>CP170502.1:0-5853790 GCA_047947185.1 Pseudomonadota bacterium
CCACATCAACCACGGCAACTGACCGCGCGCTGGTGACTGATGCAATCAATGCGATCAGCGCTGCCACGGGCGTAACTGCTGTGAACACCGGCGCTGATGGCACCGGGGTACAGCTGGTTGCGGTAGACGGGCGTAACATTACCCATTCGTTCTCAACCCTGACAGCTGCGGCGACGGGTGTTGGGGCTGCGGGTACAGCACGTAGCACCATCACCCTGACGGGTACCTCAAGTTCGGGCATCGCCCTGACGGGTGCGGCTGAGACCAGTGCCGGCTTTACCGACAACCAGACAGTGGCTGCATCCCTGACGGGGACCGCCATCTCGGCGACGGATGTGTCAACAGTCAGCGGTGCCAACGCGGCGATTGCCTCGGTGGATGCTGCCCTTGCGACCATTAACAGCACACGAGCCACCCTGGGTGCCATCCAGAATCGGTTCGAATCTGTGGTTTCCAGTCTGCAGGAGCGTTCAGAAAACCTGTCCGCTGCCCGGTCTCGAATCCAGGATGCAGACTTCGCCATGGAAACGGCGAACCTGACAAGGTCGCAGATCCTGCAGCAAGCGGGTACCGCCATGCTGGCTCAGGCTAACTCGCTTCCCCAGAACGTGTTATCACTGCTCAGATAAGGCAGCGGCTAACACCTCACCCTTGAGAGTGGCTACGCCAGTAGCCACTCGGTTTTTTCAGAGGCCACCAACAGGGAGGGGACGCACCTGATTAACAAAATTCCGAAGTCGAGTGGGCAGAGCAAGGTTGACTCGGGTGGGCGGCAACTTTTGCCTCGTGATGGCAAAAAAACGTCATCCGGACAGCAGAAAGACGACAAGTCTTCCCTGTTGGCTGCGGTCAACAATGTCTCGTCCTATGTTCAGAACATCAGTCGCGAGGTGCATCTTTACGTGGATGACTCAGGAGGTGACACCTTGGTCACCGTGGTGGACAGCCGCTCAGGACGTACGATTCGGCAGGTTCCACCCTACGAGATCATCAGCATCTCCAGACAAATCAGTGCTCATCGCAGCGATCCCATCAAGGGATTGCTGTTCAAGAGCGAAGCCTGACAAAGGTGATGCCGGCGCAAGTTGGCATCACCTTTGCTTTCTCCACATCACCAGCATTGTTTGAGACGACAATCATGCAAATCACTTCCTCCGGTATCGGGTCCGGACTTGATGTCGAAGGCCTGGTGACGCAACTGGTCCAGGCGGAACGCAGCCCAACTGAAACCAGGCTGAACCGGCAGGAGAGCGTCCTGCAGGCTGAACTCAGTGCCTACGGAACCCTGAAAGGGGCCCTTGCGACGCTGCAGTCCTCCCTGGGAGACGTCAGGAAACTCTCAACTTACGCCCAGCGTAAGGTTGAGATTGCCGATAATGATGCGCTGGGCGTCACGGCGGAAGCCGCCGCACCTGTCGGACAGTTTTCTGTCTCGGTGACCAGCCTTGCAAGCGCTCACTCGTTGGCGAGTGATGCCTTCACCAGCACCAGTGATGTGGTTGGCGAAGGGCTGCTGACCATCCGCTTTGGGACAACGGACTATGATCCCGACCTGGATACCTACAATGGTTTTGCCCTCAATGAGGACAGTGCCACCATTACCATAGCGGTTGACAGTAGCAACAACACCCTGGCAGGTCTGCGGGATGCAATCAACAATGCCGGCCCCGAGGTGTCGGCGACAATTGTCAATGACGGGTCGGGCTATCGACTGCTTGTCAGTGGCACAGCAACAGGCGCCCGTCACAGCCTCGAAATCAGCGCCGCAGACCAGGACGGCAACAGTACAGACAGCGCCGGCCTTTCCGCCTTCACGTTCAATGCGGGCGCACAGCATCTGAGTCAGACAGTTGCGGGCAGAGATGCGCTGCTGACCATTAATGGGCTTGGCGTCGCCAGCGCGTCGAACCGGGTGTCCGACGCGATTGAGGGCATCACGATTGATCTCAAGGCCGTCACATCAGGTCCGGTTGCGGTTTCGATCAGCCGTGACACCCAGGCAGTCAAGACGGCAATTACCCGTATGGTGGATGGTTACCGGGCCTTTCAGGCTGTTGCCAACCAGTTGGGTGCCTTTGATGCCGAGAGCGGCGAGGGCAGTATCCTTTTGGGGGATGCAACTCTGCGCGCAACCGAGTCCCGTATTCGTCAAGTTCTGAATACGCCTGTCGATAACGTGTCTGACACTTTCAGTACATTGTCAGAGCTAGGCATTACCACGGACGCAAACGGGACCCTGACGATAAACAATGCAAAACTTGACCAGATACTCGCTGACAATTTTGATGAGCTTGCCGGGATGTTTGCACCCGGCGCAACCATCCTTGATCCGGACATCACTTACATTGGCGCCACTGCTGCCACTGCAACGGGCAGTTACGACATTGTTGTCTCGCAGCTCGCGAGCCGGGGCGAAAACACCGGCAGTGGTGTGCTTCCGGATTTTGGCGGCGGGGGCAGCGTTGTGATTGACGACACCAACGACGCGCTGACGCTTGAAGTTGATGGCGTCGCGGGAGGCCTGCTGGCAATCACCCATGGTACCTATGTCAGTGGTACCGACCTGGCAGAAGAAATCCAGACCCGGGTTAATGGCCAGCAGGCGCTCCGTGATGCAGGGATATCTGTCAGTGTTGTCTATGACCCGCTAGCCAATTCCCTCACCCTGGCCTCCACCAGTCTGGGGAGCAATTCAAGTGTCAGGATCCTGGGGATTGACGCTGCAACAACTGCCTCGCTCGGCTTCTCGGTCAGTGACGGGACAACCGGGACTGACGTGGTCGGGGAAATTGGTGGCATTGCCGCAACCGGAATTGGTGAGGTCCTGAGCGGTCCGGGTGGTACCGCGATCGAGGGCCTGGCGATCAGCGTTTCCGGGGGTAATCTGGGCAACCGGGGCTCACTTTTGTTTACACGAGGGGTCGCGGACCAGCTTGATGCGGTGATTACGACCATGCTCGCCGAGGGTGGTCTGGTTGGTGCCCGGGAGAAGGGTATCGAGTCCAGCATTGACCGAATTGATGAAGACCGTTCCGACCTGGATTTCCGGCTGGACCGGATAGAGGCACGACTGCGCGCCCAGTTCACCACGCTCGATTTGCTGGTGTCGCAACTGCAGGGGACAGGTTCTTTCCTTACATCAGCGCTGGCTTCGCTGCCATCGCTGCGCAATGACAACTAAACCGGTATCAGGGATCCATCACTATGTACGCTCCGAAAGCCCTAAAAGCCTACCAGACCGTCGGTATTGAGAGTGGTGTCATTGGTGCCAACCCGCATCAGCTTGTGCTGATGCTGCTGAAGGGTGCACTCGACAGGATCACCACAGCGCGCGGTGCCATGTTGCGCGGTGAGATTGCGCGCAAGGGTGAAGCAATCGGGCAGACGCTCTCAATCGTGGATTCCCTGCGTGCCAGTGTTGATCAGGAGAAAGGCGGGCAGTTGGCTGTCAATCTTGTGTCACTCTATACCTTTGTTGAAGACGAACTGTTGGCCGCCAACCTGGCGAGTGATCCTGACCGGCTTCAGAGTGCCGGTGATGTGCTCACCCTGATCGCGGACGGTTGGGAGGAAATTGGCAAGGGGGTAAACAATGTTTAGGGACCCGGTGGTCGATTCGCTGGAAGCGCAGATGCAAGTGCTGCTCTCGACAGCCAGGGAAATGATTGAGCTTGCACGCCAGGGGAATTTTAGCCGGGTCGCGGAACTGGACCAGCGCCGTAACCGCGAGCTTGCAGCCTGCCTGTCCGGTCCGGTCAGTCAGGCTGAGACCGAGGTCCTGCGTCGGGGAATGACACGCATGGTCGAACTGCATGCGGTCCTGGTTGAGGTTGTCAGCCAGGCACGTGGCCAAGCCCTCGGGCAGGTGACAGTGGTGCGACGAAGCCAGCGAGCCATTGACAGTTACAGTGCCACTACCCTCTGAGGGCATGTTTTCAGGTCTTGCGCTGACACATGCCCGGTTAGCAGCCTGGTTCCGCACCATAGTGTAACTGTCCGAAGTCAAATGTAACTGGCTGGTTACATTACTTACTCCTTGTTACATCTGTTACGTTACTTTACAACAACCCGTTTGACCCGCGCCGGCACTATCTAAAGAATTGATTCCCCGGTAACAGTTTTGAGGTCAAAGGAATGATGTCGACAGGAAGGCTGGATTGCGCTTCACTTATCGGTCAGTCAGATTCGATTAACGGTGTGCGCCGACTCATAGGGCAGGTGGCAACCACTGATGCGACGGTCTTGATACTGGGTGAGTCGGGCACGGGCAAAGAGGTGGTGGCACGTAACATCCACACCCATTCAAACCGCGCTCACCTGCCTTTTGTGCCCATCAACTGCGGTGCAATTCCTGAAGACCTGCTTGAGTCGGAATTGTTTGGTCACGAGAAAGGTGCGTTCACCGGTGCTGTTTCGACTCGTGCAGGCCGTTTTGAACTGGCCAATGGCGGCACACTGTTCCTTGATGAAATTGGCGACATGCCCCTGCACATGCAGGTCAAATTGCTGCGGGTATTGCAGGAAAAGTGTTTCACCCGGGTTGGCAGCAGTGAACTTATCCACTGTGACGTTCGCATCATTGCGGCAACCCACCAGAACCTGGAGCAGCAGGTTGCGGACGGCTCTTTTCGGACCGATCTCTTTTACCGCCTGAATGTTTTTCCCATCGAGATTTCCCCGCTACGGGAACGCGCTTTTGACATACCGGAACTGATTGATGCGCTGAAGCAGCGTCAGGGGCTCGCCAACTTTGCACTTTCCCAGGAAGCACTGGCGGCACTGATGAATTATGGCTGGCCGGGTAATGTCCGTGAACTTGGTAATCTCATCGAACGTTTGTCGATCCTGTTTGCGGATAAGTTGGTACAGCCGTCAGACCTGCCGCCGCAGTATGTGGGTTGCAATGCCATCAGCGGTCAACTGGGCGCAGGGACGACGCTTGCTGCCATGCGGCCGGTGCGGGTTGAACGTGGTATTGACCTGAAGGAGCAACTGCAGGATATCGAGATCCAGATGATCAGGCAGGCACTTGACCTTTCGGACTGGGTGGTCGCCCGCTCAGCGAAACTGTTGGGGCTGCAGCGCACCACGCTGGTCGAAAAAATGCGCAAATATTCCATCGATCGGCTGCAGGAAGCGTCATAAAAATGACGCTGAAGGCGCCAGTCCCGCGCTTTTGCGGAGTCCGGCATCTGGCACGAGTATTGCTCGCAACTATGGGGTCATCAGTCATTCAATGCAGCAAGCGGCAAACAATATGGATACAACGGCCAACGGTGTAGCACAGCTTGAAGCAGCATTTGCAGCATTCAGCAAAATCAGCGGCTCTCTTGAATCTGCCTATGGTCGCCTGGAACAGCGCGTGTCAGAGTTGTCCGCGCAGCTTGCGAATGAGCGCAGCAAGCGACTGGCAGAGCTGAACGCAAAAGAACAACTGGCCAACCGACTCAGCTTGATCATGAACCTCCTGCCAGGGGGAATTGTGGTGCTGGATGAAGCTGGTGAAATACAGGAAGCCAATACACAGGTCTTAAGGTGGTTTGGGGAAGACTGCGTTGGCATGGCATGGGATCAGGTCGTTTCCGATGGTACCGCTGGCACAGGTGACCCGAACCTCTTATTACTCAAATCCGGTGCCCGCATTTCTGTCAGTCATCAGCCGACGGCCGATGCCCCCGGCACAATACTGCTCCTGGCTGACGTGACCACCACCTTTGATACCTATGAGCAGAGCAGCAGGGAAGCGCGCCTGGTGGCCCTGGGTGAAATGGCGGCGCGACTTGCCCACCAGATCAGGACACCGCTCTCATCAGCACTGCTAGGCCTTTCGAATGCGGGAATTAACAACATTACGCCAGCGGATCGATTGAGAGCGCTTGGACGTGTGAGTGAGCGCCTTCGTCATATAGAGTCGCTGGTCAGCAGTATGTTGTCTTTTGTCCGTGGCAAGGAGGCACCCGCCACCATCAACCGTCTTGCGGTGCTGCTGCATGAGGCAGTTTCGATTCTTGCCCCGACGGCTACTCTGCGTAATGGTCGCGTCAGGCTCACCCTGATGCAGGATGAAGATGTCAGGGTTCGTGTGAGGCGCGAAGAATTTGTTTCTGTGCTTGTGGCCATTGCCGAAAACGGGCTTTTCCTGGTGGACGATCCCGAGATTGAGATCACGGTAGACACAGCGGGCGGACAGGTGTTCGTGGATGTATCAGACAATGGAACCGGTATCACCGCGGAGGATCAACAGCGACTGTTTGAGCCCTTTTACTCCAACCGCGCCAATGGCACAGGACTGGGCCTTGCGATAGCCGCAAGATTTGCACGCGAGAGTGGGGGTTCGCTTGGGCTCCTGCAAACCGGAGAGCGAGGTTCGACTTTTCGTTTGGCGTTGCCGCTGATTAGCCGTGGTGCACCTTGTGATGGGAGGTTACATGAAAACTGAGGTACCGGAGTCCACAATTCTGATCGTTGAGGACGATGAGAGCCTGAGGGAAGCGATGCAGGAAACGCTGACCCTTGGTGGATACTGTGTTGCGACCGCAGTGGATGCGATTGATGCCCAGCGGCAAATGGAGGCGGGCCGGTTTTCCCTGGTGGTAAGTGATGTGCAGATGGACAAGCTTGATGGCTATGGCCTGCTGAAATGGATTCGCTGCAACTATCCCGATACTCCGGTGGTGCTTGTTACGGCGCATGGTTCAGTTGAGAAAGCCGTGGCCGCGATCCGCCTGGGTGCTGCAGACTATATGACCAAACCCTTTGAAGCGAGCGCGTTGCTGGCCATGGCTGGCCGGTACATGAGCGATTTACCGGGACCGGTTGATGGTGTGATCGCCGAAGATCCGCTGACCCTGGACGTGCTCACCATCGCCTCACGGGTCGCGCGCTCAGATGCCTCGGTGATGATCAGTGGTGAGTCCGGCACTGGCAAAGAGGTTTTTGCCCGCTACCTGCACGAACGCTCCGGCCGCGCCAATGGCCCGTTTGTTGCCATTAACTGTGCTGCGATCCCCGAGTCCATGCTGGAATCCATCCTCTTTGGGTATGAAAAAGGTGCGTTTACGAACGCGCTGAAGAGTAGTGCCGGCAAGTTTGAACTGGCAAACACCGGCACCATACTGCTGGATGAAATCTCCGAGATGGATATCGGGCTGCAGGCCAAACTGTTGCGGGTGCTGCAGGAGAAGGAGGTAGAACGTCTTGGTGGTTCAGGGCCCATTGCGCTGGATGTCCGTGTGATTGCAACAACCAACCGCAACCTGCGTGACTATGTCCAGGCAGGTCGGTTTCGTGAAGACCTTTATTACCGTCTGAATGTCTTTCCGATTCATCTGCCGTCACTGCGCCAACGCAAGGGAGACATTCGCCCCCTGGCCAGGCATTTCCTCAAGAGTTTCAGTGGCAATCCGAACCTGTTATTTGATGAAGAAGCACTGCTGGCACTCGAATCACATACCTGGCCGGGTAATGTCAGGGAACTTGAAAACGTTATTCATCGGGCTCTGGTGATGCGCCGCCACGACCTTGTTGGCGCAGGTGACATCCGGTTTGAAGTCATCGAGTCAAGCGTTGAGGAGAACCGGTCTTCGCTTGAGACAGACCTCAGGCAAAGGGAAAAGGACCTGATCATCGAAACGCTGATTGAAGAAAAAGGAAACCGGCAGAATGCCGCGGAACGCCTGGGTATCAGTCCTCGCACGCTGCGGTACAAGCTCGCCCGATTGCGTGACGACGGCATTGCCGTACCAGCCTGAGCCAGGGAGGAACCCGTATGGCCGAGATAGATGTCAACCAGGTGCTCGCACAGATGCGCACAATCAGTGCGAGGGCGCGGTCAGAGGCGGCGGATGCGCCTCCGACTTCCGGCAGTGTCAGTTTTGACAGGCTGCTTACAGATTCAATCAACATGGTGAGCAGGGCACAAGGTGAAGCCAAAGACTTGCGTACCGCATTCCAGACCGGCGCAACGGATGTGCCACTGCCCGAGGTGATGGTCGCCGTACAAAAAGCCAGTATTTCGTTTGAGGCCATGACCCAGGTTCGAAACAAGCTCCTGACGGCATATCAGGAAATCATGAACATGCAGGTCTAGGCAGGGAATTTGCTGACGTGGAACAACTCATTGAAATTTTCAGAAAAGTCAGCGAGCAGTCCCTTGCTCGCCAGGTTGGACTGCTCATTGGCCTGTCGATGAGTATTGCGCTAGGCGTTGGGATTATTCTCTGGACCCGGTCAGTGGACTATGCGGTTCTGTATTCCGACCTTGAACAGAAAGACGCTTCCCGCGTGCTCGAAGCGCTTGAGCGGATGAATGTACCTTATGAGCTCGACAGCCGTACCGGGCTGATTGCGGTTCCCTCGTCAGATAAACATGAAATCCGGCTTCGCCTTGCCGGTGAGGGACTGCCCGCCGGTGGCGAACGGGGTTTCAAGGTGTTGTACGAGGACCAGCAGCTGGGTACCAGCAGTTTTCTGGAGACGGCACGATTCAACCGGGCACTTGAAGAAGAATTGGCCCGCAGTATTACAACGATCGACAGCGTCAGGTCAGCCCGCGTACATCTGGCTATTCCAAAATCATCCTCGTTCATCCGGGCAAGCAAAAAGGCCAATGCTTCTGTGCTGGTCAACCTGCACCCGGGTCGGTTGCTGGATGAGGACCAGATGGCGGGGATTGTCTACCTGGTGGCATCCAGCGTCCCGGAAATGGAGCCGGAAGGCGTCTCTGTTGTGGACCAGCGGGGGCGCCTGCTGTCTGGCCGGAGCGGGTCGAGTGAACTGGTGGCTGGTGCCGAGCAACACCGGTTTGCGCAGAGTATTGAAGAGAAATATGTTGAGAGTATCACAGACATTCTTACGCCAATTGTTGGTCTCGGCAAGGTGCGGGCCAAGGTGGTTGCTGATCTGAACTTTGTTTCAATTGAGGAAACGAGCCAGAACTACAATCCAAACACGGTTGCTATCCGCAGTGAACAGACCGTAACCGAGGGGCGAAGTGCTGTAGACGCGGGTGGACCTGTCGAGATCCTGAGTGAAGGCCAGGCCGAGAACGCCGCGGTCAGTGCGACCGGGGAATCTGCGCGTACGGTCCGTTCCACGCGCAACTACGAGGTGGACCATACCATCAGTCATGTCAAGGAAGCACCGGGCTCCATCAAGCGGCTGTCTGTTGCGGTGGTGGTCGACTATCGCACGGTGATCCAGGCTGATGGCACCACGGAACGCAGCCAGCTAACCGAAGGTGAAATGGCGTCCATTCGCGCGCTGGTGAAGGAAGCCGTGGGTTTTAACGAGGCACGGGGTGACAGTGTCAGTGTCAGCAATGTGCCTTTCCTCGAGGTGGCCACGGCAGATCCCTTGCCGGACACGCCAGTCTGGGAACAACCCTGGGTGAGAGAGTATTCCAAGGTGGGTCTCGGTTTCATTGCCATGCTGGTTCTGATCCTTGGTGTCGTCCGGCCGCTGGTACGCAGCATGACCAGGAGTGAAACGCTGCCGGCTGATGTGATGTACGAATCTTATGTCGGAGAAACCGGTGATGTGATAACACGCGATACCTATCATCCCGGTGAGGCGGCGAGCCGGATGTCTGATTTTGACCGGCAACTGCTCCAGGTCAGAGCCCTGGTGAAAGACGATCCCGATCGGGTTGCACAGGTTATCAGGGGATGGGTGACAGCTGATGCCTGAAGCAACCGAAATGTCAGGTGCCGAGCGGGCCGCCATTTTCCTGTTGGGCCTTGGGGAGGAGTCAGCAGCGGCGGTGTTGCGTCATCTTGACCCGAGAGAAGTCCAGAATGTGGGTGAGGCCATGACCCGACTTGCCTCGGTGTCGGCTGACAAACTGGCCAGTGTTGTCGGTGAATTGACCGATTCGCTGCAGCGAAGTGCCGGCACTATTGCCGGTACCGAAGACTACATGCGCAGGGTATTGCATGATGCCCTCGGTGAGGACAAGGCGCGTAACATGCTGGGTCGCATCCTGCAGTCACAGAGCCCCAAAGGACTTGAGTCACTCAAGTGGATGGAACCCCGGGCGGTCGCCAATATTCTCAGGGAAGAACATCCGCAGATCTGTGCCATCGTGCTGATGTCACTGGACGCTGACCAGAGTGCGCAGATTCTTGCGCTCCTGCCGGCGGAGAAACGTCCTGAGATAGTGATGCGGGTGGCGGGTCTCGACATGGTGAACCAGAGTGCCCTGGACGAACTTGATGAGCTCATGAAAAACCAGTTGGCCGCCCACCGGGCGCCCCCACCGTCCCGTGTGGACGGGATTCGGGCGGCTGCCCAGATCCTGAATCATCTGAATTCGGATGCGGAAACCCTGATACTCGAGGACATCGAAAGTGCTGATGAAGCGATGAGCGAGGCGATTCGCGAACAGATGTTCATTTTTGAAAACCTGGTGATGTTAAGTGACAAGGACATGCAGAGACTCCTGCGGGAAGTTGAAACAGAGACTCTGGTCATCTCTCTCAAGGGCGCTGAGGACGCGGTACGCCAACGTTTCCTTGGCAATATGTCAAAGCGTGCGGCCGAACTGCTCAAGGAAGACATTGACATGCGGGGACCGGTCAAGCTGAGTGATGTCGAGTCCTGCCACAAGGAAATGCTGGCTATTGCGGCACGGTTGGCGGACGACGGTGAGATAAGCCTCGGTAAGGATGGAGACGAGGAATATGTCTGATACGCAGGATCAACTCGGCGCCCGGCAGTCGTACCGCATCTGGGAATTGCCGGACCTGGTTGAACCCATGGTACCTGAACCTGTTGAAGCACAGGTAGACGAGACAGCGCGAAACCAGATCTATGAAAAGGCCAGGCAGGACGGTTATCTCGCGGGCTTCGAAGCGGGGTATGCCGAGGCCCGCACCCAGGTCGAGAACGAGTCCAGGGCCCGGCTGGAACCCATCAGGGAGTTGCTGGCTGCGCTCGATCAACAGCTCGGCTCGGTTGACGCAGACACGGTGACGGAAATGGCCCGGCTGGCGGCAGTGGTTGCTGAGCAACTGGTCAGAACGGAGCTGGCATTAAGACCGGAACTGATTGTTGAGGTCGTCCGCGATCTGATTGCCCACCTGCCAAAAGGTTACCCGGAAGTGCAGGTTGCGCTGCACCCCGAAGACGCGACGACACTTGCCAACTGGCTGCGGCGACAGGGTGAGCCTGAGTTCCGGCACTGTGTGCTGATTGAGGATGAGGCCCTGGCACGGGGGGATTGCAGACTGACCACCAGTGACTCGCTGATTGACGCCCCGCTCAGGTCCCAGATTGAATCCATCGTAGGTGTTTCGCTGACAGAGGCCCTGACCCCTTGACGGTGAGTTCACGTGAAAGAAGTGTCTCTGACGGCCTGGCAAGGCTGCGCGGGCAGGTCAGCAATGTACGTATGCCTGTTGAAGGCAGGCTCGTCCGTATGGTTGGACTGGCGCTGGAGGCAAAAGGTTGCGAGGCGCCGGTCGGCAGTCAGTGCCGTGTTATTTCGCCTGATGGTGAAACCATTGAAGCGGAAGTGGTTGGTTTTGGTGAAGACCGCATGTACCTGATGGCCCTGGGTCAGGTTCGCGGAATTGTTCCCGGGTCCAGGGTGATCCCGGTTCACAACACCAGCGAGATATCAGTTGGCCTGGATTTGCTCGGTAGAGTGATAGACGGTGCCGGCAGACCGCTGGACCACGGCGAGCCGCTCGTGTTGCCAGATCGCATAGCTATCGCGGGTGGCGAGATCAATCCGCTCGATCGGGGACACGTTAACCGGCCGTTTGACGTAGGCATCCGGGCGATCAACGGTCTGCTGACAGTCGGTGAGGGGCAACGCCTTGGTTTGTTTGCCGGCAGCGGGGTAGGCAAGAGCAGCCTGCTTGCAGCAATTACGCGTAACGCTGAGGCTGAAGTTGTGGTTGTGGCGCTGATTGGTGAACGTGGGCGGGAGGTCAAAGGGTTCGTCGAACACACGCTGGCAGAGGCCGGGATGGCTCGTGCCGTTGTGGTCGCAACGCCAGCTGATGCAACGCCGCTGATGCGAATAAGGGGTGCACTCCGCGCAACTGCCATTGCTGAGTATTTCCGGTCCAGGGGCTTGCGCGTACTGTTACTGATGGACTCCCTGACGAGGTTTGCCCAGGCGCAAAGGGAGATTGCCGTGTCCATCGGTGAATTTCCCGTGGCCAAGGGATATCCGCCATCGGTGTTTACCATGCTGCCGCAACTCATCGAGCGTGCTGGCAACAGCGGTAATGGTTCAATTACGGCACTCTACACGGTATTGGTTGAAGGTGATGACCCGAGCGATCCAATTGCTGACGCCGCGCGCGCCATACTGGACGGTCACATTGTCCTGTCACGTACCATGGCTGAAGCTGGTGTCTACCCTGCCATCAGTATTGAAGCTTCCATCAGCCGATGTATGTCGGACCTGGTAGCGCCCGATCACCTGGCGCAAAGCATCACATTCCGCCAGCTTCTTGCGACTTACCAGCAGAACAGCGATCTGATCACGGTGGGAGCCTATTCAACCGGCACTGACCAGGCTGTTGATCGCGCCATCAATGCCCATCCGGCGCTGCTGCGATACATCAGGCAGGCACCGAATGAAAGTGTCTCGCTGGCCGACAGTAAAGCTGCACTGGCGGAAATTGTTGCCAGTCATGCGAGCTAGTCGCGTAGCGCGGCTCGGACACCTTGTTGGGTTGCTCGAGCTGAAAGCCCGGCACGCGCTCCATGTGAAAACGCTGGCGCTGATTACCGCAACCGAAAGGGTGGACCTGCTGCGGGATTATCAGCAGGATTATGAGGGAAAACTCCTGGCCCGCGGCAACACCATGAACGCGGAGCAACTCGGCAACTATCATCGTTTCCTGGACAATCTTGCTACTGCAATCAAGAGCCAGACTGCCCAGGTGGCGGAGCGGCGCCGCGCGGTGGCCGCAGGCGAGGCCAGCTGGCAGGAAGACCGGCGGAAGCTGGAATCGGTTCGCAGGGTAACGAGGCGCAGGCAGCAAGAAGTGCTGCTGGAAGAGACGCGGGTCCTGCAGCGCCAGGTTGATGACATGATTGGCACCCGCCACGCTACCCGGTCCCGCAACTGAATCCACGCCACGGACCTATGATCCCCGTGGTCTGCTTGTACGTCCCGGCATGCTGGCCCGTCTCTTGCAACTACCGAAATAACAGCCACCAACCGCAAGAAGACAGGCGTGCAGACATCACTTGACGTTCAGGCCCCGGAAGTCCCGCGGGCATTCAAAAACAGCGGCACATCCCGGTTGGTCGGGACCGACATGTCTTTTCGGGAACTTGTCAAAGCGGCACCGGTGGGCGGTGATGATTTGCCGCGTGACGGCAGTCTCTTGCCGCAACCGGCGCCTTCTCCTGCAGAAGTTGAACAAGCTGTAGCGTCGGATGACCAGCCAGAGATCAATGAAGAGGAGGTGTCGGCTTTCCCCGGGTACTTGGCAGCACCTCCGCTGCCGGATGGTGCAGAGACACTGACAATGGGTTGGTTGCCGCCGGTGATGCAGGTAACGATTGCGGGTGTGGGACAGGCGGCGATCCAGGATACGCCGCCTGCCGTGCCGGGCAAGGATCCAGCGAACCAGCTGCGTTTGCCAGGACCGGCTGAGCCGTCCGGTCAGCTTCTGGCAGCTACCGCTGCCGAATTGCCGCCGCAGGGCACAGGGACTACCGACGAACCTTTGGTTTTGGCTGCCCGCGAGAACACAGGGGCAGAGCGCTTCCTGATTGATCCGCGCCCCTTCGAGGGGTCCTTGCGCCGTCAATTTGTCGGTGATGGCGACAACCGCCAGATGCGCATTGCAGGACCAGTCCCGGCAACATCGGCCCCAGAGCAGGGTCTGAAGTCGCCCTTGCTGTTTGCGCCTGTTACCCCGACACCGGACGATGTCCCGGTGCCAGGGGATGGGGAACATGCCAGGCCCAATGGTTTCAACACAAGCGGGGCCCCGGTGACCCCGGCTGATGACAGCGCTCTGGTCTTGCCCCCGGCTTTGCCGGAGACAGGCGAGCCCGGTGCGCTGGATCGGCCGGATTCTTCAATACTGCCAACAGCGGGGCGAACCCCTGAGACGACCACACGCCCGATCCTGCAGTTGCACAGTGTGGCCGGGACACCGGCTTTCCTCCAGGAAATGGGTGACACCCTGCGCATGATGATTTCCGGGGAAAAAGACCTGGTTGTGCTCAGGCTTAATCCGGAGCACCTGGGTGCGCTTGAAGTCCACCTGGAAAGTGAAGATGACCAGGTCAAGCTGACGTTCATTTCACAGAACGGCGCAGCGCGGGACCTGCTGGACGCGGCTCTACCCCGGTTACGCGATCAGCTTGCCAGCAGTGGTTTCCAGCTTGCCGGTGCCGCGGTGTCAGCTGACGGCATGGCCGGGGGGGACAACCGCAGGCCCGGTGTCCCGCTACCGGCGGAAATCCTGAAGCATGCCGGCTTTGATGAAGACGAGGCTGTTCAGGTGCCAGGGCAGGTAAGGACCCGTGAAGGACGGGTTGACACTTTCGCCTGAAACTGGTGCCGGTATCTTGTCGTTTGCTCGCTGGCCAACGTCAACGATTCGACATGCAGGCGTGCCATAGTCCCGAGCGCCGCATTTTTCCTGAAGGTCCAGCACTGGCACACGTGTTGCATTGTATCTGTCAGACGTCGCCTCAGTGTCATTTCAAAGCTGCTGACGCGTTTGATTGAACAGCGCAGGCCGAAAATGGAAACCGGGTTATGAACTTCAAGATGATTTTGGTGGGTGTTGCTTTTCTCCTTGCGGTGATGGGCTCAAGTGTCGGCACTGCAATCTATGTGGCAAAAGTGATTGTACCTGAACAGGTTGCCATGAGCGTTGGTGGTGACGCGGTTGTTGAGGTGCCCGTGGAGGTTGCTCCAGCAATCTATGTTGAGCTGGAACCGTTTATTGTCAATTTCACCCAGGATGAAGCGCTTCGTTATCTGCAGCTTAAGGTCCAGATCATGTCGCGTGACGCGAAAGTCATCGAGGCTGTTAATACCCACATACCGGAAGTCCGGAACGAACTTATCCTGCTGCTCTCTGGCCATTCCTACCATGAACTGGTGACGCGGGAGGGTAAAGAAACCATCCGCACGCAGATCAGGCAGGAGGTCAACCGGATTCTCGGGTCGGAGGATGCGGTCGAATCCGTTTTTCTCACCGGCTTCGTGATGCAATAACGATGAGTCAGGAAAAACTCTTGTCAGAAGCTGAACTTGATACGCTGCTGGATGGCGTCAAGAGTGGCAGTATTGAAACCGGTCCCGGCAAAGGCGAAAGCGGGGATGCTGCGTCTTTCGATTTTGAGAACCAGTATGACGTGGCGGTCGCCCGCCTGACCCGGCTTGATGGTATTCACCAGGCGTTTGTGGAATCCTGCACGCGCACCCTGTCGGGGCTGTTGGGGGAGTCGCCCAGTCTGAATCTCGCCTATGTACACACCAGCCGGTTCGGTGAATTCGCGGAGGGTCTCAGTGCGCCTCTCAGCATCAATGTGGTCAAGGTCATGCCCCAGGGAAAGACAGCGTTGATTGTGCTGGATTTCCCGCTGCTTTACCTCGCGGTTGACCAGTACTTTGGTGGTGCAGGGCCGGTCAGGAAAACTGCCAGCAGGAAAATGTTGTCGCCCACCGAGTTACGCATGGCGCACCAGTTGCGCCAGGTTGTCATGGACGAACTGCAGAACGCCTGGCAGGCAGTAACAGACCTGTCGTTCGCTTTTGATAGCACGGCGGACCACATTGATGACGCCTGGGTATTCCCGCGTGACGCCCTTGTTCTTGAGGCAAGGTTTACCGTCGCTTTTGGGGATGCCACCGGCAGCCTGCAGATTGTTATGCCTTATTCCCTCATAGAAACCATGCGGGGAGCGCTCAGCGCTGAAGCCAGTGGTGGCAAGGAGGATGAAGCCAGTGCCGAGTGGTCTTCACTGTTCGCTGCCAACGTCAATCGCTCCAGAGTGCTGATAACCGGATCCATTGGTGGACTTACGCTTAACCTGCGCGACCTGGTGGAACTGTCGGTAGGGGATGTCCTGCCTATCGAAATGCCGGAGCTGGTTGATATTAATGTTGAGGGGGTGCCAGTGTTTCGAGGCATGTTCGGTGTGTCCAACGGAAAACACGCGGTAAAAATCTCTGGCACGCAACGTGACCAGATGGACTGGGACTAGGAGATCATTTGAATGACTGATGAAGCGATTTCAGCGGATAACGATGTCGCATCGGAAGGGGAACTGTTCGATACCCCGGCAACACATCCAGAGCTTCGGCCGGATCACTTCCAGTCTGGCAACCCGGAGATGAACCTTGGCTTGATCCTCAATGTGCCAGTCAGTGTGGCGATCGAGATTGGCAAGACCAATATCTCAATCGGCAAATTGCTGAAGCTCTGTCCGGGTTCTGTGGTGGAACTCGATCGCCTGGTTGGTGAACCCCATGACGTGCTGGTCAACGGCACCCTGGTGGCGCACGGCGAGATTGTTGTTGTGAAAGACCGGTTTGGCATTCGCTTCACCGACATTGTGAGTCCGGCTGAACGTGTGAAGGGGCTCAACTGATGGCGACCCGGGGTTTACTGGCTGTTGATTTGATGGCGAGCGCTGGTGACGCTGCGCCGGCCGCCGGTTTGTTGCTGCAGATGCTGGTTGCACTGGTCGTTGTGGTTGGACTGATTTATGCCCTCGGCTGGTTGCTGAAGCGACTGCAGGCCGGGGCGGCGACCCAGTCTGGTTCAATCAGGATGCTGGGTGGTTTGTCGGTGGGCGCCAGGGAACGTGTGGTGCTGCTGGAACTCGATGGCAAACGAATCCTGCTGGGTGTGACATCAACGTCGGTTTCCCCGATTGTTGTGCTGGGCGATGAGGCGAAACAGCCGACATTGCCGGGAGTCATCTCGTGAACAGATCTACCTGGTTGGGATTTGCTCTGTTGCTCCTGTTGCCGGTGCCCGCACTGGCCGAACAGGGGCTTGAACTCTTTACGTCAACCGTTAATGAAAACGGGTCGCAAACCTGGAGCACCAGTATCCAGGTGCTGCTGGTGATGACGGTGCTTAGCCTGATTCCAGCCGGGCTTATCACCATGACCTCGTTTACACGAATTATTGTAGTACTTGCGATCCTGCGCCAGGCGCTGGGTACCGGCCAGACCCCGTCCAACCAGATCCTGCTGGGGCTGGCACTGTTCACGTCCCTGTTCATCATGATGCCGGTCCTTGAGCGGGCGTACGAGTCGGGTATCAAGCCGTTTATGGCAGCTGAGGTGTCATTCCAGGAAGCGGCCAGTCTGGCCAGTGATCCCTTTCGTGAGTTTATGCTGAACCAGACGCGAGAATCTGAGCTCAAGATGTTTACCGAGCTGTCAGGGTTGAATGGTTATGCCTCTGTCGATGAAATTCCGCTGCGGGTGCTGTTGCCTTCTTTTGTCACCAGTGAGCTCAAGACCGCCTTCCAGATTGGTTTCCTGGTTTTTCTGCCGTTTCTGGTGATTGATCTGGTTGTCGCGAGTGTCCTGATGTCCATGGGCATGATGATGCTCTCGCCCATGCTGATCTCGCTGCCCTTCAAGATCATGCTGTTTGTGCTGGTGGATGGCTGGTCTCTGGTGCTGGGTACCCTGACGGCCAGCTTCTATCTGTGAGGTCAAACTGATGAGCCCGGAAATGGTTGTGGAACTTGGACAGGAAGTCCTCTGGATCACCTCGCTGCTGGCAGCACCACTGCTGCTGTCTGCATTGGGTGTCGGGTTGCTGATTGGTATTGTGCAAGCGGCTACCCAGATCCAGGAGATGACACTCAGCTTTATTCCCAAGCTGATAGCCATGGTGTTGGCGCTGTTTCTCGCCGGGCACTGGATGCTGCAGTTGCTGACAGACTTCACGGTGAGATTGTTTCAGAATATACCCCACCTGATTGGTATGAGCTGATGGTCAGTTTTGACCCTGCCTCGCTCATGAATCTGCTCGCGGCAGTATTCTGGCCTTTCCTGCGTATCGGCGCGATGTTTATGGCAGCGCCGATTTTCGGTTCAGCTTCGGTACCCGTCAGGATACGTGTCCTGCTCGCGCTGCTGCTCGCATGGGTGGTAACACCCCTCGTGCCTGCCATGCCATCAGTGGATCCCTTCTCGGCCACGGGGATACTCGTTTCATTGCAGCAGATAGCCATAGGCCTCGCCATGGGATTCCTGTTGCAGTTGGCCTTCAGTGCAACCGTGCTTGCGGGCCAGACGATTGCCATGACCATGGGGCTCGGTTTTGCGTCCATGGTTGATCCGGAAAGCGGCATCCAGGTGCCTGTCATCAGCCAGTTTCTCACAATCATGACAACGCTGCTCTTCCTCGGGCTTGATGGGCATCTCCTGATCATTATCAGCCTCGTGGAGAGTTTTCGTTCATTACCCGTTGCGGTCACGCTGTTTTCACCAGACCTGCTCATGAATCTGGTGACGTTTGCGGGTCACGTCTTCTTGATGGCGCTGGTCATCGCGCTCCCGGTGGTAATTGCAGTGCTGATTGTCAACCTCTCACTGGGGGTTGTCACCCGCGCAGCCCCGCAGTTGAACATTTTTGCGGTAGGTTTCCCGGTGACGATCCTGGTTGGGCTGTTTGTGATGTTTCTGTCCCTTGGTGTCATGCAAACCGGTGTGCTGCAGCTTTTTGACGACACCTTTGAACTGCTTGCGGCAATGGTAGGTTAGGCGGACATGGCTGAAGAAAGTCTGCAGGACAAGACAGAACAACCCACGGAAAAACGGCGCCAGGACTCCCGCGAGAAAGGAGAAGTTGCCCGATCGAGAGAGCTTGGTACCGTTGTTTCAATCCTGTTCGCTGCCGGAGGCTGTTTTATCTTTGGTGGCGGTATTCTCACCTCATTACAGGAAGGCATGGCCCGTGGCCTCAGCTTTGATCCAAAGTTGCTGACCCGGGAATCCGGCATTGTGATTGTGATGACCGACGCCATCACTGGCGCGCTCATCGCCATTCTGCCCCTGTTGGCGACCACCGTGGTAGCCGCCCTGATTGGTCCCGCCCTGATGGGTGGACTGGTCTTCAGCGGCGAAGCCCTGATCCCCAAGCCGGAGAAGCTGGACCCCATCAAGGGGCTTGGTCGCGTGTTTTCCAGCAACGGTTTGATGGAACTGGTCAAGGCGCTGGCAAAATTCCTGCTGGTTGCCTTTGCAGCCTATCTGTTTTTTGGCGCGGTGATCATGGACATACTGGGGCTGGGTCTGGAAGCGCCAGCCAACGCTATGAAACACGGTGGCATGCTGATGCTCTGGTGCTTTTTCCTGCTTGGTGTGGCGCTGGTGGTGGTCGCCCTGGTCGATGTGCCATTCCAGCTCTGGCAGCACACTGAAAAACTGAAGATGACGCGCCAGGAAGTCAGGGACGAGATGAAAGAAACGGAAGGTCGACCCGAGGTCAAGAGCCGACTCCGTGCGCTGCAACAGGAGGCGTCGAGACGGCGCATGATGGAAGACGTGAAACAGGCTGATGTGCTGGTGCGAAACCCGACACACTTTGCTGTTGCACTCAAATACAACGACAGTATGGCGGCGCCCACTGTGGTGGCCAAGGGCCGTGACCTGCTTGCACTCCGCCTCATCGAAATCGCCGAGCAGCACGACGTTGTTGTGCTGTCAGCGCCGCCCCTGGCGCGTGCGCTTTATGCCAATGCCGATGTGGGCCAGGAGATTCCGGCGCGCCTTTACGTGGCGGTGGCACAGGTGCTTGCCTGGGTCTACCAGCTGCGACGTTATCCCGCCGAGGTTGATGAAGCGCCTTTGCCGCCGACAGACATTGCCGTTCCACCCGACCTTCTGGTTCCACCCGACCTTCTGGATGATCCAAGATGACGACACAAACACTTGGTCTGGGCCGCCTGGCGTCGCTGCCCCTGTTTGGTATTGGCACACCCATTTTGCTGTTGGTCATGCTTGGCCTCATGATCCTGCCCTTGCCCGGTTTCGCCCTTGATATCTTCTTTACCTTCAATATTGCGCTGGCATTACTTGTCCTGCTGGCCAGCGTATACACGCTCCGCCCCCTGGAGTTTGCGGTTTTTCCGACAGTCCTGCTGATTGCAACCCTGCTGCGGCTGGCACTGAACGTTGCATCTACCCGTGTGGTTCTGCTGCGCGGTCACGAGGGAACGGATGCCGCGGGTGAAGTGATTGAGGCGTTTGGTGATTTTGTCATTGGTGGCAACTACGCCGTTGGCCTGGTTGTATTTATCATCCTGGTCATCATCAACTTTGTGGTGGTCACCAAAGGTGCCGGTCGTGTATCGGAGGTAACCGCACGATTTACGCTGGACGCGATGCCCGGCAAACAGATGGCGATTGATGCAGATTTGAATGCAGGCTCCCTGACCCAGGAACAGGCACGTAAACGCCGGGAGGAAGTCGGACGGGAAGCTGACTTTTATGGTGCCATGGATGGTGCAAGCAAATTTGTCCGGGGTGATGCAATCGCGGGTATCCTGATTCTGCTGATCAATGTGATTGGTGGTTTTACCATCGGGATTGTCTATCACGATCTCTCAGCCAATCAGGCTGCTGAGAATTATGTGCTGTTGACGATAGGTGATGGGCTGGTTGCACAGGTTCCGTCACTGTTGCTGTCAGCCGCTACCGCTATTCTGGTAACCCGGGTTTCGGACTCACAGGATATTGGCCAGCAGATTTTTGGCCAGTTGTTCAACAGCCCGAGAGGGCTGACGGTTGCCGGTGGTGTACTGCTGATTCTGGGCGTTATTCCCGGTATGCCTAACCTGGTGTTCCTCGCACTCGCCGCTGTGATGTTTGGTGGTGCCTGGTATCTTTCCGGGCGGGCGCCAGACCAGCAGTTGGCAGACGAGGAGGCGGCGAGTGAGATCAAACCGGAGCAAGACGTTGAGTTGAGCTGGCAGGACGTACCCTCGGTTGACATCATCGGGCTGCAGGTGGGTTATCGACTGATCAGCATGGTGGACCAGCAGCAGGACGGTGAACTGCTGGGCAGGATCAAGGGTGTCAGGAAAAAACTGTCCCAGGAGATTGGGTTCCTGATCCAGCCAGTGCATATCAAGGATAATCTTGATCTGGATCCCAATGCCTACCGAATCCTGTTTCAGGATGTGCCGGTGGGTGAGGGTAAGGTCTACCCGGGCAAGTTTCTTGCGATCAACCCGGGCCAGGCCCTGGGAGAACTGAACGGTATCAAGACTATTGACCCGGCGTTTGGCCTCGATGCCATCTGGATCGAGGGTCAGGATCGGGACAATGCCCAGGCGTTGGGGTACACCGTCGTTGATGCAAGTACCGTTATTGCAACCCAGTTCTCCGAGCTTCTGAAGGCTCATGCCAACGAATTGTTGGGTCATGATGAAGTTCAGCACCTGCTGGATATGCTGGCTGAATCAGCACCCAGGCTGGTCGAGAATCTCGTGCCCAAGACACTTTCCCTGGGTGTTGTGTTGAAGGTGATGCAGAACCTGCTGGAAGAAAAAATCCCCATCCGTGATGTTCGCAGTATCGCCGAGGCTTTGGCGGAACACGCGCCGAAGAGTCAAGATCCCGACACCCTGACGGCCCAGGTGAGGGTGTCGCTCAGCCGCATCATCTACCAGAACATCAATGGAATGGAACCGGAACTGTCAATTATCGCGCTTGAGCCAAAACTGGAACAGATCTTGCTCCAGACTATGGCAGGCACAGGTTCGGAAGCTTTGGAGCCCCAGTTGGTGGAGAAAATGATGAGACAACTCAGTGATGCCGTCAGTCAGGTTGAAGCCACGGGTAAACCAGCTGTCCTGCTCGTCAGCGGCAGGATCAGGTTGTGGTTGTCGAGGCTGATCCGTGCGAGTCACTCGTCCGTCCATGTGCTTGCCTACGAGGAAATGCCAGGCATGAAGAAAGTCAACGTTGCAACGACGATCGGGGGTTAATGAGCATATGAGAATTGAACGCTTTTCCGCAGACGACATGAGCCACGCCATGCGAGGTGTGCGGGCCTCGCTGGGGGCAGACGCGGTGATCCTTTCCAATCACCGGGTCGGAGATAAAGTCGAGATTCTGGCAGCGGTTGATTATGACGAATCGTTGCTTGGGGGCATGGGTGCCGTAAAAGGGCCAGTGGAGCGAACGCCGGTTGTCGCATTGGGAACCCTTGAACTGCAAAATGAACTCAAGGCGCTCAAGACGTCCCTGGAGGAGGAAATCGGGCGTCTGCGCCAGGGCCGCGCAGTCTTGACTGAAGCAGAAACGCCGCATGGGGTTGTCGGTCGGCGACTCGAATCGCTGGGTTTCGCATCTGACGTTGTCGCGGCGGTGCTGCGCCGTCTGCCGGATGACATGGGTCGCGTGCCATCTTTCGGTGAGAGTCTGAAACTGCTCGGCGGCCTGCTTCGCCCCCGTACTGACGATCTGTTGGAAACCGGTGGGGTGGTTGCGCTGCTGGGTGCTACAGGTGTTGGCAAAACAACCACGGCCGCAAAGCTGGCTGCCCAGTTTGCGTTTCGACACGGCAAGGAAGAAGTGGCGCTTGTCACAACCGACTCCTTTCGGGTTGGTGGCCATGAACAGCTGCGCGCATATGCCAGGGTGCTGGGTGTGCCGCTGGAGATTGCCAGCAATGCGACGGAATTGTCCTCCAGGCTGCGCCATCTTCGAAAGCGCAAGCTGGTGATTGTTGACACGGCAGGAATGGGCCAGAGAGATGTTCAACTCGCCAGGCAGCTACAGACCATTGTGGGTGGCGCGTCAGGGATCAAAGGTTACCTGGTGCTGTCCTGTACCAGCCAGGCGGGTATTGTGCAGGAGATTACCAGGGCTTTCAGCAAGGTGCCGTTGCACTCGGCCATCATTACCAAAACAGATGAGGCGCTAAGCCTGGGCCCCGTGCTGTCGGGGGTCATTCGGGCAAGACTGCCGGTTGCCTACCTGTGTAATGGCCAGGGTGTGCCGGAAGACATAGAGAGCGCCTCGCGCCAGTCACTGCTGGCACTGTGTCGTGATATGGCAAGTGCATCGAGGCCAACTGGCGCCATGCGGAGGGTCGCAGGTGAATTCTGAACAAGCCTGTGGTGGCGTGGTGACAATCGCCGTGTGTAGTGGCAAAGGCGGTGTTGGTAAAACCAATGTATCGGTCAACCTCGCATCTGCCCTGGGCAGTCAGGGCAAACGCGTACTGCTGATGGATGCCGATCTTGGACTGGGCAATGTGGACCTGTTGCTCGGGCTGCGGTCTAACCAGACGCTGCTGGATGTCGTTGAGGGTAATGCAACGCTGATGGATATCGTTATCGACGGGCCTCCCGGGGTAAAAATTGTTCCGGCACCTTCCGGCTCGGGTCGTATGGCATCTCTGTCAAGCCTGGACCATGCCAGCCTGGTTCGTGCTTTTGGCGAACTGCCGCTTGATCCTGAATTCCTGATTGTTGACGTCGCTGCGGGTGTGGGTGCTGATGTGATTGCGTTCTGCAGCGCGGTGCAACACGTGGTTGTGGTGGCCTGTGATGAACCAGCATCACTGGCTGATGCCTATGGACTGATCAAGGTTGCGAATCGTGCTGGTGTGAAACGGGTGTATCTCCTCGCCAACATGATGCGGAGCGAAAAACAGGCTTACGGACTGTACCAGAAGCTGCTGACCGCAACGGACAGGTTCCTTTCCGTGTCGGTGGTTTACCTGGGCATGATTCCCCAGGACGAGAGCCTCCGGCGCGCGGTCCAGCACCAATGGGCTGTTGTGCATCGCTATCCCGCCAGCAAGAGTGCACGGGCGTTTCATGAAGTGGCCTCGCGACTGCAGTCACTGGCACCGCCGGTGGCCGCACATGGGCGCCTCGAGTTTTTTATGGAAAAAATGTTCAATCAGCAAGGGATGGCAAGGTGATGACAATTCCCTCCAGAAATGCCTACGCGGCCGAAAATGCTGCACTGGAAGAACAGCGGGTACTTGAGCAGTTGCCGCTGGTCAAGCGAATAGCGCTGCACCTGTTTGGCTCCATGCCCTCCGGTATCGAGATGGATGACCTGGTGCAGGCTGGCATGCTTGGACTGCTGGCTGCGGCCCGCGACTATTCTCCGGATCATGGCGCTGCCTTCTCAACCTATGCGGGAATCAGGATTCGTGGCGCTATTCTGGATGAGGTACGCCAGCTTAATTTCGCTCCCAGATCGGTACAGAAAAAAGCACAGATGCTGTCCAGGGCGGAACGTACGGTGACGGCTCGTCTCGGCAATACCGCAACAGACAGTGACATGGCGGCTGAACTCAATGTGCCACTCGGTGAGTATCACGATATGGTTCGCGATGTGGCCTTCGGTCAGCTGGTGCATATGGATGATGATGCCCAGGACCTGTTTGAATCCGACAGCGACCCTGCCGGCAGTGTTGAAGCGCAGGATACAAGGCAGGCTATTGCTGACTGTATCAACGAGTTGCCCGAACGCGAAAAGCTGTTTATGGCGCTGTACTACCAGGAAGAGCTGAACCTGAAGGAGATTGGTGAAGTGCTTGGGGTCAGTGAATCGCGCGCCTGCCAGATTCATGGTCAGGCCCTCTCCACCTTGCGTCGCAAGATGCACCAGCAGGTTACGGCTTAACCTGCTCGACTGTTGCGGCGTAGCCGCGGCACACTTTGTCGTTTTGACAGGAGCGGTCTTGGCCAGGGCACGCTTTGTCATTTCGACTGGAGCGGCGCTAGTCGCAGCACACCTTGTCATTTTGGAGCGGCGTTAGTCGCAGCACACCTTGTCGTTTCGACGGGAGCGGCGTAGCCGCGGAATGGAGAAACCTCGGGCCTGTGGAAAGCGAGATCCCTCCACTACGGCCCTGCGGGCCTCCGGTCGGGATGACGGGGTCGGGCCCCTGCGGGCCTCCGGTCGGGACGGGGTCGGGCCCCTGCGGGCCTCAGGTCGGGATGACGGGGTCGGGCCCCTGCGGGCCTCCGGTCGGGATGACGGGGGCGGGCCCTGCGGGCCTCCGGTCGGGATGACAGGGTCGGGCCCTGCGGGCCTTCGGTCGGGATGACGGGGTCGGGCCCTGCGGGCCTTCGGCCTGGCCGACGGGTTGGTCGTTATGACCGGAGCAGCGTTAGCCGCGGCACACTTTGTCGTTTTGACAGGAGCGGTATTGGCCAGGGCACACTTTGTCATTTCGACTGGAGCGGCGCTAGTCGCAGCACACCTTGTCGTTTCGACTGGAGCGGCGTTAGTCGCGGAATGGAGAAACCTCGGGCCAGTGGAAAGCGAGATCCCTCCGCTACGGCCCTGCGGGCCTCCGGTCGGGATGACGGGGTCGGGTCCTGCGGGCCTTCGGTCGGGATGACGGGGTCGGCCCCTGCGGGCCTTCGGCCTGGCCGACGGGTTGGTCGTTATGACCGGAGCAGCGTTAGCCGCGGCACACTTTGTCGTTTTGACAGGAGCGGTCTTGGCCAGGGCACACTTTGTCATTTCGACTGGAGCGGCGCTAGTCGCAGCACACCTTGTCGTTTCGACTGGAGCGGCGTAGCCGCGGAATGGAGAAACCTCGGGCCTGGGGAAAGCGAGATCCCTCCACTACGGCCCTGCGGGCCTCCGGTCGGGATGACAGGGTCGGGCCCTGCGGGCCTCCGGTCGGGATGACGGGGTAGGGCTTCTGCGGGCCTCCGGTCGGGATGACGGGGTAGGGCCTCTGCGGGCCTCCGGTCGGGATGACGGGGTAGGGCCCTGCGGGCCTCCGGTCGGGATGACGGGGCGGGCACCTGCAGGCAGAAGCGGGGTGGATTACCGCAGAACTTCCCGCAGTGGATCAATCGCTACGCCCAGTATCGCCTCAATGAGTTCAAGTTCGTCCGCCTCAAAGGGATTGCCGCGATAGAAGGTCAGTTCCCCAAGAAAGTCCTGGTTGAAAAACAGGGAATAGTTGCACTGGTGTACAGCGGTGACACCCACGACATGCCGCATATTGCTACCCACAAACTGCATGCCATCTGAACACAGCCAGGACTGTGTCTCAAAGTAGAGGGTGTCGAGCAGACTCTCAACGCTCCCTGCTGCTTTCAGCATGTGCCTGAAGTCGTCATAAAAGGCGACCAGCGCCTGCGGACTGCTGTTGGTTGTAACGGTATCTATGGTCATTCCCATGACGTCTGTCCCAGGTTAATGATTTACGGCTCAATTACAGCGAAAACTGTGCCATGTTTTGAAAAACCCGTAAAAACAGATACTTACAACCCGCTGTTAAAGATCTGTGCCATTTGGGCGGCAATCCGTTGCCGGAGTCGTCAGAAAATTGACACGGAATTGTTAAAGAAATGTAACTGCACTCCGATAAACGGGGTATCGGCAACATAGCCGACGGTAAGCAAAACGCTTAACCCCTAAACATTTAGAACTGGTGAGGATTGTTAACCATGGCTCAGACCATCAATACAAATATTGCGTCACTGACGGCGCAACGTACGCTTAACGGTTCCCAGGGTGACCTGATGACCTCTTTACAACGACTGTCATCCGGGCTGCGAATCAACAGCGCCAAGGATGATGCGGCAGGCCTGGCAATTTCCGAGCGTTTTACAGCGCAGATTCGGGGCCTGGTGCAAGCAGCGCGCAACGCCAACGACGGTATCTCGCTTGCGCAGACAGCAGAAGGTTCACTGAAAGAAGTGACCAACAACCTGCAACGGATCCGGGAGCTTTCAGTTCAGTCTGCCAATGCAACCAACAGTGCATCGGATCGCGCCGCACTTCAGGTTGAAGTTGCCCAGCTGATTGCTGAAGTGGATCGCGTCGCGACCCAGTCCACGTTCAATGGCATCAAGCTGCTTGATGGCACTTTTTCCAACCAGTCTTTCCAGGTTGGTGCCAATGCCGGTGAAACCATTGCGTTCAGCGGTATCTCCAGCGTGCGCACATCTGACCTCGGCGCGTCGCTCTCGGCGACAGTGACCGGTGGTGCAGTGACCGGTGCTCTGTCCGCGGGAGACCTGCTCATCAACGGTGTGGATGTTGGTTCCGTGACGGGCGACGCGAAGCAGATTGCCGCAAAAATCAACGGACTGTCCGGTGCCAACGTGACGGCTGTCGCCAATTCGCTGACGGTTGCCGGTACCAGTATGACTGGTGCTGCGCTCACGGGTACCATGACGATCAATGGTGTCCAGACCGCAAGTGTAACGACCACTGGTACCACAACAACTGACCGGGCGCTGATCGCTGATGCCATCAACGCCATCAGTGCAGCGACGGGCGTTACCGCGGTCAACACCGGGGCTGATTCAACAGGTGTGCAACTTGTAGCCGTGGATGGTCGCAACATCACACATTCGTTCAGCACCCTGACAGCAGCAGCGACCGGTGTGGGTGCCGCAGGGACCAATCGCAGCACGCTGACGCTGACGGGTTCGACAAGTGCGGGTATCGCCCTGACGGGTTCTGCGGAGACGAGCGCGGGTTTCACTGACAACCAGACGGTTGCCGCCGCGCTGACCGGTACTGCACTGTCGGCCGTTGATGTATCGACTGTCGCGGGTGCAAATGCAGCCCTTTCATCCATTGATGCGGCGCTCGACAGCATCAATAGTACCCGGGCAACCCTGGGTGCCGTCCAGAACCGTTTTGAATCTGTTGTGAGTACACTGCAGGAGCGATCAGAGAACCTGTCAGCCGCGCGGTCACGTATCCAGGATGCAGATTTTGCCATGGAGACAGCGAATCTTACCCGATCCCAGATCTTGCAGCAGGCCGGTACAGCGATGTTGGCCCAGGCCAATGCGATGCCCCAGAATGTTCTTTCTCTCCTTCAGTAGAGCCAGCGTGCCTGAATCACTGGGTGGTCTTCGGACCACCCACTTTTTTCGGGTCTTGACGGGAGCCTTTCCGTGACAATTAACCTGCGCCTGGCGCTTCTGCTGCTGGTTCCGCTTGCGGGATTTCTTTGTTTTTGTTTTGTTGGCATTGGCGCGAGGCATGTCGAGATGGTTGAAAGAAAGGCGCAACTGGCCTTTTCGGCCGTCGCCGCAGCGCTGGTTGAGGTCACAGGTACAATCTATCGGGAACGCAGCCAGACTGATAACGAGGCAATCAGGGCGACCGACGCGTCGATTGAGGCGTTCAGCCTGGTGATGATGGCAGGACCGGAATACGAGTACTGGGGCCTCGCCTCAGACTTTGAAGATATTGTTGGCGCCCTGGAGCTTCTGCCTTTGTTGCGCCTTGGAACCCATCCGGATACCTATGCACGCTACAGCACGGTGGCAGAAAAGCTGGCAAGGCCCATTCGGTTTCTTGCGTTCGCAGCAACTGACGTACGCCTGGTGCAGGCGGTGGATGCACTTGGGTTATCCCTCTCGCTCATGGACGATATTTATCGGGAATTCGACTTCGGTCGGCAAATCATCCGCAGCCGGCGATTGGATGCAGCCACTTTTGAGCTGTTCAACAGGGCAGTAGCGAACCAGGACCGGACGCTGGTGGCGTTGGCTGCGCACGATATTGAGGTTTCCCGTACTGACTTCAGCGGCCTGCGGGAACAACTGGTTGCCGGGACCATTCGACGTACTACCTGGCTTGATCTTGTTGCGCAGCTGACCAGGATCCACGCAGCCGGACCGGATGCCAACGCTGCAACAGAGGTGCTCTACGCTGAACTGGGTCGCATTGCGCCACCGGGCACAGGTGAAATCCCCTCTGATCTGGCCGCGCTGCAGGCTTTGGCAGCGCGGTTCCCGCTGGTGGAAGCTGCTGTCTGGGATCAGTACCTGCAGGTCAGGCTGGATGAACTTGCGCCCGTTATCCGGGGATCAGCACGGGCGGTCACTGAGGCCATTGCGATCCGGCAAGCCGCCGCTGAACGCGCCTTCTGGCAGTACCTGGCACTCTCCATTGGCGCGATCCTGGTTTGCCTGCTGGCGGTGCTGTGGATTGGCCGGCCTTTGCTGGTTCGGACCCGGTTGATTGCAGGTGCCATGGCAGCAATGCGTGCAAGTGGTGATTACTCCGCCAGGATTAATGTTGGCGGCTCTGATGAAATTGCCGATATAGCGACAAGTTTTAATCACCTTATGCAGGATCGGGTTGCTGTCCTGGCGCGGGAGAACCGGTTGCGGGAGGAGATGCTCCAGCGTGAACAGGCACACACCGCACTTCTTGAAGCGCGGGTTGCAAGCCGGACCCGGGAACTTGAGGTCGCGCAACAGCAGGCCGTGGCCGCAAACCAGGCCAAAACACGTTTTCTCGGCAACGTCAGTCATCATGTGAGGACGCCGCTCAACGCCATACTGGGGTTTGCCCAGTTACTGGATCGCGATCCCGTTATGGGGCAAGAGCAGAAGTACAAGCTTTCGTTTATCAGGGCAGGTGGTGAAGAACTGCTGGCCATGATGGATGATGTTCTGCTGATGGTTCGTGCGGAAACAGGTGGCATCAGACTTGATCCCGTAACGCTCGATCTGGCGAGTTTGCTGACGCATGTGACGGCAGATTACCACAAGCGCGCTACTGCCCGTGGGCTGGCGTTTTCGCTGGAACTGGATAACAACCTGCCAGGCCATGTCACGATTGACGAGGTTGCGTTCACCAGAATTCTGCGGGCGCTGTTGGACAACGCGCTGAAATTCACTACCAGCGGCGAGATTCGGATTCGCGTTGGAGTGACGGTAAACAACGGTTTTTCGATACAGGTAACCGACTCCGGCTCTGGAATGCCGCCTGATGTCACCCGGCGTATCAAGGGGGCCTTCGACCAGCAACACATGGGTTGTGAGGCAAACGGTGGGCTTGGTCTTGGGCTTTCGATTGCAACGCGGCTGACCGAAATCATGGGAGGCGCTCTCACCATCGAAAGTCGCGAGGGCCATGGCACAGCGATCCAGATCAGTTTCCCAGGGCTCGCAGTACCCATCGCCCGCATTGCCTAAAGCTTTCTGCTGAACTGACGATAACTGGAAGTAGAAGCTTGTACCCAGGGGTAGTCCAAGATTGAGAACACTCAGCGCCACCATCGCCCGGGAGCCTGTTGATGCCTGCGAACCTGACTGATGCGCCCGCAGCACTGGCGCTGCTGGAGCAGCGCTTTAATGCCGGTCTGTTTACTTTCTGCCGCGAACAGCGCCAGTTTTCCCTGTCTCAAAATGCAGCGCGGATGCTGCGGGCTCCATCAACCGTTGGACTTTCGGAACTGGCCAATCGGCTGCAGGGGGTTGAGCGTGAAAAGTTCATCGCCAACATAGGGCGGGACGGTGCCTCATCCCTGGCTGTCACCCTGGCGGACGGATCGCGAGTGGAGTTTTCCTGGGTTGGCGCCGAGTCCGGCGCTGTCTCGGGTATGGTAGAAGCGGCTTCGGGCACTGACTCGGTTGAGGCCATTATGTCGCTGCTGCCATTTCCCATCATCATATTTGATGAAAGCCTGAGGCCGCGTTATGCCAATTCACTGGCCGATGTCATGTTGGGTGCTCCGGAGGGTGCCGGTCTGAGATTGTTTCGCGAAGGCAGCGACGAAATCTGCACCACCGAAGACCTGCCAATGGCAAAAGTCATGCGAACGGGGAAGCCCGCGTCAGTCTCTGACATTGAACGCGTGTCCAGTAGCGGGGCCAGGGTTCCTACCATCGTCTGGTCAAGGCCTTATCGTCTGCTGGCAGACGGTAAGGTGGATGAGGTGCTTGCTGTGGTACTGAGCAGTGATCACTCGAGCCTGACAAAACAGATCCATCGCATCAGGCTCGAAGCGGAAAACGCAGCCAAAGCGAAGAATCGCTTCCTCGCCAATATTTCACACGAACTCCGGACCCCGCTCACGGCAATACTTGGATTCCTGCAGTTGGCGACCCAGGGTGATGACATGCCCTTGCACCAGCGCCGGAACATTGAACTGGCAAGGGAGTCCGGCCACAAACTCTGTTCGCTGATCGATAATATTCTCGAGATTGCGCAGATTGAAGCCAATGAAATTGAGCTTGAGGTCACGCGGTTCAACATCCGTGAATTGATTGTTTCGATTGATGATCTGTTTGCGCCGCCCGCCGAGCTCAAGGGGGTCAGGTTTGCAACCTATGTCTCGGATGCGCTCACAGAGGTTCAGGGTGACCGGGAAAAAATCAGGCAGATGCTGGTGGCCCTGGTGGACAACGCCGTCAAGTTTACCAGTCATGGTACCGTGAGGGTCAGCGCACTGCTGCACGGTAGTCGCCTGGTCATTGAGGTATCTGATACGGGGCGTGGTATACCCGAGGAACGGCGTCGCAGGCTGTTTGAACCCTTTCAGGAACAGCTTGACTACCAGAGCGTCTATGGTCAGGCGATTGGGCTTGGCCTGCCCCTGTGCAAGAGCTACGCCACCCTGATGCAGGGTGAACTGTCTGTTGAAAGCAGTCCGGGCAAGGGTTCAGTCTTTCGCGTTGTTCTGCCGCTGGGAAATGCTGATGAACTGGATGCTGCCCAGGGTCAGGCGAGCGGTGCGACAACATTACCGGATATGGCGCCAATGCCTGATCCGGACGATGAAGTGTTTGCAACCGATGACAGTGAGTTGGCAACAGCACTGTTGGACCTGTCTCCGGCGACGCTGGATGCACTGGAAGGTGCGTTGCTGCGGGCGGATCCTGTAGGTTTCAGGGCTCTCCTGGCCGCTGCAGGGGTGGACGAACATACTGAGCGCCAGATCGAATACATGGTGAATTCCTATCAATATGATGAGGTGCTGAACCTGCTTGCGGGTCGGCACCGGATGCAAGAGGAGGTTTCCTGAGTGGCATTCATGCTCCATTTTGACCATGAGAACCGGGTCATTTATCACAAGGTCAGCGGTGTGATGAATCAATCCCAGTTGGAGGAAGCCAACCAACACATCGCCAGGGAATCCGCGTGCATGGATTATTCAATGATCCTGGACTTTTCCGCAGTGAGGCATTTTGACCTCCCTGAACATACCCTGGAGAAGCTGGGTCGGAGGATACGCAAGGAGATTCCGGTCCGGCTTCGTGCGCTGGTGGTAAACGACCGCGCGCTTGAAGGGGCTGAGGCATTTGCTGCCCATGCAGCTAACGCCTTTTGTACCACGCGCGTCTTTACCTGCCTGGGTGACGCCTGCCAGTGGCTACTGATCTCGGAAGATGACCTGTTACGCAAGTGTCGCGGTTACCGGCCGGCTGACACTTTTTATGGGTCCAACGCTGACCATTGGCAGTACGTTTAAAACTGGTTTCATTAGAATGAAGCGTGACAAGAGCCGGGTCATCCGGTTTTCGCGAATGGGCGCAGATGACTACTACGCACGGGTGGGTCAGGCGAGTATTCCGAAGTGGCGCAGCGTGGTTTCTATTGTGCACATGTCCAGGGGTTTTGACAGGTAGGCACTGGCTCCTGCTTCTCGTGCAGGTGCGGCAAAGTCTTCTTCCTGGAATGCGGTGACTATGACAACGGGCATCTGGTACCCAAGGCCGCGCAGTTCCCGCGTTGCCGTCAGGCCGTCCATCACCGGCATTGCAATATCCATAAAAATGAGGGCGGGCGGGGTCAGGCAGACAATAGAAACGGCCTCGTCTCCGCGGCAAGCCTCAATAACTTCAAGACCCAGTGGCACCAGGATCTCTCTTAGCAACATTCTGTTCGGCTCACTGTCGTCCACGACGAGTATCTGCTGCCCTGTACTGGTTGCGCTCAACATGCCCGTGGTTTCCTGCACCTTTTCTGCCCTCAGGCGGCTGACCGGGACTCAAGCGCCTCTGCCACCATGTTGGTGACAGTCGACAGCTCAAACGGTTTTGGCAGGACATAGTCCACACCCCTGGATTTTGCCTCGGTGATATCCAGTTCCCGGCCCCAACCCGTAATCATGATGACGCGGGTCAGGGGACACTGTTGTCGTATGGCGGCCGCGACATCCCAACCACTCATGCCTGGCATGCCGAGATCAGTCAGGACCAGCGGGAATGACTCCTCGTTAAATTGTGCCAGCGCTTTCTGGCCACATTCGAAAGCCACAACCTCGTGTCCCGCGTGCTGGAGCATGGACACAAGCACATCCCTTACAAAAGGGTCGTCGTCGACCAGCAGTATGCGGGCGGGGCTGGTTTGCCGGACGGGTTCGGAGTGAGGTGTCTCAGGCACTTTGTCTTTGCTGGGTCGAAGTTCAATGTTGAACCGGGTGCCCTGGCCGGCCTCACTGCAGACGCTGATCTTGCCGCCGTGACGCCGAATAATGCCGTAAGCCACGCTGAGCCCCAGCCCCGAGTTGTTGGGACCTTTGGTGGTAAAGAAAGGATCAAACAGTCGATCCAGCAATTCGGCGGGCACACCAGCCCCGTTGTCCGCAACCGTCAACAGAACCCGGTCCTCGGCAACCGATGTGCGGATGACGAGGCTGCCGCCTTCCGGCATTGCGTCCAGGGCGTTGATGATCATGTTGGTGAGCACCTCCCTGAGTTCAGAAGCATTTCCCATGACAGCCGGCAGTTCACCCAGGTGGGTCTCGAGGTCAACGGTGATGCCACGGCGTTGTACCTGGTCTTTCCAGAGTGGTGCTGTCATGGTCACTGTTTCCTGGATCAGTGCGTTCAGGTCCAGTGGCACAAATTCGGTATCTCTATTCACCCGGGAAAACTCCTGTATTCTTTTGACGGTGGCGGCACCGTCGCGGGCTGCCAGTTCAACGGCCCGGAGGCGGGAGGTCACTTCCTCATTCTTGACCTCTTCAAGCAACAACTGCGTGTTGCCAATGATGCCGGCGAGTGTATTGTTAAAGTCATGCGCAACGCCTGATGCCATTTGTCCGAGAGCACTCATTCGCTCTGACTGCAGCAGGCTGTTTCGCGTCTCCTGCAGTTCCCGGTTGGCGGCCTCCAGATGTGCTGTCCTCTCACGAACCTTGTACTCGAGGTCGAGGTTGATATCACGGATCTTCTGGTAGTGTTCGGCGTTTTCGAGCAGCATGGCAATCTGATTGGCGACAATGGTGAGCCCATTGAGGTCACCCTGGCCAAACGCGGCTCTCCGGCTATGCGAAAGATTGAGTACGCCGATGGTTCTGTCCCTGACGATCAGCGGCAGGCACAACAGGGAGCCCAGACGCACGGCCTGGCCGGCGACACGGGCGTCACTGCCGGCATCCTGAATCAGTATGGGTTGCCGGGTTTCGATCACCGTGTTGCCGATTCCTTCTGCGACCCGTATTTCCGGCGATTCCCGTTCCGGATTCGCCGGGATGATGTCCGGATCCTCGGACCTCGCAGACTGTAGCGAAAGCTTGTTGCTGCAGGGCGAGATGAGCATGATTGAGGCGTTGGTGATGTCCAGTTCGTCGACCAGTATCTCCAGAATGGTGTCAGTGGCATCCGCCAGTTCCAATTCGCAGCTGATGGCGTCACCCAGTCGACGGAGCAGGGAAAGATCGCGGATACGCTGCTGATACAGCCGGCCGCTGGATTCGAACCATCCCTTGAGTGCTGGTGGCTGAAGCGAAGTATTGTGAGTCAATCGCATGTCCTCTCGTTGGGCCTTGCGCCGTGAGGTGTGTTGCTGACGATCAGGCAATCAGGGAGAAGGTTTCTCTTATGCGTTCTTCTTCCCGGGTGACCCTTTCACAGGTGCTGAGTACGTCATCATCGTTGAGTTCCAGCAGGTCCATGGAACGCCTGACCATGTTGTTGCTGTCGTCTGGCATCACACAGTCAGCGCGGCTGTGTGCAATAAAGTCGCCCACGTAAATGGTGGCAATGGACCTGGGACGTAGCAGACCAGACTGCATAGGGACATGGTGGTGGGCAATCAGTTCTTTCAGGTCGTTTGGGAAGTGCCAGCGTTCAGCCAGCCATTTACCCACAGTGGCATGGGTGACGCCATAATGCGTTTTTTCGATATCAAGCGTTAGGTCTCCAGAGTCCACAGTGGACAACAGGCGGAGGTAGTCATTGCCAATCAGCAGACACAGCACGAGTTTGCCGATATCGTGCAACAGTCCGGCAAAGTAGAGTTTGTCCATGGACGTTTCCTGACCACGATTGCCAATTAATTTGATGGCGGTGGCTGTCATGAGGGCGTGAATCCAGAAGTTCTCCAGCGACTGGTTGGTAATCTTGCTGGAGAAAGCCCCAAACACGGCAATACTCAGGCTGATGGTCTTGATTTCGTTAAACCCGACCGTTGCCACAGCCTGATCCGTTGTGGAGATTGTCTTGAAGCGGCCGTAGTAGGCCGAGTTGGCAAGTTTCAGGAGTTTGGATGTCAACGCAGGATCTTCGCTGATAATTTTGGCGAGGTCCTTGACGCTGGCATTTTCACATTCGATGGTTTCCATCAGCTTGTTGAAAAAAGCCGGCAGGGTGGGGATCTCTTCCAGCGAACGAATCTTTTGTTTGAGTTCTGTTGCGTCGCTCATGTTCCGTTATGCACCTGATTGATTGAGTATTCCATGAGGGGTTATCGGTTGCCCTCTGGACATTCTTGAGTGCCTGACTGGAATTTCTCCGGGTCCCGCCTGACCTTTGGTGATGGCACCCGGCCGGAAGTCGCTTTAGAATGTCCCGGGGGTTTCCCTGGTCGCCTGGAACCTGGATGTAGCATCCGCTCAAGGTGTTGTTTCCGGTTTGGTATACAGTTCTGACGTTACCTGGGGACTACTGATGCCAGGGGCCATGGGTGCTTCACCATCTGTCGTTGCCGCAGGGCTTTCTGGGTGGGACGCTTACGCGACTATGGTAGATGGCATTTTCTTATGATCGGAAACCTGCGGGATCTCAACGAGAACCAGGTCAGACTACGCGTGGCCCTGTGCCTGTTCCTGACCTGGGGTACACCCGGGCTACTGTTTTTTGTCCTGTTTCGCCTGGCGAGTTTGCCGGCGGGTATTGGCGAACATGTGCATCTGGGGTTGCTCACCTATTCCTACGCTCCGGTTTTTACCGTGTTTTCTGTCTGGATTGTGGATCGGCAGGTGGTGAGGGCCTTTGCGGGTATTCGTGACCTGGCGCCCGATGTGCCGATGAATTCCGGACAAATTGCCAGTTTTTTGCAAGTGGGCGTCATTGGCACGTTCATGTTGTGTGTCTACCTCCTGCTGGGCGTGCTGGTCACGGCACTTGATGCCAGCCTGGTGTATGGGCATGGTTACATCCTGCCGGATCTGATCATGGCATCAATCGCGGCGGTACTGATTTTTGTTTACACCTCACTGCCCAATGCACTGTACGGCATTATGCTGTTTGGTCGGGTACTGGGTCCCAGGCTCAGGGGCAAAAGGGTGCATCCGACCATTTTCAGGTTGCTGCTGGCAGGTCCTGGTGCAGCGGGCCTCACTATCGCGACCTTCATCGGCTATTCCGCACTCTATGGGCAGCAGGTCAGCTCACCGGTCCTGTTCCTGGCATTGACACTTACGGCTTATGCCGTGCTGCTCGGTTGGCTTGCCTATGAAGGATATCGGGTTGCGCTTGCGCCACTGAATGAATTTTTGGCCAGCGACGCCACCGAGGTTGATCACCAGGTACTCAAACCCCGCTCTGCGGATGAAACCGGCGCCGTGATCTGGGCATTACGCCGCTCACTGGAGGACCTGGACCAATACACCCGTAGCGTCCGTATCGAGCGCGAACGTTTCCAGCAGTTTGCTGAGGCAGCATCAGACTTCTTTTTCGAGTTGGATAAAGACCTGAAGTTCAGCTATTTCTCAGAGCGATTCGAGACGCTGACGGGCTTCAGGGCAGAAGCCATTGTGGGGCTGTCAGCGATTGATGCCACGATGACGGTGGATCTTGCAACCAGGGCAGCCCATGTTGAGACGCTGCGTAACCATCTGCCCTACAAAGACCTGGTCATCCGTTTCGACAAGGCAAATGGTGACACGGTGCAATTTTCGGTGAGCGGCATGCCCTGGTTTACGGAAGATGGCGAGTTCAAGGGTTATCGTGGTGCCGGGCGCGACATCACGGACCTCGCGCATGCGCAACAGGCCCTGGATGAACAGTCCAGGGCGTTGATGCAGGCGCAGAAAATGGAAGCTGTCGGGCAGTTGACCGGGGGCGTCGCTCATGACTTCAACAATCTCCTGACGGTGATTCTTGGCAACATGGAGCTTGTCTCGCACATGGATCCGCCCGCTGAGCTGGAGCCATTCTTAGCCAGCGCCCTGGCCTCAGCAGAAAAAGGCGCAACGCTTGTTCAGCGCCTGCTGGCTTTTTCCCGCAATCAGCCATTGCGGCCGAGCGTGGTGCGACCAATGGCAATACTCGAAGACATGAAAGAATTGCTGGTGCGCACCCTGGGCGAAAACATTCGCATCACCCTGTCGGCAGACGAGGCTGATGTGGGGGCCGAGTGTTATGTGGATGCCGTACAGCTCGAGAACGCACTGCTTAACCTGGCGATTAACGCTCGTGATGCCATGCCGGCAGGGGGACATCTGGATTTCTCCGTGCGCAGGACCGAGATAGCGACAGACGGTGATGTCGTCGCGGGCAAGTATGTTGCGGTATCTGTTCGGGACAATGGGACAGGCATGGATGCAGACATAGTCCGGGCGGCGTTTGAACCCTTTTTTACCACCAAGGAGGTGGGCAAAGGGTCTGGGCTCGGGCTTAGCATGGTGTACGGCCTGATGAAGCAGTCTGGTGGCGCTGCCCTGATTGATTCCGTCCCCGGGCATGGCACGACGGTCACGCTCCTGATCCCTGTCAGCACGGGTGTTGCCCAGAGGCAGGAAGTGGTGATCGAGACATCGGGCAACGTGACCAGCGACGGTGAGCGACTGCTTGTTGTTGAAGATGACGATTCTGTCAGGGAGTTGCTTGCGATTCAGTTGACGGGACTTGGGTATAAGGTGGTCAGCGCGGCCAGTGGTGAGTCTGCGACCCGGATACTGGAATCCGGAGACCCATTTGATCTTGTGCTGACGGACATCGTCTTATCCGGCGAGATAGACGGCATAGACCTCTGCAACAGTGTGAGCGAGCGGTTTCCGGAAACACCGGTACTCCTGCTGTCAGGCTATTCGGACCGCCTCAGTGAACTGACCGGGCAGCACTTCATGCAGAAGCCCTACAGGCTGGGTGAACTCGCAGAAAAACTCGCCAGTCTGTTGAACAAGCACTGAGCAGGAAACCCTGTCCTGGCTCAGCCAACGCGGCGATACTGTGGCAGAAACTGCGTAAGAAACCAGGTTTTATGGGTAACTGTCACCGAAAGCCCATGAGCATCCAGCCTGCTGCCTGCCCAGCGAACGTCAGCGCAGGGGGATATGGGACAGCTTCAAGCGCGGCTCCGTTCAACGTGTCGTGTGGTCTGGGATTGGCGTAGTTCTCGCACCAAAGCAGCCACTTCAAAGACGTGCGGATCCTGCGCATCCATATCCCGGAGTGCTGCCTCGAGTTCCAGGACATACTCGGTATTTGGTCCACTGGGTCCAATTGAATTGATCACCTGTTCGGCGATGGCCTGCGTGGGTGCCTTACCCAGGAACTCCGGATTCTCCTGCGTTGCGTGGTAGACGATTGCGCTGGCCTCGCCTCCAGCAGCAAAAAAGACGGGAATATTGAGTCTCTCGTAGCCGCCTTTTTCCCGGTAGTCCAGGTGGTCCAGCGTCTGCTGGCGCTGTCGCGGATCTATCCTGTAGGCCATGCCCCAGCACAACTCGCCAGGTGCACTGATCAGCGTAACAACGCGACCAGGGCGCCCGGGATAACCCCGGTGATCAGTGGATCCCTGCCAGAAGCGCCTGGTCCAGTCACAGATGTAAGCGGGCTGGCGCGTGACAAACGGGAAATCGGCACGCCAGATCAGCGAACCATAGCCAAAAATCCATTCGCCATGGCTAGCGTCAACCATCGTAAAAGCCCGGTTGATGGAGGCCAATCAGCGTCCTGCCCCGACCGGTGGTTGCGCGTTCGATTGCAAGTTCGGAGAGGTGGTTGGTTTGTGCCGTGGTGCGGATGCGCTGCGCGATGTCGCGCCTGGCATAGTGGCATTGCAGGAAAAAGCGGCCCCTGTCACTCGCGCCGGTGGGCAGGCGACGATGCCAGACGTCAGACACGAACAGCGCCACATCACCTGCACGCGCCAGCAGCGGCACGGCCCCCTGGCCCTTGTAAGTCAGCGCCGGGTTCATGACCTCGGATCGGGGTGGGAAACGACCCGAGCGGTGACTGCCGGGAATAACGCCCGTTGGACCATCGTCCTCACCAAGATCCTGCAGGAACAGGTGCGCACCTATCGCAAACACAGGATGTGGAATGTTCTCCGGCCAGTCGACCCCTTCAGGCATAGGCACGTGAGGGCCGCCATCCACGTGCCACCCCTGCGCCGGATCATTGGGTTTGGGAGGATTGCGCCAGGCTGTATTGGCGATCACATGGCAGTCTTCACCCAACAGCGGCTCTATGACATCAAGGATTGCGCGGTGGCCAATTGCTGCCTGGCAGGCGGCACTCCGGTTCAGCATCTCATAGCGAAATGCGTCGTCCTCACCAGGGTCACGCAGACCCGCGGTACGGTCGTCCCGGGGCAGCCGGTCAAAAATCTCGGTGATGTCCTGCCGCAAAGAATCAACCTCATCGGATGTGAAAACCCGGTGCAGCAGGGTGTAGCCGAGGGACTCCAGCTCTGAACTTGCTGCTGGCGCATCAGCGGGGTTTCGCAGCGTCAGGTAACCGCCCGTTCGTTTGAGCATCGTTTTCTCTCCTGGAATTTTGGCCGACTCAAGTTTAGTCAGGGGAGCAGAACAAAGCGAGGCCCCAACGTCTGTCAGAGCACCCGTCTGAAGCTGGGAGGGCGGTCCTGTGGTAGATTGTCCCCTTAACCAGTGAGGGGCTCTGATGACTGACAGGTACAGGCTTTATGGTGGCGGAGGCTCACCCTATTCGATGAAAATGCGCGCGATCATGCGTTACCGCAGATTGCCGTTCGACTGGGTGCTGATCAGCCCGGCGGTACGTGCGGGTCTCAAACACGATGGTCCTCCCGTGATACCGGTGCTGCAGCTCCCGGAAGATGGCAGTCTGCATGTTGATTCCACACCGCTTGCCTGGTTGCTTGAAGAACGGCACAGCGAACGCTCTATTATCCCACCGGACCCCTGTGACGCTTTTTTGTCCGACCTGTTGGAAGATATGGGAGACGAGTGGTGTACAAAAATGATGTTCCACTACCGCTGGTATCGCGAAGTTGACCAGATTTACAGCAGTCGGCAGATCATTTCGGACAACTCGCCCGGTGTGGTAGGTGAAGCGCTGGAGCAGGCGGCTGAAGCGATCAGGCAAAGACAGGTGAGCCGGATGGCGCTGGTGGGCTGCACGCCCGGGAATGCACCGGTGATTGAAGCCGGTTATCACGAGTTGCTCGGCATTTTCAGCCAGTTTGTGACGCGCGACGAGTTTCTGTTTGGTTCCCGCCCGGCGCTGGCGGACTTTGGTATCTTTGGCCAGCTCCAGGTGCTGGCGAGTGACCACACCCCCATGCTCATCATGCGGGAGCAGGCCCCCAGGGTCTATGACTGGGTGAGGCGGATGAACGACCTGAGCGGTGTGGAAGGCGAATGGCGAACAGATCTGCGACCTGAAACCCGGGCGCTGCTTGCGTATGCGGGTCGGACCTACCTGCCGTTTATGGCAGCGAACCTGGCGGCTTTGCAGGCAGGTTCAACACGTGTTGAACTCGAGATTGACGGCCAAACCTATTCGCAGGATGTGTTCAAGTACCAGGGCAAGTGCCTGGACCGGCTCCGCAAGCGCCTTGCCGGAATTGCCGGGCCTGCGCGTGCCAGGTTGCTGGAAATTCTTGCGGAGACCGGCTGTTTGCCCTATCTGGAAGATCAGCGGGCGGCGGATTAGCTGCCCAGGCGGTAGCGCAACTTCACCACCAGGGTATCAACCAGTCGCTCTGACCAGGAGGCCCGCAGCAGCGACCCAAAGCTGTCTTCGGTCCGGCTGTCCAGGTTGGAGCCCCGGGTATACACCACAAACAAATCGGACAGCGGTGCGATTTCCCAGCGGTAGCGAGCCTGGAAGGTCAGCCGGCTGATGCTGAAATCACGGGGTGTATCGGTGGCAGCGGTCACCCGAAGCAGCTCGCCATCGTTGCCGGGAATCTGCCAGCGATCGTGCTCAAAGGCCTTGATGCCAGCCCACTCTGCCGTCACCCGGATCTGCTGCCTGGCTGTGAGAAAAAAATCGGTCTCGATCTTGGGCCGCCAGTTGGTTGAGCCAAAGGTCGACAGGCTTCGTCCCGTCCAGTAGATCAGCCAGTTGTCCTGGGTCTCATGCCTGGCTTCCAGCCGAAATGAAAAGCGGTCGTTGGGCCGCCAGGTAACCTCGGCACTCTGCACGTGAACCATGCCACCCAGGTCCCCCTGGCGCAGGAAGTAACCCCCTTCCAGGCGGATTTTCCTTGAGCTGTCGGTTCCGTATTTGGCGCCGGTCTGGAAACGCTGGTGAATCTTGTAGGCACCATTGCCACCGCTGTTCTTGTCATCCCAGCGTTCGGGAAAAAAATTCAGCTCGTAAAACAGGTAGTCGTTGTTGTTCAGCTGGTAATCCTGGGAGAAGAAAACGCCGCTGCGAATCGACCGCCCCCCGGTGTTGAAGTCCTGGACCAGTCGAATACGGGTATTGCGTGTCCTTACCCAGTCCAGGTCCGACTGGCTGAGGTCAAAACCATACCGGATGCCAACGGAATCATTGCGGCGCAGGTAGCCGAAGTCATTGATGTCGATGCTGTCATCAAAATAATCCAGGGACAGGCTGTGGGTCTTACCCCGGGAAGGAGAATAATCTATGTCGACAAATCCGCCGACACCGGAACCGGCTCCAACGCTGGAATGGAGCAGTTGACCGTCCAGGTTCCATTTGCCGTCTGTGCTCAGGTAGTGAGCATCAATACCCTGGGCAAACGCATCTTCTTCCGGATGCATGACGGCAGTCCCCATCCAGCCGAACGCCCGTCTCCCGCCAGCACTGGTGTCCTCGTAGAGAACGCGGCCAATACCATAATCCCGGCCGGTCTGTTCAAAGGTAGAAGGGGCACCTGCACGGGTACCGCGCAGCAGCGTGTTTTCCTCGAATGCCCCAAGCACACCGTATCTGAGCCTGCCGGACTGACCGGTCAGCTTGGCTGCGCCAATAAGTTCGGAAGGCCGGTTCTTCTCGAGACTGGTGATATCAAAGTCCGTGAGCCCGTGCGGGCGTGGCGGACTGCCAATGCGCCGGGTGTTGACAAGGGTAATAGGGTCGCCGCTGCTTCGTGCCCTGGGCGTGGCCACAAAAATCTCGTTGCCTTCCAGGAAAAAGGCGCGTCTTTCCGGAAAGAATGTCTCAAAGGATGTCAGGTTGACATCCACATCGTCGGACTCGACGTTGCCGAAGTCCGGGTTAACCGTAGCGGTGAGTTGGAGATTGGTCGACGGACGCCAAAAGATATCAAAACCGGCTTTATAGGTATCGCTGCCGCTGTCTGCGAGGTTGTCATAGCTGGCTGATGCGTAGGGATAAAAAGCCAGCTGCTGTTTGGGGGCAATGCCCTCGAACCGGATTTTCTGCAATTGTGAGAGAAACATTGGTCTGGTGCGGGGCAGGGCGGGATAGCCCCAGCGCTCGTTGAGGTAAGCCACCTTGCGCGAAATGTAGTAGCCCATCTCCCGGGTGCCACCTGGCGTATCAGGCATGGTCATCATGGACCAGGGAATAAAATACTCGGCTGACCAGCTGCCATCCTGACTGGCGGAGGCGCCTTGCCAGGGACCATCCCACTGGTTGCTGAACTGGCGTTCGGGCAGGACGGTGCCATCATAAAGGGTTCCTCCAAGATTGACGCCGAACCAGTAGCCGTACAGCCCCTGGCCGCTTGGATCCAGGGTGAATGACACGTCATCCCGCGGTATAAAGTCATCGCGCGAACTCAATCGTGCAATCTGCGTGTCGCTCGGCTGTTCGTTCCAGACACCAATATAGAGACCGCGATTGGTATAGAAGAACTTGATGCGTGTCTCGAATGGCGGCTCTGCCAGGGTGTCGGGCTCGATCACGACCAGATCATCATGCCACTCCAGTGATTGCCAGATGGGTTCAGACAGTGAGCCGTCAATGGTGATATCAACCTCAGCCACCGGAAGTTTTCTGGGTTCAACGGGCTCGTTGGCGCTGACGGTGACGGCCAGACAGCAGGCAATCACGGTTAAAAGTGGGCTCGATGTCACGAGGAGGTCGTCTGTCTCTGGTTGTCTTTCGCTGGCGTTGCATGGGTTGTCGCACGGCCGGGACGCGCTCCGCGGGGGATTCTACGCAAATTGGGCCGGATAAGCCATGGCCGTGGTGATGCCCTTCAGCATGATAGACCTATATAATCCTTCCGGGGTTCAGGCCGGCGTTGCCAGGTTTGATCTGAAGGGCCAAGACGAAACGCGCACATTGGCCACACAAAAAAACACCAGGGGGGAATGCTCATGGCAATGACACCATCTTCAACCGACGAACTGCTGGTCGAGCAGCGCGGCCGGGTTGCAATTATCACACTCAACCGGCCAGAACGCCTCAACGCTATCAGTCGTGACATGCTGAACGAGCTCTCTGCCAAGATGGTGGAGGCCAACAAGGATCCGGAGATTCGCTGTATTGTCCTGACCGGCACCGGGCGGGGCTTCTGCGCCGGCCTTGATCTGGTCGACGTGGGTTCAGGCGGTATTGGCAGCGGAGATGCCAAAGGCAGCAATCGGCCCCGGCAGCTGTTTGACCTGCGCGACGCACCCATTACCGTCATGTGGAATATTGATACACCGGTTATCTGTGCGCTGAACGGTGCCGCCGCTGGCTACGGGATGGACATCACCCTGCTCTGTGACATGCGGATTGCGGCCGAGTCGGCCAAGATGGCTGCGGTTACGGCCAAACGCAATGTGGTACCTGAATCCGGTGGCACCTGGCTGTTGCCGCGATTGATTGGCTGGGCCAAGGCTGCTGAACTCTACTACCGGGCAAGAACCATTGATGCTGCGGAATGCCTTGAAATGGGCCTGGTTAACACCGTGGTGCCGGACGACAAGCTGATGGAAACGGCGCTGCAATGGGCCGAGGAAGTGGCTGATAACGCGCCGCTGGCTGTTCAGACGACCAAACGCATGATGCGGATGGGGCTGGAAGAGTCTTACGATACGTCGGTGGACCACCTCATGGTGCACCTGGCCGGCATGTTTGCCAGTGAAGACTTCCAGGAAGGCGTCAAGGCTTTCCTCGAACGTCGCAAACCCGAGTTCACCGGGCGCTAGACGCCCACTAGCCTGGCGCCTGCCGGGTCAATGACTGGCGCGAGAGAAGGCGATTTGCTAGCCTTGGCGCGGCTTACCAACAACTATGCCGGAGTAGAATCCAGTGACCTATAACAAACCGATACCAACGCCCAGCCCCTTGACCCAACCGTTCTGGGATGGCGCGCGCGCGGGCAAGTTGATGTTGCCGCGCTGTACCGTCTGCAATCGGGTGCACTGGTATCCACGGCACCTGTGCCCATTTTGTCACAGTAACAACATCGAGTGGTTTGAAGCGAGTGGAGAAGGCCGGTTGCATACCTTTGCGGTGCAGCACCGTGCGTTTGGCGGCTGGGCGGAAGAAGCCCCGTTCGTGACGGCTTACATTGACCTCAATGAAGGTGACAGGATGCTGACGGTATTGCGCGGGGTGGACCCCAACAAGCCGGAGTCAATCAGGATTGGGAGCCGGGTCAAGGTTGAGTTTGAGCAGGCAAACGAGAAGATGGCTATTCCATTCTGGCGCGTCGTTGAGGAGACAGGAGTATGAGCTTATCCAGATCTGCGGCAATTGTCGGCGCTGCCGAATCCGTCGAAATTGGTTATCCCGAGGAGCCGAGGACATCCCTGCAGCTTCATATGGAAGCAATCAGGAATGTCAGCGACATGACCGGTATCCCGATTTCTGATATTGACGGCGTTTTTTCCGCCGGCATGTCATCAGAAATTGCGGAACACCTGGGTATACACCCGAAATACATCGATACAACCTCGGTGGGTGGCTGCTCGTTTGAGATGCATGTACACCACGCCATGGCCGCCATTTACGCCGGCATTATTGATATTGCCCTGGTGACCCACGGGCAGAACGGCTGGTCGCAACGTCGGCTTGGGGGCGGGGGCTATCCCCGGGGCGCAAGCTCTCCGGCCATGGAAATGACCATGCCCTATGGTCTTTCGGGGGCACCGTCCAATTATTCGCATGCGATGGTGGCGCATAACCATCGCTATGGCACTACCCCTGAAGACTTTGCGCACATTGCGGTGGTGACGCGGGAATGGGCAACCCTGAACCCCCGGGCCGTGATGCATTCCACGGAAACCCACGAGGCAGGCGGGCCCATCACCGTTGACGATGTCCAGAATGCCCGCATGATTTCCTGGCCGCTGACGCTCCTGCACTGTTGCCTGGTCACCGACCACGGCGGCGCGGTTATCGTGGCACGCCCGGAAATCGCCCGTACACTCAAGACCCGGCCCGTGTGGATTGCAGGCGCGGGCGAAAGCATGAGTCACCAGACCATGCTGGAGATGGGCGATTTTACCGCAACGAGTGCCTTTCAATCCGCTCGCACGGCCTACGAAATGGCGGGAATGGGGCCCGGTGATATGGAACTGGCGTTGCTCTATGACTCGTTTACCGTCACCGCTGGTATTACCGCGGAAATGATTGGCCTTGCCCCCCGCGGGGAAGGCTACAAACTCTGGAAAGACGGGCACGCGGCCCCGGGCGGGCGATTGCCGATCAATACCAATGGTGGGGGACTGTCCTTCAACCACTCCGGCATGTACGGGATGCAGTTGCTGGTGGAAGCCTACCGACAGCTTTCCGGGACGGCTGAGGACGGCGTGAACGGCATCAAGGGCAAACAGACCCAGGCGCGCACCTGTATCGTCAATGGCACGGGTGGCTCATTGTCTACCACAGGGACCCTGATTCTCGAAGCCGATTAGCGTTCCCTGGCGGGAGCGCCTTTCATGGCCGGCCCTCAGGCCTTCTTGTAGGGTGGTCGCATGGCTGACGCAAGCCTTGAGACCAGCCCGGACTGGCTGTAGACGGCTTTGGCGTGGCTGAAAGTCCGGAAGCCGTCATAACCGTGGTAGGACCCCATACCGCTGGGCCCCACGCCGCCGAATGGCAGGTCCTCCATGGCAACATGCATCACCACGTCATTAACAGTGACGCCGCCCGAGGTTGTGTGGGTTAACACTTTTTTCTCTTCGCTTGCATCACTGCCAAAGTAATAGAGCCCAAGCGGACGGTCATGTTCGTTGATGTAGTCGATGGTTTCTTCAACGCTGCTGTAACGTTTGACGGGCAGGACCGGACCGAAGATCTCTTCCTGCATCACCTTCATATCGTCAGTCGGGTCGAGCACGAGGGTTGGCGGGATCCTGCGGTGTTCCTGCTGGCTGAAATCCTCGTTGGCGGGATTCAGTTCCACCAGGGTGGCGCCTTTCTCACGTGCATCCTCCAGAGCCTGATCTGTACCGGCGGGCTGCAGGGTGTTGACCCTTACACCTATCTGGAGAATGTCTTGTGGCGGGTCAACCTGCACCCGGCGAGCGATGTGGCCTCACTGGTGCCCAGACTACGGAAAGAGAAGTTCGCAGATGCACCAATGCCATCGACCCAAATCGTGTGAGTCAATAGCGGTCTGGAATAAATGGTTACCCGCGGACGTCAATAACGGCTTGGAATTAACGCTAACGGTCAACGAGGCAACACTCGTCTTCGAGGCAGCCGTTTCGCCGACTGCTACCGTCTTCAGTCAACCATTTGGCCAGTAACCGTAGTCTGTCCCGGTCGGGTTTGTCGTAGTGGCGGCTGACCGGCATCCCCGCCTGAACGTTCTCTCGCTCTTAATGTGAAAACCAAGAAAATGAAGCGAATATTATTTTTTTGATGCGCTGAGAGGAATCGTTGCCAGCGGTCACTCAACCAACTGGACTGTCACAAAGATTAAAAGAAATCAACTTGTTGCTGGATTATTGGGGCTCACATTCTGGAGGATATTCATGAAAATTTTGTTGACTTTGTTCGTTTTCTGGTCAGTCAACGCACTGGCAGAAAGCAGGATCGTTGCGCCCAAAAGGGTCGATGGTGGTTATTGCATCGAGGCAATCAGAGTTGGAAGTGATGGCCCTGCAGCCGGCCTGATCACCCTCTCCAGCCCCGTCGCGACGGGTGCCTGCGCAAATCAGCAGCGGCTCTACGTCAACAGGGATCAACTCGATCTCATTAACGCCGGGAACAATTTGTCGCGTCAGTTTCGCATTCGCTGCGTTGTCAGGGAATTTGATCGTGAGCGGGCAATTCATGAGGTTGTGGCACTGGAAGTTCGGGTCGCGACCCTGGGTCAATGCAACGGCGGATTACAGGAGTGAGCAAGATGAAAAACCATTCGAAGTCAGTGCTTGCGGCAGGCATTCTTCTGGGCACTTTAAGCCTGTCTGCGCAAGCAGCATTTGATGCGATTGTAGGCAAGGTAACGCGAGTGGAAGCAACCTATATGCCAAATTCCATCTACTTTCAGATGAACGCGGGCACCTCAAACTGTGCAGCGGGTAGCTGGTTTCGCTGGGCAAAAAGTACCGCCAACAATGAGGCTGCCTACGCCCTCCTTTTGACCGCAGCCGTAAGTGGCAAGGAGATCAGTTTTCTGGTTGACCAGATCGAGCCCAATGGCGATGGCTTGTGCGATGGCAGTTTCCTTTACTTCAATCAATAAAGGCGGAGTACTCGGCGTCTTTACAAGTGCTGACCTGGAAGCCTGGCAAGGGGAACCAAACGTATGAACAGTCCTTTGAAGGCCCTTCGATTCACTTTGGCAACGATCTGTGCACTTGTAGTCGTCTGGTCCGGTCACCTCTATGCAAGTACTTTTGATTCAGCATCCCATGAGATCGTGGTTGGTGACTACAATAGTGACGGTCACGCTGACCTCTATTTGAGGCCCCGCGTCCAGACCGTCGTTATCCGTGGACCACTGGCCTTCCCGATTACTGCGACCGACCTGTATCCGCCGATCGTGCTGTTATCCAATTCGGGAGTGCCGGGAAGTTTTACGATCCTGAATTCCCCAAGTCAAAGCACTCTGGATAGCGTTTCCTGGTCTACAGCCGACTATGACTCGGTGATCCAGGACATCGATGGTGATGGCCTGGCTGACATGCTGGTTCAGTCAACCACGACGAATGACGACTACGTACTGGTTTTGGGACAATCAGATTCAAGTGGGGTGATTTGGAACGACAGTTATACACCGCCGGGTACTTCTTCAGGAACGCAGAATAACGGTATCACGGCTCTCCCGACCATCGTCTCTGCGGATCTGTATGGGGTCATGAACTACCAGGCAGGCGTTGGTGCGAATGGCGCTGCATCTGTCGTCATGCCTATTGAGGTTCTACCGGGTATCACGCCAGAGACTACGCCGAATCTGGCAATTTCTTACGCTGGCCAACTCGGTCCAATCTGGGTCGATACCGCGGAATCTACGATTGGAGAGGGTTGGCGCTTGTCCGGGCTGTCGACGCTGCGGCGCTGCGTCACCGGCAGCACAACGTTATCAACACTACAATTTACCAGTGCTGACTTTCTCTGTTTGGATGGGCAGCGCCTCAAGCTGGTTTCCGGCAGCTACTGGGCCAACAACTCTGAATATCGCACGGAGCGTGAGTCTTTCCTGAAGATTGTTGCCAAGGGCACCGGTGCCAGCCAGTGGTTCGAAGTTCACGCCCCGGATGGCAGCGTTTTGCGGTACGGCAAGGAAGCCACGAGTCGTGTGCGGATCGGTGGGTCGACGACCGCGCTATATGAGTGGGGATTGTCGGAAGTTGAGGACAGTTTTGGCAACAAGCTCTATGTCAATTACTACAAGAATGATTCGCGCGGTGAACTTTACCCTCGCCGGATCGATTACGGTAGCTACAGCGTGACATTTGAGTATGCAACGCGTGCGACACCTTATCCGAAAGCGTCCTTTGGTTCGTCGTTGTTTGCTGAACGATCGGTCTATTTGCACACGATCAAGACCGCGTCGTCGGTGGCGTCTCGGGAGTATCGGCTCAAATACGCTGTTGTGGGTAGCGGTCCCAATACCCGGAATCGTCTGGTTGAATTGCAGGCGTGTGGCTATAGCGGCAGTGTTCCAAAATGCCTGGGTAAGATGACGTTCAGCTATACAGCAGATATAACACCAGTGCTTTGGCGCCTGCTTCGGGTTACGGACAATCTGGGCGCGTTTACGGAATATACTACTTCAACCGATCTTCCGCTTGTCAGCGGGGTTACGCTTCCTGCACAAGTCACTGATGCAGCCAGTTGTACCGACGCGCATGCATATAATTGGTCCACTGACGGGCATTGGGGATGGTTCGTCTCAGAGATGAAAAAATCCAACGGCATGAATAACAGTACCAGCCACTGGTACTACAAGAAGCTCAGCAGTGGTGCGGTGAGTGACGCTCAGCGCGGTTTTCTGGGTTTCGAAGGCCGTCAGATACAGGAACCCGGTGGGCGTTATTCTCGCGTTTGGCAGCATGTCTGTTTCCCCTATACAGGGTTGCCGGCGGGCGAGTATGTCTATGACAATGATCCTGCGGCTTCCGGCAACTTGCTCACGCGCACTGACCGAAGAGTAGCCAAGCTCGACTTTCATAGCAGCAAGACCGCCTTACCCTTTGAGCAGCAACGAATTACGCTGAACTATGACGTTGCGAGTACGGGTACGGGCACAACCCAGTTTGGTGCGGAACGAGTCACTACGGATCTGTCAATGAATGCCAACCTGCTGACAGAGCGGACACAAACCCGCGAAGTCGCTAACACGGGCAGTGTCTCTGGCGTGACATTTAGCCTCAGTGCGATCCAGCTAAAGGAGGAAACCACCACGACATTTGCCAACAATACAGCCAACTGGACGCTCAATTTTGCGGGCTCGGCAAGCACAACCTATGAAGCGAACGGCGTCAGCGGTCAGACTCAAACAGTAATCGCCAGCCACCTGGCAGGGAGCACCAGCCGTCCCACGCTCGTAAAATCGCATCCAGGCGCAGATGTCGAGTTACGGCAATGGCGATTCTATGATGCAGGTGGCAACCTGGCGGTGACACTTGCTGAAGGTGACGGTGTGGTACCGCGGCTGGATTCAATCAACAACAGGCTCGATAACCGCTTCCCGACCTCTGTGACCAACGCAGAGGGCCATACAACCCTTTACGGCTATGACCTGCGCCATGGCAAGCCCAATGAGATTACCGATCCCAACAGTCAGGTGACAACAATCACTTATGATCCGTTAGGGCGAATCACCGAGATCGATTATCCGGACGCCAGGCTGACGACATACAGCTATAGCAACGCGTCATCCGGCACGATCCACGCCCAGGACACTGCCTATAAAGTTGTCATTGATAATAACTGGGCACCTGACGTCGAAGTCTATTTTGATACATTGGGTCGACAGATCCGGCAGAAGACCAAGGCACTGCATAGCAACAGCAGTATTGAATGGATTTTCGTTGATACCGTCTACGATGGTGTGGGTTGGCTCGACAAGCGATCTTTGCCCTACAATGTTCTGGGCGACGCCCATTTTTATGACTATGCCTATGACAAGAAAAACAGGGTACAGCAACTGGAAGCGCCTGGCGGGGCCGTACACAACTACAACTATGTCATCGAAAGCGGCAAACTGCAGCAGCAACATCTGCTCACAACCAGTTTACCGGCGGAGTATCTTTACACCACACGTGATTATGATGCGCGTGGCTGGCTGGTTACCGTGATAGATGGCATGACGAAATCCTCGCCGACAGGTGCGGCCATTACGACAAACCAGGCTCGGACAACGTACAGTTACTGGCCAAATGGTTGGCTGAAGACAGTAAAGGTCGGCGAAATTTCTACCCCGATGACCACTGTTGCCTCGTTGACCTACGACGTAGCAGGTAACCGCACAGCAATTACAGAGGCCAATACGGGCACCACCCACTTTGTTTTTAATGCCTTTGGTGAACTCGTTGAACAAACCGATGCACTGGATAGAACCATTTATTCAGCGTACGACCGGCTTGGCCGACAAGTGTCCCGTAATGACAACGGACGCCTGAACCTCTGGCTCTACGATCCTGCCAATGCCAAAGGGCAACTGGCCAGTCGCAAGATTTTTTCTCCATCGACGGTCACGCCGGACTTCGTCGAGACTTACACCTATGATTCGCTGTCCCGGCTCACAGATATTCAAACGAACATCGAATACGCATATGGTAACGCCGAGTTTGAACTTGAGCGCACTTACGACAGTTATAGCCGGGTATATGACACAACCTATCCTTCTGGATTGACGGTGCGGCAGGGCTATAGCGCCACCGGCCATGCCAACCAGGTTAGCAGTACCGTGAGCCCATTTACTACGTGGCACAAGATTGTCGACATGTCACCGTTCGGACGGCCCGCCAAAGTAGAATTAGGGAATGGTCGCAATTGGAATTTCAGCTTTGATGCTTATAGCGGCGAGGTCACCGGAATCACGCAAAGTTCACTGCCAAACAAGGCAAACCTGCCGGACCTGGCATTTACCTGGCGGGATCACGGGCAACTACGGACGCGCTCGCGCGGCGCGACTATTGAAACGTTCAGCTACGATGGTCAGAATCGGCTGATTGGTGCAGATGTGACGGGCCGTGAACTCGACTACAGTTATGATGCCATGGGGAACCTGCTCAGTTTGACCAGCAGCATTTCTGTTGAAGCGAGCGCCACGGCGATGAATTATGGTTCATCATTCGGTGACGGGAACGCCGGCCCTCATGGGCTCGCGACCGGTACCTATGATGACGCCGACTACACCTTCAAATACGATGCTGTTGGCAACGTGTATCAGATCAGTTCGACGTCCCAAACTGCGACCCAAACTACAACGATGACTTATGATGCACAGAATCGTGCCCTGTCCATCAAACGGCCAGGGGTCACCGATCTGGCGTTCGCCTACGACCCCGACGGGCTGCGATATTACAAGCATCGGTCACTGGGTGACGAACATACTTTCTATCTCTATGGCGGCGCTTACCAGGAAATACGTATAGGGTCTGCCAGCACTGGCTATCGGAAGACTCAGATCAATGATGCGGTCCAACATACCAAAGACCCGAGTGACGGAGAAACATACCTGTATTTTCGGCGGGATCATCTGGGTTCAATTGACGGCGTTATGGATAAGTACGGTGTTATTGTCGATGAGCTTGGGTATGAACCCTACGGCAGCCGGCGTAAAGAGGACTGGTTAGCGGAAATTGGCAGTGCTGACCTGAACGAGATTCTGAACAATGAACGCTACCGGACCAAGCGTGGTTTTACGGATCATGAACACCTGGACCGCGTTGATGTCATACACATGAATGGCCGGATATACGATCCACGGTTTGGTCGGTTCCTGAACGCGGACCCGATTGTGCAGTACCCTGACAGCAGTCAAAGTTATAATCGGTACAGCTATGGCAGGGGTAGTCCGCTGAGTTATACCGACCCGAGTGGATTTGCGGAGAAAAAGGTCACTGAAGTCATGACCGTGTACGGCGTTCGTGAAGGGCATAGCTATATTGATCAGTCTCTAGTCGATAACTTCTCGAACACTTTTTCAGCCGAATATAGTTTTGAGTATGGTATTGGAACCGACAACGTAACGGGTTTGCCAGAAGTTACCGTGATTGCGACGAAGGGAAATGCTGGTAACCTCCTGGCAAATCCAGCCAAGTACTATGCGGGGCTAGCTGGTATTGGTTTCGGAGGTGGCGCGGCAATCGTTTGTGCCGCCACTGCTGGTGCCGGGTGTCTTGGTGGTTTAGCTGTTGTGGCGGTCTTTGGAGTCAATACGGCCATCGACGGTGCCACGGGACGAAACTATCTCGAGATTGGTCTAGCGAGAGCAGTGAGTGAAGAATATGCGGGGAAAGCTGTTTTAAGCGCGGAGGTTTTGCTTACTGGTCCAGCAGGGGTAGTTAAAGCGCTTGGGATTCGTGGTTTACTTCTAGGCCGTCCAAGGTCTGTTTATGAGCTACTAGAGGATTCACTGGTTCGAAGTAGCTTGATTTCAACAACTGTTGCTGCAGGTGAAGAGTAGCCATGGTTATCCGGTCCACTCTGATCTGGTTAGTCATAGCTGTGTCTATCTCGGTTTCTCTGCTATCAACGGGTTCAGGTGTGGCAAGAATATTCGATGACTCACCTCAACGTGTCTCACAGGGAATGTTGTCCGAGGTAGAGTGTTTAGGAAGTGGTTCCGTTGTTAGGATTCACCTTCGTGAGAATGAGGAGGTAGAAGTGTTCAGTTCTGTTGGACTCGATTGCCAACTATTCAAACGGGTAGAAGACCTCTTGGGTAAGGTCGTTATTGTTTACACCTACGACGACACAATAGTACAAATTGAGAGTAAGGAGGGGCACAGCCTTCTTGATTTGGGTGAAAATCATTACGTTATCTCCAGCTTTATTGGTGGTATTCTCTGGCTGGTTCTTGGGCTTGGTCTTTATCTTTTCTTCGCGTACAAATTGAGCTGGATAACTAAATTGGACGAATTTCTTAGGTATCTTAAGCGATGATGCACAAGAGGTGCAGGATCCGTTTGGCCAAAGGCCAGCGGTAGCTGTTCTTGCTGACAATGAATTGATCGACGGATTCCATCACCTGGATGCTTCGGTCACTGGAGACCTTGGAGCCGAATTTTTCTTCTTAGTGTTCGGGGCATCGAAAGGATCAGGTACGACGATAACTGGGGAAGGTGTGTGTGCATCTACGACAACATGTGGTAAGTACGGCATTGGCCTGTTTATCGGTGCAGGTTTTGAAGGCTCAGCTTCTCTTAGTAACGCAAACGCGCCACCAGGTAAGTCGATATTCTTTAGGTTCGGATACGGTTTAGGCGCTAAAGGCGGTTCCATCAGCATTGATGATCTTTCGACAGGCAAAGTTTTTTTCGGTCCTGGAGCAGGTGCGGCCATCGGAGTTCAGAAATGTGAGATTGTATGCGATGAGTAGTGCTCAACTACTGCTTCTAGGATTGATAGCATGGGCAATCATGGGTTTAGGGGCTTATGTCGAAGATGCGGGATACGACGATGTGGGTTATGTGGTAGCAATATTTGGCGCATTGCTTTTTTTTGCTGTTTTGTTCGCTGGAGTTTTTGGGTTCAGAAAACGCAATGAGACAAAAGATTGACGCCCTCCTGCACATCAGGGTCAATCTACAGGGAATCAGCTCAAGCGGTTAGTCGGTCAGTCCAACGTCGCCTTTGGCACCTATCGACTCGCGATCACATTCGTAGTCGTCTCAAAGCCAAATCTACTGACCGCGATAGGCGGCGGAGTGATAGGAGGTATGGCGGTCTCACAAATCCGAAGGGGTGCTCATCAGATCGGTGAATCCCTATCGCCGACCGAACAGGCACACACCAAGAACGTCTTGGGAATCCTGCCTGCGGGACAAAAGTTCGATGATCCAGACGAACCCGGACCACTGGAGTACTACCAAGACGTTTGGGATACGATTCGGCGCGATCCCATTGAAGGGACAAAACAGTTTATTAACGATCTGTTTGTGTTCAGCGATGGAGAATGAACCGATGACTTTAACGCAGCGCCTCAAGCGGAGGGCAATTCAGGTAGGTGTTTTGTACACGATATTGGAGGTCGCAAGCATTGTCGTCCTATTCGGATTGGCGATCTATTTGGCGATGTGATGCGGTTGCAGCAGCATATGCACAAAAGGTGGATGGGTCCCAGCCCAGTCTTGTAGCCGACGCTCTGCTTTCCAGTATTCTTGAGAACTTCAAATTTGGCACAACCCTTAGCGGAGCTTGGGGACCAGGTGCTGGTACGACGGCAGAATTCAATCTCCAAGGCGACTCCTCTTTGTCCGTTGAATACATCAAGGGTGTCATGCTCAAGGGCGGCGCATTCGTCGGAGGAGATGTGTACGCCGAAGGTAAAATAGACGGGTTGTATCAGAGCGCCGAGTTCTGTTTTGGCGGGTGCATTGGAGGTGTATGGGACTACCAGGGTAGCTACAGCATCAGCGTGAAGATTGTTTACCCGATTGCTTTCGGAGGAGGTGTCTCCGGAGGTTACATCCGTAGGAGCGAAGACATCTACGATCTGTTAAAGACCATAGGAGAATAGGTATGTGGGTACTGGCCTTCTTCTTACTTTTCATTGTCGAGATCACTATCCTCCTTATCTACGTAAGGCAACTCCGCTCCGTGGCAGATTATTCGAGTGAACACATGGCGACCATAGCAGGGAAGAAGTACGGAAATGTTTACGAGCTGTACGCCGACTTGGGGTTTCTGAGTTTTCTTTTCAATGGAGATCTTGTCACAGGCATAAACGACGACAATCTACTTCATCTGACAGCTAAAGCACGAAAGCTTCTATATCTTCAGATGGTTGTGGGGGTCGGGATCTTTGCAACCGGAATAATGTCAGGCATGACTTCGTGAGTAGCATGCACAAGAGATGCGAGGTCCGCATCTGGTTAACGGTGAAGACGGCATCTTCCTTTGCTGGTACGGCGATTGTTACGAGCGTGCAACCCTTGATGATTTGAATGGTCCTCGCGCTGTACTTCCTGATGCGACGAACCAAGACATTGCAACAGAGATTTTTCTTAGTGTATTGCCAGGTCCTGGTAAGGCTTTCAAGAGGTTCAATCCATTCAAAGGGAAAACGAAGGAGGTGCTCGACCGGCTCTTTCGAAGTAAGGGTTTTGAAGCCAAAGGCCCTGATCCATTGAACGGCAGAGGAACCTACGTTAATCCGAGTACTGGGCGAGCTTATCATATTGACGCCGATCATCCGCTCCCCAAAGGGCCACATGTCGGCGTAATGCGTCCACGAGGAGCGAGAGATGCGCTTTCGACTCGAGACTTTGAAATATAGTTGCGGAGGGTGCGTAAGTTGAGAATTGTAGTCGAAATAATCCGACCACCAGCGAATGAGGAACCTAGCGAGGTTAATTTGCGCTTGGACTCAGAGGGAGTCGATGCTTTGATTCACCAGTTAACGAACCTGAAGGAGAAGAAGACGGAGCATGTACATTTGATGAGCCCAAGTTGGGGCATGGAGATTGGTGGGCTGTCGGAGGAATTCTCAGATGATAGCTACCTTGTCCATCATCTGAAGATACGAACGGAAGATTAAGGCCCTCTCTCATGCACAACAGGGCAAATCGGTAGGAATTGGAAGCATTATAACTCTGGTTGGTGCTGGTACGACGTAGATTGATTAGTATAGGAATCGTGTTCAGTGGTATTGCAGTACTGGATCAAGTGGACTTGTTGGCCTGTGTTTGGTCTATGTCTTCTTGTAAGGTGGTCGCATGGCTGACGCGAGCTTTGAGACCAGCCTGGACTGGCTGTAGACGGCTTTGGCGTGGCTGAAAGTCCGGAAGCCGTCATAACCGTGGTAGGACCCCATACCGCTGGGCCCCACGCCGCCGAATGGCAGGTCCTCCATGGCAACATGCATCACCACGTCGTTAACAGTGACGCCGCCCGAGGTTGTGTGGGTTAACACTTTTTTCTCTTCGCTTGCATCACTGCCAAAGTAATAGAGCCCAAGCGGACGGTCATGTTCGTTGATGTAGTCGATGGTTTCTTCAACGCTGCTGTAACGTTTGACGGGCAGGACCGGACCGAAGATCTCTTCCTGCATCACCTTCATATCGTCTGTCGGGTCGAGCACGAGGGTTGGCGGGATCCTGCGGTGTTCCTGCTGGCTGAAATCCTCGTTGGCGGGATTCAGTTCCACCAGCGTGGCGCCTTTCTCACGTGCATCATCCAGGTAGCCATTAATTCGGTCGAAGTGCCGCTCGTTGATAATGGAGGTGTAATCGGGATTGTCCTTCAGGTCCGGGTACATGGTCGCGACCGATGCGCGGGCCGCGGCGACAAACTCGTCCGCCTTTTCTTCCGGAATAAACAGGTAGTCGGGTGCCAGGCAGATCTGGCCCGCATTCATGGTCTTGCCGGCCATGACGTTGCTGGCGGTGAGCGTGATGTCAGCACTGCGGCCAACAATCACCGGCGACTTGCCGCCCAGTTCCAGGGTCACGGGGACAAGGTTTTCTGCAGCCGCGCGCATGACATGGCGTGCCACCGACGTGGCACCAGTGAACAACAGGTGATCAAACGGCAAACCCGAAAACGCGGAACCCACTTCTGCACCCCCGGTAAACACCGCCACTTCCTCGATATCAAATGCCGCGCTGAATAGCTCTTTCATCAACTCGGACGTCGCGGGCGTAAACTCGGAGGGTTTGATCATGGTGCGATTGCCCGCGGCGAAGATGCCAGCCAGCGGTGCAAACGTCAGCTGCACCGGAAAATTCCAGGGGCTGATGCAGCCAATGACTCCCAGCGGCTGGTATTCCACCCGGCCGCGTGAACCGAGCAGGTTCAGCGGGAACATGATGGGGCGACGCTCAGCCCGCATCCATTCGCGCACATGTTTTCTTGCATGTTGCAGCGGGCCAATGGAACCATCAATATCCGTGATCTTTGACTGTTGCAGGGAGCGATGGCCAAAGTCGGTCGCCATGGCCTCAGCCAGGCGCGGGCCGTTTGTCTTCAGGATGTTGATCGCACGGTCAATACGATCCTGGCGCGTGCCGAGCGACACCTTTCCTTCCTTGATATAAGCCCGTCGCTGCTGTTCCAGTACCGTTAGCATGTCCTGCCGGATGTCTGTTTCTGCGGCTATTGCACTCATAGGGTCTCTCGATTGTGTGGATTGGTTACTCGTGCCTGAATCTTATCCCAAAATATCTGTCCGTGTGAGCGAATACAGGAAAGCGTCGTGGCACTCGCCGTGGAGCCGGAGCCGCTTCCTGAGTTTGCCCTCAAATACGGCACCGGCCCGTTCTGCCACCCTTTTGCTTGCGGTATTGGCCACGGACATGATGATCTCAACGCGTTCAATATCGAGTTGCGAGAGGGCAAAGCTGGCCAGGCCCAGCGTTGCCTCGGTCGCAAACCCATTACCGGTTGCCGAGGTGCGAAGCCAGTAGCCAAGGTTGGCGACCGGATGGTCGTCAATGCGATTCAGCCCGCAACCGCCAAGAAACCTTTTCCCTTCCCGTTCGTAGATGGCAAATCCAAAGGTGTGTCCTGCTTCCCAGGCGGGGGCCAGCGTACGAATCCAGTCGCGACTTTCCCGAAGCGTATATGCCGGGTGACACCAGGGCAGGAAAGGGAATACCGTCTCGACAGACTCGGTGGCGGCTTCATGCAGACGGGTAGCGTCAGCCAGCACATAACGGCGAACCTGCAGTCTGGCCGTTTGAAAGCCAAGTGGCGGGGCAGGAGTGGCCAGGTTGACCACCTAACAGAATTCTTCAGTCTGGTAAGTGAACACCCGGGTTGCTGCAGACCAGCCGTCAGGCCCGAGCCCAGCCTTGCGGCGCAGTTCCGCAACAAAAGTCCCGGGGTCGGGCAGTTGGGCCCAGACAGAAGGCAGGTAAGTGGCGCGGTGCCCATCTTCTTCGATAATGAGGCCGTCAATTCCTGGTCGCAGGGCCCTGACCAGTGAATCCCGGCTGTCAACGTCGAGCGGCTGCGGTTGTGACAGGACTGATATATGGACCTCGAGGTCCTGGTATTCTGCCAGCGTCAGCGGCGCAAAGCGGGGGTCCCGGAAAGCGGCAGACTGGGCATTGCTTGCGACATCCAGCACCAGCGGTCGATGGGCTTCAAGGCTGCCGATGCAACCGCGCAGGTTATCGTTCAGGGTGAGCGTGACGAAGGCAGCGCCCTGTTGCTGCAGCAGCGCAGGATACTCCGCGGGATTGACCGAATAACTTCCAGCAGACGTTAATGGGCGTAAAATTGCCTCGCGCGCAACCTGTAGCAACCTTTGCCGTTGCGCCAGCGGCAAGCCGGCATCCCGGGGCAGGGCTGCGGCAGTATCCCGCACGCGCCAGGCACCATACCCGACCACCTGGTTGCGATCACCAGCGGTATCACCCGAGTTGCGCACATCAATCTGTTCAATACGCAGGTGCCTGCGTGCAACCAGGGTCAGCAGTCCGTTGACCGGTCGGTATCCACAGGCCTGTTCACCAACCAGCGTCGCGTCGAGTTGGCTGATTTTTTCCGCGGTTTCGGCATCCAGGCGCCTTGCCTCGTCATAGGTGTGGTAGTGGCTGAGGTCAGAGCTGATCACAACCAGCGTACCCGGTAGATCCCAGAGCCTGTCCAGCACCCCGGCCACGTCTTCCGCGGAAGCCTCACCAACAACCAGCGGCACCAGGGAAAAGTCTCCGAGCGTACGCTGCAGGAAGGGCAATTGTACTTCCAGGGCGTGTTCCCCTTCATGGGCACGATCGAGATAGCCCACGCCGGCAAGTCCGTATATTAGCTTGACTGCCGCCTGGTCTACCGGTATATCCCCCAGGGGTGTCCGATAACTGGTTGCCCTGCAGGCAGCAATCCCCCGAAACGCCACCCGGTGAGAGGGACCCAGTAACACAACACGCGAGATTTTACCCCTGGCCTGTTTGAGCGGTGCATAGGCCGCCGCAGCGATTGGTCCCGAATAGATATACCCTGCGTGGGGCGCGATGATGGCCCTGGGAATTTCACCTGAATCGGTCGCATTGGCCAGTAGGTCGTCCACTGACCGGGCCAGGGTTTCCGGGTCACCCGGGTAGAAGGTGCCCGCGACAGCGGGCATGCGAACTGCGCTCATTGCAGCACTTCTCCAGTACTTTCTACGATGACAGAAATACGATAACTTGCATTCTAATGAAGGCGATGATCCAAACCAAATGGCCGATTTACTGAACTGGCGGTTCGGCGACGGCAAGGCGTCAAACTCACTGGCGCCAGGCGGGTCCGTGGTCAGCACAGAATACTGGCAGGCCCTTCCGGATGGGCGGATTCAGTGTGATGTTTGCCCCAGGCGATGCAAGCTGCGAAATGGTCAGCGTGGGCTGTGTTTTGTGCGGGCGTGCCAGGATGACAGGATTGTCCTGACGACCTATGGTCGTTCCAGCGGCTTTTGTCTCGACCCCATCGAAAAGAAACCGCTGAACCACTACCTGCCTGGTACCCCCGTACTTTCGTTTGGCACAGCCGGCTGTAACCTGGCGTGCAAGTTCTGCCAGAACTGGGATATGAGCAAGTCCCGGGAGATGGACACCCTGGCGGATGCCGCGTCGCCAGAACAGCTAGCGGCAGCCGCAAAGTCACTGGGTGCGCGCAGTATTGCCTACACCTACAATGATCCTGTCATTTTTCTTGAGTACGCCATTGACGTGGCCCAGGCAGCCCACGAGGTGGGTGTTGATGCCGTTGCCGTGACCGCCGGGTATGTTTGTGAGGCACCGCGGCAGGCGTTTTTCAGGCACATGGACGCGGCGAATGTGGATCTCAAGGCCTTTACCGAGCGTTTTTATCACAAGATCTGCGGCGGCCACCTTGCGGACGTCCTGGATACATTGTTGTACCTGAAGCACGAGACCAGCGTCTGGTTTGAACTGACCACGTTGCTGATTCCGGGCGAAAACGATTCTCCTGCGGAGATAGCGCAGATGGCCCGCTGGGTTATGGATAACCTGGGCCCGGATGTGCCCATGCACTTCACCGCGTTTCATCCCGATTACCGGATGCGTGAGATACCTTCCACGCCACCCGACACCCTGACACGAGCGCGGGAAATTTCACTGAAGGAAGGCATGCGCTACGTTTACACCGGTAATGTTCATGATACTGTGGGTGGGTCAACCTGGTGCCCCGGGTGTGGCGCGCAACTGATTGAGCGCGACTGGTACCGCCTGGGCAATTGGCGACTGGACGCCCAGGGCTCCTGCCGGCGCTGCGGCTACCATGTGGCCGGCGTATTCGAAGCATCTCCGGGTAGCTGGGGACCGCAGCGCCAGGCGGTCAGATTTGACCAGGCCAACGCTGCGAACAGGGGCGCTGCAACACACACCGACAATGAGGGGCAGTTTTGAGCACCAGTAATCTTCACGAGGAACCTTTCTAGTGGCAGAGCCGCTTCGGTCAGTTGATGACATGCTTGCCGCCGTCGGTGTGCCACGGCCTATCGCGGTGGATTGTGCTGTGTTGACGCGGGGTACCGATGGCTATCATGTTGATGTCCAGCTCGCCAAGGGATTTGTTCTCTATACCCGCGAAGTGATCGAAGAAACGGTCAAGCGGACGATTGCCGGCAAGCGACCCACGGGCAAGGCTGACGACATGGAATCGCTTCGCGATGCCTATGAGGCCATGGTAAAAGACAGCCTGCATCGGACCAAAACTGACCTGACCGGCAGACAGGTGCAGATCCTGCAGTTTGCCATCATCAAGTTTGTGATCCAGGAAGTCCGTGCGGAAATAGACTCGGTACTCAAGCAACTCGAGGATACGCTGGCACAGCAACAATATTCCGGATCACGCAGCCTGCTGGTGACCCAGGAGCGGCTGACCTGGATGCGCCAGCAGTACCCCCATATCCAGTATCGGGCCTGTCGCGCCATCATGCGGCTCCTGCAGCGCGAGGAAACCCGGGACCTGCGAAACCTGCGCGAACAGTTCCTTGGCGACAGCCTGCGCGAACTGGCCAACATCCTGTTTAACCCCTTGCTTGCCGCCTCAAACCCGCTGGAGCCTGAGCTGCTGGTTGATTCCTATGCGCTCTGGCCTAAACAGCTCAGTGAGATGACGGAAACTTTAGAGAAGCTGCTCTCTGATCGCTTCCCGTCGCTGGCAGTGCTGCCGCTCAGGTCGGCAGAACCAGCTGGCACCGGTCAGAACGAGGTGTATGACGAAGTGGGGGGGCTGTTCGCCATCCTGCCGTTTATGGGCTCAAGCCAGGACCAGAAAGACGCCATTTCTGAAGACTTCTGCTGGCTTGAACAGCCGGGCAACATCAGGCTGTTGTTCGACCCGGCTGTTCACGAACAGGCACTTGAAGCCATTGACGGTATGCGGGCCCAGTGGAGCTTTAAATCCGAGACCAAAAAGCTGCTCAGGACGGCACATGATGCGCGGCGTGCGCTGGTGGACGATGCAGCGTTTGAAGAAACTGTTGCCGGTTACCTGCTGCGTGAAAAGTGGAGTCCGGCCTGGGCAGAGGTACTGGACATTACCACGGCCTGCGCTTATGTGGCCGGACACGATGACAAAAAAATCCTGGCGAAAATTGATCCGGGCAAAGAGGGTGTCACCCTGGTTGTCAGGGAGCTTGATGAGCTTGCCCGGGAGTGCAGCCGTGCATTGAAAGAGGAAACTGACGAGTACGTGGTCCGGATGTTGACCGACTACAGTCGGTTTCGCCTGCACTTGCGCTACTTCCGCTTTGCCCACCGGCTGTTCAACCGCCTGTCAGTCATAACTGAACCCGAGGAGATCCAGCTGGCCAGGGCGGGTGGGCACCTGTACCGGCTGACCGGGGGAGATGATGTTGACGCGGCAGAGGCGGGTGAGCCCCAGATCATTCACCATGCTGTACTGAAGGCGGACGTACGCGGCTCAACCGTCGTAACACGGGAACTGATCAGGCAGAACCTGAACCCCGCCGCCTATTTCAGTACGCGCTTTTTTGGCCCGATCAACCAGCTGCTGTCTGTTTATGGTGCGGTAAAGGTTTTTATCGAAGGTGACGCGGTGATACTCGCCATCTACGAGGAGGACCAGTCTCCTGACCAGTGGTATGCGGTGTCGCGCGCCTGCGGGATTGCCAAGGAAATGCTTGATATTGTCGTGTCGAAAAACGCCAACGCCAGGCAAACCGGGCTGCCGACCCTGGAGATTGGTATCGGGATCTGTTTTGCTGCAGAGCGCCCGCTGTTCCTGTTTGATGAAAACAAACCCATCATGATTTCCCCGGCAATTGGTACCGCGGACAGGATGTCCTCATGCTCCTGGAAGCTGCGGGAAGAGTTTGAATCGGGGAGTTTCAACGTTGAGGTGCTTGAAATTGCCGAGGGCGACAGCACACGGGGCGAAAAGGGCCAACATCATATTCGCTACAACGTGAATGGCATCCTGCTGGCGACCGAAGGCTTCCGGAAGCTCCAGTCTGAAATTCCGCTCAGGAAAATCCGGGTCAAGGTGGGTGATGCCCAGGAAACCATGTTTGTTGGCCGGTTCCCGGATGTGCTCGGAAAAGAGCGTGACCTGGTGATCAGGGAGGGGCGGGTCGGCCTCTTTGAGAATGAGCACCGCGTCAAGGGTGCAGAGACAGGCGATGTGTTCTACGAGATCCTGCCAAACAACAAACTTGCAAACCAGGTACTTGAGGTTGCCAGGGGTGCCAACTGATCGGGGAGGTGTGCCATGCGTGCCGCGGTAATGCGAGACAGAAGGATTGTAGTTGATGAGATTGCCGCACCGGTACCCGGTCCGGGTGAGGTACTCGTTCGGACCCTGGCCTGTGGTATCTGCGGGTCTGATCTCCACACGCTGAAACACGCCCATGCACTGGTTGAAGGATCACGCAACAGTGGTGGTTCTTTTGAGATGGATCTGTCACGTGACATTGTCATGGGGCATGAATTCTGTGCCGAGATTCTGACGCCCGCCAGCAGTCGCTTTCGTGCCGGTGACCGGGTTGTATCCGTTCCCCTGCTGCTCCGCGACGGCCGGGCGCTGACGGTGGGCTACTCGGACCTTGTGCCAGGGGGGTACGCAGAACAGATGGTGCTGCAGGAAGACCTCCTCATACCGGTTCCCAATGGTCTCGCGTCAGACCTTGCCGCCCTGACGGAACCCATGGCCGTGGGCCGCCACGCGGTTGTCATGTCGAGGATCACGCCGGCCGAAGTGCCACTGGTGATTGGTTGCGGTCCGGTGGGGCTGGCCGTTATACAGTCACTCAAGGCCCTGGGTATGGGGCCGGTGATTGCAGCAGATTTCAGCCCGGCGAGACGGGCCAAGGCGGAACTGCTGGGGGCGGATATTGTCATTGATCCCGCGACCGAGTCGCCTTATGCCAGCTGGGCTGACCTGGCCGGACGTGATGCATCCGGAGCAGAGCTGCCACCCAACCCGTTGACGGGTCGGAAACTCTACCGGAATGGCGTCTACTTTGAGTGTGTCGGCGTACCCGGCGTCATAGGCGCCATGATGCAGGGTGCCGAGCGGGGTTCACGTATTGTTGTGGTGGGTGTCTGCATGGAATCGGATGTCATTGAACCGCTTGTCGGGATCAACAAGGAACTGAACCTGCAGTTTGTACTGGGTTATACCGGTGAGGAGTTTGCCGAGACGCTGCAGGACATCAGTGAGGGCAAGCTGGATGTTGCGCCCATGATCACCGGCAAGGTGGATATTGCAGGGGTACCCAGGGCCTTCGAAGATCTGGCTGATCCGGAAAAACACGCAAAGATTCTCGTTAAACCAGCTTAAACCCCTTCCCGTGCTGTCGTGCCCCGGGCGGCGTGCCCCGGGTGCAGAAGAAGGTAGTCCGGTGACTATAACCCTCGCAGCTGGTAGATCGCCCGAAGGGCAATGGCAGCCAGGCATTCGCTGCTGTTGTCATCGAAGAGGTTAACTTCCACGTCGACAAATTTGTGGCCCTTCTTCTCGTAAAAGTCGACGACGTTCATTTCTGCAACAACCAGCGTGTCGGGTGGCACAGCACAAAAATTCTGCGAGCGGGTTTCAAGGTGTACCCATGGGTTCATGAGGGCATTGCTTGCCAGCACCCAGTTGGAGGTGCCCAACAGGAAAGACAGGTTGGCATAACCCTGGTGGCTGGCCTGCAGCAGTTCCGGCATCAAGGTCGCGTCCTGGACATAGCTGCTCATACGATGTTCCGCGTTCCAGCGGTAGCGGTAAGCCTGGCAACCTGACTGCTGCAGTTGCCGGAAAACCTCAGGGCTGGCGGCGGGCCCGATTACGCCAGGGGCGGCAACGGGATCAAAACGCCGCACGGGTGGGGTCGGGCGTTCAGCCGGGAGCACAACTTCGGCCGTTGCTGACACAGTGCCGTCAGGACGCGTGAGTCGGGCGTTGTAGCGGGTGTCGTTGCTGTCCGTGATCTCGACGGTAAAACGCTCACCGTCATACAGGGGTGAACTGACCCTGACGTGGGCAGCACCACCGGTAAGCCATGCCAGTCCCCAGGTGGAAACGGCGGGCTGGGCCAGGTAAGCGGATATGGTCACACCGGGCACCAGACCACCCTTGAATCCATACTGTCTGGCAACCTGGTCACCATGGATCTCGTTCTGTGAATCTGGCGCCGTGTTGAGCGCAATTGCCGACCAGCCCTGCATTGCCTGTCTCCTGCTGCTGCGAATAGGTGCCCCTCATATCCGGGGCGGACTACCAGAGTAAACCAGAAAATGTGCGCCACCTGCCAGTGCCCCTGCGTTTCCGCAGAAACCCTATTCGTTCGGGTACTTGCCGGTATGCCGCTATGGAATAGGTCTCGCTGGTTTTCGTGCTAAAATTCGCGCCTTTTATTTCCAGCAGGAGTAAGCATTGGGCAAGAACCTGTACCAGAAAGTGTGGGATGACCATGTTGTCGGGCGCCTTGATAACGGCCAATACCAGGTGTTTATGGCCCTGCATCTCATCCATGAAGTCACCAGTCCACAGGCTTTTGGCATGTTGAAGGACAAGGGACTGGGTGTCGCCTATCCGAATCGCACCTTCGCGACCGTGGATCACATTATTCCCACGGATACGCGCGCGCGTCCTCTCGCGGACGAGATGGCGGAGAAGATGATTCAGGTGCTCACCGACGCAACCAGTGAACATGGCATCGAATTTTTTGCGCCGGAGTCCGGCTCCCAGGGAATTGTGCACGTTGTGGGGCCGGAACTGGGGCTGACCCAGCCCGGCATGACAATCTGCTGTGGTGACAGCCATACCTCAACGCACGGCGCCTTTGGCTGTATTGCGCTGGGAATTGGAACCAGCCAGGTGCGGGACGTCCTTGCCAGCCAGACCCTGGCGATGGATCCGCTGAAGGTCCGGCGCATCCGGGTTGAGGGCAGACTCTCTCCAGGTGTCACCGCCAAAGACGTGACACTGCACGTCATTCGTACCCTTGGGGTTAACGGTGGTGTCGGCTATGCCTACGAATACGCCGGTTCGGCAATTACCGCCATGTCCATGGAAGAACGCATGACAGTGTGCAACATGAGCATCGAAGGGGGGGCGCGCTGTGGATACATCAATCCCGACGACACCACCTTTGAGTACCTGAAGGGGCGCGAACGCGTACCTGCGGGGGCAGACTTTGCCGCCGCGGTGGAAAAATGGCGCAGCTACGCCAGCGACGCTGACGCAACCTGGGACGATGAAGTGGTGATTGATGCGGCTTCCATCCGACCCACGGTGACCTGGGGTATTACCCCCGGCCAGGCAATCGCTATTGATGAGAAGACACCCAACCCGGAAAGTGATGCCGATGCAAATCTGGTCACTGATGCGCTGCGTTACATGCAGCTGGAAGCAGACACGCCGATCAAGGGGACCCATATTGATGTCGCTTTTATTGGCAGCTGTACCAACGGTCGCCTGAGTGATTTCCAGGCCGTGGCTGATTTGATCAAGGGGCGTAAGGTGAAAGCAGGGGTGCGGGCGATTGCTGTGCCGGGTTCGGAAAAAGTGGACGCGGCAGCACGGGCGCTGGGTTTGCACACCATTTTTGAAGAAGCAGGTTTTGAATGGCGGCAACCGGGTTGTTCCATGTGCCTCGCCATGAACCCTGACAAGCTGGTGGGTGATGAAGTCTGCGCCTCCAGCTCCAACCGCAACTTTATCGGGCGCCAGGGGTCCTCAACGGGGCGTACCATTCTCATGAGTCCAATTATGGTGGCTGCCGCCGCAATAGAAGGTGCGGTTGCTGACGCGAGGGAGGTTTTTTCACTATGAGCGGCATCGCAATTCCGAAAGTTGACGGCAGGGCCGTTTACATCAGGGGAAACGACATTGATACCGACCGGATTATTCCGGCACGTTTCCTCAAATGCGTGACCTTTGATGAACTTGGCCCGGCCCTGTTTTTTGACGAACGTTTTGGCACCGACGGCAAGAGTCGCGGACACGTGCTGGATATGCCGGAACATGCCGGGGCGAGCGTGCTGATTTCGGATGCCAACTTCGGTTGTGGTTCGTCCCGTGAACATGCACCCCAGGCGATCCAGAAGTTCGGCTTCAAAGCCGTCATCGCGGAATCATTTGCCGAGATTTTTCACGGCAACTGCACCACCCTCGGCATACCCTGTGTGGTTATGGCAAAAGGTGATCGTCAGAAACTCGCGTCCCTTGTGGACGAAGATCCTGAGGCGGAAGTAGTGATTGATATCGAAGCGCTCCAGGTCATCTGCCAGAACAACATCTTCCCGATCACCATGAAAGACAGCGCACGTGAGGCTTTTCTTGCTGCAACCTACGACCCGCTCGACACCCTGTTGACGGCTAAGTCGGAGATTGAGGCAACGGCAAGACGGCTGGGGTATGCCCGGGTTGGATAACGCGACCCGGGGGCAGGGGCGCAACTGAAGCAGGACAGGCTGGAAAACCCATGGCGAGAAAAAAAATCGAGATTTATGACACCACCCTGCGAGATGGCAACCAGGGTGAAGGTATCAACCTCAGCCTGGCTGACAAGCTGGATATTGCTGTTGCCCTGGACGCCATGGGTATCGATTTTATTGAGGGTGGCTGGCCGGGTTCCAATCCCAAGGATGACGAGTTTTTTGAGCGTGCCCGGTCATTGTCGCTCAAGACATCAAAAATCAGTGCGTTTGGTTCTACACACCGCGCAGACTCCCGGCCGGAAGACGACTTTTTCCTGCAGAAACTGGTTGCGGCCAAAGCAGACATTACCTGCATTTTTGGCAAGAGCTGGGACCTTCACGTTGAGCAAGCGCTGCGGGTTTCACCCGAGCAGAATCTTGACATGATTTCAGGCTCGGTAGCCTTCCTGGCGGAGGCAACGGGCAAACCCGTGTTCTACGATGCCGAGCACTTCTTTGACGGTTTTCGCAGCGACCCCGGGTACGCACTTGCCACCCTGCAGGCGGCCTACGATGCTGGCGCGGCCCGGGTGATCCTGTGTGACACCAACGGTGGCGTTATGCCCCACGAACTCGCGGCGGCAGTCAGGGAAGTCCGCAAGGAAATCCCGGGAATCAAGCTGGGTATTCATGTCCATAACGACGGTGGGCTGGGTGTTGCCAATACCCTGCGTGCGATCGAAGAGGGGGTCATCCAGGTTCAGGGCACTATCAACGGAATTGGTGAGCGGTGTGGCAATGTTGACCTGACTTCTGTCCTCTGTAACCTCGAGCTCAAGCTGGGCTACCAGTGTGTCCCCGAGGGCAACCTCAAGGAACTGACGGGATTGTCGAGGCGCGTGTGGGAGTACCTGGGAATCCAGGGGCCGGCGGGTCAGCCATTTGTGGGTCCCTCCGCATTTGCACACAAGGGTGGGGTGCATGTCAGCGCCGTCCAGCGTAATCCCAGCACCTATGAACATGTGGATCCGGAACTGATTGGCAACGCAAGAAAAATCCTGATCAGCGAACTGGCCGGCAGTTCGAACCTTCGGGCAAAACTTGCCAATCGGTATCCTGAGCTTGAAGATTCAGGTGCCAGCCGGGCGATTCTGGAGGAGGTCCAGGATCGGGAGCATGCGGGTTATTCCTATGAAAAAGCGGACGGCAGTTTTGATCTGGTTGTCCGTCGCCATATTGGCAAGTACAGGACACTGTTCGATCCTTTGTACTACCGCATCTACAGCCCGAGTAATGAGGAACATACCGACTCGGATGGTCAGATTGAGGCGTCGGTTAAAGTCAGGGTAGGGGATGAGGTCAAACTGTGTGCGGCTGAAGGGGATGGACCAGTTGATGCCCTCAATCGCGCCCTGCAGAAGGCCCTGGTTGAACATTTCCCGGTGGTGCTGGATCTGCATCTCACGGATTACAGTGTACGCGTGATCAATTCAACACAGGAAACTGCAGCCAAGGTCCGGGTTTACCTGGAACACAGTTTTGAAGGGGAGATGTTTGGTACCGTTGGCGTCAACGTGGACATCATCAAGGCCAGTTGGAATGCCCTGGTGGAAGCCTATCACTATGCACTGATGCAGCACGCTGACTTTGTGGGCGAGGTAGAAGCCGTTTCCCGAGAGGCCACCCGAGATACCGGCACCCGGAAAGTCACCTGAGCCGAACGCCTGGTGGGGACCATGGCCTGCGAGAAACGCCGGCATCTATGGCGCGAGACGTGGGTCACAATCACCAGCCATAGGTTGTTTATCGAGGGTAGTCTGGATTTGATTCGTCGCGGGTGTGCCTGATGGCGGGTATCGCGTGCACCGGGATTTGGGTTCGCTGGGATTGTGCCTGATGGCGGGCACACGTCTTGCCCCGCGGCTTGCGGCCGTCCCGGCTTCCCTTGCTCCCCCACAAGCCCCTGCGGGTCTTGTTCCGCCGCCGCGGCGCTGCGCTTTGATGCGGGGCAAAACGTATACCCGCCATCTGCCTTTGATCGGGGTGTATCGGGAATAGGAATACCATGATTGCGTGCCTGATGGCGGGTACACGCCTTGCCCCGCGGCTTGCGGCCGTCCCGGCTGCCCTTGCTCCCCCGCAAGCCCCTTTGGGTCTTGCTCCGCTGCCGCGGCGCTGCGCTTTGATGCGGGGCAAAACGTATACCCGGCATCTGCCTTTGATCGGGGCTTATCGGGAATAGGAATACCATGATTGCGTGCCTGATGGCGGGTACACGTTTTGCCCCGCGGCTTGCGGCCGTCCCGGCTGCCCTTGCTCCCCCGCAAGCCCCTTTGGGTCTTGCTCCGCTGCCGCGGCGCTGCGCTTTGATGCGGGGCAAAACGTATACCCGGCATCTGCCTTTGATCGGGGCGTATCGGGAATAGGAATACCATGATTGCGTGCCTGATGGCGGGTACACGTCTTGCCCCGCGGCTTGCGGCCGTCCCGGCTGCCACGGCTCCCCCGCGAGCCCCTTTGGGTCTTGCTCCGCCGCCGCGGCGCTGCGCTTTTATACGGGGCAAAACGTATACCCGCCATCGGTTCTGGTGTTGTGGTGCATCGGGGTTAGGAGTCTGCACGTTTGTGCCTGATGGCGGGGACGCGCCTTGCCCCGCGGCTTGCGGCCGTCCCGGCTGCCACGGCTCCCCCGCAAGCCCCTTTGGGTCTTGCTCCGCTGCCGCGGCGCTGCGCTTTGATGCGGGGCAAAACGTATACCCGCCATCTGCCTGTGATCGAGTGCTCGTCTCGAATGGTGACGTCGCGTTTGGGCCTGGTGGCGGGATCGAAAAAGTGGCAATTCCGCGTGGCATTCGGTTATCTTCTGGTCTCACACAATTTCACCGAAGCGGAGCACATTATGAAAGTCGACGGCCACTTGACACCTGACTGGCACAAGATTCCCGATCACATCAAGAAACTCGAGGCGGAAGGCTACAGTGGCGCCGGCACAGCTGAGATGAACCATGATCCGTTTTTTCCGCTGTTGCTGGCAGCGGAGCACAGTGAGTCGATTGAACTGCACACGGGTATTGCGGTTGCTTTTGCTCGCAGTCCGATGATCCTCGCGAACCTGGGACATGACCTGAATGCGTTTTCCAAAGGACGGTTTACTATGGGGCTGGGCTCACAAATCCGGCCCCACATCACGAAACGCTTCAGCATGCCCTGGGGGGCACCGGCACCACAGATGAAAGAACTGGTGCAGGCGATGAAAGCGATCTGGGCCAACTGGTATGACGGTGAACCACTGCGCTTTGAGGGTGAATACTATACCCACACGCTCATGACCCCTGCGTTTACGCCCGAAAACAGGGAATACGGTGCACCCAAGGTTATCCTTGCCGCGGTAGGCCCGGTCATGACCCGGGTTGCGGCTGAAGTCGCAGATGGCCTGATTATTCATCCATTCAGCAACGAAAAGTATATTCGTGAGGTCACATTGCCGGCAGTGGAAGAGGGGCTGCGTCGTTCGGGGCGGTCAAGGGCTGATTTTGAGATCACCTACTCGCCGTTTGTTGTGTCCGGCAAGGACGAACAGACATTTGCGGCAGTCAAGGATGCCACCAGGAAGCGCATTGCCTTTTACGGGTCGACGCCGGCTTACAAGAACGTCCTCGGCGTACATGGCTGGGGTGACCTGCAGGGAGAGCTGAACCGCATGTCCAAGGAAGGCAAATGGGACGAAATGGGCACACTGGTTACCGATGAAATGCTGAATACCTTCGGCGTCATGGGTGAGCCTGACAGCCTGGTCGCGGAGATAACCAAACGGTATGGTGACTTCACTGACCGTACCAGCGGGGGCTTCACCATGCTGGATCACGAGCAGCGCATCAGGATGATTGCGGATCTCAAGGCCGCCTGATTGAGCGACATCCTGCTACCAACGGCGGTAGCCTGGTCCGGGGGACAGTTGCGCCTGCTGGACCAGACCCGCCTGCCGGACACGGAAATCTATCTGGCGTGTCCCGACGCAGAGAGCGTCTATCTGGCAATTCGCAGGCTGGCAGTGCGGGGCGCACCGGCCATTGGCATCGCGGCTGCTTTCGGCATGGTGGTGGGGTTGGAGTCAGCGACGAACCTGGCTGGTGAATTGCAGCGTCGCGCGGACCTGCTCACCAGCGCCCGACCCACGGCGGTCAACCTTAAGTGGGCGGTTGACCGAATGTTAAGGGTGGCCGAAGCGACACCCACGGGGGATGTGATCGCAGCCCTGATCAGGGAAGCCGAAATGATCAGGGAAGAGGATGCCCGTGCCTGCCAGCTTATCGGCGAAGCGGGATTACCGCTGGTGAGGGAGCGACCGGCGCTGCTAACCCACTGTAATGCCGGTTCACTGGCCGTGTCAGCCTATGGTACGGCCCTCGCGCCTGTGTACCGGGCCCATGCCGAGGGCATAGCTGTTCATGTTTATGTGGATGAAACCAGGCCTTTGCTCCAGGGGGCCCGGCTAACGGCGTTTGAACTGCAGAAATCCGGCGTCCCAATGACGCTGGTGACTGACAGTATGGCGGCGCACTTGATGTCTCGCGGTCAAATCCAGGCGGTGATTGTGGGGGCAGACCGGGTAGCGGCCAATGGAGACGTGGCCAACAAGATTGGCACACTCGGACTCGCCATCCTGTGCCAGCATTTTGAGCTGCCATTTTATGTGGCCTGCCCGACCTCAACGATCGATCTTGGGACCGCCACCGGCGACGATATTGTCATTGAAGCGCGTGACCCGGCCGAGGTGCTGGGATTTGCCGGTGTCAGGGTGGCACCATTGGGGACACCCGTAATCAACCCGGCATTTGATGTCACGCCAGCGGCGCTGGTCTCTGCAATTGTGACGGAAAGAGGGGTGGTGGACGCCAGGGCGCTGGGTACTCTCTTCGATTGAGTAGCGATTATCCTGACTGGCGTTCAAGAAATGTGATCTAAGTTGCTGAAATTATGGAAATACAGTGAATTCGCTCGTGGGTGGTTGTGCTGTGGGTACTCTACCGTAACAATAAGACACACATTTTCAAGTTGAAGCCAATGTCCCAAAACAAACCACTGCTTATTGCGCTTGTTGTTGTTGGCCTGTTGTTGGTCGGCTATCTGGTCATGGTACTGGTCAGTGATGATGCTCCTGAGACGGTTGTCAGTGAACCCGTGGCGATTCCGGCGCCGGTTGTTGAACCGGAACCGGAACCTGAACCGGTACCCGAGCCACCACCTGAGCCTGCGCCGGAGGTGGCTGTGCCGGAAGTTGTACCCGAACCTGCATTTGTGCTGCCGCGCCTGGACGATAGCGACTCACTGGTCCGGGATGGGGTTGTCAGCCTGACACGGGACGAAGGGATTAACAGCTGGCTTGGCACCAACGAACTGATCCGCAAGACCGTGGTGCTGACAGACAACGTGTCGAACGGCAGTATTCCCAGGCAACAGCTCAGGTTTCTTGCGCCGGAAACGCCTTTTGTGGCCCAGCAGGTTGAAGAAGGTGTCTATGTCATGGACGAGACCACCTACGCCCGCTACAACCGCCTCACTGATATAGTTGCGTCGGTGGACGCACGCCGTGCAGCGGAATTCTACGTCCTCCTGAAACCACTGTTCCAGCAGGCATTTGATGAGCTGGGTTATCCCAATGCCCGGTTTGACGATGTTATCTTCCGGGCCATTGGCCGGATGCTGGAGACCCCGGTTAAAACCGAGCCTGTTCGCCTGGTTCGGCCGGTCGTCACCTATGAATACGAAGATCCGAAGCTTGAAGGTCTGTCAGATGCGCAGAAGCAGTTGCTGCGCATGGGCCCCCGCAATACCCGGGCAATACAGGCGAAGCTGAGCGAAATTGCGCTTGAGCTGCGCGCCATACTGAACGAGTGATACAGAACCACTGGCGCTGACACTCACCCGGGGTCAGTCGGCCAGTCTGCGCAGCACGTAGTGCAGGATGCCACCATGCCTGAAATAGGCAAACTCGTTGGGTGTATCAATCCGAATGCGGGTTTCAAACTGCACCTGGGAGCCATCCTCACGCACGGCTGTTACCGTCGCACTGACCTGTCCGGCGCTGACTGCGGCAATTGTGTAGAACTCGGTGCCGTCGAGGCCCAGGGTCTCAGCCGTTGTACCGGGTTCATACTGTAGCGGCAGAATGCCCATGCCAACGAGATTGGAGCGATGAATACGTTCGTAACTTTCCGCGATGACCGCCCGGACACCAAGAAGGGCAGGTCCCTTGGCGGCCCAGTCGCGCGATGAACCCGTACCATATTCCTTGCCGGCCAGAATGATGAGTGGTGTGCCGGCAGTGCGGTAGGCTTCCGCGGCTTCAAACACGGATGTCTGCCTGTTCTCGGGCAGATAGGTGGTCCAACTGCCTTCCGTGCCCGGCGCAAGCTGATTCTTGAGCCTGACGTTGGCAAAAGTGCCACGCATCATGACCTCGTGATTGCCACGGCGCGAGCCATAGGAGTTAAAGTCCTGGGGGGCAATCTGGTGTGACTGGAGGTATTCACCCGCGGGGCTGGCCGTCGCAATTGCACCTGCTGGGGAGATGTGATCTGTTGTCACACTGTCACCCACCTTGATGAGGACACGGGCTCGGGTGATGTCAGTGATCGTCGGCACTTCCCGCGAAATGCCCGCAAAGAAAGGGGGGCGCTGCACGTAGGTGGATACCGGCCAGTCATACAATTTGCTTTCCTCCACCGGCAGGGAATTCCAGGTGGCGTTGCCGGTATAGACGTCCGCATACTGGGACGCAAACATGCCGGCGTTGATGGTTGATTCAATGACCTCACTGATGTCGCGACTCGTCGGCCAGAGATCCTTGAGGAAAACCGGTTTGCCACCCGCATCTGTCCCCAGTGGATCCTCGTACAGGTTGACATTCATGTTCCCGGCAAGGGCATAAGCCACAACCAGGGGTGGCGATGCCAGGTAGTTGGCCCTGACATCCTGGTGAATCCGGCCTTCAAAATTCCGGTTGCCTGACAGTACCGAAGCGACGAGCAGGTTGCCCTCGTGAATGGCCTCGGTGATTGCATCGGGTAGTGGACCCGAATTGCCAATACAGGTTGTGCAGCCGTAGCCGACCACGTAGAAGCCAAGAGCTTCCAGGTCTTCCAGCAGGCCAGTTTTCTGCAGGTACTCTGTCACCACCTTGGAGCCAGGTGCCAGGCTGGTTTTGACCCAGGGTTTTGTGACCAGGCCCAGCGCACGGGCTCGCCTGGCCAGCAGCCCCGCCGCCACCATGACCGCGGGGTTTGAGGTATTGGTACAACTTGTAATGGCAGCAATGACAACTGCGCCATGTTCCAGGTCAAATGAACCGTTGGTCCCTTCTATCGAGATGGCACCGGTTGTCGGGTCGGTTCCGGTTGGGCCGCCTTCCTCCTCGAAGCGGTCCTCGCCAGCTGGTACCAGTGTAAGGTCGCGGAACTCCTGCAGGGTTGTCTCAAAACTGCGGCTTGCCCGGGTCAGGGGAATCCTGTCCTGGGGTCGCCTTGGCCCTGCGATGGATGGCACAACCTCACCAAGGTCAAGGTTCAGGAGTGATGAGTAGCGGGCGGACGGCGTTGCATCGTCGTGCCACAGGCCCATGGTCTGCATGTAGCGCTCGACGAGTTCAAGGGTTTCTGCGCTTCGCCCGGTCAGGCGCAGATAGCGCAGTGTCTCGGCATCAATCGGGAAAATACCACAGGTAGCGCCATACTCCGGCGCCATATTGGCAATAGTGGCACGATCGGCCAGCGTAAGGTACTTGAGTCCGGGCCCAAAAAATTCGACAAACTTGCCAACAACGCCATGCTGGCGCAGTTGTTCAGTAACCGTCAGGACCAGATCAGTAGCTGTTGCTCCCTCAGCCAGGTTGCCGTCAAGCCGGAACCCAACTACCTGCGGTATCAGCATGGTGACCGGTTGACCCAGCATGGCCGCCTCAGCTTCTATACCGCCAACACCCCATCCCAGCACACCCAGACCATTGATCATGGTAGTGTGGGAGTCGGTGCCCACCAGGGTGTCCGGATAGGCAACCAGCCGGCCGTTAACCTCGGCTGTAAATACGCCACGTGCGAGGTATTCCAGGTTCACCTGGTGGACAATACCCGTACCCGGCGGTACCACTTTGAAGTTCTCGAATGCCTGCTGTCCCCAACGGAGAAATTTGTACCGCTCGAGATTTCGTTCGATCTCGACCGATGTATTCCTGTCAAGCGCCTCGTCGTTGCCAAAGAAGTCAACCATTACAGAGTGGTCAATGACCAGCTCAACCGGATTAAGCGGATTAATTCGTCCAGGGTCACCGCCCAGTTCAACCATCGCATCGCGCATGGTCGCCAGGTCCACAATTGCGGGCACACCGGTAAAGTCCTGCAGCAGGACACGCGCCGGCACAAACGCAATTTCCTGGGAGGGGGTCGCGCGGGGGTCCCAATTGGCAAGGGCCTCGATGTCATCATCGGTGACAAAATCCTCCTGCCCGTGCCGAAGCAGGTTTTCGAGCAGGATCTTCAGGGAATAGGGTAGGCTGGCCACATCAAATGGGCCGGCTACCGACTCAAAAGGATAGATATCAAAAGATTTTCCGCCTGATGTCAGGGTGGAGACTTGGTGGTACCGGGTGCTCATGGGAGGCTCATTCAGGGAGGAGTTAGACTGACAAGCTTACAAAACCCGGTGCAAAAGTAAAATCCGAAGGAGGAGGCCATGAACACGCGTAAGGAACATGACAGCATGGGTGACCTGGAGTTACCCGGCGAAGCCCTCTATGGCGCACAGACCCAGCGGGCCCTGCAGAACTTCCGGTTCTCGGATAGGAGGTTGCCTGCTGCCTTTATACAGCGGCTTGCCCTGATCAAGCTGGCAGCCGCGGCAGCAAACAACCGGCTGGGGGTGCTTGATGACAATAAGGCCGAAGCTATCAAGGCGGCAGCGGGCGAAGTTCTGGCGGGCGCATACCTTGACCAGTTTCCGGTTGACCTTTTCCAGACGGGCTCGGGCACCAGTACCAACATGAATATGAACGAGGTGCTGGCAAACCTTGCCGGGTCGGGCATTCACCCGAACGATGACGTGAACATGTCACAGAGCAGCAACGATGTGATCCCAAGCTGCATCCAGGTGGCTGTGACGCTCGAGATTGAGCAGGCCCTGCTGCCTGCGCTGGTGCGCTTTGCGGTAGCCGTACGGACCCGCGCTGATCGGGAAGCGCGGGTGATCAAGACTGGTCGAACCCACCTGATGGATGCGATGCCACTGTCGCTGGGTCAGGAAATGGGTGCCTGGGCATCCCAGATTGAGGAGTGCATAACCCGCCTGCAGCAGCTTCTGCCCAGATTGAGGGCGCTGCCCCTGGGGGGGACCGCAGTTGGCACGGGGGTCAACAGCCCGCCCGGCTTTGCTGCCCTGGCCCTTGCGGAACTCAGCCGGCGGGCTGGCGCCCGGTTTACCCAGGCACCTGACCGGTTCAGCAGGATGGCGGGCCAGGACGTTGCGGCAGAGTGCGCCATGGTATTGAAAGGTGTTGCCCTGGTGTTGACCAAAGTGTCCAATGACCTGCGCTGGATGGCGTCCGGGCCACTCGCTGGACTGGGTGAGATTGAACTTAAGCCCCTGCAGCCGGGTTCCTCAATTATGCCAGGCAAGGTGAATCCGGTGGTTCCCGAGGCGGTACTGATGCTATGCGCTGAGGTGATCGGCAATGAGGCCGCGGTGACAATTGCCGCCCAGTCCGGAAATTTCCAGCTTAACGTCATGCTGCCACTGATTGCCGACAAGCTGCTCGGGAGCATATCGCTGTTGGCGGCAGCGCTGCCGGCGCTGTCCCAGACCATTTCGGATTTCAGGGTGAACGAGGAGCACCTCGCTCGTCAGTTGGGCCAGAACCCTGTTCTGGTGACAGGGCTGAACCGTTTGATTGGCTATGAGGCCGCCGCGGCAATCGCCAAGAAAGCCTACGCCACGGGCCGCCCGGTACTTGACGTGGCAGTAGAGGAGACTGGGCTCGCAAGGTCTGACCTTGTGCGACTGTTGGACCCGGAACGCCTGGCACGACCCGCGGCGGACGACTGAGCTGTGCCCACCGGCCGCCAGAAGCGGGGTTAACGCTCCCTCAGCGCTGCGGCGCTGGCCCGCTTCAAAGGTTTCAGAATGTAGTCCATGACGGTCTTGCGACCGGTCAGGATGTCAACGGTCGCCACCATGCCGGGAATGATCGGCAGGGGGGCATCAGCGCTTCCCAGATGATTTTCCCTGGTGCGGACCTGGATCTTGAAGAAGTGTTCACCGCGCTCGTCGATGATGGTGTCAGCGCTGATCAACTCAAGCACGGCGTCGAGTCCGCCATAAATCGCGAAGTCGTAGGCCGTCAGTTTGACGGTGGCTGCCTGGCCCGGATGGATAAAAGCGATGTCAGAGGGTCTGATCCGGGCCTCAATCAACAGGGTATCGTTGGCAGGGACAATCTCAACCAGATCCATCCCAGGCTGGATCACGGCACCTTCGGTGTTGACCAGGATCTGTTTGACGGTGCCATCAACGGGTGAACGTACGTCCGTGCGATTTACCCGGTCGGCCAGCGCCAGGTTCGATATGGACAGGCGCGACAACTGGGTTCTGGCCTCGTTCAGTTCGGATTGAGCCTGGCGCCGAAACTGTTGCCGGCGTTCAGCAATTTTTTCTTCTGCCTCGGCAATCACCGCCTCTGCCTTGGGAATTGCAAAGCGGACAACCTCCAGTTCCCCAACAGATTCGTTAACGGCGATCTGGAGGCGTAAGAGTTCAACCTGGGACACGGCCCCGGTTTGTACCAGGGGTTCGGTGAGGGCGAGTTCCTGCCGTGCCAGGTCAGCATTCCGCGCCAGCTTCTGTTCCTGTGCCTGCAGCTCGGAGAGCGCTTGCCGCTGCTGGCGAAGCTGTTGCTCGAGGATATCGAGTGCAGATTGCAGCTCACCCTGGCGCGCTTCATAGAGCCGTTGCTCCCGTTCGATCAGGTCCTGGTGTTCAGGTGGAAAGTTGTCGGGTGGGACAAATGACTGGCCTCCAATTTCCGCCTCAAGTCTGGCAACCAGCGCAATCAGGGCATAAACACTGAGTTGGCCCTCGTTGTAGGAGGATGCAAAACGTGTGTCGTCCAGTCGCATGAGGTTCTGGCCTGCGGAAACGCGTTCACCCTCTCGCACCAGGATTTCGGCCAGGATGCCACCCTCCAGGTTCTGGACAACCTGCAACTGGCTGGAGGGGATAACGCGGCCGTTTGCATGGGCAACCTCGTCCACCGTGGCAAGATTGGCCCACACCAGGCAAACGACAATAAATGCGGCCGTAATCCACAGAATCAGGTGGGCACCAACAGGCAATGACTCAACCTCGGCCGCATAAGTGTCTGGCATGAAGTTGATGTCGTCGCGATTGGCTCCCATCAGGCCTGTCCCCCGGAAAGTGCAGTGAGCACCTTGTCCCTGGGTCCGTCCGCGACTATCTCCCCGTTATTCATGACAATCAGACGGTCTACCAACGACAGCATTGAGGTCTTGTGGGTGATCAGGAGCAGGGTTCGGCCGTTAAGGTAACCAGCCAGTTGTTGCTTGAACTGGCTCTCTGTGGCTGTGTCCATGGCATTGGTTGGTTCGTCGAGCAACACCAGCGGGGCCGTGGCAACAAATGCCCGGGCGATGGCAATCGCCTGGCGCTGCCCGCCGGACAGGTTGGCGCCGCGTTCACCGACCTGCAGGTCAAAGCCCTCGGGATGCCGATTGACAAACTCCAGCAGGCCAGCGATCTCAGCCGCGCGCAGGACAGTCGTGTCATCTGACAGGGGCGCACTCATGACAATGTTTTCGCGGATGGTGCCACTCATCAGCATGACATCCTGTGGAACAAAATTGATGTTGCGGCGCAGGTCGATGGGATCCAGCTGGTTGATGTCCGTGCCGGATACCAGAATGCTGCCTTCTGTTGGTGGATAGAAGCCAAGTACCAGCCTCGCCAGTGTGCTCTTGCCTGATCCCATCCGACCAATCACACCCACTCGTTCGCCACTAGTAATGGAAAAGCTGAGGTTTTTTAGTGCTGGAGATTGCTGCCCGGGATACTCGAAAGTGACCTGCCGGAATTGGATGGATCCGTCAAGGGTGGGCCTGTGCAGGAACCTGCGCCCGGGCGGGCGTTCAACCGGCAGTTGCATCAACCTGTTGATTGCGCCATAGGCTGCAATGGAATGGTGATAGCGGGTGAGGATACTGGCCACCTGTGACATGGGCGCCAGACACCGTCCCGTCAAGATCGTACAGGCAATGAGACCGCCAATGGTCAGATTGGCGGCCATAATCTGGTAAACACCCGCGATGACAATGGCCACGGTGCTCAATTGCTGGATCGCCTGGGCGACATTGACGGTAGCCAGGGACAGGGAGCGGGCGCGCAGGCCGAGGACGGCAAGACGAGCATTAAAGGTTTCCCAGCGCCGCTGGATTACGCCTTCAGCGCGTGCTGCCTTGATGCCATCCAGGGCAGTGAGTGCTTCAATCAGCAGTGCGTGTTTTCTCGAGGACTCCCTGAATGTCGCCTGTACAGCCTGCTGCAGAGGCCCCTGGATCGTCAGGCTGAAGAGAATGACCAGTGGGATTGCCAGCAGTGGTATCAGGGCGAGCGGTGCACCACCTATCCCGTAGATCAGGAGGATAAACAGGAGTACAAACGGCAGGTCAATGACAGTAATAAGTGTTGTTGACGTAAAAAAGTCGCGAAAGCTGTCAAAGTCCTGCAGATTGCTGGCAAAAGCACCCACCCGACCGGGCCTTTCGCTCATCCGGATATCCATGACACGGCCAAAAGTTCTGGCAGACAACAGTATGTCTGCCCGCTTGCCGGCCACATCAATAAAGTAGCCGCGCAGGGATTTGACGACCAGGTCAAAAATGAAAACGATGAATACGCCCGAAGCCAGCACCCAGAGGGTTTCCGTGGCGTAGTTGGGCACAACCCGATCGTAAACGTTCATGACAAAAAGCGGTGTGACCAGGGCAAACAGGTTAATCAGGAGTGACGCCAGGAACACTTCACCATAGATACCCCTGGACAGCCTGACTGTGCTCCAGAACCAGTGCTGGTCTGTGGCGGTATCCGGATCAGTGGCCTGCTCGTAGTCGGGTTTGACGTAGAAGCAGCGACCGGTATAAATCTCCGAAAGGGCCGCCTCGGACATGCGCTTGACAGTTTCCGGCTGCAGCGGGTCACTGACGCCGGCGTCCAACTCATTTCGCTCATGCAGGATCAGTACCTGGTTATCCTTGCAAATGAGCGCCACAGGAAGTACTTCCGCCGGAATTCCCTTGAGGTCCCGCTCCACAGAACGTGCCTTGAACCCGGCTCGTTCTGCTGCCCGCACAAACAGTGATGCGTCCAGCTTGCCATCAACAAGGGGCAGGCCGGCGACAAGCGCTTCTGCCGAGTAGGGTTTGTGATGGATCCGGGTCAGAGCAACCAGCGCCGCCAGCAGTGCGTCACTCGCAGTGCCATCTGATGCGAGGGTGAATTCGGCGGCCATGATCACATTCGGGTCTCGTGTCGAAGCAGGGATTATAGCATCTGGTTTTGGCATTCAAGCTGCGCCCTTGATCTGTTATCTTGCGACGCTTGATTCTCCATGATCGCGCAGCGTGTACCGATTATTGCTGATTTTGCTGATAGTTGCCGGCGAAACCCGGGCGGCAGCATTTGATGACGCACAGTTAGCGGCGCGCGAGGGCCGCTATCGCGATGTCGCTGATATTCTCTCGGCGGAAATAACGGGCGGCAAGCTGGAACCGGGTAACCTTGTTGTCGCCTACTCGAATCGGGGAATTGCCTACAGTCTGCTCGGTGCCTATGAGCTCGCGAGACAGGACCTGTTGCGGGCCAACAGTATTGATCCGTCTCATCCCCTGACGCTAAATCACCTTGGCCTGCTCGCAGAGCAGGTGGATGAGGATTATGCCGAGGCATTTCGCTGGTACCAGCAGGCGGCAAATGGAGGCTTTGCCGCAAGCCAGGTCAACCTCGGCAATCTCTACCGGTCCGGCAAAGGTACGCCGGTTGATAAGTCAGCCGCCAGGAGGTTGTATGAGATGGCGGCAGGGCAATCCTATGCCGCGGCTTATGTACCCCTGGGCGACATGTTGCTTGCGGGCGAAGGTGGTCCGCGCGATGCGCGCCTCGCCCGGCAATGGTTTAACCGAGGGGCAGAGGCTGGCATTGTCGGCGGCCACTATCTGCTGGGGGTTGTGCTCGCCGACGGTGTTGGCGGCAGCGCCAACCCGGTCGCGGCGGCGCAACACTTGAGGGTTGCCGCATTCCAGGGCCATGGGGACGCACAGAACAGGCTTGGTTACCTTTATCGTACCGGGCGCGGGGTTAGCCAGAGTTTTCTGGAAGCGGCGAAGTGGTACCGGTTGTCCGCTGACCAGGGGAATGTGGAGGCCATGAATCGGCTCGCATGGCTACTCGCCACCTGCCCGGTAGAGACGGTGTGTAATGGTCCTGCGGCGGTCGCGCTGGCGCTGGAGGCAAGGAAAGTGTCACCCGGGCCGTCAATTGATGACTCCCTGGCTGCGGCATATGCCCGTACGGGCGAGTTTGCCATGGCCACGGCCATCATGGAGCGCCTGCTCTCTGAATTGCCGGCAGGCAGCAGCCAGCGCAGTCGATATGCCGCTCGCCTCGCGTTATATCAAAGCGGACAACCCTACCAACTGATGTCCGGGTCTTAGCCGGATGCTGCTGGGTTTTCTAGAACACCTGCGGGCATACCGGGTTCCTGTTTCGCTGCGGGAATTTCTTGACCTCCAGGCAGCCCTTTCGCACAAGCTGGTGTTCGCTGATCAGGAAGCCTTCTATTTCCTGGCGCGACTGTGCCTCGTCAAGGATGAAAAGTATTTTGACCGCTTTGACAGGGCGTTTGGTGATTATTTTGCGGGATTGGAACGGTCGCCGGATCTGTTTGATACCCATCCCGAATTCGAAGAGCTGATGACATTGCTGGCCCAGGTTCATCCACGGCTGGATGACCAGGCGCTGCGTGCCCTGGTTGAGGCCCATCGCCAACAACTGGCAGATGTGCGGAAGCGTGGACTGGCGGCCAGCCCCGGGGATCGACAGCAGGCCAACGAAACTGCAGGGGCGGGGACGGATGAGCAAGGTGAACCGTCGGCTTCCCGGGCTGGTGACGAAGCACCTGATACCGGTGACTGGCAGAAAGCAGCTGAGGGTGAAGGGGATGCGGAAGGAGAAGGAGAAGGAGAAGGAGAAGGGGAAGGAGAAGGAGAAGGAGAAGGGGAAGGAGAAGGAGAAGGAGAAGGGGAAGGAGAAGGAGAAGGAGAAGGAGAAGGAGAAGGAGAAGGAGAAGGAGAGAGCGGTGATTCCGGCGAAGGTGAAAGTGGCCGGGAGGGTGAAGGTGTTGATGGAGAGACAGGGCGCGGCGAGGGACAGGTACCTGGCGCGGGCGAGCGTGACGGCATGACCCGGCCCGCCCAACAGTCAGCGCTGAAAGTCTGGCAGTTGCGGCAGTTTGAGGACTACGACCCGGATGTCGAACTGGGCGTGCGCAACATGAAAATGGCCCTGCGCCGGCTGAGAAAATTCGCCCGTACAGCAGCGGACCTTGAACTCGATCTGGCTGAAACCATTCATCGTACCGCACGTAGCGGCGGCATCCTGGATATTGTTGAAGTCCCCGAGCGTCGAAACTCGGTGAAGGTGCTGTTGTTACTTGATGTAGGGGGATCGATGGATGAACACGTTGAGGCCTGTGCGCAGCTCTTTTCAGCCGCACGGAGTGAATTCAAATTCCTGGCGCACTATTACTTTCACAATTTTGTGTATGAATCACTCTGGCAGACCAATGACCGCCGCCAGGATGACCGGATCAGCACATTTGACGTATTGAACCGTTTCGGGAGCGACTACAGGATCGTGTTTGTGGGTGATGCCAACATGGCGCGTCACGAAATTGCGGAGAAAGGGGGAAGTGTTGAGCATTACAACAACGAACCCGGTGAGCAGTGGCTGGCACGTTTCCATGACAGGTTCCGCAAAATCGTCTGGCTCAACCCGGTGGCCGAGCGCAACTGGCAGGATTCCTACACCACGCGGATGATTGAACGCCTAATGGACGGACACATGTATCACCTGGGCGAGGGTGGGCTGGAACGGGCAATGAAGTACCTGGCGCGCTGACACCAGAACGGGTGCCAGATCAATCATTGACACAGCGCACCGGCTTGCCCTGTTGCCATGCCTGGATATTTTCCTGCATCTGGCGCACCAGTCGTTGCCTGGATTCTATGGCTGCCCAGGCGGAGTGGGGTGTGACAATCAGGTTGGGTATGGTCGGGTCAAGCAGGGGTTCATCGGCGGCCGGTGGTTCCACGTTGACCACGTCAAGGGCGGCACCGGCAATATGGCCACTTCGCAGTGCCGCGATCAGGTCCAGTGAATTCACCAGACCACCACGGGCGGTATTGATCAGGAAACTGCCCTGCTTCATCTGGCCGAGGGTTGTGGCATTGATGATCTCGCGGGTTGCCTCTGTCAGCGGGCAGTGCAGGCTCAGGTAGTCGACCTCTGCCAGCATTGCATCAAAGGCATGTCTGCCTGCAGTCGCGGGTTCGCCAGGTCGCCCTGAAACCAGGATTTCCATGCCAAATGCCTGTGCCACGTTCGCCACCGCACTGCCCAGTTCGCCGTAGCCAAGAATGCCCAGCTTTTTTCCTGACAACTCGGTGATGGGGTGGTCAAGCAGGCAGAATACGCGGCTTTCCTGCCACCTGCCGGCGCGAACGTCCGCAGCGTAGCTGATCAGGTTGTTTGCCAGTGCCAGCATCAGGCTGATGGTGTGCTGCACAACCGAGGGCGTCGCATAGGCCACTGCATTACAGACATCAATCCGGTGCTGCCGGGCGGCGGCGAGGTCGATGTTGTTGGTGCCGGTTGCCATTACACTGATCAGGCCCAGGTTACCGGCTTTATTGATTTCTGCAGGCCCCACAACCACCTTGTTGGTCAGAACAATGTTTGCATCGGCAATTCGCTCGCTGACTTGCTCATGTGTTGTAAAGCCGTAAACGGACCAGGTGCCAGCCAGCGTGGTGATGGGGTCGAGATCCACGTTGCCGAGGCTGTCTGCGTCCAGGATGACACCTTTCACTTTGACCGTCTCCTTGTGTGTTGCGACCGGGTATCAGTTGACCTCAAGAAAATCCCGTTCCGGGAGCGCCTGCACCGGGGGTGAGGGTAGCGTCTGGTACCAGTAGGCAACCGAGGCTATATCATCCTGCAGGGGCAGGTAACGACGGCCTGAGCGCCAACCCAGTGCCTGGATGGTGACTTTCAGGTCCTGCTCAAAACGGACAGGGTCTGAGATATGCCAGCGATACATACCAAATCGCTGCTGGCTGCTGTAGCGGCCGTCTGGTCGAATGACCTGATGCAGTCCCGCCTGGGGGGTTGTATAAGTTGTGTAACCACCCTGCTCTTTGCCGAGATCAAAGTTGTAGGAACCGCAGAAGTAGTCCTCGGTGCCCGTACCGCAGATGGTGGGGGCATCGTCATCCCCGTCAATATAGAACTTGATCTCGCCTTCGCCCCACCAGCCGCGATTGTTGACACCCCAGGCCATGTAGGTACCGACAAACTGGCCACGACCGGAAATTCTGTCAAGAATGGTATAGACATCCTTGTAGGGCAGGGGGTTGGTCCGGTTCCAGCGGGCGTGAAAGTAGGCGCAGTCGTCCGGTACAGTCGTCAGGGTGTAATTGATCTGGTAGTAGAGGACCATTGCCTCATCGGCGATATTGGTCATGGTGATCCGGCACTGACGACGAAATGGCATCTCCCAGTAGCAGTTGAAAGCACTGCCGGGATTGACGCAGACGGCAAGTGAGGAGAGCGGCGCATACTTCCCCCAACCCATGCCAAAAAAATCCCCTACCGGGCATTCAACCGCGGGTACGTCTGAACCGTCCCAGTAAATCCGGAGGATCGAGAATCGCCAGTTGCCGGTAGGTGTCATCCAGATCTGCGAAATGGCACCCTGATCCTGGATGTCTGCCAGCGTGAAGGTTTCCCCGGCCCCAATCACCACAGAGGGTGAGATTTTCCAACCCGGGCCAAGATCGCGTGCGGCCTGGGCACCGGTTCCCTCGACGGCCCTGGCGCCGCCGCCTTTCTCGCCAGTGAAGTTCTCAGGACTGATGGAGCGCGATCTTGCGCTGGAAAGCCGGCTCAGGTTGCCGAGGTTCATCCCTAGTCCGTCAAACGCCATGAGTGCCTATTTGCCGAGGTTGGGAAAGTTCTTGTCCAGTGCCGCATTCCACTCGTCGACGCGGGCCTGGTTCGCCGCCAGGAGGTCGTCCGCATCGCCGGTAACTTCAATGCTGATAATCCTGTCACCCTGCTTGATGCTGTCGACGACAGCCTGGTCAGCGCCGGATTTGACCGCGCCAAAAACAGAGTGATTGTTATCGAGGTGTGGGGTGGGTACGTGGGTGATAAAAAACTGGCTGCCATTGGTGCCGCGCCCCGCATTGGCCATGGACAGTTTGCCGGGTGCGTCGTGCCGGAGCGACGCCACAAATTCGTCTTCGAAACGATAACCGGGTCCACCGGTACCGGTCCCTGTGGGACAACCACCCTGGATCATGAAATCACTGATGACCCGGTGAAAGTTCAGCCCGTTGTAGAAGCCGCGTCGTGCCAGGTTCACAAAGTTCGAGACAGTGATGGGGGTCTCGTCCGGGAAAAGTGTCAGGTTGATGGTGCCCTGAGTCGTTTCAATTGCAACTGAAATATCCAATATATGCTCCGCTTGTGGGGTCGTATTACCGTTGGTTGAGTGCAACATAGTCGCGCTTGTGTTCTCCCAGGTACAACTGTCTTGGCCGGGCAATCTTGTAAGGCGCACTCAGCATTTCGTGCCAGTGGGATATCCATCCGGGCATACGCCCCAGGGTAAAGATCACGGTGAACATTTCGGTGGGTATACCCACAGCCTGCAGGGTGATGCCGGAGTAAAAGTCAATGTTGGGATAGAGCTTGCGTTCAATGAAATAGTCGTCTTCCCTGGCAATCGTCTCGAGCTTCTTGGCAATCCGGAGCAGTGGTTCGTCTTCAACGCCCAGTTCGTTCAATACTGCCTGGCAGGAGGCCTCCATGACTTTCGCCCGCGGATCAAAGTTCTTGTAGACACGATGGCCAAAGCCCATGAGCTTGAATGGGTCGTCCTTGTCTTTGGCCCTGTCAACAAACTCGTTGACCCGGCTTTCGTCACCAATTTCATTCAGCATGTTGAGCACGGCCTCGTTGGCACCGCCATGGGCAGGTCCCCAGAGCGCAGAGATGCCAGCGGAAATGGCCGCATAGGGATTACAGTCAGTTGAACCTGCCATTCGCACGGTTGATGTTGAGGCATTTTGCTCATGGTCGGCATGAAGGATGAATATTCGGTCCATGGCCTCAGCCAGGGTGGGAGTCACCCGCCGGGGATCATCACCGAAACACATGTGCAGGAAATTTTCGGCGTAGCTGAGTGACGCATCCGGGGGAATAAACGGTAATCCCTTGCCATGCCGGTATGCCATGGCCGCAATGGTTGGAATTTTGGCAATCAGGCGATGGGCGGTCAGGATGCGATCGTCATGATTCGTGATGTCGGTGTCTTCGTGGTACAGGGATGCCAGCCCGCTGACTGCAGCGCCCACCATCGACATGGGATGGGCGCCGCGGGCAAACCCGTTGAAAATCTGCTGAAACTTTTCATCAATCTCCTGATTGGATTTGATGGAATCAACGAATGCGCCCGCCGCTGCAGCATCTGGCAACTCGCCGTTGAGCAGGAGATAGGCAACTTCGAGGTGATTGGACTGCTCTGCAAGCTGTTCGATCGGATACCCCCGGTACAGCAGGATACCGTTGTCGCCATCGATATAGGTAATGGTCGAGTCACAACTTGCGGTGGAGAGGAAGCCGGGATCGTAGGTGAATATCCCCTCGCTGATCAAACCCCTGACGTCGACAACATTGGTGCCTTCTGTGGCTTCCATGGTCGTAAGCTCGACCGTCTTGCCGTCGATCGTAATCTGAACCTTCTGTGGCATCGTACACTCCTGCGTAATTTGAAAGCCACTGGTAGCGGGCTTCCCGTCGGGTTGATAGCTTGGTTTACGGCGGTAAGAGCGCGCAATGATTTCAAAACCATCGGTGGTTGTAAAGCCTTGTGAAGGCAGTCCCAGACGCACCTTGCAGTTTGTTTTTTCGCAGTAAAAAACCTATGATGGCGCCACGCGAAATTTAACCCAACCGCCGAGTGGCGCAGCGCATCGAACCCGATGGGTTGGCGCCTCCGGACTTTCCAGTCGAGTGTATTTCAAGTGAAAAATGACCATCGCCCAGTAAACGTAGATCCCGGTGACCTGGCCCGGTTTGCCTGGCCTGTCACCGCCATAGCATCGATCCTTCACAGGGTCGCAGGGGTGGTGCTTTTTGTTGCCATAGCCTTTGCACTCTATGCTTTCGACTTATCAATGTCGTCAGAAGAGGGCTTCGAACGGCTGAAGGCCATGTTGGGGTCGCCCATTGGTATGCTGATCACGTTTGGCCTGCTTGCCGCGCTTGCCTATCACTTCGTTGCCGGAATCAAACATCTGCTGCTTGATCTTGAGGTCGGCGATACGCTCGAAGGTGGTCGATTTGCCTCCCGCACCACGCTGTTGGCGGGCGGCATACTGATCGTGTTGGCAGGCATCTGGGTAGTACAGTTCTAAGGAGATTGTGATGGTAACCCAAGTCACCAGTTTTTCCGGCAATGGTCTTGCCGATTGGATTGTTCAAAGGGTGTCAGCTTATATCCTGGCTGCTTATACCGTGTTGCTCGTTGGCATCCTGCTGCTGTCCGGTGAGATGACGTTCACCGGCTGGCGGGAACTGTTCAGCCAGACCTGGATGCAGGTATTTACCCTGCTGGCCCTTATCGCCAGCTGTGCGCATGCCTGGGTGGGTATGTGGACGATCGGCACCGATTATATACGGGAACACTATTTTGGCAGCGGCGCAGACGGCATTCGACTTGTCTACCAGGTTGGCTGCGTACTTATTCTGGCCTGTTACCTCATCTGGGGTATCAAGATCCTGTGGGGGAATTAGAAACATGAGCAAGCTTGCGGTTCTGGATTTTGATGCAATTATCGTGGGCGGTGGCGGCTCGGGCATGCGCTCTTCGCTGCAGATGGCCGCCAGCGGCTACAAGACGGCGGTGGTCTCCAAGGTGTTCCCGACCCGTTCCCACACCGTATCGGCGCAAGGAGGAATTACCTGCGCCATCGCCAGCGAAGACCCCAATGACGACTGGCGCTGGCACATGTATGACACGGTGAAGGGCTCCGACTATATCGGCGACCAGGATGCCATCCAGTACATGTGTGAGGTGGGTCCCCAGGCCGTGTTCGAACTCGAACACATGGGGTTACCTTTTTCGCGCAAGGAAAACGGTCGCATTTACCAGCGGCCTTTCGGCGGCCAGTCAAAAGATTTTGGCAAGGGCGGGCAGGCGGCGCGAACCTGCGCTGCCGCAGACCGCACCGGCCACGCACTGCTGCATACGCTGTACCAGGGCAACATCAAGGCAGGCACTGTCTTTTTCAGTGAGTGGTTTGCCGTTGACCTGGTCAAGACAGCAACGGGTGCGGTGGTTGGCGTGATCGCCATCTGTATTGAAACCGGCGAAGTTGTATACATGCGATCCAAGGCCACCGTGCTGGCAACTGGCGGTGCCGGGCGTATTTACCAGTCGACAACCAATGCGCTGATGAACACCGGGGACGGTACGGGCATGGCGCTGCGTGCCGGCATTCCGGTCCAGGACATGGAAATGTGGCAGTTTCACCCGACCGGGATTGCCGGCGCCGGGGTGCTGGTAACGGAAGGTTGCCGGGGTGAGGGTGGTTACCTGATCAACAAGGACGGTGAGCGCTTCATGGAGCGTTACGCGCCCACGGCAAAAGACCTTGCCGGACGTGACGTGGTGGCACGCAGCATGATCCTGGAAATCATGGAAGGGCGTGGTGCCGGGGAAAATGGTGACCATGTACTGCTCAAGCTCGACCACCTGGGTGAGGAGATCCTGCATTCCCGGCTGCCCGGGATTACTGAGCTGGCAAAAACCTTTGCACACGTCGATCCGGTGAAAGAACCCATTCCGGTTGTACCTACCTGCCATTACATGATGGGAGGCACCCCAACCAACGTTCATGGCCAGGCGATTCGTATCAACGCCCAGGGGGAAGATGAGATTGTTGACGGGCTTTATGCCTGTGGCGAAGCAGCCTGCGTCTCGGTCCACGGTGCCAACAGGCTGGGTGGCAATTCATTGCTTGACCTTGTGGTATTTGGTCGCGCAGCGGGCCTGCACATCACCGAATCACTTGCCAGCGGTATCGCAAACGGCAAGGCGACGGAGAGTGATCTTGAGGCAGCCATGGCGCGACTGAATCGCTGGAACGATTCGCCCGCCGGCGGAGAAGGTGTCGCAACGCTGAAGAAAGAACTCCAGTCCTGCATGCAGATGAACTTCGGGGTCTTCCGCAAGGAAGAAACCATGCTGGCAGGCATCAAGAAGCTGGATGAACTGCGCGAGCGTATTTCCCGGGCCAGCCTGCCTGACAAGAGTGCGGCATTCAACACGGCCCGGCTGGAAGCGCTGGAACTGGACAACCTGCTCGAGATTGCTGAGGCCACTGCCATTGCCGCGGAAGCCCGGCGCGAAAGCCGGGGGGCGCATGCCAGGGATGACTACACGTCGCGGGATGACGAAAACTGGCTCGCGCACTCGATTTATGACCCGATTTCGAAGGCGGTCAGCAAGCGTGCTGTCAATCTCGAGCCAGGTTTGCTGAAAACGGACAGCGACCTTCCGGACGGAATTTTTGTACCAAAAGAGCGAGTCTACTAATGCAAGTCAGTGTATACCGATACGATCCGGCCAAGGACAACGAGCCCTATATGCAGGATTTCAGTATTGAAATCCCGGGTGGCAGGGACGTGATGGTGCTTGATCTGCTTGAGATGCTGAAAGAGCAGGACCCAAGCATCTCCTACCGACGATCCTGTCGGGAAGGTGTCTGCGGCTCTGACGGGATGAACATGAATGGCAAGAACGGGCTTGCCTGCATCACGCCACTGTCCGAGGTAGTCAAGGGGGGCGCGCTCTCGCTGCGGCCTTTGCCCGGATTGCCGGTTGTGCGTGACCTGGTGGTGGATATGGAGCAGTTTTTCGACAACTACCACAAGATCCAGCCTTATCTGATCAATGATGAGGAGCCACCTTCCATCGAGCGGCTACAATCGCCGGAGGACCGGGAAAAACTGGACGGGCTCTACGAATGTATCCTTTGCGCCTGTTGTTCAACGTCGTGTCCTTCGTTCTGGTGGAACCCGGACAAGTTTATTGGCCCGGCGGGTCTGTTGCAGGCATACCGTTTTCTGGCCGATTCGCGTGATACTGCCACCGAAGAACGACTGTCAAACCTTGAGGATCCATTCAGCGTATTCCGCTGCCGTGGCATCATGAACTGTGTTGCGGTGTGTCCAAAGGGGCTGAACCCGACCAGGGCGATTGGTCACATCCGCAATATGCTGCTCAAGCGCGCTGTATAACCCGGACGCCGGGATTGTGATCTGTCAGGCCGGCAACCACCCAGGGCGCCGGCCTGTTTCCCGTCAGGGTGCCCGGAATCGCCCGTCGCACCTGCATTTTGAAGTACCGAGGTGGCACCTGGTACCCCAATGCCTGTAGAATTCACCCTTCGCGGCGAAAGGCCGCGCACTCAGTATTTCCTCCGGGAGCCCAGGCAGCATGCAAGAAAGTAACATGGAGCAGTTGTGGCGGAGCGGCCACATTTCAGGCGGCAACGCTTCATATGTTGAAGATCTCTACGAACAATACCTGGAAGACCCGACAGAAGTACCCGCCGAGTGGCGCAGCTACTTCGAGACACTCCCTGTAGTTGAAGGCAAGGTGGCGCCGGATATTTCCCATGAGACCATCCGGAACCACTTCCTGCTGATCGCCAAGAACCAGGCGCGGGTGACACCCGTCTCACCCGCGTCGATCAGTGCGGACTATGAGCGCAAGCAGGTCGCCGTGGGTGAACTGATCTCAGCCTACCGTCGACGTGGCCACCTCAAGGCCAAACTCGATCCGCTGGGGCTCGCGGACGAAAGCGGGACCCATGCGCTTGAACTGGAATACCATCGCCTGTCTGCGGCTGACCTGGATACCCGCTTTCAGACCGGCAGCCTGTTTTTTGGTGATCGTGAAGCCACGTTACGTGACATTGTCCTCGTGCTTGAGCAGACCTACTGTGGTTCTATCGGCGCGGAATACATGCACATCTCGGATGAGGCTGAACAGAACTGGGTTCAGCAACGGATGGAGAGTGCGCGTTCCCGCCCATCGTTCAGTGCCGGGGTCAAGCGTCGCATCCTCGACCGGTTGATCGCCGCTGAGGGGCTGGAGAAATACCTGGGTACCAAATATCCGGGTACCAAACGGTTTGGTCTAGAGGGGGGGGAGAGCCTGATTCCCTGCCTGGCTGAGCTGATTCACCGGGCGGGTACAGCGGGTGTGGTAGAAACGGTGATGGGTATGGCTCACCGCGGCCGTATTAACGTCCTGGTGAACCTGATGGGGAAACAGCCGGCTGACCTGTTTGATGAGTTTGAGGGCCGCTATACCCCGGGATTTGGCTCCGGTGACGTGAAATATCATCAGGGCTTCTCGTCCAACCTGATGACACCAGGCGGTGAGATGCACCTGGCGCTGGGTTTTAATCCCTCGCATCTGGAAATTGCAGCACCGGTTATCGCGGGTTCCGTGCGCGCGCGCCAGGACCGTCGAGGGGATTCGAAAGGCAACAAGGTACTGGCAATCAATATCCATGGTGATGCCGCTTTTGCGGGTCAGGGGGTTGTCATGGAAACTTTCCAGATGTCCCAGACTCGTGGCTATTACGTGGGTGGCACCATCCATGTGATTGTCAACAACCAGATCGGATACACCATCAGCAATCCCGAGGACGCGCGTTCAACGCGTTACTGCACCGAAGTTGCCAAAATGGTTCAGGCACCCATTTTCCATGTGAACGCTGACGATCCGGAAGCTGTGCTGTTTATCTCACAATTGGCGCTGGACTATCGGATGGAGTTCAAGAAGGACGTTGTGATTGATCTGGTCTGTTATCGTCGGCGCGGCCACAACGAAGGTGACGAGCCCTCAATCACCCAGCCCATCATGTACCAGAAGATTCGCCAGCACCCTACCACGCTGACGCTTTATGCGGAAAAGGTGCTGGCTGAGGGGGCAATTGATGAGGCGGAATACGAGCGTCGTAAACTGGCTTACAGGGACGACCTGGATGCGGGTCAGGCGGTGGCCTGGGACCATCTGAAAGAACCCGACGCCAGTCTGTATGTTGACTGGCGCCCCTACCTGGGGCACGACTGGACCTCCCATGGTGACACCCGCTTTCCGGCAAAAGCTTTTCGCGCACTGGCCGAGCGCATGCAGGAATTGCCAGAGGGTTTTACGCTCCAGAAGCAGGTCAAGAAAATCATGGAGGACCGGCGCAAAATGGCGGCCGGGGCGATGGCCATCAACTGGGGCTTTGCCGAGATGATGGCCTATGCCACGCTGCTGGCCCAGGGGTATGCCGTGCGCCTGACCGGTCAGGATGTGCGACGGGGGACTTTCTCCCACCGCCACGCGGTGGTGCATGACCAGAAAGAAGGCAAGGAACACTCACCCCTGGAACACCTGGGTGAAAGCCAGGGAGCGTTCCGGATGTTCGATTCACTGCTTTCTGAAGAAGCGGCGCTGGCATTTGAATATGGCTACGCCCAGACCAGCCCGGCCACGCTGTGTGTCTGGGAAGCGCAGTTCGGGGATTTTGCTAATGGCGCGCAGGTGGTGATCGACCAGTTCATCACCTCGGGAGAGCACAAGTGGGCACGGCTGTGTGGGCTGACGCTGCTCTTGCCGCATGGCTACGAAGGTGCGGGGCCGGAACACTCCTCAGCGCGCCTGGAGCGATTCCTGCAACTCAGTGCTGAACACAATATCCAGGTCTGCGTGCCGACCACGCCCGCACAGATATTCCACCTGTTGCGGCGACAGGTGATCCGGCCACTGCGTAAACCACTGGTTGTCATGTCACCCAAAAGCCTGTTACGTCACAAGGAAGCCGTGTCAACACTCGAAGACCTGACCGAGGGGGAATTCCTCCCGATTATCCAGGACACGGGGCTTGCGCCGGATGGTGATATCACGCGCATTGTCTTCTGCAGCGGCAAGGTCTACTACGACCTGCTGGAGAAGCGTAATGCTGACGAACTGCACCATGTTGCGATCGTCAGGATTGAACAGCTGTATCCGTTTCCCGAGGATGCCATGTTTGAGGCTCTGGACCGTTATCCAAACATTGCCGCTGCAGTGTGGTGTCAGGAGGAGCCCATGAACCAGGGGGCCTGGTACAGTAGCCAGCACCACATGCGACGGGTTGTTCACAGGAAGTTTCCTGGCCTTTACCTGCGCTATGCCGGGCGCGATGCATCTGCGTCACCCGCCGCCGGCTACACGTCATTGCACGTTCGTCAGCAGGAACAGCTGGTCGATGAAGCACTCTATGCTGAAGGCGTTTCCTGATTACATTCCACTAGGCGTTCAAGGATTCTTACATGACAGACATCAAAGCCCCTGAGTTTCCCGAGTCCATCGCGGATGGTGAGGTTGCCGCATGGCACGTTGAGGTTGGCGAGAGCGTAACCCGGGACCAGGTTCTGGTTGATATAGAAACCGACAAGGTTGTACTGGAAGTTGTCGCACCGGCAGATGGTCGTGTCACCGAAATTCTCAAGGCTGAAGGTGAAACGGTGCTGGCAGAAGAAGTGCTGGCCCGCTTTGAGGAAGGCAACTTTGAGGGGTCTTCGCCAGCCGCGCCAGGCGATTCACCGGTTGCGGATGATGATGAAGGCGATCGTGATGAACCGGCTCCGGCCCTTTTGGTCAGTCCGGCAGCACGCAAGATTGCTGAGGAAAACCGGGTTAGCCTGGATAAGGTGACAGGTACAGGCAAGGATGGCCGGGTCACCAAGGAAGATGTGCTCAAAGCCGTGGCAAAACAGGAAACGGAAGCTGCCGTACCTGCACCAGCGGCGGCCCCCAGCGCTGCAAATGACGTCAGGTCCACACCCATTCCGGCAACACCGGAAGGCCGGGTAGAGCGGCGAGTGCCCATGACCCGGCTGCGTGCCAGTATCGCCCGTCGCCTGGTCGAGGCCCAGCAGACAGCTGCCATGCTGACGACCTTTAACGAGGTAGACATGCAGGCGATCATGGATCTGCGGTCGCGCTATCGCGACGATTTTGAGAAAGCCCATAATGGTACCCGGCTTGGGTTCATGTCGTTTTTTGTCCGGGCCAGTATCGAGGCGCTGAAAAGATTCCCGGCGGTGAATGCTTCCATCGACGGCAACGATATCGTCTATCACGGCTATCAGGACATTGGTGTGGCTGTGGGTTCACCCCGCGGCCTGGTGGTGCCGGTACTGCGCGATGCAGACAGCCTGACACTGGCTGAAATTGAGGACCAGATCAGGGAATTTGGCGCCAAGGCGAGGGACAACAAACTCAGTATCGACGACATGACCGGGGGAACCTTTACCATTTCGAATGGCGGCGTGTTTGGCTCACTCCTGTCAACACCCATCCTCAATCCGCCCCAGACCGGAATCCTGGGTATGCACAAGATCCAGGAGCGGCCCGTTGTGGTCAATGGACAGGTTGAGATAAGGCCTATGATGTATCTGGCATTATCTTATGACCATCGCCTGATTGATGGTCAGGAGGCAGTCCGCTTTCTCGTCACAATCAAGGATTTTCTGGAAGAACCAGCACGAATCCTGTTGGATATCTAGTCTCGCCTGAGAGAGGTTTGTCATGGCAACCAAGTTTGATGTGATAGTGATTGGCGGCGGCCCTGCGGGTTATCACGCGGCAATCCGGGCGGCCCAGCTGGGGTTGAAAACGGCCTGTATTGACAAGTGGATCAACAAGCAGGGGGACCCGGCCTATGGTGGCACCTGCCTTAATGTGGGCTGCATCCCTTCAAAGGCGTTGCTGGAAGCTTCCCATAAGTACATCGAGGCAAAAGAGTCTTTTGCAGGCCTCGGGATCAAGGCAAAAGGTATAGAGATTGATGTCCCGGTGATGCTGAAGCGCAAGGATGACGTCGTGCTGAACCTTACCCGAGGCGTTGCCGGCCTGCTCAAGTCCAATGGGGTGACGACGCTGGAAGGTCAGGCACGCCTCAATGCGGGCAGGCAGGTTGAGTTTACGCCGCATGAAGGCGGTGTCCAGGAGCTTTCTGCGGAACACGTGATTCTGGCAACCGGATCGGTACCGGTAAATATTCCACCCTGTCCGCTGACCGATGGGCTGATCGTCGACTCCACCGGCGCACTTGAGTTCCAGACGGTGCCCAAACGCCTTGGTGTGATTGGCGCCGGCGTGATAGGTCTTGAGCTTGGCAGTGTCTGGAACCGGCTGGGTGCTGAGGTTGTGGTGCTTGAAGCCCTGCCCGATTTTCTGCCTATGGCGGACGACGCCATTGCCAAAGAATCCCTGAAACAGTTTCGCCAGCAGGGTTTTGATATTCGTCTGGGCACACGGGTCATGGGGAGCGAGGTTAAGGGCAAAAAAGTCAAGGTGACGTTCCGGCAGGATGAAGAGGACCTTGAAGAGACCTTTGATGCAGTGATTGTTGCCGTGGGGCGCAGACCCTATACCGAGGGGCTGTTAGCGGCAGATAGTGGCGTAAACCTGGATGAGCGGGGGTTCATCTACGTGAACGACCTCTGTTCCACTGATGCCCCGGGTGTATACGCGGTAGGGGACGTGGTGCGCGGCCCCATGCTGGCCCACAAGGGTATGGAAGAGGGCATCATGGTGGCCGAGCGGATAGCAGGACACAAGCCACTGGTGAATTATGATACGGTACCTTCAGTGATCTACACCCATCCCGAAATTGCCTGGGTTGGCCGCACAGAGCAGGATCTCAAAGCCAGCGGAGACAAGTACAATGTGGGCGTTTTCCCCATGGCGGCCAGTGGCCGGGCCATGGCAGCCAACGAGTCAGTTGGCATGGTGAAGATCCTGGCAGATGAAGAAACTGACAGGATTGTTGGGGTGCACATGATCTGTGCCCATGCGTCCGAATTGATCAGCGATGCGGTGATTGCCATGGAATTTGGCGCCAGCGCTGAGGACCTGGGGTTGACCATGTTTGCCCATCCCACGCTTTCCGAGGCGGTACACGAGGCGGCTTTGGCGGTAAACGGCCATGCTATACATATCGCCAACAGAAAAAGAAAGAAGTAACCAGGCACTACCCAAACCAACGCAAAAAAACCTAACGAGACCTTTAAGGATCATCACTTTATGAACCTTCATGAATACCAGGCAAAACAGCTGTTTGCTGAATATGGACTGCCGGTGTCAACCGGTATTGCCGTAGACACCGCGGACGAGGCTGTTGCGGCAGCAAAACAAATTGGCGGTGACAAATGGGTCATCAAGGCACAGGTACATGCCGGTGGCCGTGGCAAAGCCGGTGGCGTCAAACTGGTGTCGACGGAGGCGGAAATACGTGAATTCGCCGACCGCCTGATTGGCACCAACCTGGTGACCTTCCAGACTGACGAGAAGGGTCAGCCGGTCAGCAAGATTTACGTGGAATCATGTACTGATATCGCGCGTGAACTGTACCTCGGTGCGGTGATTGATCGTTCCACCCGTCGTGTGGTGTTTATGGCATCAACAGAAGGTGGTGTGGAGATTGAGGAGGTTGCCGCACATTCACCCGAAAAAATCCTGAAAGCAACCATTGACCCTGCCATGGGTGGCATGCCCTACCAGGGGCGCGACCTTGCCTTTCAACTGGGGCTGGAAGGCAAGCAGATTAACCAGTTTGCCAGCGTGTTCACCGGTCTCGCCAAAATGTTTGTGGAAAGGGACCTGTCATTGCTGGAAATCAATCCACTGGTTGTTACCGAGAGTGGGGATATCCACTGTCTTGATGCCAAAGTGTCGCTTGATGGCAATGCCCTGTATCGACAGAAGGCACTTCACGCGATGCGGGATGCAAGCCAGGAAGACGAGCGCGAGAATCGGGCGTCGGAGTTTGGGCTCAACTATGTTGCGCTTGAAGGCACAATCGGTTGTATGGTCAATGGTGCTGGGCTTGCCATGGGCACCATGGACCTGGTCAAGCTGCATGGCGGGCAGCCGGCAAACTTCCTTGACGTGGGCGGTGGCGCAACCAAGGAAACAGTGAGTGAGGCGTTCAAGATCATTCTGGCAGACAGCAGTGTCAAGGCAGTCCTGATCAACATCTTCGGCGGTATTGTCCAGTGCAATATCATTGCTGACGGCATCATTGGGGCCGTAAAGGAAGTTGGGGTCAAGGTGCCAGTGGTAGTGCGATTTGAGGGTAACAATGCCGCCCTGGGTGTGCAGACCCTGAAAGAAAGTGACATTGATATCATTGCGGCGACCAGTCTTACCGATGCGGTCCAGCAGGCAGTTAAGGCAGCAGGAGGTGCAGCGTGAGTGTATTGATTAACAAGGACACGCGGGTGTTGTGTCAGGGATTTACGGGCTCCCAGGGCACGTTGCACTCAACCCAGGCGATTGCTTACGGCACCCGGATGGTGGGTGGTGTCACACCGGGCAAGGGTGGACAGGAGCACCTCGGTTTGCCTGTATTTAATACGGTGCGTGAAGCCGTTATTGATACCGGTGCTGATGCGTCTGTGATTTACGTCCCGGCCCCGTTCGCCAAGGACAGCATTCTTGAAGCGGCAGATGCGGGGATAAAGCTGATTGTCTGTATTACCGAGGGTGTACCCACACTTGACATGCTCGCGGTCAAGGCAAGCCTTGACGCCAGGGGGATACGCCTGATTGGGCCCAACTGTCCTGGTGTGATTACTCCCGGTGAATGCAAAATTGGCATCATGCCGGGTGATATACACCTGGCGGGCAAGGTCGGGATTGTGTCACGTTCGGGCACGCTGACCTACGAGGCGGTCAAGCAAACGACGGACCTTGGTTTTGGCCAGAGTACCTGCGTTGGTATTGGCGGTGATCCGATTCCCGGCAGCAATTTTATCGATATCCTGACCATGTTTGAGCAGGATCCGGCGACCGAGGCCATTATCATGGTTGGTGAGATTGGCGGTAATGCCGAAGAAGAAGCCGCGGCATTTATCAAGTCAAATGTGACCAAGCCTGTTGTGGGCTATATTGCGGGCGTAACTGCGCCACCCGGTAAGCGCATGGGGCATGCTGGCGCCATTATTGCTGGCGGTAAAGGTACGGCTGATGACAAGTTTGCCGCCCTGCAGGCTGCAGGTGTCACGACGGTCAAGAGCCTCGCCGAAATTGGCAATACGCTCAAGGAAGTGACTGGCTGGTAAGCCACACTTGTGCGCCGTTGACAGCGGAGCAATTTGACAGCAACGGGGCCCCTTTGGCCCCCGTTCTGCTTTCCGGGGCAACCGAATGCTGCGGCACCATGTCAGTACCCAACGCTCGGGGGCCCGCTCCGGCCCCATTGCACCTTGAAATCCCGGACAATGCCCCCAACTTCCACAGATCCAAGACTGACCAGGAGATGAAATGGTAGCCCAGGCACAAAAGGAGACGATGACCTTCCAGTCCGAAGCAAAACAGCTGCTTCACCTGATGATCCACTCGCTTTACAGCAACAAGGAAATATTCCTCCGCGAATTGATATCCAACGCCTCTGACGCCATCGACAAGCTACGCTTTGCCGCGCTGTCAAACCCTGAGCTGATGGGTGACGAGAACGATCTGAAAATACGTATCGAAGTAGACAAGGAGGCTCAAACCCTGACCATTACCGACAACGGTATTGGCATGACCCGGGAAGAAGCCATTTCTCACCTCGGCACAATTGCGCGCTCGGGTACATCACAGTTTCTGCAGAGCCTGACCGGCGACCAGAAAAAGGATTCGCAGCTGATTGGCCAGTTTGGCGTTGGCTTTTACTCATCGTTTATTGTGGCTGACAAGGTGACGGTTGAAAGCCGTTCGGCATCTGCACCGGCCGCCGAAGCAGTGCGCTGGATTTCAGCCGGGGAATCAGACTTTGAGGTGGAAACCATTTCCCGGGAATCCCGTGGCACTTCGGTCATCTTGCATCTGAAGGCCAGCGAAGCCGAATTCCTGGATTCCTGGCGCCTCAAGACCATCGTCAAGAAGTACGCGGACCATGTATCAGTGCCTGTGGTCATGAAATCTGAAACCCTTGCCGCAGACGGTGAAGATACCAGGGAACCCGAGGACGAAGTGGTGAACTCAGCCCAGGCGCTCTGGACCCGACCGAGATCAGAAGTCACCGACGATGAATACAAGGAGTTCTACAAGCACATTGCGCACGATTTCCAGGACCCGGTGTCCTGGAGCCATAATCGCGTGGAGGGAAAACTGGATTACACCAGCCTGGTTTATGTACCCGCTCGCGCGCCTTTTGATCTCTGGCAGCGCGAGGCCCCGCGTGGACTCAAACTGTATGTCCAGCGCGTTTTTATCATGGACGACGCGGAACAGTTTCTGCCGCTTTACCTGCGCTTTATTAAAGGGGTTGTTGATTCCAACGATCTCTCGCTGAATGTGTCGCGCGAGATCCTGCAGAAAGATCCCAATATCGATTCGATGAAAAGCGCCTTGACCAAGCGTGCGCTTGATATGCTGGAAAAGCTCGCGAAAGACAAGGAGGCGTACCAGAAGTTCTGGGAGGAGTTTGGCCAGGTGCTGAAGGAAGGTCCGGCGGAAGACTTTGGCAACCGGGAAAAAATACTCAAGCTGCTCAGGTTTACCACAACACAGAGCACGTCGGAGACCCAGGACCAGTCGCTTCCGGACTACATATCACGCATGCAGCCGGGCCAGGACAAGATCTTCTACGTGACAGCGGATAATTACCATACGGCCAGGAACAGCCCCCACCTTGAGTTTTTCAAACGCAAGGGTATTGAAGTTGTGCTGCTCTTTGACCGGATTGATGAGTGGTTGATGAGTCACGTCAGCGAATTTGACGGCAAACAGTTTCAGGACGTGGCTCGTGCCAGCCTTGATCTCGGCGAACTGGAAGACAGTGAGGAAAAAGAGGAAAAAGCCCAGGCTGAGAAGACTTTTGAAGACCTGGTCAAACGAATCTCGAGTGTATTGGGTGACGATGTTGAAGAGGTGCGCATCAGTCACCGGCTCACGGATTCTCCTGCCTGTCTTGTGTTCAAGGACGATGAGATGGGACTGCAGATGCGCAAGATACTGGAGTCTGCTGGTCAGGATGTGCCCAGTGCGAGGCGTATCTTCGAGATTAATCCCACGCATCCCCTGGTGCTGAGGTTGAACAGTGAATCAGAAGAAAGTCGTTTTGCGGATCTGACGCTGGTGCTGTTTGACCAGGCGGCCCTGGCGGAAGGCAGTCAGCTTGATGATCCGGCGGAATACGTGCAGCGGCTGAACAAGCTGTTGCTTGAGTTGTCAACCTGACAATCGGTGATGGCCCGGCAGCCTGTGGCATGGCCCTGGCTGCAGGGCAGTCGCCTATTTGCCGTGAGATACTGGCCCTGGGAGCAGATGGCAGGGAAGCCGTTGGCCAGTGCGCCCGGTCAGGCCGGACTTGACTCTTTGCCTGGTTGATAAGCGCTGGCGGTATGCTGCTCCTGCTGTGATTCGCGCAGGTTGCCAATCACCGATTCCAGGGCGCGTGAGAAGAGCAGCCCGTCGCTGATGATCCGAACGGTGCCATCGCGCAGTTCCCTGGCGAGGCCCATACGTGTCTTTTCGACGACCTTGACCCCCTGACGATTGACAAAAATATACTTGTCGATTGCATTGATCCTGGCGGCAAGTTTGCAACGAACAGACACATCATCCTCACCAATAAACTCAACCCAGATCCCCACGTGCAGTTGGTCAACCTGCCTGACTTCAGGGGCATTGTCACTCAATTCTCCGCCGTCGTCCTCATCCTGCTCGGTTGCCGGAGAAGAAAATTCTACCGGTGTTGAACGAGTGTCTGTGGACGTTGGTGCGGCAGCAACAGCCGGGGTCGGCTCCCGGGTTTCAGCGGCTGCACCGGTTTTGGCGGGTGCCTCGGCTGCAGGCGCAAAACTTGAATCCTGTACGGACTTGAGACGCGTAATCAGTGTGTCAATTTCTTCCGGGGGTACCTGTGCAATTCTGAACGCCTTGCGAAGATTATTGAGCAGCCGCGGGTTAACCGTTTCAAGTCGTTCCCGGTCACCGCTATGTTCATGGGACTGTATGGTCCACAGCAGGACATCAATTGTGTTGATGGCCTGTTTCCAGGCATTGGTACCGGGGCCTTCCTTCAGCACCAGCATCACCATAAATTTGTGGAAGGGGCCTTCAAGCAATTCCTGGATGAAACTGTCGATGTCGCGTCCAAGGAGGCGTTCGTCAATCTTTTGGGTAACCAGCTCGTGGATATCGCCAAGTCGTTCCTGACGTTCCTGTGCCTTGAGGATACGTTGTTCCAGTACGCGGGTCTTGGCAACCTCCTGGGCCCTGAAGCGGCGAAATTCCTTGATGATGCCCTCAAAAAACGACTCATCGCCGGTGTAGTCATTCTGGATACGTCGAACCAGATCCTGGATTTTCTGATACAGCGGATCAGCCTCGAGTTCCTCGACTTCGGTCCAGCCGATACCGGCTTCAGCAAAATCGTTCAGAATGGTCCGGGCCGGATGATTTTCCCTGTTGAAGAAAGTGGTATCCGACAGCGCCACCTTGATGATTGTGATCTGGGTACGGCCAATCAGTTCCTTGATTGGAATCGGCACACTTTCATCCTGCCAGATCGCCTCGTACAACATGGTTACAAGGTTGATGATGTCCGAGGATTGCCTGTCGACAGCCGCTACCACACCCTCGGCCTGTGACTCTTTCAGCATTTCGCCCAGAGTCGAGGAAATGTCAATTTTCTCAGCCTTGCCGGCCGCTTGAGGCCCGGACTCGTTTGCGCTCCTTTCAGCCAGCGTCTTTTGGATATTGGTCAGGATGGCCATCAACTGTCCCTGGTCGACCATCTGCACCTGTTCACCCGGGGCAGGCGTAAAAGGTGTCATGACGCCGGCCTGGGCGCCACTGGGGATCATGGATGCCGGGACAGCATACTGGGGGCCACCACTTACAGGCGAAGTCTGCGCGGCTGCGCCTGCCGGATTAACCCCGCTGGTGGTTGCGCCGGCCCCGGCCGAGCCCGGGCTGCCGGGATGTAACAGGTTCTGCATCATCGAGAAGAGTTCCGGAGTCTCGGCATCTGGCTCAAAAGGGTCTTCCTCAACGGTACCGAAACCAATGGGATCGGTCTGACGCGGCCGGCTCCGTGCGACCGGCTTCTGTTTGCCACCACTGTCCATCCCGAGGTGTGGAATGACGCCGTGTGAAATCAACAGCTTGTTGCCTGATGACAGGACCTTGTCCAACTGGAGCAGCACATCGGTATTGAACCTGCGGTAAACAGAGAGACTGTTCTGCGCGTCCATGTTAAGTGAGGCAATGGCATCCTTGAACGCCGTGGCAATCTGGGAAGGGTCAAGGGGATTGGTTGATTCATCAATCCGTTTGTTGTCAAACAGCGTGTTCAGCCGGGTGTTAAAGCTGATGAAATTGGGCAGCTGCGCGTTGCGAGCGGAATTGACCATGCCCTCAAGGGCTACCATAATCTCCAGATCGTCATCCTTGACCAGGGACAGGGTTTCGAAATTGTAGACGGGTTCAACCTTGTCGATGGGTTTGCCCATCAGCTCATCAAAATAGTTGTTCATGTTGTGGGCAAATGCGGCGAGGATGTCGTCCTGGTGCTGACTCAGGGTAAGGAAACCACCAATCTGGTCGACAACTCCTTTTTCTGCCCGCAACAGGACTTCGCGCAGCATGTCGGTCAACGCTGCGACAGATTCCTCCTTGAGCTTTTCGACAATATCGGACAAAGCAAAAACCCGCTCGATTTGAACCGGTAAAGATACCTGCATAAGTCTGGAAAGTATAGGAGAGTTGAGGCCTGTAGCGCCTTGCGATGTAAGCACAATGTAAGAACCGGATGCTTTCGGTAGTGTCGAAACAGAGTGTCGGAGACTGGTCATTTGCGGGCATTGAAGGGGCGACAATGGGCCCGCAAGGTGATGTCCGCGTCGCGTTTTTGCTGTAGGGTTCGCCCTCAAGCAGACTACCCGTTGCCTGATGTTGGGCCCCAGCCAGGCATCATAGGGTATTTGGCACCGAAGCAATGATTGTTTGCGGTTGAGTTTCCACGGGCTGGTTGGAGTAGCGACTAATATGCGGTTGGTATACCTGATGCGGCATGGTGAAGCGTCCTTGCACGCGGCAACCGACGAGCTGCGGCCGTTAACGCAGCGGGGCGCGAGATCTGTCAGCGCTGCGGCTGCGTACTTCAGAGGCAAAGGGTCGGGTGAGCCCGATATTGTTGCGAGCCCGCTCTTGCGGGCACAGCAGACGGCAACAATCATGCAAACTAAGCTTCATCTTGCCCGTCCATTACTTACGTCAATCGCCCTGGTCCCCGGCGCGGATCCGGCAACATCGTGCAGGGCGCTGGGAGAACTGGCTGGTGACCTGTTGCTGGTGACACACCAGCCATTTATCAGCCGCCTGCTTGAATTTCTGACAGGGCAGCAGGTTGGGCTGGACACGGCAAACATGGTTGCGGTTACGCTGGATGTTTTGGGCCAGGAGACGGGTGAAATAGCATGGATCTATTACGGCGAGGACTGATGGTTGGTGTGGCGCTGTGCGCCTGGGGCAGTGCGGCTGCACCCTCAGATGTGCAGGAGATGCTGCCGCGTTATCCGAGAGCAGAACTGGCGGCTTTTACGGACACAAGGGAGATCTCCCAGCACGAGGTGATCCTGGGCGCGCTGAAGAACAATGCCGGCAACATCAGGGCAGAAGCCTCAATTTTTGTCACGGGACGTCGAATCGCGTCGACCTGGTATGTCCCGGACGAGGAGCGTACTGAGGTTGTGGCCGCCTACTACCGTGATCGCTTTGCCAGGCTGGGTGATATTCAGTTCGACTGTCGTGGGCGTGACTGCGGCCCAAGCAACCATTGGGCTAACCGTGTGTTCGGGCGGGCCATCCTGTTTGGTCCCGAGCAGTACCAACATTATTTTCTGACGCGAATAGATGCCGGTGTTGCAACTTATTACGTGGCCACCTACGTTGCATTGCGCGGGACGCGCAAACTCTATGTGCATGTTGACGTAGTGGTCGCGGAAAACGCCAGCTTGCCTACCGGGGCAAATATTGTTGCGGCCTTGAAGGATACGGGCTGGTTCGGCATTGAAGCCGGGGATGAGTCCAGGCTGGTGCCTGCCGTTGTTGACGCCATGAAGCTTGAACCCCTGTACCGGCTCGCGGTGGTGGGGCATGCCCGCAAACAGCGTGGCGAGACCGTCGATCAGGCCATCTCCCGCTCGGCAGCCAACGCCCGGCGGTTTGTTGAGCAACTGGTTGAGCAGGGAGTAAACAGCACCCGGGTGATGTCACAGGGGGCCGGACCGCTCCTGCCTCGTGATCGTGATCGTGTGGACCGGATCGAGATAGTGCTGATACAGAACGACTGAAAGTCGCGGCAAGGCCTACGAGTTGTCAGTGATGAGTATTGAGCAGGTTGATAAATTCCATGCGGGTGGTCGGGTTGTCACGAAACTCCCCCAGCATCACCGAGGTTTTCATGGTTGAGTTCTGTTTTTCAACGCCACGCATCATCATGCACATGTGACGCGCCTCAATAATGACCCCAACGCCGGCGGCGCTGGTGACGGAGGAAATGGCATCAGCAATTTCTTTGGTCATGTTTTCCTGGATCTGCAGGCGCCGCGCATACATATCGACAATTCGCGCGACCTTGGAGAGACCAAGTACCTTGCCGGTGGGAATGTAGGCGACATGGCACTTGCCAATAAATGGCAGCATGTGATGTTCACAGAGCGAATAAAGCTCAATATTCTCGACAATAATCATTTCACTGGTGTCTGAATCGAAGAGTGCATTGTTGACAACCTCGTCCAGCGTCTGGGCGTAACCCCGGGTGAGGAATGCCATCGCCTGGGCAGCGCGCGCAGGTGTACCATTCAGACCGTCCCGATCAAGGTCTTCCCCCATCGCCCTGATGATTTCCCGATACGCCTCTTCCATTTCCGTGTTCTCCTGGCAGCAGTTCTATGCCTGGCGTCGCAACTGTCGACGTGCAGTGTTCATGGGTCTCTACACTAAGTGAAAGAGGGCACCGGGTAAAGCTGAGCATCGGTTATAATGCCAGCTTGGCGGGGAGGAATTATGGCAGGCAACAGTATCGGTGAAATGTTCAGGGTGAGTACGTTCGGGGAAAGTCACGGCCCCGCGCTCGGCTGTATTGTCGATGGATGCCCTCCCGGGATGCCGCTCACTGAAGCAGACCTGCAGGCAGACCTGGATAGACGAAAGCCGGGTACATCGCGTTACACCACACAGCGTCGGGAGGAAGATCGGGTCAGGATACTTTCAGGCGTGTTCGAGGGCAGGACAACCGGTACGCCCATTGGACTGCTCATTGAGAACGAGGACCAGAAGTCGAAAGACTACTCCAACATCAAGGATCTGTTTCGTCCCGCCCATGCTGACTACAGTTACCTCAAGAAGTATGGCATCAGGGATTATCGCGGTGGCGGACGTTCCTCGGCGCGGGAGACAGCCATGCGGGTGGCCGCCGGTGCCATTGCCAAGAAGTACCTGTTCCTGACCCACGGCATCAACATTGTCGGCTACCTGTCGCAGATGGGAGATATCAAGGTTGACCGGATCGACTGGGATGCCATCAACCAGAATCCGTTCTTCTGCCCCGATCCGGCACGAGTGCCGGAGATGGAACAGTTGATTGATCAATTGCGGCGCGAGGGTAATTCGGTAGGCGCAAGGATCACGGTGGTCGCTCGAGGCATGATTGCCGGGTTGGGTGAGCCTGTGTTTGATCGCCTGGATGCAGATATCGCCCACGCCCTGATGAGTATCAATGCCGTTAAGGGGGTTGAGATTGGTGCGGGGTTCCAGTCCGTGTCGCAGAAGGGCACAGAACACCGGGATGAGATGACACCTAACGGATTCACTTCAAACAATGCGGGTGGCATCCTCGGCGGTATTTCTACCGGCCAGGATATAGTTGCCCACTTGGCGCTCAAGCCAACTTCCAGTATTACCCAGCCCGGCCAGACAATTGATATGGAAGGTAAACCTGCCGAGGTCGTCACCACGGGCCGGCATGATCCGTGTGTTGGCGTCAGGGCGACGCCCATCGCGGAAGCCATGCTGGCGATCGTGTTGCTGGACCACCTCCTGCGACATCGTGGCCAGAATATGGACGTTGTGCCAATGGGGCCGGTGATTTGAGGCGCCGCGATGGGTGAAGGGCACTAGCCCTCAATCAACAGGTTGATAAATGCCCGGCCGGCGTTGGACAGGGTCCGCTGGTTGTGATGGATAATACCCAGGTCCCGATGGATCCTGACGTCGGGCACGTCAAGACGGTAGGTCTCCTGATCCAGCATGTTTTCCGGCAGGACACTCCAGCCCAGACCGGTGGTTACCAACATCTTGATTGTCTCGAGGTAATTGGTGGACATGCTGGTACGCAGCGGCAGGCGATGCGCATCAAACAGGCGCTTGACAATGCGTCCGGTGAAGGTGCTCATGTCGGGCAATATGGCCGGGTAGGTGGAGAGCGCCGCCAGGGTGACCTGTGCCGCCGCGGCCAGAGGGTGTCCTGGCGCGGACATGAAAACAAGATTGTCTCGCCATACCGGCATCGCGGTCAGTCGTTCGTTGGTACCCGGGGCCAGTGTGATGACACCCAACTCGAGGTTGCCCTGCAGAATCTGCTCATGGGCAACCTCTGAATCCATGAAGTGCAGGTCGAGTGAGACGTCGGGGAAGCGGGCGGAATATGCCTTCAGAACAGGTGGCAGTCGCCACAGGCCTATATGGTGGCTGGTGGCGAGTGAGAGTTCTCCGGCCACCTTGCCGGACAGATTGGATATCTCCCGCTGTGCGTCCTCGACGTCGGTCAGTAGCTGCTTTGATCGCTCCCGGAATACCACTCCTGCCTCGGTCAGCGTAACGGTTCTGCCGATCCGGTCAAAGAGACGCACCCCAAGCTGGTTTTCGAGTAGCGCAATGCGCTTGCTGACCGCCGGCTGGGTCAGGTGCAGTCTGTCGGCAGCGTTTGAGAAGGAACCTTCTGCAGCAACCGTGACAAACGCCTTGATACCATCCAGATCAATCATGTCAGACCAGATTCCGAAGACTTATCCAAACAATAAACAAGATGAATTTGAGTTATGCAGGATTTGATCTTAGCATTCGCGTCCATCAGCGCCCATACCGGTTGCGCAAGTGGCAGGAGATGAAGTTTATGGAAAAGGTGAATGTCGCCATTGTTGGCGCCACCGGGGCGGTGGGAGAGGCCATGCGTGAGATACTGCTGGAACGGAATTTCCCGGTAGACAATCTTTACCTGCTTGCCAGTGAGCGATCGGCCGGATCGCGACTGGGATTCGGGACAAAATCCATCAAAGTTGAGAATCTGGCAGATTTTGACTTCAGCCAGGCCCAGATTGGGCTTTTCTCCGCCGGTGGCGCCATTTCCGCAGAACATGCGCCCAGAGCGGCAAGCGCCGGTTGTGTGGTCATTGACAATACGTCGCACTTTCGTCGTGACCCCAGGATTCCGCTGGTTGTGCCCGAGGTCAACGTTCATCGGGTCAAGGACTACACCAACGCCAACATTATCGCTAACCCGAACTGCTCGACCATTCAAATGCTGGTTGCGCTCAAGCCCATTTACGACGCGGTGGGCATTCTGCGGATCAATGTTGCAACCTACCAGGCGGTGTCCGGAGCCGGCCGAAAGGGTGTCGAGGAACTGGCTGGCCAGACGGCCCGACTGCTGAATGGGATGGACATTGAGTCGAGTACATTCACCCGCCAGATCGGCTTTAACGCCATTCCGCACATCGGCAAATTTGAAGACAATGGGTATACCAATGAAGAAATGAAGATGGTGTGGGAAACTCAAAAGATATTTGAGGACGAAACCATCATGGTGAACCCGACCTGTGTCCGGATTCCGGTATTTTACGGCCATTCGGAGGCGGTGCACATAGAAACCCGTGACAAGATAACGGCTGCGGAGGCGCGCGAACTGTTGCACAATGCGCCAGGAGTTACCTTGCTGGATGAACGGCAGGATGCTGGATATCCAACAGCTGTGACAGACTCCGCGGGGACTGACCCGGTGTTTGTTGGCCGGATTCGTGAGGACATCTCACATCCCAATGGGCTGAACCTCTGGGTTGTCTCTGACAATGTCCGCAAGGGCGCCGCGCTAAACAGTATACAAATCGCGGAAGTTTTGCTAAAAGAGCTGTAATAAGCGATACTTATCGCAACATCTGGAGATCGTTTCTAGGTTGTCTTCCAGGTTCACAGGCTGGCCCTGACAGGCGGGCCTAGGGTGTTGTGATCGGTCTCTTACCTGTCGGGCCGTGAGGAGAGATAAAAAAATGCTACGAAGGCTCCTGATGCTTTGCGTACTCACCGGGTTCGCCTGCCAGTCAGTGTATGGTCTGGGGCTTGGAGAGCTTGAGTTAAGGTCGGCTCTGAACCAGTCATTTGAGGCGGAGATTCCTTTAACAGCAGTCAGGGGGCTGGAGGTTGATGAAATCCTTCCCGGGCTCGCCTCACAGGCAGACTTCGACCGGCTCGGCATCGAACGAAATTACCTGCTGACAGATCTGCGGTTCCGCGTTATCACAAAAGAAAACGGCATGCTGGCAGTCAGGGTGACCAGTTCACGCCCGATAGTTGAACCGTTTCTTAATTTCCTGGTGGAAGTTCTCTGGCCAACCGGTCGAATTCTGCGGGAGTACACTGTTCTGCTCGATCCGCCTGTTTTTGGTAAAGGCGGGGTGGAAAAAGTTGCACCAGCGGCCGTTGCCTCTCCGGCACCCACCCCGGCCACGAGGCGTCAGGAGCCCGCAGCAAGAACAACCCCGGCACCAGCCACGCCAACACGGCGGCTTGAAGAGGGAACCTCAGCCGGAGGTGAGTATGGCATGACCGGTCCGGGTGACACGCTCTGGACCATTGCAGCGAAAGTTCGTCCCAACAATTCCGTTTCTGTGCAACAGATGATGCTGGCGCTGCAGCGTGCCAACCCGGATGCGTTTATCAGTAACAACATCAATCTGCTCAAAGCCGGTCACGTGCTGCGGATTCCCAGTGCGGCAGAAATCAACGAAGAAACATTTGCCTCGGCGGTGCGTGCAGTGCGGGAACAGAATCGCGATTTTGAGGCCTATCGTGGTGGTCAGGTAGCGCAGCTTGATGCTACCCGTCGTGGTGGCGACACCACCAGTTCCGGTCGGGGTAGCAGTGCTGACGGTGAACTGCGGTTGCTTGCCTCGGATGCCGGTCGAACTGGCCCCACCAGTTCCGGTCAGGCCGGTGCTGGCGAGGACAGTGCCCGCACGGAAGCTTTGCAAAACGAACTGGCGGTTGCGAGAGAAGACCTGGACCGGGCGCGCCGGGCCAGTTCCGAAATGAATGTGCGCCTCGACGACCTGCAGGATCAGATAGAGACGCTTAATGAGATTGTGAAGCTGAAAGATGACCAACTGGCGGCCTTGCGTGCCGAAGTTCAACGCATGCAGGCAGCCGCGGCGGCAGCACCGGCGGCAGAAACAGCACCAGCCGCGCCAGCCGGCGGGTCTCTGCTTGGCAACCCGCTTGTGTTGGGCGCGCTGGCACTGCTGCTGGTCGGTGGTGCCGCGGGCGGGATGATCTTCATGCGACGTCGCAAGCAGCAGGAAAGTGAATCATCGGATGATTTCAGTACCATGGCAGAAGCGCAACCTGCTTATACAGAGCCTGAACCCGATGAGACACCACTGCCTGCTGTTCAAATAGAAGAAGAGGAAGAAGAACTTTCGCCACAGACAACCGATGTGATCAGTGAAGCGGAAATCTATATTGCTTACGGGCGTTTTCCGCAGGCAATTACTTTCCTGCAAAATGCCATTGAGGCAGAACCTGACCGTGCGGACCTGCAGCTCAAACTGCTGGAGGTTTTCGTCCAGACCGAAGACGCCACCGCGTTCAATCTACAGTACGAACAGCTTAAGCTGCTTGGGGATTCTGACGCAAACGCAACCGCTGCAGAACTGCAACGGAAAATACCGGGGGCAGCAGAGTCAGCTGCGGCCGCCATGGACGCAACAATCGTCAGTAGTGAACCGATTACGGCAATTGATGAGCCGGAGCTGGACGATGACGACCTGTCGTTTGACCTGGACGATCTGGACGCCGAGACGGACGACGACACGCTCGACATCAGTGAAGATGTCAATATTGATGATGATGCCGAAGAACTGGATATAGACCTTGAATTGGATGAAACAGCTTCTGAAGATGCTCTGGCCGGGGACATGGATCTGTCGCTCGCCGCTGACAGCAGCGACGAGGAACTGGACCTGGATCTTGACCTGGATCTTGACGATGATTCGGTGACGTCCCTTGATGACGAGTCACTAGATGCTGACGCAGACGACCTGGAAGCAGCCCTTGAGCAGGCAGCAGAGTCCGAGCGGACGCTGGACGGGAACGAACTGGAACTGGATCTGGACGACGAACTGAGTGCAACCGCAGAACTGGAGACTGTTGGTACAGACGGGGATTCAGAGCTTGCGTTGGATGACGATGCGTTTTCGCTTGATCTGGACACGGACGATGACGCGCTTGAACTGGACCTGGACAGCGATGATGATGCGCTCGAACTGGACCTGGACAGCGATGATGATGCGCTGGAACTGGATCTGGACAGCGACGATGACGCCTTGGAACTGGATCTGGAGACAGCCAGCGATACACTCGATCTGGGTGATGAAGCCGGGCTCGATCTGGACGACGACGGTGCGATTGAGCTGGATCTGGATGACGATGTGGAGCTTGATCTCGATGATGATCTTGAGCTCAATCTGGACGAGGACGCAAGCACCAAGCTGGACCTGGCTCGCGCCTATATTGATATGGGCGACAGCGATGGGGCTAGGAGCGTACTGCAGGAAGTGCTGAAAGAAGGCTCGGATACCGAGATCCAGGAAGCCAACGAACTGCTGGAAAAGATTGACTGACCACTGTGTGCCACGCAAGGTGGCCCTGCTGGTTGCCTATGCTGGCAGTGGGTTTCACGGTTTCCAGTTTCAGAACCCGTCTTTGCCGACCGTTCAGCGTGACCTCGAGCAGGCCCTGGGCCGGGTCGCCAATCACCCGGTGGCGCTGGTGTGTGCAGGAAGGACAGATACCGGCGTCCATGCGACCCATCAGGTTGTTCATTTTGAGACCCTGGCCACAAGACCTGCTGAGGCCTGGTGCCGGGGTACAAACCGGTATCTGCCCGATACGGTTTCAGTCCTCTGGGCGGGAGAGGTAGATACGGCTTTCAGTGCCCGGTTCAGTGCAACTGCCCGTCGCTACCTCTACCTGATTCACACGTCTGCTGTGCGATCGCCGTTTCTGGTTAATGAACTGACTTACCACAGCAAGCCCCTGGATGCAGCCGCCATGGAAGAGGCGGCGCAGCAATTGTTGGGCGAACATGATTTCACGTCCTTCCGCGCCGCTGGCTGCCAGGCCCGGACACCATTCCGGGAGATCAGGGAGATCGGCGTTCGCCAGTGCGGCGATATCATTGCCGTTGACGTGACCGCATCAGCGTTTCTCCACCACATGGTCAGAAACATCGTGGGGGCGCTGCTGCTGGTCGGTGAAGGCCGTCGTGAGCCTGGCTGGATAGGTGAGGTACTCGCCGCGCGGGATCGGCGACTTGCTGGCGCAACGGCGTCTCCAAAGGGCCTCTATCTGATTGATGTCACCTATCCGGCAGACTTTGGTATTCCTGCCGGGCCCTCATTACCCCACCTGTTTTCAACGCTGGTGACCTGATAGAATGCGGCCCCTTTCGAGGGGTAACAGATGCGTACGCGCGTAAAAATCTGTGGCATCACCAGTGCTGAGGATCTGGCGCTTACGGTCGCGCTGGGCGCAGATGCGATTGGTTTTAATCTCTTTGAAGGCAGCGCAAGGTACATCAATTACGCGAGGCTCTGTGAACTGGCTGCACAGACCGCCCCTTTTGTGACCCGCGTTGGACTTTTCGTGAACCCGGATCCGGCCCTGGTACAACGCTGTGCGGGTGAACTGGATATCCTGCAGTTTAGCGGTGACGAGAGTGAAGCCTTCTGTACCCAATTTGGTAAACCCTATATCAAGGCAATTCGCGTCAGGACGGAAGCCGATGTGACAGAAAACGCGTATAGCTACAGGTCTGCTCGCGCATTGCTGCTGGATGCCAGGGTTGAAGGACAATATGGTGGCACGGGTGAAACGTTTGACTGGCGTCTCGCCGTTGGTCTGGGAGCCAGGTTAATCCTTGCGGGTGGATTGACAGCTGACAACGTAGCGGACGCCATTGGTGTTGTGCACCCTTTTGCCGTAGACGTCAGCAGTGGTGTTGAACGGGAGCGAGGCAAAAAAGACCCGGAAAAACTGGCGGCTTTTGTCGCCGCAGTCAGGGCCGCAGATGAGGTAACAAGATGACAGACATGGCAGGGAAAAACGAAAGCCTGATGGCGATGCCGGATGACCGGGGTCACTTCGGCGTATTTGGCGGCAGGTTCGTCTCGGAGATCCTCATGCAGGCGCTGGAGGAACTCGAGCGGGAGTATGCCCGTCTCAAGCATGATCCGGTCTTCAATAAACATTTCCACGATGATCTTGCAGACTATGTGGGACGCCCGTCACCGCTGTATTTTGCCGAGCGCCTGACGCGCGAAGTGGGTGGGGCCAGGATCCTTTTGAAACGTGAGGACCTGAATCACACTGGCGCCCACAAAATCAACAACTGTATTGGGCAGGCGCTTCTCGCCCGCCATATGGGCAAGCCAAGGGTGATTGCGGAAACCGGTGCCGGACAACATGGTGTGGCGGCAGCGACCGTTGCGGCGCGCTTCGGTCTGGAGTGCCATGTTTACATGGGCAGCGAGGACATCGAACGACAGAGTGTCAATGTCTATCGTATGAAATTGCTGGGCGCCAAGGTCATTCCGGTGACGAGTGGTTCACGCACCTTGAAAGACGCACTCAGCGAGGCGATGCGCGACTGGGTGACCAATGTTGATAACACCTACTATATTATCGGCACTGTTGCCGGACCGCATCCTTACCCGATGCTGGTTCGCGACTTTCAATCGGTCATTGGTACGGAAACGCGCCGACAGTGCGAGGCAAAGTTTGGTCGCCTGCCAGACGCGCTGGTTGCCTGTGTGGGTGGTGGATCCAACGCCATGGGCATGTTCTATCCTTTTCTGGAAGATTCGGGCGTTCGCCTGATTGGTGTTGAACCTGCCGGATTGGGTCTGGAAACGGGGCAACACGCCGCGCCGCTCAGCAAGGGGGGTATTGGCGTGCTGCATGGTAACCGTACCTACCTGATGCAGGATGAGCATGGACAGATACTTGATACCCACTCGGTTTCTGCAGGGCTTGACTATCCGGGTGTGGGTCCGGAACACGCATTCCTCAAAGACGTCAAGCGTGCGGAGTACGTGAGCGTCAATGACGAGGAAGCCCTGGAGGCTACCCGCAAGTTGAATCTGCTGGAAGGCATACTGCCAGCCCTGGAGTCTGCACACGCCGTTGCCCACGCCATGAAAATGGCCAAGGACATGGACAAGGACGATATTGTGGTGATTAACCTGTCCGGTCGTGGGGACAAGGACATTCCAACGCTGGCGAGAATTGACGGCATTACGCTGTCATGAGAGCCCTTGAGGAACATTATCTGTGAGTCGAATTACTGCCTGTTTTGAACGCCTTGCTGACGAGCAGAAAAAGGCGTTGGTTGTGTATGTTGTAGCCGGTGATCCCGTACAGTCGGTGACTGTCGATCTGATGCATGCCCTGGTCGCAGCAGGAGTCAGCATCATCGAGTTGGGTGTGCCCTTCACCGACCCGGAAGCTGACGGACCGGCCATACAACTGGCAACGCGCCGTGCCCTGGATGCCGGCACGACGCTGACCGACACCCTGGCGTTACTTGAGCAGTTTCGTGCCAGGGATCAAACAACCCCCGTGGTACTCATGGGTTACCTCAATCCGATTGAACAGATGGGTTATGAGGTATTTGCCCAACGTGCCGCGCTGGCCGGCGCTGATGGCACCATCACCGTCAACGTGCCGCCGGAAGAGGGTGAACTGCTGGATGAGTCACTGATCAAGGCGGGCATAGATCCCGTGTACCTGCTTGCACCAACAACAACTGAGTCAAGGGCGAAGTACATCTTCAGCCGCAGTCGTGGTTTTGCCTATTATGTTTCCCTGAAAGGTACAACCGGCGCCTCAACGCTGGACGTGACTGATGTGACGGCACGGCTGGACAAGCTGAGGCCCCATGCCACGCTGCCAATCGCCGTGGGTTTTGGCATCAAGAACGGTGACGCTGCACGCCAGGTGGCCGAGATTGCTGACGGCGTTGTCATAGGTGCTGCAGTGGTTGACATCATGGCGGCCAATGCAGATAACCCGGACGTCATCCCGGAGAAGGTGGGTGAATTTGTGCGTGGCATCAGGACGGCAATGGACGGCGCTGGCACCACGGAACAGGCAAATGACCCTTGATGACTGGCTGGCAGATATTCAGGCGAGACACCATCGCCAATGGGATCTGGGACTCGATCGCGTTGGTGAGGTAGGCAGGCGACTGGGGGTGCTTTCACCGGCACCTCACATCTTTCTGATCGCTGGTACCAACGGCAAGGGCTCCGCCTGCGAAATGATCAGCTGTCTGCTGGCGGAAAAGGGCCTGAAAGTCGGCAAGTCCACCTCACCTCACCTGGTCCGGTTTAACGAACGCATTGTTATTGACGGTTGCGCTGTCTCCGACGAGACCATCATTGATGCCTTTAGCACCATTCGCCAGGCTGCAGGCGATGTTTCGCTCAGTTACTTCGAGTACGGCGCACTGGCGTCAATGTACATATTCAGGCAAGCCGGCGTTGACGCAGCAGTGCTGGAGATTGGCCTGGGCGGCCGGCTTGATGCGATGAATATTGTCGATCCCGATGTGTCGGTCATCACCCGTATTGCACTGGACCATCAGGACTGGCTGGGCGATACGCGGGAGTTGATTGCGGTGGAGAAAGCGGGTGTCATGCGGACGGGCAAACCCTGTGTTATTGCCGATGAGGATCCACCACAGGCTCTCGCTGACTGTGCGGCCAGACTGGGAACACCGCTCCGCTTCATCAATGCGTCGCTGGAATTTGCGCTGTCGCCGGATTGCCCCCTGCCGGAACCCAGCCTGAGGGCAGCCATTGAGGCGGTGCTGGCCCGGGGATTTGTGCTGTCCGGGGAGGAGGTGGTGGCCGCGTTGGGCAGGCTGCATCTTCCCGGCCGATTCCAGATCCTCAAGTCGCCCCGGCGAACCCTGCTGGACGTCGCCCATAACCCGGATGCGGCAGCCTGGCTGGCGCAGCGCCTGGCAAAGCTGCATTACAGGTCCTGCCATGCGGTGTTCGGGATCTATGCGGACAAGGACCTTGACTCGGTTGTTGCCTGCCTTGCGCCGCTGGTTGACCACTGGTACCTCGCCGCGATGCCGGAACCGCGTGCTGCTGATACCGGTTTACTTGAGCAGTCGGTGATCCGTTTAGGGGGGTCTGTCAGGGGCAAATATGATATGGTATTGGCAGCTTATGACTCGGCCAGTGCCAATGCCCATGACGACGACCTCATATTGGTTTTTGGCTCTTTTGGTATTGTGGGACCGGTTCTTGAGCATCTTGGCGACGGAGTATAATTGGTGCCCTGAAGGTGCCTGTGTCTGTTCAGAGTTTTCCTAGTGGATACCCGACTGAAACAACGCGTAACCGGGGCCATCGTCCTTACGATGCTTGCCATTATCATTCTGCCGATGTTGCTTGACGGTTCTGAGGAGGATCGCGCCAGGGTCATTGCCAGGATTCCCGAGCCCCCTGTCATTGAACTCAGGTCGCTCACCATACGGGAAATCGAGAGAAACATCAGTGAACTGGAACAGGAGAGTGCGGCAAAATTGCCAGAGGCTGTGGCCGACACAACCGACTATGCCAGTGAGCCACCTGACCAACTGGTGCTTGACCAGAACCAGCTTCCTGTTAGCTGGTCATTGCAGCTTGGCAGCTTCAAGAGCAAGGAAAACGCACTCCGACTCAGGGAGTCACTGCGGGAGGCGAGTTTCCTCACCTATATCATCCAGGCACAAACCGATGATGGCGAGGTTTACCGGGTTTACGTCGGCCCCATGTTACAACGCACCAGGCTGGTGGAAATAGGCGCCGAAATTGAAGACCGGTTTGATCTCAAGGGCCAGATTGTCCGGTACCGAATCGAAGACGACAAGGGACAACTGGGTGGGTGAGGGCAGACGCGCTGCAAGGGGAGCTTTCAGGTCATAGTGGAAGTCGCGGACTGGATTATTGTGGCGGTTATCGGCATCTCGGCGCTGATCAGCATCATGCGTGGGTTTGTCAGGGAAGCCCTGTCGCTGGTGACACTGATTGCAGCGGTGGTTATCGCTCGCATGTTTGGCAATCAGGTTGCAACCCTGCTGGTCGATTACATTTCAGTACCCTCAATGCGGCTGTTGGCGTCTTACGCGGGCCTGTTTATTGTCACCATGATTGTGGGTGGCATGATTAATCACCTGGTAGCACAACTGGTCGAAATGACCGGGCTGTCCGGGACTGACCGATTGCTCGGCATGTTGTTTGGTGCTGCTCGTGGCGCGTTGATTGTTGTTGTTGCGGTTGCGGTGCTGTCGCGGATGCCGGTGACCGAAGACAATTGGTGGCGTGATTCAAGGTTGATTCCGTCGTTCCAGGCAGCCGCGGAATCCATCCAGGCTATGATTTTTGGTGCGGCAGAGGCTGACGCACAACCAACCCGGGGGTAGGCATTCATGTGTGGAATTGTAGGTATGGTCGGTCGGTCGGATGTGGGGTACGACCTCTACGACGCACTTACCGTTCTCCAGCACCGGGGTCAGGATGCAGCGGGTATTGTGACCTGTCATGGTGACCACCTGAACCTGCGCAAGAGCAACGGGTTGGTGCGGGACGTCTTTCGCCAGAATCACATGAATGAACTGCGCGGTAACATGGGGGTGGGCCATGTGCGTTATCCCACCGCGGGTTCGTCAAGTACCGCGGAAGCACAACCCATGTACGTAAACTCCCCATTCGGGATCTGCCTTGCCCACAACGGCAATCTGACGAACGACCAGCAGCTCAACGAAGAGCTTTTTCGTACGGATCGTCGCCACATCAACACCAGCTCTGATTCGGAAGTGCTGCTGAACGTTTTTGCTCATGAACTGCACAATGTTGCCGGCATGCGGCTTACCGAAGAAGAGATTTTTGAGGCCGTGCGGCGGCTGCACGAGCGGGCGATAGGTGCCTATGCTGTTGTCATCATGATCATAGGCTACGGAATTGTGGCATTCAGGGATCCGAATGGCATACGTCCGCTTTGCTTCGGGAAACGCACCAGGCCAGATGGCGATGAGTACATGGTTGCGTCTGAAAGCGTAGCGCTTGATGTTCTGGGATTTGATCTTGTCCGTGACGTGCTGCCCGGTGAAGCCATCTACATACAGACCAATGGCACACTGTTTACGCGCCAGTGCGCGAGCCGGCCGCGTTACACCCCGTGCATTTTTGAACACGTCTACCTGGCCCGGCCCGACTCGGTGATTGACGGCATTTCCGTCTACAAGGCCAGGCTCAAGATGGGTGAAAAGCTGGCGGACAAGATTCTCAGGCTGTATCCGAATCACGATATTGATGTGGTAATTCCGATTCCCGATACCAGTTGCACCGCCGCTTTGCCCATGGCGCACAGGCTTGATGTGAAATATCGCGAGGGCCTGGTGAAGAACCGGTACATCGGGAGAACGTTTATCATGCCGGGCCAGCAGGAACGCCAGAAGTCAGTGCGTCGCAAGCTCAATACCGTGGAGCTTGAGTTCAAGGGCAAGAATGTCCTGCTGGTGGATGACTCCATAGTGCGCGGTACCACCTCAAGGCAGATTGTGCAGATGGCGAGGGACGCCGGGGCCAACAAGGTCTACCTTGCATCGGCAGCACCGCCAGTCCGTTATCCGAACGTTTACGGTATCGATATGCCCGCTGCCGTTGAGTTTGTTGCTCACGGGTATACCGAGGAGGAGATCGCTGAATATATCGGCGTTGACTGGCTGGTATACCAGGATCTGGAAGATCTGAAAGCCTGTGCGCTGGGTATAAACCAGCAGGTGGAGGAGTTTGACTGTTCCGTCTTTGACGGTAAATATGTGACAGGTGGTGTGGACGAGGCCTATCTCAGTCGGATTGAGTCCATGCGAAACGACCAGGCTAAAACGTCGCGCATCAAGGCGGCTGATCTTGAAGTGATCGAGTTACACAACCAGGCCTGAACCGGGAAGAACATTCATGCAAGTTGCTATCAACCGGACCATCGCTGACGTCGGGACGATCCTGCTGGGCAAGGAAAATGAAATCAGGCTGGCAGTCACCTGCCTGCTTGCCAGGGGTCATTTGCTGATTGAAGACATGCCGGGGATGGGCAAGACCACGCTCGCTCATGCGCTGGCCCGCGTACTCGGGCTCAGCTACAACCGCATCCAGTTTACCAGTGACCTGCTACCGGCAGATGTGCTTGGCGTGTCGGTCTATAACCGGGACTCTGGCGAGTTTGTTTTCCATCCCGGGCCCATTTTCAATCAACTGGTACTGGCTGATGAAATCAATCGCAGTACCCCCAAGAGCCAGAGTGCTCTGCTGGAAGCCATGGAAGAGCGACAGGTGACTGTGGAGGGTGAAAGCCGTCCGCTGCCGGCACCGTTTTTTGTGATCGCAACCCAAAATCCCAATACCCAGGCGGGTACCTTCCCGTTGCCCGAATCGCAACTCGACCGTTTCCTGATGCGGATCGAACTGGGTTATCCTGATCCGGCGGCAGAAAGGGTGCTCTTGAAAGGGGAAGATCGACGGGCTGTTCTTGAGCGCCTCAAGCCAGCGCTTTCACTCACGGAACTTTACGCGGCCCAGGATCTCTGCGCCCAGGTTAAGGTGTCAGAGGCCCTGCTTGACTACCTCCAGCGCCTTATCCAGTACACGCGTCAGGCACCGGAGTTTGCTTACGGGCTTTCACCTCGCGGGTCACTGGCGTTGCTGGCCTGCGCCCGTGCCTGGGCATTTATTGACGGTCGCACTCACGTGGTGCCGGAAGATGTTCAGGCAGTGCTGCCGTCGGTGGTTGAGCACAGGTTGCGTGAAGCCGCTGACTTCACCGGCCACGGGGGTTTTGCCCTGGCGCAGCGCCTGCTGGCGAAAGTTGATGTCCTATGAACGGCAACCCGGCGGGGATCTGGCAATCCGAGCGTTTCCGTAGCTGGCTGAACCGCCGCTTGCCCCCGGCCAACAGCATTGAACTGCACCAGGGTAACGTGTTTATCCTGCCAACCCGTGAAGGTATCTACTTCATGGTGCTGGTGGTGTTAATGGTGATTGCTGCGATCAACTACCAGAACAGCCTCATCTTTCTTATTGCGTTCCTGCTGTTCAGCCTGTTTATGGTGAGCATTCTCCACACGTTTCGCAATCTCTCGGGATTGCTGCTTCAGGCTGGCGCCAGCCGGCCGGCGTTTGCTGGCGAGGATGCCGAGTTTGATGTGGTAGTCAGCAGGGATGGAGACCGCGAGTATGAGGGACTGCGCATCGGCTGGGACAGGGAAATGCTGGCGGATGTGGACCTGATTGAGGTGCGAGAGGCGAGAGTACGCCTGTTTGTACCGACTGTCTCCCGCGGACGTTTTAATCCCGGGCGATTGCTGGTCGAAACCAGTTATCCCGTTGGCCTGTTCCGCGCCTGGTCCTGGGTTGACCTGGATATGGACACGGTGGTCTATCCGAGGCCGCTGTTCGCCGGAGACATTCCCGATGCCAACACAAGTCGAGCAGATGGCGAGGCGGTCCGGCGGGACGGGGTGGATGACTTTTACGGATTGCGGGAATTTTCCGCCGGGGATTCCGTGCGTCATGTCGCCTGGAAGTCATATGCACGGACCGAGGAAATGCAGGTCAAGGAATTTGCAGCCCTGGTTGACCGTCGGGTCTGGCTTGACTGGTCTTCCCTGGAAGGCCTTGACCGGGAGACGCGCCTGTCCCGCCTTTGTTACTGGGTACTGAAGCTGGCGGCAACAAGTGATGACTATGGCCTGCGCTTACCCGGGGTAGAGATTGAACCCGCCAGCGGTGCTGAACATCGGGAACGACTGCTGCGCGAGCTTGCCCTGTTCGAGGTGGATCAGCCGTGACCGGCTTCCAGATACCCCGCAACAGCCTGGCCTGGCTGCTCCTCGCCCAGATTGCCGTGATTGCACCGCACGTAATGCGGTTGCCGGTCTGGGTGACGGGTGTCTGTCTCGCCTGCATTCTCTGGCGCGTCATGGTCTACCAGGGACGCTGGCGCTATCCCGGGCGCTGGACCCTGGTTGCTTTTGTTGTGGCCGGCTTTGTCGGGGTGCCGCTCGGGTTTGGCACCGTCCTCGGACTTGAACCTGCGGTTGCACTGCTGATTATTGCCTACGTGCTGAAACTGCTTGAGATGCACCACCGCAGAGATGCCTACGTTGTGGTGCTGCTGGGTTATTTTGTTGCCATGACACAGTTCCTGTTCTTCCAGTCCATTCCCTGGACAGCTTACATCCTGCTAACTGTCCTGATGCTGACCGCCGGGTTGGTTGGCCTGAACCAGACAAGGTCACACGCGAGACCACTGGTCACCTTCCGGACCGGTGCCGTGCTGACGGCCCAGGCGCTGCCACTGATGCTGGTGCTGTTTGTCCTGTTCCCCCGCCTGCCACCACTCTGGTCCGTTCCCATGCCAAGCCAGGTCGCCCGCTCGGGTATCAGCGACGTGGTTTCGCCAGGGGACATTGCCAGCCTGGCCAACTCATCGGAACTGGCATTCAAGGCAACCTTTGACGGTGCGCCGCCCCCTTACAGTGCCATGTACTGGCGTGGTATGGTTCTGACAGAGTTTGATGGCCGTGCCTGGCGCCAGGAAGAGCTGACCTGGCGTCGCGGCACTTTCTGGCGCTATCGTCAGAACGAGCCCAACTGGCTGGATACCATTGAGCGGGTTGGTCAGCCTTTCAGCTACAGCATCATCATGGAACCCACCCAGCAGAACTGGATGTTTTCCCTGACCATCCCGGAGTTGCCGGAAGACCGGGAGATTGTTATGGCGCGGGACTACCGCCTGGCGCGGGTTGAACCGGTACGCACCAAAATCCGTTATGACCTGACCTCTCACCTTGACTATCGGCTTGAAGCCAATCTTGACGATTTCTGGCGATACCGCATGACGCTGCTGCCCGATGCAGGTAACCCGCGGGCCAGGGAACTGGCGCAAACCCTTTATGCGGCATCGACCGATACCGAAGATTTTGTCAATCGTGTGCTGCGGCGCTACTTCGCCGAGGGCTTCAGCTACACGCTGACCCCCCAGTTGCTGGGTACTGATTCAATTGACGATTTCCTGTTTGAAACCCGTGGTGGCTTTTGTGAGCATTTTGCCAGCAGCTTTGCGTTCCTGATGCGCGCTGCCGGTGTGCCGGCACGAGTCGTGGTGGGTTACCAGGGTGGTGAGTACAACGATATTGCTGACTATGTGGCGGTGTACCAGTATGACGCACATGCCTGGGCAGAGGTCTGGGTCGCGGGGAAAGGCTGGATTCGGGTTGACCCGACAACCGCGGTTGCACCGGATCGGGTTCAACGGGGGTTGGCCGCGGCAGTAGCGTCAGAGCGAACCTTTCTGGCCAATTCCCCTTTCAGCGCGTTTGCGCGCCAGACACTCTGGCTCGCCGAGATTCGGCTGCAGTTGAGCGCAATCTCCTATTACTGGGATAGCTGGGTGGTGGGCTATACCCCCGAGGCGCAGAGTGACCTGATCGCGCGGTATCTTGGCGATGTGGATCGGAAGGAACTGGGCATGATCATGCTGGGCAGCTTCTTCGGGCTGCTCGCGCTGATTGGAGGTGTGCTGTTGCTGAAGCGGCCGCATCAGGCGCTTTCGCCCGTTGAGCGGGAGTACCGTAAATTTTGCAGTGCCATGGCGCGGCAGGGCCTGGTACGCAATACAGGGGAGGGCCCCCTGAACTTTGCGGAGCGTGCAGCCAGGAACCGACCGGACCTGGCCGAGCACATCTGGGCAGTTACCAACGCGTTTGTGGCAGAAAACTACGTGGCAAGCACACCTGGCACTGACCTGGCTGAATTGCGCAGGTCAGTGCGCAGTTTGCGACTCAAGGCACTGGGTTAGCCAGCCGCAACAACATTGACTGCAGGTATCTGCACCGTATCAGCCGTCTTTTTGAACGACTCGATCTGGTGGAAATTCAGGTACCTGTAGATCTCCGGTGCCATGGCATCCAGGTCTTTTGCGTAGGCCATGTACTCCTCCACGCTCGGTAGCTTGCCGAGTACGGCAGCAACGGCAGCAAGCTCTGCAGAGGCGAGATACACGTTGGCACCGTCACCCAGACGGTTGGGGAAGTTTCGTGTTGACGTCGAAACGCAGGTTGAGTTGGCTGCAACCCTGGCCTGGTTACCCATACACAGGGAGCATCCCGGCATTTCGGTTCTGGCACCCGCCTGGGCAAAAATGTTGTAGACGCCTTCTTCCCGCAACTGGTGTTCGTCCATCTTGGTGGGCGGTGAGATCCAGAGTCGGGTGGGTATGCCGTTTGCCTTGGCCAACATGCTTGCTGCAGCCCGGAAATGCCCGATATTTGTCATGCAGGAGCCAATGAATACCTCATCAATCGTGTCACCGGCAACCTCGGAGAGCGGTTTGATGTCGTCCGGGTCATTCGGACAGGCGAGCAGCGGCTCTTTGATTTCGTCTAGGTCAATCTCAATAATCTCCGCGTATTCAGCATCGGCGTCAGGCTCCATCAGCACCGGATTGGCCAGCCACTCTTCCATCGCGCGGATTCGCCGGCCGATAGTGCGGGCATCACCATAACCCTGGTCAATCATCCACTTGAGCAGGGTAATGTTCGAGTTGATGTACTCGATGATCGGTTCCTTGCCGAGGCGAATGGTGCAGCCGCCGGCAGAACGTTCAGCGGAGGCATCAGACAGTTCAAACGCCTGTTCGACCTTGAGATCGGGCAGGCCTTCAATCTCCAGGATGCGGCCAGAAAAGATGTTCTTCTTGCCTTCTTTCGCCACGGTCAGCAGACCGCGCTGGATGGCCGCGTAAGGTATGGCATTGACGAGGTCGCGCAGAGTGACGCCAGGCTGCATCTTGCCTTTGAAACGCACCAGTACGGACTCCGGCATATCCAGTGGCATGACGCCAATGGCCGCGGCAAAGGCCACCAGGCCAGAGCCCGCGGGAAAACTGATGCCCAGGGGGAACCGGGTGTGCGAGTCACCACCGGTACCTACCGTGTCGGGCAGCAGCATGCGGTTCAGCCAGGAGTGGATAATGCCGTCCCCCGGGCGCAGCGCAACACCACCGCGCGTCTGGATAAAGTCGGGCAGGGTGTGTTGCGTCTCGATATCGACGGGTTTCGGATAGGCGGCCGTGTGGCAGAAAGACTGCATCACCAGATCGGCAGAGAAACCCAGGCAGGCCAGTTCCTTCAGTTCGTCCCGTGTCATGGGCCCGGTGGTATCCTGGGAGCCAACGGTAGTCATGCGGGGTTCACAGTAGGTGCCGGGTCGGACCCCGGGCACACCGCAGGCTTTGCCAACAATCTTCTGTGCCAGGGTAAAACCCCGGCTTGAAGTTTCTTCCGCTACGGGGCGGCGGAACACGTCAGAAGGTCCAAGCCCCAGGGTTTCCCTGGCACGATCCGTCAGGCTTCGGCCAATAATGAGGGGAATGCGGCCACCCGCCTGGACTTCATCAAGCAACACCTCTGTCGCCAGTTCAAACTCAGAAACGACTTCGCCGGTCTTGTCATTGATGATTTTGCCCTCGTAGGGTTTGATGATAACCACGTCACCCATTTCCATCCTGGAAACATCACATTCGATGGGCAGGGCACCGGAATCTTCCATGGTGTTGAAGAAAATCGGGGCTATCTTGCCGCCAAGGCAAACGCCGCCGACGCGTTTGTTCGGGACATAGGGGATATCGTTGCCAATGTGCCAGAGCACCGAGTTGGTTGCCGATTTGCGTGAAGAACCGGTGCCCACCACATCACCCACGTAACCAATCGGGTTGCCAATATTCTTCAGCTGTTCAATGGTATCGATCGGGTTTTCCATTGTCTTCTTGAGCATGGCCTTGGCGTGCAGCGGAATATCGGGCCTGCTCCAGGCGTCGCCTGCCGGCGAGAGGTCATCGGTATTGGTTTCTCCCTCAACCATAAAAACGGTAATGCGGATTTCTTCCGGCACCTTGGGTTTTGCGGTAAACCACTCGGCATTTGCCCAGGATTCCACCACCGCCCTGGCATGGGGATTGGTGGCGGACTTTTCGACCACGTCGTGAAAGGCATCAAACATCAGCAGGGTCTTTGAGAGACCGGCAGCAGCAATAGGGGCAAGATCCGGCACATCAAGCAGGTCAATCAGCGGTTCAATGTTGTATCCGCCCAGCATGGTGCCCAGCAGTTCAGTCGCCCGGGCGCGATCAATCAGGGGTGACTCGGTTTCACCCCTGGCGATGGCTGCAAGAAAGCCTGCCTTGACGTAAGCGGCATCGTCCACGCCGGGGGGAACCCGGTTGGTGATGAGATCCAGCAGGAAGTCGGCCTCTCCCGGCGGGGGTGCTTTCAAAAGTTCGGCGAGGTCGTTAACCTGCTCGGCTGTTAACGGTAATGGATCTATTCCTTCTGCCGCCCGTTCAGCGACATGTTTGCGATAGGCTTCAAGCACTTGGACTTTCCTCGTCTCGTTAATAGTGGCATGGACCATGCCGGAAGATGCGGGCGCTAGTTTACAGGATTCGATGCTCTAAGTTAAGCGGCGTTTAATTAAAGCAGTTTGTAATATATGTAGAATAACCATATGGAAATTAAAGAATTTCTTTTGTGTGAAACCCCCGCAGAATGGATCCGGGAAGTGAACCGGCAGCTACCCGCACTCCTGATTGATCACGCCAATTGCGAAAAAAAGGCCGCTTCGACAGCGCTGAACCTGATGTACAGGTACGTTGAATACCCCGGGATGCTGTTGGCGCTGTCGCGACTCGCCAGGGAAGAACTGCGTCATTTTGAACAGGTGTTGCAGCTACTTGCCCGCCGTGGCATCAATTACGTTCAGTTGGGTCCAGCAGGCTACGCGGCGGGTTTGCGCCAGTCAGTCAGGACGCACGAACCCGCCCGACTGGTCGACATACTGATTGTCAGTGCGATTGTAGAGGCGCGCAGCTGTGAGCGTTTTGCCGCGATGCAGGCAGTGCTGGATGCCGAGTTGGCTGACTTTTATGGGTCACTGCTGGAGTCCGAGGCGCGGCATTTTGGGGTCTACCTGGGGTTCGCAAGGCAGGTGGCGGGGGAGGTTGATATCTCTGACCGGATTGCTCACTTCCTCGCACGGGATCGGGAACTGGTGCTGACGCCTGACACCGAGTTCCGGTTTCACAGCGGAATACCGGTGCGTAAGTGAATTCACAGGGCAAAAGCCTTGAGGTCAAACCCGTCTGGGGTTACGCGGAGACACCAGCCAGTCTTGTCCCAGTCACCGAGCACAATACGCTCTGCGGGTGCGCCATTCACCTCAAGCTTGTGGACGTCAGGCCTGTGGGTGTGGCCGTGTATCAGTCGTTGTACGCCATGCGCGGCCATTACCCTGACCACCTCATCGGGGGTTACATCCATGATGTCACTGGCGGTCTCTCCCGTGTGAGCCTGGCTTTGTTCCCTGGCGCCCCGGGCGAATGCGGCCCGCTCTTCGATGGGTTTTGCAAGAAAGTCCTGCTGGAATGCTTCACTCCTGAGCAACTGGCGTACCTGCATGTACGCCTCATCTCGGGTGCAGAGGCTGTCGCCGTGCATGAGCAGCACGCGTTCCCCATACAGGTCAATCACCACGGGGTCAGGCAGGAGGGTTGCACCAGCCGCAGTGCAGAAGCCTTCCCCCAGCAGGAAGTCGCGATTGCCGTGCATCAGGTATTTTGGCGCCGCCAGGTTCGCGAGCCCATCAATGATCCGGGAGTTGAAGTCTGTGGAGTGATCGTCTCCGAGCCACACCTCAAAAAAGTCGCCAAGGATATACAGGCCCTCTGCCGTGCTGGCCTCGTTCTGCAGGAAGCGCAGAAAAGCCAGGGTGAGATCCTCCCGGCCGGGTAGCAGGTGCAGATCAGAGATAAAAAGGGTTGTCATGCTGGTTGTCCTGTCCGGTGTATCAGCACCCGGACCCTATAAGTCATTGAAATCAGGCATTTCCCGTTTGACGGGTCAGGGGCGCGTTAAGTAGAATGCGCCCCTCCGGACTGGGCAGAGCCCCGGGTCGGAGTAAAACAGTTATTATCTGGTGCTTTTGGTACCGCCGGCAACGGCAAATTTCGGGGTATAGCGCAGTCTGGTAGCGCGCCTGCTTTGGGAGCAGGATGTCGGGAGTTCGAATCTCTCTACCCCGACCATTTTTTCGCTGGGATTGTTTGGCTGGAAAAGTTTCGCTGGGAATGAAGTATCTGCGCCCGTAGCTCAATCGGATAGAGCATCGGCCTTCTAAGCCGACGGTTGCAGGTTCGATTCCTGCCGGGCGTGCCAGCAAATGTTATGGTGGGCGTAGCTCAGTTGGTAGAGCTCTGGATTGTGATTCCAGCGGTCGGCGGTTCAAGCCCGCTCGTCCACCCCATATACGCGCGTCCAGTCCAGGCCCACCCGGTTGCCTGGTATCATTCCGGCCGATAGCGCCAACAGCCCTCGACGCCCGATTCTGCAGGTTGTCGCTGGACGGTCGTCCGGCTTTTCTCTATAATGCGCGCCCTTTGGTGGCACGGCTCTCGCATCCGTAAGTTGTTGATTTGGAAGTCAATGACAGGTTGATGCCAGTAGGCTGCAAAAACAGATGTGCGAAAGTGGCGGAATTGGTAGACGCGCTGGATTTAGGTTCCAGTACCGCAAGGTGTGAGAGTTCGAGTCTCTCCTTTCGCACCACATTAACCATGAGCAGAGAAAGCGATTGATGGAAGCAACCCTAGAAACCACAAGTGGGCTGGAGCGCCGTTTGCGTATCACGGTACCCGCAGAGCAGCTTGACAGCCAGGTGGAAGCCAAGCTGAAGCAGACAGCCGGCCAGGTTCGTATCAAGGGTTTCAGGCCCGGCAAGGTACCGATCCGGGAGGTCCGTCGCAGGTTCGGTGAAGGGATCCGCCAGGAAGTCGGCAGTGAGCTGATGCAGGCTTCTTTTGCTGAGGCGATCAGGGAGAAGGAAGTATCTCCTGCGGGCACGCCGCGCATTACCGATATCAAGATTGAATCCGGCCAGGACCTTGAATTTACAGCGGTTTTTGAAGTTTTTCCGGAAGTAGTCGTCGCCGGTTTCGAGGCAATAACCGTGACCCGGCCCGTTGCCGAAGTCACTGATGCTGATATCGACAAGATGATCGAGACCTTGCGTGAACAACGCAAACATTTTCATGCGGCAGACCGGCCTGCCCGCACTGATGACCAGGTCAACATAGACTTCGAGGGGTTCATCGACGGCGAAGCGTTTGAAGGTGGCAAAGCAGAAGGGGCTGACCTGGTGCTTGGCAGCGGACAGATGATTGCCGGCTTCGAAGATGGACTGATTGGCCTCTCAAGTGGTGATACCAAAGACCTGGAAATCACCTTTCCCGAGGAATATCAGTCCGCTGAACTGGCTGGTAAGGCCGCCACCTTCAAGATTGTCGTCAACAGCGTCAGTGAGCCACACCTGCCTGAACTGAACGACGGGTTTTTCCGGGAATTTGGTGTTGAAGAAGGAGGCCTTGAGGCATTCCGGGCAGAGGTCAAGGCGAACATGACCAAAGAACTCGAGGCGGCCGTTAACAACAGGGTGCGTACCCAGGTTATGGATGGGCTGATCGCAACCAACACGGTTGAACTGCCCCAGGCGCTGGTCGACCAGGAAATTGATCGCATGCGGCGGGAGGCTGTCCAGCAATTTGGCGGTGGTAACAACAACATTGACCCTGCCATGCTCCCCGCGGAGATGTTCTCATCCCAGGCGAGCCGTCGGGTGACCCTGGGTCTGATTGTCAACGCCATTGTTGAACAGTACGACCTGAAACTTGACGATGAGCGCGTCCGGGCCCGTATTGAGTCCATGGCCAGTTCCTATGAAGACCCGGCGCAGGTGGTCCAATATTATTATGGCAACGAACAATACCTGGGCCAGATACAGAACCTGGTGCTGGAAGAACAGGTGGTGGATTGTATCCTGGCGTCCGCCCAGGTGAGTGAGGCGGCTGTCAGCTACGAGGAAGCGATCAAGCCCGCGGCGCCGCCAGCACCGGCACCAGAAGAGGGCGCCGAAGACAGCAGCAGCGAAGCCTGAGGGCTTTCGGGCGTCCGGGGACCGTTGGGCAGCACCGGGTGGGGCTCAACGCCCGGGCCGGCATTTTGTCATCGCCTGGCAGCCATGGGCATTGAAGTTTTGGCCAAATGACGCGATATTAAGCGTTCAGAGAGCGCGATTTCGCGCCGCACCAATTTTTGCAGTTAACCCCGCGATCACCGAAAGGAATTGCCATGTCAGACTTTATTCAAGACCCGTTACGTCAGCCGACACAAGCGTTGGGCCTGATCCCAATGGTCCTCGAACAGACAGCGCGCGGAGAGCGGTCTTACGACATCTACTCAAGACTGCTGAAAGAACGCATCATTTTTATTGTGGGTCCAATCGACGATAACGTGGCCAACCTGGTGGTTGCCCAGTTGTTGTACGCAGAATCCGAGAATGCGGACAAGGATGTGCAACTGTATATCAATTCGCCAGGGGGCTCGGTAACCGCGGGGCTGGCAATCTATGACACCATGCAGTTTATCAACTGTGATGTGAGCACCATGTGTATTGGCCAGGCTGCCAGCATGGGTGCATTCCTGCTGGCCGGCGGGACCAAAGGCAAGCGATACTGCCTGCCGAACTCGCGTGTGATGATCCACCAGCCCAGTGGCGGCTCCCAGGGCCAGGCATCTGACATCGAGATCCAGGCAAAAGAAATCCTGTACCTTCGTGGCCGTATGAATGAGATCCTGGGGCATCACACCGGCAAGACGCCGGAACAGATAGCGCGGGACACGGAGCGTGATCACTTCATGACGCCACACCAGGCGCTGGAATATGGCATGATTGACCGGGTGCAGGAGCCGCGCTCCCCGCTGTCATCAGTGGTTAACAGCTGAACCCGCTGCACCGTTCAAAAACAGGGTGCTTTTGGTTAGTATTCATGAAGTTGGGGAAGTTCAACGTATTGGCTTGCACCTTCCCCGGTAACTGAAGATTTGAAAGATGAGGTGTTGGAATGTCCGACGATCATGACGGGAACAGCGGAGACGGCAAGCTTCTCCACTGCAATTTCTGTGGCAAGAGCCAGCACGAAGTCAGGAAGCTGATTGCCGGCCCTTCCGTATATGTCTGTGATGAGTGTGTAGAACTCTGCAATGACATTATCCGGGAAGAGCTGCAGGAGTCCGGTGACGAGGGGGAAAAGCGAAAGCTGCCAACACCCCAGGAAATCAAGGAGATTCTGGACGAGTATGTTATCGGGCAGAATCACGCAAAAAAGGTGTTGTCTGTTGCCGTTTATAACCACTACAAGCGGCTCAATTACACGGGCAAGAAGGATGACGTCGAACTGCAGAAGAGCAACATTCTGCTGGTGGGACCTACCGGGGTAGGCAAGACGTTGTTGGCAGAAACCCTCGCCAGACTGCTTGATGTGCCTTTTACCATTGCCGATGCAACGACGCTCACGGAAGCCGGGTATGTGGGTGAGGATGTCGAAAACATCATCCAGAAACTGCTGCAAAAGTGCGACTACGATGTGGACAAGGCCCAGGTGGGTATTGTGTACATTGATGAAATCGACAAGATTTCCCGAAAATCAGACAATCCGTCAATTACCCGGGACGTGTCGGGAGAAGGTGTGCAGCAGGCGCTGCTTAAACTGATCGAAGGGACAATCGCGTCGGTGCCGCCCCAGGGGGGGCGGAAACATCCCCAGCAGGAATTCCTGCAGGTAGATACGTCGAACATTCTGTTCATCTGTGGCGGCGCGTTTGCCGGGCTCGATAAGGTGATCATGGACCGTTCCTCCAAGAGTGGCATTGGCTTTGGTGCCAGCGTTGAGACTGAAGCGAGCAAGAAAAACCTGGGTGACACGCTGCGTTCGGTTGAGCCGGAAGACCTGGTGCGCTACGGCCTGATTCCTGAGTTTGTGGGCCGTCTGCCAGTGATCGCAACGCTGGATGAGCTGGATACCGACGCACTTGTGCGAATTCTCCGCGAACCCAAGAATGCGTACACCAAGCAGTACGCCAAGCTCTTTGAAATGGAAGACGTGGAGCTCGATTTCCGCGAGGATGCACTTATTGCCATTGCGAAAAAAGCAATGGAGCGAAAGACGGGTGCGCGCGGACTGCGGTCAATTCTGGAGTCGGTCCTGAACGAGGTCATGTACAAGATTCCGTCCGAGACAGACGTCTCCAAGGTTGTGATCGATGAAAGTGTGATCAACGGGGCTTCCGAGCCCATGTTGATCTACGAGAATCATGACAAGCAGAAAGTGTTGCCTGAATAGCCCGAACCGGCCGTTCGGCAGAAAAAACCAGAAATAAGACGAATGAGGGGCCAATGGCCCCTTTTTGTTTGTAATATTGGCCTTATTGAAGAGAATTACAGTTTCCTACATGTTGTTTACACATCCGGCCTTCATAAATCCCGGTAGTGGGCGACATAGTAATGAATGCCTGAGCCACAGGAGCAAAAATGCCCTCGATCAAGAAAGTCCCGATAGTTACCCTGCGCGATATGGTGGTCTACCCGCATGGTGTCCAGCCACTGTTTATTGGTACTCCCCGGTCGATTCTTGCGCTTGATTATGCCCAGGAGCACGACAAGGAGAAAAAGGTCCTGCTGGTCGCCAAGCTGGACCCGGAGAATGAGTCCCCCGGCCCCGATGACCTCTACCGGTTTGGTACCCTTGCCACCATACTCCAGCTCATTCGCTTGCCTGACAAGACGGTCAAGATCCTGGTCGAGGGGAGCAGCCGTGCCGCGATAAACCAGGTTGTCGATAACGGCGATTTTTTTGTCGGCGACGTTGAAACCCTGGAAGAAGATGTTCCCGGTGCAGCAGAAGCGGAGTCGATGACCCGGTCGTTGATGAGCGCTTTTGAGCAGTACGTTCAATTGAGCAAGAAAGTGCCCCCGGAGGTGATGACATCACTATCGAGTGTGGACGACCCCTCCCGATTGATAGATACCATTGCGGCCCAGCTCAGCCTGAAGCTCGAGGAAAAACAGAAAATTCTCGAGATGATCTCGCTGAACGAGCGTATCGATCACATGATGCAACTGCTGGAAGGAGAGATTGATCTCTTTAATGTTGAGAAGCGCATCCGTGGTCGTGTCAAGAAACAGATGGAAAAGAGCCAGCGCGAGTATTATCTGAATGAACAGATGAAAGCCATTCAGAAAGAGCTCGGTGACATGGATGATGTACCAAATGAGCTTGAGGAGATGCAGGCAAGACTTGAGAAAGCCGGCATGCCAAAGGAGGCGAAAGACAAGACCAGGTCCGAACTGAACAAGCTGAAGATGATGTCACCCATGTCAGCGGAGGCGACGGTTGTCCGAAGTTACATCGACTGGATGCTGGGGCTGCCCTGGAAAAAGCGTTCCAGCGTTTCCAATGATATCAGTGCGGCTGAGGCGGTGCTTGAGGCAGATCACTACGGGCTTGAAGAGGTCAAGGATCGAATTCTCGAATATCTGGCTGTGCAGAAACGGGTCAAAAAGATCAAGGGTCCGGTTCTTTGCCTGGTTGGCCCTCCTGGGGTGGGCAAGACCTCACTGGGTGAGTCCATAGCGCGCGCGACCAACCGAAAATTCGTCCGAATGGCCCTTGGCGGTGTGCGTGATGAGGCGGAGATTCGTGGCCATCGGCGAACCTACATTGGCTCCATGCCGGGCAAGATTGTACAGAAGATTACCAAGGCCGGCGTCAGGAACCCGCTGTTTCTGCTTGATGAAATTGACAAGATGGGCCAGGACCATCGGGGTGACCCGGCTTCAGCATTGCTTGAGGTCCTTGATCCAGAGCAGAACAATACGTTCAACGATCACTACCTAGAGGTGGATTACGACCTGTCCGAGGTTATGTTTATCTGCACCAGCAATTCCATGAACATTCCGGCACCCTTGCTGGACCGAATGGAAATTATCCGCATTCCAGGGTACACGGAAGAAGAAAAGCTCAACATTGCGACCCGCTACCTGATTCCCAAACAGACCAGGAACAATGGTGTAAAAGACGATGAACTGACATTTGAGGAAAGTGCGGTTCGCGACCTGGTTCGCTACTACACGCGGGAGGCAGGTGTGAGAGGGCTCGAACGTGAGATCGCCAAAGTCTGTCGAAAGGTGGTAAAGGAACAGTCTCTGGAATCCAGCTCGGCACAGATTGTCATTAGCAGTGACAATCTTGAAGACTACTCGGGTGTGCACAAATTCAATTTTGGACGTGCAGACGAACAGGACCAGATTGGCCAGGTGAAAGGTCTTGCGGTTACGAGTGTTGGTGGTGAACTGCTTTCAATTGAGGCGGTTGCCGTGCCGGGCAAGGGAAGGACTACCAAAACCGGCTCGCTTGGCGACGTCATGCAGGAATCTATCCAGGCGGCACTAACGGTTGTTAGAAGTCGCGCTGGGGTGCTGGGTATAGCTCGTGACTTCCATGAAAAGTATGACCTGCATGTCCACATGCCTGAAGGGGCGACACCAAAAGATGGGCCGAGTGCGGGTATTGCACTTTGCACCGCGCTGGTGTCCGTACTGACAGGGATACCCGCAAGGGCAGATGTGGCCATGACCGGTGAGATTACCCTCCGGGGTCAGGTGTTGCCAATTGGCGGGCTGAAAGAAAAGCTGCTGGCGGCCCATCGCGGCGACATCAAAACTGTTATCATTCCTGACGAAAATCAGCGTGACCTGAAAGAAATTCCCGACAATATAAAGGCGGATCTGGATATCAGGGCGGTAAAGTGGATTGATGAAGTGCTTGAAATTGCGCTCCAGCGAATGCCCGAACCGCTCGACGATGAGCCGCCTGTTGAGAAGGAAAAAGCCGCTGAAAATGACCAGGAAGTGAGAATAAACGCACACTAGGACAATTGCCTTGACAGCCATTTTCTCCAGTTGGTATAAGGTTGCAACAGGGCATGGGGTAGGCCACAAGGGAATGTGGACACGAACTTGACGAACAAACATTCATGATCAACATAGGGGTTTAGAGTGAACAAACAAGAACTGATAGAAAATATTGCCGCGTCTGCCGACATTACTAAGGCGGCGGCTGGTCGGGCGCTGGATTCGATGATTGATTCGGTCACCGATTCGCTGAAAAAAGGTGAATCAGTTGTCCTGGTCGGGTTTGGAACATTCACTGTGCGCGAACGGGCTGCACGCACCGGTCGCAATCCACAGACCGGTCAGGAAATCCAGATTTCTGCCGCAAAAGTCCCCGCATTCAAGGCAGGCAAGGCGTTGAAAGACGCGGTAAATTAGGCATCTACGCGACTTTTGTTACCGGGACCCCGTAAGACTCCCGGTTTAGCAAAAACAATGTAAAATGGCGCATCCGTAATGCGCCATTTTTTTTGGCGTCCAACATTCAGTTGAGGAATTTCAATGTCGATTCAGTCGCTTCGGGATCGCTCCGAAGGCGTTATTTCAAAAATTATCATTGGGCTTATTGTGGTTGTTTTTGGCCTGTTCGGGTTTGGCCAGATTACAACTTACCTTGCGCCTGTCCCCAAGGTTGCTGAGGTGAACGGTGATGACATCACGCTTCAGGAAATGGAGGTGGCCGTGGAACGGAACCGCCGCCTGATGATGGCCCAGAATCAGACGGTGGATGAAGACCTGCTCCGGACCCAGGTCCTGCAGAACCTGATAACGCGCAAGCTGCTGCTGCAGGAAGCAGATCGGCTTGGACTGTATTTCAGCGAACAGGATATTGACCTCGATATTGTGTCGACTCCCGCATTTCAGCTGGACGGCGTGTTTAGTGCTGACCAGTTTCAACTGGTTATCGGCAGCGCAGGCTACTCCCCGGTGGGTTACCGGGCTGAAATGAAAACGGACAAAAAGCTGCAGCAGCTGGCTGCCGCTATCCAGGGTTCCGCGTTCCTGACCCGGGAAGACATCAAGCGTTCCAGCGCCCTTGCCCAGCAGACACGTGATGTTGCTTACCTGCGCATTGACGTTGATGACCTTATTCCTGAGGTGGAGGTTACGCCTGATGAAGTTGCTGCCTATTATGCGGATAACCCGGCAAGCTTCATGACCGAAGAGACCGTTAAACTTTCCTACATTGAAATCAGGCGAGACGATCTGGAACAGAAAGTGGATGTTGACGAAGAGGCGCTGCAGGCGTTTTTTGAAGAAACCCGTGCAATCTACTCGGAAGAAGAGGCACGACGTCTGGCCCATATCCTGATTGAAGTGAACGACGAGGTGCCGGATGCTGAGGCCAGGGCAAAAATAGAGGCAATCTATCAGCGGATCATGGACGGGGAAAATTTTGAAGCGCTCGCGAAGACCCTCTCGGAAGACAGGGGCTCGGCTGCAGAGGGCGGAGACCTTGGCTTTAATCCGCGCGGTACCTTTGTTGAACCCTTCGAAGAAGCCGCTTACGCCCTTGAATTGAACCAGTTGACCCGACCGGTCAAAACCGAGTTTGGCTATCACATAATCAAACTGTTAGGTTTGGAAGAGGCCCGCGTTCCTGAATTTGCCGAGGTTCGGGACGAGGTGCTTGCTGCATACCGGGAAGCAGAGGCTGAAAGTAAGTTTATTGAAGTCTCCGGTGAGTTGTCAGAGCTTGCGTTTGAGGCGCCCGATCTCAATGGCCCTGCCCAGGACCTTGGTCTCGAACTCAAAACAACAGATTTTATCGGGCGTAATGAAGAAGACGGCATAGGCGCCGAGCCCGCAGTGATTGAAGCAGCGTTCAGTCCGGATGTACTGCTTGATGGCAACAACAGCCGGATTCTTGAACTGACCCCGAACCATCACGTTGTCATTCATGTGGATGACCACAGGCCGCAGGAAGTGCGCCCCCTGGCGGAAGTAACGGCGGAGATTACGCGGATGCTGGCTGAGGAAAAAGCGTCTGCACTTGCGGAGTCAAGAGCCCAGGAAATTGTCGCCATGCTGGAGAGCGGTTCGGTTACCCGCTTCGTCGCGGACAAATTTGGCCTTGAATGGGTTGTGGTTGGTGATGCTGGACGTAACCAGAGTGGCATGGACCGGGAGATAAACGCTGAGGTCTTTAAGCTACCGCGGCCGCCCGAAGGTCAGAAGTCTGTCGGCTACGCTGTGCTGAGTGATGGTGACGCCGCGGTGATGACGGTCACCCGAATTTCCGACAAGCCAGATGATGGTAGTGATTTGTCGACACTTGGCAGAATACTGGCCAATCAACAGGGTGCCTACGAGTTCACGGAATTCCGGGAAAACCTGGCAAGTCTGGGCGACGTGGAAAGATCCAACTGATTGCAGACTGACAGGGTAGTACGGATTAGGTCAGTCAGCCCTGGTCACATCGATGTAGAGCATCAGGCGATCGCCGGGTTGCAGGTATTTGCGCCCGGTGATGGCCTTGTTCCATTTTCTGATATCGCTGACAGCCACGTTAAATTTCTGGGCAATCAAAGATAGTGATTCACCGCGCCGGACCGAATAGTTGATTTTGCGGATCACTTCATTATCCATGGGTGCCAGAACAGCCTCCGGTTGCGCTTTGGCCGCTGTTGTAAAAATGGCAAGTTCGCGTCCCGGTTGCAGGACGTCGGTGGGTGCCATGCCGTTCCATCGCGCAAGTGTGCGGACTGGCACATCATGCATTTGCGCTATTTCCCACAGGTTGTCACCAGGCTGGACCAGATGTTTGACAGGCGTCTGGCCCAACCGCTCCTCAACACTCGCCTGCAGCGACTTCAGGCGTTCTTCTTCACTCAGTTCGTAGCGCTCACCGGGTTCAGTCGCCATGGGTATGACAAGGGAGTCACCTGCCCGAATCAGGTTACCACGAAGCTTGTTGGCAGATCGCAACGCGCTGACGCTGGTGTTGTAGCGCGCTGCAATGGTGCCCAGGCTCTCGCCGCTCCTGATCTTGTGACGCACCCAGCGGACTCGTTCCGCGGCTGGCAATGCGGCGAGCGCTGTGCCGAATGCCGGCGCTTTCTCAACCGGGAGGAGCAGATAATGCGGCCCTTCTGGATGGGTCGACCAACTATTCAGTGCCGGATTGAGCAGGTAGAGTTCTTCCATGTCAATTTCGGCGAGTTCAGCGGCTTTTGCCAGGTCAAGCTGGGCTCCTATGTCTACCATCTCCCAGTAGGGCACATTTTTTATCGACTTCAGCGTGATGCCATATGCGGATGGGTCAGCAACCAGCGCACTGATGGCCAGCAGCTTGGGCACGTAGGTGCTGGTTTCCCGGAGCAGCTTCAGTGAAAAGAAGTCGATATCCTTCCCGGCGGCAAGATTCCTGCGAATCGAGTACTGAACGTTTCCTTCACCCGAGTTATATGCCGCCAGCGCCAGCATCCAGTCCTCCCGAAGCATGGCGTGGAGCGTTTCCAGATAGTCCAGCGCGGCCCGGGTCGCCGCTGGCACGTCACGCCGACCGTCATACCAGTAGTCGATCTTCAGCCCGTAACGCCGGCCCGTTGCTGGAATAAACTGCCACAAGCCTGAAGCCCGGCCGTGTGAGTAGGCGAAGGGGTCAAAGGCACTCTCAACAATCGGCAGGAGTGCAATTTCCATGGGCAGGTCACGCTGCTCTATGGCCTCGACAATGTGGTAAAGGTGCCTGGCCGCCCTGGTGGCAACACGATCCAGGTAGTCCGGATGGCGAGCATACCAGTTGAGTTCCGCCTGCACGCGTGGGTTGTCAAGGTGGTGTTCGAGACGAAAACCGGCCCGAATTCGCTGCCATAAATCCTGCTCTGCCGCCTGGACGGGCGCTGAGTCGGGTAGGGTCGGTACAAGCGTTTCCGCTTCGTCTTCGGTATCCACCGGGATCTGTACATCGTCACGGAGCGTGATACCCAATTCCTCAGGAGAAACCACTTCGACAAGGGGCGTGGCTTCGATGGTTGTTCCAGGCGGTGCGGTATCTGTCATCGGACCACCGGCAACACAGCCGCTCAGGCTGACAACCAGTACCAAAATGGTGCTAAACTGGACGCATGTTCTTGATTGTAAACGGGCAGTGATCCTGCTGCTATTTTTCACCTGGCAGATCCTGAAGTCAGACTGCGTCATGATATCGCAAATTGTCCCGGTTCAGTGCCGTCTGCCGCCTGGTTGTCGACGAAATGGCTGATTCATCGCTTGAAGATATCCGTGCCTGGTTTGCAACGCCACTGGGCCAGCATGTCGTAAACACCCAGGCTGCGGCACTTGACCAGCTCTTACCAGGTTTTTTTGGCTACAACCTGTTGCAGCTTGGCATTCAGGAAGCGCCGTTGTTTGGAGCAAGCCACATCCAGAACAAGATGACGATGGGTCTGCGGCTTAGCGACAATGCACCTTTTATAGGTCAGCCAACAAGCCTGCCGTTTGAGAGCGACAGTATGGACGTTGTGCTGTTGCATCACCTGCTGGAGTTCAGCGCATCACCACAACAGATACTGCGAGAGGTTGCACGGGTAACTATCTCCATGGGCCATGTTGTGATCATTGGCTTTAACCCGTTCAGTCTGTGGGGGCTCTGGAAGACCTGGGGCAGGTATCAGGGCAAACCACCCTGGGTTGGGCACTTTATCCGGCCAGGGAGATTGATGGACTGGCTGAACATACTGAACTTCAAGATTGACCGCACGCACTACAGTACCTACGGTGTGCCCGTCTACAAGCCGCTTTTTGTCGGAGAGGTGCCGGATTATTCCCAGGGACTCTCACGCAGGTCGAACCTGCCGTTTGGCGCTGTTTACGTGATTGTCGCCCGCAAGCATGTGGGCACCATGACACCCATTCGGCCGGTGTGGAAATCCAGTCGGGCGTTTGGCCAACTGACCATTGTGAGGCCTACCAGTCAGGGAGCCAGTCGTCAGCCGCCGGAAGGTGGCCAGTGAGCGGTGATGCGGTTGTGGAAATATTCACCGACGGAGCATGCCGCGGGAATCCGGGTCCAGGTGGCTGGGGGGCATTGCTGCGTTTTGGCAACAAGGAAAAGGAACTCTGGGGCGGAGAGTCTGAATCCACTAATAACCGGATGGAGCTAACGGCTGCGATCAGGGGACTCGAGGCATTGTCGCGCCCTTGCCGGGTGATCCTGACCACTGACTCCGAGTATGTCCGCAAGGGTATTACAGAGTGGATAGACAACTGGAAACGCCGGGACTGGAAAACTGCTGCCAAAAAGCCCGTCAAGAATGTCGATCTCTGGCAACAACTGGATGCGCTGGCGTCAAAACATGAGATCGACTGGCGATGGGTGAAAGGACATAGCGGCCATGTTGAGAATGAACGTGTGGATCAACTGGCCAATCGCGGCATTGACGAACTCTAGACAATCGGGGAGACAGCATGAGGCAGGTTGTACTTGATACAGAAACCACGGGGCTGGAGTCTCAGGCGGGGCACAGGATCCTCGAAATTGGTTGTGTTGAACTCGTCGACCGCAGGCCAACCCGAACCTACCTGCATCACTACATCAACCCTGAACGTGATATTGATGAAGGTGCACTGGCGGTTCACGGTATTACACTGGAATTTCTCGAGGACAAACCCCGGTTTCACGAAGTCTGGCCAGAGTTTCTGGCGTTTGTTGGTGGTGCGGAACTGATTATCCACAATGCACCATTTGACGTGGCATTTATCAACGCAGAAATGCAGCGTATTGATAAGGGGCTCGGGGTTATCACCGACTATTGCCAGATTATCGACAGCCTTGAAATCGCCCGCAGCAAACACCCGGGGCAAAAGAACAGCCTCGATGCACTGTGCCGACGGTACAGTGTTGATAACTCCCAGCGGACTCTGCATGGTGCGCTGCTGGATGCCGAGATACTGGCTGATGTCTACCTGTTGCTGACCGGCGGGCAGGTAACGCTGGGTCTCGACAGCTCTGCTACCAACAGCAGCAATGGTGGTGGCACTATCCGCCGTCTGCCTCCGGATCGACCATCGCTCAGGGTGATTCGCGCAAGCGAACAGGAACTTGCTGAGCATGCTGCCAAGCTGGAGACGCTCGACCGGCTGGCTGAGGAAGGTTGCCTCTGGAAACAGATTGAGGGCGTGTCTTGACCATGTTTGTATGGCCGGAGCCAAATCAGGATTTTGTATCAGCCACAATCCCGCCGGAAGATGTCGCCACCGCCTGGTATTTTGTGTTTGATGGCAATGACCTGTTGATGAGGTTTGATGCAGAGGGTAACTGGTGCCCCCTGACGCATGATGACATTGACTACATCAATGGTCACCAGCACATATCCCACTACCTGGGGCACATGGCAGGTAAATCGCTATTTGCCGTCGATATGCCGGCGATTGAAGGGGAAAAGGGAAACCTCCGATCCCTGTTCGGCAGGACCGATCACATGATGTTCTCCCTGGCGGCGCGAGCAATCCAGGTTGTTGAGTGGTACCGGACTCACCGGTACTGTGGCCGGTGTGGGGGGCTGAATGAAAAGCATCCGCGCGATCGGGCGATGGTGTGTGATCGCTGCGGTATCCATGCTTACCCCCGATTGTCACCTTCTATTATTGTGCTGATACACAAGGGGGATGAGGTACTGCTGGCGCGTAACCACCGGTTTCCGGCGGGCATGTACTCAACGCTTGCGGGTTTCATTGAACCCGGCGAGAACGTGGAGGAAACGTTGGTTCGTGAAGTCAAGGAAGAGGTGGGTGTAGATGTTACCAACCTCATGTATCAGGGTAGCCAATCCTGGCCTTTCCCCAATTCATTGATGCTGGGCTTCCACGCGGAATATGCCGGCGGGGAAATAGTCTGCCAGCCGGACGAAATTGCTGATGCGGCATGGTTCAATCTTGGCAGTCTGCCCAATATCCCCGGGAAAGTGGCTATCTCACGGTGGTTGATTGATGCTTACCTGAGTCAGCGCGGTTTTCCGGTCTGAGCGCGACCCGGTCTGAGCGCGACCCGGTCTGAGCGCAGCCGTAACAGGTTAATCCTGCACTTCGTAGATGTTGGTGGCATCATTGCTTTTGAACAGGTAGAGCAGCAACTGGCTGAGTACAATGTTGCCATCTGCCCGGTAGCGACCTTCCATAAATGCGCGCATGCCATCAAAGCTGCCGTCTATCAGACCCCAGCAGGTGGTGTGGCTGTCAATAAACAACGACAGGGTTGGTGCCGGCGATACCCCGGGTGCAAAACTGAAGTCTGTTTCCGTCACTGTCAGAAAAAACGGATCGCCCTGGCTGAAATGAAACTGAAACACCGTGAGGGGGCGCTGCAGGAACCCGGCTCGAAAGTGGGGGGCCAGCCGGCTGGTCTGATCATTCAACATTGTCTCAAGGGACTGCATGGTCGGTTCCTGTCAATCGCGTTCCCCGGCGGTCGGGAGCGCATAGATACTGCCCGTTGGTCCCGCTGCTTCTGCTCTGCCTCTTATTCTACGGCGCATTTTGAAGCCAGTCATCCCGACCATTTGTGATAGCATTGGGCAAAATTCCCTGGAGTGATGTCGATTGGAGTTCCTGATTGAATATGGCCTTTTTCTGGCCAAAACGCTGACGCTGGTTGTGTCTGTCCTGGTGTTTGTTGCCATGGTCATCGGCATGTCGCAACGCTCGCGCAATACTGATCGCGGTCATATTGAGGTTCGGAGCCTGAACGACAATATAGAGGGCATTACCAACAACCTGCGGCAGATGGTGCTCGACGGGCAAACCTACAAGCAGGAAGTCAAAGCCAGGAAAAAGGCTGAAAAGGAGGAAAAAAAGGCACGCAAACATGCCAGGGAATCCCTGGCGCGCAAACCCCGGGTCTACGTGGTTGATTTCAATGGCGACATTGCCGCCAACGAGGTCAAGCAGTTGCGGGAAGAAGTCACGGCGATTCTTTCGGTTGCTGAACCCATGGATGAAGTGGTGGTCAGGCTTGAGAGTCCGGGGGGTCAGGTTCACGGTTACGGGTTGGCAGCATCACAACTGAAACGCATTGTCAGCAAGGGTATTCCGCTTACCGTTGCTGTGGACAAGGTTGCCGCAAGTGGCGGTTATATGATGGCCTGTATCGGCACAAGGATAATTGCTGCGCCATTTGCCTTGCTGGGGTCCATCGGGGTCGTCGCACAGCTACCGAATTTCCATCGCTTGCTCAAGAAGAACGATGTTGATGTGGAGATTCTGACCGCGGGCGAATACAAGCGAACCCTGACAATATTTGGCGAAAATACCGAGCGCGGCAGGGAAAAGTTCCAGGCAGAACTGGAAGACGTGCATGCGCTCTTCAAGGAATTTGTCTCGGAGAATCGTCCTGCGGTGAACATTAATGAAGTCGCCACCGGCGAGGCCTGGTACGGACGGCGGGCGCTGTCTCACCAACTGGTTGATGAACTCAAGACGAGTGATGAATACCTGTATGACCGGTGCCAGCAAGCAGATGTCTACCAGGTTCGCTTCGTGGATGACAAAAACCGTATCGACAAGGTGATCGATCGCATGACTTATGCCATACGAAGGCTGTCCGGTCGCGAAGACCTGGACACGCACAAGCCCTACATGTTCTAGGAGAAGGAATCTGATATGACAACATTCCAGGCTTTCTGGGTGGAAAAAAGCGACGCTGGCGTATCCCGGTCGGTGATTGAGCGCAACACGGACGACCTGCCCGCGGGTGAGGTACTGATTCGCGTCGCCTATTCGTCGGTCAATTACAAGGACGCCCTGTCAGCCAACGGCATGCCAGGGGTCACGCGTAACTATCCGCATACGCCGGGGATAGATGCGGCTGGCGTGATTGCCGAGAGCGCTGTGCCTGACCTGCGGGAAGGTGACGAGGTTGTTGTGATTGGCTTTGACCTGGGCATGAACACACCTGGCGGCTTTGGTGAGTATATCCGGGTACCTGCTGGCTGGGTTGTCAAAATGCCGTCTGGTCTGACCACCCGGGAGGCCATGGTGCTTGGCACTGCAGGGTTTACGGCCGCACTGTGTGTCGAGAAACTGATAGTGATGGGGGCAAGTGCCGCAGATGGGCCGGTGCTGGTGACCGGGGCAAGTGGCGGTGTGGGTTCCGTGGCTGTGGCGCTCCTGGCCAGGCTGGGTTACGAGGTGATTGCAAGTTCCGGCAAAGCTGACAAAGCAGAGTACCTGAAATCACTGGGCGCAAATGCAGTGATTGGGCGCGAGGTGCTGGGGAGTGAAAACAAGCGGCCGCTCCTCGGCACTGACTATGCCCATGGTGTGGACACGGTGGGCGGCGACACACTGTCCAACCTGCTGAAGTCGGTCAAGTACGGCGGCAGCGTTGCAGCCTGTGGACTGGTGGCTTCTCCCATGTTCCCGGCCTCGGTTTTCCCGTTTATCCTGCGCAGTGTCAACCTGCTGGGTATTGATTCGGTTGAGTTGCCGCTTGAACACAAGCGGGACACCTGGGGCAAACTGGCTGGTGAATGGCACCTTGATAACCTGGACTCCATGGTAAATGAAGTTGGCCTTCCCGAACTGGGTGAAGTCTGTGATGCAATTCTGGAAGGGAAAGTCTCGGGCCGCACCTTGGTTAAACACCAGTAGACCCGTTGGTTCGGGTAAACTGCGCCCGGCAGTAGGTGGTAAGTCTGTCGCTACTGGCCCCGGCGGGATTCGGGGCTGGTCAGGGGCATCAGGATTCGCGGCGGGAGGATGTGATGGGTGAGCCAACAGTCGGGTTTACACTGGAACAAAAACAGGTGATTGCGCGCAAGATCCAGACGTATTTCAGGGAAGAACTGGATCAGGAAATCGGGAATTTTGACGCCCAGTTCCTGCTGGATTTTTTTACCGAAGAGATTGGGCCCCTGTACTATAACCAGGGTCTGTACGACGCTCTTGCGGTCTTTGAAACCCAGGTAGACACCATTGCAGATGCCGTCTACAGCATCGAGAAGCCAACAACCTTCAGGTGAACGCAGTGGGTTATCCGGGGCTACCGCAGACCACACCACCTGCTATCGCTGCTGCGCCTGCGGCGTTCAGCACGCGGAAGAAAACCTGCTTTTCATCCCTTTCCTCATGGATGCCAAGACACTCAATCGAAATGGTTGAATCCATCAGTACCATCCCGCGTAACTGGCCTGCGAGGCGGCGGACACGCTGCGGGTCACCACCAAAACAGCGATTGATCACCGCTGTCAGGGCAATCGCCTTGGTGGCACTACCATGCAGGATGACGTCGGGGAGTCCACCCTGTCTGGCAGCACTGGGTTCCGTGTGTATCGGGTTATAGATGTCGGCGCACTCGGTGTACTGCTGGCCCGCATGCAGGGGGATATGCCGCTGCTCCGTCCAAACAGGATTTTCACCAACCGGTTGATCTGGCAGGGGACTGGATGGGGCGATTGACTTTGCCTCGCCGGTTAAAGTGGCTCCCCTGACGATACCGTTGTAGTCGAGTTCAGCAACCAGTTCACCGTCACTTGAGGTAAACCGGTAGCGATCCACGGAATAGACGCCAGGTGGTATCTGCCGTCGGGCCACCAGTTGCCCCTGGGTTGTGATGGCCTCGCCCCAGCGAAAGGGGCGATAGATTCTGAGGTCTGTCTCGGCGTGGACGCCAAAAGGGGCGGCTCGCAAATCCGGCTTTCGGTCCGGCGTAAATCGCGCTGCCCACTGCAGGGAAAAGCAGATGCCTGGATGAACCGAGAGTCCACCCTCCCTCAAGTCATCAAAGTACACGGGATTGGTATCATTAACCGCCGCGGCATAAGCCATGATGCGCCGGGTGTCGAGCAGGGTTGTTGTGGCGATGGTAAATCGGCCAACTTCATCAGCCGATACGGTGCCAGGACCTGCGGTGGCAAGTGCCTTGTCAGTCATCTGTTTTCTGCCCTCACTGCTACGGTTGATGGACCCAGAGTATAACAGGCGCTCCCTGGCGGGATGGCTGAACACATCTGGTGCGACTCGCCCAGGGTCAGTCGCGCCTCAGTTTATCCGAAACCGCAATGGGCGTGGGATAGCGGAACACGACAATATAGGAAGACAGCAGGAAAGTCAGGATGGCCGTAGCCTGAATCAGGTGTGAGGCAGAGAGGCCAATGAGTGATTCCGCTGTGGCCAGAAATGCAATCAGCAGGGAGAATTCGCTGATCTGACCCAGTCTAAAACCAACCTCCCAACTGTCCTCGCGAGATTCTCCCATGCGTGGCAGCAGCAGACGAAATACTGCCGGTTTGGCGGCCAGGATCACAAACGCCATGATCGTTGCCGGGAAGATGACTTCACCCAGCATGTTGAGGTGAAATCCCGCCCCCATGGAGAAAAAGAACAGGACCAGGAAAAAGTCACGCAGCGGCTTCAGATGGCCGGCGATATAAAGCGAAATAGGGCTTGTGGCCAGGGTTACACCGCCGATAAATGCGCCAATCTCATGTGACAATCCGGCCATGGCAGCAAGTTCAGAGACACCAAGGCACCAACCGATGGCAACCAGGAAGATGTACTCGTGAAATGCATCAAAGCGTTCCAGCAACTTCAGCAGCACGTACTTCACGAAAAGCCAGGCGGCGAGGATCAGGAGGGGAAATGCGACAATCACCCTGGCGATCCTGGCCGCGCCGCTGAATTCAAAGAAACCACCGGTAATCACCAGTAGCACAATAATCGCAATAAGGTCCTGGATCAGGAGCAGGCTGATCACCAGTTCACCCGTGTGGCGGTGGTGCAGTACCGTGGTCGGCAGGAGTTTGATGCCAATAATGGTGCTCGAAAACATCATGGCGATACCAATGACAATCGCTTCTGTTGTGTCATAACCAAACAGGCTGCTTACGCCAAACCCCAGCAGAAAAAACGCAGCTGAGCTGACAATGCCAATGAGCAGGGCATTGCCGAACATGTTCCGGAGTTTACCGGGTTGCATGTCAAGGCCAATCAGAAACAGCAGGAACATGATGCCAATCTTGCCAACACTGGCAATCAACGATGGGTCGTTCACAACACCGGTGCCTGACGGACCAAGTATGATCCCGATAGCGATATAGGCCACAATGAGGGGTTGGCGAGTGTAAAGCGCCAGCGTAGCCAGCACGGCGGCTGAAGTGAAAATCAGGAAAAACGAACTCAGGACAGGATCGGTATGCATGAATGCATACTATGCTCTCCCGGGAATCCAGTAAACGCGCTGCCCCTCGGGATGCGCGACCGGTTAGGGTGAGCGCAGCCGGAACAGGGGTCCCGGACGATCTACGGCGGTCTGATAGGCATAGGTAAAGCCGGTGAGCCCCAGCAGCACATTTTCCGGATCCTGACTGTCACCCGGCTGGAAAGCGGTAAAGCCGCAACGCTGCATCTGGTCAACCTGATCACGACGTACATCGCCAATTGCGCGCAATTCACCCGTAAACCCGTATTTGCGGCGCAGGATGTTGGCACTGGAAAGTGACCTGCCATCAAAGAAAGTGGGGAAGCGCAGCGCGATAACGGGAAACTCGTTGACGCAATCTGCAATCTCTTCCACCGCTTCATCAGCATCGAGCCAGATGCCAATATCGTTGCGCCCAGCCAATTGTCCACGGTTTTCCTGCCACACCTTGAGCGGCAGCAGCAGGTTACCGGCCTGCAAATCGACATCAACGCCATCAACCGGCGTGAAAGGTGATTCGGTGATTTTACCGTTGAGAATAATCTGTGGCATCAGGCTGCTTGCTCCGCGTAGACCTTGTCTTTGAATGGCTGAATGCCGATTCGGTTAAAGGTGTGGATGAATTCCTCATCCGGGGCGCGGTGAGCCAGGTAGACATTCACAATATCCTGAACAACACCCGGGATGTCCTCGCGGGCAAAAGAGGGGCCGAGTATTTGCGCCAGCGCTGCGCTGTTGTACTGTGAACCGCCTACTGAAACCTGGTACCACTCTTCACCTTTCTTGTCGACACCCAGTATGCCAATGTTGCCAACATGGTGGTGACCACAGGCATTCATGCAACCCGAGATATTGATATCCAGGTTGCCCAAATCGTGCAGGTAGTCGAGGTCATCAAACTGCCGCTGTATGGCCTCTGCAACCGGAATTGACTTGGCGTTTGCCAGCGAACAGTAGTCACCACCCGGACAGCAGATAATGTCGGTCAGCAGTCCGAGGTTGGGAGAGGCCAGATCAGCCTCAATAAGATCTCTCCACAGGTCAAACAGGTCCTGCTTGCGCACATCTGCCAGCGTGACGTTCTGCTCGTGAGTGACGCGGACTTCACCAAAGCTGTACCTGTCAGCAAGGTCAGCAATAATATCCAATTGTTCGTCTGTGACATCACCCGGCGCAATACCGGTGACCTTGAGTGCAATGTTGGCGATGGCGTAACCCGGTTTCTTGTGTGCCGCAACGTTTCGACTGACCCAGGACTTGAACGCAAAATTGTCTTTCAAGTGCGCCTCATGACTGTCGTCATCACTGGGCAATGCCTCATAATCGGGTTCGGTAAAACAGGCTTTGACGCGTGCAATCTCTTGTTCGGTCAAAGTCTCCGGGCCGCCCTTTAGCGTCTGCCACTCTTCTTCTACCTTGCTCGCAAAAACTTCCGGCGTCATGGCGCGTACCAGTATCTTGATGCGCGCCTTGAACTTGTTGTCCCGGCGACCATAACGATTGTAAACGCGGAGAATGGCTTCAAGGTAGGTCAGCAGATGCTCTTTTGGCAGAAAGTCCCGGATGACCGGTGCAATGACAGGCGTTCTGCCGAGGCCGCCACCGGCGAGGATTTCAAAGCCAATGTCACCATCGCGCTCGACCATGCGGATACCAATATCGTGTACCTGGACGGCAGCACGGTCTTCCCGTGCGCCCGTGACCGCAATCTTGAACTTGCGTGGCAGCCAGTTGAACTCGGGATGGAAGGTTGACCACTGCCGAATAAGTTCAGCCCAGGGCCTGGAGTCTTCTATCTCGTCCCTGGCGACACCTGCATACTGGTCTGACGTGACGTTCCTGATACAGTTGCCGCTGGTCTGGATGGCATGCATTTGTACGCTCGCGAGGGCAGCGAGTATGTCCGGTACCTCTTCGAGTTTGGGCCAGTTGTACTGTATGTTCTGGCGGGTCGTGAAGTGAGCGTATCCCCGGTCAAAATGACGCGCAATGTACGCCAGTTGTCGAAGTTGGGCGGAAGAGAGCAGGCCATAAGGTACGGCGACCCGCAGCATGGGGGCCAGACGTTGAATGTAGAGGCCGTTTCTCAATCGCAGGTGAAGAAATTCTTCATCGGTGAGTTCACCTGCCAGGAATCGATTGGTCTGATCACGGTACTGGGCGACCCGTTCGTCGACCATCGCCTGATCGTACTTGTCATAGATATACATAAGCGCAGCGTTTCTTTGGGAAAGCGGAATTTAGCAATACTTCGGAGTATCGAAAATAATCATTTGTTTATAAGGATATAGCCGGCTGGGCCGCGGTCGGAAATGGGGCCGGCAGCGGCGCAACTATAACAGATCCTGCTGATGCTGGCACCGCGGGTCATTGATTCGTATAATCGCGCCCAGCATAAACTGTGGAAATGTGACCATGACAGAACATGAAACACCCGGCGTAGACGTAGAAGAGAAAAACGATGACAGCACCACTGACGCCATCTGTGCAGTGGCACTCATCCTGATTGCCGTAGTCACGATGATCTACTGGGTCTCTGGCCAGTAACAACTGCAGGCGATGGTCCCGCGTTTATGGCAGGACCAGCATGACAATACCCACCAGCGTAAGCACAAACAGCAGGGTAAAAATCAGCCCGCCCACAATATAGGGCAGGGGATTTGACTGGCTGAAGTCCTGCTCCCGATTTGCCTCGGTCTGCACACCAAAAGCCGCAGCAACCACGCTCAGCATGACTTTCAGCATGCCAGGTGCTTTTTCCCCTGGCTTGTCTTTTTCTTCACTCATCCCGGCTTCCTCTGTCAGGTTTGTGGTCATGTGATTCTGCTGCTAACGATATACCAACACGGGGGCCAGCCATCTTTCAACCTCTTCCAGGGCCATTTGTTTGCGCGCCGCATAATCGGTGACCTGGTCGCTGTCAATTTTACCAATCCCAAAATAGCGGGCATCGGGATGTGAGAAGTAGAACCCGGAGACGGATGCGGCCGGACTCATGGCAAACGACTCTGTGAGGGAAACACCCGTGCTTGCCTCGGCATCCAGCAGGTCAAACAGGGTCGCTTTTTCCGTATGGTCGGGACAGGCAGGATAACCGGGCGCTGGCCGGATGCCCTGATACTTCTCGCGGATCAGCCCTTCTGCATCAAGTGCCTCGTCCGGCGCGTAGCCCCAGAATTCCCGCCTGACCCGCTCATGCAGGCGTTCTGCAAAAGCTTCTGCGAGTCGATCAGCCAACGCCTTGACGAGGATCGAATTGTAGTCGTCCTTGTCCTGCTCAAAAGCGGCAGCCAGGGTTTCAACGCCGAGACCCGCTGTCACGACAAAACCGCCAATGTAGTCCGGGACGCCACTGTCGACCGGCGCAACGTAATCGGAAAGGCAAAAATTTGGCTGTTCGTTGGGTTTATCCGTCTGTTGCCTGAGATGGTGCAGGCGGGTCAGTTCCCTGGTCCGCGTCTCATCTGTCCAGACAATAATGTCGTCGCCCGAGGCGTTCGCCGGCCAGAAGCCGACAGTCGCCTGCGCCCTGATTGACTCGTTTCTGATGAGATCAGCAAGCATGGCTTGCGCATCAGCAAAAAGTGACCGGGCGGCTTCGCCGACCAGTTCATCCTCCAGGATCCTGGGGTACTTGCCGGCAAGTTCCCAGGTGATAAAGAACGGAGTCCAGTCGATGTAGGGGACCAGTTCGGCCAGCGGATAATCCGGCAGTGCGCGTACGCCCAGGAACGACGGTGCCGGGGGCTGGTAGTTCTCCCAGTCGCCCCTGAACCTGTTCTCAGCGGCGTCACTGTAACGCAGGACATTACCCTTCGGGCGCCGGTTCTTGTTTCGGACGCGTACTTTTTCGTACTCCTCCCGCAGCTCGCTCACCAGCACCGGTTTGAGTTCATCACTGAGCAGTCGGGTGGCCACCCCAACGGCGCGAGATGCGTCAGCCACGTAGACAGTTGGTTCCTGGTCGTAACAGGGTTCAATCTTCACGGCGGTATGGGCTTTTGACGTGGTCGCACCGCCGATCAGCAGCGGGACCGCAAAATTCTGGCGTTTCATTTCACTGGCGACGTGAACCATTTCATCCAGCGATGGGGTAATCAGGCCTGAAAGGCCAATAATGTCGACTTTCTCCTCACGCGCCGTGCGGAGGATTTTCTCGGCAGGCACCATCACACCGAGATCAATAACGTCAAAGTTGTTGCACTGGAGCACAACGCCCACAATATTCTTGCCAATGTCATGGACATCACCCTTGACCGTGGCGAGCAGGATTTTCCCTTTGGGCTTTGAGGCCTCGTCTTTCTCCTCCTCAATATAAGGCACCAGATGGGCGACCGCCTGCTTCATTACACGGGCGCTTTTTACCACCTGGGGCAGAAACATCTTGCCGGCGCCAAAGAGGTCGCCAACCACGTTCATACCCTGCATGAGTGGGCCTTCGATAACATCAATGGGCCGTTTCGCGGCCAGTCGTGCTTCTTCTGTATCTGCGATGACGTAAGTGGTTATCCCTTTTACCAGGGCATGTGCGAGCCGTTCATCAACGGAACCGTCACGCCACGCCAGGTCTTCGCCACTGGACCGGGTTCCCCGACCGGCATATTTCTCGGCAATCTCCAGCAGTTTTTCCGTTGCGCCGGGTGACCTGTTGAGGATGACGTCTTCAACCCGGCGGCGGAGTTCAGCCGGAATCTCCTCGTAGATGGCAAGCTGGCCGGCATTGACGATACCCATGGTGAGGCCCGCCTTGATCGCATGGTAGAGAAACACCGCGTGTATGGCCTCCCGCACGGTGTTGTTGCCCCGAAAGGAAAAAGACACGTTGCTGATACCGCCGGAACTGTGGGCGTAAGGCAATTCGTTTTTAATGAACGCGCAGGCTTCAATAAAGTCAACCGCATAGTTGTTGTGTTCTTCGATACCGGTCGCAACCGCAAACACGTTGGGGTCAAAAATGATGTCCTCGGGAGGGAAACCCACCTCGTTCACCAGGATGTCGTACGAGCGTTTGCAGATGGACTGTTTGCGTTCCGCCGTATCAGCCTGGCCGTCTTCATCAAAAGCCATTACGACAACCGCTGCACCGTGCCTGCGGCAGATACGTGCCTGTTCCCGGAATTCATCCTCACCGGCTTTCAGGCTGATTGAATTGACAATGGATTTGCCCTGGAGGCATTTGAGGCCGGCTTCAATGATGTCGAACTTGGAGGAGTCCACCATAACCGGGACGCGGGAGATTTCCGGCTCCGAGGCAACAAGGTGCAAAAAGCGCACCATGGCGGCCCTGGAATCCAGCATACCCTCGTCCATGTTGACATCAATGATCTGCGCGCCATTGTTAACCTGGTCAAGTGCTACAGCCAGAGCTTCGTCAAAATTGTCTTCACGAATGAGTCGGGCAAATCTGGCGGAGCCGGTCACGTTAGTCCGCTCACCAATATTTACGAACAGCGAGTTGGCATCAATGTTGAAAGGTTCAAGGCCGCTCAACCGGCAGATACGGTCCGGTTCCGGGCGTCGGCGTGGACGTCGGTCCCTGACAAGATCGGCAAATGCCCGGATGTGTTCCGGGGTTGTGCCGCAACAGCCGCCTATAATGTTGACCAGGTCATGCTCGACATAGTCCCCCATGGCCGCCACCATCTGCGCAACTGTCTCATCGTACTCGCCAAATTCATTGGGTAAACCACGGTTGGGGTAGGCGCTGACAAAACAGTCTGCAACTCTTGCGATGTCTTCCATGTAGGGGCGCAGTTCGTCTGCGCCAAGTGCACAGTTGAAGCCAACCGAGACGGGGTTCGCATGGCGAATTGACGCCCAGAATGCCTCGACGGTCTGTCCCGACAACAACCTGCCACTGGCATCGGTAATGGTCCCGGAGATCATGATGGGATATTCCTCCCCGATCTCCTCAAAAACTGAAAGCGCGGCGAAAATTGCCGCCTTGGCGTTGAGTACATCAAAAATGGTTTCGATCAGGATGATGTCAGCACCACCTTCGATCAGACCCAGGATGGCATCACTGTAGTCGGACACCAGTTCATCGAAGGTGATGTTGCGAAACCCGGGGTCGTTGACATCAGGTGACAGGCTGGCGGCCCGGGTGGTTGGGCCAATGGCACCGGCAACAAAACGGGGCTGGTCCGGGTTTTCGGCCTCAACCAGGTCCGCTGCGCTACGTGCAAGGCGTGCCGCTTCACGGTTGATCTCCCGGGTATAGTCTTCAGTGCCATAATCGGCCTGGGATACCCGGTTTGCGGTAAAGGTGTTGGTTTCGATGATGTCGGAACCGGCGCGCAGGTACTTGAGGTGAATGTCCCGAATGGCCTGAGGCTGGGTTAGCGCGAGCAGTTCGTTATTGCCCTTCAGGTCGGTGGGGTGATCAGCAAAGCGATCGCCACGGTAATCTGCTTCCGAGAGCCCCAGACCTTGAATCAGTGTCCCCATGGCCCCATCCATAACCAATATGCGGTTTTCAAGGCATTGCCTGAACAGGCTGTTACGGTTGGAAGGTTTCATGTTGCGTCTACCCTGGGAAACGAGGCGTAGATTCTACCAGTTCGTCACCTGCGTCGATTTGAAGATCTTGCGGGCTCACTATGAATACAGCTCACGCGGGGCAGGGTGATCCGGTCCGCCGTGGTGCTGTAGAAACCCCTTAAAAAGCAGGGGCTTACCTGAATCAACGTGGAAACTGGCGGACAGTTTCCGTAGAATGCGCGACTACTGCGCCCTGAACCCGGAGTCATCCATGGTTAACATCTCTGAATCTGCCCAGGCTTATCTGGTGGAACTCCTGTCCAAGCAGGAGGACAAGGATATCGGCATTCGGATCTTTATCACCGACCCAGGTACGCCGATGGCGGAAACCTGCATTGCCTATTGTCGTCCCGGTGAGGAACAGCCGACGGACCAGCGGGTTGAGTACAAGGGTTTTGTTGCCTGGCTCGATGGCCGCAGCGAGGCATTCCTGGCTGATGCTGAAGTGGATTACGCGGCAGATCGCATGGGCGGCCAGCTCACCATCAAGGCGCCCAATGCCAAGGTACCCAGGGTTTCTGATGATAGCCCGCTGGAGGATCGCATCAACTACATCCTCCACAGCCAGGTCAACCCGTCGCTCGCGGCGCACGGGGGTATGGTCAACCTCGTGGAAGTTGTCAACGAGGAGGTGGCCATCCTCCAGTTTGGTGGCGGCTGCCAGGGTTGTGGCATGGTGGATGTCACCCTCAAGGACGGCGTTGAGAAAACCCTGCTTGAGCAACTGCCACAACTCAAGGCCGTACGGGACGTGACAGATCACAGCCAGGACGAAAACGCTTACTTCCGCTAGACTTGCCGTTTTCCCGACTAACCCCTTGCCACTTCGCCGGCAGGTGCAAGTCGTGGCATATCACGCATGGGCAGTATTTCCCTGACTTTGTGCCGCAGGTTGCGCAGCATCGTCTCAGTGGTGTTCCAGTCCACACAGGCGTCAGTGACTGAGACACCATATTTGAGCTGGCTGCGGTCCTCTGGAATGGCCTGGTTGCCTGCCTCGATGTTGCTTTCCACCATCAGCCCGATAATCGACTGGTTGCCATCGACAATCTGATTGGCCACGTTATCCATGACCAGTGGCTGCAGGTTGTGATCCTTGCTGGAATTTGCGTGGCTGCAGTCGACCATGATGTTGGCGGGCACTCCCGATTTCAGCAGTTGCTGTTCACATAGCGCCACATTGACGGAATCGTAGTTTGTCTTGCCACCACCACCCCGCAGCACGATGTGTCCATGGGCGTTGCCGCGGGTATGTATGACGGCCACCTGACCCTGGTGATTGATTCCCAAAAACCGGTGTGGTGCGGACACTGACTTGAGTGCGTTGATGGCAACTTCCAGGCTACCATCGGTGCCATTCTTGAAGCCGACCGCGCTGGACAGGCCACTGGCAATTTCCCGGTGGGTCTGGGATTCGGTGGTGCGCGCGCCAATGGCAGACCAGGAGATCATGTCCTGCAGGTACTGGGGCGAAACCGGATCAAGTGCTTCGGTGGACGTGGGGATACCCATTTCTGCCAGGTCAACCAGCAGTTTGCGGCCAAGGGTCAGGCCCTCGGTGATGTTGAACGAATCGTTCAGGTACGGGTCATTGATAAATCCCTTCCAGCCGACGGTTGTTCTTGGTTTCTCAAAGTACACACGCATGACCAGAAACAGGCTGTCCGAGACCTCTTCGGCGAGCACCTTCAGGCGGCGGGCATAATCCATGGCCGCGTCCATGTCATGAATCGAGCAGGGGCCGACGATAATCAGGAGGCGCTTGTCAATTCGCTCGAGGATCTGCCGAATCGTCAACCGGCCGCCTGAAACCGTTTCCAGTGCACGGTCGGACGTAGGCACCTGTAACTTCAGGTCCTCGGGTGTAATCAGTGTTTCTTCGCTTAGCACGTTCAGGTCGTCCACTTGTACCGCGTTCATTTTCTACTCCTCGCCCGTCGGGGCGTCTGGCTTTGCTTTCGTCTTCCTCTACAGATTTCCTGCCTCCGCACCGGCTGGCAAGGGGCATAAAAAAACCCCGATGGCACCGCCTGTCGGGGTTTTATCCTGAAGGCGGTGAGACCGCCTTCCTTGTCAGGGCAAGCGATCTAGTGTCTGCAAAAGAAATAGACGAAATAGATAAAGCCCAGCCAATAGCCCTTGCCGTCGACGACGGAGGACATTCTGGCCGGGCTGGTAAACTGCTTGCTGTACATGAATTTCATGCGCGACATGATAACGTCGTCTAAAAGTGATGCAAGTTTTTTTTCGGCGCGGTGAGAAGGGCAGGCCCACACCACCATCCCTTTCTGCTGGTCACGGCAAATGGTGATAACATCGCTCATCATTTGGGGAGTTGGTCTGATGCGTACATTTCGACTTGTGCTGGTGCTCTGCAGCCTTGTGTACTCAGCCGCCGGTACCGCTGATTCCCCGGGTGATGTCGCGGGTGTTGTGAAGGTGCTGGACCTGGCATTTGGCGGTATTTCCGAGATGAGCGGCATGGTACGCAGTCGGCGCTTCGACGACATATACTGGATGCACAACGACAGCGGTGATACCGCCCGCCTGTTTGCGGTGAACAGTGAGGGACGGGTGCAGTTCCCGGGTTACCTGGCCGACCAGTATCACGGTGAAACCATGACGCCAGGTACCAGCCCCTGGCCCGGCTTGACTGTGCTGGGTGCGTCCAACGTTGACTGGGAAGATATTGCGATCGACGAGGATAACCTGTACATCGCGGATCTGGGCAACAATGGCAATGCCCGGCGTGATCTGGGCGTCTACGTGTTGCCGGAACCGAATCCGAGGCAGATCGCCCAGGCACGGGCCCTCAAGTTTGTTCCCGTTCGCTATCCATCCCAGGCCAGTTATCCGGCCGAGCAGTGGCACTATGACAGCGAGGCCATGTTTATCTACCGCGGCAAACTCTATTTCCTGACGAAACATCGCCAGCCCGGGAAAATCAGTGAATGGGAAGCGGGTACGCGACTTTATCGACTGGATAGCATGGCGACTGACCGGGTGAACGTGCTGCGGCAGGTAGACATGCATGACGAGGTGGCCGTGGTGACCGCGGCGGACCTGTCCCCGGATGGCCGGCGTCTTGCCGTGCTCTGTTACACGGCGCTGTGGATATTTGAAGCACCCCGAAGCCGGGATCGCTGGCTTTCCGGCAAGGCCCGTATGACACCGCTGGACCTCAGGGTGACGGGCCAGGCAGAAGCGGTGGCCTGGCGGGATGATCGGACCCTGCTGATAGGCAACGAGGGTAGTGAGCTGTTCCTGGTTACGGCGGATGAAGTGCCCTACAGGAACTAATTGGTCAGGTACACGGTCTCGGCGTTGTTGAAGTCTGTCAGGCTTGAGATCACCACCGTCTGGCCTTCTTTCAGACCGCTGGTTATCTCCACGTTGCCGACGCTGACAAGGCCTGCCTCGATACGTTGTCGCCGGGCCAGATTGTCCTCAACAACATAGGTGAACCTGCCACCGCTGGATTCGAGGAAGGGGCCGCGCTCAACCATCAGGACATCGGGTTTGCCTTCCAGCAGTATCCTGGCGGAAACACGCTGGTTTTGTTTCAGATTGGGCGGTGTTGTGCCGGTAAAGCTGACCTTGGCAGTAATCTGGCTGTTAATGACCTCGGGGGAGACAGAGACCAGTTCCGCGGCATAACGCACGCCCTGGTGGCTGACTTCAGCCTCAAGCCCGAGTGACAGGGCCGAGGCATAAGCGTCGGGCACCTGCAATTCAACTTCCAGGGCGCTCAGGTCGACCACTGTCAGGAGCGGCTGGTTTCTTGCCACCGCATCCTTGTTTTCAATCAGGAGGTTGCCGACAATCCCGGTCACCGGGCTCATGATATTGAGGTCCGTGACCTGGCGTTCAAGCTCACTGACACGCAGTTGCTGGCGCTCAAGATCGTGTTTTGCTGTCTGTAGTTCAAATGCCAGGCTTTCGCTCTGTAGCCGGGCGTCTGCTGTTGCATGCTGGAAACGAAGCTCGGCCGTGGCCACATCATCTTTGGCCTTGTCGTAGTCGAATTCGCTGATGGCATCTTTTGCCCGTGCGGCTTCAGCGCGACGCAGTTCCCGCCGGGCGGCGATCAGGGCCACTTCAGCCAGGTCAACCCGTTGCTGGTTCTCGAGACCGGTCTTGCGGGCCTCAATCTGGCTGCGCTGGTAGCCGGTTTCTGTGCTGGAGAGGGTTGATGACTCCTGTTCCAGTTGGTTGCGAATCTCCGGGCTGTCAATTGTCGCGACCAGTTGTCCCCGGGTTACCTGGTCCCCCGCCTGGACCAGCAGTGTTGCCGTGCCGCTGGCCGTGCTGAAGAGGGTTGGCTTGATTGCCGCAACCACCTTGCCCTGGGCAGAGACATCGCGGCTCAGGTCGCCACGAGTGACCGTGGCAAGGCGAATCCGGTCCAGCGAAACTGTCTGCTCAGCGCTTGCCCAGCGTTGGTATGACGGCAAAACCAGGACAGTCAGGGTAATGACAACCATGCCAACAACCATTAGCACAATCCGGGTGCGCGTAATGCCGGTGCGTTTCTCGATCAGCTCATCCTGGCCTGAGGTGTCTCGGATCATGGTCATTTTTGCGTGTCTGTTTTGGTTGTTACCGTTGCCCTGTAAACCCCCATTTGGGTGGTCAACCGCCTAGGGGTACCTTTTGAGACGCGCCCGGAGGGCAATTGGTTTACGGGGACTTCCCGCCAAGACCGGGAAAAACTGGCTTGTGTCCAGGGTCAGTTTGACGTCGATGACCATGTTAAACAAGTCAGGGCACCCGGTGCCCCATCAACTGTTGGCCAACCTGGTGGGCGGCGGTGTCGAGGTCGCCGGGACAGTTGCGGTGTGATTGACATTGCCGGCTGGATGCTTACCATGCCCACTTTCCCGCCGACCGGGTGTATCCCTTGGAATACGAGTTATCGCTGCTTGGTATCAGTGCACTGCTGGTAGCCGGTTTGATCGGCGGCTTTATCAACACCCTGGCGGGTGGTGGCTCTATGCTGACCCTGCCAGCGTTGATGATGCTGGGCATGCCTGCGGATGTCGCCAATGCAACCAACAGGATCGGCGTGCTGCTCCAGTCACTGACGGGGGTCAAGGGCTTCAGGGACGCAGACCGGCTTGATACAGCGGCCGTGTTGCCGGTGCTGGTACCCACGCTCACCGGGTCGCTGGCGGGTGCGCTGCTGGCATCCTATCTGCCTGTCTGGTTGCTGAAGCCAACGCTGCTGACCGCGATGGTGGGTATGGCGCTTGTCATGCTGGTTTTTCCTGCTGTGGTGGCACCGCCGGTTGGTACGCCCGCTCACCGTGTGCAGGACCGGCCCGCTGCAGCGCTGGGCCTGTTCCTGGCGGGTGCTTACGGTGGATTTGTACAGGCCGGCGTTGGTTTCCTGCTGATTGCCGCGCTGGCAGGCGGGCTTCGTTACGACCTGGTGCGCGGCAATGCGCTGAAGCTGGTGTGTACGGCAGCCTTCAGCGTGGTTGCACTCGTCGTGTTTGTTGCACGTGACCAGGTCCTCTGGCTGCCAGGATTGATTCTGGCAGCGGGTACCGTTGCCGGTGCGATGTTGAGTGTCAGGTTTGCAATTACCGTCGCGCAAACTACGTTAAAATGGCTCCTGTTTGTCATGGTCACTCTCACCTGTGGAGCGGCACTCTTTTTTGGTTGAAGCCCGGCGATCTATCGCCCTGTCACTTTGGATAACCCGATAATCAAATGAACGACGCGCAAGACAAGTATCCACCCAATTTTATTCGGAACATAATCGCGGAAGACGTCGCCAATGGAAAAAACGGTGGCCAGGTCATCACGCGGTTTCCGCCCGAACCCAACGGCTACCTGCACATCGGTCATGCCAAGGCCATCTGCCTTTCTTTTGGCATGGCAGAAGAATTTGGTGGTCGGACGAACCTCCGCTTTGATGACACCAACCCGCTGAAAGAAAGCACCGAGTTTATGGACTCCATGAAAGAAGACATCACCTGGCTGGGTTTTACCTGGAGTGAGGAACGTAATGCGTCGGACTATTTTGAAGAACTCTACCAGTTTGCCGAACGCCTCATCGTGGAATCAAAAGCCTATGTGGATTCACTGAGCGCTGATGACATCCGTGCCTATCGTGGCACATTGACGTCGCCGGGCAGGGAGAGTCCCTATCGCAACCGCCCGGTTGAGGAAAACCTCAACCTGTTCCGCCGGATGCGTGCCGGCGAATTTGCCGACGGTGAACACGTGCTGCGACTGAAGATTGACATGGCTTCACCCAACATCAACATGCGTGATCCGACTATTTATCGAATCCGCCACGTGCACCATCACCAGACGGGTGACAAGTGGTGTATCTACCCCATGTATGACTATACACACTGTATCTCGGATTCCCTCGAGGGTATTACCCATTCACTCTGTGACCTGAGTTTTGAAGACCATCGGCCACTTTACGACTGGGTGCTTGATGAGCTCGCCATGAACTGCCACCCCCAGCAGATTGAGTTCTCCAGGCTTAACCTGCAGTACACGGTAATGAGCAAACGCAAGTTGAAACAGCTGGTTGAAAATGGCCTGGTTGATGGCTGGGACGATCCGCGTTTACCTACAATTGCGGGCTTGCGGCGACGCGGTTATACCCCTGGTGCCATCCGGGATTTCTGTCGCCGCATTGGTGTCACCAAGAGTGACAACAATGTTGAACTGGCGATGCTCGAAAGCTGTATCCGGGACGACCTGGATGAACGGGCGCCAAGGGTGATGGGGGTGATAAACCCGTTAAAGGTGGTCATCGAGAACTGGCCCGCAGACAGGGTCGAGATGCTGCGCCTCGCCAACCACCCGAAAGATGAATCAATGGGACATCGGGAAGTGCCTTTTACCCGCGAGGTCTGGATTGATCGCGACGATTTTCGTGAGGAGGCAAACCGCAAGTACAAGCGGCTGGTGCTGGGCGGGGAAGTGCGATTGCGAGGCGGTTACGTGATCCGCGCGGACAGTCTTGTCAGGAATGAAGCAGGTGAGATTGTTGAGGTGCGCTGTTCCCATGACCCGGACACGCTCGGCAGGAACCCGGAAGGCCGCAAGGTTCGCGGTGTGATTCACTGGGTATCGGTTGAACATGGGTTGCCGGCGGAGATTCGGTTGTACCAGCCGCTTTTTACCGTGGATTTTCCCGATGCCTCGGACCGGGACTATGTTGATTTGATGAACCCGGAATCCCTGGTATCTGCCACCGGTTTTGTTGAGCCCGCCCTGGCCGATGCGACACCAGCAGAGCGTTTCCAGTTCGAACGGGAAGGGTACTTCTGCCTGGACAACAGACATTCGAGACCCGATGCACTGGTCTTTAACCGCGTGGTTGGATTGCGCGACACCTGGTCAAAAATCGAACAAAAAGAGTCATTATGAGTCGAATTCCCCTCAAATATGGCGTTAACCCGCACCAGGGTAATGCTGCAGTAATCAACGACAGTGCGCCACTCACGGTGAAGAATGGCCAGCCGGGTTACATTAACCTGCTGGACGCACTGACGGCCTGGCAACTGGTGATGGAAATGAAATCGGCCACCGGCAAAGCCGCGGCAGCCTCATTCAAGCACGTCAGCCCCGCGGGGGCTGCCATCGAAAAACCCCTTGACGAGGTATTCCTGCGGTCCCAGTTTCTGCCGGTGCGTGACTACTCCCCGGTTGCGACGGCTTATGCGCGGGCCAGGGGGGGTGACCGCATGTGTTCATTTGGTGATGCGGTGGCGGTCAGTGAGGTGGTCGACGTATCGCTCGCCAACCTGCTCAAGGCGGAAGTGTCCGATCTGCTCATCGCGCCAGGTTTTGAGCCGGAGGCACTGTCAATCCTCAAGGCGAAGAAGGGCGGCAACTACCTGCTGCTGCAGATGGACCCCAACTATGTACCGCCCGCCGTCGAACGCCGCGAGCTGTTTGGCTTCACTTTTGAACAGGACCGGAACAACGCGCGTATTGATGCTTCGCTGTTCAAGGGGGCACCCGATGATGTCGTGGAGACACTGATTGTCGCGACCCTGGCATTGAAGTATGCCCAGTCAAACAGTGTCTGTGTGGGATATGACGGCCAGGTCATTGGCCTGGGCGCCGGCCAGCAATCGCGGATACACTGCACGCGGCTCGCCTGTGACAAGGCGGAGAAGTGGATGCTGCAATTTCATCCGGCAGTACTGGCGCTGGACTTCAAACCGGGACTGAAGAAGCCAGACCGGGCCAACATTGTTGACCAGTTCCTTTTGTTTGACGAATTGTCAGCGGCTGAGCAGGCCGAGATGCAGGCTGGCCTTGGTGTCCTGCCGACACCCCTGGATGCTGAAACGAGGCGATCCTGGATCGGTACTTTTGACATGCTGTGCCTGTCTTCGGATGCCTATATCCCGTTCCGCGACAATATTGATCGTGCCGCCAAGAGCAACATCAGGGTGATTGCCCATCCTGGTGGCTCGGTCAGGGATGAAATTGTCCAGTCTGCCTGTGACCAGTACGGCATCAGGCTGGTTGAGACCGGTGTCCGCTGTTTCCTGCACTAGGAGCGACAACGGCAGGCAGACGGCAGGATCCCGTGAATCCGGCCAGAACATATAAGGGAGTAACGAGATGAAAATTGGACTGATACCCGTCAACATTGGTGTTGCCTCTGCCGCGCAGATGACCGGGCTGGCGCAACTGGCCGAATCGGTTGGCATCGAGTCCGTGTGGACATTCGAACACGTGATTGTGCCGGTTGATTATGAATCCAGGTATCCCTACAACGAAAGCGGCAAAATGGGTGCCGCGCCCGAGTCTGTGATGGTTGACCCGCTGATTGCCTTAACAGCCATTGCCGCGGTCACCAGGACCCTTCGCCTCGGTACCGGGGTCAATATCCTGTCCCAGGCCAATCCCCTGTACGTCGCCAAGCAGACGGCAAGCCTTGACATGATCTCCGGCGGGCGCTTTATGCTGGGTGTTGGCATTGGCTGGCTGCGGGAAGAATTTGAGGCTGTGGGCACACCCTTTGAGAAGCGGGGTGCACGGTTTGATGACTATGTCTCGGCCATGCGCAAGGTCTGGTCCGGTGAGGTGGTGCAGCACCAGAGCGAGTTTATCAACTGGCATGATTTCAAGAGTTATCCCCTGCCAGTGCAGAACCCTATGCCTGTCGTGATCGGCGGTATCAAGGGAAAAATCCACGAGCGTATTGCGCGCCACGGTAATGGCTGGTTTGCGCCCACCTCAGATCCGGCTGAGCTGTCGGTACATCTCGACAAGATCCGTTCTGCCTGTGATGCGATTGGTCGCGACTTTAATGAGATTGAGATTACCTGCATGTGGCCGGGGCAGGGCGGCAGGGAAGCCGTCGCCGTGCTGGAACAAGCCGGCTGCCACCGGCTTGTTGTGCCCCTGTTTGCACTGGGTCCGGACCCTGTTGAGGGTATCAACAGGCTGGCGGAAACGGTGATCAACTGACATGACCACAAGCCTGGCGGACATTCGTGCTGCGCATCAGCGCATTGGCAGCCATATCCACAGGACGCCGGTGCTGACCAGCGAGTTGATCAACCGGGCCGTCGGCGCAACGCTGTACTTCAAGTGCGAAAACCTGCAGAAGGCCGGTGCTTTCAAGGCGCGTGGGGCTGCCAACGCCGTGTTCCTGTTGTCAGCACCTGAAGCAGCGGCAGGTGTGGCGACACATTCTTCCGGCAATCACGGTGCAGCCCTTGCCCGTGCGGCCCAGTTGCGTGGCATTCCTGCCTATATTGTTGTTCCCAGCAACGCCAAATCGGTCAAGAAAGCGGCCATCAGGGAATATGGTGGGCAGGTGATTGAGTGTGAGCCTACCCTCGCCGCACGGGAAGAAACGCTGGCACGGGTGGTTGCGGACACCGGCGCCAATTTTGTGCCGCCCTACGACGATGATCGCGTGATTGCCGGGCAGGGAACAGCGATGCTTGAACTGGCCGAGCAGGTGCCCGGGCTGGATCAGGTTGTAGTACCGGTCGGCGGTGGTGGCCTGCTCGCGGGGGTGGCACTGGTCTGCGAAGCGTTGGGAATCAGCGTCTACGGGGCTGAGCCGGTTGGTGCGGATGATGCCTGCCGTTCACTCGCGACGGGGGTCCGGGTCACCAGTCAACAGCCCGACACCATTGCGGACGGTCTGCTGACGACGCTTGGTGAGAAAAATTTTGAGATTATCCGACGACTGGTAACGGGTGTATTGCTGGCCGGTGACGCCGACATTGTCCTTGCCATGCGGCTTCTCTGGTCCAGGATGAAGCTGGTTGTTGAGCCTTCCGCTGCGATTACGCTGGCGGTGATCCAGCAACATCCGGATATTTTCCGCGGCAGGCGCGTGGGCGTGATCCTGACAGGCGGCAATGTGGACCTGGATCACCTGCCATTTGGTGGTGTGCACTAAACAGGGCCCGTTCAGGCGCTGCGCCCTACTTGATCTCAATGTTCACAGCAGACGCCTTCAGATGGCAATAAGCCAGATCACCGCCCCAATGGAATAGCCAAGGACCTGGCCGCGGTCCCCTGACCCGTTGGCGAGCCCCTCGTTCAGTTCAGCCTGGGGGTCACCACCACGCCAGGCGCGGTGGACAATGGGTGCTTCAAACAGCGTGGCACTGATGGCCCGCGCCACGGCAACGGCAAACAGGGTCACGCGGCCCCAGTTATCCAGCGGCACCGCCAGCAGGATGATGGCAACCAGCAGCCAGCTCCCGGCGAGCCCGCCCAGGCTCATCGCCAGAAATTGTTCGCGGGTGTTCCGGTCGAACCGGAAACCAAAGATAAACTGACTGGTTGGCGTCTGCACCAAAGGCGAATAGGCGCCGGACAGTCGGGCACCCGTGAAATGCCCCCATTCATGCATGAGGATCGACAGTATGCTGGCCGCCACAACAGCGTTGATGACGGAAACGATATGTGCAATCGCGAGGTCTGTCTGGATTGCCCAGGCGTCAGCTGCGCCAAACAGGGTGATTGCGCCCAGGAAGGCAAGACCGTGCCAGGCACCGACCCGGCGAAAGCGTTCGCCATCGGTAAGTTTTGCTGTTGCGGTGTCTGACATGGTTACTGCTCCGGTGCTGTTTCTTTAACCTGTTACTGTTTCTGTTGTTGTAACGGTACCAGTGAATTGAAGGCTTTGGTAAATCCGTCCAGCGAGAGGGGCAGGGACACGTTCTGCGTGGCGGTTGCGCCAAACACCAGTTTTGCTGCTTTACCTTTCTTGAGTTTGTCGACAAAAGCCTCGGTCATGGCCAGCAGTCCGAGGCAACCGCTGCCATCACAGCGCTGTACGGTTGCGGTCAGCCCTTCCTCGCTGTCGTCAACAAAAATTGAGATGCCGCGCGGCAGGAAAATGCCCAGCGGTGCCGTGAGATACATGATGGGGCGTTCATTGTCAGCCACGTAGCCGACGGCGGTCTGGAACACCAGCTGGCCGGACTCGTTCTGGTTGGCCGACTGGACAATCTGGCAGACCGTCGCCCCTTCGGGATTCGATGAACAGATCCGGGACCAGTCACCAAAGGTTGCCTCGACCCGCTGCGCAGGTGCCGTTCCGGCAGCCTGCTGTTCCGCCTGGGTGGCCATCGTGGTTGCTGCCAGCACCAATGCCAGCATACCAGAAACAAAATGTCTCATTGGATATCCATTCAATGCGTCAGAAACCGCATATTATCACGTGATGGTGTCACTTTTTGAGCCGACCACCAGCCAGAGCGGGTCAGCATCCGGTGGCGATCGGTCGATGATCTCAATCTGGTCGATTCCGGCGAGGTTCATGTAGGACGCCACCAGACGGCAGCGGTCTGCCGGTGGCAGCACCTGGAATGCGTAAATGGCCTTGGTTGGGAACAGTCGATGTGACATCGCCACCACACATCGCCCCCGGGTGGCAAGCACACGCGCGATCTCCCTGAAAACATCAAAGGGTCGGGTCAGGTACTGGACGGAGACCGTCATCAGCACCACGTCAAACTGATGATCGGGCCAGGGCAGAACAGGGTCTTCGTTCAGGTCCTGCACGACAAAGTCCTCGAGCCGCTCGTTCCGTGCAAGTTCAGCCTGATTCATGCCGTGGCCTGAAACCCGCTCGTAGGAGACCTCGGGTGGCAGGTGAGAAATCCAGGAGGACATCAGGTCAAGCAGCCGGTCGCTTGGGCTGAGTACTTCCCGATAGAAGTCTGTCAGCGCCGCAATGGTCGCGTCATCAATATGGGTTGTGAGGCGGGCTTCGTGGTAAAACAGGGAATCTGGAGACTCGTCCTGACGGGCAAAAAACTGTTCGGGCAGGTCAGGGGTGCTCACAATTCAGGTCCTTGCCGCTGTGTTGTAAAGGGCATCCGTCTCCCGGGCCAGCAGAAAATCATTGGCAGCGATCCCTCCAGCGGTGTGGGTCCACCAGACAACCGTTGCTCGGCCGTACTCAATTGTAAGCGCGGGATGGTGATCAAACTGTTCTGCCAGTTCACAAACCCTGTTGGCAAACGCCATGGCCTCAACAAAATTGTTGAAGCGGTAGCCCCTGACCAGAGCGTCAGGATTTCTTGCTTCAACCTGCCAGGCATTACCGAGTTCGTTCAGTAGGCGCGCGCGTTGATCTCTTGGCAAAGGGGTTTCTACAGTGCCCGTTTCAAATATCAGATCAGCCAGTGTCAGTGTTTGCCCTGTCATTGTTTCAGCCTGCTTCCGTGGTGCTTCCTATCTTGACGGCTCGCGGGGTGCAGTCAAGGGGGTGGATGAGCAGCGTTGGGTTTCAGTATGAGGATTTCCGGTTTGCATTTGGAGGGTGCATGTTTAGAATCTGGGCCTCACGCAACTGGCGATAGTCCCGGTCGCAGCTTTTTTGCTTGCGAACCTGCCGGGCAAAGGTGGAAATAACCACCGGGAAGCGTAACTGTGTTTGCCATTGATGCCGCTCGCCTGGGCGCTTTAACCGAATCTACGCGGGAGACTGCCCTTGACCACCAATCTTGAATATCTCGAACAGAACGATCCGCAGGTTTTTGCCGCGCTGAAAGGCGAGGAAGAGCGGCAGCGAACCGGCATCGAACTTATCCCCTCGGAAAACTATACGTTTCCCGAGGTGCTGGCCACACTCGGCAGCGTGTTCACCAATAAATACTCCGAGGGTTACCCCGGGCGCCGCTATTATGGTGGCCAGGAATTTACCGACCAGATCGAGAATCTGGCGCGGGACCGGGCCAAGGTGGTTTTCCGGTGTGAGCACGCCAACGTGCAGCCCCTCTCCGGGTCTGCCATGAACCAGGCGGTTTACCTGGGCCTGCTGGAACCCGGCGACACCATTCTCGCCATGGACCTGTCCCACGGCGGGCACCTGACCCATGGTGCACCGGTATCCCATATGGGCAAGCTGTTTAATTTTTTGCGCTACGTTACCAATCCGGTTGATGGTGCAATCGATTATGACAAGGTGCGGGCCGATGCCATTGCGCACAAGCCCAAGATGATTCTCACGGGATACACCTCTTATCCGCGGGAAATGGACTACGAGAAGTTCAAGGCAATCGCTGATGAAGTGGGTGCCATTACCATGTGTGATGCCTCCCATTTTGGCGGCCTGGTCGCTGGTGGCGCGATGAAAAATCCCTTCGATTATGATTTTGATATCGTCACGACGACAACCCACAAGAGCCTGCGGGGTCCGCGGGGCGGTATGGTGCTGTGCAAGAAGGCGTTTGCGTCAAAAATCGACAAATCCGTGTTTCCTGGCCTGCAGGGTGGTCCGCACATGAATGCCATTGCGGCCATTGCAGTCACGTTGCTGAAAGCGCAGCAGGACGACTTCAAGGCGTATGCACACCAGGTGCTGGTCAATTCAAAGACGCTTGCCGCTACCCTGATGGAACGCCAGGGCAGGCTGGTTACCGGTGGCACTGATAATCACATGATGGTGTTAAACACCGTGGAAAGCTATGGGATTGACGGCCGGGTGGCCGAAGAAGTCCTGGATGAGGCTGCCATCACGACCAACAAGCAGATTATCCCGGATGACCCCAATCCGCCGCTACGGCCGAGCGGTATCCGCATTGGCACACCGGCAGCAACCACGCGTGGCATGAAAGAAGATGACATGCGCACCCTGGGCAACTGGATTGCCGACTGCCTGTCGAGTCCCACCGACGCAAACCTGCTGGCGGAAACCCGGGACAAGGTCGAGAAGTTCTGTCGGGCGTTTCCGGTACCGGGCATCTGAATACAATGCCCTGAGCAGGTGGAGCCGGCCTTGGACAAAATCATTGCGGTGTTGCGCCATGCGGATTATCACCAGCCAGCGGACGTACCCAGCGCACTTTTGCCTTATGCCCTGACGCCGGCCGGTGAGGCGCAGGCTGCCGCCGCGGCCGAATCGGTGCGAATCTTCTGTGCCGAACACAATCTGCGGCTGGCACCGGTGATTGATGCGTCCCGGCTGCGCCGCGCCTGGCAGACAGCACAGATTATGGCAACATGCCTGGCACCGTTGCTGGGGTACGCACCAACCGTTGCCGAATATGCTGAACTGGCCGAGCGCAGTGTGGGTGCGGCTGCCAATCTCACGGTGAGCGAGATCGAAGCCATCCTGCGGGATGACCCGCGCTATGGTGCACCGCCACCCGGCTGGAAATCCGATGCCTTCTACCGATTGCCACTGGTCGGCGCCGAGTCGCTGATGGAGGCTGGTGCCCGGGTAGCCGGCCACCTTACCCAGGCACTCAGGCAATGTCGGCCAGGTGAACTGAAGATTGTGGTGGGGCACGGCGCGTCAATTCGCCATGCAGCAGTCCACCTCGGCATTCTGCCTCTCGCTGGCGTGACCGGCGTTTCCATGTTCCACGCCCGGCCCGTTTACCTGACCTGCCGGGGACATCAGTGGTGGCACCTGGCCGGCGACTGGAAAATGCGCGATGGGCACAAAGGGGCGGCTGAGAAGTCAGGCGAGGAAACCCGTGGAGCGAGTGATGAATATGGCGCTCCCCGGTTACCAGACGGGGACGACTGATGACAGATGAGGTTGCCGCCTGGTTCAGGCATCAGGCAGCGGATTGTGAGTGGGTGTCGAACTTAAACTTTGATGGCTGGTCCCTGTCGGTGCGAACCAATTCAGCGGCACTCAAGCGGGAACTGGACGGGTACTACCGTCACTTCCTGTCTGCTGCAGCACCGGGGCACACCGTTTTTGCTGTGCAGGCGCCGGTGCCGGTAATGGCCCTTGACTGGGTGGTCAATGCGCCGGGTTATGGCAAGAAAAAGGTGAAGGAGCAGGTGGGCAGGCTAACGGGCGGGCATGTGGTCAGGAAAATCCAGACCGGCGTCCATCTTGCCTACCTGGGTGGTGATCGCATTTGCGCGGGCCCGTTGCTGGAGAACCCCAGCCAGGTCATCAATTTTATCAACAATGTATACCTGGATAGCCTGTTACAGCAGGATGGCCAGTTGTTTCACGCGGCGGGTGTGTGTATTGACGACCATGGCGTTGGTCTCGCGGGCCTCTCGGGTCGTGGCAAGTCGACGCTTGCCCTGCATTTGCTTGAACTGGGTATGAATCTCGTCTCCAACGACCGTCTGGTCGTGTGCAGTTCGGTGACGGGCCTGCGCATGCGCGGGATCCCCAAGTATCCCCGGATAAACCCCGGCACCATCATCAACCAGGCGGGGCTCCTGCCGCTTGCCCGGGCGGATGACATTGCTCGCTGGCGTGCTATGCCCGCGCCAGCACTCTGGCAGCTGGAAGAAAAATATGATGCGCCGGTGGAGGACTGTTTCCCCGGCTGTGAGTTTCTCCTGTCAGCAAATCTCGAGATATTTGTACTGCTGGACTGGCGTCCGGAGATTCTGGCACCATTCCAACTGGAAGCAGTCTCGATTGAACAGGTCATCGACCTGCTGCCTGCCGCGATGAAGGCGCCCGGTGTACTTCTGCCCACGGCTGCAGATCGGATCGGGGAGCTTAACCCTGAGGATTACAGGGACTTGCTGGCACAAACCCGCCTCTACCGGTTGCATGGGGGGGTGGATTTCCGGGGGGCAGCCAGTGCACTCTGGTCCCTGGTTGCCGGCCAGCGGGGGCTCGCCGGCGAATGACAGCAAAAAAGTAAAACAATTCAAATTATTTTTACCGGTTCTTTACATATTTCCCTATAATGGCGCCCGCTGTCACCGATAAATCCGACCGGAATTTGTCGCTCAAAAACCTCAAAAGGAGTTTCAATGAAGATAGGCAATCTTTCGCAGCGTTTCCTGACGTTTGCGACCCTGCTTGTATTGGCATTCAGTGTCAGTGCAAATACAACGTCATCCATCCGCGGCAAGGTTGTCACTGGCAACGGGGCTTCGGTTGCTGGCGCCAGCGTCCTGGTCGAAGACCAGCGGACAGGATCTTCACGCACCTATACAACCAACAGCGTGGGTACCTTCCTGGCATCCAACCTGCCGGTTGGTGGGCCTTACAAGATCACGGTAAATGGTAATCAGACCGTTACGGTTGACTCCATCGCACTGGGGGATATCTACAACCTGACCATCACCACCGGTGGCAGTGCCCCGATGGAAGAAGTGGTTGTCTATGGCGAGAGCAACCAGTTTGTTGATGTCGCCGCCGGGCCATCAGCCAGTTTCAGCGAAGCTGACCTGCGTGATGCGCCGGCGTTCAACCGGGATATTGCCGAAGTGTTCACTATTGACCCAAGGGTAAACCTGGACAACGAGGATGACGGTTTTGCCATCAACTGTGGCGGTAAACATCCACGTTTCAACAGCGTGACCCTGGACGGTGTTGGCCTGAACGACCTGTTTGGACTGAATGAAAACGGCTATTCCACCGCGGTGGGTATGCCATTCCCCTACGATGCGGTCCAGCAGGTTTCGGTTGAACTGGCACCCTTTGACGTGACCTATGGCGGCTTCTCGGCCTGTAACATCAACTCGGTCACAAAAAGTGGTTCCAACGAGTTTGACGGCAACTTCTTTTATGAATACACCAGTGACAGCCTGCGTGGTGACCAGACAGGTAATACAACCATTACGTCGCCAGCCTACACCCAGGATAAGTTCGGGTTTTCCATCGGCGGCCCGATCCTCAAGGACAAGCTGTTTTTCTTTGGCGCCTATGAAGAATCCGAGCGTCCCCGTTTCCTCGCGCGTGGTCCGGCGGGTTCCGGTATTGGTGAAGAGCGCCCCTGGATGAGCCAGGCGCTGTTTGATCGTATCGAAAACATTGCCAGGACCGTCTACAACTACGATACGGGTGGTGCACCGGGTGATGGTACCCAGGACGAGAAGAAGTACATGGTCCGACTGGACTGGTACATCAACGATAACCATTCCCTGGCGGCCATCTACAACTACTACGATGGTGCTCAGTTGCGGGATTCGGACGGCGACAGCAGCGAGTTCGAGTTCGCCAATCACTTCTATACCAAGGGTGCAGAGCAGACCACCACAACCCTGAAGCTGGATTCCCAGTGGACGGATGCACTGTCAACCACCGTGTTCTACAGTGCCAACGAAATGATCGACTCCCAGATCACCGTGGGCCCCAAGGACTTTGGCGATCACCAGATCGACACGCCTGATGGCAACACCATTTACCTGGGTGCTGATGACTCCCGCCAGGCCAATGCACTGAACTGGACAGCTGACTACTTCCGGGTGACCGCAGAATACCTGTGGAACGACCACGTGATCACTGCCGGCTTTGAAATTGTTGACCTGGAGGTCTTCAACCAGTTTGTCCAGCACTCCAATGGTGGAGAGTGGGACTACTACGGCGTCACCAACCGCAACGGTGATGGCCTGTCTGATCCCGCTTACTGTGCCGGTTTGACAGCCCAGGGTCGTTTCGACGATACGGCCTGTGACCTGACGGGTGTTGACCAGTTTGAACTGGGTCGGCCGAGCCGCATCTACTACGGTAGCGGTGGTGGCACCAACAATGCGGCAGACGCGGCGGCAAACTACACCTTTGCCACCAACTCGGTCTTTGTGCAGGATGAGATCTATTTTGCAGCCTCCAACCTGACGATTGTTGCCGGCCTTCGTTATGACTGGATCACCCAGGATGATCGGCCGACCTTTAACCAGGCATTTACCACAGCCAATGGCGTCCGTAACGATGCGAACCTCGACGGTATTGACATCCTCATGCCCCGGCTCGGCTTTACCTGGGATGTGGCCAATGACCTGTCTGTTCGTGGTGGTATTGGCCTCTATTCAGGTGGTAACCCCAACGTATGGATCTCCAATGCCTGGAGTAATGACGGCGTGACCAACGTCCAGGTCCAGTACCGTGATAGCAGGGCGTTGACCTCGCTGCTGAGTGGTACGGTGCCGCTGAGCCGCCAGGGTCGGATTGGTTATGATGTACCCCAGTCACTGGTTGACCAGGTAGCGGCTACCACTGCGGCCTCCGCGTCCAACAGTTTCCTGGTACTGCTTGACCCCAATTACAAGCAGCCGTCTGAGCTGAAAATAGCCCTGGGTGCCACCTACGATTTGCCATTCTGGGATATCCAGATGGATGTGGACTACCTGCACTCGCAGGAACGGGACCCGGCCATCTACGTGGACCTGTCCCAGACAATCACGGGCACGACAGCCGCGGGCCAGCCCATCTACAGTTACACAACGGGCCGTGACAACTTCATGCTGACCAATGCCAACGACGAGGGTTCGTCTGATCTCTTTTCGCTGGTCTTTAACAAGTCGTTCGACTGGGGCCTGGATCTGACATTTGGTTATGCCTACACCGACGCGGAAGACGTCAACCCCATGCTGTCGGCAACCGCGGGATCAAACTTTGATAACCTGGCGACCAACGATATCAACAATCCGGTGGCAGGTACCTCCAACTACGTTGTGCCCCACCGCTTTACGTTTGTGGCGCGCTACGCGACCGAACTGTTTGCGGGCCTGACAACCCGTGTTGCAGTTTATGCCTATTCGCAGGAAGGTCAGCCACAGAGTTATGCCATGGGTTCGGGTGATCTTGAGGGGGACGGCTTCTTCGGTCGCCACCTGCTCTACGTACCAACCGGCCCAAGCGACCCCAATGTGGTGTTTGAACCGAGTTTTGACCAGACCGCATTTTTTGACTGGGTTGCCAGGGAAGGGCTGGGTGCCGGGTTCCAGGCCCGTAACAACACCCATGCCAAGTGGAGCCGTCGGATTGACCTGCGGCTTGACCAGGAACTGCCGACGTTTGTCGACGGCACCAGTGGCCATTTGTTTGTACGACTGTACAACCTGGGTAACCTGCTGAACGATGACTGGGGAGTGGTTAATGATTCCCAGTTCTTCACGCCGCAGGTTGTCAATTCTTCGGTGAACGGCAGTGGTCAGTACGTCTTTGAGCGCTTTACCGAACGGAGCGTCAACGACGTGATCGAATCACGCTCCTTGTGGGAAGTCCGCCTGGGTCTTGAATTCCGTTTCTAGTCGGGCGTTGTAATGACGCAGAAGCAAAAGATGGAAGGAAAGTAGTATGAAAAAGGGAGCAAAGCTCCCTTTTTCTTTGGTAAGAAGCGAAACGGACAAGCAGCATGAAAAAGGGAGGGAAAACTCGTGTGAAAAACGGAGCAAAGCTCCCTTTTTCTTTGGTGTAGAATGTAGCAGTCAGTGACGCGCCTGGTTCGCAGGGTGTTCAGGAACTATGGGTGGAACCACAACAGTGCAATATCGTGGCCTTGAATGGTTCAATTGCAGGTTGCCTGTCAAGGCAGAATCCTGGCCCCGGCGGCGCAATTTAAGGATTGGCCCCGACAATGATCAGGACGACCATGCGCCGGAGCTTGTCCAGACCTATGCTCGGGGAAAGATGTGGCTCTGGAGTGGTCGCCGCATCTATTTTGTCAGTGACATTCATGCGGATGCCGACGCTTTTTTCCTCTCCCTGGTGGCATCCGGTGGGATCGCCAAGACCGGGCCGGCGGATGCGGATTTTGAACTGACGCCCGAGGGACGCAATGCGCTCTTCATTATTGGTGGCGACTGTTTTGACAAGGGGCCGCTCAACCTGCGATTGCTTGATGCCATCCAGCACCTGTATGACAAGGGAGCGGAGGTAGAACTGCTTGCCGGCAATCATGACATCCGGACCTACCTGGGTATTTTCTACGCGGAGAACAAGGAGACCCTGCTGGATCACCTGTTTGTCCGGATGGGGCGAAAAACCGTTCCCCTGTTGAAAGAAATATATGATGCGTTCATCCGGGGGGCCAATGAACAGCTCAGTTTTGATGCCACTGACGCCTCACTACACGCGATGTTATTCCCGGATGAATCCTGGTATGCCGATTTCCCGGTTGCCGCTGCCGCTTTGATTCCGGCCGAAAAACTTGAAAAAGAGGTTCAGCGTATCCGCGAGAAGTCGCTGGAATTTGAGGCGCGCGCAGCGGAGTTTGGATTGACCCTGGCCCAGGTCCACGCTGCTGTACAGAAATTCCGCGAGCTCTTTTTTGAACCGAAGGGGCGCTATCACTGGTTTTTTGATCGCATGAAACTCGCCTGTCAGCAGGGCAGTTACCTGTTTGTCCATGCCGGTGTTGATGACACGGCAGCACTGGCGATTCGCGACCGGGGTGTGGCACACCTGAACGAGGAGTTCCGGCGAATGTTGCAGGAAGACCCATTTGCGCTGTATCACGGCGTGCTGGGCAACATGTTCCGCACGAAATACCGCGATATCGATTATCCACTCACACCCGCGGGCGTAGAGGCGCTGCACAGCGCGGCCATTTACGCCATAGTGCATGGCCATCGGAACCTCTGCCAGGGGCAGCGAATGGTTGTCCGGGCTGGCATGCTCAACTTTGAGTGTGATGCCTCGGTGGATTGCAACACGCGGGTGATTGAGGACCTGCATGGCCCAGGTGGGGCATCAGTCGTGTTCTCGGAAACCGGGCGGGTTCAGGCGATCAGTACGGACTACCCGTTCGTCAAGTCTTTTCACCCTGGCGCAATAGCGGTTGCCGCCGAAAGGGGATGATTACAAACGCGGGTAGCACCGGGATCGGTCAAGTGTTAAAAATGGGCGGGCAATCAAACTGAACCTGCAGGGCACTATACGAGGAAAAACAGATGTCAGGCAAAAAGGGCAAGTCAAAGTCAGCTTCAAAGAAGGCCGCACCGGTGACCAAAAAAGCGCCGGCCACCTTTGGCTATCAGAACAACGAGAATATTGATGCCGTATTCAATTATCTCGCTACCATCAACAAGGGACTGAAGAACCGGCGTCTCACGCTGGGTAAAGACGGCAATATGATTGAAATGGTCATACCCGGAGAGGTTGAACTGTGTATCAAGGCGAAGTCCGGCAAGAAAAAGGCGCAACTTTCGATCGAGCTGAACTGGCGGGTGGTGGTTGACCCGGCAAAAGACGGCAAGGACAAGAAAGGCGCAGGCAAAACATCAACAAAACAACCCGCCGACCGGCCGGGCCAACCTGACGCTAAGACAACCGAACCCGTCACAACGCCAAAGCCCCGGCCAAAGGCAGAGCCCAGGCCAAAAGCCCAACCCAAGCCAAAAGCTCAACCCAAGCCAAAAGCACAACCCAGGGCGAGAGCCCAAAGCAGGGCAAAGACGCCATCCGGCGTAAAATCGCCCGCCAAAACGGGTTCACGGTCAGCGGCAAAGACAGCCGCCGGTACCCCGAGATCAACCCGCGCAAAAGCGGCAGCAAAGTCGCCCACTGTACGAGGCGGTGGTCCAGAGAGTACAACCTAGGGTGCCTCACCAGGAGGTGCCAACGACGGAAACTGTCTTATGCCGATAGATGAAGGCGTCAACGTTGACCTCCAGTTCCTTGTGCTGGAGGTCAAGAAGCAGGCCCGTGCGTCCCTGTCTTACCTCGAGCGCCCAACGCGCAACAAGCTGAAGCGGATCAGGGAGCGCGAGGATTATGTCGACAATCTCAAGAATACCCTGGTCAATAAAAGCTACTTCCAGATTCACCGGCTTGCTGATGACGATCGCCAGGTCAATTACTTCAAGGCATTGATTACCGTTGCCGGCAATCTGGAGCGCATCAGTGACCTGTTCGAGAATATCTGTGATCAGGTTCGGCATTTCAATGATCCGGAATTCCCGCTGGGGTTTGAGCTGAAACGTTACTATCGTGAATTCTACCGGGCGCTTGATATGACCTATCCTGCGCTGACCGAGCTGAACCTGACGCTGGCCCAGAGCATCTGCGATTCTGAGCAGTTGATCGATGATCTGTACGACGAGTCGTTTATGGTGGTGCGGCGAAATCTGCGCCAGCGGCGCGACGTCGATGACTCCCTGACCCTTTTGTTTATCCTGCGTTATCTCGAACGCGTGGGTGATGCTTTCCTGAATATCGGGGAGGCTGTTCTCAACATCCACCTGGGTGAACAGCTGGGTATCAGGCAGTTTCGCAACCTTATGAAAGGGCTCGCCCGCCAGGGTATCGATATTCGCGAGGAAGTGGTGGAGTTCAACTCTGTCATGAACACCCGATCCGGTAGTCGTGTTGGCACCGTGATTGTGCACAACAACCAGGCGCAGCGCAGTTTCTTTTACAAGGAAGGTGCGCGGGACAAGATTGACGAGGAGGCAAAAGCGCTGGCCCAGTTCCAGCGGGTGGGAATGGTGAAGGTACCCGCGGTACTCTGGCACCAGAGCAAAAAAAAATATGCGACCCTGCTGCTTGAGTACATTGAAGGTCACGACCTGCTGGAGCTGCTGATAAACCAGCGGGCACGCGTAGGGCAGGCGCTCGACCTGCTGGCCTCATCCATGGTCAGCCTGTGGGATTCAACGCGACGGAAGAAAACTGTCAGGTCAGATCACATCGCCCAGCTCGTCAGCCGCACTGATGATATCGTGTCGGTTCATGGTCAGTTGTTCAATCTTGAAGCCAATATGGGCAAGATGTTGAAAGATGCCAAAAAACTGGAACGCACCCTGAAGGCACCTTTTTCCACGCTCATTCACGGGGACTTCAATGTTGACAACATCATTTTTGGTGCCGGCGCAGAAGATATCTGGTTTGTTGACGTACACCGCAGCCGCTATGGTGATTATGCGCAGGACGTGTCTGTTTTTCTCGTCTCCAACTTCAGGGTTCCCATATTCAGCGCCGATATCCGCCAGCGACTCAACGAGGCCAACATGCGAATGTTTGAATGCGCCGTGGGTTATGCAGACAGCCAGGGTGACACAACTTTCCATGCCAGACTGGCCCTCGGGCTGTTCCGCTCACTGGTGACATCCACCCGTTTCATGTTTGATGAGGGTTTCTCGACCAACATGTTCATGCGTGGTACCAGCGTGCTGCACGAGTTGCTCGAACACAAGGATGACGTAGCGGGATTCCGCCTTTCCCAGGATTATTTTTTGTACCGATAGGGGACACCGTTTTGAACATAGGGGTAATCGGCATTCGTGGTGCCTGGTCAACAGAATCCCTTAGCGAACAGCTGCGTCGCAAGGGGGCAGGAGGCACTGTGCTGGAACTGGGGGAAATTGGTTACGACCTTGAGAAAACCGAGTTCTACCACCTTGATCACAACCTGAACGAGTTTGACGGTTTCATTCTGAAGAAAATGGGGCCCATCTACTCATCCCACCTGCTGGATGAACTTGAATTGCTGGAGTTGCTGGAAAGGCGGGGTTTTGCGTTTTTCTCAAGGCCGTCGCGCATTCGCAGCATGATCAGTCGCCTGAGTTGTACCATTCACCTGCGGGAAAACGGTATCCCCATGCCGCCCACCTTTGTCACTGAAAGTATTGATGACGCCGCAGCCTGGTGTCGGCCACGCTTGCCCGTGATCTTAAAGCCGCTCTACAGCACCAAGGCGAGAGGCATGATGATGCTCGCTGATTCGGCCACGCTGGAAGGACACCTGCGCGCCTTCCAGGCCAACGGTGAGAAAATCCTGTACCTGCAGCAGAAGGTTAACCTGGAAGGCGTTGACCATGGCCTGGTATTCCTCGGCGGAGACTACGTTGGTGCTTATTCCCGTGTGGGTGACGGCAGCGCCTGGCATACCTCCACGCGTGAGGGTGGCCGTTACCAGCCCTACGAACCACCCCGCGAGTTTATTGACCTGGCTGAAAAGGCCCAGCGCCCGTTCGGGCTGGACTTTACCTGTGTGGATGTCGCCGACACCCAGGACCAGGGTCCCATCGTGTTTGAAGTCTCGGCTTTCGGCGGCTACCGTGGGCTGTTTGAGAGTGCGGGCCTCGACGCTTCTGAACTCCTGACTGATTATGTCATCCGGCACATTTGCCGCTGATCTGATTTATCCCCTGATAATTGATTCACGCTGTAGCAGCCGGGCTGTCAGGGTTGCAAGGGCAATTCCCAGGACCAGGTTGGCCAGAATTGATAGTCCATAAGCCAGCGGCGGGACAACCTTGCCGCCGATCAGGTCCACAATCAACAGCTGCTGGCCCACCACCGGAATGACAAACATCCAGTCTTTTGTGGCCACCGGATTGAACATCAGGAACAGTGATGGGATGAGCGGAAGCATTACCAGCAGCCCCATATAGGACTGGGCATCCTTGAAAGAGCGCGCAAACATGGCAAGCGCCAGTTGCAGCGCGGTTGCGAACAGCGCCACTGGCAGGGTCGCAATGATCATTAACAACACAAGGCTTGTTGAACCCTCAAAACGGAGGCCAATTTCGGCGAGCGGAACCTGTGCCATGGCGGCGGTACAGAGAATTGCCGTCAGGGTGACGCCCACGCCCGCAAAGGCACTGGCTGCCAGCCACTTCCCCAGTACCAGGTGGAGTCGTTCCACTGGATTGATCAACAGTGCTTCCAGTGACTTGCGTTCACGTTCGCCCGCGGTGCTGTCAATGGCAATCCCCATACCGGCGACAAATGCCGCCAGGATGATGTACATGGGAATCATGTTGAGTGCAGCGGCCGAGCGCTCCCGTTTGCTGGCAACGTCAATATCCTGAATCGATACCACCTGCATCAGGTTTGGCGCCACGCCCCGGGCAATCAGTCGCAGACCGGCAATCTCGCTGTTGTAGGCGCGTAGCAGGTTACGCAGCCGGCCGACCAGTGCCTGGGTGTCAGTTCTTGAGCCGTCCTGCACTATCTCAACCCGGGCGGGCCTGGCGCTGGCGTAGCTGGCGCCAAAACCGGGTGGGATGACCAGCACCAGTTCAACCTTTTTTTGTTGTACGGCCGCCTGGGGATCGCCGGTAAACGGCTGGAATGCGACACCACGTTCTTCAAGCCACTGCATCAGGTGCGGTGCATTGTCAGCGCCAGCAACCCTGATGGTGGTGTCCTCGGACTCGGTCCGCAGGTTAACAACAGCGCTCATCATGACATAGACAAGCACCGGCCCCAGTACCGGGAACAGCATGGCTGACATCAGGGCCCGTCGATCACGAAAGCCATCAATCACTTCCTTGCGTAACACGATCCAGATCGGGTGCGTCATCGATAGACCTTTTCTGCCAGTTGCACAAAAGCCTCTTCCAGGTCGTTTTCACCGGCGGCTTCCCTGATGTGGTCAGTGGTGCCGCTGGCCACGACAACACCCTCGGAGATAATCACGATCTGATCACACAGCCTGGCCACCTCGTGCATGAGATGGCTGGAAAAAAGCACCGCCTTGTTCCGGTTTCTCAGTTCGTCAATCATGTCCCGGACCGTGCGGGTTGTCATGACATCCAGGCCATTGGTTGGCTCGTCCAGCAGGATGTTGTCCGGGTCGTGAACAAGCGCGCGGGCCAGGCACACTTTCATGCGTTCCCCCTGGGAGTAACCTTCAGCCCGGCGGTCGGCAATGCCTTTCATGTCCAGGCGAGAGAGCAGGTTGTCAATGCGTGGCTCAAGCAGGTCAGCCGGGACCCCCTGCAGCTGGCCAAAATACCGGATGTGTTCACGAGCGGTCAGCCGTGAGTAGAGCCCATGGCTGTCGGGTAGCACACCCATGTGGCGCTGCGCCACTGCCGGGTTGTCAGAAACGTTGATGTTGTTAACGCGGGCATTGCCGCTGTCTGCCTTAAGCAGGCCGTAGAGTATCCGCAGGGTTGTTGATTTACCCGCTCCGTTGGGACCCAGCAGACCGGTCACTTTTCCATCCAGCGCGTCAAACGAGACATCGCGTACGGCAACAAGCTCACCAAACGATTTCCTGAGGTTCTGTACACTGATCATTGGGTTGTTCCGGGTGGCAAGGTGCCGGCATAGCTGACAAAAAACGGCGGGCGACGCAGGTCGGCGACGCAGCTGGTGTCCAGGTCAACCGGATCGGCTGACTCAAGGAAACGGGTGAGGAGGTCAGGTGCACAGCCGTGAATACTGGCACCGTGGCCCACACCGGGCACGATGACATGCTGGCTGATCGAGAGTGTCGCTGCCGCTTCGATGCCGTAGGCGGGTGGTGTAATGGGGTCAAGGGTGCCGGAAAAGAGCAGCGTTGGCACATCGGAGACGACCGGCAGGAAATAGTTGTCAGCAACGACCCTCGCGGGCCAGAAATCACACAGGGGTTTCAGCTCACGATAAATCGGGTTGTCAAAATCCGCGGTTTCATTGGGGGCTGCTGTCCTCGGCAGATCCTCGGCACAAAGCACCGATGCCATCATGCCGGGGCTGAAAGCCGGCTCTTCCCCGCCAAACGTCATCGCCATGGTCAGCAGGGGCTGGAAATTACCCTCTGCCGCCTGGTGAATGGCGAGCGGCAATAGCGCGGACAGTTGCCTGTCATACAGCAGCGAGCGGACAATGCGCCCGAGAAGTCTCGCTTCCACCAGGGTCGCTATCGGCTCACCGGTACGTGGATGGGTCAGGGTAATGTTTGCCGGGTTTTCTTCCAACTGTCGGAGCAGGCCCCGGTATACCTCGGGGAGCAGTGGGAAGGCCGCAGAACAGTCAGCATTCGCATTGCAATCTGCCAGCAACTGGTCAAATGCCCGCTGGGCATCTACCGCAACATTGGCCGGGATCAACATGTTCATGGGAACCACACTGTCAAGGATTACTGACCTGACGTGATCGCCATGTGTCCGCAGGTAAACGAGAGCTGCGCGGGTACCGTAAGAAATGCCGTAGAGATTTATCTGCCCATACCCCAACTGCTGCCTGACAAGGTCAAGGTCGTCCATGGCGATGTTCGTGTTGTACTGGGTCGGGTCGGCATCGTAGCCGGCAAGACAATGTTTCAGAGTGTCCCGCTGTAACCTTGCCAGGGTTTCGAGCCCCGTTGTAACAAAAGTACTCTGGCCAAGCTCACAGGGCATGGCATTTGAGCCGCCCGTGCCCCGCTGGTCCACGAGCACCACGTCATGCCGGCGCCGCAGGTCAGGCAGGCGGGCGAAGAGTGCCGGGCCTGCTTCCGTTGCTGCCTGACCGGGACCACCTGCCAGGAAAAAAACGGGGTCTGGTGCAGCAACCGGATCACCAGCGGGAATGACCATGATGTTGAGGTCAATCTGTCGACCGTCCGGGTGTGCCGGATTCTCGGGTACCGTGATGAAGCCACACAATGCCTCAGCGTAGATGCGGCTCAGTTCAGCGCGATCTGGCAACTCGCAGGGGGAGAGGTGGCTGAAGTCGCGGGTGGGCAGTTGGTTATCCGCCCGGTCAACACATCCCGCTGTCACCAGGATTGACAGGGTGATCACCGGTAGCAGGGTGTTTCTCATTGGTAACTCACTGGATATATATCCGGGACTCCACATCGGCGTCATCCGTTCGGAAGGGCAGCAGCGTTGCAAGCACTTCCCGTGCTAGGGCGAGAAGCTGGTCCGGTTTGCCTCTTGATTCAAAGTTCAGGCGTACCGCGTTTTCGGTTTTTGATTGCCTGAGTGTAAAGCGGCAGTGATCGAGTTCAAAACCCGGGCCGTCAAATGTCTCCAGCCGGTCGGATCTGGGAGCGAAAGCTGTGGTGACGGCTGTAAATGCGGCCAGGGGGTCCCCGAGCCGGAGGCTGATTTCCGGCGTACAGCAGATAGCCGCCCGGCGCGCAGCAATCAGTTCCCCCAGATCCTGACCGGTCCGCTGCATCAGGTCGAGCACGGTCAGCCAGGCAAATATCCCGCTGTCGCAGTGAAAAAAATCGCCAAAAAAGTGATGAGAAGACAATTCCCCACCGTAAATGGCATTGTGCTGACGCATGTGATGTTTCATGAACGCATGGCCGGTCTCCGAGGCGACCGCAATGCCACCTGATCGTTCGACAATGTCACGGGTATTCCAGCAGAGTTTGGTGTCGAAGACGATGGCCCGGCCTGGATGTGTGCGCAGAAACTGTTCTGCCAGCACACCAATCACGTAGTAGGTAGGGATCAGGTCACCTGCAGGGTCAAAGAATACGCAGCGATCACAATCGCCATCCCAGGCAACACCCAGGGCAAAAGCACCACCCTGCATAAACGCTTTCATCTCGGCTGCCAGTGCCGGGCTGGTCGGATCAGCACCCTGTTCGGGGATGGGACCCGGTTCCTGCCGGAACCAGGTGACCGGCAGGCTGAATTGCTCGGCGATTTTTACTGCCAGGGTTGCCGCAGTCCCGTTCAGGCCATTCAGGGCGATGCGTGGGACCTGCTGGAGCCGCGCCATATCAAGCTGCCTGGCGAGGAAAGTGATGTAATCGGGCTGCAGGTTCTGCGCCGCGTATCGGCCGGGAGGATGTCTTGACGGGTCTGGTCCCTGCTGCATCAAGCGCATGACATCATTGAGGCCGGTATCAAAGGTGACTGCCTGACCATTCTGCAGGACACACTTGAATCCATTGTAGCGGGCCGGGTTGTGACTGGCAGTCACGATAATTGCGGCGTCAATTGTCGGCATGGATGAGGCAAAGTACCCCAGTTCGGTGGTACAAAGACCCAGATCAGTGACGCTGACACCTGCCGCCAGCAATCCCTCGTTCAGCGCCGACTGCAATGAGAGGCTGGATGCGCGCATGTCACGGCCCGTTGCAACCCTGCCACGGATACCAAAACGCCTGACAAAAGCCGCAGCAAAAGCGTGGGCGAAGGCCTCGTCCAGGTCAACGGGATAAATGCCGCGCACGTCGCCAAGACGGAACGCTGACAGCGGGGCAGGGTTCATTGCGCTGGCAACCGGATGGTGAAGTGTGGTTATTATAGGGTTTTAGCGAGCCCGCTGCAGGGCGGGCCGGCAAAGCCCGGTTGAGGGAGTTTCTTATTGGAATGGACTGACCTTCTGCGTTTCCTGCCGGCGGCCTTGGCCGTCGCCGCCACGGTGCTGGTACTTGGACTGACCAACTACTTTCTCCGCCGCGACAAGCATGGAGAACTCAGCGTTTCCAACCAGTTGCTCATGCTTGCCCTGACGGCGGCGGGTATATTGATTGTCATCTTCAGCCTGCCGGTGTCGGAAACGAGCCGTGGGCAGATCCTGAGCCTGCTGGGTATTGTGGTAACCGCGGTGATTGCCCTGTCATCCACCACCTTTGTGGCTAACGTGATGGCGGGTTTGATGCTGCGTGCCGTCAACAGCTTTCGTCCCGGTGATTTTGTGCGGGTACAGGACCTGTTTGGAAGGGTCACCGAGCGGGGCATTTTCCATACGGAAATACAAACGGAAGACCGGGATCTGGCGACCCTGCCCAACCTCCTTCTGGTGACCAACCCGGTGACGGTAGTACATGACTCAGGCACCATCATTTCAGCACGACTTTCGCTGGGTTACGACGTTTCGCATGTGCGTGTGGAAGAACTTCTCAAGCAGGCTGCTGACAACAGCGGGCTCGCAGACTCCTTTGTCCTGGTTGGAGAACTGGGAGATTTTTCGGTGTCCTACCGGGTGGGAGGTTTCTCCGCTGACGTGAGTCGCCTGCTGACTGCCAAGTCGAACCTGCGGAAAAACATCCTGCTCGTGATGCACGAGGCCGGCATCGAGATCGTGTCACCGAATTTCATGAACCAGCGTGTACTGGCTGAGGGCAAGCTCATGATCCCGAGACGCTACCGGGAAAATACCAGCGAGCCAGCCGAAGCCTCACCGGAAGATGTTATTTTTGACAAGGCTGACACTGCTGCCGAGCGCGAAATGAAAAAGCAGGAACTTGGCCTGGCCAGGCAGCGCGTTGAGGAAATTGATGCCGCGATCAAGTCGGATCCTGATAGTGGCCCAGCGCTGACTGCAGAGAAGGAAATGCTGCTGCGAACCATCGAAGCGATCGAAGCAGAACTCGCCCAGGAATCAAAATGACGCTGCAGTCAGCTTTCAGGGACCTGTTGGGTGCCCGTGCCGTCACCAACCGGGATGTACTGGACAGGCATGGCAAAGACGAGTCTTTTCATGCCGCTCGGGCGCCGGATCTGGTGGTCTACCCTGAGTCCAATGAGGAAGTGCAGGAGATTGTCCGCCGCTGTCACGAACGCCGCGTGCCGATGATCCCGTTTGGCGCAGGAACCTCACTTGAAGGGCACATTGCCGCGCTGCACGGGGGGGGCTGCATCGACATGTCGCTGATGAACCACGTGCTGGAAGTTAACACCAGTGATCTCGACTGCAGGGTCCAGGCCGGTGTGACACGTAAACAGCTTAACGGCGCGCTGGCGGATGAAGGTATCTTTTTCCCGGTGGATCCCGGTGCTGACGCGACCATTGGGGGGATGACGGCGACGCGTGCGTCCGGCACCAATGCTGTCCGTTATGGCACCATGCGGGAGAACCTGCTTGGCCTGACGGTGGTCCTGGCGGACGGCAGGATCATCCGCACCGGGGGGCGTTCCCGCAAGTCTGCAGCGGGTTACGACCTGACCCGGCTGTTCTGTGGCTCGGAAGGGACCCTTGGCATCATCACCGAGGTGCAGTTGCGGTGTTATGGCAGGCCGGAAGCCAGTGCCGTGGGCGTCTGTGCGTTCGACACTGTGGCGGGTGCAGTGGACGCGGTGATTGAGGTGATTCAGGCCGGCATTCCCGTTGCCCGTGTGGAATTTCTGGATGCCGTCCAGATGGGCGCGGTAAACCGCTACTCCGGCCTCTCCTGCGAGGAACTGCCAACCCTGTTCTTCGAGTTTCACGGCACCCATGCGAGCGTGCATGAGCAGAGCGAACAGACGGCATTGATTGTAGCGGCCCATGGTGGTGGTGACTTCACCTGGTCGACCAGAACGGAGGAACAGTCTGCCCTCTGGCAGGCACGACATGACGCCTACTACGCAGCAAGGGCCGTTCGTCCCGGTACTGAAGGCTGGCCCACGGATGTCTGTGTGCCCATTTCCCGCCTGACGGCGTGTATTGTTGAGACCCAGGCGGATCTGGCGCGGTTTGGCGTCATTGCACCCATTGTTGGCCATGTCGGTGACGGCAATTTTCACCTGCTGCTGCTGGTTGATCGGAATGACCCAGGGGAAATGGCGGTTGCACAGGAGATCAACGATCGCCTGGTAAGGCGGGCTATTGCCATGGGGGGTACCAGTACAGGAGAGCACGGTATTGGGTACGGCAAACTGGAATACCTACGGCTTGAACACGGCAGTGCCGTGGAGGTCATGGCAACAATCAAGCAGGCGCTCGACCCGCTCGGTCTTATGAATCCCGGCAAGATCATCGCACCGGCGCTTTGACAGCCTGAACGGGTGCGCCTACTATTGACGGAGTCGTCAATAAGGATTTTCCGCCTTGGAGCTTGATACCTTTCGGTCCGAGACCCGTGCCTGGCTGCAGGACAACTGTCCGGCATCCATGCGAACGCGTATGGTGGCCGGAGAGGAAGTCAACGGTGGTCGCAGGCGTCGCGGCACTAACCCGGATGCCTATATCTGGCTGGAAAGGATGGCGGCCAAAGGTTGGACGGTGCCCACCTGGCCCCGGGAATACGGTGGTGCCGGCCTCAGCAAGGACGAATTTCTGGTCCTGCTAACAGAACTTCAGCGTATTAATGCGCGCCCACCCCTGGGAGGCATGGGGGTCACCATGCTGGGACCAACGCTACTCGAATATGGCAACGAGGACCAGAAGTTGCGCCACCTGCCGCCAATCGCTTCCGGTGAAGTCGCCTGGTGCCAGGGCTATAGTGAACCGGGCGCCGGCTCTGATCTGGCAAGCCTGCAAACCCGGGGGGAGGATCGTGGTGACTATTACCTCGTTAACGGGTCCAAGATCTGGACCTCCGGTGCTGACCACGCCGACTGGATGTTCTGCCTGGTACGTACTGATCCAGGGGCACCGAAACACGAGGGTATCAGCTTTCTGTTGTTTCCCATGGACAGTCCCGGCGTGACTACCCGGCCGATCCAGCTACTGAACGGGCACTCGCCGTTCTGCCAGACCTTTTTTGACAACCTGGAGGTGCCAAAGACAGAACTGGTACACAAACCCGGACAGGGGTGGACGGTTGCCAAGCGACTGCTCCAGCATGAACGATCAGGTCTTGCGCAACTGGCCAGCGCCGGCAAGGCAGGCGTAATGGAACGCATTGCGCCCTCCCGGCCACTGCCTGCGCTCGCCAGCACATATGCCGGGGGTTCTGTACCCCATGCACTCAGGGACGAGATTGTGCAGATTGAACTGCAGCAACGCGCACTTTCGCTGACGCAGCAACGCACCCTGGCAGAATCGGAAGCCAATACACCGGGGGCTGCCACGTCCATTTTCAAGTACGTGGAAGCTGAACTGGTCAAGGCCCAGCTTGAAATCCAGCTCAGGATAAGGGGCACGCGGGCGTTTGGCTGGGAGGGTGCAGACTTTTCCGCGGAAGAGCAGGATATGTGCAGGCTCTGGCTTGAATCCAAGGCCATCTCCATCGCCGGTGGTTCAAACGAGATTCAGCTCAACATTATTGCAAAGCGGGTATTGGGGTTACCGGACTGATGGGCGTACAAAACACTGCCAGGACGGCCCAGCCAGCCAAACGCCGCCGACTGAAGCCTGATGAACGGGTAGGGGAGATCCTGGAGGCGGCCGCCGGGCTGGTGCAGGGTGGCAGCATCAAGGAAATCTCCATGGACAGCGTGGCGCGTCGGGCCGGGGTGAGCAAAGGGTTGCTTTACGCCTATTTTGACAACATCACGAGCCTCCTGCAGGCAGTGCTTCTTGCCGAGTACAAGGACCATGAACGGGATCAACTGGCGGCGATCGCATCCGCTGACTCGTTTGAGGCCATGGCCCGTGCAACCGCACATATCAATCACGAACGCCAGAACAGTCGTGGTGTGCTGGTGGCCCGGTTGCGCGGTGAGCCTGCCATTGCCGGCCCTCTGCTGGCACACGAGGAGAAGACCCGGGCGGGCGTACGTGCTTTCCTGGTGGGGGAGGTGACTCGCCACTTTGACATACCGCCTGAGGTTGCGGGTACCGTCGCAGAACTTGTTATGGGCCCTGCACCCGGGGCAGTCAACCGGACTGCGGAGGAGATAGACCATATGGACGCGGTATGGGGTGCCATGATGGTTGGCGCCATGAATGAACTGGCACGGCGTTACGGTGCCGATGGAGGGCATGAAACTGATGACACAAATAATTAGTGGTCCACTCTGGTCCGCCCGCAACTGGTCAGCGGATGCGGGTGAAGGCAGCATTCATGATGATGCCACTGCAGCCAAGCTGGGGTTTCGGGGAGGTACGGTGGCGGGCGACGTTCATATGAACCAGTTTCCACCCGTGTTGCAGAAAATTTTTGGCGATAGCTGGTTTGAGACCGGCAATCTGTCACTGTCGTTTAAAAACGCCACCATAGACCGGGAAAGGGTGCAGGTTTTTGCTGAGCCGCTTGCGGCCGGCGCAACCCAGACCCGGGTCTGGATGGCGCGTGAAGACGGCATGCTGGTGTGTAGCGGTACAGCGGCGGTCAATGATCATACGCAGTCTGAACTCCAGACCAAAGACCTGCGCCCCTGCGACCCGGCTCTGCTGAAAATTCTGCACCGCCTGTCACCCGGGCTGTCGCTCGGGTGTTATGAGGTGAACGCGTCACCGGACAAACAGTTTGAGCGGTTCGATCGCGGGCTCATCTCCGACCCGATTGACTATTATCGCCATGGCTCCCCCTGGGGAGACGTCATTGCCTGTCCCTCGACGTTTATCGAGTACCTCTGGGGGTATCCAATGGCCGGGCTGCAACCCCTGGTGGGTGAATCCGTGGGGCTTTTTGGTGCCATCGAAATTGGCCAGGTGTATGGCCCTTTCCTGCTGAACAGAAAATATCTGCTGGAAAGTGAGGTCATCTGTGTGGGCCAGAGTCCGCAGACGGAATATGTCTGGTACGAGACCAGGGCCACGAACGAGCAGGGACAACGGGTTGCAACCATGAGGATGCAGTCCAGGGTGATGAAAGCCTCATCGCCTGCCTACGGGGCAGGATCCTGACTGGTCGTGGACGCTTGCCCTGGACTGACCTGACCCCCAGGCTGTCGCCCCTGTTGATCGCCGTCAGAAACCCGTGCCAGTACGGGTGATGTCGAGGCCACCCGTACCTCTGTCATAATGCATGTTGAGTTGCAGCCAGTGCCGGGCATCGTCCTCGTTGGTGAATACCACAACCGGTACAGCGTCACCTCGCAGTAGGCCGGCAATCAGTTGGCAAAATGCGGTCGCTTTGGGTGTGTGGGTCACCAGCGCAATTGCCCCTCTCGTCTTGAACTGGACAAGCTCCTTGGCGTTGTGGGCAGACTCCATGCGCGCACGCGTATCCCGGTTAATGACAATGTCGGGTTCGACGACGACCAGGTGCCAGATTTCGTCACCATAAGCGGTCAGTTCCCCGGTCTCGATAAACCCGTCAAGCATGTCCGCGATGGTGACCTGACCCGCTACCCGGGTTGTCATCAGCCCGGTCTGATCTGTTCGATGTGTCATCGACATGTCTGGCTCCCGACTTTGGGTTAGGTGCCATATTAATCGGCAGGTCAGGAAATTAGTTGAACAGGTTCACAGAATGCGCAGTCAGTCCACCGTTCGGTGGTACCATTCCCCCTTTCCAGACTAACAGGGAGATGGGTCTCTAAATGACAATCAAGCGAATCAAAACAGGTGCCCGGATGAGCCAGGCCGTGGTCTTCAACGGCGTGGTATCCACGGCGGGCCAGGTTGCACGAAATGCCGGTGGAGAAGATGCGGGTGCACAAACGCGCGACATCCTGCAAGCCATAGACGAACTGCTTGAAGCTGCGGGCACGGACAAGAGCCGCCTGCTGACTGCCACAATCTGGCTGGCGGATATGGGCGATTTTGCTGCCATGAACGAGGTCTGGGACGCCTGGGTTGTGCCCGGTGAGACGCCAACCAGGGCTTGCGTCGAGTCAAAACTCGCAGCGCCGCAGTATACCGTCGAAATTGCGGTGACGGCTGCCCTGCCGGATTAGGCGGGCGGGCGGCAGCCTGCGCCGGAAACCAGATCAACAGGTCAGAAGTACCGTCTCTCCGGCGGTCACACCACTATGGCCCCCGATCGCCGGACTCGGCAGGTGTCGCATGAACACAGCTTAACGCCGGTGGGCGGGGTCAGGTCGATAGCCCAAGTCCTCAACTCATGTAGGAAATCTCCCACAGATCTGCCCGTGCGCCTGGACCCGCTAGATATAGAGGCCGGGTGGCGTGAGTTGCGCTGTCAGGCCGCCGTCCACCGTAAAAGTCTGGCCGGTGATGTATGAAGCGGCATCGGAAGCCAGGAAGCCGACCAGCGCAGCAACATCGGTGACGTTGCCCACGCGGCCAAGCGGGATACCGCCAGCCTGGCGCTCCCGGAATAGCTGGTCAGCCTCGCTGACATATCGGTTCGCAATTGCCCCAGGTGCAACCGCATTGACCCTGATTCCCCGCGGCGCCAGATCCAGTGCGAGGGCACGGGTCATGGCATCCACGGCACCCTTGGCCGCATCATAGGCGACCGAGCGCCGATGGGCCCGGTGACCACCGACGGACGAAATGTTGATGATCACGCCGCCTGATGATTGCATGTGCTCGGTCCAGGCATGGCTGACCGCGTAGTTCATCCGGACATTCTGTTCGAATGCCGTGGACCAGGTGAGATCGTCATAATCCATGAAGTCTTTCATCTGGTTGCGCGCCGCGTTGTTGACGAGCAGATGAATGTTGTCAGCATGCAGGAATGCGGTTGCAACCGCAGCGCGTGCCGCCGCTGTATCGGACAGATCAGCTTCAATCCAATGGGCATCTATGCCACAGGCCAGCAGCTCCTGCAGGGCGAGGGGGCCCTCAGCATGAGAGATGCCAACAATAATCACGCGCATACCCTGGCGCCCCAGGAAGGTAGCGATGCCCTGGCCAATACCCCGTTCGCCCCCCGTGATCAGTGCGGTGCGACCGCGGAGGTCTGGCAATTGAATTGCGGCTTCTGGTATGTCTTCGGACTTAAAGGTTCGCATGCGATTTCCCCTTACATTGCCGGATTATAGGCCAGGTGTTTTGTTGGCGTGCAGACAGGCGCCATGATAGTTTTGCTGGAAAAAGGGGCGGGGAGCCAGCAGCAATGTTCAACCGGCAGGTTTCACGACGGTCATTAATCAAGACCCTTGTTGGCGCGGCGGCCGCGGGCCTGTCACCCAGGGGCTTTTCCATGGTAGAAGATATGAAGGATCGCATTGCAGCCATCATCCGGGAATACGATGCCCAGGGTATACACCGGACTGGTACAACTGTCGACAATGCCAGCGCAGACTGGCTTGCCAACCGAATCAGGGCGCTTGGTATAACGCCGGAACTGGATGCCTTCGCATTTGAGCGCCTGGAAGTGCACGACGCTCGCCTGGTGCTGGATAAACTGTCCATTACCGCTGTGCCGCTGTTTGACGCAACCTACACTTCCGCAGACGGACTGACCGGAACACTCGGGCCTCTCGGTAGCGATGCTGATATTGGCATCGAAATGATTCTCCCGGTGGGTGGTTCAGATACGCTGCAACGCTGCATGAAGGCAAGGCGTGAAAACGCACACAGTGCCATTGTCCTCGTAACGGACGACCGCATGCCGCCGGGTGGTGTCGCCACTTTGAACGCGGAAGATTTTACGGCACCCTTTGGACCACCCGTGATCCAGGTGGCGAACGACCACTGGCCGGAACTGGGTGCTGCCAGCGACGCCGGTAAAACTGTCCGGCTTGTCGCCCACGCGAGCCACGTGCCTGCCAGGGCACAGAACGTTCAGGCAGTGATAAAGGGTAGCGATCCCGATCGTGCACCCCTGGTGATCATGACACCCCGGTCCGGTTGGTGGTCCTGTGCGTCTGAACGCGGTGGCGGCCTTGCCGCCTGGCTCGAGATGATGCGTGCGATCCAGGCTGCCGGGCCGGTTTGCGACGTTGTCTTTACTGCCAATACGGGCCATGAACTGGGCCATACCGGGCTGGACCATTATCTGGCATCTGTGCCCGGGCTGATCCGGGACGCCGGCATGTGGATTCACCTGGGCGCAAATTTTGCCGCTGCAATCGGTGGTGGGGTGCGACTCCAGTATGTCGATGAGACAGTCCGCAACTGGACAGGTGCTTACCTGGACGCGGCCGGTATTGCGCCCGCCGTGGAAACCCCGGTGGGTGAACGTCCCTACGGTGAAGCGCGCAATGTGTTTGATGGGGGCGGCAGGTACATTTCTGTGCTTGGCTCAAATGGCTTGTTTCACCATCCCGCCGATCGCTGGCCAGATGCTGTTGACCTGCCGCTGACTACCGCATGGATTGAGGTCCTGTCCCGGTTGGCGGTTGACCTTTCCCTGGGTAAAGGCCCACTTGCCTGACGTTTGCTGGCCTGTTGCGCGGGGAGGCGCCCCTGGCCAGTCAGTGTGCCAGGGTTGCGCGCAGCCAATCGTCGACAACCCGCGCCAGTTCGCTGTAGACGTCCTCATCGGTTTTTCGCTGGCGCTTTCTGATGGCCAGGCTGTGGTCGGCGGTTGCAATTTCGTGCAGCCTGGCGTTCTTGAGACTGCGCACTGTCTCCCGCAACAGGGAAAGGTCTGCCAGTTTATCCCGGTCACCCGATACAAAAAGTTGTGGCAATTCAATGTCTCCCAGGTGGGCGGCACGCGCCACCGAGGGTTTGCCGGCGGGATGCAGGGGAAAAGAAAAGTACACCAGGCCACGGATATCAGGCTGGACCAGGAGGCTGAAATGGGAACTCATCCTGCCGCCAAAGGAGTGGCCACCGACCACGCAGGGCAAACCGGGCAGGTGGGCCTGTCCGGCTTCCAATGCCCTGGCAAAGGTTTCCACGCAGATGGGTATGGGATCCACACGGCCGCCACCTTTTTCCATAAACGGGAAGTTGAAGCGCAAGGTGGCAATGCCAACCTGGTCGAGCGCAGCGGCGATGGACTGCATGTGACGGTGTGTCATGCCGGCACCTGCGCCATGGCCCAGTACCGCCAGTGCCCTGGGCCCGGTGCCAGCCTGAAGCAGGGCAGGGAGGCCGGGCGCCATACCCGGGAAGTTCAGCGTCAATGAATGAACCCGACTCATGAGGCGGGCGAAAGCGGCGTCAACTGCCGGTCAATTTCATCAAGCAAAGCCTGAAGCTCCGGTATGTCCGTGCCACCGTCCAGTTCGCGCCAGTCTGGTACGGGATACCTGGTGCCTTCTGGTATTGCCCGCATGGCGAGCACCAGCAAGTCCGGCAATCGCGTTGCAATAAGACCTGCCGGGCGCTCCGTGGCGGCAACCAGGGCGGCAAACTCATGACCGTGCCGTGAAAGGTCACAGTAGCTGCTGCGGATATTGCGCAGGAACACATCGGTAACCCTTGCTGGTATCGGTGAGAGCAGGTAGACACGGTTCGCCAGGTTTTTACCCTGCCAGGCCAACAGTTGCAGCAGGCTGCTGGCCCCACAGCCTGAACATCTCGCGATTGCGGTGGTTGCGCCTTGCCACTCATCTGCCACAACGGCAAGGTGAAGCTGGCAGCCGGGCCTCCCCCAGTCATGGACGCAGTTTGTCAAACAAATTTCCCCGCAACCTCAAGCAGTCGTTCCACGACCTGGGTGGCGCGCCGGTTCTGGTCTTCACTCGCAAATCCACCGTCTTCCGCAAAGGCATTGGCAGCACCTGGTACAGCAAATGATTGTGGCAGCACAATACAGCCGATGCCCGACAACATGGTTCGCAGGTGGCCGGCAGCTCGCATGCCACCGAATCCACCGGGGGAGGCACTGGCGATGAGCACAATCTTGTTGGAAAAAGGGGAGAGGTCGGGGCGACCTTCACTGGACCGGGTTGCCCAGTTGATGGCGTTAAGCAGGAGGGGCGTCATGAAGCCGTTGTACTCCGGGCAGGCAATAATGAGGCCATGGGCCTCCTGCAGCGCCTCCCGTAACCGGCTGACACCGGGCGGCTGGCCGTCTGCGGCTTCCTCGTCAGCGTGATAGAGGGGTATGTCGAGCGCGCCCAGGTCAAGGGTGCTGACCAGCGCGCCGGCATCGGTAACACAGCGACAGAGGACGTCCAGGGTTCTCTGGTTGAGGGAACCGTTACGGAGGCTGCCGGAGATTGCGGTAATTCTGATCATGATGTGCCAGTCAGGGTTGCAGGATGGATGACGCTGACTTTCGCATAGCCAGTGGCAGGGCGCAATCGACCCGCGCCGGCTGTGCTATATTCCCGCTGACCTGGCAACGGAGCGCTCTTTTTGGGCCGTTTTCAAGAGGCTTACTACGGCTGGCGCATTGTTGCGGCGCTGTTTGTCATGCTGACCTTTTCTTCCGGACTTGGCTTTTACATCCATGCCGTCATGCTGGAGGCTCTCTCCGCTGAACGGGGTTTTCCCCTGACCACGGCGTCCACCGCCGTTGCCATTTTCTTTTTTGCCAGTGGTATTGTGGGGCCGGTTGTGGCGCTGCTGCTCGAGCGCTTTGACGTCCGCCACGTTATCAACGGTGGCGCACTGCTGGCGGCAGCGTCGCTGGCGGCCGTGGGCTACGTTGATGGCACGGCCCAGCTGTTTATTGTCTATGTCCTGTTTGGTATTGGTTTCTGCGCCTCCGGGCTACTGCCAGCAACAACACTGGTCACCCGCTGGTTTCAGCAGCGTCGTGCGGCAGCGCTGTCGATTGCCTCAACCGGCCTTTCCCTCGGGGGTGTCATTATCACACCTGCCAGTGCCGCGTTGATCGAATGGGTGGGCATCCGCGTTGCAAGCCCCTGGCTGGGACTCGCCTATCTGCTTGGCGTATCGCCCCTGGCGCTGTTGATCCTGCGCTCCCGGCCGAGCGACCTGGGACTGGCGCCGGATGGTGGCGTTGCCACAGGAAATGTAGCCGCTGACCAGGGTATGGCGTTTTCGGACGCGCTGCGAACGAGCTATTTCTGGGCGCTGGGTGTGGCCTATATTTTTGTCATGGCGGCCCAGGTTGGCGGTATCGCCCACCAGTACGGCATTGTCGGCGAGCATCTCTCCGGTACCGCCGCTGTACTGGCGCTGGGCGTTTTGCCCCTGTTCAGCATAATTGGGCGACTGGCAGGTGGTTACCTGATTGACCGTATGAGTACCTGGCGATTTGCCGCCTGCATGATTCTGATGCAGGGTGCTTCCCTTGGCCTGATGGCTTTGGGTAGTGCGGCCTGGGTGCTGGTCCTGGGGCTTGCCCTGTTTGGGATCACGGTAGGCAACCTCCTGATGCTGCAACCACTGCTTATTGCCGAGACCTTCGGGCTGGTCAACTATGCGCGGATCTATTCGACCAGCAACCTGCTCAGTATGTTGGGTGTCGCCGCGGGGCCAGTCATGATGGGGTTTATGGTAGAGACTACAGGCGGTTATCAGGCGGCCTACCTGCTGGCCTGCGGCGCGGGCCTGGCTGCGTTGCTGGTGTTCGTGCCGTTTCGGCCGCCGGTCGGTGTCTCCCTGGTTGAACCCTGAGGTCATTCAGGTTTACTCTACTGCCCAGCCATTTTCCGGTGCCTGCCAGTGGTCCTGCAGAAACACCTGCATAACCGGCTTTCACGACCGGGCGTCAAAAATTTCTTAAGATGAGGGTACAACATGTCAGAACAAGCAAAGGCACAAGCGAGCGGTCCGCTGCCCGTTGTCAGTTGGCTCAAGCTGCCAGAAGGTGGTGAGCCGTATCTTGAAGGGCACAAGTGTGGTGCCTGCGGTGCGGTGTTCCTGGGCGAGCGCACCACCTGCTCAAAGTGCGGGGCACGGGACCAGATTGAAGCCGTCAAACTCGCCAACAAGGGCAAGCTGTACTCTTTCTGTATTGTGTACCGAAGTTTTCCTGGCATTGAAGTGCCCTATATTTCGGCAATTGTTGATCTTGAGGGGGGCGGCACTATCAAGGGAAACCTGATTGGCCTGGAACCGGATCCGGAAAACATCAAGTTTGATATGCCTGTCGAGGTGGTCTTTGATGATGCCCTTGGCCGCAAGGACAAGGACGGCAACAGCTATATCAGCTACTTTTTCAAACCAGCAGTCTGAATCAAGAAACAGTCGAGTCCCATAAGGAGGATCTCATGAGTGATGTATATGTAGTTGGCGTCGACATGATCAAGTTCGGTCGGTTCCCCGACAAGACGGTACCGGAGATTGGTGCCCAGGCGGCGCTGATGGCGCTGGATGATGCAGGCCTGACCATCAAGGACATGCAGGCACTTTACTGCGGTAACCTGGGGCAGGCGAATGCCATGGTAGGCCAGCGCATCCTGCAGGAGATAGGGCAGACAGGAATTGGTGTGGTGAACTGTGCCAATGCCTGTGCCACCGGGGCAACCGCTTTTCGGGAAGCCTGGATGTCAATCAAGGCGGGTGTTAACGACGTGGTGCTGGCTGTTGGGGTTGAACAGATGGGCCGGGGTCTCTTAGGCGGCGGCGGTGGCGGCAGTGGCATTCCCAAGGAGGGTCTGCTCGGGTCTGGCACCATGCCGGCGGTGTTTGCTGAGGCTGGTATGGAACACGCCCGCAAGTATGGCACCACGTTTGAGCAGTTTGCCAAGGTGTCAGTCAAGAACCATCACCACTCCACGCTGAATCCGAAGGCGATGTACCAGATTGAGACACCGCTGGATGTGGTAATGAACGCGGAAATGATCTCTTACCCGAATACCAAGCTGATGTGTTCAGTGAATGTTGACGGTTCGGCCGCGGCTGTACTCATGTCCGAGAAAAAGGCAAAAGAGCTTGGGCTGATGTCCCGTGCGGTGAAAGTACGGGCCTCTGTCCTGACCAGCGATCCCTTCTCGGATCGGGACCTGACCATGCCTGATGTCAATCAGCTCACCCGAAATGCCGCGGCAAAAGCCTATGAAATGGCAGGCCTGGGGCCGGACGACATTGATCTTGTTGAACTGCATGACTGTTTTGCGACAGCGGAGATTCTCCACTATGAGAATCTTGGCCTGTGCAAGGACGGTGAAGCAGGGCGGATGATTGACGAGGGTGAAGTGGCGCTTGGTGGTCGCATACCCGTTAATGTGTCGGGTGGCCTCCTGTCCAAGGGACACCCCCTGGGCGCAACCGGTATTGCCAACATTTATGAGGTGGCTACCCATCTGCGTGGTGAGGCAGACAAGCGCCAGGTTGAGGGGGCCAGGATTGGTATGACTCACGTGATTGGCCTGGGCAGTGCCTGCGCCATCCACATCCTGGAAAAAGTCGCCTGATTCCTGCCACTGGAAGCGCCTGCATTCGACGCCAATCGTTGAATGCAGGCGTTTTGTGTATCCCATGCGAATTGGTGTTGTCTCCGACACGCACAACAACCTGAAGAATGTGCGCCGTATTGTTGAACTGTTCAACGAGACGGGGGTAGAGCGTGTCATCCACACGGGTGACATTACCCAGGCCAAGACAGTCCAGGCGTTTGCTGCCCTGCAGGCACCACTCTACGGTGTGTTTGGCAATAATGACCAGGGTGAGCTTGTTGAACTCCATGAGGCAGCAGGTGATCTTGGCTTTCACTTTGTCCAGCCCCCCTTGCCGCTGACCTGGGCGGGACGACGAATTGTGGTGGTGCATGATCCGCTGGAACTGGAGATGGTCCAACTGCATGACTATGACCTGGTGCTGCACGGTCATACGCATCGCCTGACGATAGAATTTGCCGGCCAGCGTCTGACGTTTAATCCTGGTGAAAGCGCCGGCATGATGACGGGATACAATGCGGTGGGCATTGTTGATCTTGTTGCATTGCAACCTGAAATTCTGAACTTCTAGCGGTTATCCCAGGGTTCCGGCGAGAATCACTCGCCCGCATATTTGTGCATAACTTATCGGTATGTCACATTCCATCCGCCGACCAAGGATGTAGTATTGCCTTGCGTTAGCAGAATAACAAAACCGAAGAACAATTGAGGATTTGCATATGATGGATTTGGCTATTCCCGATCGACTGGTGCCGGTGCGAGACAAGATTGACAAGTTTGTGCGGGAGAAAATTGACCCGGTCACCGACGAATATTTTGAGCAAATTGGCGTGGGTGGTGATCGCTGGACGCTCAATGATCGGCAGACTGAAATCATGGAAGGTCTGAAGGCAGAGGCAAAAGAAGCCGGCTTGTGGAACTTCTTCCTGCCGGAAAGCCAGGGTGGTGCCGGCGTGTCGAACCTGGAATATGCGCACCTCGCAGAAGTCATGGCGCGTAATCCAATTGCGTCGGAAGTGTTCAACTGCGCCGCGCCTGACACGGGCAATATGGAGGTGCTGGAGCGCTACGGTTCTGAGGAGCAGAAGAAGCAGTGGCTGGAGCCTTTGCTTGAAGGCAAGATTCGTTCAGCTTTTGCGATGACAGAACCGCATGTGGCTTCATCTGATGCCACCAATATAGCCACATCTGCTGTGCTGGATGGCGATGAGTGGGTGATCAATGGCGAAAAACACTACATCTCGGGCGCCGGTGACTCACGCTGCAAAATCATGATCACCATGGTTGTCACCAATCCGGATGCACCGAAACACCTGCGCCAGTCCCAGATTCTGGTGCCCATCGACAATCCGGGCGTCGAGATTGTTCGGCCGATGTATGTCTTTGGTCGGGACGACGCACCCCATGGGCACATGCACATCAAGTTTACTGACTGTCGGGTGCCCAAGGAAAACATCATCCTGGGCGAGGGCAGGGGCTTCGAGATCAGCCAGGGGCGCCTTGGTCCAGGCCGAATCCACCATTGCATGCGTTCAATTGGTGTGGCCGAACGGGCGCTGGAATTGTTGTGCAAACGTGCGCTGTCGCGAACGGCGTTCGGCAAGCCGCTGGCAGAACTGGGTGGCAACTATGACATTATTGCCGATTCCCGTATCGAGCTTGATATGTGTCGCCTGGCTGTGCTTCACGCGGCTTACATGATGGACACCGTCGGCAACAAGGAAGCACGCAAGTACATCTCAGCCATCAAGGTTGCTGTACCCAACATGACGCTGAAAATCATCGACCGGGCAATCCAGATTCACGGTGCGCTGGGTGTGTCCCAGGATACTCCCCTGCCTGGTATGTGGATGGGCCAGCGAACCTTGCGACTGGCTGATGGGCCTGATGAGGTTCACCGTCGAGTAATCGCACGGGAGGAACTCAAGAAATACCAGGGCTGAACCTTATAAGTTCTTGAGGTTTGTTATTTATCCCATTGATAGTAAAAAAGTTTTTCTCCTAATAAGAGTGCTTTTTTATAGGGTCAGGTCATGCCGGCAGCCCAGACGCATCAGTTGCGTTTGGGCTGTTTTCCCGCTTAAATAACTTTTTCATTGCGAAGGAAGACAAGACGTTGATCTTGTTTACCCGGTTTCTTTGCCTTGCCCTGTTGGGTTTGCTGTCTCCATTGGTCAGCAGCGCCGCTGACGTCCCGTTCCAGACAACCCTTGATGTGGTGTACGGCGACGCATCGCGCCCGGACAGGACGCTGCAGTCGCTGGATATCTATTGGAAAGACAATTCCCGCAAACGTCCCGTGGTCGTTTACCTGCACGATGGTGGCTGGGCTTTTGGTGACAAGCGAGACGTACACCTGAAACCACGCTTTTTCGCCCTGCATGACATGGCCTTTGTCAGCATGAACTATCGGCTGCGCTGGGAATATACCCTTTATGACCAGCTCACGGACCTGGTGGCTGTGGTGGCATGGGTGAAAGATAACGAAGCCCGTTATGGTCTGGACAGCACCCGGGTTGTCCTGATGGGCCATGGTGCGGGTGCACACATTGCTGCCATGGTGGGTACCGACCCTGCCTACCTGGCTTCAGCAGGTCTCTCGCTGGCGAACATCAGGAGTGTTGTCAGTATTGATTCCGCCAGTTTCGATATTGTCCGCCTGATGGAAGAACAGGGCAGCTATATTGAACGCCGTCGCCATCGTGTTGTTTTTGGCGAGGATCCCGCGGTCTGGGCTGCCTCGTCACCCATAACCCATGTTGCTCCGGGCAAGGGAATCCCGCCTTTTGCGCTATTGTATGTTGCTGACAGCCCGACCACTGCCGACCAGGCGAGGTCCTTCTCCCGGGCATTACGCACGGCTGATGTGAACGTGGTCATGATCCCTGGCAATGACAAGACAACCCAGACCATTGACCAGGACCTGGGCAGTGAACGGGACGCACCCACGCTGGCCCTGATCGCATTTATTCGCGCGACCCTCTAGTGGTGCGGATGTTGGCCTGGCTCAAGCTTTTTCCCCGCTGGTGGCTGCTCCTGTGCCTGCTCGGTACAGGTCAGGGGGTCTTTGCCCTTTCTGCGAGTGATGTGATCAACCAGGGTAATCTGCTGGCCGAGGAGGCCCAGACTACTGCTATGGCGGGCATGACGATACCAGCTGGCCTGTTTCCTGCCGCCAGCCTGGCGCAGGAAGTCACGGATGCGTTTACGCCGGAAGAATTGGCTCGGGTATCCAGTCAGGTGGCGGGATATCTCGCAGAATTGCGGCTCCTGGCAGAGTCGCCGAACGCGGCGGGTGTGACCCGGTTGCTGACAGCAGGCCCGCTGGTTGCGGGAAGCCGGCATACCATCACCCAGGTCTTCGAAGTTCCGCAGACCCTGGGTCCTGGTGCGGCCATCAGGCTGGGCGCGAGCGCTGTGTCCCGACAACATGAATTTCCTGGAGAACCAGGCTATGTCAGCCTGTCTGCAGATGGTGTGAACTTCACTGCAAGCACACTCGTTGATGTCGGCATCGCGGGCAGCCTGCAGGGACCGGTCGCGGAGACCGTGTTCGAAGTGACCGAAGGTGAGCTCCGGTCCGGGGGTCGGTTAACCCTTAGTTACCAGTCGCTGGATGTCCCCGTGACGGCGCCAATGAAACTGCGCCTGCCCCTGCAGGTGAGATTTTCGCCGGACGCCTACTGGTTGCATGTGCCGGGTGATGAACTTCTGGTGGTGCCCGGTCCGGCAGCGCGGTTGGCTCTACGGGCGCCTGAGCGGGTGATGACCGGTTCTCCTTTTGTGGTTGGACTTCGGCTGGAAGACCAGTTCGGTAACCTTGCTGCTGGCAATTTGCCCTCGCTTGAAGTGCTGCTGAATGGGGCTTTTGTGGCCCGCGTGCCCGCTGGCGCGGATCCGACGCCAGTCTTCAACCTGACCCTGGACCAGGCGGGCCCCGGTGACATCCAGGTGCGATCATCGGGTGGTGGCCTGGTGGCAGACCTGCGCGTTGAGGCCACTTCTGCTGTTGCAAATTTGACCCGGTGGCCGCTGCTGTTCATACAGACCACGCTGAGTGGCGGCAGACAGGCAGCCGCAGAATTGATCGGTTCTTACGCCAATGCAGCGGACGGGATTCTTATCACCGAAAATGATGCTTTCCTGGACGATACCGCCTGGCAAAACCGCCCAGCGCAGTCAATTGACGGTTTTGTGCGGAGTGCCAACGTGCGCAGCGGTGGTCAGCAGGTTGTGCTGGCACGCGACCGGGTGTTGCTGGACGGCGCACCCAGGCGCGAATTGCCTTCACCACCAGCGTTGCGGGCTTTTGTGGCGGAGTCTGATGCCCTGGTGGTTGCCTTGCCTGAGGTGCCGACACCCGCGGCAATGCTGGATGTCAGGGCCACCCGCCTGGTTGCGATCAAAGCTGGTGATGGTACGTTTGAATGGTATGGCAACCGGCTTGCAGCCGCAGGTTTCAGGGTAGGATTTGTGGGCTCCCCATTTGGTCATGCGCCACAGGTGGGCCGCCTGGCAACCACCGGTCGCACCGCGGTCACTTTGCTGCCCGGCGAGTCCCTGTTTGATGGCCTGCTAAAACGACCTACCTGGGTAACCTCTGGGCCGACCATTTCCCTGGATATGCAGTTGAATGGCACAGAACCCCGTGGTCGTGCCACATCGAGTGAAATGCGCCAGATAACCGGCCAGGTGCGCGGCACCGCGCCCATCCAGACCATTGAACTGGTTCGCAATGGCGAAGTGATTGCGGTACGGCGCTATGCCAGAAATCCCGCAAGTCGCAGAGTGAAACTGACCTTCTTCTCCAGCAGCGAGCCTCTTGATGGCAAGACTGATGTGCCGAGAAATGGCAGGGAGTGGATCGGATTCCTGCAGGTGACAGGTGCAGAGATTGCGTCCCTGGATGCGAGCAATTTCCGAAATCGTGCAAGGCAGGCAGCAACCATCAATCCCTCCCTGGCCAATCGGGTCGACTTTATTACCTGGACCCGGGGTCACCCCAGCAGTATCGATGTTGATCTCGCCCCGACCGACACCGAAGATGACACTTCTGTGTTGCTCGAATTGTCCCTGGCCGGTGGGTTTGAAGACGCGGCGCAACTGGGGCTGGGTCGCCCGCCCGCTGTCATTCCGCCGGCGCGGATGCTGTTTGACCTGGCAGAACTGAAGGCGGGCCCGGTGATCCGCCAGTACCCGGTGAGCGGCTACCAGGATATGGTTGTTGCAGATCTTGTGGACCCAAATGTGCCGCGTGAGGTGGATTTTGAATTTGTCGATCGGCGTGAGTCTGGTGAGGGTGATTACTATTACGTCAGGGTTACCCAGGCTGATGATCATATGGCGTGGAGCAGCCCGGTGTATGTGGGCGGCTTTGATCTGCGCTAACGTGAGACGGTGTCTTGCCGTCCTGCTGGTGTTGGTTGGCTGGCCCGCCACGGCGGGCGAGGGTATTTCCCTCTGGCGGGTACAAAGCCCGACGGCTGAGGTCTACCTGTTGGGTTCCCTGCATGCGCTCAGGGAAACGGATTACCCGCTGCCGATTGCCATCGAGCAGGCGCTGGCCAGCGCAACTGAAGTCACGTTTGAGGTAAACCTGAACGACGTCTCACAGGGTGACCTGGTTGACGTAATGCAGCGTTACGCCTATCTGACCGATGGCCAGACACTGGATTCCCTGCTCACGGCTGATACCCTGCGTGCCCTCCGGCAGTACCTGGCTGACCACGCGATCCCCTTCGAACGTATAAATGACCTCAGGCCCTGGTACCTGTCTGTCACCCTTGGCCTGGGTGAGATGCTGCGTCTCGGCTTTCGGCCCGAACTGGGCGTGGACCGGTTCCTGATGAAACGCGCGGCCGGGCTCGGCAAAAAGGTAGTTGGGCTCGAGTCTCTGGAAGAGCAGGTTCAGGTGATTGCGAGTGATCCACCCGCGCTGGCAGACGCGTCGCTGCGCGCTACGCTGGAGGACCTGCCACGCCTGCCGCGACAGATTATTGGGCTGTTCAGTGCCTGGTCTACCGGTGATGCAGAGGGTTTGTACCGGCTCTCCATTGCCACCATGGCGTCCCGGCCGGAGCTTGCACCCCAGATGGAACGGGTGATCTTCTCCCGTAACCGCACCATGACCGCAGCGATTGAAGGGCTGCTTGCGCGCCAGGGCACCTTTATGGTGGTTGTGGGTGCCATGCACCTGGGTGGTGCCCAGGGTGTACTCAGGGCCCTCGAGCGGGACTACAGGATTACCCAGGCGACAGCGGAGGGAGACTACATCGCTCTTGACTCTCCTTAAAAAACATTAGGTTATCGATTATTATTAATGTCGTTTGAGAAACAGGATGAGGTTGTGTCGGTTGCCCTTTCACCGTATCCTGCAGAACAGATGATGACAATCAGGGAATGGACAACATGAAGTATCTTCACACAATGGTCAGGGTCAAGGACGTTGACGCATCCATCGATTTCTACTGCAACAAGCTCGGTCTCGTTGAACTGCGTCGAATTGATAATGAAGGTGGACGTTTCACTCTCGTGTTTCTGGCCGCACCGGGTGATGAATCTGCCCAGATAGAACTGACACACAACTGGGACGGTGACGATCTGGGTAAAGGGAGTCGCAACTTTGGGCACCTGGCTTATTCGGTACCCGACATCTACGAGACCTGCCAGCGCCTCATGGACGGTGGTGTAACCATAAATCGTCCACCTCGGGATGGCAGGATGGCATTTGTTCGATCACCGGACAATATCTCTATCGAAATCCTCCAGGCAGGCGCCGCGTTACCACCCGCCGAGCCCTGGCAATCCATGGAGAACACCGGCGAATGGTGAGCATTGCCTGTGTCCCGGGATTGCTGTAAAAGTCGTCACAATAAAAATAACAGGCAGGCTTGGCCTGCACCACCCGGAGAAACCTGCCTATGGCTACCTATATCATGCTGAGCACCCTGACAGATGAGGGACGAAGAACGCTGAAAGAGCGCCCGGAACGGCTTCAGGAGGTCAACAAGGAAATTGAGTCCATGGGTGCCAGGGTTACATCCCAGTTTGCGGTGATGGGCGGTTACGATTTCGTCAACATTATCGAAGCACCGACCAATGAAATCATGGCCAGGCTGGCGGTGGAGCTGGGTTCCAGGGGTACAATCAAGATCATGACCCTGCCTGCCATACCGGTGAATGAGTTTGTTGACATGCTGGCGGGCAAATCGCCGGGAGGGACCTGAGGGAGCGTCGACAGGTGCCTGCCTACATTCTGTTGACCCGCCTGGGTGCGCGCGGCCTGCGTGCGATACGTGCGGAACCGGCCCGGCTGCGGGAGGTCAGGGAAACGCTCGAAGCCTATGAGGCGACCATACTCGCGGATTATCATGTGCTCGGCGAGTACAACCACTGCACCATCTTTGACGTCTCTGACAATTTCCGCGCAATGCGTGCATCGCTCCAACTTGAATTGACAGAGTCAGAAGACACGATGTTGTTGCCGGCGATTGACCTGCCGCTCTTCCAGCGCCTGGTTGCCCAGGAAATCCGTACCGAAGGTCCCCACGAGTGGCAGGTGAGGTGGTGGGCCAAATCCATTCGTTTCTGTTTCCGCTGGTATCACTTTTCACGCTACATGTGGAAATATTGCAAACCCTTTACGGTCACCGGGCGAGAAAATTTCGCGACGGTCAAAGGACCCTGCATTGTTGTGGGCAATCATACGAGCCACTTTGATGCGCTGGCGCTGTATCATGGCCTACCCCAGCGGGTTAAGTGGAACATCTATTTTGGGGCCGCGGCGGACCGGTGGTTTGTTAAAGGGGGCGGGGGACGCAAGGAACTGGCGCTTCAGCCCTGGTATAACTCCCTGATTGGCGCGTCTTTCCCCATCCGGCGAGGTGGCGGCTCCGCCACGCTGGACTATTCCAAGTGGCTGCTCGACCAGGGTGCCAATCTGGCAATATTTCCCGAAGGCACTCGCTCAACCAGCCGGAAAATGTCGCGCTTTAAACACGGTGTTTCCATTTTGGCACTGGAGAAAGGTGTGCCTGTGGTGCCGGTCTACCTCACCGGGCTCGCGAAACTGCGCCCCAAGGGCTCACGGGACATCTTTCCGGGTCCTGCGGGGGCGCATATCCAGCCGCCCATCATTCTGCCGCCGGGCACAGCCGTCCCGGACGCAACAAAAATAATCTACGATGCACTCAACACTGTGCACCAGCGCGTTCTGCAACATGGTGATGCGTCTGCCGCCTGGGACTGGGTTGCACCTGACGACAACTGACGCGGAACAATGCTAACGCAGGACAACAACGTCGCACTGCACCCGATACAGGATGGTTTCCGACGTATTGCCCAGCACCAACCCCTTGATGCCGTCCCGCGCGACCGTGCCCATGACCAGAATTTCGGCGTCTGTCGTGTCCGCCTGGTGGCCTACGGCGTTGGCCGTGGAACCTTCTTCGATATGCAGGTAGCGATAGCTGATGTTTTCGCTATCCAGCAGCGCATCTACCGTCGACTTGATGTCGGCTTCAGCTTCGACGCGAATCTTCTGGAAGTCGATGGGTACCGTGTTTGGCCCGATAAAAGGCTGCACAAACGGATGCGCGACAACCACATCCATTTCACCACCGAGAATTTTCGCGAGTTGACTGGCTTCAACAACAATACTGCGGTTCAGTGGATTCTGGTCTTCGTGCAGTGCGTCGACGGCAGCAAGGATCAATGGCTGTGTGCGCCAGGCTTCTGCCTTCACCATCATGACGGGCACCTCTGCATGCCGCAACAGGGCCCAGTCCTGGGGGGTCCGGATGATTGAGTCGATACCTGTGGGTTGTTGTGCGGCTTTCATGATGAAGTCAGCACCACAGTCCCTGGCGGCATCGAGGATGCCGATGTGTTCCTCTTTGTGCCAGATAGTCGCTGACTCAATCACTGCTGCCTTGCTTCGCACGGGTTCAATCAGGTCTTCGAGCCAGGTTTCCTGCGCCTCCATGATAAAAGTTTTCAGCTGTTGCCGATCAGCAGGATCGTGGATGTTGGCGTCAACGTTGGGATCGTAGATGACGCGAATGACATGAATCTCGGCGCTCGCAGCCGCAGCGAGTTGGACCGCTTTTTCGAGCACCACTGCTGCGGTGTCGTCCTGCTCTACTGCCACCAGAATCCTGTTAAGTCCAAGCACCGTCCACCTCCCGTCAACCTGTTTTGTTCTGCAGAGTGTAACGCCTGATACCCGGACATCAATGATGTTTGTCAAACCACTCACAATCAGTACCGGGAACCACCTGACACCTCACCACCCCTCAGACTATGATGCGGTATGCAAAGAGTCCGGCTGATTACGTTCAACATTGCCCATGGTCGTGGATTGTCACCGTATCAGGGCATTCACTCCGGGCGGTTTATTGAACGTAACCTCCGTAAGATTACGCGCCTGCTCACAGAGGCGAGGGTCGATTTTGTTGCGATGCAAGAAGTGGACGAAAACTCCTACTGGAACAAGCATATCAACCTTCTGGACGTCATTGCCCATGAAACGCCTTATCACCACCGGGTGATGGGTATCAATAACATGCGTGATGGACGACAGAAGCTCAATTACGGCAACGCCCTGTTATCCCGACACCCAATCAACACAGTCCATAACCAGCCGTTTGCCGAAGTGACACTGGGTGGCAAAGGGTTCATGTTCGCCGAAATTGACGTGGGTGGGCAGGCGCTGGGTGTCATCAACCTCCACCTGGATTTCCGCTCCCGCTGGCGCCGGCTTGAGCAGATTGAGCAGGTTATCAGTTTCGTCGAAGCAACCAGGGCCTCGGGTGGTACAACACCGGTGATCTGCGGTGACTTTAATTGCCCGGCGACGCGCACGGGGGATGCTGTCCATCGGCTGCTCAGTTTTCTGCGGGGCACGGGTGGCTATTCACTGCTACCCGAGAAATCGCGGACTTTTCCGGCACATTTCCCGGCGCGCACGATTGATTTTGTACTGATTCCCGAAGACTACAGGGTCACCATGGCAGAGGTGTTGCCGGTTTACCTGTCCGACCACAGACCTGTCATGGTTGAGTTTGAATTGCCGCCTGGCAAGGTGGATTACCGTGCCTGATATCAGCGAAGCGTTTGCCGGCATTCTGGTTGGCTTGACCCTGTTTTCCATACTCACCGTGGTGCTGATGATTACGCTGGGCGTCAGAATGATGGCCAGCATTCCACCTGACTATTTCAGCAATGACGAACTGAGGAAACAGAAACTGTACCTGAAACGTTTCCCGCCACTGCTGCGCCCTTTTGTACCGGTGATCCGAAACGCCCTGGGCTTGGCCCTGATCCTGATTGGTGCGCTCTTGCTCGTGTTACCCGGCCAGGGCCTCCTGACCATGCTTGCCGGGTTGGTCCTGCTGGATTTCCCGGGTAAATATGACATGGAGCGCTGGCTGGTGCGCCGCAAGCAAGTACGCGCCTCAATCAACTGGATGCGAACTCGCGCCGGTCAACCCCCCCTCGAATTGGACTAGCCACCAGGACACACACATTTCACTGGACTACAAGGCCATTACCAGGACACACACATTTCACTGGACTACATGCAAAGCCAACCAGGACACACACATTTCACTGGACTACATGCTGATTTGTGCTGATTTGGACACACATCGCCTTGTGGATTACAAACGACGGTGTCGGAAAAGGCATTCCAATCGCCCACCAGGTGGCGCTGTCAGTCCGAAAGAATGCGGATTAGTCGCGTTTGAAGGACTCCAATCAGGAGTTGAGTAATCTGGCCGTAGAGGCTCACTTTCCTGGGCACTTCGAAATACTACTTGGCCCAATCAGGCGAGCGATCAATGTACCGATTGATTCACAGAAAGGTTGGGATAGAAAATCAGGAACAGGGCCTACCGATACGTGACCAGCCCCGTTGTTTGGCCCATTGTGACAGGTTGGCCAGCGATCCGAAGGCCCGCTGTCTGTGCCTGAAAATAGCCACACGTTGATACCAGACTGCCACCTCATCAACCGGGGTTTCGCTGTCTTCCGAGAATTGTTCGAGGTATTCAAGGTAAGCGGCAAGCGTCAAGGGGAGTCGGTGGGGTTCCTTGTCCTCGGCATCTTCGAGACCCGACACGAGCGGGGTCAGGTATTCGGCCAGCCGCTCGACGGATCCCGCTGCAGCCCGCAACCTGTGCCTGAGAGATGTGTGTACCGCATCGGCGGCGCGACGAACGATCTTGGCCCTTACCGGGTTGAGGTCGACATACGCCAGCGCGTGGAGGGCTGCCGGCTCATCCAACAGGGCGCCCGAATAAAACCTGCTTTCAAAAAAGTGTCCTTTGCAGTTGTCCTCTCGGTTGGCTCGCCGAGCAATTGGTTGCTTGAGATGTTTCATGAACATCGAGAGTGATCCCAGGGTGTTCCTAAGGCGTTGTATTTGCTCGGGCTGGGAAAGGAACTGTTCGCGTTTGAGTTCCCGGATAAATCCTGCCTCCATGGCGTTGGCACGGTTGATCGCCGTGCAACAGTTAAGCCAGCGATCCACAACCTCTTCGTTGGTCCAACGTCTTGCTGCCCCTGGGTCGAATCGCACAATCAGGTGAAAATGGTTACTCATGATGGCGTAGCCATACAGTTCGATTGCGAAAGATCGAGCCAGCGTGAAGAGTCCCTGCTTCACCCACGATTTCCTGTGGTCGTAGTTCTTTCCGGTGCGGGGATCCTGGCCGCAAAGCCAACTGCCCCTGACACAACGAGTGGTCAGGTGATAGAACAGCGGCGTTTCGCTGTCGACGAGTTGGGATCGGGGTGTTGCCATAACTGACATTGTCGCAACTTCCAAGGATTCTGCGTTGAGACCAGAACCCGGGTAGATGTCAGCCCGAAGCGTTAGGGCACCATGCCAAAAGTCTGATGCTTTGCGAGACTGGATCCTGTGTGTGGCCAAAGTCGACACTGGCAAAAGTCGACACTGACAGCCAAAGCCGACACTCCCTGTTTCTGCGTTGAGACTGCGACCTGGATTGATGTCGGCCCTATGCTGCAAAGCGCCATGTGTTGTCACTCACATTGCATGAGACTGGTGTCGTGTGTGGCCAACTCTAATGGGCCAACTTTAATGGCCGACTATTCTTTGCCGGAAATTGTGTCCGGCGGGGTCATTGCACTCTTGATGATGTACTGGTGGATTGCGTCCACCTCTTTGTTGGACAACATTTCCCCGAACCCGATCATGCCGGCTGACTCAAACAAACCGTCACTTACAATCCGGGTAAATGCCCGGTGGCTGGATTCCGGCATGTTGATGAGATCAGAAAGGGCACCTCCAGGGGAAAAGGAATGGCACCGCGAGCAGTAGTCGCGAAACAGGGTCTCGCCTAGCGCCAGGGTTGCCTCGTCTGCAGTCAGGGGCGGCAACTCGGGTTCGGCTGCAAAATCAAACTGTTCTGGCAGTACCTCTGTCCCACCCAGGGAGAACACCAGCAGTCGCCCGGTTTCACGGTTTCGGACTCGCGGATTGTCCGAACCGCGTTGTAAGCCACCGGCACCACCCCAACCAGTGAGCACCGCAATATACTGCTTGCCATCCAGGGTGTAGGTCACGGGAGGCGCGAGGATCCCACGTTCCGTAAACCACCCCCACAGCAACTGGCCGTCATCAGCCCGCCAGGCGTTGAAGTTGCCGTCGCCATCACCGCCAAATACCAGGCCCCCGGCTGTTGACAGCAGCCCACCTAACTGGGACGCGGAGGGTACGCGAAATGCCAGGTGCTGAACCCGTGGATCCCAGGCCGTCAGGAAGTACTCTGTTTCGGGCGGGTCCTGTTCTGCCTCGGGCGTGTCATCGCGTTCACCCATCCTGACACCCCAGGCATCTTTCTTGCGCGGGTCATAGCTGAAATCAGGGTCAGGTGCATAGATGCTGACCTGCTGGCGAGTCGGAATGTAGACCAGACCGGTCGCAGGGCTAAAGGTCATCGGGTGCCAGTTGTGTCCGCCCAGCGGCGTCGGGGTCACCTGTTTTGGGCCGTCCCGGTATAGCCGGTCCTTGTTCTCGATGGGCCGGCCGGCCTCGTCAAGACCATTGGCCCAGTTGACCGGCAGGTAAGGTTTGCCGGAAATGAACTCGCCGGTCTGGCGATCCAGCACGTAGAAGAAACCGTTTTTTGGTGCCTGCATGATCACGCGACGCGTTTCATCGTTGATCCGCAGATCCGCCAGGATCAGGTGCTGCGTTGCCGTAAAATCCCAGGTGTCACCAGGCGTGGTCTGGAAGTACCAGACCAGCTTGCCTGTTGCCGGTTCCAGCGCAACAATGGATGACAGATAGAGATTGTCACCGCCGCCGGGGCTGCGTATCCATCGATTCCAGGGAGAACCGTTGCCAGTGCCAACGTACAGTAGATCGAGGGCAGGATCATACGCCATGGAATCCCACATGGTGCCGCCACCCCCGATTTTCCACCACTCACCACCGTGCCAGGTTTTTGCGGCTCTGGCCATGGCCTCACTCTCAAAAGGCTCAGCTGGATCGCCCGGTACGCTGAAGAAGCGCCAAAGTTGTTTGCCTGTGCCGGCATCGTATGCGGTGAGATACCCCCGGACGCCAAGCTCCGCTCCACCGTTACCGATAATCACCCTGCCATTGATAACCCGTGGTGCGCCAGTGATGGTGTAAGGGCGGGCCGGGTCCGTGGTCTGAACCTCCCAGATGAGCTTGCCGGTATCAGCCTCCAGAGCAATGAGGCGGCCATCCAGGGCACCCAGAAAAACTTTACCATCGGCAACTGCCACGCCGCGGTTGACCACATCACAACAGGCGTCATAACCCTTTTTGCCGGGTACAGCCGGGTTGTATCGCCACAGCAATTTTCCTGAACGGGCGTCCAGGGCAAACACGCGACTCCAGGGGCCCGTCAGGAACATCTTGCCATCTACGATCAGTGGTGTTGCTTCATGGCCCCGATACAGGTCGGTCTCAAAATACCAGTCGAGACCGAGCGATGCCACATTGTTGGTATTAATGCCGGTGAGTGGAGAGAAACGTTGCTCATCGTGAGTCCGGCCGTGCAGGGGCCAGTCTGCGTCAGCGGCCGACGCGCTACCCGGTCCAAGGTTTGCAAGCAGGAGCGCGACAACAGAAAACAGGTAACCACTGAATGAACGCGTCATATCGTCTGGCCGGTAGCGTGTGATCGGAAAATGTTATCACTGAATGGTGGGAGCGTAGTTGTTGTGCGTCAAGCGGGAGGACCCTGAATGGGGAGCAATTGGCTGTCGTTTCGACTGGAGCCTGGTTGGCGGCAGCTGGGGGGAATCTGCTTTTTTGCGGGGGATAGAGGTCTCTCCACTCCGGCCTGCGGCCTGCGGTCGAGACGACACCTGCGGCTTCGCCTGCGGTCGAGACGACGCGGCAAAAGGTGCTACTGGGCGCTGCCTGCACTCATGGTGTGGGACAGGGTGATTGCGCGTTCCAGTAATGAATCGATCATGGCCGCAGCCTCGGGGCTATAGGTAAAACCAAGAAAGGCACACCTCGAGAGTTCGATGACGGCCTGCAGGACCTGAACCTCGTCCTCCGGGTTCGACAGCATCACCAGCAGACCGGAGAAGAAGGCAAACTCGGCGGTTGCGCCCTCGTCCGACAACTGCTGGCACAGGTCCAGTAGCGGAGTGATGATTTCATGCTTCACAACGTCGGCAAAAGAAGAGTCACTCATTGCAGGTCACTTAGTGCAAACAGAAACATACGTCAATGGTACAGTGGTGGTTTTCCTGACAACTGGACGAGGAGCAGCACTGTGGCATGGTTTGAGCGTGATGGCTGTCGAATTCACTATGAGGTTGTTGGCGATGAGGGGCCCTGGATTGTACTCACTCCGGGTGGACGGGGAAGTCTGGAAGATGTGCGTTACCTGGCTCTCGCCTGTGCCGACAAGGGATATCGTGTATTACTGCATGATCGCCGCAACTGTGGCAAATCTGATGTCTACGTCGCAGGAGGACTGTCCGAACAGGAAATCTGGGCGGATGATGTACATGCACTGCTGACAGAACTTGAGGCGCTGCCGGTGATTGCCGGCGGCGGTTCAGCCGGATGCCGACTTTCCCTGTTGTTGGCGATCCGCTATCCCGGTGCGGTTGCCGGGCTGTTGCTCTGGTGGGTGACCGGCGGCCGGCACGCGGCGGAGTATCTGGGCGAGCAATATTACGGGCAGTTTATTGATATGGCGCGGGCGGGCGGTATGGCGGCGGTGTGTAAGAGTGATTTCTTCAGCGAGCGGATTCGGGATAATCCCGGCAATCGGGAGCGCCTGCTGGGCATGGACCCGAAAACTTTTATCAATACCATGCGACAGTGGCAGCAGTTTTTCCTGGCGGGTGCGGACCTCCCGGTCATAGGCGCATCCCGCGAGCAACTGGCATCCATTGGTGTACCCACCTGTATCGTGCCGGGATCTGACGAGGTACATCCGCGTGCGATAGCAGTCAGTCTGAGTGAAATCCTGCCAGCAAGCGAACTGCACTATCCATTTGCGCGTGAAGAGACAGCGCAAATCCGCGTTTTGCCGGTTGAGGAAATCATGGCGCTGTTTCGGGAGCGCCTTGCGGGTATATTCACCGGGTACCTGGCGCGCACCCGTTTCTAGCCGTTCAGGCATAGCTCCTGGTCAGCTAGCCTGTTTCGCGAGCACCGAGCGCAAACTCAATCGCGTCACGCAGTTTGTCTTTGCCGAAGAAAATTTCGTCACCGACAAACAGTGTCGGGGACCCGAAGGTGCCCCGTGCGACGGATTGTCCGGTGATGTCGATCAGGCGTTGCTTTACCGCAGGATCAGCCATGCCTGCCAAAATCTCCGCTGTGGGCAGACTGGCTGCATCAAGTACGGCAGTGATGACGTCGTCCTCGTCCATCTTGAGTGACTGCTCCCACATGGCGCTGTACATGGCGTCAATGTACTGTGGATAGTAGTCAGCGCCCGCTGCAAATACCGCTCCCCGCATCATTTTGAGGGTATTGACCGGGAAGTGAGGGTTGGGTACCTGCGGCTTGATGCCATGTGCGCGGCAGAACCGGGTCGTTTCTATGCGCTGGTATTCTGGTTTGTTCCGGATCCCGTTCATGGACACTGCCGGGGATACGTTGTTGGTTGCCTTGAAGACGCCACCGAGCAGGACCGGAATGTATTGAAAAGTGAGACCGGTCTGCTCGCGTAGGGCAGGTATCACCTTGTGGACAAGATAAGCGTTGGGACTCCCAAAGTCATAGTGAAATTCGATGTTCATCTGCCTAATGCCTGTCTGTCGTGAGTGAGTGGTGAGCAGGTTGTTAATGGTTCCACCAGGGGCGGTCAGAAAAAGACCTGAGGTCAATTTCATGAGTCCAGGTAGACCTGTGCTGCCGCGCAAGATGCAGATAGGTGTCCGCGATCAGCTCCGGCACCATGAGCCCGTCGGCCTTGCCACGGGTGTCGCGCAGCTGTTGGAATCGATCGGGCCCCAGCATCTTGCCGAGGGTATCGGGCGCGTCAACCGCACCGTCTATCAGGATGTGAGCGACATGAATACCCTTGGGCCCAAATTCTGCGTTGAGCGACTGGCACAGCATGCGCCTGCCGCCCATGGCAGCAGCGTGTGAGTGCTGACCGGCATTACCGCGCACGGCGGCGGTGGCCGAGGTGACCAGCAGGGTGCCATGGCCCCGTGCCTCCATCAGCGGACAAACCGCGGATGCCACGCGGAACAGGCCAAAGGTCGCCATCCGCCAGCCCATCTCAAAAGCCTTGTAACTGGTATCAGCCAGTGGACGGTCACCAATCTGCGCTCCCAGGTTGTATACCACCACCTCGATAGGGCCGATCTCACGCTCTATGGAGTGGACGCGCTCCTCAATCACCTTGTCTTCTACGGCATTCATCAGGTAGCCAGAGGCGGTGCCGCCATCGTCCGAAATTTGTTGCACCATGCGCTTTAAGCCGTCTTCATCACTGCGCCGGCAAAGCACCGCGTGAAACCCTTCTTTGGCGAATCGCTGGCCCACGGTACCACCAATCCCGGCGCCGGCGCCCAGTACCAGGCACACTGGTTTCATTGATTGTCTCCCTTTGTCTGAAAGAACACGGGCGCACGTTTTTCCATGAAGGCCCGGATCGCTTCTCTCGCCTCATCGCCGCCGCCGGATTCAATCATATGCCGGGCCTCCAGGGCAAAAGAATCCTCCAGTGACTGTTCAAGTCCCGCCTGGAGGTTCTGTTTCATGCGGGTGAGGGCGCCGGTAGGTCCCTGTGCAATAGCGGTGGCGTAGGCCAGTGCGTCGTCGCGAAAAGAACTGGCCGGAAACACCGCATCAACCAGGCCAATGGCCTGCGCTTCGGTCGCTGACAGTCGCGGCGAGTGATAGAACAGCGACTTGGCGCGGGCGAGGCCTATAAGGCGCGGCAGAAACCAGCTTGCCCCATAGTCGCCACTCAGGCCAACGTTGCGAAACGCGGTCACCAGAAATGCATCGTCCGCTGCAACGCGCAGGTCGCAGGCCAGCGCAATGGAGAAACCGGCACCGGCGGCCGCACCAGGCAGGGCTGCAATGGTGGGTTTGTTGAGGTGATACAGGCAGCCCGTCAGCGTTTCCTGTTTGCGGGTCAGCTCATCAATCCGGTCTTCCATGGAGCGAGTGCCCCTGGTCGGCGCAGAACCGCCCATTTCACTGACATCCCCGCCGGAACAAAACGCCTTCCCGGCACCGGTGATCATCACACAACCAACGTCTTCCCGGGCTTCAAGACGCGGCAGGAGAGCGCGAAGGGCAGGGGTTAGCAGGTCACCCAGGGCATTTTTCTTGTGGGGTTTGTTCAGCGTCACGACAGCAACGCGAGACGTGATCTCGCATAACAACTCGTTTGTACCGGTTTCGATTTGTGTCATCTGTGGTTTCCGGGGAGCCAGTTAGTGTGACGGGAGACTGGCGCGTTGGCAGCGTCGTAACACCCGTGTTACGCCCTGCGGTAAGCCTCGCGCCAGGCCTCGGCAGGTCTGGATTCCGGGTTGACAACAACGCCGTCCTGGAGCACGTCAATTGGATCGCGTCCATCCACGCCTATGCCAAAGCGATGATACCCGAGCAGGCGCTGCAGCCGCTCCGGCATCTGCTTGACCACGTCCGGTGGCACCGCCAGCAGCTGGATTTCCTGCGGTCGCAGGTAAGAGACGCCATGACTGATAAAGAGCCCCATGCGTTCCCGGTTGGAGACGTTGGCGCCACCGGCATGCCACATGGCACCAGCCCAGACCAGCATTGAGCCCGCACGCATACAGGCCTGAATCGTGGGCGTGTCCTGGTCCACCCTGCGATCAGACCAGGTGTGGCTGTAGGGCACGAGATGCGTGGCTCCGTTTTCCTCATCAAAGTCATCAAGCGCAATCAGGGCATTACACAGAAAATGGGGATGGGGTCTCGGGATTGGCCAGAGCCCGTCATCCTGGTGAAGATACTGTCGCGTTTCCCCGGGCAAGGTGTTGAACAGGGTGGTTATGTTCACCTGGGTGCGATCCTTCAGGAGGCCCTGAACGAGTTTACGCAGGCGCGGATCCAGGAACAGGTAGTCCACCGCCCGGGTCTTCGCAAGAAGGTTGTGTGCTCGCCAGGTTTTCCCCGTCTCCGTGCCGATGGCGCGCATTTCCGTGATGGGTACTTCGGTATTAAAGGCGTGTTTGATTGATTCGACTTCCGCCTGACTAATAAATCCGGGGATGACGGTGTAACCGCGATCCTCAATCTCAGCCAGGCGCTCAGTCACGTTGAGACCTTCCACGATCAGGGGCGTCGTCTGATTGTTCACAACCTGGGTCCCGTCAGTCGTCCCTGGCCGTTCTCACGGCCAGCACGTCGCAGGTAACGCCATGGAGTACCGCATTCGCAGTGGAACCGAGGAGCAGCCCAAGACCCTTCTGTCCGTGGGTGCCGATCACAATCAGGTCCACATCCTGGTCTTCCGCAATCCGCTTGATTTCGGTCGAGGCTCGCCCAAACGGCATGTAGCACTTGTCCTCAGGTACACCCAGTTCCTTGCAGACCTCAGCCAGTTTCTTCTCCTCAACCTTGCGCAGTTCTTCATCCAGGGAAACAATCTGGCTGCTGATGGCCGCCATGCCACCGGCCTGGTAGGCCGTAAGGGTCGGTTCGTGAGCATGAACAAGCAGCAGTTCTGCACCGTGATCAGCTATCACCTGCCTGGCCTGTTCAATAATTTCCTTGTTGTCAGCGCCCAGGTCCAGCGCGAGCAGGACCTTTTTGTACTTTGCCATGGTTACTCCTTGGTATCTTTGGGTTCGTTAGCGGATGCCGGGGGTTGGCCGCCCAGGTTATGCAGGGTCTTGGACAGGCCGTCCATCAGGTCGATGGGTAACGGGAATACAATAAGGGAACTGCGATCAACTGACAGGTCGGCCAGTGTCTGCAGGTAACGCAGCTGGATTGCCTGCGGCTGTGACGCAAGGGTTGCCGCAGCCTCGGTCAGCTTCTGTGATGCCTCTACCTCACCGGTCGCGTGGATGACCTTCGCGCGCCTGACCCGTTCAGCCTCTGCCTGCCGGGCAATGGCGCGAATCATACTCTCGTCAATATCAACGTGTTTAATCTCCACGTTCTGAACCTTGATCCCCCAGGAGTCCGTTTGTTCATCCAGCAACTGCTGTATACCCACGTTCAGCCTGTCGCGCTCGGCGAGCATTTCATCCAGTTCATGCTGACCAAGAATCGACCGCAATGTGGTCTGCGCCAACTGGCTGGTCGCCTCAAAGTAGTCCTCCACGTTAATGGTGGCCTTCTCCGGGTCTATGACCCGAAAGTAAAGTACGGCGCTCACCTTTACCGAGACGTTGTCGCGGGAGATGACGTCCTGCGTGGGTACATCAAACACAATCGTGCGCAAGTCAACTTTGACGATCTGCTGGATGCCGGGGATGACGATGATCAGGCCCGGTCCCTTGACGGCCTGAAACCTTCCCAGAAAGAAGATGACGCCGCGTTCATACTCGCGCAGCACTCGGAAGGTGTAGAAAGCGAGACCAATAAGCAGGACCGCCAGTACCACCACAAACATATCCATTTTTATCCTCCTGCCTGATCGGCGGGTTCTACCGTGAGTACCAGTCCGTCGACCGAGGTCACCCGAACGTGTTTACCTGCTTCGATTGTTGTCCTGGCTGTGGCCTTCCAGATTTCTCCACCGATCCGCACCTGACCTGCTTCAGCAACCCGGGTCATGGCTTCGCCCCGCTGGCCAATGATTGTCTGAACACCGGTGGTGACTGCCTGCTTGCGTACCCGCATCGCAATGGTGATGGTTGCCACGATAAAGAGTGCTGTCAGTACACCAATCGCCGCGATCATGGGCACGCCAATCTGGAATGCCTCAATGTCCGTGTCAAACAACATGATGCCTCCTATGGAGAACGCTATTATTCCACCTATCCCCAGCGCACCAAAACTGGGTAACAGGGCCTCGGCAACCATCATTGCCAGTCCCACGACAATCAGGGCCAGGCCTGCATAGTTGACTGGCAGCATGTTAAGTGCGTAACCCGCAAGAATCAGACAGATAACACCCACGACACCCGGCACCAGTGATCCCGGATTGTAGAACTCCAGGATAATACCGTAGATACCAAACATACCCAGGATCAATACGACGTTCGGGTTGGTGATGGTCGCAAGCAACTCGGTACGCCAGTCGGGTGCAAGATAGTGGATTTCCGCATCTGCTATGTTGAGCACTATCTCGCGTCCCTCAATCACCGTGCTCTTCTGATCAAGGGCCTGCAGCAGGCCGGGCAGGTCGGGCGCCACCAGATCAACAACCTGCTGTTCGAGAGCCTCGTGGGCCGACAGGCTTACACCCTCCCGTACGGCGCGTTCAGCCCAGACAGCGTTGCGTCCCCGCAACTCGGCAAGACCCCGGATGTAGGCAGCGGCGTCATTGATCATCTTGCGTTCCATGGCTGTGGTGCCCTCGGGCAAGGGTTCATTATCCCCATCGGGTTCGGTTGGTGCCGTGGGTGGTGATGGCAGGGAAGGGGTGCCGATTTGCACCGGGGTGGCGGCACCAAGATTGGTGGCCTCGCTCATCGCGGCGAAGTGTGATGCGTACAGGATGTAGGTCCCGGCACTTGCAGCACGGGCACCGCCGGGCGTAACAAAAGAGGCAACTGGCACCCTCGAGGCAAGAATTGCGCTGATAATGTCCCGCATGGACGCATCGAGTCCACCGGGCGTATTCATTTCAATGACAACCAGGGCCGCATTCGCGGCTTCAGCTTCCTGTATGCCGCGTAAAAGGTAATCGCGGGTTGCCGGACCAATGGCGTCATCGATACTGAAAACCCACACAGCGCCCGGTTCGGCAGGGGTGTTTGCTGCATGTATCTGCAGCACAAGCATGAGCGCGCCGAAAACCACGAGCGATGCTGTCAGCCACTGTTTTCTGAACATTGCCATGTTCTTCAGCCTAAGCCTTTTGGCCGTCAATTGGTACTCCTGCCAGTGGGTCAGCGCCGAAATCTACTCATGTTGCGCAGCAACAATCCGGTCCCCCTCAGCAAGGCCGGCAGTGACCACCAGCTGACCCCCAGGCTGGCTTCGACCCAGGCGCACAAACCGGTTGATCAACTGGCCATTGCTGAGTACAGAGACGAGATTCAACTCCCCGACTTCTATGACGGCGTTGGCCGGAATCAGCAGTAGTTCCCGGCGCTCGTCCGGAATGACAAACCGCGCGAACATGCCTGGCATGAGGGCGGGGTTGTATTCGATTGATGCCTTGATAAGAAAACTGCGGGACGCACTGTCTGCTGCCGGTACTATCTCCTCAATGACACCGGTCACTGTCTGGTTCAGCGACGGCAGCTCCACCGAAATTTCCTGGCCAAGTGCCAGCTTGAGCGCCAGTGACTCGCGCACGGCCGCCTCAGCCCGGATAGAGACAGGATCGTAAACAGAAATGAGCGGTACGCCAGGGGAGACGGTATCGCCCGGTTCGGCCAGACGTTCCACAACACGCCCTGAAATCGGCGCTTTGATCTCGCTGTATCCCAGTATGATTTCGGCTTCTGTCAGGCTCTCTTTTGCATTGTTCAGCTGTGCCCCCAGGGTATCAAAAGCCGCCCGGGCGGTATCAAGATCAGCTCTGGCAGCAAGCCCCCGGCCCAGCAGTTCACTGGTACGCTCAAGCCGCAGGCGCGCTTCCTCGTGCTGCGCGGTGATTGAGGCAACCTGGTCTTTTGCCTGGGCGACGCGCGAGCGCAGATCAGCCTGCTCAAGCTCGATCAGCGGTTGGCCTTTGGTAACAGTATCACCAGGTCGCACCAGCACACGATTGACTCGCGCCAGTATGCGCGATGAGATGATGGTGTCGTCCCTGGCGACGACACTACCCGGGACTGCTGCATTCAACTGAACGGTTTCGGCAGTTACCCTGTAAAGCGATTCGGGGTCAACAACAGTGCGTTCGGTTTCCAGCAGAGTTGGATCAATTTTTGTTTCAAAGAAGCCCGCAAGCCAGCCAATCAGCAAGAGCAGGAATGCGAAGGCAGCCAGCGCCGACAGGAGTTTGGGGTTGGTGAGACTCATATTGGGGTTGCTCCATCACGGTCGCGGAAAATGAGGTAATAGACGGCCGGCACGACCAGTAGCGTAAACAGGGTAGAAGAGAAGATACCAAAGATAATCGCCAGCGCCAGTCCGCTGAAGACCGGGTCAAGCGTGATAATAAAATTGCCCAGCAGCGTGGTGCCGGCGGTGAGCAATATTGGACGCATGCGGACCTCACCTGCTGCCAGGATTGCGTCCCTGAGGTTCGCACCCTGTGCCTGTGCCTGCTTGATGAACTCAACAAGGATCAGGGAGTTCCTGACCACAATGCCGGCCAGGGCAATCATCCCGATCATCGCCGTGGCGGTAAAAAGCACCGGGTCCGGCGCGCCGGCAATCTCTCGTTCACCCACGAGGTTCAGCAGCCAGAAACCGGGCATGATGCCGATAAACGTCAGGGGAATTGCCGACATGATGATCAGCGCAACCACCGCCGAATTGGTCTGGATTCGAAGCACAATAAAAATTGCAACAAGTGCAAAGGCAAAAGCAATGCCCATATCGCGGAATACCCGCACGGTGATACGCCATTCACCTTCACCAGTCCAACTAACATCTGTACCAGGGGGCATGGACCAGGTGGCTGTGCCCCCTGGCGTCAGAAACGTTCGTCCGGCCCAATCACTGGTTTCAACAGTGTTATCCCTGTCAGCGACCACATCGGCAATTACGTCAGCAGGTGTCCTGCCTGACAATTCAGCCATCACGTAAACAACGGGTCGCAGGTCCTTGTGGTAAATGGGCAGGTCCGAGCTGAAGTCCGCAAATGCCCCCAGTTCACCGAGTGCCACCAGCGGTTGGGGTGCGGCATCAAGGCCAAGCCGTTGGTTGGTGCGTGCGATCCCCGGTTGACCACGCACATAAAGGCCCAGCAAATCGTCTGTTGTCGTTCGCTTGTCCTCAGGCAACCTGATCAGAACGGCCAGAGGGTTTGTTTCCCTCGGCTGGTTCAGGTAGCCGGCAACCACCCCGGCGTTGGCAGCGCTTACGGTTGTGACAATATCTGCCGTCGAAATCCCCGACAGGGCGGCCTTCTGTTTGTCTGTGACGAAACGGACACCTGGCTGCGTCAATTCAATGGATGTGTCGACGTCGTTGACAAAAGGTTCCTGGGCAAGGCGCGCCGCCAGTCGGCGGGCGCCTTCCCGCTGGCGTTCATAACTTGTGCGGTCATCGGCATAGACTTCCGCAGCCAGGGTGCTGATAACCGGTGGCCCGGGCGGTACTTCTACCACGCGGATGTGGGTGTCAGGTTGGGCAAGATCGCTCAGCAGTTCTCGCATGCGCAAGACGATGCCATGGGATTGATGAGTCCGGTTGGTCTTGTCCGCCAGCGTAACGCGAATATCCGCAAGATGGGGTGCCTGGCGCTGGTAGTATTGCCTGATCATGCCATTGAAATCCACGGGGGAGGGCGTGCCGATGTAATAGGCGAGAGCCCGGACTTCAGGCATTGTTCGTAGCACCGCACCAATTTCTGCGGCTTTTGCGGCGGTGGCTTCCAGCGTTGTTCCCTCGGGCATATCAAGCACAATCTGGACCTCGTTCTTGTTGTCAAACGGCAATAGCTTGAGTGGCACCAGCCGCAGTACCGGTAAGAGGGATGCGCCGATAAACAGTGCCAGCACAATCCAGAGAACACCCCTGGCCCGGGCCGGGGATGAGATGATTGGCCTGACCATGCGGGTGTAGATCCCCTCGCGTGTGCCATCTGAATTTCCGGGTGCCGGCCGGATCAGCCGACTTGCGAGCCAGGGGGTCACAAGGAAGGCGACAACGGTACTCATGATGACGCTGACCGGCACATTAAATGCCATGGGGGCCATGTAGGGCCCCATCATGCCGGTGATAAACGCCAGCGGGATAAATGACAACACAATTGTTAGCGTTGACATGATTAAAGCGGTGCGGATTTCCATCATCGCGGCCACAACACGTTGACTGGTTTCACCGGTTTTTTCGCGCAGATAGCGTTCGATATTGTCGACCCCGGTAATGGGGTCATCAACCAGCAGGCCAAGGGATAGGATCAGTGCAAACAGGGTCACCCGGTTGATTGTGTAGCCAAACAGCATGTCCAGCGCCAGCGTAATACCGTAGCAGACGGGCATGGCAAGACCCACCACAATGGCCGGCCTGGGGCCGAGGAAAATGCCTATGAAGACGACAACCGTAATGATGGCGATACCGAGGCTGCTTGCCAGATTGTTCACTTTCTCATTGGCCGTTTCGCCGTAGTCGCGCAACACCTCAATTTCAATTTCAGGTGGCAACAGTTCTGCCTTCAATTGCTGGATGCGGGCGTGGACGTCACCCGCAACCCAGACCGCATTGGTGCCGGGCTGTTTTGCAACGCTGATGGTCACCATAGGACTTTTCTGTGGTGCGGGCTTACCGCTTTTATGTCCTGGTGCAAAGTCGATCCAGGTGTAGTTTTCCGGCAGGTCCGGTCCGTCGCGAATTTCCGCAACTTCCCCCAACAGGACCGGGACACCGTCAATGACATTGACGGGCAGTGTGGCAAGTTCATCAGCATCCAGAATAAAGGTGCCGGTCTCCACCAGTTCAACCTGGTCACGGCTGACCAGTGTGCCGGTGCGCTGGAGGAGGTTGGACCTGGACAGTGCTGCGACCACATCCAGGGGCGTGGTCATGCGCGCGGCCAGCGCCTCGGCATCGAGCAGCAGTCGAATGACCCTGGGACGCCCACCTGTCACCTCAACGCGATTGGTCTGGGGAATGGCCTGTAGCGCGGTTGAGATTTCATCCGCCATGCGTCGCAGTGCAAAGTCATCATAGCGCGAGGGATCTTTGCTCCACAAAGCAAGCATCACAATCGGTACGTCATCCACCTCGACAGGCTTGACAATCCAGTTGCTGACGCCTGGGGGTATCCTGTCCTGGTTTGAGTAGAGTTTGTTGTAGGTATTCAGCAGTGAATCTTCACGATCTTCACCGACATGAAATCGCAGCGTCACCGTTGCGCTACCCGCGCGGGTACTGGAATAAACATGCTCAACACCGGGGATCTGGGCCAGCAGTTTTTCGACCGGGGTTGTCACTTGCCGCTCTACCTGGCGTGTTGACAACCCTGGCGCTTCAATCAGCAGATCAACCACCGGCACCACAATCTGCGGCTCTTCCTCGCGCGGCGTCAGGACCAGTGCGATGGCACCGAACAACAGGGCAAACAGGCCGATCAGCGCCGGGGTGGCGCTCCTGAGTCCCGCATTAATGAGTTTTTCCACGTGATATCCGAAGTTTGATGAATTTTTGTGAGAAACCTGACCCGTCGAAAACCGTTGGCGCCCAGGCCTGAATCTTACGCATGCACTCTGCAGCCAGGGTTGACGGGAATCAAGTATTCAGAGGCAGCGGTCAGTCCAGGGGAGGCTTCCCGCCCAATGCCAAACCTCAGGGCATCGGGGCCGGTACTTCCGCTTTGTCCTCAGCCAGGGGGCGCCAGGTTAACCACTGCTATCATGACCAACACAAACAGCAGGGTAAAAATCACACCAGCAGCGATGAACTTGACCAGTTCACCCTGCGTCAGGTCACGCTCCATTCTCGCCCGGGTCTGAACGCCAATTGCTGCGCATAGAATGCTGGTGATGACTTCAAAAAATGTCAGTGGTTCTGTCCTGGAATCTTTCATGGTATTTCCCCGTCATCTTCAGATTGTGAAGTGGCTCAGCACCTTGCCTGATCACCCGGTATTGCTGGCTCTGCCGCCTGCCCTGACTGTTGCCACAGCATCATCGATCGGGTCCCTGTTCGGCAGAAGGCGAGAATTGGTCTGGGTGCCGATTCAAGTAGCGCCGCCAACCGGCTGATGTGCTCGCTGTTCATTTCACCGGGGGTGACCGGCAGGTGGTGATAGGCAAGGCCAGCCTCATTGGCGATGACCGCAAGGTGACTGCTCAGCGGCTGGTCAGCCGCCTCGTAATCCGGTCGGTTGTTGATGATGGTGCGATAACCCAGCTGGGCGGCCTTGCTGATGTCAGTCGCTTGCAACTGGCCGGTCACGGCATATTCGGGGCTGAGCGGATTGATTTGCATGTTGGTCGTCTCCTTAAAGGGAAATGATGGTTGATCGAAGCAGGATGAGTGTCGCGATCAGGATGAGAAACGCACCAAAACCCTGCTTCATCCTGTCCTGGGGCAATCTGGTGGCTAGCGCGGTACCGCCATAACTGCCGAGTACCCCGGCAATAGCAAAAAAGCCGATGATAGTTGCATTCAGGGTCAGTCCCTCTGTCTGCAGAATCTCGACGTGCGTCACAAAACCGACAAGACACTGGAGCACAATGATTGTCAGGCTGGTTGCTACGGCACGTTGCATGCTCAGTCCGCTGAGCAGGACCAGTGCAGGTACAATCAGAAAACCGCCGCCAACGCCGACGAAACCGGTCAACATGCCTGCCGCCAACCCCTCGCTCATGACCTTGTGCAGGCCGCGCCGTGTGCCTGGGCGCTGATCCATTGTCACGGCGATCGGGCGCAGCATCAGGAAGGAAGCGAGCAGCATGACAATCGCGAAGGTCATCAACTGAACGGTGCCCGACACATAAGCTGAGGACCAGGCGCCCAGGTAGCTGCCCAGAACACCCGGGCCACCAAACAGTATCACGGTACGCCAGTCGACCTGCCTGCTGCGCAGGTAGGGGAGGCTGGCGAAAGTCGCCACAACGCCAACAATCGCCAGCGAACTGGTAATCGCAACTTTTTCATCAAGGCCCAGCAGAAACACCAGTATGGGGACCGTCAGTATCGAGCCCCCGGAGCCAAACATACCGAGAGTAAAGCCAACAAACAGTGCGCCTGGCAGCGCAATCACAATATTCATTGAAGCGTTACCTTAAGTGGAATACGCAGGTAGCGAACGCCATTGTCCTCGGGGACCGGCAGTGCACCGGCATGCATGTTGACCTGTATGGCCGGCAGGAGCAGGCGTGGGGCGGAGAGTTTGCTGTCGCGACTTTCCCTGGCTGCAATAAACTGCATTCTGTCCACCGAAGCCAGGTGAATGTTTGCCCGCCTTTCATCATCCACGGTTGTGCGGTCCTGGTACACAGTACGCCCCTCAGGCAGGTAGTCATGGCACATGAACAACGTGGTAGTGCCCGGCAGCGCCAGTATGCGCTGAATCGAGTCAAACAGGGTGCCGGCATCACCACCGGGAAAGTCTGTCCTGGCGGTTCCATAGTCAGGCATGAACAGGGTATCGCCAACAAAAGCTGCGCCTCCCGGGATGTCTTCCGTCACATAGGTCACGCAGGCAGGCGTGTGGCCCGGCGTGTGCATGACCCTGAAGGTGAGATCACCCACCCGGAAGGTCTCGTTGTCCGCAAACAACTGGTCAAACTGACTGCCGTCAGTCCTAAAATCCGGCCCGGCATGAAAAACGCTGCCAAATATCGCCTGCACTTCGCCAACCCGGTTTCCGATCCCGATCCGTCCGCCCAGTTTGCTTCTCAGGTACTCACTCGCAGTAAGGTGGTCAGCATGCACGTGAGTTTCCAGCAGCCAGTCAACGGTCAGATCCTGCTGCCTGACATAATCTTCTATCTGATTGGCCGAACGGGAACTGAGTTTTCCGGATGCCGGATCGAAGTCCAGTACCGGATCAATGATGGCACAGTGGCGAGAACTCGCATCGGCAACAACATAAGTCCAGGTGCAGGTATCCGGATCAAAGAAGGATTTAACAGTCGCAGACACTTTTATAACCTCAAGATCTAACCTTAGGTCCTGCGATTATAAGCTAGAACCGTGCCAATAGGAAAATTAGGGGTTTTGAGCACATTTTCTGGCAATATACTGCCAATATTGGCAGTTGACTTTGACATGTATGACATAAACGACACCCATCCGATCGTGCAGGGACTGTTGGATAGCCTTGATACACCTGCAATTCTGTTGGGCACAGACTACCGGGTGTTGCAGTCCAACGCGCTCTACCGGGCCCGATATGGTCTCCTGTTGCCAACCGGCAAGCGCTGCTATCAGCTGTCCCACGGCTATGAGCGACCCTGTGATCAGGAAGGCGAGACCTGTCCGATGAAAGCCTGTCGGGAAACAGGCGGTCGTTCCAGGACATTACACATCCATCATTCCAGGCTGGGCAGGGAGTACGTCAATGTTGAAATGTGGCCGGTCTCCAACCCGGCCACCGGCGAGATCGAATACTTTGTTGAACAGATCTACCCGGCCGAGAACATGGCGGCGGTTGACCCTGTCGGGAGCGCACCTCTGGTGGGGGCCTCGGTCCCATTCCGGCGGATGCTGGATCTTGTCCAGCGAGTGGCGCCCGCTGATTCTTCCGTTTTGCTGCTGGGTGAAACCGGCACAGGCAAAGAGGTGGTGGCGCAAACGATCCATCAGCTGGGTCCCCGGGCTGAAATGCCTTTTGTGCCGCTCGAATGTACTGGACTGCCGGATTCGCTGTTTGAGAGTGAGCTGTTTGGTTACGTACGGGGTGCTTTTACCGGTGCGAATACCGAAAAAACCGGGCTGGTTGAGGCTGCCGCTGGCGGTACGCTGTTCCTTGATGAAGTTGGGGACATACCCCTGCAGGACCAGGTAAAACTGTTGCGCCTCATAGAAACCCGGCGCTTTCGCAAGGTTGGCAGTGCCGAGTGGCAGAACGTTGATTTCAGGCTGATCTGCGCCACCAACAGGGATCTCGCCGCCATGGTGGAGGAAGGTACTTTCCGTGCTGACCTCTACTATCGCCTTGCCGTATTTGAAATTACCTTGCCACCGCTGCGGCAGAGACCCGGTGACATGCCGCTGCTGGTCGAACGCATATTGCAGGGGTTTGGCGCAGCAGATGTCACGGTTGCGCCGGAGTCTCTGGCCCTGCTTGAATCACTTGAATTACCGGGCAACATTCGTGAACTGCGTAACCTGCTGGAGCGTGCGCTGCTGCTCGCAGACGACCGGGTCATCCTGCCCCAGCATCTTGTCGTTCGCAGTGGCACCCCTGGTGGATTGGCGGGTCCCTCCGGGCAGCCAGTCATGCGCCTGGCAGAGGTCGAACGCGCTTACCTGCTCCAGGTGCTCAAGGACTGGCAGGGTGATCGCAAGACCCTGGCTGCCATGCTGGGCCTGAGTGAACGTGCACTTTATCGCCGGCTCGCCGCCTACAGGATTACGCCGGCAGAAACAGGTCGGGCGTAACGGGTCCGGATGTATCAATGACCTGTAACCGCATCTGCTCTGCAGCGCTGAAAGCATCAACTCGCTCACGTTGTGACAGGTACTGCGCAAAACCCGCCTCGGATGCATCATTGCGCCGGCCGTTGAGTCGTGCCCTGACAATATCCTCGGGTGCGGTGGTCTGGACAATGCGCCAGCCAACACCCAGTTGGTCAGCCAGATCAGCGAACTGGCCACGGTGTCGAGCCTGGATAAAGGTTGCATCGACAACAACGCTGTAACCCAAGCCGAGGCACTGACGGCACAGGTGCTCGAGCCGCTCGAATGTCCGGGCACTCGCCGCCGCGGTATAGATATCCAGACCTTTGCTGCGGCTTGATTCACCGGGCGTAAGCCCAAACAGTCGCTTGCGTTCGACATCTGAGCGGAGATGGATAGCACCGAGATCTGCTGCAAGCTGGCGCGCCACGGTGGTCTTGCCTGTGCCCGAGAGTCCACACATCATGACAAGCTGCGCTTGCGGCTGCTCACAACTCGCTGCTGCCAATGCCAGGTAATGGCGCAGGTCGCGGGACAGATTGCCTGCCTCAGAGGTGTCCTGGTCAGCGCGGATGGCGGCAATCTTGGCCCGAACCATAGCACGGTACACGAGGTAGTAGCGCATTACGTCCAGACTGCCAAAATCGCCGGTGTCTGCCAGGTAGTCATTCAGCAGGCGGTTGGCAAGCGCTGGATGGCCGAAACTTGCGAGGTCCATCAGCAGGAAAGCCGTGTCCGAGGCGACGTCGATCCATCGCAGGGACTCGCTGAACTCGATAGCGTCAAACAGCACGGGTCCCTGTTCCCAGTAGATATTCGCCAGGTGCAGGTCACCATGACATTCGCGGACAAAGCCGGCATCGCGTCGGGCAGAGATAACCGGGGCAATGCGCTTGAACTCTGACTGGCACCAAGCGCTGATGGTCTGCAGGAGCGTCTGATCATCCGCATGATGATCCAGTTCACGCAGGGTTGTGAAATTTGCCTGGATGGGCTCAAGTACGCTGGCGGGTGAACCAGCGCCAGCAGGTGCAGCCGCACCAGCAATGGATTGATGAAACCTGGCAAGCGCATGGGCAAGTTCCTCGACCATGGCTGCGGACAGCCCGCCCTCCGGCACCAGCCTTGACAGGAGTTGGGTGTCATCAAAGCGTCGCATGCGTACGGCGTAGTCAAAGGGCCCCGAGTTGTCAAAGGGGCGAGGTGCCTGCGGTGTGCCGGAGATTGGCAGCACCTCCAGGTATTGTTTGGGTGCGGTTCGACGATTCAGTCGCAGTTCCTCGTTGCAGTAGAACTGTCGTTGCGCGAGGGTGGTGAAATCAAGGAAACCAAGGTTGACCGGTTTCTTGAGCTTGTAGACGAATTCCCCAACCATTACGAGCCAGGAGATGTGGGTTTCGACAAGCCTGGGATTGTGACAGCGGTGGGGGATGCCAGTGCCGGCCAGCAGGCTGTGGGCCAGGGTGCTAGTAGCGCTGGTTGAGCCAGTTGATGACATCGGCGACAACTTCCTCGCGATTGGTTTCGTTCAGCATCTCGTGACGCCCGCCCGCATAGAACCGCGTCTCCGGCGTGATGCCCTGCTGCCCGAAGCTTAAGAGCATGCGGTCCATGTTTTTCCTGCGGTTATGGACCGGATCATCAGTACCGGAAAACACATACACGGGCAGCACCGGGGGTATGGCGGAGACTGCCTCCCGGGTCTGGGTCCAGCTGGCACCGGCAAAAATGTCAGACAACGAACCCGGACAGGGCACAAACCCACAGAGCGGATCGTCAATGTAGGCGCGCACCTGGTCATTGTCCCGACTCAGCCATTCAAAGCCCGTGGGCTCCGGCAGGTCCTGTTCAAACGCCTTGTTGGCAGAGCCAAACAGCACACGCTGCAACAGCGGGCTTGAACCGAGCGGACCGACCCGCCAGCATTCAAAGCGGACCAGAAGACGCGAAACCCATCCCTGAAGGCGGCCGGCAAACCCTGGTGAACCGGACAGTATCACCGCATCCAGTGTGTTGCCGTGAGTCGCCATGTACTGCTGGGTCAGCATGGCGCCCATACTATGACCCAACAGGATCAGGGGTTTGCCAGGCCAGGCCTGCTGGTGCGATGCAATCAGTTCATACAGATCCGCAATAGCCCGGTTCCAGCCATCTTCGCCAAACTGTCCGGGCACCTCTGCCGTCCTGCCATGTCCGCGGTGATCATTGGCGTAGACAGCATAACCGGCATCAACGAGGCGCGATGCAAGAAAGTCGTATCGACCGGCATGTTCACCCATGCCGTGCGCGATATGAACCAGGGCGCGGGGGTTGGCATGTGGCAGCCAGCGGTAACAGAAGACCTTGTGGCCATCGCTGGCGGTAAACTCAAACGTATCGGACATCAGGGTTCACCGGTTGCCAGGATTCTGCGGATCGCCAGAGCCACACCATCTTCGGTGTTGGCGGCGGTGACTGCCGATGCGGCCTGTTTGACCCGGTCGTCAGCCTGACCCATAGCCACCGAGGCGCCCGCTACCCTGAACATTTCAATGTCGTTCTCGGCATCGCCGAACGCAATAACGCTGCCGGGATCAATACCCAGATGGGAACAACCGGCGAGGAGTGCTTCCCCCTTGTTTGCTGCCCGGGCGGTAATGGTGATCACCAGCTTGCCGTTCGGGCCAATCGAGTCGTAAATGTTTACCTGGTCACTATACCTGCTCTTGAGATCACGCTTGATTGTATCGACCACCTGCGTACCCTGAATTGCGGCGATGCGCGGTGCACCATGTGTTGCCACATCAAGTTGCGGTACGAAAGCCATTTCGGCTGGCATGAGGGACATGTCGGGTTTGCCATCCAGCTTCAGTACCACCTGCTCGTCCAGTGTAATGGTCGCAATACACCGGCTTCGGTTGCACAGTTCATACAGTTCCTGGACAAAAGCGTCAGGCAGGCGGTGGTCAAAAATGTCCTCACCCGTTGGCAGGTGAACCTGGGCCCCGCTGCAGGCAATGATGGGTTTGCTGATACCAATCTCGGCTGCAACCCGTTCCGCCATCTGCCGCCATCGGGCGGTTGCAATAAATATCTCAAGGCCAGCGGAAGCCGCTTCCGCAACCGCGTCGCGGTGCGCGGGTGGCAGGTCCTCACCAATCAGCAGGGTACCGTCGAGATCTATCGCAAGGGCTTTGTAGCGCATGTCAGGTGCTTCAGTTACGGAGGTGGCAAAGCTATCATGCCTGACTCACCATGACCACGGGAAAGGCGCTTATGGACAGGAACACCTGGCTTGCACAGGTTAGTGAAAAAACGCTTGAACCTGAGCTACCGATTTGTGATCCACACCACCACCTCTGGGATCATCCGGGTAACCGTTACCTGCTGGATGAACTTCTGGAAGATACGAACAGCGGTCATAACGTGGTAAGTACCGTGTTTGTTGAATGCGCCTCCATGTACCGGGCAGGCGGGCCGCCAGCACTCAGGGCTGTGGGTGAAACCGAGTTTGTGCAGGGGATTGCGGCAATGAGCGCCAGTGGCCGGTATGGCAGATGTCAGGTTGCGGCCGGCATTGTCAGCCATGCGGATTTGACCCTGGGTGAGGCTGTACGCGAGGTGCTGGAAGCCCATGTTGCGGCGAGCCCCAATCGGTTCCGTGGCATCCGGCATGCCACCGGCTGGCATTCAAGCCCTGACATCAGGAACTCCCACTCAAACCCAACAGAACACCTGATGCTGGATGCGCGTTTCCAGGCCGGGTTTGCCGTCCTGGTTGACATGGGGTTGTCGTTTGACGCGTGGTTTTATCACCACCAGATGCCAGAGTTTGTTGCCTTGGCGAAGGCTTTTCCAAACGCCAATATCATCCTCGACCATTTTGGTGGGCCGCTCGGCATTGGTCCCTACGAGGGTAAACCGGAAGACGTCTACAGCGCCTGGCGCGACAGCATTGCACCGCTTGAGGAATGCCCGAACGTGAGTTTCAAACTCGGCGGGATTAACATGAAAGTGAACGGATTTGGCTGGCACCAGCGAGACCTGCCGCCTTCATCGGATGAACTGGTAGATCGAACCGCGCAGTATTATGACTTCTGTATTCGCACCTTTGGCGCAAACCGCTGCATGTTCGAGAGTAATTTTCCGGTAGACAGGGAATCCTGCTCCTATAATGTCTTGTTTAATGCGTTCAAGAAAATGACCCGGGGTTTGAGCCCTGTGGAACGCAGTCAGCTGTTTCACGATACGGCAGCGCGGGTGTATCGGTTGGAAGGTGGCGACTGAAACGCACAGGATTGCATTCAATACATGTCGAGGTGACCGGGTATACAAGCCGGGGTCCTCGGCCTGATCATCTGCTGGAACCAAATTTGTGAGTCATGTGATGTTCAGCGATAGGGGACAGGAGGGCGCCATGGGCGTCGGTAAGGGCGGGCAAACCGGGGGCGAGGGGACGTCGTACACGCTGCCATGAATCGTCGCACTTTGCTCACCCGTATTGTCCAGGGGTTCGCCGGTACCGGCGTGCTGTTCTTCTTTTATCCTTTTGTGAAAGCCTGGCTGCCGAGTTTTGATCAGGACCTTTCCCTGGAGGTGCCACTTGATGACCTTGCCCCGGGAGAATCCAAGGTAGTGGACTGGCTTGGTCGCCGCGTGTTTGTCCAGCGGCGTACGCCCGAGATGATTGCGAACCTCACCAGGACCGACCTGCCGCTCAAGGATCCCACCTCCAGTGAATCTGAGCAGCCCGCGTTTGCCGTCAACCCCTGGCGCTCCCGCAACCAGGAAATTTTTGTTGCGTTCAACAACTGTACCCACCTGGGCTGTGAGGTTGTACCGGATAACCAGCAGGGGTTTATCTGCCCCTGCCATCAGTCAGACTACGACTTTGCCGGCCGGGTACTGGAAGGAGCGGCAGCACCCACCAACCTGGCGGTACCCCTCTACCGGTTCGCGTCGCGCAATCTGCTGGTCCTGCAGGACGAGGCAGGGGAGGTGGGGACGTGAATCACCTGCTGATCGTGTATCACAGCAAAAACGGTGGTACCGCAGCGATGGCGGCGGCTGTCATCAAAGGGGCGTCACACCCCGACATCACCGTTGAGATCAGGAGCAGGCAGGCGAGGGAAGCCGGGCTTGATGACCTGCTCTGGGCAGACGCCCTTATTCTGGGCACGCCGGAAAATTTTGGTTACATGTCCGGGGCCCTGAAAGACTTTTTTGACCGCACCTATTATCCGGCTGAAGGCAAGGTTGAAGGCCTGCCATACGCGCTTTTTGTCAGTGCGGGCAACGACGGCCAGGGGGCTGTCACCAGCGTGCAGCGGATTGTACGCGGATTTCCGTTCAAGGAAGTTCAGCCACCCCTGGTCGTACAGGGGGATGTAAGGGCGGATGACCTGGCGCGCTGTGAGGAACTGGGCATGTACATGGCTGCCGGTACCGAGTCCAGCCTGTTCTGATTGACGGTTCTACTCCTTTATGGATGCCTCATTGTCGAGCCTCTCGAAATAGTCGCGGGCAGCGGCCATGACACGCGGGGCAAGGATCACGGCGGACACGGTAGTGGGGATGGCCATCAGGGCGAAGGCGCCATCAACAAGCCCTATCATGGCATCCAGCGACAGCAGGGAGGCAACCACGGTCATGATAACAATGACATAGTTATAATAGTGCTGCCGCTCTGCCCCGATCAGGAAACCCAGGCATTTGGCGCCATAGTAGCTGTAGCTGAAGATGGTGCTCACACTGAAGAAGAAAATACAGGTGATGAGGATATAGATGCCGACGCCCGGCAGGGCACTTCCGAATGCGGATGCTGTCAGGGTGACGCCGTTGGTATCGCCTGACTGCCAGGCACCTGAAAGCAGGATGATCAGCGCAGTTGCCGTACAGATCACAAGCGTGTCGATCACAGGCCCCATCATGGCAACAAGTCCTTCCCTGACGGGTTCGTTGGTTCGCGCCGCTCCGTGCGCCATGGCTTCAGTGCCAATGCCAGCCTCGTTCGAGAAGACGCCCCTGCGAACCCCCGTGGCTATGACTGTACCTATAGCGCCGCCTGCCACGGCAAGCCCGGTAAATGCGTCGGTGATGATGAGCCAGAGACAGGCTGGCACTTCAGCCGCGTTGCTCACCAGCACAAACGCAGCTGTACCGACATAAAGCAGCGCCATGGTGGGGACCAGCCTTGAGGCAACGGCCGCAATCCGGTGCAGCCCACCAAAGATGACCAGGGCAACAATGGCCGCGAGTAACAGGCCTGCCAAGAGGTTAAACTCAAGGGTCCGGTCCGGGTCGAGCCAGCCCTGTTTGATGAAGACCACCTCCCGGACCGTCTGTACCAGCTGATTGGTCTGGAAGAGTGGCAGGCAGCCAATGGTGCCCGCCACGCAGAAGAATACCGCCAGCGGTCGCCAGCGCCTGCCCAAACCCTCGGTGATCACATACATGGGACCACCCTGAACGTGCCCGGCACTGTCTTTGCCGCGGTACATCACGGCCAGGGTGCAGGTAAAAAACTTGGTGGCAATACCAACCACAGCCGTCATCCACATCCAGAAGACGGCCCCGGGTCCACCCACGGAAATGGCGACCGCAACACCGGCGATGTTGCCCATGCCAATGGTACCGGCCAGGGCGCTGGACAGGGCCTGGAAGTGGGTAATATCGCCAGGACCCGCCAGCTCATCGTAACGGCCGCGCAGCAGGGCGATGCTGTGGCCCAGGTACCGAAACGGTGTCAGTCGTGAGAGAAACAGGAAGTAAAGCCCACTGCCCAGGATCAGGATGACGAGCCAGGGGCCCCATGCCAGGTTGCCAAAGTCGATGAGTAGTTGCTCAAGGTCTTGCATGCGGCCACCTGTGTCCCAAAAGTGCAAGATACTATCAGCTCATGCACAGACGGTCGCCGTCTCGACTATTGTATATACATACAGTATAGGTAATATAGGGCTTGTGCGGTTGCTGGTCAGACAACCAGTGAACAAGGAGCAACGAACAAAAGACAATGAGCTAGCAGCAATGAACAAGCAGCCATGAACAAGCAGCACACAGATCAATCGCAAGTCAGATTGCGGGGCAGGGGCGCCCTGTCGAATCCGGCCAATCGTTTTGCCCCGACCAGTACCGCTGTAGTAGCCGATGGCTGGTGGCAGGATGAGGTAAAGACCCGGCTTGATACCCGGGTAATCGACGAATCGGTCAGGACCATCATTTCAACCAACCGTTCACCTGACATACCCTTTGACCAGTCCATCAACCCCTATCGCGGGTGTGAACATGGCTGCATATACTGTTATGCGAGGCCCACACACGCCTACTGGGATATGTCACCCGGACTGGATTTTGAAACCCGGATTATTGCCAAGCGGGGTGCGGCGGACCTGCTGAGACGGGCATTTGATCACAAGGGTTATGTAGTCAGGCCCATAACTCTTGGTGCCAACACTGATCCATACCAGCCGGTTGAAGCGGAACTCCGCATCACGCGGGCCATCCTGGAAGTGCTGCGCGAGTATCGGCATCCGTTTTCGCTGATCACCAAAAGTGCCCTGGTGGTTCGCGATCTCGACATTCTCTCCGAGATGGCCGCAATGCAGCTCTGCTCGGCGGCAATCAGCGTCACCACGCTGGACCTGGAGATTAAACGCAGGCTGGAGCCGCGGGCGGCATCACCCGCTGCCCGGTTGCGTGCGATTGAAGCACTGTCAGCCGCCGGCGTCCGGGTGACCCTGATGGCAGCCCCGGTGATACCTGCAATCAACGATCATGAACTTGAATCCATCCTGGCGAAAGGGCAGCAGGCGGGCGCAACCGCGGCAAACTATATCCTGCTGCGCCTGCCGCATGAGGTTGCTGGCATGTTTCGGGACTGGCTGGCAGCCCATTATCCGGATCGGGCCCGTCACGTCATGAGCCTGGTTCAGCAGAGTCGGGGTGGCAAAGACTATGCCCCTGCGTTTGGCAGTCGCATGCGGGGTGAAGGTGTGTTCGCCGGGATGATCCAGCGCCGCTTTGACGTCGCTGCGCGCCGACTCGGGTTGGTGCCGAAAGCCCGCGTTGAACTGCGTACGGACCTGTTCCGCCGGCACAACGAACAACTGGCACTCTTTTAGTCTGGGTGAGGCACCTCAAAGAGCGCCCACGACATCTTCCGGCTACTCGTCAAAGACGAGGTGGACGCGGCGATTTCGCTTGCCTTTGTTCTCAATCTTGCTGATACGCACCCGGCCGATTTCGCCAACGTTGTTCAGGTGGGTGCCACCACAGGGCTGAAAGTCGACGTTGCTGATTCGTACCATCCGGATAACGCCACTGCCACGGGGCGGTTGGACTGACATGGTTCTGACAAGTTCTGGCCTCGCATCCAGTTCCGCATCGGTGATGGACTCAAAGCTGACCCGGTGATTCGCGGCAATCAGGGCGTTCATTCCGGCGGTGAGTTCATCCTTATCGATCTGGTGATCACCCAGGTCAAAGTCCAGTCGGCTCTTGTCGGCCCCGACAGATCCGCCCGTAACCGGTACAGGAATCAGTGAGCCCAGCAGGTGCATGCCGGTATGCATGCGCATGTGCCGATAACGCCGGTCCCAGTCCAGCGCAATGTGTACGGCATCACCGGCTTTAAGGCCATGCTGGCTATCCGCAAGCTGGTGCCAGATGGCACCGCCCTCACCCTTGCGGGTATCAGTGATCCCAAATGAAATGCCCTGTTCGGGGCAAGCGAGTTCACCGGTATCACCGGGTTGGCCGCCACCTTCCGGATAACAGATCGTCTGGTCCAGCAACACTCTGTCGCCATCAACTGCCACCACCGTTGCATCAAGTTCCTTGAGGTAGGCGTCTTCATAGTAGACGGGACGTGTGGCTGGCATCTGGGGTATCTCCCTGGTTTTGCGGGCATTATCAGGGGCGGGAGGGGCGTCGTCCAGTTGACTGCGGAGATCGGGATCGACATCGGTTGGTTATTGAGGGTTAGTCTGGGTCTGAATCATCGCGTTGGTGCCTGATGGCGGGTATCGGGTGCATGTGGATATGGGTTTGCTGGGATTGTGCCTGCTGGCGGGTATCGCGTACACCGGGATTTGGAGTCCTTGAGGTGGTGCCTGATGGCGGGCACACGCCTTGCCCCGCGGCTTGCGGCCGTCCCGGCTGCCCTTGCTCCCCCACGAGCCCCTGCGGGTCTCGTTCCGCCGCGGCGGCGCTGCGCTTTTATGCGGGGCAAAACGTGCACCCGCCATCTGCCTGTGATCGAGTGGTCGTCTGGATTAGATTTGGAGCGACTGTGCCTGATGGCGGGGTCGCGCCTTGCCCCGCGGCTTGCGGCCGTCCCGGCTGCCCTTGCCCCCCACGCAAGCCCCTTTGGGTCTTGTTCCGCCGCCGGGGCGGCTGCGCTTTTATGCGGGGCAAAACGTATACCCGGCATCTGTCTGTGATCGGGGCGTATCGGGAATAGGGATACCATGATTGCGTGCCTGATGGCGGGTACACGCCTTGCCCCGCGGCTTGCGGCCGTCCCGGCTGCCCTTGCTCCCCCGCAAGCCCCTTTGGGTCTTGCTCCGCCGCCGCGGCGCTGCGCTTTTATGCGGGGCAAAACGTATACCCGCCATCGGTTCTGGTGTTGTGGTGCATCGGGGTTCGGAGTCTGCGCGTTTGTGCCTGATGGCGGGTTAGTCTGTTGGGAAACCTTCCTTGAAGGAGTCAGTGTTGATGTTATCGAGGGGATAGATGGGACGGCGCACGTTTCGGAACGTCAGCTGGTCGTAGTCTGATGTACATACGCCAACGCCGGCACATTCAATGACTTCCCGGGCAATGTCGCGATAGGTGGCGCGATAGTGGATGCGACTTTTCAGCATCAGGAAACGTTTGGCCAGGGGGTCTATGCCCAGGCTGGTAAAACAGCCGAGATCGTAGGGTTCAACATGCCGGGAAATGACAATCACCTGTACTTTGCCGGTATCCAGCACAACGGTCTTGCCCATGTTCATGGTGGCGCCTGTTCCCATGGGGCCGGTGACCTTGAATTGCCCGTCAGAAATGAGCCTGACGGTTCCCGTGACTTCAAGCGGTCTGCTCTGGACCGCGAGCGCATCCATGTGGAACTTCCCGCCCAGGGACAGGGTCACTTCCGTGCCTACCCCGGCCTCAATCATGGTGGTTACGGCCTCAGGGTCAAAAATGCCGAAAGCCGCAACATCCTCGAGACCCTGCAGCAAAATTTCACGGAGCACCTCGGTGGTGTCCATGGTGCCGCCGGAGGCGGTATTGTCGTAGTGGTCCAACAGGATCACCGGACCCTCACCAGCCTTGTCAGCAGCCTCGTCAGCACGACCGACGGAATCCGCCAGTGGTTCCAGCCGGTAAACAAAAGCTGCCCGGTTCTGCCATGCCATTTCCAGCAGTTCATCCCGGAGCTCCCTTGCTTTCGCCTCGTTGTTGTCGGTGACAACAACCACACTAAGGCCGGCATTGTAGATGTCTGCATGGGGAAAGCCGGTAAAGAGGCTAACCGCAAGCGCCTCATCGCGCTCCATTTCCCTGACACGCTGCTGCAGTGCCCGATTGGGAAAGTCGTCGGTACCCTGCCGCATGACGTGTGGCAGCATGGGTGCATTACCCCACACCATTGTTGGATTGACGCGTCCGTTCATGGCATCAAACAGGACCCGCGCCGCACGCTGCCCGGTCTCGAACGTGTCGATATGGGGGTAGGTCTGGTAGCCCGTGATCACAGTGGCATTCTCGACCATGGCAGGATAGAGATTGGCATGCATGTCGAGGCCAACCCCAATCGGGATACCGGGATACCTGCTGCGGATGGCGGCCAGCAGGCTGCCTTCACCGTCTTCCAGGGACTGGGTGACCATGGCGCCATGCAGGTCAAGCAGTATGCCATCGCAGCCATCAATGGCATTCATGATGGTCTCCGTCATGTAGGCATAGGCCTCGTCAAACACCGGACCGGACGGTGGAGCACCTGCGGCGATGGGCGTGATGAGTTCTGCTCCCGCGGCTTCCGCCACCTGGACCATACCGGCCATGGTGGATGAGCGACCGCGGGCAAGGGCAAGCGCTGCCGCGCCTTCTGCCGGCGGTCTGCCACCCCCAAAACGTTCCAGCGGGGTAGGCACCGGGGAGAAGGTATTGGTTTCGTGGCTCATCATTGCAACAAGGAGTTTCATCTGGGGGTTTACCTGGCCGTGTTTAGCCGTCACATTACTAAATCCGCTGGCGCTACCGCAATTGAAATGGCGATTCAGGCGGGTACTGGTCGGCGCGGCGTCATTTTGGTGAAATGGTGACCCCGGTACCTCAAGTCGGACCGTAACAACAACGAGGGAAAACTGATGAAACTGTACAGTCCTGTGTGTGACATCCTGGGTATCGAATACCCCATAGTGCTGGCGGGGATGGGCGGTGCCAGTACACCTGAACTTGCGGCAGCGGTCTCCAATGCCGGCGGGTTGGGTGTACTGGGGGCTGCAGCCTGCCAGCCTGAACAGCTGCGGGAATGGATTCAGCGCACCCGTTCGCTCACCGATAAGCCGTTTGGTGTAGATACCCTGCTGCCAGCATCAGTTCGCCGCGCTGCCCAGACGGCGGGTGATAACAGGGAACCGGCGGAAGATCCCATGGAGATGTTGAAAGGGCACATCGCCTTTGCGAAACAGTTCATGGAACAGGAAAACCTGTCGGACGCGGGCGGTTCACGTGGCGGTTCCAGTGGCGGTCTGGCGGTATTCAGCAAGGAGTTCTTTGATGCCCAGATGCAGGTGATTGTGGACGAGAAAGTGCCGGTCTACGCCGCAGGTTTGGGCAACCCGGGTCCCTGGATGGACGAGTTTCGCTATAACGGGACGCGCGTCATGGCCGTGGTTGGTGCGGTTCGGCATGCGGTTCAGGTTGCGTCGATTGGTCTTGACGTCATCGTGGCCCAGGGTCATGACGCTGGCGGCCACAACTCACCCGTGGGCGCAATGGCGCTGATCCCCCAGGTGGTGGACGCGGCCGGCAAGATTCCGGTGCTGGGCGCGGGCGGGATCAGCGACGGTCGCGGTGTAGCGGCAGCCATGATGCTGGGCGCTGCAGGTGCCTGGATTGGCACCGCGTTCCTGGCGGCGGAAGAATCAGGTATTGCACAGCACCAGAAGGAAGCACTGGTTGAAGGCACGGAAGAGGGTACGGTGATATCCCGTTCGGTGACCGGTAAACCGGCACGAATCATTCGCAGCAAATGGACCGATGCCTGGGAAAAGGCAGATATCAAACCGCTCCCCATGCCTTACCAGGGTATGGTTTCCGGCCCGGTGATGGCAGCAGGGAGCGCGGCCAGACGCGCTGACATTAACCCCGGTTTTGCGGGCCAGGGTATGGGCATGATTCATGCCATTCGGCCGGCCGCGGAAATTTTCGGGGAGATTGTTGCGTCGGCGGAAGCGGCGTTGCTTCGCGCTGGTGGTTACATGCGGGACTGATCCCCGGCAGCGACCTCGTTTACGACAAGCCAGAGCAGCCTGACATATTCCTGGTAGGCATCGACGCGCAGGTATTCATCGTTACCATGGATACCGTTGTTTTCTCCCAGGGCAAGGCCCGGACCAAAGCCATAGGTGGGTATTCCGGCGGCGCGGAGCTGGGCAGAATCGGTTGCACCTGTCAGCATGTTGGGCAGCACTGCCGCTTTGGGGTGACGTTCGCTGACCACTTTCTCGAACGCCCGAAACAGTGCCGTGTCGAGTGGCGAGGGCAGGTGAGCGGGGCGGGTGACGGCCAAAGGTTCTATCGATACTGCAGGGTCACCAATGATGGTACCAATCTGGTCAAACAGGACCTCCGGGTCGGTACCAGGCAGTGCGCGGATATCAAGCGTTGCTTCTGCTGACGATGGAATTACGTTGCGCTGGTAGCCCCCCTGTATGATCGTCGGGACGACGGATGTCCTGATGATGGAATAGAATGACGGATTGATGGCGCGAAGCTGTTCCTGCACATCAAGGCCTGGATTGGGCGCAAGAATGGCCCGGTAGATCTCTGCTTCAGCGTGCGGTCGGGTGACTGCGAGACGCGTAAAGAAAGCCCGTGTGGTCTCGTTCAGTTCCATCGGCAAAGGGGTGTCGAACAGGCGGGCAACTGCACGTGCAATGATTCCGACAGGGTTGTCAGGCGTTGGCACTGAGCCGTGTCCGGCGCGGCCCTGCGCGATCAGCCGGGCTCGCCTGGGGGTTTTCTCGGCTGTGCTGATTTCGAAAGCCACATACTCACCCGTCGCGTCATCAAAGTAGCCACGGCCACCTTCATTAATAGCGAACTCGGCAGCAATCTTGTTGAGGTGATGCTCCACCAGGTAAGTAATTCCCAGGGTACCGCCAGCCTCCTCATCCGCAACACCGAGAAAGATGACGTCGCGGTCCAACTGGATGTTGTGCGCTTTCAGCGCAAGTAACACCTCAAGTGAGGCCGCGACAATACCCTTGTCGTCAGCCGCACCACGGCCAAATATCCGGCCCTCGGAAACGGTGCCCGAGAAGGGATCGAAAGACCAGTTTTCCGGTTCGACAGTCACCACGTCGGTATGCCCGAGCAGCAGAATTGGGGGTTTTGACTGGTTGCCAACCAGGCGAGCGACAATACTGGCGCGGCCCGGCACCGGCTCGATAATTTCCGCGTTAATACCTGCCGCGTTCAAGCGCCTGGCAAGGTATTCTGCGGCGATGATCTCGTTGCCGGCGGGTTGGGATGTGTCCAGCCTGATCAGGTCCACCAATGTTGCCAGCGCAGCCTCCTGCATGGCATCCACATCAGGGGTCGCCAGTGCGGCCACCGGCATCAGGGCCAGCAAGAGGCGTGAAATCCACTTTACCATCGTTAGGTCTTTCCTGTGTCTGTTGCAGGGATGCCGGATTGTTGCCAAGTGGCGGGCGACTGCCAACCCAGAAGTTTACCGGGTAAACCTGGCGTCGGAAGCTCGAATCCTGAGTCGCGTTGAGTTTTGCCCGGCAACAGGACATGATCGGGGCATGACACTGACAAATCAAGACAAACGACAACCCAGGGGACAACTTCGGGTTGAGAGCCTCACCGAAGCGCAGGCGAGGGATATCCTGACCTGGCGCTATCCTCCACCCTACGATTTCTACGATCCTCCGGGTGATGACCAGGGTGAACGTTACGTCAGGGCTTTTCTTGATCCGGTACTGGCATTCCATGGCGTCATGGATGAGGCGGGTGAATTTCTGGGGTTTTGCTCTTTTGGTCTTGACGGTCAGGTCCCGGGGGGCGATTACACTTTGCCAGCGCTCGATATTGGCCTGGGCATGAAACCACAATTTACGGGACAGGGGATTGGACCTTATTTTTTTGCTGCCATACTGGCTTTTGCGTCCGGAATACCAGGGACTGCGACATACCGGCTGAGTGTCGCCCGCTTCAACAAGCGTGCCCTCAGGCTGTACGGGCAGTTTGGCTTCCTTAATGCCGGAGAATTTGTCGATACGCGCTTCGGGATTCCCTATTGCATACTGGTGCGGCCAGCCTGAGTTGCGATCAAACCATTGTCCCCCGTAATTGTCTGCCTGCAAGATAAGCGCTAGGCTGGTCGTGCCAGAACAAGAAGATAGCAGCGGAGGGAGCCGTGTTAGCTACAGAATTTGAGGGCAGGGTTGTTGTGGTCACTGGGGCTGGACGGGGACTCGGCCGTTCCCATGCAAGGGAGTTTGCCCGTCGTGGCGCCAGGGTGGTGGTCAACGACCTGGGAGGAGCGGTTGACGGTACAGGCTCGAGCAACACAGCGCAGTCTGTCGTCGACGAAATCCTTGCAGAAGGTGGCACGGCCATCGCCAACACCGCCTCCGTGGCAGACGAGCAGGGCGCGCGCAGCATTATCAACGATGCTGTGCGCGAATTTGGTGGTGTCGATGTCCTTGTCAACAATGCCGGTATCCTGCGTGACAAGACGTTTGCAAACGTTACCATGGAGAACTTTCGGGCTGTACTCGACGTGCACCTGATGGGTGCGGTCTATGTGACCAACGCAGCCTGGCCGGTAATGGCGGAACGCCAATACGGGCGAATTGTGTTTACCAGTTCGGGTTCGGGCATTTTTGGCAACTTCGGGCAGTCGAACTATGCATCGGCCAAGATGGCACTGATTGGTCTCATGAACGTGCTCAAGCTCGAGGGCGCAAAAAAGGGCATCCGGGTGAACTGTCTGGCTCCCGGGGCCAGTACCCGCATGACCGAGGGTTTGCCGAGTGGTGCCATGCGTGGCAGTCCTTCACTGGTGAGCCCGGCGGTCCTCTACCTGTGCTCAACAGATGCACCCAATGGCGTTATCCTGCAAGCGTCCGGAGGGCATTTCTCATTGCTGAGAATGTGTATGAACCGCGGCCTTGACCTGGGCGATGACGTAACCTATGAGACATTTTCTGCCGCGGTTGATGAACTGATCAAAGATGATCGCTATGGCTGCTAGGGGCTGGTGAATTTCCTCCGGATTAGTACCGGGGTACAAAGTGTTGTGCGGGCCAGAGATTTGAGCTGCCATTTCCTGCTACCCTTGCGCTTTTGTCACCGTCAAACTTCGGGCAGACAACAGCATATTCCGGATATTCAGGCGCATGATTAATGGTAATCCCGGGCAGCGTGTGGTGGTACATCAGGCAGATGTCCCCTGGCAGGCAAGTCCCTCCAGTCAGGTGCTGCGCAAGCGGTTTCACCTGGTAGGGCCCACCGAGTCGGGGCAGGTGACGTCCCTGGTACGTTATCAGGCGGGTGCGGCGTTTCCCCGGCATGGGCATCCAGGTGGTGAAGAGATTCTGGTGCTCAATGGCATATTCAGCGATGAAGCGGGTGACTGGCCAGCCGGTACCTGGTTTCTCAATCCCGAGGGATTCAGCCACTCACCATACTCGACTGGCGGGTGTCTGCTGTTTGTCAAGCTGCGGCAATATAGCGGCGTTGAGCACAGGGCGATCAGCTTTCAATCGCTGATGCCGACAAGATGTCAGGGTTACGACCTCCTGGTGCTGGATGAACATGGCGATGAGATGACCGCGATTGTTGATGTGTCGGCCGGTGAGGTCAGCCTGCCGGCAGACGGGGGTGCCGAAGGGTTGGTGTTGTCCGGCAAGCTCAGTCTCTGGGGAGAAACGCTGACGACCCACGACTGGTTTCGTGTGCCGCCGGGAGAGCGCTTGCAGGTGATTTCCGCAGGCTGCCGGTTGTACCTCAAGCGGGGCGCGGTGAAACTGCTTTTGACCGAACATGCGGTGTCCGACGGTGCGGCTGTGGAAGATGGTGCAGGGGCGCATCACGGAGGCAGTTCAGGTGTTTAGGCCGAGATCACTGCCGGAACTGCGGACAAACCGACTCTGTATCAAACTCCTTGACCCGCAACGCGCTGACATCATGGTCAAATTCCGGCTGGAGAACCGTGATTACCTGAAACCCTGGGAGCCAAGACGGACACCCGAGTTTTTCACGGAACCTTTCTGGCAACTGCAGCTTCGCTACTCCATGAACGAATTCCGCGAAGGTCATAGTGTCTGTCTTGTCCTGCTTAACCTGGCCGAGGAGGAGGTGCTGGGCGTGTGCAACTACACCAATATCGTTCGCGGTACCTTCCAGGCGTGTCATCTTGGTTATGCCCTGGCAGAGCGCCACCAGGGTAAAGGTCTGATGTTTGAAGCGCTGGAGGCCAGCAACCGTTACATCTTCGAGGAAATGGGGTTAAACCGGATTATGGCCAATTACCTGCCCCATAACGAGCGCAGCGGGCGGCTGCTCGCACGCCTGGGCTTCAGGATAGAGGGGAAGGCGGAGAAGTTTCTCAAGATTGACGGACGCTGGGAAGATCATGTGCTGACGTCGCGGCTCAACCCCGCAGCACGTTACGACTGAGGCCCACCCAGTAGCGCATCGGCACAGCGCAGGCACGCACTGTCAGCACAGCGAGTGATTTCCGGGTTCGCCTCAATGGCCGACCGTAACGCCGCCAGCAGGCTCCCTGCGTCCGCAGCAACCAGGCGCGCGCCCTGCCAGCTGATGACCTTACCCTGCTCCAGCAACAGCGGCATGAGACTGCCGAACCCGGCCGAACAGCTACCCACGCGGGTACGGATGATCCGTCCGGCGTGGTCGTGCGCCCAGCGTATGAACAATTGCCTGCCACTCTGCATTTCAGCGTAGTGCACCAGTGTGAGCGAAGTTGAGTCAGTGCCGATCAGCAGGACCTTTCCCTGCGCCTTGATGAGTTCGCGAAACGGCGCATAGACGTCTTCGGGCGTTTGCCCTGCTATCAGTCCCGATGCCAGTGGACCTATGCTCACAAAAGAATTTAAGGGGTGATTGCCCCGTGCGCGGCCGGGTGTCTGAAGCAGCGTCTGTGGCAGCACACCCATGTCGGCCAGTGAAAGGCTGTTTTCTGTTGCACTGAATATTGCCCCACCGGCAGGGTTGGTTGGCAGATTCCGATACCGCATCCCGTTCTGGGGGGGCCTGTCTGTTTCGGGTGCTGCAACCTCAAAATGGTAGGTGAAGGCTGGCGCAAGCAGGGTTGCTCCGATGCTTTGCAGCGTGTCGACCAGGTCCCGCGGCGCCACGCGGGGCGAAAATGCTCGCATGGAGGTGTGCAGGCAAATTGCTGTGTTGGCCAGATCCAACGTTGCCAGGCTGTCCCTCAGACCGGGAATAATCATTGTGCCTCCCTGCGCGGATGGATGCCGAGGCCCGGCTGCCGCAGGGTCCAGTACATGGTGATGAAATAACATTGCATCAGCAGGGCAAGAGTCCACTCAAACGCGTCTTCCATGTCATCGTAGTTGTCGAGCAGGCTGTCAAGCAACAGGCTAACGAGCCCAATGGCCAGGAAAGCGAAACAGATGCCGGTGTGGATGAGCCGGGTCCTGTCCCGCACATGACACTGCTGTAACCTGGCGGTAAACAGGAGTTGAGCAAATGCCGTGAGGGTAAAATAGAAAATGATGCCTATCCGGCGCTGGAGCTGGAGATAATCACCGGCCAGTCCCAGCGCAACCACGTAGACCACCAGGAAGACTGCGGCCAGGGTACCGGTTCGGCGAATGGTGCTGATCCAGCCCGGTTGGTCGCCGAGGGCTGCAAGTACGGCGGCGCTGCGATGCCAGTAGAGGCCAAGCACCAGGGCATAAGGCAGCATGGTGGCCTTGAACAGGATAAAGCCGGTACCCTGCCTGCCGGTGGCGCTGATGGAGGTGCAACTGTCGGTGTAGGGAAAACACCAGGGTACATAACCCTCGCTGGCAGCAACCAGGTAGGTCGCGTGGATGGCAACAATGGGGATCAGGCCCGTCCAGAGCGGCAGCAGGGGATGATCCCTGAGCGCAACCCAGCCTCGGGCCCAGCTGGTCACCGGATTTTCAGTAACAGCACCAGCAGGATGGGGGTGCCGACTGCCTGCAGCAGCATGAAGCGAACCAGAACCTGGGTATTGGACCATCCCATGTTGTGACGGACATGATCGTGCAATGGATAGCGAATCTGGCCAAAGATCCCGATTTTAAAGAACCGCAACAATGCAACCTTGATCATACCGGTGGCACCGTTCACCAGAACTACAAAAGCGACAACCAGGATCAGAAACGGATTGCCACAGGCCAGAACCAGCACACCCAGCATCAGGCCAATAGGGCGCGAACCTGAGTCGCCCATCAATACCGCGGAAGGATAACTGTTGTGCCACAGATAGCCGGCCAGGCAGCCAACCATCACAAACGCCATGATTGCCCAGTCTGCGCCTTGTTTGTAATGCGGCACCAGCAGATAGTTGGAGATATCAGCGTGACCCACAATAACGTAGAGAATGCCACCCAGGAAAAGAATGCCCATGCCGGACAAACTTGCTGACAAGCCATCGACACCATCCGTGCAGTTGGTCGCGTTGATCGAGACCCATATCAGCGGCGTTGCCCCAAGAATGAAGAGCAGTGGACTGACGACAATCGGATCCTTGAACAGCGGCAGCCAGATCGTGTACGGCTCAAGCTGGCAGAGTGCCATTGAGGCCATGACGGCAATCCCGAGGTCGATGGCACCCAGCCGGTACTCACTCCAGCCGCCGTGGGCGCGGTCATCCAGGTAACCCACCGCCATTGCGATCAGGACGCAGAGCAATACCTGGAAGAACATCCATTCGAAAGGTACAACCAGCAGGCTGATCAGCACAAAGAGAGGGATAAACAGCACACCTGCGCTGACGGGTTTGCCTATGCTCTTGTCTGCATCCACGGCAAAACTGCGGCCCCGGTCGGTGGGCAGCAGGCGCCACCATCGTGGCAACAGCCACCAGGTCAGGACCGCGCCCAGAGCAGTGCCAAGCCCGGCCAGGAAAATGTAGGACGTCAGTAGCCGAAAGGGTCCAAAGACATCGGAGAGGTGTTGGCCGAGCGAATACAGCAAGTTGGCAGATCCCGGTTAAAGCCGTCGATTATAGGCGGTTGCAGCAGGGAAAGAATGAATTAGCGTTGGAAAATTCGCCTCACTCAACAATTGCCTTCCACAGGAATCGACAGTGCCGCAGCTCGATACCGTGTGGACCGGCATATCGTTCGAACACACCGGCCAGCCGGACCTCAAGATCGTCATAGGATGGAATCTCGTCAGCCGGCAGGCCCCACGCCAGCATCTTGTAAAGTTCCCTCGGGTCGTCAAACAGTTCAGGGACGTCATAACCCCAGCCGCTATGGAGGCGCAGACCCGCCTGGTGGAGCCGGTTTTCCACGGACTGGTGGATGGAACCCGTACCGGTGTGGCGACCGGAATTTTCGTAGTGCATCTTGTGTGGCAGCTTGCTGGACCAGGCGGGAATGGGTTCTTCCATCGGATTCAGCTCAATCAGCAGGGCACCGGGACGACACACCCGGCGTGCGTCTTCAATCCAGTGAAGGGGCGCCCGTCTGCCGATAATGACGTCAACACTATTCTCAGCCACTGGAAGCACCGGCGTTTCCAGTGACAGATCGAGCATGTCGTAGCACAGGTACTCGACGTTCGACAGATCCGAGTCGGCGAGATTCTTCCGGGCGAGTTCAATATAACTCGCTACCCTGTCGTAAGCGGTGATCTTCTGGCAATAGGGGGCCAGTTGCAGCGCAAGGTCGCCATGGCCGCAGCCAACCTCCAGTACCCGGGATTCCGGGGTCAGGTGTTCGAGCACAAGTTCGATAAATGCATCTTCACCATTGCGGGCCCCGACACTTGACTGCCAGGGGTAATAATACCCGTCCTGTACAGCTGCAAGATTGTCGTACCATTCGTTGGAATGTGCTCTGGGAATGCTGAGTTCCGCCATCAGAAATCTCCGGGACCATTTGCCTGGGGCCTACATTACCACCCGCGGCAGGCTTATGGCACAGTGGATAATCGCGGCGTGGCTGGTATATTTGCGCGATTACCAGCTGAGTGCAGCCAATGACAATTGTTACCCGGTTTGATCTGCTCAAGAATCGCCGCACCAAAATTGTCGCCACCATTGGCCCGGCATCGGCAGCCCGTGAAATGTGCCAGCAATTGATTGAGGCGGGCGTGAACGTCTTTCGGCTCAACATGTCGCATGGTGACCAGGAAACGCACCGCGCTGCGTACCGGAATATCCGCGAGGCAGCGGCCGGGTTACGCTTGCCGGTTGCGGTCATGGCGGATCTGTGTGGGCCCAAGATCAGGACCGGCAAGTTTGAAGGCGGTAGCGTTACGCTGCAGGATGGCGCCCTGGTCACCGTGACCACCCGCGATGTTATGGGTACGGCAGGGCTGATTCCCTCCCAGTACGAGGCCCTGGCTGATGATGTAGCCCCGGGGAATGACATACTGCTGGCAGATGGCCTGCTGACGCTTCGCGTGCTGGCCGTCACGGGGACAGAAATCACCTGCGAAGTGGTGCATGGGGGTGTGCTTGCTGACCACAAGGGCATCAATCTGCCGGGAGTGTCAGTATCCGCTCCCTCGCTGACCGCAAAAGACATAGACGACGCGGCATTTGCGGCGAGTCTGGGAGTGGATTACATTGCGCTCTCGTTTGTCCGGGCCGCAACCGACATTGCCGGCCTGCGGGAGTTACTTGCCGGACAGGACAGTCAACCCCAGATTATTGCCAAGATTGAGAAACCCGAGGCCCTCGAAAATGCCGATGCCATTTTGGCTGAAAGTGATGGCATTATGGTTGCGCGTGGTGACCTTGGGGTAGAACTGCCGCCAGAGGAGGTCCCTGTTGCCCAGGATGAACTCATCGAGTTGGCCCGGGATCATGGCAAACCGGTGATTGTTGCGACCCAGATGCTGGAATCGATGATTACCCACGCCAGGCCAACCCGGGCTGAGGTAACCGATGTTTCACATGCGGTCATGATGGGGACAGATGCTGTCATGTTGTCCGGTGAGACTGCGGTGGGCGCATTCCCGGTCGAAGCCGTGCGAATTATGGACCGGGTTGCCAAGCAGACTGAGGCCCATCTCTGGAGTCGGGGTCGTTACGGGGTTGCCCGGGGTGACCTGGCACCACCGGTGCCGGTCTGGAATGTCATGGCCAATGCCACCGCACATATTTCGAGGGACCTGATGGCGCGTGGCGTTATTGTGATTTCGCGGAGTGGGACCAGCGCGGCCACGGTGAGTACGGCACGACCGGCCGCACCGGTCGTCGGCATCACCAGTGAACCCAGGGTGTACCAGCGCATGGCGCTGCTCTGGGGGCTGATTCCCCTCCTGGTTGATGATGCCGAAGCGACCGCACCGACTGACCTGGCCCGCCAGGTCGCGGCTGAACTTGGCCTTGGGGTCGCCGGTCAGTACGTGCTCCTGTTGCGGGGTTTCCACGATGATCCCCAGCTAAACGCGCCATCTGTCACCGTCATTACGCTTTGAGGTCCGGGCCAGGTCAAACCGGCCGTTGACCCCGCGGTGATGACAGCCCCGGGTTTACGTGGACTTGTTGCGAAGGTCCGGCGCATTGTGGCTTTGTATGGCACTCTTCTGGGTCATGGTCTCTTTCATTGCGGCGGCTGCCCGTTCGTTCTCCATGATCTTGGACATGACAGCCTGGCCCGCGCGCTCGAACACCTCGAGGTGCTCAATGACGTACTGCCGGGATTCGCGGTAGGCGTCGAGCAGTCCGTTGACTTCGGGGATTACGTAGCGCGCCACCAGGTCCCAGCTTTTCATGTTGTTCTCGGGTGAACACCAGTCGTGCACAAAACCGATTACGCAGCCGAAGCCACCGGTGATATCGATCATCTTGCGAACGGCGGCCACCAGGTCATCGGGGGTGCCAATGACCAGGGCAGAATCTTCGCCCGAGGCCATGGCCTCAATGGCATCGTCCGCGGTCTGGTATTTTTCTGCGCCGGGCCGCATCAGTGTGCCGACCGTGTATTCATTATGCCAGTGACGCAGGCCATGTTTGGCCTGTTCGATCGCCTCGGCACGGGTCTCCGCAATATGCCAGTTCATCACCACGCGCCAGTTGTTGCGGTCCACCATCTGGCCGTGTTTTGCGGCAGCTTCCTCGGCAAAACTCCACTGGGTTGGCAGGGCGGCGAGGCCCGCGGTTGAGGTAGAGCCAATCGACAGCACCCCGGTGCCGTGTTTTCCCGCCAGGGTCATGCCCGATGGGCTGATCATGGACGCCACCGCCATCGGCATTTCTTCCTGCAGCGGCAGCAACTGCAGCCTGGCATCCTTCAGGGTGAACCATTCACATTCGTAGCTGAAGCGCTCTTCGCCGGCAAGCAGCCGCTTGATAACGCCAATCGCCTCGTCCTGGCGATCCCGCTGGACCATGGGGTCTATGCCCAGGGTATAGGCATCCGAGGGCAGCGCTCCGGGTCCTGATCCAAAAATTGCCCGACCCCCCGTCATGTGGTCAAGCTGTACCATGCGCTGGGCGACATTAAACGGGTGGTGATAGGGCAGGGAAACGACACCGGTACCAAGCCTGATGCGATGGGTGCGCTGACCCGCGGCGGCCAGGAACATTTCGGGAGAGGCAATCACCTCCCAACCCGTGGAGTGGTGTTCGCCACACCAGAATTCGTCAAAGCCGAGCCGGTCCAGGTGGGCGGCGAGATCAAGGTCGCGCTGGAGCTGAAGGGTTGGATTTTCGCCAATGGGGTGGTGCGGTGCCAGAAAAGCGCCAAACTTCATTCTTGCCATGGTGTGATGCCGTCTCTAATGTCTGCGCGAATCCTACCATGTTGGCGGCCATCTGCTAATCTGTCGCGATGCGCCTGTTCACCCTGTTTGCCAGATTCACCTGTTTCCTTGTCTTCGCTGGCAGCAGCGCGGTAGCGCTGAGTGCGGCGGCCGGGGTCGAGGATGCGGAAGTCACGTCGTCACCGGTGCCGGCATCGGAATATGTCACCTGTGCGGTCTACTTCCGCATGGTGGTAGGCTCCATGTCGTCGAGGTACGGACGCGACCTGGCCGCGCTGGCGGAGGTTGAGAAGGACAAGATGAACCTGTTGATGACACAAGCGAGGCAAGCCATCGCCCGGGAATATGGTAGTGAACTGGCCGAGGAGATGTTCCAGGAAGAATGGCAGTACGCGCTGGCAAAGCTGACTGACGAGATGAATCGCAACTACGAGTTCATTAACCGCCTGCGTTACCGCTACGACAATCGCTGTGAGGCCTTGGCCAGGCGTTAGCGCAGGCGGCGCGTTGCAGCCTCAATCGAGGTTGTCGATGTGAAAACTGTCCCTGTCTTTCCAGGCCGGGAAACGGGCCCGGTAGTTGTCCAGCGCGGTCCTGTCCAGTTGGACGCGGCCCGTGGCGTCCCGGTCTCCAAGGTCCAGCAGCACCTCACCGTTCCAGTCAAACACCAGGGAATCACCGCTGTAGGCCACGCCATTGCCGTCACTGCCGATCCGGTTCACGCCAATGACATAACACTGGTTTTCAATGGCTCTGGCCCGGAGCAGTGCCAGCCAGTGCTCGCGCCGCGCCGAGGGCCAATTGGCCACATAGACCAGCAGGTCATAGTCGAGATTGTTGCGGGAAAACACCGGAAAGCGCAGGTCGTAACACACCTGGGGAAACAGGCTGAATTTTCCCAGCCTGATAAGGGAACGGCGATTGCCTGCTGAGTAGTGTTCATGCTCCGCGCTCATGCGAAACAGGTGGCGCTTGTCATAGGGATGGATTTTTCCGCCCGGTTCAACCAGCAGGAACCGGTTAAAGTAAGCATCGCCTTCCCGGGCAATCAGGCTGCCGCAGATGCAGGCATCCAGACGCCGGGCCTGTTGCTTGAGAAACTCAACTGTCGGGCCCGTCATGGGCTCGGCCAGGGCGCCGGAATTCATGGAAAAACCGGTTGAGAACATTTCGGGCAGGATCACCAGCTGGGTGTCTGACAGGGTGCCGAGTATTGCGTCGAAATGGACCCGGTTTGCGACCGGATCTTCCCAGGCAAGCGTGGTCTGTACCAGTGTGACGGCAAGGCTCATGCGTGCTCCAGCAGTCTGAGTTTGGCAGCAGCTTGCCGCAGGGTATCGTCGCTCTTGCAGAAGCAGAACCTGACAACCCTCGCGATCGGTACGGTTTCGTAGAAAACGGAAATCGGGATTGCGGCCACGCCCACCTCGGTTGTGAGGAATCGCGCGAATTCCGTGTCGGGCATGCTGGAAATGGCGCTGTAGTCAGCCAACTGGAAGTAGGTGCCCTTGGTTGGTGTCATCACAAAACGCGAACCGGCCATCTCGGCCAGGAACAGGTCACGTTTGGCCTGATAAAAGCCTGGGAGTTCCTGGTAATGCGCGGGCACACTGGCCATGAATTCCGCCAGGGCCCATTGGCTGGGCGTGTGGGTCGTGAAGGTGACAAACTGGTGAATTTTTCGAAACTCGGTGGTCATTTCGGTTGGCGCAATACAATAGGCCACTTTCCAGCCGGTTGCGTGATAGGTCTTGCCAAAAGAGGAGACCACAAAACAGCGCGCCCGCAATTCGGGGTGCGTCAGCAGGCTCAGGTGTCTGGCATCGTCGTACACCATATGTTCATAAACCTCGTCCGACAGCAGCAGGATACGAGTGTCGGCAATAATGTCAGCCAGCGCGTCGAGGTCTGCGGCGGAAAACACGCTGCCCGATGGGTTGTGGGGTGAATTGACAACAATCAGCCGGGTCCGATCCGTCACCGCATCTGCCACCGCCTGCCAGTCGGGTTTGAATCCCGGACCCAGGGGAATGTGGCGGGTAAGCCCGCCCGCGAGGGTAATAGCGGGCTCATAAGCGTCGTAGCAGGGGTCCAGCACAATGGCCTCATTGCCGGGCCCGACCGTGGCCATGATGGCGACAAACAGGGCCTCGGTGGCCCCCGAGGTCACCGTAATCTCGCTGTCCATGTCCGTGGTGACGCCGTAATGAAGTTGCATCTTGGCTGCGATCTGCTCACGCAGAAAAGGGACACCGGTCATTGGCGGATACTGGTTGTGGCCGGCCCGCATGTACTTTTCGACCAGTTCGACAAGTTGTGGTGGTGTGGCGAAATCCGGAAACCCCTGTGACAGGTTAATGGCATCGTGGGCCTGGGCCAGTTGCGACATGACGGTAAAAATTGTTGTGCCGACCGTCGGAAGTTTGGAGGTTATATTCATTTAAATCAATTAGTTAAAATTGTTATCTAATGTTCTTTCTAGGCCCAGTCACGCGGCGGCAGGAAATCGGTATAGAGCTTTGCTTCCGGTGTTCCCGGCGCGGGATGCCAGTTGTAGCGCCAGATGGCGCGTGGCGGCATGGATGCCAGGACCGATTCGATCCGCCTGCCGGACTGGATGCCGTAGCGGGTGCCCCGATCAATTGCGAGATTAAACTCGGCGTAGCGCCCGCGACGATACAGCATGAAGTCTTCTTCCCGTTCACCCCAGGGTGTGTCGAGGCGCCTGGTCAGGATCGGTTGATAGGCGGGCAGGATATGGTCCCCGACAGACCTGACAAAATCGAAGCTGGTGTCAAAGCCACCTTCGGTCCAGTCATCAAAAAACAGGCCCCCCACACCACGCGGCTCCTGCCGGTGACTCAGGTAGAAATACTCGTCACACCACTGCTTGAGGCGTGGATAAACATCCGTGCCGAAAGGTTCACAGGCGGCTTGCGCGGTTCTGTGCCAGTGCACCACGTCCTCTTCAAACGGGTAGTAGGGGGTGAGGTCAAAGCCACCCCCGAAGTACCAGCTGGTTTCATCAATGACAAAAAGCCGCAGGTTGGCGTGGAAGGTCGGCACGTAGGGGTTACGTGGATGCATGATCATGGAAATTGCGGTCGCCTGAAACCCTTTGCCCGCCAGGTGGGGATTGCGTTCACTGGCCGCAGGTGGGAGTCTGTCGCCAATGCTGTAGGAGAACTGGACGGCACCACGCTCAATGTGTTTGCCGTCCAGAACGCGCGGGCGCGAGTGTCCACCGTTGTCAGCATGGATGTCCTCGATGCTGAACCCGCCGCTGCCGTCGATGCCACCAAGCTGGTCGCAGATACGGGTCTGGAGATCAAGGAAATAGGCCCGGACGGGATTGATATCGGCCACACACTGCTCCACGGATGATACAAGGGGCGGATAACATAACGAAATCTGGCCACGTTTGCACCGCATGGTTGGCGGGTTAGTATTAGCACCTTTTCTGGAAGGTCGCATCATGACCCGGACGACACTATCAATTGATGACCTCAGCCCGCTGCTCGCGAGGCTGACACTGGCCAATGAAACCTTTGCCGCCCGGTTTCCTGGTGTTCCCCTGATTCGCCAACCTGTTCACACGGTTTACGGCGGTGCCCACCTGTACAAACCGGGGGCGGCAGCAAAACTCGGCCAACTCGCCCGGGCGAGTTTCAGCACCCACGCGCCGGACGTTGAAACGCTTGCCAGGGCACTGGGATTTGCCGGCTATACGGACAAACCGCCGACTCCCGATGAAGCCAGGATTGCCCGGCTGGTTTATGAGCGGGTCGTCACCAAGCTCAATGACGAGCCGGTGGAGGATCACCGGGTAGATTTTGAGGATGGGTACGGCACCCGCACGGATGACGAGGAAGATGAGCATGCTGTCGCCGCTGCCCTCGCCATGGCGGAGGGGCTGGAAACCGGGGCATTGCCGGGGCGTGTGGGGATCCGCATCAAGGCCCTGACGGAAGAGGCGCGGGCGCGATCATTACGGACACTGGACATTTTCCTGACCACCCTGACGCTGCAGGCGGGTCAGCTGCCGGAGGATTTTGTGGTCACACTGCCCAAGGTGACCAGTGAAGCGCAGGTCAGTGTCCTTGCAGAGACCCTGGCGCTGCTGGAAAACCGGTTATCGCTGGCAGCAAAGTCAATCCGGATTGAACTGATGATAGAAACCATACAGTCGATCCTTACAGCGGATGGCCGGGTCAGGATACCGGCGCTGGTACAAGCGGGGCAGGGACGGGTTTCGGCCGCCATACTGGGGACGTTTGACTACACGGCGTCATGCAACATTGCCTCAACCTGGCAGGATCATCGGCATCCTGCCGCTGATTTCGCGCGCCACATGATGCAGGTCGCGTTAACCGGCACGGCGGTTTTCCTCTCGGATGGCATTACCAATGTCATGCCCATTGGTCCCCACCGCGGTGAGTTGACCGCAGCGCAACAGGCGGAAAACCAGGCGGTGGTGCACAGCGCCTGGAAACTGCATTTTGACAACATCCTGCATTCGCTTCGGCTGGGTTTCTACCAGGGCTGGGACCTAAACCCGGCGCAGATCCCGGTGCGTTTTGCGGCCGTATATTATTTTTTCCTCACGGGTGTCGAGGATTCCATTGCGCGCCTGCAGACGTTTGTAGACCGGGCCGCGCAGGCATCGCTGACCGGCAACACCTTTGATGACGCGGCAACAGGCCAGGGGCTGGTGAACTTTTTTGTGTCTGGCCTCAACTGTGGTGCACTCACCGGGGATGAGGTGGCGCGAACCGGGGTGAGTCCGGCGGAACTGGCGCAGCGTTCTTTTCTCAAGATTGTGGAGGCACGGCTATCAACATGAGCGAGGTTGACCTGGGCCCGCTGCGGGCTGCCGTTGGTGATGCAGAGGCGCTGGTCGCAGCGTCCCTGTTTCATGTCAGGGAAGCCTGTGCCGACGCCGGGCAGTTTGTGGCCCAACGGATGGATGATCACCAGCAGGTCATTTATGACCTGTCGGTCAGCACCGCAGAACTGGCCGCCGCAGGCTGCCTGCTGGATTTTGCAGAAGGGCACCGGGACATTCTGCCGGACCTGGCCGCAATTTATGCGGCGGACGCGGTGGCAAACACACTGGCCAGGCTGATGCGTTCGCCGGATGACTTTGGAGTATCTCTGGCTGAGCTGCAGGGGTTTGATCGCACGGGTATCACGGGCACCCTGGCAAGCCGCAATCTGGCGCGCACTGGCGCGCGGATTGCTGCGGCTGGGGGAGATCTGGGTGAGCGTGGTCTGGATGAGGAAAAGTCCATGATGGCCCGCACTTTCCGCCAGTTTGCCGATAATGTTGTCAGTCCACTGGCGGAGCGGATTCATCGTCAGGACCAGACGATTCCCGATGAGATCCTGGATGGCCTGCGTGAACTGGGCTGTTTTGGCCTGTCGGTGCCAACGCGGTACGGGGGCCTGCTCCCCGACGATCAGGAAGACAGCCTCGGCATGATTGTGGTGACAGAAGAACTGTCACGTGCCTCCCTTGGGGCCGCCGGGAGCCTGATTACCCGTCCGGAAATCATGGCGCGGGCACTGCTGGAAGGTGGTACCCCACCACAGCAGGCCTATTGGTTGCCAAAGCTGGCGGCGGGGCATCCCCTCTGTGCAATTGCCATTACAGAACCCGACTATGGATCTGACGTGGCTTCCATGCAGATGCGTGCACGGCCCGTGGACAATGGCTGGAAACTTTCCGGCGCCAAGACCTGGAGTACCTTTGCCGGCAAGGCGGGGGTCCTGCTGACCCTGGCGCGAACTGACCCCGACCCGGCACTGGGTCACCGCGGCCTGACCCTGTTTATGGTCGAGAAGCCCTCGGACGACGGTGATGAAATTGACGTCACCCAGCCGGGTGGCGGACGGTTGACAGGTTACGCAATTCCGACGGTGGGCTACCGTGGTATGCACTCCTTCCAGTTGTATTTTGATGACTTTTTTGTGCCGGCTTCCCATGTGGTGGGTGAAGGGCAGGGGGTCGGCAAAGGTTTTTACCTGACAATGCGCGGTTTTATGGGAGGGCGTATCCAGACGGCAGCACGCGCCTGCGGCCTGATGCAGGCAGCGTTTGAACAGGCAATCACCTACGGGTCTGATCGCAAGGTGTTTGGGCGGCCTGTGAGCGACTATCAGCTGAACCAGGTCAAGCTGGCACGCATGGCAGCACAACTCGCTGCAGCGCGTCAGTACACCTACGCCGTTGGTCGTCTGATGGACCAGGGGCTCGGCCAGATGGAAGCGAGCCTCGTCAAACTGTTTGCCTGCAAGGCAGCGGAATGGATTACCCGCGAGGCCATGCAGATTCATGGAGGTATGGGTTATGCCGAGGAGTCGGCCGTGAGTCGTTACTGGCTGGATGCTCGTGTTCTCTCCATTTTTGAAGGCACCGAGGAAACCCTCGCCCTGAAGGTAGTTGGTCGCCACCTGGTGGAGAAAGCGACAATGACCGGCAGGTCCCGACTGGCGCGTCAGCCCCTTAAGCCGGATAATGTGGCAGGAAAAAACTGAGGAAGTAGCATGGATCTTGAGTTTAGCGAAGCGGATTTTGAATTCCAGAAAGAGGTCAGGCAGTGGATTGCTGACAACTATCCCGAGGAAATGCGTATCCGCCACAAGCGCAGCGCTAATGGTCACCTGACCAAAGACGACCATGTCTACTGGCAGAAAAAACTCTATGAGCGTGGCTGGGCGGGCCTCAACTGGCCGAAAGAATATGGTGGGCCAGATTTCACCCCCACCCAGCGTTATCTTTATGATCTCGAAATGGCCGCCGCCGGCGCCCCGGGTATTATTCCTTTTGGTCAGAGCATGGTTGCCCCGGTCATCATGAAGTACGGCTCCGCCGAGCAAAAGGAGAAGTTCCTGCCGGCCATCCTGGCAAGCGATATCTGGTTTTGCCAGGGGTACTCCGAGCCTGGTGCAGGGTCAGACCTTGCCTCCCTCAAGACAAAAGCCGTGCGTGACGGTGATCACTACCTGGTCAATGGCACCAAAACCTGGAATACCCTCGGCCAGTATGCTGACTGGATATTCTGCCTCGTGCGGACCAGTGAGGAGGACATTCGCCAGATGGGCATCTCCTTCCTGCTGATCGACATGAAGTCACCTGGCATCGACGTGGTCCCGATCCGGACCATCGACAATCCTCCGGAAGGTTTCCAGGAAATCAATATGATCCACTTCACGGATGTGAAGGTGCCGGTCACCAACCTGATTGGTGAAGAAGGGAAAGGCTGGACCTACGCCAAATACCTGCTGGAGTTTGAGCGCGGCAACGCCTATTCCCATGGCCTCAAGGCCAGCCTCGCGCATGTGAAGCAGATTGCTGCCCAGGAGAACAATAGCGGGGAACGACTGATCGACAATGAAGACTTCCGCCGCAAGCTGGCAGAAACCGAGATTGCCATTCAGGCCATGGAGTTTACGGAACTGCGTATCCTCAGCAGCATTTCCACGGGTGGTAATGTTGGTCCGGAGTCATCCCTGCTGAAGTGCCGCGGTACAGAACTTGAGCAGGAACTGACCGAGCTTGTGCTTGAAGCCGTGGGCAACTATGCGGTGCCTTTCTTTAACCCCGGGCCAGCCAAAGGGCTCAACGTTGAACCCATTGGCCCGGACTACGCCGGGGTGGCGGCACCAGCCTACTTCAATGCCAGGAAAGTCTCAATTTACGCGGGGTCGAACGAAATCCAGCGCAATATCATGGCCAAAATGGTGTTGGGTCTCTAGCAGGCCCGACCATTGGCGCTGCGCCCGGCATCAGGCGGCGCGAGGGTCTACCAGGCGAACCGGCTCGGGATCCTGGTCAAGTATCCGCATGAGGTTTTCCCGTTCGACGGCGACCAGTTGGACATTTTTTTCCTTGATGTGCCCAAAACCGCGAATCCGGTCGGGCAGGGTGAGCAGTTGCCGGATGACCTTGATGTTGGAAGCGTCCAGCCGTGGCAGCAGCGCTGCAACGTCTGCCTCGTAATCAGCAATCAGCTGCCGTTCCAGCTTGCGGTCGCGTGTGTAGGCAAAGGGATCAAACGCGGTACCACGCAGGAAGCGCAGCCTGGCCAATATCCTGAAGGCCAGTCCCATCCATGAGCCGAACGCAATTTTTGTCGGTTGGCCATTGCCGTCGCGCGGCGCAATCAAAGGCGGGGCGAGGTGATACTTCAGGGTGTAGTCTCCCTCAAATTCTGCATCGAGTTGTTGACGGAAACCGGGGCTACTGAACAGCCGGGCAACTTCATACTCGTCCTTGTAGGCAAGCAGTTTGAAATAGCTGCGTGCAACCACCTTGGCGAGTTCATCACCCCCGTCAATCCCCTGTGCGGCGGCCGAAACCCGGTGGACCAGTGCGAGGTATCTCCCGGCCAGCGCCTCACCCTGATAATCAACCAGGTACTGACGACGATCCGCCAGAATTTCATCCAGGGTTTCGAGGCGGGTAAATGTTTCTGAATCCCTGAATGCCAGGGCGGCTGGCTCATGTGCCAGCAAACGGCCCAATTGGAATGCAAGCGTGTTTTCAGCAACGGCGGCACCATTGAGTTCAATTGCACGCATGATGGCCGCAGAAGAAATCGGGATCAGTCCCTGCTGAAAAGCGTAACCGGCAAGAAAAATATTGGTTGCCATGGTTTCGCCCAGCAGTTGATCAGATGCATCGGATGCGTTGACGAAATGGGTCTTGTCCGCACCGACACATTCAACGATGGTATTTTTCATCGAACGCGCGGGAAAACGGGCATCAGGATTGCGCGTGAATTCGGCGGTCATGGCTTCATGTGAATTGACGACGGCGTGAGCGTAAGCCTGATCCACTTTTGCCATGGCATCGTTGGACGCGGCCACCACCAGGTCGCAGCCTATCACCAGGCGCGCCCCGCCAGCGGCAATTCGTGCGGCGTGTATGTCTTCCGGCTGCCGCGCAATCTGCAGGTGGGTCAGTACTGCACCAAATTTCTGCGCCAGCCCCGTCATATCGAGCACAGAACTGCCCCGGCCCTCGAGGTGTGCTGCCATGCCCAGAATAGCCCCCAGGGTTGTGACCCCGGTGCCGCCCACACCGGCAAGGACAATGCCATAGGGTGAGTCGATGACCGGCAGGTCAGGCTCGGGCAGTTTGCTGAAATCATGGCCACTGGCGGTTTTCTTCGGCGACCGCGGCCGACCACCAGTAACCGTGACAAAACTCGGGCAGAATCCTTTTACGCAGCTCATGTCCTTGTTGCAGGACGACTGTTCTATGGCGCGCTTGCGACCGTACTCGGTCTCGCGTGGCACTACAGACAGGCAGTTTGAAGCAACGCCGCAATCCCCGCAGCCTTCACAGACACTGCTGTTGATAAAGGCCCGGACGGGTGGGTCAATCATCTGACCACGCTTGCGGCGACGGCGCTTTTCCGCGGCGCAGGTCTGGTCATAAACCAGTACACTGGTGCCTTTGACCAGGCGCAGTTTCTGCTGCAGGCTGTCCAGATTGTCCCTGTGGTCAAAGGTGACCAGGTCAGGGAATTCGCCACGCTGGTACTTGTCGATGTCATCACTGACAACAGCTATCCGGCTGATGCCTTCACCCTTGAGCTGTTCGCATAACTGGGCAACGGATAACTCGCCGTCGAGGGGCTGGCCACCGGTCATGGCAACCGCATCGTTGTACAGGATCTTGTAGGTGATATTTACGCCGGCCGCCACGGCGGCGCGTATGGCTAGCAGCCCGGAGTGAAAGTAGGTGCCATCACCCAGGTTCTGGAACACATGGGCGGTTTCGGTAAATGGTGCCTGTCCGATCCAGGTTGCCCCTTCGCCTCCCATCTGGGTGAAAGTTTCGGTTTCGCGTTCCATCCAGGTGGCCATGTAGTGGCAGCCGATACCACCCATGGCACGGCTACCCTCAGGCACACGGGTTGAGGTATTGTGGGGGCAGCCGGAACAGAAGTGGGGTGTGCGTTCGGCGATGTCCTTGGGGAAATTGAGATAGGCCTCCTTTTCTTTCAGGAAACGCAGCCTGCGCTCCATGGTTTCACTGGTAAAAAAGCGCTGAATGCGCGCTGCGATGACCCGGGCGACGACGGCCGGCGTCAGTTCACCGGTGGATGGCAGCAGCCACTGACCCACCTCGTCCCGTTTGCCGACAACAACGGGGCGCACTGTCGAGTGCCAGTTGTAGAGTTCGCTGGTCAACTGTTCCTCGATCAGCCCGCGCTTTTCCTCCACCACAATCACTTCGCTCAGGCCAGCGGCAAACTCGTGCAGGCCTTCCGGTTCGAGCGGCCAGGGCATGCCAACCTTGTAGAGGCGCAGTCCAATTTTTGTTGCCAGCCCGTCATCTATGCCCAGGTCGTCAAGTGCCTGCAATACGTCCAGGTAGGCTTTCCCGGTGGAGATAATACCGAGGCGTGGCTCAGGGCTGTCGATGGTGATGTGGTTCAGTCGGTTTGCCCGGGCAAAAGCGAGCACTGCGGGCAGCTTGAGGTTGTGGAGGCGAAGTTCCTGTTCCAGGGGTTTGTCGGGCCAGCGCAGATGCACATCAGGCGACTCCTCAGGCCTAACAATCTTCACGCGGTCGGGATCTATTGCCGTGGAATAGGACGCATCAACCGTTTCAGCGATGGTCTTGAGAGCAACCCAGCAGCCGCTGTAACGCGACAGTGCCCAGCCAAACAGCCCAAGATCAATAATCTCCTGAACCCCGGCGGGATTGAGAATGGGGATCATCGCGTCAACAAAAGCATATTCCGACTGGTGCGGCAGTGTGGAAGATTTGCAGCCGTGATCGTCGCCGGCAATTGCGAGCACGCCACCGAACCTGGATGTGCCCGCGTGATTGGCATGGCGCAGCACATCACCGGAACGGTCCACACCGGGCCCTTTGCCATACCACATGCCAAAGACGCCGTCATGCCTGGCGCCATCAAAAATGTTGACCTGCTGGGAACCCCAGACTGCGGTGGCCGCAAGTTCTTCATTGACGCCGGGCTGGAAATGGATCTTGTGCTCCGCCAGGAATTGCCGCGCCTGCCAGAGGGTTTTGTCGAAGCCGCCAAGGGGCGAACCGCGATAACCCGAGATGAAGCCGGCGGTATTCAGGCCGGCGGCTCGATCCCTGGATTCCTGCAGCATGGGCAGGCGAGCCAGGGCCTGGCTACCGGTCAGAAAAACCCGACCGGATTCCTGAACGTACTTGTCGTCAAGCTGCACATTATTGATAGCCATTGAAAGCCCTCACTCGAAATCGGTTGAAGTTGCCCAGCCACGGTCGGTTGTCGCTGGCGTCCCGGTTCGTCACGCATGCGAATGAAAGGCTGCTGACAGGTGAGAACAATTGTTGCCTGTGGGTTCATGCCAGATACCTCACGCAGGATCACTGCATTGGTGTTGGTGTTCCAGATTGGGGTGGATCACCCCTCTCAATTGGATTACCGTCCTGCATGCAGGGTTACCGCACCGGACAATTGCATGTTACCAGTGTCCCGGGGCCGGTCAAACCCGGATTGGGCTGTCACGGGCAGGCTGAACAAACAGGCGCAAGCGCGCTGCAGGCTACGCCTGTAGAGACCGACAGGGAAGTTCAGCGTCTCGTTAGGCCCTGAGCAGTTGGGGTTCGGCCGGGGCGGCAGGAACGGTGCGCCTGGCGGCTGCCACAGGTGGCATGGGTACCTGAATAAGTGCCCTGGCCACCGCGTCAGGCAGGCCCAGCATGCGCAACACGTAGCGGATGGTGTCATCTATTGCACGCCTTTCCATGCGTGTTGCCTTGATCTCGTCATAAGCGTGGCGAACCATACCCATGATCAGGCTGGCAGCGAAGGTCGGGTCTTCGACCCGGAACCGCCCGGCGGCAATACCTCGGCGGACATCCGCCAGGCATTGTTCCCGGTCCTGGGTCAGGGTGGTATGTTCGCCCGTCAGCCCTGCGTTCTTCACAAAACCGTTCCATTCCTCATCGTCCAGTGCCTGCTGGAGACAATACTTGAGCGTAATGGCAACAAGCATGGCAGGGTCCTTGACGGGCCGTCGGACCTCATCGAGGGATGCGTTGAAGGCAACCCGCATATCGGCAAGCACCGCCTCGAAAATTGATTCCTTGGAGTCAAAATAGTTGTAGAAGGTGCCAAGGCCCACGCCGGCTCGCCCGGTGATATCCTGAATTGCGACTGGCTCAGGCCCGCGTTCGCTCACCAGCATGCGAGCGGCCCCCAGCAGTGCCTGACGCGTTTTTTCCCGTTTGCGGGCAAGACGTGTGGTTCCGCTCATTTTTCTGGACCGTTCCATGGTAACGTAAAGGGCAACAGCAGGTGTTGGTGACAATTGGGCAGATTATCACCTACATTCCGGCAAAAACTGAAACAATTGTGAAGATAATCAGAACTGCGATGGAGTTAACAAAACAACCATGGGGAGGGTAGTTTGAGGTTGGCAGCAAGGAGACAAGTGCGATATGGACTTTAACCTGACAGGTCAGCAGGAGGCCATCCGCGATGCGGTGGCCCGTATCTGCGCAGAATTTGATGACGCCTACTGGCTGGCGCGCGACAGTGATGGTCAGTTTCCGGAAGCTTTTGTCAAGGCAATCACGGGAGGTGGCTGGCTTGGCATTGCCATGCCGGAAGCCTATGGTGGCGCTGGTCTTGGTATCACCGAAACTGCCATTCTGGCACATACCATTGCCCGGTCTGGCGCCGGCATGAGTGGCGCTTCCGCGGTTCACCTCAACCTGTTTGGACCCAATCCCATTGTTGTGTTTGGCACCGATGACCAGAAAGCCCGGTTCCTGCCGCCCTTGATCCAGGGCAAGGATCGCGCCTGTTTTGGCGTGACCGAACCGGATGCGGGGCTCAATACCACCCGACTCCGAACCCGGGCCGTCCGGGAGGGTGACCACTATGTGGTGACCGGCAGGAAACTCTGGACTTCCACAGCGCAGACCGCCAACAAGATACTGCTGATTGCGCGTACCCGTGATCTTGAGGACTGCGTCAAGCCGACTGATGGACTGACGCTCTTCTACACGGACCTGGATCGATCCGCGGTGGAAGTGCGGGAAATCGAGAAGATGGGACGTAAGGCGGTGGATTCCAATGCGCTGTTTATTGACGGGCTGAAAGTGCCCCGGGAAGACCGTATTGGCGCGGAAGGGGAGGGCTGGAAATGCCTGCTGCATGGCCTGAACCCGGAGCGGATACTTATTGCGGCGGAGGCGGTCGGGCTTGGCCAGGCAGCACTGGAACGCGCCAGTCGCTATGCCCGGGAGCGCGTGGTGTTTGATCGCACTATTGGCAAGAATCAGGCGATCCAGCATCCCCTGGCAGTCAACTGGATGGAACTTGAAGCCGCACACCTCATGGTTTTCAAGGCAGCGTCCCTGTATGACGCGGGGAAATCCTGCGGCGCGGAGGCAAACGCGGCCAAGTTTCTGGCTGCTGAAGCAGGTTTCAAGGCATGCCAACAGGCCGTTCGGACCCATGGCGGCATGGGATATGCGCGGGAATACCAGGTGGAACGCTACCTGCGGGAAATCATGATTCCGGTCATTGCGCCCGTCAGCCAGGAATTGATTCAATCGTTTATCGCCGAGCAGGTGCTGGGGCAGGAGAAGAGTTACTAACCACCGTTTGACGCAACAGGGGGCTTATGCCGCACCAAGGAGTCGAAATTGCCGAACTGGTAACGGGCATTGTGATCCTGATGCTGGTGGCTGCGGCAACTACTGTGGCCAGCAAACGCATCAGTCGCCTGCCATTGACCATTGCCCTCGTGTTTGTCGGCATTGCCATAGCTGCCCTTGCGCAACACCTGACGTTTCTTGAGCCCGTTGCCAATTTCCACCTCACGCCCGAACTGGTGCTCTTTGTCTTTATCCCGACGCTGATTTTCGAGTCGGCGTTCAACCTGAACGCCCGTCAGGTCGCGCGTAACATCTGGCCCATCATGACGCTGGCGGTCCCGGGCCTGTTGCTGTCAACGGCCATTATCGGGCTGGTTATGGTTGTACTGACAGATTTTGATCCAATGGTCGCGCTGTTGCTGGGCGCCATTCTCAGTGCAACTGATCCCGTGGCCGTGATTGCCATCTTCAAACAGTTGGGGGTGCCGGAACGGCTGACGATCCTGGTTGAAGGCGAGAGCCTGTTTAACGATGCCACGTCGCTGGTGCTTGCAACCCTGCTACTGGGTATCCTGGTTGCGGGTGAGTTTTCGGCGCTGACAGTTGCCGAGGGTTTTGTTGAGTTTCTGGTTGTGTTCGCGGGGGGTGTTGTCGTTGGCTGGTTGCTCGCGCTGCTGACGGGACAACTGCTCGGCAACATCGAGTCTGATCCGGATATCGAGATTACGCTGACGACTATCCTCGCCTATTTCTCTTTTATCATCGCGGAGCACGTTTTCCATGTCAGCGGCATAATGGCGGTTGTTGCGGCGGGCCTGACCATTGGATCATGGGGCAAGTCAAAAATCAGCCCCTCCACGGAAGCGTTTATGGAACACTTCTGGGAATACCTGTCCTACCTCGCCAACGCTCTGATTTTCCTTATGGTTGGCATGCAGATTGATCTTTTGGTGTTGGTCGATTCGATTGGCCTGATTGCCTGTGTTGTGGTGGCCATGCTCGTTTCCCGCCTGGTGGTTGTCTTCGGATTGCTGCCCGTAGTTGGCAAGGTTCCGGGCTCGGAACCCATTGGTATGCCGTTCCAGCAGGTGATGTTCTGGGGGGGCTTCGTGGGGCTATTGCGCTGGCAATTGTGCTGTCTTTGCCGGAGTTTGAATACAAACAGACACTGATTGCCGTGGTGATGGGCGCCGTGCTGTTTACGCTGGTGGCCCAGGGGTTGACGATCGAGTTGCTCGTCAAATGGCTTGGACTCGACAAACTCAGTGTGCCGGACAACCTTGCCAAACTCGAAGGAGACCGCAATGCCCGTCATGAGGGGCTGGCGCGACTCGGTAACCTGGTCAGCGGGGGAATTTTTTCGCAACGCGTAGCTGACAACCTGCGCGAAAAGTGTGAGCGGGAAATTGCTGCGCTGGAAACCGAGTTGGCCCAGGTGCACAAGGCCATGACTCGCCAGGAGGAGAAAGACATACTGCTCTTGCGCTGCCTCGTGAGAGAAAAGGCCAGGTACCACGAACTGTTCAGCCGTGGGCTAATCAATGAGTGGGCGTTCAGGGAACTGGACCACACCATTAATGTGCAGCTGGATGACGTCAGGCACCGGGGCATGCCACCCACCCACCGGTTCGGCACGCCACCGGGGAAGTTGCTGGATGTATTCCTGGTCAGGTTCCTGGATCACGTGCCGGGGTTCGCTGACATCGTTGAGGAGCGTCGAACCCAGCGGATTATCCGGGATTACGATATCAGCTGGGGGCGTTTTCGTGGTGTGAGTACTGTGCTGCATAACCTGGCGGAGTTTGCCAGGGAAGGGGATGTCCAGGCTGGCGTGATTGAGGACGTGCGCTCAATCTACCAGCAGATACAGGCAGAGATGAAGGCCCAACTGGATGAGGTGGCTGAGCTTTACCCCGAGTTTGTTGAAACCATGCAGGAACAGCTGGCGCAGCGATTGCTGCTGGTTGCAGAGCACGAATCGGTAGCGCAGGCCGCGGCGACAGGCATGATTCACGAGGGCATCGCCAACAAGATCCTGAAGGAGCAGCGCGAACGCCTGCGCCAGCTCAAACGGGATGACATTACCGCGAGCCTCGAGATCGAAGTAACTGAGCTGCTCAGAAAAGTGCCGGTGTTTGCCGGAATCAGGGCGGCGGAGTTCAGTGAAATTGCCAGGTACCTGAAGCCGAGGAGCGTGCCGCGCAAGACCCATATTATTGAGCAGGGTGCAGCCGGCAACTCCATGTTCCTGATTGCCCGTGGCGTCGCCAACGTTTTTATCACAACAGATGGCGAGCGCGAACACGTGCAGACGCTCTATGCGGGTGACTTCTTTGGTGAGGCGGCCATGCTGCATGGGACGCCGCGCAACGCCACAATTATCGCAGTAACACCCTGTTCTCTCTACGAACTGAGTGGCACCGACCTGAACAGGATCTGTGAACACCATCCTGACATCCGGGACGCGGTAGAGAAAGTCGACGTCGAACGACTGAAAAGCAATACCACCCGCCATGGACCCGGCGCACCTGCTTGATCCAGCCTTTGCCCCGGCTCAGGCTTCAAAACCGCGGGGCTGCCAGTTGCTGTAACCGGGGTGCTGCTCATCAATGGGCAAAACCTCGACCTGGTTGTGACTGGCGCTGGCATAAATTGCTGTGACCAGTTCCAGTGAACGTCGAGCATCAGGCAGGCCGACCGGTGGCGCAATACCCTGCTGAAGCGCCGTGTACAACCCCATGAACTGCCCGGTAAAGCCACCTGCTGGCGGCACAAATGTGCGTAGGGCTTCGGTGATCCGGGCGTCCTGCCGGCTGCTGCTGGCGCTGAAGGTCCAGGGATCCCGGCCGGGGTCGTAGGGTGCCAGGTTACTTTCGGCAGTCAGGTGCTCAAAACAAAACCGGAGCCGGCTGATCTGCTGGCGTGAACCCAGCGTTGCACTGGAACTGACCAGTGCACCGCTTCTCATCTTCAGGCTGATGGTTGCACAATCCTCCGTTTCAATGGGATTAACGCGGGTTGCAATCTGGGCATAGACCTGTTGGACGTCGCCCAGGATAAAACACAGCAGATCGTGCAGGTGCAGTGCATGACACAGGATTACGCCGCCGTGCTCCGTATCCCAGCGACCCCGCCATGGGGATGCATAATAGTCACTGCCCCGGTACCAGTGGGTTTCTACACTGCTGATATAGGGTTGGCCGACAAGTCCCTGGTCCACCAGATATTTCAATCGTTGAACACCGCCGGCGAACCGGTATTGACTCACCGGCATCAGGATACGGTTGGCGGCCGCCTCTGCCGCAATGAGTTCGTCGACAGCCTTCAATGAATTTACCAGGGGTTTTTCACACACGACGTGATGACCGGACGCCAGCGCACGTTTGGCCATGTCAGCATGAAGATGGGGCGGGGTACAGATATCAATGATGTCGACAGGGCTGTCCAGCACCGCGTCAAAATGGGTAACACCCTGGCAGCCCAGCTGATCCGCTACCCGCTGGCTGAGGTCAGCGTCAGTGTCGCAGACCAGGCTGACCTCATACTGATCCGGCAGTGATTGCCAGTGACGCAGGTGCTCGCGCCCTATACCCAGGCCGACAACGGCCACCTTCAGGTGTGCTTTCACGGTGAAACCTCGCAGGTGATCGCGACAGCAGATTCGGCTGGATTGTCGGCAAGCAGAATCTGCAGCCTGTTGCCCCTGGCGCTGATGGTGCCGTCTGTCACAAGCGTCATGGCCAGGCCGCTGCACCTGGCGACCTGGCCGGACAGCATCACTTCATGGGAGAACTCGATGACTGCCACCTGGGTTCCCTCGTCGGGTTTGAGTCGCAGGCGCAACTGCTCACCCTCCAGATCCCCCAGGATGCTGCCGGCAAATCTGAGCCTGCCCCAGCAGACCCGGTTGCCGGTATCAAGCCAATGGACTGTCAGCGGATGGTATTGTTCAGTGCCATGGAAACTTTGAGGTGAGGTTTCAAGACCCAGCATCAGCCTTTCGCCAATCAAGGCATTTGCCCATCTTGATGGTACGGTTGAGATCTGCTGGCGAATCTGGCGCGCTCGATGGAAATCAACAAGGTGTTGCCGGGCGCCGTCGGGTATACCGGCGGCAGTTACTGCTGCCAGCGGACCAAGGCAGAAATCATGGCCATGCTGAAGAGAGTCCAGGTCCCGGGGAAAGGGGGCAGAGGCCCGGTCGGTTGCGGCCCAGATCCAGAGGCCAAGTGCTGCCACATAGTCCTGCATGTCAACGCCGTAAGACCGGGACCAGGGCCCACACAGGTTCTTCATGCCGGCATGATAGAAACGGGCGACATCTGACCAGAGGCGGGCGGTTATTTCAGTGCCGGGCACTGCCAGCGCGGCAGAGAAATTTGTCCAGAGTCCCAGGGCAAAAAAATTGATGCCATAGTAGGTCGGCGAATTGTACTCAGGGAAAGCGCCGTGTTCTGCAAATACTGCCTGTATGGCAGACGCATACCGAAGACCACCAGCATGAACTGCGTCACTGGCAAGCGTGCCGCATTCGACTTCGAGCCAGGCTTTCATCAGTGCAATATTGGTATAACCTGGCGGCACCCGGTTGCCGGGTTCACCTTCAATACATCGCTGCAGGGCCGCATCTATGCGTGGCAACAAACCGCCCAGGCGCTGTTCACCTTCCAGCCTTCGCAGCAGCAGCAACAGGGTGCCGACGAACTGTCGCCAGTTTGGATCGTAATCCTGCCAGATCCTGGCCTCCGGGGGTGGATCGGGCTCCTGCGGTGACCGCTTGAAAGTCCCGTGCCAGAGCTGGTCCGGGGCATTGTACTGACTGTCAAGCACGCGGCTAACAATTTTTTCGAGCCGCCCCCGCCGCCTGACCGGATGGTCGGTTTGTTCCTGCAATACCAGCCCGAAGGCATACCAGAGGGACTCCCTGACCATATGTCGTGCCGGGTGAGTGGGGTGCCGCAGGAGTCCCTGCTTGCTGTCATAGAGCTTGTCCATCCAGGTCATGGAGGCTTCGAGCAGGGACAGTGCCCCAGGCGTTGTCCTGAGCAGATGCCTGACCTGGGTGCCGGTGTCAGGGGCTGTCATGACAGGCGTCCTCGCTGGCGGCTGGTGACAAAAGGTTCAGAGCTCTTTCCTGATTCGCCTGATCAGCTCGTCAGTCTGTTCTTTTGCGGACCTGACAATGCCACCTTTTTCATACTCACGGCGCAACATATCCTCTATGCGCGCAACCACCTGGTCAGCCGATGGTGCCGTATCTGCCATGTCATCAAGTTGGCTGCCAAAGAGATTAATCCAGCGGTCTGATTTGTGTCCCAGTTTCATCAGGCCCTCAAAATAGAGCCCCGGGTTGCCAGGGCTTATGATGAATCCCAGCAGGGCAGCCGCGATGGATATGGGGACCAGGAAAAGATCCCGCAGACCATCAAGCAGGAGCTTCCACTGGAAAGCCAGCAGATCCCGCAACAGTTGCCAGTGTCCAGGCTGTTCGGAAACGTCAGGTTCAGGTGATTCCATGGGATTCGCTCACGACGGCAGGAGAACCAATTATGCCACGAGTCCGGACGACCTACCCTTATGAGGAAGCCGCCTGGTTCAGGTGTCCAGCGCCTGCTGGGCAGCCTGCAGCAGTTCCCCGGCGGTACCGGTGGCATGAATCCGTTCGGCTTTCCTGCTGAGCTGGTAGTCGTACATGGGGTCGTAATAGAGCGTCAGCAGTTTCTCGATCCATCCTGCATGCTGCGCCAGCGAGAGGTTCTCTGACGAAAACGCTTCAATGAGTTCAGCCCGGATCAGCCGGTGACGTTCGCCACCAAGCCGCTTTTGAATGGCGTCTATGGCGTTGATGAAGTCCTCAGCATGCGCTTTTCCGGCCTCTTTGCTGTCCTGGTAGCGGCTAATGTAATCCGCGCGCTGGTCGACCAGATACTCGCGGTAGATTCGTGCCACCCGGTGGGCCATGCTGTCCTCCAGCAACCAGACGGGTGCGGCTTTCATCGCGGCCTGCAGCGGCAGTGGCAGGTTGATCCGTCCGATGGTCCTGCTCTCGTCTTCTATGAACAGCCTTGGCCCTTTCCTTCGCAGGAGGCTGATGGCCACCCGGTTCTCAAAGTCAATTTGTGACGGCTGTGGCGCCAGGCGTTTACCAAACGCCGAACCACGATGATGGGCTGCAGCCTCCAGGTCAACGGTACTGCCACTGACCAGGGTTTCGAGGTTGGCAAGAAACTCGGTCTTGCCGGTGCCGGTCTTGCCTGCAATGACAACCAACCCGGGCAGGTGCTCAAACTCACCGAGCAGGAAATTGCGCATGGCCTTGTAACCACCTGCAATTCGCGGGATCAGAATACCTGCGTCCCGCAGCCATGCCTCTGCAATCCCTGATCGTTGTCCGCCCCTGAAACAGTAGAGGCAGGCGCCCGGGTGGCTGGTGATAAAGGCTGACCAGGCTGCTACACGGTTGCGCCGCGTATCCCCGCTGACCAACTGGTGGCCGAGTTGCACCGCTGCCGCCGGCCCCTCCTGCTTGTAGCAGGTGCCAACCAGTTCGCGCTCGTGATCATTCAGGATTGGCAGATTCACTGCTGTCGGAAAGGCGCCGTGGGCAAACTCGACCGGTGCCCTCACATCAAGCAACGGGGTGTCCTGCAGAAACAGTGATTTATCGACAGTTCGCATCAGGAATGCTGGTTGATGAGGTCAATGGCGCCACCGATGGCAGCGAGGTTGTCTGTCCGCGTCTTTTCGGTCACAAAGCGGTGCAGATACCTGGGCCCCCCGGCCTTGGGCCCGGTACCGGAAAGGCCGCGGCCGCCAAAAGGTTGTGTACCCACAACTGCACCGACAATATTGCGATTAACGTAAATGTTGCCTGCCTGTATCGTAGCAACCAGCCTGTCGACGAATCTCTCATTACGACTGTGCACCCCAAATGTCAGGCCAAATCCCGTTGCATTGATATCGGCAATGACCTGATCAATATCCGCAATGGCGTATCGCACCACGTGCAGTATGGGGCCAAAGAACTCCTCATTGAGCTCGGTAATGCTGCCAATCTCGTAACAGCAGGGGGCAAAATAGTGTCCTGGTGGCAGGTCAGCGTGCAGCGGCGAGCGGGCCACCAGGCGCGCGGTTTTGTCCAGTTCTTCGGTGTGCTGGCGCAGGCGTGACAGGGCACAGGCATCAATCAGCGGGCCAATATCGGTCTCCAGTAGCGCGGGATTACCGACCCGCAGTTCTGCCATGGCGCCGGACAAAAGCTCAAGCACCGTGTCCGCGCAGCTTTCCTGCAGATAGAGCACGCGCAGCGCGGAACAGCGTTGGCCGCAACTGTTAAATGCCGAGGTCAGCACGTCCTTGACCACCTGTTCCGGCAGGGCCGAACTGTCAACCACCATCACGTTCTGGCCACCTGTTTCCGCAATCATTGGCACAATGGGCCCGGGCCTGGCTGCCAGTGACCGGTTGATCATGCCCGCAACCTCTGCTGAACCGGTGAATACCACACCGTCAATGCCGGGATGTTGGACCAGTGCAGCGCCGGTGTCCCCGTCTCCCACCAACAGTTGCAGGGTATCAGCCGGTATGCCGGCCTTCACCGCAAGCGACACAATAAATTGGGCAACCAGGGGCGTTTGTTCAGCGGGTTTGGCAACCACCGCGTTGCCTGTGACCAGCCCGGCGACGAGCTGGCCGGTAAAAATGGCAACCGGGAAATTCCATGGACTGATGGCTGCCATTACGCCACGAGGCTCGGAGAAAAGCCGGTTTGATTCACCGCTGGGGCCCGGCAGTTGTAGCGGCGCCATGAGCGTCTCACCCTCGTTGGCATAGTAACGACAGAAATCAATGGCCTCGCGTACCTCTGCGATAGCGTCTTCAATGGTTTTTCCGGCCTCGTCAATCAGCATCGCTACCAGGCGGGTCCGCTCTGCTTGCAGCAGGTCCGCAAGATTGCGGATCAACTGTGATCTGACAGCCTGGCTCTGTCTGCCCCAGTTGTCGGCCGCCAGTTGTGCTGCTGCGACGCTGCGGTTGATGTGGTCTGCAGACGCAACTTCAACCCTGCCGCAGATATGTCCATCCACGGGTGAGGAGATTACCTGGGTACCGGCATCAGACCAGCACCTGCCTCGCAGGGGCGACAGCTCATTCAACAGTGCCTGTCGATGCCGGGAGTAGCGGGGGTCCAGGCCGCGTGAGTTCTCGCGATCAGCATACAGCTCTGGCGGCGGAAGAATTTCTGTCCGTACTGCCGCCGCGGCATCAATTGGGTGCATGGAAAGCTGTTCAGCACTGGCCTCACTTGCCAACTGGTTGACGAAGGATGAATTGGCAGAGTTCTCCAGCAGGCGGCGGATCAGGTAGGGCAGGAGTTCTTTCTGATGACCGATAGGTGCGTAAATGGTGCAACCGATATCCGGGTCTTCATCCAGCAGACAGTCATACAAAACCGAACCCATGCCATGCAGGCGCTGGAACTCGAACATGGATTCGTGGCCTTCGGTCCAGTACAGGAGGTTGGCCACCGTTTGCACATTGTGAGTGGCAAACTGGGGATAAAGCCGGTTGCGTTCGTTGATCAGGAATTTTGCACAGGCCAGGTAGGAGATGTCGGTGTGGGCTTTTTTGGTGAAAACGGGATAGTTGTCCAGTCCCATCATCTGGGCCAGCTTGACTTCCGTATCCCAGTAAGCCCCTTTGACAAGCCTCACACAGATCCGCTGGTTGTTCTGGGCAGCAAGCGCGGCAAGATATTCGAGCACGCTGTAGGCGCGCCTGGAGTACGCCTGTACTGCCAGGCCAATTTTGTTGAAGCCGTGTCCATGTCCTTCGTTGACCAGCTTCTCGAATATCTGCAGCGACAGCTCCAGCCGGTTGGCTTCTTCAGCGTCAATGGTGATCTGAACATCCAGCTCGCGGGCGATCCGAACCAGCTCATTAAGGGGAGGGTAAAGCTCCGCGTGAACTCGTGTCTGCTGGTGGGCATCGTACCTTGGATGCAGGGCTGACAGTTTGATGGAAACGGCGGCATTGGGAAATTCGCCGGCAAACTCGATGGCTTTCCGGTAGGCGTCGAAAAATTTACTTGCGTCATTTCGGGTCAGCGCGGCTTCCCCCAACATATCAAATGAGTAGCGATACTTGCGGCGCTCCCGGGCAATCTTCTTTTTCGCCTCGGTCAGGGTTTCACCCAGCACAAAGTGATCGCTGAACATCCCCATGCCCATTTCCAGCGCCATGCGAATGGTGGGCTCACCCAGGTTGCGGATGACACTCGAGAGGAAAGGTATCTCGTTTGATTCCAGCACCGTGGACGTGAAGAGCAGTGCGCGGGTTGATGAATTGACCAGGGGCGACAGGCTCTTGCCAATATGGCGCGACCAGTCGGCGCCGGTAAGTTTTGAACGGATCAGCGCTTCTTTGGTGTCCTCATCAGGGATTCGTGCCAGTGCCTCGGCCAGGGTCATCAGACGAATGCCTTCGCTGGAATCAAGCCCGTATTCGGCCATAAACGCATCCAGTCCCCGGTTGAAGTCCGGATGGGCCCGAATCTTGTTAATGAGGCCAATGGATCTTGCGGAGACAGCTTCCTTTTCCGCCGGGTCAGGCGTAATCAGGGCAACATATTCCCTGATGAGCTGTTTTTCATCAGCAAGGTAGTGAGCGGCGATGGACTCGGTCAACTCATCCAGGGGCCTCAAGGTATTTCCTCCAGTGGTTCAGGCTGCAGGACAATGCGGCGGGAAACATGTTTGTTGATGGCATCACGACTGTAAAGCAGAGGCAGTTGGCCGTCAGCTGCCCAGACTTCCAGCAGGTCATCGTAGTGCTCGCTGGCAGGATCACCGCTTTGGCCAGGCGCATTGGTCATGAACGCGCGATCCCAGTTGCCCACGTCCAGCACCATTCGCCATGATCCGCCACTTGTCACCGAATATTGCCGGTTGTGACGCGTGGCATTGGGCGTATCACCACTGCCACCCCGGCTGACCACCGGCATCGCCAGCCGGTCCCGCGTTTCATCATCCACATAAGGCAATAGCGGATGTTCAAACGCCATGGTGTGAAGGTTTCCCCAGCGCCACGCGGCTGGTTCATTGCCGAGCAATGCCGTCGCCCGGCTGATCGCCGCAGGCATGGTTGCGGCAGTTATCTTAAGGCGCTGCGCCATTGGCATCTGTTCAAAGGCCTCCACCACCACCAGCGGGTCAAGGTAACCCAGGCTGGCAGTGGGTGCGTCTGTCATCTGTTCGATCACGGCGGACTGCAGGAACTCGCCGTACCAGATTTCAAACAGGGCCGCAGCGCCGGAGTCCTGCAGAAGACGAAAATCCCAACCGCTGAACAGTGATTCAGCGACCTCGGGCAGCTGATCAATGGGGGTTGCAGTCAGTATCCGGCGCGCCGGGATAGACAGGTAGTCCCGCTGCAGATCCAGCGAATCCTGGATGCCGTGGGGCAGGGTGGCTTCAAGGACCTCGCTGATCCGGTCAATCCGCCAGGGTGCTGACCATTCAAAGCCCGGTTTGACCTGCTGATAGGGATAATCCGGTGGCAGGCTCATGGCATTGGCGGTCGCCACCCAGCCGCGCCCGGGATTGTACTCAACGGGTAGCCTGTCCATATCGTAGAAACCCTCCCATTCATAGGTACCGTCGCCGGGGACGGGCAACAGGCCATCATAGTTCTCGCGAATTGGCGTCAAACCGGCAGGCTTGTAGCCAATATTGCCCTCTATGTCAGCGTACACCTGGTTCTCCGCAGGAGCACCCCAGCGATTGAGTGCAGCAAGGAACTGGCGCCAGTTCTGTGCCCGCATGTACTCAACAGAGCCGAAGTAGGGCGCCATACCCGGTTCCAGCCAGGCTGCGCGCACCGCAAACGCAAGATTTCCCGTCTCCAACACCACGGGACCGTGGCGGGTAAACTTCAGTTTGATGGTCGCAGGGTTACCGTTACGCACCTTGACGGGTTCCTCAATTTCTTCAAACGGTACCCATTCACCCTGATAGCGGTAGCGATTCCGGCGGACCTCGTACACCATCAGGTCTTCCTGATCGATCGAAAAGATCGTCAGGCCAAAGGCAATACGCTCGTTGTGGCCTATGGAAATACCGGGCAGGGCGGGTTCACCCGCACCTATCACATTGAGCCCCGGTGCAACCAGGTGCGCAACGTAACGGAGTGATGGGACAGCATGTCCACGATGGGGGTCATTGGCCAGTATCGGGCGGCCCGTTGTGGTACGTTGGGGCGCTACAGCCCAGTTGTTGCTCCCCGCATCACGCTGTACGGCTTCAAACGCAGCGAGGCGCGATGCCAGGTCCGGATTGTCCCTACCTGCAAACTGCAGAGCCTGACCAAAATTTACCGGTGCCTTCGCCAGTGAATAAAGTTTGAGAACATCGGCGGGAATGACGCAGGGATCGAGTCCCTCTGGGATCACGGTACGCCAGTCAGGTTCGAGTTTCTTTCGTACCGCATCAGTCTCGAGTCCATATTCACACACCACGCGTGCACGGGTGACTTCACTGCTCACATTACGCCACAGGCCGTTGCTGCGGATTCTCACCACATCTTCCGGTCGCCATTCTGCCGGCAGGTAATCCAGCAACCCAAACTCAATCGGCAGAAGGTCCCGGTTCTGGCGGGTCAATGTGATGTAGGCATTGATGCCCGAGGTAAAAGCTTCAGCAATCCGTTTGGCATCTGAACCATAAGCGAGCCACTCGTGAAACATGGAGCCGCGATAGAGAAACAGACGAGCGGCCTCGTCCTGCTGGACGTAGGCCGGACCCAGTATCTCAGCCAGTTGACCCAGGCCGCGCCGACGCCAGAGATCAATTTGCCACAGGCGATCACGTGCCGCGTTGAAACCCTGGACAAAAAAAGCATCGTAGTGAGTCTGTGCGTAAATGTGTGGGACTCCCCATTGGTCCACCAGGATTTCTGCCGGTGCCTCCAGACCGGACACACGGTATTCGATGGGGTCAGCCTGGAGCTGACAGGACAGGGTACAGAGCAGGACGAGAGTCAGGTAACGCACGGATTACTCCAGCGAAGAATGTCAGGAGATTTTACCCGATCCGGGGTGTCCCGACGCAGCCCCAGATCAGCGTCCTGCTGTTGATTAGTAAATTTAACATAATATACATTATGCGAAATTAAAGCTGGAGCGGGCCATCAGACAGGAGGTTGCCAGAAACCGTCCACTATCAGAATTCAGTCAGGTATACTTTCTGGCAATCCAGGGTCTGGTGTTGGCCAGGCAGCGTGAAACCACAAGAATAAGGTCTGAAAGATATGGAATGCCCCAAATGCCATGCCTCCATGGAAGAAGTCACCTACGGTCGCAATATGACGGTCGATCGCTGTACCAACTGCAAGGGTCTGTGGTTTGACCTGGGCGAAGCGGAGACGCTGAAAGGCAAATGGATGTCCGAGTTTGTTGATAGCGGCGATCCTGAAATTGGCAAGGAGTTCAACAAGATCGAGGACGTTGACTGTCCGCGCTGTGGCAAGAAAATGGAAAAGGTTTCTGACCCCAAGCAGCCCCATATCTGGTATGAGGCCTGTCGCGAGCACGGGATGTACTTTGATGCCGGTGAGTTCACTGATTACAAATACGAGACGTTGCTGGACAAGTTTCGTGACCTGATTACCGGGAAGCGCGATTAGGCGCCGTGGCGGACGCTAGCCGGCGGGGTCTTGCCGCGGCAGTAGTTCATGCCAGGCGACGATTATGCTGATCACTTTTTATGGTGTACGTGGCTCAATTGCCGCGCCCGGGCCGGGTACTGTCAAGTACGGCGGCAACACTTCCTGCGTCCATGTGCGACTCAACTGCGGTGAAAACCTGATTTTTGATGCCGGTACCGGTATCCGCAAGCTGGGGCACAAGTTGGTCCAGAATAATGAACCGCTCCTGCTCCTGCTCAGCCACGGTCACTGGGATCATATCCAGGGATATCCTTTTTTTGAGCCCATTTACCAGCCAGACCGACGGATCCGGGTGCTGCAAGGGACTGAGGGCAATACCATCGCCCTGCGTGGTTTGCTGGAACAGATGGATGGTTCCAACTTTCCGGTTCACGCTGAAGACCTGCCGTCACAAATCTCGAGTATCCAGGACTTTGACGGGTTTATTGAAGGTCAGGCCTTCCATACGGTTCGTCGGGTTATTAATCATCCGGGCGGTGGCTATGCCTACCGGATAGAGGAAGACGGCGTGGCCTTTGCCTACATCACGGATAACGAACTCTTTCCGCCGGAGCAGCCACGCACGTCTTATGCCGAGTGGGTAGAATTTTGTGAGGGCGTGGACCTGCTGGTGCACGACGCCCAGTACGACGCCAGTGACCTGCCAGCAAAGCACGGCTGGGGGCATTCGCTGATCGACCAGGTACGCCAGCTTGCCGTTGACGCCAGGGTGGGCAACCTGGCCATGTTCCACCATGATCCGGAGCGAACGGACGCAGAACTGGACGAAATTGCTATTGAGAATGCCCGCTTCTTCAAGTCCCGTAATTCCCGTATCGGGGCATTTATTGCCGCCGAGGGGCTGGTGTTCGAACTTGCTGCGCGCCGTGACCCCAGGGTCAGTAACATAGACCTCTATCGCATCTGAGCGGTTGGCCAGGGCTGGCTGCATGACTCCAGGTGATTGTTAATATTGGATTATTTATGCGACTCATGTCATTTAACGTCAACAGTATTCGTACCCGCCTGCACCAGTTGGAGGCAGTTATTGCCAGTCATGCGCCTGAAATAATCGGGCTGCAGGAAACCAAGGTGACCGACGAGGATTTTCCCGTCGAGGCCATCCGGGAACTGGGCTACCACGCCGTGTTCCATGGGCAGAAGACCCACTATGGTGTTGCCCTGCTCTCCCGGTCCGAACCCATCAATGTCGAACGTGGATTCCGTGAAGATCATGACGCCAGTCAGCGACGATTTATTGCCGGGCAATACCCCCTGGCAGACGGTCGAATCCTCACGGTGATCAACTGCTACTTTCCCCAGGGTGAAAGCCGCAACCATCCTGTCAAATTCCCCGGCAAGGAAAAGTTCTACGCTGACCTGCTGGCGCACTTGCAGACCCATCACGCGGCCGGTGGCCCGCTGATTGTTATGGGTGACATGAACGTGGCACCACTGGACGCGGATATTGGTATTGGTGAAGACAACAGGAAACGCTGGCTGCGTGATGGCAAGGCGAGTTTTCTGCCCGAGGAGCGTGAATGGCTTCAGCGCCTGGTGGACTGGGGCACTTTCGACAGTTTCCGTCACTGCCACAGCGAGGAGACGGAGCTTTACAGCTGGTTTGATTACCGCTCACGCGGCTTTGAACGAGAACCCCGGCGGGGGTTGCGGATAGACCTGATACTGGCGTCTCATGATCTCGCCGGTCAGGTCAGGGACGCGGGTATCGATTACGATATTCGTGCCATGGAACGCCCGTCAGACCACTGCCCTGTCTGGGTTGAACTGGACATCCCCGCCCCGGCCGAAACCTGACCTGGTTCAGGATGACCGCTGGAAGACGAGCAGGAAAGACACGGGGACGGCAGGCCCGATAGATTCAAGGCCGGCAATCTTGCGAAGCGCTTCAAGCCCCTCCCCCATGCCAAACTGCGCGACTGACAGTATCAGTGGCCGTACCGGCAGAACCTGCACCCGGTCTGTACTGACCCGGTTGATCTTGACAGGTACGCTTGTCTTGATGGTGACGCCATGAATGGTCAACTCACCTTCCAGTGGAAATTCAGAGGAGGTACCCACCGCACCTGTCTGGTGGAAGCTAACCTCAACTTTTGCCCGGAAAGTTGCGGTTGGGAACTGTTTCACCTCAAACAGCAGGTCGCGCATCCGTTCGTCCCGGATGGGTATCAGCGTGTCCACGCTGTCGAGCGCCACGGTCACCACCGCCTCGCCGCTGGCATCAATATTGCCCGAGAGGCTGCCGAATCGATGTGGTTCGACAATGGAGCCATTTTTTACCGAGGCAAACGTCAGGGAGGAGGCAACCGGGTCAAGCGTCCAGTCGGCCCGCGCGGACAGGGTGCCAAACACCAGGCCAATCATGATTAAAAGTCGGAACATGTACACCTCTGAATTCAAGTCAGGCAGTTATGGACGTTCGATGCGCAATCGCACCAGAAGTTCTACGCGCTGAACCAATGGCCGGATGGCGATGTAGGCACCAATTCCCACAAGATCAGCAGCGACATCGGAAAGCTCGGCCTGGCGTACGCCACTGTACCACTGCAGGCCCTCGATGCCCACGCCGTAGGCGAGCAGGCAAACCCACTTTGTCGCATTGATGCCCCGCCACCAGGGTTTTGTGGCAGGTACGGGCGCAGAATAGTCCAGCAGGAATGACAGCACCAGAAAGGCAATCAGGTGATTGCTTTTGTCCCACCATCCGAGGCCAAGGGCGACGGGGGACGACGTCAGTGCAAGCCAGGTGATAGTCGCTATGGCTGTTGCAAAACCGCACCGAAACAGCAGTACCAGCACTTGCTGCCCTTATAACAATGACTGGTAATGGTTGATACTGTCCCGCGTGGCGATGGCAACGGCCCTGGCGGCCTCGGCAAAGGTGTTGTCGTCCGCTGCATAGAGGATGGCGCGGGATGAACTGATGAGCATGCCACCCCCTGCCCCGGCTTTCAGCGTTGCCTCGAGGTCTCCACCCTGGGCCCCTATGCCGGGCACCAGGAAAGGCATCTTGCCGGTGATGGCACGAATTCGCCTGAGTTCAGCCGGTTGGGTTGCGCCCACTACCAATCCAACATTGCCATGCTGATTCCAGCGAGTTGCGGCCTGCTCAGCCACATGTTCATAAAGCAAACTGCCATCTTTCAGTTGCAGTTCCTGAAGGTCCCTGCCCCCTGGGTTGGATGTCCGGCAGAGGACAAACAGGCCTTTGTCTTCCCGCGCCAGGAAGGGTTCCATGGCATCGAGTCCCAGGTAAGGATTGATGGTAGCGGCATCAGCCCCGTAGCGATCAAAAACTTCTGCCGCATATTTTTCTGCTGTTGAGCCCACATCACCGCGCTTACCGTCCAGCACCACCGGTAGATGCCGGTCCCTGATGTAGTTGATCGTCTGTTCGAGTGCCGCCTCAGCGCCGAGTGCGGCGTAGTGTGCTGCCTGGGGTTTGTAACAGCAGACCAGGTCAGCGGTCGCATCAATGATCCGGCGATTGAACTCGAAAACCGGGTTGGGTGCCTGCCGGATAACAGCGGGAAACCGCTGGGGGTCGGGGTCCAGCCCGATACACAGCAGCGTGTCGTAAGATTCCTGAATCAGCGCAAGGCGCTCAAAAAAGCCGGACATCGGGCATGCTCATCACCTGGGTGGCGGGATTATGCCTCTTTTGTCCCGTCGCCGTCCAAACACGTCACTCCCCGCCCCTTCATGCCGTAATTTTTCCCCGGTTGCCGTTCTGCGTCACCCGCCAGCAATCTGCCGGGTACTCTTCGTATGCCAACAAGTCTTTGAATTTAATAAGAAAAATATTCTTTCGAAAAGTTGGCACGGCTTTCGCTAGAGAGTCAGGTGAGAGAACACTGGCGGTAACGCCACGACACAAGAGGATTGAGGCGATGAGTACATCACTGTTAATGTCAAAAGTTGTCGATATAGCTGAAGCGCGTCGACGACGCGAAAACCGCCAGGTTGCTGCAAGGCGGGTACAGCATGACGAGAATCGTCGGGAGTATCGCCTGCAAAGCAATGAAACTCTCTTTGTGCAGGTGGTGAGCTGTGCCAACCACGAGCTTCTGGGTACCACCCTCTCCTGTCGTGCTCTGGACGTTTCGGCTTCCGGGCTGCGGATTGTCGCCGAAACCGCCCTGCCGTCGGGATGCCAGCTGGATCTCTGGATTGACAATGCCACGGGTCCGGGCAAGTTTTTCCTGAGCAGTGAGGTTCGCTGGACCAAACGGAGTGGTGGTGGCTATGAGCTGGGCGTAATGCTGAACGACGGCTCAGCCACTGATATTGATGAGTGGAAGCAGCTTTACGCCTGACAGCTCAGTTATCCGCGGCGGAGCCGGTAACCATCCCGGGTATCCTCAACCTGGTAGCCCGCCGCCGCAATTGCCTCCCTCAGTTCATCCGCCTTTTGCCATTCCCGATCTTTACGGGCCTGTACTCGTGCCTCAGCCAGCGCGATAACCTCCGGCGGGAATTCCAGCGCTAGCGGTTGCCAGCTGGCAATTTCCAGCCCAAGCACTTGGTCGAATGCCAGCAGGGTTGCCTTCTTGTCAGCCGGCGACTCGCTCGACTTGACGAGGTCCCAGACCACTGCCAGGGCGCGTGGTGTATTCAGATCATCGTTGATACACCCCATGAACTGCTCGGCGTACCCATCCAGCAGGTCGCCCGCTTCGCCCCAGTCAAAAGCGGCCTGGTAGAGTCTGCCGAGGGCGGTTGCGCTGGCCGCCAGGCTCTCCCACGAAAACGATAACTGCGTTCGATAATGGGCCGTGAGGCACATATAGCGGTATGCGAGCGGATCAATACCCTCTTCCTCCAGGGAGGCCAGACGGAGGAAGTCTCCGGCTGATTTTGACATTTTGGCACTGTCAAGCTGGAGGAAGTAACCATGCATCCAGAAATTGGCGAGCCGGGTACCGCGGCTTGCCTCGGTCTGGGCAATTTCATTGGTGTGATGTATGGGAATGTGGTCTTCGCCGCCACAGTGGATATCAAAAAAGTCGCCGAGATATTCTGCCGACATGGCGGAACACTCGATGTGCCAGCCTGGAAAGCCTCTGCCCCAGGGGCTGTCCCATTCCATCTGGCGCTGCTCGTCGGGCGGAGAGAACTTCCACAGGGCAAAATCGGTCACAAAACGGCGTTCACCGAGTTCCACCCTTGCGCCGGCCATCAGGCCGTCAACGTCCAGGCGCGCCAGGTAGCCGTAACTGTTCAGCTTGCGCGAATCAAAGTAGATGCCGTCGCTGGTGCGATAGGTGAATCCCTTGGCTTCCAGGTCCTGGATGAACGTGATCTGGCCCTCGATGTGATCGGTCGCCTTGCACCAGATTGTGGGTGGCAGGACATTCAGCTTTTCGAGATCCCGCCTGAACGCCTCGGCATAAAACTCGGCCAGTTCCCAGGCAGATTTTCCGGTGCGGCGCGTGCCCAGTTCCATCTTGTCCTCACCCGTATCCGCGTCAGAGGTGAGATGGCCAACATCAGTAATATTCATGACATGACGTACCTGGTAACCATTCAGCTCCAGGGTTCGCCGCAGGACATCCTCAAACAGGTAGGTTCGCAGGTTGCCGATGTGGGCGTAGTGGTAAACGGTTGGACCACAGCAGTAGAGCCCCACCTGGCCGGGTTGAAGCGGCACAAACTCGCGCAGTTTGCGCTCGTAGGTATCAAAAAGCTGAAGTGGCGTTTTGCCGACTGGCAACAGCGTGCTTGTTGACATGGGTTATTGATCCGGAAATCGTTCCGCCAGCACACGCTCGACGGTTTCGACGATGACCTGGGTTTGCTGGTCCAGCTCAATGTTGACCTCGTCCCCTTCACGCAATAACGCAAAATTGGTCCGGGCCAGGGTCTCGGGGATCAGGTTTATGCTGAAGGTTGCAGCTGTCTTGTCGATCGCGGCAACGGTCAGGCTGCACCCGTTAACAGCCAGAAAGCCCTTGTTGAAGATGAATCGCATCCAGTCCTGTTGCCCGCGAAAGGTTAATCGGCGGTTGTTGTCACTGCTTTCAACCCGGATGAGTTCTGCCGTACCAACAACGTGGCCCGACAGTATATGTCCGCCCACTTCAGCCCCGGCTTTGGCTGACCGTTCGATATTGACCTGGCTACCGGGTTCCAGGTACTTCAGATTGCTGAGCGCCAGGGTTTCGCTGATGGCGTCGAAGCTGACCTCCGCGCCCTGAATGCCTGTTACAGTAAAACAGACGCCGTTCACCGCAACGCTCGCACCCGGTTCAAGACCGGTGGCCAGGGCATCGGGAAACGGGACTGAAAAGGACATCAGGCCGGGCTTACGCTCTACACGACTGGCAGGCAGCATGGCCTGGACAATTCCGGTGTACATGGACTCTGGCTCACTCATCAACGCGCGAGCACCATAGCCCTCGGGTATACTGTTGTCAATTGGTCCTAAAGAATGAAAACAACATTAAAAATCATTTATAAGATATTGATTAATATAGATTCTATAAAAGTTAAAGTAGATTCCAAGTGTGTCTGATCACCAGGGAGAATAGCGATTGATAGATCTTCGCAGTGATACTGTCACCCGTCCGGGTGCCGGAATGCGTCGGGCGATGATGGAAGCGCCCGTGGGTGACGACGTGTATGGAGAAGATCCAACCGTCAACCGCCTTGAGGCGAAAGCCGCAGAAATGACCGGCAAGGAGGCGGCAATTTTTACCACCAGCGGTACCCAGGCAAATCTGCTTGCACTGCTGACACATTGCCAGCGTGGTGAGGAATATATTGCCGGCCAGGACGCGCATACCTATCGTTTTGAGGCAGGCGGTGGTGCCGTGCTGGGCGGCATTCAGCCACAACCCATTCCATTCAACCGTAGCGGCGAGTTGGACCTGGACCAGGTACGCAACGTCACCAAACCCAATGACTTTCACTTTGCCATCACGCGGCTTGTCTGTCTGGAGAATACCCAGGCCGGCAAGCCACTGGCGCTCTCCTACCTGGCGAGCTTTGCCGGGCTGACAGAAGAGCTTGGCCTGGCCAGTCACCTGGATGGTGCCAGGCTGTTTAACGCTGCAGTTGCCCAGGCCGTGCCGGTCAGAGACATTTGTTCCTACTTTGGGTCGGTGTCCTTCTGCCTGTCCAAAGGACTGGGTTGTCCAGTGGGCTCAATGCTGGTTGGCAATGCCGCTTTTATTTCGCGGGCCCGACGCTGGCGCAAGATGCTGGGAGGTGGACTCCGCCAGGCTGGCATGCTGGCTGCGGCCGGCCTCTACGCGCTGGACAACAACATTGAGCGATTGGCGGAAGACCACGCCAATGCGACCCGTCTCGGTGACGGGCTGAGGGGGCTGGGGATTGCCCTCGCTGAACCGGTAGTGACCAACATGGTGATGCTGGATACCACGGCCACCGACGTGGCCCGGCTGCGTCGGTTTCTTGAGGCACGGGATATCAGGATTTCAGGGGGGCGATGGGTGACACACCTCGACATTACTCCAGCAGATGTTGATCACGTGCTGGCAGCCGTTGCTGACTATTGCGGCTGAATCTCGAAAATGATGTCCCGGGCGTCAATGGGCCGCACAACCTGTACGTCGCTCGCCGGCGTCATTCTCTCCAGCACGAGACCCTCGAGGTGGCACCCCACGGGCACTGGCGCCATGTCCAGTACGTTTCTGCCGGTCAGGCGCAGGGCCAGCAGCCAGTGTGTTTCTGCCCTGGAGATTTCCAGCCGCTGTACATCAGCATAGTCGAATTTCATGGCATTTGGACCGGCTTCACAGCTCGCGCGGCAGGAAACATCCGCGGGACACCGGTAACCGGCAATGTCGCCCGCTGCGAAGTTCTCGAGGATTTCGGCGGGTATCAGCAGTGGCAGAATGCGTGAGTCTTCAGCACCACTGACCGGACCTGTCAGCAGGGTGAGCAGCAGTACCTTAATCAGGCGTTTGGGCATTGGGGAGACTCCAGTGTCAGATCCGGCGAAAGTGTAACCTGCTGGACCCGCGCCATCGACCTTTCTGCGTATAATTGGGCCTTGAGAGCAGAATAGCGGGTTGTGTGTGAAGAAGGTCCTCGTCTGTGGCAGCATTGCCCTCGATATGCTGGGTACCTATGGTGGCTCATTTGCTGACTACCAGGCCCGGTATCCCATCGAAGCGCTCAACTTCTCCTTGCAACTCAAGAGCCTTCGCCTGAGCTTCGGTGGCTGTGGCATGAACATTGTCTATGGGCTGAAACAATTCGGCGTTCCCTGCACGCCGCTTTCCGCGGCTGGTGAAAATTTTAATGACCACTACCGGGCGCATCTGCTTGGACTGGGCGTGGACATCGACTACATCGCGGTGGACGAGGAGTATCCCCAGTGCGCAACCGCCATTGTCCTGTCGGATGAACTGGGTAACCAGATTACCGGCTTCTATCCCGGCGCCTCTGGCTCCCCACTGCGTAAACTGCCAAGAGAAGTGGCGGGCATCGAAGATGTCGCGATTGCAGTACTCGCACCCGAGGATGCACCTATCATGTTGCGCCAGGCGCGTGACCTGGCTGACCTGGGCATTCCGATCCTGTTTGATCCCGGTCAGGGGATCACTGCGTTCACTTGCGCGGAGGTCCGGGAACTCCTGTCGCTTTCTGACTACGTGGTCGCGAATCTGCACGAATGGGAGATACTGCAACTCAACGCCGAAATGAGCGCCGAGGATATCATTCGCGACCAGCACCAGGTGATTGTCACCAGGTCAGAGAACGGGGTTGATGTGCTCCGTGAAGGTTGCGAATTGCTGCATGTGCCGGCCATCCGCCCGGAGCGTATTGTCGAAGTCACTGGCTCCGGTGATGCTTTTCGCGCGGGTTATGTCTACGGCCTGGTTCGGGGCCTGGATGCGTGCACCTGCGCCCGGATCGGCACCCTGGCGGCGGTCTATAATCTGGAAAACCCGGAGACACAGCGCTACTCATTTACCCACGCAGAGTTCGCTGCGCGCTTTCACGCAGCGTTTGGTGAAGCTTTACCCTGACGCATATCAGCGCTGGGGCTGTGCTAGTCGTGCGGCCCCGGTATCAGCCAGCTTCGCAACCAGTCCAGTGTCCTGTTGTCAGCAAGCTGGGCCGCAACATACCGTTTCTCAAAATCGGCATAGGGTTCCTCACTGTTGAAGAGATCCCGCCGCATCGTCAGGTGGCTGGCATCCAGTTCCCTGACGATCCTTGCCGGATTTCCCGCCACAATAGTATTGGCGGGCACATCTCGGGTCACCACCGACCATGCACCAATGATGCTGTTGTCACCGATTGTCACGCCTTTGGTGACAAGCGCGCTGTCCCCTATCCAGACGTTATTGCCGAGGGTAATTGGTCGCGTTGTGCCTGGTGCATAGATGCGGTGCGCCAGGTCGTGCCAGTCGGCGTCCGAGAGGTAACAGTTCATGGCCAGCATGCAGCTGTGCCCCATGGTAATTGAAGCGGCAGAGGAGATCCTGACGCCGGGATTGATGATCGAGTAACTGCCAATAGTAATTTGTCCCAGTCCCTCAAACACGGCAAGGCGTACCGGTCTATCCGGCAACGCCATTATGTGAACGTGATCGCCCAGCCTGATTCCCGGCCCCGATACTTGCAGATGGCGTGGATTCATCACGCGCAGATCCTGCCCGGCGGCATCAAACTGCGGACGGCAGAAGTGATCAACGTAGAGGTGATTGAGCCTGTCCTGCAGCAGTTTCAGCCAGAGGGGCCGGTGATCCTTTCGCATGATTTTCCTGGTTACCTCTGCCCTGCTCCGGCTGACCAACTTATCTTACCAGTGCTGACCCTGTTGCTTGCCGGGATTCTGTGCAAGCATTAACGAAGATTTCGCACTGGGACAGGGTGCCAATGGTGACAGGCAAGATCATTTTTCTGAACGGGACCTCAAGCGCGGGCAAAACCACGCTGGCGCACGCGCTGCAGGAGGTGCTGGCTGAACCCTATCTGCACATGGCACTGGACCAGTTCCGGGACGGTATGCCGGCACGCTTTCGTGGGCTCAATTCACCTGCCGGCACTGACGGCGACCGGGGCCTCAATGTCATACCTGTGACCGATGTCGACAGACCCTATACCCTGGTTCGCTTTGGCGAGACGGGCCAGCGTATCCTCCGTGGCATGCGCCGGGCCATTGCGGCCCTGGTCCGGGAAGGTAACAACGTCATCATTGATGACATTATCCTCGAGCCGTCTTTCCTGGAAGATTATCTGGCGGTGTTTGCAGGCCTCAGCGTGTATTTTGTTGGGGTTATGTGTCCCGTTGCCGTAATTGGAGAGCGGGAACGCAGTCGACCCGGGCGGTTCCCGGGTACAGCGCGCGGACATCTGGATGTCTGCCATGCGCACGGCATCTATGATATTGAGGTTGATACGTCAGCGGCCAGCCCGGCTGAATGTGCATCACTGGTTGCACGCCACATTCGCGACCAACCACCCGTTGCATTTGGTGTCCTGGCGGCTAGACATCAGCCCGCCTGACCAGGCTCAGGCCAGCCGGGCAATCCCACGGTAGTTATAGGTTGCCCACCGGGGCCCTTCGAGATATCCCTCCTCCAGTTCGTCAAACCGGAAACCGGCCTCCACCAACGCCTCGTCAGGCCGGCGGTTGAGATTACAGCCACCACCGACAATCCGCCAGGCGGGATTCAGCCGGTGTTGCCAGCGCTCCACGGCGGGGTCTGGTGACCGGCCGTGTTCGGCAAAAATCAGCTGGCCACCGGGTTTGAGTACGCGTCTGACTTCGGCGAGGGCCGCATGCTGGTCCGGAATGGTACAGAGCGTCCAGGTAATGACCACACTGTCGAAGCTGTTGTCCTCCAGGGGCAGGCTTTCGGCTGAATCTGCAATAAACTCAACATCGGTGCCGGTCGTGTGTGCAACCTCGCGGGCGTACTGCTGCAATTCCAGCGAAGGGTCGACGCCAACAACCTGGACACCCTTTTGGTAGAAAGGCAGGTTGAGGCCAGAACCAATGCCAAGCTCTAGCACCCTGCCCTCGGCCAGCGGCACCAGCCGACGTCGAAGCTGGCCAAACTCCGGTGACTTCATCGCCAGGTTGAGCAGGCGCGGCAGAATGTATCGGTCATAGACTCCCATGGGTGAATGTTAACTGATATGGCAGCGGCCGGGGTAGTTGTGGCATCTTTGGCTGCGGTAATGGTCAGTAGTGGATAGCCACCGGACAGGATTGATGGATAACAACAAACTGCAAGTCCTCAGAAACATGATTGGTGCGGCCAGACGTATTGTGGCCTTCACCGGCGCTGGCATCAGTACGGAGTCGGGAATACCCGATTTCCGGGGCCCCGACGGGGTCTGGAAAAAAGTCTCACCGATTGATTTTAATGACTTTGTCAGTCGGGAAGACGTACGGCGGGAATCCTGGCGGCGCAAATTTGCTGGCAGTGATACCATGGCCAATGCCAGCCCCAACGCCGGACACCTCGCGCTGGCGGCGCTCCACCGCATGGGCAAACTCTCCCATATCATTACGCAGAACGTTGACGGCCTGCACCAGAAAGCGGGTGTCCCCGAGGCGCAGGTTATCCAGTTGCACGGCAATGCCAACTATGCAACCTGCCTTGATTGCACGAAACGTTACGAACTGGATGAAATCCGCGCGATATTCCTGCCCGATGAAACTGTGCCTTACTGTGATGCCTGTGGCGGCATCATCAAGACGGCAACCATCTCCTTTGGCCAGGCCATGCCGGTCGCTGAAATGCGGCGTGCCGAGCTGGCCATATCCGGCTGCGATCTTTTTATGGTGATGGGTTCATCGCTGGTGGTCTATCCTGCTGCCGGCTTCCCGCGCCTGGCCAGGGAACAGGGCGCACAACTCGTAATCATCAACAATGAGCCGACTGATCTCGATCCCTGGTGTGACCTGGTGTTGCACCGGCCAATTGGTGAGACCCTCTCCGCGGTGATCGACTAGCTCTTGTGCAAACCGGTGCCGACTTGTGTCGCGGTTCTGCTGGCCGGGGGCATGGCCATCAGATCAGTTCAGCAACCATCTGGATCAGGTCATTGATGTCGATGGGTTTGCGGCAATGGTAGAGTTGTCGGGTCGGGTCAATAGTGATGTTCTCTTCGGCACAGAGGACAACGGGCAGCAATGCACGTGCCTGGTGGACGCTGTCCGCGAGGGCATGTCCACTTATACCTGGCATGCGGGAGTCTGCAATTACAAGGTCAATGGCATCAATATTCTTCAGGCAAAAAGCGAGGGCGGCTGATCCGTCTGCAAAGACGCTGACGCGGTGTTTCAGGCTTTGCATCAGTTCAGCCAACAGTTCAGTGATGGCAGGTTCATCATCCACAATCACAACCTGGCGACGGCTGAGCGGCACGATGGTTGGATCCGGGCGTTTGCCAAAGCGTGCAACTTTCAGCAGCCGATCAATACTTTCCTGGGCCCGGCTGATTTCTTTCAGGTAGCGTTGCACCACCGCAAGCCGCTCGCCGCTGAGCGGTTCATCCTCCTCCAGCATCACGGCAATCAGGTCGGTGTAACCCATCATGGATGTGTTGGACGTATGCAGCTGGTTCAACAGCTTCTTGCCGGGCTGCTGCAGCCCCTGGATCTGTCGACCCAGTGCAACGGCCTCGGACGCATCAATGAGAAAGAGGTTTGTCACATCCGCCGTGGCCTTTGCTGCAATGACATCCACAAAGTGATCATTGCCGGCCCCGGTCAGGTGTAACCTTGTGGCGGCCATGGGCGAACCGAGCAGGTCAATGATCCGGACTTCACTGTCGGGGTGCACAAAATCCTGCAGCAGCATTCCTTCGACGAGCGGCAGCAGGCGCCCCGCGGCGCTATTGACAGCGGTGATTTTGCCACCCGGGTCAAGGCTGACAGCGGGCACAGGAAGGTCAGCGAGCTGGATCACGGGGCCGGGTACTCCCCAGGGGGAAATGTGACCAGCAGCCGTGTTTCTGCCATGCTGGTCCGAAGATGCAGATGCCCACCCAGGGCGTGCAGCGCCCGGATAACCTGGTCGATGCCAATCCGGGTACCCGCTTCTGTTTCGATCCTGTCCGTCACAAACCCGGGTGTCAGGGCATATCCCAGCAGCGCCGGCGGAATTGGCTGCTCCGTGTCGGTGATCAGCACCGCCCGGTCAGATGTTTCAATGATCGCACCGCAGACGCTGCAACCGGTGTTCGGCGCTATGCTGGACGCCTGCGGCGGATTGTTGCCGCGCCACTGCGACAGCAGGTTAACGAGTTCACTTGTATCCGGCTGCCACTCGATGGTCACCAGTCGTTCGCTGGCCAGCCTGGCTGCGGCCTGAATCTCCTCCACGAACAGCTTCTGTTCAGTTGACAGCCGGGTGGAGGCCAGCAGGTCGGCGAAGCCGATAATGGCCGCCAGTGCATTGCCCAGGTCGTGCTGGTCGTACATCTCAGCGGGCTGTCCGAAGAATCCGGCTGACCATACGCTCCAGGTCAGTCAGCGAATTGCAGACCTCAGCGTAGGTACAAAACGGCAGGTAGGATTTCATTTCGGCATCACCTTCCTGCCACTTGTCCCTGGGTTCTGGGTTTAGCCAGATAACCTGCCGCGCCTTGCCTGCAATCAACTTCAGTTCATCTGCTGCCGTGGCGTAATAATTGTTGCGTGAATCGCCCAGGATAATCACCGTTGATCGATTGTCGATATCCTGCAGGGCGAGTTCGCGAAATCGACGCAGGGCCTGACCGTAGTCGGTAGAGCCTTTGCCAAAATCATCAAGGCTCATTTCGATGGCTTCGGCAAGCGGGTAGTGGTCAAATAATGCTGTGACCTCACCCAGGTTGTTGGAGAAGGCAAACGCCCGTACGCGGGGCAGAACCTCGGTGAGACTGTACAGGAATGTCAGGAGAAATCGCGAGACATTGCGAACGCTGCCGCTGACGTCACACAGCACAAACACCCGCGGGCGCTGGAGGCGGGTCTGCTTCCACCTGATGTCAAACAGCGCACCATCGTACTGCATGTTCCGCCGCAGTGTCCTGCGGATATCGAGCTGACCCCGGTTATTGATCTTGCGCCGCTTTGCGTGTTTGCGTGCAAGCTGGTTCGCCAGTTTTCGTACTGCTTCCCTGATGTGCTCAAAATAGTAGACCTGCATATTGGTCAGCTGCGTTTGGCTCACCGCTTCCGCGAGGAAACGCGCGCCGGTACCGTCAACAACAAGCAGGTACTGCTCATCAACAAAGGTGCGTACCTGGTCAGCGAGGTATGCCCTGCCCTCGATCAGCACCTGTGCCATCTCCTGACGCGCGGTGTCATCGGCACGGGATAGTGCCGCAATCTCAGCGTCCAGTGCGTCGATCCCCATGTGGAGCAGGATTCGCCTGGCATAGAGGCTTCGTTCCCGCAGGGTCCTGATCTGGTTGAGGTGCACTGACTCGGCGGCCTGCTTCATCAGCACCGCCAGTTCATCCAGGTGTTCGTTGGCAAGCAGGTGGCCCAGTTTTGATGCACGCGGTCCTTGAGCACCCTGGCGATGCCGTCGTTTGCCGCGTTCGTCTGTTTCGGCCCCCTGGCCTGGTGACTGGCCGGTGCCTTTCTCCTGTAGGCCTGGCCTTTGAGTGCGGGCGCCGCGAAACTGTGAAAACGAAAAAAACCGTTCAAAACAGATATCGAACAGGGCTTTTTCTTCCGGTGTCTTGGCGAGGATGATTGACAGGCTGTCGCGCAGCAGTTTCCTGTCGTGGAACCCGATGATCTGGAGCGCGCTCATTGCGGTCAGGGTTTCCGCAGGGGACACTTCAAGATCTGCCTTCCGCAGGGCTACAACAAAATCACCAAGGGTCTTTTCCATGGTGCCATTCTATACAATCGGCGGAGGCATGTGTCACGTGGCACTTACGGCGGCGGGTTTGTTATGATCCGACCTTGTTACCTCGTGATTTGTCCCGTTGATTCTAAAGAACATCACATTCCAGGTCTTCCTGGCGGCACTGTTGGGCGTGGGTGCAGCCATGCTGTTTGCAGATGAGTCATGGCTGACATTTCCCCACCCGCCAACCTACGAGATCATCATTGGCCTGAAGAACTTTTTCCTGGCCGCACTGCGAATGCTGATCGCGCCGATGATTTTCTTCTCACTGATTGGCGGCATCATCAGTATCGGAAACGTGGTCAAACTCCGGCGGCTGGGCGGGATTACCGTCACCTACTACCTGGGTACCACCTCGGTTGCGATCCTTTTGGCACTGGTAGCGGTATTTTTCATTCATCCGTGGACGGCTTACCCCGCCATGCCGGAACTGGCCAACGGCAACGGACCGGCGAGCATGATTGACCCCGGGGATGACTCACTCATCCGCGTTATCAGTCAATTGCTCACGCTCGCTTTCACCAATCCGTTCACAGCGTTGGTTGAACTGAACATCCTGGGTATTGTGACCAATGCGTTTCTGATTGGGCTCGCCATTATCCTGGCATTGCCGGAAGACAGTCACATTTTCAAACTGGTAGCCGATATTAACCTGGTAATTTACCGGGTGCTGGCCTGGGTCATCCGGCTGTTGCCACTGGGTATTTTTGCCATCCTGTTTGACTTTACCGTCAAGCTGAGCGTTGGAGACGGTCACTCCGAGGCGCTATTGACGCAACTGTTCCAGTTCAGCCTGCTGGTAGTTGGCCTGACGGCCATACACGGATTAATCATCCTGCCAGGTATCGCCTGGATGCTCACAGGTCGCGCTCCCCTGCCCCTGCTCAGCCAGCTTGCCCGGCCGCTGCTGGTGGCATTCAGCACCTCATCAAGTTCAGCCACCCTGCCGGTCAGCATGCGGACGGCTGAAGAAGACCTCAAGGTAAGTCCCGCTGTCAGCAGTTTTGTACTGCCGCTGGGGGCAACCATGAATATGGATGGGACGGCATTGTTTGAGGCTGTGGCCGCGGTGTTCCTGGCTTACCTGTTTGGGGTGGAACTTAGTGTTGTAGGCGTATTCACCGTGTTCCTGATGTCCATGGTGGCGTCAATCGGTGCACCGGGAATGCCCTCTGCTTCCATGGCCGGTATGCAGATGGTGCTGCTTGCCGTCGGCATTCCGCTGGAAGCCATTGCAATTCTGATGGTCATCGAGCGACCACTGGACACCATCAGGACCGCGGTGAATGTGGAAGGAGACCTGATTGGCAGCCTGGTGGTTGATCACGTCACCAGCAGTCGCGATGAGCATCCGCGGGGACGCAGCGGTTAATTCAGTTTTCAGGCCTGGGTTGCCTGGATAAGGCGGGCAAAGTAGGCAATAAACTCCCGGTGCCGGGCACCGACCTGCAGTCTCTCCAGGCTGTCTTCACCCACCTTGCTGGTCAGGTATTCGTAAATCGAGGTGACATCCTCGCCGGCACCAAGAATTGCAGGGATTTCCTCGTTGAGATAGTCATGCAGCGAGGGCAGGTCCGCTTCGGTAAGGCCACTTTTTCCCGGTTCCAGCACCGCATTGCCCCAGATGGTGGCAATGTAGACCCGGAACAGGTCCTTGTCGACAAAACCATCGGTTACCTGGCACTGCTCAATAATCTCGGTGACCGCGGGTCCAAACCTTTCACGTAGTTCGGTGATTTCCATCGGGCAATTATAGCGGGTTTGGCAACTTGCAAAGTAGTCCCGTCGCCCGTTTCTGTCCCGCAATTGGAGCTGGTACACTCACAGCAGGCCGGGGCGTGGCGCCGGGGACATTTTCACCGACGATATCAATGGAGAGAGGGAACATGAGCAATGACCACCTGTTGGAAACAATTGAGAGTGGCGTCGCCACACTGACGATGAATCGCCCCGAGAGCCTGAACGCACTTTCGGATGAAATGATGCGGGGCCTGCTTGAAGCTGTGCCACGTCTGATGGCTGATCCCGGGGTGGGTGTCATTGTTCTTACAGGTGCTGGCCGGGGCTTCTGTGCCGGTGGTGATGTCAAGGGTATGGCAACCCGTAACAGTAGCAGCGAGACGGCCGCACCTCGTGCTGCACCCTCGCTGGAGGCACGCGCCAATGGTCTGCGCGCCAGTATGGAAACGTCCCGCTGGCTTTACCAGGGACCCAAGCCGACGATCGCCATGATGCGGGGGCCCGCGGCCGGGGCTGGACTGGCGCTGGCGCTTGCCTGTGACATGCGCATTGCTTCCGATACGCTCAAGTGCACCACGGCATTCGCCAACGTGGGTGCTTCCGGTGACTTTGGCGGCAGTTACTTCCTGCCACGGCTTGTGGGCACAGCCAAGGCACGTGAGCTTTACCTGACCGCCGCCGTGGTGGATGCCGTGGAGGCCGAGCGAATTGGTATGGTGAACCAGGTTGTGGCGGACACCGAACTTGAAGCCAGGACCATGGAAATGGCCAACAAACTGGCGAGGGGCCCCCGCATTGCTTACCAGTACATCAAGAAAAACATGAACCTGTCAGACACGGGCTCACTGGAGCAGGTGTTTGACATGGAAGCCTGGAACATGACGCGTTGCATGATGAGCGAGGATCACCGTGAAGCTGCAACGGCTTTTGTTGAGAAACGTGCACCACAATTCAAGGGGCAGTAACGGGCTTACTGCCAGGGTGGCACCTGCGCGACAGCGACCCGATGAGTGAACGGCAGCGCAAGATCATCCATATCGACATGGATTGTTTTTATGCTGCCGTCGAGATGCGTGACGATCCAGCCCTGCAGGGTATACCCATTGCCGTGGGTGGGTCGGCTGATCGGCGGGGTGTCATCACCACGGCAAACTACGAGGCCAGAAAGTTTGGGGTGCGCTCAGCCATGGCGACGGCCCATGCCCTGCGCCTTTGTCCCCAACTGCGGCTGTTGCCGGTTCGCATGAGCCATTACGCGGCTGTTTCCCGCCAGATTCGCGCAATTTTCCAGCGTTATACCACCGTCATTGAGCCGCTCAGTCTGGACGAGGCTTTCCTGGATGTCACCGATTCTCCGTTGTTTGGAGGCAGCGCCACCCTGATCGCACGTGATATCAGGGCGACCATCAAACGCGAGCTCGGGCTGACTGCCTCTGCTGGAGTGGCCCCCAACAAGTTCCTGGCCAAAATTTGCAGTGATGAGAACAAGCCTGATGGGCAGTGTGTTGTCACCCCCGCAACCCTTGATGACTTTGTGGCAAACCTGCCGCTCGGGAAGATATCAGGTGTGGGCCAGGTGACCCTGAAGCGCCTGGCGGAACATGGCCTTCACACCTGTGCAGACGTTCGAAAACTCAGCGAGGCTGAGCTGGTGGTTAGGTTTGGCAGCCTCGGGCGACTGTTGCACCAGCGCGCGCAGGGTATTGATGACCGCCCACTGTCAACCAACCGGATACGCAAGTCGCTCAGTGTTGAACGGACTTTTGCGCAGGATATTCCCGATCTGGACGCAGCCATCGACGCCCTCGACCAACTGTTCGAGGAACTGACCCAGCGCCTCGAGCGGGCTGGCGAGGTGCCTATCCGCAACCAGCAGGTTAAACTCAAATTTGAGGATTTCCGAACGACAACCATTGAGCGCAGCAGCGGGGCTCTCAGCAAGACGCTGTTCCAGGAACTTGTGCCGATGGCCTGGCAACGTGGTGATGGCAAGGGTATCCGGTTGCTGGGTATTGGGGTCAGCTTCAGGGAAAAAGCCGTCAACAGCCAGCTATCATTGTTCTAGCCACCCTATTGGTTGTTTTAGATCCAGCCACTGTTCTGTATGATTAGCGCCCTTCCAGTCCAGCACACCCAGGCAAATGCGCAAGACCAAGATCATCTGCACCATCGGCCCCGCGACCGCTTCTTATCCCATGCTCGAAAAAATGGCGAATGCGGGCATGGACATTGTGCGGTTGAACATGTCCCACGGCGAACACGAGGCCACGGCCAGGATCATCAAGGCTATCAAGACGCTGAATCGCAAGGTGCCCTACCCGATTGCCATACTGCTGGATACCCAGGGTCCCGAGATTCGCACGGGGGACCTTGCCAGCGAGCTTGAACTGAAGAACGGTTCAATCATTTCCATTACGGTGCGTGATACGGTTGACGTTGAGGCGTCTTCTTTCCATATCCACTACGATGACCTGATCGAAGCCGTGAGTGTGGGCGACCGCATTACCGTTGACAACGGCATCATCAATCTTGAAGTGCTGGAAAAACTCACCAGTGGCAGCATGAAGTGCCGGGTGATTGATGGCGGCATACTGAAAAGCAAACGCCATGTGAACCTGCCGGGCATCAGGGTCAATTTGCCGGCAATCACCAAAAAAGACCGTGCCGACATCCTGTTTGGGGTCGACCTGGGCGTGGATTTTATTGCGCTGTCTTTTGTGCGGGAAGCCAAAGACGTGCTGGAGCTCAAGGAACTGCTTGGCGACAAGGCAAACAAGGTCAAGATTATCGCCAAGATTGAGGACCAGTCCGGCGTCCGCAATATTGAAGAAATCATCCAGGTTTCAGACGGCATCATGGTGGCGCGTGGTGACCTGGGTGTTGAGATCAACGTTGCCGAATTGCCCAACGTGCAGCGCAGGATTGTGCAGCTGTGCGCGGAATACGGCAAACGCGTGATTGTGGCCACCCACTTGCTCGAGTCGATGATCGAAAACCCGATTCCCACGCGGGCTGAGGTCACGGACGTTGCCAATGCCATTTATGAGGAAGTGGACGCCGTAATGCTCTCCGGCGAAACCACCATCGGCAAATACCCGGTACGCTGCGTTGAGCAACTGGTGGAGATTGCTGAAGTCACGGAAGCCATCAAAGGACTGGAATTCAGCCGTAATCTGCACCGCTCAAGTGAGAAACAGCATCTGGCGGTGACCGCGGTAGACCTGGCTGAATCACTCAAGGCGGCAGGGATTGTTGTCATTACCAGGCGTGGTTACATGGCTGACTATGTGACCAACTGCCATCCCCAGCATACAAGGATCTTTGCTTTTACAAATGACAGTCAGACCCGGCGCAGACTGATGCTCAACCGAAATCTGTCACCGTTTCGCACGGCTTTCAGCAATGACCCGGAGAAAACCCTGCATATCGCTTTCAACGTACTGAAAGAACGCGTTGGCCTCGCCAGCGGCGACAGGGTTGTGGTGATTTCAGATATCCTGGCGGGCGCCGGAATCGAAGCAATCCAGATTCGCAGCCTGCCCTGACCCTGCCGCGTCTGCCGTGCTCAGGCAAATATCTTGCCCGGGTTCAGGATATCTTTCGGGTCCAGTGCCTTCTTGATGAGCTGCATGACGGCAATCTCGGCTGGCGTCCGGGACCAGGCCAGGTAGTGTTTTTTCTGCAAGCCAATGCCATGCTCAGCCGACACCGAGCCGCCCCGTGATACCAGCCCCTGGTAGACTTTTTCCTCAACCGCTTTCTTGGCATCCGGCGAGCCGTCACCCATACCCACTATGATGTGCAGGTTTCCATCACCAAGGTGACCAAAAATCATGCAGGTGTGATCCGGCCAGGTGTCAGCGAGGTCGTCTTTCAGTTCTGTAACGTAGGATTCCATGTGATTCAGCGACACGCTGACGTCGAAGGTAAAAATTGGCCAGTTCTGGCCAACCTGACCCACATCGTCACGAATGGCCCACATGGCATCGCGTTCCGCCTGGCTCTGGGCAATCACCGCATCGGTAATCATGCCCTCTTCCAGGCAGTGACCCAGCGCTTCTACAAAACGTTCGTGATCCCGTGCCGGTTCACCGCCCATGGCTTCCAGCAGGATGTAGTAACCGTAGTCCTGTGCCAGGGGCGGCTTGCCGGCAGCAGGTGGTGTGGTTACCAGTTTGTAGTAGTCCTGCCACAGGACCTCAAAAGCCGAAAGCGTGCCACCCAGCGCCGTATCAATATGATTGAGAAAACGGGTGACGTCACTGAAGCTATCAACCGCAATAAAAGCCATATCCTGGCTGGCAGGTAGCGGCCGCAGGCGCAGGACCATACGCGTCACGATCCCGAGTGTCCCCTCTGCCCCGATGAAGAGCTGCTTGATGTCGTACCCGGTGTTGTTCTTGATGATCTTGTTCATTGAAGAAATGACGGTGCCATCGGGCAGTACGGCCTCAATGCCAAGGACCTGTTCGCGCATCATGCCGTAGCGAATGACCCGGTTGCCACCGGCATTGGTGGACAGGTTGCCACCCACGGTTGCGGAACCGCGTGCACCCAGGTCAAGCGGGAAAAGCATGTTGCTTGCTTCTGCGGCTTCCTGCGCCACCTGCAGGGGAACCCCGGCCTGGAGCGTCATGGTACGGCTCTGGACATCAATTTCTTCAACCTGGTTCATTCGCTCAAGACTGATCGCAAGCTCGCGGCTGTTCGACTGCGTACCTTCAACCAGGCCGGTCATGCCACCCTGGGGAATAACTGGCTGGCCAAGCTCATGACAGACCTGCATGATTCTGGATACTTCTTCGGTAGTGCGCGGGCGAACCAGCGCAATTGGCGGGATCATGCCGGGAAACTGGCGTTCGTTCAGGGCCTCTCCAACAATGAGACCACCTGCGTCGGTGATCTGGCTGAGGCGTTCAATCAATTCGGACATACTTCCTCCCTTGGGACACTCATTCAGTGATTTGTTGGTCTGCTGACAGGGTTATTTTGGCGCGTTGTCCAGGTCCTCACGAATCGTGCGCGCGGCCATCATGTAGTGAAACGTTGACCAGCCATAGACCAGCACAACAATCACCAGCGCGTAGCGCAGGCTTTCTTCACCAAAACGTGGTACCAGCAGATCGCTGATAAAACCCGTGAGCAGCGGTCCCAGACCAAGACCAATCAGGTTCAGGACAAAAAACAGGATTGACGATGCCAGGGCCCGCATGCGCAGGCTAACAATGCCGTGTGTCATGGCAATGGTGGGGCCCAGGTACATGGCGCCCAGGAACACGGGTACCATGTAGATGACCAGCGCCAGGTAATAGGCATTCAACAGGTATACCGCCAGTGAAAATGGTACTGCTGCCAGGGTGGCCAGCGCGGGTGTCCAGACATACCAGCGGCGGTCCCTGACACCAAGCTTGTCGCAGATGTAGCCGCCAAAAAAGGTGCCCGCTGCCCCGGCTGTGCCTGAAATCAGACCCAGCCAGGTGGCAATCTCACCGGTTGAGGTCAGGTCATAGGTGCGGATGAAGAAAGACGCGATCCACTGGCCGACACCATAGCCCACAAACGCATGCAGGCCGGCGGCAATGGAGAGGTGCCTGAACGATTTCCTGGACCAGAGCAGCGCAAACACCGTTTTCATGGGTGGGGCTTCTGCCACGGTCACAACTCTTTCAGACCAGCCACGCGAGGGTTCGCGGAGCGTAAAACGTACCACCAGCGCCCAGATGACCCCGGGAATACCAATAATGACAAACACCCAGCGCCAGCCAAACCAGTCGTTGACCCAGCCGCCTATGACAAAGCCAATCAGCACGCCAAAATTGATGCCCATGGAATAGATGGACAGTGCGGTAGCACGTTCCTGGGGCGGGAAAATATCGGAAATCATGGAATGTGCTGGCGGACTACCCCCGGCCTCGCCAACGGCGACGCCGATCCTGGCCAGCAGAAGCTGGACAAAGTTCTGTGCTGCGCCGGAAAGCGCAGTCATGAAACTCCAGGTCGCAATGGCCATTGCGACCACATTGCGCCGGTTTGCCTTGTCCGCGTAGCGAGCGATCGGTATTCCCAGGGTGACATAGAAAAGGGCAAACGAGATACCGGACAGCAATCCCAGTTGGGTATCGGAAAGTCCAAGATCAACTTTGATACTTTCCTGCAGGATCACGAGGATCTGCCGATCAATAAAGTTGAAGATGTACACGGTGGTGAGCACCGCCAGTGCATACCACTTGTAGCTCCCGGCATAAGCCAGGTCGTTGGCATCGGACTGCGCCTGGTCTTTGGCCTTCTGGGCGTCGCTCTTGTCGCTCATGTTCCCTCTCTGGCTCAAGGCCATTTTGTTTTTCTTGGTGAGTCCAGGCTCTGCCCCTTAATCCCTACGCCAGTCATTCAAGGGCACTGGCGACAGCGTCAGGGAACAAACCCGCCTCGGTATCTCCCATCACGGTCGACATAAACCCGGTACAGGTTGGCGCAATAATGACGCCGCGTTCCAGCATCGCACGATGCAGGCGTGAGGCAAAGTCCGATTCCGCTTCATTCCGATAGTAGTCCCGGTCATTTTCCATGGGACGCGTGTGCGGATGGCTGCTGAACATCGAACCCTGCCAACAGTACTCACATACGACCGCCGGCAATCTGTCAGCGGGTGCGCGGCAACTGCTGAATAAGGAGCCCGCTGATGATAACAACAAGCCCAATCCAGGTGGTAAGGTGGATGGTTTCACCCAGTATGTTGTGTATCAGCAGCAGCGAAACAAAAGGTGAAAGAAAAATCAGGTTACTGACCCGACTGGTGTTGGGTGCAAGTTTCAGTGCCCTGGACCAGAACAGGAACGCGAGGCCCATTTCGAACAGGCCAATATAGACAGCGGCGCCAAGGCCCGTGACGGAGACGTCCACCGGTGATGACATGACGCTGCACAGCAGCAGCGCAGCTGGCAGTGCCACCAGAAAGTTGAGCGTCAGCGCAATGGTTGAATCCCGCGGATCCCTGATGTTGATGATCCAGTAGGTTGCCCAGAGCAGCGTTGACCCCAGTGCCAGGGCAATCCCCGGAAGACTTGCCGCGGGCAGGCGCCACTCACCCTGGATACAGATAAGGACAACCCCGGAATAGCAGACCAGTGTCGCGAAGATGTCCCGTCGGGTGATCCTTTGGCCGAGAATGACAACTGAAAGCACGGTGAGCACAATGGCCCAGGTGTAGTTGATCGGTTGGGCAACCTGGGCAGGCAGCTGGTCGTAAGCCGCAAACAGCACCAGGTAGTAAGCCAGCGGGTTAATCAGACCGGAGATCAGGGTGATCCGCCAGTGCTGCCGGAAGGTGGCACCAAGCAAGGCAATTTCGCCCTGTATCCAGAGCGCGGTCAGCAGTACCAGGCAGGAAGTCAGGCAGGCATACAGGATCAACTGGTAGATATCCAGGATCTGCAGCGCAAGTTTGAAAGCGGTCGCCACGGTAGACCAGAAAAATACGGTCAACCCGGCATACCCAAACGCCCTGGTGGTATTGTTCAATTGACGGTTCCTGGACCAGCGTCGGGTAATCTTAATGTAAAAACTAGCTGCCAGGCGGGGCCTGCCTGGCGATTGGTGCCCGGGGCGGGGGTCGAACCCGCACCACCTTGCGGTGACAAGATTTTAAGTCTTGCGTGTCTACCAGTTTCACCACCCGGGCAGCCTGAGCAGCGGCGTAGTTTACCCCCTCCCCCGATTCACTGCGAGTAGACAAGCCACGGGACCCTGCGCATAATCAAAAAATGGCACTCAACGTGCCAGTATTTGATTTATCGCGGAATCTTCAAGTTGTCTGACCTGGAAACGCAGAACACCACCGACGGCCGCAGGCTGCGCAGCCGTGACAGCAAACGCCGGATTGTGTCCGCCATGCTGGAACTGGTGCGGGAAGGCCGCATTGCGCCCACGGCGGAGGAAGTGGCGAGTCGCGCCAGCGTTGGATTGCGTACCGTTTTTCGTCGGTTTAAAGACATGGAAAGCCTGTACGCCGAAATGTCGGTGGCGATCAGTGAAAAGGTTGCGCCAATTATTGACGAGGCGCCCGGGCATGATGACTGGTGGGAGAATTTTGCACAGTTGCTGGAGCGTCGCCTGCGCGTCTACGAAATCATCATGCCCTATCGTATTGCGGCAGATGCACTCAGGTTTCAATCCAACGTGCTGCGCAGCCGCCACCGCCAGATAGTGCGGGATGAGCGCGAGCGCCTTCTCGCCGCGCTGCCGGCATTTTTGTTGGCAGACCGAACCCGCATTGAGGGCCTCGAAGCCGTGCTCAGCTTCGATATGTGGAACCAGTTGCGGAACGACCAGAAACTCTCTGTCAGCGCTGCCGGTGAGGTGGTTTATCGACTGGTGAACCTGCTGCTTCCAGAAGCAAACCTGGGTGGTGAGGCTACCCCCATTTCTATTGACCTGTCCTGACCGGAGGCTGACATGCTGAAGCTCTACTACTCTCCTGGCGCCTGTTCCCTTGCACCCCACATTGCACTGGAAGAGGCCAGGGCCGAATTTGAGGCCGTGCGACTGGACCTCCGGGCCGGTGAACAACTGTCACCGGAATACCGCCAACTGAACCCCAAGGGCCGCGTCCCCGCCCTGGTGACCGACGCGGGCATTCTCACCGAAAATCCGGCCATACTGCTCTACATTGCCATGCGTAAGCCGGGGGCCAACCTGGCCCCACTGGATGACGTTTTTCGACTGGCCCAGATGCAGGCGTTTAATGCTTATCTGTCGAGCACGGTTCACGTTGCCCATGCCCATGGGCCCCGGGGGATTCGCTGGGCAGACGAGGCCAGTTCTCTGGCGGACATGAAACGCAAGGTGCCGGAGAACATGGCCAGCTGTTTTGAACTGATTGAGAACGAGTATCTGGAAGGTCCCTGGGTGCTGGGCGAGCAATACACGGTGGCTGACGCTTATCTATTCACCATCGCCTCCTGGCTTGAAGCAGACGGTGTTGATGTTAACCGGTTTCCCCGCGTGCTGGCCCACAGAAACGCGATGCAGAAGCGGCCTGCCGTACAGGCGGTCCTGGCCCGGGAATCAGCCTAGCCTGTCACCCCAACCTGTTGAAGGAGACTTCAGATTGCGAATCGCTACCTGGAACATCAATGGCCTGCGGGCGCGCCTTGATTTCCTGTGTCTCTGGCTCGAACAGCGCCAGCCCGATGTTGTTGGGTTGCAGGAGCTCAAGATTACCAATGAAGAATTTCCCACGACGACGTTTGAGGCCATGGGATACCAGGTTGCGGTACACGGCCAAAAGTCCTGGAACGGCGTTGCCATCCTCAGCCGGCTACCAATCGAGCAGGTGGAGACGGGACTGCCCGGTGAGGAAACATTGGGTTCGCGGCTGATTCGTGCCAGGATTGCCGACCTCTCTTTTACGACAGTTTACGTCCCGAACGGCAAGGATATCTCACACGCTGACTTCCCCTTGAAGCTGAAGTGGCTGGAGTCATTGACGACCTGGTGGGCAGACAATACGCGTCCGGATGAACAGGCGGTGTTGTGCGGCGACTTCAACATCTGTCACACCCCACTGGACTGCTGGCGTGGTGCCAGTGCTGACGGCACCATTTTCTGCACAGATGAGGAACGGAAATGTTTTGATGCGCTGCTGGAAACGGGGCTGATTGATCTCTTTCGCCGGGTAAAACCGCAGGACCGTACATTCAGTTGGTGGGATTACCGGGGCGGCGCATTCCATCGTGGCCAGGGATTGAGGATAGACCTGATACTCGGGTCGCCTGTAACCGCGCGGCGTCTGGGCAGTGTGGAAGTTGATCGCGATTTTCGCAAGAAGCAGGATGGATTGACGGCGTCAGACCATGCCCCGGTCATTGCTGAACTGGTTTGACGCGCGGCTGCCTGCTGACCACCACCGGCCCTATCTGATGTACCGGTCAAACCAGTCCCTGAGCAGGTTCATACGATAACGCCGCAATGCCGGCCGGCCGCCAATCTGTGCGCCATGGTTACAGTTCCTGAGGCGAATCAGTTCGACCTCACAACCGTGATCCTCAAGGGCTGTATAAAACTGTTCAGCCTGTTCCATGGGACAGCGCACATCGGTTTCACCCTGGATCAGGCGCGTTGGTGTCTTGCAGCAGTGGGCGTAAGCGAGTGGTGAACGTTCCCAGTATTTTTCTGGAATCTTGTGGATGGCACCACCAATCTCGAGTTCAATCAGTGCCTTGCCGGCGTCCGAGGTCCCCCACATGGAGAGCATGTTGTAGACCCCCTGCTCCGGTACCGCAGCCCTGAACCGGTTGGTGTGGCCAATCAGCCAGCCCGTAAGGTGACCTCCACCCGAGATGCCGGTAACCCCCAACTTGTCCTTATGGGCAATTTTCAGGCGCACCAGTTCATCGAGAAACCGATTGAAGTCTTCAAACTCAGGGTCACCCCAGCATCCCAGGATGGCACGGCTGAACCTGTTTCCGTAGCCGGTTGAACCGCGTGGATTCATGAAGGCCACCGCGTAACCGGCGCCAACCAGTTCATGCATGTCGAACCAGAATCCACAACCATAGCCAGCGTGCGGGCCGCCGTGGATGGTCAGAATTGTTTTGTAGGGCGGTCGCACCTGTTTGGGTTTCATCACCCAGCCTTCCAGAGTAATCCCGCAGCCACTCGCCACCTGGAGTCGTTCCACCTCGGGCCATTGGAATTGCCTGTGCCAGGCGTCGTTGTGATGGGTCAGCGTGGTCAGCTTGCCTGAATCCCGGTCCAGCAGCGCCAGCGCAGGTGGTGTGATCGTGTCCTGGGTAATGACAAGCAGCGTGCCATTCCGGCAATCCTGCAGGTGCACCAGCCTGGGCCCGCTGGAGATAGGGGTCGCTGACTTTCTCCCCGTGAGCGAAACAGCATTGACGTGTACTTCGCCGCCCCGCGTAACGGCCGTCAGGACTCTCCTGTTGTCGGCATCGACCAGCAGTCGACTGCTGAGCCGAACCGGGATATGACCCTGTACGCCTGCGCCAACCATAATGTCCAGCGTTGTTGTCCGATCTACAAAATTGCCGCTGTCGGGGTCGACAACTATCAGTGCCGCCTGGTCTGCAAGCCCGTTCACCGGACCGCTGCTTATCAGCCGTTTACCGTCCCCTGACCAGACAACCTGGTTAAGGCGCTGGTTCCTGACAACCACCCGGTTCGCTTTTCCGGTCACTTTAACGACGTTCAGGTTGGCTTCGCCAAATTCCTGCTCGGCGTCACCAGAGGTAAGAAACGCCAGCTGTTTGCTGTCAGGCGAAAACGCAAAGCCGGTGATCATACATTCAGTGGCAACCAGTTCCGCGGGCTTTTGCCCGGGTTTTACCAGGAACAGTGATTGTGCCGTGTCCTGCAGGTAACCGGGCAACGGATCAAAGCGGTACCAGGCCCTGCTGATGTGTACATGGGCGTTTTCGTCAGGTGTTGCTGGCGGCGCCGAGGCAGTCGCAAAAGCGATCAACTTGTCGTCGGGGGATACTTCAAACGGGCCCGCTCCCTGGGACAGTTCGGTCAACGCAACCGCCTCACCGCCATTCAGCGGCATTGAATAAATTTGTGGCAGTTTCTCGCGGGTGGAAAGGAACAGCAGCGCTTTGCCCCCGGCGGCAAACCTCGGGTGATTGCAGTTGCCTTGCCCGCGGGTGAGTCGCCTGGGCTTGCCGCCAGCGACTGGGACCAGCCAGATTGAGGATACCTGTTGCTCCTCATCACCGTTGCTCTGCGTCTCTGACAGCACATAAGCGGCATGTTTGCCATCGGGTGAAAGAACGGCATCAGCGACGTACTTTATCTGGTAGATATCATCCTGAGTGATGGGGCGCCTGCGGGCTTTTGATTGTTTGTTCTGCTTTTGAACATGTCGGCTTTTCACCATAACCATGAGCCACTACCCAACCAGGACCAGGACAGGATAACCCACCTGCCGGCGGCGCTCCATTACAGCCGCCAACCAGCCAAGATGGCTCGGATTTAGGGGGGAAAATGGAGGCTGGGGTCGGAATCGAACCGGCGTTAACGGAGTTGCAGTCCGCTGCATGACCACTCTGCCACCCAGCCATAGGTGGAAAAAAAATGACTGTATCTACTCGAAGCCAGTCAGCGCGCTGCGCTGATGCAGTCCGCCCCTAGGCGGGCCCGCCTGACCACTCTGCCACCCAGCCATAGGTGGAAAAAATGACTGTATCTACTCGAAGCCAGTCAGCGCGCTGCGCTGATGCAGTCCGCTCCTGGGCGGGCCCAGCCATAGAAGGCGCAGAGTCTACTGGAAATTGTGTCCGATTTCACGGGCCTTTTTGGCAATCTGCCACCGTTTCAGGGTTCTTCCTTGTCCTCGACGGCCATGCCGGATGAGAGGTCGGGCCAGGCGATTCGCAGGTAGCTGTACATGGACCAGAGGGTGAGCACCGCGGCTGCATACAGCAGAACATAACCGAGAATAACCAGTTGGTTTCCAAGGTCAGGCCCGTTGGCCAGCAGCACAATGATCGCAATCATCTGGAAAGTTGTCTTGACCTTGCCGACAAAAGATACCGCAACGCCCCGCCTGTCACTGTAGCGTGCCATCCACTCACGTAGCGCCGACACGACAATTTCCCGACACACAATTACCAACGCGGGGACTGCCAGCACCGCGCTGGCATGAACCTCTACCAACAGCACCAGGGCAACAGCAACCGCCAGTTTGTCTGCAACCGGGTCGAGAAAGGCGCCAAAAGGTGTCATTTGCCCAAGTCGTCTCGCCAGGTAACCGTCCAGCCAGTCGGTAACGCTGGCCAGGGTAAACACGCCCGCCGCGGCCAGGTAACGCCATTCGAACGGCGTATAGAAAACCGCAACCAGTACAGGTATCAGCAGGATACGAAAGCTGGTCAGCAGGTTAGGCGTACTGATAGGTAATTTCATGCAACCGGCCGGGTTCGGCGTAAGAACAGCGGAACATTCTAGCCTGTGTACGAGTCGGCTTAAACGCCAACAGGCGTTAATGTCAGGTCTGGTGCAAAGTTGCGTAAATGTGATCCGCCAGGGTGCGGCTGATGCCCTCTACCCGGGCGAGTTCCTCGGCACTTGCCGCCAGGATACGCTTGGTGCCGCCAAAATGGCGCAACAGCGCCCGCCGCCGCTTGGGCCCCACACCCTCGATGCCTTCCAGCAGGGATTCTGTCCGCTTCTTTCCCCGCCGGGTCCTATGCGCTGAGATGGCAAATCGGTGACTCTCATCCCTGATGTGCTGGATCAGATGCAGGGCCGGGTTGTCCGGCGCAAGGACCAGTTCGCCAGCGCCGGAGACAATCAGGCTTTCCAGACCGGCTTTGCGTGTGGGCCCTTTGGCGACACCAACCAGCACCAGACCCGTGACCTGGAGTTCCTCCAGTACCCGTTCTGCCTGACTGAGTTGGCCTTTGCCGCCGTCAATAAACAACACGTCCGGCACTTGACCCTCACCCTGTTTGATCCGGGTGTAGCGCCGGGACAGTGCCTGGGCCATGGCGGCATAGTCGTCGCCTGGTGTTATGCCCTCTATGTTGAAGCGCCGATAATCTGACTTCAGTGGCCCGTTCTGGTCAAACACGACACAGGACCCAACCGTGGCCTCTCCGGCACTGTGTGAGATGTCGAAACACTCAAGCCGGGCTGGCATGTCAGCCAGACCCAGTGCTTCCTGCAGGGCCTCGTATCGCTGGTAGATATTGTTCCGGCTGCCAAGATGACCACCCAGGCTTTGCTCAGCGTTGGTCCTGGCCAGGTCCACCCAACGACTGCGGTGACCCCTGACGCGGTCAGCAATGCTGACCTTGCGACCGGACTGTGCAGTCAAAGCGGCCTCGATGACCGCCTTGTCCTCGACCGGTGCATTCACAATCACCTCTTTCGGAATCTCACGGCCGGCAGCACCGGAAAGATAAAACTGCGGAATGAAAGAGGTGAGCACATCTGATTCGTTTTCCTCGAGTCGTATTCGCGGAAAGTAGGTCTTGTTGCCAAGCAGGCGCCCTCCCCGCACCATCATGACCAGCACACACACGCCCCCTGGGTTGACCAGCGCCGCCATCACATCAATGTCACCCTGACTGCCAAAGACGTACTGTTGCTCCTGTATGCGCTGCAGATGGACAATCTGGTCGCGATACTGCGCGGCCTTCTCAAACTCCAGAGCGCCTGATGCCGCTTCCATCTTGTTGGCATAGTCATTCAGTACGTCCCGGCTTTTTCCCTCAAGAAACATGATGGCGTGGTTGACGTCATCGCGGTAGGCATCCACGGCAACCAGGTCACAACAGGGCCCGGAGCACCGTTTGATCTGGTATTGCAGGCAGGGCCTTGACCGGTTCTTGAAAAAGGTATCCTCGCATTGGCGGACGCGAAATACTTTCTGCAGGATATTGAGACTGTCGCGCACCGCGTAGGCGCTGGGAAACGGACCAAAGTAGCGCCCCGCTTTCTTCTGCGCGCCACGATGGAAAGCCAGGCGCGGATACTTGTCCTCGCTGGAGAGGTAAATGTAGGGGTAGCTTTTATCATCACGAAAATCGATGTTGTAAGGTGGCTTCAGTTCCTTGATGAGCGACTGTTCGAGGAGCAGTGCCTCGGTTTCGCTACTGGTGATGGTGTACTCAACCTTCTCGATGCGTGCCACCAGCGCCAGGGTCTTGACCTCGAGCGCAGTCTGGCGGAAATAGCTGGAGACCCTGTTCTTCAGGTTCTTCGCTTTGCCCACGTAGAGAATGTCGCCCGCGCCGTCGTACATGCGGTAGACGCCTGGCCTTGTGGTCAGGTTTTTGAGAAACGGTTTGTAGTCAAATTTGCTCATGGGAGAGATTACTTCCTGGCTTTCAGCATGCCGGCCAGGCCGGCGGCCAATTCTACTACGTCCCGGAACATGTTTTGCGTCAGTCGCCGGGTTTGGGTGTTGTAGCGACTGCAGTGATAGGAATCGACGAGCGTAACAGTGGCCAGGCTGTGGATCCGGCCATGTTCAAACGGGTTTTCAGACTGGCGTGCGCCAAGTGCGCGGATTGTTGCCCGGTGGGCTACGCCACCCAGGCACAGCAGTATCAGGCCTGGGGTGAGTTCTGGTTTGAGGTGGCGCTGGCAATTGACTATTTCGCTGGTGCTTGGCAGGTTGGCAATGGGCAGGCACTTGACGGCATTGGTGATCCGGACCTGCTGCTGCAGCCCCAGTTCCTCCAATACGGCAAAAAGCAGGTCACCCGAGGCATCACCGGTAAATGGCAGGCCCGTGCGATTGGCGCCATGTTTGCCGGGTGCCAGGCCAACAATCAGCAGTGGGGATTCCGCCGGACCGCTGGGCGGCACAGGTTGGTTCCAGTAGTCCGGCAGGGACAAGCGGAGACGTTTGAACTGCGCCCGCATTCTCGGACAGCGCCGGCAGGCCAGAAGTGATTGGGTATAGGCAGTGACCGCAGACATGCCTATACCTTGCGCATGCGGTCGTCAGGATGCAAGCCTCAATCTGCTTTACCTGCCCCTGTGGCTAGCCGGCTGCCATAACCTCCGCATCAAGCAGGTGATGTTTGATAGCCAGGCGCGTCAGGGTGACATCACTGGATACATGCAGTTTGTCGAAGATCCGGTATCGATAGCTGTTGACGGTTTTGGGACTGAGTGACAGGCTGCTCGCAATCTCCGGCACCTTGTGACCATTGACTATCATCAGGGCAATCTGCATTTCGCGGCTCGACAGCTGGTCAAACGGCGTCCCGTCTTCCTCGTTGAAGGGTTTGAGCGCGAGATGCTGGGCGATTTCGGTGCTCACATAACGTTGCCCGGCCATCACCTTGCGAATGGCCAGCACCAGTTCTGCCGGCTCGGTTCGCTTCGTCAGATACCCGTGTGCACCGATCTTCAGCAGTTTTGATGGATATGGCTCTTCTTCATAGATAGTCAGGACAATCACCTTGAGGTCCGGGTCAACGCGCAGGCAGCGCCGTGTGGCTTCAAGCCCGCCGATACCTGGCATGTGGACGTCCATCAGGACAACGTCCGGCGACCTGTCCCGAACCATTTCTATGGCCTGTTCTCCACAGTCAGCCTGTCCAACAACCTCAAATCCGTCAATATCCTCCAGCAAACGCGACGTGCCCAACCTCACCAGACGATGGTCGTCCACGACCAGAACCCTGATAACAGCGTTATTCATAACAACACCCTTCCCTGTGGTTTTCTCATTCTTGTTCCGTTGAACAGAAATGTAGCACCCCAAAAAAAGTTTGGAAGTATGAAAATCGCCTAAGAATTGCGGGGTTTTATCTGTTTTTGCTATGGCGAAAATCTGCCATGAGTGGTGCGGCAAGTCGGGAAAAGTCCCCGGTTGACCGGGGACTTTTTGTACACTTTTTGGTCAGCATCTGAGAGTGCCGGAATACAAGGGCTGGCGGGTGAATAACATCATACTGCCAGCCCCTGGTGATGTCCTACACCACTATGGGCAATCTCTCACGCGCCGGTAAACGCCTGTAAACCCGTTTGGGCACGACCCAGGATAAGCGCATGGATATCGTGGGTGCCCTCGTAAGTATTGACGGTTTCCAGGTTCACCAGGTGGCGAATGACGTGATATTCGTCCGATATGCCATTGCCACCGTGCATGTCTCGTGCCATGCGGGCAATATCCAGCGCCTTGCCACAATTGTTGCGTTTCATCAGGGAAATCACCTCAACGGGACAATTGTCGTCATCCATCATGCGACCGATCCGCAGGCTCCCCTGCAGGCCAAGCGTAATTTCTGTCTGCATGTCCGCCAGTTTTTTCTGGATCAGCTGGTTCGCGGCAAGTGGACGCCCAAACTGTTTGCGTTCCAGGGTGTAGTTGCGTGCTGCGTGCCAGCAGTACTCCGCCGCCCCCATCGCACCCCAGGAAATGCCGTATCTTGCCTTATTCAGGCAACCAAAAGGCCCTGCCAGCCCCTTGACGTTGGGTAGCAGGTTCTCCTCGGGCACCTCGCAGTCGGTCAGTACAATCTCGCCTGTCACGGATGCCCGCAGGCTGAACTTGCCCTCAATCTTGGGTGTTTCGAACCCGGGCATCCCCCGCTCCACCACAAATCCTCGGATCTTGTCGTCCAGCTTCGCCCAGACCACCGCCAGGTCGGCAATTGGGGAATTGGTGATCCACATTTTTGCGCCATTCAGCAGGTAGCCATTTGTTGTCTTTTCGGCACGCGTGATCATGCTGCCAGGATCAGAGCCGTAATCAGGTTCGGTCAGGCCAAAACAGCCAACCCATTCACCGGTGGCCAGTTTGGGCAGATATTTTTCCCGTTGTGCCTCGTTGCCGTAAGTGTATATGGGATGCATGACAAGTGATGACTGAACACTCATTGCAGACCGGTAACCGCTGTCTACCCGCTCCACCTCACGGGCAACCAGCCCATAAGAAACGTAGTTGACGTTGGAACAACCGTATTTCTCGGGCAAGGTTGAGCCGAGCAGACCCAGTTCCCCCATTTCACTCATGATCTCCCGGTGAAAATACTCGTCACGAAACGCCTGCTTTACCCTTGTCTGCAGTTTTGCCTGTGCGTAGTCCCGTGCGGTATCACGAATCATGCGTTCGTCCTCGGTGAGTTGGTCATCAAGGAAAAACGGGTCGTCCCATTTAAAGCCAGCCATGCGATTCTCTCTTTGTTACAATTCTGGCCTTGCTGCGGCAAAGCCGGTTCATTCATTCAAGCGCGCCATTATATCGTGTCACCAGGTTGACCAACAGGCGCCGGACACCATGCTGGGGAAATGTTATGGCACTCGATAAAGAGACTCTGGGCCAGTTGCTGGACACCATCGACAAGTTTGTCGAGAACCGCCTGAGACCACTGGAGTCCCAGGTTGGCATGGACGATGCTATCCCCGATGACGTGATCGAGGAGATGAAAGCGCTGGGCCTGTTTGGCCTTACCATCCCGGAGGAATATGGCGGTCTCGGCCTCAACATGTCCGAGGAAGTGGCCGTGGCCCGGGCGTTTGGGCATACCTCACCAGCATTCCGGTCGGTGTTTGGTACCAATGTGGGCATAGGGTCCCAGGCGTTGATTATTGACGGGTCACACGAACAGAAACAGGCCTACCTGCCGAAGATGGCAACCGGCGAGTGTATTGGCTCTTTTTGCCTGACGGAACCTGAGTCAGGCTCGGATGCTGCGTCAGTACGCACCACGGCCCGCAAGGAAGGTGATTATTATCGATTGAACGGCACCAAGAGGTACATTACCAACGCCCCCAAAGCAGACCTGTTCACCGTGTTCGCCCGGACCAATCCGCAAGAGCCAGGAGCTCGTGGCGTTTCCGCTTTCCTGGTCAGCACCGACCTGGAGGGTATCAGCCTCGGATTACCCTATCGGAAGATGGGCCAACAGGGCACTTATGTCTGTGATGTGATGTTTGACGATGTGATGGTGCCCGCGGCCAACCTGCTTGGCGGCCGGGAAAATGTCGGCTTCGCCACGGCCATGAAAGTGCTCGACAAGGGCCGGCTTCATATCAGTGCGCTCAGTGTTGGTATTGCGGAGAGACTGATAGCAGACAGCCTGCGTTATGCACTTGAGCGCAAGCAGTTTGGTCAGCGTATTGCCGACTTTCAGCTCATTCAGGCAATGCTGGCTGACAGCCAGACCGAAGCCTACGCGGCTCGTTGCATGATTGATGACGCGGCAAAAAGACGTGATGCGGGTGAAAACGTGGTGGCACTCGCGGCCAGCTGCAAGCTGTTTGCCACGGAGATGGTGGGTCGCGTGGCTGATCGCGCGGTCCAGATTCACGGTGGCGCCGGCTATGTGGAAGAGTATGGCATTGAGCGTTTCTACCGGGATGTTCGCCTGTTCCGGATATATGAAGGTACATCACAAATCCAGCAGACTGTCATTGCCCGTGACATGATCAGGCGGGCTGAGTAAGCGGGGCCCCGGGCCCGGCGAGATGCAGAGAAGCTTTTGTTGCTATTATCCCGGGACACAACAGGAAAAACAGCCTTGATCCGGCCAGTCTGCAAACAGGGCCGGCGGCTAGCAACAGTACCGGAAGATGAAAGGATATTCGACCCGAGAAGTCGCAGAATTGCTGGAGCTGTCCCCGGCGGTCATTCGTGACATCGCGCGTGGCGTGCTCGACCCCGACAAGGGCCCCAAGGGGCGTTACCGCTTCAGCTTCCAGGACATTATTGTACTGCGGACCGCCAAGGAACTGTTGGGGGCGGGTGTTCGCCGGTCGCGTATCAACCGGAGCCTGCTGTCGCTGCAGCAGCGCTTGCCGCAAAACCGGCCCCTGACAGCGCTTCGCATCAGCGGCGACGGCGGGCAGGTTGTGATCCGCGACCAGGAACAGGTCTATAACCCCGAGTCGGGCCAGTTCCACTTCAACTTCTCTGTGGCTGATCTTGCCGGCAGTGTCGCACCGCTGGCGCGCCGCGCCGTGGCAGATGCGTCCGCCTCGGAGGAACAGTTAACCAGTGATGACTGGTTTGACCTGGGCGTCGACCTGGAAGCCGTGAGCCCTGATGACGCGCCGGCGGCTTATGAGCGTGCGCTTGAACTGGATCCCTCGCATTCGGACGCCCATGTGAACCTGGGCAGGTTACAGCAGGAGTCTGGTGACTATACCAACGCGGAGCAACATTACCTGGCAGCACTCAGCACGGAACCCGATAATGTCCTGGCGGCGTTTAACCTGGGTACATTGCTGGAGGACATGGGCAGAATCCACGATGCTATTGAAGCCTACAAACGTGCAGCCTCCTTTGCGGATGCGCACTACAATCTTTCCAGGCTTTATGAACTGATTGGCCAACACACCGAAGCCCTGAAACACCTGCGCACCTATCGAACGCTGATCGACCCCTCGCAGGGTTGAAGTACCCTGTTGCAGCCCCTAAGATCGGCATCTCGGTTGCCAGGAAAACCTGCTATGGATAAGCGCAGCGAGTCGCGAGTCTCTCACAACATCCGTTTTTTTGTGCATGTACATGAATGTCAGGAAGATCCTGACCTGGTGGGCGTTTCTGTCGCCTGCGAGGCGGTGGACTTCTCGCCCAGCGGGCTGCAGTTTCGCACCGACCAGCAACTGATTCCCGGCAGCCTCCTCAATATCACCATTGGTATTGGTGAGCCTTTTGCCATGTTTCTGCTTCGCGGTGAGATACGCTGGGTGCGCCCGCTGGAGGGCGAATGGGCAATGGGTATACTCCTGCAGCGTGTGGCCGGAACCGACATCGAACTCTGGGAAAACGGTTTCGACGCGCGATTCGCCGGTTAGCCCCCCTGCCTGTCGAGTGCGCGCAAGGTCTGGAGCGCAACACGATACCCATCATTGACAGCCGCCAGGTTGACGGTTTCGGCCCTGTCTCGCCGGGTGTGAACAACACGAAGCCCTGCCCGGTCCAGCGAATGAAGATTGAGCACGGGCACACCAGCGCGCCGGAACACCCGCCAGTCACCCACCGTTTCAGGCAGATTGTTGCTGCGTACCGCAATTGCCATCAGCCTTGCTACCCGGTGCGCCTGACAGGCGAGTGTCGGATCGGACCTTCTGTCAATGGTCACCGGTCCCAGGCCCAGGGTATCGATATTGATCATTGCACGGAGATTTGCCGGGTTGATTGATCTCGCATAGTGCGCCGAGCCGATCATCCCGGGTTCTTCCTCTCCAAACAGCGCGAACACCAGGGTATGTTCGGGTGGATTGGCAACAAAGTAGGTCAAAAGGCGCAGGGTGGTCACGACACCGGTCCAGTTGTCGGCAACCCCGCTACCCTGGCCGGCGCGATCGTAATGCGCCCCAACCAGGATCTGCTGCGGGCTGCGCCCGGTCAGCGTGCAAACCAGATTATGTTGTTTATGGCCCGGGATCGGCTCAACGCTGAGGTCCGGACAGGCTTCTGCCAGCAGCGCTTGGGCCCGCGCCTCACGGTCGGCATTGGCTCGTGGTGCCGCAAGAATCTGGTCCAGGTCCCGCCGCGACAGGTTGGCCAACGGATTACCCGCCGCCAGCACGCTGACCTGCCCCGTGCCGGTACAGTCGGGTGGCGCCACTGGCGCCGATGAACAGGCAGCCAACAGGAGCAATAGCGCAATACTAATGGATAACCGGGTTAAAGGTCTCAAGTGCAATCCGGATGACTTTCTGCCCCAGCAGTGTGAGTTGGCCTTCCCGGCGGGTGTCACCATCCTCGGTGTACTCAAAGCGATACTCGCGCCAGATGCGCCAACGCGCGCTGGCGTCCCGACTCAACGACAGTCGTTCAAGCTGTACCGTCTGGTCCAGCAGTTGTACATCACACAGTTTGCACTCGCGCCGCGCAGCAATCACGGCAAGTTCCTTGCACCGCATGGCAGACTGCCAGTAGAGCGCAACCAGCCCAACAACAATTAACAGCAATAATTCGGTCATGTGGCCAGTTTATGCCAAACTTCATCGAGTACTTAACAAAACCTGTGGTATCGCGTATATTGCGCCGCTTCAAAGTTCTGAACCGGTTTGTGAAACGGAGGGGTGGCAGAGCGGTTGAATGCACCGGTCTTGAAAACCGGCAAAGGGTTAAACCTTTCGTGGGTTCAAATCCCACCCCCTCCGCCACCACTGTCTGTCTTCACTTGCCCAGGCCGTCACTTTTTCCCGCAGGCAGCCCTAGAGCACGCGGTAGATACTGTAGGCTGTTTTTCCGTCTATCCGCTTGCCGATGCCAACCGCGACCATTTTGGTGAGATAGTCATATTTGGTGGCGTCTGTCTCAAAAACCGGCACAACACGCCAGTACATTCCCTGGTCGCTCCGGCTGATGATGCCCTTGTAGCTCATGTAAATGAGCGCGTCATCGTCGGTCCTGAGCGTCACCCGCACGTCCAGGTCCCGCGTGCCATCAGCCCGGGCTTTTATCCAGTCAGCACCCACATTCAGTACGGTGCCCTTGAGTCCCGGTCCCTCAAAACGTCCGCCCGTGATGGGCACAACCGTTCTGGCCCCAATCAACTGGGGCGCTGTTGTATCAATGATGAAGTCCATGATGAACTCACCCCTGAGTTCATCACGTTTGGGTGTTTCCTCAGCCTGAATCTGGGCAGCGCCCAGGAGCCAAAGGACAGTCAGCAGTATTCTCATGGCAGTTCTCCATCAATGAAAAAAACCGGATGATCCGGATCAGGCGTTCAGGTTGCGGCCGCGCGCCTGGACCTGGTTTCGCCGTTGTTCAAGTCCTGCAGCGGATCGGTCGCCGCTGTGAGCGGCAGACGCCCGTCGTTCCTCCGCAAGTCCCTGCGCCAGGTCATGTTCAAGACCAAAGTTGATCAGGCGGTGAACTTCCCGCATGGTGGGCTGGTCCGTGGCACAAATTTCCCGCGCGAGTCCGCGGCAATGGGGCAGCAGGTCTTCAGGCGGCAGGACCCTGTTGACCAGTCCCCAGCGTTCCGCCGTGCTGGCATCAAGGTAGTTGCCGGTCAGGCTCAGTTCCCTGGCGCGCGACGCACCAATCAGGCGGGCAAGTCGCTGGGACAGACCCCAGCCGGGGACAACCCCCATATGCACATGCGTATCGGCAAAACGGGCCTGGGTAGATGCAATGAGAATGTCGCAGAGCAGTGCAATCTCAAAGCCGCCTGTAATGGCATAGCCGTTGATAGCGCCAATAATCGGCTTGCCGACGTTCAACATGGCATCTGCCAGGTCCACCCCACCGGCACTTTCACCGGGCCGGCCCAGACCCTGCTGACCAAGTTCCTTCAGATCCAGGCCAGCGGAAAAAGCTCGTCCGGATCCTGTCAGGATAATGACGCGTGTGGCTTCGTCCTCACGCAGCGCAACAAACGTATCTGTCAGGGCGCGTCGCAATGCGGTGGAAAGTGCATTGAGCGCATCGGGGCGGTTTAATGTGACTGTGGTGACAAACTCATCAGTCTCGGTAAGAATCACGTCGCTCATCAGTTCCCTGTCATTGTTATTCGTTAGTTCCTGTGGCCGAATTGCCGGGACGCTGATCGGAGGATACCATGACGACACCGCCTCCGGTTATCACCTGTCTCCAGGGTACAACCGGGCGTGCGTACCGGCTCCACCAACGAGATACCAGCCATGCGAATTGTCCTGCTCATATGCCTCGCTGCCCTGATTGCCGGCTGTGGCACCGAACCGGCAAAAGTCCAGCCCCCCGGGGTCAGGGCTGTCTCGTCCCATGCTGATCTGGTCACGGGCGGCGACATGCTCCTCAGCGGCCTGCCGGAAGGGGTATTGCTTGCGGTTAACGGAGACGTGGTCAGCCAGGAGTTGCGCGGCGACTACACGCTGGTGACGGGGCTGCCTGTGGGCGCACATGAACTGGTCGGCACGCTTGATAAGCGTGAGGTCCTGCGCTACCGGTTTACCAACTACCCTGCTGAAGGACCGGTAATTTCCGGGCCACACCAGATACCATTCTTTTGTGAAACCGAGGCATTTGAGGTGGGACCCGGGGCCGGCAAACTGGGCCCGTCGGATTCGCCCGGGTGCCGGGTTGACCGCCGCTTTGACGGATTTATTACAAGTGCCGATGGCGGCTATATCACCTCGGGCGACCGGCAACCGGAGGTTGTGGTAGAAACAGGTGTTATCAATCGGGCCATTTTCCAGGTGGCAATGCCAGCGTCATGGAATGGCAAGCTGATCTACGCGTTCGGCGGCGGATGCCGTGGTGGCTGGTATCGGCAGGGCAGCAGCACGGGTGGTGTGCTGCAGGCGCCCCTGCTGAGCCGGGGGTTTGCCCTCGCCAGTGCGTCACTGAATGTGTTTGGCGTCAACTGTAATGACCTGCTGGCGGCGGAGACCATGATGATGGTCAAGGAGCACTTTATCGAGCAATACGGGCCGCCTGCGTTCACCATTGGGTATGGTTGTTCCGGTGGCTCCTACCAGGGGCACCAGATTGGTGACAACTATCCTGGATTGCTGGACGGTATCCTGGTTGGCTGCAGCTTTCCGGAAGTAGGCCATGCGATGGTGTCGGTGCTGGTGGATAGCCGGTTGTTGAAGCGGTATTTCGACTGGGCTGCTGCGACGGGCGCCATGGCCTGGACATCAGCAGAACAGAGGGCGGTAACCGGACTGGCCAGCGATGCTGCCCTGCTCGCTTTGTCCGACGGGGCTGCCAGGGTCGTCTCGGAGTTTCAGGAAGACTGGCCGTCGGCTGAGTTTGCGCCTGTTGTCCCGGTGAACGCGAGATTTGATCCTGTCGCCAACCGATCGGGTGCCCGGCCAACGCTGTTTGACCACACGGTCAATGTCTATGGCAGGGACCCGGCAACCGGTTATGCTCGCTGGCCACTGGACAATCAGGGCGTGCAGTACGGGCTGCAGGCTTACCGCAGTGGTCTGATTTCAGCGACCCAGTTTGTTCACCTCAATGAGCACATTGGTGGTCTGGATCGCAACGGCGGCTTTGTCAGCGCCAGAATTGCGCATGATGAGGCAGCCACACGGGCTGCCTACCAAAGTGGCAGGATCCTCGATGGTGGCGCGGGCCTGAACGAGATCCCCATTATTGACTATCGGGCCTGGGTTGATGGGCGTGCCGGTGGTGATACTCACCTCGAATACCATACCTACAGCACCCGGGCACGCCTGCTTGCCGCAAATGGCAATATTGACAACCATGTGGTCCTGACCGAAGACGGCCTGTGCGAGGGGTGCTCACTATTCAGCCTCGATTCGCCCGTGCTGTCCGGCGCACTTGATGCCCTTGATGCCTGGCTTGTGGCTATTCGCTCCGATCGTGACCCGGGTAGTCAGGCCGACAGGATTCGACGGAACCGGCCACAGACGTTGACTGACGCCTGCTGGATCGACGGTGAAAAGCAGATAGAGCCCCAGCAGATGGCAGGCGGACGCTGCAACGAGGCGTTTCCTACCTATACTTATCCGCGCTATATCGCTGGTGCCCCAATCGCCAACAACATTATTGCCTGTACGCGACGACCGCTTGAGGCATCTGACCTGGAAGGATTGTCCGTCGATCTGCAGTCGAGGATGGGCAAACTGTTTGCAGACGGCGTCTGTGACTGGGGCCAACCCGGCAGAGGTCAGGTGGGCCTTGAATCCACCTGGTGGCGGGTTGCTGTCAACGAACTACCCTGATGCGCCGGAACACCAGACCGGGGTCGGCTAGCGATCCGGCGCCGTCTGTGACTCTGTTGGCACAACCGTAAACGTCTTCCGGATCAGCCTCGCGTTGTTGTGCCAGACTTCAAAAACCCATTCTCCAGGCACCATCTCCCAGGGTTCGTCGAATGCATACCCATAAAAATCCCGATGTCCGATACGTATTTTTCGATTCTCGCGGGACTCTGTCCAGCTACGTCCACCGGGGCGCTTCAACCCTTCACCTGGAAACCTGATGATATTGGTGACGTTCATTTCGGCTCCCCGGGGCGAACTGTTGATAATGTACTGAAAGCCAAAATTGGTGCCGAGCGCCGCCGGGATGGTGTTGGTAAACTCGACAAAACGCACACCCTTGACGGCGTCGGCCGCCGGTGCCCGGGCGGAGAAGCCCGTCTGGCGCTGGCTGCTGGCCGCCTCGAAAATGCCATAACCGGTAATCTCTGCGGCACGAATCTGCAGGTCGCTCGCGCCTAGCGCGGGTGACAGGATGAGTGGAAGGCATAACAGGACCAGTGCGCGCATTGGGTTGCTTCGGTTTCAGTCAGGTTTTAACTTAGCAGAAAGCAGGACAAAGTTGCGAACCCCCGGGGCAATTTCCTGTCAAATACACCGTAACGGGGACCGGCGAGAGACAAACAGCCGTTGTGCGGTCAGTTGATACTGCTTGCTTTTGCCGGTGCCAACCGTAAACTTTTTGGCTTAATGTTTGTTTACCCTGAAAGGAGTTGAATTCCATGGCTGATGCCCAATTTGTAACTGCTGATCGTCATTCGACAGTTGTTGCGACCAACAAGGTACTGCGCAACACCTATATGTTGCTTTCCATGACGCTGCTGTTCAGCGCAGCCATGGCCGCCACTGCAATGGCAATGGATGTGCAGCACATGGGCTTTCTGCCACTGTTGGTGGCGTTTGGCGTGATGTTTGCCATCAACAAGTTCCGCAACAGTATCTGGGGACTTGTGCTGACTTTTGCCTTCACTGGCATCCTGGGCTTTTCGCTTGGACCCATCCTGAACCTCTATATGGCAACTGCCGCCGGCACCCAGACGGTCATTACCGCTGCCTCCCTGACAGGCATGATTTTTCTCTCCCTCTCGGGCTATACGCTGGTCACCAAAAAAGACTTCTCATTCATGAGCGGTTTTTTGATGACGGGCATGTGGGTTGTGATTGGCGCCATGCTGCTGATGTTTGTGGGTTCTTTCTTCGGCTTCTATGTCTCGGGCCTGCACCTTGCGCTGTCCGCTGCCATCGTCATCCTGATGTCAGGTTTTATCCTGTATGACACCAGCCGGATCATTAACGGCGGTGAGACCAACTACATCATGGCGACTGTTTCTCTTTACCTCAGCATCTACAACCTGTTTGTCAGCCTGCTGCAGTTGCTCGGCGTGTTTGGCGGCGATGAGTAAGTGACGGATTGAGGCGCTGACAGCAGCAATGCGTTAGCCGCCGGTCGAACACCGGCCATAGGAAAACGGCCCCGGCATGGTTATCATGCCGGGGCTTTTTTTGTTACGAGCATCGACCATGAATTTTGCGATAGTTGTCCATGGCGCACCCTATTCAGCGGAGGCTTCCCATTCTGCGCTGCATTTTATCGAAGCGGCGCTTGCTGCCGGCCACGGGATCTACCGTGTATTTTTTTATCATGATGGTGTCTACAACGCCTCGGCGCTGCTTGCACCGCCGCAGGATGAATGGGACCTGGGCGCAAGATGGCAGGCACTGGCTGATGCGAACATTGATCTTGTTGTCTGTATTGCCTCATCACTGCGACGTGGTGTGCTGGATGAAACAGAAGCAGATCGCTATGAGAAAGTGCATCACAATGTTGCTGGGGGGTTTGTTGTGTCGGGGCTCGGTCAGTTGATTGATGCGACACTGAACGCAGACCGAACCATCACGTTTGGCGCCTGAGTGGATTAGCCCATGAAAGAGCTGTTGATAGTCCAGTCCCATCCGCCCCATGGCACCCTGTACGGGCAGGAAGGACTCGACGCAGCGTTGATGGCGTCGGCGTTTGTGACCTGCAGGGTCCTTCTGCTGGGTGACGGTATTTTTCAGGTACTGAAGGGTCAGGACTCTGCTCAACTGGGGACCAAAAACTATTCTGTGACCTACCAGGCGCTCCGGGACTATGGGGTGACAGAGATCTACTGCAGTGAAGCAGACCTGGCCCGCCGGGGGCTTGAAACCGGTGATCTCCTGGTGGACGTGATGCCACTGCCTGACGCTGCAGTAGGCCAACTGTTGCGGCAGCATCAGGTGGTACTCAGCTTCTAGGAGACAGATAGATGACTGTAATCCTGCATACCGTCAACAAGTCACCCGGCATGAGTGGTGCCCTCGCCGCCTGTCTGCGGTTTCGGTTGCCCGGGGATGCCCTGTTGCTGTTGGAAGACGGTGTTTACGCGGCCCTGGATACGCCAGATTCCTGTCTGAGAGATTACCCGGATACTGTTTACGCGCTCAGCGCGGATGTTATCGCCAGGGGCCTTAACGCCGGTTTGTTGCCTGGCGTCAGCCTCGTTGATTACCCGGGTTTTGTGACTTTGTGTACACAATACGACAGCGTGAAGAACTGGTCATGAATGTGCCGGCACTGGACAAGGAAGGTTTTCTGCGGAACCTCTCGGACTGGTCGCCCGGGGTTGCCGAGCAGTTGGCTGAAGCCGAAGGTATCCAACTGACAGAGGCGCACTGGTGCATCATCCGCCTCGTGCGTGATTATTATGCAAGCTACGCGATTGCGCCGGCAACGCGCGTACTGGTTAAACTGGTCCGTGAGCAGCTTGGGGCGGAAAAAGGCCAGAGCATCTATCTGATGCAACTGTTTACCGGCAAACCCGCCAAACTGGTCAGCAAGATTGCCGGCCTGCCCAAACCCGCTAACTGCGACTGATGTGCATGGTGGGGTTCAGTATCTCATACAGGTTGACCACCTCACCGACAATGGTCAGAGTTGGACGACTTATGGATGCCTGCTTGACCAGCTGAACAATATTGTTGAGTGTGCCGGCCACCACCTGCTGCTCCGGTGTTGTGCCTTTTGAGATAATTGCGACGGGTGTTGCCGGATCCCGCCCCGCCGCTATCAGGTTGCTGCAGATGACATCCAGGCCACCGAGTCCCATGTAGAACACAATCGTCTGGTTCCTGTGGGCAAACTCCTGCCACGCAAGCTGCACGTTGCCGTTTTTCGGGTGTCCGGTCACAAACCGGACTGACTGGGAATAGTCCCGATGGGTGAGCGGAATGCCCGCGTAGGCAGCACATCCGGTTGCTGCAGTGATGCCTGGCACCACGGTAAACGGAATGCCCGCTTCTACCAGGCTGCTGAGTTCTTCCCCGCCCCGACCAAAAATAAAGGGATCACCGCCCTTGAGCCGCAGCACACGCTTGCCGTCCTGCGCCAGGCGCACCAGCATGTCATTGATTGTCTCCTGGCTGGTCGACTCGCCACCGCCCTGCTTCCCCACGTAGTGGCGGGTGGCATCGCGCCTGACCCTGTCCAGCACCGCCGCGGGCACAAGACTGTCATACAACACAACATCCGCTTTCTGCATCAGTTGCAGTGCCCGCAGCGTCAGGAGGTCCGGGTCACCGGGACCCGCGCCAACCAGATATACCTCACCCCTAGCCGCCGCTTTGTCTTCCCTGTTGAGGTACACATCCGCGGCCGCGTAATCCCCCTGCATGGCGCGCTCGACCCCGGGCGAGGCCATGAACTGCTCGACCTGTTTGCGACGGCGGTCAAGATCGGTAAATTGTCGTTTCAACAGGGGCCGCCTCTCAGCAAGATATTTACCCAGCCGGCTATACCCTGCACCCAGCAGGCTCTCCAGCAGCTCCCGTAGTGAACGGGTCAGCACCGGTGAACCACCGCCCGTTGAGATGGCCACCACAACCGGGGAGCGATCGACAATCGCCGGGAAAATGACACTGCAAAGCTCGGGCTGATCAACCACGTTCACCGGAATCTGCCGCTTGCCTGCCGCTATGGAAACCGCCTCGTTGACCTGCCGGTTTTCCGTGGCGGCAATTGCCAGGGCCACGCCGTCGAGATCCCGGTCCTCGAACTCCCGTACCAGCAAACGATGTGAATCTGCGTCCAGCAGGGTTCGAAGACGCTCCTCAATTATGGGCGCAACTACCCGGAGGTGTGCACCTGCCCGCAGGAGCAGTTCTGCCTTGCGACAAGCAATTTCGCCGCCGCCGACCAGCAGACAGATGCGTCCTTTCAGGTCAAAAAAAAGCGGGAAATAATCCACTGTTTCTCCGCAAAAACCTTGCCCTCTGTCATTTTTCAGCCAAGCTCAAGCGTTGCAAGACCGTTCATGTAACCCTGTAACGCCTGGGGAATGCGGATGGAGCCATCTGCCTGCTGATAGTTCTCCATCACCGCCACCAGGGTTCTGCCAACCGCAAGACCCGAACCGTTGATGGTGTGCAGCAGTTCAGGTTTGCCGGTTGACGGGTTGCGCCACCTGGCCTGCAAGCGTCGCGCCTGGAAGTCGAGGAAGTTGCTGCAGGACGAAATCTCGCGGTAACGGCCCTGCCCTGGCAGCCACACCTCCAGATCATAGGTTCTTGCCGCCGCAAAACCCAGATCGCCACCACACAGGTCAACAACCCGGTAAGGAAGATCAAGCTTCTGCAGGATTTTTTCCGCATGCCCGGTGAGTTCATCGTGTTGTGCCCAGGAGTTCTCCGGCGTCACAATCTGCACCAGTTCAACCTTGTCAAACTGGTGTTGGCGAATCATGCCCCTGGTGTCCTTGCCATAACTGCCGGCCTCACTGCGGAAACAGGGTGTGTGGCAGACAAATTTGAGGGGAAGCTCACCTGCATCAATGATCTGGTCCCGGACCATGTTGGTGACCGGCACCTCTGCGGTGGGTATCAGGTAGTAATTACGTTCATCATCGATCCGGAACAGGTCTTCACCAAATTTTGGCAACTGACCCGTTCCCAGCAGTGACCTGTCATTAACGATGTAGGGCACATAAATTTCCTCGTATCCATGCTCCCCGGTGTGGACATCAAGCATGAATTGCACCAGGGCGCGATGCAACCGGGCCAGTTGGCCCCGCATCACCACAAACCGCGAACCTGCAATCTTCGCAGCTGACTCAAAATCCAGCAGGTTGCTGTTGTCGGCAAGATCAACGTGATCCAGTGGTGCAAATGCAAAAGTGGTAGGGTCTCCCCAACGCCGCAGTTCAAGGTTGTCATCTTCGGATTTGCCGGTGGGGACATCCGCGTGTGGCAGGTTCGGGATAGTGAGCAGCAAGGCGTCAATCTCTTCCTGCACCTCATCGAGCGCGGTCTTGGCACTCTCAAGTTCCTGACCGAGGTTGTTGACGGCATCAAGCAGCGGTGCAATATCCTCACCCCGCGCCTTGGCCTGGCCAATTGCCTTTGACCGGGTATTGCGTTCTGCCTGCAGTGCCTCGGTTCTGACCTGCACCGCCTTGCGCGTTTCGTCCAGGCGAGAAATTGCCGCCACGTCGAGCTCAAAGTGTTTCTTGCGCAACTGTCTTGCCACGCTATCGGGGTCGTTTCTGATCAGTCTGGGATCAAGCATTCGAATAACAGGTTCCGGTCTTTTGACGGGGCGCAATCTTAGCAGAGAAGCACCGGTGTGCGCAGTTCAGCCGGGTAACTGGCGCGCCAGGGCAAGGCCAAGTGCCGCAGCCAGCACGCACACAATAACGCTTGCGCCAACGTAAACGAGGGCAGCACCCGCCCTGCCTTCCTCGAACAGTGCAAGCGTCTGCAGGGAGAAGGTCGAGAAAGTTGTAAAGGCACCGAGAAAGCCAACGATGAGCACAGAACGCCACACCGGCGGCAGCAGCGCCCGCTCTACCAGCAGGACAAACAGGATACCAATCAGAAAAGAGCCCACCACATTGACGACCAGGGTGCCGTAGGGAAACTGGGTACCAAACAGCAAATTGCAGACATGGGCAACGCCGTGACGTGCGACTGCACCCAGCGCCCCACCCAGGCCTATCGCAACCAGCTCATTCATGATCATCTTCGGGGTGTTCCCTGTTGCGGTAGCGCTGGAATGTGCTTGTCGCGTTCAGCCCGCGCAGATAGTCGAGTTTTTCCCGAATCTGCTTCTCGAGTCCCCGATCAACAGGGTCGTAATAGCGGGTACCGTCAAGCTCCGGCGGCAGATAGGATTCTCCGGGCACAAATGACTCGTCAAAGTTGTGGGCATACCGATAATCGGCCCCATGTCCCATTTCTTTCATCAATTGTGTGGGTGCGTTCCTGATATGCAGGGGTACCTCATAGGAAGGCCTGGACGAAGCGTCCGCCATGGCGGCGCCAAAGGCACGGTAGACAGCGTTGCTTTTTGCCGCGGCAGCCAGAAAAACAATCGCCTGGGCAATGGCCAACTCACCCTCGGGGCTCCCCAGGCGCTCGTGCACATCCCAGGCATTGAGTGCCAGTTGCAGCCCCCTGGGGTCAGCATTGCCAATATCCTCACTCGCCATGCGCACCACCCGGCGAGCGATATAGCGTGGGTCGCAGCCACCGTCCAGCATTCGCGCAAACCAGTAGAGCGCCGCATCCGGGGATGAACCGCGTACCGCCTTGTGAAGTGCGGAAATCTGGTCATAAAAAACATCCCCGCCCTTGTCGAAGCGCCGGAAGTCCGACCCGAGCAGTTCCTGCAGGACGCGGTCGTCGAGGACATGGTCCACCGCCAGGTCCGAGGCCACCTCCAGCAGGTTCAGCGCTCGTCGGGCATCCCCGTCTGCCGCGCCCGCAATCTTTTGCAGCGTCCCGGTTGAAACGCGGATGTCCAGGCTGCCAAGGCCGCGATCTGGGTCAGTCAGGGCCCGGCCCAAAACCCCGACCAACGCGCTTTCGTCAAGTGACGTGAGCTTGTATACGCGCGCCCTGGAGAGCAGCGCATTGTTCAGTTCAAACGACGGGTTTTCGGTGGTTGCGCCGACAAAAATGATCGTGCCGTCCTCGACGTAGGGCAGAAATGAGTCCTGCTGGGATTTGTTGAACCTGTGGACCTCGTCGACAAACAGCAGCGTCTTCCTGCCACTCATCTGCTCTGCCTGTTCGGCTGCAACAATTGACTGCCGGATCTCCTTGACGCCCGACAGGACTGCAGAAATCGGTTCGAAGCGAACATCACAGACAGCCGCAATCAGCCGCGCCAGGGTTGTCTTGCCGACACCCGGCGGTCCCCACAGGATCATGGAATGCAGCAGGCCACTGTCTATCGCCTCACGCAGCGGTTTGCCTGGACCCAGCAGGTGTGCCTGCCCAAAAAATTCGTCCAGGGTACAAGGCCGCATGCGCGCGGCCAGCGGTTCCACGCCCCGGCGGGTCAAGGGGAGCGTCATGAGTCCGGTGGTCGGTCGTCGATGACATCAACGCCGGATGGCAGGACAAACTGGAATCGCGTGGCATCGATGGCCTGGTTTATCCTCGCTCCGCCAAGACTGATCCGGGTTTGCTGGCCTGTGGCATCGTTGATGGTGATCGCAACCGGATACCCTGAATGAAACGCCAGGGTCAGGGTTTCAAACAGGCTTGCCTGGGAGCGGGGTTTGAGCACAAAGTAGCGTTGTTCCTCATCTTCAAACGTGCTGATGTCATAGGAATCAACCACCGCTGTACTGTCTCCACCCAGCAGCAGTATTGGCACCTGTTCCAGGTTCCGGTCCAGGGGCTGGATGATCACCTGCGCCAGGTCTGCATCATAGGACCAGAAGTCTTTGCCATCCGAGACCAGGGTCTGGGCGAATGGTGCCTGGGTCTCGATTCGGAACCTCGCGGGACTGGCCACCCACAGATGTCCGTCATTTTGTTGCAGCACCCTGCCATCGACCGCCAGCGTTACCTGGGTGAAGTCCGCATCCAGGGACTTGAGTGCACCGAGTTCGGCAGTCAGCTGTGCTGCGGGTGATCCCGCGGTGGTGACCTGCGGCACAGGTTCGGAGGAGAAAACGGTTGTTTCCTGGTCCCCGGCCAGGGCCAGGCCCGTCCAGAACAGACCCAGCCAACACCACCTACTCGGGCGCAGCATTGGCCAGGACCTCACGTGAACCATTGGCGTTCATTTCACTTACCACACCACTTTGTTCCATGGATTCAATCATCCGTGCTGCCCGGTTGTACCCGATTCGTAACTTGCGCTGGACCGCAGAAATGGAGGCTCGCCGGGTTTCGGTAACAAACTGCACTGCCTCGTCATAGAGGGGATCCTGCTCGTCACCTTCACCATCGCCCCCGTCACGGGCCGCAATACCCTGGAATACCTCAGCATCGGTACGAGACTCAAGGATACCATCCAGATAATTGGGTTCGCCGAGTTCTTTCCAGCTCTCAACTACCCGGTGCACCTCGTCATCGTCCACGAATGCGCCATGAACCCGCATGGGGATGGGTGAGCCTGCCGGCAGGTAAAGCATGTCCCCGTGCCCCAGCAGTTGTTCTGCTCCCCCCTGGTCAAGGATGGTCCGCGAATCTACCTTCGAGGATACCTGGAAGGCAATGCGGGTGGGGATATTGGCTTTGATCAGGCCGGTGATGACATCAACAGAAGGCCGCTGGGTTGCCAATATGAGGTGGATGCCTGCCGCCCGGGCTTTCTGGGCAATCCGGGCAATCAGTTCCTCTACCTTCTTGCCAACAATCATCATCATGTCGGCAAATTCGTCAATGATCACCACAATATAGGGCAGGGTTTCGAGATCAGGTGCCTGCTGGTCTTCTATATCCTCGAGCGGCGAAGGCTGCCAGAGTGGATCCTTGATGGGTTCGCCGGCTTTTTCGGCGTCTTTGACCTTGCGGTTGAATCCCCCTATGTTCCTGACGCCCATGGCGGCCATGAGTCGATAACGGCGCTCCATTTCCGCCACGGACCAGCGCAGGGCATTTGCTGCATCTTTCATGTCGGTAACAACCGGTGTCAGCAGGTGCGGTATACCCTCATATACGGCAAGCTCCAGCATCTTCGGATCAACCATAATCAGGCGGACGTCCTCGGGAGATGCCTTGAACAGGAGTGAAAGGATCATCGCATTGAGTCCAACCGATTTGCCCGAGCCGGTGGTACCCGCCACCAGCATATGGGGCATCTTCTGCAGGTCGACCACAACGGGCTGGCCGGAAATATCATGGCCCAGCGCAAGGCTGAGTGGAGAATGGGAACTGTCGTAGGCCCGGGACTTGAGCACCTCGCTCAGGCGAACCATCTCCCGGTCGACATTGGGTATCTCGATCCCGATCACCGGTTTGCCAGGGATGACCTCAACAACGCGGACGCTGATTACCGCCAGCGAGCGTGCCAGATCCTTGACCAGCCCGGAAATCCTGCTGACCTTGACACCGGCGGCAGGCTGCACTTCGAATCGCGTGATCACAGGGCCCGGATAGACCGCAACAACCTCTGCATCCACGTTGTAATCCTTGAGCTTGAGTTCCAGCAGCCTGGACATGGCTTCCAGGTCCTCGGGCGAATAACCGGAATCGGGATTCGGATCCGCCGGGTCCAGCAGCTGCAGGGCAGGCAGGCCATCAACCGCCGAAACCTTAAACAGGTTACCCTGTCGCTCCCGTTCAGCCCGTTCGCTGACCTCGGGTTTTTTGGCTGGGGTTGCCTCAATTTTTACCGGTGTACGGGTCTGGTTTCGCTCAACCTGTTTCTCCAGGGCCACACGGCGGTGTTCCGTGGTTTCCTTCACTTCAGCTTTTTCCTCGCGCCAGCGACGGTACTTCTGCCACAAATACAGTGACTTGTCATAACCGGCCAGCACCCGTCGACCCGTGGCATCCATCACCTCAAGCCAGGACAGGTCGACAAACGCCGTAATGCCAAAAAGAAACGTGGCCAGCAGGATTAAGGTGGCACCCACATAACTGAACACCGGGACCAGCAGCGCCAGCAGCTCACTGCCCACGACCCCCCCGCTGCCCTCTCGCAGCATGCTACCCAGTTCATAGAAATGCATGGCCGCGAGCCCACAGCCAGCACTGACAGTCAGGACAAAACCACTGCAGCGAAAAGCAAAGAGGGTCCAGTTAAAGGGCGCTTCCCGGCGCCGTTCACGAAAGATCTGGAATGCCTGCACCGCCAACAGGAGCGGAAAAATAAAGGCAAGATAGCCAAACAGGAACAGCATGACGTCAGCGACCCAGGCACCGCTGCGTCCCACCAGGTTGGAGACATCTCCGTCTGTACCGGTATAACTCCAGCCAGGATCAGCCGGATCAAAGCTGAACAGCGCCATGGCGAGGTACAGGCAAAGCGCAACCAGCGCTATTAACCCCCCTTCACGCAATCGCAACTGCAGGTGCTCGACAACCTCATCCGATTTGACTTTCGCCGTGGCCAATTTGGCACCCTCACGATTTTCTTTAGGAATCAAACTGTTACATCATATATCGAGAAGCTGGTTTTACAAATCCTTTTGTTGTCTTTCTCTACCCGCCCCGTCCCGGGTTCTGTATCATAAGCACCTTTTTCAAGTGGGGTAACACCATGGCAGGTCCATCACAGCCGTCCGTCACGGATGAAGTCTGGGACGATGAGCGCGTCAAAAGTTTTCTGGCGATGGAACCCCAGGGTGACGGGTCTGCAGATTTCCACGTCCTGCTGAAGGCATACCGCGGTATGCGGCCGGATGACTTCCGCCGGTTCCTGGAATTTTTCCTGGCCGCCGGCCGCAATCTCGATGCAACTGACAACAAGGGCCGAACCCTGTGGGAAATCATCGCTGCACATCGCCAGGGTGCGGAATTTATCGCCGTAAAGTCAGAATTTCAAAAGTGAATATTGGATACGGATATTCAGTTTGCTTCTGATTATCAATCAACTTCTTGGAAACCTTGAATAACATGCAAGAAATTCATCAAAAACTGCTGATTCTGGGTTCCGGGCCCGCTGGACTGTCTGCAGCCATCTACGCCGCGCGTGCCAACCTGAATCCCGTTGTCATTGCAGGTATTGAGGCCGGCGGGCAGCTCACGACTACCACCGACGTTGACAACTGGCCCGGTGACGTCGAGGGGCTCCAGGGACCGGACCTGATGGCGCGCATGCAGAAGCACGCGGAGCGGTTTGACACCCGGATTGTGTCTGACCATATCAATCGCGCTGAACTGGATGTACGTCCTTTCCGCCTGCATGGTGACCAGGCCATATATACCTGTGATGCCCTGATAATTGCCACTGGCGCTTCCGCGCGCTACCTGGGACTTCCGTCCGAGGAGGCTTACAAGGGCAAAGGCGTCAGCGCCTGCGCAACCTGTGACGGCTTTTTCTATCGCAAGCAGGCTGTGGCGGTTATTGGCGGCGGCAATACGGCGCTTGAAGAAGCGCTTTACCTGTCCAATATTGCCGCTGAGGTTACCCTCGTACATCGGCGGGACCGGTTTCGTGGCGAGAAGATCCTGCAGGATCGGGTCATGCAGAAAGACAACATCAGGATCATGTGGGACCATCAGCTTGACGAGGTGCTGGGTGATGACATGGGCGTCACCGGCATGCGAATCCGGCATTCGCGCACCGGCGAGACCAGGGAGATGGCGCTCCAGGGCGTGTTTATTGCTATTGGTCATGACCCGAATACGGGCATTTTCGCCGGCCAGCTCGACATGCGGAACAATTACCTCAGCATCAGGGCTGGCCAGGACGGGAATGCCACGGCAACCAGTGTGCCGGGCGTATTTGCCGCCGGGGACGTTGCCGACCAGGTTTATCGCCAGGCGGTGACGTCCGCGGGTTTCGGCTGCATGGCAGCACTGGATGCGGAAAAGTATCTCGAAGATGTTGCAGCGTCGTCCTGATCCCGGGGTTGGATGAACCAGATTCCGTGGCTTGATCCCGACACCCTCGAGTTCCCACCACTGGGCAGGGCTCTGCGGGAGCCGGATGGGTTGCTGGCGGCCGGTGGGGACCTCTCTCCCGAACGCCTCCTGCTGGCATACCGGCACGGCATTTTTCCCTGGTATGAGTCTGGCCAGCCTATTCTCTGGTGGTCACCTGACCCGCGCTGTGTGCTGTATCCTGCTGACATCAGCATCTCACGTTCCCTCGCCAGGCGACTCAGGCGGCGTGAGTACGAGGTTCGACTGAATACCTGTTTTGCCGAGGTACTCAATGGCTGTAGTGAGCCGCGGGCAGACGGTGCTGGCACCTGGATAACCGGGGAAATGAAAGCTGCCTACATCAGGTTGCATCAGCTTGGTTTTGCCCACTCCCTCGAGACTTTCAGGGATGATGAACTGGTTGGCGGGCTCTACGGTCTTGGCCTCGGTCACATGTTTTTTGGTGAGTCCATGTTCTCCAGGGCAAGCGATGCCTCCAAGGTTGCCATGGTCTACCTGGCGCGATTGATGGCGAAGCAAAGCGCCCTGCCGATCGACTGCCAGGTTGCCAATGACCACCTGCTCCGCATGGGCGCAACCCTGATACCGCGGGAAGAGTTTGCCGGGATACTCAGGCGCAACAACAGTGATGACACACCACCGATTGCCTGGTCTTCCCTCCCCTCCAGGCTGCCACCATGGTAACGTGACAGGTTATTCATCCGGACACGATCATGACGTCGCTGGCAGAACTCAGGTTTTTTACAACGCCGCCGCACGAATGTAGCTATCTGCCCAACAGGGAAGCAACCACACTGTTTGTGGATCCCCTGGCAAGGGTGGACAAGTCAACCTACTCGGTATTGTCCGAGGCCGGCTTCAGACGTAGCGGCAACCACATTTACCGGCCCTACTGCGAGGATTGCGCCGCCTGCATTCCGGTGCGGGTACCGGCTGCATCCTTCCGAATGAACCGCCGGCAGCGCCGAATCTGGAAGAAGAACCTGGACCTGGTGGTTGCGCCCGCCCAGCCCGCGGTCAGCGATGAGTATTTTGACCTCTATCGACGCTACATCAACCAGCGCCATGCGGATGGGGACATGTACCCGGCTGATCTTTCCCAGTTCCGTTCCTTCCTGGTTGAGGGGCGCCCGGAAGCGCTGTTCTACGAACTGCGCCACCAGGGCCGATTGGTTGGCGTTGCTGTGGTTGATGAACTTGATAATGCCCTGTCGGCCATCTACACCTTTTTTGAACCGGATCTCCCGGCACGCAGTCTTGGCGTCTTTGCCGTCCTCTGGCTGCTCAGCGAGGCAAAACGACGTTCACTGGCCCATGTCTACCTGGGGTACTGGATCAAGGACTGCCAGAAGATGAACTACAAGTCTGATTACCAGCCCCTGGAACTGTTGAGCCAGGATCAATGGGTGACTTATTCCCCATAAACGGCTTTTGCTATAGCGCCAGCTTTAAGGCAAAATGCACGCCGTTCTCACAGACGCAAGTCGCTGATCACCAGAGGAATTGAATGGCGAAGGAAGAATCCATCCAGATGACCGGTACGGTTGTCGATACGCTACCCAACACAATGTTCAGGGTAGAACTCGAAAACGGTCACATGGTTACGGCCCATATCTCTGGCAAGATGCGCAAGAACTACATCAAGATCCTGACCGGGGACAAGGTGAAGGTTGAGCTGACACCTTACGACCTGTCCAAGGCGCGTATTACCTTCAGGGAATAAGCGCAACCGTGTACTGGCACCCGCTTACGCGGGTGCTTTTGACGGCTCCTCGATATCCAGGTAGATGTCATCATCCCTGACGCGGACATGCACCACACCCCCGTTGTGAGACAACTTGCCGAACAGGATATCCTCGGCCAGATCCTTCTTGATTTTCGTCTGGATCAGCCGCTGCATGGGCCTCGCGCCCATGTTCTTGTCATAACCGTGTTCCGCCAACCATTCCCTGGCTTCCTCGGTGACATCCAGGGTGACCTTCTTGTCATCAAGTTGTACCTGAACTTCAACCAGGAACTTGTCGACAACGGTCTTGATCACTGCCTCGGACAAAGCATTGAACTGGATAATGGCGTCCAGTCGATTGCGGAATTCCGGGGTAAACATCTTCTTGAGCTGTTCCATCCCATCGCTGGAATGATCCTGGGTCTGGAACCCGATTGAGGACCGGCTCATTTCCTGTGCGCCCGCATTGGTGGTCATCACAAGCACAACATTACGGAAATCCGCGGCGCGGCCATTGTTGTCGGTAAGCGTACCGTGGTCCATGACCTGCAGGAGCAGGTTGAACACTTCCGGATGGGCCTTTTCGATTTCATCAAGCAACAGCACACAATGCGGGTGTTTGGTAATTGATTCGGTGAGCAGTCCACCCTGGTCGTAACCGATATAGCCAGGCGGCGCGCCAATCAGGCGGGATACGGTATGGCGCTCCATGTATTCCGACATGTCAAAGCGAACGAGTTCAACGCCCATGATGCGCGACAACTGGCGACAGACTTCCGTCTTGCCCACCCCGGTCGGGCCGGCAAACAGAAAAGAGCCAATGGGCTTGTCACCCTCCTTGAGTCCAGCGCGAGACAGCTTGATGGCGCTGGCCAGTGTGTTAATCGCTTCATCCTGGCCAAAAATCACCATCTTGAGGTTCTGGTCGAGATCCCGCAGGGCTTCCTTGTCAGAGGCTGAAACACTGCTGGGTGGAATCCTGGCAATTTTTGCCACCATCTTTTCGACGTCAGAGACATTAATCTGTTTCTTGCGTTTTGATGGCGGCTGTAACTGCTGATAGGCACCTACCTCGTCGATCACATCAATGGCCTTGTCGGGCATAAACCGATCATTGATGTACTTGCTGGCAAGCTCCGCCGCAACCCGCAGGGACCGGTCGGTATACTTGAGCTGGTGATGTTCCTCAAAGCGGGTCTTGAGTCCTTTCAGGATCTGGTAGGTATCTTCGACACTGGGTTCTTCCACATCAATCTTCTGGAACCGACGCGACAGCGCCCGGTCCTTGTCGAAGATGCCGCGGTATTCCTGGTAGGTTGTGGAGCCCATACAACGGATATCACCGGATGCCAGCAGTGGCTTGAGTAGATTGGATGCATCCATCACACCGCCGGAGGCGGCACCGGCCCCGATAATGGTATGGATCTCATCGATAAACAGAATCTGGTTGGGTGTTTTGGTCAACTCACTGAGCAGGGTCTTGAGTCGCTTCTCAAAGTCACCGCGGTATTTGGTCCCGGCAAGTAGTGCCCCCATGTCCAGGGCATACACCGTGCTGTTGGCGATAATCTCCGGGACTTCCTTATCAACAATCTTTTTCGCCAGGCCTTCTGCAATGGCGGTCTTGCCAACACCCGATTCGCCGACCAGAAGCGGGTTATTCTTGCGCCGTCGCGACAGGATCTGGATGACGCGTTCGATCTCGTCGGTACGCCCGACCAGCGGATCAATAATGCCTTTTCGAGCCTGCTCGTTCAGATTGGTCGCAAAACTCTCCAGTGCGCTCGGGCTGCGCTCCTCGTCCCCGACCTCTTCATCGGTGCTGTTGGCAACAGACCCGGGCTCCTCGTGGTTGGCCACCTTGGGTGTGCCATGCGCAATGTAGTTCACCACGTCAATCCGGTTCACGTCCTGTTGCTTCAGGAGGTAGACCGCATGGCTTTCCTGTTCGCTGAAGATCGCCACCAGAACGCTGGCGCCGGTGACCTCTTTCTTGCCACTGGACTGGACGTGAAATACAGCACGTTGCAGTACCCGCTGGAACCCCAGGGTCGGCTGGGTCTCCCGGTTCGACTCGTTTTTAGGAATGAGTGGCGTGGTCGCTTCGAGGAAATCGGTCAGTTCCTTGCGCAGGCGCTCAATGTCAGCACCGCAGGCGCGCAGTACGTCTGCGGCAGCGGCATTGTCGAGCAGGGCCAGGAGCAGGTGCTCAACAGACATCAACTCGTGCCGTTTGGCCCGCGCGTCCTTGAAAGCGAGGTTGAGGGTTACTTCCAGATCTCTACTTAACATTAATAATGTCGCCCTGCGTGGTAGACCGGCTGAACGCCGACATGAAACAAGGTCCGCAAACAGACCTCCAACAAACTTTACTCTCTTTTCGGACCCCGTATGTAGTCTTTTGTTGCGGGTCCAAACTAATCACTGCCATCAACGGCTTCGATTTCGGAAACCAGGGGATGCTGGTTTTCCTGTGCATACTGGTTGACCTGGGCCGACTTGGTTTCAGCCACGTCCCGGGTAAAAATCCCACAGGTTGCCTTACCCGTCGTGTGCACGGCCAGCATGACCTGGGTGGCTTTTTCCCGGTTCATCCCAAAAAACATCTGCAGCACTTCCACGACAAACTCCATGGGCGTGTAGTCGTCGTTCAGGAGTACCACCTTGTACATGGGCGGTTCTTTCAGCTTTGGTTTCGCTGGTGCCTCAATGACACCAATGCCGCGATCTGAATCAGGGCCCTGATCCTCGCCGCTCGCCCTCGGCTGCCTGCTGCTGGTCATATGTCAGATCTACGTGTGTTGATTGGTAAGAGGCCAGTTTAACAGCAGACCCCGGATGGACCCAAGGGTCACACAAGGAGACATACGCCAGGACACCAACTTTAGATGTGGCTGGACGGGCGGGTTTCAAGCCCCGCGCTCCAGCAAAGACCGGTACAAATGCAGGCCCGATTTCGCACGGACTGCTTGACGGAGCCTTCCAACAAACAATAAAGTCTTAAAGCTTGGCCGATGTCATTCGTTGGTTTATTCGATGCTACCAGGGTTGGAATCAGTATGCCCATCGGGCGCGTAAAGTGGTTCAACAATGCCAAGGGTTATGGGTTTATCCTGCCGGAAGCGGGTGACGAGGACTATTTTGTCCATTACTCGTCAATCCAGATGGAAGGCTACAAGACGTTGAAGGCTGGTCAGTTGGTCTCTTATGAAATTCTTGAAGGCCCCAAGGGGTCCCATGCAATCAACATTACGCCGCTTGACGAGACCGCTGGACCTGACTGATGGCCTGAACCGCGGGGTACCGGTCCCGTGAGCCGGCTGGTGCTCTTCAACAAGCCTTTTGATGTTGTCTGCCAGTTTCGTCCCGTGCCCGGCCAGCGCACCCTGGCAGATTTTATCGCCATTCCCGGAGTTTACCCGGCCGGGCGCCTGGACAAGGATTCCGAAGGGCTTGTGCTGCTGACTGACGATGGCAGACTGCAAGCGAGGATATCGCATCCACGGTACAAACTGGCCAAAACCTACCTGGTCCAGGTTGAGGGCGCAATTACCACCAATGCCATAGAGCGGCTCGCGGCCGGCGTCAGCCTGAGTGATGGCCCAACCCGGCCGGCCAGCGCCCGGGAAATTCCCGAGCCGGTACTGCCGATACGTGACCCGCCTATCCGCGTGCGTGCTTCGGTCCCCTCGAGCTGGATTGAAATCCAGATATCCGAAGGACGAAACCGGCAGGTCAGGCGGATGACCGCTGCTGTCGGTTACCCTACCCTGCGACTCTACCGGACCCGCATTGGCGACTGGTCAGTCGACGATGTTGCGCCCGGAGAGTTTACTGTTCAGAACGTCCACCTGCCCGTACAGCCCTGAAAATCAATCCTGCCGGTGCTGCCAACGCTGTGTTGCCGTTTCATCGCTGGCGCGCGTCTCGAGCCAGCGATCTCCCGCCGGTGTCTGTTCTTTTTTCCAGAAGGTGGCCCGGGTCTTGAGGAAATCAATAATGTATTCGCAGGCATCAAAGGCCTCGCCGCGGTGCTCAGCGGCAACGCCTACAAACACAATCTGATCGGTAGGCGCCAGTTCACCGATGCGATGGATCACGGTTGCACCCAACAGCGCCCAGCGTTCACAGGCCTCCCCGACAATGGTCGCAATCTGTTTTTCCGTCATGCCGGGATAGTGCTCCAGGTAAAGCGTACTGACGGCAGCGGCCTCGTTGACATCCCTGACAACACCCAGAAAAGTGACCATGCCGCCAATCCTGGAGGAAGCGGCTCGCAGGATCGCCAGTTCGGCGTTGACGTCAAAGTCGTCAGCCTGGACCAGAATGCGGGGAATCATGACTAACCTCCTGTCACCGGTGGAAAAAAGGCCACTTCATCACCGTCGGTGACGCGTGCATCTACCGCCACCATCTCCTGGTTCACGGCAACAAGCAGTCCCTCACGCCCCAGTGCCTGCTGCCAACGGGTGCCCCTGGCAGCGAGGATCCTGACTACATCCTCCACGTTTTCAATACCCCGACTCTCAATCCGGGTCCGGGACTCGCCCACGGCTTCACGCACACTGGCAAACAGGACAACATCAATCATCGTTGCCAGTCCCCGGATTTGCCGCCGTGTTTTTCGAGGAGCTGCACGGATTCAATCACCATGCCCTTGTCCACGGCCTTGCACATGTCATAGATCGTCAGGGCGGCAACGCTGGCGGCGGTGAGTGCTTCCATTTCAACGCCAGTTTTGCCGTCCAGCTTGCAACGGGTGATCACTCTGACCATTGATTCGGCGGCGAGCATCTCAAATTCAACATCCACTGCACTCAGACTCAGTGGATGGCACAGCGGAATGAGATCAGCACACCGCTTGGCGGCCTGGATTCCGGCAATCCGGGCGACGGCGAGTACATCACCTTTCCTGTGGCCACCTTCCTCAATCAGCGCGAGGGTTTCGGGTTGCATCCGTATCCGGGATTCCGCAACGGCCGTGCGGGTGGTGACTGCCTTGCCACTGACATCCACCATGTGAGCGTTACCCCTGTTATCCAGGTGGGTCAATCGGGGTTTTGTATCCGTCATGTGGTACAGCCGGTCAGGATTGGAGGCGCATTTTAACCTGTTTGGCGCCCAATCAAACAGCGAGGTCCGGTCATGCTGCTGTTGGCACTTGCCCCTGCAGGCGTCCCCGGCGCATGAATCTCGGCCCACAGGCCGGACTGGTGGATGTGATGGCCGCCAATAACGTAAAATGTGCGACTTTTCCGGCGTCCCGATCACCTCTCCATGACCTCACTTGTCGCGCAAGCACTGGAACAACTGGTGTTGCCGGACTCACTTGAGCCCGGTGCGCGCATTGTCGTGGGTATGTCCGGTGGCGTTGATTCTTCCGTCGCCGCGTTTCTGCTGCGTGAAGCGGGGTTCCGGGTTGAGGGGCTGTTCATGAAGAACTGGGAAGAAGATGACGGCACCGAATACTGCACGGCCAGGCAGGACCTGGAGGATGCCACGCAAGTCTGTGCCCATCTTGGGTTGCCACTCAACCAGGCAAATTTCGCTGCTGAATACTGGGACAATGTTTTCGAAGAATTCCTGACTGAATACCGTGCAGGTCGGACACCCAACCCCGATGTTCTGTGCAACCGGGAAATCAAGTTTAACGTGTTTGCCAGGTATGCCCGGGTGTTGGGGGCAGACTGGATCGCCACCGGCCACTATGCGCGGGTAGATCACAGTGGCGTTCGACCGGTACTGCATAGAGGTGTCGACGCGAACAAAGACCAGAGTTATTTCCTGCAGTCAGTGTCGGCCGGACAACTGGAGAACTGTCTGTTCCCGCTGGGGGGGCTGGAAAAGTCCCGGGTGCGTGCCATCGCGCGTTCGGCGGGCATTCCAACATTTGCCAAGAAAGACTCAACGGGCATCTGTTTTATTGGTGAACGCCGATTTGCCGATTTTCTGAAGCAGTATCTTGACGCCGCACCGGGGCCCATTGTGAGTGACACCGGGCGGGTGATTGGCGAACACCAGGGTTTGATGTTCCACACCATCGGCCAACGCCAGGGACTGGGTATTGGCGGTGTTCGCGGTGAAGCAGAAGAGCCCTGGTATGTGATCGACAAGCTGGAACAGACCAATACCCTGGTGGTCGGCCAGGGTAACCAACACCCTGCACTCTTCTCGAGCAGGCTCGGTTGCGAGACCATTCACTGGGTTGATGGCAAGGGACCGGACCTGCCGGCACGGCTCATGGCAAAAATCCGCTATCGCCAACCTGATCAGCGGGTCTGTCTCGCATGTTCGGCTGAAGCTTTTGAGGTGATCTTTGAGTCGCCCCAGCGGGCGGTCACGCCCGGCCAGTGGGTCTGCTTCTATGATGGCGACATCTGCCTCGGCGGCGGTGTTATCGCAAGCCGGAGCCCATCGTGAGCGGAAGCCTTGAGTACCAGAAACGCGCATTGGCGCTGGCTGGCATCGTACAGGCTGTTCATCTCGTGTCCTCCATTGCCCGCACCGGTATGGTCAGCCAGGACTCGCTGGAAGCCAGCCTGAGAAGCATTTTTGTGACCAACCCGGGCTCCATCAGCGAAGTGTACAAGGGTACTGAGGGCGTCCGCCTTGGGATCAAACTGCTGGGTGAGCTGTTGGGTCAGTTTGACCTGGAGCAACACCGTGACCTGGTCCGTTATTCGCTCGCGGTCATGAAACTTGAACGGACCCTGTCGGCGCGACCGGCACTGGCCAGGGACCTGGGCGCAAGAATTGCCCGGGTGGACGACAAGGGGCTTATGGAGGTCAGTGCAGATACGGTGAGTGCGCTGGCACTGGTTTATGAGGACACGCTTTCCCTGGTTGAACCGCGCATCATCATTTCCGGCCAGCAGCGTTACCTGCAGGGGGGACAGAATATTGAGCGGATTCGCGCATTGTTACTGGCGGCAGTACGATCTGCCGTACTCTGGCATCAGGTTGGTGGCCGTCGATGGCAACTGCTGCTGGCAAGAAAGAAACTGCTGGAGTCATTAAAATACTTAAACTGATTCAACAGGTTACAAAACCTTTTAAATGTTAAACGTGAGGACTATATGGAAGAGCTGACGGCGATCTCACCCATCGACGGTCGCTACGGGGCGCGAACGCGGGCCCTGTCGCCCATCTTCAGCGAGTTCGGGCTGATCAGGTACCGCGTACTGGTTGAGGTCAAATGGTTCCAGTTTCTCGCGGCAGAGCCCGGTATTGCGGAGTTGGCGCCGTTGACTGACGCGGAAAACGCTTTTCTGGCGTCGCTTGTCGACAATTTTGGCGTGACCGAGGCGGCCCGGATCAAGGCCATCGAACGTACCACCAATCACGACGTCAAGGCGGTGGAATATTTCCTCAAACAGCAATTTGTGGAGAGTGGTCTGGAGGCATTGTCCCGTGGCATTGAGTTTGTGCACTTTGCCTGCACTTCCGAGGATATCAACAATCTCTCCCACGCCCTGATGTTGGCAACTGGCCGTGACACCGTACTGTTGCCGCTCATGGACCGTGTGATTGATGCCATAGGGCAAGAGGCCAGGGCCCAGGCCCGGGTGCCCATGCTGTCCCGAACCCACGGCCAGATAGCCTCGCCAACCACCATGGGAAAAGAGCTCGCCAACGTCTATGTGAGGCTCAGGCGCCAGCGCGACCAGGTTGCGGCCGTCCCGCTGTTTGGCAAGCTCAACGGTGCCGTAGGCAACTACAATGCACACCTGTCGGCCTATCCCGATCTTGACTGGCAAAAGCTCAGTGAAGCGTTTGTCACCTCCCTTGGCGTGACCTGGAACCCCTATACAACCCAGATTGAACCCCATGACTATATTGCAGAATTGTTTGACGCCGTCTGTCGGTTCAACCGGGTGCTGCTGGATTTTGACCGTGATATCTGGTCCTACATTTCAATCGGCTACTTCAAGCAAAAGCAGGTTGTCGGAGAGACCGGGTCTTCAACCATGCCACACAAGGTCAATCCTATCGACTTCGAAAATTCCGAGGGCAACCTCGGCATTGCCAATGCCGTTATGGAGCACCTGGCAGAGAAACTGCCAATCTCGCGCTGGCAGCGTGATCTCACGGATTCTACCGTGCTGCGGAATCTCGGCACAGGGTTTGCGCACTCGGTGATTGCCTACGAATCCACGCTTAAGGGCATCAGCAAACTGGAACTGAACCTGGCAGCCCTCGAGAAGGATTTTGACACCAGTTGGGAGGTCCTGGCTGAGCCCATCCAGACCATCATGCGCAAATTTGGTATCCCTGAACCCTATGAGAAGCTGAAAACCCTTACCCGTGGCACCTCAATGACCGCAGCCACGATCAGAGAAATGATTGATGACCTGGGGCTGCCAGCCGAGGCCAGGGAACAGGTTCTGGCGCTGACCCCGGCGGGTTACACAGGCGCTGCCGGGGATCTGGTAGACCAGTTGCTTGGCGAGTGAACTGATGGCCAGAGAGCTGAAAATTCGTGGCTTTGACATTCGCGAGGCCTATTGGGACAGGGACAGCGATACGCTCTCGACCATCCGTAAACTGGTATTTATTGTTGAACAGGGTGTTCCCCGCGAAGAAGAATGGGACGGCCGGGACGACGCATCCTGGCACTGGCTGGCCACGGGTGCAGACGGCAAGCCCATAGGTACTGCCCGGCTGCTGCCAGACGGTCAGATTGGACGTATGGCGGTTCTGGCAGACTACCGTGGCCTGGGTGTTGGCGCCGCCCTTCTGGAGCGTGCCTGCGACAAGGCCCGTTACCTGGGTTTCTCGACCGTGTTCCTGAATGCCCAGACCCACGCATTGTCCTTTTATGAAAGAGCAGGTTTTGTTCCCGAGGGACCCGAGTTCCAGGAAGCCGGCATTGCCCATCGCCGGATGACACGACAGTTCGAAACAGGACACGGGTCCAATCCTGTGGCGCTGGCCCGGCCCGATATGGCGCTCCGGTCATTTGATGCGGCTGAGGTCGACTGGGCAAACCACGGCAAAATCATCAGGAAAATCCGTGAATCGGTGTTTGTGCTGGAACTTGGCCTGCCGGCAGACTTCCGCACTGATGAAGAAGACGAGAAGGCATTTCACTGGCAGGCGGTCAGTCCTGACGGTCAGGTGGTGGGCAGCGTGCGCATGAACCTGGAAGGCACCATCAGTCGCCTGGCGGTGCTGGCGGGATTCAGGCACCAGGGTATCGGCATGGCCCTGCTGGAACTGGCGATCAGCAAGGCGCGTCGATTTGGGTTCGACGAGGTCAGGATGAGCACCTCGCCGGTACTGGACAGTTTCTGTCGGCTGGCCGGGTTTCTGCCTTCAGGGCCCCCTCAGCAGGCTGCCGGCCAGCGGTATCAACCCTATGAAAAGCCGCTCACGGCCGATGACCCGTTCGACCGGCCCCGAAGCCCGCTTTCCGGTGATGCCTACCTGCCCCAGGATGTCACCTATCGACTGGGTAAGGACAATCAGCTGATTCTGGTGCGCAAGGAAACGGAGTTCCGCAACATCATCCTGGAAATGTGTGCCCAGGCCAGGCAGTCCATCCGGATTTTCTCGCCAGTGCTTGAGCACAAGCTCTTTGACCGTCCCGAACTACGTCAGGTCTGCTCGGCCCTGGCCCGACGCAACAAGTACACCCGTATTGAAATCCTGCTCTACGATTCCCACAGGGTCGTCAAGAATGGCCATGCCCTGCTGGAGATTGCCCGCAAGCTGCCCTCCTCCATCGGGATGAAAATTGTTGACCCTGAGCTTCGCCAGCTGAACCACGAATACGTTCTGGCAGATGACAGCGGCCTGATCTACCGTCACGACCATGAAGCCTTTGACGGTTACGCCAACTTTAACGACATTGCCGAGGCGAACCGGCTCGGACGGGCTTTCACCGCTGCCTGGGAAAGTGGGCAGGTGGATCCGAACCTTCGCCTGCTGCGGATATGACCTGCCTGTCCCGCCCACCTAACCGGGCTTGAATCCCGCCAGTGCCGTCGCTGACACGAGCATGCCGTTGTTGTCAGCATAAAGATATTCGCCCGGGACAAACTGCTGGCCACCAAAGTGAAGTACCTCGTCTCGCAACCCGACGTTCCGCTTCACGCTCTTCAGCGGGTTTGCGGCGAGGGCCTGGACGCCAAGGTCAATACCACGGATGGTATCCACATCGCGGATACAACCATAGATAACAATACCTTCCCAGCCATTTTCAGCGGCCTTGAGGGCCAGGTTATCACCCAGCAAACCACAACGCAGCGATCCCCCGCCATCAACGACCAGCACCTTGCCGTCGCCCGGTGTGTCGACCAGGTCCGCCACCAGCGAATTATCCTCAAAACATTTGATGGTGGTGATCTCACCGCCAAACCAGCGTCTGCCACCGAAGTTGCGAAACATGGGCGTGACGACACGGACCAGGTCAGGGTGCGCGTCACAGAGGTCTGGCAGGATATCCATTGGCGTCTCTCCACGGAATGGGGCTAAAATTGTCAGTCAACGATGGTAACAGATCCCCCATGGACAGATCTCTGGTGAACAGACCCGGTATCGGCCTAGGCATTGTTCTCCTGCTGGCGGGGTTGGCAGGCAATGCGGTCGCAGAGGTGTTCATCTACCGCGGTCCCAACGGCGAGCGACTGGCCAGTGACCGGCCCCTGCCAGCGGCAGAAACGGGTTATGAACTGCTGACCCGGCGCGATTCTCTGCACAATACCGGCCATATCCTTGCCAGTCGTCGGGTTCTGCAGACGGCCAGGCGTGACCTGATGGGTATTGTTGCTGCGGCATCAAGGCAGCACCAGGTTGATGCCAGGCTGATTGAAGCCGTAATCCAGATCGAGTCGGGCTTCAATCCGGAGGCCGTGTCTGACAAAGGGGCAACCGGCCTGATGCAACTGATGTGGTCGACGGCACAGCGATACCGCGTCCAGGACAGATTTAACCCCAGGGAAAACATATTTGCCGGTACGCGACACCTGAAGTACCTGCTGGAGCGGTTCAACGGTGACGTGGTTCTGGCGCTGGCGGCCTACAATGCAGGTGCGGGTGCTGTTGAGCGTCATCAGGGGGTGCCTCCCTACCCGGAGACGAGGCGGTACATTGACAAGGTGCTGACCTACCATGCCGAACTGCAGGCGCTGGTTCCTGTGGCTGACTAGCGTCCCTTGAATTCCGGTGGGCGCTTGTTGATAAATGCGCTGATGCCCTCAGCCTTGTCTTCAGTCAGCAACAGTGCTCCCTGGGCAAATTTTTCCATCTTCAGTGCCGCCATGCTGCTTCCCTCCAGCCCCTGCTGGACCATCGCCTTCATGAACTGCGGTACAAAAGGCGCATAGCCGGCAAGGTGACTCGCCATGCGCTCGACTTCCGTTAGCAGTTCTGCCTGTTGCCTGATTCGGGTCACAAGGCCGATTTGTAATGCCCTCTCTGCATCAATCACCTCACCCATGAGCATCATTTCGAGCGCCCAGGCTTTGCCGACGAGGCGTGGCAGCCGGACTGTGGCGCCACCACCCGGGATAATGCCGAGCTTGCCCTCCGGCGTCGCAAACCGGCTCTGGGGTGTGCAGATCCGGAGATCACAGCCAAGAGCAACTTCAAGTCCACCCCCCATACAGATCCCGTCAATGGCGGCAATAGTAGGTTTGGGGGCCTCTTCCAGCTGCCGGGCGAGGCCCTGGACGATGGGTTCCATTCCCTTTTTGAGATCCCTGTCGACAACTTCGTTCAGGTCAGAGCCGGACGCAAATGCCCTGCCACCGGCCCCGGCAATAGCAATGGCCCGCGTGGCCGCGTCCGCTGCCCCGTGATCAACCGCAACCTGTAACTCCGCCAGTGTCTGTAATGAAATTGCGTTGTGCTTTTCGGGACGATTGATAGTAATCAGGCACAGGGGACCGCGCTGCTCGACAACAATACAGCTGTAGGCACTTGGGTTGTCCATGGGTGTACTCCAGATCCAGGGTTACCTGACGTCAGTTTCGGCCAGGATATAACGGTTCAGTTCGAGCATGGTGTCGGACAGCGGTCCGTTCCCGACCAGTACTACGGGCGTTGCTGGCGTTCTCAAAAGCGCAACGCTGATCACCAGCGGCCCGCAACCACTGTCCAGGAACAGGTGGAGGAATTGTTCCTCGAAGCGCAGTTCAGACAGGCGCAACCCGGCAAGCGAAAGCGCCGGATCATTTGTGAGGACTTCAAGCGATGTCCCCAGCCAGGCTGCTGCCGCCGGCCCGGTCAGTACAATACTTGTCTCGTGCAGGTTACGCCGCCGCTGGAACTCCCGACGGACAGCGGCCTCAAGTATGCGTGGATCACTGCAATCGGGCAGTGATGGCGAAAACGCAACTTCGGCGACCTCATGCCACTGGACTGCCATTTGTTCACTTGCCGCCAGGGCCGCAACATAGTTGCTTACCAGCACGGTGCCATAAGCGCCGCGCAGGTAAGCCAGTGTCTTGTTTGCCGGATCGGCTGCCAGCCGCAGCAGCCGGTACAGTTGCAGGTCGCTGATAGCAAGCGCGGTTGGGCCCATAAAAAACCGGGTCCATACCTGGATGCGGGCACCTGCCAGTGACCAGCTGTCGGGTTCCCCTGCTGCCGGCAGGCCATTTGCCAGGTACAGCGCCTGGGTACGCCCGCCCAGGGTTGTCATCTCGGCTGCCGTCCCTGGGGACGGGGACTCAATGATCAGGGCCCAGATGTCCCGCATCAGTGAACTGGCGTGGCTGACAGGTGCCAGCGCCAGCAGGACAACAAGGCCGACACCCAGCAAGGTGGACTTTATAGGTTTTTGTTTCAAGCACTTATTCCTGCCGGGTCAGATGGCCAGGGTTACCTGGTCCTCTGACCCGGTTTCTACTCAGGCAGAGGTTCGACCAGCAATCGGCGTATAGGGACGAACATCCGGGCCAATATAATCTGCGCTGGGCCGAATCAGCCGATTGTTGGAGCGCTGTTCCATGACATGTGCCGCCCATCCCGTGACCCGGGACATGACAAAAATTGGTGTAAACAGTTTTGTCGGGATGCCCATGTAATTGTAGGTTGATGCATGAAAAAAGTCGGCGTTGGGAAACAGTGCTTTCTCATCCCACATGGTGTCAGCAACAGCACAGGAGATATCAAACAGTGTTGTATCACCGTTCAGTTGGGCAAGCTGCGCTGCGTACTCCTTGATTACCGCGTTGCGGGGATCGCTGGTACGGTAGATTGCGTGGCCAAATCCCATGATGGTTTCCTTGCGGGCCAACATACCCTTGATACCCTCAACCGCTTCCCCGGTAGAACTGAACTTTTCAATCAATTCCATGGCTGCCTCGTTGGCGCCGCCATGCAGCGGGCCACGCAGCGAACCAATCGCGCCGGTAATACAGGAGTACATGTCGGAGAGGGTTGCGGCACAGACCCGGGCTGTAAAGGTCGATGCGTTGAACTCGTGCTCCGCATACAGGATCAGGGAGGTATTCATGACTTCACGATGCAGTTCCGCAGGCGATTCACCATGGAGCATCCTGAGGAAATGGCCGCCAATACTGGTTTCATCCGTATCCGTCTCTATCCGTACGCCGTCGTGGGAGAACCTGTACCAGTAGCAGATAATGCCGGGCAGCGCGGCAAGCAGCCGGTCAGCGGCCTCATGCTGGTCATCGAAGCTGTTTTCAGGCTCGAGGTTGCCCAGCATCGAGGCGCCCGTGCGCATGACATCCATCGGATGGGTTGACTTTGGAATCAGCTCCAGCACCGTCTTCAGTTCGGCCGGCAGGGCCCGCCGGGCTTTCAGCCGGACAAGGTAGTCATCCAACTGCGCCTGGGTTGGCAGGGCCCCGTAGAGGAGCATATAGGCAACTTCCTCAAAGGTTGCATTCGCTGCAAGATCCTCAATGGTATAACCGCGATAGGTCAGCCCCGCACCTTCCTTGCCAACGGTACAGAGTGCTGTCTCGCCTGCAGATTGTCCCCGGAGGCCAGCGCCTCCCAGTTTTTTTTCAACCATGGTAAGTCCTCTTGCGTTTTATAATGTGGTCCGGCTAGTTGCGCCCGTCAGCGAACAGTTCGTCCAGTTTGTGCTCATACTCGTGGTAACCCAGGTGTTTGTACAGGTCCTCTCGCGTCTGCATGGTATCAACCACGCTGGCCTGGGTGCCTTCTGCGCGCAGGTGCGAGTAGACGTTCAGCGCCGCCTGACTCATGGCCCGGAATGCGGAAAGGGGGTACAGTGCCATGCTGATCCCGACGCTACCCAGTTGCTCTGTGGTATAAAGTGGTGTCGCGCCAAACTCGGTGATGTTGGCCAGCACCGGTATACTGACCGCGGCAACAACCTGCCGATACATGTCCAGGTCGGTCATCGCCTCGGCGAATATGGCATCAGCCCCTGCTTCCTCGCAGAGTTGTGCCCGGGTAATGACCTCGTCCAGCCCCACCACCGCCAGTGCGTCAGTTCTTGCCATAACCATGAAGTCAGGATCCGTCTTGGCGTCCATACAGGCTTTGATCCGATCGACCATTTCCTCGCGACTGACAATTTCCTTGTTGGGACGGTGGCCGCAGCGTTTCTGGGCAACCTGGTCTTCAATGTGTACGCCCGCCGCGCCGGCGTTGATCATCTGGGTGATGGTTCGCGAGATATTGAAAGCCCCACCCCAACCGGTGTCAATATCCACGAGAAGAGGCAGCCTGGTGGCGTAGGTAATTCGCCTGACGTCTTCCAGCACGTCGTTGAGGGATGTCATCCCCAGGTCTGGGAGACCATAAGAAGCATTGGCTACACCGCCACCTGAGAGGTAAATGGCCCGAAAGCCGACCGATTCTGCCAGCATGGCCGAATAGGCGTTGATGGCACCCACCACCTGCAGTGGCTTTTCCTCTGCGAGGGCACTGCGTAATCTTTGTCCTGCTGTTGGCATGGCACTACTCCATCAAAAAATCACTCGCACAAGTATAGCGGATTCAGTTGGCGAGATGGGTCCGGGCTGCCGCATCTATCAGACGGCGCAACTCCGTGTAGCTGTTGGTCGCCTGATACTGTGGAAATTCTGCAATTACGTTGGCAGGTGCGCTGAACAGGAAACCCGCGTCTGCTTCCTCCAGCATGGTTGTATCATTGTAGGAGTCGCCCGCAGCAAACACGCGATAGTTAAGCTGCTTCAGTGCCTGCACGGACTTGCGCTTGGGGTCCTTCTGACGCAGCTGATAGCCGGTCACCTGCCCTGCCCCGTCAACCACAAGCCGGTGGCAGAAGATGGTGGGCCATGCGAGTTGCGCCATCAGCGGTTTGGAAAATTCATAAAAGGTATCAGAGAGAATTATCACCTGGTAAGCCGTACGCAGGTCTGCCAGAAATTCGGCGGCGCCCGGCAGTGGCGTCAGTGATGCAATGACACTCTGGATGTCGTCCAGTCGCAGGCCATTGTCTGCAAGATGCGCAAGTCGCTGCGTCATCAGGACGTCATAGTCGGGTATATCCCGCGTTGTCGCCCGAAGCGCGTCTATACCGGTTTTTTCTGCAAAGGCGATCCAGATTTCGGGTACCAGCACCCCTTCAAGATCGAGACATACGACATCCATTGTTGAGCCCCTGAACCAAAGGCGCTGATTGTTTCACGGCACCGCATGCATTTAAAGCGGCAGGATCATTCCCGAATCCGCAGAGGCCAGGCCGGTTACATTGTCGGCAGTTCAATACCTTCAAACATCGCCTCAATCTCAGCGCGGCTCTGGCATTCAAACGCGGCTTTTACCATGGCACGGTCGAGGTGAGGAGCAAACAGCTCGATAAAGTCGTACATGTAGCCACGCAGGAAAGTCCCCTTGCGACAACCGATCATCGTCGTTGAGGGTTCAAACAGGTGACTGGCATCCAGTGCCACAAGCCCCCGGTCCTGGGCGGGTTCATGTGCCATGCGGGCAATGATCCCGATACCAAGTCCCAGGCGAACGTAGGTTTTGATGACGTCGGCGTCAGTTGCGGTAAACACGACACGGGCGTCGAGGCCGTGCCGCTGGAAGGCGTCATCCAGCTTCGAGCGACCCGTAAACCCGAATACGTAGGTCACTATCGGGTAGGCGGCAACATCCGCCAGGCTGAGTTCTGACAACTGCGCGAGGGGGTGGTCGTCAGGTACGACAATACAACGATTCCAGCGATAGCAGGGCATCATCACCAGATCCCCGAAGAGCTCAAGCCCTTCTGTCGCAATTGCAAAATCCACGGCGCTGTCCGCAGCCAACTCGGCAATTTGCACCGGGCTCCCCTGGTGCATGTGCAGCGACACCTCGGGGTAGCGGGCGATAAACTCGCCGATGACACCTGGCAGCGCGTAACGTGCCTGGGTGTGGGTGGTGGCAATTGAAAGGCTGCCACGCTTTTCATTGCTGTATTCCTGCGCAACCTTCTTGATACTGTCGACCTTACGCAGAATCTCGCCCGCCTGTTCAATGATGGTTTGACCTGCAGGTGTGACATGGGTCAGATGTTTGCCACTGCGGGAAAAGATCTCCACGCCCAGTTCATCTTCAAGTAGTCTGATCTGTTTGCTGATGCCGGGCTGCGATGTGAACAGGCTCTGTGCCGTGGCCGACACATTGAGATCATGGTGAGCAACTTCCCAGATGTATCTTAGTTGCTGTAGTTTCATCGCGCTCCACCGGGGCCGTGATTCACCTGAATATTCACTAATCGTCTAAGAAATGCAACTACTATTCCATTCCAGCATACGACCTGTCAATCCGTGTTGGTGACACCATGCGGCACGTGCCCTGTCGCAACATATTCACTGGCAAGTCGACAGTGTTCCGCCTGGTCATCAAAAAAGACGTCGGCGCCAAACGCAAGCAAGAATTCGGCTTTGGTCATGCCGCCCAGGAACAGTGACTCGTCGAGCCGGATGTTCCAGGCACGCAGGGTCTTGATGACACGCTCATGTGCCGGCGCCGCCCGGGCCGTTACCAGCGCGGTGCGAATCGGGCTCTGGTCCAGGCGGGCAAATTCGACCTGCAGACGATGCAGCGCTGCGAGGAATGGCTGGAAAGGTCCGCCGGACAATGGCTCATCCGCGGCCACGCGCTCACTTTGGGCAAAAGCTTCAAGTCCAGAAGACTGGAACACCTGCTCTGCCTCATCAGAGAAAATCACGGCATCCCCATCAAAGGCAAACTTGAGCAACTCATCGTCAGCGGTAGTCGCGCGTGAGGGCAGGATGCTGGCTGCCGCCCTGCCGTTTGCCAGTGCCTCACGGACATCGTCAGGATTGGTTGACAGAAACAGGTGGCAGCGGAAAGGCGCCATGTAGCGCCAGGGTGGCGTGCCCCCGGTAAAGGCGGCCCGGGTGATGGGCAGACCGTGGTGCTCGATCGAGTTGAACACACGCAACCCGGTATCAGCGCTGTTTCTGGACAGCAGTATGACCTCAACCAGTTCCTGGTCCTGCAACCGGTTCAGCCGCAGCAGTTTCTTGACCAGGTGGAAAGCGTCACCGGGAGCAAGCGGGTCCGACTCACGCGCAATCTGGTACTCAGCGTAGGCCTTGAGACCCTGTTCGCGGTAAACCCGGTCGCTTTCAGCCAGGTTAAACAGTGCGCTGCTCGACGTCGCCACCACCAGTCTGTGTTTTGCCGCTTGTGTTGCCATACTCGAATTGGACCGGATGCCTTGTTAAATTCGTATCACAGGTATCATTATGTCACTAACTGACAACAGAAAACCCCATGACCGATAAACACCGCCCACCCGCGACCAGCAGCCACGAGGTTCAGCGATTTCTGGAAAAGGTTGCACGTACACCTGCCCAGCTGGCGTCCGGTGAGCCTGGCCGACTGATCTTCGCCATGGATGCCACTGCCTCGAGAGAACCCAGTTGGGATACTGCCTGCCAGATCCAGGCAGAAATGTTCAAGGCCAGTGGTGATCTGGGCGGGTTGCTGGTCCAGCTTTGCTATTACCGCGGGTTCAACGAGTTCAGTGCTGGTCAATGGTGCGCCAGCACTGATGCCCTGCTGCGGCAGATGACAGCCGTGCGGTGTCTGGGCGGTCACACGCAGATTGGCAGGGTTCTCGCCCACGCACTGGCTGAAACGGGACGCAACAGGGTGCAGGCCATCATCTTGGTCGGGGATGCCGTTGAGGAGGACGTTGATGCCCTTTGCCACCAGGCAGGACAACTGGGTATTCTGAATTTGCCGGTGTTTGTCTTTCAGGAAGGCAGCAACCCCACTGTGGCGACCGCATTTCGACAAATTGCCCGGCTTTCGGGTGGTGCTTATGCGCCTTTTGATGCGGGCAGTGCCGCCCAGTTGCGGCAGCTTTTGAGTGCCGTGGCCGTGTTTGCCGCCGGGGGCAGGAAAGCACTGGAAAATTACAGCAAACAAACGGGTGGTGAAGTTCTGCGGCTGACCCGGCAGTTGAAGTGATGATCCGACTTGCCCTTTTTTTCCTGATTGCCACGCTAGCCTTTGTGGGCCTGCGACTGATCCTGGGCAAGCGCGCCATTTCACTGCGTCAATTCTGGTTTATTTACCTTGCCCTGCTGGCCGGCATGCTGTTGCTGTTTCTTGGCCTTACCGGCAGGGTCCCATGGCTGTTTTCCCTGTTGGGCGTCGCGCTACCCTTCCTGGCGCGCGCGCTGCCGCTTGTGATCGCCCTGCCACAGATCCGACGGTTGCTTGGTTCACTGCGTGGTTCCAGTACCGCACAACCTGGCACAGGCCAGAAGTCCGAGATCAGGACGCAGTTTTTGGCGATGGAACTGGATCACGATACTGGCAGGATGGATGGGCTGGTACTGGACGGCAGCATGACCGGTCAAAGATTGTCCGGGCTGACGTTGAGCGACCTCACAGCGCTGCTGGCGGAAGTGGCGGCAGACGGAGATTCCGTAAATGTCCTGCGGGCATACCTCGACCGGCACCATCCTGACTGGGACGCCGGTACTGCAAATGCCAGCCCTCCGCCGCAGGACGACTCGACCTTGTCTGTTGCCCAGGCCTATGAAATTCTTGGTCTGGCCGAGGGCGCAACCCGGGCTGAAGTCAAATCTGCACATCGCCGCCTGATGCAGAAAGTTCACCCCGATCACGGCGGTTCAGACTACCTCGCCGCTCGCATCAATGCTGCAAAAGCAGTATTGTTTGATCATCTCGACGCCCAATGAACGCGGTAATCTTCCAATGACCCCAAATCAACATCCGCCTGAATATGTCGGGTTCTGGATTCGTTTCCTGGCGTTTGTCATCGACAACATTGCCGCGATGCTTGTCCTCGGTGTAATCGTCGCAATATTGTTTGGGACCGATGTTGACCCACAGGATGTCACCGGGCTCTTTGCCAGGAGCCTGCTGCAGTCCCTGCTTGTTGCCGCTCTGTTCATAGGCCTCTGGATCTATTTTGCCTCGACACCCGGGAAGATGATTTTTGATGCCTACATTGTTGATGCTAAGACCCTGGGTAACGCCTCCCGGGGCCAGTTGGTCATTCGCTACCTGGGTTACATTGTCAGTACCCTGTTGTTTTTCCTGGGTTTTGTCTGGATCGCATTTGACGCCCGCAAGCAGGGCCTGCATGACAAAATGGCGGGCACGCTGGTCATCAAGGGCAAACCCCGCCAGTGACGCCGGCGCAGTTTGACGCGGCCCTGGATGAACTGCTGTTGATTCTCCGGGCCCGGGGATTGCCGGACCTGGAAGATACCCTGAGGCTTCGGTTGGCAGAACTGCAAATTGCCAGGGAGGCCATGGCGGTCACCAGTCAGCGCAATCGCCAGGCTGGCGGCGCAATAACCGCGGTTGTCGCGGCCGGGCTCACCACTCAGATTGCCTGGCTCGCCCAGGATATACTGGGCTACTATGCAACGCCACTAGAGCATCCCGGCAGCAATGAACCACCCATCGGGACCAGCACGGACCGCCGCCTGCGGCAACTGTTCCAGGCCGCGCTGGACCAGGATGAACAACAGGTGATGCAAATGAAAGATGACCTGGCAGACTTCCTGTCAAGGATGGGTGATTGATGGCGGGCCGGATCCAGGGTTTCATCTTTGACCTCGACGGCACCCTGCTGGATACCCTGGACAGTCTTGCCGGCGCCTTTAACCGGTCGCTCGAGCACTTCGGTTTTCCGGTTCACCCAACAGACGCCTATCGCTACTTTATTGGTGATGGGCTGCGTGCCTGCGTGGAGCGCTGTCTGCCCGAGAGTGCCCGGAACGAGACCCTGATTGCTGAATTTACGCGCTACCAGCAGGCAGATTACACAGTATCCTGGGCTGAGGCAGCTCCTTATCCCGGTATCACCGAACTCCTTGAAACACTTGCTGGAAATCAGCAGAAACTGGCGGTGCTGTCCAACAAACCCCATGTGTTTACCGAGCGCTGCATCGCCCGGTTTTTCCCCTCGGTTCATTTTGACGCGGTGTTGGGACACCAGGACGGTGTGCCACACAAGCCGGACCCAACCGGCGCCCAGCGGGTACTTGCCCTTCTTGGTCTGCCAGCCGGTGCGGTTGCCTATATCGGCGATACGGCAACCGATATCCAAACAGCACGTGCCAGTGGTACCCTGCCGATTGGTGTTCTCTGGGGTTTCAGGGACAAACAGGAATTGCTTGAGGCCGGGGCCCAGCACCTGGTTCGGCAACCGGCGGAGATTCTCACGGTAACAGGAGGGATATGACATGGGCCTGATAGATCACAACCTCGCACCCGACAGCCTTGACAGCTACTGGATGCCTTTTACGCCAAACCGTCAGTTTCGCGAGAATCCCCGGTTTATCGTTCGCGCCAGGGGCATGCACTATTTCGACAGCAATGGGCACCAGATTCTGGACGGTTCGGCCGGGCTCTGGTGCGTCAATGCCGGACACTATCGGGAGCATATCAACGCGGCCATTGCCCGGCAGCTGCAGGAGCTAGACTTTGCGCACAGCTTCAATTCCGGGCACCCACTGGCTTTTCAGTACGCCAACCGGCTGGTCAAACACTTTCCGGACACCCTGAACCACGTGTTTTTTGTCAACTCGGGCTCCGAGGCTGTGGATACTGCACTCAAGATTGCACTGGCCTACAACAAGGCTCGCGGCAAAGGCAGCAAGACCCGCCTCATTGGCCGCGAAAAGGGTTATCACGGCATGGGTTTCGGTGGTGTCTCAGTGGGTGGACTGGTAAAAAACAGAAGCGCATTTGGCCCGCTCTTGCCCGGCACGGATCATATTCGACACACGCTGGATATCGAGCGGAATGCGTTCTCACGCGGCCTGCCTGCAGAAGGTGCGGAACTGGCCGACGATCTGCAGCGACTTGTTGACCTGCACGGCGCTGATACCATTGCGGCCGTGATTGTTGAGCCGGTTGCTGGCGCGGGTGGTGTTGTGCTGCCGCCCGAGGGTTACCTGGCACGGCTCAGGGAAATCTGTACGGCCAACGATATCCTGCTCATTTTCGACGAGGTCATCACGGGGTTCGGGCGCCTGGGCGCGGTCTGCGCCGCGGAACGTTTTGGTGTGGTGCCGGACATCATGACCACGGCCAAGGGAATTACCAATGCCACTATTCCCATGGGGGCAGTATTCGTATCGGACACTATCTACGATGCTTTTATGGCGGTGGAGGATCCGGGCGTGGAACTGAACCACGGCTACACCTATTCAGGCCACCCGGTTGCCTGTGCCGCAGCCATGGCGACACTTGACCTCTACGAGGAGGAAAACCTGTTTAGCCGGGCCCGACTGTTGCACGACGTCTGGATGGATGCCGCATTACAATTGCAGGGGGAGCCCAATGTCATTGATGTCCGGTGTTTCGGCTTTATTGCCGCAATTGAACTGGCACCACGGGCGGGCGCACCCGGCCTGCGCGGCATTGAGGCCGGCAAACGTTGTTACGAAAAAGGTGTGTGGGTGCGCAACATTGCTGATGCTCTTGTATTGTCACCGCCCCTCATCATCAGCGAAGCTGAAATAGCGGAGGTTTTTGCCACCATTATTTCAGCCGTTCGCGAGACACATTAGGAGACCTGTTCATGAAACTGGAAGACAAGGTTGCAGTGGTTACTGGCGGCGCCAGCGGTATTGGCAAGGCGATGGCTGCCCGGTTTATCAGGGAAGGCGCACGCCAGGTGGTGATTGCTGACGTCAATGCTGATGGCCTTGAACAGGTTGCCGGGGAAATTGGCGCTGTCGCAATCCCAACAGATGTCTCGCGTGAAGAGGACATCAAGGCCCTGGTTGAGACAGTCTTGCGGGACTATGGTCACATAGACCTTTTGTGCAACAACGCGGGTATTGGCGTTGGGGGTGGGCCGGAAGCGGCCAATGAGGACTGGCAGAAGATCTGGGAAATCAACGTGATGGCCCACGTCTGGGCGTCTCGTCATGCCCTGCCTGCCATGCTGGCACGGGGTGAGGGGTACATACTGAATACAGCCTCCGCCGCCGGATTGCTGTCGCAGATTGGCTCGGCGCCCTACGCCGTGACCAAACATGCTGCAGTTGGTTTGTCCGAGTGGCTTGCGATCACCTATGGCGGACGGGGTATCAAGGTCTCGGTGCTGTGCCCCCAGGCGGTACGCACCGCCATGACAGCGGGTAACGAGGATGGTGTGGCGTCAATCAACGGCATGATGGAACCCGAGGTATTGTGCGATAGCGTGATTGCCGCCCTGGCCGCAGAGCAGTTCCTGATTCTGCCACACGCTGAGGTGCTGACCTACATGCAGCGCAAGACCAGCGATTATGATCGCTGGATTGCGGGTATGCAGCGATTGCAGGCACAGTACAGTACCTGAGGTCACCTTTTGCCGGGTTGACCTGCAGCCCGGGGGGACTATAATTCCCACCAGCGCCGATTTGAATTCAGCTTGCGGGCGCTTTACAAATACCGCTAAAGAGACGGCAAGCCTACTTTAGCGAAAGCTGGGTAGGTTTTTTTTCGCCCGGGCTTTTTGCTCAGGATGTGCCGGGCGACCAGGAGAAGACGATGCCAATCAACATACCCGACGGATTGCCCGCGTACAGTGTCCTGCAGCGCGAAAATATATTCTGTATGTCAACCAGCGTGGCTGAACACCAGGATATTCGCCCGCTCAAGATTCTCCTGTTGAATCTCATGCCAAAAAAAATCGAGACCGAAATTCATATTCTGCGGATGTTGTCCAACACGCCCCTGCAGGTGCGGGTTGAACTGATGCGTATCGATGACCGGCCCTCCCGCAATACACCTATCGACCACATGGAACGGTTCTACAAAACTTTTGATGAGGTCAGGGACCAGAAGTATGACGGAATGATCATTACCGGGGCGCCCCTCGGCCAGAAGCGCTTCGACGAGGTTGTGTTCTGGGATGACCTCGTGCCAATCCTGGAATGGACCACCACCAACGTGACCTCAACCATGTTTCTTTGTTGGGCGGTACAGGCTGCCATGTTCCACCTCTACGGGATTATGAAGCGGCAGCTGCCGAAGAAGATTTCCGGTGTCTATCGCCATCACCTGGTCAAGCCACTTTCACCGATTGTGCGCGGCTTTGATGACATATTTGACGCGCCACACTCGAGGTACGCTGAAGTCGGCGGGGCAGACATCAACCTGGTGCCAAGCCTCGAGATTATTGCCGAGTCGGAGATTGCCGGACCTTATATCATCGCGCGCCGGGATGGCCGGCAGCTGTTTGTCACCGGGCATTCAGAGTATGAACCGATGTGCCTGCGGGATGAATATGAGCGTGACCTGGCCGCTGGATTGCGGCCCGATGTACCGGAAAACTATTTTCCTGGCGATGACCCGGCCGCCCAGCCCATCGTCACCTGGAAAAGCCACGGCAATCTGCTGTTTGCAAACTGGCTGAACTACTACGTCTACCAGCTGACGCCCTATGATGAATCGCTGATTGGCATAGAAGTGGACGAGGCCCGTATGGTACTCGCCTGACGGTAAACCGTCAGGCGATCAGTTCAGCCGGCGTGAGGTCATAGTCTTTCAGCATGTCGGCCGCGTAGGTGATCTTGCCTGTTATCTCCCGGGCATCACCATGAGAGAGCCGCAGGCAAGCTTCAGCCATGTGTTCAACGGGCGTAATCCTTTCTTCCGGCGTATCTTCCGTAACCAGCTTGTGATGGAGTACGCCGGGTGTTGCGACCAGACCCGGAGAGATCACGTTGACACCAATACCGTCATTGTAGACTTCACTGGCAAGGCCGGTGGTAAAACGTTCCAGCGCCGCTTTGCACATGCCGTAGACAGTGCCACCACGACCACCCGCTGCCTTGTTGGGGTGTAACGCTGCGTGTGATGAAATGTTCAGAATCCAGCCCGACTTCTGTGCTTTCATGTGAGGCAACACCAGTTGGGACAGGTGGAAAGGTGCATATACCTGTACCTCAATCATGAGCCTGAAGTGTTTTTCCTTGAAGGTCTCCACCGGAACAAAGTAGGTCACTGCCGCGTTGTTACACAGGATGTCTACCGGTCCGAATGTTGCCTCGGTTTCCTTGACCAGGTTTTCCCGGTGCTCCGCCAGCGCAAGATCACACCGGACTGCGTGGGCCTCCCCGCCGGCATCGCGAATCTTCTTTACCACGCTATTGATGCTGCCAGAGAGAATGTGATCCCCCTCCTCCACGGTGCGGGCCGACACAATGACCTTCGCGCCTTCCATGGCGTAGCGAAGTGCGATGGCCTCTCCTATACCCCGGCTTGCCCCGGTAACAACGGCCACCTTGCCTGCCAGCAGGCCATTTTTGTTGATTGTTGCACCCATCTGGTTTTCTCCCTTTTGTCAGATGCCAAAATCCCAGGACATACCGTCATGGTAGTGCTTAAGGACGTTCTTCGCGATAAGGATCTTGTGCACCTCATCGGGGCCGTCAGCCAGCCTGAGTGTGCGGGCACCAAGATACATACCGGCTAGCGGTGTGTCACCCGAGACCCCTTTGGCACCAAAAACCTGGATAGCGCGGTCAACGACACGGTGGTATGCCGCGGGTACAAACACCTTGATTGATGAAATTTCGGTACGGGCATCTGCGCCGGACTCCATGATCTCCGCGCAATGAATTGTCATGAGGCGAGCCGCCTGGATATCCATATAAGATTCGGCAATGAACCCCTGGATAAACTGCTTTGACTCAAGCTTGCCACCATGTACCTGGCGTTCTATAGCCCGTTTTACCATCAGGTCAAAAGCCCGCCACATATGTCCAATGCTGTTCATGCAGTGGTATACCCGGCCAGCCCCCAGTCGTTCCTGGGCCGCCGCGTGCCCTTGCCCCTCGCTGCCCAGCATGTTCTCGTGGGGTACGCGTACATCCTTGTAGAGAATTTCACAGTGGTGACCACCCGTATGCCCCCAGACCGGCACGCTGCGGACAATCTCGAACCCGGGTGAATCCGTTGGCACAATAAACTGGGACATTTTCTCGTTGGTGCCACCCTTGCCATCGGGTTCTTCGGTGCGTGCCATGACCAGCGCCCAGTCAGCCCGCACAGCATTGGAAGTAAACCACTTGTGGCCATTGATGACCCATTCGTCACCATCGCGAACAGCCCGGGTCTGGATAGAACGGGGGTCCGAGCCGGCATTATCAGGTTCTGTCATAGAGAAGCAGGACTGGGTTTCACCTGCAACCAGGGGTTCCAGCCATTTCTTCTTCTGCTCGGGGGTACCGTACTTGACCAGGACCTTCTGGTTGCCAGAGTTGGGTGCGACAACACCAAACATGGGTGCGGCGGGGCCACTCCAGGCCAGAATCTCGTTCATGTAGGCGTGGGCCAGAAAGCCCATGTTTGATCCGCCATATTCCTCCGGCAGGTGAGGTGCCCAGAGCCCGCGTTCCTTGACCTCACCCACAATATTGTTCCAGACCTTCTGCGCCTCTTCATTGCCATTCCAGCGCTGGGCCAACAGGTGTTCGTTGGGGATGATCTTTTTGCCCACAATCTCGGCTGTATCAAGCCGAACCTGGTTGACCTCATCGGAGAGGTTTGGAATCGGTTGAACGGTAAGAATACTATCCGGATTAAATGCCATGCCATTTCCCTCTTGATTCAGACAGGCATCGAATATAACAGCCACTCCAGGAAGTGCAAAGTGGCCAAAACCACAGGAATCCGCCCCTGTCTTCCGCTAGACTGGTGCTTTCGTGTGTCCCACGGGGATTGCCGGGCAAAAAATGGCGTTAGAAGAAGAAACAGAAGAAAAGTCCTATGTGCTGAACCCCTGGACGCTGCATTACCTCGACCACACGCTTGAGCAGGAGTACACATCCAGTGACGCCACGCGGCTGGGCGCACGACTCTTGCCACTGATTTTCCTGGTTGTGCCTTTCCTGCTGTTGTTTGCCCTGCTGGAGCTGGTCGGGGTGGTTGGCAGCCTTGTCAGGTGGCCGGGTATTTTGTGCCTGGTGCTGGTGCTGGTGATACTTGCTGTAACTGTGAACCGGGCGCCGCGCCTGGCTGAACCAGGACTGGTTCTGGCGCTGGTGGTTGCGACCGTCATACCGCTTGCACACATTCACTCTGATGCGGACCTGGCACCGTTCCTGCCCGGCTTGTGTATTGTGATACTGCTCACCCAGTTTGTCGGGCTCAAGTTCCTGCATGGTGTTGTGGCCTCACTGTCTCTCCTGCTCCTGGTGACCCTGGCCCTTCTCAGTACTGACGTTCAGTTGAGCCAGCTGGCAGATGCCATGCTGTTCCTCATTCCGGGGCTGCTGGTTGCAGGGGTTGCCGGTTATGCCAGCGACAAGCAGAAGCGCGAGTTGTTTGCACATCTCAAACGGATCGATGCCGAACGCAGCGCCCACGAGCAGATGGCACTGCATGACCCCTTGACGGGTCTGCCCAATCGAAACCTGCTCCGTGAGCGGATGGCGCAGTCAGTCGCCCGCGCCCGGCGTTCCCACGGACGCTTTGCGGTTCTGTTTGTTGACCTGGATGATTTCAAATCGGTTAATGACAGCTACGGCCACGCCGTGGGCGACAGGGTGCTCAAGGAGATTGCCGGAAATCTGCTGCTGCAGGTCCGTGGTGAGGATACCGTTGCGCGCCTGGGTGGGGACGAGTTTGTGGTGCTCTCGGAACAGGTGCAGGATACCGGGAGTGCGCGGATTGCTGCAGAGAGGATTGCCGCGGCCGTAGCAAAACCGATTGTCATCAGTGCCGGCAAACGGGCTGACACCATCCATGTCACCGTCACCGCCAGTATTGGCATTGCGTTGTGTCCCAACGACGGGGATTCGCTGGAAAAACTCATCAATCGTGCCGACGAGGCGATGTACCATGCCAAGCGCGACGGCAAAGACACGACCCGTTTTTTTGAGCCGGGGAGCAGAGTCGCGGGCAACAGCGATTCGTGACCCTCATTTCTGACATTATCCTGCCGGTATTTGGTCTGGTTGTGTTCGGGTTTGTTGCCGGCAGAGCGGGCTGGATCAAGCCTGCTGCTATCGAGGGCCTGTCGGCGTTTGTCTTTACCTTTGCTATCCCGGTGATGCTGTTCCGGGCCGTTGCCACGGCGGAGCTTCCGTCCCATGTCCCGTTAGCATTCCTGCTGGCCTACTACGGATCAACGCTGGTGCTTTTTCTGGCAGCACTTGCGCTTGGCCGGCAACTGAAGCTGACCATGCTTGGCGCCAGTGTGTTTGCCATGAGTGCTACCTACAGCAATGTCGTGTTGCTGGGAATTCCGCTGGTGGTTGCGACGCTTGGCGCAGAGGGAACGGTGCCACTTTTTATTATCGTCTCTACCCATGCAGCCATCATGTTTGTGATGACCACCCTGTTCGCCGAGCTCCGCTCGGGCAGCCTCGCGTCTTTGCCACTGCAGACGGTCAAGGTTCTGGCCCGCAACATGATTGTTGTCGGTCTGCTCGCCGGGCTCACCCTGAACCTGGCTGGCCTGAGCTTGCCAGCCACGCTCGACAATATGGCGGCTTATCTCGGCAGTGCTGCCCTGCCCTGTGCCGTGTTTTCCATGGGTGCATCGATCAGCCTGTACCGCATTACAGGTGACCTGACCCGGATCAGCCTTGCCGTGATGCTGAAAAACGGCGTTCATCCGCTGCTGGTCTGGTTGGTTTGCGATCCGCTGCTGGAGCTGCCCCGGGCCTGGACCGCGGTTGCGGTCGTTCTGGCGGCCTGCCCCAGCGGAATTAACGCTTATCTGTTTGCCAATCGGTACCAGGCCGGGGTTGCTGCAACCGCGTCTGTTGTTGTTATGTCAACCCTGCTGTCCATACCACTCATGAGTCTTCTCCTCCTACTGCTTTTTCGTTAGCGCCGGGGTTAGCCAGAACAATGTAGGTCTTTGCCTACAGGATGTTGCGACATGACGCACAGCGCGCAGCGGCAATGTCGCCTCACCTGAGCTATCTGTCCTTCGGCAACATGGACGAACCAGGGCGTGAAACAGTCTGTTTGCATGGGACCGATTGTCAAACCAAACGATTCTCCGTATCTGTGTCAACTCACGGGTATCATTGGCACCCTTCTGCACGAGCCTGACCGATGTGCGCGGCAGATTGCTATGGAAAACCTGCAGCAGCGACGTCAGGCCCAACTGGCGTGGCAAACTCTTGCGGCAGCCAACCAGGCGACGGCGGTCCAACTGGCGGAGACACTGCAAACGCGTGGCCTCGCTGACGTTGCTGCATACATCAACCGTTCGTCCCGAGGTGTGGTTGTCACCACACTCCACGGCGGTGACTATCTGTTGGCCCTGCTCCGGCTTCGTCTTGCCCTTGGCAACCGGCGCAGGATTCTTGTTGTCCGCAAAAAAGCGCCCTCGAAACTTGAGAAGGCAGTGTTTGACCGCATTGGTCAGGGCACCGATCTTGAGGTGGTCAGGCATGAGGAGAAGCGTGCTATCCGACTCGTCAGGGCACTGCGCCAGGGTCATCTGGTTGTTGCCCTCTTTGATCTGCCGGCTTCTTATGGACCAACAGCGGAAGTCAGCCTGCTGGGACAGTCCATGCATCTCGTTCGCGGCCCGGCTGAACTTGCGGTACTTGGCGAGGCGGATATTATCCCTATGGTTGCCTGGCGAAACGGACCCCTGCCGCACATGGCCTGTTTGCCGCCCCTTCGACCGGCGGCGGTGGAGACGGCCTGTCGACAGCTGGCAGAGATTGCGACAGGTTATATCCTTGCGCAGCCGGCGCAGTGGCAACACTGGTTTCACATCCCCGAGATGCTTGCGCCTCCAGGAAAGTGGTCATGAACGCGCTGTTTCTGGAACAGGCTGCGAACTATCGCGCCTCTCGTTTCGATGGCCGTCCGCGAATTGTCAGTCCGCCAGGCCTCGGTCTTGTGTGTGGCGGGTTGGTGGCCACACTCGGGATTGCGCTGTTTTTCCTGTTTACCGGCGAGTATGCCCGCAAGACAACGGTCTTCGGGGTGCTGGAGGCCGAAGATGCGGTCAAACGCGTTTATGCCGCCAGATCAGGCACCGTTCAGGACCTGATGGTTGTGCCAGGTCAACGGGTGACAGCAGGCACCGTGCTGGTGCGGTTTACCGCCGCCGCCAGCGTTGATCCGGCGGAGAAAGCCCAGGCTGTTGCGGGGTTTGAAGCCCAGCTTGAGGTACTGGAAACCCAGCGTGGCCAGCTCGCTATCCAGCGTGACAACAGCCTGTTGCGGATTGCATCTGAAGTCGCGACGCTGGAAGAGAAACGGCATCGTCACAGCACGGTGATTGCACTGCAGGAGAATCGACTGGCAGAACTGCAACAGATCCAGGAGTCCGCTCGCCCCCTGTTTGCCGCTGGGCAACTTTCACGTATCGAATGGGGTCGCTTCAGTGACGCCGTCCTCAGTGCCCGGCAACAGCATGCAGAGCTGCTGGCTGTACAGGCCAGCCTGAACGAACAACTGACCCAACTGGAAATCAGGGCAAGAGATGCCAACGCCAGCTTCAATCGCCAGATTGCAGTGCTGGCCCAGCAGTCCCTTGAATTGAAACAGCGGCGCCATCACCTCCTGGCGGAGGAGCATTTTGCGGTCGCGGCACCGGTCAGCGGCACGGTTTCGGCAGTGCTGGTACAGCCAGGACAACAGGTGCTGGCCAGCGAATCTGTTTTGACGGTGGTGCCCGACGGGACAAGGCTCTACGCACGATTGCGGATTCCTTCCAGAGCGGTTGGTTTCCTGGCGCCCGGCCAGAACGTTAACCTGCTGTACGACGCTTTTCCCCATCAACAGTTTGGCAGCTTTCCCGCCACTCTCATCAACATATCGGACCACGCCATGCTGCCACGCGAAGAGCTGGGCATTCGCGTACCGGAACCTTTTTTCCTGGCGCGAGCCAGGCTCTCCAGCCAGTTTGTTGTTGCCTACGGGGAACAGATTCCGCTCAAGAGCGGCATGGCCCTGAAAGCTGATGTGATACTGGACAGGCGCACCCTGATGGCATGGCTGCTGGAGCCGCTCCTGATCATGAAGGGGCGGACAGGTTAATGTCTCTGGAGCTGCTAAACCTCACCGGGCGCAGGCGGTTGCCTGTGATACTGCAGGCGGAGATGAGCGAGTGTGGTCTCGCCTGTATTGCCATGGTGGCGGGTTTCCATGGCAACAGCACTGGGCTCCAGGGGCTTCGGCAACAGTTTGGCCCGGGCGGTCGTGGGGCAACACTCAATCATCTCATGGCGATCTGTTCACAGCTCGCGCTGAATTCCCGGGCTGTTAGGTGCGAGGCTCATGAACTGGGCAATCTGGTTAGTCCTGCCATCCTGCACTGGGACTTTACCCACTATGTGGTACTCAAAAAGGCTTCCCGGCGGTCGTTGACTGTCCACGACCCGGCTGTGGGGTTACGTACCTATCCTGTTGCAGAAGCGGCAAATCACTTTACGGGGGTTGCGCTTGAGGTCACGCCCGCGGAGGGCTTCGAGCAGGTACCAGCCGCACCCCGCCAGCAACTGTGGGATTTTTTTGGCGGTGCCAGTAACCTGGTACCGGTTTTCCTCCAGATTGTGCTGATTTCTGCCCTGCTTCAGCTTGTTGCGCTGGCAACACCTTTCTATATGCAACTGGTGGTTGATGAGGTACTGGTCAAGCAGGATGCGGACCTGCTCGCCCTGTTGGCGACGGGTTTTCTGGGGCTTACGCTGTTTGGTGCACTCAGCCAGTGGGTCAGGGGGCTGGCTGGCATCTACCTCACCAGCCAACTGTCGTTCCTGATGGGTGCGGGTCTGTTCCGACACCTCCTCTCGTTGCCGGTTTCCTATTTTATGAAGCGCCAGATGGGTGACCTGGTATCGCGCTTTGGATCCATCCGGCCCGTGCAGGATTTTGTTACCAACAGTACCATCACCGTCCTGCTTGATGGTGTGATGGCCGTCACTACTGTTGTCATGATGTTTCTCTATTCACCACGCCTGGCGGCAATTGTCCTGGCTTTTATGGCGCTCTACCTTGGGCTGCGCCTTGCGGTCTATCGTCCACTCAGGCAGCGCCAGCACGAGTCAATCGTGAGCGAGGCCCAGGTTGACTCCAGTTTCATGGAGACCATCAGGTCTGTCAGCGCTATCAAGCGCTTCCATGTTGAGCCGCAAAAACTGGGGGAATGGCAAAATCGTGCGGCTGAGGCCATCAACAACAGCGTCCGGTTTTCCCGTCTTGGACTGGTCACGGAGATGGCAGAAAACCTGCTGGCGGGTGTTGCCAATGTGCTGGTGATTTTTGTCGGCGCACAACTGGTGCTGGGTGGGCAGCTATCGATTGGCATGTTATACGCGTTTATCGCCTACCGTACGCACACAGTCCGTGCCATGACGTCACTGGTGGACGCGTACCTGCAGTACCTGATGTTGTCGATTCATCTTGAACGACTCGCGGACATGACCGAAACAGCCCCGGAGGAAAGTGACGGCCAGCGTGTTCCGGTACCCATAGAGGGCGGACTCGGCATCAAGGATGGCAGCTTCAGATACAGTGACCAGGAACCCCACATTTTTCGGCATCTCAACCTGCAAATTGAACCCGGCGAGATTATTGGCATTTATGGTCCTTCAGGGTGCGGCAAATCAACCCTGCTTGCGGTCCTGCAACAACTCGAACAGCTTGATGCGGGAGAAGTCACCCTTGACGAATACCCGTGTCGGGAGGCCGGTATCGTTTCGCTTCGTCATTACAGCGCCAGTGTCCTGCAGGGAGACGGCCTGCTATCGGGTTCCATTGAATCCAACATCAGCTTTGGGGATGCCTGGCCCGATCCGGCGCGCCTTCAGCGCGCAGCGGCGCTGGCCTGTATTGACGCGGATATCAAGCGCCTGCCACTGGGCTACCAGAGCCAGGTCGGGGAAATGGGAACTGCGCTTTCCGCAGGTCAGGTACAACGGATCCTGATTGCCCGCGCCCTTTACCGGGAACCGCGGATTCTCTTCCTTGATGAAGGTACCGCTCACCTCGACCCGACAACCGAGATGAAGGTTATGGGTAATCTTGCTGCACTGGGGATTACCTGTATTTTTGTCACCCACAGCAAACAGGTTCTGCAACTGGCTGATCGTGTCCTGTGGTGGCACAAGGACGGTTTTGTTGCCCGCAGAAAAAAACCACGGCTGGCAGTTCAGTAGTTCCGCACAGCTAGCGCAGCCAAAGGCCCATCTGCTGCGTCTGCTGATCCTGGTCCAGCAGCATAAAACCTGCTGACTCATACAGGCTGATTGCAGGTGCGTTGTCTCGCCTCACGTCAAGTCTGAGCGAGTTGAATCCCTCCGCCCTCGCCCGGTTGATCACCTCAGTCACCAGCAGTCGGCCGATGGATTGACCGCGGGACTGGCGCCGAACATAAAGTCCAAACAGTGTCGCCCGCGATTGGTGGTTGCCACCCAGGCCAACCATGCCGGGCATGTCAAGGCCTGAAAAAGCGCCGAACACCTGCCCACTGGCAGCAGTGGCCAGCGTCTGCGCAAGCATTTCCCTGGTGAGCGCCCGGTGAACCTGCCCCACCACACCATAGCCGGGGTCAAGGCTGGCTTCCTCGCGCAGCGCCAGATAGGTTGCCGCGTCCCCGGGGACCAGCAAGCGTACGCGGGTGGGTAGTTTCATTCGGGCTCGAAACGAAATAGCATGACAAGGCTAGCTCACCATCCTGGAAGTGTCCATGAGAGTCCTGTTCCTGCTGATGATATTAGCGCTGTCGCAGCCAGTCTTTGCCTGGGGTGCTGATGGCCACCGACTCACCTGTCGGATTGCTTACGACGCCCTGTCCGCCGAGGGCAAAACCTGGGTACAACAAACCCTGGCACTGGGCGAGCACCTGGATGGTAACAGCAGCAACAATCTGGCGGAGGCATGTCTCTGGCCGGATGAGGCAAGATTCAACGATTACAAGGGTACCTACGAACAACACTTCATCAATATGCCCCGGGGCGCCAGCCGCATCGACTTCGCCCGTGATTGTGCCGCGATGGATTGTATTGCAGTGGGTATCCAGCGCAGTCTCACCTATCTGGCTGCGGAACCAACGAGTAACCGCGAGCGCGCGCGTAAGGCAGCAGCCCTGCGTTTCCTCGGGCATTTTATTGCTGACCTGCACCAGCCCCTGCATGTTGCCTACGGCGACGACTGGGGTGGTAACAAGATTCAGGTTGACTGGTTTGGCCAGACCATGAACCTGCATGCAGTCTGGGATACCGGCATTCTGGAACGGGCTGGCATCAGTTACCCGGCAAGCCTGCAATCACTTGCTGCCCTTAACCCTGACCTGGGTTCCAGAAACGTACTTGACTGGATGCAGGAAACTTTTAACCTGGCAAGAAGCCATGCCTATCCGGGCATCGACGGGCAGCCTATCCTTTCAGGTGCGGTGTTGACGGAAGCCTATTACCAGCGGTCGCTGCCCGTGGCCAGCGGCCAATTGCGCCTGGGTGCAACCCGGCTGGCCTGGCTGCTGGATCAACTCGCCAGGGGACAGTTTGACACCAATATCCTGATCAACTAGCGCCGGGAGGCAGCCGGTCAGCTTTCCTGCCTGATAGCCCTCGCCCTGGCTGTGAGCGGGAAGATCAGTGCGAGCCAGAGTGCCACTGCCACAAAAGCGATACCAATATAGTAATTGCCCATCACGACCCCAAGCTTTTGCAGCGCCACTATGACAACCGACGATGCGCCTTTGCCCGTTCGATAGCCGAATACGTCAATAATCTCTTTGGCCCGGTAGCGCTCATCAAACGACAGGGGCACGTACAGGACTTCTTTTGCTGCCCGGAAGATGGAGTAGTCAAAGGCCTTGAACAGCAGCAACGCGAGACCCACGGTAAAAACTGAAGGCTCAAGCACTGCAAAAGTGATAGCGGCCAGGTGCACAACCGGCATCATGATGTGTACATACCGCAACGACACAAAGGCCAACAGTAAGGGTGCGCCAATGAACTGCAGAATCAGGCTGAACGAATTCAGCGTTCCCCAGAACCAGCCCAGCAGCGCTGTCTCACCATCCTGGCCACAGACAAGTTCAGTGGGCAGCAGCGCACCAATGGCCGTCCACTGCCAACCCTCAAAGCCACCATCACGGCAGGCAAAAGATTCTGACAACAGTTCGTTGAACTTGAAGTCCAGCACGGCCGCAACCACCTGGGTCGAGAGCACAATCATCAGGAGGTAAAACAGGGTCGGATTTTCTCGCAGCCAGCGCCAGCCCATGTGGCTCCTGACTGCCCCGGTAGGCGGCGGCACCTCCGGTTCGCCGTGAATACTGTACGTCAGGTTGGCGAGCAGCGCTGCCGGCAGCAGGGCCAGGGCACCAAACAGGATCATTGCCTCGGTGCCGTACTCAACCACGGTCAGCGCCACCAGGAAAGCACCGATGGTGCTGCCAAAACCAGCAACACCTGTCACAGGACCATTGACGCGCCTGGAGGTTGTCGGCGATACGGATGAGTTGATATAACTCCAGTACTGCTCAATCAGCAGCACAACGTAGACCTCCTTGATCAGGAAGAGTACAGGGGTAATCCACCGGGCGCCGGTCAGCAGGACCAGGTAACACGCCAGAATCAGCGCGGCGCTGCCAATGGCCGTGACCAGCAGGGTCCGCCTGGGGCCAAGCAGGGAAAGAATGTGCCCGTATACCCACACGGTGCCGAAAACGACAAATGGCATCAGTGCCATCACCAGGGGAAGGTTTTCCGCGCCGTAAGCGTTCTTGAACAGCACGGTCGAAGCCGAGCGCATGAACTCGTAACCCGCAAGCGTAAACATGGCCGTCAGGGCCATCAGACCGGCAACACCGTATTCGCGCTTCATGATTCTTCCCAGTAGACCTCAAACAGGTTCCCTTCTGGGTCCGCAGCTTTGAATCCAGCGTAGTTGGCCTCTTCAACCAGTGTGGCCTCGAACTTTTTTGCCCAGGCCGTCACCTTTTCCCGTGAACTGCAACGAAAACCAAAGTGTGCATTGCCGCCATAGTCCAGTGGTTTACCCGGCTCAAACACAATAAGCGTGCCATTACCCATGACAAAACCGCCGCGCGCCCGAAACCCGAACATCTCTGCATACCATTCGGCGAGCCAGTCCGGCTTCAACGCCGGCAGGTTAATGTGATCTAGGCGTATGTCAGGAGCGTCGCTCATCAGGGCGCAGCCATCGAAATGATTGTGCAGTATACAAAGCTTTCATCCCCGGCGTTAAGCTTGACTTTGAATTCACAAATCCGCACATTGCGCACCTTTCATTGCTCTCGGTCGCGGATTCTCATGAACAAACCCAGTACCCGTCCCGCCAATCCTTGTTTTTCATCTGGGCCAACCTCCAAGCGCCCGGGATGGTCGGCAGCCAACCTGCCCGCAACAAGCCTTGGTCGGTCACATCGCGCCAAGGGGCCTAAGGCCCGCCTGCAATACCTGATAGATCAAAGCAAGGCAGTCCTAGAGATGCCGTCCGACTATCTGGTTGGCATAGTTCCGGCATCAGATACCGGTGCCTTTGAGATGGCCATGTGGACCATGCTCGGCGCCCGTGGGATAGACGTCTTTGCCTGGGAGAGTTTTGGTGAAGGCTGGGTCACGGACATCCAGAAACAGCTACGGTTGACCGATGTCAGGGTCATGCAGGCGCCCTATGGCCAGTTACCAGACCTTGAGGCAGCCGATCCTGGCCGGGACATTGTGTTCACCTGGAACGGCACGACATCCGGTGTACGTGTCCCCAATGCCGACTGGATTGCACCTGATCGCAAGGGTGTCACACTGTGCGATGCAACCTCAGCACTGTTTGCGATGCGGGTCGACTGGTCGAGGCTCGACGCAACTACCTGGTCCTGGCAGAAGGCCCTGGGCGGTGAAGGTGCTCATGGCATGCTTGCACTTTCCCCGGCCGCGGTTGAGCGGCTGGAGTCGTATACGCCCGGGTGGCCCCTGCCCAAACTCTTTCGACTGACCAAAGGCGGCAAGCTCAACGCCGAGATATTCCAGGGGGCCACCATCAACACGCCCTCCATGCTGGCAGTCGAAGATCATATTGATGCGCTCGATTGGGCAGAACAGATTGGTGGCCTGCCGGCCCTGGTGGAGCGTTCAGAAGCGAACCTGCGGGCCATCGAGTCCTGGGTTGAACAATTGCCCTGGGTTGAATTCCTGGCGGCCACGCCGGAAACGCGCTCATCCACGTCGGTATGCCTGCAGATTACTGACGACTGGTTCACACGCCAGGATACAGCGGGTCAGAACGGGCTGATCAAACAACTGGTTGCGCTGCTTGAGTCAGAAGGCGTGGGATATGACATTGGCAGCTATCGGGATGCACCACCCGGACTTCGAATCTGGGGTGGTGGTACCGTTGAAACCCGTGATATCGAAGCACTGCTGCCCTGGATTACCTGGGGTTACGAGACCCTCAGGTCCTCCCGCTAACCGGGAAGGTTTACTCGGGAGAAGGACTCTGGCACTTTAGGCATTCGACCTGGGATGGCAAGGCAGATGACTGATTTCACCACTGAAGTAGCCGGTCAGATGACCGAAATAGCAACCGGTCTTCAGTTTCCTGAAGGACCCATTGCCATGCCGGATGGCAGTATTGTCCTGGTCGAAATCAAGCGCGGCACCCTGTCCCGCGTTCTGCCGGATGGCACCGTCCAGGTCATTGCGACGCCTGGCGGCGGACCCAACGGCGCGGCCATAGGACCCGATGGAAAGTGTTACATCTGCAATAATGGCGGGTTTGTCTGGCATGACAGGAATGGCCTGACTTTTCCCGGCGAGCAACCGGACAATTACTCGGGTGGGCGCATTGAGCGAGTTGATCTCGAGACCGGTGAGGTTGAAATACTCTATACCGAATGTGCGGGCAACCCGCTGCGGGGACCCAATGACATAGTGTTTGATGCCGAGGGTGGATTCTGGTTTACCGACCATGGCAAAAACAGACCCCGGGAAAAGGATCGAACCGGTGTTTACTATGCCACCGTCGATGGACAATCGATTGAAGAGAAGGTGTTCCCGCTGGAGGCACCCAATGGTATTGGCCTCTCGCCGGCCGAAGACACGCTTTACGTTGCTGAAACACCCACCGGCCGGCTGTGGGCCTTCGACATTACGGCGCCTGGGCAGCTCAGTGGGGGACGCAGAATGCTGGCCCAGATACCGGACTACCACCTGTTCGACTCATTGGCCGTCGACGCCGCGGGCAACGTCTGCGTCGCGACACTGATCACGGGTGGTATCACAGTCCACTCGCCTGATGGCGCCTCTGCTGTGCTGATTCCCATGCCAGACCTGTTGACGACCAACATCTGTTTTGGTGGCGTGGATCTCAAGACCGCCTTTATCACACTCTCCAGCACTGGCAAACTCGTGTCTGTGCCCTGGCCAACTGCCGGGCTGCCACTCAATTTTCTGAATCAGGTGGCTGCCAGCTGATGCTGTCGCGACTCACGGTTCTGCTTTTCTTGCTGCTGGGCAGCCTGCCTGCAGCGGCCGAGGTTATGCCGGAAGTTCACTTTCTGATTCCGGCCGGACCTGGTGGTGGCTGGGATGGCACGGCAAGAGGTGTTGGCGAGGCTTTGACCCGCTCAGGCCTGGTGACCAGTGTCTCATTTGAAAACCTGTCCGGCGGCGGTGGCGGCCGGGCCATTGCCAAACTGATCGAAACAGCCGAGCGCCAGCAAAATACCCTCTTGATCAGTTCAACACCCATGGTGGTGCGATCACTGCAGAAAGTGTTTCCCCAGTCCTTTCGCGACCTGATGCCCATTGCATCGGTGATCGCGGACTACAGCGTCTTTGTTGTCCGGCAGGACTCACCCTTCGCCAGCTTTAACGACCTGGTGGCTGCTTTCAAGGCAAACCCGCGTAGCGTCAAGGTTGCTGGTGGCTCAGTCAGGGGCAGTACCGACCACATTGTTTTTGCCCGGGCCCTTGAACTGGCAGGGGCTGATCCTTTCAAGGTGGTCTATGTCTCGTATGATGGCGGCGGCAAGGCAATGGCGGGTATTCTCACCGGTGAAACCCAGGTGCTGTCGACAGGCCTCAGTGAGGCCATCGACATGGCGAGAGCCGGTGAAGTCAGGATTATTGCAATAACGTCAGCAGAACGACAGGCCGGGCTGGAGAATGTCACTACCCTGACCGAGATGGGTTTTCCGCTGGAATTTGCCAACTGGCGCGGGTTTTTCGCTGCCCCCGGACTCGACGCATCCCGCTATCGGGCCATGATGGACACAATCACTGCTGTGCTGGCAACCCCGGAGTTTGAGGCCGTGCGAGCGAGAAACGGTTGGACTCTGCTCCATCAGGAGGGGGCCGACTTTTACCAGTTCCTGGAGCGCCAGGAAAAGGAAATTGGTGATCTGATGCGCCAGTTGGGCTTTCTACGCCAATAAAAATAGCTTTAAAAAGATCCTTTAACTTGTTGATTTTATGAATAGTTCACGAATCGGTGGGATAATGTTCCTGCTGCTGAGCGGTGGCTACGGCTACTTCGCCGGACAAATCCCGCTCGACTTCTGGTCAGAACAGGAACCCTTCAATGCGCGTTCCATGCCCACCTTTATCGCCGTTTTTGGTGCTGTCTGTTCAGTTCTGCTGATTGTGACACGCTCCCCCACCACCGACTGGCGCGGCCTTTGGCGCCTGAACTGGCGACCTGCGTGCCTGCTGTTGGCGCTGATGTCCGTCTATGGCGTGGCTTTTACCTACCTTGGCTTCGGCATCAGCACGGTTCTTTTCCTGATGATCGCGTTTTTGATCCTGGGTGAGCGTCGAATGGTGCCCATGCTGCTGGTTGCAGTGCCCCTGGTTGCCGGTTTCTGGCTTATCCTTAAGTTGCTGGGTATTCAGCTCGAAAGCGGTGCCTGGCTGATGGCTCTGGCCGCCGGGGAGTTTCCCTGATCGTGCTTGATGGACTCCTCCTCGGTTTTGCCACGGTATTTACCCTCCAGAATATCTCGCTGGTCTTTATCGGGTGTGCCGCTGGCACGATGATCGGGATGCTGCCTGGCCTTGGACCCATCTCGGCCATTGCGCTGATGATACCGATTACCTACGGTTTTGATCCTGCGAGCGGGATGATTCTGCTCGCAGGTGTGTATTATGGTGCCGTCTTTGGTGGCTCCACCTCATCCATCCTGATCAACGCGCCAGGCGTTGCCGGTACCGTGGCAACGGCCTTTGATGGTTATCCGCTGGCCCGACAGGGAGAACCTGGCAAGGCACTGGCCCTCGCTGCCTACGCCTCATTTATCGGTGGCACGGTGGCAGCAATTCTTCTTGTGGTGCTGGCCCCCTGGCTCGCCCGTTTTTCCCTGAGCTTTCAGTCGGCGGACTATTTTGTGCTGATGCTGCTCGGCCTGTCGTTTGTCTCCGCGTTCGCCGCACCCGGTGAACACCTGAAAGCGCTGACCATGACAGCTTTTGGCCTGATGTTGTCGACCGTGGGAACAGATCTCTCAGCCGGCGTACAGCGGTTTACCTTTGGCAGGATGGACCTGATTGATGGCATCAGCTTCCTGCTGCTCGCCATGGGCACTTTTGCGCTCTCCGAGGCACTCATGATGGTGCTGCGCCCGGCCACCTCCCAGCAAGAGATGGCTGAAAGCCTCAGGCAAACGTCCCTCAAGATGACGGCAAAAGAAATCAGGTCTGTTGTTCCTACAATATCCCGCTCGTCGATTCTGGGCTTTTTTGTTGGCACCTTGCCTGGCGCCGGCGCGACCATTGCGTCATTTCTGGCCTATGGACTGGAGCGGAACCTGACCGGCAAGAACGCCCGTCCTGCTTTTGGAGAAGGTAACCTGAGAGGCCTTGCCGCCCCTGAATCTGCCAACAATGCCGCATGTACCGGATCTTTTGTACCCCTGCTGACACTGGGGATCCCCGGGTCCGGGACCACAGCGGTGCTGCTTGGTGCCCTCATTGCCTACGGCATTCAGCCTGGGCCACGGCTTTTCGTCGATGAGCCCGCCATTTTCTGGTCCGTGATTGTCTCCATGTACTTCGGCAACCTGTTTCTGCTGGTTCTGAACCTGCCCCTGATACCCTACATCGCCCGATTGCTGATGGTGCCACGCCCGTATCTCATACCCATCATCATGTTTTTTTCCCTGATGGGCGTCTACCTGGTCTCTTTCAATACTTTCGATATCCAGATGATGGTGGTCGTGGCCCTGGTTGCGCTGGTATTGCGCCTGCTTGATTTTCCCATGGCACCCATGCTCCTGGGTTTTATACTTGGCGGCATGCTCGAGGACAATCTGCGGCGGGCCATAACCCTGAGCGATGGCCAGTTGTCGTTCCTCTGGGAAAGACCGTCCACCCTGCTGCTTCTCGTCCTGACCCTGCTGGTTTTGCTGGCCCCGGTATGGCGCCGCCTGTTTGCGTTGTTGCGTAAATCGCAGTAAGGTCAGGGCAGAAATTTGATCGGAGGTTCACATATGCACTCGACAAGCATGACTGCTGGCGCCGCCGCACGGGTTTTCATCGCCGTCTGAAAACCATCCCTCTCTGAAACGTGCACTGCGCCAGGTTAATCAGGCAAACTTTAACCTGTGCGAAGGAGTATCCTGCACGTGACTGAACTCAAGGAACTGGGCTGGCGCAAGTCGCTAGCCAAACAACTGAATGCTCATACCGGGGAGCTGCGTCCCGCCAGGGTTGCCCGCCAGGATGTCGGGCGGTACCAACTCTTGTCGGAAGCAGGACCGTTGATTGGCGTGTTGCCCGGCAAGACCCGCCTGGAGGCGGGATCCCGTGCAGACCTGCCGGCGGTCGGGGACTGGGTGCTGTGCCGTCCTGCCGACGCGGCAGACCCGACCCAGGTGATCATTGAACAGACACTGGTACGTTTCAGCAAATTCTCCCGCAAGGTGGCGGGAGACCGGTTTGAAGAACAGGTTGTGGCCGCCAACATCGATACCGTCTTTATCGTTTCCGGCCTTGACGACAACTTTAATGTTGGGCGGATAGAACGGTACCTGATGCTTGCATGGCACAGCGGTGCCACACCGGTCATTGTGCTGAACAAGGCCGATCTCTGTACTGACCTGGACGACAAGCTGATTGCACTTGCGCCGGTCGCGCTGGGTACACCCATCATCTGTGTCAGTGCAGCGACAGGTCAGGGACTCGAGCGACTGGGCGCTTATGTCACCAGTGGCAACACTGTCGCCCTGCTGGGTTCTTCGGGGGTAGGCAAGAGCACCATCACCAACTGCCTGCTTGGCGACAACCGGTTTGAAACGGGTGAGGTGCGTGAGTTCGACAGCAAGGGACGGCATACCACCACCTTCCGTGAACTGTGTGTGGTGCCTGGTGGTGGTTTACTGATCGATACGCCGGGGATGCGTGAAATCCAGCTCTGGGCCGACGATGCCAGCCTTGCCGGAAGTTTTGCGGACGTTGAATCGCTGGCCGAGCACTGCAAGTTCCGCGATTGTGGTCACGCGGGAGAACCTGGCTGTGCTGTTCAGGCTGCGATTGATGAAGGTCGCCTTGAAGCCGACCGGCTTACCAGCTATCACAAACTGCAGCGTGAGGTGACCCATTTTGCTGAACAGCAGGATATTCGGTTACGGGCCGAAAGGAAGCTTGCCAACAAGAAATTTTCCCGGATGATCAGGAACCTCCCAAGCAAACGTGACGGTGGTACCAGGCGCCCCAAATAAGAACGGGGCCAAGGCCCCGTTTGTTGTTTCTCACCAGGGAACTGATCCCTGACTAATCATCACCACGAGGTGCCGGTGGCGTAACCTGGGCCGTCTCCAGCATTTTCCTGATTTCCTCCTGGCGACGTTTTTCACCGGCAATGTACCTTATGTACTGGCGGGCGTTCTTCTCTTTGTCCTTGTCCTTGGCGGCTTCCCTGAAGGCGGCGGTTGCCGCGTCCCAGCGTTCCAGTTGCATAAGCGAGATACCAAGCCAGAACTGCACATCAGGTACGTCTTTCAGACCACCCTGGTCCAGTGCACTCTTGTAAGCCTCCACGGCTTCCTTGTGCCGGTCCTGCTGGGAGAGTGCCTGGGCAAGCCGGTATGAGGACTCACCATCTTCTGCATATTTTGCGGCATCCCGCCAGGCGTCAATGGCCTTGCTCGATTCCTGGGACATGGTGTAGGCCGTTGCGAGGAGTTTCATGTTCTTCTCGTTTTCTTCAACCAGGCCGGCCTTGAAGCCTTTTTCCAGCACCTGTGCAGCTTCATAGGGTACCTCGGCATTCAGCAGCCGTTGCGCAAGCATCACAACCTCGGACTCTTTCTCGAACATCCCTTGCGTATAAGCCGCGTAATAGGCCGAAAGTGACTTGTCATCCTGGTTGGTTTCTGCATACATCCCGGCAAGGTGCATCCAGTACTGCTTCTTGGGAAATTTGACGATCAGCTTTTCCAGCACGTTGATGACGTTATCGTACTGCCTGAGTTCGTTGTACAGCACCACCTGCAGATACCACCAGTTTTCCTTGATGGTACGATCGGAGGCGAGCGCAATCTGCTCAACTTCAAGCGCGCTCTTGAGCGCGTTGGGATAATCCTCAAGCTGGAAGTATACTGTTGCCTTGATGTAGGTGACGTCAGCATCCGGTGTTCCTTTCAAGGCCTGCCAGCGGTCGATGTACTTGAGCGACTCCCGGTAATTCTCTTCGGAATAATGTAACTGGAACAGGGCACGCAGGGCTGTCAGCTCCAGCGCTTCGGTAATGGTCTCCTTCAGGACGTTTTCATACGACTTGATGGTATTGGGAATATCCTCCACGGTGTAGTAGGCAAATGCGAGGGAACTCCAGACCTGGGCCACTTCGTAGCTGTTGATGCCACGCCGTTCCAGCAGTTTCTGGAGCATCTCAATGGCTGCCTGGGGATTTGCCACCACATCAGGTTTTTCCTCCCCTTCCTCAACCTGGACAGAATCCGGATCAATCAGCAATTGCGCTTCTGCCAGGGTCTTGTAGACCCGTTCGCTCATCGCGGGCACCTTGCGCGTCTCTTTTTCTGCTTCCTCGCCATAAGCCAGCCCCGCCTGGCCAATCGCACCGCCGAGAAGGAGTGGTGCTGCCCACAGGAGGCTGATCAGAACAATCTGCTTTTTCATCACCTTCACCTGCCTATTCAACCGTCTGTTACTCTTCTACCAGTTCAAACGTGATCTTGTTTTGGACACCGGCAGTCTGCACGGGGTTCCCGTCCACGACTTTGGGCTTGTACTTGAACTTTTCTGCTGCCCGAATAGCCGCTGAGTCAAAAATGCTGTTGGGATTGTCAGCGCATTCGCCTTCACTGCGCGGGCCTTTGATCCAGGCACAATTCTCGACCACAACCGGATCACGAACAGTACCCTGCTCCGAGACGGTAAATTCGACGATCACCCAGCCTGACATACCGCGGGACAGTGCCCGCCTGGGATAGACCGGCTGAACCTTGACAATTGGCAGGTACTCGCCGTCGCTGATACCAAAACCGCCGCCGCCAACATCAACACCCACATCCAGCGCCACGTTGCTCATGGAGAAACCGGTGTTGTCGACATTGACGTTAAAATTCTGGGGTGGCAGATCGGGTGGCGGTTCATCGGGGGGTGGTGGCTTCTGGGGCTTACGCACTTTTTGCTCAACCGTCAACTCCTGCTTGACCCGGACAAAGTCAACCAGCCGGCCAACGTTGTCTTCGGTCAGGGCGCTCTTGCCACCGGAGATCAGCGCCTGCATCAGGTAAAACAGCGCCAGGGTTACAATCAACCCGACGACAATTGCCAAACTAAAACGTATCGCCATAAGTTCCTCCTAAGGCTCCTCGGAGGCGATTGCCACCTGGGTAATTCCAATCGCCCGGGCAGCATCCATGATCGCAAGGACTTTTTCGACCTTGGAGGTGCTGTCAGCCTGGATCACCAGCCCACCTTTCGGGTTCTCGGCATGGAGTTTTTCCATGATCGGGCGTACATTTCGAACGTCTACCCGCTTCTTGTCAATCCAGACCGTGCTGTCCGCACCAACACCAACAAGGAGTGATACGGTCTTTTTGAGTTCGGCCGTTTCTGTATCCGGCCGGTTAATCTCAACGCCGGTCTCCTTAATGAAAGTTGCCGTCACAATAAAGAAGATCAGCATGATGAACACGACGTCGAGCATCGGCGTCAGGTCGGCAACCTTGTCTTCGCTATCCTGTGAAACTCTTCTGGCCATAAATCCTCACATAGTCCAGGGATCAGTGATCCATGGTCAGGGTGTCTTCCATATAGTTGCACTCGGCATCTATTTTCGACACGAGAAAAGTATTTGCAAGTACACCGGACAGGGTTGCAACCATGCCTGACATGGTCGGGATGGTTGCCATTGACACACCAGCCGCCATAGAGCGTGCATTACCGCCCGAATAAGTCATGGCCTCAAACACCGAGACCATACCGGTAACGGTACCGAGCAACCCGAGCAGCGGGAGCAGCGATATCAGGGTCTTGACATAACCCATATTGGCACGCACTCGCAGGTTGACCTCAGAAATGAGTCGCTGGCGTATCATGTGTGAGTTCCAGGAGGTACGTTCTGCCCTGCCTTCCCAGTAGGTTAATGCCTTGCCGACATCACGACGATGCTCGGTATTGATGAACCAGATACGTTCGAAAATAAGCGCCCACATAATGAAGGTGGCGGCGGCGATGAACCAGAGTACATCGCCACCGGCTTCCATAAACGAACGAATTGCTACAAAAATTGCGTCCATCAGTTATTTCCCTGAGGCACTCTCTGCATGTTCCGCAATCAATCCGGCACTCTGTTCAGTCAGAATATGCATGATGGACTGGGCCCGAGAATGAACAATGGAGTGGAGCAGTACTGTCGGAATAGCAACAGTCAGACCCAGTACAGTGGTAATCAGGGCCTGTGAAATACCACCGGCCATGGTCTTGGGATCACCGGTACCAAACAGTGTGATTGCCTGGAAGGTCACGATCATACCAATGACCGTACCCAGCAGACCCAGCAGCGGCGCTACCATTGAGATGATCTTGATAAAGGCGATACGCGCGTTAATCGAAGGCTGTTCCTTGAGGATTGCCTCGTCCAGCTTGAGCTGAAGTGTCTCGGAATCCACGTCCTTGTTCTCGTGGTACACCTCAAGTACGCGACCCAGTGGGTTACCCTTGTCAGGTGTGGCGTTGGACATCTGCCGCTTGACCCTGGCACCGGTAACACTGAGGGTGATGAAACGCTCAACAGCCAGCAGCAATGCGACGATACCCAGCACGATAATCACGTAACCGGGCGTGCCGCCCTGATGTACGCGTTCTTCAAGTGTCGGCACCTGGACCTGGAGTGCAAGCAGCTGGCCGCGGGTCGGATCCAGGCCAAACGGTACAAACCCGCCGGATGCTGTCTGCAGATTGGCCGCAGAAGAGACAAAACGCGCAGCAGGCTGGCGTTGCAGCTCGGTGATGACCTTGTTTTCGGTATTGAAGTTGACGTATTCACCGCCGCTGACAAGGTTAAACGTACCTACACGGATCACTTCCTGTTCGCTCTGCTCGCCATTGACCTTGATCACCTTGGCGTTGAAACGCGAGACCTTGCCCGATTCGGTCATTTCCTGCTGGAGTTCGGCCCAGAGGCGTTCAATTTCTTCAATGGATGCCAGCTTTGAGCTTCGGCCCATGGACTGGGCAAATTCACCAAGCCACTCTTCCCGGCCAGGCAATTCTGCGCTGATGATGGAGTTGGCAAATACGCCCTGGGTATCACCACTGACCTGTTGCAGGACGCCAAAGAGTTCCCGCAGGGAGCCAAGGCGGCTGGAGAGAATTTCCTGCAGGTTGGCGATGTTGGTCTCGTTGGTCTCGAACTGCTTCTCGAGCCTTTCGCTTCGCGCTTCTTCATCCCGCTGCATCTTGCGAGCATTCTGCAGTTCCTGCTGCTGGCGTGCCTTGTCCGCGATAAACGCTTTTTCGCGGCGTTCGATTTCCTGCCGGTTGATTACGCGGCCCTCCTGGACCATCTTGAGCAACTGGTCAAGACTTGCCGCGTTGACGGCGTTGTCGGCAGCCTGGGCACCGGTTGATGCAATCATACCGGCGGTCATCAATGTCAGAATCAGTTTTTTCATTATCGGGTCTCCGGCGCCGGTGTGGGCAGTATCACTAGGTCAGCTGTCTGGGTTTTGCGGGCGATCCTCAGACCATCACGTACACCTGCCCTGAATTCGTCGCCCAGAATGACCCATTCTCCGGTCTTGTGATCATAGGCCCCGGTAATTTCCTGGTCCTGGGTCTGGTAGACCAGCGCCACCCTGCCCCATTTCAGGACATCAACCTGACGATCCTGACCCTGTACGGGCATGATATCGGTGTAGGCTTCGATGGTGGTGCCATAGGTGTTCTCTACCTGGTAGGCCTGCAGCACCTGACTGAATTTTTCTGCCACCGAAACGTCAGCGCGATCCAGCGTTTCTTTCAGGAACTCGATACGATCACGTCGTTCTTTCATCAAAAATGGCAGATCAAGTTCTACAAATGTTTCGAGATTGTCGATCATCCGCTGGATGAGTGGACCAATTTGTCGCTCGATCACCGTCACTTCATCAATGGAACTGTTCAGTTCTGCGATCTCAGCTTCCTGATTGGCAATCAACCGCTCCTGCTGCAGGTTATAGACCTTGAGGCCATCAACCACTTTCATGACCGTCTTGTACTGCGACAGCAGGTCACGCGTGTCGTCCTGGATCTCGTCGATCTTGGCTTGCGACTTGCGACCGTCTTGCGTCGTTGCTTCCCGGACTCCCAGTACTTCATCCAGCGACTGGGCACTCAACTGACAAGGAATGATCGCCGCAAGGCCAATCGCGAAGGCGACTACTGTGCGGCTAATCTGATGCTCTTTCATGCTGATACCTACTTTTCAGGAATTGTTGCTCTTATAAATAACATGACGGCTCATATTGGAAAGTATAGCGCCGCCCCCCAAAACTGACCCGTCAACGCCCACAGAATGTAGAAGCGCTGGTAGTTTGTCAAGTTGACCGGACGCATTTTGCACAACGTCAAAATCGACCCCGTCCTGACAGTACAAAGTAGGTCCGGGATCTGCTCCCTGCCCAGCTGCTGAACTTCTCGACGCCACAGAAAAAACCCGGAAAACCATCAAGCTTTCAAGTGCTGCGCAAAGAACTCAAGTGTCCTCTGCCGTGCTGTGGCGGCCGCCGCCGCATCAAAGCTGGCGCGATGATCACAGTTGAATCCGTGGTCCGCATCATAGACATGCACCGCCACTTCGGGATGCGCCTTCGAAATATCGTTAACATCTGACAACGGTATGTGAGCGTCAAGATTACCAAAGTGAAGCATCACCGGCACCTGTGGTACAAGCTCGATGGCCCCGGCAATGCCGCCACCATAATAACCAACAGCACAACTGAGGTTGTCAGCCTTGCAGGCACACATCCAGGTCATCAGCCCGCCAAAACAATATCCCACAACCCCTACTTTGCCCTTCGGTTGCAGGTAGTCAATGGCTGCCTGCAGGTCAAGCAGGGTCTTGCCGTGATCGAGTTTGCCGCGGGCAATGCCGGCCCCGGTGGCGATATCACTGCCTTCATAACCCAACTCAACACCTTTTTCGGCCCGGTCAAAAATGGCCGGTGCCAGCGCAAGGAATCCGTCCTCCGCGAACCCGTCGGAGACCTCGCGAATATGCTGATTGACGCCAAAAATCTCCTGGATGACCACTATACAGCCGACTGGTGGGCCCGCAGGTGTTGCCAGATAGGCATCAAGTTCAAAACCATCACTGGCAGTTAACACAATCTGTTTTCCCATGTTCTTCTCTCTCCTCAAAGTGGATCCGATCGTCACCTGCCCTACCAGCAGGACTAACCCTTCTATGTCATCACACGGTTGCGGTGACAAACTGACCTGGCAGTGACCTTGCCGCTTTTTCACTGGTTACGGCAGCCATCACCGGCTCGCCGCCCAGGTACCGCTCAGTGACGCGCAGGACGTCCTCGACAGTCACACCAAGAACCGCCGCACGAACCGCACGACGTTGATCTGGCGTTCTGCCAAACAGTGCCTGGTGAAACGTCTGGCGGGCTTCGCCGGCTGGCGATGCCGGTGCATCCAGACCGCTGATAATCCCGAGGATTGACTCTTCCACAAGGTCAAAATTCCGCAGGTTGCGCTTCACCCAGTCAATGGATTCTTCAAATACCTCAAAGGTGCGCATCAGGTTAGGATCCCGGTAAGAGTAAAACCGGAATACACCATTGCTGGCATCATGCGTTGCCCCGCCGCCATAGGCGCCACCCTGCTCCCGCAGCCGGGTATGCAGAAACCCGTTGCGCAGTACCCCGGCCAGGACAGACAGCGCGGCAGAATCGGCGTGATTCTCGGCCAGGGTGCTGTAGGCGCTGGCACAGAAATTGACCTGGGTACTGGTCAACCAGGCTGTATGTTGTGGCGGCTGTGTAGGCAATGCCAGGTCAAACAGCGCTTTGGCTTCTCCCTGCGTTGATGCCTGCCAGAGAGATTCAATAATCTGTGTGGCAACCTCAATGTGGTTGCTGTCGGTTACCAGCAGCAGTTGCCGTTCCGCTGTCATAATCACATTGTGTAATGTTGTGACGCCCTGGATAAACCCGTCCAGCACCGCGTCATCCGTAAGGCTGTCATCCAGGTGTTTCAACCGACTGAGACTGGCGAGGCCGGACAGTTCATGGTTCAGGGCTGCAACCGGCCGAAGTCCCGCGGCGGCGGCGGTCATAGCCAGGGTGTGTCCGTTACCGGTGATGCTGCTCTCCCGGCGCAGTCGCATCTGTTTGACAAGATCCCGGATTCGGCGACGCTCGTTAAATACGGGCTGCTCAAAGGTCCGTTTCATGAGATCCAGCATGGCCTCACTCTTGTCAGCCAGGGTCTTGCTGGAAAAGGTCAGGTATCCGGTCAGATGATCCGGATCTTCGAGGGTGCCACGGAAAGCGGCATACGCACTGATACCACCGGTCAGGCTGTGTTGCTGATGCTGGGTTTCAATATAGTCGCAGCTGCCGGAACCCACTTCGGTGACCAGCGTGGTAAAAAATGGCAGGTAGGTCAGTTGGGACGCGTCCAGCGTCGGCATCCTGCTGATGATCTGGTGATAGCAGAGACCATTGGTGCCGGCTTCATAAATGTTGAGTGCAAGCCCGTTGCCAACCGGTAAACGGGTGCCAACGGGTGCTGACACATCGAGCGGCACATCACTGATACTTACCCGGGGTAGCACGTCGATATTGTCCGGTGCTTCCTGGCGTGCCGCCAACGCCGCTGCCCGGGCTACAACCCTGTCCACGTCAGCCTGGGTCATGCGCGCCCGCTCTGCGTTAAGCCGGTTGCGTTCGGCTGCATCAAGTTGTTCAGCAAACGCAGGATCAGGTTCAAGCGTCAACGTTACCCGGTGAGGGTTATCAAGGAGCAGTTCGGATACCAGGCGCTCAAAAAACCCCGGTTCCCGGATCTGTTCACGCAGGCGCGCGAGCACAGGGTCAAGGTCCAGAAGGGAGATGGGGTCACCAGGATGGACAGCGGCCGACACGCAGGAAAAAATGAGTTGCAGGCCAAATGGCGAGCCGTCGCCACCAATCTCCCGCTGGGAGAGTTCAAGCTGATGCAGGCAGGCTTCCAGCTTTTCCAGGGGTAGGCCTGTCCTTGCGACTTCCTGCAATGTTGCCAGAACCAGCGCTTCAATCGCTTCGGTATGGGCCGCTTCACTGCCTTCCACGCCACAGACAAAACTCATTTCGAACGCTGTTTCCTCCAGGCCCGATATGGGTGAGAGTGCACCTGCCAGCGGCGTGGTCTCCAGTGCCAGGCGTAGTGGTGATCCTGCGGTGTCCAGCAGCGCGTCAGACAGGAGATTACATTTGAGCAGCATTTCGAGATCCGTGTTCTCACCCAGCAACCACGCAATAACAATGTGTGTCTTCCCTTCTGTTGATTCACCCCGCTCCTGGCCGTACACACTTCGGACGCGTCGGGGTTCAGGGTAACGCTGCTCACGACCCACCTGGATGCGTGGTGAGGTGTCATCGAATCGACAGAGGGCCCTGTCCTCAAAGCGTTGCTGCAGTTCCGCAGCCCCGATGTTGCCAAACGTCATGAAGACGGCATTGCCGGGATGGTAATGACTGCGATAAAAATGCAGGAGATCGTCATATCCAAGCTCGGGAATGTGGAGTGGATCCCCACCACTGTTGTAGTGGTAGGTGGTAGTTGGGTATAGCGCCTTCTGCAGTGCTTCATACAATACCGAGATGGGTGAACTGCTATCCCCTTTCATTTCGTTGTAGACAACACCCCGGTAGACAAGCGGCGTGCTGGGATCGGAGGGCGTTTCAAACTCGATCCTGTGTCCTTCCTGGGCAAAATCCAGCGGGTCCAGCCGGGCAAAAAACACGGCATCCAGGTAAACATCCAGCAGGTTATTGAAATCTTTCCGATTTTGGCTGGCGAAGGGATAGGCCGTGTAGTCATTGGTCGTAAAGGCATTCATAAAGGTATTGAGCGAGCGGCGGATCATCCAGAAGAACGGGTCCCTCACCGGATACCTTTCGCTGCCGCAGAGCACGGTATGCTCAAGGATGTGGGCGACACCGGTTGAATCCATCGGCACCGTCCGAAAAGCGACCATAAACACGTTCTCTTCATGGTCGGACGCAAGGTGATAGTGGAGCGCACCCGTCCTCTCGTGCACAAATTCCTCGACAACCAGGTTTAACGATTCAATCGCAACGCGGCGAAGACAGCGGAATGCCGGATGGATCTGGTTGCTGGTAACCGCGGCCATGGCTAGACGCCTTCCGGGTTTTCTTTCCTGAAGTTCTCCCAGTACTCGTCGATGGTTTCATCCATCTCACGGTAGAGCATCAGCAGGGAGAACAGGTTGGGCAGGGTCATCAGGGCAATGGTAATGGCAGAAACCAGCCAGACCAGCGAGGTGTCGGCAATAGCGGCGACAAAAAAACCGATGACGTAGAGGAGTCGATACCCCATGACAGATTTCACGCCGAACAGGTAGGTCATGGCGCGGTCACCATAATAGGACCAGGCCACCGCAGTGGAGAAGGCGAAGAGCACCAGGCCAATTGACACAATATACTGACCGTAATCCCCGAAAATGCCGCGATTGAAAGCCCTGGAGGTCAGGTCCACGGAATGGACAAGGGAACGACCCCGCAGGCTCACCCCGTCGGTACTGACCGCGCCGTCGACAATGGTCACGGTGCCGCTCAGGGGGGTATCGTTCCGAAGGAAGACAACGTCTTCGGCAATTGAACGATTGTGGATGATGGTAATGTCCGCGCCAGTCACCCGCCCTGCCTGCAGCTGCAACTCACCGGAAAATCGCGGTACTGAGGCACCAAAACTCAGGTGATTGAACAATTGTTCGCGTTGCGCCGCGTCCGTTTCGCTGTACTGACCTGCCAGTATCTCGGTATCAAAAGCCTGAAAATCGTTCTCAAACTTTTCTGTCCAGACGCCGGATGACAGGATAACAAGCCCCGTCAGTGTGCAAATGATAATTGTGTCTATAAATGGCTCCAGGATTGAAACCATGCCTTCCGACACCGGTTCATGGGCGCGTGCAGCGGCGTGTGCAATCGGGGCTGAACCCTGCCCTGCCTCGTTGGAGAACAGGCCGCGGTTGACGCCGCGGTTGAAGGCATAAGCGAAACTGGCCCCAAGGAAGCCCCCGGTGGCGGCGGTGCCCGTAAAGGCATTGCTGAATACGGCCACAAACGACTCGGCCACCTGCGGCAGGTTGACCACAATAACGCCAAGTGCACCCACGACGTAAACGACCGCCATGAGAGGCACGATACGCTCGGCAACCTTCACGATGCGTTTTACGCCACCAATAATCACCAGCCCAAGCAGAATGGCCAGCACGCCACCCGTGATCCAGGTGGGAATACCAAACGCCGTCTCAACGCCATTGGCAATATTGTTGCTTTGTGGCAGGTTGCCGGAGCCGAACGAACTCACCACGGTCGCGATGGCAAACAGCACCGCCAGCCACTTCATGTTGAGCCGGCGCTCCATGACATACATGGGCCCGCCCACGATGTGTCCGTCAGCATCCTTTTCCCGGTATTTGTGTGAGAGCGTGACCTCAACAAACTTTGTTGTCATGCCCAGAAAGGCGGTCATCCACATCCAGAACAGGGCCGCCGGCCCACCGAGATAAATTGCCAGCGCTACCCCACCGATGTTGCCGGTACCCACGGTGCCGGATATTGCCGTCGAGAGTGCCTGGAAATGGGTAGCGTCACCTTCATCCCCGGCCCGGTCGTACTTGCCACGGACAATCCGCCAGGCGTGGTTGAAATAGCGTACCTGGGGGAATTTCAGGTAAATCGTAAAAAACAGCCCGGTACCCAGCAGGACGTAGGGAAACCAGACGGCTGAGCCTAGAAAGCCATCAAGGAGATTCAGGATATTGGTAATCTGGTCCAAGTGCGCCCCGGTTTGCCTTTAACGAGAAGCCGCAGACCATAGCAGATAATACTTTTGGCTCACAGCGCCACAGGCTCCCGCATGGTGACAAACTCTTCGGCAGTTGTCGGATGAATACCAACGGTTGCGTCAAAATCCGCTTTGGTTGCACCGGCTTTCATGGCAATGGCTATACCCTGGATAATTTCACCGGCATCAGCACCAACCATGTGGGCGCCAACAACCCGGTCGGTTGCCCTGTCGACGATGACTTTCATCAGAGTCTTTTCGCTGTTGCCGCTCAGGGTATGTTTCATCGCGCGAAAACTGGTCCGGTAAATGTCGATTTCACCATAATGGGCCCGCGCTTCTTCCTCTGTCCTGCCAACCGTACCGATATTGGGCTGGCAGAACACTGCGGTGGGAATGAACTCATAGTCCATGCGCGTTGGCTGACCGAGGAACTGGGTTCGTGCAAATGCCATGGCCTCGGCAATGGCCACCGGCGTCAGTTGCCAGCGATGGGTCACGTCTCCCAGGGCAAAAATTGACGGTACCGACGTCTGGAAGTCCTCATTCACAATGATGGCGCCGTTAGGGCCTGTCTCCACCGCAACGTTTTCCAGGCCGATATCCCGGACAGCGGGATCACGCCCGGTGGCATACATCACGAGGTCCGTGGTCAGCTGGCTGCCGTCAAGGAAATCAACGCTGAAACGCCCGTCTGCCGTCCTGGAAACAGCGGTAACGTCGCTGTTGAAGTGCAGGTGAATGTCTTTTGCCGCAAGATCTGCAGCAACGGCAGTGCGCACATCCTCGTCAAAACCACGCAGGAATAAAGGCCCCCGATAGGAAAGGTGGGTTTCGGCGCCCAAGCCGGCAAAAATCCCGGCAAACTCGACCGCAATGTAGCCACCGCCGACAACCAGCACCTGGCGGGGCAAAGATTCAAGATAAAATGCCTCATTGGAGGTAATCACATGTTCCCGGCCGGGAAACGCCGGCACCGATGGCCAGGCACCTGTCGCCACCAGGATCTTTTCCGTCGAGATGACGGTTTCCCCGATTGATACGTGATGCGGGTCCACAATTCTCGCGCGACCATCAAAATGGCTGACACCGGCATTCTCGAGCAGTCCGCGGTAGATGCCGTTCAGGCGGTCAATTTCCCGGTTCTTGTTCTGTAACAGGGTTTGCCATTCGAACGCCGGTGGCTGCACCTGCCAGCCATAGCCGGCGGCATCCCTGAAGTCCTCGGCATAGTGGGAGGCGTACACAAACAGCTTTTTTGGCACACAACCCACATTAACGCAGGTCCCGCCCATGTAGCGATCTTCGGCAGTCGCTACCCTTGCGCCATAAGCCGCACTCATGCGCGCGGCCCGGACACCACCAGACCCGACACCCATCACAAACAGGTCATAATCAAATTCTGTCATTGTCAAACTCTCCAAAGGACTGTGCCGGGTGCCGTTGCCGCTGGTAAGCTTGGCCTGCCCGGACCAGCGAAGCATAACATGCACCTATCCCTGATTCCCTTTGCACCCTGCCCCTGGGTGTCCCGCATTGATGCCAGATTTTCCCTGACCGGGGACACCATCGTCTGTACCTGGGCGCTCACCGGCAACACCCGGGAAATTGCCTGGCGTTTTTTCCCTGATGATGACCGGGTCGCGCCAGACCGGGTCGCGCCAGACCGGGTCGCGCCAGACCGGGTCGCGCCAGACCGGGTCGCGCCAGACCGGGTCGCGCCAGACCGGGTCGCGCCAGACCGGGTCAACAACCTCTGGGAACACACCTGCTTCGAATTTTTTATTGGCTCCGTCAACACAACCCGCTACTACGAATTTAACCTGGCACCCGGTGGCGACTGGAATACCTATTCGTTCAGTGATGTCAGGCAGGATATGCAGGAAACCACCAGGCTCATCTGCCAGTCCAGTGATTTCCAACTGGCCCCGGGAGAGGCCTGGCTGGAAGCCAGGCTACAGTTTTCTGAACCCGTCCATGAGGATTCTTTCCGGGTTGGCATTGCTGCCATTGTCGAGGGGACCCTTGCCGATCCCCAATCCGGGCGAAGTCACGCCTTTTTTGCCCTGACACATCCCGGTGCGCGGCCGGATTTTCATCACCGTGATGGCCACACACTGCTCGTGACAAGGATCTGCCAATGAGGTTTGCTGCAGGCATTGACAATTTGCTCGCTGACTCGAGCCGCTTTGATGAACTGCGTCGGGCCAGGGTTGGGCTGGTGGCCAATCCGGCGTCTGTTGACGGGCAGCAGCAACACAGTGTTGATGCGCTGATGGATGCGGGTGTCAACCTGGTTGCCGCTTTTGGCCCCCAACATGGCATGCGCGGTGAAAAGCAGGACAACATGATCGAGACCGAGGACTATTTTGATCCGGAACGGGGCATTCCTGTGATCAGTCTCTACGGTGAGCATCGCCGGCCCACGCCGGCAATGCTGGAGGACCTGGACATTGTGCTGTTTGACCTGCAGGACATCGGTTGCCGCATCTATACCTATATCACAACCTTAAGGTACTTCCTTGAGGCTGCTGGCGCTGCAGGGGTGGCCATCTGGGTGCTTGACAGGCCCAACCCCGCCGGGCGCCCCGTTGACGGACTGCGCCTGGTTGCCGGGGAAGAGAGTTTTGTTGGCTGCGACCTGCTTCCCACACGGCACGGACTGACAACCGGTGAACTCGCCCGCTGGTTTGTTGCGACCGGCAAACTGGATGTTGACCTGCGAGTCATCAACATGTCCGGTTATACCCCGAGTGACGCCCCGGGCTTCGGCTGGCCCCTGCTCCAGCGTGCCTGGATCAATCCCAGCCCTAACGCCAGCAGCCTGAACATGGCTCGCTGTTTTGCGGGGACTGTGCTGCTGGAAGGTACAACCTTGTCCGAGGGTCGCGGCACAACCACACCGCTGGAGGTCATCGGCGCGCCAACGCTACCGTTTGTTGACCTCCTCTCAGACCTTCGCTCAAAGGCGCCTGCCTGGTGTGAGGGTGTGTATATCCGGCCCTGCTACTTTCAGCCGACCTTCCATAAACACACCGGGACTCTCTGTACCGGCCTGCAATTTCACACGGATTATGCCGGCTACCGGCACGAGCAGTTTCAGCCCTACCGCCTGATCGCCGGGTTGCTTAAGGTGATTCGCCAGCACATACCAGGGTACGACCTCTGGCGATATCACGCCTACGAGTATGAACTTGACCGCACCCCGATTGATGTCATTAACGGCGGACCCGGGCTCCGAACCTGGGTGGATGATCCGGACGCAGGCTTTGACGAGCTGGCACAGTTGCTGGACAGGCAGTTGGCGGACTGGGTCAGTGAACGGGAGCCCTTTCTGGTTTACAAATGAGGTAGAATTCGCGGCTTTTGGCAGGAGATCCAGGTCATGACAAATGCTTACAAGGTTGCGATTCTCGCAGGAGATGCAATTGGGCCCGAGATTATGGCGCAGGCGGTGCGCGTCTTTGACGTGCTCAGCCAGCACAGGGACGTCGCATTTGAACTGATTGATGCGCCTTTTGGCGCGGGTGCCTATTTCTCACACGGCAAGGCTTTTCCGGACGAGACCAAAGCCGTTTGTGACTCGGCCGACGCTATCCTCAAGGGACCTGTTGGCCTGAGCCACGCCGAGTCACAGAAGATCCCCGTCGAGGAACAGGCCGAACGTGGTGCCATACTGCCCCTGCGTGCCCGTTACGACACCTTTGCCAACTTCCGCCCCGTTTTTCTCAGCAGGGACATGGCCCATTTCTCACCACTGAAGCAAGAGGTGATCAAGGACGGCATTGATATCCTGATGATCAGGGAACTGGTCGGCGGCCTCTATTTTGGCAAGAAAGACCGGGGTCTGAACGCCGCCGGGCGGCGCTACGTGCACGAAACGCTTGAATATGATGAAGACCAGATTCGTCGAGTCCTTGTGGTGGCGTTCGAGCAGGCGCGCAACCGAAAACACAGGCTGCACAACATCCACAAGAGTAATGTGCTGATGTCCAGCGTCCTCTGGAACGAGGTGCTGGAGGAAGTGCGGGCGGATTATCCGGACGTTGAAGTGATTCACATGCTGGTGGATGCAGCGGCGACAGCGCTTTGCCTGAACCCGGGTCAATTCGACGTAATGGTCATGGAGAACATGTTTGGCGACATCCTGAGTGACCAGGGTGGCGGCATCCTGGGTTCGCTGGGGCTGATGCCGTCTGCCTGCCTTGGGCCAGAGAAGGCCTATTACGAGCCGTCACACGGCTCAGCACCGGACATCGCCGGCAAAAACATCGCCAATCCCTACTCCATGATCGGTTCGGTCGCCATGATGCTGGAAATGAGTTTTGGAATGAAGGCAGAGGCCGACGCGGTCTGGTCGGCCATGAAATACGTCTTTGAGTCCGGTTTCAGTACCGCTGACCTGCCTGGTCCGGGCACACGGGTGATTGCGACAGACGCGTTTGGTGACAAGGTCATGGCGGCGCTGGCGGAGTCCCTGCAGACGGGGAGCTGATCGGATGCCGATCGAAAGGATTGCCGCCGCGTGAGCGGCGGCATGACGTCAGAGCAGTTGCGGCACCTGTTCGACAATACTTGCAATCATCACGAGTACCGACAACCAGCCCCAGCCGATAAATGCCCACATGATGAGGGGTTGCTCGAAAAGGTCACCCAGGATATTGACGGTTGAATCAACCAGCAGAAACTTGAGTGTCCCGAGGATGTACTTCTTGAACATGAGTATTCGCCTTTCCCGTGTACCTTGGTCCTGTAGCCCCGTTATCCGGGGTGTCGCCTTCAAATCGGGCGACATTCTACCTCGATTGTCCAGCGCCGTCGATCAGCAGGCGGATCACTTTGGACCCAGTCTCTTCTCATAGTCGATGAACGCCTCTACGTCCGCCGAAATCGAGTCATAAATTGCCTGCACATCAATTTTTTCGTTGAACTGGAGTCGCTTGGAGAACACGGTGACGGGAAAAACGAAATTCCGCGTTTTGGCATAACGCAGCGCCTTGCTGGCGCCCAGCTCATCCTCGTAGCTTACCCACTCAAGTGGGTACACCTCCGTCAGGATGTCGCCAAACAATACACCCATGGCTTGCCATTCCCTGACCTGGTCAGCCCGCAGAATCCTGCGATCATAGACAAGTTGGAGCACACGCAGGTCGCGGGTATCTCCTTTCAGGGACATGATGCCCAACTTCTGGGCGATGAGGTCTTTCGCCTCGCGGCGCTGGGTGTTCAGCAGATACTGTTGACCGATAGACAGCGCCTCGACAAGAGGTTCCGGCCCTTCATCCTGCCCTTCAAACTGGTAATTCTCCAACTGTTCTGGCGTCAGCTCCCGCAGGCCACTCGTTGACTCATCCGCCGGCCCAGACTGCGCCGCAGTTGATAGCAGCGGGAACGCAAGAAGAAACAGCCCAACACACACACCCAGAATTTTCATGACCCGAGGTTCCAGAGAATAACTGTCGCTTTGTAACATTAACTGGGCAGGATTCAAGTGAATGTCTTTTTGTTATTCTCCCGACACCAACCATGGAAGCGATCAAGTGACCGAATCCCTGATCCAGCAGTTACACAATGCGCCCGGCAAGGCCGTGATTGCGGCCACGGGCGGCGGTAGCAGCGCCATTTCCGCACTGCTGGCCGTACCGGGCGCGTCGCGGACACTGATGGAAGCCACGGTGCCCTACGACCCGGCCTCGCTGGCGTCATACATTGGCGGCACACCCGACCAGGCGTGTTCGGGCCGGACTGCACGGGCCCTGGCAATGGCGTCTTTCCAGCGGGCCAGGCGCCTGGAACCGGATGAATCGATTGTCTTTGGCCTTGGCTGCACCGCAGCACTTACAACTGATCGTGCGCGCCGCGGCCTGGATCGATGTTTTGTCGCCTGCCAGTCCATTGACGAAACCCGGGAATACGAACTCCACCTGTCAAGAACCGGCCGCGACAGGGCGACCCAGGAAATGGCTTGCGCCAGACTTATCCTGAACGTGCTGGCCGAGGCTTTTGGCATCGCTGGCGTGCCTTTGTCACTCTTGCCTGACGAGTCACTCTTTTCACACCGGCAGCAGGCGGAACCGGCCTGGCGCGAACTGTTCTCAGGTCATCTCGCCTTCACCAACCACAGTATCCCAAAACCGCGTCTATTGTTTCCCGGCGCGTTCAATCCTCTTCACGAGGGGCACCGGGCAATGGCAGAGGTGGCAGCAGAAATCACCGGCACCTCGCCTCTGCTGGAGATCTCGACGTTCAACGTGGACAAACCGCCCCTTGACTTCATGGACATGCGGGCACGCGAGGAGGGACTTCATCACGCCTTTGAATTCACCTTCACCAATGCGCCAACTTTTGTCGCCAAAGCGCACCTGTTCCCGGATGCCGTGTTCATGGTGGGGAGTGATACGCTGGCACGTATTGGCCAGCCGAAGTATTACCACAACAGCACGGAGCTGCGGGACCTGGCCATAGGTGAAATTCGGGACCTGGGTGTCACCTTTCTGTGTTTTGGGCGTCTCCAGGGTGAACAATTCATGGGTGTCGACGAGATTGCGCTGCCGCCAAGGCTGCGCGAGATCAGCCGGGGTGTACCCGAGGCTACCTTTCGCATGGACATGTCATCCAGCAGCATTCGCCGTAACGGCGAGTCGACCGCTCAGTGAGCCAGGGGCAAAAATTCCACCTGCCCCTCAATGGGCAGTTCTGGCACAATCGACAGAGAACGGGTGGATTCATCCAGCACAATATTCTCACACCAGCCCTGCCCCGGTCGCATTTGAACGGGCGCAACCAGGTTTGCCAGCATCAGCTCGATTGCTGCCGCTGACTCCGGCAGGATACGTTCGACAACCAGAAGGGAACGTGCCCCAATGGCCAGCTCGGCAATGCGATTGCGCTGGCCCCAGTGCACCACCAGGTCATCACAGAAGGCTACATCGGGTGGATAGCTGGTGACAGCAACATCCCGCTGGACCCCAAAACTATGCAGCATCATGGCTTCCTCAAAAGCCATGGCCAGGTCTTCACGGGGGGTTGCGTAGTTGTAGTAATCGTTGGCCACATCAAGGGGAAACTCGGTCGCAACCTCTGCGGGCGTGGTCTGGAGCAGTGCGGCCGTAGGTGTGACACCAAGAAAAGCAGCGGCGGCGAGTGCTTTCATCTGGCTGGACTGCAACGGCAATGCATTGGATAGCGCCGTGGACGGGAGCGCAAGGCTGCTGACGTTGCCGTAGATGGGTACTGTGGTATCAAGCTGGCCGAGCCGGTCCGGCGGAAAATAATCGTTAGCGTGCGCCAGTTCATGGTACAACAAGGCTGCAAGGCGCAACCGGAGCGATTCGAGGGATCGTGGCGCTGTGTTGATATTGCTTTCGTTGTCAACGTAGCGCCAGTTGATGAGGAATTGAAACGCACGGATATCTTCCGCACGCGGGTCTTCCCGTGTACTGATGACCGCACGCTCTGCTTCGGTTAACCACATGCCTGCCGGGTCCAGGTAAATGGCCCCGGTCCGGGTTGTATAAAAGGAAGGCCGGATTTCGGAAGAAATGACCACCGCCGTCAGCCCGCGCATCAGCAACAGGATCTCCGGGGGCATGAGTGCCAGCAGCTCCCTGAATCGGGTCGCCATCCACGAGTGCGTCACGATTGTGCGTGCCATGACAGCATCAATATCAGGTGAGAGTGTCTGCATCCCGAGCAGTGGCAGTTGTCCAAGGGTGCAGGCCTGATCCTGATGCAAGGTGACGGTGCAGGCGATTGCTGTGTCCGCAATGGCGCCCGGCACCGCGGGTGCCGCCAGGGACCGGGTTGTTGCGTCCAGCAGGTAAGGCGCAGTTGACGGTGGTGGCAGAGGACTGACCGGCGAAGGTGTTGCGTTGTCCGCTCCCCCACCCCCTGAACAAGCTGTCAGGAAGGATAACGCCAGCAGGAGAAAAGATCCGGAACGTTTCATCGAGTCTGGTGTTTCCTGTCAAAGTTCAGGTGGGCGTCCCACACCGTCACGGTTCCTCGAGCAGGTGCAGGATAAACGCATACTGAAGCGCTTCCGCGCGGTAGCGTTCGTACCGACCTGAGGGGCCACCATGGCCTGTATCCATGTCTACCTGCAACAGCAACAGGTTGTCATCGGTTTTCATCCGGCGTAACTTTGAGACCCATTTGAGCGGCTCAAAATACTGCACCTGGGAATCAAAGAGACCGGTTGTCACCAACATGTGCGGGTAGTCCCGGGCTGCCACCTGATCATAAGGTGAATAGGTTAGCATGTACTCGTACTGGTTCCTGTCCGCCGGGTTACCCCATTCTGAATACTCGCCTGTGGTGAGCGGTATCGTTGGATCTGCCATGGTCGTGATCACATCCACAAAGGGCACCTCAGCGACAATGCCACGATACAGCTGAGGCGCCTCGTTGGCGATCACCCCCATCAGCAGACCTCCGGCGGAAGCGCCACTGGCAAACACCTTGTCCGGTGCCGCGTAACCCGCTTCAACCAGCGCACGCGTGACATCAATAAAATCGTTAAACGTATTCCACTTGCGCTCAAGCCTGCCTGCCTCGTACCAGGCGCGCCCCATTTCATCACCGCCTCGAATGTGGGCAATGCCATAGACAAAACCGCGGTCCAGCAGGGACAGTTTCAGGCTGCTGAAGTAAGGCTGTGTCGGCAAGCCATAGGCACCATAACCGGTGAGGTACAGCGGGTTTTCATAGGGTTTGCGCAGGTCCTTGCGAAAGACAAGGGTAACGGGCACAGGGGTGCCGTCCCGCACGGAAAAAAAACGACGCTCCGTTAGGTATTTTGATGGATCGTATCCCCCCGGAACGACATCCTGTTTCAGCAACCGGCTTTTGTCCGCAATCATGTCGTATTCGAAAACCGATTGCGGCGTAACCAGGCTGGAGTAACCATATCGCAATACGGTTGCGCTCGCGTCGGGATTCGCGTGCAGCCTTGCTGTATAGGCGGGATCGGGGAAACTGATCTGTCGGCTCACACCGTCCTTGCGGTCGATCACCCGGATGCGGGAGAGCCCAGCTTCCCGCTCAAGCAGCACCAGGAATCTCTCGAATACCTCAAAATCCTCGATCAGCACATCCGGCTGATGTGGCACAACTTCCGTCCATGCGGCACGATCGTTGAGGGCATTTTCCGGTACCTGCATGACACGATAGTTGGGTGCATCCAGATTGGTCACAACAAAAAAACTGCCGGGGACATGCCGGATGCGATACTCGTGCTGTGGTGCCCGGACCAGAAATGGCAGGGGGCTGGCCGAGGGATTGTGTGCATCAATCAGTTGGACCTCGGTTGAGTCTGTACTCTGAACTGAGACGACAATAAACCGATTGGACCTCGACTTGTACACTGAGGTGTAAAAGGCCGGGTCCTGCTCCTCATAGACCAGCACATCGTCTTTGAGATCCGTACCCAACCTGTGCCGGTAGACGCGATAAGGCAGCAGGGTCTGTGGATCCTTGGCAACATAGAACAGGGTCTGGTTGTCCTGCGCCCATGCAATATCGCTCTCAACTCCCGGGATCGCATCAGCGAGGTATTCGCCAGTCTCCAGGTTCCTGAACCGAATGGTGTACTCCCGTCGACTTACCCTGTCCTCTGCAAACGCCAGGATGTCATCCCCGGAACTGACGCTCCAGTTGTCTATGGCGTAGTAGTTGCTGTCCGCAGCAAGTTCGTTGACGTCAAGCAGAACCTCAGCCGGTGAGCCCGCGTCCAGACCACGTCGAAGGTACACCGGATGCTCAAAGCCGGCACGGAACTCACGATGATAAAAGTAGTCACCACGCCTCACGGGCACGGTCTTGTCTTCCTCAACCAAACGTGTAGTGATCTCGTTGAACAACCGATTCTGCAGTGCCTCCGTGGGTGCCATCACAGCCCGGGTATAGGCGTTTTCTGCTGCAATCAGGTCGAGAACCGCCGGATCTGACCGGGAGTCATCCCGCAGCCAGTAGTAATCGTCAATGCGGGTCCGGCCGTGTTCCGTAAAAATGCTGGGATGCACCGGGGCAACCGGCGGTGCAATCTCCGGGCCAGTTGACACCGCCTCCCTGCTACAGCCAGACAGTACAACTTGCAGCACGACCAGGAAAGCGACCAAAAAGCGAAAAGAATACACTGGGAACATCACGAGAAAGGCAAGTCGACCCGGCCGACTATGCAACCTGCCGCCCCTCCCGGTCAAGGACACACACCATTAACCCGCCCACCAAAAGATAGGGCGGAAAACACGAAAGTATTCGGGGATAGGCGGTTGATTCAGTCCTGTGCAAAGCCTGGGCGCTGCCTGGATGTCGCCTCGTTGCAACGGATGGGCGATTTTAAGGAATCTTGCTATGTATCAGGGCGCGTGCGCCACACCCGTTCTTGACCAGCCACGTTTGGCGGCCCAGGAAGCAAGATTCGAAGCCGATCCATAAGCGCGCTGTCGGGTTCGGAAAATGGCCACACGCTGATACCAGTTGGCCTCCTTGTCGACAGCATCAACTTTGTCTGCGGAGAACCGCTCCACATACTCAAGATACGCTGCCAGGGTGATGGGCAGGCGGAAAGCCTTTCTTTGATCCTCGCCTTCGTCCTCGCAACCGCCCGCTTCCTGGCCAACGTCTTCGAGTCCGCTCGCCAGCGGCGCCAGATATTCGGCCAGCCTCTCGGGGTCATTCGCGGCAACCTGCAACCTCTGCTTGAGCGAGGTGTGAACTGCGGCGGCAGCCCGGCGAACAATGTCAGCGCGCACTGGATTAAGATCTACATACGCCATTGCAGCGATCACCGCCGTTTCATCCAGTAGCGCGCCCGAGAAAAACCTGCTCTCAAAAAAGTGACCGGTGCATTCATCCTCGCGATTGGCACGCAGGGCAATTGGCTGTTTCAGATGTTTCATGAACATTGAGAGCGAACCCAGCGTCTCCCGCAGGCGCTCGACCTGTGCAGGCTCTGTAAGCAGGCGTGCGCGCATGATCTCCTTGATCGCTTCTGCTTCCTCAAAGCAGGTCCGGTTGGTCGCCGCGCAACAATTCAACCAGCGTTCTACGACCTCTTCATCTGTCCAGCGTTCAGCGGCCTTGGGATCGTAACGGACCACAAGATGGAAGTGATTGCTCATGATCGCGTAGCCAAACAGCTCGACCGCAAACGAACGTACCAGCGTGAACAGCCTGTCTTCCAGCCACTCCTTGCGGTGGTCGTAGTTCTTTCCGGTCAGCGGATCCTTGCCGCAGAGCCAACTGCGCCTGACGCAGCGGGAGATCAGGTGATAGAACAACGGAATATTTTCGTCGACGAGTTGGGAACGAGGGGTGGCCATGCCTCACATTGTCACCAACCAGTGCGTGACGGCACGGCGATAAATGCCCAACCTGAGGTCAGTGCTCTGCGTCGCAAGTGTAGGTCAGGGCCTACAGGCTGTGAGCCCAGCCGGCGTGTGTGACCCTGCTGAGACCCCTGCTGAGACCCCCAGCCGGCGTGTGTGACCCTGCTGAGACCAGCCCTTGTGAGACGGGCTAACGTGTGTGACCTGCATTAGGTATGCTTGCCGTGTGACTAAGCTGACGACATCTGTACTACTCCCGGTGTATGGCCGCGATGATCCCGTGCATCTGGCAGCGTCACTGGACTCTCTCTATGCCCAGACACGGCCAGCTGATGAGATTGTGCTGGTCAAGGATGGTCCATTGACGCCTGCGCTGGATCGGGTCATTGAGTCTGCCGGGCAGAAGCCAGGCCAGGTGCTGCATATTGTGGCGCTGGCTGAAAATCTGGGTATCTCGCAGGCACTCAACGCGGGGCTACGCAGGTGTTCGGGAGAACTGGTTATCAGGATGGATGCTGATGACATTGCGTTTCCCGAGAGACTCGAACGACAGGTCAGCTTTATGGCAGCCCACCCTGAGATAGATCTGTTGGGTACGACCATGGCAGAGTTCGAGGAAGATCCTGGTTCCCACCGAATTAAACCCGCACCCGAGACCCATGCCGAAATCTGTCAGCAATTGGCCTGGCGCAACCCGATCAATCATCCCACCGTCTGTATTCGGCGCCATTGCCTGCCACCGTCAGGTTACCCGGCGCTCAAGTTTGTTGAGGACTACTTTCTGTGGGTTCAGATGATTGCCGCCGGTGCCCGGTGCCATAACCTGCAAACACCTTTGCTCTACTACCGATTCAGTGCGGCTACACTCAAGCGGCGCGGAGGCTGGGTGAATTTTCGCAATGAGATCAAGGTCAGGCTCTGGCTGTATCGGCAGGGCATGATTGGCCTGCCCCGCCTCGCCGGCGTGGTAACAGTTCAGGCATGCCTGCGTTTCTCACCGGTCTGGTTACGTGCATTTCTCTGGGACAGGACCCGGCGCAAAGTAATCAGCGCCCCTTGAACGCCGGTTCGCGTTTCTCCAGGAAACTCGCCACGCCTTCACGATGGTCTTCGGTCTGAAACAGGGTAGCAAGCGTCTGGGAAACCCAGGTGCCCATCTCCTGATAGTCACCGTAATATGATCTGCGCAATCCTTCCTTGAGGTGCCTGACCGCAAGCGGTGGATTCTGCGCAATTCTGCTAGCCAGGTCCCGCGCTGAGGGCATCAGGTCTTCATGCGCCACCACACGCAGTACAAGCCCAATCTCCAGCGCCGCCGTGGCGTCAATGATATCGCCGGTATAAAGCAGTTCGGCAGCTTTCTGTGGTCCAACCAGCCGGGGTAAGCGGACCAGTCCGCCGATGTCGCTCACCAGCCCACGCTTGACAAACAGTTCACCAAAACGCGCCCTGTCAGAGGCAATCCTGAAGTCAGCAAACAGTGACATGTCCATACCCCAGCCCACCGCAGCCCCGTTAACCGCTGCAATAACCGGCCTGTCACAATCCAGAATGGCCGCCGCAGCGGGAGTGGTGCCCGGTCTGACGGAGCGCAGGCGGGTTGTCACATCGGTGTTGTTACCGGTCATGAGTTCCTTCACATCATCACCCGAGCAAAACGCCGGGTCTGTCCCGGTCAGGATGATGCAGCGCACGCCAGGGTCCTGCTGGAGTGCCCTGAAGACCTGCTCCAACTCGGCATAGGCGCGCCGGTTAAGCGCGTTCCTGGCTTCTGGCCGGTTCAGCGTGACGGTCGCGATAAAGTCCGTGATATCCAGCTTGATGGTCTCAAGTTCCATAACCTGCCTCTCTTTGTTCCTGTTTTCCTGTCAGCTGCGGATGGCATCTTCCGGTTCAATAAAATCAAGCCCATGGGCCGCGGCGACAAACTCGTTGGTCACATGGCCTTTGTAGACATTGAGCCCCTGGAGTAAATGGTTGTTCTCGGCCAGTGCGGTCATGATGCCTTTCTCTGCAAGCTGGAGGACAAATGGCAGGGTTGCGTTGTTCAGGGCAGCAGCTGAGGTCCGCGCCACGGCGCCCGGCATGTTGGCGACGCAGTAATGCACCACGTCATCAACAATATAGGTGGGCTCTGCGTGTGTGGTTGGGCGGGATGTTTCAAAACAGCCGCCCTGGTCAATGGCGACATCAACCAGCACGGTGCCCGGGGTCATCTCACGCACCATCTCCCGCGTGATGAGTTTTGGTGCAGAGGCGCCCGGTATCAGCACAGCACCAATAATCAGGTCGGCCACCATCGCTGCCTGTTCCAGGGCCGACTGGGTTGAATACAGTGTCTGGATCCGACCACCAAACTGGTGATCGAGTCGACGCAGGACGTCCAGCGACTTGTCCAGCACGGTCACCCTGGCACCGAGTCCAATGGCCATTTCTGCCGCGTTATAGCCAACAACACCGCCGCCGAGAATCAGGACATCACCCTGGTCCACACCGGGTACACCACCGAGCAGGATGCCGCTGCCGCCGTTAATTTTCTCCATGCACATGGCGCCGGCCTGGATTGACATGCGCCCGGCAACCTCAGACATGGGCGCCAGCAGTGGCAGCCTGCCCTGGGCGTCTGTGACGGTTTCATAGGCAATACAGACAGCACCACTCTTGATCAGGTCGAGGGTCTGCTCCTCATCCGGGGCAAGGTGCAGATAGGTGAACAATGTCTGGTCAGGACGCAACATGGCTCGCTCGCCAGCCTGGGGCTCTTTCACCTTGACGATCAGTTCGGCCTCTGCAAACACCTCATGGGCGGTTTTGACAATTCGTGCACCGGCTGCCTCGTAAGTGCCGTCGTAGTGGCCAATACCGGCACCCGCACCCGTTTCGACAATCACCTCGTGACCATGATGCACAAGTTCGCGTACTGATGCAGGAATGAGCCCTACCCTGTACTCGTGGTTTTTGATTTCAGCGGGAACACCAATCAGCATAACTAACTCCGGGTAGATCGTTTCTGGCGGGAATGCCGTCGGGCAAGTATAGGACCTGCAACCGGGTTGTTGCGAGCAGCCAGAGTACTGTATATATTAACAGTATTTCAAATGCAGACAGCGTTCGCATGGTATCTGATCAACCCCGGTTAAAAATTGGCCAGCTGCTCCAGAAAACAGGCATGTGGCGTGCTTCCAGGCTGGATTATGACTGGCAAAAAGGTATTGCTACCGGGTTTGCCAGGCTGGACAGGGAGCTGGCGGGTTCAGGCTGGCCGGCTGATGGCCTGACAGAACTGTTACACGACCAGCCCGGTATTGGTGAGTTCAGGCTGCTGGCGCCAGCACTTGCCCAGCTGAGCCAGACCCAGGCACGCTGGATCCTCATGATCTCACCCCCCTACCTGCCGTACGCACCAGCGCTGGCAGGCGCTGGCATTGACCTGTCACGCGTACTTGTTGTCGAGCCAAACACCCGGGCTGACATGTTATGGGTGCTGGAAAAAGCCATTGGCTCCCGCAGTTGCAGTGCTGTACTTGCCTGGCCCAGGGGTATCAGGGAAAAGGAGATCAGGCGCCTGCAGGTCGCCAGCAAGGAGGGTCAGTGCACCAGCATCCTGTTTCGACCCGGCCGGGATGCCAGGCAGTCTTCACCCGCCGAACTGCGACTACAGATTTTTGCCACCACGGCCTCATCCATGTCCGACCATACCCGGCTGGAAATCCGGATTCTGAAAAGACGTGGGGGTTGGGCAACAAGCAGTTTCTGCATCAGCTTTGAAGACAACCTGAACCTCGCCACACCTGATTATTCTGAAATTACCGTCGAGCGCCCACAGCCGCCTGAATTGCCAACACCCGTTAACAGGAACCGGCGCAAGGAGATCATCTGTGACCTCAAGCTCTCCTGAAAGCCGTGAGTTGTGGCTGTGCCTGCATTTCAGCCAGCTACCGCTTGAGATTTTCCTGCGCAGCCTGCCGGAAGACATCCAGGCAAAGCCGGTTGTTGTGGTCCGCAAACATCGGGTCTGCTGCCTCAACAGCGCAGCAGCGGCGATTGGTATTGAACCGGGTCACAGCATGGACACAACCTACAGCCTGTGTGACGAGGTGATCTGTTTCGAACGCGACGAGGCCAGAGAATTTGCCGTGCTGTCACAACTTGCACAATGGACCTATCAGTACACACCCGGTGTTGTCATCCGGGCCCCGGACAGCCTGTTACTGGAGATCAGTGGCTGCCTGCGCCTGTTCAGAGGGCTTGCCAATCTGAAAGATACCGTGCAGGTTGGTCTCTCCCGATTAGGGCACCACCCGCTTACCGGCGTCAACAGGACACCACTGGCGGCACTCCTCAGTGCGCGTTGTGGTCTTGCTGACAACACTGATGATGTCAAAACATCAGTAGAAGCCACCCCGGTTACCTGGCTGGAAGTTGATGCGCGTATTACCGAAGCACTCATGCAGATGGGTATTCACGACATAAAAAGCCTGTTGGCCCTGCCCGGCGACGGAATAAACCGGCGTTTTGGCGTATATTTTTCCGACTATCTGGCACGCCTGCTGGGACACAGACCAGATCCCCAGAAGTTCATCAGCCCCGCGCCACATTTCCACAGCGAAATTACTTTCCTGCAGGATGTCGAGAATACCAGCGCCCTGCTTTTCCCCATGAAAAGGCTGTTAGGCGAGCTTTGCCTGTTCCTGGATGCACGGCAGCTTGCCACCACTCACCTGGCCTGGCGGCTTGCTCACCGGGCACAACAGCCTGTCAGCTTCAGTATTCACCTCGCCAACCCGGAGAAGGATGCACATATCTTCCTGCCCCTGACCCAGCTCAAGCTTGACCAGGTAAAAGGGGTCAGGGAAATCGACAGCATTGCGCTTACGGTCAGCCAGTTTTCGGCTGCGGCTGCACAGGCGGGCGATTTGTTTCATGGCACCCGTTATCAGCAGAAAGACGGGCGCCTGGATACAACCGGCGCCGCTGCACAGGCAAACCAACTGCTGAATATGCTGAACACCCGGCTCGGCGATGACATCTGTTTTGGTATTTCCCTCGCCAACGATCACCGGCCGGAAAAAGCCTGGCAGCGCGTGCGTTTTGGCCAGGCGCCCGTCCGCTTGCCCGATGGTGCTGCGGGGCATAATCCACGCCCGGCGTTCCTGCTGGCAGCACCCAGGCCACTACAAGTGATTGATGGGGCACCTTGCCTCGGTGGACGCCTCGAATTGCTTAAAGGCCCAGAGCGAATTGATTCTGGCTGGTGGGACAGACCATCAGTGAACCAGCCCGCTGGACGTGACTATTACGTTGCCCGCCAGAAAGGCGGTTCCCTGTTCTGGATCTTTGAGTATCCAGCAGGGCAGCAGGCTACCCGATGGTTTTTACATGGCATTTTTTCCTAGAATTCCCGTAAACTGTCGGGAGGCCAAAGGAGCAGCACATGAATATTTATGATCTTGAAATGGAATCGATTACCGGCGAGTTGGTCTCGTTTGCGGAATATCGCGACCAGGCGCTACTTGTCGTCAACCTCGCCTCCCAATGAGGCCTCACCCCCCAGTACGCAGGTCTGCGTGCACTACACGAAAAAAGTGAGTTAGTGGTACTCGGTTTCCCCTGTAACCAGTTTGGTGCACAGGAGCCGGGCACCAACGATGAAATTCTTGCCTTCGCCAAGTCCCGTTACAATGCCAACTTCCCGATGTTTGCCAAGATTGAGGTAAATGGCCCGGGTGCGGCGCCACTCTACCAGTGGCTAACCAGCGAGCAACCCGGGGACGATGGCAAACCGGACATTCCCTGGAACTTCACCAAGTTCCTGGTCAACCGGGAAGGCAAGGCGGTCAAACGCTTTGGTCCACAGGTGACACCGGAAACCATCGCGGATGATCTGAAAAATTACCTGTAGGAGCTGGCAGCCGGTCAAAGCGTCACTGGAATAACCGGCAGCCACTTCTGGATCACTTCAGCGACCTGGCCTCGGGACTTCATGTCCTTGAGCACCAGGTCAATGGCTGTCTGCAACTCGTTGGCATCCTTGCGCACCGCCCAGGCGATAGACTCGCGCGTCAGGAACCGGTTCAGACTCATCAGGTTATCGTTAACAAACGAGCGGGAGAGCTGCCAACTGGTGGTTGAATCGTGGATAAACACATCCACCTCACCCTCACGCAGTCCCGCCAGGCCGCGCTCAACCCCTTCATAGGCAATCAGGTTCGCCTTCTCCAGATTGTTGATGACATAGGCCTCACCGGTTGAGCCCTGATGAACGCCCACCTTGAGCCCTGGTTTTGCCAGCCCCTGGGGACCACCATATTCGCTGGCGTCCTCGCGCCGGACAATCGCCATCTGGCCAACTTCCATGTAGGGCTCGGTAAAGCGGACCCGTGCCTTGCGCTCCTCGGTAATCGACATGGCCGACATCACCACATCCACTTCGCCATTAACCAGGGCATCAAGCAGATCCTTGAACGCGTAGGTCTTGATCTGCAGTGGTCGCTCAAAACGCGCTGCAAGCATTCTGGCAAAATCGATTTCTATTCCCTGGAGTTCATCAGCCACCACAAACGCAATAGGCTCAAACTCGGCCGACACACCCACGCGCAATGGCGCGACTTCCGGCGCGGGTTCAGCAACTGCCGCGTTCGCCAACCAGATCAAAACCAGAAAAAATAAAGCCCGCATTCGTCCAGCCACCCGATTCAGACAAGAGTGTCATTCTAGCACCCTACCAGACAGGTGTCCGGTAGCGGGTCACAGAGTGGTAGTATCACCGGCAGGAACAGGCGAGAGCCCGGCAATGCGGGAACATCCAACAGTCCATGACAGAAAGTTACGCGGAAAAGAAAGCCAGATTTGACCGAATGTTGACCCTGTTCGGCCGTAAGCCCGTGCTGGAAGCACTCATGACCAATGCTGCAACACCCGTCTGCCTGCACCTTGCCGATACCAACAGGCCATCTGCAGAACTGGGTCAGCTGCAATCGCTCGCCATCGAACGCGGCGCAGACGTGAAAATTCACTCCCGCGAGGCCCTGTCACGCATCTCGAAAAACCGTCGCCAGGACCAGGGCGTCGCGTTGGATCTCTCTTTGCCCCACTATGTGCCATCATCCACACTCGCTCGCAGTACTATCACCCGCGGGCTGATTGCGGTGGATGGCGTCACGAACCCACAGAATCTGGGTATGATCATCCGCTCGGTGGGTGCTTCCCCGCTGGACGGGATATTGCTGGCCAGCAGCGGCAATGCCCGCGTTGACGGCCTGGTTGTCAAGGCCAGTGCTGGCACTATTTTCCGCACACCCATCTACTTCTGTGAACAGCTCCACCCTGCCCTGGTGAGGCTCGGGGCTGAGGGCTGCCGGATTTATGGCCTGGACGCCGGGGGCACCTGCTCCATCCTCGATGTTCCGCCAAGCGGGCCCCAGGTTTTTGTTCTCGGGAACGAAACCAGCGGATTGTCGTCCAACATTCGCGCGCTGTGTGATGACTTCGTCTCGATTCCACTTGCTAACGGGATAGAGTCGCTGAATGTCAGTGTTGCTGCAGCGCTGGTGGCCTTCAGGGGCCTTTTCGCGGCCGGAGAGCATGGATAGTGGCATCAACCCCCGTTTTCAATTATTGTTGCGCCTTCGTTTGATCAACCCGATTCTTGCCTTGATGCTCCCTATGCGCCGACTGCTCTGCGGCTTCGCTGTCGCCTGTTCCCTGTTATTCATCGCCGCCTGCGGCAAGGAAGAAGGCTTCGGTGAGGAAGTCATCCCGGTCGGTTTTGTCCGTGTTATGAACGCGATTCCCGATTCCCCGGAACTTATCCTGTCCGTCAGTAATGGTGCCAACCGGGCCGTCAATTTTGGTGACTCGACCCCCTATTTTCAGGTGTTGCCGGCACTGACCCTGCGGCTGAATGTGGTTTATCGGCAGGGTGATACGGTAGCCAACCTGCTGGTTGACGAACCCTTGTTTGTTGACGTATCGGCGGACATGACTGTCATTTTGACCGGCAGTATGGATAACCCGCAGGTGATCAAGATCGGCAATCCACCACTTTCTGAACTGGTTGGCACGGGGAAACTGGAAGTCCAGATTGCCAATGCAGCGACCGCGCTTGCCAATCCGGCCACCATTACGCTGCGGGATCAGGACAGCCTGGCCGTCACACAGTCAACGCTGGATGCCGGTGCCATCAGTGAACGGGTCCGGATTGACCCGGGCAATTACAGCCTGGATATGACCGATTCGCTCACCGGCGCAGTCCTCTGGCGCTCGGGCAACTTTTCGGTCAACGCGGGGTCGCGGGGATTGTTTGCCATAACGGACTACTTTGGACCTGGCGACACCCCGGCCAGAATTGTTTCAGTGACCGAGCAGGGCTCAATAACCCTGCCGGGTGAAAACCTGCCTTCAGCCCTGCGCATTGCCAACATGCGGGCTGACCTAGGGCCGCTTTCGGTGTTTGCCAATGGTGAACTGTTTGCTGAAAACCTGCCGTTTGGTGCCATCAGTGACTATCTGCCGATTGCCGTGGGTTTAAACACCTTTACTGTTGAGCCATTTGGCGAAGTCGGCAATACCCTGGCGGACCCGGTGGAGATTACCTTCGGTACCGGTGATTATCATACGCTGACCATCACCGGGGTTGGCGACACCACCTCGCAGCAGGCAATTATCGACGAGGTCCGGCGGGTACCCGCCCGGCTCCAGCTTATTGCAACAAATGCCATCTCAGGCACCAGCGTGTTCGACATGTATGTGGTTGAGAGTGGCGTTTCAATCGAAAATCGGTTCCCCCAACTCACCAGCCTGGCCCCTATCCCCTCGGCAGACAGTTCGCGAACGCTGACGCTGGTTGCGGGGAGCTACGATCTGTACCTGACCCAGTCCGGAACTCGGACTGTTGTCATCGGTCCCACGCGTATTGATCTTGCCGACAATGCGGTATACACCATTTACGTGACAGACAAGGCTGGTGGCGGCGAGCCCGTTGAACTGCTGTTTGCTGACGATTTCAATTAAGTCTCAGGGCCGAAACATGACCTTGTAAATGTCCGGCTCTGCAGCACGGGCAAAAGCCGCTGCGTGCGCCTCGAGGGAATAGGTTGCCATCCGCAGGTGCCCGGTCCTGATTCTCCCTTCTGCCAGCCATGCGATAGCACGTCCAAAAGGCCCACACCGGGATCCAACCAGGGAAATCTCGTTGACTACCAGGGCTGAAAAATCGACCTGAGACAAACCGGCCCAGGTGCTCTTCAGCACTATGGTGCCACGCGGTCGAACCGAGGCCAGTGCCTGCTGGAGCCCGGCGGCACTGCCTGAGGCATCTACCACCAGGTCATAGTGTCCTCTCGGTTCGTCCACCAACTGGCCACCCAGCCCGGCAAAACTGTGACGTCTGGCCGCAGTTCTGATGAGTATTTCCGGCACTGTACCCGAGGCCAGCAACACCTGGGCAATCAATTGACCCAATCGACCTGCACCAATCAGGAGCACGCGGGTATCAGGTGCAATCGCTACCTGCTCGGTTATCTGCAGGGCCGCCGCCAGGGGTTCAATCAGGACTGCCTGCTCGTCTGTCAGGCTGGCCGGGATGCGCCAGAGATTGGTGACGGGTACACTGACAAGCTCGGCAAAAGCCCCACCATGATCGCGGATGCCGAGCACCTCGCGGTGAGTGCAGTGGTTAGCCAGTCCTGCCTGACACAGGTCACAGCGACCACAGGCGACGTTGATTTCTGCCGTTACCCGTGCGTTTCGCCATTCCTCCGGGCCCGCCACAACATCACCCACCAACTCATGTCCCGGCACACCGCTGAAACCGGCGTAGCCAGACAGGAGTGCCAGGTCGGTACCGCAAATGCCCACCCGCCGGACTGCCACCAGGGCTTCACCGGCTTCCGCCACCGGATCCGGCAGGTTCGGGTTAAACGAAAGCTTGCCTGCTTCCAGCCAGAGTCCTTTCATGTGCAAGACCTAACCCTGTTTCTGTGTTGACCTGAAGTGGTTTATCCTTCGTCGTCAGACAGTACCAGAAACCAGACTGACATCAGGCGAGGGAGCCCGGGCATGACAACAATACCAGAAGGCTGGCAGGTTAAACGATTGGCAGGCGCGCTGGGCGCAGAGGTCACAGGATTCCGTATCGGAGAGCTGGATGAGGGGGAATTTGCCGCGCTCCAGGCACTGCTGCTGGACCATATGGTGTTGTTCCTGCCGAACCAGCACCCAGATATTGATACCCACGTGGAATTCGGACGACGGTTTGGCCCGCTTGAGGGTCACCCCAACCTCAAGAACCCCTACACCCAGCACCCTGAGCTGTTTGAACTGGCCGCATCCCACGGTGGCGTCGCGGACGAATGGCACACCGACATCACCTTTCAGGATGAACCGGCGTTGCTCAGCGTGCTGCACATGGTGAAATGCCCCGAAACGGGTGGCGATACCATGTGGTCCAGCCTGGGCGCAGCCTATGACGAACTGTCTGAACCCATGAAAGCGCTATGTAATGGCCTCACGGCCCTACACGACGCCCTGCCGCACAACCGCCCGGACAAAATGGCCATTCACCCGGTGGTCAGGGTGCACCCAAAAACCGGGCGCAAAGCGCTTTATGTCAACGAGCACTTCACCCGGCGGATTGTGGAAATGAATGCAACCGAAAGTGAGGCCCTGCTCAGCTACCTGACCCGCTGGGTCACCAATCCCAGGTTCACGGTCCGCTATCGCTGGTCGGAAGGCACCGTTGCCATCTGGGATAACCGCTGTACCCAGCATTTTGTGCTGAACGACTTCGACGGTGAACGTATCATTCAGCGGGTGACCGTGATGGGTGATAAACCACAGGGCGCCCAGAATCCACAATGGGAACCCTGGGTGCGCCCGGGTCGACGCAGCGCAACCAGTCGGCACGATCGTCAGTTGTTCATGTACCTGCAGTCACGCGAATCTGCCTGAGAGGCCTGTCCGGGCAATCAGAGCAGCATGCCGTAGACCACAGTGGATTCATTCTCACTGATCACCTCGAAGCCAAACCGGGGATACCAGGCAAGGGCTCGCTTGTTGCCGCGACTGACGCCCAGGTGCAGACCCGCTGTCCCCTGCGATTTCAGCGCATCAAGGAAATGCGCCATCAACCTGCCGCCCTGGCCCCTGCCCTGGGCAATTGGCAGCAGGTCGATGTGAAGATGCGCCGGGTAGTCATCAGACCAGGGCGGCGCAACATATCCCCTGTGGATGGCGCGAACCATGGCCGCCTCCCGCGATTGATCGTCCGGTGGACGCAGCGGATACTTTTCACGCAGTGGCGGAAACCAGTTGTGCTCGGCTTGCGTTGCAAAGCGGGTTGAGTCGGCGGTGCCAAGAATATAGCCCGCGGGTGCGCCATTTGCGGTCAGGATAAAACACAGGTCGGGTTCCAGCACGGCATAAGGTGCCGCAAAAAAAGCCCCGAGAATCTCCGGGTCAATACTGCCGCTTGCATCCGCGCCGTCCGCACCGGTCAGCAGGCAGATGCGGTACAGCATATACAGGTCGCTCGGGTGGTACGAACGTAAGCGAAAGTCGACCATCTCTAATCCTCCTGCAGGCCAATATACCCGGTCGCAATCAAAAACGGTTACCATGCGGCTTTTGGCTGAATCGGGGAAACTAACGTGGCGTCACCGCTGGACAATATTACCGTTGTCGAAATTGATAACTGGATGGCGGCCCCCAGTGCCGGTGCAATTCTGGCCGACCTCGGTGCCAACGTCATCAAGATTGAGCCCATTGGCGGTGATCCCATGCGTGGTAATGGCAGGCCACCCAAAATTGACGGCGAGGCGCGCGATTACGACTACCAGTTTGACGTTGACAATCGCGGCAAACACTCGATCCAGGTTGACCTGGTGAGTGAAGAAGGACAGGCGGTGGTGCGCCGCCTGGTTGAGGGGGCACAGATTTTCATGTGTAACCTGCTGCCAGCACGCCAGGTGAAATTTGGCCTTGATCCGGACAGCCTGTTCAGGGTGAATCCGGCGGTGGTCCATGCCACGCTGACGGGTTACGGCACGACGGGGCCGGACGCCTGGCGCCCGGGGTATGACGTCACCGCTTTTTTTGGCCGGTCCGGCATTTACGACGCCATGCGGGAAGGCACCAGCGGTGATGTGCCCATGGCCAGACCCGCGCAGGGTGACCACTGTACGGGCCTCGCGTTTACCGCGGCCATTCTGGCCGCGTTGCGGCTGGCAGAGACGACGGGCAAAGGCCAGGCTGTTGAAACCTCGCTCTACGAAACTGCTGTCTGGAGCCAGGCCAGTGATTACGCCACGACGGTCATCGACAGGGCCCCGGTGCGACAGCGTGCCCGCCATGAACTCCTGCTACCCACCGCCAACCGCTACCCCTGTGGCGATGGCAAGTGGGTGGTGTTCAACATGCCCGAGGCCAGCGCCTGGCCAAAATTCTGCCGGGCACTTGGACGGGACGACTGGCTGGCGGACCCGAATCTCGCAACACCCAAAGACCGCTACCAGCGCATGGCGGAACTGGTGCCTGCCATAGACGCCACCCTCGCGGCAAAAAGTCGGGATGAATGGGGCAACATCTTCGACGAGGCCGGGCTTATCTGGGGGCCTGTGCTGGCGCTACACGAGGTGGCTGCAGACCCCCAGGCTGAAGCAATTGGACTCTTTCCCACCCTGACTGACGAGTCAATTGGTGACTATCGCACGGTCAACATCCCCATGCGGTTCCGGGATGCAGACGTTGGCCCGCGCGGACGTTCACCAAGGCCGGGTGAACACACAGAAAGCCTGCTCAGCAGTGCCGGGTATGATGAGGCGGCAATCAGGCGCATGCGGGAACACGGCATCGTTGCCTGAGAAATTCGAATTGACGTTTACAGATGACAGGTTAAGCTTTTTGGCGGACGACCACACTGACGGAGGATAACATGGAAAAACCCCTGGATCGTCGCACGTTCCTGCGCCTGTCTGCACTCACCGGCGTTGCCGCCGGAGTCCCGCTGGGTGCGATGGCCGACAATCTCGCGGCCGCGCCAAATTCTGCCCCGACCAATGCCGCCGGTGTCCGGAAGTACGTCACCCTGGGTCGCACCGGTTTGAAGATTGCGGACATATCTTTTGGTTCCAGTCGTCTCCGTACGGGCGAGGAGCACCTTGTCCATCATGCCCTCGCCCGCGGCATCAATTATTTTGACACCGCCGAGAGCTACACCGGGGGGGCCTCTGAGACAGTGCTGGGTAACGCCCTGCGCGGGAAACGCGACCAGGTCATCATTGCCACCAAATCCTCTGCCGGCCCGTCGACAACCGCAAGCGCCATCATGCAGGAACTGGAGGACAGCCTTACCCGCCTGCAGACCGACTATGTTGATGTGTACTTCAACCATGCCGTCAACGATGTTGATCGCCTCAAGAACCCGGCGTGGTTTGAGTTTGTCGAACGGGCGAAACAACAGGGCAAGATCCGCTTTACCGGCATGTCCGGCCACGGCGGCAACCTGGTCGATTGTGTCAACTATGCGGTCGACAGGGATATGTTTGACGTCATGCTGCTGGCCCACAATTTTGGCCAGGACCCGGCGTTCTATGAACGTTTCACCCGCTCTTTTGACTTTGTCGCCAGCCAGCCGAAACTGCCCCAGGCCATGGCTCGAGCGAAGGCGAAAGGTGTGGGTATCGTTGCCATGAAGGTACTTCGTGGCGCCAAGCTGAATGACATGCGGCCTTTTGAACAGGATGGCCACACCTACGCCCAGGCGGCATTCAAGTGGGCGCTGGGTCTCGAATTCACTGATGCTGCCGTGATTTCGATGACGTCAACGGATCTGATTGATGAATACCTGGGTGCATCAGGCGATACACAACTGACCGAGGTTGATTACCGCTTGCTGGAGCAGTACGCGCGACTCACCGACATGACCTACTGCCGGCATGCCTGTAACGATTGTGAAGGATCCTGCCCGTTTAATGTGCCCATCGCTGATGTTCTGCGTACGCGCATGTACGCGGTGGACTACGGGGACCTCGAGTTCGCCAGAACAGAATATGCCATGCTTGGCGCCGCGGCGAGCCCTTGCCTGTCCTGTGATGGCTCACCCTGTCGGGATGCCTGCAGTCACGGGATTGATATTGCCCGGCTGTGTGGTCCAACCGGCATCATGCTGGGGTAGCGTTACCAAAAAACCAGGGCATACTTGACCATGAAGCACCTGCACCTCGACCTCGTTGGCGGTTTGTCCGGCGACATGTTCATCGGCGCCTTGCTGGACGCGTTTCCAGCGCTGGCGGATTATCTTCCCGCTGTGATCGAAACTGCCGGTTTCAAGGAACTGGTGACCCTGCATACCACAGCTGCCAACGATGGCACCCTGACCGGGACACACTTTCACGTATTGCCGGCTGGTGATGCAGAAGGACACCACCATCGCCACTACAGCGAGATCCGGTCGATCCTTCAGCAGGCGCCCATTCCGGACAGCACCCGCGAGGCTGCGCTTGGCATCTTTCACCTGATTGCTGAGGTTGAAGCGCGCATACACGGCAAGACAGTTGACGAGGTCGCATTCCACGAAGTGGGCGCCTGGGATTCGATTGCCGATATCCTCTGTGCTGCCCATCTGATTAACGCCATGGGCGAGGCCACCTGGAGTAGCTCCGCCCTGCCCCTGGGTGGGGGGCAGGTCAGAACTGCACATGGTATGTTGCCAGTGCCTGCCCCCGCCACTGCCCTGCTGCTCAAGGGATTTCCATTTGTTGATGACGGTATCAGTGGGGAACGGATCACGCCAACCGGCGCCGCGATCCTGCGTTACCTGAACCCGACCCGACTTCCTCCTGCCGGGGCAACACTTGCCCAAACGGGGTTCGGCTTCGGTACCAGGAAATTCCCGGGGATCTCCAACGTTGCCAGGCTACTGGTATTTGACGCGGGTGAGCCTGCGCCCTGGCAACAGGATCAGGTTGTCAGGCTCGCATTCGAAATTGATGACCAGACACCGGAAGACCTCGGTATCGCCCTGGAGCGACTGCGTGGTGAAAACGGTGTTCGCGACCTGTTGACCCACTGGGTGACTGGCAAGAAGGGCCGCCACATGCTTGCCATACGGTTGCTCTGTGAACCAGCAGAGGAGTCTGCCATCATCGCCCGCTGTTTCGAGGAGACAACCACGCTGGGCATTCGCCGGGAACTCGTGACGCGCGCTCTGCTGGCGCGTGATGTCACTGAGGTGGTGGTGAATGGCACATCCTATCGCACCAAACTCACCCAGCGACCGGATGGCGAAACTGCCAAGGCTGAATCGGACGACATACAGTCTGCAAATCTCAAACGTCACGAACGGGAACAGCTTCGACGCCAGATAGAGACAACGGCACTTGGTCCGGGAGAGGACCCATGAACGAGATACAACAGCACCTGGAGTCACTGCGCGAATACCTCGCTTCGCTTGGCCCCGTGGCGGTTGCCGTCAGTGGGGGGGTTGACAGCATGACACTGGCCTTCGTCGCGCATACCGTTAACCCGGATTCGGAGATGTTTCACGCCATCTCGCCCGCCGTTCCCACCCAGGCCACAGATCGCGTCAAACGTTACGCCGAACGGGAAGGCTGGCAATTGCGGCTGATTGATGCCGGCGAGATCCATGACCTGGACTATCTGAAGAACCCTGCCAACCGCTGTTATTTCTGCAAGACCAATCTGTACGACACCGTGGTGGCACATACATCGCTCAGGGTTGTGTCGGGAACCAATACGGATGACCTGGGCGACTACCGCCCGGGGCTCATCGCGGCGGACGAGCATGCTGTGCTCCACCCCTATGTGGCGGCTGGCATTTCCAAGCAGATGTTACGTGCCATCGCTCGCCTGCTTGGACTGGATGACCTCCATGATCTTCCGGCCGCGCCCTGCCTGTCGAGCCGTGTGACCACGGGGATTGCCATTGACCCTTTGTTGCTGCCCCTGATCAATGACGCTGAACAGGCGTTGTGGCAACACCTCTCCTCCCATCTCCACCTTAAAGGCGTACGTTGCCGGATCAGGCCCGACGTGCTTGCCATCGAGATTGAGTCCGACAACCAGATTGACGAAAACGCCGAATATGCCCGCACGGCACGGGATATTGTCAGTGACATTTTTTCCCGGGGTGGCCACGCCAGGTACGCACACCAGGTGGTGGTTGAACCCTACCAGCGCGGCAGCGCATTTTTGATCGAAACACTGGAGGTCAGGTAATCCGTGTCAGCCCATGACCAGGTCAAACTGGACTTCGACAGGCAGAGCCGTACAGGGCTCGCTGAAGCAGTCTTCTGCGAAGGCAAAACTTTTGCGCAACTGGATGCCATTTGCGATGCAGTTTTGCGTCAGAACAAGCCCATGCTGTTTACCCGCCTGGCGGCAGCGCAGTTTGCCGAACTGGATCAGTTGTATCCTGGCATGCTGGCTTTTGACGACCTTTCCCGGACCGCCTTTCATCAGCCTGCGCCCCTGATCAGCGAGACCCTGGTAACAGTTGTCTCCGGAGGCAGTTCCGATGCACCCGTGGCGCGGGAGGCCAGCAGAACCCTGGAATACTATGGTTTCCCGTCCCTGGTTATTGACGATGTTGGCGTTGCCGGGCTCTGGCGGGTGACCGAGCGCCTTGAGGAAATCCGCGGCAAAAAGATTGCCATCTGCGTCGCCGGGATGGATGCTGCCCTGCCGACGGTACTTGGCGGACTCATTCCCTGCGCTTTGATTGCCGTACCCACCTCGGTTGGCTACGGCATGGTGAAAGGTGGTGAGACAGCCCTCCGCTCGCTGCTGGTCAGCTGTGCCCCGGGTGTCACCGTGGTCAATATCGACAATGGCTATGGCGCTGCCTGTGGTGCCATCAGGATCCTGCGCCAGCTGGGTTACCCGTCGGACTAGCGAACGTCATCCTGCACGCCCCGCTCGAACAGGGGTTCCAAGGCCAGGGCTTCCGCGTCTCGCAGCACCCGGTCGTCGAGATCACCGGTACTACCGGCATCAAAACTGCTGGCCGCTTCCAGCACCAGGGGCAAGAGGGTCGCATCACTGGAACTGTTCAGGAAAATCCCGGGGCGCCGCAGCACCCAGTGGACTGCCCGGGTCAATGCCTCCGACTCCCTTATGGGTTCGTACCAGCTGTAACGCCTCGACAGGTCGCCCTCACGCCAGCGGCGGCGAGCAATGGACTTGATTGTCTGCATGGCAATCCGCTTGTCCATACAAAGCTGGTACAGCGCCTCAAAATCTCGTGCGTACTGCTCATCCTGCATTGACATGAGTGAATAGGGACAGAGCACCGAGGCAAAATCGAAAGCAGCCAGGCTTTTGAGGTGCATTTCCGCAATCCGGGTACCGTGGCCCGTGACCCCGATAAATCGCACCAGCCCCTCGTCCCGGGCCCGGATGGCAGCCTCGAGGCAGCCGCCTTTACCCATCGCCTGGTCCCACTCGGCGTCTTTTGCGAGGTTGTGGAACTGGATGAGGTCAATCGTCTCAATATCCATTCGCTCCAGCGAGCGCTCAATGCTGGCCCTGGCACCGTCTGCCGTACGGTCACCGGTTTTGGTGGCAACAAAAAAGTCCTGGCGATAATCCTTGAGGAAAGGTGCCAGGCGAAGCTCCGCATCACCGTAACTCGCAGCGACATCAATATGATTCACACCATGGGACTGGATCAGCTCGAGCGTACGGTCCGCACGATCCTGGCTCATGCCGCCGAGCGCCGCGGCACCAAACAGTACACGGGTGCTCAGGTGGCCGGTTGAACCAAAGGGTATCGCTTCGATCATAGGTTTTTACCTGGGGAAACAGTGATACCAGAGTATCCTCAATCACCCTTTTGATAAACCTTTTGACACAGACAAAAACGTCGAATAGTCTCGACATATGGACACAATTACTGCCATCCGATATTTTTCAGCGCTGGGTCAGGAAACGCGACTGCGAACCTTTCGCCTGCTGCTCGAAGCCGGACCCGACGGCATGGCTGCTGGCGCCATTGCAAACCAACTGAACATTCCACACAACACGCTCTCTTCACATCTGTCCCTGCTGGAGCACTCCGGATTGATCTGCAGGAAACGTTGCGGGCGGTCCATCATTTACCGGGCAAGGGTAGAAGAGCTCAGAGCACTGCTCAGCTACCTGATCGAAGACTGTTGCCAGGGACATCCGGAACAATGTTCACAGTTACTGGACGCCGCCCTGGTGAGTTGCGCCTCATGAAAAACCTTCTGTTCCTGTGCACTGGCAATTCAGCGCGAAGCATCCTGGCAGAAGCCATCCTGAACCGGATTGGCGCCGGGAAATATGCCGCCTTCAGCGCTGGCAGCCAACCTGCGGGGCGCGTTAATCCCGGTGCTGCCATGCTGTTGCAGGCAAAGGGTTTTGACATCAGGGAGTTCAGGTCCAAGTCCTGGGACGAATTTGCAGCCCCCGACGCGCAGGCCATGGATATCATCATCACTGTCTGTGACAGTGCCGCCAACGAAAGCTGTCCGGTCTGGCCTGGTCATCCGCTTGTTGTGCACTGGAGTTTGCCGGACCCGGCCGCTGTCACCGGTGATGCACAGCAAATCCGATCTGCCTTCGAAGCGACGTTCAACATACTCGAGCAGCGCCTGACCTGCCTCGTCAGCCTGGATCCTGCTGACCTGACGCGAACCGAACTAAACAGGATTGCCGGGACATTCCCGCTCGCCTGACAGCCAACATAACGACAAGGAAAAACCATGGGCGCATTTGAACGATATCTGTCTGTATGGATTGCCCTCTGTATTGTTGCCGGCGTTTCGCTCGGCGCCCTGGTGCCGGAATTGTTTGCCACGATTGCCGGTTTCGAATATGCCAGCGTCAACCTGGTGGTTGCGGTATTCATCTGGATCATGATCTATCCGATGATGGTGAACGTGGATTTTGCCTCAATCAAGGACGTCGGCAAGAAACCCAAAGGGTTGTGCATTACCCTCATCGTTAACTGGCTGGTTAAACCTTTCACCATGGCGGGCCTGGGCGTCCTTTTCTTCGAACATGTGTTTGCGAACCTGGTCGAGCCTGAAACCGCACGCGAGTATATTGCGGGTATGATCCTTTTGGGTGTTGCACCTTGCACGGCCATGGTTTTTGTGTGGAGCCAGCTCGTCCGGGGTGATGCCAATTACACCCTGGTGCAGGTCTCCATCAACGACATTATTATGGTGTTTGCCTTTGCGCCGCTGGCAGCGCTGCTGCTCGGCGTGACCGACATTGTTGTGCCATGGGAAACACTGCTGCTGTCGGTTGTCCTGTATGTGGTGATCCCGCTGGGGGCAGGCTACGCGACACGCCGCTACCTGGATCAGAGTGGGCATCACGAGGACATCTCCCGGTTTACTGCATCTCTCAAGCCCTATTCCGTTGTTGGCCTGCTTGCCACAGTCGTGTTGCTGTTTGGCTTCCAGGCAGAAACCATCCTCGGCAAACCGCTGGTGATTGTCCTGATTGCGATACCCCTGCTCATCCAGGCTTATGGCATTTTTTTTGTGGCGTACGGCTGGGCCTATCTCTGGCGCGTGCCATTTGCCACGGCCGCCCCGGCAGCCCTCATTGGCACTTCCAACTTTTTTGAACTCGCGGTTGCCGTTGCCATCAGCCTGTTTGGTCTTGAATCCGGCGCTGCACTGGCGACCGTTGTAGGTGTACTGGTTGAAGTGCCCGTCATGCTGTCACTGGTTGCCCTGGCCAACGGCACACGCCACCATTTTGCTGCTGATTAAACCCTTCGTGGAGACAAGAATGATTGAACCGATTGCAAGTCGCTTTGAAGTGGACGGCCATGTGGCCTGGATTACGCTCGATCGCCCGGAGGCGATGAACTCTCTCAATCCACAACTTCGCTGGGAACTGTCCCAACATTTTGACGAGGTGGAAAAAAATGATGATATCTGGATTGCGGTGGTCACAGGCGCGGGCGAACGTGCCTTCTGTGCGGGTGCCGACCTGAAACACAGGGCCATTGAGCGGGATGCCAGCGAGGCTGATCGCGCAAAATGGCGACAGATGGCCACAGAAACACGGTCCCTCAATGAACGCTGGTACTTTCCCAAGCCAGTGATTGCCATGGTAAACGGTTTTGCGCTTGGTGGCGGTCTGGAACTGGCCATGTCAACGGATATTATCGTCGCCGCAGACCATGCCGAATTTGGCCTGCCCGAGCCCCGCCGCGGCCTCATTGCAGGTGCTGTTGGTGTACATCGCCTGCCCCGCCAGATTGGCCTGAAACCGGCCATGGGTTATCTCCTGACCGGACGTCACATGACCGCAGCCAGGGCTTATGAGTTGGGGCTCGTCAATGAGGTGGTGCCCCTGGAGGCACTGCGGGACAAGGTTGAAAACGAGTGGCTCCCCGATATCCTGCGCTGTGCACCCCTGGCTGTTCGGGCCACCAAAGAGGCAACCATGCGTGGGCTGGACCTGCCCCTTGCGCAGGCCTTCTATACCCCCTACGAGGCGGAACTGCGGCGTCAGCAGAGCGAAGATGCGCTGGAAGGACCGCGTGCTTTTGCAGAGAAGCGTTCACCTGACTGGAAAGCCCGGTGACCCGGGCTTTTTTTCAGTCGCAGTCTGCGGTCAGAGCGTTATCAGAGCATCCACTCAAAACTGAGTGAAAAACCGGTACCGGGCTTCTCGACAAAAGTCTCGATACCTTCCTGCGCAATCACCACTTCTTCGTTCAGAAGGTTCTGCGCTTTCAGCTTCAACGTCATGGTGTCGGTTGGATACCAGCTATAGGTCAGGTCCAGTGAGTTGAACGGCTGCTCAAATGAGTCTGGCGTTCCCAGGCGACCCGCGGTGTACAGCCGCTCACCAAAAACGTTGTAGACCAGGGTCGCTGCATGATTGCCATCAAGTGAATCAAAACCAAGCATCAGGTTGAACACATAATCGGATGCACCCGCCAGCTTGCGTGTCGGATTGGTTGGTGCATCCGCCCGTGTACCCGCGACCAGCTCTGAACTCTGCAAGGTCACGTTACCCTGAAGGAAAAAGGCTTCCCAGAAATCACCGAGGAATCCCAGTTCCTTGATCCCTTCAATTTCGATGCCGCTCACATTGCCGGACTCCGCATTGATAATCTCCCGGGCCCGGTTGGTATCACTCGCGGGCGTCTCGAAGAATTCGATGGGATTGGTAATATCCTTGTAATAGGCCGTCAGGGTCAGGTTGTCCCCGTTGGAGAAAAACCATTCCGCCCGCAGGTCAAGGTTACTGAGCTCGGCGGGCAGAACGCCCGGGTTACCCGCGGTGATAAAGCCGGTTCGCGCATCAACGTAACTGGCATCGGTGATTTCGCGCAGGTCAGGCCGGACAACTGTCTCACTCCAGCCAAACCGCAGCTGGAATACCTCAGCCCAGAGGTCTCCCATATAGGTCAGTGAGATTGCCGGATAGTAGTCATCACGGCTGAGCGATCCCGCTTCCAGTACCGCAGGATCCGTACTGATCTGTGGCGCTGCAATCGTAAACGCCCAGATGTTCCAGTCCAGGGCCACCTGGCGATACGACTCCCAGCGGGCACCTGCGGCAAGGCGCCAGGTGTCGTTGAAGGTCCAGTCAACCTTGCCGAAAGCGGCATCGGTAATGGTCGCTGCCAGGTAGCTCTGATTATTGGTACCGGTTAACCCGAGCACAAAATCGTTGGCTGGGTTGGTGATATTGGCATCAGAAAAGACGCTGCCAATGGGGCCCTCAACAACACCAATGTTGGCGACGGTGAGCGGTCCAAGGCCAAACTGGGTCTGGCGATACTGCCGGACTTTCCGCGCATAGTCCCAGCCACCACTGAATTCAATGTTGGAGCGGACTGTGCTGAACGGCACCGTCAGTTTCCAGCCATAGTTCAGCACCTCATCATCAAGATCCGTGAAGCGGTAATCCGCGGCAGAAGCGTTGCGCGTCACGCGTGAGGAAGTGATCACCGGGTTGAAGCCACCATCTGTGGTCGTCTCGGACGCTACGGCAACCTCGTTCGGGATGCTGGTCTCTGCGGTGGCATCCGTGTACTGCCAATCAAGCCGGGTGCCTTCCGGAATCCACGCGAGTGGCAACCAGGGCAACAGTTCCTGTGTTGGGATACCCGCGTAGTGCTCACCTTTGACCTGGTTCACGAACATGTTGCGTTCCTCGAACTTGGTTTCAGTCCTGCGGAAGCCAAGTCCACTGGACAGCTGGCGGTTCTCATTGAAGAAGTCAATCAGGCGCACCTCGTCATCCGTGTTGCGGATATAGAGCGAGGTTGACGAAATATTGTGATCATCGGTAAAGCGAATGCCCAGATTGAGATTGCCATGGATATCAATCGAACGGGTGGTTTCCGCCTCCCGCTCAAGGTTCTGATCCGGGTCGGCAAAGTCACGGGCAAACGCTTCGGTCTTGCGCCACTTCGAGGAATAGCCGCCACCCAGTGCAAACCCGAGTTCCCAGCTATCCGACAGGTAAAAGTTGTTGCCAATTGTCCCCTTGATCCCGATGTCAGGATCGTCACCCTGGGGTGTCAGGGACAGGTTCCGATTCAGCGCAAGCGCCAGGTCCCGGTTAACCGCCTGGGCATCCGCCAGGACTGCCGTGGCATTACCTTCAGCCCGCAGCGTATTCAGGATACTCTGGTTGTCCAACTGGCCGCGGAACCGGGTAATTGCGTTCACGAGTACAGGTGACAGCGCACGTGAACCGTCGTCTGTCCCCAGGTCATCGTCACCACCACCCTGGTAGGTCAAAAGGTCGCTGGCTTCCGAATTCCAGCCACCGCTGACCTCAAGCTGGAGGGTAAAGCTGTCAGGAATTCCCCGGGTGCGGATATCGACGTTACCACCACCAAAAGATGCTGACTGGTCCGGCGAATAGGATTTCTGGACTGCCAGGGACTCGACAATAGCCGTTGGGAAAATGTCCAGCGGAATCACGTTGCGGGTCAGGTCGGGTGACGGAATGGTTGCACCGTTCAGCGTAGAACTCGAGTAACGTTCACCCAGACCGCGGACGTAAACAAACTTGTCGTTAACCAGTGACAGACCGGCAACCCGACGCAGTGCCGCGGCCACCGTAGAGTCGCCAATACGGCCGATCATCTCGGCACCAATCATATCGGTGACAACATCACTTTCCATGCGCTCGCTAACAAGCGCTTCCGCAGAATTCTGCAGGCGTGCCTGTACTACTACTTCTTCCATCTCTGCTGCCATGAGCAATGACGGGGCCAGCAAGCTGGCTGCCGACAGCACACGCAGGGTCGGGCTCATCTGACCGACTCTTTTCATACTTGACCTCTCTCAATAGTTCTCTTCTGGAAAAATGAAGGCGCCCGGCAAGCCCGGGCGCCAGTTCCCTTTATCATTCGAACCAGAGAGGCGCACCACGAGATCCATCATGGATACCGTAGGTCCAGTTCAACGTCCAGTCTGCAATGGCAGTAGACAGTGCACCATAACGACCTGAAGCAGGCGCCGCAGCCGTTGGTGCTGCACCGCCAACAACCATTGAGGCTGGTGCAATCGTGTAGATGGGCGGCGTACCTTCCAGTATCTGCCAGTCTGAATCAGCCGCAGCAGTAAGATTGGCTGCTGCTGCACCCGCGGCACCCGCCGAAGCAAACTGGTTGCCACCATTGGTCGCCAGGAAAGTTGTATCGGCCGTGCCGCCAATCGTGCCACCTGCGGAAGACTCATTACAGGTAAAGATGGTTGAGTTGATGGCTGCATCACCATTGGCAAACGCCGCGTCGGACTCGCGTACGGCAGAGAAGCAGTAGTTGCTGTCAGCGGAATCAGTTCCGATTGTCACAACCAGTGAATCACTGATGACGGGATAGTTGCGTTCCCGGATCAGCCAACCGGCACCCGGATCATGGGTTGCAGTCGCAGCACCATTGGGTGACACGATACAGGTCAGGTTGGTGATGACCGGACGGCTGTTGATGTTGGCGGTGGCGGCCGTGTCAGATACGACACCGGCGGACCAGCTGGCCACACCGTCAGATTCGATACAGTGGTTACCGTCTGTCTCGGACTGGATCACCAGGGCATTGGTAATGGTGCCGTTGTAGCCTTCATCAATGTCAATCGAGTCGTCGCGCACATACACTGCCACATAGTTCTGGATGTCAACCGACCCGCCGAACAACTCAATGCCATCGTCGTAGGAAGAATAGATCTGCAGATTGCGGATAATGGTGTTCTTGCCCACGCCACCAAACGAGATACCGTTCAACTCATCACCGTTGGCCACTTCTGCACCGGTGTGTTTGGTGCGGACATATTCAAGGCGACCTGAACTGTCGAGGTAGTTGCCGCCACCATACTGGGATTCATCCAGGCCGGCTGCACCTTCAGCACGGACATTACACTCACCATTTAGCGCCAGCGTGCCCTGGCCGGTCACCCGTCCGTTGGCATCAACCGCAAGTGCGCCGGTGTAGGGACAACGGTTGGAAATGCCAAAGCCGTTGATGACCATACCACCCCATTGTTGAACGGCATCAAAGGCCAGGGTGGCGGCGCCACCGCCAGCCACCGCACGCTGACTCTCGATGTCAGAAACAGATGTGAAGGTAATGGGCGCGGTTGCGGTGCCCACGGCAAATATCTGCGAGCCGCGCATGATAATCACAAACTGCTGCTGGGACTGGAACGCCAGGGTTGCCCCTGCTTCAATGGTCAGGGTCGGGCCATCACCACCTTCGGCAATACCAGCTGCGGCAAGCTCTGCATTGCTCGTGTAGTTCTCCCCTACAAACAGGCTACCCTGGAAGATGTGGGCACCGCCGTTGGGAAGCGCAGGCACGGTCATATCAACCGTCAGGTTGTTACCCGCGTCGACAAAAGTGGGGGTGTATGTGCAGTCCAGGCCGTCATAGGTACCCTGGATTGTCTGTCCGCCCGTATTGGTGTACGACGCGCAGGGATTGACATCCGGCACGGGCGTGGTTGTTGTGTTGTTGCTGTTGTTGACCGAGTTATCGGTTGAATTGTCTGCCGTTGACGGTGAGATGTTGATATCGCCGCTGTCACAACCGGCCAGAAGACCGCCCAGCGCAAGCGCTACAATCAGCTTTTTGCCCATTCCCTTCATTCTTTACCCCTGGTTTCAAGTTTAGGTAGTTGGTGTCGGAACAACCGAACGGGGCGCAGTCTACGTCCAGGCTGTTAAGGGTAAATAAATGATTGTTAAGGGGATTTAAATTTTCAGAGTGACCACGCGCGTGGCACCAGCCGATACACCACGCGACCGGGCAGGAATCGGCCAGCCAGAACCGGATCAGCCGTTTTTTCGGCAATGGCGCGGTAAATGTGACCACCGAGGCCAACCCTGACACGCGGGTCCAGCATGATGTGCTGGTGCCACCGGCGTTGTTCAGCAGCATCCACATAGAGTTCGCCGTTGATGACAACAACCATCAGGTTGACCGTATAAGGCTGCTGCGGCCTGGTTTCCAGTGCCAGTACCTGGAAGTCTGCGGCAAAAGCGAACGAGTTGGTCTGGCGTTCATCACCCTGCAACTCACCCCGGGGAAACGGGTTCAGTGAACTCTGGCAACCGCCCAGCAGAAACAGCACCAGCAGGATGAGGCTTTTTTTCATTGTTACCGCAACTTTCAGGACATGACCCCATCTTATATGATGCAACCTCCCAGGCCGAACAGGCGTCCTTGGTGCCCTGGCAATATGAAATTTAAAGGTATCATGAAGACAACGGCTGCTGGCCTGCTGGTGCTGGTGCTGGCGGGTGCCGCCTGGATGGAACTTGCTCATGACCGGTTTTTCCCCAAGCGGTTTGGCATTGTTGAGGCAGGCCAGATCTATCGCAGTGCCCAGCTGCACCCTGCACTGGTGGACGATGTACTGGAGGATCATGGCATCAGGACCGTTGTGGACCTGCAGTACTGGGAAGACAAACCTTTCCTGCTGGCAGAAAAACGTGCCATTCAGCAACTGGGCATCACCCAGCATCGCTTTCCCCTGAACGGCAATGGCACCGGTGACATCGAAAACTACGCCCTGGCGATTCGTGAGATACATGATGCGGTTGCCCGGGGTGAACCGGTGCTGGTGCACTGTGCCGCGGGTGCCCAGCGTACCGGTGGCGTACTGGCGGCTTACCGGACCCTGGTGCAGGGTAAACCTGCCGCCATGGCCGTGGACGAAATGGAGTTGTATGACTGGGATCCGGTAAAAGACCGGGTGTTGCTTGAGTACCTGGATGAGAACCTGCCAACGCTCGCCGTGCGCCTGGTGGAACTGGGCGTGATCCCGGCGGTGCCGGAGCAGCTGCCACAGTTTGCCATTCAGCGTCCCCGGGCCTGAGAGGGTACGGGATAAACGATCGGGTTGCCCACCCCTGTAATACTGTATATATTTACAGCTAACTGTATTTATAGACAGTACCCCTGCATGACCGGTTACGCTGAACTTCACTGTATCTCGAACTATTCTTTCCTGCGTGGCGCCTCCCACCCGGAAGAACTGGTCTCCCAGGCAGCAATGCTGGGCTACCAGGCTATTGCCATAACAGATGAGTGTTCCATGGCGGGTATTGTCAAGGCGCACGTGGCTGCCCGCGACTGTGGTATCAAGCTGATTGTCGGCAGCGAATTCCACCTGGAAGAAAATATCCATCTCGTATTGCTGGCAGCAAATCGCACCAGCTACGGGCAGATCTGCCACCTGATCACCACCGGGCGCCGGCGCGCCGACAAGGGGGATTACCGGCTTTCACTCAGGGATCTGGCGTTTGGCCTGGATGAGAGCCTGGCGATCTGGCTGCCCGCAAGTGACAGCCCCGGCGAGCGCGCAGCAGCACCGGCAACCGGCGAGAAGCTGAAGCAGATTTTTGCTGATCGTCTCTGGCTTGGTGTCGAAGTATTTCCGGATGGCCGGGACATCAGCGTTTACGAGCAGGCTTTCTCCCTGTCGAAACAACTGGACATACCAATGACAGCCACCGGGGATGTCCACATGCATCACCCCGACCGGAAGGCGCTACAGGACGTGGTGTCTGCCATTCGTATGCGCCAGAACGTTCGCGTCGCCGGCAGACTGCTGCAGGCCAATCGGGAAAAACACCTCCGCCCCCTTGCCACGCTGGCAAAACTGTATCCGGCTGCGCTGCTGAAGGAGACGCTGGCCATTGCCGAGCGCTGCCACTTTTCGCTGGATGAACTGCGCTATGAATATCCCGAGGAACTGGTGCCGGAAGGCATGACACCTACTGCCTACCTGCGCCAGCTGGTGGAAGCTGGCGCCAGGCGACGCTGGCCTGCGGGAGAAAGTGCAACAGTCAGGACCCTTATCGAAAAGGAACTGTCGCTCATTGCTGAACTTGGCTATGAGTATTTTTTCCTCACCGTGTTCGACATTGTTCACTTTGCCCGCAGCCAGGGTATCCTTTGCCAGGGACGTGGCTCTGCCGCCAACAGTGCCGTCTGTTTCTGTCTTGATATCACCGAGGTTGACCCTGCCCGCATGAACCTGTTGTTCGAACGGTTTATCTCCCGGGAGCGCAACGAACCGCCGGACATTGATGTTGACTTTGAGCACGAGCGGCGCGAAGAAGTTATCCAGTACATCTACAAGAAATATGGCCGGCAACGCGCTGCACTGGCCGCCACGGTGGTCACCTATCGCCCCAAAAGTGCTGTGCGCGACCTGGGTAAAGCGCTGGGTATGGATTCGCAACTGGTTGACCAACTGACCAAGACCTTATCCTGGTGGGACAAGCGTGACGAACTGCTGGCGCGCTTTACCGAGGCTGGCATCAACCCGCGAAGCCCGGTTATCAACCAGTTTATGGTGCTGGTCAACCAGATACTGGGTTTTCCCCGGCATCTTTCCCAGCATGTTGGCGGTTTTGTCATATCCAGCGGCCCACTCTCCCACCTGGTACCGCTGGAAAATGCCGCCATGGAAAACCGCACTATCATCCAGTGGGACAAGGACGACCTGGAAGCACTCGGCCTGTTGAAAGTTGATGTGCTGGCGCTGGGTATGCTCACTGCCATCCGCAAGAGCCTCGATCTGGTCAATCGATACCGCAAGGGTAACCTTTCACTTGCCACCATACCGCCGGAGGACCCACTCACCTACCAGATGCTGCAGCAGGGTGACAGCGTGGGGGTGTTCCAGGTGGAGTCCCGCGCCCAGATGTCCATGCTGCCCAGGCTGAAACCAAAAAACTTTTATGACCTGGTGATAGAGGTTGCCATTGTGCGACCGGGCCCGATTCAGGGAAAAATGGTGCACCCTTACCTGAAACGTCGCAATGGCGAAGAAGCGGTCACCTATGCTAACGATGCAATCCGGTCTGTACTGGAACGGACACTGGGTGTACCCATCTTCCAGGAGCAGGTCATCAGGCTGGCGGTGGTCGCTGCCGGTTTTACACCCGGTGAAGCAGACCAGCTCCGTCGTGCCATGGCCGCCTGGAAGCGCAAGGGAGGGCTTGATGAGTTCAGGCACAAGCTGATCACCGGCATGCTGGAACGCGGTCACGACGCAGAGTTTGCCGAGCGTATTTTTGAACAGATCAAGGGGTTTGGTGACTATGGTTTTCCCGAGTCCCACTCTGCCAGCTTTGCCCTGCTGGTCTATTTTTCTGCCTGGCTGAAACGCCATGAACCGGCAGCTTTCTACTGCGGTTTGCTGAACAGCCAGCCCATGGGGTTCTACTCACCTTCCCAACTGGTGCAGGATGCCCGCCGTCATGATATTGAAGTCAGGCCTGTTGATGTTTTTGCCAGCGACTGGGAATCAACCCTGGAACCCTGCAGGCCCCGCGGGCAGCAGGCGGTGCGCCTCGGGTTCCAGCGCATCAAGGGCATGAGAGAAGATACGGCACACCGGATTATCCGGGCACGGGACCTGCACAATATCAAGAGCCTGCAGGAACTGGCACGCAGGGCAAAACTGGATCGGGGTGATATGGCCCGCCTCACCGAGGCCGGTGCACTCCGGCACCTGTCAGGCCACAGGTACCAGGCCCATTGGGATGCAAGCGGCATACTGCCGGCAACAGCCATTACGGGTCTGGACGAGTGTGCTGACGAGGCCCCGGTTTACCTGCCCCCACCAGCAGAAACGGATGATCTGCGAGCAGACTATGCCAGCCTTGGGCTGACCCTGGGCCGTCACCCCATGGCCATACTGCGCGAGGGTGAACCTTTTGCCCGCTTTCGTACAGCGCGGGACCTGCCCGGGCTGAACCACGGCCGGTTTGTCCAGGTTGCGGGTATTGTGACCGGCCGACAGCGCCCCTCCTCCGCTTCCGGCGTTCTTTTCCTGACCCTGGAAGACGAATTCGACAATATCAACGTGGTGATCTGGACCAGCGTACTTGAGCGGTTCAGGCGCGCTATCGTGCAGGGCCGGCTGCTGCGGGTTAAAGGTGTGCTGGAGCGTGAATCATCGGTCATTCACGTGGTGGCCGGCCATGTGGAAGACCTGAGTGAGTACCTGGAACATTTTGCCCTGCAGTCCCGGGATTTCAGGTAGGCAGGCCGGGGACCTCAGCCTCAGCTGCGCAGCACAATCCGTGCGTTGACGGTACCGGATACAGCATTGCGATCAATGGACAGCTGGCGCACGGCAACACCCTGCCGCGACTGTGCTTCCAGCCAACGAATGAGGTCGTTAAACGCCACGCCGTCAAACCATACACTCACCCCGTCACTGCCTTCCGGCTGCAACCGGTTGGGGCTGATCCCGAACTGTTGGGCTGACCTTGAAACCTCGGTCAGCAGGTTCTGCCCGTTGACCGTATTACCCCCCTCTGCCGCTGCAGCCCGCGCTTCCTGTTCGGTCGAGCGCATGTACTGGACAAGTCGCAGCTGCTGGTCACGATTGGCCTGTCTTTCCGCAAAAAACGTATTGGCAGGCACCCAGACACCAAAATAGAGCAGCAACAGGCCAAAAAAAACGCCCAGCGACAAAAGTGCAACACGATCGCGCGGCTCCAGTGCCTTGAACCGGGATCGTGCGACTTCCAGTGCGGCCAGCGCCATCTAGATACCCCCCGTTGTCTTGATCCTGACGCTGCCACGGGCCCGGTCAGCGTCCTGGCTGATTGTCCCCACTTCTGCCTGCAGCCCGGCGCCTGTCAACGTCTGAGAATATTGCACAAACGCATCTGAACCCGGTGCAACCAGTTGCAGGTTCAGATCACCGCGGCTCTCGTTGAAGTTGACGTTTTCGAGGCGCAGGCTTGAACCCGGGATATACCTGGCCGCCTCGCTGAACAGGTCAAAAAACTCCCCCGAGCTCTGCCCGGTACCAGCCCGTAACCTGGCTTCCCAGCGTCGACGCAGGTCCCGCGGCACCGGATTACCCGGAAACACCTCCGCATACAGGGCCATGGCCTCCCGTTCATACTGTGCTGCTTTTACATCCAGGTAGATCCCCTGTCCAATCAACAGCATGACATGTAGTGCAAAGGCAAACCCTGCAAGCATGGCAACTGACTGCCAGACCCTCCCCCGACCGGTGTTTTCTTCCTGCACCCGGTATTTGCCCTGCAGAAGGTTTATCGCCCCGGCATCAAAAGAGCGGCACAGGTACTCAAACGGCGCGTACTCAAGTTCAGAGAGCGTCAACACCCCGGGCAATTCGGCTTCTATCTGGGAGGCGTAGAGCTGAAATGCTTCAAGCGCGTCCGTCCCTGCGGTCACAGTCACCAGGTCACGCTCTGCGTCGGCCAGCAGGGCAATAACTAGCGGCAGGCTCGCCACTTCAACAGCCAGGCCAGCCTGGTCACCCGTGCGCAGCAAGGCCCTGTCGCCGTCAAGCAGCACGGCTGAACCCGCTGTACGAGGCAGGTGCAGTACATCCAGGGTCAGGCTGTCTGGGCTCAGCCCCGCATCACTCAGCTGCCCGAGCAGCGTTTCAAAAAAGGTGTCATCCACCACCGCAACGCTGGTCGCGCCCGTCTCATTCCTTGGTCCAACGGCAAAGTGGCAATCCTCTACATCGGTCGCCAGTTCTTCTTCTACCATATAGGGAATCGCCTGTAACACCTGGCGTTGTTGCCGGCTGGGCACCTGGGCGGCGGTCAGCAGCACACGCTCAACCGGCAGCAGCACCCGGGTGGCACCCGACCAGCGCATCTCACCAGTCAGCGCTGCCAAATCATCCCAGTCACCCGTACCGCGAAACCGTACTATGCCCGAGGTTTCATCCAGTACCAGCCACTCGAGCTGATCGTTACCCACAGCAAGATAAAAATTCTCAGCCATCAAGCGCCACCTGGACGGGGTAAACCTTCCTGCTGATGTCCCGGTAAATCACTCGCATACTGCCGTCCGCTGGATCTCGCTGAATCACACTGGTGAGATAAGCATAACGTTCCCCGTACCGGGCCCGCACGCTCACCTGAAAGAATGCGGATTGTACACCAAGGAGGTCACTGGACATGCCCTGGGCCGGTAGCTGCGGCAAAAAATCCTGAATTGATTCATAACCTTGTTGCTGGTCCCGTTGTGCCACCAGGCCTTCCGCCATATCCAGGGTCAGAGACGGGGAAACCGCCGCCAGTACCCCTGCCGGCGCCGTATTCAGGTTGATCACTACTCCTGGCACCGGGATTGCCGAGAGGTAGGGCACCAGTGCCTGGTATACCTCGTCATTCATTTCAAGGATCAGGCGCAGCTCAGACAGGTCCACCATTGCCTGGTCGGCTGCCCGGTAGGGTGTTTCCAGGCCAAGGTAATCAAAATCTTCGGCTCCAAGCGCGCCTTTGACGTCGTTGGCGTCTACCCAGTCCCGGATACGATCCACGAACACGGGATCCACACCCAGCAGCGTTGCAAGCGCAACCAACCGCTGGCCCGTCACCACGGCGGCCCCGCCGTCCACAAGCCCGTTGACATTAATCCGGCCCTGAAGATCTTCAATCCGGATCTCAACCTGTCCTCCCTCAAACTCAAAGACAAGCTCGGGGCTGGACCAGGGTTCAGCCAGCGTGTCTTTCATTGGTTGTTCGACAAAATCCTCATGCAGAATCTGGCGCGCCAGTTCTTCTCCACCAAAAGCGTATTGGCGTGCCTGACTGGCATCAAACTGACTGGTTGCACGCCTGACGGTCAGGTTCTGCTCTGAGGCCATCTGGACACTCAACACGGTTGCCACCACAACAATCAGCATGACCGTAATCAGCGCGACACCCCGCTGCCGCTGTTTCATGACTCACCCCTGCCGCTGTTTGCCCCGGGCTCAGCCGCGGTACCCGCGTCTGAGCCCTCCAGGGCAGCGTCATCGTCCGTTTCTGGGCCAGTGCCCGGTCCACCAGGTATGTTCCGCGCGGCTTCCACCAGGGGAGAAAATCTGCGAAGTTCACCCAGGGTTTCAGTCACCAGCAGTATCTCAATGGCGGCCGGCAGTGGTGTTGTTGAGCCAAAGTCCGGCCAGACGTCAGCGGCATCACCCTCCTCGTTATAGACAAAAATCCGGAAATCCTGCACCCCGTCAAGTAACGTCTGGCTCGTCGGTGCCGAGTCTTCCGCACGATCAAGCACCCGCCAGAGATGGCGCACCAGGGTGCCATCGGGTTTGAGCTCGTAGGCGACCCGCTGCAGGCTGCTGCGCGCCAGTCGAACCGGGTTGTTCCAGCCGGACCGGGTAAACTCGAGACCGTAAACACCGGTTGCGACCATCAGTGCCGGCAAAGGCTCGCCATATTCATCACGCACGGACCTGTTGGTGATCTGTGAGAGATCACGCTCAAGCACCATCATGACCCTGGCGGCATCCGCATAGGTTGCGGAAATTGTTCTGGCCCGCTCATGACTGTCAATCACCAGCGTGAGGAGCTGGTGGGCACCCAGCCCGACGATGGCAAAAATCGAGATGGCAACCAGTACCTCAAGCAGGGTGAATCCACGCACGCCAGTTCTCATCAGAAGCGCCCCACAAAGCCTGTCAGGCTGCGCACGGGGTCACCAAGGTCGTCCTCGCGATACACAGCCACTTCCACGCGCCGGACATTGGTGTTCTCGGTGTTCTGAACATCAACCATAACTTCCCAGTCACGTCCGGCCATACTCACGCTGAACCGGTTCCGACCCGCCGCAGGAAAAGTCGTCGGGTCGCGTGGTGCTATGCGCAGTTGTGCCAACTGGTTTTCTGCGAGCCATCCGGCAATTGTCTTGTCCTGCAACAGGGCAGTCTGCCGCGCGGTCGTAGCAGTGCTCTTGATGAGGACCGCGGCCACCACGGCAAATACTGCCACGGCGATCATGATTTCAATCAGCGTAAACCCGCTACTATTCCTGCGCATGATCCCGCCAATGCAGCCGATTAAATCCGTCAGCAACCAGTGTTCTCTCCGTTTCCCCAGACGCTTCTGTCAGCGTGAGTTCAAACGGTGTTGTCTCCCCACTGGACAGCAGCAGCACCGGGGGATCGCGCTCGGCCCCATCATCGCTGTTCTCATCCAGCGCAAGGAGAGAAAGATTGTTGTCCTCGACGCGCAGGCGAATCCGGATACCCTCACTCAGCTGCCTTGGCTGGAAGGGTCGGGTTTGCAGTTCCTGCCATTCACCGGTGAGGTCGTCAAACAGAAGGAAGGCGTAACCGGTTGGCTCGGCCCTGAAGCCATACTCCTCGGCACCCTGCAGGGCCTCTTCGCGCGCCATTTCCAGCAGGGTTGCCAGTCGCGCAGACTCTAGGTCGAGGTCACCAGAGCGAACAAATCCTGGTAAATTGGTAATCGCCAGGCCGGTCATGACCGAGACGATAAACATCACCACCAGGATTTCTATCAGGGTAAACGCTGCCTGCCTGGCCACCAATGTGGTTCCTATAACTCGGAGTAGTAAATGTCCGCATCAACACCTTCACCACCTTCTCGGCGGTCCGCCCCGAAGCTATAGATGTCAAATTCCCGGCTGCTTTCGCTGACATACATGTAGGGTTCACCCCAGGGATCCACCGGCAGCTTTTTCAGGTAACTGTCCGGCCCCCAGTTTTTTGCCTCGGGATAGCCGGAGGGTGCTGATACCAGTGCCTCCAACCCCTGGTCGGTGCTTGGGTAGGTACTGTTGTCCAACAGATAAAATTCGAGTGCAGTTGCAATTGACTGTATGTCACTGCGCGCCGCGGCAACCCTGGCTTCATCGGGCTTGGAGATGATATTCGGAACAATCAGGGCGCCCAGAATACCGAGTATCACAACAACCACCATAATTTCGATCAGCGTAAAGCCGCGCTGGCCCCTCGATGGAGCCCGCTTTAAACCTGTCATTTGAACTTCCGGGTTACCCAACTTCATAAAATGTGACCTTCAAATAGACCTGCCAGAAAAACTTTTCCATGAAACCACGTATTTTACACCACTTGTGAGACGCGCCCGGCGTCAGAACACCAACTGGTTCAGGTTGATGATGGGCAACAGGATTGCCATCACGATGGTAAAAACCGCGCCGCCCATGAACAGCAACATGAACGGGCCAAACAGGCTCAGCAGGATACCCAGCAGTGTCTCCACATCCTGCTGCATGTAGGTTGAGACGCGACCCAGCATGTTATCCAGTTCACCACTGTTCTCACCGCTCGCAATCATGTGCAGCATGATCGGTGGAAAGTAACCACTCTTCTCCAGTGCTGAACTCAAGCTCGATCCCTCACTCACGCGGCTGGTGGCCTCGCTCACCTTGGTCTGCAACCAGCGATTGGTCAGGACCTTACCGGAGATATTCATGGCATCGACCAGTGGGACACCGCTGGATGACAGGATTGACAGCGTGCTTGAAAACTGGGCGGTGTTAACACCACGACTCAGTTTGGCAATAACGGGCAGATGCAACAGGCGCCGGTCCCAGGCAAGTCGGATGCCCGGCACCTTGAGTGCGCGCTGGACAGCGAGAGCAAACACCACCAGGATGCCGAGGATGAGCAGCCCAAACTGCTGGACAAAATCGCTGACGCCAATAATAAATCGCGTCAACACCGGCAAGGCCTGCCCGGTGTCACTGAACACTTTGACGATGTCGGGCACCACGTAGCCAAGCAGCCCTGCCAGGATCAGGATCGTCAGGACAAACAGTATCACCGGGTAGACCATAGCCTGCACAATTCGCTGGCGCGAGTCGTGTCGCGACTCGGTGTAGTCCGCCAGGCGATTCAGGACCAGGTCGAGGTGGCCAGACGATTCGCCGGCAGACACGGTTGCCCGGTAAAGGTCCGGGAACGCCCTTGGATACTCTGCCAGACTGTTGGCCAGCGAATAGCCTTCCATAACTTTCGAACGCACCGACAACAGCATGCTCTGGGTACGCTTGTTTTCCGTCTGACGAGACACGGCCAGTACCGATTCCTCGACCGGCAGGCCGGCACCAATCAGCGTGGCCAGTTGACGCGTGATGAGGGCAAGATCACGCACTGACAGCGACGGTGTAAACAGCTGTCGCCAGCTGTTGGTTGACCCTCTTTCCTCGCGAGTGAGACTGACTTCCAGGGGCGCCATTCCCTTGTCACGCAGGATCTGGCGCACCTGCCGCGAGGAATCGGCCTCGACGACACCTTTCTCCTCGCGCCCTTTGCTGTTAAGGGCAATATACTCGAATGCGGCCATGTGGCGTCCTAGTCGTCCATAGTGACGCGTAACACTTCATCTATGGTGGTCTGGCCCAGCAGCACCTTGGCACGGCCGTCCTCCCGAATTCCCGCGGTCCGCTTTCGCGCCTGCAATTCCATATCCATTTCTGAAGCGCCACTGTGAATCATGCGGCGGAGTTCGTCATCAACCACAACCACCTCGTAGATACCCAGCCTGCCGCGAAAACCTTCAAAGGCACAGCGGTCGCAACCTTTGGCCCGGTAAATCACGGGTGGGCTACTCGGATCCGCCTTGAGGAACTGGCATTCGTAGTCATCTGCCGGGTGCGCTTCACGGCAGTGTGGACACAGTACACGGACCAGACGCTGGGCCACCAGGCCAATTATGCTGTTGCTCAGCAGGTAGGGTTGTACACCCATGTTGGCGAGTCGGGTCAGGGCACCAATGGCCGTGTTGGTGTGCAGGGTTGACAGTACCAGGTGTCCGGTCAGGCTTGCCTGCACCGAGATGTCGGCGGTCTCGTAGTCACGGATTTCACCCACCATCACCACATCCGGGTCCTGGCGCAGTATGGCACGTAACCCCTTGGCAAACGTCATGTCCGCCTTGGTGTTGACCTGGGTCTGGCCAACACCCTCCACGTCATATTCGATCGGGTCTTCGACGGTAAGGATGTTACGGGACCGGTCATTCAGCTTGTCGAGGCAGGCATAAAGCGTCGTCGACTTGCCTGAACCCGTTGGCCCGGTGACCAACAGGATGCCGTGCGGTTTCTGCAGCAGAAGCCGCATGGCCTCCAGGTCATCAGTGCGCATGCCCAGGTCCCCCAGGTCACGACGCCCTTCCTGCTTGTCGAGCAAACGCATCACCACCCGTTCGCCGTTGCTGGCAGGAATAGTGGAAACACGCACGTCCACTTCCTTGCCCGCAACCTTTACCGATATCCTGCCATCCTGGGGCACACGCTTTTCGGCAATATCCAGCCGCGCCATCACCTTGATCCTGGACACCAGCAGGGGCGCCAGTGCCCGCCTCGGACTGACCACCTCCCTTAAAACACCATCAACGCGGAAGCGGACAACCAGACGGGTCTCGTAGGTTTCAATATGAATATCCGAGGCACCCACTTTGATAGCCTCGGTCAACAGGCTGTTGATCAGCCGGATGATAGGTGCGTCGTCATCCTGCTCAAGCAGGTCACCCGTCTCCGGGATCATGTCCGCCAGGCTGCTGAGGTCCAGGTCGTCTCCCAGCCCCTCGATCATCTGCATCGCCTCACCGGAGTCATCCTGGTAGGTGGTGGACAGGTGCTGATCAAAAGTCGGTGGGTCGACCTCGCGCAGCACCACCCGGGTGTCCGCAAAACGCCGGACTTCCGCCAGTACACCCGCCTTCAGGCCCGCCTTGTAAAGCATCTCCCGCCCGGTTTCGCCAGCGGCCGGCAGCAGCAGGACACCATGGCGCTTGGCAAAACTGAACGGCAACCGCCGGTTGGACATTTCACTCATAATAAACCCATTGTATTTCAATATGATACGACCAGGCTGAAGTGATCCGGCTGGTCGGCAGCACCTATTCTACACCGCGACTGGGATAAAGGTCGGGAAGCCTTCTCAATTGTCTCATTCCGTCATACCATAAGCGAAATTTATCAAATCAATCCCTTAGGATTCAGTGTGCTGATAGACAGTGGTGACGCCCATGAAGCTCAGTGACATCGACCTCAACCTGTTTGTTGTGTTCGACGCAATTTATACAGAGGGAAATCTGACACGGGCCGGCGAAATCATCGGCATCACCCAGCCAGCCGTTTCCAATTCCCTCTCCCGCCTCCGAAACCTGTTTGACGACCCTCTTTTTGTCCGTACCGCGGAGGGAATGGTTCCCACACCGGTTGCACAAAATATTATCGGGTCGGTGCGCCAGGCGCTGGGGTTGATGCGTTCCAGCGTGCAGGAAAGCGAGACTTTTGACCCCATCGCATCGGACAAAAGGTTCCGCATCAGCATGACAGACCTGAGTCAGTCCATCATCCTGCCTTTTGTGTTCTCCCGGGTCAAAAAAGAGGCACCACACATCGCAATAGACTGTTACCAGGTTCGACGCCGCGACATGCACATCGAACTGGCGTCCGGCAACCTCGACCTTGCCGTGGATATTCCCCTGACGCCTGATCCACAGATCCGCCAGTCACCCCTGTTTTCACACCCGCACGTTGTTGTGTTTCGTCAGGACCACAGTCTCATCGGCAAGGAACTTGATATTGCCCTTTATCTGTCGCTGTCCCATATCCATATCTCAAGTCGCCGGGGCGGCCTGGGGCATGTGGATCTTGCCCTTGGCAAGATGGGCAAAAGGCGGAATATCGCCCTGCGCACACAACACTATCTTGCGACGCCGGATCTGGTCTCGCGCAGTGACCTCGTGATCACGGTGCCACGAATCTTTGCAGATTTTCTGGTGTCGCAATATCCTGTGCGCTATCTGGAACTGCCTTTTAGCGTCCCCAACCTTGAGACTCATCTGTACTGGCACGAGAGTACTGACCAGGATCAGGCAAACAAGTGGATGCGTGAGCTGATCCTCGAACTGCCGGCAAAATTGCCCTGGCACTAACCAACATTGCTAACGCCTCGAGGTGGCCATGAATTTTGTGGGAAGTCACATCCTGTCTGTTGCCCAGTTTGACCGGGACGCCATTGAGACCGTGTTTCATGTGGCAGACCGGATGGAACCTTTCGGCAGACGGCAGCGGGTGACCCGGGTACTTGAAGGCGCCATTCTTGGCAACCTCTTTTTTGAGCCCAGCACCCGCACGCGCATCAGCTTCGGTTGCGCGTTTAACCTGCTGGGTGGTGAGGTGCGTGAAACGACCGAGGTCAAGACCTCTGCCATCGCCAAGGGTGAGTCGTTCTATGACACCGCCCGGGTTTTGTCCGGCTACAGTGATGTCATTGCCATGCGCCACGAGAAAGAAGGTTCTGTCGCAGAGTTCGCAAGCGCCAGCCGCGTACCGGTACTGAACGGTGGGGATGGCGCCAATGAACATCCCAGCCAGGCACTGCTGGACCTTTATACCATCCGCAAGGAGATGGCCACCCAGGGCAAAAACATGGAGCACCTGCGCATCGCACTGATTGGTGATTTGCGCTACGGCCGGGCAGTCCATTCCCTGTGCCGGTTGCTTGGCCTGTACAACGACGTGCACTTTACGCTGGTCTCCCCACCCGAGCTTGCCTTGCCCGGTGACTATGTGGAAGCCCTGCGCACCAGGGGACACACGGTTATTGAGTCCCAGGAACTGGCCAGGTCAATCTCCAATGCGGATATCCTCTACGTAACCAGGACCCAGGAGGAGCGCTTCCCGGATCCGGCCGAGGCCGAAAAGTACAAGGGTCTCTTCCGCCTGAACCAGGCAACCTACACCCAGTACTGTGCACCCAACACGGTCATCATGCATCCACTTCCGAGAGACTCCCGCAGCACTGCCAATGAACTCGACAATGACATGAACGAAAATCCCAATCTTGCCATCTTTCGCCAGACCGACAATGGCGTTCTGGTCCGGATGGCACTGTTTGCCCTCATCCTGGACGTGGTTGACCAGGTCGAGAAGTCTGCCAGGGATGTTAGCTGGTATACTGCCAAACGCTTCTAGTGTCCTGGCAGGGTGACATGCAATCCAACTTTGAGAGTCTCGACTTCGGGTTTGACGAAACCCAGCAGATGCTGGTGGACCAGGTAACCCGTTTTGCCAGGGATGAAATTGCCCCCCGTGCGGCCAGCATCGATGCGTCCAACGAGTTTCCGCTTGACCTGTGGCGCAAACTCGGTGAGCTGGGCGTGCTGGGTATAACCGTCACTGAAGATTATGGTGGCGCCGGGCTGGGGTATCTTGAACATGCCCTGGTCATGGAAACCATCAGTCGCGCCTCTGCCGCGGTGGGGCTGAGTTACGGCGCCCATTCAAATCTCTGTGTGAACCAGATCTTTCGCAACGGCACTGAACAGCAGAAACGCACCTATCTGCCCCCGCTGATCAGTGGAGAACAGGTTGGTGCCCTGGCAATGAGTGAGCACAATGCAGGTTCTGACGTGGTGAGCCTTCAGCTCCGGGCGGATGCCGACGGCGATGACTTTGTGCTGAATGGCACCAAGATGTGGATTACCAACGGCCCGGATGCCCACACCTACGTGATCTACGCCAGGACAACCCCTGACAGCGGGCCGCGCGGGATTACCGCGTTTATCGTCGAGCGGGACTACGCCGGCTTCAGTCGCTCGCCCAAGCTGGACAAGCTTGGCATGCGCGGCTCCAATACCTGTGAACTGGTTTTTGAAAACTGCAGGGTACCCAGAACCAATATCCTTGGCCGCCTGAATGAAGGTGTCAGCGTCCTGATGAGTGGCCTCGACTACGAGCGTGTTGTACTTGCAGCGGGCCCGGTTGGCATTATGCAGGCGTGCCTTGACGTGGTGACACCCTATATCCATGAGCGTCGGCAGTTTGACCAGCCCATCGGTGAGTTCCAACTCGTTCAGGGCAAGATCGCCGACATGTATACCCTGATGAATGCCAGTCGCGCCTACCTCTACGCCGTGGCCCGGGCCTGCGATCGTGATCGCGCTGCCCGCAAGGATGCGGCCGCGGTAATCCTGTACTGCGCAGAGAATGCCACCCGGATGTCCCTGGACGCCATCCAGCTACTGGGCGGAAACGGCTACATCAATGACTATCCAACCGGCCGACTGCTGCGTGACGCCAAACTCTACGAGATAGGTGCCGGTACCTCCGAGATTCGCCGGATGCTGATTGGCCGCGAACTGTTTCGCGAGTCAGCCTGAGCCATGCCCGTAATCCCCTCCAGGATCAACACGCACGGCGAGGAATTCAGGCGCAACCGGACCCATATGCAGGCGCAGGTTGAGACGCTGCGGGAACGATTTGCGGTCATCAGGCAGGGAGGCACTGAAGCGGCCCGGCAGCGTCACGTGGCACGGGGCAAACTGCTGCCCCGGGACCGCGTCAACCAGCTGCTGGATCCTGGCTCACCTTTCCTTGAATTCTCCCAGTTTGCTGCCTACGGCATGTACAACGACGAGGCCCCGGGGGCCGGCATCATCACGGGTATAGGCCGGGTGTCGGGCACGGAATGTGTCATCATCGCCAACGATGCCACGGTCAAGGGGGGCACCTACTACCCCATCACGGTGAAGAAACACCTGCGTGCCCAGGCCATTGCGGAACAGTGTGAACTGCCTGCCATCTATCTGGTGGATTCCGGCGGCGCCAACCTGCCCCACCAGGATGAGCTATTTGCCGATCGATTTCACTTTGGCAGGATATTCTTCAATCAAGCTAACATGTCGGCAAAGGGGATTCCCCAGTTGGCCGCAGTGTTGGGATCCTGCACCGCAGGTGGCGCCTATGTGCCCGCAATGGCGGACGAGAGCATCATTGTACGTAACCAGGGGACAATTTTCCTGGCCGGTCCACCGCTGGTGAAAGCAGCAACGGGCGAGACAGTGACAGCTGAGGCGCTCGGTGGTGGTGAGGTTCACACCCGAATTTCCGGCGTCGCCGATCACCTGGCAGAAAATGACAGTCATGCGTTACAGATACTGAGGCGCATTGTTGCCAATCTCAACCGCAGCACCCTCGCACAAGTTGTGATGAGGGAGCCACGGGAACCCCTGTACGATCCGGAGGAGTTATACGGCATCATGCCGCCTGACCTGTCCACGCCCTTCGACGTGCGTGAAGTGATCGCGCGACTGGTTGATGGATCGGAATTTGACAGCTTCAAGGAAAATTTTGGCACGACGCTGGTGTGCGGGTTTGCCCATATCCACGGCATACCGGTGGGCATACTTGCCAATAACGGCGTGCTTTACTCTGAATCTGCTGTCAAAGGCGCCCACTTTATTGAACTCTGCTGCCAGCGCCGTATCCCGCTGCTTTTCCTCCAGAACATCATGGGATTTATGGTGGGCGAACGTTACGAGACTGAAGGCATTGCCAAACACGGTGCCAAGCTGGTGACCGCTGTTGCCTGCGCCCAGGTCCCCAAACTCTCCATCATGATTGGCGGCAGTTTTGGCGCCGGTAACTATGGTATGTGCGGACGCGCCTACGATCCAAATTTCCTGTGGATGTGGCCCAATGCCAGGGTTTCGGTGATGGGCGGCCAGCAGGCCGCTGATGTGCTGGCCCAGGTCAGGGCTGACAATCTGGCAGCGGCCGGCGAAACCTGGCCGCCAGCGGAGCGCCAGGCCTTTCGCGAGCCGGTGATTGCACAGTACGAGACCCAGGGAAACCCCTACTATGCCAGTGCCCGGCTTTGGGATGATGGCATACTTGACCCGGCCCAGACGCGCACCACTATTGCGCTGGGGCTCGCGGCGGCACTCAACCGGCCTATACCACCAACCCGCTTCGGCATCTTCAGGATGTAATGGTGACCACCAACCCCATCAGGAAACTGCTGATTGCCAATCGCGGCGAAATAGCCTGCCGGATTATCCGCACAGCCCGTCGTATGGGTATGGCAACGGTTGCGGTCTACTCCGATGCGGATGCCGGTGCCCTGCACACCCGGATGGCTGATGAGTGTTATGCCCTGGGTAATCCGATTGCGCTGGAAAGCTACCTGAATGGTGACGCTATCATCAGGGCCGCTCTCGCCACGGGGGCTGACGCCATCCACCCGGCTTATGGTTTCCTTGCTGAAAACGCCGGGTTCGCAGACGCTGTGGTTGCTGCCGGGCTGGTGTTCGTCGGCCCACCCGGTGTGGCTATCAGGGCCATGGGCCAGAAAGGCGTTGCAAGGCAGCGGATGATTGATGCGGGCGTGCCTGTGTTGCCTGGTATCAACGAAGTGCCTGAAGATCATGCCACTGCAGCAGCAACGATAGGTTTTCCCCTCCTGATCAAACCTGCCGCGGGCGGCGGTGGCAAAGGGATGAAAATCGTACGCGGGAACCTCGAACTTGACGATGCCGTTGCCGCAGCCAGGCGGGAGGCCCTCTCCGCTTTTGGCAGTGACGAGCTGGTGTTTGAGCGTTTCCTGGAAGGTCCGCGACACGTTGAGGTCCAGGTGTTTGCGGACGGTCACGGCAATTGCCTGCACCTGTTCGAGCGTGACTGCTCGTTACAGCGCAGGCATCAGAAGATTATCGAGGAAGCACCGGCTCCAGGCATGACGGACGCGCTGCGCACCCGCATGGGTGACGCGGCCATTGCGGCCGCAACCGCCATTAACTACCGCGGTGCAGGTACAGTCGAATTCCTGCTGGCGGCTGATGGCAGCTTCTACTTTATGGAAATGAATACCCGTTTGCAGGTTGAACATCCGGTGACTGAAGCCATTACCGGACTGGACCTGGTTGAATGGCAACTACGCGTGGCGGCAGGAGAACCCCTGCCCCTCTGCCAGGCTGATCTGGCAATCAAGGGCCATGCGATGGAAGCGCGCGTTTACAGTGAAGACCCGCTCAAGGAGTTTCTGCCGTCAACAGGGCGTCTGAGGCATGTCAGTCTGCCTGCCACCACAGCCGGTGTGCGCGTTGACAATGGCGTGCAGCAGGGTGACCTCGTTAACGCTTTCTATGATCCCATGCTGATGAAGGTAATCTGTCATGGCGCCAACCGCGCCGAGGCCATGACACGACTGCGTGCCGCACTTTCGTCACTACAACTGAGCGGCACCCGTACCAACCGGGACTTTCTGTGTCATTTGCTCGACCACGCGCCATTTCAGCAGGCACCACTGCCGACAGATTATCTGGACCGGTCCATGGGTAAAGTGTTTGGTCATCCGTCAGAGGCCTCGCTGAACGCAGCCATTGCAGCCGTTGCAATCTTCCTGTCTGACAGGGCGTCCGCCTCAGTCTGGCATTCCGCGGTCAATTTCCGTCTGAATGAACCCGCAATCGCCTCACTCAGCGTGGAAACTGATGATACTCACTATCGGGTAACTGTGCGGAAAACCGGTACGCTCTGGCAAATCGAGACGCCACTCGGCCAGATTGTGACCCATGCTGCAACCGAGGGCCACAGCGTCAGCCTTGACCTGGATGACAGCATCACGGTCTTCAAGGTTGTGCAATCCGGTGCGGACCTCACCCTGTTTGGGGAGCGCAGGACCTTTGAATTCAAATTGCCGATGGAAGCCTCTCTTGTCACCGAAGAGCCGGGTAACGTCGCCGCTCCCATGTCGGGAAAAATTGCCGCGGTCATGGTCGAAGCCGGTGACACGATCAGCAAAGGAGATCCGCTGCTGGTCCTGGAGGCGATGAAAATGGAACACACGATTCGGTCACCGCTGGACGGCACTGTCATCCAGGTGCTGTTCAAAAGTGGTGACCTGGTGGACGAAGGCACAGAACTCATCGAACTGGAGGACAGCAGTCTGTGAACCACTTTATTATCGATTGTGATCCCGGCCACGACGACGCGGTCGCCATACTGACCGCGGCCCGCTACCTCAACCTGGTGGGCGTTACCACCGTGTTTGGCAACTCAACTGTTGAAAACACAACCCGCAATGCGCTCAACCTGCTGGATGCCGCGGGTTTGTCCCGGGTACCCGTGGCTGCCGGTGCAGCTGGACCACTCCAGGGAGTCCTGCATAGCGGTGAAACTGTGCACGGCAAATCCGGGCTTGACGGGGCCAGGCTACCCCTGAGCCAGCGCCCCGTACATGCCCTGGACGCGGCAGATTTTATCCACCAGGCGGCCCTGGAACATGATGACCTGATCATCATCGCGGTTGCTCCCCAGACCAACCTGGCAACAGCGCTTGCCCGCTATCCCGAACTCAAGCATCGGATCCGTGGTATCTCCATCATGGGTGGCTCAACCCATATTGGCAACGCCACACCGGCGGCCGAATTCAACATCCTGGCAGACCCGGAGGCAGCAGCCCGGGTGTTTGATTCCGGGATCCCGATTACCATGGTTGGGCTCAACGTGACGACATCCTTTGGCGTGACTGCAAACGACATCAGCCGGCTTGAACAAAGTGACAGTTTTGTCGCCCGCGAGATTGGTGGCGCGCTCGCATATTACCTGTCACGCCAATCGGCAATTTACAACGCCCGTGGTTTTGCACCTGTTCATGACGTCTGTGCCGTCCTGCCCTTCTCCCATCCCGCGCTGATTGATCACGAGCCCATGCATGTGGTTGTGGAATGCGACGGGCGTTACACCCGTGGCATGACGGTATGTGACCAGCGTGGCGTGATTTCCGGTGAGGGTATTCTGCTAACGGAACCCGCCAATGCCAGGGTGGCGATTGCGGCAGACGGCGCCGGAATTGTCCAGCTGCTGCTCGACACCTTGCTGCAATTTCCCTAAGCTTCACTGCAATCAGGAGGGCAACATGATCTACAACAACATTCTCGAAACCATCGGCAACACACCCATCGTGCGCATCAATCGACTGGGTCCGGCCAACCAGAATATTTATGCCAAGGTGGAATCCTTCAATCCACTGGGCTCCGTCAAGGACAGACTCGCCATCGCCGTGATCCAGGACGCGGAGAGAAGTGGCAAGCTACGGCCTGGCCAGACAGTTGTGGAGGCAACTTCCGGCAATACGGGTATTGCCCTTGCCATGGTCTGTGCGGCCAGGGGTTATCCATTTGTTGCCACCATGGCAGAGTCGTTTTCGATTGAGCGGCGCAAGATCATGAAAGCGCTGGGCGCCAGGGTAATACTCACGCCTGCAGCAGAGCGTGGCTCGGGCATGGTACGCCGGGCCAATGAACTCGCAGAACAGTATGGCTGGTTCAAGGCTGACCAGTTTGAGAACCCGGCCAATCCGGCTTATCACCGCAATACCACGGGCCCGGAAATCCTGAGGGATTTTGCCGGTCGTGAGCTCAATTATTTTGTCAGTGGTTGGGGAACGGGGGGTACAGTCACCGGCGCTGGCCAGATGATCAAGCTGGCACGACCGGACGTCAAGATCATAGGCTGTGAACCCGAAAACGCCGCCCTGCTGAAAGGCCAGGAATGGCACCCCCATAAAATTCAGGGGTGGACTCCCGATTTTATTCCCGGCGTACTCGACAAGGGCGTGATGGATGATATTGTGCTGGTGCCGGACGACAAGGCGATTGAAACGGCCCAGGCGCTGGCGACCCAGGAAGGTATTTTCTGCGGGATTTCCTGCGGTGCAACCATGTACGCGGCCCTTCATGTCGCGGCCCATGCACCAGATAACAGTACTTTTGTTGTCATGCTGCCGGATACGGGTGAGCGCTACCTGTCAACGCCGCTGTTTGAGAACATCTCGCCAGACTCGGATGACGACTGGTTGGCTTCCCTCTAGGTACGCAGCACGACAAAAACGACGTAAGCGAGATAACAACAGACAAACACGCCGCCGTGTGATCGCAGGATGGTGTTGGTGCGGCTGAGGACAACAGACAAAAGGATCAGGGAACTGGACAGGATGACCATGACCAGGTCTGTATTGGTGATCGTGGAGAAAGGCAATTCCACAACGGTGGAAGTGATACCGAGTATCCACAACAGGTTAAAAATGTTGGAACCGACAACATTCCCCACTGCAATGTCTGTTTGCCCACGGTAGGCTGCCACGGAAGACGCCACCAGTTCAGGTGTAGACGTACCAATGGCGACAATGGTCAGACCGATGACCACATCATCAATACCAACCGCCTCGGCGAACGCGACGGCACCGCCAACCACAAGTTCACCCCCAACATAAAGACCCGCGATACCACCCGTGACATAGATCAGTGTGCGTCCTGGGCCGGGCAACACCTCTGGCACCTGATCGGCAGCAGCGCTGCCTGCGTTTCGCGAAGTCTTGTAGACGTAGAGCATAAACAGCAGGAAAAAGAACAACAGGATGCCACCGTCCAGACGACTGATCGACAGCTCAGGGAAATCGGAAAAGAGTGCAGCGTTAGCCAGGAATCCGACCAGCAGTGCAGCGGTGAGGGAGAAAGGGATCTCCGAGACTACAGTCTGATCCTGTACCGGCAGCGGTCTTATCATCGCTGCGATGCCCAGCACCAGCAATACATTGGCGATGTTGCTGCCTACCACGTTGGCGATTGCGAGGTCAGGATTGCCCTGGCTACCTGCAACCAGCGTCACGACCAGTTCAGGCATTGATGTCCCAAAAGCAACAACCGTCAAGCCAATGACCAGCGCAGACAGCCCCAGCCTGGCGGCGATAGCAACCGCACCTTCAACCAGCACGTCAGCACTCTTGATCAGGATCAGGAGGCCAGCTGCCAACAACCCAATGCTAAAAACCATCTGGTCTGGTAACTCACAAACTGTGGTCCAAACGTTAATACATCTTCTGGACAATCGCCAGCGGCAGAAAAAAGCCCGGGATTCCGCTCGACAAACGTCGGGGAAAACCGGGCTTTGGTACCAGCCGAAATGTCGCCGCTACAGCTTTTCGTCGAGTTCCGGGACAGCTTTGAACAGGTCAGCCACAAGGCCGTAGTCAGCCACCTGGAAAATGGGCGCATCCTCGTCCTTGTTGATCGCAACAATAACCTTGGAATCTTTCATGCCCGCAAGGTGCTGGATTGCACCGCTGATACCAACGGCAATGTACAGTTCAGGAGCGACAATTTTACCCGTCTGGCCTACCTGCATGTCGTTGGGCACAAAACCCGCATCAACCGCGGCGCGGGAGGCGCCAATGGCAGCCCCGAGTTTGTCAGCCACAGACTCAAGCAGTTTGAAATTTTCGCCGTTCTGCATACCCCGGCCACCTGAGATGATGATTTTGGCAGCGGTGAGCTCAGGCCGCTCGAGTTCAACAATGTCCTCCTTGTCCCAGGTGGACACGCCCGCATCTGTCACAATATCCAGCGCTTCCACGGTGGCACTGCCACCCTCAGCTGCAACCGGATTAAACGCGGTACCGCGTACGGTAATAACCTTGATGGCATCTGACGACTGAACGGTGGCGATAGCATTACCCGCATAGATGGGACGCTCAAAGGTGTCCTCGCTAACGACCGCACTGATGTCGGATATCTGGGCGACATCCAGCAGCGCCGCGACACGGGGCATATAGTTTTTCCCGGAAGCTGTGGTTGCACACAGGATATGGGAGTAGTTCTTGCCAATTTCCACAATCAGGGCAGCAATATTTTCTGCAAGCTGGTGTCCGTAAGCGTCGTTATCAGCCACAAGCACTTTGCTGACACCGTCTATTTTAGCGCCGGCCTCCCCGACCGCGGCACAGTTAGCGCCAGCAACCAGCAGTTCAATATCGCCACCAATGGCTTTTGCGGCAGCAACGGTCACGAGGGTGACCGGTTTAAGAGACTCGTTGTCATGTTCTGCAATTACAAGAATAGTCATCAGATCACCTTCGCTTCGTTCTTGAGCTTGTCAACGAGCTCATCTACGGATTCAACTTTGATGCCGGCCTTGCGCGCCGGTGGTGGCATCACCTTGAGCGTCTTGACACGTGGCGTTGGATCAACTCCAAGATCTTCAGGGGTGTAGGTGTCAATTGGCTTTTTCTTCGCCTTCATGATGTTGGGCAGGGACGCATAACGGGGCTCATTCAGACGCAGGTCTGTGGTGATAACCGCGGGCAGTTTGATGGTGATGGTTTCCATGCCGCCATCAACCTCGCGACTCACGGTTGCCGTGCCGTCACCAAGTTCTACGCTGGATGCAAAGGTCGCCTGGCCATAACCGCAAAGCGCCGCAATCATCTGGCCTGTCTGGCTGTTATCACCGTCGATTGCCTGCTTGCCGGTGATAATGAGCGCGGGTGATTCTTTTTCGATGATGGCCTTAACAATTTTTGCAATACCGAGCGGCTGCATTTCAACATCGGTTTCCACCAGAATGCCACGGTCAGCGCCCAGCGCCAGGGCTGTGCGAATCTGTTCAGCGGCTGTCTTGGGGCCAACCGAAACAACAATTACCTCTTCCGCCTTGCCTGCTTCCTTCAGCCTCACGGCCTCTTCGATGGCAATTTCGTCAAAAGGGTTCACTGACATCTTCACGTTGTTGAGATCGACGCCGCTATGGTCGCTGAGCACACGCACGTTGACGTTGTAATCAACTACCCGCTTGGCAGTAACGAGAACTTTCATGAAATTCCTCTGTTTTTACTTGGGAGAATTGGCGAGGACAGTACAGGGGGCTCCATCCACGAGAGCGCGTATTCTGCCGGTTTCGCTCATACTGGTCAATAACACCCGACATTCGCCTTTTCAGGCTAAGTACATAATTTTCCTGAACAAAAAGCGGTATCAACAGTAAGTTGTTATCAATTGCCATAGATTTCGGTGATTTCCTTCGAGGGGCGTCTTTTCATACAATAGTCGGCTCGGAACATCACCCAAGAACCGTCCTGACCGGAACCTGAGGAGCAAAACGTGGAAAGAGAATCGATGGAATTTGATGTGGTAGTCGTAGGCGGCGGGCCAGCCGGCCTTTCAACTGCGATCCGTTTTGCCCAGATGGCCCTGGAGTCCGAAGACGAGTTTACTGTCTGTCTCGTTGAGAAAGGCTCGGAGATTGGTGCCCATATCCTGTCCGGCGCGGTTATCGAACCCAGGGCGCTTAATGAGCTTTTCCCGAACTGGCAGGAATCAGGCGCTCCCCTCAACAACCCCGTTACTGATGATGACGTCTATTACCTGGTCGATGATCATCAGGGTATGCGCCTGCCATCCTGGATGGTGCCTCGCGCCCTGCATAATCACGGTAACCATGCAGCCAGCCTTGCCAATCTGTGTCGCTGGCTGGGTGAACAGGCAGAGGAACTTGGCGTCAACATATTTCCCGGGTTTGCCGCCTCTGAAGTCCTGTTTAACGAGGATGGTTCCATCAAGGGGGTCGCGACCGGCGATATGGGTGTTGGTGCCAACGGTGAACACAAGTCAACCTACCAGGCGGGTTACGAGTTACACGCAAAATATACCGTGTTCGCCGAAGGCTGTCGGGGCCACCTGGGCAAACAGTTGATGCAAAAGTTTGACCTTCGCAAGGACGCCGACGCACAACATTATGGTATTGGATTCAAGGAAATCTGGGACATAGACCCCGAAAAACACGTGCCAGGAAAAGTAGTCCATACAGTCGGCTGGCCCCTTGGCCATTTCCCGGGGCAAACATTGGGTGGCTCCTATCTCTATCATCTTGAAAACAACCAGGTGGCTATCGGCCTGATTATTGACCTCGGCTACAAGAACCCGCACCTGAGCCCATTTGATGAGTTTCAGCGGTTCAAGCATCACAAGCTGATTGCTGCCACTTTGTCCGGCGGTAAACGTGTTGCCTACGGGGCACGCGCGGTGGTCAAGGGTGGCCTGCAGTCCCTGCCCCGTCTGACCATGCCGGGTGGCCTGCTGGTCGGGGACGACGCCGGATTCCTGAACAATCTCAAGCAAAAAGGCACCCATACCGCAATGAAGTCGGGCATGATTGCAGCCGAGGCGCTGTACAGTGCAATCAAGGGTGGCTCCGAGGGGCGTGATGAGCTCTCTGCCTACCCGGAAAATGTCAAATCTTCCTGGCTCTATGAAGAACTCTACACGGCCAGGAACACCATGCCGTTCCAGCACCGCCTGGGGCTTTTCCTCGGTGCTGCGGTGACCTGGATTGACCAGTACATCTTCCAGGGCAAATTGCCATTTACGCTGCGCGATGATCATCCTGATCACGCCGCACTCAAACCTGCCAGCAAATGTGAAAAGCCGAATTATCCCAAGCCGGATGGCGTGCTGAGTTTTGACAAGCTGTCCTCGGTGTTTCTCACCAACACCTACCATGAAGAAGACCAGCCCTGTCACCTGCAGCTCAAGGACCCGAACATCCCCATCAGTTCCAACCTGCCCCTTTATGATGAGCCAGCCCAGCGCTATTGTCCGGCCGGGGTTTACGAGGTGCTCGAGGATGAAGCCGGAAACCCCAGGTTCAATATCAATGCGCAGAACTGCATCCACTGTAAAACCTGTGACATCAAGGACCCGGCTCAGAATATCAATTGGGTGGTGCCCGAGGGCACTGGTGGTCCCAATTACGGCAATATGTAAGCGTCAGGCGAGCGTCAACTAAGCCCCAGGATCGCCAGGAATTCACCCAGGCGCTCCTGGTCCCGGCTGGTACCCAGTATCATGAGCTGGTGCGCCTGGTCATCGTATTGCCTGACAACCAGGTAGAGCTCACCCTGATAAAGCAGGTGTGTGTGTTCCAGCAGGTCACCGTGCTCATCAAACACACCTCTGACCGGGCAAAGTCCCAGCTCATCGAGCCTCCCGGCATCCGTGTGCTCAACCATCAGGAGTGGCCAGCGAAGTGCGGTGTTGTCTGCCTGGTGGGCTCGAACGCGAGTTATACCCTGGTAATGGGCATCGCTACCGACCCCTTTGAGATCCAGCACATACTCCTGCAGATCACGCCGGCGAATGAACCAGCTTTCCCCCGCTTCAATCCCGATGGGCACGGTGATCGCGGACAGCGAGTGAAAATACCAGAAGCCATCCGCGCCAGAAAGATGCAGATCCAGCGGGTCCGCCGCCACTGCCTGGTACCAGGACCCCACTTCCTCCCGCGTCAACCTGCCCTCAATCAGCCCTTCAAGAATATGCAGCAAGTCTGCCCTGTCCGGCGGTTTGACCAGCAACATCAGTTCAGGTCACTCGACGCCAGAAAGCCGAAGAAGCAACCACAGCTCCAGACGCCTTCCCAATCCTCGCCATCGACGCGGTGCGTCACCAGTTTCTCCACCAGGTCGTAATAAACGCTGCGCACAATACGCGCTTCCAGGCCATCCCTCACCATGACATAAGGAGACGGTTCGCCGGTTTCCGGATCTGTTTCCACCCTGATTGGATGGTCTTCATCCGCAACCACCTGTTCGGCCATGTTGGTGGTAAAAGTGAGTCTTGTATCTCTGCCGGTGCCAGCAGTATCCAACAGGATTGCCTGGAAAGGTACATCCACCACGCGAATTCGGCACTTTTCCACGGGCGTGACCAGGTAATACTCCCCATCAGCCTCGCGCCGCAGCACTGTGGCAAACAGCCTTACCAGGCGCTGGCGACCGATCGGTGTACCCATGTAGTACCAGGACCCGTCGCGACGGATTTCCATGTCGATGTCTTTGACATTGTCCGGGTGCCAGAGATGAATGGGTGGTCTTGCAAGGTCCTTGACCTTGTCAAGTTCTGCCAGCAGTGAATAGGGGGCATCAGGCATGGGAACCCTCAAGGTTAGCGTAAGCGCATAGTTTAACAGTGATCGCCAGGGCGCAGAGGCCCTGGCTTCCTCGCCGTAAACCGCCTCCGGCGGTTTACCCTCCGATAAACTTCATGACGGTGACTTCACCCTGGAACGCCAGTTTCTTGTCACCCAGTGCTCCCATCAGGATTTTCTGGAGCCGCGGCAGGGCCACATGGCGCGGTTGATCAACAATATCGCCGATATAGGCATTGCGACTGCTGCTCAGACAACCATAGATATGGCCATCTGACGATAGTCGCAGGCGGGTACAGGCGCGGCAAAAGGGCTCACTCTCATTGGCAATGATCCCAAAGACCCCACGACCCGGGATCTGGAACCGGACCGCTGTCGAGTCATGGGGGGCATCAGTACGGACAAACTCATAACGTTTGCCGATGATATCAAGCAGGCTTTCCATGGACATAAAATCCGCCTGAAAAGTATTGCTGTGTAGCAGATGTCCCATCCGCATCAGTTCGATGTAACGAAGCTCAATGCCACGATCCAGGCAATAGTCCAGCATGGGCAGGACTTCATCTGCATTGGCGCTCCGCATGGGTACCATGTTGATCTTGACCTTGAGTCCAGCCTCCAGCATCAGGTCAATGCCATGTAATACGGTTTTCAAGTCACCACTGCGGGCAATTCGCCGAAACTTCTCCGCCATCAGGGTGTCCAGGCTGATGTTGATGCGCCTGATTCCGGACTCCCTGATGACACCCAGCTTGGCTGGCAGCAACTGACCGTTGGTTGTCAGGCTGACATCTTCCAGCGGCAGTTGCATGACACCCAGCAAGAAGTCATCAAACTTTGGTGTCACCAGCGGTTCACCACCGGTAATTCTTATCTTGTCAATCCCCGCTGCTTCCTGAATCAGGGTGACGGCCTTAAGCAGGTCCGTTGCCGCCATCTCGTTCTGAGCGGGCACCAGCCGTTTCCCATTGGGGACACAGTAGGTACAGGCATAGTTACAGGCCGCAGTCAGACTGACCCGCAAGTTGCGAAAGCGCCGTCCCAGCCTGTCAACAATCATGCCGCGTTAACCCCAAATTTCATTGATTATCAATGCCCGTCATCAAGAGCGCGTGTGAGGCGCTCCACAAAACCTGTAGTCCAGAACACCTTGTTTGATCCCTTAACGAGCACGGTGGCATCAGCCCCAATTTCACCCGCCAACCACGCGAGATTAATGTCACTGGCCTGCTCAAAGTGGCCCCAGTATCGACTGCCCAGGGTCTGCGGCCAATCGGCATAACCTTGACCCACGGTTACAACGCCATCCAGGCCCTGACAATACCGGGCTATGCCGGCGTGCATCATCGCACTTTCCCCGCCAAGTTCCAGCATTTCACCGAGCACGGCGATACGCCTGCCCTGCTCCCGGCCCAGCGCCTCCAGGGCCAGCCTGACCGATACGGGATTGGCATTATAGCTGTCATCGACAATCCGGACATTACCAACCCGAATCCGGTTGCCCCGACCCGCGGGCGTCGAGAGGCTGGCAAACAGGGGAAGTACCCGCTCAACATCAAGGTCCAGCGCTTCCAGCACGGCAATCACGGCCAGGCAGGTCGCCGCGCGGTGCTCACCTTCCTGGTTCAGTTCAAACTCAAAGCTGCCACGGGGCAGCGTGAGTCGAATCAATGAGCCCGAGCCATGGTATTCAATGCTGCCCGATACATCAGCCGCCGGATCAAAGCCAAAAGTCCTGATCCGCGCTGGAGCGACGCCCGCCAGGTTCAGGCCAAAAGGTACCACCAGCGTACCACCGTCCTGCAAACCTGCCGCGATGGACAGTTTCTCCTGCCGCAGCGCATCCATGGATTCAAAAAAACCGATGTGTGCGGGCAATACATTCAGCAAAACGGAGACGTGGGGTGCGACCAGGGTCGACAGTGGGCGAATCTCCCCTGGATGATTGGTGCCTATCTCAAATACGCCGAGTTCTGTCTCGGCCGGCATCCTGGCAAGCGACAGCGGCACACCCCAGTGATTGTTGAGGCTCCCTGTTGATGTGTGAGTGTGGCCAAACGCGGGCAGCAATTCGCCAAGCCATTGCCTGGCCGTTGTCTTGCCGGCACTGCCGGTGACCCCGACAATCCTCGCAGCGGTCGCTCGCCGGCGGGCGGCGCGCCCCAGATCCCAGAGACCGTCCAGGGTATCTGGCACAACCAGGGCAGGCGCGGCCGGCCAGTCATCCCGACTGACCATGATACCCGCGGCACCAGCACCCAGCGCGGCTGCGACAAAGTCGTGCCCATCCCGTCCACCGCTACCAGAGGAAGAGAACCGCGGTCCCGGATCTCCTGCGAGAGCAATAAACAGCTCACCGTCCCGGGTGGTGCGCGAGTCGATGCTGATCCCGGCAACGTTGGGCCCCTGCCGGGTTGGTATACCACAGGCTTGACAAAGTTCGGCCCATTGCCAGAGCGGGGGATGCGTGCTGTTCAATGCGGTCGCTGTGCCGCCAGGCTGGGCTCTATCAGGTGATGGGTCATCTTGAGGGCGTCCTCCCGGCCCTGGTAATACCCGGTCAGGGTTCTGCCCGCCACATAACCCAGTGTTTCATAGAAGCGAACCGCACCCGTATTGTCGCGCCGCACCTCCAGATGCACGCTGGCGATCCCTGCGACTACCGCCGATTGTTCAAGCCAGGTCAATAAAGCTCGCCCCACCCCGCCTCTCCTCTGGGTCGGTTTGACGGCCAACAGGTTAAGGTGCGCGTGCACATCGTGAAATTCCATCATCGCAAACCCGGCAAGACCAAAGCGGGTACGGGCAATTATCACGACACAGTCCGGGTCGTTGATCATGGTCAGGATACGCGACGGCTTCCAACTCCAGCGCAACCCGGTCTCAACGAGGTCGCGCGACATCTGTGAAATTGGCAGGGCATCAGCCGGCCTGGCCAGGCTTATCTCAACGCTTGCGTCCATTAACTTCCATTCCGTCAGCAACAGCCCATTTTAGCCCGATTCCGGGAATTTATTCAGCCGTTGACGTCACCATCTGCCACTCCATAATGACCCTTGCGATTGCACCTCTGGACAATCAATGAAGCGCCTGCCATTGACGGTAATGTTTGCTGCCATCCTGCTGTTGCCTGCAGGGTGCATTACACCTGTGCGGATTGTGGATCCAACTCCCCTGGCAGGAACCACCCTTGAGGGACTACGAACACGCGACGGCCTGCTGCGCACTTACCGGGTCTATTCGCCGGCCAGTATCGCTGGCGACACGGTGCCACTGCTGGTCCTGCTACATGGTACCGGTAGCAACAGTGCCAGGATGATTGAAATGGCTGATTTCAAGCGCCATGCAGAGACCAACCGGTACCTGCTGGTCGCCCCGGATGCCCTGGGACGGGCCTTTAATGAGGGCGCCGGCCGCATTGGGCAGGAGTTTGCCGATGTGGATGACGTGGCATTTATTGCAACACTCATAACCCGGCTCAAAAAAAGCCATCGTGTGAGCCAGGTATTCCTCGCCGGCTTTTCCAGCGGCGCCGCCATGGTTCAGCGGGCTGTGCTGGAAAGTCCGGGGATGATTGACGCTGCGGCTGGCGTGTCCGGACATCTATGGCCACCCCTGGTCCAGGCTGTTTCCGAACCTGCCGTCCCGGTACCGCTGCTGCTCCTGTTCGGCGATGCCGATCCACTGAATCCCGACAATGGTAAGCTGTCACCGCGAACCACAGCCGAACGGTGGGCAAGGTTATTCGGTTGCGAGGTCAGTATCACGGCCAGTTCCCACCTGGTACGCACGACAGCCTGGGCAAAGTGCGCGGGTGATGTGTCGGTACAACTGGTCATGGTTGAGGGGCTTGGCCACTTCTGGCCCGGTGGTACAGTGAGCCACGCACAAAACCTGCCAGCAGATCGTCTTGGCTCCTATGTTGGCAGCGTTAACGCCACCAACATCATCTGGCGTTTTTTCCTGTCGGCAACGGGTGCTCCGGCGGGTCGCTAACCTGCCTTCTCAGCCTGCTCACGCAGCAGGTATTTCTGGACCTTACCTGTTGACGTTTTGGCGAGCGGACCAAAAATCACCGTCTTTGGCACCTTGAACCGCGCCAGTTCCGCGCGACAGTAGTCAATCACCTCCTCCGCCGTCAGCTGCACGCCGGGCTTGCAGGTCACAAAAGCACAAGGATGTTCACCCCACTTGGGATCACTTCTGGCTACCACGGCAGCCTCCAGGATACCGGGATGGCGATACAATACATCCTCGATCTCAATGCTGGAAATATTCTCACCGCCGCTGATAATCACATCCTTGGAGCGATCCTTGATCTGAATGTATCCATCGGGGTGGATGACTGCGATATCACCGGAGTGGAACCAACCGCCCTTAAAGGCCGTTGCGGTGGTTGTGGGGTTCTTCAGGTAACCTTTCATCACGATGTTGCCACGCATCAGCACCTCTCCCTGGGTTTCACCATCCCATGGCACGGGAGCCAGGGTCTCCGGGTCAGCAACCATCATCGCTCCACCCATGATCGACACAATCCCCTGGCGCGCCTTCAGTCGACTCTTCACCTCAGCGGGCTCGTTATCCCAATCTGATCGCCAGGCAGATACCACCATGGGCCCGTAGGTCTCGGTCAGCCCATAAACCTGGGTCACTTCAAAACCCATGGCCTCCATGCCCTGGATGACCGCGGCCGGTGGTGCTGCACCGGCTGTCATGACCTTGACCGTCCGGTCAAGGCGGGTTTTCATGGAATCAGGTGCGTTGATCAGGGTATTCAGCACCACGGGTGCACCACAGAAATGTGTCACCCCCGCGTCTCGGAGTGCGTCGAAGACCGCCTGTTCCCGCACCTGGCGCAGGCAGACTGTGGTACCAACCACGGCAGCCAGCGTCCAGGGAAAACACCAGCCGTTGCAGTGGAACATGGGCAGGGTCCACAGGTACCTGGGGTGCATACCCATTTCCCAGGTAATGGCATTGTTGACCGCATTCAGGTAAGCGCCGCGGTGATGGTACACCACCCCTTTCGGATCACCTGTGGTGCCGGAGGTATAGTTGAGCGAAATGGCATCCCACTCGTCATCTGGCAGACGGGTCCCATATTCTTCCGACGCGCAAGCAAGCAATTCGTCGTAGGTCATGCTACCCACGCGCTCACCACCCTCAAAAAGCGGGTCCAGTACATCAACCACCAGAATCTCGCGATCCAGTAGTTCAAGTGCGTGTGCCACCACCTCGCTGAACTCGCGATCAGTCAGCAGAACTTTCGCCTCGGCATGGGCCAGAATAAAGGCGACAGTCCGGGCGTCCAGCCTGGTGTTGATCGCGTTCAACACTGCACCCGCCATGGGTACACCAAAGTGGGCTTCAAACATTTCCGGTATATTGGGCAGCATAACCGCAACCGTATCCCCCGCCTGGATCCCCTGGGCCTGTAATGCACTGGCAAGCCGGGCACACCGCCGCCCCGTTTCTCCCCAGTTGCGGGACATATCCCCGTGAACCACCGCCTCATGGCCCGGGTACAGCAGCATCGCCCGCTGTAGAAAACTGATGGGGCTGAGTGCCTCAAAATTGGCCGTATTCCTGTCCAGGTCCTGCTGATAAATATTCATGTCCGGGCTCCTCTGCAGAGGTCAAAAACTTACCATGAAGACGCCGGGCGCGCACCCGGTAACAGAGAGGGTACCACTGGCCTGTGGTAGCATAGCCTGCTGAAAACTTAACCGGGAATGCCCACACATGCTGCGTCTTCTGAAGGGAATCTGGCACACCATTACCATGGCCAAGAACGCCACGACCAACCTGCTGTTCCTGTTGATTACAGTCCTCGTCCTTGTCGCCGTCTTCTCAACCGAAACCGTCAGCATCCCCGAACAGGCCGCCCTGGTACTTGACCCCACGGGGTTTATCGTTGAACAGCGGCAGGCCCTGGACCCGGTAGCTAGATTCCTGGCCGGGACAGGTGAAACTGAGCCTGAAACCCTGCAGGCTGACCTGCTGACCGCAATTCAAGCGGCCGCTGACGACAGCCGTATCAAGCTGATGGTGCTGAAACTGGACGGCCTGGCGGGCGCGTCGATGAGCGCACTCGAAGAGGTTGGCAACGCAATTGACGCTTTCAGGGCCACCGGCAAACCCGTTTACAGTTTTGCGCCAGGTTATACCCAGACACAGTACTACCTTGCTGCGCACGCGGATGAAATCCTGCTCGACAGCCACAGCTTTCAGGCCTTTGGTGGTGTATTTCTGACCGGGTTCGGGATCTACCCGACCTACCTCAAGGGAGCTCTCGACAAGCTGAAGATCCGTTACCACGTTTTTTCTGTGGGTGAATACAAGGATGCTGTTGAGCCCTATACCCGCGAGGGCATGTCGGACGCATCAAGAGTCTCCAACCAGGCATGGCTTGATGAACTCTGGGACGAATACACAACCACGGTTACCACGGCAAGACATGTCAGCGCTGAGCAGTTTGATCGCTACACCAATGCTTTTGACGAGGTGCTGGGAGAATCAGGCAATGATGCCCAGCGGTTGGCAGTGGATGCAGGTCTGGTTGACGAACTCATTTCCCGGGACGGCTTTAACCAGCGACTTATTGAGATTGTTGGGGAGCGTGAAGGGGACTTTCGTGGTGTTGGGTTCCGGGATTACCTGCGCGCCACCCAACCCCCCATTCCGGTGACGAATCCCACGTTGGACAAAATTGCAGTCATCATCGCCAAGGGTACCATCCTCGACGGCGAACAGCCGGCTGGCAACATTGGCGGAGATACCCTGGCGCGACTGATTCATGACGCCAGGGTCGACAAGGCGGTCAAGGCGCTGGTTGTACGCGTGGACAGCCCTGGCGGCAGCGCCTCTGCTGCAGAACGTATCCGCGCTGAACTGGAACTGACGCAGCAGGCTGGCAAACCCGTGGTCATCTCCATGAGCGGGTATGCTGCTTCAGGCGGCTACTGGATTGCCGCCACGGCAAACAGGATTTTCGCCCAGCAAACAACCCTGACCGGGTCTATCGGTACCTTCCTTGCGTTTCCGACCTTTGATGCGGCCCTGGCAGAGTTTGGCATTAATTCTGATGGTGTGGGCACCACCGCACTGAGTGGATCGCTTGACGTACTTAGGCCAATCAACCCTGTCCTTGAGCGGACGCTGCAGCGCTCCGTCAGGCATACCTATGACCGCTTCATCCAGATTGTCGCAAACGGCCGGGACCTTGACCTGGCTCGTGTTGACGAGATTGGACAGGGGCGCGTCTGGACTGGTAAAAAAGCCCTGGAACTTGGCCTCGTCGATGCCATAGGTAATCTGGACGATGCCATTGCTTCGGCTGCCCAGCTGGCAGGCGTCAGGGAACATGATGTGATTTACCTGCAACAGGAGCTTTCTCCCCGTGAACTGATCCTGAACGAGCTTATGCAGAAAGCGACTGTGATGCTCTCTCCTTCAATTGTTGAATCCCTGTTGACTGCCCTGCCCCTCAGCGCCCTGTCACGAGATCTTGGTACCCTGCTGACCATGAGCAGGTCGGGCGGGATATACGTGCAGTGCATCTATTGCGGGTATACCCCCTAGCTGTTCCGGGCTCGGGTACGCAGGTGCCAGGTTTCCTCCTTGGCGTGGCTGTTCAGCCCCGATTCAGATGTTGGCAGCTAGTCTGGTTACACCTCTAATCAAGGAGCCAGACCATGAAAACACTCAGTATACTTGTTGCCCTGACAGCACTCGCCACCACAAGTGGCGCTGTGGCTGACACCTACATCAAGCACAGGCCCGGTGCCGATATTGTCTACATCAAGGGCAAGCATCACGAGGACCGGCGACGCCAGTACCACCACCGTGACGATCACCCGCGCTCGTACAGAAGTCACCGGTCCCGTAGCGCGTCGCTGGGTATTGCCATCACTTATCCACTTGTCTACTCGGGCTACCGCCCTTATAGCACCTATCGTCCCTATCGCGGCTCCGCCTATCGCGAAGGCTACACGGATGGTTATCGCGAGGGTTTCAGGGACGGGAAACGCGTTACTGAGCGTCACGGGCCGCGTTCCAGAAACTGGTAATTGCGGAGGTAAGCGCCTGGCGGGTCTCCGTTCTTGTGACCCGCCACTCCGCCGGCAGCAGTGAGGCGTACCGGGCTGTTGCAAAACGCCGGTCGACCAGACACACAACCCCCCGGTCCGACTCGCTCCGGATAACCCGCCCCGCTGTCTGCAGAACCCGGTTCAGCCCCGGATACTGGTAGGCATACTCAAACCCCCTGCCCTCGGGCTCAAAGTGATCACGTACCAGGTCAAGTTCAACAGAGACCTGGGGAAGTCCAACCCCAACCACAATTACACCAATCAGGCGCGACCCGACCAGGTCCACTCCCTCGCCAAAAACGCCCCCCATCACCGCAAAGCCGACCAGCGATGTGGCGCGACCTGTGGTTTCATAGCCCGCAAGAAAGTTGTCCCTGTCCGCCTGTGACATGCCTTTGTCCTGGCGTTGTGTCTCGTAACCCGGATAGCGCTCAGCAAACTTCTCGTAGACCTGCTCGAGATAGGCATAAGACGGGAAGAATACAAGATAGTTACCAGTCCGCCCGCTCACAACAGCATTGATAACATCCACCAGCGCGTACAGCGATGCGCTGCGATCACGCCAGGCCGTGGATATGAATGGTACGGTAAAGACGCCCAGGTTCTGAGGCTCAAAGGGTGATGCCGAGCGGTACCAGGGTGTATCACTGTCCAGCCCCATCAGGCGCTGGAAATAGGGTCTGGGGGCCAGCGTGGCTGAAAACAATACAACACCGTTCGCCCGTTGCATACCGGCATTCAATCCAGGGGATGGATCAAGGTTAAGGATTTTTACCCAGATCCCACCTTGTTCGGATGTCATCAAACAGGCGAAGTGCTCATCAAATGCCTCCGCAAGACGCAGGAAACGCAGGGCGTCAAAGTACAGGGTAACCAGCCCTGAAGATGCACCCAACTGTTTCTCCTGCAGTTCAGCCTCTGCTGCTTCACAAAATCGCCGCAGGGCACGCAACAGGGTTTCGGGAACCTCGTCGAACCGAACATAACCGGCCGCGTCCAAGGCTTCACGATGTTGCCGTCGCAGCCCAAGCAAGGCCGTATTCACCTTCCCGAGCCGGGAGGCAATCAGTGGCGCTTCATCCCTGAGGGCACGGCGCAGTTCGGTGACTGCGACCCGCTTTAGGCGAATTGAGTACATCTCCCGTCCGCGGTCCACAAGATTGTGTGACTCATCAATAAGAAACGCATAGCGCCCCTGCTCTTCATCAAAAAAGCGACGCAGATAAACCGATGGATCAAACACATAGTTGTAATCACAGATCACAACGTCAGCCAGGCGGGTCAGGTCCAGCGACAGTTCAAACGGGCAAAGACGGTGCCTGCGGGCCAGCACTTCTATTGCTTCACGATCCAGGCAAGCTTCTGCGGTAAACGCTGCCTGCATCACGTCACCAATCCGGTCGTAGTAACCGTCCGCATAGGTACAGTGCTCCGCATCGCAGGGGGACCCGGGACTAAGGCAGGCTTTCTCTTTTGCAGTCAGTGTAATGTCCCTCAGTACCAGCCCCCTGGCGCGCATGGCGGCAACCGCTTCACGGGCCAGGTGGGCACCGGAGCCTTTTGCTGTGAGGTAAAACACCCGGTCGTAACCCAGTTCACGCATCGATTTGACGGCGGGGAAAAGGACAGCCATGGTTTTGCCAAGGCCGGTAGGCGCCTGGAGCACCAATCTTGTGCCCTGTTGCAGCGCGCGATAGGCGGCAACAGCCAGGTCACGCTGACCCGGTCGATACTCATCATAAGGGAACGGGAGTGTACCAATGGTAATGTCCCGTTCAGTGCGCCAGCGCAATACAGCACTGAGCCATTCAAGGTAGCGGAACACCACCCCCTCAAAATAGGCCTTAAGTTCAGTGACCCGGAAATATCGTTCCAGGGTATGTTCAGAATCGTCATCCAGTTGCAGATAGGTTAACTGGATACAGACTTCCTGCGCCTCGTGTTCGCAGGCCAGCAGGTAGCCGTAAATCATCCCCTGCCCCCAGTGCAGGCTGGTAACCGACTCTGGCAGGCGGGTCGCATCCGCCCGCACCGTCTTGATTTCTTCGACCAGCAGGGGCACAACGTCAGGGAAATAGCCATCCGCGCGCCCCGCGACCAGCAGTTCACCGCCCGCAAATGAAATGACGGTCCTGACCTCCTTTTCCGCCACGTAACCATCACCACGCCGCCGCTGGATGCGCTGATGGCCCCGTATACCCGCAGTGGCGCTGCTGCGCGACGAAAAACGGAAGTTGATATCACCCTTGCGCTCAACAAAAGTGACAAGTTCCCCCACTGAAACCCTATGGGTATAGCCTAGAGCCACTGTACTGATACCACTTCCGCAGACACACCCTGGGACCGAAAGAAAGCCAGCCAGCGGCGCTGGTTTTTCTGCAGGGTGTCGCCGGGCCCCTTGACCTCAGCCAGCCGGTAGCCACCCTGATCGGGAAACACCACCAGGTCCGGAAATCCGCTGCGATTGTTCCGCAGGTCCCGCAACAGCCGGACAAATACCGCTTTCAGATCTGCTGCGGGAATATGTGCCAGGGCCGTTTCCAGCAGGTGGCGGTCAAGGTAACCCCAGTGGACAAAATAATTGGCGGTTGAACCTTTGGCATCAAAGGTCTCAAGTACCTGCTCTCGTAGCTGAACGGGATCACTGAGCTCGTCCAACCGGGCATCAATGAGATCCTTGCGCCGCTGGCGAAATGCCGGCGTAAACAGGTCCTCGGGTCCGCGTTGAAAGGGATTGATAAATGCACCTTTTACCGGCGAGAAAATGATGTCCCAGAATACGAGCCCAAAAAGGCCGGGGAACAGTGCGTTCTCAACGTAGAACGCCTGTCCCTCACCAGCCAGGACCAGCCTGACCTGTTCTTCCACCCGCAACCCCGGTAGCTGGGCAATGACCAGGTTGGTGACCTCAACTGGCATATCCGCGCTGGGAAAGCGTGGCGCCTGGTCCAGTTTTTTTGCCAGCCGCGTGCCAAAGGCAACGCCAAATTCGTACTCTGCCTCATCAAAGGGATTGATGCGGATCTGCTCACACAGCTCGAGGGCATGGACCGGGTCCCCCTGAGCGGCAAGTATTCGGGCAGCACGCTCGCGTGCCGGCGGAAATGCTGCCACCTGCTGATATATCTCGAGTGCACTCGCATGCTGACCCAGTCGCTCCAGTTGTCTGGCAACCCGGTTACGGATTCGCGCCGCGCGCCGGGCATTGCTGTCGTGATCGGACAAAGGCAGAGCGTCGGCCAGTGCCTTGAGTTCATCAGCGCCGGCAACCGGGATCACCTCATGGGCATGGGTGCCGAGCGCATAGATTGTCATGGCGTCCTCCATCACCTCGCGACTGGGGAAAGCGCCACCGTCCGCATCGATCTCATAGGATTCGTAAGGAGTTATTCCCAGGTCGTTCAGGACAAATTCGGTCAGGCCCTGGTAGGGGTTGCCAAAAAACAGGACCCGATAGACATCCAGGCAAGCAAGCCCAAGTGGGCGAATGACTGATGCCGGCATACAGGCAAGTACATCTGACGTGCTCATGAGACCTGAGAGTTCCGTCAGTATTTCCGCTCTCCGCATGCGTCTGTCTGCAGGTCCTGGTATTCGTGCCAGCAGTTCTTCCCGGCTGAGCAGCGACAGCAGCGTTACCGGTTCTTCTTCTGCAGCAAACGCCACCAGCCCAGCCGCGGTGAGTTCTTCGATGGCCGCAGGCAAATCTCCAATCTCTGTATAGCCCAGCTTGTCGACCCGAAACAGGGGACCCTTGCGGCTACAAAGGCGCACGTACAGGCGTGCAGCATCAAGCGAAAGCGCCTGAAAGCGGGTTCGCCAGGCGATCTCCTCGAGGTTTAGCAGATGATCGTAGTGTGCCGCGACAAAATTCAGCAGCAGGTTAAAGTTATCAAGATAGTAGCCAACAGGGAGTGGTCCGACCATGTCGCCGGATGTTAACTGTATTTATATACAGGATCAACGTCTGTCGGCGAGCCGTTGGTAACTTTGTTCTGTGCCCGTCAGGGGGTCAACCTGCAACATTACAGAACCCGAAGGGAAAGAAACCCGCCTCAACTGGCTGTCACCACCGGCAAAACGCAATTCGTCACCGGTCAGCGTATAGGGTACCGGCTCGGCGTTCCCCACCTGCACTGTTGTCTCTGTATAGACAACGGTTACGGGAAAGCCGGCTAAATCCGTACGCCAGGCACCAAGGATGCCTGCCGCCGGATCCAATCGCATTGTTGAACAACCACCCAGGATCAGCACAACAACAAGACAGGCAGCACTTCGGCATATGGCAGGCATGACACTCCTCTACTCTTTCGATTGGCTCTCAACCAGTATGCCATATTAGCGCGCCTGAGCAGCAAAAACGAAGGTCGCCCTGCTATTCAGTTGTGACTGAACGCAGGGCGGCCGACTGCATCCCACGGACTGCAGCCAACATCGGCACGAGGAGCGTACCAAACAGCAGGGCGCTCACGGCGCACAACACCAGCAGTGTCGCCTGCATACCCACGGCACCAATCAGGTAACCAACCAGGGGGCCGGTAACAATATACACACCACGGAACATGAACGAGGTCATGGAGTTTGCCGTAGCGCGAAAGGCACCTGGCACCCGTCGGTTGAGCGCATCTGTCAGTATCACCTGGTTGATACCCCGGCTGATAAAAAACAGGAAACTGAGACACACCCCGAGTACCCCACCAGTCAGTGCCATGCCAAGATAACCCACAACAGGCAGGGCACCCATCACAACCAGCACCGGCACCGCACCAAAACGATCTTCCATGGGTATGGTGAGCCGTGTGGCAATTGCAAACAGAAAACTCTGCGCTGCCCACAACAGGCCAAAGAGCGCCAATGGCACGCCCTGCGCACCCCAGTACGGTTGCAGCATCCACACAACGTAAAACGTCATCAGGCTGAAGAAGGTAATGTTCAGGCAGATCAACCGCAACAACCTGTCAGACACCATTAAATGCCCAACAACCTGCTTGAGGTTTGCCACATGTTGGCCCTGCGCCATTCGCGTAAAAGGCGCCTCAGTCAGCAGCAATGAGAGCACCAGCGGACACCAGGCAAACAGGGCGTTGGCAATCACAATCGCGTCAAGTGAATAGATGACGAGAATGCTGGCGAGCAAAGCCGCACAACCTTCGCCACAGCTCTTGATGAATCGCATATTGGCAATCCCCCGGGTTTTCTCCGCGGGATCCATCGCCAGCGCATCCTGGCTGTCATAAAGCAGCGACAGGTCTGCCCCTGAGAGCAGGCTGAGCCCAATCCCCACCAGGGTCTCAAAGACAACCAGCGCCACAAAACCGTCGGCAAAAAAGAGCCAGGTAAAGCCAAGCCCGTGGAACAGGCTGCCCAGCACCAGGGCCTGCTTGCGGCCAAACATGTCTGCATAGTAACCACTGGGTATTTCGAGTATGACCACCACCAGGGCAAAAATTGACTGCAGGTAGAAAACCTCCGCGAGGCTGAGCCCCTTGGATTCAAACAACGGCACCATGACGGGTATGACCACCATAGCGACCCAGAAGAAGCTGAAGATGTAAAGCACACCAATGTTTGTGCGTAATTTTGTATTCATGGTGTTACAACGCCAAAAAAAGTCCAAAAAAAAAGCCCCTGGCGAGCAATACGCCAGGGGCTTTTTCAAAGGGTCTTGTCAGACCAGCCTAACGCACTACTCCGCAACGTCCGGACGGACGCGTGCCAGCGAACACGGCACCAGCCGGGTTCACGGACCATAGGGTGATTGAGTCCAGATGTTTCAAAGTCATGTGCTCGTTGTTGGTGGTCAATTAAGGGGCGCGATCATACCCATGAAATTGCTCAAGTCAAGTGCCACGTCGATCATATTGGGCAAACCGGGTCTCCGATTCAGAGAATATCTGCATCCACCTGCCTGAGCGGAAGCGAAAGACCAGCAAAGCTGCCTTGATGATGTAGTCACCAATCAGCGCGGCATAAATCCAGATGACCGACAGTCCCAGCCAGGCGGCAAGTGCAGCAAGACCTACCCGGACGCCAATCAGCCCTACCATGGTTGTCATCAACGGAAAGCGTGTGTCACCTGCACCGCGCAGGCAGCCACCCAGGGTGAACTCAATTGCCATCAGTGGCTGGGCAATGGCCATGATGTAGATAAAGATGACTGTAAGACGCACCACTTCATCATCGTCAATCAGAAAGCGCGCAATCTCCTCGGGGAACACCAGGATCACGGCACTCAGTAGCATCATGCTGCCAATTGCAAAGCCGGTGGCGCGCCAACCCTGCCGGTTGGCGCCAGCCTGGTCACCAGCACCCAGGTGCTGACCAACCAGGGTGGCCCCTGAAATCGAGAAACCGAAACCCACCACAAATGAGAGTGAAAGTATCTGCACACCAATACCGTAGGCGGCAAAAGCAGCCGTACCATAGTGTGCAACCAGCCACAGGAAAGCCACAAAGCCGGCCTGGAACACAAACTGTTCGACACCCGCCGGGTAACCGATGTGGACTAACTGACGGATGCGTTTTTCCGTGATTGAGCCTCGTCCACCCACGCCTACCACCAGGCGAGATGTGTACCAGAGGTACAGAAAGATCAGGGCACCAAAGGTAAAGGAGAGGCCGTTGGCGATGCCAGCACCGGCAACTCCCAGCGCAGGGACGCCAAACCCGCCAAAAACCAGCCAGTAAACCAGTCCAACATTCAGGATATTGGTAATGATGCCAATCCAAAGCGGCGTTTTGGTATCACCTGCTGCACGCAGAGACGCACCAATCACCATATTGATGGCAAAGGCCAGGTTAAAACAGCTCAGCCAGCGGATGTACCTGGCAGCCTCGGCGGTGGTCTCATCATCCAGACCAAACACGCGGGCAATAGCTGGTGCAAAGACAACGCAGGGGACCATCAGAACCAGGGCTACAACATTGCCAATCCACAGTGAAACACTGGTGACATGTGCCGCCTCGGTGTAATTCTTGGCGCCCCAGGACCGCGCCACCATGGCGGTCGTCCCGGCTGATACGGCCATCAGGATCGCCTGCAGCCCAAAAAAGATACGCTGTCCGGTCGTAACCGCAGCAATTGCCGACGCGCCCAGTTCGCCCACAATCTTGATGCTGATGATACCTATGACGGAAAAGAGCAGATTCGACAGGATCGCCGGCCAGGCCAACTGCCAGATGCTAAGCTGGGGACGCGCGGGCACAGGGGCTTCCTGAAGCGCCTTCGGCGTTTCAGCGTCAGAGGATGTCTGATTGGTCATACAGGGTCCGGGTGGCATTGCCACGAGGCGCGTAAGATACAGTAACGACGCCGGAACTGTCAAAATGCCAGTCAGGCAATGAGGTCAGAAAATGGCAAAAAAAGTGGTGATTATCGGGGGCGGCCATAACGGGCTTGTGTGTGCCTGTTACCTGGCCCGTGCCGGTGCTGATGTGACCTTGCTGGAACGCCGACACCTGCTGGGTGGTGCCGCAGTAACTGAATCTTTCCTGCCCGGATTTCGCAATTCGGTTGCCAGCTACACCGTGAGTCTGCTGCATCCGAAAATCATCAGGGAGCTTCACCTGCATGACCACGGCCTTCGAATACTGTCACGCCGCATCAATAACTTCCTGCCCCTGCCCGACGGCAACGCGCTCATCAGCTATCCTGATGCCGATCGGATGCAGGCTGAACTGGCCCGATTCTCCGAACGAGATGCAAGGCAGTGGCCTGTGTTCATGGCGCAGATGGACAAGATCGTCCCCATAATTCGTGATGTCATGCTTCAGACCCCGCCCTCACTGACCGGGTTTGTTGCCGGCGACATCGTGAAGCTGTTTCGGCTCAGCCGGCACTACCTCGCGGCAGACAACAATACCCGCCGCTTTCTGCTCAAGCTGTTTTCCGTCAGTGCCGGGGAGATGCTGGATGACCTGTTTGAATCTGACGCAGTGAAGGCCCTCCTCGGCTTTGATGCCGTGGTTGGCAATTACGGGAGTCCCTATACACCCGGCTCAGCCTACGTGCTGCTACACCACGTTGTGGGGGAAACCAATGGGACCAGCGGTGCCTGGGGACATGCAGTGGGTGGCATGGGTGCGATCAGCGATGCCATTGCGCGTGAAGCCGCGGCACTGGGCGTCCGCCTGGAGACCAGCGTCCCGGTTGCCCGGGTGATCGTCGACAAGGGGCAGGCACGTGGTGTCATCACCAGCGCCGGCGACGAGATTGCGGCTGACCTGGTGGTTGCCAATGTTAATCCGGCGCTGCTGTACAACAGCCTGCTGCCAGTGGAGGTGGTGCATCCGGATACCCTGGCCCACTTCCGGCAATACAAGTGCCAGAGCGGCACTTTCCGGATGAACGTCGCCCTCTCCCGCCTGCCAGAATTTAGGGCAAGGCAGGTGGATGGCGTACTGGAAGGCGGCATTATCCTGGCCCCGTCGCTCGGGTACATGGACAGGGCCTATACCGACGCGCGGCAACTGGGCTGGTCCAGGCAGCCCATTGTCGAAATGCTGATCCCGAGTCTGGTTGACGGCTCACTTGCGCCAGAGGGCCAGCACGTGGCCAGTCTCTTCTGCCAGCAGTTTGATCCCGCGTTGCGCGAGGCCTGGGCAGGGCACCGTGATGCCGCCATTCGGTCCATTTTTGCAGTCGTGTCAGCCTTCGCCCCGGATTTTGAAGATTGTGTCCTCGGTATTGATGCCTTGAGTCCCTGGGATCTGGAGCAGAAGTTTGGACTGATTGGTGGTGATATTTTTCACGGCCGGCTCAGCCTGGACCAGTTGTTTTCCGCCAGGCCCATGCTTGGCATGGGACAGTATCAGACGGATATCAAGGGCCTCTATCTGTGTGGTTCCGGTACGCACCCTGGTGGTGGCGTCAGCGGTATTCCCGGTCACAACGCAGCGAGAGAAATCAGCCGGGTACTTTGAACAGCCATATCAGGATACCATCGGCAGACGCACTGTAAAGACAGAACCTTTGTTCGGTTGGCTCGTGACTGTCACGCTACCCCTGTGTGACTGGGCGATGTGCTTGACGATGGCAAGACCCAATCCTGTCCCGCCTTGCTCCCGCGATCGGGCCCGGTCAACCCGGTAAAAGCGTTCAAAAATCCTCTGTTGCTCCTCTTCAGGGATGCCAATGCCGGTGTCCTCCACCTCAATGACGGCCATTCGTCCCAGCGTCCGCAGGCGCAGGCTAACCCGCCCGTCCGCCTGGGTGTACTTGATGGCGTTGTCCACAAGGTTGGTGACCATCTGGTCAAGCGCTTCCTGTTCACCCTCCACCTCAACCGGTTTGTCGGGTACATCAACCTTGAGCGTCACACCAGCATCAGTGGCATCCTCTGACTTTGCCCGGTAGACATCCCGCAGCAGCCAGGCGAGATCAATACGGCTCACCGACATCTTGCGGGCATGTGTGTCAAAGCGAGACAAGTGGATCAGGTCTTGCACGATGTGGTCCAGCCTGGCCGCCTGGCTGCGGATTCGCCTGAGGAAGCGATCAAGCACCTCCTCAGGTATGTTGGGATCATCGAGAATCGTCTCGGCAAAACCGCGAATGGCCGATATTGGGGTCTTCAGTTCGTGAGATGCATTGGCCACAAAATCACTTCGCACCTGTTCCAGCCGCAACATCTCGGTAATGTCCTGCAGTACGATGATGGCACCGGCGGCTGAGGTCCAGTCGTGGTCGCGCAGCAGCACAACTGAAACATCAAGCGTTTTCTTATCGACCTTTACCGTGGCGTTGACAGTAATCAGTTCCGAGAGACAGGTATCAACTGCCTGACAAATTTCGGTGACCAGCACAACTTCCCAGAGTGAGCGATTCACCACATCCCGCGAACCGAGCCTTAACATGCTTCGCGCTGAATCATTAATGTGCAGAATGGTCTGCTCGAGATCCACTGCAATGACACCCTCGGTCAAACCGGAAAGGATGGCGGCCAACTGGTTTCGACTGCTGGTCAGGGCACCAATTCTTTCCTGGGTTCCGCGCGCAAGCTCATTCAGCGCCCGGGAGAGGCGTCCAATCTCATCATTTCGGTCTTCGTTCAGGCGCAGGTCGTAGTCACCCTGGGCGATCCTCGCTGCACTGTCAGTCATACTGGATATCGGTATCGTAAACTGACGCGCGAGCAGGAAGGCAATCACCAGGAACACGGCCGCAATCACCGTACCACTGACAAGAATCTGGTTGCGCAGCGCCGCCAGTTGATGTTCCACCACACGAAGTGGCACAGCCACACGAATAAATCCCAGCAGTTCCTGCTCACCCTCGACCCTGAGGGCGACGTATAACATATTCTGCTGGATGGTCTCGCTGAAACGTTCTGACACGCCAAAGTCCTGTGTCCTGGCGGCAATCACCTCGGGCCTGTCCAGATGATTATTCATCAGGGCGGGTTCTTCCCGGTTGTCGGCAATCACCACGCCTGCGGCGTCAATCAGGGTAATCCGGTTGTCAGCACCACCGGTTATGTCGATCAGTTCATCACTGGAGATGGGCGTATCATTCAGGAGATTGGGCTTCAACAACTGCCGCAGGATTGCCGCCTGGGTGCGTAGCGATTCCCTGATGTTGTTGCGGGCATCGGTCTGCACCTGGGAGGTTGCCAGTGAACCGAAAACGATGGTGCTGACAAGAATGGTTGCACCCAGTGCACCACAAAGCTGCCAGAGAAATCTTGAGCGCAGCATCTAGTCTTCGACGAATCGGTACCCAACACCCCGAATCGTCTGGATCATCTGGCTGTAAGGGCCCAGCTTTTTGCGAACCGCGCGAATGTGGACATCAATGTTACGGTCTACCACCACCACACCTTCTCCCACCACACGATTGAGCAGTTGTTCCCGCGTGAAGGCGCGACCAGGCTGGCTGGCAAGCTGGTAGAGAATCTTGAACTCTGTTGCCGTCAGTTTGATCAGTTCACCACTCACCCTGACCTCGTGTCGCGCGAGGTCAATCAGCAGATCCTTGATGACAATGCGTTCCTTGTGCTGCTCTTCACGAATCCGTCCGCGTCGCAGTACGGCTTTGACCCGGGCGAGCAGTTCCCGTGGCGAAAAAGGTTTGGCCAGGTAATCATCAGCACCCAGCCCAAGGCCAATCACCACGTCACTTTCTTCTCCTTTGGCGGACACAATGATGATCGGGACGTCGCGGGTTATGGGGTCTGACTTGAGCTGTTGGCAAACCGTTAATCCATCCATTCCGGGGAGCATCAGGTCAAGGATGACCAGAGACGGAGACAGGTTGCGAACAAGGTTAAGCCCCTCGTCACCCCGCCCGGACGAGGCAACCTGGAAGCCCTCGCGCTTGAGGTTGTAGCCAATAACTTCAACAATATCAGGTTCGTCTTCGATGATGACAACTTTGGCTCTGTTCATCGCTGGAGGTCCGTTATCCGAATCGCTTATTCAATCACCGGCCCGGAAAATTTGGTAGAACTGCTCCGTAAAGAAACGGTAAATATCTGGCTTTTCCGGGGAAAATTATGAAATTCGGCGGAATGCAAGTACGGCATTGGTTCCGCCAAATCCAAAACTGTTTGACATGATGGTATTCAGGCCGGCCTTGTCAATGCGCTCCCGCACAATCGGGGCATCACCTACCGCCGGATCCAGGTTTTCAATGTGTGCTGACGGACAGATAAAATCGTTCTCCAGCATCAGCAGGGAATATATCGCCTCATGGACACCCGCAGCACCGAGTGAGTGACCCGACAGCGACTTGGTTGAGCTGATTTTTGGCATATCGCTGCCGAACACCGCTCTTATTGCCTCAACTTCCGGAATGTCACCGGCAGGCGTGCTGGTACCATGGGCATTAATGTAATCGATGGGGGTATCCACCGTGGACTTTGCCAACAACATGGCGCGTCGACCACCTTCACCGGATGGTGCCACCATGTCATGGCCGTCAGAGGTTGCACCATAACCCACCAGTTCAGCATAGATTTTTGCACCGCGGGCTTTCGCGTGCTCATACTCCTCGACAACCAGGAAACCACCGCCGCCGGCAATGACAAAGCCGTCACGGTCCCTGTCGTACGCCCGCGAGGCAGTTGCCGGCGTATCATTATAGGCGGTTGACAGCGCCCCCATGGCGTCAAACAGCGATGACAGGCTCCAGTGTTCCTCTTCACCGCCGCCAGCAAAGACAATGTCCTGTTTGCCAAGCTGGATCAACTCTGCCGCATGACCGATACAGTGAGCACTGGTTGAGCAGGCGGACGTAATTGAATAATTCACCCCCTTGATCCGAAAGGGGGTTGCAAGGCACGCAGACACGGTAGATCCCATGGTCCGGGTGACACGATAGGGTCCCACGCGGCGCAGCCCCTTCTCCCGCAGTATGTCAGCGGCTTCCACCTGGTTTGCCGAGGAAGCACCACCGGAACCTGCCACTATGCCAGCCCGCTCGTTGGAGACCTCAGCTTCTGACAGCCCGGCATCTGCAATGGCTTCTTTCATGGCAATATAGGCAAAAGCGGCCGCATCGCCCATAAACCGGTAAAGTTTCCTGTCAATCATGCTTTCAGCATCAATCTGGACGCTACCAGCTACGTGACTGCGCATGCCGATCTCTTTGTAGGCTTCCTGGAAACGGATGCCCGAACGTACCCCGAGGAGAGATTCCAGCGTCTCCTGCTTGTTATTCCCGAGGGGGGACACGATACCCAGACCAGTAATAACAACTCTTCTCATAGAGCTCACCTAAAAGTCATCCAAAGTGGTAAACAATCCCACCTTCACATCTTCCGCCACGTAAATCTGCTTGCCATCAACCAGCACCCGGGCATCCGCAATACCCAGTACGGTCTTGCCTTCCCGCACGCGGGTCAAATCAATATCGTATTCAACCTTTTTTGCCGATGGCAACACCTGCCCCCGAAAAGCAACCTTGCCACAGCCCAGCGCCCGACCAACCCCCCAGTTGCCCTTCCAGGCCAGGAAAAAACCAACCAACTGCCAGAGAGCATCCAGTCCCAGGCAGCCGGGCATTACCGGATCACCAACAAAATGGCACTTGAAAAACCACAGGTCAGGGTTAATGTCCATTTCGGCCATGATTTTGCCTTTGCCATGAGAGCCACCGGTCTCGGTGATACTGGTGATGCGATCGACCATCAGCATCTCATCAATAGGCAGATGCGCCCGGCCGGGCCCAAACAGGCGACCATAGCCACAATCGAGCAGTTCCTCCCGTGAGAAGCTGTGTTTGTCGACCAGTGAACGGTCCAGCGGACGGGGTTGGTTTGCTTGTTCTGTCATAGAGATTCCAGGTGAGCACGTGAACCATAAGACCTGACCCTGGCAAACCAGAATAAGATAGGCCATGAATTACAGGAGCCAAAATTATATCATTGGGAAGCAGAAAAAAACCAAGTGACATATCGTCTCAATAATATGTCCACAATTGACTTTTGTTGGCCAAATGCCACAAGCACTGCCGGAGACTTACTCATGTCGTTAGCAATGTCCATCACCGAGCGGGAAAATTTTCTGGCTGACGTCCATGTGGGTGTCATCTCAATACCTCGCCCAGGCCGCGGTCCACTGACCGTGCCAATCTGGTATGACTACACGCCGTCAGGGCCCGTCACCGTGATCACGAGTGCGAACTCAATCAAAGGGAAACTGCTTGCCGGTGCTGATCGCATCAGCCTGTGTGCTCAGACGGAATCTCTCCCCTATCGTTACGTCTCGGTAGAAGGTCCCTTTGAAACCCGACGGCCCTACGAAGGTGAACTGCTCCGGATGGCAAGCCGGTACCTTGGAGAAGCAGCCGGGCGTGACTATGCTGCGAGTGCCGGCGACACCGACGACAGTATTGTGGTCTGCCTTTCGCCTCACACCTGGCAATCCGTCGACTATGGCAAGCGCTAGCGGAACCAGCGGACCCGGACCCTGTCGAATCCACCAAACAAAATCAACTGCGGACAACTCAGCATGATCAAGGTAGACAAACACGCGGTAGTACACGAAAACGCCGTACTGGGCGACAACTGTGTCATAGGCCCCTTCTGTACCATTGGACCCGATGTCACGATTGGTGCCAACACCGTGCTGCGTTCCAACGTGGTTGTTGAGGGACACACTTCCATTGGCGACGATTGTGTCATCTTCCCGTTTGTGACCCTGGGAATCCAGAGCCAGGATCAGAAATACGTACCTGGCACCATCACCTACACAAAAATCGGCGCAAGAAACACAGTGCGGGAGTTCGTGAGCGTCCATAGCGGCACCCAGGAAGGTTCGATTACCACCATTGGTGACGACTGTACCCTGCTCGCACAGTCACACGTTGCCCACAACTGCAGCGTGGGCAACCATGTGGTCATGTCCCATGCGGCAACACTCGCCGGTCATGTCATTATCGGGGACTATGCAAATATTGGCGGACTATCGGCAATTCACCAGTTCTGCCGGGTGGGCCGGGCCGCCATGGTAGGCGGTATGTGTCGCGTCATCCAGGACGTACTGCCATTCACCATCGCTGAGGGTTTTCCTGCCCACATGCGTGTTATCAACAAGGTTGGCATGGAGCGCGCCGGATATACCAGCGAAGAGATTGCCGAGGTGCGCAAGGCTTTTCGCATGCTTTTCATGCGGGAACTGCGCCTTGAAGAGGCCGTTCGCCAGGCCCAGGCGGAATTCCCCAACTCGGCCAATGTGCAACTGATGCTGGAGGCCATTAATGGCAGCCAACGGGGATTGGCCCGGCCGGATTCCGCCATGTTCGAAATTAATGTCAGCGAGTAGCCGCATGATCAGCGCCGTACTGTGGGATTTTGGCGGTGTGCTTACCACCAGTCCATTTGAGGCTTTTGCCCGGTTTGAACGGGAACGGGGGCTCCCCGCGGATTTTATCCGCACCATCAATTCGACCAATCCCGAAACCAATGCCTGGGCGCAGCTGGAGAGCAGCCGGATTTCTGTTGAGGAATTTGATGAGGCTTTCGCCCGGGAGTCGGCTGCCCAGGGTCACAGGGTTGCCGGTGCCGAGGTGCTTGCCCTGCTCGCGGGTGACCTCAGGCCTGACATGGTACAGGCGCTGCGAACCATCAAACAGACGCACAAGGTAGGCTGTATCACCAACAATGTTCGCCAGGCAGGTGTTGGCCCCGGCATGGCCAGGGACAGTAACCGGGCAACCCGGTTCGCCGAGGTCATGGCGTTGTTTGATACCGTCATTGAATCCAGCAAGGTGGGGATTCGCAAGCCAGACCCCGAGATTTACCTGCTCGCCTGTCGTGAACTGGCAGTTGCACCTGCAGAGGCAATTTTCCTGGATGACCTGGGTATTAACCTGAAACCTGCCCGGGCCCTCGGTATGAAAACTATCAAGGTGGTCCAGCCGGTCGATGCCCTGCTGGAACTCGAATCCCACCTGGGCATAAGGTTGCGCCCGTGAAGGTACTACTGACCGGTGGTGCCGGTTACATCGGCTCCCATACCGCGCTTGAGCTGCTGGCAGCAGGCCACCAGGTCAGCATTGTTGACAACCTCGCCAACAGCAGCCAGGAAGCCGTGCGCCGGGTTGAATCGCTTGCGGCCAGGTCCATTTCGTTCCACCAGGTGGACGTGCTTGACCTGCCAGCACTTGGGGCCGTTTTTGCAGGCACGCCGTTTGACGCGGTCATCCATTTTGCCGGTTTGAAGGCGGTTGGCGAATCAGTGGCCGCACCGCTTGCCTATTACAAGACCAATATTGGCGGGACGCTGAATCTCCTTGAGTGTATGCAAAGTCACCGTGTTAACCGACTGGTTTTTTCATCATCGGCCACGGTCTATGGCGAGCCGGCGCGCGTACCCATAGACGAAGATTGCACCATTATTGATGCCACCAACCCCTACGGCCGTACCAAACTGATGCTGGAAAAGATCCTGGAGGATCTCTGTACTGCAGACCCCACTTTTCATGTTGCCCGGCTGCGCTATTTTAACCCGGCTGGCGCCCATGAAAGTGGCCAGATTGGTGAAGACCCGAGTGGCATCCCCAATAACCTGCTGCCTTTTGTGACCCAGGTTGCTGTCGGTAAACGGGAGAAACTCACGGTGTTTGGCAACGACTATCCAACCCCGGATGGCACCTGTATCAGGGACTATATCCACGTTGTGGATCTTGCCAGGGGGCATCTTGCTGCGCTTGCAAAACTCGGCACGGCACCGGGGCTTGTCACCTACAACCTCGGTACCGGCACCGGTTATTCAGTGCTCGACATCATCAACGCATTTGTCAACGTAACCGGTGTCAACCTGAACTGGGAAGTTGGTCCAAGGCGGCCGGGAGACATCCCCAGCAGCTTTACCAATCCCGTCAGGGCCAGGGAAGAGTTGGGCTGGATTGCTGAAAGAGGCATCGATGATATCTGTCGCGATGCCTGGCGCTGGCAACAGCAAAATCCGGATGGTTATGCCTGAAGCAGGTGCCGGCCTCAGCCGCCGGATATCTTGTACAGGAAATGGACCTCACTATTGTCGTCAACGCTTTCAAGCAGAGGATCGTGGATTATCACACCGTCGATTGCCACGGCCATCTTCAGCAGTTCTGCCCGGTCGAGACGCGGGTATTGCGCCGTCACCCGGTCGAGCAAATCCCGGTAATTGAGGGCGGCAACTTCGGTCTTTTCTTCCCCAGTGAGCCGTTGCAACTCACTGGAGAAGATTACATGGGCCAATGGGCTATTTTTCCATTATTGCCTTGAGGACACGTGGCGGTGACAGCGGTAGCGTCGTGACCTCAATTCCCGCGGCATTACCAACCGCCGTGCCGACTGCGGCAAGCGGAGGGATGATGCCGGACTCACCTACACCCCTGACGCCAAACGGATGGAAGGCATTGGGTACTTCCACAATAATGGTTTCGATCATGGGCAGATCAGATGCCAGCGGTATCCGGTAGTCCAGAAAACCGGGGTTTTCCAGGTGTCCATCCTTGCTGTAGATGTATTCCTCGTTCAGGGCCCAGCCAATCCCCTGGGCGGCACCACCCTGGTACTGTCCCTCCACGTACCCCGGATGAATGGCTTTGCCTGCATCCTGGCAGGCGGTGTACCGGGTAATCCAGACGCGTCCGGTATCCGGATCAACCTCTGCATCCGCCAGGTGGACAGCAAAGCTGGGACCGGCGCCGCGTGCATTGATGTTGCCACGGCCGGAAATCTGCCCGCCGGTGCGTTCTGCGCTCTCGCAGATTTCAGCAGCGGAGAGCTGCCCTTCCCCGGCAAGATTGACAGCGGCGCCGTCGCGCCACTCAACCTGTTCCGCGGTTACATTCCAAACGGCTGCAGCTCTTTCTTTCATCTGCCGAATAACATCCTGGGCAGCTTCTATGACCGCCATCCCGGTTGCAAAAGTGGTACGGCTGCCGCCCGTTGTCCCGTTGTAGGCCAGTACCTCGGTGTCAGCAACAATCGGGGTAATTTTCTCTGCCGGGATCTGGAGTTCTTCTGCCGCCATCAACTGCATGGATGCGCGGGAGCCACCAATATCGGGCGATCCTTCCACCAGGGTTGCCGTCCCGTCAGGATTCATGTTGATGGTCACGCTGGATTGACCACCGATGTTGAACCAGAAGCCTGCGGCAACGCCGCGTCCCTGGTTTTCCTTGAGGCTGCTCCTGTAGTGTTCAGAATCCCTGACGGCCTCGAGGCACTCCACCAGCCCTACTTTCCGCAGTTTTGGCCCGTACAGCGTCTGGGTACCTTCTTTTGCAGCGTTTTTTAGACGTAGCTCAATAGGGTCCATGCCCAGCTTTGCGGCCAGTTCGTTGATGACCATCTCAGCGGCGAATTCTGACTGCGGCGCCCCGGGTGCCCGATAGGCAGCAACCTTGGGCTTATTGACCACAACGTCGTAACCTTCAACATAGGCGTTTTCAATGTCGTAGGGTGTGAAGACCGTCATACACCCGGGACCCATGGGAGAACCTTTGAAGGCACCGGCCTCGTAAATGAGTTTCGCCTGCATGGCAGTGATGGTCCCGTCTTTTTTGGCACCTATCTTGACCCAGTTACGGGTTGCCGAACCGGGCCCCGATGCGCGGAATACCTCGTCACGATCCATCACCATCTTGACGGGCCTGCCGGTCTTGCGGGACAGCACCAGCGCCACCGGCTCAAGGTAGACCGTGGTCTTGCCACCAAATCCCCCGCCAATTTCACTGGCGACAACTTTCAGTTTTGAGAGGTCCATTTTTAGAATCTTTGCGGTACTGGCCCGCACGTCAAAGTGGCCCTGCGTACAGCACCAGATCATCGACGTACCCTTGTCGTCATACCGCACAGTACAGGCATGGGGTTCAATGTAACCCTGGTGAACCGTCGGGGTATAGAATTCCCTCTCGACTATGACTTCCGCGTCCCGGAACCCCTGCTCAATATCACCTTTCACCAGTTCCATTCGTCTTGCGACGTTTGACGGTTTGGTGGGGGCCTCAGCCAGCCCTTCGGTATACAGGTCCTCATGCAGCAAAGGTGCCCCTTCTGCCATTGCCGCCTGCATGTCCATGACCGGCGGCAGCAACTCGTAGGTCACGTCAACCAGTCCCAGTGCCTCATCGGCAATTGCTTCAGTTCGGGCAGCAATTGCGCAGATGGCGTGGCCTTCATACAACACCTTGTCATCGGCCAGGATATTGCGCGCCAGGTCCAGCAGATCGGTGGAGCCTTCGCCGGCTTCAAAAGCCTCGGAGGATACAGAGGGGAAGTCCTGGTAGGTCGCAATGGCCATAACACCCGGATGCGCCGCGGCCCGACTGACGTCCAGCTTCGTAATCTTTGCATGGGCGTGAGGGCTGCGCAGAATCTTCCCCCAGATCATGCCGGGCAAGGTGAGATCAGCACCGTAGTTCGCACGGCCGGTGACCTTGTCGAAACCGTCAGGGCGAATGGACCTTTGACCCACGTATTTGTAATCGCGTACTTCGCTCATGGTTTATGCTGCTCCTCGCATGGTTTCAGCTGCATCCAGCACAGCCTTGATAATCTTGTCGTAGCCCGTGCACCGGCACAAGTTACCGGCCAGGTAATAGCGGGCCTCCTCCTCGGTCGGGTTAGGGTTCTCCTCCAGCAGCGCCTTGGCGGAAACAATCAGACCGGGCGTGCAAATGCCACATTGCAGCGCGGCGTGCTCCAGGAATTTCTGTTGCAGGACATGAAGGTGGTCCTTGTCCTGGACTCCTTCGATGGTACCAATGGAACGGCCTTCAGCCTCGACCCCCAGCACGAGACAGGAACACACCAGGACGCCGTCAACCGTCACCGAACAGGCCCCGCAGTCACCGGAACCGCAACCTTCCTTGGAACCGGTCAGGTTGAGGTGATTGCGCAGCACATCCAGCAGCGTCTCATGTGGCTCACACAGGTACTCGACCTCGTCACCGTTGATTTTGGTTGTTACGTGTACTTTACTCATGACCTAGTGTGCTCCCCGTGCCCGATCAGCGGCAATCTGGGCCGCCCTTTTTGTCAATACGCCCACCACGTGACGCCTGTACTCAATTGTGCCCCGACGATCCGTAATGGGGTTGGAGGCCGCGCTTGCTGCCGCGGCTGCCGCCTCCAGAGCTGTGCTGTCAATCGAGGTACCAATCAACGCTTCAGCCGCTGCCGGTACCAGCAATGCCCTGGGTGCTACCGCGCCGATGCCGACGCGTGCTGCAGTACATACCCCATCGGCATCCAGGGTCAGACTGACACCAGCACCGGCGACGGCAATGTCCATTTCAGTGCGTGGGATAAACCTGAGGTAGGCATCCGCGGTACCCGCCGCAGGCCGCGGCAGTTCAAGCGCCACCAGTAACTCACCCTTTTGCAGCACGTTGGTACCAACGCCTGTACAAAACGCCTCAACCGGCACCCTGCGTTCGCCGTCTGGTCCGTGAATCACGCAGACAGCAGCATTGGCAATCAGGGCAGGTACCGTATCGCCCGCAGGAGAAGAATTGCAGAGATTGCCGCCCACACTTGCCCTGCCCTGCACCTGGGTTGAGCCGATCAGGTAGGCTGCTTCAACAAGTCCGGGGAACACTGCCTTGATGTCTGCACGCGCAGTCAGGGTCGCACAGCTCATTGAGGGACCAAGCCGAAGTACATCATCCGAGAGTTCAGCTGTCATCATTGACGGGATACGCTTCACATCAACCACCCGCAGCGGCTGGTCGTACTTGCCTTTATTCTGGATGATCAGGTCCGTCCCACCTGCCAGCACTTTTGCGGCCATGGGCGACTCTGCCAGAAACCTGATCGCTTCCTCTATGGAACCGGGCGATTTGTACTCGACTACTGCCATACGAAACTCCTGCTATCTACGTGTATCACCATTAATGCCTGTATATCATGCCATTGGCAACAGCACCACAAAAGTGCTGTCTCAGAGTTGCAACAGCGCACCTGCCAGTGCGCCAATGACCAGCGCTGATGTGGCTATCATGGTCAGCAGCATGCCGGGTCCCCGGCTTGCCGGTTGCCGGATGTAACCAACCGCATAGGCGATGCGGCCCAGCAGGTAGAGAAGGCCCAACCCCGCTGCCCAGTACTGGCCGATATAGTAACCAAAAGCCCAGAGCGCAGGGAGAAACACCACAAGCTGCTCTATCGTGTTGTAGTGCACCCGGTAATACCGTTCAAAGTGCTCATTGCCGGTGGTCGCCGGCGCACTGACGCTGTATTTGACCCGCGCCATACCAGTCAGCCAGCCAAGCACAATAACCTGCATGAGTGCCAGCATCGAAACAATTGTCAGTATCTCCATTCCTGCTCCGGGAGGGGTGGTGAAAGCCGGACGCAGTCTACCACCATCCCGGGACTGGATTCATTGGCGTCAACCGGGGCCTTCAGGTAGATTCCCCCAATGCTGAAAGTACAACTTTTGAGGATTCTGCTTGAGGTGCTGGGTCACCTGCCGCTCGGCGCCCTCCAGCGCCTTGGCAGCCTGCTCGGCCTCTGCCTCTACGCATCGGGCAGCCGCATGGCACGGGTCAGCCGCGACAATGTCAACCACGCGTTCAGGGAGCTTTCTCCGACTGAGCGCGAGCGCCTCGTTCGTACCAGTATGAAGGAAACGGGCAAGGTGATACTTGAAACGGCTTTCGCCTGGACAGCACCGGTTGAACGCTGTAACGCAGCCATTGTTACCGTGGAAGGCAAAGCCTGGGTTGACCGGCAGGCCGAGGCTGGGAAGGGACTGATTTTTGTTATGCCCCATCTGGGCAACTGGGAAATGATCAACCACTTCCTGGGTCGCGAATACGGTCTGACCCATATGTATCAACCGAACAGGTCGACGCAGATTAACGCGCTGGTCCAGCAGTATCGCGGCCGAACGGGTACCAATTTTGTCGAGGCGACACCTGGCGGGCTGCGCGCGCAGATGCAGAGACTGGCAGCAGGGGGTTCAGTTGGCATGATGCCTGACCAGGAACCCGAGGTGCACACCGGGGAATTTGCGAATTTTTTTGGGGAACTGTGCCTGACCAGTAGCCTGCTGCCACGCATTGTGGACCGTACCGGGGCGACCTGCGTGATGGCCTACTGTGAACGATTGGCTGACGGCGCCGGCTTCAGGGTCGTGCTGACCCCCTTCCAACCGATGTCGACACCCCTCACGCCGACAACTCTCAACCAGGAGATTGAACGGGTTGTGCGGCGTGTCCCCGAGCAGTACCTCTGGAGCTACAAACGATTCCGTACCAGACCCCCTGGTGAACCGGAGCGTTACACATCGCGTGATCCTGCTGTCATTGTGTTTTGTGTGACTCTGGTCCTGTGGCTCGGGCTGGCGGCAGCAGCCCTGTTGCCGCTGTCAATGGCGCAGGCGCTGGGCAGCCTGGCGGGCCGCCTCGCCGTCCTGGTGCCCAACCGCTACGCCCGGCAGACCCGAACAAACCTTAAGCTTTGTGGTTATACCCCTGCGACAAGACTTATCCGACGCTCGCTGGTTGAATCCGGCAGGACGTTACTTGAAACCGGTTTTGTATGGTTGGCGGGAGACGCCTCATTCAACGACGAGTGCGTCTCCGTGGAAGGCCTTGAGCATTTGCCCCAGGAAATCCCCTTGCCCCTGATTGTACTCACACCACCGCTCGGTAATCGGGAAGTGGTAATGCGATTTCTGGGTTCCAGATTCCGCGTCACCGAGTTTTACCATCCAGCCAGTTCCACCGCGGTGGACGACCTGATCCGGCACATGCGCACGGCCATGGGTATTGCCCTGGTGCCTCATACCAGAGCCGGTATTGACCATCTGGCAACCTGCCTGGCACGGGCTGAAGTTATCACCTTGTGCCCGGACCAGCAGCCAAGACTGCGCTCCGGATTGTTTGTACCGTTTTTTGGCCAGCCGGCGCTAACTGCCACTGCCATCAGCGAACTTGCCTCAAGCCATGGGGTTCGCACGGTCTTTGCTGCCGCGATACGGGAGGGAGACGGATTTCGTATCCATTTCAGTCCCTGTGACCTGCCTGACTGCAGTACCGCTGACCGCGTGTTGGCCGCCATCAACAAGCAGCTTGAAGAAATCATCCGGACTCATCCAGCGCAATATCGGTGGTCAGACAAACGCTTCAATATCCGGCCCAGGGGCATGACCCGGCCTTATCGTCGGTAGATGGCGTTAGGGCCCGAACCGTGGCAACCCGTAACTGGTAGAATGGCAATCCCCAATTCGGAGCTGACACCTTGACCACCCTCACCTCTCTTTATGCGGAACACCTCTCATCCCGGCTGGACATCATTGAGCAGGCGCTGGCGGCAACGGGTGGGTCAGCCCTACTGGTTGCGTCGGGTACCACACGAACAGCGTTTCTGGATGACAAGACCTACCCCTTCGAAATCAACCCTCACTTCAAGGCACTGGTACCGCTGACAAATATCACCAACAGCTATCTCCTGATACGACCCGGGAGCCGTCCGATAATGTTTTTCCACCAGCCCGATGACTACTGGCATATGCCTCCAGCAGAGCCGGTTGGTGACTGGACGTCTCACTGGGACATCCGCGCCATAAAATCGGCGGATGACGTTCACAACCAGTTGGGGGATACCCGGCAGGTCTGCTTTCTGGGCGAGGACATCACCCTTGCGGACCGGTGGGGACTTATGAAGGCCAACCCGGTGGCGCTGTTGGCACGGCTTCATTATGAACGGGCATACAAGACAAGTTACGAAATTGCCTGCATGGTGGAAGCCAGCCGACTCGCTGCCCGGGGGCATCACGCGGCCAAAGACGCGTTTGATGCAGGTGAGGCTGAGTATGGTATTGCTGCAGCTTATTTGCAGGCTATCCAGATGCGCGAACAGGACATGCCCTATTCCAGCATTGTTGCACTGAACGAACATTGTGCGGTGCTTCACTATCAATTCTACGATCGCCAACCACCGCCGGAAATCCGGTCCCTGCTGATCGATGCCGGCGCACAGTACAACGGTTATGCCGCCGACGTCACCAGGACCTACGCCCGCAGCAGCGGCGTCTTTGCAGATCTCGTTAACCGTATGGACCAGGAACAACTCGCCATCATAGACGACATTACACCCGGCATGAACTACGCTGACCTGCATGAACGCATGCACCATCGGCTCGCGCGGGTACTGAAAGAGACAGGTATTGTCGACATGGAACCTGCAGCGATGGTCAGTACCGGCGTCACCTTTGCTTTTCTGCCCCACGGCCTCGGCCACCTGCTTGGGCTGCAAACGCATGATGTCGCCGGTTTCCAGCAGTCACCCGCCGGTGATGAGAGAGCGGCCCCCACCGCCTATCCGGCACTGCGCCTGACTCGCACCATTGAGGACCGGCAGGTGTTCACCATCGAGCCGGGTCTTTATTTTATTCCGCTACTGCTGCGCGAACTCCGTGCCAAAGCCGAAGGCAAACATGTGAACTGGGCGCTGGTTGAAACGCTGGCACCCTATGGTGGCATCAGGATCGAGGACAACATCCTGGTGGACGCTGGGCACACGATCAACCTGACACGGGATGCAATGAGGTTCATCAGCGATGCTTGAACTGACTATTGAACGTCTGTTCAGCGAGCCTGACCTGTCCGGGCGGCCTCCGCTTGAGGTGAAATTTTCGCCGGATGCCCGCCTCGTCACCTTCCTGCAGGCATCAGCCCACCAGTTGGAACAGCAGGACCTCTGGTGCTGTCGCCTGGCTGATGGCGAGATTACCTGCCTCGTTCAGGCAAATAGCCTGGGCGGCGGCAGTGGGGAACTTTCCGCCGAGGACAAAGCCGCGCGGGAACGACGCAGGATCAGCCAGCGTGGCATCATCGAGTATCTCTGGCATCCTGACAGTACGCACCTGCTCTTCCCGCTGGACGGCGTGCTATTCATCTATGACATAAAATCCGCCAGCGCACGCCAGCTTACACCGCCTGGTACAGTCCAGACTGACGCCCGGTTTTCACCGGACGGTAGATTTGTCAGTTTTGTCAGGTCACGGAACCTGTTTGTCATCAACCTTGATTCCGGCACGGAAACACAGCTCACATTTGATGCCAGTGAGACCATCTCCAATGGCCTGCCTGAATTTATCGCCCAGGAAGAAATGCACCGTTTTGAGGGTTACTGGTGGTCACCCGACAGCACCAGGCTTGCATTCCTGCAGGTTGACGAAAGTACAGTTGATCTCACCCATCGATTCGAAATCGAGGCAGACAATTTCGGCGTATTTGCCCAGCGTTACCCGTTTGCCGGACGCCCGAATGCGGCTGTCCGACCTGGCCTCGTCAACCTCAAAGGCGAGGTCGAGTGGCTGGACCTGGCGCGGTCCCCTGACAGCTACCTGGCCCGGGTTGACTGGCTCGCAGATGGCTCAGCCGTTGCCATACAGGTTCAAAGCCGCAACCAGCAGCAGCTTGATCTGGTGCTTTGCAGGCCCGGTCAGGCGGCCAGGGTCGTTCTGACAGAAACCTGCGATACCTGGATTAACCTGAATGATCACTTTCGCAGCCTGCCTTCCGGCCGTCTGCTGTGGGGCTCGGAGCGGTCCGGTTTCTGCCATCTGTACCTGCTATCAGCTGATGGCACACCACTTAATCAGGTGACACGTGGGGACTGGGTTGTATTGCGGGTTTGCGGCGTGGACGAGACAAGCGGGTCTGTCTATTTTGAAGGTTACGCGGATTCACCACTGGAAACGCATCTGTATGTCACTGCCCTGGACGGCAGTGGGATGCCAACACGCCTGACCCGTACAGGCCAGACTCACCAGACCCGGCTTGCCGCAGACTTTTCCTGTTTTACCGACCGCTATGCCAGCCCGCATGCGCCAACCGGCGTTGCGGTATGCGACATGGGCGGGGTTGTCAGGCACACAATATTCGCTAACAGTCTGAATGAGGCGCATGCGTTTTTCCCGTATATATCCAAGAAGACGCAAGTGAGTTTCGGAGTGCTCACAGCCCCTGACGGGCACGAACTGCACTACCGGCTGATCCAGCCACCGGGGGCAAGCCCAACCGCCAGGGTGCCTGCTATCGTAACGGTATACGGTGGGCCTGGTGTGCAGCGGGTCACGCGAGACTGGCTTCCACCCTGGTATCACTATATGGCGGCGCGGGGTTACGCCTTGTTTGCGCTTGATAACCGGGGTAGCAGCGGCCGTGGACGGGCTTTTGAATCCGTCATCTTTCAACAGCTCGGTGTGGTGGAGGTTCTGGACCAGATGCTGGGTGCCCGGTTTCTTCAATCGCTGCCCTGGGTCGATGCCGGTCGGCTTGGCGTCTTCGGGCACAGCTATGGTGGATACCTGACCCTCATGCTGATGATGAAGAGTGATGGATTGTTTCGGGCCGGCGTCTCGGTTGCGCCGGTCACTGACTGGCATCTCTACGACACGCACTACACCGAACGTTTCCTCGGCGCCCCGTCCGATAATGTTGCCGGCTATGAACAAAGCAGCGTCTTCCCCCATGTAAAAAACCTGTCTGGTGCCCTGCTCCTGATTCACGGGATGGCTGATGACAACGTCCTGTTTACCCACACCACCAAACTCCTGGCGCGGTTGCAGGCAGACAACGTCGGGTTCGAATTCATGGCCTACCCGGGCGCCAAACACGGGATCACCGGCCGCACCAACAACATTCACCGGTACTCGCTGATGGACGAGTTCTTTGCCAGACACCTGGGAGCCAACACATGACAGACGTGAGCATTCGCCGCGCAACACCAGCAGACACCACTGTCCTTGCCCGCTTTAATACTTTGATGGCACTTGAAACTGAACACAAGCGACTGGACGAACCCGTTGTCACGGCAGGCGTCAGGCGCCTGCTCGAGACACCTGACCTTGGCTTTTACCTGGTCGCAGAACACGAGCAGGTCATTACTGGCGCCCTGGCGATTACCTTTGAGTGGAGCGACTGGCGGAACGGACTCTTCTGGTGGATACAGAGTGTCTACGTGATGCCGGCGTTTCGGCAGCAAGGGGTTTTCCGAACCCTGTATAACGAGGTCAACCGTCAGGCCAGGTCAGCAGAAAACGTTTGCGGCATCCGGCTTTATGTCGAAAAGGACAATCTGAACGCCCAGCAGACCTATCTTCGCCTGGGGATGGCCGAAACTGACTATCGGCTGTATGAGGTAGAGTTCAGCCATTAATCACTGACAACTCTGGTACAATCCAACCCATGGAACTCAAAAAATATACAACGTCTGCAGACGTGTTTGATGAACTGCTCACCACCCAGAACAGGGCCAGGCCGGGTATGGCGCAGTTGGTCAACTTCCTCAAGAAGAGCAGCCTGAAGGACCTCAATGAACGCCGGCGCGCAGCCGAGCTTGCCATCACCACACTCGGCATTTCGTTTACCGTGTACAGTGAAGGCGACAATATCGACCGGGAATGGCCTTTTGACATCATCCCGCGCGTGATCCGCCAACGGGAGTGGGATGTCACCCAACAGGGCCTGATTCAACGCCTGACCGCACTGAATCTTTTCATCACGGATGTCTACAACGATGGCAAGATCATCAAGGACAAGGTGGTTCCTGCGGATCTGTTGAAGTCCTCCAAGAATTTCCGGAAAGAATGCCAGGGCATCACACCGGTTTTTGGTACCTGGGCGCATATCTGTGGCACCGACCTGATCCGTGACGCCGATGGCACCATGTATGTACTGGAAGACAACCTGCGGGTTCCATCAGGAGTCTCCTACATGCTGGAGAACAGGAACATCAGCAAGCGTGTGCTACCGGAGTTGTTTGAGCAATACCAGATCAAGCCAATGGACGACTACCCGGCCCAGCTGTTTGACACCCTGTCTTCCATCTCGCCAAGACCAAAAGATTTTCCGGAAGTGGTGGTGTTGACGCCGGGCATCTACAACTCCGCCTACTTTGAGCACTCATTCCTGGCCCAGCGCATGGGCGCGGAACTGGTTGAAGGCCAGGACCTGGTTGTGGGTGATGACGATTGTGTCTACATGAAAACAGTTGACGGCCTTTCCCGGGTTGATGTGATCTACCGACGGATCGACGATCTGTTCCTGGACCCGGAGGTCTTCAACAAGGATTCGGTGCTTGGCGTCAAGGGCCTGATGCGCGCCTGGCGCAAGGGAAATGTCGGGCTTGCGAATGCACCCGGCGCCGGCGTCGCGGATGACAAGGTGGTGTATACCTATGTGCCCGCCATGATCAAATATTACCTGGGTGAAGATCCGATCCTGCCCAATGTCCCCAGTTACATGTGTTCGGACAAGAAGCACCTGCAGCATGTCCTCAAGAATATCGAGAACCTGGTGGTAAAACCTGCCAACGAATCCGGCGGCTACGGTATGTATATTGGCCCCAGGGAAACCAAACGCCGCACCGCAGAGTTCAAGCGCCTGATCAAGGCCAACCCCCGCAACTATATTGCCCAGCCGATTATCAACCTGTCCACGGTGCCAACACTCTGTGACAGCACCATTGAACCACGCCACGTTGATCTGCGGCCGTTTATCCTGCAAAGCGACCGCAGTTTCGTGACGACAGGTGGACTCACCCGGGTGGCATTGGTACGAGGTTCGCTTGTCGTTAACTCCTCCCAGGGTGGCGGCAGCAAAGACACCTGGATTGTGGCAGAAGACGAGGCTACCTGAATGTTGGCACGCGTTGCAGAAAGAATGTACTGGTTCGGCCGCTACGTCGAACGCGCTGAAAATACCGCCCGGCTGATTGCAGTCAATACCAATCTGGTCATGGACCTGCCCCAGGTCAAGCACATCTGGGGCAGTGTAATTGACATTGCGGGGACACGGGACGCTTTCAATGAACGTTTTACCCGGGTCGACGAGCGCAATGTCATCAAATTCCTGCTTGAAGACGAAAAATCTTCCTTGCGTGCAGCTGTGCGTATGGCCCGCGAGAACGCCAGGACTACCCGCGAAATCATGCCATCTGAAGCCTGGGAACGAATCAACGAGCTTTACCTCTACCTGCGCAATAATCTGGACCAGGGTGTGAAACGCGACGGGCGACATGAGTTCCTGGCCAACGTGGTGAACCGTTGCCACCAGCTTACCGGTCTGCTCAGCGGCAACATGAGCGCCGATACAGCCTACAATTTCATCAAGATCGGGCGGAATCTGGAGCGCGCGGACATGAGCACCCGCATCGTCGACGTCGGCTGCCTTAATCTGATGAACCCGGTTGACTCCGAGCTGACCGAGTACGAAAACATTCTCTGGATGAACGTGCTCCGCTCATTAAGCGCCTATCAGATGTATCGGCAGCACGTGCAGGACAGGGTCAATGGTGAAGACGTGGTCGATTTTATCCTGCGCAATGAAAAGTTTCCGCGCGCTGTTGCGCACTGCCTGACGGAGGTTGAAAACTGTTGTGGCCAACTATCCAACAACGACGGTCCCATGCGGGCCATCGGCCACTCCAAGCGCATGCTATCCGGTACCAATACGGCTACCCTGCTGAAGGAGGCAAAGCTGCACGAGTTTATTGATTCACTGCAGCTTGACCTGGCTGATATCCACACCCAGGTTGCCGGGACCTGGTTTGGCTATGCGCCCCCGGCCGCCGAGGCCGTCTCCACCAGGGCCGCCTTCGAAACCTGATTACCCTTGCCTGTCAGGTATTGGGGTCAGGCCAGCGCAGGTCCAGCGTCAAGGGTTGCTCCGGATGGCTCTCCTGCTTCGGCAGATGCACGGTTCCCTGGGTCTTGCCAATGCTCCAGAACCTCGCGTTACGGCGCGCTTCCGCCTCTGCCGCATTCACCGGGAAAGTCTCGTAGTTGCGGCCGCCCGGATGGGAGACATAGTAGGTACAGCCACCCAGTGAGCACTGGTTATAGGTATCCACAATGTCAAAAGTCAGCGGATTGTGAGGCGCCACGTTCGGATGCAGGCTTGACGCCGCTTCCCAGGCCTTGAATCGCACGGCACCAATCTGCCGACCCCGGGTGCCGGTCACCCGCAGAGGCACACGCCGCCCGTTACAGGTCACGATGTATCGATCTGACACGGCGTTATCCAGCGTCACCTGGACGCGTTCCACCGTGGAATCCACGTAACGCGCGGTGCCCTGTGCCGACGACTCTTCTCCGAGTACATGCCAGGGTTCCAGACCGGTAAATAACTGCAGTTCAAGGTCGCCGACATTGACGCCACCAATTCTCGGAAAGCGGAATTCAATGAAAGGCGCAAACCATTCAAGGTCAAAGGTGTAACCAGCCTGGTTGAGGTCCTCCACCACCAGGCGCAGGTCTTCAACAATAAAGTGCCGCAGCATAAACTTGTCATGCAGTTCCGTGCCCCACCTGATCAGTCGGCCGTCATAGGGCCGCTGCCAGAACATGGCAACCAGTGAGCGTATCAGCAACATTTGTACAAGGCTCATTTGGGGGTGAGGTGGCATTTCAAAAGCGCGGAACTCTACCAGCCCGCGGCGCCCGGAAGGCCCGTCCGGTGAATAGAGTTTGTCGATACAGAATTCTGACCGGTGGGTATTGCCGGTCAGGTCAACCAGGAAGTTGCGCAGCAGCCGATCCACCAGCCAGGGTTTGTCTGACTCGCCTTTTGGCAAATGCGCCAGGGCAATCTCGAGTTCGTAGAGATTGTCGTCCCTGGCCTCGTCGATTCTTGGCGACTGGCTGGTCGGGCCGATAAACAGGCCGGAGAACAGGTAGGACAGGGCCGGATGGTTCTGCCAGTACACCAGCAAGCTCTTCAGCAGTTCCGGCCTGCGCAGGAATGGACTCTCAGCCGGGGTCGCTCCCCCCAGGGTCACGTGATTACCCCCGCCAGTACCAGAGTGGCGCCCATCAACCATAAACTTCTCTGTGCCGAGTCGGCACAGGCGGGCGTCATCATAAAGTCCCAGGCTGATTTCTTTCAGCTCTTCCCAGCAGGTTGCCGGATGCACGTTGACCTCAATCACGCCGGGGTCCGGCGTGATTTGCAGAAGCTTGAGCCGCGCATCTTTGGGTGGCTCATAGCCTTCGATAATGAGTGGCAATTCAAGCTTTGCGGCCACACCTTCAATACGTCGCAGAAGTTCTGCATAAACCTCAAAGCGCACCAGCGGTGGCATGAATACGTAAAGGTGTCCACGCCGCACCTCAACAACAATCGCGGTATGCACCACTTCATCGTCGACGACGGGCGCTGGCAGCGTTTCTATCCTGTCCACGGGCACGGCAAAGGGGTCTACCGGCGCATCAAATTCCACCGGGTTGGGCTGGCGCCAGGGTAATGAGGCGAGCGGCATGCGCAGTCCCATGGGTGAATCGCCGGGGACAAGGAACATGTGACCGGTCTTGAATGGCCAGCGGCTCGTCTTCCAGTATCCTTTGACTTCATCCACTTCCTGCCACTTGAGCGGCAGTGCAAATCCAACCACGTCACCAATGTTCTCGCTGAACAGCTTGCGGAACCTGGCCCGTTCCAGGGGATCTTTCAACTGGTTATTTTCCGGCCCGAGGTTTTCAGGAAGCTGTCCCTCACGCCAGATGTAGTAACCAACATCTTCATGCCCCGGTACAATAAAGTCCCTGTCCATACCGAGCGCGGCCGCCAGTTCAACGCCAAAAGTGCCCGCGTCTGCAACGGTGAGTTTACCTGGTGTGGTCTCGTCCGCCAGCAGATCGTCACGCGTCCAGAGCGGCTGCCCGTCGGTACGCCAGAACAGGGAAAGCGCCCAGCGCGGCAGGGGTTCACCAGGATACCATTTGCCCTGGCCAACATGGGTCAGGCCCCCAGGTCCAAATCGGGCGCGTAAGCGCCGGAAGAGCTCACCTGCAAGGCGTCGCTTGTCTTCACCCAGTGCTGCCGTGTTCCACTGCGCACCTTCCATGTCGTCGATTGAGACAAACGTGGGCTCTCCCCCCATCGTCAGGCCCACCTGCTCCTGCTCAAGCACGTCATCAACGCGAGCGGCAACCTGCTCAACCCTTTGCCATTGCTCTGGCGTATAGGGTTTGGTGACCCGGGGATCTTCATAGATCCGGGTTACCGTGTTTTCATAATGAAAATCCACCTCGGCGGGTTCGATCGCGCCGGTAACCGCTGCTGCACTGGTGGGTTCCGGCGTACAGGCGAGCGGAATATGACCCTCACCGGCAAAAAGTCCCGAAGTGGGATCAAGGCCAATCCAGCCAGCCCCGGGCAAAAACACCTCAGTCCAGGCATGCAGGTCAGTAAAGTCGGCTTCGGGACCCGATGGGCCATCCAGGGATTTCTGGTCCGATGTGAGCTGAATCAGGTAACCCGACACAAACCGTGCCGCAAGCCCCAGGTGCCGGAGAACCTGGACCATCAGCCAGGCGCTGTCACGACAGGAGCCTGAGCCGGTTTCAAGGGTCACCTCACAAGTCTGGACCCCTGGCTCAAACCGGATCAGGTAGCTGACATCACGCTGTAAACGCTGGTTGATGCCCACCAGGAAATCGACAGTTGGTTGCGGCCGCCGGTCCACCTCCGCCAGCCATTCGTTCAGGCGCTTGCCGTCTTCCGAGATTTCAAGATAGGGTGCCAGGTCGCGGGCCAGCCGCTCTTCATATTTGAACGGAATTTTTTCGGCCACCTCCTCCAGGAAGAAGTCGAAAGGGTTGATGACGGTCATTTCCGCAATCAGTTCGACGTGAATCAGGAGTTCACGGGTCTTCTCGGGAAAGACATACCGCGCCAGGTAATTGCCAAAAGGATCCTGCTGCCAGTTCAGAAAGTGGTTTCCCGGCGTCACCTTCAACGAGTAGGCATGGATTGGGGTTCGACAGTGTGGCGAAGGCCGGAGCCTGATGACATGCGGGTGAATCGAAATTGGTTTGTTGAACCGGTATTCGGTCTTGTGGTTGAGAGCAACCTTGATTGTCATGGAGGTTCCGGGGGTTCAGAGTTTGTTTTTTTCTGCAGTCCGGTCCCAGTTGTCACTCCAGGTTATCGGGGGCATGCTGGCGAAAGCTTCCTTAAGCTTGGCGTCCCAGCTTTTGCTGATCTGCCGAAGATATTCGCTGGATTCGTCAAACCGGTAGCGGCGATTGGCTAGCAGGGTGTCGGTTTCGTAGATCAACACTTCAATGGGTGGGCCAACGGTCAGGTTGCTGCGCATGGTGGAGTCCATGGAAACCAGGCCACACACGGCTGCGGTATCCAGGCTGGACGAAAGCGCAATGATCCGATCAAGGATGGGCTTGCCGTACTTGCTTTCACCAATTTGCAGATAAGGCGTATCAGCAGAGGTTGTAATATGGTTGCCCTGTGGATACACCAGAAATGCACGGTGCTTGTCACCTACAATCTGTCCACCCACAATAAAGCTGGCTTCGTAGGATGCGCCGCCGCCGGTATGTTTTTCCTGCTGAACAATATTCACCTCACCGACGTAGTCGGCAGCGTCTTCCAGGTTTGCGACCGTCAGCAGATTTCGGGGCTGACCCTGCTTGATGTCTTTCTTGAGCTGCGCGATCACCCCCTGCGTGGTCGCCAGATTGCCGGCCGACAGGATAACAATCTGACGCTCACCGTCATTGCCGAAGGTGTGCATTTTTGAATAGGTACTTACATTGTCGACGCCGGCATTGGTTCGTGAATCCGACAGGAAACACATTCCGGCATCAACAGAGATGGCCACACAGTATGTCATTTGAAAAAATTCTCGCCTGGCTGATTTACATCGTTGCTGTGGCGTTGGTTGATCCGAGCGAACCCGCGAGATAGGTCTCAATCTTGTCCTTTGCGATGTTATCCGGATCTGCAAACTGGATACCTACGCCAGGCGTATGAGGGCTCTTGACACCTTTCTTCGCGATCCAGACTACCTTGCCGGCAACCGGGATTTTTTCGGTTTCATCCATCAGGTTCAGGAGGATAAACACATCATCGTTCAACTCGTATTCAGTTCGGTTGGCGATAAACAGTCCACCGTTCTTGATAAATGGCATGTAGTAGGTGTGCAAAACAACCTTGTCCTTAATGGTCAAGGCAATCATTGTCTTTTTTGCGCCACCCCTGGCTAACTTACCCATGCATTTGCTCTGTTAACTCGTTCCATTCAACGTCTTTCTACCGCAAAAGATTCTGCACTATGGCCCATGAATCTACAAGGCGCAATAGTCGGCCAGTTCCACCATGAGCGCTTCCGCCAGCAACTGCAGGTTGGGATTTGACGGGCCAGCCACCGCCCGCCTGCCCCGGGTCAACGCGTCCAGGATCAGCAGCAACTGGCGGGCCGGCAGGCGCGCCGCAACCTTGCGGATGAGATCCATCAGGTCCATGTTCTTAATCAGGCTTTCGTCACCCGCAAGCTGATATCTCAGTGCATCGGCAAACAGGCCATAGATAATTTTTAAATCAAGGCCCAGATCAGCTGCGACCAGGGTCCTGGCCAGTTCCAGGGGGGCAGCTTCATTCACTAGGCCCCGGACAATTTGCCCAATAGCTTCCCGTCGTGCCATGTAGACTTCATCAAAATCTGTTGTTACAGCCAGCGGCGCGCCACCGCCAATCCCCAGCAGCAGTTCGGGATTGTTGATACCGGGATGCCTGGATCGCAGCCAGTCAAGTGCCTGGCGCCTGGGTGGAATCGCAAAGTCCACCAGCTGGCAACGACTGCGGATGGTGGGCAGGAGCCGCCCTGGCAGATCGGTGACCAGCATGATAAGGGTCCGGTCCCCTGGTTCCTCCAGGCACTTCAGCAGCGCGTTGGCTGATGCAATATTCATCTGTTCTGCCGGATAGACCAGCGCGACCCGCATACCACCTCGTTGAGCTGTCTGGGCTGACCACTCGATAAAGTCGCGAATCTGCCGAATCACAATCAACTGCGAGTCTTCGGGCGCAACAATCCGGAAGTCAGGATGAGTACCGGCCGCCACCAGCTTGCAGTTGTCACAGTCTCCACAGGCGGCACCCGCCTCGGGTAACCGACATAGCAGGCCTGCAGCAAACGCGCTGGCAAACGCCCGTTTGCCCAGGTTGCGTGGACCAGCCAGCAGCAAGGCGTGCGGTAGCTTGTCGCGGCGCTGCATTGCCACCAGTCTTTCCCGATGTGCGGCATGCCAGGGAAAATATTCACCAGGGATCATATTTTGCTCCCTGGCAGCAAAGGCATCACCGCATCCCGCACCCGTGCGGCAACAAGGTCCGCGGCAGCATTGGCTTCAATAACCCTGAAGCGGGGAATCTCAGCTGCACGACGCAGGAACACCTGCCTGACGCGTTCAAAAAAGGCAACGTCTTCACTTTCAAACCGGTCTTGTTCGGCTCTTGCCGTCGCCCGTGCCATACCGGTCGCGACTGGCAAATCAAGGAGCAGAGTCAGGTCAGGTTCAAATCCACCCAGGGCAAGGGTTTCAATTTCCCTGATGACTGACTCGTCGATACCACGCCCGCCCCCCTGGTATGCATAGGTCGAGTCCGTAAACCGGTCGCAGATAACCCAGTGTCCGGCTGCCAAGGCGGGGCGGATCAAGGCATTTACGTGGTGGGAACGCGCCGCAAAAACGAGCAGCAGTTCGGTAATGCTGTCCATGGTGGTTTCGTCCCGGTCAAGCAGCAGCAACCTGATAGACTCCGCCAGTGCTGTCCCACCTGGCTCACGGGTCACCAGGCAGCTTAGACCGGATTCTGTAAGAAGCTGCTGGACAACGCTGATATTGGTTGTCTTGCCGACCCCTTCCACACCCTCAATGGTAATCAGTTTGCCTCGCGTCATGGGTCTTGCCTGCCACCTTTCTGATAGATCGCAACTGCCCGATTGTGTTCCTGCAGGGTCACCGAAAACTGACTGGACCCGTCCCCGCGGGCCACAAAGTAGTAGTAGGGCACTGGTGCCGGGTTCAAGGTCGCCCGGATGGAAGCGAGGCCCGGATTACAGATGGGCGTGGGCGGTAAACCCGCGACGGTGTAGGTATTGTAGGGCGTGCTCGCCACCAGATCGCGGCGGGTCAGGTCTCCGTTAAAGTCCGTGATCCCATAAATCACCGTAGGATCAGACTGCAATCGCATGTTTTTCAGCAAACGATTGACAAAAACCCCGGCGATTATCTCCCGATCCGGCTCAAATCCGGTTTCTTTTTCGACGATGGATGCGAGGATCAGGGCTTCATAAGGCGAGGTAAGTACACCTGGGGGATTTGCCTGCTCCCATTCCCGCGCCAGCGTCAGCCGCATTCGTTCATGAGCTCTGCGCAAAATCGACAAATCGGTCTCGTTGCTCACGTAATGATAGGTATCCGGGAAGAACCGTCCCTCGGGAAAGTCCCCGGGAAAACCCATCTTTGCCATGAGTGCTTCATCGGTGTCACCGGCAAGCGTCTGGACAATTTTCTCGTGATCGGCCAGGTGCCTGCGCCAGTCGGCAAAGGTCCAGCCCTCAACAAAGGTAATCTCCCGAACCAGCACCCGCCCCGATCGCAACAGGTCCAGCAGCGCAGGCGTGTCCATACCGGCTGTCAGTTCGTATTCCCCCGCCTGTAGATGACCACGCTGACTGGTCAACCTTGCGTAAAGCCTGAACAGGATTGATGGCACAGGCAGCACACCTGCTGCTGACAGGTCGACAGCAACGCTGTCTATTGTGCCACCACGGGCAAGATCATAAATCATTGGCTGCTCGAGATGCAGCGGCCGATCCAGCGAAACCCAGGCCCAGATAGCCGGGGCCAGACCAACACACAACAGCACCAGGAAAACCGCAGGCAGACGTCTCAAAGGAATATCAGTCAAGTTTCCTGAAGAGCAGTGTACCGTTGGTACCGCCAAAACCGAAGGAGTTTGAAAGCGTCACATTCACCGGCATCTCACGGGCAACGTGCGGGACATAGTCCAGATCACAGCCTTCATCCGGATTCACAAGGTTAATGGTCGGGGGCACAACCTGGTCCCTGATGGCAAGCACAGAAATGACGGCCTCAACAGAACCCGCGGCCCCCAGCAAATGCCCAATCATGGATTTCGTTGAACTGACGGCTACCCTGTTACTGGCCGCTCCCATCACCGTCTTGATTGCCATAGTCTCAGCAACATCACCCAGTGGTGTGGAGGTCCCATGGGCGTTGATGTAACTCACTTCGGAAGCATCAAGTTCGGCATTGCGGAGTGCATTTTGCATGGACATCGCCGCACCGGCACCGTTCTCGGCCGGTGACGTCATATGGCTCGCATCTGCACTCATGCCAAAGCCAACGAGCTCACAATAGATTTTTGCACCGCGCGCCCGGGCATGTTCGTACTCCTCGAGCACCAGCACCGCTGACCCATCACTGAGGACAAAGCCATCACGATCCTTGTCCCACGGTCTGCTGGCCAGTTCGGGCTCATCGTTCCTGGTCGACAGCGCTTTCATGGCGGCAAATCCCGCCATGGTAGTTGGCGATGTTGACTTTTCCGCACCACCCGCCAGCATGGCATCACAATCTCCTGCCGCAATCAGTCGCGCTGCAAAACCGATGTTGTGGGTACCTGTAGTACAGGCTGTGGTAATTGCGATGTTTGGCCCCTGCATCCCGTACATGATGGACAGGTGACCGGCAACCATGTTGATAATGCAGGAAGGAACAAAAAAGGGAGAGACCCGCGTTGGCCCACGCGTCAGGAGAACGTCATGACAGGTTTCGATGGTGACAATGCCACCGATTCCCGATCCAACCGCAACGCCAATCCTGTGTCGGTTTTCATCGGTGACTTCAAGACCGGAATCACGCATGGCCTGAATACCGGTGACAAGACCAAACTGAATAAAGCCATCCATACGTCGGGCTTCCTTGGGTGGCAGGTATTCGCCAATGTCGAATTCCGGTACACCACCACCAAACCGAACCGGGTAACCCTCTGTATCGAAAGCGGTGATAGGACGAATACCACTCTTGCCTGCCAGCATGCCTGCCCAACTGGACTCCACATCAACACCCAGCGGGGTCAACATACCCAGTCCGGTAACAACAACCCTTCTCTCTTTCACAGCCACCTCCTGACTTCGCCAACACAAATATCAAGGCGCGCGCGGACCTAAACCAAGCTTAGAAGCAAACATCCGAACAGCAGACAATAATTATCGAATGTTCCCAACAAAAAAAGAAAGCCGCATCGGCATGGCGCTAATGCGGCTCATCTTCAACCAGGCAGACCAGCTACCCTATATAGGCGCCAGTGCTCAGGTATGCGCTTCGATATAATCAATCGCTTCCTTGACTGTGGTGATCTTCTCGGCTTCTTCATCCGGTATCTCAGTCTCGAATTCCTCTTCCAGCGCCATGACGAGTTCAACCGTGTCCAGAGAATCCGCGCCGAGGTCCTCGACAAAAGACGCTTCGGGGGTCACTTCGTCTTCCTTCACGCCCAATTGTTCACAGACCAATTTGGTCACACGTTCTGCTGTGGTGCTCATGCTTTGGTTTTCTCCTAGGAATGCAGTCAAGCTGCGGTAGTTTAATGAAATGCCAGTTGGACGATCAAGTCTTTTATATGCTCGACAATTGGCTGGTTTGCTGTTAGCCCATATACATGCCACCATTCACATGTATGGTTTCGCCAGTGATATAAGCCGCAGCTTCACCAGCCAGAAACGTCACCAGGGCAGCAATTTCAGCAGGGGTGCCCAGACGCCCCGCCGGCACTCTCGAAAGTAACTGCGCCTTCTGCTCTTCCGGCAAGGCTTCTGTCATGTCGGTTTCAATAAAACCCGGTGCAACACAGTTCACGGTGATGCCACGCGAACCAAGTTCAGCGGCGAGTGCGCGCGAGTAACCTTCCATGCCAGCCTTGGCCGCCGCGTAGTTACTCTGGCCCGGATTGCCCATGCTGCCGACAACCGAGCTGATGTTGATCACCCTGCCCCAACGGGCTTTGGTCATGCCGCGCAGGCAAGGTTTGGTGACGCGGAACACGGAACCCAGATTGGTATTGATGACATCATTCCACTCGGCATCTTTCATCCTGAGCGCGATGTTATCTTTGGTAATCCCCGCATTGTTCACGAGGATCAGTGGTGCATCGTGCTGCGTGGCAATGGTGTCGTAAAATCGGCTCACCGACTCATCACTGCCGATGTCAAGTACGTAGCCACTGATCTTCCCACCTGACGAGTTTTCAATGGCGTCCGCGCCTGCTTCAGTTGTTGCAGTGCCAAGCACCGTGGCGCCCGCCTCGGCAAGACCGGTGGCGATAGCTTTGCCGATTCCCCGACTTGCGCCGGTCACTACAGCCGTCCTGCCGGCGAGGCTCATTGTCCGAGCTCCGACATGGCCGTACCCAGGGATTCCACGGAATCCACATTCAGTGTCACCAAAGATTTTTCTATCCGCTTGCCCAGCCCTGATAGCACTTTGCCAGGCCCGCACTCCACTGCCATGACCACGCCATCACTGACCATACGCTTGACAGTATTGGTCCAGAGCACCGCCGAATACATCTGGGCAACTAGATTCTCGCGAATCGCGTCGGGAGAGGATTCATAGTCGGCGTCAACATTCTGGATGATCGGAATTGCTGGCTCTGCAATGTGAACATCTGCCAGCACCGCTGCCATTTTCTCAGCCGCGGGTTTCATCAGCGCACTGTGAAATGGTGCACTCACGGCAAGCGGCATGGCCCGTTTTGCGCCAGCGGCCTTGCAGGCTTCAATGGCGGCAGCAAGCGCCGAGTTTTCACCCGCAATTACCACTTGTCCCGGCGCGTTGAAGTTTGCGGCCTGGACCACCTTGTCATGGCTTGCGGCAGCACAGATCTCCTCGACCTGCTCATCTGAAAGGCCCAGTACTGCTGCCATACCACCCTGGCCGATGGGTACCGCACTTTGCATGAACTGACCACGTTGACGGACCAGAACAACCGCATCAGCAAAGGCCAGCGCCCCCGCGGCAACCAGTGCACTGTACTCACCCAGGCTGTGGCCCGCGACCACGTCCGGCGACCTCGCACCCTGTTCCTGCAGTACCCGGTAAAGTGCCACGCTTGCCGCCAGCAATGCTGGCTGGGTAAATTCTGTCTGGTTAAGCTTCGTATCCGGCCCCTCCTGGACAAGGGACCAGAGGTCGTAACCGAGTGCCGTCGATGCTTCGCTGAAAGTCGCCGAAACACAGCTGAATTCTTGCGCCATGTCTGCCAGCATACCCACCGACTGGGAGCCCTGGCCCGGAAAAATGTAGGCAGTCTTGTTTGTCATCTCTCCCTCTCAAGGTTGCAGAGTTTGTTTTCGTCCGGACCACAATACCACTCAGCCAGGCCAGCGTCGCCGGCCAGGGTGTTGCAGGGTGTGGTTGCCCAAAGGGGGCCGGGGATATATCCGGGAGCTCCGGGCAGCGCCTCACCGGTAATCCGGTGAAGTGTGACCTTCTCCCTGCAGGCCCGCGGCGATTCGCATGGGCCTGCCACTGGTATCAGTCGTCTGTGGTGTGAACGACCTTCTTGCCCCGATAGAATCCATCAGCGGTCACGTGGTGACGACGATGAGTTTCTCCGGTGGTTGCATCCTCTGCCAGGGTCGGTCCTTTCAGACCATCATGGGCACGCCGGCGATCACGCTTGCTGCGGGAAACCTTACTCTTCTGAACGGCCATTATTCGCTCCTTTTAAACTGATCTCGTATGTCTGCAAGGCCCGCAAAAGGCCTGTGTGTTGACGCGGCGCCGTCACTGCCAGGCGCTGCGAGTGGTTGCCCTGCTACCGGAGCAGCCGCACAGCTACCTGCCGGGTGACGAGGCACCATCGGCAGGCTGACGATTATGTCATCCTCTACCAGGTCGACAAGGTCAACCCTCGCGGCCGCACAGACCAGGCCATCATCGTCAAGCGCCAGCGTCTTCAGGACATCAACGTTATCCACCAGGAGGCTCCTGACGTCCGTATCTACCTTGACAGCAACCGGCTCAAGGCAAACCTGGCAAATCATTGAAACCTCACCCTCACAATGACCCTCAACCAGGGGCAACCGACGTTTTCCCCGGCTGAATTGCAGTGAAACGCCAATTTCGCCGGATGTCGCAGCTAACATTCCGGTCAGCCGGGCAAACGCAGCAAGCGCAACAGAACCCTGCAGGCTCGCCGCCTGGTCAGCCAGTTTACGGAAGTCAATCTGTTTCGGCAGGGAGCCTGTCAACATAAGGGGCGCATCTTATGGATACCTCTGTACACTGTCAAAAGAAAATTACAGAATTTCAGCAACATACCGCGGACATACGCCTTGCATCTCATACTCGCTTCAACGTCCCAATACCGTGCCAGACTGCTGGCCCGTCTTCACCTGCCCTTCACCCAGATTGATCCGCTGTTTCCTGAAACAGGCAGCGCAGGAGAGACACCGGACCAGATGGCCCGGCGCCTCGCTGAAGGCAAGGCGCGGGCGGCAGCCGAACAGAGCCTGGCCGCGCCCTGGCTGCTCATCGCATCAGATCAGGTTGCCAGCCTGGGCGATCTGGTGTTTGGCAAACCTGGCGATCATAAGACAGCGGCGGAACAGCTGGCGATGTGTTCCGGGCGCTGGGTCAGCTTTGATACCGCTATCTGCCTGTTGTCCAGCGACGGCTACCAGGACCTGCAGTGTGAACGCTTTGAGATCAGGTTTCGTCCGCTGGATGAACGGATGATCACGCGCTACCTGAATCTTGACAGGCCTTTCGACAGCGCCGGGAGCATCAAGGCGGAAAGCCATGGCAACCTGCTCATCGAAGACAGTCGGGGCCGTGATTTCAACACACTGCTGGGCCTTCCTCTGATGCTGCTGCAGGACATGCTGATCAGGGCCGGGGTTGACCCTCTTAAATCGGATGACGTTTAGTCTTTAACCTGCTGATTTATAAGTCGGGAAAATTCAGTAAATTGCGCATCAGGCACGGCTTCCACCACCAGTTGCTGTCCTGCCTGCGTCAGCGATGGCAGGGCCAGACGCCTGGCGTGAAGCATCATGCGGGGGGGTGAAAGCAAACCATCCAGCACAGGATTACCATATTTCTCATCCCCCACTACCGGACAGCGGCAGGTAGCGCAATGTACCCGGATCTGGTGCGTTCGGCCGGTCACCGGCTGCGCCTCAAGCAGTGTCAGGTGAGCCCCAGCTTCCAGCACCCGGTAGCGGGTCAGGGACGCTTTGCCGTCACTGACAACCCGGGAAATCCGCTCACCGCTCTTCAGCGTGTTCTTCTGCAGCGCCAGGGCCACCTCAGTGCGGGAAGCCAGCCACTGACCATGAACAATGACGTTGTAGAATTTTGTGAGCGCCTGTTTTTCCCGCAACCACCCCTGCAGGGTTCGCAGTGCACTGCGACGGCGCGCAATCATCAGGCAGCCCGAGGTACCGCGGTCGAGCCGGTGGACAAGTTCCAGGTGCCGCTCTTCCGGCCGGAGTACTCGTAACGCCTCTATCACACCTGCGGCTATACCACTGCCGCCATGCACCGCAATGCCAGCAGGCTTGTTGACAACAAGCATGAGGTCATCTTCATAAATTACTGAATTTTCTATTATTTCCAGCAGTCGGTATGAAGGTTTTGAAGCCTCGGAGAGATCACCCATACGAATAGGTGGCAGTCTCAGGGTGTCCCCCCCAACCAGCTTTCGCGTCGGCTTGGCCCGGCCCCCGTTGACCCGAACTTCCCCGCGACGCAGCAATCGGTAGATATGGGATTTGGGCACTCCCTTGAGAATGCGGAACAGGTAGTTATCTATGCGTTGACCTGCACTGTCTTCGTCTATGGCTACAAACTGCACCCCGTTATCGAGCATTCCTGTCATGTCTCTTGCCCGCTTTGATGCAGGTACTATTTATTGCTATGATGCCCAACGGGCGTGGATATCGACGGTTTGAATATTCGATACCGGTTAAGTTATTGATATGGAAGAACTGCCACGTACCGACTGACGGATTATCTCATACCCTGTTGAGAAATCCCGAACAGGAATTACCAACGCCTGTGTCACCTTGACGACCCGGGCAACATTAACTGCGATCACGTGACCGCAAACTTGAATTGAGTCAAATCATTCGTACAACAAACATGTGCCATTCGACCAGGTCGCCTGTGATATCGACACCATCTCCCCACACCACCGGGAATATCACCAGCACTTGCGTCGGTTTCACCCTATGTTGACACGCTACGGAGATCATTCGGAGAAAACAAATCCTTAAGTTTTTGAGGGCCAGATTTGGCGATATTCACGTTTGAGGCCCGTTGGCGCCCAGACAAAGTGAAATCGTAATGAAAAGAATGCTAATCAACGCAACTCACGACGAGGAGTTGCGCGTTGCCCTGGTCGACGGGCAGAAGCTGTTTGACCTGGATATCGAGGGACGTGCCAGGGAACAAAAGAAGTCAAATATCTACAAGGCGCGCGTCACCCGCGTTGAACCCAGCCTGGAGGCGGCATTTGTCGACTTCGGTTCAACGCGACACGGGTTCCTGCCGCTAAAGGAAATCGCACGGGAATACTTTACAGGCTCAGCATCGAAACAGAACGGCAAGGTAAACATCAAGGATGTGCTGAAAGAAGGCACGGAGATGATTATCCAGGTCGAGAAGGAAGAACGCGGTAATAAGGGTGCTGCCCTCACCACCTTTTGCAGTCTGGCGGGACGCTACCTGGTCCTGATGCCAAACAATCCCCGGGCTGGCGGCATATCCCGAAGGATTGACGGTGACGACCGGGACGAACTGAAAGATGCAATGTCCCAACTCGAGATTCCCGAGGACATGGGTGTTATCGTCCGCACCGCCGGTGTCGGCCGAAGTGCCGAAGAACTCCAGTGGGACCTCAACTATCTCGTCACGCTGGCAGAAACCATCAACAAGGCTGCAGCAGAGCGACCGGCACCCTTCCTGATCTACCAGGAAAGCGACGTTATCATCCGTGCCATCCGCGACTACCTGCGCGACGACATTGGCGAAATCCTGATTGATACCAAAGAAGCCTACGAGCAGGCGATCCAGTTTGTCAGCCAGGTGATGCCCCAGTACGCAAGCCGGGTAAAACTGTACGAGAGTGATGTACCACTCTTTAACCGTTACCAGATTGAAAACCAGATTGAGTCTGCCTTTCAACGGGAGGTACGCTTGCCTTCCGGTGGTTCCATTGTCATTGACCAGACGGAAGCCCTGGTCTCTATCGATATCAACTCCGCCCGCGCGACCCGGGGCGCTGATATTGAGGAAACCGCCCTGAATACCAACCTCGAAGCCGCTGACGAAATTTGCCGCCAGCTCCGATTGCGGGATATCGGTGGGCTCATAGTCATTGATTTCATAGACATGAGCGCAGCAAAGAACCAGCGTCAGGTCGAAAACAGGATGCGCGATGCCCTGCAGGTGGACAGGGCACGTGTTCAGATAGGACGGATTTCCCGGTTTGGCCTGCTCGAAATGTCCCGGCAGCGGCTGCGGCAGTCGCTGGTTGAAAGCAGCGGAATTGTCTGCCCCCGGTGTAATGGCCTGGGTTCCATCCGGGACGTCGAGTCCTGTGCCCTGGCCGTCATGCGCCTGATTGAAGAAGAGGCACTGAAAGAAAGCAGTTCCGAGATCCGGGCTTTCCTGCCGGTCCCCGTTGCCTCTTTCCTGCTCAACGAAAAACGCATCCCCCTGTGTGAAATCGAATCACATAACAAGGTCAGGGTTGTGATAATTCCGTCCCCTGAACTGGAAACGCCCCACTACCGGGTTGAGCGCATTAAGGCAACCGACGATGACGAGGTTGAAGCAAGTTATGAACTCACGGCTGAAGTTGAACCGGAAGCCAGCGAAGCTGTCGCCAGGTCAGCCGTGCCGGAAGAAGCAGCAGTCAAGACAGTGTCCCCAGCGCCACTGCCACCAGCACCGGTAGCCGCTGCACCTGCGGCCGCGCCCGCACCAGCCGGCCCCGGACTGTTTGCTCGTATCCTCAAGAGTTTCTTCGGGTCCGCTCCGGAACCGGAACCGGTCCCTGAAGAGCAACCCAAACCAAAATCAAGGTCGAGCCAGTCAGGCTCCCGCAGTGGTAACCGGCGGCCGCGGAAAAACAGCGATACGGCACGTGCCCGAAAACAGCCCAACAGGGATGAAAAGGACGAAACCCGGTCGACTGAGGCCACTGAAGATACCCGCACCACCACGGGCGGGCGGCGAGCGCAAAGCAGTGCACCGGATGACGGTGACAAACAGGGTGACAAGCGCAATCGCGGTAACCGCCAGCGCGGCGGCCGCAGGCGCAGCCAGACAGGCGATCAGATCCCGGAGACAGCAGACGTCAATGACAACACCATTGACGCCAACCCGGCGGACAGCGGAGACAAACCCAACCGTCGCCCCCGTCGTGGCAGACGATCAAAGAGTGACAATGCTGAAACACCGGTTGCCACATCAACTGCAGCTGACAGCAATACTGACACGACCAGTGACAGTCCAGCGCAGATGCCAGAAGACAAGGTCACGCCACCACCCACCGCAACCGCGCCGCCTCCTTCCAGGCCGGCATCAGTTGCCAGCAAGCCGGCGATGGCGGCAGAACCCGTGGAAGAATTGCCTCATCCGTCTTCCTGGGGCCGTGCTGCAAACGATCCCAGGATTAATCCGGCAGCACCTGTCACAGGACCCGTCCTGCATGATTTTGTGCCGGAGCCAAAGCCTGCGCCACTGGATCGCGTGGAGCGAATGATTGATGAAACCCATCCCAGCACCTGGGGCCGGGCGGCCAATGACCCCCGTGCAACCCAGGGTGAACCCAGGGCAACCGCCTGATCCCTAGCCGACCAGTGACGGTTCGATCTCGATTCGGAGATCGAACCTGTCACTGACGCGCTCAGCAATCAGGTCTGCCAGTGCCATAAGATCGTCGGGTTGCGCCTGGCCGAGGTTCACCAGCACCAGCGCATGATCCGGTGAAACGCCGGCGTCACCAATCCTGGCGCCTTTCAGACCACAGGATTCAATCAGCCAGCCTGCAGACACCTTGTAATCACTGCCCGTCTCCCAGTAGGGCAAAGTTGGAAATTTGCTGAGCAGTGCCTGCAGCTTTTCCTGGTTGATCAGCGGATTCTTGAAAAAACTGCCCAGGTTTCCGATGGTCCCTGGATCCGGCAACTTGCGCCGCCGGATGGCACAAACATGTTCGCTGATTAGTCTTGCAGTGAGCGGTTTATGGGTGGCAAGCACCGATTGCCGCAGTTCGTCCCAGGAAAGATTGGGTTCAAAGCTCCGTGACAATCTGAAGGTGACACTGGTAATGATGAGACGTCCGGCCAGTTCATGTTTGAACGCGCTGTCGCGATAACCAAACCGCAGTTCCGCCGGTGACAGGTGGACAATCTCCAGGGTTTCCCGGTCCAGGGCCGTCAGGGATTCAAACACTGACGCCAGTTCTGCACCATAGGCACCAATATTCTGAATCGGTGCCGCGCCAACGGTGCCAGGAATCAGGGAGAGATTTTCAAGCCCTGACAGCCCGGTATCAATGGATCGCATAACAAGCCCGTGCCAGTTTTCCCCCGCACCCGCCAGAACCCGGTCACCATCAAAGCTGAGCCCCGGGATACCGATCCGCATCACCAGTCCCTCGATATGTCGCCGCAACACAACATTGCTGCCACCGCCGAGTACGGTCAGGTCCAGCTGGTGTTGCCGGGCAAACCGGATGCCCTCAACAACCTCTGCTACCGACCCTGCGGTGACCAGATACCGCGCCCGGACAGCCAACCCGAAGGTGTTGAATGGTGTAAGCCACTGGTTTTGCTGAATTTCTATTCTGACACCCGTATACTTCGCTGGCTTCAAGAACAAAGCCACTCACAACAATCAAGAGATTAGCAGTATGGACCTCAAGGACAAAGTTGCCTTTATCACTGGTGGTGCCTCCGGGCTCGGACTTGCCACCGCAGAGAACTTTATTAATGCCGGCGCAAAAGTCATGGTTTTTGACCTCAACGAGGAAAATGCCAAAACCGCGGCGACAAACCTCGGCGCCAATGCCGCCTGGGCTGCCGGTGATGTTGCCGACGAAGACGCGGTCAAGGCTGCCATTGCCAAGACACTGGATACCTTCGGTGCCATTCATGTAAACCTCAATAGCGCCGGGATTGGCGCCGCCTCTCGTACCCTCGGTCGGGACGGTCCCATGCCACTCAAGATGTTTGAGTTTGTCGTTCGCGTAAACCTGGTTGGGACTTTTAACGTACTCAGGCTCTGTGCTGAGGCCATGCAGAACAATGAACCCGTGACTGATGATGGTGAGCGCGGCGTCATTATCAACGTGGCATCGGTTGCCGCGTTTGACGGCCAGATTGGCCAGGCCGCCTACAGCGCCAGCAAGGGTGGCGTCGCCGGCATGACGCTGCCGATCGCCCGGGACCTGTGCAAGCTCGGCATTCGTTGTGCAACCATCGCACCCGGCATCTTCGAGACCCCCATGATGAAAGGTGCACCACCCCAGGTGCGCGAACCGCTGATCGATATGACTCAGTTCCCCCACAGACTGGGAGACCCGGCTGAGTTTGCCCAGACCGCAGCCTATATCGTGAATTGCAGCTACATCAACGGTGAGACGATCCGGCTCGATAGCGGCATCCGTATGCAACCAAAATAACCGGTCTCAGGAATCAGGCGGTGCTGGCTGCTGGATAAGGGCCAGCACCTCCGCAAACACCTGCTCGGCAATCTCGCGCATCTCAGCATCAGTTCTATCCTGTATCGGATGCGGTACAAACACTTTTGACGGATCAAAACCCAGCGAGGCGGCCTGTGCCGCTGCTGCTTCCCGGAATTCTTCGGTTGCAACAAATCCGCCAGGAACTCCTCTGCTGTCCAGATCCATGATGTCATGCAAACTGCACGACGTGCAGGACCCTCAGTCAGCAAGCGCCTCCAGCACCAGATCACATTCCTGGGCAATCTGTTGTTTCAGTGCCAGAGGCGCAATTCGGGTGAACGTCGGCTTGGCGTAACGCCGGGTCTTCACACCACGCTGGATCAGCAGATCCTCCAGCCGGTCAATAAAGATGTTGCCGCGCGGTTTCGAAATGTCGAGCAGCCCAACCGTCAGGCCGGCAAGTGATTGGGGTTTGGGTAACGGTGTTCGTTCGACCGGGCTTGCCTCCGCGGTCGGATCCATCAGTCTTGTCATGGTTTAATCTCCCAGGTCACAGGTATGCTGCCGGTGGAGCCACTGGCACCCCACCCGGCAATTATGGCAGAAAACAGTCCGGCACTACCGCCGGCCCTGACGATATTGAGCCCGCCTTCGCGAAACTTTGGCAGTACGCTCGACGCAAACTTCTCCGGCAGCCCTTCTTCAATACCGCCGGCGCCGCGGACAAGTTCTGCCCCGGGAATCTGCAGCAGCTCCGTGAGCCTTTCCTTAACCTGCGCTTTCGACCAGCCCGCCAGGCGAAACACCCGCTCGTGCTCGGGCGATATGACCAGAAATGCGTCAGCCGCCATGACCATTTTCGGATGGGAGGCAACCCGCAGGCCAGCAGCAAACGACCGGCACAGGGAATCGGGCGTGCGCGATTTCTGGTCAACAATTCCCTGCACCCCGTCCGCGGCAAACAGGGTAACTGTGGACACTGCCGGTGAATAGCCACGCTCAACCGAGAGCGATTCCCAGCAGGAGTTGGTTTCGTCTTCTGCGAAACAGAAAGTGTATTTGCCCGGATTGCCGAGCGCCGCGCGATCTACCCCACCCGGCTTGCCACCACCCACGTTCCTGATGACAAGCTGCAGGGCCCGGCCGATCGTGGCGTTGGCACGATTTCCCTGACCAAGCGCGTTGCCCCTTGAGTTCATCCCAATCGCACGGGACAGGGGACCGTTCACCACAATCATCGGCCCGGAAAAATAGGTGGTGGCAAGCAATCCGTGCATACAGAACGCATCCTGCAGCGCCGCCTCCACGGCCGCAATGACCACGGGCAGGTACTCGGGTTTACACCCCGCCATGACGGCATTGATGGCAATCTTCTCGATGGTACAGGGCGCGTAGTCGGGGGGGACATTGCCAACAACTTCACCTGGGTCCCGTCGAGTGCCGGTCAGCATTCGCACGACCCTGAGCTCGGTAGGGGGTACCAACGGCAGACCGTCACTCCAGCCGCGATCGAAACAGGCCTCCATGTCGTCTTCCTCGCTGGCAAGTTCAATCCGCCGGGCCTTGAGCCGGTGTGAACCATATTTTGCTGCCAATTTCTCGGGCATTCCCGGGTCAAGCGTCTTCGAGCCGCAGCCCGGTCGAAAGGGCACGATATCAGCGTCAACGGAAAATCCGAGCAGGTGTTCCCAGGCCGATCGATCCCAGCCCTCAACACGTTCCCCGTCCGAATTTCGAATCACTGTTGGTACAATTTCTATGCCGGCCGCATAAGACCTGGCAAGCGCGGTATCATCCACCACCGTCAGCCCCGGCGGAAATGCCGGATTATCCTGGCAAAGCAGCTCCACCTCGAGGCGGTCGCACAGCTGCCGCAGGACAGGAATAACAAGCTGGCAGGTCTCGCAGGCCTCTTTCACAAACACCGTGTACTCAATCGCCATGACGCATCGCCTCCCGGACCCGCTTGAGGTCTGCTGGTGTGTCTACCCCCGGCGGGATCAAAGCTGCTGCCCGGTCAACATGTATGGTCCTGCCGTGCCACATGGCGCGTAACTGCTCCAGTTTCTCGGTCTGCTCCAACTCACAGGGAGGCCACTGCACAAACTCGCGCAGCAGTGAGACGCGGTAGGCGTAAATGCCCAGATGTCGTTTGAAGGTGTATCCGCTGCCGCCGTCCCGGTCAAAAGGAATCGCTGCACGGCTGAACAACAAAGCCCTGCCCGCCGCATCCGTCACCACTTTGACCTTGTTGGGGTCCCGGATGTCTTCCGGCAGCTCCATCGGCTCGTAGAGTGTTGCCATTGCCGTGCCCGCTGCCGTCAGGTTGTTGGCCACCTGGTCAATCACCAAAGGCGGAACCAGGGGTTCGTCCCCCTGCACGTTGACAACAATTTCATCATCAGCCAGTCCCAGCAAGCTGGCGGCTTCCTGCAGGCGATCCGTGCCGGAGGGATGCAAGGCCGATGTCATGAGGGCCTTGCCACCAAACGCCTGGACCACGTCACGAATACGGCTGTCGTCAGTTGCCACAACCACATCCGCAGCGGCACTCTGACGGGCCCGTTCATAAACGTGCTGGATCATTGGCTTCCCGTTGATGTCCACCAACGCCTTGCCCGGCAGCCGTTGTGAGGCGAACCGGGCAGGTATAATCACAACAAACACCCGGGGCTATCCCAGTTTTTCGTCTGTGGACAGGGTTCGCGCTTCTGATTCGAGCATCACGGGTATTCCATCCCGTATGGGATAGGCGAGGCCGTCAGCCTTGCAGACCAGTTCCCCGGCTTCCCTGTCATGAGCAAGCGGACCCTTGCACGCGGGGCATACGAGTATCGCCAAGAGTTTTTTATCTACTGGCATCTTGCGAGTTCCCTTTTTGATAAACACATAACCTGTTCTGCAGGTCGTTCAGAAATTGTGCGGGCAAGTGCGCATCCACTTCAAGGTACCAGAAATTCTGATGAAGCAGCTCCGGACGTAACTGGCGCACCTTGATGGCATCCTTTTCCGTCATCACTACCGCAAGCGTATCCCCAAAGGTGAGCTCGGCCAGCTTAAAACGATGGTGGTCTTCGAAACTGTGTTCCAGCAGATTGAGCCCCAGCGCACGCAGGGTCCGGAAAAATCGTTCGGGATTACCAATGCCGGCAACCGCGTGAACGGTGCCACCAAAACTGGCGTCATCCAGTGCCCGGCGCTCACCACTACTCACATTGACGAAAGCAACCGGCTCAAGTCGCATCCCGATACCCGCCACGGGCAGAAGCGAAGACCCGTCACCACCACCGTTAACAACAACAAAATCAGCTTCTGCCAGGCGCGCCGGGGGTTCACGTAAAGGTCCAGCGGGAAGGCAGCGCCCGTTACCCAGGCCACGCGAGCCATCCAGCACCACAATCTCAACATGACGCCCCAGGGCATAGTGCTGGAGGCCATCATCACAGAGCACAATGTCACACTCATGCTCGGCCAGCAGGTACTGAACTGCGGCTACCCGGTCAGGATCAACCACTACCGGACAGCCCGTTCGCCGGGCGATCATTACCGGCTCATCACCACTCTGCGTGGGGTCCGTCAATGCGGTCACCTCCAGCGGATAAGCCGCCGCCCTGCCACCATAACCCCGGCTGACAATTCCGGGACGCATTCCCTTAAGCACCAGTTGATTGGCAAGCCAAAGAACCAGCGGGGATTTGCCCGTGCCACCCACGTTGATATTGCCGACGATAACCAGGGGCACGGGCGGCAGCCACTGCCTTGCCGTCAGGCGGCGCCGGCGAAACCGGGCAACAGCGGTATAGATGAGCGCAAGTGGCGTCAGCAGCGCCGTCCAGCCGGCTGTGGAATACCACGCCTGTAATAGCGGATTAAAGTCGTCAGACAGCCATTGCCAGCCCTTTTCCTCCGTGACCGGAACCGGCTTGAAATCCGCCGGACGTATCTGCTCCGGACGCAGTGGCGCTTCGGCATCAGGGGACTGGTGATTATGCAGGTTTGCGTAGGCACCTTTACGGGCGAGCAGTTCAGCGTGTGTGCCCTGCTCCACGATGCGACCCGCATCTATGACAAATATCCGGTCGGCTTTCTCGATGGTGGATAGCCGGTGGGCGATAACAAAAGTGGTTCGGCCTTCAACCACTGCATCCAGGGCGCGCTGGATGTAACGCTCGGATTCGGAGTCCAGCGCTGAGGTCGCTTCGTCCAGAATGAGAATCGGCGCGTCTTTGAGAAAAGCGCGCGCGATTGCAATACGTTGTCGCTGGCCGCCGGAAAGCAGGACGCCATCATCCCCGACAATAGTCTCGAGCCCGGACTCAAGTTCACTGATAAAATCCCAGGCATAGGCCCGCGTTGCCGCCTCCTGAATCCTCGAAGCCGGAGCCTCGAACAGCGTCCCGTAAGCAATGTTTCGCGCAACCGAGGCGTTAAACAGGGTCACATCCTGGGTCACAATGGAAATCTGCTCACGCAACGACTCAAGCGTAATCTCGTCGATCGGGACATCATCAACGAGAATCTGACCAATATCTGCCGTATAAAACCTTGGGATCAGACTGGCCAGTGTACTCTTGCCGCTGCCAGAGCGACCCACAAGCGCAATCGTCTCACCCGGCTGAACAACAAAGCTGATGTCTTTCAGAACCAGGGGTCCATTGTCATCTTCATCATCGTAGCGGAACGAGACGTGGCGAAACTCAACCTTGCCCGCCGCACGTCCCAGTGTCCTGGTTCCGTTATCCGGCTCCGGTGCTTCGTCAAACAGGTGGAAAATATCTTCAGCCGCTGCAAGCCCTTTCTGGACGGTTGAGTTCACCTCCGATAACTGGCGGATGGGTTTGGCAAGGAGCCCGCCGGTACCAATAAATGCGACAACCATACCTTCGCTCATGTCTGCGAGCAGCACGGGATCAAGCACCAGCCAGACGAGCCCGGCCAGCGCTGTAGCAACAACAATCTGAACTACCGGGGTTGCAATGGACGAGGTCACCACCATTTTCATCGACTGGCGGCGATTGTCATGACTGACCGCTTCGAAGCGCCGACGTTCGTAGTCTGCGCCCCCAAAAGTGCGCACCACCCGGTACCCCTGGACGGCCTCGGACGCAACGTGGGTCACGTCTCCCATGGAATCCTGGATTCGTTCGCTGATCCGACGAAACCGTTTACCGGCATAATCAACCAGCAGCGCAATCAGGGGCGCAACGGCAAGGAAAATCAGGGTCAGCTTCCAGTTCAGGTAAAAGAGAAAAGCCAGGTACCCGATCACGGTAAATCCTTCGCGAATGATGACGCGCACCGCATCTGTTGCTGCGCCGGTTACCTGGGTCACGTGAAACGTGACCTTGGCAACCAGGTGCCCCATGGCGTTCTGGTCAAAAAACCTTGAAGGCAGCCGTAACAACTGGTCAAAAAGCTCGCAGCGCAGGTTGTGCACCAGGTTGGTACCCACGTAGGTGATAAAGTAATTGCCGACAAAAGTTCCAAAGCCACGTGCCACTGCAATCAACACAATGGCAATCGGAATGACATTCCGGTTCAGGGAATCCCCTTCGCCAAACAGGTTGCGAAGAAAAGGTTCAACCCGCGAATCAACCAGCGGATCTTTACCGGACAGGGAGTCAACAATGTAGGCCACCAACTGCATAAAACCGACGTTGGACATGGAGTAAAGGATAAAACCGGCAATACTGAGCAGGAACGCACCCCAGTAAGGGGTGACATAGGTCAGCAGGCGACGGTAGATCTGCGCGTCTGTTGCCCGGGTATGATTACTCGTCATCTGTCACGTTACGCGTGGTGATACTGAGTTGGACAAAACCCAGTTGTCCCGCCGCATCCATCGCGGTAACGACCGCCTGGTGGGGCGTGGCGGAATCTGCCGTGATCACCAGGGGAGCACTTGTATTGCCACCGCTGACTTTTTCCAGGGCCCGTTTTAGCGTTTCCAGGCGCGTGTTGACCAGCGCCTCACCGTTCACGGCGTATTCGCCCGAACGCGTAACAGTAATTTCGATCTGGGTACTCGCAACCGGTTGGGGCTGACCGCTGGCCTCGGGCAGGTCTATTGACAGGTGGGTTTCGCGCGTAAAGGTTGTTGAGACCATAAAAAAGATGAGCAGCAGAAACACCACATCAATGAGAGCGGTCAGGTTTACGTCAACTTCGGTTCTCGTTCTGCGCGCAAACTTCACGTCGGCCCCTGGCGATTCGCAGCCTGGGCAACGTCAGCGCGTCCCCGGGTGTCAGTCCTGTCCAGGCGGTCAGAGTTCAGTACCTCCACCAATTTGAGCGCTTCCTGCTCCATACTGATCACCAGCTCGTCAATTCTGCGCTGGAAGAACCGATAGAAAAACAGTGCGGGGATTGCAACGGTAAGTCCCGCTGCCGTGGTGATGAGAGCCTCGGAAATACCCCCCGCAAGTGCCTGGGCATTACCTGTGCCTTCCAGCTGAATGGCGCTGAACACCTTAATCATTCCGATCACCGTACCCAGCAAGCCCAAAAGGGGGGAAACCGCAGCAATAGTACCCAGGGTGTTCAGGTAACGCTCAAGCTCATGGACCACATGGCCAGCGGCTTCCTCAATACTCTCCTTCATTTGCTCGCGCCCGCGGCGGTGATTGGCTATACCCGCTGCCAGGATTTCTCCCAGAGGTGATCCGGTCTTGAGTTCACGGAGTTTTCGGGCGTCCATCTCGTTTGACCTGATCGAATTCCAGACCTGCGCCAGCAGGTTCCTGGGCACTATCTGGTTTTTCCGCAGCGTCCAGAACCGCTCAACACAAATGGCCGCCGCAATAATCGAGCTGAGGATAATGGGTACCATTAGCCAGCCGCCGGCCTGTACCAGTTCAAACACAGCAAAATCTCCGCCCACGGGTTTGGCGTACTCTATCACAAACCAACCAATTCCCTAATAAAATCAACGGATTCCGTTCACTTTATGTAAGAACCGACCCCACTTCAGGTGCTGCCAGCGAGGATCGCGGCAAGGCGCCAGTCCAGTACCCTGATTCGCTCGCCCGGGGACGGTGCAGTTGCACTACGCTCGGCACTTGTAACCACTTTCAGTACGCCAATGCTGGCGGTATCAGCCTCGATCACCCGCTCCAGCCGAACACTGGATTCAAGGATGTCACCTTCAAACACCGGTGCCAGGTGATCACAATGAAACCAACCGAGTAAGGTGACCAGTTGGGGGACAACCCTACCGAGCTGCGCCGCCGCCATCGAGATGGTGTGACCGCCATAAACCAGTCGCTGGCCATAGACACTGGCACCTGCATCCGTGTGCGTCATCGCCATGTTCAGCGTCAGACGCACAAGTTCCGGCGCCAGGGTCACTGTATCGCGGCCCACCACACTCATCGGCTCATCCAGCTCCAGTGCGGGTGCCGGGGGAAAAGCCGCGTAGTTCCAGTTCGGCAGCACTGATTGCAGGTCTTGCTCTTCGATGCCGGTCGGAATCACGTCCAGGCTGTCCTGCCTGCCCGTGTCAGCCCCCGGGTCCCGGCAGGGAATCATCGGACAGCGCCAGAACAACATCACCGTCTCGTCACGCTGGTTGACGACCTTGACCTCAAGCACCACCATCCCGGATGCTGGACGCTCCGGCCGGACTGCGTTTTGCCGCAGCGCAACGACCCGCGTGGAGGTTGTCAGGGTATCGCCGACAAAGACCGGTTGTCGCAGCACCAGCCCGCGATAGAACAGGTTTCCCATGACGCGCTGGGACGGCAGTGTGGACTGTCCAATCGCCAGGTTGCATACCAGTGAAGGATGTACCAGCGGGGCCTCGCGGCCAGTAACGCGGCGACAGAATTCATGATCGAGAAAAAGCCGGAGGCGATCGCCAAACAGCGCCTGATGGAGTGCCGTGTGCCCGGTCGTCAGGGTAACAGGGGGTACTGCATCAAACGTGTCTCCATGAGCAAAGTCCTCAAACCAGGGCGCAGTCTCCACGGCCAGCCTACTGCGACCGGCCACGGGCCGCGATTGGCCAGATTTCGCTGACCATGCCGTTTCTATGGGGAAAATAGTAGTCGAATAGATTTACCGTGGGGTCGCAATGAGGTGTGATCACCTGCAGTTTGTCCCCCAACCTGATATCCCGGGAAGGGTTATTCAACGCAATGATGCCGTGTTCATCACCACCCCAGTGGTACACCACCCCTTCCAGGTCACGAAACTCCGGCGCTCCCTTGTCCGACGCCAGGCTCTTGAAGCCGGCGTCCACGGTCACCAGGCGCTCCTGGGGTTTACTGATGGCAGTTACGAGCACAAACAGCGAAGGCGCAAAATCATCAAAGCGCTCACCGGTGCGGCTGCCGATATCCCGATATTCAAGGTCCATAAACGCATAGGAGCCAGCCTGGAGGTCAGTCAGCAGGCCGAGCTCCGGCTCAATATCATAAGTGCCTGTCCCGCCTCCTGTGAAAATATCAATCGCAACTCCCTCGCTGGTCAGGCGATCCCGCGTTGCCCGGCCTTTGTCCATCAGGTGCAGGTATTTGTCCCGGCGGGCTGCATAGTCCTCAATATGCATGCAGTTGCCGGCATACATCTGGAGGCCTGTAAACCTCAAGTTGGTGCAATGGCTCCCGATGTGATGCACAAGCGCAATCGCCGGATCACCGGTTGCAATCCCTGTGCGTCCCATGCCCGGATCAAGATCAACGAGCACCGGCAGAACAATCCCGGCAGCGCGCGCTGCTGCATCAAGCTGGTTTGCACTCTCAATATGGTCCACGACAACGGAGACCCCTTCGGATTGCTCACCAAGTGCAATGATTCGATTAATCTTCTCGGGCGTGACAACCGGCGAAGTGATGAGGATGCTGGTGACGCCACCGGCCAGCATGATCTCCGCCTCGGACACGGTGGCGGCACAGACACCAAGCGCCCCCCGCCTGATCTGTTCCCGGGCCACAATGGGGCATTTGTGCATTTTCGTATGACAGCGGAGTCCCATGTTGTGAGCTGTAAGGTGTGCCTGCATTCTGTTGAGATTTTCCTCAAACACATCGAGATCAATGATCAGAGCGGGAGTATGCAGCGCTTCAAGCGGTACCGGTTCCGTTAACACAATCGGCGCCAGCTGGGCGTTGGTCACTGTTGTCGCAATAAACTCGTCAAGTGATGGCATTGGCTTTTCCTAGTCGCAATCGGTGGCGCACGCCGGATCCCTTTCTACCTGAAGCGTGACGTGATGGATCTTGAATCTGGCTTCCAGCTCGGCGCTAATCCTCGCATAGCTGTCCTCATGTTCCCACAGGGGCGCCTTTGGCATCACCAGGTGTGCCGTCAACCCGGTCTCGTGGGTACTCATGGCCCATATATGTAAATCATGGATACCCTCAACGCCATCAATGGCTTCAAGATAGGCACGAACCGCGGCCAAATCGATGTGTTGGGGCACGGCATCAAGGATCAGATTGACGGAGTCCCGCAACAGTCCCCAGGTGCCAAACAGGATTACAGCCACGATAAACAGCCCAAGCAGCGGGTCCACCCACAATCTGCCCGTCATCAGAATCACGATTGCGCCAATAACAACACCTGCTGAAATTGCCGCATCGTAGGCGAGATGCAGGAACGCCCCCCGGACATTAAGATCATGTCCGCTCCCCCGCATGAACAGCATCGCGGTGCCGGCATTTACGAGAATGCCAATGGATGCAACCACAATGACCGGGATTTCCTCGATTGGCGCGGGTGCCAGGAATTTACGGATCGACTCAAAGGCTATAAAACCTGCCGCCAACACCAGCACGACCGCATTGATAACAGCAGCCAGGATCGTCGCCTTTCGATAGCCATAACTGAATGTCTTGCTTGATTGTTGGGTTGCAAGGTAAGCGGCGCCCCAGGCCAGCAAAAGCCCGAGTACGTCCGACAGGTTATGGCCCGCATCAGCCAGCAGGCTGACAGAGTTCGTGATAAAGCCATAAACAGCCTCAACCAGCGTAAATGCCAGATTGGCCACAACCGCGATGATGAAGCTCAGCTTGACCGATTCAAAGCTCGCGAGCGCGACATCATGCGAGGCATGGTTGTGCGAAGAGTGATCATGCATGGTCGTTACCGTAATCGTTGAAGCAGGTGGAGGGTCAACCCTCGTCCAGCAAATTGCACACGTGATTCGCAATTGCGAGGGATGCCGTCAAACCGGGCGATTCAATGCCGTAGAGCAATACCAGCCCCTCGGCACCGTGAACCGATTTACCCTGAATGACAAAGTCGACAGGGTCATCGGTGGGTCCCTGCAACTTGGGCCTGATACCAACATAACCCGGGATCAGGTCACCCTCCTTCAAGGCCGGGAAATAACGCCTTACGGCGGCATAATAATCGGGCAGGCGTTCCAGATTTACGTTGTAGTCCTCCCGATCAATGTACTCAACGTCCGGGCCAAACCGTGCCTGACCACCCAGATCGATGGTGGCATGAACGCCGAGACCTGCCCCGCTCTTCTCCGGTACGGGGTAGATGAGATGGGAAAAGGGGTTTCGCCCTGCCAGAGTAAAGTAATTCCCTTTACAGTAATACAGGGGCGGGATGGTTGCCGCAGGAATGAAGTCCGCACCCGCCGCTACAGCCTGGGCGCCCAGGCCCGCTGCGTTGACAACCATCCTGGACCTGAAGCGGTACGCCGAACCCTGTATGTTGGCGGTAACAATATAACCATCTGATACCCGGTTGAGGGCAGTCACGCTTGTATCCCCGACAAAGGTGCCATTGTTGTTGGTCAGGTCTGAAAGGAAAGCCTGCATCAGTTCATGGCTGCTGACGATACCCGTACTGGGTGAATAGAGTGCCAGGGTCGCACTAACTGCCGGTTCCAGCGATTTAACCCTGGCTGCCGACAGGTACTCGAGGTCACACACGTCATTCGCCAGCGCCTTGTGCCTGATGGCCTCGAGAGACGCTTCTTCGTCTGCTGTGGTCGCAACGATCAGCTTGCCACAATTGGCGTGACTGATACCGCGCGCGCGGCAATACTCGTACAGCAGCCGTTTGCCTTCAACGCACAGTGTGGCTTTCAGCGAACCTGCCGGGTAGTAGATGCCAGCGTGAATGACCTCGCTGTTGCGGCTGCTGACACCCTGTCCAAAATGAGTCTGGGCGTCAAGGACCACAACCTCGTGACCAAGCGCTGCCAGCGCCCTGCCTATAGCCAGACCAACCACACCGGCACCAATCACGCAGCTTTCGACAAAGTCCACTATAATGACATCCTAACTACTCCACCGGTGCTATTGTCTCACGCCCGGTACCAGGTTCGCACAGGGGATATCTTGCGAGAAACCAACGAAGAAACAAACCGCCTGCTTATCCTGAGCGGAGTCCTTGATCTGGTCCTGGGGCTACTCAAGATCATCGTCGGCTTCCTGGCCAGTTCGCATGCCCTGATTGCTGATGGTGTTCACTCCCTGTCCGATCTCGGCACTGACATCATGGTGTGGCTGTTCAACCGGGTTGGCATCCAGGCACCCGATGAGCAGCATCCCTACGGCCACGGCCGATTCGAGACCCTGGGTACGTTTCTGCTCGGCGGCATCCTGATCCTGGTCGCTGGATTTATCGTTTATGAAAGTGTGGGTCGCCTGATGGACATCAGCGAGGTGGACGTGCCGACCTGGCCAGCACTCATCGTGGCGGCACTGTCAATTGTCGCAAAAGAGTGGCTATTTTACCTGACCCGCCGCCTGGGTGAAAAAATCCGCTCAAACCTGCTCATCGCCAACGCCTGGCATCATCGATCCGACGCACTCTCCTCGGTGATTGTACTGATTGGCGTGGCTGGCGCGATGCTCGGCATTCTCTGGTTCGAAATGCTCGCCGCCATCGGTGTTGCACTCATGATTGCCCAGATTGGCTGGAAACTGTTACGACAAAGTGTGGACGAACTTGTCGATACTGCGCAGTCAGAGGCTTATGTGCAGGAAATCGAGAAAAGCATCGTGGATGTTGAGGGTGTCAGGGGTGTACACAGTATCCGAACCCGGAGAATGGGCCCCGACGTCCTGGTAGAACTGCACTTGCAGGTTGAACCCGGCGTCAGCGTGTCGGAGGGCCATCATATCGGCGAGTGGGTTTCAAAAGGCCTGCTCAGCGACTACGACGAGATTAATGACGTTATTGTCCATATTGATGCCGAAGACGATGAACTACTGGAGCCACGCGAGGGTATTACATCCATACCCCCGCTGCGCCGCGAAATCAGGATTGCGCTGGCCGATGCCTGGCGCCCCCTGATTGCCGCGTCGGATATTCGCAAGCTGACATTGCATTACCTGAATAACCGGGTCAACGTCGAACTCTTCCTGGACAGACGACTGCTGACGGAACAGGCGGAACAGGCGGAACAGACCAGCAATCTTGCCAGCGAACTGGTCGAACTGGGACGTGACCTACCCTGGCTCGGCAAGGTCACCGTCTGGTACGACTGATCAGAATCCGAGGCTACCCTGCCTGTCGTGCCCCGTCACCAGTGGTCGTGCCCGTCGCAGCGCCTCCCTGCCTGCAGCTTTACGCCGGGGTGCCTCTTCATTCAACAGGCACAGCAGATGGTGGCATACGACCCGTCCCATTTTTTCTTTCTGGCTCTTGCGTCGCGCCCGCGCAACGCGCCGTGCTGCCTGCATGGCCATAGAGGCATGATCCGCAGCCTGGTTTGCCTGGCCGGTTACACCCGGCTCGGCAACTTGTTGAGTTGGCATTTGCATGTTAACGCACTCCACCCTTGGACTGTATAAACGCACAGTACCACCGGACTGTTTATTTGTACAGTAGTTTGAGTGATATTTTTACCCGGCGACCAGGTGGTCCCCTTCTCGCCGGATAACAACCTTGTCCCCACCCTTGTAACGGCCGGAGAGAATTGCCTCCGCCAGCGGATTTTCCACATACCGCTGGATCGCACGCTTGAGTGGCCTTGCGCCATACACCGGGTCGTAACCGACTTCTACCAGGAAGTCGAGCGCATCCCGGTCAAATTGCAGGCAGATATCCGTGTCGAGCAGACGCTTCTTCAAAATCTCGAGCTGTATCTCGGCAATGCCAATGATCTGGTCCCTGGCAAGCGGATGGAACACCACCACGTCATCCACCCGGTTCAGGAACTCCGGTCGAAAGTGCTGGGTAACAACTCCCATCACCGCTTCTTTCATCTGGTCATAGTCCGCTTCACCGGCCATGGCCTGAATCAGGTCAGAACCCAGGTTGGAAGTCATCACCAGCACCGTGTTCTTGAAGTCCACGGTGCGACCGTGACCGTCCGTCAGGCGACCATCGTCCAGCACCTGTAGCAACACGTTAAAGACATCACCATGAGCTTTTTCGATCTCATCAAGCAGGATTACCGAGTAGGGCTTGCGCCTTACACTTTCCGTCAGGTATCCACCTTCCTCGTAACCGACATATCCCGGAGGCGCACCAATCAGCCTTGCGACAGAGTGTTTTTCCATGAACTCGGACATATCAATGCGAATCAGCGCATCTTCGGTATCAAACAGGAAACGGGCCAGGGACTTGCACAACTCGGTCTTGCCGACCCCGGTTGGCCCAAGGAACAGAAACGAGCCGTTGGGACGATTCGGGTCCGCAATTCCGGCACGAGAACGCCGCACTGCATTGGCGACTGCATTGACAGCCTCCTGCTGGCCGACAACCTGCTTGTGCAACTCTTCCTCAAGCGCGAGGAGCTTGGCTTTTTCGCTCTCGAGCATTTTTGAAACCGGAATCCCGGTCCACTTGGAAACCACCTCAGCAATTTCCTCTTCAGTCACGCGATTCCGCAGCAGTTTCATTTCACCTGCTTCCGCCGCCATGGCCGATTCAAGCTGTTTTTCGAGCCGTGGAATCTCACCATACTGCAGCTCGGACATCCGGGTGAGATCACCCGCCCGTTTGGCAGATTCAAGTTCAAGCCTGGCTTTGTCGAGTTCTTCGCGCGTCTGCTGTTCACCGTGCAGCGCGGATTTCTCAGCGTTCCAGATTTCGTCCAGATCAGCATACTCCTTCTCGAGTTCATCAATGGTCTCGTTCAGGGTGACCAACCGCGCCTTGGATCCGGCATCACTCTCTTTCTTGAGGGCTTCACGCTCAATCTTGAGTTGTATGAGGCGACGCTCCAGCCGGTCCATGTCTTCCGGTTTTGAATCCATTTCCATTCTGATCAGACTGGCCGATTCATCAATCAGATCAATGGCCTTGTCAGGCAACTGGCGGTCGGTGATATAGCGGTGACTCAGCCTGGCCGCCGCGATAATGGCAGGATCGGTGATATCCACCCCGTGGTGAACTTCGTAACGTTCCTTCAGTCCCCGCAGGATCGCAATGGTATCCTCCACATTGGGCTCATCCACCACAACTTTCTGGAACCTGCGTTCGAGAGCTGCATCCTTTTCGATGTACTGGCGGTACTCATCGAGCGTGGTTGCACCCACACAATGCAATTCACCCCGTGCCAGCGCCGGCTTCAGCATATTGCCCGCGTCCATGGCCCCTTCAGCCTTGCCTGCACCGACCATGGTATGGAGTTCGTCAATAAACAGAATGACGCTGCCCTCCTCCTTGGCAAGCTCATTCAGAACGGCCTTGAGCCGCTCCTCGAACTCACCACGGAATTTGGCACCGGCAATAAGGGCACCCATATCCAGGGCAAGAATCTTCTTGTCCTTGAGCCCCTCTGGTACTTCACCATTAATTATCCGGAGCGCCAGCCCCTCAACAATGGCCGTCTTGCCCACACCGGGCTCACCAATAAGCACGGGGTTGTTTTTCGTACGCCGCTGCAGCACCTGGATGGTCCTGCGAATTTCATCGTCACGGCCAATGACGGGATCAAGCTTGCCCGCTTCAGCGCGTTCGGTGAGATTCACCGTGTACTTCTCCAGCGCCTGGCGAGACTCTTCCGCGTTGGGATCATCAACATTCTGGCCACCGCGTACCTGCTCAATCACGCGTTCAAGTGAATCCTTGCGAATGTTGTAGCGTGCAAACAGTTTACCGAGTTCACCCGGGTCTTCCGCCGCCGCAAGCAGCACCAGTTCACTACTGATGTACTGGTCCTTGCGCTGTTGCGCCAGTTTGTCCGCAACGTTCAGCAACCGGGCGAGTTCAGGTGACATCTGGACATCACCATAGTTGTCCTTGATCCTGGGCAATCCCTCGATCATCTGCTCGAGTTCGCCGGTGAACCTGCCAACGTCAACACCCATCTGGCTCAGCAGTGGCTTGCAGGAGCCCCCTCGCTGGTTGATGAGGGCAAGCATCAGGTGAACCGGTGCAATGTAGTTGTTGTCTTTACCTACAGCCAGTGACTGGGCATCCGAAAGTGCTTCCTGCAGACGGCTGGTAAAACGATCAATTCGCATGTCTTTTCTCTTGGTTGAACGAGGAACTACACCCTAGGTGGGGCCTGGTCGCAGGGATTCAAGCAACCCGGGACCATATTTGGTTGCTTTGTCCTGATGCGTGTGGCAACTTGCCCCAATTTCAAGGTTTGACCCTTAGCAATGGGCAACGAGCCATTTTTTGACAAGGCTGGCAACACCGGGCTACGACACTTCAGGAATGCGGCAAGGTTTTCGCTGAACGGGCTGCGCGCCGCGTTTACCCGTGAATCCGCCTTTCGCCAGGAACTGGCCGTTCTGCTGGTTCTGACGCCCCTGGCGGTCTGGCTGTCGCAGTCCATGTTCGATTTCATCTCAATGATGGCAGTTGCGGGTTTTGTGCTGGTGATTGAACTGCTGAACTCGTCCGTCGAGGCAGCCGTGGATCGAAGCGGGACGGAACACAATGAACTGGCCGGACTTGCCAAAGATTACGGTTCCGCCGCAGTCATGATAGCGCTTGTAATCGCCGCCCTGGTCTGGCTCACATTCCTCTACCAGCGGTTGGTGTCATAGGTATGTCTGCCAAGGTTTATATCACCCCCGGTGGTGCCCGCAAGCTGCGCGACGAGCTCAATCACCTGTGGCGGGTAAAACGACCCGAGGTCACGCAGAAGGTCGCGGCCGCTGCCGCATTGGGCGATCGTTCCGAGAACGCAGACTATATCTATGGCAAGAAGGCCCTGCGGGAAATCGACAAGCGTATTCGCTACCTGACCAAGCGGCTTGATAACCTGGAAATTGTGGAACGAAAACCCGCTGACCAGGAGAAGATTTTTTTTGGGGCCTGGATTCGACTTGAAGACGAGGAAGGCCAGGTGTCGGAACTGCGCATTGTGGGCGCTGACGAATTTGACCTCTCTCGTGGCTGGATCAGTCTCAACTCTCCCATGGCCAGGTCCCTGCTTGGCAAACGCCAGGGGGACGACGTGATCGTGCAGCGGCCCAAAGGACAGCTTGAGGCCTATATCGCCGCAGTTGCCTACGAGCCTTTTGGCGGTGAGGTGGACCCGGCATGACATACGAACGCAATAACATCCTCCTGATGGAAGGTTACGTACCGGGAGAGCAACCGCTTGATCCCGCAACTATCAAGCTGAATACCAACGAGAACCCCTACCCCGCCACGCCCGCCGTCAACGCGGTGTTGCAGGGCATCAGCGCACCCGACCTGCGACGTTATCCCCCGCCCACAGCAATTGCGTTTCGTGAAGCTGCTGCCCGCCTGCACGGACTTACCGCGGAACAGGTGATTGCGACCCGGGGTGGAGATGAACTGCTAAGGCTGGTGCTGACGACCTTTGTTGCACCGGGCGACACCATTGTTGTCACGGACCCGACCTATTCTCTCTACCCCGTGCTGGCGCAAATCCAGGATTGCAGGGTGAAATCCATCGCCCTCGAAGAGGACTGGTGTCTGCCCGATGGCGTGGCGGCGACCGCAAACGCAGCCGGCGCCGTGCTGACACTCCTCGTCAATCCACATGCACCATCGGGCCACCTATGCAGCTATGACACCATCAGGGACATTGCCGGTGCACTTGATGGCCTGCTGCTCGTGGACGAGGCTTATGTCGATTTTGTCGATCCGGACCTGGGATATAGCGTCATCAACCTGGTCAATGACCTCCCCAACGTCATTATCCTGCGGACGCTCAGCAAGGGCTACTCACTTGCAGGTCTCAGGTTCGGTTACGGTCTTGGCGCCCCTGAGCTTGTTGCACCCATGCTGTACAAGACCCGCGACAGCTATAACCTCGACTACATCAGTCAACAGGTGGCCGTCGCCGCCATCCTTGATCAGGACTACGCCCGGACAACCTGGGCCCGTGTCAGGTCCGAGCGCAACAGGCTGGCGACAAACCTCGCCGACCTGGGCATTGCCGTCTCACCCAGCCAGACCAATTTCCTGCTGGCCAGGATCGGCCCAAACGCAAAAGACGTTTATGAGGGCCTGAAGACCGCAGGCATACTGGTGCGCCATTTTGATGCACATCGACTTGATGACAAACTGCGTATTACTGTCGGAACGCCTGCAGAAAATGCGGCACTTGTTGTCGCACTCAGCAGGCTGGTTTAAATTATCCTCAACCCTGGCCGTAGAACAGACATCAAGATGGTCGAAGCGGATATCGATGACCGAACCCGGACCGGCCGTATTGTGCTTCGGCCCAATGCCTCCTGGACCTGGCAGCGCAACCTTTACCTGCTCTACACGCTGATGGCAGTTTCCCTGACCGTCGGCGTGGGCTTCCTGTTCATGGGCGCCTGGGTAATTTTGCCCTACTCATTGCTTGAACTGGCCCTCCTTACGGTGGCTATCTACTACTGCGTCAGGCAGTGCGAGCGGCAGGAAGTCATTACCGTGTCGGAACACGAGGTTCAGGTCCAGCGGGGTACCCGTACCCCCACGGAAAGCTGGCGATATCATCGGGTCTGGGCCCGATTCATGGTGAAACCGCCTCGTCATCCCTGGGATCCTGCCATTGTCTCCATCAGAAGCCATGGGGAAGAACTGGAACTCGGCAGTTTCCTGAACCAGGGTGACAAGACCCAACTGATTGCCCTGCTGAAACGGGTTGTCCCCGCCTGATTGCCCGGCGTCGGCTGACCTCAGCGGGCTTGCTTTTCAACCAGCCTGATCAACCCTTCCTGGGCGACAGACGCAACCAGTTTGCCATCCCGCGTGAACATCATACCCCGGTTGAAACCCCGGGACCCACCGGCGGTTGGGCTGTCCTGGGCAAAAAGAATCCATTCATCAGCCCGGAAGGCGTCGTGGAACCACATCGCATGATCAAGGCTTGCGGTCATCAGGCCGTTCATGAATGACAGCCCGTGCGGCAAGGTGCAGGTGCTCAGGATTCCCATGTCGGATGCGTAGGCAAGAATACACTGGTGCAGGGCGGGATCATCGGGCAAGGGCTCCCGCGCCCGCAGCCAGGCATGCTGGTATGGCGGTCGCTTCTCCGGATTGACAAAGCTGTGCGCCTCAACCCTGCGCATCTCAATTGGCCGCTCCTGCATCATGCGGGCAAAACCTTCCGGCATTGAACTGGCGCGCTCGCGAAATGCCTCCATCTCGTCAGTACAGTTTTCGGGGCCCGGGACATCTGGCATTTCCGCTTGATGGGACAGCCCGGGTTCCCCGACCTGGAAAGACGTGGACATATTAAAAATCGCCTCACCCTTCTGTATTGCCACAACCCGTCGGGTGGTAAAGCTGCGCCCGTCCCGGATACGGTCAACGTCATAGACAATAGGCAGTGAAGGATCACCCGGGCGCAAAAAGTAACCGTGCAGGGAATGGCAGGGTCGCCCTGCGACAGTCCGGGACGCTGCGATCAGCGCCTGACCAATGACCTGGCCGCCGAACACCCGCGGACCACCGAGAGAAGTTGAATAACCACGAAACAGGTTGTCCTCAATCTGCTCAAGATCAAGCTGATCGAGCAAGGTGTGTAACACGCTCATAAATGGAATGGCCGGGATATCGCGAAGGCGCTAATCATACCAGAAGCGGCGCGCTGTTTGGCGGCCCCTGTGTACTGTCAGCCCTTTCACTGGATGATAGCGAACCTGAATTGCGCCGTCGGTTGCGGTGTTGGCCGTCCTGACACCACGACGGGCGTAACGCTGCGCCACCACTTTGTCCGGGTGACCAAACCGATTGCCATAGCCGGTGGAGTAGATCGCCAGTGTCGGTCTTGTGAGGTTGATAAATGCCGGTGTTGAGGAACTTCTGCTGCCGTGATGTGGCACCAGCAACAGGTCAACAGGTGGGATATCCTGCATTACCAGCGCCCGCTCCCCGGCCTGTTCAATGTCACCCGGCAGCAGTAGATGGAAATCGCCATGACTGATCAGCAGGACACAGGATTCCGCGTTGTCACCGCTGCCCGCGCGACCGGACGACAGCACGGCAAGGTGCGTGGCACCCGCCTGCCATTCACTTGCCAGGGCACAGTCAGCGGCCACCGGGGAACCTGCGGCAATCCCCAGCACCCGGTCAATCGTGAAGTTACGGAGAATCGCCGCAGCACCGCCGGCATGATCAATGTCACCATGACTGACCACCAGCACATCAAGATACCGTGCAGCACCCCCGCGTCGGAGCCAGGGTACAACTACCTGCTCCCCGGCATCAAAGCGACTGCCAAACGCCGGTCCTGTGTCGTAAAGCAGCCGGTACCCGGCTGTCTGGACCACAACCGCCAAACCCTGCCCCACATCCAGCACATCAACCCAGACCTCTCCCGGTCCTGGCCCGGGCGCTTTTGCACAGAGCAGTGGCAGCAGCAGGCAGGCACCGAGCCACCTGGGCAAGAGCCCAACCGGTGCGAGGGCAACCAGCGCACCGGCACAGGCAAACAACAGGGACCAGATCGGCAAGGCCGGCATATAGGCAACCCAGTCGAGTGCCGCGAGGACCTCAAGTAATTGCCATACCCACTCGAGTATCCAGACCGCAACCCGCAACAACAGGCTGCCCAGGGATTCAAAAATCGCAAGGGAAAAAAGTGCCACCAGCAACAGCGGCACCAGCAACACCCCCACCAGCGGAATGGCGAGGAGATTGGCAATGGGCGCGACGAGAGACACCTGGAAGACGGTTGTCGCGAGCAGCGGCGCGGTGCCGACAAACACCACCCACTGGGACCTCAGCCACTCGGCCAGACGCCACTTGCCCGTGGGGCTGATACGCCCGGCAAAAGCGTAGAGCAGGATACCGACAGCACCAAATGAGAGCCAGAAACCGGCACCGAGGACGGCAAAAGGGTTGACCAGGACAACTACCACCAGGGCCAGACAAAACAGGCTGCTGACCGGCAGGAATCGGCAGAGTGCGGCACCGGCAAAAGCGCAGGCTGTCATCACCAGCGATCGCTGGACCGGCAACCCAAACCCGGCAACTGCACCATAAAACGTTGCCAACAACAGCGACAACAGGGCTGCAAACGATCTTGATACCAGCAGGAATCGGCACAGCGCGAACCCCATGCCGGCAACAAGGCCGACATGTAATCCCGAGATAATCAGCAGGTGATTGGTGCCGGTACGCGACAGCGTGTTCCAGAACCCGGCCCCTATGGCATTACTTTCACCGAGGGTGAGCGCAAGGATCAGCCCATGCAGACGGGATTCCGGCAGGACGGCCAGGATCCTGTCGCGAAACCAGAGTCTTAACTGGTGATGCAGCGCCCGCCAACTGCCGGTGTTTTCCAGCACCGGTGCCGGCACCATCCTGACATACCCGGTTGCGCTGATTTGCCGGGCCAGCATCCAGCCTTCATAGTCGAAGAGGCCCGGGTTAACTGAGCCACGCGGGCGATTCAGCCGCGCTGTCAATTGCCAGCGCTGGCCTGGCCGAAGGTCAGGCAGTACCTCTTCTCCCCTGGCGTACCAGGACAGGGTAATCAGCGTCCGGCCAGGCCAGGCATCAATGGATTCCCGCTCAAACAGGAACCGTACAACGCCGGCATCGTGCCTGGGTAAAGCCACAATGGTGCCCGTCAGCGCCAGGTCCTGGCCTGCCAGACTGGCGGGCAGCCGTTCTGCGAGAACTGCACCACCCCAGTTCAGGACATAGAAGACACCACACCAGGCACAGGCGATCCAGCGCGCCCTGACAAATCCATTGGCAAGGATTGCAGCCGGCGCCGTCAGGCAGGCCAACCACCAGCGCGACGTGGGGTCTGGCAGGAATTCAAGCTGGGCCGCACCAAGCACGCCCGCCACAAAAGCAAGCAGCAGCAGGTTCACGGTGACAAGTGTGCCGGTTCAGATCAAACGACGCTGCAGGCAGCGTCTGCTTCCCCTGTCAGACATTAGCCCTCGGGGTTGCCAACGGGCATAATACCCACCCCGGATGCTGAAGCGGCCCTTGATGCCATACCGCAAATACCTCCCCTCGCGGGACCAGCTGCGCCAAACGCGCACGCTGCGGTTTTTGGGCGAGATGATTTTTGAACCCAATCTCTGGCACTTCAATCGCCACTCGGTGTCCTTTGCCTTCCTGATTGGTACCTTCTGCTGTTTTCTGCCCATTCCATTCCAGATGGTGCCCTGCGTGATGCTGGCGGTCTGGATTCGCTGCAACATCCCGCTGTCTGTTGCACTCGTATGGATTTCCAACCCGGTTACCATGCCGCCGATTTTCTACGGCACCTACAAACTCGGCACCTGGATGCTGGGGCAGGAAAATGAGGTAACCCGGATCAGCCTCTCCTGGGAATGGCTGTCTGCGCAACTGGCTGTTGTGTGGCAACCCTTGCTGCTGGGCTCACTGGTGACCGGGCTGACCCTGGGCAGCCTGGCGTTTGTGATTGTGAGGCTGTACTGGCGCTGGAAAGTGTCAAGGCACTGGTCAATGCGCCGCCTGCGCAAACGGATCCAACGGACTATTCATAACGAAGCACATCCGCCGGTTGGAGACGAGATGCCCGGTATGCCGGATACAAAGTCGCGGTCAGACTGATAACCAGCGAAACCAGCGCAATCACCAACAGGTCAGCGCCGCGAATGTCCGATGGCAAGCGGTCAAAATAGGTTCCAGCCAGCATATTTGCACCCGCCAGGCCCTCCAGGAAACTGACAATATCGGACACCGACCATGCCAGCGGAATGCCAATCAGCAAACCCAGGGCGGTGCCAAGTACACCGACCACCGAGCCCTGGATCATGAATGTCACCATCACCGCACGCGGCGACAACCCAAGCGTTCGTAGCACCGCAATGTCCGCACGCTTCTCCCGCACCATCATGCTGAGTCCGGAGACGATATTGAATGCGGCAATTGCAACAACAAGCGTCAGCAGAACAAACATCATGATCTTTTCCATGCGGACGGTTTCGAAGAAATCACCAAACTCATCAGTCCAGTCAGATGCGGTTGCACCCTCGATACCGGTGGCGGCAGCTGCGGCAAACCCGGGGGCACGGAAAACATCGTCCAGCGTCACGCGGTAAGCAATACTGGTATCGCCAACCACCTGGGCGAGGTCATCACGATTCATCAACACCAGGCTGTAATCAACTTCCGCGTCCACCTCAAAAAAACCAGCCACCCGCAACCGGGCAAGCCGCGGCGCGACCGCGTTCCCTCCCGCTGAAGGCTCTGGCACGATAAGTGTGACAGAGTCGCCAGTCACCAGGCCCAACTGAAACGCCAGTGGCCGACCCAGCAACAAAGCGCCGCTGCCTGGTGTCAGGGCCCCCATGTTACCTGCCACTATATGGTCTGGCAGGATTGACACCAACGCTTCCCGCTCGGCATCCACACCATACATGGCCACCAGCTTGTTGCTGCTGCCATGCAGTAGCAGCCCGGCACGCTGGATAAACCGCGCATATCCCTGGACCCCCGGCTGTTCTGCCAGCCAGGCTTCCACCCGGGACGGCTCACCGCCGGTGATGACGACATGGGGCACGGTACCAAGAATGCGATACTTTAGTTCACGATCGAAGCCGTTCATGACCGAAACAACCACCGTGAGCGCAACCACGCCGAGTACCAGCCCGATCAGGGATACCCTGGAAATAAACGAGAGGTACAGGCTGCCCGCACTCCCACCGGCATAGCGCAATCCTATGAGCAGGGGAACCGCTGTCATTCCGGTGCCAACTGTCCGTTTTGCAGGCGAAGCACGCGATCCATTCGATTCGCCAGTTCCGTATTGTGGGTTACTACCACAAAACTCGTCTTGAAGCTGGCGCTGAGCGAGATCATCAGTTCATCAATCTCAGCCGCGGTTGTCTCATCGAGGTTGCCGGTGGGTTCATCAGCAAGGACGCAGGCAGGCCGGGTCGCCAGGGCGCGGGCAAAAGCCACGCGCTGGCGCTCGCCACCCGAGAGCTGACCAGGCTTGTGAGCCAGGCGCTCTCCAAGTCCAACAGCGTCCAGCATCTCACGGGCCACGTCCCCTGCTGTGCTGGCGTTGGCGCCACCAATCAGCAACGGCATCATGACGTTCTCGAGCGCGGAGAACTCAGGCAGCAGGTGATGAAACTGGTACACGAAACCGAGGCTGCGATTCCGCAAACGTCCCAGCGCCGCAGCACCCAGGGTCGCCAGATCAACGCCCGTGACCAGCACGCGGCCCTGATCCGGCGTGTCCAGCCCACCAAGCAGGTGTAACAGGGTGCTCTTGCCGCTACCCGACAACCCGACAATGGCAATTCGCTCACCGGCGTTGACCGTCAGGTTGACGCCGCGGAGGATATGCAGGTCACGCCCACCCTGGCGAAAGTGTTTGTGCAGGTCCAGCGCCTGCAAAATGATCTCAGCTGTCATATTGTAGTGCCTCTACGGGCTTTGCCCGCGCGGCCCTGAGTGCAGGATAGAAGGTTGCCAGGAGACAAATGACAAAAGACAGCCCGGCAATACTCAGAACATCTCCGGGCAATACCTGGGACGGCAGGTAATGTATGAAATACTCATCCATCAGGCCAAGTCCCAGCAGTTTGTCAATTGCCCGATAGATTTCGCTCAGGAACAGGGAGACGGTGACCCCAATCCCAATGCCAAGGACAATGCCGATCGCGCCCACCAGTGCACCGTGCATGACAAAAATGGCAAGAATGGCGCCCGGTGTTGCGCCCAGCGTTCGCAGGATTGCAATATCCCCCCGCTTGTCATCCACGGTCATGACAAGGTTGGAAACAACATTAAATGCCGCGACCGCCACAAGCATGAGCAGCAGCAGGAACATGGTGGATTTCTGCAGCGCGATGGCGTCGTAGAGGTTGCCATAGCGTCGCATCCAGCTACTGGCATAGAGCCCGGGCGAATCGCTGTTCCTGGTCAATCTTGACAACACTTCCGGCGCGGCAAAAAGGTCCTCAAGCCGCAGACGGATGCCGTCAATGCGTGGCACTCGCAACAGCCTGTTCGCATCAACAATATTCACCAGCAGGAGACGTGTGTCCGCATCAGAGCCAACCTCAAACAGGGCCACAATCTCGAACCGTCGCGTGCGCGGCAGTGGACCCGCCAGGGTCAGTTGGGCATCGGGCAACACCAGCGTCACCGTGTCACCAACACCAAGACCCAATCGAGCGGCCAAGGGAGCACCCATGGCCGCCCGAAAAGAACCAGGCTGCAGCAAGTCAAGGCTGCCCGCCTGAATATAATCGCCAATAATCGATACCCCCTTCTCTGCCGCCGGGTCTATGCCGTTAAAACTGACGCCACTGACGTTGCCGGCGGTGACCAGCAAACCTGCGCCCTCGGCAAAAGGCGCAGCCGCGAGCACGGCCGGGTCGGACTCAAACTGATGCGCCATGGTTTGCCAGTTCTCGAAGCCACCATCTCGGAAAATTACCCCATGCGGCAGAAATCCAAGCACACGTTCGCGCAATTCGCGCTCAAACCCGTTCATGACCGACAGCACAATGACCAGCACCGCAACGCCGAGTACCAGCCCGAAAATGGAAATCAGGGACATGAAAGACACCAGCCTGTCGCTGGCACCGGCGCGCGTGTATCGAAGCGCAATCCACCCGCGCCATGGGTTCAACATTATCATCGCTGTCCATTTGATTCAGGGGCGTATTGAATCACGAATCCCCTCACGATTGCCGCAATCGTTTAGAATCCGTCGCGGGGCCAAACACAAAATCCGGGAAATCTGAATGATTGTCATCCTTAATCCGAACATTGATGAAAACAGCACCGCCTATCGCGCCGCCATGGCCTACCTGAACAACCTGCCAGGGATTGCGGTACGGCAGCATGTGATCCAGGGCACAGAACAGAAACTGACGGAAATTTACCTGCTCGGGGACACCCACAAACTCGACAAGGAACCGATTGAAGCGCTTGATGCAGTCGAGCGTGTCATCCGCATTTCAGAAGAGTACCGGATCCTGGGACGACACTCGGACCAGCAGAGGACCTCGGGGTTTACCTACAACGGTGTCCGTTTTGCGCAGGATAATCTCAACATATTTGCAGGGCTCTGCGCCGTGGACAACCCCGCCAACGTCGAAACCATGATGCGAACCCTGGCGGAGGCGGGTGAAGTCTGTACCAGGATGGGCGCCTACAAACCGCGAACCAGCCCCTACTCATTTCAGGGCCATGGCAAAGATTGCCTGCCCTGGGTCTTTGAACTGGCGGGCAAATACGGCATCAAGGTCGTCGCCATGGAAGTGACGCACGAGAACCATATCCAGGAGATTACGGACGCGCTCGCTGCGACCGGTGAGCCCACCGGCGTGATGCTGCAAATCGGCACCCGCAATACGCAGAACTTCGAACTGCTCAAGGCCGTCGGGCGCCAGCAGCGGTTCCCCGTGCTCTTCAAACGCGGTTACGGCGTCACGCTAAACGAGTCCCTGAACGCGGCCGAATATCTGGCGTCGGAAGGCACCTCAAACGTCATTTTCTGCCTGCGTGGCATGCACGGTACCGCGGGCAACCCGCATCGAAACATGGTCGACTTTGCCCATGTGCCGGTGGTCAAGCGGCTGACCCGAATGCCCGTCTGTATCGATCCCTCACATTCCGTCGGTGGCCGCGACAGGTCTTCCGACGGCATCCTGGATGTAGTGCACGTTGCTGCCCAGGGGGTTGTTGCGGGGGCCAACATGGTACTGGTTGATTTCCACCCGGCCCCTGAACAGGCGTTGGTGGATGGTCCCCAGGCCCTGTTGATGGCGGAGCTGCCCGCATTCCTGGCGGATATGAGGGCTTCTCACGCCTTCTACCACCAGCGGCTCAGTCTCTGGCAACCTCAGGCTGCGTCGTAAAATTTCCCGGTGGATTTGGATCGATCAGGTTCGCGGCTTTCCTCGCAGCGCGACATATCGCCGCCACAGATTTCGCAGGCGCCGCCAATGCCAAGGTTGTTGAGACCGCCACAGGAACCTGTCAGCGGTTTCCGGCCACGCATGACACCCACGGCCATGGCAGCCACAACCAGCAGCAGAATGGCAAAGCTCAGCAGGAATTCAATCATTCGGGGTCTCCTCAAAGGTAAGGCGCAAAGGCAGTGGTATGACGCTCCACGAAACCTGAGCCGTCCTTGATTATAGCAAAAACAGCGAGCCCCTGGGCTTCCGCCAGCGCCAGCCCGCGTTCTGGTCCCAGCACGTTGATCGCCGTTGCCATACCGTCTGCCCAGGCACAGGTGGGTGCCAGCACGGTTACCGAGGCGAGCGCATGGGTAATTGGCCACCCGGTGGCCGGATCAATCGTGTGGGAATAACGTTCCCCGTCAACCTCAAAATAATTGCGATAATCACCCGAGGTTGCCATGGCCATGTCCCGCAGGTTAATGGCCAGGAAAGGTACCCTCTGTCCCGTATCAGGTCGTTCAATGGCGATCCGCCAGGGCAGGCCCCGCTCGTTAAGCCCCCGGGCACGCAGTTCACCGCCAATTTCCACCAGGTAGTTGGTATAGCCGGCAGACTCCACCAGTCCGGCAATGACGTCAACGCCATAGCCTTTGGCAATCGCGGACAGATCAACATAGGCATCAATGTCCCGGCGCAGGGAGGCTTCACCAATGGCAATATGGGTAAAGCCAACCAGCGATTTTGCGGCGGCCAGTTCATCCGGCCCAGGGATGCGCCGCTCAAACGGTGTGGTGCCGAACCCCCAGAGGTTGACCAGTGGACCCACGGTGACGTCAAAGGCACCGTCCGACAACCGGTACAGTTGCGCTGCCATGGCCATGACAGCAATCAACTGGTCCGACGCCGCAAACCAGGTGCCGGGTGTCGAGGTGTTGAAGCGCGACAACTCCGAGTCCGGTATATAGGTCGACATGACAGCGTTAAAGGCAACCAGTTCAGCGTCAATGCGGCCAGCCAGGGCTGACGTGTCCCCTGACGCATCCACGATCTTGACGCTGTAGGTGGTGCCCATGGTCTCCCCGGTCAACACCACCAGCCGGCTGTTGTCACAACCGGTAACCAGCACCAGCAACAGGCTGATCAGTGTTATTCGCATGGTCTCTCCACCTCGGTCACCCGTCTATTGTATGCTTATGGCTGACCAGATTCAGGGTGGCGTGACGCGTGGACAACACAAGCAGGATCGATTCAGTGGCCTCCCTCGAAGCGGCCTACCACAGCCAGATACCCATTTCGGCCCATATGGGTATCCGGGTTACGTCCTGGGCCAATGACTCCTTGCTGCTGCGGGCGCCTCTTGCAAACAATATCAACCACCAGCAGTCCGCATTCGGCGGCAGCCTCTTTTCCATCGCCGCTCTCGCCGGATGGGGCCTGCTGCAGCTTAAACTCAATTCCGTGAACATCAAGACCAATACGGTGATCGCCGATGGAGACGTCAGCTACCGGCGCCCGGTGTTCACGGACTTCGAATGCAGGTGTACCCTGCCGGCAAGTTATGCCGCGTTTGAGGCGACCCTGCGGCAGAAAGGCAAATCTGCACTCATCCTGACACCCCAGATACTGGTTGAGGGTGAAGTAGCCATGAATTTCTCCGGTCGCTATGTCGTATCGGTGACAGAATGATAATACCGCCCAGAATCCAGCTTGCCCGACTCCCCACGCCGCTGGTGCCACTGGACCGGCTGTCGGCAGAACTGGGCGGTCCGAGAATCTGGTTGAAGCGGGATGACCTGACAGAGACCGCTGCCTCGGGCAACAAGATTCGCAAGCTCGAGTTCTCCCTTGCGGCGGCCAGGGAAGCGTCTGCGGACGTTTTGATCACCTGCGGCGGCATCCAGTCCAACCATTGCCGCGCCACCGCGCTTCTGGCCCGACAGCTTGGATTTGAGGTTCACCTCCTCTTGCGCGGTACCAGACCCGATCAGGCTGACGGCAACCTGTTGCTCGATGAACTGCTGGGCGCGACCATCACCTTCGCCACCCGGGAGGAATACGCTGACCTGCCAGCACTGGTCGCTCGAACGGAACAGGCCTGGATTGAGGCTGGCAGGAAGCCCTTTTTTATCCCCACGGGTGCAAGCGATGAAATTGGCCTCTGGGGATATATCACGGCGACGAGCGAACTGAAGCAGGATTTTCTTGACCGTGGGATCAATCCGGAAGCCGTGGTCTCCGCAACCGGCTCGGGCGGCACCCTGGGCGGTCTGATCATTGGCCGGCAACTGGCAGAGGTTGATACCCGGATGATGGCCTTCAACGTCTGCGATGATGAAGCCTATTTTATCACCAAGATCAGGGAAGACCTGCAACGTTGGCAAGCCCGCTATGACCATCAGTTGGATGACGCGAACCTTGATATCAACGTGATCGACGGTTACGTCGGGCCGGGCTACGGGCGCGCTGACAAACAGGTTTTCAAAACGATTAGGCGGCTTGCAATCACAGAGGGTATCATCCTCGACCCGGTTTACACCGGGAAGGCGTTTGACGCCCTGCTGACCGAAATTTCTGCGGGACGCTTTCGGGGTGCTGCCGACATTGTGTTCATTCACACGGGCGGCATTTTTGGTCTGTTTCCCCAACGCAACCAGTTTTGATTGGAATTTTTCATGGCGATCAGGATTTTGTTTTTGACCTTTGGCCTCCTGCTGCTTGGCGGCTGTACCCTGTTCGGTGGCGCCGATGACTGTGACGGCCCGAATTGTGAAGGTCCCCAGTTGCTCGACAATACCAAAAGCAAAACCAGATGGTACTGTTACGGGACAGCAGAGGAGACCTGGGACTGCGGCAATGAGCCCGCCCCCGGCAAGGTGGCGGCGATACGGCCAAAACCACCAACCGAGCGTCTGATACCACTACCAGCATCACCGACGCCAGCACCTCTCGAACCTTCGCCGTTCTCCCTGCTGGACCAGCCCACAGACGCTTTTACGGTTCAGCTGATTGCGCTCCGCGAACGTGATGGCGTTGAACAGTATGCCCGGGCAAACGGCGTCACCGAACCCATCATTACCCGCGTCGCCAATGCTGACGGTACCTGGTACCTGCTACTGCTCGGTGTCTACCCTGACCAGGCGGCGGCGGAGAGCGCCATGCACGCCTGGTCCCTGACGCGAACGCTGCCGGTTGAACCCTGGGTGCGGAGAATGGGGCCATTGCAGGAGGCCATTCGACTCGCCGGGTCAGAAGATTGACCCAGGCGCTGGCCAACCTGCCTGCTGTTGATGCGTTGCTTTGCAGCGATGAAGGTGGTTTGCTGATCGCCCGCTACGGTCGCGCGCCAGTCACCCGCACTCTGCAGGCCCTACTGGCCGAGGTGCGCCGACAGGTAATGCAGGACGCTGCGGCCGTGCCTGGCGCCACCGATTTGCTGTCCGAAGCCGCGGTTATGCTGGCTGAAGCCGACCAGCCATCACTGCGCGAAGTCCTGAACATGACCGGCACCGTCATCCACACCAACCTGGGCCGCGCGGTGTTGCCAGAGAGCGCCATCACAAGCCTGGCCAGGGTGGCAGCAGGTGCGAGTAACCTTGAGTATGACCTGTCGCGGGGCCAACGCGGCGACAGGGACGTTCATGTCGAATCCCTGCTGCAGGAGATTACTGGCGCCGAGGCAGCAACCATCGTCAACAATAACGCTGCCGCTGTCCTGCTGACACTGAATACCCTGGCCCTGGGTCAGGGGGTCATTGTGTCCCGGGGCGAACTGGTGGAGATTGGCGGCTCTTTCCGCATGCCGGAAATCATGCAGCGAGCAGGCTGCCGACTGGTTGAAGTAGGCGCAACCAACCGTACTCATGCCCGTGACTATGAGCAAGCGATCGATCCCACCACAGCACTGGTCATGAAAGTCCATACCAGCAACTACCGGATCACCGGTTTCACTGCTATGGTGGAAGAAACAGAACTGGCCCGAATCGCCCGTTCGCATCAGGTCCCGTTTGTGAACGATCTGGGCAGCGGGACCCTGACAGACCTGCGGCGTTTTGGCCTGCCCCATGAACCCACTGTTCAGGAAGCGCTTGCCCAGGGTGCCGACCTTGTCCTGTTCAGCGGCGACAAGCTGCTGGGTGGCCCCCAGGCAGGATTGATTGTGGGTCGGCGTGAGCTTGTTGACCTGATCAAGTCAAACCCGATGAAACGGGCCATGCGCGTCGACAAACTCACCCTGGCGGCCATGTTTGAAGTGCTGAAACTCTATCGCGATCCGGAATCCCTGACCGAACACCTGCCAACCCTGAAAATGCTGGCGCGACCGCCTGCAGAAATAAAGGCGGTGGCGCAGGCGCTGTTACTGCCGCTTGGTGCCCACCTGCAGGGCAAGGCCACGGCTGCGCTGATCCCGGTGGACAGTCAGATCGGCAGTGGCGCCCTGCCGACAACCACCCTGCCCGGTTTTGGGGTTGCACTCACACCTATGGGCCGCGGCGACAGGCCCCTGCAGGCGCTGGTCAGGGCATTTCGTGCCTTACCCATGCCGGTACTGGGCCGTGTCCACGACGGCAGCCTGATCCTTGACTGCCGCACACTCTCCGATGCGGGGGTATTCCTGGACCAGTTGACGAACCTTAAGCTGTCATGATTGTCGCAACCGCTGGTCACGTTGATCATGGCAAGACGCGCCTGGTGCACGCGCTCACCGGCATCGAGACAGACCGGCTACTCGAGGAACAGGCGCGTGGCCTCACGATCGACCTCGGATTCGCCTACACCAACCTGGGCGGCACTCGCGTCGGCTTTGTCGACGTACCCGGCCATATCAGGTTTATCAACAACATGCTGGCCGGTGTGGCAGCCGTTGATTTTGCCCTCATTGTCATCGCTGCAGATGACGGCCCCATGCCGCAGACGATTGAACACCTGGCAATCCTGAACATCCTGGGAGTGACCCGCGGTGTCATTGCACTCACCAAGGTTGACCGGGTTGACCCGACACGCCTGGCCGCTGTCCAGCGTGAAATCAGCGAACTGGTCAGCGGTTCACCGTTTGCGAACCTGACAGTAATCCCCGTCTCAAGCGAAACCGGTGAAGGGATAGGGGCACTCGCCAACCTGCTGTCAGAAGCGGGAGAGCAACAGTCACGGGCCGAGGACCACGCGGGCTTTCGCCTGGCGATTGACCGCTGTTTTAGCATGAAAGGTGCGGGACTTGTTGTTACGGGTTCCGTATTCAGCGGTGCCGTGGCCGAGGGAGACGAGGTTTTTGTACTGCCCTCGGGTTCGCCCGCCCGGGTACGTGGCATCAGGCGGCAGAACGAACCAGCAGGCAGCGGCCAGGCCGGCGACCGGCTGGCCCTCAATCTTGCGGGTGCGGCAATTACCAGGGCCGGTATCCATCGTGGTGACTGGCTGGCATCCCGGTCGTTCGCGCCGAGCAGTCGCGCTGACATGATGCTGACCGTCCTGCCCAGCGAAACGGGCCCCCTGCGGCACTGGACCCCGGTTCACCTGCACGCTGCTGCCAGCCACGTCACGGGGCGCGTCGCGATGCTGGATCAGCCCCGGATTGAACCCGGGGAGACTGGCCTGGTCCAGTTGGTCCTGGCACAACCGGTCAACCTCTGGGCCGGGGATCGTATTGTGGTGCGGGACCAGGCGGCATCACGCACCATCGCCGGGGGTTCGGTGGTGGACCCCAGGTCCCCCAAACGCGGGCGAGCCAGGCCTGAACGTATTGCGGTGCTCCACGCCCTGCTTGAAACGGCCCCCCAACAGCGACTCGCCCGGCTGCTGGCAACGTCCGGTACAACAGTGGACCTCACCGACTACGCTGACGCATTCAACATGACCCTGACTGATGCCCGCGCCCAACTTGCTGCTGCCGGTGGTACCCTGCTCGGTGAAAAATGGGGGATCGCAGGGGACGCGCTCGACCGGATAGCGGCAACACTCACTACCGGGGTCATACAGTGGCACCGGGAACATCCCGATTCGACGGGTGTGACCGCGGCCCAACTCCGGCGTACCCTGCCTACCCTGCCCGATATTAATATCGTGCCGCTTGTACTTGAGCGCCTGGTCGCAGCAGGTCAACTGGCGAAAGCCGGTGGTGGCTATGCGATACCGGGTCAGAAGGCAGTCCTGGGCGCCCCGGAGGCCAGGCTATTGGAACGCGTTCACCCTATACTGATGCGCACAGGTGTCCAGCCGCCCGTGCTGCACGATCTCGCCCGGGAACTGGGTATGCCCGTGGGTGCCGTGGAAAAGCTGCTGTCGAACTGCGCACGGCTGGGATTTCTTGTCAGGCCCGTGGCAAACCGGTTTTTCCTGCCCGAGTCGTTTGAGCACCTTCGAGACCTTGCCGCAAAGCTGGCCGGCGAATCTGCCACTGGCACTTTTACCGTCAAGGAGTTCAGGGACGCCGCTAACATCGGCCGTAATCTCAGCATCGAAATTCTTGAATACCTTGACCGTACCGGGTTTACCGTCCGCCTGGGTGACACCCGCAAGCTTCAGCTCAAACGAGGCCAGTAGATGAAAAACTTCCATAATCGTGTTGCCGCCATCACCGGCGCGGGTTCCGGCATGGGGCGGGCCCTTGCCGAGGCGCTGGCGGGCTACGGCTGCCACCTGGCGATCTCGGACGTGAATGAGGAATCCCTGGTGGAAACCGCCGCAAGGCTGGCGCAGTCCGGCATCAGGGTGTCCACCCACCTGGTCAACGTCGCCAGCCGGGCAGAAGTTGAGCGTTATGCCGCAAACGTGGTCGAGACCCATGGCAGGGTCCACATGATTTTCAACAACGCCGGGGTTTCGGTCACAGATACGGTCGAACACATGAGCTACCAGGACCTCGAGTGGCTCATGGACATCAATTTCTGGGGGGTGGTGCATGGTACCAGGGCGTTCCTGCCCTACCTGCAGCAGGTAGACGAGGCCCACATTATCAATACCTCCAGCATTTTTGGCACCATTGCGGTACCGACCCAGGCTGCTTACAACGCCTCGAAGTTTGCCGTCAGGGGGTTCACCTATGCCCTGCGGATGGAACTGATGACATCACATATAGGCGTCAGCTGTGTCCAACCCGGTGGGGTCAAGACCAATATCGTCAGGAACTCCCGCTATGTGCCGGCCGACAACGCTGCTCCCACACATGAAGAGTTTATTGCGCAGTTTGAACAGCTGGCACAATTGACGCCACCCCAGGCCGCCGCGCGAATACTGCGGGGCGTGCGCCGGAACAAGCCCCGAATACTCGTGGGGCGTGATGCCGTGCTGATCTCCTGGCTGGAACGCCTGGCACCCGTGGGCTACCTCCGCCTGATGGGCCGTGCCTTCAATAACGACGGCTAGCATGATCCTGCTGCGACAGCTAAACTTGCGCCATGAGAAAGCCCCTGTACCAACTGCTGCTGACGTGGCTCATCACCGCGATATCTCCGACTGCACTCGCTGTGGTGAGCGAAGAACTGTTGCGCGAGAATTTTCGCGCCTCCATCTGCAACATCCAGTCCATGTCGGTGAACTTCAAGATTGACGAGGCGTTTGGCGAACCCTTGATCACCTCCAAGATGCGCTGGGCGGCCGGACCCAACACCACCCCGGACTGCCTGTCGAATCTGACCTACATCTGGGTCAGGGTACGCACACCTTTCGACACCATACGCTACATCAAGCTGAGCCCGGAAGTTCAGAATGCCGGCGCTGATTTTGGCCCAACGGCCACCGAATCACCCAACTGGGGCATCCTGTTCTGCGAGGCGCCCGATGACAGCGCGTCCTGTGAACCTGCCAGCGCCGCCAAGTCACTTTTTGCTGACAGGCTGACCGTCGACGGCTTCGAAGTCGTCACCGAAGCGCGTACTCTCACCGCGTCCCAGTCCCGTGCAAGCGACCGCGCAGGAGAGCGCAAGCTGTCAAATGACGATTTTTCCCTCGATTCACTGCTGGCAGACGCCGTTGATGATGCGCTGGGTCCCGGTTCAAAGGCCGCGCCGCCAGCACCGCAGGAACCCGTGTTGACCGCGGCGGAACAGGCGGAGCTCCTGGAGAACCAGCGCGAGGAACTGGCCCGGACCGCGGTGAACAATGTTGTCACGCTGATCGCGTCCTCACTGGCACAGTACACCACACCCGCCCACGGGTGCGAATCAGACCGCGTAGTCGCCAACTGGGTGCAGGCAAGAGGCACCTGCCAGTTGAACTTCCGCAGCGAGGCCAACCACGAATTCACCTGCAGTGAAGGCGGCGAATCTTCCCAGATCAGGGCAACTCGACGGGCCAATATCGATCTAACCCGCGACGTGTCCCGGGTTGCCCCTATCCGTGTTTCAAAAGACGGTTGGGCCTCGGTGGTGCTTGAACTCCGCGATGAACTGCGGGCAACCACCGAAGGCAACTACAAGACCAATCGATGGCAATTTACCGCCAGGACTGATCAACTGGAGGATCTCAAACAACTGGCCAGCAGCATCCTGACCCTCAAGGAATACTGCGAAGCCAGCAAGAGCTGATCACCGGGCACCAGTGTCCGGGCCTGCCGAATCTGACATTCGAGCGGAATTACACTAGAATTCCATCTTCAATTACGAGGGACAACACATTGCGAAACCGCGCTCGTCATTATTTGCTTGCAACCTTAGCAGTTGCAGTCATGGCACCCGGTCTGGCACTTGCCCAGTCCACAGCACTCTCTGCAAATTTGCCACTTGAAGTCCAGATAGACCTGTTACGCGAACAGCTGGCACAACACCTGCGGAATGACAACAACCAGGGTATTGTTGATCTGATACCCCAGTTCAGGGCGCTGGATCTCGAGATTCCCGACAATCTCTTTTTCCTGGAAGGCCGGGCGCTCTATCGGCTCGGCCGAGCGCTCGAGGCCCGGGACCGGTTGATCATCTACCTGCAGAATACGGGTCGTGAAGGCACCTACTACCAGGAAGCAACGGAGTTGCTGCTTGCCGTGAAGGAACAAGCGGGTATCGAGGAGCAGCAGCGGCGTGAAGCCGAACGGCAACGTCAGCTTGAACTGGCCCAGCGCGCAGAGAAGGCGCGCATGCTACGGATCCGCGAGGCCCAGCGCCACCTCCAGCAACTTGGTTTTCGACAGGCTGAAGAAACAGGCGTTTTGACAAAACCCACGCGCGAAGCACTGGCGGTATACCAGATCCGTCGGGACCTCAAGGTGAATGGCGAAGTCACTGACGAAACCATCGAGTCCCTGAAACGGGATGTACCCGAATCTCATAACTGCGACGGATTGGCCAACTATCCCCGTAAACCGGAAGAGTTTGGCATCCCCATCGCACGAATCGCGGCACAGGCCGCAATTCCCACCTGTAATGACGCCCTGCGGGAGCATCCCGACGTGGTCAGGTTCCAGGTACAGTATGCCCGTGCACTGCTGGCGGCAGGCAGGAACGAGGACGCCATGAACGCCATTGAAGAAGCTGCCCGCAAGGGTTATCCGGAAGCTGAAACCCTGATTGCCTGGATGCACGAGCAGGGCCGACTGTCCGCCAACGGCAAACCAGATTACAGCAATGCCCTGCGCTGGTACCTCCTCGCCGCCGAAAAAGACTATCCCGAGGCCATTCTCAGCATCGGGCGCCTCCATGCCTTGGGAGAAGCCGGTTTTCGCCGCGACGTTGAACAGGCTGCGGAATGGTACTCACGGGCTGCAAACCAGGGATATCCCCCGGCCCAGGTTGCACTCGCAGATGCCTATATCGACGGCGCCGGGGTGAGCCGCAATTACGACGCCGCCATGCAATGGCTGAAACGTGCCGCTGACGTCAATTATAGCGAAGCACAGTTCATGCTGGGTGATATGTATGAGCGAGGTCGGGGCGTTAAACGTGACAAGTCAAGCGCTATTGCCTGGTATCGTCGTGCAGGTAACCAGGGTCACGCGGAAGCTGCGGAAAAACTTTCTCGCCTGGGCGGCTAGGTCAACCGCCCGGAATCAACTGGTTCAAATTGTTCTGTGCCGCTTCACTTCCCTGTGACGCGGCCTTTTCATACCAGAATATGGCCTTGTCCAGGTCCTGTGCCACCCCGATACCCAACTGGTAAAAGCGTCCCAGGTTATTCTGCGCTGCAATCCTGCCCTGTTGCGCCGCCTTTTCGTACCAGCGCGCGGCCTCGGCCACGTCCTTCACAACACCAATACCATTCTCGTACATGTAGGCAAGCGTTTGCTGGGCATCAGCATCACCCTCGTTTGCTGCCTTGCGATACCAGACCGCCGCCTCTGTTGAATCCTGCGCCACACCGTCACCTGATTCGTACATCAGGGCAAGTCGAATCATCGCTGGTACTTCACCGGCATCAGCGGCCCGACGATACCATTTGGCCGCCTCAAGCTTGTCGACCGCCACCTGCTCCCCGGTTTCATACATATAGCCCAGGGACAATTGGGCCTTGGCGTTGCCATCCTCCGCAGCCATCAGGTAGCGGCGCAGGTAAGCGCTGATCTGGGGTTCTGCTGACTGTTCGGAGTTGGTCAGGAGTGCCAGTTGTTCGGTTGCCTTCACCCGCGCCGCGGCTTCCGCGGCAGCAATTTCTGCGGCCGCCTTCTCCTCCTCTGCTTTCTCGCGGGCCGCCCTTTCGTGGGCCGCCCTTTCGCGGGCCGCCCTTTCGCGGGCCGCCTCTTCTGCGGCAGCCTGGCTGCCAGCTTCGCCGACAGTCACGGTTCCGCTCCCAGACGCGGGCGCCGGGATCAATGTTTCAGACGGGGCCACCGCAACGTCCTGCCGGGTAATGGCGTCAACCAGCGATGCTTCCAGTGCCCGATCACTGTCCGTTGACGCCGTTGCAGCGCGCTGCAGAGAGGGCTGACTCTGGATAAGCTGCCCCGCCAGCCGCATGGACGCCTCATCATCCTGGGCATTCACCGCCGCCACGAGTTGTTCAGCAAGGGCCTGGGTAGACTGGCCCTGCATGGCAATAGGCGGTTGGGTGACCACCGTATCATCTTCCGTCGTGATAGCGCTGTCCGGGGTTGCCGTGCTGGCGGGTACCGCCTTTGGGGAAGCCACGTCAACGGGGGCTACTTCCTGCAGCAGATCTTCGACCAGGAAAGAGAGTTGCTGGGATGCAGTTTTGGGCAGCGCATCTGCTGCCGCCTGCCCGGCGGCTGATTCTTCGGCGGCAACACGTGCCTGTTCGGCGGCCTGGCGGGCGGCGATGACATCCGGCATTGGTAATGGTTCGACAGCGACGACTTCCACCTCTGATCCAACTGAGGTCAGCAACTGACCCCAGACAAATCCCAGTTCCACCCCGTCCCGGGCAACCTTGTACCAGGTGCCGCCGTCCGTCTGGGTTTCACCCACGGCCCAGACAAATGCGCCGGGCTCAAGCTGGCCTACCCGCGATGCCGAAGGAAATGGGGTCTCGCGCACATTGGCGGTGGCGTTGGCCTGCATGTCCTGGTCAATAAACCTGACCTTAAACGTCTCTTTGGCCCGGGCGCGCTGGCGCGCCTGTTCCAGGCGTTTCTGCAGGTCAGCTTTGCGCGCCATGGCCAGTTGGGAAAAATTGCCCTGGGGATACTGGGACAGGTAAGCGTCAAACTCACCCACGTTATCGCTGTCCTTGATTGAGTTCCAGAACGCAATCTCGGCGCTCTGTTGTGGTTGTGCCGGACCACTTTCCGGCATTTGGGCGACGGTGCCTGGCAATTCGAAAACAAAGTCGCCACGGTCAAAATTCTTGTCGCGCAACTTTCCGTACCGGGGCGTCTGCAGTTCCTCCGTAAGATTGGTGACCCGGTCATTCAGGAACATACCCAGTTCACTGGCTGTCAGGTATCCATCCATATTGGCGTCTGCCCGCTCCTCACCGTTCAGCGCGCGAATAAACAGCTCGCGGAAGGTACCATCGTCAGATACCTTCTGCTCCGCATCCCCTGAAGTCAGGAATTGGCGCACCGGCATGGTCGTGGCGCGGGTGATTGCCGGGGGTGGAACGGCACGTTGCGAGGCAAATACGGTACCGGCAAAACAGGAATCGAACACGGCATAGGCGTGTTTGGAATTGGCCAGGCGCATCAGCCCGCCAAAATCCCGCAACTGGAAAGAGGTGTATTTGAACTCACCGGTGGCAGCCGGCCCATTGGGCAGCGGTGCGTCAGCCGGCACCAGATATCCTTCATCATCCAGCGTCATGCCGTGACCCGCGAACCAGATAAACAGCCTGGCGTTGGGATTCTGGCCTTTGAAGGAGAAAAATCGTCGCAACACATCCTTGAGTTCGGTGGAGTTGAGATTTTTCTGCAGGTCCACAGAAAACCCCTTTTTTGCCAGTTCCTCGGCAATCAGTTCCGCATCCTTGACAGCGTTGCTCAGCTTCGGCCAGCCGTTGGTGTAGTTGTCGATACCAATCACCAGGGCATGACTCTCGGTATAGAGCTCAACCGTCTCGACAATGGGCGCATCGATCTTTTCTTCGGCACGCAGGCTGACGGTTACGCCGCGCATGGCAGCGGAGCCCGGCATGGCCACGACAACCAGGGCCACAAGAATAACTGACATAAGGAGGCGGGTTAGATTCATCGGTGTATCATGCTGAAATTGAAACGCTTTTTCCAGCGTCTCCGACGTTGACTTATATTGTAGAATTCATGGAGACCATGACATCAGATGCGGAATACCTTATGAAATTCTACGCTTTCCTTTTAGTGCTGGTCGCGGCGTGTTCCTCCCAGGCAGACGAGGTAATTCGGGAAACAGCCGCCGGGGGCGTCAACTGGAGCCAGGGAGTTGTATTTGCACACGGCTACGGCACGGCGCGGGACAACCTGCAGGAGGGCCAGAAACGAATCATGGCGCGGCGTGCCGCGATTGTGGACGGCCAGCGGAATCTGCTGGAAATCACCAAAGGTGTACGCATCACATCAGAGCTGGATACTGCCGGTGCCATGCGGAATCCGACCATCGCCACCCGGGTTGAGGGCATCATCCGCGGTGCCGTCCCCATTCGCGAGCACTACCAGAACAGTGTCTATACTGTCACCATGGCCATGCCGCTGGCAGGCGAATTCCTGAAAACAACCTATCCGCCTGTGCAGACTGCCACACTTCGACCTGCTGCTGGTGTGCTCGATCTGAGGGAACTGCTGGGGGCAACGGGTGACCGGATCATCGACTTTCTGATTCCCCGTGCCGTGGCGGCGGCAGACTTTTCAATCCAGGGTGAGGCAGAGGCGAAAGCGTATCGACGACTGATCGAGTGGATGCGGCAGGGCCAGGTTGATGATGTGGGTAACCTGCTGGCGCAGGCGCTGCAGGATTATGAAACCAGCAGCCGGTACTCGGGTCTGCTGATTGACGCCAGCGCCGTCCCCACTTTTGAGCTTGCCACGGTGCCACGCATCCGCGACGAGGAAGGCAACATTCTCTATCCCAGCGAAGCGACCAACTACAGTGACATTGTGAACAAACGTGGCGTCACCTACGACTTTGATCTCGAGGATGCAGTGCGCAACCAGCGTGTGGCAACCACACCCTTCACCATCAGGGCCGTGTCGACCTACAAGAGCCTGCCGTCTGACCTGGTGATCAAAAAAGCGGACGCCGCACGCGTACTGCAAAGCCCAAGCACGCTTGAGGCCATGAACCAGGCAGGTGTTCTGATTGTGGTAGCCATCTGAGCGAACGGAGATACGATATGCGAGCCCTTGCTGGAATTGTCCTGTTGTCCCTTGCCAGCGCCCTGTTTGCCCAGAGTAACGAGGAATTCCTCGACTCACCACGGCGCGCGATCATCGAGGCAGAGCGCCTGGCTGCGGCTGATCAGGCCAAGTCCGCGGAGGACCTGCTCAGGCAGGCCGCAGATCGTTACCCAAGAGACACTGAGGTCCTGTCAGCTTACGCAGAGCTATTGTTCCGCATGGAGCGATATGGAGCAGCGGAGAAGATTTTCAAACGCATACTTGAACTCCGTGACAACAGGCTTGCCGAGGAGCGACTCGCCGAGATCAACGAAAAGTACGAGCAATACACCAGGAACATCAATTTTGCGACGATTGTCATGCAGAAGAACACCGATGCCGGCAACTACGACACGACCATCGCTGTCGGCGACCGGGCCATTGCCAAATTTCCGGACAATGCCGTCCTGTATAACGCCAAGGGGGAAGCGCAATACCGCAAGGGAGAGCTTGAGGCTGCTGAAGTCACCTTCCGTCGTGCGCTGCAGATTGACCCCTTTAACAAGGAGGCGCGTTCTTATGTTGAGGAAATTCGAACAACAGAGCAGGCCCAGACCAGCACCGAGCTCGCTGAATGGATCAGCATTGCCAAGGACAAGGTGGGCGATTTTATTGTCACCTTCCTTGCGCTGTTTGCCGCCTTTCTCACCAACTCCCTGGTGGCACCCATCATCCTGCGTATCAAGCTGAACCGGGCGAGACGCCTCTTTGAGCGCGGGAACTACGATGAGTTCACCGACCTGCTTGAAGGGCTGCTGGATGAAGAGAATTTTGCCCCGCTTCGCGCCAACTTCCGTTTTATGCTGCGGCACAAGTCATTTGAAGAAGCGAATGAGATACTGCACAAATATCACAACACGCCGGAGCGGTTACCCAGCCTGCAGCGGATTCTGGAGCGAGAAAATGAGAAACTGCTGCAAAGCACTTAGCCTTTCCCTGCTGCTTCTGCTATTCGGCTGCAGCAGTTCCCCCACTCCCCCGGGTGAGGCTGGAATCCACCCGCTGGAGCAGAATGCCATCAATGCGCTGGCAATGGGCACAACGACAGACATTGAAAGCGCGCTGAATGCAGCCCTCTCCGCCTACCGACTGCTGGATAACCTGCCAGGCCAGTGGCGCATTCACCTGCTGCGAGCGAATTATTTTTTGGCCGGGAACCAGCCGGACCTGGCGCGCCTGGAGACCAGTGAACTGGCGCGCATAGCGTCACAACTGTCTGCCAACCCTTCACTGGCCTACCAGACTGCACTCATGCAGGGGAAAACGACCAACAACCCCGACGCATTCCGCCGGGCCCTCCGTCTCGCTGCCACACCACTGGAACAGGCGGTTGCGATGACCTATCTGGGTGAAGTTGCCGCAGCGGCGGCATTGCTTGACCCGCAGGCGTCTGACTCACCCAACGACCGGGCATTTGTCGCCTATCAGTACGCCCGCACCACCGGTCGGCCCACGGACTACAAACAAGCGCTGCACTACTACCGGCTGGGCAGGAATCCGCGGGGAATCGCTGATGCCTTGCTCGCGCTGGCACAGGTTGCCGAACAAAGCGGTGAATCAGAGACAGCCCAGGGTTTTGGACTGCGCGCTGTACATGCCCTGGAGGCTGCAGGTGACAGGGAGCGCGCAAAAATCATCCGGGACTGGCTGGCCAGCTTATGATGCAGATTGTTGCCGCTATTGGCCGCTGGCCACGCGAATTTGTCACTTATGTGCTGGACATCATTGGCCTGATCTCTGTGGCCCTCTCGGCAACCGGCGACATTCTCGAACCAAACCGTCGCCGAATTTTCCTTGAACTGTTTGTCCGCCAGTTGTACAACACCGGCGTAAAGGCGCTCTACATCAACGGCGTCATTGCCATCTTCATCGGCGCGCTGCTGATGTCCCGCCTGTTTGACTACATACCGCGCCAGGTCATTGCCGAGCAATACGGCAACCTGTTTGTCATCATCGTTTTCCGCGAGCTCGGACCGCTGATATCAGGCATTATCCTGATTGCCCGATCAGCCACCGCTGTGACTTCGGAAATTGGCTACCTGCGGATGTCCCGGGAATTCCAGGTACTCCGGGGGCTGGGTATCAATCCTGTATTCATGTTCCTGCTGCCCGTTTTTTTTGCGTTCCCGATTTCGCTGCTGCTGATGTTTATCTACTTTGATTTCATCTGCATACTTTCCGCTTACGTATTCATCTGGTTTTCTGATCCAAGCCTCGGTTTCATTGATTTTCTGACCAGTATCCTGAACCAGATCACCATCAACGAGGTTGCCATCAATGCGGTCAAGGCCATCCTCGGCGGCATGGTGATTGGGGTAATTTCGATCCACTTTGGTGCGCGCGCCGAAGACAGTTTCGATGATGTATCGAAAGCCATTTCCAACTCCACCACATCACAGCTGATGGTCTTTTTTCTCATCAATGTTGTTCTTTCCCTGCTCGCATACACCCAGTAGGACCGCAATTGAGTATTGAAATCCGCCACCTGCATATTGAGTATCCCAACCATGTGCTGTTTGAAGACGTTAACCTGACCGCAACCGATGACGAACTTATTGCCATAGAAACAAACGTGCTTGATGGTGGCACCAGTCTCTTAAAGGGTATCGGTGGACTGTTGCGTGGACTCGGTGGCGAAGTGATATTTGATGATGTCAATATTCTGGACAACCCACCCGAGGCAGTCCTCGCAAAGATTGGTTTTGTCTACGAAGAAGCCGGGCTCATCAGTCTGTACACGGTCTTCCAGAACATCTGCCTGCCGCTCCAGTTCCACAGCAACTTCTCTGACGCCGAGATGGCAGCTGCTGTCAGGGAAACCTGTGCGCTTCTGGGCATTCAGGAGTCCTTGCTTGGTATGCGGCCGCATGCCCTCAATGACGTTCAGACGAGGCTGGTCAATCTCGCCCGCGCACTGGTGATGCAGCCACGCCTCCTGCTGATTGACGAACTGGAAGGCGGGATGTCAGACGAGCTGTTACAGGCTACAATGGCAACGCTAAGGCAGCGACAACATGAGTCACCCATGACAATCATTATCACCACCGCCAGTGACCTCGTTATGTCGTTTGCCGATCGTGTTTACCGTATCGAAAATTGTGGGATCACGGAGCACGACCGCTAATGCCAACAACCAACTACATGCCTTTTGAAGTCGGGGCACGAGACCGTATCGTCGGGCTTTTTGTGATTGGTGCCGTGCTGTTGTTCCTGGTGGGTTTTGTCTTGCCGTTTGTACACCGACTGCAGGCTGACGAGGGTATTCCTTTCTATACCGTTCTTGACCAGACCTACGGTATTGCCAAAGACGCCAGTGTTTCTTTAAGGGGTGTAACAATTGGCAATGTAACAGACATGGGCATTACCAAAGACGGAATGGTGCGCGTTGATATTGCCCTGTCACCCGTCTACCAGGAGTTCTACACCAACACCAGCCGACTCACGGTTGATACCAACATAGGCGTCAGCACCATCCTCACGGGCAGCGGGCTCATCCTCGAACCGGCAAACCCCGACAACGGCAGGATGGACCCGGGCGAGTTCATCGTGACCGATACCCCCCAGGGTTTTGCCTCACTCATGGAAGAAATTGACATAGTCCAGCTCACTGACCAGATCACCGAGATTGTTGCCAACATCGAGGAAATTACCGCCGGGATCAACCAGAATCAGGACAAGATCTACCGTAGCCTCGACAATCTCGAGACGGTTACCGCAAGCCTGGCTGACGTCAGCCGGACCTTACCCGGTATGGTTGCCTCAGTAGACACCAGCCTCTCGGCCATGCAGAGCAGCCTCAGGGGCGTGGACCAAATGATCTCAAATACGGATGAAGACCTGCAGGCAACACTAAAAAATGCGGTTGCCCTCACCGCGCAGGCCACCCTCACCCTCGGGGAAGCCGAGATACTGTTTCGGGAAACGACCCCCTTGATGGGGCAACTGCCCGGTGTTCTCATAACCACGGACATTGCACTTCAGAGCATTACCCAGCTGACAGATCAAATGAGCCGTTCCTGGCTGCTGGGCGGCAGCAGCGAATCAGTGCCCGTGCAGATTTATGCCGGGCCCTCACCCCATCCGTTTGACGACAGCATCTACGATGTTTCCAGCAAAAACTCACCACAGACCTACCCGGCCAAGAAAGAGGATGCCAATGAAAACTAGCTTTAGGTGGCTGTTACCGCTTACCGTCCTGCTGCTCGGCGGCTGTGCCGTGTCGACGGACAATTCCATTATGACAAGCCCGGCCGCACGGTCAGGCAGTGCAACAGAAACATCGCGTCAGGATGAGAGGCTGCCCGGCACCGTGGCGATTCTGCCTTTCACCAACCAGACTGAAAGTGATTTTGCCTTCGAAGTCGTCCGCCGTACCATGGCAAACCATTTCGCCACCAAAAACTACCGTTGGCTGCACTGGCGTGATGTTGATAGTCGACTCGCTTTGGCCGGGCTCGACGATCCCCAGAAGCTGGCCGCCATGTCTCCAGGGGAAATTGCCAACGCGCTGGGTGTGGACGGCCTGATCTACGGCAACATTACCCACTACAACAAGACGTTTGCCGGTATCTATGCGCAGATTGCCGTCGGCGTTGAACTCAGGTTTGTTGATTCAGCCAGTAACCTGCTGTGGGAGGTCAAGGATGTGCGCCGCAGTCACGCCGGCGGGGTGTCGACCTCACCGGTGGGTCTTTTGCTGAACGCCCTGGTTTCGGCAAAACATCTCTATGGCGACATCAATCTGTATCGCGCTGCTGACGACCTCGGACGTGAGCTTGCAGAACAAATCCCTGAGCCAGCTTCACTTGCCCGCAAACAACGCCCCGTCATCAGGGACCTGGTGCACTCCGGTGTTGGCAAATACCTGCGTTATGGTGACACCCTCGAGATCGGCATGGAGGGGGACCCTGGTATGCGTGCCGCCGCAGTAATTGATGGCATTGGTGTTATAGACCTGGACGAAGTCAGCCCGGGTGAATACGTCGGCCGGGTCAGCCTGCCACGCACAGTGAATCTGGAGGACGTTGTGGTCACGGGTCGATTGCAGGATGACAATGCCCAGACCACCAGTTGGATCTCTCCCTACGGCCTGCTGACGGTGGACAATACCCCGCCTTCTGCCGTGCAGTCGCTGGTTGCTGAATCCAGGGACGGGGCCATTGCCCTCTCCTGGCGATCGGGTGGCGAAGCCGATATTGCCAGTTACCAGGTAACCCGGTCTGCGACAGAAACAGGTATGCCGGTTCAGCCGATTGAGGCGGCCGATTCCCGGATTCTGCTGGCCGACATGCAGAATTTTGAGCCGATATACCTCAGCGTTGTTGCCATTGACCGCGCCGGCAACACCAGTAATCCGACCCGGATCAGGGGCATTGCTGCTCCCGATCCCAGGTTTGGCAGCGCCGCAAGCCTGCCCTCAATAATTCCCCCGGTGATTTCAGGCACCTTCCGCATGACACCCGCGGCCAACCCCTACTACCTGCGCTCACCCGCCCGGATTGCAACCGATGGCGTCCTGCTGATTGCCCCTGGTGTCGAGGTGATCGTGAGTCCGTCAGCCCGCCTGACAGTCCAGGGTGAACTGCATACGTTTGGCGGCGCCTCCAGCCCCGTCAGCGTAGCCGGCGATGCCGGCCAGGGTTATCGTGAGTTTCTGGTGCTGCAGTCAACCGCGCCAGTAAACATCAGCGGGCTTTATGTTGATGGTGCAGGCATTCCGGTCCAGATAATGGCGGGTGCCCCCCTGATCACTGACAGCAGCTTTATCAACAGCCAGTTTAATGCCGTCACGGTCAGCGGCACTGCGCGCCCGACCATACGCAACAGTCTGATCGCCCGCGCGAAAGCCAGCGGGGTGATCGTTGAGGGGCAGGCCCAGCCGACTTTTGCCGCAAATCGTTTCCTGGGCAATGACCCATTCCATATCCAGAATGGCTCGACCTACCAGATCAACGTGAAAGACAACACCTTTGATCCCGTAGCTTCCCCCATGACGCTACTGGGTGACATCCTCTACTAGGAGTACATTTTCCATGAAGAACCTGTGTATTCTGCTGTTGTCTCTCTGCCCGCTGGCCGCAGCCGCTGACGACTTTGTCGAGTGGGTTGGCGCAAACAGCGGCGTAAACTGGAGTGCTGGCGAAATCCAGGCTGAGGGCGCTGGCGTTGGACCCGCCAATGCCCCGGCGACAACAGCCCGACTGATGGCCTGTCGCGCTGCTGTTGTGGATGCGCAGCGGAACCTGCTCGAATCCATCCAGGGTGTTCGTGTTGAGGGCACCACCATCGTATCCGACATGATGGTCGAGAGTGATGTGATCAAATCCAGCGTTGACGGCGTCCTCCGGGGTGCGCGTATGGTCGATCGCAAACCCATGGACGATGGCACCTGCCTGGTGCAGATGACCGCGCCGCTTGGCGGGCAGTTTGCCAGCAATGTCTACGATCGCGTGTTTAATCCCACGCAAAGTACAGCCGCGGCAAACCTGATAGGCCGCTTGCTGGATCAGGGACTCGCTGTCCTGGTGCCTGCGGCGCGGGCGGCGGAAAACACCCTGCCCGCCTGGCAGGCATCCATCGACAGCCTGTCCACCCGACTGAGCGCCCTGGAAGACCTGCTCAGCACCCACCCGGCTGTAGTAGCCACCGCCGATACCAGCCCAACAGGACTGGTGCTGGACGCCAGGGGCAGCAATTTTATTCCGTCCATGTCACCCAAAATTCGCAAGCTGCGGGCCGGTATCATCTATCCCAACAGCACCCAGCAGAGCACCCGCCAGGAGCGCGGCCAACTGGTGTCATTGTTCACCCGTGACCTTGATACCGCCCGCCGGCATCCCGTTGTCGGGGACAGACCCATTGTGCTGAAAGGACTGCGGACTTTTGGCGATACACGAACGGAAATTGTACTGGGCACCGAGGCCGGTGAGCGACTTGAAAAACTGGTTGGCGATGGTTTTCTGGACGATGCCGGCGTCATTATTGTGCTGTAGCGTGGAATTAATGAGGAGAGTTCCAATGAGACCAAACGCCCTCGCCTGCCTTCTGATGCTGGCGTTTTCACCGGCTTTTGCAAAGCAGTCTTCGATCACCGAAGCGGATGGGGAATCCTGCATGGGTATCGACAAGTCGCGCAAGCAAACGGAAGAGCTTGCCTTGACGGATGCCAAGCGTTTTGCTGCAGAATTTGCCTCTTCACATATCACCAGTACCACCGTCATAGAAAACTATGTGGCGACTGAAGACATCGTGAAGGCGTTTAACCAGGCAGAGGTCAAACTGCTGGAAATCCTCGATGAGAAATGGTCTCCCAATGGTCCCCGGGATGAGTGCTACAGCGTGCGTATCAAGGCTGAGGTTATCCCTGCCAACATGGATATGCCAAAACAGGAGGGCTCACCCGCCCCGATTAACGACCCGCGCCTGCCGCTTGATGTCAGCCTCTGGGTAGACAGCATGGATGCAACTTACCAGGCTGGTGACCAGCTCAAGATCTACCTGCAGGGCAATAAACCCTTCTACGCGCGCCTTATCTATGTTGATGCGAAGGGCAACAGTATCCAGTTGTTACCCAACCAGCACAGGCGCGACAACTACTTCCAGGGTGGCACCCTGTTCGAGGTGCCCACCGCACAGGACCGGTTTGACCTGACCGTAGGAGAACCCTTTGGCAAGGAAACGCTGTATCTCTACGCCAGCACCATGCCCCTTGGCCAGGTGGAGGCAGAGCCCGCTGGTCCCGATGTTTTCCTGGTTCAGGACAAGGTGGAGTCTATTGGCGCCAAAACCCGCGGTATTTCACTCACACCCAAAGACACGCCAGATGCGGGTCCAAGGGGTACGGCTTCAACACAATCCCGCAAACCGGGCGTTGCCGAGTTTGCAGAAAGCAAGGTAGAGGTGACAACACGCCCAGCAAGCTAGATGCCAACAACAATCAGGACACCGGTGCTGTTCATTGAGAGCCTCGTACTCGGACTGCCAAGAATACGCGCCGCGTCCTCCCGGCTGATGACCAGGTCCGAGTACTGGTTCTTGTAGGTGCCGAGGGCGTTTACAACAAACGGCGTGGTAGCCACACGTTTGTTGCGTATCGCGTCGTGCAGATCCAGGTCATAAGTCACACCCCGCTTTTCGATGATGTCCTGGAAAGAAGTCTCGTCGTTGGGGTACAGGACATTACCGTCCTCATCGCGGATATTAGGTATGGTTGCAATCTCAAAGGAGCCCACGCTGGAGGCGTCAATCAGCAAGCCCGAGTAGGCCGCATTGGCCTCATAGGCAGTCAGTGATGTGGCCAGTGCATCAGCAATGTCAGCCGGTGCCTGGGCTTCGATCCAAGCCAGGATTCTGCGCGCGGCTACTGCCTCATCTTCACTGTCAAACCTGAAGTTTTCTGCGGCCATAGCACGAGGCACCAGCAAACCGAGCACCGTATCCATGGAACCTGCTACCAGGGACCGGAGGTCAAGCCTCAGCGAAGGCGCAGGCTCTATCAACCAGCCGGTTTGCGGCGGCTGGACGACTGCCTGCAGCAACTTGCCGGCGATGGGCATTTTCATGGTGACAACGTAAACATCATTCTGGTAATGCTCGCTGCTGATCACCGCACCTTTTACCACACCCTCCACCCGGCTGGCAGTGACGGTGCTGTCGACCATCATGTCCACAACCTTGGTCATGGAGGTAATACGCACACCTTTGGTAATTTCCAGCAGATTGCGCTGCGCGTCCACCACAGCAGCCCGACGGCTGAGCAAACGGCGCTGGGCTGCAATGGTGATATCCGGCCGTGCGGTACCATAGCCATCCGCATAGATGTAACCTTCAGTCCAGTTGATGGATCCGCCAGGTGTGGATTGCACGACATCATCCGCTACTGCACGGAATACCGTCAGCAGCAGGCCAACAAAAACAACTTTAACCACGTATGCTTTCAACTTCGATCCCCACCATTTTGTCCAGACCCTGATACTGTTTACGTGCCCGGGTGACCTTCTCGATATAACGCCTCGTTTCCTCATAAGGCAAATTGACCTTGAGATGCTCAAAAACCTCATCGGGCGTCATGCTGTTGATGACGCGGGCCGCGTCCCGCACCCTGGTGCCACCGGTAAATGCCCTTGAAACGTTACCGGCACCAGTATTGTATGCCGCTATAGCACAGATCAGGCGGCTTTCCGGATTCTCGATCGCCCTGAGGTAACGGGTATTGAGAAGGCTGAGGTAAGCTGCGCCCAGTTCAACATTCCGTGCCGGGTCATACAGGTATTCCGGGTCAAGCAACACCTTTTCACCGTAAACAAACTGGTAGGCGTCCATGGCGCCCGAGCGTGGCACCAGCTGCATGAGTCCAAACGCCGGTACGCTGGACCTGGCGCGTGGGTTAAAGCTGCTTTCCGTCTGCATGACAGCATAAATCAGGCTGGGATCAAGATCGTGACTGCGGGCTTCCTGCATCACCAATTGCTGGTAGCGTGAGGCCAGCGTCGCCTGGTAGCCAAAGCGAAACGGTACCTGCACCGAGACCTTCTGCTTGCCATTTGCTGTAGTTGAGATGGACGTCCTGATAGCGCCTTCATCAGCCGGGCTGCCTGCCTTTGCCCGGGCGATCGCTGCTTCAATCGCCGGTTGGCCTGGCGGCGCACCGATCAGGCTACCGACCACAGCCTGGCTGTCATCCGGGGCATAACGTGCGTAACTCAAGTCTTCAGCGGCCAGCGCTTCTTTGGCGTACTTCAGGACCAGGTCCCGCTCCGACAGATCTGAGGTGGTGTCCGCTGACAGGTCGGCTGCGGCCCGGGCAAGTGCGCCGGACACCCGGCTATCGCTGATATCCCCCTCAACAATCTGTTCAATGAGCACCTGACCCTGTTCAAAGTCGATCTGGCGCCGGGTAGCCATGTCATCGGAATAATCAACCCACTTCTGTTTGGTTGGCAGTTCAACCTCACCTTCCCCCCAGACTGCCGCCACCTCTTTCTCGACTCGCTGGAACGCGGCTTCCAGGGCCTCGTCCAGCGCCTGGTATTGCGCTTCCAGCTCTGCATCCAGATTGAGAAATTCTTCTTCAAGGCTATTGTCCAGCGCCTCGAACAGATCGTCAGGTGATGCCGTCTCGGCACAGACCTGCCAGGGAAGCAGCAACAGACTCATGTGGATGAGCACAGGTTTCAGCGAAAGCCTCATCGGACAACAAATACCACTTTGCCCTGCTTGAGGAAGTTGCCACCCTGCGTATTCTGCATGAATATCTCCATGGCATTCTCGTTGGACACAACAATGTGGCCGTCATCTCCCAGTTCAGCCGCATCCACAAGCAGGGGGGCCGCGCCAACAATATCACCCATGTCTCGTGCACTTGCCACGGTTCTTGCCCAGTTCAGCCAATCACCAGTCTCCGGTTGGGCGATGCCCGGGCCGTACAGTTCCTGGCCTTCGGTAGTCCTGATACGCACATCAAGCATGGGCGAGAAGTCAAACGCGGACACATCGACAATAAGACCCGTTGCGGCTTCACCCGGCGCGGCCAGGGTGGCCGGCACATCCTCGGGCGCCGGGGCGTAGACGGCCTCGGGTGCGGGCACGGGCAGTTCATCCTGAACTGCCTGGGTCAGGGTGGCCTTTCCCTTGCAGGATTCCGGCGTACCGTTGACACAAATGCCGAGTTCCAGCTCGGTCACCCAGTTACCCGCATCCTCGTAACTGTTTTCACTGACGATAAATGCTCCCCGAATCATACCCTGCACACGCGATCCCACCTTGTCACTCGTCACCATCATGTTCTCAACGGTGGTACCACCGGTGATGCGCACGCCATTGATGGTTTCCAGCAGATTGCGCTGGGCGTCTACCATGGCAGCGCGGCGGGACAGCAGTTTTGCCTGGGTTGGCGTCGGGTACCGACTGCCATCAGCAATGCCCGCACCGGTGGCCGTGAGCACCCCTTCCGCCAGGTCTGCGCCAACGGCCAGTTCTGCAGGGAAGATTAATGCCAGGAACCAGAACATTCTTGTCAGTCTCGCCATCTTTGCTCTCACGCTGTTTTTTGAAGAAGTGAATTTAACCGGTCCAGCACCAGGATCGTTTCAGCGCCGCTCACCAGTTCATCCGGCTGAATCTCACCGGTATCGCTGCCTTGCATCAGCCCCCGGGTGACCGCTGTCATCACCGCATTAAATCCGGTACTGCTTGATGACAGGTCCGAAAAAGGCGACGGCGATCCAATAAAGTGGGTACGGCTGGCCCCCTGGGTGACGGCCAGCACGTCCTCGACAATCATAGCGAGTTCCACGCGGCTGATGGGTGCATCCGGACGAAAAGCGCCGTTCCTGATGTGCAGGCTCCTGACACCAAGGCGATGTACGCTGAGGATGGCCTCGCGATGAGGTGATGTCGCATAGTCCGTCAAACCCTGGTCGGAAGTCTCGCCCGTGACAACCGGACGCCCGTCCCGCAACTCCCCAAGGGCCGTGGCAATCCGGAATTCGTTGCTGATCAATGCGGCCACTTCCGCCCGGGTAATCTGTGGCGCAAAGGCAAAAGGTGAATCTGTGATTAGCGCAGCACGTTCAACCCTTTGCAGGTTGGATAAAATCCTTGCCGCCTCTTCCTTGAAACCTGACTGCAGCGCCATCGCCACCTCAAGCAATGCCCGTGCTTCTTCAAATTCGCGTTCGCGGATATAGGCTTCCGCCATGACCACCTGAACTTCAGCGTGTTGATCCATACCCGCAAGCCGGCGCGCCCGCCGAAAATTCGCCCGGGCATCACGGAAATCACCCCGTGCGTTGGCAATACGGATGCCGGTTGCATGGAGGTCAAGTTTTGACGCCGCACCCCGTGCGTATTTCAGCCCATTGGCAACAGCCGCTTCGCCCGCTGCCAGGTCGCCGGTGGCGAGGCAAAGCCGGGCCAATTCAAGCAGGGCGGATACGTCACGGCGATTTTCGCTGATAGCAGCCTCAAGCGCCGCTCGCTCGGCACTGACTTCTGCGCTTGCCTCCAACACATACAGGGCCAGGAGCAGGACCAACATCTTCAGCATCGGGTGTTCTCCGCGAGTGTTCCTGTCTTTAGGTGCACGAGTGTCACAAAAGGCCTCACCTGGCCCGCAGCGGATAGCTGCTATGGTAGTAGTCAAACGCCAGACCGGAGACCAGGGTTGAACGCTTCTCGAATCCTGCCACCAGTCCTGCCGTGGCATTGTTAAAGGTCGCCTCGGTCAGCAGAATTTCACCGCCCTCGGCGATATCTTCGCCGAGTTTTGATGCCAGGTTCATTTCCTTGCCAAAAAAGCCTTCCATGGACTCGGCATAAAGCATCTGGCCAAACCCGATACCGATACACAACCTGAAAGGTTCGTCATCGGTCAGCATGAGGCCCGAGTCTGCCAGCGCCTGGTGAACATCCATCGCAGACCGGATTGCACTGTCCGGTGACCTGAAAGCAGCAATGACGTTGTCAGCCTCAAATCGCGCTGTGATCTGCCCATGCGCGGCAATAACCGGTCTGACCGTTTCCCGCATGGCAGCAAGCCGAGCGAGAAAATGCAGAATGCCATGGGCGTCGGAAACGCGGGAAAACCCGGTTGAATCAACGACCATGACGGCCACCTGCTGGCCGTAGGTTGCCCAGATCTCATCCTCCCGGGTCGCGGGGTCAATCCCCTCCGACATCAGCTGGGTTATTCGTTCAAACAGTGTGGGCATCAGCGAAGTATAGCGGATTCAAAGCGCATGAACCCGCACCGGCAGTTCGCGATAACCGTGGACAAACGTTGAATAGGTACGGACAGGCTCACCCACAACCTCCACCAGCCGAAAGCGTTTCATGATTTCTTCCCAGAGGACCCGGAGCTGCATTTCAGCCAGCCGGTTACCCATACAGCGGTGTATCCCAAACCCGAAGGACAGGTGCTGCCGTGCTCGTTCACGGTCGATCAAAAACCGGTCAGGATCCCGGACGTGGTTTTCATCCCGGTTACCGGAGATGTACCACATGACAACCTTGTCGCCTTCCCGGATCAGCTTACCGCCAACCTCTATGTCCCGGGTTGCTGTTCGCCGCATGTGCGCCAGTGGCGTCTGGTAGCGAATAATCTCCGACACCATATTCGGTATCAGGCTGTGATTGGCCCTGAGCTTGGCGTATTCGGCGGGATTCTGGTTCAGGAACAGTACGCCACCTGAAATGGAGTTACGCGTGGTGTCGTTGCCTCCCACAATCAGCAGTATCAGGTTACCCAACAGCTCAAATGGTTGCATGTCCCGGGTGGCCGGGCCATGCGCCAGCATGGAGATGAGATCATTTTTGGGTGGCAGTTTTGCCCGCTCTTCAAACAGTTTGGTGAAGTAGGCCAGGCATTCGAGCAACTCGGCCCGCCGCTGTTCCGGTGTTTCGCTGCTCGCTGGCCCGGAAGTGGCAATGTCGGACCAGCGGGTCAGTTTGCGCCGGTCTTCAAAAGGAAAGTCAAACAGTGTTGCCAGCATCTGTGTGGTCAGTTCAACGGACACCTGGTCTACCCAGTTGAACGTCTCACCTTGAGGCAGTGAATCGAGTATCCGCCCCGCACGCTCCCGGATGGTACTTTCCATTTCCGCGAGGCTTGGTGGCGCAACGATGGGTGTCACTGTTGCCCGCTGGACGTCGTGTTTCGGCGGGTCCATGGCAATAAACATTGAAAATCCCTGCCATTGCTGCTGCCGGGCTTTTTCCTCTTCGGTCCTGGGCGCCTGTGCCTGCCCGCCGCTGCCGCCGCCGCCAATCGTGATACCGCGGGCGGACGAAAACGCCTCGTGGTTGGTATCCACTTCAAAAATTTCCTTGTACCTGGTTAGTGACCAATAGGGACCAAAAGGACTGTTGGCACAGAAGTGCACCGGATCTTCCTTGCGCAGACGTTCAAACCACGCCCAGTGTGCATCCTGTTCAAACAGTGCAGGCTGGGCGACATCCAGTTCATCCAGCGGTACGGAATAGGGATCAAGGTTCAGGGTACTGCGATCAGATACGGGTTGTTCACTCATGTTGAAAATCCAGCGGTTACTCAGCCTTACAGCATACATCAGCGGGTCGAAAAACGTAGGCCCTGTAGGCAAAAGGGCGATTGAGGGGATGGCGGAATCCGCGCTTCTGAACAGAGAACTCAATAACGGAGGGTACCACACCCTGGCGTGCAAACCAGGCATTTGCCTCGTCGTCGCAGGATCCCGGCCGGGGTTTGTCCGGCTGCCCGCGTGGACAGAGAACAAGCCCAGGCTGGGCCGCCCATGCCCTGTGCGGGATCACAGTTGCAGGAAACTGGTCGGGGAACCCCGGCAAGATGCGCACCGAGGCATCACCATAAAATGCGACCAGCCCGTTCTCGGGCCAGGTGCCACCAACCCAGCCCGGCACATCATCCGGGTATCGCTCCGCCCAGAGCGCAAGCAGTGTCTGAGCGGCTTCAGCGCGCGGTCGGTAGAAGTTTTCGTTGCCACCCCTGGCCTGTTGCCAGGCATAGACCGGCGACAGGATCAAGACCAGGCCAAGCCAAACGCAGAAGACACGCGGGGCCCACCGGTGCAGGTTGCCGCGAGGCAGGTTTCGAAGCCAGAAAGGCAGAAAAAGAAATCCGATCGGGATCGCCCAGGGCATGGACAGCTCAACAAAACCGGTGATACCAATCAGCACCGTGAGAAGCCAGGGTGCCAGCGCCAGCCAGGTGAGCAGATCGTTTTCCGGTTTCCAACTGCGCAGCATGTTCCCGGGCCATTGCTGAAGCCGTGCAAGCAGCGATGGGCCGGGTAAGGTAATCCAGGTCACCACCAGCCACGGCAACAGCCAATAGGAAAACGGCGCCGCGGCAAATTTGATCACCTGGCCCCAGTTCACCCCACTACCCTGCTGTGCCAGGACATAATCGAAGCTGGCAAAGTCATTGTCGTTGAGCCAGACAAGGTGCGGCGCCAGCACACCAAGACAGGCAGCCAGCGCAATCACTGGCTGACGGGATTTGAGCCACCGCCGCCCCTCGCCGGTTGCCAGGGTCGCAAGCCCAATCCCCAGCAACAATACGCCGGAGTAATATTTGGCCAGCAGCGCCAGCGCTGAAAGTACGCCAAACAGCAGGCACAGCAACAGCTTGCGTCCACCTTGCGCCTGCATTCCCCTGATCCAGGCCCACACCAGCCAGGGCCAGACGGCCAGCAGGATGGTGTTCGCGTTAAACTTGATCGCGAGGGTACTGTAAGGCAGCGCGAGGCTGAGCAGGAGCATCGAAGACAAAGCCAGCTGCGGGTAACCCAGCGCGCGGGTCAACGCAAAGACACCGAGCAGTCCCACCGCACCGTTCAGATAAGCCAGCAGGTGATAAGCAGCATCCGTCTGCGGAAACAGCGTAAACCAGAGCCCCGTCACCCAGGCAATCAGCGGTGGGTGTTTGTCCGTACCCCAGGTAAATACCTGACTCCAGGCAAAGTTCTCCAACATGTCACCATAAGGGTCCAGATTTGCATCGGAAATGACATGAGAGAGTGTCCAGACGCCCAGGTAGAGTATGAGGGCAAGCCAGACCGCATTGTGTCGGGCCGCCAATTGGGAAAGTGTCAGGTTCATGGCAGGACTTTGCCATAGCGCGTCCCATCAGAATAGGCGAGAATCCGGTCACCAGGGAAAAAGTGGAGCAAGCCATGCCAGGTGAGAAGCCGTCAGCCGCATTGCCCGAGGGAATTGAACTGACGCCCCTCGCGGAATCTTTTCGTAATGACCCCTACGCCATCCTGAAGCAGATTCAGCAAGAGACCGCTGTGCACCACGACCGCGCACTGAAACGCTACATCTACACACGCCACGATGACGTCAAGGAAATCTTACGCGACGCTGAATTCTGGAGTGATCCGCGCAAGGCGAACGAGGGAACATTTACCCGCGAGTTCCTGGGCAACCTGGGTGACGACGAGCCGTCAATGCTGCTGATGGATGAGCCTGACCACCGCCGCCTGCGCTCCCTGGTCAGCAGTTCGTTTACCCCGGCCGCCGTGGAACGCTGGCGTAATCGCGTCAGGAAAGTGGTCGTGGATGTACTGGCAGAAATCAACGAGCCGGAGTTTGACCTGATCGGACAGTTTGCCGGCCCGGTCCCCACAATTGTCATTGCAGAACTGCTGGGGATAGACCCCGCCCGTCGGGCAGATTTCAAGACCTGGTCGGATCAGGGTGTCCAGGTGAGTTTTAACCCTTTTGCCACCGAGGCGGAAAAGGCCGTTGGCGAAGCGGCAAGAAATTCGCTGGACAGTTTTTTTGCCGAGGAAATATCCATGCGCCGGCGGAACCTGGGGACAGATCTCATTTCCGACATGATTCGAGCTGAACAGGACGGTGACAAACTCTCGGAAAAAGAGATGGTCCGGCAGTGTAACCTCCTGCTCGTGGCCGGCAACGTCACAACAACCGACCTGATCGGCAATGGCGTCAAAGCACTGCTCGAGAATCCGGATCAGCTCGCGCGGCTGCGGGCGGAACCGGCGCTGATCAAAAACGCCGTGGAGGAAATGCTGCGGTATGACAGCCCCGTGGTCAACTCTGGCAGGATTGCCAGCCGCGATATAGAGATTGGTGGTTGCCCCGTTCATACCGGTGAGTCACTGAACACGTCATTGGCTGCTGCCAACCGCGACCCGGACATTTATCCCGATCCGGACCGCTTCGACATTACCCGGCAGGATACGCACCACCAGTCTTTTGGTGGTGGTCGTCACCTCTGCCTCGGCGCCCACCTCGCTCGACTTGAAGCCCAGGAAGCGATACTGGGCCTGCTTGCCAGGTATCCGACGCTTGCCTTGAGTCAACGTGGCTTCCAGTATCATGCAATACCCAGTTTCAGGGGCATGGCCTGCTGCTGGATCACAACAGAACCTGTATGATGCCCCGGCACCATAACGCCGGGGATTAAGTGTACAGAGTCACCTTTGCTATCCTGATCGCCTGCTTGCCGGTTGTGGGCCAGGCATCGGTCGACATCAGCGGCTCGGTCCGGGCCCGCTACGAGGCTCTCGACAACCAGTACCGTGCAACGGGTCCAGAAAGTGACAGTCAGGTCGCCGCACGCACAACCCTGATGCTCGATTACAGTGCAAACCGCTGGTCAGTGACGGCAGAGATGATGGACTCGCGGGCATTTCTGCTGGCGGATGACGCAATCATCAACACCAGCATCGTAAACATTACCGAGATTATCCAGGCCAGATTGAACTGGATCACAACAGACGGCAAGTTCAGGCTCAGCCTGGGCCGGTTCACACAGGATCTTGGCACCCGGCGCCTTGTTGGCCGCAATAATTATCGAAACACAACCAATGCCTTCGCAGGCTTGCTGGCAAAGTACGGGTCGGGTGAAGATAACCGTTATACCCTGTTTGTTGCCAGCCCCCTGCGCATCCGGCCAGCCGCAAGACCGGACCTGTTGAGTCCACGCTACGAAACCGACAACCAGGATGAATCCAGCCGTTTGATTGCCGTACACGGTCTTTTCCAACAGGTGATGGGCGAATTTGATGCGGAGACTTATTTCCTGCGGCTGAAGGAGGAGGATGACAAGGATGAACCCACGACCAACAAAAAGCTGAACACCCTCGGTGTTCGCCTGGTCAAACCCAGGTCCGGCGGTGAGTGGGATCTGGATACCGAAGCGATTTTCCAGTGGGGCAAGCGGCGCCAGACGAACAGTCCGCTTGACCTTGATGACCTTGATGTCAGAGCTTTCCTGTTGAGTGCCCGTGCCGGTTTCATGCCCGGCGACAGCCAGCGCTGGTCCCTGGCGTTTGATGTGGTCTCGGGTGACAAGGCGCTGACCAATAACCGGTTTGAGCGATTTGATACGCTTTACGGTCCCAGCGTTCCAGACTTCGGATTTACCGGCATCTACGGTGCTGTGTCCCGCGCCAACCTGATTGCACCGGAAGTTCGCTGGGAGTTTTTTGGCAAACAGCTTGATGCCTACCTGGCCTGGCGTGCCATCTGGCTTCAGAGTGCGTCGGATGCTTTTGGTCGCTCCGGCGTACATGACCCCGCGGGTGCATCGGGACGTTTTGCCGCCCAGCAGCTTCATGGGCAGGTCAGGTACTGGCTCATTGAGCAAAGGGTCAGGCTGGAGAGTGGCTTTGCGCTCCTGGTGCACGAGAAGTTCCTTCGGGCCGCGCCCAATGCGCCAGGTTTTGGTGATACCTCCTACGTATTTACCGCAATCAACTTCAGTTTCTGACGCAGCTAGTCCAGCCGCTTTCGAAAACGCAGCACTGCCGCTGTCATCATGACCAGGAAAAACACCAGTAACGGCCAGATTTCCGCCCGCATCTCACCCAGTTCAGCACCGCGCAACAGGATGCCACGTACAATCCGCAGGAAGTGGGTCAAAGGAAACATTTCCGCCAGAAGCTGGGCTGCCCGTGGCATTCCCTCAAAGGGGAACATGTAGCCCGAGAGCAACAACTGTGGCAGGAAAGTGATAAAAGTCATCTGGAATGCCTGGAACTGGCTGTCAGCCAGGGTTGATATCAGCAGTCCCAGGGTCAGGGTCGACGTCACAAAAAACAGCACCGCAATGCAGAAATCAAGCAGCGAGCCATTGATGGGCACATCAAACAGGTAGACACCGAGGAGCAGGATCAACCCCACCTGAACGTAGCCGATCACGATGTACGGAAGGATTTTCCCCACCATAAGTTCAAGGCTCTTGAGCGGTGTTGTAATCAGCAATTCCAGGTTGCCGCGTTCCTTTTCCCGCACAATTGCAATGGCGGTAAACAGCACCATGGTTAAGGTCAGGATAACCCCGGTCAGGCCCGGGACAATAAACACCACGGAACGGCGTTCCGGGTTGTAGAAAGCCCGGAATGCAAAGACATCTTCCCTTTTGCCCTGCATCTGGTGCTGACCTGGCACCAGGGGCAACGCCAGTAACCCGCGCGCTGATGACAGCACGATGGGATCGCTGCCATCCACCATCACCTGTGCAACGCTCTCGCTACCACGCAATACACGTTCCTCAAAATCCGGCGGGATATACAGGCCAACAGAAATTTCACCACGCCGCAGCATACCCTGCAGTGCAGCATTGGAATCGGCTTTCGCCACCAGGTCAATCACCTGGGTTGCGGCTGCATCCACAAGCAGGGCGCGGGATCCGCTTGTATCTGCCAGGTCAACATAGCCGGCGCGAAGGTGACGTACGTCCTGATTGATCGCGAACCCGAACAACAGGGTCATAACAATCGGAATACCCGCAATCATGCCGCCAGTGAGTCGGTCGCGCCTGAGGTGCCGCACCTCTTTCGCGGCAATTGCGAAAATTCGCTGTAATGAGATCATGCCGGCTCTCGCGTGGCCAGCACAAAAACATCCTCGAGGCTGGGTTCTGCCAGTTTGACGGTTGCCACCATACCCTTGTCGCGCAGCCTGTTTGCAATCAATGTTTCCGGGTCGGCTTCACGCTGGTTAACGAGGACATGCAGGCGCGTCGCAAGCTGTGCCACACTGAAGACCTGGGGCAAGTCAATCAGGCACTTGCGCAGTGCGCGTGTGTTGTCCCCGTCGACCTCCACCACGTTTGCTGCCAGGTCGCGCTTCAGCACCATTGGCTCACCTGCCGCAACCAGGCGGCCTTCATCCAGGATGGCGATATGATGGCAACGCTCAGCCTCGTCCATGAAGTGTGTGGAGACCAGAACCGTTGTGCCCTCATCCACCATGTCAAACAGGAATTCCCAGAACTCCCGCCGACTCTCGGGATCAACCGCGCTGGTTGGCTCGTCCAGAAAAAGCAGTTCCGGTTCGTGCAGCGTCGCAGCAGCCAGTGCCAGTCGTTGGCGCTGTCCGCCGCTCATGGTACCGGCCAGCTGGGCTTTTCTATCTGTCAGATGAAACTTCTCGAGCTGGCGAGCAATTCTCTGGCGCCGGGTCCGGCGTGGTGAACCATAAATCTGTCCCATGAACTCGAGGTTCTCGAGCACGGACAGGTCCTCATAAAGGGAAAATCGCTGGGTCATGTAACCAATGCGGGTGCGCAGCTGTTCGGATTCCCGGGGAATTGCCAGTCCAAGCACGTTTGCCTCCCCATCCGTGGGTGCCAGCAGGCCACACAACATGCGGATTGTCGTGGACTTACCACTCCCGTTGGGCCCAAGAAACCCGTACACGCAGGCAGCAGGAATTGAGAGACTCACATGATCCACGGCCGTCAGGATGCCAAACGTTTTCGTCAAACCCTGCGTCTCTATTGCCAGGGCGTTCATCTATTGCACACCGGGAAAGGTTACCTGTACCGGAATGCCGGTAAGCAGTTTCGCCGCTGCCGGGTCCGTCAGTTCCACTTCTGCAAGGTAGGACAGGTGACTCCGGTCATGCTGGGTCAAGGCAAAGTAGGGAGTAAAACTGGCGTCATGTGCAACCCACCGAAGTCGCCCGGCATAGGGGGCTGCATGTCCGTCAACCGACACAGCGGCTTCGGCGCCCGGAGTAAGCAGTGTGCGCACAGGTGCTGGAATATGTATCCGGGCGTAGGGCATCTGGTCCCTGACAAGCACCAGCACAACCGCGCCAGGCAGCGGTCTTTCACCCAACTCATAAATGACTGACTCCACCAGCCCGTCCAGGGGCGCGGTAACTGTGAGTCGGGATAACGACAACGCAATGTCAGCTACCTGTGCCTCCGCCAGCGCATACTGGCTTCTCGCCGCATCAATTGTTTCGGAGCGCGTCCCCTCCTCAAGCTCAGCCAGTTTTGCCTCGGCCTCCTGTTGCCTTGCGAGGGCTGTCTGGTATCGCCCCGCAAGGATGTCGACGTTATTTTTCGAGGAATAATTCTGGACAACCAGCGACCTTTCGCGGTCCAGCTCAATTTTCGCGGTCCTTGCATCGCTGGTTGCTGCCGCCAGGCGCGAACGCGCTGCCGCAATATCCTGGGCACGCGGGCCGGCCTCCGCTTCCGCCAGTCGGGCGCGCGCGGTCGCGAGATCAGCCCTGGCCCGCAGCATCATGTTGTTCACACGAGCCGGGTCCTGCCTGATCAGCGGTGTGCCGACGGTGACCCGGTCACCCTCTGTTACCATAACCTCGACAATCGGTTCTACGGAGTCTGCCGTCAGTTCAATGCGGTCCACCTCAAGCGTACCCAGTGAACTGATCTCAGACGGGGGTTGTGCACAACCGGCAAGCAGGGCCAGCACTATGACCAACAATTTGGCCGGCATCCGCCCGTGGCGGCCCACCCTATCCATCCTGTACTGCATGCGGCACGCCTCCTTCAGTGAACAGCGTCCTGGTATGCGCGATCAGCACTTCAGCAAAACGCTCGTCATACTCAAAGCCAAGGATTGGCCTGAGCAGTGGTGCTGCCAGAAACGGGAACACACACATGCCGACCACTGACAGCATCGTCAGGCGCGGATCGAGATCAGCCCGTATCCGTCCTCTGGCCATATCCGCCGCAATCCGGCCCGGCATCAATGCCAGTACCCGCCGGGCAAACCGTTCCATGATGACTTGCTGGTATGCAACCTTGCCGCCCAGCACCTCACGCACCATCAACTGCGGCAGATAGGGTTCATTGACAATGGCACGGATATAACGATCGATAAAAGTTGAGGTCACCGTGTCATCCTCTGACGCGGCGACGTTTTCAACAACTTCAAGCAGGTGTTCAAGCCCACGCTCCAGTGCAGCGTGCGCCAGCCCTTCCTTGTTGCCAAAGTAATAACTCACCATGGCCGGCGTTACTCCCGCGGCCGCAGCAACCCGGCGCAGGCTGACCGCATCGACACCTTCAGCCGCAAACAGTCGACAGGCCTCGTCAAGCAGCGCCTCACGGGGATCCGTCCCGGCGGCATTTTCCTGGGGTCGTCCCGGCCGCTTTCCTCTTGTTGTCATGGCTACTCATAATTAATTAAACAGTTGATTAATTTAATCCCGCAATCCCAGCGATGCAAGTGGAATTTGCCTGAAGGTCGCACTGGGTTAGCATTGACACCTCTTTTCTTCCTGGACACCAGCATGGCATCACCTCCGTTTGAAGGTATCCGCGTGGTCGAATTTGGCCAGTTTGTCGCTGTCCCCTTCTGCGGCCAGGTGCTTGCCGAGGGTGGTGCGGAAATTATCAAGGTGGAATCACCGGAGGGTGATCCCAACCGGCACATGGGGGAAGTTGCGCCCGGCGAATCACGCATCTTCATCTCGCGCAACCGCGGCAAACACGCACTGCCACTGAAGCTGAGCGACCCCGGCGCAAAAAAGGTGATTGATGCCCTGCTTGACTGGGCTGATGTTGTCCTGATGAACTTCCGGCCAGGCCTGGCGGGGAAAATGGGCCTTGATGCCAGCGAACTGCAGCAACAGTTTCCCCGCCTGATCATCGGTGAGATCACACCTTTTGGCAAAGCTGGCCCGGATGCGGCCCTACCGGGCATGGACATTGTGGTACAGGCGAGAACCGGTCTGATGGCTGCCATGGGACGGATTGTGGATGACCGACCGGCACCGGGTGACCCGGTCATTTCTGACTATATGGCAGCCATGTCGCTGGCCTATGGTGTTGCGTCTGCCCTCTTTCGCCGTGAGCGGACCGGCAAGGGCGGTGTGGTTGACGTCAGCCTGATGAAAGCGGCCATGACGCTGACCAACAACCAGCTGGTACGCGCTGAAGACCTGGACCGGGACAGGCACCAGGCAGAAATCGAGCACCTCAACAGACTGCGCCAGCAGGGCGCAACCTTCGCCGAGCAACTCGCAAGCGCTTCGAGCGCAAGGGTCCTGCCGCTACGCGCTGTCTACTTTCGCACTTTTGATACGGGGGATGCGGCCATTGCGGTGGCCTGTGCCAGTCGCGGCCTGCAGGAGCGATTTATCAAGGCGCTGGGCCTGGAAGACCTTGGACATGTGAGGGGAGAAGCTTCCCCGGGAGATGACTATTACCTGGCGCTGGCGCGGGAAGTGGAGGACCTGATTCGCTCCCGGCCCGCCGAACACTGGTTAAGCGTACTGCGGGAGGCCGGGGTTCCCACCTCAACCGTCAAGCTGCCTGTTGAGATGTTCGAAGACGAACAGGCCATCGCAAATGACATGTTCTATTTCGCAGAACACGGCACAGCCGGGCGCTTCCGGGTGCTTTCACCGCCGGTCAGCCTTGATGACAACGGCTTCACCGGGCAACCACTCACGGCACCCTTTGGCAGCGAAACTGTTTCGATCTTGAGTGAACTGGGTTTCAGCGCATCTGACATAGACGCCCTGCTGGCCAGCGGCATTACCACCCAATCGCTGTGATTACTGCCCTGCAGGTGTCAGCGCGCGCCGGAACATGGCGTGCACACGCTCCCAGTGTTTTTCAGCCGCAGCCCGGTTGTATCGCTCACCACCCGGGGGTGCAAATCCGTGCAGGGCATCTTCGAAGAAGTCTATCGTGTAGTTGACGCCCGCTGCGTCCAGCGCGGCTTTCATCACCCCCATTTCCTCCACCGTCGCCGTTGGATCATTGTTGGCCCAGCCGAAATAGACTTCCCCTTCGATTCTGTCAAGGTGCTTGTGCGGCGAGTCGTCTTTGTCGTTGACAAGCCAGGCACCGTGAATTGATGCAACCGCACCAAATTGGTCTGGAAATGTTTGCGCGAGCTTGAGTACCAGGGGCCCGCTCATGCAGAAACCCACCGCGCCCACCTTGCCGCCGGTGTCGGCACTCGGATTAGCCCCGGCAAATGCCAGCAACGCTTCAGCGTCGGGCACAATGCCATCACGCGTGACCGTCTGCATCAGTTCACGGCGGGCGTGCATGTCTTCATCACTGGCACTAAATTCCCGGTAAGGGCTTTTCCGATAGTAGAGAAACGGCAACAACACGTAGTAACCGGCGCTTGCGAGTCGCGATGCCATGTCTTTCAGGGCTGGACGTATGCTGGGTGCATCCATCAGGTACAGGACCACCGGAAAGGGCCCACCCTCTTCCGGATGAAACTCAAAGGTTGGCATGACGCCATCGGGCGTTTCAACTTCTACCTGCCGTTCAATCATTCAACTGCTCCTGTTAAAAATCCCTGGGCAACACTGCCGCCGGTCGGGCCGGTGCGCCCCTGACTGACAGCGAGAGGTAAGCATCCGGTGAAACCTCAACCCAACCCTCGTCAATATCCGTCTCAGCCAGCAACGCCTGGCCAAAGGCGCTCTGTTGCAAGGTCGTCAGGGCCGCAACAACCTGATCCTGCTGTGCCACCGGCAGCCGCTTGTGGACAGCAATAACCGTTGAAGGAATCTTGTTTGTTTCAAAGATCACCTGGAGCTTTAAATTCCGCGCGCGCTCAAATACGGTGAGGGGTACATGGTGAGTTGCACAGGCAGACACCTGGCCGTTCAACAGGGCGACAAAACAGGATTCGTGGTCGGCAAAATGATAGGTGGTGACCTCACCGCGTAAATCACTGGCATCCAGCGCCAGCTTGGCGAGCCGCGTGGTTGCCGCATCCGGGCGCGTCATGCCGACGGCGCGATTGCGAAGGTCAGTCAGCGACCGCGTATTAAAATCGTTGGTGACAAATATGGCGCTGAAATCCCGATCTGTCCTGACCAGCCGATTATACCCGGCAGCCACTGCCTTCGCGGCATCCAGCGGACCAATCCAGACAATATCGAAAGCCCCTCGCTGCACCGCTTCAAAAAAAGTCTCGTAGTCGGGGGATGTATCGAAACTCACGGGTACACTCAGCGCAGCCGCCAGCACTTCCGCATAGCCGCCAAACTCTTTCCGGAGGCGGGTGTCCTTGAGAAACGGCATGACACCAAAGTGCAGTGGTGCTGTGGTTTCCGGGTTATCAACTGTCGTTTCAGCACACGCGACATTCGTCCACCCAACAGCCAGGAACAGCAACAGGCCCACAATTGATGATCTCATCACGATGTCCTCCTGCCTGACAACAGCACCATGCTAACGCGACAGGTCACCAAACGCCAAACCGGCTTCAGGTACGACGCGGCCTGATCATGGGCGTGACGACCGGCGAATCGCCCACCTGGATTTCATCCATGATTTCAAAACCATGCCGCTGGTACAGTGAAATATTCATTGGATTGGAGGACTCGAGGTAGCCGAGCCAGCCGTTTTCATCAAGCATGGCCGTGGCGTGTTTCATTAACGCGGCCCCCATCCCCTTTTTCTGGTGACCCGGGTCAACACCAATCATTGCGAGGTACCAGCAGTCCTCGTCATGGGGGTGGTAGCTTGTCATCTTTGCCAGCAGTTCGAACACTCCGGCGGGCTTTTCCGGTGCCAGGTTCGCCATCATCAGCGCCCCCATCGCTTCCTCGTCGGGGCTGACGCCGGGTGGCAGCCACATGGCCGCACCTTCAACGCCATCGGTAACAAAACAGGTATTCAAGCCAATCGACGGCCCACCATAATGTGTCGTCAGATCGCCAAATGTCGCCAGGTAGTTTTGTGCTGAAGGCATGATCCAGCGCATCAACGGGTCCGCGGCAAACGCCAGTGTCATGGTATACAACGCGCGCTCCCGATCACCTTCCATCGCTGTCCTGACATCTGGCTGATTCATTGACATTCTCCCGCTCTAGTGGCTCCATCCTAACCCTTAATCCCTGTGCCTGGAAACGCCATGAGCATACCCGTCATACTCGATACCGACATTGGCCACGACATTGATGATGTCTGGGCGCTGGCACTGCTGCTGGCCAGCCCGGAAGTTGATCTTCGCCTGGTGGTCAGTGAAGCCGGCGACACCAGCTATGCCGCCGCGCTGGTCTGCAAGATACTTGAGGTGGCCGGTCGCACCGACATACCGGTTGGTGTGGGTATTCCCCTCAATACCACGGCCAGGACACACGCGGGTTGGCTGGGTGGTTATCAGTTACAGGATTACCCAGGTCTCGTGATTGAGGACGGCGTGGGCGCCATGATTGATGCCATCAACGAGGCGCGCCCCGACACAACCCTGCTCTCTATCGGGCCAGTGCCCAATATTGCGCATGCCCTGCAGCGTGACCCGGGTATTGCCCGACACGCCCGGTTTGTTGGCATGCATGGCAGCCTCCGACGCGGCTACCTGGGCGCGGACAAACCGCATCGCGAATACAACGTCAAACAGTACCCCCAGGCATTTCAGCGCGTCTTTGACGCCCCCTGGCCCATCACGCTGGCACCCCTGGACGCCTGTGGTGTTGTGTCCGTGAATCCACCGGGATTCGAGCGACTGGCGTCTTCCCCGGCCCCGCTCGCGCAGGCTGTGATCGGCAATCATCTCGGCTGGGCAAAAGTCTTTGATGCCTCGGTTGCGGGTAAAACAGACCTGACCCGCCAATCCTCCATTCTCTACGACACGGTTGCCGCCTGGCTGACTTTCAGCGAGGCGTTCCTGCAGATGGAAGACCTTGGCGTACGCGCCACGGACGATGGTCGCACCGAAATCTTCGAGCAGGGTAAACGAATTCGCTGTGCCACCGGCTGGCAGGATATGACGGCTTTTGAAACCATGCTGGTAGACAGGCTGACCGGCGCAAAACTGCCAGCTGATTAGCTTTCCTCCAGACCCGCCAAGGCGATAAACTGCCTGCCTGATCCAGAACAGGTCGACGGACATTCATGCAGATTGAAAACGGCAAGGTTGTTGCCTTCCACTACGTGTTGAAGGACGATGCAGGCACGGAAATAGAGCGGAGCGATGACAACTCGCCCATGATCTACCTGCATGGTTATCGCAATATCCTGCCTGGCCTGGAAGCAGCCCTGGCCGGCAAAACCGAGGGTGATGACGTGACCGTGAGCCTGCCGCCCGAGCGTGCCTATGGCCTGCGCCGGGAGGACTCGCTGCAACGGATTCCCATCAAACACCTGAGCGCCAAACCCAGGCGACTGCAGCCGGGTATGGCGGTTAAGGTCAACACCCAGGATGGCCCACGCGACGTCACCGTTGTCAAGGTTGGTAAATTCAGTGTGGACGTTGATGCCAACCACCCGCTGGCTGGCAAGGCAATTACCTTTGATATCCGGATTGAAAAAGTCAGGGAAGCGTCACCTGAAGAACTGGCACACCGCCACAGCCACGGCATAGAAGGCGGCCACCACCACTAGACGACCCACAACCGGAAGACACCTACATGAAACTTGATGAACGCAGCCAGGGCTTTGAATGGCCCGACCGCAAAGGCCCCTTCCGCCTCATCACGGACGAACAGGCCCGGCAGTGGAACGAGGCGGGATATTTTCTGCTGAAAAATGCCCTGACGCAGGCAGAGATCAGCGCCCTGACGGCTGAGATTGACCCCCTGGAGCAGGAACGTGAAACCTGGCTGCGAGAACAGCACAACGGGCATTTTTTCATCAATCGTGCTGACGACATTACCTTCACGGTCCATCTCGTCAAGCAGTCCCAGGCAGCCCGGGACTTTGTCCATTTGCCCGTGTTTGCGGATCTCTGCCTTGACCTGATTGGCGACAGTGCCCGCCTCTACTGGGACCAGGCTGTCTACAAGAAACCCGAGACACCAAAAGAGTTTCCCTGGCACCAGGACAATGGCTACACCTTTGTTACCCCCCAGGATTACCTGACCTGCTGGGTACCCCTGAACGACGCCACCATCGAGAATGGCTGTCCCTGGGTGGTCCCAGGCGTCCATCGCCGTGGAACCCTGGAGCACTGGCCAACGGAACTGGGTTTTGAGTGCCTGGACAAGCTGGAAGACGAGATAGATGCCCGCGCCGTGCCGGTTGAAGCCAAAGCCGGTGACATTGTGGTTTTCTCGTCGCTGACACCACACCGTACTGGCCCCAACACCACCAACAGGGTTCGCAAAGCCTACATTGTCCAGTACTCTCACGACGGGGCAATCATGTATCCGCGCCAGGTCGACAAGGCACTGTTCCAGGACGATCCGGAACGCAACTTCCTGATCTGCAAGGATGGTCAACCCGTTCCACAGCAGCAATCACCAGCCTGATTACTGTTATTTTTCATTGACTTAAAGCCTAAATACTGTACACTTGTACAGTTATGGCGGAAGGTCAGTGTCATGTACCCATCGAACACCCTTGAAGACGAGATCACCCTGATTGCGGGTCACATCAACGCAATCGACTTCTACTTCCTGGACCTCCTGTCCGAATTCGACCTGCAGGAAGGCTGGTGCGGTGACGGGATCAAGTCGTTTGCCCACTGGTTGAACTGGAAATGTGGCCTGGGGGCCCTGGAATCGCGGGAAAAGGTGCGTGTCGCCCGTGCACTCCGCGAACTACCACAAACCCGGGAGGCCTTCCGGGTCGGCGAAATCAGCTACTCAAAGGTCAGGGCCATCACCCGGGTGGCCACAGCCGACAATGAGGCTTATCTCCTGCACATTGCGCGCTTCGGTACGGCCGCCCACGTGGAAAAGCTGGTTCGATCCTACCGTCGCTGCCGGAACCTGAACGAGGATCGTGACCTGGCTGACCTCTACCGCAGCTTTGGCCTTTACCAGGATGACGACGGCATGTACGTTTTTCGCGGTCGCCTGCCCGCAGACGAGGGTGAAGTAATTGTCCAAGCGTTGCAGCACCTTGGTGACATCATCTGGCGCGAGCGACAAAAAGCCGCTCAGGCAGTTGCCAATGCACCCGGAAAAAGTGACCTGCAGCCCGAAAATGTTTCAGCGGAAACATTTTCCGGAGAGGAAGAACCGGCCCTGCCCCCTCGGCAACCGGCAGACTTCAGTTCCACCACCGCTTCCGCACTGGTCCGGCTGGCTGAACATTACCTGGCCACCGGCTCAAACGGTGCCACCACCCTTGCTGGCAGCGACCGGTGCCAGTTGCTGGTGCATGTAAACCTCAACGCTGCCAACATTGATACCAAAATCGAAGGTGGTGTGGCGCTGAATACGGGGCGCGGCAGCTTCCTGCATCCAGAGTTGGTCAAGAAACTGGCCTGCGATGCCAGCATCCGTACCCTTCTTGAGGACGATGCCGGCCAGGTGATCAGCATCGGGCGCAAGTCGCGCATCATTCCCCGCAATATGGCCATTGCCCTGAAGCAGCGTGATCGTGGCTGCCGGTACCCCAATTGCCACCAGCAGCACTGGACCGATGCCCATCACATCAGACACTGGGCAGACGGTGGTGAGACTTCACTCGACAACCTGATTACACTTTGCCGGTTCCATCACACCGGCCTGCACCGGGGCGACTACATCATCGACAAGCAGGACGGGGAGGTTCGTTTCCTCGACAGGTTCGGGCACGAAATCCAGCGTGTGATACCGGGCTTACCACACGATCCCGGGGAAGTTGTCAGCGCGATCCAGGCGCGCCATGCAAAGGCAGGGCTTGGCATCACCTCCACAACCGGCATCACGCGCTGGGATGGTGGTGGTATGGACTACGGCGTCGCAATTGAGCAACTGTTTCTGTTGGCTAATAGCCCAGCCGTTTATCAATAACGCCTTCGAGGGTCTGGTTGGACCTGAGCCGCGCAAGATTACGGACAAACCGGTCAATATTGCGCTGTGCCCGATAAGGACTCGCGCCCGCCGTATGGGGTGTCATGACTACATTGTCCATGGTCCACAGCGGGCTGTCCGGCGGCAAGGGCTCACGCGGGGCAACATCCAGCGCGGCACCACGCAGTTGGCCATTGGTCAGGGCAGCTTCCAGGTCTGACTCGACCATTACCTCTCCCCGTGTGACGTTCATCAGGAATGCGCCTGGTTTCATGGCACCAAAAGCCTCTGCGTCAAACAGGTTCCGGGTCTCCGGTGTCAGCGGGCAGCAAATGGACACAACGTCGGCCCGCCCCAGCATGGGAAAAAAGTCGTCCAGCCCGGCAACGGATGCAACTTCTGCAGAGGGTGGCACCGGGTCCCGGTCAACCGCTTCAACCTGCATACCAAAAGCAACGGCGCGGCGCGCCATGGCACGCCCGGTCCCACCAAACCCAAAAATCCCCATGGTAAGACCGGTCAGTTCAATCTCCTGGTAGCGCATCTCCGGGCGATGATTCCAGCTATCCGGACCATAGCGAAGCGCAGCGGCCAACTGGCGCGTCAGCATCAGCAGCAACCCGAACCCGGTGTCCGCCAGGTGCTCACCAACCAGACCCTTTTCGCTGGTGAGAATCACCTTCGACTCAACAAACTCGTTGTACAGGAAAGCATCGACGCCCGAGGCAATGGCGTGCACCCAACGCAACTGCTGTGCTGCGGCAAACAGCGCCGGTGGCATCATGCCAAGGACCACTTCCGTGTCGCTGATTTCGTTGTGGGCGCTCTCGGGTGTACAGATCACAACCTCGCTCCCATCACCCGCGGCATGGCGGATCGCCGCCAGTTGGGCTTCAGTCACGTCCGGCAATGTCAGACCCGGAATAATCATGATTTTCATCACGGCCTGCTACCTAGACGACGGGAGAGGTGCCACCATCAACATTCACTGCCGTCCCGGTAACATAACTGGCGACACCCGAGCACAGGAACGCGATGACATCACCTGCCTCGCTTGCCTCACCCACGCGCAGCATGGGTACCGTCTGGCCCATGCGCTCGTAGTGGGCCTCCAGGGTATAGCCCGGATCTTTCTGGTTTGCACGCTCCCACCGGAGTTTGTGCTGCCGACTCTTCAATAGGCCAACACAGACGGTGTTGACCCGGACGCCGTCGGCGGCAAATTCCTTGGACCAGGTTTTGGTCAGCGAGATACCTGATGCCCGGGACAGCGCGGTTGGCTGGCTACCGGGTCCCGGGGCTTTCCCGCCGGGGGTAGTCGTATTGCAGATGGCGCCCTGGGTCTGCTTCAGGTAAGGCAGTGCATGCCGCGTACAGTAAATGGCACCCATCACCTTGAGCGTAAAGTCCTGCATCACCTGCTCGTCAGTCATGTCAGCAAATTTGGCTGCGGACGAAGTACCCGCGTTGTTGACCAGGATATCCACGCGGCCCCAGCGATCCACCACTGCCTTGACCATGGCCTTAACCGATTCCTCGTTGCCCACGTCAGCCGCAACGCCGATGACCTCGTTGCCGCTCCCGGCGCTGATTTCAGCCGCCACCCTGTCAAGGTCAGCCTGGGTTCGGCTGACCAGCGCAACCAGTGCGCCTTCCGCGGACAATCTTTCTGCCGCCGCCCGCCCAATGCCTTCACTGCCACCGGTAATGATTGCCACCTTACCCTGTACAAGCAAATCCATAGAAAAACTCCACCAGGAAAATTCGGCCTAAAGTAACACGACTCCCCCCGAATGTAGATTCACCGCCGGCTGTTTGCGCTGGCGAACCAAATCGGGAATCATGGCCTGCACACCTGGGGAAAGGGAGCTGACATGAACTGGTACCTGGCAGTCCTGAAAAAATACGTGGTAGTTGAGGGCCGCGCACGGCGCAAGGAATACTGGATTTTTGTCCTGATCAACCTTGTGGTCAGCCTGATCCTCGCTGTGATCGACAGCGCAACCGGTTCTTATGACCCCGAATCCGGCCTGGGATTGCTGGGTACGCTCTATGCACTGGGCGTGTTTCTGCCCAGTGTGACGGTGGCGGTACGCCGGCTGCACGACACCGACCGCAGCGGCTGGTGGCTGCTGCTGGTGTTCCTGCCCATTATCGGCTTTCTTGTACTACTGGTGTTCATGGTGCTTCCGGGAACCCCGGGGGACAACCGGTTTGGTGTCGATCCCCTGACCCTGCCCGACCCGGCTTAGCCAGGCGCGTTTTCCGGGGTTATCCGGTGGTACCGTCCACCGCCCTGGATCCGGGCCGCCCGGTCACGCCTGCGACCATGTCCAACTTTTCTTTGGTCGATGGCAGGGTTGGCTTGCGGCCACGTGAAAAATTGAACGGTTCCGTATCAATATTCTCCAGTTCCAGTTCACCACCCAGTACCGCCTGCTTCCAGGCCTGGTGCTCAGGCTCCCTTGCGTGAAACTCCGGCATCACCTCACGGGCAAACAGCTCCAGTGAGCGGCAGATGTCCTCGTGGGTATTCTTGCCCGCCTGGTTGAGCAGGATGACCTGGTCAACATTGGCATCTTCCAGTTCCTTGAGCCGGGTCCGAATCGTCTCCGGTGAGCCGATCAGTTCGCTACCGCTGCGCGCCTGACCTGCTGGCGTCTGTTTCCACTCCTGGTAACGCTCCCAGAAATTGACACTACCCGGGTCAAAAGGCCCTTCCTTGCCATAAAGCTGCAGGGCAAACTGGAAAAAGGTCCAGCCATCAGCCTTCTCCCAGGCTTCTTCATCCGTTTCCGCACACATGAAGCCGGCCACCACCGCAATGTTCGGATTGGCCTGGTAATCGGTCAGCTTTTCCTGGTGGTGGATAAACGTGTTGTAGTAGGCATTCACCCAGGCTCTGGCAGCCTCGAGATTCACAAACTTGAAACACAGGGACCCCATGCCACGATGGGCCGCGTACTTGATCGTGTCGAGCTGTGAGCAGGCGACCCACAAGGGCGGATGCGGTTTCTGCAGGGGTTTGGGAATTACAGCACGGCGGGGAAAGTGGAAATATTCACCCTCGTACTCCCAGGCGTGGTTGTAGAACATCGGCAACGTGCAGCGCACCGCATCTTCCCAGACGTCCCGCTTGTCACGAAAGCGCAGGTTAAACGGATGCAGTTCTGTGACAGAAGAACCCTCCCCCAGCCCCAGCTCCACCCGGCCGTCCGACACCAGATCGAGCGTGGCGACCCGCTCTGCCACCCTGGCCGGGTGGTTGGTGGTCAGCTGGATGATGCCGTGACCCAGGCGAATGTTCCTGGTGCGCTGGCTGGCCGCGGCGAGGAACACTTCCGGTGCTGATGAGTGGGAGTATTCCTCAAGGAAATGATGTTCCACCTCCCAGGCGTAGTCATAGCCCAGCTGGTCTGCCAGGGCAATCTGGTCCAGCGAGTTTTTAATCAGCGTGTGTTCGCTGTGTTCGTCCCAGTCTCTGGGTAGCTGGTGTTCGTAGAAAATGCCGAATTTCATCTGGACTCCCTCAAGTCTGCCATGTGACAGTTGTATGCCTGATTGAAGGGATTGGCAAGGGGTGGATGGCTGCTTTCGACCCAGAGCGGGCCTTATGACAACCCGTGTTCTGGAGGAATGTCCGAAGGTGGTCCACTCATGTCAGCCAGAAGTTCCTCTTCAGATGCACCAGAGCCATACCGCGAAATCAGGTCTTCAGGATCGATCACGACTCCCAGAGGATTTTTCTCAAATGCTTCTGATTTCATGAAGGCGTTAGCTTCTTCCATGGAACACGCATCCACTTGAAACTCAAGCCGGTTACCATCCGGGTCCTGATAATAAAAGGATAACGTAGGGCCATGATGAATTGGCCAGTAGGGTAAGATACCTTCCGCCTTCAGACGTTCGTATGTCTCCAACAAGTCATGCAGGCTTTCAAAGGTGAAGGCTACGTGATTCACGCCTATTTCACCGTAACCGGGACTGTCCTCTCGTGCTTCGCCTTTAAGAATATCAAGGTTGGCAAATGCCAACCGGTGATGCTCGTCGTCATACGCAAGGAAGGCAAGAGCTGGGTCCTGGTGAACCACGTCAGCTTCAAACACATTACGGTACCAGGCAATCATTTCGTCGAAGCGCCGGGTCTGATAGACCACGTGCGCGAGTTTATGCGGTCTGGCCATCTCTCTTACCCTTCATTTCAGTTTCAAGATTTGAGCATAGCTTGGACAGATCGCGAAAGTAAAATCAGCCCTAAGAGCAGACTTGGAGAACGTCCGCTTCTGGCCAATCACGGCCGCCAATCTATCGCGGGAACAGGCGCTCCGCCGGCGGCACGAATCCAACGAAACGCGGTTCGTTCAGATGACGATCAATAAACAGCGCAATAATATCGGTGATCTGCTGGCGAAACTCCGAAAATGCATCAAATCCATGCGGAGCACCTGCGTAGATGTGCATTTCCACATCTGCGCCATCTTCAGAGAGCTGCCTGTACATATCAAGCGTCCCGGACACCGACGACACGGTGTCCTTGTTGCCATGAATCAGGAGCGTGGGGGGGAACTGACCGCTGGACCAGGTAATGGGACTCGCCTTCGCGAGCGTCGATTCATCCACATCGGAGCGGCCAAACAGCATATCGACAGGCGCCTTCGGGTTACCGCTGGTTCTCAGTTTTGAACCTGAATACATCGAAACGACAGCCGCAACAGAAGTATCGACACCGGCGTTGCCCCCAGCGCCCTCGAACTCTGCAATATTGGGCGTCCCACCCATCATCAACGAGAGGTGCCCACCCGCAGAGTTACCGGATACGGCAATGCGGTTTGCGTCGATCTTGAGCGAATCTGCATTCGTCTTCATCCAACGCAGCGCGGCCTTGCAGTCCTCGATCTGGGCTGGCCATACGGATTCGCCTGACAGGCGATACTCACAGCAGACACAGACAAATCCATATCTTGCGAGCTGGATGCCATAGCCTTTCAGCATCGATTTGTCTCCTAAACGCCAGCCACCGCCGTGAATAAGTAGAATAGCCATCCGGTCCTTTCCGTCTTCAGGGGGCAGGTAAACGTCGCACTTGAGATCGCGACCACCCCCGGTACCGAACACGATGTCCTTCTGAACCTCCACACGGCCTGATTGTTTGGTCATTTCGGTCATACTGACGTTACTCCCCAAGAGCTTGAACCATCGAAAAATAGCAGACCAGGCCACGGCTTGCACAGCAGACCTTGCCTTCACCAGAAATTGGTTGTATCTAAATTGATATGAACACGCTCTGTTCTGAGGACAAAATTCCTGCCACTGCGGTAGACCAGTTGCGTCGGCTTTGCACTCTCCTAAGCAATTCGCTTGTATCGCTGCGTGGTGTGATCTTGCACGGCTCTGCCGCAAGCTCAGGCTTCGAGCCTACGAGAAGTGACCTCGATGTCATCGCCATCGTGGACAACAGCCTTGATAATCAGCAGCTGTTACAAGTTGGCACAGGCATTCTGCAGATTTCAGGGGCCCCACATCCTTTGGAATTCAGCATCGTCTCATTGGATGCGTTGACGAACTGGCGGCATCCTTGCCCGCACCTGATGCATTTCGGTGAAGAAATGCGCAGTCGATTCGAAAAAAGGCTATTCAAGCCGGAGTCGCACACGGACGAAGACCTGGCGATGCACATGGTTGTCGCGCGAAGCCGAGGTATAGACCTCCTTGGCAATTTTCCTGTTTCGCAACTTCCAGAGGTTCCGCGTTCAGACTTTCTCGCGGCAGTTCTGAGTGATTTCGAGTGGGCGCAGAATCAGGATAAAGACCTCTCCGACTACATTTTGTCGAACGCCTGTCGAACCCTCGCCTTTCTACGAGATGGCCTTGTGCTATCTAAATCTGAGGGTCGCCAGTGGTGCAAAGAACGTGGCATAGAAGAAGCAAAGTTAGTTGCTGAAGTCACGCGGGAGCTGCAACAGATGGGATCAGACTAACTCGCATGCAGGAAACTGGAGCGGAACTGAATCCCCCATTTGCCATCCTGTAGGGTAGCGATCCAGAAGGTATCGAAGCTGTGATATACCGTACCGTCCGCGTGGCAGCGATCATTGGTCAGCGCCAGGTGCACTTTGTCAGCGCCGCTATGCACAACTTCCAGTTTTGTGACAGTCGTATGGTGCCAGCCTTCTTCCGCCAGTCGGGCTTCGGCGCGGCTTGAAATCTCGATGAATTCTTCTGCCGTTTCAATCCGGGCAAACCGTCCACCGGCCAGGCGTATGTGCGGGTAGTTCAGGGTTTCCGCGTGGCGTTTGTGATCCTGTGAATTGAACGTCTCTATATACGCGTTGACAGTGGCAATAGCTGCCTGCTCCGCTGCTTCACTCATGCTTTGATTCCTTTTGATCGTACAGGTCGAAGCATACCGCTAAACACCAAAATAGGGGCGACCGATGTTCCTGCAGCTGGAGGGATGGATTGGCGGAAGAGGTAGGAGTCGAACCCACCAGCCACTTTGACAGCAGCTCAACGGCTTTGAAGGCCGCACGCCCCACCGGGGACGACGCTCTTCCGCCGACCAGTCTATCGTTTTCCGGCGCCTGCTTCGAGCCTAACTGATGCCCAGTGTTTTCTCGGCGTATTCCCGGATAAGCTTGTAGTCCGCCTTGCCGTTGGGGGCGCGTTCCAGGCTGGGGCGGGCCAGGATCTTTTTCGGGATCTTGTAGCCGGCCAGGTGCTGGTGGGCAAAGTCCTTGAGCACCAGTTCTTCCAGTTCATAACCCGGGTTCAGTTCAACCACCGCGGTGATGGACTGGCCCCATTTTTCGTCTGCAACGCCAACGACCAGGCAGTCGGCAACACTCTCGTGATGTTTGAGCGCTTCTTCCACTTCCTCCGGGTAGACCTTTTCGCCCGCCGTGTTGATACAGTTGCTGCCACGACCCAGCAGCGTCAGACTCCCATCTTCCTCCACTGTGACCCAGTCCCCGGGAATCGAGTAGCGTACGCCGTTGATGGTCCGGAACGTCCTGGCGGTTTTCTCTTCATCCTTGTAGTAGCCCATGGGCAGAAAGCCCGTGACGGCAACCATGCCGGAGATGCCGGAACCCGGCAGCACTTCTTCACCCTCTTCCGTGAACACCTTGCAGGAAGGCCCAAGCGTAAACTTGGCGACCTCGATGCTCTGGTCTTTGGTCATGATGGAGGAACCCAGACCGATGGCTTCTGACGAGGAGAATCCGTCAGCGAGCATCAGGTTTTCATTGTGGCGCAGCAGTCCGGCCTTGACGTTCTTGGTCCACATGACGCCGCTTGAACTGATGACGGCCACGGATGAAATGTCGTATTTGCCAGGGTTGGCGTCCAGCACTTCCAGCATGGGGCGAGCGAAGGCATCACCCACGATGGTAACGGCGGTCACCTTGTGTTTGTCTATCGCCGCCAGCGCCAGTTCCGGCTCGAAACTGCGCGAAGGCAGCGTGATGCAGGTGCCGCCGGCGTTCATGGCACCGATTGCGGACAGGAGCCCAGTGCCATGCATCAGCGGCGGCAGGGGCAGGTTAACGGGCGCGGCTTGTGACCGCAGGCGCTCCAGGTATTCGTCCATGTCTGCCACGGGCGGGATGCCAAACCGGGCATTACCCCCGCCACCCATGACCCCCCAGAGGTCAGCGTGACGCCACATCACGCCCTTGGGCATGCCCGTGGTGCCACCGGTGTAAAGGAACAGCATCGCGTCCGGGTCACGCTTGATATCCAGCGGTTGGCCGTCGCCCTCGTTCGCCAGGGTCTCGTAGTCAATGACATCCTCGGCGCCGGTATGCCCATCCGGCACTTCAACCCACTGCTTCACCTGGGGTAGTCGGCTGCGGATGTGTGATACCTGGGGTGCAAACTCGGCCTTGTAGATGCAAACCGTCGCATCCGCGTTGTCCAGCAGGTACAGCAGTTCGTCTTCAATGTAGCGATAGTTGACGTTGACGTGGGTCAGGCCGGCCTTGAAGCCGGCTGCGACCCCCTCGCTGTACTCGGGGCAGTTGCGCATGTAAAAGGCAATCTTGTCACCTGCCCTGGCGCCACCCGCCAGCAGGTTGGCCGCAAGGTTATTGGTGCGACGCGCAAAGTCTGCCCAGGATGTAACCCGGTCGCCGTGTATCAGCGCTGGCCTGTCGGCCGGTACCACGCTGCCCACGCCGTCCAGGATATCGCCATAATTCCACTGGTATGTCATAGATCTCCCTCTCTCTTGAGCCCTGATTATTCACTGATTTGGGTTAATATTCGACCATTGCTGTTTAACGCCACACCGCGAGGCGCGCCATGACCCAATCTGACACTGTGCTAGCGTTTGACTTTGACGCCATCCACGAGGGCAACCGGGGACGACACATCGATCACAGCGCTGTTGACATCAAGGTGGATGCCCTGCTCGCCGCCATGACACTCTCACAGAAGTTCAACGAGATCCGCGGCCGGCAGGCACAGCCCATTGACGGGCTCTATTATGCCGGTGGTGATGATGCGCTGGGTATACCTTCCTACCGCATGGTGGATGGTCCAAGGGGCGCCCGGGTGGGTAATGCCACGGCGTTTCCTGTGGCTATTGCGCGCGCTGCCACTTTTGACGTCATGTTGGAGCGGCGTGTTGGCGAGGCCATTGGACTGGAGGTACTGGCCAAGGGCGGCAATGTCCTCCTGGCACCGACCATTAACCTGCTGCGCCACCCCGGCTGGGGCCGGGCACAGGAGACCTACTCGGAAGATACCTTCCACACCGGGGCCATGGGGGTCGCATTCATCTCCGGGGCGCAGAATCATGTACTTACCAGCCCCAAACACTTTGCCGCCAACAACGTTGAGTTCACCCGTTTTGACATGAGCGCCAACATGGGTGAACGGGTGCTGCAGGAGGTCTACCTGCGTCACTTCCGGCGCTGTGTCATCGAAGGTGGTGCAGCCAGCGTTATGAGTGCCTATAACAAGCTGAACGGGGTCTACTGCGGTGAGAATCCTGAACTGCTGACGAACATCCTGCGTGATGACTGGGGTTTCAAGGGGTTTGTTGAATCCGACTGGTTCCTGGGGACACGCAGTGTTGCACCGGCGCTGAATGCCGGTCTTGATATCGAGATGCCGAGTGGCTACCGGTTTTCTGACGAGAACCTCATGGCCGCCATTGAGGCGGGTGAACTGACCGAGGCCACGATTGATCGGGCAGCGGGCCGCGCACTGCACCAGAAGATCGCCTGGCAGCTGGATCAGCCAGCCGTTGTTGACCCGGCTGTGGTTGAGTCGGCAGAACACCTGGCCCTGGCCCGGGAGGCTGCGGAAAAGTCGATTGTCCTTTTGAAGAACCGGGACGCCTGCCTGCCCCTGGGGATGGACCTGCGCGTTGCGGTGGTGGGAGACCTGGCAGATACAGCCAATCTGGGTGATCGCGGCAGCAGTTTTGTTTCCTCTACCGAGGTAATCACGCCGCTGATGGGTATTCGCGCACTGCTCGGGGCTTCGGTACCCCACTTCAAAACAGATGATGACCTGTCTGAACTCAGGAACTATGACGTCACCATTGTGGTGGCCGGGCTGACCTATCGGGAGGAAGGTGAATTCATCCCGACCCAGCAACAGGAAGCTGAGGGTAGCAATCTTGCACGCGGTGGTGACCGCGCCAATCTGGAACTCCCTGCACACCAGATGGACCTGATTGGCCGCGCCGCCGAGGCATCTGACAGGACAATTGTGGTGCTGGAGGGCGGCAGCGCCATTGACGTCAACGGCTGGCTGGACGACATTGATGCCCTGCTGATGGCCTGGTATCCCGGTTGCCAGGGTGGTCATGCCATTGCCAATGTCCTGTTTGGCCTGGTGAACCCCGCCGGCCGCCTGCCCGTCACCTTCCCTGCCTCGCTCGACCAGCTTGTCCCCTGGGACATAAATTCCCTGGACGTTACACATGAACTGCTGCAGGGCTACAAACACCTGGACGCAGCCGGTCACGAGCCCGCCTTCCCATTCGGGTTTGGCCTGTCCTATACCACCTTTGAGCTCGACAACCTGTTTGTTGAACGTTATGACAACGGTTTTGAGATCAATGTGGAGGTCACCAATACGGGAGAGCGGGATGGCGCTACCGTGGTTCAACTCTACGTGGGTTATGCAGGCTCGGGCGTCGAGCGCCCCCTGCGCGAACTGAAGGGTTTTGGCCGGGTCACCGTGCCTGCAGGCGAAACCGTCATGCTGGTGCTTGAACTCATGGATAGCGATCTCACCTATTTTGACGAGCAGCAGCACGACTGGGTGCTGGAAGCGATCCAGTACAACTTTGAACTCGGGTTTTCTTCCCGGGACCCGCTGCTGCAGCAGAGCTGGCGATCGGGCAAAGACGGCTTTGAGCCGGTCTGAGCGTTTTTATTCGAACCGTATTGTGGCTTCAGGCCCGTCCAACACTTCGCCAATCACCACGGCATCGGCATAACCGGCTGCCCGCAAGGACGCAACCAGGGCGGCGGCCTGTGTTCCGGGAACACCCGCCAGCAGCCCACCTGCGGTCTGCGGGTCGAACAACAGCGCATAGCGGGGATCATCTACCGCCTTTATCAGCGCTGCGGCATTCTGGTTGTCCGCATGCAGGGTACTTTTGATGCCATTGGCCAGCAGTTCCAGCGCGCCGGGCAATATCGGCAGACGCGCCAGGTCCAGGCGGGCACTGCGACCCGAGGCGCGCAGCATTTCCAGCAGGTGACCTGCGAGGCCAAATCCCGTCACATCAGTCAGGGCGTGAGCGCCGCCAGTTTCCAGGATACGGGCAGCGGCCCCGTTGGACAGCAGCATGCCGGCCAGAGCGGCCTCAACCCAGCCACCGCGTGCCCTTCCCTGCATGTGCGCGGCGAAAACGGTACCCGTGCCCAGCGCGCGGGTCAGGATCAGGCAATCTCCCGGTTGCAGCCCCGCCTTTTGCAGCAGTTTGTCCCTGTCAACAATGCCGTTGACAGCAAAGCCAATTGAAAGCTCCATCCCCTCGCTGGTATGCCCACCGCACAGCGTCACCCCCTCGGCCGCCAGTTGTTCGCTTGCACCACGCAGCAACTGGTAGAGCAGCGCCCTGGTCTTGGGCGGTTTTGCATAAGGCAGGGTCAGCATGGCCAGCGCGGTTACCGGCGTACCACCCATGGCGTAAATGTCAGAGAGCGCGTGGTTAACGGCAACTTTTGCGAACAGGTAGGGATCGTCAAAAAAAGCGCGAAAGCCATCAACACTGTGCAGCATGGTTTTGCCCGCCGGCACCTCGTAGATCGCCGCGTCGTCCAGGCCGGCTCCCAGGCCAAGTTCCCCCAGCACCTCCTGCAGCAGGTCACCGCTGACCTTCGAGCCACAGCCGCCACATCGCATCTGTTCATCAAACTCTGCCAGCAAACCTGTCTGGCGTACCTTTATTGGCCCGGGCAGCTTGTTGAAGCGCGCCATAAAACGGCGGTCAATCTGGTCTTTCCAGTACCACACCCAGCGCCCGCGAGCGGTCAACCCGTTCCGGGACGCTACCGCTGTGCGTCCGCCCATGGTGATCAGGGACAGGAATTCCGCCTGTGGTTTGAAGGGCCTGGCAGACCGGTTGAGCAACAAGCGCTTTATGTTCCGGTACAGGGGAGGACCGCTTCGCACCGCGTAGACCCCGGCCTTGGGACGGGGATGTGTGGTGCTGCTGGCAATATCACCCACGGCAAAAACCTCGGGATGGCTGACGGACTGCAGCGTGTCTCCCACACTGACAAAACCCCGCTCATCAAGCTGCAAGCCGGTGTCGGCCAGCCATTGCTGGGGGGCCGCCTGGGTCACAAAAAAGGCCTGGTCAAGCGCCACCGTCCGGTTGTCTGTGGAGGTGAGGGTTGCGCCATCAAAAGCACTGGCGCGAAAGCCGGTATGGACTTCAATACCCAGTTCCCCTGCCCGCTCAAACACCGCTGCCTGGACGCGCTCGGGATAACCGGGCAGCAGCCTGTCGCTGTCAGCAAACAGGTGCAGGCTGATGCGGTGGTCCGGCACCTCCCGTGCCAGGCGGTATGCCACCGAAAGTGCCAGTTCCACGCCGCCTGCACCAGCACCGACAAAACCCGTTGCGTTCACCTCACCGGCACGCGCCCGGACCAGGTACTTATCCCATTTGTCGAGGAAATGGTTGATTGGCTTGACGGCAATGCCATGTTCCGCGGCCCCCTGGATCGGGGCAAGCGCCGGGGTAATCCCGATATCGATCGACAGCACGTCATAGTTGATATCAGGTCTGTCATCACAGAGCACGACCCTGTTTTTGAGGTCAATACCCCGGGCGGCCGCGCGAACAAACCGGGCACCGGCAAACTGGCAGAGTGGCGCAAGGTCAATGTGGATATCATCGGCCGTATAGTGCCCCGCGACGACACCGGGCAGCATACCTGAATAGGGCGTCTGAACGTCCGGACTGACCAGCGTAACCTGCAACCCCGGCACCGGATTCATGCCCAGCATCCGCAGCACAATCACGTGCGCGTGGCCGCCCCCCAATAGAACCAGGTCGCGTGCGATTGGGGCCGGCATGGTGTTCTTGCTACCCAACATCCAGGTACGCCAGCAGAGCCTTCTTGACTTCAGGTTTGAGAATCTTGCCGTTGGCGTTGCGCGGCAGTGGATCACTCTGGAACAGGATGTATTGCGGCACCATAAATCCCGCCAGTTCCGACCGGACAAATGCCTGCAGTTCTTCCTCGCTCAGGGTGGCATCAGGTGTCAACTGCACCACAGCCCCCACTTCTTCACCCAGAATCTTGTGTGGCACGCCCACAACCGCAGCGTCCATCACCTGGGGATGCTCATACAGGGCATTTTCCACTTCAACACAATAGACGTTTTCGCCACCACGAATGAGCATGTCCTTGGCGCGGTCAACAATATAGATGAATCCCTCGTCATCTATGCGCGCCAGATCACCCGTATGCAACCAGCCATCGGTGATGGTTGCGGCCGTTGCTTCCGGCTTGTTCCAGTAGCCCTTGATCACATTGGGGCCGCGGATCCACAGCTCACCGGTCTCGTTGGCGGGAAGCTCACGGGTTCCCTCCAGGTCCATCACCTTGACGTCACAGACAGCCACCGCCACGCCCACGCTGTCCGGTTTTCGCTGGTAATCAACACCCGAGTTGGACGAGGTCATGCTTGAGGTTTCGGTCAGGCCGTAACCATTGCCGGCGGATACCGTTGGAAAACGCTCAAGAATACGATCGAGCAGTTCGGGTGCCGCGGGGGCACCGCCATAGCCGATACTCTGGACGCTCGACAGGTCGCGGGTCGCAAACGAAGGTGATTCCAGCACCTGCCAGACCATCGAGGGTACGCCACCAAACGAGGTAATGCGCTCGCGTTCAATCAGTTCCATGGCACGCTCCGGATCCCACTTGTACATCATTACCAGCTTGTTGCCGCCCGCGGTGTTGGAGAGCAGGGTTGAATGACAGCCTGTGGCGTGGAAAAAGGGCACCGAGAGCAGTGGTGCCAGTTGTGGCGCGGGTGGTGGTGTTTCACCCCGCAGGACCGCAGGCACCTCTCCGCGCCGGATCATCGAGCGCATACCGGAAAAGCGTACGTTCAAGAGGTTGGTACAAATATTCCGGTGGGTACCGAGTGCTCCCTTGGGCTGGCCGGTGGTGCCGGAGGTATAAAAGATGGTGGCGTTGTCTTCCGGGTCCAGCGCTACCTCAGGCAATGCCGGCACGCCAATAACCCGGCCCAGTTCTTCCTCAAAATGTTTAAGCCCATCAGGCAGGGTATCCCGGCTTCGCACCACCACCACCCGCGCCAGTGCCAGATTGGGGTAGTGATCCACGAGACTGAGCGCACGCTGTTCGTCCGCAAACAGGACACGGGCGCCGGAATCAGCGAGCCCATATTCCAGTTCATGCCCCGTCCACCAGGCATTCAGAGGCACCACCACGGCCCCCACCACCGCGGCGGCCCAGAAGCATATGGGCCATTCCGGGAAATTGCGCATGGCGATGGCCACCCGGTCACCTTTCCTGATGCCATAATCGGTGACCAGCAGACGGGCCAGCTTGCTGACAGCCGCGGTGTGTTGTGTAAACGTCATCCGCTCGTCTTCGTAAACCAGAAAGACCCTGTCACCAAAAGCCGCTGTTGACTCGAACACCTCTCGAAGGTTCTTTGGGGCATTTTTCCAGGTCCGCAGCCGCACCCCGCGAATCTCCACCGTTTCCATTTCAAAAGGTGCACCGGGTGCGGTCAACATGGCATGTGCGTCACTGATACTGAATTCACTCATGAGTTGCATTGCTCCTGTCGGCGAGGAAACTGCCCAGTTTTGCAATTGCCGCTTTACCTTCCGGTATGCGGGCAGCGAACACCTGGAACACATGGGGCATTTTTGGCCACTCTTCCAGTTGCACGTTCACACCCGCTGAACGCAGCTTCTCGTGGATACGCTGCGCGTCCGACAGCAGGACTTCGTTCCCACCAACCTGGATCAGCGTGGGTGGCAGGTCACGCAGGTCAGCAAACAGGGGTGAGGCCAGCGGCGCGCGTGGGTCGCGATTGCCAAGATAGGCGTCCGCCATCCTGGCAAGTATTGTCCGGCTCAGCATGGGATCAATGGCTGCATTCATCTCCAACGTGTCTCCCGACAAGGTCAGGTCCACCCAGGGTGACAGCAACACACAACTATTGGGCAGCGGCAGACCCAGGTTTTTGAGATTCACCAAAGTCGAAAGGCAGAGCCCGCCGCCTGCCGAGTCACCGCCAAGCGCAATATTTGCTGGGTCGATCCCCTGCTCCAGCAGCCAGCGATAGCAGGTTGTTGCATCGTCGAGCGCTGCCGGGAAGGGGTTCTCCGGTGCCAGCCGGTAGTCGACCAGCAGAACGCGCATGCCGCTTGCCTCCGCCAGGCGCCAGCCAATGTCCCGATGCGTTTCCCAGCCGAGCACAAAACCACCACCATGCAGGTAGATGAGCACGTCGTCGGCATTTGACGCCGCAGTGCTGAGCCACTCGCAAGGTACACCGCCGGCACTGACAGTCTCCGCAATCACCTGGGCAGGCAACTGCGGCGCCGCCGTCGCCTCGGCCATGCGGCGCCGCATTTCTGCCATGTCCTCCATGGCCTCCATCTGCTTCTTGATCGTGCGTTTCATCACGAACTGGATAAGACTTGCCCTCAGACTCATGTACCAACCTGCCACTTACTGTTTTGAATAGCTGCCAATGATACTACCCCGGCACGGTTATAATCATGTGATGATCAACCAGCATCGACTTCGCCGTGATCTCGCCTGGTGCCTCCAGAGCCCGGCTCTGCTGGCAAACGAACGCTGGTGCGAGCAGCTCCCGCTGGATGTCACACCCATTTCGTTGCCAGCACCGGCCCATCCTCACCGGTTCCGCCTGGGTCAACAGTTTGAACGCCTGTTGCTGGCGTGGCTCGAGGCAAGCGATCGCTACCAGTGCCTGTACCACAACCTCCAGGTCCAGGATGGCAAGCGCACGCTCGGTGAATTCGATTTCCTGGTCAGGTCACTGGTCGAAACGTCACACCCGGTTGAACACTGGGAAGCCGCGGTCAAGTTTTACCTGGGCACGGGGGATCTTAACTGCACCAACCGCTGGTTTGGGCCGAATACCGCCGACCGGCTCGACCTCAAGCTGGATCGCCTGGCAGCACACCAGCTACGCCTGGGACAGGACCCGGTGGCACGCGCCCTGCTGGCTGACCTCGACATCAACATCTCGCGTGTCCGCTGCCTGATGAAAGGCCGGCTGTTTCACCCCTGGCGGGACTTTATTGGGGGTCGCTTCATTGTGCCTGACGTCATCAGCCCGGATCACGGCCGCGGTTGGTGGATCAGCTATGCTGACTTCCTGCGGGACTTTGAGCCATTCGACTGGCGATATGCCTACCTGCCCAAATCCTGCTGGCTTGCGCAACTGGTGCCGGAGGACATCAACAACGCCCTGTCGTTTATGGAAGTGGTTGAAATGCTGGGAACACCCGGCACAGAACAGGCTGTACACCTGGCGGTTACGAATGAGGCAGGTGAAATTCACCGTGGCTTTGTGGTGAATGACCACTGGTTGATGCGGGTCAATGACTTCCCCGGCGAGGACGGTAGCCTGTCGTGATCGGTAATCAACAAATGGAGGCCAGGACCGTGACAGGAGCATCAGACGAGACAAGGGCGGCAGCGGCAAAAGATCCGGTCAAGCAGGATCGACAACAGCAGAATCCTGCTTACAACCGGGAGGAAAAGCTGAAGGAACTGCTTGCCCAGGACGAAAAAAAGTCTCCCTGGGCTGACGAGTTTTTTGGCTTCTAGCAGCCCGCCTGCAGGCGCCATTGTAGGAGATATCTCACAGAAACCAGCGTCGCTGGCTGACACCGGCTGCCCGCCATTACCGTAGGCAATCGCCTCCCGGGAAGTTAAATTGATCGTGTGACTTCCCGGAGGACAACCATGCCATATTCCCGTCATCTTACTGTGGGTGTGTTGCTCGCCTTCCTGCTCGTGGGTGGCAGCACGTCAATTCTTGCAGATTCAGTGACTTACCAGGGTCTGCCAGTGCAGGCGACTCGTGCTGAGCAGGACGCTTTTGTCGAGCAGTTTGAAAACTTGCCTGCTCCCAAGGCACTGGCCATGGCCCTGACCGAGCAGGGTCAGTGGGCGTTCGGCTGGATGGGAGATGCAGCGGGTACGCTGCCTGCCATTGGCGGCGCCATCAGTGGTTGCGAGCGGGCAAGGCAACAAAAACAGATTGAGGTCCCCTGTGAACTCGTCCGGGTCAATGACGAGGAAGTGGAGTACGGTCGCGCCCTCCGGCACAGGCTGAGCCTCGACGACGGCAATACGCCCGCCCTGATGTGGCGCCTGAAAAAAGGCCGGAGCCTTGTCTACATCGGCGGTTCCCTGCACGCCTTCAAACCTTCCCTCTACCCGCTGCCACCGGCTTTTGAAGACGCCTATCAACGTGCCGACGAGCTGATACTGGAGGTGGATATCACGAATGTCACACCCGCCACACTGCAGCAATTGCGGCAGAAGTACCTCCTGCTGCCGGACGACCAGGTGCTGGACGACCTGCTGTCGTCTGCCCTGCTCGCCCAGGCACAGGCTTTGGCGACTGAATTCGGCGTGCCCTGGCAGGCGCTCAACCGCCTGACGCCCGGCGCCCTGTCCGCCGAGATGGCCCAGGCGCTGTTCATGACCCGCGGATTGATGCCCAATTCCTCGTTTGAGCTCTATTTCAGCCAGCGCGCCCTGGCTGACCGGAAACCCATTGGCGAGCTTGAAACCCTGGCGTTCCAGTTTGAGCTTGTCTCCCGAATCCCGGTGGAACTGCAGGAAGACGACATCAGCAAGACGCTGGCTGAGTCGGCACTACAACTGGACGCGCTGATTGAAGCCTGGATGGCCGGCGACGCTGAGCGCCTTGCCAGGCTGATCCGGAACGAGAGTGACAGCAGTGAGGCACTGCGCGCCTTCTACCATGAACTGTTCCAGCAACGGAACCGGGCCATGGCGGCCAAAATTGCAGAATTCCTCGACGGCGGCAAGTCCACCCGGCTGGTGCTGATTGGCGCGGGCCACCTCGCGGGCGAAGAGAATGTGATCAGCCTGCTGGCCGAGCGGGGTTACCGGGCGGAACAACTCAACCGGAATGGCCGGAAACGCTAGTCACCCTCAATTTCGGCTTCAACGTTGCCTGCTTCGTCAATGCTGACATCCTGGAACTGCAATTCGTGCAGCGTGTAGTAAAGGCCTTTTTGTGCGAGCAGTTCCTCGTGGGTCCCGTATTCTTTCACCACGCCATGATGCAGCACCAGCACGTGGTCGGCCTCCTGGATGGTCTGCAGGCGGTGTGCAATCAGGATTGAGGTGCGTCCCTGCATCAGTTTCTGCAGGGCATCCTGAATCAGCAGTTCGGTTTCGGTATCGATGCTCGCTGTGGCCTCGTCAAGAATCAGGATCTCGGGATCAGCGGCCAGCACACGGGCAAAAGCCAGCAATTGACGTTGTCCCTGGGACAGGTTGGCGCCCCGCTCCACCAGAGGGGTGTCGTATCCCATTGACAGCCTGGAAATGAAGTCGTGGGCGTTGACCGTCCGGGCCGCTTCGATGGCCCGTTCCCGCGATATGTCATTGCCCAGCACAATGTTGTCAAGCACCGTACCCGAAAAAATGTGGAAGTCCTGCAGCACCACGCCAATCCGCCGCCGAATATCACGGCTGTGGAGGTCATTCAGGTCAATGTCATCCAGGAAAATCATGCCGCGGGGAAAGTCGTAGAACCGGCCCAACAGCCGTATCATGGTGCTCTTGCCCGAGCCCGTTGGCCCCACAATAGCCAGCTTTTCTCCCGGCGCAATGGTCACCGAGACATCTTTCAGGATAGGTGATTCAGGTGAGTAGCCAAAATTGACGTGACGGTACTCAACCTTGCCCTGCAGGCGCTCGGGCAGTGTCACCGGGTGTTCCGGCTCATGAATCTGCTCGTCCCAGTCCAGTGCCTGGAAAATGCGCTCGCCGCTTGCCATGGCCCGGAACAGCACGTTGAGCTGTTCACCCAGCAGGACAACCGGCGTAAACAGCATGCCCATGAACCGGGTGAACAGGATAACGCCCCCCAGGGACATTTCATCCTGTACCACCTGCCCACCCCCGTAGTAGATGATAATGCCAAGGCCAACGGACGCCAGGGTGTCATTAAAGGCACCGTAGACGGTTGACAGGTTAATGCTCCTGAATTCATACCGCCGGTTGCTCTTGTTGATTTCCGTGTAAACGCCAAAGTTGTGCGCCTGACGCTCGGACAACTGAACCACCTGCATACCAGAGAGATTCTCCTGCAGGTTCTGGTTCAGCGCGGATACACTGTTCCTGACGAGGCGAAAGACCTCACGGCTGGCACGCCGGAACAACATGGTGGTGAAGCCGACGATAGGCACCAGGAGGAGCAGGACCAGTGTCAGCTCCACGCTGGTCGACAGCATGATGGTCAGTGCGACAAAAAACGGGACAAATTCACCAATCAACCCGCCCATGCCGCGCAACATTTCGTAGAGCGCCTCAACATCATTGGTCACGCGGGTCATGATTCGCCCCACGGCCACCTTGTCATAAAACGAGCTGGGGCGGGTTTCCAGGTGGGAAAAGAGATCCTGGCGGAGATCACGCAGGCCCTCAACAATTGCGCTCACCAGCGTCTGCCGGTGCCAGTGGCCAGTCACCGCAACGGTCACCATAAATGTCGCAAACAGCAGGCCCGCGGCAAAAATCGGTTCGAGCCCCGTCCAGGCCTCAACCTGGCGGGTCAGCTCAATCATGCCAAGGTCCGGCATGTCGCCATTGTTATCACCAATAATGATGTAATCCACCAGCACGCGACTGATGATGATTTCCATCAGGACCGCAATGGTGCTGGTGATGAGTATCAGCACCCCGCTGACAATCAATCGCAGGCGATAGGGTCGTAACCACTTGAGAATCCGGACAAACAACTGGAAGTTGAGCACCGCGCCGGAAAGCTCCGCATCAAACATGGCATGATCACGTGGCTGCGCGTTCTCGCTCATACCGGGGCAAGCTCCAGGTCTTCAAGCCCCTTACGCGGATCAGCGCCCTGGGTCTGTATCCGTTCAAGAGCGGCGTAGAGTCCATCCTTGCGGAGCAGTTCCTCATGGGTGCCAAGTTCAACAATGTTTCCTTCATCCATGACAACAATCCGGTCACAGTGCCGCAAGGTGGAAACGCGGTGAGAGACCAGAATGGTTGTCTTGTTCTGGCGCAGCTGTTTCAGGCGTCCCAGGATATGCTCCTCAGTCTCGGTATCCACGCTGGAAAAACAGTCATCAAGAATGAGGACAGGCGCGTTGCGAATCAGCCCCCTGGCGAGGGTGGTGCGCTGCTTCTGACCGCCCGACAGGGTCACGCCGCGCTCGCCGACCACCGTATCCATCTGAGCCGGCATCTCGTTGATGGTGCCGCTCAGCGCCGCCGCCTCTGCTGAATCCCAGATAACTTCAAGGTTTCTCTCCGGATCGTCGTAACTGATGTTGTTGCGGAGCGGTTCACCAAACAGGAATGGATCCTGCAGCACCTGGGCAATCTGTGAACGGAGCTGTGCCAGCGGGTAGTCACAGACATCATGGCCGTCCAGAATCAACTGCCCGCGATTGGTGTTGACCATGCGGGTGAACTGCTTCAACAGGGTTGACTTGCCCGAACCTACTCGACCCACAATGCCGATGGACTCACCGGCCGCGATATGCAGGTTGATGTCTTCGAGTACCGGTGCATCCGCGCGCGGATAAGTAAAAGTCAGGTTTTTCAGCTCGAACTCTCCCCGGATGAGAGCCGGGGTCTGCTGGCTCGGTGTGTCCTGGATCTCGGGTTCCCAGTCAAAAATCTCGTACAGGCGATCGGTTGCCACTGCGCCACGTTGCAGCAGGGTAATAAACATCCCCGCCATCCGGATCGGCTGCAGCAACATGTTGACGCAGAACATGAAAAACAGCAGGTCGCCAACGGTCATGGCACCGTCGAGCACCAGACTGCCACCGTAGACGACAATCACCAGTTGCGCACCGGAGGCAAACAGTGGCATCCATGCCATCATGAGGGACTGAACCCTGGCCTGGTTGAAGAACGCCTGCCCATAGGCACTGTTGGTCTCCCAGAACCGCTTGATCTCGTTTTCCTCCTGGGCCTGGGCCTGGACGGTCCTTATGCCACCCAGGTTTTCCTGTACATGTGATGACAGACCGGACAGCCGTTCCTGTACCACGCGCGACGTCACAGCCATTTCTTTCGAGACCCACCAGGCATACACAAAAATGGCGGGTAGAAGCGGCAGAATCAGCAGCGTCAGCGAGGGTGACTTGGCCACCATGTAGGTGATGGCGTAGAGCGGCGCATAAACCATGATCACCAGTTGAATGGCACCAAATGCAATGAGACGCTGGATCAGCGAGATATCCTGGATGGCCCGGGTCATGATGTCACCGACACCAATCCGGCCAAAAAAATCTGGCCCCTGCACCTGTACTGACTGGTACAACTGTTGCCGGAGATCATAGGAAACATGATAGCCAACCCGCCGGATCTCCCGTCGGGCATGGACCACAAACACAAACCGCAGGAAAACACACGCCACAATACCCAGGGTGATCTGGCCCAGCGAGTAGTCTGTGAGGACACCACCAGCAGTATCCTTGATGGTATCGAGTCCCTTTGAAACCAGGTAATAGGTATTGATTTCAAAAAAGCGTGCCACAAAAAACGTGACGAAGCCGGCGACAATTCGCCAGCGATAGGGAGAGATAAATGGAACCAGGCGTATGAGAGACTTCAAACAGGTACCGGCCTAAAACAATTCCGTCTTTATATTCCGATACAAAACCATATACTCACGCTGGTTGCAATCATCCGGATCAAACACCCTTGAACAAACATGTCACCGCCAACCTGATCGTGTTGGCTCTCGCCTTTTCATCCGGTTTTATCATCATGTCAATTGAACTGCTGGGAGGACGTATCCTGGCGCCCTATTTTGGCAGCAGTATTTACGTCTGGGGCAGCATCATTACAATTTTCATGCTGTCGCTGTCGCTCGGTTATCTGGCCGGGGGCCGGCTGTCACTGAACAACCCCAATCTTCTGCGTTATGGCACCTTTTTTATTGCTGCGGCGCTGACCCTGGTACCCACCATTGTCCTGGGCGAACAGATCATGGACGCCGTGTTTCAGCGGCTGGAAGATCCACGTTATGGCTCGCTGGTTGCCTCCACGTTTCTCTTTTTTGTGCCAACCGCTGTACTCGGCATGATTGCCCCCTACTCCGTTCGCCTGCTGGTACAAAACACTGAACAAAGCGGCCAGATTGCCGGTGGGCTGTATTTTGTCTCAACCCTGGGCAGCGCACTCGGCACACTGGCCACGTCGTTTTACCTGGTGCTCTGGTTTGAGGTTAACCAGATTCTCATTGCCATGGCATCAATTCTCGTCACCGGTGGTCTTGTTGCCATAATCACCCATCTGAAAACAGGTCGATAACATGCGTTTTGCCTCCCTGCTCGGACTGACCCTGCTTTTGACAGTGCCACTCGCCACACAGGTTCTGGCGCGGGACATCCATCGCGAAAAGTCTCTTTATGGCAACATCCTCGTACGCGAACAGAATTCACGCCGCTGCCTGGTGTTTGCCGTCAAGCGCGGTGATCGTAACCAGACCTGCATGGACCTGCGCGACCCAAAACGGTTGGTGTTCCCATACGTACGCATGACCCTCGCCGGTCTGCTGGTAAAACCGTCACCGTCGCGCATACTGATGATTGGCCTCGGCGGCGGTTCCATCCCGGTCGCCCTGTCTGAACTGTATCCGGAGGCGCAGATTGATATTGTTGAGATCGACGAGGCAGTGGTGCGGGTGGCGCGCGAGTACTTCAATTTTGCGGAAACTGACAGAATGAAAGTGGTGGTGGCTGATGGCCGGGTTTTTGTCAAACGCGCCCTGCTGCAGCAGCGGCAATATGACTTCGTGATTCTGGATGCGTTCACCGGTGACTATATTCCCGAGCATCTGATGACCATGGAATTCCTTCAGGAGATCAAAGCGCTGCTACCCGCTGACGGCGTGCTGGTCGCCAACACTTTCTCGACCAGTGCCCTGTATGACCACGAGTCTGAGACTTACAAGGCCGTGTTTGGGGAGTTTATCAATTTCAAGATGCCCATTACGGGTAACCGGGTTGTCATCGCCAGCCTTGCCGGTTTACCCGCTGACGCCACATTGCGACAGCGGGCAGGCGAGTTTGCGCCAAGGCTCGCGCCCTATGATGTGGAGATCGAAAACTTCCCCGACTACATGTACCGGGGGCAGGACTGGGATCACCACAAACGACCGCTGACCGACCAGTATTCACCCGCCAACCTGCTGCGTGGCGACCTCTACTAGCCGGCAATCTTCTTGTTGTGGTCAGCCCAGTAACGATCCCGTAGCAGCCGCTTGTACAATTTCCCCGTGGGGTGACGTGGCAGCTCCTTTTCAAAGTCGATGCTGCGCGGGCACTTGATATGGGATATTTCGCTGCGACAGAACGCAATCAGTTCCTCAGCAAGTTCCGGCCCGGCATCTTCCCAGTGTTTGGGTTGCACAACGGCTTTGACTTCCTCGCCAAAGTCTTCATTGGGCACACCAAACACTGCCACGTCCATCACCTTGGGGTGAGTCACCAGGATATTCTCCGTTTCCTGCGGGTAGATATTGACGCCGCCAGAGATAATCATGAAGTTCTTCCGATCGGTGAGATACAGGTATCCTTCTGCGTCCACGTAACCCACGTCGCCAAGGGTGGTCCAGCCTTTGGGGTGACGTGACTCTTTGGTTTTGGCCTCATCACCGTAGTACTCAAACTCACCCCCACCCTCAAAGTAGATGGTGCCTGTTTCTCCGACTGGCACCTCGTTGCCGTCATCATCCACAATATGCACCGCGGCGGTAATGGGTCGGCCCACCGACCCCTTGTGGGCCAGCCAGTCCGATGAGTTGATTGCCACAAAGCCATTACCCTCGGTGCCGGCATAATATTCGTGTATCACCGGTCCCCACCAGTTGATCATCTGCTCCTTCACCGGTATCGGGCAGGGTGCTGCAGCGTGGATAGCACACTCAAGGCTGCTAACGTCATACTGATGGCGCACATGCTCATCCAGCTTCAGCATACGGATGAACATGGTTGGTACCCACTGGCTGTGAGTGACCCTGTAGGTCTGGATCGCCCGCAAGGCTGCCTCTGGCTCGAAGTGCGCCATGATAATGCAGGTCATGCCACCCAGCAGGAAACCCAGCGTAAATGTCAGTGGTGCCGCGTGGTAGAGTGGCGCCGGTGACAGGTAAATGCTGTCCTCGGTGGCACCATAGAGCATGGCAAACAGGTTGGGGGCATCGTCTTCCGTCTGGAAGCCGCCTTCAGGTAACGGTTTCAGCACACCCTTGGGTCGCCCGGTGGTACCGGACGAGTAGAGCATTGACATACCCGTGCTTTCATCAGCAATGGGTGTTGTCGGCTTGTCTGCAGTTGCGTCTTCCCAGCTTTCGTAACCTGCCAGTTCCCCGTCCAGCACATAAGCGTGCTCCACCCCTTCCATTTTGCCAATCAACTTGTCGACGACACCCCGCCGGTCCACCGAGGTGATGAAGACCCGTGCCTTGCAGTCGTTGACGATGTACTCGACCTCATGTTCCTGCAGTCGATAGCTGATCGCGGTGAAATAGAGCCCGGAGCGCATGGCAGCAAGGCAAATCTGCAGGAACCGCGGATGGTTCTCCAGCAGGATGGCAATGTGATCACCCCGTTGCAGTCCCAGCGAACGAAACAGGTGGGCAGCCTGGTTGGACGTCTCATCAAATTCCTTCCGGGTCACGATTTGCCCTGATTCAGCCATGATATAGGCCGGCTTGTCAGGATTCTGCCGGGCAAGTTTGGTTGGGTGCATGGTTTTCCCTCTACTGGTTCTGATCAATGACACTGGAAATGTCCGTTGGCCTAACAATGCCTGCATGCGGCATAATCTTCAACACGTTCAGTAGAGGGAACCGCCATGTACGATCTCGTCATCAGGAATGGCAATGTTGTCGATGGCACCGGCAAGCCGGCATTTATCGCTGACATCGGTATCACAGGTGACAGAATCAGCGGCATCGGCGCTGACCTGGGCCGGGCGAGGCAGCAGATTGATGCCGCCGGACGCCTGGTCACACCGGGGTTTGTCGACATTCACACCCACTACGACGGCCAGGCCACCTGGGATTCGATGATCACCCCGTCCTGCTGGCACGGGGTCACCACCATTGTCATGGGGAATTGTGGCGTCGGTTTTGCACCGGTAAAAGCGGACGCGCATGACGCCCTGATCAGCCTGATGGAGGGTGTTGAGGATATTCCCGGTACAGCCCTTTCGGAGGGACTCAAGTGGAACTGGGAATCTTTCCCTGAATACCTCGATGCACTGGATGCCATGCCGCGGGTACTGGATATTGGTGCGCAGTTCCCCCATAGCCCGCTGCGGACCTATGTCATGGGAGAGCGGGGAGAAACCGAGCAGGACCCGACCGAAGCAGAAATCAAGCGGATGGTTGCGCTGGTCTCGGAAGGCCTCCGGGCCGGGGCCCTCGGTTTTACAACTTCCCGGACCCTGAACCACCGCACCTCAAGAGGCGCAAGCATCCCGTCCTACCACGCGGGAAACCGGGAAGTTGACGCCATTGTTGCCGCCATGGGCAAACTCAACAAAGGTGTCTTTGGACTCGTCTCGGACTTCCGCCATCCCGTTGAAGAAACAGCCTGGCTCAGGCGCCTGGCGCGCGATTCCGGTCGCAAGGTCTGGTTCCTGCTGACCCAGGTAGACCAGAGTCCGGAAAAGTACCGGCAAATGCTTGATCTCTGTGCCGACCCCGAGGGTCCTGCTATTACGGCCCAGGTTGCCGGCCGGCCCATCAGCCTGCTACTGGGTTGGGAGTCAAGCCTGCATCCGTTTGTCATGCACAAGACTTATCGCGCCATCGCCCACCTGCCCGTTGCTGAACGCATCATGCAACTTCAGCAGCCTGAAACAAAAGCTGCACTGCTGGCAGAACAGATCAACGCGGATGCGCTACCCTACACGGTGCGCCAGGTGGTTTCCAACTTTGGCAAGATATTCCCACTGCTGGACCCGCCTGACTACGAACCCCCGCCCGAGCGTTCCATTGCCGGCATTGCCAGGCAAACAGGCAAGCACCCCTTTGAGGTGATCTTCGACACGCTCATGGCAGACAATGGCCAGGGCATGGTGTTCTACCCTTTGTTCAACTACAGCCACGGGGATTTTGAATCCATCCGCGAGATGATTCTTGATCCGCATGCCATTGTCGGGCTGGGTGATGGTGGTGCACACTGCGGCGTGATCTGTGACGCCAGCATTCCCAGTTACATGTTGAGCCACTGGGCCCGGGACCGTTCCCGTGGTGAGCGATTGCCACTGGAACTGGTGGTGCGCAAACAGACGCTGGAGACCGCCAGCATGTATGGCCTGGATGACCGGGGGGTACTTGCCCCGGGCAAGAAGGCAGACCTGAATGTCATTGATTTCGAGCGACTCAATATCCGCCGGCCCCAGATGGTCCACGACCTGCCGGCCGCCGGCAGGCGACTGATCCAGGGGGCGGTGGGCTATGATCTGACGATGGTTTCAGGCAAAGTGACCTTCACAGAGGGTGAGGCAACCGGGGAATTGCCTGGCAAACTGATTCGGGGTTAATCGAACCAAGCGCGGCAACGGAAACAGAACAGGTATGGATAAAGAAAGAAGGCGACACGCACGCTACGAGCGGGCTGACCTTGAACTGTCAGTCGCGCGACCCGGCATCAAGGGGATGTTGTCCCTGAATCCCACCAGTGAATGCCTGAATTTCAGCCTGGCCGGCCTGCAGTTTGGCTGCAACAAGCTGTTCCAGCCAGGTGAACGCCTGATCCTTGACCTGCGGGTCTACGACATTGAAGCGGATGAACTGCTTGCCGAGGTGGTTAATGCTGCCAGCCATGAAGACGGCACCTACTGCATCTGCGTACGCTTCTGTTTCGAGGAAAAGCGGATGCAGCGAGCCTCGATCAATCACGCCCTGCTGCAGATTGAAGACAGGCTTAGACTCGCCGAGGCGTTTCCCGAGACCGCAAGTTTTACCCTGGATAACTAGACCGCCGTATAACCGCCATCAATCACCAGTTCCGAGCCGGTCATGAAACCGGAATCGTCTGAGGCCAGGAATAGCACACCGCGTGCTATGTCAATGGCTTCACCCAGGCGCCCAATCGGGTGTTTTTCAGTCAACATTGCCCGCAGACCCTCAGCTGTCATGTTTTCCTCAGCGGGCATGACATCCACAATGGAGGCGACCATAGGGGTCCAGATGTAGCCCGGGTGAACCGAATTGACCCGGATGTCATAGCCCATGTTGCCACAATAGACGGCAACAGATTTGGACAGCAGCCGCACGCCACCCTTGGAAGCATTGTAGGCAGCACCGGCGCCGCCCACCATGCCCATGACCGACGAGATGTTGATGATTGAACCCTGGCCCGAACCTTTCATTACGGCCACCGCTTTCTGGCAACCCAGAAACACGGCATCCAGGTTAATCGAAACGACCCTGCGCCAGTTTTCCAGCGTCTGCTCCTCGAAGGTACCGAGGCCCGCCCCGCTGATGCCGGCGTTATTCACCAGGATGTTAAGCTTGCCGTAGTCGGCAATCGTCTTGTCAATTGCTTCAGCCCAGTCGACCTCACTGGTCACGTCATGATGCAGCGCCAGGGCATCGCCGCCGCTGGCAAGAATTTCTCCGGCGATTTCCCCTGCCGCCTTGCCGTTGATGTCTGTGACGACAACCCGGGCCCCCGCCTCGGCCAGCAGCCGCGCTGATGCTGCCCCAATCCCGCTGCCGCCGCCCGTCACCAGAGCAACCTTGCCATCTACCCGATTCATAACCTGACCCCCTTGCCGTTCATCAGAAATTCTAGACGTGGCCCCACTTTTCCATCAAAAATCCATTTTCTGGACATTATTTTTGACCCTAGATGTTGTGTTGTGCTTCGCCCTTGGGCACAATATATGCCCGCTGTCGCCCCAAAACCGACCCAAAGCCACTGCGCTTGCGACGCACGAAAGATGTGCATAAACCTTGTATAACGCCTGCATAAGTCGTGTACAAAAGCTGAATAACATCGGCATAAGCCGGGGGATAATACCAGCAAATGTCTGTCGCACCACTCAACATAGAATCAGTCAAGGAGCATCATGGAACCATCGGCCAGTAAACCCGATCTGAAGGCAATTCCCAGCAACGTTAACGAAATAAAGTACCAGGAAACGTCTCTCGACATCTGGGACAGCAAGTACTGCCTCAAGACCAAACGTGGCGAAAAGGTTGACCAGACCATTGACGACACCTTCAAGCGGGTAGCGCGCGCCCTGGCGGACGTGGAAACCAAAGACAAGCGCGAGCACTGGTATGAACAGTTTCTCTGGGCGCTGCGCCACGGGGTTATTCCGGCCGGCCGGATCACGTCCAATGCCGGGGCACTTGAGCACAAGCCGGCGACCTCAACCATTAACTGTACCGTTTCGGGGACCATTCTCGATTCCATGGAGGATATCCTGGAGAAGAATGTTGAAGCCGGACTGACGCTGAAAGCCGGCTGTGGCATTGGCTATGAATTCTCCACCCTGCGTCCCAAGGGCGCCTACGTGACCGGCGCCGGCGCCTACACCTCGGGCCCGCTCTCGTTTATGGATATCTACGACAAGACCTGCTTCACAGTATCCAGTGCAGGCGGCAGACGCGGTGCCCAGATGGCCACATTTGACATTGGCCACCCGGACGTCACCGAATTTATCCGCGCCAAGCGCGAAGATGGCCGATTGCGCCAGTTTAACCTGTCACTGCTCATCACCCGCCAGTTCATGGAAGCTGTCAAGAGTGACGCCGACTGGCCCCTGTCTTTCCCCATGACGCCGGAAGAGGTGGAGACAGACAATATTGACCTGAATGACCAGACCCAGGTGTTGTGGCGCGATTGCCCGACCACCGAGGGTTATGTCACCAATGCGGAAGGCCTGGTCGCCTGCCGTATCACCAAGTCACTGAAGGCCAGGCGCCTGTGGGACATGATCATGTCCTCCACCTATGACTTTGCTGAACCCGGTTTTATCCTCATCGACAAGGTCAACGAGCAGAACAACAACTGGTTTGACGAAAACATACGGGCCACCAATCCCTGCGGGGAACAGCCCCTGCCACCCTACGGCAGTTGCCTGCTCGGCTCCGTGAACCTCTGCCGCTTTGTTGAGAAGCCGTTTACGGCTGACGCCAGCTTCAACTGGGATGACTATGCCAGGGCGGTTGCCATTTTTACGCGCATGCTGGACAACGTCGTGGAAATTAATGGCTTGCCGCTTGATCGCCAGCGCGAAGAAATCATGCGCAAGCGCCGCCACGGGATGGGATATCTGGGTCTGGGTTCCACCATTACGATGATGGGGATGGAGTACGGTGACCGACGCTCCGTCGAGTTTACCGAGGAGGTAACCAAACAGCTTGCCCTGGTGGGCTGGGAGACAGGTGTTGAACTCGCCCGGGAAAAAGGTCCCTGCCCGATCATGGATGAGGAATTTGAGGTCACGCCCGCCATGCTGCGCCTGCGGCCCGAGATGAAGCGGGACGGTATTGCCGTGGGTGATCGGATCAAAGGCAGGGTATTGCATGCCAGGTACAGCCGTTACATGCAGAAGGTCGCCACTGAGCGGCCTGACATTGTTGAGGCCATTGCGGAAGAAGGCTGCCGCTTTACACATCACAGTTCAATTGCCCCCACGGGGACAATCAGCCTGTCACTGGCCAACAATGCCAGCAACGGGATTGAGCCCAGCTTTGCGCACCACTACTCCCGCAACGTCATTCGCGAGGGTAAAAAATCCAAGGAGAAGGTTGATGTGTTTTCCTTCGAACTGCTGGCCTATCGCGCCATGGTCAATCCGAATGCCGAACCCTACACCGATGACGAAAGCAGGAAACTGCCCACCTACTTCAAGACTGCTGACGACATCACGCCTATCCAGCACGTGGATATCCAGGCTGCGGCCCAGAAGTGGATTGACTCTTCAATCTCCAAAACCGCCAACGTGCCAACTGACTACCCGTTTGAGGATTTCAAGGACATTTACCTTTATGCCTATGAACAGGGCCTGAAAGGCTGCACGACCTTTCGCTTCAATCCCGAGGCTTTCCAGGGGGTGCTTGTCAAGGAATCTGACCTGGAGAACACCATCTACTCCTTCACGCTGGACGATGGCAGCAAGGTTGAGGTGAAAGGCAATGAAATGATCGAATACGATGGTGAACTGCACACCGCAGCCAACCTGTTTGATGCCCTCAAGGAAGGTTACTACGGAAAATTCTAGGACACGATTATGGTTATCAGAATAGAGAAAAATATTGTCAGCTACGGCATCAAGAAACCGGAGGCAGAACCGGTTGTTGATGACACACCCAAGAAGGAGCTGATGCACGAGGAGATCCAGCGGCCAGACGAACTGCGTGGGCATACCTACAAAATCAAGACGCCGCTTTCGGATCACGCCATGTACATCACCATCAACAACATTGTGCTGAACCAGGGTACCCAGCATGAACAGGAGTACCCCTTCGAAATTTTCATCAACTCGAAAAACATGGACCAGTTCCAGTGGATCCTGGCATTAACGCGGGTTATCTCGGCGGTGTTTCGCAAGGGGGGTGACGCCACCTTCATGGTTGATGAACTGAAGCAGGTATTTGATCCCCAGGGCGGCTATTTCAAGAAGGGTGGTCGGTTCATGCCATCGCTGGTGGCAGAAATTGGTGAGGTACTGGAAACCCATATGAAAAAGATTGGCCTGATCGAGGACGAGGAACTCTCTGCCGAGCACCAGGCCCTGCTTGCCGAAAAACGTGCCGCGCTGGAAGGCAAGAGTGCTGCCAACGAAACCAGTGAGGGGACGGGTTACCCGCCCGGTGCGCAACTTTGCAAGAAGTGCAACACCCAGGCCATGGTGCTGATGGATGGCTGCATGACCTGCCTGTCCTGCGGCGACAGCAAGTGCGGCTAGCTGCCGGGCAAAGGTCAAGATGAAGCAATATCACGAGCAGCTCAGGTACATCCTGGACCAGGGTACGCGGCGCACTGATCGCACCGGCGTGGGTACCATCGCCTGTTTTGGCATGCAGGCGCGTTATGACCTGTCTGCGGGTTTTCCGGCAGTGACAACCAAAAAACTGGTGTGGAAATCCATGGTATCGGAGTTGCTCTGGTTTATCTCCGGCTCCGGCAACATCCAGGACCTGAAGGCCATCTACCGTCACAACAAGCTGTGGGACCTCAACTACGAGGACTATCTGAAACGCCGTGGGATCGAAACCGGTGATGGCGACATGGGCCGTGTCTATGGCATCCAGTGGCGCCACTGGCGGCGTCCTGACGGAAGTGAGGTTGACCAGCTTGCTGACGCTGTTGACATGATTCGCAACAACCCAACATCGCGGCGGATCATCGTTAACGCCTGGAACCCGGGTGAGGTCAGCGCATCCGAGGTTGCCCTGCCGCCCTGCCACGCGTTTTTCCAGTTTTTTGTTGCTGACGGCAAACTGTCACTGCAGATGTACCAGCGATCTGCAGACATGTTTCTGGGTGTGCCCCTGAACATCGCCAGCTACTCACTGCTGCTGCACATGGTCGCCCGGATCACCGGACTTGAACCATTTGAGTTTATCCACTCGATTGGTGATGCGCATATTTACCTGGATGCGATCAGCCAGTGCCGGGAACAACTCGCACGTGAACCCTTCCCCCTGCCCCAACTGCGGATTGCTGATCGCGGCCAGCAGTCCATTGACGACTTCCGTATGGAAGACTTCGAACTGGTTGGCTACCGCTGCCATGATGCGATCACCGCAAGAATGGCGGTCTGACAGAAAGGCGGTCTGACAGAAACCTGTAGCTGTCTGTTTTTTCGCTTGCCCGTCTGTGCATACTGTGTATACTAGGTATATACACGGGAGCCTGACACCATCGACACTTTTATCCTCTCCCAGACTGATTCCAGGCCCATGTACCTGCAGATCATTGAGCAGGTCAGCCAGCGGATAGCCAGTGGTTACTGGCCACCGGGACACAAGATGCCATCTATCCGGGAAATGGCACTGGCGCTGAACGTCAGCGTGATTACGGTCAAACGTGCTTACCTGGAACTCGAACGTGAGGGCCTGATAGTCACCCGCCAGGGTCAGGGCTCCTGGGTCAGCGAAACACTGGACCAGGCCGCTATCCAGTTCCAGGAACTGGAACAGACCCTGGAGCGTGCTGCGACACTCGCAGGTGCGCTTGCGCTGTCCGAGGAGGAACTGGTGGCACTACTCAAGGATTACCTTTTCAACAGGAGGTCAACCAATGGACCTGGCAATTGATTGCGAAAAGCTCAACAAACATTATCCGCACTTTGACCTTGCTGACGTTGACCTCAAAGTGCCAACCGGTACGGTTATGGGGTTTGTGGGCCCCAACGGCGCCGGAAAATCCACTACCATGCAGATCATCATGGGTCTGACCACCCGCGATTCCGGGTCCGTCACAGTGCTGGGTCACCCGGTACCGGAGCAGCAGGTGGCGGCCAAGCAGGGTATCGGGTACGTCACCGAGGACATGCGGCTTTATGCCGGGCAGACACTCGGATTTCACATGCGTTTTGTCCGCTCGCTGTACCCCGGTTGGGATGATGCCTATGCTTCAGAACTGTTGCGCCGCTTCAAGCTGGACGCCAACCAGAAGACAAAAGGCTTTTCACACGGCCAGCGCGTCAAGGCGTTGCTGCTCCTGGCGCTGGCTCACCATCCCCGCCTCCTGATTCTGGATGAACCGACAACGGGGCTTGACCCGGTTGCCCGTCAGGAAGTGCTCCGCGGTATGATGGAAGTCATCCAGGACGAATCCCGTTCAGTCCTCTTTTCTTCCCACAATACGCTGGATGTGGAACAGATCTCTGACCATATTGCGTTCATCCAGGACGGCCGCATTGTCGCGGCCAATGACAAGGAATCATTTCTCGATAGCTGGCGCCGTATCAGGATTGAACTGCCGGCCGCCAGTGCCGTGCCCTGCCCAGAAAAAATGGTCTCCGTGACCCGCAGCGGAGACATGACCGTCGTCGTCACCAATTGTTTTGACGAGAGCCTGCCAGGATTGCTGGGCGGCAGCGCCTGCGTCCGGCAGGTCACACGGATGACCCTGGAGGAAATTTTCCTGGAAAGTGTCGCTGCGGCACCGGAGGTAATCGCATGAACCCATCAACGGTAAAAAGCCTTGTGCTGAAAGATCTTGCCATGCTGAAACTGCCAATTCTCGCTTACTGGCTGGCCGGCGCGATTGCCATAGCGCTGGTGATGCTCGGTGGGGACAGGTTCTCAACCATGGCTTCCATCCTGTTTATCACGGCACTGGCTGTCACTGGCATTCATCCCATATTCCAGACCGTTGCCATGGAGCGCACGGAAAATAACCTGCCGTTTATCATGAGCCTGCCCATTGCCATGCGCGAGTACGTGTTTGCCAAGGTGATTGCCAACCTGGGGATTTTCCTGACCGTGTGGCTCACGCTGTCGGCGGCAAGCCTGCTGATATTCCTGGGTGACAGCATGCCAAGGGGCATGCTGCCGTTTTTCTGTATTTCGCTGGTGGCAATACTGCTTGCCTACGTCATCATGTTGACGGTTGCGCTCGCGACGGATGGGATCGGGCCCACGATTGTGGTTGTGACCCTGGCCAATATCGGCACGCAGTTATATCTCTGGCTGCTCATCGACCTCTACGACATCCGCTCGGTCATGTACGGCGCCGTACCGGTCTGGAACAGTACCGTCATCACTATCCTGCTGGCCCAGCTTGTGCTGGTGGTTGGCCTGATCTGGTTTGCCGTATTTGTGCGCCTGAGCCGGAAAGACATTCTGTGAGGCGACTTGTGCCCCGCGACCTCGCCCCGGTACTGGCCCTCGTGCTGCTTGCGGGTTGTGCGGAGCCAGCGCCCCCGCTACCAGCGCCGCTGGCGGCAGAAACAGATGCGGCCGGGATTTATGCTGAACGTTGTGAAACCTGTCATGGGAACTCGGCGACCCACGCACCCGGTCTTGTTGCCATGGCTGCACGGAATCGTGCGAGCCTCCGATTTGCCCTGATGAACGGGAAAATGCGAACCCAGGCTGAAGGCCTCGACTTCGTCCAGATTGAAGAATTGATCAGCTACATCTCGGACAAGGCTGAAAGCTACGCACCCGGAGCGGATGACTACTGCGCGGATCGAAGCATCAGTTTTTCACAATTGCCGGTTCGCCAGCGCGGCTTCGACACCAGGAGCACCGCGGCCGTTACCCGGGACACAGCATCTCTGAGCGCCGACAACGTCAAATCACTCAGGCTGGCCTGGGTATTCGAGCTGCCGGAAGCAACGGAGGCACGATCCCAGCCAGTGCTGACTGATGACACCATTTTTGTTGCAGCCACCACCGCAGGACACCTTTTTGCCCTGGATCGGGAAACCGGCTGCATCAAGTGGCACTACCAGCACCCCGCCCCCATCAGGACAGCGCTCACCTTCGCCGTGAACAGGGGCCAGGCCACGCTCTATCTGGGGGATGCCGAGGCGCATACCAGTGCAATTGATGCGGCAACCGGCAAACCCCGCTGGCGCCGCTCACTGGCCCTGTCCGACTTTGCCATCCAGACGGGGGGCATTGTCTATGACCGGGGAACGCTGGTTGTCCCCCTGTCCCTCTATGAAGTTGCGCTCGCCCAGGATCCTGCACACGAGTGCTGCCAGGCCCATGGCGCCGTCTACAAACTTGATGCCGACACGGGCGAGACCATCTGGCTGACCCATATGACCGACGATGCAAAACCAACAACAATAAGCAGTGCGGGCACGCAGCAATGGGGCCCATCGGGCGTACCGGTCTGGTCAACACCAACCATCGACACAAGACGCAATCGCGTTTACGTGGGAACCGGGCAGAATGCTTCCCCTCCCGCCACTGACCTGAGCGATGCAGTTGTGGCGCTGGACCTGGATACCGGCAGTATCGCCTGGCACTTCCAGGCCACCGCCGGTGATGTGTTCAACAACGCCTGCGTCATGTCACCAAAAGGCCCCAACTGTCCAAGGTACAGTGGGCCCGACGTCGACTTTGGTGCGGCAATCATTCTTGGCAAGAACAGCCGGGGGCAGGATGTGCTGCTGGCTGGTGCCAAATCGGGTGACGTCTTTGCCCTTGACCCTGACAGGAACGGTGAGGTTGTCTGGCGGGCGCGGGTCGGCACCGGCTCACCGCTGGGCGGTGTGCACTGGGGAATGGCCGTGGCGCATAACCTGCTGTTTGCAGGTGCCAATGATCCGCCCTACCGGATACCGGGGTATGCACCCGCGCCCGGCCTCAGCGCGCTGGATATTGATACGGGCAAACGGCGCTGGCACTTTGAGCCGGAGCAAGACTGTGAGATTGGCATGATGGACTACTTCCAGCGCGACACGCTTTACCCCGAGTGCTCCTTCTTCTACGGGTTTTCTGCAGCCGTAACAGTCGTGAACGACCTGGTATTTGCCCCCGCGCTGGATGGCAGGATCAGGGTCTTCCATGCCCTGCAAGGCAACCTGCTGTGGGAGTTCGATACGGCCCGACCTTTCAAGACAACGAGCGGGCGCGAGGCCCACGGTGGATCCATGGACAACGCGGGTGTGGTGTTCGCCGGTAACCAGGCATTTATGCTGTCCGGCTACGAGCTGTTTGGCCAGCTGCCCGGTAACCTGCTGTTGGCATTTGTGCACGACTGAGTCAAGGCTTCAGGATGTGAAACGCGCATCCCTGATGCCCGTGGTCGCAATGAGTGCAGCCAGCGCAGCCGGCGCCGAGAAAAATGGCGAATGCCCGGTCTGCAGTGAATTCACGTGGGTTAACCCCATGTCCCTCGCCATCTTGCGTTGCAGCGAAATGTGTATTGCCTGGTCTTCAACACACTCGATGTAGTGTTTCGGGACACTGCCAAACCTTGCTTCCGTCAACTTGAGCTGGTGGCCAAACGCGTCCGGGTTTTGTGGTCGCAGTCTTCCTGTAGCGGCGTCAATATCCCCCGCATCGCAGTCATGGTAGAAAGCCTGGATTACCCTGTTGGCCTTGACAGTCAACATACCATCCAACAGCTCAACATTGTCGCGCAGGACGCTGGCAACATTGAAGCGGGCAAGGTCATTGATCGACTGTCCGGATTGCGGCGCAAATGCGGAAAGGTAAACAAGCCGGGTTATCTGCCCGGGCAAGGCTTCGGCAACACTTTCGATCACGGCACCCGCCATACTGTGTCCGACCAGGACAACGGGCTGCTGGCATGATTGAATGACAGTAACAACCGTATCGACGTAGTCCGCAAACCCGAGTTCAAGCGGCAATTCCGGCGTATGGCAGCGGTGACCGGCGGATTCAAGCAGGACCTTAACCTTGTCCCAACACCAGGCGCCATGCCAGGCGCCATGAACCAGCACAAAGTCAGTCATTGATGCAGAACACCCGGGCGGCATTTTCACCCAACACCGCGGCACGCCGGTCGGGCGACAGATCCTGCACCGAATCCCTGATTAGATTGGGCGCCGCCAGCGTTGAATCGATATGCGGATAATCTGATCCCCACATGATCCGGTCTTCACCCACCAGGGTGAGCATGGCGTCAATGGTTCTTTCTTCAGGTTCAGCCACAAAGTAGCAGTTACGCTGGATGTATTCACTCGGCTTCAGGCTGAGAGGCGGGTTCATGAAAGGCCCAAAAAAGTTGCTTTTCTCATCCAGCCGGTCCATGAGGTAAGCGGCGAAACCACAGCCTGCCTCCACCGATACAATCTTCAGTTTCGGAAACCGGTCGAACAGACCGTCAACGACCATGGACGAAAGTGCCGGCAACAACTGTCCGGTTGCACCCAGACCAAAGGTGAAGATGGGGCCGGGCGCTGTCTCATGCCAGTGCAGGAAAGGCACAGAAGCGCCACCAAAGCGAACGATCACATGCAGGCAACCGGGCAGTCCGGCTTCCTCACAACGCGCCCAGATCGGGTCAAACTGCCTCTGTCCAGGCCTCTGCCCCGAAACCACCTCGGGTGGTACAAAAATGCCACCGAACCCGCACTTGATACAGTGTTCAAGTTCTGCGACTGCCGCATCAAGGTCGTGCCAGTTCAGCACCGCAATCGGCACCACGCGCGACTTGGCCTGCAGGAAAAACTCATTTTGCCAGCGATTGTAGGCGCGGCAATAGGCACTGTTCAGATCCAGGTCATCGGTTGGGAAAGGCAGTATGCCAATGGTGGGGAAAAGTATCCCCCGGTCTACCTGCCAGTCATCCAGTAGCCGGATGCGGGCGGCCGGGTCGTAACTCGCCGGCTCGCAGCCGTCGATGTACCGCAACCCGCCGGCAAACAGCTTGTCCCGCGGCAGGTGTGCACCGCCAAGTCCTGCCAGTCGACCCTCGAGCATTGGCACCTCGCCAATCAACAGTGTTTCCACGCCATCTTTTTCTTCAATGCGAATGGCGCGACTGCGGTACTCTGGCTCCAGGTACTTTTGCCACAGGTCAGCCGGTTCCATCACGTGCGAGTCACAATCTATGACCGTCATCAGTCCCTCCCCTAGTCTTTCCAGTAATTGGCCATCTCAACGTACAGGAACGACGCCGTCCAGGTAATCATCACCAGTCCCACCAGCGACTCTGTCCCGGCCAAAAAGCGTATATGTCCGGTCGGCGCCAAATCACCATAGCCAAGGGTTGTGTAGGAGACAAATGAAAAGTAGACGCAGTCCAGCAGTGAACCATCAAAATTCCCCACCAGCGAGCCAAAACCATCCAACTGGATCTGCAGGTAATAGAGACCGGCAAAAATCCAGATTTCAACGGCATGCCCGCAAATGGCACCAAACACGCCAACGGTAATACGGGCCCGGCGTGCCATCTGCAATTTCGGAATGAGTTTCGACAGCCGGCCGAGCAGTTCGTAATGCAGTCCAACAACAATGGCGATAACACCCGTGTTCATCAGCAGGGCCGCAATCACCGGGTGTCACCCAAGGGCCAGTTGTCGAGATCAGTCAAGTCGCGCATTCCTATTGCGTTCGCGTCGCGTTATTCTGGCCTTGTCGAAAGGAAAGTCAAACCTCATGCGTCATCTTATTGCCTGCTTTTTGTTGCTCATATCAGCAAGCGCTGCGGCTCAATACGAGTGGCAGGATATTGACCGTGTCGTCGCCATGGGCGATTTGCATGGTGACTATGAGCAGTACATCGAACTCCTCGAGATTAATGGGCTTGTTAATGCCCGCCTCGCCTGGACCGGTGGCGAGACCCATCTGGTTCAACTGGGGGATATTCCCGACCGCGGCCCGGATTCGCTCAAGATCATGCGTCACATGATGAAGCTGGAAAAGCAGGCAGCCCGCAAGGGGGGCCGCGTGCATCCGCTGGTTGGCAACCATGAGGCAATGAATATTGAGGGTGACCTGCGTTACGTCCATCCAGGGGAGTATGAAGTGCTGGTTACCCGCGGCTCCAACCGGTTACAGGAAGCCTATGTAGAACGTGTTTTTGACTATTTCAGGCAGCAACCCCTGGCCACACCAAAAAGTGACGAAACGCTTCGCAGCGAACTGATGGCACAGTACCCGCCCGGTTTTGTGGAGCATCGCCGCCTCTGGGAACCGGGTGGCGAGATAGCGCGCTGGGTAGCGAAACATAACGCGGTCATCAAGATTGACAGAACACTGTTTGTTCATGGCGGCATCAATCCGCATCTGCCCCACATGCCCATTGCCGAAATCAACAACAGAATTGCCAACGAGCTCACCAACCCCGTTCCACTGGACCAGGAGAGTTTTGCGGCAAGCCCGGACAGTCCACTGTGGTACCGCGGTCTTGCAATGAATGACGCTGAGACCGAGCTGGCGCCGCTCGTGGCCATGCTGGCAGCCTATGACGCTGATCGCATTGTGATTGCCCACACCCCCACCGGCGGCCGAATCAAAACTCGCCTCGACAACCGGGTTATCATGATTGACATGGGTATTGCGGCTTACTATGGCAGCCACCTGGGTAATATTGTTATCGAGCGTGGTGTCTTTTTTGAGGTCAGCCGTGACGCCACCACGGTGCTGCCGCTGGAACCCTGATGTCAGAAATGGTGACCAAACTGTGGCGCCGCCTGCCACTTCGACAAAACAGCACCACTGCGGCGGTGTCGCTCCCCGCCACATTGATTGGTCCGGCCGCACCCGTGCCGGAAACCGGTACCGGCCGTTTCAACAACCGTGAAATCTCCGATTTGCAGTTTATTGAACGCGTGCTGGCTGAAGCCCACAACGAACAGCACCCGTTGCTTGAGCGCCTGCGGTTTCTCGCCATTTCAGCCAGTGTGCTGGACCAGTTCTATGCCGTGCGCGTTGCCAAGCTCAAACGCTCGGCGGCCAAACAGGATGCCTACTTAACGCCAGACGGCCTGACCCCCATCCAGCAGCTCCGGGCCGTGCTTGCCCGTGCTGGTACGCTGATGTCAGCCCAGCAGGCAACCTGGCAGCAGCTTTCGCAGGCACTGGATAACCTGGGCATACACCTGGTTGGTTCGAATGCCCTCACCACCGCTGACGTTGCCTGGGTTAACCACTTCTTTCGCACGCATGTAATGCCCGTGCTTACTCCCTGCATCATTGATGAGGAACACCCCTTCCCGTTTATTCCCTCGGGCGGGGTCTGTGCCATTCTTGAATTCCCTGACCGGCATATCCTGGTGCCGCTGCCCGCCCAGGTGTCCCGCTTTGTCCCACTGCCGGGCACTGACACCCGTTTCATCCTGCTGGAGAACATGCTGTTTCGATGCTGGCCCGAGCTTTTTCCCCAGGATACCCTGCTTGGCTATGGCGTCTTCCAACTCCTGCGGGACAATGATCTCGCCAGGGAAGAACGTTCCGCTGACCTGCGCGCGATGGTGGAATCCGGCCTTCGCTCACGGCACAAGGCCAACGTGGTACTGCTGACGGTGTCTGCCACAACCAGCGAATCAGCCATCCGCTTTATTGCCGGGCACCTCGATATATTTACCGATCAGGAACTGCGCTTTTTCCAGCACCAGCAAAAGCGCCTGAGCGAGTCGGAACGCATTGACGTCACTCAGTTGCCCGGTATGGCAGCGCTGGGTGGGATGATCACGCCTGAAGTTGCCGACCAGTTTCACGACCACCTGTTTCCGCCACATACACCGGTATATCCGGCTGCCATGGAAGCAGCTGGCAGGGACTGTTTTGCGGCCATTTCAGCGGGAGACGTGTTGGTGCACTGGCCCTACGAGTCTTTTGACTCGGTTGTTGATTTTCTCAGCCAGGCCGCCGGGGATCCTGATGTGCTCGCCATCAAGCAGACGCTGTACCGCACCAGCGACAACTCGCCAATCGTCAACGCGCTCATTGAAGCCGCCCGGGCGGGCAAAGCTGTGACAACGGTGGTCGAGCTCGAGGCCCGCGAAAATGAATCGTCGAACGTCGAGCTGGCAAAGCGGCTGGAAGCAGCCGGTGTACAGATTGTCTACGGCATCGTTGGCCTCAAGATTCATTGCAAGGCCACCCTGGTCGTGCGCCGCGAGGAAGATGACACCGTGAGCTATTCTCACCTGTCGACCGGCAACTATCATCCGGGTAATGCCAGGATCTACACTGATCTTTCCTTTTTTACCAAAGATCCCGCTATCGCAAGTGACGTCACAAAAGTCTTCAACTACCTGACGTCGGGTACCCTGCTGCCCCCGACGCGGCTCCTGGTTGCCCCTGGACACCTGCGCAACCGCCTGGTCGAACTGATTGATCGACAAATTGCGCTGGCGGCGTCGGGCAAAACCGCGCGAATTGTGATCAAGGTCAACTCAATGACTGATCCGGGGATAATTGCCAAACTGTATGACGCGTCCGAGTCGGGTGTGGATATTGACCTGATCGTACGACGGCACTGCAGCCTGCGGCCAGGCGTCCCAGGTATGTCAAGCCGGATCCGGGTCAAGAGTATTGTGGGCCGCTTTCTTGAGCATTCCCGCGTTTACCTGTTCAGCAACGGCGAGCGCCTCGACTCGGACACCGCGGATGTCCTGATAGGCTCACCCGACCTGATGGAGCGCAATCTCGACGAACGTGTGGAAGTGCTGGTGCCGATCACCGACCCGGCCCTGCGTGCGCGTATCGTCAACGAGATTATGGCTGCCAACCTGCTCGATCGCCGCCAATCCTGGCTACTTGATGGGAGCAATGAGTACCAACGTCACCCGGAACGCGAGGGTTTTTGCTCACAGACCTGGTTCCAGGATACGCGCCAACAGGCTATCGGGAAACTCGACGCGATAGCCGGTGCTGGCACCCAGGGAGACGAACATGTTTGAGAGCGCCAGATTATTGGCTGTCCTGCTGTTATTGCCACTTGCCGCCAACGCGGATGTGCTGTTTGAATCGGATGCGCCCATTGCCTTCAGGCTCGAGGGGCCTGTAACAACCTGGACGGCCGAGCGCGACAAGGAAAAAGCCTATCCCGGTCGCATCAGCTGGGAAGGAGAGAGTTTTCCGGTTGAAGTGACGTTACGCGGTAATCACCGTCTCAAGAAGAGCAGTTGCCGGTATCCACCGCTGCGCCTCGAATTCGACAAGGAGGTCCGCTCGGATACAATTTTTGACAAGCAGAAAGACATCAAGCTGGTGGTGCAGTGTAAACCCGGGGGCCGATTCCTTGACTACCTCCGCGTTGAATACCTGACCTACCAGGCCCTTGCCCTGCTGACACCCCTGTCCTACCAGGCACGCTGGGTCGAGTTGACCTATGTTGATACCGACGGCGAACAGGAACCACGGGTTGAGCCCGCGTTTTTTGTCGAGCGCAAGGCCAGACTGGCAAAACGGGTTGGGCTGGAAACAACCGACGTCGAGCGGATCAGCGTGGACGCGCTGGACGCTGACCAGGCCGCCCTGATAGCCCTGTTCCAGTTTGTCATTGCCAATGCGGATTACTCCATGGTGGCCCCGCCGCCGGGTGATGTGTGCTGCCACAATGCCAAGTTACTCATCGACGCAGACAACCGTTATATCCCCGTCATCTACGACTTTGATTCCGCGGGACTGGTTGATGCCAGTTACGCCCTGCCCGCCGGAATGCTTGGCCAGACTGACGTACGTCAGCGATTCTATCGCGGCTACTGCGCCCACAATGATGCCGTCACTCGTGCCAGGGACCAGCTCCTGGCTCTGCAGACACGTTTGACGGCACTGTTTGATTCGGACCCACTGCTCAGCAACCGGCAAAAGAAAAAAGCCGTGAAATTTCTCGATGCAGGCTTTGATATCCTGAAAACGCCCCGGCGTTTTGACCGGGAAATTATTGGTGAATGTCGGGGTTGACCAGCCAGTCCGGCGGATAGACCGTCAGTTTGCCACCCTGCTTTTTGCCCTCGTCCGCAATCACAACCCTGCCGTCGGGCATCACTGCGATACCTTCTGCCTGCGGATGTCCGGCAAGCTTGATCATGCGGCGGATATCCCCGTCACGCGACAGCACAATCAGGGCATCCTGGCGTGCCGCCAGCAGGTAGAAGCTGTCCTGACCCGCCGCAATGGCGGACAGGTTAAATGTGCCGCTGACGGGTACATCAAACAGGGGCAGAAGACGTCGCTCCGCCGGCACAAACCGGAACAGCAACAGCGTGCCGGCGTCCGCTTTCCGGTAGTTGGTCTTACAGGCGATCAGGAGGTCCCCTGCATCGAGAGTAAGTCCCTCAATTTCGCAGGTATCCCGCAATCCGGTATCCAGGGTGTGGAAATCAGCGTCACTGCCCCGGCCGGTAAAGTGATACAGGCGACCTTTGCTGGTGATCAGGAAAATCTCGTCCCCCTGCCGCGCAATACCCTCAAAGTCTTCACTGATGGGCGGCGCGGGAACCAGGTAGTCGGTCACAGCACCGGTCAGGAGGTTAACGGCATAGACCTCTGCGGACTCATCGGTCATGGTCAATACGTGATTTTCATCCAGCAGGGTGAGGCCACTGACTTCCCGCAGCCCCGGCGGCAGGCGCCACTCCGCCAGGGGGCGAAGCCCGGATTCCGCCGGGACAGGCACCAGCCAGGCCACCACGCCGGCCGCCAGCACCACCAGCAGGGCAAGACCGGCAAACAGTCTAGGATTCGTCATAGTCAATGGGGGCCGGTGGCAGGGCCGGTCCGTCGTCTGAAGGGTCCTGGCTCATCCATTCACGGGTAAACCAACGATTAACAGAAACCTCTTCACCGTAGTCAATTTCCCACAGGAACAGGACGATGTAGTTGAAGAAAACGGTGACAACAATAGTGATTTCCAGCGCTTCGATGCCCGCTGCCAGTCCCGCACCAATGGCCACAAAAATGTAGATGGCATCCAGCGAATCATCCAGGGTCAAACGGAACCGGACCCCGGCAACAATGCCGGCAAGACTGAATGCCAGCGCCAGTGAATTCTGCACGATCATCACGATGCCTGCGACTACCACTGGCAGCAGCAATATGGTCAGGACAAATGACTGTTCCCGCCCCTTGCGACGCCGTGCGCCCATATAAACCCATGCCACCGGCTCCATCAGCAACAGGACAGCCAGCAACCCCAGCACCAGGCGCACCACTTTCTCCACGGGCTCCCAACTGATGATGGTGGGCTGGCCGGACAGGAGTTCACTCATACCGCTATCCAGGGCTTCGACGCCACCCACCGGCAGGTAGTGCTGCAGCGATGGGAACAGCGCCACCAGTCCAATCGTCAGGAGTAGCAGAACCAGATAGTACGCCGTCATCTGAACCACAGGCTTGGCTGATTTCATTCGGCGTCGATACTCCCGGTTGGACGAAGCGGCGGCATGGGACAGTCAAGGGCATCAGCGATGGCACGCACCAGTTCTTCCTCAACGGCAACCACCACCTGGTCGGCCGCCACCGTTGCGATGCAGGCTTTCAGCAGTTTGGGCTTCTGCAGCGGATGGAGCCGGGCAAGCCTGTCGACAGCCTCGTTGAGGCGACCCAGCGCAAGCTGGTTTTTGGGTGCCAGGGTGATTGCCAGCCCCAGGGCCGCACGACCAGCATCAAAAGCCCGTTCCGGTTCACCATGGGTGCTGGCATCCGCATAGGCGAGCATCGACAGGAGCACACCACACTCGTTGCCGAGTTGCGGCAAATTGAGTTGTTTCAGCACCGGGCGACGGCCTTCAAGCGCAGCTTCGAGGTTACGTGTCAGGTATTTCTGCAGCGCCCACTCCGAGAGACCCACACGGTTATCCGCACGGATTAAAGCCGCGATATTGTCCCTTACCCTGGCATACTGGTCCCGGGAAAGCTGTCGTAACGCGGGTAACGCCATTTCAATCAGTGGCAGGCGCATACCAGGCGCAACGCTACCGTGATCCTGCAACAGCGCCTGGAAACGACTGAACACAAAGGGATCTGCCGATTCGGCCAGGTGATCAATCTGGCGACTGCGCACGAGTGGGTCCGCATCAAGCAGCACAAGGTAGACCAGGGCCCGGGCTGAACAGGGTTCGTGGGCAGCCTCACTGAGCAGGGCTGGAATGACGGCAAGTAATCCACGCGCAAGTTCCAGTTGCTCGGGTTTGGGATGGCCAATATCCTCAACCGCGTGCGACGTATCCGACCGGCCGCCTGCGACAAGACCAGCGGTCAGCGCTGCGGCTTCACTCTCCGGCACAGGGGTCGGGGGACCCGACTGGAAATTGCCGTCCCAGCGCGGATCAATTCGCCTGATGCGGACATCGAGTGGCGGATGGGTTGACGTCAGTGAGGCGAAGCGAAACTTTACACCCTCGGCAAAAAAAGCGTGACTGATCTCTTCGCTATGACCGTCGGCAACAACGGAACCTGGCGAATAACCACCAATACGCTTGAGTGCCCCGGCAATACCCTGCGGGTTTCGTGTGAACTGAACCGCAGACGCATCCGCCAGGAACTCCCGCTGGCGACTGACCGCAGCCTTGATTAAGGTACCAAAAAATTTGCCCAGGTAACCCAGCACAAATAGCCCAAGTCCAGCGAGCGCAATCGCTGCCCCACCGTCGCGCCGGGAAATCCTGCCTGGCGACAGGATAATGCGGCCAATGACGGCCAGCATGACAATGCCAAACAGGACTCCCATCAGACGGATATTCAGGCGCATGTCACCATTCAGTATGTGGCTGAATTCGTGGGCGATGACCCCCTGCAGTTGGTCCCTGTCAAGGTTGTTGATTGCACCTTCGGTGATGCCAATCACCGCGTCTGATGGCGAAAAGCCCGCGGCAAACGCATTGATGGCGCCATCGGCAATGACATAGACGGGCGGTACCGGCGTACCCGAGGCAATGGCCATTTCTTCCACAATGTTCAGCAGGCGCCGCTTCCGCAGGTCATCACCAGGTTCCAGCAGCAGTTTGCCTCCCATCATGTCAGCAACCGCTTCACCACCTTTTGCAAGGGAGAGCACGCGGTACACACTGCCAAGGCCAACAACCCCCACCACAACCAGCGAGACCAGCAGGAAAGTTTCCCAGCTATAGCGCACCCCACCCTGTGCCATTGCGGCGGTATTTCCGAAACTCGCAACCACAATGAGCAGCAGATTCGTCAGCAGGATAATGCTGAGCACTGCCAGTACAAACAGCACCAGCAGGAGTTTGGTCTTGCGCCTGGCATGGTCCTGCGACGAAAAAAAATCCATTCGGGAGATAACCTGAACCGGGTTCAGAAAGAAACCCTGGGCGCTTCCTGAATCGCGGCACTATCGGCAAATTCCAGCAGTTCAGCATCGAGTGCATGGCCAAAGGGACCTGCCAGGAAATTCTGCGGGAAAGACTGCTTGTAGGTGTTGTACGCCATGACCTGGTCATTAAACGCCTGGCGGGCAAAAGCCACCTTGTTTTCGGTGCTGGTCAGTTCTTCTGACAGTTGCATCATGTTCTGGTTTGCCTTGAGGTCCGGGTAAGCTTCGACCACCACGTTAAAACGACCCAGGGCGCCTGCCAGCGCCTGCTCCTGGCCGGCCAGGCTCTTGATGGCTTCGCCGTTCCCGGGATCAGCGGCAGCCTGTGCCAGTGACGCAGACGCCGCATTGCGGGCATCAATCACAGCCTCCAGGGTCTCACGTTCATGGTCCATGTACCCTTTGGCGGTTTCCACCAGGTTGGGAATCAGGTCATACCGGCGCTTGAGCTGTACTTCAATCTGCGCAAATGCATTCTTGTAGCGGTTCTTGAGGGCAACCAGGGTGTTGAAAATCGAGACGGCCCAGATGCCACCGCCAATGATCACAACCCAGAATATGATGGTTGAGATTTCCATAGTGTTCTCCCGTGATAAAAGTTAGCAGAGGTCTGGTGCCAGTCTATTTCTGGTATTTTTCTTTCCACTCGGCGTAGGGCATGCCGTAGATTTGCTCCCTCACCGCTTCATAATCCAGCGCAATTCCTTTATCCTCTGCCGCCGACTTGTACCACTTGCTGAGACAGTTCCTGCAGAAGCCGGCCAGATTCATCAGGTCAATATTCTGTACCTCCCTGTGTTCATCCAGATGTTGCACCAGGCGCCTGAAAGCCGCCGCTTCGAGTTCAATTCGGGTTTGGTCATCCATCACAATTCTCCAGCACAAATCCGGGTAATACCTTAACATGACGGACTTCAAAATCGGCCAGAAATGGATCAGCAATGCTGAACCGGAACTTGGCATGGGGCGCGTCCTGCGCCTTGAACACCGGACAGTATCCCTTTACTTTGACGCCGCGGCTGAAGAGCGCAACTATGCGCGCGCAGAAGCACCACTGACCCGCGTTCGGTTCAATCCCGGTGACCGTATTGCAACTCTCGATGAGATCACCATCACGGTCACCCGCGTCGTGGATCAGAACGGGATTTTTGTCTATCACGGCGACTACCAGGGCACCAATACCGCGGTAATGGAAACCGAGCTGGACGCCAATGTGCGCTTCAGTAAACCCGAAGACCGGCTATTCACCCACCAGATTGACGCCAATCACTGGTTTAATCTTCGCGTCCAGTCGCGCAACAGCCTGGCAACACTTTCCCGTGCCACCTCACGTGGCCTGTACGGGCCCAGGGTTGCCCTGATCCCGCACCAGCTTTACATCGGCGCAGAAGTGGCACGCCGGTTTGCGCCCAGGGTGCTGCTCGCTGATGAGGTGGGGCTTGGCAAAACAATTGAGGCCGGCCTGATCCTGCACCAGCGAATACAGTCAGGCCGCGCCAGTCGCGTCCTGCTCGTTGTTCCTCCTGCCCTGACCTTCCAGTGGTTTGTGGAGATGATCCGGCGTTTCAATCTCCAGTTTACCGTGATGGATGACAACCGCTGCGAGCAGATTGTCGCGGACAACACGCCCGAGGACATTGAAAACGATAACCTGGCGTTTAACCCGTTTGAGGCCCAGCAGTTGTGCCTGGCCTCGCTGGATCTCTTTACAGAACACCCCGACCGGATAACCCAGGCAGTGGCGGCGGAATGGGATCTTATTGTGGTGGATGAGGCCCACCATCTGCGCTGGTCCGAAACCAATGCATCACCCGAATACCTTGCCGTGGAACGCCTGTCGCGGGCATCCCGCGGTCTGTTGCTTCTGACCGCAACGCCGGAGCAGTTGGGCCGGGCCGGTCACTTTGCACGGCTCCGGTTGCTGGATCCGGACCGGTTTCACGACTACGGCACTTTTGTCGCCGAGGATGCACAGTTTGAACGGGTGGTCCAGGCGGTCAACCAGTTGATTACCGGTAATTCTGCGGAGCAAACCCAGGCGCGCGGGTCGATCAGGCACCTGCTTGCGGCCAGCGAAGAGATGAGCGACAGCCAACTCATTGAAGAACTGCTGGACCGTCATGGCACCGGCCGCGTCCTGTTCCGCAACGTTCGATCGTCGGTTCTGGGGTTTCCCGAGCGGGTCCCGCTGCCGGTGTCATTGCCGCTGCCGGCCGCCTACCAGGGCACCAGTTCCCTGACACCCGAGGAGGCCGTCGCAGACTGGGTGAACGTCGACCCCCGGGTTGCCTGGCTCCGGGAACTGCTCCAGCGTCAGCCCGCTGACAAATTTCTTGTGATCTGCGCGCGGCAGCAGACCGCCCGGGAACTCGAGGCGTTTATCTCGTCCACTACGGGCATCCGCGCCGCGGTCTTCCACGAGGGGCTGGACCTGGTGGCCCGCGACCGCGCCGCCGCATGGTTTGCGGAGACCGAACGCGGTGCGCAGGTACTCGTGGCATCAGAGATCGGCAGCGAGGGGCGTAACTTCCAGTTTGCCAGCCACCTGGTCCTGTTTGATCTGCCGGCTGGACCTGACCTGCTGGAACAGCGTATTGGCCGCCTGGACCGGATTGGCCAACAGTTCCCCGTCAAGATCCACATTCCGTATGTTGACGGCACACCACAGGCACGCCTGTACCGCTTTTACGCTGACGGCGTGGGTGTCTTTCGAGAACCCAACCCGGTTGCCCAGGGACTCTTTGATGAATACGCCGGGAAAATCATGACCGGCGATCTGGACCAACTGATCCCCGCGATCACGGACGAGAACCGGCAGCGGCGGGAAGCCGTTAATCGCGGACGGGATCGACTGCTTGAGCTGAATTCCCACCGGCCAGCTATTTCAGCGAAACTGCTTGCTGATATCGAGGCCAACGAGGGCGGCACCCTGCTCGCTGACTATATGGAAAGCGCTTTTGACGCCTGGGGCCTCGAGTCGGAACCCCTCGGCGACCAGGTTTTCCTGGTGAAACCCACAGAACGGATGGTCAGGCATGCCAGTACCAGCGTCGAAACCTGGGGCCACTATCATTTTCCCGAGCTGCCCGAGGACGGCATCCGGATCACCTACAACCGCAACACCGCCCTGGCCAGGGAGGACGTACTCTTTTTTACCTGGGAAAGTCCTACCGTACAGCAGGCGCTGGACCTTGCCATATCCGACATCACCGGCAACAGCACAATGATTGCTGTCAGACACCCGCAACTGCCGGCCGGTATCCTGCTGGTTGAGGCGATCCATATTGTTGACTGCGTGGCCCCAAAAGCCCTGGGAGCCGATCGTTTCCTGCCGCCTCTCGTGTTGCGGGCATTAATCGCGCCGGACCTGACAGACCTGTCCGGACAATTGCCCTATTCCTCGTTCGCTGCCGAGTTGCTTGATGTCAATACCACCACGTTGCACACGTTGATCGACTCCCAGGGCAGCGGCATTCGTGCAATGCTGACGCACGCCGGCAGTCTCGCCGCGGCACAGCTTGGCCGCCTGCGGGATTCGGCCATGCTGGACGTCAGGCAACAGTTTGAGCAGGAAATCCGGCGGCTGGCCGCGCTGCAACAGGTCAACCCGCTGGTTCGACCGGAAGAGATTGATCATCTGGCCAATGTGCGTGATGACATTATCCTGGCCATTGAACGGGCAGATGTGCGCCTGGATGCGGTGCGTGTCATTGTCGCAGCCTGACGCGGTCCGCCCCGGTCAATCAGCGGCCAGTTCGTCAGCCGTTGCGGGACGCGCTTCCACCACGCTGATCTCAAAGCGAAAAGTTACGCCGGCCAGCGGGTGATTGGCATCAACCGTGATGCCGTCTTCGGTCACGGCCAACACCTTCACTACCTCCGCGGCCGCCCCCGAACCCACCTGGAAAATCATACCTGGTTCAATGTCCGCCACGTTGGCACTGATCATGTCCCTGGCAATGGTACGAATCAGCGCACGCTGGGGTAAACCGTAGGCGTCCTCGGGCGGAATGGTCACATTGAATACATCCCCGGTTTCACGACCCCGCAGGGCACGTTCAAGGCCCGGCATCATCCGACCGTCACCTTCAACAAACCACAGGGCTTCACCACCCGCGGAGCTGTCCACAACCTCATCTGCCGCATTGCGAAGGACATAATCGAACCGGTAGTAGCAGGGATCAGGCATGCCTAGAAGTTTATCACATCAACCCAGGCTGGCCGCTGTACCGACCACCGGAGGTGGCTCACATCCGGAACGGTCAGTGGCTCACCCCGGCTGTGCATCAACAGCGCATTTCGCAGCATGGCGACCGCTGCTCCCGGACTGTCATAGAGAAAAGCCTGGTCAAAATATTCGGGATAAGCAAGTCTCGCCGGGACCACAGGCATTGCCCCTGCTGCCACGGCCTCCAGCACGGCGAGCCCCTGGAATTCGTGGTGTGCCGTGGACAGCACCACATCACTCTCGCTGAGCAGCGCAAGGTATTCCGCGCGCGGCTGATGGCCACGTTGACCATCGATGCCGGCACCGTCCAGCAGCGCAAGACAGCGCGACAGTGCCCCGGGTACCTGCCTGAACTGCTGGCCTACCAGGTGAAACCTGAACCGGGTGGTGTGGGCAAGCAGCACCTCAAGTATCGCCAGCAGCACCTCTGGCCCCTTGTCATGTTCCCAGCGATGGTTCCACAGGATGGTGGGCAGAGGACCGCGCATGTTATGCACAACCCGGTTTTCGTCACGCAGGGGCACCGGCAGTACCCGACTCCTTGACGCCAGGTGCGAAACGATGCCAGCTGGCACCTGATCCGGCATTTTGGCCAGCAGTGATTCTGCGCCGGTCAGGAAGGTTGACCTGTTATAGGCCGAATTGAACACCACCCGGTTTGCGGCAAGCGCCGTGTAAATGCTGGTGATTTGTCGTTCCACCTGGTGAATCCGGGGCGAGTCACCCGGATAGTCAAACTGGTTCTCGTGAAAATAGACAACCGTGGGGACAGCCGCCAGTGCCGGCAGCATGCCGCGCAGCGCCGCAAGGTCCGTCATGGAGGTGGCAATGACCAGGTCAAACCGGCTTTTCAGGCGTGAATCAAAAGCCAGGGTCAGGCTGTTGCCGCGGAAACGCCAGCTGAAATGCCGGGCTGGTAACGTCACCACCTCAAAGGTATGCTCCGCAAAGGCGTCAACGAGGCCCTCCCGCCAGTACTGGTGGCTCCGGGCATCATAGGGCGACAACAACAAAATTCTCATATGGGTAGAATACCGGGTCATGACAGGGATAGTAATTATTGGTGCCGGACAGGCAGCGGGACAGGCGGCGGCGAGCCTTCGGCAGGAAGGTTACGAGGGCAGTATCACAATTTTCGGCGACGAGACACATCCGCCCTATCAGAGACCCCCGCTCTCCAAACAGTACCTCTCACGCGAACACGGCCTTGAGAAGGTCTATCTGCGGCCAGAAAAGTTTTATGCTGACAAGTCCATTGACCTGCACACGGGCGTCCAGGTCACGGCTATTGACCCGCAGGCCCACCTGGTCACCACTGACAGTGGCGATGCGGTGCCCTACCACAAACTGCTGATTGCAACCGGCAGCCGGCCGCGCAAGCTGAATATCCCAGGCAGTGAACTGCCCGGCATCTTCTACCTGCGCAGCATCGCGGACGTTGACGCCATAGCCGCTGCCATGGACAAGGCAAAGCGGGTTGTTATCGTTGGCGGTGGTTACATTGGACTGGAAGTTGCTTCTGTTGCGGTCACACGCGGGCACGAGGTCAGTGTGCTTGAGATGGAAGATCGAATCCTGCAGCGTGTGACCACGCCTGAAATGAGTGCCTACTATGACCAGTTGCACCGCGCCCGCGGTGTCAAGATTCTCACCAACACGCTGGTCAGCGGTTTCGAGGGAGACACCTGTGTCACGCACGTCAAGTGTGGTGATGAGCTTATTCCTGCTGACCTGGTGATTGTAGGCATTGGTATTGTCCCCAATGTTGAGCTGGCTGTTGCCGCCGGGATTGAAACTGACAATGGCATTGTGGTTGATGACCATTGCCGGACATCTGATCCAGATATTTACGCGGCAGGCGATTGCACCAATCACCCCAACCCGATACTGGGGCGCCGTCTACGGCTTGAGTCTGTACCTAACGCGATGGAACAGGCGCGGGTGGCTGTGAGCAACATGCTGGGTGGTGACAAGGTTTATGCCTCGGTGCCCTGGTTCTGGTCGGACCAATACGAACTGAAGCTGCAGATGGTTGGCTTCTCGGGTGATGGCGACACCCAGGTGATCCGGGGTGACATGGCAGCAAACCAGTTTGCTGTCTTCTACCTGAAAGATGGGGCCGTGGTGGCGGTGGATGCTGTCAACAGTCCCAGGGAATTTATGGTCTGCAAACAGCTGTACGGCAAGCAGGTAGATGCCAGGGCACTGGCTGATCCGGCAACGGACCTCAAGTCACTGCTGAAATAGCTGCACGGTAGCGTGCGCCACAGTCTTGTTCTGGACGGGGTCTCCAAGTCTTTTGGGGACCAGAAGGCAGTTCGCAACATCTCGGCTGAAATTCCCGAGGGCAGCATCTACGGCTTCATTGGTCCGAACGGTGCTGGCAAGACGACCACCATCCGGATGATCATGAGCATCCTCTACCCGGACAGCGGTTCCCTTGCTGTTCTGGGTCAAAAGCCCGAGGCAGTCAAGGACCTGCTTGGCTACCTGCCGGAGGAAAAAGGCCTCTACAAGAAAATGAAAACGGCTGAACTGGTGGCCTATTTCGGACGCCTGAAAGGGATGTCAGGACCAGGAGCACGCAGCCGCGCCCACGAACTGTTGCAGACGTTTGGGCTTGGCCACTGTGCGGATATGCGCTGCGATACCCTCTCCAAGGGGATGGGACAAAAAGTCCAGATCATCTCGACCCTGATCCATGCACCCGAACTGGTTATTCTTGACGAACCCTTCTCCGGCCTTGACCCCATCAACGTGGAAACCGTGCGCGGGGTTATCCTTGACCTGAAGCGACAGGGCCGCACGGTCATCTTTTCGACCCACGTCATGGAACAGGCTGAACAGATCTGTGATGCGATACTGTTGATCAGCCGGGGGCAGAAACTGCTGGACGGTACCCTTGCCCAACTGAAAGCTGACGCATCTCCCACCATTGTCATTGAGTACCTGGGCACACCTGTCAACCTGGGTAATCTGCCGGGTGTGTTGCGAGTCAATGACATGGGGCGGGCTGCAGAATTGACTCTCTCAACTGATGCGGACAGCCAACAAATCCTCAAGCTGCTCGTCAGCAGCATGACCCTGCAAAAGTTTGCGTTCAAGGAACCCTCCCTGCACGAGATTTTTGTCCGCACTGTCGGAGCGTCCCCGGAATGAACCGCTGGCTGCTGATTGCCCAGCGCGAATACCTGGAGAACGTCCGCACCAAAGGATTCTGGCTGGGTATCCTGATGCTGCCTTTCCTGTTGCTGATGGTGGCGCTGGTACCTCTCGTCGTTGAGTCCACCCGCGAGGCCAAGAAGTACCTGGTTATTGATCAGTCGGGCTGGCTCGGCGAGGCCGTACAACAGCAGATAGACAGGGATGACTTTGCCATTTTCCTGGCGCAGGTCCGCGACGGGGCAGGCAATTCGGCATTACCCGATACCCTGGTCGCCTTTTCACACCTGCTGCAGGCGCTGACTGAATCAGAGGTACAGGCGGCGGCGTCAATGATCCTGGTCCCGCATACGCCCGGATCCGCGTCGGCGCCTGTCACCCTGCCGGACGCTGTGCTTGACTACATTGAGCGTCATGGCAGGCAGACGGCAAACTGGTGGCATGCCATGCCACCCGGGGCAAAAGCTGCCTGGGCGCCGGCAATCTCACTTAACCGGTTTGTCAGGGTTGATGCTTCAGACTTCCCGGACCCCAATAAAGCGGTAGCAAGCGGCCAGCTCTTCGGCTACTTTGTTATTGGTGAGGCGCCGGTTGTCTCCGCTGCAGGCGGAAAATATGTCTCCAACAACCTGACCGATCGCGAACTGGCAAACTGGTTCGGTGATTACGCCAGCCGGCAGGTCAGGCGCGAACGGCTGCGGCAGGAGAACCTCAGCAGCGAGATTGCCGGGTGGATCAATGAACCCATCGAGTTTGAAGGTATCCACCTGAATCCTGACGGTGCTGAATTGGCGGTTGAAACCCGGGATGTCGTCCGGCAGTGGACACCCGTCGTCTTTGTCTATCTGCTCTGGATCTCCATCCTGATCAACACCCAGATGCTGCTCACCAATACCATCGAGGAAAAGTCAAACAAGCTGATTGAGGTACTGCTCTCCTCTGTCTCCCCGCTAGCACTGATGGCTGGAAAAATTTTTGGCATCGCCGGCACAGGACTGACGATCATCTCCGCCTGGACGGTCATGGCCCTCACCTTTTTCCTGCTGTTACCGGCTATAGCCGGGATTGTCCTGCCCTTTGACATTGCCGGGACTCTTGCCGAGCCCCGGTTGCTGGTCTCTTTTCTCGTCTATTTTCTCCTCGGGTACCTGCTTTACGCGGCCCTGCTGGTGGGTCTGGGCTCCATCTGCAATAACCTGAAAGAGGCCCAGAACCTGATGCTGCCCGTACAACTTGTACAAATGGTACCCATTTTTGTCATGGTGCCCATCGGGCGTGACCCTAACGGAGCGCTGGCCCAGACCCTGTCCTGGTTTCCACCCCTGACTCCTTTTGTCATGATGAATCGCGCAGCAGCACCGCCAAGCCTGACCGAGTACGTCGGCACCACCTTGCTACTGGTCATTTCGATCGCAGGGGCACTCTGGTTTGCGGCAAAAATCTTCAGGATCGGCATACTGTTGACCGGCAAACCGCCGGGACTTCTCCAAATCTTGCGCTGGCTGCGAGCGCCGACGGTATAATGACCCGATGAACCAACCGGTCACCGCAAGCAGCATTCGCGCCGCCTATGACAGGATTGTTGGGGAGATTGTGCATACACCTGTTACGCACTCATCCACCCTGTCTGAAATCTGTGGCGTTGAAACCCTGTTTAAATTGGAAAACCTGCAGATGACAGGTTCGTTCAAGGAACGCGGTGCCATCAATCGCCTGCTGGCACTCACTGACGACGAACGCAGTCGCGGCGTGATAGCCGCAAGCGCAGGCAACCATGCCCAGGCCGTGGCTTACCATGCCAGCCGTCTGGGCATTTCTGCCAAAATAGTGATGCCGCGTTTTTCGCCCCTGGTCAAGATCCGTTCAACTCGCCACTGGGGTGCTGATGTGATTCTCGAGGGCAACAACTTCGACGAAGCCTACCGGCATTCACAGGAAATTGTGGCACAGGAAAATCGTGTTTATCTGCATCCCTTTGACGACCCTGGCGTGATTGAGGGCCAGGGCACATTGGCACACGAACTGCTCCAGAGCCGGTATGGTCCGGACATTGACGCCATCCTCGTCTCAGTCGGGGGCGGCGGACTCATTGCCGGTGTGGCAACCTATATCAAGGAGACCCGGCCGGGCATCGAGGTGATTGGCGTTGAGGAGGCAAACTGCGATGCCATGGCCCAATCCCGTCGCGCAGGTCATGTGGTTGAGCTTGGTGCGGCCCCTGTCATTGCCGATGGGATTGCCGTGCGGAAAGTGTCGGCGCGCAACCTTGATACCGTTAACCGGTATGTTGATGACATGGTCAGCGTTACCTCAGATGAAACCGCCAATGCCATCATGCTGATGCTGGAAATCGAAAAGACCGTAATTGAAGGGGCCGCTGCCGTCACCCTGGCCGCGCTGCTCAACAATCGCCTGCCCCACCTCGCGGGTAAAAAAGTCGTTTCAGTGATCAGTGGCGGTAACATTGATATCAACTTCCTGGCCAAGATCATTAACCGCGGCCTGACTTTTGATGGTCGGATTGTCAAACTGGATTCGGTAATCCTTGACCGGCCCGGCGCGCTTGAGGAGATGCTGGGGGTATTCAGGCAAAGCGGCGCAAACGTCCTGGAAGTCAGCCACCACCGCTACGCCAGTGATGCGCCCATTGGCCAGATCGACGTCTCGATTACCGTAGAGACGCGGGACAAATCACATATCGAGGAACTGAAAACCCTGCTGGCCGCACGCGGCTACCCGGTCAAGGCGCGTTTACGATAAACCGGATCCTGCCAAACTGGAGCAGGTCCCGGTCCTTCAGTGTCACCTCTTCGATTTTGGTCCCGTTCACATAAGTCCCGTTGACAGATCCCAGGTCCCGGAGCACCAATCCATCATCCATGACTTCCAGTTCTGCGTGTTTGCGGGAAAGCGCTGGCTCAAGGATGGACAGGTCACACTCCAGCGCACGGCCAATTTCTATCTTGTCGATCACCGGGATAATCTGGCCTTTTTCAGGTCCGGAATCAGCAATAATGGACCAGCATCCCTGACCCATTTCCAGCAGCGCCGTACCCGAGAGCACCAGGGTCTTGGAGCTGTTGTCTTCAACCACTTCAAGCTCCACACCGCCCACGGTGACTATGTCACCCACACCCAGCACAACCGGACCGGCAATTTTTGCGCCGTTTACCAGGGTGCCTGATGCGGTGTTGACATCAGTAATGGTAACTGTCTCACCCTCAACCTTGAGATCCGCATGAAAGCCATTGACCCCGGCCTCGTCCACGACGATGTCATTGACCTCACCTTTGCCAATTGTCTTGCCAGGCGCCACAAGCGCTACCGGCTCAGAACGACCGTCCCTGAACTGAATCTTCAACATGGCAGGTCCTTTGGGTGTGATTTCAATGAGTTAGTGTCGAATGCTCACTTAGATTACAGCTCAAAGGTTAATTTGTACAGCGACGAAATCGGCAGTAAACTCAACCGATGAATATGGCCAATCGAATAGGTGCTTTCTGGCGCGAGTGGCGCACACTGCTGATCTTCCTGTTTGTGATGGTGCTGTTCCGCTCGGCCATCGCTGACTGGAACCAGGTCCCTTCCGGTTCAATGAAACCCACAATCCTTGAAGGCGATCGCGTTGTTGTGAACAAGCTGGCCTATGACCTCAAGGTGCCCTTCACAACCTGGCACCTGGCAGAATGGGACAACCCCAGTCGCGGCGAAATTGTCACTTTTTACTCGCCCCGGGATGAGAAGCTACTGATCAAGCGCGTGATTGGTGTACCCGGCGACATGATCAAGATGCGCAACAATCAGCTATACATCAACGATGAACCGGCAACCTACAGCCAGCTCGACGATAAGATTGTTGATCAACTGGACATTTACCAGCGCCGCCACCATCACTTCTTTTTTGAACAGATCGACAATGTTGTCCATCCCGTCATGATGCGCCCGGCACTACCCAATAACAGCAACAGCTTTGGCCCGGTGGAGATCCCGGCGGGAAAGTACCTGATGCTGGGTGACAACCGGGACAACAGTGCTGACTCGCGGGTCATTGGCCTTATCGACCGCGACCGGATCACCGGCCGGGCCCACACCATTGCCTTTTCTGTCAATTACGATGCTTACTACCTGCCGCGACCCGACCGGTTTATTCGTCCTCTCCAGTAACTTTTTTTGTGGCCCCCGTTTCTTCCAGGTGGTCCAGCAGGCTGCCTTTCACCGGTCGCCGTAACAGGCGGATCACGAAAGACAACACAAATCCCACCATCATCATGCCAATGACAAACACAATCGAAAACAGCAGGAAGACCCATACCACTTCTGTCTCCACCTTGAAGTACCTGACCGCCACATAGACAAATGCGGCGGCGAAGGCACTGCCAGAGACAAAACGCCGTATCAGGGGATCCCTGTAAAACCGGGCCAACATCCGTGGAGTTACAGGATATCGAGCAGTTCAACATCAAAAATCAGCACGGCGTTGGGTGGAATGCCGCCGGTACCACCCGGACCGTACCCGAGTTCCGGTGGTATAAACAGACGAATTCTGCCGCCTTTGCTGACCAGCTGTAACCCTTCAGTCCAGCCGGCAATCACCTGGTTCAGCCCAAACTCGGCCGGCTGCCCGCGCTGCCGCGAGCTGTCAAAGGTGCTGCCATCAACAAGCCTGCCATCGTAGTGCACCCGCACCCGGCTGGCCGCCGTGGGCGTCTCGCCGATACCCGCTTCAATAATTTCATACTGGAGGCCGGATGAGGTTACCTTGACGCCGGCTTTTTTGGCGTTTTCGGCCAGGAATGCCTGGGCAGCCGCCAGGTTAGTCTCTGCAGCCTGGTTTTGCGCAAGTTCAGCGGCTTCCTGACGTCGCTGCTGATTGGCCTGGATCTCTGCGATGACCGCCTGCTGTTGTGCCTGGTCCAGGTTGGGGGCCTGGTTGGCCAGTGAATCCCGCATGCCGCTGATCAGGCTTTCAATATCCACTTCCTCATTGCCACCGTCTTTCAGCATGTTGCCAAACGAATAACCGAAAAAGTAACCCATGTCCTTTTCCAGGTCGCCGGCTGTTTCTTCTGCCCGGACGGAACTGGAAATGAACGCAAGAATAACTACCAAGCCACTGATTATATTGCCTTTATTCATTGTTTACCTATATCACCCAAATGCAAGTCGCACATTATCGCATATGCGTTGTCAAAACCGCCAAGTCCTTGATTAAAATCCCGAAGGGCATCTAAACTAACTGCTGGACCAAAGGCACCGTCGTATTATGAATGCACTTGCAAGAATCTGGCTGCTGGCCAGTCTCACCCTGTTTGCCATTGTCCCCGTGCAGGCAACGGTCACGTCAGACGCCCCGACAGAGCCGGTCGCAACGGCATTGCTTGAGCCCCTGCCGGTGCATGCCAACACGACCCGTAACATCGTCGACGCCCTGGCGAGTCGACACTACGTGGACACCCTCCTCGATGATGCACTTTCCGAGAAAATTTTTGATGGCTATCTTGACGACCTGGACCCGGCACGCAGTTACCTGCTGGCTTCGGATATCGCCGAGTTCCAGCAATACCGCCATACCCTGGACAACCTGCTGCGTCGCGGCGACGTCGGTCCGGCCTACGAGATGTTCAACCGTTACCACCTGCGGGTTGTCGACCGGTTCAACTGGGTTATTGCCCTGCTTGAGAAAGGGGTTGACCAGTTCGACTTCACCATTGATGAATCACTGCAACTCGAGCGCAAGGATGAGCCCTGGGCCACCAATATGGCAGAGCTGGATGACCTGTGGCGCAAGCGGGTGAAACATGCAGTCCTGAACCTCCGCCTGGCAAAGAAAGAGCAGAGCGAGATTCAGGAGCTTTTACTGAAGCGCTACCAGAATCGCCTGGCCAGAACCTTGCAGACAAACAGCGAAGACGTCTACCAGCTCTACATGAATTCGTTCACGCGTACCTATGACCCCCATACCCAGTACTTTTCCCCGCGTACCAGCGAAAATTTTAATATCAACATGAGCCTGTCACTGGAAGGTATTGGTGCCGTGCTCCAGCGTGAGGATGAATACACCAAAGTTGTCAGCATCGTACCTGCCGGCCCGGCTGACAAATCCAAAAACCTCTTTCCCAACGACAAGATCATTGCTGTCGCCCAGGGTGAGGATGGCGAGATGGTTGATGTCATCGGCTGGCGCCTGGATGAAGTCGTCCAGCTGATCCGCGGCAAAAAAGATACGGTCGTCAGGCTCAACATTATCCCCGCCGGGAACAAGACCGCCGAGCCCCGGATCATCAACATTACCCGCAACACTGTGAAGCTGGAGGAACAGAGCGCCCACGCCGAGGTGATTGAGGTGGAACAGTTTGGTGCGAAACACAAGATCGGCATTATCAACATCCCGACCTTCTACATTGATTTCCAGGCTTACCAGCAGGGTGACAAGGATTTCAAGAGCACCACGCGTGACGTCGCAAAATTGCTCGAAGACCTGAAGGAGCAACAGGTTGATGGCGTGGTCATTGATCTGCGGGACAATGGTGGTGGTTCCCTGCAGGAAGCCCGCACCCTGACCGGCCTGTTTATTGACCGCGGACCCACGGTGCAGATCCGGAGCAAGAGCAACCGCGTTGACATCCTGAATGACAGGGATATTCGCACTGTTTATGACGGTCCCCTTGCCGTACTGGTCAACAGGCTGTCCGCTTCTGCCTCCGAGATTTTCGCCGGCGCCATACAGGACTACGAGCGGGGCATCATCATAGGCAGCCAGACTTTTGGCAAAGGCACGGTACAGTCGCTGTTGCCGCTGAATCGTGGCCAGCTCAAAATGACCCAGGCCAAGTTCTACCGCATCAGTGGAGAGAGCACACAGCACAAGGGCATCATTCCCGACATCGCCTACCCGTCGGATTACGACCCGGAAGCCATCGGCGAGAGCACCCTTGAGGATCCCCTCCCCTGGGACACCATTGCCCCGACCGGTTATCGCACCAAACATTCTGTGGCCCACCTGCTACCCGACCTGCGAACCCTGCATGATTCACGCGTGGCTGATGATCCCGATTTTGACTATGTGCGCGAAACCATGGCCTATCGCCAGAAAAAGGCTGCCGAGAAGTTCATCAGCCTGAACGAGGCGACACGGATTGCCGAAAAGGAAAAAGATGACGCTTTCTGGCTGGCGCTGGAAAATCGCAAACGCCTGGCCCATGGTCTTGCGGCTGTCGCCTCCCTGGATGAACTCAACCCCGAGCGGGCGCCTGCGCTGGCAAGCAACGTCCAGCCCGGTGCTGGTGTGACCACCAGTGCTGAGGATAGCGACAACACGTCAACAGACCAGGAAGAAACTATCACCGGCAACGAAATGGCTGGCCAGGTCACCCTGGGTAATCTGACCCCCGAAGGTGCAGAGAATACGCCTCCGGCAGCCCCCATTACCGACACCATTGATGAGACTGATGCGTACCTGGTGGAATCGAGCCACATCCTGCTCGACTACATCACCCTGACAAACCGGACCGCCGCCAAGAAGGCTGATGCCCACCAGATCTAGGGCGCGTGGATACGCGTCCTACCGGTTTGCCAGATCCCGCTCGACGATATCAAACGCGTGCTGGATCTCCTTGAATTTTTCTTCCGCCGCCGTGGCAAACTCTGGCGCCATGCCACGGGACTGGATACGGTCGGGATGGTATTCCATGGCCAGCTTGCGATACCGTTTCTTGATCACCGTAAGGTCATCACCGCGCGCCGAACCCAGAATCGTGTAATAACGCTCCACATCGTCAGGTACTCCCGTCAATCTGCCCCTGATCTGCCGATACGCCTCGTCAACGCCAAACAGCTTCACCGCGCCCAGAATCATTCGCTCTTCAACAGCATGGATGTCGCCATCCGCGTGTGCCACCATCATCAGCAGTTCAATGACCGAGGCCAGTACCTCGGGCGAGTCACTGAATTCTTCCGCCAGTTGCCTGGCAAAGTCGTCGAAGTCCTGAGGTGAGTCTTTTGCCGCGTTGAATATCCTGATCGCGAGCTGACGCGCCTGGGGCGTGAGCTTGAAGTTCTCCGTCATCATGCGATCAATCAGATCAACTTCCTGCTGGGTTACCACACCGTCAGCCTTGGCAAGCTTGCCCAGCATGGAAAATACCGCGGTAAAGTAAATGCTCTGTTTCTGTTCCAGGCGGCTGAAGCCAAAATTGACGCCGCCGCCCCGGCCGTCCAGCGTCGTGTGCCCCAGCACAGCACCCAGCACCGCACCGATGGGTCCACCCAACACAAAACCGAGGCCACCCCCCAGGATTTTGCCCAGCCAACTCAAGCGTTTTCTCCTCCCATCCTGGCAAGAAGCAGAGCCGTCTTGTCTCGCATCAACGCCTCGTTGCCGCGGGATTCAACATTCAGCCTCACAACAGGCTCGGTATTGGACATGCGCAGGTTAAAGCGCCAGTCCGCAAAGGTCATGCTGAGGCCATCGGTGAAGTCGATGGCTTCTGCCTGCGGCGCATACACGGTTTCAATTTCCCGGATCAATGCGGCGGGGTCTTCGATACGCCGGTTGATCTCGCCACTGGCGGGGAAGAGTGCCATCCGTTCGTCCACCAGTGCTGACAGGGGTTTACCCGCTGCCGATATCAGGCCGCTGACCAGCAGCCATGGCACCATGCCACTGTCGCAATAGGCAAAGTCGCGGAAGTAATGATGTGCGCTCATTTCACCGCCATAGACGGCATTCTCCAGTCGCATACGCTCCTTGATAAAAGCGTGCCCGGTCTTGCTTTGCACGGGGACACCACCAAGAGACTCAACAATATCTATCGTGTTCCAGGTCAGCCTCGGGTCATGCACAATTTTTTCGCCCGACTGGCGCGCCAGGAAGGCGGCGGCGAGCAGCCCAACAATGTAATAGCCCTCAATAAAGCGGCCGTTCTCATCAAAGAAAAAACACCGATCAAAATCACCATCCCAGGCAATGCCCATGTCCGCCCCGGTTGCCTGGATAGCGTCGATTGTGGGTGCCCGGTTTTCAACAAGCAGCGGGTTGGGCACACCATTCGGGAAGTTGCCGTCAGCCTCGTGGTGAACCTTTTCGAACTGGAATGGCAGGAATGGCTCAAGTCTGTCGATGACGGCCCCTGCCCCACCGTTGCCGGCATTGACAACAATTTTCAGGGGCGCAAGAGACCCGATATCCACGTAACCCAACAGTTTCGCCGTATAGTCTGCGTGGTGGTCAAGTGCTGTGACCTTGCCCGGTTGTTGGTTTGCGGCGCCGAACCGGTTTGCGGCCACCATGTCGCGGATGTCGTTAAGTCCGGTATCGCCGCTGATAGGCTTCGATTCCTCACGTACCAGTTTCATACCGTTATAATCTTTTGGGTTGTGGCTGGCAGTGACGGCAATGCCACCGTCCATGGCAAAGTGGGATGTGGCAAAATATATTTCCTCGGTGCCACACTGCCCGATATCAAAAACGTCAACCCCGGCATCGGTCAGTCCCCGCTGCAATGCCGCACTCATCGCAGGGCTGGACAACCTGATATCGTGGCCAACAACTATTTTCCGTGGCGACAGGAAGTCCGCATAGGCACGCCCGATCCGGTAGCAGATATCTTCATTCAGCTCATCGGGAATTCGCCCGCGGATATCGTAGGCCTTAAAACACTTCATATCTCGTACCTTAACAGTTTCAGATTTACACCGAGTTCAACATCTGTCTTGAGAGCAACCAACTGTCTGCAGCGCTCTGCCTCGGCCCAATGGGTCTGGACCCGCCGGACGGCCTGGTCGGAGTCCTGGCTGGTCAGCACCGCCGCAAGCGACCCGTATCGCTGAACAAGAGACACCGCAGTCTTTTGACCCACCCCCGGCACACCCTTGATATTGTTACTGCTGTCGCCAGTCATGGCCCAGAGGTCAACCAGTTGCGCTGGCGTGACCCCATAGCGGGTGAGAATCCAGTCTGGTGTATATTCTGACGCCTCAAAATGGTTAAAGATCGCAATTTTATCACCGGCAAGCTGTAGAAATACGCGATCTGTTGAAAGAATATGTACAGAGACACCACCCGCTGCTGCCCCCACGGCCAGGGTGGCGATCACATCATCCGCCTCGTAGCTGGCAAGCCTGAGACTGCTTGCGCCCAGGGCACGGAAAGCACTCTCAAAACCCGGCAGGTCTTATCGTGGCTGTCAAAAACAATACAAACATGGCTTGGCTCGTGGCCCCGTATTGCCCGCTGGACAGACCGGGATGAAGTTGCACAGACAGCCTCAAAGTCCGCGTGCTGCGCCTCGTACACCCTGCGGATGAGGTTAAAGGCATCAATCAGGAGCAGGCGCGGCGTCATCTTTCGGGCGGCTAGTACCAGCCAACCGCCCCGCCCTCGTTGCGTGGATCCTTGATGCCCCGTATCAGCCCGTCCTGGAACTCAATGGAATTTGCGTCACCAATTCCCCTGCCGAAGCGCACCTCAACAAAATTCCTGTGCCCCATGGACTGAAGCAGCCGCCGCGTATCCGGTGAAAAGGCAAAGTTTTCGGCCATAATCACATTGGGTAGCCAGCCATGGTGAAAGCGCGGCACGGAAACGGCATCTTCAATCGGCATCCCGTGGTCAATCACATTGACGATCACCTGCAGTACCGTGGTGATGATTGTCGAACCACCAGGTGAACCCGTGATCAGCACTGGCTTGCCGTCTTTTGTCACGATGGTGGGTGACATGGAACTCAGCATACGCTTGCCCGGGGCAATGGCATTCACTTCGCGGCTGATCAGCGCCAGTTGGGAATCCGCCCGGTCAGCACCGGCATCAACCAGCGTATCCGGCTTGATGGTAAAGTCGTTCATCTCATTGTTGAGCAAAATCCCTGTTCCCGGCACAACAATCTTGTTGCCATAACCACTGTTCAGGGTTGTCGTCAGGGCGACCATCATGCCGTTCTTGTCCATCACCGAAAGGTGGGTTGTTTCCCGGCTTTCCGTTGGCCAGCGCCCAGCGCCTATGTCGGCACTGTCGCTCGCCTTCAGCGGATCAAAGTCGGCAAAACGCTGCCTCGCATACGCCTTGTCAGTCAACATGGATAGCGGGACCTCGGCAAAATCGGGATCCCCCAGGTGCTCTGCCCGATCAGCATAAGCACGCCGCTCTGCCTCGATCAGCAGGTGAATTGCAGCGGCGCTGCCATACCCCATGGACGCGATATCGTAGGGTTCAATCATATTCAGCATCTGGACAATCAGGGCGCCACCGGAAGATGGCGGACCCATACCCCAGATGTCGTAACCCCGATAGGTGCCATGCACTGGCGCACGCCAGACGGAACGGTAGGCTGCCAGGTCAGCCAGCGTTATCTCGCCATCACCCCGCTCCATTTCCTCAACAATCAGTGCCGCGGTCTTGCCCTCGTAAAAACCGGCCCGGCCCTGGTCCGAAATCCGTTTGAGTACCCGGGCAAGATCGGGTTGCCGCCACAGCTCTCCCGCTTCATAGGGTTCACCATCACGACTGAATTTGGCCACGGACGCGGGGTAGTCTTTCATCCGGGGCAGGACATTACGAAACTGGCGCGCCAGGTCATGGGTCAGCGGAAACCCGTCCCGGGCGAGCTGTATGGCCGGCGCCAGCACTTCCTTACGGGATCGGGTCCCGTACCGCGCCAGCAGGTCGAGCAGTCCATCCACCGAACCGGGTACACCCGCTGCCTTGTGACTCGCGGTGGACAGGCCGCGGATAATCTCACCTTGCTCGTCCAGGTACATGTCCGCCGTGGCGCTGGCTGGTGCTGTTTCGCGATGATCCTGGGTGAGCACCTCCCCACTGGGCAGACGCAAGACAACAAACCCGCCCCCCCCGATGTTCCCCGCTGACGGGTAGGTAACCGCCAGGGCAAATGCCGTGGCCACAGCCCCATCAACGGCATTGCCGCCTGCACGCATGATCCTGGCGCCTGCCTCGGAGGCGAGTGCCGAACGCGACGTGACCAGGCCATGTGGACTAAGGGTTGCTTCCTGGCTCGCAGCCTGGGCCTGGCCAACGGCAAATAACAGGAGAATCCAGAAATATCTCATCAAACCGGTCCATCAGTATCAAAATCACAGGCCTTAAGCTTATCATGACCCGTTATGACAGGGCCCACTGAACAGGATCTCACGCCAGAGGAAATGCGGCGCCTCGCCTTACTGGCCCAGGGGCTGCTGAAACCCGCATTCGGGCGCGGCCGACAAGCAGTTCGAGACGCAGTAAAACACCTGGGATACATCCAGATAGATACCATTGCCGTTGTCGAGCGCGCCCATCACCATGCCCTTGCAACACGCATTCCGGGTTATACAGCAAGTATGCTGGACGCGCTGCAGCAAAGCCGGGATGTGTTTGAGTACTGGACCCATGCTGCCGCTTACCTGCCCATGGAAGACTACCGCTTCTATTTGCCCATGATGCAGGGTTATGCCCGCAAGCAGGGTGTCGACCAGAAAATTGCCCGCGAAATTAAGGCGCGAATTCGCGCGGAGGGACCGCTCCAGTCCCGGGATTTTCAAAGCCCGGCCGGGCACAAATCCGGTGGTTGGTGGGACTGGAAACCGGCGAAAGTCGCACTTGACCAGCTATTCCTGGCGGGCGAACTGATGGTTGTACGCCGTGAAAATTTCCAGAAAGTCTACGATTTGACGGAGCGCGCCCTGCCTTCCCATATTGCCACGGCACACCCCACAGAAGCCGAGTGGGGGCAATATCTTGCCGGGCGGTTCACGCGCGCTCTGGGCATCGCACGCAAAACTGATCTCGCCTATGCCCGGTCGACCATAAGACGGTTTGGCGCGGGTGACGTCATGCCACACCTGGAGGCCGCCTTGTCTGGGCTTACTGAAGCCGGCATCCTGGTGCCGGTCATCTACCAGGGGGCTAACTGGTACCTGTCGGCAGACCTGCTTGCCCGGTTACCTCTGCGCGTCAGCAAGCAACGCGTGGTTTTTCTCTCCCCTTTTGACAACCTGGTCATCAACCGGTCACGGCTCCAGGCGCTGTTTGATTTTGACTACCTGATTGAATGTTATGTGCCGGCGCATAAGCGCCAGTACGGTTATTTTTGCCTGCCCATGCTCTGGGGTGATGAGATGGTGGGACGGGCAGATATCAAGGCAAACCGGAAGGAGCAGATCCTGGAGGTCCAGGGGCTATTCCTGGAATCGGACCAGGCTGTCAGCGACAAACTGGTGCTGGCGCTCGCCCGGGGGCTCCATGACTTTGCCGCGGCCAATGGCTGCTCGCGCGTTGCCCTCCAGCAGACCAGGCCAGCGCAGTTAAAGCGCCGGCTCTCGGCATCCCTGGCCAACTGAAAGCCAGGCCTAGATCTGCCTGGCCCGCCCCGCCCAGTAAGGCTCCCGCACCAGGCGCCGCTGGATCTTGCCGGACGGCAGGCGTGGCAGGTCGTCGACAAACTCAACAGACTTGGGCGCCTTGAAAGCTGGCAGGTGACCACGCGTAAACGCAATCAGCTCCTCGGCCAACTGGTCCGTGCCCGCAATACCGGTCTTCAGCATCACAACCGATTTGACTTCTTCACCCCATTCCTCGTTTGGCACACCCACGGTGCAGACGTCCGCGACAGCCGGGTGTTTCAGCAGCACATCGTCGGTTTCCTGGGGATAGATGTTCACACCACCGGAAATGATGGTTTCCGCGCTGCGCCCGGTCAGGAAGAGGTATCCATCCTCATCGAAGTAACCCATGTCACCCAGGGTAAAAAAATCACCCCGGTAACTCTTCTGGGTCTTCTCCTCGTCCTTGTAGTAATTAAAGCGTGTCTCCGGTGCCTTGAAATAAATGGTGCCTATCTCTCCCTGGGGCAACTCATTGCCATCATCATCCATGATGCGGTTATCTGCTCCTTCCGGTGACTTGCCGACACTGCCGGGTTTTGTCAGCCATTCTTCCGGTCCAATGAAGAACCCGCCACCACCTTCAGTTGCCGCGTAGTATTCGTAAATCACCGGCCCCAACCAGTCCATCATGGCCTGCTTCACATGCACCGGGCAGGGCGCGGCACCGTGCAGGACGTAACGAAGCTGGCTCAGGTCGTATTTTTCCCGGGTTTCCGCGGGTAACGCCAGCAACCGGTGAAACATGGTTGCAACCATGTGCGTATGGGTGATTTTGTATTTCTCGATGAGGCGAAGCGTCTCCTCCGCGTCCCACTTGTCCATGAGCACGGTACCAACACCCTGGGTCAGGGGTGCCGTGATGTTAAACGCCAGCGGCGCAGCATGATAGGCGGGCCCGGTACAGAGGGCCCGGTCCGTCGCCGGATTCCAGGCAGCCGCAGTGACAGAACGCGCCAGGCTGGCAGCCGCCTGGGCGGCGTTGGTCGCCCCGACCCCGGCCGCGGCCAGGGCTGCCTGGGGATTACGTGGACGATACACCCCCTTGGGCCGGCCGGTTGTCCCGGATGTATAGAGCATCTGGGTGCCCACCTCCGGGTTGTCGATATTGGTGGCGTCCTCCGCCCCCACAACACTGTCGTAGTCGTCAAACCCCTCAATGGCGCCACCGGCAGCCAACGCAACCTTCAACTGTGACTGGTTATCACGGAGTGCTTCTATCGCTGGCAGCGAACAGCGTACGTCAGCGATAAACGCCTTGGCCTCACAGTTGCCCACGATGTAGGACGCATTGTCGCCCGTCAGGTGCCAGTTGATCGGCGTTACGCGATAGCCGGCACGCATACAGGCATGGAACACCTCAACAAATTCCGGCCGGTTGACCAGCAGCATGGCCACACCATCATCCGGCTTCAAGCCAGCTTTGCGCAACACCCTCGCCAACTGGTTGGCGCGTGCATTCAGTTCGCTGAAGGTCCGGTCGCCGAAGTTGGAGATTACGGCCATTCGATCCGGCGCCTCCTGGGCGTGGTAAGCCGACGTCATGCCCGTCATCATTGCCTGGGGCAGTTCCAACTTCCCTGCATCACTCATTTCTGGTCCCTCTCCAAAAGATATGCTCTTGACTTGTTTTGCTTGTCACCGCGATTTAGATTGCATTAACTTAATGATGAGCGCAAGTAACAGCAACCCGGGAGAGACGGCATGGCCGACGCATATTCACTGGCAAAAAAACACCTCGACGCAGGCATCAACGAGGCCCAGGAAAACAATATCAGCCTGAATGCCTTTGGCCAGGCGCTGGTCTGGAAACTGCTGGAGAAATACAAGGAAGAAGGCAGGTCCGCTGCTGACATTGTGAGTGAAGTGCAGTACACCCTGGACAATCTTGATGATGACGGGACCTTTCACGTCTCGCGGAACTGATGCCCCGACATCCAGGGCGAACTCAGGTCACCACCCTGTCCTCTCCAATCGGTGTTGTGCAACGCGCATCCTTGTTGCGGGCATTGTTCACCTGGGTTGACACTGGCGTTACCCGGAGGGGCATGCGCAGGGTTGGTGCCATAAGCCCATTGAGCTCTGTCACGCTGGTCAGAGGGTCAACCCAGGCGTTTGCCTCATCCGGCGTGAGGTGAACGGGCATTCGGTGATGCAGGAATTCAAGTGACGGCGGAGCGGCCGTGGTTACGATGGCACAGCTTTCGATGACGGTGCCATCACCTTCCCAACGATCCCACACGGCCGCAAAAGCGAAACCCGGGGCCTCAGTCGGCGTAACGTAGAATGGCTGTTTGACGCTACCTTCTCGCCGCCATTCAAAGTAGCCGGATGCCGGCACCAGGCTGCGGCGCCTGGCAAAAGGCTCCCGAAACGCCCGGCTCCGGGCCAGGGTTTCCGAGCGGGCATTAAACATGCTGTATTTGGTCCCCGGGCCATCGGACCAGAAGGGGGTCAGCCACCACCGCATTTGCCGCAGATCCCAGGCGCCCTCTTCCATCACGAGTACCGGAACCGGTTCGGTCGGGGCCAGGTTCATGTGTGTTTCAACCACAAAACCACGGCCTGTAATCTCCAGTATCAACTGTCCCAGGGGATCACTGATCACGTTCAGGCGACCACACATGATGCACCTGCCTAGCGGTTCGAGAGTAACGCCACTTCTGCCATCTCGTCAGCAGACAACCGCCATGCAGCAGCTTCGGCATTCTGCCTGGCCTGTTCCGGACTCGTCGCGCCGGCAATTACGCTGGAGATATGCGGCATGCTGGCGAGCCAGCTCATGGCCAGTTCCAGCAGGGTATGGCCCTGGTCGCGGGCAAATGCAGCCAGCTTGTCGACAATGTCGAAGTTTTCTTCCGAGAGCGCGGTGCGACCGCGCTCACCCCACATCGCAAGACGGGTGCCCTGGGGTGGTGGCGCGCCACGCTCGTATTTGCCCGTCAGCAGGCCACTGGCCAGCGGAAAATACGGCAGTATGCCAAGACCAAACTCCTGGCACGCCGGGACAACCTCCCGCTCCAGGCGGCGATCCATCAGCGAATACAGGTTCTGGGCCGTCGCAAAAGCATTGAGTCCATGATGCCGGGCTGTCCAGGCGGCGTCGGCAATCTGCCAGCCGGAGAAGTTTGAATTACCGATGTAGCGGATTTTTCCCGCCCTCACCAGGTCATCCAGTGCGCGCAGGGTTTCCAGAATGGGTGTGGCGGGGTCCGGAACGTGTTGCTGATAGAGATCAATGTAGTCGGTACCCAGCCGCTTCAGGCTGGCATCAACAGCATTCATAATGTACCGACGTGAGGCACCACGCATCAGTCCGCTTTCGCCCATGGGGTTGGCAAATTTGGTGGCAATTACAATCTCGTCCCGCTGCTTGTCCCTGATGGCCTCACCAAGGAAAGTTTCAGACATGCCTGTGCCATACATATCGGCGGTATCAAAAAAGTTGATGCCGCTGTCCAGCGCAGCTTCCACCACACTTTTGGTTGTCACCGCATCACAGCGACGACCAAAGTTGTTGCAACCGATACCTACAACCGACACCTTGAGGCCGGTGTTGCCCAGATTACGATATTCCATTTTGCTTACCCTCAGTTCTGACAAGGTTCCGAGAATCCTACCACGTACTTGAGGCGGCACGGGTAATGCTGTAATTTGCCGTGTTTTCACGGACAATGAGACCATGCGCCACCTACCCCACCTCAAGGACCTGAGTGCCGCGGAGATTACTGATATCCTCGATCGGGCCGCGTTGATCAAGGCCAACCCCCGCGATTACCTTGAACTGCTGAAGGGGCACTCACTTGCCATGCTGTTCCAGAAGACCAGCACACGCACTCGCGTGTCGTTTGAAGTTGGCATGACAGAATTGGGCGGGCACGCGGTTTATGTGGACTGGCTGACGTCCAACTTTGTTCTGTCGGGCATCGAACATGAAACCGAGTATCTGTCCCGCAACGTCAGCTGTATTATGGCCCGCCTCCTGCGTCACAGTGACCTTCTGAAAATCATGGGCGCCAGCCAGGTACCGGTGATCAATGGCTGTGATGAGAAGTTCCACCCCTGCCAGGCGCTGACAGACGTCCTGACAATGCGCGAGCACTTTGATGACGATCTGGCCAACGCACGCCTCACCTATGTTGGTGTACAGAACAATGTCTCCAATTCCCTGGTCATTATCTGTGACAAACTGGGCATCAACCTGACACTCGCAACACCTGAACAAAGTGACAATGGCGAGAGTCTCGACGCTGATGTCCAGGACATCATCAGTTCTTCGGTCCGGATCGGACACACAACCGATCCGGTACAGGCAGTCAGGGAAGCCGATTTTGTCTACACAGATACCTGGATTGACATGCAGTACTTCAACAACCCTGCCCACGAGGAAGAAAATGCTGCAAGGCTCAAACAGATGATGCCGTATCAACTGAATCCGGCCTTACTGGCTGGTGTCGACTGCCGCATCATGCACGACATGCCCATCCACGATGGTTTTGAGATTACTGCGGAGCTGGTGGCTGACCCTCGCTCCGTGATCTACCTGCAGGCAGCCAACCGGCTGCATGCGCAGAAAGGATTACTCTGGTGGCTCTTTGAGCAGGCGGACCTGGTTGGCCAGTAACTCCAGCCAGTGCATCACCGGCACCTCCGTGCCGCCCGCCAGGTGTAGCTGACAACCAATATTGGCCGTCACGATCACCTCGGGCGTCCCCGCAAGCAGCGCACGGACTTTGTTGTCGCGCAGCTGCCTGGCAAGCCCAGGCTGCAGGATGGAATAGGTGCCAGCAGAGCCGCAGCACAGCCCCGCATCGGGGACTTCAAGCAGTTCAAGTCCGCTGTCCCGCAAGATCTGTGGAACCAGACCAGGCAGCCGTTGACCGTGCTGGAGGGTACATGGGATGTGGCAGGCAACAGCCACAGGTGCTGCAGCAAATGCCAGGTCCACCAGCAATTCGCTGGCATCAACACACTTGTCCGCCACGGCACTGGCCCGGGCTTTATATTCGGGATCATGAGCCAGCATCACCGGGTAATCCTTCACGGCAACACCGCAACCACTGGCGGTTGAGACTATGGCATCGGTATGATCAAGCAGCGGCAGCAGCCGGTCGATCATGAGCCGCATGCGTTCCAATCCTGCCTCATGCGCGCCCAGGTGGTAGTCAAGGGCACCACAACACCCCTCCTCCGGCAGCAAGGTGACGCCAATCCCGTGTTGCCCGAGCAGGTAGGCAAGCGCCTGATTGACACCCGGCGTGGCGGCGCGCTGAACACAGCCAGCGAGCACCACAACCTGGCGAGCGCCTGCCTCCAGCGGCGCGGAAGCGGTGGGCTCCGTTCCGCGCCACGGGGCAGCCGGCACCAGGCTCCGCAGGCCTGCAGGCAGGAATGGGCGAAACATCCGTCCCAATCCAAGTAGCGGCCCAACCACCCGGGGGCGTGGCACCACCTGCCGCAGGAGCCAGGACATTATGCGGCTCCGCATGCCGGGCCTACGCCTCGCGGCCATGAAGCTGCGGCCGATGTCCACCAGTCGGCCGTACTGGACACCGGACGGACAGACCGTTTCACAGGCGCGGCAGGTCAGGCAGCGATCGATATGGCGGACCGCGGTGGTACTGACCTCTTGCGTCTGGAGCATGTCCCGGATGAGATAGATGCGCCCCCGCGGGCCATCCAGTTCGTCGCCCAGCAGTTGGTAGGTTGGGCAGACTGCCGTACAAAAACCACAGTGTACGCAACTGCGCAGAATTGACTCGGCCTCGCTGATCTCCGGATCCTGCAACAACCTGGCGTCTATACGCGTTTGCATCAGCCCCCTTCCCCACCGGTCAATTGCAGATGCGGATTCAGGATGGCCGCCGGGTCAAACGCAGCAGCGAGCCTTGCACTGATCGCCGCAACAATCCTGTTGGGCAACCGGATGCTGCCCGCACCGGGGCCACGTACCTGCAAGGCGTGCCCGCTCCCCGCAACCTCCAATTGATGCCGCGCCGGATCTGCGACAAATCGCTGGGCACCGCCCCAGTCGAGGATTGTACTTTCTGCCAGCAGCAAGTTTGAGGCCGGCGGCACCGATATGCGCCACAGGCAACGGGCCCCTGCCAGTGACTTGTGGGTCAGTTCTGCGACCGAAGACCAGACCTGGCCGCTGGCGAGTCCCTCACCACCCAACCGGGACCTTGCCGCCGCAACCGCAGAGGCTGAACCCGAGAGCCGAACAAAAAGGTGCCCGTCGATGTGGCAGAGGCCCGAGACCGGCGTTGTGCTATTGCTGATCTCGAGCATCCGTGGCAGCGCGGCGTCGCGGGAACAGGCAAGCACCAGCGTCATTTCCGCTTCTGGCAACGGCAGCACCTTCAGACTGACATCTGCGATTACACCCAGGGTGCCGCGAGCCCCTGCACTAAGCCGCGAGACATCAAATCCCGCGACGTTTTTCATGACCTGTCCGCCAAACTCCAGGTACCGGCCCTCACCCGTGATCAGCCCCACACCCAGTACAAAGTCCCTGGCACTGCCGCTCCAGGGGCGCCGTGCGCCAGAGAGGCCCATGGCAAGCGTGCCGCCCAGCGTTGCCCGGTTGTCGAAGGTGGGCGGCTCAAATCCCAGCATCTGGCCCTCACCGGCCAGCAGCCTTGTTATGTCTGAAACCGGCGTGCCAGCGCGGGCGCGGAGCATCAATTCCGTGGGCTGGTAGTCGATAATGCCGGACTGGCGTTGCATGTCCAGCAACATGGCTTCAGCTGGGGGCTGTGGCAACATGGTTGCCTTGGAGCCGCCGCCACAGATGACCAGCGGCAGTCCTGCTGCCGCGCAATGGGCCACCTGTTCACACAGGTCAACACGTCTATCCCCGGACATCAGAATCGATCCAGTTCCGGGAATTTTTCCTGGCCCGCATGCACGTGCATGGCACCAAACTCGGCACACCGATGCAGTGTGGGTACGGCTTTTCCCGGGTTCAGGATACCTCGCTCATCAAAAGCCTGTTTCACCGCGTGGAACAGGGCCAGTTCCTGCTCGCTGAACTGGAGACACATCTGGTCAATTTTCTCCAGACCCACCCCGTGCTCACCGGTGATTGTGCCACCCGCGGCAATGCAGAGCTCAAGAATCTCGGCGCCAAATGCCTCGGCTCTTTCTGTGTCACCGGGCTGGTTGGCGTCATACAGGATCAGTGGATGCAGGTTGCCATCACCGGCGTGAAAGACGTTCGCAACCGCAAGCCCATGCTTCTCCGCCAGGCGGCTGATACCCGCCAACACCTTTGCCAGATAACGCCGCGGGATAGTACCGTCCATACAGTAATAATCGGGCGCAATGCGGCCGACGGCAGGAAATGCCGCTTTCCTGCCTTGCCACAATCGTGCCCGGTGGGCGGAATCAAATGCGACTTCAACGTGCTTTGCCCCAAACCTGGCAAGCAGTTCCCTCAGTGCCACAAGCTGTGCCTCAATAGCCTCTGTGGTGCCGTCAAGTTCACACAGCAGAAGCGCAGCCGCTTCGGTCGGGTAGCCGGCGTTAACAAACGCCTCGGCGGCCCGGATAGCGGGGTTATCCATCATTTCGAGTCCTGCCGGCAGGATACCCGCCGAAATGATGGCACCCACCGTATCGGCTGCAGCCTGCACGCTGTCGAATCCCGCCTGAACCACGCAGACGCTGTCCGGCAGCGGCAGCAGGTTTACGGTGACCTCCACCACAATGCCCAGCAATCCTTCAGAACCATGCAACAGGGCAAGCAGGTCGTAACCGGGGCTATCAAACCCTTCACTGCCAACCTCATAGAGTTCACCTGTAGGTGAGATCACCTTGAGCTTCCGCACGTTGTGCACCGTCAGGCCATACTTCAGGCAGTGCACACCACCGGAGTTTTCTGCCACATTGCCACCGATGGTGCAGGCTATCTGCGAGGATGGATCAGGGGCGTAATACAGGCCCAGCGGTCTGACATGATCCGAGATCGAGAGATTGGTGACACCCGGCTCAACCCGGGCCGTGCGATTGTCCGTGTCGACCGAGAGAATCCGGTTAAATTTCGAAAGCCCCAGCAGTACACCCCCGGCATGCGGGGTTGCACCACCGGACAAACCTGTGCCGGCACCGCGGGCAACCACCGGCACCCGCGACGCATGACACAGGGCAACAACACGCTGCACCTCCTCAATACTGTCAGGCAGCACAACCGCCAGTGGCAACGCCTGTTTCGCCATCAAGCCATCACTTTCGAATACGCTGAGTGCGGCGGGTTCGCGAATCACGTTCGCCCCGCTGATTGCGACAAGTGCCGCCATAAATGACTGATAGTCTTCCATAAGGGTGGATTATACGATTTCCAGTATAATAACGCCCACTCACTCATGCCGGAGTTAATGTGGCCATTAATACAACCGAAGAGATCCTTGACGACTTCCGCCAGGGCAAGATGGTCCTCATCATGGATGACGAGGATCGGGAAAACGAAGGTGATCTGATTATTGCCGCGGACGTCATCACACCCGAGCACATTACCTTTTTCGCGCGTGAGGCCTGTGGTCTCATCTGCCTTACGTTGACGGAAGCACGTGCCAGGCAACTCAACCTGCCGCTCATGGTCGAGAACAACAGTTCCCTGCACGAAACCAATTTTACTGTTTCCATTGAAGCCGCTGATGGTATCACCACTGGAATTTCAGCCGCAGACCGGGCGCGCACCGTGCGGGTAGCCGTCGCAAAAAACGCGCGACCGAACGACATTGTCATGCCAGGTCATATTTTTCCGTTGATTGCAAAACGTGGTGGTGTTCTGACCCGGGCCGGGCACACCGAGGCCGGTGTGGACCTGGCGCGCATGGCCGGATATGAAGAGGCTGCCGTAATTGTTGAGGTCATGAATGAAGACGGCACCATGGCAAAACGCCCGGAGCTGGAAAAATTTGCCGAGAAGCACAACCTTAAGCTCGGCACCATCGCTGACCTGATCCAGTACCGGGCCCTGTACGACAAGACCATTGAACTGGTAAACGAAAAGGCAGTGACAACTGCCCATGGCGAATTCCTGCTGCGCACCTACACTGACAAGGTGTCCGAGGGTGTACATTACGCACTGCTGAAAGGTGAGGTTCATGAAGATGAACCCTGTCTTGTCAGGGTCCAGACCCTGAACACCCTGCGCGACGTGCTTGGAACCCAGCGCCCCGGCTTCAAGCCGAGCTGGTCGCTGACCGAATCCATGGCCCGCATCCAGCAGGAAGGTAAAGGGGTTATCGTAATTGTTGGCCAGGGCATGTCACAGAGCGAAGCCCTGGCCCAGGTGGAACATTTTCCCGACATGCCGCCCACCCAGCGTGCCTCCACCGAAATTGGGGTCTATCGGGTGATTGGCACCGGCTCGCAGATCCTCCGCGACGTCGGCGTGGGCAAAATGCGCCTGCTCAGCTCCCCAACCCGTTACAACGCCCTTTCCGGGTTTAACCTGGAGGTTGTGGAGTTTGTTGAAAACAGCGGGGAGTGACCAACGGCGATGATGGATGAACCGACACTCGCAGAGTGGCTCGACCGTCACCATGTGAACATCATTCGCACTTTGGCGGTGCTCGCAGACGGCACCAGCACCGGTGAGTACGTTCACCGCAGTCAGTTTGAGGCGACATTTCCACTCGGCAACCTGTCACCTGTCGCGTCCGCATACCTGTCACCCGACCTCAATACGCTGATTTCTGACGGCACTGATCCCAACCTGGGACATGTCATCTGTGATCTCCGCACCGCAGCGGGCGAGCCAACCGCCCTCTGTCCGCGTTCAACCCTGAAACGACTTTGCGCAGAGGCGCGCAGCCGGCAACAGTTACCCTCCATCTCAGCCCGGCTTTGCTTCTGCCTGTACGCAGACAGCGTTGAGACAATGCGCGCCAACAATTACACCGCCGGTCCAGCCATTGCCCCGGCCAGCCGCCGGATCCACAGAAGCTATGAGATCAGCCGCTACATGAACGAGGTGATCAGTCGGCTCGAGTGGAAACACATTGGTTGGCATAGCTGGCAAAACACCCCCGCAAGGGATCAGGTGGCACTTGTACTGGCTCCGGACGAACCACTTGTACTCGCAGATCACCTGATGCTGACACGCATCGTCATGTACGAGGTTGCCGTGGATATGGATATGGCGGTGACATTTATGGCCAGGCCGTCGGCCAACGTCTGGAATTCACTCAATTTTGACACTGAATTTGACTCGCCGGGCGGGGAGCCCAACTTCGCGCACTGGGTCGCGGGACTCCGGGCCAACCTGGCGGCCACAACCTGTCTTGGGCGGCCGGGCGCCAGTGCCTGGTCACCGAACCCAGACGGATGTGACGCGCCGGAGGCAGGCGTTATCACGAGTCCGGACATGCCCGGCCGGTTTTGCCTGGCGGGCGGGGCCGCGAATCTAAATCCCTACCTGGTGCTGGCTGGTATGATGGCGGCCGGCCTGGCAGGCGGGCATATTGAGCTTCCAGGACGCCCAGAACCCGGCATCCAGCCAGCAGAACCGGAAGCCGCGCTTGGCGCGCTGCTCGACAACCCCGTGCTGCGCAGCGGCCTTGGATCACCCCTTGTCAATGAATGGGTTGCGGGCCAGCGGAAGTTACTCGTTGCGCTGCAGGAACATACGACAAGCGGGGCATCGTCCCGGATTTCGGACTGGGCATTACAGCGCGAATTTGAATGTTTCTAGCAGCAAGCCTGCCCCTCATGGCACCACACGTGCATGGGTATAGTCTGGGTCCGCGCCCAGCACGCGGCGAACGACACCCCGCAACCTGGGATGCTGCAGGTAGGCACTGCCCGTCTCTGCCATGGGTAGTACCGGGACGTCCCGGAAAATGATTCTCTGCAGCTCGGCAGCGGCGGCCATGCGCCGGCCTGGCTCGGACGCACGCATCAGGATGCCCAGTTGCTCATCGTACAGGGCATCTTTATAGCCGCCCCGGTTATTGGCATTCCAGGATCCCAGCAAGTCAGCAAAGGTGACGATGTCGTCAAAATCCGGATACCAGCTTGACAGCGCCAGGTCAAAATCACCCGACCGGTTTTTCTCCAGGTACAGTTTCAGGATCTGCTGGTCCACCCTGACGTCAAGACCCAGTCGGGCACTGATGAGGCCCTGGAAATATTCGGCAATTTTTGCGCCGGTTGGTGAGGTGACGGACAGGAGCGTGAGTTCCGCCTTCTGCCCTCCCGTCGCAGCAGTCACCAGCGCACGCGCGCCCTCGAGGTCCAGCTCCCGTGGTGGTAGCGGATATTCTTCGATAAACGGGCGCTCGGCACCCTGTACCCAACTCGGGAAGAAGCTGTGTGCAGCCCGGTAGCCCGGAATACCAATGACCCTGTTCACAAATTCTTCCGGATCAAACACCTGGGCAATGGCGCGACGAATGCGCGGATCAGCACTTAACCTGCCTGCTGCCATATTAAAGCGCACAAACGCCATACCACCAGATACAAAAGTGCGCAGGCGTAACCCCTGCGCTAGTGCGTCATCCACCGTCTCCGCGCCCAGACGGGTCAGCGCAATGGCACCATCGCGGAACAGGTTCAGTTTGGTGCGGGTGTCCTCGGTAATATAGTCAATGTTAATTTCCCGCAGGACAATGGCATCTGCATTCCAGTAGTCAGGATTGGCAATGAGTTTAAGCCTGGCCCCATGTACCCAGTCCACCAGCATGAACGGACCATTGTAGAGGAGGTTTGCCGGCCGGGCGCCGTAGTCCGCACCCTGGGCGCGATGAAATGCTGCTTTGACCGGGTAGAAGGTCGCATGAACCATCAGGCTGATACAGTAGCCACAGGGTGCCTCCAACTCCACCCTCAGCCGCCTTGCATCAATTGCCGTAACGCCAAGCTCGCTCACCGGCAACTCGCCTTTCTGGACTTGCTCGGCATTGCGAATCGGATACATGATGGCCGCGTAGGGCGCAGCATTGGCAGGATCATTTACAAGGCGCCAGGCATAGACAAAGTCATCTGCCGTCACCGGGCTGCCGTCACTCCACCGGGCATCCTCCCGCAACATGAATTCGATCGCGGTATCACTGACCTGCCAGGATGCAGCCACCCCAGGCACCAGATGGCCGGCCTGGTCGTACCGCACCAGCCCCTCTGCCACGTGGCCGAGCACAAAAAAACTGACGAGGTCCGTGGTTTTGGTGGTATCAAGACTGGGCGGCTCCTGCGCCAGGGCAATGGTGATGGCCTGGCGGTCATAGTCCACAGCAGCTGCATCCGCCACCGTATGCCAGCAGAACGCAACCAACAGGGTCAACAGTCGTTTCATCAAGGCATTGTGACAGAGTAGAACCCGCATTACATGCCCGGGACGATGCTAGAATCCGGCGCATGGAAATCACTTTTCATCCACTGGTTGAGCGCTGGTTCCTGGCCCGGCACAGGACGCCAACAGACATTCAGCAGGAAGCCTGGCCACGGATTGCCGGGGGTGAAAACCTCCTGATCACAGCTCCCACCGGCAGCGGCAAGACGCTGACGGCATTCCTCTGGGCCATCAACCAGTTTGCTACCGGACAACTGGCGTGTGGGACCACCCGGATACTCTACGTCAGCCCGCTCAAGGCGCTGAACAACGACATACAGCAAAACCTGCTTGTGCCCCTGGCTGAACTGCGTGAGCTGTTTGCGCAAGCCGGAACACCCTTTCCGTCCGTACGGGTACAAACGCGGAGCGGGGATACGGACAGCCAGGATCGACGCAGGATGTTGCGGCACCCGCCGGAGATACTCATCACCACACCTGAAAGCCTGAATATCCTGCTTTCATCCAAAGGCGGGATCAGCATGCTGACCAGCCTTGAAACGGTGATTCTTGACGAGATCCACAGTGTCATCGGCAACAAGCGCGGCGTTTACCTGATGAGCGCTGTTGAGCGGCTAGTCCGTCACTCCGGTGAGTTCCAGCGCCTTGCCCTGTCGGCAACGGTCCGTCCCCTCGAAGAGGTTGCCCGCTTTGTCGCCGGTTATATCAGGGAAGGTGATTCAGAAGGTTCAGGCTACCGTGCTAGACCCATCAGCATTATCGAATCCCATGTCCACCGCAACTATGACATCAGCGTCCGCTATCCACCGGCTGCCGCCTCGCGACCCGATGACCAGAAAATCTGGGATTCACTGGCCGGTGACTTTGTGGAACGTATCCGGGCCAATCGCGCCACCTTGCTCTTTGCCAATTCCCGGGCACTGTGTGAGAAGCTGACCTACCTGATCAATGTGGCGGCTGGCGAGACCCTGGCTTATGCCCACCATGGTTCACTCTCACGGGAGATACGCCTGGATGTTGAACAGCGGCTGAAATCAGGCCAGCTTGCCGCGATAGTCGCAACCGGCACCCTGGAGATGGGCATTGATATTGGTTACCTGGATGAAGTCATCCTGGTCCAGTCACCTGACGCCATTTCCAGCGCCATTCAGCGCATCGGCCGGGCCGGGCACGGTGTGGGCGAAACCAGTCGCTGTACTGTCTATCCGACACATCCGCTGGATTTTATCGAGGCCGCAGTACTGGCCCGGGCGGTGACAGACCGGGATCTGGAACCACAGAAAACCGTGTTGTGCCCGCTGGATGTCCTGGCCCAGATCATCGTGTCCATGACCGGCACCAGTGAATGGGACATTGATGAACTGTATCTTGAAGTCAGGCGGAGCACAGCCTACCAGCGCCTCGGTCGTAACCAGTTTGACCTGGTGCTCAACATGCTGGCCGGTCGCTATGCCCGCAGCCATATTCGCGAATTGCGACCTCGGGTCAGTATTGATCGAATCAACCAGAAAGTTGTCGCCCGGCCCGGCGCCCTGATGTCGCTGTTCCTGTCCGGTGGCGTCATTCCTGATCGGGGTTATTTCCAGCTTCGCCTTGAAGCCGACAACGCCAGACTGGGCGAACTGGATGAGGAGTTTGTCTGGGAGGCACAGGTTGGCAAGGTGTTCAGCTTTGGTACCGGGCAGTGGCAGATCAGGCGGATTACGCATAATGATGTGGTCGTGGCACCTGCCCGGCCGGGATCAATTGCCCCGCCCTTCTGGCGCTCTGAACCGCTCAATCGAGACTTTCATTATGCGTCCCGGATTGGTGAATTCCTCGAATTCGCTGACGCCCGAAGTGATGACCCTGATTTCCCGGGCATACTGGCCCGCGATTACCACATGCAGGCTGAGGCGGCCGCGGCACTGCAGGACCTGTTCCGACGCCAGCGTGAGTCAACCGGCACCTCGCTACCCCATCGACATCACCTTTTGATTGAACGGATCAGCCAGGGTCCGGGTCGGGCGGCCGGTCAGCAGCTAGTGTTCCATACACACTGGGGGGCGCGCATCAATCGCCCGCTGGCAATGGCGCTGGAAGCGGGCTGGCTTGAGCGATACGCCGAAATGCCGGAAATCCACGTCAGCAACGAGGCGATTGTGCTGCAACTGACGGACAACATTCACGGATATGACATCCTGGCATTGGCACCTGCTCCACGAATCGAAGCGCTGCTGCGTCAACGTCTGGAGGGTTCCGGATTTTTTGGCGCCCGCTTTCGCGAGAATGCCGGGCGGGCCCTGCTGCTGGCCAAAGGCAGATTTAACGAACGCAAACCGTTGTGGATGAGCCGACTGCAATCACAAAAGCTGATGGAGGCGGTTCGGAAGTTTGAAGATTTCCCGCTGTTGCTGGAAACCTGGCGTACCTGCCTGCAGGACGAGTTCGACCTGCCTGGCCTGCAACGGGTACTGGATGAAATCGACCGCAACGAGATCCGGGTCACCGAGGTCAGCACATCGTCTCCCAGCCCTTTTGCCACCACCCTGGCCTTTGACCAGATCAACGCTTATATGTACCGGGATGACACGCCACGGGGCAACATGGCGTCCTCACTGTCCAACAGCCTGCTGCAGGAGGTCGTTTTTAATCCTGACCTTCGGCCCCTGTTACCCCGGGAACTTGTGCTGGCCTTTGAGGCAAGACGCCAGCGACTCGAAACCGGCTTTGAACCCGAGGACGAGGCTGAGTGCCTCGAGTGGGTCAAAGAGCGAACGGCCATACCAAGAGCCGAGTGGCCCTGGGACCTTCCCGTCCCCAGGGTGGAGGAAGTTGGTCATCTGCTGGTCGCTGACGAGGACGTACCGGCAGTTGTCGCGTTTATCGCTGGCTCGGCCGAGGACCCTGCCCTGCTGGCCAACTGGCTCCAGTACTACGGTCCACAAACACTGGAAGAGATGCAGGCGCGACTTGGTGTGGCAGACGCAGTCCTGCAACCGCTACTCACGCAGTTACTGGCCGAGGAAGTGATTGTACAGGGCGGGCTGATTGAGGGAACGGCAAAGGTTCAATATTGTGACGCGGAAAATTACGAAGCCCTGCTACGGCTGCTGCGCCAGCAATCCAGGCTGCAGCTGGAGGCGTTGCCACTTGGATACCTCACGCCATTTCTGTACCGCTGGCAAACGCGTTTTGAAAGCAGCAGCACCCTGGATCGGCTGGCGGAAACCCTGGAAACCCTGCGCTGCCTGCCGCTGCCTGCTGACCTCTGGGAGACCGAGATACTGCCCGCCCGGCTGGCTTACGACGAGACCGATCTCGACCGACTGTTCCAGGAAGGCAACCTCCTCTGGATTGGCAGCCAACCCCGTTCGGTCTGCTTCACGTTTCCCGCAGACCTTGACCTGATTGGCGCCCCCCGGGACAACAAGCCACCCCTGGACACGGCGCCCATCAATACCCTCCTGCCCGATCCTACCGCACGTTACAGCTTCACCGGGCTGATGGACCAACACAACAGCAGCGCCAGTAAACTCGGTGACCTGCTCTGGAACAACGCCTTCATGGGGCTGATCAGCAACGACACCATGGCCGCCCTGCGCAAGGGTATTGCCACCCGCTTCCGGATCCCGGAGGGTACCGACCTTACCCGCTCACGCACCCGGCAAATCCGGCGTGGCGGCTTTAACCAGTGGCGCGGGTCTATACCCATTGCAGGCAACTGGTTTCGACTGGACTACCCGCCACCGGACCAGACTGCAGTCAGTGATCTGGAGACAGCCAAAGACCGGGTAAGGGTTCTGCTAGATCGATATGGATTCATTTTTCGCGAATTGCTGCAGCGGGAATCCACCCTGTTTCAGTGGCGGCACCTGTTTCGTGCCATTCGACTGATGGAGTTGTCCGGTGAACTCCTGTCAGGACATTTTTTTGCTGCCATTCCGGGGCCGCAGTTTGCATCACCTGGTGCTGTTCGGATGCTGCAGGATCAGGCCCCCGGGGATCTGGTATTCTGGATCAATGCCGCGGACCCGATCTCGCCGGCCGGGCCGGGCCTGTCTGATGGCAGTGAGGCCCTGCCACGCCGGGTGCCATCAGCCCACCTGGTTTATCATGGTACGGACATAGTGCTGTTGTCCGAGCGTCACGGCAAGGTGTTGCGCTTCAATGTGCCACCCGAGCACGACGCGATTAGCCGCTACCTCGACGTCCTGCATCACCTGTCCGAACAAAAGAGCCGGGTGGTCATTGAAACCATTAACGACCTGCCCGCGACCACAAGCCCCTACCTTGCGGTCCTGCAGACAGCTTTTGATATCACCCGGGATCACCGCGCGCTTTACATCCAGCGGAACTATCAGAGGTAGTCGGCAATACTGATGGCGTCTATCTGCTCGGGTTGCAAAAACTTCTCCGCATAGGTCTGGTAGACGCCAGACTCGAGAAACAGCCGGAAGAGTTCCGGGTCAAGGTGCTTGTCTTTCACCATGAAACTCATGATCCTGATACTCTCGCTGAGTTTCTTGGCCTTTTTGTACGGGCGGTCTGCCGCCGTCAGCGCCTCAAACACATCAGCAATTGCCATGATGCGGGCCGGAATGGACATTTCGCCGCCCATGAGCTTTTTGGGATAGCCGGTGCCGTCCATCTTCTCGTGGTGACCACCGGCAATTTCCGGGACCCGCTCAAGATGTTTCGGAAATGGCAGGTTTTCGAGCATGACAATGGTCTGCACGATATGGTCGTTGATCTTGAACCTCTCTTCTGCTGTCAGGGTGCCGCGGGCAATACACAGGTTGTAGATTTCCCCCAGATTGTACTTGTGCTCCGGTACATCCACCCGGAAGCCATAGGGATTGTCCGGATTGGCTGAATGCACCACGGCATCGTGTTCGATGATGTGATCCGGCCGATCTGCGAGCAGGTTCTCCTCAGATGGTAGGGCAGCAGGCGCAATCCGTGCCTTGCGCTTTGCTTCCTCCTGCGAAATACCCAGTCGGTCATCCAGGGTACGCGTCCATTTGCGGGTTGCAATCTGGCGGACACGGGCAAGGTGTTCCTCAGCCATAAATTCCCCACCCAGGTTACATTCGGCAATAAACGCAAAGTCGTCGTCAATTGCCGCCAGTTCATTCTCCAGGTCACGCTTGAGTTCAGCGGGGTCACCCTTACCTTCAATCAGCTTTTGCTGGCAGGCAATCACGGCCTCGCGCTTGACAACCTCAAACCGCATGCGGATCTCGTGGATCCGGTCCGTGATGGTCTCCAGTTTGGTGGCCTTGTCCACCACGTATTCCGGTGTGGTGACTTTCCCGCAATCGTGTAACCAGGCGCCAATGTGCAGTTCGTACCATTCTTCCTCGTTCAGGTTGAAATCGGCAAAGGGTGGTGCATCAGACTGACAGGCCGCTTCGGTCAGCATTTCTGTCAACAGCGGTACCCGCTGACAGTGGCCGCCGGTGTAGGGTGACTTGGCGTCCACCGCGCTTGCCATCAGTTCGATGAACGAGTCCAGCAGTCGCTTCTGCGCCTCGAGCAGATTCTGGTTCTCGAGCGCAACCGCTGCCTGGGACGCCAGTGCCTCGATCAGCGGAATAATTTCTGTGGAGAATGTCACTACCTCGTCTGCATCCCGGTCGATGGCGTTCAGCAGTTGCAACACGCCGATCACGCGTTCCTGGCGATTCTTCAGCGGAACGGCGACCAGGGACTTGGATCTGTAGCCGGTGCCGGCGTCAAACTTCTTGGTGCCGGAAAAGTCGAACTCGGTTGAATCGTAGGCGTCATTGATATTGATGGTCTGACCGGTATTGGCAGCGTAACTGACAATCGTGTTGAGGTTGGGTGACCCATCATCACCATACATCCGGACCGGCGGCAAGGTGATCTGCGTGCCACTGGTACCACCCTGGGCGATACCGAGCGAGTCAGTACGAACAATCTTGAATTCCAGTTCATCACTGTCGGTACGGATATAAAGGGTACCGCCATCAGCGCTCGCAAGATCTTTGGCCTCAAGCAGGATCATCTCCATCAGCCGATCCGGGTCTTTTTCCGCAGACAGCGCAATACCAACGTCAATCAGTCGCTTGAACGGGAGCTGTTCTGTGGCCATCTGGGTGGCTCCGGATTTAGTCCAACCAAAGTCACTTATAAAGGGTTCATGCTTCCGCTTCAAGGGCAACACTACCCAATGGATCAGAAGCCGTCTCCTCTGGTAAGCTCCACGGATGACTACAAAAATCCCTTTTGTCTATCAGTACGATTTTGAATATGGCGCACTTGAGCAGGTCTCGCCGCTGGTGCGCCGAATTGTCGCAAAAAACCCCAGTGCGTTTACCTTTCGGGGTACGGGCACCTACGTCATCGGCCGTGGTGACAGCGTGGTCGTGATTGATCCTGGGCCACTGCTGCCAGAGCACATTGACGCCCTCAAGCAGACACTGGCCGGTGAGACCATCACCCATATCCTGATAACACACACCCATATGGACCATTCCCCGGCCGCGGCGCCGCTGAAACAGTTCTGGGGTGCCAGCACCTATGGCTACGGACCCCATGGCGCCGGCAAGCGTGAAGAAGGTATCCAGGTTGAGGAAGGCGGCGACATGGCATTTGTGCCAGACGTTGTTGTCAGGCACGGCGATATCATCAGGGGTGATGGCTGGACCATAGAATGTGTCTATACACCCGGTCACACCTCAAACCACATGTGTTTTGCCCTGGCCGAAGAAAAGAGCCTGTTTACCGGCGATCACGTCATGGGCTGGTCCACCAGCGTCATTTCACCGCCTGACGGGGACATGACCGCTTATATGGCCAGTCTCGAATTGCTGCTGGCGCGGGACGATGAGGTCTACTGGCCCACCCACGGAACCTGCATCACCAACGTTAAGGAATTTGTGCGTGCGTTTATCAATCACCGACTTGACCGCGAGGCACAGATACTGGCCTGCCTGGCAGACGGCATATCAGAAATCCCCAACATGGTGCCGGTGATGTACCGCGAGACGGACAAAAAGCTCTACCCGGCCGCCGCCCGGTCCGTCCTCGCTGCCATGGTCAGGCTGGTTGATACTGGCCAGGTCAGGGCCAGTAGCACCCCGTCCCTTGAGGCCAGCTACTCACTCGTCTCCTGACGTATTCGACCAAAGTCTGTCGCCACGTTTTCAGCAGTCCGGCAAGCCATGGTGCCCAGGTTAACGCGCGCATAATCGCTGGCGTAAACCGCAATTCGCTGCGCCGCCAGCGAATTCAGGTTCAGCACAGCATGTTCGCGGACATCAACCCGGCAATCGGTGCCGGCGGTTGTCGGCACCGGGTCGTCGCTCTCAATGACAAGGACGTCACCCTCCCGCCGCACCACCGCATCAGTGAGTACCATGTAGCTGATCCCCGCCAGGCGCAGTTCTACCCGCTCGACAGTATCCGCGCCTGCATTCATTGACACCGATGACAACATACAAAGCACCAGGCAGATCGCTCTCCAGTTCACAACTCGCCTCAATATTCTTTTGTTTGACCTCTTCCAAGCAGAAGTTGTGCCATGAAGCTATCCGTCTGATTTTTATCAATTTATTGAGAAACCCGGGCAGAACGCAGAACGTGCGAAGCCAAGTGTTAGCAAAATTAACCAGACTTTGCGGATCTGTGACGGCAGGGGCACGCGGGAGGTGAAGCACTTCACAGAAATGAAATTTGTCATTCGCCAATCAATCAGCCGGTCGTTAAAGTTGCGTTAACTTATTACTGAAATGGAGGCACTGATTATGGATGTTGCGGTTCTTGCAAGATCCACGGTCCTGTTTCTGTTTTTTGCTGTCATCCTGGGCATGAACCTTGACGACAACCTGTTTGCCCGGCTGGGCCTGGCTGGCAATTACGGCCTGACTTTTTTTGCAGCGGTACTTTTTACGCTGTTCATGATCGGGCGGAATATCTATATCGTGGCCGCTGTTGCACTGCTTTGCCTGGTGGCAAACATGCCGGCAGACTTCAGCCTCAACTTCGGTTATGACCGGGATTACTATGCCGGGCTGATGGCTGCGCTGTTGATTCAGCCGCTGATTGCCCGGCTGCTGGACTAGTCGCCGGGTTGTGCCTGGGGGATCTCCGGCATGGCAAGTGCCATACCCAGTGACAGGCTTGTCATGTAGATGATCCCACCATGAGGCCGGTCCATCTCACCGGCAAAAAAGATTCGCTCGAACAGCACGTCAGCCTCTTCAGCGGGCACGCACACCTCAAGAATTTCTTTTTCCTGCTGTTCTCCGATGCCGCGTTTGCTGAGCGGCGAAAACCGTCCCACGCCACGCGCGCGGTGAAAGTTGACGCCATGTATACCGGCCTCCTCGACCAGGGCGCGCTGAATCAGGATCGCTTTTCCCTTCGGCAGAATGCAAGTAATTAATTTGGCGTTGTCGATGAGACCTTTCATCGGATTGTGTCCGCCGCCTTGGCGTGAATTCTTTCTATGACCTCCGCCGGAATATAGGTTGCGGCCTTGTCGAGCCTGGTGATGTAAATGATGCCATTGCCCGGTACATCCAGGCTGGCAGCAAAATACATCCGCTCAAATATCCGATCTACCTGGTCGTCTGCGACCAGGGTTGTAATGATCTCCTTTTCGACATCAATGGCGAGGCCAAGCACACCCAACCGCTCCCGTACGCCACTCCCATAGCCGTAATAGGTAGTCGCACCCTGCGCGCCGGCATCCTGGGCGGCCTGTACCACCGCGTCAGCCTTGCCGCGTTGGACAATACAGGTGATCATCGAAACATCAGTCAACACTGTAAATTCTCTGCTCATGGTCTGGTTTACCCCTCGGCTGGCACAGCAGTGCGTGCGTAACGCCGGCTGATCTTGAAGCGGATGTACAGGCCTGTCGTCAATACGGCAATAATGGGACCAATCGACGCCATTGACAGGATACCAAAACCTTCTATCGCACCCAGTGCATTGCCAAAGCCCAGTCCCATGGCCAGTACCAGCGGTACCGTAACAGGTCCGGTGGTGACGCCTGCACTGTCCCAGGCGATGTTCACGAACTCCTCGTTTGACAGGACAGTCAGCAGGATGGCGAGGAGGTAACCGGGTACCAGCAGGTAGGCAATGGGAATGTTGAAAATGATCTTGGCAACGCCAAGCGCGATGCCAAAACCCACGCCCAGTGACACGGCGTACATGAGCGTCGACTTCTTGAAAGAGCCGTTGGTCAGTTCCTCGACCGTCATCCCCAGCGCATTGAGCGCCGGTTCCGCCAGTGTTGCGCCAAATCCAAGCAGCCAGGCAAACGCTATCGCAATCCCCAGTCCCAGCGCCAGCACATAGAGTGGCGACGAATCCACGGTATCAATTCGAGTAAAGGCCGCCGGCACCAGCCCGCCGCTTTGCCCGCCCAGTTTTGACAGCCCATAACTCAACCCCAGGTTAAAGATGATCATGCCAAGTACACAGAGCAGAATCCCGAACCAGATAATCTTCGGGTTGGGTAACCGCTCTTTCAGCAGCAAGGACATCACCAGCAGCAGGAACAGCACAAGCGGTACAATGGCGCGAATACCGCCAATAATCTCAACCGCCGGTGTGGTCTCAAACCAGGGCAGGTTACCTGCAGCCAGGCTGCCTGCCTGTGCGCCTGCCACAATTTCCGCGGGCGTCACCTGCATCGAGACATAAAGTGCAAGCCCCATCACCCCCACAATCGGGAACAGCGAAGCCAGGGTTACAATGCCAAATCCGGACAGGGAATCGTTGCCCCGGCCTGCCGCCCGCGCAATACCAATACCCAGGGACAGGACCAGCGGAACCGTCACGGGACCGGTCGTGACCGCCCCGCAGTCAAACGCCAGGCCAAGCACCTTGGAAAGTTCAGGGTCAAGCGCCATACCGGCACTCAATCCCAGCACCGGCACCAGCGTCAGGTAGATCAGGGGTTTCAGGCTCCAGCCAAACAGAAATCGGATGGTGCCCAGTACCGCGGCAAAGCCCACGCCCACCCCGACCACAAGGACAAGGACCCCTGCCCACTCAGACAGGAGCACATACAGATAGGGCGCCTTGACCACGTCAACCAGCGAACCGGCCGTCTGCAGCGCACCAATGGCAGGTTCTGCGAAGGTAACGCCAATACCAAGCAGGAAAACCACCACCAGTACAGTGGGCAACGCGGCCTTGGAAGGCAGGGAACTGCCCAGCGCCTGACCGAATGGCATCAGGCCCACCTTGAGCCCTTCCATGAACAGCATCAGGCCAAAAATGACCGCCACCAGTCCAAAAGAAATCACCCAGGCGTCCTGAACGGACTCACGCAGAATAAAAAGCTGGAACAGCACCAGGTAAAGTGCCAGCGGCATCACCGCACGAAACTGATCAAAAAAGCGGATTGACAGGTAGGGGCGCAGCAGGCGGTAAACGTCGCCCGCGCCCACAGCAAGCGCATCCGGCCTGTGCGGCTGCTCCCTGCCTTCACTGTCGTAGACAACGTCGGGTACCAGTTCGTTAAAGCTGACCTGGTCCAGGTGAACATTCAGTTCACGCGAAAACGTGCCGAACGATATCCGCTCCGTCAAACTGCTACCCCGCTAACAACATTGGATCAGGCGGCAGTGCTTGGACGCGCCTTGACCCGCGCCATCCAGGCCATGATGTTGCTGTTGGACTCGTTGATTGGCTGTCCCACCTGGGCACCAAATTCGAGAAACACAAACAGCAGAATGTCGGCCAGGGTAAAGCGCTCACCACAAATCCAGGTTTTACCTGCGATCTGACCATCGAGCCAGGTGATGCGCTCCTGGGCCAGGGTCTTCAGATCGTCTGCAGCCTGGGGGATGGTGCGAATCCGGTCCTTGAACAACGGAAGCCCGGCTGAGAACCGGAAGCCGTTGGCGAGCGGTTCGAGTATCTGCAGGTCAATCCGTCGGCACCACATGCGCGTTTCCGCCCTTTCCTCTGGCGTGGTACCAATCAGCGAGGAATAGCCGGACTTGTCATCAAGGTACTCGCAGATTGCGGTAATCTCCGCAATATGACTGCCATCATCCAGCTCAAGCGTGGGGAGCTGTCCTGACGGATTGCGCTTGAGGTGCGCCTCATTCCGGTTGTCACCTTTCATCAGGTCAACCTCTTCAAGCGGCAGTTCCATGCCTTTCTCGGCCATGAACATGCGAACAACTCTAGGATTGGGACCAACAGAATTGTAAAGCTTCATCAAACGATTCCTTTTCCTGGCAATGTGCGTGAGTGCGCACCGTTATACAACGGCCAGCGAATCAGGTCCAGAGGGATTGCCTTTTTGCTGAAATCAGGTAAGCTGCGCGTCAATAAAAAAAGTGCCGCACCGGAGACTGCCCCCATGATGAGGAAAATCCTCTCACCCAATCGCACAGCATTTGGCTGTTGAGCGCGCACTGATCACCTGAACCTCTATCGCCCGCTCAACCCAGAAGCGGGCTCTATTACCTGACCTTTACACGTCACAACCGATAAATCCCGCTTCCTGAGTCTAACAAACTTAAGGAATAGAGATTTTGAACGACATGACAAAAGCACGTCTCCTCTGGGACGTCACACAGGGCTACCGACTGGTATTTCTCACCGCAATTGGTGCCATGGCGGTGGGCTATCTGTTCATGTTTGGTGTGCCACTGGCAGCCCGTTTTGCACTGGATGCCATAGCCGGTGGTGACACCTATGTTGCGCCTGCATGGATCCACCAGCTCACCGCTGCCCTTACGCCTGGCGCATCACCCGGACTGCTGGAATACCTGCTTCTGGCGGCCCTGGCGACGGTTCTGCTGACAGCGGTTGCCGGCGTTTTTCTCTACATTCGGGGCAGGTGCAGCGCGGTAGCCTCGGAAGGTATTGTCCGGCGTCTGCGTGACCGGATTTACGCGCATCTTGAGCACCTGCCAAGTGCCTACCATGACAGGGCGGATACCGGCGACCTGCTCCAGCGCTGTTCATCTGACATGGAGACAGTGCGCGTTTTTCTTGCCGGCCAGGTGATCGAAATCAGCCGGGCAATCATCATGCTGATTGTGGTCCTGCCTATCCTGTTCTGGCTGGATGCCGGTATGGCCTGGCTGTCCCTGGCCGTCATGCCGGTGCTGCTGGTGTTTGCTATTGTGTTCTTCCAGCGCGTCAAGGCCCTGTTTCTTGTTGTGGATGAATCAGAGGCTGAAATGACCACGGTGCTGCAGGAGAACCTGACGGGTATTCGCGTGGTGCGGGCGTTTGCGCGCCAGGATTTTGAAATCGAAAAGTTCGGCAGGCGCAATGCAGACTTTCGCGACAAGAACCAGAAGCTGATAGGACTGCTGGGCGTCTACTACGGTACCAGCGACCTGTTGTGCCTGGGACAGATAGGTCTTTTGTTGATCGTGGGCGCCAGCTGGGTAACAGATGGAACGCTCACCGTCGGTACCCTGTTTGCGTTTCTGACCTATGAAGGCATGATTATCTGGCCGATTCGGCACATGGGCCGGGTGCTGACCGATTCCGGCAAGGCAATTGTCTCCATGGGGCGCATTGCCGAGATCCTGGGTGAACCCATGGAGTCACAGAACGACATGACGCCAGCGGCACCCTTGCGTGGCGCCGTGACCTTCGACCACCTGAACTTTGCCTTTGAACCGGACAGGCCGGTGCTCCGTGATGTGAGTTTTGACCTCGCCGCCGGCGAGACCCTGGCACTGTTGGGGCCTCCAGGCGCAGGCAAGTCAACCATTACCCAGCTCCTGCTGAGGCTTTATGACTATCAGGATGGCGCAATCAGGCTGGACGACCAGGAGATTGGTCACCTGTCACGCAAATATGTCCGTTCCCAGATCAGCATCGTGTTGCAGGAACCTTTTCTCTACTCGGCCAGCATCCTGGATAACCTCCGGGTTGGCCGGGCCAATGCAACCCGGGAAGAAGTGCTGCGGGCAACACAGGCCGCCTGTATCCATGAATCGATCATGCGCTTTCCACGCGGCTATGACGCTATGGTTGGCGAACGCGGTGTCACCCTGTCCGGCGGCCAGCGGCAGCGGATTGCGCTCGCCCGGGCCCTGCTCAAACAGCCGCCGCTGCTTATCCTTGATGACGCGCTTTCCGCTGTCGACACGGATACCGAATCGCAGATTCTGCAGGCGTTAAAAGAAAACCGGGGCCAGCAGACCACAATCATCGTGGCGCACCGACTCTCCACGGTCATGCATGCCGACAGGATTGTTGTGCTGCACGAAGGACGCGTTGTCCAGGAAGGCAATCACGCCAGTCTGTCGGTAACAGACGGCATTTATCGGAATCTGTGCCAGATCCAGGGCGCAATCCAGGACCAGATTGAGTCCGACGTGGCGGAGGCTGCACATGAGTGACTTTTTTGATGATGAGAACTATAACGACGGGTTCGACGAGGATTCTTTCCGGCACGGGATGAACCTTGACCTGTGGAAGCAATTGCTGGGCTATACCCTGCATTACCGCTTCGAGGTAAGCGTGCTGGCCATCTGTGCGTTTTTTGTCGCCATTGCCGAGATTGCCTTTCCGCTGATTACGCGGGCGGTGATTGATGCGGTCGCCACTGAAGGTGCTGACACCAACTTCGCTCTTTTTGGCGCGCTGTATTTTGGGTTTGTGGTCCTGCTTGCAGTGTCGGTCGGTGGGTTCATCTGGTTCGGCGGCAAACTGCGCACCCAGGTCAGCCACGACATCAGGAGGGACGGGTTTCTGAACCTGCAGCAGCTGTCCTTTTCGTTTTATGACTTCCGCCCGGTTGGCTGGCTCATGGCCCGGATGACGTCGGACATCGAGCGCCTGTCCAATATCCTGGCCTGGGGGCTGCTCGACCTGGTCTGGGGGCTGACGATGATGCTGGGGATCGCCGTTGCAATGCTGTACATGGATGTATCGCTCGCCCTTGTAGTGTTGTCAGTCCTGCCGCTGCTGGCGTGGCTCAGCCTGACGTTTCAACGCAGAATCCTGGCCAGTGCGCGAGCGGTCAGGAAAACCAACTCACGCATCACGGGTTCGTTCAACGAGAGCATCATGGGTGTTCAGACCACCAAAGCTTTCGTCAAGGAAGCAGAAAACCTGAACCGCTTCGGCACCCTGACTGACGACATGTACGCCGCCTCGGTACTCAACAAGATCCAGGCCGCCCTCTACCTGCCGCTGGTGCTCACGCTGGGTGCGCTTGCCTCGGGGCTTGCGCTGGTTTTTGGTGGGCTTGAGGTCATGTGGGGCAGCATCACGGCAGGTACCCTGATTGCGTTTCTGACCTACGCGCGCCACTTTTTTGAGCCCATCCAGGAACTTGCCAACTGGTTCGCTGAAATGCAGATGGCGCAGGCTTCAGCGGAACGTATCATTTCCCTGATTGAATCCGAACCCGCCATCCAGGACTCACCCGCCGTCCGGGCGCGCCTCACTGCGCCTGCTGTGCCGGGTATGGCAGCCGACGGTTTCCCCGATACCATCAATCGCATTCAGCTGCGCAACGTCAGTTTCCAGTACGGTACGGGCGACAAGGTGCTGGACAACATCAACCTTGATATTGAATACGGACAGAACATCGCCATAGTCGGGTCAACCGGTGGCGGTAAAACCACGCTGGTCAACCTGCTGTGTCGCTTTTATGAACCGACCAGCGGTTCAATCCTCATTGACGGCGTCGACTACCGGGAACGCAGCCTGCACTGGCTCCAGTCGAATCTTGGGATCGTGCTGCAGGCTTCGCATGTCTTTGGCGGCACCATTGCTGACAACATCCGGTATGGCAAACTCGACGCCAGCATGGATGAGATTCTGCAGGCGTCGCGTCGGGCCGGTGCACACGATTTTATCCTTGACATGGAAAAGGGTTATGACACCGAGGTGGGTGAAGGTGGCTCAAAACTGTCTGCCGGCCAGAAGCAGCTGATATCCTTCGCGCGCGCCATCCTGGCTGATCCGAAAATCCTCGTGATGGATGAGGCCACCTCCAGCGTGGATACCGTCACGGAACAGCACATCCAGCAGGGCCTGGGTGCACTGCTTGCCGGTCGGATCAGCCTTGTGATTGCCCACCGGCTCTCGACCATCCGAAACGCAGACCGTATCCTTGTGATTGAACAGGGCAAGCTGATCGAGATGGGTGACCACCAGGAACTCATGCAGGTCAAGGGCCGCTACCACAAGCTGTACACCCAGCAGAGCCTGTCACAGATGACACGGGAAGAACGCAGCTGGGCGATGGATATCACGGGATAGGGAGCAGGATTGATGACGGGACCGGTCAAGTTCGGGATCATTGGCGCCGGCGCGATCAGCCTTGGCAGCGCGCGGGAAATCCAGGCACATGCGGATGCGGAAATTGTCGCCATCTGCGATGCCAATACGGCGCGTGTCAATCGACTTGGCGATGCCCTTGGCGTTCGCCAGCGGTATGACAACTCGCGTGAGTTGATTGCCGATGGGAATGTTGATGCCATCTATATTGCCGTGCCCAACGTGTTTCATGCCCCACTCGCTGAGGAAGCACTGGAACGCGGCAAACACGTCATCCTCGAGAAACCTTTTGCACTCAATGCACGGGAAGCACGCGCGGTCGCGGACGCGGCAACACGGACAGGCAAGCTCTTCATGCTGGGTATGAACCAGCGATTTGTCCCGGCGGCACAGCAGATCAGGTCACTGGTAGCTGCCGGGCGGCTCGGGGAGATCTATCATGCCAGGGCCTGCTGGCTGCGGCGCCGCGGCATCCCGTCAATCGGCACCTGGTTTTCCAGCAAGGCCCTGGCCGGTGGTGGTGCCCTGCTGGACATCGGCGTGCACATGCTGGATCTCTCGCTATACCTCATGGACAACTTTCGGCCGGAAGCCGTGACCGGTGCTACCTATACCCGCTTCGGCAACCGGGGTCAGGGAGAAGGCGGCTGGGGTATCTCTGACCGGGAGGACCTTTCGTTCGATGTGGACGATTTTGCAACAGCGCTGATCAAGCTCGCCGGCGGCGCAACCCTGCAACTTGACGTTTCCTGGGCGCTCCACCAGGGGCAGGCCAACGTGATGAACGTCAACCTGTTCGGCACCGAGGCCGGTGCCAGCGTCTACCCCGCGGAACTCTACCTGGCTGGCGATAAGCCGGCCGAGTACCAGGTAATCCAGAACCCGGATGCCCCGCTGCAGTTTGGCCACACCTCCAGGTTCCACAATTTTGTGAACGCCATCAGGGGTTTTGAGGCGCTTTGCGTAACCCTGGACCAGGCCCTTGCCGTACAGTCGATCATCGATGCCATTTACCTTTCCTGCAGCACCGGTCGGGAAGTGAGAATGAGCTAGCCAGGGTGCGCAGCAACACATCAGGTGGCATGGCACCACTTCAGGTTGCAGATTTCCGCCTGCTGCTGGCCGGCTTTGCGCTGGGCCAGATGTTAATGCCGCTGCAGTTCTTCACCCAGATCCTCTGGGTCCAGGCTTATGCACCCCGGGACATCTGGTTGATCCTGGTTGCCCTGATTGGTGCAAGCCGCGGGATTGGTGCCCTGACGTTTGGACTCTACGGCGGCGCGCTGGCGGATCGCTACGACAGGCGGTGGCTGCTTCTCGTGATGCAGTGCCTGCTGGTTGCGATGACCCTGCTTATTGCACTGATCATGCATCTTGGCCAGGGCAGCACGCTCGCATTTGGACTCTTCTTCCTTGCCACATTCCTCTCTGCCGGCCTGCAGAGTATTGATGCGCCAACCCGGCTGGCGCTGGTGCCTGATATCCTCGGGGCGGCCCTGACGCCGGCTGGCATGTCCCTCAACCAGGTTGCCGGCCAGCTGGCCATGCCAGTGGCAATTTTTGGTACCGGGCTGATTATCGAGGGACTGGGCTTCAGTGGGGCCTACCTGTTTTCCGCGCTCGGCCACCTGCTCATGATCGTTTGCCTGCTGCTCATGAAACACCGCGGCCAACGTCGCCAGGACATGACCGGGAGCCAACGCTACGGTTTCCTCGCAGCAATCAACGATATTCGCTTCGGTCTCGCCTACACGCGCAACGACCCCCTGGTGCTCTGGGTCATCCTGCTGCTGGTTGCCATGATGGGTCTTGGCTTTCCTGCCACGGCCAATCTCGGGCCCACCTGGCTCACCACGGTAGTTGGTGTCAGCATTGCCAATGTCGGCTTTGTCGCCATGGCCTGGGGCATTGGTGCACTGATGGCATCAATAGCGCTGACCTTTTACCCCAACGTGGAACAGCGTGGCCTGCTGATTGCCGGCGGCGCCCTGCTCTTCTCCTGCGCGTTCCTCGTTTTTGTACTGGATCACACGGTCACCAACGCTGTGCTCGGTAACCTGGGCCTGGGTGCAGGTATGACCATCACCATGGTGTCCAGCACCATCCTGATCCAGCGCGTGGTGGCACCCGAGGTCCGCGGACGGATCATGAGTATCCTGCAGCTCAACATGGGGTTTGCACAGCTCATGACCATGCCCGTTGCTGCACTTGCCCAGTGGATGACCCTGCAGGTCCTGTTTCCCGTGATGGCGCTCACCACATTGCTGGCAGTGGCCGCCATACTCGTCACCCAGCCTCAGCTTGCCAGGGCAAGACTCCCACCAATACCCTGATCGGCTAAAGAATCTGTCGCTCGCTGCCGATAGCCTAGCCAGGCAATGATCGGACAGATACAGGTTGACCACCTATCGAACAAAACTGCTGGCATATATTGCCCTGTGCATGACGGTGCCGGGTTTACTGGGGCTTGTTGTCTACCTTGACCCAATGCCCTCATCCAACTCACCGAACAGCCGACTGTTCCTGTGGGTCGCCCTGCTTTCGCTGCTGGCGCTTGGGATCGGTACCGGCGTTGCGACAGCCATGACCCTTTCCCTCAAACGCCACCTGGCGACAATCCGTCGTCAGAAAGCAGCGACGGACGCCGTCAACGAAGAACTGCTGGAACAACGCGCCTGCATCACGCAGGCCAAGCGAATGGCAAAGCTTGGCTATTGGCGCTGGGACAGGGAACTGCAACAAATTGCTGTGTCAGCAGATGCGACCACCCTGCTGCCCAGGTGTGTTGACCCCTCCACTGATCCCATCACCCTGCTCCTGCCGATGATACACCCCTGCGACAGCGACAGGTTCGAGACGGACCTTGGCAGCTGCATCAGCAGTGGTGAAGCCATTGAGGCCGAATACCGCCTGATATCACCGGATGGCGAAAATCGCTGGATCAGGCAACACGTCATGACGGAAGCGGAAATGGGCAAACCCCAGGTGCTGATGGCCACGGTGCAGGATATCTCGCAGCAGCGGAACGCTGAGGAGCAGATCCGCAAGATGGCGTACTACGACATGCTGACCGGACTCGCCACGCGAGCATCACTGAATCGCCGCCTGAATGAGATGATTCGCTCAGCCAGGCGACGCAACGGGTCTTTTGCCCTCTTCTTTATTGATCTCGACAAGTTCAAGGAAGTCAACGACTCCCTTGGACATGAGGCAGGTGACACACTGCTGATTGAGATCGCGTCACGACTGCAGCGCGCCGCGAGGGAAATCGATTTTGTTGCCAGGCTGGGAGGCGATGAATTCTGCATGCTGTTTGATGACGTTGCTGATGAATATGCCATCGCCACGATTGCAAACCGATGCCTGGACTACATGAGCGAACAGCTCACCCTGGGTGGGCGCAGTTTCTCTCCACGCGGGAGTATCGGCATTGCACGCTATCCTTCTGATGGCACTGATGCCCGGACCCTGATGCAGGCCGGCGACAATGCCATGTATGCCGCCAAGCAGGCCGGGATGCACAGTTTTGAGTTTCACACCAGCGGCATGTCAGCGGCCGCCATGCGGCGGCTGGCCCTGGGCGCTGAACTGCGGCTGGCCATCAGCCAGGGGCAATTTGTGCTGCACTACCAGCCCCAGGTAAACCTTGCGACCGGGGAAGTGTTTGCCTACGAGGCCCTGATTCGTTGGCAGCATCCCGAGCGCGGCCTGCTGCCCCCTGGCGAATTCCTCGACGAGATCGAGCAACTGGGACTGATCAAGGAGATGGGTGACTGGGTCATTCGCAGTGCCTGCCAGCAGGCCGCTGCCTGGCAGGCACTGGGCCTTGTAAAGCCACGCATCAGTGTCAACGTGGCACCACGCCAGTTGAACGACCACCAGTTAATCAACACTGTAACGGCGGCGATCCGGGACAGTGGTATCTCCCCTGCGCAGCTTGAGATTGAGGTCACTGAATCAGGTATCCAGTCTGCACCCCAGGGTATCGAAATCCTGGGCAGGCTGCGGGCGCTGGGTGTGGACGTCGCAATCGATGATTTTGGCACCGGTTACTCTTCACTGGGCTCCCTCAGGACCCTGCCGGTCAACTGCCTGAAAATCGACCGCAGCTTCATCGAAAACGCCGTGGGCAGCGCCCAGGACCAGATTCTGCTTGAGACGATTGTCTCGCTGGGCAAGGCTTTTGACTTCCAGGTTATTGCCGTGGGCGTTGAAGTGGAAGCGCAGCTTGACCTGCTCCGCCAGCTTGACTGCGAGATCATCCAGGGTTATCTCTTTTCACCTCCACTGCCGCCAGGTGAGATAGTGCCCGGCTTGACCCGGCTCTCCGCCTGACCGGCTGGTCCAGGGTTGAAGCGCAAACGCAACCACTGACCCTGGCAGGCCATTGAAGATGGGTGACCACTTGAAAGTTTTCACGGCTGACTCCAGTCGTTTTCTATCACCGTCCACTTTTCCCGGCCACCCGCATTGGCAACCAGGGCCTCCAGGAATGCCATGCCACGCACCCCGGCATCTATGTCAGGGAAGTCATGGTTTCCCACGCTGCCTTCCCGTACCGCGCTGGCAAACGCTGTATAGATATTCGCAAATGCCTCGATAAACCCCTCCGGATGCCCACCCGGCAACCGGGTGGCACCCAGCGCCGCTGTGCCAAGCGGATGATTAAGACCGGCACGGATCACCTGGTCATTACCGCTCAGGCTCGTGCACACAAGCTGGTTGGGCTGTTGCTGGTACCAGGCAAGCCCACCCGTCTCACCATACACCCGGATCGACAGGTTGTTTTCCTCGCCCACGCACACCTGGCTCGCATGCAGTATGCCCCGTGCTCCGCCATCCATGCGCAACAGCACGTTCCCGTCATCGTCCAGGGCCCGGCCCTCAACAAACGCGGTGAGGTCTGCACATACCGCTGTGACACGCTGTCCGGTGATGTACTCGAGCAGGTTGTGTGCATGAGTGCCAATATCGCCCATACAACCAGAGATGCCACTCACCGCCGGATTTGTGCGCCAGACATCACGCTCGGCTTCCAGCTTCTGCGCAAGCCAGCCCTGGCTGTATTCCACAATCACTTTCCGCAGTTTCCCAAGGCGCCCCGCTGCAATTTCAGCACGCGCCTGTTTAACCAGAGGATATCCCGTGTAGTTATGGGTCAGGGCAAACACCCGGCCAGACGAGTTCACCGTGTCGCGCAGGCGCAGGGCATCTTCAAACCTGTGGGTCAGGGGTTTGTCACAGATCACGTCAAAGCCCGCCTGCAGGGCGGCAATGGCGATTTCCGCGTGCGAGTTGTTGGGTGTCACAATCGACACACACTGGATACGATCATGGCTGGGCCGCTTGCCTTCCGCCTCCAGCATCACCTGGTAGGTCGGGTAGACGCGTTCGGCATCAAGCCCGAGAGCCCCGCCCACCTGCAGTGACTTTGACGGCGTAGCGCTGAATGCGCCAGCGACCAGTTCAAAACTGTCGTCCAGCCGCAATGCCTGTCGGTGAACAGCGCCGATAAATGATCCTTCCCCGCCGCCAACCATGCCCAGTTTCAGCCTGTCCACTTGATGCCTCCTGGCGCCCGCCAGCTTGCATTATATCGGGCAACTGCGGCATCTTACCGCTCTCAATTCAAATGGGCGCCCTACCCGATGACAGAATCCCCATCCGTGCTTGACTGGAGCAACCCCTACAGGGCAAATCGTTCGCCCGTGTTCGCCCGCAACCTGGTCGCCACCTCCCAACCGCTGGCGGCCTGGGCAGGCGTCCGGGCAATGGCTGAAGGTGGTAATGCCGTTGATGCTGCGCTTGCGACGGCAATTACCCTGACTGTTGTCGAACCCAATAACAACGGTATAGGCAGCGATGCGTTTGCGATTGTTGCAACGGGTGGGGAACTGATTGGACTGAATGCGTCCGGGCGCTCACCAGCGGGCTGGTACCCGGAACGCTTCGCTGGCCGGGCAACCATGCCTTCGCTCGGTTGGGATGCCGTCACAGTGCCGGGAGCGGTCAGCGGTTGGGTTGCCCTGTCCGAGCGATTTGGCAAGCTGCCGTTCGATAAGCTGTTTGAATGCGCTATCGCCTATGCGGAAAACGGTTTCCAGGTTGGTCCCAAGACCGGGTATTTCTGGCGTTTCATCAAGGACAGGTACCGCAACTACCCCGAATTCCTCCGGACCTTTGCGCCCGGGGGCCGGATTCCGGCCATTGGAGACACCATGCGCCTGCCTGAACACGCGCGCACCCTGCGCAGCATTGCAACAACCGGGGGCGAGTCGTTCTACCGGGGGGAACTGGCGCTGGCCATGGTGGCAGATTCAGATGCCCGCGGGGGCGTGATGTCCATGGACGACCTGGCAAATCACCGGGCGGACTGGGTTTCACCGCTCTCAGTGGATTTTGGACAGGCCAGTCTGCACGAGATTCCTCCCAACGGCCAGGGACTGATGGCGCTGATTGCGCTCGGAATCGTCAATGAAAGGGATATCGCCGCGTTTGCCCAGGACAGTGCCGACGCCGTGCACCTGCAGATTGAAGCCACTCGCATTGCCTATGCGGAGATCGAACGGCACCTGGCTGACATTGATCACATGGTTGTGTCACCGGAAACCCTGCTCACACCGGGCTACCTGCAGGCGCGCGCTGCACAGATCGACATGACCCGCGCCAACCCGACGCCCACTGCCATGGGCGCCAGCCCCGATACCGTCTATCTCTGTACCGCAGATGCCAGTGGCATGATGGTCTCAATGATCCAGTCCAACTACCGCGGTTTTGGTTCCGGCATCGTTGTGCCCGGGACCGGCATTTCATTGCAGAACCGGGGTGAAGGCTTCACTCTCGAAGCGGGTCACCCCAACCAGGTGGGACCCAACAAGCGCCCTTACCACACCATCATCCCGGGCTTTGCGAGCCATGGGAACCAACCGGCCCTGGCATTTGGCGTGATGGGTGGTCACATGCAGGCCCAGGGCCACCTGCAGATGATGGTCAGGATTTTTGCCTTCGGCCAGAACCCGCAGGCGGCTTCGGACGCACCCAGGTGGCATCTCCGGGAGGACGGCGTCGTTTGCCTTGAAGACGGGTTTGATCAGGGCGTCGCCAGCGAACTGGGTGCGCGCGGGCACCAGGTGCAATTTGGCAATCCGGAGCACCTCTTTGGGGGTGCCCAGTTGATCTACCGCATGCCAGGTGGTTACTGCGCCGGTTCGGATCACCGCAAGGAAGGCCTGGCCCTGGGATTCTGACATGAACGAAGCAGACACACTGGCAAACATTCAACTGGCGCTCAAGCAACGCTGGGAGGGGCGGGACTTCACCGACCTGGTTGCTGATGCGACGCGCGCGCTGATGAGAGATCGGGGCGACTGGGATCCACCCGAGGGTGTCGTCCCGAAACGCGACATGATCCGCCTGGCGATCGGTATCCCGGACAGTGCAACCCTGCCCAAAGAGGCACTGCTGGCATCCATCCGGCGCACCGTCGAGAGTCCCGGTGAGGCAGCTTTTGTCTATGGCTTTGGTATGGGTTACACCCGGCTCAGGGCCATGCTGGCAGAACGCTACAGCGCCGAGCGGGGACTCGCCGTTACCGAAGACTGGTTCCAGTTGACCAACGGCTCGGCTGGCGCCATTGACCTCATCTGCCGAACCCTGATCAACCCCGGTGACGTTATCATCACCGAGTCGCCCACCTACATGGGGACGCTGCGAAACTTCAAGGGGGTCCAGGCTGATGTCCACGCCGTTGCCATGGATGCGGATGGCCTGCTCACTGATGAACTCGAGGCGCTGATCAACCAACTGAAACGCGAGGGAAAGCAGATCAAGCTGATCTATACCATCAGTACCTTTCACAATCCGACCGGTGCAACCCTCACGCTGGCGCGGCGGCTGGCACTGCTGGACATCGCGTCCCGCCACAACATCCTGATTCTTGATGATGACGCCTACGGGGACCTGACCTTTGTCGACCGGCCACCCACCGCTCTCACCACCCTCAGCGGCGGCTACGGCGTGATCACCGTGGGCACCTTTTCCAAGATCCTTGCCACCGGGCTTCGTATCGGCTGGATCCACGGAGAACCGGGCATTGTTGCCCTGATGGGCCAGATGCGGTTTGCCATGGGACTGAACCAGATTATGGTGCGCGCTGTGGCCGATTATATGCAGGACTCACAACTGGATGACCACATTGCCCGCGTTCGGGCCCTCTATGCCCGGAAAATGAACACCCTGGCGGATGCCCTGGTTCACCACGCCGGTGATTTTATGACGTTTACCCGGCCGGCCGGCGGTTTCTATCTGTGGGCCAACCTGCTGGACGGGTTGCGGGCCGTTGATGTCTGGCGAACCAGCGCCGAGGAAGGTGTCGCATTTACACCCGGCGGCAACTTTTTTGCGAGCCGACTGGACCCGGGTGGCCAACATATCCGAATTGCCTTTCCCTGGACACCCCTGGCCGAGCTCGAGGAGGGGGCAAGGAGAATTGGTGCTGCGTGTCGGCGGGTAAGCCGCGGTGATATCACACCCTGAAGGTCATGAGCGGGCGCCTGCCACGGCATTACGACCACCGGCTTTGGCGACGTAAAGCGCTGCATCAGCTTCACCAATGAGTGATTTCGGCTGCATGTTCTCGACCGGCACCATGCTGGCGACACCCACGCTGATCGTCACGGAAAGCCGCGTCTCATCCACATCAATCACCTGATCCGCAATTCGCTTTCTCACCTGCTCAGCGAGATGCAGGGCGTTGGCATACTCGACATAAGGCAGGATGATGACAAACTCTTCCCCGCCAAATCGCGCCACAACGTCGGACGGACGATTGAACATGCTATCAATTTCGCCCGCCACCACCCGCAGGCACTGGTCTCCTGCCAGGTGTCCCCAGGTGTCGTTCACGCGCTTGAAATGGTCAATGTCAATCAGGAGCAGCGTCAACGGATATTTTTGCCGCTCAGCCCTGCGCCATTCCTGCTCAAAAACGTCGTCGAAATACTGCCGGTTACGAATCCCGGTAACGGGATCAATGGTGGTGATTTCTTTCAGGATGTTGTGGGCCCGTGAGAGTTTTTCCAGGGCACCCTTCAGCTCCTTGGTGCGGTCATCCACCTCGAGTTCAAGCTGCCGCTTGAGTGCTTCCTGCTCGTCCAGCAGGTACCGGTTCTCAAGCGCCACCGAGGCCAGTGATGCCAGCGCCTCAATCAGCGGCATGGACTCGGCTGTGAATGCAATCACCTCCCCTCGCTCATCCATGGCGTTCAACAGCTGCAGCACGCCGATGGTCTCACCATGGTAGCTGGAGAGCGGCACCGTCAGGAAGGAGGTGGACCTATAGCCTGTGAGCTCGTCAAAATGCCGCGTGCCGGACGTATCAATACCTTCAGCCGCATACACATCATCAATTCGAATCGCTTCACCGGAGTTGGCGACCCGCGCAGCAATGTTGCGCAGATTGGGAGAGCCATCGGCAGTCTGGAGCGGGATCTCGGGCAGGGACACCGGATCACCGGAAATACCGCCCTGGCTGATAGCCAGGGTGTCATTCAACACAATGGCAAATTCGAGCTGGCGCGCCGGTGTGACCAGGTAAAGCGTGCCGGCGTCCGCATTGACCATTGACCTGGCCTCGCGCAGAATCCGCTCAAGCAGGCTGTCAATGTCCTTTTCAGCCGACAGGGCGCGACCGATCTCGATCAGTCGCCGATACGCATCCGCATCCGTCTTCACGCCTGTGCTCCAAAACCCAATGCTTGCCCACCCCTCTCGCTAATACGTGATTTCAAGATGCCAATTCTATGCCAGTATTGAAGAAGGTTTCCAATATTCTAACCCAACTTGTTGAAATAACGAGAGTTTTAATGCGGGAAATCACAGGCAGGCCAGCCCAGCTGACCGGTATTTCCAACAGAAAACGACAATTTTTGTCATCTGTCGAGCAAACCCAGACTCAGGGAAGGCACGTAGGTAATGATGAGCAGTGCAACCAGGAGCACCAGCATAAACGGGATGGTCGCATGGTACAGCTCGGTGATTGAGCGGTTGAACCGGTAGCTGGCAATAAAGAGGTTCATGCCAATCGGGGGCGTGAAGTAGCCTATCTGCATGTTGGCAAGGAAAATAATCCCCAGGTGTACCGGGTCAACGCCAAACGCCAGTGCTACCGGCACGATCAGGGGTACCATGATGACCAGCGCCGAGAAAATGTCCAAGATGGCGCCCAGCACAAGCAGTACAAGATTCAGCAGGATCAGGAACGTCAGCTTGTTGTCGATAAACAGGCTGATCCACTCGAAGAGACGTTGTGGCACCTCTGCATCCACCAGGACGTTGGTAAACGCCAGGGACACGCCGAGAATCAGCAGGATACCACCCACCATGACCATGGCGTCCCGCACCACCCGGGGCAGAGATTGCAGTCTGACTTCCCGGTGAATCAGCACCTCCACCACCAGCACGTAAAACGCCGTGACAGCCGCCGCTTCGGAGATCGCGAAAAAGCCGGAGTAAACGCCACCCAGGACAATAAAGGGCAGCGGGATTTCCCACTTGGCCGCGTTCAGTGCCGCCAGGGCCTCGTCCCGGCGAAACCGGGTTCTCACGATGGGGGCATGGCGATTGGTCCACAAGCTGTACCCCGTCAGCAGCACAATCATCAGCAGCGCTGGCAGGATACCGGCAATGAACAGGTCCTGGATGGAGAATGAAATCGGCAGATCCATCTGCTGGACGATGACACCATAGATAATGAGGGGTAATGAGGGGGCAAGCAGCAGGCCGAGACTCCCGGATGTCGTCACCAGGCCCAGACTGAAACGTTCCCGGTAACCCGCCTCAATCAGCGCCGGGTAAAGTAATGCACCCAGGGCAACAATGGTGACCCCGGAGGCACCGGTAAAGGCTGTAAAAAAGGCACAGGTAACAAATGCCACCACAGCCAGTCCACCCGGCATCCAGGAAAGGAATACCTGGGCGAGCCGAACCAGGCGACTGGAAAGTTGACTTTCTGCCAGCAGGTAGCCGGCAAAAGTAAACAGCGGAAGCGCCAGCAATAGCGGCGTATCCACAAGCCGGTACAACTCGATTGCAATCACCGTCAGCGGAATCTCCGCGAGGTAAAAGCCCAGCATGGCTGCAGCCAGGATCACGACAAAAAGTGGTGCCCCCAACGCCGCCAGCGCGACAATAACTGCCGACAGCAGGCCTCCCATCAGTCAGCAGCTTTCAGCGTGAAGAGCCGCAGCAGTGAAGCCCACAGGAACCGCAGGCTCATCACCGCAAATCCAAAAGGGATCACTGCCTGGGTCACCCAGTTGGGTACCATGGCAAAGGCAATGGTCTGGTCCTCGAATTCGAACATCACCAGCTCAAGCGAATAAAAGGCAACCACGCCACAGACAACCGCAGCAAAAAAGCCGGTCAGCACCGCTGCCAGTCGGGCGACCGTCACAGGCAGAAAGCGGGAAACCGCGTCAATGTTGATGTGTCGGCCCTCGCGGGTTGCGACCATGGCACCCAGCATCGCGATCCACAACACCAGCACACGCACAAAACTCTCGGCCCAGACAAGGCCGCTGTCAAAGAAATTCCGCAGGATTATCTGGTAGATGGCCATCCCGAGCATGGCGGCCAGCGCCAGGACAAGAACGCCATCTTCGAAGCGGTGCAGAACCCTACTCACCGGCAAGCGTCGAATCCACCCCACCTGCGCCGACAGTCCTGCTTTCAGCCAGGTGACGCTGCAGCAGTTCAAGCGTTTCAGGGGAGATTGTGTTGTTGTCAATCAGTCCCCGAATGGAAACGTCGGCATGTTGACGCCAGGTTGCCAGTTCTGCGGCGGTGGGTTCCGTCAGCTTCACACCCTGGTTGACCAGCGCCTGAAATGCTGAGCGGTTGTCTATCCGGGTGGTGCGGTCAACCTTGCTGAACACTGCGCCAAGCACCTCATGGACAACACGCTGATCGTCGGGTGAGACGCCGTCAAACGCTTTCTTGTCGAGCATCATCATGGAATAGGTGTACAACAGGGGTACATCAACCATGTAGGAGACGTGGTTGTGCCATTGCAGCGCCAGCGCAACGACTGGGGGGACGGTTACCGCTTCCACAAGTCCCGTCTGCAGGCCAGCCAGTACGTCTGTCATCAGCAGGGGGATCGGATTGACGCTGAATGCCTTGCTCATTTCGGCGGCAATTGGATCCCCGTCCGGCATCCAGATTTTCATCTGCTGAAGATCAGCGAGGGTGTTAACCGGTTGCTTCGACAAAAGGTACGCAAAACCTGTTTCGGTCAGCCCGAAACTGACGATGCCGTTGGCGGACAGCCCGTCGATAATCCGCTGGTCCATACGCTGTCGCACATAATCCACTTCCGCCGGGGAGCGGAAGGTCAGGGGCAAGCTGTAGATCTGCAGATCGGGGTAAAAGCGGGTCAGGGCGGTGGCGGCCACGGCCCCACCCTGCAGTTGGCCAATGCGCATCTTGCGCAGTACCGTATAGTCATCACCCTGTACACCACCGGGGTACAACTTGAACTTCACCCGGCCCTCTGTCCGGGCTTCGACTTCCTTGATGCCTGCCCGAAACTCTTTCATCCAGGCAAGCCCGTCCGGCGACACTGTCGCTATCTTGAACGTCCTGGCCTGCAAGGCCCCGGGCGCCATCACCAGCACGCTGATCATCACCAGGAGTCGAAAAACCCGGTCCATCATTCCAATGTCTGCGGAACGCCTAAAAATAGTCATCCGATTCCTCTAGTAAAATGGCTGCGCGCTGTTTCGCGACAGTATTCGTCAGTGTCATGCCCGGCCAGACCGCATCAGCGGCGAGCACCTCGTTCAGCAATTGATCATGTAACACCTTGTCAAAAACCAGGCGAGCGTACTGTTCAGCAAAAATGACTTTGGTCATCAGGTATTTGCCATCTGCCAGTTCGATAGCCCGCTCGAAATGTCGCTTGCCTTTCTCGAGGTTTCCACCCATGGCGTCCGGCAGTACTGTCTCCAGACCGCCCATGTAAAGCTGGGGACCACCAGCGTCAAACGCCTCATCAAGCTCAACCACACGCTCCATGAGGTATTTGACACGTCCCAGTTGCGCAATTGCGTTGAAATCGTCGCTGTGGCTCTGGATCCAGCCGGTCCAGGCCACACCCGTGGCGTAGAGGACAGGAACCAGTTTCTCACCGCTGCTGTCAATAACCTGCTGAAATTCGACAAACGGTGTGGTGCGGAGTTCACACAATCGCCGGTCTTCGAGACAGGCGGCTTTCAGCGCATAGTCCAGCGATTTGTCGGTCAGCAGGCGCGCCCGTTCATCATGGGTAAAAATACTGAAGGCGCCATTCAGGTTGGAGGCCGCGAGCAGCAGCGTGGTGTTCTCGGGACTGCTGCGCAGGAAACTGTCAATCATGAGCAGGTAAGCTGGTACCCCCTCGCGCACAGTGTCGACATCTTCACTGTTCAGGATGGTGTCCGCCAGGTCTTCGGCCAGCCCTGAGGTGACACCCGCAATCATGCTGGCACACCCTGTCAACAGGAACAGGGCCAGGGCGACAACGCCGAACGAACGAACCGGGGCAACACTTGACAATGAATTTCACGCAGACCAGAACCAGCTGGCAATTGTAGCCGATCTGGGGTGAGCGGTTAAGTGATGGCGATGCGCGACAATCTTGCTATGCTTGGCGCGATTCGAAAACATGGCAGCGGATGCGTGGCCCAGCGACTCCTGTATCGCCTGATTGCGATACTTTTTCTCGTCTTCATCTTTGTCACTTCACTCATCTTTTTTGTTGTGGCCCTGCTCGTATGGGCGGCAACCGCGCCTTTTGACCCGCGCCGCCGAATCCTGCACCTCTTCACGAGCTTCTGGGCCAGCCTGTATATCTGGGTGTTTCCTCCCTGGTCGGTCCATATCACTGGACGCGAGAAATTTGACCCCACTAAAACCTATATCATCGTCTCAAACCACCAGTCGATGGTCGACATTCTTGCCGCTTTCACCCTGTTTCGACACTTCAAGTGGGTGTCCAAGGCAGAACTCTTCCGGATACCGCTGATTGGCTGGAACATGTCACTGAATCGTTACGTCAAGCTGCAGCGCGGCCACAAGCGGAGTATCCGCGAGATGTATACCGCATGTGAGCGCCACCTGGCTGAAGGCAGTTCCGTTTTCCTCTTTCCCGAGGGGACACGCTCAGCGACCGGCAGGATGCGTGAGTTCAAGGAAGGGGCATTTGTACTCGCCAAACGTCACCAGTTGCCGATTCTGCCCATGGTGATCAACGGGTCAAAAAACGCCCTGCCAAAAAACAGTCTCAATTACCATGGCCGGACCCGGGTTGAACTTGAGGTCCTGGACGAGTTGGCGCCAGAGGCCTTTGCTCACCTGACGGTCACTGAACTGACAGAAATGGTGCGGGAGCAGATCAGGTGCAGGGTGGTCGAGGAACAGGCCGCCGCAGACTAGCGTGAGCCGATGCGGGTGATGCCCCTGCAGCTTGGAAACTCACGGCAGACCCAGAAGGATTTGCCGGCATTCGGCCCGCGTGCTGCCTTGCGCATTGCCATGCTCTTGCCGCACCGGGGACAGGATCGCACCAGCGGAGAATCGGACAGTGTGGTGCCAATCTCCTCCTCAATTTCACGCAGCGACACATTGGGCACCAGCGGAAAGCAGAGCAGTGGCCGGTTGATAGCCCGAAAGACACTTTCCAGGAAATTGTGACGGCTGGCTTCAGTAGGTCCGGCCCCCTTCAGGGCAATACCAAAAGCCACCGCAAAGGTCGCGGGATGACAGCACAAAAAAGATACATGGCGTCCCAGCAGTCTTGCATCTCCGGGACTCCTGACAAAGTCTGTTAGCGGCACCTGCACAAAAACGCGATAGCGGCCCGCCAGCACTGTTTCCAGCTTCTGCAGGAATTCACGGTGCAATTCATCAAGCAGGGCCTCACGCAGGGTAAATGAATCTTCCGGCCCGGCTGCCGCCATAGTGCGGTTGGCCAGACTGACCACATTGTCGGGCACGGCGGTGGCGACCGCTGGCAGGTCGACCTTGAGTGCATCCGTTTTCATGTCCTGCAGTACACTGAGATCGGCGTCCAGAAATGCCTCAACCTCACGCTGCCGCAGGTAGCGTGCCAGCCAGTAGATGCCTGCCAGGACACAGACAAAAATGATGAAGCCGTTCATTGACGAAAACCATGCAATCCCGCTGACGTTTGAGTATAACGTAAGGTTTCCAATTTGGCAGGAGTGCGACAATGAGACTGGAAGGCAAGGTGGCAATTGTGACGGGGGCGGGCCAGACCACCGGCGCAACCATGGGCAACGGCCGTGCCACGGCCCTTCTGTTTGCCCGGGAGGGTGCAAAAGTGTTCGTCACTGATCGCGACGCGACAAGCGGCCAGGAAACCTGTGAAATGATCCGCGCGGCCGGTGGTACGGCCAGCCTGATGGAAATGGATGTCTCACGGGAGGTCGATTGTGAGCGCATGGTAGAGCACTGCATGGCACAGTTTGGCCGAATTGATATCCTGCACAATAACGTTGGTATCGGGTTTCAGGACGGCGGCGTCACCAGCCTGACCGAAACCGCCTGGCAGCGCATCATGGACGTCAACCTGAAAAGCATGTTCCTGACCTGCAAACACACCTTGCCGGTGATGCGCGAACAGGGGTCTGGCGTTGTTATCAACATTTCGTCCGTTGCCGCCATCGCATCAACCGGCATGCTTGCCTACAAGACCTCCAAGGCTGGCGTCATTGCCCTGACTGAAAACGTTGCGATGGGGAATGCGGGTTATGGTATTCGCGCCAACTGTATTATGCCTGGACTCATGAATACACCCATGGCTATCGAAGGTTACAGCCAGTCACAGGGACGCAGCCGGGAAGACGTGATCAGCGCCCGCGACGCCCGCGTCCCATTGGGCAAAAAGATGGGTACAGCCTGGGACGTGGCCTACGCCGCCCTGTTCCTCGCCAGCGATGAGGCGAAGTTCATTACAGGGGTGACCCTACCGGTCGACGGCGGCCAGTCAATCAGGATTGGCTAGCAGACAGGCATCTGTTAGGGGTGAGAGTCACCACGCAGATGGAAATGTTCGTTCAGTGTTATCACGGATTTTTCGCCGCTGCTGGCTGCCCTGAAGCGGTTGATGCTGGTGTAATCCGGATTAAAGAACATGCGTGGTTCAAACCCGATCACGTGAGCGGCAAACACATTGATAACACCGCCATGGCAGGTTACCGCTACCCGTTTGCCGCGATTCTCCTGAATAATCTCCTCCAGCGACCGGGTCACATTCTGAACAAATGCCGGGAAGTCAATATCATCCATTTCGCCTTTCATCAGGCGTAGCCAACGGTCGTAGTCCAGTTCCTTGAGTTGCTCAACCGGGATATAGTGCCCGGCGTGCTGATCATACTCAGCGACCCCGTCCCGCACCTCAATGGGCAAACCCAGACGACCGGCAAGCGGCTCAGCGGTCTGGAAAGCCCGGTTCATCGGCGAGGAGTAGATCCGGTCAATCTGTTCCCGTTCGAGCCAGGCGGCCACCTTCATGGCCTGCTCATGCCCAACGGCAGACAGGGGCGGATCTGCCGGAGACCCGTCCTCGTTGATGATTTTTTCTGGTAGCCCGTGTCGGACCAGGATCAGTTCCACGGTAACGACAGATCAGGTGGCGGCAATGGAAACGTTGTATACCCCGGCCTGGCGCGCCGCGTCCATTACGTGAACCATAATTTCCGTTGTGCTGTCGGGATGGGGCTGGACCACAACGGGGGCTTCAGGGTTCTCGGCATGCAGCCGCTCGATGTTGGCCCGCACGGCCCGGAAATCGACGTCGCGACCTCGAATCCTGATTCGATCACGATTGGTGATCTGCACCACAATACTCTGCTTGTCGGCGTCCTGGACATTCTGGTTCTTGTCAGGGCTGTTGACATCAAGGCCTATCTCCTTGACGAACGTGGCCGTCACAATAAAGAAGATCAACATGATAAACACGACGTCAAGCATCGGCGTCAGGTCAATCTCGTCTTCACCTTCCTGCTGAAACCTGTTGAGTAGTCTTCGCACAGCTTAACTCCGATACGTCCTGATCATTCCGGGAGAGAATACAGCGATCCTCTACCGGTTTACAACCTTGCTGACAGTCGTGTAATGAATACCGAGGAAATCGCCAATTTCCATCAGCGTATAGTGGTAGTCGATGTGGGCACGGCGAATCAGTTCATTACGCTCCGCCCGGGTTTTGTTATCCACGTTCTTGAAAAGTGCTGGCAGACTCCGGCGGCGCCCAACACGCTTCGGGCCGCGTTTCGCCAGCTTCTCACCGTTCAGGATCGGCTGCATTTCATTCAGGAAAGACGGTGACCCAAGCAGTACCTGATGCGCCCGATCTGCCAGCGGTGAAGCTTCTCCGATCCCGGCCCTGACGTATTCCCGATACTGCCTTCGCGCCTCGTCCGGCTGTTTGCTGAAGGCGGCAAGTATTGCCCTGGTGTGCAGGTAGACAGGCGCCTTGACGGTACCCGCGAGGGCCCGGTAGCTGCTCCAGCGGTGACTGTTCGGCGAGCGGATTGCGGACGCCCGTACCGGATTGAGCACCACGTGGCGACAGAGCGGCAGAAGATAAGACTCAGGCTCGAACAGGATACTTCGGAAACGACCCTGGAACAGGGACCCTTCCCGCCCATGGCGCCGGTTGAAGTGCTGGGTATAGACGCCGTTCAGCTGCCGCATTCCCTTGGACAGATTCGCTTCTGGCACAGCCACAACAAGGTGATAGTGATTGTCCATGAGTACGTAGCTGTGCAGCTGCCAGCCAAATCGCTCAACCACTCCGGAGAGGACATTCAAAAACGTCCCCCGATCATCCTCATCCAGAAACACAGCTTGCTCGTTAGTTCCACGACTTGTCACATGATAGTGCGCACCGGGGAATTCAATGCGAACTGGTCTGGACATAAGGACGATCCTGCTTTGTTATTTTCAATTGTCGGTCAACCATTGTCGGTCATCCATTGCCGGTCAACATCAGCCGTCAACTTGACCGGAGGCGCGTCCCGCCCCGGGGGACAACAATCTTACATGGGGGGCTATAGCCGAACAAGTACTACTTGACGCACGTGCAACTCTGTTAGTAACTTCAGTTGGCTCAAATTTACCGTTAATCAGGAGGGAGAAGACGCATGGCCGCCAAAAAGTTTCCAATCGAAGCTGGTCACATCATGATGTTCGCGCGATCCATCGGCGATGCCAATGAGATCTATTACGATGAAGACTACGCAAGCAAGACAGAGCCCGGCACAATTATCGCACCACCCACGTTTGTCCAGGCAAGTGCACAATTTGATCCTGATTATTTCCTGCGTCCCAAGATTGGCCAGGAGTGGTTTGGTTCCGCCAAAGGGCCAACGGGCATTACCCCCAAGGAGGGTAGCGGTGGTGGTGGCGGCGGTGGCGGTGGCGGACTGCATGCTGAGCAGCATTATGTCTACCACCGGACGCCCAGGGTTGGTGATGTGCTCACTGCAAGCACAAAACCCGGCAAAAGTTGGGAGAAAGAGGGAAGACGGGGCGGCAAGCTCATGTTCAGTGAGTCCGTAACTGAATATCGTGACCAGAATGGTGATCTTGTTGTTACAGCAACCAGTGTCGGCGTTCGCACCGAACGACCAGCAACTCAGGGCTAAGGGAGGGAATTAAGTCATGGCATTAAAAGCAAGTGAACTCAAGGTAGGTGATACCTATGAGGAAGAAGTCTGTCGCAACCTGTCACGTACCCAGATTGTGCAGTATGCAGGTGCGTCCGGGGACTACAACCCGCTGCATTCGGATGAAATCTTCACCACCCAGGTAGCGGGCTACCCGTCGGTATTTGCCCACGGCATGCTCTCCATGGGCATGACTGGCAAGATGCTGACCAACTATGTTGGCGATGGTCGACTCAAGTCTTTTGGCGTGCGCTTTACCTCCCAGGTATTCCCTGGCGCAACGCTGACCGCAACCGCAACCATTACCGACATCCGGGAAGAAAACGGTGAAAAAATTATTGACCTCGCCGTGTCAACCAAAGATGAAGAAGGAACAGAAGTGGTAAAAGGGACTGCCAGCGCACTTGTTGACTGATAACCCGGCCGCGCCCCGACAACCCTGCAGGGGCGCGACCTACCTGTTTTGCACCAGGCCTTGGACGGCCTCAATCACAATCGACTCGGTCAGCACCTGGGGCAGGACTTCCGCCCTGCCCTGGGTGTCACTGTACAACAGATAAAGCGGCACGCCACTGCGCTGGTAGCTGGACAGTGCCGCGGTGATTACAGGGTCCTCGTTGGTCCAGTCACCCTTCAGGTAGCTGACGCCCGCCGTCTCAAACGCCTGGCGAACATCTGCCGAATCCAGCGCCACCGCCTCATTAACCTTGCAGGTAATACACCAGGCGGCCGTAAAATTGACAAACACCGGCCCCCGCTCCCTTGCCTCTGCCAGCCGTTCCGGTGAGTAGGTCTCCCAGACAGGCCCGCGATAACCCGCATCTACCCTTGGGGCAGCTGCCGTGCCCACCGTGCCAGCCTCCTCAGAACGCAACCCAACCGGCAGGTAGAGCGCACCCAGCACGACCAGCAGTGCCCCACCCAGCGAGACTATCCGCAGCACTTTGGATCGGCCCGCGTGGCGCACCTGCCAGATGGCAAAAACCAGCAGCAACATACCCGTGAGCACGGCTACCACGCCGCCTGAACCTGCCTGCAGGGAAAGCACCCAGACGAGCCAGACGGCTGTAGCAAACATCGGAAACGCCAGCAGTTCCTTGAAGCGTGCCATCCAGGGTCCCGGTCTCGGCAGTTGATCCATGAGGGCGGGCGAATAACACAACAGCAGGTAGGGTGTTGCCATACCCAGTCCGAGGGCGGCAAACACCAGTACCGCAATAACGTTTGGCTGGGTCAGTGCAAAGCCAACGGCGGAGGCCATAAACGGCACCGTACAGGGCGCCGCTACCAGGGTCGCGAGGACACCGGTAAAAAAGGACCCTGACAAACCACTGCGATTGGCCAGTCCCTGGCCAAGGTTCATCACCGAAGTACCCAGTTCAAAAAAGCCAAACAGGTTGAGACCAATCAGCAGGAAAAGATACGCCAGCAGACCAACCACCAAAGGCGATTGGAGCTGGAATCCCCAGCCAATCTGCGCCCCACCCGCGCGCAGGGCAATCAGTACAGCGGCGACGGCAACAAAAGACAGCACAACACCTGCGAGGTAGGCCCAGCCGTGGGCACGGATCTGTGTTGAGTGACTGCCCACCTGTTGCATCAGTGACAGGATCTTGATGGACAGCACGGGAAACACGCAGGGCATTAGGTTCAGAATCAGGCCGCCGAGAAACGCAAACGCAAGCGCCACCAACAGACCGGTTTCCGGTGTGGCCGCAGCAACAGTAGGCGCCGCGTCTTCCGGACTGATCTCAAAGACGCTGGTCAGACGTTCACCCAGGTTTTCGGTAACAACCAGAATGCCATCAAGGGAAACGCCGGGCGAAAAATCATAGCCGGGTGTAATGGTCAGTTCGATCCCGCCGTCCAGCGGCCTAAATGGCTGGGCCGCGGGATTTTCCATGACCCCTTCCAGGTAGGGAAAATAGTCAACCGACGCTATCCGTTCACCCGGAATATCAACCCACAGCACAATCGCGCTTTCACCCGGCGTTGCCCGGGACTTTATGCCGGCGGCCTGTGGGATCTGCTGGCGCGCGGCGTGAAAATAGGCCAGGTGCCGGGGATCCGGGTTTGCTGCCCCGGCAACGGGCAGGCGCAGGGTGAGCCTGGCACCCTCGGGGATGCAGATATCCGCACACACCAGCCACTGTCCCTCGGCAGACAACAGCACCTCGGTCGCTTCGATAGTTGAAGGGGGGGTAATCTGAACCGGAAACACCACCTCGTCATGGTAGCCAAAGTTCATCAGTGGGCCATAGGCAATCCGCTCCGGCCTGGGCCACTGGATATCACCCGCACTGAATCCCTCGGGCAGTGACCAGTTGAGGGTTGTGGGTGCCCCGGAATCACCTGGATTGCGCCAGTAGGTATGCCAGCCCGGGCGAATCACCTGGCGCAGCGCAACCCAAAATGGCTGTCCTGGCACTATGGCATCCACCTCGGCAATCAGTTCTGCCTGAACATTACCCGAATCGACAAGCGCGGCCTGTGCGCCGCTCGCCAGCCATGCAAGCAGAACAATCAGGATAAGGCGCCGACAGACAGGTTGTGGTTTCATGGCTTATTCAGTGACCTCGTTTTCAGGGCCGCATGCCCCATGTCACCGGCCCTTTCAGTTCCTCAAGCAGTGGCTCAATCCAGTCGACCCAGCGGCACAGACGCGCCCTTGTGGTTCTGGGATCAATCAGTTCATGAACCGCAAAACTCTCCATCATGGGAAATGGTGACCGGTTCTCCATCAAACGCGCCTCCAGTTCCTTGCGCTTCGCATCAGGGTCGGGTGCGGCGGCAATCTCGCGATGAAAGGCCACGGCAACACCACCTTCAACCGGCAACGCACCCATCTCATACGACGGCCAGGCCAGTTTGTATGTGTTTGGCGCAAAATGCGCTGCAGAAGCCACACCAAAAGACTTGTGAACCGCGACGGTCGCCCAGGGTACGGTTGACTGTACTGCGGCTGCCACCGCACTCATCCCGTAGCGGATGGTTGCCGCACGCTCGGCATCCGGTCCAATCATGAAGCCCGGTTCATCCATAAAGTTCACAATGGGAATATGGAACATGTCGCAGATTTCCATCATCCGCCGGGCTTTCTGGGAACCATCGGCAGTCATGGCCCCGGCATAGTGCCGGCAATCATTGGCGATAATCCCGACCACCGCCCCGTTGAGCCGGGCCAGCCCCGTGATCTGTCCCATGCCATAGTAAGGTGAAATCTCAAAAAACGAGTTCTGGTCAACCACCAGCCTGATCAGCTCACGCATCTCAAACGGCATCCGGCGATCTTTGGGCACAATCGAAATCAGCGCCTCCTCAGCCCGGTTCGGATCATCTGTACAGTGCTCTCGCGCGGCCAGTTGCCAGACGTTCTGCGGCATGTAGCTGAGGAACCGCCGAATCTGCGCCAGTGCATCAGCCTCGGAATCCGCCACGTTGTTCACAATCCCGCTGCGCGTGTGTACCTTCCAGCCGCCCAGCTCCTCTTTGGTCATGGAAACACCCAGGGCACGCTCAACCACAGCCGGGCCGGCCACCAGCACCTGGGAGGTTTCCTTGACCATGACAGAGAAGTGTGACGCAACCAGGCGACCGGCCGGGAAGCCGGCCACCGGCCCCATGGCACCGGAAACGACGGGTACACAGTTCATGGCTTCAGCAATGATCTTAAAACGTGGCTCACTGTAGACCGGCGAGCCGACAGTCTGCGGGCGCTGGCCGGATCCTGATCCCGCCACACTGCCACCACCTCCCTCCAGCAGGCGAACCAGTGGCACCTTAAACTGCACGGCCAGTTCTTCGGCGTAAATGCTCTTGCGCAGGCCGGCAGCGTTGGGTGAACCGCCTTTCAGGGTGAAGTCTTCCCCACCCACGGCAATACGGCGGCCAGCCAGTTCACCAAACCCGATGACGTAGTTGGCGGGAGAAAAATCCCTGATGGAACCATCCGCGTCCTTCTCCGCAAAGCCGGCACCTTCACCGTGTTCTTCAAAACTTGACCCGTCGACCAGGGCATCAATCCGTTCACGAATGGTAAGCCTGCCCTTGGCATGGTGCAGTTCAATAGCGTCCGGCCCACCCTGCTGTTTGGACAGTTCACGCCGCAGTTCTATCTCGTGTGCTTCTTTATGCCAGCTCATGGCAGGAGTTTATATCAACCACACCTGTCAAAATGCAACGAACTCCGGCAAACTGCGGCGCAAAAAGTGGCACCAGTCACAAAAAAGGCAGCAAACGGGAGCAAAACAGATGGGTAAGCTGGACAACAGAGTGGCACTGGTTACCGGGGCAGCCATGGGCATAGGCCGTGCCTGTGCCCAGGCGCTTGCCAGTGAGGGAGCACGGGTTGTGGTCACCGATGTGGAAGACGGCGCTGGCGCCGAAACGGTGGCCAGTATCCGGTCAGCCGGTGGCGAGGCCCGTTTTCTGCATCAGGACGTCACCAGCGAACCCGGCTGGGAATCTGTTGTCCGGGCAGTTATGGACGAGTTCAGCGGGCTGCATATCCTGGTCAACAATGCCGGCATTGCCATTGCCGCGCCCATCTGGGAGATGTCCCTCACAGACTTCCAGCGCCAGAACGCTGTCAACCTGGATGGCGTTTTTCTCGGCATGAAACACGCAATCCCGGCCATGACGGCCAGCGGTGGTGGTTCAATCATCAACCTGTCCTCGGTGGCAGGGCTCAAGGCCTCGCCGGGGCTCGCCGCCTACGCCATGACCAAAGGTGGCGTTCGCCTGCTCAGCAAGTCCGTCGCAAAAGAGTGCGCCAATGCCGGCAACAATATTCGGGTGAATTCAGTACATCCCGGCATCATCGAGACCTCCATCTGGGACAAGATGGGCAGAACCCCCGACGGTGGCGCCAACCGCGTGGATACCGAGGCCATTGCCAGTGTCTCGGTCCCCGGCGGCAAACTGGGTAAACCACTCGACATTGCCATGGGGGTGGTGTTTCTCGCCTCCGAGGACGCCCGTTATGTCAGCGGCAGTGAACTTGTTATTGATCACGCGTTTTCGTCCTGACAACTTTCATGGTACTTTTCGCAACTTCGAACGCTGGCGACCACCCCAGGGGGCGCCTCACTGCAATCAAGAACAACACCTGACATTTGAGGTCACCTATGCTAATCGCGGTACCTGCAGAGACTCACGCGAACGAGAAACGTGTGGCGCTGGTCCCGGACGCGGTCAAGAAACTGGCACGCGCGGGATTCGATATTCTCCTCGAGGCGGGGCTCGGCAAACATGCCGGTTATGCCGATGCTGAATACGAGGAGGCCGGCGCAACTATCACAACCGATCGCACCGACATTTTTGCCAAAGCTGACATCCTCTTGCGGGTACGCAAGCCATCAGCAGACGACATTGCCCAGATAAAAGCCGGCACCGTACACGTGAGCTATCTCGACCCTTACAACGAGACGGCACTTATTGATGCGCTGGCGGCCCAGGGTGTTCGTGCCATCAGCATGGAAATGATTCCCAGGACTACACGCGCCCAGAAGATGGATGCGTTGAGTTCACAGGCTAACCTCGCGGGATATGTCATGATCATTGAAGCCGCGAGGCAACTGGATCGAATCCTGCCCATGATGATGACGCCGGCCGGCACCATTAGCCCGGCAAAAGTGTTTGTCATCGGTGCTGGTGTTGCCGGTTTGCAGGCAATTGCCACCGCCAAGCGGCTTGGCGCCAGGGTGACGGCTTTTGATACAAGGCCGGTTGTCGCAGAACAGGTACAGTCCCTGGGTGCCAAATTCCTCGATATTGATCTGGGCGAAACCGGTCAGACCAAAGATGGTTATGCCCGTGAGCTGACACCCGAACAGATTGAACTGCAGCAGCAGGGAATGAAAGACGCCATTGCCGAATCGGATATTGTTATAACCACCGCACAGGTCTTCGGTCGCCCTGCCCCGCGCATTGTGACCAAAGACATGGTGCAGGCCATGAAGCCCGGTGGAGTCATTGTCGACATGGCGGTGGAATCAGGCGGCAATGTTGAAGGGTCAAAGCCGGATGAAATCGTGAACGTCGGCGGCGTATCCATCATCGGGATTTCAAATTTGCCATCAGTGGTAGCCAAAGACGCCAGCCAGATGTATTCGTCCAACCTGTTTAACCTGATCACCGAGTTCTGGGACGCAGAAACCAGGGTCTTCACGCTCAATCCTGATGACGACATCGTCAAGGGATGCCTGATCACCGACGGTGGCCAGATTGTCAATGAAACCATCAAGAACCTGAGAGGTTAAGGGGTCCCATGGAAATCGTATTTCTCACATTCATTCTGGTGTTGTCCATTTTCCTGGGTTTTGAGCTGATCTCGAAAGTGCCGGCGACCCTGCACACGCCACTGATGTCCGGCGCCAATGCCATTTCCGGGATAACCCTCGCGGGTGCCTTCCTGACCGCCGGGGCCACTGAACATGGTCTCTCGACCATACTTGGCACCATTGCGGTAACCTTCGCCACCATCAACGTGGTGGGCGGCTACCTGGTGACCGACCGGATGCTCGCGATGTTCCGCAGCAAAACCAAAAGCGAGGCCAAGTGATGACAATCCAGATTCTCGCAAACCTGTCTTACGTCGTTTCCGCTGCCCTGTTCATCTGGGGCCTCAAAATGCTTGGTTCTCCTGCCACGGCCCGCCGCGGCAACCTGCTTTCCTCCATCGGCATGCTGATTGCCGTGATTGCCGGTTTGACCGCCGAGGGTATTGTGGCCTATCAGTGGATCATTGTTGGGGTGGTTGTGGGTACTATTATCGGCGCGGCGGCCGCCCGCCTGGTTGCAATGACCAGCATGCCGGAAATGGTCGCGCTGTTTAACGGCTCGGGTGGTGCGGCCAGCCTGCTGGTGGGCTGGAGTACCCTCTACAGCGGTGAAACTTCAACATTTACCGCGGTCACCATCCTGCTGGCAATCCTGATTGGCGGCGTGACCTTTACGGGCAGCCTCGTTGCCTATGGCAAGCTGAGCGAAACCATTGGCAGTGCAGCGACAGTGTTCAGCGGCCAGCGAATTGTCAACAGCCTGCTGCTTGCCGCGCTGATTGGCTCGGGTGTGATGTTGTGCCTTGACCCGGCACCCGATTCCATCTGGCTCTATTCAGTGCTGGCGCTTTCACTGCTGCTCGGCATCATGGCCGTGATCCCGATCGGCGGTGCTGATATGCCGGTGGTCATCAGCCTGCTGAACAGTTATTCGGGCCTGGCTGCCTGTGCCGCCGGCTTTGCAATCAACAACAATATCCTGATCGTGGCAGGCTCACTGGTGGGCGCAAGCGGCATCATCCTGACGAACATCATGTGCAAGGCCATGAACCGATCGCTTGCCAATGTCCTGTTCAGCGGTTTTGGTGCGGTCAAGCAGGGCAAGGCTATCGAAGGGGAAGTCAAACCCATCTCGGTCCAGGATGCTTACTACATTCTTGAAGCCGCTTCCAACGTCTGTTTTGTGCCGGGCTATGGCATGGCAGTGGCGCAGGCCCAGCACGTGGTGAAGGAACTGGGCCAGATCCTTGAAAAGAATGGCGCTGAGGTCAGCTACGCCATCCACCCGGTTGCCGGGCGTATGCCTGGACACATGAACGTGCTGCTGGCCGAGGCAGACGTGCCCTATGAGCAGCTTGTTGAAATGGACGACATTAATCCCCGAATAGAAAATGTTGACGTTGCCATTGTCATCGGCGCCAACGACGTTGTTAACCCCAGCGCCCGGGAGGATCCGGACAGCCCCATCTACGGCATGCCCATCATCAACGTCGACAAGGCCCGCACGGTGTTTGTACTGAAACGGTCCATGGCCTCCGGTTTTTCCGGCGTTGACAATCCACTGTTTTTTGGCGAAAACACCCGCATGCTGTTTGGTGATGCCAAAGAATCCATCGCCGGCGTTATCGGTGAGTTTGGCTAGTAGATGGAGAGATTCAACCAGCTCAACCCGAAGCTGACGCGCTTTATTGAAGCGCAGCACGTCTTTTTTGTTGGCACCGCGGCACGCGATGGCTCCATCAACGTCTCGCCCAAGGGACTGGATACCCTGCGGGTGCTGGGACCCAACCGGGTTGTGTGGATGAACCTCACGGGGTCAGGCAATGAAACCTCGGCCCACGTGCAGGAAAACGGCAGGATGACCCTCATGTTCTGCTCGTTCGAACGGCAGCCCCTGATCCTGCGGCTGTACGGTAGTGCCACCGTGATTCACCCCGCGGACCTGGGCTGGCGGGAGTTCAGTGGTCTCTTTCCGGAGATGTTGGGAACCCGGCAGTTCTTTGACATGTCGGTCTCGCTGGTCCAGACCTCCTGCGGTTATGCGGTGCCATTCCTTGAATTTTCCGGCGAGCGTGAAACCCTGGACAACTGGTCAAGAAAGAAGGGGCCGGAAGGCATTGAACGCTACTGGTCAGACATGAACACCACCAGCCTTGATGGTAAACCGGTCAAGATCTGAGCATTGGCGACCCGCCGTTGGGTTCAACTGACCTGGGTCATAGCACCCCACCTCACCAGCCGTTACATTTTCAGGAGAATTTTCAATCCTGGAAATGGAGGATGCCATGGCTGAGGCCCCACCCTGCGTTCGCGACCTGATGCAAACGGCGCTGCACACGCTGAAGCGGAATGATCCGTTGACCACTGCGGAAGACCTGATGAAACAGGCGCGCATCAGGCATCTGCCTGTCCTTGATGCTGATGATCGGCTGTGCGGCATCGTGTCCCAACGCGATCTGTTTCGCGGCATGCTGCTGCGCTCACTGGGGTTTGGCACAAGGGCTGAAGATCGGTTGCTGGCTGACCACGTTGTCAAGGAAGCGATGATCAAGGACGTGGTGACCGTTTCTCCTGAAACGCCGCTGGCTGATGCCGCAAAATTGATGCTGGACCGGAAAATCGGCTGTCTGCCGGTAGTAGCGGGTAATGACCTGGTCGGCATTCTCACCGAGGCGGATTTTGTCGCCCACTATGCCGGGGGCTGATTACCGCTCCTGGGGAGACCAACAACAAAAGCAGCAGTCTGTTCTCTGCGCGGAATACGTTAAGATGGGCCTGCTTCTGCGGACTTAAGAACGAACGGATTATGGAACAAGCATTTCGGGAACGTCACCTGCCCTTCGAGGCCTGCTTCAACTTTCGTGACATTGGTGGATATACAACAGTTGACGGTCGCAGTATCAAGTGGGGACGTTACTTTCGCGCCGGCCGACAGGACCGGATGACGTCGGCAGACCTGGCGCGCGCCAGGGCACTGGATATCAGGACCCAGATCGACCTGCGCCGACCCGATGAAATCGATGACCAGGGCCGCGGGCCTTTTGCAGACATGGGAGCAAGCTACGTCAATCTCGCCGTTATTCCAGCAGGTGGCAGCGAGCAACTCAGCAGAATTGTTGGCGATACCGGCATATCCGGCAAACGGTATCTTGGCTATCTCGAATTTGGCCCGGAAACCTGGCTGAGACTGTTTGAGCTGTTTGCTGCCGCTGACGCTCATCCCATTGTCATCCACTGTACTGCGGGCAAAGACAGGACTGGCGTTTCCACGGCTTTTTTGCTTGCCGTTCTGGGGGTTGACCGCGCAACCATCGAGATGGACTACCGTATGACCAATCTCGACGTGGACCGGCAGGTCAGTTTTATCGAGCGCACCCAGGGTCTCCCCGCCGGTATGAGCCGCGACATGCTTGCAAGGGCGGCGGGTGTGCCGGAGCGCGCCATCAGTGACTTTCTCGACGGGCTGGAAGCCAGGCACGGTGGCGCAGTTGAATATCTGAAATCAATTGGCGTGAGCGAGAACACCATGGAGAGCGTCCGGCGCGCTTTTCTTGATGCCTGACACTTCCATGGTGGCCCGCCGCCCTGGCGCCTCTCAGAACTGGAAACGCAACCCGGCGCTGATCACGTTGGTGCCATCAAAAGACTCGTAACCAAGTTCTGCACCCAGCCGGTCCGAGAAGTTGTAACCCATACCGCCACCAAGACCAAATTCCCAGGCATCTTCTGACCCTGAGAGTCCCATCGATGACACCTCAAGGTCCAGGTTGGCGTAGGATGGCTGGAGGTAGACGTACAGGCCGCTGGCGTAGTCGAACTGCGCCCGCACCGAGACGGCAACCAGCGACTTCAGCTTTACGTCTGCCGGCAGGCCAAATACCTCCACACTGTCGTCGCCAATCCCGAAACCCACGCGGATCTCAGGTACAATTGTCGCGATCTCACTGACAGCAAATGCGTATCCAAAGGTCCCTGTCAGCGCATTCAGGCTGATATCAATGCCATCAGCACTGTCAGAAATGTTGGTATAGCCCACTCCCCCTGCCCACTCAGCCTGAACCGAACAGGACACTGTGGTTAACAACACAACAACAAAAAGCCGATTCTTCATTTTCCGTAACTCCCCGTGAAAGCAACCGGGCAACTTGCCCGGGGATGCCGAGACATTCCGCATCCAGAGGGAATCATGACAGTGCCTGAACAGGAAGAACTGAGGATGTCTTCCTGTTTTCCCCGGGGAAAGCTCCTATTTTGGGGCACCTGTCGATCAGGCGGGCGTTGCGTCCAGTCGGGCGATTGTTTTCTGGTGTTTATCGAGGCGCAACAACAGCAGCAGCCCCGCGGCAATAAAACAGAACAGGGCCATTACGAGGAACTCCTGGGGTGGCGTCAGGGCCTGTTCCACCTGGCCATAGGTCGCAGCACCAATGGAACGCGAAAGGTTGGACCAGGCCATGTAAATGGCAAACTGGGTCGCAGACACCCGCATCCAGCAGATGTTCATATGCGTCGCGATAAAACTGATGAAGATGGCCTGTCCAATGAGTGCCTCGGCCCAGAGCACCAGTACCGGAAACCAGGCATATGCCCAGAGTGAATCGAAGGTGCCGGTTACCAGGAACAAAAGGCCCATGCCAACTGCACCACCTATCAGGATGCGCAGGGCGCCGGATCTGTCGATCAAAAATCCCAGCAGAATACCCAGCGATGCCGCGGTAAAACCTGCAACCGCATTCCACTCCGCATAAACCGTACTGGCGTATCCCAATTGCTGCACGGCAATCACCGGTGCGGCGGTGAGCCAGAAACCGCCGGCAATCCGCCAGCACAGGGTTACCAGTACAAGGATAATGCTGGCCGGCAGGAACATGACCTTCAACAGGTCCTGAAAGATGCCGCCCCAGGTCTCTGCCTGCAGTGCAATCGAGCGCGGCACGGCTTCCCCGGACGTCCAGGGAAGCACCCGTTCCCCACGCCGCTCCCGCACGAGAATACTCCAGAGGAAAATCAGGGCGACGCCCAGGGCGAGGCCCCAGGCTGCCCCCTGGATGCCAAACAGGATCAGCAGCGTCGCGGACAGCGCACCTGACAGCGAATAACCAGCAACCTGGCCGAAAGCCATCAGCGAATTCGCCCGCCCGCGCTCCTCGAATGGCAGGACGTCGATGGCCATCCCATCCACTGCCACGTCCTGTACAGCCGCAAAAGAGTTGACCGCAAACGCCATCCAGGTCAGCAGCATGATGTTGTTGGCAGGATCAGGCACCGTACCCAGGGCAACAATGGCAACAACCAGGCAGAACTGGGCGAGCACAACCCAGGGACGCCTGCGTCCCATGGCCAGGAAAGAAAAGCGATCCATGATGGGGCCGGCAATCAGTTTGAAGCCCCAGGGCAGACCCGAAATGGCAACAAACGAGGCAATCTCCCCGGCGCTGACCCCCTGCTCTGCGAGCCAGGCCGGCAGCGCAATAGTGATCAGGCCAAGCGGGATACCCTGGGCAAGGTAAAAGAAGGCAAAACTGAAAAAACGCAGTGTTCTGCTGTCAGCAAGAAACCAGCTCATACCGCCCGCAACCGCATGTTCAGACTAGAAGTGTGCGGTCAGGTTGATAAAGAAGCCGTCAATATCCATATCAACATTAACGTCAACGTCATCTGCATCAACGTCCAGGGCCCAGCGGCGGTAGCCACCCTCAATGCCGAATTCCGGCAGGATGAAGTTCTCCGTTTCCCAGCCAATTTTCAGGGCGTAGTCTGTCAACTGGTTACCGCTGTAGGAAATTGTATTGATATTGCCACCCAGGTAGGTGCCGGTGAACGGCAGGCCAAACTTTGCGCGTGCATATAGCATCGGCAGGCCGCCGCTGACGTCCTCGCGGGCGTTGTCGACCGTAACTTCCCCCTGCAGGATTCTTGCTGTCAGGCCAATGTCCAGATCCATGCCGATGTCGACCACCTCGTAATACAGGGTGACATCGGTATGGGTAAGATCAATATTGGTGGCAACCGTCTGGCTTGCGGTAAAGGTCTGGCCCGCAAAATCAAATGATCTGCTGATTGAGCCGGTACCGCTGTCCTTGATGCCGGTACGCTCCAGGCGGACATTTGGCAGCAACGGAATGGGATGCTCGAACGCAACGTAGAAATGATTGCTGGCATCACCGGCCACCGCAAGGTCTGAAGCCAGTGAAACGCCGTCGATGACGTCCCCCGAGAAGTCTGAGCGCCAGCTACCAACACCAGCATAAAGTCCTATAAAGTCCGCGCGCGCCCCGAGACTGGCACTGAGCAGCAGTACCGCCGCAATCACTCTTGCCATGATGGATTCCCCTTTCCGTTACAAGCGCGCCATCTTAGCAAACACCCCGTCAATGTCGAACGCGTTTAAACCTTTTTGTGATCTGGTGCATCATTATTGGGTCGACACAGGAAACCCGGGGCTGCCCATGCTTGAAATGCGAGGAATATCAAAGATCTACCGGACAGAGGCCGTACAGACCCGGGCCCTCGACAACCTCAACGTCAAGGTCGACGCTGGTGAGTTTGTCGCAGTCACAGGCCCTTCCGGCAGTGGGAAGACAACTTTTCTGAATATCGCCGGGCTGCTGGAAACCTTCGACAGTGGCACCTACCTGCTGGATGGCGCCGACGTCAGCGATCTGGGTGACAATGCCCGTTCCCGGATACGTAACCAGAAGATCGGCTTTATTTTCCAGTCGTTCAACCTGATTCCCGACCTGAATCTTTTTGACAACGTCGATGTGCCACTCCGCTACCGGGGTATGCCACGCACAGAGCGACGGGAAAGGATCGAATCCGCACTGAACCGCGTGGGATTGAGTTCGCGCCACCGGCACCTGCCGTCACAGTTGTCCGGCGGGCAACAGCAACGCGTCGCCATTGCCCGGGCCCTGGCAGGTGATCCCCTTTTCCTGCTGGCCGATGAACCCACCGGCAACCTCGATACCCAGATGGCGGGCCAGGTGCTGGACCTCCTTGAAGAAATCAACAGTTCGGGTACCACTATCGTGATGGTGACCCACGACCCTTCCCTCGCCGCCCGGGCCCGGCGCAATATCAATATGCTCGATGGTCGTGTGGACCTTTCGGACATGGCACCCAGGGCTGTCGGATGCTGAGCTATTACCTGACCAACGCCCTGCGCAGCATGCGGCGCAACCCGGCGCTGACCACGCTGGTAGCATTGGCAATTGCCATTGGTATTGGTGTATCCATGACCATGACCACCATCTATTACCTGATGGCAAGCAACCCGATTCCCGGCAAAAGTGAGGTACTGTTTCGGGTGCAATTGGACAGCTGGGACCCGCTCCGCCCCTTTGATGCTGACCGACCTGAGCGCGCGCCTATCCAGATGACCTGGCGCGACACTACAGCGCTGCTGGCTGCCGCCCAGGCAAGACACCAGGTTGGCATGTTCCAGTCCCAACTGATCATAAGGCCGGCGAACGAGCAACTGTTACCGTTTGAAGCCTCCGCCCGCGTCACTTCCGCCGACTTTTTCCCGATGTTCGAGCCACCTTTCCTGTTTGGCAGCGGTTGGGACCGGGCCTCTGACGACAGCCTCGCCCAGGTTGTTGTCCTTGGCCGGGAAATCAACGACCGGCTGTTTGGCGGCAGCGACAGCGTCGGCCGGACGGTCACCATCAATGAACGCCAGTTTACCGTGGTGGGTGTGCTTGACACCTGGGAGCCGATGCCGCGCTTCTATGATGTGGTGGAAAGTGGCCTTGAGGAGGTCGAAGAGGTGTTTATCCCCCTGGCACTGGCACCGGTGCTGGAACTGGATTCATCGGGCAGCGACTGGGGCTGGAAGGCTGAAACCATCAGAAGTTACGCGGATTACCTCAACTCAGAATCCTGCTGGCTGCAGTACTGGGCAGAATTGCCGACCAGGCAGGATCAGGAAGCCTACATGGCACACCTGGACGCCTACGCCCTGGAGCAGAAGAAGCTTGGTCGTTTTCAACGTCCGCTCAACAACCAGATACACGACGTCATGGCCTGGATGGCCTACAACGAGGTGGTCGAGCGTGATGTCCGCGTACTCGTCGGGCTGGGGTTCCTGTTCCTGGTTGTCTGCCTGTTAAGCAGCATTTCGCTCCTGTTGACCAAGTTCAACGGGCGTGCCGGCGAGATGAGCCTGCGCCGGGCGCTCGGGGCAACCCGGCTCAACGTCATCAGCCAGAACCTGGTGGAAGTTGGCATTATTGGCACAGCCGGCGGCATCCTCGGCGTCCTCATGACCTGGGCCAGCCTCGCTGGACTGCATTCAATGATCAGCCGGGCACCGGAAGCCCTGTTTCGAATGGACGGCGTACTCGTGTTTGGCGCTGTTGCCATCGCCATCCTGACCAGCCTGCTGGCAGGCCTGTACCCGGCGGTCCGGGCATGTGCCATGACCCCGGCGCAACAGCTTAAAACGCAGTAGGAGTTTAGGATGGATATTCGACCGATCCTGAGTGCGTTGATGCACCACAAGACAGGCACCCTGCTGGTTGCCCTGCAGATTGCCGTAAGTCTCGCGATCATCGTTAACGCCATGTTCATTATCAACGCCCGCATCGACAAGATGAACCGGCCAACGGGTATGGACGTGGACAACCTGATTGTTGTCGCCCTGCGCGGTGTTGGCGAAGACTATGACGCGGCTGCCAACATTCAGCGGGATCTGGCCATGTTAAGGCAAAGGCCAGACGTGGTTGCAGCCACCATTATCAATGCCATCCCCCTGTCCGGCGGCGGCTCTGGCACGGGGCTACGCACCGTGCCGGATGAAAACCTGACGGCCACCTCCACGGCACGCTACCAGATTGACGAGTCGGGTATTGCGACCCTGGGTGCCAACCTCGTCCGGGGACGTAACTTTTATCCGGAAGAAATCCAGCTCTCCATACCGGGGGAAACCGAGCCCCGATCACCGGACGTTGTCATTGTGACCCAGGCGCTGGCGGACGAAATGTTTCCCGATGAAGATGCGCTGGGCAAAACGGTTTACTGGAGTGACATGTCACCTTCCACCATCATCGGCATCATTGACCATATGCAGGGTTCCTGGATCAACTGGGACGGACTGGATCGTAACGTCTTCCACGGACGCATCTCTGCCTGGGAGTCTGTCCGGTACATGGTTCGGGCAAAACCCGGCCAGCGGGACCCGTTGCTTGCTGTACTGGAGGATGAGCTTTCCAGGCTGAATCAGAACAGGGTCATCAGGTCGATACGCCCTCATGCCGAGATTGTGGAGAATACCTATGAACTGGATCGCGCCATGACAATTGTGCTGTCCAGCGTGATCCTGTTGCTGGTGGGTCTCACCGGTCTTGTTATTGTTGGCCTGGCGTCCTACTTCGTCAGCCAGCGAACCCGCCAGATCGGCACCCGCCGCGCCCTGGGCGCAACTCGCATGGACATCATTCGCTACTTTCTGCTCGAAAACTGGCTAATCACGACGTTGGGCGCGCTGCTTGGCGCACTGCTCACAGTGGTGGTCGGTTACTGGCTGGAAACCAGTTTCAGCCTGCCCCGGCTCGACTGGACCTACCTTGCCGTTGCCATTGTGATACTCTGGGTGGTCAGCCAGTTTGCCGCCTTCTGGCCCGCCCGGCGCGCCAGCCAAATTCCCCCGGCAATTGCTACCAGGACTGTCTAAAACCCCCGTCTGCCAAATTTCCTGTAATAAAATGGGGCCAGCCCCGTAATACCCCATAACACAACCGGATAACGGCACATGACGACGAAAGTCGCCTTCGAGATTCTGTACAGGGAGTACTACGTTCGTGTCTTTGGACTGTGCCGAAGACTGCTGAATTCCGCCAGCCTGGCGGAAGATGCAACCCAGGAAACATTTATGCGCGCTTTCCGCCACTTTGCCACTTACCGCAGTACAGACCCTTTCTGGCAGTGGATAGCAACCATCGCCAACAACCACTGTATTGACCTGCTGCGGCGTCGCCACACACAGGGGAACCTGTTTGGTGATGAGACCACCGAGTTTCAGCAGATAACAGCGGCTGACAGCGGCGCGCTTACCCTGCTGGTTGATGACGAGAATCAGCGTGCACTCGCCACTGCCATCGGCAAGCTGCCGGACAGGTATCGCGTTCCCCTGGTGCTTGCCTACTGGAACGAGGCGAGCTACGAGGAAATCGCCGGGATGCTGTCCATCAGCACAAGCCACGTGGGCGTACTGCTGCTTCGGGCGAGGCAGCAACTGCGCACCAGTTTAACCCAGGCCGGACTCGAGGTAACCGAACCATGAATCACCTGACCGAGTTGGACCTTGTCATGTATGCGGACGGGGCTCTGCAGGATACCGAGGCTGCTACGGTCGCTGATCACCTGGCCGGATGCGGTGACTGCAAAACCCGCCTGGCCGGCCTGGCGGCGGAAACGCGCACCCTGAAGTCCGCACTACTGGCAGATGAGGTTAGGGTAAGCCCGCCCGCGGCAACCCCTGGCTTCACGAGAACCATGAGCCTCGGGCAGTTTGCCATGGCCAATGTCACCACCGGCCTGCTGATTTACCTGGGACAGTTTCTCTGGAAAACCCTGTTGGGGGACCTGGTGATCAACGCCATTTCCTGGTTCACGCTTGTGCCCGTACCAGACGCTTTTGAACTGACTGTCCGCGCAGTCACCTATTTCTCAGGAGAGGGATCAACCATGATAGATACCTACATCAGCATTATTGGCTTTATTGTCCTGGTGGCCGGTCTGACAGGACTGCTGCTTTCGCTGCGGCGAAAATTCGGTGGCCTTCAGCTTTGCCTGCCCCTGCTGCTGTGCCTTTTTGTCCTGTCTCCCACGCCTGCGGCAGCGCTGGAGGTGCGGCATGATGACAAATTGCTTGCGGTTAGCGCGGACCAGACTATTGATGATTCACTGGTGGCCTTTGGCAATACCATCACCATTGATGGCAAGGTGACTGGCAATGTTATTGCCGTTGGTGAACGCGTGATTGTCACCGGAGAGATCGGCGGTACCCTGATGACCGCGGCTGAATCAGTGACCGTCACGGGCAGCATTGGTGGGTCTGCGGTGGCGGCAGGCTCTTCCATCAACCTGACAGGTGCCCGTATCACAGGTGATCTGCTCGGCGCTGCAGGAGACATCACACTTGACGACAAGACGCTCATTGGCAGTAATGCCGGGCTTGCCGCCGAGCGAATAGCCATCGGGGGCCGGATTAATCGTGACCTCTGGGCGCTCGGCGAGAGCGTTGAACTCAGCGGCGCTGTCGGCGAAGATCTCGAGATTTACACCGAGCGCCTCAATCTGCTGGGTAAAGCCCGGATTGGCGGCGATCTTCGCCTGCATACCCAGACCAACGAAAACCTCCAGGTCGCATCAAGCGCTTCCATTGGCGGTGAGGTGCTGTTTCTGGCTGCCGAGAAGCCGAAATCAACCAATCGCTATGCGACAGGCCGGTTTTACCTTGGGCAGGTGCTTTACCTGGGTGGCCAGTTTGTTGTTGGCATCATTATGTTCTGGCTGATTCCGGGACTCGGGTCACTCTCGCTTGCCCCCGGCGCCATGGGTCTGAAAACCGCGGGCATTGGTCTGGTTGCGCTGGTCAGTGTCCCCGTTATCGCGTTGATTGCGGCAGTGACCCTGATTGGATTACCCATCGGTATCATCAGCTTCCTGGCATGGGGCCTCACGCTCTACCTGTCCAAGATCCTGGTGGCGTCCGTTATCGGTCGGACACTGTTAGGTAACACCAGTCGGCATGGCAGCCTGCCGCTCACACTGCTCGTCGGCCTCGGTGTTGTTCTCATCGCGGTCAACCTGCCGGCGATTGGTGGCGTGATCAGTTTCCTGCTGACAATTGTTGGCTTCGGCTTACTCGTGCAGGCCCTGCTGGCTTACCTTGCCGATATCGAACGGTACGACGCCTCAACTTCAGCCGGCTGATACCGGCGCCGGTAGGCATAAGGTGACATCCTGGTCCACTTGACAAAAGCACGACGGAAATTGGTGACCTCGGTGTATCCCACCAGGTCAGCAATTTCCTGGATCGTCAGGTCCGTGGTCAAAAGATATTCGATGGCGAGTTCTTTCTTCACGTCGTCCAGGATCTTCTGGTAACTGGTGCCCAGCAGGGCAAGGCGCCGCCGCAGCGTCCTCGGGCTCAGACCAAGTTGGGTCGCCGTCACCGGCAGCAAGGGAAAGTCACCCGGTGTACTCAACAGCAGGTGGCAGATCCGGCTCACCAACCCTTCTTCTATTTCCATCTGGTTCAGCAGCTTGCGGCAGGATTCTTCACAGATTCGCGCCGTGTTGGCATCAGCTTCAGCCAGGGGTTCGGCCAGGCATGCCGCATCGAAACGATATTCGCTGTAGCGCTCATCGAAGCGAACCGGGCAGTCGAATACCGCCCCATACTTTTCCGACCAGGCAGGCCGGGGTCGGGCCAGGTGGACCACGCGCGGGGAGAAAGGCCGGCGTGTCAGCAGGGTGATCAGCGGTCCAATGCCGCGGAACAGGTCATCCACAACATACTCGCCGACCCTACCCCCCGCCAGCATGTGGTCGATCCTCAAGACGGCATCATCCCCGTCCCGCAGAAAAGAGAGTTCAAACATGGCACCTGCCATCTTGTGGTACTTCACCGCAATCAGTACCGCTTTCTCGAGCGTTGCGCTGCTCATCATTGCATAACCCAACAGGCCAAAATCCGAGATTGAAATCTCGCCCGGCCACGCCAGCCAGTCACCCGGCGGCACCAGCGCAACCAGGTTGTCGAGTTGCCGAATCCGTTGACGATAGCTGACCCGCGCCTCGGGATCCTCAAGTTGGGCCAGGGTGAGGCCCGTACCTTCCAGCGCCAGTTCGGGCGCAATACCAAGGCCTTCCAGTTGCCTGACCAGGGCAACAACCTGGCCGGCACGAATTGCGCGCCGTTCAAGACTGTAGTTGTGAAACGTCATTACCCGCCTAATGGGTGATTGTCAGCCTGCGCACGCCCAGGTAACCCGCTGACCTCACCGACTCAATGCAGGCCTGAACAAACTCAAGGGGCATGCCAAGGGCAGTGCCGATCAGGTTGATCCGCAGGCGGTCCTCATATTGCATCTCGCAGCAGGCGTGCACCGCAAGGAAAGCCGCGGTAATAACCTGCTGTTTACCCGCCGTGTTGATCAGTGGCGCCTGTTCCCGCAACAGCTCAAACAGATCAGCGCGACCACTGGCAAAATCCCTGATTAGTTCACGCATACCATCATGGGAGACATCAGCCTGGCAGACTTTCTGACAGATTTCTGCCGCAAGTCCCACCTGGTCGGTCATCCCATAGCCTGCAAGGATGTAGGCAAGCACCTGCCGCGTGGCGGCCACCTGCGACGGTTCATGGCTGTTTATCGCAAAACTGTTACCGCAGGTTACACACCTTTCATATTGGGCAACCTTCTCAATCGGCAGCAACGGGATCCCGAATACCGTGAAATAGTTTGTCTCCGACACCGTTTCGAATGCGGTTGAATGTCCACAAACAACACAGTCACGCTGCCCGGCATCAACCGCAGCTGCCCGGGTGCGTTCACCAAACAGAAAGATCAAGCGTCACCTCCAGCTGTTAATCCTCCCTGAACCTGAACCGGGTACCGCAGACAATAACCTCGTATTCGGCCCGGGGCTCGCAGGCCCGGGGCTCGCCTGCCCGGGGCTCGCCTGCCCGGGACAAACCCAGGGTATCAATCGCCCGTTGCAGACCCTCTGCGTCCCGTATCCCGAATTCGACCGCGGCCACGCCATCACCCCGACCATCAGTTGCCCTGATAATATTCACTGTGCCGCGATCCAGCCTGATAACATATTTTCCATCGGACCCGGGCTCTCCTTCAACCGTGACGGGTTTGGCCAATGCCAGGGACCACTGTTCAGCCGTTTGGACGGGATTGTCGGACTGGATGTCCACTGCGCGAATGGCACTCACATGCCGGGCCTTGCGGTCCTGCCAGCCGGGACCCGCCCACTCCCAGTGGTCAGGCGGTACCATCTGGTCAAACGAGACGATGGCCGCACCAATGTCACGCGGATGCACATGGAAAGCCTTGACCGACGTCGTGTCTGTATTCCACACCTTGCGAATACCAAGCCTGGCCATGCGCTGAGTACAGACTTCAATGTCATCAACGCCAAACAGCACCATGTAGCCGCCATTCCCACCCCGGCGCATGAGCAATCGCCCAGCCGCCGTACCGGGTTGCATTGGCGAAACCACCTCCAGGAAGGTGTCACCTGTTGCCATCACCGAGTTGCAGAGACCAAACTCACCAACGCCCGGATCGGCATAGTCCTGCTGGAGACCAAGCAGGACAAACAGCTGTTCCCGAACCGGATCCAGTTGATCGGCTACCAAGGCAACCTGTTTGAGTTCCATCGTCACCCCCATCTCATGGCATTGACACCATATCATCCGTCAATCTGGGTTAACATGCCCAGACCTTGAACATGGAGACAATGTATGAGACTGATACCATCCCTGGTGCTGCTCGCCTGCTGCTGCGCCCCCCTTGCCGCCACCGCTGATTTTGCCGCCACCCGCGCCAAGCTGGAAGCGGCCATGCAGGATACGCGCCGGACGCCCGAGGAAACCTTGCGCGACGCGAACCGGAAACCCATTGAAACCCTGGAATTTTTTGGCCTGCGGGACAACATGACGGTGCTTGAGTTGCTCCCCGGTGGTGGCTGGTACACCAAACTGCTTGGACCGGTGCTGGAAGAGAAAGGCAAACTCTACGTATCGATTGGTGCAGAACGCATTCATGCCGCACTCAAGGATACAGTGGGTTTTGGCTCGCTGACACTGATACCCTTTGACCGCGAGAACTTCATCCGGCCACCGGGCGCAGTTCGCACCACCCTGCCCGAGTTCAGTTTTGGCATTGACAACAAGGTGGACCTGGTCCTGACATTTCGCAACCAGCACAACTTCAGCGAAGAAGGCCGTATGAGCATGAACAGGGCAGCGTTTGAGGCACTCAAATCGGGTGGCGCTTATGGTGTGGTTGATCATACCCGCAGGCACATGTCAGCGGACTATGTTGAAACTCGACGGCGCATGGATCCCGTCCAGATCATCAAGGAAGTACAGGCTGCCGGCTTCGAGTTTGTTGACTACAGCAGCCTGCACTATCGCGCTGACGATGAACTCGTCTATGAGGTCGGCCGCAAAACCGTAACGGGCAATACGGACCGGTTCACGCTGCTGTTCCGCAAACCCTAGCTGTGGGGGGGGCCCTGCTCACAATCAGGCGGTTGATGGCTGGTGGTGAGTGATTCCAGCAGGAATCACTCACCACCAGTCGACCGCTTCAGCATTACACCGACTTGCGGTTGTTAACTCCGTCACGTCGTTAAACGTGATCACCTCACCGGGCGGCAGTTGGCCGTCGTTCAGCGCATAAAGCACATCAGACCCGATCACTCCACCTGCTGCATTTTTCCAGATGGCCCTTACCGTGACATAGTGCAGGTCGACATTACCGGTATTGCTCACAATCCCGGTCATTCGCGTGCGGCCAAAATCCCGCACACATTCGGTGACCCGGACGCGGACCCGGGTTTCGGTCGTATCCCGCACGCCTTCCGTTGTGGCTGGCAGGTCGGGTGTAACCACCGCCTGCCTGAAGTGGTTTCGATAGATCAGCCCTCCGACAATCACCAGTACAAATGCGGCGATAAGTACAGAGAGCGTCCTGTCTGTCACTAGAAGTTGTAAACCAGGGTTACCGACGTTTCAGTATCCGTTTTCTTGCGACCAAGGGGCACCTCTGACTGGTTTTTGATCAAAAGCGTCAGCTTCATGGCGAGCGCACCGGCAATCTGGGACGCCAAAGACGTCTCTGAACGGCTAATGGTATTGTCCGCGCCAATTTCCGTGCTCAGTTTCTGGGAAAACTGTGAGGTTTCACTGAGATCCCAGGTGTAGAAAGCTGCAAGCCGGGTGATAAATTCTGAATCACCGCCACCCGTTGCCAGTTCTGAGCGACGCATACCACCACCCACATCACCGCGAAGCGTCATGTTTGTGCGCTGCATCAACAGCCGCGAGTAACCGATGGTCGCATCAGTCTGGTAATCAAACCCGCTGAAACGGTCATCTTCGTATGACAGGCGGCCGAACAACGAGTGATCACCCTCAAGTTTGTAATCTGCCTGGTAGGCAGCAAACAGCCGTTGTGCAGTTACCATGCTGTTTTCGCTGGATCGCAGGCCGTCGAGGTCAGCCGCGTGCTTGAACAGGACGCTTTCGCTGGTCACACCAACGCTGAACTTCAGGTTCTGCTGGTCCGTATTGCCGGTTGTCATGACAGCACCAAGTTCCACATCACCCGACCAGTCCGCAGCAACCGCGGCAGACACGAAAAGCAGCAATACACCACCGGTTAAAAGTCTTTTCATCTTCGCAAATGTCCCCGTTCGACACAAAGCGGCGGAGTATAGCAAACTGGTCCTGAAAATATCTCCAGCAAATGAACCTCAGAGCAATCTGGCACGTCCTTTAGGGCACTGTGAACAAGCAAACTGACAAGATTGAGACAGAGTGGCTGGTGATCCGCTGTCAAAGTGGTGAACCTGCGGCTGCGGAAGCCCTGGTGGCTGGCTGGCAGACGCGCCTTGTTGGCTTCGCCACGGTGATACTGGGCGATCGCGAACTGGCCCGGGAGGCGGTTCAGGAGGCCTGGATTGCACTGTTCAGGGGCCTGCCGGGACTGCGGGATCCCGCAACCTTCCGGTCCTGGATGTTCCGGATTGTCAATAACAAATGTATTGACCTGCTCCGCACCCGCCGGGAACAGGTTGAAGTGTACCGGGAGCCAACCGGACGAATATACCTGGATCAACTGGAGCACAGGGAGCAGGTCCTGAAAGTGTTAACCCTGCTGTCCGAGCACCATCGCGCGGTTCTGGCGCTACACTACCTGCAGGACATGGAAGTCAGGGAAATTGCTGAGTCACTGCAGGTACCGGTTGGCACAATCAAGTCACGCCTGTTTCATGCAAGGGAAGCCTTCAGACACTATCTGGAGGCAGGAGAGAAAGATGAACGAACTGGACAAGAAAATAGCTGCTGCGCTACAGCAGGCTGCGACCCCGATTGATGCTGACGACGACCCAACGCTGCTTGATGACCTGACCAGCATCTTTGGCGGTCGCATGCGCTGGATCATGATCCTCGCCTGGATCAAGCTGGCATTGCTGGTTGTGGTACTGCTGGTGTGTATCTACCAGTTTTTCCTGCAGGAAAGCGTCATGGCCATGTTGGCCTATGCAACACTCGCCACCATCGCTATTGTGGGCATTGCAGGCATCTACATCCTTTCCTGGATACAGATCAGCCAGAACAGCACACTGCGCGAAATCAAGCGCCTGGAACTGCAGGTTGCCCTCTTCGCCCAACAACTCGCCGCGGACAGGAAACAACAATGATCACAAGGGTGTTACTGGTACTGTCACTCTGTACTCTCGCTCCAGGCACCCATGCCGACGAACGGGTCCAGGAGGCTATCGACCTCATCGACCGGATGGAAGAAATCTACCGGGGCGACACAAGCAAGGCGCGCCTGACCATGACCATCGAGACACCGGAATATCAACGCACCCTCACACTCGAAGCCAGAAACCAGGGCCAGGAAAACTCGTTCATTCGCATCCTGTCGCCGCGCAAGGACCGGGGCATAGCCACCCTGAAACTCGACCAGGAAATGTGGAACTACTTTCCCAAGATCAACAAGGTGATCAAGGTGCCACCTTCAATGATGATGGGATCCTGGATGGGCAGCGACTTCACCAATGACGACCTTGTCAAACAAACTACCCTGACGGAGGAATACAACCTCACCCTGGATGAAACGGCTGAGCAATACCGGATTACGCTGGTGCCCAAAGCCCAAACGGTCACCGTCTGGGGCAAGATCGACTACATTGTGGACAAGGCAAACCTCATACCGGTGGCACAGAACTTCTATGACGACGATGGCACTATGGTGCGCAGGCTTGAGTTCCAGGAGCCGGTTGTTTTTTCCGGCAAGCTTCTGCCATCGGTGCTGGAAATGACCCCACTTAACAAGGAAGGACATAAAACACGGGTCCGCTACGATGCGCTTGAATTTGACCCGCCTGATGTGTCTGACGATGACTTCACGCTGCGCAACCTGAAGAGCCGGTTCTGATGCCACTTTTGCTGCGCCTGGCAACTCGGAACGTGCTCCGGCAGCGGCGTCGTTCGCTGCTGACAATCCTGTCCATGGCTGGCGGTTACCTGTTGTGCTGCCTTTCATTTTCGCTGGTAAACGGCAGCTACGGCAATATCATCCGGCTCTTCACAGAAGAACAGACCGGGCACGTACAGATTCACAAGGACGACTACGCCAAGAAGCCACGTATCCACAAGACTATTGATGATCCCGACGCCGTGGCCAGGGTCCTGCAGCAATACCCGGACATTCGTGCCTTCACACCTCGCGTATTTGCACCGGCACTCGCATACGCCAACAACAAGAATACGCCGGTGCAGGTTACTGGCGTTGATGTCATAAGTGAACGGGTCACCAGTCGCCTCGAGAAGAAGCTGACCCAGGGGCAGTGGCTCGCCGAAACCCCGGACAGTGATGGCTACTTCAGCGCCATTGTTGGCCAGGGCGTGGCAGACACGCTGAATCTTGCGCTGGGTGATGAACTGGTGCTGATCAGTCAGGGGGCGGACGGTTCAGTTGCCAATGACATTTTTATCATTGGCGGTTTTGTTGGCGATAAACGTTCGACGGATCGGCTGACCGTGTTCCTGCCACTCAATGCCGCACAGGAATTTCTCACGCTCGAGGGGCGGGTTCACGAGTTTGCCATCCTGCTGGCCGACATCGAAACTGCACGGAAGGCTGCAGCCGACCTGCAGGTCAGTTTGCCGGAACTCAAGGTTGCGCCCTGGCAGGAGGTAATGGATACCTTCTACAAGTCGATGGAAGCAGACCGGCGCGGCAACCAGGTGACGTTGGGCATTATCCTTTTTATCGTGTTTATTGGTGTACTGAACACCGTGCTTATGTCGGTGCTTGAACGCACCCGCGAATTTGGCGTCCTCAAGGCAATAGGGAGTCGTCCCGGTATGATCGTCACGCTGATTGTGCTTGAAACCGGCGTACTGGCAGCTTTGAGTATTGCCCTTGGCCTGTTACTCGCAGTACCCGCCAACATCTGGTTCACCTACCAGGGATTTGCCCTCCCCGAACCTGTGGACATGGGTGGTGTGGCCGTACAGTACATGCGTGGCGAGCTTTCATTGGAGGTTTTCCTGCTGCCTATGGCTATCCTGTACGGTTACGCAATAGTCGTCAGTATCCCGCCGGGCCTGCGCGCCGCCCGGGTACCCCCCATTGAAGCCATGCGAACCTATTAGGAGCAATCATCTCTTGCTGACCCTTAAACTCGCCTGGCGCAACCTGTTTCGTAACACGCGAAGAACCCTGCTGACCGCATTGCTGATTGGCCTCAGCCTTGCAGCCATGATGATTACCGATGGCGTTATCCTCGGCATGTCAGCCGTGCTGACCACCAGCATGACTGACACCCTGAACGGTGAGGCCCAGATCCAGCGGCGGGGTTTCAGTGACTCACTGGACGTTGATCTTGTCCTCAGTGATTCAGCGGCGATTGAAGCTGCCCTGACCCAGGACCCGGCAATTGCCGCGTTCGCCCCACGGGCAATGACCGGCGGGATGATTTCCAGCACCTACAATGTGTCGTCGGGTCTCATTTTTGGTGTTGACGCAATCCGTGAACGCAAGGTCAGCAAGATTGAGGCAGCACTGATCGAGGGAGACTACCTCTCGGGCAACCCCGGCGAGATCCTGATCGGAAAATCTCTCGCGGATCTACTGGAGATTGGTCTGGGAGACCGGGTTGTACTCACCATGTCCGAGTCAGGTACTGCTGAACTGGTCCAGGCCCTGTTTCGGGTAACGGGTGTGTTCGAGTTTGGCCTGCGCGAGCTGGATGAGAGTAGCGTGTTTGTCAACCTGCCAAAAGCGCGGGAACTGCTGGGACTCGGGACCGGCAGCCACCAGATCATCCTGCGTTTCAGGGATCCTGCCCAGGCAACCAATCCCTCGCTTGCCGTCTACCGCAACTACAACACCGCAGAAATCGAAGCGATCAACTGGATGGACGCAAACCCCTCCATCTCGTCAATGCTGGAAATGACCGGCTTTTCAAGTTTTCTGGTGGGTGCAATCCTGTTCCTGCTCGCCTCTCTCGGAGTCATCAACTCGATGTTCATGTCGATTTATGAACGCATCTATGAAATTGGGGTCATCAAGGCCATTGGTACGCGACCCGGCGAAATTCTACGGCTGGTGCTGGTCGAGGCGGGCCTGATTGCTCTCATGTCCTGCCTGCTTGGCATCCTGGTTGGGGGATTTGGCAACTGGTGGTTCAGTTTCCACGGGATACCACTCGGCGAAATGGAGATCTCCGGTATCAGCTTTGCGAACAGCATCCGCGCAGAGCTTCGCTGGTCACAGTTTATCGACTTTCCATTGTATGTTGTGTTGCTGACGCTGGTTGCCGCGCTCTATCCCGCGCGCTTTGCCTCCCGCATCGTACCGTCAGACGCCTTGCACCGCAGTCTTTAGGAGCACTTTATGCCTGCCGTTATCAAGACCAATGAATTGTGCCGCTATTTCGGCACCGGTGAAACGCTGGTCCGGGCGCTGGATCATGTCTCCATCGAGATAGAAGCTGGTGAATTCACCGCCATTATCGGGCCGTCAGGCTCCGGCAAATCCACCCTCCTTCACCTGATCGGAGGGCTGGATGAACCCACCAGCGGGGCCGTGGAATTGTCAGGCGTCAACATTGCCGCCATGAGCGGCGCAGAACTCTCTGATTTCAGACGGGATCATATCGGCTTCATTTTCCAGTCCTATAACCTGATCCCGGTGTTATCAGCCGAGGAAAATATTGAGTACATCATGCTGCTGCAGGGGATTGCCAAAGCCGAGCGTGCCCGTCGTGTCAGGGAAATTCTTGGTCTGGTCGGCCTTGAAGGACTGGGTAGCAGGCGACCACCCCAGCTCTCGGGTGGGCAGCAGCAACGGGTGGCTGTGGCACGGGCCATGGCCTCCAACCCGGACATCATCCTGGCTGATGAACCCACGGCCAACCTCGACTCCAAAACCGGCATAGCGCTGCTTGATGTCATGCGTCGCCTGAATGAGGAAGCGGGCATGACTTTCGTGTTTTCCACCCATGATGAAAAAATCATGCAACGCGCGCGGCGATTGATCCACATGCGTGATGGCAAGGTTGATCGGGACGAGCAGCGTCAGCCATGAAACCGGTGGTTGCACGTCTCCTGCTGGTTTTGCTGGCCGTCTCGCCGGCCCGGCAAACATCAGCCAGCGACGCCATGTCAGGCTACATCAAGAGTTATCTCCTCCACCAGGAATCATTGACACAATCACAGAACAGCCTGCGACTGATGTGGGACCATCCGGCGGCCGGCTACAACCTGCAGTTGCATTACGAGCTGAGCCCGACGTTCAGTTCCGTGAATGTGACCTCGGCCACGGGCAACCTCCCGCTGCCTGCGGCCTGGCGCCTGACCGACATCGAACAGGAAGCCGCCAGCCACGGTCACCATAGTGTCAGCCAGAACCTGGATCGGCTGAATATCCAGTTTAACCTCGCAGCGGGAGACATCACCCTTGGGCGCCAGGCCATTACCTTTGGCATGGCAAGAGTCATCAACCCCACCGATGTCTTCCTGCCGTTTGATGTCCGGACCTTCAACACCGAATATCGTGCCGGAGTTGATGCCTTGCGCTTCCAGCATCCGGTTGGCCAACTTGGTGAGGTTGACCTTGGCATCATACTCGGTGAGGGTGCCCGTGCAGACGAATCAGCAGCATTCCTGCAGGTCCGGGGTAATGTGGACGGCATGGATTTGCAACTTGCCCTGACCCGGTATGCCGGGCAGTCTTTGATTGGCGGGGGGCTGCAGACGGCTCTTGGCAGTTTCGGATTCTGGCTTGAAGCTGCCGCAACCCGCGGCGACCAGGATTATATTCGCGTCTCGACCGGACTTGATTATGCGTTTACCGAAAACACCTACGGCCTGCTCGAATATCACTTTAATGGCGCTGGCAGCAACCAACCCGAAGACTACCTGACCCGACCGGGCAGTGTAGCCTACCAGCGTGGTGGTGTGTTCCTGCTTGGCAGACACTACCTCATACCATCAATCAGCCTGCAGCTGTCACCTCTGTGGTCTGCAGGTATTCAGTCGATTATAAATCTCTCCGACCGCTCTGCATTTATCTCGGCGAATGTGGTGCTGAACGCAAGCCAGAATGTCTACCTTGATCTTGGCTACTATCATTTCCTGGGCAGGCAATTTACCCAGGATAACCCGCCCGTCCCGGGTTCGGAGTATGGCAGCAGCCCCGACACGCTCTACGCCAGTGTCAGGTATTATTTCTGACCGCAACCCCGGGCAACAGGTTAGTAGGCCCGTTTCGGCTCAATCTGTGCCTGAACCTCCTCCGGCATCAGCTCCCGCAGCACCCTGCCAGTGGAGGCAATCTCCGAATCAACAGGGTCCCTGATGATTGAGTCAGTGACATCCTCCATGGTGATTCGGGCAGATTCAAGCAAGAGCCCCCGGGCCTGGTCGAGGGCCACCAGGGCCCGATTGACAGACCGTTTCCTGCCGTCAAGCTCAGCGGACAGTGCAAGCGCCGCCGCAAACTGCCGGTTGGCCTCATCCGTTTGTCCTGCCCGAAGCAAAAGGCGGGCATACTGGCTCTGGATCAGTCCACGCGCCGCCGGGTCATTAATCTGGCGGATCCTGCGACCCAGCAGCGACAGCCCCATGCGGGCCTGGTCCAGTCCGCCCGTGTACAGCTGCCGGCTGATGAGCCGCAATTGCAGTCGCGCATAAGCTGTATGATCACCAACGCCATCAAGAACCGCCTGGGCATCGTACAGGCGATCGTTATTGATGAGTGATCCGGCAAGCGTCGCCAGCAACTGCTGCTCCCCCTCACCCACCGAGGCATTGCGAACCGAAATCATGGCGCCGGGAAGGTCGCCGAGGTATGCCTGGGCCAGTGCTATCTCGGCAAATATCCGCGAGCGATCCGCGGGTGGCAGTTGCGTGGCAGCCAGCACCTGGGCTTCAGACAGAATTTCGTTTGCCAGCGTCAGGTTGCGGACATCGTAGTACCGCTGGGCAATCCGGGTAAAAGCGGATATTCGCTCCACCGGGTCGCGCAGTTGTCCTGCCAGGTCAGTTGCCGAGCGAAACTGATCACGCGCAGCAGTTTTGTTACCTATCGTCATGTAGGTCACGGCAAGGTGGGACAATAACAACGATTTTTCATAGGGGTCAACGCTGTCCGCTATCATCTCGCGCACAAACGCTATGGCATCATCGGGCTCTGCACTGTAACCCAGCAATGAAAGGCGCGTACCCAGTGACAACATGGCAGTGGCTCGCGCTGTCGGCTCCCTGATCCGGTCGATTTCCACCTTGACCCGGGACAGGGGCAAACGCAACGAGGTGCCCGGCTCATCCAGCCACATTTGCTCCATGATGCTACCCAGGGCGCGAACCTTGACCACAGGGTTACTGATTCGATTCACCAGTTCCGTTGCCTCGTCCACCTTACCCAGCAGCAGAAACGACTCGACATTGCTGACAAGATACTGATCCCACTCCTGGTCCACCGCAAGTGACTCCATCAGATCTATGATCATCGAGCCATCCATCTTCTCGATCTCGTCGACAACCACATTGGTACCTGGATTGGCCGCATCAGGTACCAGACGCTTCTCCTCCAGCACCTGCAGCACCCCCTCGGGACCATGTTCGAGGACAGGCGGCGCCATGCGCTGAAGGATCTCGGGTTCAAAGCGATCGGTGCCAGGAATACCCGCAACCCCACCCAGCGTATCCGTGTTAACGGCAACCGGTTTTGTGCCGTCGTCTCCCGGCAGGGTTGTCTGGCCCGGTAACGTCATGTTCGCGGCGGCCGCGACAAAAGCGCCCGGATCAACCCCTTTCATCATCTGTTGGGCTGCTGCCACTATCTTCTGCTGGGCGGGCGCTGCTGCCTGGCCGCGCATGACGGTGGTCACGTCCGCCATTTCCGCAATCATCGCCTGGTTGCCATTCTGTTGGAGTTGCACCGCCGCAGCCATGGATGGCGCAATCTGCTGGATCTCTTCACTGGGCGGTAAAAGCGCCTGGGCGGCAACTTCTTCAGCCTTGATGAGCTGGTCAACCTGGTGCAGCACCAGGCCCGACGCGGCAATGATCAGGATCGCAAAAGCGCTGCTGACGGATATGGGATGTTTCTCAAAAAACAGCCAGGCCCGCCCGGGTGGCTTCAACCCCAGCTCTTTCATGATTTCCCGTTCAAGCTGCCGCAACCGTTCCAGTTCGTCACGCTTGCGTTTCAGCGCTGTCTCGCGGTCTTCCTGGTGGCGGGCGTCGCGCAGCAGGCGGCGGCGAATTGCCTCCTTCTCCCGCTCCTCGCGCATCTTCTCTTCCCACTTGGCGATAACCAGCCCGCACTTGGGACACTGCTCAATTTTGGTACCCTGTGGAATCTCTTCTTCATATTCGCAGGAAGGACACACAAAAAAGTCGATATTCCTCGACTTTGGCACCAGCGTCAGGCCACCAGCCTCGCTGCTCTTCTGGATGTTGCAGGATGCACCGCATTGCAAGATGGCTTCCATGTAGCGTTCAGCCACATCCTGCGCCACCCCTTTCAAAAGGACTGTAGGTGCCTCGGCAAGGTACCAGGACTCGACCCTGGACATATCCACCTTGAGTGTCTCGGAGAGGCTGGACTTGACCTTTTCGAAATCCTGGTCAGCCGCAATCTGCGGGAAAAAGACCAGATTGTAGCTTTCCGTTGCAGACGCCGCTTCTGCAGACTCGTTAGTTTCTTCCGACATACAGGCTTGCGCACCCTGCTGATTTTGATTATGGGTTAAAGGAGACTTCCTGCTTCCCGCTAATAGTATCGCGACATACCCTCAACACAACAGTGCCCCGCCGCTAGTCCGGGTCAATCAGAAAGCCACGCTCATCCCGCCGTTCCGGCCCGTTCACCCTCGCGCGGCCGTCACCAAACTTGGCATCACGGGCCGCCAGGGTTGCCTTCAGCCCATTTTCCCGTACAGAAGCACCGAAGCCACGGGCTGCAGCGGTGTTGTGGCCCCGGACATCATTCTCAGCGGCCAGCCGCTGCAGGGTCCTTGCTCCCATCAACTCAAGCCCCTGGTTGACAATGCGCTTGTTGGCCGACAACAGGTCAGGATCAATCAACGCCAGGCGGTCGGCCAACTGCTCGACCTCGGCTTCCAGGTCAGCCGCCGGTACGGCTTTCAGCACGAGGCCTATCTGCTGCGCTTCCGCACCCGTAATCGAGTCGCCGGTCAGGGTCAACCGCTTGGCCCACTGGGGCCCCACGTTATACAGCCACATGTTGTTGGGCAGGGCACCAAGGTCGCGTGCCGGTGGGAACCCAATGACAGCATCATCAGCAGCAATTACCATGTCACACAAGAGCGCAATATCAGTGCCGCCCGCCAGGCAATAACCATGTACCTGGGCAATACTGGGTTTATGCATGTCAAATAGCGCCATCCGATAGCGCTGGGCTTTTTCCAGTTGCCAGGCATCATCATCAAGCGAACGCCCACCGCGATAGGTGTTTGCTTCTGACCGGACCCTCGATTTGCCGTACTTTGGTGGCGGCCCGGTCAGGTCATAACCCGCCGAAAAACAGCGACCCTGGCCCTTGATAATGACGCAGTGCACAGCCCTATTGTCGTCTGCCTCCCAGAGCGCCTCCTGCAGTTCATACAGCAGGTCGTTGGAGAGCGCGTTCATTTTTTCCGGGCGATTCAGGGTAATTCTCGCCCTGCCGTCACTCACCTCATAGATGAGGTGCTCAAAGCCTGCCATAACCTATCGCCCCCTGAACACGGGCGGGCGTTTTTCGGCAAAAGCGCGGCGTCCTTCCCGGTAGTCGTCACTGTTGAAACAGGCATCAACCAATGTTGCCACCTCACCGGCCCCCTCCAGCACGGAATAGCGTTCAAACGCATTCACCGCTGCCTTGGCCGCCCGCACGGTGAGTGGCGCATTGGCGGCAATGGTCGCCGCATAGTCCCGCACGCTGGCTTCAAGCGCCGCTTCTTCCACGACAAAATTGATGAGTCCCCGTTCTTTCGCCTCTGCTGCATCCAGGAACCGGGCAGTAAACATGATGTCCCTTGCCGTGGCAGGCCCCACCAGACGGGCCAGCTTGGCAAGCCCGGCGTATTCATAGCCGAGCCCCAGTTTGGCTGCCGGAATGGCAAACCGCGATCCCGGGGTTGCAAAACGGATATCCGCGTTCAGCGCAACTGCCAGCCCGCCACCAATACAGTACCCGTGAATCATGGCGATAAACGGTTTGCTGAGCTCGGCGAGCCAGCGATTGCCACGACCCGATATCTGCCCATACTCACGGCGCTGGTCAGCATTGGCGCGGTGCTGGTCGAACTCGGAGATATCAGCGCCCGAGGCAAATGCCTTGCCACCGGCCCCTTTCATGACCACAACCCTCACTTCTTCATCATGCTCAAACGCTTCCAGTGCATCACCAATGCCCTGCCACATTTCAAGCGAAATTGCGTTCCGCTTTTCCGGTTGGTTGAAGGTAAGCCAGCCTATCCCCTCCTCTACCTCAGCGATTATTTTTGTCGTCGCCAGTTCCAGTGATCTCATGCTCTTGTTCCCCTTGATGTGTGTCTCTTCAAATCACCGCGCCACTCTCTGACAGTTGCCGGATTTGCTCGTCGCTGTAGCCAAACTCTGCCAGGACTTCCCTGGTATGTTCACCGGGATGTGGCCCTGCATGGTGGAATCTGTCGGCATGTGGCACAGCTGACAGGTTGATCGGGGTCCGCACCAGGTTTATTTCCCCCAGGGTCGCATGCGGTGCGGGCCGGATCATGCCCAGGAACTTGACCTGGGGATCTTCAAAGGCCTCCCCGATATTGTAGATGGGCCCGCAGGGCACGCCTGCCGCATTTAGTTTCTCAACCAGGGTCTGGGTGCTAAACCGTTTGGTTACCGCATTGACGTCAGCATTCAACTGGTCGCGATGCCTGACCCGTGACCGTCCGTCCGCATACTCCGGCTTCGACAACAACGCTTCTGCCCCAAGCGCCCTGCAGAAACTGACCCACATTTTCCCCGTGCTGGCAGCGAGGTTCACAAGCCCATCACCTGATTCGTACAGCCCCATGGGCACCTGCTGCGGATGAAAATTACCCTGCTGTTCAGGGATTTCACCATTCATGGTGTATCGCGCCCCCTGGAAATCCAGTTTGCTCAGCATGGCCTCAAGCAGCGATGTATGCACCCACTGGCCTTCACCCGTCTGTTCGCGATGCAACAGGGCGAGCAGAATACCCTGCCCCAGGAACATGCCGGCACTGGTATCTGAAATGGCGATACCCACGCGCATGGGACCACGACCCGGCTCGCCCGTGACTGACATCAATCCGCTGGTCCCCTGCACAATCTGGTCCACACCCGGACGGTCTGAATAGGGACCGGCCTGCCCGAAGCCGGAAATACTTGCGAGGATAATTCGCGGATTGATTGCCCTGAGCTGTTCGTACTCAATACCCAGGCGCTGCTTCACATCAGCCCGGAAGTTTTCCACTACCACATCGGCCCTGGCAACAAGTTCCCGGAACAGCTTTGCCCCGGCTTCACTCTTGAGGTTAATGGCAAGCCCACGCTTGTTACGGTGCAGATTCTGCTGGTCCGGGCCATCCTGTGCGCCGGTCACCGAACCGCCTGAACCGTCCACCGCGGGTGGCGGTTCAATGCGGATGACGTTCGCACCCCAGTCCGCCAACAGCCGCACTGCAGTGGGCCCGGCACGTGCAATGGTCAGGTCAAGTACCGTGTAGCGAGACAATGGCAAAGTGTCTGTCATCTGTTTCTCCTTACCTGAGACTGGCGCCAAGAATATCGCGCGCAATGATGTGACGCTGGACCTCGCTGGGTCCTTCCCCGATCCGCCTGATGCGCATTTCCCGATACCAGCGCTCAAACGGAAAATCTTTGGTAACACCATAGCCGCCATGGATCTGTATACAGCGATCGACAACCCGACTGGCCGCCTCGGTGGCAACCAGCTTGCACATGGCCGCCTCCTTGCGAAACGATTCACCACGCTCAGCCCGGTCAGCCGCTTCCAGCGTCACCCAGGTCGACTGTTTGATGTCAATTTCGTTGTCCACGAGCATCCACTGGATTGCCTGCCGGGACGACAGGGGCGCACCAAACGTCTCGCGAATCTGTGAGTAAGCGAGCGCCAGTTCGTGCGCCTTGATGGCAACACCGATGCAGCCTGCGGCGTAAGGAATTCGTTGGCGTGATAGCCTGTCATTGGCAATGGCAAAACCCTTGTTGACCTCACCCAATATGTTGGCTGCAGGCACCCGCATATCCTCAAACTGGAGTTCAGTGGCATACCTGGCCGAGCGCAGCGTATGCACAATGCGGCGGACGTGAAACCCCGGGGTATCTGTGTCCACAATAAAACAGGTCACGCCACCACGCCCTTTATCCGGTGAGGTGCGGGCAAATACCAGCCCATAATCGGCTTTGTCGGCACCCGAGATAAAAATCTTGCTGCCGTTGATAATCCAGTCGTCCCCGTCGGGAACCGCCCGCGTCTGTATGGCCCGCGCCGGGTCTGATCCACCAGAGGGTTCGGTCAGGCCAAAAAAGCCCGACTTTTCGCCACGCAAGGTCGGGTACAGGTAACGTTCTTTCTGGTCCTCGTTTGCCTCAAAAAGCTGGGCCAGGCCAGCACCGCCAAAGACACCGTAACAGGGTGCATAAAGCCCGGCCCGGTGCTGCGACATCTCGATTGCAATCAGCGTGCGGGTAACCATGTCAATGTCCGGCCCCCCGAACTCAACAGGGATATCAAGCCCGTAGAGCCCCATCTCCCTGACTTTTGCCACCAGCCGAGACTTGTCAGCTTCTGGCAAAGAATCCGCGTCAGGGTCCAGGTGCATTTCAAGCGGATAAATCTCCTCGGCAACAAAACGTCGCACCATGGCGGTAATCATCTGCTGCTCATCGGTCAACCTGAAATCCATATCAGCCTCCGCTGGCGAGTGACAGTTTCCCGAGCCTTGGAAGCTCCGTTAAGCGGTTGCCCGCCGGTATATGTCCTTCGTTAGCCACATGGACCATCAGCAACTCCTGGAATCGTGTCAGGTAGGCGGTTGTGATCTCGTAGCGGAACAAACAGGCATCGGGTGAATCCAGGTGCGCACCAATCTCACCGCGCAATCCGAAAAGCGAACGCCCTCCGGCGTAGCCAATCAATACAATGTGTCCTGCTGAATCCCCCAGTTCAAATACACCCATGTGACCGGGCAGTTGTGCAACGGAATCCACAGTCAGGGGTACCCAGGGTTTTGCCAGACTGATTGCCATAACTTCACTCCTTCTTTTTCAGCAAACATAGCGATTACGCAGCAGGATTGAAACAGCCTGACCCCGGAATTGCACTTTGTGTTAGATTCCGGGGTCGGAACAACCAACAAATAAGGAACTCACATGTCGCAGCTTGAAAACGCACTGGAAACACTCAAGTCACGTATTGGCGTGGCCCAACCACCCGGCGACTGGGTTGAAATGACCCAGGAAATGGTCAACAAGTTTGCAGATGCCACCGGTGATCACCAGTGGATTCACGTGGACGTCGAACGCGCCAAAAACGGGCCTTTTGGCGGCCCGATTGCCCACGGCCAATTGACCCTGTCCATCCTCGGTATCCTGGGACGACGGGCAGAGCCGGCGCCGGCCGCAGATTCTCGCCTGGAAGGACAGAAGATGACTATTAACTACGGATTCAACAAGGTTCGTTTTCCCTCACCGGTGCCGGTAGGCGCAATGATCCGTGCAAACCGCGTGCTGCGGACCGCGGAAATCAAGGGCGGCATGATTGAAACCATGACCGAGGTGACTGTTGAAGTGCAGGGTCAGGATAAACCGGCCTGCGTCGCCGAGAGCCTGTCACGGATCGTGTTCTAGGCACTGAAAACGCGGCTACAGGTCGATTGGCATGAGTCCTTTACAACCGTGTACGGAACTGGAAGATGCTTTTTCTGCGGCCCTGGCCGCGAGGACACGCAACCCGCCCGTCAAACAAGGTTATCGAGCCCACCATGAAAATCCCTGCCCGCCTGCTGCCTCTTATGGAGGATGGACTCGTTGACGAGGTGCTCTCCCGGCTGATGAGCGGCAAGGAAGCTGACGTTTTTGTGGTGCGGTGCGGCCAGGAAATTCGCTGTGCCAAGGTATACAAAGAGGCCACCCGGCGAGGTTTCAAGCAGGCCGCCCGCTACCAGGAGGGCAGGAAAGATCGCAGCAGCCGCCGGGCCCGGGCCATGGAAAAGGGCTCCCGGTTTGGTCGCCAGCAACAGGAAGAGACCTGGCAGACGCACGAGGTCAACACGCTCAGGAAACTTTTCGCCGCCGGCATCCGGGTGCCCGTGCCCTATAGCTGTGTTGATGGCGTCCTGCTCATGGAGTTGATCAGGGACGCGAGCGGTGATGTGGCACCCCGCCTGGCTGATGTCATGTTGACCGCAGCCGAGGCAGAGCGGGATCACGGGCAGATGATGAGCTACCTCATGCAAATGCTGCAGGCGGGTGTCGTACACGGCGATCTGTCGGAGTTTAATGTCCTGCAGGATGCCGAGGGCCCCGTCATCATTGACCTGCCCCAGGCCATTGATGCTGCGGCCAACAACAACGCACCCGAAATGTTTGCCCGTGATGTCAACAACATGACGGCCTTTTACTCGACTTTTGCGCCGGCCCTCGCGGATACCCGCTACGCCGAGGAAATCTGGGCACTGTACGAGTCGGGCCGCCTGCACGCCAATACCCGGCTCACCGGCAAGTTTGAACGCAACGAAGTGGCCGCGGACGTGGGACTGGTCATGCAGGAGATTAATGCCGCAATCGAAGAAGAGTCGGAACGGCAGACGCGCCTGCGGGAAGCGGAGCTGCCAGACTGAGACCTCATGGATGATTCCCGTTCACTGCTTGCCCGCACCGTCGATATACGGCAGTGGCTGGACGCGGACGCCACCGCCACCGAACAACAGCGACTGGTTCGCGACCGGAAAATAGGCGAGCAGATTACCGCGGTACGCGACTACCAGCGTGTGCTGGCCTGGTGGCAGGTTGTTGGGGAAAGCCCTTCCGGCAAGGGTGCCAGGCTTGTGCGCCTGCGACGCATTGCCAACGCCCTGCTGGTCCTGCTGGGTTTTTTCCTCGGCGTTGGGGTGGCCAGCATTGCGCTGGGGTACCAGGGGGACTACCCCGTCAACCTGTTTGCCCTGCTTGGTGTGCTGGTTGGTATACCGCTTCTCTTGCTTGTGGTTTCCGTGTTGCTGCTTGCCGTCGGAGCGCCGCAGGCACTGCACGATACCCTGGGTGTCCTGAGTCCCGGGCGCTGGGCAGGTAATCTGCTGGAACGTCACCTGTCCCTGCGGCTGTTCGACGCCATCGGGACGCGGGGCGTCAACGTCCGTTTCGCAAGATGGCAACTAATGCTGTTCAGCCAGCTTTTTGCCCTGGGCTACTTTGTGGGTGTCCTGGTCACCGCGGCAGCCCTGGTGGTCTTTACCGACCTGGCGTTTGGCTGGAGTTCCACCATCGATATTTCCAATGAGAGCATCAAGCGCCTGGTCGCGCTGGTGTCAGCGCCTTTTCAGTGGATTCCACCGGCCGTACCAGAACCGGGGCTGGTGGATGCCTCACGCTTCTATCGCCTGGAGGGCCAGGTCATTGAACCGGACCGGGCGGCGCAACTCGGCCGCTGGTGGCCATTTGTACTGGTCTTTACCCTCTGCTACGGGTTGCTGCCACGTCTGATACTGGCCGTCATCGCAAGCTGGCGCCTCCATACCGCAACCATCGCGCTACTGGAATCCGGGCCAGAAATCAGGGCCCTGCTGGATCGCCTGAGCTCGCCTCTCGTCGGATTCGAGGCAGATTGCCCTGCAGGGGGCCAGCAGGCAGAAAGAACCGCACATCCCCTGGTGACGTTGCACCCAGGGGCAGCGGACACTGTCATTAACTGGAATGCCGTACTGGACCAGGAGCAGTTGACGGCATTGCTCGGGCGCTGGCATCTGCCGACCGGACAGGAACGGTCGCTCGCGGAATGGGATGCTGCTGAATTGCGTACCGCAGCGCTGGCCACCCTGCCCCCGACGCAAAGGGTGATCGTGCTTACCAAAGGCTGGGAACCGCCACTACTGGCTTTTGTGGACCTGATTGAGGAGATCCGTGCGCGCCTGGCCGACAGCACGGACATTGTTGTGGTACCACTGGACATAAGTCTGCAGCAGGTCGGGGATGCGGATGCACAAACCTGGAACCAGGCCCTTGCAGCCACCACGGCAGACGTTGCGGGCACAATTCAATGACACACAGCCAATGACCGACCAGATACCAACCTTCGCCGTGGTGGGGCATCCCAACAAGGGCAAGAGCTCAATTGTAGCAACACTGGCCGAAGACGACCGGGTCGACATTTCCCCATTGCCGGGAACCACCAGAACCGCGCAGCGTCACGTCCTGCGGATCGACGATGAAGCCCTGTACGTGCTCGTTGATACGCCCGGGTTCCAGCGCCCGGGTGAACTGCTCAACTGGCTCAGGTCCGCCGGCCGCAACGCCAACGACCGGCCCACGGCCATTCGCGAATTTGTTGAACAGCACCACGAGGACCCTCGCTTTGCTGACGAATGTGAACTGCTGCAGCCGTTGATTGATGGCGCGGGCATTCTTTACGTGGTTGATGGTGCCAAGCCATTTGGACCAGAGTATGAACTGGAGATGGAAATCCTGCGCTGGACGGGTCAGCCACGCATGGCGTTAATCAACATGATTGGCGAAGGGAATCACCAGGATGAGTGGCGCCGTGCACTGGACCAGTATTTTTCGATCGTCCGCGTATTTGATGCCCTGCACGCTGACTTTGACAAACGTATTGCGCTGCTTCGGGCTTTTGCTGAGCTGGACGAACACTGGCGCGCGCGGCTTGAAACCGCCATCCTGGCCCTGCAGAACGAACGCAGACACCGACGGCGCCGGAGCGCCGCACTCATCGCCGGGATGCTGATCGAAGCCATGACGCTGGTTGAACGGGCGCCCCTGGCAAGCGATGAAACACCAGAGCCCCTGAAAAGCCGGCTCGTCGCGCAACTCCGCTCACGCATCAGTGATTCCGAGCGGACGGCGCAGCAGCGGGTCAAGGAGATTTACCGGCACGCGTCCGTTGCCACGGAAAACGCGGTTGCCGAGATACTGGATACCGACCTGTTTACCGGCGAAAGCTGGCAGGTGTTTGGCCTGTCACGCAACCAGCTTGCCATCACAGGGGCACTTTCCGGTGCAGCCGCTGGTGGTGGGATTGATCTGGCGCTGGGGGGTGCATCACTGCTGCTGGGGGCCGGCGTGGGCGCACTGATTGGCGGCACCAGTGCCTGGCTTGCTACTGGCGAACTCGCACGTGTAAAAATTGAGGGTGAGTCACTGGGCAATCGCGTCCTGCAGGTGGGTCCCGTGCAGGCGCAGAACTTTCCCTGGGTACTGCTGGGCAGAAACTGGCTGCACCACCACCTGATTGCCGAACGCAACCATGCGGCCAGGGCTGCCGTGGTCCTTGCGGTCGAGAGCGACAGCAATCTCGCCGGAGCGATTCCCGTTGAGCTGCGACGTGATCTCGCCCGCTCATTTGCCGCTATCAGCAAGGGGGACGCTGACTTCGATGAACTCAGTGCTCAGCTCGACCGTTTACTGACCTTGTCCCCCACATCCCTGCTGGCGGCTGATTAATCGACCACAGGGCCAGGTGATGAAGAAACTGTCCGCCAGAATGCCTGGATAAGTGGCGATGCTTCGAGATTACGCCGGCGCGTGCAGAAGCCGACATGAAACTCCGACAGGACCGGGCCGGTGGCGAGGACCCTCACGCGTTTTGCCAGTGGACTGTCATCAAGTACCAGGCGAGGGACAAACCCCACACCACAGCCGAGGGCAACCAGGGACAGTATTGCCTCGTTGCCTGGCACCTCACTGTAAATGTTAGGTGTAATTCGCTGCAGGCGCAGCCAGTCGTTGATGTTGTCCCGTGCCTGGCCGGTTGATGGCAGGATAAGCGGCACCTGGGAGAAGTCCACCCTGCCCCCGCTGAGGCCAGGCAGGTTATGGTCAAGGGGCGCAACCGTGACAATCGGGATGGACATCAGGATTTTTCTCGCCAGGGTGTCGTCACCGTCTTGTGGCAAAGCAGCAACAACCACGTCACAACCTTCCCGCAGTTTCTGTATGGCATTCACCGCATATCCGGTTTCAAGCTGGATCTGGATATCCGGGTATTCAGACCGGAATCGGGCCAGCACATCCGGCAGTATGCTCTGGCTGGCCGTCACCGAGGCGAAGAGTGTGAGGCGCCCCGACAAATGGTCTTCTGACAGCCCCATGTCAACCTGCAACTGCTCGAAGCGGGTCAGCACGTCCTCGGCAAACTCACGGAAAATTTCCCCCTGTGGCGTCAGCCGGACAGCACGGTTATCCCGCTGCAGGAGAATGTGTCCGGACTCCTGCTCCAGGCGTTGCACCACCCGGGTCAGGGCTGACGGGCTGATGTGAAATTCATCTGACGTCCTGCCAAAGTGCAGGTTTCGGCAGACGCCAAGAAAAAGCGCCAGCGCATGAAAGTCCATCTGCCACCCCCATAATTGCAGTAAGCGCAATATGATATTCTTCATAAATCACTTTACGCAACATGTGCCGACGGGTATAAAGCGTTTTTTCTGATCAACCGGAGCCTGCACCATGGTCATGTCACTCGATTTTGACAGCAAGATATTCACCAAGGACGTCATCAGTGTGGCTGATGGCAAGGAGTCAGTAGTTAAAGGCGGGCGCGACCTGTTTCCGTTGGTTCACCAGGTGTTCAGTGATGTTGCGCAGATAGGCGTCATTGGCTGGGGCTCCCAGGGCCCGGCGCAGGCACAGAACCTCCGTGATACCCTGGCCGGCACCGATACCCGGGTCAAAATTGGTCTGAGGCCCGGCTCAGCCTCTGTTGAGGAAGCCCGGGCAGCAGGTTTTACCGAGGAGAACGGTACCCTCGGTGACATGATGGATGTCATCCGCGAATCCGACATAGTGCTGCTGCTGATTTCCGACGCGGCCCAGACCCAGCTCTATCCCCAGGTGTTTGAGGCAATCCGACCGGGCGCGACCCTCGGCCTGTCACACGGTTTTCTGCTGGGCCACCTCGACAGCGTGGGTGAAAGATTTCCCGCGAACATCAATGTCATCGCTGTCTGCCCGAAAGGTATGGGGCCCTCGGTACGCCGGCTTTACGTCCAGGGCGCCGAGGTCAATGGTGCCGGCATTAACTCAAGTTTTGCCGTACACCAGGATGTTGACGGCAAAGCGACCGACTACGCCATCGCCTGGGCTGTGGCGCTCGGGTCACCCTACTGCTTCCAGACCACCCTGGAATCGGAGTACAAGTCCGACATTTTTGGCGAACGCGGCATCCTGCTCGGCGCGGTCCATGGCATTGTGGAAGCCCTGTACCAGCGTTACAAGAGTGAGGGCATGAGCCAGGAGGAGGCATTTACCCACACAGCCGAGTCAGTGACCGGTCCCATCTCGAAAATCATCTCGCACGAGGGTATCCTGGCCGTGTACCAGCACCTCGGTGATGAAGACAAACCCCGCTTCGAAGCCGCCTATGTGGCCTCCTACACCCCGGCCAAGGAGATACTGCAGGAAATTTATGATGACGTTGCCTGTGGCAACGAAATTCGCAGCGTGGTCAACAGCTCAAACCGGGCTGACCGTTTTCCGATTGGCCAGATTGACGGCACTGAGATGTGGGTTGTGGGAGAAGGTGTGCGCGCGCACCGGGATGACAAGGCTATTCCGCTTGATCCCACCACCGCCGGCGTATACTGCGCCACCATGATGGCCCAGATTGACGTGCTGATGGAAGCCGGCCATCCCTACTCCGAGATAGTCAATGAATCGGTTATCGAATGTGTCGACTCGTTGAACCCCTATATGCACTTCAAGGGTATCTCCTACATGATCGACAACTGCTCGATTACCGCGAGGCTCGGCGCCCGCAAGTGGGCTCCCCGGTTTGACTATATCCTGAAGCAGCAGGCGTTTACGGCACTGGACAGCAATGCGCCAATGAACTGGTCGTTGATGGACAATTTCCGGGCACACCCGATCCACGATGTGCTGGCCATCGTGGGTGAGATGCGGCCTTCGGTTGATATCAGCCTGGGTTAGCGCGTGCGCCATTCGGTGTAGACTCCCTCAGGCACATACCTTGAGGGAGTCAGCATGAGTTACCAGACCATACGCTTTGAAACAGACGGTCCGATTGGCAAGGTTATCCTGAACCGACCGGACTACCGCAACGCCCAGAGTCGCCTTTTGCTGGAAGAGATGGACCAGGCATTCAGCGAAGCAGTGGATGATGATACCGTCAGGGTCATCATTCTGATGGCTGAAGGTGAACACTTCTCGGCGGGCCATGACCTGGGGACACCAGACGAGAAGGCAGACCAGGCGGCGCGTCCAATTGAAGCCGGTGTGCGCGGGCGCTACCGACGGTCCCGCAGCCTGTACGTGGATTTCAGCCTGCGCTGGCGCGACCTGCCAAAGCCAACCATCGCCGTTGTGCAGGGTTACTGCATTTTTGGTGGCTGGATGATTGCTTCAGCCATGGACATGATTTTTGCAGCCAAAGATGCCATGTTCCTGGCCACCAACTTCCAGTACTTCACCGTGCCCTGGGACATGCACCCCCGTAAGGCCAAGGAGCTGCTGTATGAGAGCCGGTTTATCAATGGTGAAGAAGCCCTGGCACTGGAAGTTGTCAACCGGGTTTATCCCAGGGAGAGGCTGCTGGCCGAGACGCTCGCCTATGCCGGTCGCGTCGCCCAGAACGACAGCCTGCAGCTTCGCCTGATCAAACTTGCCATCAACCAGCAGGCTGACACCCAGGGGTTCAGGGCACATATAGACGCGTCCCACGCCCTGCATATGCTCAGCACCCTGGGTGAAGGTGACCCGGACTTTGCCCTGGGCAAACCCGCCGGCAGGCGGCGTCCTATGGTGCAACGCGCCCTCGAGAACTACGAATTGCACCACAAGGGTTAGTTTTTGTTCTCCTATAAGGCAGAATGTGTACCGGGTCCCGGTACCCCTGCCTCATTCCGCACGGAGCCCCAGACATGACCAGTGCTCGTAAACTCCACCAGATTGAAGGTCGCTTTGCCATGGAGCACGGCGGCAGCCTGCTGAATCCCGTTATTGCGTATGAAACCTGGGGTGAGCTGAATTACCAGAAAGACAACGCGATACTGCTGTTTACCGGCTTGTCACCTTCAGCACATGCGGCCTCGTCCAACCTGGACCGTTCAACCGGCTGGTGGGAACAAATGCTCGGTCCGCGCCGGCCAATCGACACCACCAAGTATTTTGTCATCTGCGTCAACTCACTGGGCAGCTGTTTCGGTTCAACCGGACCTGCCAGCATTGACCCGGAAACCGGTGAAAAGTACCGGACCAACTTTCCCGTGCTGACCATCGAGGATATTGCCACGGCGGGCCAGCAGGTTGTGGAGGCGCTGGGCATCAGGACGCTGCATGCGGTGGCCGGGGCATCAATGGGTGGCATGACCAGCGTGGCCCACTCAATCCTGTTTCCCGAGGTGGCGCATGGGCTGGTATCCATCTCTGCCGCTGCCCGCGCCCTACCCTACTCCATAGCCCTGCGGTCGCTGCAGCGCGAGATTATTCGCGGCGACCCGGAATGGCAGAATGGCCAGTACACCAGCGCCCATGGCCCCGTAAAGGGGATGCGCATGGCCCGGAAGCTGGGCATGATGACCTACCGCAGCCCCAGGGAGTTTGAACACCGGTTCGGCCGCGAGCGGGTGCCCGAGGAACACCAGGTGGGTGATGCCTTCGGGATCGATTTTGAAGTGGAAGCCTATCTCGAGGCGCATGCCAACAAGTTTATTGGCACCTTTGATGCCAACTGTTACCTCTACCTGTCACGCGCGATGGACCTGTTTGATGTGGCAGACTACGGTGGATCACTGGAGTATGGCCTTGCCCGGGTCGGCGCAAAACGGGCCCTGGTGATCGGCGTGGAAACCGACCTCCTGTTCCCCCTGGCGCAGCAGGAGGAACTCGCCCGCGGGCTGGACCAGAACGGTCGCAGTGTCGATTTCCGCTCTCTCCCGTCGCTGCAGGGCCACGACGCATTCCTCGTGGACATGGACAGGTTCAGGCCCGTGCTGTGTGACTTCTTTAACTGCACCATGAATCAGCCGGGGATGCTGAAGACTGCCTGAATCAGTAATATTCGAATTGAGCGTACCAATATTTCGACTTTTTGGACGTGTTGAAGAGGTCTAGTATCTGCCCCGTTCCAACTCGAGGCAGAAAACATGGCCGCTTCCCCCCAGCCTTCGCTACTGCCAGACACCGTCTGCGTTGCTGAAGGTGATGGTATTGGTCCCGAAATCACCCGCGCGACCCTGGCAGTGCTGCGGGCGGCCGGTGCCCCGCTCAGGTTCAACCCGGTGAGTATGGGTATCTCGTGCTTCCGTGAAGACCTCACGTCCGGCATACCACCTTCAACCTGGGACGCCATCCGCGATGCCGGCGTTCTGCTCAAGGGGCCCATGACCACACCCCAGGGTTCCGGCATGAAAAGCCTGAACGTTACCCTGCGCAAGTCACTGGGCCTCTATGCCAATGTCAGGCCGGTGCGCTCATACGCGCCGTTCATAAGATCCAATTTTCCAACGGCCGACCTGGTGATCATCCGGGAGAACGAGGAGGATCTCTATGCAGGCATTGAACATCGCCAGACTGAAGATGTGGTGCAATGTCTGAAGCTCGTATCCCGCCCCGGTTGCGAACGCATCATTCGCTACGCGTTTGAATATGTCCGCACCCGGGGCCGACACAAACTCACCTGCATGACCAAAGACAACATCATGAAACTCACCGACGGACTGTTTCATGATGTGTTCGATGAGGTTGCCAGGGAGTATCCGGCCATTGAAGCTGAACACATGATTATTGACATCGGAATGGCGAGGGTGGCATCACGCCCACAGGACTTTGACGTTATTGTCACACCGAACCTGTACGGCGACATCCTCTCAGACGTCGCTGCGGAAATCACCGGCTCGGTCGGCATTGCACCCTCTGCCAACATTGGTGCCAGGGTGAGCGTATTCGAAGCCATTCACGGCTCAGCGCCGGACATCGCTGGCAAGGACATTGCAAACCCCTCTGCCCTCCTGTTGAGCGCCGCCAAGATGCTGGCTCACCTTGGTCACGGCAAAATGGCAGAACTCATCCACAATGCCTGGCTCTGCACCATGGAACGTGGGCTTCATACAGCAGACGTCTACACAGAGGGGACAAGCACCCGGCGGCTGGGCACCACGGCATTTGCCGAGGCTGTCATCAGCCTGCTCGGACAAATGCCAGAACAGCTGAAACCCGCCACCTATCCCGATGAGAAGCTCGAAATCAGGCTGCCACCACCCGGCAGGACAGCCGCCAAGCAGCTGGTTGGGGTTGATGTCTTCGTCCAGTCACGAGCGGAGCCAGCCGCGCTCGGAGAGCAACTGGCGCCTTTTGGTGGGCCGAACTTTGAACTGTCCATGATCACCAACCGCGGGGTGCAGGTCTGGCCAACGGGCATGCCGGAAACCTCCTGTACCGACCACTGGCGCTGTCGCTTCACCGCGGTGGCCGGCAAGACAGTTTCCAACACCACAATTGTTGGCCTGCTGAGCAGGCTCGCAGAGGCCGGTGTCGAGTTTGTGAAAACCGAACACCTGTACGAGTTTGATGGCAAGAAGGGGTTTTCCCTGGGACAGGGCCAATAGCTGTCTGCTATCGGGCGGTCACCAGGGTCCAGATGCCGATCGCAATAAAACCACAACCTGCGATGTAGGCGAGTGTTTTCTCCGAGATAACTTCCGACAGAAGTGAGCCGGCGAGCACGCCGATGCCGGTTGCGACAACCAGCGCCAGTGAAGCCGCCGCGAACACCAGCCAGCGACTGACATCCTGATCCGCAGCAAACAGCATGGTTGCGAGCTGGGTCTTGTCACCCAGCTCTGCAACAAAAACCGTCAGGAAAACCGTGGCAAAAAGTTTGATTTCCAGCTCAGTACCCCTGGGTTTCACCATAACGGTTAAGATGGAAGGCGCTGTTGCCAAAGGTATGTTCACTGACCCGGGCACGCTTCATAAAGAAGCCGATTTCATACTCGTCAGTCATACCAATACCGCCATGCATCTGCACACCTTCGCTTGATACCAGGTTATAGGTATCGTTGAGGCGCGCTTTCGCCAGGCTGGCCAGTTCGGCGATTTCATCCGAGTCTTCATCCAGTGCCGACAGGGCTTCCAGTACCACTGATTTGGAAAGCTCAATCTCACAGAACATCTGCGCTGCACGATGCTTCAATGCCTGAAATGAGCCAATCGGCACGCCAAACTGCTCACGCGTCTTGAGATACTCAACCGTACGCTCAAAACACTCCTGGGATGAACCAAGCATTTCCGCTGACAGCAGGATTCGCCCTATGTCGAGCACCTTGTCGAGGGCGTCAGCGGCTGTGCCGGCTTCACCCAGTACCACACCTTCAGCGCCGGAAAACTCGATGTTGGCTGCATTCCTGCTGTCCGCCATAAAGGTTCGGGTCACGCTAACACCCGGCGCGTCACGATCCACCAGCACAAGGGAAAGGCCGTCACGGTCACCCGGGTTGCCACTGGAACGCGCGACCACAATCAGTTTGTCGGCAACGTGTCCGTCAAGCACAAATTTTTTGCTGCCCGTGACCTTGTTGCCCTCGAGTTTGGTTGCCGCACCGTAAGGATTGTGGTGGGGTGTCTCCTCAATGGCGAGGGCAAGCAACATCTCGCCGCCTGCCACCTGCGGCAACAGTTCACTCTTCTGGTCATCAGTGCCACCGTGCAGTATCGCCGAGGCACCCACCGCGGTTGCAAACAGCGGCGAAGCGGTCAGGGTCCGACCACATTCTTCCATCACCACACCGAGGCCCATGTAACCAAAACCCAGTCCGCCAAAGTCTTCCGGAATAACAATACCGGTCCAGCCCAATTCAACCATCTGCTGCCAGGTTGCTTCGTCAAACCCCTTCTCAGCTTTTTCGTCACGCAGTTTGCGAAGCTGGGTGATTGGCGTGTTGTTGCTGCAAAAATCTTTTGCAGCGTCTTTGAGCATGTTCTGTTCTTCGTTTAATACCAATGGCATCGGTTGTTACTCCTGGTTTTGCAAAAATTAATCCGGTAGACCCAGCACACGCTTGGCCACAATATTCAGCTGAATTTCGGAACTTCCGCCTGCAATGGAACTGGCCTTGGAACGCAACCAGGTCCGCGTGAGCGTTTTCTCCTCAGCGGTAAACATATCACCTTCCCAGCCCAGGGACTGTGTGCCCATGGCCTTCAGTTGTATCTCAAGTCGCTCCTTACCCAGTTCGGAACCGTAGTATTTGAACACCGAGGTTGCGAAGGTTGGCGTACCACCCGAGTCGTTTTCTGCCATCGCCCGCTGCTGGGTCAGTCCAAAAGCCCGCTGGTTCATTTCATTTCGGGTCACCAGTTCACGGAGGCCTGGGTCCGACAGTTTGCCATCAACCCGCCCCACGTATTCAGCCGCGACCTCAGGCAATTCACGCATGCCGTCGTAGCGACCACGGCGCCCACCCGTATTCAGACCCGAAATTGAGCTCCGCTCGTGTTGCAGCAGGCGCTTACCCACCGTCCAGCCACGATTTAACTGGCCCACGAGATTGGTTTTCTCCACCCGCGCGTTGTCAAAAAAGGTCTCGCAAAACGGCGATGAACCGCTGATGAGCTTAATGGGTTTTACCGTTACGCCGGGCTGATCCATATCAATCAAAACAAAACTGATACCGTCGTGTTTGGGTGCATCAAAATCAGTTCGGACCAGGGTGAATATCCAGTCAGCGTACTGGGCCCCGGAAGTCCAGATCTTCTGACCGTTGACCTCAAAATAGTCCCCCCGGTCCACACACTTTGTCTGCAGGCTGGCAAGGTCTGAACCCGCACCTGGCTCACTGTAGCCCTGGCACCAGCGAATCTCCCCGGAACAAATTTTTGGCAGATGTTCACGCTTCTGCTCCTCGGTGCCGTAATCCAGCAGCGTGGGTCCAATCATGGAAAAACCCATGCCGCCAATCGGCGACCGGGCGTTGATCCTGATCATCTCATCCTGCAGAACCAGATACTCCTGCTTCGACAGCCCACCACCACCATACTCTCGAGGCCACATGGGTGCCGTCCAGCCACGTTCTGCCATCCGGTCCAGCCAGACTTTCGCTTCCGGGTTCCTGTAGGTCTGGCGTTTGCCGCCCCCGATCATCTCGTCTTCGGGTGCGGGTGATCTCATGCCCGGCGGACAGTTTTCTTCGAGCCACGCCCGGGTTTCCATGCGGAAGTCTTCCAACGTCCCCATACGTCCCTCCTCTTGCCCAGGTTTCAGTTCAATCTTCGCTCAATCTTCGCGTGGGGCCCACGGCGAGGCTGTAACAGTATCAAATGTCTGCTACAAAAATAAACACCGGTGAATGCAGGTCAAAGCGGTTGACGTGCGGCGCGCTTGTCACTAACTTGCCCGCTGGCTTTGAGGATATTGAATGCGGTACATCATTTACGGTGCTGGCGCCATTGGCGGGACGCTTGGCGCACGACTTTTTCTGGCTGGCAAGGAAGTACTCCTGATTGCCAGGGGTGAGCATCTGGCGCGGCTGCAGGCTGAGGGTCTGCGGTATACCAATCCCGAGGGCAGCGAACAGTTGGCTGTACCCGCAGTTGGGCACCCCGCAGACATCAGCTTTAGGGAGGACGATGCGGTTATCCTCACCATGAAGTCCCAACACACTGAACTTGCCCTGCAGGATCTCGAGGCGGCCGCACCGGCAACAATACCCCTGGTCTGCTGCCAGAATGGCGTTGCCAACGAATACATGGCCGCCCGCCGGTTCCTCAATGTCTATGCCATGGTGGTGATGCTGCCAGCGAGCCACCTGGCACCGGGAGAGGTGTTACACCATGCGACCGGTATTGGGGGGTTTCTGGATGCCGGCCGGTTTCCGACAGGAACTGACGGGACCATCAGGCAGGTCTGCGCTGACCTCACCGCCGCCGGCTTTTCAGCCAATGCAGATGAGCGGCCACTGCGCTGGAAATATGCAAAACTGCTGCAGAACCTGGGCAACTCACTCCAGGCGATTTGTGACGCTGGGCCGCGTGGTGCGGATATCATGGCACTCGCCCGGGCAGAGGCGCTGGGTTGTTACGCCGCTGCTGGCATCGAGTGTGCATCACGCGACGAAACCCGCGCGCGTTTTGGCAGCGGCATGATCATGGGGGAGATTGCAGGCGCGGAACGTGGCGGCGGTTCCTCCTGGCAGAGCATAAGGCGTGGCACCGGCGACATAGAAGCCGATTACCTGAACGGCGAGATTTGCCTGCTCGGGCGTTTGCACGGTATTCCAACACCCGCCAACGATATCCTCCGCCGCCTCGCGAACCAGATAGCCCGGCAGCGGCTCAGTCCCGGCCATTTTTCGGTTACTGAGGTAATGGACCTGATTGCCGCACCAGCCGGCACAAGCACCTGATCCAGGGTCAAACCCGGCGGGAGCAAGTCCCGGGCTAGGCCAGGGTGCCGTTCAGCATGTCAATTGCCGCGTCCATTGCCTTTTTCAACCCGTTCGGATTGGCCAGGTTCTTGCCGGCAATATCAAACGCGGTTCCGTGATCAACTGACGTGCGAATAAAGGGGATACCCATGGTGGCGGTAATGCTGTCTTCAAAGTTGTGCACCTTGATCGCAATGTGCCCCTGGTCATGGTAAAGCGCCAGCACTGCATCAAACTCGCCATTAATTGCCCGATAGAAGACAGAGTCAGCTGGATAGGGACCTGAGGCATTGATGCCGAGGCTCCTTGCCTGCTCAACTGCGGGTGCAATCTCCTCCATTTCCTCCGTGCCGAGCATACCGCCTTCCCCACCGTGCGGGTTGAGCGCTGCCACTGCAATATGAGGCGTATGGCCACTCCAGCGCTGCAGGCAGTTTGCTGTCAGCACAAGTTTGTCCACAATCACCGGCCGACGTACAAACTGTACAGCCTCAGCCAGTGACTTGTGGGTCGACAGGTGTGCTACCTTCAGACCCGCGGTAATCAGCAGGGTTGCGGTGAGTTCCGCCGCGGTCATCCTTGCAAGAATCTCCTGGTGCCCGATATCACCTACAAAACCTGCCGCATGGACGGCTTCCTTGTTGATAGGACAGGTCACCACCCCTTGCACCATCCCGGCCTGACAGAGTCGCACCGCGGTTTCAAAGTAACTCACCGCCGCTGCACCGCAATCTGCAGAAACCTGCCCCATCACAAGATTGGCCGTGTCAAAGTCTGCTGGATCAAGCACCTGGATCACGTCGTTGGTGCAAACCAGGTCGCCGACAGCAGCCAACTTCTGCAGCGGGAGATGGCAGCCCGCCTGTGCCATTGCTGCCGTGAGGCACGCCTGGTTACCAATCACAAACGGCTGGGCCCGATCAAAAACTCGCGGATTCGAAAATGTCTTGACCACAATTTCGGCACCCACCCCGGCGGGGTCGCCCATGGTCACTGCCAGCACGGGTTTGTCCAGCAGCGCCACTAGCCAATCCCCATGTTCATACCGGCCAGTGCTGCCATATCAATATCCAATAGCACAGGCCCATCGTGGCTGACGGCGGCCGCGAAGGCGCTGACAAACGCATCGACACCTTTGACCGATACACCTTTCATTCCCATTGCCTGCGCCACCGCGGCAAAGTCCGGTGTGACCAGGTTGACGCCCGTATTACGTCCTTCAAACCGGGCTGCCTGGATGCGCCGCAATACACCATAACCCTTGTCGTTAAAAACACAGATCACCAGGGGGACCTGGTACTGCACTGCCGTTGCCAGTTCCGACAGATTCAGCATGAAACCGCCATCACCCTGGATCAGTACGGTGCGGGCACCGCTGCCCAGTGACGCACCAATGGCCAGGGGGAGACCGGGGCCAATTGCTGCCGAGGTACTATGATGTGACGTCTTCGGTTGTAACACCGGAATCAGGGTGTTACCCCAGACATAAGCCGGAACCGTTGCATCCCGAACGATGTTGCCATCCACGGGTAAATGTCGCCGAATGGTGTCCATGACAACTTCAAAGTCCGGTCCCATCCGGGTGCGCACCCCCGCTCGCGCACTGGCCACGGCGGCCAGTACATCGTCTCGAAAGCCGGGGTCCGAAGGCTCGGGGTTCAGGTGCGCATCCAGTGCTTCCAGGGCCAGCCGCGCATCACCAACAACCGGGAATGTCGCCCGGTAATTGAGACCAATCATATGCGGGTCCGCGTCAACATGGACAAGATCACCCGGTAAGGAAAGCGAAAAGTTACCGGTACTCCCACCCTGGAAGCGCGTGCCCACGGCAATCACAACATCAGCACTGGCAATCGCTTCACGCGCGGCCATCAGGAAGGTGCCCCCGGCGAGTGGGTGATCTTCCGGGATAGCACCCCGACCGTTAACAGTGGTGAAAACCGGTGCCTCCAGCCGTTCTGCCAGGGCCACCAGGGCATCACCGGCTTCAGCGCGAATGACGCCACCACCGGCGATGATAATTCGCCGGGTGCTTTCCCCAATACGGTTCGCTGCAGCACTGATTGCCGCCTCCCCCGGCACAAGGGCCCGGCTCTCAAACTGTGCCGGCACTTCGAAGTCCAGCTCCGCGTACTGGAGGTCAACAGGTATTTCAATGGCCCCGGGTTGCGGCCTGCCGGACAGGATATCCCGCATGACCCGCTGCAACGCCGGAGATACATCCTCAACCGAACGGGGACTTTCTGTGACTCGCGTTACCTGGCGCAACATATCAAGCTGGTTTTCTGCTTCATGCAGCACACCCTTGCCTTTTCCATAGTGCTGCGTTTCTGTCTGCCCGGTGATCATCAGCACCCGTGAGGACGCAAAACCCGCCTCAAACAGACCCGTCATGCCATTGGTTGCGCCTGGCCCGGTGCTGGTGATGGCAACCCCGAGTTTTCCGGTCGCGCGGGAATAGCCGTCCGCTGCATGCAGGGCACCCTGCTCGTGCCGCACATCAATTGTCCTGATCCCGCCACGCCTGAGGATAGCGTCGTAAATCGGGATGTTGTGAACGCTGACGATTCCAAACACATGATCAACCCCAAAAGCACGCAGCGTTTCCACCACTGCATCCCCGCCTGTCATTCTGGTCATCTCGATTCTCCCTCAAATTGGCTGACATGGTCCTGCAGGTACCTCGCAAGCACCCCGGGTGCCTGCATCGGTATAAAGTGCGACAGGTGCGGCAGGTAAACATCCTCACCCTTCGGAAACAGGGCCGCGAGGCCCGGCCAGGTCGGCGATTTGCTGAAATCCACGGCGACCTGGGTATCACCCCGTTCCAAAGCCCGTAGCACCGTCACCGGCAGGTTGATTCCCGGCGGCAGCGAGAGGATATTGTGGCTCGTGCTGCCGAGGTAGATGGTGGCTTCAACAAGGGGCGGGCAGGCCAATTCATAGCCTGCGCCGTCCGCGCGCGGCAATACGCCGAAGTCACAATAATCCCTGAGCACCCGCGGCTCCCACAACGCAAAACTACCTCGTCCCTCGAGATTTTTCCGGAATTCAGCGGGGGAGGCAAAAGTGTGCTTGCGCCGGGCTACAGGATGCTCTGCCGCGCTACGCCAGGCCGGTACCGCCGCATAAGCTTCCGGTGCGAGAATAACCGGGTCCACCAGTACCAGCGAACGGAACCGGTGCTGCTCGGCAGCAGCAGCCTGGACCAGGGAGTGCCCGCCCATGGAATGACCCGCGGCTACCAGGTTGGAGAGCGAAAGGCTGCGGACAAAACCGGCGAGGTCCAGGCCAAACTGGGCCCATTCGATGGGCGGCGACTTGTCGCTGCGACCGTGCCCGCGCATGTCGAGCGCAATTATGTGAAAGCCAGGCAAGAGCGCAACTACCGCATCAAAACACCGGGCGTGGAAACCGGTTGCGTGAACCAGGAGGATTGTGGGTTGATGCGCGGTCACCTGCCCCCACTCAAAATAGCAGAGTGAAATGCCATTGACGGTCACCCGTTTTTCGATGGGTCCGGATCCTTCAATCATCAGCTAGGTCCGAAACAGCTCTGCGTCTATGTCAGCAAAAGCCTTGAACTCCAGGGCATTGCCGGCCGGATCATAAAAGAACATGGTAGCCTGCTCACCCACCTGCCCTTCAAATCGAATATGCGGCGGAATGACAAATTCCACATCACGCGCCACAAGCCGCTGCTCGAGCTCACGCCACTGCGGCATGGTCAGCACAACGCCAAAATGAGGGACCGGCACATCGTGACCATCAACCGGGTTTGAACCGGCTTTTGGCTGGACCGGGTTGTCCATGTGCCCGACGCAGTGACACACAAGCTGGTGACCAAACAGGTTGAAGTCGACCCAGCGCTCACTGCTGCGCCCCTCCGTACAACCCAGTAAATCACCGTAAAACGCCCGCGAAGCCCCGAGGTCAGAGACCGGTATTGCAAGGTGAAATGGTGTCAGCTGATTCATGCTGTCAGGCTCCTGTAGATTTTGGAGAGTTCGTCGGGTAGCTGGTTAATGTCCTGGATGACCATGTATTGCTGGTCGGGGCACATCTCCCGGAGGTAATCATGCCCGGAAGGATCAACCGTCAGGCAGAACGCCGATATGCCTTTCTGGCGCGCCTCAGCCAGTGCCATGGTGGTGTCCTTGACGCCATAATCCCGGCTGTTTCTGTCTTTGCCATAGTCAAAATCCTGGGGGTAACCGTCGCTGATGATAATTAGCGCCTTAATGCGGGATTCAGTTGCCACCAGCCGTGCCGCGGCATGGCGAATTGCCGGTCCCATGCGTGTACTGCGACAGGGTTTGATGCCGCCAATCCGTCCTTTGGCACGATGGCCATAGGGCTCCTCAAAATCCTTACACAGGTAAAAATCTACCTGGTCTTTGCCGTATCCGGAAAATCCACATACCGCATAGCTGTCACCGAGCCCTTCAAGCGCATCCGCCATCAGCACCACTGCTTCCTTCTCCAGGTCAATTATGCGCTTGCGCTCATCCACCTCGTGCCCGGCCCCATAGTAATCATGCAGGAAATCGTCATCATCGAAGGTGTTCACCCGGGCACCGTCAGCACCTTCCGGCGACGGAATCCGGTCATCAGTGGACGCGCTCATGTCGAGGAGGAACAACGCCGACACATCCCTTTCCTTGCGAATACGCTGGATATAAATTTTCTCGTCAGGTGTGTGGCCAGCGCGCCGGTCGACAGCCGCTTCAATAGCCCGCTCAAGATCGAGATCTTCCCCATCCTCCATGCCCTTGACCTTGCGTAGCATCTCAGGTCGCAGGTTGCCAAGCTGGCGCCGTACGCTTCTCGCCACGGATGCCAGGTCTCGCAGGGTATCTGCCACAAACTCGGGTTTTTCCTCGACCTCCCTGATCTCGTACAGCGTACACCAGCGCCGCCGGTAGTCCGAAATTACGCAGTCCCATTCATCGTACTGGAATGCCCGGTCACTCGGCGCCTGGGCTTTACCGGCAATAATGCCGCGGAATTCCTCCAGGTCCTGTTTTGACCTGTTGCTGTCACCCTCGGTGTCCATTCCGTCAAGGTCGGTGATCATCAGGCCAACGGCATTCTGCACATCACCCTGCTTCAATTGCTCAATACGGATATCGCGCAGGTCCGGCGCCTCACCAGAACCGTCTGGCTGTTCCTGACCATCCCCGGTCTCAACGTTCTGTTCCTCCATCTCCATCAGGGCCATGTTGATGCGAACCCGGTCAGGTTCCAGCTCACCCCTGAAAGGCACCTGAACATTCTCTGGCAGCACATGCTCATCAGGTAATACAGGGTCGCGGTCACCCCGCGCCTCTGCGGCAGCGTCAGTGGCCTCATCGATAATTTCAAGACAGGCTGCCAGCACGTCCATGGTCAGGTAGATATCAGCAGCCTCTGACCGCAGGCGTTCAATCTGTGCTTCAAGCGCGGTCAGGGTCGGGCTGTAGGTTTCCACTTGCCCGTCGAGGCTGAAGACAACCAGGCCCAGCAGGCACTGTTGTGCTGCGGTGGTCGCGCCATCCAGGTTCAGGTTGGTCAGGGCTTCCTGCTTGAAACGGTGCAGGTTGAGTGCCGCCCCCCGGTAACGTCGCTCCAAGGCCCAGTCCACCCGGGCGTCCTCCAGCACCTGGAACACCCGGGCCGCCAGACCCGGTGAGGGAAATGTCCTGAAGTAGTCCCTGAAAGAGACCCAGGACCCGCCGGATACAAAATTGAAGGTGCCAAACTCGTAGTATCCCAACTGGTGCAGCAGCGAAATCTTGTAGAGGCAAAAGTTGTCGCGGGCATCCGGATACCGGTTAATCTGCCGTGGCAGGTGAACCGAGAGTCCGTCAGTTGACGGCAGGTCACGAAAATTGTCCGCCGTTTCTTCAAGTTCCTCAATACTGAGCCGCCGGCCCGCTATCGCTTCGCAGTACAGCTGCAATATCCGCTTGACCTCACTCAAGTTTACCTGCCCCATCAGCCGTTCGAGAGATTGTCCGGAAGTCGCGGAATCCAGTGCAAGGTACGCGCAGGCAGCGTCTATATTCAGCGGCAGGAAAGCCCCTGCGCCACTGGCCCACTGCCGAATGACGTCCGGGCGGTGCAGCGGCAGGCGCTCGCTGGCCGACAGCAACGAAAGTGCCAGTTCCACCCTGTCCAGGGTTTCCATCACATCAAGCAGCGTACCGCGCTGGGTTGGGGGCAACCGGGCGAAAGATGACAGCAGGGTCTCGAACCAGGTCTCGAGTGAGGGTTCCAGTCGGGCGTACTCAAGGGTGATTGCTTCAAGGCGCGCAAGCTCGACGCCGGCCAGTGCTGCATTAAGACGTGGTTGTACGGCCAGGTACTGCTGACTCGCAGTCAGCGACTGCTCCCACAACCGGTGAACAAACGACCAGTCGACAACGCCAACGCCTGCGCTCGCGTTCAAAAAAGCGAGCATGTCGCTCCGTTCACCCCCTGACGTTGCCATCGCCAGTTGCTGCCAGTGCAGGAGTTCGTCCTGCTCGTGACTGGCGGCCAGCCTGAATGCCACCCGGAAATACTCTGCAATCAGGTTCGACGCATGCCTGAAATTCGCGTGAATTGTTTCACCAGCAACTTCAACGAGTGCCAGCCTGGCCAAGGCAGGTGTGCCCAGCAAAGTGCCAACACCCCGGAAATAGGTTGCCGCCGGTTCGTAGGAGAAACCGCACAGGCCAGCCCCATATCTCCCACGCTGGATCAATGAGCCGGGGCCTTCCCGTTCAACCAGCGGGATACTGAGTTCAACGTAGGCAGCCGCGGATTCAAACGCATGCCAGCCGGACCCGGCAATCTCCCCAACGAGGCGACACCATTCGGCATGTGTCCCGGCATCGACAAGGCCGCCAAGGGTGACCGCTGTACGTTCAAAAGCCTCAGCAACCTGCTTGTTTGAGGCCGCCAGTGCTGCGGCGGTCTCAGCAATCTGTTCCATGGGCCTCGCCATGCTCAAAAATTGTTGTCACAAGCTCACTGATTGCCCGCTGCACATCCTCGTCATCCGAGACAGCCCGGCAAATGGCAACATCACAGGCTCGCAGGGTGGGCACACCACGTGCGATGAGTTGCCCCGCGTAAATCAGCAGCCGGGTGCTGACCCCCTCGTCAAAACCATGCTGGCGCAGTTGTCGCACCTTCTTGCCCAGCAGGGCAAGAGCGCTCGCGACATCCACGCCCACGCCACTCTCATGCGCAATAATCTCGGCTTCCTTGTCAACCTCGGGATAGTCGAAATCGATGGCGATAAAACGTTGCCGCGTGCTGGGCTTGAGATCTTTCAAAACGTTCTGGTAGCCCGGGTTGTACGAGATCACCAGCAGGAAATTCTCATGTGCTGCCAGGATCTGGCCCTGTTTTTCCATGGGCAAAATACGCCGGTGGTCAGTCAGCGAATGGATCAATACGGTGGAATCCTTGCGCGCCTCAACTATCTCGTCAAGATAACAGATAGCACCCTCGCGCACGGCGCGTGTCAGCGGCCCGTCCTGCCAGACTGTTTCGTCCCCCTGCAGCAGGAAACGGCCAACAAGATCGGTTGCTGACAGGTCCTCGTGACAGGCAACGGTCTGGAGCGGGTTCACAACCCGTGAACGGGCCGGTACAGCCTGGTCACCCCGGTAGAGCCGGTGCGCCATGTACTCGACAAAACGCGTCTTGCCACAGCCGGTTGGGCCTTTCAGCAACACCGGCAAACGCTGCTCGTAAGCTGCCAGGAAAATCTCCACTTCATCATGAACGGGCAGGTAATAGGGCGCGACCTCAGCACCGGGCGTATTCAACAGCTACTCTCCTTTCCAGTTGGGCTTCCGTTTTTCGAGAAACGCCGCAACCCCTTCGCGGTAGTCAGGCGCCGTCATCATTTCCCGGACAAGTCTCTCACTGTCGGTGACAGCAGTACCCACGTCCCGGTGCAGATCAAGATAGATCTGGCGACGGGTTTCAGCCAGGGAACCCGGTGAGACATCCCTTATCATCTGCAGGACGTATTCACGTGTTTCGCTGACAAGGGACTCCGGCGCAACCAGCCGGTTGACCAGCCCAAGCTCAAACGCCTCGTCGGTCAGAAAAACCCGACTGGTCAGTAACAGGTCATTGGCGCGCGGCAGGCCGATCATCCTTGGCAGCAGCCACGAGAGCCCAAATTCTGCCGGCAGGTTCAGCTTGCCATGCGCTGTGGTGAGTTTGACACCCGGTACGGCAAATCGTATGTCAGCAAAACAGGCCAGCACCAGTCCAACGCCGGCTGCAGGACCGTTAATGGCTGCGATGACGGGTTTGGTCAGGCCAAAATGATAGGCAAAGCTCGCATCAAACCAGTCGCTTACACCATAACCCGGCTCTGCGAGTGCGTCAGGTGTACCCGGGTCATATCCGCCCCTGGCAACATGCCCCTCGAGGGCCTGGCTGTCAGCGCCAACACAGAAGGCCCGACCCTCGCCAGTCACTATGACAGCGCGCACGTCGCGGTCTTCTTCTGCTTGTGCCAGCGCCCAGCGGTATTCGGTGTGCATACGCCCCGTCCAGGCATTCATGCGGTGTGGGCGCGCCAGCGTGATGGTTGCAATCGCCTCATCCACACTGTACCTGACAGTTTTAAGCTCCATTCAGGAATTCCCCCGTAAGCCTGGTGATCCTGTCCAGTGCCTGCCCAAAAAAGTGATCTGAGTGTTCCAGCACTTCAACACGGGTCTCCGGGCTGGTTGCAAATGCCGCCTTTGCCTCTGCAACCGGCACTATCTGGTCCGCGTGACCAAGCAGCACCAGCGTGCGCACGTCTGTTGGCACTATCATGGAGACCGGCGGTGCCACGAGGACAAGCGACTGGACCGGCAAGCGTGCGGCGGCAGCCAGCGCAATACCCGCGCCAAATGAGTAACCCATCAGGCAAAAGGTTTCCGTACCCTCTTCCTCCCTGAGCCAACGTGCCAACGTCAGCACGTCTTCGGTCTCCCCGATACCCCTGTCAAAGGTGCCCTCGCTCCGCCCAACCCCGCGAAAGTTAAATCGCACCGGTGCTTTACCGGCAAGCGCGCAGCCGCGCGCCAGCGCAACTACCACCGCATCATGCATCCCGCCGCCATACAGCGGGTGCGGGTGACAGATGATGGCACTGCCAGAGGCGGCGGGAACGGGCTCTGCCAAAAGGTGGATGGCACCGGCTTCGCCAGGAATCACACGTTCAGTCATGGTGACCTATATCAGACGATTCTGGCTAATCTACCACAAACCTGCCGGCCGAAACTGGTACACTGGTGGCCAGTGTTTCCTCATCTGCCGGCCATGCGACTCGCGCTTCTAGTATTCATTACGCTGCCAATTGTTGAAATGTTCATCCTGATAGAGGTGGGCAGCAAAATTGGTGCCCTGCCGACCATCGGGCTGGTTGTACTCACGGCAACGCTGGGCATCTGGCTGCTCAGGCTGGAAGGTATGGCGACACTGGCGCGCCTGCAGGAAAAACTGGCGCGCGGTGAATTGCCGGAGACAGAACTGCTCGAAGGGATCATGCTGCTGCTTGGCGGCGCACTGCTCCTGACACCCGGCTTTGTTACTGACGCCATCGGCTTCGCCTGTATCCTGCCGGGTTTACGCCGCCCCCTGGCACGCTGGCTGCTGCGTCGAGGACTGCTCGGCGCTGTGCAGGTGGTGCGAACTCGTCGTTCTACAGGCCAGGGGAACGCGGCAGGCACCACAATTGACGGCGAATTTACCGCCGAGGACGCGAAACCGCGGGTGCGACCGCCAGGTCCACCTGACCCCTGATACCCAATCTGCCGGAACCTGGAGTAACCAACAATGCAACCCGAACACCTTGGCGAATTTGTCGATAATTTCTGGGAAGATGAAATCATTGAAAGCCTGTCACGCTACATAGAGATACCGGCAAAATCTCCGCTCTTTGATCCCGACTGGGAAACAAGCGGGTTCCTGCAGGCCGCCATGGACCACCTGACGGACTGGGTCAGGGGCCAGGCAGTTGAGGGACTGCAGCTCAGCCTGCACAAGCTGCCCGGGCGCACGCCTACCCTGTTACTGGAACGTGCCGGTGAAATTGATGACACCGTGCTCATCTACGGACACATGGACAAACAGCCCGAGTTCACGGGCTGGGAAGCAGGGCTTGGCCCCTGGTCCGCGGTGCGGCGCGAAGACCGATTATACGGCCGCGGTGGCGCGGACGATGGCTACGCCCTTTACGCGGCCATTGCCATCATGAAAGCGCTGGACGCACAAAACCTGCCAGCGCCAAGACTCGTGGTTCTGATTGAAGGCTCCGAGGAGAGCGGCAGCCCTGACCTCGCGCATTACATGGCTGCCCTGGCAGACAAAATCGGCACACCCAGCCTGGTTATCGCCCTCGACTCCATGTGCGGCAACTACGACCAGCTCTGGGTTACCTCATCCCTGCGCGGCATGCTGGTGGGAGATCTGCGCGTCCAGGTACTGGAGCAGGGAGCACACTCCGGCGGAGCCGGTGGTATTGTCAACTCCAGTTTCCGCCTGCTGCGCCAGTTGTTGTCTCGCCTGGAAAATGAGGACACCGGTGAAATTGTGCCGTCTTTCCTCAACGAGCAGATCCCCGAGCAGCGTCGCCTGGAGGCCATCGCAGCCGGCGCTGTACTGGCGGATGATTTTCGTGACATGTACACCTATGCCGGGTCAAGCGGCCCTGTTTCCAATGATCCCGTGGAACTGGTGCTCAACAACACCTGGCTATCAACCCTTGAGATTACCGGGATTGACGGATTACCCGACCCGGCCAGTGCCGGCAATGTGCTGCGTCCTTTTACCACGGCAAGGTTTGCACTGCGATTACCACCCACCACCAACGCCAGGGACGCGGCAGCGGAAGTTACCCGCCTGCTCAGCGAAGACCCGCCCAATGGGGTCATCGTTCAGGTCAAAATGGATGAACCGGCCGCGGGCTGGCATGCGCCAGCCACCCATCCGGTTCTGGAGGCCGCACTGCAAAGCGCTTCACAGACCTTTTTTGGGGCACCCGCCATTGCCATGGGTTGCGGCGGCAGCATCCCCTTTATGGAGTTTCTGGCCAACAGCCTGCCGCAGGCGCAGTTTGTGGTGACCGGCGTGCTCGGCCCACACTCCAACGCGCACGGGCCCAATGAATTCCTGCACATTCCGACCGGCAAGCGCGTCACTGCCTGCATGGCACAGGTAATTTACGACTGGGCAAGGCGCTAGCACCGCTGCTCGCAACGCCGATCCGGCCATTCATCTTGTCAGTGCACAAAAAAGTGGCTGTTACATCCCCATATTGTGCTTATAATGTCCGTGTTCCAATTGGGGGAACTTGGTCGGCCGCACGACTAGTGGGAGGGTAAGCGGTTTGCCAACACTCAATCCGGGTATTCTGGCCCTAACCGGGTCTTAACGATTTGCAGCGGCGCAGGCCATGGCCCACGATGACTGGCTCAAGCACCGTCAGCAGTTGATACCTGAGATCGGGCTGTCGAAAAAAACGAAGACCAAAAGGTTATGGAGCAATTCCTATGAGTTCAATTTTTAAGAAGATCGTCTTTATCCCTGCTGTGGCAATTCTCGCCGCCTGTGACGGCGGCAACACCCCGCGAGCACCAGACGTTGTCCCGCAAGCACCTGCCGAAGTACGCGGCGTGACAGGTTCTGCGGTCAAGGGTGTTATCTCCGGTGGCACAATCACAGTAACCGATTCCACCGGGGTTACTGTCGATATTACATCCGGCTCGACAACCAACGCGGATGGTTCCTACAGCCTGGTCTTTGGTGAGTCGGCCGCCGCGCTGTCGGGACCGATTGTGGTCACCATCGACGGAACAGGTGGCACCACCGTGTGTGACCTTGATGTCGAGGGAACAACCAACGACTGTCCTCGTCCTGACGGCACCTTTGCCGCTTTCGGCGAAACCTATCCGGCTGACGGCATTGTGCTGCGCAGCATGCTGCGCGGCTTTCCAACTGCCGCCGCTGCCAACAAGGTGGTCAATGTCAACATCACACCCGCCTCTGAACTGGCAACCTCGCTGGCACTTGCGGCTGCCGGGACCGGCCCGCTGACATCAGAAGACGTGAACGAAGCGGGACAGCAGGTACTGGGGCTCATCCAGACCCTGACCGGCATCGACATGAGTGGTTACAATATCAACGACGTGCCTGTCTTTGACGTGACGGCGACAAGCACAACCACGGATGCCCTGCCGGACCAGTCGTACGCCATGATGGGTTTTGCTTCAGCCATTATTGCCCTGGTTGATCCCAATGACCCAGCTGCCGACTCAATAGCCAAGGTGCTGGCCGCCATTGAGGCGGATGTCGACGTTGACGAATCTGCCAACCTGGTGGCCAGCGGTACCCAACTCGGTAGACTTGCAGATTCGGTATCCAAGGGTATCAACACGATCAATACCCGACTGGTTGCTCGCGGTATCACGCGACCACGCATCGCCACCGCAGTCGAAACGGCCAGGAACAATCAGACGATTTTTGCCAACTTTGGTACAACCAAGGTAGCGGTTGCCCGCCCGACTGACCCGAACAACCCCGAACCACCCAAGTTCGAGTTCACCAAGGCATTCCTGAACAAGCTGGGCAACATCATGGTCAGCGTAGGCGCAACCACCGGTGCCCAGGGTTTTGGTGGCACCACCCAGGGCGCAACCGAAGTCTTTGCAGCTGAGCTGGATGTGGCAACCCGCCTCAGTGATGCACTGATCTCCAGCGCAGTTCAGGCGGCCGCTGATGCGCTGGTGATGACTGAAGCTGAACTCGCCGCCGGCGCCAGCGAAGTTGATGATGATGCAACCGACGGCCTGACCGGTACGCTCGCCAAGAGCGAAGATGGCAATACCGTAACGCTGACAAATGGCGTTTCAGTTGCGACCGATGCACAGACCGGTGTTACCGCCACGGTCACCATCCCAACGGCCTCCCGCACCAGCGACACAACTTTCTCGATTCCGGCTGTTACCATTGCGGTCACCCAGACCGAAGGGTCAGCAACCAGTACGCTGATGACCTTCACGGGTAGCATCAATGCTACTTTTGCGCCGGAAAGCGGGGATATTGGGATGAAGTCACTGACCCTGACCGGCAGCGTGGTCGGCGCTGCAGCGGGCACCAGCTACGGCGTTAATGTTGTGCTCTCCGGTCTTGCCGGCGTGACGTCAGAACAAAGCAGTGGTGGTGGTGTTACCGGTAGCTACGAGGCAACCATCTCGTTTGCGAGCACAGCTGCTGATGATCTGTCTGTGAAGTTCTATGGCACCATCGGAGCAGCCATGCAGTCGTTTATGGTTACTGCCGGCAGCAACTCCATCATGGGCACTGCCATGCAGACCGGCACAACGTTTACACCAGTGCTGACCGATGGCACTGTGTACCTCACCCTGACCATTGATACCGGTGAAGGCCCGGGTCGGCTTACCAACGGTGTGCTGCGACGTGGCAATGGTGCGGCGGCTGTGCTGACCGGTACCGTGGACAGGCAGGGCCTCGTAACCTTCTCGGACGGCTCAATCCAGTCACTGCCTGCCAGTATCCTGTAACCAGGCAGGCTAGGCTAATAAGGGGCGGATATCCGCCCCTTTTTTTTGCCTGCAAATCCTGTCCGGGCAACAAAATCAGCGATTTGCGCAGTTGAAAGTTATGCCTTCGCAGCATAGACTCAGCATAAGAATAGGGGGAGCAATTGCCGGGTACTAAAGCGCACTAACAAGCGCCGCACCTTGCATATCCAATCAATATCCCTGTTCTGGGGGTATCGGGCGTCAGAACCCGATAAAAAAGCAATAGATGAGGGATATTCTCATGACGAAACCTAGCAAACTGGGCGCATTGACCGGCGCTGCCACACTGGCAAGCGCAATCGCGGTGCTCCCTGTATTGCCTGCCACGGCGCAAGAGATAGAAGAAGTTGTCGTCACCGGTTCATTAATCAAGCGCGACAGCTTCGACATGTCGACGCCGCTGGATGTAATGGACGAGCAGGAACTGGCAGAACAAGGCACACCAAACCTCGGTGAGGTGCTGCGCAATTCAACCTACAACTACGGCGTGGAGTCTGTTGGTAACATCCTCGCTGCGAACCCACAGACACCCGGCTTTCAGTTTGCCAACTTCCGCGGACTCGGTGCCGGTGCCACGCTGACACTGCTGGACGGTCGCCGGGGTAGCGGCAACCTCGCCAATACCTATCCGCAGATCATGATTCAGCGGACGGAAGCCCTGACCGATGGGGGGGCTACGCTCTATGGTACCGATGCGGTGGGTGGTGTTTTCAATATCATTCCCAAGAAAGACTTCACCGGCATTGAAGTCCAGTACAGCAGCAACCAGGCGGATGGCTGGTGGGAAGATTCCATTGGACTGCTGGCTGGTGGCGGTGGTGACAGCGGCAGCTTTGTTGTTGGTATTGAAAACCGTCGCAAGGATGCACTGAACTTTTTCGAACGACCTGAATACTGGCTCGGCTCAGCATCCTATTCCAGCACAAGCTGGCCGGGTGACTTCCGGGTTGCCAACCGTGATGCCCTGGGCAACATTATTAGCTCATCAAACCGCCCTGATCCCGGCTGTGGCCTCAATAACGCTGATACGGGCCTGACGCCGAGGGAGCGCAAGCTTGCGGGTGCGCTGGATGTCGATGCCCACAGGCAGGGGATTCGCTACGGTGAGTGCCGCTGGGAATTTGGTCGCAACTTTGACTACATGGACGACCAGGAACAACTGTCCATCGCGGCTGTGTACGAGTATCAATTCAGCGATCGTATCGTCTTCAGCGGTGAGCTGATGTACGCACGCAACATCATCGAATCAAGGGGCTCGCCCTCTAACCCGGGTGGTCGTACCAACGAGGTTACTGCCATTCCTGGTGAGAACCCTGGTAATCCATACCGTGCCTTCTACGATGCTGATCTGGACGGCAACTACGAACCGGCTGGCGGCGACCTGCTGCTGTTTGCCCAGGACGCCAACGGTGATGGACTCCCGGACCGAAACACCGCCGGTATAGATGCCGACGGCAACGGTAAACCCGACGTGATTGTTGTGGGTAACGAACTCAATCCCAACGGTGGTATTCCGTTTAACGAGGACGTGCTCATCGTCGACTGGCGCCCAACCGGTTATCCGTTTGTGGGTCCAAGTCGGCTTCATCCGGACCGTACCAGCCCCGGCGCGGTCAACGGCAAGATCTTCAACCTCCGTTGGGTGAACCAGGTTGACTTTGATATCAACGACAACTGGTCAGCCTATGCGGACTTTGTCTACCAGCAAACCATCAATGAATGGGGTGGTCGTGGACACAGCCTGAACGCAATCAATGCCGGCATCAACGGCAACCTGCTGGTGCGGGATGAAGCTACCGCATCTTCACGCCTTGCGTGGTTTAACCCCTTCACCACCCAGAACTATGCCTGTGTAAACAGGGATTGTTCCGGCGGTGTCCGCCAGACCGACCCGAACCAGATCAACACCACCGACATTTACGACCAGATCTCGTTCTACCAGCCACCGATTGTCACGACCACCAGCAAGATCTACGAGGTGATTGCCTCGGGTGACCTGGGTTTTGAACTGCCCGGTGGCACAGTACAGGCGGCTGTTGGCCTGCAGTATCGGGATGAAGACATCTACACCGACGCAAACCTGGTTTCCAATGCACTGGATACATGGATTGGTGTTGGTGAACCGGATTCCGGCTACGATCGACAGACAACCGCCCTCTTTGGTGAACTGTTGTTCCCGGTGACTGACCAACTGGAGATCGACTTCTCCATGCGGACCGAATCGGTTGACGACCAGTTTGCTGCGGCGGACCTGGATCACACTGACTATCGTCTGGGTGCCCGGTTTGAACTGAATGAGAACGTTGCGTTCCGCGCTTCATGGAATACGTCGTTCATCGCGCCCAGCTTTACGCAGCTTTATGCCGGCGCAACCCTGCAGGGCCTGTCACAGATTACCGATCCCTGGCTTGGTATCTCTGCTTTCACTGCGCGTACAACCGGTGGTACACGTAACCTGAAGCCTGAAGAAGCGGACAGCTACAATGCTGGCGTCACTGTCTTCCTGCTGGAAGGTGACCTGCGCATTGACGTTGACTACAAGTTCTTCGACTTTACCGACAGGATCATTCGCCCGGCAGCACAGGAAGTGCTTGATGACGAGGCCCGCCTCGCGACAGCCGCAGGCTTCTCGCTGGACGCGGCTGGCCTTGCGGCCTGGAATGCCAGCGGTCAGGCGACCCCTGGTCTGATCACCCGTAGCGATGTGAACCAGCAGATCCTGCTGGTCATTACCGATCAGGTTAATGCCACCAAGATGCAGTGGAAAGGTTTCGATATCTCGATGACCTACAACATTTCATCCCAGGACCTGCCATTTATCGGCGGTAACTACGGCGATTTCCAGATCGGGTTTGACTCGACCTTTGTCCAGGCTTACGACTACACCAGTATCACCGGTATAGAAACGGAAGGTGCGGGCAAGCGCAACAACCAGACTGCTGCGGTCCCAGCCACACCCGAGTGGAAAACCAACGCACGTCTCGGCTGGAGCATGGGTAACCACCAGGCAACCATCATCGGTCGATACATGTCCGAGATTGGTGATGCAGGTAATGGTGACCCCTTCTGTGGTCTTGCACGCAGCACCTCTGCTGGCCTGATTGCGTTCCGTGAAGCCCTCAGCGTCACCAACCCCTGTCCCGAAACACTGGACAGCTTCCTGACGTTTGACATGCAGTACAGCCTGACGCTGCCTGAACTGATCACCAACCAGGACACTCAAATCCAGGTTGGACTGATCAATGCGTTCGACAAGAAAGCCGAAGCGCTGGTTACACTGGGTGGTCTGGAGACCTCCCTTTACGATCCACGTAACCGCGTCTGGTATGTTCGCGTCAAGCAGGGTTTCTAACCAAACCCTCGTTTGAAGACACAAAAAACCCCGGCTTGCCGGGGTTTTTTTTGCACACTGTTCAGTCGTATCCCGCCGGCGTGCCTACCAGGCGTCGATACCAACCAGCTTGCGACCCAGCGGGGTAAGCTCGGCCAGGGGCCCGGGTTCCGGCGCATCAGTTCCGTATTGCCGCCTCGCCCATTCCGGTGGTAGCCTGTCGGCCCACTCGGCCACGCGTTTGGCACGCGCGTCATTGTTGCCCACCGGTGACATGGTCACATACTGGGTAAAGCGTGGCCGCGGTGACAGGTTCTTCAGGTTGGTGTGTGGCATCAGGCGATGAAACAGCACCAGGGCACCTGCGGGCCCGGGGACAGGCACCAGAAGGTCGTCAGCCACCTGCGGATGACGACGATTCGCATCCTGCAAATGTTCACGGCGCCAGGCGTCAAGCGCCCGGTAAATGGTGGGTACACAGGCAAAAGCCCCCTGATCAGCTGTTGTATCGGTCAGGTACACCAGGCCTTGCAAGTCAAAACCCTCAAACTGCCAGGGATCACAATCCCAGTGCACGGCATGTTGTGGCCAGTCTGCACTGGCTGGACCTGCCGGTGGCTTGTACCCCACCCGGTCCATGCTGACCCAGAGCTGGTCCTGCTGGTAAACCGAACGGAATACGTCATAAAGTGCAGGATACTGGCGCAGATCCCAGAGGGCCTGGTGGTGATGCAACGCCACAATCCCCAGCCCGGCAAAACCGGGCTGGTACCAGGTGGAATTGTCATCCTGGTCGATACCTGCAGTTTCACAAATGGCCTGCACCACAGACTTGCACAGCGCGAGCGGCACCACACCCGGCACAACCACAAAACCCTGGGTCAGAATAGCCTTGCGAAGTTCGTCGCCGGACAGCACCATAAACGCATCTCACAGGAAAGATTGGATGGAAGACATTTGATCATCGAGTCCCGGATGAGTCAAAACATCACTACCAGGGTGATAACCGGTGGGCCTGCATGAACCACCCTCGTGCGGTGATCCTGACGTTTGACCTTGGGACAACCCGGCTCAAGGTTGCCGCATTCGATTATGCCGGCACGCTGCTTGGTCAGGTCAGTCGCCGCAACCTTGAACACCAGGCAGGCCAATCAAGGTGGCAATCTGCCGATGCCTGGTGGCAGGATGCTGTGCAGGCCACGGGCGAACTCATGGCAACAACTGGCCTCAAAGCAACCGATGTCCAGGGTATGAGCCTGTCTGGACGAGCGGGTGCCGCGGTATTCGTTGATGGTAAAGGCCAGGTAATCCAGGATCCCTGGAGTGACAACCGGCACGGCACAATCCTGGCTGAACTGACAGTCGATACGCCCAGAACCTCTGCCGGCTACGGCCCTGCCCTGCTCGCCAAATACTGCTGGTTGCGGACATACAAGCCGGATGTTGCCCGTCAGGTCAAATACATCCTCTACGCCAAGGACTTCCTGCTGTACCGGCTCACCGGCCAGGCAATAACTGACCCGTCATCCGGTCCAGACGGCAGTTGGGACGCGGCGCTGCTGGATCGCGGGGAGGTGGACGCGCAACTGCTGCCCGCCGTCAGGCTGCCCTGGCAGTTGGCCGGCGTGCTTGCAGACCCGGCAGCCGTGGCCCTTGGGCTTGCACCGGGTATTCCGGTAGCCGTGGGTGCCCATGACGGCATTAGTGCAAACATCGGCGCAGGGGCGATCGCACCAGGAGAATACGCTTTAACCCTGGGGACACATGCCGTGCTCAGGACCATCACCCGGCAGTTTCCGGCGGGCGCCAGGCGGTTTTACGGGTACCCACCGGACAGGCACGTGATTGGTGGTAACGCCCTGTTTGCCGGCAGGTTGCTGGACTGGTTCCTCGACAACTGGTTCGATCAGGATGAGTCTGATCGCCAGAACCTGTTTGCACGGCTTGACGCAGAGGCGAGCGAGGTACCTGCCGGCGGTCACGGCATTACCTTCCAGCCCTTTCCCCGCGGCACCATCGCACCTGCGGTGCGCCCCGGGGCCCGTGCCGCTTTTCTCGGGATGCAGACCGAAACGACGCGCATTCACCTGTATCGCGCGATACTGGAGGGCACCGCCTTCGCCCTGCGTGACATCCTGGATCAATTGACCAGCTGGACCCAGGCACCATCACTGGTGGGCGTCACCGGGAGCGGCGCAAAGAGCAGCACCTGGACAGGCATACTGGCAAATGTACTTGAGGAACCGCTGACGTTGACAGATGGTGCCTCCGAAGGTCGTGGCGCAGCCATCTGTTTTGCGACGGCTGTTGGTGCCTTCAGTTCTGTTGAGTCCGCTGTTTCTGGCATGGTAAATCCCGTTCGGGTTGTTGAACCGACAAAGGGACAGGTTGAGACTTATCGGGAACTGCGACAGCAGTGGCTGACCAGTGTCAAGGTAACAGCCGCACTTGACCGCCAGGGTAGCCCTTAGACGAGAGGTTGATTGGCATTAAAGTTTGATTGCGCTACCATGTTCAGCGGTGCAGGCCAATGGCTAGCCGCCAACTTTACGCTGTCGACCGACACCTCTCCTGGTTGGATCTGATTCATGAAGATACTGTTACGCCTGCTCCCCTACCTGAGGAAGCATATCTGGGCATTTTCGATCGGCATGATCGGGCTCGGCGTTGCACGTATCTTCGAGAACATGATACCGCTGTACGTGCGCATGGGTGTCGACAACATCGCTGATGGCATCCGTGAGCTTGAATCGACCAGCCTGTCGTTTGACCAGGCGATGGCAACCCTGAGCTACCCGGCCCTGGCCATTGCTGCCTGCGTGGCTGCCCAGATGGTGGTGACTATCGTATCGCGAGTCCTGATCAGGCGAATTGGCATGTACGCCGCGTTTGACCTTCGTAACCGGGTCTACAGCCACCTCCAGCTACAGGGGCCGGTCTTCTTTTCCCATTACAGCATTGGTGACCTGATGGCACGGGCCATCAACGACATCTCGCTGGTGCGCCAGGTAATTGCCGGTACGTCAAGAATGACGGTTGTCCTGATTTTTACCGTCATCACCGCACTCATTTTCATGTTCAGCCTGTCCTGGAAACTGACGCTGGCGGTGCTCTTGCCCATGCCCGTCATAACGCTGGTGGCCTACTATTTTTCCATCCAGATTTACGATCAGTCACACCGCGTCCAGGAAGGGTTCTCGGAGCTTTCGACCTTTGTACAGGAGAACCTGAATGGCATCCGGACTGTACAGTCCATGGCCCAGGAACAGGATGAAGTCAACCGGTTCTCCGGCGTCAACGAGGACTTTGCCGAGCGCAATCTCACCCTTTTTATCACCACGTCGCTGCTTGGGGCACTCATGCCCGTACTCGCCGCTGCCGCAACCCTGATCATTATTGGTTATGGCAGTTATCTCGTGAACACCGGCGAGATTACCATTGGCACTTTTGCCGCCTTCTTCTCTTACCTTTCCCTCATATTGTGGCCCGTGCGCGAGGCCGGGTCGCTGGTCACCCAGTGGCAGCGTGGCGCATCAGGCACGGCCCGGCTGTTTGAGATCCTCGACTACGAACCGGAGATCCGGGATACGCCCTCAACCGCGTTTCCGGCCCTGACGGGTCGCATCAGCCTGCGCAATGTCAGTTATCGCTACGAGAACAAGGACAAGTTTGCGCTCGAAGATATCACTTTTGATGTCTCGCCCGGTGAGACAGTGGCAATTCTTGGGCGGGTTGGGTCCGGTAAATCAACCCTATTGCGCCTTTTTGTCAGACTGCTGGAACCGACCCGTGGTGAGATACTGCTGGATGGCCACCCGATTGCAGCCTTCCCGCTGCAGGCACTTCGCCGCGAGGTCTGCCTGGTTCTGCAGGACCCATTCCTGTTCGCGGACAGCCTGGGGGACAACATTGCCTATGACAAACCCGACCGGGAGGCTGACGAAATCTGGCAGTCCGCTGAGGCTGCGGCCCTGCGCGAAACCATAGAACAGATGCCCGAGGGCCTCTCCACCCTGCTCGGCGAACGAGGTGTAACCCTGTCCGGTGGCCAGAAACAGCGTACCGCACTGGCGCGGGGTCTGATTCGTGGTTCACCCCTGCTCATTCTTGATGACTGTTTTTCTGCTGTGGATACGGAGACAGAAGAACACATACTCTCAGGCCTGAAACAGGTACGCCGGAACCTGACGACCCTGCTGGTATCACACAGGGTCTCGACCGCCCGCCATGCAGACAAGATTATCGTTCTTGAAGAAGGCCGGGTCATTGAAATGGGCAGCCACGCTGAGTTGCTGGCCAGGGGGGGCTTCTACGCGGAACTCGAACAGGCGCAAAGTGCCAGGGGCCGACTCGCCCAGACACTCGACGAACTGGTGGAAGACTGATGAACGTGGTTGCCGACGGCCAGGATCTTTCCAAGAAACTGGACCATTCAATTTTTGACGCCGAAATTCATGGCCAGTCCATGAACCTCGTGTACCTGAAACGGATCATGGGATGGGTCCGACCCCATCGGCGCCTGGCGTTGTTCAGTATTGGCCTCGTACTCATCGCCTCACTGCTGTCGGTGCTACTGCCCGTGCTGATCACACGGGTGGTCATAGACGGCATCATCATGAACCGGCCCGAGGCCAACATGCCCGATTTTGGCATGTATGAACTGAACACCTGGCTGGCAGGATCTCTTGGTATCTCAGCCATTGTCGCTGCCTGTACGCTCTTCGCTCTATTCACGATGTTGTGTCATATCTTCTATCACTACCATCGCGTGACTTTTGCCCGTACCGTTTTACATTCCCTGCGCGACATGCGCCTCGATCTGTTTTCCCATATGGAACACCGACCTTCCTCATTCTATGACAAGGTTGCCGTGGGCAGGATCATGACCCGGATCACCAATGACGTGCAGGCGCTGTTTGAACTGTTGATGGGCGCCGGGATGCTGGTTGGTGAGTTTGTGCCGTTTTTCCTGGCACTTGCACTGATGCTGGCCATCGACGTCCAACTGACCCTGTACCTGTTGCTTGCAATTCCGGTCTTTGCCGTCATTACCTACTTTTTCCGCCAGGCAACCCGACGGGTGTTTCGCGACATCCGCAATACGGTCTCGCAACTGAACCAGAACCTGCAGGAAAACCTCTCGGGTATGCAGGTTGTTCAGCTCAGCAATCGCGAGGACAAGAACCTTGATGTCTACCGCGGCATCAACCGCAAGAACCAGGATCAGGAAATTCATGCGATCTATCTGGAAACCGGTTACGGCGCTTTTATGGATAACATGGTGAACATGGCACTGGCGGTGATCATCTGGGTCGGTGGTGGTGCCGTTCTGCAGGAACAGGTATCACTTGGCAGCGTGATTCTGTTTACCCAGTTCGTCGACATGTTGATCAGGCCCATCCGTGTTCTCGGTATGCAGTACAACGTACTCTTCCGCGCCATGGCCAGTGCCGAACGTATTTTCCAGGCGCTGGACTGGCATGAAACCGTCCGTGAACCGGCAACACCGGCGCAACTGCCAGCCAGGCTTGAAGGGAAAATAGAATTCAGGCACCTGACGTTCGGCTACGACAGCGATAATCCCGTACTGAAGGACGTTTCGTTCACCATTCGTCCCGGGGAAAAACTGGCTGTTGTTGGACCTACCGGTTCCGGCAAAAGCACCATTATCAAGTTGTTGGGTCGATTTTACGACTTTCCTGACAACACCGTATTCCTGGATGGGATTGACCTGAACAACATCCATTCGTCCCAGGTCAGGCGCCGCATTGGTGTGGTGCCCCAGGACTTCCACATATTTTCCGGCACGGTCATCGACAATATTCGCCTCGGCAATCCCCTGATCACCCGGGATCGGGCCATTGCGGCAGCGCGCACGGTCAACGCGGATTCGTTTATCGAGGCATTACCGCAAAAATACGACACCCCTTTGACCGAACGGGGCCAGAATCTTTCCCAGGGCCAGCGCCAGCTACTGGCTTTTGCCAGAGTACTGGCAGCCGACCCTGAGATTCTGGTACTTGATGAAGCAACCGCGTCCATTGACACCGAGACAGAACAGCTCATTCAGAAAGCCCTGCTCGAAATCACCGAGGGGCGCACCTCCATATTGATTGCCCACCGCCTGCAAACGATTTCAGAGGCCGACAGAATTCTCGTGCTGAAACATGGCGAGGTAAAAGAGCTAGGTACACATGAGGAGCTGATGGATGCCCGTGGACTCTACTACACACTGGTCCAGTTGCAGTTCCAGGATGTGACCCTGCGCGCAGAACCAACCTGAGAGGGGAAAACTGATGAGTGCGTTTGAAAACAAGGTTGTTGTCATCACCGGCGCTGGTGGTGGACTCGGCAAGGCACATGCGCTGGAATTTGCCCGGCGCGGTGCAAAAGTTGTGGTCAACGATCTCGGTGGCAGCGTTGACGGGGCCGGTATGGGTGACGCGGCTGACCTGGTGGTTGAGGAAATCAGGGCGGCCGGCGGCACGGCTATCGCCAACAAGGCATCCGTGTCGGATCGTGCCGGTGCCAAGAGTATCATTGATGATGCGGTCAACGCGTTTGGTACCGTTGATGTGCTTATCAACAACGCCGGTATTCTGCGGGACAAGTCTTTCAAGAACATGACCCTGGATGAGTGGGACCTGGTGATTGCCGTACACCTGAACGGGTCCGCCTACGTTACGCACGCGGCCTGGCCTATCATGTACAGCAAAAATTACGGCCGGATAGTTTTTACCTCATCGGGATCAGGTATCTGGGGCAACTTTGGCCAGTCCAATTACGGCGCAGCCAAGATGGGCATGTTGGGCCTGATGAACGTGCTGGCGCTGGAAGGTGCGTCACACAACATCAGGGTTAACTGTCTCGCACCCGGTGCCGCCACGCGCATGACGGCCACGGTGCCTGGCCGGCCGCCCGTTGACATTGACAACCCGCCACCGGAGCGGTCACCAGCGCTGGTGACCCCTGCAGTCATCTTTATGGCCAGCGAAGACGCACCTACCGGCCAGGTGTTCCAGGCAGCGGGTGGACAGTTCTCTATGGCAACGATGTTCTCAAATGCCGGGGTTAATCTCGGAACCGATGCAACCTTCGAGTCATTTGTTGAAAATCGCGATGCCATTATGGACCTGTCCGGGGCCACGCCGGGTCGACAGCGGCGACCCTAGGACGCCGCAGGGTCAACAAACAGGATACAGACTGGCGCGGGGACTTCCAGCCGTGCCACACATTCACCGAGGCGTCCGCTTGCTGTATCGCGTTCAAATACCGAGATATTATTGTCGTCCCGGTTCGCAACCCATAGCTCGCGCTCGCCGGGTGAAAGGCAAAAGTACCGCGGATGGCGACCACCACTCGGTTGCCACTGGCAAGGTACTGGTTGACCATCCTCCAGGGCAAACACGGTGATGGAGTCGTGGCCGCGATTGGACGCATACAGGAATTTCCCGTCACTGCTGACAGCAATATGGGCACAATAGCTGGCATCATCAAACTCCGGTGGCAGGGTTGGGACCGTTGCAAGCTCTGTCAACACGCCGGCGCTCACGCCGTAAGCGACAACGGTGTTGTCGAGTTCGTTGATCAGCCAGAGATAGGATCCGGTAGCGTCCATACACGCAAGTCTTGGCCCTGCGCCAGGACGCGTCGGGTAACTTCGACGACCCGCGACATCAACACCCGCAGCCGTCGCCGGATAGGCAAACAGTTTGTCCGTACCCAGGTCCGCTACAAACACCTGTCCTGACTGTTCATCCAGCAGGAGGGAGTGTACATGGGGATGCTTCTGCCTGACCGGGTCGATACCACGGCCGGTATGTTGGACCAGGGTCAGTAATTCACCCATGGCGCCATCCGGGAGCAAAGAGAAGGACGCAAAATTGCCGCCAGAATAATTGGCCACATAAATCCTGGACCCCCGGCTGTCGATCGCGAGGTGGCAGGGGTCCGAACCCAGCGACGAGACTGCAGCGCATTGTGTCAGCGCACCGGCATTGTCGTAGGCAAATGCAGTGACACCCCCCGCCCCATTCGCACTGGTTTCGCTCACCGCGTAAATGACCGGGCGGGACGGATGAGAGATCAACCAGGAAGGATTTTCGATGCCGCGACTTTCAGCAGGTCGCAACAGGTACCGGCCGTCGCCCCCAACGGCGACGGTATAAATGCCAGCAGAGCCGGTGGAATGGGTATAGGTACCGATAAACGCAAGCATGGGTTGGCTCCTTTATTCTGATAACCTGTTTTCATCACTTGTGCCAGGCATCATTTCAGTTAAATTAGGCTCGTGAATAATCTGATGAAGTATGGCGCTCTGGTAATCACCAGCAGCTTTCTTGGTTTTGTCGGCGCCTGGTGGCTGTTCCAGTCCACGCTACCCGAACCAGTCCGGGTTGTGATGGCCCCTGGCAGCCCCCCGCGCGCAGCGATATCCACGACAATCCCGGCGCCAGCAACTCCCGGGGCCCTGCCTACTTTTGCTGATATCCAGGCTGCTGACACCGTGTTCGACCAATTGTACATGGCATGGCAACTGGCTGCCGCCTCGGACCTACCCGCGCTCAGGGCAGCGCTGGCACAGACCCTGACTTCCCGGGATCCGCTGTACCGCCTGAACATTGCCGCAATACTGCTGGAGCGATACGTGGCCCTGGATCCCGCGGGTGCCATGGCGTTTGTGACGGCCGACTACCGTTTTGACCAGGCCCAGATGCAGGGGCATGTACTGACCAGTTGGGTCCGCTACGATCCCGATGCTGCCATTGCCTATTTCACCGGGATCACAGACCCACGTCTGCGCGTTTCCATTGGCGCCCGACTGCTTGAAGACCCTACCCTGGCGAGCAGCGGGCGCTTGTCCGAGGTAGAAGCGGCACTGGGTCCATTTGCCGCTGAACTGAAACGACAGCTTGCCATGCAGCAGGCGGATCCCGTGTCACTGTTTGATTCAGCCCTGACGCTGACGGGCGCAGAGCGTAATCGCCAGTTGGGCTTTGCCGTGCAGAAATGGACGGAGCAGGATCCCGAGGCTGCACTCTCCAGGATTTTGACCCTTGGTGGTACGGAAACCCGCAATATGCTTACTCTCGCGATCAACACCTATGCCCAGGCGGACCCGGAGGCTGCGCTCACCTGGCTGCAGCTGAATCAACCCGGCGAAACCAACCTCCAGGTGCAGGTGATAACAACCCTGGCACAACGCGATGTTCAGCGTGCGCTCCAGCTTGCTGAGGACCTGACACGCGTAACAGGTAACAACGGTGTGGTTTCGTCTGTAGTTTCGGTCTGGTCCAGTCAGGACCCGGAACAGGCGCTCCGCTACGTCGACAGCCTTCCCAAAGACCAGCGGTTTGCACTCTACCAGAACATTGCCTACAACTACCTGCAGAAGCAGCCCGCTGAAGGCATGAGTTGGCTCCTTGCGCTTGGACCTGAATACAATCGCATCAAACAGGGTGCGCTGCGTGTTGTCAGTGCTGCCAATGCTGATATCGCGGAGCGCTCACTGCCACGCATTTCGGATAACCAGATCAGGGCACAGCTGCTACAGGGGCTTGCCCGCTACAAGGCTGGCAGTGATCCGGAATCAGCGCTTGACTGGTTGGAGAATTATTCCGGGGAAGCTGGCTACCTGCCCGCCTACCAGAATGTTATCGCCATGCTGGCCTCCGCGGATCCGGATAGGGCGGCCACCCTGGTGCGCGGTGTCGCAGCAGAGGACAACATGGGTGGCGTGATTTCTTCCGTGGCCAACGCCTGGTACCAGCGGTCGCCGGATGACGCCATTAGCTGGATCACATCGCTCCCCTCGTCAGGATCCAGGAACCAGGCCATCAGTTCCCTCACTGCCATGTTGGTTCACCGTGATCTTGACCGCGCCATTAACCTGATGGATGAACTGCCGAGCGGTGAAGAGCGGGAGAATGCAAGGCGAACAATTGCTGTCAACTGGGCAAGGCGATCGCCCGATCAGGTTGAAACAATTATCCGGCGCCTGGATTTGCCTGCACCCATGGCAGCGCAGCTACGCGCCCTGCCCTGATTTTGTGGTTAAATGGGCAGACAGTTTGCAATGAGCCAGGTGGGCCGGGAATGACCAAGACGCTGATCAGGGGAGGCCGCGTTTACGACCATACAACACATCAGTTCCTGCCGCTGGATATCCTGATTGAAGGGACCGCCATCAGCAGGATTGCCAGCAAAATCAGCGATGCCAGCGCAACCGTGGTTGATGCTGCGGGCGCCTTTATCAGCGCGGGTTTTATTGACCTCCACTGTCATATTTTTGATCACCCCCTGTATCGCACAACCCGGCTCAGTGCTGACCGGATTGGTGTTCGGCAGGGCGTGGCCTGCCTGATAGATACAGGCTCGGCGGGCCCCACCACCATCGATGCTTTCAAGCAGTTTGTAATTGATACCCAGGAAACTGCGGCTTTTGCACTTTGTAATGTCGGTTCACCCGGCCAGCCCGGCATCGAGGGTGGACACTCGGCCAGACCTGAGCTGGTTTCACTGTCCGGTACGGTCAAGGCCATTGAACGCAATCCCGACTGGATTCTGGGCGTCAAGGTACTGGCGTCATCCAGTCACACCGGTCTTATGGGCATTGAGGCCGTCAAGATTGGCCGCAAGGCGGCTGAAATCAGTGGTACCCCACTGATGGTACATATCGGTAATGCGCCACCGGTGATCGACGAGATACTGGACCTGCTGCGCGAGGGAGACATTGTGACCCACGCTTACCATGGCAAGGTTGGTGGTGTGCTGGGGTACGGTGACAAGGTCATCCCCCAGTTCAGGTCGGCGGTGGACCGTGGCGTGATTGTTGATATTGCCCACGGTCGTTCATCCTTTTCTTTTGCGACCTGCGAAAAGGCCATTGACCAGGGGATGCCGGTGCACACCATCAGCAGTGATCTGCATGGCGGAAATGTCAATCGGTATGTTGTATCCCTGGCCCGCACCATGAGCAAGTTTCGACTGTTGGGGTTTACGCTGGAGGACGTGGTTCGTGCGGTCACCCTGACGCCTGCAAATGCACTCAACCTGCAACGTTTCGGGTTCGGGACGCTCAGCGAAGGAGGAGCGGCCAACATCACGCTGTTCCGGGAAACCAGTCGCGCGGTGGATGTCGAAGATTCCGAAGGTGAAGTACGAACAACTCGACACTGGATTGAACCTCTTAGGGTGTTTGTCAGAGGCAAAGCGTTTGATGTAGAGGAGCCACTCTAGACCATGCAGGACCTGGAAACGGTCATCAATGCGGCGGGCAAACTGACTGCACTGGGTGGATCAGCGCAGGCACCTGCAGTTGCAGATGCCCAGGCGAAAGCGGCCCAACGCCACATTGATCTTGCCAGGCTGCGCGAACAGGCAGGCGCGAGAATTGCTGAATATACTGGCGCCGAGGCAGCCTGTGTCACCTCGGGTGCTGCTGCCGGCATCACCATCAGCATTGCGGCCCTGTTGACGGGTACAAATCTCGAACGCATCTGGCAACTACCGGGATTCGAAGGGAACAACCGCATTTTGCTCCAGGCCGGTCACGCGGTGAATTTTGGTGCCCCGGTTGAGCAGATGATTCGCCTGGGCGGTGGCCAACCGGTAATCCTGGGCAGCAGCAACCTTGTAAGTGAACAACAGCTCCGTGACTATCTTGAGATCAATGCGGCAGCCGGCATGCTGTTTGTCCAGTCTCACCATTGTGTTCAGGAAAACATGGTTCCCCTGGCGACGTGTTTACGCATTTGCCAGGTGCACGGTATACCACTGGTGGTTGACGCCGCCGCTGAAGACGATCTTGAACGGTACATTGCAGCCGGTGCGGACCTGGTCACCTATTCTGGCGGGAAGGCATTTGGTGGTCCTACGGTGGGTTTCATTGCCGGTCGCCAACCGCTCATCGAGGCCTGTGAAGCCCAGTTTCGTGGCATTGCCAGGACCATGAAAGTAGGCAAGGAAGCTATCGCCGGCCTGCTTGTGGCTCTTGAAGCCTACACCTCAACAGATGAATCCGAACGGCAGGTACGGACCCAGGCCATCAACCGGTTACTTATGAACGCACTCGCCGATTGCCCCCTGATTACCCTGAAAGCCAAGCCCGACGAGGCTGGCCGCCCCTTTGAGCGGCTGGCAGTGCAGGCGCGCAACGGTCAATTTGACATACGCCACCTGGTGACCCACCTGGCGCAGGGCAACCCCAGTATCCGCACCCGGAACCACCACCTGGACCAGGGCTATTTTCTGCTTGATCCAAGGGAGCTTGCTGAAGCTGACGTGGCTATGATTGCTGAACGCATCAGGGCGTTTGATCCAACCAACTGATGTTTGATGCACGCCTGCGCGGCCTGGTTGACCCACCCCTTAACTTCATTGGCAGACAACTGGTCCGGATCGGTATTACCGCCAACACCGTCACCCTGTCTGGATTTGCTGCGGGCCTTCTGTGTGTGCCCTTGCTGGCACTTGAGTATTACGCCGCCGCCCTGTTGCTGCTGATCGTCAATCGCCTGCTGGACGGGGTTGATGGCGCTGTTGCGCGCATACAGGGTGTTACTGACCTTGGTGGCTTCCTGGACATTGTGCTGGACTTCATCTTTTACTCGGCGTTTGTTTTTGGCCTGGTCCTGGCGCGTCCGGAAAACGCCATTGCCGGCGCCTTCCTGATTTTCAGTTTTATCGGCACAGGTTCATCATTCCTCGCCTACGCCATCTTTGCCGCCAAAAGGCACATCACCACGGCAATCCGGGACAAGAAATCATTCTATTACCTGGGCGGACTGACCGAGGGCACGGAAACTTTTGTGCTGTTTGTCCTGCTTTGCCTGCTGCCCGATGCCTTCACGCCACTGGCAGTTTTTTTTGGCATACTCTGCTGGATTACCACCGCCTCAAGGATCACCTGGGCCTGGACGACACTCCGCGACATATGAAGAATTTTTGTTATAGTCAGTGACCAAACAGGAGGGTATATGGACCTTGTTGCACTGGGCTTCAGTTATTCCAGGATTATCCATGACTACTATGTCAGGAATTGGAAAGATGACATGGGCAGTTCAAAAACAACAATCGCCAGACGTGCGGTGACGGCCTACCATGCCGCGACGGAAATACAGAACAACGTTGATCCCGTCTTCAAAATACCGGAAGACGAGTCTGATCTTGATGCAGCAGCCAAACAGTGGGCGCACCAGATCGACAAGTTCTTTTCGCCTTTTGAAACGGTCAAGTTGCCCTACTCTTTTGGTGACTACCTGGTGCTGGCGCTGGACGAGGAATATCGCAAACAATGCCTGGTGGAGCTCGACCGAAAACGACGCTCGATCATCGGTGAGGTTGCACCGGTTGATGGTGATATCCTGCACAGCCTGCAAAGTACCATCAAGGAAACATCCGAGGCCATCGCCCACCTGGTTGCCCTGGCCCCAGGTGGACTGGGTGATGATTCAGACCAGCAACTGCTGCGGGCCCGGCAGGAGGTCATCGAGGCGATCAATGCCATGCAGTACGGCCTCGCCCAGTTGGATCATGAACTGGCGGCCCGGTCGATCGAGATCATCGAATAAGGCTTTGCCAGGAAACTGCTGATGGATATTGATCTGTTACGGACCTTTCTTGAGGTTCACAAGACCCGCCACTTTGGCAAAGCGGCAGATAACCTCTACCTGACCTCTGCAGCAGTTTCTGCCCGCATCAAACAGTTGGAGCAACACCTTGGCGTGATCCTGTTTGTCCGGAACCGGGGCAACGTCCAGCTAACCGGCGCGGGGGAACGACTGCTGCCGCATGCCGAGAGTGTGCTTGCTGCCTGGGCAAGAACACTTCAGGACGTGCTGATTCAACCCAACCTGCAGAGCCGGCTACACATTGGTGCAACCTCAGGGCTCTGGTCGTTCAGCCTGCAGCAAAAACTCGGCGAGCTAATGGCAAATTTCCCTACCGTGGCATTCCGCGCCGAAGGTCACGCTGATCTGGATCTGATACGCCGCCTGGAGGAACGTTACCTCGACCTGGTACTTGTTTACGACCCGCCAAATACACCGGAATTCAAATCAACCCGGGTTGGCCTGCTCAAGTTGGTGCTGGCATCCACAACCCCCGGCAAAAGCGTGCGGGCATATTTTGAAGAAGGTTATGTCTATTGCGACTGGGGAACATCTTTTGAATTGTTCCACGCCAGGAAGTTTGGTGAAGTGCCGCCTGCGGTACTGCAGGTCAACCTGGTCAGCATTGCGCTGTCTTACCTGGCAGAACATCCCGGTGCCGTCTTTATGCCCCAGAGCCTGCTGCAGGCCAATCCCCATCTCTTTCCGGTAAAAGGTTCACCGGCTTTCAATCGACCAGTCTACGCAACCTACCGGGAAGGCAACCAGCAACCGGAGTTGATCAAGCAGGTCATCACCCAGATAAAAGGCATCTCGGTGTAACACTCCGGCTACTGACGGGATCCTAGAAGTCGTCGAGGTCGCCAAATTCCTCGCGCAGGCGCTTGCGCTCAAGCAGTTCCTCAATCTTGCGGCGCACGTCCTGACGCTGACGGCCAATGTGTGTTTCATAGTCAACGCTGCTGTCACTTTCGTCGACAACGTCATCAAAATCCAGATCTTCGTCCATATCCTAACCTCACCAAGCTGACAGACCCCGCCCCGTAAGTGGAGCTGATTTCGGCGGATTTTTGGGCAGAAGATTCAAGAATTACAGCAAAACATTTTTGTTCTTTAGGCGAAAACATTTTGACAAAAAGAAGGCCGGACTCGCGTCCGGCCAAAGGGGAAGCTCGCTGCAACGACAAGGGTGCTGTCAGCACGCGCACCCGTGCCGACGGATTATTACAGGATATTGACGAGCAGAATTGCCACAAAAAGTACAACAAAAACAATGTCATACCTGACAAGGTTAAGGTCATTCTGTTCCATTTGGCAATCTCCACAGCAGTCAGAGGCTATGACTTTAGGGTGTCACCGACCGGGATCCAATGGAATGAGTTACCTATGGGTTTTTATACAGTAATTGCTGGTGGACTTTGGCAGGTTCAGTCACTTCCGATGTGACTGACTACCAGGGGAGCAGGATTGGTCCGCACAGAGGGCAGGACCGGCACTAGATAACTTTCTTTTTTTCGAGCCTGTCGATCAGTTCCGCAATCATCTTGTCGCTGCTCTGGGCACTCTGGGCATCACTCAGGATATTGACAATCTCCTTGTTCATGGATGTATTGTTAGCTTTCGCCCTGCGCTTGATCTTGCGATGTAGCGTGGGCGGCAACCGCAGGACAAATTTCACCTGTTCTTCAACCGCCATAGTTTTCCTCTCGTACACAATAAACCTGGCAGGATTATAGGGATTGTTTGCCCAATTGTTGTAAGCAGCTACTTACAAATCAGACACTTTTTACCTGGCCGGCTCAGTCTGGCTCAAACTGCAGCAGGTCACCGGCAGTGCTGACCCTGCCCCTGCAACCTACCCGCTCCTCAGCCACAAAAGACTCGAGAAATGTGCGATCTGACGGCGTATTCGCCAGGAACCGCTCACCCGCGTCAGTCCGGCCAACGACAATTCCCAGGCCCGGCGAACCATCCCGGTTGTACTTCACCGTATAGGTTTCAATGATGGCCTCACCCGAGGCGGTTTCACTCACCACCCGCGGTGCCGTTTCCTCATTCGCCGAGGGCAGGTCAGCAACAAGTCCGTTGACTGGCAGGCGTTCCACCGGGCGCGATGCCAGCACTGCGGCAGAGTGTTTGGTCAGGTACCAGCCGTTTCCGGTCACCAGGCCGCTGCTACCGGGTTGTTGACGCAATTTTTCCACCATGGTTGCAAGGGAATGTAAGGTGTAGGCACTGGCCGGACCGCCAGCATATGGCAGGCCACCAGTGACGGTAAATCCACGTGGGTCGTCAAAAGACAGCCCCAACCCCAGGGCAGCCATTTCCACGGCAATGGGGAAACAGCTGTAAAAGTCGAACAGGTTGATATCGGCAAGGCTGATGCGCGCGTTCGCAAGCGCGCTCACCTGGGTGTCCTGCATGGAAGGACAACGGCTAAAGTCGGGCCGCTCACTGGCCCACCAGGCACGCTCCTCGCTGTGAGCGCCACCGTGCCAGTACACCCAGCGCTCTGCAGGAATACCGAGGGACCTGGCTTTGGCAACCGAACAGACCATCAATCCCGCCGCCTGCTCGGTATTGAGAATGGCATTCAGGTATTTGGGATACGGCCAGGCGATCATGCGGTTGTTCTCGGTCACCGTAATCAATTCTTCAGCCGAGCGCTCAACGGGAAACCAGGCATAGGGGTTACTGGCAGCAACCCGGGTGAATCCGGCAAACAGTTTCCCCATTTGTTGCTGGTGGGTTGCCAGGTCCCGACCCAGTCGCGCTCGTAGCGCGTTTTCAAACAGGGGGTAAATATCCGGCGGTTGTTTCAATCCATACCGTCCTTCCAACTCACTGCTGCCGGGTTTATCACCCCCCAGCCTGACCGGTGAGCCTGTTCCTCCCCGGCTCCAGGTGAGCTGTTTGCCGATGGCTATCGCTTTCATCAGCACTTTCAGATTGTTGCAGCCCCCCACAAATGCAAGACTGGACCGGCCCGCGACAATGTCACTGGCAACATGATTCAGCAGGGAAACACCAACCTGCCCTCCGGTGCTGGTGGTAATTTCCTGTACGGGACTTGCCCCCAGTTTTCCGGCGAGCAGGCCGGGTGCGTTGGCCGGATTCCAGCCGGCGGTGGCGACCAGGGCTACTGTATCGATCATCTCGAGCATGCGGGCCCCACCGCCGGCGTCCCGCGCGGCATCCGTTGCAACCCGGGTGAGCATCGACAGTGGCTCGATATGGCGCTCTGGATCCGCATCGCGATCAACCAGTTGTGCCGCGCCAACAATTACGGGAATACGCTCTTCGTCCATGGTTTAGCCCTCACCTGATTTGCTCGTTATGATACCCGATTCATCGCCCGGGGCTTGCCATGAACCAAGGCATACAGACACAAACGCCGTCCCGCCTCACCGTATTGCAGGTTGCCTGGCCGATCATCCTGTCCAACCTCTCGACGCCACTGCTGGGGCTGGTGGATACAGCGGTTATCGGAAACCTGGGTGACGCCGCCCTGATTGGCGCCATCGCCATCGGCGCCATGATCTTCAGCTTTCTCTACTGGGGATTCGGGTTTCTGCGAATGGGGACAACAGGGCTGGTTGCGCAGGCGCTGGGTGCTGACGACCCTACTGAAGTTGTCGCTTCCTTCTATCGCGCCCTGTTAGTCGCGGCCGGCATTGGCGTTGCACTCTTCTGCCTCCAGTTGCCTCTGGCAACACTGGCGTTTCGCCTGATTGATGGCAGCAGCGCAGTGGAATCAGCAGCAGAAACCTACTTCTTTATACGTATCCTCGGTGCGCCCCTCAGCCTTGCCAACCTTGCCATAGCCGGCCTGCTGCTCGGTCAGCAGCATACCCGGGCCCTGCTCTTCATCCAGCTTCTGCTGAACGGGACCAATATTCTCCTGGATCTTGTGTTTGTGGTGGGCCTGGGCCTTGGCGTTGCCGGGGTTGCGGCAGCAACGGTGATTGCCGAGGCCGTGGCTTTTGTGGCTGGCATGATGATGGTTCTGCGGTCGCTTCAGGCTACCGGGGCAAGCCTCACTCTCCCCATTTCCCGATTACAGGATGCAAGCGCCCTGCGGCGGATGTTCAGCGTCAACCGGGACATTATGATCCGCACCCTGTGCCTGATATTTGCATTTGCCTGGTTTACCAACCAGGGCGCAAAAGCCGGTGATACGGTGCTGGCGGCCAACGCCATTCTCATGCAGTTTGTCAGCTTCAGCGCATTTTTCCTCGACGGCTTTGCGCTTGCGGCCGAGACCCTGGTGGGCAACGCGGTTGGCGCCAGGAGTCGCAACCGGCTGGATGCGGCTATCAGGTACAGCACAGAACTGGCCCTGGCCACAGCGCTGCTGCTCACCCTGCTGCTGATCCTCTTTGCGCCCCACGCCATCACGCTCTTGACCAACGTACCCGAGGTCCGCCTGGCCGCTGCCGCCTTCCTGCCCTGGGCAGCGCTTGCTCCCCTGGTCTCCGTCTGGTGTTACCAGCTTGACGGCATATTTATCGGTGCAACCCGGACCGCTGAAATGCGCAATGCCATGATTGTTTCGCTGGCCGTTTTCCTTGGTGCCTGGGCGCTGTTGTCAGCTGAGTTTGGTAACCACGGCCTGTGGGCATCACTGCTTGTCTATTTTGTCGCGCGCGCTGCGTCCCTCCAGTATTACCTGCCACGCCTGAAAAGCGCGGTTGGCACCAGCGACCCCTGGACCGCTGGTACTAACCCTGATACTAGAGTGTAAATCGGACGCCTACCTCGAAGCCACGACCGCCCTGGGGCGCGAAGCTTTTGATAAATGAGGTGTGCTGGCGGATCTCCTGGTTCAGCAGGTTATGCCCCTTCAGGAACACGAGCAGGTCGCCGAAGTGATAGTCGGCGTAAAGATCCAGCAGTGTGTAACCGTCAGTTGAAGTCTCACCAGCCGCGGTGTCAGCCTGGGCTGCGGCGCGGGTGGCGCGCAGCCGCACGGCAAAATCCTGGCCAACCAGGGAGACACCGGCACCAAAGCGCAGTGGCGGAATCCGCGGGACATTGCCCCCCCCATCGAAGGTTGCCCTGACGTAGTCGCCAAACAATGTGACCTCGGTGACGATGCCTGCTCGTGGTTCAAAAGCACGGCTGAAGGAGGTCTCTAATCCGCTGAACGTGGCATCCTGCTGGCGATAGCTGGCCGTTTCGTCAGGACCCAGGTCGAGGTAAATGTAATCCGCTATTGCGTTGTAATAGGCTGTCACTTCACCCGTCACAACGCCCCCGGTTCTGCGATAGGACACCTCCAGGTTGTTGGCAGTTTCCCGCTGCAGCCCCACATTGCCAATTTCATAGAGCCCCGTTGCCGCGTGCATCACCAGGTCATCACTGTCCGCTGGCGGCAGACAGTCTGTACCGGTGACGTTGGAAAAGTGCTCCTCGACCGTTGGTGCACGCTGGGACCGCTGGGCAGAAAAGAGCAGGTTGCCAGAGTCAATCTGGCGCACCAGGCTGGCACCCAGGCTGGTGGCACTCTCCTCGACACGACAGCCTGTTTCTGTGGTGATTTCGTGATTCTCCAGGCGTGCGCCCAGTTCTGCGGTCCAGTCCTGTCCACCAAAACTCTCAACAACAAAGATACCTTCGGTAACAATGTCAGCGCGCGGAATATAGGCTTCTTCACCGACGGCTGAAAACGTACGGTTCACTGCCTGCACACCAACGATACCGCGCCAGCCAAACAGGGGATTGTGTGACAGGGTAACACGCGCTTCATTGCCGGCATTGGTGAATCGCGTACCAACATTTGGAAGTTCGTCGCCCGAAATTTCCAGTTCGCTATGTTCGTAGTCCGTGCGCGTCAGTTGAAAATCCAGTGTGTCAGCAAGCCCACCGGCAAAATTAAATTGTCCCCGGAGGTTGTGTTTCGACTGTTTCATCACGAGGCGGATGAGCAGATCCTCCTCCCCATGCTCATCATGATGATCGTCATCGTGATCATGGTCGTCATCATGCTCGTCATCATGCTCGTCATCGTGATCATGGCTGTGCACACCCGGTGGCAGCCCGTATTCATTGTTGAGCACATCAAGCGAGTAGCCAATGAACCCCTGGTCGAAAACAAAAGAGGCACCCAGGGCACCACCATTTGCTTCAAGGTCGGAGTTCGCAATGTATCCTTCAGTATTAGTTAGCTCTTCAAGCGCTTCCGCATCCAGGTCAAGCGCCGGGGTATCAATGGCCGGGCCACGGACTTTGGTGTTCCCACTTTCACGTCGGAATCCGTCAAGGTGAATGGCGAGGGGACCAGCGGGCAGTTGCAGGCTGGCAACCGTATTGTTCTGCCGCGAAACGCTGTTGTACCTGTGTTCCAGTTCGACGGATGGAGTTTCGACCCCGGTTGCTGGAATACGATTGTCGATGACATTGACAACACCGCCTATGGCGCCATTACCGTAAAGGAGTGTCGCTGGCCCACGTATGACTTCAACCCGCCGGGCCAGGATCGCCTCGATCCCGTTGGCATGATCAGGACTGATGGCAGCAGCATCGAGCGAACTGCTACCGTTCTGCATCACCTGTACACGATTGCCGCCCTGGCCGCGTATCACCGGACGACCAACCCCACTGCCAAACCCCGCACTGGTAATCCCCGGCTGGTTTGCCAGGCTCTCTCCCAGCGTGTTACCAACTTCTTCCTTCAGTGCGTCACCAGACAGCACCGTTACCGGCAGCGTGGTTTCAGCCACGGTGCGCTGGAAAGGTGCGGTCACCACAATTTCTTCCATCACCTCGTTGTGCTCCATGGCACTCGCGAGTGGCGACAGACAACAAATCACAACAGCAGAACTTCTCTGGACAAGATCCTTCACATTAATCTCCAAAACCTGGATGCAACAAAACGCGGCAACAAAGCCGCAATCAGGGCTGTTATCAGATCAGGAGAGTTGGAGGACCGCGGATGAGAATAACCGCCGGCGTACCGGAAAAACCTGCCTCGGTTCGCTCCAGCAGGTCGACTGCCCCAGGCGGAGCAAAGGTCGGGATCAGCGGGGTGGCGGTAATGGCACTGTTGTGTGAAAACTGGAGACAGACGTCACAGTTGACACCAAACGGATCAGCAACCCAGTCGTGCTGATGATTCAGCGAGAGGTTCTGGGCAACGACCAGCAAAAGCACAAGACCCAGTCGGGCAAGGGGCTTTGCCAAACCCCGCCGCAAGGGAGACCTGCCTCGTTTGCCTGCCATGGTCAGACCACAAAACTGCATCAATTCTTCAACACGCGCTGTCGTTGGCTCTTAGGTTACCAGAATCCCGAAAAAGTTCATGCAGTATCGGGTAGCAGATCGAGAAAATGGTTGGCGTAGCCATCAGAGAGATACAAGCGGAATTCACCGGCATCGAGAAAGGTGGCGTGGCAGGCCCGACAGATCTCAAAGCGGATCCGCACCGGTTCCTCCAGCAGTTGCTGGTCCATGATCCGGTTGCACTTGGGGCAGTCGACATAAACCATCTCGTCAAACGCCGCGCCCAGGTTCTCGTCACCGGTATCGAGTTCACCGAGGCCCGCAACGGCGGGCAGCATTTGCTGGTTCAGCTGGTCAAACAGCAATCCGTAACAGCGATCACACCGCACAATGGTGACATCACCTTCATGCACATTAACCATCTGGCCCTCGTCACACTTGGGACATTGCATATGAGTTACTCCTGGCAGATCGGCACTGGCAAAACTGACACCGCAATACAGGCTATATGGGAACACAGGAGACAAATCCGATCAATTCGAATGTGCAGGCCCAATAAATGTCATGAATTAAAGGTCCATGTTGCACTGCAATACGTAAACTGCGTGACTTCATTTGTGACCCGTCCGGGAGGACCTCATGTTTAACCTGATCAAACTGGGCCTGCACTTCACACACTCTGCCTATGGTGCGCTTGACCCCATGGTGCTGGAACTCATTCGTACGGAGCGCCTGATGCGGCAGACGGCAGAGAAAAAGCCGGAAGCACCACAGGAGTTGTCCAGCAAGCAGGATGCACTCATTACCCCGGATCAGAAAGCTGCCTGACACGATACCCGGATAGCGGGCCTGGCCATCCCGCCTTCCCTCCTCCTGCCTGCACGGTTACCATACGCCACCACCCCAGTCTGACCTGACCAGATGACCGACTCAGCGACCATGTCGACCTGGGAGATGTACCGATCCCTGCTGTTTTCGGTCTATCTGCCCTCCTTCCTCATGTCCATTTGCCAGGGCAGCGTGCTGCTTGTCCTGCCGCTGTTTGCCCTGGACCTTGGCGCCAGTGCAGGCATTGCCGCGTTTGTGTTTGCCCTGCGCGGGCTGGGCAACATGGCCGTGGATGTCCCTGCCGGTTACGCGGCGTCCAGACTGGGGGACAAGTACACCATGCTGATTGGCGTTGGCCTGATGGCCATTACCAGCTTTCTCGCCAGCAAGGCCACCAGTGGCTTACAACTGGCCGCGGCTGCCTTCTTCTTTGGCGGTGCCATGTCCACCTGGCTGCTGGCGCGACTGACTCATATCAGTGACGCGGTGCCAATCCACCATCGCGGCAAAGCCATTTCAACCATGGCCGGCCTGCAGCGCTTCGGTAACCTCCTTGGTCCTGTTGCCAGTGGGTTTGTTGCCAGCCAGTGGGGATTTGCCTATGTATTTCTTGGCATCACCGCCATTTCTGTAGTTTCCCTGATCCTGGTTATCTTTACAGTACCAACAAACACCAGGGGCCAGCATGAAGATTCACCGGGCCTTTTGCGCCTGGTACCCCACATTCTTGGCACCCACACGCGAGTTTTTGCAACAGCGGGGGTTGCCGTCCTGCTGCTCACTGTGCTGCGGGCGGGCCGACAGTTGCTGATCCCTCTCTGGGGTGAGGCAATTGGCCTGGATCCAGCAGATATTGGCCTGGTTGCTGGTGCTGCCGCTGCAATCGACATGGCGATGTTTCCCCTCGCCGGTTATGTGATGGACAACTGGGGCCGCCGTTATGCCGCCGGTGCCTGCCTGTCATTCCTGTCCCTGGGATTGCTGGCTGTGGCTTTCTCTGACACCTTTTTGACGCTGACGCTGGCAGCCATGCTTGCCGGCTTCGGCAACGGGCTTGGTAGCGGTATCAATATGACCCTGGGTGCGGACTTCGCGCCCCACAACACACGCGGCGAATTCCTGGGCGTCTGGCGCCTGATGGGCGATTCCGGCTCATTCGCGGGTCCCATGCTGATGGGTTATGTCGCAAGCTCATTTGCCCTGTCCGGTGCGGTGTTCCTCACCGTGGGCCTTGGCGCCTGTGGTGTCACAATGGTTGTGCTCTTTGTCCGTGAAACCCTGGCGAGCCGTCCCGGTTGATGAAACCACTTCACTTTTACTTCGCTGGTACGGGCTCATGGTTCCTGGCTTTTGGCATCCAATCCGTGGTGTTTGCCTGGCTGGTCACCATTGTATTGAACGAATCGCCCGACAAGGTGGGCTTCGCCCAGATGGCATTACTCTTGCCCAGCATGCTGTTCATGCTGGTTGGTGGCAGTCTTGCAGACCACTATGGCGGACGCCGGCTGGCGATGCTGGGGCAAACCGCGGCCGCCTTCGCGCCTCTCTACCTGACCGCTGTTGTTGTGCTTGGGCAGTTGACGTTCTTCAAGCTGATTGTCTTCGCCGTGCTGATGGGCATCGCCCAGGCGCTTGTCACGCCTGCGCGGGACGGTCTGCTGGCACTGGTTGCCGACGGGCAGATCCAGCGCCGGGTGCTGCAAGCCAGCATGACCCAATTTGGCATGCAGATGGTTGGCTTCTTTATTGCGTCATACGCCGATACAACCGGCGCTGTGTTTATTCTCCTGCTTCAGTCAGCGGTACTGGCCAGCGGCGTTCTGGCCTACTACCGCCTGGATGTGCCGACCCTGCCGCACTGGCAGGGGTCGCCCGGACTTGCCACACAACTGCAGCGTTCAATTGTCGAAGGATTCCGGAGCGTGCGGGCATCCCCGCTCATGTCAGCGGTGGTGGCCCAGAATTGTGCCATGGGAATCTTTTTTATGGGTTCCTACATTGTGACCCTGCCGCTGGTGGTCCGGGATGTCTATGGCGGCTCATCGCAGGAACTCGCGTGGCTGAACATTGCCAACTCGCTCGGCCTTGTATTGATTATCCTGCTGCTGCTCAGGTTTGGTGAAATCGCCCGCAAGGGGCGCGCCCTGCTGGCGGCACACCTGACAGGTTCGCTGATGTTGGCCAGTGCAGGGCTCGGCCTCGGTTTTGTCAGCGTGGTGGTCTCCATTTTTGCCTGGGGCATGTGCGGTGGCGTTGCCATGACCATGTCACGCACTATCATGCAGGAACAGTCGCCGCCAGATCAGCGCGCGAGAATGATGGCATTCTTTTCCTTCTCCTTCATGGGTTCAGGCCCGGTGGGTGCCCTGTTCAGCGGTTACCTGTGTCGCTGGATTGGTCCATCCAACGCGCTGATCGTATCGTCTTTTTTCATGCTGATGGTTATCGTGACAATGATCATCAGGTCAAGCCTGTGGCAGGCCACATCACCGGAACACACTGTTGCTCGCTGACCTCACCACGTTTGTCGCGCGCCACCCCCGCTTTGTGGCCATCACGGGCGCAGGGTGCAGTGTCGCCTCCGGGATTCCCACTTACCGCGACAGGGAAGCCAGGTGGCAGCGCAGTGAACCCATCCAGCACCAGGATTTTGACAACCGGGCCACAAGCAGGCAGCGCTACTGGTCACGCAGCTTCGCCGGCTGGCCAGCCGTGCGTGACGCCCGACCCAATCCGGTACACCATACACTGGCGGCGCTGGAAGCCGCGGGGCATGTGTCCCAGCTCATTACCCAGAATGTAGACCGCCTGCACCAGAGAGCCGGTCACCAGAAGGTCATCGACCTGCATGGACGGTTGGACCAGGTGGTTTGCCTGTCCTGCGGCGACAAGACGCCCCGGCAGGCAATGCAGGAGCAACTCGCGCGGTGTAACCCTGCCTTGAAACCCGAAGCTCTGGCACTGACACCGGATGGGGACGCGGACGTCGATGAATCCACCATTGAACACTTTGTAGTACCGGACTGCACCCGCTGCGGCGGCATACTGAAACCCGATGTCGTGTTTTTTGGCGGCTCGGTACCGAGAGAAGTCGTCAGGACCGGGATCGGGGCCATCGAAGCCGCTGATGCGCTGGTTGTGTTCGGTTCTTCCCTGATGGTCTTCTCGGCATTCCGGTTTTGCCGACATGCTGCTGCAATCGGCAAACCCATCGCCATTGTCAACCAGGGCAGAACCAGGGCTGATGAACTTGCGACCCTCAAACTTGACGAGGATTGCAGCACTGCCCTGACCACCCTGGCCCGTGCTTTCCCGCTACCTGACTAGTCTTCGATTGCGCCATAAATGATGTTCTTGAGCTGGCCCCTGAAGTTGAAAGTGGCAGAAGGCATCAATTGCGTCATGAAAATAACAACCATGTCCTCCAGCGGATCCACCCAGAAGATGGTGGACGCAGCACCACCCCAGTAGTAGTCACCATGGCCCGGACCGCCCGCCTCAACCTCACCCAGCGTCATGGCAAATCCAAGGCCGAATCCAACACCCTCGTTGGCGGTCTCGGAAAAACTGCCAATCGCAAGTTGGGTCAGATCCTGGCCACCTTTCAGGTGATTCTTGTGCATCATGGCCAGGGTCCGCGATCCCAGTATACGCCTGCCGCCCAACTCACCACCCCGGCGCAACATTTCACAGAACCGGTAATAGTCTGCTGTCGTGCTGGTCAGGCCACCACCCCCACTGGGAAATGTGGGTTTGGTCAGGTAGTGACTGTTGCCCGGGTCATCAACAAGCTGAAGGGTCTTGTCGGGGTTGCGCTGGTAATTGGCCGCAAACCGCGACACCTTGTCGTCACTGACCTGAAAGGCGGTATCAGTCATCCCCAGGGGCTGGAAGATGTGTTCAGCGAGGTACTCATCGAAGGGTTGGCCCGACAGTATTTCAACAAGTGCGCCACAGACATCCGTGGACAGTGAATACATCCACTGCTCACCCGGATCATAACGCAGCGGAACACCGGCCAGCTTTTCCATAAATGTTGTGGTGGTTTCTCCTTTGCCCCGGTTGACGCGCAGCGCCTGGTAGACCTGGTCGACCGGATGGGTGCCATTACCATAGGTCAGACCGCCACTATGACTGAGCAGGTGACGAAAAGTCATTGGCCGGGACGGGTCCCTCACCACCATGGATTCCCCCTCGCCAGAAACCCAGACCTTGTGGTCACGGAAGGCGGGTACAGCCCTATACACCGGATCGTTCAACTGAAACAGTCCGCGTTCGTAGAGTTGCATCAGGGCAATTGAGGTGATGGGTTTTGTCATTGAGTAGATGCGGAAGATAGTGTCATCCTGCATCGGTTTCGATCGCTCACTGTCCATGTCACCCAGCGAACGAAAATAGGCGGGCTGGCCATGCCGCGATACCAGGGTCTGGCATCCGGCAATCTTGCCAGGCGCAATATAATTCCGGTCCAGATGTTCGGTAATGCGTTCGAGCCGCGCGGCAGAAAAACCTGCGGCCTCCGGTGCTACTTCCATTGCGCTTGCCCTCTCTTGTCCAAACCGACAGTTTGCATCAGAAACGGGCAGAACCTCAATCGCCGGCAATATAGCGAATGGTCGTGTCCAGCGGGGTCAGGTCAAGCCCCAGCGTGTTGCAGGCTGCCGCCGTGTCAACCTGGTCATCATGGTCAAGCACACCCAGCATGGCACCTGTAACAGGCGGATTCGCCAGCATCTCCAGCAGACGGGCGAGCAGCATTCCCACTGCGAGCGGCAGCGACACCACGCTGACCGGGCCAGCCCCAAGCAGGTGGGCGGCACGCTGAATCAGTGCCCGCCGGGACAGTGATTCAGGTCCTGCCAGTTCCAGCACGTCCGTGGTAAAACCATTCTTGAGGGAAGCCTCCAGCGCCTTGATCACATCACCGGCATAAATGGGTTGTTCAAGACTGTCTGCACGGAAAGTCACGGCAATGCGTCGTCGGGCCTGCTTCAACAAGGCAAACGACGCATAGTCCCGTTCGCCGAGTACCATGGGCACGCGGATGATCCGGGTCGGCACACCGCTTTGCATCAGGATATCCTCCGCCCGTCCACGCGACGCAAGACAGGCGTTGGCCGCCATAGCGGCACTGCCTACAATTGACAGGTAAAGGATCCCTTTCAGCTTTTGCTGCCTGGCGGCAGTGGCAAGCGCCGCAGCGGGAGCTTCATGCGCGTCAGCAAAGGGGTTTGCCTTCGATTCCTTGATGATTCCCACCAGATGGACACAATAATCAACGCCAATCAATGCGTTGCCCAATGCCGCAGAATCCGCGTAGTCAATGACAGACACCGCAAGTCCGGAACCGAATTCATCGGTCAGCGTCTTTCTTGCCCGCTCAGAACGGACAATCGCAATCACCTCAGCGGTGGCAGCAAGCTGTCGGATTAACCGCCGCCCCAGGTGGCCGTTTGCACCGGTAATGGCAATTTTCAAGGGGTTTGCCTGCTTGTCAGCTGGAAGAGCCAGTAGCCCGAGGGGATCGGGGGTGCATCTGTGTTGCCCCGGGTTTTCTCCCACCGGCTGACCCATGGGCCCTGCATGGCATCAGCGTCGGTCACACGCCTCAGGTTCACCGCATGGATCCGGTCACCCACTCTGATTCGGCCGACAGGATTATTCATCACATAGGTGGACCAGGCTTTGCCATCGCAGGACATACAGCCCACATAAAGATCCGGGCCGTCGTTAAAGCAGTTGACGATAATGGAATGGGGAAAATCAGGCCGCGTTTCCAGGGCACAAAGACCCGCTTCACTCACAAACGACCAGTCTGTCACCGGTTCCGTGACAACTTCACCATTCAGCACACCACCCGGGATCCGTTCCAGCCAGCGCGGCCCCCCGGTGCAGGGACCAATACCCAACAATACCGGCAGCGCCATAACGATTATGGCGCGACCCCACTTGAGGTGGTTGATCGTTTTCATCAATTCGACTCCCTGCTCGTTTGTTTCTGGCCTGGCCAGGCCAGGACGGTTTGTGTTCGACCTGCAGAAGACATTATCATGCCCGGGCAACTGATGAAAAAACTCTCCCTGCCCAACGCGTTAAGCGTTTCCCGCATCCCGCTGGCCGGGCTGTCGTTCTATACGATTGTTTCCGGCGAGTGGTTGTTGCAGGCAATCATTGTCGCCTGTGCCGTTGCAACCGACATTATTGACGGCAGGCTGGCCCGGCACCGACAGCAGGTATCAGCGCTCGGTGGTCTGCTGGATCACGGCTCAGATGCCATATTTGTGACAGCCACCTTAAGCGCACTTGCCCTCGGGGGCTGGGTGCCGGTGGTCCTCCCGGTGCTGGTGGCCGCCGCCTTTACCCAGTACGTACTTGACTCAGACGCTTTGCAGGGCCGCCCGCTCAGGGCCAGCTTCCTTGGCCGCAACAATGGCATTGCGTATTTTGTGCTTGCCGGCTTTCCCGGCATGCAACATGCACTTGGCTTTTACCCGGTGCCGGACGTTTACTTCTACTGGGCCGGGTGGGTGCTGATTGGCACCTCGCTCATTTCAATGCTGGACCGGCTCGTCGCCCTGTTGCGGCGCCACCGGTAGGTCATCAAAACAGGCCCGGTTCCGGCCGGCGCGCTTTGCCTGGTACAGCCGCTTGTCGGCTGCCTCAATCAGCTCCGCCGGCGACCGGATGCTGTCACCCCCATCCCAGAATGACAGACCAAGACTGACCGTTATCTTGAGGTGCCGATTGTCATAATCAAACACATGGCGCTCAACCGTGGTGCGGACGCGTTCAGCCAATGCAATCGCCGCGTCTTTGGTTGCACCACGCATCATGAACACAAACTCTTCCCCACCATAGCGGGCAAACAGGTCATAGCCGCGTGCCTCGTTCTCGATAAGCTGCGCCATGTGTTTCAGAATAAAATCCCCTGCCGGGTGTCCATGGGCATCGTTAACGGTCTTGAAATGGTCAATATCAAACATGACCAGTGCCAGGCCGGAGTGATTGCGGCGGTTATAGTCAAACTCTTTTTCGAGTGCATCGAGAAAATGACGCTTGTTGTAGATACGCGTCAGTCCGTCCCGGATGGCCATGTTTCGTAGCATGACGTGGTATTGGGTATCGTCTTCGTCCTGAAAGCTGAACCGGAAAGTCACTGTGCCCAGGGTCAGCTTGTCACCCTCCTTGAGCGGTGTAGGTTGAACAACCGGTGCCCTGTTGACAAAAGTACCATTGGTGCTGCCCAGATCAGAGACGTGAAATCCCTCCAGTCGATTGACAATCATGGCATGCCGTCGACTGATGCTGACATCAGAAATGACCAGGTCCACCTCGTCACTTCTCCCGATGATGGTGACATCCCTGGCGAGTTCATACACCTGCCCGATAAAGTCACCCTTGATCATGATCAGACAGGGGCGTTTCTCGGTCGGGGTTTCACTCCCCTCCGGTTCATCCGGAATTGTATATTGGGTGTTTTCTGCCATCTTTCGATACTGGTTGTCGCCCCGGGAGGCCGCACCGGTGATTATAGAACAACCCGCGTCATGACGGGCTACTTGCCGTACCGGCGCTCCCGCTGCTGGTAAACCCGCAGCGCACGCCAAAAATCGATCTGCCGGAAAGCTGGCCAGTAGACCTCGGTGAAATAAAGTTCGGAGTAGGCACTCTGCCACAGCAGAAAACCCGACAGCCGTTCTTCCCCCGAAGTCCGAATGATGAGGTCAGGATCCGGCTGTCCTTCGGTGTACAGGTAGCTTTCAAACAACTTCTCATCGATGCAGTCCGGGGTGATCGCACCCTGCTGGACCTTGGTGGCAATCCGTCGGACTGCATCGATAATCTCCGCCCGCCCGCCATAGCTGATGGCAATATTGAGTGTAAATCGCTCGTGTTCACGCGTCAGGGCTTCCACCTTGTCAATCTCGGCGTTCATTTCCGGCGACAGATCTTCCCGCCGGCCTATGACCTTCACCCTGACACGCTGCTCAAAAATGGCAGGATCAACCTGGAACTCTCGCAGCTTTTGCATGATGAGTTGCATCAGATATTCCACCTCGTCGGAGCTGCGCTTGAAGTTCTCGGTGGAAAAGCCATAGAGCGTGACAATCCGGATGTCCAGTTGCCAGCACCAGTCCAGGAAGTCCTCGAGGTTTTCTGATCCTTTGGTATGCCCCTCATTCTGGTTGGCAAGTCCCTTCACCCGCGCAAAACGCCGGTTGCCATCAACAATCAGTCCAATATGGTGTGGATTGGGTCCACCCTTGACCTGGCGCCACAGGCGTTGCTCATACAGGCGGTAAAGTACTGAAAGCGGATTCATGCGGTTCGACAGTCAACAAAGTGGGGCATTATTCCAGACCAGCCGCGCAACGCAAGGGGCTAGGCAAGCTCGCGGCGAAATGACCGGCGCCGGCGATAGGGGTAAACATCCATCACCTGATGGTCCCGAATCTTCTGCTGGATGCCCTGCCAGTAGGCCACTGTAAACAGGTCACCGTGGTTGGCCCTGAACTCTTCCCGCAGGTGATCGGAGTTGAACAGGAAGTTTTCGAACTCTTCCGGGAATACATCATAAGGGCCGACGCTGTACCAGGGCTCAGCGGCCAACTGGTCCTCCCGGTCGCGGGGTGGCGGGATTTCCCTGAAGTTGACCTCGGTGAGATAACAGATCTCGTCGTAATCGTAGAAAACCACGCGGCGGTGCCTGGTGACCCCAAAATTCTTCAGCAGCATGTCACCCGGAAAAATATTGGCGGCGGCCAGTTGCCGGATGGCGTTGCCATATTCATCAAGCACCTGGCGCTGCTCAAATTCACTCGCCTGTTCCAGGTAGATATTCAGCGGTGTCATACGCCGTTCCGTGTACAGATGGCTGATCAGCACTTCATCATCGCTAAGCGTAATCGAGGAAGCACAGGTCTTCTGCAATTCGTCCAGCAATGCCTGGGAAAACCTGTGCCGGGGAAAGCGAAAGTTGGAGAATTCCTGGGTATCTGCCATTCGCCCCACCCGATCGTGCGTCTTCACGAGGTAATAGGCGGCCCGCACCTGGTCCCGGGTGACCTTCTTGGTGGGCGCAAAGCGGTCGCGAATCACCTTGAACACGCTCTGGTAGGAAGGCAGGGTAAACACCGACATGACCAGCCCCTTGATACCCTCGGCAAGAATAAACTGGTCTGTCGACTGCGCCAGATGCTGGAGAAAGTCCCGGTAGAACTCCGTTTTCCCGTGTTTGTAAAAGCCAAGGGACGTGTAGAGTTCCCAGCGCTTTTTGTTCGGCAGCAGTTCCTGCAGAAAGTCCACCATCTCCCGCGGATAATCAATATCCACCATGAAGTAGGAGCGGGTAAAACTGAAAATGATCGACAGGTCATCGTCGTTCCAGATGATGGTATCCACAAACAACGCCGAATCCCGGTTGTGAATGGGGATGGCTAGCGGGAACAGGTGTTCACCAATGTACATGCGTCCAATAAGATAGGCACCCTTGTTGCGATAGAAAACCGCCCTCAGCATCTCGAATCGGAGTTCCTGGGGGTACCGCAGCAGGGGAACAGACGCTTTCATGGTGCTCACCATCAGTTCAACATCCGCATCCAGATCAGCCCAGGGCACGTCAAATTCGAAAAACGTCAACAGGTTGGTCAACGCCTGGCGCAGGTCCTGGGTGGGTCCAATACCTGTCAGGAGGTTGGCATCACCGGTTGCGGGTTGTGCCAGGGACTCGGTGACAAACGCATATTCATCACGCAGGTGCTCACGTGCAAACAACTTCCTGAACACCGTGTTGTAGACGGTTTCTGCCAGTTCGTAATCTTTCTTTCCCCGGATCAGCCTCGCGTAGTGCCGCTTCACACTGGCCCAGTCTTCCAGCCCTGGCACACCGGCCGGCCCCGGTTCAAGAATCGTATCAACGAGTTTTGCGGTACAGGTGGCATACAACTTGATGCGCGCAACCGAGGCTTCCTGGATACCAATCCAGTCTTCCTGCTCGAAACGGTGTCGTGCGAGATGGGTCACCGCGCGGAACTGCTCCCGATATTCCTCAAAACCCGTTTCTATCAGCCGGGCTACGCTCTCCGCTGTCATCCTGACCCCTCAATAATGCGCTCGAATTCTGACAGATTTCTGCTTGAAAGTGTGCAGTGCATCATTACAATGGCCAGACCAATTTGGTCTGACCAGTTTGGTATGACCAAATCACCGACAACACCTGAACAAAGATATGAAACCCGCAGCCGCCTCCAGGGCAGAAGAAATCAGCGCCACCCTGCGCGAAGAAATCCTTCGCGGGCAATATCGCGCCGGTGAAAGGCTCCCGTCAGAACGGGACCTGGCCGCCCGGTTCGAGGCCAATCGCGGCGCGGTGAGAGAGGCCATCAAGAAACTGGAGCAGATGGGGATTGCGGATGTCACGCCGGGTGGCGTGCGCGTCGTGCCCGTGGAAGAGGCGACGCTTGATGTCCTCGGTCACATCATCGACCTGAACGAATCACCTGACATCAACCTGGTCAACAACCTGCTTGAGGTATTGGGAGCGCTGATGTCCATGTCCGCGCGAACCGCAGTTGAGACCGCCAGCGAGGAACAACTCGCTGACATGCGCGCGATTGTCGCTGAGCTGATCGACAATAGTGGCGTGCCGGAAGGCAGCCTGCAGAATGATCAGTGCTGGCGCAAGCTGTCCCTGCTGTTTACCCGCATCAACAAAAATCTTGTGCTGAGGCTGATCCTGAATGGCCTCAAGACCCAGTTCATAGGACGTATGCGCCCGGCTGAACCGGGCATCAGCGTGGATCGAGAACGCATGATCGATATTTTCAGGCAGCTTGATCAGGGCCTGGCCAGGCGCGATCCCAAACTCGCGGCCGCGGCGATTGCGGCCCATTTTGAGTACCTGCAGGCCACCATCAGGCAGTTGCAGGCAATAACCACCGCAGTACCAGGGAGCAATTCAAATGCATAGTCCACTTGTCAAAGGCGCAATGACCGTCATCGTCCTGTTTGTTGCCGCCATCATGGCGTACACGCTGGTGGCAACAGCGCCCGAACCGGCCCAGGTGGAACCGGAAGAAGTGGCCACGTCCGTCCGCATCCAGACCATCGACAAGGAAACCGTGCGACTCAAGGTGAGATCCCAGGGCACTGTCCTGCCGCTGACATCAAGCGAACTGATTCCGGAAGTCAGTGGACGCGTCGAGTGGGTTTCGCCCAATCTCGTACCCGGTGGGGTGTTTGAGCAGGGTGACGTGTTGCTGCGAATCGAAAGCCAGGATTACGAGGCCGCTGTCCAGCGTGCCCGCGCCGCCAATGAACGGGCCCAGGCAGAACACGAGCACGCGCGGTATGAGCTAAGCCGCCTGCAGGAACTTGTCAGGAACCAGCTTGCCAGCCAGTCCAGTCTCGAAAGTGCCTTGCGCGCCCAGCGAATCGCCGAGGCGGCCCTCAAGGAGAGCACTATCGCGTTACAACAGGCTGAACGTGATCTCGCCCGCACATCACTGCGCGCCCCTTATGCCGGTCTGCTGCGCACCAAGAAAGTTGACCAGGGCCAGTTTGTATCACGCGGTGCCTCGGTGGGGCAGATTTACGCCAGCGATGCTGTTGAGGTGCGTGTACCGCTGGCGGACAGCCAGTTGGCTTTCCTCGATTTGCCCCTCGGCAGCCGTGGTGCCCTGCCCGTATCACAGCAGGCGCGAGTGCTCCTCAGCACCGACTATGGTGGCCAACATTACGAATGGGTTGGCCGACTCGTACGCACCGAGGCCGAGATTGACGCCGCCACCCGCATGGTACATGCCGTCGTCCGGGTCGAGAACAACCCCGAATCCGACCAGCCGGCACTGCCGGTTGGACTGTTTGTCCATGCCGAAATTGATGGCAGGCTGGTCGATAATGTTGTGGTCCTGCCACGCGCCGCACTGCGCAACCAGACCCAGGTACTGATCGTCGATGCCGACAACAGGCTGCGTTTCCGCGATGTCCAATTGCTCCGGTTCGACCGGGACCAGGTGCTGATTGCTGCGGGACTCGAACGGGGTGACCGCGTAAACCTGTCACCCATTCAGACGGTCATCGATGGCATGCGGGTCAAGCCGGTTCCCGGGGGGCGCGGCTGATGGAAAAACTGATTACCTGGTTTGTTGATAACCCGATTGCCGCCAACCTGGTGATGGCTATCTTTTGCGTGGGTGGTGTTATTGCATTGTCCAGCATGCACAAGGAGGAGTTTCCCAATATTGAGCCCGGGATTGTCCAGGTCACTGTCCCCTACCTGGGCGCGGCACCCGAGGAAGTAGAGCAGGCCGTCTGTGTGCGCATAGAGCAGGCGATTGAGGGGGTGGAAGGTATTGACCGTATCCAGTCGGTGGCCGCCGAGGGCATGTGTAACGTCATCGTGGAACTGCTGGCGGACGCAGACCAGACCCGCGCCATGAACGATATCAAGGGCAAGGTCGACGGCATTTCAACCTTTCCCCGGGAAACTGAAAAACCCATTGTTTCCGCTATGGCGTTTCGCGGCCAGACCATTGTGGTTGCGTTGTCGGGCAACACTGATGAACGCACCCTGAAAATGACCGCTGACCGGATCAGGGATGACATTGCTGCGCTGGAGGGCATCTCCCAGGTGGCTGTGAACTACGCAAGACCCTACGAAATCTCCATTGAAGTCAGCGAAAACACCCTGCGTCAATATGGTCTCACGCTCGGCTCCGTGGCCAGTGCGATCCAGCGCTCCTCGCTGGACATGCCAGGCGGTTCCATCAAGACCGAGGGTGGGGAAGTGCTCCTGCGCAGCAAAGGCCAGGCGTACAGCGGCAGCGACTTTGAAGATATTGTTGTGCTGACCAGGCCGGATGGCACCAACCTGACCGTGGGGGACCTGGCCAATGTCCGCGACGAATTTGAGGAAGGTTACCTCCGCGCCAAGTTTAACGGTGAACGCTCGGTGATGATCACCGTGTACCGGGTTGGCGAGGAGGACACCATTGCCTCATCCACCGCTGTCAAACAATACATTGAGCGTACGCGCCCCACTTTACCTCAGGGTCTGAAACTGACCGTCTGGATTGACGAATCCCTGTCGCTCGGCAGGCGCATTGAGGCGCTGACCAAAAACGCCTACGCCGGCCTTGCGCTGGTGCTGCTCATCCTGACACTTTTCCTGCGCTTCAAGGTAGCGGTCTGGGTAGCAGCGGGTATTCCCATTGCGGTACTGGGTGCCCTGTGGATGTTTCCGGTGGCCGGCATCAACATCAGTTCGCTGACAGTGCTTGCCTTCATACTCGTGCTGGGTATTGTGGTTGACGATGCCATTGTCGTGGGTGAACGGGTATTCAGCCATGAGACCACCGACCGGACCCATCGGGAAGCGGCCATCTCGGGTACGCTTGAGGTATCCATTCCGGTCATCTTTGGCGTACTGACCACCATGGCCGCTTTCCTGCCGATACTGCTGATTGAGGGGCGGATGGGTCAGTTCTTCTCCATTATCGGTTATGTGGTTGTAATCTGCCTGGTATTCAGCCTCATCGAATCGCAGATTATCCTGCCCGCCCACCTGGCACATCGAAAAACCGAGGGTTACCTCTTTGCCGATACCAGGTTCGTCAAGAGCTGGATCAGGTTCCAGTCCCGCTTTGCTGATGCCCTGGAGTGGGTTGCAGAAAACAGCTACAAACCGTTCCTGGTTCGCTCCCTTGAATGGCGCTGGGTCACCTGGGCAGTTGCAACCGGGGTACTGGTACTGGCCCTGGCACTGATCATCAGCGGGCGCGTGGTCTTCCAGTTTTTCCCGGCCGTCGACGGTGACAACATCTATGCCACACTCAGTATGCCGGAAGGCGTCAATGTTGAACTGACCGAGGCCGGTGCACGCCAGCTGGAGCAGGCTGCACTGGTACTCGAACAGGAGTTGAACCGCGATCTGGCGATGCCAGAGGGCCAGAGCGTCATCACCAATATCTTGGTTTCGATCGGTTCCAACGCCGCCCGCAGCAACGGACCACCCAGTCAGTCCGGTGGCGGCAGCCACATGGCTGAGGTTGTCCTCAAACTGGCCCCTATCGAGGCCCGCCGGGGGCTGACCGCAGGGCAGATCGGGGATCGATGGCGCAGCATTACCGGCGACATCCCCGACGCCATTGAACTGAACTTCAATGCCAACTCCTTCAGTGCGGGTTCACCCCTGATGATCCAGTTGAAAGGCCGCGATGTTGAGGAGCTCCGGCTGGCTGCCGCCAGCCTGCGCGAGGAAATGTCACGTTACCCAGGGGTTCTTGATCTCACTGATTCGTTCCGCTCCGGCAAACAGGAGGTCAAGCTGGATATCTTGCCCGAGGCAAAACCCCTGGGCCTGACCCTCAACGACCTGGCCCGGCAGGTGCGCCAGGCCTTCTACGGCGAGGAGGCCCAGCGGATTCAGCGCGGTACTGATGACGTCCGGGTGATGGTGCGGTATCCGGAGGAGGAGCGGCGTTCACTGGCAAACCTGGAAGAAATGCGAATTCGTACGCCCAACGGCCACGAGGTGCCTTTCCTTTCTGTTGCCGAGACCGATTACGGCAAAGGCTACTCAGCCATCCGGCGCCAGGATCAACAGCGTATTGTCACCGTAACAGGTGACGTCAACCGGACCCTGGTGACGCCTGAAGAAGTCATGGCAGCTGTGGGGCGCGGGCTCTGTGCACCCGGGACTGAGCTCGGTAATCGTACCCGCGCCTGCCGAAACCCTGATTTCCCGGGCGTCACCTACTCTCTTGGCGGCGAACAGGAAGAGCGGTCCAAGGCCATGGGCAGCATCTTTGGCACTGTACCCCTGGCATTGCTTTGTATCTATGCCCTGCTCGCGGTCCCGCTCAAGAGTTACATGCAGCCCCTGGTGATCATGAGCGTTATTCCCTTCGGCGCGGTGGGTGCCATAGTTGGCCACTTCATCATGGGCTGGAACCTGATCTTCTTCTCCATGCTGGGCATCATTGCCCTGTCCGGCGTTGTGGTGAACTCCTCCCTTGTACTGGTTGACTACATCAACCGGCAGCGCCGGCTCGGTACTCCCCTGTTCGAGGCCGTTACCAATGCGGGGGTAGTCCGGTTTCGTCCCATATTGCTCACTTCGGTCACAACCTTTGTTGGCCTGGTACCGCTGATGACCAATGAGGACCCGGAGACCTTCATGTTTATTCCCATGGCAATCTCGCTGGCATTCGGCGTGCTGTTTGCGACCTTTATCACGCTGCTGCTGGTGCCCAGCCTTTACCTGATGCTGGACGACTGGTTCCACTTCTGGGGGCTCGACCGGCGAGTGGACCCCGCCGACGTGGTTCACCATGATACTGACGCCCAGAGTGAACTGCCCGCCTCGGCTGGCAGGTAATCTCAGGTTGCCGCGAGAAAGTCGCTGATACACTGGTTCAGCGCGTCCGGCGAATCGTAGTGGATCATGTGGCCAGCGCCACCAATCTCCTGGTGGCGCGCGTCCCGGAACAGTGCCACCCGGCGACGGATCTCACGCTCATGCAGACTGCCGTCATCATTAAGGTCAAATCTGGCACCAGACCAGTATTCCATCGAATGCTCACCGGTGAGCACCAGTACCGGTGCCGTAATGTGCTGCCACTGGGCTTCACTTTCACTGTGATCAAAGGTACTCCAGACCATGTTGACCGCCGGATCCCATTTCCAGCGGACGCCGCCCTCCGGGTGTGGTTCCACGCCCTGCTCGGCAATAAGCCTGGCCCGGGCGGCGGCAAGCCTGGGGTTATTCCCGGCGAGTCTTTCAACCGCTGCATCAGCACTGGCAATGCTTCTCCGCTCGGACGACAACTGCAGCGCCGCCTCAACGTTCTGGCGCCAGTTCTGCCGGGCTTCCTCGGCTGACAGTACCCGGGGCGGCCGGGGTGGCCCCATGCCATCAATCAGGACCAGCGCCCTCACCTCATCACCATAGATTGCCGCATAACGGGACGTGATATGCCCACCCAGGCTGTGTCCAATCAGGGTGGGCCCTACCAGGGCAAAGTGGTTAACAACAGCACGCAGGTCTGCGACAAACTGCACCATGGCGTAACTGCCACAGTTTTCGCTGTCGCCATGCCCACGCAGGTCCGGGGCAATCACCCGATAGGTGCCCTGCAGCGCCTCTACCAGGCTAAGCATGCTGAGGGCGTGGTCACGCATGCCATGTAATATCACCAGGGGAGGCTTGTCTGCCCCGCCAAAATCCAGCGCGGAAAGCCAGCAATTGGCCCCCCTGATGGCAACTCTTTCGTAAGGTAGCTGTCTCATCTGTCTCTACTTGTCTCAACTGGCACTCAATCCAGCGGACACCCGGTTTTATTTGGGCGCCGCTTGGTTTATAAGAGGGCTCGGATTATCCAAAGAAAGGTCACAATGTTACACGCAAAATTGCTGCTGATTTACTGCCTGCTGGTCATTACCGCGCCTGCGATGGCGGCAGGTGATCCTTTTGACATTGATGTCGAGATACCCTACACGATGTTCCGCCTCAACAACGGCCTGACGGTGATCGTTCATGAGGACCACAAGGCCCCCATTGTGGCGGTTAATGTCTGGTATCACGTGGGCTCGAAAAACGAAGTCCGGGGTCGAACAGGATTTGCGCACCTGTTTGAGCACCTGATGTTCAATGGCAGCGAGAACTATGACGACGACTACTTTCGCGCCACGGAAAAGCTGGGGGCCACAACCCTGAACGGCACAACCAACTGGGACCGGACCAACTATTTCCAGACCGTGCCAGTCAATGCACTTGACAGTATTCTCTGGCTTGAATCTGATCGCATGGGCAACCTGTTGCCGGCCATTACCCAGGCCAAACTTGATGAACAGCGTGGCGTGGTACAAAACGAAAAACGCCAGCGCGAAAATTCACCCTACGGCAAAGCCGCCGAAATCCAGTACAGCAGCATTTATCCTTACACCCACCCCTACTCCTGGACAACCATTGGTTCCATGGATGACCTGAACGCGGCCACGCTTGACGACGTCCACAACTGGTTCAAGCAGTATTACGGTGCATCCAACGCGGTCCTCAGCATTGCCGGTGCGGTTGATACCGAGGAAGTGCGCAGGAAGGTAGAGCACTACTTTGGCTTTATCCAGCCTGGCCCTCCCCTGACCAAACACGAAAGCTGGGTTGCCAAACTCACCGGTGAACAGCGGGAGATCAGTTACGACCGCGTACCGCAGACCATGATGTTGAAAAGCTGGAATACCGAGGGCAACAGCACGCGGGACACCAATATGCTTGCGCTGGTGGGCAGTATCATGTCCAACGGGAAAAGCTCAAGGCTCTACAAGCGGCTGGTCTACGATGAGCAACTGGTGTCGTCTGTGAACGCCTACACGGCAAGCGGTGAAATTGCCGGTACCTGGGAAGTGACCGCCATGATCAATCCGGGTATCGACGAGGCACAGGTGGATGCCATCATCATGGAGGAGATTGCAAAGTTCATTGCAAATGGGCCGACCCGCGACGAACTGGAGCGCGTCAAGATAGAGACCATCAGTGCGTTTGTCCGTGGCGTCGAGCGCATCGGGGGATTTGGTGGTAAATCCGATATTCTTGCCTCGAACTACATTTATACCGGTGATCCAGGGTTCTACAGGAAGGAACTGGACTGGATCAAGTCTGCCACCCGCAAGGATCTGCAACAGGCTGCCGCGAGGTGGCTTTCTGATGGCATGTACCACCTGGAAATACGCCCCTACCGGGAGGGCAAGGCGGTACCTTCGGAAGTTGACCGGTCAGGCATTCCGGTGCCGGGAGAACCACCCATCGCCTCATTTGACAGTTTCGAGCGCACCAGGCTGGATAATGGCCTGGAAATTATTGTCGCCCGGCGTGATGCGGTACCCGTTGTCCAGTTCCAGCTGTCTGTGGATGCGGGTTATGCCGCTGACCAGTTTGGCAAGGCGGGCCTTGCCAAACTCGCAATGAACATGCTGGACGAGGGTACCAAAAAACGTGATGCCATCGAAATCAGTGATGAACTGATCATGCTGGGGGCAAGTCTTGGCACGGGCTCCAACCTCGACACGTCGTTCGTCACACTTTCGAGCCTGACCAGCACCCTTGACGACTCACTTGAAGTGTTTGCTGATGTTGTGCTGAATCCGGCTTTCCCCGCTGCAGAACTGGAGCGCCTTCGGACCCAGCAACTGACCGCAATACAGCGAGAACAGCAGAACCCGAACAGCATGGCATCGCGCGTATTGCCAAAGCTGATCTACAGCAAGGGGCATGCCTACGGCAACCCGCTGACCGGCTCCGGCACCCTGGAGTCCGTGCGAGGCATCAAGCTGGATGAACTCAGGAATTTTCACAGCACCTGGTTCAAGCCCAACCACGCCACCATGATTGTGGTGGGTGATACCACCATGGCGGAGATTCGACCCAAACTTGACGCCCTGTTTGGCAAGTGGTCGCCCGGTGACATACCGGAGAAAGATATTGGCCAGGTGGCCCGGCACAACAGGATTGAGGTCTATCTGGTTGACAGGCCAGGGTCGGAACAGTCCATTTTGCTGGCCGGTCATATCACGGTACCGGCCGCCAATCCTGATGAGGTCGCGATAGAAGCTGTCAACGATGTTCTGGGTGGCCTGTCAACTTCCCGGATCAACATGAACCTGCGGGAAGATAAAGGCTGGTCTTATGGTGCTGGCACCGGGTTGATCAATGCGCGTGGTCAGCGCACCTTCTACATGATCACGAGTGTCCAGACAGACAAGACGACCGAGTCGATTAACGAGGTCATGAAAGAGATGAGAGCTTTCATCGCGGACGCCCCCATCAGTGAAGATGAGCTTGAGAAGAGCATCAAGAGCAACTCGCTGTCCCTTTCGGGTCGCTGGGAGACCGCCGGCTCCGTACTGGGATCACTATCCCAGATGGTCCAATACGGATTGCCCGATGATTACTTCCGGACTTACCCGGAAAAAGTTGCGGGTCTGACCCTGGACGAGGTGAACCGCGTCAGTGGCCGGTTGATCCACCCGGAATCGCTGGTTTGGGTGGTTGTTGGCGACAGGGAAAAAGTGATGCCAGGTCTTGAATCGCTTGGTTTCGGCCCGGTGAAACTCATTGATGCGGATGGTAACCTGTTGCAGATGTGAGCTGTTCACTAAAAGGGGGAGCATATGACGGCACCGCTGGTTGGCCTGCGAGTTCTGGATCTTACCTCTGGGCCGGCCGGCGGCCTTGCCACCATGGTGCTGGCCGATTTTGGTGCCCGGGTGATTCGCTATCCCGACCCCGAATATGACGAGCTGAACCAGGTCGTCTCAGCCCGCATGTGGTTGCGTGGCAAAAAAAACGCCAGCCGGCCAATGCTGGATGCAGTCCGGGAGGCCGATGTGGTGGTTGTCTCGATTCCAAACAGCTTTGACGGCAGCGATTTTGACACCCTGCACCGAATCAACCCGCGGCTGGTTTATGCAGAAGTCAGGGCGTTTGCTGAAGGCCCGGAGGTTACCCTCAGTGAACCCCTGGTAGCGGCCAGGCTCGGACGCATGTTATCCATGGACGGTATCCTGCAGGACCCTGGGCCCAGATACTCGGCCGTACAGGTGGCCACCCACGCCACCGCGCAGAATCTTGTCACCGGCATTCTTGCGGCGCTCTTTGAGCGCAACCGAAGCGGCGTAGGACAGAAGGTTTCAACCTGTCTGGCCAAAGGACTCTCACCCTACGACATGGGCGGCTCACTTGGCATGCAACTGCGCAAGGCTCCACCAGTCCCGGTTAACCCCGCCGCCATCATGCCGACACTTAACTACCACCCCGTACAGTGTAGTGACGGACGCTGGCTCCAGCTTGGCAATCTGCTTCCCCATCTGTTTGCCAGCTTCATGCGGGCAATTGGTCTGGAAACAGAGATGTCAAAACTGCCCGAGGAACAGGAAGCTGTTCGTGATGCCATACTGCTGAAAATGCAGTCACGCCCGCTGGCCGAGTGGATGGCGCTGTTTGTCAGCGACGGTGGTATCGCGGCACATCCCTACCAGAGCGCCGAAGAGGCGCTCGCTGATCCTGACATGACCGAGAATGGGCACGTCGCCGAGTTCAACGGAACGCGACAATTGGGACCACTGGCCAGGCTTACGGCGACACCAGCAGCCGTGGGTGACATGCCCACGGGTGAACCCTGGACGCTGCCCACCCCCGCTGATGTTGCACCGGACAGTGCGCCACTGCGCGGCATTACGGTGCTGGAACTGGCCACCATCATCGCAGCGCCCCTGGGCGCCTCATTCCTTGCTGACCTGGGGGCCCGGGTGATCAAGGTGGAAACCGTGGGTGGTGATCCTTTTCGTAACATGGGTGGAGGGGTCGGCTCCGCACGCTGCAACCAGGGCAAGGAAAGCATCGGGGTTGATCTGAAAAGCCCCGAGGGTCGCGCCATTGTCGATAAACTCGTCAGGCAGGCGGACATCCTGATCCACAACTTCAGACCAGGTGTGCCCGAACGTCTGGGCATAGGCTATGCTGAACTCAGCGCCATTAATCCACGCCTTGTCTATATTTCGGCCAATGGCTATGGCCCCGACGGCCCGGGTGCACTTCGCCCCTCTACCCATCCCATTCCCGGTGCTGCCATGGGTGGGGCAGCCTACCAGGCAGGCGGACTGCCCACACAGCTCCTGCCCCTGCCCGCGTTGCGCGAACAGGCAAGACGCATCATGCGCGCCAATGAGGTAAACCCGGACCCCAACACTGCAATGGTGATCGCCAGTTCAGCCTTGCTTGGCCTGATGGCGCGGGAACGCACCGGCACGGGACAACAGATTTTTGGCGATATGTTTATTGCCAATGCCTACGCCAACTTCGATGACATGATTACATTTGAAGGCAAACCAGAACGTGCCCCCCTGCGCCCGGACCTCAGCGGTGCTCATGCACTCTGTCGGCTTTATGCCTGCGAATCGGGCCAGGTTTTTCTCGATCTGCACCGGCTGGCCGACTGGCAGGCGTTCTGTCGCCTGGTCGGGGCCATGCACCTGTCAAGCCATTACCCCGACCCTCTTCCTGCTCCGCCCGAGGTACTCAACGAGGAACTTGAGGTGCTTTTTGCCAGCCGCCCGGCGGATCACTGGGAGGATTTGTTGTTTGCGGCCGGTATTGGCTGCGTGGTTGCCGACCGGCACAACCTGCCAACCTTCTTTTTCAACGAGGCGCGGCCCGGGTCACCCTACATGGAGGAGGTTCGGGATAGTACGGTTGGCAGTTATTACCGTCACAGGCCGATGCTGGATTTCAGCCGCTCCAGACTCAAGGTCCGTGGCATGACCCCTGGAGGTGCCCAGACGACAGAACTTCTGCTGGCGCTTGGCTACGACAGCAACACAATCAGCAAACTGTTTGAAGACGGCGTACTCTGGTCGGAAAACCGCAGCTAAGGAACAACAATGGACGTGTTTACCCCTGATTCAACGCAACTTGAGTGCCGGCTCACCGATCGTGTGTATGTAATTACCCTGAACAGACCCGAGGCACGCAACGCGCTGTCACCGGACCTGACCCGCAACCTGCGCGCTGCAATCGCTTTTGCCGCCCGGGCCGAACAGGTTGGTGCCCTGCTCATCACGGCGGCCGGCAACGCCTTTTGTGCCGGTGGCGATGTCAAGGCCATGGGACAGCGCGAATCCGGCTCCATACCCAGCCTGGAAGAACAGTTCCAGGAAATGCGGGTACGTCACCACGAGATTTCCGGGGCACTCTACAGGATGCGCAAACCAACCATTGCTGCACTCCCAGGCCCTGCCGCCGGTGCCGGCATGGCCCTGGCGCTGGCCTGCGATTTGCGCATTGCTGCCGATACCGCTTTTCTCAGCACCGCATATGCCCGCATTGGGCTCTCTGGCGACTACGGTATTGCCTGGCTGCTGACACGCGTTGTGGGGCCCGGCCGGGCCAGGGAACTGATGCTCACCGCAGAACGCATCAGCGCACCCACCGCCGAGAAGATTGGCCTGGTGAATCGCGTGACCGCTGCAGAGGCCCTGCAACTCGAGGCCATGGAACTGGCGCGTCGTCTTGCCAGCGGCCCGTCGGTCGCTTATGCCTACATGAAGGACAACCTCGATGAAGCCCTGGTTGTCGACCACGCAACCGCAATCGACCAGGAGGCTGATCGTCTGCTGAAGTCCCGCTCAACCAATGACCACAAAGAGGCCGTCAGGGCATTTGCCGAGAAAAGAGAGCCTGTTTTTACCGGTCGTTGAAGGAATCCCAACCAGGTGAGGGTACCCCGGAGGGCCGCAAGCCGCTGCAAACCCGGGCCGGTAGCCGCAGCGAACCTGGGCCGGTAGCCCTTTTCGAAGCATAAAAGCGTAGCGCCGAGCGCGCGGAGGGAGACCTGCCTGCAGGGCTCCCGACCAGGTGAGGGTAGCCCGGAGGGCCGCAAGCCGCTGAGAAAAGGGCTACCGGCCCAGGTTCGCAACGGAACCCTGAAAGAAAAGACTAACCGCCAGCAATCCGCGGCAACAGGAAAACTTCTGCGTCCTGGGGAATTGCCTTGCTCCAGTCATCGCGAAAGATTTCGCCATTGATGGACACCGCAATGCCGGTATCCAGGTGGGACTGCATGGCCGGGTATCGGTCGACAAGGCGCTCCATCAGTTCCCTGATGGTATGCGCCTCAATGTGGATGTTGGGCGCACCGTCTGCTGCAGAACGAAGGGCGCCCGTCAGGATGATCTCCATGTCAGCCGGCGGCAATACCCTGCTTGAAAGCATCTTCTTCCAGCGCTGCGAGAATACGCGGCGGTGACATGGGCACATGTGTCATACGCACACCCACCGCGTTGGAGACCGCGTTACCAATCGCAGCAAGTGGTGGCACGATGGATGTTTCACCCACACCTCGCACCCCATAAGGATGGTTGGGGTTGGGGATCTCGAGGATCTGCGTATCGATAAATGGCAGATCGGAGCAAACCGGGATTCGATAGTCCAGGAAACCGGGATTCTGCAGCCTGCCGTCTTCGCCGTAGATATATTCCTCGTTCAGTGCCCAGCCAATACCCTGGGCGGCACCACCCTGGAATTGTCCTTCAACATAATCGGGATGGATCGCTTTGCCAGCGTCCTGGATCACCGTATAGCGAATCACGCGGGTTGATCCTGTTTCAGGATCAACCTCAACATCACAGATGTGGCTGGCAAAAGAAACACCGGCATTGTCGGCAACCACCTCATTGTGGCCAGCAATAGGCCCGCCCGTGGTCGGTGATTTTTTGGCAATATCCTTCAGGGACAGGGGTGGCAGGTTACTGTGCTCTTTCCCGGTCGCGCGGGCATGGCCTTCTTCCCACACCACACAGTCCACCGGCACATCCCACATTTTTGCCGCGCGCTCCTTGAGCACTTCGATGGCATTACGTACGGCAAAAATTGTCGCCATACCCGACGAAAAAGTACCGCGACTGCCCTCCGTCATGTCGTTGTGGCCCAAAGATGCCGTGTCGGCCACATTGGCTTTCACCTGCGAATAGGGAATACCCAGTTCCTCTGCGGCAATCAGCGACAGCGAGGCGCGCGAACCGCCCACGTCAACTGTACCGACTGTCAGGGTCACCGTGCCATCAATACCAATATTGACATCGGTGCAGGTCTGGCCGCCAAAGTTGAACCAGAAGCCACAGGCCATGCCCCTGCCCTGGTTCTTTTTCAGCTTGGCTTTCATGTGCGGGTGATTCTTGGCCGCAGCAAGCGTCGGGCCGATGCCGATCGGGCCATAGGTGGGTCCATAAGACGCCCTGGTACCCTCCTTGGCGGCGTTCTTGATTCGGAAATCAATAGGCGCCATACCTATCTTCTCTGCCACAAGATCCATAGTGCTTTCTACGGCAAATGCGGCCATTGGCGCTGAGGGGGCCCGGTAGGCGGCGACTTTTGGCCGATTGCAAAGCACATCGTAACCAACACTCTTAACATTCTTGAGGTCGTAGCAGGCCCACGAGGTCATGGCCCCAAGCATGCCCCAGATTGCGGGATAAGGCCCGTCCTGGTAGCGAAGCTCAGCCGATGCCGCGGTAATTGTGCCGTCTTTTTTGGCGCCAATCTTGACATCAATTGACGTTGACGAGGTGGGTCCGGTCGCGCGAAAGACTTCCTCCCGGCTCATTACCAGCTTGACTGGACGGTTTGCCTTGCGCGACAGGCACAGGGCAACAGGTTCCATCCACACATGGGTCTTGCCGCCAAAACCACCACCAATCTCGGATGACGTCACTTTGAGTTTCGCAACGTCCATACCCAGCAGTTCAGCGCAAACGTTACGGAAAACAAAGTGGCCCTGGGTCGTTACCCACAGCTCGCCAGTGCCATCCGGCGAAACGCTTGCCAGGCAGGCATGGGGTTCAATATAACCCTGGTGCGTCTGTTCCGTCCGGTAGCTTTTCTCAACAATCACGTCCGCCTCGGCAAACCCTGCCTCAACATCACCGTGACCAAATTCCGAACGTTGTGAGATGTTGGAAGGCTTCTCCGGCCTGGGCTGAACGCCAGCCGTAAAGACCCAGTCCTGAATTACCGGCGCATCCGGTTTCATCGCCTCATCAACGTCCGTCACGTGCGGCAGGATTTCATAACTGACCTTAATCAGCTTCAGTGCCTGGCGTGCAGTTTTGGCATCAACCGCAGCCACGGCAGCAACAGCATGGCCATCATAAAGGGCCCGGCCACGCGCCATACAGTTTTCCAGGATGGCGTAGGAAGCCCGATTACCCCCCGTCAGGTCAGGCATATCAGCGCTGGTAACTACCGCCTTGACACCCTGCAGCTTTTCGGCTTTGGATGTGTCGATTTTCCTGATTCGTGCATGTGCATGTGGTGAACGCAGGATGGCGCCAATCAGTTGACCCGGTGCCGATGCATCCGCGCCATAACGCGCCCGTCCTGTCACCTTGTCGATACCATCCGGGCGCTTGACCCTGGAACCGACAATCTTGAAGTTCTGGTTGGTATAACTCGTATCATTAGCCATGTTGGATATCCTCGCTGCCGCTATTTCTTTTTGGCTTGCTTCTTGGCTTTGGTTGCCGGTTTCGCTTTGCGCATCTGTTTGGCTGCTGCCTGCACTGCCCGGACAATCTTGTCGTAACCCGTGCAACGGCAGAGGTTACCCGCCAGGGCGTAGCGGATTTCTTCTTCCGTGGGGTCAGCATTCCTGTCCAGCAGGGCTTTGGCGGCAACCAGGAAACCAGGTGTACAAATGCCACACTGCAGGGCCGCGTGCTCAATAAACTTTTCCTGCAGGGGATGCAGCTGTGCACCCGAGGCGAGCCCCTCGACGGTACCAATCTCTTTGCCGTTTGCCTCAACGCCCAGCACCAGGCAGGAACAGACCAGGCGACCATTCAGGGTAATGCTGCAGGCGCCGCAGTCGCCGGTACCACACCCTTCCTTGACGCCGGTCAGGCCTACCCTGTTTCGCAGGGCATCCATCAGGGTTTCTTCCTGTGGACAGGCAAACTCCACCGGGTCCCCGTTAACTGTTGTCGCTACAAATACACCGCTCATGAAGCACCTCCTGCTCGTTCGAATGCCATTTTGGCTGCCCGCCGGGCCAAAACACCTGCTACCTTGGTGCGATAGGCAATGGTTCCGCGTTTGTCATCAATGGGCCTGCAGGCTGCTGAACAGGCTGCAGCCATGGCTGCCAGCGCGTCATCATCAAGGCGTGTGCCAATAATCGCCTTCGCTGCTGCAGGGACCAGCACCGCCGTCGGGGCAACGGCACCCAACACCACGCGTGCAGTTTTCACCACGCCGCGCTCCAGCGTCAGGTTAACCCCGGCGCTGACAACCGCAATGTCCATTTCGGTACGAGGGATAAACCGCAGGTAGGCATCGCCCGATTTGCCCTGCCGCTTCGGCAGGATGATGGACTCAACCACCTCACCCTTTTCCAGTGACGTCTTGCCCGGGCCCAGCACCACTTTCTCTACCGGTACAGTGCGTCGCCTGTCCTTACCAACAATCACCGCCTTGGCACCGGCGGCAATCAGGGCCGGCACGCTGTCAGCCGCAGGTGAGGCATTACACAGATTGCCCACTATAGTGCAGCGACCCTGGATCTGGTCGGAACCAATCAGGTTCGCTGCTTCAACAACACCCGGCCAGGCTTTCCTGAGCGCCTTGTGTTCACCCAGTGCGGCCCCGCAGACGGCCGCGCCAATCTTGAATCCGGAAGCAGACGACACTATCTCCTGCATCGCCGGGATCTGCTTGATATCAACAACCAGGTCGGGTTCGATCATGCCCATCTTCATGCGGACCAGCAGATCAGTGCCCCCCGCCAGAACAAAGGCTTTGCCTTTCTCGGACGCGAGCAGTACTGCTGCTTCCTTGCTTGTCACCGGTGATGCGTATCTCATTTTTTGTCTGAACTCCCTCAAGACGACCAGGTGGGTAGGAATAAACCACCTCTGGCCTTCAGGGTCAATGCCCATGGATCAATGACAGCCGACCATGCTTTAATGTTGGCAAAGCCAAAGAATAATCAAAACAAGAGGAGGGAGTTTTCCGTTGGAGACTTTACTTGTTCGCCAGGAAGGTGCCGTCTGCATCGTCACCCTCAATCGCCCCGACTTCCTCAACGCTTTCAACGCCCGCGTCATGGACGAACTCACCGATGCATTCACAGAAGCGGCCAGTAACCCCGCCGTCCGGGTACTGGTGCTTACCGGCGCCGGCCGCGCCTTCTCTGCCGGTGCAGATCTGTCAGGCCGGGACCGCGATTACCAGGCACGTCACGGCCTGGCCGGGATGCTCGACAGCATCGTCGATTTTCCCAAACCTTTCCTGCTTGCCGTCAACGGTCTGGGTGTTGGTATTGGTGCAACCATCTGCGGGCTTGCGGACTTTACCTATATGGCTGACAACGCCAGGCTACGCTGCCCCTTTTCCGCCCTCGGGCTGACCGCCGAAGCGGGTAGCACAGTCACCTTCCCGAACCTGATGGGCCGCCAGCGGGCGAACTGGTTTTTGCTGGCTGCAGAGTGGATGACCGCCACTGAATGTCTTGAGGCTGGACTTGCCCTTGAACTGCATCCGCCCGAAAGCCTGATGAACCGGGTGCTGGAACAGGCCAACAAACTGGCCACCTTGCCCCCGGCTTCAGTGCAGAAAACCAAGGCGGTGATGATGGCACCCTACCGGGAAACACTGAAAGCCAATATCAAGCTCGAAAATGCCGGCCTGGATGAATTGCGCGGTGGCCCCGCCAATATTGAGGCGATGAAAGCATTCCTTGAAAAGCGGGAGCCGGATTTTTCGGGAATCAGCTAACAGGAGACCTACAGGGACTGGAGCTAACACCATGGAATATCCGCTTGCCGGTATCCGCGTACTCGACTTCTCCCGCGTGCTTGCCGGGCCTTTTGCCGGGCGAATGCTCAGTGACCTGGGTGCCGACGTCATCAAGGTAGAACCACCGGAGGGTGACGTCACCCGCTACTGGGGAAAAGAAATCGCCCGCATTCCCGGTTATTACCACCAGCAGAACGCGGGCAAGCGAAATGTCTGTATTGACCTGCGGGCCGCAGGCGCGGTTGAACTGGTCCAGCAACTGGTGGCACAGGCCGACATTCTCATTGAGAACTACCGGCCTGATGTCATGGACCGCCTCGGTATCGGCTATGACAGTTTGCGGCAGGTCAACCCACGCCTCATTATGCTCTCGATATCCGGTTTTGGCCGATCCGGACCAGAGGCGAGGCGGCCGGCCTACGCCCCGGTCATCCACGCAGAGGCGGGCCTGATCGATCGCCTTGCCACCCGCAGCGGTTCTCCCCATCACGACCTGCCACTGTCCGTGGCGGATACCAACGCCTCGTTACATGGTCTTGTTGCGGTCCTGTCCGCCGTGATCCTGCGTCAGCGAACGGGCCTGGGCCAGCACATTGATATCGCCATGATCGACGCCACCATCGCAACAGATGACCAGGTCCACTACGACCTTGAGGATGCCCATGACACCGGCCCCCTGCCCAACCAGGTATGGGACACACCCTGCGGGCCCGTACTCGTGTCGACCGACTTTCGCCTGCTCTGGAAACTGCTGACAACCGAACTGGGGGTTGTTGATCCTTCGAATCCCGCTATGCCACTGGCTGAGAAAATTGCTGTCAGGCGCGCCGCAGCGCATGCGTTCATGCAAACGCTGGATACCTGGGAGAAACTGGCAGCTACCATGGATCAGTTGAACATTGCCTGGGGTGAAGTCCGCAATGCAGCAAACCTTCATGACCAGCCGAGCGTGAAGGCGCGCAACAGCATTGCGTGGATCTCTGACCGGGAAGGCGGTACCCGACCTGTTACCCAGTCTCCCTATCGGTTTTCCAATGCCATGAGCGGTGTTCGCGGCCCTGCCGCCCATCGGGGTGAACACAACTTGGAAGTGCTGGGTGAATGGCTGGACCTGACACCGGAGCGGATTATCCATCTCAGTGAGGCAGGGGTTTTACTGGAGGACGCCAACAACCAGAACAACAACTGACTGGCAGCGACAGACTCGCCTGCCCGACCAACCAGAGGGAACCATAAATGAAAGACAGCCTGACTTTGCCTGCCGTAATTTGCCTTGCAATATTACTCACCGCCACCCTGACAGGCTGTGGCGGAAACGACGATGCAAGCGAGCCAACGCCAACAGCAGCAGAGCCGGATTACCTTGCTCCCGAGCTTCGCAATCGTGTCGAGCAGCTCAAACAGGCAGTCTCAGATACGCCCACCAACCTTGACAACGTCGCTGAGCGTGCAGCGACGCTGCTCGAATGGGGGAATGCCTTTTCCCTGAAACACGGCCCCATACCCGTGGAACTGACCCTGATCACGAGCGTCGGCCAGAGCAGCGACGACGACGCCAATCGTTCCCGTGATGTCTATGGCCTCGTTGACACCCAGGTACATGAACTCGCCCTGCGAGAGGAGGACCCGGCGGCAATCGGGACCTTGCGCGCGGTACCGCCGGGGCCTTTTGTTGCCGCGAGCCACGCCACATTTGAGCAGATCTACACGGTCGGTAATCGCGGCATGAAAGCCGGCGGTGGAATACTGGTCGCGATGCATGCGCTCAGCAACTATCCACCAATGCAGACCACCGACCCGGCCGGGGCCAATTACGTCTCGATTACATCAAGTAATGCAGCGGCGAGTTTTACTTCCGACACACACCCGGTTGCCGGCCAGCATGGTGGCTTCAGGGGCGTTCAACCCGCCCATGTATACCGCCTGCAGGGCACTGATCTATCGCCAGGAGAAACCATTACCGTGACTTTTGGCGACACCACAGGTGGTGGTCCCGGCTACCTGATGCAGAATTTCTCCAACGATCGCGCGGCTTTTCCCCTGTATGTTGACATGGATGGCAGCAACCGCTTCCTGACACTACCTATCCAGGCCATTCAGATTGTTGGCGACCAGGTCGCCGGCGTACACGGTTTTGCACCCTCAGTGGTTGCAGTCGGTGAACCCTTCACCCTGTCGGTTCGCTTCGAGGATGAGTTTGATAACCTCGCCACGCCACCCTACCCCCCATTTGAGATCAGGCTGAACGGGGAACCTTTCCGTAACGTCTCCGCACCTGCGGGCGGCATTTCGCTGATCGACGGCCTGGCGCTGGAAACCCCCGGGGTTTACCGGTTCACATTCCACGCGGGTGACATCGAGGGTAAAGCCAATCCGGTGCTGGTAGAGACAGCACCCGCTGAACGGATTTACTGGGGTGATACCCACGGTCACTCCGGAATGGCAGAGGGCGTTGGTTCTGCCGAGGGTTACATGCGATTCGCCCGCGACGAAGCCCGTCTGGATTATGTCACGCATTCTGAACACGACATCTGGATGGACGATGCCGAGTGGGAGGCCCTGAAACAGAACGTCAGGGACTTCCACAAGCCGGGCGAGTTTATCCCCTTTCTGGGTTACGAGTGGTCTGTCAGCACCACCTCGGGCGGACACCACAATGTCCTGTTTCGCACACCCGAGGGTCGTGACCGGGTTCCGGCCCAGTATTACCCCACCTTGTCCCGCCTCTACCAGGGATTACGGGAAAAACACGATACCCGCGACGTTGTGATTATCCCGCACGCTCACCAGACCGGCGAATATCGACAGAGTGACCCGGAGATGGAGCATCTGATTGAAATCATGTCGGGCCACGGGACCTTTGAATGGTTTGGCCGCATGTACCTGAACCATGGCCACCAGGTAGGATTTATTGCGGCATCGGATGATCACCTGGGTCATCCCGGATACTCTGCACCGCGCGGCGGTGCTATTTCACAACGCGGTGGCCTCGGTGCACTCATGGCAGCTGACAAGAACCGTGACAGCCTGTTTGATGCCATGCGCAACCTGCGCGCCTATGCGACAACGGGTGACAGGATTATCCTCATGGCTGACCTGAACGGCACGCCCATCGGCGGCCGCGCACCATTTACGGAAAATCGCCGCCTGAGTGGACGGGTGATTGGTACCGATGTCATCGACACAATTACAGTGATCAAAAACGACAGGGAACTCTGGCAGAAGAGTTTTCTCCCGCCCATTCAGCAATCCAGCGAGGTCCGGCTGCAGCTCACCTTCTACTCTGATTCCAACCCGTTTCACCACCGCGACAATCCCCGCGGCTGGCGCGAATGGCGCGGTTCATTGACAGTAGCCGGCGCGGACCTGGTTGATGCCTCCGCTACCGAAATTGTCAATCCTGACAGCCAGTTCTTTCGGCGTGAACCTGGCGCCCCGAACCGGGTCAGCTTTGCGACCCAGACCCGGGGTGACGCTGCCTCAATCAACCTGACCCTGACCAATGTCACACTGGATACGCGGATTGAACTCGATCTGGAGGCGGCTAACGAACGCGGTGGTGCTCCCCAGATCTTTCGTCGGCTGGGACGGACCCCGGCGTGGCAAACCAGCTTTGCCCTGCGCGACATGAAAGACAACACGCTCGGCAAGAGTAAACTCTACATGGCCTGGACAGATACCATCACGCTCCGGCGAATGCCTGAACAGGGTGAAACGGACGTCCGGTTTGAACTTACCGACTCGGACAATCCCCGTCAGGGGGACTACTACTTCATCAGGGTGAAGCAGGTCAACGACGCCTACGCCTGGTCCAGCCCCATCTGGGTGGGTGGATTTCCCCCGCGTTAGCCGGCAGCTGGCATGCTACTATGACGCGACGATGCAACTGAGAGTAGTGCCATGCCCCGCGTGCGCCACTTGAACCTGAACCTGACAGACGCCGGCAACCATGGAAGAGCTTGATCGCCTGGAGCAGGAACTGGCCGTGGCTGTTGCCGGCGGCAAGACCGGTCAGAAAAAAAAGAAAAAGAAGTCGGCGGATGACACCGGGTCGAGTCGTGGTATAGAGACCCTGTTTCGCACCACTTACGACGTGCAGATGGGTCTGACCAGCCTCGCTGACACCAAAGCCAACATGATGATCAGCATCAACGGCATCATCATCTCGGTCATTATCGCGGCTGTTGCGCCCCAGTTGGATGCCAACCCTTGGTTTCTACTCCCAACCGGCATTTTCCTGGTCGGCACACTGATCGCCATTGTGTTTGCCATTCTCGCAGCGCGACCGCGCATCCTGATCAGCGAGGGCGGTGACAATCACAAGGAAAACCTGCTGTTCTTCGGCGATTTCAGCCGCCGTAGCGAGGACGAATACCTTTTCGCCATGCGCGAACTGTTGGGCGACAGGGCAGGCATCTACGATGCGATGATCAGGAATATCTACGGGCTTGGCTCAGTGCTGCGCAGAAAATACGCCCTGCTTCACCTTGCCTACACCAGTTTCATGCTGGCACTGATTTTTGGTGTGACCTCGTCCATCTTCGTTTACCTGAAAGTCGCCTGAGGTTCCACTACTACCGCATGACGTTTAGCCTGCCCCGTTCCCGGTGATCACCTCTGCCTGATCCAGTGGCACGTAAAAATAGGACCCGGGCCTGAAATCATAACCGAGGTCACCACACAACCTGCGTTGGCGGGCACTGCAACGCTGCAGTATTTCCGGGGGTACAACAGAATCGTAGGTGCGCACCCAGAGCTGGCAGTAGTTGTACAGGAGGATCTTGCGGGAGTTTGCTGACAGGTTTTTCGCCGGGCCATGCCACAGGGAATGGGTAAAGATGATGGCATCACCCGCCTTTGCCTTCAGCTGTACCGCACCATTTGAATAGGGCGTTACTCTGCCATCACCACCGAACGGAATCTGGTGAACGTGACTGCCCGGGAACAGGGTAAAATTCCCGCTATTTTCCTCCAGCGTATCAGTCAGCAGGTACATCACCTTAACGGCGATCGGTGGTGCATCTGCAGCAACCCGGGTCAGGCGAAGCGACTCTCCCCCATCGGTGTGGGTATAACCGGGAAACTTGTCACTGGGCGGACGCACAATTGCCTGGGTCATGCTCAGCATGATGTTCGGACCCATGAGATCAACGATGTAATCAAAAATCTGCGGCCTGTCCATGAGATCAATAAACGCCTGGTGGTAAGGCAACAACTCACGTCGATCCATGAAACCACCAGGGTCAAGACTCAGGGCGTGGGGCATCCAGCTGTAGTGCCCAATCGGCAGGTCCGGATTGTTATCAGGTTCATAGCCGGGCAGTGCCCTGATCCGGTCAATTTCGGCGCTGAAGAAGGTGACTTCCTCTGGCGACATCACACCCGGCAGGTGCAGATAACCATCTTCCTGCCATTGCCGGCGCTGGGTATTGTTCAACTTCTCCACCAGGTCTCCCTCCCGATCAGATTGCTGAATTTCCGGCATTATTGAGCTGCCAGGTCCTCCAGTATAAATGCTGCGCCCTTCTCTGCAATCATTACAGTGGGTGCATTGGTGTTACCCGACGTAATGGTCGGCATGATCGACGCGTCCACCACCCGCAGATTGGCGATCCCTTTTACCTGCAGCCGATCATCAACCACCGCCATGGGGTCTGATCCCATTTTGCAGGTGCCCACAGGGTGAAAGATGGTTGTACCCAGGTCTCCTGCTGCCTGACCAAGCGCGGTGTCATCAACCACATCCGCTCCCGGCTTCCACTCGACGGGCCGAAACCGCCTGAGTGCTGGCGCGGCCATGATCCGGCGGGTGAACTTCAGCCCGTCTATGGCAACCCGCTGGTCATCAGCTGTTGCAAGGTAATTGGGTGATATGAGCGGATAGGCCGCCGGGTCACTGCTGTTGATTCGCACGCTGCCCCGACTGGTGGGCCGGAGATTGCAGACCGAGGGTGTAATGGCATTAAACCTGTGCAGCGGCTCTCCAAACCTGTCCAGCGAGAGAGGTTGCACATGCCACTCAATGTTTGGCGTCTCACGCGTCGGATCGCTTCTCGCGAAAGCGCCCAACTGTGACGGCGGCATGGTTAGCGGGCCCGTTTTGAAGAGCAGGTATTCGAGACCCATTGCCGCTTTGCCAACCAGAGAGTTGACGCGCTGGTTAAGCGTGACGGTATTCTCAACCTTGTACACCGTGCGGACCTGCAGATGGTCCTGCAGGTTTTCGCCCACGCCCGGCAAGTCCAGCATTACCGGAATGCCACACCGGCGCAGATGATCCCCGGCCCCGATTCCGGAAAGCTGGAGAATCTGCGGTGAGCCAATTGCGCCGGCGGAGAGGATGACCTCTGAACGCGCGCTCACCACATGAGATCCCTTGCGATCGGAAATCTCAACACCGCTAATGCGCTTCACACCTGCCGCATCGTCTACGAGCAGCCTGCGTACCAGCGTGTCGGTCACAACCATCAGGTTGGCACGGTGCAGCACCGGGCGAAGGAAAGCCCGGGTGGCGCTCCAGCGGACGCCACGACGCTGGTTCATCTGGAAGTAGGCATTGCCAAAGTTGTCACCCCGATTGAACTCGGGAATCTTCGGAATACCAGATTCCGCCGCGGCCTCGCGCCAGGCATCGAGAATCTCCCAGTTCACACGACGTTCCTCAACCCGCAGTTCACCACCGGCACCGTGGAACTCGTCTTCGCCGTGCTGGTAGTCTTCCGACGCCCGAAACACCGGCAGAACGTCATCCCAACCCCAGCCGCGATTGCCCAGCGCTGCCCAGTGATCATAATCACTGCGCTGGCCCCGCATGTAGATCATGGCGTTGATTGAAGAACACCCCCCCAACACCTTGCCCCGGGCATAGCCGATACTGCGCCCGTTCAGCCCGGGTTCACTGACGGTTTCATAACACCAGTCGGTGCGGGGATTGTTGATTGTGTACAGGTATCCCACCGGGATATTGATCCAGAAGTAATCATCCTTGCCACCTGCTTCAATCAGCAGGACCTGGTGGTCCGGGTTGGCCGAAAGCCGATTGGCCAGCACACAACCCGCGGTGCCGGCACCAATGATGACAAAGTCAAAGGTCATAGTGCGGCCGTAATCCTTTTCATGTCGGAGCCCAGCTTTTCGAGCTGCGTTCGCAGGATGAATCGATCCCAGCCGATACAAAAATGGCGCACGCCCAGATCAACATAACGTTTTGCCTGTTCGGGTGAACTGATCTCAATCCGCGGCGCAATGCCGTACTCCAGTGACTTTGAAATCACCAGCGCCTCCCAGGGGAGGATTTCGGGGGTCCCCATCAGGGTTGGTTCACCTCTCGAGAAGGAAAAATCCGCGGGCCCCCACTGCGTCATGTCCACCCCCAGTTCTGCGGCCCTGGCCAGAATGGGATCGATGTTCTGAATTGCAGCATCCTTCTCCAGCATGATGCACATCACCACAGACTCCAGGTCAGCAAGGTAAGCCCTGGTGTCATAGCTGGCCAGTGCGGGACGCCGCAACTTGACGCCCATATGCCCCTCTACGACGGGCACATCCGGACGAATGATTCGATGGCAGGTTTCGACGTCACCCGGTGTCCTGATATCGGTAAAAAGCACTGCCTTGAAGCCGGCCCCCAGCGCAGCCTGGGCCCAGAAGGCCTGACTCGCCTGATCCGGTTTGATCATCAGGGGCAGGTTGCCACACTGCCCACTTCTTGCAAGGTGATAAAGCATGGGCATGTCAAATGCACTGTACTCTGCCGTGAATTCACCGTAATCAAACAGCCCGGTATCACCAATGAGTTCGGGTATATCAGGGTCAACCAGCATGAAATGGGTACCAACGGTAGGTTCACCCCTGGCGAGTTTCTCCCTGAAGGTGTTGTTCATGATCATATGATGCTCCGACCCGGACAATCCTCCATTCTGCCACGTCACCGGTTGCTGTGCTTGCGGATGGGCCCGGGTTACGAGAAAGTAGTCGGCCAGAATCAATGCAACCAACGGGAGATCACCATGACTGAAATTGACAACGAGACACTGGCCGCTCTCCGCGCCCTGGATACACCCACCGTCTGCAACGCACTGGAGGTGGTTGATCCAAACCGGCGAGCCCGGGGTTTTAATGTTCGCCCGTTTGTCTGTGCTCATCCCGGACTGCCCTCTGTTGTCGGCTACGCGCGCACGGCGCGGATTCGCGCGACCCACAAGCCTGCCAAACCGCAGGACAGTGATGGCTATTACTCCTATATTGCTGAGGGTGGGCCACTACCGAGTGTCGTCGTGATCCAGGACCTTGATGAGATTGCCGGTTTTGGCGCACAGTGGGGTGAAGTCAACACCAACGTGCATTATGGACTCGGTTGCCTGGGTGTCATCACCAACGGCAGTATCCGCGACATTCCCGACTCCCACCCCAACTTCCAGATGCTGGCGGGTATGATCAACCCCTCCCACGCCTGGGTTCACGTGGTTGACTGGGGAATGCCCGTCACCATTCACGGCATGGACGTTGCGGAGCAGGACCTGGTTCACTGCGACATGCACGGGGCTGTGGTTGTGCCTGTGGCTTCAGCACAGGCGGTGATCACCGAAGCTGAGAAAATTGCCGCGCGCGAACGGGTACTCATCAGCGCTGCCCAGCAGCCTGGCTTCAACATGGCAAAAATGCGCGAAGCCTGGAAAGGTATGGCGGAGATTCACTAGCCGGTAGATTCAGACTACCTGTGCCTGCCGTCGCTGGATACCGGTTTCGATTTCACGGTTCAGCCAGAACCAGCTCAGGGTACCGAGCAGGCTGACGGTGATAACCGTCCCGGCAAAAATGCCGATATAACCAAACAGGTAGTCGCCCAGCAGGGCAGCCGGGACACCGATCACCAGCATCTGCAGGATTGACAGCACCAATGGTGGCATGGGTTTTCCGAGCGCATTAAATGTTGAGGTACAGTTCGCCATGATGCCCATAAAACCAATGCCCAACGGCGCAACCACCAGGTACCAACCGGCAGCTTCCACAACCGCCGGGTCGTCATTGATCAGTGACACCAGGAAACGACCGGCAAAAAACAGTACCAGGTAGGCGAACGCACCCCAGCCAATTGCAAACAGGTTACCCAGTCGCAGGGCAAGCCTGACCCGGTCAAACAGGCCTGCGCCCCAGTTCTGGCCGATAAACGGTGCCACACTCATCGACAGCGCAAAAATAATCATGACCACCATTGCCTCGATGCGGGATGCCACGCTGAAACCCGCCACGACTACCGCACCATGTCCGGCCAGAAGCCGCGTGATGATGGTCATGGAGACCGGCGAGATCAGATTACTGGCCATGGCAGGCAGGCCCACGTGCAGAATGTCGCGGCAGGAAGTACCAAAACCCGTCAGCGAAGGTGCCAGCAACCTGTCCTTAAACACAAACCAGGCGTACATCAAAAAGCTCACGAACCGCGCCAGCACAAAAGCAACCGCAGCACCGGCAAGCCCCATCTGCTCCATACCCAGCAGTCCAAAGATAAATACAGGGCCAATCAGAATCTGCAGGCCTGACCCGATCGTCATCAGGTATCCAGGCGTCACGGCATCGCCAGTCGCACGCATGAGGGTTGAGCCCACCATGGCTATGGTGAAAAACGGCAACCCAACCAGCCAGATCTGCATGTAGTGGACAGACAGTGGCAGGATTTCATCGTTTGCCCCCAACAGGGAAAAGAAGGGGCCAAGCAGGAGGAAAACCAACACGGCAACAAGAGAGATTATCAGGATAACAAGCAGAAAACAGTGGGTGATGAGCCTGCGGGCGCGATCCCAGTCACCCAGCCCAATGGAGCGCGCAACCACCGAGGAGGCACCAATGCTGAGCCCCATGGTAATCCCCTGTAACATCATCACCAGGGGGAAAGTGAATCCCAGCCCGGCGAGTTCATTGGTACCAACCCGGCCGAGGTAAACGGTTTCCATGAGGTTTGCTCCCATGACAGAAACAAACCCCATCAGCATGAATCCGGTCAGCCGAACCAGGTGCCCGTGTACTTCCCCTTCAGTGAAGTCGCGTGGGTTGGGTGCCTTGTCAGCCACGCGCACGCCAGGGCGCATGGTCTTCGAGACCACCCAACCACTGCCCTGATGAATAGACCCGGTACACCTTCTGATCGGCCGGACCGTCAACCTCGATCTGCCACAACACTTCGTCCGCACGCTTGAAACCGGGCAGCAGCATCTCGTCACCATATACGCGATTCAGCGTTGCATTGGGGTCGAGGGCAGCACCCACCAGGCGAACGATAACAGTGCCGGGCTCAGCCTCAAGTCGCTGCTGGCCCAGCGGTTCAACCGGCTTGATGTTCAAACCAACCCGCAGTGCGCGCGGTGTGCTGAACCTTGTCGGGAAGGCGCGCTGCAACAGGACCACTGCTTCAAAAATCCCGGCCTGTTGCCAGATCACCGAATGTGATTCCCAGGGGGCATCATCTTCCTGCAGGTCGTCAACAATGTTCTGCCGCACGCCGGGGCTCATGGACCTGCCAAAGACCAGCGCCAGCACCAACTCTGTAGCTGGACGGACCCCCATGTCCTGCAGCACCATCAGGGTCATGTCTGCAAGGTCAACGTCTTCCACAGGCTCGTCATAGTCCGCCAGTTGCATGACTTGCCGCAGTTTTTCTTCTGGCCAGGACCCGGGCAGTTCCCGCACCTCAGACCAGTCGGTGATTTGAACATGAAAGAGATTGGTCGCCATCAGACTACCCCGGGAAAACCGCCCTCACCCGCCCGCCCTGGGATTTGCAAACCGGTTGGACTGACTTTCCCCGGCACGCGGTTCAAGGCACTCGAAGTCTTTTTCAATCAGGAGTTCAAGCGAAGCCGACTGGCCAGTGATTGAAACCTCACTTTCCTCTGTTGCCCAGTGCCTCGCCTGCTCGGCGGGCAGCGTCAGGCGAATAACCCCGTGCGAGAAAGCAGCAACTGTTTCGGCACCGGCGGCATCAACATGCAGTTCATAGCCGAAAACCGACCTGTCCGGGAATCTTGTCCTGGCAATCACCGGCTGCCCCCGGCCGATGCGATCCACCTCATCCCGATCAAGGCGCAACCTGATGGTGTCATTCAGAATCCTGATCTTCATCTGTGATGCTCCGTTTGAACGCCTGCAACTCGACAGGAGTGTTGATATTGCTGAAGGTGACGCCATTGCCGAAGTCCACGGGTTGGGCCCGTACGTGCTGCAGCCAACCGGATACGCTTCGTCCCCCGTCGTTCAGCCAGGCGGTCAGTGCGTTCGCCACATCGGCCTTCAGCAGCAGAAACAACGAGTGTCCGCTGTTTGCCGGCCGCGCAAAAACAACGTCAGCGCCATGACCGCTAACCAACAGGCTGGCGCACATATTAACAGGAAAGACGGGCGCATCGCCGGGACACACAAACAGGTAAGGTGTCGTAATCTGTGCAAGCGTGGCTTCTATGCCCGCCAGTGGCCCCATAGCCGGGCGTGTATCGGTGACAATCGGCAGACCAAACCCGCCAAAGCGCGCCGCGTTAGTGCCACAGCTCAGCCAGACCGACTGAACCTGGGGCACAAGCCGGTCGATCACATAGTGCAGCAAGGATCGCCCGCCCACGTCAAGCAACGGTTTGTCGACGCCGCCCATGCGGCGGGATAAGCCCCCACAGAGGATGACACCGGTGATTTCCCGGCGCGGCTGCGGTTCTGTCAGGTAACCTGGCATACCCCGTTACGTCAAACCGGACTCAGGCTCACGAGGTTGGTTGCGGTTCGGCCTTCCTCAATGACCAGTGCGACACTGCCACAGTCCAGCGTACCATCGGTCGCTTCCAGCAGCACCTTACCGTCAACACTTGCAACCAGGGATTCTCCGCTCACCCGCAGCGCCAACTGACAGGTTTCGCCAAACGACCAGTTGAAGGGGCAACGCGCCAGTACCGTCTCTGTGGTCAGCATCCTGATCAGTCTCAGTTCCGGGCCCTGCCCGGCATCCTGGTGCAGCAGCAGCGCATAGTATCGCCGCATGCCCTGCACCCGCGCAGCAATGCCGGCAGCTTTCGCCAGGTGTGGGGTCACGTCGGCGGCCAGGGTGTAGTTACGCCACTCTCGCGTGCCCTGGATAAGCAGCCCGCGGCCTGTATTCTGGATCAACCGATAAGCCTCACCCCAGGAGTCAAACCGGTCCACGCCGTTGACCCAGGCCCGGCGCCACATGGTGCCCCTGTGTAACGGCCGACCAAGTTCAAGATGGGGTTCGCCATCCCAGCGTATGCTGTCAAGGTCAACTGATCCCTTCGACGTGACCGCCAGGCCCACTTCGAATACGGGGTGAATCTCTGTGGGAATGGCCAGCGTGAGCCTGGCATCACCGCTCACTGTGACCATTTCACCATACAGTGTCTCTTCCTGGTCGTCTTCGCCATAAAAACGCAGGTAAAGGCAGGCCGAAACCCCATCGGCTGAACTGACTGAGGCCGACAATACCTGGCCTGCATAGATCCTGGGCGAAGCCAGCAGGGCGTAGCCCGCCCCCTCAAACTGTTTCGCCACCGCCTTGGACGGTGCAAAAACGGGGCTGCCAAATTCCGCATGACCCGCCGACGCCAGTTGCAGGACGCGGCGCTCACCCTCAACAACCGTTTGATTGGCAAGACTGCCGTTCCCGGCCGTCAGCCTGAACCCCTGTACTGCGCCTGGCAGCGCAAAGTGGAACTGAGCGCCGCCTTTGGGTCGTAGCGGTGGTAATGCGCGTAGTGCGCGACCCGCATTGGCGATCCCAATGGCTTCACGGGCACAGTCCGAAATCCCCCAGGTGGGATCAGCCGTCGGGATATAGATACGATCAGCTACAGGCTCCCGCCAGTCGAATCCGTCATGCTGACTGGCGTCAATCCCGGCCAGGCCGTTCTTGATGCCAATAAGGCAACCCAGGTTACCCGCGTTGCAATCTGTATCCCAGCCGCTGGTGTTGATAATTTTCATGGTCTCGGAAAAGTTGTCCTGCCCATGCAGGAGCGCATGAACAATCAGACCGTGATTGGGCACCATGTGGCAGTTACCACCATACTTGTCATAACCGTAGTGGTCAGCAATATGTTGTCGCGTGACGCGCCAGTCTGGTTCTGCAGCATGCCAGCCGCGCACATCGTCAATCAGGCGACGAATGACACAATCAGCAGGGATAAAGCCAAGCGCCAGGTCCAGCAGCCTGTTGGTATCAGGTTCAACAAATGCGGCCGATTCCATGGTGGCGAGCACAATTGCGCCATACACGGCTTCACCGTCGTGACTCACCCTGGCAGCCTGTTCAGCAAAATAGGCGGCACGCTCGGGATCACCGGGCGTGATCATCGCCCAACCATCAATGAATATCTGCGCGCCAATCTGCTCGGCGACCACCTTGCCGTTGGTGGCGGCAGAACCACTTTCGGGTGCCTGCATACCTGATTTGAGGCGCAGGTAAGCCGTATGTTCGGTGGAGTTCCCCATGCCCCCCCACCAGAGAATGGTACGTTCTTCAATGAGGTAATTGAGCCAGGCGTCACCAATGTCACTGGCAGTCAGCGTGGGTTTGTAGTTGTTGTCCGCCAGGGCACGCAGGAATGTAAAAGTCCCGGAGATATCGTCATCCGTGACAATCAGCGGTTGTCCCAGTTCCTCGTTCACATAGTGGGTAATGTCACCCAGCCGCTGCTGGATGCGCTCGTAGGTCCAACCCTCGAAAGGTCGGCCCAGGTAAACGCCGATGGTTTTCCCAAGCATACCAGCGTAAACCCGCTCAACATAGTCTGCTGGCAGGCTCATGGCTCAGTCGTCGAGACAGGCAAGCAACCGGCCCCGGATAATGGCCTCGGCTTCACTCATGATCCGGTCGATCAACTCCTGGACTGACGGTATGTCGTAGATGAGGCCGGCAACCATACCGCAGGACCAGGCGCCTGCATCCATGTCACCATTCTGCATGACTCGCGGGTAAACCCCGGCAACCTCGGCGGCAATATCCTCGAACTTGAGCGCCGTGCCCAGTTCACGTTCTTTTTCAAGCAGTCGTTCAACTGCCGGGTTGGTCAGCACCCGTTCGGTGTTGCGCAGGGGACGCATGACAAGTCGGGTATCCAGTTCAGACGCAGCAACCAGCGCCTGCTTCACGTTTTCATGTACGGGCGCCTCTTTGGTGGCAATAAAACGCGTGCCCATGTTCATGCCCTCTGCTCCCATGGCCAGTGCGCCCACCAGGGAACGCGCATCAGCCATGCCACCGGATGCGATAAACGGAATCTCAAGTTCATCAGCAGCGCGGGGTAGCAGGATAAAGTTGGGCACGTCATCCTCGCCGGGATGCCCGCCACACTCAAAGCCGTCCACCGAGACCGCATCGCAGCCAATCGACTGAGCCTTCAGCGCATGTCGAACCGAGGTACACTTATGAATCACCTTGACACCATTTTCCTTGAGTAGGGGCAGCCACTGCGACGGGTTGTTGCCCGCCGTCTCAACTATCTTGATGTCCGCATCAATGATCGCTTTGACAAGACCCGGATAGTCGGGCGGCGTGACAGATGGCAGGAAAGTCAGGTTGACGCCAATGGGCTTGTCCGTCATGTCCCGGCACCGCGCAATCTCATTCGCCAGTTTTTCCGGCGTACCCTGGGTGAGGCCCGTGATGATGCCAAGCCCACCCGCGTTGGAGACCGCAGCCGCCATTTCAGCCAGCCCGACAAAATGCATACCGCCCTGGACAATGGGGTGTTTGATGCCAAATAACTCGGTAATTCTTGTTTTCACAGGCTTTCTCCCTTTTGTTATGTGCCGCTGCCACGCGGTCATCAAGTTTGGTCAAGCCGGGATTGTAGCGGTTTAGCGGGTCCGTGCACGATCCTTCAGGCGGGTGAATTTTTCACCATGATTCAGAATGATAGCCGGGCTAACGCAAAATGGGGTTGAGCTTCGAGTCCACCCAGAGGAAACCTGCAAATGCAACCAGGGCGGCGACCGCAAGCTGCGCGTGCACACCAGCTTCACCGCTTGAAACCAGAAGGGTTCCCGCCAGCATGGGGCCAAGCGCGCCACCCAGCGTCTGCGCCGCCGGCAACAGGGCGAGAAACCGACCACTGGGGTCAGCATTTGCCGTGACCGTCATCAAAAATGGCAGGCTGAAGTTCCAGCCAACGTTGAAAAGGCATAACGCCAGGAGGAATCCCGGGAAGCTGCGCTCCTGGCTCATGAGAACAAGAAACGCCATGTAGCCGAGTGATGAGATCATCAGTGCTCGCCGCGTCGACAGCCTGCCAAACCTTGTTGCCGCCAGGGAGCCTGCCACTCCCACCAGCAGGGACAGTGACAGTGAAAACCCCACCTGTTCAGCAGCCAGTCCCGTCGCCTTGCCCATTCGCTCAAGAAAGGCAAAAGCGCCATTGATACCAAAGAAGTAGACCGCCATACCCGCAAAACAGGCAACCGAAAGTCGGTAACGGGTGACGCCGACACTCCCAGGTCGCGAGGTGCGTGCTGACACCTCAACCAGCATGAGCGCCAGGAAACCCAGCAGCATCATACCGGCAAAAAAAACCGCAATACCGCCAATCGCGGCCACAGGAAATATCCAGGCGGGTATGACATAGATACCCACAGAGGCCAGCAGCACCTGCACGGTTATGGCAATGCCAAAAGCTCGCTGCGGCTCACTCGACTGGCCAAGCGCTATCAGGGTTGGTGCAAACAGGATTGGCATGGCGGCACCAAGGCAGATAAAACTCGCCACCAGTGTCTGGTAAGAATCGGCAAAAGCCAGCATGCCCTGGGAGATCACCCCCAGACCCAGCCCTATAGGTACAGCCTTGTGAAGTGACACTTTCCCCGCCCAGAAATAGGCGCTGCAAAGCACAGCAAATGAACTGAGCAAACCCGCGGCCACAATCGTCCCCAGGGCCTGCTCGTCAAACCCGTAGACGTCAGCTAGCGCCCCCACCATTACCGGCTGCAGGTTAAAAAACAGGGCGCCGACCGCTGACAGGTAGGCCAGGCCAAGTACGTCTTTGTGCCGGACAAGATAGTCCATCTCTTGTCATTCCTCTGATGAATTTGTACTTGTGGCCAAATCCGGTACTCTCTTGGCTTCTGTCTTGTTTCTGACAACACCGCACAAGGACACTTTTCGTGAAACAGGTGAACACGTTCTGCCGGGTCTGCGAACCCTCCTGCGCCCTGGTCGCCGGGGTCAATAATGGTCGTATCGAATCCCTGAAGCCAGACCGGTCTCATCCGGTGACTAAAGGTTTCGCCTGTCACAAGGGCCTCGCGATGCTGGAAATCCACCATGATCCTGATCGCCTGGACTATCCGCTGCACCGGGGAACTGCGGGTGACCAGCGCATCAGTTGGGATGAGGCGGCAACCGGGATCAGCCAGCAACTGACGGCAATCAGGTCGAAATACGGTGATACCGCCATTGCGTCTTATACGGGTAATCCCCTCGCCTTCAACTCACTTGCCGGTCCGGCCATTAGCTCCTTTCTGGTCAAGAACGGGATTCGCCGCAACTTTTCATCGGGCACCCAGGATTGCACCAACAAATTTGCCGCCGGCGAGGCAATCTTCGGCTCGAGCACGATCCATCCCATCCCGGACATCGATGAAACCGATTTCCTGCTCATTTTTGGCGCCAATCCGCGCGTCTCCCACATGAGTTTCATCTCCATTGCCGATCCCATGAAAGCGCTGCGGGACGCCGCAAAGCGCGGCACCAGGATTCGTTTTGTGGATCCTCGCCGCAACGAGTCGGTAAACGGGATTGGTGAAGTTGTACAGGTAAACCCGGATACGGACGTTTATCTTATGGCCGCGATGCTAAACCACCTGCACGCAACCGGGCAATTCAGTGAAGCACGCCTGGCTGAGACCGCGGATCATCTGGACGGCCTGATCAACTTTGTTGCACCTTATTCTCCCGAAACAGTCGCTGCCAAGGTTGGCATTGATGCAAGCGCCATCAGGCAACTGGCCAACGAATTTGCTACAGCACCACGTGCAGCCGTTTACATGTCGACCGGCGTCAACATGGGCCGCCAGGGCACCCTCGCCTACTGGCTGATGTTCAGCCTGAGCCTGGTCACTGATAATTTCGACCGGCCGGGCGGTAACGTTTACGCGGAGGGGTTTTACCCTGCCTCCAGGGCCGGCAGGCTGCGGCATGACGTGCACTACGAGGCCACACCTTTTGGGGAGGTGCGGCGGATACGCGGGTCCCTCCCCGGCAATCTCATGGCTGACATGATCCTGGCTGACGAGTCCCCGGTTCGGGCACTCGTCTGTATTTCCGGCAATCCCGCACTCTCCATTGGCGGTGGCGAGAGGATGCGTCGCGCACTGGTCTCGCTCGAGTTGCTGGTTGTCATTGACATCTATGACAATGCCACGGCCCACTATGCCGACTATGTACTGCCGGCAACCGACATGTTCGAGCGACCGGATATCAATCTATGTGGTCTCGGTATGCAGAAGCAGCCATTTGTGCAGTACACCAACTATGTGGTGCCCCCCAAAGCCGAGCGCCGCCCCGAGTGGTGGATCCTCGCCCGAATCGAGCAGGCGCAGGGTTTTGATTCCATTCTGGACCAGGGTGAGGTTGACTACGCGGCCGCATTTGAGGCTTATGGCCTCTGGGGAAGATTCGATCACATGTTGCAACACAGCGGCACCAGCCTTGCGGAGATTGCTGAACTACCCTCCAGCACCCTGGTGCTGGAGCCACCAAAAGCAGGGTCCTTTTTCGAGACCCACATCCAGACTGACAGCGGTCGCATCGACTGTTGCCCGGCAGCCTTCACCGAGGCCATAGAACGCTGCCACCAGATTTTCGCCGAGGATGAAACCCCGGGCCAGCTCAAGATGATCAGCCGGCGCACCAACTACATGCTCAATAGCTGGTTCCACAATGTCCAGTCATTGAAGCGTGAACAGCACCTGGACAACCCGGTATACATGCACCCTGCCGACGCCCGTGCCCGCAACCTCGGTGACGGTTCAACGGCCAGGATCGCAAACAATCATGGCGCGGTGGTAACGCGTGTGGTGCTGGACGATACACTCAAGCCCGGCACCATTGCCATGACCCACGGCTGGGGACAGGGACAGACCGGCATGCGCGTGGCGGCTTCACACCCGGGCGTCAATGCCAATGACCTGTTGCCATCAGGACCCGGCAGCTTCGAAAAAATCAGCAACCAGGCGTTCATGACGGGCATACCCGTATACGTGGAAGCCAGCTAAAAGCTAAAAGGAACCACCACTATGAAAGCAGTACTTTGTGAAAAGTTTGGTTCACATACCGATCTCGTCGTGCGTGAGATCGATCCGCCCGGACCCCCTGGTCCCGGTGAAGTCCAGGTTGACCTGAAGGTGCGGAGCATCCAGTTCAGCGACCTTGTCCGTATTGCCGGCAACTACCAGGACAAGACGGTGCCCCCGTTTATTGTCGGCGGCGATGGTGCCGGCGTGGTTACTGCCCTCGGCGAAGGCGTGGATACCCTTGCCGTGGGTGACCAGGTACTTTCGTCCGCAGGCTGCGTTGAGCGAGCCAATCAGAGGGCAAGTCAACTGATCCGGCTGCCCCAGGGCACGAGTCTCGAGGCTGCGTCCGCCTTTCGCAACGGTTATGCCACCAGCTACCACGGGCTTCAGCTTGCCCGGCTTGAACCCGGCGAGACGCTGCTGGTCCATGGTGCCGCCGGCGGCATGGGACTCGCTGCCGTTGACCTGGGCAAACTGTTTGGTGCCAGGGTCATCGCAACCGCCAGTTCTGATGAAAAACTGAAGGTGGTCAAATCCATGGGGGCTGACCACGTCATCAACTATACCGAGGGCTTTCGCGACCAGGTCAAGGACCTGACCGACGGGCGTGGTGCTGATGTCATCTATGACCCGGTGGGGGGCGACGTGTTTGATGAGTCCATGCGTTGTATTGCGCCTTTCGGCCGGATCCTGATTGTGGGCTTTACCAGCGGCAGGCCGGCACTGGCCAAGACCAATCACCTGCTGGTGAAAGACGCACAGTTGATTGGCTATACCATGGGTGGTCTGGGTCGCCACAATCCGGCCAAAGCGGCTGCCAACTTCCGCGTCCTGCTGGACTGGCTGGCCCACGGCAGGATTAACCCTCACATCTCGCACCGCGTATCCATGGACAGGATTGTGGATGCTTACCAGTTGCTGGTTGACCGCAAGGTCATGGGCAAGGTTGTGATCGACTGACAACAGCAAGAAAGGAAGAGCTTATGGATATCGGCGTCTGCATTGCATCACATATCGGCGACACGGACTACGTGGTGCGAGCCGAACAACTGGGTTATTCGCACGCCTGGTTTGCCGACAGCCAGATGATCTGGTCCGACTGTTATGCCACTCTTGCCCTGGCCGCCGCCCGGACCAGTCGCATCCGGCTTGGCACGGGGGTTGCCATCTCCGGGACCCGCCCTGCGCCCAATAATGCCTCCGGCATTGCCACCATCAACGCCCTTGCGCCGGGCAGGACCTTTTTCGGAATTGGTGCCGGCAACACGGCAATGCGAATCATGGGTCAGCCACCCCAGCGGATTGCTGAGTTTGATGCCTACCTCACAGAGGTGATCCCGCTCATCAGGGGTGAAGAAGCCCTGCACCGGGGCCTGCCCGTACGGCACGTCATGCCTGACAGGGGGTTTGTGAATTTCCTTGATCCGGTGCCGGTCTATGTCTCGGGGTTTGGACCCAAATCGCTGGGACTGGCGGGCAAACATGGTGACGGGGCGGTGATCAGCCTGCCGCCCAACGGCGCAATGCTGGAAAACGTCTGGTCCATGATTGAAGCCGGTGCCAGTCGCGCTGGGCGTAGCCTGGAACGGGACGCGTTTTACCTGGCAGCGCTGACCACCATTGTTGTGCTCGATGAAGATGAACCCATCGACTCATCCAGGGTCAAGGATGAATGCGGCGCTTTTGTGATGGCATCAATCCACTATGCCTATGATCAGTGGCGCAATTTTGGACGCCAGCCGGCGGCAATTTATCGGGATATCTGGCCTGACTACAGGGCCCTGCTCGCATCGTTTCCGGAGGATCGGCGTCACCAGCGCATTCACCTCGGTCACAACTGCTGGGTCATTCCCGAGGAAGAACAATTTGTGACAGCGGATCTCATCAGGGCCACCTGTATGGTGGGTACCCGGGCAGAACTGCAGGCCCGCCTCGCGGACCTGGCGCAAGGCGGCCTGGACCAGGTCATGATCCTGCCGTCCTTCGACCCGCGATATGCCGTACTCGAGCGTGTCGCGCGCGACCTTATCCCACAGCAATCAATCGCCTAGCTGACGGGTTCAAGGGGCGGCAAGCCCAGCACCTCGTTGTAGGTATTGTGGTAGTGATGCAGCGCCGGTTCGTTACGACCAAAGGTGAAGAACTCAAGTGCCCCCGACCGGGCGCCCAGGTGTGATGTTGCCGCGGCAGCATAGTCTTCATCGCGGATAATCTCGCTGAATCCCGCCAGCCGTTCGGACATGCCAATCATCAGTTCTGCCGGTATCGAGGGGTTGGTATAGAACGAAACCTGTGAAAACGATTCATGGGGATTGTCCCTGTTCGGATAGACCCGCACGAGCGTTGCCGCCGACAGGGTGTTGTGCGGCAGATTCGGTATCCGGCCGCTGGGAATCAACTGGATGTTGGGAAAAAGATAATAGACCGGGATTGTCGCCTTCAGTACTTCCCATGCCGTTTCCGGCAGGTGCCGGAACTGGTCAATTTCGCGGGAACAGAGCAGCATCCTGTGATTCCGCTTGTAGGTGTCGTAACACTGCACGTTGCCATAGAGCTGTTTGCCGAGCGTGTCCTTGTGCAACACCTGAAAGTGGTAGGTTTCACCAAAAGTGTCAATGGCGAGTTTCCAGTTCATCGGCGTGTCATAGCGGTCAATAGCACCAAACTCAAGTTGGCCAAACCCCCAGGACTCGAGTTCAGCACTGAGTTCTTCACCCAGCAGGTCATCGAGATCAAATGTTGCACCCGGGCTCGGATGAACCCACAAGAGCCCGTGCCGCTCTTCCGTGGCGAGTTCAGCAAGGCCGTTACAACTGCGATCAATGGGGCCAAACTGCTCGGGTTTGGGCATGGAAACCAGGTCACCTTTTGAGCTGTAGCTCCAGGCGTGGAATGGACAACTGAACACATTGCGTTTACCCCGGACTTCATTCTCGACCCGCGTACCACGGTGCCGGCAGACATTGAGGAATGCATGGAACCTGCCATCGGCGTCACGGGTCAGCAGCAGCGGCTTGCCCAGGTCGTCAGATGTCAGAAAAGATCCGGGTCCGGGCAGGTCTGCCGACAGCCCCATAACCTGGGGATAGTCCTGAAACATCTTTTCCCATTCCTGCCGGGCGCGCGCCGGGCAGGTATAGGCGCTGACGGGGTTTCGCAACATAGCGCCGGCGTCGACGTTCACCCCGTCATCCAGTCGCTGCATCAACAGCTTGATGGTCCTGATCTGCTCTTCCCGTTGCATGGCCTTCCCCTTTGCTGGTGTCGCCTCTGCCTGTCAGTTTGATGGCCAACCGGTGCGTTTTTCCCGGGCGGACCACCACACCAAGATTGACGGCTCAATCCCGGCGGGTCAAGCCCCGCGTTGCGGTCCAGAGGCGGCTCGCCCGGCGCCAACCCAACTACCCTGGCTGGCCGCGCAGGTATGCTTCCGTGGTCTCGTCCGCCGGGAAAAAGCTTTCTATGCGCAGTTCCTGCAGCGTGACATCGTGCGGGGTGCCAAAAGTTGTCATCATGGTGAAGAGCTTCAGTTCAAGATCCCCCTTCCTGAGCTGCAAGGTCAACAGTGGCTGGGAATCGGGGTACAGCGTCGGGTTTTCGGCGGGCATGTCCGGATAACGCCGGATTTCGTCCAACAACTCCCGTGCCTCCCTGTTAAAGGGATTGCGGATAAGTTCCCGATCGAGCTGACCCAGGAAGTAACCGGCAAACGTCTGCCAATTGACCACATATGGCCGCAATCCCCGCTCGTGCAGCGTCACGCGCAGCATGTTCGGCCTGTCCCCGCCAACCTGTTCCCAGACCGTGAGCGGGTCAACAAACTCGCTGAACAGCCGGAGATTGGCCTCGTTCATCATGATCAGGTTCCAGTTGCGATCCACAACCACCGCGCCATAAGGTTCCTGGTGTTTGAGGATCAGGGCAACAGCACGGCGGGCAACATCCAGTTCCGCCCGTTCCAGGTTATGTTCCGTGTAGACCGCGGCAAAACCTGCAGCCTGCAGCAGGTTGTTCTGCTCGCGCAATGGCATATCCATGGCGGCCGCCAGGCGCAGCACCATGTCCCTGCTCGGTGCTGAACGACCGGACTCGAGAAAGCTCACATGACGCTGGGAAACTTCCGCCAGACCAGCCAGTTCACCCTGGCTGAGATTTTGTGCCCGTCGCCAGTGGCGTAGCAGATCGGTAAAGGCAGGACGGCTCCGGGAAATCAGGGTACTTGCCATATATGGCACCTTCAGCTGCGATTGAAGGTGCCATTGTAGCTGACCAGGTTATACTGGCGATAACCTACGGGGTAATCAGCGCCACATATGAGTGCCGCCACAGACCGTCAGTGCCTGACCGGTCATGTAGGAACTGGCGTCCGAGGCAAGGTACACCGCAATCCCCTGGAAGTCTTCCGCTTCTCCCAGCCGGCGAAGCGGTGTCTGTTCATTCACACGCTTCACCGCGTCAGGGTTTTCCCAGAGCGCCCTGGCGAAGTCTGTCTTGATCAGTCCCGGGCAAATGGCGTTAACCCGCACACCTTTTGGCCCCAGTTCCAGCGCCAGGTTTCGCACCAGGGCAATATCTGCCAGTTTGGAGATGCTGTAGGTGCCGAGGGTTTCAGAGCCGCCAAAAGCGCCCGTGCTGGAGGTAATCATGATTGAGCCGGAGCCTCTGGCAATCATGTCCGGCGCAACCATCTGGCACAGCCAGTGGTTGGACTTCACATTAGAATTCATGATCTTGTCAAACGCCTCGTCGGGAATCTCTGACATGGGACCATAAAACGGGTTCACGCCCGCGTTGGCCACCAGGATATCGATGGGGCCAACAACCTCATGGGTCTTGTCAACCAGCGCCTGCAACTGATCCTTGTAACCGATGTTGCAGGCAATGGCATATGCCCTGCCCTCACCACATTCAGCGTTAATTTCATCAGCAACAGCCTGGCACTGATCCAGCTTGCGGGAGGAAATCACAACCTTCGCGCCGTGCCGGGCCAGGCCAATCGCCATTTCTTTACCCATACCCTTGGAGGCTCCGGTTAGAAGTGCAACCTTGCCAGTCAGATCAAACAGTTTGGTTTCAACCATGGTAATTCCTTATGTCATTGAGTGAGTGCGTGTTTGTCAAATTTGTCAGTCAGCCACTAGAAAGGGATCCGGGTCCCGGCGGCATTGGGTGATACCGGGTTCTGCGGGACACCCGGGAAAATCTCCCGGAACAGGTCGAGCATGCTCATGGTCGAGCGGCGATCTGCCGGTTCGTAGAGTCGCCCGGGTGGACCAATACGGGTGGCCAGTGCAAAACCATGCGGCGTGTTGGCATGATGGTGGAACACCCAGTCAACCCCTGCAGCGTCCATCTCGGCAAAAAAGCGCTGTTTGCTTTCATCCGGCACCAGTTGGTCATTGGCACCATTTTCGATCAGGATCACGGCATTGGTATTGTAGTTGTTCTCGCAGGTCTTGAGCGGCGGCCTGGCTGAGCCCGCTGCGGCAGGATTGGGATCTTCCCCGGTTTGCAGCAGGCCGTGGAATGACACCACGCCGCCCACGTTGAGCCCACCGCGTACACACTCGATGACAGCCATGCCACCGAAACAGTAGCCGATGACACCCGCTGGAAATGTCGCGTCGACCGTCTCGTGCGCATAGCCCTGGTCAAGCCATTGCTTCAGCAGGGCGCGAAAGAACTCGTGGTCATGATCAACGGAAACCATGCCCTCAAAACACTTCTTCTGGAACCCGGCAATCCGCGCGGGGTCAGTCGGAAACTCCCGTTCGTCCGGTGGCACCGTATTGCCGTACATGTCAATGGCCAGGCCAACATAACCCACCCGGGCCAGGTATTCCGCAACGTGCACGTCAAAAGACTTGAGGCCCTGGTAGTTGTGCACCACCATCACAAGCGGCCTTGGGCCCACCGCCGCTGGCGGTGCCACCAGGTATCCCAGGTAATGGTTGTCACGGAAATCAAAGCTGATTTCTGCGCGTCTCAGGTCCGGTGCCGGGGGCCAGAAATCGGGAGCACTCTGTATCATTCATTTATCCTTGTTGTTGGGAATCAGTTGCCTGCCGCAGCGATGCATTAACTTTCCTGATCGTATATGGCCGGTCAAGCAATACCTCAGGCTCGCCGGGATTAAGTTCACCCACGCGCAGGTATTCACCCTGGTCATAGGCCTGGCGGATCTGTTTCAGGCATCCCCGGGGATCTCCAATTCTGCCCGAGGCACCCAACCCGAAACCTTCTACCGTACCCCCATAGGTCAACGCCTGAAATCCCATGCGATGCAGCAACTTCGGACTGGCAGTCGCAAGTACGTCAGGCGAGACAGTGAGGACCCAGTTTTCCTGCTGGCGCATCCAGGATTTGATGTTGCTCATGGTTGCGACAAAACGCTGCCGGTTGGTACGGTTGGCACCTGTGCCATGCAGCAGCCGACCATCAAATACCATAATGGTACCTGCCCTGGCCTCAAGATTGATGGTAGGTGGCAGTTCGCCAATTTCACCACCACTGCCCGCTGCTGCCATGATCCTGTGTGACCCGGGAATGACCAGCGTACCACCATTTTCTTCATTCACATCCTGGGGGATAAACATGGTATTCACCAGGGCTGGTGCCTCGGCCGTCTGGAAGGGCAACAATGGCCCCTGGTCCATGTGCAGCCCCTGGGGATAACCACCCGGATCAGATCCATTGGAGAGGAAACTGTGGCAAATCCAGCCGCTGCCCAGGGTCTCGTCCATAAGTTGTTCAATAACGGGTCCGGCCTGGACCGCATCGGGGTGCTGTTCAATACAGCGTGCAAATATCTCACCCTTGTTGACGAGGCTGTTGATGTACTGACCCGAGGGTGTCGGCATCTGCAATCCGGCCTCGCGTTCCGCTTCAGCCTGGGCCCAGAGTCTTTCCCGGAACGCCTGGCACTGGGCATCCGACAGGCCTTCCTTGATCAGGCAGAATCCCCACTCGCGCAGGTCATGCCTGAGCTGATGAATGTCCCTGGTGGCAACAGGCAACCCCTTGTCGTGCCAGTAGGGGTGTTTCCTCGCGACCGTGGTGTCCCAGTAACGTCCTGTGCCCCACTCAAGCGGCGTCCGGGTATCCGGCGGTACCAGCCAGGGATTACTCCTGAACAGGGATTTCCAGGGTTCGCCACTTTTCAGAAATGCCGAGTACAGCTGTTCCCCGGGTGGAGAATTCGCTTCAACGTGTTCCCTGGTGAACTCAACTGGTACCGCCATAGCAACCCCCTTTATCTTGCCAGGGAGGAAGCATAAACCACCTGTCGGGCCAGACTCAATTTCCGGAGGGTGCGAACAGGAAGCCCGGTTCGACACTGGCTGGCGTTTTTACTCCAGCGGCAATTCATGATTGAATCGCGAGGACATTTTCTGGTGTGAGCACCGCATGGCTTTTGATGTTGTTGCTATTGGCAGTGCGACGATCGACTATTTTGCAGACACGGATTCAGAACTGATCCAGATTGACACGCGGACCAGCCATGAATCCTTGCTGGCCTTCCCGCTCGGCAGCAAAATCCTGATCAAGGAACTGAACATGACCACGGGCGGTGGCGGCACCAATACTGCCACGGCATTTACCCGGCTTGGGCTCCGGACAGCCTATCTCGGCAAATTGGGCATGGATCCCCCGGCTGACTTTATCCTCGCCAGCCTTGCAGCGGAAAATATCGAGTTCCTGGGTGCCCAGGCAGGCAAAAGCGGGATCTCATTTGTCCTGAACAGTATCGGTGATGACCGGACCATTCTTGCCTACAAGGGCGCCAACGATGAACTCCTGCCAGAGGATATTCCGGAATTTGAGACCGGCTGGGTGTACCTGTCCAGCATGATCAACCGGAGCTTTACCACGCTCGTGGACTACATCACGCAGGGCAGTTTCAAGGTGGCCTTCAATCCCAGCAGCTACCAGGCTGAAATGGGTTACGAGAAGCTGAAGCCGCTGATTGACCGCGTCAGCATCCTGGTCATGAATCGGGAGGAAGCCTGCAAACTGCTTGGCCTCGACTATCACCAGCATTCCGATGTTGCGAAGCTGACGCGCCAGTTGTCACAGGTACCCGGCCAGACCACCATTGTTACCGACGGGGCCGCAGGCGCCTGGGTGTTTGATGGCGAGGCAGTGCTGACCGCCAGACCCACCCCTGACCTCAAAATCCTGGAAACGACGGGTGCCGGCGACGCTTTTGCCGCCACCTTTACGGCCTGTAAAATCAGGGGTCTGGCCACCGTCGAGGCACTGGACATTGCAATGACGAACGCCGAGTCGGTGCTGCAACACAAGGGTGCCAAGGAGCGTCTGCTAGAATGGGACCAGCTCACAGCCAGGGTATCGGCACACCCGCGGCCGGTCGAGCGCATTTCGTAGCGGGTGTTTCGGAAAGATTTACCAGGGGAAACTCGCGATTCAGCGACACACAGGAGAAGATCTCGACATGCCAGCGCACTCATCAGTTGTACTGCATATTGGCAACGCTTTACCGCACGGAGGCACCGACGACAGCAAGCGAATTGTTGCACTCTGGCGCCGCCTCGGCCGTTTTTTTGACGGGCGCGAGGTTAGTCTGCAGGCCGGTGCAAGCCGAAAGCCCAGGAACTACCAGATGTCCCTGGATTGTTCGGCAGTCATCCGGCTGCTCAATAACGCGGTACGCACACATGGCAGCTTCAACAACTGTCATGCCGCCTGGGTGCAGGATGCCGGCATTGAGCGCGGGGCAAGGTTAACCTTGCAGATCGGCAACCGCAGCAAACTGTCCGAATCAGAGAGCCATGAGGTTGCTGCCCTGTTCCTGCAGCAACTGGTGCTGGCGACCAACATCACCCTGCCCGGTGCCATCCAGTTGCTGGATGTACGTTTTGAAGGGCCAGGCGCCCATCGTTACGAGGCGCAGAGATTCGATTCCCGGGTAATGACCGGGACCCTGCAGGCGGCACGGGCAAACACCTGGCCGGCGCTGAACCGCGTGTCTTTCCCCGCCGTCTGGAATTGGCTGGCGGAGACGGGATCTGCCCACACCGATACCGCCATCAGGGGCATCAACAAGGTTCTGTTCAGCCTGCTGAAGATTGCCGAACAGCGCAATGAATTCAGTGCGCGGACCGTCCTGATGCTGGTGTTCCAACTGGAAGTGCTGCTCGACTGCCGGCACGTGCATTCACACCTGATTGCGCGTAACCGCGCCCAACTGATACTGGGCAAGATTCCGGAAGCCGCCGACTGCTTTGCTGCTCTCTATGACATCAGGAACAGCCTGTTTATGGGTGATCAGCCCGTACATCGCCCCCAGTTCGTCGCCCATGATGCGGGGGCTGAAATTCGCGACCAGCTCGACCAGCACCATACCACCGTCGAGCTTGGCAATGCGCTGGTACTGGCACTGCTACAGGACCTTGTCAGACGCAAGTCCCTGGCCTACCAGTTCACCGAGCACCTCGACTGATCATAAGGACTGGAACGGAGAAACGACCATGCCTGTTGCCACCATCAATAACGCCCGACTCTGGTATGAGGTCATGGGTGAAGGTGAACCGCTACTGCTGCACCATGGCTACACGGCATCACGCGATAACTGGATGCCCGTGGCAACACGCCTGCAGGCGCATTACCAGATTATCCTGATGGAATGCCGTGGTGCCGGTGACAGCGAGGACACGCTGGATGGCTACTCGCTCGAACAGTATGCAAAAGATGTGATTGGCCTCATGGATCACCTGGGTATAGAGAAACTGACTTTTGCCGGGCACAGCATGGGTGGCGGCATAGGTTATGTGCTCGGCCTTAAGTATCCACACCGACTCAACAGGCTTATCCTCATGGCTCCCATACCCAGTGGCGGTACCGGCGGGCCAAACCGCGAGATGATCGAGGCGAACATGGAGGCCCGTCGCCGCGGTGACAGAGACCATTTCCTTAAACCCATGGTCGCCACGCGCTTTCGCCCTGATGTCCAGACTGACGACTGGTTTGAGCGGCGCGTTCATCACCTGATGCGGGTGTCAGAGGGCCACGTGGTAGGGGGCGCAGAAACCATGGCGGCCCTGGATGTCACCGACCAGCTACCGTCAATGACCGTGCCCACCCTGATGCTGGCCGGTGCCGTGGATGGTTTGCTGACCGCTAATCTGAACGACTACATGGCAATGCCGAACGCAAGCCTGCATGTCTTCAGCCGCGCCGGTCATGACGTGGCCATCCATGAACCCGAGGGTGTCAGTCACGCCATCCACGAGTTCATGCAACACGGCCCGCTGACGGCTGCCGCCCTGTTGGCCAGGTCCTGAGGAATCAGGCCCGGCGCCGCGAGCCTGGTTGTACTGCTATTCCCATCAGCAGAAATTGGGCATAGGCCTGCAAGCCACCACTCCACTTGTTATCGCTTGCCATGATCCACCTGCTCCTCATTTTGCTGGTTGCCTGCTCCATGGGCTACCTTGCCGCTGCAATGCTTGCCCGCCTGCTCACCATGGGTTAGGTCTGCCACCATTCGCCGGTTGAATTGATCGGAGAATTGCCGCATGGTTGCTGCGTTTGAATGGCAGCCACGTGACACAAGAGGGAGTGATTCCATGAGCTGGGAAAAAGAGATTGAGGAACTGGCCCATCGGGGCCACCTGGCCGAGCAGATGGGCGGGCCGGACAAGGTTGCGCGTCAGCATGAGTTCGGCAAACTGACCATCCGCGAACGGATCAGCCGGATTATTGACCCCGGCAGCTTTCACGAAATTGGCAAGCTGGCGGGTGTCGCTGAATACGCCGAGGACGGTGAGCTCAAACGTTTCATGCCCTCCAACTTTGTCTTTGGTACAGCAGAGATCGACGGCAAACCCGTGATCGTGTCCGGTGACGACTTTACTGTCAGGGGTGGCTCAGCTGATGCTTCCATTGCCGGCAAACGCATGCAGGCGGAGGGCCTGGCCCACGAATTGCGCCTGCCACACATTCGACTCGTTGACGGTATGGGGGGTGGTGGATCGGTCAAGACCATCGAGATGGCCGGTCGAACCTACATTCCCCGGGTTGCCGGCTGGGAGACCATTGTCGGGCACCTGGGTATTGCGCCGTCCGTCTCCCTGGCGCTTGGTTCTGTCGCCGGAATTGGTGCGGCCCGGGTCGCAACTTCGCACTACTCGGTCATCGTCCGTGATACCGCACAGATGATGATCGCCGGTCCTGCGCTGGTGGACTGGGCCAGTCTTGGCGAGGTTTCCAAGGAAGAATTGGGCGCCAGCAAGATTCACACCCGCAATGGTGCCATCGACGACGAGGCAGAGTCCGAAGAAATCGCCTTCGACATGGCAAAACGTTTCCTGTCTTACCTGCCCGTCAATGTTGATGAACTGCCCACCCGAACACCCACCGATGACCCGGTGGGCCGGCGCGAGGAAAAACTGGCGACAGTTGTACCCCGGGAACCAAGAAAAACCTATAAGATGCGGCCGGTCATCGAGGCCGTTGTTGATCACGGCTCCTTTTTTGAAATTGGCCGCCGCTGGGGCAAATCCATTATTACAGGGCTGGCACGCCTGGACGGTATTCCGGTTGCCATCTTTGCTGAAGATCCCATGGTGTACGGCGGTGCCTGGACCGCTGACGCCTGTCGGAAACTGATTCGCCACTGTGACCTGGCCTCAACTTTCCATCTGCCGCTGGTTCACCTGGTTGACTGTCCGGGTTTCCTGATCGGCAAGGAATCCGAGGAGGCCGCTACCATTCGGGTTGGCTCAAGCGCACTGGCCGCCCTGGGACAGTCCACCGTACCTTTCTGCAGCGTGGTGGTGCGCAAGGCATTTGGTGTCGCCGGCGCGGCCAACACCAAACCGGGCAGTCATCACTTCCGCTTTGCGTGGCCGTCCGGTGACTGGGGCTCCCTGCCGATTGAGGGTGGTATTGAAGTTGCCTACAAGGCAGATCTGGCAGAGGCCGCTGACTACGATGCGCACCTGGCAGAAATCAAACAGCGCCTGAACCGGGTCAGGTCACCCTTCCGGTCAGCAGAATATTTTGAGATTGAGGAAATCATTGATCCACGGGATACGCGCCTGAACCTGTGTCGTTGGGCAAACCTCGCTTACCGGGCCCTGCAGACCGGGCCCAGCGCGTTTACCTATCGTCCCTGAGGTGGTGGGCAGGTAGCGGGCTTCATGGCACGCCCACTTCAAACACCTCAATGATTCCCACGCCGGTTGACCCGTCTGCACCATCCACGATCGCCGTGTAGGCACCGGGCAGGAGTTCCAGGTACAACGCGGCCTCCTGGGGTTCAGCCGGCTGCAGATCCAGTGGGATCAGGCCGGCGCTCTCATCAACCTGCCAGTTGTCATTGGCGGCGATCACACTGGCCCCGGCAAAAACCGTCAGTCGCGGATCGGCCAGGACATCGGGGACACCCTGTCGTTCCAGGCTTGGCCCCCTCGCGCGAATCACCACCCTTTTGGCCAGGCTGCCGGTGATTACCAGCCCCCCTATCAGGACATTGTCACCCGTGCCTATGTCAGCGCGCGCGGCAATGTTACCGAGCCGCGTTGCACCAGTATCATCAATCTCGAATACTTCAACCAGACCAATGCCTGTTGAGTTATCCACACCGGAAACAATGGCCGTATAAGCGCCCGGCTCGAGTGTGCGCGCAATAACCGATTCGCTCGGATAGGAGAAAGGTTTAAGGTCTTCGGGGATCAGTTGCACACCCGGGTGAGATGCCCAGTTGTCATTCTCGTCAATGACGCTGCTACCGGAGAACAGGGTTAACCGGGGATCCTCGAGCGTACCGCTCACACCCGCATCGGAAAGCGCGGGCCCTCGCGCCCGGATCACAATGGCCTTGGGGGCATTGCCGGCGATCACAAGCCCACCAATCAGTACATTGTCACCTGTGCCAACAAAACTTCGACTTGCCAGGTTCCGCAGGCGCGCGTTGGATGGTGCTGAATCCGGCACCCAGGGATCTGTACCTTGAAGGTATTCCTGCGCATTGCTGAGGCCATCGCCATCAGCGTCGGCGAGCGCGTCTCCTGCATTGTTGGGATCAAGATTGTGAGCTGTCTCGAAACTATCCGGCAAACTGTCGCCGTCACTGTCACGGTCCAGCCGATAGACCCCGCTGGCCTCGACAAAGGCACCTTGCGTGTCCGTCACGCGCACCCTGACCTGGTAGTCACCCGGTGATGCTGCCACAAACGAGAGCCCGGCCTGCAGTTCGCCATTCACCCGGAGCTGCTTTTCTGTGACATCGTCATCGACTACCGAGACAGGCACCTGGTAGCTTTCCCCTTCACGCCAGACCTGCACCTCTGCGGGCAACTCAAGTGAGACCTCTGGCACCCTGTTGGCCACGCCATCGGGCATGAACTCAGCATAGAAATAGGGCGCGGCATGGCTCGCGGCCCGGCGAGAATCCGCAACACGGTTACCCGTCCCCTGAATCAGCAGCAGAAGATCGGTAATGTCGCCCGTCGCCAGCGTTGTATTCAGCATGGCACTCAAATCTGCGGAACGCTCTGCGTCACCAACATTTTCCAGTACCGTCCAGGCCGGCGGCGACCAGGTCTGACCATAGACAGAAACTTGCCTTGATGAAAGGTCACCGATGGTAGGCGACAAATCTGCCCCGATAGGGTCAACCCGGACATCAATTGATGTCTGGTCACTGGCAAGTTCATCAGCGCGAAACTGGACAAACGACCGGACAACCGTCTGGTCAGCAGGCAGGTCAACCCCCCGGAACTTGAGCCCTACCCGGTGTTCACCTGCCGCTACCGCCAGTTCCAGGTCCCCGTCCGTCAGTGTGACCGTCCCGCTGGGCAGTTCCTCACCGTCATCGGCATCGTCAGCAATGGGTGAGAAACTGATGCCTATATCGCGTTCACCCGCGCCGGCTAATCGCGGGTGCACTCGAAAGCCGTAACCAAAAACATCGGTGACCTGCAACCTGAATGTCGACAGATCGACATCAGGTGGCAAATTGCCAAATCGGATATCAACAACATAAGCCGGCGTTTGCAGAAGCCCCGCATTCAGCATCGGGTAGTAGTCAGTTGGGGAACCGGCGTTGTTTGCCGGATAGGCTGATGGCATGTTGTTGCGTTCCGCGATAAAGCGCTGGTAGGCAAACAACCCGCGATTGAAGGGATAGGCGAATACCTCGATGCCTTCAACAAAGTTGTTCTGGTCCCGCTCCAGGCCTGCAGTCTCACTGACTGCTTCAAAATCATAGTAGCGCTCATCACTTAAATCGGCCGATTGAAGTGATATTCGCTTGATATTCGCCATGTTGTGGGGCACAGCAATTCTGAACAGAACGCTGGTCTCATCAGACTCAAGTTGCCAGACCTCAGCATTGGTCAACGGCGTCAACAGGTGCGGATACCCTGTCCTGTCAAAGATACGCATGGGATGAACGTTTTCGGCAACCGGGCTGCGCCGCAGGACACTCAGGTGCAGGTGGACGTTCTCTGTTCGGCCGCTGTCCCCCATGGTACCAATGGGTTGTCCAACAACCACAGGCATACCTGCTGTGATATTGTCTGCCAGTGCCGACAGGTGCCGGTAGGCAATATAGACGTTTCCCCATTCCACTTGCGCAAACTGCTGGTTACACCTTATCTCCACGGACCTGCCCGTTTCAGTCTGGTCCAACTCATGGTCAGGTCCATCCTGGACGCTGAACACGCTGCCTTCACACATGCTGATGATCGGCGGGGGTAGCAATTCACTGTAGTCGACCCCGCCAAAGCTCACATCCGGTGTGATATCTGTGCCCTGGTGAAAATCGAAGTACTGGATATTGCTGTTAGCAACAAATTTATAACGCGGTCCGAACACAGACATGAAATAGCGGTCCAGCATACCGGGCTGATGTTGCGCTGGATCCGCTCCCAGCAGGTCATCCGCGACCGGGGGACCAAAGCCATAGTCCGTGCCAGCTTCTGTCATGGGTACACCGGAGTTGCTGGTAAAAAACGTTGGCGTAAGCAGAACCGGCCTGTCGGCAAGCGCGCAGTGGGACAGGAGCACAAGGCCGAACAGAAAACCGCGTATTGCGTGCAACTTGTGCCCCGATCGATGACTGTGAGAGCCAGATTGTAGACAATTCAGCGCTCGCAACATACCGGGCACCGGCTGGACATTGCGGCCGTCCGTATCACCTGACAATCAGGGTATGTCGTTGTTAACGACGTTGGTCAACGGTTCACCGGCGCCGGTTACCAGGTTGTGGTGAAAACATCAGGAGGCCAACAATGAACAGCAACAGGGCCGGCGGTGAGGGAACAGCGGTAAACGACAGGTTGTCGATCCAGAGTGCATCGACGGTGGATCCACTGATGCCAGCGTTGATTTCAATTGACTTGATCAGGGGTGTAGCTGTCACAAAACCCACGTAGTCTGCTGCGCTTCCGCCAGTTGGTCCGAGAAAGTCCGGGCTGGTGGTTTCAATAACGTTCCCGTCTTCATCCAGTGCGCGAATGATATTACCCGCGAAGTTGGGATCAAAGATGCCAAAACCTACCGCGGACACGGCCTGATCAAAAGTGATCGTGAAATTGGGCGGGCTGGTCAGCAGGTCGGGCAGGCCCACGGCTTTGTCCGAGACATAATTCGGGTAGGTGGTCGCTGCGCCGAAGCCATCGACGTCAAGAATATGATTGACGTTGGACAGGGTGACCCCGGGGAATGTCAGGCTATAGGTTGTCGGTGAGTAGCCGGAAGCGGCAAGCGAATTGAAATCGATGGTTGTCAGCGGCCCCGTCAGCTGCTCGGGCTCGGTGATTGGCGTGGCAACAGCGTTCCCGCTGATCAGTAACAGGCAACCAAGCAGAATGCCGTTCGTATGCTTCATTCGATGGACTTCCGGGCTATTTCCCGTCTCCAAGCAAGTAACATGCCATGCCAACAAACCTGTTTGAAAACAGATGGTTGCTAACAACTGTGAATCACGACCCAGAGGCTGGTGTAAAGAATATCGACAAAAGCGAACATAGCGGTTGGTCAGGCCACGAAGCTGGCCGGTACCTGTGTCCGGTCTGGCTAGCCTCAATCCAGCACCTCCCGCCAGTAGATGACGCGATCGTGCCCGCGGTAGTGACCAAAAGCCGCTTCCCGTTCCAACACCGTATCAGGCAACCCGTTACCGTCCCAGTCAAACTGCAGGAAAGGCAGGCTGGACAGATCAAGGCTGATGCCCACTTGACCCGTATTGCCAATACCAGGCGCACTGAAGGTCATGGCCGCGTCACCGGCCACAAGTGGTGAGGCAAACACCAGATCCGTGGTGCCGCCCCTGACGGGGATACCGGTATGGCTGCCCGGGGGTGCTGAGTCGGGCGTCGTGCCGAGTCCTGCAAACGGCAGGCTACAACCATCCATGGTATTGGTTGCCCAGCCTGTCGCCGACAGGTACTCCGCGCGCGCTGTCACGCGCAAATCCTCCGTCTCCGGACCAAAAGCATTGTCGAGCCGCAACCGGCCGTAGCGAATCTCCTGGCCCGCAGGCGCCAGGGCCAAAGGCACACCCGTCGCGACAATGCTGTCTGTGGTTTCGCTGATTGAGGCCAGCTCAACTTCAAGCTGGGCAACAAAAGGTGCGCGCATCGCTGCCGGCGTACGGCTGTAGCGCAGCGCATCAAGCAAACCCAGGGTATAGGTCAGGCTGCCGTCACCATTTTCACTCAGCACCCCGGTATCCGGCGTGGCGACTACCGGCAGTCCGTTACCCGTATCCGCCGTCGGATAGTTGACAGCCACCTCCCCCGCTTCCAGGTAAACAAACGCACCCTGGTAGTTGTTCAGGAGGACAAGGCCACTGGCATCCCGGGGAGAAATGCGAAACGAGGGTGTGGTCAGCCAGCCAAATGCCTGGCCTGAATAGACAAACGGTGTTGTACCGCTTGTGCAGGCAGCCGCCATGCTGCCAACACTTCCCGGAGACACCAGGAAATGATCGGGATAGAACCGGCCCACGGGCAGGCTGCTGGTTTGCGTTCTTGCGGTGACAACCCCGCCTGCCCCCAAATAGTTGCCATCCGAGATTGTGCTGGTCAGCAGGATGATGCCAACTTCGTCAAAGCGAAACACCCGGCTTGCCTGCCCGTTGGTGAAACCGCTGAACAATGGCAAGGCACCTGCCAGACCCGGATCATTGCCTCCCGAGGGTGCCATCAGGATACTGCCCAGTGAAACTGTCTCACTCTCGTTGCCAAAAGAAGGCAACACCGGGTTGTCACCAAGCCCGGCAATGTCATCAACGACGCCGTCGCCCGCGAGGCCAAGCGGTATGCCGCTGTCATCCGCCGCGTCATATGCAACCCCTGCAACCGTCACGGTAAAGTTGCTGCCTGCACTCACATACCCTGCCCCGCCGGGTCCGGTCGCGCCCGGATTGCCCAGTGCCGTGGTTCGAAGTGCAAAAGGCCTGACCACGTATGGGGCTGAACTCGCGTAACTGTCAAGCGCCCGCGGGTTTCCCGCCTGGTCGACAGCAAATCCACTGGTATCATCCCGAAGATTGATGGTGTATTTGCCCACATCACCCGTTCGGAGGACCAGCCTGGCCACACCCGCGTTAAACAGCAGGTCCAGGTTGTTGGTTGCCGGCACAAGGTTGGGCACCACCGCCAGATCTGAGGTCCCTGTCAGCCCGGGCGGCACACCACCCGGGTCCATTGCGTCCCGCGTCAGCCAGGCCTTGACGGCGGTGTTGCCTGCATATTCAGTGGCAATACGACAATCACCCGAACCGCTGTCCCGTTGCCAGAGCGCTACATCAAACTGATGATCACGCCCGGCAATCACATCAAGGGCAAGCGTATCAGCTGGAGTGATCAGCAATCGATTATCACGGAACAGGATTGTGCTGCTGCTGGCCACAAGGCCATTAGGCCCGTCTGTAACCGTCACCTGCAGGTTGTCCGCATGGACGTTGCCAAGCAGCAATGTGACTTCGCCCATATCCGCCGCGGCAAAGGTGTAGGTTGCGGCGCCATCATCACTGTCTGCCTCTAGCAGCGTACCTGCCCCGCCGGATTGCCAGCCACCCTGACTGCTCGACGTCGAGAGGCTGACTGTGCCCGTGTAACCAGTGACAGTGGTGCCACCGGCATCAACAATGCGCAGGTTGAACGCATAGGGAAAACAGGTGCTCGCGGCACCGGCACCATGGGTAAGCTCAAGGTTGAGATCCGGACCCACCATGAGCGTATTGCTGGCACTGTGCGCGACTGTGCCCTCCGTACCTTCCCTCGCCAATACGCCAAAGTGCCAGGCACCTGACGAGGCAGCCAGTGGCAGGGTGTAGCTTCGCTCATAGAGCTTGCCTGCACCTGTAGGCCATCCACCGGCGACAATGTCATTCATGCCCAGCCCCATCGCCATATTGGCACCCAGCGCATCATCCACCTCGAGGTCAGCGCCCGTAATATCGAAAGCGCCAAAAGGGTCGCTGACTTCCGCCCGAACATAAACCGTGTCACCGGGCATGGCGACGGTCAGCGAATTGCCAGCAGGAAACGCGGCATCAAAAAAACTGATGGACTCAAGGTGGATCGCCGTATCGGTCGGGAAAGCCACGAGGGAATGATCACTGCCGTTGGATGGGTCTATATCAATTCGACGGTTTCCATTCCCGGAATGCTGGAAAACCGACAGGACAATGGCCTCACCGGCCACCAGCTGAACCGGTGCTGACGCCAGTATATCCACGTCAAACGAAACCAGGGTCCAATTGCCCGACAGCGACAGGTTCGGGAAATACTCGGTTGCAATGGTGCCGGATACAGAGCCCGCAATGGTGAAGGTCAGGTCCCGATCGCTGTTGGCATTGCGCCGGCGCAGCAACAGCGATACGCGAATCTCACTGGCATCAGTATCAAGTGTCAACGGCAACTGCAACGACGGCACCAGCGTCCAGGATTCGGTTTCGTTTTCGTCCAGCCGCACATTGGCCTGGTTGCCATTCGGCACCAGCCTCGATAGCTCCCCGTTCTCGTGCAGGTAGAGATGCTTGATGACATTGTTGAGTGGCGGTGCCATAAACCCGACCACCAACTGGTTTGCCACAACCGACACAGGTCCTGTGCCCGATGGGTTCGAAACTTCCACCTGGGCATCAATTAATGTCCCGGCCGGCACGCCGGCGACTGTCACCTCAAAGACCAGGGTGACGAGGCCGGATGGCGCCACGCTGATGTTGCCAAGGTCCAGCACACCATTGCCAAATGCACCGCCCGAGGTCGTCGAACCGTCCACCGTACCTGCCGGCAGGCTTACCACAACCAGGCTGGTGACACCGGCAGGAATGTCCAGCCGGGCTGCCAGCAGGTCTGCCTGCACACCCGCCGACTCGCTGATGGTGAGCGTATAGCGAATCACATCCCCCGGCATGAGGGCACCACCGTTGACGTCCACACCTGACAGGCTGGACGCATCCAGCAGGGCAGGCAGGAGTTCTGCCGGCCCTGAATTGGGCAGGCATTTTTCACTCCGGATGTTGACGTTGGCTGTACTCCAGTTGCGCCAGACGCCTGGGGCCGCCGGACTGCGATACTGGACGCTGGTACCACCATCACAACACCCCTCAAACCCCATGAGGTTCAGCGTATGCCAGCCTGCCGGCAGGCTGATGCTGCCGTCAAACGTCTCACCGGTGTTGCTCCAGTTGTAGTTCCACCAGCGATCGTCATTCCAGTCTTCTTCAAGCACCAGCCCATCCAGGTACATGCCGCCGCCGCGCCCGTAATCACCCCCGAACCGGAAATCCCAGGTGCCTGCTTCCGAAGCAGGCACCTCAAAATGGTGGTTGGAAAGGAAGGCAATATCCAGATCAACGCTGGGGGGAGAGAACTGGTTGGTATTCTCAATGGCGCTGAAGTTTGTCAGCGTAGTGCACCCATAACCGGCAACAGTGTCATCCTGCGCATAAAATTCTTCCCTGGCCTCGGCCAGCGAGGACGGGTCAAGAAACGAACGGCGGGTGTGATAACGCAGCCCAACTTCAGTCAGCACGGCAAGGGGATCACTGGCGTCAGGTGCTACCGGATTACCATAGTAGAGATGGATGCGGCGGCTTTCGCCAACGGCGAGTGATGGCACCAGCACCAGAAACCTGCCGTCCTGGCTGCCGGCCGCCCAGGACTGGGTATAGTGGGAAAGCACCTGGCCACTGGTGGCGTCAACAAACCGGATATCGTGACCCGCAGCGCTGAACACATAGTCAGAATGTGCATCAGCGCCGGTGAGTTCCAGAAGGAACTGCTGGCCGGTCAGGGGCGCGGCAGTGTTATTGGTCACATCAAACGCCAGCCGGTACTCAAAAGCCGGATTCCACCAGGCAGCAAGAACTGCGGGTGCGAAACCAAGCAGGATCAGGAGGCACCCAACGCGCAACATCAGTGAATGCCTGCTTCAACCACGCGCTCGGCCAGATCAGGGCCCGCACCGCATCGACCCCGGCTGGTGAGCACAAAGTGGCGATCACTACCCGAGATATCAACACGACAGGTCACTGTCGCCTGACACTGCGCGAGTCCACCCACACTGAAGCTGACCGAGGGTAACGTGCTGAAGAAGCCCTCACTGCAGTCCCTTTCCGCTGCCCCGGCGGGCAACAGCCTGTTCAAGCCGAGCTCAAGACCACTCTGTGCCGCGTGGAATGCACGCAGGGACTGGATCTCAAACACCACGGCCTCATTGGATGAATCGCTCAGCGCCGCAAGCCCAAGCCCCACCATGGAGAGCACAACCAGGATAAAAATTGCGAAAGGCAATCCAAATCCACGGCTGCGCCCTGCCTTTGCCAGCCGGCTTCTGGCGGGCTCAGGGGACATTTCGCACCTGGGCTTCCTGGTCCAGCGTGATCGATTCATCACCCACAGCCGCAGCCAGGGAAATACGTACCACTGCATTGCGCCAACGGCTTGAGTCCGCAAACTCAAAAGCCAGGCTGGCCACCTCTGTCACCAGCAGGTCCCGGCGCCCCCCCGCCGGCGGCAACATCGGAACCGGGTTGAAGCCATAGTCTGTGTGACGATAGATCCTGTTGGCACCGCTGTCGAAACAGTAGGCAACGGGTTCGCCAATCAGGAAAAAACGTTTACCGGGTGAATCAAGGCGAAACTGGTGGGGCGCCCCCAGCGTCACCGTAATCTCATCCGTGCCCGCAGGCAGTGTAGCAATTGCAGAAGTGACATCTGCCGGTGCTGAATCACCTAGTGAATACAGGGCAGCTGTATCCACCGGGTACACAACAACCCTGCCCGTCAAAGCCACCGAATTGCCGGGCGACACCGCTACAAAACTGTTCGCTGCTGTCGCCAGGGGTACAGACAGGTAATACCCACCCCGCCTGATGGGCAGCCACTCAATACAGCTGTTACCACCCGCGCCGCCAACCCGGATGCTGTTAGGTAACGCACCCCGGAGGTCGCGGGAAATTTTCTCCGACGCAATCACCAAAACGCCAGCCATACGTCCACGTGAGGCTGCATCAACATACCCACCGACAACGCTGCCAAGAAAACTGCTGACCCCCACCGCTACCGTGCCAGTAATCGCGATAACCATCACAAGTTCAATCAGGGTAAAGCCACGGGCCATCAGTAGTTGCCCCTATAGCTCAAAAAGGTAAGGGAGCGTCCGGTGGGATCAAAGATATTTATTGTCACCGCCTTGGCATAACCGTCAGCCGCAAGGCCCAGGGCCGTACCCGCGCAGCCAACTGTGACCGTGACCCGGAATTCCTCGTAGCCGGTGAAGCTCACGCCGGTCTGCAGCAGAGGCGGCGCGTCATCAACTCCATCATAATCATCAACATCATCGAAGCCGTTCCTGACTTCACCGCTTTCCGGCCCGACCAGACAGGCGGCGGCGCCGGTCACGGGTGGAACGCCACCCAGGGGTGTAGCGTCCGCAAACCTTTTTGTCAGGATTTCATCCGCATAAGCCTGTGCCAGCAGCAGGCTTTTCTGGGTCACCAGCGGATCTGCCGAGCGGGATACCAGCATACCGATACCGGAAATGACGGCCGCAACCATAATGGACAGGATGACGATAGTGACCAGCAGTTCAACCAGCGTGACGCCCGCGATCCGGTCAGGTTTCGCAATCACCTTCATAAGCGAATCCCAACCCCGATACACAGATAGCCGTTGATACGTTTCCATTGAAACAGAAACGTGTTTTGGTGGTATTACCCAGGGCATCATAAGCCAGGGAATGTGGCAGCGAACCCGTTACCCCTGCACAGGTGCCGGTAAGGGACGTGGCACTCCAGGTGATTGTGGTACCCCCCGCTGCCACGCGCCGAATCCGGGAATCGCTGGCATGTGACACAGCAAACACAAAGTTGTCCCCCGTCCTGGTTACCGTCAGCGAAACACTATTGCCATCGTTCCTGGCCAGTGCTGCCTGCTGCGCAAGCTGGGCGCCTGCAATCAACTGGTCCTGCGCAATCACCTGGGCAAAGCGGTCACCCGAAACGAAAAAAGCCCTTGCCCCAACGGCAAGAATGGCAAGCAGCACAAGGACCAGGGTCATTTCGATTAAGGTGAAGCCGGTGCTGCTTTTCATCTGCGTGACTCAGGGCATGCAGGCAGCGGTTATGGACAGGCCGTGGCAGTCGCTTCATTGACGTCAGTTGTTGTCGTTGACACCGTCGGCGGCGTGCCCGGTTCCACGCAGATGTAGATCCCGTCGCCCGGGTCGAATGAGGCCACGTTGGTAACGGCCGTTCCCGGTGTAAACCCGACACCGTCTACCGATACCGCATTGTTGATGCCGCCAGACGTGGTTGCGGGATACCCCCCCTGGGTAGTAACAGTGCTGCCTTCAATCGTGACACTGCTTGCACCCGTGGCTGAACAGGCACTGTCAACGAGGCAAGCCGCGTGCACAATGCCGATTGACGATCGAACCGCAGCAGCAACACCTTCCGCCGTTGCCGTTTCTGCATCACCGGAGAAGTCAGCAAATTTCGGAATCGCAAACGCGGCGAGTATGCCGAGGATTACCACGACCATAATCAGTTCAATAAGGGTAAAACCCGATTGCATATTGTTTTTGCTCATCATAATTGGCGCCTCATAGTCACCGGTTGGTTGTTGAACAAGCTACAGCCAGATGCCGTACTGCTGTTATCGACAGGTAGCACCCGGGCTTTAGCCGGTTCAGGGGTTAAATCGGTAAACGCCACCCGTTGCGGCGCTATAGGTGATGGTGCGGGTTTCCACACCACCACGTTGGTAGGTAAAAAGGCAGTCCGTGGCTGCATCACCCAGGCTCACGCCAAAATCAACATCAAGGGAGGTACCAACAGATGGCGCCTGATCTATCAAAAGTGCCCGCCAGACTTCGATACAGGTAGCAACTGTCATTGAACTCGAATTTCCCGTGCCGCTGGTACCGACAGCCCAGCCCTCATCCGAGAGGTTAACGTCTTCATTGCCGAAGCCACGCAGGTCATCAACATCCGGTGGTTTACCCTGGGTGATCCACTGGGCGTGCACCAGGTTGCTGGCAACGGCAAGGGCTCCCCAGGTGCCGTCAACCGAGGACCGGTGCGCTTCATCAGACAGATCTGCCAGGCGTGGTAACACCACAATCGCGAGGATGCCGAGGATTGAGATGACAACCACCAGTTCAATCAGCGTAAAGCCGGATGACCGGACTCTTTTCATTTCACTTGCTCCATTAACGATGGATGGCCGCCTCACCCAGGCTCCAGATCGGCAGAAAGACACCCAGGGCCAGCACCAGTACCAGGATACCCATCATAAAAATCAGTATGGGTTCTATGGCATCAGAGAGTCGCGTGAGGCTGTACTCAACTTCCTGATCATAAAAATCTGCGACTTCTACCAACAGGTCCTCTACCTGTCCTGTTTCCTCACCCACGGCAAGCATCTGCATCACCAGGGGCGAGAAGATGCCCGCTGAGGCCGCCGCGTTTCGCATACTTTCACCCCGTTCGATGTCGGCTCGGATACCTGCGACTGCGCGCCCGATAAAGCTGTTGCCGACCGCGGCAGCAACAAGCGACAGCGCCTGGGTAATCGGCAGGCCTGCCGCCAGCATCAGTGCAAAATTGCGCGAAAAACGCGAGAGCGCTACCAGTTCAAGCAAATGTCCAACCAGCGGAATCCTGAGTTTTAACCGGTCCCAGTCGAAGCGCCCCTGCGGCGTATCGATGTACTTCAGGAACGCAACAGCCCCGCCACCTGCAACCAGCAGCAGGAGCCACCAGTAATTAAGGAAAAAGCCGGAGGTTGCCACCAGCACCCGGGTTGGTAACGGCAAATCGGACCCCAGGCGGGCAAACACGCTCGAGAACGCTGGTATCACAAAAATGTTGATGATCGAAAGCGCTGCTACCAGGGCCACAATCACCATAATCGGGTAACGAATTGCCTGCTGCACCCGCCTTCGCGCCGCTCGTTCCATCTCGAGATTTTCGGCAAGCTGCCTGAAGGCATGATCAAGTCCACCGGTGTTCTCCCCCACGTGCACCACAGCAATAAAGAGATCAGAGAAAACAGTTCGATGATCCTGCAGGCAGCTCGCCAGGTTGACGCCACTTTCGAGCTGGTCCGCAATTTGCCTGAGCGTAATGCGCAGCTTCTTCGAACCGTTTGATTCGGACAAACCGTGTATGGCGCGAATGATAGGTATACCGGCCCGGGTCAGGGCATACATCTGTCGACACAGCACAATCAACTCGTCCAGGCTGACTTTGGCCCGCCGAAGTTGCCAGTCTGCAATAGCTTCAACCACATCAACGCCGGCCTGCGATTCAGTCAACTGAACCGGCAGGGCACCCCCCGCCATGATTTCAGCCGCAGCGGCTTCGCGACTGTCCGCGGTCAGCCGCCCCAGCACCAGGTTGCCACTTGCATCTCGCGCCCGGTAGGAGTATTCCATCTCAGCGAGACGCAGCCATGGGCTCTGCCAAAACATCAGCGGAAATCCGCAACACTTCATCCAGCGTTGTCTGCCCGGCACAGGCCTGGTCGAGCGCCGCTTTGGTCAGGCTCCTGAATTGACTGTTTGACCTCACCTGCTGGCTCAATCCGGCGTAGTCACTGCCACGAAGCGCGTTCAGCATGTCTTCGTCCAGTTCCAGTAGCTCAAAGACACCCATGCGCCCTCGATAACCTGTGTTGGCACACTGGTAACATCCTGCGCCGACCAGCAAGCCATCAGTCCGGCCTGCTCCCATCGACTGTAACCAGATCCGTTCCTGGGGTGTTGGCACATAGTCCTGCTGACAGTGCGGACAAACCCGTCGCACCAGTCGCTGGGCGAGAATGCCGGCCAGCGCACTCGCTACCAGGTAAGGCGCAATGCCCATATCAACAAGCCGGACTGCGCTGCCAACGGCATCATTGGTATGCAGGGTAGACAACACCAGGTGCCCGGTCAGTGCACCGCGCAACCCGATTTCGGCGGTCTCGTGGTCACGCATTTCACCAATCAGCACAATATCCGGGTCCTGTCGCAGAGCGGCTCGTAAGACAGTGGCAAACTCCAGGTTGATTTTCGGATTTACCTGCACCTGGGTCAGCCGGGGCAGCCTGTATTCCACCGGGTCCTCGGCAGTAATAATCTTGACGCCTGGCTGATTCAGTTCATTCAGCGCGCCATACAGCGTGGTCGTCTTGCCGCTGCCCGTGGGGCCGGTCACGAGCACTAGCCCGTGTGGCCGCTTGATCAGCCGCCTGAAGTGTTCCAGCATCTCCGCTGACATGCCCGTACCAGATAGGTCCAGCAGGCCTTCAGACTGAATCAGCAACCGCATCACAACCGATTCACCAAACTGTACGGGCATGGTCGAAAGCCGCACGTCTACCGACTTGCCTTTCACTCGAATGCTGAAGCGGCCATCCTGCGGCAAACGTTTTTCCGAGATGTTCAGACCGCACATCAACTTGAGCCTCAGCACCAGCGCGGCGGAGATCCGCTTTTCCTTGATGACCTGCTCGTGCAATGTGCCATCAATTCGCTGCCGGATTCGTAACACCGTCTCATCGGGTTCAATATGAATATCAGATGCGCGCAGGCTGATCGCATCCTCGAATACGGATTGCAGCAGACGCACCACAGGGGCATCGTCATCACTGGTACCCTTGGACAGGCTCGCAAGATCAAAAGTGTCTTTTGACAGCTGGTCATCAAGCTGTTCGGCAAACTGGGAGATGTTGCTCCTCTGGGTGTAGACGACATCCAGCGCCTCCAGCAACTCGGACTCCCTGACAACAGCCTGTGCAAGCGGTTGTTTGAGTACGCGCACCAGTTCATCGTAGGCGAAGATGTCCATCGGATCGGACATGCCCACCAGGATGCGTTCCGTACTGCTGGAGAGAACAACCGCGCGGTAACGGCGCGCCAGGTTCTCGGGCAGCAGGCGCACGGCGTCAGGATCAAACTGGTACTGACGCAGGCGAACAAACGGGATGTCCAGCAGTTCGGACAGAATATTCAGGAGCTGATCCTCTTCGATCAGAGCCATGTCCACGAGCGTCTGGCCAAGCTTGCGCCCCGATGCCTTCTGGCTGCGAAGTGCAGACTGGAGCTGGATCTCGTCGATCACGCCTTTCTGCAGGAGCAGGTCGCCGAGCCGGACTTTTCGCCTGGGTTCTGCCATGGTCAACTACCTGGTACCCAGTACCCGCAGGCGGGCCTCAGCAAAATGCCTGACGTCAGCCGCCAGGGTGCCAAGCGCAAGCAGTTGCCGGTAGGAATGCGCGGCAGGTTCCACCTTTCCCAACTGCTCCTGGCTGATAGCAAGCCCCAGCAGCCAGTCCGCGTTTTCCGGCGACAATTGCACCAGCAACCGGTAAGCCAGCACCGCGTCGGAAGGCAGCCCGGCACGCTGGTACAGGGCCGCCAGCAGGGCGTGGTATGCCGGCTGTGCCTCAACCGGAGGCAATTGCTCACGCAGCAGCACCAGGGCCGCCCCGCTATCTCCCAGGTGCACAAGCACCCTGGCCTTCAGAAAACGCAGTTCGGGGTCGCTGGAGGACGTCACGGTGGCGAGGTGCCTGTTTGCTTCATGGAACCGGCCGGACTGGACAAGCAGACCCGCCAGCACACGAATAACCTGCTCACGTGGCCCGTTTTCACTGACAAACTGTTTCAGTTCACCAATTGCCTTCTCTTTCTCGCCAGCAAACAGACGGCCGCGAACGCGTTCAAGCAACCGGGACTCCTGCAGGGAGATTGGGATACGGGCGAACGAAGCCTGGCTCACTCCTGGCTCGACCTCAGGAGGAGCGGTCCGTTCGGGTGGCACCGCAGGTGGCGCCGTTGATTCTTCCGGTTGCATGGCGGCAATTGCTGCCGGAACAGCTGACGGCTGTCGCGTTGTGTGCAGCGAGGTAAACCTGGGTTCCACCAGCAACCAGAAACTGGGAATTGCCAGACGCTGCTGCGCTGGAACATCAGCCGGCGCCGGGATGGACCCTGGCTGCTGTGTTTCAGCCGCCACCGGCGTTGCCGGATTGCCCACATGATGGGTGGCCACAAGCGGAGGCACCTGGAGCACATGCCAGGTCACCATGCCCAGCGTGACCAGCAGCAACAGGCCCCAGGCAGGAAAAACAACCCATCGCAGGTGGGCCTGTGGCGCAACTGACCCGGATGAACTTGTCCTCTTCCCAGTCCCAACCTGCGGCATCTCGGGCAAGGGCACAATGACTTCAGCCGGATCATGAGAATCGTCAACCTCAGTCCAGAAATCATCAAACCTCGAACTCAGCGAACTCATCAGAAGCCCCGCTGGCTGTTGCCAAGCGATTCGAAACGTTGCCAGCTTTCCTTGATCTCACGCTGGGTACCCTCCGCATCCGCAAGGCTGGGCCGGATCAGGATAACCAGTTCACTGCGTGTCTCCCGGGCACTGGACTGGCGAAACGCATTGCCCAGCACCGGCAACCTGCCCAACACAGGTACTCCCGCGGTCTCACGAGTGCGAACGTTGCGGATAAGTCCGCCAATGACAACAACCTGGCCCATGTTGGCCCCGATGATACTGTCCGTCTCCCGGATGGTGCTGAACGCCAGCGGCAGGGTGAGGTCACGATCACCCAACGAGACAACTTTGGTCTGGTCCTCGACCTCGCTGATCGACGGATGGACGTGCAGAATGATCCTGCCGTTCTCGGATATCTGGGGTGTCACATCCAGCGCTATGCCGGAAAAAAAGGGGGTTAGCTCAACATCGGTATTGGTCCTGTCCGCACTGTTGACGTTATTGGACTGATCAACACGGATTTCGGTGACAAAAAACTCGTCACTACCGACCTTGATGACCGCCTTCTGGTTGTTCACTGTCGCTATCCGGGGACTCGAGAGAACCTGCACGTTTCCCTGGGTTTCCAGCAGCTCGATAAAAAGCTGAAAGTCATTGGCTTCAAGCGCGGTGGTAAATACTCCCTGCATATCTGCATTCTGGACCCGCTGGCCCTTCTGGGATGCGCTCAGGAATTTTGTCGGCAGGCCGCCAGGGGCCAGTTGGTCGCTCAGTTCACTGATGGCTGCCCAGTCAACACCCTGCTCATTGCCCTCATCAAGAATTACTTCCAGAATCTTGGCCTCCAGGATCACCTGGCGCTGCATGATCAGTTCGGTTCGCAACAGGTAATCCTGCACCGCCAGGTGTTCCTGCGGCATGGCCCGAACCACAATCATCCCTGCATCGGGTGTGGCAACCACCGCCCGTTCACCTTCAATCCCAACAATCAGGCGAAGGGTCTCAACCATCTGCCCCCAGAAGTTGGAATCCGTCTCTGTGGTAATGCGTGTCCCGACAAGACCGCTGGTGCCCTGTTGCGCGCCAGCACCCGGCCCATTGTTGTTGCCTCGCACCTGGCCCGTGCCCTGGCCGCTGGGACCCGCGTTGGTCACCTGCCCGGCACTTACCTGGATTTCGGAGCCACCTTTGCGCCGCAGGTTCAGGTAGTTCAGGTGATAGACCTCAGTGCGCATACCACCGGGTAAAACGCGAATAAAGTTACCGGTTCTGCGGTAGTCAACACCGTAAAGCTCGCGTACGACATCCAGCACCTCGTCCACGGTCACACTCTTGAGATCCAGTGAAATGGTTCCGGCCAGGTCCGGATGGACAACCAGGTTATAGGGTGTGTCCTTCACCAGGGCCAGGAAAAACTCCCTTGCCTCTGCATCGCGAACAGCAACATCAAATCGCTCGTTGGATACATCAAAGGCATCAAGGACCTCAGCCACCGGCGGCAGCAGGCGATCAGCGATTTCCTGCGGAACATCTTCCCGTGCTTCAACCAGTGTCCGGGTGGCAACTTCAAACTGCTCGCGGATTGCCGGGTCAAGTCCAGCATCTTCCGGCAGGGAGCTGCAGCCGCACAGTAGCAGGAGCAAAAACCAGGGTGCTCGCATCATGTTTCCGCTTTGTTTCATTGTTATTGTTTAACGGTCGGCGGGGCGTGTTTCTTTAGCTCAAATGTCCGATGACCATCACGCAGGGAGACGCTGGCACGCGAAATACGGGTGACAATTGAGCCATCCACTGCATCACCTTCCCGAACACGGAGGCCATTGATAATCGCAATGCGCCGGTAAGGTGAAATCAGGATTGATTCGAGCAGCAGGCCGGACCTTGCCTTGACTGACGGTTCGAGTACCGGCGCATAACGCGCTGGCGGCCGGGTCGGGTCGGTCAGGGCATCAGCCAGCAACAGACCCGGCAGCAGGCCGAGCAGGATACAAAGTCCAGAACGCAGGAATCGTTCAAACACCAATCCACTCCTTTTCCATGCCGAGGGTTTCAACCACCAGCGTCACTCGCGCAAGCGGGTGAGTCGCCACCTCATAGCTGAGCTCACGAAAGATCAGCCGCATACCCGGGGTTTCAAGGCGACGGAGGTAATCTATGGTCGGAAAGTAGCTGGCATCGAACACCAGGCGCACCCGATGGCGATAAAGCGCAACGCTGCCTGGGGTTTCGTCACCAAACACACGGTCAGCCGAGAGGTGTTCAAGTGTCACCAGCGAGACCCCCTCGGTTGCTGACAGCACAGCCTGGAGCAGGTCTACCACTTCATCAGGTGCAACCAGTTGCGCCACGCGTGCCTTCAGGGCCGCTTCGCGCCTCGCCAATTCCGCAGTCAATCGGGTATTTTCTGCATGCAGGGCGGCATCAGGGTCTACAGCCGCCTGCCGCTGGAGTGCGCCCAGGGTCGCCAGCTGTGTTGTGCTTGCCGCAGCCAGCTGTTCAAGACGCTTCCGATCTGCCGCGTAGGCATTGTAGGCCGGCGTCCAGAGAACCTCGGAAAAGCCGACAAGTGTCAACGCCATGACCACAACCACCAGAAAAATACGCTCCCGCAGGGAACGCGTATTGACGGCCAGCACAAGATTTGCAATCCGCCCTTTCACCGTTCTGCAACCTCCGGAACAGCATCCCCGGCGACTGTCGACAGTTGAAACGCCAGCCGGCTGTCAGCCCCCGCGGTCACGGCCGTAACGCGCAGATTATCAAACTGGCGCCCTTCCAGCGTGGGTTCGCCACCCAGGCGCCGCAGGTACGCCGGGAGCCGTGAGGGAGTATCGACAAAACCTGACAGAGTAAGACCAGTGTCCGCCAGCCGGATGGCGTCAAGCCAGAGTCCTTCACCTGCCTGTCGTGCCAGTGCCATCATCACACCAGACAGGCGCCCTGCGCCGTCAAACGAAACCCGGCGGGAATCCAGAAACCTGACGAGTTCGTCACTCTTCCGTATCCGCAACCTGATCACTTCATTGGCGTTTACCAGGGCATCATTGCTGGCCCGTTGTTCAACCTGTTCGGTCAGGGCCAGGATGGACTGATCCAGCATCTCGCTTCGCTGCTGGGCGAGCAGCAATTCTCCAGCCCGCAACTGACTGACGTAAACAGATGCGACGCCCGAGGCCAGGCCGAACAACATCAATACAACCCAGCCTGCCAGAATCTGTTCGAAGGAGAGGACCTGGCGACGCGGCCGGAATTGCGCCTGGTACAGGTTGACCTGGTGACTTGTCACAGAACGTCCTCGCGCAGCGACGCGCCTCGCGCCCGCAGCAGCCCGGCGTCTGTCAGATCATCACCCAACCTGCGTGTTGCCAACGCCAGGTTGGCATCAATTGCCTTGACCAGGGACCCGGTAGCCGCCCCGGCATGCACCAGTATGATCCTGGGTGGAATCTGACCAAGCTGGCTTTCGAAATAGTCAAGCGACCGCTGGATTTCCAGACACACCTGCGCCAGGGATGAAGGCTCCACCCCGCCTTTGGACAATCCGCCATCACAGGTAATGTGACGCGAGAGGTACAGCAGGCCATTTCTGAATATCATCATGGTGCCACGTTCACCTTCAATGACAAGCATGGCTATTGCCTTGTCTGCTTCCTGCTGTTCAGCCGCCAGGTTGCGCAGACACAGCTCCGGGATGTCGATGGACTGCAGCGACAGGCCGGCTGACTTCACCCGTTCCACCACGTGGATGATGTCACGACGGTTGACAGCAACCACGTTAACGAGGGGCGACCGGCCACGCAACGCGTCTTCCGGTACGTCAAAACAGTCAATGACTGCATCTCCTGGCGGATAGTCCAGCGAGTCCTTGATCGACCAGCGAATCGCCTCGCCAAGTTCGGCTGCCGGTACCGCAGGCCTGTCTACCTGCAACAAGGTGATGGTTTCTGGCGAAAGCACCGCGTGACACGGGCAGTTGTCCAGCCCTGCGGCCTGGATCCAGCGCCTGAATGCCGCGTCCTCGTCAACCGCAATTGCCCCGTGCCTGACCTCGTCTCCATCCCTCACCGCAATGGCCGCCGAGTCCTGGCTTAACTCAAGTCCCACGACCTTTCCGCCAGCCTTACGGGTTCGACCCCACATAAACACATACTCCCGGTTCAGGCCCCCTTGGCGGCACCTGTCAGAATTCCGCCCTGGCAAGCGCATCTTCGATATGGATCTCCAGCTCTGCCAGCCTGATCTCGCTCAGCCCCAGCAACTGGGCCTCGATACTTGCGGCCGGCTCAACCGCCTCGCCAGACTCCAGCGAATGTCCCAGCGACTGCGATACCAGGTTCATCAGGCGCACAGCCAACAGGAGCTGGTCCTGCTTGCCAACCGCCTCGCCGTGATGATCACGCAATACGCTTGCAAACGGTTCAGGCAGGTTCCACGCCCGGGCGAGTACAACGCCACACTCAACGTGCAGACTGCTGGCAAGGATTTCATCAACGGACTCGACCGGAAATGCCAGTGCGCCTTCGCTGCCTGTCTGCAATTGTTCGATGACCTTCAGAATGCCCAGCTTGCCAATGTCGTGCAGCAGACCACAGACGAATGCCAGCGGACCATCACCACCTAAACTGTTGAAGATCCACTCACATCCCAACGCCGAGGCAAATGAGTGTTCCCACAGCATTTCCATGCGCCGCCGAATTTCCGGTGTCCTGCTGGCGTAACATTGCTTCTGCGATACCAGCATCGCCAGACTCGCCACCTGCTGGGAGCCCAGGCGAAGAATGGCCTGCTTGACCGTCGTGATATCACCCATACCACGGTAAAACGCCGAGTTTGCCGTTTTCAGAATCTGGCCAACGAGCGATGGATCCTCAAGCACCAGGGCTTCGAGGTCCTGAAAACTGAAGTCCGGATCATTCAGTGATTCCTGCAGTTTTATTGCAACCTGGTTGAATACAGGCAGATGAAAATCAGCCGCAGAAATCTCACGGGTAATCATTTCCTGCAGGGACTCTGTTCCCTGCACGGCTACAGCAGCACTCATATTCGAACTCCAGTCAAACGCTTCAGTACATTCATAGGTCTGGGTTTTTCAATCCTGGGCAGGTGGCGTATCACTTCGGCGAGCGTGGTTTCACCAGCCGCTGCCTTCAGCAGCCCCTCCTCCAGCAAGGTGGTCATTTCGGACGTTTCAAAACTGACCCTGCGAATCTCGTAAGAGGTCGCGTCTCGCAGAATGGCATTCTTGACATGCTCGTTGAGTACCAGCAGTTCGTAAATGCCCAGTCTGCCGGCGTATCCGGTGTACCTGCAGTGTTCACAGCCCCGACCAGCGCGAAAGGTGGCGCCACCCAGATCAGCGAGGCTGTAGCCAATCCGTGTGAGCTCCATCGCCGAAACCTGGAAGGGTTCAGCGCAAAAATCGCAGATGCGCCGCAACAGGCGTTGGGCAAGGACGGAAACCACCGTTGAAGAGATCAGGAAGGTCTCGATGTTCATGTTCATCAATCGCAGCAGGCTGCCGATGGTATCTTCGGTGTGGAAGGTGGTGAGTACCTTGTGCCCGGTCAGGGCCGCCTGGATTGCCGCCTCGGCGGAAAAGTTGTCACGGATTTCGCCCAGGACAATGACGTCAGGGTCCTGCCGCACGATATAGGGGAGCGTGTTCTCATAGGTTAGCCCGATCTTGGGATTCAGCGAACACTGGGAGATACCCTCCACAAGATACTCAACCGGGTCTTCCGCCGTGATAATGCTGCGCTCTATGCTGTTGAGGTAGTTGATACAACTGTACAGCGTGGTGGTTTTACCCGAGCCCGTTGGACCTGTAATCAGGATAATACCGCTCGGTGTGTCCAGCACCTCTTGATGAAAAGTGTCAAGCGCCCTCGGGGTCAACCCGAGTTCATCGACGCGCAACATTTCGACCTTGTTGGATAGGACACGAAGCACCAGTTTTTCGCCATGCACCGTGACAAAAAAAGAGGCCCTGAGATCAACCTTCTGGCCCGAAGACGGATCCTCGAACACAATACGCCCGTCCTGGTGGCGTCGCTTTTCGGTGACGTCAGCACCGGCCAGCACCTTAAAGCGGCTGATAAGAGGATCCGCTGCACTCCTCGCCAGCGTCAGGTGCGGCATCATCACCCCATCGCGGCGAAACCTGATTCGCATATGCTCGCCGAACGGCTCAAAGTGTACGTCACTGGCGCGGGCCGCAATCGCCTCCTGCAACAGCCTGTCAACCAGTCCAACCGCGTCAGATCCCGCTGCGCTGGTCGAAGTCTTGCGTCTCTGCAGGTCTTTTTCGAAGGCCCGCAGGGCTTCATTAATTGCCTGCGAACTCGCAATTCCCAGCACCACATCCATACCAAAAGACTGGCGCGCGGCCCTTTCCACCACTTCATTTTCCGGTTCCGCTGTGGCAACCAGTGTTCTCCCATCTTCGCTTCCCACGGGAATAAAACCATTGTCGCGGCAGAATCGCGGTGTGACGTTTTCGAGCAGGTGAGCAGGAATATCAGCGTAATTCGGTTCGAGCCTGGGCAGCCGCAAATTGATGGCCAGGGCATCCAGCAGCCGGTCTTCAGACACAAAATGATTTTCAATGAGGACTTTGCCCAGCTTCTTGTGGGGCGACGTCTGGCGCTGAATGCTGAGGGCGTTACGCAGGTCGGTTTCGCGCAGGTAACCTAACCGCAACAGCAGTTCACCCAACCGCAAATGAACCTTCACCTGCCGCATCGCCTCCAGCAGGGTTGCCTGGTCAACCAACCCCAGTTCCTGGAGCACCTGCAGCAGCGACTTGCGCGCCTTGAGCTTCTGATGAATACGTTGCGCGTGCCGCAGCTTTTCTTCTGCCAGCAGACCACCGGTATGCAGCGCCTCCACCAACTGGAGATCAAACGCCACGGCAGCCTCAGTCGCCAGTGCCACATCAGCCTGCAGGGTCTCCTGTTGCACGCTCACAGCCTGGCCCTGTCCGCAATACCATCTGGTCTGTTCATCATGACACCTGTCGACAAAACTTAAAGTATTATCGGCAGAGGGGACTTGACCTTTAGCAATACCAGTTCAGGATTCACGACCGACCGCTAACCGGCTGGCTCAGTAGGCGTTTCGCTCTGCCGCCAGTTTGCTCGTGTACTCAACAAACTCCCATTCGAAACCGTTACCATCAATGATGTAAGCGCGACGTCGGTGGGGGTGGCCGTCAAGTACCGAGGCTTCTGTCGGGTGATAGTTGAGTTCGGCGAGCCTCAGCAGGAGCTGGTCCAGCGATTCGACGACAAATCCAAGGTGGTTGATACCGTCGTTTGAATAGGGAATATCCACCCGCCCGGCGTGCAGGACGTTCTGTTGTAGCGCGATGTAGCACTCGTCGTCCCCAAAATGGACCCACTCCCCAAGGTCCGGGTCATCATGGAGATGGCCTCCACCACGGCGGCGAAAGTGCGGAAATGCTGCACCCAGGAATCTGACGGCCTCATCGATTGAACCCACAGTCACATTGGCATGTTCCAGCTTCATGGTCCCCCTCCTCTCTTTTGTAAAGTGATTACTTTATTATCAAGATCATTATTAAGTAAAGTGAATAGTTTACTTATTTGTCGACAGCGGGCAGAATCACCTGAATCACGGTAAACATCCGGACAGCAAGTGCAGGCGACACCCAGCCAGGACAAGATCCTTTACCAGTTGAAGCGGCGCGGTCCCCAGACCGCCCGGGAACTCAGCGAACTTCTGACCATGACCACCATGGGCATTCGCCAGCACCTGGCGCAGCTTGAGCAGGAAGGACTGGTTGAGAAGACCGCCGTTGAGCAACGCGGTCGTGGCAGGCCTGTAGGCTGCTGGCAGTTGACCGGGGCTGGTCACAGGCGCTTTCCCGACGCTCATGCCCAGGTAAGCCATGAACTGATTATCTCTGTGCGGGATCTGCTGGGGCAGGACGCGCTGGACAAGTTGATTCACCATCGCACAGAGACAAGTCGCGCCCGTTACCTTGCGCAGATCCCGGAACTGGCCTCACTGGAAGACCGCATCAGTTACCTGTGTGACCTGCGAACCGCTGAAGGTTATATGGCCGAATGGGAGAAGACTGACGGAGGTTACCGCCTGCTGGAACATCATTGTCCTATCTGTATTGCAGCCAGGGCCTGCCAGGGCTTTTGCCAGGGAGAACTGGACCTGTTCCGGTCGGTGATTGGCGAGCTTGGCAGCATCACCCGTGAAGATCACCTGTTGCAAGGGGCAAGACGCTGCAGCTACCTGATCAGTCCCTGCTGAGAATCACGTTACCCGAGCGACTGCCCAGCCTGACTTCACCCATACCTTCACCAAACACGAAGCGGAGCGTTTCGTCACGTGCATATTTCGATTTCAGCGGCTTGTCGCCTGAGACACCATTCCTGATTGAGCCGGAGCCGGTTTCAACGTCAAAGCGCGCGTCCAGCGGCCCGCTGAACCTGACCCGAATCCTGCCGCTGACGCTGTCAAAATCAAGACTGCCGCCGTCAAGCAGGCTACCCCGGATATCCGCATCACCGCTCACCGTGTGCCCGTTGAACTCCACAAACCTGGCGTCCACAACTTCAACGTCTCCGGACACTGACTCGATATCCAGTTCTTCACCCAGGTTGCGGGCGACCACGTTGCCACTGACAGAATGCAGCGAGATGTCACCCGCAAGATCATTGACAGTGAGATCACCGCTGACACTCTTGAGTTCAATTCTGCCGGTTGCAGACGCTAGTTCAATATCGCCACTGACGCTGGTGACTTCCACGCGGTCGGCGAGGTTGCTGACGCGCAGATCACCACTGACGCCGGCAATCTCCGTACCCCCCCTGACGTTGTCCAGGGTAACGTCGGTAGACACCACCGAGACATCCACGCGGCTATCGCGGGGTACCCTGATGCGCAGTTCGGATCCGTCCTGACAACACCAGCTATTGAGGTTGCGGGGCAGTTTCACTTCAATGGTGGTATCGTCACCCCGCGTCTCGAACACAAATTCCTCTGCCTGCTCATCGATGAGCCCGTCAACCGTCACCCTTGCATTGTCCCAGCCCTGGATATCAATCTCGCCACGCACCACAAGAATCCGCACAAAACCGTTGGACGCGACATCCCGGCTTTCACTGACCCTTTCGCGGTCGGCAAAAGCCGCTGTCGGCACGAGTAATGCCAGCGTCAGATACAAAAGAATGTGTTTTGGCGTCATGTTGTTGCCTCGTCCTGGTTTGTGCAGCCCTTCACTAGAGTGACCGCCCACGGCGGGTAAAATTCTGCTTAAGCAGTTCCAACTCCTGTTCGTGGATACTCATCAGCATTTCCACGAGCTTTTGATCCTGCGGATTGGCACGCACCTGCTGTTCTATCTCACGGCGTGCCACCGCAAGGATTTCAAGATTTCGTTGCAGGTCCTCCAGCACAACCGGATCCAGGCCCTGGTTCATCGTCTTGAACTGCTCAACCATGGGATTACGGACGGCAAGGTAATCTGCCTGCAGGCCATCCATGGAACGTTCAAAACTGGCATAGGTGGGTTCCGGTCCGGGCCCCTGCAACACGGAGATCCCCAGTGCTGCCACTGCAATCAGCAGACTGGCGGCAACCCCGTAAGGCATCCAGTCCCGGGTCCAGTTCACACGACGCCGCTGGGGGTAATCCAGGATCTTTCGCTCAATGCCGGCCCAGAGGTCCCGCTCGGGCGCCATGGTTCGGGGCAGCGCCCTGAGTTCCCGGGCGAGCCGCAGTTCAGCGGCATCTGCCACCTTACCCTCTCGATTGTCTTCCTGGTCACTCATCTACTGTTTCCATGCCTGCTGTTCTACTATCAATGGCTTTGGGCCCGCCTGCATTGACCTGTCTCACCTGTCACATGACTAAGACGTCTCCGGCCCGGGAAGGGTTTAATTACCCAAGGTAACCCTGCAGCAGCTGGCGCGCGCGATGCAGTTGTGCCTTGCTGCTCCCCTGGGCAATGCCCAGTGAGTCCGAGATCTCATCGTGGGTAAACCCTTCCAGGCTATAGAGCACAAACACCGCCCTTGCACCGTCCGGCAGCCTGCCAATGGCGGTCTCAAGCCCCATCTGCAGGGCAACATCGTCGCGCATCGCCTGTTCAGGCACGTCGTCAATGTCGAGGGATTTCAGGAAATGTTTCTGTTTCCGCAGGTAACTGAGGACCGTGTTGGTTGCAATGCGGTAGAGCCAGCTGCCAAAGGCGCTCTCCCCCCTGAAGTTACCCAGCTTGCGCCAGGCCATGACAAACGCTTCCTGGGTCAGGTCTTCGGCCATGTCCCGGTCGTTACACAGGCGAAAGCAGAGCGCAAGCACACGCCCCACGTGCAGGCGATAAAGCTGCTCATAGGCTCTATAGTCATTGTGTTTCGCACGTTCAACCAGGTCGTCTTCGTCCGACCTGTCCGGGTGCGCCTGACTCGCTTCCGACACGAGCGGTCCTTCTTCCATTTGCGGGTATGACGCTCCTGCACATCAAAAGGTTTAGACCCTGCCTGACAGCGCCAACATCAGGATTACATCAGGGTGGCGGCCGTGGCTTCGAGTTCGTCCTGCAGCGCGGCTGGTTCCTGGGCAGCCTGCAACAGGATAAGCCGCGAAACACCCATGTCCGACCAGCGCGCCAGTTCCTCAGCCCCTGTTTTCATACGCGGTGTGATACTGATTTCAAGCGGCCCCAGGGATGCCGGTCGCTCATGCCGCGACGCGGCGGTGGCGAGACCAGCAAGTGCGCCGGCCGCGACATCAAAGTCCATGGCAAATCCGTACCAGCCCTGGCAGCTTGTCACCGCACGCCGGAACGCGGCCTCACTGGTACCACCAATAACTATCGGCGGTCCGCCGGGCTGAAATGGCCTGGGCCTGCTCTGGATACCGCTGTAACTGACAAACCTGCCCGCAAATGCCGGCTTGTCAGCCGTCCATATCTCACGCAGGGCCCGGATATATTCATCGGTACGAGCGCCGCGTTCGCTGAAGTCGACACCCAGCGCGTCAAACTCCTGTTTCAGGTAACCCGCACCAATCCCGAAGATAAGTCTCCCCCTGGACAGGTAGTCCAGGCTGGCCATTTCCTTGGCCAGCACCAGCGCATTACGCTGGGCCAGCAATGTAATACCGGTACCGAGTTTTAGCCTTGTTGTGGCAGCCGCAATGTACGCCAGCGCCGTGGACGGGTGCAGCATGGGTGTCAAGGGCGCCGCGGGTGACGGTGGTACCCTGGGATCAGGCAAGACGACATGCTCCCCGGTCCAGACGGACTCGAACCCCAGGGCCTCTGCCCGGGTTGCCACTGCCAGCATGGTGTCGGGCTCTGCCAGGGCCCCGGTATTGATCCCAAATAATCCCAGCTTCATGCGTGCACCTCCTCCCCGGCCATCTTGTAGCCATTCATCAGCACCACCACCTTGCCGACAACCCTGCGTTCAGTCAGCATGCGCATGGCGTCAACGGCAGCTTCCAGCGGGAAGCCCGCGCACACATAAGGATCGATTGCACCTTGCTCAACAAGCTCCCGCAGCGCCGCCTGGTTTTGCCGACCCAGTTCGGGGTCCTTGCGACCAATTTCACCGGCACGCACCCCAATTACAGCAATCTGCTTGATCAGGATCAGGTTCACAGGCGCTTGCGGCCAGACCCCACTGGTAAAGCCGATGGTCAGTATCCGCCCACCCCAGTTGATACACCGCATGGATTCATCAAAAACCGTGCCGCCAACCGGATCGTAAATGACATCCGCGCCCTGGCCACCGGTCAGGGCCTTGACCTCCTCGCGAAAACCACCGAGCGTACCGTCAGCCTGGGTATAGTTGATCACATGATCAGCGCCGCGCGCCTTGACAACCTTTAGCTTGTCGTCAGTACCACCCGTTGCAATCACCAATGCACCCATATGTTTACCCAGGTCCACTGCGGCCATGCCAACCCCACCGGTGGCTCCATGCACAAGCAGCGCCTCACCCGATTGCAGGTTACCGCGAATCTTGAGCGCGACGTAGGCGGTCAGGTAGGTCGTCTGGTAAGACGCAGCCTTCTCAAAAGACAACTTGCCCGGTATGTGGTCAAGCTGACTTTCGGCCACATTAATCGCTTCCGCAAAGCCACCGTAGCGGGATCCAAAAACTACCCGGTCACCCTCCCGGAAACGGGTGACATTCCGCCCGACTTTAATAACTTCGCCGGCAGCTTCCCCACCCGGCGCAAAAGGCAGCGGCGGGGCAAACTGGTACTTACCCTGAATCATGAGAATATCCGGGAAATTGACCGCGCAGGCCCGGATGCTGACCTGGACCTCGTCATCTGCCGGGTCCGGCAGCATCACCTCTTCCAGTTGAATACTCGCAATATCGTCACTGATTGTGTGACAGAGTGTTGTTTTGATTTTCATTAACAGGTGCCTCACTGATTGCGTCCCACACTACCGCAGTCGTCGGTCTGCATTCAACTGTGATGGGCTACTCAAAGATGACAACTGATACCTTGTTACGCTTGTCCAGTCGTTCAATCGTGAAAACCAGGTCCTGCCGGCCATCCGCGTTCAGGTCAACCAGTTCCACCAGATCCGGGTCGCTTGGCAAATCCAGGCTAACGGATTTTCCCTGTCGCTGGAAAAGACCGGCGCCCGGCACTCCTTCATAGACGTTGAACAGGCTGTTGCCGTCCTGTACCAGAAGGTCCGCGGCTGCGTCACCATTAACCTCGCCGATCAGGACAAAAGGCAGGAAAAAATCCCCTGATGAGAGGTTGAAGGTTGCGGTAACCGGTCGCTCGATGTCCGGCTTCGACGGATATACGCCTGCGTCCATGCGGTAAAAGTTCAAATCGAAGCTGATCGAGCCCGTCAGCAGCGCACCAACAATCTTGCCTATGCCCAACTGAACGCTGGAGATAACCATGTCCAGTTGGCCGTCAGCGTTCAGATCATGTTCAACAAGGCCAAACTGGATACCGTTTGACCGGATCACCGAGACAGGTTCGGTGGTAAACGTCAGCGTCTTGTCTGGTCCGCGCTGCCCCCGGTAGACCTCGTAGGTGGACTGTTTTCTGAATACACCCTCACTTCTGATATTCAGGGTAATCAGTTCCGGCAGGGAGTCCCCGTCCAGATCCCTGACCTGGTATAGCGAACGCTGGTCAAGATCCGACTGATCCTCGTCGCGCATGTCATAACTCGCCAGCTCAACACCATCAAACTCAAGCGGCACAGGCGAGGGCCTTGTCAGGAAATCGGCAGCGTAACGGCCGTTGGGCAGGCGCGGAAAAATCCTGAAGGCATCATCAACCCAGCAGACGATGTCAGTCAGGCCGTCCAGCGTCATGTCTGCACTGAACAGGATACGGGACTGGTACCAGGGCTGCTGGTCGAAGGACATTTCCATGGCGGGTGGCGCCGCAATGCTGGTGCCATCGTCAAAGTGGCCATCAGGCAACTGGAGATACAGCGTGTAACCCGTGAAGCCGGGTATCATCAGGTCGTCCAGCCCGTCCTCATTCATGTCACGAAAAATATCAAGGCGTGGCAAGCTCTTCGCAACCGGTACGCGATAGGCAGAATCAATCCGCGCCAGTTGTTGTACCGATTCGGTAAAGGGGTCAAAGCGGATTGCCCGGTCAGCGGTAAAAAACACCAGCGTATCCCGGTCCTGCCAGCGCCCCGTATCAACCAGCACCACGTCCGCTGGAACTTCAAATGTGGCAATCGGTGCCGCATCGTACTGGAACAACTCACTCAGGCCGTAGACCGCACCCTTGCGAGAGCCGTCGACCAGGCTCGATAGTACAACCAGATCAGCACGGTCCGGGTGCCGCAGATACGCCGGCAATACCGTCTGCTCTTCCGCAATCTCCTCGGCCACCGTTGAAACCAGGTAACCCAGGTCACCGCGGGCCCAGGTGGGTGAGGTCAGCAGCAGTACGAGGCAGAATCCTTGTGCGCGTGTCACGTCACGCTATACGCTGAACTGGTAGCCGTGGTAGCTGGCAATTGCCAGTCCCGCGGCAACACTGGTAAAAGGATCATGTTCAGTGACCTTGCCGGGGAATTTTTTGTCCAGCATCTGTCGTACTGCCGCTATCTGGGATGAGCCACCAGTGCGAATCACCACGTCTATATCTTCTGCTGTACAGGCGGCGTCGGCAATTACGCGGTCCACGATGTTGTCGATGTTGGTCAGTACATCCCTCATAATTTCTTCAAACAGGGGCCGGCCAAACGGGATCGAGACATCGAGTTCCGGGATATCCAACAGGGTCTCCTCCACCTCAGACAGGCGCGCCTTGGCATCCTTGATTGCCTGGAATACAAGATAACTGTAGTTATGCGTTATCAGGTCATCCAGCCGCAGGAACTTTTCGGCGGCAGGGCCACCTTTTGCAATACAGTCAGCCACCTTTGAGCGATACTGGTTCTGGTTGAGCGTGTAGGTAACAGCCCAGTTCAACAGCTTGTCTTCAAATTCATCGAAGGGAAACTCGTTCTCGATAAGTCGACCGTCCTTGACCCGGGACCAGATTTCTCCTTTGCCAAGCAGCGGGAACATCAACCTGCGAAAAATGAGCTGGTCAATGTGGTCGCCACCAATCGGCACGCCTGCCGTGGCGAGGACATCAAACGACAGACCGCTGAACTTCACGACTGACAGGTCAAGTGTGCCGCCCCCGAAATCAACTGTCAGCACCAACCCCTCTGCAGGGGCCCGTGATTCCGACAAATAGCTCAGGGTGGCTGCAACCGGCTCCGGGTAGAATGACAATTTGCGAAACCCGGCATAACGACAGGCTTCACCCAGTCGATCAAGTGCCAGTTCATTGTTCAGGTCGCCATGACCCTCAAATTTCACCGGATGGCCGATATGAACGTCCTCAAGGGGTTCTGGCAAGCTTGCTTCAATCCGCTTGCGGATATGCAGCAAAATCGGCGTGATAAGTGCCACCACGCGAAAGGGATGATCAAACACCAAAAGGCGTTTGATTGAGGGGTTGCCCAACAGGCGTTTGACACCACGAAACAATCGGCCAGGCATTCCGCGATCGACATTGGGTTGGCCATAAACTGCAGCCGCGGCAATTTCTGCCTCGGACGTGGGGTCATCCTCGTTACGCTCGTTGACCAACAGGTGACTCTTGCCAATCACCTCCGGGGTCAACTCAACAATACGATCCCGGTTCTCCTCGATGTACTGTTCAACCGCCGCAATCCCTGTCTTCGTTCGCAATTCACGATCCAGGTGGGTTGCGGTCGGCATGATTGCCGCCGTTTCTTCCAACTGCACCAGCGTTACCACCTTGCCGTCAAACATGGCTGCAGCGGAGTTCGAGGTACCAAAATCTATGCCAACACCGATCATAAGCTATTGAATTTTAATGAATAAGTGACCCGCCCAGGCGAGCAGTTGGCAATTAACGCACATTTCCCGGGTTAATCCAACAAAGTTCCAGATCAGGCCCCGCGGGCTGACATGTTGAAGGCGGCAGCAATCAGGGCTTTGGTGTAATCCGTCTGGGGATGGTCAAAAATCTGGTCACCCGTGCCGGACTCAACCACAACACCGTCTTTCATCACGATGACATGATTGCTGAGCGCCCGGACCACCTTCAGATCATGGCTGATGAACAGATAGGTGAGTCCATGCCGCCGTTGCAGATCGCGCAGCAGATCAACCACCTGCGCCTGCACTGACATGTCCAGGGCCGAGGTGGGTTCGTCCAGCACCAGCAATTTTGGCTTCAGGATCAGGGCACGCGCCACCGCAATCCGTTGTCGCTGACCACCAGAAAACTCGTGTGGATACCTGTCCTGGGCGGAAGGGTCAAGGCCAACCTCCTGCAGCACCGAACCCACTGCCTCGCGTCGCTCTGCTTCACTCATCTGAGGCTCATGCACCAGCAGACCTTCCTCGATAATCTGGTGAATCGACAGGCGTGGTGACAGGCTGCCAAATGGATCCTGGAAAACAATCTGGACGTGGCGACGGAATGGCCTGATCTCCTTGGAACTGAGTCCCTGCAGGTTGGTCCCCTCAAGAATGATGTCGCCTTCACTACGGATCAGCCGCAGGATCGCAAGACCGAGTGAAGTCTTACCCGAACCCGACTCACCGACTATGCCCAGTGTCTGGCCCTTGCCAACCCGGAGAGAAACATTTTCCACCGCGGTAAAGAACTTGCGTACAAACAGGAACCCTTTGCCAAGGGCAAACTTCACACTGAGATCCTTCAGTTCAATCAAGGTCTCCGCACTGTCGTCGAGCGCAACCGGCATCCCCTTGGGTTCAGCCGCCAGCAGGTGTCGCGTGTATTCATGCTGGGGATTGTCGAAGACTTCAGCACAGTTGCCTTTTTCCACAATCTCACCCTGTGTCATGACACAGACGCGGTCGGCCATCTTGCGCACAACACCCAGGTCATGGGTAATCAGTAACATCGCCATACCCAGGCGTTGCTGGAGGTCTTTGAGCAATTCAAGGATCTGCGCCTGAATCGTCACATCAAGCGCCGTTGTCGGCTCGTCGGCAATCAGCAAATCCGGTTCGTTGGCCAGTGCCATGGCGATCATGACCCGCTGGCGCTGGCCGCCGGACAGCTCATGCGGAAAAGCGCGCATCTTCTGCTCCGGGTTCTGGAGCCCTACAAGCTGCAGCAGTTCAAGTATCCGTGGTCGCGCATCCACCAGCTTGATACCACGGTGAATCAGCAGGATTTCGCCAATCTGCTTCTCGATGCGATGCAGCGGGTTCAGTGACGTCATCGGCTCCTGGAATATCATTGACACCTTGCGACCGCGAATACTGCGCAGCGTGGCATCATCCGCGCCCAGCATCTGCAGGTCGTTGACCTCAATGGAACCTGCCGGATGGCTGGCAACCGGGTAAGGCAGCAGTTGCAGGACAGACAGGGCCGTCACCGATTTGCCGGATCCGGACTCACCAACCAGCGCAACCGTTTCGCCCTCATGAATGTCGAAGCTGACCCCCTTGACCGCAACCGCACCGCGAAAGGCCACGGAAAGATCCTGTATGTCCAACACCTTGCGGCGCGCCGGTTCTGTGACCGACCTGAGCGCACTCATTCAGGCCACCGTCTTTCTTGGATCAAACGCATCGCGGATTCCCTCTCCGATAAAAATCAACAAAGTTAACATAATGCCTATGGAAAAAAATGCCGTCAGGCCGAGCCAGGGTGCCTGCAGATTGGCCACACCCTGCTTGATCAGGCGACCCAGTGACGGCGCGTCCGGCGGCAGGCCAAAGCCAATAAAATCCAGCGACGTCAACAGTACCACTGAATTGGTCAGGATAAAGGGTACCATGGTCAGCGCGGCAACCATGGCATTGGGTAGTACATGTTTGACCATGATGGTGACATTGCTGACACCCAGTGCCCGGGCCGCCCGCACATACTCAAAATTGCGGGCGCGCAGGAACTCGGCACGCACGACACCCACCAGTGCCATCCAACTGAACAGCAGCAGCAGGCCAAAAAGCCAGCCCGGGCTGGGTTCAACCATGCTCGCGAGGATAATGAGCAGGAACAGGATCGGCATGCCAGCCCACATTTCAATCAGGCGCTGCATCACGAGATCTGTCCAGCCACCAAAGTAACCCTGTATAGCGCCCGCCGTGATGCCAATCACCGTACTGCAGATGGTCAGCCCGATCCCGAACAGGATCGAAAGCCGGAAGCCGTAGATCACCCGGGCAAACACATCCCGCCCCACATCATCTGTACCGAGAATATGTGCCAGTGAGGGGGGTTGGGGTGCCGGCTCTTCCAGAAAAAGGTCAATGGTGTTGTTGGCATAGCGAACCCATGGCCAGAGCATCCAGCCTCCCCGGTCCTCTATCAGGTCAATCAGGAATGGGTCGCGATAGACCGCCTCGGTTTCAAACAGTGTACCCGGCCGTGTCAGGTCGTCCCCAAACGCCGTTTCCGGATACATCACCAGCATCGGGAAGAAAATCTTGCCATCCAGCACAATCAGAATCGGTTTGTCATTGGCAATCAGTTCTGCCGCCATGGAGAAAAAAAACAGGGCGGCAAAAATCCAGGCCGAATACCAGGCGCGCCGGTTGGCCCTGAAATTTCGCAGCCTTCTTTGCGTAAGGACCGACGCCACCCCTAGACCTCCCGGGTTTCAAAGTCGATACGTGGATCCACCAGCACGTAGGTCAGATCACCAATCAGGTGCATGACCAACCCCACCAGGGTGTAGAAAAACAGCGTACCGAACAGCACGGGGTAGTCCCGGTTGATCGCCGCTTCAAACCCCAGCAATCCCAGTCCGTTCAGGCTGAAGATAATCTCGATCAGGAGTGCACCGGTGAACAGGACATTCACCAGGGCACCCGGCAGTTGCGCCACCACAATCAGCATGGAGTTACGGAAGACATGACCATAGAGCACACGTCGCTCAGTCAGTCCCTTGGCCCGCGCGGTCAACACAAACTGCTTGTTGATTTCTTCCAGGAACAGGTTTTTGGTCAACAACGTCAGGGTGGCGAAACCATGGATAGTCATCGCCAGCACGGGCAGCGTGATGTGCCAGATATAGTCCTTGACCTTGCCCCAGGTACTCAAGTCCTCAAAGTTGTCCGAGGTGAGCCCGCGCAGCGGAAAAAAATCCCAGTAGTTACCCCCGGCGAACAATACAATCAGCAGGATCGCAAACAGGAAGGCAGGGATGGCATAACCGACAAATATTGCACCGCTGGTCCAGATATCAAACGGCGTGCCATCACGCACGGCCTTGGCAACACCCAGGGGTATCGAGATGCCATAGGTGATAATCAGGGTCCAGAACCCCAGCGAAATCGACACGGGCATCCGTTCCAGCACCAGCGACACCACTGAGCGGTCCTGGTAGTAGCTCTCACCAAAATCCAGCCGCACGTAATCCCACATCATTTTGAAGAAGCGTTCATGTAACGGCCGGTCAAAGCCAAACTGCTGCTCGAGTTCCTTGATAAAGTCAGGGTCAAGTCCCCGTGCGCCCTCGTAGCCACCACTCTCTGTGGTGTTGCTCGACATGCCCAGGTCTCCCCCGCCGCCCCCGGTAATCCGGGCAGTTGCTGAGGTTTCTTCCCCTGTGAGTTCCGCCACTATCTGCTCGACAGGACCACCAGGCGCCGTCTGCACAATCAGGAAATTGATCACCATGATGCCGAACAGGGTCGGTAATATCAGGCCAAGCCGTTTCAGTATGTAAACACCCATCTAGTTGTTCTCAGCCAGTCGTGCCATACCTTCTTCCACCCGCCGGGCCTTGTCGACGTTATACCACCAGGTATCAAAAAAACCGCTCCGAAACCTGGCCTGGATTGCCGGTTTATCGAACTTGTCCCAGTAACCATAACGATATCCGGGTGGGAAGTAGCCGGGTATCATGTAGAAGTTCCATAACATCACCCGGTCCAGCGCCCGGGTTGCTGCTATCATGTCCGCCCGGGTTCGTGCCCCGATGACTTTTTCGATCAGCGCATCAACTACCGGGTCCTTGATGCCGGGAGAATTGCGACTGTAGGGCCGATCAGCGGCATCCGACCCCCAGAAATTACGGAGCTCAGTGCCGGGCGTCAGCGTCTGGGCATAGGTACGGATACTGCCTTCAAAATCAAACCGTCCAATCCGGTTGATGTACTGGGAAACTTCCACTGTCCGAATGCTGGTGTTGATGCCCAGCCGTTTCAGCGAGTTGAGGAATGGCATCAGGGACCGTTCCAGGTAAACGCTGACCGTGATGAACTCAATCGTAAAAGGTTCGCCCGTCTGGCCATCGACCAGTACCCCGTCCCTGACGGCATACCCGGCCGCTTTCAACAGGCGCGCTGCGGCCAGCAGGTTGTTCCGGGCATAACCCTGTCCCCTGGTGCTTGCCGGCTGATACACTTCGGTAAAAACCCGTGCCGGCACCTGGTCACGGAAGGGTTCAAGCAGGGCCAGTTCCGCCGCATCGGGAAGCCCCCGCTGTGCCAGGTCCGAGTTTTCAAAGAAGCTGTCCACCCGTTCGTAGAAGCCGTGATACAACACCTTGTTTGACCACTCGAAATCATAGGCGAGGGCAAGAGCCTCCCGCACACGGGGATCCTGGAATTTTGGCATCCGCAGGTTGAGGACAACCCCAAACACCATCCCGAAAGGGCGTTCAGTCTCGATCAGGTCCTTGACAAACAGCCCCCGCTCAACACCCGGAAAGTCGTAGCCGGTTGCCCAGCGCTTCGCCACGCCTTCGAGGCGTGCGTCCACGACCCCGGCCTTGTGCGCCTCGTGAATCACGTTCTCATCAGAAAAATAGTCGTAGACCACGCGGCGAAAGTTGTACCGGCCTTTCATCACCGGCAGGTTGCGCCCCCAGTAGTCATCAACCAGTTCGTACTCCATTTTCCTGCCCGGATCGACGCTCAGAATGCGGTAGGGTCCACTGCCCAGGGGTACTTCAAGGGTCGTTTCAGCAAAATTTCGTCCTTCCCAATAGTGTGCCGGCATGACATACATATTGCCCACCGTCTGGGCGGGCCGTGGCGAGGTTGCACCACGAAACTCAAACCGGACGTGGCTGTCGTCCAGTGCGGTCGCGCTCTTCACCTCAGCAAACTCAAGGCGCAGAATCGGCGAGCCGTACTGCTTGAGTTGATTGTAGGTGAAGACAACGTCCGCTGCCGTGACGGGTTTGCCATCGTGCCAGGTGGCATTTTCTCTCAGCCTGAATTCAACCCAGCTATAGTCGTCAGCCAACCGCACGGCTTCTGCCAGCCAGCCATACTGACTGGACGGTTCGTCATCGACGGTAAACATCAGGCGATCATAAATGAGCGCACCAGCACCGTACTCCATGCCGGCTGGTTCACGGCCCTTGCGCAGGAATATGTTCAGGTTGTCGAAGTTGCCGAGGACAGGAATTCTGATCTCACCGACCCTGGGGGCATCCGGGTTAACGTATTCAAGGTGGGTGAATTCAGCGGGATATTTGAGGTCGCCAAAAAAAGACAGACCATGTCGCCAGGTTTCGGCAGACGCCGACTGGCAACAGCACAACAGCACGATAAAAGTCGCTACCCTGCTCAATCTCCCTCTCACTTGTCCGGGCATCGACCAATCGGGATCAGCCGCCACACCGGCAAGACTACACGAAACGCCAGCCAACCGGCAATTTCACGGGAATCAGGAATCAGCGGGCGTCAATGTCGAGTTTTTCGAGCAGTTGACCGACGCTGGCCAGCACACGATAGCGGGCAAGTACCAGTGTGTAGCGCCCGGACACGTAGGCAACCTTGGCGCGAAGCAGCTCGTTCTGCACGTCCAGCACGTCCAGCAGTGTGCGCTTGCCCAGTGACAGTTGTTCGTTGTAAACCGTCAGCACTTCTTCCGTTGCTGTCACGTAAGCCTCAAGGTATTCCAGACGTACCAGGATATCCTGCAGTTCGTTCCAGATCAGCGTGACATCTTCCGTCACCGCTCGGCGCAGGCTGTTGACGTTTTCGCGGGCGGCAAATTCCCGGGCTTCAACCTCGTTCAGGCGGGCACGATCACTTCCCCCGCGAAAGAGATTGTAGGTCATTCGAATGACCGCTGTTTCGTCATCATTGGCGCCCGGTACTCCATCGGTGTCGTCATTGCGCGATGCACCTACCTCCAGGTCAAAACGCGGATGAAAGGCGCCACGCGCCTGCCTGTGTGCGGCAACGGCAGCCGCCAGCTCAGCTTCAGCGACACGCAACTGGGGATTGTTCTGCAGGGCAATGGCCAGCGCAGCTTCCAGGGTCGATGGCAGGTTCGGGGTGTCCTCCGGTGCATCGAGTGACTCGGGTTGCAGGCCCACGACGCGAAAAAACTCTGCAACGCCGTTTTGGGCATCCCGCTCGGCAAGCATCAGGTTGCTGCGCGACTGCGACTTGCGCCCCTGGGTTTGTACCACATCCACCCGGGTGCCAACGCCACTTTCGAAGCGCTCCTGGATTTTGCCGAGCGTGGCCTCGTGATGCCCAAGGTTTTCTTTGGCCAGTGTAACCACCGCCTCGCGCCGCAGCACTTCAAGGTAGACCTGGATCGCTCGCAGGCTGGTGTTCTCTTCTGTACTGGACAGACGGGCAGAAGCCGCGTCAACCAGGGCCGACTGTTGCGCAACCAGGCTGCTGGTTGCAAAACCGTCATACAGCAACTGGCGCAGGCGGATGCTCCGTTCTTCCCGCGTCAGTCGCAGTTCATCAATGCCGGTTGCCCGGGTTGTACTGTTGTTGGAATTTTCCCGCCCGCCAGCGAGGACAATATCCACCGTCGGGAAGTAACCACCCCGCGCCTGACGATAAAGCTGCTCCGCAGCCTCGACGTTATGCTGGCTCGCCAGGATGTCCGGATTGGTTCGAAGTGTGGACAACACAGCTTCTTCCAGTGTCAACGCCAGCGCCTGACCCGTGGTACAGATCAGTGCAGCCGCAATCACCATTCTTGGCAGGTTCACGCGCTACCCTTTCTTATTTTCGAGGCGGCAAAAGTCTACCGCATCAGGGTACAGGTCAACAACGACCGGATTCACGGCGTTACTGGACCGCGAAACCGGCAGACTCATAGCTGCCGACGATCATGAACGCTGACCAGACGTAGGGATAACCCCAACGAGGGGATTCCATCAGTTCCAGTTGCGCCTCACGCAGCGCCACGCGTGCCGGCGTGCCCGCGAGCAGGCGATCATAAAAGCTTGTCATCAGCGCCTGGGTGCCAGCGTCGCTCACTTCCCAGAGTGAACTGATGACCTCGGCAACCCCGGCTTCCTGGAAGGAACGTCGCAAGCCATAAACCCCTTCACCCTCATGGATTTCACCCAGTCCGGTTTCACAGGCGGACAATACAACCAGCTGTGTGCCTGAAAGGTCCAGGTCAAGCACTTCCAGCGCGGTCAGCACGCCATCATTCTCGGTGTCGATATCCCCCAGAAACCGGGCATTGTTGTTAATGCCGGCAAAAGCCAGTCCTGCACGCAACAGCGGGTTATCACCCGGTGGGGGGACGTGCAGGTCCGCACTGCGCTGGAGTTTCAGCAGGCGTTTACGGAGGTTCTCGTCAGCCTCGAGGAAAAACCCGTGCGTTGCCATATGCAGGATCTCGGGCGGCTCGGTGAGTGCGCTCAACACCTGTTCCTGCGCATCTTCACCAAAGTAAACCACGTTGGGTGCGTTTTTCTGTTCCACCTGCCGCGTGATGATGCGTCCTTCCTCCTCAGCACCGGGCAGTGGCGCAAAATTCAGGCCGCGTAGACCCGTGCCCGCCGAACGCAGCCCAAGCTGCAGCGCTGAGGAGCGTCGGCCCTCAGCGGCGGCAATCTGTTCCGCTGGTACAATGTCGGCAGAATCATAGTCCGGGCCCGCCATGATGATGTATTCGCCCTTCGCAAGTTTGAACTGGCTGGGCAGCAGATCCCGGCCCGAGGACAGGATATGAAGGTCCTGCTTCTGGATCAGGTAGGTCTCGTCTTCGTCAACCAGGGCGTTGAAGGGGACAATATTAAGCAGACCGTCCGGGACAACATAGATATATTCCAGGTCTGAGAGGGCGTCCGACAGCGGCTGCCAGACCTGTTCGTAGGCGATCTGCCCGGTTTCCAGTATGTCGTCCTCGTCAGCCAGGTCATCCTGGATAAACGTCCGATAGTCAACAATGCTGGCTTCAACAGCAGCCCTGTCTTCGTACCGGACCAGCTCATAGGAGACGTCACCGTCCTGCTTGCGCATGACCCCGGCCAGGATTTTCCTGTCGTCACCCTCATCATAGGTCACAAAGTCCACCAGCGCCGTATTGTCGCGCAGCACCGTTTCCAGGGTATCGGCACTCACCTGGCTGATAGAGGTGCGGAATCTTACGCTGGCACGACCCAGTTCCCCCTGCAACCGGTTCACCTGTTGTTCAAGATCGTACAGCATCTCGGTATGCCGCCCCTGGGTCTCGGCTGTGGGTCCCGACAGCGTCAGCGCCGCAAGCTGTTTGCGCGACTGCTGAAGCTCGTCGGCCAGCGCCCGCAGTGTGGGATCCCGGGACAAGGTGGCAATCTGCTGGATTTCCGAGGTGACCTTGAGGAGCAGGCCCTTGCGCTGCAGGCTGGCATCAATCACCCGCTTGCCACTTTCCGCATCACCTGCCTCGGCAAGCAAACTCATATAGGTATCAAATTCCGGCTTGTGCAGCCTGATGTATCCCTCGCGGGCATTTTCGCCGGTTGTCCACAACATCCGGTCAAGGAACTTGCTGCGGCGGCGCATACCCTCATCAGCCAGACTGGCCGCTGATTCCAGTTCACCCGAGGCGCGCTTGACCCTGATAAGCAGGTTGAGTGCATCAAAGGTGTAGGGATGCTGTTCACTCAGGGTTGTCTCGGCTGTCGTCAGTGCACGAGTGACCAGTTCCTCAGCTTCGGCAAGGCGTCCCTGTGCCAGCATCAGGTCACCCAGGTCGATCATGGAGCGGATGCTGTCGACATGCAGAGGACCCAGCACGGCCTGCCGGGCCGCCAGGGTCTCCACAAAAATGTCATTCGCCTCGGTAAACCGGTCAAGCCGCCGGTACGCGCGCGCGAGGTTGTTGCGGGCTTTCAGCGTATTCTGGTGGTCAGGACCCAGCAGCGTCGTCCAGTCGACCACCACCTGTTCAAACATCGCCGCGGCCGGCTCATAGTCCTGCATCAGCATGTAGAGAAATGCGAGGTTGTTTCTGACCGCCACGGTATCGGTATAGTTTTCACCATGAACCTCCAGCATCAGGTCCAGGGATGCCTGGTAAAGCGGTTCTGCTTCCCGGAAATTGCCCTGGCTTTCATGCAGGAGTGCCAGGTTATTGCGGGCGCGCAGCGTATCAGGATGCGCCGGTCCAAGAGCAGCCTCGAGATTGGCAAGCGCCATCTCCAGGATGGGTTCAGCCTCATCATAGAGTCCAATTGATTCCTTGATCTGGCCCAGGTTGTTGGTTGCCACCAGGGTTGACGGATGCATTGCCCCGTAAGTCTCCATCAGCCCGGCGAATGCCTCCTCGAAGGTCGCCTCGGCCTCTGCCAACCGCCCCAGCGCCTGGTAGATGGCGCCCAGTTCGAGCAGCGTGTTGTAGATATTGAGCGGATTGTCCTGCCAGGTGGCGAGACCATAGTCGAGCACTTCATTGGTGAGTTGCAGCGCCTGGTCAAATTCACCGAGGTTATTAAAGACGCGCCCCAGGTAAGCTTTTGCGGTATAGCTGGCTTCCCGGTTGCCTGACTGGAGTGCCAGCTGGATAGTCCCTGACAGCAGGTCCTTGGCTTCCTGGTAGCGCCCCTGCTGGCGCTTGATTTCAGCCAACTGGGCCAGGGTGCCAAGCACGGTGGCGTCAACCCCCGACTGGATCTTGCCGAGCCGCGTGAGCGCCGTGGCATAGTTGTTTTCTGCATCCGACAGGGCACCCGTTGTTGCCTGCAACCCTCCAAGCCGGCTGAGACAATTGATGGCTTCAGGGTGGTATTCCCCGTAGCCACGTTCAATATCGCCACACAGATCCAGTCCTGTTGTAACCGCCGCCTCAAACTCACCCGCGGCTTCCAGCGCACTGACCAGGTTTGCGCTGGCCTCAATGGCGTACCGATGTTCTGCTCCCAGCGCGGTTGCATAACCTGTAGCAGCAAGCTCCCAGAGCCCTACCGATTGCTGGCTATCACCCACTGCGCCATACAACTCGGCCAGCAGTCCGACAATCTGAAGCGTTTCGGGATGGGACTCACCCAGTGCAAGCTCGGCAATACCCAGCGCCTGGCTGTAATACTGCTCGGCCGGCTCTGCCATCCCGGCATTTCGATAGACATATCCCAGGTCCCGCGCAGCGGCACCCGTAACCCAGTGATCCGGACCCAGTGATTCTTCTGCCACAAGAAGCGCACTCTCCTGTGACGCAACAGCGGCTTCCATATCACCCTGTTGCATGGCGACCTGCGCATCCCGGGACAGGGTTTGCAACATCTCGATAGCCGGCGCATCAGCCTCGCTGTAGGCACTGGCAGCCTCGAGTTTTGACTCGGCCCAATCAGGCAACTGTGCCTGGATCATGCTGATGTCAGCGTTGCTGGCTGCTGCGGTCGCAAAATCACCCGATTCCGCTGCCAGTGTCGACAGGCGCCTGGAAAACTCAAGCGCAATCTCGCCAATCCCCATGTCCATGGCAATCCCGACGACTGCAGTCAGGGCTGCCCGGTTATCCGGCTCACTTTCCAGCACTTCCATGTAGAGGGCCAGCGCCGAATCGGCGTCACCAGACCGCAGCAGAGCCGCGGCTTCCTCGCTGGTTGCGGCAAAAGCGGCAGGGGTTAACAGCAGAAGCGTCAGCAGGCAGGAGACCAGGTTTCTTGTCATATGTGGGGACCCATTTGTTATTCCAGAGCAATGTCAGTGCCACGGGTGAGTTGGCATACGCCATTGCACCGGTGTTACATTGCAGCCTCTTGGGAAAGAGTTTAGCTGGCTATGTCCGAGCTTCCAACACACGCCGACGTGGTTGTTGTCGGCGCCGGGAACGCCGCAATCTGCGCGGCCCTTGCTGCTCGCGAGGGTGGCGCCAACGTGATCGTCCTGGAACGCGCACCTGAGGCGATGAAAGGCGGGAATTCCCGATATACGGCGGGTGCCATGCGGGTCGTTTACCGGGGCCTGGACGATCTCCGCCAGTTGATGCCCGAGTTGACGGACGAGGAAATCGCCAACGCCGACTTTGGTGCCTACACCCGTGATGCATTTTTTGACGACATGGGCAAGGTCACACAATACCGCAGTGATCCCGACCTGACCGAGACGCTGATAGACCAGAGCTTCGACACGCTGAAATGGATGCGCACCCGGGGCGTGCGTTTCCTGCCAATGTACGGCCGCCAGGCATTTAAGGTGGATGGCAAGTTCAAATTCTGGGGTGGCCTCACCGTGGAGGCCTGGGGTGGTGGACCCGGTCTTATCGAGAGCCTCCATCATGCCGCGGCAGAAAGTGGTATACCCATTTTCCTGAACTGTCGTGCCCAGACACTGGTAATGGGAGACGCCGGCATCACGGGCATCAGGGTCAGGCAGGACGGCAAATCTCACCTTATCCACTGCCGCGCGGTGATCCTGGCCTGTGGCGGTTTCGAGGCCAACGCGGAATGGCGCACCCGTTATCTTGGACCAGGCTGGGAACTCGCCAAGGTACGTGGCACGCGTTACAACACCGGTGATGGTATCCGCATGGCACTGGAAGCCGGTGCGGCCGCACACGGGAACTGGTCAGGCTGCCATGCCGTCGGCTGGGATCGTAACGCACCCGACTTTGGTGACCTTTCCGTAGGTGACGGCTTCCAGAAACACTCCTATCCCCTGGGCATCATGGTGAATGCCGCAGGCAGGCGATTTGTCGATGAAGGCGCCGACTTTCGCAACTATACCTATGCCCGCTACGGCCGGGAGGTACTGAACCAGCCCCAACAGTTTGCCTGGCAGGTGTTTGATGCCAGGGTGACAGACCTGCTGCGTGATGAATATCGCATCAGGGAAGTCACCCGCGTGCAGGCAAACAGCCTGGAGGATCTGGCCGCACGACTCGAGGGTGTGGACCCGGCAGGTTTTATGGAAACAGTTCGGGCGTTTAACGCGGCGGTAACCACCGACCTGCCGTTCAACCCGGCAATCAAGGACGGTCGCCGCACCACTGGCCTTGCGATTGACAAAACCAACTGGGCCAACCCGCTGGACACACCACCCTTCTCGGCTTACCAGGTCACCTGCGGTATCACTTTCACCTTTGGCGGGTTGCGCGTGGACCGCTGCGCGCGTGTCCTCGACGAGGACGACACACCCATTCCGGGGCTTTTTGCCGCCGGCGAACTGGTGGGCGGCCTGTTCTATTTCAATTATCCGGGCGGGACCGGCCTGACGTCCGGCGCGGTGTTCGGACGGATTGCCGGACAGAGCGCAACAACTGTTTGACGCCCTGCCCGAACCACCGGGACCTTCTACTGGTTTACTGGTCGAACACAATCACGCTTCGAGCCACCGCACCCGTCTTCATGTCCGTAAACGCATCGTTAATCCTGTCAAGCGAGATGCGCTTGGAAATCATCTGGTCGAGATGCAGTTTGCCCTGCAGGTAAAAGTCAATCATCCGCGGCATATCGACACGGAAACGGTTGGAACCCATAAAGGAGCCCTGAATTTTCTTTTCCTGCAGGAAAGCCGCCCCCATCAGTTCAATCTTGACGCCCACCGGGATCATGCCAATGATGGTAGCGGAGCCACCCCGGCGAATCATGCCAAATGCCTGTTCTGCCGTCTGCTTCAGGCCAATCGCCTCAAAGGCGTAATGTACGCCTCCACCGGTGAGTTCCATCACCTGCTGCACCACGTCACCGTCATTGCCGTTGACAATGTCAGTTGCACCAAAGTCCTTGGCCATTTCCAGTTTCGACGCGACCATGTCGATGGCTATAATTCGGCCCGCGCCGGCAATTGCGGCACCGTTGATACACGAGAGTCCAACGCCACCACAACCGATGACCGCTACCGTGGTACCGGGCTCAACAGCCGCGGTGTGGAAAACTGAACCCAGACCCGTGGTAACGGCACAGCCAATCAGGGCAGCGCGATCAAGCGGCATGTCCTCGCGCACTTTCACCAGGGCATGTTCATGGATCAGCATCTGCTCGGCAAATGAGGACAGGTTGGCAAACTGGTGCATGACAGCGGCGTCTTTGGCGAGCCGGGGTTCCTCATCCGCGCCACGCCTGACTTCAGCGCTCTGGCACAGCGACATATGCCCTGTCAGGCAATGTTCGCAATGACCGCAGAACACCGAGAGGCAGGTAATGACGTGGTCACCCGGTTTGACATAGTCAACCGCGGAACCCACCTGCTCAACGATGCCGGCAGACTCATGGCCCAGCACTATGGGCAGTTGGGATGGATACAGGCCCTCCATGAAGTGCAGGTCACTATGGCACACACCCGCTGCGGCGGTGCGGACCAGCACTTCTCTTGGCCCTGGCTTGGAGATCGAAATTTCTTCTATTTCAAGCGGTTTACCAACTTCCCTGAATACAGCTGCTTTCATCTTTTTACCCTCTCGTTATCGTAACCCTGGTCAATTGACCTGATTGCAGGATTGAATACTCCCAGTAAAAGTGTCACCAGTGCAAGACAGATTGCACTCAGCCACAGTGAAGTATCAATCCCGTAGTGTTCTGCGACATAACCTACCGGAATCACCCCCACCGGCATCAGGCCAAACGTCATCATCATGATACTGTTGACACGGCCACGCATCTCCTGCGCCACCGCCAGTTGCACAAGGCTCATGTTCATCGCCATGTACATTGAACTGCACAGCCCAACGAGCGCCACCGAGGGCAACGCGAGGAAAATTGTCCCGGTAAAGGCAAATAGCGCCATAAAAGCCGCCCAGACCATTGAGGTACCCAGCAACCAGTACCCCTTGTTGCCGAGATTGCCAAGCCTCGCCAGTACCAGGCTGCCAAGCAATGCCCCGGCGCCGTTTGCGGCCATCAACAGGCCCAGGTCACCGGGACCACCGTGCAGCACGTCATGATTAAAAGCAGGCATCAGGAACTGAATGGGCATACCGAACAGCATCGGCACAAAAGACATCAGCAGGAGGCCAAATATCAGGGGGGAACCCCACATGTAGCTGAACCCCTCGCGGATGTCGGAGAAGATCCCCTGTTTCACCTCCAGGGTGGAGTGACCCTGGTAATTCAGGGCGCTCAGGGTCACCACCGAGACCAGGTAGAGTCCCGCGATAATGTAATAGACCACCCCGACCCCAAAAGCACTGGTGGTGTCGCCGTCGGCAATCATGGCAATAATGCCACCGGCAATGGCCGGGCCAAGCACACGAGAGAGATTCATGCTGGCAGTCGACAGCGCCATGGCGTTAAACAGGGAGGCCTGGCCAACAATCTCCGGGATCACAGACTGTCTCGCCGGCATGCTGAGGGACAGGACAGTCCCGTTGAACAGGCCAAAATAGATGAAGTGCATGAAAGTCACATTGCCACTGATGACAATAGTGGCCATTACCAGCGTGGCAACAAAATTCAGGCCCTGGGAAATCATCATGACCCGCTTCTTCTGCAGGCGGTCAGCAATCACGCCGCCAAACAGAGAAAAGAGAAACGATGGGATGGCAAAGGAGAGCAGCACCCAGGTCAGCATCAGCGGCGAATTGGTCATCGCATAAATGAGCCAGCCCCGCGCCACCATCTGCATGTTCATCGCAAACTGTGCACCCATGTTTCCTACCCAGAGCCACCGAAAATCTCGGTTGGCCAGGGAATCGAACATGCCACGGGTGAAAAACAACCCGGGACGCGTATCGTCAGGTTCGTGCCCTGGTGCCTGGTGCGCTGGCTGCGACATGTGGTGCAAAGAGGCTTGTGGCGAGTTAAGCCTTCGAGTATAGCACCGTCTACTGGGGACGCTCGGTGTGCACTACCGACGGCGGATTAAGACACTGGCTGGCCTGGTGGTGAAACAGGCGCACCTCATTGCTTTCCAGCACAAAGTTGTTGGTTGCAACCAGCCAGCCCTGGGTCAGGCGCTCAAAACAGATTACCGAGAAGATGTCCTGCTGGTAGAGTAGCCTTGGCTCGTGACAGCTTATCCGTGGCTCCACGTCCTGATTTTCAAAGATGTCTTTCCAGCTCTGGAGTATCTCGTTGCGGTTGAAGAGCGCACTCCAACCGGGATGGATACACACAGGTGGCGTATGCCTTGACCACAGGTTTTCCATCAGGTTTATGTCGCGCGCATTAAAGGCAGCATAAAATTTCTCATTGGCAAACAGTATGAGATTGGGATCAACCATATCCGCTCCGACAGCAAGGTCACACCTGCATCTTAGCAGACGGGCATACACCCAGAGCGCCTGAGGTAAAGGTCACGCCGTTGATTTGCACAGGCGCCTCTGCTTCAATTCCCGCCCACAAGCGACACATTAGTGCCTTATGCCCCCCATACTCACCACAGGTTTTGAGCCATTTGATGGCCGCGATGTCAACGCGTCATGGATTGCGGCCCGATGCCTGGCCGAGCTACAGGGCGCCAACGCACTGCAACTGCCCGTCGTCTGGGGTGCACCCATGCGTTTGCTGGCACCGCTGCTGACGGGTTCAGGGCCCAAACCAGGGGCAGTCATCAGCCTCGGTGAGGGTCGGCCCGGCTGGTTTGATATCGAAACCCGCGCCCGAGTTGAGCGCGGCCACCGCACGGACAACAGCCAACGCCTGCCCGAGCCCCGCTTGATTGTTGATCACGGCCCCGCCGAACTGAAGGCAAGTATCAATGCCGCCAGGCTCCAACGTGCGCTCAGTCAGGCCGGTTTCCCTGCCAGGATATCCAGCGAGGCCGGGGCTTATCTGTGTGAGGAAACGCTGTACACACTGGAACTGCTCAAGCAGCAACATGCTGACCTGCGCCTGGTCACCTTCATCCACCTGCCACCCTTTGGGTCACGTGTCAGGGTCAACGAGACAAACACTTACTGTGACGAGTCGGTGTTGAACAGCTTTGCTCTCACCCTGGGCCGGGCCCTACTGACTGAACTCGCCCTGCTGGATTTCTGACCCCGGGCACGTTTGAATGTCGGAAAATTCGTGCATAATGCCGGGATAAGACCCAAACAACATAAAGAACCGCGACGCCCGGAGCCCACCTTATGGAAGCAATACAATGCCCCAAGTGCCACTCAGTCATGGAAGAAAAGACATTAAGTACCCTGCATGGCGGAGTGACCGTCGACCGTTGTACCGGATGCCATGGGCTCTGGTTTGACATGGGGGAAGCGGAAGCCCTGCGCGAGAAGTGGATGTCGGAGTATGTTGACAGCGGTGATCCCGAGATTGGCAGGCAACACAACCAGATTCGTGACATCAACTGCCCCCGTTGCAACAAGCCCATGCAACAGCTTGCGGACCCGGTGCAGAAGCACATCCAGTACGAGGCCTGCGATGAACACGGCATGTACTTCGACGCCGGTGAATTCACTGATTACAAGTACGAGACCCTGATGGATATCTTCCGCGACTTTGTTTTTATGGTGAAGCGGAAGTCCTGAAGTACCCCCTGCACAACCGGCGCACCCGGGCTGCCGCGCAGCAGCCCGTCAGTGTGCCCCGCCATCAACCGCAAGAATCGCCCCGGTGGTAAAACTCGCATAGTCGCTTGCAAGATAGAGCGCTGCGCCAACAATCTCATTCGGCTGTCCACCGCGCTGCAGCGGAATTGTTCGTTTGGCGCGCTCATTAAACGCCTCAAGATCCCAGGCTTTGGCAATGTCCGTGAGAAAAGGGCCGGCCATGATGCAGTTGACCCGCACTTTTGGTGCCAGCGCATGGGCAAACGACCGGGTAAGTGCGTTCAGGCCAGCCTTGGCAGCCCCATAAGGTTCCGCATTCGGACTCGCGGATACGGATGCGGTGGAACTGATATTGATGATGGCACCACCCTCACCTTCCATCATGAGTTTGCCCACCCTGGCGCTGAGCCTGAACGGCCCTTTCAGGTTTACCCCGATCACCTTGTCGAACAGTTCCTCTGTCACCTGATCAAGTGACGGGTACAGTGGCGACATGCCCGCATTGTTGATGAGGATGTCGATGTGGCCAAAATGTGCCATCACCTTGTCCACCATTTCATCCAGCGCCTGCCAGTTGCCAACGTGGGTAGAAAGCGGCAGGGCACGCACGCCCAGCGCCTCAACCTCGCGCGCCGTCGCCTCGCAGGACTCCAGCTTGCGGGATGCAATCACGATGTCTGCCCCCTGGGCTGCAAACCCCAGCGCCATTTCCCTTCCCAGACCGCGACTGCCGCCTGTTACCAGCACCACCTTGCCGGCCATGTTGTAAAGCTTCTCCATGGTAGCTCCCTCTTTCCAAAGCCAGTGATTGTAACGAATGGCAACCAAATTGACTTCTGAATCTGAAGGCGTACTGTTATCAGGTATTTGGCAGAAACAACCAGCGTCATGGCAGAACTGATTTCGAGGCGACTTCGCCACAGGGTTAGGGTACTTGGTGAACTGCTGGGTGAAACCATGACCGAGCAGCATGGCGAAGATTTTCTCGGAAAGGTGGAGGAAATCCGGCTTCTGGCCAAGACCCGCCGGCAGAACGAGGAAACCTCACGCCACGAGGCGCTACTGGATGTCCTGAAATCACTGGATGACGACTACCTTGTGTCGGTGGCCCGCGCATTTAACCAGTTCCTGAACCTCGCCAATATTGCCGAGCAGGCAGAATCCACCGAGGCGCGGCGCGCACCTTTTCCGGAAGTCTCAAATCTCGCCGACTTGTTCGTTCGGCTGGGCAATAACGCCGAGGTCTCCCGGGACCGGATTATAGATGCCATTGTCAACATGCGCTGCGAACTGGTGTTGACTGCCCATCCGACCGAGATCACCCGGCGTACCCTCATCCAGAAGTACAATCGCATTGCCTCGCAGCTTGAACGGGTGAATGAGAATGTCCAGCTATTGCCCGCTGATCGACGCGAGCTTGAACGACTGATTGCCGAGGTCTGGTATACCGACGAGATCCGCACGGAACGCCCAACACCGCAGGATGAAGCCAAGTGGGGTTACGCGGTCATCGAACATTCGTTCTGGTCTGCCATCCCCGTGGTCTGGGAAGGACTGGAACAGCTCCTGAAAGAAAATACCGGCGCAATCCTGCCGCTGACGGCAGCACCCATCACCATTGCCTCCTGGATGGGAGGCGACCGCGATGGCAATCCCAACGTCACCGCGACCGTCACTGACGAGGTGATCAGGCTGGCGCGCTGGATGGCCGCGGATCTCTACTACCGCGATGTGGAAGACCTGTTGGCGCAGCTATCCATGAGCGCCTGCAACGACGAGGTGAGGCGCCTTTCAGGCGGCAACGCCCACGAACCCTATCGCTCCATTCTTCGAGGTGTACGCGACACCCTGTCCGACACCCGGCAGTGGGCAGAGGGATTTGAACCACCGCATGCCGGCCTGATCCTCAAACGGGAAGATCTTTTTGCCCCCCTGTACGCCTGTTACAAGTCCCTGCAGGAGTGCGGCATGGGTATCATTGCCGAGGGGCTACTCAAAAAAACCCTGATCAGGGTGAGCACTTTCGGGGCAACCCTGGTGGATCTCGATATCCGCCAGAATGCGGACAAACACGTTGACCTGCTGGATGCGCTCACCCGTTACCTGGAGATTGGTGAATACCGGGACTGGTCCGAAAAAGCACGGCAGGACTTCCTGGTGGAGGAACTGGAAAGCAAGCGACCATTAATTCCCGAAAGCTGGATGCCCGATGATCCGACAATCCTGGAAACGCTGCAGACGTTTCGGCTGATTGCAGACGGTAATGCGGAAGGCATTTCCAGCTATGTCATCTCCATGGCAAAAAACCCCTCAGACGTGCTGGCGGTTGTGCTGCTGCTCCGCAAGTGTGGCCTCAACCGCAAGCTGCCCGTGGTCCCGCTGTTTGAAACCCTGGAGGACCTGGAGAATGCGGCCTGGACGCTGGAGCGCCTGCTGCGTATACCCTGGTACACCAACTACATTGAAGGTTATCAGCAGGTCATGATCGGCTATTCGGATTCGGCCAAAGACGCGGGTCAGATGGCGGCAGCCTGGGCCCAGTTTCGCGCCCAGGAAGACCTGGTCACCATCTCGGAAAAATACAATACACGGCTCACGCTCTTCCATGGTCGCGGCGGCGCACCCGGTCGCGGTGGCGGCCCGGCCCGGGCCGCCATCCTCTCCCAGCCGCCGGGGTCGGTCAAGAACAGCATGAGAGTCACCGAACAGGGTGAAATGATCCGCTTCAAGTACGGCTCTGCTGCCCTTGCCGTCAACAATCTCGACCTGGTACTCAGCGCAACGGTTGAAGCCAGCCTGCTGCCACCTGCCATGCCGAGCGAAAGCTGGCGCCTGATGATGGACAAGCTGGCCGAGACGGCCCGGGAGAGTTATCGGGAAGTTGTCAGGGACGACCCGAACTTTGTCGAATATTTCTCCCAGAGCACGCCGGAGCGCGAGCTTGCCAACCTGGCACTGGGCAGTCGTCCGGCGCGCCGCTCATCCAGTGACGGTGCTGACCGGTCCATTGAAGAATTGCGGGCGATTCCCTGGGTGTTCGCCTGGACCCAGAAACGCCTGATGTTACCTGCCTGGCTCGGAACTGACGCCGCACTGGGGATGGAGCATGCCGGGCGGGATCTGTACGTGCTGAAAGAGATGATCAACGAGTGGCCTTTCTTCCAGACCCAGCTCAACATGCTGGAAATGGTGCTGGCCAAGGCGGATGCAGAAATTGCTGCTGAATATGATGAAGCCCTGGTTGAACCAAAACTGCAGGAGTTCGCAGAACGTTTTCGCCAGCGCATGCTCCTCCTCATTGACAGTATCAACACATTGAAGGGCCAGTCGGAACTGCTGGAAAGCGCACCGGAGATCAAGCAATCCCTGGAACTGCGGCATCCCTATACGGACCCCCTGCAGTTCCTGCAGATTGAACTCCTGAAACGCAGCAGGAACAGCAGCGTGAACAACGAACAGGTGAACAAAGCCCTGCTGGTCACCATTGCCGGCATTGCCGCCAGTATGCGCAACACCGGTTAGCGGACGCGAATCGCGCCGGCTCCACCCAACCTTTATCAATTGCTTTCTGGTGGCGCCTCGCTTTGCGGCTCAACCGGGATGTTGTCTTCCGGCAGCGCGCCCACGCTGGTGCCCTTACGCCCGAGCACCGTTACCCGCACAATTGAGTCGTTGGGACCATAGTTGACGATATAGTTGAACCGCGCCAGTGCCCGGGCCAGCGATTTGTCGACACTCCGCGGTTTGAGCGGCGGCGAAAAGGTATCGTTACCCACGACGTTGATGCCAACAACGGTAATATTGTTGGCGCTTGCCAGGTCATTGACGTAGCGCGCAATAGGCACCTGCTCAGCGGCCGCCATGGACAGGCCGGGAACAAACAATAAGAGTAAAGCAGTCAGTTTCACCTAGTCACATTCTACCTGGACAGATTCAGCTACCCGGGTCGCTCGCGCCCTGGCCTCCGTAATCGTATCACCAATTGCGAGTGCAACACCCATTCGCCTGCGACCATTTACATCCGGTTTGCCAAACAGCCTGAGCTGGCTTGCCGGCTCCACCAGGGCTTCCGCAATGCCCGTGTAGCTGATCAGTGACGACTCCCCGTCGGCCATAATGACACAGGAGGCCGCGGGGCCGAACTGCCGGATCACCGGCACGGGTAATCCGAGCACAGCCCGTACGTGCAGGGCAAACTGCGACAGGTCCTGGGAAATCATGGTGACCATGCCGGTATCATGGGGCCTGGGTGATACTTCACTGAAGATTACGTCGTCACCCCGGACAAACAACTCCACGCCAAATATACCCCGGCCGCCCAGGGCCCCGGTAATCTGGCCGGCAATTTCCCGAGCGCGTGCCAGCGCCGCAGGTGACATTGGCTGGGGCTGCCAGGACTCCTGATAGTCACCCTCCTCCTGCCGGTGGCCAATGGGCTCACAGAAGGTGGTGCCCTCCCTGTGGCACACGGTCAGCAGCGTAATCTCAAAGTCGAAGTCGACAAACCCCTCAACAATCACCCGCCCGGCACCGGTGCGTCCGCCACTTTGCGCATAGGTCCAGCCATTGGCCACTTCTGACGCTTCGCGGATAAGAGACTGACCCTTGCCGCTGGAGGACATGATGGGCTTGACCACGCAGGGCATACCAATTTTGGCGATGGCCTCCCGGTACTCGGTTTCCGTATCGGCAAACGCATAGGGGGAGGTTGGTAAACCCAGTTCTTCTGCCGCCAGGCGGCGGATGCCCTCGCGATTCATGGTCAGTCGTGCTGCACGTGCCGACGGCACCACGTGGTATCCCTCGTTCTCCAGTTCAACCAGGACGTCTGTATTAAGGGCCTCAATCTCGGGAATGATGAAGTCAGGGTTTTCCTGTTCAATCACCGCCCGCAGGGCCGGACCATCCAGCATGGAGATGACGTGACTGCGATGGGCTACCTGCATGGCCGGGGCATTGGCATAACGGTCAACGGCAATAACCTCAACGCCAAGTCGTTGCAGTTCAATCACAACCTCCTTGCCCAGTTCGCCGCTGCCACACAGGAGGGCACGGGTTGCGATGTCAGAAAGCGGTGTCCCAATTGTCGTCATGTCTGGTCTGTCCGGGCGGAATTTCTGCAAGGTTATCATTTCAGGTTCATGTCGACACCAATACCAGACCAAAATGAGTCAGCGGGACTGGTGCTCGCGTGCACCTCTTCTGACGCCGGGCAAATTGAATTGACCACCCGGCGGCCAGGCCGCAAACTGGCTCGATGACTGACCTCCGGACACTACGCGTTTTCATTTCATCACCTGGCGATGTGGGTGAAGAACGGGTGATTCTGAAACAGACGCTTGCGCGCTTGAAACAGGCGTTCAGCACTGTCATCAATATCGAACCGTTCATGTGGGAACACGAGGCACTGTTTGCGACCGCCGATTTCCAGTCTCAGATTGATTCCAGACTACAGCCACGTGATGCGGACATTGCCGTATTTGTTCTCTGGTCACGCCTTGGCACAGCACTACCCCGTTCGATAACGCGAGACGATGGCTCCCGCTATGGCTCTGGAACGGAATATGAGTTCGAGAACGCCAAGGCCGGTTACGAGGCGAAAGGTCAACCCAAAATCCTGGTCTATCGCAAACTGACAACACCCGTAGTAGAACTCTCGGATACTGATGCCCTGGTAGAACGCATCGAGCAGCAGAAGCGCCTGGGTGATTTTTTCAAACGCCACTTTCACGACGCCGAGGATAATTCACTGACCGGTGCTTTTGCAGGCTTCAGGGACAGTTCAGAGTTTGAGGAACTCGTGGACCTGCATCTCTCCAGCCTGATTCGTCAGCAACTCGGCGAAGAGGCACTGGCGGAGCTTGGCGCCTTGCGGCACTGGGAAGGATCACCCTACCGCGGCCTGGAACACTTCGGGCCCGAACATGCAGACATTTTTTTTGGCCGGACACGCCAGGTCACCGAGGTCATCGGCCTGTTGAAGCGTCGAGCGAAGGACAACAATCCTTTTGTGATGTTGCTGGGCATGAGCGGTGTTGGCAAGTCATCCCTGGTGAACGCTGGTATTGCACCGATGCTCGAGGAGCCAGATGTTGTCGAGGGCGTTGAACACTGGCGGCAAGTCCGCTTCAAACCCTCTGATCATCCGAGCGATCCTTTTTTGGGCCTGGTGACGGCACTCTGTCAGACCAACGCATTGGGGGTGTTTTCCGAGCCTTCGTTGCTCTGTCAGGAGATGCGCCTGGATCCCGATGGATTCGGCGAACATGTCCGTCGACAACTGGGCAAGCTTGAAGAAAATACCCACTGCCTACTTTTTATTGACCAGTTTGAGGAGCTGTTCACGCAGGATATCGAGGAGGCCGAGCAACGCGCCTTTACCGAGGCAATTCGAGCACTGGTTCAGATAGCCGGCATCTGGACCCTGTGCGCAATGCGCAGTGACTCTTTCCCCAGGGTGCAGTATCTTCCGGCCATGGTCTCGCTGCGTGCAGACGGTGGTGACAAGGACCTGTTGCCGCCAGCCCCAAGTGAGTTACAGCAAATCATCCGATTGCCGGCCCAACTGGCCGGACTCCGATTTGAAGCCGACGCTGAAGGCACTTCCCTGGACCAGTTGCTGGCTGACCAGGCGATTGAGTTACCCGAAGGACTGCCATTACTCGAATTCACCCTGGAACAGCTCTACAAAGCCAGGACAGAAGATGGCGTCCTGACCTATGCCGCCTACGAGTCCCTGGGTGGACTCTCCGGCAGCATTGCCAACAAGGCCGAGGAAGTTGTTTCCAGCCTGCCCTCAGCAGTGCGGGACGAGTTACCCAGCCTGCTGATCAAGATGGTGTCGGTTGACCCCCAGTCCGGTACCGCCCATCGAAAGCCCGTGGCTGTCGGCAGCTTGAAAGACGATCCCAATCTACAGGCCATGGTCCGGGAACTGATTTCCGCAAGACTGATTGTCAGCCAGTTGGACGCAGGTGGTGAACCCATCATCAACCTTGTGCACGAATCCCTGTTAAGAAACTGGCCGCGGGTTCAGATGTTTGTGGCCAATGAGCGCGAGTTCCTGGTAGCTCGCGCACAGCTTGAGCAGGCGGCGGCCTTCTGGCGCAGTGAGGACGAACCAGAAAACCTGCTGCTGCGAGATGCTTCCGTGCTGCAACGTGCGCTGCAGATAAAGGTCAACTACGGTGCGAACCTCGATGGCAATACGATCCGATTTATCATGCAGTCTGAAGTCGCCTTTCGCGAACGCGAGGAATCGGCCCGAATCGAAGCATCGTCGCGCCGGCGCCGACTCAGGCTGTTTTCGGGTGCAGCGGGTGTTGTCACGCTGATAGTCCTGGCGACTGCCTGGTATTCCTATGATGCCAGCAAGGCAGTTGTCAGGGCTGAACTCGAAGATGCTGAACGTCGCCTGACCAGCAAGGCAACCAGCTTCGCTCGCCTCTCCAATGCCTATCGGGACCGTGGTGACTGGCTGAACGCGCTCCTGCTCAGCCTGGATGCCGCACGGATTGTCACCAACGCAGAACATCTCAGCCTCCTCTACGACAACCTGATCCACTACAACAAGCTGGATGTCAATCGCCTCACCTTTACAACATCACAGGGCGACGCCCTGTTTGGTGACTCTATTGATGGTGGAATGATCTTTCGTGACAGGGCAGGTTTTCAGGCTTACCTGCATGGCATGGAGTCTTTTGTGCTCCAGGCAGGAGACCGTTTCTGGGTCAGCCTCGAGTCGAAGTTTGTCGTCATCCACCGCGTCAACGGTGGCTTTGACCTGTTACAAACCTCTACCGGTGACCTGGTCGCGGACTTTTCGATGCTGGCAGGATCGGTTGTGGATGTACACGTAAATGCCAGGCGTGATGAGGTGCTGCTGACGCGGGGCAGTGGTAACCAGGCACTCATTCAGCTGGCAACACTCCAACGCCTTGAACTGCCGGGCAACATGGATGTTGTTGAATGGCAGACGCTCGATGGGGGAAGCGCCGTGCTCCTGCAGAACCGCAATCGACAGCTCACACTCTATAACCGCACCACAGAAACGCAGCAGCTCCTGGCCAGCAACGTTGATCGGTTCGAACGCCACGGAAATCTGGTATTAATCGAAGCAGGAGGCAGCCAGGAGGTTTTGAACATACCGACCGGGACAGTGGTCTATCGGACGACCAATTCCAGCGAGACCCTGCTGCTGGCAGGCCAGCAGGTAGCAAGTCTCTGGGAAGACACACGCATTGCATTAATCAACCCGGAGAACCCCGGGACGCCACTGATTGTCGAAGGTGAGTTCCAACAGGTCTGGCCCCTGCGCGAAGGCGGCCTGCTGATCATCGACCAGGCGAGTTCACTTGCTTATATTCGACCGGATGGCACACGTGACCCGCTCCCTGTTGTCGGTCATCTGTCTCTGCTGGAAAATAGCCAGGTGCTTGCGCTCGTCGACGCCGACAACGTAACCTGGGTACTCGATCGTGTCGACCGCCAGCTGCTGCATCGAATCGAACCACCAGCAGACGATGTGGTCCCACGCCTGGAATCAGGTTTCCTGCTGTTTGACGAACCTGGCCGATTACACCTGATTGATGTAAACAATCCTGCAAAACGTACGCTTGTCGACAACCTGAGTCCGAATACCCCCTACCTCCTGAGAGCTGGTTATCTCTTGCTGGTCAACACAGAGCAGGTTATCAAGCAGATGCGTCTGGCTGACCTCGTGATCGAAAAATCTTTTGCCCACCACAACCAGATAACCGATATCAGCTTTGATCCCGCCCGCGGTATTGTTTTTGGCATCGACGAGTTCGGTTTTCAGCATGTCTGGGAAAGCACCCAGGCAGCGCTGGTCGAACATACGCCTCCGGGCACAACCATGCTGGAAGTACTGACTGATGATTACATTGGTTACTTCCAGGGGAACCAGATTGAACTGCGTAACCGTTTCAATAGCCAGTTGGTGCTGCAGAAGGCCATGGATGCACCTGTCAGCGCAGGCACAATGCTACCAGCTGGCATGGGGTTGGTCGTCGCAGTCGACGGCCGCATTGAACGGATTGATGCGCGCGGCAGGATAACCACACTGTATGCACATCGCGGCAAGGTTGGCTACCTCAAGGTTGTCGGGCATCACCTTTACTCCGGCGGCGCTGACGGCTTTGCGCGAGTCTTTGACCTGTCCGCGGGTCGCCTTCTGCATGAGATACCCCATTGGGATGAAGTTACGCGCGTTGCGCCGATTGGTGCAGACAGGATCGCAAGCGGTACGGTTCGAGGCCACCTGCAATTGTATGACACGCACCAGCAAAGACTGAGCGGCTTTCGCGATCTCAAGGCAGAATTGCTTGATCTCAGTGAATTGGACGGCGATGTTGTTGTTGCGCTCAAGGAGGACGATGGCCGCACCGCCCTGATGCGGGATGAAATCACCCATGAACTCGTGGCCAGACTGCCTGCCGGCACACTGGATGGCAAGTACGCGTTGATCAGCCTGGATCAGTCGCGCGCATTCATCGCGACCCTCGCAGAACCACTCAACGTGGTCGAAGGCATTCAGCACGTATTCAAGGGATTCCTCACCCACATTCACGTTGTCGACCTCAACCTGAACCAGATATTGCGTAGCCGTGAATTTATTCTGCCCCCGAGCCATGCCACTTTTCTCGACACCAGCGGCAATTGGCTGGTAGATGGATCGTTTTCGCCTGACGCCGCATCAATCGTGTTTGTGACCACTTCTGGAGAGCAGTTTCTATGGCACTTTGAAGACAGCGACGGGCCTGAACCCATCTGGACACAGAAGCTGGCAGGAGATCGGCCCTGGTCTCGTGCCGTTCAGGTTGACTTTACGCAGAGCGGAAATGCACTGGTAGCCAGGCTAAGTACCCGGGATCAGGTGGCGTTTGACGCCAGTAATGGAAAACCGCTGCCGGCAGTACCCGCAGAACGCCTGGTTGTCGGGCAACGCATGCGCCCGGTAGATGTGACGCCGACAAAGCGAACGCGCGTCCTCAGACTAGGCACTGGTGGCGCCGTAACAGAACTGTTTTCCCTTGATAGGGATCTTCCTTTCCTGAAGCTCGATGCCCGGCAGCGCGTCCTGTTCCAGCAGGACAGCAACACCCTCGTGATGTGGGATCTCGTCAACAATCAGCAGGTTATGGCCATGAACAGTGGCGCGACCATTGACCGTGTGTTCTGGCCGGGCGAAGGACGCTACCTGATCACAGCAGGCAGTGCCGCAGCAGGCACCGTGCTGGAAATTCCCTCAAAGAGCCTGATCGAGTACGGTGAACGGCTTGCGCTGGGCGGTTACTGAGTCCAATCTACAGACAATCAAACGGCAGGAACGCCCGATCAACTGTCGTCAGGTTTTCACCAGCATTGATCATCCCTGGGGGGGGTGTACGATAGCCACAACTCCAGGATACCGGTGTTCTTGGGCTATCCTCAACATATAGCGGGCGGAGTGACAATACCTTTGCCTCCACCAGTTTGTTCACGTGATGGCCCAGGGTGACATGGAAAGCGCCATCTATCACCTCAATGCGCCGCACGTAATTGCCTATCAGCTTGTCTGGCGACGGCAGCCCCAACGCAGCATTGTTCCGCGGAAATCGCCGATTGGTGCGATAGTAGTCCTCAACGTCGAGTCGCAAGGCTTCTGTCAGGTGCAGGGCTTCTTCCATCTGAGTTCTGATCACCCGCTGGTGATAGGATGGAATGGCCATGGTGGCAAGCATACCGATCACCGCTACGACTACCGCCAGTTCGACGAGGGTAAAACCCTTCATAACGCTGCCTCCTGCAAGCCCACCGGCGTGTAATGGCCAAGTTGTTTCATGCTCTCAATTCGATTGCAGTTCCAGAGGATAGGACTCGCCGGGTAAGTGACATTCACGCAGGGGGTGTCAATGAGTTTGCCATCAAGCAATTCAGCGGCATCCACCTCCTGGGAAAAAGTAACGATTATCTGCCCGCCCAGAATTTCAATGCTGGTGACGTACTGGCCGCGCAGGTGTTCGGGCGGCGGTAATCCAAGCATTTCGTTTGTCAGAGGAAACTCTCCCCGATGCGCATAATATTCCTGGATCATCTCCCTGTACGGTTGCTTCAGCCGCATACCCTCTGCTACCTGGGCACTGGTACGATAATCGCGATAACTGGGCACGGCAACCGCGGCCAGGATGCCAATAATCGCCACAACAATCATGAGTTCGATCAGGGTAAACCCCCTGCTCCCCAACGTCATGCGAAGGCTGCTCCCATACTGAAGATCCAAAGGTAAATCTGGATGATGATACTGCCAACAAAAAGACCCATGAGTGACATGTGGGTAGCCTCAACACCAGAAGCCAGATTCTCCACCTGCAGGGCAACGTCGGCTTTTGACTTGTTATCCCAGAAACCCAGTTCTGCCACAAACGTACCGAGCTGTTCTGCCGATGCCAGGTTATTAATGACGCGTTCAAGGACGTGCGCGTTCTGTGCCCGTGGGACATCATCGAATGCGATGGCAATGGCCTGGCGGACCGTATCCAGCGCTTGCTGCGGTGCGACCTGTAAAGAGCCCGCATAGCGCACAAAGCTGGTGATAACGTAACTGCGGAAAGAGTCCCCGATTGGGCTGAGCAACGGTAATCGCCTCGAGTTCGTCGCCAGGTTGAAATAACGCGTGCTGTCACCGTGACGACCGATCAGCCAGTGCGTTATACCAAGCCAACCGAGCACAAACGGCAGCAGGGCAAGGGTAATGCCATGAATCAGGCGCCAGCCATCAGGCGGCGGCGCTCGAAAACTCTCGAAGATATCAATCATCATGGGCTGGATGTAGAACTCGCTGAACCCGAACATGGCGATGGCAACCACCGAGACGGCCGTCACGTAATTCATGGAGTTCTTGACCTTTTGTTGGGCCTTGCGGGTTGCCTCATCAATACCAAACACCATGGAGCGATAGTGAAAAATCAGCAGACGCTCGTCAACAATGGCCGCGGGCAGGCATTCCCTTAGCTTGAACAACAGGATGACATCGTGACTGGAATCATCCTCGAACTCGCGCAGCGAATCGTACTCGTTATAAATGGTGTTGAATGAATCGCCGAAGATCCGGCCCAGCATCTCGGTGACCTCTCCGGCAGTAATGCCCTGGGAAACCAGATGATTGTACTGGCGGAAAATATCCGTCAATACCTCTCTTGAAACGTCAGTCAAGATAAGGCTCCACGGGTGGGCGACAGACAGATGGCAAGGCATCTGAGCGCAACGTGGTCGGGTTTGGCAACACTGCACTGCCCGCTCGCCGCTCCGCGCAGTCCCACACGAACGCTGTGGGCTGGCCCTCGAAGAGAACCGGACGAACATAGAATGCCATCGTGTGCCCTTCCCTGCGATCAATGACATTGCTGGTCATCAGCAGCGAGCCATCATGGGTCGCGATCCCCCCATCAATCCAAACGGGTTGATTGTTCATGTAGGTCATTGCTCGTGGCCAGTGTCCCAGTGATAGTTGGATGGTGTTGATTTGCGTCAGACCTCCCGGCGGCTGAAAAGGATTTTCCACTTCGTTTGGCCAGTCACCGTAGATGCTATGGTAGCCGGCAAGGTATTCCATGCTCACCTTCGCATAAGGCAGCAGGCGCGTGGCTTTCGCCTGGTCCAGGAAATTGATATAGATCGGCAGTGCAATTGTCATCAGCACGCCAATGACAAGCACCACATACATCAATTCCAGGAGCGTAAATCCCTTGATGCGCAATGGCTGCTGGAACCGGTCGGCTGAACAAATCATGCGGGTATCATAACGCCAGATAGTTGGCCGTGTCCCAAATAAAGACAGCACCAGTACAACGCCAGTTTGAGCCGCCAGACAGAACCTCACCCTCGATGTTGGCAAACCGGACAGACTTTGGGCCAGGTTTGGCATAGAATTACTCATCACACCTGCTTTGCGCCGCCCTCACCTGGGAGGCCAGAGGATTTATCGATGCCTCACTTGCAAGAAGTTGTGCGCGCAATCTGTACAAACCTGCCTGAGACCGAGGAAGTGATTTCTCACGGCTCACCGGATTACCGGGTGCGTGGCAAGACGTTTGCGACCTTTACGGTCAATCACCATGGTGACGGTCGCCTGGCCCTGAACCTTAACGCCTCGCCGGAGACCCAACAGCACTATGTGAGTGCGGCACCAAACATCTTTTTTGTGCCTGCCTACGTTGGACCCAAAGGCTGGTATGGTATCGACCTGGCTTCCGGTATCCGCTGGGAACGGGTTGCCGAACTGGCCACCGAGGCATACTGCCGAGTGGCCCCGGCACAGCTTGCCCGTGCTGCAATCCCGCTCAGCCCCGTTCCCGAACCGGATACCGTCGATATCACCCGGATTGACCCGTTTTTTGCGCCCGCCAACCAGGCGCTGCTGGCCCGACTCCGGGAGATATGCCTGGCCCTTCCCGAGACCAGCGAGGGGGCCTCGTTTGGCAGCCCCGCTTTCAAGGCCGGCAAGAAAACATTCTGCGAATTCGGCTGCAGCCAGGGCATTCCGGCCGCACTGTTCAAGGTTGGCCCTGAACGCCAGGCATCATTGACCCTCGACCCGCGTTTTTCGATACCACCCTACATGGGTCCAAATGGCTGGATCCGGCTGAGACTGGACAAACGGTTTGACGAGGCAGAAATCCGGGCGCTTGCCCTGGAGAGTTATCGTCACTTTGCGCTCAAGCGCATGCTGAAGGCGCTGGGCCAATAGCCACTTTTCTACTGCCTGCGCCCTCGTTGACTAGCGCCCAGGTCACCACCGCTGTCTTTGGCGAACAGTTGTTCCAGTTCGCGGCGTCCCTGCGCGCCAATTTCAATCAGCTTCTCGAGTTCGTCCGCATGACCCAGCGACTGTTCGATAAGCGCTTCATCGTGAGTGGTGAACACCCTTGTGAGTTCCCGGGCCCGCTCGTCGTTGATATCAATCGCCTGCAGGACTTCCTCAGCGAGCAAAAGGCTGCTGTTGAACATCTCCCGAACCGACCTGTCAGCACCAGCCTGTCGTTGCTGGAGCAGGTGCGTGCGATTGTGCGCCCTGGAAATAATCCTGATTGACGGACACTCCGCCCGGACCAGCTTCACAATAGCCAGTGCGGCGTCTTCATCATCCACAGCTACCAGCAGGACGCGGGCATGACGGATGCCAGCGGTCTCCAGCAGGTCGAGCCGGGTCGCATCACCAAAAAAGACCTTGTGGCCAAACCGCTTCACGAACTCAATGTGTTCCGCATTCTTGTCCAGTGCGGTAAAACGAATGCCATTGGCTGACAGGATACGGCCAGTAATCTGCCCTACCCGGCCAAAACCGGCAATCAGAACTTCTGGCTCAGATTCATCCCAGTCGCCGTCGTAGTCCTCTGGCGCCCCCGGCCGCGCCACAATCAGTTTGTTGTAGGCACCAATCAGCGGTGCCGTCAACGCCATGGAAAGGCCCACCACCAGGGAAATGGTGTTCGCCGTCGCGGCATCAACCACATTGGCGCCTACTGCCTGGGTCATGACAACAAACGCAAACTCACCGCCCTGGGACAGAATCAGCCCCAATCTGACGGCATCGTGCAGGGGCGAACCGGATAACCTTGCCAGCAGGGTAACTACGCCGGTCTTCAGCACCACCAGACCTACCGCCAGCGCGAGGATAAACGCCGGCTCCTGCAGCAGGTAGTCAATATCCAGCGTCATGCCAATGGCGATAAAAAAGAGCCCGAGCAGCAACCCCTTGAAAGGCTCAACGTCGGCCTCCAACTGGTGCCTGAAACTCGAGTTGGCCAGCAGTATGCCCGCGATAAACGCGCCCATGCCCATGGACATGCCAGCCGCTTCAATGACCAGCGCGGTGCCGAGCACAATCAGCAGTGAAGCCGCAGTCATCACCTCCTTGCTGCCGTAATTTGCCACAATTCGCAGCACCGGATTGACCAGGTATCGACCCGCTATAAGGATGCCCGCCACGGCCGCAACCCCCAGCCACCAGCCCGGCCCTGAACCACCTTCGTCACCGGCACCGGCCAGCGCCTCGACGTACAGCAAAATGGGGATTACGGCCAGGTCCTGGAGCAACAGTATGGAGAAGCCCTTCTGCCCAAGGCGGGTGTTCAGTATCCGGTAATTGGTCAGGAGGGCAATAGCAAACGCGGTGGAAGAAAGCCCAAGCGCAAGCCCTACCATCAGGGCAATTTCCGCTGCCGCCCCCGTCACCAGCACCATCACCAGCAGGATAATCCCGGCTGTGCCAAACAACTGGGCATTACCCAGCAGCAGGATCCAGTTACGCATGCGCCACAGCGTGGTTGGTGATAGCTCAAGGCCAATCACAAACAGCAGCAGCACCACACCCAGTTCCGCAAGGTGAAGCGTATCTGCGGGATTGGAAATCAGTCCAATGCCAAACGGCCCGATAATCACACCCGCCGCCAGGTAACCCAGGATGGCTCCCAGCCGCAGGCGTTCAAATATGGGCACGGCAATCACCGCAGCCAGCAGGTAGAAAATTGCGTTGATCAGTTGGTCATGCATGAGTGCGGTCGCCGCCTGACAGGATGGTTCTTGTGATTCATGTCCCTTCTCCCAGTTCAAATACCAGAAATTCGCTTTCAACCGCCGCCGCGAACTCGAGCGCCGCGCTGTCTTCCACGCCAAGACCGTCACCCTCGACAAGCCGTTGGCCGTTGACTGTGATGTCACCACTGGCCACATGGATCCAGACACGGACATCTGCCGCCACCGCATGCGTGAGCGTCGATCCCGCTGGGAGGACGGTGCCATAGAGCGACGTATCCTGGTTCAGCACCAGGGAATTGTCACGGCCATCCGCTGATACCAGCAGGCGCAGTCGACCCAGCTTGTCCTCCCGGCTGAAGTGCTTCTGCTCGTAGCCCGGCGCAAGCCCGTCAGCACGTGGCTCAATCCAGATCTGCAGGAAATGGACCGGTTCCGTGTCCGACGCGTTAAACTCACTGTGACGGATGCCCGTCCCGGCCGACATCCGCTGGACGTCCCCGGGCACTATCGTCGAGCCGTTTCCCATGCTGTCCTTGTGGTACAACCCACCCGAAAGCACAACGGAGATAATCTCCATGTTGCTGTGACCATGGGTCGGAAAGCCGCCACCCGGCGCCACGCGATCATCATTGATCACGCGCAGTGCCCCGAATCCCATATGACGAGGATCATAATAGCTCCCGAAAGAAAACGTATGTTTGCTGTCAAGCCAGCCGAAGTTGGCCCTGCCCCTTTCTGCTGCCGGTCGGTAGTAGTTCATGGCTTACCTCCTTGATTGATGGCTACATTATCCTTCTGCATATAACGGTGACAATATGCTCAATTTGTTACATATTGTCTCCTTTTTGTTGACAGTGGATGGCATATGAACCTGATCAAGGCGCTTGAATCCTACCAGGCCGTTGTGGAGCAAAACGGGTTTGCGGCCGCTGCCCGGCAACTTGGGGTGTCCCGTGCACTGGTCAACAAACAGGTGCAACAACTGGAACGCCACCTTGGTACGCAACTGCTGAAGCGCAGCACCCGGGTGGTCACGCCGACCGAGACAGGCCTTGCTTTCTATGACCGGACCCGGTTCCTGCTGGCTGAACTGGACAATACAATTGCTGACATTTCTTCCATGCAGGGCGCCGTACGGGGCAACCTCCGGGTTAATGTGCCGATGAGCTTTGGCATCATGTACATGGGCAAGATGATTTCAGGTTTCATGGAGGACTACCCCGATGTCCATGTTGAGCTGTCACTCACGGACCGGTTTGTTGACCTGATTGAAGAGGGATTTGATGTCACCCTGCGTATAGCAACGCTTGAGCACATGACCAGCGTTGTCAGCGAACCCCTGGGACAAACAGACCTGGTACTCTGTGCTTCACCGCGTTACCTGGAGCAGCACCCCCTGCGCCAGCCCGAGAACCTGAAAAGCGCAAGGTGCCTGCACTATGGTTTCCAGCAGACGGGTCAGAGGTGGGTACTGAACGGGCCGGAGGGAGAAGTTTCGACCCGGGTCAACTGTGTCATGTGGTCAAACAACGGGCAGGTACTGAAGGACGTAGCCATTAATCACCAGGGTGTTGTGCTGCTGCCAACGTTTCTTGTCGGCGGGGAACTCCAGTCTGGCCAACTGGCGCGGGTGTTGCCGGATTACTCGGCGAGCCCGCTCGACATAGTTGCCATGTACCCGCGTCACCGTTACCTCAGCGACAAGGTGCGTGTTTTTGTCGATTATCTGAAGCGTCAGTTTGGGCCTCGCCCCATCTGGAGCCTGGTCGACTGACCCGGCGCCGGCAGGGGCTATACAAAATGCCCATGTCCCGGTATTATGCGCAGCCTTGTTTCGGGCCAGAGCTCAGTTTGGCCGGGGTCGCGTTCGACAGCGCAACACTGGTACACCTGTCTTTGGCTGGGGTTTGTTTTTTTGGGGCCATAGCTCAGCTGGGAGAGCGCAACACTGGCAGTGTTGAGGTCGGCGGTTCGATCCCGCCTGGCTCCACCAAGTTCAAAGCGTCAGCTTTGAATACTTGTTTCCATCTTAATCCCGACAGGTGCAAACACACGGCTTGGCGCAGCCAAACGTGTGTGGACGTCGACAAGCAATCAATAGGCGGGCTCAAGGTCTTCCCCGACTGACTCCACCAAACACCCTCCTTACACGATCCACCGCTTTGCCGGACGCCGCTGTAACAAGCCGGAACAACTGCTAAAACAGGTAAGCTGTCGCGCGTTCTTTCAGACGCTTGCCATCTGTACGGCAGTCCAGAACATCATCCCTCGCAAACACATAGATCTGCGCCTGCCCCTCGGTCGTTAACTGTTTAAAGATAATCGACACATGCTCTTTATCGGGCAGGTTCCTGAGCGTTCCGCCATAGTCGCACAGGTACTGCATGACCGTGGATTCAAGCGCATCCATTTGTTGCCTGCGGGAGAGGCTTGCTTTCTCGCGCATCTCCGCGCGTTTTGCCGCAAGCTTCGCTTTCTCAGCCTCAAGCGTAGATTCCAGCCCCGAGAGCCTCGCTTGGTAGTCGCCTCGCTGCTTCTCAAGTCCGGTCAGCAACGATTGCAGTTCAGTCTTTTCCGAATCGTCCTCTGCCTGAATCATCTGGATCCTGTGCTCACTGATCTCCCGCTCGACTTCTCGCAGGTCTCGCGTCAGGTCACGCATCGCTGCCCTGGTCTCACGACTGACATTACTTTGCCCGTCGATGGCAGAATGGAAACCTGGCAGATTGGCCACCGCAGGCAGCAGGTCAGCGTCGTCCAGCCCCTCCAGCGCTAGCCCGCTTCGCTCACCAAACTGGTCGATGACTGGATTCTGAGGGAGATTATCGAACAACGACGGGTTTCCACCGGTTCATCCAGGTGGTGTCAGGGCTCGATTGACGAGTTGAAGCCCGAAGTGGTCCGATTTCATACCTAACTATGTTAATAAGGGGCAGTTAGAGCGTGGATGACCCCGACAACCTGTGCCGTGAGAGATTTCTCTGGGTTTTGGGTTGTTATCCCGGTGGTGCCCAGGCGGGATAGCGACGGAGATTGGCCAGGATCTGCGAGAGGTCGTTTACATAGGGACAGGCTTCGGAGAATGAGAGCCAGACCTTGCGAACGGATATCCGGATTCGCGCACCGATCTTCAACAGTTTTGCCCGAATGGTAGTGCACTGCGCCTTGGCATGCCGGGTTCCGTCGAGGCCCAGCCGACGCAGCCCGTACATCAGCAGGTAGGCAAACGATGAGAAGTAAAGCCGCAATTGATTTGCATGCAATGTCGCGGTGCTGGTGCGATCGGCGAACAGGCCCAGTTGCTGTTCCTTGATGCGGTTCTCCATCTCTCCCCGGACGCAGTAGAGCTTTTCGTACATGTGTTTGGCGCCCGCCCGCTTGTATGACAGGTTGGTGACGATGTACCGCGGATTCTCCTTGCCCGGTAGGCACTCCGCTTTGCCGATCACACGTCGCTCCCGCGTCCATGTCTTGCGGGTGCGGTAGCGGAAGTCGCGGTATTGTCGCGCTGCCTTGCCGGTGCGTTCATGTTCAGCGCGGGCCAGCGCCATTTCCCGCCCCAGAGCCCGCCGCAACCGCGCATTTCGCGCCAGGCCCAACAGGTAATAGACGCGATTCTCCTCGCACCAATTCATGATGCTGTCGCGGCAAAAGCCGGAATCGCCCCGGATGACAATGCGTGTTTTTGGCCAGCGTTGCCGGATCTGGCCGACAATTCGCTCCAGTTCCTCGACGCTGCCTGCCGCACCATCCTGGTTCGACGGCCGCAGCCGGGCGCACAGCAGATGCTCACCGCAGAAGATGTACAACGGCAGGTAACAGTAGCAGCGATAATAACCATGGAAGAAGCGGCCTTCCTGGTGGCCATGCAGCGGATCATCAGTCGCGTCCAAATCCAGCCAGATCTCGCTTGGCGGGGTCCCATAAGACTCGAGGAACACATCGACAAGGAGTCGATCCGCATGCCCAGGGTCAAAAGCAATTTTCTTATAGCGATGAGCAGCTGCCGACTCGGTGGTACTGAGTTCCAGGCGATTCAAAGTGTTAGAGCCCGCTAGCGGCTTTCCCTTGTCCCGCGCTTTCTCCCGATGCTCACCCGTCAAATCACGCTTGCCCACAAGCAGCGCCAGCAGGCTGTCGGCGCGAAGGCTGTCATGGTCATTCAGATCCTCGTATCCCAGCGCAAGACCGTAAACGCGTTGCGCTACGAGTTCATGGACACGGTGCTCGATCTTGTCCGGACGGCGGTAGTCCGTGAAGCAGTCGCCCAGCCGATCAAGCAATCCAAGGCGCGTATCGACCTCCCTCAGGAGCAACCCTCCACCGTCCGAAGTGATGCATCCACCATCGAAACGACCGATAACGTCGCGTGAACCAAAAGCGTGAAATTCGAGCTGGGTAGGATTACACTCTGTTGTCATAGGCCTTTCTCTGTTCGTGTTTGTAAGTACTTGGTCGTACTCACTTTATGCAACAGATTAAGGCCTATTTCCATTCTTTTGGTGACATTTCCGGGCTAGTTCGACTGCCGCAGAAATGTTGTCAAAATCAACCGGGCCAATCGGGGCTACTGGCGGTACTGGCGCCACAGTCCCGTCGTCGCTGATGCGGAATTCATACCAACCCAGTGCCGGCGAACTGTGGACCGTAAAGACCGCTCCCTGCATTGCCAGGTAGCTGCCTTCAATCCCGACGCCGCGAGAAGCCTTGCCATTGGATTCGAACGCACCCTTCAGGATTCTCGACATCACCGCAACATCCTGCTTGATGCGAGTGAAATCTGTATCGGCCAACGCATGCCAGGGGCCCAGGAAAAGCAATGTAACCAGTGTAGATTTGAGAAAAGTTTGCCTGCAGTCGGCCATTATGTTCCTCCTTCGCCGGCGACCAGGCGCAGCGCCTGGCCAAGCTGCCTGATGTTGCGCCTGTCTTCGATCTGGGTATCAACCAGGTATTGAAGGCTGGCCTCGGTCTGTTCGAATCTCCTGCCCTGAATTTCCGCCAGTATCACCAGCAGATTGGACAGGTCCTCTTTCCGTTCACTCCGTGTTGCTGTGAGGGCTGCACGCAACAACAGTTGATTACTGGCGGCCTGTTGGCTTGTCAGTCGTTCAACACTATTCCTCAACTGGTCAGACTGTTGCGCCTTCAGCTCCGCAATCTTTGCGTCGACACTCTCCTCGAGCGCGTAGCTGTTCCCGAAACGCACGGTCAATCCATCGCTCACGGATAGCTGAACCTGGGTCAAAACGAGGATCATAACCACAACGGATGCACAGGCACTGGCAACCTGCAGGACGGGGAACCAGGGTCGCGAGTCAAAGAAAAAGCCCCGACGGTTCCACTGTGGCACAGATCGGTCCTGCCAACGACTCGCCAGCGCCGCCAGTTGCCAGAGTTCCGCAAGCCGATTGCTGCAGTCTTCGCAGGTATCCAGGTGCTGGTTGACCTCGAGGTGGTTGGCGGCACTGATAGCACCATCAACAACGTCGAAGAGCTGGGTTCTACAGTGTTCACAAGTCATGGATTTGCGCATTTTGGCTCCGGAATGGCTGGGACGATGGCAGATGTCGCTCGCATCTTCTGTAATGCTGCATAAAGCCGGGTTTTTGCAGTGTTGGGGGATATGCCGAGTTGTCCGGCAATTTCATCAAAGGTGAAATGCTGGAAATACTTGAGCTCCACCACCTGTCGCTGCTCGGTGGGCAGCTGCGACATCAGCCTTGCAATGTCGCGATTGTCCTGGGCGTTGACGAGGGCATATTCCGGTGAATGGGACTCGCTGGGGTCAGCTGGCTCTGCCTCATCGACCAGGTGGCTGGGCTGCCACTTTTTGCGCCTGAAAAAGTCTGTGCTACGGAAGGCTGCAATCCGGAACAGCCAGGTGCTGAACTGGCTGTCACCGCGAAACGAGGCAAGGTTGCGGTAGACCGACATCAACACGTCCTGCAGGATGTCCATGGCGTCGTCGGGATTGCCGCTCATTCGAAGCGCGTAATTGTACAGCCGCCCTTCATAGCGCTTCACAAGCGCAAGCCACGCCCGCTCTGAGCCATCAAGTGCCCGCTTGATCAATTCACGATCAGGAGTTCTGCTGCCGCGCCCAAACATTCAAGGTTTCCTGCTGGAGACAATCATTGGTCGGATGGCACAAGTAAAAAGTTTGCGCCATTTCGGATTTTTTTCCCAACGGGCACACACCAGGGGCAATCAGCAGGAAAAACCTTATGCAGAGGCCAGGATCAGGCCGCTTTGGCAGGAATCGATTTTCAGCGCCGCTGGCGCGAATCGCAGCCAGCAGTTGTTAGGCGGCACCACCTGGCGCCAGGAAGCTGTCATCTCTAAAATGACTGGCCCCGCACGCCGGCAAGTTGGCGCACGAGACCAGCAGCCCGGGCAGGCTTAGTTGTCGCCCGGGGCGGTGACAGGACCAAAGTCGGGGGGCGGCACCCGATGTTTTGTTGCGACCTCGTAGGCTGAGGCAACCTTGATCACCTCAGGCTCTCCCCCTGGGGCACTCCAGACCATCAGGCTGATCGGCATGGCGACGGGCAGCAGCGAACGCTCTGTCCCGCTGACAGAGTTATAACGTTTGCCATCAGCGCTGAGCGCATACCGGGGTTCATAGACAATTCTGTTGTAGCCTGCCGGCACTTCGATTTCCGGGGCTCCCATTGTCGCGGTGAACTGTCCACAGCAACTGCCGGTCCCCCTGTTGTCAACCACGGGTTCCGACGGACCACCGGTCTTGTAATGCGGCAAGGTCACCTCGGGGTTCACGAAAGCGTCGATCCCGTTCTCGTACATGACCTTGTGCACCATCACCCGCAGTGCTGCCTGCATCTTGAGGTAGCTAATCTGCCCGTCACGGGCACGCAGGTCCTGCACGTTGATTGCATTGACGGAACTCGCCCGGTGGGCGTCGTCCTCCCATTTGGAATTCGCCACAAACGTTGCCCAGTCATAGACCTTCCGATCACCCCGCTCCATCAGGTACTTGTTTACGGTGAACGGGCTCTTGAAATTGTCCATCCCGCTGGTCAGGCGTCGAATGGTCAATTTAGGTGACAGCGGTGCCTTACCCATGGCAAGTGCCAACGCATAATCCGTTGTCGTAACGTCCCAACCGGGTACGGCAAACTCCAACTCACCGTTGCTGTCACGTTGCCAGAAGTATTCCGGCACATTGTGTGCGAGCACTTCACGGATCGCGTCCTGGAAAGTGTAACGAATGACCGGAATATCCGGATCCATTTCATAGTCGGGATCGAAAGTCTGCACGAGTTCCGCACCGAGTTCATCACGCAGTACACGTTTGACGTCCTCGTTGATCTGGTCGACGATGGCAACATCGTTGTTTGAGTGTTTCACCATAAACTCCCGGGCAAGTGCAATGCGCATGCCTGCGAGCGGTTTGCCTTTTACCTGTGACTCATCCACCAGGAATGACTCGAAGGGCTCCTCGGGAATCATCGCCCTGGGAATGGCGGTCCACATATCATCGGACTTGAAGCCCTTGACGGCATCCAGTACGCGTACCGCGTCACCGACAGTGCGACAGTGAATACCCGCCCGGTCACCCACCCGCTGGCTGTTCATACCACCGTGCATCATGAGGCCACGGGTCGTCAGGAAGTTCACCACGTTGTTGCGTGATGCCGGCCCCTTGCATGAGGCGTTACCCTGCTCGCAGATAGAGCACTGCACGAGGTTTGCGGACACGGAAACACCACTGCCGGAACTCGTGCCTCGCGTTACTCGCTCGGTATCGTAAGGATTGCAGGGCTGCCCACCCCACTGTGAGTAAGCGTAGTTTCCGTTTGGCCGGTAGGTCTTTGCCTTTTCCTCGCCGTCGAAGCCCATGCCTGTACGCGCTGCTGTCGCCACGCCGAACATGATCGCACCCTTTTCTTTGAGTACGCGCAGATCCGGCGAATCAACTCTTGGCGCATCCATCGCGTAGGCCGTGTCGTTGCCACCCGTGGCGCGCATCTCGGTGGCGTCATACCAGTTCTTGTAGGAAAAATTCACGCAATACATTGGCAGGGTATCGAGCGGCGGATTGGTGCCATACTGCTCGTCGTATTGCTTTGCAAGTTCGAGTGCGTCGGGTTGCTTGTGGAAGTCATCACATTCAACCGGACAGTGAGCCGGCAGCGCACCGGTCGACGGATGTGCATCACACTCGGCCTTACAGGACACCGTGCGCTCACCCCGAATGTTGAGCATCTCAAGCGCATTAAGCTGACCGGCCTTGGGAATACCAACCCGCATGCCGAACTGCTGATATACCTCCGGGTCTGAGATAGTCGGTTCCATGCGGCCGAATTCCAGCGGCAGCCCGCGATATTTTTCAAGGTCCGGCAGTATTTCGGCGGCCGCAACCGTCTGTACAGGAAACTTCACTGGCACGCCCGCACGGACATTCCCGTAGAATTGTGGAATCGCTTCACCATCGGCAGTCACCAACGCAGTACATGCGCCGTTGTAGGCTCGCGCCCGTTCAATATAGGCTTCCACCACCGCCGCACAGGTTGTTGTGCCACTCCTGATTGCCGCATGTAACTGCGGTATCGTCGTCTCGATCAGTTCGAACTCACCCTGCGCGTGCGACACCTGCGAACACCCTGTTCCAAGTGCGGCAGCCAGCATGAGTATGAAGGCTGCGTGGCGGTTCGACGAGAGTGCCCCGACGTTTCCAGTAGGGTAATGCATGGATGACTGTTCCTTTTAATGAAAACCTCAAATGAATTGACGCAGGGAACAGGGAACCTCCCTACCTACCGGCAGGACTTTTCTTTTTTGTGGTTTCTTTATGCAGGTGTCAGCAGTGACCAGGCCCGTGGACCAGGCATGCCGATGGTGCAGGAAAAATCGCCATGCGCCAGAAAGTAGCGCCACCTTGTGCTCGTTAGTGGTGCGCTTTTTGTTGGCGATCACCTGAACCGCCTGATTTTCCCCTGTCTTGTCCAATCGATCGAAGTGCACCGAACAATCGCAAACAACTGGCATGAAAAATGCTCAGGCTGTCGTAGACGGCTGTTGCACCCGAACCCGGGTGCCCACCGAAAGAAACGCTACCTGGGGAGGATCAGGTTTCACATGCTGCAGGATTCGTCATTCGACACCAGCATCGACCCAGTGCTTCGCGCGCAGGTGCCGATGTTCGACATTCACCAGTTGATCACCGACCACCATCTGGAACTGCTCTCATGGCTGCGACTGCGCCTGCCAATCCAGGAAGACGCCAAAGACATCGCGCAGGAAACTTACCTTCGGATCCTGAAATACGAACATGTGGAAGGCATCCAGCATCCGCTGGCGCTGCTCTACCGCATTGCCCAGAACCTTGCCATTGATGCGGAACGACGCAATGCGACACGCCACAGCAAATATCACGTCGAGGACTACGAAGGATTGGACGTCCCCTGCGACATGCCCGACTTTGGCCAGGCGCTTGATGCAGAAAGGACTCTGCGCCGAGTACAGGACGCGATCAACTCGCTGTCACCGCGCTGTCGTGAGGTGTTTGTCATGAACCGTTTCGGCAACATGAGCTATTCGGAGGTGGCCGATCATTTTGGCATTTCTGTCAAGATGGTCGAAAAGCACATCAGCAATGCACTTATGGTTTGCCACAGGTACAGGCGGGACCAGCAAACCGCTTGACATACAGATAAATGATCACGGCCGCCGGCGCTTGCCGTGCAATCTCCAAATTCGCCCCTCATTTATATTGTTACCTAGGGATTTTGTAAGACAATTTCCCGTTTTTCTGAATTTTTTTGGTAGGGGTTTTCCGACCAGATACGTCTGTTGTTGTGAACCTGACGTTCATGCTTTCGGAGGTATCAACATGAAAAGCGATCGTTCGACCCGGAACCGATTCCGGCAGGGTCCTGCCCTGACACTGACTGCTGCCATGACCATGGCAGTACTTTCAACAATGGCCTCAGCCGAATCCGCGATGGAAGAAATTGTGGTAACCGGTGACAGCGCAAGATTTCTCGCCAACCGCGAAAGCGGATCTTCCTTCGGATTCCAGAAGAGTCTGGCGGACACACCAAGATCCATTTCGCTGATCTCGGCCGAGGCCATTGAGGCGTTTGGGCTCACCGCCGTGGAGGACCTGGTGCAGTTTGTGCCCGGCGTTTTCACTACAACACGTTTCGGCATTCAGGGTTCTATCGACGTACGTAACGTTTCCGCGGACACCTACTTTCGCGGCATGAAACGCCTCAACCTGCAGGGGCATGCGCGCAGCGTACTCGCGGCCATGGATAGCATCGAAGTGGTCAAGGGGCCACCCTCACCCCTCTACGGAATGGGCAAGATTGGCGGTTATACCAATATGACGCCAAAGTCCGGGCGGGCGGAGACCGGCGCGTTCATGCCGGTCGCCGAGGGCTTCTCGCAACTCACCATAGGACACTACGGCAGGCAGGAATTTTCGGCAGGCATAGGCGGTCCTGTGAATGTGTTAGGCAAACCCGGCGGCTACTACCTGTACGGCCTGATTGAGGATTCCGAAACCTTCAGTGAAAGCATCGATATCGGCCAGCGCATCCTGCAGGCCTCTCTTTCCATCGACGACGCAGTGGGGCCCTTTCGCCTCGAAACCGGTGTGAACTTTCAGCGTTCCACGACCATGGGTGGACTGACGCAGAGACTGACCCAGGAACTCATCGATGAGGGTGTTTACATTCGCGGCACACCACTTGTGAACATGGATGCCAACGGTGATGGCAAGATAGGCTATTACGAGATGCACCAGACTTCACCCGTCAGGGGCAATCTGTCAGCATCGAACCAGCCACTTATCCAGCGCTTCCGTTGGCCCCTCGACGCAAACGGCAATCCTATTGCCCTGGACCAGTTCCAAACAATCGCCGGTATACCAGAGGCAATGTACGACTATCTTGTTGCGAATCCCGAAGCTGACCCCACCGGACTGCTGCGTGCGCAGGGTGTTGGTGGTCCGACACCTGTTTCAGGTCTGGTGCCCGCCGGTTTTGTCATGGACCCAAGAACCGTCGGTTACGACACACTGGACTTTCGTCGCACCGGCGCCTTCGAGAAAGAGTTACAGGCTGACCTTGCGCTTGCGTACTTCGATCTGATCTACGATCTCGATCCGGACTTCACCGTCAAGTATCAACTTTTCTATGACAGCATGGATCAGTTCAAGAATTCCGAACAGCCTGGTGGTGGCAAGCAGGACGTCACCATTGCCGAAACCAAGTTGACAATCACGCGAAGGCTCAACGATCTGCCAAACTGGCTTGCGCTGAACAGCCTTGCCTCGGTAAATTACCGGTTCACGGAAGCAACCGGCTACCGTTATGGCGGCGACTTCAGTTCCTCACGCATGGATGTGATGGCGCAGGTTGACCCAATGACGCCCAATACGAGCTTCTGGCATCCCTTCGACAATGACAACCTCAATGCTGGTGGTGCAGCCTGGACCTCAGATTACAAAACACAGTTCCGCGAAACCGGCATCGGTCTGTTATTCGACATCGACCTGTTCGAAAAAACCAATCTCATGCTCGGGGCCAGATACGATTATTCGTCGGCAAACAACACTGAATTCGCTGGGACATTTATCCCGACCACCGGTACCTCGGCAAATCCCGGCGCTTTCAGGGGATCAGCCGCAGGGGCTGAAGGAGAGGACGAAGGCAGTTCATGGAGCGCCAGTATCTCGCACGAGGTAGTGGAAGGCATCCGTCCCTATGCCACCTTCGCCGAGGCCAGCGTCGCCCTTGACACCAACAACAACAGGCTCGCCAACACAACGATCCAGGATGGGCACATCGGTTCTGCGAAACTCACCGAGTTCGGCATCAAGGGAAGTATCATGGAAGGTCGCCTGTACTTCTCGCTGGCCGGCTATGAACAAACCCGGACCAGCGTCACCGAAGAGGATCCGGGCAGCGTGATCGGTGCCGAGGTGTCTTCAACACTGACTGAGGGCATCGAGGCCGAACTGCGCTTCAGTCCTGCGCGTGACCTTGTCATCGCCCTGTACGGTCTTGAGCAGGAAACGGTGTTTTCGCCCAATCTTGGCGGCAATGTTGTGGTTAACGCGCGCACGCTGGGATTCCAGGACGTCGTCGACGGCCAGGGTAATGTGATTTATCCTGCCGAGGCATTTCTGTTCGGCGGCCGGGCCCAGCTTATCCTGCCAGCGGGTATGGAAGAATACCGTGTCAAGCAGGGCAATCCGCAGGTGCAGTTCGGGTTCAACGCAACCTACAGCCTGTCATCCGCACTCAGCTTTACGTTCAGCGGGAACTACTTCGAAAGCGTGAACTCCGGTCGCCTGCGAACAGTAGAATTGCCAGAGACCACGCTGTTCAATGCCGGCATTTCCTACAATTGGAATCTCTGGGAGTTCAAGTTGAACGTGCGCAACCTCACGGACGAGCGGTATTTTCGCGCACGTACGGGTGACACGCTTGGCGAAATCTTCGTGCAATCGATGCCCGGACGCACCTGGGTTGCGACAGCAAGGGCGGACTTCTAGACGCCCGCAATGCCCACGCCCCCTCCGGGCGACTGAAGCCGGCCAGCGTGCCGGCTTTTTTTTGCCACAGGAAATAATCGCCGGACTCACCTCACGCCAAAACAGCTACAATCCCGTCAACTTGTGGACAGGAGATGCAGACATGGACAATTTCAAGGAGCTCTGGGCGGCGCGATTTGGCACACCACTGCCGTCCCCGGTTGTGACCGACACCAACCCGGTTATCTCCACCCTGCTGTCGCACCGTACTCATCGACAGTACACCGGTGAAGCAATCGCTCCTGACCAGCTGACCCGGATTCTCGCGGCGACTTTTTCGGCACCGTCAAAGAGTGACCTGCAGCAGGTTTCACTGGTTCACCTGGCCAGCGCGGAGAAACAATCGGCAGCGGCTGACCTGATTCCCTCGATGCCCTGGATCCGGGACTGTGCCGAGTTTTTTGTGTTCTGCGCGGATGGCAGGCGGATTGTCCGCATTGCGGAAATGCGAGGTAAACCGTTTGCCAATGACAACCTGGACAACTTTATTGCGTCGGTGTGTGACGTTGGACTGGCGATCCAGGCATTTATCACCGCTGCAGAATCACTCGGGCTGGGATGCTGCCCAATCAGTGTTGTGCGGGACCGGATGGATGACTTCGCGCAATTATTGTCGCTGCCGGAACGGGTGATCCCTGTTGCGGGCATGTGCCTTGGCCATCCCGCCCGTGCCGGGTTCGTTTCCGCCCGGTTGCCCGTTGAAGTCATGTGTCACACGGACAGTTACGACGACAGCAACCTGGAAGCAGAGATCAACGCCTACGATCAACTGCGCGACAGTCGCTTTAGCCTGCCCGAAGAGCGCCAGAAGTACCGGGACGAGTTTGGCACGGCGGCATTTTACAGCTGGTCAGAAGACAAGGCGCGGCAGATGGCAAAAACGGAACGCGCGAGCGTCACAGACTTCGTCAAAGCCAACGGCTTCAGCCTGAATTGAGTTGGCCACCAGAGGTTCGACCTCAACAGCGATATCTGCCGGGAACAACCAAAAAGAATCGTTCTTCCCTGCCCTGAACAGCTATACTGGTCATTGCCCACGGCGATATCGCCCAGGCAATCCCAGGACCGGTCAACGGTCAGTCAAAGGTGTACCAAAGGATCAGCACATGGAACCTGCATCAGGCCCCGGCTTTTTTGAAAGCCTGTGGGCAAAACTCTTTGGCGAACCTGCAGAGGCCCAGCAGGAAGCCAATATCACTACGCCAGTTTTCGTCTGGAGCAGCGCCAGGTTCACTCGCAAGCGCACCGCGCAGACGCTGGAACTCACCATGGAAATGCCTGAGGTGGACCTTGAACGCAGTCGAATTGAGGTGGCGGACAACTACCTGATCCTGGAACTGCAGTATCGCAACTCGACCCGGGAGAAACTCTGTATGAACGACAGGTATCGGCGTACAGTGCCGCTGGACATGGCTGTGCCCCAGGGAAAAGCCGGCATTGAAGCATCCTGGTGTGAAGGTCAGCTTCATATTGTCCTGCCCCTTTCACCCGTCACCGGCACCACCGATCTGCCGGTGCAGAACACGCGCCCGGTACATCCCGCCGTACGTCGTGGCTAGTCTGGCAATCCCAGGACGCGCTTGGCGATGACATTCAATTGTACTTCTGAGGTACCACCCTCAATCGAATTGGCCTTGGAACGCAGCCACTCGCGGGTGGTGGCGATTTCCCGGCCGGAGAAAGCCTCACCTTCCCACCCGAGCGCCTGGCTGCCCATGATCTGCAGCAGGAGTTCATAGCGCTTTTTGTTCTGTTCCGTGCCATAGAGCTTGAACATTGACGACGCCGGACTTGCGTTACCAGAAGACCTGGCTTCTGCTGTCGAGCGTGACAGCGTCAATGCAAACGCACGACCATCCATCTGGTGTTGGGCCAGGTTCTCCCGCACCACCGGGTCCGCAACCCGGCCATCCCGTTCACCCAGGTAACGCCTGGCGAGGTTTTCCATGCTTTGGGCCGGGTCACTTGTGCCCCCTCCCATACCCATACCACTGATCATGTTGCGTTCATGCTGCAGTAACTTCTTGGCGATGGTCCAGCCTTCATTGACGTTGCCCACCAGGTTCTTGCGAGGCACGCGCACATCGTCAAAAAAGGTCTCGCAGAAAGGTGAGGCACCCGAAATCAGCTTGATCGGTTTAGTGGAAACGCCCGGTGTTGTCATGTCAAACAGCAAAAAGCTGATGCCATTGTGTTTTGGTGCCCCGGGGTCAGTGCGTACCAGGCAGAATATCCAGTCGGCAAAGTTGGCGTACGAGGTCCAGACTTTTGAGCCATTCACAATATAGTCATCACCGTCCAGCACCGCCCGCGTCTGGAGACTGGCAAGGTCTGACCCCGATCCCGGTTCACTATAACCCTGGCACCAGCGAATTTCGCCGCGCACAATCTTCTGGATGTGCGCCTGTTTCTGTTCCTCGGTACCATACTCGAGTAATACCGGTCCCAGCATGCTGATACCAAAAGACGTCAACGGGGAACGCGCATTAATACGGCGGAGTTCTTCCTGCAGCACGCGGTTTTCCTCATGGGTGAGGCCACCACCGCCATATTCAGCAGGCCAGGTTGGACAGGTCCAGCCTCTTGAACCCATGGCATCCAGCCAAAGCTTTGCTTCCGGGTTGGGGAATTCGGCGTTGCGCCCTCCCCAGACGGTCTCATCTTCGCTGGCAGGGCTGGTTCGCATGGATGGGGGGCAGTTTGCTTCCAGCCACGCACGGGTTTCTGCACGGAATTGATCAAGGCTCATGGTTTTTCCTGTCACCGCCAAAAGCGTCTATTGGGCCCTGAAGTCACCATGCCGTCAAGTTTGCCTCAGAAGTTGGCTTTGGCTACATTGACAGGCAAGACACACAAGGCTGTTCACATGAACAATGACCCTTACATCCTGATTACGGCTGATACCCATGCCGGGGGAAGTCACGAGCAGTACCGGGAGTACCTTGACCCAAAATATCGCGCGGCGTTTGACGAGTGGCGCGGTGGTTACCGCAACCCCTCCCAGACCCACTATGCGAGCAAGAAAATGCGCAACTGGGACCTTGATATCCGGACGCGTGACCAGAACAGCCAGGGCGTGGTGGGTGAGGTGGTTTTTCCAAATACCGTGCCGCCATTTTTTCGCAAGAGTATTGTGACAGCCAGACCGCCGCGACCCGAGGACTATGAACTCACCCTTGCCGGCATCCGGGCCCACAACCGGTGGCTCAAAGACTTCTGTGCCGAAGATCCTGATCGACGCGCTGGCATTGGCCTGATCCTGCCCAACGACCTGGATGAGGCGATCAGGGATATCGAATTCATCGCAGCAGCAAACCTTCGGGGTGGTGTGCTCTTGCCACTTATCCCACCCGACTGCAACTGGCTGAAACCGCTTTATGACCCGGCCTGGGACCGCGTGTTCGCCGCGATACAGGACTCAGACCTCGTCATGAACCAGCACTCCGGGCAGGGTTCACCCGATTACGGCGAGGGAATGGTCGCGGAAGCCCTGTGGGTAACCGAGGTGACCTACTACTGCCAGGCGGGTTACCGGCACCTGATCATGAGCGGTGCCTTCGAGAAATTTCCACGGCTGAAATACATCCTCACCGAGTCAGGCTGCGCCTGGGCGCCTGCCCTGCTGTCCCAAATGGATCGCATTCACATGGGCATGAAACACGGTGCCATCGGCGAGCTGAACTACGAGGGAATGGAATGGGTACTGAAAGAACCGCCCAGTTTCTATGCGGCCAGGAACTGCTGGTATGGTGCCAGCTTTCCGAGCAAAGCGGATCTCGATGGTATCAACCAGATTGGCGTGGACCGCGTGCTCTGGGGTAACGACTATCCTCACTACGAGGGTACTTTCCCCTATAACCTCGAATCGCTCCGCCTGACATTCAGTGACATTCCCGAGGCGGACAGGCGAAAACTGTTGGGACTGAATGCGGCCGAACTCTACCGGTTTGACCTCGAGAAGCTTGCCCCGCTGGCAGCGCAGTACGGCCCGACACCCGAGCAGGTCAACCAGCCACTGCCACGAGAGCAGATCCCGCGCGACTCCATGTGTTACCTGTTCCAGACAGCCCTGCAGGCGGGTGTCTGAGTTATGGCTGTGCCGAGTGGAATAGGCATTATCGACACCATGATCGGTTTTCCGGCGGAAGATTTCGCCATGTACGACTTCATTCGCGAGCAGCTCAAGGACAGTTCAGCCAAATTCGATTTTCCCGTTGAGTACATGTTCAAGCAGGTGCCCAAGGCGTTGTACGGGAGCACCAAAGATCCTGTGTCGCTCACCCTGAACGAAATGGACAAGTACGGTATCGAAATGGGGCTGATTGGCGTTGGTGGTGAGGTCAGCCGTAAGGCCCTCAAACAGCATCCCGACCGTTTTATCCCCCAGGGCTCGGTTGACCCGAACCGCGGCATGGAAGGGGTCAGGGACATGGTGCGGCAGTATGAGGAATTCGGTGTCAGGTCGTTTGGCGCTTTTAACGCCGGCTATAACCCGCAGGTGGGCATCAGCGACGCAAGAATGTATCCGATTTATGCCAAGTGTGTGGAACTGGATCTGCCCATTTTCAGCTGCGCCGGCGTACCGGGCCCGCGTTTTCCCCTCTGGCCACAGAAAGTTGAACTGATAGACCAGGTGATGTACGACTTTCCCGAACTGGTGTTTGTCACCCGGCACGGCTGCGAACCCTGGGAGGACCTCGCGATAAAACTGATGCTGAAGTGGCCCAATCTGTACTATTCCACCACCGCGTTTGCCCCCAAACATTACCCGGAAGCTATCGTGAAATACGCCAATACCCGCGGTGCGGACAAGATAATCTATGGCGGATACTTTCCCATGGGGCTGTCGCTGGAACGCATTATGAGCGACATGGCGTCGCTGCCACTGAAGGACGAGGTCTGGCCCAGATTCCTGCGGGACAACGCCCGCAAGGTCCTGAAACTCTGATGCATCGAAGGAGGGATTCCTGATGTCCAAAGTGCTTGTGACCGGAATGAGCGGGCTGATCGGCACCGCGCTGCGACGGGAGATTGAGGGCGAACATCAACTGTCCGCGCTGAACCGGAGCAGCGTGGCCGGTGTCACCACAACCCGGGCCAGTCTTGCTGACCTTGAAGCGATTCGCGGTGCCTTCGAAGGCCAGGATATTGTTGTGCACCTTGCTGCGAAAATCAGCGACAGCTATGGCTGGGATGACCTGCTGGCCACCAACGTGGTAGGGACGCGCAACGTGTTCGAAGCCGCCGCGCAGGCAGGCGTCAAGCGAATTGTGTTTGCCAGCAGCGGTGCAACAGTTGCCGGCTGGGAGCGGGTGGAACCCTACCGTGCGCTCGTCGCTGGCGACTATGACAGAGTACCGGAGCACCTGCCCCTGATTGACGAAACCATGCCAACTCGCCCCGCCAATCTGTATGCCAGCACCAAGGTATGGGGTGAGGCCATTGCACGTCATTATGCGGACAGCTTTGATCTTTCTATTGTTTGCCTGCGCATTGGCTGGACCAGTGCAGAGGACAGACCCACGGAACCCCGGCACTACGCCGTATGGAACAGCCAGCGTGATGTCGTCAGCGCTTTCCGCCTGGCCATGACAGCCGACCTTGAGGAGCGGTTTGAGACCCTGTTTGTGCTCTCCAACAATCACAGGGGATATCGCAACATTGACCGGGCGCGCCGCCTGCTGGGATTTGAACCCGCTGACAGCGCGGAAGACTATCGCAACTGACTCCCCGTCCCGCCCTGTCCCGGGCTGCCATGACAATGTCGTGGATTGCTGATTAAATTGGTGCTCCCTCACACCCGGTCGAACCCATGCCTGACCTTGAGCAAATCCTCGCAGCACTCAGCCTTGAAGAAAAAGTCCTGCTGACAGCCGGCGAAAGCATCTGGCGCACCCATGCAATCGAGTCAAAAGGGATTCCGTTGCTTAAGGTATCTGATGGCCCCAACGGCGTCAGGGGCGACGGGGGCGCGTCAGCCGTATCTTTTCCCGTTGGCGTCTGTATGGCGTCCAGCTGGAATACTGACCTGATCCGGACGCTTGGCCGGGCGATTGCAGAAGAAGCAAAAACCAAGTCGGTTGACGTGGTGCTTGGGCCCACCATCAACATTCAGCGAACCCCGCTGGGTGGTCGCAATTTTGAATGTTATTCCGAAGACCCCTGGCTGTCTGCTACCCTTGCCACGGCTTTTACCCGGGGTGTACAAAGCCAGCAGGTGGGCGCTTGCCTGAAACATTACGTCTGCAACGATTCGGAATTCGAAAGACACACCATTTCGGTTGAGGTAGACGAGCGTACGCTGCGCGAAGTGTACCTGCGGCCTTTTGAACTTGCAGTCCGGGACAGCCGCCCCTGGACCATCATGGCATCCTACAACCGGATTCACGGGGTCTGGGCCTGTTCCCACGATGAACTCGTCAACCAGGTCCTGAAAGGTGAGTGGGGGTTCGACGGGCTTGTGATCTCCGACTGGTTTGCCGCCAAGGAAACAGTCCCCAACGCACTGGGTGGGCTGGACCTCGAAATGCCGGGTCCGGCTGCGAGCTTCGGTGACAAGCTGTTGGCTGCCGTCATATCCGGCGAAGTGCCGGTCGCCGTGGTGGATGACAAGGTGAGGCGCCTGCTGCGCGTGCTGGATTGGACGGGCAAATTTTCTGACCCTGCCGACCGGCCGGAACAGGCGCTGGATCGACCAGAACATCGCGCCATCGCAAGGCAGGCAGCAACCGAGGGGATGGTCCTGCTCAAGAACAACGGCGTGCTGCCGCTGGCACCCGAAAACCTGCAGACCCTGGCCGTAATAGGCCCCAACGCCCGCGAATTCCGTATCATGGGAGGTGGCAGTTCATCACTTCGTCCCCACCATGTCAGCAGTCCACTGGATGCCCTGACGGACCAGCTGGGCCAGACCCGTATTGAGGTTGTCGAGGGATGCACGACACACAAGTACCTGCCTGCTCCAGACCCGAACAGGCTCTCGCCGGAACGCGGCAGTAATACGCCCGGTTTGCGCTGCGAGTTTTATGCCACGCCGGACACGAAAACCACCCCGCTGATGGAGCGTGTGATTGCCCGGGGAACAATCATGCTGGGCGGCATGGCGGGTGGCAGTCGCCCAAAATCCGCCATTCTCAGGGGATTTTTTACCCCCGAGGTCTCAGGTAAATACGAGTTTGGACTCTTCTCCACCGGTGCCGCCACGCTGTCGCTGGGCGGTGAGCTGCTGATCGACAACGCCAGCGATACTACCCCGGGTGATGCATTTTTTGGCCAGGCTACCAGCGAGAAGCGCGCCGCTGTGACGCTTGAAGCGCATCAACCCGTTGAAATGACCATTGCGTTCACAGCAACCAATGAGGCCAACAACTTCCGGGCATTTCGTTACGGGATTCTCCCGCCGCAGCCTGAGGATGCCATTGCCGATGCCGCCGCTTTGGCCGCCACGGCAGATGCCGTACTGCTGATGCTGGGCACCAACGACGACTGGGAAACCGAGGGAAACGACAGGGAGATGTTGTCACTGCCCGGCGAGCAGGATCAGCTGGTTGCCGCCGTCTGTGCCGCAAACCCCAACACCATTGTCGTCAACAACAGCGGGTCACCCGTGGCAATGCCCTGGGTCGATTCCGTGGCCGCAATCATCCAGACCTGGTTCCCCGGCCAGGAATATGGCCATGCGCTGGCCGACCTCCTGCTTGGGCACGCCAACCCGTCAGGCAAACTGCCGATCACTTTCCCGAAGCGCCTTGAAGATACGCCCGCTTTTACCAGCTACCCCGGAGAATTTGGCAAGGTGTACTACGGTGAGGGGCTGTTTGTGGGCCATCGCTGGTATGACGCCCGGGATATTGAGCCGCTCTTCTGTTTTGGCCATGGCCTCTCGTATACGCACTTCACTTACGAGCGCATCGAGCGTGATACGTTTGACGGGGAATCCTTCAGCATGGCGGTGGTTGTCACCAACACGGGTGATCGCGCCGGCATGGAAACCGTCCAGATCTACGTCCAGCCGGTGGCACCCGGGGTCGCCCGACCCCTCCGCGAATTGCGGACCTTTGCCAAGGTCGAGCTGGCACCGGGCGAAACCCGGAGCATCCCCATTACCCTGGCGCGGGAAGCGTTTGCCTACTGGAACCCGGTTGAACACAACTGGGTAGTTGAGGCTGGACAATATCTCGTCCATGCCGCCAGCTCATCACGTGACATCCGCCTGACCCGGGAAGTCACCATCAGTTGAGCATGCGCGGCCGCGTGGCGACACAACCTGGCCCTGTCAGGGATTGTTTGTCCACTGGAACACCTCTTCCAGTGGCTTTTTGAATACCGCTGCGATCTTGAAGGCAGCCTCAAGCGACGGTGAGTACTTGCCGGACTCAATCGCGGCGATGGTCTGTCGCGTTACGCCAATCTGCTCACCCAGTTCTGCCTGGGTCATCTCATTGTTCATGAAACGCAGCATCCGAATACGGTTGGTGATCAGCCCTTCAATCATCGGAACCCCGGCGGTAGCCCCACACCGTCAGGAACGAGGCGACAAGTTCAGCGAGAACAATTGCGAGGAGCGCAGCATTCACCAGAGCCCAGCCGGTTGCCATAAACGGCATCACGCAGCCCACAACAATCATCCCCGTTATCAGCACAAAGTAGGCAACTCGACCTGACTTTCTCAGTATTGCGAGGTCGCGCTCATCCACCGGCGCCCTGGCATCAACCGGATACCGGAATCTGAGCCACAATCGCCCAACCCCGACCACCAGGGCCAATCCTGTAGCCGCGACGGCAAACCAGCCAAGGGTCGGCAGATCCGGCATCTGCGACTGGGGCGGCCTCATGGCCATCAGTATGAGGTATGGACCAAATGACACCGTGTAGGCAACTATCATCAGCCAGGCAGTTTTTTCCTGGTGTGACATATCGTTCATCAGTGTGACCCCGCACGTTTTCCCTTGTTCAGCCGATGTTAAACATTATTAACATAGAGTCAATATTTTTTAACTTAGCGAGTCGGGAGGCTGCCAGGGCCATAAAGGCACCGGCAGCAGGATTGAGGGTGGTCATCTGCGGTGCCTAGCGAGACGCCAGGATTTCGTTCAGGGTCTTGCTCGGGCGCATGGCCCCTGTGATTTTCTCAATGTCCGGGTGGTAGTAACCCCCCATGTCAACAGGTGGGCCCTGGATCTCGACGAGTTCCCTGATGATCTGCTCTTCGTTCTCTGCCAGCGCTTTGGCCAGCGGGGCAAATTGCGCTTTTAGCTCCGCATCTTCATCCTGTGCAGCCAGGGCCTCAGCCCAGTACATGCCAAGATAATAGTGACTGGCGCGGTTGTCCGGCTCACCGGTCTTGCGTGAGGGCGACTTGTTGTTCTCAAGCAGTTTGCCGGTGGCCTCGTCCAGCGCTTCACCCAGTATCCGGGCACGCGTGTTGCTCGTTTTGGCTGCCACATCTTCCAGTGACACGGCCAGGGCGAGGAACTCACCGAGGGAGTCCCAGCGCAGGTGATTTTCTGCCTCAAACTGCTGGACATGTTTGGGGGCAGAGCCACCCGCACCGGTTTCATACAGGCCCCCACCTGCCATCAGCGGCACAATCGAATACATCTTGGCACTGGTACCCAGTTCAAGGATTGGAAACAGGTCAGTCAGATAGTCACGGAGCACGTTCCCGGTAACGCTGATCGTGTCCTCACCGTGGCGAATCCGCTCCATCGTATGCCGGATAGCCAGGTCCAGGGTCATGATCTGGATATCGAGTCCCTCGGTGTCGTGTTCTTTCAGGTACTGCTGCACCTTGAGAATCATCTGGGCGTCGTGCCCACGATGCTTGTCGAGCCAGAAGACCGCGGGAATACCTGAAGCACGACTGCGGTTGACGGCCAGCTTGACCCAGTCCCTGATCGCCGCGTCTTTGGTCTGGCACATACGCCAGATGTCGCCGGCTTCCAGCCCCTCGTGGGAAATCAGTACCTTGCCTGACGCATCAACAACCTGCACGGTGCCGGCCGCGGGCAACTCAAACGTCTTGTCATGCGAACCGTATTCTTCTGCCTTCTGCGCCATCAGCCCCACATTCTGGCAGGTGCCCATGGTGGTGGGATCAAACGCATCGTGATGTTTGCAGAAGTTGATGACTTCCTGGTAGATCGTGGCGTAACAACTGTCCGGAATGATTGCCTTGGTATCCCTCAGGTTGCCGTCGGCAGACCACATCTGACCGCCCACCCGGATCATCGCGGGCATGGAAGCATCAACAATCACGTCACTGGGCACGTGCAGATTCGTGATGCCCTTGTCAGAGTCGACCATGGCGAGGCCAGGGCGATGCTCGTAACAGGCACGCAGGTCAGCCTCTACCTCGTTTTTGAGCGAAAATGTCAGCCCCTTCACCTTGTCCAGCACGCTGGCGAGGCCCAGGTTGGGATCGATACCCAGTTCCGCAAACAGCGCTGCATGTTTCTCGAACGCTTCGGCAAAGTACACGCTGACGGCGTGGCCAAAAATGATGGGATCAGAGATTTTCATCATGGTGGCCTTGAGGTGCAGGGATGCCAGCAGGCCAGCCCGCCGCGCACCTTCAAATTCTTCCTCAAGGAAAGTGCGGAGCGCGGCAACACTCATAAACATGCCGTCAATTACCTCTCCATCCTCAACCACAACCTTCTCTTTCAGTACCTCCACACTGCCATCTGCCTTGACCAGTTCAATTCGCAGCTTGCCACCCTGTGCCACGGTGACCGACTTTTCACTGTGGTAAAAATCACCCTTGCGCATGTGTGCCACGTGGGTGCGGGATGACTGGCTCCACTTGCCCATGGAATGTGGATGCTTGCGGGCAAAACGCTTTACTGACTCCGGGGCGCGACGGTCAGAATTACCTTCACGCAGAACAGGGTTAACTGAACTCCCCAGGACACCGGAATAACGCGCTGCAATCTCGCGCTCCTCGTCGTTTTGGGGGTCAGAAGGATAGGTGGGCACATCAAAACCCTGTGACTGCAGTTCCTCGATCGCCTCCAGCAGTTGTGGTATTGAGGCGCTGATGTTCGGCAGTTTGATGATGTTGGCACCCGGATCAGTACGCGCCATCTCTCCCAACCTCGCCAGTTCGTCCGGCACACGCTGGTCTTCTTTCAGTCTTTCTGGAAATGTGGCCAGAATCCGGCCCGCCAGTGAAATGTCACTGAGTTCTACGGCCACATCCGCCGCCGTTGAAAACTTCTCTATGAAAGGCAGGAAAGAGAAAGTCGCGAGCGCCGGTGCCTCGTCCGTGTAGGTGTAAATGATCCGTGAATTGCTGTCTGCCATAACCGTCCCGTTTTAATGCCGATAAAGAAAAAACAAGCCTGTCCGCAATGGATGGCCATGTTCGCCCGGATAATTTGATCATGCGTTCACGCCTGGCATGCCTGGCGCGTGCAACTTGGTTCCCGGAGGCCCAGGGGTGGTCACACCACCACAGGCTCCATAACCCGAGGGCGCATTGTACACCGAGGCCGGTCATGAATCTCGCGTCCGCGTGGCGCGGCTCAAGCGGGATTTTCCAGCATCAGTTGCGCCCGCCGCGAGGCGCCCAGCAATCCTGGCTCCGGATGGCGGATGAGCAGGGTCGGCACCTTGGACAGCAGCAGGCTGTGGCGGCCTTTATTCTCGAAGCCCGTGCGAAAACGGCTGTTGAACAGCAGGTCAGCATGCCGTTGCGCAATGCCGCCTGCAATATAGGCGCCGTCAAATGCACCGGTGGACAGCACCAGGTTACCCGCCGCCTGCCCCAGGATTTCCCAGAAGAGATCAATAGCGGCTGTCGCCAGGTTGTCATCACCGTCTCGCGCCCGCTGGAATATTTCAGCAGCACTGATCGGTGGGACAGTCAGTGATCGCAACTGCCCCAGCGCCCAGTAGATGTTTTCTATGCCCATGCCCGACACCAGTCGTTCGTCTGACACCCGCCCATAGCGAACCCGCAAGATCGCCAGCAGGTCAGCCTGCTCGGCTGTTTCCGGCGCAAAGCCCACGTGTCCAGCCTCGGTGATCAGCGGAACCACTCGACCATCTCGCCCAACAAGCCCCGCGGCACCCAGTCCCGTACCAGGGCCAAGCACGCAGACACTGAAGTCCCGTCGGGCGAGGTCCCGTTCGGGCACCTCGCCAATCACCCTGGTAAACTGCCTGTTCACAACGGGCAAAGAGTGGGCCACTGCCTCAAAGTCATTGATTAACAGGACGTTTTTTGCGCCGAAGGTGGCCGAAAGGCTGTCTTGCGCCAGATACCAGGGATTGTTGGTCAGTCTTGCCGTTCCGTCGACGATGGGGCCGGCAACCGCCAGGCAGATGACGTCCGGCATGGCGGCCCCTGCTTGCTCCAGGAAAGTCGCAATGGCAACTTCGGGCGTATTGAAGTCCGCGCACTGTAAGGTCAGTTCACCAAAATAGGCATCGCCCTCGGGTTCTGCGAGGGCAAAACGCGCATTGGTACCACCAATGTCACCGACCAGGAGTGTTTTTGTCGAATGCACGCTATCGGCCAAGCACCTGCTCCACTGTTTCCCGCACCAGGGCCGCGATTGTCCTAAAGTCACCGACCTCCACCAACGCGGCGGGCACAAACCAGGAGCCACCCACACAGGCCACGGCCTCACAGGTAAGGTACTCCCTGGCCAAGGCTTGATTGATTCCCCCGGTCGGGAAGAAGCGAACTTCCGGTAGGGGTGCGGCCAGGGCCTTGATCCGGGGTAACCCACCCTGCTGTTCAGCAGGGAAAAATTTCTGCAGCAGGTAACCCGCATCCAGCAGCGCCATCATTTCACTTGCGGTCGCCGCCCCCGGCACAAATGGCATATTCAGGTCGACCGCAGCACCCAGCAGCCCCGGGGAACAGCCCGGACTCACGGCAAACCGGGCGCCGGCCCTGGCAACTTCATGCATCTGGGTGGCCCGGCGCACGCTGCCGGCACCCACGATGATGTCTGGCACTTCAGCCGCAACCCGGGCAATGGCCGGGAGCGCTGCTTCCGTCCGGAGTGTGATCTCAATAGCCCCGATGCCCCCAGACAGCAGCGCCTCGGCAAGCGGGACTGCTGCGGCTTCATGCGCAATCACAACAACAGGTATCAGGCGAATACCTGCAAGCGTTGCAGATGCGTCCATCAAAATTCTCCTAAAGGGTCCGTCTGGAACGGGTACAGTTGCTCAACATAACCGTACCGGATGCCGACAGTATAGTCGCAGTGCGGGGCTCATTCCTGTAGCTCCTGGCCCATCGGATCATTTTGCTGGTGAGCCCCGCCAAATTACCAGGCGACACGGTAACCCGGCTGTTCCGGGACCTGTGGCAGAGCCCTGCCATTAACACGGCAGCAACTCGGTGATAGGCTGGGGACATGAAAGAAAAGAGCCTCGTTGTCGCTTATATCTGGTGGATTCTCCTGGGACTGATCGGCGCACACCGGTTTTATGTCAGGGACTACGGTGTCGGATTTGTCTACCTGTTCACGCTCGGCCTGCTTGGCGTGGGGTGGCTGGTCGACTTTTTGCTGCTACCCGGCCGCGTCAAAGCGGCAAACCTCGACTATTATGATACCAACGAGGCAATTCGCTATGCGCTTGAGGACCGCATCGAGGAACTCGAGGATGAAATTGACCTGCTCCACGAAAAACTGAATCGCCGGGCCCGCTAGCCCAGCGCCTTACTGTCGACCTGGCTGCCCGTCGTTTACGGGACCGGCAGCCAATCCTCGAGCAGCGCTGATCAGTCACCACCCCGGGAGAACATGGCTTCCATCTCAGCCAGGTCGAGCCCGCCGTCAAAATTCTTGTCGACAAACCACCATTTCCACCAGCCCAGCGATTCGCGCATACGTCGCGGCAGTTCATCTTTCGACAGCTTGCCGTCCATATTCGTGTCAAGGAAACCAATAAATTGTGAGGTGTCCGCCCGCCGTTGGCTATGCATGGGGGCGTCGGATCGTTCGTTGTTCCAGGCAAAGCTGACCGATCCATACAGCATCTCGTCAAATGACTGCAGGCCCCAGGGCACCTCTCTGTTGGGATCCGGGTTTGCCGGATTTTTGGCGGAGTTATCGTAGACCGTGCGATGAACAATTTTTGTGCCCTTCGGTACTGTCTTCGGTTCCGTAAAGCTGTAGGTTCGCTGCCAGTTAAAGTCGTAGTTGGGCACCGACAGAATCACCTCTGTTGCCCCGTCGGGATAGACCAGTTCAAAGGTTGAACTCTTGCCACGGTAGTGAGCATGCGGCACCAGCGAGTAAATTGTTGCATCATCCCAGAACTCAAAATAAGCGGCTTCTTCATGCGCCTCGGTGTTGGCGGGTATCCGGATGCGCGGGTTCAGCACCACCTGCTGACGCAGGAAATTTGCCGGGGGTTCGTCAGCGAAGTACAGGCCCACTCGGGTTGAATCTGTTGTTGCCTTGCCGGTGGGCGTATAGTGCATCTGGAACAGGTAAACGCCACCCACAGGGACAAACACGCCCGTGCCCTCGGGCATAAAGGCGGATTCATTACCCGGCGCGTACCCCATGATGTAATTCTCAAAGACACTCTCCCGATCTTTGTCCGCCGGGGCCTGGTCGGCTGATCCCATCAGCACGTGGTGAACAACCTGGGTATTCCCCGGTATCACCGTGGCTGCCCGTACCCAGACATCGTGGTCCAGGGGGTTGGCAACCACCGGGAACTGATAATCGACAATACCCGTTGCAGGAATCTCAAATTCAGGCACTTCCAAAATCAGGTCAGGCTCACCCAGGGGCCAGAGCGGCGCCTCAACTTTTGCAGCAAGCAACGGGTCCTCACCCTCTCCCCGTGGTGCTCCGGCCTCAATCCAGTTGATCAAGGTACGGGTGTCCTCATCCGACATGGCCGCGCTGTGCTGCCACTCCCCGATGGCCGGATCAGCGTGCCAGGGTGGCATGCGTTTCACCCGAACAACCTCACGCATCATGGGCGCAAACCCCAGGATCATGTTGTACTCGCTCATCGCCCAGGGCCCTATTCCCCCTTCAACATGGCAGGCCATACAGTTCTGCTGCAGCAGTGGCACTATGTCATCAGCATAACTGGCCACCTGTGCGGGCGGGTCAATCCCGAGTGCACAACCGGTTGCTGCCACAGTCCTCGGCGGGAAGACATTGTCACCGGCGAGGGCGCCAACTGCGGCGGCAAATGTCGGGTCAGTCACGGGCCCTCGATACACTATGGACCAGTTGGACGGGTCAACAACAAGCGCTTCGCCAGCGAAGCCAAGTCCCAGTGAAGGCGTGATGATTCTTGCGCTGTCGTGCAGAATCGGGACGTCAGCTCCCCAGGATGCTGCACGCTCCGCGAGCTTCGCACGGGAGTCAGTGGCATTAATCATGAAGGTGCGTACATCACCTCCAGCCATGGCTGCTGCCAGCGCCTGCAGTGCGGCAACGGTTTCCTGGCCGCCGGGACAACTGTTAGCCTGGGCAACAATCACGACGGCATCCGCGTCCCGGTTGTAATACATCTCGTTTGCCTTGCCGTGCTGGTCGAGCAGGACAAAATTGTCCAGACGGTCGGTCGACGCGGCCACCGCATTGCCCGCAGTGGCCATCAGGCTCGCAAGCAGCAACCACCTGTACTTGTTGGAGAAAGTCAGTGTCATAAATTGGACCGGCGTTGTTGTATGCCCGGCACTTTAGCAGAATTTGGCAGCCAGCCACAGGCGGGCAGCACCGCCCGGACCGCGCTTCAGACCAGGCCGCGGCGGGACGCCTCGATGGTGGCCTCCGCCCGCGAGTTCACATTGAGTTTACGGTAAATTTCCTTGACGTAGCCGGAGGCGGTATTCGGCGTAATATCCAGCATCTCGGCAACCCGTCGCACGGTAAATCCCTTGGCCAGCAACTGCAGCACCTGGGTTTCCCGGGGGCGCAGCGGTGTGTCAGCTTCATCCTCGGGACGGAAATGTGTCAACAACTTGCGCGCGATGGCCGCTGACAGGGGCGGTTTGCCCTCGTAGATACCACGCAGCATCTCGATCAGGGTATCCCTGGGTTCTTCTTTCAGCAGGTAACCGTCAGCCCCCGACCTGATGGCGTTGAAGATGCTGGCATCATCATTCATCACTGACGACACGACAATCAGCGCCTCGCGGTCTTTTGACCGGCGCAGGCTGTCGATTGCTGCAATCACGGCTCGTCCATTGCCGTCCGGCAAGCCAAGATCCACCAGCGCAATGTCCGGTATCCCACTCGCCAGGAACTGCATGGCATCTTTTACCGTGGCAACAGCAACCACTTCACTACCAGCAAACGTCTCCATCACAACCTGGGTCAGCCAGTGCCGCGCAGTTGCGTGGTCTTCAACAATCAGGCATTTCATCAAAGTTTCTCCCAGGGAATCGACAGACTGACCCGGCAACCCGGTGCGGCATCACGCCAGGTAACCTCCCCACCCAGGTCTGTAACCCGGCGTTGTACACTGGACATGCCACTGCCTGGTTCCAGACGAGCAGGCGTCCGGGTGCCATTGCCAAAATCACGCACGGATACCCTGAGCAGCGCCGGCTCAAGACGGATGACAATCTCGAGTTGCCGGGCTGCGGCGTGCTTCAGTGCATTGGTAACCAGTTCGCGGAAAATGCGTTTCAAATGGTAGTGAAAGCTGTCGGAGACAACCGCCTCCTGCTCGCCTATCACCTGCCATTGCAAGGTAAACTCAGCCAACTCACAACGTTCCTGCACTTCCGCGTGCCACTCGTCCAGCAGATCAAGGAACCTGCCGCCCTCAAGCGTGGCGCCGGAGACAATGGAGCGAATATCCCGCAGCGCTTCACGTGCCATATTGGCCTGGGTCTCACTTTCCGCCGCGTAGACCAGCGAAAGCACCTTGCTGCCCACGTCATCGTGGACATCAGCGAAGATGCGCTCCCGCTCCGATCGAATCTGCTGCTCCGCCACAAGCCTGGTTCGAAGGGCGAGCACATAGCGTCGCGACAGCATCACCAGCATGGTGATCATCAGGATTGGTGCCGAGAAGTGGAGCCAGAAAAACTGGTTCTGCCACAGGCTGACCGTGACCATGGCATTCATGCTGAGATCATGGATGCCGAACGCCATGATCACTCCCATACAGAACGCAAACGCGCCGGTTTCTATATCAGGTGACCGCCACAGCCGATACGCACACTGGCAGACCACATAAACCACAATGGCCATGGTCACCAGATGGATAAGGCTGTTGTAGCGCGAGAGTGTGGATAACTCCACCACGGCATAAAACAGGGTGGCCAGGATACCAAAGGCCAGAAAAACCCGCTCCAGCAGTCTTGCCCGAACGTTCATGAGACGGTGACCAAAAAGCGCCAGCAGAATGCCGTACCAGTCAACAGAACTGTGGACAGCCCACCACCAGGTTTTTGCACTGACGGGAATCTCCTGGATGAAATTGTTGAGACTGTAGAGCGACCAGGCCAGGCAGGTCAGTCCAAAGATACCGTAGATTGATGATCCACGGTCGATTGACCAGAACGTGAGCGCCACCAGCGCGGTGATCAGCGAGATAAACCAGGTGGCTTCACTGAACGAAATCTGCCAGCGAAACCGCTTATCATAATCTGGCCTCAGTTTCTCATAAGGGCCAATTACAATGGGCGGCAGGTGTCCCCAGCCCGGGTAGACCGCCAGCTTCACGTAGAGAAAATTGTCCTCTGGCTGCCAGGCCGACGCCGGCAGTAGAAACAGCATTGGCCGGTTCCAGTTACGCGCCATGGGTTCAGTAAATCGTCCACCATCCCCCAGGAACTGGTCGTTGAGCCAGACTGCCGCATTCATGGAGAAACGCCAGAGATACACCGCGGACTGAACCTCATAAGGTTCGTCAGGCAATTCGAAACGATACCATCCGGACAGGACCCCCGGTACTTCCCGCGGCCAGAGGTGCGGCAATTTGACGGCTGTCCAGGGTCCGTTGACGGGTGGTGTCATGGCGTCACTCTGCTGGAACTCCGCCAATGTCCGATCATACTGCCCTGCCACATATCGATCGTGGAGCGAGTCGTCCCGGTTGAGACCGTCACCGGCAACCGCGCAGGACCCTGCCCCTGGCATCAGCAGCAGGATCAGAAGACTGCACAGGTTTCTCGGGGTGGCTGTCATGGCTCATCGGTGGTGAATTTGGTTCAAGTTTACCCCGGCACCCAGCCCTGCATGTACGCCTGCCGCAGCGCATATTGCCAGATTGGCCAGTTCGCTTGACTGCAGGTTAACAATTCCGGGGCATTTGATGTCACCCCCGATTCAGGGGGGATGGACCGGGATTTACCGGGTTGGCACAACCGGCGCCGTCGACTCACCAAGATACCGGCCGGCCACCCACCCTGTCAGGCCGGAACCTATTGCCCTAACCTGGCACCATCGCTGTCCAGCGGAAAGACGACAACACCGCAAGCGCGGCGAGCAGGGCAGGCAATAGAAGGCGAGAACTCGCCTCAGGCAAACTGAATACCGTCAAACTCCCCCGTATCCCGCCATTCCTGGATGTACTTGAAGTAGGCCGTTGCACCTGCGGGATAACCCACGTTGAAACGGGCCGTTTCCGGAATCGGCTGTCCCTCGTTGTTGTAGTAACCCGGCGTGCAGTCAGGTGAACCCAACATCATGCCCGGGCCGGTCATCAAGAGGTCAATCCAGGCGTCTTCTGCTTCCTTGCTGACCTCAATCGTCTGGTAACCAAAATCCACCGCATGTTTGATCATTTTTGCGATAGTTGCGCCAGACTCTATGATGTTGTGCGGAATATTCGAGATCAGGTTGGCTCCCTGGGTTGGCTGCACCAGAAATGCGTTGGGGAAATTGTGCACATTGATACCATGTTTGGTGCGCATGCCATCTTTCCAGTAGTCCGTCAGGGCAATACCATTGCGGCCATAGGTCTCAAAGCCGGTACGAGCAACCATTTCGGTGCCAACTTCAAAGCCCGTGCCATAAATGATGCAGTCCACCTCGTATTCTTTTCCACCTACCACAACTCCTGATTCGGTGATGCGCTCCACACCTTTGCCGTCGGTGTCCAGCAACACCGTGCCCGGCTGGTTAAAGGCATCCAGGTAGTCATCGTGAAAACACGGGCGCTTGCACAGTTGTCGATACCAGGCTTTCAGCTTGTCCGCCGTTTCCTTGTCCCTGACCACCGAGTCGACCCGGCTTCGAATCTCCTCCATTTTTTCAAAGTCCGAGTCCTCGTAGGCTGCCAGCATCTTGAGCGGATCACGCCGGTCTTCCGGCGGCAGTTCCTGGATTTTGGCGCGAATGCGTCGTGACAGGTCAGTCCAGCCATCCTGCACCAGGTCCTCCTCGGCAAAACCGCCGGTCTGGTTCTGGGTAAAATTCTCCAGCCAGCGTTGCTGCCAGCCGGGTGTGGCCATTTCCCTGAACCACTCGGGATCAGTTGGCTTGTTGTCGCGCACGTCCACCGACGACGGGGTGCGCTGACAGATATAGAAAGTCTTGCAGGCTGCCGCGAGGTGCGGGATACACTGCACTGCGGTAGCACCCGTGCCAATCAGGGCAACCCGCTTGTCTTTGAGTTTGTCAAGTGGCGCGCCACTGGCATCACCACCGGTGTAGCCATAGTCCCAGCGACTGGTGTGGAAAGAGTGGCCTTTGAAGTCTTCGATGCCGGGAACCCCTGGCAACTTGGGTACATGCAGGGGACCTGTCCCCATCCCGACGAACTGTGCGGTGAAGTCATCGCCGCGATTGGTCCGGATGTGCCAGACGCGGTCCTCATCATCCCACCTGAGCTCCTGAACCTGGGTATGAAACAGCGCATTGTCATAGAGGTTGTACTGGTTGCCGATGCGCTGGCAGTGTTCCAGGATTTCCGGCGCGTGGGCGTACTTCTCACTCGGCATGTGGCCGGTTTCTTCCAGCAGTGGCATATAGATGAACGATGCTGTGTCACACATGGCCCCGGGATACCGGTTCCAGTACCAGGTGCCACCAAAGTCACCCCCCTTGTCGATAATTCTGACGTCCGTAATACCCTGCTCAACAAGTCGGGCACCAGTGACAAGTCCGGCATAACCCCCGCCGATAAAAGCAACGGTCACGTGATCCGTTTTGGGCGCACGTTCCTTCAGCGGAACATAGGGATCATCCAGGTAATGTGAAAGCTGACCCTGGATCCTGATGTACTGTGCGTTTCCGTCGGGTCTGAGGCGCTTGTTGCGCTCTTCCATGTACTTCTTTTTCAGGGCTTCCTTGTCGATAGTCCGCGTAGCGGTAGCTGTAGCTTGGCTCATGGTAGCTTGTTGTCAGTTGAACGGAACCCCGATGCTTGCACCCCATCTGTGGTGTGTCAATTGACCTGAATCAGTGACTAGCGCGGGCTACATCAGGCAGCACGTTCAAATATCGCGGCAATTCCCTGGCCACCGCCAATACACATGGTCTCGAGCGCGTATCGACCCTCACGTCGCCTGAGTTCGTTCAGCAGCGTAGCCATGATGCGCCCGCCCGTCGCGCCGATGGGATGGCCAAGCGAAATGCCGGAACCGTTGACGTTCAGCTTGTCCATATCAGCAAAACCCCAGCCTTTCAGCACTGCCAGCACCTGGCAGGCAAACGCCTCGTTCAGTTCCACCAGGTCCATGTCGTGCCAGCTGAGCCCGGTGCGTTCAAACAGTTTCGCAACGGCCGGTACTGGCCCAATACCCATGGTTGCAGGATGACAACCTGCTGCCGCCCAGCCGACAAACCAGGCGGTCGGCTCAAGGCCCAATTCTTCCAGCTTGTCTTCGGCAACCACCAGACAGGCCGCGGCTGCATCATTCTGTTGGGAGGCGTTCCCGGCGGTCACAATACCGTCTTTCATGAGTGGGCGAAGTGTTGCCAGGGAATCCGCGGTGGTGTCGGCCCGCACACCTTCATCCCGGGCAAACATCACCGGCTCACCTTTGCGCTGGGGCACATTTACAGTCACCATTTCATTGTCAAATTTGCCTTCGGCCCAGGCCGCCGCCGCGCGCTGGTGTGATTGCGCCGCATAGGCATCAGCTTCTTCCCGCGTAATCTGGTATTCCCGCGCCAGGTTTTCTGCCGTTTCAATCATGCCCGATATGTGGCCAAAACGGGCTTCAGGTTGCGAGCGCACACGCCCTCTTTCCAGCCTGTCGTGCAGCGTGACTGAACCACTCCGCGCGCCGCCCCGCATGGCGGTAGTGTAATACTCCACGTTGGTCATGCTCTCGGCCCCACCGGCAATAACAACATCCGCAGCACCTGTCTGGATCATCATGGCTGCATTGGCCACCGACTGCAGTCCGCTGCCACACCGTCGATCCACCTGGGTTCCGGCAACGTGCAGAGGCAGGTCCGCGGCCAGCCCGGCCCAGCGCCCAATGCAGGGTGCCTCGCCGCTGGGATAACCCTGGGCAAAGCTGACCTCTTCGATACGCTCGGGATCAATACCGGTTCGCTCGATCAGTGCCCTGATTACCAGCGCCCCCAGATCCTCAGCGTTAAAAGGCGCCAGGGTACCCAGGTACTTGCCGACAGCGGTGCGAACGGGTGAAACAATGGCGGCTCTTCTCATCAGGGACTCTCCAATTCAAAGGGATTTGAGCTCAAAATCATACCACCAGACCTGAAATTCTGTTGCGGGCGCCAGAGCTGCCGCACATAATCCGCCACCTTCCGACAACCTGGACCGGCCCACGATGGTCAAGTCCCACACCACATCTGTATCAGGCCTGGCAACTTTTTTTGGGGTCATGTACCTGGTCCAAAGTCTCGGCGACCCGGGTTCAGGGATCATCGCGCAACCGGTTCGCAGCATGCTGAAATCCGAGGGTGTCAGCGCTGACGAGATTGCGGCATTTATGGCCATTGTTGGTCTGCCCTGGGCGATAAAACCACTGCTTGGCCTGTTGTCAGATTTTGTGCCGCTGTTCGGTTCCAGACGACGCAACTACCTGATCCTGGCGATTCTCGGTGCCTGCCTGGGCACCGCCATACTGGCGGGCATGCCCGTGCTGGCTTCAGATCGCGGTTACCTGCTGGCCCTGCTCCTGCTGAGTGCCATGGGCGTTGCCTTCGGCGACGTCCTGATTGACGGGCTGATGGTGACAGAGGGCCAACCCAGGGGGCTCACGGGCGTGCTGCAGTCGGTGCAGTGGACAGCCGCCTATCTTGGCCTGCTGGTGACCGGCATCGCCGGTGGTTACCTTGCCCAACTGGGGCGGCCGGATCTGGCCTTTGCGCTCTGCGCCTGCCTCTGGGGCATCAGTCTGGTGCTTGCGGTGGCGCTGGTGCGTGAACCTGAAGTCACACCCGCACAGTCTCTGCTTGATCTGAAGGAAATGGTCTCGCAAATCTGGGCCATGCCCGGACTCGGCGCCGTTACCCTGTTTCTCCTGGTCTGGAACTTCAATCCTCTCTGGACTTCCGTCCTCTACCTTCATCTGACGGAATCACTGGGTGGATCGGAAGTTGACTTCGGTGAGTTTCTCTCGGTATTCAGCTTTGGCGCCATGCTCGGCAGCCTCACCTACCCGTTGTACTGCACCAGGATCAGGCTCGGCTACCTGGTCCAGGCTTCCATTGTGCTCGGTATCCTGGGAAACCTTGTGTACCTGTGGATTGACGCACCTGACAGCGTTGCCGCCTGGGCCATTGCCTGTACCACGGGCATGACCTATATGGCTGGTACCATGATTCACCTGGACATTGCGGCCCGTCGTGCGCCACTTGTTGCCGCGGCCTCGGTTTTTGCACTGTTGATGGCGCTGTCGAACCTGTCGTCGTCACTCTCAGAGGCGGCAGGAGGTGCCCTCTATCAGTATCTGTTGCCCATGGGCACTGACACAGCCTACAGCGCCGTGGTCATCACAAGTGCGGTATTTCCCGCATTTTGCTGGCTGCTGGTACCCTGGCTGAGACGTGCAGTACCCGAGTGGTTTAACCGCGAACCGAGGATATAGCCGATGTTCAGAATCAGGACCATCCATGACGACATCCATCCCGCCAATCGTCACGCCCTTGAGCAGGTGCGCAAGATTATGCTGCAGCAGTTTGACGGCGTCTCCGATCACGACTATGACTCGGTTCGCGGGCAACTCCTGAACCCTTTTGCCAAACGCTTCAAGACAACCCTGTACGCTGCAGAAAACGGCCGGGGCAAGGTACTTGGCTTTGCTGTACTGATGCATGACCCCGAGGCCAACTTCTGTTACCTGGATTACATTGCCTCAGCGCGCGGCCTGACCAGCCGGGGTATTGGTGGCGCGCTCTATCAGCGGGTACGCGAGGAGTCTTTGCTATTGAAAGCGCATGGCCTGTTTTTTGAGTGTCTGCCTGACGACGAGACGGCAGTCAGCTCGCCTGCCCTTGCCCAGCAGAACAAAGGCAGGCTCAGGTTCTATGAGCAGTTTGGTGCGCGGCCCATCGCCAATACCGACTATGAGCGTCCGCTGAATCCAGGGGATCTGGACATGCCCCACCTGGTGTATGACGACCTGGACCGGGGGGCGCCGCTCAGGCGCAGTGTGGCAAAGCGCGTGGTCCGTGCGATCCTCGAGCGCAAGTACGCGGGTTTGTGCCCTGCCGAATATGTTGAGGCTGTACTGAAGTCCTTCAGGTCGGATCCCGTGGATATCAGGCCCGCCCGCTACACCAAACAGCCACGCACCGATCAGATTACGCGCACCGACCCGATCGCGCTGGTTGTCAACGAGCATCATGACATCCACCAGGTCAGGGATCGTGGTTATGTGGAAGCGCCGGTACGGGTACGGGCAATCCTGCGGGAGATTGAAACGTCCGCCAGTTTTGAGCGCCTGCCAGCCAGGCACTTTCCCGACAGTCACATTACCGCCGTACATAGCCACAATCTCGTCAACTACCTGAAGAAAGCCTGTGAGGGTATCAAGCCGGAAAACTCCATCTACCCCTACGTGATTCCTGTCCGCAATGCCGCATCACCCCCCAAAGCCCTGGACCTGCAGGCAGGTTATTACTGCATAGATACCTTCACCCCCTTGAACGAGCAGGCTTACAAGGCCGCGCGTGCAGCCGTGGACTGTACACTGACCGCCGCGCAGGAGATTGCCGAGGGCCGTCATTTTGCCTACGCCCTGGTACGGCCACCCGGTCACCATGCCGAAAGCCGGGTCTTCGGCGGCTTCTGTTATCTCAACAATACGGCCATTGCAGCCCACCGCCTCTCGAAACTTGGCAGGGTCGCGATTCTCGACATCGACTATCATCACGGCAACGGGCAGCAGGAGATCTTCTATCAGCGTGCTGATGTGCTGACCGTTTCAATTCACGGCCACCCCTCCTTCGCCTACCCCTATTTCTCCGGCCACCGGGCTGAAACGGGTGAAGGTGAGGGTACTGGCTTCAACCTCAATTTTCCCCTGGATGAAACCTGCTCGACGGAAAACTGGCAGAAGACGCTCCGCGAGGCGATTAGGCGCATCAGGGACTTTCGTCCTGATTTCCTGGTGCTGGCGCTTGGACTGGATACCGCGCGCGGTGACCCAACAGGATCCTGGACCATGGGACCTGCGGATTTTGAGGAAAACGGCAGACTGATTGGTGCCATGCAGACGCCCACACTGATTGTGCAGGAAGGGGGCTATCGTACCCGTACGCTCGGTACCAACGCCCGGCGGTTTTTCGCAGGATTACTCGCTGGCCTTGACGCGGCCAGATTAAGCAAACGCACCTGATTGAACTGCACCTGGTCCGTCAGGGCTTGACCTTGCGGGACCGCTCCAGTGCGCCGCCGGCCCGGATAAAAAACGGTCCGAGACAGACCACAAACATCAGGCCGGCAAGGATAAGGAATGCGGTACTGTAGCTTCCGGTCGTATCGTAAATATAGCCGGCGAGCGGCGACGCGGAAATCACCAGCGGCAGTTCGACGAGTCGGAGGACACCGTTGGCAGTGCCAAAAGAGGCATTGCCAATCGCAACGGAGAGTGCAAAGGTACGCAGCGGGCTCATGCCGGCATAACCAAATCCATAGGTACAGCCCGCGATAACGCAGAAGATGAATCCATCCGCATTGGCAAACATCAGTAGCGAGATGCCCTGGACAATCAGGGCCATCCAGATGGTAATGCGGGCACCCAGCCAGTCTGACATCCAGCCCACTACCGGTTTGCCGAGCGCCGCAAACAGGGCGGTCATGGACAGGACAATGGCCGCGTTTTCAGCCGCGAGGCCAATATCGGTGAGATGGCCAAACAAATGCAGCATGACGGCAGAGTAGACACACCCCATGGCGCCAAACATCAGCCCAATGCTCCAGAACGCGGGATAACGTAACATTTCCCGCCAGTGCCAGACCCGGGATTCCAGCGGGTCTTCAATCTTGATGGGCTGCCTGGACGTATAGTAAGCGCCGTCCCTGACTTCTCCGATCTCCTCCGGGCGGTTTTTCAGGAAAAACACCACCATGGGTGTCAGGATGGAGACAACCACCAGGGCAAACACCACAAACGCCCAGCGCCAGCCCATGGATTCAACCAGTGCGGTGACCAGCGGCGGCATGACTACCCCCGCCAGGGATGCGCCCAGCACACCCAGCGAGATAGCCCGGCCGCGCCAGTGATCAAACCAGCTGATGATGGTGCGATGCCAGGCGAGATTACCCATGCAGCTCATACCCACACCCATACCCACACCAACAATCAGGTAAAACTGCCAGAGTGACTGGCTGGCGGCCAGCAACAGGTATGACGCTGTCACAATCCCAATGCCGGCGAGAATCACCTTCTTGGGAGAAAAGCGGTCCAGCAGTGAGCCGATATATGGCGCAATAAATGCACTGGTGACCGCGGCAATGGAAAAGCCCATCGCGATTGAGAAGCGACTGCCGTCTGCCAGTTCTTCCGCCAGCGATGGCAGGAACACACCACGGGAATAGGAATAGAAGCCGGTACCCAGGAAGGTCAGCACGGCCCCCACCAGGACTATCACCCAGCCATAGAACAGGCGGGGTTTCGTCGGTAGCTGAGATGGATCATTCATGCGGCAAGCATATCATCAAAATCCGGACCCTGACCTGACTTCCGATTTTTGCGCCCCTTGCCCTGCGGGGCCAAATAGTTGATAAACGTAACTGCCCCGCCAGCAGCAGTGGGGTGATATTTGAAACCAACAGGCAGGGAGCAACACGCGATGGGAATTTTGGTCCAGCGGGAGTTTAGTGTCGCAAACGATGATCGCATTGAATTCGAGCGCCAGAGTCGGCTCGGGGTCTGGGAGAACATGCGGTACAACGGTGCCCAGATGATTGCCTACGGCGGTTGGGCATTTGGCGGGGACGGCGAATTTGTTGTCACCCATTCCGTTTACGAGGATTTTGCCCACTGGACCGCCACCCGCCCCTGGGGTGAGTTTTCTACCGAGGCGGCGAGAATTGAGGAAACCCGCAGCATCCGCCAGGTTTTTGCGGGGCGGCCCCGCCTGGTCCGGAATTCGCGCGCCACGCTGATTGAATACGATTCCATGGTTTCGGCGCCAACCGCCAAATGGCGCAAGGTTGGCGAACCGCTTGCCGCTATACCGCCCAGTTTCGGCAGGCAGTCGGTAGTGGCGGAGACGCGTTTTAACCCAACCGATACAGCCGCATTTTTCGCCCAGACAGTCGAAGGGTTATGGCCCTGGTACACGCGCAAGGGTGCTCGCCCCCTGATCTACGGCTGGGACCCGCTGGGACCCCCGAACAACATCATTACCTATATAGCATTCCCGGATATCAGCGATTATGAGGCCTGCTGGCGACCTGACCCGGATGTTGCTGATGTCTGGGCTGCCCGTGACCGGAATTCACCCGACCAGAGCACGCGCCTGCTGATGATCTCAACCGATTACGGCGCGAACGGAAAATAACAGAGGCAACCACTGATGCTTCCGCCCGTACCAACCGTAGATCTGGACGCCGCAGAACGTGACCCATCGCTGCTGGTGCCGCTGGATCGCGCCTGCCGGGACCATGGTTTTTTCCTGCTCCGTAATCATGGCATGGCTGCCGAAATCGAAGCCATGTGGCAGGCGTCAGCGCAGTTTTTTGCCGCTCCGATGGAAGCCAAAAGATCTGTCATGCGTACCGACCAGGTGCCGCTTGGCTACTATGACCGGGAACTGACCAAACGCCAGCGCGACCTGAAGGAAGTTTTTGACTACATGCGACCCAGGGCAGACGGTTCGGACGTGAACCAGTGGCCTGCGGACCCGGCATTCAGGTCAACCCTGGTCAGCTTTTTTGATGCCGCAAGTGATGTCGCCGCGCGAACATTGAAACTGGTGTACCAGGCGCTCTTGGCTGATCCCGCTGACCTGTCGTCGCTGCCAGAAGGTGATCCACGCACCAGCTCTGTCCGGCTCAATTATTACCCCACCGCTGACCCGCTGTCCGAAGAGGAACAACACCTGGTCACGCAACCCGGTGACATGGCATTGCATCATCATACCGACCCGGGTGTGTTGACGCTCCTGCTGCAGGACATGACCGGTGGGCTGCAGACACTGACACAAGCGGATGGCTGGATAGACGTACCACCGGTAGAGGATACAATTGTGGTTAACCTGGGTGATGCAATGCAGGTATGGACCAATGATGTCTACCGCGCCGCAGTACACCGTGTACTGCCCATGGGCAACGCCGCACGATATTCAACCCCGTACTTTTTTAACCCGGCAAGCAAGGCGCTGCTGGAACCCCTGCCGGCCCTGTCTGCCGCTCCGCCGGTATACCGCGCCTTTACCTGGCGGGAGTACATCAGGGGACGGGTTGACGACAACTACACGGACCTGGGAGAAGACGACATCCAGATCAGTCGCTTTCGCACCAGCCAACCCCGGGAGAGCGCCTGATGGACCTGCAGGATATTGTCTTTGAACCGGGTAAGGTTGCCCGGATTACGCTGAACCGCCCCGCTGTGCTCAACGCGCAAAGCTGGCGGCTTCGCAACGAACTTGACGAGGCGTTTGCTGCCGCGGTTTCCGATCCGGCAACGGGGGCGATTGTTGTCGCCGGTGCCGGCGGCAACTTCAGTGCCGGTCATGACATCAGCAGTGAGGAAGATCGGGCATATCGCCGCAAGATCGGACACCTGCGTTCTGACCCCAAGGGCGTCTACGATGACCTGAAAGAAATCAACCTCACCAATACCCTGCGCTGGCGCAACCTCCGCAAACCCACTATCGCAATGGTGGAAGGCTACTGTATTTTTGGCGGCTGGATGATTGCTGCCGCCATGGACGTACTTTTTGCTCATCGTGATGCTTTGTTCCTGCCTGGCCAGACCCAGTACTTTTCTGCCCCCTGGGATTTAACACCCAAGCGCGCCAAGGAAATTCTGTTCGAACATCGTTTCATGTCCGCCCAGGAGTGTTTTGACAACGGTTTTGTGAACCGGGTGTTTGGTGATGACCTGGAAGCGGAAACACTGGCGTATGCCGAGCGCGTTGCCGACAACTACCTGCATAACCCTATGGGTGTTGAAACAACCAAGCGCACGATTAACCACATGCTTGATGCCCAGGGGTTTACCCATGAGATTGAAGCGGCCTTCGAGAGTTTTGCAGTGCTGACCCAGTCCCTGCAGGCCGAGCGGACAGCACCGCAGAAGGGTGGCTACGCACGTACCGGGGTCGCAAAAACCAATTTCCTGCGCTCTCGCCATTACACCCGCTGAAAGGCACCTGGCCCATGCCCCGAATCCTTCTCTGCTTTACGCTGTTCTTTGCTCCCATTTCACTTGCCGCCGGGGTCGACGCGGCACGTCTCACCGCAGCAGACCATGAACCCGGCAGTTGGCTCAGCTACGGGCGCAACTATGCAGAAACGCGCGAAAGCCCGCTGACCGGAATTACGCCGGACAATGTTCATCGCCTTGGCCTCGCCTGGTATTTTGACACGGGCACAACCCGTGGCCTTGAAGCAACACCACTGGTGTTTGATGGCAGACTTTTCACCACGGGATCCTGGAGTAAAGTTTTTGCGCTTGATGCCAGGACCGGTGAATTGTTGTGGCAGTACGATCCCGAGGTGCCGCGTGCCTGGGGCGCAAATGCCTGCTGCGACGTTGTGAACCGCGGTGTTGCCGCCTTCGGTGACTCGGTTTTTGTCGGGACCCTGGACGGCCGACTGGTGGCCCTGGACCAGGCAACCGGCGCTGTTCGCTGGGAGAAACTGACGATTGACCCGGCCCGCCCCTACACCATCACCGGTGCCCCGCGTGTCATCAACGGCAAGGTGATGATTGGCAATGGTGGTGCTGAATATGGCGTGCGCGGTTACCTGTCCGCCTATGATGCTGACACGGGGGAACTTGCCTGGCGTTTTTATACGGTCCCGCGCAATCCAAGCGAGCCCCAGGAATCAGCTGAACTTGAACAGGCGCTGGCAACCTGGACCGGCGACGTCTTCTGGCAGGTGGGTGGTGGCGGCACCGTCTGGGATGCCATGGCCTATGACCCGGACCTGAACCTGCTCTACTTTGGCGTCGGCAACGGGTCACCCTGGAACAGGGCCGTACGCAGTCCGGGTGGCGGAGACAACCTGTTCCTTTCCTCCATCGTTGCGGTCAACCCCGACACCGGGGACTATGCGTGGCACTACCAGACCACACCAGGAGACACCTGGGACTACACCGCAACCCAGCATATTCTGCTGGCTGATATCGAGATTAATGGCAAACTTCGCAAGGTTCTGCTGCAGGCACCCAAGAACGGTTTTTTCTACGTCATTGACCGTGCAACCGGCGAACTGATATCCGCCGACAACTATGTACCGATCTCCTGGGCCAGCCACGTGGACATGGAAACCGGACGCCCTGTTGAAACGCCCAACGCGGACCACACGCAAGAGGTCCAGTTCACCTCACCGGCCCCGTTTGGTGGCCACAACTGGCAACCGATGGCCTACAACGCCCGGGCCGGGCTGGTCTATATTCCCGCCATGGAAACCAGTGCACCCTACAGCACTGCGACAAACTTTGAGTATCGCCCGGGCCACCACTGGAACACGGCCCAGTCCGGGGGACTCGGGGACGCGGCGATGATGGGGGCAATGCCACCCGGATTGCTGCGGGCACTGCTGAAACGCCTGGCGACCGGGAAACTGATTGCCTGGGATCCTGTCAGGCAGGCTGAGGTATGGCACATCAGCCATCCCACCATGTGGAATGGCGGCGTACTGACCACCGCCTCGGGCCTGGTGTTCCAGGGTACGGGGAGCGGCCAGTTCAGGGCCTATGATGCCGTCTCAGGCAAACAGCTTTGGGAAACACCCACTGTAACGGGTGTTATCGCACCGCCCATCAGCTATGCCATTGATGGCGAACAGTATATCGCCCTGATGGCGGGCTGGGGTGGCGCGGTGGCCCTGACGCTTAACCAGCCAGGCAGTGCCAGTGCCGGCAACGGGCGACTGCTGGTCTATCAGCTGAATGCCAGCCAGACCCTGCCGGCCGCGCGCACCCGTCCGCCTTTGCCGATACCGCCCGCAAGGCAGGGCACGGAAGCATCCATTGCGCTGGGTAACGCGCTGTTCAACGAACACTGCGTACGCTGCCATGGGGTGACCCTCAACAGTGTTGTCGCTGACCTGGCTTACCTTGGTGAAGGCAGCCATGCGGCTTTCCAGCAGATTGTCCGTGGCGGAATCCTCAGTGCTATTGGTATGGTTTCGTTTGCAGACGTGCTTTCTGAAGCCGAAACAGAAGCCATTCACGACTATGTTATTGCCGTTGCCAATGACCAGTATGAGGAAACGCAGGCAAGCCCAGCCTGGCAATCGGTGCGGGAGAAAGTTTATGGCTGGCTGGCCGCTGCGATTGCGTTTTTTGCCATGTAAACTTGCGTGTCATCCGCGGAGCGGGCGTCTGCTCCCGTGAAATTTACCAACACAAGGGATATCCCATGATTGATCTGGAACGCGATGGTGATGTGTTTGTCATGACCATGAACGATGGCGAAAACCGCTGGAACACGACGTTTGTGCGGGAGATGGCCCGGGCCCTGGACGAGGTTGAAGCCAGCGAGGGACCCGCTGCGCTGGTAACCACCGCCAGCTCCGACAAGTTTTTCTCAAACGGACTGGACCTGGACTGGCGGGCCAGCGACGACCCGGATCACCGCGGGGGAGATCGCGACGCTTTTGGGGCGGAGTTCATGACCCTGATGGGCCGCATCATCACCCTGCCCGTGCCCACCATCGCCGCAGTCAACGGCCACGCTTTTGGTGCCGGCTTCATGTGTGCACTGTGTCACGACACGCGTTTCCAGCGCGAGGATCGCGGCTTCATGTGCGCCAACGAGGTTGCTATTGGCATGGTAATCCCGAATCCGGAACTGGCACTGTTCCGCCACAAAATGTCCGCCAGCGCTTATATGGAAACAGTGTTGCAGGCGCGCCGCTGGGCTGGCCCCGATGCCCTGGCCGCGGGTATCGCCCAGGGTATTGCGCCCATCGAAACCCTGCTGGATGTCGCCAAAGCCAGGGCGGCAGAGCTTGCTCCACTGGGTAAAAACCGCGCCGTGTACAGCAAGATGAAAGAGGCAATTTACGGGGAAAATGCCGCAATCAACCAGCCCCATGGGCCTGCCCACATGCTGAAGAATCCGGCGCAGTTCCACTAGCAGGCACCCGCCAGAATCACCAGTGGCGCGCGCCTGGCGCAGGCGGGTCCACGGGCGGACCCGCAAAACACTGCGCGATGGACATCCACTCTGCAGCGACAGCACCCACGACAGTGAGATCCGTGTCCGCAATATTCCTGCCCTGGGTGACAACATGACAAAAGGCCACGGCATCACCCTCAACCCGGTTGTCGGGCTGGGGATTGTTCCACTCCCAGGTCATGCCCGAGGGGGACAGCAAACGGACAAATGGTGCTTCACCCGGTGCCTGGCGACCCCGGTTGGCGAAAGTGAAACCAAAGGTACGAACGCCAATAAAAGCGATATTCCTGATTCGATCGGTGTTCTGTCGCTGAACCCTGAGCAGGTCGTAGACGTCCTGACCATGCGCCCAGGTCTCCATCTGCCGGGCTGTCGCCATCATACGAACACTCATGTCTGGTCCGAACCAGGGTACCCTGCGGGTTGGGTCCGTCTGATCCAGCAGGTCACACAGGGTGACAAAATAATCATACCAGCGAGCAAGCAGCGCTTTTCCCACAGGCAAGCTCTCACCCTGCGGCACGGGCGCACCCTCCCGGCGGGCCCTGGCCTCCTGAATGAAGCGGTCCGGTTCTGTCAACGCGGTCACCGTACGCGAGTCAGCCCCATGCAGGTGTGCAAGCACCTGGTTGACCGTCCAGGCTTTAAAAGGGGTTGGTCGTGCCCAGTCCTCGTCACCAAGACCGGAGAGAAACTGAAACAACACCTCACCTTCTTCCCTCAAGTCATCTATCTGTTCCATTGCTGTTTTACCTCGCTGTGCTTGCCTTCACCCAAGAGTATCCTTCAATATCAATAATTGCGGAACAGGGCAATTATATTTGCATGTGCGACCAGCAATTCGCTTGTCCCCAAATGTCACATTTTGAACCGGAGCCGGGCCCAATGAACGTCATCCACCTTTTGTTTCTCGCCCTACTGTTTGTAGCCCACGGATTTTCTGCCAATGCCACAGAGAGAGAAATCACCACAAGCAAAGGCACCCTGGTTGGTGTCATCGAGGGCGATCTGGTCTCGTTCAAGGGCATTCCCTATGCTGCACCACCCGTTGGGGAACTGCGTTGGCGCGCGCCCCAGCCGGTGGCGAGTTGGAACGAAAAACGTGCTGCCGATGACTATGGACCCATCTGCCCGCAGCAGCGCCCCACGCGCCTGCCCGAGGACGAGGACTGCCTGACGTTAAACGTCTGGGCGCCGGCAGAAACCCGCGCTGAGAAACTGCTGCCGGTAATGGTCTGGATTCACGGTGGTTCGCACGTTAACGGCAGTGGCCGCATGGATGGCTCAACGTTTGCGCGCGACGGCGTGGTGATGGTGGCCATCAACTACCGTCTCGGTCGTTTTGGCGTCTTTGGCCACCCGGAGCTGACAGCGGCAAGGGCGGGTGGCGAGCCGACGGCAAATTTTGCAATCCTTGACCAGATTGCTGCCCTCAAATGGGTACAACGAGAAATCCGGGCTTTTGGTGGAGATCCCGGTCGGGTAACAATTTTCGGCGTGTCGGCCGGCGGATCCTATGTCAACCTGCTGATGGCTTCACCTCTCGCAGAAGGACTGTTCCATGGTGCAATTGCCCAGAGTGGCGCCAACGGCCTGAGTCGGTCGCGGGACCTGAAAGCGCTGGAAGCGTTCGGACAGCGTTTTGAGGAAAGGCAGGAGGTCAAGGGCCTGGCCGGCCTGCGTGCGCTGCCATGGCGTTCGCTGGTTGAACAGGGTGCAAGTTACCGAATCGAATCAGATGCCGTGATCGACGGCGTGGTGCTGACGAATAGTGTGCCTGACACCTTTGCCGCCGGGCGCCAGCAGAATGTGCCCTATATGGCGGGTGCCAACAGTTTTGAAGGGTCCCTGGCAGTCACGATTCCCATTCCCGCCTACCTGCGAATCATGAACGAGAATATCGATGAAGTGACCCGGCGATATGGTCTGGCCGCCAACGACCCGGCACTTTACCTGCAGTTTTATGGCGACATCCTGTTTGTTGCCCCGACACGGCACCTGGTTCGACAGATGCGAACTGTTGCTTCGCCAGCCTGGCTTTACCACTTCGACTATGTGCTGGCGTCAGTGGATCCGCTGGTTCCCGGAGCGCGTCACGCGGGTGAGGTACCGTTTGTGTTTGATCGACTGCAACCCCTGTCGATCAACGCCGCAGCAGGCCAACGTTTTGGCATGCCAGCGGGAGAGTATCCCGTCAGTGATCGGGACCATGAAGTTGCGCGCATGATGCATGGTTACTGGGTGCAGTTTGCAAAAACGGGGAGCCCGAATCGGGTTGACCAGCCGGTATGGCCAGCTTATGACAAGGAGTCAGACGTGGCGCTTGTCATTTCAAATGATGGTCTGGGCGCAGCTTCAAATGTGCGGCGTGCCCAGCTTGACCTGATCGAAGATGGCTACAACAACCCGCAATAGGCGCGGCTGGCATGCAACTGATGCGATCCCAACACACAGGAATATGGTCGCCTAAAGCCACTCGATAAGATGATGCAGCGGATTGACAAGAGCAAAAGCGATCACAATCGGGGCACAGGTTAACGACAGCATAGCGAGTCTGGAGGGCCGGTACAGTGTTTCCCGCTCCAGGAGCGCCCTGACCCTTTGTTCGAGACATGCCTCGCCAGCAACAGAAAGCCCGTGAACATGTGACGTTCGTTCAGGGATCAGTCGATAGACCTTGATAATGGCTTCAGCAACATCAAGCCCATCAAACTGTTCCGCCGCAAAAAAGTCACAGGCGGATTCGGTCAGGAGTTGCAGGTCTTCCATCAGCGTTGAACAGAACCGGCCTGGTAACAACAGGGTGGCCAGTTGCGCAAATGTCAGGCGCAGGTTGTCTTTTCTCTGCACATGGGCACGCTCGTGGGCGAGAATGATGTCTACCTCTCTCTCGGTACAGGCTGACACAAGACTGTCGCTCAGGTAAATCCTGTTGCGCCACCATCCGACTGTCAGCACGACGGCCGGTTCCGCCGGGAGCGGAAGGAAACCTTTTGTGCTCTCCCCTGCACTCAGAGTGTCGAGTTGCCTGGTAATGTTGCGGGCGATACGGACCTGCCGCGCGAGCCTGACGAAAATAGTGCCGATAATGGCGGCAAGAACAAACAAACCTGCCATCGTCACACCGCTTGACGCTGGCGACGGCAGATGACTCTCGCAGGAGAGGTGGCAGTGGGCCTGGACCAGCAGTGATTCAAAAGCGGGCAGAAACAGCAATGAGGTGGTTCCCAGGCTGAACACCATCGGCACCGACATCAGGCTGAGCAGCAGTCCACTGCCAAACGAAGGCTCCAACCTGACAATGACGCTGCGCAAGTGCGGATAGGCGGCAATCAGCAGAAGCACACCTGCCAGCCACAGGAGAAGCCACAGGGTGGCAAAAGAACCGACGAGTTGCATCATTCGACTTCACCTCCCTTCAAGCGCTTGCGCTTCTCGCGGATCAGATCTTCAAGTTCGTCCAGTGCCTGATCGTGGATGTTTGAGGCGACGTGAACAAAGGTACTCAGAATTGTATCGAGTTCGCCGTCATGCAACTGCCTTATCACATCACCGACAAAACGACCCAGCAGTTCCGGGCGCGTCAGCGTCGCCCGGTACACAAACGCCTGACGGTCTTTCGAGTAAGTAAGCAGGTTTTTCCTGCGCAGGCTCTCCAGAGAAGATTGCGCGGTGCTCATCGTGAGCCTCCGACTTTGGCGCAACAACTGCACAATGTCTTTGGCGCTCAGATCTGGTGTATCCCACAATATTTCCAGGATCGCCAGCTCAAGCTCACCGAGTGCGTGCGGAAAGATGCTGGTGGAATGACGTTTGTTACTCATAAGTGTCCATCATCTCAGAGACCAAACTTCGGTCGCTGGCCAAAGTTTGCAAGTCTGCAACTGACCCGGTTTCGTTCGGGGAAACAGGCACTTTCGCTGAACGGGCTGTGGTTTCTACCTGATCATTCTTGACCCGGCTGCCCTGCCTGCCTAGCATCCCGCGCTTGATGCCAGCGGATTTCCTGTTCCAGCCCACCCGGACTGCAGCCAATCTACCGGTAATCAGACATTCTGGCAACGTTCACCTGGTCAAGGGTGCCGGCGGACTTGCGTATTTTTTACAGTTTGAGATTTTGTTTATGCGTCGATATGGATCAATGCTGGCCAGCGTACTGGCTACACTCACCCTGCCGGCTCAGGCCGCTACGCTTGAAGAAGTCACGGTTGAAGGCAGGAAGGTCAACCTTGTGGGCAGTTCGAGTTCCGCATCCGAGGGGCTGGTTTCGCATGAGGAACTTTCGATCCGCCCGCTATTGCGTACCGGAGAAATACTCGAAACGGTGCCCGGTATGATCGCCACCCAACATAGCGGCAGTGGCAAGGCAAATCAGTACTTCCTGCGTGGCTTCAATCTAGACCACGGCACCGATTTTGCGACCTTTGTTGATGGTATGCCGGTCAACATGCGCACTCATGGCCATGGCCAGGGTTACACCGACCTCAATTTTGTTATTCCGGAAATGGTCGAAGAGATCTTCTACCAGAAAGGTGCCTACTATGCCCATGTTGGAGACTTTTCCGGTGCCGGTGCAGCCAGCATTCGCAGCATAGACCACACGACGGGACACCAGGTGGAAATTGATCTGGGACAGGATGCCTACCGCCGCCTGCTGGCCAGGGGTGACACCAGCGTTGGTGGTGGCACCTTTTTTTACGGCCTCGAGCTGCAGTCTTACGACGGCCCCTGGACAGACATCAGTGAAGACGTCGACAAGATTAATCTCTGGCTGAAACAACGTTGGACCGAGGGCGAAAACACCTTCCATCTTACTTTTATGGGCTACAACAACCAATGGAACTCGGCGGACCAGATCCCCGAGCGCGCCGTCACCCAGGGCATTATTTCGGATCTGGGTTCAATCGATACAACCGTGGGCGGTGACTCAAGCCGGTACAGCCTCTCTTTCGACTGGCAGCGACAGGGTGACACATCTGCGTGGAATGCGACGGCCTACCTGATCGACTACAACCTCAACCTGTTTTCAAATTTCAGTTACTTTACCGATCCCGCCGGTGACCAGTTCAAACAGGTTGACGACCGACGCATCTTCGGCTGGGATGCCAGTTATGCCCTTGCTGGCAGTCTTGGTGGTATGGAGATACAAAACCGCTTAGGCAGCCAGATGCGCTACGACAGGATTGATCAGGTAGGATTGCTGCGCTCGAACGCGCGGGTTGTTACTGGCGTGTCCCGGCTTGATGCGGTCAACCAGTGGAGCGCAAGTCTTTACTGGCAAAGTGAACTGGCAATGACCGAAACATTGCGGGCCAATCTGGGTCTACGCTATGAGCGTTTTGATTTCGAGGTCAATCCACTGCAATCCGGGGACCCGTTGGCTGTGTCACAAAATGGTGGCAGCGCGAATGACAGTATCGTCACGAGTACCTTCGGACTTTCCTGGGCCATCAACGAACAGATGGAGCTGTATGCCAGCATCGGCGAGGGTTTTCACAGCAATGATGCCCGTGGCACCACAATCCGGGTTAATCCAAACGACAGCACTGAGGCGCTGGACCGGGTAGACCCACTGGTGCCAACCCTGGGGTACGAAATCGGCTGGCGGACATTTCTGAGTGACCGGTTGAATGCGTCAATTGCATTGTGGCGTCTGAAGCTGGATTCGGAGCTGATTTTCGTGGGTGACGAAGGTAGCACGGAAGACACTGGCGAAAGCTCAACGCGAGAGGGTATCGAGCTAACGGCCTATTATTATCTGAACGATACCCTTACGCTCGACATCGAGTATGCCTGGACCGACGCAAGCTTTGATGCGCCTGTTGATGGTTCAACGGCTATTCCCGGTGCCATCAGTTCAGTCTTCAGTGGCGGCGTAAACGCTGACTTCGGCAACGGCATCTACACCAATTTCCGCATCCGACACTTCGGCGACTATCCGCTTGATGGTGGCAGTACCGCCAGCGCCAGCACCATCGCCAATCTGCGCCTTGGCTATCAACCAAACCCGCAGTGGTCTCTGTCCCTGGACGTGCTTAACATCTTCAACTCAAGCGACCGTGACGTCGAATACTTCTACGAGTCCCAACTCCCCGGCGAACTGGCGCCCGTCGAGGACAGACACTTCCACGTCTTTGAACCCAGAACCCTGCGTGCCAAGGTCGCCTACCGCTTCTAGACCATTTGAGGACACACACAGACCATTTGAGGACACACATATATTCACAGGCCGGGTCCGGTGACTCAGGTGGTCACGAAAGGACACACACTGATTAACCTGGTAGGTCATCTGGGCCAGGATTGTTTCGAGCCAACGGGCAAAAACACACACGGGTACGAGCAGAAACCGGGAGAATGGAAGGTTCTGAACAATTGATCAGATGAGTTGGAGCCTCACCTGAGAGAAAGAGGTGAAGCGGCCGTCAGAATCGAACGGCCCGGAGGGAAGAGGTGTCTTGACCTGCAGCCCTGGTTAGTTGATCAGCGAGCATACCCCCGCTCCGTTTCCAACCCCTAGCATGGGCCCAGACGAGCAGCCGCTTGCGGTGACCATAAGCCCGTTCACGTTTTTGCAATGCGAGAACCTTCAACTGCCAGATTCGACCATTGGGAGCATCAGCGATAACCAGCTTGCGAAGGTGTGCGCAGTAGTCTTGCAAAGACACGACCGGCATCGGCACCTGCTCAGACAGTCCGGATACGAGGGGACGAATTGCATCTGCGAGCCGCTCCTGCCGATTGGCCACCTCAGCCAGACGTTGATGCACAGAGGTATATTCGCATTCTTCAATGGTGCGAGCTATGCCTGCCCGAACCGGATTAAGATCGACATAGGCCATGGCTGCGAGCACAGCATCTTCATCCAGCAACGCGCCCGAATAAAACCGACCTTCAAAAAAGTGACCCTGGCAGTTGTCCTCCTTGTTGGCACGTCGTGCAATCGGTTGCTTGAGGTGTTTCATAAAGTCAGATAATGACCCGAGTGTTCGGCGGCAGCGAGCGAGGCGCTCCGGATCTTCGAGCAATTTTATGCGCTGCAAAGCTTTCAATTCCTCCAGTTCCTCGTCATTGGCCTCCTTGCATCGGGGCGGAAACGCCTCAGTCCAGCGGTACGCAACCTCTTCACTTGACCACCCCTCACTGGCTCTGGGGTCGTAGAAGACCACAAGATGGAAATGGTTATCCATAATTGCATAACCGCTGATGGCGACAGCAAATGATTTTGCGAGATGATGCATTCGATCAATTAGCCATTTCTTGCGGTGATCGTAGTTGACCCCTGTTTCAGGATCAGTACCACAGAGGTAACTCCGCCGAACGCAGCGCGATACCAGGTGATAGTGCAGTGGCACCTCACTATCGATAAGTTGAGTACGTGGTGTAGTCATGTGCTAATAATTCCGGAAAGCCCGGAAAGGAGGGATAGGAAGATTGTGTCTCATGCTGTAAGCGGATATCCACCTGCAATATAGGCGATATCTGTCCGCGTGTAGTCAGCAATTTATCTGTGTCGCCTTTTGTTATCCTTTTGTTGCTTTTGCTTTTCTTTTGCTTTTCTTTTGCTTTGTTTCCCTTGTGTGTCCCCGTTCTATTGCTCATTATGTGTGTCCCCGTCAGACATCCCCGTCAGACAAGAGACAGACATCAGGAACCAGGTACGGAGCAACATCATGGCAACACTCAATATCAATGGTGAACAGGTGACAGTGGAGGTCGAGGGCAGTACACCCTTACTCTGGGTTATCCGCGAACAACTGGGACTGACCGGCACAAAGTATGGCTGCGGCATCGCTCAATGCGGTTCCTGCACGGTCCACCTGGACGGGCAGGCCATCCGGGCCTGCATCATTCCGGTTAGCGCAATTTCAGCATCGCAGAAAATCACCACCATCGAGGGGCTCTCGGCAAACGGTGATCATCCTGTTCAACAGGCCTGGGCTGAACTCGATACACCCCAGTGTGGCTACTGTCAGCCGGGCATGATCATGGCGGCGGCTGCGCTCCTGGACAACAAACCAAGGCCCACGGACAGTGACATCAACAACCAGATAACCAACATCTGCCGCTGTGGCACCTTCCAGCGTGTGCGAGAGGGTATTCATCTCGCCGCTGAAATCAGCAGCAAAAAGCCGAAGGTGATGTGAAGGAGATGACGATGAAATCAGTTAATGTGACCCGACGCCAGTTTGTGGTTGGCGCCGCAACAACAGGCACAGGGCTTTCTCTGGGACTGGCACTGCCCTTCAGCAGCAAACTCGCGTTTGCCGACCATCACATGTCTGTCCCGGGCGAGATCAACGCCTGGGTGGTGATTGCGCCAGATGACACCGTCACCATCCGGATTGCGCGCTCGGAGATGGGTCAGGGTACCCTGACTGGCCTCGCCCAACTCGTCGCTGAAGAACTGGAGTGCGACTGGGACAAAGTTACCTGGGAGTACCCGACACCCGGCGAGAACCTGAAACGGGACCGTGTCTGGAAAGCCTTCTCCACCGGCGGCAGCCAGGGGATACGCGGCAGCCACCAGTATGTCCGTGAAGGTGGCGCCCTCGCGCGTGAACTGCTCAAGCAGGCAGCGGCAGACGCCTGGGGTGTCAGTGCAGCCGGGGTTGTTGCCAAAAACAGTGTCCTCACCCATCCTCCCACTGGCAGAACTGTCACTTTCGGCAAGGTGGCCAGCGCTGCAGCCAAACTGACGCCCCCGAAATCAGTGACCCTGAAAGACCCCACTGACTGGAAACTGATCGGGAAGGCGGTTAAGCGCCTCGACACGGTCGAGAAACTGACCGGGAAGCAGGTCTACGGCACCGACATTACCCTGCCAGGTATGCTGAATGCGGCAATCAGGGCCTGTCCGGTACATGGTGGCACCCTGAAGTCGTTTGATGCCGGCCGCGTCAGCAAGATGCCGGGCGTGGTCTCGGTGTTGCCCGTTGAAGACGATGCGGTGGCCGTGGTTGCAACCACCTGGTGGCAGGCAAAAACCGCGCTGGATGCGCTGCCTGTCGAATGGGACAAGGGTGAGAACGCCAGTGTCTCCAGCGCAACCATTGATGCCATGCTGATAGAGGGACTCACTGCAGATACCGAATTTGTCGGCAACAAGGTTGGGGACGCAGACGCCGGGATTAGCCGTGCCGCAAGGACCTACACGGCGGACTATAGCTACCCGTACCAGAATCACGCGACCATGGAACCCATGAACGCAACTGCGGTCTGGACCGAAGACAGTTGTGAAGTCTGGTGTCCGACCCAGAATGGTGAGGCCGCACTGGCCGCCGCCATCGCCGCTTCAGGCTTACCCGCCGAAAAATGTGATGTTTACAAGATCCATCTTGGCGGCGGTTTCGGAAGGCGCGGCCAGAGCGACTATGTCACCCAGGCGGTATTGATCGCAAAGTCTATGCCCGGGACCCCAATCAAACTGATCTGGACCCGCGAAGAAGATATGTTACACGGGTACTACCACCCCATCACCCGCGCCAGACTGACCGCCGGACTTGACGATAAAGGCAAGCTGGAGTCACTGAAAGTCAGAATCTCAGGCCAGTCAATTCTTTACGGCCTGATGCCGGACCGGCTGGGTGGCAATGCCGATCCCGTGGTTTTCCAGGCCCTGGCGCCCGAGGGTGACCATGCCTTCGCCTATTCCGTACCCAATCTCCTGGTTGATCACGCCATGCGTAATCCTCATATCACGCCCGGCTTCTGGCGCGGCGTTAACGTCAACCAGAATGCCATCTACGTTGAGTGTTTCATGGACGAACTGGCCCATGAAACCGGCACCGACCCGCTTGAGTTTCGCGCCGCCATGTTGAAAGACAACCCGCTCGCCCTGGCCGTCCTGAACCGGGTGGCGGACATGGCTGGCTGGGGTAAGCGTGCTCCGGCAGGGCACTTTCGCGGCCTTGCCGTCTGCAAAGCGTTTGGTAGTTATGTGGCCGCCTGTGCAGAGGTGTCCGTGAAAGACGGCAAACTCACCATGCACCGCATCTTTGCCGCCACCGACCCTGGATATGCTGTTAACCCGCAGCAGATTGAGGCACAGGTTTCCGGCTCATTTGCCTATGGCCTGACAGCCATGCTCTACGGCGAATGTACGGTAAAAGACGGTCAGATCGAACAGCAGAACTTCAATACCTACCCCTCCATTCGCATGGCTGAAATGCCGCATGTAGAAGTTGCCGTCATGCCTTCGGGCGGTTTCTGGGGTGGTGTGGGTGAACCCACAATTGCCGTGGCTGCGCCCGCTGTTCTGAATGCTATTTTTGCGGCAACCGGCAAACGTATCCGACACCTGCCGATCAAAAATCAGGATATCGGATAGCACTTATGCGTGCCCTGCTCTTCCTGCTGCTCGCGTCCCTGGCGCTGGCAGCAGGCGCGCGCGACATGGGTGCGACGCCTGCGAGCATACTCGCTGCCAGTTGCAGTAGTTGTCATGCCTGCACCAGCACCAGGCTACCCACCCTCGAGAATCTGGACAGGAACCGGATCGCTGAAGCGCTCCGCGCCTTCAGGTCGGGAACACGCGAAGGCACGCTCATGCAGCGAATTGCTCGTGGTTATACCGACGAAGAAGTTGAGCTCCTGGCCGAAGCACTGGGTCGTCCATGAGCCTGCCAACCCGGCGCCAGGTCGTTGCTGGCCTGATTGGCGGGCTTGGTAGTGCCCTGATTGCCGGTTGCATGCCGCTGGCCCATTACAGGACTTCCGCTCGCGTAATTGTAATCGGCGGTGGCTTTGCCGGCATGACCTGTGCCCGTACGCTGAACCGCCTGTCTCCCGGAACAAAGGTCACCCTGGTGGAACCCGGGCCGGTATATCACGCCTGCCCGCTCAGCAATCTGGTTATTGCAGGACAGCGGGAACCTGGTCGCCAGACGTTCACCTACCAGATCCTGCAGGCCGAGGGAATCAGCCACCTGCAGCAGGCAGCCGTGGATATTGACCCGGTCCGGCGGCGTATTTCCCTCACCGATGGCAGCATCATCGACTACGACAGACTGGTGATTGCGCCTGGTATCAGTTTCAATTTTGATGCCCTGCCCGGTTACAGCAAGCAGGCAGCCTTGCGCATGCCCCACGCCTGGCAGGCGGGCGACCAAACCCTGCGACTGGCCAGCCAACTGAAAGCCATGCCCAACGGCGGCACCTTTGTGATGGCCATACCCGCCAACCCCTATCGCTGCCCACCCGGCCCCTACGAACGCGCCAGCCTGGTCGCACACTATTTGAGGACACACAAATCACGTAGCAAGGTCTTGCTGCTCGACGGCAAAGACAACTTCTCCAAACAGTCCCTGTTCCAGGCCGCCTGGGCGGAGCACTACGGTGAACTAATTGAGTGGCAGGGATTGTCGGACGGCGCTCGCGTCGTTTCGGTGGACGCAGACACCAACACACTCTACACCGACTTCGATCGTGTCCAGGCTGATGTGGCCAACGTGATTCCACCACAACGCGCCGGGAAGATAGCCCACATCGCCGGTGTCGCCGACAACAGTGGCTGGTGCCCGGTCACGGCCGAGACTTTCGCCTCAACACGGGTACCAGACACTCATGTCATCGGTGATGCGGCCATCGCCAACGCGATGCCCAAATCCGCATTTGCTGCCAATGTCCAGGGCAAACTGTGCGCGGCGCAATTGGCCAGGTTACTTGACGGCCAACCTCCCATCAGCACCCGGCTGATCAACACCTGCTACAGCCTGGTGACGCCGGAAGAAGGTATTTCGGTTGCCGGAGTCTACCGCCCCAGCGGAGATCGCTGGATTGAACTGCCAGGTGCAGGCGGCACCAGCCCGCCTGACGCCGGGAGCGATTTCCGCCGCCTGGAAGCGGCTTATGCCTACGACTGGTTTGACACCATTACGCGTGAGGTCTGGGGGTGAGTTGCTGGCGACCAGCATTAATCTGCGCGACAGCACTCTTCGCTGGCTGCACGTCGCTTGCCCTGGTCGCCCTCACTGTCTCGGCTGCAGCCGCCGAGGAATTGCCACTTACCAGCACGCCGGGTAACAAGCTTGACGGTGAACGAATTTTCAGCGACCGGGAAAAAGGACACTGCCTCCTGTGTCACCGGCTGGTCGGCAACCCTGAACCTTTCCAGGGCACCATTGCGCCGCCACTTGATGGCATCGGCAGCCGGCTTGATCCTGCCGAAATCAGATTCCGTATTGTTGACATCAGCCGCCTGTTACCGAACACCATTATGCCCGCCTACTACCGTACCGAGGGCCTGTCACAGGTGGCCACCGCCTACCAGGGCAAACCGGTCCTCACAGCACAGGAAATTGAGCACCTGGTGGCATATCTGGCAGCACAGAAGGACCCCTGATGAAACGCAGAGAATTACTGATCCAAGGTACGGCGCTGCTGGCGCTGCAACTGGTACCGCTGAGATCCATCGGGCGCGAACTCACCGAGATCGCCAGAACCTACCCGGGAGAAACTATCAACACGGGCCGGGTCCAGCTGGTCGCACCTGCGCTGGCAGAAAATGGCAATTCTGTGCCGCTGGAGGTTCGAGTCGAAAGCCCCATGACGCCTGCAGACCATGTAGCGGAAATCAGGATCTTTGCTGAGAAAAACCCGGTCCCACTGGTTGCCACGTTCAGGTTAAGTGCGGCCAGTGGCCGGGCGCATGTCACAACACGTATTCGCTATGGTGATTCGCAGACCATTACCGCCGTCGCCCGCATGAGTGATGGCACCCTCTGGTCCGGCACGGCAAAAACCATTGTCACCTTGGCTGCCTGTGTTGAACCTTTGATCTAGGGACGGAGGATCAGGATGTTAAACACTCGTATCGCCATCCCGGCAACGGCCACCGCAGCAGAGGTCATTGAAATCAAGACCCTGGTATCCCATCCCATGGAAAGCGGGTTTCGCTACGACCTGCTGGGTAACCGGATTCCCCGCAACTTACTTGAGCGCTTTACCTGCACCTATCTCGGACAAACGGTGATTGAAGTGGCCTTTGGCACCGGGGTGGCGGCAAATCCATTCTTGTCGTTTCACCTGCGCGCAACCAGCACGGGGCCCGTCGTTTTCGAATGGATCGACCAGCAGGGAGAAACAACCCGGGAAGTTCGACAACTAGCGGTAACCGTTGGCTGATGTGGCGACTGGTCACTCTGCTGTTGTTGGTGTTATCGGCTGTCAGCATGGCCAACGGCCCCCAATCCGGTTACGAGTTCCAGTCAGCTGACATCCGCAGGCTGCAGGATGACAGCTTCATGAACCCTGGGATGCTCTGGGTCGACAAGGGCAAGCAACTGTTCGAGACGCCGCCAGACCCAACTGCCAGGTCCTGCAGCAGCTGCCATGTGGCCGGGAGTCTGGACGCACAGTCTTTTCCCCGTGAGAGTACCCACGAAAGGACTCTCTTCAATCTCACCACACAAATCCAGCACTGCCGCGTTGATCATCAGGATGCGCCGCCCCTTGCCTATGAAAGCGAAGATGCCCTGGCGTTGACAGCCTACCTCGCGAGCCTTGACCGTGGCCAACCAATTGCCTCTGTCGATCCTGCGCTTGATGCTTATGTTGCCCGTGGCCGCGCCTACTACAAGCGCAGGAAAGGCCAGCTTAACCTTGCCTGCTTCCAGTGCCACGACCAGAATGTTGGCAAGATGCTGCGTGGCGATTTATTGAGCCAGGGGCAGGCCAACGGCTACCCAATCTATCGTCTTGAATGGCAGTCCCTGGGCTCGCTGCATCGCCGACTTCGCGCCTGTGATATTGGCGTTCGCGCAGAACCTTACCCACTGGGCAGCGAAACCTACATTTCCCTGGAGCTTTTCCTCAAAACACGCGCACAAGGTCTTCTGGTGGAAACCCCTGCGGTGAGACGCTAACCAACAGGAGTTCGCCTTGCAGCTGGCGTGACCAATGGCAGGGCCAATAACACAGCGGGGCAAGCCCGAAGGTTGTTCCGGGACCTGCTTGCCGCGGCTGCGCTATGATGGTGCTGACGCAACGAGGGATCCGTCATGTATTCGATATCAGATGTACCCACACTCGAGGGCCGGGTTGCGCTCATTACTGGCACCAACACCGGCATTGGCTTCGAAACAGCAAGAGTGTTCGCAGGCAAAGGCGCACGCGTGCTGCTTGGGTGTCGTAGCCGGCAAAAGGCGGAAGACGCCATTGCCCGCATAACCGCAGAACACCCGGAGGCAGAACTCCGCTGGGTTCCACTTGATCTCGCCAGCCTGGGATCGGTGCGGGAAGCAGCAAAGATCGTCAGAACCGATGAGCCCCGGCTAGACCTGCTCATCAACAATGCCGGCGTCATGATGCCGCCCTACACGCTCACCGAGGACGGGTTTGAGCTTCAGTTTGGTGTCAACCACCTTGCGCATTTTGCGCTCACCGGTCTGGTACTTGACGGTTTACTGGCGCAAAACGGCAGCCGGATCGTGAATGTCAGCAGCCTTGCCCATCGCTCCGGGTTTATAGATTTTGTGGACCCCCAGGCAAAGAAGCTTTACGGGGCTCAGACCCGATACCAGATGAGCAAACTGGCCAACCTGCTGTTTACCCTCGAACTGCAGCGGCGCCTGGAACAGGCTAAGGCTGATTGCCTCGCGGTCGCCTGCCACCCGGGTATTGCTGACACCGAACTTGGCCGCTATATGCCCGGCTGGATCAACCTGCTGCTGCCTGTCGCCCGCCCCTTCTTCAACTCGGCAACAGAAGGTGCCCTGCCAACGCTACAGGCTGCAACCGACCCAGGCGTGAGGGGTGGTGAATACTATGGCCCTGTAGCTCGTGGCGAAACCGCTCGCGGCTCCGGCCTTGCGATGATTCACCCGCGGGCAAGGGACGCTGACGCGGCCACTCGCCTCTGGAAACTCTCGGAGGAACTGACAGGCGTGCATTTCACCTTGACACCATAAGTCAGGCTACCGCCTGCTATCGCTGCAACGCGGCCGTAAAGCCCTCAAGTTTTGAGCAGGGGTGCCGACAAAGTCAGTTGAGACACAAACGGGTTGGACCCAATCCTCGTGAATGCATTTGCCGGCAACGCGCCAGAGCCATCAACCAATTTACTCTATGTGGCCCGCCAACCGATCTTCGACCGGTACAGGCGCCTCTATGCCTACGAACTGCTGTTCCGCGACAACCACCTCGCGACCACAGCAACATCCTCCGGCGATCTCGCGACACAGGCAACCTTGCTGAATTCCTGGGTTGATATCGGTATAGACCGCATAGCGGGCAACCACCGCATCTTCGTGAATTTCACGGCCCAGACGCTAACTGACCAGCTTCCCCACATGTTCCCCAGCGAACGACTTGTCGTCGAAATACTTGAAGATGTGCAGCCCACCCCGGAAGTTGTGAACGCCTGCGCAGAATTGCATCGGCAGGGATATATGCTTGCTCTGGACGACTTCGAATACAGTCCTGCACTGGAGCCGCTGATTGATCTGGCAGCCATCATCAAGCTGGATTTCCTCGCCATGACAGAACCCGAGGTGATCAAAGCGGCCGCCCGGCTCCGGAGGGGTGGCGTGGCCCTGCTGGCCGAAAAGGTCGAGACACAGACACAGTATGCCTGCGCCCAGGCGCTGGGGTTTGAATACTTCCAGGGCTACTTCTTCAGCAAACCGGAAGTGATCGGAACAACCAGCATGAAGTCTGCCAAAATCAACCTGCTTCAGGTGCTGGCAGAAACAGGCCGGGAAGATTTTGAACCGCGCACGCTGGAGCAACTGTTCTCCCGCGATGTCGCGCTGTCTTACAAACTGCTGCGGTACATCAATTCCGCCTACTTCAGCACCAGCACCAAAGTGACTTCAATTCGTCACGCCATTGTCGTCATGGGAAGGAAAGAACTCAGGCATTTCACCAGCCTGGTGTTACTGGGAGACCTGGCATCAGCGAAACCACTGGAACTGACACGTACGGCACTGGTACGCGCTAAACACTGTGAGCTGATCGCGGAACAACTGGGTGAAGAACCGGCGGAACTTTTCCTGCTCGGGCTCTTTTCCCTGTTGGACGCCATGCTGGACGCCCGGATGGCTGATGTCATGCAACGGTTGCCCTTGTCTGAACGCATTCGATCAGCATTGGTGGAAAGTCGCGGCCAGCTGCATTCTTTCCTGGGCCTCACCCTGTGCTTCGAGCGCGCCCTCTGGGCTGAGGCAGACACCTACCTGACTGCGCTTGGCGTGAGCGCGGATGATACGATGCGCCACCATCTGGCTGCCATTCGCTGGGCTGACGAGATGATAGAGGCGATTCCCGATTAGCGGCACCTTCTCCCCAGGAAAGTTCAGGCTTTTGTCTCAATGATCGCGAGAGCCCTTTGACAGGCTGGCCGTTCATAATTCCTGTCGCGGTAATCCACAAACACCTTGTCAACAGGCATCTCAAAACGCAGCGCCCAGTTAATTGTGTGCGCGAGCAGGATATCGGCAAAAGTGAACGCATCACCCACCGCAAACCTCGCGCCATCCATATGGTGGTGCAGTGCACGTTGTGATTTTGCAAACTCGTATTTTGCAGTGTCCAGCATCCCCGGCAGGCGAACGTCTTCCGGCAGGGCAAACCGGTGTTTGCCGATGGACCATAGCGGCTGCTCAAGGTCCGTCATGACAAAAAAACTGATCTCATCGTACCTGGCGCGTGGCGCAGGATCGCCCGGAACCAAAGTCGCGTCACCGGACCTCGCACCCACATAGTTTACTATTGCCGCGCTTTCGGTCAGCACAATGTCACCATCAACCAGTGTTGGTACCTTACCCTGGGGGTTAATAGTCCGATAATGCGCCGGGACGTTACCACCCGGTTCTACCGCCACATAGTCATAAGCAAGACCACTTTCTTCCAGCGCCCAGAGTGCCCTGAAAGATCTCGATTGTCCGCGTCCATAAAGTTCGATCATTTCGCCGTGCTCCGTTTTGCGATCAGGTGCTATCAGCAGGAAACGTTGTACCTATTGATTGGCATCAGCGGCAATTAGTCCCTCGATATATCTTAGCCGCTGGTCTATTTTCTCAGGCTTCTGGCTCCCCAGTTGCACCACAATTCGATCCACACCCAGATCAGCATAGGCTTTGATGTCATCTGCAGAGAAGACATAGGGTGGTGTAATAACCGTTTCGAATCCTTCGCCGCGACTTCTGCCGGCCTCTGCCAGGATCTGGTCCAGTCGCTGCAGCGCTGCTGCCGTCGCCGCAGGCGTGGTATTGAACCCGTACCATCCCTGGCCAAATCGCGCCGCGCGTCTGTAGGCCGCATCCGCGTAGCCACCCACAATGATGGGTATATGTGGTTTCTGTACCGGTTTTGGATCCATTCGAACCTTCTCTACCTTGACATGTTTGCCCTCGAATGTGGTCACCTCTTCGGTCCACAACTGCTGGAACAGCGCTAGAAATTCATTACACCGGGCGCCACGCGTTTCCCATTCGTAGCCGCAGGCAATCACCTCCTCCTTACACCAGCCGACGCCAACACCCAGGTCCATCCGGCCACCCGTGAGCCAATCCAATGTCGCAAACTCTTTTGCCGTATAGATGGGATTGCGTTGGGGAACGAGCGCGATACCCGTGCCAAAGCGAAGTGTTTTAGTGACCCCGGCAAGCAAACCAAAAGTCGGCACGGTATCCAGCAAACCGCCACCTTCGGGAACAGGAATTTTGCCATCCTTTGATCCCGGGTACGGGAATTCCATCTCATTAAACAACACCACATGCTCACCAAGCCAGATAGATTCGAGGCCAATATTCTCGGCCCGTCTGCCAAAATCGATAATCATGTCAGCGGTCGCTAGTGGCGACATGAACGTGGAAAAGGTCCCAAACTTCATTGTGCGTCTCCCTGGATTCGACAGCAGATCATAACGCCACGGACAACCAGAAAAACACCCCACCACCCTGGTGCTTGCCGGGAATGATTTTCTTCTGTAGCTTGCCTCCCTCATATTGACCCGGTTCTACAACATGGCGGAAATCGGCAACGATCTTGTCAAATGCCGTAAGCTGCTGGCGGCAGGCCAACTGGTCGCTATTCCGACAGAAACAGTCTACGGGCTTGCGGGTAATGCCCTGGACCCGACCGCAGTTGCAGCCATCTTTGCGACCAAAAACAGACCCACGTTTGACCCGTTGATTGTTCATGTTGCACACCTGGAAGCCATCGCGCCTCTTGTACGGGAACAGCCAGAACCGCTCATGCGTCTTGCTGCGCGGTTCTGGCCAGGACCACTGACCCTGCTTCTGCCTGCTGCAGACTGTATTCCCGGGCTGGTCACGTCTGGCCTGCCACGGGTTGCGGTGCGCGTCCCCAACCACCCGCTGACGCTAAAGCTCCTGGCATCACTCGAGTTTCCGCTTGCCGCACCCAGTGCCAATCCGTTTGGCTATATCAGCCCAACCTCACCAGCTCACGTTGAAGCACAGCTTGGCAAGCGGATCCCCTACATTCTGGATGGCGGTCAGTGCCAGGTTGGTATCGAAAGTACCATTGTGGGGATGGAAGATAATCAGGTCGTGGTTTATCGACTGGGCGGCCTGCCAATTGACGACATCCAGCGGATCACCGGGCCGGTAGAGGTGCAGGAACACAGCAATTCAAACCCCAGGGCACCCGGGCAGTTGGACAGCCACTATGCACCGCGCACACCTTTCGTCCTGGGCAACCTGGAAGAACTGGTGCCTGACTACCTCGCCAGGGGTGAGTCAATTGCGGTGCTGAGTCTGGATCGGGAATTCGCTGCGATTGAGCCCGCCGCCAAGAGGCAACTCAGCCCTACACGCAATCTTGCCGAGGCGGCAACCAACCTGTTTGCCGACATGCGGTACCTGGACACCTGCGGCGCCAGGGTGATACTGGCGGAACTGCTGCCGGAAGAAGGGCTGGGTCGCGCCATTAACGACCGCCTCCGGCGTGCCGCGCACTCCTGATCAAGGACACACACCGTTGACTGGCTCACAGGCGTAAGCAAATTCGCACGCCTGTTTACCGCCAGAAGAGGCAAATGTAGCGAATACAGCGAATAGAAGCGAATAGGACACACACAACCAGTCGGCTGACAGGCGTGAGCAAAATCGTAGTACGGATTGGGTGCTTCGCGGGCGCGACTTGGAGACTATCCAGCGCAGGGCACCAGACTAGGAAGCGAAGAAGACAAACACGAGGAAGCAAAGGAGACACACACGAAGGTTAGACTTACACTGTTGCGAATACTCGCATCGATGTATTGGCACTTCACTGACAGGCGCTTGAGATCACCTGCGGTGTGTGGCCTGGTGGCTAGAGCTACGTCGGACTGGATGCAAGGTCAAGCGCCCGCAACCGTAGGCAAAGTCGTTATTGAAAATTGGGGAAATTCCCACAAGATTTTGCGCCAAAAAAAGTGTGTGTCCCCGAGAGGAGAGAAACCATGTCAAGCTGGCAGCAGATGAGTGATCCATTTGTCGGTCGTATCGGCGGTATTCTCAGCGCTGACATCGCCGTGCCCGAACACGCCCGGGAACTTCAATTTTATTCGCGTGTGCTCACCACGGGGTCGGACCCGTTCTGGCGGGAGGATCTGATGAACAACCGGGGAATCCCGATCATCGGCCTGGGCGAGCACAGTTCAGCCTATGCCGATCTTCCGCTCCAGTGGATGCCCCATATCCAGGTCGCGGATGTCGCGGCCAGTGCAGCACGTGCGCTGGAACTGGGCGGAGCCGAGCTGATACATGGCAAAGACAACGAAGGCAGGAGCCAATGGGCAGTGCTCCGCGATCCCAATGGTGCCGCCTTCGGGCTGATCCCCGTAGTTTCCGCGGAAGCACTCCCATCCAGAGAAATTATGGCAGCGGATGAGACTGTCGCGTCGCCGGGCTGTATCTCCTGGGCGGACCTGACAGTCCCCGATGCATCGAACACCCGTGATTTCTACCGCGAGGTTATTGGCTGGTCTGTCCAGGACGTCAACATGGAAGATGCGGGTGAACATTACGCCGATTACAACATGGTCGGTGGTGATGGAAGCCCGGCGGCGGGCATCTGTCATGCACGCGGCGTAAACCTCGGACTGCCAGATGTCTGGCTGGTATACCTGCCCGTTGGTGATCTCGCAGAAAGCCTTCACCGCGTCCAGGCGGAAGGCGGTAAAGTCCTGAAAGAAGTACGGAGTTCAGATGGCGGTTACAGCTACGCTGTGATTCAGGATCCTGTAGGCGCGCGCCTCGCGCTGGTTCCCGGCCAGCACCGGTGAACGCGGTTTGAGGACAGGTTGGATATTCGTTCATGACAATCATTGAGGCATTCATACTCTTCACAACAATGGCCGCGCTCGCTGCCCTCCCCAGCGCCAGCGTGGCCCTGGTCATTGCACGCGCTATCGCCCATGGCAGATCCCATGGGATCGCTGCCAGTGCAGGGGTTGTCGCCGGCGACCTGATTTTCATCAGCATGACAATGCTCGGTCTTACCTTGATCGCCGGGACACTGGGCAGCGCATTTATGCTGGTGAAGGTCCTGGGAGCCGCCTACCTGCTCTGGCTTGGCGTGACCATGCTCAAATCCACAAGCCTTGATCAGGCGAGCGCGGATATGTCGGTCCGTAAGAGCAGCCTTGTCGCCAGTTTCCTGGCGGGTCTCGTGCTTACGCTTGGGGACCTGAAGGCGGTCTTTTTCTACCTGAGCCTGCTACCCCTGTTTATGGACTTGTCCGCCCCAACCTGGGGCCAGGTCACCGTTGTTGTCATCTGTACCATCGTCGCCGTTGGCGGAACCAAGGTGATTTATGTGATCTTTGCGCACCGCCTGGTTTCCTTAGCGAAGGGATCGCGAATCAATACCCTCCCACAAAAGACTGCAGGTGCAGCACTCGTAGCAGCTGGGAGCTATATTATTGTCAAAGCCTGACCCGGCGGGCGGAACAGGCAGGCACAGGTTGTTGGTAAGTTAATGAACAAAGAAATCGAAGCACTCGAAGACTTCTTCGCAGCCATCAATCGAAATGACATGGTGGCTATCACGGCACACTTCGACTCACAAATAGTCCGTATCGAACCCGCGGATTTCCCAACCGCAGGTACCTACCGGGGAATCAGTGAAGTCCAGCAACATGTCGCAAGGGGCCGTGGCAATTGGGCTGAAGGGACCTGCACACCCGAACAATATCTGGTAAACGGCAACCGGATCGTCGTCTACCTGCGCGCCCGGGTGCGCCCAAAGGGTTCAACCGAGTGGCATGGTGGGGAATTTGCTGATGGATTCGAATTTCGTGAGGGCAGGATCACGAAGTATCTTTCTTTCGGGGAGCGTGAAGATGCCCTCCGTTGGGCTGGATTGGCGGGCAACCGGGCCGAGTAGGGGCTGTTACCTCACCACCTACCAGCGACAGGCAGGGTTATTTGAAGCTGAGGTCAATACCCAAAACCGCAATCTGCTCCTTCTCACGCTCAAGGTAGGCACTGAACGTCGGCTTCCCCGCCAACCAGTCCGGCGGAAACTGCAGGCGTAATCCCGCTTTGTTTGCCCTGACTTTCATGGCCGGCAGAATGTCATTCTGTCGCTTGATGTTGAGCAGTACGCCAAGGCGAAGCAGCGCAATCAGTTGAACAATGGCCGGGGCATCAAACAGGGAGAATTCCGCAATCTCGCTCTTGGTGATCCGCTTGCGCTGGAAACGGGCCAGCGTCGCCAGCAGGCGCTGTTGTTCCTCGTTAAACCCCAACATTTCCACATTACGCAGGATGTAAGCTGAATGTTTCTGGACACCACGCGAGTTGATCTGCAGGCCCACTTCATGCAGCAGCGCTGCCCAGGCCAACAGGTTTCGTAACTCTCGCTTTGAGATGCTCCAGGCTTTTTTTGTTTCATCAAAAAGATACAGCGTCGTTTGCAGCACTCGCTGCGCCTGTTCAATATCGACGTCATACCGGGCAGCCAGGCTCTGGGCCGTACGTTCGCGCACATCAAGATGGCTCAAACGATCTTCCATGTCGTAGATGACACCTTCCCGCAGGGCTGCGGGGGAAAACTCCATCGACTGGAGGCCAAGGCTTTCAAACACCGCTATAAGAATCGCCAGTCCGGCTGGAAAGACCTCGCGCCTTTCTTCACTCAAGTTCTGTAATGCCAGCCTGTCAACATGTTTTGCTTTGACAAGGTAGCGAGCGATGGCGTGCAGGTCAGCCAGACAGACCTCACCCGGGCTGCTCTGCTGGCCAATCTCTGTTGCGATACCAACAATCGTTCGAATGGTCCCCGATGAGCCCAGTGCGGTCTTCCAGGTCATCTTCAGGAAGTGGCGCTCAACCAGTTCCAGTTCCTGTCGGGCAGTCGTTACAGCTCTGTCAAACTGCTTCTGCCTGATCTCTCCGGCCGGAAAAAAACGTTTGGTATAAACCACACACCCCATCTGCAGGCTGCGCATCAGTAATGGGTCAAAACCGTTTCCAATGACCAGTTCCGTGGAACCGCCCCCGATGTCAACAACCAGGCGCTTGCCGATATGGTGACTGGTGTGAGCGACACCCAGGTAGATCAGGCGGGCTTCTTCCGCACCGGAGATAATTTCAATGGGATACGGCAGGATCTGCCGGGCGCGAGTCAGGAATTCCCGCGCATTTTTCGCTTTCCGGAGGGTGTAGGTGGCCACAACACGCACGGAATCCGGCGCAAAGTCCTGCAAACTCTCGGAAAATATCCGCAGATTATCCAGGCCACGATCAATGGCTTCTGCCGACAGTCGCCCCTCGGCATCGAGGCCATCGGCTAGCCGAACGCGCAGTTTCAACTGGTGCAGAATCTGAACATCGTGCGCAACAATACGGGCGACAACCAGGTGAAAGCTGTTGGACCCCAGATCCAGCGCCGCGACCTTGTTGACGGTTCTGTGCTCGTCGCTTTCCAAGGCAGAAACAAAATCTGACATAAACACCCAGGGCTATTTTCAGGTGGGTGAACCTTGCCAACTTCATGCCTGACATACAAGTGCAGGCACAGTAACATGGCCGCTTCTGACACCGATGCCTGGCCATGCTACCTGACCATATTGAGGCCGTGCTGTTCGACTTCGACGGTACCCTGGCACCCAACCTGGATTTACCCTCCATGCGACGTGAAGTGATTGCGCTGACCAATCGCTATGCCGTGCCTGCCCCGGTTTATGAGGGTGAGTACATTGTCGAAATCATCAGAGTTTCAACTGACTATCTCCGCTGCCAGGACGAGGCTGTGGCGCAAGCCTATTTTGCGGAGGCACACGACCTGATCCGTGACATAGAAATCAGGGCATCCCGCGCCACCAGGCAATTTGATGGTGTCGATCAATTGCTGGCTTCCCTGCGTGCGCGTGGCCTTCGCACCGGCGTGGTGACGCGCAATTGCCGGGAGGCAGTACTGCAGGTTTACCCGGCACTGCTTCAGGATACAGACATCCTGATAGCCCGGGATGATACACAGCACATCAAACCAGACCCGCGTCATCTGCTGGCGGCGCTTGGGGCGCTGGACAGCGCACCTGCAAGCGCCGCTATGGTAGGTGACGGCGTGCTCGACATGAAGGTTGGCAAACTCGCCGGCATGTATTGCATCGGGGTCCTGTCTGGCAGTAGCGACAGACGCGCCCTGCTGGGCGCCGGCGCAGATACCGTCATCAACACCTGTCTCCTGCTTCACCGCTAGGCATACTTGTCCGGTATCATCAGGCGCTCAACTCGGGTGTCAAAAAACGGGATTCACCATGGAAATACCAGCGGTAGGTTTTGGACTCTGGAAAATTGCGCGTGAGGATTGCGCCGACGCCGTGTATGCGGCGATCAGGGCGGGTTATCGCCACATCGACAGCGCCTGCGATTATGGCAACGAAGCAGAAGCGGGCATCGGTATCAGGCGGGCGCTTGATGAAGGTATCTGCCAGCGAGAGGAACTGTGGATCACCTCAAAACTCTGGAACACCTATCACGACCCAGCGCATGTGCCCCTGGCCCTGCAGCGTACCCTGGACGATCTTGGGCTTGCCTATCTCGACGCTTACCTTGTGCACTTCCCCATTGCCCTGGCTTTTGTCCCCATGGAAACCCGCTACCCACCGGAATGGTTTTTTGACCCGGCAGCGGAGTCACCAGCAATGCAGCCAGCAGCCGTGCCACTGCACCAGACCTGGAGTGCCATGGAGGACCTGTGTGACGCGGGCCTGGTGCGGGAGATCGGCGTCTGCAACTATGCGAGCGCCCTGCTCCATGACCTGATGAGCTATGCGCGCATCAAACCCCGTATTCTGCAAATTGAGGCACACCCGTTCTTAACCCAGGAACGCCTGGTGCGCCTGGCACAGCAGTACGGCATCAAGGTGACCGCATTTTCGCCCCTCGGCGCACAGTCTTACCTTGAAATGAACATGGCCAGGGAAGACGAGTCGGTGCTGGCGCAACCACCGGTGATGGAGGCGGCAGCAGCACACAATCGCACACCGGCACAGGTGGTACTGCGCTGGGGCATCCAGCGGGGCACCTGCGTCATTCCAAAAACCACACGTCCGGCGCGCCTGCAGGAAAACCTGGCCCTGTTTGATTTCAGCCTCAGTGACAGGGAAATGGCGGCGATCGCCGGTCTGAATCGCAACCGCCGCTTTAATGATCCGGGGGACTTTTGCGAGGCCGCGTTCAACACCTTTTACCCCATCTACGACTAGCGGACCCGGGGAATTCGTGCTTTCCTAGGCACCAGACCGGCTGCAAACCCAGCCAAACCGGAGGACGACCCATGGCCAGACCTTTTCCCAATCATCCAAACCTGGTTGGCGGATACGCACCTATCCAGATGGAGTGTGACGCCCCCGACCTGATCATCGAGGGTGAAGTACCAGACGCTCTGCATGGTACCTTCTATCGCAACGGCCCCAATCCCCAGTTCGCGCCACGTGGGCAACACCACTGGTTCGGGGGTGACGGCATGGTCCATGCGTTCCACATTGAAGGTGGCCGCGTTGCCTACCGCAACCGCTGGCCACGGACCATCAAGTGGAAGATGGAACACGAGGCGCGCGAGTCACTGTTCTCTGCCCTGAACCCGATGGAAAATGACCCCCGCGTTGCCGGCGTGGAAACTGACGGTGTTGCCAACACCAATATCATCTGGCATGGCGGCAAGCTGCTGGCGCTGGAAGAAGGCCACGCCCCGTTTGAACTCGACCCGGACACGCTGGAATCCCGTGGTGCCTGGAAATTCGGCAATCGCCTCAGGGGGCCCATGACCGCACACCCGAAAATAGACCCGGAAACCGGGGAAATGGTGTTCTTCGGCTACAGCGTGGATGGCCCACTATCAGATGGCATGTCCTATCATGTCGTGGATCGCGAGGGTGTATTGACCACATCGGGATTCTTCAAGGCACCCTACGCGTCCATGGTGCACGACTTCCTGGTCACGCGGGACTACGTGCTGTTTCCGATCATGCCGCTCACCGGGTCGCTGGAACGGGCCATGGGCGGGGGCCCGGCTTTTGCCTGGGAACCGCAAAAGGAGACGTTCATTGGCGTAATGCCCAGACGCGGGACCGTCGACGACATCCGCTGGTTCCGCGGACCGCCCGCATACGTCTTCCACCCCATGAATGCCTACAATGACGGTGACGTCATCACCTGCGACGTCTGTGAATATGGCGAGGCACCACTCTTTCCACATGCCGACGGCAGCAAGCCCGACCCGAAGAAAGCCAATGCCGTGCTCAAGCAATGGACGTTTGACCTGTCCAGCAACACCGACGATTTTGTTGTGGCGCAGCTTGACGACACCTGGTGTGAATTCCCCAGGCTGGACGAGCGATTTGCAGGTCTCAGCTATCGGCACGGATACATGGGTTGCCAGGGCGCCAGCCCTGCCAATGCCGGCGGTTTTTCAGCCATAGGGCACTTTGATCACAAGACCGGCGTACTCAGGAAATACGACATGGGCGCCAACTTCGCGACCTCAGAACCGGTGTTTGTTCCGGCGTCGCCTGATGCGCCCGAGGGTGAGGGTTACCTGCTTGCGAACGTGTACGATGCCGGCCGGGACAAGAGCCACCTGATGATTCTTGATGCCCGGAATATTGAGGCCGGGCCACTCGCCAGGGCCATGCTTGACCACCGGGTGCCTTTTGGCTTCCATGGCAACTGGCGTGACCAGGCTGCCCGATGAGCCAGACGCCAATCGGTCTCGAGCCCGCGCAGTTCCTGGCGGAATACTGGCAAACCCGGCCGCTGTTGCTCGCGGGTGCGATCCCTGATCCGGCATTCCCGCTGACGCCTGATGAACTGGCCGGCCTCGCCCTGGAAGAGGATGTCGAATCCAGGATCGTACTGGAAGAGGGACCACTGGGCCCCTGGGAACTGCGTGTTGGACCCTTTGCCGAAGAGGATTTTCGCGGCCTGCCGGACACCCGCTGGACGCTTCTGGTACAGGCAGTTGACCTCTGGGTGCCCGAGGTCAGGTCGCTGCTCAGGCATTTTGACTTTCTGCCCCCCTGGCGCCTGGACGACATCATGGTCAGCTACGCGCCGGCGGGCGGCAGCGTGGGCCCACACTTTGATCACTACGATGTTTTCCTGTTGCAGGTCAGGGGGCACCGACGCTGGCAAATCGGGCCGGCCTGTGACGCCGCCACGCCGCTGCGAACAGACACCGAACTGCGGATTCTTGAATCTTTTGCTCCCGAACAGGAATGGGTGCTGGCACCGGGCGACATGCTGTACCTGCCGCCGGGCATTGCACACTGGGGCGTTGCGCTGGATGACAACATGACCTGCTCCATCGGATTTCGATCACCGACCCTGGCGGAAATGCTGGGTGACCTGGCCACCGAATTGCTGGCGCGGGGTGACGACCGCTACTATGTTGACCCGCCCCTGACACCGGCGCATGCAACATCTGCCATTACCGCCGACTTTATCGCCCAGGCCAAACGTCTGTTACGGGATGCCCTTGAAGACGATGCGCTCATCGGCGACTGGCTGGCCAGGTACATGACAATGCCGAAGTATCCTGAACTCTTTGATGAACTCGGTGACGGTGAACTGCCACCCCGGCAGGCCACGCTGAATGGCATTACCTATATCAACGGGCAACGGCAGGACCCGCAGGACTGAGGTTCAACGCGAACGTTCGTAAGCATAAATCAGCTGACCCAGGTCCCGCATGAATGGCAGTCCGATGGTGTCGTACTCGTAGTCGTCGTCATTGTAGGTGCGATTCCGGTTGACGTTGATCACAGCCGCAAGAAAAAACTCAATACCCGCCGCCTCATCAACGATATAAGCATTATCGATAAGGTAGCCGTACGCCTGGCCAATCTTGTTGTAAATACGGATGTTCGGTGGCATGTCCCCCTCACCACCCAACATCAGGAATTTCACATGGCCATCGGTATACTCGTCCACCGGATAAAGGGGCCACTCGGATTCCCTTGGCAACATCGACAATCTTGAACGCAGGAATTCCAGATCCCCTTCGCCGAGTTGAAATCGGCCCGTGGGATAGATGATTTCACGCAGCAGGGCCTGTTGCTCCGCCAGCGGGTAGAAGTTTTTCCAGGTAAAGTCGAAGGGTGATTCCACTTTTTCACCGGCGGCGTTGAAGTAAGCCTGCCCTCGCAGAATGGGCTCGGCCGGCATCCACTGCGCCACACTTTGGATTAACGGCTGACTGTATACAGTCCTGCCATCAACCCGGAAGCTGAGCGGGTTGGTTGTGCGGTTTTCTGCCAGGGTCAGCGGGATGCCCAGCCGATGCAGGATACGGGCCTGATGATAGCCGTGCAGGCGCATCCGGCTTTCAATTGCAGCCTGGCCCAGAAACTCGTAAAGCCGGTTGAAGGCATCGTTGTCGCTGACCACCAGCAGTTTGTGAATGTAATGCCCAACACTGGGTCGCCCGGTTGGAGTGGATTGATCAGCCATCGCTGCCGTCTGGGATTCCGTACCCGCATCAATCAGGAATTCGGCGTCGCGATCCAGACCCTTGATGCCCAGCGCTGCCAGTTTTTCCAGCGCCAGCACCGCAATCGGCAGTTTCACTGTACTGGCCGGGTAAAAATACCGGGCTGGGTCCACCTGGTAGCCATGGGTGACAAAAGCCTTGCCCTCTACCCGGGTATAAAGGATCTGTATCTCGTACTGCGTCGCATCTGCCAGCACTGGCGCAAACGCGGGGGCGGATTGCAACAGCCGGGCCAGCAAACCGGATTCGTCTGCCGGGTTGACCGCTGCACGGCCGGTCAACCACACCAGCATCAGGACAAAAACCAGTGGCACCCGCAGCGTCCGCCGGGCGGCAATTCTGGTAGAGTGCACCTGGCGCCGTGAAGGCCGCAATTCAGGCCGCCGGTACTTGATGCTATCCGGGCACAAAACTAGACTTAACCTTCTTACAAAGCCGAAAGGCGACCGAGACACAATAAGGGAATCATGATGACCGAAAAAGACGCCCAGCGCGAAAAGATGGCCAGCGCACCAGGATTTATTGCTGCCCTGGACCAGAGCGGTGGTTCAACACCCAAGGCGCTCGCCCTCTACGGGATCAAGGATGGCAGTTGGCAGACTGAGGAAGAGATGTATGCGCTGGTACATGCCATGCGAACCCGAATTGTCACCAGTCCCGCATTCAATGGCAATCGCATTCTCGCTGCTATCCTGTTTGAGAACACCATGGACCGGCAGATTGAAGGGGTTTCAAGTGCCAGCTATCTCTGGCAGAAGAAAAACGTGGTGCCGCTGCTGAAGGTGGACAAGGGCCTCAGCGATGAAGCTGACGGGGTCCAGACAATGAAACCCATGCCAGACCTCCCTGCCCTGCTCACCCGGGCCAGTGCCCAGGGCATCTTTGGGACCAAAATGCGCAGCGTGATCAAGCAGGCTTCCGCGTCCGGCATCCAGGCGGTTGTCGCCCAGCAGTTTGAGGTCGGCAACCAGATCATTGACGCGGGCCTTGTACCCATTATCGAGCCTGAGGTGGATATCCACTGCCCGGATAAACAGGGGGCCGAACAGCTTCTGCTGGATGCCATCCTAGCCAGTCTGGACACCCTGTCCGGCGAACGCCAGGTGATGCTGAAGCTGACTCTGCCCGAAACGGATGACTTCTACAAACCCGCCATAGACCATCCGCAGGTGCTGCGCGTGGTGGCGTTGTCTGGCGGTTACCCGCGGGCGGAGGCAAACGATCGCCTGTCCCGCCAGCACGGCATGGTAGCCAGTTTCTCCCGGGCGCTGACGGAAGGCCTGAGTGCCCAGCAAAGTGATGATGAATTTAATACCATGCTGGACGCCGCCATCCAGTCAATCTACGACGCATCGGTGACCTGAGTTCCAGGCGACGCCGGTGGGTCATCAGTTGCCAACGGCAGCACCACCCCGGCGGGGATCTGCGCCACCCTGGCGCTCCCCGGTGGCCGGGTCAATATATATCACCTGGGCATCGCCAATCAGTCCACGCTCTTTCAGGGCGTGGCCTTTTTGTGTCAGGGCCTGCTGAACATCAACCACCAGCGCATCCGCTTCATACTGAATTTCATCGGGCAGCCACTGGTGATGAAACCGCGGGTTATTCACCGCCTGCTGGGCATTCATACCAAAATCCAGCACATTCATGATGACCTGGAACACGGTGTTGATAATTGTCGGCCCACCGGGTGTCCCTGCCACCAGGCGCACTTCGTCCCCTTCCAGCACAATCGAGGGGGACATGGAAGAAAGTGGGCGTTTCCCCGGCGCAATCACATTGGCGGGTCCCTGAATCAGACCGTAGCCGTTCGGGACACCCTGCTTGGCAGCAAAGTTGTCCATGATGTTGTTCAGCAGGAAACCGGCCCCGCGCACCGTCACACCTGACCCATAGGAGTAATTCAGGGTATAGGTATTGGAAACGGCATTACCCTCCCGATCAACAATCGAAAAATGGGTGGTTTCAGGTGATTCAAAAGGCAATGGCTTGCCTGCACCCAGGTCGCGCGCCGCAATGGTGCTGTCTGGACTGATGCTGGCCCGACGCTCCATTGCATAGGCCTTGGCTGTCAGGCCCTTGACCGGTACGTCGACAAACGCCGGATCACCCATGAACTCGGCGCGGTCAGCAAATGCGCGCTTCATGACCTCTGCCGCATTGTGAACATAACCCGAGGACAACATACCAAGAGCCGCGACGTCCAATGGCTCCATCATGTTCAGCATTTGCACCAGTACCGTGCCGCCGGAACTGGGCGGCGGCATGGAAAGAATGACATAGTCCCGATAGGTACCCCGAACGGGTGCGCGCTCCACCACCCGGTAATCCGCCAGGTCCTGGAGACTCACCAGGCCGCCACCAGCCTGCATCTCGGCAACAATCTGGTCTGCGATCGTGCCGCGATAAAAAGCGTCAGCACCCTCCCGGGAAATTCGCCGCAGGGTGGTTGCCAGTTCTGGCTGTTTCAGTTTTTCACCCACCCTGTAAAAGTTGCCATCACGCAGATACAGGCGGCGGGATTCCGGATGTAAGGACAGCCGTTCCTCAGATCTTTTCAGGGACTCCTGCAGGTGCCAGTTGACCTCAAACCCCCGGCTTGCCAGCCGGATTGCAGGGGCCATCACCTGCCTGCGACTCATGCTGCCATACTGTTCAAGGACATAGAGCAACCCGGCAACAGTTCCGGGTACCGCAACCGAACCATGCCCGTCCGTTGATGCACCCTCAACAACATTGTCGTTTGCATCCAGGTACATGTTTTCCGTGGCCGCACCGGGTGCCGTCTCGCGATAGTCAATGGTGGTCGCGTGCCTGTCGCTGGCCCGGTAGATGACCATAAATCCTCCACCCCCCAGGTTTCCCGCCGACGGGAAGGTCACGGCAAGGCCAAACCCCACGGCAACCGCTGCATCAACCGCGTTTCCGCCCTCCGCGAGAATATCAGCGCCAATGGCAGATACCAGGTCACTGGCACTCACCACCATCCCCTGGGTGCTGCGCACCGGCTGCGGCGAGGCCGCCATTGCCACAGATGCCACAACGCCGAGCAAAAGCACCAGTGCACCCTGATAAATCGTTTTCATGTGATTTCCATTCCATGCCATGACTGACTCTCTCTAACTGCCGGAAAACTGCGGTGGTCGCTTCTCAAGGAACGCCCGTCGCCCCTCGGCATAGTCTTCCGACTGGCGTATCTTCTGTCGGCGCGCTTCACCAAGGATTTTGGCCGTGGCCGGCTGACCGAAACTGGCAGTCCACAGTGTTGCCTTCTGCGCCCGCAGTGCCAGGGGTGCACACTCGGTGGCGAGCCGCCTGGCAAATGCAAGCGCCTCCTGCTGTACCGTTCCGCGGGGACAGACACGCTCAACCAGTCCTGCCCTGGCCGCCCAGTCCGCATCCTTGCCATCCCCCGGATTCAGGAAGGCGAAAGCCCTGGCATAACCGATTCGTGCGGCCAGTTTGATGGGAATGTCGACCGGGTTAACACCAAGGCGCACCTCGGAGATCATGAAGTTGGCCGACGCATCAGCAAACACCATGTCACAGCCCAGCACGAGGTTTACCGCTTCCCCGACACAATGACCATGCACTGCTGCGATCAGGGGCTTGTCCGTGACCATACCGCTGTCCAGCAGGAGTGAACCAAGACCGGTGGTGATACCCCTGGCCGCATTCTCATTCAGGGCGTTGACGTCTGCACCCACTGAAAAGGCACGCTCACCTTCTGCCTGGACAATGCCCACCCTGGCCCCATCGTCATCCCGGAAAGCGGTTAGCGCCTCGTTGAACCCACGATACATGGCTGCATCAAAGGCATTCATTTTCTCCGGGCGTGACAGGCTGATTATCCCCACCTGCTCAACGACCTCGTAGGTGACCCGATCAGAGAATCGGTTTTTCACTTGTCTCCCTCCTTGCCGGTTCCCAGGGATGGTATCTCACCGCGGAACTGCAAGCACCTGGCGTAGTTCTGCCCCTGTTACCGGTACCGGGCTCGCAGTTCAGGTACCAGGAATTCAGCCGTGACATAACCACCGGTGACGAGGGAATAACCCTCACCCGAATCAATATAGACGCCCGGCAAGGCATTGGCAGACAGCGTGTTTGCCAAGGCAAACCCGGCCCGGGCCGCGTTGACGTAACGGAGATCCTGAAGCCTGCCCCTGACATCAGCTTCCGGGAGTCCCAGCAGACCGGCCAGCACCCGGGGTGAACTGATGTTCAATCCATCCCGGTAAAAAGCGGACTGCAACCTGAAGAAAAACTCCCAGGGTGGTTCACCCGTGAGATCGCGCGCAATCTCGACTGCGCGACAGGCAACTTCACTGTGGTAGACAAAATCGGGTGGAATGATGCCGGAGAACTGCTGGCCCGTCACCTGCCCGACTTCCTGCCAGAGACCACGCAGGGACTCCACGTGTTCTGCAGAGAGCGCCTCTCTCGCACCAACCTGCAGTCCGGCCATGATGAGATCAAAGTTGTGCGTATCAGCCAGATCGGTTTTCACCTGCCAAACCTCTGGGAGCGTACCCCAACACCAGGAACACAACGGATCTGTCACAAACAATACAGTGGGTCGGCCTGTCACTTCAGCTATCCCCGGTGGCAAACGAGCGGCGGGTTATGTGACAGCAATCTTACCACCAGTTGGAAAGGCTGAAGGCTTATACTGGTCGAATGGATTCTGGCACCAACTGGACATGGCTTGAACGCTGGCGGCGCTGGCGCCGTGCCCGCCTGCTGCGGCGCGTAATGTTGCCCAGATCAACCTGGCATCGGGTTGTTGAGCTTTCGCTTGCCCGACATCATCTCTCCGCCGCAGAACTGGGGCAGCTCCGCGAACTGGCCAGCCTGTTCCTGCACGAGAAGACCATTACCGGGGTGGACCTGGTACCTACCGATCTGCAGCGCGTGACCATTGCTGCCTTTGCCTGCCTGCTCATCCTGGAACTGGACCTGTCCTACTATGATGGCTGGTACGAGGTGGTGCTCTACCCTGATACTTTTGTGGTACGCCATCAGCAGGTTGATGACGCCGGGGTTGTTCACGAGGCGGCTTCGGCCCTGGGTGGCGAGTCCTGGCAGCGCGGTCCCGTTATCCTTTCGTGGGCTGATGTTACCCGGGGTGTGGCGGGATACAACGTGGTTTTGCACGAGTTTGCCCATAAGCTCGACATGGCCAGCGGTGTGGCGAACGGCATGCCACCATTGCACGAGGACATGGACCACGCCACCTGGACCCGTACTTTTCAACAGGCCTTTGATCGTTTGCGTACCGAGGTCGCCCACCATCGAAGCACCTGGATTGATCCCTACGGAGCCGAGAACCCTGCCGAGTTTTTTGCCGTCGTCAGTGAATCTTTTTTTGAAACGCCGCATGAACTGCAACGTTTCGACACGGCGCTCTACGACCAACTGCGCCAGTTCTATCAGCAGGACCCGGCCCTGCGTATGCCTGAGACCTGGCACACACATCACGACCGGCAGCCACATCAACGTCAATAACCGGTCAGTTCAAGGTAGCCACGACCCGTTCTGTTCCCCGCCACCGTCACCGGACCTTCCCAGTAGGGAAATGCGGTGTCCAGCCAGTGATCAACATCATCTGCTGCGATCTCGATCCGGAGGTCCTGCGCTGGCAAAACCACCCGCCACCGCAACGGCAGGTCACGTTGAACACCACCCGCCGTTTCAAGACGCGTGACAGCCAGGGGTTCAAACTGGATGTCAGCGGATCCGAGTGTAGTTGAGATGCCGTCAGGCCCAACCCAGCTTCCGCTGATCCAGTCTGGTCCGCCCTCCTGCCGCAGGCGGTACACCATCAGCGCATGGCCATCATCGAGGTGAACCGAGAGCCAGTCCCAGCCGGGCTGGTCCGGTGCCAGCGGCTGGGAACTCCACTCGCGATCCAGCCAGCCCTGGCCCTGCAGTTTGCTTGTTTGTCCGTCCTTGAACACCTCACCAACAATATTGATATGGGGCTGGCTGTAGTAGTAGCTGGCCTGGCCCAGATGGGATTTCTGGCTATAGCCCTGATTACCCTGCAAGACCCAGGGTGTATCGCTATCCATGCGCAATGTGACCTGGTGCCCATGCACGTTGAACTCGAGCTGGCCCGGCAGAGGTGAAGCACCTGTTCCCTCAAGTACCCAGTCATCCATCCAGGCGACAAAACGCCCCGCCTGGTCCAAAGTCACGCCCGCCTGGCCAATACCCCCCCTTGCAAAACGTTCCTGGTAGACATGCCCCGCAGGTGTCGACAGGGCAGCATGGGCCATCCACACCTGATTGCTGGCCCACCCTCCCGGGTCAGGCGCGGGACTCATCGACTGGCGAAACAGGGTCCAGTGGACACCGTAGGCATCACCCCCTGGGGTCTGGAGGTTTGCGGTCAGATACCACCACTCAATGCGGAAATCCTTGTGCGGCAGATGGTCCGCCGGGAACGAGAACTCCCTGCCTGGTACCACCAGGCTGAATCCCGCCGGATCGCTGCGCAAGAGCTGGTAAGCATCTTCCGCCCGGGTGAGCTCACCCACCGAAACCAACCAGAAAAACAGCCAGGCCCTTTTCATCCGCCGGCACCTGCAAGCTGACGCAGGGCGACTGGCAGGGCCAGGCGTACCCTCAGCACGGCAAGGGCAAAGGTGCTGAACACAATTACCAGGGTCATCCCAACCAGTTCCACAACAGGCTGCCAGGACCAGACCAGCGGCATGGTCCAGCCAAATGCGATCACGTTCAGCTTGTGGATAAGCAACCAGGACAGGATGTAGCCGAGGGGCAGTGCCGCGAGAAACGTCAGGAGCACCATCAGCGCAATGGGCAGGGCAACAATTCTTAGCCATTCATCCACGCGGACTCCCAGGGAGCGCCAGTGACTGTACTCCGGCAGGCGTGACTGGTGAACCGCAAGCAGGGCGGCCAACAGGGCAGCGCCGGCAACCAGCAGCGTCAGCACGTTCAGCGCCGCCGTAATCGCAAACGTGCGATCAAAAATGCCAAACGAAATTGCCTTGATGTCATCCTGCAGCACCCAGTCGCCGGCTTCTGCCCCGGCCCTGACAAGTCCGGCTTCTGCGTCGGCAATTCGCCCATCCGCCACCCAGAGTGCAATCCCCTCGGCGATGGCATCGGGCCAGAGACTGGCGAGTCGCTCCCGGGGCAGATAGAACTGGTAGGCGGGGTTGCCATAGTCATGGAAGAACCCGGCTACCGCAAAATTTTGTGAGCCTGATGCCGTCTCCAGGGTCACGACATCACCCAGGTCCACGCCACCCAGATACTGAACCTGTTCGTTGGCAAGGATCGGGACCGGATCACCCTGGCCGACCCGCCAGGCGTCAAACCCCCCATCTTGCGCCGCGGCCAGCACCAGTTTAACGGTGTCCGGCGCACCAACATCGAGCCCGCGAATTGTTACCGGCCGACCTCCCCAGCGCAATCTCACAGCCAGCCGTTGATGGGCATCGACCAGCCAGTCAGCTCCCTCCAGCGAAGTGAGATCCAGTGTACTGCGCTGGACATAAACACTGGCCGACAGACGCGTCTCCAGCCAGTTTTCGAGCGCAATACGAAAGGATCCAACCAGCGTTGTGACCCCTATATTCGCCGTCAGCGTCAGCAGCAGCGCCATCAGCGCCACCCGCAAGTGAGGCAGTTGCGCCAAAACATCGCTGACGGACCAACGCATCAGCCAGGCGTCTCCCGGCAGCAAGTCCGCCAGTCCCTTGACCACCAGGCGGATCAGAAACGGTAGCAGAAGTGCGCCGCCGAACATCACCAGCGCGAGGACCAGAAAACCATACTCCACCATCGTGATGAACGAGTAACCGGCGACAGCTGCTCCCAGCAGGGTCAGGGCAAGAATCGCCATTTGCCGCGCTGACTCTTCTTCGCGGCTCCAGAAGCCCAGCAGGTTGCGACCTGATAAAACCGGCTCACGGACCTTTTGCCAGAGAGGCACAGCAAGTGCCAGGGCGACACCAATCAGCGTCAACAAAAACGCAAGCATTACCTGCGCTGGGTCAAGTGCCAGGGTTGCGCCGAGGGACGCGCCATACAGGCTCTGCAGGCTCAGGGCGACTGCAGGCAGCAACTGGTATCCCAGCCAGTACCCGAGCACAATACCCGCTCCAGTTCCCCCGAGCGCCCAGAGGATCGATTCCGTCACAATGGCGAGCGAAATGACGCCCACGGATACCCCCAGCTCCCGCAGTGTTGTCAGGGTTCCCATCCTGGCCAACAGAGAAAACCGGACCGCGTTAAACACAATAAACAGCCCCACGCAGAATGACAGCAGCCCAAGTGCCGCAAGGTTTGTATGCAGGCTCTGCGTCAGTTGGCTTAGGTCTATGGCCTGCTGGTTGGGAACCAGCACAAGCCCGACGGGCAGTGTGGATTGAAGTCGTTCGACCGCAGCCGCATCCAGTGAGGTCACGGCCAGGTAGCTGAACCGGGACTGCTCGAGCACTGCCATTGCGGCGCCAATATCCATGAACACCCGCTGCCCCTGCTGCGCCCGTGACCGGATCACGGCCGGTGGCAACTGGTTGCCATCAGCCAGCATCAGGCGTTCACCGGGGTTTACCCCAAGCTGTGTCGCAAGCGTTGCCGGAAACCAGGCCTGGTAGTCCGGTGTGATGAGCGGAAGCCAATCCGCTGCGGCAAAGGGACTCGTGGAACGCTCCCCCTGGGGCAGCGCCAGCAGGTCCGTTGCGATAATGGAAAGATAGCCTTTCCCCTGCAACAGGACCCGGGCTTCAAGCACCGGATACACCCCGGTGAAACCCGCGCGCCTTAGGCTGATGTAATCATCAACAGCGACGCCCTGACCCGCCGGGCCCCTGATAAAGTAGCGTGCTTCCGCGCCCAGCAGTTGGTCAGCTTCCGCATAACTGGCCCGCGCGTGCGTATTGATCAGCTGTACCGCAAACCAAAGCGCCACGCCGGTGACCAGGCCAATGGCCATAAACAGTGCCTGCCCGGGGTGGCGCCTGTAGTGACTGAGCAGGGTCAGGAGCGTGGTGAGAAAACGCGCAAAGACCTTCATGCCACCTGTTCCCTGATCTGTCCGTCATGCAGCAGCCACTGGCTATCCATTAACGCCGCCATTTCGCGGCTGTGGGTCACAAGCAGGAGGCTGCAGCCGCTTTCCCTGACAAGTTCCACAAACACATTCATCACTGCATGGCTTGTTGTCTCATCCAGGTTACCCGTCGGCTCATCTGCCAGGATAAGGCCAGGCCGGTGGAGCAGCGCACGGGCAATTGCCACGCGCTGCTGCTGCCCGCCTGAAAGCTGGTGTGGCAGGCGCTGCAGCAGTCCGGCAAGACCAAGGCGTTCAACAAGCCGTTCCTGCAACCCGACATCCACACGACCAGCCAATCTCGCCTGCAGCCTGATGTTGTCAATGACGCGAAGCGTGGGCACCAGATGATACTGCTGGAACACCAGACCCAGGCGCTCACGCCGGAACCGGTTCCAGTGAGCCTCATCAAAATCCGAGGCGCGCTCCCCCTCCAGGAAAATTTCGCCACTGTCCAGCCTGTCCAGCCCTGCAACCAGATGAAGCAGTGTGCTCTTGCCACTCCCGCTCTCGCCGAGCAGTGCTGCTGAGCTGCCGTCTGGCAGGCTGAAGTCGACGGCATCCAACACCCGGACAATACCGTCAGGCTGGTGATAGGTTTTGCAGACACGTCTCAGTTCAAGCATGGCCCAAGTCTAGCAGGATGTGTTGGTCTGGCAGCAGTTTCGGGTGCCTGCCGCGTCCCCGCTGTCGGGTTGACCCGTTTCGACAGCGGGCGCATAGTCACAGGAAAGCAGGGAGACAACATGAGACTGACCAGCACCGATGCCTCATTCATTTACATGGAATCCGCCAGTGGCCCCATGCATATATCCTCTGTATACGTCCTCGATGGCGAAGTTGCTTTCGAGAAAATCATGTTTCGTTTTGAGCGTCGGATTCACCTGGTACCGGCTTACCGGCGCAGGTTGATGCAGGTGCCATTTGGCCTGGCGCACCCGAAGTGGGTTGACGATCCCGAGTTTGACCTCAGGAATCATGTACAGCTGTACGAATTACCCCCGGGCTGCAGCCTTGAAGAGGGTGTCAACAAGGCAGTTGAACTCAACGAACCCCTGATGGACCGTTCCCGTCCGCTCTGGAAGATGATTGTGCTCAAAGGTGTGCCCGGCAAAACGCTGTTGCTGCAAATGACGCATCACGCAATGATTGACGGTGCATCGGGCATTGAACTCACCACAATCCTGTATGACCTGGACCCCAATGCCGGTGAGCCTGAGCCAGGCCCACCCTGGCAACCTGAGAAGCTCCCCTCCGCCATGGAACTGATCAACGAGGCTGTGCAGGAAAACATTGAAAACCTGCGCAATAACAATCCGCTCCAGAACCTGACAGCTGATACCACACAATGGGAAAAAATCCGCAAAGCCACTGAAATCATGACGCGTTTTGTTACCCGGCCCGCCATCACAGCACCGTTTAACGCGGGCCTGGTCGGCCCAAAGCGACACGTCATGTGGCTGAAGAAAGACTTCGGTGATATCCGGGAAATCCGTCGTCACCTGGGCGGCACGATTAACGATGTTGTGCTTGCTGTGGTAACCGAGGGGGTTGCGCGTTACCTTGCGGATCACGACGAACGGATCAATCACCAGTATCTGCGCATCATGTGCCCGGTAAGTGTGCGCACGGAGGACCAGCAGGGTGCACTCGGCAATCGGGTGTCAGCAATTTTTCCCATGTTGCCTGCCTGGCCCATGGCCGCAAGCGAACGCCTGGCCGCCGTTGTCACCGAGACAGAGCGGATCAAGCAGGATGAAGAAGCCCAGGCCCTGACAGTCATGCAGGAAAGCCTGCCCAGCACGCCACCGATGGCCATGGCGGCAAGCCAACTGGTCGGCACGCCGTTTGACCCAACTGCGCTGGCGGCACGGGTGCCGCTGCCGGTGATGCCCAGTTTTGGTATTCGCCCTCCCAATCCCGGATACAACTTTACCTGCACCAACGTCCCAGGCGTGCAGGTGCCCCAGTACATGTGTGGCGCCCCTGTGACAGATACGATTGGACTGCTGGTACTGACCGGTACCACCGGCTTCAGCGTCACAATTCTCAGCTACAACAAGCAGCTGTTCTTCAACTTCATTTGCGAACCGAGATTGCTGCCAGATCTGGATGTCATTGTCGCTGGCACCGACCAGGCTTTTGAGGAACTTCTTGAACTGGCCCGGGAACCTGGACTCGTCCCGCCCGCCCCATCAACAAACTAACGGAAACACCATGGCAGAATCAGCTCTCTCATCAAACTATCCCAAATCCCTGACGCTTTACGATGGCACAACCATCGAACTGCGCTGGATGACCAGGTCCGACCGGGACGCAGTGCTAAAGTTCGCCCAGGCTTTACCCCAGGAAGACCTGCTTTTCCTGCGCGTTGACCTGACACAACCGGAAGTGGTGGACGACTGGATGAACAACCTGGAAGCCGGCAACTCAACGTCCCTTGCTGCCTATGATGACAAGGGGCTGATTGGCTACGCCACCGTACACCGCAACCGGGCCCCCTGGACCAGGCGGGTGGGTGAAATACGGGTGAACGTATCCAGTGATTACAGGGCAAGGGGAGTCGGCAGGAACCTGACGTCCGAGATTTTTGATGTCGCCAGCACCCTGGGCGTCAAGAAACTGATGGCCAATATGACACCGGACCAGCATGGGGCCCAGGCGGCATTCCGTCGACTGGGTTTTGTGCCGGAAGCGGTGCTCGCTGATTACGTGGAGGACCGTAACGGGGTGTCACGTGATCTGGTCATTATGTCCTACGACATAGATGGGCATACGGACCGGGTCGTCGGCGTAACAAGGATTTGACCCTCTATGTAGCCCGGCGAGACTCTGGCGGTAATACCGCCGGACCGCGAAGCCGTGAATGGCCAAATCCGGCTGAATAAGCGCGACCTGACTGAGTCCCTCTTTCTGTAACAGCGACCTGACCCTGTTGTTGAACTGTCGCGACTACTGACGCGTACGCCTTTCCTGCTGGAGATCGCGTACACGCCTGGTTTTCTGGGCACGCTGGATGGCAGCAGCCGCTCCAAGTGTCATCAGTCCACAGGTAAAGATAATTGCTTCTTCCATTTCACCGTCCGTTATACGACAAACCCATGCACGACACTACTATCGCAGATCTCTCCGCGGGCAAAAACACGATCTGCTCGCACGAAAGCATCGCCGAAACCTGATCATTCGGCCACTGCTGCCAGCCGCTGGATCTGGCGACGCCGGCCCAGGCGCCGCTTGTGTTCCCTGGACACCAGATGGATACCGCGCCGCAGGCACCGCCCGATGGAGCGGGCAAGCGATTCTCCCTGCTCCCTGACAACCACCTGACCACCACCCTTAAGTTCTACCCGCAACAGGCAGACCTTGTCTTCACCGCCCCTCGGGCCATTCACGTCTTTCAGCGTGACGTGCAGGCGGTGAATGACAGACTCAAACTTATGGAATACACGACTGATCCTGCCGCTCATGCGCGAATTACTGCGCGCGGGTAACTCAACCTGGCGAGTTTCAAACTGGACCTGCATTCGACTGACTCCAATTCACGTCAAGAGCTACCAGCTTAACAAGGTGCCAGAGGGGGACAATTCGGAAGTTGTCCTGCAACGATTCGAAAGGTCCGAACCTCCGCTCAGGAACTTATTTTGAGCGCCATTAATGCAAGCGCCTGCGACAGTGTCTCGTTATACGCATCTGCTGCCGACTGACTGTCGAAAGCGAGCAGGCTCATGGAGAGTCGTACGGCATCAGCCCCGGTTGCCAGCAGGCTGCCCGCTGGTCGCATGACATAGTAGAAATCACCCAGGCTGTCACGATCCATGGCTTCTTCAATCAAGTCGGACAGACTGTAAATTACCACTGTATCGCCCAGGTCAGCCGGTACAGGCGCAGAGGCCTGCTCGAGTAACCAGGGCTCAAAGTCGCGCTTGGTCACGATGGCATACAGGTCCTCCAGGGTACCATCAAATTCCGGGCCGCCCTCAACCTTGATAGACAGGTTGCCACCTTCAATGCCCGTAAAGCTGAAGGTGCCCGCATCAATATTCAGGTTGTCACCGTCGACACCACCAATCGATTCCCTGGCCGAGAGGCTGAGCGAACCGGTGGTCACCAGGTTGTTGTCCTCGTCATCGCTGTTATCGATGATGCTGCCCGTCAGTGACCGCACCGCTATATCGGACGTGGTGCCGACAATAGATGTCAGCAACACGTCGGTGTTGGCCGTGAGCGTAACACCGCCACCGCCCGAGGTTATCTTGCCACCGCCCTGCATGACCAGGCTGCCACGCAACCCGTTAATGATAATCTTGCCCAGGCGGGCGCTCAGGCCTGAATCAACCGTTACCGCGCCACCCGTGATGGTCATGTCACCGTCTTCAACGCTCATGTCGGCGTTGATCGCAAGATCATCAGCGGCGATCAGGTCAACGGTACCATTGGCGATTGCTGACACAGGTGCATCAACACTCAGGCTACCCGTCATCACATCCAGTGCCACAGCTCCGCCACCTGTATTAACAAGCCCTGACCCGCCAATTGACACGTCATCTGCTTCCTGCAGGTTGATGTTGCCGCTGCCGGTGTTCACCGCGGAGATGACGGCAACCGCCGTATCTATATCATCCTGCACTCCGGCCCCCGTGACTGTCTGGATGGTGAGCGTGCCGCCCGTTGAAACGTTGGCATTTTCTGAAGCGCGAAGTGCGTCAAACAAACCAGCACCGGAAACCAGTTCAACATCTCCAGTGTCACTCGACAATTCTGTAACGCGCAGGTCGCCACTACTTTCGTAGCGAATATCACCCGTCGCTGTGGTCGTGCGGGCCCCGGGCACCATTACAAGCTCGCCAGTCGTCACTGAGACATCAATATCACCATCACCACCCGTGGAAATGTTGCCCAAAATGGACTGGGTTACCTTGTCATCTGCGGTGATGGCGATGTTCCCGGTACTACTGGCGAGGCCTGCGACCAATTGCAGGGTACCAGCAGCAATCGTGATGTCACCATCTTCAGTCGAAACACCGGTGCTGTCGCCATCCGCACTGGTCACCGACAGGATACCACCGGCGGTGAGCGCTATGTTGCCAGCACCCTGTGTGCTGGCATCACTTTGCTGGTCAGTAATCAGGGTTGTGGTTCCGGTATCCAGTACCAGCCGTTCGATGGTCACCGAAACGGTGCCAACACTTACATCGTTCGCTTCCACCAGATTGATGTCTCCACCTGTGGATTCCGCGGTCATGACGTCCACCGAAATCTCCAGGGCATTGGTAACGTCTGTCAGCGAGGCGGGCAGCGTCAGGGCATTGACAACAGGTGCAACCATGACACCAACATCCCCGGCAGCGCGCAGGATCACGCCCGCCGCAATAATGTCAGTGTGACTATCACCACCATCTATAATTGCGCCGCGAGCGCTGCGTACGCTTACGTTTCCGGAACCGGCGTCGATGCTACTGAGCACAATATCTTCTTCAGCGCTGTAGCGGACATCACCACCCTGACTGGTCGTCTGGCTACCATCGGTCATCAGGATGCCACCGGCTACCTCAACATCTATCGTGCCACCTGTTGTACGAACGTGACCGCTGACCGCCTGGGTCAAATCGCCGGCAGCCGTCAGGCTGATGTTTCCACCCCGCGTCTCGGTTGCTGCGTTGATCAAAATGTCTGCAGCAGTAACGAGCAGGTCGCCGGCACCCAGGGATTCAATACTGACGCCGTCCGCATCACCATCATTCAGCGCCAGGTCACCACCGCTACGCAGGACAATCAGGCCATTACCGGTGACACTCAGGTCGCTCTGGCTTACGCTGACCGTACTGGCGCTACCATTGCGATCAATACGCTGAACAGCTACCGAGACCGAGTCAATCGCCAGACCATCGGTTTCCATCACATTGACGCTGCCCGTTCCAGCCAGCGCCGATAGCCGCTCAACGTTGATGTCCAGCGCATTGGCGTTGGGTCCGACGGTACCGATGGTACCCGCTGCCGACACCAGTAGCCCGCCGGCCACAACGTTGGTTGCGCTGGTACCCGCATCCAGCACGCCGGCGCCGCGGCTGATCAACGCCACGTTACCAGCACCTGCATTCAACACCGAGATCACCAGGTCACCACCACCGCTGTAACGAATGTCACCACCTGATGAGCTAACCTCGCTGCCATTCGCCATCAGGATTACACCACCGACGTCAACATCAATCGTGCCGCCTGCTGTCACAAGGTTACTCGTCGCTGACTGGGACAGGGTATTGGCAGCATTCACACTGATATTGCCAGCATTCGACAGCACGTCCGCCGCCACCGCAACATTCACGCCTTCCAGCAAGAGGTTGCCGCCTGCAGAAACGCCGGTGCCATTACCATCGACATCGTTGACCGCAAGGTTTCCGCCGGCGGAAGCAACAACAACCCAACCCGATCCTGTAGTCAGGATATCGTTCTGCGTGGTGATGTCACCGGTGGTGCTGGTGATGGTCACATTGCCTTCACCTGAATCAATTGCGCCAGCCACAATCGCATCACCTGCCGTGATCACAATGTTGCCATCGGCGCTGCTGGTCACATTGCCACTGGCGACCGTGATGGTCTCGCCTGCCGTGACGCTGATGTTACCGCCGCCCGTGGTGATATCCGCACCCGGGGTAGCCACCACGTCGGCGGCTGCATCAACTGTGATGTTGCCACTGGTGGAGATGATGTCACTGCCGTTCTGCGTGAAGGTGCTGTCGGCATCCACACTGATGTCGCCCGCGCCCGAAACCAGGTCTGCTTTAACCGTGACGTCAATGGCGTCCAGGGTCACCGTGCCGGTGCCGCCGGCGGTGACAACCGCGTTCACCGTGGCGTTGCCGGTGTCGGTTGTAATCGCCACGCTGCCGGCACCGCTGGTGGTAACCGTTGCGTTGGTGGTCACGTCACCCGCCACGCTGCTCACTGCCACATTGCCGGTACCGCCGTTAATGGCACCGTCAACCACCACGGCACCGTCGTTGGTGCTGACCGTCACGTCACCAGCACCGCTGGCGTTGATGGCGTTCTGCGTGGTGATGTCACCGGTGGTGCTGGTGATGGTCACATTGCCTTCACCTGAATCAATTGCGCCAGCCACAATCGCATCACCTGCCGTGATCGTAATGTTGCCATCGGCGCTGCTGGTCACATCGCCACTGGCGACCGTGATGGTCTCGCCTGCCGTGACGCTGATGTTGCCACCGCCCGTGGTGATATCCGCACCCGGGGTAGCCACCACGTCGGCGACAGCGTCAACCATGATGTTGCCACTGGTGGAGATGATGTCGCTGCCGTTTTGCGTGAAGTTGTTGTCGGCATCCACACTGATGTCGCCCGCACCGGAAACCAGGTCTGCGTTAACCGTGACGTCAATGGCGTCCAGGGTCACCGTGCCGGTGCCGCTGGCGGTGACAACCGCGTTCACCGTGGCGTTGCCGGTGTCGGTTGTGATCGCCACGCTGCCGGCACCGCTGGTGGTAACCGTTGCGTTGGTGGTCACGTCACCCGCCACGCTGCTCACTGCCACATTGCCGGTACCGCCGTTAATGGCACCGTCAACCACCACGGCACCGTCGTTGGTGCTGACCGTCACGTCACCAGCACCGCTGGCGTTGATGGCGTTCTGGGTGGTGATGTCACCGGTGGTGCTGGTGATGGTCACATTGCCTTCACCTGAATCAATTGCGCCAGCCACAATCGCATCACCCGCCGTGATCGTAATGTTGCCATCGGCGCTGCTGGTGACGTTGCCACTGGCCACTGTAATGGTCTCACCTGCCGTGACGCTGATGTCACCACCGCCCGTGGTGATATCCGCACCCGGGGTAGCTACCACGTCGGCGACAGCGTCAACCATGATGTTGCCACTGGTGGAGATGATGTCGCTGCCGTTCTGCGTGAAGGTGTTGTCGGCATCCACACTGATGTCGCCCGCGCCAGAGACCAGGTCGGCGTTAACCGTGACGTCAATGGCGTCCAGGGTCACCGTGCCGGTGCCGCTGGCGGTGACAACCGCGTTCACCGTGGCGTTACCGGTTTCTGTTGTGATCGCCACGCTGCCCGCGCCGCTGGTGGTAACCGTTGCATTGGTGGTCACGTCGCCAGCCACGCTGCTCACTGCCACATTGCCGGTACCGCCGTTAATGGCACCGTCAACCACCACGGCACCGTCGTTGGTGCTGACCGTCACGTCACCAGCACCGCTGGCGTTGATGGCGTTCTGCGTGGTGATGTCACCGGTGGTGCTGGTGATGGTCACATTGCCTTCACCTGAATCAATTGCGCCAGCCACAATCGCATCACCCGCCGTGATCGTAATGTTGCCATCGGCGCTGCTGGTGACGTTGCCACTGGCCACTGTAATGGTCTCACCTGCCGTGACGCTGATGTCACCACCGCCCGTGGTGATATCCGCACCCGGGGTAGCTACCACGTCGGCGACAGCGTCAACCATGATGTTGCCACTGGTGGAGATGATGTCGCTGCCGTTCTGCGTAAAGTTGTTGTCGGCATCCACACTGATGTCACCCGCGCCCGAGACCAGGTCTGCGTTAACCGTGACGTCAATGGCGTCCAGGGTCACCGTGCCAGTGCCGCCGGCGGTGACAACCGCGTTCACCGTGGCGTTGCCGATGCCGGTTGTAATCGCCACGCTGCCAGCACCGCTGGCGGTAACCGTTGCATTGGTGGTCACGTCACCCGCCACGCTGCTCACTGCCACATTGCCGGTACCGCCGTTAATGGCGCCATCCACCACCACAGCACCCTCGTTGGTGGTGACCGTCACGTCACCAGCGCCGCTGGCGGTGATGGCGTTCTGGGTGGTGATGTCACCAGTGGTGCTGGTGATGGTCACATTCCCTTCACCTGAATCAATTGCACCGGCCACAATCGCATCACCCGCGGTGATCACAATGTTGCCATCGGCGCTACTGGTGACGTTGCCACTGGCCACTGTAATGGTCTCGCCTGCCATGACGCTGATGTCACCACCACCCGTGGTGATATCCGCACCCGGGGTAGCCACCACGTCGGCGGCTGCATCAACTGTGATGTTGCCACTGGTGGAGATGATGTCACTGCCGTTCTGCGTGAAGTTGTTGTCGGCATCCACACTGATGTCACCCGCGCCCGAGACCAGGTCTGCGTTAACCGTGACGTCAATGGCATCCAGGGTCACCGTGCCGGTGCCGCTGGCCGTGACAACCGCGTTCACCGTGGCGTTGCCGGTGTCGGTTGTGATCGCAACGCTGCCGGCACCGCTGGTCGTGATGGTGTTGTTGGTGGTCACGTTGCCCGTGGTGCTTTCAACCACCACATCACCGGTGCCTGCCTCGACAGCACCCTCGACGACCACATCACCTTCGGTCGTGCTGATGGTCACATCACCTGCACCACCAGCCGTGACCGCACCATCCACGTTTACGTCACCTGTCCCGGTGGTGATGCTGACGTTACCTTCGTCCGTGGTCGTGATCGTACCGTTCGTGGTCACGTTGCCCGTTTCAGTGCTGATGCTGACATTGCCTTCGTCCGTGGTCGTGATCGTACCGTTGGTGGTCACGTTGCCCGTGGTGTTCTCAACCACCACGTCACCCGTGCCTGCCTCGATCGCACCGTCAACGACGACGTCACCTTCTGTTGTGCCGATGGTCACATCACCGTTGCCTGCCGAGGTCACCGTGTCAGTCACGGCCACGTTGCCCGTTTCAGTGCTGATGCTGACGTTACCTTCGTCCGTGGTTGTGATCGTACCGTTGGTGGTCACGTTGCCCGTGGTGCTTTCAACCACCACGTCACCTGTACCTGCCTCGATCGCACCGTCAACGACGACGTCACCATCTGTTGTGCCGATGGTCACATCACCTGTACCAGCCGAGGTCACTGTATCGTTGACAGCCACATCGCCCGTTTCAGTGTTGATGCTGACGTTACCTTCGTCGGTGGTCGTGATCGTGTTGTTGGTGGTCACGTTGCCCGTGGTGCTTTCAACCACCACGTCACCTGTGCCTGCCTCGATCGCACCGTCGACGACGACGTCACCATCTGTTGTGCCGATGGTCACATCACCGTTGCCACCCGACGTCACTGTGTCGTTGACAGCCACGTTGCCAGTTTCTGTGCCGATGCTGACGTTACCTTCGTCGTTGGTCGTGATCGTGTTGGTGGTGGTCACGTTGCCCGTGGTGCTTTCAACCACCACGTCACCCGTGCCTGCCTCGATCGCACCGTCAACGACGACGTCACCTTCTGTTGTGCCGATAGTCACATCACCTGCACCACTCGATGTCACTGTTTCAGTCACGGCCACGCTGCCCGTTTCAGTGCTGATGCTGACGTTACCTTCGTCGGTGGTCGTGATCGTGTTGTTGGTGGTCACGTTGCCCGTGGTGCTTTCAACCACCACGTCACCTGTGCCTGCCTCGATCGCACCGTCGACGACAACATCACCATCTGTTGTGCCGATGGTCACATCACCTGCACCACCCGATGTCACTGTATCGTTGACAGCCACGTTGCCGGTTTCTGTGCCGATGCTGACGTTACCTTCGTCGGTGGTCGTCACAGTATCGTTGGTGGTGACATCACCATTCGTGCTGCCAATCGTCACATCGCCTGAACCACCGTCAATGGCGCCATCAACCACCACTGCACCGTCGATCGTCGTGACCGTGACGTCGCCTGCGCCACCTGCTGTGATATCGCTCTGGGTGGTGATATCGCCGGTGTCACTGGTAACGGTCACATTGCCTTCACCCGCATCAATTGTGCCGGTCTCAATCGTATCGCCCGCGGTAATTGTGATATCACCATCCGCGCTGCTGGTGACAGTGTCTGTATCAGCCGTCACCGTCTCACCCGCTGTGATGGTCACATCACCGCCGTCAGTTGTGAGGTCGCTGCCAGTGTTCTGATCCACGTCAGAGCCCGCACCCAGGGTGATATCGCCACCACCAGTTTCGATGTCTGCGCCGCCATCCAGGACAACATCATTGCCAGCATCGATAGTTACGTCGCCGGTATCGGAAACCACGTCAGCTTCCACAGTGACGTCAACCGCGGCATCAAGTGAAACGTCACCCGAACCATCCGCATCAACGCCAACCCCGTCACCGTCACCGTCCCGAATCACAATGCTGCCACCGCTGGACCGCAGGACAATCGAGCCGTTGGTGCCGGTCACAAGATCACTTTGTGCCGCATCCGTTACAACAGTTGTTGATGCATCTGCGAGAAGCCGCAGAACGCTTACCGTCACACTGTCAACGATGATGTCATCAATATCGATGATGCCAATGCCGCCGTCGGCAATCGCGGAAACTGTCGTGACATCGGTATCGAGCGCGTTGGCATCAACGGTGCCAATACCACCGATACTGTTACCTGCTTCAACGCGGTAGCCATTTGCGCTGATATCCGTGTAGGTGTCGCCACTGTCGAGGATGCTGCCGAGTTCGGTCAGTACACTAACGCTACCTGCGCCCGCATCAATACCACCAATCAGGATATCGATGAGTGCAGACGCCCTGACATTTTCGCCACTACTCTGAATGCGCGACGTATCCGCGAGCAGGATAGAACCACCGATGGCCTCAATGTCTATCATGCTGCCACCACTCACGATGTCCGCGTTGGCGCTGAAGATCACATCGTTATCGGCGACCAGGCGAATCACACCTGTACCCGTCACAATGTCAGCATTCAGGATGATGTCAGCCGAGTCGCCGACCGCTTCAAGACGAACCTTGCCTGTGCCGTTGGCGCTGATACCAAAGCCGTCCAGATCACCATCATTGACGACAATCCTGCCGTCCAGGGTACGCAGCAGAATGTCGCCGTTGCTGGTGGTTACCAGGTCATTGGTTGACACATCTGATACCGGCACCGTTGTACCATTCGCAATCACGCGATCTATCTGGGCGGTTACCCCGTCAATCACAACGTCGTCCGACTCAACCAGGTAGATACCGTTTGCGGCGATACCACCCAGGACAGCCACATCAATCTCCAGCGCGTCACCCGCAAGGCCAACACCGGCTGATGCATTCAGGCTCAAGCCATAGGCCTCGATATCGAGGTAGGTATCACCTGAATCCGTAATGCTGCCGTTACCTGCAATCAGGCTCACATAGCCAGCACCCGCGTGAATACCGCCTACCGTCACAAATGTCGCGGCGTGGTATCGAATATTGCCTTCACCACTGCCGGTGCTGGCCAGTGCCGTGTCTGCCATGGTGATGCTGCCAGCCAGCGCCCGCAACTCAATGCCGGCACCTGTGGTCAGGATGTTGACGCCGGCGGTTTGTGCAATCGACCCCGATGCCACAACCTGAATATGGCCGCTGCCACTCACGACATTGGCATTGATGCCAACACTACCCTGCGATTCAACAAGCACATTGCCCGTGCCATCTGCGCTGATGGCAACGCCATTGGTGTCACCATCCGCCAGGACAACATCACCCGACAGGGAACGCAGGACAATCGTGCCGTTGGTCGCCGTCATAACATCAGACTGGGCCGCGGCATCGCCGACGGCGCTGGTTGTACCGTCAGCCTGAACCTCGAGCACCTGCACCGATGCGACACTACCCACGGTCAGGGCGCTTTGTTCAACGATATTGATGTTGCCTGTGCCGAGCGTGCTCGCACTGAGGAGACTGATCTCTGTCTCAATGGCGTTGACAAACTGCGGCGCCAGCGCGCCAATTGAGCCACCCGCCAGGATGCGCAGGTCACGTGCGTAAACATCAACAGCACCGTTGGTTGGGGATGCATCGAAGACTCGGTCGCCGGCAACAAGACTGACACTGCCCCAGTTGGCCTGATCCGCCACCAGGTGACCGGCCCTGTCCGCAGCGGTACGCAGGTCAATCATGCCAATCGCAATGGTTGAGCCCGCCAGGATCCGCAGGTTACCGCCCTCTGTCTGAACAAGGCGCGCCGCATCCATGTCTACCGTTGAGGCTGCTTCAATCAGGACAGTCCCACCGGCAGCGAGGATATCGCCCACGCCTGTCAGCGTGATCGCGTCTCCACTTCTGAGCGTGACATTGCCACTTGCGGCACGCAGGTCAGCCGCAACTGTGGCTGACCCGCTCGCGATCAGGCGGAGATTGCCCGCACCGGTGATTTCAACGGCACTACCATCAGCGTCACCATCATTCACAGTGAGTGAGCCCCCAGGCAATTCAACCAGGAGCTGTCCATCACCCGCAACCCGCAGGTCGCTCTGGGCAGCATCCACAATGGCGGTGAGCGTCAGGTCAGCACCCACCCGGGTGACAGTCACCGCCACGCTATCGACAACAAGATCGTCAAGTTCGATCAGGCTGATTGTGCTGCCGCTGTTGATGGACGTTGTTTCGACACCTGTTTCAATCGGGTTGGTCGGTGTACCGAAGCTGCCGGTGGTCTCAACGCGCAGGTCAGCCGCAGTGAGATCCAGGTAGGTATCACCCTCATCCAGGATATCGCCATCCACAACAAGGCTGATTGCCCCGGTCGCAGACACACCGCCCAGCAGGACGTCACCCGCCGCTTCAATTCGAACATCCCCCGCAGCGGTCGCAAGGCGGCCGGTATCAGTCATGGTGACGCTGCCAAGGACTGCCAGCACATCAATGTCGCCAGACGTTGTGGTGACATCAACCCCTGCAGCCAGCGCAAGGCTGGTCGCCGCCAGGCTGATATTGGCTGTATCGGCAATCACGTCCGCATTCAGCTGAAGCACGCCAGCTGAAGCCAGCAGCATGTCACCTGTTCCGGTCAACCTGACACCAGTGTTATCAGTATCACCGTCGTTAATGGTCAGGTCACCGGCCAGCGTGACCAGCAGGATACCGGTGCCGCTGGCCGTCAGGTCAGCCAGTGCAATATCGGCAACAACGCTGGTGGTGTCATCAGCCGCAACGCGGTTCACCGCATTTGCCACACTGGTCACCGTCACAGCACCCTGGCTCTGCAGGCTGATACCACCAGCGCCGGCGCTCGCTGCCAGGTTCTGTGTGCTGATCTCAAGGGCATTGGCCGGTTCGCCAATGGCGTCACCCGCAACCAGTCGAATGCCGGTGCCGGTCAGGTCAACACTGCCGTTACCCGCGTCGACAATGTCACCTACAACCGCCGTTGCCGACACTGTGCCCACGCCAGCATTAATCGCGCCAACCGCAATGCTGTCACCTGCAAGCACCCGAATGTTGCCACCTGCACTGGCAATGCTGGCAGAGTCGGCCATGGATACGGTGCCGTTCGTCGCAGCCATGTCGATAGTGCCGCCACCGGTCGTGACATCAACACTGGCACCCTGGCTGATGCTGTTTTCAGCTATCAGGCTGAGGTTACCTGTCAACGCAAGCACATCAGCGCTCACTTCTATATTGCTATCCGTTCCAGCAGCCTGGATCAGTACATTACCCGTGGCTGCGCTGACCGCGACCCCGTTCGCATTGCCGTCGTTTAGGATAATGCCGCCCGCTGCAGTCGTGAGCGCAATTCCACCCGAGACGAGGCTGATCAGGTCTGATTGGGCCAGGTCCGCAACCGGCAAGGTAGAAGCATCGGACTGCACCCTGTTAATCGTGTTTGTCACCGCGCCAACAATAATGCTGTCAGTCTCTGCCAGGCTGATGCCGCCTGTTGCAGTCAATGCACTGACTCTCGCCACTGTTGTTTCAAGGGATGCACCCGCCTGGCCTACGCCCGTACCTGCCTCAATACGCAGACCCGCCGCGACAATGTCACGATGTACATCACCAGCGTCAAGCACTGCGGCGCCGGCTGTCAGGCTGACGTTACCCGTCGAGGCGTTGATACCACCCACAAAAATTGTGGCCGCCGCGGACAAACGGATGTTCTGGCCACCGCTCTGGATGACCGAGTTATCTGCCATGGTGATCGCGCCAGCGGTCGCCTGGAGATCCACTGTGCCGTCGCCACTGACAATGTCAGCAGTGTCGGCAAGCGTGATTGCGGCATCTGCCAGCACGGATATATCACCGCGATCACTCACCACATCCGCATTAATCAGAATGTCCGCGCCTGTTGCTTGCAGTCGAACATTGCCGTCACCTTCAGCGCGGATGCCCAGGTTGCGACCACCTGCCGTGAGTGCGCTGCTCTTCTCAAGCACGAGGCCCGTGCCATCGTTATTGACATCCGTGGACGCAAGGCTGGCGGTAAAGGTGCCTTCCGCATTGACGGCGGCAATGACGTCATTCGCCGTGGTTTCACCCAGGTCAATAGCAACAGTCAAAGTCCTGGTGGCGGCATCATAACTGGCTGTTTCGCTGCCCGCGATCACCGCTGCTGAATCAACGTAGCGAATAGTGGCACTGTCAAATACCGTGCCGCTGACTGTTGCAACAAACCGGATGTCATTGTCCTGGGACTCCAGCACAAAGTTAACATTGGAGAAGTCAGGCTGACCGTCGTTCACCGTAATCTGGCCGGCGAGTGTTTCCACTACAATTGAGCCACTGTTGCTCGTGACCAGTTCTGCCTGAACCGTATCAACCACAACGCTGGTAATGCCGTTGGTGCCAACCCGATGAATCGGTGCCAGCACGCTATCGATGACAATCGCATCAAATTCCAGCAGGTAAATGCCATCCGCACTTCGACCGCTGAGCGTCGCAATCCTGGTTTCCAGTGGATCGGTACCCGATGCGATGGTGCCGCCTGCATTGAGACGCGCCGCGCTGGCGATAATGTCAATGGCGGCGTCACCATCCAGCAGATCGCCGCCAGCGGTAATCGCAACAATGCCGCCTGCCACATCAATTTCGCTGATACTGATGTCGAGCGCCGCCTGCAATCGAACGTTACCACCAGTTGTCACCAGTCGGCTGGTATCAATCAGTGTCAGGTCAGCACCGGACACAACATCGATGGTACCGGTGGTTGTGCTGATGATTCTGCCAGCCGCCAGTTCAATGGTGCCACTGACAAGAACGCTGATGTTGCCGGTTGCCGAGTTAAGGTTACCGTCAACGGAAAGTTCGCCGCTTCTCACATTCACCAGCAGGTTGCCCGTGCCACTTGTGGTCACATCGGCGGCGGCCAGTGTGAGGTTTCCGGTCAGGACGTCGAGGATAATATTGCCATTGATTGCCGCTGCGAGGTTCACCAGCGGATTAACATCAGCAACAGCGGTGGTAGTTCCATCCACGCCCACTACCGATACGGCGACGGGCGCGACTGTGCCGAGCGTCAAATCACTCGACTCAACCAGGCTGATGTCACCGCTGCCCGTATTGGCCGCTGCCAGCACCTGCGCCTCAATCTCAATTGGTTCAGCCAGGGTACCGATCCCGAGCGCTGCTTCAAGACGCAGGGCATCAGCGTAGAGGTTCAAGCCGGTGTTCACATCGCTGATTGCACCGGCGGCCGCCACAACACTGACGTCGCCCCAGTTATCCTGATCGACGATCGAATTGTTGATTCGGTCAGTCTCGGTTCGCGTATCAACGCGTGCCAGTTCTACCTGCTGGGCCGCGTTGATCCTGACATTGCCGCCATTGGTCACCACCACAACACCACCGGCCATCACCACATTGTCGGTGGCTGACGCGATTGTCAGGTCACTGTCATCTGTAATCAGGTTTGCAGCAACACTGACAGCACCGTTGGCGATGAGCGACATGTGGCCCGTATCAGAGTCCATGATGGCACCCACCGCAATTGCGCCACCACTCTGCAACAGCAGGTTGCCACCGTTGGCCGTAAAGACAGACTGGGTCACGTCCAGCAGACCCACCGTGGTGACAAGCACAACATCGCCTTCGCTCATGACCCCAACCAGCTCATTCGCATCCTGCAAGAGCGCAGGCAGCAGGATAAGCGCGCCGGCGTTGTCAGGATCAGGACCCAGCACTTCGATGGTGCCATCTGGCTGCACTGCATTGGCCGAAACCGGTGACACGGTTGTTACTGTCAGGGCCGAGGCATCACTTAGGTAGATACCACCCGCGGTGCGCGTCACCGCCGCGTATTGTGCAATCTCGGTGTTCAGGTGGTTTGCGCCCGTGCCCGTTGTGACGCCTGTATCCGTACGCAACTGGTTCGCGAATATCACCGTCGTCACACCGGAATCGAGCAGGTTACCGCCGGCTGTTAACGCAACACTGCCCCAGTTGGCCTGATCCGCTGTTGTTACAGCCAATCGGTCAGCATCGGTCCGGGTATCCAGCAGTGTCAGGGTAATGTCACCGCTCGCCTGGTAAACAATATTGGCGCCTGAAGTCTGGCTGACCGCACCCGGGTTCATGGTGATATCGCCATTTGTCGCAACTACACCGATGGTGCCTGTACCAGTGGCCACCAGGTTACCCGCGGCCGCCTGGATGACGCCGTCCGCTGATACCAGCGAGATGCTGCCCGTACCGGACTGGATGCCGGTGTTCACCGTAATGTTCGCAACTGCTGCACCGCTGGTCGGCGCACTGCTGATTGCTGCCAGCAGACCTGTACCCTGCAGCGCTTCGGCACTGGCACTGAAAGTGCCTTCGGCGGCAACGGCAGCGACAACGTCGTTAGCCGTCGTCGCGGCGAGGTTGATATGGACGGTCAGTGTGCCCGCCAGCGCGTTGAACACTGCGAATTCAGCGCCTGCAGCCACATCATCAACATAACTGACGGTAACGCCATTAAAGGCAACATCACTGTCATTGGCGGTGAACACCAGGTCGTTGTGATCGCCGGCAACCGGGAACACCACACTCGCGAAGGTAGCACCTGTCATGCCCTCACTACGCAGTTCAGCGACAATGCCTGTACCGTCGTTTGCTTCCAGTGTCGAATTCAGTGATGCGCTGAAGGTGCCCTCATTGTTGATGGCTGCCACAACCTCAGCGGCAGTGGTTTCTGCACCGGCAGTCAGGTCTACGCTCACCGTCAGTGTGGTGAGAAGAGGATCATAGGTTGCTGTTTCAGCACCCTTGGTACCCCCAGCCTCAAGCAACACAACCACATCATTAAATGCCGCCGCACCACTGGTGGCGCTGACGGTGATGTCATTGTTGGCACCGGCAGGCCGTAGTTCCGTCGAAGCAAAGACACCGTTGCCACCGAGCAAAGCACCACTGGTTGCTGCTGCGAGGGTGCCACTGCTCTGCTCGGTCACGTTCAACGAAGCGGCAAATGTGCCTTCAGCGTTGACAACCTCTATCAGTCGGTTCGCCGTGGTTGTTGCCAGGTCAACGTGAATGGTCAGCGTAGCTGCCAGTTCATGGAAGACCGCAAATTCCGCGCCGGCCGCAACATCATCAACGATGCTGATGACAACACCATTCAGGAGAGCACCTGGCGAGACCGCAGCAAAGTTAATGGCGTTATTCTCACCGGCCGGATCCAGCGTCACCGTCGCCCGTCCCGTGTTGGTTTCAAGCAGGATGTGGCCACCCGCGCCAGCACTGACACCCACGCCGTTCGCATCTCCGTCGTTGACGGTAATGGCACCGTTGGCCGTGCGCAGCACAATTGAACCGGTGCCTGTTGTCGTGAGATCAGACAGGGCCGCATCTGTAACGGCACCAACACTACCGTTGGCGGCAACCCGCATGACTGTGACGCCCACACTGTCAATGGTGATGGCGTCAGCTTCATCAATCATCAGTTGGCCAGCCGTGGTCGCTGCCAGGGTGGCGACATCTGTATCCAGGTGGTCGGTTGTCAGGCCTATGCCGGTGCCACTGACAATTCGAAGGCCACTGCCAACCACGTCAATCCAGGCATCTCCACTGTCACTCACGTCACCCGAAGCGATGAGGCTGACGTTGCCTGCCCCCGCGTCAATGCCACCGACCTGGATGTCCTGCCCAGCCAGTACCCGGATGCTGCTCGCCGCGGCTGAGTTGACCAGGCGTGCCTCGTTGTCCATCAGCACCGATCCAGCCGCGGCAACCAGGTCAATTGAGCCTCCGGTTGTCAGGGTCGTACCCAGGTCAAGGACAATATCCCGCCCGGCCAACAGGGAAGCGTCACCCGTTCCCATGGACACAGCCAGGTTCTCGCCGATGGAGATGTCACTCGACGCACCCATGGCCTCAATCAACAGGTTGCCCGCACCATCCACGCTGATCACATCACCAACGGTACCATCGGTAAAGGTGATACTTCCCGCCTGGGTCCGCAGTATCAGGCTGCCAGAGTTGCCCGTTGCAAGATATTGCATGGGCCCTGCGTCCACCGTGGTACCTGTGCTGGCGTCAGCCTCAACACGGTCCACTGCCAGGGCACTGACCACCCCGATTTCGATGGCCGTCATTTCAGCCAGGGTTATCTCACCACCCGCGGTGGCAGCCAGCTTCACAACCTCGGTTTCCAGCGGATCATCAATCCCGACCAGGCCGATGTTCTGGCTGGCGGAAAGTTTCAGGTCGCGCGCGAAGATATTCACATCCCCATTGCCTGCATGGTCAGTGATCGCGCCACCCATGGCAGAGAGCGTTACGTCACCCCAGTTGGCCTGGTCCGCCGTTTGTACAAGCGCCCTGTCGGCGGTCGTACGTGCATCAATCACACCAACCGAGATGCTGGTGCCGGCACTGACAAGCACGTTGGCGGCGTTTGTCAGCACAATCGCTGCGGTGCCAGCCGAGCCGAGCGTAACGTCAGCACCAGAGGAAACCAGTTCTACCGTGCCATCAGCCGCCAGGGTATGCCCACCACTCACACTGATGGCATTGGTGGCAAGTACCGACAGGCTGCCGTTGACCGCGGTCACATCGGCGTCGATTGTGATGGACGCGCTCGCATCCAGGCGAATGTGCAGGCCCGCTATCGCGTCATCCAGCAGCGTAATTGAACCGGCACGAGCCAACTGGACAATCGAACCGGCATCACCATTCTCGTCGGCGCGATAACCCGCCAGTGACCCGGCGTCAGTTTCTGCCAGCGTTGCCGCATTACCCTGGACCCTGTTCACCGGCACGGGCAGAACTGTGGTGACCGTCACAGCGCTCGGATCATCCAGGAAGATACTGCCGCCTGCATGAGCGGCGATGGACAGCACCTCAACATCAAGCAGGTTGGCGCTGCCAATACTACCGGCTGCGTCAACGCGCAGTGCATTGGCGAAAACATCCACATCGGTGCCGGTCAGCGAAACGTCTGCAATGGTGCCTGCAGAGGCAATCGCCACCGACCCCCAGTTTGCCTGGTCAGCAATGGTGTCACCTGCCCTGTCCGCCGCGGTTCGCGCGTCGATGGTACCAAGGTCAAGGTTACCGCCAGCTGTAATACGAATATTGGCACCGGTGCTCTGGATGCGTCTTGCCTCACCCATAACAAGAACGCCACTGCTGGCCAGCAGGTCAATGGTGCCAGTCGTCAGAGCACCGTTTACGGTCACCACGTCAGCATCAATGAAGAGGGAGCCAGCCGCCAGCAGAGACAGGTTGCCGCCCAGCAATGTCACCGGCGCTTGTACCAGGATGTCGCCCGCCTGGCTTTCGAGCAGGAGATTACCTGCACCCGTCTGGTCTACTGCCTGTTCAACAACCAGGTTGCCCGCCAGGTTCACAATGACAATATCCGTTGCTGCCTCGACACCCGCCAGGGTCAGGACGTCATTCACCGTCGTCAGCAGACCCGTAACACCCACGCGGTCAACGGGTACAAGACCAATGGTTGTCAGGTTAAGCGCAGCCTGGTTATCGAGGAATACACCTGCCGAAGTGGCAACCGCCAGGTCAGCAACATCAAGCTCCAGGTGAACTGCAGCCGTCGCGATTGCGCCCGATGCCACCATTCGCAGCGCGGAGGCATAGACGTCTAGATCGTCATTTGGCACCACCGTGGCATCGCTGATGGTACCGCCAGCCGCTGTCAGGGAGATCTCACCCCAGTTTGCCTGCCCGGCCCGGGTACCAGCGGCCCTGTCAGCAGCCGTACGTGTATCCAGGCTGCCCAGCACCAGGCTCTGGCTCGCAACGATACGAATGTTGGCGCCGTCCGTCTGCAGCTGGGCTGAAGCCGTCATCACCAGGCTTCCCGAGGCGGCCAGCAGGTCAATGGTGCCTGCGCCACTGACCAGCGCGCCGTTCAGGTTGATTGCGGTACCAGCCAGCAGGGTCATCGCACCACCCGCGCTGCTGATATCAACGGCCGTTATGGCCAACGCAGCATTCAGGCGCAGATTGCCCTGTGTTGCCAGCGCGGTACCCGGTGCCATCACGATGCTGCCAGCCGCCGCGTTATAGCGCACGAATCCTGCGCCGGTACTGACGTTCGCGTTCTGCGCGATGCCGCCGGTGGCCAGCAGTTCAATATCACCCGACCCCACCACAACAGCGGCGTCAAGCGTGATATCGCGCGCTGCACCACCCGTGACCAGCAGCACCTTGCCATTACCATTAACGGCAATGCCGTCGGTATTGACGATCAATGCACCGTCGACAGTCTCGATGGATACCGACCCGGTGGAATTGCCATGGCTTTCAAACAGGCGCGTGATCGTCAGGCCATCTTCTTCCAGCAGGTTGATATCACCCGCCACACCGCTGTTCTCAACATCAAGGACGGCAAACCGGGTTTCCAGCGCGTTGGCGTCACCGATACCGGTTGTCGCTCTGAGGATGACGTTGACGCCCTCAAGGTCAAGCACACCATCAGCCAGCACATCAATAATGCCAAGACCGGCTGTCAGGGCCAGGTCACCGGTACCTGCCAGCACGCTGGTCACATTGATATCACCAAGTGTGCTGGTAAGGCTGATGTCACGGTTGCCCGTTGCACTGTTGACGTTGACCGCATTGATGGTGCCACCGGCTACAACGCTGATTTCACCATCAGTTGTTGTGACAGACGTGAGCGTGATGGCGTCGGTTTCTGTCACGTTGATATCACCCGCCAGGGTGCTGGCAGCCGTCAGGGTGCTGACGCTGGTAATCAAGGTGATTGCGCCAGGTGCCGTTGCATCCAGTGCTGCTGCAGAAACGAGACCTTCACCTGCTGTCTGGCTGATAAGACCGGCCAGGGCCCCGAGGTCAATCAGTCCACCTGCCGTCAGGCTGCCATCGTTCAGCTTGATATCCTGCGCGGCTGTAACGTGCAACTGGCTGGCCGGTGAAGTGACAGTGACCACCGCACCTTCTTCGACGCTGACGCTGCCACGGTAGGCGACAAGGTCAAGCCGGACGTCTGCCGTCAGGTCACCATTTACGACCAGGGAATCTACCCCCGTTCGACCGGAGAATATCAACACCGGATCAGCAAAGGTGCTCGAGCCAACCGTTACCTCGTTATCGGCGTCAAAGCGCGCTTCCAGTGTGACCGGCGACGCATCCGGGTCACCGCTCGCGAGATTTACATACAAGGTGCTGAAACCAAGGCCATCAAAGTCACCAAATGCCCACTCACCCGCGTTCAGGGCACCCAGCGTACCCTGGACCAGTTCCACACCATCCAGCAGTACAGCTGTTGGTGCATCAACATTGGCAAAGCCGTTGTTACCGCCACCCAGGAGGTATTCATTGGGCGTAACCGACGCCGTCCACTGGTAACGCGTGCTGTCAATCAGATCTATGACAAAAGGCGCATAGCCAATGGTGATATCACTGAAGCCGTTGACAAGCGCGGCCAGGTGATCGTCGGTGAGCAGCAGGTCGAATGTGCCGGTTGCCGGCGAGCCAATACCAATGGCATCTGTAATGGCCGTCGGCAACAACGTGAGCGAACCCGTGCCCGAGACGCTGTCCGCGCCACCAGCAAAATCAATGTTGCCGGACATCAGCAACAGGTCACCACCACCCGTGACCGTCAGGTCACCACCAAAGCGCACCTCGTTCTCAACATTGAGCTCAACCGATGCGGCGCTGACATCACCATCAAAGTGTGTTGTTGCACTGCCCTGCAGTTGCAGCAGATCGCCAGTCACCAACGCGCTGCCGTCATAGCCGCCCGCCAGTTGGCGCAGCGCCAGGTCGCCGGCAACCACAAGGTCGGCGCCGCCGGTGACGGTAAAGAGATCGTCAAATGTGGTCTGGTCGGCGATCGCGGCCGCCACTGTGGCCATGGTGGTAAAGCCAAGGTTGACTGTCACCGACAGGGACGTCCCGGTCAGTACGGCTGTTGCCGTATCGGTTGCCCCGGCAGCATCAATAAAGGAGATGGTGTAGGCATTGCCCGCCGTGCCAAAGGCACCTGCGTCCGTACGTGCAATGACGCTGAGCCCTGTGCCTGCACCATAGAGCAAGGACGCCTGGGTTCGGTCCAGCTCAACCCGGTTCGCTGAAAGGATGGTCAGGTCACCGGCAACAACCAGATCGCGAATGCGGATGTCGTTGTCTGTATCCGTTCGTTCGTTGGCAAAGGTTGCATCACCGGTTGTTGTGGTGACACGACCCTCAAACAGGATATCGCCAGCCGTCCTGATATTAATATCACCCGTGACCAGGTCACTGTAGACAATGGTTTCACCCGTGCCATTCGATTGGGTAAAGCTGCCCGTGATCGTAAAGACGGTACCGTTCTGGACCAGGTACACGTTACGGGCGCCAATAATCTCAAGACCCTGCAGCGGTACCGTGTTACCAATATCCCCTTCAATGTAGATGTCACCGCCCGTACCCGCATTCAGGCGCAGGGTTTCGGTGCCGGCACTTCCGTTTAATGTGCTGGTCAGGTGAATGTCCGCACCAGCCGGCGACAGTCCGCCATTGGTGGTATCCAGCAGCACGGTCAGCCCGGCCGCTATGTCAACCGCCGTTGTCTTCTCAATCACGTCACCACTGGTGATGATGTCAGCTGACAGGGTGTCCGTGTTACCCGAGCTGATAAAGGTCAGTTCAACGTTGTTGCCGAGTGTGTCTGCAACCGTGGTACGCAGGGTACCCAGCACGTAGATATGGCCACCCACTCCCGGCGCGCGGAAGGTCACGCTGTCGCGGAAGGTGTAGCTGTTGATGTTGATCACATGAGCACCGTTGGCGCGACCGATGGTAATACCATCCTTCTCAACCATCACTTCGACACCGCCGATCATGACAGGTACGTCGCCGCCGTTATCATCGAAGCCGTCAAGGATGTGGTCGAGTTCTGCCGTTGTGAGTTCAAATGTGGTGTTGGTTGACACCAGCGTTGCGAGATCAATGGTGCGATCTGCCGTCAGCGGCTGCAGAACCAGGGTGCCTGCGGTGGCGCCATTGTTGCTGCGGATGTCAGCCAGAATCTCCAGCGTATTGGAGGTCAGGACAATGTCGCCACCGTTGGCGTCAAGACCTGTCGCTGACGAGCTGGTGATTGCCAGCATGCCAGCCAGGTTCAGGATCTCGACATCACCACCACCGGTACGGATACCAGTGGTGCTGTCACCCGTGATGTTGACATCGCCAATAGTGACCCCGTCCTGTTCAATAAGGTAAATGCCAGATGCGGTAGTCCCGGGCACCACTGCTTCCAGATTGACAGCCTGCACCAGCAGCGGCTGCAGTGATGTACCCAGACCGCCGTCACCCTCGAGTCGCAGGTTGACCGCTTCCAGACGAATCAGTTCACCGGCACCATCCACAACACCGGACACCTGAGGAATCAGCAGTTGGGCAGCCACGTCAACGGACAGGTCAGTCGCTTTGATCGAGGCATTAACTGTCAGAGCCGCAGCCTCGATCAACAGCTGGTTCTTGATGTCCAGACGGCCATCAATGCTGACTGCCGTTGTTGCAACCAGCAACTCAAGCTGCTCGAAACTCTCATAACGCGTGTACTTGTCGGCCCAGGTCAGACGATCAGCCGTCACGCCCAGATTCGTGCCGCCAAGGGCCTGATTGACACGCAGGATATCGTCGTTGCTTGTACCGATGATGCTCTCAATGAAGTCCGAGACAACAACAGTACTGGTGCCATCGGTGACCAACTCACCAATCTCAGCGGTCAGCGCCGCGCTGACGGTACCAAAGTCAATCGTATCGGTACCCTCGTCGGCATATTCTTCAACGATGTCCGCGCTGCCCCAGCCATCGCTGAACCGGTAGGTGTCGTTGCCCGTGCCGCCCACCATGGTGTCGTCACCGGCACCGCTGACAAACACGTCGTCACCAGCACCACCGTAGAACTCACCACCCGCACTGCCAGCGACAAAGTAGTCATTGCCAGCACCGCCGTAGGCGATCACCGGTACAGTCACTGCTGCGTCAACAATAATGCGGTCGTCACCGTAACCACCTTCAAAGAAGATGGCGTCAATACCTGTTGCAGGACCAAAGTTCTCGGTGATGCCAAAGGCCGTGACGATGATGTCACCAGCCACCTGGGTAATTGTGAACTCTTCTGCGGTATCGACACCTGTTGAGCTGTAACGCAGCCAGGCGTCACTGCCCGCGTTCAGCTTCAGCAGGTTCGGGTAGGCTGCGAGCAGTGGGTTCTCACCGTCCTTGGTTTCAGTTGAGTTGTCACCCACAACCATCCGGCCCAGGAAGGTCGTCACGCCGCCGAGGTCAATAACGCTGCCATCGATGCTGAGGAACTGAAGTTCGTCAAGTTGCTCAATGGCATTCAGGTTGGCCACGGAACCACCCAGCACCAGCGGCACCACGTTGTAGTCGAGGCTAAGACCATTTACGACGTTGTAAGGGCCAAGGTTAGCCAATGCGGAGATGTCCGAGACACCCAGCGTGGTAACACCCGCCGCCACATCGTTGGGATCACGCAGCACGCGCGGTGGCTCCGTGTTATTGCCGTTCAGACCAAGCAGCCCCTGCCAGCCGAAGATGGATCGGTCGAAGCTGAAGGTTGGGCTCGACTCATCGAAGTCAAACGCACCAACCAGGGTATTGGGTGTCGCACCAAGCCAGCTTGACATGGTGTCAGTCACTTCCGGCGCCGTCAGGGTTGTGCTCCAGAAGCGCAGTTCATCCAACTGGCCACGCAGTGCCTGGTTAGGATCGAAGCCACCGAACAGGCTGTCCTGCTCCTGGCCAATGAGCAACGCCTGAATTGTCAGGTTGTCGGTGAAGAAGTTACCCGTCTGCGTCGACACCAGCGCACCATCCAGATAGAGCGAGAGGCTGTCACTTGCGCCGTTTGCGTTCCTTACCACCGCAAAATGGTGCCAGGCATTATCCGCAACCGACGGGATTGCCCAGCTTCGTTCAACAGCGCCATGCGCAACACGGAAGGAGGTGTCCGTGGCCAGATAAACCAGGATTTCATTGAACTGGCCAGTTCGCGCGCCACTGACAATCGTCTGGAACCCGGTCTCTTCGGTCCTGAGCCAGAAGGTGATGGTGAGGTCACTCTTGTCGTTCAGGAGGTTGGGGTCGAGCACCAGCAGGTCGTCACCCTCAAAGGCCAGGGCGCCGGCACCGTTAAAGTCCATGCTCAGGTGCTTGAGCCCGGTCGCGCCAATCGGTGAGCCGACAACACCCGTTGCCGCAGTGCCTGGTGTCAGCAGTGCCAGGCTGGTCAGGTGGTTGTTGTTGAGATTCACATTCTCCAGGTTGTACACAAACTGAAGGCCGTCCAGGTTATGGATGCCGCGCGAACCCAGATCCAGATCGGTAATGATGGCAAGATCGCTGGCATACAGCGGCTCTGACACGCGTGGTTTGCCGTCATAGCCATCTGTCACTTTAATGCCGAGCGCCTCTGCAATACCCGCACGCAGGCCGTCATCCGGGATATCAACTTCCGGATCGCCCAGGCGCGGCTGATTGTGGCTAAAGTCACCCGTTGGCGGTACGCGGAAACCTTCCAGCGGCTGCAGATCACGGATTTCAAACGACTCTGCAATAAAGCGGTCATCACCACTTTCGCCATACAGGATGTCCTGATCGCTGTTGCCGACCAGAATGTCATCACCGTCACCGCCGTAAATGGTGTCGCGATCAGAATTGGCATTGGTGATCCCGGTCAGCGGCGCGCGCGCTGTTACCTGGAAGTAGGTTTGACCCAGCGTCAGACGACTCGCAACCAGTTCACCAATCGTGGAGCCCAGTTCACCACGGAACATCACCCGATCACCAACTGCAACCAGGTCAGGCACTGGCGCACCCGAAGTCGCAAAGAGACTGGTCCCTGCCAGGGTACCGTCAGACTGCCAGACCTGGTTACCGTCAACCAGGTAGAAGAGTGCATTGCCGACCGCTGTCAGTTCGCTGATGACTGGTGCAGGCGCAGACGCCGGCTTGCTGTACTGCCTGATCTGTTCACGAACCAGCAGTCCCTCGGTGTTGTCATAGATGCGCCACAGCTGGCTGCCCCGTACGGGATCGCTGACGGCGACATACAGCATGGTGTCGACCACCACCTGGCGCTCGTCAGTACGCTCACCAATGGTAAAGATGAAAGTTGCGTCGGCCCCCTCAAGACTTGTCACAGCGCCGTCGAACACGCGCGCTTCTTTCACCGTCAGGGAACCATCTGCCTCGTAGTAAGCCGTCCAGACGGCCTCACTGTCACCCGCCACAGCTGCAGTCCGGTCAATGACAAAGTAGAGACGATCACCAACCGCTGTCATCAGTTTGACTTTGCCAGGAATCGATTCCATGAACTCATAGCGAGTTTCAGTGGCAGTGGTCGTTGCTCGCCACAGGCTCGGGTACAGATCGTTGTTACTGATGAAGAACAGTTCACCGTTCAGGCTGACCTTGTTGGAAACAGTACCCGGCATGGCCTGGCTGCCAATCTGCACAACGCTGTCACCCACCACGCTGAACAGGCGATAGGCATCAGCTGCCGGATTATCCTGCACGGTGAAGGTGATGGTGCCGCGGCGAGTTTCGAGGATGTCAACGCCGGCCTCGTTGGTCAGCACAGCCACGCCGCCACTGGTCAGCACCGGTGCCACGTTGATTGCCCCGGTGCCATCGTTCGCGACGTTCAGGGCTGCGGTGAATTCTGGCAACAGATTGATGGCTGCAACCACGGTGGCAGCATCGGTCACGCCATTCTGGATGAAGATCGACAGTACACCGGTGGTAGCGTTGTAAGACGCGAATGCAGAACCATTGGATCGATTGCCGTTGTCCAGGATACGGATCTCTGTGTTCGCAAAATCGTTACCCAGCAGTGGTGAGCTCTGTACGGTAAAGTCATTGTTCGCGCCCAGCGGTGTCACAACGCCAATCGAGGGCGCGCCATCCACACCTCCTGTCGTTGGCACGCCAGCGAGCAGACCCAAGGTACCCTGACCTGTGTTCGGCATTTCGGAGAGGTCAAGCTGTGCTGTCCAACCCGCAACACCGCTAATGGCATCACGAATGGCGGTTGCAGGTGTAACACCGGCTTCCATGTCAATGGTAATGACACCCGGCGCAACGCTCGCAACCGCTGTGCCATTGGTGATGGCGCCCGTGTCCTGCAACCTGAACAGGGTGCCGTTGGGCGCAGCGTCGTTGACATCATTTACGATGGTGATGTTGTTGTTGTCGCCGAACAGGTTCAGCGTGGCCCTGGAAGGTTCAACCGGACTGCCAAGCGCCGTGCTGACCTGGGCGTCATAGATGGCACCGGAACCAATGTTGCCACCCAGTTCCGCATCATCCAGACGTGCATTCCAGTTCACCAGGGCATTAACCGCGGCAACGACAGTATTGGCGCTGGTCTTGCCGTTCTGGATTGTTACCAGCACCAGGCCCGGAACCGCTTCGCTGGCCAGCGCCGATCCGTCGGTGATCGTGCCATCATCAATCACGCGAACCAGCACACCGTTTTTGCTGCTGCCGTTGACGCTGGCACTTTCAACCACAAAATTGTTGTTACTGCCAACCGGTGCAAAAGTGGCCGAGGCTGGCGTGTTGGCATTGCCGCCTGCTGTTGTCGTGTCGGCCAGGGACACAACGCCGGTGCCAGCGCCAGAGTTACTGGTTTCGGTCACGTCAAGTGATGCCTTGAACTCCGTGATACCCGAGTTGATCGCGGCCACCACGGTTGCAGCAGTGGTAACGCCAGCGTTAATGGCAATAGTCAGGTTGCCGTTGTAGGTAACAACCGCTTCATCACCAACCAGCCCACCGCCCGCAACAACTTCAACCAGGATGTTGTTATAGGCCAGGCCGTTGGTGTCCGTGCTCTCGATCACCAGGTTATTGTTGATGCCCGGCATCACCAGGGTTGCCCGTGCAGGCACGGCATTGGTGCCAGCACCGGTGAACACCGAGGCCGTATTGATCTTTGTCGTCGCGGCAATTGCGAGGTTGGTGCTGTAGCCATTCAACTGGGCAATGGCGTTGCGAATCGTCTGGGCTTCGGTGACACCGCTTCTGATGTTGACGGTCAGCACATTGTCCTCGACGCTGACCGTTGCCGCGTTGCCGACAACCGTACCATCATCAATGAACCGAACCGTGTATTCAGCGTCCACCTTGAGCAGGTCAACCTGGCTGGCCGCATTGGTACCCGCTATTGTCGTGACCAGTTCTGTGCCAATGGCAGTGCCATCGGTCTTCCAGAGCTGGACGATGGCAGCCGCACTGGTATCAACAACCGTAAAGTAGAGTCTGCCCCCGGACACCGCCAGCAGGTTGGGTGTACCTGTATCCACTGGCAGCGAGGCAACCAGCGATGCTTCTGATTCAGCGTTGTTCCAGGTTGCACGCCACACTTCCACATGATCAACGTTGACCTGCAGGTAGTAGATCGCGTCACCTACCACCACCGAATCACCGGAAGGCACGCTGCCTGCACGGATGCTGGAGGCGCTCTCAATCGTTGTGCCGTCCGTGAACTTCAGCTCGTTGCTGACCTGGAAGTACAATCGGTCACCCGAGCCGATCAGCCCACTGGCATCCCCACCGGTATCCGGCAGCTGGACGGCGGCGGGGCTGGCACCGCTGATTTTCCAGAGCTCGTCATTGCCAGCCGTGGGTACCACCAGGTACAGGCTGTTGCCCACTACCGTCAGCTCAGCCGGAGTCGCGCTGAAGGTGGTGACTGAAGTCGCGTAGGCACCATCAACATAAAGCAGTTCTGTGCCCCGCAGTACAAACAACTGATCCCCGGCGGCAATAAGTGCACTCACCCCGGTGACGCTTGCACCTGCGGCGGTGGTTACCTCAGAAGCCAGAGAGCCATTTTCACGCCAGAGTTTGTCACCGGAGACAAAGTAGGTGTAGTCCCCCGCACCAGTAATCTGCGACGGCGACGCCAGCGGCCTGTTAAAGAGATCAACAATCTTGTTATAGCCGTCCTCGTTAGCCGAAACAGAGAGGTCTGTCGCCGCCGGATTGTAAATGCGCAGGTAGTAAGTGCCCGCCTCATGATTCCTGAGATCAAACAGCGAGCCAGCGGGTACCAGCAAACGTCCATCTTCGTCATACAGGTCAGCGAGAACACCCGGTTTCTCTGCAGTGGTCACCACCAGGCCACTGCTGTTCTCCGTCTGGCCAATATTGCGATAGATCTCAAACGAATTGCCATTCACCGCTTCCAGCACAATGGTGATACGCGTCCAGCCATTTGCCAGCGCCTGGCGCACCGGGACGGTGAGGTCTATATCCGCAACACCATCACTGGTAATGGTCGTAAAGAGCGGTGAGGTGTAAGTACCATCACTGCTGCGAACAATGCCGTCACCTTCTTCACCCAGGATCGTGACCCGCATGGCTGGCAGCGAGCTCTCAACAAAGCTGGTCATCAGCCCCGTGTCAAATGCCGCACCATTCAACTGGCTCTTGTAAGCCGTATCGGAAGCATCACGGATCAGCGCATCAGGCAAGGATCGGCTGAAGAATAGCGCACCGTTGAAGGTGGTGAGATCTATGGCATTGGTTACCTGGGTCGCCGGGCTGCTGCCGGTGATGTTGACAACCGTGGGTGCCGTGGCCGCGGTCGCCCGATACAGGACACTGCTGCCACTATCGACAACGTTAAAGAAGAGTCGTTGGCCGACGGCGGTCAGCTGATCAAAGCCATCAACGCCCGCAAAGAGTCCGCCCGACACCGCGCCTACGGTTACGCCATCAGATTTCCAGAGTGTCCAGTCAGCACCGTTGTTGCTGTTCACCGCGAAGAACAGGGTGTTGCCTACCGCTGTCAGCTGGCGCGGTGCCACACTACCCAGCGGGTGGCTGATTGGACTTGCGGTCAACTTGGTTGCTGCACCACCGGCAGACTTGTAGAGATCGGTTTCAGTCCCACTAACCGCATTGGTGAAGAACAGGTTGCCGCCAACCGCCACCAGGTTATCCAGCGCGCCACCTGCAACCGAGGCGACCTCTGCAGCACCACCCGCATCCACATTAAAGAGCTTGTCGCCGTCGAGGTAATAGAGCTCGCTATTGAACTCGACAAAGCCACGGCTGTCGCCAATGGTCACAACTTCACTGCCAGGTACTACCGCCGCCGCCAGTGGCGAGGCCGTGGGTTCCAGTTTGTAGAGCGTTCGGATAGTGCCGTTGTTGGCCGAGAAGTAGTGGTCAGTTCCGAACGTCACCAGCGCCCTGGCAACCGCGTCACCACTACCGTTGATTTCGTTCAGCGCTTCGACGACATCGGCACCATTCAGGCGATACACCTCGATACCGGTGGCAACATTGTTGGCCGAATTGAAATACAGGTAGCTGTCAGCAACCGTCAAACCAACGGATGCTACGCCGGCAGTAAACGGTATTTTCAGGTCCTGAATCAGGGTGGCACCGGCACCATCCGCCTTGTATAGCTCGGTGTTGTCGGCATTATCGACCAGGAAGTAGAGGTTGCCATTGCGGCTGATCATCTGGGTCGGGTCAATGGTCAAAGCCAGGTCAGTGACAACACCGGTCCCCGTATTCAGCCGCTGCAGCCCGTTCGTACTATCGGTAAAGAAGGCCTGGTCGCCAGCAAGCGTCAGGTTCGCGACGGTCGCGGCAGGCGCCAGGGTCGACAGTTTGGCAAACAGCTGGGTATTGCCGGTAACCGTAGCTGTATTGATCGTGTCAGCGCCAGTTGTTTCTGCTGCCGCGGCGGAGAACAGATGCGCGATGGTGCTCAGTGCCAGTTGGTCAGCAATGTTCTTCGCTGTTGTAACACCAGGTTCCACCTCAATGGTCAGAACGCCAGCGGCATAGCTGAAGGTTGGTGTCGCGCCGGTGCCGCCATTTCTGACTTCAATCTGGGTGCCGCCAACACTGGTGCGCAGCGGCGTAATGGTCAGGTCATCATCTGCGCCTGCCGATACCAGCGTCACCGCGTTTAGCACATCATTGGTGGCTGCAGAGGAGCCCGCTGACGGCGCCGTAAACAATGCGCCAAGACCAGTGCCGGTTGCGGCCACTGTATATGCCGCACGGAAAGCGGCAAGGTTGTTCAGGCCATCGGCAACAATGCCGGAGGTCAGCGCGGTCACAATGTCAGCGGCCGTGGTGACGCCGTTTTCGATGGTGATCACCAGGCTGTCACCCGCCGTGTAAACCGCCTGTACGCCGGTTGTGCCAACATCCCGGAAGGTGACGGTCAGCGTGTTGCCGGTGCCACTTGTCTGGGTGAACTTGAAGTCCGCTGTTGTACCGGTCAGATCAGGCTGGGCCTCAAGTGCATAGTCCACACCATTGGTTGGGCTGACGCTGGTCATGGACGCCGCGATCGGCGCTTCAGATGCCGTAAAGGATGCGGCAAAGGTCGCGTTGCCGTTCAGGGCCGAGACTACCTGGGAAGGTGTTGTTGCGGCATTCACCTGCACGGTAATGGCGGTGAGCACGCCACTCGAGACCGTGATACCGGACAGCACCGGTGTTGAGGTGGGTGCACCGGTGGTAAACGACATCACCAGCGCATTGTAGTCAGTACCCACATTGTTGGCAGTGATGTTGATGTCATCAAAGCTGGTGGTTGCCGTAACCGGGCTGGTTGCACTGGTGGCGACTGAGTGGATAACGCCAGCGCCGGTATCAGCACCCAGGTTATCCGCGGTCCAGGGCAGGAAGGCTGCTTCAATCGCGGCTGTCACCTGGGTGACGGTGGAGGTGCCATCCTCGTAGGCAACAGTCAGCGTCGACGTATCCTGATCAAACGCGGCAGTTTCAGAACCGGCTGTTGCGGTATCCTCGAACACAATAGTGTATGCCGTTAGGCCACTAGCTGTTGTTGCGGTGAAGGTGATGTCAGCGACCGCACCGCCGCCAAGGTCAAGTCCGGAAGTCGCACTGCTGGCGCTGAGCGTCTTGGTCCCATTGGTGTAGGTGCCCCCTGTCCCGGACGTCCCGGCAACCAGGCTGAACACAGTGGCGCCATTCACCGCTGTGCTGCGAATCGGCGAGGTGGTATTAAACCGGTCAACAACGTTCTGTGCGGTGGTAACGCCGTTCCTGATGTTGATCTTGATATCGCCGGCACTGAAAGTAATGACCGGCAGGGCGCCATTGGTGACCGTGCCATCATCAATCAGGCGGATCTTGGTGGCACTGTTGTTACCGTTGTCAGTCGCCGTAATCTCAATATTATTGTTGGCGTTAGCAGGCGTCAGTGTCTTGATGGTTGGACTGCTGCCATTACCTGTTTGACCTGGCGGGGTTGTTGTTGCCGGTCCTTCAAGAATTGCGCCCGCACCACCATTGGTGGCCACCACATCGTAGGCTGCCCGGAAGGCCGCCAGGTTGGTTGCTGTATTGGCAACGTTGGTGAGGAAGTTCACAACCTGGGTGGCCGTTGTGACACCGTTGACCAGGTTGATGGTCAGGGTATCCACACTGCCGGCCGTGGCATAAACCGCTGTGATATCCGTCCCCAGGGTACCCGTTCCCGGATCCCGAATTGTCACTGCCAGCGTATTGCCCGTATTGCTCTTCTGGGCAAAGGTCAGGGCGTCCGTATCTGTAACGCCAGCCGGATCAACTTCCAGGGCGTAGTCAACACCGTTGGTGGGGCTGGTTGAACCTGGCACGGCCACCGCTATAGGTGCTTCTGTTGCCGCGTAGTGTGCGTTGAAGTCGGCGTCTGCCTCAAGTGCAGCAACCACCTGGGACGGTGTTGTCGGCGTGGCCGCGGTGTTGACCGTCACCGTGATTGCGGTCAGGACGCCACCACTGGTTGTCTTGGCGGATAGCACGGGGGCAGACGTGGGCGCACCCGCCTGGAAAGTCACGTTTAATGTGTTGTAAAGCGCTCCAAAGCTGTCTGCCGTAATCTGGATGTCATCAAAGCTGGTGGATGCCTTGACGCCGGCGGTTGTGACATAAGCCACGTTGTGCAGTACACCCACACCGGTGTTGGCTGGCGCGTTGCTCGCGATCCACTCAAACACAACCGCGTTCACCGCATCCACAACTTCGTAGATGCGCGTAACACCGGCATCGTAGTTGACCGTCAGCGCCCGCGTCGTCTCATTGAAGGTGGCACTGACACTGCCGGTGTCGGCAAAGGTCACGGTGAAATCAGCCAGCGCTCCACTGCTTGACGTTGTGAACGTCAGATCAGCGGTTGCGCCACCGCCCAGGTCAAGGCCGGCACTGTTACCGGCGGAACTGGTCAACCGTGACAGACCGCTGTTGAAGGACACGCTGGTACCAATAGCTGATGTAGCGCCCGATACCGCAAAAATACCGAGGCCACTTTCAGGCGTGGTGAGTGACGCGGTGATTGGTGACTTGCCATTCACCCTGGCGATCACATCTGACGCCTTGGTCACGCCGCTCTTGATGTTGAGCGTCAGAACACCGGCTGCATAGGTAATGACCGGCTTGGTGCCATCAGTCACCGTACCGTCGTCAATGACCTTGACAACCGTGCCGCTGAAGCTACTGCCATTGTTGACCGCGTCAAAGCGAATATTGTTATTCGGGCCATTTGGCGCGAGTGTTACCGTCGACTTGCTTCCGGTTGTGACTGCCGGCACGGTCACATCAGCCGTATTGACCTTGCCAGAGGCGTCGCCGACCGAATCGTCAACCTGGCCAGCGGTAAAGTTGAACGACACCTTGTTGTTGATGGCGTCAATAATCTGCTGTGCGGTGGTCACGCCGCTGTTGATGCCAATCACAATCTCCTTGTTGAGCGCATCATAGTCGGCGACATAAACAGCCGCCGGCGTACCGCTGATTTCGTCCACGTCCCTGATGATAATTTTCATGCCCTGCAGCGCGGGGCTGAAGACCGTGGGGGTAATCACAAAGTCGTTCTTGTCACCTGGCGGCGCAACCACAATGGCCAGGTTGGCCGGATCGATGTTGTAGATCTCTGTCGCATCCGCCACGGTTGTTGCCGTCAGGTAGAGCGCACCACCGCTTGCCACGAGATTTGCCGGATTGCTGGAGCCCGCCCCTGCCTCGATATCAGCAACCAGCGTGATATCGGTATCACCCAGGCCAACAACCTGGCTCGTATTGCCGGTCAGCAGCGAGCCAAAGTAACCGGTAACCGTGTCGCCACCACCGGCCAGTGTCTGCGCCTCGGTGACCGATATCGTGGTGCCATTGGCGGCCGCCAGGTAAAGCGTGCCGCCCGAGACACCAGCCATCACGCCGGTGGTACTGAAATCATCATTGATTTCGGCTGCAAGCGCTTCAAGCCCGCTCAGTTCACTGCCGTTGACCACCTGGTAAACCGCTGTTGTGCCTGTTCCGGTGACGCTCAGGGTATAGGTAGCGGTGGGAGCTGCTGTAAAGGCCAGGGTGCCCGTTGCATCTGTTGCTATGGCCGCATACTTGAACACTTCCCTGCCGCTGGTGGCGTCGGTAGCGACAAAGTAAAGCTCATCGCCAAAAGACGTCAGCTCAGCAGGCGTGCCATAGGCTGAATCAATCGAAATGGTGTCCAGGCCGTTGGTTACAAACAGCTTGTCAGCACCAGCACCCGCTTCTTTGGCAACAAAGAAGACAAAACCGGCATTTTCAGTTAACCCGAAGTCGACGGCATTGGTCAGTCGGTTTGCGCCAAACGCCAGCGGGCGTACTGCATTACCGTCGTCAGCATAGAGCTCACGATCACTGGTCTCAGTTGCGCTGAAATAAACATGACTGCCGGTGACAAAAAGCCCTTCCGGGTTCGATCCGGCACCTTTGTTGATATCGATGACGGTGAAGTCGCCCGGTGCACCCGCCGAGCGGACCAGTTCCCGGTTTCCGCTGACGCCGCCGACGAAGTACAGGTAGTCATCGGTATGAACGAGGTTAGCCGCGTTCGACGTCTCAATCGTATCGTTGATGCGAACCGTACCAAACCCATCGGTGCGATAGACATAGGTATTGGTATCGGATGCCTCGGCAATAAAGTAGAGGGCGCCATTGAAGACCTGCAGGTCTACGGGATTGACAATGGAACCACCACCGTTAATTGAATCCGCGGTATCGCTACCCGCTTTGATGATGTAGAGACGATCAGCCAGACCTTCGGCCACCGTGAAGTACAGGCTGTCGACAACGCTGATCAGGTTCTGCGGAGCCAGCAGTGGATCACCGTTCGCATCGTTCACCTGCAGCACCACGGGTGATGCTCCCGGGTCAACCCGGTACAGGGCGCTGTCACCTTCCACAACAAACAGTCGGTCGCTTGCTGCAATCAATTCGCTCGGTTCGGCATTGACAAACGTGTGTATCTGGCTTGTGCCCACGGCGGTGCCATCACTGGTCCAAAGCTGGTTGCCAATGGTGAAGTAAAGGTCACTGCCGACACCGGTCAACTGGGTGAGCGGTGTCGCAAAGTTGCTCGCCACCATCTGGGTGCCGAGGGACGTGCCGTTTGTGACCCACAGCTGCCAGGTGCTGTTATCTGGCTCAAATACCCGGAAGAACAACTGCTGGGTACCCACCGCCGTAAAGGACGATACGTTCTGCGGCAGCGAGTTGGTGGCGTTCTGCGGACCCTGCAGGGACAGCACCACGTTTGCCAGACCAGCCGGATCGTCGAGGTATGGCAGGAACACGGCCATGTCAAATTCCAGTACCGCACGGCTGGTATCGCTGATCGTCAGCGTATCGCCACCGAGCACGGGATCAAGACCAGCGCCAACCAACACGCCATCCTGGGCAGCCAGCGGATCCTGGACTGTGGCAGGGGCGTAAGCGTCGGTCAGACGGATGAAGTCGCCAGCCTGGCCATCACCAAGAGTGGTAAACCGGTACCAGCGTTCAGTCTCACCGTAGCCCAGGAAGTACCGGTTGGTGTCGAGGATACCGTCGCCATTGAAGTCCGGATCAGCAAACACGTCAGCCTGGCCTGTGCCGGTATCCACCAGGAAATCCCCGCTACCGGTAATGGTGCGGTTGGTGATGATGTCGTAAAGCGCTGGCAACACACCGGCCTGGCTGTTGCCGTACATGACATAGACACGGCCAACGTCCGATTTCAGGCTGCCGGTGACAAATCCGTCAGCTGCGGTCGCGCCCGCTACCAGATCGGCAATACGGTCACCGTCCAGGTCGAGATTCGGTGTCGTTGGCAGGCGACCCAACTGGTCAAATTCGCTCTCACCGGTGATCACCAGGTCCGCTGCTTCAAGCAGCAGGGCACCACCCTTCTCGTTGATGTCATAGAAGAAGTAGAGTGCACCCCGCTCCAGATTGCTGATGGTTGAGGCTGGCGTGACCGTAAGACTGGTGCTCTGGACCACGCTCGACTGTCCAACCACCAGGTCCAGACGTCCATCACCATTAAAATCACCGGCCGTGGCCGACAGGTCACCAAACAGGTAGGTCGCGCCAATTGAACCCTGAGTCTGCTGGCGGATTATGGTCTGGGCTGCGCCAGCGATAGCCTCGGGAAGGACGGCGGCATCAGGCCTGGTCCAGTCTGCTGAGCCCTGCAGGACAATCAGTCCACCGTCAGCACCACCGGTGTCTTCACGAGAACGGGAAACAGCAAAGTCATCATAGCCATCACGGTTGAGGTCACCCAGGGCAAAGAGGCGGGCACCCAGTGCTGTACCACTGTAAATGGCGGCCGCGTCACTACCGCGGACCACACCACTGCTGCGATCACTGGCACCGGCGGCCGTCAGCACGATCACCCTGCCGGTATCCGCGTTACCGGTAAAGCCGGTGGCTGAGATCACCAGGTCATCAAGGCCGTCACCGTTGACATCCTCGGCAACCGCAACCGCAACATCGTTGGGTGTGTAGGAGAATTCAAGTGCCCAGTCCTTCAGGTTACCGTTGGCGCCGCCTACCGTATCCGCCACCGTGAGCGTCCATACGCCATCAGCCAGACCACCTTCATACTTGCTGGACAGCAGACCGTTTGCTGCAGGCAGTTTGAAGTCGCCCGTGAACGGCGTGCTGCCGCTGTTCAGGAAGGTTGAGGCTTCATCGTCGAGCACCGTGTCGGTGAAGAAGTCGGTTGTGCCACCCACGTTCTGGAACAATGTCTGCAGGGCCGCGCCCGGCTTGGCCAGGTCAAGTTGCAGGTTGCCAACATCCGGGAAAGTGACATCAAGCAACACATTCAGGTCCGTGATGTTGCCAGGGCTGGTTCCGCTTGCCACCGTGACATAAGAACTGGTTGGCGTCTTGAACTGCAGCGACCAGTCATTGATCGCACCGCTGTACACACCCTTGTCATCAACCACTTCCAGTGTCCAGGTCCCGGGCTCCAGGATGGTCCCGTCAAACACGTCCAGGGTTTGCAGTGACTGGAATGGACCGGTCACACTACCCGACCCTGTGGTCATGGTGGCGCCTGCATCACTGTCGAACGTTGTCCTGATGCCCGTGCCACTACTCAGGTTATCTGCCAGCAGTACCCGCTGACCGGCCGGACCAATCAGGGTGACGGCCAGGTCTCTTACGTCCTGACCGCTGATATCCACGGTGACATTGACATCGGAGATCTCACCCACAAACTGGTTGATGTCAATTGTTGACGTCACCGGCGTATCCGACTTGATGTTAATGCCGAGCCCGTTAATGGTGCCGGTCTGGGTGCTGTTGTTGGTAACGCGCAGGGTCCAGTTGGCGTTGACGCCCGCGCCGGTCAGGCCGTCAAATTCCGTTTCGGCAGTTTTGCTGACATTGATTGACGTCTGGCTGGTGGGCGTCACGGCACCATCAAAAAGCGTGACCTTGTTCACACCGTTGGGTGCAACCAGCTCGAGTTTGATCTTGCTCATTTCCGGGTGACTCACACTCAGGCTGGCAGACAGCCTTGTGATGTCATCTGTGACACCCCTGATACTGGTTATCGGAATGTTGGTGATCTGTGGTGAAGTTACCTTCTCGGTCTGGACAAAGAGGGTGACCTTGTTCAGCGTACCGGTATCAGCACCGGCACCGTCATACACCTGGAAGTACCAGTTACCGTTGGGATTCTGACCATCAAATGTGGACATTGGCGTTGTGGGACGGAAGGTGCCGGTGCCACCGCCAAAAGAGTAAATCGACGCTACCGCAGCGTCGCTGTACGTCACAAACATGTTGTCGCCACCACCACCATTGCGATTGAACAGGTAGCTGGTGCGCAGGAAATTCGGCTGGAACAGGATACCGGTCAAGTCACCAACATAGGTGTGGTTCAGGTCAATCAGCGCCCTGACATCGCGAACCGTCTCGCCTGCCCCGACGCTGACAGGGATAATGGCCGTTGTATAACCATAATCGGTGATGGCATAACCCAGCGACGGCGTCGCGAACGTGTGGTTGAATACAGTTGCTGTGGCACTGCTGAAGCCCGCGCTACCACTGCTGAAGCTGAAAGAATTCGGGAACACCCTGGTTGGGTCATTTGAGGTAAACGTATAGTCACCCGGTACCGCCTGCGGCGTATCGTCCGCCGGTGCGAGTTCGGTAAACGGCTTCAGTTCCAGCGCAGCATCTGCCGCCAGCGCCACCACACCTGGCTGGAACGGCGCCATGTCATCACCCGAGAAGATAAAGCCGAATACCTGGTCGCTGTTGCCGATATCAGCCACCACGGCGATGTCGTGGTAAGACAGACCGTTGCCGCCATTCTTATCGCCAAACCAGTTCAGCACATTCACCGAGACGCCGGCAGAAGCGTTCAACTGTGATGGCAGCAGCCTGATCTGCTTGGTATAGGCGCTATCGAGTGATGCCAGGGTCACGTTGCGCGGCAATTGATGGTCAGGACCACCCGCGACAACCGTAATCCAGGTTTCGCCGGTACCGCCATCAACCCGGACAAACACCAGGTCACTGCGACCATCAGCGTCGATGTCACCCATGCGGTCAGCCGGCGTACCAAACTCTGCGCCCGTGAAGATGTAGTCTGCAGCACCTTCGATATCAACCAGGCCAAGCAGGTTAACCGGGCCGAGCAGCAGGTAACTGTTGCCGTCACCAAAGAAGAGGAAGTCATCCCGCTCGTCGCCGTTGAAGTCACCCACATTCAAACCGGCAGACAGTCCCTCGGAGGTCGTGGTGCCCTCGATGGCAACCGCTTCGCTCACCGCGGGGTTGGGGTCCGTATCGGGTGAGTCGGAAATATCCAGCCCGGTATTCTTCTCGGTGGTCACCGGCGTAATGGCGGGTGTACCCAGCGCAAACACGTGAAGCTCGGCCGGCAGGCTGGTTGTGGTTTCCGGGGTATCAATAAAGGTGTTGAAGCCTGCACCATAGAAGACGCGCATCTTGTTGCCCAGCAGTTCAGCCATGGCGATATCGTCATAGCCGTCCTGGTTCACGTCACCCACGCTCACAAACAGGCGTGTCGGCAGCGGTGCGTTGAGCGGATCAAAATAGGTTGACTGGGCCGGTTCAAAGACCGCGTCTGCCGGTTTGTCGACCGAGAAGATGTCAGGGCCGCCAAGGTGCAACACACCCACGCTGTGCACAACCTGGCTGCCATCTTCAGTCAGCTTCGGCGTTACCAGCAGGCCGGTGCCTACCAGGTCTTCGATGCCGTCATTATTGAAGTCAGCGGTGCCGTCAATCCTGACCGGCACATCCCAATGGACCGCGGTGGCGGTGGCGACACTGGCCCCGAAACTGCCGGTCAGAATGCCCTCACCTTTCACCAGATAAGTTTTGGCCGGGGAACTCAGCACCAGGTCGGACTTGCCGTTGCCATCCAGGTCTGCGCCCAGCAATCGGAAGCCGGTCAGGCCAGAGGTGAATGTGAGCGTTTCACTGGCGTTGGCTGAGGTATAGGTGGTGTTGAAACGTGTTGCTGAACCGTCGAACACATAAACATTGCCACCCGGCAACAGTATCGCCAGGTCGTCAATGCTGTTGGTGCCATTGGTGTCACCGTTGTAGTTGCCAAGACCGCCAAAGTCACCAAAACCTTCAAAGGCAAACTTGGCATCAGCGCCGTTCAGGTCGCTGGACTTGATCTCCAGCCTGACGTCGTCGACGTAGAAGCCTTCGAAGTTGTTGGCAATGGAGTCCCGGCTATCGAAGTTGAAACGGAACTGGAAGGTTGAAAGATCACCAAAGGCCGCCAGGTCAACTTCTACCGATGCCGTTTGCCAGCCGCCGTTGTTAACAAGGCCAGATCCCTTACCCGCCACGGTGATCCACTGGGACGTACCGGACTGTACCTGCAACTGCGCCAGGTCAAAAGACGGGGAGCTTTCCACCGAGAGGAAGTAGTTAAACGAAATTCTCGCCGTTACCGCGCCCCTGATATCCGAGGTCGGGGCCGTCAGGGTACCGAAGGTGCGTGCGCCCGTATTGAAGTCGCCTGTGCTGATATTGCGGTACCAAAACGATTGCGTGGCGCTATGACCTGCTTCGCTACCCCGGTTGTTCGTCAACTCCCATCCCGTGTTCGCAATCAGAGGTGAAGCTACAAAGGAGGACGCCCCGGAAGTGAAGTCCACTGTGGGAATTTCATCGGTAAAGGTAAGCGGTGCATCAAAGTTCGCGGCGCCGTAGAACAGGTAAATCGTGTCAGTACCGGAACCATTCCGGCCCACAGCCAGGTCGTCATAACCGTCACCGTCCAGGTCTCCGGCACCGTCAATGGAGAGGGTGCCGCCCTCGGAGTTGTTGATGACACGGTCCGCATCGGACACCAGGTTGATCAGGGCCGGCCAGTCGGCGGCTGTGCTGCCCACGGCATTCAGGGATTCACCCATGACCACATAAACACCCTGGCCAAAGGTGGTTGGGCCAGCCGTGTCGCTCGTCAGGATAACCGTGAGGTCATCAATGCCGTCACCGTTATAGTCGGCGGCTGTGCCGATATAGGCACGGCTGCCGTTGACGCCCGCGCTGAGCAGCGGCGCGGGCAGCGCAATGGTCTTGCTCGCGAAGTTGAGGTAGGTGTAGTCCTCGGTATCAAGCTGTTCGTTATTGTTACCGTTGGCATCTTCACCCGCATCACGAATGCCGTTACCGTTCACATCTTCATCGATGTGGCCGCCAAAGTAGATGCGCGCGAAGGTGGTGCCCCCCGCCGTCAGGTTGTCACTGACGCCGGCAATAAAGTCATCGAAGCCGTCACCGTTGATGTCACCCAGCGGAATAGCCGTCGGCCGGTAAGCCACATCCAGGGATTCAATCTGCAGGTCGGCATTGTCTGATGAGACATGCAGGATGTCCCCAACAGCCACCGGTGATACATCAGGTGATACCGGCGTCTTGTTCAGCGCAATCTTGTAGGAGCCCATGAATGGCGCCTGCCCGGCATTGGTCTGGCCATCAGCAAAACCAAAGGCCAGCCTGGCCGCAGCGTTGGGTGCACTGACCTCGATGGTACCGGCGCGAGACAGTGACAGGACAATTCGACCCAGGTCATTGTAGGCAAACACGCCGACCGGAAGCTGGGGCGACAGATCAAGCAGCAGGTCATCCAGGCTCTTGTTGTTGATATCGTCGCCAACCGAGATGGCCGTTGTCACCCCATCCACAATCAGGTCAAAGTTCGCTGGCCCACTGGTAATGCGACCGGTGGCACTACCCAGATCCAGCGCTTTCACCTGCCAGCCACGGATGTTCTGGACATGCAGGATGTAATAATCCGGTACTCCGCTGAACTGCTCTACCGGGAGAATTGAAATGGCCTGGCCAGCATCCGTATCGCGTGCGGCAAACAGGAAGTAGTTGGTACCGGCATACTGGGCGCGGTTGAACTCGCTGTCCTCAACCCTGTCGTCAAAGACAATGGAGAACATGTCACGCGTCAGCAGCGCACCCGTTACATCACCATAAGCCGAATTGGGATTGGGGTTACGAATAATGTAGTAGTCGCCAATATCCCCTTCATGGAAGGTCAGGCCTTCAATGGTTTCCTCAATGTCCTCACTGGCTTCGAAGTCCGGCAGGAATGCCGCAAAGTTGACGTCGTTGTTCACGCTGCTGGCGCCATTACGCTCAACAAACTCGAAACCGTCTGGTGCCGGCGTCGTGTCACCTGCGATCAGGTCTGCGCCCGCGCCCCCAATCAGCAGATCGTCACCGCCACCACCAGCAATAAAGTCAGCACCACCCTGGCCATCGATCCTGTCGTTGTAGGCACCGCCGTACAGCATGTCACTGCCGTCACCGCCATAAATTTCAAGCGCTGAGATCAGGCCACGCTGCTCAACATCCCCCTCCTTGATGCCCCACTCGGAATCCTGGTTCAGGAACTTGAACTCGGGATCACCGCGGAACACGTCGTTACCGGCCTTCAGGTCAATGACCGTCCGTTCAACCTCTACTGTCTGGTAGAACAGGAAAGTCTGGGTGTAGACACTCTTCTGCTGGGTACCGTCACTGGCCTGGCCATCGCGGAACCCGAACTGGTCGGCGTCACCCACCAGCGTCTGGATCGTCAGCTTGTCGTCCCTGGCCAGGAACGTGGTCTGCAGCACCAGTCGACCGTTCTCGAAACCCACCACAACGCGGTCTGTCAGATCCACTGTCGCCGTGGTGCTGTCGACAGCCACTTTCAGCGCCTCCTTGATGTCAAGCGCCAGATCCTGGTAGGAGCGGTTGTCAACCGTCGAAGCCGCGGTAACCGTGATGTCGTAGCCGTTTGCGGGATCAAGCGGATCCCCCACAAAGAGCGTAAAGGTCGCATCAATGCCAAGCCCACCGGGCTGTACCGGTGCTTGCAGACTGGCTTCGAACAGATCACCAACAGCCGCGTTTACCGCCGCAACAATCTGGTTTGCGGTACTGTTGCCCGCATCAAACCGGATTGTCAGCGTGCGATTTGCATCAACGTAGGCTGCTGTTTCTGCACCGGCTGTCACAGCGGCGTCGTCCAGCAGGTTGACGGTAATGCCGTTCTGGCTTTCACCCACCAGGCGACCGGTCACAATAATTGCGTTGTTGGCACCGGTTGGATCAATGCGGCCCGAGGCGCTGATACCGTTGTTCTGACTGCCACCGGTTAACTCAAAAGTACCACCGGCACTGACAATACCCACGCCGGTGTTGGCAAGCAGGGGTGTTGAGCCATCGCGCAGGTCAGACAGTGGTTGTGGTGCATCGGTTGCGACAAGCACGCTGCCAGGAACCAGTTCTGTTACAAATTTCTGGTTGGCTTCATCCCAGATCAGCGCGGTGAACTCGTAGCGATGCAGAATCCGGTTATAGCGCAGCGATGCGTAGTCCTGCACCGGACGACCCGCCGAATCAATGTCGCCACCAACAAACAGCACCCTGTCATCACCGTCGCCACCAAACATCCTGTCAACAAAGGTCGGGATGTAGGTCTGGTCAGAGTTCTTGATCAGCGGCAGCAGGTCGGGAATCAACTGGAAGGTGTCATCACCCGGGCCGCCAAACAGCAGGTCTGATGCCTGGCGATCAAGGCCACCGGACAGCACATCGTTACCCGGGCCACCAAAGATCCAGTCTTCTCCGCTACCACCCTTGAGGACGTCGTTACCGGTACCACCCAGGATGACATCCTTGCGAACTTCATTGGTCTGACGCGCCAGATCAGTCACCAGCGGTGTCTGGCTGCCATTCACCTTGAAGTCGAGGCTATAGATTGTAGGCACTTCATTAGGTGTGGTGACCTTCAACAGGTAAGGTGTGTTGGCAACCAAACCCGTCAGCAGAATTTCGCCGTTGGACTTGCCCGACAAATCCAGGATGGTGTAACCCGGCTCACCAATGGAGGGCAGCAGCTCATAGGTCGCCTGTCTTGCAGATGCACCATCAGCAAAGAAACCATTGGCCGCACCAATCACTGCCGTGATCACTTCCAGCGCTGTACTGACACCACTTTCTACCTTGATGGTCAGCTTGCCGGCCGCAAAGACCGGTGCCGGTAGCGGGCCACCAGCAATTGACGGATCATCAATCAGTTCAACAACAAGTCCGTTGGACGCGCTGCCAACCGTATTCGCCTCGACCCGTACCGTGTTATTGACGCCGGGCAGATTAATGACAACCGAGGCTTTGGTGGTATCACTGCCACCGGCCAGGACGTATTCGTAGACCTTGCCCGATTCCAGGGTGATCAGCCCGCTGTTATCACTTGGGCGGGAGATGACACGGAGCTTGTAATCGCCGGCAAGCAGGCCATTCAGCGATACCGTCGCAACCCGGCCTTCGGCAGTATCCACTTCCTGCAGCAGGGTGGTGCCGCCAACAAATACCTGCTGGCCATCAGCGGTAAACACCTGCATCGTCAGGAATTCATCTGCCGTCAGTTGCAGCAGGCTGATCTTGTCGTCGCTGGTACCGTTCTCGGCCAGGGTGAACTCAAACCAGTCAATGTCTGCGCTGTTATGCAGCGAAAGGCTCGAAATTCTGCTGAGGTCATCAATGTTCGACAGTACAAAGGCGGATGTCTGGTCATCGTTATTGTCAACAACGAGCTGGGTGCCGTCCGGGTTTGTCAGCGTCCGCGATTCGAGATCAGGGCCATCGGGGTTGATCAGTATTGGCACCAGGCTGCCGCCGGCCGCAGTGATACCATCAAGGTTGAAGATTGCGAGGCCAAGCCCGTCAAGCTCGGATGCGCTGGACAGGACAATCTTGTCTCCCGGGTTGGCGTTTTCCGTGAGCTGGAAGGTGTAGTAGTCGACGTCAGCGGCATTGTCGATCGTCAGGCCCGTAAAGGTGCGGTTCTCACCCAGCAGCAGTGACGCAACGGCCAGCGCGTTATTCTGGAAGCCCAGTTCGTTAATTGTCGGACCGGAGGTTGTCTTCAGTTCAATTGACGCCCTGGCACCACCAATTCTTGTGGCGAGTACCAGTCGATCATCGATCAACTGGGCCTGCAGTACAGCACCCATGCCGGCGGTGACGAGCGCGGCGTTCAGGTCATCCACCAGGTCTGCTGCTGATGTATTGTCGGCTGTCGCGGCCGCAAGCAGTGTTACTTCAACCGGCAGGAAGCCGTTGACGCTTACATTAAAGGCAGCGGTGTCGGTGATCTGGCCGTTAACCGGCGCATCAACCGTGCCCTTCAGTACCGCGCGACCAATTGAATCCCCGCTGCCAAAGCCGAGTGCAGTCAACAGTGCAACCGCGCTATCCGTTTGAATTTCAATGATGGTGATATCGCTTTCAGCAGCCGGCTTGAACGCCAGGCGTGACTCGATGGCCACCGCTTCCAGTCGCTCATTCAAGCCGGCCACAACCAGTGCCGCGTTCACATCAGCAACGAGCCCGGCAAGATCGACATTATCGAGTGTTCCATTGATGCCATCAGCCGGCAGGGTGACAACATGGGTATCGTCAACGTCGCCGTTCAGCAGCAGACGGAAACTGCCTGTGTTGCCGGCCAGCAGGCCCGCGGTGAAATCGCTGACATTACTGCTACCAACAAGGATGGGGGTACCCAGGGTGTAAGCAACACCAGGAATATCGTTACGTGTACCCTCTTCTGTCTGATCAGGCAGGATGGCGTTACCCGAGATGAACTCGACAGTATCGTTACCGGGCCCGGCGTCCACCCACACTGTCTTCTGAACAGTTGGACCCACGGTAATGATGTCGTTGCCGCCCAGGGCATCAACAATAATCGCGATGAAGTCACCTTCTGCCGGCAGCAGGTCACCCACCATCTGCTGCTCTCGGTACTCCGTGGTTGCCGTGTTCTCTTCGTCGCCGGACTGCGCCTGGTTACGGAAGCTGTCCAGCTGCAACTGGCTGTCATTCGGGTTCCAGATGAAGTCGCCATTTTCATCCGTCGCATTGAAGTTCAGCTTGACCTGGGCGGCAAAGGTGAAATTGCCGTTGTTGTTGGTCAGGCGCGTGATGAGGTGCGTGTCGGCCAGCAGACCGGGTTCGGTCACAAAATCAACCGAAATAATGTCTGCCGCATTGGTGGCGCGGTAATACCAGACCTTGTCAGAACCCTTGGCGTATTCTTTCCACTCATCACCGGCGAGGCCACCATCCAGTGAATCGAAGGTCGTGCCGTCAGCCCGGAACAGCGTATCGGTGCCGCCGTTGCCGTACATGAAGTCAAGCCCTACGCCACCGTACAGCTCGTCATTGTTGGGTGAACCCAACATGCGGTTCAGGCCGGTGTCTTCAAGCTGATAGCGGCCATCACCATCATTGTTGTAGAGCGCACTGGTCTCGCCATCAACAAACACGCCGAACTGGCTGATGACCTTGATTGACGTCAGGCGGCTCTGCAGGCTGATCTTTGTGCCATCAACCAACACTGCAATCACCTGCTGGCCAAGTCCGGCAGAGGCCAGCGACGCGTTGATATCGTCAATCAGGTCAGCCCGCGTGGTGTTGTTGTCAGTAGCTGCACTGGTGATCGTGACGGTTGCTTCAACGTCGTTGCTGCGCAATGTCAGGCTGGCATCAGAGCTCAGTTTGCCGTCCGCCGGCGCATCCAGCGTTGCAGTAATAACGCCGGCCGCCGACGAGACCTGATCGGTGAGGCGCAATTCTGTATTGGCGCTGTTACCCGCGGCAATGTTTACGATGGTCAAGGTTGTGCCCAGCGTCGACACCGTGATGGTGTTGCCCGGATCACCCGAGGCCAGCCTGTTGCGTTCGGCCACCACCAGGTCATCAATGCCGGCATTGGCAAACGCGAGGTTGATGGAGTCAATCAGGTCATCCAGATCCTCGTTGTCCAGGGTGCTGGCGGCAGTGACAACAACATCCACCGGCACCTGGCCGCCGATAGCAAGGGAGAAATGCGCATCAGCTGTCAGTTGGCCATTCAGTGGCGCCTCACCGGTTGCGGTGATTGTGGCCGTGCGCTGGCTCGCAGAGACCTCGGCAAACTGCTGGTCTTCCAGGTGGAGTACCAGGTATGACGGATCGTTGATGCCACCAACATTCGGGTCCAGTGACCAGGCAAACAGCCGGTTGGTGCCCTGGCCGCCGATAATGTCGTCATTACCCTGGCCACCAAACAGCCAGTCATCGTCGCCAACCTGGCCCTGGCCAGGACCACCGTCGCCCCAGAGTCGGTCATCACCACCGAAACCGTACAGCGTATCGCTACCCTGGCCACCATCAAGCCGGTCACGTCCGTTGGTACCCGACAGGGTGTCATTACCCGGGCCGCCGTCCAGCACACCAATCCAGTCGTTGCTGCGCGCGGTGAGTCCCGAGATGTCAATGGCACTGGCACCGCCGGCAAAACCCAGTGTGTCATTACCACCCAGACCCGAGACCCGGAACTGTTCAATCATCGGGTCACCAGCAGCACTGCGCCAGGTGTTCAGGAACACGTTGGTGCCAAAGCCCGTGGTCATGGTCGCAACCAGTTGTTCTTTGCCCAGTTCGTTTTCAGTCAGGCCCAGTGTAGTTGCAGCGTAGGCATTCAGGTTCGAAATCTGCAAGTTAGCCGTGCGACCGTAGCCGGTTGTCAGGAAGGCAATACGTTCTCCACGCTTGACCACCTGCAGTTCACCCGCCAGCGTGTTGCTCTGGCTGATGGCGGAATTCAGGCTCTGGACAACCGAATCAATGCCAATACCCAGGTTAACCGAGAAGTTATCTGTCTTGTCGTCCAGTCGCAGGGTGAAGGTGGCCAGGCCCTGCGCAAGACCGGTCCCTGGAATAACACCCAGCGTGCTGTTCGGATCCGGATCACTAGCCCCACCAATCAGCGCCACTTCTTCGCTGAGCACCATGTTGTCGTTGAAGTCGGTGCCCTCAACCAGCAGGATATCGGTGGCGTTATCATCAAAAACGTCACCTTCACGCTGGTTGCCGTAATGTCCGTCAAACGCATCACCAAACAGGGTGTAGTTCAGCCGGGTATCCATGAGGATGATGTCGATGCCCGAACCGCCATACAGCCTGTCGAGACCATCCTGGCCTTCAATCCAGTCGGAATTAGCACCACCAAACAGGATATCGTTGCCGCCACCACCGAGCAGCAAATCTTCGCCGCTGCCGCCGTAAAGTTCGTCATCACCACCCAGGGTTGAGGCGTCCGGGTTCTCGGCATATTTGTTGGTATACAGCCAGTCACCGGCCAGGAAGTCTGCGCCGGCATCACCAAACAGCTTGTCCTTGCGCAGGCCGCCATACAGGAAGTCATTACCTGCACCACCGTGCATCTCACTGCCGGCCAACTGGGCTTCTGCCTTTTTCTCCAGCGTGCTGGCGCTGCCCGCCGTGTGCGTGTAGGCATACAGGAAGTCGATACCGTCACCACCCCACAGGCGCTGGCCAGCCGTGGGTGCTGCGCCGCCATCACCAAACAGCAGGTCTCGACCCGCGTCCCCATAAAGCTGGTCGACGCCGCCCGTGCCAGTGATCGTTGCTTCCGGATCCAGGTTGAAGTCAGCGCGCAATACGTCATCACCGGTGCCGCCGCGAACCACGTCGTCGTTCGCGCCACCGGTCAGGTTATCGTTGCCCGCACCACCATCAACATAGTCGTTACCCTCGTTACCGTTGATGGTATCGATACCGTCACCACCAAACAGCCAGTCGTCATCACCGCCACCTGCAATTTCGTCATTACCGTCGCCAGGCTCGCCTTCAATTGTCTGACCATTGACAGCCACGGGCGTAATCTGCGGCGGGATATAACCACTCGGATGCTCAACTTCGGATGTGTCCCAGTACAGCGGATCTTCAAACCCGGCGCTGAAGAAGGCGAGTTGGGCAATATTCTCGAAACCACCCCAGATCAGGTCATTACCAAGGTCGCCCACCAGGTAATCATCACCAGCGCTACCAATCAGGACGTCATTGCCAGGGCCACCATACAGCAGGTCAGCACCCTTTCCACCGTCTATGCGGTCACCAGCACCCGCGTCAGGGCCGGTACGCGGTGACGAAACCGTGGTTGCACGGACAAAATTGCCCTCGCCGTTACGATCGGAATAACCATTGTCACCCAGGATAATGTCCGCGCCAGTATCACGGTCACCGCCGTACAGGGTGTCGTTACCATAACCACCCATAATGATGTCCGCACCCAGCGACGCGCTCTCGGCAAACGAGTAGGTCAGCAGTGGCGGATACAGGCCAGCATCAGAACGGTCGGTGAACCCGGTCTCGTAATCAATCTGGTCATCGCCACCCTTGTCACTGAACACTGTTTCCATATTAAAAACAATGTTGTCGGTGTTCAGTTGGACGAGGGCACCATCACCAAACAGGAAGTCTTCACCCTCGTTGCCTGTAATGACATCACCGGGGAAGCTGACGAAGCCGGGATCAAGGGGATCGCTGGGCGCACCGGGATCCCTGAGGTCGCTGCCACCGGAACCACCAATGATAATGTCTACACCCGGACCACCCGTGAGCCAGTCAGCACCACCAAAGTCAGGGTCGGTCGAGAGAATATCGTTATCGACCAGCGTCAGGCCAATACGGCCGTTGTCGCCAAAGATAACGTCGTTTTCTTCCAGCGGACCGCCATCAATTCGATCATCACCGGTACCACCCGCAATTCGGTCGGCACCTTCTGATCCTGAGAGATAGTCAATCTGGTCGTCGCCGCCAAACTCCGGATCCCGGGTCGCGAAGCTCTCAATGACATCAAGGCTGTCGCGGATAAAGGTGGCACCGTCACCGGCAATGATGTCATCACCCTCATTGCCCTTGATGATGTCGCCGCCCAGTGTATTCAGGTCGGTATTGCCGGAGCCACCCGCGATAAGGTCATTGCCCGGGCCGCCCGTAATGACGTCTTCGCCACCATGGGTTGGATCAGTGGTATAGATGTCATTGTCGTCGGCGCTATTCGGATCTGTACGAACAATGACGCCGTTGTCACCCAGGATAACGTCAGCCGCGACATCGTTGCCGCCACTGATGGTGTCATTGGCAACACCACCAATAATCATGTCGCCCTGCTCATCGCCAAACAGCAGGTCATCGCCGCCGATAGAAGGATCGCTGGAACTGATGCGCTCGACCACATCGCCGGCACCGCGCAGGATCAAACCACTGTCACCCAGGATGATGTCAACGCCAGTGTTGCCGTGAATGACATCATTGGCTGCGCCACCCACCAGCAGATCGTTGCCCGTACCGCCGGTGATTGTGTCGTCACCGCCCACGCCGGCGTCAATCGAGAAGGCATCGTTGTCGTCAGGATTGTTGGGATCGGTCCGAACAATCACGGCACTGTCACCAAAGATAGTGTCGTTGCCGGCGTCACCACCCAGGATGTCATTACCCTGGCCGCCAATCAGCATGTCGTCGCCGACGGAGCCCGCGATCGTATCGAGTCCGCCGTTTGCTGCGTGCGTGGAAGTAATCCGCTCAACAACGTCTGCCGCGCTGCGGTCCACAATCGCGTTATCGCCAATCAGCATGTCGGCGCCGTCGTTACCCGTCAGGGTGTCGCCGGTTGCGCCCGCATCGGTACCACCGCTACCACCAATAATCAGATCGTCACCGCCACCACCGGTGATTGTGTCGCGACCACCATGGGTCAGATCATCTGTACTGACAGCGGTCAGCGCATCGCTGGCGCGGCTGGTTGTCACCGTGTTGTTAACGGCATTGCGAATGATAATGGCCGAATCACCAATCAGCGTGTCATTGGCCGCATCATCAAAGCCGCCAGAGAGGGTGTCGTCACCGATACCGCCAACAATGGTATCAGCGCCGGCATTGTCGCGACCCACATCAATCGTGTCGTTGTCACCAAAGGCGGCATGGGTGGTGTGCACCGCGAGCAACAGATCAGCAGCATCACGGACAAACCAGGCGTTGTCACCGAAGATGTGGTCGGCGCCGGTGCCACCAAACAGCGTGTCGCCAGGCTCACCGACCGTGTAAGCGTTCTGGCTACCACCAATAATCAGATCCGCGCCGCCACCGCCGTTGATCGTATCGTTGCCACCAAAGTCGGGATCTGTGCTGTAGATATCATTGGCGTTAGTACTGCCGTCGTTGCGTACCACCGCGCCATTGTCACCCAGCAGAATGTCAGTTGAAGTGTCCCAGCCACCTGCAATCGTGTCATTGCCGGTACCACCAATAATGATATCCGCGCCGGTGCTCTCGGCGCCGTTAACCGCCGCATCGTTGGCATCGATGACATCGTTGCCACCTGAGGCGGGAATAATCGATTCGATGCGCAGGACTTCTTCTACCGGGATGGCGCCCAGCGCCCTCAGGACCTGACCATTGTCACCAATGATCACGTCAGCGCCGGCATCGCCAGACAGCTTGTCATCCCCTGTGCCGCCAATAATGATGTCGTTGTCCGTGCCGCCGCGAATAACATCCGCACCAAACTCACCAGGCAATATCGAAATAATGTTGTTGGCGACAAGGCTGCTGTCACTCTGGACCGAGCCGCTGTCACCCAGCAGAATATCCTGACCAGCGCCACCGCTGATGGTGTCGTTGCCCACACCACCAATCACGATGTCGTGGCCATCGTTACCCTGGATGTCGAGGTCATTGCCGCCAAACGTATCATTGGTCAGGCTGACCAGCAGCGCACTACCAAAGATGATTTCGCCGTTGTCACCCAGGATCAGGTCATTACCGGTTCCACCAATCAAGGTGGCATCACTGCCAGAACCACCAATCAGCTTGTCCGCACCCGCATTACCTTCCAGGCGATCAACCCCAGAGGTGCTGTAGTTACTGCTCTGGATGGTCAGCAGTTGACCTGTGCCATCACGGGTAACAGAGCCCGCGTCGCCGATCAGTACATCGTCACCCGTTTCGCCGCTTGCCGTGTCATTACCCGGGCCGCCAAAAATCAGGTCATCACCCGCACCACCCAAGATCGTGTCATCGCCGGAATCACCCAGTGATGAGGTTGCAATCAGCGTGTCACCCGCTGAAACCGTACCCAGGTCACCAAAGATGAAGTCGTCACCGTCTTCACCAAAAATCGTGTCGTTACCACTGTGGCCCAGGATAACGTCTGTATCACCACCACCAAGCAGGACGTCATTACCCGGACCACCATTGATGGTATCGCGACGACCTGTTCCCGGGTGGGTGGACTTGACCCCGGCGAGTACAAACGCCCCGGCCACAGCAACCGCTTCACCGTGGTCACCAAAGATGATGTCGTTGGCCGCATCCAGCAGGCCACCAAAGAGTGTGTCGAAACCGTAGCCACCCAGAATGACATCACTTCCCTGGTTCTCGGTTTCGTCAATCAGGTCGTCACCACCACTGGTGAGGTAGCCGGCATAACCGTTGGCTGTACTGACCGCCTCAAACCGGATGACTTTTTCTCCCGCGTCGCGGGTCACGTAGGCATGGTCACCGGCAATAAAGTCATTACCCGTTCCACCGGTAATGGTGTCACCACCAACGCCGCTGGTGTCATTGCCACCAGAGCCGCCCAGGATAACGTCGTTACCCGGCCCACCCCGAATATTGTCAATGCCGCCGTCATTGGGTGCTGTTGAATAGACATGCCACGCCTGCGCACTGCCGTCAGCCGCAACAATAACGCCGTGGTCACCGAGGATAACGTCGTTGTCTGCACCAGTACCACCATAGAGCGTGTCGTTACCCGCACCACCAATCAGGAAGTCAGCACCGGCATGACCAGTGAGGTCGAGCGAGTCAGCTGCACCGTCCGCAGTGGCAATGGATTCAACACGCAGGAACTGGCCGCCCGTCTTGAACAGGACGTTGGCATTGTCACCCACCAGCAGGTCGCGCCCTGCATCACCGTTCAGGGTATCGGCGCCGGCGCCACCTACAAGGATGTCATCGTCACCATTACCATTCAGCGTGTCGCTACCGCCAATTGCCGTATCGATACTGACCAGTCGGTAGTTGGCACCGTCAACATAAATGTGCGCAAAATCACCCACCAGGCGATCGTTGCCCGCGTCACCAACCAGGGTGTCGCTGCCACCCCCCCCCAGGAGTGTATCGAGCCCCGTGCTGCCATAAAGTTTGTCATCACCACCGGAACTGGGATCGGTGGTAATGATGTCAGTCGCAACAAAAGCAACGATGGTGACCCTGCCGAAATCACCCAGGATGACGTCATCCCCTGCCTCCCCAAACAGTTCGTCATTGGCGGCACCACCAAAGATAAAGTCATTTCCGGCACTACCGTAAATGTAGTCCCGGGCGCCAATGGCCGGTGAGAGGGTCTGCGCCAGCGTACCCAGCATGCTGCCGAGGTCACCAAAGAGGACGTCATTACCCTCGTCACCCCGGATGGTATCTTCGCCATCACCACCCTGGACCACATCATCACCATCGCCGGCGACGATAGTGTCGTTGCCTTCGCCACCATCAATCGTGTCGTTACCCCGACCCGAGTCAATTGTGTCGTTGCCGGCACCACCCAGGATCAGGTCATTGCCATCGTAGGTTTCAATCGTGTCATTGCCCGCACCGCCATCAACGGTATCAACCCCGCTACCACCACTGATGGTGTCGTTGCCCCCGCCACCTATCAGCGTATTGTTGCCGTCGCCGCCAACAATTTCGTCATCACCGTTGCCACCATCAATATAGTCATCACCGCCCAGGGCATAGAGCTTGTCATTGCCATCGCCACCGTAGAGTTTTGCCTTGCCTGAACCCAGTGCCATGATGGTGTCGTCACCCACACCGCCATGAATCTCCACGTCAGACAACACGCCGGGCATGATCTGGATCAGGTCATCACCCTGACCGGCATCTCGCACGACTATCCTGCTGACGCCGGAGTAAATCTGGGTCTGACCCATGGCGGATACCGAAATCGTTTCATTACCGGCAAAACCGCTCACATGGTTGATGACATAAGACTCCGAACTGTCAGCCTCGAAATACTTGCCCCGCTGTGGCGCGTCTATACCCATATTCAGGTAAAGGACACCGCTGGACGCGCGCGCCAATGTGGGAGTTGCAAATGACCAGACAATTTCGCCGCGGAACTTGATACCAATAACCGTCACTGTCAGACCAAGCCGAACGGATGCCGCGCGATATTCGAATTCACCTTCAATGCTGGCCAGGGTGAACCTGATGTCCGGCAGGGGCCATGGCAGGTTGATTTCTATGCTGATACTGCCCCAGGCCCGACCGTACAGGGTGAAGCCATCAGTGCCACCGTTGGAGATGCGGATCTCAAGCCCACCGGCCAGCACAAAGGGACCCATCGGAATCCGGATGCTGATTGAGGCCTCAACCAGGAAAGAACCATCACCCTTGATGAAGCCATTAATCCGCAGGACAACAAAATTGAAGAAGTTAATTTCGAGGTTGTTCAGCGCCATGATGAAGTCGCCGTTCTCAACCCCAAGCGTGATACCACCTTCGGCGGTGAGTACCCAGATCTTCAGTGAGGCAGAGATCTCAACCAGGAAAGTTGAACCCTGGACGGTAAAGCCGTTAACGGTCTGCGCCTGCGAACTGGTATTGATCTGGAGCGTAAAGCCGCCTGACAGGTTAAACGGACCAAACCCGAGGTCTTTCACACCCAGGTCAATGTAGATGACCAGCACGTCACCGCGGATGATTGCACCGCCACTGACGCCAATGGTGCCAAAGAAGCCCAGGTCCAGGGTTGCGTCAAAGCCGAGTTCAAAGCCGTCGTCCGCAATGACCATCTCGATCCTGCCCTTGATCGAGAAGACCGAGGCAATTTCGAGTTCACCCGCAACCAGGATACGTACCTTGACTGAGCCCGGCAGGACCTTGTCAACCAGGCCCAGCACCGCGCCCGTGGTGGTATCAATATCCAGGCTCTGGATGGTGACATCACGTCCGGTGGTATTCAGTTCCAGCTGGAAGCGCCCGCTGATTTCAAACAGCCCGCCACCAAAACCGGCCTGGAAGGCGATTTCAAATCCACCGTAAACGCCGTCTGAATCGACGACCAATTGACCAACAACGCCGGCAGACCCGAGCGGATCGAGATTCAGCGTTGCACTGATAAAGAGTTCAAACTTGTCTGTACTGATTTCAAAACGGAACCTGCCCTCAAACACCAGCAGGTCGGCCACGTTCAGTGACCCGACTACATTAATGACAATGTATTCGCCAGTAGATCCTATGGTTCCATCCATCTGCGGCGGACCACGGGGAATGACCACAAATTTCTTGCCCCGTGATTCGTAGATATCAACCTGGCTGGCCAGCTGGTCGTTGCGCTCGAGAATGTACTCATTGCCGGCAGCGTCGGTAATCTCCCAGCGCGCATCAGCAAATATCGTGCGCACGGTCACAGCGCCAGACAGTGCAACACCGTTACTGGCAAAAGCCGCCTGGATACTTGCAGGTATGGCGCCCGGTGTCGGCGTTACGCCGGGTGAGTCATCACCATTCAACAGGTCCTTGTCCGCCTGCGACACGTTCTGGCTGAACTTGACCGGTCCCTTGCCGAACTGCAACTCGTCGATGAAATCCTGTGACAGGTAAGCGAAGAACTTGGCCGGGATCTCAAACTCCTGGTCCTGCCTGGTTGTGTTGATCAGCAGCGCAAACGAGGCGTTGAATGACAGCAGCGGAATATCAACACCCGCAGACAGTTCAAGACGCATGGCAAAACCATCATCATTGATCACAATCAGGCCAAGCGCGTCCATCTCGGCCAGTTTGAATCCATCTGGACCCAGGCTTACCTTCGCATTTGCAAAGATCGTCAGGCCTTCTGACGACAGGATAAAGGAGAAAGCCCCGCGGATTTCTATGAACTCGGTTTCAACCCCTGTGCCTGCTGCATTGGGCAGTCCCATGACCAGCTTGCCCGCCGCGTCAATTCGGAACAGGTTCGGCGCCAGCACGTAGGTCTCCGTCAGGTCAGACCCGCCCGGGCCCACACCTTCCAGCGTAATGGTTTCGATATGCTCGGTGTTGGTCGTGTTGATCTGGAGCGTGGCAAACAGGTCCGCCTCAATACCCAGCGGCAGCAGCTTTTCGAAATTGGTTTCAAGGCTGAAGACGCCCCAGAACTGTGGCGGCTCGGTAATATCGCTGGAAACGATCAGCACCATCCGACCGGAGGCTGACGCGATATTGCCCAAGTATATCAATCGCATGGTACCACGGAAGTCGAGGGTAAAGCGGGTCTCGGTGACGTTGCCCAGGTCGTCCACGCGTTGGTCAACCCGCAGCACAACCTTCGCCTCCAGACCAAACAGCTCGGTAGTGCCTTCTTCACCCGGTGCTGGCTCTGTGCCCTCAATAGCCACTGGCAGCATGTAGTAGATGCCACCTTCGATGGATATTTCAAAACTGGCTGCTTCGCTGACAACGGTGAAGCCGGTGACTGATGCCACGTTAGCACCACTCTCGGCACTCTCGAAGGTGCCGGCAACCACGTTCACCTGAACCGCACCGTTTTCAAATGAACCCGAGAAGAAGTAGCGATAGGTATTGTCGTCAATCTTGACGGCAGCGCCGTTGATGGTGACCGGAACGCTGCCTTCAGCACCCACACCCGTCACCGTAATCTCCGCCTCGGTATCAGTGATGGATGCTTCATCAATCGTGCCACCCAGCGGATCGCTGAACACCACGTCAATGTAACCCTGATCTGAGAGTGCCAGTCGGTCAAATGTCTCGTTGGCAGCCGGCGAAGCCAGTGCAACAGAAGGCGCAACCAGGGCAAATTCTGCAACTCCCACCAGGTTCTCGAAGTCACCCGAGTCCTTGAAGGAGCCTGCGATGAACGTGACCGTAACCTTGCCGATATCAAATGGCCCATCAACCCCATAGCGGTAGACCTCGTCGGAGATCTGCACCGGTACTGTTTGTATTGTCACGCCCGCAGCAGCATCACCACCCAGGATAAACTCGGGATCGGTATCGATAATTGAATCGTGATCCAGCGCGTTGCCTTTGGTCGGCGCAAAGCGGACGTCAATATAAGCCTCACCATTAATCTGGGTCAGCGCAATAACCGGCTTGCCGGCCTCCAGCGTGGCGGTTGGCCCGAGCACTGTAAATGTCTCTGTTTCAGCCAGCGCAACAGAGCCGTCGGTGTCAGACCAACTGCCCGCCGTGAAATCCACCTGGACGTCACCCGTCGTGAAGGTGCCGGTAAACGCATACTGGTAAACGCTGCTGTCCTCTACCCTCACAGGTGTACCCAGGGCAACGCCCGCGGCCGCCGCACCCGACAGGTTCAACTCGTCGCCATCGATTGTGCTGTGATCAAGCGAGCGACCGTCCAGTACCTTGAAGTCAACTTCGATGTAGCCCCGCTCGTTCAGGGTTGCTACATCCACACCCGTGGAATCAATGGGTGCGGCAAGATCCGCCATGACGTCGTAGACGACAAACGACTGGGTGGCATCCGCCGAGTTGGTGGAACCCATGTTGTCTGCAAAACTGTCCGCAATGAACTCTACCGTCACACTGCCGGGTGAGAAGTCACCGGTCACCGTGTATTCATAAGCACCGTCAACCAGCGTAGCGGCACCGTCAACCGAAACGCCGGCAGCACCCGGACCGCTGAGCGTGAACTCGGGATCTGCATCCGTCACCGAACCTTCATCCAGGGAAGCACCCGGCGGCACCTGGAAACGTACCGTGATAATGCTGCTGTTATTGACAACCTCTGTTGAGATGGAGCGATCCCTCAGCGGGGCCGCCAGGAAGGCACGCGGCAACACCAGTACAAATGTTTCTTCGGCTGCATCATTCAGGTTGCCGGCACTGTCAGAGAAAGAACCACTGATAAACGACACAGTCACCTCACCCTCTGGCAGCGGGGTGGCGTCGGTGAGTTTGTAGCGATAGTAATTCTGGCCAAGGTCTACCAGTTGCACCGGTACGCCACTCACGGCAACTGGCGTTCCGTCAGCCAGGGTGACGGTTATCTCGGGATCCGCATCGGTAATGGACGCTGGATCCAGCGTCACCTCCTCGGTTGCTGTGGCCGGATTTGACGGCCTGAACTGCACGTCAATAAACCGGCTGCCGTCTTCCGAGCGTGCTTCAAAATCAGCGAGCCCCAGGGTACCGGCGTCACCCGGGGCATAGAGTGAGCCAACCGGTTTGTCCGAATTCACCACGGCGGCAAACTGGACCACATCACCACTGTCGTTCTTGAAGCCCATCGCAAACTTGCCCTTCAGGACAAGGAAGCGGAACTGGTCCGGGATGTCCGCCAGGAACAGGATGGTGGCGCTGCCCTTGTCGATCTCCGAGAGGTCTGCGTAGAGCTTGGCAGAAAGCGTCAGCAGGCCGGCAAAGAATTTGAGCTGGCCACTTAGCAGGAAACGCCCGTTAGTGCTGATCTGGATTTCAACATCTGCCGCAAACGTAAACTGTGACAGGTAGGTCGTATAAAGCGTTGCCCCACCGGTAATCACCATAGGTGCCGTAAATGCCGCCAGGAAACCCGCCATGTTGGGGTTGGCTTGCTGGGCGTTGTACTGGGTCACCACCTGGGCCTGAACTGTGTCCAGCCAGCCGTCGGCTGTCAGGTCGGACTTGGGTCCAAACGCCGGGCCACGCAGTTCCTCCGGCTGACTGATCGCCGGCAGTTCCGTGAAGAAGTCCACACCCGCCCTGAAGTTGGAGATCGTAAGGCCCGAGTTGGGTTCAATCAGGATCGGTATATCAGCGTTCAGGAACACGCCCAGCGGACCAAGCTCTGACAGCGCAACCCGAATACTGAACCCGCCAATACCCGCGATGGTTGCACCACCTTGTAGTCCGACAAAGAAGACCCTGTCGGCGACCGGCGTGTCAAATGGATCAGCCAGGGTAATCTGCCTGAAGCCGCCACCCGGGTTTTCCGTCAGCTTCACAATACCGGCCAGCAGGCCCGCCTTCACCTCAAGGCCAAACAGGGGGCCCTCAACGTTCACGGCAAAGGCATCAAGCCCTACCAGCGGGAACTTGCCTTCCAGCAATAAGCCTATGTCAATTCTCGCACCGACCACGCCACCGGTGATCTCCAGTGGCAAGTTAAACAGTCCTGTTACAGAGGCTGAGAACACCAGCAGGAAGTCGGTGGGGTCATCATTGATATCACGCCATACCAGGCCAATCTCGGTGATCCTGATTGGCATCCAGGATGGCCAGCCGACACTGCCGCCCGACGTGCTGCCAATTGTGAGGAATACGCCAAAACCGGATTTCGCAACAAAATCACCATTGCCGAGGAAAGCAAAGTTGGCCATTCGGCCACCAATCTGCAGCGGCCCGGCCTTGACCTCAGCGCCAAGTGAGATAAACGAGGCCACTTCCTGGGTGTCGCTCGCGCTGGTGTTGATCATGATCCCCTGACCAGTGATCTTCAGGATGCCCGCGAAATCGAATGACAGTTGATCCGCGGCAAACCTGAAGCCATCCACCTTGTTGTCAGAGAAAGTGAGCGTCGCCCGCGTTGCCTCTGTACCAATGTCGGGACCATCGGTGATCTTCAAGGTAATGGGTTTGCCGGGGAACAGCTCCGCATAGTCCGCTGCAATGAAGATCTCACCGTCAAAGACAAACGCCTGGCCGAAAGTCACGTCAAAGTCGGCAACGCCAACTGCAATACCACGAATCTTGAAGATACCGTTCAGCGTAAACTCGGCCTCAGACTTGATAGAGGCCTCGCCCAGCGTAAAGCCGTTGCCGCGCACGCTGAGTCCTGGCAACACAGTGCCGTCATCGCGAATGAACTGCTTCAGCGAACCCGTCAGTTCCAGCGGAATTATCGTGATGGTCAATGTAGTGACACGCACGAGTTCCTGCGAATCATCAAGTGCCGGATCGTAACCGAAGAATATGCCCGTGCCAGTTGCCGTCAGGACGTCAGGAATATTGACCGTCAGGGTATCAATAGAGATACCAAACTTGCCGGTCAGGCTGACATCCGGAATCGAGAAGAGATCATTCGGGTCAAGCTCGACCAGCACATCAAAGGTGCCCAGTAGCCCTGCAAAGGTGATGGAGGGGCCCGGTCCTGCCGGTTGCGTGCTACCGCCAGAGCCTGTCGAACCACCTGTGCCGCCACTGGTACCACTGCTGCTTCCGGTACCTGTGCCCGTGGAACCTGTTCCTGAACTTGCACCGAAGTCCAGCGAGGCGACATCTGCGCCAATGCCAACGGTAATCACAAACGCCGGTGCAAGTTCACCCGCATCGTTAAATGCCTTGAACTGGAATCCGACAATACCGATGGTAGGCGCCTGAATCAGCAGCGGGCCCAGGGCAACGGACAGGGTACCGGCCGCCTGGCCACTCTGCAGCGTGATTGTGGTACTCGAACCAACGTTGCCCTGACCGGTTATGCCGTTCACCACAGCGTTGTCGGTGAAGGAGTTGGCAACAATACCGACAACCAGGTTACCTTCCTTGAAGATACCCACATCATTGTTGGGATTGCTGTCCGTAAAGCGATAACGGAACTTGTTGTCTCCCAGCACTTCCATACTGGAAAGGACGCCGTCACCCAGGCCTGAGCCACTGACGGTAATCTCTGACTGGGCATCGGTGATGGAATCGAGGTTGAGGCCGGTACCGCTTCTGTCCTCAAAGGTCACATCAATATAACCCTTACGCGCCAGGATGGAAGCATCAACGCTGCTCCCGGCAAGCGGATAAGCCAGGGTCGCAACCGGTGGCGTACCCGGCGCTTTGGGTGTGGTATTCAGCGTAACCGGCGGCAGTGCAGGCAATGCGGGCGCGGCGGTTGCCACCTGCAGGTCAAAGCCGTAGATGCTGAATCCGGTCAGACGCGCATCCAGCAGGGAGAAGCCGTCGGTTGGATCAATGCTGAAGCGGGCCGCGCCGGATATGCCAAACACCTCTTCACCATTCGACAGGATCGACAGTGACATACTGGTGATGTCAACAAACAGCAGGCCAGAGGGGTACTGGGTGGCAGATAGCGCCCCGGCAATACTGAAGACGCCGCTCACCGTGATTGTAATGCTGCCCGAGAACGTCTGTGTATCCAGGGGGCTGGTGAACCGGATGTTGATGTCGCCATCCGGTGTTGTGATGGTCTCATCAACTACCTGGCCAGAGCGGTTGAGCTTGACCCCCAAAGTGCCTTCAATCTGCAGGCCATCCAGACCGATAAATGCCGCGCCACCCGAACTCGTCAGTGCATACTTGGCGGGCCCGGTCGCGCCATTGGTCTTGAACAGGACCAGGGCAAAGTTGGCGTTAATCACCTTGAGGCCAATCTTCTCACTGCCGTCATCGTTGTAGACCCCAAGGAAGGTCGACACGCCGGAAGCGGCAACCAGGATCTTGGTGGTGGTCGCTGTTACCTGTTTCTCGAAGGTGATGTTGCCGCTCAGGGAAACAAACCCGTCGATTTCAAGAATGATGGAGCCGGATACACGTTGCACATTGGCCGCCGTGGTGAACAGCACCTGTACTGAACTGTCACTGCCTACATGTACAGTCTCGTTGACTGTATTGCCAGTGTTGTTGACCGCAACCTTGAGCACGCCAATCAGGGTCAGGCCCTCAATGCCTACGAGTTCCGCCTGACCGCCAGCCACCAGGGCGTAGGTTGAGGTCGGCCCGGAGAACAGGACCATCCCGAAATAACCATTGGTGATGCGAACACCGAGTGACTCATCTTCAGCACCCAGGAAGGTCGTGATGTTGGCGGCGCCAATCAGCAGTTTGGTCTGCGCGCCAACAGTCGCTTTCTCGAAGCCGAAGTCACCGGATATGGTGACAAATCCGTCAATGGACAGCAGCACACTACCGGTCACTCGCTGAACATCTGCACCGTTGGCAAACAGGATGTTGACACTGTCGCCGGCGGTGCCAACCAGGATCGTTTCGTTAACTGCCGCGCCTGTCTTGTTAATCTCAACCTTCAGGCTACCGATCAGTGTCAGGCCGCTGATGCCTACCAACTCTGCCGTGCCGCCGGCTGTTAGTGCGTACACCGATGGTCCAGCGCCATTCTTGATCATGACCATGCCAAGAAATGCATCGCTAATACGAACGCCAAGTGACTCATCCGGCGTACCCAGGAAAGTCGTCACATTGGCTGCAGCAACCTTGATTGTCGTTTTGGTGCCGGCAACAGCCTTCTCGAATCCAAAGTCACCGCTCAGCGCGAGGAAGTTGGAAATCTCCAGCACAATCGAGCCGGTCAGCGCCTGGATGTTTGCTGCGCTGGTAAAGATGATATCGACCGTGTCACCGGTGGTACCAACAACAACACTTTCGTTGACGGTCGCGCCGGTATTGTTAACCCGCACCTCCAGGCTACCAATCAGCGTCAGCGCCGGGATACCTTCAAGCGATGCCGTGCCACCTGCCGTCAACGCATAAGTTGAGGGGCCAGCACCGTCTTTCAGCATGACCATACCGAGATAGGCATTGCTGATTCGAACACCCAGGCTCTCATCCGGTACGCCCAGGAAGGTGGTGACATTGGCTGCACCAATCAGGATCTTGGTCTTGGTACCGACAACAGACTTTTCGAAGCCAAAGTCGCCAGTGATTGAAACGAAGTCGGCAATCTCCAGTTGGATTGACCCGGACAGCGCCTGAACGTTGGCCGCGCTGGTAAAGATGATATCGAGGGTATCACCCGCTGTACCTACTGCGACTGTTTCATTGACCGTTGCACCCGTGTTGTTAATGCGAACATTCAGGCTGCCAATCAGGGTCAGTGCAGGAATACCCACCAGTTCAGCGGTACCACCTGCAGTCAAGGCGTAGGATGAAGGACCGGCGCCATCTTTCAGCATGACCATACCCAGGAAGGCGTCGCTGATGCGCACCCCAAGACTCTGGTCAGCGGTACCAAGGAAAGTCTCTACATTGGCAGCACCAATCAGGATCTTCGTCTTGGTGCCAACCACGGTCTTCTCGAACCCGAAGTCACCGCTAATGGACACAAAGCCCGCAATCTCCAGCACTATGGTGCCCTGTAGCGCCTGAATGTCTGTTGGGCTGGTAAAGATGATGTCGACGCTGTCACCGCTGGTGCCAACACCCACACTCTCATTTACCGTGCCGCCGGTGTTGTTGATCTGTACAGCGAGAGAACCTTCCAGCGTCAGTGCCGGGATACCAACGAGTTCAGCGGTACCGCTGGCGGTCAGCGCGTAGCTGCTGCTGGCAACGCTACCAGGGACTGCCGGATCGGCGCCCTTCTGTAACAACAGCAGACCGAGTGTACCGTCGCTGATCTGGACACCCAGCGCGCCGTCGTCAGTGCCGAGGAAAATCTCAACGTTGGCTGCACCCACCAGAATCTTGGTGTTCAGGCCGACAACCGTCTTCTCGAAGCCAAAGTCACCGGAGATGATGACAAAACCGGCAATATTGATATCGATTGAACCCTGCAGGGCCTGGATGTTGGTGCCATCGGCAAAACTGATGGTGACGCTGCCACCGCCGCCAACCGCAACAGTTTCATTCACTGCCGCACCGGTGTTGTTAATCTGTACCGCGAGGGAACCAATCAGGGTCAGCGCCGGGATGCCAACAAGTTCTGCTGTACCGCTGGCGGTCAAGGCATAACTGCTGGTCGCTACGCTACCCGGTACCGCCGGATCGGCGCCCTTCTGCAACAACAGCAGACCGAGTGTGCCATCGCTGATCTGCACACCCAGTGCGCCGTCATCGGTCCCGAGGAAAATCTCAACGTTGGCTGCACCAACGAGGATCTTGGTGTTCAGGCCAACCACTGTCTTCTCGAAGCCAAAGTCACCGGAGATGATGACAAAACCGGCAATGTTGATATTGATTGAACCCTGCAGGGCCTGGATATCAACCGCGCTGGTAAAGATGATGTCGACCGTATCACCGCTGGTGCCAACACCCACACTCTCATTCACCGTGCCGCCGGTGTTGTTGATCTGTACCGCGAGAGAACCTTCGAGCGTCAGTGCAGGGATACCCACCAGCGCTGCCGTACCGCTGGCGGTCAAGGCATAACTGCTGCTGGCCACACTGCCCGGTACCGCAGGATCGGCGCCTTTCTGTAACAACAGCAGACCGAGGGTACCATCGCTGATCTGGACACCCAGGGCACCATCGTCAGTGCCGAGGAAAATCTCAACGTTGGCTGCACCGACCAGGATCTTGGTATTCAGGCCAACCACTGTCTTCTCAAACCCGAAGTCCCCGGAGATGATGACAAAACCGGCAATGTTGATATTGATTGAGCCTTGCAGCGCCTGGATATCAACCGCGCTGGTAAAGATGATATCGACGCTGTCACCGCTGGTGCCAACACCCACACTCTCATTTACCGTGCCGCCGGTGTTGTTGATCTGTACAGCGAGAGAACCTTCCAGCGTCAGTGCCGGGATACCAACGAGTTCAGCGGTACCGCTGGCGGTCAGCGCGTAGCTGCTGCTGGCAACGCTACCAGGGACTGCCGGATCGGCGCCCTTCTGTAACAACAGCAGACCGAGTGTACCGTCGCTGATCTGGACACCCAGCGCGCCGTCGTCAGTGCCGAGGAAAATCTCAACGTTGGCTGCACCCACCAGAATCTTGGTGTTCAGGCCGACAACCGTCTTCTCGAAGCCAAAGTCACCGGAGATGATCACAAACCCGGCAATGTTGATATCGATTGAGCCCTGCAGCGCCTGGATATTGGTGCCATCAGCAAAACTGATGGTGACGCTACCACCGCCGCCAACCGTAACGGTTTCATTCACGGCTGCACCGGTATTGTTGATCTGCACTGCCAGTGAACCAACCAGGGTCAGCGCCGGGATACCAACGAGTTCTGCTGTACCGCTTGCGGTCAGCGCGTAGCTGCTGGTTGCCACACTACCCGGTACCGCAGGATCAGCACCGGTCTGCAGCAGCATCATGCCGAGGGTGCCGTCGCTGATCTGGACACCCAGCGCGCCGTCGTCAGTGCCAAGGAAAATCTCAACGTTGGCTGCACCGACCAGGATCTTGGTATTCAGGCCAACCACTGTCTTCTCGAAGCCAAAGTCACCGGAGATGATGACAAAACCGGCAATGTTGATATTGATTGAACCCTGCAGGGCCTGGATATCAACCGCGCTGGTAAAGATGATGTCGACCGTATCACCGCTGGTGCCAACACCCACACTCTCATTCACCGTGCCGCCGGTGTTGTTGATCTGTACCGCGAGAGAACCTTCGAGCGTCAGTGCAGGGATACCCACCAGCGCTGCCGTACCGCTGGCGGTCAAGGCATAACTGCTGCTGGCCACACTGCCCGGTACCGCAGGATCGGCGCCTTTCTGTAACAACAGCAGACCGAGGGTACCATCGCTGATCTGGACACCCAGGGCACCATCGTCAGTGCCGAGGAAGATCTCAACGTTGGCTGCACCCACCAGGATCTTCGTGTTCAGGCCAACAACTGTCTTCTCGAAACCAAAATCACCGGAGATGATGACAAAACCGGCAATGTTGATATCGATTGAACCCTGCAGCGCCTGGATATCAACCGCGCTGGTAAAGATGATGTCGACGCTGTCACCACTGGTGCCAACACCCACACTCTCGTTAACCGTACCGCCCGTATTGTTGATCTGCACTGCCAGCGAACCAACCAGGGTCAGCGCCGGGATACCAACGAGTTCAGCCGTACCGCTGGCGGTCAGCGCGTAACTGCTGGTTGCCACACTACCCGGTACCGCAGGATCAGCACCGGTCTGCAGCAGCATCATGCCGAGGGTGCCGTCGCTGATCTGGACACCCAGAGCGCCATCGTCCGTGCCGAGGAAAATTTCAACGTTGGCTGCACCCACCAGGATCTTGGTGTTCAGGCCAACAACTGTCTTCTCGAAGCCAAAGTCACCGGAGATGATGACAAAACCGGCAATGTTGATATCGATTGAGCCCTGCAGCGCCTGGATGTTGGTGCCATCAGCAAAACTGATGGTGACGCTGCCTCCGCCGCCAACAGCAACGGTTTCATTCACGGCCGCACCGGTGTTGTTGATCTGTACAGCGAGAGAACCTTCCAGGGTCAGCGCCGGGATACCAACGAGTTCAGCCGTACCGCTGGCGGTCAGCGCGTAACTGCTGGTTGCCACACTACCCGGAACCGCAGGATCAGCACCGGTCTGCAGCAGCATCATGCCGAGGGTGCCGTCGCTGATCTGGACACCCAGGGCGCCGTCGTCAGTGCCGAGGAAGATCTCAACGTTGGCTGCACCGACCAGGATCTTGGTGTTTAGGCCAACAACCGTCTTCTCGAAGCCGAAGTCACCGGAGATGATGACAAAACCGGCAACATTGATATCGATTGAACCCTGCAGCGCCTGGATATTGGTGCCATCAGCAAAACTGATGGTGACGCTGCCACCGCCGCCAACAGCAACGGTTTCATTCACGGCTGCACCGGTGTTGTTGATCTGTACCGCAAGGGAACCTTCCAGCGTCAGGGCAGCAATGCCCACCAGTGCGGCTTCACCTGAGGCGGTCAGCGCATAACTGCTCGTCGCAACCGAACCCGGAACCAGCGGATCCGCACCTTTCTGCAGCAGCACGAGTCCCAGTTCGCCATTGCTGATCTGCACGCCCAGCGCGCCGTCATCGGTACCCAGGAAGATCTCAACGTTGGCCGCGCCCACCAGGATCTTCGTGTTGAGCCCATCAACCGTCTTCTCAAAGCCGAAATCGCCCGAGATGATCACGAAACCTGCGATGTTGAGGTTGATCGAACCCTGCAGCGCCTGGATGTTGGTGCCATCGGCAAAACTGATGGTGACGCTGCCACCGCCGCCAACAGCAACGGTTTCATTCACGGCTGCACCGGTGTTGTTGATCTGTACCGCAAGGGAACCTTCAAGCGTCAGGGCAGCAATACCCACCAGCGCGGCATCACCCGAGGCGGTTAATGCATAGCTGCTGCTGGCCACACTACCTGGTACCGCGGGATCGGCACCCGTCTGCAGCAGCACAACACCCAGTTCACCATTACTGATTTGGACACCCAGCGCACCGTCATCGGTGCCCAGGAAGACCTCAACGTTGGCGGCACCGACCAGGATCTTCGTGTTGAGGCCATCAACCGTCTTCTCAAAGCCGAAATCGCCAGAGATGATCACGAAACCAGCGATGTTGAGGTTGATCGAACCCTGTAGTGCCTGGATGTTGGTGCCGTCGGCAAAGCTGATGGTGGCAGTACCACCACTGCCCACCGCAACTGATTCATTCACGGCCGCACCGGTGTTGTTGATTTGTACAGCCAGCGAACCTTCCAGTGTCAGCGCACCAATGCCAACCAGGGCGGCATTACCAGACGCAGTCAGCGCATAAGTGCTGGTGGCGACAGAACCAGGGACAGCAGGGTCAGCACCCGTCTGCAGCAGCATAACGGCCAGTTCACCATTGCTGATTTGTACACCAAGCGCCCCGTCATCGGTACCCAGGAAGATCTCAACATTGGCCGCGCCCACCAGGATCTTGGTGTTCAGGCCGTCGACGGTCTTCTCAAAGCCGAAGTCACCGGAGATGATCACAAAGCCGGCAATATTCAGGTTAACCGAACCCTGTAGCGACTGAATGTTGGTGCCGTCGACAAACACGATGTCCACTGTGTCTGTACCCGTACCGACTGCCACACTCTCATTCACCGCTGCACCGGTGTTATTGATCTGTACCGCAAGTGAGCCTTCCAACGTCAGGGCAGCAATACCTACCAGCGCTGCATCACCTGACGCGGTCAGCGCGTAGGTGCTGGTCGCAACCGAACCGGGAACAGCGGGGTCCGCGCCGGTTTGCAACAGGACCAGGCCCAGCTGGCCATTACTGATCTGTACGCCCAGGGCACCATCGTCAGTGCCGAGGAACACTTCAACATTAGCCGCACCCACCAGGATCCTGGTGTTCAGACCCTCAACCGTCTTCTCGAAGCCGAAGTCACCGGATATGACAACAAAGCCAGCGATGTTCAGGTTGATGCTGCCCTGCAGCTGCTGGACGTTGGTGCCGTCAGCGAAGACGATGTCGACAGTATCGGTACCCGTGCCGACTGCCACACTCTCGTTAACCGAAGCCAGCGTGTTGTTAATGCGAACCGCAAGAGAACCTTCCAGCGTCAGTGCTGCAATGCCAATCAGGGCCGCATCACCCGATGCAGTCAGGGCATAAGTGCTGGTCGCAACCGAACCCGGTACAGCCGGGTCAGCACCCGTCTGCAGCAGCACAAGGCCCAGCAGACCATTGCTGATTTGCACACCCAACGCACCATCGTCAGTGCCAAGGAAGACTTCAACGTTGGCCGCACCCACCAGGATCTTCGTGTTCAGGCCATCAACCGTCTTCTCAAAGCCGAAGTCACCCGAAATGATGACAAAACCGGCGATGTTGAGGTTGATGCTGCCCTGCAGCTGCTGAATGTTGGTGCCGTCAGCAAACACGATGTCGACGGTATCGGTGCCGGTGCCAACTGCCACACTCTCGTTCACCGCAGCCAGCGTATTGTTAATGCGAACTGCCAGCGAGCCTTCCAGCGTAAGCGCGGCGATACCCACCAGCGCGGCATCACCAGAAGCGTTCAATGCGTAGGTGCTGGTTGCAACTGAACCAGGAACCGCGGGATCTGCACCGGTTTGCAACAGGACCAGACCCAGCTGGCCATTGCTGATCTGGACACCCAGGGCACCGTCGTCAGTGCCAAGGAAGACCTCAACGTTGGCCGCACCCACCAGGATCTTCGTATTGAGACCGTCAACCGTCTTCTCGAAGCCGAAGTCACCGGAGATGATCACGAACCCGGAGATATTGAGATCAATCGAACCCTGCAACTGCTGGATGTTGGTGCCGTCCGCAAACACGATGTCGACGGTATCGGTGCCCGTGCCCACGGTAACGGATTCGTTCACCGCAGCCAGCGTGTTGTTGATGCGAACCGCGAGGGAACCTTCCAGTGTCAGTGCCGCAATACCAATCAGGGCCGCATCACCGGATGCAGTCAAGGCATAAGTGCTGGTCGCGACCGAACCCGGGACCGCAGGGTCCGCGCCCGTCTGCAGCAGGACCAGACCCAGCTGGCCATTGCTGATCTGGACGCCCAGCGCGCCATCGTCAGTGCCAAGGAAGACTTCAACGTTGGCCGCGCCCACCAGGATCTTGGTATTCAGACCCTCAACCGTCTTCTCGAAGCCAAAGTCACCGGAGATGATCACGAACCCGGAGATATTGAGATCAATCGAACCCTGCAACTGCTGGATGTTGGTGCCGTCGGCAAACACGATATCCACCGTGTCGGTACCGTTACCGACTGCGACACTCTCGTTCACGGCCGCAAGCGTGTTGTTTATACGAACCGCCAGCGAGCCTTCCAATGTCAGTGCCGCAATACCCACCAGGGCCGCATCACCGGATGCAGTCAAGGCGTAGGTGCTGGTCGCAACCGAACCGGGAACAGCGGGATCTGCGCCGGTTTGCAGCAACACAAGGCCCAACTGGCCATTGCTGATCTGGACACCCAGCGCACCATCGTCAGTGCCAAGGAAGACTTCAACATTGGCGGCACCCACCAGGATCTTGGTGTTCAGGCCATCAACCGTCTTCTCGAAGCCGAAGTCACCGGAGATGATCACGAACCCGGAGATGTTGAGATCAATCGAACCCTGCAGCTGCTGGATGTTGGTGCCATCCGCAAAGATGATGTCTACCGTGTCCGTACCGGTACCCACCGCAACCGATTCGTTCACCGCAGCCAGCGTGTTGTTGATGCGAACTGCGAGTGAACCTTCCAATGTCAGCGCCGCGATACCCACCAGAGCCGCATCACCGGAGGCGTTCAAGGCATAGGTGCTGGTGGCAACAGAACCGGGAACCGCGGGATCTGCGCCGGTTTGCAACAGGACCAGACCCAGTTGGCCATTACTGATCTGTACGCCCAGGGCACCATCGTCAGTGCCGAGGAAGACTTCAACGTTGGCCGCACCCACCAGGATCTTGGTGTTCAGACCCTCAACCGTCTTCTCGAAGCCGAAGTCACCGGAGATGACAACAAAGCCAGCGATGTTCAGGTTGATGCTGCCCCGCAGCTGCTGGACGTTGGTGCCGTCAGCGAAGACGATGTCGACAGTATCGGTGCCCGTACCAACCGCCACACTCTCGTTCACGGCCGCAAGCGTGTTGTTTATACGAACCGCCAGCGAACCTTCCAGGGTCAGTGCTGCAATGCCAATCAGGGCCGCATCACCCGATGCAGTCAGGGCATAAGTGCTGGTGGCAACTGAACCGGGAACCGCGGGATCTGCGCCGGTTTGCAACAGGACCAGACCGAGCTGGCCATTGCTGATCTGGACACCCAGGGCACCATCGTCAGTCCCAAGGAAGACTTCAACGTTGGCCGCGCCCACCAGGATCTTCGTATTGAGGCCGTCGACCGTCTTCTCGAAGCCAAAGTCACCTGAGATGACAACAAAGCCCGCGATGTTGAGATTGACGCTGCCCTGCAGTTGCTGGATGTTGGTGCCATCGGCAAACACGATATCCACCGTATCGGTGCCCGTGCCGACGGCCACCGATTCATTGACAGCCGCCAGCGTGTTGTTGATGCGTACCGCGAGTGAACCTTCCAGGCTTAGGGCAGCAATGCCAATCAAGGCGGCATCACCGGAGGCATTCAAGGCGTAGGTGCTGGTCGTAACCGAACCGGGAACCGCGGGATCTGCGCCGGTTTGCAGCAACACAAGGCCCAACTGGCCATTGCTGATCTGGACGCCCAGCGCACCATCGTCAGTGCCAAGGAAGACTTCAACATTGGCGGCACCCACCAGGATCTTGGTGTTCAGGCCATCAACCGTCTTCTCGAAGCCGAAGTCACCGGAGATGACAACAAAGCCAGCGATGTTCAGGTTGATGCTGCCCTGCAGCTGCTGGACGTTGGTGCCGTCAGCGAAGACGATGTCGACAGTATCGGTGCCCGTACCAACCGCCACACTCTCGTTCACGGCCGCAAGCGTGTTGTTGATGCGAACCGCCAGCGAACCTTCCAGCGTCAGTGCCGCAATGCCCACCAGGGCTGCGTCACCGGAGGCGTTCAAAGCATAAGTGCTGGTTGCGACTGAACCGGGAACAGCAGGGTCAGCGCCAGTCTGCAGCAGCACCAGTCCCAGATTGCCATTACTGATCTGGACACCCAGCGCACCATCGTCGGTACCAAGGAAGACCTCAACATTGGCCGCCCCGACCAGGATCTTCGTATTGAGGCCGTCGACCGTCTTCTCGAAGCCAAAGTCACCTGAGATGACAACAAAGCCCGCGATGTTGAGATCAATCGAACCCTGCAGCTGCTGGATGTTGGTGCCGTCGGCAAACACGATATCCACCGTGTCGGTACCGGTACCGACTGCGACACTCTCGTTCACGGCCGCAAGCGTGTTGTTGATGCGAACCGCCAGCGAACCTTCCAGCGTCAGTGCCGCAATGCCCACCAGGGCTGCGTCACCGGAGGCGTTCAACGCATAGGTGCTGGTGGCAACAGAACCCGGGACCGCAGGATCCGCGCCAGTCTGCAGCAGGACCAGGCCAAGGTTGCCGTTGCTGATCTGTACACCCAGGGCACCATCGTCAGTCCCGAGGAAGACTTCAACGTTGGCTGCACCCACAAGGATCTTGGTGTTCAGGCCATCAACTGTCTTCTCGAAGCCAAAGTCTCCCGAGATGATCACGAACCCTGAGATGTTGAGATCAATCGAACCCTGCAACTGCTGGATGTTGGTGCCGTCAGCAAACACGATATCCACCGTGTCTGTGCCAGTGCCTACGGCAACCGATTCGTTCACCGCTGCCAGCGTATTGTTGATGCGGACGGCCAATGAGCCTTCCAGGCTTAGCGCAGCAATCCCAATCAGGGCCGCATCACCGGAGGCGTTCAAGGCATAAGTGCTGGTCGCAACTGAACCCGGTACAGCCGGGTCAGCGCCAGTCTGCAGCAGTACCAGTCCCAGATTGCCATTACTGATCTGGACACCCAGGGCACCGTCGTCAGTCCCGAGGAAGACTTCAACGTTGGCAGCACCCACCAGGATCTTCGTGTTCAGGCCATCAACGGTCTTCTCAAAGCCAAAGTCGCCACTAATTACGACAAAGCCCGAGATATTGAGATCAATAGAACCCTTCAACTGCTGGATGTTGGTACCATCCGCAAAAACGATATCGACCGTGTCGGTGCCAGTGCCCACGGCAACCGATTCGTTCACCGCAGCCAGCGTGTTGTTGATACGAACCGCCAGCGAACCGTCCAGGCTTAGAGCAGCAATCCCAATCAGGGCCGCATCACCGGAGGCGTTCAAGGCATAAGTGCTGGTGGCAACAGAACCCGGGACCGCAGGATCCGCGCCGGTTTGCAACAGGACCAGGCCAAGGTTGCCGTTGCTGATCTGTACGCCAAGGGCGCCATCGCCAGTCCCGAGGAAGACTTCAACGTTGGCCGCACCCACCAGGATCTTGGTGTTCAGGCCATCAACCGTCTTCTCGAAGCCAAAGTCTCCCGAGATGATCACGAACCCGGAGATGTTGAGATCAATCGAACCCTGCAACTGCTGGATGTTGGTGCCGTCAGCAAACACGATATCCACCGTATCGGTGCCCGTGCCGACGGCCACCGATTCATTGACAGCCGCCAGCGTGTTGTTGATGCGTACCGCGAGTGAACCTTCCAGGCTTAGGGCAGCAATGCCAATCAAGGCGGCATCACCGGAGGCATTCAAGGCGTAGCTGCTGGTCGCAACCGAACCGGGAACAGCGGGGTCCGCGCCAGTCTGCAGCAGGACCAGGCCCAGGTTACCGTTGCTGATCTGCACGCCCAGGGCACCGTCGTCAGTACCGAGGAACACTTCAACGTTAGCGGCACCCACCAGGATCTTCGTATTGAGGCCGTCGACCGTCTTCTCAAAGCCGAAGTCACCCGAGATGACAACAAAGCCGGAGATGTTGAGATCAATCGAACCCTGCAACTGCTGGATGTTGGTGCCGTCAGCAAACACGATATCCACCGTGTCGGTACCGGTACCGACTGCGACACTCTCGTTCACGGCCGCAAGCGTGTTGTTTATACGAACCGCCAGTGAGCCCTCCAGCGTCAGCGCAGCAATGCCCACCAGGGCTGCGTCACCTGAAGCGTTCAAGGCATAGGTGCTGGTGGCAACTGAACCGGGAACCGCGGGATCCGCGCCCGTCTGCAGCAACACAAGGCCCAACTGGCCGTTGCTGATTTGCACACCTAACGCACCATCGTCAGTGCCAAGGAAGACTTCAACGTTGGCCGCGCCCACCAGGATCTTGGTATTCAGACCCTCAACCGTCTTCTCGAAGCCGAAGTCCCCGGAGATGATCACGAACCCGGAGATGTTGAGATCAATCGAACCCTGCAGCTGCTGGATGTTGGTGCCATCGGCAAACACGATATCGACCGTGTCTGTGCCAGTGCCCACGGCAACGGATTCGTTAACGGCGGCCAGCGTGTTGTTGATGCGTACCGCCAGCGAGCCTTCCAATGTCAGTGCCGCAATACCAATCAGGGCCGCATCACCGGATGCAGTCAAGGCGTAGGTGCTGGTCGCAACCGAACCGGGAACAGCGGGATCTGCGCCGGTTTGCAACAGGACCAGACCCAGATTGCCATTGCTGATCTGTACACCCAGGGCACCGTCGTCAGTACCGAGGAACACTTCAACGTTAGCGGCACCCACCAGGATCTTCGTATTGAGGCCGTCGACCGTCTTCTCAAAGCCGAAGTCACCCGAGATGACAACAAAGCCGGAGATGTTGAGATCAATCGAACCCTGCAACTGCTGGATGTTGGTGCCGTCGTCAAAAACGATGTCGACGGTATCGGTGCCGGTACCCACCGCAACCGATTCGTTCACCGCAGCCAGCGTGTTGTTGATGCGAACTGCGAGTGAACCTTCCAGTGTCAGCGCCGCGATACCCACCAGAGCCGCATCACCGGAGGCGTTCAAGGCATAGGTGCTGGTGGCAACAGAACCCGGGACCGCAGGATCCGCGCCAGTCTGCAGCAGGACCAGGCCAAGGTTGCCGTTGCTGATCTGTACACCCAGGGCACCATCGTCAGTCCCGAGGAAGACTTCAACGTTGGCTGCACCCACAAGGATCTTGGTGTTCAGGCCATCAACTGTCTTCTCGAAGCCAAAGTCTCCCGAGATGATCACGAACCCTGAGATGTTGAGATCAATCGAGCCCTGCAACTGCTGGATGTTGGTGCCGTCAGCAAACACGATATCCACCGTATCGGTGCCCGTGCCGACGGCCACCGATTCATTGACAGCCGCCAGCGTGTTGTTGATGCGAACCGCCAGCGAACCTTCCAGCGTCAGTGCCGCAATGCCTACCAGGGCTGCGTCACCGGAGGCGTTCAAGGCATAAGTGCTGGTCGCAACTGAACCCGGTACAGCCGGATCAGCGCCAGTCTGCAGCAGGACCAGACCGAGATTGCCGTTGCTGATCTGGACACCCAGCGCACCATCGTCAGTGCCAAGGAACACTTCAACGTTGGCCGCGCCCACCAGGATCTTCGTATTGAGGCCGTCGACCGTCTTCTCGAAGCCAAAGTCACCTGAGATGACAACAAAGCCCGCGATGTTGAGATTGACGCTGCCCTGCAGTTGCTGGATGTTGGTGCCATCGGCAAACACGATATCCACCGTGTCGGTGCCCGTACCAACCGCTACAGTCTCGTTCACCGCCGCAAGCGTGTTGTTTATACGAACCGCCAGCGAGCCTTCCAGTGTCAGTGCCGCAATACCAATCAGGGCCGCATCACCGGATGCAGTCAAGGCATAAGTGCTGGTCGCGACCGAACCCGGAACCGCAGGATCTGCGCCGGTTTGCAGCAACACAAGGCCCAACTGGCCATTGCTGATCTGGACACCCAGCGCACCATCGTCAGTGCCAAGGAACACTTCAACGTTGGCCGCACCCACCAGGATCTTGGTGTTCAGACCCTCAACCGTCTTCTCGAAGCCGAAGTCCCCGGAGATGATCACGAACCCGGAGATGTTGAGATCAATCGAACCCTGCAGCTGCTGGATGTTGGTGCCATCGGCAAACACGATATCGACCGTGTCTGTGCCAGTGCCCACGGCAACGGATTCGTTAACGGCGGCCAGCGTGTTGTTGATGCGAACCGCCAGCGAACCTTCCAGCGTCAGTGCCGCAATGCCTACCAGGGCTGCGTCACCGGAGGCGTTCAAGGCATAAGTGCTGGTCGCAACTGAACCCGGTACAGCCGGGTCAGCGCCAGTCTGCAGCAGTACCAGTCCCAGATTGCCATTACTGATCTGGACACCCAGCGCACCATCGTCAGTACCAAGGAACACTTCAACGTTAGCGGCACCGACCAGGATCTTCGTGTTGAGGCCGTCGACCGTCTTCTCGAAGCCAAAGTCACCGCTGATGACAACAAAACCGGAGATATTGAGATCAAGTGATCCCTGCAGCTTCTGAACGTCTGTCCCGTCAGCAAAAATCACATCTACGGTTGCCGCCCCGGTGCCGACCGCAACAGATTCAGACACGGCACCGCCGGTGTTGTTAACGCGGACATCAAGGCTGCCAAGCAGGGTCAGCGCAGACAATCCAAGCAGCGCTGCATCACCCGAAGCCGCCAGTGCATAACTTGTAACGCCCAGCGCATCCTGGAACAGAACCAGTCCAAGCTCACCGTTGGTCAGCTCAATACCGAGGGATCGATCATCGGTTCCCAGGAAGACTTCGACATTCGAGGCACCCACCAGTATCTTGGTTTCAGCACCCGTTATCGTTCGTTCAAAACCAAAGTCGCCAGAGATAACAACAAAACCGGCAATGTTCAGGTCTATGGTGCCGCGCAGTGCCTGAATCAGCGCACCATCCGCAAACACGATATCCACCGTGCCAGCACCAACTGCAATACTCTCGTTAACTGCCGCGCCGGTATTGTTAACCCGAACAGCGAGTCCACCGGTCAATGTCAGAGCTGGAATGCCAAACAGCTCACCATCACCCTGCGCGGTTAATGCAAAAGTCGCGGGTGTTGCGACAGCGCTGTAGAGAACCAGGCCAAACCCGGCGTCACTGACCCGCACACCGAGGGCAAGATCTGGTGTCGCGAGCAGCACGTTGACATTAGCCGCAGCAGCCAGAATTTTGGTTGTGGCACCATCTACTGTCTTCTCAAATGCAAAGTCACCGGTGATCGAAACGAAGTCAGCAATTTCCAGCTCGATTGCAGTCCCGGCAAATCGCTGCAGGTTTTCTTCGCCGGCTTCAAACAGCACGTTGACCGTCCCACCAGGCGTTGTGAGCGTCTCGTCTACGAGCCCACCCGTCGTATTAACCCTGGCAGACATCACGCCGGTGAGCGTCAGGGAGGGTACGCCAACCAGCGCCACACCACCGGAGACCGTCAGCGCATAGGTGCTGACCGGGGAAACGCCAATATTGTCCAGCGTCTTGAAGATAACCAGTCCCAGTTCGCCATTGGAGATCCGAACACCGGTCTCCTCAGCCGTGCCTTCATTCGCTCCCAGGAATACACTAACGTTCGTCGCGGCGACACGAATCACCGTGTCAATGGATGCAGAGGTACTAAAGCTCAGGGTGGTACCGGTAAACGAAGCGTTACGTGCTTCAGCTGTTGTCGTACTGGTTTCCGATGCGCCGGCATCTACAGTACTGGCCGCGGTACCCGCTGTGATGGTAACGGTCGTACCCAGGTCATGGCCGAGTCGATCAGCAAGGCCCAGCACACTCGCCATGCGGTCATCTGCCAGGGTGTCATCTGTTTCGAATGTAACGCCGGCCTGAACCAGCCGATGTTCACCGATGCCGTCAGAGGTCAGATCGACGGCGACCCCACCCTCCGTCAGGGATAACTGAAGTGCTTGATCACTGACACTCACAACGAAGTATTCAGCGCCATCTGTCAGACCGCCGATCGCCGTGTTGCCCGCACCGACCTCATAGGTCACCCGGGTTCCGTCAATCAGCGCAGCCGCGCCGGCAAAGTTGATCGTATCGGCAGATACGTCAACCGCTATCTCACCCAGGCCGTTAAATTCAACAGACCCAAACAAGAACTGATGCTCGCCAACACCGCCGCCGGTCAGGTTAACTGCCGCACCGCCAGCCGTGAGACTCAGTTGAATCGTTTTTGCGTCTACGACACTGACAAAATAGGTTTTGCCGCCAACAAGCCCACCAATGGCACGACTGTCACTGGCAAATCGATAGAGGTAGGTAACTTCGGTGCCGTCAGCAAGGCCGTGATCAGCGTCAAACAGAATCTGGTCTGTGGCCGCGTCAACGTGCAAGGTGTTGGTCGCATCAAACTCTGTACCAGCCAGCGCAACAAAAGTCTGGTTCCCCTGCCCTGTACCAGTCAGATCGATTGCCGCGCCACCCAGGGTTGTCGCCAGTGAAATGGTGTCAGCATCAATGAGCTTCACAAAATAGGTGTTGCCATCCATGAGACCGGCAATTAACTGATCGCCTGCATCTGTCCCCAGTTCGTAACGAACTTCATCACCTTCGGCAAATCCGTGTGCGGAAGCAAAACTGATGGTCTCGGCTGTCGTATCAACTGCCGTGCTACCCTGGCTGTCGAAGAAGATAATCGGGCGGAACCGCCAGGTGCCAGTTGCCGCACCATCAAGCGTCACGTTGACGTAATTGCCAGCAACCAGGTCGTCCCGCGTATCGGCAAGGCGAACTTCATTGTCGCTGACCCTGTTGACCCAGTAGGTGTTGCCTGCCACCAGCCCGTTAAACAGGTTGTCACCGCCGTTTACATCAAACACAACCTGCTGGAAGCTGTTCAGGCCATGCAGGAAGTTAACATTAATGGTATTGCTGGCAACGCTAACTACATTGGTCTGGTTGTAGAAGTCGTCGAGAGATTTGTAAAGGCTTTGTTCGCCGCTGCCCTGGGAGAGCAGGTTAATGTCTTCGCCAAAACGCGCAAGAATCTGTGTGGGGGCAAGCTGGATGGTGAAGTCATCAACCTTGATGACGTAGTAGATACCCGTGGACTTGGTGAGGCCGCCTATCTTGTCACCACCGGTGACCTGGTAGATGACCTTGTCTTCATTTTCGAGGTAATGCTTTTCGCTGAATGTCAGTGTTTCGTTAACCGTATCCACCACAGGCACACTGCTGACCTGCAGCTTCGACACCCGTGCAAGACTGTGCGTGCCGGTGCCATCACTCGTGAGATTGACCGGAGGTCCAGTGCTGCTGTTGCCCAGTTGAATCTTCTTGCTTGACTTGACAATCACTTCATAAATCGTCTGATCCTGCAAACCACCAATGGCGGTTCCGCCGCTCACCGAATAGAGCACCTTGTCACCGGTCGCAAATCCGTGATCAGCTTCAAACACGATGGTTTCATCTGACGTATCAACCACTATGGCATTTGCAGCATCAAAGCCGAATACCGACTCCAATGTGTGTTGCCCTTCACCCGCAGTCGTCAGGTCTACCCTGGTACCACCATCAGTCAGGGACAGGGCCAGCGTATCTGCGTCAACCAACTCGACAAAATATCGTTCGCCATCAGTCAACCCACCAATCACCTGCCCGTCTGGTGCTGCTTCGTATCGGACCCAGTCACCATCCGTAAAACCATGGGCGCTCTCAAAATTGATTTCGTTTGCATCGATATCGACCAGTAGGGTATTTGCAGTACCAAAGTCAGTGACCGGAACCAGTTGTTGGGTGCCACTACCTTCGCTCGTCAGATTAACGCTGCTGCCACCAGCGGTGGCAGAAAGCGTAATCGTGTCGGGATTGACAACATTAACAAAGTAGAGCGCGCCATCGGTCAGCCCGCCAATTACCGTGTTACCCACACCAACTTCGTAAACCACCTGCTGGCCATCAGCCAGGTTATGTTCAGTTGCAAACCGAATCTCTTCAGTTGCCGTGTTCACAAACTTCTCATTGAAGGCGCTGGTATCGACGTCAAATTCGATCAGGTCAACCGTCTTGCCTTCACCAGCCAGCCTTTCCTGTTCAGCCGCCAGTTCGTCAAGCAACTGCTGGTACATCTCATCAGTTATCTCGGCACTTCCGGCCTCAAACAGAATTGGCGAGAGCGCTGGCGTCTCGCTACCACCAACACCTGGTACAGAATTGTCCTGTTTCTCGAAGCTGAACTCGCCAGACACAGACACGAAACCTGCAATAGCCAGCTGGAGGCTACCCTCAACACGCTGGAAGTTACCTTGACTCGCAGTGAACTCAATATCGACGGTCCCACCAGGCGTCACCAGGGTTTCACTGACGGCGCCACCGGTGTTGTTAACCAGCACCGTTGCACCACCATTCAGCGTAACCTGATCAACACCCACGAGAGCAGCATCACCACCCGCCTTCAGCGCGTAAGTTGCAGGTGCCGCTGACCCGGCTGCTGCAGCTCCGTCTATCGACTGGTACAGAACCAGCCCAAGTTCACCATTGGTTACCTCAACGCCCGTTGCACCGGCGGTACCACGACCGCTGCCCACAAACGCCGTCACATTGGTTGCTGCAATGCGGATCTCGGTGTCAGTAACAGTGCCTGTGACCGTGTCAGCTTTTTCGAAACTGAAGTCCCCGGCGAGGCCAACAAAACCGGCAACATCTACCTCCACACTGCCCTCAAAGCGCTGCAGGTTTGCCTCTGCACCCGTGAAGACAATATCCACATCACCGCCGCCGGTAGTGATCGTCTCGTTGACCGCCTCTCCTGTTGTATTGACCCTGGCGGCAAGCGCCCCGGACAAGGTCAGGCCATCTACTCCCACAAGGCTGGACGTACCGGACGCAGTCAATGCGAAGGTGGTGGCAGCTGAAGTGCCTGCAACCGCCCCGCTATCAATCGATTTGTACAGTACCAGGCCCAGCGTGCCGTCGCTGAACTGGACTCCGGTCGCATCAAGCGTGCCACGGCCCGTACCAAGGAAGGCGGCAACCTGAGTCGCTGCAACCCTTATCACTGTATCGGTGACAGTACCTGTGGTCGTATCGGTGAGCTCAAACGCAAAGTTGCCGGAAAGCGCAAGAAAATCCTGAAGTTCGAGAGTGATACTGCCACTGACGCGACGCAGTGTCTCTTCACCCGCGCCGAACACCACTGCAACTTCCTGTGCGCCTACCGTAACGGACTCATCCACGAGCCCGCTGGTGCCATTTACACGCACAGCAAGAGTACCGTTCAGAGTGAGGCCATTAACACCAACCAGCGAGCCATTCCCTTCGGCGACAAGTGCATAGCTGCTGGTAGCGCCGGATTCAAAAATGACCAGACCAACAAACACGTCTTCAACCAGAACCCCGGCGGCGTCTGATGTTCCGTAACCAGCCCCGACAAATGCCGTCGCATTAGCTGCGCCTACCGACAGTTTCACATCAGCGCCACTGACTACTCGCTCGAACTGGAAGTCACCGCCAAGATGAACAAAGTCGCCCAGCACAACATCCAGGCCAATGACGGTCACGCGCTGCAGGTCAACTGCCTCAAGACTACCAAACGTAAAGCTGACCGTGTCGATGGCCAGAGTTCTGTTCGTAAACGCTTTGCCAGTATCGTTAAAGCTGACTTCCACACGTGTAGCAGAGACGTTGGCGAAATTGGCACCCGTGAAGAAAAGTGTACCACCGGCCTGCAGCGCCTTGGTACCGTCCGGATTAATGACAAGACCAAGATCACCGTTGGTGACACCAACCTGGACATCACCCGCGGTCATAATCGCGCTGACCGAGTCTGCAACTGCCAGAATAACGCCAGCACCATCCTTGCTAAACGCAAAGTCACCACCAAGGGCAATAAAGTCACCGAGTTGGACATCCAGGTTAACAATTGAAACGCTGCTGATACCATCCGCCGCCTGCAGATCTTCCGACAGGCTATCGATGGTCAGGGTTACCGGCGCACTACTGTAATCTACACCCGTGTTATTGAAATTAACCGTAACAAGGTCAGCGGTGGCACTGCCAAAACCGGCACCGCTAATGGCAACGGTACCTGTGGCAGTAAACGTTGTCGTTCCCGCCTCATCAATCAGCATGGCCAGCGTGCCTGTTTGCAGGCCGGCAGAGAAACCACCACTCACCAGTGCCACAGCAACATCGTTGGCAACAATTTCAATGGACCTGTTGGGGAAGACACCCTGATTGCGGAAAGCAAAATCGCCAGCGAGCGTAAACACGCCACCAAAATCTGCGGCAAAGCCCTCGACGGACAGGCTAAGCGCGTTCAGTCCTGCAGCAAGTTCAGCATCAACACCACCGATGCTGATCGTCTCTGGCGCTAGAGCGTAGTCCGTTATGGTGTCATTCAGCTTGAAGGTTACCTGACTCGCAGAAGCGCTGGCAAAATCTCCCCCCTCAATAAGCAGCGAACCCCCTGCCTGAAGTGCCAGCGTGCCATCAGCATTGATCACAAGTGCCAGCGTGCCACCGTCGAGTCCGGCCTTGAAGTCGCCTGCTTCAACAAAAGCAAAGACACCGTCTGCAACTGCACGAACCAGGCCTGTGTCCTGTTGAAACGCAAAATCGCCGCCAAGATTGACCGCGTCGCTCACTGAAGCAGCAAGCCCCTTGATGGTCACTGACTGCAGATCAGTTGAAGCAGCAACATCAGTGAACGTATAGCTCACTTCTCCTGCTGTAATCGTGTTGCCGGTAAATGCAGTATTGGTGTTATTGAACCTGACAGTCACCCGTTCTGCGCTGGCGTCTGCAAAGGTGCCGCCAACCAGTAACAGGCTGCCAGAAGCTTCCAGCGCACTGGTGCCATCCGCCAGTTGTACGAATCCGAGCGAGCCATCGCTGATACCGGCACTGAAACTGCCTGCTTCAACAACGGCGGCCACGTTGGCAGCAGTCACATTGATATCACCCGAGACAAACTTGAAGCCAAAGTCGCCGGAGAGTTTTACAAAACTTTCGAACTGGGCGTCCAGTCCAGCAACCGAAACCACCGCCAGATCAACTGCGGCCGGCATATCGGTAAACAGGTAGTCGACAGCGTCAACTGCAAGCGCAATCCCGGTATAGCTCACGCCGGCGTCGTTAAACCTAATCAGCACGTTCTGGGCTGACGCACTCGCAAATCCGCCGCCCGACATAAACAGCACACCCTGAGCCTCCAACACCAGCGTACTGTCGTTGGCGAGCACCAGCCCCAGGCTGCCACTGTCGAGACCAACCTCAAGGTCGCCTGCACTCAAACGAGCAACAACGCTGTCGGCTACACCAACAATCTTGTCTGCATCAACCGAAAAGCCAAAGTTACCTTCAAGCGAGACAAAATCCGCTATCGTTGCTGTGACACCGGTAAGGGAGATACTGAGCGCGCCGCGCGTTGCATTTAGATCCGCAGTGACGCCGTTCACGTCAACCGTCACAGGCGCAGTCGCATAATCCACAGCACCGTTGTTGAAGTTCACAGTGGTTGTGGTTGCGCTAAAGGTCCCAAACTGTCCGCCGGCAAAATCCAGCGTACCGCTGGCGGTCAATGCAAAGGTGCCATCGGTGCCGATAACCATCGCGAGAGTACCGCCAGTCATGCCAACCTTGAAGGTCCCGGCTTCTGCGGCAGCAAACACCGTGTTGGCAACCACAGAAATCTCACCACCGGCTTCAAGCGCAAAACCAAAGTTGCCGCCAAAAGTCACAAAGTCTGTGATTTCTGCGTTCAGCCCTACAATCGAAACAGCGATCGCACCTGCAGCAACATCAAGCGTACCGTCTACGCCGTCGATCGACAGGGAAACGGCGTTTACACCGGCATAGTCAGTGGTGCCATCGTTGAACTTCACCGTCGCGCTCGTTGCAGTGGCGCTGGCGAACCGGTCACCAACCAGCCGGACTGCACCGCTGGCAGCAAATGCGAGACTGTTGTCTGCATGGATACGAAGCGCTAACGCACCTGCAGTCAGTCCTGCGGAGTAGTTACCAGCATCCAGGGTCGCAAAGACGTTCTCCGCTGTGATATCCACGCTGGTGCCGTTTGCCTCAAGCGCAAAATCACCACCAAATGTCACAAACCCGGTTATTTCTGCCGACAGCCCGGTAATCGAGATGCTCGTCACACCCGGTGCCACATCCAGCGTTGCAGTAATGCCTTCGATCACCAGCGTTTCTGCTGAAGCACCGCTGTAATCATTGGTCGAATCATTCAGCTTCGCAGTCGCCAGGGTGGCCGTCGCGGCGGCAAACTTGTCACCGGTCAGGAAAACACTGCCCGAGGCGGCCAAAGCGAAGGTGTTGTCAGCGTGAAGCCGTGTGGCCAATGCCCCATCCTGCAATCCAGCCGTGTAGGTGCCCGCGGCGAGCGTCGCAAACGCGTTTTCGGCGACAACATCAACGCTGGTACCGTTGGTCGCAAACGCAAAGTCACCGCCAAATGTCACAAAACCGGCAATATCAACCGAAACCCCGGTGGCCGACAGCAGGGTGACGCCTGGCGCGACATCCAGCGACGCGGTGACTGCGCCAATAGTCAGGGAGACCCCGGTGTAGTCGGTCACAGTGTCGTTGTACGCCGCGCTGACGTTGGTTGCGCTCGCATTGGCAAAGTCACCCCCTTCCATCAGGAAGGTGCCACCGGCTCGCAGGGCCACCCGGTTATTGGCATTCAGGATAAGCGCGGCGCTTGCCGCAGTGACGCCAACCAGGAAATCGCCGGCTTCGAGCGTAGCGCTGGCATTATCGGATACGGCCTGGATGTCCGTGCCGTCTTTCTTGAAGGCAAAGTCGCCGGCCAGGGTCACAAACCCACCAATCTGAGCACTGAAATCGCTCACAGAAAAAATGTTCGAATTTGGTGCAATATCAAGCGTTGCCGATATAGCGCCTATGGTCACGGTCAACGGAGAGGTACTGTAATTCTTGGCTGTGGTGTTGAGTTGAATATCCAGCGAAAGCGCGGTTGCGCTTGCAAAGCCGCCGCCGCTGATGCTGACGGTGCCGTTGGCCGTGCCGAATGCAATGCCGCTGTCCGCCGGGTCATTGTCCAGCACGATGATGATATCCGCACCAGTGATGCCAGCCTGGAACGAACCCGCGGTCAGATAAGCCGCCGCCTCGTTGGAAACAATGCGTAACTGGTTACCCACTTTCTCCACACCGAAGTTGCCACTCTCAAATCGGACAAAATTGGCAATGTCGATGGTGAAGCCGCTCAGTTCACCCGAACTGTCCGGGAAGTAGTCGGACAGGAGTTTGCCGAATTCATCCCCCAGAGACTGGGGTGATATGCTCGACGTGAAATCAGGCCCGTTCACTTCCTTGACGATCAGTCGCAGGCCACCACCGCTGACGGCGTCTCCAAACTCCACGAGGTCGAAGTAGAGGCTGCCGTCACCAAAGCCATACAGACCCTCGGCGTCCACAAACACCCCTGAGAGGGATCCTCCGGGCGCGTAGGTGAGGATATCGAAGGAGTCACTGGTGGTCGGAAGGAATCCCGCGCCGAGAACAATCCGGATGGTGCCACCCAGGCTCAGGGCATCCGCGTTGATCTGGTCATAGCCACCGGCACCCGGTGAGCTACCCTCAATTTCTATCACCAGGACCGGGTCAGAATCGAAGTCCGACTGTGAGAATGTGCCGCTGTGATTCAGGATACCAGGTGAATTACCCGGAGAAAACGTACCGCGATTCTCGATGTCAAAGTTAAAGTAACCTGTACCAGAAAGCGTGTAACCTTCTGAAATTATTATCTTTTCTATATTCTCGAGATTACCTGAAGTTGTTAAATTCAGGTCATTGGAAAGCACCAGCACATGCGCTGCATGGCCGGTAGTTGAAGTGATTTCGAGGAAATTTTGCGAACTTGAAGTCGTTTCGAGGTTGGCCGATGGCGGCGCTGCATAGCCATCGAAGTCAAAAACCGCCTTGTTCAGACGATCGCCCTGGCCCAGGGCCAGCATGGAATTCGGGTCTTCTTCGAGCGTTTCAACAGCGTCGAAGGTATTCAAAATCCTGGTGGAAGCGGACTGTCGGGTGGCTTCGCCTGTCGTTTCATCTGTCCCGGCGTCGCCGACTGCCCCGTCCATTCCAGCGAAAAGATCGCTGTCCGGGTCGTAATTCAGCTTGTCAGAAGTGGTCTGGTTGCCATGGTTTTCGGCAAAAAGATGCTCGCTGTCATAACCAACTGGCCGGGAATTGTCATCAGAAGTGTGGTCTTTCTGGTGCGGGTCGAGGGCTGAAATCGGGTCGAGCAGGGGATCGCCGGAGAGCAGAATTCGCTCTTCCAGTGTCTCCAGTTCAAACTCTTTTCCCGACCGCTTGGACAATTTTTATCGCTTGTATTGCCAAAAATGCCTGGCCGATTTCGGCACAGGGGAGCGATTATTAGGCCGCCGATCACAGGAATGCAACCATGCGTCAGGCAGGATTCAAGAACTTTCTGCTCCTGCCGATCGGCTGGAAAGCGAAAATTTTCATGAAATCAATGGCGTAGGACTAGCCGGAATGACGAAAAAAAATTTGAAAAAAAATGACAAACGGGGCTAGTGCACACCATCTGAACCGGCAAAAATCAATGCGTCATCCAGCCAGGTGTCGGTGCGGAGAACCGTTTTTCGCTGCCGATAAGCAATGCGCTGAGCCGTATTTTGGGCGAAATCAAACACCTTGCCGAGGATCATTTCTGCATGATCCGGCTGTTTTTCCAGGGCAAGTTTTGCACCATTTATGCACCACTTCGGTGCGAAACGGGTAATAAGATCATCCTCCAGGCTGGCAAAAATCCGGCTGCTACCCGGGTCACCCTGCCTGGCGCACCGCCCCACCAACTGCCGGTCTATACGTCCGGATTCGTTCCTTTCAGACACAATGACATGTAGTCCGCCCGCTTTTGCAACCGCAGGTTCAAGCTTGATATCCGTCCCCCGCCCCGCCATGTTGGTGGCAATGGTTATCATTCTCTCCCGTCCGGCATCGCGGATAATGTGTGCCTCATCCTCATGCCGGGTCGCGTTCAGCAGGCGATAGTGGAGACCTTCCCGCTCAAGCAGGTCAGCAATTATCTGGCTGCTCCTGACACTCCGGGTACCGACAAGAACAGGTCTGCCCGATGTATGCACCATCTTTACCTCGGCCAATATTGACTGCCACTTGTCTTCAGCACGCTCAAAAAACCGGGGGCGCCAGTTGTCCCGGATCAGCGGACGGTTGGTCGGGATCGACATGACGGGCATGCGGTAAATATGCCAGAACTCGCTGGCGGCCTCCCTCGCGGTGCCTGTCATGCCTGACATGCGGCGAAACAGCCGGAAAAATCGCTGAAAAGACAAGCGGGCCAGGGTTTCTGTCGGCGAGGTCAGTTCCAGGCCTTCCTTGGCTTCAACCGCCTGGTGCAGGCCGTTTCCCCACGAACGGGAATGCATCAGGCGACCGGTGAATTCATCAACAATTACGATCTTCTCATCCTGGATCACGTAGTGCTGGTCAATTTTGTAGAATTCGCGCGCAACTATGGCCTGTTTGACAATCTCTTCACGCCTCGAGGTCCCGCGCCAGATCAGCGGCAGTTCCCCCGCGAGGCTTTCCAGTCGTGCCAGCCCGTCGGATGTAAACTCGATTTCACGGTACTTTCGGTCGATGGTGTAGTCGCCGGCCTCAAATTGTGGCGCCAGTCGGCTTGCCGCTTCAGTGGCCTCAACCAGCCACTTGTTTTCCTGCTGTGTTGAGATGATCAGGGGCGTCACTGCCTCGTCCACCATCACGCTGTCGGCCTCGTCAATAATTGCGGTATCAATACCGCGCAGCACAATACCCGCACCAATGCGGCGCTGGGGCTCCAGCAGTTCCCGCAACAGACGGCGCTGCGGATGATGCAGGCTGCCAAGGTAGATGCGATCACGCAGAAAGTCTGCCAGCAACTCTTTGCTGGTTGTATAGACAACCTGCAAGGCATAGGTCGCCCGCCGGTCGTCGGGTTCCATATCTGCCACCACAGCACCGACTGACACCCCGCAATAGTGATAGAACTTGCGAAACTCGAAGGCATCCCGGCCGGCGAGATAGTCATTGGTCGTCAGGATATGGCAGGGTCTTTCGGTCCATCCGGCAAGTACCCCGGCCAGGGCGGCCGTCAGGCTCTTGCCTTCACCTGTGGCCATTTCAGCAAGATAACCGTGGTGCAGTGCAAGCGCCGCCATCACCTGAACCGGATAGGGTCGCAAGCCCAGGCTTCTGTGCGCCGCCTCTACCAGCAGTGGCATGGCAGCAACCGCCAGTGAATCTTCAAGTGGTCCCTGACGCCGAAAGGCTGTCTTCATTTCCTGCAGCCGGGCTTTCAGCAGGCGATCGTTGAGATGCCGAAGTTCCTCTGCACTGGCGTCAACACGATGCGCCACTTCAAGCAGTTCAGTGCCAAACCGGCTTGATCGCTGGTAGGTGCCAACCACGTAGTCAAGTACCGCATCAAGACCGGTCGACACTTTGTCGGGTTTGGGGATCGCCGTCCGCCGATAGTCAACACTGGGTTGCATCAGAGCTGGTAACGCTTTTGCAGGAGTTGTCTGAATGCGCGCCATACCTGGGTGAGGAGGGGCTCAGACGGGATGGTCAAACGCAGTCGGCCCGATTGCCCGTGGTACAGTTGGTCAGCAGCAACGTCAGTGAAATTGGAGTAAATAAGAAAGAACGGCTCGGAACTGGTCATACCCGTCTGGTCATCACTGGCCGTCATCACCTCACCCCCCGCCAGCCAGCTCAGTGCGGCTGACGGTAGCTGGTCAGACTGAAACGGCACAATCCTGAGATCAGATACCGGGTGATTGGTCGCTTCACTGCCTACAAGCCGGACTTCTGCCCTGCTGATCTCATCAAAAAAGAGATTGGCAGCTTCATCCTGCGGCACCACGGCAGCGAAGCGGAACCTGGACGGGTCGTACAACTGGCCAAGCGCTGCGCCTCTCGGCTGCCAGGCCCCAACCTGGTCACCCAGGCGAGGTGCTACCCACAAGCCGTCTGCCTTGGCCCGCAAGACCAGCGATGCCTGCCGTTCCTTCAGGTCAGCGAGCTGTCGGCTGAGTACGGCCTTTCGCTGGGCCAACGGCTCAAGATCGCTGACCCTCTGGCTGCTTGCCCACTGTTCAGTCGCCAGCAACTGCTGCCACTGGGCTGAAATGATCTCTATGTCGTTACCAATTTCCCAGTCCGCGAGGCGCACCAGTGGTGTCCCTGCCGTGACAAATGTACCACTTTGAACCAGCACCTCCTCCAGCACCCCGGAGACATCGTTAGTCACCATGACATGGGATTCAGCCTCGACAACACCGGGCACACGAAAGCGATTTGGCAGTGGAATCACCGCTGTTAACAGCAAAACTGAGGCGATAATGCCGGTAGTCACGCCAACTGCCCTGGTCCTGGTTCGTTCAATTCTGGGGCTGGTCGCAAGGTACTTGATGAGTTTGTAGGGCGGCACCATGACCCAGGTCACAACCAGAATCAGGACCATAATTACGCCCAGCAGCAGGTACTTGTCTGCGACAAAAATAATGATTCCGGCAAACACCAGTACCCGATAGGCACCGCTGACGGCCCCATAGATGGTCAGCCACATGGCCTCCCTGTCTGACTCGGCCACGGCAACCAGGTTCTTGACACCAAACAGGTATTTTTCCGAGAGGTATGCCCACTGCTTGCGCGCACGGGTGTACAGGTTCGGCAGGTCAGCGAGGTCAGACAGGATGTAGTAACCGTCAAATTTCAAGAGCGGGTTGGCATTAAAGATGATTGTCGACACTGACGCGACAAACATCATGTTATAGGCCAGGCTGTGAACAATTCCCGGGCCGGTATTGGCCCACACAAAGACGGCGAGGCCTGCGATAAAAACCTCCGTGATCATGCCGGCAGCACCCACCAGTGCCCGTTCACCCCGGCTACGGAACGCCCAACTGGAGGTTGCATCCATATAGGGAAGCGGCGTAAAGACAAGCAACATCACCCCCATCACATGCACCTCACCGCCAAAATGGCGACAGGTCACCGCATGGCCAAATTCATGCAGCGTCTTGATGAACACCATCCCTATATATAGAAGGAAGAGGTTACCCGGCGCCAGGATGCCCTGCGCCTCGTCGGTTGCCATCTCAAAATTGTCGAACACGACCTTAAGTGCCAACCCCACCACAGCAAACCACAACAGAGCACCTGCCCAGCCAAACAGGTGGCGAACGTAGGGCTCAATACGCTGAAGAAACCGGTCCGGGTCCAGCAGCGGAATGCGAATAAACATGATAGCCAGCAGTTTCGACTGCAGTTCGCGCTGCTTGCGCTGGCGATAGCGCTCAAAAAACTGGTCGCTATTGGACGGGGTGTCATAAAACAGCAGGTTGGCGAAGTGCAGTTGGGTCAGCAGGCGTATGACTTCTTCCTGGCCAGGCGCACCCTCGGGATCCTGTTCGAGGGTCTGCATCCAGACTTCTTCAATGGTCTTGTCCGCGCGCAGTCGCGCGACAAAGTCATAGGCTGCGGGTCTAAGCCGGAAAAACTGGTTATTGAACGCGTCCTGCAGGACGTACCAGTCTTCGCCGCGGAACTTCTGGCGCCGACAGTGCACCGTGGGGCGCAGTGCAGCCTTGACACCGGCGACACGATGCCAGGATTCGCTGAATGTGGGGGCAATGACACTCATTTTTCCGGCCTACCACCACAGCAGCATGCGGAAAAAATTGACCGTTCGATGCGTCAGTATCCAGAGCACATTGCGCTGACCGACATCAACCTTGGCAACACCGCTCATCCCGGGGCGCCACCAGTTGGCAGCTTCAGTCTCAAGCTCGGCACGCAACATGAACACGTTACCCTGTTCCTTGGTAACAGCCGCCGGGTCAACCTCAACCACCCGGAACGGAAATTTCTGGTCGGGACGACTCACGAACGCAATTTCCCCGGTCCGGTCAACCGCCACCTCGTGGATATCGCGCTCCGCAACATCCAGTTCTACATACATATCCCTGATATCCGCCAGCTTGAACAGGATATCGCCCTTGCGTACGGGGGCGCCCAGCATCTCCTTCAGATCACCTTCAACCACTACACCGTCAAAAGGCGCAACCATGGTTGCGTTGTTGATGTGGTACCTGACCTTGTCGAGTTCAGCTTCCGACTGCGCAACCAGGGCCTGGGCAATTCGCATGTCCGCAAGCGCACCCTGTGCCCTGGCTTTTTCCATCTCCCTGGAATATCGCGAGATATCAGCGAGCGCCATCGCCTCTTCGAGTCGCAGTTCACGGGTATCAAGGCTCAGCAGCAGGGTACCCTGCTGCACCAGGTCACCAACACCAACCTCCACCTGGTCAACGTACCCGTCTATAGGTGCCGGGATGTACGCCACTGCATCAGTTTTGAGGATAAATGGCGCCTCAACCCGATACTGCAGTGAACCAAACAGCACAAACATCAGTGCCAGGCTAACCACAATACCCACCGCCTTGGCAAAGGTGTGCTCAACGCCAAGGAACCAGCTGAGTTTTTCCCGGCACCAGGTGCCAAACCGGGCACCAAGCCAGCGGTCGTAACGCCGCAGTTGCCACAAATGGCGGGTTGCCTGGTCAACAATCAGGCGAAGACCGCGGATTTCCTCGTCAACAAACGGTTTACCCTCACGCTCCAGCGTGATGACACCCGTGCCGCCGTCATCAATCCGAATGGGCAGTGAAAGCACATGTCCCAGGCCCTGTTCGCGGGCGTACTGTTCATGGTCCCGCGTTACTGCCTGTGTCTCGGCCGGTTTTGGCCAGGCAATCTCCTCATCCTGGTCGAAAGCCTCTTCCATCGCCGCTTCCAGTAATCGAACCGCTGCCATGCGCTTCTCAAACTTTTCCATATGGGAAATGGCCTGCACCCGGATGTAGGCGTCATCGAGCCATCCCAAACTGACCCTGTCACACTCGTGCCGTGCGGCAATTTCATTACACAGGGTCATGGCTGCGCTCATGAACCGGTCACATTCATTAAGGAGCGACATCAGGTCGATGGCTTCGGCAAACTGGACTACATCACCCCGTGCCTGCTGCAACATGCGGGCATGGAGGTAAAACACGGGGATATCCATCAACAGCTGCAGGCGCTCGCCAAGCTGCGTCAGCTCCTGGCCGCCCAGTCCCGGGATAAAAAATACCATCGAGGCACCCGGCTGGGTCTCGCCCAGATCAAGCTGGAATCCGATACAGCCTGTGCCTTCAGTTGCCGGCTCAACAATTACCTCAAGGTCCCGCGTCTGGCGCGCAACCGCAACTGCACGCCTGATGTCAGGCGACTCCTGGGCAAGACTCATCTTGTTTTTTGGCCAGGTGCCAAGCCGTCGCCATTCATCTTTTTCTGCGTCCCGAACCAGCAATATCACCAGTTGGGCAAGCGAATAGTTGCCAAAACACTCCAGCAGCCGGGGCCAGAACTCGGCCGGGGCGCCAGCAAACTGGCGCATCTCGCGCAGCTCTTTCAGCCAGGACTGGACATCGCGCTGGCGGGTTTCAATGACGCTCATTAATCACTACCGCTCAACGCTTGTGGGTCGAGGGTGACATAACCCGGTACACCGGGTTTGACGACACCACCAGGATTGTCGAACTGCAACCGAACACGGAGCAGCCCACTGGCCGGGTCTACAACCGGGGCAACATAAACCACGCTGGCTTCACCACTCAGCCCACCCACCCCGGCCGGTATCTCGAAAGGCAACGGCGTATTTTCAGACAGAAGACGCCCCACCGGCTCCTCAATATTGCAGACCAGGAAACCACGGGTGACATCAACCAGTTGCAGCAGCGGCTGGTAAGCCTCACAGATTTCACCTTCATCCAGCATGACATCCACAATGGTGCCGTCGAACGGGGCTTTGAGGGTGCGCTGGGCCAGATTGGCCTGGGCAAGCTTGTGTTCAACCTCCTCACGCTGCTCAGCAATCACAAGCCGTCGATACTCAGCGAGAGAGGCGTTGTACTCGAGCTCCATCTTGTAAAGGTCTTCACGACTCACTGAACCGGTTGACTCGAACAGCCCGCGCGTGGAATCAAGCAGTACCTTAAATGTTTCATTCTGGGCCCGGGCGGCTTCCAGGTCGGACTTGTCCTGCCAGATCAGGTATCTGCGCTCGACCTCCAGGGCCTCAACTTCATTTTCGAGTTCAACCAGCGGCGTACCCGCCGTGACCCTTCGTCCTTCCCGATGCAGGATTTTCACAATCCGGCCGGGAACGGTAAAACTCAGGGTTGCGTCCTTGAATGACTCGGTGACACAAACGGCATCAAGCGGTTCTGCTGTCGCAGGCAGGCCAAACACCAGGCAAACCGCCAGCGCGGCGGATGGATAGATCTTGTGCATCATTTACTTTTCCAGCTGAAAACGCTTCAGCAGCGTACCGTCAGACAGCCCGAGTCCTATGCTTGCCTTTTGCAGGTTGATCTTGCTTTCAAGGTCCATTTCCATAACCCTGTTCATCCTCTCTTCAAGCTCCAGCAGGTCACGGCTGTTGCTCTGTCCTGCCTCAAACCGGGCAATTTCCACGGCCAGCAGTCGCTCGTTGGTTTCCCTCACCATGGATAATTCACCAACCTGTTCCAGCGCCGAGCGGATGTTACTGAGCGCCGTGTCTACACTGTTATAGATCGCAACTTCAGCGGCCTTGATTTCCAGCAGCGCCTGGTGCTTGCGCAGGTTGGCCGCAGAGAGTTCACCTTTCGCCTTGCGGTTGCCCAGCAGCGGCATCTTGAACTCCAGGCCAACAAACAGGGTTTCATGCTGCCTGTCCCAGACGTCATCCCAGGAATTCCCGGTTGTGTCCGCCAGGCCATTCAGGCCATAGCTCGCCACCAGGTCCAACTGGGGCAGTTTGTTGTTTCGGGCGTAACGTACCTTCACATCTTCCGCCTCTGCCCGCAGGATACTCGCGAGGTATTCCGGTCGATGCCTGAACGCATCTTCCAGCACGGCCACGCGGTCCAGTCCTGCGACACTTGTCTCGAGACTTGTCTCAAGCACCATGGGCAGGCTGGATTCGCCCGCACGACTGGCTATCAGGCGGTGCATCTCGTTGCGGGCGGCCAGAAGTTCCTGCTGCGCGGTCAGAAACTGTACGCGTCGTTGTGCCAGTGCCGATTCAGCATCCAGCACTGTCGTTTCGGCACTTCGACCAAACCGTTGACGCTCACGTTCATCCTTGACGACAGATTCTGCAATCTCAACCGAGCGTTTACGCAGGTCAGTTTTCTTCTCGGCAAGGTAAGCATCAAGATAGGCAGTAGCGGCCCCGGATATGGACTGCAGCAGCGCCTGGCGGAAGGTCTGCATTGCAATGCCTTCTTCCTTGCGCGCAACAATGATGGGGGCTTCAACCACCTTGCGGCCGCCGGCACCTTTGAGCACTGGCTGGGTCACCGAGAACCCGACATAACTCTTGTTTTCTTCACCCCGGATCGGGGCAGGCTGAATGTTGTTTTCCAGCGATCTCAGGTTGTAGGTCAGTTTCAGCCGGGCCCCTGTTGGCACCAGCCCCTCAACACCAACGCTGTAATCGTCATTCTGTTCAATAAACTCAGCAGCAAAGGACCTTCTGAATTCCTCCTCCGTTGTGTTGGGTGTGTTGCTGTCGGTATAGCGATAGCTAGCCATCAGCTCGGGTTCGTAAAGGGCGCGGGCACTGTCAACACCCGACTTGGCTATAGCCCACTCGAGCTTCTGGTACGCGACCCGATCGTTGTAGATGGCGACCAGGTGGAGGAAATCACGCAGGTTCAACTGGCTGCCCATCAGGCTGATCCCCTTGTCATCGGGACTCGCAGTTACAAACATCTCGGCGCGTTCACCCAGTTCCTCTGTTGCGATATCCTGGTATTCGGCCAGTTGTTCCAGTACGGGTTTATATTCCCTGCCAGAAAAGATGTTCGTCAGCCTGAAAACCAGCGGGCGCTTCTCTTCCCCGTCTGCTTCAGTCCGGGGCACTGCAGGTGACGCCGGTTCTGCTGCCTCTGCCACAACACTTTCAGGTTCTGGGGTCGCCGGCTTGTCGTCAGCGATAACTGGCGGTGTGTCCTGTTTTTCAATCACAACCGGCGCTTCTGCCACCACCGGCATTGGTTCAACCGCCTGGGTCCGGGGAACGGCAGGTGGTTTGCTCTCCGACCGGGCTTCCACGGGGTCCTGCCCGGATTCCCTTGCGGCCGCAGCCCGCTGCCTTGCTGCTGCGCGCTGTTCCGCCTCGTATTCCGGTGTACCCTGCAGCAGGTAACCACGAACAGAGTTTCGCAGGCGCCCGAAGAAGCCGGGGGACTCTGAATCGGTATCTGTTGCAATCTGGGTACTCGTATCAGCAATTTCCGCTATGGCTTCCGTTTCTGCCTCATCAGATTTTGCCGCGCCCTCAATATCAGCAACATCCGTTGCCGACTCAGTGCTTGCCTCGATGCCGGATTCCGCGGGCATGACTGCCGCGACCGATTGCGCTGCAGCTGGCGCGGCTTCGGATGGGTCGGCCTGCTGAACTTCACTCACGGTTTGCACTACACTGTCAGTGGCCGCCACCCGGCTTGCGCTGAGTTCAGCAAAGGCAGAAGCTGGCAGGGGCGTTATGTCACGATACCGGTCTGCCAGCAGGACGTCATCACCAAATATATCCGCCGCTGACGCCATCAACGGGGAAGCGCTGACAAGTGCCAACAGCCACAGGGTCTTGCGCTCTGCAATTCTCAATCTCACGTCCTTCACCTCATTCTTGGTGCTTCTTGCTGCTACTGTTGCAGTTCTTCATCACTCACAAAAAACAGCTTGTTCAGGAACAGGCCTTCAGGATTTGTTGTCAGGATCAACATCGTATTTCGGAGTTCAGGTTCCCCGTTGCCTTCGTCAGGAATGACCTCCTCTTCGCTCAGGATCACAAAACCTTCATAGGGATTGGGCGGCCCGCTGTTGCCGCCAAGCCCACCCGACCCCAGCGCAATCCGGATGCGGTAAGCATTTACCAGCGAACTGCTCTCAGTAATGGTGCCGGTAATCTGGGATAGTGAGGATAACAGAATCCCTTCGATTTGCGCGGCCCGTGGCAGAGTGGGTGGTGCGGACAAAAGGTTTGTCGGTGTAAGGGTCAGTGACGCCACATCATCGACGGGATTCAGTTCCTGCGCATCAACCGCGGCGATGTTTGCGCTGACCTCAAAATTACCAAAATCCGCGACCCCCACCGAAACGTCAAGTGAAGCCGTCGCACCGGCGGCAAGTTCAATATCCCAGAAGCCCGTGGCCTGATCATAATCGCCGGCACTGTTGTCGTCGCGGTACACCAGGCCGGATGGCAGTGGCAACAGGACTGTCGCCCGGACGTCCTGGTCGCCCGGGTTCGACACTTCCAGGGCAAGGTTCAGCAGGGAACCCGCGGGCGGGGAGACAACTGAAGCCGACAGCGTCAGGTTCAGGTCCACACTTCGCGCCGGGGCCGTAATCGAGACAACAGCTTCAGCGGTGCCGTCATTGACATCTTTGATGGTGTAGCTGAAAGAGTCATTACCCGCCATAAAAGAATCAGGCAGCGTATAAAGTATGACGTCATCGTCGAAGTTATCGGGTGTACCCCTGTTGTCGATCGAAAGGTCGCCGCCCAGCACACTTCTTTCATCCACGTCAGAAATCTGAATGGGGTCGCCGTCAGGGTCGCGATCGTTGGCGAGCACCGCTATGCTGAGCGTTTCGCCGGCAACGCCGGTGGCATAGTCTCTCCCGGCAATCGGCTTGTTGTTCTCGGAGATACTGAAAAAGATCAGGTTGCTTTCATCCTGGTTGATCCAGGTGCCGAGCGTCCGATCAATGGGCGAGTCGTCAAAATACAGCGGGGTCGCTTCCAGGATCAGGTTCCTGGTCTCGCCGCTTGCCCCAAGCCGCCAGGTAAAATCGAGATGTCGATCCGTCCGGTATTCACCGGTTACCGTCAGTGAACCTTGATTCTGCACCTCTTCGGTGGGCTTGTAGACCGTACCGGAGCCCATCAGGTTGACCTGGTTGATGTTGTAAACACCTTCAGCTGCAATATCACCGGCCAGCATAAAAAACTGTCCTTCCTCCAGCAGCAGCAGTACTTCACTGCCATCGAGAACGCCTGCAAAAATCCCGCTGGCGGCAAAACCACGATCCGCGATGGGAATCTCGTTGGACGCTGGATCAGCGCCGTTCCCGCCACCCCCGCAGGCGACAATAGACGCCGTGAGGAGCACACACACCAGCCGCCTGACGTGCACCATGACAAACAACTGGCTCATGAGATCTTCCGGGGCCAGTTGAGGATGTGAAACACTGGCTTTTTGGTTGACAAGACAAACACTTCCGTGAACTTCCTACAAACAGCGTGAGGACAGAGACAATCTACAGCAACCGGAGGCCAATGGCGATGACCAGGCAGGAATGCTGGCCAGAAACTAGAGCTGAAATGGTGATGCGCTGCGGTACAGGGCAAGTCTGCGTTCATAGCGCCCCCGGGCACCCGCCCCCGCCGGTGTGCCCGCAACTGCCTGCAACTGAACGGCAATTGCCTCATCAAATTCACCGGCCCTGGCCAGGGCCGCGGCCAGCGTATCGAGGTGACCGGGCGCAGCGTCCTCTGCAACAACACTGCGGGCCAACCTGACCGCTTCTTCGCCGTTACAAATGGCGGGCGTCGGGCAAGCCGCCAGCAGCCAGGCAAGTCGATTCCTCGCCTCCATTTGCCCCTGATCCGATGCGGATTTGTACCACTTGACGGCTTCTTCAAAACTGCGCTCCACACCGCTGCCGGATCGATACATGTATCCCAGCGCATTCTGTGCGTCCGAATTGCCTGCCACGGCCGCGGATCGGTAGAGCTCAACCGCCGCTTCAGGATTCCGCGCCACGCCGGACCCGGCCTCATACAGGCGCCCAAGGAACAGGCTGGCCTCAACAGACCCGTTATCAACAGCCTTCTGGAGCCACTCGGCCGCGACCACCTCGTCTCGCTCCGTACCTTCACCATTAAAATACATGGCCCCAATGGGCCCATAAGCCGGCGCGTAACCCTGTTCTGCTGCGGCCTGATAAAGTGCCAGCGCCAGTCCGGAATCAGCCGAAACGCCCCGGCCACTTCGATACAGTCGGGCCAGGTTAACTGCCGCCGCGGCAAGCCCGGTCTCAGCCGCCTTTTCATACAAACGGGCCGCTTCTCCTGGTGCCTTATCAACCTGTTCCGCAAGGATTCCCAACTGGTTCAACGCCAGCGCATTATCAGGATCGATGGTCCTGGCATTGTCCAGATCCCGACGCGCCAGTTCAAACCCACCCATCAAACTGTAGGCAATGGCGCGGTTGGTCAGCGCCGCCACCTGATCCGCCTCGTTGAGGGCAGGATCATTCAGGGTTGATGACAGAATGGTGATGACATCACCATAGCGTGCTTCGGCCGCAGCCACGGCGGCATCATCAAACGGGGAGGCTTGGCTGGTCAAAACAAACACAACCAGCAACCAGCAAGGGCAGGAAACTTTCCAACGGTTCTTCAAGTACATCTCCACAAGTTGAATCGTCCCGCGGGCAGCCAGCCGCGGGACGCGGTCAACAAGGATAAACTACGCGCGTCATCTGTGCACGACCTGCCGTCAGGCGAACCCTCAAATATCCCGGTAGATCTTGCCCCGGGCGATCACCGGTTCCAGCAGCGACAGGTCACCCGGTTCAACCTGGTTGCCAGCAGGAAATGGGGGCCCCGGCCTTGCGCCCAGGGCGGACAGGACGGCCGGGGCCTGGTAGTAGCAGGCCATGACCTCTCGTGCGAGGCGATCCAGAAAGCCGGCGTGGCTGGTCCGAAGATCCTGCAGCCTGTCTTCCGCCAGTTGACCGGGCAACGCCGTCCCAAGTTTGTCCCGGGACCAGGCGTCGACGTCGTCCAGTCCCCGGGCGAGATCGGGCAGCAGCTCAGGTGAGACGTCTGCCAACCATGTCTCAAATCCGACATCGGCGGCAGACGGCATTCGCCCATCGTGACTCGCGGGCACCATGAGATTCAGCAGGCTGTCGAGCGTCGCACGCTGCCGGGTGGTTAGAGGATGATCACTGCCAATAATTTTTGTCATTTTCTCAGTCAAACAGGTTGGCCAGGTTCTGCTTCATTTTATCGGTGATATAAAGTGCAAGTGCCTGCATGGTGGTTGTCGGATTACCCGCCGCTGATGTCACAAAAATGCTCCCGTCAACGATGAACAGGTTCCTGACGTCATGGCAACGGCCCCACTCGTTCACTACGGCGTTGGTTGGGTCGGTCCCCATCCTGGCAGTTCCCATCAGGTGCCAGCCGGCATACCGCATAGGGCCAAAAGAATTGATGCGCCAGGCACCAGCAGCCTCCATGAGTTCACGGCCCCGCTCCAGGCCAAAGTCCAGCATCTTCTGACTGTTTTCTCCCAGCCGGTAGGTGATTTTGGGTGCAGGAATGCCATGACTGTCACAGATCTTCGGGTCCAGCGTCACGGTGTTGGTCAGCTCCGGCAGGTCTTCAACACACACGCCACAATAGGCATCACTACCATAATACTGCCTGAAGGCATCATGGTGCGCCTGGCCCCAGGGTATGTCACCTGTCGCCATCCCCTGCTGCGCTGCCACAACGGCGGACGAGCCACGTGTGATCTGCAGGCCAAATCCTCGAACGAAGTTGTGTTCCGGCCTGGTTTCATAGAATTCCTGGCTGAGCAGGCAGGTACCCTGGGGACCCAGGTGTGAAGCGAGCCCTTCCTCAAAAACGCCGTGGACAATACCCCAGGGGTGCAACATCAGGTTTTTACCCACCAGGCCAGAGGAGTTCGCCAATCCGTCCGGGAACCTTGCCGACACCGAATTCAATAGCAGTCGTGGTGTACCAACACCGTTGCAGGCCAGGATAACGACTTCTGCCCGCTGGTGACGCTCGTTACCCTCCGCATCGTAATAAATGACACCAGTTGCCATTCCCTGGCTGTCGATGGTGATTTCGCGCACCCGACACCGCGTACGGAGCTCCACACCACGCTGAATGGCCAGCGGCCAGTAAGTGACATCAGCGCTGGACTTTGCGCCCTGGGCGCAGCCCGATATACAGGGCCCCAGATTGATACATTTGTCGCGCCCGCCATAGGGTTCACTGACAATAGCGGCATCAGAAGGCCACCAGTGCCAACCCAGTTTGTTGAAACCGCGCCCGATAATGTTGCCCATCTCGCCTATCGGCAGCGGTGGACAGGTGGGCGTCTTCGGCGGGTAGGCTGGATCACCCGCAAGCCCCGATACGCCAATGTTGCGATCGTTCTCGGCATAGAAAGGCTCCAGCGTGGCATAGTCGATGGGCCAGTCATCAGCAACACCATCCAGGGTCTTTACCCGGAAGTCCGATGGATGGAAGCGCGGAAAGTGCGCTGCATAGAGCACGGTGCTGCCACCGACGCCGTTAAAGTTGACGATAGAGATCGGCGAGGCCTCGGTATCATTGATCGGGTAGTCTGCTGGGAAATTGCGCAGGTTCGGACTACTGGACCATTTGGTGCTCCGCAGGTGTTCCCAGTGCTGGAAGTTGGACGGATAGTCGCCGGAATGCATCCAGTCGCCCTGGTCCATACAGACAATTCGCATGCGTGTATCCGCCAGGTTCCAGGCTGCCGCAGCCCCCGTGGCACCGGCGCCTATGATAAGGACATCAACCACGTCTTCACTCATCCGCCCGAGCATCCACTCTGCCAACTCATCCAGAGCCCGGATTGTAACAATCGCAACAGCCAATTGAGAAGGCCGGCAGTTTTTGTCAGTTCTGGTCGCTCCGTGTCACCCAGGCGCCCCGGACAACCAGGTCTATCCACCCTGATTGCCTGTTTATCATGGACTTATCCGCCACTCCATGGCTGGCACGACATGTGCATCCTTCAAAAAGAGGACCGGCAGGACACCGGCGCCTGGGCGCCTAACGGGGAGACAGCATGAGTCAGAACGATGACGGGTCTGGCAACAGGCAGGGAAAAGGCAGAAGCTATTCGCCCACCGAGGAACATCAGCTGATTGCATTTGTCCTAGACGAATGTGGGGGTCAGTTCGGCATTGAGGAGGCACGCGAAATTGCTGCCCGCCTCAACAAGAAAACCGCAAGCATTGTTGCCAAAGCCCGCAGCCTTAACCTTGATTACAGAACCGGGACACAACAGCCAGGTTGTATGGATAAGTCAAACGAAGCCAGGTCACTCGCCGTTGATTCATTTGATTGGCAGAGCGCCGAAGACTGGGCAGCCGCCCTCTCGACACTCCACGATGAATGGCACCTGCGCGCGGAAGACAGTCTCTGGGCCGTCAGGAAAAGTGATCTGCTGGCGAGTCTCCAGGCTGATGCCGATGCGATTGAGGCGGAAAGCCTCTTCTCATCGGAGGAGATAGAGGCGCGGCGTGAGTTACTGCGCTCAGAACTCGAGTCGTCCTTCCTGGAATCCATGACGGCAAAGATCAAGGTCTGGCCATCCCTGTTTCGGTCAAAGACACATGGATTTGAGGCGCTTGAGAAGAAGTTCAGGAAAAAGCGCCGCCAGGCAGAATACCAGGTCGCCCTTGAGAAATATCAGGAGCAATGCGCCCGGATCGCCGAACGCCCGGCAGAAGAACTGTTCGAACGGGCCATCATTACCCGTCGACGTTTCGACAGGACGGCCCCTGCAAGATCTGCCGCGTTCGACAGGGAAATGGCTATCCTGGCGGCTTACGACAGGTATATCGCGAAGCTGGATCAACTACCCCATGAGGACATTGATGATCGCCTCGACAAACTCCGGGCCGAGTTCCTGTACGTTCGGCGGGCACGCGTCTGGTATGCAGAATTCGAATACCTGATTGACGAAACACTGACCAACGTCACTTCGGTCCCGGGCGGCGGCAACGAGTCACCTGTGCGCCTGCTCCAGAATGACTTTTTGCTGGTGATGGAACAGCGCCTGAACCTTTACTGGCGCCTGCACCAGGTCCGGGAGAAAGCCTTCGCAGATGCCAACACAGAGGCAATAGGTCGACTCGGCTACCTTGAAAGTACGCTCACCGAGTTGTACCGCCGCAGGGAGCGCGCAGACCTTTGCGACGAAATCATCGCAAATTTCCTGAATTCAGTAGAAAAGCCCAAAACGAAGCCATCAGCCCCAGGTAAAGATGACAGGGCAGGACTGCTGCAGATTGACCACGGTGCCAGGCGCGCTGCCTGGGATGACTTCAAAATGCGCAGTATCGATGGTGCCGCCAACATCACCCGACGCTTCAATGAATTGAAGGACATCATACGTTTCACGCCGGAGTGGATCAGGGAGTACAAGATTTTCCAGGCAGATCTCCTGCTGCAACGGTCCATGGACGCAGGCCGAAAAAACACTGCTGCTGAGCTTAGGGACGTCGAGAATTTTGTACATCGCCTGGTCCTTCGCATTGAGCTTGAACTGGAGATCGATATCGCCTATCGATCGCTGGAGCAGAAGCTGGTGCAGGCGGGCGACAACAACGATGCCCTGCGCACCGCCAATCGTGAGATGGCGGCCCAGATCAAGGCACGCGGTACCGATGAAATTATCAGGATCAAGCAGGAGTTCCTCCTGGCCAATGGTATCGACCTCCCAGGTCAGGCGAAATCGCGGGTTGTTTCCCTCCAGAAGTGGCGATCCTGAGCCAGGGCAGGCTGCGGCAAATGTTTGACCCGGGGCCACATTTACCCAATCATGCGACCTGCATCAACCAACACGCTTCTGCATGTACATTCTTGGCATTTCAGCCTACTACCACGACGCCGCGGCAGCGCTGGTCCGCGACGGGGAAATTGTTGCGGCGGCACAGGAAGAGCGGTTTACCCGCAGGAAACACGATGCCAGTTTTCCACAGCAGGCAATCAGGAGTTGCCTTGAGCTTGGTGACATACAGCTCGACCAGCTTGACGACATCGTCTTCTACGACAAACCCCTGCTCAAATTCGAACGCCTGATTGAAACCTACCTCAGCAACGCCCCACGCGGCTTCCCATCGTTTGCCCGGTCAATGCCCATCTGGCTCAAGGAAAAACTCTACCTGAAAAGTGTGCTGAAAAAGGAACTGGGCAGCTTGCTGAACAACAAGTCTGCCGCCCTGCCCCGCCTGCTGTTCAACGAACACCACCAGTCACATGCGGCCTCCGCTTTTTTCCCAAGCCCGTTTGACACAGCTGCCGTGCTTTGCCTGGACGGTGTCGGCGAGTGGGCTACAACTTCAGCCTGGCGCGGAGCAGGTAACCGGCTGGAACCGCTCTGGGAAATCCGCTTTCCACACTCACTCGGCCTGCTTTATTCTGCCTTCACCTACTACTGCGGCTTCAAAGTGAACTCTGGTGAGTACAAGCTGATGGGGCTCGCCCCCTATGGCGAACCCGCGTTCAGGGACCTTATTCTCGAACAGCTGATTGACGTCGCAGACGATGGCACCTTCAGGCTCAACATGTCCTTTTTTGACTATCCAACCGGGTTGCGCATGACCAATCGCCGTTTTGAGAGGCTTTTTGGTCAACCCGCGCGGGATCCGGAAACTGAACTGGGCCAGTTCCACATGGATTTGGCAGCGTCCATCCAGGCAGTTACTGAACTTGTGGTTACGCGCCTCGCCAGAACCGTTACCAGCGAGCTGGGTGCAACAAACCTGTGCCTTGCCGGTGGCGTTGCACTCAACTGCGTGGCGAACAGCCGGATTCTGTCGACCGGCGCAGCCCGGGATCTCTGGATTCAGCCGGCATCCGGGGATGCGGGCGGCGCCCTGGGTGCGGCGCTGAGTGCCTATCATGAATATCATGACCAGCCACGCAGGCCAGACGGCAACCTGATGCGTGGTGCCTTTCTTGGGCCGGCCTGGTCAACCGCCCGGGCCAGACAGGAACTGGATGCAGTCTCTGCCATTTTTGAGGAACAGGCCGATAAAGACCTTTATGCCTATGTTGCTGATCGGCTTGCGGCTGGTGCTGTGGTCGGCTGGTTTCAGGGCAGAATGGAGTTTGGCCCACGTGCACTCGGCAACAGGTCCATCCTGGGTGACCCGCGTAGCCCGGAAATGCAGTCGGTGATGAACCTCAAAATCAAGTTTCGCGAGTCATTCCGGCCTTTTGCCCCCGCGGTTAATGAAGAATCTGCGCAGGCCTATTTCGACTTTGCAGGGAGCAGCCCTTATATGCTGCTGGTCGCAGAGGTAAACCCCGCACACCGACTGCCACCGTCGAAACAGGCAGGTTCCGGAATGGATCGCATCAACGAGCCACGTTCCACCATTCCGGCCGTCACTCACCTGGATTACTCGGCTCGACTCCAGACCGTGAGTCGGGAAACAAACCCCAGGTTTCACGCGCTCATTGCAGCATTCCAGGCACAAACGGGTTGCCCTCTGCTGGTGAACACTTCCTTTAATGTCCGGGGAGAACCCCTGGTCTGTTCACCGACCGATGCCTATCGCTGTTTCATGCGCACCAACATGGATCTGCTGGTTGTCGACAACCTGGTGCTTGAAAAGTCTGACCAGCCAGCATGGCCTGAGGCATCGGATTGGCGGCATGAATTTGAACTGGACTAACATCAGGATTGCACCGGGATCGCCGGAAGAACTGCGCCGTTTTGGTATGGTGATGGGTCTGCTTGTCCTCGGGATATTCGGTGGCCTGCTGCCCTGGTGGTTCAGCTACCCCCTGCCGGTCTGGCCATGGTTGCTGGCAGTCCCATTGATGCTGGCCGCAATCCTGCGGCCGCCCCTGCTGGCCCGTCCCTATATCGCCTGGATGGTGATTGGTCACGTCATGGGCTGGCTCAATACCCAGATTATCCTGCTCTTGATGTTTTACCTGATCATCCTGCCAGCAGGGCTTGTGTTCAGGCTAGGCAAAGGTTCAAATCACAAGACTGCCCGCACCTACCGCCAGCCAAAAGAGAAGCGGGACCCAACACACATGGAGCACCCCTACTGATGTGGGAACTGATCCTGGACCTCCTGGGTTACATGCGAACACGAAAGAAATACTGGATGGCACCCATCCTTATTGTGTTCCTGCTGCTTGGCGGGCTGATTGTGCTGACCCAGGGCTCTACCATCGCACCTTTTATCTATACCCTGTTCTAGCGGTCAGCGGCAGAATTTGCCCGGAGCAGTCGGGCAGCTAAATCGACTGCCTAAGCCGGATCAGTGCCTCCAGCAGCAAATCGATTTCCTCTGCCGTGTTGTAAAGGTGCAGCGACGCCCGGCTGGATTCCGGCAGGCCGTAGGCTTCGTGGAGTGGTTGGGCACAATGAAAGCCGGACCGGATCATTATTGCAAACCGGTTGCTGAGTATTCGCGCAAGCCCCTGTGCCGGCATGCCGTCCATCTGGAAGGTCACAATTCCCGTCTGGCTGGCCACTGATTGGGGCACGAGCAGATGTACACCCTCAATTTTCTGCATGCCTTCCCGCAACCTTGCAGCAAGCGCGGCGGTATGTTGCCTGATGGCCGGAACACCCACCCGATCAAGGTAGCCGACGGCGGCACCAAGCCCAATGACACCCTCAATGTTGGGTGTCCCCGCTTCTACTCCCCAGGGGAAAGGTCGTGCTTCAAATGAATCAATATGCGCCTGGTGAACCATCTCTCCACCGAGAAGCCTGGGCAGGACAGGGTTGCGCCCGCCTTCTTTCTGGTAGAGCACCCCGACCCCGCTGGGTCCCAGCATCTTGTGGCCAGAAAAGCAGGCAAAGTCACAGTCCAGTTCAAACACATCAACGGGTTCATGACCGACGGATTGGGACAGGTCGAGCAGCACCTCACTGCCGTACTGGTGTGCAATCCTGATGAGCTCTTCCACCGGGTGCCTGATACCCAGCGCATTGCTGATTGTGGCCAGGGTAACCAGGGACGGCCGTTTCTGGCTGATGGCCGCCTCGGCTTTCTCCAGGTCAATGCGCCGGTATTCGTCCAGTTCCAGAAAAAAGTGTTCCTGCGCGAGCCAGGGCAGCAGGTTGGAATGATGCTCAACCACCGTCAGGGCAACGGGCCCTGACTGGGTTCGCGCGGCAACCAGGTTGAGGGCTTCGGTCGCATTTCTGGTGAAGGCTATCTCACGCGAATCAGCATTCAGAAAGCGTGCAACTGCCTCCCTTGATGCCTCAAAACGGTCCGTGGCTTCTTCACTCAGGCGATGCACCGACCGGTGAACGTTGGCTGTACATTCCGAATAGAAACCTGTCACAGCATCAATCACACATTGTGGTTTAAGTGACGTTGCGCCGGAATCCAGGTAGATCAACGGCAACTCTCCCAGTCTGCGACGAAGGATGGGAAAGTCGTTTCTGTAATCGGGTGTCAGTAATTCCTGCAACTCAGCCTATCTCCGCGCCGTGTCGTGAAAACGCTGGTGGGAACTGCTTTGCACCAGGCGGTATTTGCCAGACGCCTCGGGGGGTATTCGCCTGACCTTGCGCAACAACAATTCCACCTCATTGTCCTGCAGCAATTGCCTGAATCCCGCCTGCAGCGTTCCAACGTCCGGGTCCAGCGGGCCTGGCACAACTTCCAGCAGAAAGCGCAGTTCGTCCTGTTGTATCAGCCTGAAAAATTCGATGCCGGGTGCTGCCAGGAAAAGATCGGTGACCAGGTCCGGGGTTACAATTTTTTGCCGGCGAGTCACAATTGTTTCATCCATGCGACCACAGACCTCAAACTGCAGCTGGCCGGTACCGCAACGGTTACCGTCATTCAGGACCCGGCCCACATCACCCACGGCATAACGGATCAGCGGCGAAGCGTGGTTCCGCAGGTCTGTCACCAACATCTCGCCAATTTCACCCGGCTTCACGGGCACTCCTGCGCGTTCAAACTCAAGGATAAACAGGTGCTCAAACAGGACCTGGGTACGTGCGCCGGCCATATCCATTGCCATGGTTCCCAGTTCTGCAGTGCCATAGTTTTCCCTGAACCTGGCCCCCAGGCGTTGTTCTATGCCGTCTGCCATTACCCGGCTCGCTTTACCCCCGGATGGACGCAGCACAACGGACGCATCCAGTTTCCTGCCGTCAGACCGCATTGCCAGCATCCAGAAATAGAACGGGAAAGCACGAATAGTGCCCGGTTTGATGCGATCGAATTCTTCGAAATAATGATTAATAACCGCATCGCCAACCGCGGTGCCCTCAACGCCAGGGGCAGGCATGACAAAGTCGTTCCAGAGAAGTCGACTGGCAAGCCGGGACACAATCTCCCGTCTTGCCGACATCTGCCTGTAGCCGTCCGACACCATCATTTCCATGATGGACCTGCCAATGGGGGTCGCCTGTTCCCCTTTCAGCCCACAGCGCTCGTAGCAGTCATCAGGTGGAATGGTCAGAACACGCCCGGCACCCTCGGTCCTGTACTTGACAATCAGGTCTGCCGCGCGATCCCAGTCCCGCTTGGACTCGTCCTGGAAAACCATCACCCTGCTGGAGGTGCCGGACGTGGCAACCTGGTATAGCGAGGCTGGTTCAAACCGCTCGTTGACCAGCCTGTCCGGGAAACTGGCCCGGAGATCCTCTTTGGTGACAATCGGAAGTGCCCGGAGGGCCTCAAGGGACCCAATCCTGTTGTCGTCAAAGCCTGCATATTTATCACGGTACATCGCCACTGAACGACGTGCATCCCGCACCAGGCTTGAGACGGCAGCAAGCCTGTCCCGCTCCCTAACCGGGACTGCCTTGGACATCGAATGCAACAGTGCTACGAGACTTTTGAAAGTGCCGTAAAGTATAGTGGTGACTCAAACATAACCAGCGTCGAGCTATTATTCTGCCAAGCGAACCCACCGGGAACAATCAAACTAATACGAACGAAACACCAGTTTTTGTCAGGTGGTTTTTAGTCACGGCCCTGTTGGTCACGACAACCCTGGCGTTTTTCCTCGGCGTTGACCGATTTGTAGTAGTGCCACAGAACCTTCTCGAGACCCGGACGGACTGGCAATACCGGGGTGATGTCCTGATCTTGCCAACTAGCGAGTTTCAACTGCGCAACGAGTCATCAACCCGCGGCAGTTCGCTGTATCAGGAATTCGACAGGCCTGGGTCCGGCCTGATCCAGCTCAGCGCGGAAATGACCATTGAACAGGTTGCACCAGGCCCAAAGTTCTGGCAATTCGCTCGCATCGACCTGGAGGGCAGGCGAGCAGAGCCCAACAGTCCCTGGGAATGGCTGCCAGGCACCAAACTCATCGCCGAAACCGGCACAGGGAATTACCAGGCATCACAGGTGATGAGCGTCGCGCCACTTTACCCGCGTATCCGGGTTTCCCTCGACCTGACCGGCGCAACGGGCCTGATGACGGTCCGCAACCTGGCTGCATTTCAGGCAATTGAAACACCGGCGCATATCCATGGCAGACGACTGCTGGCCATGGTGTGGCTGCTTGTTGCCATGCTGGCAGCGGTGAGCCTGTGGCGCTATGGATTTCATGTAGAGGTTCTTGTCGCCATCAGCGGCGGCCTGGTGCTCTTTTTCACGCCTGCCTGGATGCGCGGCTGGATTGAGGGGTTGAACGAACGCGTCCAGTTTTCGGTGGAACACACCAGCCTGTTTCTGCTGCTCGGCCTGGTGTTACTGGGGCGCACCAGCGCCAGGGTTTCCCCGCTGATCATGGCGGGCTACCTGGTGTGCGCGGCTGGTGCCGCCGAGACCGCACAGTGGTTTACCCCTACCCGGGAGCCATCCCTGGTTGATGGTCTGTCAAACCTTGCTGGTATCTGCCTGGCCCTGGGAATCTGGTGTGGATATCGATACCTTATCAAGGCGACAGGTGCCGCCCCTCCGAAAGGTGTCGAATAATCTTACAGTTTCTGATTCGCGGGGTGATGTTGTGCCAAACACCCTATTGATTTTATTGGCATTTTTTAAATGTGGCTTAGTATTGCGGGTTAAACCTTACAGGATCTGACAGCAGTTACCATGCAAAGACATCTCGTCTACCTGATCGGACTGGCCATCTGGGCACCTGTTGCCCATGCCATTCCATTCCTCCAACTCGATATCAACAATGGCGTTTATGTTGGTGGGTCAGAAGAGTCGGTAATGACAAGCAGCAACATCTTTGAACTCTATGCACTGGCCGATTCCACAAATGGCAAGTTCAATGGTAATGACGTTTTCCATATCTCCGCTGCACTCACTCCAAAAACAGCGCAACCCGGCGGCGACTTCGGCACCTTCAGCGTTTCCTATAGTGCCTGGGATGAAGTGGCAGGCCAGACGGTTGTGGTTACCGACCAGGTTGTTGCGGTCACTGCCGACATGACATTTGGCATACCACCGCTCGAGGCCAACTGGGACCATGATGGTGGTGACCTGGGCGCACACGATATTTTCAACACCTATTACTACGAGATGACGTTCCGGTTTTCCGGTGCCAACACGGCAAGCCCCTACAACGTCGAGAATGCAGGTGGTGGCGGACTTGACCCAGGCTCCAGCGGCAGCCTGCTGTACGAGACGTTTGCCTTCGACCTGACAAACCTGGACACCAGTTATGACCTGCACTTTGACCTGTACCACGACAAGGTGAAGCGTAACGATGACGTGGACATCCAGTATTTTGCACCCTTCTCCAAGGATGCCGGTACGGCAAATCGCACGGTGGTGAGTGTACCAACACCAGACAGCCTGCTCATTTCAGCAATCGGGTTGCTGCTCCTGGGCTTTGGCCTGGTCAGACAGGCGGCTGCAAAATAGCCCAGTGACGCTTTAACAGCACGCCACTGCTCGACTATAGTGACAGCCAGGCGACTGGTGCAGGGCGATTGTAATGTTGTGTTCAAAGTGCGGAAGCAAATTTGAGGTTGTGGTGTTCAATAACGTAGAAGTTGAGCGCTGCACGGGTTGCCGTGGTCTCTGGTTTGACATGCTGGAAAAAGAGGATCTGGTGCGTATGAAAGGCGCCGAGTCCATCGATATTGGCGACCCCAACGAGGGCGCCCGATTCGACAGTTTCCGCAATGCCCGCTGCCCCAAATGTAAGGTAAGGATGGTCCACATGGTGGACAAGGACCAGTCCCACATTCACTATGAATGCTGCCCAACCTGTTATGGCTGTTTTTTTGATGCCGGTGAATTCAGGGATCTCAAGGAACTCACGGTTGCCGAGCGTTTTGCCGGTATGTTGCGCACCTTGCGCGCCAACCTCAGTGAGTAACCGCCCGGATTCCCGAAAGCCCCGTCATCAGGTCAACAATCTACCTGGGTTCTGCATGTGACCTGAGGCGCAGTTCCAATTATGATCAAACCAACAGCAGGTTGTCGCGTACAGGGTGTAGGGCGACAGCCCGGGTGACAGGAAGTGTCGCCTTGTGACAGAAGTCGCAGAATCCATACGCCGCCAGGCGTATTTCAGGAAAAGGAAATCCCGAAGGAACGGCACACCATTCCAGCCCAAGCAGCCGGAAAGGTTATTGATTTTATTGAGCTTTTTCCTTGAGAAAGCACAATAAGACAAGACTGGCAAAATTCTTGCAATGGTCCTGCAGAGACACAGCAAAATTCAGAGCCAACCACTTTAGGATACTTTGAGATGAAGCGCGGCATTCAACAACTGGCAATCGGCACAGCCTGCATTCTGGCGGTACTGACTTCCCTGGCACCAGACCAGGTGGGCATGGATCACGCGGCTGTTGGATTGAAAACATCCCCGGCGAGCGACCTTAACGCCGCCAATCAGGCTGCACTGGACCTGCACACAACGGCCAGCACCAGCCATGCCCCAACGCAGAAGGATGCACCCGACACAGATGCCCGGCCAGAACTTCTGACACCCGGGGTATCAGCGACGAAGGCAGCGACCACAAAAGAGCCGTTGATTACACCTGCAATCCGGTCCCGCCTGAGTGGCGCCGTTGCCGATATCGTACACCTGGGTGGCAACAAGACAGTTGAACTCATTGTTGCCTATCAGGCGCCCTCCGCTGCCGACGAGGCAGAAGGTGTGCGCATTGAAACCCTGGGCGGGCAGGTTTCACGAGAATATCCGGCACTTGGCTTCAAGGCTGTCGCCATCCGTGCCGACAGGATTATTGAGCTTGCGGACAAGGGCGATATCCGCATTATCGATCTGAACGCACCTGTCGTCGCCGCATCCCAGTCTGCCCGCAAGTCCATCCGGCTGGCCGAGGCCGACAAGATGGCGGCCGTCTCCCCCGATATTGCAGTCGCCATTATCGATTCTGGTGTATCAGCACATCCTGACCTGACGCTGTTCCGCCATTTTGATTGTGAATCGAAACCCGTCCTGGGCTGTTTCGAGCGGTTTGAGCCGACCGGCGATTATGACCACTACGGTCATGGCACCCATCTGGCTGGCATCGTTGGTGGCAATGGCACGCAGTCCAACGGTGCATACCCGGGTATTGCGCCCAATGCGACCGTTCATTCACTGCGTGCGCTGGGCGCTGATGGGGCTGGCAGTATGGCCACCGTGCTTGCAGCCCTCGATTGGATACTGGCCCACGGCCAGGCAAACAATATCCGCGTGGTCAACATGTCGCTGGGTAAAGCAGTCACGGAAAGCTGCGCCCTGGATCCCCTCTGTATTGCCGTGGAGGCGGTATGGGACAGCGGTATTGTTGTGGTGGCCTCTGCCGGCAACTACGGTGACTACGGCAACTTCACCATCACCAGCCCAGGCAATTCACGCAAGATCATTACAGTCGGCTCCCTGACGGACAACGGTTCGGGTGGCAGCTACAACGATGACTACGTGTCGACCTACTCGTCACGGGGACCCGCTGCCATTGACCTCACTTTAAAACCCGACCTGATTGCGCCAGGTAACCGGTTTGTCGGCACCAGCCATGCCAACCAGAAGCTGAAACACATGGTTGGCAATGAGGGTGTACACTGCGGCGTCAACTGTGACGACCTCTATGCTGAACTGTCTGGCACCAGTATGGCTGCGGCCATTGTATCGGGCGCAGCAACATTGATGTTGAGCCAGGACCCGGCAATTTCCCCGGCCACGGTCAAAGCCCGACTGATGAAATCGGCGCGCAAGTTCAAGCAGTTCAGCCCAATTGATGCCGGCGCAGGTTTGCTGGACGTGCAGGAGGCCCTGAAGGCCGACGACACTGTAGTGGACCAGGCGTTGTCGCCGCGCTTGTCCATTGTCAATTCCATTGACGAAAAGACACAGCTGCCCGTTCGCACTTTTCTCGTAGAGAACACCCAGAAACTCTGGGGGGAAGGCTGGAAGGCCAGGGATATCTGGGCAGAAGGTGGCGACTGGGACACATATCAGGAACAGGCTGAGATGTTGACTGTTGGCGACAGCGACTGGGTCGAGACTATTCCGGAGGTCAACGAGGATATTCAGGCTAACGGCTATTTCTGGGCCAACGGCTACTTCTGGGCCAACGGCTACTTCTGGGCCAATGGCTACTTTTGGGCCAATGGCTACTTCTGGGCAAATTCAGCTGCGACCAGTGACTAGTCAGGGCTGCGACCTGCAACTGATGCCTCCGGTATCGGAACGCGGTTAAACCATGGCATCATGCAGTCCCGTTTTCTTGCGGACTAACTGCCATGAAAATGACAGCAGCCATCATTGCCCCCACGGGTCTGGTTATTGACAGCGTTGATCAACCCTCACCCGGTCCCAATCAGCTACTGGTAAAGGTCATGTTTGCGGCCCTCAACCGTGCAGATCTTGCCATGTCAGCAGGACACAAACATGGCAACGCGGGTGGCACGGGGACGGTAGCGGGGCTCGAGTGGTCCGGCGTGGTCGTTGAGACGGGATCTGCTGTTACGGATTACCAGCCCGGTGACCGCGTCATGTGTTCTGGTGTCGGCGGTTATGCTGAGTTTGCCCTGTGCGACACGGCCCGTTGTAATCCTATTCCAACGACCACAGACGGCGACAATGGCTACAGTTTTGAAGAGGCCGCCACCCTGCCGGTTGCGTTGCAGACCATGCACGATGCCATAGTTACCAATGGCGGCTTGAGGTCGGGGGAATCAGTACTGATCCAGGGTGCAAGCTCGGGCGTCGGCATCCTGGGCCTGCAGATTGCACGATACCTCGGCGCGTCACTGGTGATAGGCAGTTCCACCCATGCCGGACGCCGCAGGCGGCTTCTGGACCTGGGTGCAGACATGGTTATTGATACCAACGATCCACTCTGGGTTGCCGAAGTACAGTCGGCTACAGATGACAAGGGTGTTGACCTGATCGTCGACCAGGTGTCCGGCTACGTGGCCAACGACAACATGAAGGCTGCCAGGGTGACGGGCAGAATTGTCAACGTGGGACGGTTGGGTGGCACGAGCGGTGAGTTTGACTTCGACCTGCATGCACGCAAGCGCATTACCTATACGGGCGTGACATTCCGCACCCGCAGCCGTGCTGAGGTTGATCTCATCAACCGGGCCATGCGCGAGGACCTGTGGGCAGGCCTTGAGCGACGGGCATTTGGTATCCCCATTGACCGGATATTTCCGCTCAAAGAGGCCGCCGCCGCACAAGCGTACATGGCGCATAATCAGCACTTTGGCAAAATCCTGCTGCAGGTCTGATTGCACCTGGTTCTGGCGCGCAGCCTGTTGCCGTTCGCCGGCGACCCCGGACATTAATGAAGTCCTCAGCTACCGGCTCGCACCAGCCAGATGGGCGACGACCAGGCACGTTCCTGGATTGTTGCTTTCAGATCGGACCTGGGAGCCACGCCCGCGCGAACTGCATCCCAGGTGGACCAGCGACAGGTCGGATTTTCCAGCACGCGCGCATAATAAAACGCCCGGTTTGCCGGATCAAAATCAGGATCCTGCCACACGGTCTTGAGCTCGGCCGCACCCAGGCCCGGCGTAACCGAACAATCTGACAAATCGACGCTGGCGCCATTGTCGGGGCAACGATGGGTATTGGGGTCAACATTGCCCCCGTCCGAGCAGGCAACATCATAAACCTGCTCATGATGTTCACCATTGACAGTCCAGCCTTTTACCACCTGCAGTCGCTGCAATGCAGCTGATCGCATGTCGCGCTGTGCCCAGACAATAAACGCCGGAGGCTGGTCTCCCTGGACCAGCAGATCCGATCCCATGGAAACACCTTTCGCGTAAGCGCGGGTCAGGACATCTTTCTCGGACAGCGTATCTGCAGCAAAATCAAATCCACCAAAAAAGCGGATACGTATCCTGGGTCCGGAAGTGGCAAAAGTCTCTTTCCGGCGATAAGCATCATAAATGGCATCTCTTGTGTTTTCTTCCGCCCAAACGCCGGTCAAACCCGACGCACTCCAGGTTTCATAAGCGCCAGTCGCATAAGGGCCGGCTTCAGTTTCCCGGATCTCGAGCCGACCAGCTTCCCTGACAAGTTTGGCTTCAGCTTCTGACAGCGGTACTGAACCGCGAAAAGCCGGTGCACCGTCCATCAGCCCTACCTTGGAAAAATAGTTGCTCTCGTCGTCCGACGTTGCTGCCACATGCGTATCGGATGCGCCAACAAACCCGAATTTGTAAGGGTTGGCAATACCCTTGTCCTCCAGTGAAAGGCCCTTCAGCAGGGCATCCCGGGCGTAGGAGCCATCGGGTGCACTGGCCAGCGTGGTTGCCACGCGAAACGGCATAATTTCAAAGTCCGCCCACTCATCGTTCATTGACAGCGCGGGGTGCGTTTCGGACGTGCCCTTGATCTGGGTCAGTTCGATGAGCGGCTCGTTGCGCAGCCGCTGCCGGGCATAATTGTCATCCAGCGGATTGCCTGCCCAGTCGACCAGCTTAAACATCTGACCGTTGGAACCATTCGAATTGTGTGGAATGGCCAGTGCCTCAATCCCCTGCTCTCTCAACCCGTCCATCCAGTCCCAGAGGCCCGCCGGGTCCTGGCTGTGATACCTGGAAAACGGCATTACGGGTAATTTGTCAGCTCCCCGGAAGATAACGTTCCGATGCAGGTTGCCGCGATCGTCCGACGAGGTTGTGTACTCGTACGCCACAAAGGTGGTGAATTTACCCGGCTGGTTATACTGTTCCGCCGCATTGATGATGTCCGCCCAGGCATCACGGGTGATCGCATTCAGCATCTCGATATCAATCTCACCGCTGGTAACGCCGTTAACCGTATCTGCCAGGAATCCGGAGAAGGTCCTGCCCCGTTTGGGAATTGTTGAGGTGCTGAGATCAGCGTTCAGGTTGTGAAGCGGCCGGTTTCTTGGCATCTGGCCAAAGGCTGTGGACGGGTCAGCCGCTGCCTGCACTGCACCCAGGAACATCGCATGGTCAGTTACGGCATAGAAGTCCAGGGGTTCCCTTAGCTGAACATCAAACCCGGCCGGATGCTTGATCGCTTCACCCATGGCATACCGATAGGCGTCATACGGCGTTGCAAGCGTGCCAAAAGCGAATGCATCAAACGAGTAGGTGGTATGCACGTGCAGGTCACCAAAATAGGCCTGTCGTGCGGCATTACCCTCGGGGTGGGCAACCAAAATGTCCTTTGGTATCTGGAGTCGGGCACTACCGGTAGCTGGGCCCGCACGCGCGGCATCCGCCGGACTAACGACTGACGCCGGGGGGGGTGCCTCGGGGTTTGGCTGCCCGCCCGGGGAGCCGCCACAGGCGGCTAGCTGAAGCAGAAGCAGGAACAAGGGCCAGACTGGTTTCTGGATGAACATGGTGACTTCCCTCTGGTGAACTTTTTATTGTGCGCCAATAGTAGCTGTATCCGGCCACCAATCACCAGTACCGGAAGCAGCAGAAAAGGCGCACGTTTGACAGCTTGTCTGCTATGCTTTTGGGGCTTATACCAATCAAAAGGGGGAGTAAGAAGATGCCTAGGATCGCGATAGCCCTGCCCGTGATCATCAGTCTGCTGCTGACAACAGCCTGCGGGCAGATCGAACAAAGTGCCGACGCCACGGAACACAGCGCCATGGCAAACCAGTCGATGGCAAGCATGAAAGCCGACGGCGACCACTCTGGCCACATGATGAATGCATCGATGGTTGGCACAGGCCCTATGGACGATGCCATCGTCGGCATGAAGGTTGATGACTTCCAACTCCTTGATGAAACTGGCAAGGCACACCGCCTGTATTACTATTCGGACGCGCCTGCGATTGTCATCATGACCCAGGGCAATGGCTGCCCCATCGTCAGGAATGCCATGCCGTTCCTGCGCGAAGTGAGGGACCAATACGCCGACAAGGGCGTCAGGTTTTTCCTCCTGAACTCAAACATCCAGGACAACCGCCAGTCCATCGCTGCTGAGTCGGCAGAATTTGGATTCGATATCCCCGTGCTGGATGACGAACTGCAACTGATTGGAGAATCGCTGAAGGTCACGCGGACGGCCGAAATTTTCGTAATCGACAACAAGTCAAAGCGCGTTGTCTATCACGGGCCCGTCGACGACCGGCTCACCTATGAGCGCCAGCGCGCCGAGGCCAAACATACCTACCTTGCAGACGCGCTGGACGCTGTTATCGCCGGCAAACCGGTGGAAGTGGCGCAGGTGAGTGCTCCCGGCTGTATCGTCAATTTCCCCGACCGCACCCGCAAGGACGAATTCGCCAGGATTTCCTATGCCGACGAGATTGTGCCGATTCTCGAATCCAAATGTGTGGAGTGTCACCAGCCTGGCGGCATTGGCCCCTGGGCCATGACCAGCTACGAGATGATCCTGGGATTTGCCCCGATGATTCGCGAGGTGCTGCGTACCGACCGAATGCCACCCTGGCACGCGGACCCGGCCATCGGTACATTCCTGCACGACCGCAGCCTGGAACCACAGGAAATCACAACCCTGGTTCGCTGGATTGAAGCCGGCGCACCCCGGGGTGTGGGACCAGACCCGCTGAACAGGGAACGCAAACCCCCGGAAGACTGGCCATTGGGTACACCCGACCTGGTGCTGGAACTGCCAGCATTTGACGTCCCTGCAACCGGCATCGTTGACTACCAGCGCCCGGCGATACCCAATCCACTTACCGAGGGAAAGTGGCTCAGGGCATCAACGGTCAAGGTTGGCTCGCGGGAGACAGTACACCACCTGCTTAGCGGACACATGAAGGAAATGCCTGAAAACGGACGCAGCAACGAGACCCGCTGGGGCCCGTCCGTTGGTGGCTATGCCGTTGGCGCCGAATCAAACATCATGCGGGAGGGTATCGGCTCCTTTATCCCGGCCGGTGGCGCCATCGGCTTCCAGATGCACTATACACCCTACGGCAAGGCGGTCACGGATCGCACAAAGGTTGGGCTGTACTTTTATGATGAGCCACCCGAACTCATGATTCGCAACGCAACCATTATTGATTTTACGATTGAGATACCACCGGAAACGGCGCGCCATGAAGAAGTTGCCTATCTCGATTTTCCCAGGGACGCGTTGCTCTACTTTGCGTTTCCTCATGCCCACTATCGCGGCCAGTCTTCCACACTCGCCATCCGCTATCCGGATGGCCGGGAGCAAATGGTGCTGTCGCTGCCACGCTATGACTTCAACTGGCAACGGGCCTACGAGTTTGAGGAGCCCATTGACATACCGGCGGGCTCCAAGCTGATTGCCCGTTACGAGTACGACAACACGGCGCAGAATGCGGCTAACCCTGATCCTTCCTTGACCATTACCTGGGGTGAGCAGTCCCACGAAGAAATGTTGTTCACCGCGGTGAGCTATCGCTGGAAAGATGAAACCAGTACCGACACCAGGGAACAATACGAGCGCATGCTGGACGCTGGCCGAATGTTCGGCATGATGGATGACAATATTGATGACGTGCTGCAGAAAGCGGAATTGAAGGGTCGCGCGGGACAGCGGCTGGCAAACAATTTTGAGCGCCTTGATGTGAACGGTGACGGCGGGCTCTCAAGGCAGGAGTATGCTGCCGTTTTTGCTGCCAGGCGCCAGGGCGACTAGCACTCGGCAAGACCAGTAAGAAAGGGTCGCAATTGCGACCCTTTTTTTATCACGCACTCATTCCGGCTGCCAACCAAGGCAGTAAACCACCAGTTTGTTGCCATCCAGGTCGCGGAAATACCCCCCGTAAAATCCCATACTCGAGCCACGATCCTGCGGATGCCCCTCATCCGTGGCGCCCAGCGCCAGCGCCCGACGGTAAACTCGTTCAACAGTCTCGCCGTCGCGCACGTTCAATGCCACCATGACGCCGTTACCCACCGATGCCGACTGGCCATCATAGGGCGTAATCACCGAAAACATCGGTCCGTCACCCGGCTTCCCCCAGCCCAGCATCCTGGGATCTGTCATGTGGCGTTCAGCGCCCAGTTCCGCAAGCAACTCGTCATAAAAACGACCCGCTCTCATCAGGTCGTTTGTACCCAGCGTGATATAACCAATCATACACTTCTCCGTCCGGCGACTGCGCCCGGGCGACACAGTAACAAAGCGGCGAATCATTGCCAAAGCTTGCACTCACCCCCTACACTGGTGCCTGGCACGGATGCCAGATTGGGGGCCACATGAGTAATCTGCTGGATCACATCAAATCCTGGTTCGGAATTTCGCAGGATGCGCGTCCTGAGGGTGGTGCCGCCCCCCATGCCAGCCTCTCACCTGACGCACCAGCTGAGCTTTTGCCCGATGACACCGCCAGAAAGGGGAGATTACCTGATTCAGACCTGGTGACACCGCAGGAAGCAAAATACCTCCATGAGCTTTTCCTGGGCAGTGCACTTGGACTGGACCTGCAGTTGTTGCCAGGCCCGGACCGGGCGGCCAGCGCATTGATCCGCCAGCAACTGAAAGGGCTGGCAACGCCCGAGGGACGTCGCAGGGCGGTGCCACGATTGCCAGCAGTTGTGCCACTTTTCCTGCGCAGCCTGAGGGACCCCAATTCTTCTGCCACAGACTTTGTCGAAATCATCTCCCGCGACCCGGTATTGACCACCAACGTGCTTCGACTGGTCAACAGCGCCTTCTATAATCCGTCAGGGCGTGACATCGACAGCATCCATCGTGCGGTTGTGGTGCTGGGGCTTGACGGCCTGCGTTTTGCCGTTTCCAGCGCAGTCATGCACCCGATACTTGAGACCGCCAATAGTGATTTTGCGGCCTTTGGACCCGCACTCTGGCAACACTCCCAGGACTGCGCCCTGATTTGCCAGGTGCTCGCACCACGGGCAGGCGCCCAGGCATTTGAAGCCTATCTGACCGGCATGGTGCACGAGGTCGGTACGGTAACTCTCTTCAATCAATTGTCAGGTGCATGTCGCGCGGCCGGTCTGCCTGCCGCAGATTGCCTTGTACATGCTTTTCAGGTTCACGGGAATACGCTGTGTGCTGAGATTGTCAAAGACTGGCAGATGCCGACAAACATTATCAACGCGGTGACAGACCAGGCCACATCACCGCCAGCAGCCAGCACGCTGGGCGGGTTGCTCGAGCGCGCCAACCAGCTAGCTGAGGCTTACTTCCTGCGCAGCAGGAACGAAACACAGACCCTGCCGGGCACCTTTTTTGCCAGCGAGGAAGCCATGAATTTTTTTGAGCGTATCAGCGCCATGCGGGCCAAAATCAGCGCCGCCTCAGGTTGATGCCGTGATCAACCAGCAGCGGTGAATGTTCTGGCGCCGCTGGAAATCCGGGGGAATGGTCTGTTTTGTCATGTCACGCACGGCAAACTGTTCCGACACACGTGTCGACAGGCTGAATGTTCGCAGATTCGTCGAAAAGTAAAGTTTGCCGCCGGGATTCAACAGCCGCATGGCCCCTTCAATCAGGTTGCCGTGATCACGCTGTACATCAAGCGCCGAATCCATGCGTTTCGAATTCGAGAAGGTAGGTGGATCCAGCATGATAATGTCATAACTCAGGTCGCGTTGTGATTCCAGCCATCCTATGCAGTCTGCCTGGATGAACGCGTGATTCGGGCCGGTAAAACCGTTCTGCGCCATGTTATGTCGCCCCCAGTCGAGATAGGTTCGGCTCATGTCAACGCTGGTCGTCCGCAGCGCACCTCCCGCGGCAGCCTGCACGGTCGCGGTACAGGTATAGGCAAACAGGTTCAAAAAACTCTTGTCTTTCGCTTCCCTGTATAGACGCAGCCGCAAGGGCCTGTGATCGAGGAAGAGACCGGTATCCAGATAGTCCTCGAAGTTCACACGTAACTGACAGGCACCTTCCCTCACGACATGGAAACGCTCCTCTGTACCCAGTTTGCGGTACTGGCTCTCGCCGCGCTGTCTTGACCTGACTTTCAGGATAAGGTGGTTTTCATCAACCTGCAGATGCGAACGCACAATCGTGAGCATTTCCTGCAGCCGCCATTTGCTTTTGGCCGGGTCAATTTCCCGTGGTGCTTCATATTCCTGGACAACAACAAAAAGCGTTTCTTCCACATGGTAGAGGTCTATCGCCGCAGCATAGTCGGGGAGATCAGCGTCGTAGGCACGGTAACAGGATACCTGCTCCCGCTCCGTCCATTTACGCAACTGCCGCAGGTTCTTTTCCAGGCGATTGCCAAACATCTGAGCCTGGGGAGACAACTCCTCAGGCGCCAACACTGCCGGTAATCGGCCCTCACGAAAGAAGGTGGAAGGGTCAATATCAAAGTGAATGAGCTTGCAGGCAATTGCACCGTTATACAGTGTGTGCAATCTTGTTGCGCGCAGGCCCAGTTCCTTGCCAAGGGACTGATCTTCCGTGAACACCGCCGCCTTCCAGCCGCGCAGGTTGTGCTTCATCACGTCACCCAACGCCTGGTAAAGCAGGGGCAGTTCTCCCGCCTCTCCAATTCTCTTGCCATAGGGGGGGTTGGTAACCATCAGTCCCGCTGCAGGAAAGTCATGGCGAAAATCTTGAATATCCTGGTATGCAAAACTGATGTTGTCTTCCAGACCAAGCCGGGACGCGTTTTGACGGGCCTGGTCCAGCACCCGTCGGTCGCTGTCAAATCCAAGAATGGGCGGCAGGGATTCAATGCCTTTCTCCCGCCGATAAACAGCCTCCCCGGTAAGACGCTCCCAGACTGCAGGGTTATGCTGCTTCCAGCGGAGAAACCCGTAGTGCCGCCGGTAGAGTCCTGGCGCCATATCAGCCGCCAGCATCGCAGCCTCCAGCGGCAATGTGCCGGACCCGCACATCAGATCAACAAACGCGCCCCCTTTGGCTGCAATCTCCGGCCAGCCTGCTCGAATCAATATCGCCGCCGCCAGGTTTTCCTTCAGTGGCGCAGCGCCGGTACCGAGCCGATAACCGCGCTGGTGCAGACTTGAACCGGACAGATCAAGGTAGATGTCTGCAGTATCGCGCAACAGGTAACAGTTAATCCTGATATTCGGGTTGGTGGTATCGACCGATGGCCGCTCGCCCTGTGTGGCCATAAACGAGTCTACGATGGCGTCTTTTATCCTGAGCGCGGCATAGTGGCTATGGGTGACCTCGGAGCCACTGACGTTCGCATCAACTGCCAGGGTTTCAGCGGGTGACAGGTGCGCTTCCCAGTTAATCCGGCGTACCCCCTCGTAGAGTGCATCCGCTGAATCTGCCGGAAACCTGGCAAGAGGCAACAATACCCGGTTGGCAAGCCTTGACCAGAGACATACCCTGTATGCGGCCTCAATGTCTCCCGCAAACTCGACCCCCGCACGCATTTCCCTGACGTCAGCGGCGCCCATGGCCCTGATCTCTGCAGCAAGCAGATCAGCCATACCCCGCGGGGCAATCGCGATAAAAGTGGTCGTTTTCATGGGCCGCAAGTCTAACACGCGGGCCGACCCCGTCGACCTGACCGGAGGCGACAGCGCAGCTGTCGTCTCGACCGAAGGCGACAGCGCAGCTGTCGTCTCGACCGGAGGCGACAGCGCAGCTGTCGTCTCGACCGAAGTGGAGAGACCTCAAGACCGCAGCGGAGAGACCTCTAGACTATAGTGGAGAGACCTCAAGGCCGCAGCGGAGAGACCTCAAACGGGTCAATAGCCCTGTTCGAGGTTGATCTGGTGAAGGAGCGATTCACCCGCGAGGTAGCGTACAAGGTTTGTCCTGAAAATTGCCGCTACATCCCGGGGACGGCTCATCGCGGCCACGTGCGGCGTTACTGTAACCTTCTCCATCGACCAGTATGGATGTCCGGGTGGCAGGGGCTCGGTTTCAAAAACATCAAGCACGGCCTTGCGCAACGCCTGGCGCTGCATGGCAGCGATAAGTGCCGAATCGTCCAGCGTTGCTCCCCGACCAACGTTGATGAGCATTGCCCTATCTGGCAGGGCTGCAAGCACACTGGCATCAACCAGGTGTCGCGTCGCGGGCGTATCCGGCAGGGTAAGGACCAGGTAGTCAACTTCGTTCATGGCCTCTCGCAGGCTGCCTGAAGCAAATACTTCGTCAAAAGCAGCCACTTCCCGTCCGCTTCTTGAAATGCCGCGGGTAAGCATACCAAAATGCCTGGCGACACCAGCGACATGAACACCAATGGAACCCGTTCCCACAATTGCCATTCGCTTTCCATGTATAGTCCCGGGCCAGACAGGTTGCCACCGACCCGTCGCCTGACTCCTGGCAAAATCCCCAAGCCGCCCCGCATCAGCCAATATATGGGCAAACACGTATTCTGCGATCAGGGGACCAAATATCCCTTTTAGTCCCGTTACCAGCACTCCGCGTTCGCGCGCAATCCTGACGAGGGGCGTGACGCCAGCCCAGGTTGACTGAATCCAGTTTGTTTCCAACCCGCGCGCCAGATAGTCAGCCGCAAAATCAGGTTGGGCCAGCAGGATGTCCGCAGATTCTGCTACCGCCGCGGGATCACTGGCAAAAGTGACGGATGCGTCCGTTCCGGCAAGCAGCGGTTCATAGTGCTCAGCGAATTCGTCGAGAACCAGTATTTTCACGGTGCAATCAAAACGGCAGCTGTCCGCAACGCCGACTGGCCATTGGCTTCCACCGTAAAGTCTGCCGACGTCGTCACTAGATTTCCGCCGATATCCAGTGGTTCAAAAATGAGAGGCCCGACTTGTCATTTGCTTCCCCACAGAGATCCGCGGCGATAATCTCCCCGTCCGGCCCATAAATCTCCACATGAGGTGTACCGCAGGTTCGAAAACTTACCCTCTCACCATCAATCTGCACATGATTACTCCGATACAGCGCCATGCGCCGGACATGGTCATCAATTTCCGCCTGGGAGGAGAACGAAAAACTGGCTGACTCTGGGAAACGTACCCTGCGGATAACAAGGTCAGGGCGCTCATCGAGAAAAGCCGGGAACTTTGCTTCCAGCACCCTGCAGATGCCACAGCTGTCGATGTACCCCTCAACAACCGTGTAATGCCCCGCAACAACAAGCGACGACGTTGGCTTGCTTTGTTCGAAAAGGTCCATGAATTCAGTGGTTGTCACTCGCTCGATACCAGCCCCCACGACAGCTGCCGGGGGAGGCATCTCTACCGCTGTACTTTTTGTCATGAACTGCCAGGCGAGGAACAACACAAAGGCACCTGCAAGCATTTTCATCACGGTCAACCGGCCTACTCCAATGTCATACCGGCAAGGTCACCGGCACTTCGCCAGGCTTCCAACAGCTTGTTGAAGGCGTTGATCCCGGGCGCGTAAGGTGCATTCTGCGAGTTGCTATTGGCGCTCTTGCCCTCGCGGTTATAGTAACCGGGCGTGCACTCCTCCAGAAAAGCGGATGCCCCCGTACCCGCCAGACGTACAATTTCGTCGACCCACTCACCTTCGGCCTCCGCAGTCACTTCGACCACCTTTTTGCCGCGTTTGCCAACTTCATTGATGATGTAACTGACGTGCACCGCCTGGTCATCAAACATTGCGGTCATGTTGGGTGACAGGCCATTCTGGTTAATGCCAATCGTAAACCAGTTGGGGAACCCATGGGCACTGAGCCCGTGAAGCGTACGAAAGCCCTCTGCCCAGTGATCGTAGAGCGAACGTCCGTCCCGACCGATGGTGTCAAAATCGACACGGCGATGCGCCGAAGTGGTAATTTCAAAGCCGGTAGCATAGATGATGCAATCCACCTCGTAAGCAACGCCACCAGCAACCACGGCATTTTCGGTGATGCGCTCCACACCTTTACTGTCGCTGACATCAACCAGTTCAACATTGTTCCGGTTAAACGTATCCAGGTACTCATCATTGAACGTGGGTCGTTTACAGAACTGTCGATACCAGGGTTTCAGCTTTTCTGCCGTGTCCTGTTTTGCAACTGTCTGTTCCACCCGGGCGCGTATCTCGTTCATTTTCTGGAAGTCGGCGATCTCGGAACGCAACATGATTTCTTCCATATCGAGCTGGCCCGCATCCGATTTACGATTCATGAGAGAGAGGCCAATTCGGCGCGCAATATCGGTCCAGCCGTCAGCAACCAGATCTTCACCCATGGACTGGCCTGCGAGGACAGCGGCAAAATTCTCGCGGCGCGCTCGCTGCCAGCCTTCCTGCAGCCCCTGGTACCAGTTGGGGTCAGTCGGCTTGTTACCGCGCAGATCAACTGACGACGGAGTGCGCTGAAACACGTAAAGCTGTTTGGCATATCTACCGAGAAAAGGAACACACTGGATTGCCGTTGCGCCGGTGCCAATAATCGCAATCCGCTTGTCCGCCAGCCCGGTCAGCCCACCCGTGTGATCACCTCCGGTATATCGATAGTCCCAGCGCGAGGTATGGAAGGTATGACCCTTGAAGTCTTTTATGCCAGGGATCCCGGGTAACTTTGGCCGATTGGCCGGCCCCGTCGCCTGGATGACAAACCGGGCCATAATCCTGTCACCGCGCTGTGTCGTTACCTGCCAACGCTGCTCGTCTTCAATCCAGCGTACCTCGGTTACCCTGGTCTGGAAGATGGCGTTGTCATACAGGCCAAAATAGGCGCCAATACGCCGGGTATGCTCAAAGATTTCAGGAGCGTAAGAATATTTCTCCTTCGGCATGTAACCGGTTTCCTCCAGCAGGGGCAGGTAGCAGTAGGATTCGATGTCGCACTGTGCACCGGGATATCGGTTCCAGTACCAGGTGCCACCAAAATCACCGCCCGCCTCAATAATGCGGAAGTCAGTGACACCGCGCTCCTTCAGACGTGCCGCGGCCATTAAGCCACTGAAACCAGAGCCGATGACTGCAACTTCAATCTCGATATTCAACGGTTCACGTTCGAAGCCCGGTTCTACATAGGGATCGTCATCGGCGTAATGGGCATAATCCGCTGCGGCTTCAAGATACTGCGCCTCACCGTCCTCGCGGATTCGCTTGTCGCGTTCGGCTCGATATTTTCTGCGAAGCTCCTCGGGATCAAAGTCCAGGTCGGGAAACAGGTTATGTAGTCTTTCTCGCTCGGTTGCCAAGGGCTTTCTCCTCCACACATTTGTAGTGTCAATCTGGACGCGGGACACTTTGGCAGCATATCGGCCAAGCTCCCGCCCGACAACCTCCCGCGAAATGGACACACACGGTTTTGTGCCTCACATCACCTAAGCCATCGCTGGCATCACCGGCGGTCGATGACCTACGCCAAAATGAGCCGGCCCGTCGTGTGTGGCAATAACCGTGATTACAAAAACCGAGATTTCAGACGCTCTGCCAGCAATTGGGCAGAAGATCAGCCCGGTCGATTGACATATGGGCGCTGGCTGTCCTCGCGCCGGACAAACGACGGTTCGTTCTTGAAACTCTCCTCCACAAACTTGAGCGCCGCGGCCTCATCGAGACTGGTATCCCATACGACACCCTGAGGCTGGTCGACATGCCAGGGTGTATCCCAAAACACCTCAAGGCCGTTTTTCTCCGGATCGCTGAAGTAGAGCGACAGCGTGTTGCCATGGGAGAGCGGAAGAATGTCCACATGGCGTTCCTGCAACCGTCGGCTCATCTCTTTGACATCGGCAAAAGATTCAACGCGAAAGGCAAGATGGTTCAGGGATGTGGCTGGTGAATCATCACGATTGGGCACCATTGCAAGCTGGTGATGTTCATCACCCGTATTACTCATGAATACAATTTCCGGAGCGCCAGGTGGCCCCATCGGACCGCGATCGGTAATCGTAAATCCCAGCACGCTTGTGTAAAAATCCAGCATCTGTTCAAGATTGCGCGTGTTGATTACAGCATGTGACCAGTGAAGTTTCATTTAGTTATCCCCTATTGGTGGTTGATGTCGCCGGTTCAGGATCCTGTTCACCTGGCGCGCCGCCCGCGCTGGCGTTACCCCCAGCAGGCGCAGGCAGGCTTCGCAGGTTCGACGCACGGTTTCATCCTTGACATCCCGATCCAGCATCACCGCTGTCCTGACCAGGGACAGTATCTGGTTGATGAGCAGCAGATCAATCGTGATATCAAAATCCCCCTGGTCCACCCCCATTTTGAGATCCTCTCTCAGGTATTGTGTTACTGCGGCACGCAAATCGGGCACAATCGGGATACTGCTCAGCAATACTTCAATCCATTCCGGTTCCTGTCTTGCCGTCTGCATCAGCCTGCTTGTTGCCGTGACCACACGAGCTACAGCCCTGTCTATACCTCCCATCTCGTCATTAATCTGGCGGACAATTTCCACGGCCAATCCAAGAGCGACATCACGCAGGATTTCCCGTTTATCCCGATAGTAATTGTAGAAGGTGCCATTCGCGAGACCCGCGTGGTCGGTGATATCGGTGATCCGGCTCGCTTCAAATCCTTTGGTCGCAAACACACCAATTGCACTGTCCAGCAGCGCTGATCGGGTTCGTTCCCTTTTACCCAGGGCTGTGGATTGTGTCCGGAAAAGTCTGTGGCCGGGCGTTGGCAATTTGTACCTCGTATCATCAGGTGTCGCACCCAATCTAGCGAAAAACTTGACAGCAAACAACAATAATGAGACTTTTCTCATTTTGAGAAATGTCTCATTTAAGTGAAGGTGGCTGCAGACCCGGCAGGGCCGCTGGCGGCACTGTTGTTCAGGCCTGACGGACAAATATCAGCGCAATTCGACTCCGAATCCAGGACCGCCGTCGAGCATTCATTAAACTCATTTTCTGCAAGCCCAGACTGATCGGGTCACCCGACAACAAGGAGAGCAATACCATGGAAATCCCGGCAGCAGATATCAAGACAAACGAGGTACTGAACTGGCAAGGGATTCACCTGTTGCACTACCCCATGTCGTCCTGTTCCCAGAAAGTGCGAATTCTGCTGGGCGAAAAGCAGATTCCGTGGACGTCACATCCAGTGGACCTTTCCAAAGGTCAGCAAAAGTCTGACTGGTACCTGGGTATCAACCCGAAAGGCGTTGTGCCAGTGCTCGTACATGATGGCCGGGTCATCAACGAAAGCAACGACATACTGGTTTATCTGGATACCCGGTTCCCTTCAGCAGCAGGTTCATACCTGCCAGTCTCCGATGAGGAAAAAAGCACAGCAGAGGCGCTACTTAGGCTTGAAGACGGATTGCACGCGCAATTGCGAGCGATCACATTCACCTTCGTCATGCCCGGTCAACTGATGAATCATCACTTCACCGATGCTGAAGTCGACCATGCCGTGCAACGGTTTGATGCGGTGTTTCAGGAGATTGACGAACGCCTGATGCGCTCCCCTTACCTCTGCGGGGAACGGATAACACTGCCCGACATCGCCTGGTTCATCACTTTCCACAGACTGGCGCTTGCGGGCTATCCGCTGGAACGTCGTCCATATCTTGCCAGCTATTATCGACATTTGGGTAAGCGCCCCGCCTTTAAAAAGGAGGCGGCAGCCGGTGCCATTCTGCCGTCCATCATCGGCTCCCTGTTTCGTTTTCTGAACCGCATCCGGGATGCAGGGCTAAATCACCGGCTGGCCACCTTACTATCAAACGAGCGTCCAGCGCCCCGGCCCGGCTTGTGAGCAAACTGATGGTCGAAGGGCTGCCTGGGCCATACACGGGATAATCCCTTACAATATCCCCCAGCAGCCTGTATGGCCTGTTCACTCGCCTCAGCCAAAGAAGGGGTTTTTCCATGTACCTTATCAACCAGTCGATAGCTGCACTGGCACTCCTCGTCCTGGTTGCTGGCTGCGCTTCAACCGATCCAGTCCGGGTGCACCGACAGGCACTGGTCCTGGATGCACATGCGGACATCGAAATCCCGGGTCAGGAGTCCAGCTACGTGGGCGCTGATGGCCGATCGAAAGTTGCACCGGAGAAAATGCGCGCCGGTGGTGTGGATGCGGTTGTCATGTCAATTGCAGTGGGTCCAGGTCCACGCACCGCAGAAGGTGATACAGAGGCACGTGCAATCGCCGAGGCGGAACTTGCCGCGGCGCTGGCTCTGGCAGCGGACCCTGAAAACAATGTTATAGTGGTGCGCTCTGGAGAAGAGCTTGAGAGGGCCCACAACAATCATCAGGGAGCACTGATACTGGGGCTGCAGAACGCGAGGATATTCGGCACGGATCTTGACGCCATCAACACCTTCTTTGATGCCGGTGTCAGGGTGTTTGCCCTGACACACATGGGCCACAACAACTTTGCTGATTCCTCCCGACCGCTGTACATTGCGGCACAGAAGTCGCATGAACCCGAGGCCGAACACGGCGGACTGTCTCCACTGGGACGAGAAGCAATCCTGCGCATCAATGACCTGGGCGGCATTGTGGACATTTCCCAACTGTCCAGGGATGCGGCATTGCAGGTGCTGAAGCTGTCACGAGCACCGGTTATCGCGAGTCATTCCAATGTACGCGCCTTATGTAACGTCAGCCGCAACCTGAGTGATGAGGAAATAGACCTGATTGGCCAAAGTGGTGGCGTGATTCACGTTGCCCCTTTCCGCGGCTATCTCTATGACTCAACTGACCCCAATCTCGATGTCCGGATTCGCGCTGCGCGTCGGGATGCAGGTATCGAAGAAGACTATTACTACCCGTTCGAACTCTACTGGGAGATCAATGACGCCGAGGTACGGCAGCAGTTCCTGAACGGGGTCAGTGAACTGCTTGGGCCGGGCAGCCTCGACGATATGCTGAACCATATTGATTACCTGGTAGCGCGCATCGGTATTGACCATGTAGGCATAGGTACAGACTTCAACCACGGCAGTGGCATTGCCGGCTTCAACGACGCAAGTGAGGCGCCCAATGTCACTGCGGCGTTGCTCGCGCGCGGCTATAGCCCTGCTGACATCAACAAGATATGGGGAGGGAATTTTGTCCGGGTGTTTCGTGAGGCGCAGCGACTGGCCCAATAGAGCACCAGCCTCAATCCACGGCCTGGCCTGGTCCCGGGTGCTTCTCCGACGGGCACTAGCTGACCGGTGACCCTGGAGTGTGGCAATATGCAAGGGCAGAATCAAAACGAGGACAGGTTTATGTATCTTTCTGAATACGGTGTCTACCCGGACGTTGACAACCTAATGGCCGACATTCGGCAATATGAGCTCCAGGACCACATCATCGAACTGGAAGCCTATGGCATGACAGTGGTACCGCCAGAGAAGATGCAGGCCAGCCCCAGTTTTATTGACCGTCTGCGAGACGCGATTTTGCGGACCTGTGAAAAACGCAATGGCATCACCATTGGTGACTATCGAACCGCCAAAGCACCGCCGGAGGCCGGCAGGAACGGCTGGGACCTGCTGGAAGAAGATGATGTGTTTGTTGAAGCCGCAATCAATCCGGTGAACCTGACCCTGGTGCGCTGGTTGCTGGGGCAAAGCGCGGTCTTTTCCGGGCAGACCTGGATTATCAAGAGCCAGGGTGGCAAAGGACTGGGACTGCACAGCGATTCACATGGCATTCCACCGGGTGCCGGCCAGATAGCCCACATGTGTAACGCATCCTGGATCTGTACGGACTACGAAAGTTCGGCTGACGGTCCCACGGTATTTGTTCCTGGCAGCCACCACTATGGCCGCGCTACCCTACCGCACGAGGCCGACCTGACGAACACACCCTTCAGGTTTGTACCCCTCATCGCCAAAGCCGGTTCGCTTGCCATCTGGAATGGTGCCACCTGGCACGCGTCGGAGGCACGCACCAATCCTGGCCTGCGTGTGACCCTGGTGCAGAATTACATGCGCAGTTACATGCGACCGCAACATCTGTACGATACCGATACCTCACCGCAACTACTGCAAAAGTACCCCGAACTCGCTCGCGTCATCGGCAAGCCGCTGTATCCCTATGCCGACAGCCAGAATCCGGAGCCCGCGCGCATTGCACCGTTCATGAAGACAGGTACTGATCCTTTCGCCTGATGCCTGCCAATAGCTGATGACAGGGACCAGCTCCCTGCCAGCCAGTGAAATAATGTCGGGGAGCGATGCTGTTCTGCGAATCAAGAAGTCGTCATACTCGCGTTGAAGATACCTGGCGGCGCCGGTTGCCTTTTGACAGAACGCGTCGGGATGTCTGGAAAGCCCCTTACCAGGTCATAAGAACGAGTCATCATGTTATCTGCGCTCACAAAGTCGCTCCAAAACAAACCGACCTTTCCGGAAATCCAGGCCAACGTGCTGGCCGGACTTACTGTTGGTGTCATCGCCCTGCCACTTTCCATGGCACTGGCCATAGCGAGTGGCGTAGCACCGCAACACGGCCTCTATACAGCGATCGTGGCGGGTATCATCATTGCCCTGACCGGCGGTTCCAGGGTCAACATTTCCGGCCCTACCGCTGCATTTGTCGTCATCCTGCTGCCCATAGTCCAGCAGTTCGGACTGGGCGGATTGCTCGTCAGCGGCTTCATGGCCGGCTTTATTCTCGTACTGATGGGTATCGGGAGATTCGGCAACCTGATTGAAATTGTCCCCTATCCTGTAACCATCGGGTTTACTGCTGGCATTGGTGTGGTCATCGCAACCTTTCAGATAAAAGACTTCCTTGGTCTCAGTATTGAAAGCGGCGACGGTAATTTCCTGGAACGTTTACTGTCCCTGCTGCAGGCATTTCCAACGCTCCGCTGGGAAGAAACGCTGATCAGCGCATTGACCCTGACAGTGTTGCTGCTCTGGCCCAGATTCCGTTCGAAAGTGCCGGGGCACCTGGTTGCCCTGCTGGTGGGGAGCCTGGCCGCTTTCCTGCTTGGCTACTTGCTGCCCGGCTTCTCCGTGGCAACCATTGGCAGCCGGTTTTCTTTTGAACTGGAAGGGATCACAGGCAGCGGCATTCCCCCCATACTGCCAACTTTTGACTGGCCCTGGCATTTGCCTGGTCCCGATGGCAACCCTGTGGGAATCAGCTTTGAGCTTGTCAGGCTCCTGTTGCCGTCAGCCATTACCATCGCCATCCTCGGCTCTATCGAATCATTGTTATGTGCGGTGGTCGCAGATGGTATGTCCGGCCAAAGACACAACCCCAACGACGAACTCATTGGCCAGGGGATCGGGAACATTGTTGCGCCCTTGTTTGGTGGTATACCCGCAACTGCCGCCATTGCCCGAACAACCGCCAATGTCAAATCAGGCGGCAGTTTGCCACTGGCGTCAGTTGTGCATGGCCTGTTCATCCTGGTCAGCATGCTGCTCATTGCGCCCCTCTTGTCCTACATCCCCATGGCATCAATGGCAGCCCTTTTGTTGATGGTGGCCTGGAACATGAGTGAAGCCCGACATTTTGTGCGTACCGTTCGAGTCGCTCCGCGTGACGACGTGGTTGTGCTGATGTTGTGTTTCCTGCTCACCGTGCTGTTTGACATGACCATCGCCGTTGCCGTTGGCATGGGACTCGCGGCCATGCTGTTCATACGGCGAAGCGTCAGTCTGGCAGAAACTTCCATGCTTGAGGGCAAACATGCGGATCATGACATTCCGGAAAAAACGCTGGTGTACGACATCAACGGCCCGCTGTTCTTTGGTTCAGCCCAGAAAGCACTCCGGACCATCGCATCGGTTCGGCCCGACATACGGGTGGTCATCCTCGACATGTCGGAAGTGACACTGTTGGACATGAGCGCAATTGTCGTCATGGAGTCAGTCGCGGCTGACATGAGCAAGCAGAACATTGGCCTCATTATTGCCAATCTGCAGCCCCGCATGATCCTGAAGCTTGGTCGCGCCGGTATCCGGCAGGAACCGGGCAAGGTCGCTTTTGCAAGAACGCCTGGCGAGGCTATCGAAACCGCGAGAACCTGGCTTCAGCAGCCATGAAGTGTCGGCCTCAGATGTGGATTCTTGAAAGCAGGTAATGAGTCAGTCATGCACCGGAGGACCGCGCCAGCCGCCAACCAACCCTGCTTGCTGCTTCCCCAAAACCAAAAATCCTACTTGAAATTCTGATTGGTTGGCGCAAGATCATTTCTCCCGAAAAAACCTGCCTGCAGGTGCCCGCCGGAATAGCCCCGACGCCAAGGAGATCACGATGATTCGCCACTTATCCGTTGTTGGACTGATGTTGACACTGCTGGCCATAGCCGGCTGCACCAATCTCTGGCAGACAATGCAGGGAGAAGGACCGCGCCAGGGCACCTCCAGCAGCCTGGTTGATTTCCTGTATCCGAAAGGAGAGCGCCCACCCCCCCAGGACAACATTGTCCCGACGCTACGCACGCCCCTGCGCGTGGGCCTTGCCTTTGTGCCCAGCAATTCGCCCAATGTGCAGGGGTTATCCGAGGCACGGAAAGAAGCCTTGCTGAACACGGCCAAACAGTCGTTCCTGCAGCGCGAGTCCATCAGCGAAATTGTCAATATCCCCGACACCTATCTCCGGTCCAGCCGTGGCTTTGATACCATTGACCAGGTAGCACGCCTCTACAACCTTGATGTCATTGCACTGGTTTCCTATGACCAGGTGGCCATTACTGACGACACGCGCGCATCCTTGCTGTACTGGACAATCATCGGCGCCTATACCATCAAGGGCAGTCGAAACGATGTACAGACGTTTGTCGACACGTCCATCTTCGACGTTGCGACCCGCAAACTGTTGTTTCGTGCTGCCGGTACCAACGTCATGAGTTCCACCAGTACGCTGGTAAACAGTACAACCGAGACGCGTAAAGCCCGTGAGGAGAGTTTCGCACTTGCCATGGCGGACATGGCCAACAACCTGGCAGACGAGTACAACCGCTTTGAGGCCCGCATCAAGCAGGACAAGTCAGTTATTGTAGCCAGTCGGTCCGGTGGCGCCGGCAGCATGGGTGTACTCAGCCTGCTTGTGCTGCTCACCGCCGTGTTACTGCGACAGCGCCGGCGCGCAACGTGAAACCAGCCATACCCTGGTTGGCAATCGCTGGCGCCCTGCTGCTCCTGCAGGCCCTGCAAGCAGCCACAGGCGACCAGATGTTGTATGAGCGCGACCCTGTGATAAACGGTGAGTTGTGGCGCCTGCTGACCGCCAACTTCGTGCACCTGAACTGGACCCATACCCTGGCCAACACCGCAGCCCTGGTGCTCCTTGCCCTGCTGCTGCCACCCATGTCGGTTCGTTCGGCGGTGGCAGCAACACTGACTGTCAGCCTCGCAGTCGGCCTCGGGCTTTTCTGGTTCAACCCGGGAATCGCCTGGTACCTGGGTTTTTCCGGCGTTGCGCACGGTCTCGCGGCAATTGCGCTGGTACTGCGCGTCGGGACCGCGCCCGCAATGTCGCTGATGTTGTTGGGTGCAATGTGCCTGAAGCTGGCCCTGGAGGACAGCGGCCATTTTTACCTCGGCGACATCAATGTCGTGACAGAAGCACACCTGTACGGGTTTGTTGGCGGAGTTGTATTTGGCATTGTATGGTTGGCTGCAAAGTGGGCGCGCCCGAACCTGGCGCCAGGCGGCCAGCCCCGGACAGCAAATGGGTCAGCCACCGGGCGTGACAGCACCAGGGCCAGAACCCACGGCACTTTGCAGGCAAAAGCACTACTGCGCTGAATCGAGCCCCATAGCGAGAAACCGGGCCACCTCGTCCGAAAAACCTGCCTGTGACTCCTTAACCTGTTGGAGGGAGCAGATAGCAATAGCCGGTAAAATGGCATAGGCATCAAACGTCTTGATTTCTTTGGCCCTGATTGCCTCTTCTATTACCTCGCGAAGATTCTCCCTTGTCTGCGCAAAGAGTTCCCACACAGCTAACTGGTGCTGTTCGCTCAGGAAGTGAAAATGTGCCGGCTGCAGAAAAGGGCCCGGTCTTTCAGTCAACATTCGGCGGGTGAGATAGACGTTATAGAACAAAGTCTGCAGCGGCGATGTGGCAACAACACGGGACATGCGTCGAACAAGCGCTGTCAGCTCAACACTGTGCCGGGCACAGAGATAAAGCAAATCATCTTTGGTCGATGCATATCTGTAAAAGGAGGTTTTGCTGACGCCTATGGAGGCAGCCACCCGTGGCATTGAGGTTCCGTCAAAACCTGATGCGTTGAACGCGTCTGTCAGCGCCCGGATCATCTGGTCAAACCTTGATGGACTCATCGAAAGGAGGGGTAGCTCAATCGGCTCTATACCGGTGATCTCGTCAAAATCTGAAGGGGCTCGAACTACACCCGATTGAACCAGTCTCACAACCTGTTCAGCAATCTTGCGTGCCGTCAGGCCCTTTCCCATCAAATTGGGTTCACGTTGATTTGCATAACGATTGAGGATGGTCGTTATCAGTCGGGCTACGATCCGCGGGGCGCACTCCCGAATGCTCCCATCGTTGATACCCTGGCTTATAAGCTCCTCTATCTCTCTGGCAGTCATTTGCATCGCCTGCTCCGCCTTCTCCCGACAGGGAGACTTCAACAACAGGGTCGGACGCACCAGCAAGTCTGTCGGGGACTCACGCAGTTCCAGGCGAATAAACGCCAGCAACTGATCAAGCGAAGTCCCCCGCTTTTTCCTGGCCCGCTTAAGGTTTGCGCTCCGGCGGCTACAGGCCATCTCAACCAGTTCCTGGACGATATGGTCCTTGCTTTCAAAATAGTGATATATCGCCGTGTAATGAAGCTCCAGATTCCGCGCGAGTTCACCCACAGTGAACCGAATGGAAGCACCTGTCCTGCCCCTGAACAATTCAGCTGCCGTCGCAAGTATCTGTGCCCTAGTTGTTGCATCTTGACCTGTGTCCACCTTATCTCCAAAAACGACAAAAATATATCCTTACCTGTGAACATGATACGGACTTTCGCAATAATACGCTATTTTTATGCAGTATTATTTGTATCTTACAATTAATATGTTGACTCTCTAGATCCTCATGTATGAGGATGCGGCTTCCACTTGCTCTCGAGTCGACCAAAATGCCAGATCCCAAACCGAAAACGCCCAGATTGATCCTGCTGCTCACGATCAGCACAGGCTATGGACTCCCCTTGTCTGCCTTTGCCCAGGAAACCGCTGCCAACAGGGTTTATGAAGAAGTGGTGGTAACCGCACGTAAACGGGAGGAACGTCTGCAGGACCTGCCCGGTTCCGCCGCTGCGCTTTCTGCAGATTTCATCAAGGACATCGGTGGCATTACTGATTTGAGGGACCTCACCGATCAGATTGTCGGTATCACCATAAACGAGACCCAGGGCGCAACCCTGACCGAACCCTCAATCCGCGGCGCCGGCCAATCCCGCAATCGCGCCGCGGTTTCAGCCACCGGGCTCTACAGGAACGGTGCCTACTTCGCGACCAACAGCCTGGGTGGAAAAAACTTTGCCCGTTTCGATACCTATGACGTTGAACGTGTTGAAGTCCTGCGTGGCCCTCAAGGCGCACTCTATGGCAGGAATGCGCTCGGTGGTGCAATCAATGTCATCACTACCCGACCAAAACTGGATGCATTTGACCTGCAGCTAGGCCTGGAAGCCGGTGAAAATGACATGAAAGCGGGTGACCTGTGGCTCAATCTGCCAATCAGCGACAACTGGGCGGCGCGTTTTGCAGCAGTGCGTGACCAACGCGACGATGGTTTCTACCGGGACAGCAATGGCACGGTACTCGACGTCGAAAGTTATACAGCCTACCGGATGGCGCTGCGCTGGCAGCCTACAGACACGATAGACATCAACTATGTTTATGACACCCAGGCAGAAGATACCTTTGATGCGGTGTTTATTGTCAAGGAGCACCTTCCAGTCACAGGTTCGGAATTCGAGTCCCTGATTGATTCGCCGACATTCACAAACAACGACGTCGACAATCACAATCTTACGATAGACATTGACACAGCCCTGGGGCAACTCTCCTCGGTCAGCAACTATCGCCATCGCGATGTCTATGACCGCGCGGATGCGGACTACTATTTCCCTTCTGCATTTTTTGCACTGGGCCTCAACCGCCAGACGGCCACCGCTGTTGACAATGACGTTTTCTTCCAGGAACTGAGATTCGTTGCCAACGGCACAGACCAGTTCAACTGGATGATTGGCGCTGACTATTTTACCCAGGACAATCTGGAACGGGTCAGCAATTACCCCGGGGTGCTTGGACTGCCGACAACAGCAGGCGTCTGGGGCAATGCACAGAATCGTTCGGTTGATCTCGCCATGGACTCCTGGGCGGCGTTCGCCAGCATCGAATACACCTTTGCTGGCGTTCCGCTATCTCTTTCTGCTGAGTTGCGCTACGCTGAAGACGAGGTCGGTGGCGCCGTGTTAACCGAGCGAACGCGACTGCCTGCACCCGAGACCAACTTCACCGCACCGCCAAAAAAGTTCACAAACATGCCCTGGGGCGTTACCGCGTCCTGGCGATTTGACGTCAGTTCAGTCGATACCATCCTGGATCTGATGGCTTACACCAAGGTTGCATCTGCCTACCGCCATGGTGGGCTGAACCTGAGTGCCGGGATACCGGACCTTGACCGTTACGTGGCTGTTCTCACCTACGATGAAGAAGACTCCACGACCTACGAGATGGGTTTCAAATCGACCCTGGCCGGTGGTCTTACCATCAACTTTGCGGCTTTCTCCACACTCTATGACAACTTCCTGAACACAACACAAAATGGTTGCCCCAACCTGTGCCAGTTGACTGATACCGCCGGCAACGGCCTCGGATTCAATCCGGACGGCAGCAGGGTGGAGTTTGATGCACTGGGGAATCCCGGAGAAGAGTTGCCCACTGTGTACTTCATAGACAATGTTGGCGAGGCGGAAGCCTGGGGCCTTGAGGCTGAAGTGTCCTGGCAGAAGAGTTTTGCCAGTGGTGCTTTCATCAACCTGCGCGCCGGCTGGTCTCGTCAGCTCGGCGAAGTGACGGGGCTTGATGCCGACGTGGACCCTGCCAATGCATTGACAGTAGGTAAAGCACTGCCATACATGCGTCCCCACGAGTACAAGGGAGCTATTGTCTATCAACAGCCATTGCCAGCAATTGCCAGCCTCGGACCGGTGTTCAGGGGTGCTGCATTGCTCTCAACGCTGAACCTCATCGTCGAACAGGGGGGCGTGCGCACACTGCCCACGCCGGGGGCAATTGCCGACTTCCAGGACGACGTGGAACGTGTCGACGCACGGATTGGCATCGATACCGAGCAATGGTCACTTATGCTGCGCGGTAACAACATCCTTGATGCCGACTTTGAGACTTTCTCAACGTTCGCAACCCCGACAGAAAGAAGCACAATCTACCGTCGTGCCGACCCGCGATATTTCTCCGTGGAATTCGCCTGGCGCCTGCGCTGATTGTCGGCCGGCACTGGCATGAGTCCGGTCTGACGGGTCAAATCCATGGTCGGGTGAACAACACGCTTGTTCCCCCGACCCCGGGTGTCAACCCTTGTGGTTAGCAGCAGGCAAGATTAGTGGCAGCCCTGCCCATTACGACGGCAGACAAAAGCCAGCACACAAAGCCACAGCCCCATCAGTGAAGGCATGGATGGGGCAGGCACCGGGACACCCCCGCTACCCCCGTTTACCGATGTGATGAAGACACTCGCTGTATCAATTTGCTCACCGGTATACAGACCATTGCGATTTCGATGGATAAAGAACGACGCAGAGGTGTTATCCAGGATTGAATTGTCGAATGGCTGGACGTCTATGTTCGCGAGGGCAGAAAACATCCCGCCGTCAAAATCCTGCAGGGTGAACATAATCTGGTTATGCCAGGCACCCGGATAACCAAACTCTTCATCCAGGTCCCGGAACAGCAGAAACACCAGCGAATCAACGCCGGCACCACTGGTGCCATTGCTGACAACCTGGGTTTCATACATCGAAAAGTCTGACAAACCGCCATAGGACCCGGACAACAAGGTGAATTGCTGGCCGCCAGCAAAACCCGGCAGAGTGTAGTCGGTCTCATATGGCGTGGAGGTGTCAAACCGGAATACAAATTCATATGCCTCACCAATCATTGCATTGGAGACCAACTCAGTTTGCTGGGTGAGGAACTTCTGGTAGGGGTTTCCTCCGTAGTAATTCACGTTGTCCTGCATGACCCCCGTGACCCGAACGTCGAACACCACGGCTGAGGCAAAGGGTGAAAACAATGTGGCCATGAGGCACAAAACTGACACAATCGTTGAATTTGCCAGGGCGCTGGATTTACGACTTTCGACACTTCCATCGCGGCCGTTGGAACAAGACTTCATACCGTTTCACCTGTAAATATCTGATCTCTGTTGCGTGCCACTTCTGCCCTGAAAGCAGTGGTGGCAACCCTGATTACTGGCTTCAGAAACAGCCACTGATCACAAAAGCAAAAAGTGCACCAGGAACTTTATTACCTATATCTATCAAATAGTTAACCAAGCCATCGAGTATCATAGTGGTGGAAAAGTAAACTCTCCCGACACCCCCGTTTGGGGGATGCCACCCGGAGTAGGCGCGGGATGTTACACTCGGTCGTTTTTGGTGCCAGACAAAATTTGTGCGAAAACTCAGCCTGACGCTCCTATACCTCTACTGTTGCAGTGCCATGGCGGATGATATTGCCCTGCCTCGTGCCATGGCCTGGAGCGCCTATAACCTTGGCACCACGGGTTATAACCAGGCAGTTGGCATATCAAAGATGCTGAAAGACCAGCACCGGGTGACACTGCGGGTAATACCCGGTAAAAATGACGTATCGCGGATGTTGCCACTGATGGTGAACCGGGTTCAGTTCTCGGCAACCGGCGTCGCTTCCTATTTTGCCCAGGAGGGCACCTTCCAGTTTGCCAGCCGGCGCTGGGGACCAGTGCCCGTCAGGCTACTGCTGATGTCGGTTGGTCTTTCCAACCAGGCTGTGGCGGTACCGGCGTCCTCAAATATCCATACCTTTGCCGACCTGAAAGGAAAACGGATACCAAGCGTACGAGGTGCCCCGTCACTCAACATCTCCACCCAGGCACTCATGGCCTGCGGTGATGTAGGTTGGGAAGATGTTACGGTCATTGAGTTTCCTGGCTACAACGCCATGTGGAACGGCATTGTCGAGGGGCATGTCGATGCGGCCTTTGCCACCACGGTTTCCGGCACCACCCGCAAGCTGGAAGCCTCTCCTGCCGGCATACGCTGGTTACCGGTACCCCATGACGACGACGCTTGCTGGCAGCGGGTACTGAATGTTGCTCCCTACTTTACCCGAAATGTTGCAGTCCGCGGCGCGGCAATCAGCGAGGCCAGCCCGCACGAGGGCGCAACCTATCCCTACCCTATCCTGATTACACTGGCAGAACAGGACAAGGCCCTGGTATACAACCTGACCCGAGCCATTGTCGAAGGCTATCCCTTTTTCAAGGACTCCGATCCGGGCTCCATCGGCTGGGCCCTGACACGACAACAGTTTGAGTGGGTGGTGCCATTCCATGAAGGCGCCGTTCGCTATTTCAAAGACCTGGGAATATGGACCGGCGCGTATGCCCATCACAACAACGAACTGCTACGACGACAGGCGGTACTGGCCAGCGCCTGGCAGGAAATGCTGCTGCTCGAGACTGATTCAGATGAAGAGTTCACTGGTATCTGGACCAGACTGCGGGCATTGCGCCTCGAACAGGCCGGCTTTCAGCCGGTCTGGCGTTAGCGGGCGTTCTGAACCATGACACTCACCCGCACGCGCAGCTATAAAGGGCTGGGGAGCCTGCCCCTTGGCATCGCAACCGTCCTGGTTGTTCTGCTTACCCTGGACGGCCTCCGCCTGTTTGGTGATCCATTGCTCGACCAGTACATTCGGCTGGAAACACATTACTATTACGCCCTGGTTGGCCTGCTGCTGCCTTTTACCTTTGTTGTATACCGTTCAAACCTGCGCCATGACCTGATTGCACTCGACCTGGTGCTCGCTGTCGCAACCTTTGCCTGTTGCGCCTGGCTATTCTGGCACTCGGAACAGATGGTGGATGAGGGCTGGGAGTTCGTAGCCCCCAAAAGCGCAATTGCTGTCAGTCTCCTGCTCTGGGCCCTGGTGCTGGAAGCAGTGAGGCGAGCCGGCGGCACAGCACTGTTTTGCCTGGTACTGCTTTTTTCCCTCTACCCGCTTGTAGCTGACCGGATGCCCGAGGCGCTCTCCGGAATGGCGACGGGTCTCCCTGAAACAGCGGCATACCACATCATGAGCTCGGAGAGCCTGCTTGGTCTGCCATTTCGCGCCTTTGCAAACCTGGTGATCGGCTTTTTGGTATTTGGTATTGCCCTGCAGTACACCGGTGGCGGCAAGTTTTTTATTGACCTTGCCTTCGCGCTGCTTGGACGTGTCCGCGGCGGCCCTGCCAAGGTTGCCATCATCTCAAGCGGTCTCATGGGTTCCATGAGCGGCAGTGTCATCACCAATGTTGTAACCACCGGCCAACTGACCATTCCCGCCATGACAAAAAACGGCTTCAAGCCCGAAACGGCGGCTGCGGTCGAAGCCTGTGCCTCAACCGGCGGTGTGCTGCTACCGCCCATTATGGGATCAACGGCATTTGTCATGGCCACCTTTCTGGAACTGCCCTACTACCAGGTGGCACTGGCAGCCGCGATCCCAGCGCTGCTCTATTTTGCCGCGCTTTTCCTGCAGCTTGATGCTTACGCGGCCAGGGAAAAACTCCACGGTATTGAGGCGGATGACCTGCCCCGCGTCGGCGAGACAATCAGGAACGGCTGGTACTACATTCTCGCTTTTGTGCTGCTGGTTGTGCTGCTGCTGGTGCTGCAACGTGAGTCGCTTGCGCCCTGGGCAGCCACAGCCTGCCTGCTGGTGATCAACCAGTTCTCGGCGGAACACCGGTTTGATACCGCGCAACTGATCGAGTTTATCCAGGCCACCGGTCGCCTCCTGACAGAACTGTTAGCGGTGCTTGCGGGTGTTGGCCTGATTGTCGGTGCGCTTTCGGTAACCGGGCTGTCTGGCACCCTTGTTAATGAACTGCTGTATTTTGCCGGTGGTTCGGTTGCCGTGCTGCTGCTCACCGGCGCCGTTACCAGTTTTATTCTTGGCATTGGCATGACCGTCACCGCGGCCTACATTTTCCTGGCCATTGTGCTGGCGCCAGCGCTGATTGAAGGGGGACTAAACCCCCTGGGTGTACACCTGTTCCTTCTGTACTGGGGGATGCTCTCGTTTATTACGCCGCCGGTTGCCCTGGGCGCTTTCGCCGCCGCCAGCATCGCAAGCGCCAGGCCAATGATGACCGGCTTTACCGCGATGCGCCTGGGTATTGCCACCTATCTGATACCCTTCATTTTTGTCCTGGATGAATCGCTCATCCTGGCAGGCAGTTGGCATGAAACCTTGCAGGGCACAACCGAGGTGCTGATCGGCACCTTTCTGCTCGCTGGCGCTGTGCAGCGTTACCTGCCGTTGATCGGCAATCTGAACGGTGGTCTTCAGGTCTCAATGTTTGTAATGGCGGGTGTGATGATTGCCATGCCGGATCTTGCGCCACTGGGCGTACCTGTTTCCAATCTCACGCTGCTGGTTGCGGCTCTGGTACTTGTTATTCTGGCTGGCGTACACTGGCACACAACAAAACCAGCCACTTGACGCCAATAGCCTGGAGAGAGCGGATGCCAATCTCAAAAAAACTCAGCCTGTCAGAGGCGCAGCTGGACGAACTGATGACCAGTTGCTGGAATATGCGGATCGCAACAATAGGACCCGGCACGCGCATCAACCTGACGCCCATGTGGTTTGGCTGGGCGGGTGGTAAAATCTACACTTTTGGCCGGGGCCAGAAGATTGCCAACGTCCGGCGCAACCCGGAATGTACCATTGTTGTAGACCGTCACGAGAAATTCCCGGAACTCCAGGCAGCCATGTTCCAGGGCAAGGCGCGGGTACTGGAAACAGCAGCGGAAGAAGCCGCAGAGCCGCATCTCGACGAGGCCAGGCTTCAAATGGGCATCAAATATGCCGGTGGCCACGGGCGACCGGCACCGGCTGAACCCGGACCCAACACTGCAACAGCCAGCGGCAAATCAAGCCGTTGGATTGTCTTCCAGCCGGACCGAATGGTGAGCTGGGACAACTTCAAGCTGAAAGACCTGCGCCGCTGATTTCCGGGCAGGTGACACTGGAGACACCATGAACGTGACCGATCTTGACCCGCAGGGTGAACGACTACCCATCAAAATTGACTCGACCTCCAACGGCGAATTCCTGCCCCAGGCGCTGTCTGCCGCCAGTCTTGCGGGCAATAAGCTGGCGACGGAGCGGGCTTACAAATATGCCAGCCGCACAGGGCTGTCACGTCGACAGTTCATGATGAGTGCTATGGGCGCGGCCTCCACACTCCTGGCACACAATGATGCACATGCGAAATCAGGTTCCCAGGGCGGCTGGTATGACCTGCCACAAATTGCCTCTGTCGATGCGGACGCCGCAACAGAACTACTTGCAAAGCGTGAACTCATCTTTGATTTCCAGGGTCACTTTGTGAACCCGACCGGCAAATGGCTGGAGAAACTGCCACCACAGGCGCGCCCCCTTGCGGGCCTGCCCAAGGCGCAATGTGAAGCGGCCCAGGCAGGCGGCGATCGCAGCTATCTCGAGTGTCTGTCAGGTGATGAGTTCATCAAGGATGTGTTCCTTGATTCTGATACTGATCTCATGGTGCTGTCTTTTGTGCCTTCAGCGGCGGACGCGGAACCACTCACCATTGAGGAAGCTGCAGCAGTGCGCGACATCGTCAACAAGATGGAGCGGCACCGCATGTTCCTGCACGGCCGGGTAAATCCCAACCAGCCGGGCGACCTGGACCTGATGGAAGACCTTGTAGGGCGCTGGGACATCTGTGCCTGGAAGTGCTACACGCAGTTCGGCCCTGGCGGTAAAGGTTTCTGGCTGGACGACGAGCCGGGCATTGCCCTGATTGAAAAAGCCAGGGCACTGGACGTCAGGAACATCTGTATCCACAAAGGGCTGTCGTTTGGGCCGCGGTCTTTTGAACACAGTCGCTGCGACGATATCGGCCGGGTCGCCAGGCGCTATCCCGATGTCAATTTCCTGGTTTATCACTCTGGTTATGATGTGATCCAGGAAGAGGGCCCGTTCAAGCCGGGTGCAGGCGTTCATGGCATTGATTCCCTGGTCCAGTCACTGCTGGACAATGAAGTACCGCCAAACAGCAATGTTTACGCAGAGCTCGGCAGCAGTTGGCGCATGCTGATGCAGAAGCCCACCGAAGCTGCCCACGCACTCGGTAAACTGTTCCGTTATGTCGGAGAAAACAATCTGCTCTGGGGCACCGACAGTATCTGGTACGGTTCACCCCAGGACCAAATCCAGGCATTCCGCAGCTTCCAGATTTCGCCAGAATTCCAGGACCGCTATGAATATCCCGCTATTACGCCGGCCATGCGTAGCAAGGTGTTCGGGTTGAACGCGCTCAAGCCCTATAACCTGACACTGGCCGAAGTTGAGGGCATGATCGGCCAGGACCGGGTACAGACGGCGCGTGCTGAATACAGTGAGCAGCCCAATCCCTCCTTTCGAACTTTTGGACCAAAGAACCGGCGGGAGTTTTTGAACCTCAGGAGCTGGGGTGGATAGTCCTGTTGCTGTCCCCTTCGAGTGCTGGTCCAGCAGTCAGGCCCAGGCGGCCTCAGGTGAATTCCCGCTGCACCGATGGATCGTAAAACCCCAACCCCTGGTCATGCATTTTGTAACCCAGCAAATCACGCAATTCTTTCGGCAGGGTTGCTGCGACGGCGGGCGGCACATCGAGATACTGGTTTTCCTCCTGCCTGAGCCAGCCGAGAGAAAACGACAGGAACACACCATAACGCCACTTATCACTCACGTTGGCACCGGCACCATGCAGCAAGCCACCGTGCCACAGCAGTACGTCACCGGCTGACATTTCTGCCTGGACAACCTCACTGGCCTTGGCTTCACGGCCTGCCTCCCAGCGATGGCTGCCGGGTACCAGCTGGGTGGCACCGTTTTCACGCGTAAAGTCAGTCACCGCCCACATACTCGCCACGATAAGGTCCGGGCGAGGTACCTGGAAAAACTTGTACACATCGTCTTCACGATGCAGCACCTGCTTGCGCGCACCGGGGCCTACCACCAGCGCGGACGCCACGTGAAGCTGGTAACGCTCACAGTTTGGCGACAGTTGGTCACCCACGAGTTCGTGCAACACGGGGTCCATGACCAGTGCGCGACAGGTTTCCGATCGACTGATCAGCGCCGTGATGCGCCGCGTATGGCCGGGATAGAAAGCAGCCGGATCAACGTCGGTATCAACAGGTGCCCGCTCGAGCCAGCCATCAAGTTCACTGACCAGTTGGCCCCTCATCGCAGGTGATGTAACGCCGGCAATGACAACACATCCAGCCTGCCGAAGTGCTTCACACATCTCAACGCGGTTATCGGAAAGTTCAAAACGGGGGATCATGGCTACCTCAGCAAGGGTTCTGTTGGCTCCTGAACAATATCATCCCGCCGGACAACCCGGTACTGCTGGCCGGCCCCTTGCCGTTCAGCCTGGTCGCGCGATCCCTGCCCGCCGCAGGCGCAGGTAGAAGAACATCACCACCAGGGCTTCGAGTACAAAACCCAGCAGCAGTATCAGCGTAGCAGTCCGGTAGTTCAGCCAACCTGCGAAGTGCATCAGGTTTCCCAGCACATAAATGCCGCCGACCCGCACAATGCCACCCAGCGCCATGCCGTTGGTTCGCCTGGCGACCATCAGCAGACCATGGTAATAATTTCGCCAGAGGATGAGGCCAGGCAGCGCACACATCATCAACAGAACCTCTTTTGCATACTCCAGCACCCTGCCGCTTATGCCAATCAGGGTCTGCAGCAGGAAGTGACTGAGCGGCGTGGCAGCAACCAGCAGCATGGCGCCCGTAATGCCAGCGCCAACAAACAGCATAAACAGGCGTTTCTGGGCAAGATTGTCGTCACCAAAGGTCACAAAAAAGTGCCGGAACTGGTTGGCGGTCATCTGGAACAGGGTCGCGACATCAAATCCCACCCGCAGCGCTGCGATGCTTACGATTGCGTCCGGTGAACGTGCGATGAGGGCGTAGAGCACCGGGCGACTGATGGCAAACATGACACCGGTGGTCGCCACAGGCAGAAAAAACCGGAATAACTCACCCAATAACAATTGTTCGTGCTCCGGTTCTGCCGGCAGCCGGTAGTCCCGATTGATGACCCAGGACATGGCCAGCAGATGCACAAGTGACGCCAGTATTTGCGAACCCACCAGGACGTAAGGCGCGGGCAGACCTGCCGCGAACCCCATTACCAACGACGTTATCATGGTGCCAAGCTGCAGCATGTTCAGCAATGTCACCCTGCCGGTCATGCGGTTCTGGATCAGCAGCCCCAACTGGAACTGCCTCAGTCCGTCAAGCAGCAGCAGTGGACAGAACAATTTCAGGTAAAGAACGACCCGCTCTGTCAGCGCCTCATTGATACCGTACACCGCACGCAGAACCAGGGCGCCAAGTGGAGTAAAGGCCAGCACGAGCAGGAGCAGCGTAAAGACAGCTGACACAAGCACAACAAACAGGAGCGTGCGTGCCCAGCCCTGTGCTGACCGGGCATAGACATTGGAAATCTGGGAGACAAATCCGATACCTGCATGCAGCAGGCCAAAGGTGCTCCCCGCTATGGCAAAAACCGCCAGTTCCGTAACAGCCTCGGGATAACGTGCCAGCACCCCATTCTGGAACTGGCCACCCAGCACCATAATGCTGGCGGTCAGCGCCAGCGGCCAGTAGAACCGCCAGTATTCCATTTTCATCTGAGATTTCGCCGTATCAGAGACAGGTCCGTGGGTGGCGCCCACCGAAGCAGGGGCACAAGCTTAACCCGTCCCGGCCAAAATCGGGTAGATGACGCCAACGACCACCCGCCTGTGGTAGTTTATTCACATGACACAATGGATTGAACCAGACGATTTACCCGGTCTGCTGCGGCCAGGCTCAAGAGTTTACCTGGGCGGTTCGAGCAATGAACCGCTTGCGCTCATTGATGCCATCAGGCGCAGGCCCGATTGTGCACGAGATGTCACCTTTGTACAGCAGCCCCTCGCCATCAACCCGTTCGACTTTTCGACCCTGCACGAGACCGCAACCCAGGAATCCTACTTTATTACTCCCGCGCTGGCGAACAGCGAAGGTGTCCGATTTATTCCCATGCAGATGCGTGCCATTTTTGATCACCTGGCCAGGAGCCGCATGGATATCGCACTGCTCCGCGCAGCGCGCGACAGACACGGTGATATTCGTTTTGGACCCAATGTTGACTACCTTGATGCGGCACTGTCGGCAGCCAGCTGCGTGGTCGTTGAAGTGAGTGATGCTGTGGTTGCACCGCTGGGCGCACCCCTGGTTGATACTCATCGCATCAATTACCTGGTGCAGTCCAGCTCACCGCTGCTGACCTATCCCGAACCCGTACCTGACCAGGTCTCCGATGCCATTGGTGCACACATTGCCAGCATCATTCGGGATGGTGACTGCCTGCAGACTGGTATTGGCAGCGTGCCAGCGGCCATGTTGGCAAAGCTTGGTGACAGGAACGATCTTGGGTTTCACGGTGGCCTGATCGACGACGGGGTCATGGCGCTGGTAAAAGCCGGTAACCTGAATGGGTCGCGCAAGCCTTTCGACCAGGGCAGACATATCACGGGCATGGCGCTCGGCACCGAATTCCTGCATGCCTGGCTTGCCGAAACGGACAGCGTGGTATTTCGCAGCGCAGACTATACCCACGATTACAGCGTCATCTCCCGGATTCCGAACTTCGTATCAGTCAATTCTGCCGTCCAGGTAGATCTTGACGGCCAGGTGAACGCGGAAGTGGTGGGCGGCAGGCAGATCTCGGGCACCGGCGGGAGTGTAGACTTTATGCGAGCCGCCCGCGCCTCGATCGGCGGTCGCAGCATTGTGGCCCTGTCATCCACAGCGCGCGGGGGCAGCATCTCGCGCATTGTGCCCCGTGTCGAAATGGCAACGGCGCTCAGAACCGACGTGGATCTTATCGTCACTGAATACGGGGTTGCGGCTCTTGCCGATGCGACCCTTGCAGAACGAAAAGAACGCCTGATCAACATCGCGCACCCGGATTTCCGCGACCAGCTGAGAAACCCGACACCCGCCTGAGCCGACAGCGAAGCTGTCGTCCCGACCGGAGGCGACACCGCAGGTGTCGTCCCGACCGCAGGCCCAAAGGGCCGAAGCGGAGGGACCTCAACAGCAAAGCCGTCGTCCCGACCGGAGGCCCAAAGGGCCGAAGCGGAGGGACCTCAAACCCGAGATTTCTCCGCTACGCGGCTACCGCCGCTTCGGTCGAAATGACAGCGAAGCCGTCGTCCCCTGCCCGATCCAGGCCACCCCCTAATAAAGTATCCGGGTCCGGATGGTCCCCTTGACCTGCTGCAGTTGCTCCAGCGCCAGGCTGCCGTACTCCTCCTCAACCTCAACCACAACGTAACCAATCCTGGTGTTGGTCTGCAGATACTGGCCCGTGATGTTTATGCCCTTCCCTGAAAGAATCTGGTTTATCTCCGTCAGCACACCGGGGATGTTGTTATGGATGTGGAGCAGGCGATGGGCACCGGCATGGCCTGGCAGACTCACCGACGGGAAATTCACCGATGCCACTGTGGAGCCGTTATCACTGTAGGTCACCAGTTTCTCGGCAACCTCAATACCGATGTTTTCCTGAGCTTCCACGGTGCTGCCACCCACATGTGGTGTCAACAGGACGTTTGCAACATGGTTGTCGCTATTCCGCAGGGGTGACACAAATTCTTCATCGTTTGATTTCGGTTCAACGGGAAACACGTCGACGGCCGCGCCCAGCAGGTGTCCCTCGTCCAGAGCCCTGGCAAGTGCCTCAAGATCAATAACACTACCGCGCGAGGCGTTGATCAGCACGCTGCCAGGCTTCATCTGGGCAATCCGCGAGGCATTCATCATCATATGTGTTGATGGATCCTCCGGAACGTGGAAACTCACGACATCGCTGAGCGAGAGCAATTCCTCCAGGGAGCCGGTGGCCCGGGCATTACCCAGCGCCAGCTTGGCGCTTACATCAAAAAAGTGGACCTTCATGCCCAGGGACTCAGCCAGCACACTCACCTGGCTACCAATGTTTCCGTAGCCCACAATCCCAAGATTCTTGTTCCGGATCTCGAAGGAGTTAGCGGCGCTCTTTTTCCACACGCCGCGATGCATCAGGGCGTTTTTTTCCGGCACGCCACGCAACAGGAGAATCGCCTCGGCGATAACCAGTTCAGCCACACTGCGTGTGTTGGAGAAAGGTGCGTTAAAAACAGGGATACCCGCCAGCAGCGCTGCTTCCAGGTCAACCTGGTTGGTGCCGATGCAAAAACAGCCTACGGCCATAAGCTTGTCCGCCGCCTCGAACACGGCCTGTGACAAGTGCGTGCGGGACCGAATACCGAGAATATGGACACCTTTGATCCGCTTGATCAGCTCTGCTTCTGTCAACGACCCGCTGACTTGCTCAATGTTGTCATAACCTGCCTTGTTGAAAGTCTTGACGGCGTTCTGGTGGATCCCTTCAAGCAAGAGAATCCTGATTTTCGCTTTGCTTAATGATGTCAATGCATTCATTGGAAACTGACGCAGAAAATGGAGCGCGCATTCTATCCCAGACGTCCGGGATAAACGACTGCCCGGTCTGCCAGGATACCAGGTCCGCCACTACCAACCGCCGGAGAACCACATCGGCCGATTTCTGCGTATGATTAACCAATGATGAATCTCCCGAATAACAGCACCGACTCGCCCATACGGCGGCTGGGCATCATCGGTGATGTCCATGCTGAGCATCACCGGCTGGCCGCGGCGCTGCGCGTCCTCCGGCACCGGGGTGTCGACGCCATCGTCTGTACGGGTGATATTGTCGATGGTGTTGGCTGCCCAAACCAGTCGGTTGCTCTGCTGGAAAAGTCAGGCGTGCAGGTTGTCAGGGGTAATCATGATCGCTGGATACTTGAGTCCAAGGCGCGCCACATACCAAACGCGCACCAGCTTGCAGATCTGTCACCCGCTACCCGTGACTACCTTGAGTCTCTGCCTGTCCAACTTGAAATACAAACGCCTGGCGGCCCACTGCTGCTCTGCCATGGCATTGCCAACAACGATCTGAAAAAAGTCTGGCCAGGTACTGCGCGGATGGCCACAGAAAAATGCACAACGCTGGATGCCATTATTGAAACCGGCGACTTTTCCCTCATGATTAATGGCCATATGCACTTTCGCACCATGATGCATTTCGAAACCCTCACGCTCATCAATGCCGGTACCCTGAAAGGGACAAACTGGCCTGGTTTCTCCCTGATCGATTTTGATGTACAGCGCATCAGCGCATTCGAGTTTCTTCCATCCGGCGTGGAACACACCAGGAGCCTGCCCCTTGGCCCACCAGAGAACCGGGTAGTCTGGCGCAATACCCAGTGTTTTACCGGTAACTGGGAGCCGGTTCGCCTGTTTGATACCCGCACCTGATCCCTGCTAGCACACTGTTTAACTCTACTTGCATCTTTGTTTCGGCCAACATCAAAAGGGAGCCGAAGCCCTCGAGCTACTCTTTCAACTATACCCCAGGACATAAAGCGTGCGGATGTGGCAGCCGGATCGGCTATACTGCCTTATGCAACTTTATACCTGCCCCATCTGCGGCCTGCCCCTCAACCGGACTGTTCACCAGCTCCAGTGTGACACAGGGCATGCTTTTGATCTGGCTCGTGAGGGCTATGTTAATCTGCTGCCAAGCCACCACCGCCGATCTGCCAAAGCCGGTGACGACAGTTCGATGGTGAATGCACGCCGGCAGTTTCTGGACGCGGGACACTATGCGCCGCTGGTCGAACAACTTACTGCACTGATTCCGGAAAGGACGCAAAATTTGCTGGACATCGGCTGCGGCGAAGGCTACTTCACCGCAGGCGTGGCGCGTTCTGCAATATCTGTGTACGGCGTCGACATTTCCAAACCAGCGATTCGTCTGGCCGCCAGGCGATATCCCGAAATCAGTTTTGCCGTAGCGAACGGATTCCAACTCCCGGTGGCAGACGAATCTTTTGATGTCAGTCTCGTCGTCCTGGCGCCCGCCACGCCGGAAGTCTTCCGGGTCACCTGCCCCCAGGGTCTCTTCCTGCGGGTCAGTCCGGGACCGCAACACCTGGAGGAGATCAAGTCGCTGGTATACAGGTCGGTGAAACCGCACGAACGGGCCAGTGTTGTACTCACCGGGTTCAGGCAGGTACAGCAGCACGAAGTCAGTTTTGTCATGGCGCTTGACCAGGCAGCACGCTCCGCCCTACTGGCCATGACACCCATGGCTCATAGGAGCAGTACGGAGAAGCGACTCGGTGCGATCAGCGGCGACCTCGCCGAAATCACGGCGAGTTTCTGGATTGACGTCTTTGAAAGGCTACCTGCCCTCAGTTAGCATTCTGCACAGCCCGTTTTTTTTCTTCCGCGTTCTTGTCCAGCAACCCCTGTATGGCCGCTGCGTCTTTTAAGGTTTGTTGCTGCGCAGCCAAGGGGTTGGCGGCCTTCTCGGCTGGTGGTGCTGGCGGGTCAGAATCAGCGCCATTGCCGCCACAACCCGCAAGGGTCAAAAGCAACAGGAAGCAGGCTAATGTTTTCATGGCGACAACTCCTTTCGTGTCCAGGCGCCAGCCTACGCCAGAAAAGGTGTGGTGGCTATGGTGGGGTTGTCCGGGCTTAGGGGTTGTCCGTGTGGGAGAGATCTCTCCGCTTCGTCCTTCGGACTCCGGTCGCGACGACACTCACGCGTCGTTTCGACCGGAGCGGAGAAACCTCAGGTCAGCCGGCGGGCACCAGATCCGCTGCCGGTGGCGCTTTCTTGCGGCGCATGTCTTCCCGGATCACAACCAGGGCCGGAATCAGGAACAGGATAACCACACTCGCAAACACGATACCCGTTGCCAGGCTGACCGCCATGGGAATCAGGAACTGTGCCTGTGTGCTGGTTTCAAACAGCATGGGCGTGAGACCCAGTGCCGTGGTTGCCGTGGTGAGGAAAATCGCCCGGAATCGCCGCCGTGCTGCCTCGGTGATCGCGTCTTCGGGCGACATCCCGGTTTCCAGCCGCAGTTTGTTATACCGGTCAATCAGCACCAGTGAATCGTTCACCACAACGCCGCTCAACGCCACAATGCCAAAAATTGAGATAAACGACAGGTTGTAGCCGAGCAGGTAGTGCCCAATCAACGCCCCCGCTGCGCCGAAGGGAACCGCCGTCAGGATAATCAGCGGTTGGGAGTAGCTGCGCAATTGCGAGGCAATCATGGCAAAAATGATCAGGAGGGCAACGAGTGCAAGCCGACTCAACGAGGCCAGGTCTTCAGACTGTTCCCGACCCACACCGGACTGAATGACCTGGAGACCGGGGAAAGCCGCCTTGAGCTCCGGGACAACATTTTGCAGGATTGCCGAGTTGACTTCAGTTGGTGTCGCCAGGGCTTCATCAACCTGTCCGGACACTGAAACAATACGTAAGCCGTTCACCCGGTTAATGGAAGAAAGACTTCTCGATTCTTTCACCCGTGCAACCACCGAGAGTGGCGCCTCGGTTCCGTCAGCAAGACGAATCCTTGCATTATAGAAGTCCTCGGTGCTTTGCCGTTCGTTCTGCGGGTACCGCACCATCACCTTGACTTCTTCCCGCCCTCGCTGGATACGCTGGACCTCTTCACCAAAAAAGTTGCGCCTGAGCTGGCGGGCTACATCTGCTGGCGCCAGCCCCGCCGCCTCGCCGACAGGCGTCAACTCAATATCAAACTGACGTTTGCCTTCACTGTTGGAATCCTGGATTTCATACATGGAAGGTATGGCACTGTAGCTGTCTTTCATCATCGCAACTGCGCGATCCAGCACCTCGCTGTCCTGGTGGGACAGTTCAAATTCCACATCAGCGCCGCCGCGGAAGAAATCGGCCACGTAAGACACACGTTCAGCACCAGGGATCTCACCTACCTCAAGACGCCAGAGACGCTCAAGCGCTTTTGCTGACTGGGTGCGGGGTGGTTCAGGACCCAGCTGAATCTGCACCGACGCCAGGTGGCTGGCAATACTGAGCCCGCTGCCACCACCCGGGCCACCACCGGTACGGGTCTGCCCGCCGATGGTGACGCTGATGCTCTCGAAGCTCTTCCCACCCAGGTCAGCGTTTACCTTGTTGGCGGCAGCTGTCATCTTTTCAGCCGCCGCCCTGGTGACTGAAAACGGTGTACCGACGGGAAACTCGATAGTGGCACGGATGGAATCTGCTTCCAGCGTCGGGAAAAAGATGAATCGCACTGCGCCGCTGGTGACCAGGGAAAAAGACAACACGAGGATAACAATACTCCCTCCCAGCGTGAGGTAACGGTGGCGAACCGCCTGACGGATGGCCGGGGCAAGAAAGTCGTGACGAAATGCCTCGACACCACGCGCAACCCAACGCTGGAATGCATCAAGCGGCCAGCGGCTCCAGCTGCCACCATGCGCCAGGTGCGCCGGCAGAATGAAGAAAGCTTCGACCAGCGACATTGCAAGCACCAGGATCACAACAATGGGGACAGCACCCAGAATCTGGCCGAACTGGCCAGTCACGAACAGAAGCGGTGCAAATGCCGCCATGGTTGTGAGCACCCCAACCATTACAGGTCCAAAGACACCGCTGACACCATCCAGCGCTGCCTCATAACCTGTCTTGCCATGTTCCTGTTCAGCAATGATGTTTTCACCCACAACCACCGCATCGTCAACAACAATGCCCAGCACGATGATCAGCGCAAACAGGGAGACCATATTGATATTAATGTCAAAAAAGTCAAAAAAGAGAAAGGCCCCGAGAAAGGAAATGGGTACACCCATGGCAACCCAGAGCGCAAGCCGAAGGTCCAGCATCACCACCAGGAACAGGAACACCAGGCCAAATCCCAACATCCCGTTTCGGAGCAGCAGGCTGACGCGGTCTTCCAGCACCTCGGTTTGATCATCCCAGATTGTGAGGTCAACACCCTCTGGCGGCACATAGCCTGCCAGAAATGCCTTGATATCGCCGGCAATCACCAGCGCGTCTTCCGCCTCGGACTTTTGCACGCGAATAAACAGGCTTTGACGGCCATTAAATTCATTGATCAGGTCAACCTCAGCGAACGCATCCCTGACCGTCGCAACATCCCGCAATCGCAGCACACTGCCATCAGGCTCTGCCCGGACCACAATATTGTCGAATTCTTCACCACGTACCCGTTTGCTGTTCGTCCGCAACAACAAGTCACCGGCCTCGGTCCTGATTTCGCCAGACGACAGATTGAGGGATGACCGCCTCACCGCAGCGGCAATATCTGCAATCGTCAGCGAGTATCGACGCAGCGAATCTTCGCTGACCTCAATCGAAATCTCATAGTCACGTGCACCTACCAGCGAAACCAGCGACACGGTCGGTAACGCCAACAACTCCTGCTCAATCAGTTCTGCACCGCGCCGGAGTTCAGCTTCAGTGCGTTCGCTCGACACAACAATAGTCAACACGTCGCTGATGGTTTCAGCACGCACAATTTTTGGCTGTTCCGCCTCCTCCGGCGGGAAGTCTGACAACTGTTCAATGGCGGTTTCGACATCGTCGCGAACCCGGGCCTCATCCACAAAATCTTTCAGCTCTATTGTGACGGAACCCAGATTTTCAGAGGCGCGCGACAGCACCCGGTCAACGCCGTCTATGCCAAATACGGCTTCTTCAACACGACGCGTAATGCCTTCCTCGACCTCTGTTGGCGTCGCACCGGGATAGGCCACTGACACAGTGATGATGCCGGGATCAATAGTCGGAAAGACCTGCGCCGTCAGGCCAAGACCGGACAGGAGTCCACCCACCAGCAACACCACCATCACCAGGTTGGCGGCCACAGGATTCTGGGCGAAATAGGCAATCAGCCCGGTGGGTTTTCCCCCCGGGAAAGCCGGTGAAGGACTCATTGGGCAACTCTCACCGCAAGCCCCTCAAAGGCACCGGGGACTGCGCCCAGCACAACCCCCTCACCAACCTCAAACGCCTCAACCACAAGGCCATCCCGGGTTGAACCATGGACCCTGAGAGGCTGCGCCTGCAGTTTGCCGTCCCTGACGACCCAAGCCGTGCCCCCTACCTGCCGTGCGGGTTCCGGCAAGAGCAGCGTATCGGGCAAGTCCGGCCCTGCAATGGTCACACTGACAAACGTGCCTGGCGCAAACTGCTGCTTGTCCTCAATATCCAGGAACAGGCGGGCAAATCGGCTTCGATCATCCAGTTCGGCTGAGACCCGGCTCACCACGGCGGGTACAGACGTATCACCGCTATGAACAATGGCAGTTCGACCGGGCACGGGCGCCATGTTTTCCAGTTCCCCTGGCGCAATCGATACAGCAACTTCTACCGCATCAAGCGCAAAAACCCGGCCAAAAGGCTGGGCCCGGGTCACCATCTGGCCAACTTCTGCTGAATTTTCTACCACGCGACCGGCAAACGGCAGGGAAAAACTTGTCCTTTCGAGGTCAGTTCTGGCTATCGCCTGGCGGGCTTTCGCCGCTGCCAGTTGCGCTTTGGCCTGCTCGATCTGTGGTGTTTTGGCAACCAGTGGCGGCACCACTTTACCTGGGTTCAACAGCCCGTAATTTGAGATTGCCGCGTCACTTTCTGCCTGGCGAAGCATCAGGTTGGCCTCGGCCGACGCAACCTCTGCGTCTGCCTGGGCCAGCGCCAGTTCAAAATCCTTTTTTTCAATGCCGACAAGGACTTCACCGGCACCGAAGGCACCACCACTGCGGAGGGCCGGTGAGGTATATTCAACACGCCCGGTCACCTGTGTCGTCAGGGCAACGTAGCTGCGTACGGCAACCGCGCCGGTGGTCTCAACTTTCAGCCGATGGGTCATGACCGACGGTGACACAGTTCTGACCAGCTGGGCCGGTTTGGCGCCGCTACCTGCACCCGCGGCGGGCCCCGTTGCAACGTCACCCGAAGGCGACCTTGAAAGAAACACGACCACGGCAAAAAACAGCAGTACAAGGCCAATCTGCAGGACACCCACAACAGGCCGCTTGCGTTTGGGTTCACCCATATCCGGCGGTCGGCTCATCGTTCCATCTTCTGGTGTTGTCCTGACTTCCTGCAGTGCCGACATGGCGGATTCCTCAAACGCATGATGAACAGCCAAGGCAGACCGCCCGGCAGAGAGGGCGATGAGTCTGGCTTCAAGCTTGCAATACGCGCACCACAAGTAACCGGATCATTTACAGGGATTTTATTTCCGATAGTCGAGAGGCGGGTCACGGTCACCCAGCAATGCCTCGTAAACAAAGTCGCCGCCGCGACGTTCTTCGAACTCCGCCCGCGCTGCCACACGTAGCGCCTCGTTTTCAAACAGCTCAATGGCAGCGAGGGTAAGGGTTTTCGCCGCCACCTGGGCGCCCTTGAAGCCAATACTCATACCTGATGCGGCCGTCGACTGCCAACTGTGGGCAGAAGTACCCGGTACCCAGGTTGCGGTCCTTAGCCCTACCGTTGGCACAGCAATGGACACGTCCCCCACATCCGTTGAACCATAACCCAGGGTTGCCCTGTAGGGCTGGACCGTCTCCTGGCTACCGAGTTTCAGCGTTGGGCTATCAAGTGTCTGGTAAAGCTGTTCAGCAAACGCCTGCTCCTCTGGCGTGTAGGTGACACCGCCCACCTGGACCAGCTTTTCATGCATCATTTTTGCCAGGGTTTCATTGATCACAACGGGATGGTTGCCATGGATGATTTCCCATTCCACTCGCGTCCCCGTTCCCATGGCACCTGCTTTCGCGGCTTCTTCCAGCCGCGCCCAGAGTTCTTTCACTATTCGGGATTCAGGGTGACGCAGGTAATAAAAGACCTCGGCGAAGTCTGGTACAACATTCGGAGCAATACCACCTGCCGTTATCACGTAATGGATACGGGTTTGCTGGGGCACGTGTTCACGCATCAGGTTTGCCATGAAATTGAAGGCCTCAACGCCGTCGAGTGCTGACCGCGCTTTCTCCGGCGCACCAGCCGCGTGCGCCGATACACCATAGAACCGGAACTTGGCTGAACGGTTGGCGAGTGACGTTCGTGCCTGGGCTGAGTTCATATCAGCCGCATGCCAGTGCAGGGCGATATCAACATCGTCAAACAGCCCGGCACGGACCATGTAGACTTTGCCACTGCCACCCTCCTCTGCTGGCGTGCCATAAACCCGAATGGTGCCAATCCTGTTGTTGTCCTGCAGCCAGGCCTTGATGGCGACGGCTGCGCCCACGGAACCCGCGCCAAACAGGTTGTGGCCACAGGCATGGCCGGCGTTCTTCTGCAAAAGAGGATTCCTGTCCGGCGTCGCGTCCTGGGTAATGCCGGGCAGGGCGTCAAACTCAGCCAGGATGGCAATGACCGGCTTGCCGGCACCATATTCCGCCGTAAACGCAGTGGGAATATCCGCAACACCCGCGCTGATTCTGAAGCCTTCCTCCTTCAGCGTGTTCTGCAGCAGGGCACTGCTGCGGGTTTCGAGGTAACCCACTTCCGCCAGGTCCCAGAGTTCCCGCGCAAGGGTGGCGGTTTGCTCATAGCGCGCATCAATCAGGTCCAGCGCATCGTCCACCGAATCGTCAGCAAATACCAACTGGGACAACAGGCCCAACACAATAAGTAAACGGATACGCAACATAGGGCACCAACACAAAAAAGCGGGAGGGTCGAATCTAGGCAGAAACGCAGGGGCAGTCAAGCAGCCGCCTGGCGCGCCCAGGCCACAGGAGTTAAGGTTAGCCTTTCCCCGGAACCGGACATTTAACCGCTATGCGTCCAAGAATTCTCTTCAGCCTGATCTTCCTTTTTCCCGGATACCTGCTGGCAGACCCCACGCCATTTGCTGCGATGGACGTCTTTGAACTGGAATATGCGGATAACCCTGCCGTTTCACCCGACGGACGTACCATTGTCTACGTGCGGCATTCCAATGACGTGATGACCGACAAAACCCGTGCCAACCTCTGGCAGATTGACGCTGACGGTAGCCACCATCGGCCCCTCTACTCCGGGCTCAAAAACTACAACTCGCCCGTCTGGTCACCTTCTGGCGACAGGCTGGCATTTACATCCAATGAGGAAGGCAGTACCCAGATCTACGTGCGCTGGATGGACACCGGCCAGACAGCGCTGGTCACCAATATACAGAAGTCACCATCCTCGCTCTCCTGGTCACCTGATGGAAAGTGGCTTGCATTCACCATGGAGGTACCTGCCCAAAGCAAGCCGGTTGCGAAGGCCCGTCCAAAGCCCAAAGGCGCTAAATGGGCAGAGCCGGCAAGGGTGATAGACACAGTCCGTTATCAGTTTGATGGTCGCGGTATTGTTGAGCCGCAATACCGCCATGTTTTTGTTGTGCCCGCTGACGGCGGTACGCCCAGGCAACTGACAACCGGCAATTTCAATCACAGGGGTCCCCTGTCCTGGTCCCCTGACAGCAGCCGATTATTGTTCTCAGCCAATCGCAATGCCAACTGGGAACTGGAGACGGATGAAGAAGATATTTTTGCACTCGAAATCGATAGTGCCACGCTGGTGCAGTTGACCCGGGATTCCGGCGTTGAAAGTGAACCCACCTGGTCGCCAGATGGCAGGCTGATTGCCTTTACGACAGTGGAACGGCGTCCACTCGCTTACACCAATCGAAGGCTGGCCGTTATGCAGGCTGATGGCAGTGAACGACGAATATTGACGCCTGACCTTGATACATCTGTCAGCGATCCGGTCTGGTCGGATAACGGCAAGTCCATTTACGTGATGTTTGATGAACGCGCGACACGCAAGGTAGGCCTGGTCAGCCTGAAGGGCAAACTGGAACAGGTCGCAGCGGGCCTCGGCGGCACCACCTGGGGTCGCCCCTACGTCAGTGGCACCTACCATGCGGCCGGCGGGACTGTTGCCTTTACCTCAGGTTCCGCCTACGGACCCGCTGAGATTGCGGCGACCCGCGCGGGCAAAACCCGCACACTCACGTCCCTGAATGCTGACCTGCTGGGCAATCGACAACTCGGTCAGGTTAACGAGATCAACTACCGGTCCTCGTTTGACGGCCAGGAAATTCAGGGCTGGTACATCACACCACCCGGTTTCGACCCCACAGCCAAGTATCCGCTGATCCTGGAAATTCACGGTGGCCCACATTCGGCCTACGGCCCCTACTTCTCGGCCGAACTTCAACTCATGGCTGCTGCCGGCTACGTGGTCTTCTATGACAATCACCGCGGGAGCCTTTCCTACGGTGAAAAGTTTGCCCTGCTGCTGCAGTACAAGTATTCGAGTCCTGAGGACTTTGCAGACCATGATGCCGGCGTTGACGCGATGATCGCCAAAGGGTTCATCGATGAGAAGAACCAGTTCATCACCGGTGGTTCAGCCGGCGGCATTGCCACGGCTTATGCCATTGGCCTGACAGATCGTTTTAATGCTGCCGTTGCTGCCAAACCTGTCATCAACTGGATAAGCAAAACGCTCACGGCTGATTCCTACGTGGGGCAAATCTATCGACAGTTTCCGGGACCACCCTGGGAACACCTGGATCACTACTGGCAGCGCTCTCCCCTGTCCCTGGTGGGCAATGTCACCACACCGACCCTGCTGATGACGGGCGAAGAAGATCGCCGCACCCCCATCTCAGAGACTGAACAGTTCTACCAGGCCCTGAAACTGCGTGGTGTGGACACGGTAATGGTCAGACTGCCAGATTCTTCCCATGGTATCGCCTCACGGCCATCGCGGTTGATTGCCAAGGTTGACAACATCCTTGCCTGGTTCGGACGCTACCGGGTGAATAATGATGCCGCCCCACCCTGACACATTTTTGTGCATCGCACCAGGAGAGACGTAAAACTGTGCTATTAACCTGAACAAAAGCATGGTTATACTCAAGCCCACAAAGCCCAACAACGAGGGAGCGATGTATGACAACGTTACGAGAGATGTTGGAGATAAAAGGCAACCAGGTCTGGTCTATTGAGACGAGTGCCACCGTATTTCGCGCTATTGAACTGATGGCGGAGCACGAGGTTGGTGCCCTGCCCGTGGTAGATGAAAACGGCAAGCTGGCAGGCATCATTTCCGAGCGGGATTACGCACGCAAGGTCATTCTCAAAATGCGCGCCTCGCGCGATACTCCCGTCACTGCCATCATGACCAGCAACGTCATCACGGTGACCGAAGACGACTCCGTTGACCGCTGCATGGCACTCATGGAACGCCACAGGATTCGCCACCTGCCAGTTGTTGACGGTGATGACCTGGTTGGTATCGTTGCGGTCGGGGATGTGCTGAAGTTCATCATCCGCGAACAGACCGCGGCCATTGCTGAACTGGAAAGTTACGTCCTCGACGAAACCGGCGGCAGCGGTTAGTTCACAGCAGAACGCAACACTACGGCATGCCCTCCGAACCGATCAGCAGGTTCTGACGGGCCGGCTGCTGGCTTCTTGATCAATCGAAATTGAGTCTCGCCACCATGCCATCCAGCCGAAGCTGCTCCGGGCTCTTTATCACCTCACCGGCTTTTGACACCACACCAACAACCGGCGCATTCATCCTGGCATCGTAGGCCGTGTTGCCTGCCGCGACCAGTGCCTTGATTCGGTCCAGCACTTTCTCTATCTCTTCGCCGGTCCGTACCCAGGTTTCCACAAAGAGGCCTTCCGCAGGATCTATCCTCACCGGATATTTGCCATTGGCAGCCAGTGCATTAAACATCTCGCACCAGAGTGGGGGCGCAGCCGTATCGAGTTCGAAAATCAGGTCAATACAGGGACGTGGCTGGACTGTTGGCGGCCGACTTGCGTCAAACCCGATCAGCCGGAAAGTTGAAGAAGATGTCATGAAATGCCCCAGGGCAAGGTGAGGACGCAGTCTAAATCTATCGCCAGGGAAAGCAACAATTGGATTCGCAGACCATCAAAAAATGGTCTTGAGGTTCTCGAGGGACGGTGCGCGGACACCCAGCAGTTTCAGCACTGTGCCGAACACCGCATCGTGACTGGTCGGTTCGCCGATCCGACGGCGGAGCACATCCCTGTCCACGGCAAATGAGTCACCCAGCCAGAGCAGCAGCGGAACATGGGTCTGTCCTTCAGGCGCCATGACATAAGGCATGCCATGCAGGAAAACACCATACTCACCCAGTGACTCGCCATGATCGCTGACATAAAGCATCGCAACATCGTAATCTTCGCGCTTGCTCTCCAGAAATGTGATGACCCTGTCCAGGAAGTAGTCGGTATAAAGTATGGTGTTGTCGTAGGCGTTGACAATTGACTCCCTGCTGCACTGTGACAGTTCGTTTGTCTTGCATGCCGGTTTAAACACCTCAAATTCAGCAGGATACCGCTTGTAGTAAGCTGGCCCATGACTACCCATCTGGTGCAACACAATCAGGGTGTCACCATTAACATGTTCGTCAAGCCCATCGAGCATTCCAACGTCCCTGCACTCCTCCGCGCATTCAGGATTGTTGGCAGGGAAACGGTAGTCCTCGAAAGGGACACGCAGCGCAACCTGCTTGGAGTCAGAATTGTTGTCTCGCCAGAGTACATTGACACCTGCACGCTTCAGGACATCCAGCAGATTGTCCTGGTTGGCTGCGGCATCAACCGAAAAGTCCGACCTGCCCAGCAGTGAAAACAGGCAGGGTACAGATTGTGCTGTTTCAGTAGCACAGGAAGCAACATGCCTGAAACTGAACAGTTCGCGTTGCTCGAGCCGTGGATTGGTTTCCCGCTCGTATCCGTTCAGGGACAGGTTGCCAGCCCGCGCTGTCTCACCCAGTACCATCACAACAAGCCTTGGCCGTGCCGCTGGTACCAGTTCCGCATCGGTCGCTATCTGCGTGTGCGCGACTGACCGGCTGTTTCGCACCTCGTCTGCCAGGGTCCCGACAACGGCGACAATTGTCCCGAGCGGGTTTGAGTAGTACCTGACAATCTTGTGCTCTCGAATCAGGTTTGTGTAAGTCGAGCTATAGCCCAGCACGCAAACGATCATTACGAGGGCCGCCGCACCCATCAGTACGGCCGTTGCGCCCGCGCTTCTTGCCAATGAACGGCGACTCCGCGGCAATCTGAACAGCAGCCAGGCCGGGACAACGCCGAGTAACACTGTTCGAACCACCAGTTCCAGCGACATGAGATCAAGTGCTTCACGGCTGTCGGTTGCCAGAATGCTTCGAAGAATGCCCTCTTCAATCACAATGCCCAGGCGATCCTGGAAAAATGCAACAGGCGCTGCCACCAGCAGCACCAGCGCCAGCAGTGGTCGGGTCAGGCCAAAAAGCTGTGCGGGCGCAAGCAGAAAAGCCAGCAGCGCAACCTGCAGGCAGAAGGTCGACACAACAAACCCTGGATGGTCAGCAAACGGGTAGATTGCGACCAGGCGCCCGAAAAACGCCAGATTGGCGGTTGCCATGACAAACGCGGAAACAGCAACTGTCAAAGTTGAGGGTGTTGGCTGGCGAAACCACAAACGCACGCCGCCCTGGGCTGGATCCGTAGAAAGAGTGTCAATGATGCTCATGGGCCGTTAGAGTCGCGGCGACAAAAAATCATTCGCGTCTCTTGGCAAATTGTTTGCAAACGCGCGAATGATTTGTGCGGGCCTGCCATCCAACGCAGGATGCAAACGACAGAAACCAGAACGGTTGGCTGGCAACCGCCCCCGGCCAGCAACATTTTTTTGCCGGCACTGGCCGGGCTGCTGCTCCTTGCGCTGACGCGCTTCAGCAACATGGACCAGAGCATATCCGCGTTTTTCTTTGAGCCCTCACAGGGAAATTTCCCGCTTCGTCATAACTTTATCCTGCAGACTCTGTTGCATGACTGGCTGAAGAATGCTGTTGTTGCTTTTGGCCTGGGGCTGGCTGTGCTTGCCGTTTTTGTTACGGGTGAAAAACGTCGGGCACTCCTCTTTACGTTTGGCGCTATGGTTTTCGCCAGCACGCTGATTGCGCTGGTTAAAAAGACCAGCAGCATCTCCTGTCCTTATGCCCTGCCCGTATTTGGCGGCGCGGGCTCAAGTGGCGGGTGTTGGCCCTCGGGTCATGCATCCGTGGGTTACTCGCTCTTTGCCTGCTATTTTGCGGCGCGCTGGCTTGGTTTAAACTGGGCCAGAATGTTGCTCGCGATCGCTCTAGGGCTTGGCCTGCTGCTTACTTTCACCCAGACCCTGCGCGGTGAGCATTTTCTCTCGCACGGTCTCTGGACAGGCATCTTCACCTGGTTGATTAACCTGATTCTCGCTCTGATCTTTTTGCCACGCCGGGAACCGACTCAATGATTCAATCCAGGGGTGGTCAAACCACCCTTCACAAATGTACCTACTTGCTGTTCCTGGCGGCCCTTACCGCGGCTGCGGCGAAGGCAGAGGAGTGTACGGAAAACTATATCCCGACACCGCCCGGCTACCAGTTTACGGCCAGCCTGGATCGATGGGGCCAAAGCAATATCGACCACGGACTTGACGGTCGTGCCCGGGTCGGCAATGTCTATGTCAATTCGCAACCCATTTTTAACCTCATGGATGAAGACGAGAACAATGCTATCTACCGGTGGGTCAACCGGTTTCATCGCAAGACCCGACCAGATGTCATCCGCAAACTGGTGCTCTTCGAGCAGGGCACGGAGATCGACGAGGACATGCTGCAGGAGAGCGAGCGTATTCTCCGGAACCAGAGTTTTACCTCCGATGCGGCAATCAAGGTCGTCTCCCGCTGCGAGAACGTGGTGGATCTGGAAATTATCCAGAAAGAAGTCTGGACCTTGTTACCGGATCTAAAACTGAAGACCGGTGGTGGCGTCAGTGAAGTGGGACTGGGTTTTCATGACGCCAACTTCCTGGGCAGCGGCAACCGCGTTGGCGCAAACTACAACAGTGACCCGGAACGCGACAGCCTGTCGTTCCAGTATGTTGGCCAGAACCTGCTGGATAGCAGACTAAGACTCGGATTGCAGCTGGAGGATAACAGTGACGGCCACCAGCGACTCGTCAGTCTGTCCCATCCCTTCTATGCCATCAAGACAGAGCGTGCCTGGGGACTTTTCCTCAACGATGAGAAGTGGGAACAGATCTTCTACCGCTATGGGGATGAAGCCAATCGGCTGGAGATCAAACTGGCAGAGGCCGACCTCTGGCTGGGGCGCGGACAACCGACAACAGACGGCGTGATGCGTCGACGTTTTGGCATACACTACGAGGACACACAATATCTGGCGGGTAACCTGCCTTCAACGCCCGGGAGTCGCACCCTCGTTTATCCCTACGTCGAATGGCAGAAAATAGAAGATGAGTACGGCGTTGCCTACAACATCAACCAGATCAATCGCGCCGAGGACCTGCATTTCGGCAGAAACTTCCGCGCGAGGTTCGGCTATTCGGCCAGCGACAACAGTCGCTTCATCTTTGCGGGCGACTTTGTTGATACGCTGACCAGTCAAAACAAGCAGCTGTTGCAGGCGGGGATCAACTGGCATGGTCGCTGGAACTTTGATGAGAACAGCCTGGAAGGTGCCATGGTTTCCCTGAATGTTGATTACCATCGCGGCCAGACGCCAACGCGCAGCCTTTACCTCGGGGTCAGGCTGACCCGCCAGTGGCATCCAGATCCCGAGGACACGCTGCTGCTGGGTGGCATCCAGGGACTGCGGGGATATCCAGCCAATTTTGTTTCCGGCAATGCAACCTATCGCTTTACCGCGGAACAGCGGATCTTTACCGATCTGAACCCGCTTTCCCTGTTCAACGTGGGTTTTGTGGCGTTCTTTGATGTTGGACGAGCGTCGTCCGGCGAGCACGCTACAAACGATGGCTGGTTGTCTGACGTGGGCTTCGGCATCAGGCTTGTGCCTGACAAGACGGACCGGGATCGCGTGATTCACATCGATGTAGGCTACCCGCTGCGCAAACTGGAAGGCGCGACCGGCCCACAGTTCCTGGTGGAGGTCAAGCAGACGCTCTAGCGCTATGATCTTTGGTGGCGTTTAACCCCTGCTTAACTGCTGACAGGAGAGCCAGCAATGGAATTCAAACACAAAGTCCGGACCTGTTTGTTCTTTGCCACCGAGGCGGAGGAAGCTGCGAATTTTTACGTCTCACTGCTGCCGGATAGCGGTATTGACAACCTTGTGAAACCCGACCCGTCGGGCCCTGCACTCGTCGTCGAGTTCATTGTTGGCGGTATGCCGATGATGGCGATGAACGGCAATTCAAACGTCGAATCGAGCCACACCCAATCGATCTCTGTGCTCACCGAAGACCAGGCAGAAACAGACCGACTCTGGACACTTCTCACTGCCGGGGGCGGCGCCGAAGGCCGCTGTGGCTGGCTGCAGGATCGCTATGGCATCCACTGGCAGATCGTCCCAAAAGCCCTGCCCAAACTGATGAGCACAGGTGACGCGGCACAGGGCGCACGGGTTCAGGCAGCGCTGATGACGATGTCCCGCATTGATATTGCAGGCCTCGAAGCAGCCGCAGCATGAGCGCTCCGGCCCACTCGATCAACCGCGGCAGTTGAGGATGCGTTACCTCCTTGCCGCGGTGCCTGACCCATCGCTGCGAGACCTGCTGCCTTCAAACTCGCTTCTGGCCGACAAACAGATAGTACGGAACGCGTGAACCCGGCAGGTACGGCAACCGGGTCCTGTGCTCCTCCAACCTGACCGTGCTGAATCGCTGCAGCAGGTACGGCAAGTGATCAGGATTCAGAAAGACGTTATCCCATGAAAACCATAGGGGCCAGAACATCCGGGTCAGGCTGCTATGCCGCACAACTTCCTCCGGCGGGAATTTCCTGGATACAGTGAAGTCAACGAGCGCGATGTACCCCCCTGGCTTCAGCAGGTTGAAGGCATTATCCAGCGCCCCGATCCAGTCCGGAATCATGGTCAGCGAATAGGAAAACAGAACAAGATCAGGCGGCGCTTCGGGCTGGAACCTGCACGCATCATCCTCGCACAGGATGACGTGCGACCACGCATTTTCGTTGGCGCGCTGCCGCGCAACCCGAAGCAATGAGGGCGAGAGATCGACAATTGTCCAGCGCGCCAGTTGCGCATGCGCTTTCTCTGGCAGGAATTCGAGGTTCGCGCCAGTGCCGCCACCAAAATCGATGACCCTGAAACCGTTCTGTATGGGAAGACCTGAAATCAGTTCCCTGCGCCCGGGCAGCAGTCGTTCGCGAAAGCGGTCATAGTCTTCTGCCTGTAACGAATAGAATTGCTCCAGACGTTCAGCGTGATCCCTGCCCGCGCCCGATCCTCTCAGAAACTGGCGCAGGACTCGAATATCGGCAGTGAGGCTCACGCGCCGCGCCAGTCGGCAATGTAGAAACTACCGTAGGTGTGCACACGATCAATCTCATGAAGGTCAGCAGCAAGCGCTCTCTGGTAGTTCAGCATTTCACCGACCCGCACCTTTCGCCCCGCCACCTCCACCGGTATCGGGTCAACGTAGTCGACTGCCGTTGCCGCGCTGCGCCACAGGATTCGTGCATTACTGGCAGCGCGATCCGCGATGGCTTGCCACTCCGCCTCCAGAATCGGTTTGCCATAGGTCGCGAGCCAGTCCATGTGGTCAAGCAGAACGAATCGGTGAATCGGGGTGGGGTGCCGATCCAAAAAGTTGAGTACGCTCGTCGTGTGGGTTGAAATGCGATCGACAAGCCCCTTGAGCCTGTCAAAGTTCTCGGCCCTGAGGTATTCCGGGCAGCGCTCCCGCGTGTAGTAACCAAACAGATAAATCCACCAGAAATAATTGTCCCGCGTGGGAATCCTGGTAAAGACTGCGGCGAGGCTGTCCTCGACGAATTGCGCGACACCCCCGCGGTATGACTGATCGATCTGCTGGCGCTGCGGTCTTGGCACACCAAGCAGCGACAGGGTGCTGTCATAACCCATGAACCGACGAATCAGGTCGGTCCAGATGAGGTGCTTGATATAAGCGTTGTAGGCTTGCTCCCGCTCGATATCGGAGTCGATGTCAAAAACGCCTTCGATTGCCCCGCGCGCCTTGCGAAAGTTGATGTAGAGATTGGCAACACGCGCAAACAGGCCCGTTGTCCCTTTGAAGTAAAATGATCTACCGCGCGAGAAGTAATGTATCTTTCGGTCCCAGAAGCCCCTCGCCTCTGGCGGCAAATCTGCGCGCAGTTTCCGGTAGTAGATCATTTCAGCGTCAGGCAGGCGCCCTTCACCAAACATCCGGAAGAAGGTCTCATAGTCAAGTCGACGGATTGCCGCTTTCTTGAGCTCCAGCAAAGCATTCTGCCTTGGGTTCATGTCGACACAGTAGATATGCGATGGCTCGTCCAGCACATAGTCCAATGCGTTACAGCCGGCAGATGTAATCATGAGAATTTCGTGTTCGGGCTCAATTGAGAGGGCGACCCGATCACAGCGAGGATCCTCCCAGCAGGTGTTGTAGACCAGGTTTCGAGAGTGAACCTGGGTAAAGAACTGACGCGAGCACCAGTCCAAGACGCTTGTCGCCATTGTCGTCCTCAAACTTTTTGAGAGAATTTTCCCTGAGTGTCGGGAAAATCCACATCGTATAAAGCGACTGTTAAGGCGGTTTGCTACTTCAGGTTAAGTTGGGGTTAATCCTTCAAAACCTGACACCCTGAGCCTGCCACCTCAGCTGACGACATTGTTGAGAGAGACTACTTGCTTCTTGCCACATCCAGACGAAAGAGCTGTTCTAAGGCCAGGCTGTCATCCATACCACCACCGTCCCCCCAGTGCTGGCATCGCAGGGCACCCTCGCAGCAGCCCGTTCAGTTCAGCCTGTTCCGGTGCCGCTCGAAAAAAGCCACCTGCTCACTGGCAAAATCAGAGCGCATCTTGTGGGATGCCCAGGCTATGAGCAACTGGTCTCGAATGGAGTCCGCCGCCGGCAGTGCGTTCAACGTTTCGGCAAAAGATTGAAGACTCGCGCTTAACCCTTCCCGGCCTGGCCGCAACTCGATCAGGCGCTTCCCTGCCTCATCTATCACCCTGGCAGCGACCAGTCGATCGAATACTTCCTGTGCCCGGGTTCCGATTTCCGGTATACCTTGGAAATCTGCTGGCGTCACCGCGCGTTCCTCGGCGATTTGCAGGTCCAGCGAGTAACCTGCTTCTGCGATCGCCTTGGCATTTTTCATTTGCGGCGTGAAACCCACCAACGGATCGTTGACGGCAAGCACCTGGAAGGCAGGCGGCATCGGCCGACCTTCTCGCATCGCCTCAACCACAGCGCGCGTGAAAGGACCTTCGTAGAGCGCCACCGCCGCAACAGGCATGCCCATCCCGGCAGCCGCCATGGCGAAAACGCCGGTGAAGGCGGCGCCATTGGACATGCCCATCGCAAAGACCGGATTCGTCTTCCCTATGACCTTGTTCTCGACGAGTTCGTCGTAGAGCCGCTGGATTCGAGCAAGATCGGCATTTTCTTTCGGGTTGACACTGTCTGCCTGCCACCGCCGCGGTGCAGCCCGCAGAGTGCTCGCGGTCGAGACGAACCCATAGCCAAGTGGAATCAACCGGGCCATGATCTCCCTGTTCTCCAGTCGCTGGATGAAGCGCTCGCTACCGCCCGATCCGTGAAACATGAACACCAGGGCGCTCATATTACTCGGGAAGTGCGACAGCACCGGGAATCCCTCAAAACTGCTTTCGTCAAAGGTAACCTCAGCAGGTTCCATTGCACTCACTGAAGTCAAAGAAAAACACACACAGCAGACCAGCAGGCAGCAACGCTTCAAACTGATTCCCCTATCTTCATTGGAACCTGAGACTTTACGATCAATGGGTCACTTCGGGCAACGGCTCATGCCTGCGTCCCGTATGCCGGGTGGTTCGACAGACTCGATAGTATCAAGCTCACCTGGCTCCCTGGCCGGCCCCCGATCGGCAACAGCGACCACTCAGGTCTGTCCGGCCAGCCTGAATTCCTTGTACCAGCTCTGATCAGAACCGGGCCCGACGTTCGTGATATGAACATCGAGCAGGTAGGGCTCTCCTGCAGCCTGAACTTCCCGGGCACGCTTCAGTGCGTCATCGAGATCCCCGGGCTCGTGGACATGCTGCCCCTCAATCCCCTGGGCTTTTGCAAGCAGGACAAAGTCGATAGCTGGGTCGCCCAGGAAGGTTTCCGGGTATTTGTTCTGGTCTGCCATGTTGCCACCCCAACGCGCAAAGTTATTACGCACGGTCTGGTACTGCATGTTGTTCCAGACCACCGTAATGATGGGCAGGCCATAGCGGGCCATGGTCCAGAACCCGGAAGAGGAGTACATCACGGAGCCATCCCCAATCGACAGTACGAGCGGGCGCTCCGGTGCGCCCAACTGTGCGCCAACTGCGCTGCCGAGACCATATCCGAGGCTGCCGCCATAGGTACGAACCAGCTTCCAGTCATCATCGCCCGGGCCAAACGGCATGTACTGGTCAGAAGGCGAAAAGTTCTCCGACACCACCATGGATCGCGGCGCAAGGCACTCGCCCATTTTGTGGGACAGGTAATTCGGATGAATGGGATTGGCGCTCGCGTTGCCTGCCGAATCCTTTTTCATTTTCTCAAGTCGTGCTTTTGCACTGGCGTGGAGTTCGCTGCGCCGCCGGGAAATGTGATGCAGGTTGGCATCAGCATCATTCCACAGGGCATTGAGGGCAGTCAGCGTGTGCCTCACATTGGCCCAGACGCTGATATCGAGCGGGAACGTATTGCCCAGCATACGCGGGTCGTGGCCAATACCCATTTTGAGCGCGTGCGGGAACCGTTCGTCGGTGGGATTGGCGCGCGTGTTGGGACGATAACCGACGCAGAGGACAACATCATGGTCATTGTCCCGGACGCCATCGGCCATGCCAATGTAGTTCGGATGTTGTGGTGAGAAAGACGCGTAGTCGAAGAAGTTGATTGCAACCGGCAGGGAATAGTTTTCAACCAGTGTCATCAGTTCGTTCTGTGCATTGGCATTGGCAACATCCGGCCCGACGATCAGGAGCGGGCTTTTCGCGTTACGCAGGGCGTCATGTATGTTGGCGAGTGTACCGGCCTCGGGCACCTGTGCCTGCTCGACGGGCAGGCCCGGCTGAATGAGACCCTCAACATCTTTTGCGTCCAGTGCTTCGCCGGCGTAAGCGAGGTAGACCGGCCCGGTGGGCATGGTTAACGCTTCCTTGAAGGCGCGTCGCGTCGCCATGGGGATGCCACGTGCGTCCCGGACTTCCCAGCGGTTTTTGGTGACATCCTGCACCGTATGCATCTGTGAGAAGCCGCTGCTCACACCCAGCGTGTTGTGATCGCCGAACGAACCGTTGTCACGTAGTGCCGCGGTAACCACCATCGGCGTACCGTCAAAATGTGCGTTGAACAATTGTCCGGACCCCTGGCGTGTGCCGGCAGCCAGGTGCACATTGACGAATGCAGGCTTGCCACTGGCGCGTGCGTAGCCATCCGCGGCGGACAGAACCAGGGATTCGTTCAACAGCAGGATAGGCTGCACGCCGGGTACGGTCAGGAATGCATCAAAAAAGCCGGCCTCCGCGCTACCTGTATTGGTAAAGGCATACTCGACGCCCTGGGCGACAAGCTGATGCATCAAGAGTTCGCCGCCGGTGCCGACAACAGTATTTGCGTTTCCCATGTGATCCCTCCTTTTGTCTCAATGAAAACAGAAAGACGGGAGTATGGAAAGCGGATCGGGTGGGCAGACCAGAAGTCCCTGGAGACTGTTGCTCAGTTCGCGGTTTCCTGGACGCAGGCATTGGCCCGCAACTTGAACGGTTGATCGCAAACCCAGCGGGTACCGGAGTAATCAAGATGCGCATTGGCAGGCACAATCACCGCGATACAGGCATTGCCCGTTGCCATGAAGCCCCGTTCACATCGCCAGCCTGAACGATCGGAAACATACAGATAACCATTTTCCGGTACCACAACCGGGACACAGGCACCATCGAGTTCTCGGAAACCGCGCTCACAGGACCAACCCTGCTGGTAAGCCGAGTTGTTCAGGTAACCATTGGCGGGCACCACTATCTTGCGGCAACTGTTGCCATCTGCCCGAAAACCACGTTCACATTCCCAGCCACTGCCGTAACTTGACCCGCTCAGGTAAGCGTTGGCCGGCAACACAATCTGTTCGCATCCGTCATTCGACCGCGTGTACCCGCGCTCACAGGTCCAGCCATCAGAGGCGTCATTCAGAAAGGCAAAAGCTGGCAGGACAATTAGCTCACACAGGTTGTTTGAGCGCCGATAACCACGATCGCAGCGCCAACTTTCGCCGAACGCATCGATAAAGCCGTTAGCCGGAACCGCCACCGCGATACATTTGCCGCCCTGCTCGGTAAACCCGAATGAGCACCGCCAACCGCTACCGCCATATGCAGTGGAAGCGTAGCTGTTTACCGGCAAGGTTGCAGCGGTCGCGCCCCACCCCATGGTGTTGAGCAGAAAAAACCAGACAAAAAACAGAGAGTTGAGGTGGCGCATACGGGCATCCGCCGGGCGCTGGATTAAAGAATGGAGTTCGGGAAGGGTCAGGCTCGGTGCCGCATCATAGCAGTTACACCAACCGATTACCCGGCTCTCAGTGCGATGGCGCCTCACCCGCGGCCAGGCGGGCGAGAGAAACCTCGTCGAAGGTGTACTCGGTCCGGCAGAACTCGCAGGTCAGTACCACGTCTGCAGACTCCGCAAACAGCACCGTGAGTTCGTCCGAGCCCAGCGAAATCAGGGAGTTTGCCAACCGCTGCTCGTTGCAACTGCAGGCAAACCGTACCCGGGCTGGCTCGAAAATCTCTACAGTCTCCCGGGCAAAAAGCCGTGCCACCGTCGTCTGATGATCCAGCGACATAAGTTCAGCCGGCGTCAGGGAAGCACCGAGAATGGACAGGTGTTGCCACTGATCTTCGCGGCGCCGCCGGTCTGTCACCCGTTGCGCGGGTAATTGCTGCAGCAGGAATCCGCCGGCGCCAGTTGCTGAGGCGGTGAGCTGAATCAGCGTCGATAACTGTTCAGATTGTCGAAAGTAGTGTTCGAGGCATTCGGCCAGCGAGCCACCGATAAGGGGTACCAGGCTCTGGTAGGATTCACCCTGCTCCGGCTCAATCATCACAGCCAGCGTGCCGCCAGCAAACAGGGCCTCAAAATCATCGGGCAAAGGCTGGTCTTCATCCAGTCGGACAATGCCGCGCACTTCCCGCCGGTCATTGGCTTCCGCCATGAGCAAACGAATCGCTCCATCCGTCCTTGCCTGCAGCAAGAGCCGTCCCTGAAACTTGATCGTTTCGCTGAGCAGGAGTGCGCCGGCAAGAAATTCTCCCAGCAGCCTGGCGATGACGGGTGGATAGTCATGTGCGTCCACTACAGCCAGGTAACTCTCCTGCAGATTCAAGAGATTCCCCCGTACGTCAGCGTCGCGGAACAGGAATCGTGTTGAGGTATCGGTAGTTTTCATCTTGCTGGCTCCCATCGAACCTTTTACGACAGCAGCACCAGCTGGTTCAATCGTTCCGGTCCCTCGCGGACCACCCTCACGTCAGCAAAACCTGCACTTTGCGCAAGCCGCCTGTAGGTCGAGATACTCTCTGGCAGGTCCCGCGCGGCCACATGGTCCAGCAGTATATCCAGTTCCCGGTCTGCGAGTTGCAGGAATTGCTGCCGGGCATTGTGGTGCCAGCGCTGGATATATTCATCGCGATTTTCACCGGGCTGCAGGAAAACATCAATCACCGCAAGAACACCCCCGGGGTTCAGCCGGCCCCGGCATTTCGCCAACAGGCTCTGCTTCGCATCCGGCGTCAGGTGATGCAGGGAATAGCTGGCGATAATGAGGTCAAACGCACCCTGCACCTCGTCAATGCCCGCCATCATATCGCCGGCATGAAGGATGACAGGAAATCCGCTGCCTTCCAGCGCCCGCGCAGCACAGCGCAATGCCTCGGGTGACTCGTCGATACCGACGTATCGCGTCACCTCAATCTGATTCAGCAACGCCAGGGCGGGGCGGGCATCTCCACAGCCAAGGTCGAGCACGTTTAGAGCACCAGCGTCACGCCGACGAAGTTCCAACACCAGGTCATCGAAGTACAAGACATGATGCATGTAGTCATGGCTAACCACTTTCTCGTAGGTACGCCACTCGCTAAAGAGCAGTTCTTCCGTCATGTTGCGGCTGTCTGAATCCGGCAAAAGCGCCCAGTATAGAGGACACCCACCCTGAACCGGTAGTTGCTTGCAGGTGGATACTCAGGAAAACCTGGCGTGAAGCCATCGGCCTACAGACGTCTGGGGCAGGGTTGCACCGGTCATCACGTATTCGAGGGCAAGGGTGTTGGACAGGTTCCAGAGCATGCGGGAGTGACTTGCACGGGTGCCGGCAAACAGCAACCGGTCTCCTTCCTGCAGGGGTGTATAGATATCAGGGATGCAGAAAGAGCCCGTGTCATTGGCATGAAACAACGGCAAGAGGGGCAGTTTCTCATCCCTGTTAACATGTGACCGCGTCAGGTGTTCTATCCTCACCTGCTGCCCCCGTTGCATCGCTTCCACCACGGCCGCCGCTTCGGTTTCGTTGATCGTCAGAAACCAGGTGTGCGGTACTATGTCAGACGAAAATGCCCTCAGGCGCTCGGTCAGGTGGCGGGCCCATTCATCGTCATGGGCGCGCGCCAGGCTCAGGAATTCGTCAATTGCGGGATTAGTCAAAAGCGAACGAATCTTGCTGGAGATGACCTCACTCGGTTCCATGACAATATCAGCCTGGGCACTGGCAAACAGGGGCCGATTGGCATTCTGCGTTTGCCGGACAATCACAAAAAGATCCGGGTTCAATTCTTTTGCCGTGACGACAATCGACAGGTTGTTCGAATCATCATCACTGCCGGCGATGATACCAACCGCATTCTGGACGTCCGCTTCAGTCAGCGTGACAGCATCGGTGCCATAACCAATGATAGCGTCTTCAGGCAGCGCCTCAATTGAACTGTTGGGCTCAATGATGCGTGATTGAATGTTGTGCTCCGTCATCTCCTTATGGATCGCTTGCCCAAACCGGCCAAAACCGCAAATAATCCACCGCCCCATTGGCACGCGGGTTATCTCTGACAATGGTGCACCCCGGGCCTGCCGGAACCATTGCACCAGTTGAAACTGATGGGGCGCATAGGTCGCAAGCGCAAGGTTTTTCGCAAAGGTGTCAAACGGATCAATAATATAGTCGGTGCCAAAAGACGCCATGTTGTCTTCAACCTCATGGGAATCGGCCCGACAGATAACTCTCAGGGCCGGGTTCAGCACCCTGGCGGTAATGGCTATGTGGAGGTTGACCGCATTGTCATTGGTCAGGGCAACCACGCTCTGGCAGAGAGGATGAGTAATCCCGGCCTTGATCAGGTTGTCCGGGTTGGCTGCATCAGCGCAGAGCGCAGGGACAAACATGGGGTCATCCTCCAGCATCAGCGCATCAATACGCGACTGTTTGATATCCAGCGCACTTGCCTGCAGGAACCTCAAGCGCAGTGACCGAACCAGTTTGCTGCCCGTATCACCGTAACCGCAGATCAGGAAAAAGGGTTCACGCAACTGGCGTACCTGACGCCCGAAGCGGTACTCGGTAAACGCCTGCCGCAGCGTTTCGTTGCCAAGCAGGCTGATCAGGGAGCCAATTGCATAGATCCAGGTTGCCACCGAGATGTACATGAACACCAGTGCCCACATGCGCTGGGCATGGGTAAAGGCATAAGGCAACTCACCAAAGCCGATGGTTGTACCCATAAAAGAGATGAAATAAAACGCGTGGAAATAGTCCATGTACCAGACGTTCCCTTCGTCATCCAGTCCGGGGATCACTGTCAGGCCAAACGTTGCAATCGCATAAACGGTTGACAGCAAGAGGAGCGGCACACGCATCTGCCGCAGGATGAGAAAAAGGACGTTGTCCACGCCATCCCCTCCCTAGCGCCGGAGCAATACCGTCTCAACCACGAGGAGCGCCACCGAGACAACATTTGCTATCAGCGCACCGCCAGCCAGCGAGACAATACTGGACATAACCGAAGGGGTGAGGCCAACCCCGGTCACGTGTACTGCATAACCCCAGACCGCCGCAGCTGCCACCAACTGAATGTCTGCCACAAGGCTTGAAGCCAGCAGGACTGCACCCATGTGGGAGCGGTCGCCAAACTTCAGAATGGTGGCCACCGCATTGACAAAGATGGCAACGTAGAGTTCGAACACATGGTGATGATCGGGGTTATCAACCTCACCCACAAAAAAACCGAAGTTCAGCGTCAACGCCAGGATGATCGTAAACGCAAATACCACTTTCTCAAGATTCATAGAGTTTTCTCCGACAACAGTCCATCACCACCTGGTTTTTTCACCCGACGCCCAAGGCTCCGGCTAAACTTCACGGGAATCAAGCAAAGCGGGTACCTGCGCCTTGATGCCATGATCCTGGTCAAGCTTGCTTGCCAGTGCATGAAGCGCCTCTGGCTCGCCATGAACAAGCACCACATCCGGTTTGCCACCAATCTGTGTTACCCAGTCCACCAGTGTCTGCTGACCGGCGTGCGCCGAGAAACCACCGAGGGTCTCTATCCGGGCCTTCACCGCAAAATTATCGCGGTAGAGTTTAATCCGCCTGGCGCCATCAACCAGTATCCGACCCAGGGTACCGCGCGCCTGGAAACCGATAAAAATCATGGTATTCGTGTCAACCCAGATGCGATGTTTGATGTGATGCCGGATTCGACCCCCGGTGCACATGCCACTCCCCGCAATAATAATGGCACCCGACTTGACCTTGTTGATCGCCATGGATTCGTCCGTCGTCTGGCACAGCTTGAGTGTGGGCAGGAATTTGCGCAATGAAGGTTTCCCGCCGAGCCGCAACCGGTCCGTATCTTCCTCATCCAGCAGTGCGACCCACCGGTCGTACAGTTCCGTCACCGCAATAGCCATGGGGCTGTCGAGAAAAATCTGCCAGTCGTCCAGATCACCAGCCTGGTGAAGCAGCCCCAGGTGGAACAGTATTTCCTGGGTCCGGCCCACAGCAAAAGCCGGGATCATGACATTTCCTCCCGCCTGCCAGGTCTGTTTCAGGATCAGCTTCAGTTCTTCGATGGTGGCCGCCATCGCCTTGTGGTTTCGATCTCCGTAGGTACTCTCCAGCAGGACCAGGTCAGCCTGCTTCGGTACTTCCGGGTCATTCATGAGCACCGCATCATCACTGCCCAGGTCCCCGGAGAACACCAGTTTCTTGCGCCCACCAGGTTCCTCAATGTCCAGTTCGACAATGGAGGAACCAAGAATGTGTCCGGCGTCCAGAAATTGTCCTGTGAGCCCATGGGCGACGCCAAACGTCTCGTGATAGTCAACGCCGATACACTGCTCGATCACCTGCATGACATCATGATTTGTGTAGGCGGGTTTGAGCGCAGGCCGCCCGGCCCGGCTACGGCGCAGGTTCTCCCTCTCCAGGTCACGGGAATAAAGGCTCTCGGAGTCCCGCAACAGGATGCGCAGCAGATCACGGGTTGCCGTGGTACAGAAGATGGGTCCGGAGAAACCCTCGTGTACCAGTTTGGGCAGCAGCCCCGAATGATCCAGGTGCCCATGGGAAAGCACCACCGCGTCAACGCTGGCCGGTTTGAAGCGAAACTTTTCTTTCTTGTACCGATCAACATCGTCATCTCCCTGGTGCATGCCACAGTCCAGCAGGACGCGACCAAACACCTCGGATTCAAGCATGTGGCACGAACCTGTTACTTCAGAAGCTGCACCCAGGAAGGTCAGTTTGGCCATTCTTGATCTTTCCCTACATCAATCGAGTTCCGGGTCGACCGCCGCAGCACCTCCCCCTGAATCAAAATCTTCTCACGATTCCTGCTGTCTTGACTAACTTCAGACAAAAACAGGGATAATGTTGGTCATGACAACCCGATAGCAAATAACCCATGCAGAACCGAATTACAACAGGGCTCTGGCGCCTCGCTGACCCCAAGATCAGTATCACGTCCCTGGCGGCAATGCTGGTTGGCGGCAGTACCGCGGCCCGTGTTGCCCCGGTGGACTGGACCTGGCACGGCGTCATGTTTATTGCTCTTTTCTGCATGGAAGTTGCCAAGAACGCCTGGGGCGAAGTGTATGACTACGATTCTGGCACTGATCTCGCGGTACAGCCTGCTGACCGAACCGGGTTTTCGGGCGGCAAACGGGTCATGGTGGATCAACTGCTGACCCGCCAGCAGACATGGATGGTTGCCCTGTTGTTCGGTGCTGTTGGCGTGGGACTGGGCGCCGTAATCGTTTTCCTGCGCGAGCCCAGCCTGTTTGTGCTCGGTGTCCTTGGCCTGGTACTTGGATGGTCATACCACGGCCGGCCCCTACAGCTTGTCTACCGCGGACTTGGCGAACTTGATGTGGTGCTCTGTTATGGCCCCCTGATTGTTATTGCCACTTTCATGGTACAGACCGGAAGCCCTGGCATGGAGGCTCTCATGCTCTCACTCCCGCTTGGTATCCTGATTGCCGCATTTCTCTGGGTCAACGAATTTCCGGACCATGACGCTGATGTCAGCGCAGGGAAACGCAACCTGATTGTCATGCTGGGCAAACATCGCGCCAGCCGGCTGCTACCGCTGATCTACGCAATTGCCGCGCTCCTGCTCGTCTTGACGCCGCTTGTCACGACCCTGTCCACCTGGATCCTGCTTGGCTTTATATACCTGCCCTTTGCCGGAATGGCAGCCTGGTGGGTCTGGCAGGAACCTTTGGACTTTTACCGCCGGCACCCGGTTCAGCCACTGGCCCTGTTGGCATTTGTCACCTATGCCATGGGCGTCGCGGCCGGCGCCTTGCTGGCCTGACATTTGCGGCGCCTGATTGACATCCTTGTTGCGCTGGCCGGGCTGATGTTGTTGGCGCCGCTCTTGCTGGTCATTGCAACGGGTCTCCTGTTACTACAGGGTCGTCCGCTGATCTATCGCCAGAAACGCCTGGGACTGGGCGGTCAGCCTTTCCTGATCATGAAATTTCGGACCATGGACCAGGATGCTGACCAGGTCAGCAGTTTTGATACATCAGCCAGCACCCGCATGACGCCCATGGGGCGTCTGATCAAGCCAATGCGACTGGATGAACTTCCCCAGTTAATTAACCTGCTAATGGGACACATGACCCTGGTGGGTCCACGCCCCCTGTCTGAGTCTCACAGCAAATACCTGGACCAGTCGACACAAAAGGTACTCCAGAGTACAAAACCGGGTCTGACGGACCCTGTTGCACTGGCATTTGTTGCCGAGGACGAGGTACTCGCCGACACCCGTTCACCCGAGGCCATGTATCTGGCACTTGTACTGCCCGAGAAAGCCAGGCGGCAGGTTGAATACCTCGGCCATCGCAATGCCTGGCGTGACCTGCTTGTTGTCCTTCGTACCCCGACCATGCTCTGGTCACCGCGCTGCCGCGCGGCGTCAGCCAGGCGAGTCAGGCAGATACTCGACCTTTCATAACATGGAAGGATTCAGGTCTTGGCGTGCGAATAGCCCTGTGCTAGCCTACCGCGCTGTAAATTTGACGCTAGAAGATATTGCAAACGCGCGACACCCTGTCCTTGCCCGGATCACCAGGCGACTGGCGCCAGCAGGCGGCAGCGATGCTGCTGTGTTTCGTATTTCTGGCGGGTTGCACCCCCGCCAGCAATCAGGACGATCGCTCCGCCTGGGTGCGGTATGGTACAGGCACACCCATGCAGACCTTCGACCCACATCTTGCTGACACCGGCCCGTCATTTTCCACCTACATCGCCCTGGTCTATGACGGCCTTACCCGTGTTGACACCGAGAAGATGGGTAATGCCGTTCCCGGTCTCGCATCCGACTGGCGCTGGATCGACAACCGCACGCTGGAGTTTGATCTCCGACCCGGCGTTCGCTTTATTGACGGTGAGCCATTTAATGCCCGGGCGGCGGTGGCCAACATCGAACGAATGATTGAAAAGAACGGCCCACGCATTGCAACAGTTGCCTCGGTCAAATCTGCCGAGGCCATTGGCGAACTGAAACTCAGGCTGAACCTCGCCTACCCGGACCCAACCGTGCTCTACAACCTTGCCCTCTCACCCGGCATGATGGTCAGCCCCGCCGCTTTCGACAACGCGGATCTTGACCTGAATCCCGTGGGCACCGGTGCCTGGATTTATGATCAGGAGAATTCCCGTATTGGTGAAGTCCACCGCTTCCGGTTGAATCCCGACTACTATGAAGGTCATCCGCCCGGACGTGCGCCTTACGAAATTTACGTATTGAAGGATACCAGGGCACGCCTCAACGCACTCGTTTCCGGTCAAATCGATTTCACCGTCATGGGCGCATCCGAGGCCGACTACGCTAAAAAATCCGGCTTTTTCATCGCCAGTCGCAAGAATCGCTGGCTGGGGCTGACGCTGCTGGATCGTCAGGGTATCCTGGTGCCGGCATTCCGCGATGTACGGGTCAGGCGCGCGCTGGGGTTTGCGGTGGATCGCGACGCACTCGCCCGTGTCGTCTACTTCGGTTTTGCAGCGCCGGCCTCACAACCCATGGCTGATCTCGGTCATGTCAGGGCGCTGGAGAACTACTATACCTACGATCCGGCGCACGCCCGCGCGCTGCTGGAAGAGGCAGGCGCAGTTGGGACCTACTTTGAGGTACCGGTGGTGCCCACCAGCTCCGCTGAGTACGAGGCCATTCAGCACTACGTGAACCAGGTCGGCTTCAATATGGAGATCAAGATTATTGAACCAGGCACCATCGCCCCCATTGCACGCAGCCTGGACTATCCGATAAATACGATCGGTTATCCCAATTTTGACCCCGACAATCGCCATACGGCGATCTGGGGCAGTGACGCTGCCTTCAATCCATTCCGCAACCCGACTCCGCGCCTGAACGAACTGGCACAGCAGGCCCGGGAGACCCTGGACGAGGCACAACGTGCGGCACTGTTCCAGGAGTACTTCCAGATTGTTGTCACCGAGGCCCACTCCGTAATCTATCTCCAGGTGGAAGATCTGGTAGCCTATGATGCAGACAAACTTATCGACGTGACGGTGTCCCGTTACATTGATCCCAACCTGAGTGACGTCAGGCTGCGCAACCATGTTGGACAGGAATAGAAATGCTCAAGCTCCTGATCAGCCGCCTCATTGGCCTGGTGCCGCTCCTCATCACCGTGTCCATTCTCACCTTTGGCATGATGCACCTGGTACCCGGCGATATCCGCGACCGAATCCTTGGTGTTGAGGCCACCCAGGAACAGTACGATGCCCTGGGAGAGAAGCTTGGCCTGAACGATCCCTTCCTGGTCCAGTACGGACGCTGGCTCCTGAAGGCAGTACAGGGTGACCTGGGTACCTCTGCCTACAACAGCCAGAAGGTGACCGATGCGGTGCTGAACACCCTGCCAGTCACCTTGTCACTGACCATGGGTGGCATGGCCATTGCGATACTGATTGGCGTACCTGCGGGTGTCTATGCAGGTTTACACCGGGGCAGCCTGGTGGACCGGGCGGCGGTGCTGATTGCCACAGTTGGCCAGGCACTGCCCAACTTCTGGGTGGCGATGTTGCTGGTCATCCCGTTTGCCCTGTGGTGGAAACTCGTACCGGCCACCGGCTTTACGCCACCCACCACCAGCGTCAGCGGCTGGCTGTCCAGCATTGCCATTGCATCGGTTGCCCTTGGCACCTCTGCCAGCGCGGCACTGGCTCGCCAGACCCGTGGCGCAATCATCGATGTACTGCGCCAGGACTACATTCGTACGGCACGGGCCAAAGGTCTGCCAGAACACACGGTGACCTTCAAACACGCCCTCAAGAATGCCGCCGTACCCGTGATCACCACTATCGGCTTCCAGGTGAATGGACTGCTGGGTGGTGCCCTGATTGTCGAGCAGGTGTTCGGACTCAACGGGTTCGGGTCACTCGCCATCGATGCCGTAAGAACCCAGAACATTCCCATGATGCAGGGGGTTGTCGTTATGGGCACCCTGGTCATTGTCTGCGTCAATATTCTGGTTGACCTCGCTTACGGTTACGTCAACCCCAGAGTCAGACCCTCATGAGCGGCGAGAACCAGGGTGCCCCGCTTTCAGGTGGCGAGCGGTTCATACAGGCATTTGTCAAGAACCGTCTGGCATTGGCCTCAGCTATCTACCTTGTCTTCATTGTGCTGGTCGCGTTGGTGGGTCAATGGTTCCTGGTGCATGCGCCCAACGAGGTAAATCTGGCGCGAGCCTTTGAGAACCCGTCAACAGAATTCTGGCTGGGGACAGATCACCTGGGGCGCAGCACATTTTCACGCTTGGTGGCAGCCACCCAGGTTGCCATGGAGGCAGCGGCCCTGGGCGTGGGCATCGCTATTGTGCTGGGCGCCCCCACGGGTCTGCTGTCAGGCTACTTTGGTGGCTGGTGGGATCGCATTGCCATGCGTGTGGTGGAAACGCTGATTGCGCTACCGGCACTGCTGGTTGCTATTGCCATCATTGCCATCCTGGGGCCCAACCTGACCAACGCGATGATTGCCCTCGGCATCGCCAACTCAACCGCCTTCTTCCGCCTGATGCGCGGGGCTGCGCTGGAAGTGAAAGAACAGCTTTATATCGACGCGGCCAGGGTTTCCGGTGCTTCAACCTTACGGGTTGTGTTTCGTCACCTGCTGCCAAATGTCACCGGACCGCTCACCGTCCAGACAACCCTGGCCTTTTCGTTTGTGCTGCTGGCGGAAGCCGGACTGTCATTTATTGGCCTTGGCGTGCAGCCACCCGATTCGAGTTGGGGTGCGATGTTGTCAACCGCCCAGCGTTATGTCTACCAGAACGCCTTTCTGGCTGTCCCGCCCGGGCTCATGATCATGTTTACGGTACTGGCCTTCAACCTGCTGGGCGACGGGCTGCGCGATGCCTGGTCCCGGGCAGACCCGGTGCCGAACAAGCGCAGGCGGAATCGTGATGTCCCCACCCCTGCTGCGTCAGCGGTAGCAGACACGGCCTTGCTTTCAGTCTCCGGCCTTGAGGTGAAATTCCCTGCACCACGCGGCGGGGACCTGACCGTTGTCAGTGATGTCAGTTTCAGCCTGCAGCCCGGCAAGACACTGGGACTGGTTGGAGAATCCGGTTGTGGCAAGTCTGTCAGCGCCATGGCCATCATGGGGCTACTGGCTGAACAGGGACAGATCACCGGCGGTTCAATCCGGTTTGATGGTCGCGAACTTGTGGGTATGTCAGAAGCCGGTATGAACGCCATCCGTGGTGCCGAGATTGGCATGATCTTCCAGGAGCCTTCATCCAGTCTCAATCCTGCATTTACGGTCCGTTCACAACTGGCGGAATCACTGGTAGTGCACGAGGGACTGACCTGGAAACAGGCAGGTGAGCGGGCAATTGAACTCATGGATCATGTGGGCATACCTGGGGCAGCACGCCGGGCGTCAAGTTATCCGTTTGAGTTTTCCGGCGGCATGGCACAGCGCATCATGATTGCCATGGCACTGGCCTGCAAACCCAAACTGCTGATTGCAGATGAACCGACCACCGCGCTGGATGTCACGATACAGGGGCAGGTACTGGACCTGTTGAGCGCCCTGCAGGAAGAACATGGCATGTCCATACTGTTGATTACCCACGATCTCGGTGTGGTTGCCGACATGTGCGACGAGGCAGTTGTCATGTATGCCGGCCAGGTGGTGGAAAGCGGTACCACGGAGCAGGTACTCAAGGCGCCCAAACACCCTTACACAGCGGGCCTTCTGGCCTCAATTCCGCAAAACCAGAAACGTGCCGGCCAGCTGAAACAGATTCCCGGGCGTGTACCGCCCGCCTGGGACTGGCCGGTCGGTTGTCGTTTTCACCCCCGCTGTCCGGCAGCAACTGATGCCTGTCTTGCATCTGTTCCACTTGCCCGTCATGCCCACGGACAGGCCAGTCGGTGTATCCGCCTGGCAGAGATTGATTCGGAGCAACTATGGCAGTAGCGAATTTGCTTGAGGTGTCGGACCTGACCGTTTACTTCAACGTCCGACGCGGAATTCTTGGACGTGAGAGTTACACCGTCAAGGCCGTGAATGGTGTCAGTTTTGAGATTGGCGAAAAGGAAACACTCGGGCTGGTAGGTGAGTCAGGTTCTGGCAAATCCACCGTGGGTAAAGCCCTGCTGCGGCTGGTCGATGTCACCAGCGGTGAGATCCTGCTGGACGGCAAACCCGTGGCACAGCTGAAAGGCAGGATGCTGGATTTCAGGCGCGACCTGCAGGTGGTCTTTCAGGACCCCTATTCTTCACTCAATCCTTCAATGATTGTTTCCGACATCGTCGGGGAGCCGCTGACGATCCATTTTGGCTTGAAGGGGGCAGAAAGGGACAAGCGTGTTGCCGCCTTGCTGGAGCAGGTTGGTCTCGGCGGCCACCTGCTGGAACGTTATCCTGCGGAGTTTTCCGGCGGTCAACGCCAGCGGATTGCAATTGCCAGGGCTCTGGCACTGTCACCCAGGCTGATCGTCTGTGATGAAGCGGTGAGTGCACTGGACGTCTCAACCCAAAGCCAGGTCATCAACCTGCTCGAGAGCCTGCAGGAGGAGTTTGGCGTCTCCTACCTGTTTATTGCCCACGATCTTGCAGTGGTGCGCCACATCAGCGATCGCATTGGCGTCATGTACCTGGGCCAGCTGATGGAACTTGGACCCTCAGAGCGCATTTATGAAGCGCCGCAGCACCCCTATACCCGCATGCTGCTGACAGCAATCCCGGTTGCGGACCCCGTATTACAGAGAAGTCGCAAGGCGGCGCGCCGTCTGCTACCCGTCACGGAACTGCCAACACCCACAAACCTGCCTGACGGTTGCCCGTTCCACACCCGCTGTCCTGATGCCATGCCGGTCTGTACCGAAACCCGGCCACCACCTGTACCCGTGGCCGCCGGTGGCTGGGTTGCCTGCCACCTGTATACCTGAAGCCTTGATTGCGCGCTACCTGGCGGTAGCATACTCGATGGCACTTTCACCCCAACCCACAAGGCCTCCGTCTACAAACACCAGCGGCGTTGTCTCGTCCCTGGTTGTTTTGCCATCACCTTTGGTTCGGTGGGTACGATAGTAGAGCACCGTATAGGTGGCGCCATTACGCTGGAAAGCCTCAACAAAGTCCGCGGTGCCCAGGCGTTTCTCTATTTCCGTAATATCAGTCCCAAGATCGAGATCCCGGACGATACGCTCATTACGTGTCTGGCGGTCCTCCCAGTCATCTTCATCATGACCATCGGTGCCAATCGCAATCACACAGCCGCTAAGTGCAACCATCACAACCGGCAACAACAGAAAGTGTCTTGCCATGCTTTTGCTTTTCATGTTTTCTCCCCTGGTTAAAGAACTGACGTGACCTGCGGAGCAAGTCTCATGCCAATCCATAAAACCGAGAGAATACAGGGGCTTGGCTGAATGGCCGCTGAACCCGGTGACAGAAACCCACCATATTCTGGCGTTGTTCGCTAACGTCGGGCCAGCGCCGCCCGGGTTGCTTCGTAGCTGCTGTTGCTGATTCTGTATTGTGCATAGAACACGGCCGCGAGCAGCCCCGGCAGGATGGTCATGGGTGAATCAACAACACCCAGCCACCAGATGATTTCCGGGTCGACCTCTCCGGGGATGGCCTTCTTCGGGAATGCAATGAGCCACATCGCAAAAGTGGCGATACCGTGGCCAAGAGAATTGTCCAGCTTGGCAAAAAATGTGCGGGCAGAATACAGCACGCCTTCCTGGCGCAGCCCGTGCTTCAGGTCAATTTCATCTGCCACATCCGAAAGTGCTGACATGACGCTGATATTCAGAATGCTGCCTGACAGCGCACCCAATGCGGCACAGACAACCAGCGAAGGGAACAGCAACGGCGTATGGTTATCGGGGAAGAATCCCATCAGGCGCAGTACCACGGGTAACGCCGGAAAAATCGACAGCATGGCTGCCGTGATATAAATCACCACACGTTTGTCAAACCATTGATGAAATCTTGCCGCCAGGCCAAAACCCAGAACGTAACCAAACAGGCTCGGGTAGAAACGCAGGTCACCAATGGCTTCGGAGGGCAGTTCCCAGTAATAAATCTCCATGTAGGTGCCAATACCACTTCTGACGCCCAGCATCAGGCTGAGAAAAAAGTAGGCGATCATCAGGAACAGGTAGTTCCTGTTCGAAAAGGCGATCAGGAGATCACGCGCAAAATCAAACGCCCGAAACTTTGTCCCATCGTTGGGTGGCTGCGGCAGGAAGGGTATACGATCACGCGTGAACCAGGCAGAAGCAAACAGCACGGCACAGATGACAACGGCAATGCTGGTGGAAAACGCAAAGTAGGCATCCGGGTTAAGTAGTCCGTTGGCAAACTGTGCGCTCGATGCAAAGAAGATCAGCGTGTTCAGCTTGAACATGGCGGCGCCACCCAGCCAGCCAAAGAAGTTATTGAAGCTCATGATCCGGGAGCGTTCGATATAGTCACTGGCAAGTTCGCTGCCGAGCGCAAGATGAGGGACATGGTAGATGGTCATGAAGGTTCGAAGAGCAATTGCCCAGGTTGTCAACCAGGCAAACAACTGGAGTTCACTCAGACCCGCCGGCGGGTTATAAACGCACCAGAAGGCCAGAGCAATAGGCACTGGCGCAATAAACATGAACGGGTGGCGCCTACCCCACTTTGATGAACGAAACCTGTCGGAAAACGATCCCATAAAGGGGTCAGAGATTGCATCAACAAAAATGGCGATGGTTGGCGCAAGCCCGGCCATCCATATCTCGATCCCCAGTATCTGGTTGTAATAGAGCGTAACCAGTGCGGCGTAACTGTAAAGTGACAGGGTTTCAGCGGTTGAACCCACCCCAAATGCCATTTTTGTCTGCAGGCCAACAGATTTAACTTCACTCACAAGTATCACCCTCTATTGCAACAGCCGCCCCGCAACGGACCATTCTTATATTTCAGCGGGGAACACTACTATCGGTTAGAATCACTCACGACGCCACAGGGAGGGCAAACCGATGAAATACTCACACCCACTGATGCGGCTAACGCTACTCATATTATCAGCGACTGCAGCCTGGGCAACAGCAGCAGAAGTTGACCTCAGCAGGCTCTCTGCCCTGAAGCTACATAACGTCAAAGCAGACCTGGTGAACTATCGTGGGCGCCAGGCGCTGGAAGTCAGTGGTGCCGATGCGCTGACAGGATCACAGAGGCCCGGGCACCTGGTTATTGTCGCTGACGATTTCAGCAACGGCACTATCGAAGTTACTCTGGCAGGCCAGCCCGCGAAAGATGCTGGCAGCGCCGCGCGGGGTTTTGTTGGCGTCGCATTTCGCGTGCAGGCTGATCTTGAAACCTACGATGCCTTCTACCTTCGACCCACCAATGGTCGGGCTGATGATCAGCTTCGCAGAAATCACGCCGTCCAGTACATTTCGCACCCGGAACACACCTGGAACAAGCTGCGCCAGGCCACTCCTGGAAAGTACGAGACCTACGTTGACCTGGTCCCTGGTGAGTGGACCCGCGTCCACATCGAAGTCGACGGGGACAGGGCACGGCTCTTTGTACACGATGCAACCCAGCCGACGCTGATCGTCAATGGATTGCTTTCCGGAAAGGAACGCGGTGCTGTTGCGCTCTGGATTGAGGGGTCAACACTGGCGCATTTCACCAATCTCAGCATCACGGCACATTAACTTGTGTGCCAGCAGGCATAACCAGTACTGACAGAATCTCACGGTCAGCGCATTGGCTTGCCAACTTGCTTGATTGCTGGGACCCTGCCCGGTAATTCTCAGGATTCAGCAACAGGGCTATACTTCCACCATGCAGGAAAAGACACTCTACGACCGGCTCGGCGGTGAGGCCGGGGTCAGGCATCTGGTTGATGCCTTCTATGACAATATGGAACGCCTGCCGGCAGCCGCTGGCATACTGGCCAAACACAGTGACCTTGCTGATGCCCGGCAGAAACTCTTCCTGTACTTTACTGGCTGGTTCGGCGGCCCACCCCTGTATATCAGCCGCTATGGCCACCCCCGGCTTCGCGCCAGGCACATGCATGTGGAGATCCGGGCCTCCGACCGCGACGCCTGGCTGGCCTGCCTACTCCCGGTTCTGGACGAAATGGAACTGGCGCCGGACCTGCGACAGGACCTGCTGGAAAAAATTGTCCCGATGGCGGATCACATGCGCAACTCCAACGAGACGCAACCCTCCGGCTGAACATGCCTGCGTTTCGTGATTGCCGTTCGCGAGGCCCCCTTAACCATCGGTTTTATCGATGCATTCTTTTCTTAAATTCGTCTTTTACAAACCATTAAACTGTTGGAGAATGCCCCGCTTGGCTGTTACAGGAGACCATTCTTGCGGCACCTGAACTATAACCACCTGTTGTATTTCTGGACGGTCGCGCGTGAAGGCAGCATCGTCAAGGCCTCGGAAACGCTGCACCTGACTCCCCAGACGATCAGCGGCCAGCTCAAGTTGCTGGAAGATGCCGTTGGAACGCCACTGTTTCACCGGGTCGGCCGCGGGCTCACGTTGACCGATACCGGGCACGTGGTGAACCAGTATGCTGATGAAATATTTTCCCTGGGGACCGAATTGGCCCAGATTGTCAAAGCGGAACAGTCTGGCGCACCGGTGACCCTCAACGTGGGCATTGTCAATTCGATTGCCAAACTGATTACCTATCGGATGCTGGAACCCGCCCTGACACCCAAAGACCCCGTCAAGGTGACCTGTATTGAGGGTGACCTGGAAACGCTGCTTGGCAGCCTCGCAGTACACCGGCTTGACATTGTCCTGTCAGACAGGCCCATTCCACACGGGCTGAACGTACGTGCCTACAACCATTCGCTCGGTGAAAGCAGTATCGCGTTTTTTGCCCGCTCGGATCTTGCAGGCAGGTACATCAAGGATTTTCCCGGGAGCCTGAACGATGCCCCTATGTTGATGCCGGTCACGCGCAACGCCATCAGGCGCGCCCTGGACGACTGGCTGGACCGCCACGACCTGAATCCTCGTGTGGTAGCCGAATTCGATGACAGTGCGTTGATGAAAGCTTTTGGCGAAGCAGGAACCGGAATTTTTGCCGCGCCGGCGGCAATTGCCGAACAGGTCTGTGAAAAGTACGGTGTCACGAAAATTGGCGAAGCACCTGAAGTCAAAGAAACCTACTTCGCCATCTCACCTGAACGCCGTCTGAAACATCCTGCGGTGGTGAACATCACCGAAAAAGCGCGATCAGGTCTCTTCAACTGACCCATCAATATTGTCCCTGGCTTGTCATGGGGCTGCGACTGAAACTCGTGCGCCGCACCTGGTCGCGCCTTACCCGGTTCAGGGCATTGCGGATCGCCACCTGGCCATCGGAGTGCCTGGCCTCAAACCGCTGGGTGCGGTTTGAGCCGTCACTAACCAGCACATCACAACAGAACACCAGGTCAGATGTTCGCGCTTCAACATCACTGTAGAAGCGGATACGGAACTGCCGGCCTGACTCCCTGACAGCACCCAGCGCGAGGTTAACCTCCCGCTCGACCACGGGCCGCCAGGTTTCATACAAGGTTTCCTGAATGACAATTTTGACCACTGCACCGTTGCCTTCACTACCCGACAAGGCGCCTAGTCTAGGGCAAACCGGACTGGTGGCAATCAGGAAAAGCCGCGACAGACCTCGACATTTCCGATATTCGTATTTCCCTACGGCTAACTACGAAAGAAACGGTTTTACCTGATCGGTCCCGGCCCGGAACATAACTGGCAACAGGGTAACGTGAGTATCAGTATGGACCTTAACAAAATGATTAGCGGGCTCACCAGCAGCGGCATCGGCAGTGGCCTCGCAGGTGGGGTTGCGGGTGGCGCACTGGTCAGTGCGCTGGGCAGTAAAAGCGGACGCAAGACCGCCAAGACCCTGCTGAAAGTTGGCGGCCTTGCTGCCGTGGGCGGCCTGGCATGGAAAGCATACCAGAGCTACCAGCAGTCCAGCGCAACCGCAACCACAACTGCGCCTGCACCACAGTCCCCAGCGCCGGAACCACACCAATCCAACTGGCGCGGACTCGAGCAGCCTGCGTTTGAAGCGATCACCCAACAGCAAAATGAAAGTACCGGCATTCTGTTGCTGAGATCAATGATTTCAGCCGCCATGGCCGATGGCCAGCTTAGTCAGGGAGAACAGGGCCAGATATTTGGCAAACTGGAGACACTTGGACTGACCAGTGAAGAGCGGGGCACACTGTTTGACGAACTGGCGAATCCCTGGGCACCAGCTGATTTTGGCGCCGTAAAAGATCCGGTGGTTGCCATCGAAATCTACACGGCGGCTTTCATGACAGTTGACGAAGAATGTGAGGCAGGACGCGCCCACCTTGCGGACCTGGCCGCTTCGCTGCGACTTCCACCGGCCCTTGTCACCTCCCTCCACGCTCGCATTCAGGAGCAGGAACAGGCGGCTTGAGGCCAACTGGGCTGGTCGAAACCCGACCCTCAGTGTTTAACCCAATAGGCGTCTGTTACCAGGCAGACGCCCCCGGAGCGCGCAATTAGCGGCCGGATCCCGGCCACGACGCGCTCTGCCTCATCGTCATCATCACAGGCAACAATAAAAACACAGTTGGTGAAGGTGCCTGTCGGGTCATCTTCCCTGCGGGTGCCGCGATCACCACGACCACTGGCACCCGGCAGCATCGTGTAGCCGGAAACCCCAATATCATCCAGCCGTTTCTGTACGCGCGACGCAATCGGCTGCTCAATAATGATCTCTATTCGCTTGCAGGGTTTCATAAGGGGCTTCCGGTGCGCTCAGACAAGCATTCGAACAACCGCATGATACAGCGGAATGCCAATGAGTATGTTGAATGGGAAAGTAACGGTCAGCGACATGGGGAGATAAATACTCGGGTTGGCTTCAGGCAAAGTCAGGCGCATGGCCGCGGGAACAGCAATGTAGGATGCGCTGGCACCCAGGACAATCAGCAGCAGTGCATCTCCCTCCGAGAGCGCCAGCATAACTGCAAGCGCCGTCGCAATCCCCGCGTTCAGCAGCGGCAGGACCAGCGCAATGGCAATCAGGAACAGCGGGTGCCGTTTCTCGCCGCGTACCCGGACCAGGTCACCCAGACGGCGTGCTGCGACAATGCCCATATCCAGCAGAAAGAGGCAAAGTACACCGGTAAACAGATCTTTTACGAGTGGCGAGACCTGCGCCATACCCTCGGCACCCGTGAACCAGCCGATAATCAGGCTGCCCAGCACCAGAAAAACCGAACCATTCAGGCAGGCTTCTCTCAACATCTCACCCCAGGGAATCACCTCTGCATCCGGCGCCTCGGACGCTCCATCACGACGCCGGTGAACCTGGTAGAGCAACACACCAAGAATAATCGCCGGTGATTCCATCAGTGCCATAGCCGCCACAAGGTATCCACTCCAGGCAATTTCATTGCTGTCAAGATAGCTGGTGGCGGTGACAAAAGTGACGGCGCTGATTGATCCGTAAGTAGCCGCGATGGCGGCCGCGTTGGCAAGCTCGATGCGCTTGCGCAGGAAGTAAAACGTGTAGATGGGTACCACGACGGAAAGTCCCACCGCCGCCAGCAGTCCACGCGCCGCTACCAGGTCAAGTGGGCTCTCCGAGAGAGCAACACCACCTTTGAAGCCAATGGCAAACAGCAGGTAAAGCGAGAGAAACTTCGCCACCTGGCCAGGAATCTCCAGGTCGGATCTGACCAGCGCCGCAGCAGCACCGAGGAAAAAAAACAGCAGCGGTGGTGAGGCCAGATTGGCCAGCAGCGACATACCCAATGAAATTTACTCCGACGAGGCCGCGTTGGTGCGGAGGTAACAACAGCAAAAACAGTGCGGCGAGCATAGCCTTTTGAACGGGAATTGGCAAAGCCCGCACAGCAGACTTGCTCGCGATGTTTTGCCGGCCTGCAGGCGGACCATGATTTCTGCGGCATATTTCCTTCGACAGGCTATAATACGCCGCTTTGCTTTGGGGAAACGCATGTCGAACCTCAGAATAGGCATTGTGGGTGGCGGCCAACTGGCCGCGCTCCTGGTTGAAGAGGCACAGCGCCAGGGCACGCCCTGTTTTGTCCTGGACACTGATCCTGCCTGCCCCGCCTGCCTGAAAGGGGCACAACTCATCCCGGGCGACAAACACAATCCGGCTGATCTACGGCAACTGGTTGAAGCTGTTGATGTGACAACGGTTGACCTGGAAGACATTAACGTGGAAGCGCTTGCCGATCTGGAGCGGCACGGACACCGGATACTGCCCCGGCCGGCAACGTTGCGGCTGATTACCAACAAGTTGAGACAAAAGGAGGCTATGGTCGCTGCCGGCATTCCTACCAGTCCATTTGTGCCCTACGACGGTGAAGATCCGGCACAGCTCGGGGCACTGGGCTGGCCTGCCGTTCAGAAAGCCGCAGAAGGCGGCTACGACGGCCGGGGTGTTGCCATTGTCGCTTCTCCTGAACAGGCAAACGAGCGCTTGCGCGTGCCGGGCTATATCGAGGCCCACGTCCAGGATGCACTCGAACTGTCCGTGATGGTGGCAAGAAATGGACTGGGCGATACATCAGTCTGGGAACCGGTTGAGATGTCCTTCGACAAACGGGGTAACTTGCTGGCTTACCTGATTGCCCCCGCGCGTATCCCCGCAGAGACCGCCGCAAGGGCCAGCAAACTGGCCGTATCCACTGTAGCAGCCTTCGACGGCGTTGGGATATTTGGCGTTGAGATGTTCCTGACACCCGGCAATGAAATCCTGGTCAACGAAATAGCACCACGCACACACAATAGCGGCCATTACACCATTGACGCCTGTCGCACTTCCCAATTCCTGCAGCAGTATCACATTCTGCTCGATCAACCATTGGGCAATACCGAACAGGTTCAGCCGGCGGTGATGTTCAACCTGCTTGGCGCTATGGAATTTGAGGGAGATACCGTCGTCGAAGGAGAAGTCGCACTGGCAGAGCTCAGGGGCGTTCACCTCTACCTCTATGGCAAACAGCAATGTTTCCCGCTCCGAAAGATGGGGCATGTTACAGTTGTCGCTGAAACGGTAGAAGACGCCCTTGCTGTGGCTGAAACGGCCAAGCAGTGTATTGTCGTCAGGGGTAACAGGAGGATAACAACGTGAGCGAGAGTGTCCCGGTTGTCGGCATCATCATGGGCAGTGACTCGGACCTGCCGATTATGGAGCCCGCAGCAAACGTACTGGAACAGTTTGGCGTTCCCTACGAACTGACTATTGTCTCAGCCCACCGAACACCTGCGCGCATGTTTGAATATGCAAGGGGCGCAGAGGCAAGAGGTATTCGCGTTATCATCGCCGGCGCCGGCGGGGCCGCCCATCTGCCTGGTATGGTTGCCGCGCTCACCGTTCTGCCGGTGATCGGCGTCCCGGTCTCGGCCACCAAACTTGAAGGTGAAGACGCCCTGCTTTCCATCGTGCAAATGCCAGCCGGGGTGCCCGTTGCCACGGTTGCCATAGACAATGCCACCAACGCGGGCCTGCTCGCCGTCCAGATGATGGGTATCCCGGATGAAAAGCTGCGTGACCGGCTGCGGGACTATCGTTCCGACCTTGAGCAAAAGGTCATGGAGAAGGCCGCCCGGGTCGAACGGCGCGGCTAAAGTCCTTGCGCCTCAATATGAGTACCCGGGTAAAATGGCGGACCAGAACAGACCGGGCGCTTTTCTTCAGCACCCTGCTTCTGTTTCTGATCGTCATTTCTGATGTCGTGACCCGTGGCATGATGCCCGATGGCACACTCTACGCCGGTATTGCCCGCCTGCTTGCCGTCAATGAGGGTTCTTTCTGGTTTCCGCCGACGTTTCTGCCTGATGCAACCTCTTTCCACGACCACCCACCCCTTGGGCTCTGGCTGCAAAGCCTCGCGTTCCGTGTTCTGGGAGATGCCTTCTGGGTGGAGAATGCCTATGCGGCAATCCTGCTGGTCTGCACCTGCCTGATCATCTATCACCTGGCCGTGGCTGAAACCCGGCGCGGCTGGTACGCGACCCTCATGTTTCTCATTTTCCCGCTTTGCGCATTTACCTATACCAACAATTTCCTTGAGAACACCTTAACTCTCTTCACCCTCGCCAGCGTCGCGACCGCGCTGGCATCTGTCTCTGGTACTGGCAAAGCCTTCGCCTGGGCACTAATGAGCGGCCTGATGGTGTTTGCGGCAGTCCTGACCAAAGGCCCAGTGGGGCTGTTTCCGCTGGCGGTATATCCATTGCTGTTGCTGAAGGACACAAAGCTGCCACCGACGGGGCTGCTAAAACTATGGTTGCTTCAACTGGGCGGTGTTGCAGCCTGCACTACACTCATGCTGCTTTCAGCAGACGCTCGCACCGCCGTCACCGCCTATATTGATGTCCAGTTGATCGCAACTTTTGCCGGTATCAGGCCCGCGGAATATGGCCGGCTTTACCTGTTGAAAGAGCTGGGTCTGAACCTGCTGGGCCCGCTGGTCTACACCGCACTGCTTGTTGTCGCTATGGGGCAGCGATGGCACGCCTGGTCACGTAGCACCCTGTTCTACCTGGCACTTGGGCTCTGCGCATCGGTGCCACTTTTGATCAGTCCAAGGCAATACATCCACTACCTGCTGCCCGCCCTGCCCTATTTTGCACTGGCTATCGCCGTGACAGCAGCACCGGCGGTGGCCAGAGTCCAGGCGATGCTGACAAGGACACCGAGGGGACAGGTGACGCTGCTTGCGCTGCCTGTTGTCCTCTTGTTGGTGCTGCTGACAACTTTCGTCAGCAGGTTTGGCAACATCAGCGATGATCCCGCCCAGCTTGCAGCAGCAGAAAGACTGGCCCGGGATCTGGGTGACACCAGGGTCGTTGGCCTGTGTGCAGACACGCAACTGGACCTGCGGCTGCGCATGTACCTGTTTCGGTACCACAATATCCGTGTGGACCCGGATAGCCGGGCTTCAGGTAACCGGGACAGGTTAATCTGTCGCACCGGGCCACCAGACGGCATGGCACCTGGCGAAGAACTGGTTATCCGGCAGGCGCGCGCTGGTACTTGAGCTTAGCATCCCGGATGCCGTCACACCTTTTCATCACAACAAAAGCCGGATTGCCGGCCAGGGCAAAGCATAATACCCAGGCAAACCACTTGCTGCCGCTCATATCCTTATCTCTCCAATCAACCCTGCCGCTTCGACGGATCAGACTTCAGTTCGTCTTCCACGGCATCAATCGGAAACTCGGGTGTGGTCTGAAGCCCAACCACCGTACTCAGACTGCGAACCCGCTGCCCCAGGGAAGCACGGAGCGCAGACAGGACTGCGCTCTCCTGCACCTCACCACTTTCTTCAACCCATCGCAGCCGGTGCAGGGCAAACAAGCCGATCAGGGTGGCAAAAAAGAAAAAGAAGTCCCAGTGGGTAAAATGCAGTGCCTCCATGGCCAGCGCATGGGTTTCGCTCCGCCAGCTTAGCACCAGGGTGAGTTCCCAGCGCGTCAGCAGATCTGCGGTCAGTCCACCAATCATTGCAGCAAGCGCGGCTGCTGTAGCGTTAACCAGCGCACTGGCGGCGAGGAAGGTTGTCGCATTGCCTTTGGGTGCAAGTCGCATCGTCAGGTTGCCTGAAGCAAGCGTAATACCCGCACTGGCGATACCCGTGGCAATGTGGATCAACACCAGCAGCGGGATTGTACCGGCATGTTTTTCCGGCATGGTGGTAAACGTCCAGGCAAATATGCTGCCCACAAACAAAGGCCCACAAACCCGCATGACTGATTTGTTGTTGAAGCGATCAGCAATGGTGCCCCACTGGGTCACCATCAGGTAAGCCGCTATCTGGGCCAGGGTCCCGAGGCCAATGACGCTGAACAGGCTCAGCTCCATTTTGCGCAACATGTGAACGGTAAAAAAAGGTGCAGCAAGGTTGATGGCAAAATTCCAGCTCGCCAGAAAGACAATGAGCCGACGGTAATTCTGGTTGAAAAACGGCTCCCTGAGGTGGGTAAGCCAGTTCGCCGTGCTCGCACTCCCCGCCATGGGCGGTTCAACAATATGTTTGGACGCCCAGACGGAATAGGCACCACCAAAAAACGCCAGGGCATAGATAAAGGCAAATCCCCAGGCTTTCGGCAGAGGGATCCAGGATTGCCAGGCATCCACAAACCCTGCCGCCATCAGTGAAAAAATGATCCCGATACCAATCATGCTTTTCTGGCGATTGCCGAATACCCGCCCCATCTCCTTGTCAGGGACCAGATCCCGCATCCAGGACGACCAGGCACAGGCGAGGAATGCACCGGCAACATAGCGCAGGAAAAAGGCGACACCTATGACGGTGAGCGCCAGCTCCTGCTGTGGCAGCAGCGCGGCAACAGCAATCACCAGCAGCATCGGGCGGGCTACAAATCCCGCGATCAGGTACACCTTGCGGCGCTGGCGAACCCGGTCGACAGTAAAGAGCGCTGGCACCTGGGCCAGTTGCGCCAGATGCGGGATGGCAGCAAGTACGCCAATCATCAGGTTACTGGCACCCAGGTCTATGGCAAGGGCTGTCAGGAAAGCCCCGACCGCCAGGGTCTCCATGATCTGTATGCCGACGCCGTTCCTGACAATCCAGCGTTCGCTGGCAGCAAGGTCCTGTTTCTCTGCCTCGGTGACTTCCTGGGTCAAACGATCATTCTCCTGGCGGCGGTGTTCGGGCCCAGCGGCCAGACACCATTACGCCGACAATACTGCGCGTATTGCCAATATCAACCAGGGGGTTTGCCGACAGCAACAGGAGGTCAGCATCCATACCCACGGCAACCTGGCCGGAGGTGCCTGCCAAACCAAAAAATTCTGCCGGGCGGACAGTGGCTGAATACAACGCCTCACGGGGTGACAGACCACTTCTGACCAGCAACGCCAGTTCCGCGTGCAGACTCTCTCCCGGAATACCAAACCCGATAGGCGTATCCGTTCCCGCGCCAATGGGTACACCGGCTGCGTTCATGCGCTGAACCAGCGAAAAGCTCCAGTTGCTGAAGGTTGGATCAACATCCCGCGACATGCTGCCAGTGGCCGCTGTCCAGTCGTTCATGACCTCGGCCGGTAAACGCTGAAGACCGGCGCGCCACTCTGCGCGCTCAAACGGCCGCACGACACTCATGGTGTTGAGCCGCAGCGTTGGGACCTGGATCGTACTGTCCAGGCTGGCCAGCACCTCATCACAACGCACCGGATCAAAAGACCGAATGGCGGGTATTCGCTGGGCCGCATGCAGCTGGCTGCGCAGGTCATAGCCGCGCCCTTCCCAACTGGCCAGGGTTGCTTGCCGCTCCGCCAGCAACGCCTGCCAGTTGGCGGCGCAGGCCAGTTCCACGTTGCGCAAATGTTCCATGGTGCCAACCCTGGGTCCTGCGACATCTGCCGTCAGGGAAAGCGGAACGTGCGCCGCAATAGGCAATTGATGCCGCCCGGCCTCCATGACCAGGCGGTCAAATACCTCGGGGGAAACCAACTCATAGATCTTGATGAAGTCCGCACCTTTTGCCTTCATTTCGGCAACCCGCGCTATCGCGGCAGCCACACTGCCAACGTCAGTGCCAAGGGGGGGACGGCCGGGATCGGCACCGTCATAGACAACATGACTGCCATCCAGCAAGGGACCAGAGATCATGATATTGGGTCGGGGTACAGATTCTGCCTGCCAGGCCGCCCGCAATGCAGCCAGTTCATTAATATCCCCGCCGGTATCACGCACCGAGGTAATGCCATAATCCAGGAAAAGATCAGGCATCACCTGGGTGAGCCTGCGATCGTACAGGAAGTGCACGTGCATATCCCACAGGCCTGGGATCAGGTAAAGGTCAGTCCCGTCTATAACCGTTGGCGCGGCCACGGCAGGCGCATCAGCCGCTTCGACAGCGACAATTTTCCCGTCGGCCACAAGCACCCGCTGGTTCACCCGTGCCCCCGAGACGGCATCCACCAGCGTCACATTGTCAATAACCGTGTCGGGTGAGGTAATAGTTCTCGGGGGTTCTGTCGCACAACCTGACAGCAGCGCCGCCAGGGAAAAGAGCCAGAGCGTCCATCGGACTTGATCAGTTACCAAAACGATACCTCAATTTCATGATAAAACGATTGATGATGGGATCATCAAACGAATTGCTGAACAGGTCCGGGAAATGTGACCCTGTCTGGTTTGGCAAGGTGTTGGCAAGGTTAAAGACAAGATAAAAGTCTGTCAGTGGTGCAATCTCCCAACGATAGCGCAACTGCGCTGTTACCATGCTCACGGTAAAGTCATGATCCGGTCTGGTACGCGTACCTGGCATTAGTTCGCCATCACCAGCAGGCACTTCCCAGAACCCGGCTTCATCCGCACGAACGCCCACCCACTGCAGCGAGAAGCGCAACTGGTGGTTTACGGCCAGGAACCAGTTGATATTCAGTTTGGGTTGCCACTCGGCCGCTTCGTAACTGCCGAAATTACGCCCACCCTGGTACACAAGCCAGCCACGATGTTTCTTGTAAGCGACATCAAGATCAATGGATATTGTGTCAAGGGGCCGAATTGTCACGCCGGCCACGGCGCTATAGGTCAGGTCACCCAGATCCTCTGTCTCGATCCCGACACCCGCAGAGTAACTGAATACCCGGGCTGCGTCCGTCGCCAGCACCAGGCTCAGCCACCCCCCCTCTTCCACCCGGTAAGCACCATTGCCACGGGAATCCAGGTCTTCATAACGCGCCGGAAAGTAGCCCACACCGGTTCGTAACGAATTGCGCCCGGGCAGCACCATGGATGTACGCCAATAGACACCACCACCCGTGTACTGCCCTTTGGAGACGTTCTGCTCGCGCTCGAATACCAGTGTGCTCCGGTAATTGGAAATGGACGGCGAGAACTTCTGCTTGTTGTAGATCAGGACATAACGTGCACTGCTGTAATTGTTCCGGCGCAGAAAACCGAGGTCGTTGAGATGGACCCCTTCATCCATGTAGTCGAGCTCAATCTTGTGGCGCAGGTTGGAATTGACGGCATACATCAGATCAAATAATCCGCCAATGCCTTCTGTTCCATCCACGTCACTTGATATGGCCTGGGTATCAACAATCAGCTTACCCTCCCGGCTGGTGTAGTGCGCATCAATGGCGTGGACATAAGCGTCGTACTGCGGGCCCTGCACCGCTGTACCGGTAAAACCGATAGCACTGCGCCCCTTGCCGACACTTTCATAGAGGAAGCGGGAGACACCAAAGGTGCGCCCCTCGCCATTAATGTCTACCGGATTGCCTGCCATGTCTGTCCCATACCACAGGACATCGTCTTCTTCTGCGCCGAGCAGTCCGTAGCGCAGGTTGCCGAGTGATCCCGTGAGTTTGCCGGCCCCCAGCAGTTCAGTGGGGCGCCGGTTTTCGCCGGCATCCGCCGTGACGCCCGCCGGGACCGTCTGCTGGTTGGCACTGCCACCAATTCGTCGGCTGTTGATCAGCGAGATGGGCGCCGGCACATACTGACCACTGGATATCTTGCGCGATGTGGTGTTGAAGTCGTCATTGGTGATGATGCGATAGATATTGCCGGTATTGGCCCGTGGTGATGTATCGAAAATCTCGTTCCCCTCGAGAAAAAACAGGCGTTTTTCGGGGAAAAACGTCTCTGACGCGGAGAGATTGAGCACGACATCATCCGACTCCACCGCACCAAAGTCTGGCAGGACGCTGGCAGTCAATTCGAACTTGGGGGATGGCTTCCAGGAAATGTCGGCACCCGCCCGGTAGTCCTGCAGGCCACGCGCTTCATCCCGTGTGGTGGAGGCAAACGGAATAATCGAAAACTGTTGCCTGGGGTAGACCCCCTCAACGTCAGCCTGGTTCAAGGCAGAGACAAACCGGGCGGACGAATAGGCGTAACCCGGCCACTGGTAACGTTCATTGGAGTGCGAAATTTGCCGACTGGCGGCAAAACCGATGTTTCGGACAGCCCCCGTATCAGGCATGTTCATCATCGACCAGGGCAGGAACATCTCGACGCTCCAGCCATCTGGCCGGACGGCAGACCGGCCAATCCAGGGACCATCCCAGTCGCGCTGGTAGTTGCGCTCGGGCAGGACTTTGCCATCCATGACGCTGCCGCCCAGGGCGACGATAAACCAGTAACCCACAAGCCCCTGGCCCGAGACATCCAGGGTCAGGCCAAAGGTGTCCCGGTCAATAAAATCATCCCGGGTGGAGAACCGCCTGACCAGGGTCTCCGGGGGCTGTTCCATGACGCTGCTGACGTAGAGTCCCTTGTCTGTTGCGAGCAAACGAACGGCAGTCGAATATTCGCCGGCGGTGCCCTTGGCGGGCACCGCCACAATCATGTTGTCATAGGGCCTGACGGTATCCCAGATGGGTTCATCAACAGCACCATCCAGGACAATGCCCGGATCACCGCTACCGAAGTTCCGGATGGCGATCCGGTGAAAGGGTATACCGTCCTGGAAGCCCAGAAGCTGTGGTTCGTCGCCAAGGAGCGTGGGTGTGGACGGGAGTGCAGGTTCAGGAGGCGCTGGCGCTGCAGGGGCCGGCACAGGTGCCCGGTCAGCCACCGGGAGATTATCCCGAGGTGCTGGTGGCGGCCTGGCTGCGGGCGGTCGCTCGGAACGCGGTTCCCCGACACTCTGTGCCGTGTCGTCAAGTACCAGTCGCCAGGCCCCTGGAAAGCCTGCGCCACGCACAATTTCAACGATGTCTCCGGCCGGCCGGACCGGCACCACCAGCACGCGCTGCATCCGGCTGGCGCCGGTCGGGATTGCCTGTACGCTCACCGCAAACCTGTCGCCCAACTGCTGTTGCGCACGGTCGCGCAACGCAAGCGCGTTGGCAACGTCAGCAAAGCTGCCGATAACAGCGGCATCCTGACCCTGTCCCAAGGCAGGAAACAGCAACAAAAAGATCAGGGCGACCCGACCGGGCAGATTATTCATTCTCACTTCTTTTATTTGACGCCAGGAGCAGCACCCGAGAATTAATCACCTATTGGCGTCAGGGTCAATAATACCGACCCGGTGTTCCGGTCCACCATGGCCATTACCGGCGCTCCGGTAAACAACTATACTCCTACCTCAAAATCACCAACACAGGAGCGGAGAGGGTATGCACCCACTGGTTGCGACCGCAACGCTGAAGATTACTGCAGGTCGCACGGACCTGTTCTGGGAAGAGGTTGCCGACATCGGCACCCCCCTGGTTGAACCCGTCAGCGAATCGGTGTCCGAGGTGACCTTTCTTGCGCGCCTGCCAGCCGGCGCCGAGTACCTTGTCCTCAGCGGCGTGACGAAACGCCCCGAGGACGGCAGGATGGCGCGCCTCGCGGGTACGGATATCTGCTACCTCACGCTCGAGATCCGCAATGATCGACGCGTCAGCTATACCTTTGCCGCTGATCTGCCGCTGGTTGATCCTGCTGTCGATCCCGCTGCGCGTAAAATGCTGGAGGCACATCTGGCCCATAATCCTCCCCTGCCCGATCCATTCTCAAGGACCAAAATTCACCTTGCCAGGGCAGACAGCACACCTTTTTTTTCCGTGCTGGCCATGCCCGACGCACCACCGCAGCCGTATGCAGACAAGCGGCCGGGGATCGCCCGGGGTACACTGCACCATCACCGGCTGACCAGCAGCTCAATTGGAGGTGAACGTACGGTAATCGTCTACACGCCGCCCCAGTATGAACGAGGAACCAGGTTGCCCGTGCTGCTCGCGTTCGATGGCGCCGGTTACGTCTCACGACATGCATTGCACCGCACCCTGGATAACCTGCTGGCCGAGCGGCGCATCGAGCCCATGCTGGCCCTGCTGGTTGAACCTGTGAGTGTCGCCACCAGGAGCCAGGAATATGGCCTGGACCCCCGGGTGATCGATTACATGGCCGGGGAACTGTTTGACTGGCTGGACACGGAATACGGGGCCAGTCGCAACCCCGTACACAACATTGCGGCCGGTTGCAGCCTCGGCGGACTCACGAGCGCCTTCCTGACGCTGCGCCACCCTGATCTGTTTGGCAACTGCCTCTCCCAGTCCGGCAGTTACTGGGCAGGCCCGGGCTTTCACGAACGGGAAGATTACGAACCCGGCTGGCTAATCCGCGAGTACGAGAAATCACCGCGGCTGGCCGTCAACTTCTACCTTGACGTCGGTACCTATGAGCACCCTGAATTCATGGTGACAACAAACCGGCGCATGCGCGACCTGCTCACGGCCAAAGGCTATCGGGTGGTGTACCAGGAATTTGAGGGTGGCCACGATCACGCCTGCTGGCGTGGCACCCTGGCAGACGGCCTGTTTGCGCTGGCGGCAGCGTAGCCAGGCCAAGGAGCCAGGGCTGGCCTACTGCACGCGCCCGCCGCCCTGCCCTGACACTGCCTCACCGAGCATTGCCTCAACTTTTCGCCAGTCCACCAGCTTGAAGTTCTGGGGTGTACCGGCAGGTGCGTTGTATCCATCCTGCACCACCAGGACGCCCACCGGATAGTCTGGGCCCAGGCTATGTGAGGTCACTTCCAGCCCGTCGGTTTCCTGGGCGCCATCTATGCCACCAGTCGGGGCGGACCCAATACGGAATCGGCCGACAAAGCTGTTGGGATCATCCCGCGTGTAGACGGCGAAGCTGTCATTTCCCTGGGAAGAGACAACCAGGTAACCGGCCTCCCCAGCGATGTAGAGGGCGAGGCCCTCAACATCAGCAGCAAGACCATTTGGGCCACCCACCGCATCAACGAGCACAGGCGCATCAAATGCAGACCCGGTCAACTCAACCCGCCAGACGCCGGTATTTTCTTCGCCAACGTACAGGACACCCCGCGCGTCATCAAACACGCAACCTTCCAACTGACTCGCGAATCTCAAAGTCTGGATCTGTTGCTGCCTTACGCTATCTCTAATGTTCTGCAAACGATGGACCTGCACCTCACCTGTCTTGTAGGTCACGAACACCAGCGCCCTTGCATCGTTGATGCCCATACAGATGCCGTAGGGCTCATCCAGTCCCGCCGCAAACCCGCCGATGGGCTTCACGCCGGCGGCATAGACAGAGAGCAGGGAAATACTGTTGTCCGCCCGATTGGAGGCCACGGCGAGGTCACCCTGCCAGTCACCAACAACAACACCCTGCCTGAGGTCAATATTGTTGGGCTCACCCAGGGGCTGAAACTGTAACAGGCCACCATCCAGAGTATAGACGGCAATACCGGACTGCTTGTCCGTTCCCAGTACCAGGCTCGCCGCCGGATCCACCGGGTTGATCCAGATCGCCGGATCATCGGCAGCATCATCGGCTGATGCAACCGGAGTTGTCTCGACGTCTGCCACCACCACGGGGACCCACACGGCATCGGGATAGGTCAGCGCATCACGATCAATCACCGTACAGGCGACGGTGAACTGGATCAGTGCAACCTGCACGACCGTACCCGCGTATCGTTTCATCCTAGAAGCTCGCCTGCAGACCAATCTTGCCGGTCCAGGAATAGGTCTCGTACTGCAGCAGTCGATCGCGTCCGGGTCCACGCTGGAATGCGACATAGGGCTCATCATTCAGGTTTACCAACTGGGCGTAGAGCTTGAACTGCTCCGTGACCTGATAGCTCGCCGTAACGTCAACCTGCAGGTGATCCTTGACGTATCGATCTTCTTCCGCACTGCCCCCGAGTTCATCCAGGTATTCATCCCGATAGGCCGCGGTCACCCGCAGGCTGACGGGACCTTTTTCATAACCCAGCATGGCGTTGTAATTGTTCTCTGAGGCGGCAGGCAGGGGAATGGTTCGACCATTAATATCACCCTCCGAATCGGTAAAGGTATAGTTGAAGCCAATCAACAACCCGTCGAAAGGCGCCGGCAGCCTGCTGAGCGCCTGCTGGTAGTTGAACTCGATCCCCGTCACACTTGCCTCATTGCCGTTCAACGGAATCAGGGCCTCATCAAAAGAAACCCCGTTGAAAGTGCCGCTAAATGGCGGATCACCCGCATCAAATTCGGCGTTTACGATGAAATTATCAATGGTCTTGTAAAAGACACCCACCTGTACCACGGCATCACTGGTGAAGTACCACTCAGCGCTGGCATCATAATTCCATGCCAGATAAGGCTGAAGTGCCGGATTTCCGAATTCACCCACCCGCTCGCCGTCATCCGCCTCCTCGACAACAAACCGCGGGGCAAGCTGTGCAATATTCGGTCGCACAACGCTGCGGAACAGGCCAGCACGAATCAGCAGGTTATCCTCTGCCTCAAGGCGAAGGCTGATACTGGGCAGCCAGTCTGTATAGCTCGTCTGGAAGCTGTTGGGTGTGACAAAAAGGGTATCCTCTGTCAGGACCACACCATTACGCACACCATCTTCCTCCACGAGTTCAACCAGGTTACCCCTCGCATCAGACTTGGTGCGCTCCATACGCACACCACCCACGACCGTGAGCGGACCTGATTCATAACGTCCCATCAGGTAACCGGCAAACACGTCCTCATCCACAGCAAAATCCGCCACATTGGATTCAAAGTTGGTATCGAGCGAATTGAGCTCGAAACCAGCCAGGTTGGCAGCATTAAACCGGCGTACTGCGCCCAGATCCGGGAGCGGGTCAATAGCTGCAAGTCCATAAGACTGGCTCCCGGTCACATCAGCCAGCGAATAGTTGCCCGAGTAATCCTCCAGGACTTCGAGATACAGGTCATAGGACTTGGTACGACTTCGTGTCTTGGCGCCAAACTTCACCAGCAGCAGGCCATCAGTGGTCGAGAAGGTGCGCCCGGCATCAAACTGGAAGGCAACTTCCTCGTCCTCTGCGCGACCGTCAACCTGCTCAACCTTGTCAATTTCGTAAGTCGCAGGATCAAGAAACGAAGCCTGGCCGACGCTGATGTTGTAGGTCGTCGACTCCAGTTGACTGTAATCAAACGTGACGCCCAGTTCTCCGGGTCCGTCAAAGTCATTGCGAAACCGGGTAGGATCCTGGGTTCGGTTTTCGTTTTCCTCAGCCCGTGAGTAGGAAACCTTGTAATCCAGCGACCAGTTCCCTGTTTCTGTCGTGCCGCCAATCTCGTAAGACTGGATTGTCTGGGACTCATACCGATCCTTGAGGCCACGCCGCACAGATATCTCTCCGTCATCGGACAGGAAGCTTGCCGAGTTAGCTGTTCCGCTGCTGGGCTCTTCGTCCATTTCGAACACGAGGCGACGACGCTCTTCCGTATCGTCGAACAGGCTGTAAAGGGCGCGCGCAAAAAGGCTGGTAGATCGGCTGGCGCGAAAGTCGACCGAAAGCGCGCCCCCAACGCGTTCGCGCAATACATCATAATCCCGGTATTCGACGGCATCGGCAAACGTGATACCGGTGTCAGTCACATCCCACCCGTCTACCTCGATGTTGTCCGTTGAGGTTTCCCGGCGGTTAAAGGAAAAGCCACCTGCAACACCCAGGCTGTCACTGATCGGGTACATGAAGTCGACGCTTGCCTTGGGTGAGGTTTCGCCATTCAGGTCATTGTAGGACTGCTCCGCCTTGAAAGTCACAAACGGGTCAGTCCTGTCAAAGGCACTGGTTGTCTGGATCCTGATGGCCGCACCGATCGTGTCCGCATCCATGTCGGGCGTCAGTGTCTTGACAACTTCGATTGATTCGACCAGCTCAGCAGGAATGACATCCAGCGCAACCGACCGCGAATCGGACTCCGGTGATGGGATACGGGTACCGTTCACTGACGCGGCATTCAGGCTCGGGTCAAGGCCGCGAACCGCGATAAACCTGCCCTCACCCTGGTCGTTCAGGACATTGACGCCCGTCAGGCGGCGCACCGCTTCCGCCACGTTCTGATCCGGGAAATTGCCGATGGCATCACGTGTGACCACACTCTGGATAAGATCAGAATCACGTTGGCGAGCAATGGCATTCTGGAGCATGGCGCGCTGGCCAATCACCACCATCTCTTCCATTTCGCCTTCTGCCGCGGCGGGCAGCGCGAAACAGGCCGCAACAACCGTGGACACAACCATCTTTATTTTCCGCACGAAGCACCTCCCCAGTCACAATAAAGGCGCCGATTATGCGGGTGGAAATTAAACGGAAAATGAAGCCATGATTAATTGGGGTATAGCTGCTGGTAAAGAAACGGTTAAGGCCAGGCGCCCGGCTTCACCCGGCCTGCTCGCGACAATCAGCCTTCGCCACGCATCTGGCTGATAAATGCACTGGACTCGTCGATGGCCTTTTGCATGGCGGCAATCAGCGCATCAACATCGGTATTCACGGTGCCAAGCTCCCCCTTGAGTGAGGCGATGGCGCGTGCATTGAGGTTGTGCTTGAGATACAGCACATTGTCCTTGAGACTGGCCAGCACGGGATCAATTGAGCTTTCCGCGCGGCGCATGGCCGCAATCAGGCGATCATAACTGCGCCGGGTGTCGCGCAGTTGTCGCTCGCTGTCACGCCGGAGCGAGGCGCTGGTGTACTCTTCCAGTTCACCGGACCACTCATCAAACAGCGCTGTTGCCACGGATTCAACGGCATCAATCCGGTCACGAATACGTTCTGCAGCGGCCACGCTGTCTTCATACTCGTCGTTCAGCCGTGAATAGGCGTCTTCGAGTTCACCGCCGTCAAAATTGACAACCGATCGAAACTGCTCCAGCGCGTCCCTGAACTGTTGCTGTCCCTCCTCCTGCGTCTCCTGGGCCTCCACGACGCGATCAATAAGGATGTCGCGCTTATGAACACCTACCTTCTCCATCACATCATAGTAGGTGCTCTCACAGCCCGCGAGACCAAGTATCAGAGGCAGGCAAAGCAGTTTCTGGCGGATGCTCATTGGGATTCTTTCCGGTTGATAGCGTCGATCACCTTCTCGGTACGCTTGTCAGACAGGTAGGAATGCACAACCAGTACCGCGTGAATGGCGCCAGGTACATAAAAGAGTAACGTCAGGATAATGTTGATAATACCTTGTATGGGTTTACCGCAGATAAACACCGCAACAGGAGGCAAGAGAATCGCCAGCAGATAACGCATGTGAATTTCCTTGAATCAAAAATGAACAGACAGAGATTAGACCGAAACAGGCACGCAGGTAAACGCCGGTCAGCTTACCGATTGCGCAGACCAATAAATCCCAGTAACCCTGTCTGCCAGCACACTTCCTCAATCGGCAGGTGATACTCGTCAGAATACCAGGCAGGCAGGAAATACAGGATCTGGCCGAACAGCGGCTGGGCAATGTCCGGGATAACATCCTTCTTGACGGTCCCGGCCGCCTGGGCCTGCCGCATCCGTTCAATGGATGTATCCCGCACTCCCTTGTTACGAATATCAATCAGCCGCTGGTGCTGGGGTTTCAGCGAGGCGTTGGCATTCAGGAAAGTAAACGGGCCTGAACTGCTGTCGTGAAAAATGTAGAGGTTGCGCCGGTGGATCAGCATCTTGTCCAGGGGATCCCGGCCAAAGTCGTCTGCAATGCGGTGGCTCATCTCCACCACGCTGACCCCTCGCAGGTAACACTGGAACAGCAGGTCCTGCTTGTCGATAACGTACTGGTAGACCACGGTCTTCGACACACCAAGGTCTTCAGCAATTCGCGGAATTGAGGCATTGATCCCCTCGTGGTTGAAGTGCCGGGTTGCGGTCGCCAGAATGGTGTCAAGCCGGTGGAGTTCAGGAGTCAGTTCCCGGTTGAAACTGAGCAGTTCAGCGCCATTTTCTATCCGGTGACTGGGGTGCGGCGGCATGTCCATCCCCTCGAGGATGCCGTCGCGCAGGATCACGCAGAACTGGTCCACAACCTCAGCCAGCGGCATGGCGCGGACCGCATCCGAAAACAGCGACCGGTCGAGAAACGCGAACCGCTCCATGAGCCCAAGCAGCGCATTGGCGGTGGTCAGCGGGTCACAGGGACGCATGGAACCCTCTGCGAGGCCCGCTTCAATAAGCGCCCTGATCCTGTCACGCAACTGGTTCCGCGCCACAAGCACTTTGCTGTGATGCGGCTCGGGCAATCCCACCTTCAGCGGTGAGCGGACCTGGGACTGGCGTCCCTCGTGTAGCATCAGCGAAAAGAAATCCAGCAGGCGTTCCAACTGGGTTTCGCCGCTGGCGCGCTCCAGCAGTTCAATGCGCTTCTCCATGGACCAGCACAAGACTTCTTCAGCAAGGTGGTCCCGGCTTGGGAAATAGTGATAAAGCGCCGTGTAGGCGACATCCAGGTAATCGGCAACGTCCTGGAGCCTGGTCGCCAGCACACCTTTGCGGCGCATGACTTCCGCGGCAGCACGAAGAATCTCTTCCTTGCGCTTGGGTTCCTTGCGGGGGCTTCGTGTGGCTGGTTTCGCTGGTGCCGCGTTCCGTCCTGTTGATGTCGTCTTGGCCATACCTGTTCCGATTCCGGCTATTCCTTGAGCGATCGTGAGCTTACGCAAACTTTACGCAAGCGGATGTGTTTTCCGTCGCACTTGAAGCCCGGGGCCAGGCGACCCTCTGATTATGACGCAATGCGCAAAAAAGGTCACCTGCACATTAGTTCAGCCTGACCGGGCTTGACCAGGCCATCCCACCATTGGCCTGTATAACCCTGACATAGAAGTTTTCACCCGGTTTGGCGGCCCGGGAAACAAAATCAAAAGATCGATCACGTTCAGTTGGGGGCGCAACCCATCGCAACACAATCTCATCCTCATGCTGGTCGTCTGCACTGGCAATTCGGTGCCCTTCTTCCGGCAGGCGATTGATACCCAGGGATTCTGAAACCGTCAACTTACGCGACTCCGCGGTCAAGGTGATTTTGGCCCCCCGGGTGACCTTGTCCAGCGAGAGCAGGAGGGTCCGATAGGCGCCGCGGGTGCGCATGAAAAACTCCACCCGCTGCGGGTCGTCAGCGCTGATCCTGGCGCCTTCACTGTACACATTCTCGACATTGGGCGTCTCCACCGCCAGCAGTTTTGCACCAGACACCTGCAAACTGCCTCGCCATGGCCTTGCCCCCCTGGACATCACGTCACGCGTCAGCGGATCAGTCTCTGAATAAAACCTGACCTCCAACTGCGTGGTTGGCGATGTCGAGGCGTTCAGGAAATCGAGACGTTCCACTGTTGCGCCATTTCGAACCAGGTCGATATAGCTGATGGGACTCGTACCCACAACCCGGCCTTCAATGGTTGTCCTGTCACGGGCTTTTACCTCGGTACCCATGAGACTGCCATTGACGCGTGTCTTCAGAATAATCTTCTGGCCATTGGTTGCGTAGGTCTGGCGGGACTTCATGGCAGAGAAAAGCAAATCCCGGTCAAGGCGGGGTGCGATCACTGCGGCCATGCCACCAAAATTGTCGCTTCCCGAACCTGCATTGCTCAGGGCGCGCAGACCCGGATGGCCAATATGGTCATCGGACCCGCCAATAAAACCCAGCTGGTAACCCTCAGCCAGGTAGGCACGCCCCAACCACTCGAAAGTGCCGTGATTGGAGACAATCTCCACCAGGTTTTCGATCGTGGGATCACTCTGCCACCAGCGGCCAGGATTGTGGGCATGTGGAATGACCAGGACGTCCGCCGCGTCGTTTTCAGCCTGCAGTAACCGATGCAGGTCGCCAAGTTCCGGCGCGCGTTGCCGCTCGACACGGCGGCGACCGTCGGCGGTGCGAAAGATCACATTGTGATGCCCACCCTGGGCAGCAGTTACGGTCCATTCGTAGCCGAGGTATGTCAGGAACCGGTTGGGCTCATAACCATGTTTGACCGCCTGGCGCGTGACCTCAAACTCGAAGTCATCCATCCAGAGGTCATGCTCGGACAGGGTCATGAAATCCAGGCGGGCGTCCTCGCGCGCAAACCTGAAGTAGTTGTCCACCGTTCCGGCGCCCTCGGCGAATCCGGTATGACCGTGGGTTTCGCCCCAGTAAATCCGTTCCTGCGGTGATTCCTCAACAAGGATCGGGTTGAATTCCGCTGCAAAGCGACCATCAACTGACTGCAGGGTCAGGTAATGTACACCGGGGGTGGTAAAGCGGTGCTCGAATTCATGATAAGCGCGCGCGGTATTCTCGATCCGGTGGATCCATGTGCCATTATCGTAGACGTCAACAGGCTGGAATCCGCTCTCGGCCCGATTCCTGAACTCATCTTCGCTCCTGACTGACAACAATGCCGGCTCACCCACGGCCACAACAGAGGGACCAAACCCCCGAACCGCGGCAACCTCCAGTCCGCGGGAGAAGAAAGGCAATTCGTCCAGAGAAAACAGTTCTGCGGGATTCTGAAGCGACACAAAGACGCGGACGCGAAGTGCAGAACTGGACTGGGACGGTAACTTCAGGCCCGGACCACCCCCGGACCTGTCCCCCGCAACAATCGTGACAACATCACCAGGCTGGAGGTTGCCTTCAGTCACGCGGAAATAGGGCCTTGGGTGACTCCCTCCCAACTGCCCCGAAAACATGCCCGATACCATCAGTGAGTCGACCTTGAACTTCACTGCCGGATTACTTGATGTCACCGTGACATAACCTGCACCCGCCGGATCATCAGCCTGGATGTCACTGGGCCCGCCATACATTCGGGTTGCAACCAGGAAACCACCCCCGGGTTCGATGGGGGCCTTGCCAACGGTATAGCGCTGGCGCAACTCCGCGAAACCGTCCGCTTCAAACGGTCCCAGGTGATCCGATGACAGGTACCCTATACCATCCGGGTTCGCATCCCGGAAAGCGAGTTCCGTGACAAACCAGTCCAGCGTGGTGCCCAGGTTGTCAACCTGCCGGGGCGGCACGCGACCCTGGGTCATCCTGCCGATTGATGAGGGCAATTCCGGATGCAGGGGTCTGCCGGTGAGCGCATAGGCATTGGCCCAGTCCCACAGGACCCGTGCCCGGGCTTCCACCTGTTCAGCCGAATCCGTGGGAGATGCGGCTACCGCGGCTTTCAGGTCAGCTACCTGCTGTGCAAGGGCAGTTGACAGATAGGGTGGCACCCGGGCCTCAAGGTTATCCGCCAGTCGTGTGGACGCCGCGTTAACGGGCGACACAAAAAATACAAGCAGCAGAACAAGGGGCCTGATTGGCATTGCGTTATTCCTGGCGTCAAGATGATCGAGGGTGCCAATTCTAGTTTTAATAGTCCTCCAATGTAAATCCTCACGCTACAACGGAGCCAATCTATTTAATTTTTCGCACCTGGTGGCATAACAGGATAGAAAATATTGATCCTCATACATAAAATGCTGGCCGCGGCCCCCCTGCAGAAGCCGATCAGTCTGGTTGTGAGCTGTTCAGGGCAAGCGGAACGCCGTCAATCGCGCGGGTTCGGTACTTGAACCGGTTGCAATCACCACAAACTGACGGCCGCCTGCCATGTAGGTCATCGGCGGGGCCTGGGCATGAAGCCCCTTGACGGCGTGGGAGAAAACCAGCTCGCCCGAGTGTTTGTCCCGCGCCTGCAGGTAAGACTCACCGGCCGGCGCATTCCCGCGGTGGCCATAGAAGAGCAGATCACCGGCAATCAACAGTCCCGGCGCTTCCACTGCGCCCAGGTCGGGCAGTTCCAGGCCCTTGAGCAGCGGATGATCCCTGGGGCCACTGCCATTCACCGCCCGCCAGGCAATTTCGCCGCTGTCCATGTCATAAGCAGTAATACTGCCCCAGGGTGGTTTCACAATAGGCAGGCCATCCACAAATGGAAAAGTTGATCTCACCATGTAGGGATAGCCGAAACGCGTTTCATCCACGGGTATCGCGGCAAGGATTGTCGGCAGGCGGCGCGAGGGGACAAACAGTCTCCTGGCAACAGGATCATAGGCAGCACCACCCCAGTTTGCGCCACCACCGATGCCGGGCACCATCAGGGTGCCCTGCTCCGTGGCAGGCGTAAACAGTCCGCCCAACTGCACACCCGCGACAACACCGGCTACTTTCTCGCGCAGTGCCGGCGTAAAGTCGACGAGATCCGCCGGGCTGACCCCCTGCATTTCAAACGGGAGCGGCCAGGTTGGAAATGGCTGGGTTGGCGCTGCCTGTTCACCCTTCAAGGTGCTGGCCGGGACCGGGCGCTCTTCAATGGGCCAGACAGGTTCACCCGTCCGTCGGTCCAGTACATAAACGAAACCGGTTTTGCCGACCTGGGCAAGCGCGGGTATAGATTTGCCCGCCACGACGATATCCATCACGATGGGGGCTGCCGGCAGGTCATAATCCCAGATATCATGGTGGACAGTCTGGTAGTGCCACTGACGCTCACCCGAGCCGGCATCCAGCGCAACAATTGAGGTGCCGTAGAGGTTGTCGCCGTGCCGAAATCCCCCGTAAAAATGGTGTGTCGGCGCCGTGACCGGCAAGAACACCTGGCCGCTCTGCGGATCACAGCTCATCATGGACCAGACATTGGTGTTGCCCATCCAGCGCCAGGACTCGTTGCCCCAGGTCTCAACACCTGGTTCCCCTGCCTGGGGCACCGTCTTGAATACCCACAACTGCCTGCCGGTCACCGCGTCAAAGCCACGCACGTCTCCAAGGGGCAGATTTTCATTCCAGGGACTGTCGCCCCGTATGCGATGGGAACCATCAGAGGTCTGGTTGCCGACAACCAGTACATCACCACAGAGCGCCGGCGGGTAATTCCAGGTTGTCGTGTGACGCCGTAACGGCCGACGCAACCCCTGGGTCATATCTACCCTGCCGGCGTCACCAAACGAGCCAACCGGCTGGCCCGTCACAACGTCAAGCGCCATCATCCAGCCGTCTGAGGTCAGCAGGATCACCCGGTCACCCGTCTCGTGGGCGTAGTAGACAAGCCCCCTGGACGAGAACCCAAACATGGGTGGACGATCCCCGTCACCGGTACCGGGATCGAAGGTCCAGAGGACCTCACCGGAAACCGGATTGAGTGCCGCAACCGCCGAAAAGCTGGTCCTGACAAACAGCCGGTTGCCCGCCATGATGGGTGTCGCCTTGAACGGATCCGGCGTTTTCTTCTGTTCCATGCCTCCGCCTTTGCCGCCCAGGTATCGCTTGTTGTCAAAAGCTTCCCAGGTCCAGGCCGGCACTACCTGCGACACATTCGCAAGCGTAATCTGGTTCAGCGGGGAAAACTTGGTTGCCCGCAGGTCGCCGGCATAAGCCGGCCAGTCCCCCTGCCGCGTGGTGTAGTCCAGCGGGCGCATGCTGTCTGCCGGCAAAGACACCAATGCAGGCAACGCCGTTGGTGCGACCTTCGCCACGGGTGCGGCGGAAGCGGTCGCTGGAGCCACTGTCAGAGTTTCACGTGCTGACAGCCAGGCAACATCAATCGAACTTGCCTGGCGCTTTTCCTGCTCAGCCAGCAACCAGAGCCCACGCTCGTTGTTGCCGTGCCCGCCTTCCGGGGTCACATGGCAGAAACTGCAGTCGGTTGCACCATAAGACATGGCGGGTCCCAGCAGTTCGGGCAGGGCAGTTGCGGCGCCCGCACTGACCAGAAGACCGGCCATCAACAGCAACCGCAAGCTACTTCCCTTCCCAACGACGCGATATTGACGCACATCAACTCCCTGAGACTACACGGATGGTATCAAGGCTATACAATGTTGCATCGCTGTTATAGCGTCAACCAAGGAGGATATACCCATGAGTGATTTTGAAGGAAAGGTAGTAATTGTGACGGGCGCGGGCGGTGGCCTCGGCCGCGCCCACGCGCACGCGTTTGCGGAGCGCGGTGCCAGGGTTGTCGTTAATGACCTCGGTGGCAGCCTGGATGGTAGTGGCGGCAGTGATGCGGCAGATTCGGTGGTGGCTGAAATCAAGGCGAAAGGTGGTGTCGCCATCGCCAACAAAGCCTCGGTCTGCGATCGTGAAGGTGCAAAAACCATTATCGACGATGCGGTCAGCGCGTTTGGCACGGTTGATATTGTCGTCAATAATGCGGGCAACCTGCGCGACAAATCATTCAAGAACATGACGCTGGATGATTTTGATGCCGTCATTGATGTCCACCTGCGCGGCAGCGCCTACGTCACACACTACGCATGGCCGATCCTTTACGAAAAAAACTGGGGCCGAATTGTGTTCACCAGTTCAACCTCGGGGATATTTGGCAATTTTGGCCAGGCCAACTATGGCGCGGCCAAGATGGGAATGCTGGGGCTGATGAACGTTCTTGCGATTGAAGGGCTTAGCAAGAACATCAAGGTCAACTGTCTCGCGCCGGCAGCTGCCACGCGCATGACCGCAAGTGTACCCGGGGCCAGCTTCGATCCGGACAACCCCCCACCCGAACGCCAGCCCGGCCTCGTCAGCCCGATTGTGCTTTACATGTGTTCAGAAGATGCACCCACAGGCTGGATATTCCATGCCGCCGGTGGCCGCTTCTCCCGTTCACAGATCTGGGCCAACGAACCCGTGAATCTTGGGCCGGAGCACAGTGACTATGAATCCGTGCTGGAGAACATTACGAGGATCACCGACATGTCCAATGCAGTGGGTCGCAATCCCACCGAACGACGTCGTTAGCGGGTTCTGGTCCTGATTGCCCGGGGCAAGAGGATACAGGCCGGGGCCACTGACCACGGGGGGCGGGATGCCTGACAGCATCCCGCCTGCTCATTCGGTAACTGCCTTCTGATTCTGCTGCAGCAATTCGAGTTCACTGGCAATGGCACCGGGTGAACCTGTGTTGCGGGCCAGCGCCTGGTAGAACACCGGCACCACAAAAAGCGTCAGGAAAGTCGCAATTGTCACGCCAAAGAAGATGACGATGCCCAGCGTAATCCGGCTTTCCGCACCGGCGCCGGTCGCAAGTATGAGCGGTATGGAACCCATGACCGTGGACAGCGTCGTCATCATGACCGGACGAAAACGAATCCTGGCCGCTTCCCGGATGGCGTCAGCAAAAGCCAGCCCTTCATCACGAAGCTGGTTGATAAACTCCACGATCAGCACACCATTTTTTGCCGCAATACCCACCAGCATGATCAGGCCGATCTGACTGTAAATGTTCAGCGTGTTGCCGGTAATCAGCAATCCGAACAGGCCGCCCACAACAGCCATTGGCACCGAGATCATGATAACAACAGGATGAACAAAACTTTCAAACTGGGCAGCCAGCACCAGCCCCACTACCAGTAGCGCCAGGACAAAGGTAAACATCATGCCGCCGCTGGCCTCCTTGTACTCTGCCGATTCCCCGCGATAGTCAATCTGCGCAATGGCGGGAAGTTCATCCCTGACAACCCCCTCAAGAAACGCCAGCGCTTCACCCAGCGTATACCCTTCATTCAGACTGGCACTGATGGTCACGGCCCGGATCCGGTTATGCCGGTTCAGGCTGTCAGGCTCAGCCACGCTGCGCACCGTGGTCAGCGTGGACAGCGGTATCAATTGACCGGACGCGTCGGACCGGACGTAGATGCTCTGCAGATCTTCAGGACTCGCCCGCTGCGACTCTTTCGCCTGGATCAGCACATCGTACTCTTCCCCATCCACCACGTAGGTAGTCGCGGGGCGTTCGCTCATCATGGCCTGCAGCGTTCTGCCGACATTCTGCACGGACACGCCCAGGGCGGCGGCACGGTTCTTGTCGATGCTGACCACCAGGCGTGGCTGGGTTTCTTTCAGGTCGGTGTCGATCCGCGTCAGACCCGGGTTCTCCTCGGCCCGGGCAACCACAATATCCCGCCATTTTGCCAGCTCTTCGTAGGTGGGCCCGCCAATGACAAACTGGACCGGTGAACCACCCCGGCTGCGGGATGAAAAACCTGAGCGAACCCGTGGGAACACGCGCAGACCCGGTACCTCGTTCCAGGCCGGCATGACCTGGTCGATGGCGTCCTGGGTGGATATGGTGCGAACGTCCGGTGGAGCCATGGTTACAGCAATCACACCCGAGTTGACGGCATTGCCGCCAAACCCGGGAAATGCCACCATCGCCCGGGTCACCTCACCTGACTCAACCAGCGGCAGAAGTGGCTTCTCCAGTTCACGCATCCGTTCCTGCATATAACCGAAACTGGCACCCACCGGCCCCTGCACCATGGCAAAAAAAGAACCCTGGTCTTCTGACGGCGTCAACTCTTCCGGCAAGGCCCGCGTCAGCAACAGGATGGCCGCCACCACCAGCGCCACCAGCACAAAAAACGCCCAGGTCATGTTCAGGCAGGCGCCCAGCGCCTTCACGTAGCCGTTGGAGACCTTCTCAAAAATGTGGTCAATCGCATGCGTGATCCGGTTCTCTCCCGCATGTGGCCGCAGCAGCCTTGAGCACATGACCGGCGTCAGCGACAGGGCCAGCACACTGGAGACAATAACCGCTGCGCTGATGGTCACGGCAAGTTCACGAAACAATCGGCCCACGCTATCCTGCAGAAAAGCAATCGGCACAAACACCGCAACCAGCACAATGGTGGTTGCCACCACGGCAAACGCAACCTGGCGCGCACCATTGTAGGCCGCAAGCAGCGGGGGTTCTCCCTCTTCTATTCGCCGGTGAATGTTCTCCAGCACCACAATGGAGTCGTCTACAACCAGCCCTATGGCAAGCACCAGGGCGAGCAGGGTAATCAGATTGACTGAAAAGCCGAAGGCCGCAAGGATCGTAAACGACGCCGTCAGGCAAATCGGGATGGTAACAGCGGGAATGATCATCGCGCGGAAACTGCCGAGGAAAGCCAGAATCACCAGGCTGACCAGCACCGTTGTAATGGCAATGGTAACGTATACCGAATTGATTGCAGCGGTGATGAAAATCGACTCATCGGAACTGGCAGTCAGTTCCATGCCTTCCGGTAATGATGCATTGATTTTGGCGACCTGCTCCTTGACCGCTGCGAGCACTTCTACCGAATTGGCCTTGGACTGTTTCACAATACCAAAACCTACCGTCATGCGGCCGTTGGCACGATATTCAGTGCGCAGGAACCGGGGTGCAATTTCTATGTCGGCAATTTCACCCAACCTGATGAGATGCCCGTCAGCACCACGCCGAATGACCAGGCCGGCAAAATCCTCTGCGGTCTGGTAGTTACGTTCCATCCGGACAGAAAATTCCATGTCAGCAGACTCGACCCGACCCGCCGGCAATTCGATGTTCTCCCGCCGCAGTGCGTTCTCGACATCAGTGACGGTCAGTCCACGCGCAGCCAGGGCAACCCGGTCGAGCCAGATGCGCATGGAGAAACGCCCGGAACCGGAGTTACTCACGTCAGCAACACCCGGGATGGTTGTCAGCTGATCAATGATGTAGCGCTCTGCGTAGTCAGTCAGTTCCATGAAGTTCATGGTTTCACTGTTGAGGCTGAAGTACTGGATAGGCCTTGCATCCGAGTCGGCCTTGGAGACTTCTGGCGGATCCGCGTCTTCTGGCAACTGCCCTATGACCCGGGCGACCCGGTCACGAATATCATTGGTTGCTTCCTCGATGTTCCGGTCCAGCTCAAACTCGATCGAAATTCGGGTCCGCCCATCACTGCTGGAAGACCGAATTGTCTTGATACCCTCCACGCCACTGATCTGGGCTTCAAGCGGCTGGGTAATCTGGGTTTCAACCACTCGCGCGGAAGCACCGGGGTAGTCAACACTGACGGAGACGTTGGGGGGATTGACATCTGGATACTCACGTACCGGCAGGTCGCGGAAGGACATGATACCCAGTGCCAACAGCATCATGCTGAGCACCATGGCAAACACGGGCCGCTTTACAGAAACATCTGAAAGCACCATAAGTTAACCTCCCTGACCAGTAGCAGCACCACTCCCAGGTGGTGCGGCGCCCGGACGTTTACCGTTTTGCATCCCCGCCCGCGGTGGAGGTTCAGCACCCTGAATGCGCACCGGCACGCCATCCCGCACCCGCGTAATGCCATCAACGACAATCTCGTCACCGGGTTCAAGACCGGAAAGCACTTCCACAACCCCGGTCTTGCGTCTACCCGGCGTAATCTGCGTCATGCGGGCGCGGCCCTCAATAACACGGAACACATAGCTCCGGTCCTGCTGCTGGACCACTGCACTCTCGGCAACCACCAGTGACGGCGCACGCTCCTGAATCAGGCGCACTGTCATCAGCATGCCCGGTCGAAGCAACCGCTCGCTGTTATTGAATTCTGCGCGTACCGAGACTGCTCGCGTCACCGGGTCAATACGTGAACCGATGCTGGTGACCGTACCGCGAAAGGTCCTGTCCGGATAAGCAACACCCATGGCAAGCACAGGCAGACCGGCTTTCAGAATGCCAAAAAAGTTCTCCGGTACAGAAAAGTCGAGCTTGACAGTTGATATATCATCCAGGGTAGTAATTGCCGTGTTGGGCGTAACCAGCGTGCCCGGACTCACTTCGCGGAATCCCAACAGGCCGGAGAAGGGGGCACGAATCAGGCGATCGGCTACCCTGGCCATAATACCTTCCAGCCGGGCCTCGCTGGCTTCGAAGCGCGACCTGGCCTCATCTACCTGGGAGACCGGCACACTCCCCTGCTTCGCCAGGTCCTCAAGCCTGACCAACTGGCGGCGCGCATCATCCAGGTTAGCCCTGGCTTCCGCCAGCAACGCTGTCTGCTCTTCATTGGTCAGTTCAACCAGCACGGTGCCGCGCTCGACGTAATCGCCGTCAACAAAATTTACAGCGCGCACCGTTTCAGTGACTTTTGCGGTCACAGTGACCGACTCGTTGGCCACCACTGTGCCAATACCCTCTATTTCATCAGGTAAAGATTTCAGCTGAACCCTGTCTGTGACAACCAGTGCAGCACCACCACCGCGGCCAAAACCACCACGGACCGCTTCCGGCTGCGCGAAAAACTCCTCATAAGCCAGCCATCCGACAGCAGTCGCGACCGCCAGCAATAGTAGACCAATTACCACCTTTGCCATGTACCTGAACCTCTATCAAAAGCGCCCGGTACAGGCGCAACCAAACAGCGATTCTGCTACCAGGCTCACTCAAACGCCAGCGAAATCAATGGTGGGGAGACGCTGGAGAGTCTCACTATGACCAGAGGTCAGACGAGGATTTCATCCAGCGTGTCAGGTGCCGCATTTCTGCAATCGTCTTCCCGCGCTCGTCCAGCAGCGCAGAATCCACCCAGGCAAATTCGGTTTTCGGGGAGGCGCCCACACAGACAACCTTACCTGTGCGCCGGTAGCCTGTATTCAATCGAACGGGACCATCCAGCAGTCGGATTTCAGTAGCACCAAAAAAGCCCACACTGGGTTGCCGGATCTTGCCCGGCGGAAAACCCACGTTCAGGGCACCGTACATCGCCGCCGGATAGATGAGTATACCCGCTTCATCACCACTGCCGCCCCCTTCGGTGATCACCACGTTATCCTTTGGGGGCGCTTCCTCGCCGACCAGCAGATCCTGCAGGATTCGCAGTTCATCACGCGGTGCATCTTCAAGAGGCAGGCTGGCGACATAGTCGGCACCAGCCGGACTGCCAACCGAAATGGACCCCTTGGCTACAATTTTACCTTCCGGGGTCTCAACCAGCGCATCGAGACGCTCGTTTTCGGCACCCGATGGCGGGTCCATCACCGCGCGCACTTTCTCCCGGTGGGTTGTTGCAAAGGTGTAGAACATCGAGATGGTGCCGCGCTGATACCAGCGGGAACCGAACGTCGACTGGATAAGCGGGACAAAATGGTTGAGATGGACAGTACCCGGTATTGTGCCACCCCGCATTCCAATACGGGTTGCAACTGCATCATTGTGAATGGAATTGGGCAATTCAGCCCAACGGTTTTCTGGCTGTTGCCAGGCTGAAACCAGTTTTTCACCCATCGAAGCGCCTCCTTCAGGACTCACCCTGTTGATCCGGTGACCAAACCCGGCGACACCCGACTGCCTGTCGCCGTTTCCAGCCGCCATTTATAGTGAGAGATTTTTCCCCACCTGCAGAAAGTAGCAGGAACCCATGCCGCTTTTCAACAAACATGATCGTGTTTGACATTCAAGGATAGCCCAGTGGATACTCCCCGCGTTCTCCAGGAAGCCAGCACTGACCCGCATGTCCAACCAATCTCTTTCCGGTATCCGCGTTATTGACCTGACCAACCATCGAGGTGAAATTGCCGGCCGGCTGCTTGCTGACCTTGGTGCCGAGGTCATCAAGATTGAGCCGGTGGAGGGGGTATCGAGCCGCCGATTGCCACCTTTCGACGCGGCTGGCAACTCCCTCTTCTGGCAGGCTTATGGTCTTGGCAAACAATGTTATCGCCTTGACCTTTACTCACCGGCCGGCCGCGACCGGGTGCTGGCGTTGGCGCGTGGCGCGGACATCCTGCTCGAAAGTTTTGACCCCGGTGTAAGCCTGAGTCTTGGCATTGATGCGGCCACGCTGTGTGCGCTCAATCCAGGTCTGATCTACGTTTCCATCACCGGGTTTGGGCAGAATGGTCCCAAAGCACACTGGCCGGTCACCAGCCTCACGCTGGAGGCGGCCGGCGGCAGACTCTCACTTCAGGGTGATCCGGACCGCCCGCCCGTGCCTGTCGGCTATCCCCAGGCATGGCTGCACGCCGGCGCCCAGGCTGCTGCCGACGCGCTGGTTGCACTCAATGAGCGTGATGGCTCGGGTTACGGCCAGCACCTTGATCTTTCGGCGTTTGAAACCATGTGGTGGACCCTGATGGGGGCCCAGGGTGCCCCGGTCTGCATTAACGACAATCCGCCCGGCATCGGGGATGACCGTGGGGCATCCGCGCCCGTACAGGGGCCAAGGACCGTAAAAGCCCTCGATGGACTGGTCACCATTGCGCCTGGTGCCAGCCCACCAGGTACCAGGACCATGTACACATTGGCAATCGAAGCCGCCAGGAAAGACGGTGCCCCCGAGCCCGAACTTGAACAGTACAACTGGGACCAGTGGACCGCACTGCTGCAACAGGGTGTCATCCCACCTGAACATATGGCCAGGGCCAGGGAGGTGCTTGACCGTTTCGTGGCCCGCCATACCAAGCTGGAACTTGTCCAGTGGGCACTTCAGAACAATCTGCGGCTTGGGCCACTGCACACCACCCGGGACCTCGTCAGCTTTCCCCAGTATCTGCAGCGCGGTTTTTTTGAGGACGTCGGAGGCGTAACGCAGCCGGTCAAATGGGCACAGCTGTCAGCCACACCTGTCCGCGTGCAAACACAGAAGGATCTGCCAGAACTGCCAGAATGGCCGGCGGCTGGCCTCCAGGCACCGGCGGTGAGAAGCGCCCGGCACGGTAATGCATTTGCCGGACTCAAGGTGGCCGATTTCTCCTGGGTTGCGGCGGGCCCCACCATCAGCAAGGCACTTGCCGACCACGGCGCAACCGTCGTCAAACTGGAATCCGCAACGCGCCCCGACCTGTCGCGCACCCTGCCCCCACACATTGCCGCCCCGGACGAGACGGCAAATGCTACACCGGGATTAAACCGCAGCTACTGGAGCTTTCTCTACGCCACGTCAAAACTCTCATTGCTGTGCAACCTTGGTACCCCGGCCGGCCGGCAACTCGCCCGCCACGCCTGTGACTGGGCGGACGTGGTCATCGAAAGCTTTTCGCCCGGTACCATGGCACGCATGGGGCTCGACTACCAGACGCTCAGCCGGGACCATCCCGACCTCATCATGCTGAGCACGTCGATGCTCGGCCAGACCGGTGACCTGTCCAGTTATGCCGGCTATGGCCAGCAGGCGTCCGGTTTCTGTGGCCTCCACTACATTACCGGCTGGCCGGACCGTAACCCCTGTGGCGTCGCGACACCCTACACCGATGTGATTGCACCCAAATTTGGCATTACGGCACTGACCGCAGCCCTGCATCACCGGCACAGGACGGGCGAGGGCCAACTGATTGATCTCGCCCAGGCAGAGTGTGCCATGATGTTCATAGCGCCTTTGATCCTGGACGAAACGGTAAACGGCCGGACGGCAACTGCCCGCGGCTTCGATTCGCTGTACAACCACCCGCAGGGTGTCTATCGCTGTCTTGGCACAGAACGCTATATCGCCATCGCCATTGAAAGTACACAGGAATGGCGCGCACTCTGCGAACTGGTTCCTGGTTGTGAACCGCACTGGGACACACCGGAGCTTCGTCGGCAGCATAACGACACTATCCAGGAACTGATTGAGGCGTGGACCAGGACCCGTGATGCATTCGAGATTGAGCGACAACTGGTTGCGACGGGAATCCCGGCATCCGTCGTACAACGGCCAACGGACGTGTTCAGGGACCCGCAGCTTGAAGCCCGGGGACTCAAACAGGTACTGGTGCACAGTGAATGCGGCGAGGTTATACATTATGGCTTTCCCACCCGCTTCTCCGCCAAGGACCAGATGGTGCGATCAGCACCACCCTGCCTGGGTGAACACAACAACTATGTGATGAAGTCCCTGTTCGGCTTGCCTGACAGGGAAATTGCAGCGCTGGCCGAAGGTGGCGCACTGGAATAGAGGTGAAGCACGGGTTGATCAGCACAACACCATTTCGGGCCGCCAGCCATTTTGGATTGGGCGCTTCGGCGCAGGACCTGGCTGCCATTGGCAATAACCCGGTGGACTGGGTGGTTGGACAACTGCAGTCCGGCAACAGTGTGGTCATGCCAGGGCTGGAATCCGCCAGCAGCCAGATTGCCTCCTACCAGCAACTGCGCCAGGGAAGGCAGCGCGCAAAACGAATGAGCGGCGGTGACGAGGCCCGGATCAGTGCACTGGAGGCATCACAGCGAGCCTACCGGGTTGCTGTCCGCGACCAGGTCCAGGCCGGCATCAACGCCCGTCTGCACCAGGCCGTCAGCACACCCAGCCCCGTCAGGGAAAGACTGGCCCAGTTCTGGTCCAATCATTTCACCGTATCGCGTACGGGTCGGCCGCAGATTGCCACCGCCTGCACAGCCTACGAAAACGAGGCGATCAGGCCAGCCCTGGACGGTCATTTTGCCGAGATGCTGCTTCGAGTGGTGTCCCACCCCGTAATGCTGCTGTATCTCGACAACGCCCAGTCGGTCGGGCCGCGCTCGGTCGCAGGCAAACGCCGGGATGCCGGGCTCAATGAAAACCTGGCGCGGGAAATCCTGGAACTGCACACCCTGGGGGTTGATGGCGGCTATACCCAGGCGGACGTGACCTCCCTGGCGCGGATACTCACAGGCTGGACCCTTGGTAGTCCACAGTTACAGCGCCTGGGTGCCACCCCCGGAGAATTCATTTTTGCCGAGTTCATGCACGAACCGGGCAGTCATTTGCTGCTCGGCAAGGAATACCGGGACACCGGCGCAAAACAGGGCGTTGCCGCACTGCGTGACCTTGGCCTGCAGCCGGCCACGGCAAGATTTGTTGCCCGCAAGCTTGTCACCCATTTTGTCAACGATGAACCGGCGGCGCGGGATGTGGATTTTGTCGCAAAAGCTTTTCTGGAATCGGACGGCCACCTGCCCACGGTCCACCGTGCGGTGCTGACCCTCAGCAGCGCCTGGAACCCGGAAAACCAGAAGCTGAAAACACCCTGGGAACTGCTGGTATCAACCTTGCGCGGCCTGGCGCTTCCTGCTAACGGTGTGCGGGAGTTTGGCACTAATGTGCTGCGGACAATGAACCATCTGCCGTTCTCGGCACCGTCCCCGGCAGGCTGGCCCGACACCATGGATCACTGGGGCTCACCCACTGCAATCAAACAACGTATTGAATGGGGTGTTGCTGTGGGTCGCAGGCTGGGCAATCGTATGAACGCGATGGAGGTCGCTCGCCACATGATCGACAGCGACCGTGCCGGTCAACTGATGCAGAGTATTGCACGGGCGGAAAGCCCCGCGCAGGGCCTGGCCCTGCTGCTATCATCACCCAATTTCCAGTGGAGGTGACACCATGATCTCCCGGCGACAGTTTCTGCTTTCCACCGCCGCGGCCTCGCTGGCCATGTCTGCACCAGGCCTCGCATTGGCCGGCAGCGCGCCTGGCCGTCCCCGCTTGCTGGTTGTCATTCTGCGAGGTGGCATGGATGGCCTTGCAGCCCTGCCACCTTATGGAGACAGGGCCTACACCCGCACCCGGGGTGACCTGGCGCTACCGGCACCCGGTGAAGAAAACGGCATTCTGGACCTGGATGGATTCTTCGGTTTGCATCCGCGCCTTGCTGGCCTGCACGCCCTGTATCGTGGTGGCGAACTGATAGCCTTTGCTGGCACGGCACCACCCTACCGGGAGCGTAGCCACTTTGACGCGCAGAATGTGCTCGAATCCGGTGTTGAAGTGCCCCACGCCGCCCGGGACGGCTGGCTTTATCGTGCACTTGCAGGTGCCCCTGGCAGCGGTGACCTCGAACACCTTGCCATGGCCGTTGGACAGTCCGTCCCGCTGATCCTGCGTGGTGAAAGAAGTGTGGGTAGCTGGGCACCGGACGGTTTACCCGACCCCGACGATGACACCATGGCGCGAGTGCTCCGGCTCTACCAGGAGGACGGGAAACTGGGGCCCAGAGTTGCCGCCATGATGGCAACCGAGGATATGATGGGTGACATGGAGATGACAGGCCGTGGGCGCGGCAGCAATCTCGCAGCTCTTGCGAGTCGTGCAGCCGAATTCCTGGTTCACGAAAATGGCCCGCAGGTTGCGGTACTGGAAAGTGGTGGCTGGGATACCCACGCCAACCAGGGCTCAGCCGGTGGCAATCTTGCCAACCGCCTGGGTGCCCTGGACGAGGTGCTGGGTGAACTCAAGGCAAAGCTGGGTGGTGCCTGGCGGCAAACCGCTGTACTGGTCGTCACCGAGTTCGGCAGAACAGTGGTCATGAATGGTACACGGGGTACTGATCACGGCGTGGGTGGGGCTGCATTCCTGCTGGGCGGCGCCGTCAGCGGTGGCAGGGTCGTTGCCGACTGGGCCGGGCTGGCAAAAAACCAGCTGCTGGAAGGCAGGGACGTACAGCCCACCATTGACCAGCGCAGCATTTTCAAGGCTGTGCTGACAGATCATCTTGGGCTGCCCCTCGATCTGGTCAACAGGCGCGTATTCCCATCATCCACAGGCGTACAGCCACAACGTAAACTGTTTGCATGAACATGACAATCATCTCATCCAACTGGTATCTTCCCCACTATCGCGCACGGTTTGCCCGGCTCGCGAACTGGCTTTCCCTGGCTTTCACGATGGGTCTCACGAGCACCAACGCAATGGCTGACACAACAAACATAAAATTACAGCGGCTGGCCGCCAATCCACTGCTTACCACAGCTTCGTCGCCGGTGCTTGGCAACAACGTGAACGGTCCCAGCGTGATCCGTGTGCCGGACTGGATAAAAGCGCCGCTCGGCAAATACTACATGTACTTTGCGCACCACAAGGGCAAGAACATCCGCCTGGCTTACGCCAACGAAATAACCGGGCCCTGGACCGTTCATGAGCCCGGTACCCTGCAGCTTGAGGACTCGTTTTTCCCCACCGGTGTCATCCCGCTCGATGGCCTGCCGGAAGCGATACAAAAACGCGTCAGCGAGGCCCGCGCCGAAGGTGACGACCCGCTCTACACGCATATTGCCTCGCCGGATGTGGTGGTAGTACCCGAGCGCGAGGAGATTCGCCTGTATTACCATGGCATGCAATCCAGCGGTGCACAGGCCAGCCGCGTTGCAGTTTCCTCAGACGGTATCACCTTCAGGGCACGGGAAGAGGTTATTGCACGGCCCTACTTGCGGGTCTTCAACTGGGACAATCAGGTCTACGGCATGGCCATGCCCGGCGTCTTCTACCGGTCCCCGGATGGCCTGACAGGCTTTGAAGAAGGGCCCAGCCTGTTCAACCGGGATATGCGACACGCTGCCCTGGTGATTCGTGGCCAGACGCTTTACGTATTCTGGACCCAGGTTGGTGACGCACCTGAACAGATCCTGCTGTCCACCATAGATTTGAGTGGTGACTGGCACACCTGGCAGGCATCTCCACCTATCCCCGTACTCAAGCCCGAACATGACTGGGAAGGCGCAAACCTGCCGGTTGTGCCATCCGTCAGGGGGGCCATAGAGGTGCCCGTGAACCAGCTTCGCGATCCCGCCATCTTCGAGGAAAACGGCAGGACCTGGCTGTTCTACTCAATCCAGGGTGAATCCGGCATCGGAATTGCCGAAGTCAAGGGACTCTAGTCGCAAGCAGCAATCGCCGGAAGTTTCAGCCTGGGCGGCAATTGTTGTAACATCTCTCGCTGACGCTGCTCCGACCAACGCCCGAAGACCATGGATTGCGCATGCGCGAACTTCAGAAAATCAATGAATTGTTAACACCGGCAGAACTGGCTGAGGTGACCCGCAAGAGTGACCTGCTGGGCGCCTGGATGGTCTTCTGCCAGTGGGCAGCCGTGGTTGCCATTTTCTGGATCGCCGCGATCTGGACCAATCCCCTGACGCTGGTGTTGGGTACGCTATTGCTGGGCGGCCGGCACCTCGGTTTTGGCGTCCTGAGTCACGAGTGTGGTCACAAGACCCTGTTTCGCACTCGCTGGCTCAATGAATTTGTCGCCAACTGGCTGCTTGCCCCGGCGCATTTCTCCAACAATTACGCCTACATGCGCGGTCACCTGCAACACCATCGGTTTGCGGGCACCGCCGATGACCCCGACCTGCCCAACTATCGCGACTATCCCGTTACGCCCGAGCGCCTGCGCCGCAAGATCCGGCGCGACCTGACCGGGCAGACCGGCTGGCGCACAGTCAAGGGAATCTGGCAGAAACTCATCAATATCCACAGGTTGAACGACGAAACCCGTGGTTGCATGTTGCGCGGCCTGGCCATGAACCTCGCGCTGGCTGGCGTGCTGGTTGCGGTGGGTGAAGGTTGGCTTTACCTGATGTGGGTGGTGTCTTTTGTGTTTCTGCAGCCGCTCGTTTCACGGATCCGGCAGGTCGCGGAACACGGCGCCGTACCCGACCTGTATGATCCTGATCCGCGCAACAACACAAGAACCGTCCACGCGAACCTGGTTGAACGCATGTTTGCCCCCCATCGTGTGAACTACCACCTGGAGCACCACATGCTCGCTTCCGTGCCGGCCTACCGCTTGAAACGCCTGCATGAAATCCTGACAGACAAGGGCTACTACGCGGGCGTGGACTTTCCGAACGGCTATGCCGACCTGCTCCGGAAAGTCACGACCAGGTCTCCCGCACCTACGCCAGCCTAGCCCGGCAACCGGGCGTTGCCCTACTTGACGGCAATCAGCTCAACTTCAAACACCAGCGTCGTGTTACCCGGGATAGGCCCGACGCCGCGCGCACCATAACCCAGTTCGGGCGGTACCACGAGGCGCCACTTGTCACCTTCTTTCATCATCTGCAGGGCTTCCGTCCAGCCAGCGATAACGCCGTTGACCGGCAGGTCGATCGGCTCGCCCCGTTCCACTGAACTGTCAAAGACACGGCCGTCTTCAAAAGTCCCGTGATAGTGAGCCGTCACGGTATCCGTGGGTCCGGGCGTCGCCCCCTCGCCACTGACCAGTATCTCGTACCGCAACCCCGATGCTGTTGTGATCATTTCGCTCATCTTTTGCTCCTCAAAAAGTCGGACACCCTATCACACTTCCTCATCCGTGGAATTCACTTCCCGGCCCGGAATCTGGTAATGTCACCCGGATCAGGCCAACTTTTGAGAGCAGACGATGAGCGAGCAGGTAAAACAGGACATCCAGGAAGAACCACCGCGGCGCGGTTACAACCCCTTCCTGGCACCGGATGCGCCGCCCGTGGTCACCGACCCCTATTCCATCCCCATCGAAGACATCAATGTTATTGACGGTCGCCTGTTCCAGCAGGACATTCACTGGGATCACTTCAAGCGCCTGCGGGAGGAAGACCCGGTACACCTCAACGAGGTGCCCTACCTGGGCCGATACTGGTCGCTGACCAAGTTCGAAGACATCATGTTTGTCGACAAGAATCATGAGCTGTTCTCATCCGAGCAGGGCATCTCGCTCGGGCTCAAGGTGGGCACGGAGTCGGCACCCACCGATCTCAACACCCAGAGTTTTATTGCCATGGACCCGCCCAAACATGACCTGCAGCGCGCCACGGTCAGCGGTGTGGTTGCACCGCCCAATCTCGCCAAAATGGAATCCATTATCCGCGAGCGTACCGCCCGGGTACTGGACGGATTGCCCGTGGGTGAGACTTTCAACTGGGTGGATCGGGTGTCAATTGAACTCACCACCCAGATGCTGGCGACCCTGTTCGATTTTCCGTTTGACGACCGCCGCAAGCTGACCCGCTGGTCCGATGTCGCGACTGCAGCCCCCGGAACCGGCATTGTCGATACCCCGGAACAGCGCCGGGAGGAACTGCTGGAATGTCTCGAATATTTCACCCGGCTCTGGAACGAACGGATCAACCAGGAGACGCCTGGCTCGGACCTGGTGTCGATGCTGGCACACGGCGAAAACACCAGGAACATGGAGCCCTATGAATTCCTGGGTAACCTGATCCTGCTGATTGTGGGGGGCAATGATACGACGCGGAACTCGATGAGCGCCGGCGTGCTGGCCCTGAACAGGAACCCGGCTGAATACGACAAGCTGCGTGCCGACCATTCACTGATCCCGAACATGGTCAGCGAAATCATTCGCTATCACACGCCGCTGCCATACATGCGCCGTACGGCAAACCAGGACATAGTGATTCGCGGCAAGCAGATCAAAAAAGATGACCAGGTCCTGATGTGGTATGTCTCGGGCAACCGTGATGAGGATGTGATCGACCGCCCCGACGAGTTCATCATTGATCGTCCCAAGGCCCGTCATCACCTCTCTTTTGGCTTTGGTATCCATCGCTGTATGGGCAATCGCCTTGCTGAAATGCAACTCCGCATCGTCTGGGAAGAAATCATGAAGCGGTTCAGCAAAGTAGAAGTTGTCGGCGAGCCCGAGAGGCTGTTGTCGAGCTTTGTGCGCGGCATCACCAACCTGCCGGTTCGGGTGCATCCACTCTAGCCGACGGGTGTTGCTGGGCGGGGATTGCGGATAGCGCATAAACATCCCGACTCGTGGACTTAAGGGGCCGCTCGGCCCCCAGGGTTCCGTGTAAGCTGTCACCCAAAGAAACACGCGCATGGAATTTTTGCTTGTCAGCCTCGTGTTAATGCTCGCCGCCGGATCGGTCTGCGGGCTTGTTGCCGTTGCGCAGATCAGCAAACTCAAGACCAGGATTCAGCAACTGGAGCGCAGCGCCTCCAGCCGACCTGGCGAGGATGCCGCATTCGCGCCTACGCCGCCTGCTACCCGGCCCGAACTCCAGCGCCCCACATGGCGCGAGGACATCACACCGCCTGATCATCCAACACCCGCCGAGGGTGGTAAAGAGGGTGGTAAAAAGGGTGATACCAAGCGAGGGGGTTTTCTTCCCGCCGGCCTGGTAGCCAGTCTGCAGCAGAACTGGATGGTCTGGCTGGGTGGCTTCTGCGTTGCGCTGGCGGGTATTTTCCTGGCGCGTTATTCCATCGAGGCCGGATTGCTCGGACCGAAAGCCCGGGTCAGCGGTGGTATTGCTACCGGTCTTATGCTGCACGCCGCAGCGGAGTATTTTCGTCGGCGCACCGGGGCGGCCAATCCGGCGTTCGCCGCACTGGCCGGCGGCGGGAGTATCACGCTGTTCGCCGTCCTGCTGGCGTCACTCCACTTCTACGGTATGTTCTCCGTGCCCATTACCTTTGCGCTGCTGGCCCTCGTTGGGCTTGCCACCATGTGGCTGGCGCGCCTGCATGGACCCGCACTGGCGGCCATCGGTCTGCTTGGCGCTTTTGTTGTACCTTTGGTTGTGTCAAGCGGCAATGACAGGGCGACCGTCGCCCTGGCTTATGCGCTGGTGGTGAGCGCCAGCGCACTACTCCTGATGCGATACGTGTTTCGCCCCTGGCTCTGGTGGGGCTTCATGGCCGGGGCGCTTGGCTGGTGGTTACTGCTGCTGTTCCACCCGGATGTCAACGGCCTGCGCGGCCTTTACCTTGCCGCCCTTGCCTACATGCTGCTCGCAATACCGCATTTCGACTGGAAACTGGCCCACCGGGTGACACTCACCGGGGAAAGGTACAGTCCGCGCGTACTGCTCGCTGTCACCCAACCTGATGCGGAGAAAGTGATTGCGCCCTCGCTGCTCCTGCTCAGCCTGGCCCTCGGCATCGCCATTGTCGCTGAACAGAATTACAGTTCCCGGCTACTGTTCTGGTTGCCCCTGTTGCTGGTCCTGTTGCGCGCCGTCCAGTTCCGGGAAAACCTTCTGCTCCTGCCAACTGTTGCGCTGGTGATGCAATTGCTGGCGTGGCTGGCAGGGCAGGTTGTCGCGGAGAATGACCGCTTTGACTTCAATACACTGACTGATGCCGAGGCCAGGACATTCCTGCCGTATCTCGGCGTGCTGGCGATCTCTACATCCCTGCTGGCGTTACATCATCTTGCAACCTGCCGTTTCAAGGCAATCTGGAGTTCCCTCGCCGTACTTGCGCCGCTGCTCTGCCTGACCACGGGCTACCTCCTGGCCTCTCACCTGACCGTAAGCTGGACCTGGGCCACCATTGCCTTTCTGGTGGCCATGGCCTACCTCGCCGTTGCGACGGCCGCCTTCAAACGACAGTCTGCCGAATCACTGGTGGTATGGCTGTTTTTTGGTGGCCACTTTGCTCTCTCACTGGCCGGCGCCATGGTATTTGATGAGGCAACACTGACGCTGGTGCTGGCCGCACAGGCCATCTCAACTGCCTGGATTATCCAGCGCTTTCGGCTACCCGGACTTGGCTGGCTGCTGAAACTGCTGGTGGTTATCGTCATCATCCGCCTCACCCTGAATCCCTGGCTTGCCAGCTATCCCGCTGATGTGCACTGGTCATTCTGGACCTATGGGGGTGCCGCGCTGTGTTGTGGCATTGCGGCCTACCTGGTTCGTGGCTATCCCCTGACAGCCCGATGGGCGGAAGGCGCCACGCTGCACCTGTTTGTCCTGTTTGTCTGGGCCGAGGTCCGGTACTGGATTCACGACGGTGAGGTGTTCCTGCGCCGCGTTACCTTCGAGGAAGTAGCCATTTACGCAACCCTGTTTGGCGCCCTCTCCGTCGTCTACTACCGGCGCAGCATTGTCAGCCACTCGCTCGAACGGCTCTACCGGCTTTTTTCAGCGTTGCTTGGCCTTGGCGCCCTCGCGGCCTATTCGACGCTGGTGTTGTCTGTCCTGGCATCTGCGAAGTGGGCCTGGGACGCCATCGGGCCAACACCGGTATTTAACCTGACGCTACTTGCCTTTGCCGCGCCGGTTGTACTCGGCATCATTTCTTACGCTTACAACAATCCCCGGCAGAAGAAATTCACCGCACTGTTTACGGGTTTCAGCGCGTTTACCTATATCTCGTTCCAGATCCGCCATCTCTGGCAGGCGACCCTCAGGTTTGATCTGCCCACCAGCAATGGCGAACTCTACACCTACTCGGCCGTCTGGCTGCTGATGTCAGTCGCGGCCATCCTCGGCGGTACACTGCGCTATGGCAAACGCTGCTACCAGGCCGGCATGCTGCTGCTGGCACTGGTGATTGGCAAACTGTTTGTGATTGATATGGCGGGGCTGGAAGGACTGCTCCGCGTTGCCTCGTTTATGGGCCTCGGGCTCAGCCTGCTGGCAATCTCCTATCTCCACACCCGGCTGGCGGACCGGCGGCGCGAATCCACCTGACCTGGCACCGGAACGGGCGTCTCAATCGCCGGTGAAATTCGCTGGCCGCTTCTCCAGAAAGGCATTAATGCCTTCCTGTCGGTCCTGGATTTCAACCTCCCTGATGAGCGGTGCCGCAAACTCCATAAAAGCGCGATGCTCCAGGTTGAGGCCGGTATAGATCTGGCGCTTCATGAGGCCAATCGCCTTGGTTGGCGCTTTTGCCAACCTGCCCGCCAGTTCGTCAACCTGCTGGTCGAGAATCTCTCTCGCCACACTCTGCGTGACCATACCCGCTGCCGCGGCTTCCTCACCTGTATAGGGTTTACCCAGAATCAGGAATTCCAGCGCCCGGGTCAGACCAATCGCGCGCGGCTGGAACCAGGCACAGCCCGTGACAGCATGCATCCCGCGTTCAATTACGCGCTGGTCGCGCAATTGCATGTCTGCTGCCGCAATACGGAAGTCACAGGCCATGGCAAGGTCCAGCCCCACACCAAAGGCAAAGCCGTGCATACTGGCAATGGTGGGTTTCGGAAGTTCCCGCAGGCAGGCCTGTAATTCCGCATGGGTGGGGGCATGCCGCAATGACTGCAACAGTTCGCCCGGCGCCTGCCCCATACCGCCAAGGTCATCACCGGGGCAGAAACCCGCACCCTCCCCTTTGATGACAACCACGCGAACGCTGCGGCTCTCCTCACACTGCTCCAGCGCAAAAAGGAGTTCCGCCAGCATCAGGGTGGTGATGGCGTTCCGCTTCTCCGGTCGGTTCAAGCCCAGGGTGGCAACCCCGCCCGCTTCCTGCCAGGTCACTTCTTTCATCTGGTCCAGACTAAATGCCATGGTCTTCTCCTCTTACTGGTCTATCAGCAGGTTCTGGGATTCAATCTGCGCCGCGCGCTGCAGATCATCCCGATCGTTCTGAAGTTCGAAGGTCACGGCTTCGAGTCTACCCGTAAAGGGAAAGGGTGGCATGTATTCTGCAGTGACGCTGGAACCACAATCCCGCCCTATATCCAGTCCATAGAGGGTCTGGCGCCAGGGCAGGAGTGACAGTGGCGACTCGGCAACCTGGCTTCCATTGACGAGCAACAGGAGTTTGCCGGTGTTGTCACCCTGCTTCTCAAACCGGGCGCTGAGGCTAACTTCACCCACGGGCAAAGGCGCAGACGATCTCACATGCGTGTACTGCTGGGCGGCATAGTTGTATGTGAAGCAGAATTTGCCGTCCAACAAATACAGGCAGTAGCCACCGGTTCGGGCGCCCGCCGCAACAAGCACTCCCTGACTCCCGGCATCAATGGTGGCGCTGGCCGTAATAGCAAAACTCCGGTTGCGGATATCCGGGAGCGCAAAGCGTTCAACGTGTGGTGTCCCGGGCAGGAACCGGAACAGATTCCGGTCCAGTTCTGATCCGGGCCGGCGCATGGCAAAAAGTTCGGTGCTGCGGTCATCCAGTGGCAGCACATTGTAGCGCCCGGCTTCTGTCCACCAGCGTTCTTTCATCTCCGCCAGTTTGTCTGGGTGCACCTCAGCCAGGTCGTGGATCTCGGCAAAGTCCTCGGCCACGTGATACAGGTGCCAGACATCGTCATCAAAACTGGAGCCAGGCCGGTGCCGCGTCACAGCTTTCCAGCCGTCGTGGTAGATGGCCCTGTGGCCCAGCATTTCGTAGTACTGGGTCTTGCGTACCGAGGGTGCTTTGGCATCACCAAACGCATAAGCCATGGACATGCCTTCGAGCGGCATCTGGTCAATGCCCTTGTAGCTGGTCGGTGCTGTTAATCCGATACACTCGAGCAGGGTTGGCATGACATCAATGGCATGGTGGTACTGGTCCCGGATTTCACCGGTTGCCTTGATCCGGGCCGGCCAGCGGATGATAAACGGGTCACGGATACCGCCTTCATAGGTATTCTGTTTGTAGTAGCGCAGCGGGCAGTTACCTACCTGCGCCCACCCCCTTGGGTAATTGTTGTAGAGGTTAGGGCCACCAATTTCATCGATATGCGCAATCATGTCTTTTGCGTGGGTGCGCATACGGTTAAAGAATGTGATCTCATTGATGACCCCGTCCCGGCCACCTTCCTGGCTGGCGCCGTTGTCACTCATCACGATGAAAATTGTGTTGTCCAGTTCACCAATCTGTTCGATGAAGTTGTACAGGCGGCCAATCTGGACATCCGTATGATCCAGGAAACCCGCAAACACCTCCTGCATGCGCGCGAACAGGCGCTGCTCATCAGGCGACAGGTCGTCCCACGCCGGGATGCCCTCATTGCGAGGGGACAGTTCGGCGGATGCCGGGATAACCCCCAGCGTTTTCTGACGCTCAAACCACTGGGCGCGAATTACATCCCAGCCGGCGTCATAACGGCCCCGGTATTTTTCGATAAACTCCGCAGGTGCCTGGTGTGGGCTGTGGGTTGCACCAAACGCCACATAGCTGAAGAAAGGTTTGGCTGAAGTAGCCCGGATGCCGGTGATCATGTCAATAGCCTGGTCAATCATTGCCTCGGACAGGTGATAACCGGGGTCGCTGGGTGGATCTACAGGATGGTTATCGATGGCAAGTTCCGGTGAAAACTGGTCGGTTGCCCCACCCATGAATCCGTAGAACCGGTCAAACCCGCGCCCGAGCGGCCAGTGATTCATGGGACCCGCCGGCGCTGAATCTTCCATGTTGGCGAGGTGCCACTTGCCCAGCGCCAGCGTACTGTAGCCATGCATCTGCAGCACTTCCGCAACGGTGGCGGCGCGCGGCGTAATGACACCACGACAATTGGAGAACCCGGTATCCACGTTCGACAAAAAGCGCATCCCTACCGAATGATGGTTCCGGCCGGACAGCAGCGATGCGCGGGTGGGTGAACAGAGCGCCGTGGTATGAAAGTTGGTAAACCTGAGCCCCTCGCTGGCAATCCGGTTGATGTTGGGCGTTTCAATGTCTGACCCGTAACAGCCCAACTGGGCAAAGCCGGTGTCATCGAAGACCACCAGTACCACGTTGGGCGCATTTTCCGGTGCCGCTGGCCGGGGTGCCCACCAGGGCTCGGATTCCGGGACGGTCTTGCCGATCCTGCCACCAAATTGTTCACTCATGGACATCTGCTCCGGTTTGCGCGTGAATTATTGCAGGCAAGATAGCGAAAACCGCAACGAAAGTCAGGCCAATCCGGGTGCCGGGGCCGATCATCAGCGCGACAAGCGCCGGGAGATTTCCTGCAGGCGTATCACCTGCTGAACATGCAGCGGCAATTCAACCAGCCAGTCAATAAAATCAAAAACATACATCATCACCGCCAGCACCACCCCATATTTCAGCGCACCGCCTGCCACCACTGCCACAGGTGCAAACACCAGCAGCGCAATGGCGCCCAACCAGATCACCAGGTAGTTGACGGTTTCCAGGTCAGACAGTCGTATATTCCATTTCATCAAACGGCCAAAGTGGGTCGCGGCCCTGTCAGGCCGTGGACTGCTGATTGCGCCCACCTGCTGCTCAAGCTGGCTGTTGTAACCGGCGTTCAGCCGATAATTGAGTTTACCGCTGACAACATAAACCAGCACAACCAGCAGGAACAGGAGCACACAGCCAACCAGTACGGGCAGGCTCAGGCTCGCCAGGATGACCAGAATACCCACCAGGGAAATGAGCGCCCCGACAACCTCCGGCATGGAGTTTTCAAAAAACTCAACAAACTCGTTTAACAGCCCGGTACGAGCCGATATCCTCGACAGGGTTGCCTGCCGCCGCCGCTCCCGGTCTACCAGTTCTGCGGCAACAATCCGGTAGATTGACGAATAGACCCGCGTGTCGTACAGGCGCCTTGCACTGCCAATGATCACCATAGCAATACCCAGGCCCGCGAGCAGCATCAGCCCAAGGTAGGTACCCGCCATCAAATCGTCAATTGCATTTCCCAGTAGCAGCGGAAACAGCAGGCCAAGCGCGGCTTCCATGACAACCAACAGGAAAGTCAGGGACATTCGCCACCTGAAACGCAGGAAAATGGCCTGCAGGGATATGACTTCCACGCGAGCAAACACTCCACTGGCCGGAACTGCCGGGTCAGGCGCCTGGCAAATGTCTGCATCCAGGTGCTTTATCGGGCCAATGCCGAAGAGTATATTCTGCTGCGCTTGCCGTAAACATCTGCCTGTTACACCTGCACGGAACACCAGAGATGAAATCAACACTCGCCTTGATTGCAGCACTACTGCTGACAGGATGCACAACCATGCAAACAACTTATTTTCCAACTGTTGACAACTGGGACACGCTGGCACCTGCAGACGCCGGCATGGATGAAGCAGCACTGGCAAAAGTCGTCGCTTTTGCAGGAGAACAGAATTCAACCGGGCTGATCATCACGCGACATGGCAGGATTGTTGTAGAGCAATACTGGCAGGGTTGGGATGCCAGTACGTCAGATCGAATCTTCTCCTCCACCAAAAGCATCATGGCGACCCTGGTCGGCGCTGCCATTGAAGACGGATACATGGAAGGTGTCGATCAAGCAAGGTTTGGCACCCCGGCAAACGCACTGAACGCCGCGACATGACCACGCAGGAAGTTCTCCATGCGCTGGTTCAGGTAGAACCGCAGGAAGATCTGGCGGCTCCAGGAGAGCACCATCACAAACGCCATCAGCGGTCGGCGCGCCCGGCCGATCTGCACCTGCCCAAAGTGCCCCCAGTCCACCTGCGCCTGTTCACCGGGCAGTGTTTTCAGACGCAGGTAAGCTGCCGCCGGCGGCCGCGGCCGCAACTGCGCAATACAGGCGCGGAAGTGACTGGGACCACCCGGATAGCCACGCTGGCTGACCATGGCGTAAAGACGCGCCGCCGTCAGCCGGGGATGGCGCTCAAGCAGGTCGCGGATAAACGGCAGATACGGGTCGATGATGGAACTGCCACGCGCGCGGGTCACCTTCGGCATACCCGCCTGCGACAACACCCGATCCACCGTCGAATGGTGCACCCCCAACTGGCTGGCAATCGTGTGCACACCCCACGGTTCAACAAAATGGTAACGCAGGAACCGATCACAGCCGCAATGACAAAAATGGCAGACCGGAAGGTCATCCGCGTCATTGTGGCGTGGCTCAATCGCGACTACGGCGCTTCGCACTGCCTCATGCCGCAGTACAGCAGTAGCCAGCACACCAACGGAACCAGGATGCGTTACTTTTTCTCGTTGCCGCACACGATAGCGCGCCTGGCGCAGCACATTGCAACAGCGGCCAGGGTAGTTCCGGCGGTATTTGCGTTGTGCACGTTGTTGGCTGTCCCGGCGCGCCAGGGCGGCACAACCTTGCGCGCAATAGCGCTGGCCACAGTCACAGGCGCGGCAGATGACCACCTGGCAGTGGCAGCGGGCACAATTGAACAATCGGGCATTAGCAAGCATCGACAAAATAAGCCGATGAGGGGCTGGATTAGATCAGATTGAGTTCAGCGGCAAATAACCGCGGGTTTGGACCGGCATACACAGCTTGTGCCAACTATAGCAATACCTCGTCGAAACACGACGCGGTGTCAAACGGCGTTTCAAAGATTCTGGCTTGTGCTGGTGATACTTATAGCGCCTCCCACGCAAATTCCGTCTGAAATTACGAGTTGACAGTCCCAGTTCTAGGGGAGTAGCGTCGATTGAGTGACAAAACTACAACATAAACATCAGGAGGGAGCCCGCGATGTTTGTTCAAAAGTTGGTGTTCGCGTTAGCAATTCTCGCAATCACTTATCATGTGAATGCCTCCCCAGAGGCGCGCCTCATCACCAGCAACCTGCCCCAGGATCGCATTATCGATCTTGAGCTTTCTGAACCCGAGATGCGGGATGCACTCACAGAAAAGTACGAAAGGTTTCGGTACGTCGATGTCGACAGCGAGACCATTTCGCAGATTATCTCGGGAGAGAAGCCAATTATCCTGGTCGAGTTCTTCGACGGGGTTTTCGCGAAAGTACAAATCGAAAGCGTGAAAAGTTTCGACTTTGCCGCGTACAAGGCCTGGACCTTCGAGGCGAGATTGCTGGACTTTCCAGGAAAGGTGAAGGACGTGTTGCTTGGCACAATACGTGCGAACCACCGAACACCCACTCTGAACTTTAAGATTACGACCGAAGACGGCACCTACTTGTTAACCAATGATGCTCGTCGTGGAACGCAGATCGTCGCGAAGCGACGGAGTATCGGAAATGAGGTACCAGAATGCGGGGTCGACGATTCAGTCGGGCCACTTACAGAAGAGCAGATTACCCAGGCGCTGCAGGATCAGCGGACAGCGTACCAGGAGTATCAGCAGCGAATGATTTACGATCCCGATAATCCTTCGCCTGAAAGGATCGCGCGGATCCAGGGCGTGCTGCAAATGTGGCGTGACCAACCCGAGTTAAGAGAGATTGCCGAAGATGAGCTTAAGCGTCTTGGAGTGGGTTTGCCCGACGCGGAAGGCAAGCAATGAAGAATCTTGGCCTAATAATCCTTACTGCCGCCATGTTGCTCACGTCTTGCCTCACGTGGGCGGTAGACAACGACATTCGCATCCTTCCGATCTACACGCCACAGGTCGCAATCGATGAAGACAAAGTTGACTCTATGGTAGAGCAGTTGCAACAACTGGTGCTCACTTGGACAGCATCCGGGTTAGACGCTAGCCGTCAAGTTGTAGTGTTGACTCCAATTCAGTTGCCGCTCACCGACGGCACGTCAAAATCCTCTCAACGGCTGGAGATGAAATTTGATTCGATGGCAATGAATGCTCGTAACCAGCACAAAGCCGATGTTGTGCTCAAGTTCGTGGCCGATCTGCCTGGAGCTTGTGGTACAACCGATGATCTGTTTACCATGCTTTACGGGTTCTCGCCAAATCCCGCAACCGGCATCGATAGCTCCCTGGTCAAGAGGGAGTTTGGACACTATGGCATCATCAGAGTACTTTGCTCAGACGAGCTTACAGCAGCTCATGAACTCGGCCACATTTTTGGGGCTGCGCACCAACCCGATATCGTCACTTCTGAAGGTGCATTTCCTTCGAGTCGCGCATTAGTTACTCAACATGATTCCACCGTTGTTTCCACAATTTATACTCCGGCAAATTTTCGAAAAGGCAGATATTCCCAGGCCGGCACGTCGTGGGGAGACAGCCAACACGACAATCAGCACACGATGGATGTAGTTGGTCTAAGCATTGCGAACTATCGAATCTCAGAGCTTGGCCCGTTCCACAACCCGGTCGTTACAGAGCTTTGGCCATCTGGCTGCGGTGGTTGGCCAATGGGCATGGAAGGCTTCAGATCCTATATCGTGGGCTATGACTCTCATCCTGATCAATCCCATTTTCGGCTTTACAAGATCGTCAATGGTGTACCAATCTACACGAACTCGGAGACACATCTGCAACAAATGATGCGGTGGACGAACACCGTCCCTCACCAGATTCAGGTTTCAGCCTGCAACTCGAGTGGCTCATGCTTACCGAAAGAGAACTTTTTCATCTCACCTGACGTAGGCAATTGCGCATCAGATCCGTCGATACCGGGTTCGCCTGGCGACATCGGATTTTGAGTCGACGGGGGATTGCTATGGATTGATGGCCTGCTGAGGTGATCCGATTCGACCCGACGGGCCGGCTTCACCCATGCGAGCCATTGATAGCAACTTGACGAGCCTATAGCTTTCGGGTCCAAGTTCAGTTGTCACTTGGGTAACACCAAGACATCAGGGCTACGAGTAATCACCGTCGTAGCAGGCACCTGAGGGACGATGACAATTCCGCTGGGTGCTTCGATTAGCCCCGCTTGCGGGGCTTGGGCATCGTCTTCTTCCTGGATCAGATCCAGATACGCTGACTCAGCATCCCTGTATAAGTACCCTGCTCATTCCAGGTATCGTGAAACCCGTTTAGCGATCGTATGTGTGATCTTGTTCAGATCTTCCGCGGTCGATGGCTTCACCGGCCAGAAATAGCCTTTTGGGTCGTAGACACCATTCAGGTAAAGCATGTGGAAGTGCAAGTTAGTGGGCCGCATGCGGATTAAGGGCTGAGCCGAAGCGCTGAATCAACGTGACTGCGCCACTTTGCGCCCTTGATTTCACGGTTCTTCCAGATCGTGTGATCAGATAAGTGCTGATCACACGATGCACGATAGTCCGAACACGGCTCATCACCGTCGGATTAGTCGCGAAGAGATAACGCAAGGGAAACGGTACACTCAGCACCCACTGCCGGACCGGTCTCTTCGGGAGGACCTCATCCACCAGATGTGCAGCGCTATCAACCATCCGCCTTGCACCACACGAAGGACAGAACTCACGTCTCTTGCAACTGAAGGTACGGGGCCGCCCAGGTCAGCTTCTCATGATGACAGGTCTCACATCGAACACGCAGAAAGCCATGCTCGAGACGACCGCACTTCAGATAGTCTTCAAACTCTCTGACAACATAACCCGGCAGGCCCTGCCCTGCTCTGCCAACATGTTTTGGAAGTGAGGCCAGTGTTCATTAACCAGTTGGTAAAGAAGCGTGTTCTCTGGTTGGTGTCTTCGATATTGAAACGGACCAACGGACCAGACATTGTCCTGGAGTGTATTGGCAGGCAAACTTGAGCGTCACGATTTGAGTGTGCCAAACAGACTTACCCCCTGGCAGCCAATTCAGTCTAGCAAGAGGAACCTTTCCCTGCAGCACTTCCATCACGCCGAGAATGGGATCAGTAATTGGCTCGTCAAACCCGACCCGGGCAACACCGTATGCGACAACCAGCATATAGGTCACTGCCGCTACAAACAGGCTGGTGGCGGCAACAAAACCTACCCGCGCCGGGAGGCGACTGCTCACTTTACGCTGCCCCTGCTGCATCCCATGGACGCCCGCAACGTTTTGGGATTATGCCCGTTGGCCCGTGTTGTCCCGGTCCTGTTTTCCACCATCACACCCTGCCCGCAAGTCCCTGGCTGCATCTTGCATTGCGGCAGTATTTCCCGCAAGAAGTTGGTGTGACGCCAAATCCTGCTCAGACTCGCATCAAAGCATCAAGCGCTGCGGGCAGTGCCTTGACATACTGCTGGACATCTTCAATTTTGCCCATACTCACCCTGGACCAGTGGGTATAGTCGCCATAAATGCCACGGATCAGCACATTTCGTTTGGCCATCTCCAGGCGGAAAGATTCGGCATTTAAATCACCCAGATCAACAAACAGGAAGCTTGCCTCAGAGGGTGCCACTGTCAGTCCCGCGGATGTGATGGCATCAACCAGCATTTCGCGCGCCTCAAGAATCCTTGATTTTGAGAAACTGACAAACTTCATGTCGTCATAAGACGCAACCGCGGCGGCCACACCCGCCTGGTTCATCGCGTAGTTGCCGAGTCCAAATCGCTGAATCAAGGCCGTGGTTTCGGGTGCCGCGATGGCGTAACCGACGCGCATGCCAGCAAGGCCATAAATCTTGGAAAAGGTGCGCGCGACCACAACGTCATAACCTTCCTTGATGAGCTTCACCATCGAGTTGCTGTCAGGATCACTCGTGATCTCGTTGTAGGCTTCGTCCAGCAGTACTGTCACCTTTTTTGATGCCTTCCTGCAGAAGTCAGTGAGCTGTTTTGAATCCACCACCATCCCGGTCGGGTTGTTGGGATTACAGATCTGTACCATGGACACCTCAGGCGTAATCGCCGCGTAGAGTGCGTCCAGGTCAATACCCAGGTCGCTGGTAGGCGACGTACGAACCAGTTCGCCACCCTGGCGAATTGCCGCTTTTGTGGTGGTATCCCAGAACAGGTCCGGACCCAGGATCTTGCCGTCCCGGGACTTGGCAACGGCAAGATAGGTCAGCACACCGCTTGAGCCGGCACTCAGACTGATGTAGTCCTCGGTTACCCCATGTCGCTCCGCAATCATCGAGATCAACCTGCTGATCGAATCACCCACGTAGTAGGCTCCCCGCGCGGCAGCCTCCGCCATGGCCGCGAGGGCTTTGTCACTGGGCCCGTAGGGGTTCTCATTGGCGTTGAGTTTGGCGATGCCCGGTGCAGGACCATAACTGAGCCCGGTGCCGGCCGTCCCCGCGGCAACCGCACTGCCGAAAGGCACCAGTGTACTGCCGGCAACGGCACCCGCGAACAGTGCTGAACCCTGCAAAAATCCGCGGCGAGAAAAATCGGTAGCCATGGTTTGACCTCCTGGTCTGTGGTTGTCAGGCGCCCAGTGTCTTGTAGAACATGGTGGATGACACACCCAGCAGGTAGATGCCAAACATCCGCTTCAAGGTCACCTCGTTCAGGCTGTGAGCCCATCTGGCCCCAATGGGCGCTGTCATGATCGACATGACACAGATGGCCAACAGGGCAGGCAGATTGACGTATCCCAATGATCCCGGGGGTAGGTTCTGGGTATGCCAACCAAGGGTAATGAAACCAATGGCCCCGGGCAGCGCGATGATGAAACCCACGCCCGAAGCCGTGGCCACAGCCTGGTGCACCTTGCGGCCGCACACGACCATGGTCACCACCGTGATGGTGCCACCACCAATCCCGAGCAGGGATGAAAAGCCACCGAGGCCCGATGCCAGCGCGGCCCTGCCAGGGCCTGTTGGCATGGCAAAACCTGACTTGTGGACAAACAGGTCCGGAAACAGAAAGTAAAACGAGTAGATGAGTACCCCAACAGCAAAAATGAGCACCAGGCTGCCACCATCAATCAATGACGCAATGTACAGGCCCGCCGCCACACCCAGCACAAGCCAGGGTGCCCAGCCTTTCAGCACGTCGAAGTCCACCGCCCCCCGTTTCATGTGTGCCTGAACCGCGCGACTCGATGAGACAATAATGGAAGCGAGTGAAGTGCCTACCGCTACATAAATATGTTGGCCTGTGTTCTCGCTGAAAAGCGGAAAGACAGCAAGCAGCGCTGGCACAACAACAAAGCCGCCCCCGTTGCCGAACAGGCCTGCGGTCAGTCCTGCAACCGCACCGGCGATAAACAGGGCGCCGAGCAGGACAACAGCACCGAAGAGCGTCATCTCCATGGAATCCGGTTCACCCCCAACATCCAAACTTTTATCTGCCCGGTACAATTTTCATGCCACCCAGGCGATAGCACCGTTCTTTCGATCCAGACTCCTGTTCTTGTTGACCTTGACGGGCACTGCACCGACTGCGGACGCGGTCGCCCCCCGCAACAACGCCTCAATTTGGGAAGAAATCATTCAGCCTGTCTCATTTCGGGGCAGCGACTCATATCCGGACCAGTACATTGAAACTTCCCGGGCAAGACGGCTGGCCCTTCACGAAGGTCCGACGTTAGAAGAATTTTTATCCCTGAGTTATGCTTGTTCGCGCGGCCCGCGCCAGGAGACTTGCCCATGGATAACAAGAAGGCACTGCTGGGATCCCTCTCCCTGTCCGAAGAGGAGCGCAAAAGCGCAAGTCGAACCCCCCAGTTCCTCGTAACAGGTGCAGGTGCCCTGGGGCTGGCAGTGCTCGCCTGGTTCTGGCTGGTGCCGGATTCGTCAGCCGTACCTGTACAGACCGCCACCGCCATTGCCGCAGACGGCCAGGCAGCCAGGATCAATACAGCCGTGCTCGACGCCAGCGGCTATGTCACGGCACGACGCCAGGCGACGGTCTCATCCAAGCTGACGGGCAAGGTCACGGCTGTCTTCATAGAAGAAGGCGTCAGCGTTACCGAGGGTGAACTGCTGGCAACGCTGGATGATTCCCTGCAGCGCGCCAGCCTTGAGTTGACCTTATCCCAACAGCGTGCCGCCGAGGCTCGCCTGGCGGAAGTACGCGTCCAGATTCGTGAAGCTGAGCTGGACCTGCAACGCAAACTTGAACTCGAAACAAAAAACCTGGCCTCCCGGGCTGACCTTGATAATGCAGAACTTCGGGTAGAGGGCCTCAGGGCCCGTCTGAATGGACTACAGTCAGAAATCGAGGTTGCCCGAGGCAGCGTTCGCCTCCAGCAACAGCAGCTTGAAGACATGCAGATTCGCGCACCTTTTGCCGGTGTGGTCATTGCAAAAGCGGCACAGCCTGGTGAAATGATTTCTCCCGTTTCCGCCGGTGGCGGTTTTACCCGCACTGGCATCTGCACCATTGTTGACATGGATTCACTGGAGATTGAAGTGGATGTCAACGAGTCGTACATCAATCGTGTTACCCCCGGCCAGCGGGTGGTGGCAACCCTGAATTCCTACCAGGACTGGCAGATCCCCGCTGAAGTGATCACCATCATCCCAACCGCTGATCGCAACAAGGCCACGGTGCGGGTCAGGGTGGCATTTCTGGAGAAAGACAGCCGCATCCTGCCGGATATGGGCGTGAAGGTATCCTTCCTCGAGGACAATACCACCCCCCCTGACAATGGCGATTCTGCTCCGACAGGCGTCTGGATTCCAAACGCGGCCGTTACCCTGCTGGATGATTCATCCACCGTATTTGTCGTTGCCAACGGCCGTGCTGAGCCGCGCCAGGTACGCCTGGGCGAACGCAAGGGTTCAAACCGCAACGTCGTATCCGGACTGGTGGCGGGTGACGTGGTGGTAACCGGGCTAAACGAGCAGATCAAGCAGCAGCTGGCCACTGGCCGGGCAGTCGTATCATCCCCCTGAGGTGAACTGTGGAGCAAAGCATGGCAGAGAACCTGATTGAGATTGATCGTGTTACCAAAACTTACACCCGCGGCAAAATGGAGATTCCGGTGCTTCAGGCCCTCAGTCTTTCGATAGCGCGCGGCGATTTCCTTGCCCTGATGGGCCCCTCCGGCTCCGGCAAGACCACACTGCTGAACCTGATTGGCGGGCTGGACACCCCCACGTCGGGTTCGATCATGATTGGCGGTGAGCGGATAGATCAGCTGTCCCAGTCTGAACTTGCCCGCTGGCGCTCCCGCACTGTGGGGTTTGTGTTCCAGTTCTATAACCTGTTGCCAGTGCTGACCGCCCAGAAGAACGTTGAATTGCCCCTGCTCCTGACAGGGCTCTCCGGTGCCGAGCGAAAGAAGCGGGCGCTGGCCGCACTGACGGTGGTGGGTCTGGAAGACCGGGCCGGTCACCGGCCCAGTGAGCTCTCCGGTGGTCAGGAACAGCGCGTTGCCATTGCACGTGCGCTGGTATCCGACCCTGCATTGCTGGTCTGTGACGAACCCACCGGTGATCTTGACAGGACAACAGCCGACGAAATCCTGGACCTCCTGCAACTGCTGAATAGGGACTATGGCAAGACCATTGTCATGGTCACGCATGACCCCAAGGCGGCTGATCATGCACGCCACTGCCTGCACCTCGACAAAGGTCAACTGGTCACGGAAGAATCCGCATGAAATACTTTTCCCTGATCTGGGCAGCGCTCTTCAGGAAGCCCGTCCGAAGTGTCCTGACCCTGGCCAGCGTGTTTGTTGCGTTCCTGCTGTTTGGGCTCCTGCAATCAGTCAGCGTGGCTTTCTCCAGCGGCCCGGAGCTCTCCGGGGTTGACCGCCTGGTGGTAGCGCCCAAGTACTCCATCATCGATGACATACCCGTGAACTACGCCCAGCGTATCGCCCAGGTCAGGGGGGTCGAGAAGGTTGCGCACATGTCCTGGTTTGGCGGCGTCTATAAGGATGCCGCCAACTTTTTTCCCCGTTGGCCGGTCCCGCCCCGGGAATTCCTTGCGGTTTTTCCCGAATACCAATTGAGCGAGGAAGAGAAGCAGGCATTCATAGGAACCCGCACCGGCGCCATCATCGGCAAGGCGCTTGCAGACAAGTATGGGCTCAAAGTGGGTGATACCCTGCCGCTGATTGCCGACATCTGGGTCAACAAGGACAACAAACCCTGGGAGTTCGAGATTGTTGGTATCTTCACCGCGCCTGACGAACCCGCCCAGGAAAACCAGATGTTCATGAACTATGCGTTCTTCGACGAGTACCGCGCATTTGGGACGGGCGGTGTTGGCAACTTCATGGTCACCATTGATGACCCTGAACGGGCTGCAGAAATTGCGGCTGCGATCGACGCCATGTTTGCCAATTCATCAGATGAAACCAAAACCTCCACTGAGAAGGCCTATAACCAGATGTTTGCGAAACAGGTGGGTGATATCAGCTTTATCATGACCGGTATCCTGTCGGCGGTATTTTTTACGATCCTGCTGCTCACCGGCAACACCATGGCGCAGGCCATCCGTGAGCGGATTCCGGAACTGGCCATTCTGAAGACCATCGGCTTTACCAACCTGTCGGTGCTCATGATTGTGCTGGCCGAGTCTGTACTGGTTGCGCTGGTGGGCGGCTTACCGGGTCTTGCGCTGGCCGGTTTCCTGGTTGGCGGACTGGAGCAGGCCACGCCGTTTCTTGCTGGTGCAGAGATGACCCGCCTGGTGGTCTTGCAGGGTACTACCCTCGCCATCCTGCTCGGCCTGGTGGTTGGCCTGCCGCCGGCCCTGCGCGCCATGCGCCTTTCGATTGTTGACGCACTGGGTGACGCCCGATGAACCAGGTTTTTGCCATTACACTCATGAACCTCAGGAACCTCCCTGCCAGGGCCGGCGCTTCACTGGTCATTGTGGTGGGTATTGCTGGCGTTGTGGCCGTGGTCACGGCGCTTTTGTCCATGGCCCAGGGTTTCCAGTCGACGCTGAAAGGCAGTGGTGACCCGGCGCGCGCGTTTGTGTTGCGGGGCGGTTCCGACACCGAGATGTCGAGCTTCATTTCAACCGAGGCTTACCGCATCATCGAATCAAAGCCCGGTGTTATGCGCGATGCCCAAGGCCCCCTGGCGGCAGGAGAAACCTACGTAATTGCCGACGTGCCCAAACGGGGCAACAACTCGCCGGCGAATATGCCACTCAGAGGTGTAGAGCCTGCCTCTTTCCGCGTTCGGCCGGAAGTCAGGATTATTGAGGGGCGCAACCTCGAGTTTGGTCGTCTCGAGTTGATCGCCGGCGCCAAGGCCGCCAACCAGTTCCAGGGGCTGGAAGTGGGCCAGGCGATCAACATACGCGGTGCCAACTGGCAGGTTGTCGGACTGTTTACCGCCAATGGTGGTATTCACGAGGGTGAGGTCTGGGTGGACAATACCGTGCTGGTCTCCAACCTCAACCGCGGTGGCAGCGGTTATACCTCCATGATTGTCAGGCTGGAGGCACCCGAGGAACTGGACCCGTTTGCCCTGGCCCTGGAAAACGACCGACGGCTTGAGACAAAAGTTGTCAGGGAAACCACCTACTACAGCGAACAGTCAGAAGGGCTCACCGGGCTGATCACCAACTTTGGGTACAGCATTGGTCTGATTATGGCGTTCGGTGCCATTTTTGGTGCCCTGAATACCATGTACTCTGCCGTCTCTACCCGCAGCGTGGAGATAGCCACGCTGCGTGCCATTGGTTTTGGGCCAACGCCAATTGTCGTTTCCGTCATGGTTGAGGCCCTGGTCCTGGCCGTGCTGGGTGGCGCCATCGGCGGCGGCATTGCCTACCTGTTTTTTAACGGCTATACCGCCTCAACCATGGGTGACACCTTTTCGCAGGTCTCTTTCGATTTCCGCGTGACGCCTGACCTGCTGGTGCGCGGCATTATCTGGTCCTGCCTGCTGGGCCTGATCGGCGGCCTGTTCCCGTCTATTGCCGCCGCACGCCAGCCCGTTGTCACGGCCCTGCGCGGGCTTTAATCCGTTACCCCGGGGCCGGAACCCCGGGGTACAAACCTACTGTGACTGACCAGACTGGGGTTGCAGGTAGACATTCAACACGGTGGTGCCAACATGGTGCTGGTCTGCCTGAACCCTGACATCCGTGGTACTAAAGGGAACATAACCCTCGCGATTGACGCTGACCGAAAAGGTACCGGCGCGTTCTAGCAGCCCTTTGCCACTGTCATCCGGGCAACCGGTTCTGAGCGGCACCGTCACCTCGGCATCACTGGCCGTGGCTGTGGCACAACTCAGGTAAGCCCCGGTACTGGCGTCAAACATCCCAAGGATCAGTCCGTCACGCAGTTCCGTGGTGCCTGCTTCCGACTCGGGATTGACAAACAGCGTTGGGACAAACAGATTGGATGTCACATCAGGCTCATCCCAGTTCGCCGCAAAAATCCTTGACTTGGCAAGGTGGTATAGGGAGTCGCCGTTCAGGAAAGTGCGCTCGTTCCAGGTACAGCAATTCGGCTGGTACCTGTCCCCGGTTGCGTGATTTTCGGTCACCACCTTGCCGGCCAACGACAGGGTCCGACTCGCCTCGTCAACCTCAAACAGGTAAAGCGCGTTTTCGGTCCAGGGATAATAGGTGGCGGCATCATCACTGCCCGGCAGGTGCGCCCCGCTCACGCGAAACGGCATGGCAATACGGTGCACCCCATCCACCAGAATGGAGGTAAAAGCATGCGAGTCCCACATGACCGGTGAGTCGGTGCCGCGCCGGCCAATCTTCACGTCGGCCAGTACGTTCAGGGCCGTGGGATCGCTGACATCAAACAACCGCACGTTGGCCCCCTGGAACCAGGCAATGCCATCCTGGGTCAGGGAGTCCTTGCCAACACCCAGCAGCAGGTTTTCCGAAATGGGATGCAGGTAGGTTGAGAAGCCCGGTATCTCCAGTTCGCCGAGGATGACAGGATCGGCAGGCGTTGAGAGATCAATCACATAAACCGGGTCTATCTGTTCGAAGGTCACCACATAAGCCCGGTCACCCACAATGCGCGAGGCAAAAATCTGCTCACGGGGCTTACCGATCGGCGCGGTTCGGGTGTCATTCGGGATCTGCCCCCGCACATCAAGCTGGAACGCCGTGGCGGACTCACCCAATACCGTAAGCTGGTGGGAAAAGTTGTTGCCCCCCCGCGTTGTGATGGCAGTCAGGTTGCCATCATGTTCGCCCATGAGAAAAGCGGGATCACCCCAGAAGGTGCCTGGCACCCTGCCAGAACCAATATAGCGGGGAGCACCACTGCCGATGCCAATCTTGTGGATAATCGACTCTTCAAAATAGGTGTCGTCAGGCAGGATACTGGACTGGTAAGCCGCAAGATAAATTGCCTGCTGCGATACAAACACCCCCGCCACCCCGTCTGCCATACACAGTGAGGAAAAGTTTGCCGGCGCGGTGATGTCTATGGCGGTGATGGTCGTCACCGTGGGGAAATAGATGGTGTCACCCGCTTCACTGAGGGGCACAAAACAGGCGCTGGTGGTGACAAGTGCCGTGTCAGATCCATCGCTGAATCTAACCCGGGGCAACAGTGCTGCCACATCAATACTGTCGATAATCGCCTGGTTGTTCGCCCGGTCTGCCGCCGTGGTCGCAAACGGGACCAGGCCTGGTGTTGACGGCGTAAATCGGGTGATCAGGTACAGGGTGTTGCCGATGCGCCGCGAGTTGACGTAACTGCCATCAATCGAAAGCTGTTCCACTTTGACTGGCGCCGCCGGCGAATCAACATCCACGAAGTCGACGCCAGTAGTGCCGTGCCATTCCCAGGGCGCCACGTAAAGTGTGTCCCAGGCATACTGCTGCTCACCGCGAATGTTGACGAGGCGCGAATGGGTTGCATCTTTCAGATGATAGAGCCCACGGGACACTGACAGGGTATCGCTGGCCAGCCGCTCTGTGGCAACAATTTGTGTGGCGCTCCCCGGGGTTGCCCGCACCACCTGCAACCTGTCCCGGTTTGCAAGGTAGATGTACTCACCGTCGTAGCGGGCGGGATCTATCTCGTCAACACCGGCAACAATCAGGTTGGTTTCGCTGACTGCAGCAGGCGCACCTGCATCCATCGCGGCCTGTTCCAGTACTGCGACGGGTTGTGCCTGAACCGGCAAACCCGTCCGGGTCACCGTCTGCTGAACCGCCGACGAGTTGCCCGACAGCCCGGCCCACTGTTTCAGCCCCTCTCGCAGATAGGTTTCAAACGCGGCCGTTGAACCCGCGGGCAGCAGCAGGGAGCGCTCATCCGGATCCGGTGGCTGTGGATTTACGGGTCCCGGCGTCGGCTGACCCGACCCACCACCGCCACTACAGGCAGCAAGCAGAAACACGGACAGAATCAGGCACAAAGTTTTCATTACATCACCCCTCCAGGCGTGGCTGGCAGTTGGTTGTCATAAGGCGCGGCATCCGCCGAATCAGCGATGCCGTCATTGTCATCATCCGGGTCGACGGCATTAACCAGCCCGTCACCATCGGAGTCGATAAAGCGGTTCATATCAGCCACCAGGCTGCTGATACTGAAAGTCTCGCTGGTCGCTGACGCCAGTTCTCCCAGGGCATTGTCAAGACTGCCGGCCGGCAGGGCCATTTCGCCAGTACACAGCAGGGTTGACCCAAACACCCGGCAGTTGGCCAGCGCTGCCTGGGCCTGGGTAAAGGCGCCGCTGGCAACCAGCACACCCTGACTGAACGCGGGTTCAAGGCCAATGAGACTGGCATGGACGTCATCCGGATTCACTTGCCTCATGGCCAGCTGGAGCGGCGTAAGCAGGTTGCTGTCCAGCCTGCCACTCACGGCAAATCCGGTTGCCAGGCTGTCCAGCAACTCACCCACATCGGGGCCGGCAGCAATTTCAATGAGTGCCCCCAGTGCCAGTAACCAGGCATTGCCTTCCTCGTTTGGCTGGGCCTGGGCCGCGTTGATCAGCGCCAGTTGGGTGAATTCCAACGGGTTGGCGGGAGCCGGCAGCAGCGGGCTGAGTGTTGCCACCAGTTCGCTGGTGGCCATGTCAATGGCCGTTGAAGCAGCCGTACCATCATCAATGAGTGCCAGCACGCGCCTGTGTATCAAGTGTGTCGCAACATTGACGTTAACCGGTTCGTTTTCCCGGGGGCTGACCACCGCGGTCAAGGTGACAGGAGCATCCGGGACAACGCCGCCTGTTTCGCTGAAGTAGCGCCCGTTGACTCGTATTTGGTAGGCAGCGTCCGGCAGCAGTGACAGGCTGAACTCACCCAGGCGTCCAACGGTTTCTGCCTGTACCTGGCCCGCGCCTGACAACCGCGTTGCGGTGATGACAGCACCCGCATCAAAAGGCCCCTTGTTGGCCTGGCCAGACACCAGCAGCGGGTCCGGCCCCGGGACCACCGAACCGGTGCCACCGATACCACCCTCGGAGCATCCGGCCGCCAGCGCCAGCAGCAGGATTAATGACAGCAATCCTCGCGTGCACATCACATCGTTTCCTCAAAATAGTAGATACCAATCCCGGCCCTGACCCGCCCACCATCCGCCGGCACGGCCGGATTGCTGTCCCTGTCATGTTCCGCGAGCCAGACATCAAAGCGCTTCAGAAGCTGGAGGCTCTCCTCGTGGCTGATATGCTGGAACCGGCGGGCAGCGTTTACGGGCAGGTTGTTGTAGGCAACCGTGAGTTGCAGGCGCTTGTCATCGTGTTCCAGGTTGTGGTCAATCGTGTCCAGCAGATCCTTGCCGGCATTACCCATGATGTTGATCTGCGCTTCCACGTCTGCAAGCGGCGTATGCACGCCATCCGGGAGCAACCTGATCAACCCGTCCCCGTCCAGGGATACCGTGCCTACCCGCCGCAGCTCATCGAGCACAGCGCGGGCCGGCAAATCCCCGCTGTAACGCCGTACCAGTTCCCCAAACCCACGCTCACCATCAAAGGCCAGTGCCGCCGGACTGCCGGTTGCGTCCTGGAAATCTGCATCCCGGCGCCAGCCGGCAGTGACGCGCACGCCCCGGTTGTACTGCAGGTCCAGTTCATCGGTTTCAATAGGCGCAAGTGCCATCAGGCGCCCGGTTTCCTTGCGTTGTATGCCGGTTAGCATGGCCACGCGCGCGTTGGTCTGTTTCCGGCCGGGCAAACGGAAATCACTGTTTGCCACCTCGACATAAACCCGCTTTGCAATCTCATTAAAATCCGCGTGCGACACGCCATGTCGAAGCAACACCCGCACCAGTGGACGCAGGACCCGGGCAACAGCATTCTGGAGGGCAGCATTTAACATTTGGGCATTTTTTCCCAAATATTATGCCTCGTCAATATTTTTAGGGATTCTTTTCCCATTTTTATGCACGGCCCCGAATTGGAGCCAGGCCCAGTTGTAGAAGCGCACCTGCGAATCCGCCACCTGGGCGTGAGTGGTTGTGCCGACACTGTATGCAGGCACGGGAATCGGTCATGGGAAATCAGGCGAAGGCGGATGCCTCAGGCCGGGTTCTCGCCCCGTGCCTGTTTGAGGGTCTGCCGCCAGAAGGCGGTCAGCGCATTCTTCAGGTCATCCATCAGGACATAGACCAGCGGCAGGATGACCAGGGTAATCAATGTTGAAAACAACAGCCCGCCAATCAGCGCCCGCGCCATGGGGAAATAGGAAGGGCCCGTACCTCCTACGCGCGTATCCCCAATGGCGAGGGGCAGCATTGCAACAAACGTCGTGCAGACCGTCATCAGGATGGGTCGCAGACGCTGGCGGCCACTGGCAATAATCGCCTCGGTACGGGAAACCCCGTCAGCACGCAACTGGATGATACGATTCAGCAGCACAATACCGTTATTGACGACTATACCCGCGAGCAGCAGCATGCCGGTCAGGGCCATGGCCGTCAGGGTTGTCCCGGTAACCCAGAGGGACAGGAATGCACCCACTACAGAATAGCCAATGGCAATCAAGACGGTGGAGGGGAACAGCACCGATTCGAACAGGGCTGCCATCACCATGTATACGAGGACTATGGCAAGCAGCACGTTGAACGCCATCTCCCTGAACATTTCGTCATCCCGTTTGAATTCCTGACCCAGTTCCCAGCGGTAACCCGGTGGCAATTCAAACTTCTGCATCACGTCCTCGACGATAAATTGCGCCATGGCGGGTGGACCGCGCCCGGTGCTGAAATTGACATTGATTGAAGTCTCCCGATTCTCCCGCCGGATGCCCCGCATGGACGTATCCAGGGTGATATCCGCGATCGCCTCCAGCGGGACTGTTTCGCCATCCCGCACAAAAATGGAAAGGCGCCGCAAGGTATCCAGGTCCACATCATCCTTGCCTTCCAGTTCCAGCAGGATATCGGTTTCCCGCCCTCCCTCGACAAAACCCCGGCGCAGGTTACGGCTGCCAATGGCAATGGACACGGCCTGTGCCACGGCGCTTGCCGTGACGCCCATCTGGCTCGCTTGCTCCGGCTTCATCCTGATGCGGACTTCGTCCCGACCGGTTTCTCCATCATGTTGCACATTTGTCAGCATAGGATGCTGTTCCAGCACAGCTACAATATCGTCGCCGATCCGCAGCAGTTCATCGGTAGAGTCACCGATGATGCGCAGTCCAAGGCCGCCACCGCCCGGCCCACGTCCACCCCCGCCAAATCCCCTGCTCTGGCTCGAGAATCGCAATACAATGTTGGGCAGTTCCGGGACATTCGCCATGATTTTCTCCTCGATCTCCCGGGGTGCCAGCCTGTGATTGTCTACCAGGTTGATAATGGTTCTGCCCCGGTCGGTATCATAGGAGGTAAAAATATTGTCAATCTCAAACGCTTCCCGGTTCGCCAGCAGGTAGTCATCAACCCGCTCAACAAAACTCTCGATGTACTCGATGTCCATTGACCCCCTGACAAAGTAATTGAGCTGCAGGCGGGGTGACTCCTCCTCGGGGTTCATGTTGACTTCAAGCTGCTGGTAGATGAAGTAGCCACTGCCCGCAATGGCCAGGGCAACCAGAAAACTGACAAACCTGAATCTGAGCGTCAGGCGCACCATAACCTCGTACCCGGCGCCAAGGGCATCAATCACACGATGCTGTTTTTCCTGCCGGGGCATGGGCAGTCTCGCCATGACTGTTGGCACCAGCGTCTGGGCAACCAGCAAAGACCCCAGTAGCGCGGTACACAGTGGCAGCGCAATGTTCTGCTGGACAATGGCCACCTGGGGGTTGTCCGTCATGAACGATGGCAGAAACACCACAATGGTCGTCAGGGTCCCTGCCGTGATTGCAAGCCCTACCTCGGACACACCAAGATCCGCTGCCGCCCTGGGATTGGTCCCGGGTTCACGTCGCCGCAACGCAATGGCTTCCGAAACTACCACACTGTTATCAACCAAGAGGCCAATGGCCAGCATGAGCCCAACCACCGAGAGAATATTGAGTGTCATACCGAGAAAATACATCACACCCAGTGTGGCGCAGAGCGCAAGCGGTACAGTGACGGCAATCAGGAGTGAAACATGTAGCTGGCGCAGGAACGCAAACAACACCAGAACGGAAAGCAGCCCGCCCAAAAGGCCGCTGTCGCGCAGATCATTCAGCGATTTCAGTACAGTGTCGGCCTGGCTGTCCAGCGGGAAAAAGCGCGTATCCACAAACACCGGGTCCTGCTGTATCTCCTCCATCACCGTTTCAATATCACGCGATACCTGCACCAGGTTCGCCTCGGGTCGCTTGTACACAGAAACCCCGAGGGACCGCTCGCCGTTGACACGCCGCCTGTCGTTCTCCTCATTCGGCGCCATTTCCACCAGGGCAACATCACGCAGTTTCAGGCCCCTTGAGTTCAGCGGCACATCCCGGATGGCTTCCAGGTCAACAAATCTGCCCAGCGGCCTCACCTGGTACTCGCGCGCGCCCATTCGCAGCGTGCCACCGGAAATATAGAAGTTTTCTGCCTGCAGGCGCCGCTGGACGTCAATGTAGTCAAGGCCATAAGCCGCGATGCGCCCGGCATCCAGCGAGATCCGCACATAGTCACGGACAATACCGTAAAGGTTAACCGAGTTGACCCCCGGGACCCGCTCAATCTCCGACCTCACATGGGTATCAAGCAGGTCAAATGCCTGGTCTTCATCCAGTTCCGGTGACACGATCATGACATTCATAACCGGGGTACTGTTCGGGTCTTCCTGGCGCAGGTTGATGTAGCGGATGTCATCAGGCAGGCGGTGCCGGATGCCCTCAATCAGTTCTTTGGCTTCAATCCCCTTGCCGGCCACATCACCATTTCGATCCAGCATGAGATTGACAAACACTGAACCCGGCCTTGAGAAGGTAAACATACGGTCAATGCCACTCATGGTGGAGAGCACTTCCTCCACCGGCCGCGCCAGGTTGCGCTCAACTTCCTGGGCTGTTGAATCCGGGTAGGGAATTCCGATCCCGACATAGGGGACCTCAACCTCCGGAAACTGCTCAATGGGCAGGCGGATTGCTGCAAAGATGCCAATCATGGCAAGGCCAATAAACGTCATGACCACCGTTACAGGCCGGCGGATAGAGACCTGGGCAATTTTCATGCGGGCACCGCCAGGGCGTCACCCGCCAGCACCTTTCGATCGATCAGGTCATAGACAACCGGGATTACCACCAGCGTCAGGAAGGTCGACACCATCAACCCCCCAATAACCGTCACCGCCATGGGGGTACGCAGCTCAGATGCCTCACCAATCCCAACTGCCATGGGCAAGAGGCCAAGTATGGTGGTCAGGGTTGTCATGAGTATGGGCCGCAGCCGCTGGCTGGCACCCGCCATCAGTGCATCCCGTTTGGAGAGACCCGAGTCCCGGAGCTGGTTCACACGATCAATCAGCACAATGGCGTTGTTCACCACAATGCCGACCAGCAGGATCAGGCCAATAAACACGACAACCGAAATGCTGGTGCCACTCACATACAGGGCAAGAACGGCACCCACACCCGCCAGCGGAATGGTGAACATGATGATAAAGGGGTGCAGCAGCGACTCAAACAGGGATGCCATCACCAGGTACACCATAATCAGCGCCAGCAAAAGGGCAAACTGCAGCGAACGAAATGAGGCCTCCATCTCTTCATTCTGGCCGCCCACTTCCACCTTGACACTGGCAGGCCGGGGTATTTCGGCCAGCAACTCCCGTACTTCCGCAGCCGCCGCACCCAGGTCACCACCCGGCACGTTAGCACTCACGACACCTACCCGCTGTTGCCCGATGCGCTGGATATCAGCCGGCCCAACACCCACATAGATTCGCGCAACTGTCGACAACCGGACCTGGCGCTCACTTTCGGGATTGATGACGATGTTGCCAATATCTTCAACCGAATTACGTTCGTCTTCCTCGACCCGGACCCTGATATCAATTTTCTTGTCGCGCAGGGTAAATTCTGTCGGCACATCACCCTTGATCTTGTTGACCACCCGGTTTGCCACGTCAGGCACGGTTAACCCCAGAGCCGCTGTCCGCGCCTGGTCAAACTCTATCTGTATTTCCGGATAACCCGGTCGGATTGAAGATTCGACATCCCGGAAGGTCTCAGATCCTCCCATCAGGTCAGTGAGCCGGCGCGACACCGCTTCGATATCAGGCAGGTCGGCACCGTAAATTTCCACTTCCAGCGGCGTCGCAAAACTGAACAACTGCGGGCGTTCCAGGGTGTACTGGGCGTCCGGGATATCATCCAGCACCAGCCGCATGGCGGCCATCGCAAATGCCTCATCGTCAGGACTGCTGCCAGGGGCCATTTTCACGTTCAGCTCGCCAACGTTTTCGCCGCCCGTGGCCGCAGACGCATCCAGCCGCCCACCGGTGCCGGCCACGGAATAGGTCATGGCAACACCCTCGGCGTCAAGCAGCGGCAACTGAATGTCGAGCAGCGTACCGTCAGTCAGTTCGAGGCGCGCCCCCGGCGCCAGTTCAAAGTCGACCTTGAATTCACCCTGGGACATGGGTGGAATCAGTTCCAGGGGGAGTCGTGGCACCAGCAGCATGGACAGCGCAAAAGCCGCCAGCGCCAACAGCACGGTAGCTGCCCGCTGGCGCAGCGCAAGTGCAAGCAGGCGGGCATAACCGGCTGCCAGCGCACCATACAGGAAGTCAAAACCATCCAGCAGCGGCTTGAGTCCTGCTGCCACCACCCGCGCCACAAAAGCAAAAAGCCAAAGCACCAACACCAGTACCCAGCGTGGACCCGCCACAAAAACCCACTGCAGCGGCAGCAACAGGTAATAACGCCAGCCCTGGCGAACCGGCCGGGCCGCTGCCGCCAACTGGTAACGCGGCCGGCCGCCTATGGCAGACAACATGGGAATCAAGGTAAATGCCAATGCCAGTGATGCCAGCAGCGCGAAGGTCACGGTCAGGGCCTGGTCCCGGAAAAGCTGCCCGGCAATACCTTCAACAAACGCCAGTGGCAGAAACACCGCGATACTGGTCAGGGTCGAGGCGGTCACCGCCCCGCCCACCTCGGACGTACCCCGTTCTGCAGCAGCAAGCTGGTCCTGTCCATCAGAACGGTGGCGGGCAATGTTTTCAAGCACCACAATTGCATTGTCCATCAACATGCCGACCGCAAGCGCGATGCCCCCCAGGCTCATGATATTGAGCGTAATGTCCTGCACGTCCATGAGCGCAAAGGTCACCATCACCGACGCGGGAATGGTCGCCGTGACAATCAGCGTACTGCGCAGGTCACGGAGGAACAGAAACAGGATGAGTACGGCAAGCAGGGCACCAATGGCAGCCGCACTCTTGACCTCGTCAATTGCCGCTGCAATAAAGGTGGATTGGTCATAGATGGTGACCAGCTCAAAGTTGGGTGGCATCAGCTCGTTGATTTCCGCCAGGCGGTCACGGATATTCCCGGCTACCGCAACCGTATTGGCATCACCCTCCTTGTAGAGTGCAAGCTCAATGGCCTCACGGCCATTCACGCGCATGATGGAATCGCGTTCTTTCTGGCCCTCAACCACCCTGGCCACATCCGACAATCGCAGGATCATGCCCCCGCGCTGGAAAATGATGGTATCCGCAATATCAGCCACCGACCGGTACTGGTTGAGCGTTCTTACCAGGTATTCCTGGGTACCGTCGCTTAGCCGGCCGCCAGAGAGATTGACATTGGTACCCCGTAGTCGCTGCCCGAGTGCTTCCACCGTGATATCAAGCTGGGCCAGCTTTTCCTGGTCGACCTGGACTGAAATCTCGTCTTCATACCCCCCGCCGACAATCACAGCAGCAACGCCTGGAACCGGATCCAGGCGCCGCTTAAGGAAATCGTCGGCGAAGCGCCGCAACGTCTGCAGGTCATAGACCGGGTCCTTGAGCGCCTCGGTTCGGGTCAGCGCCAGGCGATAGATCGGGTCAAGGTTCGGGTTCAGGCGCAGGATGCTCGGCCTTTCCACTTCAAGGGGCAAGCGCACCAGATCCAGCTTTTCGCGGACCTCGATGGCGGCCATATCCATGTCCGTGCCCCAGAGAAATTCAAGCACTACATCAGAACGTCCGGCCATTGAGGTCGAATGCATCTGCCGGACACCCGAGATGACGCCCACACGCTGCTCAATCAGGCGGGTTATCTGTTCCTCGACTTCAGCAGGGGCTGCGCCCTCAAACTCAGTCCTGATGGTCAGGGTGGGATAGGTCAGTTCCGGCAGCAGGTTCAGGCCAAGCCGGTCCAGGGAAATGGCGCCGAACAGCACTATGGCCAGCGTGGCCATCGCCACGGTGACAGGACGGGCTATGGAACCCGAGACAATGCTCATGCGTCTCCCTAGAGTTGCACGATGCGCACTGAAGCGCCATCGCGAAGGCCACCCTGTCCGGTAATAACCACCTGATCACCTTCTCCGAGGCCATCCCTGATTTCCACCTCTCCACCGGAGGCGTAGCCAAGCTGGACATTCTGGCGCATGGCAAGGCCATCCCGGACGACAAACACCGAATTCTCGTCCTTCTGGGTCAGCACCGCATCACGCGATACCAGCAGCGTGTTTTCACTCACGTCAAAGCGGACGTCCACCCGGGCAAACATGCCGGGCTTGAGAAGGTTTGCAGGATTCGACAACTTGACCGTAACGCGGAAAGTGCCCGACTGGGGATCAACCTGTGGCGCAACCCGATCAACCACCCCCTCAAAAACCTGACGGCCAAGTGCGTCAATACGGACATTGGCCAACTGACCCTCCTTGAGTTTTGCAAGCTCCCGTTCGGGTACGTTAAGTATCGCCTCGATGCTATCGGTGCGCTTGATTTCAAAAGCCGGGTTGTTGGGCGACAGGGTGTTGCCGAGTTTGATATGGCGAACAGTAACAACACCGTCAATCGGTGCCCGGAGGGTCGCTTCTTCAATATCGTAGAGCTGGAGCGCAAGTGTTGCCTGCTCCCGCTCGAGGTTGAACCTGGCCTGGTCAAACGCATCCGGAGAGATCATTTTCTTCTCAAACAGCTGTTCGGCACGGGCATAAGCGCGGGTCAGGCTGTCGATGTTGGTCCGTGTGCGATTGACCTCCAACTGGAGCTTGCGGGTATCCAGCTGGGCCAGCGGTGTCCCCGCTGTAACCCGGTCACCTTCCTCAACGTAGAGGGTTTCAACAACACCCTGGGTCCTCGCAACAACAACGGCTTCTTCCTCCGCGCTGAGCGAGGTTGTGCTCGAATAGAAAGCGTCAACCCGGCCCCGCTGCACTTCTGTGACGGCAACAGGGACGGGCCGATTACGCATGCGATCGCGCATCTGCGCCATGCGGTCTTCCCGTGACATTTCCTCGCCAGCAGGCGGCGTGGCAGACGTTTCCGCCTGGTCACTACAACCAGACACCATGACAAGCAAAGGTAACAGCAGCAGCAGAACGCGATTCACAATGTCGGGCCTTACTCCTGGCCGCCTGAACGCGGGCCGCCACCAGACGCACCGCGCATTTTCTGCATGCAGCCCCGCATGACCTGCCGGGTTTGCTGGCTGGCGGACTGCACCACCTCACGCCGCCCTTCCCGCGGGGCTTTTGCGATGGCCAGCAGTTCATCAGCACTGGCGCCTGCAGACAATCCCTCGGCAAAACAGCCGCACATCATTTCACCCCCACCCTGACCACCGGCCATGGCACCCTTGCAGGCCGCCATAAATTCCTCATTCGCCTGCGCGGCTGAGGCTCCAACAGACAATAGAAACGCTACCAAAAGCGCCTTGGGACTCGTTTGCATCAATTTCACTCCATGGGTAAAAGGGAACAACCGCAACTGGTACGGGCCAGTGAATAACATCCGTCGCTGCCGCACCACAATTTCGAGTTTAGCGCCAAATTTATATCAAAAGATACAGGCGAAGCCCCCTGCCAATTAGCCTTTGTACGACTCTACAACGATCCATAGACATTGGCTGAGCCCTTGTATGATAATTGAGGACACTTCAACGCAGGAGGCCGCTCATGCCATTTCTGGCCCGTCAAACCAGTATTGAAATCAACTATTCAGTCGATGGCAAGATTACTGACGACAATCAGCAGACCTTTCTGTTGTTTAACGGCGCCTCACTGACCACAGAATTCTGGGGTTCTCTGGCAACTCGCCTGGCGGAGTCGGGCCAGGTCATCCGCTTCGACCAGCGCAACGCGGGTAAAACCCGCTACCAGGGCAGCTTTACGCTCAATGATGTTGCAGCTGATGCGGCCGCCCTGCTGGACCTGCTTGAGGTAGAGAAAGCGGTTATCGTCGGGCACGCATGGGGAGGACGTGCTGCACAGGTGTTTGTCCGCGACTATCCCCATCGCGTCAGCGCGATGGTGATCTGCGCCACCGGGGGCCAGTTTCCACCTGTGGACACCACCACGCTGGATGACGCAATCCGGGAAGCCCGCAAGTCGGACAACCGTGCGGCCTGGGAAAAGGCATTCGAAGCACGCTGGTGTGGCCAGGGTTTCGCGGAGCGGGAGCCGGCGCGATTTGCGGAAATTGCAGCGCTGAACTGGCAGGCCAGGCCAAACCGTGAGGCCCGGTGGGACCCGACCGTGTCTCCCAGCCCAAGCTACTGGGGACGGGCCATTCTCCCCAGCCTGCTGATCTATGGTGAGGAGGACAAGAACGGTACACCAAAAAACGGCAGGGACCTGCACGAGCGCATTGCGGGTTCGGAACTGCTGCTGTTACCCAACGCGGGCCATTTTCTGATCCGCGAGAAAGAAGACGAGGTACTGGCCGCAATCACCAGATTTACCGCAGGCATCTGAACAAGAACCAACAACCAGGAGGGGCAACACCATGAACAGGACAATCATTACTGCCGCAATACTCTTGCTGGCAGCAGGCTGTAGCGAGCAGCAGGCCAGCCCGCCCGCAACCGCGCCGGAGACGACGGCGCCAGCAGCGGAAACAGCGGCGCCAGTTACGGCAGAGGACCGTCGCAATACCTCACCACTGACCATGCCCAGGGACACTATTGTTGCCCACCCGGAGGTGAGCGGTGCGCGCAACGCCTACTTCGGCGACCTGCATGTCCACACCACCTATTCTTTCGACGCTTTCGCGTTTGGCACCCTGAACTCTCCCTATGATGCCTATCGCTACGCCCGGGGTGAAAAAATCAAGCACCCTGCCGGCTTTGATATACAGCTACGGCAACCCCTCGATTTCTACGCTGTCACCGACCACGCCATGTTCCTGGGGGCGTCGCGCCAGGCCGCCGACCCGACAACCGAGTTTGCCCAGCAGCCCCACGTTCAGTACATGCACGGTCTCAACGCGCCGGAGCAACTGGTTCCGGGTACCAATGCCAACCGCGGCAAAGCCTTCTCGGCATTCCTGTCGGACAGTCTTGGCGCTATTGCCAATGGCACCCTGGATGAGGATCTGATCAACAATATTGCCCGGGATGCCTGGGCGGATACGATCAAGGCCGCTGAGCAATACAATGAACCCGGCAAATTCACTACCTTTGTCGCTTACGAATACACCAGTTCATCCAACGACCGGGGTAACCTGCACCGTAACGTATTCTTTCGCACTGCGGACAAACTGCCTTCCATGCCCTTCTCGCGCTTTCACAGCCAGGACCCGGAAGGACTGTGGGACTGGATGGATGACCTGCGCGAGGCTGGCATTGAATCGCTCGCCATTCCACACAACTCCAATGGCTCCAACGGCCAGATGTTCAAGCTGACCGACTGGGCCGGGGACCCACTCGACGACAGTTATGCCGAAAAACGGATGCGCAACGAGCCGCTGGTGGAAATCACCCAGATCAAGGGCACATCAGAAACGCACCCCCTCCTGTCCGACAACGATGAGTGGGCCGGTTTTGAGATCATGCCCTACCGCATTGCGACCATGCTGGAAAGCCAGCCCGATGGTTCCTATGCGCGACAGGCACTGCTGAATGGTCTTGCCCTGCAGGACCAGGGCACAGAGAACCCTTTCAAATTTGGTTTTGTGGGTGCATCTGATACCCATACGGCGGCCATTTCCGATGACGAGTCCAATTTTTTTGGCAAGATTGGCCTGCTTGACGCCGAACCCCACATGAAAGGATCTGTGCCGTTGCCCGAAGCCGAGGCCAGGGTAGCGCTGGAACAAAACCAGCCCACGGCAAAGTCGATTGGTGACAGCGTCTACCGCACGGCGGCACAGATCACCTGGGCAGCCTCCGGGCTGGCCGGGGTCTGGGCTGAAGACAATACCCGGGAAGACATCTACAACGCCTTCCGCCGTAAGGAAACGTTTGCCACCTCCGGGCCGCGCATCAAGGTCAGGCTGTTTGCCGGCTACAACTTCAATGACGCGACCCTGAATGCCCCGGACGCATTTGTGCAGGGTTACGCCGAGGGTGTTCCGATGGGGTCAGACCTTCTGGCTGAAGGGGACAGGGCGCCGGTGCTCATGGCCTGGGCCATGCGGGATACCCGCTCCGCCCCGCTGCAGCGACTGCAGATTGTCAAAGGCTGGACCGTTGACGGTGAACCTTTTGAGGAAGTTTATGACGTTGCCTGTGCCGACGGCCTCAAGGTGGACCCCGCAACAAACCGCTGCCCCGACAACGGCGCAAAGGTGAGCCTGGAAGACTGTTCAATTTCTGCTGATGTGGGTGACGCAGAACTGAAAGCCGCCTGGCGCGATCCCGACTTCAACCCGGCGCACCGGGCCTTTTATTACGTCCGGGCACTCGAGAATCCCACCTGCCGGTGGTCAACCTGGGATGCTATCCGGGCCGGCGTTGCTCCCCGCCCTGACTTTCCGGCAACCATCCAGGAACGTGCCTGGACCTCACCCATCTGGTTTGTCCCCGAGTGAAATGGTTGGTTCTCCTGCTGGCACTGACAACAACGGTTGTCCGTGCCGCGCCGGCAACCACGGGTGGCCAGGGCCCCGGACAACGTCTTGCCGAGATCAATACGCAGATTGAGGCGCTGAGCGGCAAGATCAATTTCGCCGCCGCCAATCGCGAGTCGGTTGAACGTGCCATTCGCCGGTTCCATGAGGACAACCAGGCCGCGTTTGCGCGGCAGGCAAAGCGTGGGCTCGACCAGGAAGGCTGGGGGCGTATCCAGACCAGCGTGACCCAGTCGGGCACAAGGCTCAACAAGGCGCTTGACGGGCTGGTTCCCCCCGAGCAGCAACCACTGGTCAGCGAGCTGGTCACCTTGATGCGCCAGAGCTTTCTGCTCCGCATGCGGATACAGGCATTCCAGCAACGGCGCCGGGATGACAACAACTAGCACACTGTTCAATCAACCACTGGCTTGTACCCGGGAGAGGTCATCCATGTCCCCACAACTTCACTTCATCTTTGTCCTGCTGGTCCTGGCGTTACCGCTCTCGGCGGACGCCGCATCGCTCAGGAACGCAAAACCCGAATCTGTTGGCATGTCAAGCGAACGGCTGGCCCGCATTGGCCCCGCCATGCAGCCGTATATTGATCGTGGTGAGGTGGCAGGCACAGTCACCCTGGTCGCACGCGATGGCAAGGTGGTCTATCGTGATGCACGGGGTTATGCCGACGTGGCAACCCAACGCCCGCTGGCTATGAACTCGCTGTTCCGGCTGGCATCACAAACCAAACCGGTCACCGCCGTTGCCGCGATGATCCTGCTCGAACAGGGCAAGTTCCGCCTCGACGACCCGATCGCCCGCTATATCCCGGAGTTTGCCGATATCAAGGTTGCCGAGCTGTCGCCATCCGGTGAAGTCATCATGGTCAAACCGGCCCAACCCATCACTATCCGTCACCTGCTGACCCACACCGCCGGTTTGTCCACGGGCGATGTGCCCGAGGTAAGCCAGAAAATTAACGAGATGGCCAGGCAAGTGGGCTTTGGCCCCAACGAAACCCTGGAGGAAACCGTACTTAAATATTCAAGGCTGGCCCTGGGCTTTCACCCCGGTACCCGCTGGGAATACAGTCCGGCCGCCGGTATCAACGTGGTGGGCCGTCTTGTGGAGGTGCTCTCCGGCATGAGCCTGTGGGAGTTTGACCGCAAGTACATCTTTGAACCCCTTGGCATGAACGATACCTTCTATTACGTACCACCAGAAAAACTCGACCGTTACACCGTGGGTTACCAGCGGCAGCGGGACGGCAGTTTCATCATGACCGATCCTGCCGACGGTACCAGCCGTTTTGTGCGGGAAGGCCAGCCCAAACGTCTCTATGCAGGGGCAGGTGGCCTGGTCAGCACCGTCGACGATTACCTGCGCTTCGCCCAGATGTTGCTGAATGGTGGTGAACTCGACGGCGTTCGCATCCTGAGTCCAAAAACAGTGGAACTGATGACCTCACCCCATGCTGTTGGTATCCCCAAAATCGGTAATCTCGCCGGCAACGGCAGCGCTTTTGGCCTGGGTGTCAACGTCATCACCGACCCTGTCGCCTGGGGTGAAGCCGCCTCAAAAGGCACGTTCATGTGGGGCGGCGCATTCGGGACGACCTTCTGGATTGATCCTGAGGAAAAACTGATAGGCCTGTATATGATGCAACTGGGTCGTCACCAGGCCCTGCGGATCAGGGGTGACTACCGAGCGCTCGTGTACGGCGCCATTACCCGGTAAGGCGCTCAAACAGCAGGAAAGCGCCCACGAGACCAACGGCAGCAGATCCGGCTGCTGCCAGTGGCAGGTAAACCGTGCGGCGCTGAACAATAAAATAGAGGGCAACCAGCGGGCCAGTCACGACAGCCAGCTGACCCACCTCAACGCCTATATTGAACGCAACCAGCGAAACCAGGAATTGCCCCTCGGGCAGCCCCATTTCGCGCAGCATGTAGGCAAACCCGAACCCGTGTACAAGGCCAAAAACCAGGGCCACGGGCCAGCGCCGGCGAAAGGATCGCGCTGCCGAAATCGCTGCCCCCCGGTATTTCTGGTAAAGCTCAAACAGGTTCTCGAGGCCAATATACAGAATGGACGCGGCGATAAGCGGCTCAATCAAGGACGGTGGCGGGACCCACAGGCCCGCGGCGGATACCCCGACGGTGAGCGTGTGGGCCAGCGTAAATGCCGTGATGGTCCAGGCCAACTGCGCAAACCTGGTCAACACCAGGACCAGCCCCAGCACAAAAGCCAGGTGGTCATAACCTGTCAGTACATGTTGAAAACCCGCAACAAAAAAACCGCTCAGTGTCGGTTTGGCCCCGGGAAACCGCGGCAGGGTTTCGGGTAACTCCCAGCTTTCCCCGCGTTCCCAGGCCAGATGGGCAACCGGAACGTCCAGGTAGGGCGTCTCCTGTCCCAGCACCAGTTGCAAGGTGTGCCCGGCAAGCAGCACTTCCGTAAAGTTCTGGTGCGCCGGATCATCTTTGAAGAGATCATAATACAGACGCAGGAAATCCAGCGGCTCGGCACAGGCAAACTCGAGTTCAAACTGCCAGGCTGCTATAGCGTCATAGTCTACCGCTGCCACCAGTCGCCCCGGACAGGGCTTGCCGGCATTTTCCAGCGCAAAATGATCCAGCACCCAGGCACCCGCCGCATCGGGCCCGGCTACAGCAACCGCTTGCTGCAGGTCCACCCGCGGCACCGTATAAAGGACCCGGACCTGCCCGACGGCTAGCCCAACAGTTGTATAGGTGATACCGGGTGCGTGGTTGTGTTCCTCAAAGCGCGTGACGTGGGCGGTTGCCACTGCTGGTACCAGCAGCAGTACCAGCGCCAGAAGCTGCCTCATCTCGGACTATAGCCACCTACCCATACGGGGCTGGACCAGGCCATCTGGTCATTTTCCTGCACCAGGCGCAGGGTGTAATAGTCGCCTTGTCGCGCTGACTTGTCCACAAACTCAAACTTGTGATCCAGCGCACCAGCAGGCACCACGCGACGCACCCAGAGTTGATCAATATGGCCCTCGACATCCTGGACCTCATGAAGCTGGCCCTCTTTCAGCTGGGCAAGCGGGAAGCTCGCGCGCCAGCGCGGTATGCGGGCCGAATCCCGGTAACGCGTGTAGTTGTTGGTTGCGGACTCACGCGCGGGCGCTATGTCCACATTGATTTTGGTCGCTGCAGTCACCCCGGCAAGTTCCAGTATCAGGCTCGAGTGGTTGCCGCGCGTCCAGGTCCGGAAACGCACCAGGTTGGGATTGTCAGCATCAATCTCAAAACCCTGGCTTGTTACATCGATAAACCCGGGCGCTCTCACTGCCTGGAGCCTTGCGCCTGTCACCTCAATTGTACCGGCCCAGGGACGTCCGCCTCTCGGGTTGTCCCGCTGATCAAGCAAGGGTTGACTCCCGGACAGCATGTTCACCTCTATTGCCTGGTTAGCTGAATCTGCCTTCTTCAGCGTTCGCAGGTCCTCACGCCAGATCTCTTCGGAATTGCGCAGGACCACCAGTTCATCAATAGGTGCCGTACCATAAATTTCCCCGGACAGGGTGCGATTCTCCGCAAAGGCCGCCCGTTGCCCCATGGGCGCACCGTTAACGGCAAAACGGACAATGGGGCGATCGCCGGTGGACGCGTAGGTCGCAAGATTCTTCATGCTGTCAAAGATCGCTTCTGACGTTTTTGTCGGTGCCATCACCGCGCCCAGCCCGGATCGTCGTCCACGTGACACACCATACCCGGGATGGCTGGTGTGGTCATCCGAGGCAGAAACAAACCCGACATGGTGGCCATTGCGCAGATACATGTGTCCGAACCACTCGAAAACCCCATGGTTTGACTGGATTTCCACCAGGGTTTCCATGGTGGGGTCTGAGTTCCGCCAGTCCCCCGCCTGGTGTGCATGCGGAATGATCAGCACGTCTTCAGGGTCATGATGCTGACGCAATCCTGCATACAGCTGGGACAAGGCCGGATGCGTTTGCTGGGGAATGCGGATTCTGTCGTCAGGCGTTCGAAAGACAACATTGTGGTGCCCGCCATAAGCCTGTTCAACGGTCCACTCGTACCCGAGGAAGGGGATAAATTCCCCTTCTTTCAGGAACTCGCGCGTGTTGGCGGCAAGCTCGCGCCACTCCGCGTCATCCATCCAGATGTCGTGTTCAGAGTGCACCAGGAAATCCAGCCGGGCGTCATCCCGACCAAATGCAAAAAACGCGTCGGAGGTACCCTGCCCCTCGGCCATACCCGAGTGCCCGTGGGTTTCGCCCCAGTAAATGCGCGTCACCGGGGAAGACTCCACCAGCACGGGGTTCACCTCACCAACAATGTTACCGTCGGTGCTTCGAATCGAGAACCGGTAGACACCAGGCTCATCGAACGCAATGTCCCGTACCTCAGTGAGTGCATTTCCGGCAGCCAGGGTTCGATAAGGCTTGCCATCCAGCAGCAGTTCAAAGGCGGGTATGGTTCCCGTTGCCCGGTTGGTATACAGGTCTTCACTGCGGACCGACATGCTGAAAGATTCGCCAGCGGCGACAATGCTGGGGGCAAATCCCCGCACCCCGGCGATCTCGCCACCCTCCGTCTTGAGTCCCATGCGTGGCAGGGTATAGCGCGTCCCACCCGGGACAAAAGCCACATGAACTTCCATGGGGATAAAGTCGTTGCTGGGTGTCTGCATGCGTGAGCCAGGCCCACCGCCCGAGGTATCGCCATAACGGAAAATGACGGTGTCACCGGGAGCCAGGTTACCGCCCACAACATCAAATTTGAGTGCCTGCCTTCGACCCGAGCCAACCGCTTCATCAACCACCAGCGTGACACCTTCCCGACTGCTGGCAGCAGTGACAAAATCTTCACCGCCCGGATCATCCGCCTGCAGGCTGATGCCGGCCCGGTTATGGACACCCAGGTAAATAGAGCCGCCTTCAGCCAGTCCCTCACTGCCCACCTCGTAGCCCACCTCAATGGTCTGATAGCTGCGGACGGGGTGCGGGCCTGGATTTCGCAGTGTCGCTACACCCAGGGCCGCCGGATTCTCATCACGTAATCGCAGTTGCTCCACATAGTCGTTGATCTGCTCAGTGCCACGGCGTAACTGCGCGGGTGGTAGGCTCTCGCCGCGCGGTAAATTGTTGAACCTTGCGATAGAGGCAACACTTTGCGGCAGCGACCAGGGAATGTCGTCTCCCTTCAGTGCCATGGCATTGGCCCAGGCGTAGAGCAACTGGGCGCGATCGTTTAAGGCGGCAATAGATTCAACTTCGGGCTCGTTCTGAACTTGCTGCTTTAAGGATTCAACGCGAGATCTGAGATCAGCCGACATATAGTCGCCGGCTGCCGTTTCATTTGAGGCTGATGCCTGCTTGTTTTCAGTCTGGCCCTGGGTACATCCCACCAACGCCAGTACGGCAAGGAGAGTCAGTATGCGCATAGTCCCTTCTTTTTTATGTTTACGGATAGGCGAAGGCTAGCACAGGACAGGAAAAAATACAGAACCTGACCGAAATTTTGGCGGTCAGTTGATACCCGCCGATATCAGTCTGGCTGCCAGTCGTTAAGTGTTCCCAGAAGCGGGCCACGATCGCTGTTCACCAGTACAGCCGCACCTGGCCGCCGTTTGCCCTCGATGGGTACCGACCACGCCTGCACGGTCCTTACGCTGCCTTCTATGGTGTCACCACGGCTTGTGGTTAAGCGAAAGGCGCGCGGACCCAGGCCCGGCGGGTCGATGGTGAAAGCCTGCACACCCAGCATCTCGTCGCCCGCCAGCACATAACCATTCACGCGGTCGACAAACCCGATCGCCAGCAACGCAAGGTTTTCACCCTGAACATTGAAGTAGGTAAAGGCTGGTGCAAACCTGGCCCGCGGGCCGGTTTGCTCATGCCACTTGCCAGCGTGGTTGAAGTCATAGGTCTTGCCTGCGACAGAAATCGTCCCGGCCACCTCGCCCGTCAGTTCCCAGCGATTGGTTTCGGACCGGAAACCCCGGGAGCCTCCCATAAAGCTGAGATCCAGTGCTACAGGCACACGACCCGCTTCCAGTTCGGGATGCCGGGTGGGGTTGGCGTTGAAACTGGCCTTGACCTGCCCCTGCATGTGAGCCGAATTACGATCCGTTGATGTAAACGTTACCTGCTGGCTACCCAGGTGCGCTCCAAAGGTCGCGGTATCATCGCGGACCTGGGTGGCATCCCTGTTCTCAAGCTCAAATGCCTCATGGGCCAGCGACCAGGCGCCGTCCACTGTGGCGATATGCAGCCAGATGGTCGCCGTGCCCTTGTCGGGGAACCTGGCCAGGCGCAGGGATATCTCGTCCGCACCGTCTGCAGAGAGCGCAAAAATCATCACCGATTCGGCATAGTGTTCCGGTAACTCGCTTGTCGCCATGGCCATATTTCCTGTGAGTTGTAATGTCATGAACCAGAAAAAAAAGATTGTCTTTCTTGCCATACCTGTCACCCCCTTCCCCCCATGGCCAGCGCCCGTATGCCTGCTTCGTCTCCACTCAGCCACCAGAGCCTCGCAGCCAACAACACGGCGGCAACACCCACACCCGCTGACAGTCCCACCCAGAAACCGTAAACGCCCAGCGGTTCACCCAGCAGGCCAAAACCGAGTATACATTCCAGCGGAAATCCAACGACCCAGTAACTGAAAAGCGCAATATACATGGGTACCCGGGTGTCCTTGTAGCCCCTCAGCGTACCCACACAGGCTGCCTGCACCGCGTCCAGCACCAGGAAAAACACCACAAACAGCAGTAAGGTTGACGCCAGCGCGACAACCGCAGGGTCCACCGTATACAGACTGACCAGTTGTTCGCGCAGCAGAAAGACCAGCAGTGATCCGAAGGCGGCCACCAGCGCCGCCCCAAGGATGGCGATCAGGGCCGTGCTACGTGCCGCCAGCGTCTCGCCACCACCAATGCGGTGGCCAATGCGGATGGTGGCAGCCATGCCAATTGCCATGGGCGGCATAAACAGGACCCCGTTCAGGTTCATGGCAATATTGTGAGACGCGACAACCTCCGCCCCAAACCGGCCCAGCAGCAGCGTGGTCCCGGCAAAGAGCCCCATTTCTGCAAACACCGTGGTGCCGATGGGAACACCAATCAGCAGCAGCGCGCGAATACGGGGCCAGTCCGGGGGCGACAGGCGCCGCATCCAGCCGGTCATCCTGAAGCGGGACCGGGTCACAACCAGCAGGATCAGCCCTAACTGCAGCCACATGATAAATGCCTGGGCTACGCCACAGCCGACCCCACCCATCTCCGGGAAGCCAAACAGCCCGTGGATCAGCACCGCATTGAGCGGTATCTTCATGGCCAACGCGCTGATCGCAATCAGGAGCGCCGGGCGGGTAAAGCCCATACCGTCTGCCAGAAAACGCAGGCAGAAAAAGCACATCAGGGCAGGGAGACCAAGGCTGCAGGCCTGGAGGTAGTCAACGGCAATTTCGATCACAGCCTCTTCGACCTGCATCCAGCGATACAACCCCTCAACATTGTTCAGCAGCAGCACCGTCAGGGTTGCGCCAAACAGGGCAATCCACAGCCCCTGGCGAATCACCTCGCCAATCTCGGCGAACTCCCGGGCACCATGCAACTGGGAAACTGTCGGAGTTACAGCCTGCACTAGTCCCATGGTCAGCATCATGACAGGCCACATGACCGAGCCACCCAGTGCAACGCCCGCGAGATCTGTGGCGCCGTAGCGACCGGCCATGATGGCGTCCGTTACGCCCATACCCATCTGGGCAAGCTGTGCGCCCATGAGCGGCAGGGCAAGACGCCACAACTGACGGAGTTCGGCAAACATAGTGGTCGGTACGTGCGTGAGAAGCGCCATGAGACCACAGCTTTGCGCCCAAATGCCAGCCTGCAGCCGGAAAGTTGATCCAGCGCAAAGTATCCAGTCTACATTCGGGGCAGAGTATCGGCTCTGCAACACGACTTTCAGCCACAAAGGAGACCAACTGGCATGAGCGGAGAAAACGCCCTGGCAAAAAAACTGGTGAGTGAAGCACTCATCGAAGCCAACAACTGCCCGTCCATGAACCCCGATTCACTGGCACTGGCCATCCTGAGCCAGTCGCTGCGTGTTCTCAGCGAAACCCGCAGCCGGGCTGACCTCGAAAGTTATATCGATTACGACCTGGACAACCTGATCGACTCGGATATGGTCATCACCCGCGGTTGTTAGCCGCGCCCGTCCAGGTAAAAGTCTTCATCAAACGTCTTGACCAGATCCGGGTAAAAGACGGTAAGTGCACTGACAATCAGCCCGTTGATAAAAGCCTCCGGGAACATGACCAGCAGGATAAAAGGTGCATGGGTCAGCGCTTCGCGCGCCCACATACCCTGGCCCCCAAGCCAGAGAACAGGCAGCGCTACAACAGCAATCAGCAACACCGACAGGGCCGCGCCGCCAAACCCGGCGCCCAGCAGGAACAGGAACAGGTTCTGGATGTTGGTCCGGCGTATGACAAGTAACAGAAGCCTGGTCACGCTGGCCGGGATCAGCACGCTGAACAGCCAGCAGCCCGGTACCACCAGCAGCGACTCGCCGGCCATGAGCGTATAGGCGAGCGCCACCAGCGTGCCGGCAATCACCGCGTAGCACCAACCCAGTACGAGCGTCAGCGCTGTCATGCCCAGCAGGTGAATCCAGACACCATCAACCACCTGGATCCGCAACTGCCAGAGCAAGAGCGCAGCCAGCATACCGCCGAAAAAAAGGTGCTGGCGCGTGCGTGAAGCGAGCAGCAGGTGCCATTTCGCATAGCGAATTGCAACGATTACCGAAGGCAACATGATCACCAGCAGGGCAAGCTGCAGGCTGCCTGGGAGGATGGAAGAGGCAAACAACATGGCGTCTATCATGCCAAAAAAAAGCGGCCATCAGGCCGCTTTTCTTGTTCAGGCTACTGATTGCAGCCGTTATCGCCAGGCGTATTTCACATCCAGGCCGTAGTAGCGCGGATAGAGGATCGACGCTGTTGAAGCCCAGTTCTCATTTTCACCACCACTGCCGATACCACGCAGCATCTTCTCGTCCGTCAGGTTGTCAACGAAGAGGCGAACGCTCCAGCGATCATAGTTGTCACGCCATACCAGGGAGGCGTCTACCCGCGTGCGGTCCGGCACCAGGTCATAAGGTGCCCGAACGCCATTGGCATAGTACTCACCCGTGAAGGCGACACTGGTGCGTGCGGTAATGGAACCGCTGGCAATTTCCCAGCGATAGCTGGCCCAGCCGGTTGCCTTGTGCTTGGGAATCCGCTTCAACTGGAATCCCTTGGCGTTCTGCACGAAAAGCTCGGGGTTGGTGGTCGGGCTACCGAACAGGGAACCCGGCAGATTGGGATTGTCCTCAACAACCACCAGGTAATCCTCGTCATACTCCGCCTTGGTATAACTGTAGTTACCACCCAGGGTCAGGTTATCCGTGGCAAGCCAGGTTGTTTCCACCTCAAAACCCGTGTTGGTTGCACTGTTGGCGTTCTGCACCACATTGACACCCCGATTCCGGACCGGATCAAACACGTTCAGTCGATCCTGGTAGTTGTCGTAGTTGTAGCGATACAGTGAGGCATTCACCTGCAGGGTATTGTCAAGATGCATACCCTTGTAACCTATTTCGTAGGAAATCACTTCTTCCTGGTCATAGGTGAAGGGATCACCCAGGTCTGCGCTTGTGCCGGTGGGTACGCCACTCGAATCACGCGGCTGGTCCCTGGCATCGGTCACACCCAGCGAGTAACCACCGGCGCGATAGCCCGTGGTAACAGAGAAGTACATCAGCATGTCATCATTGGGCGTCCAGTCGAGGTTAACCCGGTAGTTCACGTCACTCCAACTGTCCCCACCGGAGGTCATCTGGTTCTGGCTGAACGGGAAACCACCCAGCAGCAGTGGCGTCGTGCAGGTCGGGTCACCCAATGCACACACGGGTGCAATCGGATTGGCCGGGTCACCGGTGATGGTTGCCCTGCCCCAGATCACATTCAACATGGCCAGCGGGGTCATGCCAATGCCTGCTGCGCCACCTGGATAAAAGGCGGCACCGGACAGACACTCAAGGATAGGTGTGCCGCCAGCTGGAATTGGACCACAAGCGAAAGTTGTTGGACCATTGATAAAGTTCATGAAGCCACCGGGGACACCCACCGCCTGCTCAAAGTAAAGCGAACGGTTTTCCACGGCAGTCTTGATGTCTTCAGCCCAGCGCAAGCCCACTACCAGTCGGAACTTGTCATTGAACTCATAGGTACCCTGGGTATAAGCCGCCTTGGCGCGGTTGTGAATCCAGTTGTCCTGCTCATAGACATCACCGCGCTCATCACCCTGCCAGCGACCGATGATGGACTTGTGGTCGCCCGCGGACCCCAGGCGCTGGTGATTGGCCAGCCAGCCAATCCAGGGCTCCAGAGCACCATAGCTGAAAGCCTGGGTGTACTGCAGAATGGAGTTGGTCAGCGAATACTGCTGACGCCGTACCTCGTCAAAGTAGTAGAGGCCGGACGTTGCCGAAAACCTTTCACCAATAGTCCAGTTCAACTGGATCTCGTGGGACTTGTTCTGCACATCCTCTTCCACCGTCTGGCGGTAGTTGCTGAAGTCCGCCGCCGAATTGTCCAGGTCCTGGTTATAGGTATAGACAAAATCGGTGTGGCCAAATATGTACTTCACCGACATGCTGTCGCTGATGTCCCAGGTAATGTCACTCTGACTGGCCTTGTGACCAAAAAACTCTGCATTACAGGCATTGTTTGTGCTGGGATAGTCACGGCAGTCCCCGCCTTCCATGTTGACCGCTACCTGCCCGGTGGGGTTTTCCGCACTGCTGCCATTAATGAATCCCTGCAGGTATGTCTGGCCATACCTTGGGTTTGGCATATAGGGCCAGCCGTTTGAATCAACGCCAGGACGCCGATGCAGAGCTGACTTCACCTCGCCGGTGAGCGGATTGGTAAAGGTGAATGCGCCAGCTGTACCGGCTGGCACTTCCCGCAGACCCAGCACGTACTGGCTCGTCGACGCCGTACCGCGATCTGCACCTGAACCTTCGGTCAGCAGTACACTGGAGCCAATCAGTCGATCGGACTCCCGGTCGTTGCCGCGCAGGGTCACCTCGATGGTGTCGGAGATGCGCCAGTTCAGGGACATGGTGATGTTCCTGTCGTGGGTGGAATCCACGTCTTCGCCGGCGATGTTTTCCTGGGAACCATCACGATCGCGTTTAACACCGACCAGGCGAAGCGCCAGCGTATCTTCAATGATTGGACCTGAAATAAAGCCGTAGAACTCACGGGTGGCGAAGTTGCCTACCTGGGTCCGGAACTCCCCGTTCCAGTCGTAGGAAGGCTGTTTGGTAACGTAGTTCAGTGCGCCACCAATCGAGTTTCGGCCATACAGGGTACCCTGGGGTCCCCGCAGGACTTCTACCCTCTCCAGGTCATAGAGCGCGTTCTCCGATGCAGCAATACCAAAGTCGGGGGAATAGACCCCGTTATAGTAAGTTGCCACACCCGGGTCCCCACCCAAAGCCCGGAAGTTCCTGCCAACACCGCGGATACGAATATCATAGGCATCACGTGTGGTTGCAGGAATATAGTTGACCATTTCGTCAGCACCCTGCAGACCCATATCTTCGATGGCTTCTGCAGAAAACGCGGTGATTGAGATGGACGTATCAGAGACAGTTGCCTCCCGCTTCTCAGCCGTTACTACAACCTCTTCGATCTGGCGCTTGCGGGCTTCTTCCGCAAAAGCGCCGGTACCGATGAGACAAGTAGCGGCCAATACCGGGAGTGCTCTAACCACTAGAGTCATATCGCTTCCCTCACTGCGGACCCCTCAACCCGTTGCGGCGGAAGATCAAACTGAGACCTTCAGCGGCAGCTACCGCACGGACTTCAACGATCCGCTTAATTGTTATTGTGTCACTGCCTGCGCTAGTTATAGATCAGAAAATCAACACATGCAAACGATAATGCACGGCAGTCACGCCCTGATTCGGCGCAAGGTCCGGCACCATTTAAGCGCAGGTATTGTGCAATGCAAAAAGAGCCCCGCAGCAGGGATGAATCGTTAGTGCCCCGGCCTGCTCATTTGTCCGCTGCCGACTTCAGGCTTGGCAGTTGGTCGTTGGACCAGATCTTGCGAGTAAATCGTGGATTTTTCGAAGACATGTCTATCTGATAAAGCGCGTCCGAGTGACGCTGGGGCAATCCAAGAATCTCACACAGGTTCCGGGCGAGCCACATCTCAATTTTCAGCACCACCATCTTGCGGCGCAGGCGCCCCTGCACGTCCCGGTTCAACACGGTAGGCAGGGTGTTCAGCGTCAGGATTTCATCTATTGCGGTATTGGCCATTTTCTCCCGACCCTCTTCACTCGCGTAGAAGTGGGTCACTGCAAACACCGTTTTGCCGGGATGTATCTGTTTCAGGAACTGGCAGGATTTCACCACCGTGGAGCCTGTCCGGACCATGTCGTCAAACAGCACAATGTCGTGGCCGTCAATCTGGTCAAACGTGGTTTCGCTCTGCGCATGAAGTTTTATTTCAACCTCACGTTCGCCGGTGCGTTCCTTGTCCAGCAGGATAAAACGCGCTTTCGGCAGTCCCAGGTGGCGATACATTTCCTTCACAAAATCCCTCGCCCCCTGATCCGGCGCACAGAGCGCCAGGCCTTCACCCTCGCTGCCGTTGTTGATGATGTTCGAATTACGCAGGTAGTCCACGTAAATTTCGTAGGGAATCAGGTTATGAAAGTTTCCACTGAAAACTTCGGTAAAAGTTTTCTGCACAGCAGAAGAATGGTTGTGTACGGTAACAACACCATCAACGCCAGCCAGCTTCAGCATCTCGGCGTACAGCTTGGCAGTGAAGGGTTGGCCGTCAAATTTTTTCAGGTCCTGGGCATCACGTTCAAATGAGGTATCACCCAGTTCCCGGCGTGGCCCCCGGTCCTGGGCACTGTAAAAAAGATCCGGCTCGACAAGGATGACTTCCTCGGCCCCGTTTTCTTTTGCAGCGCGCGCAATGAAGAGCGTTCGCATGCTCAGGTTCTGCCGGCTGACAAAACCATTGGCCGTGCTCACAATAACCACCGTCTTGCCACGCAGCTTGTTGCCGATATTGTCGAAGTCGCGCTCGTCGGAAATGAAGCGGGGACAGAACTCCGAATTGGCAAACGTCTTCATACTGATCAGGTCAGCAATATCCTCCCGTTGACCAAAGGCAAAAGCCAGGTCTATCGCAAAGGGGTCATCGGAAAAGTTGCCGACCACAATAACGTCGGCTGGATCTCTGGACTGGTTCACCGTGGCGCCCTCGGGCGAACTGAAGCAGGTGAGACTACACCATCTTTTGCCGCGTTTCGCAACGACTTGCCCCGCTTTGCGCCGCCACCTTGACCTGAATCATTGGTTAATTCACCAGAGCCTCCTAAATTGGGCAACATCACTCTGAGGGAGCATCACATGCCAAAAATACTTGTCATCATAGATCCGGAAGAAACAGAACACTCGGGCCTGAACCGGGTGCGGGAAATACCTCCCACCGCTGACGTCACCTACAAGGTTGACCTGTATATCGACGCGGTGCCAGTCATGGCTGGGAGCGCCAGTGGTGATGTACTGAAACACCGACTGGATGAACAGCGCGCATGGCTGGACAGCCTCGTTGAACCGCTGCGGGAGGTAGGTTACAAGATCCAGACTGAGGTCATTGCATTTACCCGCCTGTATGAAGAAATCATCAGGAGTGCAGACAAGTTTGGCGCGGATTTTGTTTTCAAGCCGCTGCGCCAGCATGGCCAACTGAAACGACTGTTTTACACCTCCACTGACTGGAACCTGATACGCATGTGCAAGACGCCCCTGTTGCTGGTCAGCGACCAGCCGTCGGTCAGAGGCAAGCCTGTGGTTGCAGCCATCGATGCAGGTGACCAGGACAAGGCGCACATCACACTTAATGAGGCCGTCCTGGACAACGCCGGCCTGCTGGCCAGAGTGCTTGAAGCACCTGTCCACGTCCTATACGCCTACGGGCCCGCCGTTGTCGCCAGTCGTGCCGCGGTCGCAGATCCGTTTGCCTACCAGATTGCGCGTGACAAATATGATGAAGAGTTCAGGACAGCCGAGCGACTGGCCCTGGCGCATGGCATCCAGCCCGAGATGGTCCATCTGCGGGAGGGCGCACCGGACATTGTGCTCACCGATTATGCCAGCGAGACTGATGCCGGCATTCTGGTGCTTGGCACAGTCGCCCGGGCCGGCGTGGCCGGTCGTTTTATTGGCAATACGGCGGAGTCCACGCTCGAGCGGGCCCAGTGTGATGTTTTTGTCATCAAACAATCCGACTTCACACCACCCGCCTGATTGGATAACTTAGCCCCCTTGCCAACAACGAGGGGGCCATACCCTGGACAGTATCCCAAGACCCGAGTATCCCCGGCCCATGCTGGTTCGGCCCAACATCTAGTCAGAATACGGTTCCAATTGTAGGCATTGTCCTACCTATGAGCAGAGATATCTGTAGCCTTTGGGCGTCACTTTCCTATAGAAATTGGCCAATTCAATGCTCAACAATTGTTCTCCCTCACACTCAGGAGATAAACATGCGCGAATTGAATCCGGAAGAAATAGCATTGGCATCAGGCGGCGTCGGACCGGCTGGGGGCGCTGCGCTTGGCGCGGCCAGCTACATGATGGGCGTCAGTATCGGGGCGACCGAATTCCAGTGGTCTGGACTTGCAGGCGCGTCCGCTGCAGGCGCGGCCAGCTTTGGCATCAGCGCAATCGGTGCAGGCGCAGTAGCATCAAGTCTCTACGGCGGTGCGGTGGGTGCAGCGACGCTGAACGCGGGCCAGAAATTCGAAGCTTTCTACGATAGCTAGGATCCAACCGTAAGGGCTGGTCCTCGTACTCTGTCCCGTATCGCTGGGACTTTCAGACCAACAAGTAACCGATGGACGTATTTTGTCACCGGGCTCCAGTACCCCATGGAGGCGAATTGGCTAAGGCTATAGACAGGCCAGTTCGTCTCCGAAACGCCCTGCAATTTCTCCAGGGATTTTCGCCTTAAATTGATCAGTACCATCAACAAATCGACTGACTCTTGCGCTGCTGTTGTTGCCGGCAATGACAAGGCAATGATGGGAACGCGAATATCGCATCCCCCGAACCTCCTTCCACTCGATATGCGTCTCACCGCGAAACAACTCTCGAACAGTCACCCCCTCAGCGGTCAGTGTTACGCGATATACGAATGCGTTGTGTAGATAGTAATAGAACACACTGCAGAGCAGGACAGACAAGACAGCTGGAATCCACAACGTCGAATATGGCGCCTTCGCGAACAGCACGTAGGTCCCGTTGAATCCCAGCAACATACCCAGACACCAGAACAACCGATAACGATTGCCAAAGGTCAACGTGATACCAGTCTTGCCCTCCGCCGCAAGATCCGGGCTGCGAAAAGCTTGTAATGCAGACAGAGCAAGAAACGACGTGATTATGCCTGTCATGATGCCGAGCGATAGTCCGTCCATGCAAACTCAAGGCTATTCCTACAATCCACACCTCCTTATTCTGCCGGTCAAAAGCCGCCAAGACAAAAGGATTTCCGCCAGTCTTACTGTAGGAGAATGCTTACATTGCGTGTACCAGATCCTGATGAGCGGGTTGCATCGAAGTTCGACCAGTGGACTCGATGGTCGACAGGAAATCAATCCGACTTCACACCACCGGCCTGATTGGATAACTTAACCCCCTTGTCAACAACGAGGGGGCCATACCCTGGACAGTATCCCAAGACCCGAGTATCCCCGGCCCATGCTGGTTCGGCCAGACTGGCTGAACCTGAATGGCGCCTGGGAATTTGAGACAGATCCGGGCGATCTGGGACTCAAGGAGCACTGGTTCGCGAACCGGCGCCTTCATGACCAGATTATTGTGCCATTTACCCTGGAGGCGGCCGCCTCAGGGTTGGCCCCGTCACCGGAAGCCCCCAACATCGTCTGGTACGCACGGGACTTTGAGTTACCCGCGAGTTGGCAGGCAGCGCGTGTTGTCCTGCGGATTGGCGCCTGCGACCACTGGACGCGCATTTTTCTGAACGGGCAGGAGGCAGGCCAGCATCGCGGTGGCTACTCACCCATTAGCGTCGACCTGACGCACCTGCTGGTTCCCGGCACCAACCGGCTTGTCATACGCGTGGAAGATCCGCTGTCATGGACCCAGCCGCGCGGTAAACAGGCAGGCACCACCCGTTGGCCCATTGACTACGACGCCGTTACCGGTATCTGGCAGACCGCCTGGTTGGAACCACTCGGCCCGGTATCTGTTGAAGAAATTTCCAGCCAGTTTCGCCTGGCGGACAACACCCTGACAGTGACCGCCGGGTTTTCGCGGCAGTTTGATGGCGACCTGGAAATCCGCGTTCTGCGCGACGGCCTTGAACTGGCTTGCGGCAGCACCAGTACTGACTATCGCGCTGAGGCGCGGGTTAGCTTGCAACTGGAGATGCCAGCACTCTGGTCCCCGTCATCGCCGACACTGCACCAGCTTGAACTCACCCTGACGAGCCGGTCGCGTGATCACCAGGACCGCGTCGTCAGTTACGTTGGTCTGCGTGAGATTACGGTCAATAGCGGCAAGCTGTGCCTGAATGGTGAGCCACTGTACCTGCGTGGGGTGCTGGACCAGGGGTACTTCCCGGAAGGCTGGTACACGGCTGTTGACGACCATGCCATCCGACGGGATGTCGAGTTGACACTCGCGCTTGGGTTCAACTGTGCCCGCAAACACCAGAAAGCGGAGGACCCAAGGTATCTCTACTGGGCGGACAGGCTTGGACTCATGGTCTGGGCGGAAATGCCATCGGGGCGGATATTTTCAACAGAACTCATCAGCACGCTCACCACCGAATGGACGCGCCTGATGCGTCGCGACAGGAATCACCCCTCGATTATCGCCTGGGTCCCGTTTAATGAGAGCTGGGGAGTGTGGCACCAGATCGAACGACCAGCGCAACGCGCTTTTGTTGATGCGATCTACGCGCTGTCCAAAACCCTGGACACCACCCGGCCGGTTATTGGCAACGATGGCTGGGAGTATTCAAGCGGTGATCTCTGGACCCTGCATATCTACAACGGCAGCGAGGCAGACTCGTTGAACGACCGGCTGAACCGCGTGCTCGCAAACCCCGGCGCACCCCTCAACAAATCCGAGAGCCCGGTACACCAGCGGGTCGGCGCTTTACCTGGCGCGACTGTGACCGGCCTGCCGGTACTCCTGACCGAATGTGGCGGGGTCGGCTTCATCGGCAACAGGGAGAGGACTGGTGACGAGTTTGCATACGGCGCACTCCCCACAACCACCACCCGGTTGGAGTCAGACTGCCGCGCAATCGCGCGGGAGATTGATGCCGCGCGTGCACTGGGTGGCTACGTCTGGACCCAGTTGACCGACGTGCAGCAGGAAATTAATGGTGTACTCTATTTTGACCGCACCCCAAAGTTGCCCATAGATACTTTCCGGGAGATATTCAGCGGAATAGGTTCGTTCCCGGACTGAGCCTGGTTCCGGACAATGACATCCGGGAATTGGGCATATTCGGGCTGACTTCTGCCGGACACTACCTCATTCGAATTCCTGGTGCCGTGAGCGTGTGTAGTTCATTGCAAGGATTGCCCCACGTATTTCTGCCAGGCCTTTCAATCGTCCAATTGCAGTGTAACCCGGATTCAGGCCTTCCTTTGCCAGGTCATCCAGCATGCGATGGCCGTGATCTGGTCGAACGGGGATCTCAAACGGCTCACCGGCATTCTGACGGCGGGCCTCCTCGTCAAGCAACGCGTCAATCAGTCCGAGCATGTCAACATCACTGTCCAGGTGATCCGCTTCATGAAATGACAGGGGGTTGTCCGCTTCGCGGCGGGTTCCACGCAGGTGCGCAAAGTACACACGTTCACCAAACTCCCGGGCCATGGCCGGCAAGTCGTTATCAGGGCGAACGCCATAAGTGCCGGCGCAGAGCGCTATCCCGTTGTTTTTTGAAGGCGCAGCCGCAAACAGCCTGCGCACGTCTTCCGCCGTACAGATCACGCGTGGCAGGCCCAGCATTGGGCGAGGCGGATCGTCCGGGTGAATTGCCAGGCGAACACCGACTTCCTCCGCAGCCGGCAACACGGCTTCGAGAAACAGCCGGAGGTTTTCCCGCAGTCGTTCGCTATCAATTTCCTGGTACCGCTGAAGGCGCTGGCGAAACGAGGCGACAGAGTGTGACCCGGTCGTGCCGCCGGGCAGGCCGGCAAGAATCGTCGACACCAGGGCGCTACGGTCTGCATCCGTCATGGCTGCAAAACAGGACTCCGCACGCGCAATCTCGGCTTCAGAATAATCTGCTGCTGCACCCGCTCGCTCAAGGATAAACAGGTCGAATGCAGCGAAACGATCGGCATCGAATCTCAGCGCCGTGGCACCACTGGGCAGCCGGAACGAGAGGTCGGTACGCGTCCAGTCGATCAGCGGCATGAAGTTGTAACAGACGATGGTTACGCCATGGCGACCCAGGTTACGAATTGTCTCGGCCCAGTTTTCCACGTAGCGCTCGCACCCCGGCGCCCTGACCTTGATGTCATCGTGAACGTTGACACTCTCTACCACACGCCAGTAGAGGGGTGATTTGACAGCATTCTCGCCCTCTATCAGCGCCTTGTATCTTGACACTTCAGCAGCACTCCACACCTCCCCGGTTGGGATATGGTGCAGTGAACTGACAATTGTGCTGGCGCCCGCCTGCCGAATGTGATCCAGCGGTACCGGGTCAGTCGGGCCAAACCAGCGCCATGCCTGCAGCATTTCTTTAACTCCTGTTTTTTAACATCAATCATCGCTGCCCCGGGCTGGCTTGACGTGATCACAAACCGACGGCTAACCTTCCCTATCCTTTGCTGTCGGCTGAACCCCTGATGCTGCATCCTGACCGTCTGTTCTCTTCGGTGCCAGCCGAGCGGGATATCGCCCGACGCCTTTATGAGCAGGTCAGGTCACTGCCAATTGTCAGCCCCCACGGCCACACGGACCCGGCATGGTTTGCCCTGAACGAACCTTTCCCGGACCCGGCGACACTGTTTATTGTGCCTGACCACTACGTATTTCGCATGCTCTATAGCCAGGGTACCGGACTTGATGCACTGGGGATATCGCGGCTTGATGGGGCAGTTGCTGATGTTACACCACGGCAGGTGTGGCAGACCTTTTCGGACCAGTATCACCTGTTCCGGGGCACCCCTTCACGGCTATGGTTCGAACATGCCCTGCAGGAGGTGTTCGGCATTACCGAGCGGCTATCGGCCGCCAATGCTGACAGGATTTTCGACACCCTGAGCGAACAGCTGAAGGCGCCGGCTTTTAGACCTCGCGCCCTGTTTGACCGGTTCAACATTGAATTTCTGGCAACAACCGAGTCCCCGCTTGATACCCTGCATCACCATGAGGCCATCCGGGCATCTGGCTGGCCCGGCAGAGTTGTTACAACCTACCGCCCGGATCCGGTGGTCGACCCCGAGTTCGAGGGGTTTGGCGACAACCTGGCCCGGTTTGGTGATCTCACCGGCGAGGACACACACTCGTGGCAGGGTTACCTGAACGCCCACCGCAAAAGCCGGGCGCGGTTTGCTGCCCACGGCGCCACGGCGACAGATCACGGCCACCCGACGGCCCGGACCGCGGATCTCACCAGGACCGAGGTCGAAAAACTGTTCAACAGGGTTATTCGGGGTGACGTCCACCCGGCAGATGCCGAGCTTTTCAGGGCACAGATGCTGACCGAGATGGCGCTGATGAGCCTTGATGACAATCTTGTGATGCAGATACACGCGGGTTCATTCCGCAACCACAATCCACTGCTTTACCGTGACTATGGTCGCGACAAGGGGGCAGACATACCGATGACCACGGAATATGTCGCGGCCCTGCGTCCTTTGCTGGCGAAATGCGGAAACTCAACCTCGCTGCATCTGATTCTGTTTACGCTTGACGAGACTGTCTACAGTCGCGAGCTGGCACCGCTCGCCGGCCACTACCCCGCACTTAGAATTGGCCCCCCCTGGTGGTTTTTTGACAGCCCCGAGGGCATGTTGCGCTACAAGCGAGCCGTTATTGAAACCGCTGGCTTCTATAACACGGCCGGGTTTAACGACGACACACGCGCCTTTCTCTCCATACCTGCACGGCATGATGTGAACCGCCGGATGGATTGCAGGCATCTGGCAGAACTGGTTGCCGATCACCGCCTGGACGAAGACGAAGCACTTGAACTGGCACAGGGTATGGCCTGCCAGTTTGCGCGTGACGCGTACAAGATCCATTGAGACTCAACACCGCCAATCTCGACAGACTGCCAGCGAAGGTATCTCGCCCCCGCTATAGCAGACACACACTTGGCGCCGGTATCGTGCACCTTGGCACGGGCGCTTTCCACAAGGCGCACCAGGCCGTCTATACAGACACACTGCTGAATCTCTCGCCGGGAAACTGGATGATCACCGCTGCAAGCCTGCGGTCACCGGCGGTGAGAGACGCGCTTGCGCCACAGGATTATCTCTACAGCGTCTGGGCAAAAGATGAACCGCCACGTGTCATCGGCGCAATCAAGCAGATTCTGTTCGCATGCGAATCGCCAGCGGCGCTGATTGCTGCCATGGCCGCGCCGGAGACACACATCATTTCGCTGACCATTACCGAGAAGGGATATTACCGATCAGGAGCAACCGGCGATCTCCTACATGGCGATCCGGACATAGTGGCGGATCTCGCTTCGCCCGAAACACCAGTGACCGCTTTGGGCTTTCTCGGCGCTGCCTTGAGGCGGCGGCGCGCAATTGATCAGGGTGTCTCCATCCTGAGCTGCGATAACCTGCCAGGTAACGGCACAGCGACGCGCAAAGTTGTACTCGCTTACTGCGAGCAACTGCAGCCTGGCCTTGGGCAGTGGGTTGCTGACCGGGTGTCATTCCCATCAACTATGGTGGACCGCATTGTACCCGCAATGACCGAAGGTACTCGTGCGGAAATCGCGGCGGAAGTGGGCATGCGGGATGAAGCTGGTGTCGTGACAGAACCCTTTTCCCAGTGGGTCATCGAGGATGACTTCGTCTGTGGCCGACCTGAGTGGGATCAAGCTGGTGCGCTCTTTACGGATGACGTCTCCCGATTTGAGCAGATGAAGCTGCGACTACTCAATGGCGCCCACTCCGCCATCGCCTACCTTGGTCACCTTGGCGGGTTCACTTACGTCAGCGAATGCATGGCAGACACACACTTTGCCAGTTGGCTGGTAAGATTGATGGACCAGGAAGTTCTGCCAACGATTGAAGCGCCAGAAGGTTATTCTCTCAGGGAGTACTCTGCCCGCTTGAGGCAGCGCTTCTGCAACCAGCATTTGGAACACCGTTGTCTCCAGATCGCAATGGATGGCTCCCAAAAACTACCGCAGCGTCAGCTTAACACCGCGCGCGCGCGACTGGCCAAAGGTCTGCCAGTTGATGCACTGGCACTCGCCATTGGCGCCTGGATGATCTTTGTTACGGGAGAGAACCTCCGTCGTATCCCCCACGAGGTCCAGGACCCGCTTGCCAGCGAGCTCTTACAGCTTGCAGTTCCGCATATCGGTGATGCTGACAGCCTGGTAAAGTCATTACTCGGCTTTCGACCTGTGTTCGGAGAGGACCTTCAACATCAACCCGACTTCGTCAAGCAACTGACCAACGCAGTGGATCAACTCTACAAACACGGCGTGGCTGGCGCTTTAAGGTAAATCAGGACACACACTTTCAGGATAATTCAAGGAGCGGCGACAAGTTGCGTCGGCGGGTAGTGGTAGACGCATCAATAGCGATGGTGAAAGACGAAGAAAGTGACGATTCAGATTCGTATCAATCTGCCCCAGTGGCGAAGCACCAAGATTCCCAGACAGTTAAGGACTTACTTGCCCGGATCAGGGCGCGATTGCCAATCCGGTTCTTGACCAGCCACGTTTGGCGGCCCAGGAAGCAAGATTCGAAGCCGATCCATAAGCGCGCTGTCGGGTTCGGAAAATGGCCACACGCTGATACCAGTTGGCCTCCTTGTCGACAGCATCAACTTTGTCTGCGGAGAACCGCTCCACATACTCAAGATACGCTGCCAGGGTGATGGGCAGGCGGAAAGCCTTTCTTTGATCCTCGCCTTCGTCCTCGCAACCGCCCGCTTCCTGGCCAACGTCTTCGAGTCCGCTCGCCAGCGGCGCCAGATATTCGGCCAGCCTCTCGGGGTCATTCGCGGCAACCTGCAACCTCTGCTTGAGCGAGGTGTGAACTGCGGCGGCAGCCCGGCGAACAATGTCAGCGCGCACTGGATTAAGATCTACATACGCCATTGCAGCGATCACCGCCGTTTCATCCAGTAGCGCGCCCGAGAAAAACCTGCTCTCAAAAAAGTGACCGGTGCATTCATCCTCGCGATTGGCACGCAGGGCAATTGGCTGTTTCAGATGTTTCATGAACATTGAGAGCGAACCCAGCGTCTCCCGCAGGCGCTCGACCTGTGCAGGCTCTGTAAGCAGGCGTGCGCGCATGATCTCCTTGATCGCTTCTGCTTCCTCAAAGCAGGTCCGGTTGGTCGCCGCGCAACAATTCAACCAGCGTTCTACGACCTCTTCATCTGTCCAGCGTTCAGCGGCCTTGGGATCGTAACGGACCACAAGATGGAAGTGATTGCTCATGATCGCGTAGCCAAACAGCTCGACCGCAAACGAACGTACCAGCGTGAACAGCCTGTCTTCCAGCCACTCCTTGCGGTGGTCGTAGTTCTTTCCGGTCAGCGGATCCTTGCCGCAGAGCCAACTGCGCCTGACGCAGCGGGAGATCAGGTGATAGAACAACGGAATATTTTCGTCGACGAGTTGGGAACGAGGGGTGGCCATGCCTCACATTGTCACCAACCAGTGCGTGACGGCACGGCGATAAATGCCCAACCTGAGGTCAGTGCTCTGCGTCGCAAGTGTAGGTCAGGGCCTACAGGCTGTGAGCCGGGCGAAGGTGTGTGACGCTGTTTGAACGGGGCGAAGGTGTGTGACGCTGTTTGAACGTTTGAACGACGCTGTTTGAAAGAGAAAGGCCAGGAACGCGCGAGCGCTCCTGGCCAATTATGGGCGAAGGGGGAGTTCGCCCGACTGAATCAGCGAAGTCGCCAGGTAAAGTTGAACTCCCACTGGGCAGGATCGTTGTAGCGAACCAAACGGTTACCTGATGTTGCGCTCCTCCAGCGCTCATACATCTCGTCGGTCACGTTGCGACCGCGGAACATCAGCGACCACTGGTTTGCCTCAAACCCGATGTTGGCATTTACCACTTCAACATCGTCAATCGGCGTCTGGTTTACGCCCAGGTTTATGAACCCACCCTGTTCATTGGTATAGCTCAGGCTGGCCACAAACCTCAGGCCGTCCAGTATGCCGCCGCCCACGCCGAGCCCCTGTCGGTACAGTAGCGACCCTTTGATCTGGCGCGGTCGTAACTGGTTCAGCCGGAGGTTATCCAGCAACTGGACCGCAGGTGAAGCGTCTGCGTTGATCGATTCAACACGCCCCATCTGACGCCCCCAGCCCAGGCTGACGCGCATAGTGCCCGTATCGTTCAGGCGGAACCGACCCACTGTTTCAAGTTCAATGCCCCAGGCTTCAACCTCACCCACGTTATCAATGTAGAAGGCTGTACCCGATGCCAGGCCCGGATTACCGTCCGGGTCAATCTCGATCGGCGTGCCATCAGGCGCAAATCCAAGTGAAACGCCAGTCTGGGGATCAAAGAACACACAGAGATCCAGATCACAACCGTTGGTTGCGGTGTCCAGGAAATCCTCGTACCAGATATAGTAGGTTGCCGCGTTAACGGTCACCGTGCGGTCAAACCAGGAACTCTTGAATCCCAGTTCCAGGGTGTTGGCAGACTCTGAGTCGTAACTGAGTACAACCGGGTAAGGGTCCGTTTGCGGTTGTCCCTCGTTCAGGTTCAGCCCGCCATGGCGATAGGAGTTGGCCCACTTCACGTAGGCCAGCTTGTCGTTGTCAATACTCCATGATGCCGCCAGTGAGTAGGGCAGATTGGTGAACTCGGGATCATCCGCAAAATCCGTCTGGATAAAGCCACCGCCCGGTGCCGGAGGCAGAACGGGACTCGCAGGCAGGAGCGGCAGCACGGTATAAACACTGCCATCCAGCGTATCCCGTGCATAACGAAGCTCTGCCGACAGCGTTACCGGCAGATTGTCGAGCGTATAGTCCAGCGAACCAAACAGCGCCCATGAATTCTGGTCAACATTCACCCAGCGCATGGATTGTGTAGAGAACTGCTGACGCGCACCTGCGTTGATAAATTCATCGTATTTGACGCGGTAAAAATCCATTCCCAGCAGCCACTGGAAGTTGTTCAGGCTGTCGGCCACAAACCGGAACTCCTGGAACATGGAACTGCCACCGCTAGTGGTTGCACTGCCGCGCTGCCGGGTCTGCGCCACATTGGCGTTGGCCAGTTGATGGTCAACATCAGCAATCTGGAACAGATCCCGCTTCCGGTAGTTGGTTACGCTGGTCAGAAGCCCGGTGCCGGTTTCAAGATCAATGTTCAGGTTGTGATTGTCTACCGCGTAGGTCAGAAAGTGATCCGTGTTGACGAAGTAGTTCTGGTTCTCGATGGTAAAGCCACGCAGTGCTTCGGTGCCGGTCCGGCTTCGGAGGATGGGATAGGTCTCTGTATCCTCGGTATCAAACGAATAGTTGATCTTCAGCCTGTCCGTCGGTTCGTACCGCACCGCAAACCGCGTGAGGTCATACTGATCGTTGTCCAGCACATTGCCGTTGATGTCCCTGGCGCGACCATCATCGTAGTCTTCCCGCAGGTGTCCGATCCGAACGGCCAGATTATCCGACACAGGCAGGTCAACACGGACATCCACGCGCGAAAGGCCGCGTGCGTCAGAGGCATCACCACCGTAACCGAGTTCAATATTGAACTCGTCACCCGGCTGTTTGCTGATCATATTGATCGCGCCACCCAGGGCGTTACGACCGTAAAGTGCCCCCTGGGGACCTCGCAGTGCCTCTACGCGCCCCACGTCGTAGCTGTCCATACGTGAAAAGTTTTTGCCACCCAGCCCGTTGGTCGCAAAGTAGGCCCCGTTGCGATAGAGCCCGGTCGCGGACACCGACGCCCTGTTCCGGGACTGACCGGCGCCACGAATGCTTGGCTCGGACAGGAACTGGGTGTTGGTCTCGTTAATGGTGATGCCCGTAATCAGGTCAGTGAGATCCCGCAGGCTCTCAATGCCACCGGTCGCCTCAATCAGGTCGCTGGTGAGTGCCGCGGCCGAACCTGGCAGGTCCTGCAGTCGTTCTTCACGCTTGCGGGCCGTGACCACAACCTCCTCAAGCAAGGCGTCTTCTTCAGCAAAGACCGGTAAAACAGGTATCGAAAACGATGCGGCGAGCATCGTTGATACGGGTAATCCAAACAGGTGTTTCCGAGTTGACATGGTGTATTTCCCCCTCTCCAGTTTATCGGTGCCGAACGGCCTGTACCGCCGACCGGCATAGATTGCCCACGGGAGGGGGTCATGTCAAATAATTTAATATGTGAGGATTTATATTTTTTTATCTCGTTGAGCGAAATTGCGCCTTGACCAGCGCAGCTTTGATGGTATGGGATCAATTCACGCTAGATCGCCCGGGAAAAACGCTGGTCTGACGCCTGACCCGGCAGATACCGGTCAAACACCATACAGATGTTGCGAATCAGCAGGCGCCCGGGTGGCAATACGCGGATGCCAGTCCTGCCGATCTCCAGCAGATTATCCTCAACCATGGACCCAAGAGCGGCAAGTTCGCTCGCAAAATACTCGTCGAAGCGAATGCCGAACTCGCGTTCAATGTCGACAAATTCAAGCGTAAACTGGCAGATCAAAGCCATGATGACAGCCTTCCTGATCCTGTCATCTTCGTCAATCTCAACCCCTTTAACGACCGCCAGCCTGCCCGCATCAATCAACGCCTCCCATTGCCCAAGCTCCTTGGCATTCTGCGCATAAATATTGCCGATCTGCGAGATTGCAGTAACGCCAAGGGCAACCATGTCACAATCCGCATGCGTCGAATAACCCTGAAAATTTCGATGCAGGGTCCCTTCCTGCTGCGCCAGCGCCAGCTCGTCAGAAGGTTTGGCAAAGTGGTCCATCCCTATGTCCAGGTAGCCTGCCTCAGCCAGCGTATCAACACACAATTGCAGGATCTGCAGCTTCTGGTCAGCGGCGGGCAGGTCCACAAGGTTGATCCGTTTCTGGGGTGTAAAACGATCGGGCAGGTGCGCGTAGTTGTAAATCGAGATTCGATCGGGCGACAGCGCCACCACCCGGTCCAGTGTGCGTGCCATGGTTTCCAGGGTCTGGTGTGGCAGACCATAAATCAGGTCAACGCTGACCGACCGGAACCCCTGGTCGCGCGCGGCATCAATCACGGCCCTGGTGTCTGCAAAAGTCTGCCGACGATTGACGGCACGTTGAACCTGCTCATCAAAATCCTGGATACCCATCGACAGCCGGTTGAAGCCCGCCTGGCGCAGCACCACAATGCGCGCCGGATCCACGGTACGGGGGTCAATCTCAATGCCAAATTCTCCTTCGGCATCACTGGCCAGGCAGAAATGCCGGCGGATAGATGCCATGAGCCGCAGAATCTGTTCGTCGTCCAGGAAGGTTGGGGTTCCACCTCCCCAGTGCAACTGCGCGACTTCACGATTGGCGAAATGGGGCGCAACCAGACCAATCTCCCGTTCCAGATAGTCCAGGTAGCGCACTGCCTTGCGCCGGTCCCGGGTCACAATTTTCGAACAGGCACAGTAGTAGCATAAGGTGCTGCAGAAAGGGATGTGGAAATACAGTGATATGGGACCGGTATCCCTGTCTGCCGCCAGGGCAGCCAGGTAGTCCGTCTCAGCAAAGTCATGAAACTGCGGGGCTGTGGGATAGGAGGTATAACGCGGACCCTTGACGTCATACTTCCGGATCAGTTCAAGACTCATAGGTGCCTCCTGTCTGTTAACAGGAGCAGTCTAGGCAAACCTCACCCAGGTCACCTTGATCATGGTCAAGACAAGCGGTCAGGCCAGGCCCCGGTACTCCTTCTCCAGTCGCTTTGCCTGCTTGTTTGAAATACCCCCAAGAAATTCAATGGCATGGCGCACCCTGGCGCGGCACATGTCAGGACCAAGTAACGCCATTGAATCAAACAGGGGTGGTGCTACAGGCCTGCCGGAAATGGCCACAAATACCGGTGCCAGCACCTCCCTGATCTTGTGCCCGGTGCGTTCAGCCAAGGACTGAAACAGCAGGTTGAGCGACTCGCGGTCCCACTCGCGCAACGCCTCCAACTCCCAGAGAACAAACTGCAACAATTTCAGCACATCCTCACGCGACAGGTTCCTGATCTCAAAGTCGGCAGTATCCAGCGCCGGCATTCCCTCAACAAAAAAACTGGTCATGGGCGCCACCTCGGAGAAGACATCCACCCGCTCCTTGATCAGCGGAATGATCCGCAGCAAGTTCTCGCGATTGAACGCCCAGTCTGTCATCCGGTCAGCAATCGCCTCGTCACTCAGCGACTCCCTGATCCAGCGCCCATTCAGCCACTTCAACTTGTCAACATCAAACACGGGACCACCCAGCGTGATCCGGTTGACATCAAAATGCTGGATCATTTCCTCAAGGCTAAACTTCTCCGTGCCATCGGGCATGCTCCAGCCCAGCATGCCCAGGTAGTTGAGCAGGGCTTCCGGCAGAAAGCCCATACGTTCATAAAATCGAATGCTGGTGGGGTTCTTGCGCTTGGACAGTTTGCTCTTGTCCGGGTTGCGGAGCAGCGGCATGTGAATCAACTCCGGCATCTCCCAGCCAAAGTAGCGATACAGCAGGATGTGTTTGGGTGCCGAGTTGATCCACTCTTCACCGCGAATGATGTGGGTGATCTCCATAAGATGATCATCAACCACCACCGCCAGGTGATAAGTCGGATTGCCGTCCGACTTCAGCAGGACCTGCGCATCCACCTGGGACCACTCAATCTCAATGTCCCCGCGGAGTCGATCCGTGACAACACAAACACCCTCGCGCGGTACTTTCATGCGCACCACGCTTGCCTCACCCCACCCCTGGCGTTCACTGACCTCAGCCGCGGTCAGCGCCTCACAGTGACCGTCATACCGGGCGGTCTCACCCCGGGCCATCTGTGCGGCGCGCATTTCGTCAAGTCGTTCGGTGGTGCAGAAACAGTGGAATGCGTGACCTTCATCCAGTAGTCGCGATACGTGCTCCCGGTAAATGTCCAGCCGCTCACTCTGGCGATAGGGCCCAAAAGCCCCCCCCTTGTCCGGTCCCTCATCCCAGTCGAGCCCAAGCCAGCGCAGGGAATCAAGGATGACCGCTTCCGATTCCGGTGTACTGCGCGCCGCATCCGTATCCTCAATCCTGAGGACAAACTGGCCACCCTGCTGGCGCGCCATACACAGGCAGAAAAGTGCCATATAGGCGGTGCCAACATGGGGGTCACCCGTGGGTGACGGGGCTACGCGGGTTCTGACTGTCATGCGGGATGTCACCTCGTAAAAGGCGACAGATGTTACACTATTGCCCGACCAAGATTAATCAGACCTGTATGCTTGATCGCACACTCTCAATTGCGCCCATGATGGGCTGTACTGACCGACACTGCCGCTACCTGTTTCGCCTGTTGTCAGATCATGCCCTGCTCTATTCCGAGATGGTGGTAACAGGTGCCCTGCTGTATGGTCGCACCAGCCACTTTCTCGACCATGCCGGTGACGAACCCTGTGCACTTCAACTGGGTGGCAGCAATCCTTCAGAACTGCGCACCTGTGCCAGGCTGGCTGAATCCGCCGGCTACCAGGAAGTCAACCTCAATGTCGGCTGTCCCAGCGACAAGGTCCAGAACGGTGGCATTGGTGCCTGTCTGATGGCTGAACCCGCCCTTGTAGCCGACTGTGTGGCGGCCATGGCCAGCGCCGTTGAAATTCCGGTCACCGTCAAGTGCCGGATCGGCATTGATGACAAGGACAGTTTTGAGTTTTTCGCCGATTTTGTCGACACCGTCCATGCCGCGGGTTGTCGGGTGTTTATTGTTCACGCCCGCTCGGCAATCCTGGCTGGCCTGTCGCCCAAGGAAAACCGGGAAATCCCCCCGCTGAAATACGACTACGTCTTCCGCATCAGGGAGGCCTTCCCCGATACCACTTTTGTGCTGAATGGTGGCTTGAACACCCTGGACGACGTCAACCGTGTACTGCCACAAACAGACGGTGTCATGCTGGGCCGGGCGCCCTATGCCAATCCCTGGCTGCTGACCGAACTGGAGCAGGCACTCTACGGTACTGCCGTGCCGGATCGCCTGGCGGTGCTGGCTGAATACCAGCAGTATATTGACAGGGCTATTGCGGATGGCCACCACTTCAAGCATATGGCAAAACACCTGCTCGGCTATTTTACCGGCTGTCGTGGCGCCAGGGCATTTCGCCGCTACATGAGCGGTCACATGTTCACTGAGCAAGCAGACTCATCTATTCTTGAACGGGCACTGGCAGAAGCCGGACTGGACGAATCACCCACAGTTGCACGAACCGGGACCGATCGATGATCGACAAGATTAAGCAATTTTTTGAAGAGCGCCTGCACACCAGTGAGAATGCTGACAGCGAAACACGGGTGCAGGAAATTCAGTACGCTTCCGCCGCCCTGCTGATTGAGCTGGCGAGAGCCGACTTTCAGCAGGACGACCTGGAAAAAGCGGTCATTATGGCCATGCTGAAAGATACGTTTGACCTGGATGACAAGATTCTCGCCGAGGTGGTGGCACTGGCTGAGACCGCAACAGCAGAGGCACATGATGTCTATCAGTTCACCCAGCTGGTGAATGACCACTACAACTACGAGGACAAGATCCGCCTGGTTGAAAACCTCTGGGAGGTAGCCTACGCCGATGGTCGCCTGGATCGCTACGAGGAGCAGTTTATCCGGAAGGTATCCGGCCTGTTACACCTGGCCCACGCTGACTTCATCCGCGCCAAGGTTGACGTGCTGAAAAAAATCGAATCGATGGGCTAACGTACCAGTCGGAGTCGTGGCGGCTCCTTGCTTTTTTCCGCTTCCAGCGCATCAACAAGTTCGGCAAACCGCTCGGCATTTTCAGCATTCAGACTCATCAGGACACGGTGCGCTTCCAGCACCTGGTCGCAAAGCACCTCTTCTGACGCCAACTGGGTCGGCAATTCATCCTTCTCGCAACCCTCCAGACCACCGGCGGCTTGTGCCACGTGAACAATCACAAAAACATCTTCAAAACCCATACTGGACAGGATGCGGGAGATATCCTCCCGGGGAGAAACAATCACTGGTACCCGGTTAAGGGCTTCCTGGGAGCGTAGTGAGAGTTTTGCCAGCAGTCCCAGGGCGGTGCTGTCAATACACTCGGTTTCGGACAGGTCAATGACAATTGACCTGATTGCATCAGTGTGACCGATTCGACTGATGAATCCCCCAAGCGTCGGCCCCAGCGTCAGCCGAATGTCCCCAACCAACTTGAGGACATTGACACCGTTTTCTTCTGCCAACAGCACTTTACCCATATCCGCTACCCGGCTCTTGCCAACGTGAATACTGCTATATCGTCGGGGACATCCTTTAGACTGCCCAGACCCAAATGGTTCGCCATGCTATCAATGTCGCCAGCGTCCGCCTTGACCAGCGAGAGCAGGTGTTCTTCTTTTGCCTTGACGCTCCCCTCGGGCAGCACATCAAACACCCCGTCTGAAAACATTACCATGGTAAATGCCTCCGGCAGGGCCACCTCCCGCCGGGTGTATTTGGCGGTGCTGTAGATACCAAGTGGCAACCCACCCATGGCCAGATACTCGGTCTTGCCAGGGCAGGACAGGATGGTGGCCGGGAAATGTGCGGCATTGGCATAGTGCAGTTGCCGACCAGCCTGATCAATCACACCCAGGAACATGGCTACATGTTGCTCCAGGTGACAGGCAAGCAGCTCACGGTTAAACCATTCCAGTATGTCATCTGCGTCTTTGACACCCAGCTCTTCGAACTCGTTGTAGAGGCGGCTCGACAGGCTCTTCAGCAGTACCGTCACAATTGCCCCGGGGGCCCCATGGCCAGAAACGTCGGCAATATAGAACAGAAGTCGCCGATCCGGAAGCTCAAAATAGTCAATAAAATCACCACTCAGGATCAGGGAGGGCACAATGAGATGACGAAAGGTCAGCCTGTCTGACACATAAGGCGACTCCGGCATCATCCCGCGCTGTACCCGAAACCCGGCCTGCTGATCCTGTTCGAGCGTGTTCAGCGACTCAACCAGCGCCTTGTTGAGGCGCTTGAGTTCACGCTCGCTGCGCCGCCGTTTCCGTTCGGCGCGCCGCGTCTGCTGGCTCCGAGTCACCGCATACACAATCAGGCTCGGATGAATGACCGGAAACACCAGGTAGTCCGACGCGCCCTGATCCAGCAGGGGTACCACCTGGGGTACAGTCGCTGCATCGGCCATCACAATCACCGGCAGGTCGTACTGGTATTCATGCAGCTTCTTCAGCAGTAGCGGTACATCCAGATGGTCACCAAACAGTGATACCAGCACTGCTGCTGGCAGATTGTTGGCAACCTCGGCGAGGCAGCTTTCGAAGGAGGGAACAGTCTTGACGACGAAGGATTTAGCTTCGAGAGATCTGGTCACTTGCAGGTTCGCGGCCGCGTCATTGCTGACGAGCAACACTACTCCGCGTTCAACACCCATTAATGTGCTCTGTCATCGCGCAACTCAGCGGATGACTTTACTCCCGGAATTTTCGATTTACAACTACTTAAACGACAACCAGTTAGGAGAGACACTTCAACAGTTTTCCCGCCAAATCAGAAGTCGTCACCAAAGTCATCGGTCACCTTGCCATCATTGATCAGGTAATCACGGCGCTGCAGGTAAGCATCACGGATAAACAGGTAGGGATCCCCAAATACTGATCGCTCGGCTGCCAGTAACCCGGCGCGCTGGTCTACCAGCCGTGTGGCCAGCAACAGGTTGCGATGATCAACAGGATGCAGGTAACGCAGGGGATCTGCGGCGGAATTGAGTGGCCTTGCCAGGCTATCGGTGACGGTACTCGGCCCCAGGAATGGCAGCACCAGGTAGGGGCCCCGGGGTAAACCCCAGACAGACAGGGTCTGGCCAAAATCCTCATCATGTTTTTTCAATCCCATCTTCGAGGCCGGATCAAGCAGGCCACCAACACCCAGCGTGGAATTCACCAGTATCCTCGCAATATCCGAACCGCTGGCAACCACCTTTCCCTGCAACAGGTTGTTCACCGAGTTGTTGACGTCGTCGAGATTGCCAAAGGCATTGCCAATGCCAAACCGAATAATGGCCGGTACAAACTTCTGGTAGCCCCGTGCCAGCGGTTTGAGCAGAATACTGTCCACCCTGTCGTTGAACTTGTACGTCACCTGGTTGAGCCCCCGCCAGGGATCAACATCTTTTGTATCATCCAGGGCTTCAGCATGGCCCGGCAGTGCCAGAACAGCGACCAGCACCGACACCAGCATTTTCAAACGTAACCTGTTCACCGCGAAGCCCTCCGGCTGTCCATCTGGTATTTTTGCCATTCCTTGTCGAGACGTTTTGCCGAGACAGGCACCGATGTCCCGAGTGGCTGCGCAAACAGGGATACCCGGTACTCTTCCAGCATCCAGCGAAAGTCTGCAAGTTCCGCTTGAAACGCGGAACTTCTGGCGTAACCACCCGCCGCGTCATAGCGCGCTTCGAACCGCTGGATTTCGGCAGTCTGCTGCCGATCCCGGGCCAGGTTCAACCGCATTTTTTCCAGCCGATATTCAATGGCGGCCAGGTAGCGCGGAAACTCCTTCAGCCAGGTCACCGGTGTAATGCGCAGGAACCTGTCGCCCAGCAGCCGGTCAAGCTGGCCCCTGATATCAGCGCAGCCAGGTTTGTTCAGGTCTGTCTGGACTTCGTCAAGCCGGCGGTTGATCAGGTTGGCACTCTTCAGTATTCGCCCCATGAGTTCACCCACCAGGTTGGCATGTTCAATCAGCTGTACCTTTTTTGAAAGGCGAGCGTCGAATTCCTGTCTCGAACTGATCAGCGGTTGGCCTTCCACAAAGGTAAAACGAAAAACAGCCTCTACCAGATCAGTCAACAGGTCATCCGCGCTACCCCGCGTTGCGTGGAACACCACAAAATCCCGGAAGCCGGGGAAGTGTTTTACCAGGTACTTTCGCTGTTCTTGCAACTGCAGCATAAACAGTCGGAGCAGACCCTGGCGGCTTCGCTCGTCCCTGTCAAAAGGATTGTCAAGAATCTCGATGGCCACGGTATCCGTGTGGTCAACCAGCGCCGGGTAGCCACGTATAGCGATACCTGCCTGGTTGAACTCAACATGATCCGGCAGGTCACCAAAACTCCAGTCGGTGAGCCCGGTCCGGGCCAGTTCATGGGCCACACCCCGCTGAAATTCCCGTTCTACCTCACCGGCAAACCGGGCCTGCAGGCTGGCAAGGTCGCGACCACTCGCCAACACCTGGCCCTTTTCATCCACCACCCGGATATTCATCCTGAGGTGCCGCTCCAGCCCGGCCGGATCAAAAGCATCTGCCGATACCCTGACGCCCGCCAGGCGAAAGAGCTTCTCTGCCAGTACCACCTGCAGTGATCGCCCGTCATATTCGAGGCCCGCGGCGGCCCGGTCGGCGAACTCCGGTGCCGGCACAAAATTCTTGCGAAGGGATTTCGGCAGTGACCTGATCAGGGCAAGACACTTTTCGCGCAGCAACCCGGGAATCAGCCAGTCGAGCCTTTCCTCGGCAACCTGACGTAGCAGGGCTACCGGCACAACCACGCTGACACCATCGTCCGCATGTTGCGGGTCAAAGTGATAGTCCAGCGCCAGCCGGGTATTGGCAATATCCACTGATGCCGGATAGGCAGCCTCAGAGATGCCGACCTCCTGTTTCAGCAGGTCCCCTCTTTCCAGGAACAGGAGTTTCGGGTTGCCGGGCTCAACCTGTTTGCGCCAGAGGTCCAGGTCAATTTCGCTGCAGACATGCTCCGGCAGACGCTCGTCATAGAACCGGAACAGCGTATACCCGTCGACCAGCAGATCACGTTTACGCGCGCGGGACTCAAGGGCCTGAATCTCCTCAACCAGCCGGGTGTTGTGCTTAAAGAACGGTGCCTGCGAATCGAGTTCCCGCTCCACCAGGCCGTGCTGGATAAACAACTGGCGCGCCCGCACCGGGTTGACCGAGCCAAAGTCAACCACCCTGTTGCGGATGACTGACAGGCCATACAACATGACTTCTTCACGTGCCAGCACCTGGCCACGGCCGGGGTCAAACCAGGGTTCATGGTAGTTGCGCTTGACCAGGTGGCGCGCGAGCGGTTCGATCCAGGTGTTGTCAATTTCCGCCACGGTTCGGCCGAAAAGCCGCGTGGTTTCCACCAGTTCCGCTGACATGATCCAGCGCGGCTTGCGGCGGAACTGTGACGAACCGGGGAAAATGAAGTGACGCCGGTTGCGCGCACCCAGGTATTCATTGTCGTCTGTTTTCTCGCCAATGTTGCCAAGCAAACCGGCCAGCAGCGAACGGTGAATGCTCGCGTAGTCAGCCGGTGCATGATTCAGCCGCAGGTTCATCTCCTTGCACAGCAGGTGCAGCTGGCGATGGTTTTCCCGCCACTCGCGCATGCGCGGATAAGACAGGAAATTCTCGCGGCAGAAAGCCCGCAGTTTGGCCTGGGACAGCTGTTGCCGCTCAGCCTCAAAAAAGTGCCACAGATTCACCAGCGACATAAAATCAGATTGCTCGTGCCAGTGTCGCCGGTGTTTTTCGTCAGCAGCCTGCTGGTGCTCTGCGGGGCGATCCCGTGGGTCCTGCAATGACATGGCCGCCACAATTGTCAGCACCTCAGCCAGACAACCGTTCTTGCCCGCTTCCAGCAGCATGCGGGCAAGCCGCAGGTCAAGGGGCAGGCGCGCCATCTCTTTGCCGAGGCGGGTGATTTCCCGGCGTTCATCCACTGCCTGCAGTTCTTTCAGCAGGTGAAAGCCGTCGTTGATCTGGCGCTGGTCAGGTCGCTCCACAAATGGGAATTTGCTGATATCACCCAGGCGCAACGACAGCATCTGCAGGATTACCGCGGCGAGATTGGTGCGCAGGATTTCCGGTGCAGTAAACGCGGGTCGCGCCAGGAAGTCAGCTTCAGAATAAAGCCGGAAACAGACGCCATCAGATACCCGGCCACAACGTCCCTTGCGCTGTTCGGCACTGGCCTGGGAAATGGGTTCAATGGGCAACTGCTGCACCTTGGAACGGATGGAGTAGCGCGAGATGCGGGCCAGACCCGGGTCAATCACGTAGCGGATGCCCGACACCGTCAGGGAGGTTTCCGCCACGTTGGTGGCCAGGATCACACGGCGCCCGGTATGCTTCTGGAACACCCGGTTCTGTTCCGCAACCCCCAGTCGTGAATAGAGTGGCAAGACCTCAAATCCCGGAATGTCCGATCTGCGGATCTCATGGGCAAGATCCCTGATTTCGCGTTCTCCCGGCAGAAACACCAGCACATCACCGGGGGACCTGCGCTCTTTCTCCAACTGCACAATCTCCCGCAGGGTCTCGAGAATAGCGGTGACGATCTGCTCGTCCGCGTCCCCGGCCGGGGCGGGGGGCCGATAGTGCACTTCAACCGGATAGGTTCTGCCCGAGACTTCAATAATGGGCGCCTTGCCAAAGTGGGCAGAGAACCGGGCCACGTCAATGGTCGCTGAGGTCACGATAACTTTCAGGTCCGGTCGCCGGGGCAGGATGCGTTTCAGGTAACCCAGCAGAAAGTCGATATTGAGACTGCGTTCGTGGGCCTCATCAATAATCAGGGTGTCGTAAGCCTCCAGAAACCGGTCGGCCTGGGTCTCGGCCAGCAGGATACCGTCGGTCATGACTTTCACCAGGGTATTGGGTGAGGTGTTGTCCGTGAACCGGACCTGGTAGCCAATTTCCTCGCCATGGGTGACGCCGAGTTCCTCGGCGATGCGATGCGAGACGGTGCGTGCAGCCACCCGTCGTGGCTGCGTGTGACCGATGGTGCCAAAGACGCCCCGCCCCATGTCGAGGCACAGCTTGGGAAGCTGGGTGGTCTTTCCGGAGCCGGTTTCGCCGGAAATGATTACAACCTGATGCTGCAGAATAGCCGAGCGGATATCGTCCAGGCGCTGACTCACAGGCAGTGCTTCGGGGAAGGTGACATTCGGGGCGCTGTTGCGACGCTGCTCTGCCAGTGCAATGGAGCGCTCAACCCGGGCCACGAGATTACCTCGCTTCTGCCTGGATTGGAGGGCGCGACGAAAAGCAAAGCGATCCCTGATCAGGCAGCGATCAATCGCTGATGCCAGTTCCTGGTATGGAAGGTTTCCCACGAAGAACCTATTTGGAGAGGAAATTCATCCCTTCTTCAATGCCGCGGATGGTCATCGGGAACATATGGTCATCAACCAGGCGCTTGGTCAGGGCCACGGAGTTCGAATACTCCCAGGTATCCTGCGGCGTCGGGTTAATCCAGATGACCTTGTTGAAGGTATCCATCAGACGCTGTATCCAGAGCGCACCCGGTTCCTCGTTCCAGTGTTCCACACTCCCGCCGGCATGGGTAATCTCGTAGGGTGCCATGGTGGCATCACCGACAAAAATCACCTTATAGTCATGGGTGTACTTGTGAAGCAGGTCAAAGGTATTGATGCGTTCACTCATGCGACGGTTATGTTCCTTCCAGACGCCATCGTAGATGAAGTTGTGGAAGTAGTAGGTTTCGAGATGCTTGAACTCGGACCTTGCGGCCGAGAAGAGTTCCTCACACTGCTTGACATGGGCATCCATGGAACCGCCGCTGTCAAGGAACAACAGCACCTTAACAGTATTGCGGCGCTCGGGACGCATGATGATATCCAGCAGGCCACCATTTTTTGCCGTCTTGCTGATGGTGTTGTCGATATCAAACTCGTCTTCGGCACCTTGCCGCGCCAGTTTGCGCAGGCGACGCAGCGCAATCTTGATACCCCGCGTCCCCAGCTCAACATTATCGTCATAAGCCTTGTAGTCACGCTTTTCCCACTCGCGCTTGCCACGCCGCTTTTTGCCGTTACGTTCTTTACCCTCGTTGCCCTTGCCGTCGCGGCCTTTGCCTTCCTTGTCCTTCTCTTTGCCTTCACCCCTGGCGGCTTCTTCCACCTGCCGCTTGAACTCCTCGATCAGGGCCTCAAGCCCGCCCAACGACTTGATTTTCTCAAGTTCTTCGGGGGTCAGCGACTTCTCGAACTCGCGGCGCAGGTATTCGTCCGGGATGAGTGACGCCAGCAGGCTGGCCATGTCCTCAAGCCCTTTGAAATAGGCAGCAAAAGCCCGGTCGAACTTGTCGTAATGACGTTCGTCCTTGACCAGCGCCATGCGCGACAGGTAGTAAAAGTCATCAATATCCGCATAGACCAGACGCGCTTTCAGCACGTCCAGCAGATGCAGGAGCTCGGTGATGGAGACAGGAATCCTGTCCTTTTTCAGCGCAAAAAAGAAGTTGATCAGCATAAGGGCCTATCCTCGCTGGGGACCGCCTCCCCCGCTGTTCTGGCGTCGATTCATGAATGCCAGGCGCTCAAGCAACTGGACATCCTGCTCGTTCTTGACCAGCGCACCATATAGCGGCGGAATCGCCTTGGACGTGTCCCGGTTACGCAGGATTTCGTCAGGAATATCGTCCGCCATCAGCAGCTTGAGCCAGTCGATCAACTCGGAAGTTGACGGCTTTTTCTTGAGTCCGGGTACCTTGCGCACGTCAAAGAAAATTTCCATCGCTTCCTTGACGAGATCCTGCTTGATCTTCGGGTAGTGTACGTCAACAATTTCCTGCATGGTGTCCCGGTCAGGGAACTGGATGTAGTGGAAAAAGCAGCGGCGCAGAAATGCGTCCGGCAGTTCTTTTTCATTGTTACTGGTAATGACAACCACCGGCCGGTGCCGCGCAACCACGGTTTCACCTGTTTCGTAGACATGAAACTGCATCTTGTCCAGTTCCAGCAGCAGGTCGTTTGGAAACTCGATGTCAGCCTTGTCGATTTCGTCGATCAGCAGGACAACCTTCTTGTCCGCGTCAAAAGCCTCCCACAGTTTGCCTTTCTCGATGTAATTGTTGATGTCATGGACACGGTCGTCGCCGAGTTGGGAATCACGCAGTCGGGATACCGCATCATACTCGTAAAGCCCCTGTTGGGCTTTGGTGGTGCTCTTGATATGCCAGGCAATCAGGTCCATGCCAAGCGAATTGGCAATCTCTTCGGCCAGCATCGTTTTGCCGGTCCCCGGCTCACCCTTGATCAGGAGCGGTCGCTCCAGTGTAACAGCGGCATTTACTGCCATCTGCAATTCTTCAGTCGCAATATATGTCGCAGTGCTTGAAAATTTCATAGTTCGTGTAAACCGTGGGAATAAAGCTGAAGGAATATAACGTTCGGCCCCTGACTTATCAAGGTGGCGCTTACCGAATCACCGTCGACGCCACTGGCGCACCGTGAGGACAACCAACATGAGGAAAGTTGCAAACAGCAATACAACCCCGCCTTTCATCCCGGCGGCGGTACCCTCCAGCAACAAGTCCATGAGCAGCACCACTATCGCCGGGGCATAGAATTCGGGCGTTTCGCCGGCATACCAGGGCGTAAAGATGATCACTACCGCCACACCACGGAGGATGTCACGCCACCCCGGATTGCTGACCAACGAGGTCAGCTTCCACCACACCAGGCAACAGCCGACACCAGCAAGGGCATAGACGCTCCAGGCAATTACATAGTCGTTAATCGGGGGCATGCCGCATTTTAGCAGAAGCGGGTTGCAGATGGGCGACCGCAATCTGCCAAACGACTACTGCTCAACCCAGCGAATGATACGATCTTCAAAATCATCGGGGTGGACGTGGGCATCACTGATGATCGGCCAGCGAGTCACGGCGATGCCTGCGTCCCTGACACTCCCGGGGTTCCCCGAGACCAGGGGGTGCCAGTCAAACAGGGGTTTACCCTCGGCCAGCAGGCGATAGGCGCAGGTATCGGGCAGCCAGTGGAAAGAAGACACCAGGTCAGGGTTCAGGACCACACAATCGGGCACCAGTTTGTTGCGGCGGGGGTACTCGGTACAACGACAGGCCTTGTCCAGGTAGCGACAGACAACATCGGTGTAATGGACTTCACCCGTATCGGCATCTTCCAGCTTGTGCAGGCAACACCTGGCGCAGCCATCGCAGAGTGACTCCCACTCCTGCGGGTTCATGGCACCAAGCGGTTTCTTTTCCCACCAGGGTTGCTCAGGCATTGTCTGGGTGCCAGTGAGAAAGCGGCGGCAGTTGCAGGTGATAACCCTGTTCCAGCAGATTCTGCATTACGATCCTGGCATCTTCCCGCGCCAGCCTGCGCTCCGCCGTCAATTCAAAGGTGAGTGCCGGCACCGCATCACCAAAGTGCCGGAGCAGTTCGTCCGGTACACGCGACATGCCATCTTCGACACGGACATAAAGATACATGTTCTCATGCCGTGCGCTGCGATAAACCTCACAGGAAATCTGCACCAGCTAATCCTGCTCGACCGCGCGCAGCAGCCTGTCGCCGATCACCTCTCGACGCCAGCCCTGCAGGGCTGCCGGCAGTTCAAAGCCGGAGCCACCATTATTGGACCTGAGCAATTCTTCGAGTTGCCGGCGCCGAACCAGCATCTCCGGGGCAATGCTCAGGGCCTCCGCCTGCTGGTCAACCAGTTGCTTCAGCCGTTTGATCCGGTCATTGCTGACAGGCTCCTCGTCCAGCGAGGGTGGAAACGAACCCGCGTCTGCCAGGCTTGCGGACTGCAGTACCTCCATGATGTCGTCGCCGTATTTCCTGATCTGGCGTGGGGTCAGCCCTGCTGACGCCAGCGTCTCCCGATCAGGATCACGCGTTCGCACCAGCGCAACCAGCGCCTTTTCTTCCACCACGCGATTGCGCGGCAGGTTCAGGCGGCGGGCACAAAGCTCCCGCCAGGCACACAGAGCCTGCAGGCGATTCAGCTCGGGTGGCGACATCCGTGCGGCCGCCCGCACCCGCAGGTAAACATTCCCAGGGTCAATACTGGTCGCTACATCAATACCAAGCAGGGCACACTCCTCCTCGACCCAGGCGAGCCTGCCTGACGCCACCAGGGCCGCCTGCTGGCGCTCATAAACCTGCAACAGGTAAATGACATCCAGCGCGGCATAGTCAAGCTGGGCATCACTGAGCGGGCGCTGGAGCCAGTCAGAACGTGTTTCTTCCTTGGGTACGTTCAACGACAGATATTTCTCCACCAGTTTCTGGTAGCTCATTGAAAAACCGTCCCCCAGGATTGCCGCGGCAATCTGCGTGTCGAACACGGGCAGGGGCAGCGTGCCAATGGCGTACTGGAACACCTCCATGTCCTCCGAGCAGGCATGGAAAATCTTGAGCACACGCTTGTCTTCCAGCAGGTCCGCCAGGCTGGAGAGTTCGTCAATGACCAAAGGATCAATCAGGAAACAGGTTTCGCCATCGTAAATCTGGATCAGGCCAACTTCAGGGTAATAGGTGTGCGACCGGGCAAACTCGGTATCAATCGACACCGCGGCCACACGACGACAGCGCGCCACCACCATTTCCAGGTCTGGTGTGGTATCAATGTACTGAAAAGAAATTGTCATAACTGCTGGCGACCGTTGAGTGCGTGGGACAGGGTACCACCATCGATAAACTCAAGCTCGCCGCCCAGCGGAATTCCCTGGGCTATGCGGGTAACCCGAATGCCCTGCGCCTTCACCGCCGTGGAAATGTAATGCGTTGTTGCTTCACCTTCAACACTGGTCCCCAGCGCCATAATCACCTCGTCTATGCCATCAGCCAGGCGCTGCAGCAACCGGTCAATGCCAATTTCCGCAGGACCAATACCATCAATCGGTGACAGGTTACCCATCAGCACAAAGTAGTGCCCCCGGTAGTGCCCTGTCTGCTCAATGGCCAGCACATCAGCAGGTGATTCAACAATACAGACCAGTGACGCGTCGCGCGCCGGGTTCGCACATATGGCACAGAGCTTCTGCTCGGTCAGGTTGCGACACTGTTCACAGTGGGTGATGCCGTCCATCGCCGCCGCAAGCGTCTCGCCCAGATGCCGGCCACCGTCACGGTTGCGCAGCAGCAGGTGCAGCACCATCCGCTGCGCCGTCTTGGGGCCAACGCCAGGCAGACAGCACAGGGCTTCAACAAGTTGATCAAGCAGCGAGTTATTCAATGGCCAGTCAGGAAAAGGGAAACTTGAAGCCGGGCGGCAGTGGAATCCCGGCAGTCAATTCGGACATTTTGTCACGATTCTGCTCCTCCAGGCGCCGCACCGCATCGTTCACGGCGGCCGCTACCAGGTCCTCCAGGATTTCCTTGTCCTCCTGCATGAGGCTGTCGTCAATCTGGACCCGCTTCACGTCATGCCGGCCGTTCATGGTGATACTCACCAGCCCTGCTCCCGATTGCCCGGTCACTTCCGCAGCGGCAATCTCGTCCTGCATGCGCTTCATGCGCTCCTGCATTTCCTGCGCCTGTTTCATCAGGTCGCCCAGACCACCTTTCATTGTCATGTCACTCTCCTGCCTGTGTACGCGGCACAATACTCTCGACGTTGAGCTTGCCATCAAACGTCTGGATAAGCTGCTGCACATTGCTGTCGTTCTGGATCGCGGAAACCGCCTGCACCCGCTTTTCTTCCGCCTCGCGGTCGCTGGCCTGGGCCGGGGTTTCCCGGTCAACCGGGCCTGTCTCGATACGCACGCCCGTTTTCCGGCCAAGGTAACGGGTAAGGGCAGCCGCAATGCGTTTCTCGTGGGTTTCATTCCAGAGGCTTGCATGATGCTGTTCCAGCCGCAGCGCAATCGACTCAGGCGTGACCTCAACCAGGATACAGTTGGCGGCAAGCGTGCGCGTCACGCCGGTCAGACCCAGGTGATGGAAGACCTGGGTCCAGTGTTCAGGTGATACCTGGACCGGCTCGTCTGATTCACACTCTTCTGGTTCATGGTTGTCGTCCGGCAGGTCGCGCGGGCGACTTTCGACGGGTATCGGATCGGTATCAGCTGACCTGATGGTGGGCCCCGCCTGCCGGGTTTCCAGCAGGGCCTTGTGCCCGGCTGACCTTTCCTCTGGCGCTGGGGTGACGGTGGGTTGGCTGGCCACCGGGGTATCGGTTTTGCGGCCACTGGATATCCGCGAGAGAATATCCTTGACGGGGCTGTCACCACCCGGCACAGGCGGATTGGGACCGGAACCGCCACCGCTACCACCAGGGTCAGTCTGACCACCACCCGGGGATGCCATCATTTCCGCCGGGGCAAAAGCCAGCATGCGCAACATGATCATTTCGAAACCATCCCGGGGATCAGGTGCCAGCGGCAGGTCACGTTGACCAATCAGGCCAATCTGGTAGTAGAGCTGTACATCATCACGCCCGAGCGACCCCGCCACGGCCTCCACGAGCTCCTTGTCACCCTGGCTGTTGTCAACCCCGCCCGGTACGGCCTGCGCCACCGCAACCCGGTGCAGCACCCGCAACATTTCTGCCAGCAACATCTCGTAGTCAGGTCCAAACTCGGCCAGCTCGGCAATGCGCGCCAGCAGGCGTGCAGCGTCTTTGGCAATCAGTGCATCCAGCAACTCGTATACTTCGCGATGATCAATAGACCCCAGCATCAGGCGTACATCCGCTTCACCCAGCCGGTTCTCACCAAACGAGATGGCCTGGTCTGTCAGGCTGAGCGCGTCGCGCATACTGCCATCTGCCGCCCGCCCAAGCTGCCAGAGTGCTGCCTCATCGTATTCGATCTGTTCCCTGGCGAGTATCTGCTTCAGGTAGTGCACCACCCGTTCCGGCGACAGGTTCTTGAGATTGAACTGCAGGCAGCGGGACAGCACGGTAACCGGCAGTTTCTTGGGGTCTGTGGTTGCCAGCAGGAACTTGACATGCTCGGGGGGCTCTTCAAGGGTTTTCAACAGCGCATTAAAGCTGTGATTGGACAACATGTGCACCTCGTCAATCAGGTACACCTTGAACCGGGAGCGGGTTGGCATGTACTGCACGTTATCAAGCAGTTCCCGGGTATCCTCAACCCGCGTGCGTGAGGCGGCATCCACTTCAATCAGGTCAACGCTGCGCCCCTGGGCAATCTCCTGGCAGGAACTGCATTGCCCACAGGGGGTTGCGGTTACGCCGGTCTCGCAGTTCAGGCACCGTGCCAGGATGCGGGCAATGGTAGTCTTGCCGACACCGCGGGTGCCGGTAAACAGGTAGGCATGATGCAGGCGGTTCTGCTCCAGTGCATTAACCAGTGCCCGCAGCACGTGCTCCTGCCCTTCCATTTCCTGGAAATTGGCGGGCCGGTACTTTCGCGCCAGGACCTGGTAGCTCATCTGCAAGCCGTTAAGTTTCGGATATTGAACCGCGCATTGTACGAAGAATTGGACAATAGATCACTGTCGGTCTTACAGTGTGCGGTTTCCTGACCTGGCGAGAGATAAACTGAAATGATTTGTATCGGCCATCGCGGCGCCATGGGCTACCGCCCCGAAAACACCCTGGCCTCTTTTGAGCTGGCGCTGCAAATGGGATGTCCGTGGATTGAGCTCGACGTCTATTCGGTTGAAGATGAACTGCTGGTCATTCACGATGACAAGCTGGATCGAACGACCAACGGCCGGGGTCGCGTCCAGACCAGCAGCATCGATTACATTCGCTCGCTGGACGCCGGTGATGGCGAGAAAGTGCCCCTGCTGCGCGAGGTCATCGACCTGGTCAATCATCGCGCCGGCATCAACATAGAACTGAAGGGGCCGGATACGGCGGGCCCGGTCAGCCGCCTGCTGAACGACTACTGCAGTCGCGGCTGGGACAGCGCCGAATTCCTGCTGTCCTCGTTTTCCCACAGTGAACTGATGCTGGCTGACCCCGCCTACCGACGCGGGGCCCTCTTCGGTCGCCGCAGCAGCAGGGACAAATTCCAGGTCGCTGAAGCGCTTTCCGCCTGGTCAATAAACCCTGAATTGTCCATGGTGACCAGGACGCTGGTGGAAAGTGCGCACCAGCGAGGATTGAAGGTGCTGGTCTACACGGTGAACGAAGTGGAGGACATCCAGCAGATGCTGGCTCTGTCCGTGGATGGCATTTTCACCAACTACCCGGACAGGGTATTCAATCTGCTTGATGCCAACCGCTGAGGTTTAGCCATGAATGTTCTGGTTCGTTCCGCCAAAAAGGCCCAGGCGCCACAACTCGCTGACCTGCTACAGGACTACCTGCGTGAATTCGCGACCTTTGAGTCTGTTGACCAGGATGAGTCAGGGCAGTACGTCTACCCCTATCTTGCACACTACTGGGAGGACCCGAATCGCTATCCCTTCCTGTTCTGGCTTGACGGGAGGCTGGTGGGTTTTGCCCTGCTTCGCCATAACATGGATCCGAGTACCGGGCGCCAGGTCATGGATCTCGCCGAGTTTTTTGTCATTACCGATGTGCGTCGCAGCGGGCTTGGCCAGGCTGCCGCCCACCATCTGTGGGACCTTTTCCCTGGCCCCTGGACCCTGCGGGTGCTTCGCAGCAACAAAAATGCCCAGCCGTTCTGGCGCAAGGTGATCAGCCGCTACACCGGTTCCCGGTACCACGAACAGCCACCGGAAGGTTTTGCGGGTGGTTATTACACCTTCACGTTCACCAGCGGCAGTGATCTGGATTTGCCTGATGACATCAGCCCGGATTTTATCGATTGAACAAACGTTGCGCGGACCAGGTCAGCCAAGATCATCAAACTTGCGTTTGAGGTCGTGACTGCCGTCGGTCACAATTTTCTCCAGCACCACAATCCTCTCCCGCGCATCTTCCAGGTCCTGCTCAACGGCCGCCAGGTCAGTCTCAAGATCCGTGACCTTCTGCGCCAGGGGGCCTGCACCGCTACCTTTGCTGGCTTTGATGATACGTACAATGGCGTCACCGATGCCCCAGAGCACCAGCGCTACGGCAAAACCTACAAACAGTTTATCCATGGTCTTCTCCATTGACAGGGACCCGGCCTGTCCGGCGGCGCCGGCTGACCGACCCGGCACCGGATATCCGCTTCACCAGCTCCGGATAGCCCGCATAGGTAACATGGCCTGCGCCGCTGATAGCAACGTCCAGGTCTTCACTCACGGTGATATCTGCCGCGCCCGCACCGGATATCTCAACACTTGCAAAGTCACTGACCAGTTCCTGCGCCTTGTAGTGCCCGGCGCCGCTGATCCGGATGGCCTGCGCCTCGACATCACCCTTGACATGAATGGTGCCGGCCCCGCTGATCAGCACGTCCAGTCGATCCGCCGTCAACTGTTCCAGGATCACATGACCCATACCGGACAGTTCAAGACGAAAACGGTCGTTGTCGATGTCGGGGATCAGCACACGCCCCAGGCCGGATGACTTCAGCGCGTTGAGTTCGCGTACGGTCAGGGTGTAGGAAATGACCTCGCGATGGACCCGCAGCGAAATGATCTTGCGCGCGCGCACGCCCAGTCGCAACTCACCCGCTTCTACTTGTGACTCAATGTCCGGCAGCAGGTAGGCCGGTGCCTGCACCTGCAGGGACTCACTTTCTCCCTGCACAATCTTGAGGATGCCCGGACCACGGAAACGGACCCGGTCAAACTTATCCACGTGGCGCGATTCTGCGCTCATGACTCGTCACCCGAGATCTTGCGGAGTTCCCGCTGCAGTTCAAACCGGGCCGAGGTGACATGTGATTCCATGCTCCGAAGTCGCTGCTCCAGATCACCAAACTTCTGTTTCGCCGCCTGGAATGCCTCGGCATTGGTCATTTCGAGGGACCTGTCGTGCGCCTGTTGCGACTGCGGTTTATCACTGTTGCGGGACCCGGTCATATCCTCCTCGTTCTCATCATCCTGCAGATCAAACATGTCCTCATCCCGGCCGGACGAAGCAGTCCCATCGGTCATGCGCCGATAGTAGGGTTTGTCGTCCATCATCCAGTAGGTAATAAAGTAAACCGGCACGGTTACCGAGGGGACAAACACCAGGCCCAATACCGCTACCAGCCGAACCTGCCAGGTATCCACATCCAGGTAATCAGCCAGTCCGGCACAGACGCCACAGACCTTGCCACGGTCCTTGTCACGGTAGAGGCCGCGCCCGCTATTAAAGCGGCTGCTGATGGTTCGAATCCGACGACTGCGACGGGCGCGGCGCCGCTCGCGGCGGCTTGCCGCACGACTCCTGGTGCTGGCACGCAGTTCCGCTTCCTCCGCTCGCCGACGTGCCCGGTCTGCCTCGGCCCGCGCCTGGCGAGCTTCCTGCTCAGCACTCCGGACCCCGTCGTCATCACCGTAGTCCATGGCTGCTTCAGCCCGGTCGTTACTGCCATCCTCGGCAAAAATCTTCCTGCTTTGCTCTTCAATCCAGGCCTCGGCCTTTTTCTCCCATTTCTCGGCCATGCGATCAACACGCTCTTCGAAGCTGGTATCGCGACTGTCGCGCGCTGGTCTTTGCTTCGCCCGCTGGGCCAGCAGTTCCGCACGGTCTGCTGCCCGCCTTGCCTGTTCAGCCTTCCGTCGGGCGCGCTGCTCAGCCCGCTCGGCCAGCCGTCGTGCCCGCCTGGCGGCACGCTCCATGTCATCCTGGTCAGATCTGCTCACAAATCTATCCTCTTGTTCACTCGCCTGCTCGGGTTAACCCGCTTTGCTCTGTTTCTCGCGCCAGTCCGGACTCTCCACGTCGAGTATGGCCTCGAGTGTTTCTATCCGGGCCGCCATCTTGTTGGCAACATCTATCATCTCGTTAAGCTCTGCCCGTTCCCGTGTTGTCAGACCGTTAACCGCATTGGCTTTGGTCTTGTAATGAAACACGATCCAGATCGGGGCAACGATGACGAGGAACACAACAATCGGAACAAAAAAAGCCACGACTATGCCATCCATCACTACACCTCAGTTCTTCGGTCTGCTCGATTCCAATGTGTGTTTCGACTTCAGTTGCCGGACCTGGGTTCGCCGGGCGTCGCATCGCCGGGCGTCGCATCGCCGGGCGTCGCCTCGCTGGCAGCCGGGCTGAGCCTGGCTTTCAGTTTGGCCAGCTCCGCATCAACGCGCTCGTCGGCTTCGAGGTCAGCAATTTCGTCAGCGAGGTTCTTCTGGCCCAGGTCATAAGCCTCTACCTCACCTTCCATGTCGTCGATCCGGCGCTCATAGCGCTCGAAGCGGCTCATGGCTTCGTCAATATTAACGCTGTGCAGCTGCCGCTTCACACCCATGCGGGACTGTGCCGTCTTACCGCGCACAATCAGCGCCTTCTGGCGCGCCTTGGCGTCAGTCAGCTTCTGCTGCAGTAGGCCAATGTCAGCCGACAGCTTGCCGAGGTTGTGTTCAATCTGGTCCAGGTCCTCGTTGATGCTGAGCACTCCGGCCTCAACATCCGACTTTTCTTTCAGCGCAGCACGCGCTAGGTCTTCCCTGTTCTTGGAGAGGGCAATTTCTGCCTTGCGTTCCCACTCGGCTGCCTCCCTGACCATGCGCTCGGACTTGCGAGCCAGCTCTTTCTTGTCTGCAATCAGCTTGGCAGACTGGGTTCGAACCTCAACCAGGGTCTCTTCCATCTCCTGGATAATCAGCCGAACCATTTTCTCCGGATCTTCCGCCTTGTCCAGAATGGCATTGATGTTGGAGTTGATGATGTCGCTGAATCGGGAAAAAATGCCCATCTTCACTACCTCGCTAAATGAAAAAACAAATCGGTCTGTGTTGTCGCTTGCCTTATTGAATTCAGGATTCGTGCCAATCTGTACAGTCACCATATCTCACTGTTTTAAAAAGGTTTTCTAAACCAGCAAGATATCCTGTATTATCCTGACCCGTTAACAAATAGTGATTCCAGCCAATAGTTGGCTATTTTTCCGACACCGGACGCTACCCATGACACCCAGAGAACATGCCGACCGCCTGCTGGGCGAATCTCCTGCCTTTCTGGAGGTCCTTGAACTGGTCTCCCAGGTGGCCCCGCTCAACAAACCGGTGCTGGTTGTCGGCGAGCGCGGTACCGGCAAGGAACTGATTGCTGCCCGACTACACTACCTGTCAAAACGCTGGGACCAGGAATTCATCAAGATGAACTGCGCAGCCATCAGCGAGACACTCCTTGAGACTGAACTGTTTGGCCATGAAGCCGGCGCATTTACCGGCGCCCAGAAGCTCCACCAGGGACGTTTTGAGCGGGCTGACCGGGGCACCCTGTTCCTGGATGAACTGGCCACCACCTCGCCGCTGGTGCAGGAAAAGATCCTGCGGGTCATAGAATATGGCGAGTTTGAACGGGTGGGCGGCAGCAAGACGCTCAAAGTTGACGTGCGGCTGATTGCAGCCACCAATGAGGACCTGCCAACCCTGGCGCGGCGCGGCAAGTTTCGCGAGGACCTGCTGGACCGGCTCGCTTTTGACGTGATTACCCTGCCCCCGCTGCGCTCCCGACCCGAGGATATCCTGAATCTTGCAGAACACTTTGCCGTAACCATGGCGATTGATCTTGAGCGTGACTACTTCCCGGGCTTCAGTACCACAGCCCGTCGCGTACTGCTGTCACATGACTGGCCGGGCAATATCCGGGAGTTGAAAAACGTGGTTGAACGCAGCGTCTACCGCAGCCAGGACCCTGATGCGCCGGTGGACCTGATTTCCCTGGACCCCTTCGACTCACCCTACCGGATCGGCAGGAACGGCCAGCCACCGGCCACGCGCACGGCAGATCCGACGGAAGCAGCACCCGGGCGGGCAGCAGAAGAAGCCGCAGTCGCAGCACCCGGCAGTCTGCTGTCAGCCAGCGACTTTCCCATTGACTTCAAACAGTCGGTACAGGACTACGAGATCAGCCTGATCAAGTCTGCCCTGGCAGCCAGCCAGTTCAACCAGAAGAAAACCGCTGACGCACTGGGTGTCACCTACCACCAGTTACGCGGCTACCTGAAAAAATACGATCTGCTCGAGGGCTGATCCGGTCATTCTCCGGTGAAATTCGGCGGACGTTTCTCGAGGATGGCGTTAACCGCTTCCACGTGATCTTTGGTCTGGTGTGCCAGCGCCTGCAGCGAGGCCGACACTTCCAGTATAGTCTCGAGCTGCGTGTGCTGGCCTTCCTTGATCAGCTTCTTGGTCATTCGCAGTGCGGCTGGCGGGTTCACCGCAATGCGCAGGGCAAGCTCGTTGGCCGCGGTGATCAGTTGTTCGGGCGGCACCACGCGCGAGACCATACCCCAGGCAAGCGCCGTCGCCGCATCCACGGGTTCACCGGTAAACGCCATTTCATTGGCCCGTGAAAGCCCAATCACCCGTGGCAGGAACCAGGCACCGCCGTCACCGGGAATCAACCCGACCTTGACAAAACTCTCGGCAAAAATGGCCTTTTCTGACGCTATGCGCATGTCACACATCATCGCCAGGTCACAGCCTGCACCAATGGCCGCACCATTCACCGCGGCAATAATGGGTACTTCCAGCCGGTTGACCGCAAGCGGGATACGCTGGATACCGCGCCGGTACCCATCCCGGATCTCCGTTGCGGTACCACCAAACATACCCGCCTTGTCTTTCATGTCCTTGACGTTGCCACCCGAGGAAAAGGCGCTGCCAGCGCCTGTCAGGATCGCAACACGGACGCTGTGGTCCGCGTTGATACGATGGCAGGCAGCTTCGATGGCATCCACCATTTCGTCTTCCGAAATGGCGTTGCGCGTTTCGTGCCTGTTGAGTGTCAGGGTCACGATGTGACCATCCTGCTCGTACAAAACCGGGTCTGTCATGATGTGTCCAGTGTCGGGAAAAGGGCAAAACTACCACACTTGTTGGCAGGTCAGAAGGAGGACACCAGCCATGCTAACATCCGCCCATGAAACGCCTGCTGCTGATCTGTCTTGCTGTTGTTCCATGGACCTGTGTTTCGCCCAGCCGGGCGGATGGCACTGACGAACTGTTCCGCCTGATCAATCAACGCCTGGCCCTGATGCAGGCGGTTGCCGCCTACAAGTGGCAAACAGATACGCCCATTCAGGACCTGGCCCGCGAGCAGGTTGTGCTGGACCAGGCTGCCACCAGTGCGCTGGAAACAGGGCTGGTTCCCGCAACAACCCGGGAATTCTTCCAAACCCAGATTGAAGCGGCCAAAGAAATCCAGCGCTACTGGTTTGAGATTTATGCCGCCGGCAACCCACCGGTTTCAGCACCGGACCTGGATGCGGAAGTCCGGCCACAACTCCTTCTGCTGGGCGACAGTATCACCCGGGCCCTGGGCAAATCCCGGCCGGTTTCCACAGCCGATTTGCCTGCCTACCGGGCAGCAATTCTTACGCCGGGACTGTCAGAGCAGACAGCCCAGGCACTCTTTCTGGCGCTCACGCGGGTGCAGCGCTTTGATCACCGCCTGGCCCAGGTCCTCGAAACCGGCATCCTGCGGGTAGGTACAACCGGTGACTACGCACCTTTTTCCCGCGCGACCGATAACAACACCTTTGAGGGGATTGATATTGATCTTGCCCACGACCTGGCTGCCGCACTTGGCGCCCGGATCCAGTTCTTCCAGACCTCCTGGCCCACCCTGATGCAGGACCTGGCGGCCGGCAAGTTTGACGTTGGCATGAGTGGTATCTCGCGCAACACCGCGCGGCAGAAAGTGGCTTTTTTCTCCCCCGCCTACTACCGCGGCGGCAAGACCCCCATCATCCGCTGTGAAGACAGGGCAAAGTTCACCTCACTGGCAGAGATCAACCAGCCGGGGGTTCGCGTGATTGTAAACCCGGGTGGTACCAACCAGGCATTTGTGCAGGAGAACATCAACGCGGCGGCGGTGCGCGTGTTCGACGACAACACGACAATTTTTGATGAAATTGCCAACCACCGCGCTGATGTCATGATCACGGATGCCATTGAGGTAAAGCTCAAGACCGCCGAGATACCCACCCTGTGTGCCGCAATGCCGGGCCAGACCCTGACCTACCTGGAGAAAGCCTACCTGCTGCCCCAGGACATCTACCTGCAGGCATTTGTCAGTACCTGGCTGGAACTGCGCATGGCAGACGGCACCGTCTCGCGCACCATCAGCCGGCACCTGCCGACCGGTCCGGCGCGGTAAGCCGGATTTCCCAGTGCATTTCCGGCACCGGTTCGTTCTTCAGGAACGCCTCGATCATCGGGTTCACGGCTTCAGGGGCCTCCTGCTGTACCCAGTGTGAAATGCCAGGCAGGTAACGAATCACCAGGTCTTTCACATACTCATCGGTGCCAAAGGTGGAGGCTTTGGTAAGCGCCACATCTTCCTCCCCCCAGAGCATCAGGGTGGGCGTTTCAATCATGGGCCAGGCAGACGTAGCGCGCGTTTCCCGATTGCGCAGCAGTGCACGGTAATAATTGATCATGGCCGTGAGGGCACCCGGCTGCGCCGCGTTTTGACGGTAAACTTCCATCACCGCCGGCGGAAACCGGTCTTTCAGCATGCAGGAGGAATAGATAGCATCCGCCACCGGCTGGGCATTGTTCATCCCCATGATCTTTTCGGGCAGCCAGGGTATCTGGAAAAAGAACACATACCAGGACTTTTTCAGCTGGGCCCAGCCTTTCAGCTCGCGCTGCATGGGCCCGGGATGCGGCACATTGCAGATCACCAGTCTGGTGAGGGGCCGCACCTGGCGGATCGCAAACTGCCAGGCAATTACCGCACCCCAGTCGTGGGCCAGCAGCACCGTTTCCCGACAGCCGGACGCGTCGATCAGCGCCGCCACGTCAGCCAGCAGGTACTCCATGTCGTAGTCCTCAACCCGCGATGGCCTTGAAGATCGACCGTAACCGCGCAGGTTTGGCGCCCAGGCCCGGTAGCCCAGATCCGCCAGCAGCGGCAACTGGTGCCGCCAGGAGATGCTGTGCTCAGGGAATCCATGCAGGCACAGGGCCAGCCGATCACCTTCGCCACACATATCCACTTCAAACGTCAGGCCACCCGCCGCCACAAAATCGGTTGTTTTCCGCGAATCCACTTTTCCGCCCTCTCGCCAGTCCGGCAAAGAGTATCTCACAGCTTTTGGCTGCCCTCGTGTATCCGGGCGACGGTTTACGTTATACTCCGCGCCAACCACCTCGGTCCTCCCGCAACGAAGCGTTGTGAACCCCGCCAGGCCCGGAAGGGAGCAACGGTAGCGACAAATTCGTGTGCCGGGATGCGGCTGAGGTGGCCTAATTTTTTGCGGGTGCGTGATCCACGAACCTGATCCGGAGAGGTGTCCGAGTGGCTGAAGGAGCACGCCTGGAAAGTGTGTATACGGAAACGTATCGAGGGTTCGAATCCCTCTCTCTCCGCCAATATTTACTTGACTCACTTCATTTAAAAAGGGCGCCTCATGGAAGCCCCAGCACCTGAAGGCGCAGAAGGGTAAAGCTACCCCGTCGCTGCCGCTATCAGATGTCCTGCACTACGCGGAAGCCGAAGTTGCCGAAGCGACTCGACGGTGCGCCCTTGCCCCGCCGACCGGCCGATCGCGAGTAGATCGGGCCACCGTCCCAGGAGCCGCCGCGCAACACACGTGTAGTGCAGCTACCTCCATCCTGGGCCGATCCATCGACGGGTGCGTTGCTATAGGACCCATAACAATCCTGCACCCACTCCCAGACGTTGCCGAGAACATCGTGCAGGGCAAAGGCATTTGCTGGATAAGAACCCACGGTGGTGCTGGTGCCAACACAGTAATTAGAGGGACGAAAGTTCGCGTCCTCACAGGTAATGCCGTTACCAAAATGATACTCCGTTGTCGTGCCCGCCCTCGCCGCATACTCCCATTCCGACTCAGACGGCAGACGAAATGATAATCCACTGCGGTCACTCAGCCAGGCAACGTAAGCCTGCGCATCGTTCCAACTAACGTTGATGACCGGTCGAGTCCCGCGCCCCCAGCCCTCATCCTCGGGTAGTGCTCGATCTGTGTCTTTGGCAAAAGCGTCATATTCATCGAAGGTGACCTCGTACTTACCCATGGCAAAAGCGGGTACCGTCACTTCGTGAACCGGTTTCTCGTCAGAAACGCCCAAGCCGCTCAGATCGCCCATCTGGAAAGTGCCGCCGGGAATTTCCACCATCACGGGGCAGACATCGCAGGGCGCGAAAGCATCGCCGGGGCTGGCATTTAAGTTACAAAGATCACCGGCGAGATCGCACATCTTCTCCGGGCTGATTTCGACATCGTAAATCCGCAATTCATCAATCACACCATCAAATCTTGTCGGTCGATCATCTACGTATCCCCCGACAACAGGGTTGCTAACGTCGGTTGTCAGTCTTGTTGCTAACGGTTCATCGGTTATCACACGAACACCATTAACATAAGCGCTGAAGCTGTTGAGGTTCCAAGTTAATCCAACATGCATGGTTTCGCCGTTCTTGAGTCTAATACCGCTGGACAAAGGCGCGACATTGACCACGTCGAACTGCAGATCACCACTATTTTGGTTGATGATGTAGAGGCGGGATGCAAGCCCGTCCGATGAGTTCGGTGTGAAGTGAGCGAAAAGATAAGCCCTGTCGCCTTCATTTACCGAGGTGTCAATGTCGTTGGGAATGGCGTAAAAAGAGACTGAACCCTGCCCTTCGTCGGTGATTACTTTCCCACCTATTTCTGCTCGACAAGACGAGTCGAAGAAAGCTCCCTGACCAACCTGTCCGGGAACATAGGTCACACACGAATCGTCGATATCGTTAGACCCTAATTGCTGGTTAGTTCGGGCTTGGTCGAGTCCATTTCCATCAAAAGGTAAATAAGCGATGAGGTTCAAGTCTGATTGACGGCTAAGATCCACTCGACAATTGGCCGCGTCCTCCAATCCTTTCGCATCACGGACGACCAAACGAGGCGCAACATATCCCGTAGCTTGGCCATACGCAATTGTCATCGTGACGTCGCCAGCGGTGGCGCTGATGCCGTTCGCCGCCGTACCCGAGTAGGCTGCTTCAAACACTTCAGCCTCGACGACGTCGTCATCCGCATCACTCACCGTTGCATTCAGTGTCACGGTCCCACTGGCGTTACTCGTGCATACGAGCGACTCGATCACCGGTGCAGACCCGCCACGGACTGTTACCAGGCGGGAGGCGGTAACGTTGTCGCGACCAGTATCATCACTAATGGTTAGACGCGCGGAAAAGTCGCCCGACGCCAGGTAGTCGTGCGCAACAGTCGGCTCGCTGGAGCTTATTGAGCTGCCGTCGCCAAACTCCCAGTCATAGACCGCGACCACGCTGGCGTCGACGACTGACGCACTGGCATCGAACTGGACGCGACCCGGACTGGATTCTCTTGCTGTAAACCTTGCAATTGTCTCGGTTAGGCCAACGGGCAATTCATCGTCGCGATCAACCTCAACCACCCGATGCCCGGACCAGGTCACATAGTATCCTGCGTTAATTTCTCCGCCAACCAACGAGGTCACGGTCGGCACCAGTCCATTTACGGCTTTACCAATAATGAGCGCCCAGCCGGCAGGGTTCGTCCACTTCGCCGCAGTTTCGCCCGCAATTCTATCGAGCATCAACTCAAGTTCGTCTCTGAACTTAGTATCAATCGTTTTACTGGACACCGCCTTCGCGCATTCCAGGTCATTCCAGACCCTGCCGTCAACGAAGGCAGCCATAACGTCGTCACTTGAACCAACTTCGAGGATGAAACTTGTGCTCGAAGCTGCGCAGGAGGGTAAACCAGTCCCAGCAACCCCAATAATCTTCGCGAGCTTGGGATAATTTCGCTTAACCGATTTTGAAACTGTGAAGAGCGCTTGACCGCTTGCGACGACGTCCAACACGCCGCCGACTACGTTTAGCGTGTGAAGCAAATTGACAACTATCTTGCTGGACGTCGCTTGGCCACCGAACTTGCCGAAGTGCATGTATCCGACTACCGGCGAGAAGTCTGACAGGTCCGTACGCTTGGCGCCGTAGTTGTAGGTTTTGTTGATCAGCGAGTTATTGTTGTCAACCAAATGCCACTTCGGTGGTAAATCAGGATCTGGATAAGGATTGCCGTCGACGCCATAGTACTCCAGCACGTAGTTCACTTGAGACGGATTACCAATCGCAAATTGCCCGTCGTCAGATGCTGCCAGGAATGGCGGATTGAGAATATTGACCACACTGCCGTCGTTGTACCAGGTCCAAGGTTGATCGGAGCGCCAGGGCGTGCCCCAGGCAAATGTCCTGCCGCTCTCACCACCAATGATCAGGGATCGCTGATCAGCACCAACCAAATTCGCCTCGTTGATTTCGTCAACAAAGCCCTGTAGAACCTCGCTTCCAACCGCCACAATAGCAGCCACCAACTCCTCGTCTTCCATCAAGGAGTCGAGGAAGTAAGGATTGGCCTCAAAAGCACCGTCAATACTGGTGACCAGTGATTCAAAATTTGCATTGGCTTCGATGCGCGCAAGGAACTCAGTTTCCTGTTCTTCCGGTATTGCACCGATCGACATCATCACCAGCGCCAACGCCGTCGATCGCGTTGAAACGTCCACCCGCTGTGGGTTGGTTGCCGCTGCCAACCGACTCCTCGGCGCTATTCGCGCGAGCGCGGCGTTAGATGATTCGGTCAGTGCGACCCCCAACAGCAGCGTACGCCCTTCGGCATCCTCAGCAACGAGCACCGATGATCCTTCGCCATCTATGATTTCGAGTTCGTCAGACACCATGGAACTCACGACCACGTCAGCTTCGACCACGCCTAACCGGTTGTCTGGCAATGTGACATCGGCGGTCACCGCGACAAACGCGACGGGTTCCGGATAAATCAGCGAGTCGCCGAACAAGGCCTCGGACTGTGCAGCCAGGAGCAGTTCATCCCCCGTGATAACCGCACTCAACAGTGAATTACCTTGCTCGTCCAACTGCGCAAGTCGCCCATAGTCGAATCCAAGCGCCGTGCCATCGACTTTCAAATAGTTAAAGTCTGCCAGTTCGCCACTACCAGGGAACTCGCCTGTATCGTCAGCGGCTAACAAGCTTGCTGTTGCCCAATCGAGTCGCCCTGCAAGGTCGGCCACTTGACCCGCTATCACTTGCTCTCGAACTGCACGCCAGGCCAGGTCAGTCAGCAAGTTAACATTGCTCAACGGCGTCCATTCGCGCTTGCGAATCAGCGCGTGCAACTTGCCAGAGAAATCTGATGGCGTGTCCAGTACGCCGTCCTGGTTGACATCAAGGACTTGACCACCTTCAACCGTGACCAAAACCAGTTCATCATCACCCACCGCATCCAAAGACAGGCTAAATCTTCCAGAGGTATCAAGCGCACCCGTAGAGGAAGTTGTGGTCTGCTCAACTGGATTAGCAAGATCCGCAAGTCGGTAGACGGATACGGTGCCACCTGCCACCATCGTCTGGTTCTGCACAGTCAGTTCATCAACCTCGAACACCTCAACAATCCCAACCCCGGTTGTGTCACCCACACCCGAGACAATTGCCGTATAGGGACCTGGCGCCAGTTCGGTATAGATAACAGCTTCTTGCGCATTGGTCGGCTTCAGGTCCTCAGGCATAAAGTTGGCATTGGGATGCTCCTGCCAGTTGTCATTGCTGTCGATTACCGTAGCACCGGAGAACAATGCCATCTGGGGGTCCATCAGCACGCCAGGCACCCCTGCTTCCGCCAGGCTTGGTCCTTTGGCCCTCACGACGACCTTTTTCGGTTCGGTGCCATTAATCACGAGGCCTCCGATCATGACGTTGTCACCGGTGCCGACAAATCCCCGGGTCGCGATGTTTCTCAGGCGGGTAGCACCTGTGTCCGTTAACTCGAAAATTTCGACAAGACCAACACCGACCTCATCCGCCACACCACTGACGATAGCCGTGTAAGGACCAGGCTGCAGCGTTGCAACAATCACAGCTTCCGTGGGATCAACCGGTCGTAGGTCTTCAGGGATAAGGTTTGCGTTTGGATGCGTCTGCCAGTCGTCATTGCTGTCGATCAGGTCAGCACCGGAGAAAAGCGCCATCTGTGGGTTCGTCAAAGCCCCACTGACACCGGCTGTGGTCAGCGCAGGCCCCCTCGCGCGGATCACCACCGTTTTTGGTTCCGTTCCCGATATGACCAGGCCACCGATCAGCACCTCGTCGCCCGTCTTCACCTGGGCACGAGTGGCGATGTTCTGGAGTCGGGAATCAGAAAATGCTGGAAGAGAGAGCAATAAAGCAGAGAGGGCGACGAAGATGCTAGTCATCGACACCTTTGCAGCTCGACGCAAACAGGTCAGTGGATCCATGTGGAGGCGCCCGGAATTGCCGTCCCTTGAGTGTGCCTTCAACTAAAAGCGCAAGTCAAACTGATTGCCGAACGAATCTACCGAACAAATTCAATATGTTGATCAGTAAATAGCCAACTCAGACAAAATCCAAGCCTGTGGCCTGCTATCCGGGTGAGGTATTCTTGGGGCCCACGGCACATAGTGTTTGGAGCATTAATATCGCACCAGGTGACTCGAACAAACTCGGCGTCGACTTGAACATATCTTGTACAGCTATAGATTGTTATCAGTACGACCAGACGCACTTCTAGGCGGAAGCTGATCCCGGGACTCACCATGCGAAACCTGGTTATTGGGTTATCGAACTCCTGTGCCGATGGGGCCGCTGTTTGATTCCACTAGTAGGCTCGTTGTTACGAGAGGTGCACTATTTGGAGCGGATCATCATGCCATCAGGGTTGACGTAACCTATTAGGTCAGCTTCCGACCCGAAGCGGTCACTCTCCGAAGAATGAAGAGACTTCAGGGTCGAAGGTAGGAGAAGAATCTGAGAGGTAACAGACCGCCCAGCAGCAGGAACACAGTCCCGGGCGCAGGAACATTGGCGATTGAGCCGGTTGCCAGCTGGATGTGATCAAGTTCAAAATAACCGCGGAGTTGGGGGTCAATAGTCCGGATGGCGATCCGCGTGATTCCGATGTCGCTGGTCACGCCCAGGAAACCTTCGACAAAGAAGGCCGCGCCATTATTGCCATCCATGATGCTGGATACTGTCACCGTGCCGTCGGACTCTGTAACGGTCAAGGTGAACGTTCCCTGCTCCGACCCGTCATCAAATATCCATGCGCCGAAACCGGAAACCGCCGCGTCAAAATCGAACATCATGTAATCGTGGACGCCGCTTCCGCGGTTCAGAAATGCTCCCCCGGATACTGTGCCATAGCTACCTCCACCAGCGGAGTAACCGCCCCAGAACGTCTCAACCGTATCTTCCAGCTTGACAATACCATCATCAGAGAGCCCCATATCAATGGTCACACCGTTCAACACAAAACTGTCAACGTCCTGCCCGGGGCTAAAATTGTTCAGGTCAGTTTCGACGAACGAGCCGACGGCACTCTGGAAACTCAGGTCACCGTTGGCGTCGATAGTCGGATAGCTGTTAGCTTCGATGAAAAAAACAGGCGACGCGCCAACCGGCAGTGCGACTGCCAACAGTAGCATCCAAATTAGATTCGGAAATTTCATTGGACGGATAACCTATACGCAGAGTTGATCCTATGGCAGCAAGAATCATGCCGCTCAATAAAATCAGCAACATAGATGACAGCACCGCAGGTTACTGTAAAAAATCTCGACGAAAATTCCATCGCCTCGGCTGGGCGGTTGGTCCGCTTCTGGCCGACAGCTAACATCCAGACAAAAATTATTCGAGTTGTCGGGAATCACTCTGGAACAGCTGCTGAATCGCAACGCCATAATCCATGCTACCGCCATCCCAGCGCGTGACGGCTGTGGCGGGCGTGATGTTGACGCCCTGCCGCTTGTGCTCCAGCTCAATCGCCTTTACCACCTCGTTGGCATTCTGCGGCGTGTGTGGCAAGACACGTTTGATTTCAAAGCCATGTTTGCTCACGAATCGTGCGCCTGTGTCAGTCTTCTCGATTTGATAGTCACCCCGATGCAGGCTGGTGTGATGGAACCGGCACAGGGTGATGAGATTATCGAGTGAAGTCTCGCCGCCATCAGCCCAGTGTTTGATGTGATGGGCATCAGTCCAGCGGGTCTGGTGACAGTTGGGATACTGGCAACCCTGGTCGCGTTGTTTGAGCGCCATGGTCATACCGCGCGGAATGATGCGCGACTTGCGGCCTATACTGATGACATTGCCGGCATCATCTTCACCCACAGCGCGGAGGCTGGCATCACAGGCGAGCTTTCTCACCAGTTTGGGGTGCAGAAACCCTCCATCCTCGAAGTGAAGGGCAGCGCCCCCCTCGATTTGCGTGTTGATGTTGGCGGCATTGAGATTTACATGCACCAGCAGCTGGCACCTGTCGCCACCGTTGAGGTGAGTTGAGCCGTCTTTTCCCGTGGCAAGATAGTGTTCAGCCATGCGGACCAGTGCGGAGGCCGTTGCACAGCTGAAGCCTGCTGGCTTTAAAAATGTTTCCGCGGAAACATTTTCTGGCTGCAGGGCCCTGTTTTCGGTGCTGATTTCCGCGCTGCTTTCGGCAAGCGCCTGCTCACGCTCCCGGTAAATCTCATCCCACAGGTGGCGCAATGCGGTCGCAACCAGTTCTCCTTCATCGGCAGGCAGGCGGCCCCGGAATACATACATGCCATCGTCGTCCTGGTGGAAACTGAAGCTGCGGTGTAGATCCGCAAGCTCTTTGTCTTCATTCAACTCACGACAGCGGCGATAGCCGCGAACCAGCTTTTCAACATGGGCCGCGGTACCATAGCGGGCGATGTGTAGCAGGTATGCCTCGTTGTCGGGAGTCGCCACCCGGGTCATGGCGCGTACCTTGGAGTAACTGATCTCGCCCGTGCGAAATGCCTCGCTGATTTGTGGCAGGTCGCGCAGGCTGCGGGCAATTCGCACCTTCTCCCGCGCCTCAACCGCGCCAAGCCCGCACTTCCAGTTCAGCCAGTGCGCATAGGATTTGATACCGTCGCCACACCAGCCCTCACGTTCATCAAAGTCAGCCAGCAGTTTGAGAAAGTAGTAATCGATGGCATTGATGTGCCCGGCAATGCGGGTGATCTCCTGCTCCAGCGCATCACATTCGGCCGGGCAGCGGACATAAAAAGACCCTTTTGGATTGGCGGCAAGCATGACGGGTGGCCCACTACAAATAACTGTATAAGTGTACAGTTATAATTCCCCAAGTCAATGTTTTTATTGATTTATTTTCCTTTCAGCGACCACCGCACGAGGATGAAAGGTCGCCATCACCGATCACCCGCGCGCCAGAACAGTCAATCTCAGCTATCATCCGGACCCATTGAACCGGACGACGCAACATGCCCGCGAAACAGCAGAATGCCACCATCAAGAACCCGAATAGCCTCAACATGACCGTTGTTGCCCGCTACGAGCGGGTGATTCGCGCCAAGCTGGATCGCGTCTGGGAAAACGTGCTTGACTGGGAACACCTGCCACACCTGCATGCAACGTCTTTTGACCATGTCACGCTGGACGAGGCCGGTGACTGGGGCTGGCGAACCTTCTCGGACCCCGCAGGCACCAGCCATATCGAACTGACTGTTGCTGATGAAGCCAGCTACGTGTCACGGACCTATGCGGGTGGGCAGCAGAACGCTGAAATCTGGACCTACCTGGCGCCCCAGGGCGACTACACCGCGATACGCGTCGAGTTTCACATGCCGAATGTAGACCCTGCCCGCGCAGACCGGTTAGGTGAACATATGCTGAGACTTTATACCCGGCTCTGGGATGAAGATGAGGCCATGATGATAGCGCGCCAGCAGCGTCTGGATGCAGCCCCGTCGCATGCGCGTGAGCAGTGCCTCGGTCCTGCAGAGGATTTGTCACTGCCACTCGTCTTTGAACTCGGTGGCCGCGAGTACAGGTTGACGGGCTCCGCCACCGGCTTTCGGGCCTTACCAACCACCTGCCCACACCTGCTGGGACCGCTGTCGGTGGTCGCAGGAAACCCTGAAGAACTCCATTGCCCCTGGCACGGCTATCGGTTTGACCTACGAAGCCGCGCCTGTCTTGCGCCCGCCACCGCAAGCTGCCGTCTGCCACCTTTACCCGAAGTGTCAATTGATGACAGAGGTCAGGTTTTTGTCAGGCTGGCACCAGGCTGATCTGGTAAACTGCCCCTTTTACAGCCTGAACAACACCATGAGCCAAGCCGAGAGACAACTGCCAGAACAGCTGATTGACGATACCATCGGGGCCCAGTTTACCGGTGCCGTTGACCTGGCCGAGAACATTGGCCTCGCATCCGAACTGCTGCAGCGCGTGGGTGAAATTTATGCCGAGCAGGTTGGCCTGGCCGTCAGTGATGGCCAGCAGATGCTGGCGGAACTGGTTTCGAGCCGGACACCGCCCGCGGCCATGGCAGCCGTGACCCGGCACCTGGGGCGGCGCATTCACCACCTGGCCACGGGCATGCTGGCCATGTCGGAAGCCATTGCCACGGAGCAGGAACGTGTGGCCGCAACCAATGCGGCCATCTGGAAGAGCTTTACCCGCTCCCTGTAGCGCCCGACAAACGGCCGACGGGAGGCGTCAGCCCGAGAGGGCGTCCACCCAGTGCTCTTCTGAGACTATGGCGATACCCGCGCCATCAGCACGCAACTCGATGGCCTTCTCGATGCTTCGACCAAAAGTCGTGTGGGCCCAGTCGGGACTGCACAGTTCTCCGATGACCAGGTAGTCGGTGGTTCGCGTCGGTGAAGACACAACCTCACCCCCCATCTGCACAATCACCTCTTCACATTCCAGGTTGTCACCAAAAACAAAGCGCCCGGTCAGGCAGAAGGAGCGCCCGGCAAACTCAAGCCTGGGTGCCGGCACATCGAGCGGCAGGGTGGTGGACTTGTCGTCGTTGCTGAGCATGCCGTTATCACCGGTCAGGGCCTTCAGGGTGTCGAGCAGGTCTCCCTGTTCATCCCGGCTCAGGACACCATCACGCAACATCTCAGTCAGCCTGGCGTAGAGGACATTTACGGGCCACTTGTCAGCAATCTCCCGATGGCTCTCGATCCATTGCCCCAGGAAAATTGCCTCCTGCTCATCTACCCGGCCATCCGCGATGACACCCCGGCAAATGCCGATCAGTTCATCAATCAGGCGATCCTGTATGCGGCTTGCGCTCCTGGACTTCACCATAACTTCCTACTCCTTCGAATCTTTTTCGTCCCGCAGTTGCGCCAGTACCTGGCGGACGGACTTCACCCAGCCTACATGGCTGGCCAGTTGTTTCAGGAATGCCGGCTCAATTGCAAACGCAAGCTCGGCCCGAAAACCGGTCAGCACCAGGTCATCGGTCAGGTAGGCGGTCACATCACCCGCCAGTTCCCCCTCAACAATCCAGTAAACATCAAACAGCGCCTCTGGACACCAGTAGCGCGTGAAGCCGTCACAGCCCGTCAGGCCGGCACCCACATCCTCCCACACACTCACCTCGCTGCGCAGTTCCCGCCAGGGACAGGCAAACAGCGCTTCAGGCGATGTCAGGGTCAGGCCGGGTCGCGTCGGTTCCATTCTTGCTCGGTTATCAACAGGCTCCGGAATCACCTCTTCATTAATCGCGGACAATACGCGAATCGGGCACCAAGGAAAACCGGCAGGGATACAAATGCAGTAAACTGCGCCAATGATCAACGACCATCGACCCTATTTCGTCAAACGCCTTTACCTGTGGTGGGAGAGGTTCTATACCCGGCACTTTGTCTCGGCACATTTCGAAACCCTGGGTAGCGGCGCGCACATCATGAAACCCTGGCATCTGAAGGTCCATGGTGCCCACATCGGCATTGGCAAAAACGTACACATTGTCACCGCCGCAGACCGGCGGGTTGGCCTGTCCACCTGGGCATTTGAGAAACACCAGGGACATATTACCGTCGGCGACAACTGCCTGATCTGCCCCGGGGTCCGGATTGATTCAGCCAGTCTGGTCCAGATTGACGACAACTGTATGCTGGCAGCGGGGGCTTACATTACCGATGCGGACTGGCACGATATCTATGACCGGACCCGGGCAGTTGGCACCACCCGCCCGGTGCACCTTTGTGAAAACGTCTGGATTGGTGATGGCGCAACCGTCTGCAAGGGCGTCACCATTGGCAGGAACAGTGTGATAGGCGCGGGTGCGGTGGTCACCGGGGACATCCCGGAGAATGTTATTGCCGCCGGTAATCCCGCGCGCGTGGTCAAGCCGCTGGATCCGGGCCGGGAAATTGTTTCCAGGGCTACCCTGTTTACTGACCCCGCTGCCCTGCAGGAGGCCACCGATCGGATCGACCGCTATGTGCTGACGCAGAACACCACCCTGCGGTGGCTGCGGTCGTTGCTGGCGCCGCGCCAGGGAGACTGAGGCTTTCGGCTACTGGCGCCAGAGACGCACGTCGTTGGGTGGTGTATCCGACAGCGAGCGGTAGGCCGCAATATCGACCCCACCCCGGCGCGTGAAATGTGCATGAACCGACAGCCGGTCTGGTGCACACCGATTCATCAGATCCACAAAAATACGCTCCGTGATCTGCTCGGCAAACTCCGCATGAGAGCGATAGGACACCAGGTATTTCAGCAGCCCCTCGTGGCTGATGCTCCGGCCACTGTACTGCACCAGGATACTGGCAAAATCCGGCTGCCCGGTCAGGGGGCAGAGTGATTTGAACAGGTGGCTGAAAAGTGACTCGCGCACGATGGTGTCACTCTCCACGCCCAGGTGTTCCGGATCCCAGTAGTAGTCCGTAATTTCCACATCCAGTGCGTCCAGGCTGGTGCCGTTGATGACACCAATTCCTGCCTGGTGAACTGCCTCGGGTGACATCAGGGTTACGCTCACCGGCGACCGCGCCGCCAGCGACAGGTCTGACTCAAGCGTGTTGATGACCTCTGAGCGATGGCCAAACTTGGTATTGCTGTAGGAACCCAGGTAAAGCTTCAGCGACTTGGACTCGATCAGCTGTGGCGATTTTGCCGGCACGTCAAAATGGGCAACGGCAACCTCGGGTTTGCCCCTGGGGTTAAGCCAGGTAAATTCATAGGCATTCCAGCCATCCCGCCCCCGAAACGGCAGCGCATCGTCGATGATGCCCAGCGATTCACGCTGGGGTTTTCGCGGCAGCGATGCCAACAGCGAAGGACGATACTTGGTCACGTATTCTGTCCTGGCGCCTGCAGGCTTGCGAATAATGGTCTCGTCTGCCATTGATGTGGGGATGTCCACCTCCTGAAAGTGATTCAGTTCACTTTATCAGCGCCAGTTTGTCAATAAATCACGATCTGCGGTCAAATTTCCGGCGCCACCGGTCGTTTGTTTGGGGCCGACCATTTGGTTTATTGTGCGCACTCCGTCGGACCCGGTTTTATCATCATGTTGACTCGGTTGTTGCAAACCTACTTTATGCCGTCACTGCTGGCTCTTGCCCTCGCCCCGCCCGCGATATCGGGGCCGCTGCTCGAGGAGGTGGTTGTAACCGCCGCGCGCACTGACCAGCGCATTGCAGAGGTGCCGTCCAATATTACCGTGCTGGGTCAGCAGGACCTGGCGTTGGTGGGACACACCCACATCAGTGAACTAATGAATCGAGTGGCCGGGGCCTGGATCAGTCGTGGCAACGGGCAGGAACACCTGACGGCACTCCGCTCACCCGTCCTGACCGGGGCCGGTGCCTGCGGTGCCTTCCTGCTTGCCCAGGATGGTATACCCCTGCGCGCCAGCGGTTTCTGCAACGTCAATGAACTGTTTGATGCCAACTCGGAGCAGGCGGGGCGCATTGAAGTAATCAAGGGGCCCGGCAGTGCCCTCTATGGTTCCAACGCCATGCACGGCATGATCAACATCATTACACCACCGGTGCAGGCAAGCCGCAGTGTATCCCTGGAAGGCGGGCCCAACGATTACGTCCGCGGCCGGGCAACCCTCGCCAGCGACACTTGGCGACTTGATGTTAATGGCACGCGGGATGGTGGCTACAAAGAGGACAGTGGCTACGGCCAGCAGAAATTTACCCTGAAACACCGTGGTCAGGTGTCGGACTGGGAAACCACCTCGGTGGTTACCGGCGCCAACCTGAACCAGGAAACAGCCGGTTTTATTGTCGGCAACCAGGCGTACAAGGATCCGGGCCAGAAACGTGTCAATCCCAACCCCGAGGCCTACCGGGATACCCAATCGCTGCGGCTCTACTCACAACTGCGCAGGACCGCTGGCCAGTACCAGGTCACGCTGACACCTTACGCCCGCTATACCAAAATGGCTTTTATCCAACATTTCCTGCCGGGCCAGGCAATTGAGGAAAATGGCCACAACAGCATTGGCCTGCAGTTTGCCCTGCATAACCAGAGTTGGACCTTTGGTTTCGACGGCGAGTCGACGCGTGGCTACCTGCGTGAAACCCAGCCAGGTCCAACCATCGGCAGCGCTTTTCTGGTCGCCACCATTCCACCCGGCAAACACTATGACTATGACGTGGACGCAACCACCCTGGCGGCGTTTGCCAGGTACCAGCGCTCCCTCGCTGACAACCTGGACCTGACCCTGGGGCTTCGCGCGGAACGGGTCAACTACGACTACGATAACCTGATGCAGGATGGCCGCGTCAAGGACGACGGTACACCCTGCGGATTTGGCGGCTGCCGGTTTAGCCGGCCCATGGACAGGTCTGACACATTTACCAACCTGTCCCCCCGCCTGGGGCTCACCTGGAGTCTTGATGCCAGCGTGCAGGCTTACCTGTTTGCCTCCCGCGGCTTCCGCGCGCCCCAGGTGACGGAGCTTTACCGGCTCCAGGATGACCAGCAACTGAGCAACATCGATTCAGAGTCTCTGTCGAGTCTTGAAGCTGGCCTGCGGGGCACCCACGATCGCCTGACGTTTGATATGTCGGCTTACCTGATGCGCAAGGACAATTTCATTTTCAGGGATACCAATCGCCGCAACGTGGACAATGGCGAGACGTCCCATCGCGGCCTTGAGCTATCCCTGGCACTGTCGCTGACCAACAGCCTCACCGCCGCACTCAACTGGAGTTATGCCATTCACCGGTACGAAAACACGCCTGAACTCGCGGCGACCACGATCACTGGCAACGATATTGATACCGCGCCGCGTCACCTGGGCGCGGCAAGCCTGCAGTGGTCGCCTGGCACCCGTACCCGCGCTGAGCTGGAGTGGGTACACATGGGAGAATATTTTGAGGACCCCGAAAACCAGAACCCTTACGAGGGCCATGACCTGTTTCACCTGCGGGTGACCCACAAACTCAACGAACAGCTTGAGGTTTTTGGCAGGGTAACCAACCTGACCGATGTCGACTATGCCGAACGGGCAGATTTTGCCTTCGGCAATGACCGGTATTTTGTGGGTGAACCAAGGTCAGTCTTTGTTGGCATCACAGCCGGCTTCTAGCGACTTTATCAGGGGAGTAGGCTGGGTTAGAGTCTTGTCTGTCAATCAAGGAGTACAACCATGAAATCGAGAGCTGCCGTGGCCTGGGCTGCCGGTCAACCCCTGCAGATTGAGGAAATTGATGTGGCAGGGCCAAAAGCCGGAGAGGTACTTGTCCAGAATGTTGCCACCGGCGTCTGCCACACGGACGCCTTCACCCTGTCAGGTGAGGACCCGGAAGGAATTTTCCCTGCCATTCTCGGTCATGAAGGTGGTGGCATTGTGGTGGAAGTAGGCCCAGGCGTCACCTCGGTAGCCCCCGGCGACCATGTTATTCCGCTCTATACCGCTGAATGCCGGGAATGCAAGTTCTGTAAATCCGGCAAGACCAACCTGTGTTCCGCCGTGCGGACCACCCAGGGCAAAGGCCTCATGCCTGACGGGACCAGCCGATTCAGCGCAGGCGGCAAGACCATCTACCACTACATGGGCACCTCCACGTTTTCCGAGTATTCCGTCGTGGCGGAAGTATCCCTGGCCAAAATCAACCCCGCCGCCCCGCTCGACAAGGTCTGCCTGCTGGGCTGTGGTGTCACCACGGGCATCGGCGCTGTACTCAATACGGCCCGGGTAGAACCGGGCGCAACCGTGGCGGTGTTTGGCCTTGGTGGTATCGGGCTCAGTGTGGTGCAGGGCGCCGTTATGGCAAAAGCCGGACGGATTATTGCCATCGACACCAATCCCGACAAATTTGAGATGGCGCGCCAGCTGGGCGCCACCGATTGCGTCAATCCCAGGGATCACAGCGTGCCGATCCAGGAAGCTATCGTCGACATGACCGATGGTGGGGTCGACTATTCATTCGAATGTGTCGGCAATGTCAATCTGATGCGTGCAGCCCTGGAGTGCTGCCACAAGGGCTGGGGAGAGTCAATCATTATTGGTGTCGCAGGTGCCGGGCAGGAGATCAGCACCCGCCCCTTTCAACTGGTTACGGGGCGCGTATGGCGCGGCACGGCCTTTGGTGGCGTCAAGGGCAGAACACAGTTGCCCGGCATGGTGGAACAGTACATGAGTGGTGAAATCAAGCTTGATGAGTTCATCACCTTTACCATGGGGCTGGACGACATCAACACGGCTTTTGACTACATGCACGAGGGCAAGAGTATCAGGTCCGTGATCCTCTACTGAGGACCGGGAGCGTCAGTTGTCGTTTCTGCGATCAGATTCCTGACGACGGTCAGCGGATCCAACGGCGATCCGGTCCGAATCCCGTCGATCGCGAATGGCAACCCGCCGCTCCTCGGCCTTGCGCCGCTCCTCTTCTCTCTGCTCTTCTTCTCTCTGTTCTGCGTCTTGCTTGTCCGTGGGTTCGCTCATGACCACTCCCCTAATTCATTTGCCGAAAAACTAGAAAAATGACCGGCGGCTGTCAATACACTTCAAAGCGCCCTATCATCGCCCCATGAATTCAACAGCAACACCCGCCTGGGGTGACATCAGCCTGGCAATGCACCAATGGCATCAGATTGACCAGCTCTGGGTCTATCTCTGGCAGGGCAGCCACGAGTTTGGCATTAGCTACTGCTATGGTGAGCCGGCCAGGGCACCCTGGCTGCAGTATACCAGCCTCGCTGAAATGCGTTTTCCCATTAACGGCAGCATCACGGCCATACAGCAACTGTCGACCCGCCCCGTGGTTGCAAGGCCCAACCTGCCAATCCACCTGCCAACCGGCGAGTCAGTCACGCTCTATGTGGGCACCTCACTCTGGTTTACCCTTCAGCGAGACACCGATACGCTGGTTGACATACCCGTTGCCCGACTGTCGGATACCTGGTTTGGTCCGGACACCCGCCAGGGTGAAATCTGTTATGCCTGCGGCACACATGCGCGGCTTTCCATGGAGGGAATCCGGGTAAACGCCTTCAAGGCCATTACACCCATTCATGTCCAGAACGAATCAGACAAGGCCATTGTGATTGACCGGATCAACCTGCCAGTCAATTACATGACCCTGTTCCGGGACGAACAGCGGCACTGGACTTCCGCGCTGACCATCAAACGCCGGGCCACCGAGGCAAACAGCCAGATTCACGTTGCCGATCTGCCGCCTGATGCCTGTGTTAACCCGGTGATTGTCGCGGAACCCCGCAAGCGCCTGCCTGATGGTATTCTCAACAAGGCAATGAACCTGCTGCTCGGATAATGATGGAATCGTTTACCCTGGAAATTCCCGCCATCATCAACGCTCTACAGGCGCTGGCGCTGGTGGTTTTTGGCTGGCTGCTTTCCCGTATCCTGTTGCGCATCCTGCACCCCACATTAAGCACACGCCTGGATCGCCACCAGCTTGTGCTGGCCGAAAGACTCCTGTTCTGGGCTATCAATACCCTGTTTGTCATCAGCGCACTGAACCAGCTTGGCTTCCAGCTCGGCATACTGCTGGGTGCGGCAGGCATCCTGACGGTTGCCCTGGGTTTTGCCTCACAGACCTCGGCTGCCAACATCATCAGCGGGCTTTTTGTCATCGGCGAGCGAAGTGTCTCTGTTGGGGACGTCATCAAGGTGGGCGATATCACGGGTGAAATCCTGTCTATCGACTGGCTGTCCATCAAATTACGCACCTTTGACAACCTGTTTGTCCGCATTCCCAATGAGCAGTTCATCAAGTCCGAGGTAACCAACCTCTCGAAGTTTCCGATCAGGCGCGCTGATATCATGATAGGTATCGCCTACCATGAGGACATCGGGCAGGCACGCAACGTGCTGCAGCGGGTTGCCTTCAAGAATCCGCTGTGCCTCGATCAGCCGGAACCACTGATCATCATGCGTGGTTTTGGTGAGTCGTCGCTGGACCTGCAGTTTTCCGTCTGGGCCGCACGGGATAACTGGCTTGCCATGCGCAACTCCATCCAGGAAGAAATCAAGCTCGCATTTGACGCAGCGGGCATCGAAATTCCTTTTCCCCACCGAACCCTGTATGTCGGCGAAAAGACACCACCCATGCCTGTAACGGTAATCAACCCAGATGAAAAATAAACCGCAGAAACCCGAGCGAGTCACCCTTGGCTGGCGCGAGTGGGTAGACATGCCGCAGCTTGGTGCCAAGAATGTGATTGCCAAGGTGGACACTGGCGCCAAGACCTGTGCACTGCATACCTTCTACATTGATGATTTTGTGCGCAACGGCGAGGAGTGGATCCGGTTTGGACTCCATCCCAATCGCAACACCGATACCCTGGCTGTCCACTGCGAAGCCCGCGTCAAGGAACGACGGGACGTGACAGACTCGGGAGGCCATACCGAAAACCGCTACGTCATTGAAACTTCTCTGCAGCTGGGCGAGAGCATTTTTGATGCCGAGGTCACGCTCACCAATCGTGACAACATGCGCTACCGTTTCCTGCTGGGCCGCAATGCCATGCGCCGCCGGTTTGTTGTGGACCCGGCCCGCTCCTATCGGCTGGGTCGACGGGACGAAGACATTCCTGAATGAAACCACAGAAAAACCGCACACCTTTCGAGTTTGCCGGCGAAAAGATCCTGCCCGGCGAGCGGCGAACCATTGATATTCCACTTGCACCACTGGTCACCAACGACAATCTGGCAATGTCCGTTACCGTGGTTGCAGGTCGCCGCGCCGGCCCAACGCTGCTGGTAAGCGCGGCTATTCACGGGGACGAGATCAACGGTGTAGAGATCATCCGCCGCCTGCTTCGACACCCGGCCATGCAGCAGCTGCGGGGCACCCTGCTGGCGATACCGGTGGTAAATGTTCACGGATTTCTCCACCAGACGCGCTACCTGCCCGACGGGCGCGATCTGAACAGGAGTTTCCCCGGTTCAAGCACCGGATCACTGGCGTCCCGCGTCGCCGACAAATTTGTTGACCAGGTCCTGCACCGTTGCAACTATGCACTTGACCTGCACACCGGCGCCAGGCACAGAACCAACCTGCCGCAGATTCGGGTGGACCTGACAAACCCCGAATCCGAAGCCCTGGGTATGGCGTTTGGCGTGCCGGTGCTGTTGCATTCCCGCCTGCGTGATGGCTCCCTGCGCGAGGAAGCGGCACAACACGGTATCCCGTTCCTGTTGTACGAGGGTGGTGAGAGCCTGCGGTTCGATGAGTTTTCCATCCGGGTGGGGGTCAGGGGTATCCTGAATGTCATGCGCTACCTTGACATGCTGCGCCCCACGCGGCGACGCAAACCGGTTCCAAAACCGTTTATTTCCCGGCGTTCGACCTGGGTGCGGGCTAACACCAGCGGCGTCATGCGCAGCCTCGCCAACATAGGCAGGCGAGTGACTGAAGGTGAGTTGTTGGGCATCATTGGTGATCCCATGGGCAATCTGGAAACGGGCCTGTATGCGCCGGAAGATGGCATCATCATTGGCAAGCTCAATTTGCCCCTGGTGAATGAAGGTGACGCACTTTTCCACATTGCCTGCTACAAGGACCTGTCGGAACACGCGGAGCAGGCCATCACGGACCTGCAATTGGAAGTGGGCTCACAAGTGGAGATGGATCAATTGTTCGCCACGCTTGACGGCGGCAATCAAGATCCCTAGAATTCGCGCCTTTCCCGTCCCCTTCGTCTAGAGGCCTAGGACTCCAGGTTTTCATCCTGGCAACAGGGGTTCGACTCCCCTAGGGGACGCCACTTTTGGCTGACCGGTTTACTCCGGCACCAAATTTCGGTGTAATATAGGCCTGTTGAAGCGAGAGCTTCATAGAGAGATATATAAAGAGTTCCGTAGCAGGGGCTCTGGAAAAGTTAAAAAGTTGTAAGCGGGTGTAGCTCAGCTGGTAGAGCGCGACCTTGCCAAGGTCGAGGTCACGAGTTCGAACCTCGTTACCCGCTCCAATTTTTTATCCCACTGCGTCACAATGTTTGATCCACGCCATCCCGAGCGCGTACCCTTCTCTATACCGGAATGACGCAGTCGTGATTCGATGGCGTGGCTTCGGCACATTAAATTCCGGTACAGTTAGATTTCGACAACACAACGCAGTTTTTTCGACTGCCCAACCATGGAGGTCCATCATGGAATTCAAGTTACCCCCGCTGCCCTATGCGGACAATGCACTCGAACCCGTTATCAGCAAAAGAACCATTGATCATCACTACGGCAAACATCACCAGGCTTACATGACCAAACTTGACGCGGCCCTGTCCGGCGCAGATCGCGACAAGGACCTGGAAACCATCATCAAAGAGTCTTATGGCAAAACCCCTGGCGTCTTCAACAACGCCGCCCAGGTCTGGAATCACACTTTCTACTGGAACAGCCTGACGCCCGATTTCGAAGAACTGAAAGACGAAAAACTCCTGGGGCTCATCAACGCCGCCTTCGGCAGCATGGACAGCCTGAAAGAAAAGTTTGCTGCTGCTGGTGTTGGCCAGTTTGGTTCCGGCTGGGCGTGGCTAGTTTATGACAAGGGCGCTGACGCGGTTTCACTGGTTAGCACACCCAATGCCGAATGCCCGCTGCATATGGGTAAAACCGCGCTCTTGACCATCGATGTCTGGGAGCACGCCTACTACCTTGACCACCAGCAGGATCGTCCTGGCTACATGGACAAGATTATCGATGGCATGCTGAACTGGCAATTTGCGGTGGACAACCTCAACAACGCCTGATTGGGTATTCCACGACCAGACAGGGGGCATTCAGCCCCCCCTGTCTAATTGTGAGGTGGCCCAGGGTTAGCGAAATTCACTGACCGTCTTGATGTTCACAAACTCGCGAATACCAAACTCCCCCAGTTCCCGCCCATAACCTGAATGTTTGACCCCACCAAAAGGCAGCCTGGGGTCAGATTGCACCTGGCCATTAATTGCCACGGTTCCCGTTACCAGTTCTTCTTCTGCAATCACCCGGCCACGCGCGACATTGGCGGTAAAGACTGCGCCAGCGAGGCCAAACTCTGACCTGTTGGCAAGCACAATCGCTTCTTCCTCATCCATGGCCCGCACAACAGCAGCAACCGGGCCAAACAATTCTTCATCAAATGCCGCCATGCCGGGCCGCACTTCTGCCAGCACTGTCGGCGAAAAATAGGCACCATTAACCTCACCACCCGCGACAAGTCTTGCGCCGGCCCGCACCGACCGGTCAACCTGATCACGCAGTTCTTCCGCGAGATCCGCGCGCGCCATGGGTCCAACCTCGGTCTCAGGGTCAAGGGGATCACCAAATCGCCGTTGCCGGATCTCCCGGGTAAATTCCTCCAGGAACTTGCTGTAGACACTGTCAACAACAATAAACCGTTTGCCCGCGATACAGCTTTGCCCCGCGTTGACCAGGCGTGCGTTGGCACAGGTTTTCGCTGCACTGACAATATCCGCATCGCCAAGCACAATGTAGGGGTCGCTTCCCCCCAGTTCGAGTACACATTTCTTGAGCGCAGCACCCGCCGCCTCACCGACCTTGCGACCCGCGTCAGTACTGCCGGTAAAGGTCACCGCCTGGATCCGGTTGTCACCGATCACTGGCGCCACCCGCGCAGAAGGAACCAGGATGGTTCGAACCAGGTTCGCCGGCAGGCAGGCGGAAAACAGCGCCTCAAGCGCCAGCGCACAGCCCGAAACGTTGGACGCATGTTTCAGCACTATGCCGTTACCCGCGGCAATGGCGGGCGCTGCAAAGCGCAGGGCCTGCCAGAAGGGGAAGTTCCAGGGCATGATGGCCAGGACAACACCCAGCGGATTGAACACGACGCTGGACCTATGTGCCCCTGAAGGGATGTCGGAAGACGCCAGAAACGCCGCTGCGTGCTCCGCATAGTAGTCACAGACCCAGGCACATTTCCTGACCTCTGCTTCCGCCTGGGTGACCGGCTTGCCCATCTCGCGCGTCATCAGCAATCCCCATTCCGCCGCACGCGCCTCCAGCATGCGGGCAACCTTCGAGAGTGCCTCGGCCCGCGCGGCAACCGGCACTTTTGCCCAGCCCCGCTGGGCCTGCGCCACGGCACCAAGCACCTGGTCAACTTCACTGTCGGTATGCACAGCGTACTCAGCAACCAGGGAGTTATCATGTGGAAAACGGCTTTCGAGTCTTGTCACAGCTCTTGCCATAGTGGCTTACTCCTGTGGTGTGTCGTTTTAAACAATTGTCGCATGTCAGAATCGCCGGCGCCTCAGGGCAAAAACCCTGGCGGCGAGTACACCGGCGCAAAGCCCAAACAGGTGGGCTTCAAACGAAACAAAACTGTCCTGCGGCAGGACGCCGTAAATCAGTCCGCCGTAGTAGAAGACCGCAAAAGAGGCAATGGCCAACGAGGGGATACTCTTCTCATAAATGCCAATGGCAACCAGGAATCCGAAGTAGCCAAACACCAGCCCGCTGGCGCCAATGTGGAAGGCTGGACGCCCAAACAGCCAGACGCCCAGGCCCGCGAGCACCAGGATCAGCAGACTTGCCAGCAGGAACACACGGACGCCGCGCAGCGCCACAAAAAAACCCAGTATGGCCAGCGGCGCCGTATTCATGATGAGGTGTTCAAAGTCAGCGTGCAGGAGCGGCCAGACCAGAATGCCGCCGAGACTCGTAACCTCCCTCGGATAAATGCCCAGCAGGTTGAGCCGCATGCCCAACCCCGTGTTAACCGCCTGCACAACCCAGAGCAGCACCAGCAGCACCAGGACAAGGCGCAGTGCCTGTACCCAGGCTTCTGTAGGATCTTTCTGTGCGATTATGCTTTCGCCTTCAGGGTCAAGGCCGCGGAATTGAGGCAATAGCGCTGGCCCGTGGGTGCCGGTCCATCAGGAAAGACATGCCCGAGATGGGCATCACAGTCAGCGCAGACCACCTCGGTGCGGCGCATGAAGAGACTGCGATCTTCTTTTAACGTAATTGCCGTCTCGTCCAGGGGCGCAAAAAAACTTGGCCAGCCAGTGCCCGAATCATACTTGGTCTCGGCGTCAAACAGCGGTTTCCCACAGCACACGCAGGCATAGATGCCGGGGTCCCGGGTATCCCAGTATTCACCGGTGAAAGCCCGTTCCGTCCCCTTCTTACGGGTCACCTTGAACTGCAGGTTGTTCAGCTGCGCTTTCCATTCCTCAACTGTTTTTTCGACTTTTGCCATGACAGCCTCATCTCCAATAACCACAGGATTTACCGTGTCTTTTGCCTTCATCAAAGCGGCGACAGCTCCACTACCCTCAAGATATAATGCCGACCATGGCGGATATCAACATTGAAAACTTTTACCAGCACATCGCCAGGATCCTGAGCATCCTTTACGGGACTTTCCCGACCAAACACCCCGTCTACGTTGACGAGGTTGCGGGTATCGACGAACCCGACGAATACGGCCTGCACAGCCCCACCTACACCGCGGGCTTCTTTGCGATGATCTGGCTCGCCGAGGAAGGTTATCTCAGGTACGCTGATACCATTCGCCAGGACGGTATCGACCAGGCCTGCCTCACCCACAAGGCATTCCTGCGGCTGACAGCGACCGCTGACCCCATTTATGTTGAACCGGCCATCGACAGCGACGAATCCAACGTGGTGAGCCTGGTTCAGGCTGAAAACCTCTCCCCCTCCATCCGGGAGGAACGCCGCCTGGTCATCAACCAGCTTCGCCAGGCGATCCGGAGCCGTTCATCCATCGCCGTAACCAAGGTGGTCAAACACATACTGCAGCAAACCTAATCTGTCACCGGATAGAGCACCGCGTCCTCGAAGCCGGTAATCACGCGCCTTGTACCGCACAGTTCGTGGTCCAGCGCCGGGTCCCCGGTATCCACCAGCATCGGCTTGCCCCCCAGGGCTTCCAGCTTTGACTTGGTGGCAACAATCAGGATGTTGGCAATTCCGACTGCACGAATGACCCTGGGGCTGAACTGCTGGTTGCCCCTGCCAAAAATATGGCCCTGGCCACCAATGGCCGTGACGACAATCCTGCAGGGTCTGCTCGCGACCAGGTCATAAAGCTGGCTTTCTGTGGCATCCAGCAGCACCAGTTCGCGCCCCTGCACCACGTCTACGCCCAGCAATGTACCAGGAAGTCCCAGTGCCTCACTGACCGCGGCAGTGGTTGACCCCGAGCCCAGCAGGTAGGTTGTGCCCGGGTCCATCTGCTGGATCACCTCAGCCGCAATCTCCTGAACCGCCAGGGCCTCTATTTCCCGGCCGCCGGACTTGACCTGTTGCAGGTAACGCAGTTCTTCCGGCACCCACATCTCTCCGTGGTAACGGGTCTTTACGATACCCGCACGAAAAGAATCTTCATCAATGTCCCGCACCTCGCCGCGCATGACGGTGACCAGTTGCCCGGCAATCATGGCAGAGAGCACACGCGCCGCAGCACCAGGATTGTTGGCAAAAACCCCCGAGTGCATCTTGACCCCACAGGGTATGCCCAATGCAGGCTGGTCGTCTGGCAGCACATCAACAACATCACGCGCCGTACCATCACCACCGGCAAATACCAGCAGGTCAACGCCGCGGACCATGATCTCCCGCACGGCAGCGCGGGTATCCTCCGCACTGGTATGGGCACTGGCCGGCTGGTAGACCACCTGGTGTGGCAGACCAAGCATTGCGCAGACACGCTCGCCCATCTCACCGCCCGCGGTGTAAATCATGGTGTCTTCAATCCCTTCAACCTGCCCCAGGCAGGTGCGAACCCGGTCGTGCACGTGACTGGTGGACCCTAACGCCAGTGCCCGGGCAACCGTCTGCTCACCATCACTACCCTTGAGTGCCGCCGGGCCGCCGATCCCCGCGTAGGGGTTCAATACCAGGCCCATGACAAACCGCTCACCTCTCACTTAACCCTACCTTCAAAAGCCTTGCTGATGCGATCACGGAGGCGCGGGCCAAATGCCATTTCATCACAGAAAGCGGCCAGGGCAAGCGTGTCAGCGGGCGCCACAACCAGGTCCTCCAGGCCCAGTTCCAGGGGTACGCGCGTATCTATGCGAGTCACCCGCTGGAATGTCTCCAGGAGATCCCGATGTGTCTGCAGCGTCTGCGCAATCTTTTTTGCGCCCCGCAGGGGTGCTGCCGCCACATCGTCACTGGCCAGCAGTGTCTCAAGATTGCCGTAGCGGGCGAGCAGTGCTGCAGCCGTCTTGGCGCCAATACCCGGGGCACCGGGAATGTTGTCGACCGCATCACCGGCCAGGGCCAGGTAGTCAGGCAACTGGTCGGGACGCACACCAAACTTCATCTCAATCTCGCGGGGCCCCAGGTATTCGTTCGCGGCAAAATCCCACAGCCTGTCGTCCTCCCGCAAGAGCTGCCCCAGATCCTTGTCCCGGGTCACGATAATGGCCCGGCGGCCGTCACCAAACTTTTCAAGCAGGGTTCCAATGATGTCATCCGCCTCATAATCCTTCAGGCTGATGGTATGAAATCCCAGCAGTCCGGTGACACGCTGGCACTGGGCAAGCTGGAACTCAAGGTTCTCGTCAGGCAGTTCACGATTCGCCTTGTAGGCGGGATAGATGGCGTTGCGGAAACAGGTGGTCAGGCTTTCATCAAACGCAAACGAAATATGTGCCGGCCTGCGCGCCAGCAGATCCAGCAGAAACTGGAGATAACCGTAGACGGCATTCACCGGTTCCCCGTTTGCTGCCCGGACGCCAGCCGGCATGGAAAAATAGGCACGAAAAATATAGATGGAGGCATCAACCAGGTAGAGTTCCGGCAACATCAGTCTGGCAACTCCCGGTAGTGGCCGCGATTGAGGTAGCTGTCCACACCTGACAGTGCTGCCAGCCTGCCGGCAAACCGGGCAGCACGGGGTGGCAGGCCGGCTTCAAGGCGTTGCAGCGCCGCGTCACGGACTGACCGGCGATGTGCTGCCAGGTAACTTGCGGGCTCGTCAAAATTGTCAAAACTGACCCGAAAACGCTGCCCCGCGGCAACCGACAGAATCCACTCCAGGGCCTGGGGTGCTCGCTCGGCCACTTCAAACCGGCGCTGGTCCTGCCCCCTGCGCACCGGGGTATACCAGTAGCCATAATCGTCCAGACGCCGGCGCCGCGCCCCGGCAATACACCAGTGAGCAATCTCATGCAGCGCGCTGGACACAAAGTCTTCCTTGAAGCAGATGACCGCAGGTTCGCCGGGTACAAAAGCCCGGTAGAAAGGTTCCTCATATCCACCCTCAAGCCTGGTGTTGTAGGACACAAGAAACTCGGACTCAAAACAGTGCTGCAGTTCAGCAATTTCCATCAGTCGGGCTCTAGCTCGCTGTTGGGCAGGCATTCAATACGCGACAAGGCCGCAAAATAGTCGGGCGAGAGGTGCGGCTCACCTTCCAGCAGGTGATTGAGGTACCAGCGGGCGGGCTTTAGCCCCTCGGTAATCCATTCGTCGTTGGCCAGGTAAACCCAGGCATGCTGGGGTTTGTTGTCGGCATAAACGGGCAACGCGAGCCGGGAATAACGCACCGGGTGGCCCTCAAAAGGATCCATGACCTCTATCTGCTGCAGGTCCAGCAGCCGATAGAGTACTCCTTCAACCCGGTGGCCCGGGGCCGCGACCACGTTGGCAGAGGCGGCCCCCGGGTATTTGACAGACCGCTTGTTAAACACCAGGCGAAAATCGTTCAGCACACCCCCAAAATACTCCGTATAGCGCATCTGGCGCTGACTCACCCGGCGTGGGTTCATGTTGCTGCCATAGGCAAAGTAGAAGGCTGCCATCAGCCTTTACGAATCCAGTAGGTATAGGTTTCGCCTTCCTGCTCTTCTGCCAGCATCTCGTGATTCAGAAACTTGCAGAAATTGGCAAAGTCCCAGCGCGTCGAGGGATCTGTGGCCACAATCTTGATCACCTGGCCCGACGCCATATCCATCATGCGGTTGCGGGTGACCATCAAGGGTTCCGGACAGCGCAGCCCGGTAGCGTCCACAAACTCGTCTTCCGTCGTAACAGGTTGTTTTGCCTTCATTTTTTAGCCTTCACTTATGGTCATGCGCCTGTATAATCTTGACCCCTCCATTGTAGCAAGATTGGCCCGACATGATCCGCGTACTCATTGAGCGATACATTGCCGAGGGACTCGAGCATTACTACGATTCAACCATCAAGCGCACCATCAGTTCCGTGGTGCAGGCACCGGGATGCCTGTCGGGTGAATCGTTGGTTGATGCCAATAACCGACAGCGGCGAATTGTCATGTCCAAGTGGCAATCCGCAGAAGACTGGGAAAACTGGTACCGCTCCGACGAACGCCGCCAGGTGATTGCTGAAATCATGCCCATGCTTGAAGGCGGGGAAAAGATTACCATGCTGGAACTCACCCGTTAAGCCGGGCTCGTGAGACCGCGGTACCGTCAACTTTTACCTTTTGCGGGCCTGTTATCAGCCCTGCTGCTTTCCGCCTGTGTCGCCGGACCCGAGGCAATGCCAGCAGCCGCAACCCTGCAGGTCAGGCAGATCATGCAGGCAGGCAAACCGTTATCCTACTGGATTTTTGTTCCTCCGCAGCCAGCGCAGTCGCCACGGCCGATGCTACTCGTGCTTCCCGATGACCAGGACACGGCGTATGACTTTCTCCGCACCGGCGATTTCATGACCGATGCCACAGCCAGGGGTTACATCGTTGTGGCACCAGATACCGGTGGCGTGACAGGGCCAGGTATCATCAGTGACATTGCCACGGCGGTGTCTGCCAGCCTTGCTGTCGATGAATCCCGGGTGCTGATTGCGGGCCAAGGCCGGGGTGGTGAAATTGCGCTGAATCTGATCCGCTCACACGCACACCCGTTTGCCGCGGGGGCTTTTATGGCGCCAAGCACTGAAGCACCCCCGGCAGAAGTACCCGCCGAAGCACCCGCAAGGGCCATTCCGCTGATGCTGACCTATGGCGAGGCCAATGCCGGCAACCTCGCAAACGCCAGGCAATGGGCCAGCCGGCTGGGTTGCGGGATGAGCCTGCAGGCAAGAAACGAGTTCGTTGAACAGGTCGGCTTCTATGGTTGCCGTAACGGCGCAGAGGTCATCTACCAGACCATCGAGGGACTGGCAGGTTGGACCGGCAGGGTCGTGTCGAACGCCACCGGGCGTGCTGGTTCAGTCAGCCTGACCACGCTGGCCTGGCAATTCTTCGACAGGACCGCACCCGGCGACTCATCGCAGGGGTCAAACAGGCGCCCGTAACTACGCCCTGGTCAGTAATTTTGTAGCAGGTAAATACTCAGTGCCCGCCGATCGTCTTCGGTATAGGGAAAACGGGGCATCGGCGGGGGTGGATTGGCCAACAGCAGCGACAGGGTTCTCACATCATACCGCGACGCCAGGTTGACCAGTGGTCCGCCCACCCTGCGACCTTCAGCGTGGCAGGCGACAGCACAGCCATCACTGGCGAATATATTTGCCCCCACCGCCTCAAGCCGGGCAAGTTCATCAGCTGACAGGGTCAAGGGGACTTCAAAGGAGTCCGGTCCGGGTCTTTCACCCTTCAACACCTGCCAGGCAAGGTAACCCATGCCGGCAACAACAATGAGGCATACCATCAGTAACCCAATTTTTTGCCCTGGCATGGACTACCGATACCTCAGTTCATCCTGCAGGTCATGTGCCTGCCCGATGACATACGCCCTCAGTGCGGCAACATCGTCTTCTGCCAGCACATCACCAAACATCGGCATGCCCCGGTCTTGCAGGATGCCATCCAGCACAATTTCCCGGAATGCCATGTACTTGGCCGCGGGCATATGGCGCAGATCCGGGATTACCCCGCCGCCTTTCACACCGGCACCATGGCAAACCCCACAGTAGGTTGAATACACCACGGCACCCTGGGCTATCTGTTCCGGCGTGCCTTCACGCGGGGGTGGCGGTGGTATGGGCGCATCCGGCGCGAGCGGCGGCAGGGTTGCCGTACCCCCGAGCTTATAGGTCAGGATTTTGCCACGGCTTTTCTGGTTCAACATCTCGGCACCCCGGCCAAACGATAGCGCATAGGCACCACCCCAGCCTGCTACCCAGGTGACATACTGTTCACCGTCAACCATATAGGTCACGGGTGGGGCAATCACCCCGGTTTGTGCTGGCGAGCGCCACAGCTCAACGCCATTGTCGGCCCGGTAGGCTTTTACTTCGCCAGCGGACGTCCCCTGGAATATCAGGTTGCCGGCGGTCGTCAGCATCCCGCCATTCCAGGCACCCGGGTGCTGGATTCGCCAGGCCTCCTCCTGCCTGACTGGATCCCAGGCTGAGACGTAACCGCGCATCATGCCGCCAAAGCGATCCTCAACGGTCTTGTCGACGAGTGGACCAGGGTCCCAGCTGATGGCCAGGTTCCACCGCCCTTCAACAAACTCGAAAGCCGGTTCGTGACCATAACCGTAGGGAATATCAAGCGCGGGTATGTAGACGAGCCCGGTTTCCGGATTAAACGCCATGGGATGCCAGTTATGCCCACCCAGGGGTGAAGGTTTGTGGAACGCGGCCTCAAGCTGTTCGTTACTCAATGACTTGAGCGCCTCTATCTGCTGATCAAGGGGCAGTGAGGACAGCGGATTGGGTGCCTGGTAGCGGGCGTTATCCGTTTCAACCGGCCGGCCGGACTCCGGGTCCACATGGGTCGCCCAGGTAATCGGTATGTAGGGTTTGGCGGAAATAAACTCGCCATTGGTACGGTCAAGCACGTAGAAAAAACCGTTCTTGGGCGCCTGCAAAATGACCTTGCGCGTCTCGCCGTTGATCTCGAGCTCAGCCAGGATCATGTGCTGGGTGGCGGTGTAGTCCCAGGTATCTCCCGGTGTGGTCTGGTAATGCCAGATGTACTCGCCGGTATCAGGGTTGAGCGCAACAATAGATGACAGGTACAGATTGTCGCCGCCACCCGGGCTGCGCACCTGCTGGTTCCAGGGTGAGCCGTTACCCACGCCAATGTAAAGCTGGTTCAGCTCCGGGTCGTAGGCCATTGAGTCCCAGACAGTGCCACCACCACCCATGGTCCACCACTGCCCCGTCCAGGTTTTGGCTGCTGCTTCCATGGCGGGTGATACAAACGGCTCCGCCGGATTACCCGGTACCGTATAAAAGCGCCAGACCTGCTCGCCGGTGCTGGCGTCATAGGCGGTTACGTACCCGCGCACGCCATACTCGGCCCCACCATTGCCAATAATCACCTTGTCATTAACAACGCGTGGCGCGCCGGTAATGGTATAGGGTTTGGTGCGGTCAATGGTGTTGACATCCCACAGCACCTCACCGTTGGCCGCGTCCAGGGCCACCAGCCGTCCGTCCAGCGTGCCGACAAAAACCTTGCCCTTCCAGAGGGCCACCCCCCGGTTCACCACGTCACAGCAGGCATTCTTGCCCCATGACTTTGGGACCTGCGGATCATACTTCCAGATCAGTTCACCGGTTTTGGCATTGTTGGCAAAAACCAGGCTCCAGGAACCGGTGCTGTACATCACCCCGTCAACCACAATGGGTGAAGCCTCGAGGCCGCGGTTGGTTTCCGTATCAAACCACCAGGCCAGGCCAAGCTCACCCACATTGCTATCGTTGATCTGGTCCAGCGGACTGAATCTTGCTTCATCGTAGGTGCGGCCATGGGCCAACCAGTTGCCTGGTTCACTGTCGGCGTTGGTGATGCGCGCACCATCCACGCCGGCAGTAACTTCACGGATATGGTCCGCCATGGCGTTTGCTGTTTGTGGCAATTCAGCCGGAACCGGGACGCTATCTTCCTGCGTCAGCAGGAAAGCCAGCAGAATGACAAAAAGACCCGCTGCGAGCGCGATCAGGTTACGCATGCTTTCCCCCTCCGTTTATCCTGCGCAGATGCTACTCACTCGCTGCTACCCTGTCCAACCGTCCACGCAAATCCGTTACTGGGTACCTATACGCTGCATGAGGTTGCGGGCGTCGAACTGGTCAAACTTGACCCGATATTTGAGGTATACGCCTTTGGCTGTGTACTCGCTGGCACTGAAATCTTCATCATGGAATCCGGAGAAGTTATAGCCCAGCGACATCCAGACATTGTGTGCCATGTTGTAGCCAACCGAGACACCAAACGAGGTGTCCGAGGCGCCAGCCGCGTAAGAGTTATACATGCTTGTCTGTACACCCAGGTCCCATTTGTTGTTCATATCGTGACGAATCTCCATCCCCAACAGGTCTGTAAACCCGCGATACTCATCGTCATCAAAGTTATCAACCACGTACTTGGCGCCGTACTGGAACGCAATCTGGGTATTTTCCTGCCACAGATAGTTGGCATTCAGGTTGTTCACGATCTTCTGCGACACCACACTCGAATCAAGTGAACTGGACGTGTTACGCGACAGGTCCAGCCGGTTGAACAGGGTCCAGCGGCTGTCAATCGGCCGGAACGCATAACCCAGCCTTACGTCGGTAGTCGTCTGCGCAGAAAACTCGGTGTCATTTTTCTGGATGTTGATCTGGGCCAGCAACTGTGCCCCCTCATCCAGATCATGAATAACGTCACTTAGCAGGTTTACCTTGTCGCCGGTATCAGCCTTGCGATATTCGACCCGGGTGGACCAGTCCCAGGCGTTACGCTTGTAATTGGAGCCGAACGTCACCGCGGTAAAATCGTCATCCCCGGGGCTTGAGTAGACCGTGGTCACTTCCAGCTCAGGTGCAGCCCGCGTCTGCTTGATGGTCTGGGACCTGTCAACGCCAAAGTCGAAACTCCAGGCATCGTTATACTCCCAGCGCTGCTTGAGACCGGCTACCGCCGCCAGCCGCTCGGAATTTTCCTGGTCAGCGCTTTGCTGTACCGAGGTGTTCAGTTCTGCACCGTCCCACAAGCGCGAACTCATGCCAATGCGGGTCCCCTGGGTATCCAGCTCTTCGCCCCAGGAGAACTCCTGTTCCGCGCTGAGGGTGACCGCGTCATTCAGCTTGTAATCCAGGCCAACACGCAGGCGCTTGGGGAAGTTGGCTGCTTCACCCTGTCCGCCTATCGGTGCATCGGCACTGGCTGTCAGGTTTGCCCTGCCATCCAGCACCTTGTAACTGCCACCCACCAGCACCTGGTTGGACACTGACTCCACACCATCTGCATCACTGACCGCGGATCTGAGCCCGGTATTGATGCTGTACTGGTCGTTGCGCATTTCCATGGTCGTCGACACCACGTCCTCGGTTGAACCTGTCCCAAGATTGGTCTGGCGATAGGCCTCACCACGGACTTCCACACCGTCCCTGACCGTATAGGCGCCCTCAACACCCATCTTGCGGGTACCTGATTCACTGGCATTCTGCTGGCCAAGTCCAAACCCGCCGTCCTGCTCACGGACGTAGGCCCGCGCATCCAGTTCCGCGTTGCGTCGCGAGATCTCGGCGAGATAAGCCGTACCGCTCGTTTCGCTACCGTCTTCCAGCTTGCTCCCGGTTGTCGCAATCTCTGCACGAAACTCGGTATCTGCGTCAATCTCAACAGCAACATCAACACCCAGCAGGCCGGTCTCCCGGTTTTCAACCCCTTCACGGATCGCCGTTGCGCCAACCTCAACCCGCTCGTTGGGCTTGTAGGCAACACGACCGCCCAGGTTCATTCGGTCCCGACCATCTCCTGCCGTTTCATAGTCTGCCACAATAAATACCGGGTTAAATGCCGGGTCCTGGCTGTAAACCGGTTGTTTGAAGAAGATGGTGCCCGCGTCGTAATCAATGTTGTAATCAACGTAACGACGCATATCAACCGACTCGAGAATTCGCTCGGACCGGAAACGGTCGCGGGTTTCGAGCCTGATCTTTTCACTGTTGATCAGGATGCCGCCCGCTGACAACCGGTATAAACCGGAGGTGCCATCACCCCGGATTTCGTCTTTTACAAACGCCTGGTTCGCCTCGCTCGCAAACGCAGAAAACTCGAACCTGTCACCCTCATATTCGGTCTTGAGGCCGGTGAAGTTCCTCGAGTAAGACGACAACTCATTGACGGTAAGCCCTGTCGTGAAGTCACCGAACAGGGCCGAAAACTGGTGTTTTTCCAGCTTCAGAAAGAGTTTTTCGTTGCTGGACGCATCGTACTGCAGGGTCGAGCGGTCGCCGTACAACGTGTAATAGGCGCTGGGGTCGATTGCCTGGGACAGGGCGTTTTTCTTTTCTTTGGCGGTATCGTAGGCAATCGTCAGGATGTACTCACCCTTGATTTGTCCCTTGGCATAAAACGCAACGCGCCCGTCTGCTGAGAACTCATCATCCAGTCCGGCATCTGCAAGTCCTTCCATGTTCCCGGAGAGTTTCTGTTGGGCCAGTGAGCCTTCCGCGAGACCGACCATGATCCAGTCACGTTTTTCCGGCGCAACAAACAGCTCTATTTCCGTATCCTGCTCGTCACCATAGTAAAGGCTTGCATGATAAACACCGCTGCGGCTGACAGGGTTGAATTGCAACAGCCCGTCCGCGTCAACATCAATGTAGTTGCGATCCCTGATTTCCGCCAGCTCACTCAGGCTAAGCCCCCGGTCCAGCGCAACCAGGGAATCACTCTCAAAAACCAGTTTGTAAGGGCGCGATATTTTCTCACCGCTGCGGTCACGCAGATCAAGTTGCACCCTGACGGGTGTCCTGCCATCTGCAATATTGCCTTCGCTCTCAACCACCTCCAACCTGAACAGTTCACCTACACGCACGTAGGAAATCGTCTCGTCAAACCGTGCATTGCCAAAGCTGTCGACACCCTGAACGGTAATCTGGTGTTCGCCCGGCTCACCCAGATCAACACCAATATAGCTGTACAGTGTTTTCCCGGTATCGCCGTCTTCCATGGTGAAACCGATTCGATCTTTCGGTACCTCGGTACCATCCACCAGCAGTTTTGGCTTCAGCCTGCTGTCAAGATCCAGTTTGATAGCCATGACCCGGGTGCTCACCCGCTCACCTTCGTTCAGGGTAATCAGGCCCTGCCGGTCAGGGTCACGACTGGCAACTGGTGTTTCACCACTGGCATCCAGCAGGTCCCAGCTACCGATTGCCTGGCTCCTGACTGAGGTTGATACCTTGACGTTCTGACCAGCCAGTTGCACAAGCGGCAAGCGATTGGGTGGCGTCTTTCCCTTCGGGGTTCCGACCGAGGTAAAACTCAGTCTTGCGGTACTGTCACCGGCGAGTACGCTGGCCGTGATAGTTCTGTCTTCCGGCAAATCGGGCGCAGCATTAAACAGCAGTTCAACCCGGCGGTTCTGCTGGCGCCCTGCCCGGGTCTCATTGGAGGCCACCGGATAGCGGTCGGCTGCACCTACCACGGCAATGGCAGGAAAGTCTCCCCGGCTGGCAAGGTAGTCAGCAACTGCCTGGGCACGCGCTTGTGATAGCGCCGCGTTGTCCGCAAATTCACCGCGATTCTCCGGCGCAATCCGCACGTTGTCAGTGTGCCCCACCACGGTCACTGCTTCCCAGCGTCGGTTACCCAGCTTTGCAATCAGTCTGTCGAGATCGGCGCGGTCTGCACTGGTGAGCGCCACGCTACGGGTTTCAAATCTCGGCTGCAGGGCAAGCAGCAGGTTATCGGGCGGCGGCTTCTTTTGACCCGGTTTGGGTTGAATGGCAAACCGGAGTTCTTTGCTGGTAACCACATCACCAATGTTCCAGACGGTGCCAACAATGGACTGGCTATGGCTGATGGGGCTGCCGTCAAGTTCTTCGGTCCCCGCGATAACCGTCCAGCCCGCCGGCAGGCGGTAGATTACGCTGGCATCTTCTGCCACCACACGCCCTTCAGCAGACGCAGTGACCAGCACCCAGACCCGGTCGCCATCAACCGCCAGCGACTGTATCAACTCGATGTCAGAGACCGGCGGCGCCTTTTCCCTGACCCTGAAATCGGCACGCCACAGGGTACCACCCTGCAGGTCAACAAACTGCGAATGGGTCGCGCCCGCAAACCGGGCGTTGCTGTTACAGGGTGAGGGTTCATAACGCTCCTCCAGCGAGTCGATGTCCAGTTGGACAACATGACTGCCGGGTTCGATACCTTCCATGTGCCACATGCCCTCGTCATCTGTGATGACGTAAGAGCCGTCTTCCAGGAAAATCCGCACCCCGGGCATACCAGTCACCGGCGCCGGGTCACCCTGTCCTGCCTCATCAGCGCACTGTTCAAGTGTCACCCGGCCCGTGAGCATGGCTTTTCGACTGAACAGGTCATCCGTCACCACCACCCTCGCGGTTGCGGTGTTGCTCGAGACAATCAGGTCACCCATCACGCTCGCGGTATTGACTGCCGGCCCCAGGCCAGCGCCGGCCGTAATTTCGGCAACGTAGCGTACGTCAACAGGCTCAGTGCCAACCGGTGGCAGGTTAATGGTCAGCAGTGAACCATTGGCGTCAATCGAGGGATCCGGTGCCCGGGCGCCATCAATCCTGAGCGACCCTGACTGGAACCGAAACCCTTTGGGCAGCCTGTCGACGATGGCGCTGTCTCCCGCCGTGCCGCCGTTTTCGTTGTTTACGGTAATTCGATACTGGATAAAGTCTCCGATCGCTGCCACATCGCGGCTGGCTTCTTTTTGCAGGAAAACGTTTGCGGACGGCTCGTCAATGGGCACATCAATGTTCAGCGCCGGTCCGACCGGTACTTCAAAAACGTCGCCACGCGAACCATCCACTACCTGGAAAGGTGCACCATTCAAACCCTGGATGACCAGGTCACTGACAACCGACGGGAACACCAGGTTGGCCGGCAGGTTGGTCACTTCCAGCCGGTAGTTGCCCGGCGCAACAAATGGAAACCGATATTCACCGTCGGGGAAGTCATACTGGAGCCCCGCGTCATCGGTAACGCTGCCGCCGGTCACCAGGGTGCTGGGAAAGGGGGCAAACAGCGGACCATCACCAAACACTGCCGCGGGCTCATTGGTATCGGCATTAACCAGCGTAATTGTTGCCCCGTTGATGAGTTCGCCGTTGCGGGTGCTGAACACCCGACCAAAAGGGTCCACCAGGACAAGGCTTTCGGAGCTGTCGGTGTTGTCAAACGCATCCGTGTAGGTGCTGGTGATCGGCTGGTTTTTCACAACCCCCAGCGTACAGCTGCCGGAAGATGATTCTTCTTCCGCCGATTGAATGTAGCCGATAAATTCACCGCTGTTTGGCTCAGTCTCGGTGAGTTCCAGGAATTCACGGTCGCCGCTGGCGGCAACATCCAGTTGGACGGTGATTGTCTCCCGGACATTGGCATCACGGTTCTGGTCCGCGTCTGTCACCTTGACAAAAACCGGCTGGCCTACCTTGATGACATCAGTCCTGATCAGGTTGACCACACCGGGTACTGGCACCAGGACGTTCCTGAGTTCCACTACCTCACGGGTCTGGCCTGCAACACAAACGGTTTGCTGGACGTTATAGGGTGTGCCCACGGCGGGATTGGGGCTGTACTGAAAAAATTCTGTTTTTGACGGCGAGGGACTGGCAGGCACTGCTGGCCCAATCCGCGTGACCGGGATATCAATCCTGGGCAGTGCCCCCTGGCTGACGCGAAACGGAAGTCCACGTGACGCATCAGACAGTCGATAAGCACCGTCGGAAGTAACCGTGAGGGCACGCTCGAGGCTGGCGCCAAGCGACTGCAGCTCACTGTCTGGGCGCTGCGAAAACACATATCTCTGCGTGTTAAAGATCTCGAGCCGGTACTCCCCGTCAGGAATGGCTGGAAAACGGTATTCACCGGCATCCACGTCATAGACTGCGCCAGACCGATCCCGGGTATCTTCACCCGACTTTAGCGCTGACGGATAGAGTGAATAGACCGGACCGTCCCCGCGAACGTCCGCCGGCGTTGACGTGGCAACACGCACCAGGGTGAGGATGACACCATTGACCGGTTCCCCGGTCGTGTCATCGAAGACGATACCTACAGGCGCAATATCGGCCAGCCTGGTGCTGATATCCTGCCCGTCAGTGGGATCTGTATAAGTTGCATTCACCTGGGACCGCGAGCGTACATTGAGGATACAGTCCTCGGGTACACTCACCTGGTTGGTGGTGATGACATACCCCACAAAATAACCGCTATCCGGGCCTGACTCGAACAGACGCACCGTTTCGGTATCATTGGTCAGGCTCACATTCACGACCACATCAACCGATTCGACCAGGAGGGGATTGTAGTTCTGGTCCATATCGCTGACACCAATATAGACTGGATCTCCAATGGCATAAGCATCAACAGGATCAACCGACAGATCGCCAAATGGATTCGGACTACGAAAATCCAGGGAGCGTGACGCAATGGCAAGATCTCCGCCAAACTGACATACGGCAGGCTCAATCGCGTAAGTGTTGCCCGTTGCATCAGGCGCCAACAATTCTATGTTCGATGGGGTCGGTACAACGGTCCGCACAGTTGTAATCACAGCCGACAACTCGGTCTTTAAACCACCCCTGTCGGTCGCAACAACTGTGACGGGAACCTCGGTATCAGGCGGCAGCAAGACGCCTTCCGCCAGGGACAACACGCCATCAACCACAACAAAGCGATCATCGCCGGCCACAGTAAAAACGTGCTCATCACCCGCGTCAGGATCTGAAACGCTGAGTTCGCCAATCACCTGTCCGGGTGAATCGGGCGGTACATATCCACTGCTTAATGTCAGGTCAAACGGCGTCTCGTTGACGTCGAACACCTTAACATCGAAAGTCTCCTCGTAAACATTACCGCCGTCATCCGTGACACTGATTCTTACCGGGACTTCAGGCTCGGTCTCATAATCAAGGGAGACCCCGGCAACCAGCCGCAGTTGATCATCAACGACCTCAAAGCGTGCATCGCTGACTGACCAGACATGGCCGGTAACCTGATCGGGGTCAACCACAAGCACCGGACCGACAACAGCACCCGGCACATTCTCCAGGACGAAGGCCACTTCACAGCCAGCATCGTCGGCACAGTCAAGGTCAATGTCGGTCGGGGCGTCATCACCGTCGGTGAACTCAAGCGTAAAACTGACCCTGGCCTCGATGCCCTCTGGCGCACCGGCGAACGTAAGGCGGGCAAGGTTGGTGTAGATATCACCGTTCTGTTGCGCGTCTGCTGGCGTCGCAGAAAAGAAAAGGGCCATGGCAACTACCGTTACCATGACCCTTACACGTTTTATGCATCGAACGAGAATATCAGCACATCCTGCCAAAGTGGCATCGGCGCGGCTTACACCGTTTCTCCTGTACTGATTTCCCGTGATCCACATCCAATCATCATCAGGCTCTAGTCAACCTGTATACGGTAGACGACACGCGCAACGCCGTTGAGGCTGCCAGTGTCTTCCCCACCTGTCAGTGACCCGCTGGTGCCTACAAGCAGACCACCATCGTCAGCATCACTTGCCAGCGGGAAATCGTTCGGGTCCGCGGTAACCGTGTCATCACTGACCGCCAGTGTGTTCAGCAGTGTCGTGCCTGACACATAAGACGTGTACTGCGGCAGTGTGTCGGACAGCACCGCACCCGTTATTGCCGTGCCTGTCGGGTTGTCCATGACAATCAGGTACTCCAGCACACCGCCTGGTTCAGCAGTCACCCCACCATCAAAATAGTTGTTGGCGCCGCTGCCCGAATCATAACTGACCGCACCGGTACCACCGCTCTCATCACAGAGGCTGATACAACGGACCAGCTTGGTCATGATGATCTCGACAATATCGATGTCCACATCGTCGGTAAACGTCGTGGCCCCGTTATTCAGCGACGTGGTCACTGTAATGTCTGCAGCAGGCGTTGCCGATACTGTCTTCGCACCTACATCCGCCACGCTCATCGTAAAGGTTTCCGATTCGAATATGCCTTCGCCAACCGGGAGGCCGCCTGGAATATTGGCCGTAAACGTAATTGTCGAAGTACCGGAGGCGTTGTCGACAACACTCAACACCGTGTATTCAATGTTGTTGATCACCACCGTATCAGTAGGTGCGAGACCGTTCACCTCGCCGTCACTGGTGCCATCTGAAGGCACAGTCACGGTGGGACTACCACCCGGTGAAATCGCCGCCAGCGCCGTTGCACCCAGCTCAATACTGCCAACCGAGGGTGTGATGACATAGCCACCGCCCGGTGCCGTGACGTTGTTGGAACCTGTCACTGCACCACTGATCGTGTAGGTGTCGACACCGTTGTTCTGTGCATACACCTTGTAACTGATCAGGGCTGACGCGTTCTCAGGCTTGGATTGATCCGGTGGCACCGAAAAGGCCGGGTTGATCCTGACGTCAGCCTTGACGAGGCTCACCGTGACGGTGACCTCTGCCGTAATGCCGGTTGGATTACCCGAGTACACCAGTTTTGCCTGGTTGATCAGCGCCGTGTTGGCCGGTGTTAATGCCAGCGCCGCCGGTGCGCCGAACATCAGGCCAAGCGCCACCAGAACCACTGCATGAAGTTTAAAAGATTTCATTACTACGTCCTCTGAGAATTCTTATGGCTAGTCAATTTGTACAAGGTAACGAACAACCGACACGTTGCCCGCGTCGATAGTCCCGCCAATAGCACCCACCTCATTGGCACCCGCACCGGCGAAGACGGTAATTTCATCCGGATCCGGCGTGGTATTCACACCGCCGAAATCCCCGCCCGTGGCCAGCGTATCGTCGACGTTAGCCGCCGAAAGACTGCCTGTTACCGTACAGGTGCCCGTCGCTGCCGCACTACAGGCACCCGCGCCGTCCGCTGCTGTCGTATTGGGCAGCACCTGGATGGTGGTTGCCTGGTAGGTCGTGAAATTGACAAAGGGGTCTGTCACAACCACGTTCTGGACGTCGCCACCGTCGTTGTACAGAAGGATGATGTATTCAAGGTCTTCGCCCGGCTGAGCACTCACACCATCTGCATAGTAGGTTGTACCGCCAACCACAACACAGGAGAAAGCTGCGGCGCCACATGAAGCAGGGTTGCTCGCAAAGGTGTCAAGGTTCCTGACAAACTTGTAGATCTGCAGATTGGCGGCCAGCACGGTAATCAGCGGAGTCATAGGCAATGGCGGGGATTGCCGGCAGCAGGTTAACCGTCACAATGACAGAATCAGTGGCTGTCAGGCCCGTTGCTGTCAGGCTGTCGTAAGTGACAGTTACCGTGTTGCGCAGTTGCGCCTGGGACGCGGTCCCGGCGGCAAGCGCCTGGCCGGCAAATGCTGCCACCAACAGACCCAGACCAATTCTTACTATACTTCTCATGTTGAGCGCCTCTAACCTTAACTTCGTGTGAAACCGCCACACCCAAATGTAACGACTGTAAAACTCATTTCAAAAATCGTGCCAGATTACTGAACCAGCACCACAAAACTGACCTCACCGGTTTCGCCGGGCGGAATTTCCTCAATCAACCAGCGAATATTGGTGAATCTTTCCGGCGATGCCTTACGTCGGTCTGTGCCGCCGCCAAAGACGGTCACCTCGTAGGTCACCTCCTCTGGCGGGCTGTACGTCTGGCCGCCGTCTGCTGAAAAGACAATGGTAGAGCCCGTTCCCGATGCGGAATCCGACAGGTAAACCGTCAGGTCCGGAATAGGATTCTCAATCCTCACCTCGGTTGCAGGCTCGTCACCCATGTTGACGTAGCGCACTGTATAGCGGAGCTTCTGACCGGGTTCGATCTCCTCGGCTTCGACCCAGCGCGTCACTTCCTGACCATTTTCTTCAACGACCACTTCTTTCAACACGTTCATGTCGAGTTGAATATTGGGATCGGCCATGGCCACAGAGGGCGTCAGCACGGCCATCAATATCAATTCCATCAACATCAGTCTTTTCCTGTTCTTCATCGAGTCCAGGATTCCTTGCGAATATCGAGCCAAGATCTTCATTGTTCTACCATCGTGTCAGAAACTTGTTGTTGAGCTTTAGACGCACTCTTGCGCATGGTATTCAATCAAACCACACGCCACAAGCGAAAATTTCAATGAAAATAGCGGGTTAACGCCAATTTCAAAGAAACCGTATGAAGTCTTGCTGCCAGGATTCCTCAACCCTTCCCTATTGGATGAATCACATTATAGGAGGGCCAAACTGTTTAAACTGTAAGCAACTTGTAAGCAATTGATAACCGGTTGTTAACCTACGACGGGCGGCTGGAAACCGATCATAAAGAATCACAACCTATTGATTTAACTTAACAAATTGGCACGCTTGTGAATCGCTGGAAACAGACTGCCAGCCAGTACGTTAACCCTGAGTGGTGACTATTGATACAGATTCAAGCGCTGGATCATACACAATCGCGGCCTGTCCGGACCGGAGTTGCGCCAGCACATCAGCGATCTTCTCTGGCAGTGGCACCTCCTGGGCGCCGTATTCAGTCCCTTCCCGCGTCACAAACTCTTCGATAACACCGCGAAGGGCGTCCTGCGACAGACTTTCCCAGGGCACAATCACTTCAGCAGACCACAGATCCTGTTCCAGGTGGCACAGGATACCAGATCCGCATGATTCGGGCCGGTCACTGTGATATAAAAAACCCCGGTCCGACAGTCGATTGCCCTGATGCCTGAGTTTATTGCCAACCTGCTGATAGTCGAAGATGAACCCATCACGCGGTCACAGTTGGCGGCACACTTTCGGCGCGAAGGCTACGGCATCACCGAACTGGAAACCGCAGACGGCGTTCAGCAGGCAATCGACAGCAGCAATATTGATATCTGCCTCATCGACATCAACCTGCCTGGTAAAGACGGCCTGACGCTTACCCGGGAGCTGAGAAACGGCTCAGACGTGGGCATCATCCTGGTCACTGGCAAAGACGAACAGATTGACCGCATACTGGGCCTCGAGAGCGGCGCTGACGACTACGTCACAAAACCCTTTGATCCCCGGGAACTGCTCTCTCGCGTCAAGAACCTGCTCTGGCGCATTCGTGCCCAGGAGAAACAGAAGGAGAAAGGCTTCAAGCGAAAGTTTGCTGACTGGACCCTCGACCTTAACAAACGCGAACTGTTGACACCTGATGGTGAAATCCAGCCCCTTTCTGCCGGCGAGTTCCACCTGCTGCTTGCCCTGATCGAAAACGCTGGCCAGGTCATGACCCGTGATCAACTGATGAACCGGATCCGCAACCGCGAATGGTATCCCGATGATCGCTATATTGACGTGCTGGTGGGCCAGGTCCGGCGAAAGTTCCGCGAACACGCACCCGACACGACCTTCATCAGTACAATACACGGTACCGGCTACCTGTTTGCGCCTGATGTGACCTGAGGGTATAAGATTATCGCGTTACCCACAGGGACGCTGGCATGATTTCGGTCGTCGGCTATACCAATCTGCAACTCATCTACCAGGGACCCGAAACCCTGGTCTACCGCGCCACCAGACGGATTGACAAGCGCCCCGTGGTACTGAGGCAGCTGCGCGCCGACAGGTTTTCTCCGTCGCTTGCGGCACAGTACCAGAGGGAGTACGCGCTGCTCCGCACCATCGAGTCGGCCAGGGTCATTGCTGCCCTTGATCTTGTTGAGGCCGACGGAACCGTCACCCTGGTGACCGAAGACGTTGGCGGTACTTCGCTGGCAGAGTTGCCGCATCTGCCGCTCAACGATGTCATTGCCCTTGCTATCGCTATCGTCGACGGCTTGGATGACCTGCACGCCCAATACATCGTGCACAAGGACATTTGCCCAGGAAACCTGATCCTGAATCCTGCAACCGGCCAGCTCAAGATCATCGACCTTGGCATCGCATCGCAAACCCGCGCATCTTCCCGACGACCGGAGCCGGGCCTCGGACCGGAAGGTACATTGCCTTACATGGCCCCGGAGCAGACCGGTCGACTGAACCGCTCGGTGGACTATCGCGCGGACTTTTACGCTCTCGGTGCCACCCTCTACGAGCTGTTAACCGGAAACCCGCCCTTTCGGGCCGACAGCGTGCTCGAAATGATCTACAGCCATGTCGCCCTCATGCCAACGGCACCGGCGGAGGTCAGCCCTGCCGTGCCAGCCAGTCTCTCAAACATCGTGATGAAACTGCTGGCGAAAATGCCCGAGGAGAGATACCAGAGCACTTTTGCGCTCAGGGCTGACCTCAACCGCTGCCTTGAACTGGTGTCCGGTGGTACCGACGCGGGCTTCCAGATTGCACTGGATGACATACCCGAACAGATGCTGCTCACCCAGAAATTGCTGGAACGTGAGGCGCAACTCCAGCAAATCAAGGATGGTCTTGCCGCGGCAGCCGCAGGTACCACGGAGATTGTCGTCTGCCATGGCAAGGCCGGTACGGGTAAGTCTGCCCTGATCCGTGAATTCCAGAAGGAGGTACTGACAGGTGGCGGCCTGTTTGTTAGCGCCCGTCACAACCCGGCCAGCCCCGAACGCCCCTATGGTGCCGTGTCGGTGGCATGCCGCGACCTGGTCAGGCAACTGCAGGCGCGGGTTGACAATGAATCCATCCGCGTTCGCCTGGCCCAGGCGCTCGGTGAGAATGTTGGTGTGATCACACAGCTGGTACCGGAACTGGCGCCGCTTTTCCCGGACCGGGGCCAGGATCTGAATCTGCCACCGATTGAGGCGAGGAGTCGCCTGTTGTGGAGTCTCACAACCCTGATTCAAACCCTGTCCAGCGAGGAACATCCCTTTGTGCTGGTGATCGAGAGCCTGCACTGGATCGACAAGGCGTCACTTGAGTTGTTCGAACCCCTGATTATTGCGCAGCGGATTCCGGGACTTATGGTGTTGTGTGCCTACCGGCCAGAGGAACTCAACCTGAACAGTGATACCCGGCAGGTCATTGAGCGCATCATGACCTCCGGTGCACCCATCAGGCTGGTCCGCCTGACCAATCTGTCCGCGCAGGCAATTGCCGTTCTGCTTTCGGAGTCCTTCTTCCGACCTGTTGAGGATACGCTAACGCTGGCACGTCTGATTCATGACAAGACAGGTGGTAACCCCCTGGCCGTCCACGCGTTCATCTCAAACCTTGGCGAAGTGGGCGCCCTGCGTTTTGACAGACGCCATCGCGAGTGGACCTGGGACCTCACCACAGCTTCTGCCACGCCGCCTACCGAAAATGTTGGCGAACAGCTCTCTGCAAGCATAGGCAAACTGGAGCCAGCCACGGCCCAACTGCTGAAAATTGCGTCATGTGCCGGTGAAGACTTTGATCTCGAAATGCTGCGAGAAGTATCCGGCCTTTCGTTTCCCGAGACCGCGGCGCGCCTGCTGAACGCCGTCAGGGAAGGCTTTATCATCTACCGACCTGTTGACGCCACCCACCCCGGCCGTCAGGCGGGCCCGCTCAGCTACCGGTTTGCCCATGAACGCATCCAGCAGGCTGCCTACGCCCTGCTGGATAACGAGGAGAAGCGGCAGATCCACGGCAAGATCGGCGAGGTATTGCTGCGCGCCGCTGAGGCAGATGAAACCAGCAGGATTTTCGATGTTGTCAATCATCTCAACAATGGCATCACCCGACCGGATCGGAAGGCTTCCGAAGATACCCGACTTGCCTCACTCAACATCGCTGCCGGCAACAAGGCAAAAGCCGCGGGTGCCTTCCAGGCTGCCTTCAAATACTATCGCACGGCGATAGCCCTGCAAGGACCCCGTCTCTGGGACAGGTACGATGAGTCCCTGGAACTGCATCTGGACACGGCAGAAGCAGCCTATCTGTGCGGAGACCAGAACCAGGTGGAACTCACGATCAACAGTGTGCTCACCCATGCACGCAGTCCGCTGGATCGTGCCCGGGCACTTGAAATCCGTCTCCGCGCGCTGATTGCATTTGAGGACATCGAGTCGGCCCTCAGCCTGGGTGACGAGGTACTGGAGCTCCTGAACGTCCGTGTTCCACGGATGGGCGGCCCCGGTTTCATCAGGATGCTCGGGAGCCTGATCTACCAGGTTATCCGCGTGAGCCAGAGCAGTACCTTGCCAACACGCAAGATGACCGACCCAGGGCTCCTGGCCGCCATGCGGATTCTCATGGTCATGTGCCAGGCAAGCTACCTGAACGGTAGCCCGCAGACTGGCATGTACATACTCAGGATGACCCAGCTATCCGTGCGGCACGGCCTGGCACCGGAGTCGTCTTTTGCCTACCCGATGTTCGGTGCCCTGATCATCACCTATCTCGGCACAATCAGCGCGGGCTACCGCTTTGGCATGCTGGCGATGCAAAACCTGGATGAACACAACAAGGAGCTTCACTGCAAGAGCCTGACGCTGGTGAACAATTTCATTTCAATCTGGAAACAACCGGTTCGAAACACCTTGGAACCCCTATCCCGCGCTTACCAGACGGGCATGGAAACGGGTGACGTGGAGTTTGCGCTGATCGCCGCAATTATGGGAACCGTCAACGCTTTTCTGCTGGGGCACGACCTGAACAGCCTGGACGCCAGCCTGGCTCGCTACAACCGTCAGGCCGCAGATTTGAACCAGACGCCAATACTGGGTATCGGATCCATTTACCAGCAGGCCATACGCAATCTGTCCCAGCCTGCCGGGCAACCCTGGCTACTTGTTGGTGATATCTATGTTGAAGAGGATCTGATTCCCTTTCACGAGGCAAATGGCGATGAATCAAGCCTCGCCAACCTCTACATTGTAAAACTCTTCCTCGCCGTGCTTTTTCGTCGGGACAGGGAAGCGATGGACTATGCCAGGCTGGCACGGCCAAAACTCTCCAGTGTTGTTTCGTCTCCCGCGCTGGCCTTCTTTATGCTCTACGAGAGCCTTGCGATGCTGAGCTCGCTCAAATCGGTTACGCCAATCACCGCGTTGAGGCTGAACCTGCGCATCAGCTACAACCAGCGCCTCTTCCGCAAATGGGCACATCATGCACCTGCCAACATTCTCCACGGCTACCATCTCGTGGAAGCTGAGCGCCATCGTATTGCCGGCAGAAACACCGCGGCGCTTGAAGCGTTTGACCTTGCCATCAGCGCTGCGAGCGAAAACGGCTATCTGAAAGAGCAGGCGCTTGCCAATGAACTCGCCGGTCGTTTCCATCTGGGTTCAGGCAAAAGAGAACTTGCACTCTTCTACCTGAGAAGGGCGCGCGCTGCCTACACGCGCTGGGGTGCCATCAGCAAGGTCCGGGCGCTGGATACGGAATTTGTCGAGCTTTCGGAAGACGACCTCTACACGGGGCGCGGACGACTTTTGTCAGCCGCGGGTACGTCGATCAAGATTCAGGGCCAAAGGGACATGCGCGGTTATGGTGAGTTTCTTGACCTGGGCTCAGTCATCAAGGCGTCCCAGGTGCTGGCCGGGGAAATTGTGCTCGACAATCTGCTGGAGCGCCTGATGCAGGTTGCGCTGGAGAATGCCGGGGCCCAGAAAGCCGCCCTTGTGCTGTCGCGCGACAACCGGCTCAACCTTGAAATGACAACGGATTACCAGGATCAGAAGCCGATCCATGTGAGGCAGGAGATTCCAATCGAACAGGCCAGCGACATACCTGTGTCGGTTGTGCAGTATGTTGCCAGAACGCGGGAGGATCTGGTGTTGAATGACGCCATGAACGAGGACATCTTCACCCAGGATGCCTACATCGTGTCAAGAAAACCCAAGTCCATACTCTGCATACCCATTCTGAGCAAGTCACACCTCACGGGCGTGCTCTACCTGGAGAACATGCAGACCACGCTCGCCTTTACCAAAGACCGGGTGGCGATTCTCAGGTTACTGGCATCCCAGTCTGCAATTGCCATCGAAAATGCCCGCCTGTACCAGCAACTGAATGATTCGCGTAACAAGTATCTCTCGCTTTACCAGAACGCCGTCGAGGGCATTTTCGAGCTTGATGGGCGTGGCATGGTCACAAACATCAATCCGGCAGCAGCACACCTGATGGGTTACGACTCAGCAGAACAGGCGCTGCGCCATGGCAGTTTCGACCCGACAAAGCGCGTGGTTAACCCCGAAGATGCCGAGCATGTGCGCGCTTTGCTCAATCAGGAGCAGCGGGTGATCGGTTATGAACTCCTCATCCGCCGCAATGACGAATCCACAATCTGGGTTGCCCTTTCTGCCCAGGTTTTTACCGGTGACAACGACGACGATTTCAGGGTTGAGGGTTCCATCATTGACATCACCGAACGGAAGTTGAGAGAAGAAGCCGAGCAGGCAACCCGCCTCGCCCGTGCTGCCACTGAAACCAAAAGTCAGTTCCTGGCAAACATGAGCCACGAAATCAGGACCCCCATGAACGCGATTGTGGGGTATACCAATCTTGCGCTCAAAACACCGCTGTCGGAACAACAGGCCAGCTACCTTGAGACAATTCGCAACTCGTCAAACCACCTGCTGCGGGTTGTCAATGACATACTTGATCTCTCCAGGGTGGAGTCAGGAAAACTCGAACTCCAGCATACGCCATTCCGGCTTCGCGATATTGTCACTGATCTGCATAACCTGTTTGATCTCGAAGCACAACAAAAAGGCATTCGGCTGCTTGTACCTGATATCGCGGATGCAGAGGAAGATTTTTTTGTTGGCGATCCGGTCCGCATCGGCCAGATTCTCATCAATCTGGTTGGCAACGCGCTCAAGTTTACTGACACCGGCGAGGTGCGTGTTGAATTTGAAACCGTGCACCTGAAAGACGAGCGGGCCTGCCTGAATTTTACTGTTGCCGACACGGGTATTGGTATCGACGCTTCACAGCTCAACACAATTTTCGACTCGTTTGTCCAGGGTAATGCGCCCTCGCGGGAAGAAGGCACGGGCCTTGGACTGGCTATCTGCAAGAGCCTGGTCGAAATGATGGAAGGACACATACACGCTGTCAGCACACCCGGTGAGGGCAGCCAGTTCTATTTTTCCGTGATTGTGGGTGTGGACAGGGATCAACGGGTGAAGTCGGCGGCGCCAGCCGCTACGGCAGGGTCGTTGGAGGGTCAAACGCTGCTGCTGGTTGAGGACAACGCTATCAATCGCAACCTCGCCCTGGAGGTCCTGAGCCAGGCTGGGCTCTCGGTTGTTGTCGCGGAAAACGGTGCCGAGGCACTTGCCGCGCTGGAAACCCAGGCTTTTTTTGCCGTCCTGATGGATCTGCGCATGCCTGTTATGAACGGTATAGAGGCAATCAGGCAAATACGCGCGATTCCGGCGTTCGCAACCCTGCCAACAATTGCCCTCTCCGCAAGTGTACTGAAATCTGAGGTGGATGAAGCCATTAGCGCCGGGTTCGATCACTATCTCAGCAAACCCGTTGATTTTGCCGAGTTGCTGGACCTCCTCCGGGCGATAGGCAATGTTGCGCCAGCGCCCCCTGTTGAGCCGATGCCGGCAGCCCAGATTGTCATTCGTGGTGTGGATTTTGGCAGGGCACTGCGCAACCATGGGGGCGACCGTGAGTTGCTTTCATCCCTGATGACGGAGTTTGTCAAAATCTACCGGTTTTCGGATGAAGACCTGCGGGCGCTGCTGGCCTCAGCGGACCCTGTCCGGGCGGAACGCCTGGCGCACAATGTTGCGGGGGTCGCCGGGAGTTTTGGCGCCATGGCTCTGATGAATGCAGCCCGGGCGCTTGAGCATGAAATCCGTGATGGTGCTCTGCACCTGGATGACCAGCTTGAAGCTTTTGGTCGTGAACTGATCAACTTCCTGCGCGCCATAGAGCAGTTCCAACTGGCGGAACCCACCTCAGTCGCCGACGCCTAGCTGAACTCCTGCCGCTCAATGCTCCTGGATATTGACCACACTCAGGTACTGGCGCTGTTTTGAGACGATGCTGTCAAAGTCAAAAAGACGGGTATCAAGCAGGTGTGAAGGCACCACATCCGTGACGGCCCGGAAAATTGTCTCCAGGCGACCGGGGTGCTGGCGTTCCCAGGCCTGCAACATCTCCTTGATCACCTGGCGCTGCAGGTTATCCTGGGCCCCACACAGGTTACAGGGGATCACAGGGAAAGCCGCGGCGTCCGCATAACGCTGGATATCCTCTTCGCGACAATAGGCAAGCGGTCGTATGACAATATTCTCGCCATCATCAGATAGGAGTTTGGGTGGCATGGATTTCAGCTTGCCGCCAAAAAACATGTTAAGGAAGAGGGTTTCAAGAATGTCATCCCGATGGTGGCCAAGGGCAATCTTGTTGTAACCATTCTCGCGGGCAAACCGGTAAAGAATGCCCCGGCGAAAACGTGAACACCAGCCGCAGTAGGTCTTGCCTTCCGGCACCATCTCGGTCACCAGCGAGTAGGTATCCTCTTCCAGGATTTTGTAAGGGACCCCAATGGACTCAAACCAGCGTGGCAGGACGTCCTCGGGGAAACCTGGCTGTTTCTGGTCCAGGTTCACCGCCAGTATCTCAAAATCAACCGGGGCATGGCGCCGCAGGTTCATGAGGATGTCCAGCATCGTCAGCGAGTCTTTGCCACCGGAAATGCAGACCATGACCCGGTCACCATCCTTGATCATTGAATAGTCCGCTATGGCGCGCCCCGTTTCCCGGCGCAACCGCTTGTACAGTTTGTTCCTGTTATAGGTGGCCTTGTCTTTCATTATTTCTGCTGCAGGGTGTCACGAAGATCGAAATTCTACACCAAGCCACGTAAACTTCGCAGCATGCAGAAATTTGTGACTTTGCTGTTGATCCTTGCCTGTACCGCAAGCCTGCACGCGCTGGGCAAATCGCCTGTGAACCGCGCCAGCCACGGCGTTATCCTGCAGTACCACCACATTGCTGAAGACACGCCCGCCATCACCAGTACGCGACCGGACCAGTTCGCCGCACACATGGCCTACCTGGCCCGCAGCGGCTTTGAGGTTTGGCCGCTTGAGCGCCTGGTGGAGGCGGTCCGGAACAACCAGACAACACCCGAAAAGGTTGTGGCAATCACATTTGATGATGCCTACATCAACATCTACGAGAATGCCTTTCCACTCCTGCGCGACTATGGTTGGCCGTTTACCATTTTTGTTGCCACGTCGCCGGTTGGTACCCAACCAAACAGCTTTCTCAACTGGGATCAGCTGCGCGAGATGAAAACCCACGGCGCTACAATTGCCAATCACAGCCATTCCCACACCCACCTCCTCCGCAGGCTGGACCATGAATCCGCTGCCGATTGGCGTAAACGGATAGCCGCCGACATCACCACCGCGCAAACCCGTCTCACTGCAGAACTGGGTGAAACGCCCCGCTACCTGGCCTATCCCTACGGTGAATACAACGCGGCGATACTGGATATAGTGCGGGATCTGGGATTCACCGGATTCGGACAGCAGAGCGGCGCAGTGGGTGCTGGCGCTGATTTTGCCGTCCTGCCACGTTTTCCATTTGGCGGCATTTACAACGAACAGACATCTTTCGAGACCAAGGTGAACTCACTGCCCCTGCCTGTTGCCCCGGTACAGATTGACCCTTTGCTGCCTGACGGTGAAACCATGCCGCAGCTCAGCCTGACCTTCGATGGCCAGAGTGATCTGCGGCTTGATGCCCTCAACTGTTTTGGTCCCGGCGGCACCCGCCTGCGCCTCGACTGGCAGGGCAACACCGTGACAGCGACACCAGCCGGGCCAGTACCCGTTGCGCGTTCACGCTACAACTGCACCATGCCCACCAAAGCGGGCGGCCGCTTCTACTGGTTCTCCCAGATGTGGATCAGGAAAAATCCGGACGGGAGCTGGTACCCGGAAGCCTGACCCCCTTTAAAGCCCGCGCAACACCGTGATGGGTGGCGTCTTGACCACCTTCAGCGTCGCCAGTGTACCGATGGTCCCGATCAGCAGAATACCCACCAGTGGCCCCAGCACCCACAGTTGCGGGTTCACCGTGTATTCCAGCTGGAATATCTCGGTTTCCAGGCCATAAACGGTGATCTCGGAACCAAATGTTGCCAGCACGCCGGCAAAAAATCCCAGCGCACAGAACTCAACCATCAGGCTGCCCATCACCAGCTTCTGCGAGGCGCCCAGGGTTCGAAGAATGGCGTGCTGCTTGAACCGCTCATCCATGCTTGCCTGGATACTGGCCAGGAGTACCAGCCCTCCCGACACCAGGATCAGCACCAGCACAAGTTCAATTGCCATGGTGACCTGGGCAATGATTGTCTTGATCTGCTCGATCAGGGCATCAATCTCCAGTACGGTCATGGTCGGGTACTCACGCAGCAGCTCGTTCAGGAACAGCTTCTGGTCTGCCTGCAGCGAAAAGCTGGTCATGTAGGTTGACGGAAAATCCGCCAGGGCACCCGGGGACAGAATGACGTAAAAATTGGGTTGCAGGTTATCCCATGCGACTGTGCGGATGTTGCTCACTGTCGCGGGCAGATCCCTGCCCTGAATCGAGAACACCAGTTCATCGCCGACCTTAAAGCCGTTGCGGCGCGCCATGTCCGCTTCAATTGAGACCAGCGGTGGGCCGACGTAGTCTGACGGCCACCATTCGCCGGCCACGATGCGGTTGTCGTCCGGCAGGTCCGGTGCGTAGGTCAGGTTACGCCCCGAACTGGCGCTGGGTCCACGCTCATCGTCCCCCTCCTCAAAAGACTGGCGATCCCGCCGGTCGGTATCCCGCTGGCGTGCTGATTCACCGTTAATGCTTGTGATTCGTCCTCGAATCATTGGATATAGCGGCTGGGACACTATGCCTTTTGCCGCGAACAGATCACGAATAGGCGCAACATCCTCTGGAGAAATGTTCACGGCAAAATGATTGGGGGCGTCTTCCGGAATCTGCGCCTGCCACTCGTCAATCAGCGCCGTTCGCACCAGGAACAAAATCAGCAGCAGCATGATGGCCAGACCAAACACCAGGATCTGCAGGGTGTTCTCCTGTCCGCGCCGCTGCATGCCGGCAAGTGCCAGTCGCCAGGCACTACCCGCCTGCATACCAAGCACCCGGCCGGACCTGAGCAATCCCCAGGCAACCGCTGACAGCAATACAATGGCCACCACGGCTCCGCTGAAAATCAGCACGGTAAGATACAGGTCTTCGCTGTACCACCACATGAGCCCAATGGTGCCGGCAATCGCAGCACCATAGGTGAGCCGGTCGGCAGTTGACGGATCAGCCAGGTCACGCCGGATGACCCGCACCGGTTCCGTTGCCCGCAATCGCAACAGTGGTGGCAGCGCATAGGCAAGCAGGCACACAAATCCGGTAACCAGCCCGAGCCACACGGGGCGCAGGCCGGGACTGGGCAATTCAATGGGAATAAAAGGTTCAAGAATTCGCACAACACCCACCTGCACGACATAACCGAGGGCACTACCCGCCAGCGTTGCAACCGTGCCGAGGGTTGCAAAAATGACCAGGAACATGCCGTCGATGGCATTAGGTGTTGCTCCCAGCGTCTTCAGGACAGCCACGTGGTCGTAGTGCCGCAGGGAATAGCGCTGTGCTGACAGCGCAATTGCCACGCCCGCCAGAACCACACCCAGCAGTCCACCCAGTAGCAGGAAACGTTCTGCACGATCCAGTGCGCTGCCGATACTCTCTGCCCCCTCCTTGACCCCAAACAGACGGGCATCTTCCCCCAACTGGTCTTTGGCCCAGTTGTCAAAATCGGCCAGGGGCCCGTTCTCGCCGGCAAACAGGTAGCGATAGGAGACCCGCGAGGCCGGCTGTACCACTTCGGTTGCGGGCACGTCAGCCAGGTTCATCATGACGCGTGGCCCGGTATCGCTGAACCCGCCGCCCCTGTCGGGTTCCTTGATCAGGATTCTGCCCACCCGAAAACTGGCAACGCCAATGTCGATCACATCGCCGATGCCCAGGTCCAGTGAAGGTGCAAGCCGGCTTTCCAGCCAGACTTCCCCTGGCGGCGGTCCCTGTTCCACCACAAATCCGTTAACAAATGGTTCATTGGAAGCAATCAGGCGGCCGCGCAGCGGATAGTTCCCGTCAACCGCCTTGACCGAGGCAAACTGCGCCCGCTCGGCCGAGAACACCATGGACAGAAAGGTCAGGGTTTCCGCCCGCTGGAGACCCAGCCTGTCAGCTTCTGCCAATATGGCCGGCGCCAGGGGCGCGCTGCTGCCAATAACCCGGTCTGCGGCCAGGAAGGTAGATGACTCCCTGACCAGTGCCTGGTTCAGACGATCGACAAACAGGGTAATAGTTGTCACGGTGCTGACCGCTATCACCAGAGACGCCAGCAGCAGCGTCAGTTCACCCGAGCGCCAGTCCCGCCAGAGAAGCTTCAGAGCAAGTTTGATATTCATGCCGGATTATTTCGCCTGCGTCAGTGCGTGCGGTTCTTCCGGCGCGGTCAGCATGCCCGTACTGATGTGAATGGCGCGATCACAGCGATCTGCCAGTCGCATATCGTGGGTCACCAGCACCAGCGTGGTACCAAATTCCTGGTTCAGGTCAAAAATCAGGTCGATGATATGGGCACCGGTTTTAGTGTCCAGGTTTCCGGTAGGTTCGTCCGCAAACAGGATATCAGCTGATGATGCAAAAGCCCGGGCGATCGCCACCCGCTGTTGTTCGCCCCCGGACAGCTGGCGCGGATAGTGATTGCCACGATGGTCAAGTTCCACCCGCCGGAGCAGTTCACGGGCCTTGGCCTCAGCCTCCGGGTCTCCCTTGAGTTCCGCCGGCAACATGACATTTTCCAGCGCGGTCAGGCTGCCGAGCAGTTGAAACGTCTGGAAAACGAACCCCACCATCTCCGATCGCACTTTCGCCCGCGCTTCTTCATCCATGGCCGTAATCTCGTGCGGGCCAAGGAAAACCTGACCCCGGGTAGGGATATCCAGACCCGCCAGCAGACTCAGCAGCGTGGTCTTGCCAGACCCTGAAGCCCCGACAATCGCCACGCTCTCTGATTTCTTGATTTCGAGATCGATCCCTTTCAAGATGGTCAATTCTCCCTCAGATGTCGTAACAGTTTTTCCGAGGTCCCTGGTTTTGATCATGATTTCCGACGTCACGCGTACCCTCAAGCTTTTGGCTGTTGTAGTGCTGGTTTGCGCCAGCAATCCCGCTTATACGAAAGAAAACACCATCGTGGTTTTCGGCGACAGTATCAGTGCCGCCTACGGGATGGAACAGGATGAAGGATGGGTTAACCTGCTGGCCAAACGCATCGCTCAAAACGGCCTCCCCTGGACGGTCGTCAATGCCAGCGTCAGCGGTGAAACCTCCGGCGGTGGACTCGTAAGATTACCCAAAACCCTGGAACTTCACCAACCGGATCTTCTGATCCTTGAACTGGGTGGCAATGACGGCCTCCGGGGTTACCCGATTGCCCGGATCCGCGACAACCTCAGCAGCATGGTGGAACAGAGCCAGCAGGTGGGCGCCAGCGTGCTGTTGATTGGTATGGTACTGCCACCCAACTACGGCAGACGCTATATCCAGGCATTCGAGGGCATCTTTCCGGAGGTCGCGGAGCAGCACGGCGTACCCCTGATTCCTTTTTTGCTCGACGGCATTGCCACCCCCGCCAGCCTGGTACAGCGAGATGGTATTCATCCCCGTCCGGAAGCCCAACCCATGATCATGGAGCAGGTCTGGCAGGCCCTTGCCGGTACCCTGATGGCCGGACCGCAGGAGACATCAGAAAAGATCGAGTTGCAGGGTGGCCTTATCGGCGACCAGTAGTTTTTCCCGTTCGCGCCAGTCTGGCATCACCCGGTCCATCAGCGCATAAAACGCCTTGTTGTGGGGAAAGTGGCGCAGGTGACACAGCTCATGGGTCACAACAAAATCGATGGCGGCAAGCGGCTTCTGCATCAGCAGGCTATTGAGACAAATTTCGCCTGCACTTGAGCAGCTACCCCATCGAGCCCGCATTTTCCTGACGGTCACGGCAGCAACGGGCAGATCCGCCCGGAACCGCTGGCGACAGAGTTGAACCCGCCCGGGGAGCAGCTTCAGGGCCTCAGTCCGGTAGAACCGGTTAATGGCCTGTTCAACACGCTGACTGTCGGATGGATCCTGGCACCTTACCCGCATCTCGTTGCCCAGCGTACAGACCTGCTGCGTCCGCCCCTCGGCCAGCGAGAGTCGCAGGGAACGGCCAAGGTAATCATGACGCTCCCCCTGCACATATCGGGGCGGCTGGGGCAGGCGCTGTACAGCCAGCGTCGTCAGGGATTCATCAATCCAGGCACGGCGGGATTCAAGGAAAGCGTTGATTTCCGTCCAGGGACACCGGAGTGGTGCCCGAAGCTCTACCGGCCGATCCGCAAATACGTGGATCGCCATGGTCTTTCGCCGCATGCGCAGGATCTTGACAGGCACCTCCCGCGCACCACAGACCACCAGACGCAGATCATTCACACGCTTTCAGGGCTTCCGGGCACAAGGTGGAGACATGGGCGCGTCGCCCTTCCGTGATACCCATTCCGAGGCGGTGTAGGTATGTATGGCCAGCGCATGGATCCGGTTCGCCAGTTCGTCCGCAAGAATACGATTGACCATCTGGTGCCTGGCAACCAGCCGCAGCCCGTCAAATTCCGGCGACACCAGCACCACTTTAAAGTGCGATTCTGATCCTGCCGGCACATTGTGGTTATGGCTCTCATTCTGCACTTCCAGGTGCAGCAGCGGCAGGGATTGCGCAAGCTTGTCCTCGATGGTCGCCTGGACGGACACGGTTAACCCTTTTCGGTCAGGTGAAAAACGCCATCCCAGTCTTTGGGTGGCGGTGATGCCAGGTAGGCTTCACTGCGCGCCAGGAAAGTCTTGCTTGGTCCGTCACCGGGATCAATCGACAGGCACAGTTTGAAAGCAGCTTTTGCCGCCGCAAAGTCCTGTTCCAGATAAAGCCTGCGCGCTTTCTCAAATTGCGTCATGAGGTCAGCCCGTAGTCCCGTGGTCTTGCCATGCCTTTCCAGCAACTGGTAGATGGTGACGGGTTTGCGTTTGCCAACCACCAGAATCCTGTCCAGTTCACGGACATCAACGTCATTACGACAAAGTTCGTAGGTCGATTCCGAGATCAGCGTACCGGAGTTATATGCCTTGTTGGCACCTTCAAGCCGGGCCGCGAGATTCACCGCGTCTCCCATGATGGTGTAGTTCATACGCTGGGCCGAGCCCATGTTGCCGACAACCATGGGCCCCGAATTGAGTCCCATCCGCACGTTGATTTCGGGATAACCTTTGGTCATCCAACGTTCCCTTAGCGGCACCAGCGCGTTTTTCATGTCGATGGCAGCGAGACAGGCGCGTTTTGCATGGTCTTCCTGGATGGAAGGCGCACCCCAGAAAGCGATAATGGCGTCACCCTCAAACTTGTCAACCGTCCCCTCAGCCGCAATGATGATGTTACACATCTCGGTCAGGTAGTCGTTCAGCACGTTTACCAGTTCCGTGGGTGACATGTTTTCAGAGAAGGTGGAGAAAGCGGCAATATCGGAAAAATAGGCCGTCATTTCCCGTTCTTCACCCCCCAGGGACAGCTTCTTGGGATCCCGAACCAGATCGGCCACAACCCGGGGTGAAAGGTACTGACCAAAAGCGTCACGGATCTGGGCTTTCTGCCCCATTTCAACGATGTAAAAACGCGCATTCATCACCACAATGGCAAAAATTGATGCGATGAGAATGTAACTCATCGACAGGACCAGCCCCAGGTAGACATATGCCCAGGTGGCCAGGGCAATAAACACGACAATGACGCCAATACTCACAGTGTTGCGCGGCAGCGGGTTGGAAATCTTGACCGTGGCAAGCAGCGCCACCATCACCGCCAGCGCAACCAGGAACTCGGTCAGCAGCGAGGCCGCCTGCAGCGGGCCATTGCGCAGGATGCTGCTGATGGAGTTTGCAATAACTTCCACACCGTAGACGTTGCCAACCGGCGTCTCGAACTCGTCATGTGCAACCTCCGCTACCTCTCCAATCAGCACTATTCGGTCGGCAACGAGATAACTCATTTCTTCCAACTCTTCCTGGTCTTCCGGGAACAGGATATCGCCGGCAGAAATACCAGCCACCTCATGCAACTGCACAGTGCCGCCGTCACCATCAGCCGGCAGCAGTGGATAATCAATGTAGATGTCGTTGAACTGGTCGAGCGGTATCTGTATCTCATCGCCAATTGCCAGTGTATTTCCATGAAGTTCGGGTTCCACACCCAGATAGTTGGCCACGGTGCGAACGGCAAAAGACCATTCCCCGTCAGCGGCAATCTCGTGATAGAGGCGCAAGCGCGTGATGCTTTCCGAAATCGCGCTGTTGGGCGAGATATTCGAATAGCCGGAACTTGTCACCTGGTCAAACAGGTCGATAGCATGATTCACCACACCCTGGTAGCGGCCGTCCTCAATCACCGCCTGCGACACCAGGACCACGTTGCCCGCCTCCACCAATGCCTCGGCAAGTGCCGGGTCCTCCCCGTAGGCACTGTTGAAGTCGAGCAGGATGTCGACGCCAATCACCGCGGCACCCATCCGGGAAAGCCGCCTGATGATTTCAGCCAGGTCAACACGGCGCAGCGGATAAGCGCCATATTCCTCATAGAACAGCTCATCCGTGTAGACGATGACAACATCATCGAGGGGGGTTGTGTGGTATTCGTCAGCGAGATGGGTGCGGGCAATCTGTCGGTAGGACAGCGTTTCGTCTTCCAGCAGTGAGAACGCTTCCTGGTACTCAAAGACAACCGCCAGTGCAAACACCACGGCAATCGCAAAGAGATCGTAACGCCGTTTTCCTGTGCCCATGCACACTCCGCCCTGTGATTATATTGATGCGACGGCAGCCGCCAGGCGACGCCATCGCACCATCTTAATCTATCGCGGAGGTGCTTTACAAAGTGGCGGGTCTAGGGCCCGTCCGCCAGTGCAGCGTTGTAAAGCCGTGCTTCATTTTCCCGCAGGTTATCCAGCTTGAGATCCTGGTAGGACTGAATCAGCAGGGGGCGCATCTCGTGATCATCCGGATACTCCTGAAAGTATTCGCGATAGGCATCCATGGCAGCAACGTACATGTTGTGTGCTTCAAGCACGCTGGTCTCCAGGAATACATCCTCTTCGATCCCGGCAAGTTCCTTGTTGATCTTCGCCTCTTCCGCGTCGCTGATCCACACGAGCGTTGATTTGCTGCGAGGAATGTAAACAGTTCCGTCCTTGTCCAGCACCTCAACGTGATAAGTGTATTCGCCCGGCTTGAGACCGCTGACCGTGTACCTGATCATCTCGGAAGTTGACTGGGCAGGAATCTCTACCGCTTTGCCGTCAATCACCAGTCGATAAGAATACTCAGGGCACGCATTTCGCCACACAAGATCGGGGTGGGATTTGGACAGGGTCACAGTGCGGATCGTGCGAACCTTGTTGTCACAGGCCTGTTCGTCACCGCTGGTATAGCTGCGCCGAACTGTTGTATAACGCTGGGCCTTGGCAAACTTGTTGGCAAGACTTTCAAAAATGCTGACCGATTCCTCTTTCGGTTTCGACAGGCTGCCTTCAACCACCGAAACCCCCTGGTCTTCTACCTGTACAATCGTGTTTGCACCCAGTTCCTGGGACAAACCGGTTTCCTGGTTGATCAACTTGCCACTGCCATCTTTACCGGTCTTGATCTGGTAGCCAGAGAACAGATACTTGGTCCGCCGTACCGGTCGCCAGTTATCGCCGCTGCGACTGTAGGCCACGTCACCTTCAACCTGAACCAGTTTGGCAACGGGTGCTTCCCTGGCAATTGCAGGGTTGGTCGCCCCTACCGCGAACAGGACAAGCATTACCACTACGCCCATGGACTTTAGTTTCATTGCTGAACTCCTTTTATAAAGTGGTCGGGTTCACACACCTGGTGCACTTCCCTTACCGGTACCATCTTAATGGGTACACACACAGATTGTACGACCATTCATCGGTCAATCCTGCCCGTCCGGCAGCACATATTCCATCAGCACTCCGGCAACTTCAATACGATCGCCATGTTCAAGTTTGCGTGACTTGAAACCGGTTGGCTCACCATTGACCAGCGGCACGCGTTCCCGGTCCTTGCCGCCATCCACGTGAATAATAAAGTGGCCCTGCGGGCGACGCGAAATGGCGGCCACCTGCACGCCCGGTTCACCCACCGTTGTCAGGCCTTCCTCCAGCGGCAGGACCTTACCTGCATTCTTGCCATTCAGCACCCGCAATTGCCCACTCAGTGACGCCGGGGTCGGAGCCACCGGGCGGACCGGCACTTCCGGCGCACCGCTGATAACAAACTTGAGGCGGTGTTCGCCAATGGTCACCACGTCATCGTTGGCCAACAGGTACTGGCCGTTGATGCGTTTGCCACGGACATAAATACCGTTGGTGCTGCCCAGATCCTCTATGGCGTACTTGCCGGAACTGACCATTATGCGGGCGTGGTTCCCGCTCACTGCCGGATCCTTGATGGAGATATCACACTCCGAACGGCGGCCGATGGTTAGTCCCTGCCCACTGAACACAAACTGATCAATCGGCTTCTCGTCTTTAATGACAATTATCTTCAACGCTTGCTTGCCTTCATGACGTTTACCAAATACCTACTCAAACCAGTTCACAATCCGGTTGAAAAGGTTGCCCTGCGCCGGAAACGGTTTGCTGATCCTGGCGAGTACCACCGAAATATTGTCCTTTCCACCACTGGCGTTTGCCACATTAACCAGATGACCGGCCGTTTCAGCCAGATTGCTGCCCAGTTCGCGAAACGTCGTTTCAATATCATCATCCGTCACCAGGTCTGTCAGTCCATCAGAACACATCAGGTAGATGTCACCAACCCGGGCCTTGTGCTCGTGAACTTCTGCTTCCACCGTCGGCGCCACCCCAAGTGCCCGGGTCACAACGTTTTTCCTGTTCGATTCCCGGGCTTCTTCCTTGGTGTAGAGGCCCTTGTCGATCAGTTCCTGGACAAAACTGTGATCTTTGGTGATCTGCTCGAGCTTATTGTCGCGAAAGCGGTAAACCCGTGAGTCGCCGATATGCCCAACATAGACCTTGTTGTCGTGAAACAGGCTGACCAGCACTGTGGTACCCATACCGCGACACTGCGGCTGGGTTTGGGATACATGGAATACAGCGCTGTTGGCCTTCTCGATCAGGTATTTGACAACCCGTGAGCAGGCGGGCAGGTCATCGGTGTCCGCGGGCAGTTCCTCAGCAACGCCACTCTGTCCCTCGCTGAAGGCAACAAGGTCGTCAATCAGCAGGTGTACTGTCATGGAACTCGCGACCTCACCGGCGTTCAGGCCGCCCATGCCGTCGGCCAGAACGGCAATCCCGAGGTGTTCCACGCAACTGACATAATCCTCGTTGTGATCTCGCACCTGACCAACATCAGTCTGGGCAACAAAATCAATTCTCCCTTTCACATTCATGTTTTTGTGGCACTCATCTCTGAATCCAGGCGTTCAAGGCAGATCTTCAGGTGTTCTGCCATTTTCTTGCCACTGGGGTAACGTTTCTCCGGACGTTTGCCAATCGCAATATGTATAACTTTCCGCAGGCTCGGCGGGATGTCCGGCCGCTGTTTTTTCACGTCAATCGGTGGGTCATTGACTATAGAATACATCAGCGTCGCCATGCTATCGCCCTTGAATGGCAAGGCCCCGGTGGACAGCTGGTACAGCACAACACCCAGCGAAAAAAGGTCGGAGCGGCCATCAACCCGCTTGCCCATACACTGTTCCGGTGACATGTAATTGGGGGTACCCAGCACCGTGCCTGTTCGGGTCTTGCTTGAATCCGTGATGCGGGCGATACCAAAGTCCGTAATTTTCACCTTGCCCGAATCGGGGTCGTACATGATGTTGGAGGGTTTGATATCCCGGTGGACAACGTTGTTGCTGTGCGCATAATCCAGCGCCTCGGCACAGTCAATAACTATCTGGATAACCCTGTCCAGGGGTAGCAGGCTGTCAGGTTTGATATGCTTGTCGAGGTCATATCCTTTCAACAGTTCCATGGCGATGTACGCAAGGTCACTTTCTTCCCCGGCATCGTAAATGGCAACAATGTTCGGATGGTTCAGGCGCCCGGCGGACTCCGCTTCACGGAAAAACCTCTCCTTGACCTCGGTGAGCTCATCCGGTGCAAACTCGGTTGACAGCGCCATGGTCTTGATCGCCACCTCCCGGTTGATCTTGGGGTCCTTGCCAAGATAAACCACACCCATGGCACCCTGTCCCAACTCCTTTTCAACCTGATAGCGACCAAGCATCGGCTTCTCGATGGTCCCGTCCTCGTTCATCAGGGTTGATCCGAACAGGCTCTGGGTTGCGCCGCCCATCAGCACGGCGTCTTCCATGGACTCACAGCGCTTGATACGTTTTTCTATGTCGCGAAAGCCAGGCATGGTTTCCTGGATGAACTCATAAGCTGTCTGCGCCTTGTTGAACTGGCGTTTGCGCTCATAATCCAGGCCCAGGTTATACACCAGCTCAAAGGTGGCTGCCTCGCGCGGACACCGACGGTATTTTTCGAAGGCCGCGTCCAGTTGTCCCTGGCCCTGGTAGGCAAGGCCAAGCATGCGGTTGCTCTCGGCAGAGTCTGCTGCGGATTTTTCATGGGCGCGCTCGGACAGGATATAGAAGCGCAGGCTCATGAGTATCAGGGTACCGAGACCCGCCAGCATGGCATAGGTCATTGATATGACAAGCCCCGCACTAACGTAGGCAAGCGCAGCCAGGACCACAAAACCGGCGTAGACCAGCGCGGCTGCGACGAGGCGCATCCACAGCCCCCTGAGGAGGCCGGTCAGCAACAGCGTCACCAGGAACAGACCGGTTGCCAGCAATTCAACCCATTCGCTCGCTGGGCGCAGGGGCGCACCGTTCAGCAGGGTGTGTATGGTGTCGGCGATGATTTCGACACCGTATACAGGTCCGACGGGGGTATTGAACTTGTCGTGCGTCACCTCCCAGGTATCCCCCACCAGCACAATCTTGCCCCGGAAGATGGCCTCATATTCAGCAACTTCTTCCGCCGCAAGATCTTCCAGTTCGAGAATCTCCAGCGCGGAAAAGCCAGCCTGGCCCTCGAACAGGAACCGTGTCCCGGGATCAAGTCTGGGAAAATCAATATAGAAATCACCAAACTGGTCCAGGGGTACCCGCAGCTCACCAATCACCAGGGTATTGTCGTCGAGAGAAGGTTTTACACCGAGATACATGGCCAGTGCCTGGATGGCGATGGGCCAGCCGTCCCGGTTGTTGGTAATTTCCTCATGAATTCGCACGCGCGCCAGGTTGTCGATAATGGCGCTGGTTGGCTGCAGGTTGGAATAACCGCTGGCTGCGACCGCATTCAGCGTCTCCGTGGGATAGGCCAGGCCCACAAACTCACCATCATCAAAATTCGCATAGGAGACCAGCAGCACATTGCCCGCTTCACTGAACATCGCTGCGGTAGGCTCATCCTCCCCATAGGAACTGCGGAAATCCATCAGGAAGTCGAGCACAACCACTTCCGCCCCGAAATTCGCCAGTGTACGGGCAATCCGTCCAAGGTCGGTCCGGCGAAACGGGAAGCTGCCATACTCCTCGTACAGCGCTTCGTCCAGGGCAACAATCATGATGTCCTCGTTGAGCTGAACCAGGTCCGGATCCCCAAAGGTGGTCCGGAGAATATGCCGGAAGGAAATGCTCTGATCTTCAAGCAGGGAGAATACCTCATACCGCTCCGCCGGAATGGTCAGCAGAAACAACACAAGGGTAAGAAACACGTCCCAACGTTTTAGTGGATTTTTCATTGCTTTTTTCCCAGGGACTGAGGCCAGGCCAGGCCCACTCCAATCGGATACCCGCCGATTTTGCGCTATCGCTGCAGCCTTGTCTAATCACGACACTTTCTCGCACCGGCGCCCGAAATCGGGTATCCTCGAGCGCTTTCAGCAGCCCGCAGAGAATTGATGTTAACGGTTATTTCCCCGGCCAAAACGCTCGATTTTGATTCACCCGCGCAGACTACCAGGGCAACCCTGCCAGAGCATCTCAACCGGTCCAGGGAACTGGTATCGGTACTGCGCCGTGCTTCTCCCAAAGACCTGAGCCGCCTCATGGGGATCAGCCCAAAGCTGGCGGCGCTGAATGTTGAGCGTTACCAGGCGTGGAAACCCCCGTTTACAACCGCAAACGCCAGGCAGTCGCTGCTGGCTTTCAAGGGCGATGTGTATCTGGGCATCGAGGTGGAAAACTGGTCGCAGCGTGATTTGACCCACGCCCAGAAGACGCTACGTATCCTCTCAGGCCTGTATGGTGTGTTGCGCCCCCTGGATCTTATTCAACCCTACCGACTGGAAATGGGGACAAAACTGGCCAACAGCAAAGGCAAGGACCTCTATGCCTTCTGGGGCGAAGAAATTACGCGCAGACTCGCTGATGAACTCAGTGAACATAGAGACAAGACGCTGATCAACCTGGCGTCCAATGAATATTTCAAGTCTGTCCACCCGGATGCCCTGCCCGGTCAGGTCATTACCCCGGTATTCAAGGATTACAGCAGGGGCAGCTACAAGATACTGAGTTTTTTTGCGAAGAAAGCCAGGGGGCAGATGGCCGCATTTATCGTCAAAAACCGCATTGCAAAGCCAAAAGGACTTAAAGAGTTTGACGCCGACGGCTACCGGTTCAACGAGGCCTTCTCCAGTGAAACTGACTGGGTCTTTACCCGCAAGGCATGAGCGCAAACCGACTCGGCATTATCGTTAACCCCATGTCGGGGCGGGACGTCCGTCGCGTCGCGGCCCGCGCCAGCACCAGCACCCACGAAAACAAGCAGCAGCAGGTCACACGACTTGTGCTGGGCGCTTTTGCCAATGGTGTGGATGAAATTTTCCTGGTGAACGAACCCTTCCGCATCAGTGCCCGCGCTATCGAAAATTTGCCACAGTTCCACCAGGTCACCATGCTGGATATTCCCCTGACTCACACCGCAAGCGACAGTATTGCAGCAGCGCGCGCCATGTGGGAGCGGGGTTGTCGAACCTTTATTGTGCTGGGCGGAGATGGAACCAACCGCGTGGTTGCCGATGCCCTGCCGGGTGCCCGACTGTTACCCCTGTCGACCGGTACCAACAACGTCTTTCCCTTCATGGTTGAAGCCTCGGTCGCTGGCGCTGCGGCCGGTATCGTGGCCAGCGGACGCGTGGACGTCGCGACCGTCTGTCCACCCTGCAAGCGCGTCCACGTCAGGGTAAACAACCTGACCGAAACGGCCCTTGTTGATGCCGTGCTGCTGCAGGATGATATTCGTGGCAGCCTGCTGCCGTTTGCCCCGGACAAGATTACCCACCTGTTCCTGGCCAGGGCAGAGCCAGCGTCCATCGGGATGTCCCCGATCGGCGGATACATCCTGCCCTGCCATGACAACGACAACTTCGGACTGTTGATCGAAACGGGGATCCCTGCCAGGTACCAGGTCACCGCGCCTGTGTCAGCCGGGCTTTATGGCGACATTCTTATCAAGTCAATCCGGCAGGTTCCGCTGGACGAGACCGTTGTATTTGATGGGACGGGGATACTGGGGTTTGATGGTGACCGACTCCTGACCGCAGACCAGGACAGGATCGAAGTCACTTTTCGCAGGGATGGCCCGGCCATCATCAATCCCGCGGGGGTCATGGAAGCGGCCGTTGCCGCCGGTGCATTCACCCGAAACTGATGCCAGGCAGGCACCGGAGTACTGGCAGCAAGTGTCGCCGAAGGCTACTATTGCAAGCCAAATCCAGGCATTAAGGCATCGAATTGAAGTTTCTTTTTCAACTGTCCCTGCTGGCCCTGCTGGCCACCTGTCTGCCCGCAACCAGCGCTGAGCAGAACGCTACCGACGATTCTGAATCAAAAACGCTCATCTGGCCGGATGGAACGCGATATGTTGGTGGCGTCCGGGATGGTAAGCGTTTCGGCAAGGGGACCATCTACTGGGAAGACGGCACGCGTTTTGTCGGTACCTTCAAGAACGATATGCGTAACGGCCCGGGCACCATGATTCTGCCGGACGGGACCGTCTACAATGGCTTCTTCCAGGACGACCAGCTGGTACAGTCTCCCTCCGAGCCGGGAGCGCCCGAGGTGGATGCCGCGGTGCTGGCTGATACCCGCCCACCCGCCAGCATTGAACCCGCAGATGATCCTGCCGTGGAAACGGTTGCTGCAACGCCAGCGCCTGATAAAGCAGTGACTGCGCCAACAACTGCGACACCGACTGAAATCACCGAACTGTCTACCGGCGTCAGACAGACGCTGGAAAACACCGTGCAAGAATGGGCCCGTGCCTGGCAGGGACAACAGGTGGCGGATTACCTGGGTTTTTATTCTGCCGAGTTTACTGTGCCTGGACGCCAGAGCCGCAGTGCCTGGGAAGCACTCCGGCGTTCGCGCCTCACCCGACCGGGCAACATCACGATTGGCATTACTTTTGATTTGATTGAAATTGTGGCGCCCAATGTTGCCGAGGTCACTTTCCGGCAGACCTACACGTCAGATGTCTACAGCGACGTGACCAACAAGACCCTCAGGCTGCAGAAAGAGGCCAACGGCTGGAAAATTCTTGAGGAGCGCAGCAACTAACCCGCGTTGCACTCAAGTGTGTGGTGATCAGCCACCAAAGTCGTCAAGGAAGATGTTGTCGCGTTCGACGCCCAGGTCTTCCAGCATCTGAATTACGGCTGCGTTCATCATGGGCGGCCCGCACATGTAGTATTCACAGTCTTCAGGCGCGGGGTGGTCTTTCAGGTAGTTCTCATACAGGACATTGTGAATGAACCCGGTATAACCGTCCCAATCCTTGATATCCCTGTCTGACAGCGCGACGTGCCAGGTAAAGTTTTCATTTTCGGCTGCCAGTTTGTCGAACTCGTCCACGTAGAACAGTTCCCGCTGGTTACGTCCGCCGTACCAGAAAGTGATTTTCCGGTTGGTGTGGAGACGCAACAACTGGTCAAAGATGTGCGCCCGCATTGGCGCCATACCGGCACCCCCACCAATAAACACCATCTCAGCGTCAGTGTCCTTGGCGAAGAACTCCCCATAGGGACCAAATATGGTCACCTTGTCTCCAGGCTTCAACGTAAACAGGTAAGACGACATGCGACCGGGCGGGAAATTGGTACCGGGAGGCGGGGAGGCTATCCGGATGTTGAACTTCATGATTCCCTTTTCTTCCGGATAGTTGGCCATTGAATAGGCGCGAATGGTCACCTCATCACAGGAGGCCTTGTGATCAAACACACCAAATTTTTCCCAGTCGGGCCGGTATTCTTCGGCAACCTCAATGTCCTTGTAGTCAATACTGTAGGGACCAATCTCGAACTGCACATAACCACCGGCACGGAAATCCACTTCCTCGCCTTCCGGCAGTTTCAGCACCAGTTCCTTGATGAAAGTCGCAACGTTGTCGTTGGAGATAACCTCACATTCCCAGCGCTTGACACCAAAAAACTCCGCGGGCACTTCTATCTTCATGTCCTGCTTGACAGCCGTCTGGCAGGACAGGCGCCAGCCTTCCTTGGCCTCTCCACGGGTGAAATGGCCTGCTTCAGTCGAGAGCATGGAGCCACCACCATCAATGACCCGACAACGGCACTGGCCACAGGTTCCACCGCCACCGCAGGCGGAGGAGAGGAAAATACCGGCATCCGCCAGCGTATTGAGCAATTTGCCCCCTGCCGCTGTTCGTATCGACTTTTCCGGATCACCATTGATCTCGATCAGCACCTCACCGCTGCTGACCAGATTTTTCCGCGCAAACAGGATGATGAACACCAGCACCATAATGACGCCGGTAAACATGGAAACTGCAAGGATAATTTCTGTAACCATAATGACGCTTTACAAAGAGATTCCAGCAAATGACATGAAGCCCAGCGACATCAGACCAACTGTGATGAACGTGATGCCAAGCCCCTGGAGACCGGCGGGCACATCGCTGTACTTCAACTTTTCCCGGATACCGGCCAGCATGACAATTGCAATTGCCCAGCCAACACCGGCACCAAGGCCATAGACCACACTTTCGCCGAAGTTGTAATCGCGGTTTACCATAAACAGCGATGCCCCGAGAATAGCGCAGTTAACTGTAATGAGCGGGAGAAATACGCCCAGGGCGTTGTAGAGGGCCGGTACATACTTGTCCAGGAACATCTCCAGGATCTGCACAATTGCCGCAATTACGCCAATATAACTCAGGAACCCGAGGTAACTGAGGTCAACATCCGGCAGGCCGGCCCACGCCAGTGCACCGTCGTTCAGCAAATAATGAAAGATCACATTGTTGACCGGCACTGTAATCGCCAGCACCACAACAACCGCCACACCCAGGCCAATCGCCGTCTCGATTTTCTTGGAGATGGCAATAAAAGTGCACATGCCAAGAAAAAATGCCAGTGCCATATTCTCAATAAATACGGCTTTGATGAACAGGCTCAGGTAATACTCCATAACAATTCCCCTAGGCTGTTCTTGTCAGGGCGGTGTGACCGCCAATTTCGTATTCGGGCTCCTCAACCTGCTCGGTCTTCCAGGCACGCAATGCCCAGATCAGCAGGCCAATGATGAAAAACGCACTGGGCGGGAGCAGGAGCAGGCCCATGGGGGTGTACCATCCGCCCTGGGTAACCAGGGGCAGCACCTGGAAACCGAACACGCTGCCGGAACCGCCCAACTCGCGAATGAATGCCACCAGCATCAGCACTACGCTGTAACCCAACCCGTTACCTATGCCATCAATAAAGCTGATCCCGGGCGGATTTTGCATGGCAAACGCCTCGGCGCGCCCCATGACAATACAGTTGGTGATAATCAGGCCAACAAACACGGTCAGCTGCTTGCTGATTTCATAGGCCACAGCGCCGAGAATCTGGTCCACCACTATCACCAGCGAGGCGATGATGGTCATTTGCACAATAATACGTACGCTGCTCGGGATTCGATTCCTGATCATCGAAATAAAGAGATTCGAGAAAGCAGTGACGCTGGTAAGTGCTATACACATCACCAGCGCCACACTCATTTTTGTGGTAACCGCAAGTGCTGAGCAAATGCCCAGGATCTGCAGTCCAATTGGGTTGTTGGCAAAGATTGGGCCAAGCAGGACTTCCTTTACGTTTGCCATAACTAGATAGCTCCGACCTCCCGGGTTTGTAACTGTTTCAGCATGGGTCCAAAACCATTGTCACCCAGCCAGTAGTGAATCAGGTTCTCTACGCCGCGGCTCGTCAGCGTTGCACCCGACAATCCGTCAATATGGTATTCAGCATCACGAGAGTTGGGATCAACCGCGCCCTTGATGACGCGCAGGGCAACTTCATGATTATTGCTGTAGATTTCTTTCCCCTGCCAGGACGCTTTCCAGGCGGGGTTGTCAACTTCCCCGCCCAGCCCTGCGGTTTCCTGCTGCTCATAGAAGGTGATGCCGGCGACCGTATTCATGTCACCCTGCAGGGCAAGGTAGCCGTACATGATCGACCAGAGTCCGTAGCCGTGCACAGGCAGTACAATTTTCTCGAGGCCGTCTTCGTCCTCCAGCAGGTACACCACACTGTAGCGGGCCCTGCGGCTAATTGAGGCAACGTCTTCCTCGTTGGACAATGCCCTCGACAGGGCCGGATCCTTGGACGCCTTGCGCTGGTCGTAGGTTGCGACATCAATACCAAGGGCAGCCACCTCCTCGTCTGTCAGAAAGCGCTTCTCATCCAGGTCAACCACCCGGGTTGTAAACTGCTTGAAGAGTTCCTGTACCTGGCCAGGTGCGGTTTTGCCTTCCTCAAACAACCCCGCTGCTTCCAGGATATTCTTGTAGCGGTCCGCTTCCTTGTTGGCCGCGCGCTGGGGTTTGAGTGATACCGCTGTGCCGGAGACAACAATTGCGCACGCAAAACACACGACCAGGGCAACGGTGATGACATTGGTGATTGAGTCTTTTTTAAGCGCCACTGCGTGCCAACCTCCGTTTCACGTTCGCCTGTACCACACCCCAGTCAAACAGGGGCGCCATCAGGTTGGCAAACAGGATCGCCAGCATGATCCCTTCCGGGAACGCCGGGTTGACCACCCTGATCAGCACGGTCATTACCCCGATCAATGCGCCGTACGCCCACTTGCCGGTATTGGTCATTGCCGCTGACACGGGATCCGTTGCCATGTACACCATACCAAAGGCAAAACCACCCAACACAAAGTGCCAGTACCAGGGCATGGCAAACATCGGATTGGTGTCAGAACCAATCATGTTGAACATCAGTGCTGTTGCCACCATGCCCAGCATCACGCCGGTCATGATGCGCCAGGATGCGGCCCGGGTATAAAGCAGCAGGGCGCCTCCAATCAGAATGGCCAGGGTTGAGGTACCACCGACTGTGCCCTGGGTGTTGCCAATAAACGCGTCCATCCACTCAATGCCACTGGCGGTCACACCCGCCACGCCTTCCAGCGCAGCAATACCAAGCGGTGTTGCGCCACTGAAGCCGTCCACGGCGGTCCAGACGGCATCGCCCGAAGACTGCGCAGGATAGGCAAAGTAGAGAAATGCCCGCCCCGTCAGCGCGGGGTTAAGGAAATTCTTGCCCGTGCCACCAAATATCTCCTTGCCGATGACAATACCAAACGAAATGCCCAGCGCAACCTGCCAGAGCGGTATGGTGGCGGGCATGGTCAAGGCAAACAGGATTGAGGTGACAAAAAAGCCCTCGTTGATCTCGTGCCCGCGCACGGTGGCAAAGGTAATTTCCCAGAAAGCCCCGACGACAAAAGTCACAAAATAGATGGGAATGAAGAACACGGCACCGTAAACCAGGCAATCCCACCAGCTTGTGGCGTCATAACCCGCCACCAGTTCAACAATCCAGCCGCGCCAGCCTGCCAGCGATTCCACACCCATCTGGTCCATTGCGAGGTTTGCCTGCAGACCCACAAAGTACATACCGGCGAACATCGGGAAAAACGCGCACAACCAGACAGTTGACATGATTCGCTTGAGGTCAACCGAGTCACGTACGTGGGAGGCGCCTTTGGTAACCGACGCCGGCGTATAAAAAATGGTATCTACCGCCTCGTATACGGCATAGAACTTCTCGTACTTACCACCTTTCTCAAACTGCGGTTCGAGCGTGTCGAGAATTTGTCTTAGCCCCATCAGGAATTAACCCTCCGCTTCAATTCGCGTTAGCATTTCACGCAGATATGGCCCGTACTCGTATTTGCCGGGACAGACAAAAGTACACAATGCAAGATCGTCTTCATCCAGTTCAAGACAGCCGAGCGCAATGGCCGATTCCACATCCGACACCAGCAGCGCCCGCAACAGTTGGGTAGGCAATACGTCCAGCGGCATGACCCATTCATACGAACCTATGGGTACCATCGCCCGTTCACTGCCCTCGGTGTTGGTTGTCAGCGCAAACTCTTTGGTGCCCAGCCAAGAACCGGCAAAAAGCCGGGTGACGGAAAACTTCTTAACGCCCGGCAGGATAAACCCGAACAGTTCCCGATCGTTCCCTTCCCGCAGCACGGACACCTGGTGATGATGCCTTCCAAGGTACGCTGACGGCCCCCGTGCGGTTCTGCCGTCCAGTACTGAACCTGAAATCACCCGCTGGTTGGCCTCGCTGATCTCACCGGCCAGCAGTTCATCCAGGCTTGCCCCACGCCGGGTTCGCAGCAACCGCGGCTTGTCTGCCCCGGGACCACCCAGCGCAACAATGCGATCGTGGAATAGTTTGCCCGTTGTGAAGAGCGACCCGATGGCAACAACGTTCTGGTAATCAATAAACCAGACACTGCGTTGCTGGCTGACGGGTGACAGGAAGTGGATATGGGTACCCGGTAACCCGGCTGGGTGAGGACCCGCAAAAGTTTCGGTTTTTATTGCAGGGTCAGTCCCGGTGGGCACATCTGCGCCGGGCGCAGTGCAAACAAACACCGAACCTCCGGTGAGACGGGTGAGCACGGAGAGCCCTGCCACAAACGCATCTTTGTGTTCGTTAATAAACACCTGGGGATCGGCCGTCAGGGGACGAGTGTCCATGGCTGTAACAAAAATGTCCCGGGGCACATCGTCGGGTGCAGGCACCTTGCTGTAGGGGCGATTTCGCAGGGCCGTCCACTCACCCGAGTCGATCAACTGGGCAACAACCTGCTCGCGTGGCAAGGTGGCGATATCCGCCGGGTCGAATTGCCCGAAGGATTCTTCCTCACCTGCTTCAATCTCTATCACCACCGACTGGAATATACGCCGGGCTCCCCGGTTAACCGCGGTCACCGTCCCGGTGGCGGGGGCAGTATATTTGACGCCGGGGTTCTTTTTGTCTGTGAAGATGACCTGCCCGGCGCGCACCTTGTCGCCCTCGGCCACTTCCATTGTTGGCTTGAGACCAGGGTAGTCATACCCCAGGAGTGCAACAGTGCGTACAGGACGCCCATCGTATGCAATTTGCTCGGGTTTACCGGAGATCGGTAGGTCGAGCCCGCGTTTGGTCCTTATCATCTGCTACCCAAATAGCAAGTAAAAAAAGAAATCGCCTTCAGTTGGTCAGGCACAAAATAGGAATCTCGACGGATGATGTAACCCCCGAAAAAACGCCGGCATTATAGTTCGGTGGTCGCGATATATCCACCGAAAGCACGACGATTCACCGGACAATCGATAAAAAAAAGGCCCACTGAATTGTGGGCCTCTCTTTTAACCACGAACTAAACCACCAGCCCGACCCAGCGTCAGCCAACAGTACGACGCAATGGCGTGGCCTCCGCCACAACTGCCGGATCCGTCTCCGGCTGGCGTGGTACCACCGGGTAGCGAATCCCTGCCATTTTCTGGCCAACCCTCACCACCTGGCAGGTGTAACCAAACTCGTTGTCGTACCAGACGTAGAGCACAACATGACGGCCATCCACAATAGTGGCGTCCGAATCGATAATGCCTGCATGCCGGTCCCCGATAAAGTCGGAGGAAACAACCTCATTCGACACGGTAAAACCAATCTGCCGCTGCATGGACGAGTTCAGCGATACACCGCGCAGGTATTCATTAATCTCTTCTTTGGTGTGTTCCTCTGCCAGGGTCAGGTGAAGAATGGCCATGGACACGTTTGGCACTGGCACCCGAATGGAGTTGCCAGTAAGTTTGCCGTCCAGCTCTGGCAGCAGTTTGCCAATTGAACTGGTCGCGTTCGACTCGGTCAGCACCATGTTCAGCGCAGCGCTTCGACCCCGCCGCTCCTTGGAGTGAATGTTGTCATGCAGGTTCTGGTCATCGGTGTAGGCGTGAACCGTCTCCATGTGGCCATGCTGGATCTGGAAGGTATCGTTCATACACTTCAGCACGGGGACAATGGCATTGGTGGTACAGGAACCGGCGGCCACAATCTTGTCCAGGGGCGTAATCAGGTCCGAGTTGACACCCGAGACAATGTTTTTCATGGCGCCTTTACCCGAGGTGGTCAGCAGTACCTTGGCAACACCAGGTGCAGCCAGATGCTGGGACAAACCGGCCTCGTCCCGCCATACCCCGGTACTGTCAATCACCAGCGCATTCTTGATGCCATATTGCGTGTAATCGATGGCACTCGGATCGTTGGCATAAATGAACCTGATGACGTTACCGTTGCAGATGAGCACGTGGTTCTCTTCATCAACCCGGATCGTTCCCTTGAAAGGCCCGTGGATCGAGTCACGTCGCAACAGGCTGGCGCGACGGTTCAGGTCCAGGATCGGATCCTTGGGTGGGCGCAGTACAACCGCTTTCTGGTTCAGGTTCTGCCCACCACCGGTTTTTTCCACCAGCAGCCTGGTGACCAGGCGCCCGATCCGGCCAAAGCCGTAGACCACCACGTCCATGGGCTGGTGCGAGATTGTCTCGTGTTTGCCGAGGATCTCGCTGCACTCCCGTTTGACGTAAGCTTCCATGGAAAGGCCGTCATCATTTGCCATGTAATTGGAAGTGAGCTTGCCGATATCAACGTGTGCCGGCCCGAGGTCAAGGCGGCACAGGATTTCGAGTATCGGGTGCGTCTCAAACTCGGACATCTCGTTGTGTTCAATCTGCCGCACCGCCCGGTGCGCCTTCATGATTTCGATGACGGAGGTGTTGTATAGCGGAACGCCATGAATGTAGATGACGATGTTACGACGGTACAGCCCGCCGATCATTGGAATCATTGCTTCTGCCAGCGCTTCGCGCTCTTTCCAGTCAGCAAAGACGCCGTCAAGTCCTGGTCGTGCCACGAGGATCTCCTCCGTTCATAAAGTTTCCGTTAAGGCCCGCCCATAGGGCATTGTTTTTAAAAGGAAAACTTTCACTTTACTGGTCACCATGCTGGAACCTGGCAGCTTTCCCGGCCGGGCGCACATTATCGGATCACCAGACGATTTTCGCAATGCCGACAGGTACGAAAGGCGGCTTTTTTGGACTGGCGGTGATCAGTCCGGCAGGTCAAGGATCAGCAGCCTTCGTTCCTGATCAATACGAAACTGGAAGTGGCGCAAGAAATTCATGCCAAGCAGGCCATCAATACCCGCTGGCAGGGGCAGCGCCAGCGCACCCACGGCCAGCGCATTGATGACGGCGTTGCCAATTGACAGGTGCCCAAGGGTGATGACGGGCGCGTCCACCACACCACCCGCGGTTGCAAAATACTCACGCCGGCCAGCAAGGCTGTAGCCCAACCGCTCCAGTGTTGCCGCGTCAATGACCGTCATGGCGGCGCCGGTATCCACCAGCAGGGAGACCAGGCTGCCATCGTCCAGCCGCGCCTCCACAACAAACTGGCTGCCGGCAGCACGCAGCGGTATCTCTTCACCACCCTCGGCATAAACTTCGCTGCGTTCAGCCTGGCGCATGAGCGCCCGCGCCTGGGCCCCCAACTGCGGATGGTTCTGGATCTGGGCGAGTGGCGCCAGCGCGGCTTCAAAACTGCCGGTGCGCATGCGCAGGGACCCCAGCTTCAGAAAATAGGCAGCAAGCTCGGGATGCGAGAGGGTAATGGTTTCGAGCATCCGATCCAGTTCGTCAAACCGTTCTGCTGCCGTGAGTTCACGTTCCAGCATATCAATCAGTGTGGCAAGGCGCTGCTGGAACAGATCCTGTCCTGCCAGGTCGCGTGCATGCAGCGAGGCGTCCAGCAGGGTACCAACCGCGGCAACCAGCAGGCCCTGCCGGGTTTGAATATCCGCAAGCTGGATCAGCGATTCAAAGGTGCTGACGCCCCCCACAGGAGCACCATCCGTGCGCCTGTCAGGGAGACCAGCGGTGATTGGCGCCGGTTGCACCCAGGTGTCCGCTGGCAGACCCTGGCCAGCCCGGGTCGCGGCAGGCGCCAGAGCCCCGGGCAGAAAATCACGCAGCCACCAGCCGGCCAGGCTGCCCAGCAAAAACAGCGAAATGCCCACCAGTAAAACAGGCACCCGTACGGTCTTGCGTTCTCTGTGCAAGCGAGTAACCTTCTTACCCCTTTAATCCCAGCGGACCCGCTATTTTGGCTCTTTCACCCGGCGAATACAAAATACCTGAACTACCGGGAGAACGACGCCGCTGGAGCAATTTGCCCGGCGCGGCCCCGGCGCTGGTACTCGCTGACGCCATCGACAGATCACAACGTTTTGTGCTGGTCGTGGCAGAAGATTCCCGTTCCGCAGAACAGCTCACCAGTGAACTCACTTTTTTCCTTCGGGAAGACATACCGGTACAACATTTTCCGGACTGGGAAACCCTGGTTTACGACAGTTTTTCGCCGCACCAGGACATCATTTCCGAGCGCCTGGCCATTCTCAACCAGCTTCCCACGCTGAAGCGGGGTGTCCTCGTTGTGCCTGCCGCAACGCTCCTGCATCGTGTCGCCCCCAGGTCATTTGCGCTCGGCAGCAGCCTGATGCTGGACGCAGGCCAGCGGTTTGACATCAAGGCCATGCGCAAACAGCTGGAAGCCTCCGCCTACCGCTGTGTTGAAACAGTGTTTGAACACGGCGAGTTTGCCGTCCGGGGCGCGATCATGGACATCTTCCCCATGGGCAGCCATGTACCCTACCGCCTTGACCTGTTTGATGACGAAATAGAATCCATCCGGACCTTTGACCCGGAGACCCAGATGTCGGTCAGCAAGGTGGACCAGGTCCGACTCCTGCCGGCGCGCGAGTTCCCGCTCAATGATGCCGCTATCAACGGCTTCAAGGACCGCTGGCATCTGCAGTTCGCCGGTGATCCGCGCAAATGCCCGGTGTACCAGGATGTATCCCAGGGGCTGTCGCCGGCCGGCGTTGAGTATTACCAGCCGCTGTTTTTTGACGCCATGGAAACACTGTTTGATTACCTGCCGGAGACAACCCTGGTGGCCATGGGATCGGTGGATGACACCCTGCGTCGATTCAGGGATGACGCCGAAGTCCGGTACGAGAACCTGCGGCACGACGTCCAGCGGCCCCTGTTGCCACCTGCACAGCTGTTGCTCTCGCCGGATGAGTTTTTTGCCGCCTGTAACCAGCGTGCACGCATCGACCTGCGGGTTGAGCCACAGACCGGATCTGACCAGCTCAGGTTTGCCCCGCTCCCGGACATCACGATTACCGAGCGTGCGCAGGACCCCCTCAACAAACTGGCAGATCTGGTTACCAGCAGCGATGTGCGCATCCTGCTTGTCGTAGAGTCCAACGGCCGACGTGAGGTTGTTGACGACCTGCTGCGCAAGCACGGCCTTGAGGCCACAATCACGGACGACTGGCACACTTTTGCCAACAGCAGCGATACGCTGGCGCTGGCCGTGGCCCCGCTGGAACGTGGCGTCTATCTCGAGGAACACCAGCTTGTGCTGGTGACGGAGCAGCAACTGTTTGGCCAGCAGGTTCTGCAGCAGCGCCGCCGCGATCGTCAGAAAGACACCGCGGCTGAACTGGTTATCAAGAGCCTGACGGAACTCCGGCCGGGTTCACCCGTGGTTCATATCGATCACGGTGTAGGCCGCTACCTGGGGCTTGAGACGCTGGGTGTGGATGGAGAGCAGTATGAGTTCCTGTGCCTTGGGTACCAGGATGACGCCAAACTCTACGTGCCGGTCGCCTCGCTTCACCTCATATCACGCTATGGTGGATCGGATGAATCCCTGGCACCGCTGCATCGACTGGGCGGCGACACCTGGGAGAAAGCCAAGCGCAAGGCCGCTGAACAGGTTCACGATGTCGCGGCTGAACTGCTCAACATTTACGCCCGGCGGGAAGCCAAAACCGGCTTTGCCTACCCGCCACCGGATGACAACTACGAAAAGTTTGCCGCGGCATTTCCGTTTGAGGAAACACCGGATCAGCAAACCGCCATCGAACGTGTGATCAGCGACATGATGCTGCCAAAACCCATGGATCACCTGATCTGCGGCGATGTTGGGTTCGGCAAGACCGAGGTGGCCATGCGGGCGGCGTTCCTGGCGATACAGGCTGGCAAGCAGGTTGCTGTGCTGGTCCCGACCACCCTGCTGGCAGGCCAGCACACGGAGACATTCAGGGACCGCTTTGCCGACTGGCCTGTCACCATTGAGTCCATCTCCCGCTTCAAGACCAAAAAAGAACAGGCGGAGGTGCTCACCCGGGTGAAGCTTGGCCAGGTTGACATTGTGATCGGTACCCACGCCCTGATCCAGGATGGCATCAGCTTCAAGGACCTTGGCTTGCTCATTATCGACGAGGAACACCGCTTTGGTGTGCGCCAGAAAGAGAAACTGAAGTCCCTGCGCGCCCAGGTGGATATCCTGACACTGACCGCAACACCCATTCCGCGAACGCTGAATATGGCCATGTCAGGCATGCGTGACCTCACCGTCATTGCCACACCACCCGCCCGGCGCCTTTCCATCAAGACGTTTGTCCGGCAGCGCAACGACGGGCTTGTCAAAGAGGCGATACAGCGCGAACTGATGCGTGGTGGCCAGGTCTACTACCTCCACAATGAGGTCAAGACCATTGGCAACACGGCCCAAAAGATTGCAGAACTGGTGCCCGAGGCACGCGTTACCATTGGCCACGGCCAGATGCGCGAGCGGGAACTTGAACAGGTCATGTCTGACTTCTATCACAAGCGGGCCAACGTGCTGGTCTGTACGACCATTATCGAAACAGGCATCGACATACCCAACGCCAACACGATTATCATGGACCGGGCTGACAAGTTTGGGCTGGCGCAAATCCACCAGCTGCGCGGGCGGGTTGGCCGGTCGCATCACCAGGCTTATGCCTACCTGCTGACTCCACATCGCAAGGCAATGACCAGTGACGCCGTCAAGCGCCTTGATGCCATTTCTGAAGCGGAGGACCTGGGTTCAGGGTTTATCCTCGCCACCCATGACCTTGAGATTCGCGGCGCCGGCGAATTGCTGGGTGACGAGCAGACCGGCAACCTGCAAACCGTTGGCTTTACGCTCTTCATGGAGATGCTCGACCGGGCTGTCAAGGCCATCAGGGAGGGTAAGACTCCCAACCTGGATCGACCGCTGAAGGAAGGGACGGAAATCAACCTGCGGCTGCCCGCACTGATTCCCGCAGACTACCTGCCCGATGTCCACAACCGCCTTGTGCTCTACAAGAGAATTTCCAATGCGCGGGACGAGGAGCAGTTACGGGAACTCCAGGTTGAAATGATCGACCGCTTTGGGCTTTTGCCGGAGCCGGTCAAGACCCTGTTTCGTATCACCGCCTTAAAACTCCGGGCCGAAAAACTCGGCATCAAGAAAGTGGATGCAGGCCAGATGGGCGGTAAACTGGAGTTTGACCAGGACACACCAGTTGATCCCGGCAGCATTGTTGACCTGGTGCAGTCAGAACCACACCGGTATCGGTTGACGGCAGCCAACCAGCTTTCGTTTGAGGAAAACATGGAGAAACCCGATATCCGCTTCAAGCGAATTGAGCGCCTGTTTGAACGGCTGGAAAGGAGGCATGCAGCACTTGCGAGCTAACACATTGTTGAATGAACAGACGTTGCCTGGAAAGAGGCTCATCCGGCGCCGTCACGGGGGCTGGCTTGTCCTGCTGGCGAGTCTGGCGGCTACCCTGCCCCTGCAGGCTGAAGACAGTCGGGACTACAGCAACTGGTACCAGATCGAAGTCATCATTTTTGCGCAACGAAGCCCAACGCCCGGGGATGAGGTCTGGCCACTGCGCGAACTGCACTATCCGGCCAACATGCTGAAGGTGAGGGACGAAGAACCGAAACCCTTTCTGCTCGACCAGTTGCGGGAACTGGACCGCTACGCCGCCCTGATGCGCGGAGAAACCGGCGCCAGCGGCGACGCAAGCCCTGATCTTTACCTGTTCGAGAACCGCAGCCGGACCCGGCGCAATCCGCTGCGGGAACAGTTCACCAGGGACAACCGGAGCGCACCCATCGAACTGTCACCGGAAGTTGACCTGAAGGACATCCTGTTTTCCGGCGCGCCCGAGCCTTTTCAGTTGTTGCCAGACAGCGCGTTTACCCTGTCCCGGGTTGCAGGCAGCATCAACCGCAGTTCCCGCTATCGGCTGCTGCTCCACCAGTCCTGGCGCCAGCCGCTGGTTGAAGGTGAAGAGCCCGTGCCCGTGCTTTTTCAGGGCGGTAGCCGGTACGCTGACTGGTACGAACTGGATGGGACGCTCAGCTTCAGACGGTCACGGTTTCTGCATGTGGACGCCAACCTCTGGTTTACCCGGTTTGCCGAAATGCAGGACCAGGTGACACCCTCCCTGCCCGCTGACATTGATGCCGAGACACTCAGACGTTACCCGGACCTGCTCAAGGCGGCACAGTCCAGTGATGCCTGGATTCCGGTTCACACCCACGAGCTGACAACATCAAGAAGGATGCGCAGCAGCACCCTGCATTATCTCGACCACCCCTACTTTGGTGTTGTTGTCCAGATTGACCCCTTCAACCCGGCGCCCCAGGCACCGTAGCGTGATCTGTCAGCGGCTGGCGAGCCAGGCCCGGATCAGGTCCCTCACCCAGCCCATACCCTGTGACATGGCAGCGTCGATACCATCCAGGTCCACCGCCTTGCCATGAATGCCGGCGCCGGCATTAACCACCACGGCAAGACAGGCGTAGGGCAATGCAGCTTCGCGAGCCAGGGCCGCCTCGGGCATGCCGGTCATACCCACAATATGGCATCCGTCCCTGGCCAGCCGCGCAATCTCCGCGGCAGTTTCCAGCCGTGGGCCCTGGGTACAGCCATAGGTACCGGTTGTTCGCAAGACAGGCCCGGACAGCGAGTCTGCTACGGCCAGCAGTGATGCCCGCAATGGGTTGTCATAGGGAAACGTAAAGTCTATGTGACCAATCCGATCGTCAAAAAACGTGTGGGCACGACCCCAGGAGTAGTCGATGACCTGGTCTGGCAGGACCAGGGTTGGCACTGCCAGCGTGGGATCAACACTGCCAACAGCGTTGACAGCAATAATGTTGTCGGCCCCGGCGTCGGCTAGCGCCTGGATATTGGCGCGATAGTTGATGCGGTGTGGCGGCACCCTGGCCGGGGACCCATGGCGGGGCAGGAAAATGACCGGATACCCATCCACATTGCCCTGCTGCCAGCTCGCCGGGCCGTAGGCAGTAGCGGTTTCATGCAGACGAGTCTCCGAGAGACCCGCAAATTCGCCAAAACCGGTACCACCGATAACCGCCAGCATGCGTCTTTTATTTCTTGGCTTTCGCGGCCTCAGCAGCCGCCCGGGCTGCATTTGCCCTGGCCGCGGCATCCTTGTCCGTCGGCTTCTCTGCCGGCTTGGCTGCCGGTTTGGCCGGTGCCTGACCGCTGGCCGCGTCCCCGGTGCCGGTTTTCGGCGTCGCCGTCACACTGGCAATCCGGTCTACCATCCGCGCCATGTTGCCAAGAGACATCAGGTGACAATAGAGCCATGCCAGCTCACCGGAACGGAAAAACTCAAGCGCCTGGGCATCCGCCAGTTGCAGGAGCTTCTTTTCATCCACTGCCAGCAGGCCGGTCAGGGCAAACTGTTTGCCATCAACCAGGTCAACCCGGGCGTTTAGCGCCATCAACAGGTTGTTATCAACCAGGCGTTTCACAAAAGTTTCGGTCCGCGCGTACTGCCGCTGGTACTCTTCCAGAAACTCAATAGCCTGTTTCAGCAGTGGTGTGGGTTCTTCGCCCGCAAACAACGCTTCACCTTCACGCTCGTTGAACCCTGCATAAGACTCGTCAATGCAGACCATGCGCTGACCCTCTGAGCCTGTTTCTGCCAGGACAAACGGATAACGGCGCACAAAAGCCGGAACATAGCGGGCATCCCACTTGCCAGCCTTGTCGATAAACAGGTTTTCCTCGTTACGCAGGCCCAGCAACGCCACCGGCACAATCTGTTCACCCGCCTTGGCAAAGACAATGGGATACTCTTTGGCCGCTTCCGTAAACTCAACGCCAGCCAGGATGACCGAGTTGGTCTTGCGCGCAAAACTGTAGTTGTTGCCCACGGGCTTCAGCTTGACGTTCTTGTGCGCTACCTTGTTGAGCGCGGCGGGCTTATCGTAGAAGAGCAGGTTGGCCATGGCAGATCCTGTGGGGTGTCCAAAACAAACCGCGATCTTGCCGAATCGGCAGGGCTAAAGCAACAGCGGACCGACGCGACGCACCCCTTTCATGGCTCGAGCGCACGGATCTCGGGCAGATTTCGATAGAGTCCCTCGTAGTCCATTCCGAACCCGTAGACATAAATATCCGGACACCGCAGGCCAACGAGATCCGGACGAAAAGTATCCACTTTCCGGTTGTGGTCTTTCTCCAGCAGGACGGCGGTAAAGACCTCCCTGGCACCGTAACGCAGCAGATAGGCAGAGAGTGCCGCCAGCGTTTCGCCCTCGTCGAAAATGTCGTCCAGCAGCAGGATTCGCTGGCCTTCAAGCCGGGACTCGGGTTTGGCGTGCCAGCGCAATTCCTTGCCGGTTGTCGTGTTGTGGTACCGCGACACCCGCACCGAATCCAGTCGCACCCGGGCGCTCAGGCGCTGCAACAGTTCACTGGTAAAAATCAGGCCGCCGTTCAATACGCACATCGCAATCCATTCATCCTGGCCGCAGCGGTCGTCTATGGCAGTTGCCATGTAGTCGATGGCAGCGCCAATCTCCCGGGATGAAAAAACCAGTGTTGACGGCGGTTGCATCATTGGCCGGCAACCTGGCCCGGATCCGGCTCTGCGTCCGGCATGCTGGCCAGGTGCAGGGTTGAGGTCGGGTACGCAATCTCCGCCCCGTGCGCCTCAATGATGGCGTGAATCTGCAGCAGGATACGATGTTTGATCTGGTGGAATTCTGTCCAGACCGTGGTCCGGGTAAAGGTATAGACAAAAAAGTCCAGCGACGACGCGTTGAACGCATTAAAATTGACGATCAGTGTGCGCTGCTCCGTTTCTATCTCAGGATCATCGATCAGCATCTGCTTCACGTCGGCCACAATGGCATCCACTTTGGCGACATCGTCATACCGCACGCCTATTGTTTCGTAGATGCGCCGGTTGCGCATGCGGGACGGATTTTCGAGCGCGATGGTGGCAAACAGGGAGTTCGGCACATAGAGCGGCCGCTGGTCAAAGGTACGAATGACAGTTAGCCGCCAGCCAATGTCCTCAACCGTGCCCTCAATATTGCGGTCCGGGCTTCGTATCCAGTCGCCCACCGCAAACGGCCGGTCCAGGTAGATCATGAGGCCGCCAAAAAAGTTGGCGAGAATATCGCGCGCCGCAAATCCCACGGCAATACCACCAATGCCCCCGAATGCCAGCAACCCGGAGATACTGACCCCGAGGGTCTGCAGCACCGACAGCGCGGCTGTGATCAGCACGGATACCCGCAACAGTTTGCCCACGGCTTTTGCTGTAGTCAGGTCAGCCCCAGCCTTGACAAACCCTTCCTCCGCCTCACGCACGAACCTGACCAGAAAGAGTGCAATCAGGCCGACAACGGCAATGTACCGGGTGGGTTCCACCAGACCAGCCAGCGTGGTTGTTGTGTTGGCAGAGATCACCTCAGCCGCGTAAGCGATCCCCAGCACCCAGATCATCATTGAGGCCGGACCACGCAACGAACGGATCAGGGCATCATCCCAGATGGTGCGGGTCGCTTCCGAGCGGACCAGCAGGCGCTGAAACAGTTTCCTGGAAATGTAGTTCAGCAGCAGGGTCACAAAGACAATACTGAACACCAGGATAACGTCAGGGTCGGAAATCCAGTTGAGGAAGTTGGTGGTGATGTCCCGCATGTAATGCCCGTTACTTCAGTGAAATATGCCTATGGCGGCTGGTTTGCCTGTTGGGGCCCCGGCCTCAGTCGGGCAAAATTGAACGGTTTTTCCCCGCCAGCCTGCTGCGCCGGGGACGTGCCCCGGGTCTGCGACATCGGTTGCGCCAGGTTGACGAGTCGGGCATATCCCCGCCCGGCCGTCGGCAAGCCACGTGTCACTCGCTCAAGATTGGCAAAGCCTGCCTCTGCCAGCGCCTGCCGTATAGTATCAAGATCTGGCGCCTGAATGGGACCTACCATCACCTTGTGGACTATATCTCCCTCTTCAAGCCGGCTTTCTGTTTGTACGCCGGACACAATGCGGCTCACCGCCAGTTCCGTATTGATTGATGCCTGGATGTCACGTTCGCTTGTCACCAGCAGGTAAACCCCTTGGCCGGCGCCAGTCACCAGTGAAAGCGCTGCATTATCATTGTCCTGCAGCGTCATTCGCCAGGGTTCAATACCTGCAGCCTTCAGGCTTGCGAGGATCTGTTCACGCTCAAACAGGTGGTAGTCGAGCGTGACCCGATAAACGGTTTGTCCATTGGCTTCTCCCGCGACAATCGGCAGTTCCACAGCCAACAGCTGGCCCAGACGCGAAGCCTCGGCCTCTGCCCCTGCCCGCGTACTGAAGCTGCCCAGAACCCATGAGACGCCCACCGCATGGGCGGCGAGGGAAAAACAGGATAGGAGCAATAGTGGCACCAGGCGCCAGATTATGGTCACGGGCTACGAACTCTGGATTCAACGTCGGATGCAACGAGAACATCACAAACAGGCGCTGCCTGCAAGTCAGGGTCCTGTCGACAAAATTATTGCTTGCCTGAAGCAGCAGGCTGTATATAATCCCAGTTACTGTATAAAAGAACAGCACTCAATCATGAATAAACTGACGCCCCGACAAACCCAGGTTCTCGAATTCATCAAACGTTATGCTGATTCGCTCGGTTATCCACCGACCCGGGCAGAAATTGCGACAGAGCTCGGCTTCAAGAGCGCCAATGCGTCAGAGGAACATCTGAAGGCCCTGGCACGCAAAGGGGCCATTGAAATCATACCCGGCACATCCCGGGGTATTAAGTTTCCGGATACCAACGGTCTGCCCATTGTTGGCCGCGTTGCCGCAGGCAGCCCCATCCTGGCCGAAGAGCATATTGAGGATTACTGTGAGATCCCAGCCGACTTCTTCCGGCCACGGGCTGACTACCTGCTGACCGTTCGCGGGGACAGCATGATCAACGTGGGCATCCTGGACGGCGACCTGCTGGCCGTACACCGCACCACCAATGTCAATGATAACGATATTGTCGTGGCGCGCATTGAAGACGAGGTCACCGTCAAGACTTTCCGGCGCGGCAAGAGCAAACACCTTATCAGCCTGCTGCCGGAAAACCCTGATTACTCACCAATTGAAGTTGACCTGCGGGACAAGGCCTTTGCGATTGAAGGTCTGAGCGTCGGTATCCTGCGGCACTAGCCCGGGCAGTTGGCCTGATCAGCCAACTGCCTTTTTCTTGCGCACGACCTTTTTCTTGGCAGCCTTCTTTTCCGCTGCCTGCACAACCCAGCGGCCGTTGACATAGTCCGCACGCCAACCCGTTGGTTTGCCGTCCTCTTCTGACATCACGTAGTGTTCTTTGGTCTTGCGCCCAAACTTGACCAGGGTGCGGCGACCGTCGCTGTCCTTCTGGGGTGCCCGCATCAGGAAATCGTACTTGGGATCAATTTCGTTCTGGTGTGGCACCAGTTCATCCACGTAGGGTGCCCGGGTTTCCCGGTTCTTGGGAAACTGGGACGCCGCCAGGAAAAGACCTGCTGCTCCGTCTCGCAACACATAGGTATCGTCCACTTTCTGGCACTGCAGCTCCGGCATGGCCACCGGGTCCATCTTCGGTGGTGCTGCTTCACCGTTACGCAGGAGCTTGCGGGTGTTCTTGCACTCCGGCGCGGTACAGCCGAAGTACTTCCCGAATCGGCCGGTTTTGAGCTGCATCTCGGCGCCACACTTGTCACATTCGATGACTGGCCCGTCATATCCCTTGATCCGGAATTCTCCCCGCTCGACTTCAAAACCGTCACAATCCGGGTTGTTGCCGCAGATATGGAGTTTTCTATCCTTGTCGATCAGGTAGTTCTCCATCGCCGTACCGCATTTTGGGCAGCGGTGCTTCTGGCGCAGGATCATGGTTTCCTGTTCGTCGGCGTCAACACTGGCGTCAACAACTTCTTCACCGGGTATGAGGTTAATGGTGGTCTTGCAGCGCTCCTTGGGTGGCAGTGCATAACCTGAACAGCCGAGAAACACGCCCGTGCTTGCGGTTCGAATCTGCATCAGCCGGCCACATGATGGACACTCGATGTCAGTCATGGTCGGGTCGTTGGATCGCATGCCATCTGGGCTGCCCGCCTTCTCCAGCCGGGAAGCAAACTCGGTGTAGAATTTGTCCAGCAGCGCCTTCCAGTCAACTTTCCCTTCCGAGACCTCGTCCAGGGACTCTTCAAGCGCCGCGGTAAAACCGTAGTCCAGCAGGTCATCAAAACTCTCGACCAGTCGATCGGTCACCACATCGCCGATTTTTTCCGCATAAAACCGCCGGTTCCGCAGTGTTACATAGCCACGATCCTGGATAGTGGTGATGATGGCCGCGTAAGTGGAGGGCCGGCCGATACCGCGTTTCTCCAGTTCCTTGACCAGACTGGCTTCACCGTAACGGGGTGGCGGTTTGGTGAAATGCTGGGACGGCAACAATTCTTCCAGCTTGAGCGTTTGCCCTACCTTGTAATCCGGCAGTGGCGCCTCTTCTTCTTTCCTGCCGGCCGGTGGCATGACCCGGGTGTAGCCATCAAACCGCAGGATGCGGCCGCGGACCCGGAGTTCCATGTCACCGGCCTCTACCGTCACCAGTGTGCTGGTGTACTCCGCATCCGGCATCTGGCAGGCAACAAACTGGCGCCAGATCAACTCATAGAGGCGTTCAGCGTCCCGGTCCAGCCCTGCACCACTGACATTGCGAACACTCACATCAGAAGGACGGATCGCCTCATGGGCCTCCTGTGCACCTTCCTTGCTGGAGTAGAGACGCGGCTTTTCAGGCACATATTTATCCCCGAAGCTGTCCAGCACCAGGTCCCGACAGGCAGCAATGGCATCACTGCTCAGGTTGGTTGAGTCGGTTCGCATATAGGTAATGTAGCCGGCTTCATACAGGCGCTGAGCCAGCATCATGGTTTTCTTGACGCCAAAACCGAGCCGCGTGCTGGCTGCCTGCTGCAGGGTTGACGTTATAAAAGGTGCAGTCGGCCGTGTTTTGGTTGGCCGGTCTTCCCGGCTCCTGACCACAAAGTCTGCCGCCTTGAGTTTCTCAAGCGCGACCTTGGTCTGTGCCTCGCTGACCGGCCTGAAGTTTGCCCCACCTTCTTTGGCCACCTGGAACCTGACAACATCAGCACCTGCCTTCTCTGCCAGGTCTGCAAAAACCTCCCAGTATTCTTCGGGCACAAACGCCCGGATTTCCCGCTCGCGCTCAACAATCAGCCGAACCGCAACAGACTGCACCCGACCGGCGGACAATCCCCGTGCAATTTTTGCCCACAGCAGCGGGGACACCATAAAACCCACCACACGATCGAGAAAGCGTCGTGCCTGCTGGGCGTTAACCCGTGCAATGTTCAGTTCACCGGGGTGCAGAAACGCCTCGTTGATGGCCTTTTTGGTAATTTCATTGAACACCACACGGCGATATCGGCTCTCATCCCCACCAATGGCCTCACGCAAGTGCCAGGCGATAGCCTCACCCTCCCGGTCAAGGTCAGTTGCCAGGTAAATCTCATCAGCATCACGGGCCAGCTTGCGCAGTTCCGCAACCACTTTTTCCTTGCCTGGCAGGGTTTCATATCGCGCTTTCCAGTTATCCTCCGGATCAACACCCATGCGGTTTACCAGCTGTTGCCGGGCTTTTTGTTTCTGGTAGGCCGCTTTTTTCTCCGGCGACATTTTCCGCGTCTTTGCGGCTTCCTCAGCACGCGCCTTGGGGTCCGTTGGCGTGCCGCCACTGGTAGGCAGATCCCGGATATGACCAACACTCGACTTGACGATAAAGTCGTTGCCAAGATACTTATTGATCGTCTTTGCCTTTGCCGGCGACTCGACGATTACCAGTGACTTTCCCATAAAATTCCTGTTCTGTTGTGCGCCAATCCTTTTGATCCTCCCCACCGGGGGGTCAAAGGGGGCACATATATAGTGTGTGTCCTACCCGGCGTCAACCTTCCGCGACGCTTTTTAGCTTAAGCAGGAACCCGCGTCCCTTGTCAACACAACACTGCCGGACGGTGCTTTCGCCTTATGAATCCAGTCGACTGTCCTTCAAGGGATTCAGGTCAAGCGGCGCAACCTGAACACATGCCTTCATAAACGCCAGCACCTGCCGCAACGCGTCTTCACCACCAATCTCCCGCCAGTAGACCGAAACAACATAAGTCTCTTCCTCCACCACAATGACATCGTCAGGCAGGGTCGGCAGGGCCCTGCCAAGAAAGTCTTTCATGGCTTCCGACGTCGCTTCGTGCAGCGGCTGCAGGTAAACCCACCCGTCCGGCAACTCTCCCGTGGACGCATTCTTGCACCTGCCGATCTGCCAGTTGCAACGTGGCAGGTCGCGCCAATTGTTAGGCCGCGGCCGCGGCAACCGGTAGGCGGCAACCTTGATGATGCGTGGCAGCGGCTTGCCGGTGTTGGACACATACGCTGCCGGGTCCGGATCTGGATCTTCTACCTGGGTAAGATCAACCCTGATGCCTTCTGCCATGCCCATTCGCCGTAACGCCATCTGTTGCTTCTGCCGCGCAGACGGCAACAGCGAAAAAATAGGCGCAATGATGACAAGCAGGAGCAGGACGATTCCAAGATAGACCATAAGAATAAGTCACTCAAACAGGATCATTGACAGTGATGGGACCCCGCGCTTGCGCTTGTTGTGGTCGTCCCGATATCTGTGTACATTTGCACGAAGCGTGTTCGATAACAACAAACACACCAGCCTTGGAGATGACCTATGGGCGAATACAACCATATTCTGGTAGGCATCGACTTAACTGAAGAATCCAAACAGGTTGCGAAACGCGCCTGCGCCCTGTCCCGCGCTTACTCTGCAAAAATCAGTTGTCTTCATGTGGTTGAGCCACTCAGCCTTGCTTACGGCGGCGACATTCCGATGGACCTGTCCACTATCCAGGACCAGATCCAGGAAACCGCCAAAGCACACCTTGCGGAGTTTGCCGACAAGCTCGGAATTGGTGATGACGATCGTTACCTGATTTTTGGCCGGCCTGAGTCCGAGATTCACGCATTGGCGTCCCAGATTGGTGCCGATCTGATTGTCGTCGGCAGTCATGGTCGCCAGGGTCTCGCCTTGCTCCTGGGTTCAACAGCCAATGGTGTACTACATGGCGCGCCCTGTGACGTGCTGGCGGTGAGGGTCTGACACGATCGGGAAACAACCCGTTACTGCGACTGTGCGACATGCGACCAACCACCCTGTTCTGTTTACTATTCTGCTGCTCACTGCCCGCCCTGGCGGGATTCGCCGCATCCGATCCGAACGCGGCATCACGATTCGAGCAGCGCAAGCTGTACCGGGAAGCCATCAGCCATATCAAGGCCGGCCGGTTCAGCCGCGCTGAAACGCTGAAGGCACAACTGGCCGACTACCCGCTTTATCCTTACGTCCAGTACACCGAAAAAATTTACCGTATTTCCAGCCAGTCGGCCGACACCATCCTGCCATTTGTCGAGCAGTACCAGGACTCGCCGATTGCCAGTCAACTACTGGAAAACTGGGTGTTTGTCCTGGCCAAGCAGAACCGCTGGGCAGAATTTCTCGAGCACTATGACCCTGGCATCGCCGGGCGCCGCAACAGTTGTTCCCATGCCCTGGCACTGCACCGGCAGGGCCGCGAGGAAGAAGCGCTGGCGGCCGCCAGGCAACTCTGGCTGGTTGACTATTCACAACCCGATGAATGTGACGCCGTGTTCAGGTTCTGGCGCGACGCGGGTCAACTTGACCGCGACGCGGCCTGGGGTCGCTTCGCCATGACGCTGCGAGGCGGGGACAGCGGCCTTGCCCGCTACCTCACGCGGTATCTGCATGATGCGGATCGCAAGCTGGCGGAAACTTTTCTGGAGGTTCGCCGCAACCCGCGCATCGTGCGCGAATCGAAGCGATTTGTGCGCACCGATGACAAGGCCAATGACGTCATCCTGTTTGGCATTCACCGGCTTGCCCGGCGTGACGCACCGGCCGCTGCCCGGGCCATGGCGCAGTATGCAGAACGACTCGCGCCAATACCGGACGCGGTACGTGAGCTCTACCAGGACATTGGCGTGCGCCTGGCGCGGGATGATGATCCTGAACAGTTGCTGGACCAGCTGCCTATTGACCTCAGCAGCGCACCCCAACTCCTGGACGCCCGTATTCGCATGGCGCTCAGGCAACTTGCATGGGGTGATGCCCTGGTCTACATCAACCTGCTGCCCGCCGCCGAGCAGGAAACACCACGCTGGCGCTACTGGAAAGCCAGGATTCTGCAGGGTTCTACCGACCCCGGGGACCAGGCGAGTGCCCGCACCATGTTCAACGCACTTGCGCAACTGCGGAACTTTTATGGTTTCCTGTCTGCTGACCTGGTTGACCTGGACTACGATTTTGAAGATGAACCGGGGATTGTCAGCACCGATGAAATTACGCGGACCGAGGCCCTGCCCGGCATCCAGCGGGCGCTTGAACTGTTTGCCCTGGGGGAACGCGCCCGGGCGCGCCAGGAGTGGTATTTTGCGACCAAAAAGTTTACCGACCATGAACTGCAGGTTGCCGCGAGAGTGGCGCGAAACTGGGGCTGGTACCGGCAAAGCATTCGCTCGATGATTGATGCAGAGGCCTGGGATGATCTTGCGATCCGCTTCCCGCTTGCGTATTACGACGATTTTGTCAGCAATGCCCGGGTATCTGATATTCCGCTGCACTGGAGTTACGGCATTGCCCGCCAGGAAAGCGCCTTCATGCCGGACGCCCGTTCCAGTGCCGGTGCCATGGGCGTCATGCAGCTCATGCCGGCAACGGCCCGGAATACGGCAAACCGCCACGGTGTCTCGCTCCGGTCAACCATGGACCTGGTTGACCCTGCCATCAACATTCAACTGGGGACAGCCTACCTGGGCCAGATGCTGAGGCGCTATAACAACAATCGTATCCTGGCAACCGCTGCCTACAATGCCGGGCCGGGCCGCGTTGATCGCTGGATAAATCCTGAATTGCCGCTGGACGTCTGGATTGAGACGATTCCCTTTCGCGAAACGCGGGACTACGTCCAGAACGTCCTGATGTTTTCTGCCATCTACGCGCGTCAGCTGGCGGAACCGGGTCCTTTTATCTCCAGCCACGAGCAGCAGGATTTTTCGACACAGCGTATTACACTGGGATCTTCCCCCGCACCGGCACCCGACAATACCTGACGGGGCCCTGGTGGGTTCCTGATATACTGCGCGTTTTTGCCGGCGCAACTGCCCATGCTCATTGACATAGGCGCTAACCTGACCCACGAATCTTTTCAGCACGATATGGCGGATGTACTCGCACGGGCGCGTGCTGAGAGCATCGTTGCACTGATGGTCACCGGGGCATCCGAGAAGGGCAGCATTGATGCGCGGCGCCTGGCACGCTTGCACCCTGGCTACCTGTACGCCACAGCCGGCATCCATCCACACCATGCCAGCGAACACGACGCTGCTGCCACAGCAACACTGCGTAGGCTGCTGGAGGATGATGTGGTCCGCGCCGTGGGCGAGACCGGACTGGACTACTTTCGTGATCTGTCGCCCCGGCAGGACCAGGTACGGTCGTTCGAGCAGCACATCGAACTCGCCATCGAAACCGGTAAACCGATGTTTCTGCACGAAAGGGACGCCTACCCGGATTTCGCCGAGGTTCTGCGCCCCTATCGGGACAACCTGGGCAAACTGGTGGTCCATTGTTTTACCGGCGAAAAGGATGCGCTTTTTGCCTACCTTGACCTCGATTGTCACATTGGTCTCACCGGTTGGATCTGCGACGAGCGTCGTGGGACGCACCTGCCGGGTCTGCTCGGGAACATTCCACCGGATCGCCTGATGATCGAGACAGACGCGCCCTACCTGATGCCCCGCACTATCCGGCCGCGGCCAAAAACCCGCCGCAACGAGCCGTTTTACCTGCCCTATATCTGCCGCTTTGTGGCCGAAACGCTGGGGGTTGATTACGCCCGGATCGCCCAGCAAACAACAGCCACTGCAGCGGCTTTTTTTGACCTCCGGTTACCCGATGAAAGTTAGCCTTTACACCACCGCCGGCTGTCACCTGTGCGAGCAGGCCCTGGCCCTGCTACTCGAAAGTGACCCGCCGCTTGAGATTTGCGAAGTGGAGATCAGTGAATCAGAATCACTGATGCAAACCTATGGTGTTCGCATACCGGTCATTCGGGTTGACGGCAGCACTGCCGAACTGGGGTGGCCATTCGATTCAGAGAGCCTCGCGCAATTCATCCACTCGCAGGATTAGAACAGATATGAGCATTGCACCATTCGGGTCCTGGCAATCTCCCATTACAACAGACCTGATCGTCGCGGAAACGCTTCCCCTGGGCGGCCCTGGTTATGTGGGTGAAGACATCTACTGGCAGGAAGCCCGCCCGGGTGAAGGGGGTCGCATTACAATCATGCGCCAAGCAGCTGACAACACCATAACAGAACTGTTGGCCGCACCCTATAACGCCCGCACCCGGGTACACGAATATGGTGGCGGCGCCTGGCTGGTGCATGAGTCAACCCTGTTTTTCGCCAACTTTGCGGACCAGCAGCTGTACCGGATGCAAGCGGGTGAGTCTCCCGTGCGCCTGACCGATGCAGATGGCATGCGCTTCGCCAACGGTATTGTTGATGCGCGATTCAATCGACTCATCTGTGTGGTTGAGCACCATACACCCGATTCGCCGGAGCCGGAGAATTTCCTGGGTGCCGTTGATCTGGACACGGGTCTCGTCACCCGCCTGGCAGATGGTCACGATTTTTTTGCCGCCCCCTGTCTGGATCCAACGGGCACGCGACTTGCCTGGATCACCTGGGACCATCCAAACATGCCCTGGGATACCACAACACTCTGGCTTGCCGAGTTGGATGAGGCCGGCAACCTGCACAAGGTCACACAGGTCACCAAGCGTGCAGATGAATCCGTCCAGCAGCCACGATTTTCCCCGGATGGCAGGCTCCACTTTATCTCGGACCGCTCCGGCTGGTGGAATATTTACCGGGTCGACACCAACACCACCTGCCTCTGGGAAAAGGATTCCGAATTTGGCTTGCCACACTGGGGCTTTGGGCTTTGCACCTATGCGTTTGATTCGCAGGGGGACGTGATCTGTGTGTTTGAGGAAGCGGGTAACAGCCACCTGGCCCGGATACCAGCCACGGGCGAACCACCAACGGTCATCAATACACCATTTACCACCATCAGTGGCGTCAGCCTGCATGACCGCTACTGTGTTTGCACCGCGGCCTCACCCACCGAATTCTCCGCCATTGTCCGCATTGACCTCGACTCAGGTGACCACCAGGTCCTGCGCCAAAGCTGCAGCCTTGATCTGGACACGGGTTACTACTCGGTGCCCGAGCCGATCTCATTTGCGACAGCCGGCGGTGACATTGCCCATGCGTTTTACTACCCGCCAACCAACCGGGACTATTCCGCACCAGCAGGTGAACTGCCACCATTGCTGGTTGAACTGCACGGCGGCCCTACCGCGGCCACCCATGCAACCCTTCGACTGTCGCTCCAGTTCTGGACATCCCGTGGCTTTGCCGTCCTGGATGTCAACTACCGGGGCTCCACCGGCTATGGTCGTGCCTACCGGCAGAAACTTAATGGCAACTGGGGCATAACTGACGTTGAAGACACCGTGTACGGGGCGCGTAACCTGGTGGCAAGGGGCCTGGCTGACCCGGCCCGCCTGGCCATCCGGGGTGGCAGCGCGGGTGGCTACACAACCCTTGCAGCGCTCACCTTTGAAAACACGTTCAGCGCCGGTGCAAGCCACTATGGCATTGGCGACCTGGAAGCCCTGGCCAGGGATACCCACAAGTTTGAGTCCCGCTACCTCGACAGTATGGTTGGTCGTTACCCGGAGGACATGGACATCTACCGGGCAAGATCACCCATCCACCACACCGACAGGCTGTCCTGTCCGGTCATCTTTTTCCAGGGCCTGGAAGACAGGGTGGTCCCACCCAACCAGGCTGAAGCCATGGTCGCGGCACTGGATGCCAAGGGTATTCCCGTGGCTTACGTCCCGTTCGAGGGAGAACAGCATGGTTTTCGCCAGGCCGCAAACATCAAGCGAGCACTGGACCTTGAACTGTATTTCTACGCCAGGGTCTTTGGCTTCAGTACAGCGGACCAGATTGAACCCATCCCCATCAGAAACCTGCCCGACAGCACATGACCACGCTCATCCAGCTACGGGACATCAGTCACCACGCCGGTACCCGCCGCCTGTTCAGCCACCTGAACCTGACAATTTCGCTGGGTGACAAGATTGGTCTTGTTGGCTACAACGGCTCGGGCAAATCGACCCTGCTGTCGCTCATCAGTGGCAAACAGCAGCCCGACGAAGGTGAGATTACGCGCAACAGCCTGCTCAAGCTCGAAACCGTCGAGCAGTTCATTGATGAGTCGTTACTTGAAATGACCACACTCGCCGCGGTCACCGCCAAATTGCCAGCCGAAGAACGTGCCTTCAGTGACTACCGTGCCGTCATGCTGCTGGAACGTCTCGGCTTCCCCGCAGCGCAACATGAATATCTCGTTGGGGACCTGAGTGGTGGCCAGCAGAACCGGCTGATGTTTGCCCGCGCCGTCATTACAGAGCCCAACCTGGTGCTCTTTGATGAGCCAACCAATCACCTCGACCTGCAAACGCTGCTCTTTTTCGAGACTTTCCTTCAATCAATGACGGCCGGCTACCTGCTGGTGTCACACGACCGCCAGTTCCTGGACCAGGTGACCCGGCACACACTGTTTCTGCGAGACGAGAAAATCCTGGGTTTCCAGCTGCCGTTTTCGGCCGCACGTGAGGCGTTGCAGGCACAGGACGAGGCGGCCCAGGCGCGCCTGGCCGCGGAAGAAAAAAACATAAGCGATCTCAAGGCCAGCGCCAAACGGCTGGCAATCTGGGGAAAGGTGTATGACAACGAAAAATTTGCTGCCAAGGCAAAAAACATGGAGAAGCGGATTGAGCGGCTCGAGGCAGACAAGACAGTTGTCACCAGGGGGTCCGATCTCTCATTGTCGTTGGACGTACAGCGGTCGCGCGCCAACCGGATCCTGCAGGTGGAAGCGCATTGGGTCCGAGCGCCCGATGCCAGCCCGTTGTTTCACATAGAGGAACTGACCATCAGGCCGGGTGACCGGGTTGCGCTCCTTGGTCACAACGGCGCGGGCAAGACTACATTTATTCGCGAACTGCTGAACCACTACGAGGAGCAGACCACCGACGGCGAGATCAGGTTCAACCCGCAGTGTCAGATTGGCTACTATGACCAGGAACTGGAGCGCCTGAACCCTGCCTGGAACATGCACGAGACCCTGCGCTACACCTGTCCTGGCACAGACCCGGAATACAAGGCCGCGCTCATACGGGCAGGTTTTCCTTTCCTTAGCCATGACAGGCAGGTCAGCGTCCTCAGTGGTGGTGAGCGTGCGCGCCTGATGTTCCTGGTGATCAGGCTGAACCAGCCCAATTTCCTCATCCTGGACGAGCCAACCAACCACATAGACATTGAGGGAAAAGAAGACCTGGAAGACCAGATCCTGTCCACAGACGCCACCGTGCTCATTACGTCACACGATCGGCGTTTTGTTGACACCATCGCGGAACGCTACCTGCTCATCAGGGACGGCAAGCTGGTGGAGATCAGTGATCCCGCCGAGTTCTACGCATCATCACCACAGGCTAGCCAGGACGAGAGAGATGGCCCGACCAGGCCGGAAGAGTTGCCGCCAGACCCCGAGGCTGTGCTGGCACGGATTGTCGAGCTTGAAGAATTGCTGGCCGCAGACCTGGCACGCAAGCCCCGGTTCCAGAAACCCGAACGCCAGGCCGCCTGGCGCGCATTAATCGAGCAGCTCAGCCGGCAGCTTTAACCGCAGAGCTGGCGTCCAGCGCATGCAGTATGGTGCAGTTCACTGCCGGCTCGGCGCCACCACAACAGGCATCGGTGATGCGTAGCAGCGCCTCTTTCATCTCCGTCAGCTCGCTGATCTTGTCCTCAATCGCCGCCAGCTTGGATTCCGCAAGCTCTTTCACCTCGCCACAGGTACTGTGCGCCGGGTCCACCCGAATCGACAGCAATTCGCTGATTTCCTTCAGTGAAAACCCCATGCGCCGGGCCCGCACAATAAACTCAACCCGCGCAACATCGTCTTTGGTATAAAGCCGGTAACCCGCGTCAGTACGCCGTGGTTCATTCAGCAGTCCACGGCTTTCATAGAAACGCAATGTCTCGTTATTGGTTTCTGTCAGCCTGGCAAGTTCACCAATTCTCAAATAAGCCATCAGTCGCCTCCTACCCATCAAAGCCTATAGTCTACTACAGACATCAATGATGTGCCGCACCACCCTGATCCAGACCCCCTCGATACCCGCCACCAGGCACACCCGCAACGAATCAAATCCAGACTACACTTCGATAACGAACTGATGGCGGGTGCACGTTTTGCCCCGCATAAAAGCGCAGCGCCGCGGCGGCGGAGCAAGACCCGTAGGGGCTTGTGGGGGAGCAAGGGTAGCCGGGACGGCCGCAAGCCGCGGGGCAAGGCGCGACCCCGCCATCAGGCACACTCACGACCAAACCGAGACAGACCAAATCTCGTTACGCGACATGTTGGAGAAGGACGCAAACAACCTTGCCGCAGTAGGGATTCAACCGGGCTTCTTCATTGTTTGCCAGCCGCGTCGGGCAAACCCACTCCCAGACGCTTAAGCTCATCTTCGGCAAGCTCTCTTAACTCGGGTTGCTCACGCCACATTTTTTGCACGCCCTTGATCCAGGCGATCCTTTCAGGCGAAGGGTTGTCGGCGTCGTAGAGCAGTCGCAGGTACTCTTGTTCCTCGATCCGCGAATCCAAAATCGCCTGACGCTTCTGCTCTTCTGCAAGTGGCCCGGCCGAATCGAGCCCGCATTCTGGTACCTCATTTACGATATTTCCTCGCTTCGCGACGATCTGCGTTCCACTACGAAAATCACCGCCTAACACGTAGGTGCCGCCTTCGGTAAGAAGATGGAAGTGTAAAGTGGGTGTTTGGTTGTTCACAAATACTGAGCCAAACACCACTTCCTCCACCTTTCCTGGAAAGTCCAGCAATCTCGCCTTGAAGCTCCACGCCTCGAACGCGGCAAAGTCGCGACGTTCCACGCTTTCGATTTGTAGTTTCGCGAAAACCCCGTCGAAGAACTCGACCAGGAAAATTGGCTTCTCTCCCGAGATAATCTGCGAAATGGTATCGCTGTCGATATCGACGTATCGAAACCTTTCATACTTTTCTTCACGCGAGTCACGCATCTCAGGTTCAGAAAGCTCAAGTTCGATAATGCGATCCTGGGGCAGGTTGCTGGTAATGAGGCGCGCCTCTGGTGAGGCATTCACATGATAAGTGATTGCGAGAATTGCTAACGCGAACACCAACTTTTGAACAAACATTGCCGACTCGCTTCAGATGTTTATGTTGTTGTTTTTGCATCTATTTTGACGCTACTCCGCTGTTAATGGGTCGTCAACCCGAAACTTCAGAGTTGAAGTGCGGCCAGGGCCACTCTGAGCATTACAAGCACAAGCGACATCAGTAACTGGAACGGCACCTCCTGGGCGCTGTCCCAGTTTGAAATCCTGCTGCCCCCAATACCAGACAGATGGCGGGTGCACGTTTTGCCCCGCATAAAAGCGCAGCGCCGCGGCGGCGGAACGAGACCCGCAGGGGCTCGTGGGGGAGCAAGGGCAGCCGGGACGGCCGCAAGCCGCGGGGCAAAGCGTGTACCCGCCATCAGGCACCATCGCAATGAATCAAAACCCTGACTTACCCGCGATAACCAACCGACGGCGGGTATACGTTTTGCCCCGCATAAAAGCGCAGCGCCGCGGCGGCGGAGCAAGACCCAAAGGGGCTTGCGGGGGAGCAAGGGCAGCCGGGACGGCCGCAAGCCGCGGGGCAAGGCGCGACCCCGCCATCAGGCACCATCGCAATGAATCAAACCCCCGATGCACCCAACATCAGGCAAAATCACCCAATGATCGAACCAAACCCGCTAGGTGGCTTCACGCGGCCAACCCTGCTCCAACTGCCCGATGATTGCCGCAAGCGCGGGATATCGACAGCGCCTGACTGCCTCCTGCAGGGGAAACCAGCGCCGGACCCGCTTCTGGCTTTCCCATTCAGTGTCGGGCAGCAAAGTGTCCACCGGCATGACATACACGGCCACCTGGCAGGTGCCGCCCCACTTGGCAATCTCAAAAGTACCCAGGTCTGTGGGCAGCGGTGTGCCTGTCGCTCCCGCCTCTTCCAGGGCTTCCCTTGCCGCCGAATCCCAGGGAGACAAGCCCGGCTCAATGATGCCCTTGGGCAGGCTCCACTTGCGCTTGCCTGATTTGGCAATCATCAGGACTTCAATTTCACCCTGTTTCAACCTGACGGGGATAACCGCAGACTGCTGGTAGTAGTAATCGGGGCGATCCCGCAGTGCCGGGCCGTCCGGGCCCTGGTAGGTGAATCGGGTGGGAAGATCATCCGGTCGAAGCAGGCGCAACAGCGACGCCCGCAGGCCGGGTCTGTCGATCTGCAGGTGAGCAAGACTCGCGGTTGTCATGAGTTTGCCGCTGGGCGTCAGCGGCAGGGGGCCCGGCACCAGGTCGTCGAGCAGCAGGTCCAGGCCAGGGTTGTGCCCCACCACCAACAGCCGCCCGGGCCGGGTGATCTGTTCAGTCAGCAGCTTGCGGATATCCTGACTGCCGGCCTCGTAGAGCCGCGGCTCAGCCTCGATAATCTCTACTGTCAGACCCGCTGCCTTGACACACTTTTCGGCAGTGGCCCGCGCCCGCACTGCAGGGGAAGTCAGCACCCGCTCGGGCAACAGTTTGCTTGCCCGCAGCCAGGCACCCACCCGCTGTGCATCATGTTTGCCCCGGTCCGTCAGTGGTCGGTCAAAATCATCTACCGGCAGACTCCAGTCCGATTTGCCATGCCGCATCAGCAGAAGGTCACTCACACCAATACCTGAATTCACTTGATCACCTGCGGTAGCATACAGATTTGCCCGGGATGAGGAACTGTTGAAGTACCCAACCAAAGAGCTGCTGCTGAAAGCCCTGGACAGCCGCTGGCACCACTATCGCCAGCTGGCGAAAGCCTGCAGGTCAAATCCGGGTGAAGCGGAGGTGCACGACCTGCGGACGTCCATCCGCCGTCTACTGGCCCTCATGGCGCTGGTCAAAGGGATCGCGGGTGGCAAGTCGCGCGCCCGGGACCGATTGCGCAAATACCTGAAGCGGCAGCTTGACGAATTTGACGAATTGCGTGATCTCACCGTGGCTGACGAACGGGTCGGACGGTACCTCACGGATTTTCCTGCCCTCACTCCCTTTGCCGACTGGCTCGGCCAGGAGGTCACCCGGGCACACCGGGACCTGCGCCACCGAAAGTACCGGAAGCTCCCGGCATCCCAGAAACGTCGCTACAGGAAGATCCGAAAGCAGCTGGCCCGGTGCAGCGAAGACCTGGCGCCGCCAATACTTGCCAGCCTGGGCGCGGCCCTGGAAAAGTGCCGGGAAAAGCTTGCGGCGGCCAGCGCGTCCGCCCCGGGCACCATTCACGAGGCACGGATCGCCCTGAAACAACTCAGGTACCTGGTTGAGGTAGCGGGCCCGGTTGACGGCCTGCCGGAACCCAACAGCCTGGCTCACCTGCAAACACTGACAGGAGAGGTCCAGGACCTGCAGGTGTTCACCCTGCTGCTTGCGAAATTCAGCCAGCAGCATGACCTGCCTGATGTCGACAGGTTCTCGGCAAGTCTGCAAGTCGAACAGACCGCCGCCGCCCGGGAGGCAATTGCCGAGGGCCAGGCGCTGCTGGCAAACGCCCGGATTCTCGCCTGACTTGTCTGCAAACCTGAAACGTGCTTTTCTTGCCGATCTTTTTTTTGGCAGTATCGGGTATGACTGATCATTTTGACGTTGTTGTCATCGGCAGCGGTTTTTCCGGCATCCTATCCCTCATTCACCTCAAGGAGGCCGGCGTAACCAACCTGCGGCTGTTCGAGATGACGCCATCGGTGGGGGGTGTGTGGAGCGATGGTGGCGTTGGTGCTTACCCCGGGGCCGCCTGCGATGTGCCTGCCTATACCTACCTGCCCTGCCTGGATCGCACTGGGTTTATTCCATCAAAAAAATATGTCAGCCAACCCGAGATTGCCGGCTACGCCGAACTGCTTACTGATCACGGCGGCGTGCGCGACTACATGCGCTTTAACCGCAAGGTGGTCTCTGCGGACTACCTGGGTGATGGCGCCAGGGTCTGGCAGGTCACTACCCTCGATACCACCACAGGTGAACCGGCTGAAATTGTCACCTGCCAGCACCTAGTCACTGCCAATGGTCCACTGTCGAGCCCGCGCCTGCCCGAGGTACCTGGCATGGACCGGTTTCGTGGTGAGAGTTTCCACACGGCCCGCTGGGACCGGAACGCGTCACTCAAGGGCAAACGGGTGGGCGTCATTGGCACGGGTGCATCAGCCGCCCAGGTCATTACCACCATTGCAGACGAGGTCCAGACCCTGACCGTTTTCCAGCGGACACCAACCTGGTGTGTGCCGCGCAATGATGAACCCACCCCCCCGGACCTGGTCGAGAAGTTCCGGGCCGGTGGCTACGGTGAATCACTCCGCCACGTTGAATGGGAAAATCCCGCGCCGTCAACTGAAGGGGCAGTCCCGTTTGAAGCCCTGCACAACCCGGAGCAGAACGCTGCCATCTGTGCCCAGATTGCAGCCGGCATCAAGCTTGCCGTCAAGGACCCCGAGACGGCCCGCCTGCTGACACCCGACTACCCCTTTTTCTGCAAGCGTGCACTGTTTATCGACGACTACTACACCACCTTCAACAAACCCAATGTCACCCTGGTTGATGATCCTGGGGGTGTTGTCGCCATCAACGAAACGGGCCTGGAAATTGCTCGCGGAGAAACGATTGACCTTGACGTCATCATTTATGCCACCGGTTTTGACAGCAACTTCATCCCTTTCCCCATCATCGGCAAAAGCGGTGTGTCACTGGCCGACAAGTTTGGCGCCAACGCTGCCAATAACTACCAGATGACGCGGCCACATTCGCTCTGGGGAATCCACGTGGATGAGATGCCGAACATGTACATGATGATTGGCCCACAGAGCCTGAACCCCGTGACCAACGTCACCCTGCTGTGCGAGGAACAGGCCAGGTACATTGCCGACCTTGTCGTCTCCATGAAGTCGGCACACCAGACTGAAGTTGAACCAACAGCTGCTGCCGTGCAGCAATGGACCAGCCTGTGTGAATCAACCTCCGAGGGCAAAGTCTGGTTAAGGTGTAACAACTGGTACATGAAAACCACCAAAACCGATGCGGCAGCAGGCCGGGAGCGATCTTCCGGTATGTGGATGGCATCTTACCCCGACTATCTCCGGCACCTGCTCGGCAACGCGGGCGGTACCCGGGAATCGTTGCTGGCTTTTCACTGAATTTCACGAATCGCTGCTGAGAAAGGCCAGTATTGCCAGTTATCATGTCCCGCGACGCACCTTAGCAATCCAGCCGGAGCCAGAATGTTATGAACCAGCAAACTCGCGTCGCCGTACTGTGCGGCGGCCCTTCCGCTGAGGCGGCAGTTTCCAGGGTCTCGGCCCAGGGTGTTGCGGAAGCGTTGCGATCGGAAAACTACCAGGTTGAGGTCATCGAACTCGATCACAACCTGCACGCCAAACTCCTGGCATCTGGTGCAGACGTGGTTTTCCCCGCCTTACACGGGCCGCCCGGCGAAGATGGCACCCTGCAGGGAGCACTGGAGATTTTTGGACTGCCCTACGTGGGCAGCGGCGTGATGGCCAGCGCCATTGCCATGAACAAGATCATGGCCAAACTGGTGTTTGCCTCCTGGAACCTGCCGCTGGTTGAGCAACTGGTTGTCGAACGGGAAAACTCGATTGAAACCGCGGTTTCCGAAATTCTGCGCGGTCTTGGCAGCTATGTTGTCGTCAAGCCGTCCAGCCAGGGGAGCGCCCTCGGCGTGACGCTGGTTGAAGATGAGGCACAACTGGCACAGGCGCTCAGCACAGCTTTTGAACTTGATCGTGCGCTCCTGATTGAGAAGCGTATCGATGGCCGTGAGATTACTGTTGGGGTGATTGATACCGCTGACGGCCCACAGGCCTTTCCGGTTATCGAAATCACCACACCCAAGGACAGTTGGTATGACTACGAACACCGCTATACCGCCGGGCTGTTTGAGCACCTGATGCCAGCGGATCTGCCAGCCGCACAATATGAGCGGCTGCAGCAGATTGCGGTGACCGCACACCGCGCCCTTGGCTGTCGTGACCTGTCACGGGCTGATTTTGTTGTTGCCGGCGACGATGAAGAATACCTGCTGGAGGTCAATACCCTGCCCGGTATGACTCCAACAAGCCTGTATCCCGATGGTGCGCGTGGTTATGGCCTGTCGTTTCCTGCACTCATGCGCCACTTCATCGAGCGCGCGCTGCTTCGGAAACCCTGATCCCGAAGGAGTCAGGCACTAGAGGTCGTAACCGCGCTCGTTGTGCTGGTTGAGATCCAGCCCCTCGGTCTCCTCGTCTGGGGATACCCGCAGCCCCAGCATGGCCTGGATCAGTTTCAGCAAGCCAAAGGTAACTACCGCGGTGTAGAGACCAACCGCCAGTACACCCACTACCTGCACACCCACCTGGGACGCCATGGTCATACCCTCGTTGTACCCCTGGCCGGAGAACACACCCAGGCTGGCGCTGGCAAACACACCGGCGAGCACCGTGCCCAGCGCACCGCCCACCCCGTGGACCGGGAATACATCCAGGGAATCGTCGACATGCAAACGCTGCTTGAGATAGCTGGTTGCGTTGAAGCAGATGAACCCGGCCAGCATCCCGATGATCAGTGCGCCTCCTGGCCCCACAAAACCCGAGGCCGGCGTGATGGTGCCAAGACCGGCCACCATGCCCGTCACTGCGCCAAGGGCACTGGGTTTGCCGTAGCGGAGCCATTCAAAAAACAGCCAGGTCAGCGCGCCGGCTGAGGCTGACATATGCGTGACCAGCATGGCCATACCCGCATCACCGTTGGCCGCAAGGGCACTGCCGCCGTTAAAGCCAAACCAGCCCACCCACAGCATACCGGCGCCAGTGATCGCCATGGTCATATTGTGCGGCGGCATGGGCGATTGCGGAAAACCGCGCCGCGGCCCCATGACCAGCGCACACACCAGGGCAGCAACACCGGCCGTGACGTGCACCACGGTACCGCCGGCAAAGTCGAGCAATCCCATTTCACCCAACCAGCCACCACCCCACACCCAGTGGGTGACGGGCGCATAGACCACAATCAGCCAGCAGGCCGTAAAGAGCAGCATGGACGAAAAGCGCATCCGTTCAGCAAAACCACCCACAATCAGTGCGGGGGTAATAATGGCAAAAGTGAGCTGGAACAGGGCAAACACGCTTTCCGGGATGTCACCGCTCATCGCGTCTTCAGTCAGGTGACCAAGAAACACAAAATCCAACCCGCCAATCAGGCTGTTGCCTTCACTGAACGCCAGCGAGTAGACACCCACCAACCACAGGACAGAAACCAGGCAGGTAATCGAGAAACACTGCATCAGTACACTCAGGACATTCTTGACCCGAACCAGGCCACCATAAAACAGTGCCAGGCCCGGGATTGTCATGAACAGCACCAGTGCTGTCGACGTCAGAATCCAGGCGGTGTTGCCGCTATCAAGACCATCTGCGGCTGATGCGCTGTTGGCCAGCAGCAGGAGCAGGCAAATGAACGGTATACGAGACAGCCTGGTTCGCATGGAGCATCCCTCTTTGTTAGTGACCAATGGTTGTTGTACTTGACGTTTGTACCGGTCGACGTCTGAGTGTAACCATAAGCCCTTTGCCCCACAACCGCGCAATACGCAGCCTGGCTGCGGGGGTGCGCCCCGCTGTTGTGCAGTATCCATTTTGATATGACTGCAACCACTATCAGGCGTCGGCTTTATGAAGATTTGTTAATCGACATGGCGCGCCGGTTGCGTTAAAACAATCTTGCCGCTGGGCAGAAGTTCCAGCCGGTTCCATCGCCGCAGTATCGCGATGATCGAAGTTTCTTTTGATCAAAAAGCGAGGAAGTGCATGAAAAGACAGAAGCGTGACAAGAGTAGCCGAGCATTTACCCGGGGATACCAGTCCGGGGTCCATGGCAAATCCCGGGACCTGTGTCCCTACCAGGCACTTGAGTGCAGACAAGCCTGGCTCAGTGGCTGGCGCGCCGGCCGCGAGGACAACTGGGATGGCCTGACCGGTACAGCCGGCGTCGGGCGGGCTCCCGCCTGACCCACCCAGGCTTTGTTAGAAAGGCCGAACCCCACATCAAAAGGAGAATCCACTCACCGGCCTGACTGAAACTGGGCCTAACCTTGACCCCTGGCGCGAGCGAAGTTACGGGTGTCCTTCCGATGGGTTGCCAGACCGAAGCCCCAGCCGGAATTCCCTGACCTTCGCCGCGCTTTCACCAATCAGGGGAGGTCCCTGATAGATGAAGCCCGTGTAAATCTGCACCAGGTCAGCACCCAGCCGGATTTTCTCCGCCGTATGCAGAACAGATAGTCTTCCAGGCGCACTTGCTTGCCGGGGTCACCTTCGGGGAAGTCCTGCTTGTCCGTCATTCGTATGTAAGGTATATAAATTCTGTTGATGGCCGGCTGAAACCGAGACTCGTAGTGCTTCGGAAACGACTCCCCGGCAACAGCAGGGTCGACGGGAATCCCGGCTGGTTGGGTGAATCAGCGAAGTGCTGGGTTTCGAGGCAGACGCCGGCATGGCGCCCCCAGGCCACCGGCAGCTGCCTCCGCCCCGCTCCGGTTCCGCCTGCCGCACCGAGGAAATTGCCTGTATAGACATGCACGGCTGGCTGGTCTGTAGACACGGTAAGTGCAAGCACTGAATCCGGGTCGACAAGCATGCAGGCAGCCTGACCCGGTGCAGACGCCAGCAGCAGGCTGTGATCATACCCGCCTGTCGCCCGGAGCAGTGGTGCCCGGATATCATCCCCAAGTCGCCGGACCTGCCTGAAGTCTAGCGGCGTGCCGGCCACGTCAGCCAGCGTACCGTCAGGCAACAGTGACTCATCAATAGGGGCGTAACGCGACGCATTCACCTGCAGGCGGTGGTCAAGCACATCGCTGGTCATCCCCAGGTTGAAATAAGCATGCTGGGTCAGGTTGATGATGGTGGGTCTGTCGCTGCTGGCCTCGTATTCATAAACGAGCGTCATGTCATCCTGGAGCCGGCAGGTCACGGTCACCTCGACCCGACCAGGGTAACCCTGATCACCGTCCTCGCTCACCAGATGAAACCGTACAGCATCAATATCCGGCCATTCCCCTGTCTGTGTGACGTTCGCCTTGTTGAACCCAATGGCTGGCTCGACCGTCCAGCACCGCCGGTGAAAACCGGCAGGTCCGCCATGCAGGTGATGATCCCCCTCGTTCCTGTCCAGCTGGAATTGCCTACCCCCGATGGAGAAACGGCCATGCCTGATCCGGTTGCAATACCTGCCCACCACGGCACCCAGGTAGTCGGATCCGGTAAGGTACTGCGTGGCCGCGGGGTAGCCAAGCACCACCTCACGCGAACCGCCCCCCGGCAGCGGTACCCTAAGGGACGCGAGCGTTGCACCGAGCGTCAGGAACCGGCAGCGTAAGCCACCTTCGCGCCAGAGGAGCACCTCGAAGACCTCGCGGCCGTCAGGCAGTCGCTCAGGGTTACCAATCGATACCGGCATCCGCTTCCACCAGGCCTGCGCCTGCCGACGGCACAGCGCGGATGAAGCGATGCTGCCGACCGGTCATCGCAGGATACCTCGCGTCGACCTCGGCAATCACCTCACCAGCAATACTGCTTTCGACCAGGGCGACAACGCAGCCACCAAAGCCACCGCCGGTCATCCGGGCACCGCCCCGATTACCCGCAACCGACTGCACCAGCGACACCAGCACGTCAATCTCCGACGTCGTGATCTCAAACAGGGAACGCATGGACTCATGGCTTTCTGCCATCACGCGGCCGAGTGACGAGAAATCGCCTGCAGACAGTGCCGACATGGCAAGCCTGACCCGATCATTTTCCTCAATCACATGGCGTGCCCGTGCGAAACTGCCTGCAGGCAGTTTTTCCCCTGCTTCCAGCAGCATCGGCAGGGTCACATCCCGCAGGCTCGCCTTGCCAAAATGCGCCGCGGCGGCCTCGCACTGAGACCGACGCAGGTTGTATTCACTGTCAACAAGCCCGCGTTGAACGCCGGATTCGATAATCAGCAAACCGAGCGCCGCCGGTACGGGGATGGGCGTGGTGTCCAGTGAACGGCAGTCAATCGCAATTGCATGTCCGGCAATACCCGCTACCGATACCAGCTGATCCATGATCCCGCAGGCGCAACCCGCAAAGTGGTGCTCCGCCATCTGGCCAATCCTCGCACGCGCCACCAGCCCAGGGTCCGTACCCGCAAGCGCGGTCAGCGCCTGCAAAATCGCCATTTCCAGTGAGGCGGATGAACTGAGGCCGGCACCCTGCGGGACATCCCCCGAGATCACGAGCCGCGCACCCGGCACAGAGAATCCTGCTTGCTGCATCTCGCTGCATACACCACGGAGATAATTCGACCAGGGCTTGTCAGGACTGCGCAGGATCGGCTCATCCAGCCTGAAGGCATCGCTGTCATCCAGATCCAGCGCATGCGCCTCAATAATACTGTTTTCATGCATGGATGCCGCCACCCAGGTTGCATAGTTGATGGCGCAGGGCAGCACGAGCCCGTTGTTGTAATCCGTGTGCTCGCCGATCAGGTTGACCCGGCCGGGAGCCTTCGCCACCAGGGTCGGCCGGGTACCGAAACGGGTTCGGAACGCTGCCGAGACTACGCCTGCCCGGCTCATTCTGCCGGCTCTCCGGGCCCGGACCAACGGGTGCGATAGTGCACCGTCGACTGGGCCCGCAGCCGTTCGGCGGCCTGCTCCGGCGTGATGTCCCGCTGCGACTCCGCCAGCATCTCGAATCCCACCATGAACTTGCGGATATCCGCAGACCGCAGCAGCGGCGGGTAAAAGTGCGCATGCAACTGCCAGGCGTCGGCGACTTCATCGTCCCCGGCCGGCAATGAATGCCATCCCATGCTGTAGGGAAAAGCACAGCTGAACAGGTTGTCGTAGCGAGTCGTAAGATCAAGCAGGATCGACGCCAGTGATGCCGCGCGGTCGCCATAGACCTGCGTCATGGAAGCCAGCCGGCTCGTCGGCAGCAGCAGGGTCTCGAAAGGCCAGGTCGCCCACCAGGGGACAACTACCACCCAGTCATCGTTGCTGCAGACAAGGCGTTCGCCTCGTTCAAGCTCCTCCAGCGCATAGCGAAGCAGCAGGGGCTCACCCTGTGTCTGCCGGTAGTCGATCTGGGTCGCCCGCTCTTTCGCCGGTATGGTCGGCAGCACATCACAGGCCCAGATCTGGCCATGGGGATGCGGGTTTGAACAGCCCATCACTGCACCCTTGTTCTCGAAAACCTGGACCCATCGATAGAGAGGCGCAAGTTCCCGGTACTGATCTGCCCAGGCATCGACGACGGCGCGGATTCCGTGCTGGCCGAGTTCAGGCAGCGTCAGATCGTGCCGCTCCGAGAAACAGAGTACCCGGCACTCACCGCTGACCCCCGCTGCGGTGAAGAGCGGATCATCCGTACAGGACTCAACCGAATGCCCGAGCAGTGCGGGAAAGTCATTGTGAAAAACATGAGGTCCACGGTAATCGGGATTACGCTCGCCATTCACCCGGGCATTGCCTGCGCAGAGGTAACAGTCACTGTCATGTGGCGGCAGGGCGGCATCTGTGCCCGGCTCGATCATACCCTGCCAGGGTCTTGTCGCCCGGTGAGGCGATACCAGCACCCATTCACCGGTCAGCGGATTGCGTCGCCTGTGGGGTGTCGTGAATTCCGTCATGATGGAGGGTACCCCGGCAGGCGCCGCACTGGCTCGACGACGGACCTGCTGTCAACTGCCTGATCCAAGCTTGTCCCCTGACTGCGTTGACTGTTTTCCAACATTGCGTTCCCGCAGCCGCGGTTCATCGCGGCTGCGACCTTGTATCGCCAAAGGATACCACTGCCAACCCACAAGAAGCGCGCAACTTTCGAGGAGCTGCAGGAAGTAAGCAGTGTCTGCACTCTATGAAACGGCGACAGCTTGCTTGACATGCAGCCCCGGGGGCGCCGGCCAGCAGATCAGCATCGCACAATACAGGGAGAATTCCATGGCGGTTTATCCACGGATCCTCGACGAGTTTGCACTGCCTGGTGTCAAGCACATCTTCGCGAGAGTGTTGTACGCCGGACTTCCAGGTCACCCGAACCTCAGGCAATACCAAACACTCGTGCCAACCTGGTCCAGCACTAATTTTTGCCTTTTCGGCGGAACAGGTCGGCGCGAGCGAAGTTACGGGTGTCCTTCCGATGGGTTGCCAGACCGAAGCCCCAGCCAGAATTCCCTGATCTTCGCCGCGCTTTCACCAATCAGGGGAGGTCCCTGATAGATGAAGCCCGTGTAAATCTGCACCAGGTCAGCCCCCAGCCTGATCTTCTCCGCCGCGTCCTCTCCCGTCATGATGCCGCCCACACCGATGATGCCCATTTTGCCTTTTGCCGCATCCGCCACCAGCTTCAGCACGTGGTTGGCCTGGTTACGCAAGGGGGCACCACTCAGTCCGCCTGCCTGATCGCTGTTCCGCTCACCCACCACTGCGCTGCGGGACACGGTGGTGTTGGTCACAATGACACCATCAATCTCGAACTGCTGCAGCGAAGCCACCAGGTCCATCACCTCATCGTCATCCATGTCGGGGGCAATCTTGACCAGCAGCGGTACATGTTTGGCGTGTTCAGTTGCCAGTGAGGCATGGGCCTGCTTCAGGCCGTCCAGCAGGTGATCCAGTTCCTTGTGATGCTGCAGGCTGCGCAATCCCGGTGTGTTGGGCGAACTGATATTCACCACAATATAGGAAGCCAGGGAGTAAACCCGCTGCATGCAAAGCAGATAGTCTTCCAGGGCATTCTCAACCGGGGTATCAAAGTTCTTGCCGATGTTGATCCCCAGGATACCGGCATATTTTGCCCGCTGGATGCGAGCCACCATCGCCTCAACCCCCTCGTTGTTGAAACCCATCCGGTTGATCAGGGCCTGTTTGCCCGGCAGGCGAAACAGGCGCGGCCGGGGATTGCCGGGCTGTGGCCTGGGTGTCACGGTGCCGACCTCAAGAAATCCGAAACCCAACGCGGCCAGGCCGTCGATGGCGCGCGCATCCTTGTCCAGGCCTGCGGCAAGCCCAACGGGATTGGGAAAATTGAGGCCCATGACCGTCACCGGATCAGGCGGCACCTCGCGTGCAACCATGCCAACGAGATTCAGCTTCTCCAGCAGAGACAGTGATTGCATGGACACATGGTGAGACGCTTCGCCTGGCAGCAGGAAAAGCAACTTTCGAATGGGTTCGTAATTCATCGCGGGGCCTGTTCAGTCCAGCGACGATTATACATCCACCGGCAGGCTAAAATCGTGCAGGCGACCGGCTTGACTGGGCCAGATCGAGCAATTCCCGCAAACCAACAGTAAACACCGCGGGGCCTCGCGTGGTGGTTGCCCGCATTTCAGCCTGCAGGGCATTCCAGCGATTGACCAGGTGTTCGTGTTTCCTGAGCCAGCGATCCAGCATCACATCAGCAACCTCGTCTTTGGCACTTTCACCCAGCACACCCAGGGTAATCGACAACTGCTGCCAGTTAAGGTCATCCTGCAGGGTTTCTCGCGCCATCGCTTCCCACTGGGTTGCCGCCTGGTACTCGTGGATCTGGCGGCTGAACCAGTGCAGGTGCAGTTTCTCTCCAACCGCAAAATACAGTTCTGCCGTTCGCCTGACCGGCTCCCCGGTCCGATTGGCCGCTTCAACAATGCCCATCACGGCGTACAGCTGGTGTGCCCCGGCGACAAAAGACGCAAGTTCGTCGCCCACCCCCTCGTCCAGCAGGCGCTGCCTGGCAACTTCCCAGCCTGACAGTACAGTTCCGGTCAGCACAGCGCGCCAGTTCTCTACCAGCATGGCCAGGGTCCGCCTGAAGACGGGGACCTCGGTCGCCAGATCCAGGGCGTGGCGCCGGTTTCTGAGCAGCCAGCGGGTTGTTCGCCGAATGAGCCGAATCAGGTCCAGCATCATTTCTTTCTGGATGGGTGGTGCCACCTTGTAGTCCAGCGCGGCAATCTCGTCCCAGCGACGCTCCAGGTCAAAAATGTCCCTGGCACCAATGTAGGCCCGGGCAATCTGGGCAGAATCCACACCAGCAGATTCCGCCAGGCGCGTGGCAAAGTTGATGCCCATACGGTTCACCATGCCGTTGGCGATCTGGGTTGCAACAATCTCCCGGCGCAAACGGTGATCAACCAACTCTGCCCGGTATTTCCTGACCAGGAGCGGTGGAAACGCCGTTTCCATCTCCCGCATCAGGTAAGGGTCATCCAGCAGTTTGGCCTTCGCCAGATCCTGCTTCAGCCAGCCTTTCAGATAACTTGTCAGTACCGCCAGTTCGGGGTTGGTGAAGGTCTTGCCACGCGCGCGCCGCTCCTGCATTTCCTCGTCACCGGGCAGGTACTCAAGCTGGGGGTCCAGCCCACCGCGATCGCTGAGCACATGCATCAGCCGCTGGTACTCAAAACCGCGCCGGGTTGCCTGGTAATGCATCAGGTTGATTGCCTGCGCCTGACCGTAGTTGTTATCAAGCACAATCTCAGCAACCTCGTCCGTCATTCGCTTGAGCAAGGCCCGTCGACCAGCGTCGGTCAGCTTGCCTTTCTCAAGTAGCTGGTTCAACAGTATCTTGATGTTGACCTCAGCGTCAGAACAGTTCACGCCCCCGGCGTTATCAATAAAGTCAGTAAAGCAGATGCCGCCCGCCAGTGAGTATTCCACCCGGGCAAGCTGCGTCATGCCGAGATTGCCACCCTCACCCACCACGCGTGCGCCCAGTTCAGCCCCGTTGACACGCAGCCCGTCATTGGCCTTGTCACCCACATCCAGGCTCGATTCATGTTTCGATTTGACGTAGGTGCCAATGCCGCCATTCCAGAGCAGGTCAACACGCGCCCGCAGGATGGCGCTGATCAGCGCATTGGGTGTCAGCGCACTTTCGGAGACGCCCAGCAGTTTTTTCATCTCGCGCGACAGGGTGATCGACTTGGCAGCACGATTGAAAATGCCGCCGCCTTTGGAAATCACTTTGGTGTTGTAGTCCGTCCAGCTTGAACGCGGCAGTTCAAACAACCGTTTGCGCTCGGCAAAGCTGGCCGCCGGGTCAGGGCTCGGATCAACAAAAATGTGCTGGTGATTAAACGCCGCCACCAGGCAAATGTGTTCCGACAGCAGCATCCCGTTGCCAAACACATCCCCCGACATATCGCCAATACCCACAACGGTAAAGTCCTCCTGCTGGACGTCTTTGCCGAGGTCCCGGAAATGTTGCTGTACCGACTTCCAGGCACCCCTGGCTGTGATACCCATGGCCTTGTGGTCATACCCGACACTGCCACCAGATGCAAAGGCATCACCCAGCCAGAAGTTGTTGGCAGCGGAGATCTCGTTGGCGATGTCCGAAAAGGTGGCGGTCCCCTTGTCCGCCGCCACCACCAGGTAGTAGTCATCATCGTCATACCGAACCACGTCTGTTGGTGGCACAACCTTGCCTTTTACCAGGTTGTCCGTCAGGTCCAGCAAACCCTGGATAAACATGCGGTAACAACGGATTCCTTCCGCCATGACAGCATCACGATTGCCATTGTCGGGAAGCTGTTTGGGCAGGAAGCCACCCTTGGCGCCCACTGGCACAATCACTGAGTTCTTGACCTGCTGGGCTTTCACCAGGCCAAGAATTTCCGTTCGATAGTCTTCCGTGCGATCGGACCAACGCAACCCGCCACGCGCGACTTTGCCACCACGCAGGTGAACACCTTCAAAACGCGGCGAGTAGACAAAAATTTCAAACTGAGGCCGTGGTAGCGGCATCTCGCTGATCAGCGCCGGCAGGAACTTCAGGGCAATATAGTCTTTTGGACCGCCGGACGGTGCCGGCTGGTAGAAGTTTGTGCGAACCGTGGCATCAATCATTTCAAGGTAACGACGGAGCACCCGGTCATCCGCCAGGTTCACCACGGCATCAATTTCTACCAGGATATCACTACGCAGTTTGTGGGCCTGTGCATTGGCGGAGGTGCGCGACAGCGCCGGCTCAAACCGCTGGGCAAATACCTCAAACAGCAACCGCGTAATGGTGCTGTAACGGACCAGGCAGTCGGCAATAAATTGCTGGCTGAAGCCACCCTGCAACTGCCCCAGGTAGCGGGCATAGGAGCGTATCAGGGAAATCTCGCGATAGTCCATCATCGCCGCAGGCACCAGGCGATTGAAACTGTCGTTTTCAACATCACCGCGCCAGATGCGGAGAAACGCCGGTTCAAAGTTTTCCCGCAGCTCCGCAAAGCTGCCTTTTGATCCGCCATCCAGCACCAGCACAAAGTCATGGATCCAGACCTTGCGGCCGCCCAGCCTGAGTTCGTAGGGATGTTCCTCAATGGTCTTGACGCCGAGGTTTTCCAGAATGGGAATGACATCGGACAGCGGCAGGGTACCACCCAGGTGGAACAGTTTGAGGCGTGTTTCCCGGTAGTCTTCACCCTTCTCGCGCACCTGCCACTGGTAGAGATTGACCTTCAGTGGTACCTCATCTGACAGCGCCAGCAGGTGTTCAATGTCGCCAAACGCGGTCGCGGGCCAGTAGTCATCCTTGTAGCCTGCTGGAAACACATCCCGCACCGAGCGGAAAACCTCTTCACCCCGGTTAGGTCCCATTTCCCGCACCAGGACTTCCCGCAGGTCGTCTTCCCAGGACCGGGTGAGGCGGGCAATGGCCCCCTCCAGCGCGTCCAGATCAGGGCTTGTGGTCACAGCCGGGTCAACGCGCAGGACAAAATGGGTTCGCGTCAGCGCCGACTCGGAGAAATAGGTGGCGAAGTCGGCTTCCTGTGCCCCCAGGGTCTCGGTCAGCAGGGCCTGGATGCTGACCCTCAGTTCCGTGTCGTAGGTATCCTTGGGTACGTAAACCAGGCAGTTCACAAAATGGCCATTGGCGTCGCGGCGCAGCAGGAGCCGCACAATGCGTCTTTCCTGCAGACTGAATATACCGGCCACCATGTTGTTCAGTTCCGCCGTGGTGGCCAGGAAAAGTTCTTCGCGGGGCAGCAACTCGATGATGCGACTGAGTTCTCGCCCCTTGTGGCCAGTCACGGAAAGTCCCGTACTGTCGAAAACATCCGCAACCTTGCGGCGAACAACGGGGATTTCACCCGGATGCTGGTTATAGACAGACGAGGTAAACAGCCCGATGAAGCGGCAGCCACGCAGCCGCTTTTCGCCAAAAACCACGGTGATACAGTCCAGCCAGGCGGGCCTGTGTACACAGCTCCGCAGCGGCAGCTTGGAAACTGTCACGGTGTCAGTGCAGGGATCAACCGGCGTGTCCGCGCACGGGAACCCCTTGCGCGCCAGACCCATGGCCGACCCCTGGATAACCGCGCCAGTTTTGGGATCAAATTCGTCAAATGCCAGAAAGGTAAAATTGTTGGAATACAACCAACGCAGGAACTCGTAAGACTCGGTCATTGCGTCCGACTGCGTACGATGAGCCTCCATACCAATCTCGTCGCTCCAGAGCAGCAGCTGTTTGCGCATGGGCGCAAAATCATCCACAGCACGCTGGACCTGACGGATAACCTGGCGCACCTCACGCTCAAGCTCAACGCTGTTGGCAACCCGTTCTACTTCAAGATGGATAAAAGTTTCATTGGCCTGCTCGTCTTCACTGATGACCGGCTTGCCGTTTTTCCCGCGAACCACACCCATGAGACATTGCTGGACGTCAATCAGCACCACACCCCGCTTGTTCAGGGCCATGCGGATAGAATCAAGCAGGAAGGGTACATTGCCACAGGCGACTTCAATCACCGAGTGCTTGTGTTCATAGCCGTCTTTGGCGGCAGACGGATTAAACACCCGGACTTTGGCCCGCTTGCCGTCAAAGCTGCTGAAAAACTTCCAACTGGACAGCAGCGTACCCTCGGCATACTGCCAGTCCTTCTGCAGCACCTCCGCAAGTGGCACCTGGGAAAAATATTGTCTGGCGAATCGCTTGAGCGCAACACTCTTGTCGTGTTTCGCGAGTCGCCGCTCGAGTCCGGACTGGAACGCGGACTTGCTGTCTACGCGGATACCTGGCACCTGATCTCTCCCTCTCGCTTTTAGCGCATATTATCAGCGTTTGAGTTAAGCTTGCGGTTTTTCCGGCCCTGCAGTGACGCCGTTGGAACCCATGGACATCCCCACTGTCTATAAACCCTGCTCGTCAGGGGCGGCTGGATATTGCACTGCCATCGCCCCGGCAGCCACCAGACATCCGGGAACAATGAGCCACTAACCACGCCATCGACTTAAGACACGAACCATGCAAGATCACCGTGAGCAAATTCAAGCCCTTGAAACATGGCTGGAAAGCCAGATTATTGGCCAACAGGCACTGGTCAGTCGACTGCTGATGGCCCTGCTTGCCGACGGCCACCTGCTGGTGGAAGGTGCGCCCGGTCTCGCAAAAACCAAAGCCATCAAGACACTGGCCCAGGGTGTTGAAGGGAGTTTTCACCGTATCCAGTTCACACCGGACCTGCTGCCCACGGATATCACCGGCACGGAGATTTATCGGGCGCAGGACAGCAGCTTTGAGTTCCAGCAGGGTCCCATATTTCACAACCTCATTCTGGCGGACGAAATCAACCGGGCACCCGCCAAGGTACAGTCTGCCCTGCTGGAGGCCATGGCCGAACGCCAGGTTTCGTTTGGTCGCCAGACCTTCAGGTTGCCAGACCTTTTTCTGGTCATGGCAACGCAGAACCCGATTGAACAGGAAGGCACCTATCCCCTGCCCGAGGCCCAGCTGGACCGTTTCCTCATGCAGGTGAATATTGACTACCCGGATGCAGCCGCGGAGCGGGAAATCCTGAAACTGGTGCGCAACGAGTCCATGGCCACAGGCATGGCCACGCCCACCACACCTCCGCCCGCGGTTTCCCAGGAAACCATTTTCAGTGCCCGGCAGGAAATCCTGTCGCTGCACATGGCACCGGTGGTCGAGGACTATATTGTCCAGCTCACCCTGGCAACCCGGAACCCGGCAGCTTATGGTGACGACCTGGCCAACTGGCTTGATTATGGCGCGTCACCACGTGGCACCATTGCCCTCGACGTCTGCGCCCGGGCAAACGCTTACCTGAGCGGCAAAGATTTTGTCAGCCCGGATGACGTACAGGCAGTGGTAAACGATGTATTCCGCCACCGCATTATTGTCAGTTTCGAGGCGGAGGCCACGGGCATAGATCCCGACACCGTCATCAATACCCTGGTACAACGCGTTGCCGCCGCCTGACCCGCATGCGATCCGGCAAGACCCCAACCCGCGCAGTTGACCGACTTCCCCAGAGCGGGGGTGCCTACACGTCAATCCGCGACCTGATTCGCCTGCGGCATGCCGCGCGAGAGATCAGCGCCATCGCCGCCACCCGGTCGCGCAATCCACTCTCAGGGCTCCTGACCTCCAGCTTCCGGGGTCGCGGCATCGACTTCTCGGAGGTCAGGGTCTACCAGCCGGGTGATGACATCCGCACCATCGACTGGCGCGTCACGGCCCGCACCCAGGTTGCCCACACCAAGGTATTCCAGGAGGAGAAAGAAAGACCCGTGCTGATCCTGGTTGATCAGTCACAATCCATGTTTTTCGGCTCCCAGGTTGCCTTCAAATCCGTGATTGCAGCCCAGGCGGCCGCACTGCTGGCCTGGACCGCGCTTGATCGGGGAGATCGCACTGGCGGCATAGTCTTCAGCGAACGCGGGCACCGGGATGTACGTCCCCGTCGCAGCAAACACGCCGTCCTGCGGCTGCTGAATGAACTGACCGACTTCAACCTGGCGCTGAAGCGGGAGAATCCTGCGACCAACGCAAACGGTCACTACCTTGCCGAGGCACTGCGAAACGTCCGGCGCGTGGCCAAACACGGCAGCACCATCTTCCTCGTCAGTGACTTCCTTGGATTTGATGAAAGTGCCCTGATCCATTTCAACCAGCTTGCGCGGCACAACGATATTGTCGGGTTTTTTGTCGCTGACCCATTGGAACGCCAGTTGCCCAAACCCGACCTCTACACAATTACCAACGGCGTCGAGCGGGTTCGCATCAATACAGGTGACCGTCACTATCGAAGCCAGTTCGCGGACCAGTTTCTTGCCAGGCTCACCCAAACCCGTGATGCCTTTGCCCGGATCAAGGCACCGCTGCTCGAACTGTCTACCGATACCCCGGTGGTCTCGAGTGTCGTCAACCAGTACAACACTTATGTGGCGGCGGTGAAGTAACCATGGCTGCATCACCCACGATACCAGCCCCGGGAGTAGCAGACGGCGCAACCGACCCACTGGCGCAGTTGCGTGATATCCAGTTGCCCGATGCTGTTGCTGGCTGGCCCCCTGCACCAGGCTGGTGGGCACTCGCCCTGCTTGCGGCACTGGTCCTGACCGGTGTCCTTTACTGGTTATGGCGGAGCTACCGACGCAACCGGTACCGCCGGGAGGCCCTCGCCGAACTCAGCCAGATTGAAGCCAGGTACCAGGAAAACGCCGACGCCACACGGTTTGTTGAAGACTACTCGGCGCTGCTGAAACGTGTGGCCTTAACCCGCTTTCCGCGCGAGCGGGTTGCCAACCTGACGGGCGAACGCTGGGTCCTGTTTCTGGACACGACTGCCGGCACGGAAGAATTTCGCCTTGGTGCCGGCCAGGCACTGATAGATGCGGCTTACCGTCCGCAGGCGGAGGTTGATGTTGCGCGACTGGGTGAACTGGGGCGCTACTGGATCAACTCACACCAGGTCAGGGAGGAAGCCGCGTGATTGAGTTTCTCTGGCCCTGGGCGGGCGCATTTGTGCTCCTGCCACTGCTCACTTACTTCCTCTTACCCCGCGCCCGCCGCCAGGATGCAGCCCTGTATGTCCCCTTTTACGGCATGGTGGCGGGCTATACCAGCCAGATTCGACAGGAACAACGCTCAAACATCCGTCGCGCCCTGCTGGTCATTGGCTGGCTGGCGCTGGTGCTTGCCTGCATGCGCCCACAGTACGTCGGTGATCCGATTGAACTGCCCACAACCGGCAGGGACCTGATGCTTGCGGTCGACATTTCTGGCTCCATGGGGACAGAAGACATGGTCCAGGGCGGCCGTAAGGCAACGCGCCTTGACGTCGTGAAAGCCGTGGTGGGCGACTTTGTGGAGCGGCGTAAGGGTGACCGGCTTGGTCTGATCCTGTTTGGTACCCAGGCTTACCTGCAGACCCCGCTGACATTCGACCGGATCACGGTTCGCACCCTGCTCACGGAAACACCCCTGGGAATTGCGGGCGGCAAGACAGCTGTCGGCGACGCCATCGGTCTGGCCGTCAAACGGCTGCAAACCAGGCCTGCAGACAGTCGGGTGTTGATTCTCCTGACCGATGGCCGCAACAATGTTGGCGCGGTGTCGCCGTTGCAGGCTGCCCAGATTGCCGCCCAGCAGGGTGTCAAAATCTACACCATCGGATTTGGCTCAGACGAGATGCAGGTCCCTGGACTCCTGTTCAATCGCACCATCAATCCCTCGGCCGAACTGGACGAACGTACCCTGACAGAAATTGCCCGGCTTACCGGCGGGATATACCAGCGCGCCAGGGACGCCAGCGAACTCGAGGGCATCTATCAGAAGCTGGACGAACTCGAACCCATTGAACAGGCGGCTGAAACCTACCGGCCAACCCGTGCCCTGTTTGTCTGGCCGCTTGCCTTTGCCATGTTGCTCAGCCTGTTCAGCGCGCTGTTCCATCCCCTGGTCACCAGTTGGCTGGCGGGTCTGGTGGCGCGGCCCAGGCACACACCTGACAGCGAGGCAGTTGACCCGCTGGCGGTCGCCGGGAGACAGGCATGACCGCTGAGCTGCTCAATGAATTCCACTTTCTCAGGCCCGAGTGGTTTTTTGCGTTGATTCCGGCTGTGCTCCTCTTCCTCGTGCTCCGCGCCAGGCACGCACGCAATTCCAACTGGGAAACAACCATTGACCCAACCCTGCTGCCGTTCCTGCTGGACTCCGCCGGTGGCGGGAAACGTGGCTGGCCAATGGCATTGCTGTTGATTGCCTGGCTGCTTGCCACCACCGCACTGGCGGGCCCGGTCTGGCGCAAGACGCCCCAACCTGTACACGAACGGGAAGACGCCCTGGTGGTGATTTTTGACCTGACCCGCTCCATGTATGCTGAAGACGTACAACCCAACAGGCTGATACGGGCGCGGCGCAAGCTGCAGGACCTGCTTGACAGTCGGAGTGAAGGCGTGACCGGGCTTATCGTATTTGCTGGCGACGCACACACGGTGTCGCCCCTGACTGATGATGCCGCCACCATCAAGGAAATGATCCCTGCCATCTCTCCGGAAATTATGCCGGCCCCGGGCAGCGAACTTGCACCCGCACTTGATCTTGCCATCAACCTGTTCCGGGATGCCGGCGCCGCCAGCGGACGGATCCTGATCATCACTGACGAGATTCGCGACATTGCGGAATCCCAGCGAATTGCCCGGGAATACCAGGGTGCCTACCCCATCTCGGTACTGTCTGTCGGCACGCCCGAGGGAGCCCCAATTCCCGCCGATAACTTTGCCACCGGCGGCGGTTACCTCAAGGACCAGCAGGGTGTGCTGGTGATTCCCCGCGTTGACATTGCCGCTCTGTCAGGCTTTGCCGGTATCGCGGGCGGACGTTTCGCCCGTATGACCCTGACCGACGAGGACCTGGACTACCTGCTGGCTGATGAACCCCTGCCCGGTGAAAGCGCGTTTCGTACCCTCGAACGCGACTTTGATGTCTGGATAGAAGAAGGCCCCTGGCTGCTGCTGTTGCTCCTGCCACTAGCAGCACTCGCGTTTCGACGTGGCTGGCTCTGGTCAATTCCGCTGCTGTTTATCCTGCCCGTGGAGCAGGCTGATGCCTCCTTCTGGGATGACCTGTGGCAGACCAGGGACCAGCAGGGTATTGAGGCGCTGGAGGCAGGTGACCCGGTCCAGGCCGCCAGCCTGTTCGAAGACCCTGCCTGGAAAGGCTCAGCCCAGTATCGCACCGAGGCGTTTGAGGCGGCCGCCAAACAGTTTGCCAACCTGACCGACAGCCCTGGGAAATACAACCTGGGCAACGCGCTCGCAAAACAGGGCAAACTCGAAGAGGCAATCAGCGCCTATGACGAGGCACTCACCCTCGATCCCGACAACGAGGACGCTGCCTTCAACAAGGCACTGGTTGAGGAACTCCTGCAACAACAGCAACAATCAGAGCAGAACCAGCAACAGGACCAGGAAAACCAGGATCAGCAGGATCAGGAAAAGCAGAACGAGGACGGCCAGAAGGGCCAGGACGGCGAGAACCAGCAACAGGACAACCAGGAACAAGAGGACCAGCAACAACAGGACAGCGAGGGCCAACCTGAACAGCAGGCTGAGGAACAGGACTCAAGGCAGCAGATGGCTGAGCAGGAAACAGAGCCGCTGGACGAAGAGGAACAGCAGGCCCTGGAGCAATGGTTGCGCCGGGTACCAGACGATCCGGGTGGTCTGCTGCGCCGCAAATTTGAGCTCCAGCATGCCGAGCGGATGAAACAGATTGGGAGTTCCAGAAATGACAAGACAGCAAACTGGTAGGTGGTTGCCGCGAAGCAGGAAAGCCGCGCTGACCGCGCTGACGCTGTTCCTGTTTGGGCTGACATCAGCAGCACAGGCCCAACTCACGGCCACCGTGGACAGGACCCAGGCGACTGAACTCGACCTGGTGACGCTGCTGGTGCGGCTCACCAACGCAACTGCCACCACAACACCGGACTTTTCCGGCGTCGAACAGGACTTTGTCCTGGTCAGCCAGTCCGGGCCAAACCGCAGCAGCCGGTTTATCTTCAGCAATGGCCAGCAGGTGAGCGAGTCCCATACCGAATGGTCCCTGACGCTAAGACCGAGGCGCACGGGTCGCCTGATTATTCCCTCCATTCGGCTTGGCAATGAGTCAACAAGCCCCATCACCATAGACGTCGCCGCCGCCAGTGCCGCCGTGACGCAGCAGATGAACCAGTTTGTGTTTTTTGACACCTCGGTGGATACAAAGCGTACCTACGTCCAGGCCCAGGTGATCTACACCGTGAAACTGTTTTACGTGGATGCCATCTCGGGTGACTTTCCGCCCCCACCGGCCCTGGACAACGCGGTTATCGAGACCATCGAGAACGAAAAACGTTATGAGGCTGTTGTCAATAATCGACGGTTTTACGTGCTGGAAAAACGCTATGCCATCTACCCGCAGCAAAGTGGGCAGTTTGTCATCCCGCGCGAGACCTTCAGCGGCACTCGCGGGCGCGGCTCTTTCTTTTCTGCCCGCGAGCGCGTCAGTGCTGTCTCGGATCGCCATGTCATTGACGTTTCACCAAGGCCCGAGGCATTTACAGGGGATCACTGGCTGCCAGCACGGCAGGTAACCCTGGAAGAATCCTGGACCGATGCAGAGCCCCGGTTCCGCGTGGGTGAACCGATTAATCGTACCCTGACGTTGACAGCCGACGGCCTGGCCTCTTCCCTGCTGCCACGGTTTGATGAACTGAACCTTGCCAATGCCAAAACCTACCAGGACCCACCCGAAACCCTGGACATGCCAACTGACAGCGGTCTCGTTTCCACCCTGAAAACCACCATCGGTATAGTCCCGACAGAACCCGGCTTTCTGGTGTTGCCAGAGGTGAGGGTACCCTGGTGGAACACCACCACCGATCGCATGGAAGTCGCCGTACTGCCAGAACGCACATTTAAGGTTGAGCCCGGTGCCAATGCCAGTATCACCGCACCACCGCCACTGCCCCGGCCCGAAGAATTCACCTCAAACGAACGCCCGGGCGTCTCTGCCATGTCAGGCTTCTGGCGCAATGTTGCAATAGGCCTGCTGATCGCCTGGATGCTGACGGCCTGGCAATGGTGGCGCCTGCGCGCTCGCCTGGGTGAACGGGTGAGCAGCCAAGCGCCGGCCGTACCTACCCGGCCTGAAACTGAACAGGCCACATTTGACGCCCTGAAACAGGCATGCCAACGCCATGACGCTGCCGCTGCCCACGCTGCATTGCAGCAGTGGGCACGGACACGCTATTCCGGACTGCGATCGCTGTCTGAGCTGGGCAGACTCGCCGACTGCAGTACCCTGGCGCAGGAAGAGGCCAGCCTGGAGCGGGTGCTTTATGCGCCGGGTGGGCAGGGCAACTGGTCAGGAGACGGGCTTGTGAGCGCCGTCATGGCAGTGCGGCAGCGCAAGACCGGCAAAACCGGAAGGTCCGATCTTACCCCTTCGCTGAACCCCGGCTAGCTGTTGTCCCAGGTGGTATCCCTATTTTCTAGGCTGACTTTGACGCAATCTCAAACACGTCCCGGGACAGGTCAGGCACCTCGAGAATACGCTGCAGTTCACCTCTCATCAGGTCCTGCCGCGCGCTGTCAAATCGGCGCCAGCGCGTCAGCGGCGACATCAGCCGTGCGGCCAGCTGCGGATTGATCAGGTTGAGCTCAATAATCCTTTCTGCCAGGAAACGGTAGCCTGAACCATCCTGCGCGTGAAAGTTGGCAAGATTGGCTGTAAATGGCCCGATCAGGGCGCGCGCCCGGTTTGGATTGGTGAGCCTGTAGGCCTCGTGCTGCATCAGTGCCGTCACGCGGTCTACCGCACCAGGGCGTGGTGAACCGGCCTGGATCTGGAACCACATATCAATGACCAGCGCCTCATTCACCCAGCGGTTATAAAATTCTGTCAGCATCCTCTCGCGCTGGGCGGCCGCGTCCGGCGCTGATGCGTTCACCATGGCGCGCAGCGCTGCGCTCGTATCTGTCATGTTGTCCGATGCATCAAACTGCGCGGCGCACAGGGCCACCATTTCCGTGTCCTCGGGGGCCATCAGGTATGCCAGGGTGACATTCCTGAGTGCACGCTGGGCAATGTCCGCGGCCACGGCTGCATAGGGTTTATCCGCCCGGTTGAGCTTATAGACTGACAGCAGGACTCCCGTGAGTGCCCGGGCAATTTCACCGCGTACCGTTTCCCGCGCCGCCACTATGGCATCAATATCCGCGGTTTCAGTGAGTTCAACCAGGTACTGTTCCGACGGCAGCACCAGCATGTCAGCAATCATGGCCTTGTCGATCTGGCCGTCGCTGTGGTGGGTTACGGCCTGGGTCAGGATAGTGTCAAACGCCTGGACAAGTCGCGGGTCGACAACACATTTTTCACCGCGCTCCTGTTGCCCGATCACCTCCTGGATCACGTCAATGGCCAGCCGTTGACCCGCTTCCCAGCGGTTGAAACCATCACTGTCATGGCTCATCAGGAACACGAGGTCATCCCGGCTGTAGCTGTAATCCAGCTTCACGGGTGCGGAAAAATGCCGCAGGATTGATGGTACGGGTCTCGCGGCAAGCCCGCTGAACCTGAACTGCTGACGCTCGCGCGTCACATTAAGTACCGTGGTAAATTCACCTTTCTCATTGCGCACACACGCAACATCCCCGGCTTCAACCACCAACGGCAGGTCCTGGCCATCTTCGCCCACGAGGCCCACAGCCAGAGGCAGGTGAAAGGGTAACTTGACCTCCTGGCCTGGCGTTGGCGGGCAGTGTTGCGTGACGTCCAGCGTAAAGGTACCGGCTTCCTCATCAAAGTCACTGGTGACGGCAAGCACGGGTGTACCTGCCTGGCTGTACCAATGGCGGAACTGGGTCAGATCAACACCACTGGCGTCTTCCATGGCGCTGACAAAATCTTCGGTGGTCACCGCCTGGCCATCATGGCGCTCAAAATAGAGGTCACTGCCCAGCCGGAACCTCTCGGGCCCAAGCAGCGTGTGGCACATTCGGACCACTTCGGCCCCTTTTTCATACACCGTGGCCGTGTAGAAATTATTGATCTCGATATAACTGTCCGGTCGAATCGGGTGTGCCATGGGACCCGCATCCTCGGGAAACTGGGCAGCGCGCAGCAAAGCGACATCGTTTACCCGGCAGACCGCCGGGGAACCCATGTCTGCGGAGAACGCCTGGTCCCGGAATACGGTGAAACCCTCTTTCAGACTCAGTTGAAACCAGTCGCGACAGGTCACGCGGTTACCCGACCAGTTATGGAAATACTCATGCGCCACAACCGACTCCACCCGCTGGTATCCCGCGTCGGTGGTGGTGTCGGGACGTGCCAGGACACAGGAGGTATTGAAGATGTTGAGCCCCTTGTTCTCCATTGCCCCCATGTTGAAACTCTCAACTGCCACGATCATGAAAATATCCAGGTCATATTCACGGCCATAAACTTCCTCGTCCCACTTCATCGCGTGTTTCAGCGACACCATGGCATGGTCGAGCTTGTCGATGTTGTGGGCTTCGGTGAATATCTGCAGGGTGACTTCACGCCCGCTCATGGTGACAAAACGGTCCTCGATGTATTCGAGATTCCCAGCTACCAGCGCAAACAGGTAAGCCGGTTTCATGAAAGGGTCTTCCCAGGTTGCCCAGTGACGGCCGTCACTTTCACCCTGCGCCACCTTGTTGCCGTTGGACAGCAGCACAGGATACCTGGCCTGGTCTGCAGAAATGGTCGTGCGGTACACGCTCATCACGTCGGGTCGGTCCAGGTACCAGGTAATGTGCCTGAAGCCTTCAGCCTCACACTGCGTGCAAAACATGTCACCCGACTTGTACAGCCCTTCCAGCGCCGTATTTTCCTGGGGCTTGATTGCGGTCTGTGTTTTCAGCACAAAATTGTCTGGCACATCAAAAAGCGTCAGGGACGCATCTTCTATACGGAACTCGTTGGATAACAGCGCCCTGTCATCCAGGGCCACCTCACGGGTATCAAGCCCCTCACCGCCATCCAGCACCAGGTCCCGGGTATCTGCTGCCGCTGCATCCGGATTGCGGCGAATCCGCAGGGTTGAGGTCACCAGGGTCTGGTCCTCATTAATCTCAACGTGCAAATCAGTTGAATCAATCAGGAAAGGTGGCACCTTGTAATCTTTCAGCTGAATGGCTGCAGGCTGGCCGTCTTTCATGGCTGGTCTCCGGGCGTTTCTCAGGGGCCGATAATGATAACAGAGACGCCCCGCATGATATGCTCCGGCAATGCGTGGCCACCTCCGAAAAATGGGCACCCGGATGGGTGACCCTGTTGACTATGACCTCCGGCTGTTTGACCACACCAGCAACAGCACAGAGACCTTGCACCTGAACCCCCTGCTCGGGCGCCGTATCAGCCTGCATTACACCGGCACCATCCGCTGCCAGCACTGCGGTCGCACCACCAGCAGGAGTTTCAGCCAGGGATACTGTTTCCCCTGTTGTCGACGCCTGGCCCAGTGTGACCTGTGCGTGATGAGCCCCGAACGTTGTCATTTTGACCAGGGTACCTGCCGCGAACCGGACTGGGGTGAGGCTTTCTGTATGCAGCCACACCTTGTTTACCTGGCCAATTCGTCCGGGGTCAAGGTGGGTATCACAAGGCCCTCACAACTCCCCACCCGCTGGATTGACCAGGGTGCGGTCCAGGCACTACCGGTATTTGGGGTCCAGACCCGGCAACAGTCCGGGTTTGTTGAGGTTGCATTCAAACAGCACATCAGTGACAAGACCAGTTGGCAACGGATGCTGAAATCGGAAGACCAGAGAGTTGACCTGCGTGCCATCCGGGACCGGCTGCTCACCGAAATCGGACCCGACATCGAGGCGTTGCAGGCACGCTTCGGACCGGGTGCCATTCAGCCTGCGCAGGGCGCGGAGGTTGCCACAATTCGTTACCCCGTCACGCACTATCCGACGCGGGTCGTGGCCCTGAATCTCGACAAAACACCCACCATTGACGGGGTCCTTGTTGGCATCAAGGGGCAGTACCTGATTTTCGATACGGGTGTGATTAATCTGCGCCGCTATACATCCTACGAGGTCGAGATTGAAGTAGACCTGGGCACCGGGGGACAGTTGGCAGACGGGAACCTCTCGCTGTTCTGACAGGCCCTTATGCGTTTCGCTCGATCAACCCGGCAACCGCTCCCAGGCCGAGGCCCGCAAGAAAACCGCCCAGGTGAGCACCATTGGCCAGGGACCCGGGCAGAAGTGCATCCAATACGCCCGAGAAGCCGATCACCAGGAATGCCACCATAAAAATATAGATCCCGTCGGGCAGGGCCAGTGACCGGGAGGGCACCAGTCGACTCCAGACCAGCCCGTATCCCAGCAGGCCAAAAACAACACCCGACATGCCGCCAAACAGGCTGGGACCGGTCATGAAATACTGGGTGAAGTTGGCACTGAGTGAAGTCACCAGCAATATCAACAACAGCGTCGCAGCACCGTTGATAATCTCGATTCTTCGCCCCACCTCCCAGACCCAGAGCAGGTTAAAGACAATGTGCATCACGCCAAAATGCAGCAGCATGGGTGACAGCAGCCGCCAGTACTCACCCTGGGCAAACACCTCAGCCAGGCTTTCGAATTTGAGGTAGGCACCGTCCAGTTCAAACCCGACAAAAGTCATGCGAGTCAGTAACTGCGTGACCTCCCCCTCATCAAGTCCAAAGGTGACCGGAAAAAACGCCAGATTCAGCAGGATCACCAGGGCCGTGAGGGGCGCCCGCCAGAGCTGGTGCAACAGCGGCACACCACGGACCCGGGCCGGCGCGCCACCGGCCTTTGCCTCAAGGCGTACCTGCCCCTGGTCAATCCGGTCAAACAGTTCCCGTACCAGGTTGGCCTCGGCCTCGTTGGTCACCCAGACCACCTGCCTGTCGCCGTCCTCGGCAATACGATGCTCTACACCAGACTGCTGCAGGTAACGGGAGAACAGGGCGAGATCAATGTCCCGGCTCACTTCCAGGGCGACAATCATCAGGGTAACAGCACAGTCGAGGTGGAGGATGAAGCGATCAAAAAATACCCGTGGGCCATCTGGCAGACATGCAGGGATGCGTTAAACTATGAGGCCCGATGTTAACAGCCAATGCAGGCAATTGTTATGGAAAACGCCGACCGCGAGGTACTTTCCCAACTGACCGGGTGGATTGAGGCGGGCGAGCGTTGCTGGCTCTGTACCGTCGTAAAAACCTGGGGATCTTCTCCCCGCCCGATTGGTTCCCTGCTCTGCTGCAACAGTCGCGGCCAGATTGCCGGCTCGCTGTCGGGCGGCTGTATTGAAGATGACCTGCTCGAAAAACTACAGACTGGTGAACTGGCCACCGACAGGCCCATGCTGCATATCTATGGCGCCTCAGCCGAAGACGCGGACCGGTTTAACCTGCCCTGCGGCGGTCAGTTGCATATTGTCATTGAACCTTTTGTCGACCGCACCTGCCTGCCTGACTTTCAGCACATAGTCGAGCGGCTAAGCGCCCGGCAGTGTGTGGCACGGAGCGTCGATATCACAACAGGTGAGATGGTCGTCGAAGACCGGGAGCGCTACCAGAACCTGGTTTTTGAAGGGGATTTCGTCAACGCTGATGATACCGGTGTGGCGGGAGAGCGGCGGCTTTCGCAAACTTACGGCCCCCGCTTCCAGTTGTTCCTGATTGGTGCGAGCCAGGTGTCCATGTACCTTGGGGAACTTGCGCAAAAGCTGGACTACCATGTGGTGGTCTGCGATCCGCGAGAGAACATGATAGACGACTGGAAGGTACCAGGCGTGCAGTTGGTCAACGACATGCCCGACGACGCCGTCCGCAGGATGGCTGACAACTTTACTGCTGTCATTGCCCTGACCCACGATCCCCGCATTGATGATATGGGGCTTATGGAAGCGCTCACAACCGACGCCTGGTTTGTTGGGGCCATGGGGTCAACCCGCACTTCTGCCAAACGCCGTGAGCGCCTGCTGCAGCTGGATTTGACCGAGGACCAGATTGCGCGCCTGCATGCGCCGGTAGGCCTGCCCATCGGGTCCAAGACACCGGCCGAGATTGCGGTTTCCATCCTCGCACAACTGATTGCCCTGCGCGCTGAAGCCAAACCGGACAAGCTTGCCGCAGACTATCGCACCCTGGCGGTCGGCTGACCGGTAGCGGAGATTAAGACCGATGAGTGGTATTGGCGGTATTGTCCTGGCTGCGGGCAGCAGTCGACGGTTTGGGGACGACAAGCGCAAGCAGAAACTCGCAACCGGCAAGTCCGTCATAGAGCAGTCCATTCTTACTGCGGCGGCGGCACTGGACCAGGTCATGGTAGTGCTCAGGTTTGGTGACCAGTCATACCTGGAGGAGCTTCGCTCGACCATCAACCTGCCCAACGTCACCTACTTCCGCGCGCCCGACTCGGCGCGGGGGATGGCGCACAGCCTCAGTAACGCTATTCACCAGGTAAAAGACTGGGATGGTGCCGTGGTCCTGCTGGCCGACATGCCGTTTCTGCAACCAGGTACCATTCACCAGGTGGTCAGCACCTGGGAAAAACATCGCCAGAATGATCCCATTGTCATGCCGGAAATTGACGGCAAGGTTGGGCACCCGGTGCTATTCCCGAAAGCCTACTTCGCCGAGATCGAGCAGTTAGAGGGTGATCGCGGCGCCAGACCCGTCATCGAGGAACACGAGCAGAAGGTCATCACCCTGGTCGTGGAAGACCGCGGTATTCTGCTGGACATTGATCGGCCGGAAGATATCAGGGCTTAGCTTGTAGCGCCACCGTCGTCCCGACCGGAGGCCCAGAGGGCCGTAACACCACCGTCGTCCCGACCGGAGGCCCGAAGGGCCGGAGCGGAGGGACCTCGCCCTTCCACACCGGGGTTTCTCCACTCCGCGGCTACGCCGCTACAGTCGAAACGACACCGTAGGTGTCGTCCCGACCGGAGGCCCGAAGGGCCGGAGCGCAACCGTCGTCCGACCGGAGGCCCGCAGGGCCGGAGTGGAGGGACCTCGCCCTTCCACACCGGGGTTTCTCCACTCCGCGGCTACGCCGCTACGGTCGAAACGACACCGTAGGTGTCGTCCCGACCGGAGGCCCGAAGGGCCGGAGTGGAGGGACCTCAAGGGACGTCACTGAACCTCAAAGAACGAGATTTCTCCATTCCGCCGCTGATGCGGCTCCAGTCGAAACGACACCGTAGGTGTCGTCCCGACCGGAGGCCCAGAGGGCCGGAGCGGAGGGACCTCAAGGGACGACTCTGATCCTCAAAGAGCGAGATTTCTCCATTCCGCCGCTGACGCGGCTCCAGTCGAAACGACAAAGCACCGTCGTCCCGACCGGAGGCCCGAAGGGCCGGAGCGGAGGGACCTCGCCCTTCCACACCGGGGTTTCTCCACTCCGCGGCTACGCCGCTACAGTCGAAACGACACCGTAGGTGTCGTCCCGACCGGTGGCCCGAAGGGCCGGAGCGCAACCGTCGTCCCGACCGGAGGCCCGCAGGGCCGGAGTGGAGGGACCTCGCCCTTCCACACCGGGGTTTCTCCACTCCGCGGCTGCGCCGCTACGGTCGAAACGACAAAGTGCCGCCTGCTGTGCCACTCCAGTCGAAACGACAAAGTGCTATCAGCTGACGCCGCTCCAGTCGAAACGACACGGTAGGTGTCGTCGAAAGGACGCCTACTCGCCCACCCGGCTGGCCCAGTCCAGCTTGGAGCGGCAGACACTGTAAAAGCTGTGTCCCGGTGGATGGATCAGGCGCAGGCGGTGTTTCATCTTGCGCACAGAAAGCGATTGGCCCGGCTGAATCTCAAATTCCATGTGGGAATCAAAACTCACCCGGGCATTGGTACCCACCTGTGAACCCACCTCAATCCTGATCTCCGAATCGCCCGGCACTACCAGCGGACGGCTGTTCAGGGTATGTGGAAACATGGGCACCAGTACAATCGCGTTGAGGCTGGGATGCATGATCGGGCCGCCTGCGGACAGCGAGTAGGCCGTGGAACCCGTCGGGGAGGCAATAATGAGCCCGTCCGAGTACTGGTTGTAGACAAACTTGTCGTCGATATACAGGTCAAATTCAATCATGTGCGGCATTTCAGACGAGTGCAGCAACACCTCGTTCAGCGCACAGGGCACTTCTTTCATGCCTTTTACCGAGACCTCACCTTCCAGCAGAAAGTGCTCCTCGATCTTGTATTCACCCGACAGCACCGCGCCCAGGCTGACTTCTATCTCGTCCGGGGAGATGTCAGCCAGGAATCCCAGCCTGCCACGATTCACACCAACAATTGGGACCCCATAGGGTGCAAAAACGCGTGCCGTACCGAGCATGTTGCCATCCCCGCCCACGGCAATAATCAGGTCGCACTCAACACCCATCTCCCGGTGGCTGGATTTGCGACCATGTTCGGTATCCAGCATCCCAAACGCGGTGGGCGCAAGCAGCACCTCAACATCACGGGACCGCAGGAAATTGCTGACGCGCTGCAGTGACTCGCGCACCAGGTCACTGCCCGTTCGCGCCACCAGTCCTACCGTTTCAAACTTGCCCATAATGGCTGCCCGTCAATCGAACCGGCATTAAATGCCAAGACCATACCCTTTTCAATTGCAGGGGTTGATTAATTTCCGGGTCGCGCCATATCAATTATTCGAGACCGGAATGACTTTAGAGTTGAAATCCGGACGAAAAATGCGGAAATTGGGCCCTCACCAGCGCCACGGCGGCGGGCGAGGGAGCAACGGAGAGACAGATGAACGCATCAATCAACGCGCGATACGCTGCAGAGCTAGCCGGACAGGGCCAAACTGCGGACCTGAGCTCTGAGAACCCACTCTGGCAGGCCATACGCAGCGAGGTCAAAGCCCGGGCAGAATTTGAACCCATCATGGCAACGTTCCTCCAGGCGACGGTACTGAACCACGACAGTATGGAAGGTTCCCTGAGTTTCCTGCTTGCCAGCAAGCTCGACAGCACGGTTGTTTCCAGCATGGCCATCCGCGAGATTATCCAGGAAGCCATGGCGGCCGAGCCTTCTATCCTGCGTGCAGCCCAGATTGACATCACGGCGACACGCGAGCGGGACCCGGCCTGCAATTCTTTTTCAACACCCTACCTGTTCTTCAAGGGCTTTCACGCACTGCAGATTCACCGTGTCGCCCACTGGTTATGGGGTCAGCAGCGTCACAGCCTGGCATTTTTCCTGCAAAACCAGGTGTCCACCATGTTTGCGGTTGATATCCACCCCGCCGCCCGCATCGGTTGCGGCATCATGTTCGACCACGCTACCGGTCTCGTCATTGGTGAAACAGCGGTGGTCGAGGATGACGTCTCCATACTGCATGGTGTTACGCTGGGTGGCACCGGCAAGGAACAGGGTGACAGACACCCCAAGATTCGCCACGGTGTGCTTATCGGGGCCAATGCGTCGATTATTGGCAACATTGAGGTCGGCGCCGGCGCCAAGGTTGGCGCAGGCAGCGTTGTCATGAAAGACGTCCCGCCACATGTCACCGTGGCCGGTGTACCGGCACGCATTGTGGGCAAACCACATTGCGATAACCCGGCTGAAGACATGGACCAGGATTTCTGACCAGCCGTCACCGCCACTGGCCCCTGTTGCGCTAAGATCTGGCCCATCATGTCCCATCCGGAGCCGGTTTGAAGCGCGCCTGCCTGATGTCTGTTGTACTCACCCTTGCCGGTTGTGGTGGCGGTGGTGGCGGTGGGCCATCAACCCCTTCAGCCAGGCTGGTCAGCGATGTTGCGGTAGTGAATGCCGGCGGCACGGTCACCGTCAGCGTGCTGGCCAACGATACCAATCCCGTTCTCCCCCTCCGCATTGCCGCGCCACCGGCCAATGGCACGGCAGAGATCGCTGGCAACACCATCAGCTATACGCCGGCCACGAACTTCACGGGCAGCGACAGCCTCACCTACAGTGATACCAGTGGCAATTCAGCTGTCCTGTCGATCACGATAAACGCACTACCCAGCGCCACGGCAGACACTTTTACCGTTGTCGAAAATACACCTACAACGCTGGATATCCTGGCCAACGACAGTGATGCTGATGGACCATTGATTTTGACCCCGGACAGGCTCGCGGTCATCAGCGCCAGCCAGGGCACGCTGACTGTTGAGGAGGATATCCTCCGCTATTCACCACCCATGCCGTTTCTTGGCACCGACACCTTTACCTACCAGGTTCTTGATGCAAACGGTGCTGCCAGCAACCCGGCGATTGTGACCATCAACGTGGTCCCGGTAACCCGGACCAGCCTGCGGGTTGTTGACCTGCCCCTGCCCACAGCCGGCTTTACCCAAACCGGCACCACCCTTGTGTCACCCGTGCAGACGGTGCGGATCAATCCCAATACCGTGTCTTTCCTGCTGTCACTACAGGGAGATGTGGTAGGCCCGGGCGCGGGCAGATTGACACTCGTGGATGTCACAGACCCGGGCGGCGCCGCACCTGACCCGGACGCGCGCTTTTACCTCAACTGTGACGCGCTGCTCTGTACCCTTTACCAGCCCAAATCGGCCGACAACACACCACCCGCCGGAGACTGGCAGTTCCGCATTGCCGCGAACACTACCAACCTTGGCACCATCAACCTTGACCAGGCACGCCTGCAACTGGTTGAGCGCACCGGCCCGGCCCCGGTTGCCGCCAGCGGTCATACCATCACCATCCAGCCATTTGTCACCAGCCACATCATCAACGACATGCGCCTGGCACAAATACTGGTAGAACTCGAACAACTGGCAGTGCGCAACGGTTTTGCGGTCGAGATGGCCCAGCCTCAGCGGCTCAACGAACCAAGGTTTGTTGAAGTCTCCGCCGATTTTGCTGACAGCGACACGCGCGACCTGGTGCTGCTGGGAGATCCGGCGGCCATCAACGTCTTTTTTATCGAATCATTTTCAGGCCTGAACAACGCCGGCAGGATAGCGATTGCACCCGGGATTCCGGGGGCGCTCGGCGCCGTCAACAACCTGAATGGTGTCCTCATCAACGGCACACTGAACCTCAATTCGCCATCACTCTATGGCAGGACCACTGCCGAGTTTGCATTTCACGAGATTGGCCACCTGCTGGGCCTGTTCCATACCACGGAGCGATTTTTTGGTGCCACGGACATCCTTACGGACACCCCGGCCTGCACACCGTCTGAAGACGCCAATGCCAACGGTGAGGCCAACACCGACGAGTGTCCCGACGGGCTGAACATCATGTTCTGGACCAACGATCTGGACCGGCAGAAAGAAGTCATGTCACCCCTGCAGCGCCAGATCCTGTATCGCGCTCCCATTGCACGCCCCGCGGCCAGCCAGGATAGCTGAGGAGTTGTGCACAATCGCTTGACTCAGGAAATTGAGTCGTTACAATTCGCTCTCCTTCAAAAATGGGTGTTTAGCTCAGTTGGGAGAGCGACGGCCTTACAAGCCGTAGGTCGCAGGTTCGACCCCTGCAACACCCACCATTCGGAGCGGTAGTTCAGTTGGTTAGAATACCGGCCTGTCACGCCGGGGGTCGCGGGTTCGAGTCCCGTCCGCTCCGCCAACTCAAGAGATTCTGGCATTTGCCAGAATCTTTTTTTTGCCCCGACCCTGCCCGTCCAGATCAGAAAAAGTGATACGCCAGCAACACGGTGACGAACCCCACCAGGATCGTTAGCGGTGTGCCCACTTTGACAAAATCGGTGAACTGATAGCCACCGGGTCCATACACCATCAGGTTGGTCTGATAGCCAATAGGTGTGGCAAAACTCGCCGAGGCGGCGACCATCACGGTGACCACCAGCGCATCTGCACTGACACCACTGGCGTTTGCCAACGACAACACAACGGGGAACATAAGGGTTGCGGCGGCAATATTGGAGATAACAGCCGTGAGCAGTGCAGTCAGGCCAAACACCACCAGCAGCATCACCAGCGGATGTCCGTAGAGCCCGGCAAACACCGCTTGTGCCACCAGTTGTGCAGCGCCAGAAACCACCAGTGCATTACCCAGCCCGATTGAGGCGCCAATGACTATCAACACCTGCCAACTGACTTCGCGCCGCGCATTGCTGGCCGAGGTGCAGCGCGTCAGCATCAAAAGCCCGGCAGCAACCATACCCGCAACCAGCAGGGTTGTTGCGCCCATGACGGTCAGCAGAATCATGCCGGCAAATATTGCCAGTGCCAGGGGCCGCTTTTCCGTGCGATAGGCCTCGGAATTGGCTACCCCACTGACCAGCATGAAGTCCTTGTTGTTTCGATACTGACGGGTGAAATCCGCGTGAGCCTCAAGCAACAGCATGTCACCGGCCTGCAACACAATGTCACCCACCTTGGCACGCAGGTGCTCACCGTTGCGGGACACCGAGATAATGGCCGCGTTATAGACATTGCGAAAGTTACCCTGACGGATACTCCTGCCCACCAGCGGGCAGGCTTCGGCCACCACCACCTCGACCAGTGAATGACTGCCACGTTTCAGATCCAGGCGGGACACATGATCGGAGGCCAGCCGAAGCCCGTCGAACCGGCGCAGGTCAGCCACCGAGTCCACCATGCCGGTAAACACCAGTACGTCGCCTTCCGCCAGTTTCTCCTCCGGGGCCACTGCCGGAATGGTCATACCCTTTCGCTCAATATCCATGAGATAAAGACCGGGCAGGTGCCGCAGACCGGCTTCCTGCACGGACTTGCCGGCCAGAGAACTGCCCGCTTCTACCTGCATTTCGATCAGGTACTGTTTCACGGCGTCGGCGTCAATTGCCCGATCCACGCGCTCCGGCAACCAGCGTTGTCCAACCACCAGCATAAAAACAAACACCAGCAGGGTGCAGGGGACACCTATAATCGCCAGATCAAAAAAACCGAGACCCGACCCGGTGGCAGACACCAGCATTTCATTCAGTACGAGGTTGGTGCTGGTTCCAATGATGGTGCAGGTCCCGCCCACCATGGCTGCAAAACTGAGCGGCATCAGCAGTTTGGATGCGGCAAATCCGGTGCGCCGGGCCCAGTCGCGAACGGCTGGGATCATCATGGCAACAATGGGCGTATTGTTGACAAAAGCACTCATGAAGGCGACCGGCAGGATCATTCGCGTGTAGGCGCCTGCCAGCGATACGGGCCGGCCGAGCAAACTCCCGGTCACCCAGGCCACGGACCCGGTTTCGCGCATACCCGCGACAACCACGTAGAGCACCGCGACGGTAGCGAGTCCCGGATTGGCAAAACCAACAAGCGCCTGTTCCGGAGTCAGCACACCAGCCACCAGCAGGATCGTCAGCCCTGCCATCAGGACAACCTCGGTGGAGTAACGCGTGGCTGCCAGTATCCCGATGACCAGGAGAATAACACCGCCAGCAAGAAGCGCGTCTAGCATGACGTCACGTCATTCAAGGTGGTGGTAGGCACGGTACCAGGCCACAAACCGCTTTACTCCCTCGTCGATGGAGATGGCAGGCTGGTAACCAAACTGTTCCTGCAGGGTGGAGATGTCAGCAAAAGTCGATTCCACGTCACCCGGCTGCATGGGCGCCAGTTCAATGACTGCCTCGCGGCCAATCTCCCGTTCAAAAATGGCGACATAGTCGCGCAGGTTGACTGGCTGGTGATTGCCGATGTTGTGCAGGGCGTAAGGTGCACCCTCTTTACCCGTGGGCGGCCCATCGAACGTCCGGATAATGCCGTCGACAATGTCATCAATATAGGTGAAGTCGCGACTGTGATTGCCGTAGTTGAACAGCTTGATGGGCGCCCCGGCAAAAATGGCTTTGGCAAAAATAAAGGGGGACATATCAGGGCGACCCCAGGGGCCATAGACCGTAAAGAACCGCAGGCCGGTGGTCGGCAGCCCAAACAGGTGGCTGTAGACATGTGCCATCAGCTCATTGGATTTTTTGGTCGCCGCATAGGTTGAAATCGGGTGGTCCACATTGTCGGTGACGGCATAAGGCACCTTGGTATTGTTGCCGTAGACCGAACTGGACGATGCATAGACCAGGTGCTGGACCTCCTGCTCGCGACAGGCTTCAAGGATGTTCTGGAACCCCATGACGTTGGACTCGATGTAGGCCCTCGGGTTCTCGATCGAGTAGCGTACTCCCGCCTGGGCCGCCAGGTGAATCACACGGTTGATGCCGTGGTCGCGGAATACCGCGTCAACGTCGGCGGCATCCTTGATGTCCAGCCGGCAGAAGGTAAAGTTGGCCGCCTGCGGGTGTCCGGCCAGGTCCGCCAGCCGGTTTTCTTTCAGGGTGACATCGTAGTAATCATTGATGTTATCCACCCCAACCACGGTCTCACCCCGCGTGAGCAGGGTACTCGCGACATGATAGCCAATAAACCCCGCCGCACCGGTTACCAGAATGGCCATAACCTGCTATCCCGGAAAAGGTTCGGAGGTACGGCCGATACCCACGTAGACCAGGCCATAGTTGGCAACCAGATCGGGGTCATACATATTGCGGCCATCAAAAATGATCCTGTCGGTCAGGGTGTTCGCCAGCCGGCGAAAGTCGGGCTGCCGGAACACTTTCCATTCGGTCATGATCACCAGGGCATCAGCCCCCTCCAGCGCCTCGTTGGGGGTGCTGACGTAAACAAGGTTTGACGTGTCCAGGTGGGCAAGTGCGCGTTTGGTCGTTTCCACGGCCTTCGGGTCATAAGCGCGAATTGCTGCGCCGGCCGCCAGCAGTTGCGCAATCATCTGCAGTGCCGGTGCCTCGCGCACATCATCAGTCTCGGGCTTGAACGCAAGCCCCCAGAGGGCAAAGGTCTTGCCCGTCAGGTTGTCACCAAAACGCCTTTTCACCTTGTCCATGAGGAGCAGTTTCTGCGCCTGGTTCCGGGTTTCAACCGCCCGGAATATGGCGCCTTCGAGGCCCATTTCAGTCGCCATTGAAATCAGGGCACGCACGTCCTTGGGGAAACATGAGCCCCCATAACCCGCGCCCGGGTAAATGAACGAGTAGCCAATGCGTTCGTCAGAACCAATACCCTTACGCACGTTTTCCACGTCCACGCCAAAATGTTCACACATGGCGGCAATCTCATTCATGAATGAAATTTTGGTTGCCAGCATGGCATTGGCCGCATACTTGGTCATCTCTGCATCACGGACACCCATAAACTGCAGTTTGTCGTGGTTGCGCGAGAAAGGTGCGTAAAGCTCCCGCATCAGTGCACGACTGCGGTCGCTGGACGTGCCGACGACAATACGGTCGGGCGACATGAAATCGCCAATGGCAGCACCTTCTTTCAGGAACTCGGGGTTGCTGACCACGTCGAATTCAACTGTGACCCCGCGTGCGTCAAGCTCACGGGAGATCGCCGCCCGCACCTTGTCTGCGGTGCCCACCGGCACCGTCGACTTGTCCACCACCACAATAGGCGCAAGCAATTTCTGGCCAATCTCGCGCGCCACGGCCAGCACGTGCGACAGGTCAGCACTGCCGTCCTCGTTGGGGGGCGTACCCACGGCAATAAAAATGACCTGCGACTCATGCAGTGAATCATCAAGCCTGCTGGAAAACGTCAGCCGCCCCTCGGCCGTGTTGGCGGCAATCATGCTGTCCAGGCCGGGCTCATGTATGGGCACTATGCCATTACGCAATTTGTCCAGCTTGGCCTCATCTATGTCAATACAGGTGACCTCGTTGCCCATTTCGGCAAAACAGGTACCGGTCACCAGGCCAACATAGCCCGTACCTACAATTGATATCCGCATAAGTCAGTCTGATCCCTGTTTCTTGTAGTGTTCGTTATAGACATGGTTGGTCGCTTCAACAAAGCCCTCAATACTACCGCAGTCAAATCGCCGCCCCTTGAACTTGTAGGCCAGCACCATGCGCCGGCGCGCCTGCTGGGCAATGGCGTCAGTAATCTGGATTTCGCCCGCCCGACCGGGTTCAGTGCCACGCAGGATATCGAAAATGTCAGGAGTGAGGATGTATCGACCAATAATGGCGAGGTTTGAGGGTGCTTCTTCCGGCGCGGGCTTTTCAACCATCTCCTTGATCTTGAAAAGTCCCGGCTGAATCTCGTCACCGGCTATGACACCGTAGTTCTGTGTCTGGTCTGCCGGCACTTCCTCAATGGCCACAATGGGACACTGGTACTCGTTAAAAAGCGCAACCATCTGTTTGAGCACGCCATCACCACCATCATTCATGCAGAGGTCATCCGCCAGCAGCACGGCAAAAGGCTCCTGCCCCACCAGGCTTTCACCGGTGAGAATGGCGTGGCCCAGGCCTTTCATCTCAACCTGGCGTGTGTAGGAAAAGGTACAGCGATCAATCACCTGGCGGATTTCCTGCAGCAGGTTTTCCTTGGACGTGCCGGCTATCTGGTGTTCAAGTTCATACGAGATATCGAAATGGTCCTCGATGGCCCGCTTACCGCGACCGGAGATAAACCCGATATTGGTCAACCCTGCCTCAATGGCTTCTTCCACGCCGTACTGGATCAGCGGTTTGCTGACAATCGGCAACATTTCTTTGGGCATCGCCTTGGTGGCAGGCAGGAACCGGGTTCCGTACCCGGCGGCAGGAAACAGACACTTTCGTAACATGACTCATTGATCCTCAAACGAAGACCAACATTCTAGCATTGGTGCCCGGGGATCGACAGGCGGAGACGGGGACGAAACGCCTGCTCAGCTCCGCCCGTAGGTATCCTCAAACCGGACTATGTCATCTTCACCCAGGTAAGAGCCCGATTGCACCTCAATGATGCGCAGCGGTATCCGCCCGGGATTCTCCAGCCGGTGTTTGACCCCCAGCGGGATATAGGTTGACTCGTTCTCGCTCAGCTCAAACACCTCGTCACCGCGGGTAACCCTGGCCGTGCCACTCACCACAATCCAGTGCTCGGCCCGGTGGTGGTGTTTCTGCAGGGAAAGTGACGCACCCGGCTTCACTTCAATCTGCTTGACCTGGTAGCGATCCCCGTCGTCAACACCCTCGTAGTGACCCCAGGGACGAAAAACCTTGCGATGGGTAATGGGCTCTTCCCGGCTGCAATCGTTCAACTGTTGCACCACGTCTTTCACCTGTTGCATCTGCGCGCGGTTACCCACCAGGATGGCATCAGCAGTTTCCACCACAATGATGTTCGACAGTCCCACCACAGACACCAGGCGGTGTTCCGCGCGGATATAGCTGTGCTCAACGTCATTGGCAATCACATCACCATAAACGCTGTTGCCATGTTCATCCTGGGGAAGCACATCCAGCAATGCTGACCAGGACCCGATGTCACTCCAGCCAGCTGACAGGGGCACAACCGCCGCATGTTCGGTGGGTTCCATGACGGCATAGTCGACGGATTCGGCCGGACAGGCCGCAAAACTCGCCGCGTCAATGCGCGCAAAATCGGCGTCCATGGTCAAAGTTGCAATTGCCTGCTCGCAGGCCGTGAGGATATCCGGCCGGTGCTGCGCCAGTTCCTGCAGGAAGGTGGCCGCACCAAACGCAAACATCCCGCTGTTCCAGAGATAGCCGTCGCGCACATAACTTGCGGCCAGCGCTGCATCCGGTTTTTCCACAAATGCGGCAACGGTGGCTCCGCCCTCCAGGGGGTCTCCCGGCTTGATGTACCCGTATCCCGTTTCGGGTGCGGTGGGCACAATACCAAAAGTCACCAGCCGGCCCTGCTGTGCAAGCTGGCTGGCCTGGTCAATCGCCGCGTGGAATGCCGCTTCGTCGGCAATCACGTGATCGGAGGCGAGGACCAGCAGGATGGAGTCAGGGTCCCGCTCCCGGCAGCGCAGCGCAGCCAGCGCAATCGCCGGTGCGGTGTTCCGTCCTGCCGGTTCAAGAATAATTTCACCCGCGTCCACGTCAATTGCGCGCAGTTGCTCGGCCACAAGGAACCGGTGTTCGTGGTTGCAGACAACAACCGGGGCTGCTGCGTCCAGGTCTTTCAGCCGCAGCACGGTATTTTGCAGTAGCGAGCGATCGTCCACGAGTGACAGGAACTGCTTGGGATAAAGCTGGCGTGACGCGGGCCATAAACGGGACCCCGCCCCCCCACACAAGATAACCGGTTGAATTTTGGGCATGACAATTCGGCTGTAGTGACTCAAAGCGCGGTATTATAGGGCACTCGAATTAAAGAAGCCCGCCATCATTAAACCGAGAATTATCCAGGGCCTGTACTGGTGCCAGGCTTTCATGCTGATGTTGCTGTTTGTTGGCTATTACCTGGGCGACGACGGCCAGGTGGCCTATTTCCCGTCTTATATGGGAACCCTGGCCCTGCTGGCACTCTGGGTGATCTCGCCGGGTGACTGGCGGCTGTTGATACACCGGCGCAGCCTCCCCGCGCTGGCATTTATCACTTACCTTGCTGCCAGCGGGCTCTGGAGTGAGCCTGCAGACTTTCTGCCGCTGGGCCATGCGGTCCTGCTCGCGGGCTTTCTGTTTGGCATCCTGGTGGTGCATCACCGCCTGCCGGGCCTGCTGGCACACGCCATTGATCTCTTGATTCTTGTGGCTGCACTGTCTGCGGCCATCTCCATCTACCTGTTCCATACCGTTGACTACAACCCGCTGGACGAGACAGACCGGCTCTATGCGTTTGGCCGGATCTATAACCCGGTGATCAGCGCCATGTCTTACGCCATACCACTGGTGTTTGCCCTGACGCGACTTGCCTTTGAACAGTCGCGCCTGCGCCAGCTGTTGCTCGCAGCAGCTACACTGGCCCTGGTCTGGGCCATTGTGCTGACCGGGACCCGCAGTGTCTGGCTGGGGCTGTTTGCAGCACCGCTGGCAATTGTCATGATCAATCCCGCGCTAACGCCCCGGCGCCGCTGGATTGCCCTGGCGGCTATTGTCGCCGGGGCCGGCGTACTTCTGGGTATCGCTTTTGCCATGGGCCTGGGAGACAACATCCTGCGCCGGGCGCTCAGTTTCCGGCCGGAAATCTGGACGGCGATGCTGGAGCGTATCCAGGCGGGCAACTGGCTGATCGGCCAGGGTATCGGGTCCGACAGCAGCGTTACCTGGCAACACCTGACCTTCGACCACGCCCACTCGGTCTACCTGGCCACCCTGTTCTACGGCGGCGCCATTGGACTGACCCTGCTGGTTGCCGTCATGCTGACCAGCCTGCTGGACCTGCTGGGCAGCCGTTTTGACCAGCGGACCGCCCTGGTCACCGGTGGCATTGCGTTCGCCCTGGTCAGCCTGGGCATCGACGGCAACCGGCTGCTGGAGAAGGTGGACCACCTGTGGATTGTATTCTGGCTGCCTGTTGCGCTTGGCTGGACATCAAGACCGCGTGACGACGGCCTCGATTAACCTGCGCGTATTCGCCGCCGTGCGATCCCAGGAGAATCTTGCCGCCTGTTCCAACGCCGCCCGCGAAAGGCTTTCCCGCTCACCGGGATTGTTTGCCAGCTGCACCAGCGCCGCCGCCATGTCATCCGCTGACAGCGGATCCACCAGCAGTCCACCACCACCCACCACTTCCGGAATGGACGAGGTATTGGCCCCAATGACCGGGGTACCGTGCTGCATGGCCTCCAGGGCAGGCAGACCAAACCCCTCGTAGAGTGAGGGCAGGCACAGGGCAATGGCACCTGCGAGATGCTGGTGCAGCACCCCTTCACTCACGTGTCCCAACAGTTCCACCCTGTCCTGCACGGAAAAGGCGCGAATGATTTTCTCCAGCGACATGTTCCAGCCTTCTGCGCCAACGATGATCAACCGGCACCGGGGCGGCAAATCCGGCAGGGCAAGGGAAAACGCCTCCATCAGGGTGAGGAGGTTTTTCCGGGGCTCCAGGGTACCCACAAACAGGAAATAGGGTGGTGGCGGGAGTGGTGGTTCGGCAGCAATCATGTCCGCCGCCTCCGGCACCACGCTGATTCTGGGTATCGTGTGGGGAAAAAAGTTCACCACTTCGTCCCGGGTTGCCTGGGAGACCGCAATAATTGCGTCCGCCTTGCGCAGCGACACCGGCATCAGGCACCGCTCAACCAGGCGATTGGCCGGCAACATGGTGTGGGGAAAACGTTTCCAGACCAGGTCGTGGATCGTCAGCACCGTTGGGATCCTGCGCCCGAGCAGAATCGGCAGGTGATGACGGGGCGACCAGAACACATCCAGCTTGTCTGCTACCGCCCAGCGGGCGAAGGTCCACTGGGTTCGCAGGAGGCTCAGCGCCGGGTTGTGAGCCTCAAAGTGCCGTTGCACAACCCCTGGCCGGTCCGCGTAGCTGAACAGGAACGGCCGGTCGGCATACAGGAACCACTCGTGCCCTGACTCATTCGTCAGCCGGTCAAGTATCGCCCTGGTATAGCGACCAATACCAAAGGTCGGCACACAAAGTGGCCGGGCATCAACGCCAATTCTCACGCGGGTTCCACCAGGCGCTCGTAAGTCTCCAGGTACCTGGCGCCCATCACCCCTGCCGTGAACAGGCGGTCAAAGCGCGCTCGCGCACCAGCACCCAGCCGGGTTGCGAGGTCAGGATCCCCGTTAAGTTGTGACATGGCATCCGCCAGCGCCGCAGGGTCCGACGGCGGCACCACAAGTCCTGTTTCGCCCTGTCGATTGACATAACTGGTGCCGGTATCAGAGGCCGCTGTAATGAGTGGTTTGCCGTACATGGCTCCCTCCAGCAGCGTCACCCCAAAAGCCTCCGCGCGCAGAAACGACGGAAACACAACGCCACGACTCAAGCTGAACAAGGCGGCCCTGGTCTCGTCATCGATCGCGCCGGCAAAAGTCACGTTCTGGCAGCCCAGATCCTGCGCCTGCGCCCGGAGCGATATTTCCATGGGTCCGGCACCCGCAATGACTACCCGGCAATCCCTGGCCTGCCGGGCCGCGTCAACCAGGATATGCAGCGCCTTGTAGTACCGCAGCATGCCAACAAAAAAGAAGAAGCCCTCGCCAAACTGCGCCCTGACCTCGGCCAGGCGCACGTCCGACACGACTGGGTAGGCCTTTTCATCCAGCGCCAGGGGAATGACCTTCACCTTCTCCATCCGCGGCCCGAGGTATGGGCTGGACCGGGCATATTCATCACTGGTGGCCACAATACAATCCACGCTGTTCAGGAAACAATTCAGCAGGGGGGCATAGAGCAGCAACAGGCTTCGCTGGCGCACAATGTCAGCATGATAGGTCACGAGCGTAGGTTTCTTCACGCCACCAATGAAGTGCATGACATCCTGGAACGGCCAGGGAAAGTGATAATGAACCAGGTCTGCCCAGGCCACCTGGCGCCGAAATTCCTGGATACCTGTCAGACAGAAACCGCAGGACTGGATTTCAAAGTTGAGTTTGACGCGAACCGTGAGCGCACCCTCACCCTCAAGTTCGCGCGGCACGGGCGAGGCGCTGGGCACAAAAACCCGATTCTCAACACCCAGCGCGGCGGTACTCAGGCAAACTTGCCGAATCACCTCCTGCACACCACCCCGGGTGTCGGGCAGGTAAGTACGAAACACGTGCAGCACGCGAAGCGGCATTAATCCTCTTTCTTCTGGAAGGGCGTCACATTCGTTGTACCCGCGCGACGCCGGGCGCGCTCCACCATCAGTATCGGGTCAACATCACTGTCTGCCATGCGGTATCCCGCCACGTGCTGTTCCAGCATTTTCTGTACGGCAATATAATCCGCACTTTCACAGGCGTACTCCAACGTCTGGCAGATGTCCCGGATCTGCTCCCAGGGCAGAGCGTCCTCTTCTGCCTTGAGGATCTTGGGATGGCGTGTACCTGCAATACGCTGCCCAATGACCAGTTCCTCATTGAGTTTTTCTCCCGGCCGCAGGCCGATGTACTCGATGACAATCTGGTTTTCGTGTGCGGCCTTGCGATCGACGGCAATTTCCTTGCCGTGCAGGTGAATCATTTTTTTCGCCAGTTCATTGATGCTCACCGGTTCACCCATGTCGAGCACGTAGAGATCACCACCCGTGGCCATGGCACCCGCCTGGATCACCAGTTCGGCAGCTTCTGCAGCCGTCATGAAATAGCGTGTCGCATCCTTGTGGGTCACCTCAACCGGCCCCCCTTTCAGGATCTGTTGTTCAAACACCGGCACCACTGAGCCGGATGAGCGCAGCACGTTGCCAAAACGGACCATACAGAACCGCGTGTGGTTTTCCCGCGCGGCAAACGCCTGCACAATCAGCTCGGCCAGCCGTTTGGACGCACCCATCACGTTGGTGGGCCGCACCGCCTTGTCGGTTGAGATCAGCACGAACTCCTCGACCCGGTTTTCCTCCGCCGCCCGGGCAACATGCCAGGTGCCCACCACGTTATTGCGCACCCCCTCTATGACATTCCGTTCAACCATGGGCACATGCTTGTAGGCAGCTGCGTGATAGAGCGTTTCCACACCAAAATCGTCCATGACCATGGACAGGTGGCCAAAGTTCAGGATTGACCCCAGCAGCACAACCAACTCGGTCTCGGGGCCTGTCAGCGGACGCAGCTCGTTTTCAATATTGTAGAGGGAGAACTCGGAATTATCGTATAGCACCAGCCGCGCCGGGTTCAGCTTGAGTATCTTGCGGCACAGCTCAGAACCAATGGTGCCGCCAGCCCCGGTGACCATCACGTTCTTTCGCTCAATCGACTGGGTCAGCAGTTCCACGTCAGCGGGGACAACATCGCGCCCCAGCAGGTCGCCAATTTCCACTTCCTTGATTTCAGTGACATTGGCTGCACCGGTGATCAGCTCGGTGAAACTTGGCACCGTGCGAATGTGGACCGGCAGTTCAGACAATTTTTCCAGAATCTGTTTGCGCTGCAGTGTGGTTGCCGAGGGCATCGCAAGCAGGATCTGTTTCACGCCCCGGTCGTACACCAGCCGGTCTATATGTTCGGCATCGTAGACCCGCACGCCGTGAATGGTGTTCTTGCGCAGGCTGCGGTCATCATCAATAAACGCAACCGGCATGTAACGGGAATCGCTCAGCAGCGCCACAGCGAGTTGTGCACCTGTTTCACCGGCACCATAAATTGCGACGGGTTCCCGCGTCAGGTAGTTGTTGAACAGGCCGTAAAAATAGGCGCGCACCGCAATGCGGCTACCGCCGACAAACATGATGCCAATAAACCAGAAAATCATCGGCGCCGAACGTGGAAAAGACGCAGCACCCGTCAGATAGGCAAACAGGGACACCGCCAGCGCGGCAACACTGATCCCCTGGACCACGGGCACCATGGAACTGGGGCCAATATAACGAACGATGGCGCGGTAGAGACCAAACTTCTGCATGGCAAAAACGCCAACGGCAGCGGTGGCAGGAAACAGCCACCAGAAGGCCGTGACATCCTTGTACATGTCGCCATAGCGCAGCACCACGGCTGACCAGAGTGCCAGGGGTATCAGCACCGCATCACCACACATCATGATGATGCGTTTGCCACGGTCTGACAGTTTTGGCTCTATGTCGATCTTGTCGTCTTCAGCCATTCAAGTCTCGGTTCTGTCTGGCCAGCACCACAAAGCGCCGCCGCTAACAACAGTGGAATAGTGGCAAATACTAGCAGAAACAGGGCATATTCCTGAAAGGAATTGGCCAAAAAGGCGATGGGCAGTAGCCACAGGGTGTTGACCGCAAGCAGGCCCAACAACACCCTGGATGCGCCAAAGCGTCGGGCCAGGTGTTGATAGGCATGCAGGTTATGCGGTTGATGGACAATTTCGCCCCGTCGCCACCGCACCAGCAGCGTGAGGCAGGCATCGGTGACAAAGACGCCAAGCAGGATCATCCAGACAAAAACATTTACGGCAGCCTCGGCGAGTGCCAGCAGACCCAGCGAAAGCCCCAGGAAACCGCTGCCCACGTCCCCCATGAATACCCGGGCGCGTGGCCAGTTAATGAGCAGGAAGCCAAGCGAAACCGCGGCCAGCAGCAACAGCGCCGGGCGCCAGGGGTCCGGCCCGCCGATCAGCAAGGCTGCAAGGCAAACAAATGCCGCTTCCATGGCCGCAATACCATCAATACCGTCCATGAAGTTGTAAAGGTTCTGCAACCAGACGAGCGAAACCACCCCGAACAGGAGGCCCAGCCAGCCAGTATCGATCACCACACCGGCAATCTCGAGCGGGGGGAAACCCACCCAGAACACACACCAGACGGCCGCAAGGATAAAAAGTGGTGCCCTGATACCCACGGAAAGCGGCCGAATGTCATCCAGGAGGCCAATCAGCCCAACAAACAACGGACCCAGCCACACCGGCGACAGGTCACCCGGAGCCACCAGCAATCCGGCATAAAATGCGATCAGGAACGCAACGCCAGCCCCCGTGGGCGTGGCCACAGTATGGGCACTCCGGTGATCGGGCGCAGCCAGCAGCCTGGTGCGCAGCGCCACCAGGCGAAACGCGTGGCTGAGCACCCAGGTCGCAAGCAGGCAGGCACCGGGCAAAAAGAGTGAGTCATAGGGCATCCAGCGATTGTATAGTGAGGCTGGTGGGCCGGAAAGTCGAAAACACAGCGGCAAGGTTGCCGCGCCCGCAGCACCCCGTCGTCCCGACCGAAGCCCCCTGTCGTCCCGACCGAATCCCCCTGTCGTCCCGACCGGAGGCCCGCAGGGCCGGAGCGGAGGGATCTCGCTTTTAACCTGGAGGTTTCTCCACTCCGCGGCTGCACCGCTACGGTCGAAACGACACCGAAGCTGTCGTCCCGACCGAAGTGGAGGGACCTAACACCCCCGTCGTCCCGACCGGAGGCCCGCAGGGCCGTACCACCCCCGTCGTCCCGACCGGAGGCCCGCAGGGCCGGAGCGGAGGGATCTCGCTTTTAACCAGGAGGTTTCTCCACTCCGCGCCTGCGCCGCTGCGGTCGAAACGACATCAAAGCTGTCGTCCCGACCGAAGTGGAGGGACCTCGCTTTTGACGATGAGATTTCTCCATTCCGCCGCTAACGCGGCTCCAGTCGAAAAGACAAAGGGCCGCAGTGGAGGGACCTAACACCCCCGTCGTCCCGACCGGAGGCCCGCAGGGCCGGAGCGGAGGGACCTCGCTTTTAACCAGGAGGTTTCTCCACTCCGCGGCTACGCCGCTACGGTCGAAACGACATCGAAGCTGTCGTCCCGACCGCAGTGGAGGGACCTCGCTTTTGACGATGAGATTTCTCCATTCCGCCGCTAACGCGGCTCCAGTCGAAAAGACAAAGGGCCGCAGTGGAGGGACCTAACACCACCGCCGTCCCGACCGGAGGCCCGCAGGGCCGGAGCGGAGGGATCTCGCTTTTGACCAGGAGGTTTCTCCGCTCCGCGGCTACGCCGCTACGGTCGAAACGACATCAAAGCTGTCGTCCCGACCGCAGTGGAGGGACCTCGCTTTTGACGATGAGATTTCTCCATTCCGCCGCTAACGCGGCTCCAGTCGAAAAGACAATGGGCCGGAGTGGAGGGACCTAACACCCCCGTCGTCCCGACCGGAGGCCCGCAGGGCCGGAGCGGAGGGATCTCGCTTTTAACCTGGAGGTTTCTCCACTCCGCGGCTGCACCGCTACGGTCGAAACGACACCGAAGCTGTCGTCCCGACCGAAGTGGAGGGACCTCGCTTTTGACGATGAGATTTCTCCATTCCGCCGCTAACGCGGCTCCAGTCGAAAAGACAAAGGGCCGCAGTGGAGGGACCTAACACCCCCGTCGTCCCGACCGGAGGCCCGCAGGGCCGGAGCGGAGGGACCTCGCTTTTAACCAGGAGGTTTCTCCGCTCCGCGGCTACGCCGCTACGGTCGAAACGACACCGAAGCTGTCGTCCCGACCGAAGTGGAGGGACCTCGCTTTTGACGATGAGATTTCTCCATTCCGCCGCTAACGCGGCTCCAGTCGAAAAGACAAAGGGCCGCAGTGGAGGGACCTAACACCCCCGTCGTCCCGACCGGAGGCCCGCAGGGCCGGAGCGGAGGGATCTCGCTTTTGACCAGGAGGTTTCTCCGCTCCGCGGCTACGCCGCTACGGTCGAAACGACACCGAAGCTGTCGTATTGGAAGGATCTCAGAAGAATTGGTCGGGACGGCAGGATTTGAACCTACGACCACCACACCCCCAGTGTGGTGCGCTACCAGACTGCGCTACGCCCCGATTGAGGTGCGGGATTTTAAAGGAACCTTAAGCAAGATGCGAGGCTTACGCGCTCTCAGGTTTTCAGTACTTCCAGCACTTCTTCCAGCTCAACAATCATCTGCTGGATCAACTGGCGATACTGGGTATTGTCTTCCGCCTGCTCTTCACCGGAAAGTCGCTGGCGCGCGCCACCAATCGTAAAACCCTGGTCATACAGCAGGGAGCGGATCTGGCGAATCATGAGCACGTCCTGGCGCTGGTAATAACGGCGGTTGCCACGGCGCTTGACCGGCTTGAGTTGTGGAAACTCCTGCTCCCAGTACCGCAGCACATGCGGCTTTACCGCACACAGGCCGCTGACCTCGCCAATGGTGAAGTAGCGCTTCCCCGGGATCGGGGGCAGTTCGGCGTTATGATCTGGGTCCAGCATATGCCTCTACTCTGGCCTTGAGCTTCTGCCCTGGCCTGAAGGTTACAACACGCCGCGCGGTGATAGGTATCTCTTCACCTGTCTTGGGATTACGGCCAGGCCGCTGGCTCTTGTCGCGAAGGTCAAAGTTACCAAACCCGGAGAGCTTTACCTGTTCGTTCTGCTCAAGCGAGGCACGTACTTCCTCGAAGAACAGTTCAACAACTTCCTTGGCCTCGCGTTTGTTCAAACCCAGTTCCTCGAACAGCTTCTCAGCCATCTCAGCTTTGGTTAACGCTCCCATGTCTCGGTCCCTAAAGCTCTAGCCTCGCAGACTGGCACCCAGCTCACTTGCCAAGGCACCCAGAATTCTGTCCACAGACTGGTTAATCTCGTCTTCGGTAAGAGTGCGTGAAGGATGCTGGAAGGTCAAGCCCAAAGCCATACTTTTTCTAGCAGGATCAATACCTTTGCCCTGATACACGTCAAACAACTTTAGGTTTGTCAAGGCCTCACCCGCCGCTTTTTCGATACATTGTCGAACACTGCTGGCATTCACGGCACGATCGACAATCACCGCAATGTCCCGCCGCATCTCGGGTTGACGCGACACGCTGGCCACCTGCGCAACCACCTTGCTGACCAGTGGCGCCACCCTCAGTTCAAACAGGTAAACCGGCACATCAAGATCCAGCGCCTGTTGCACGCGCGGATCCAGCAAACCAAGATAACCAACCTCCACGCCATCGCGGGTTATTTTGGCCGACTGTCCCGGATGCAGGGCCGGATGTACCGCTGGTTCGAACCGGAAAGCCCCCGCACTGCGAGTCAGCTGCAGAATCGATTCCAGGTCACCCTTAACATCAAAAAAATCAATGACTTCTGCGCCGTCCGCCCAGTTTTCCGGGAATCGCCTGCCACAGACCACACCCGCCAGCATCAGCTCCTGGCTGATGGCGTCCAGTTCCAGCCTCGGCTGGTTTGGTGGCTGGCGAAAGCGTAGCCCGGTCTCGAACAGCCGCACCCTCTCTTGCTGCCTATTCCTGTTATATATCAATGACTTGATCAGACCCGGCCAGAGTGACGTACGCATCACCCCCATCTCCGAGGACAGCGGATTGGCAATGGCAATCGGCTCGTTCCCGGGGTCCAGGGCAGCACTGGAGGCGTTATCGACAAAACTGTAGGTGATTGCTTCGAAGTAACCACGGCTGACCAACTGCTGTTTCACGCGCCCCAGTTCCAGCTCCCCCTCCGGTGCGGGCACCATGGTCAGGTGTGTCTTTGGCGTACGGACAGGCAGGGTGTTGTAACCGTATATGCGACTGATTTCCTCAATCAGGTCTGCCTCAATGGCAATGTCAAAGCGGTGAGACGGGGCATTCACCACCCAGGTGGTATCAGGCCCGGAAACCTGTTTGGCAGGAAAATGCAACTGGTCCAGCATCCGGTCGATCTGCTGGTCGGTAATTTCAACACCCAGCATGCGCTTGACACGACTGGCACGCAGAATGACCTCGGGCACATGCGGCAGATGGTCTTTTGCTACAGTTTCGCGTGTTGGCCCCGCCTCACCGCCGCAAATCTCCAGCAGTAACGCCGTTGCCCGCTCCACGGCCCGCGTCTGGTTGGCCCAGTCCACGCCCCGCTCAAAACGGTGCGACGCATCAGTGTGCATGCCGTAGGAACGAGCCTTGCCGGCAATCGCCATGGGCGCAAAAAAGGCGCTCTCCAGGTAGATGTTGTGGGTGGCGTGGGTCACCGAGGTCGACAATCCACCCATGATGCCGGCTATGCCAATGGGCCCGGATTCGTCCGTGATCAGGAGGGTGTCTTCCTGCAGCGTCACTTCAGAACCGTCCAGCAGTTGCATCAGTTCGCCAGCTTTCGACTGCCGGACCACAATCCTGCCGCGCAGCTTGTCGAGATCGTAAGCATGCATGGGCTGGCCCAGCTCAAGCATGATGAAATTGGTCACATCCACCACGGGGTCAATGCTGCGGATACCACTACGCCGCAGTTTCTCGACCATCCAGAGAGGCGTTTTTGCTTCCGGGTTGATGTTGCGAATCACACGCCCCACAAACCGGGGGCAGGCATCAGCCGCTTCCAGTTCCACCTTAAATTCGTCGCTGATGGTCGCTGCTACCGCCGGCACTTCGGGTGGGGTCATTTCGATATCACCCAGGATTGCGGCCTCCCTGGCAAGGCCAATCATGCCCAGGCAATCACTGCGATTTGGCGTCAGGTCAACCTCGATAATGGCATCGTCCAGCACCAGGTAGTCGCGTATGTTTTCACCCACGGGTGCTTCGAACGGCAGTTCCATCAGGCCTGCATGGTTGTCAGAAATGCCCAGTTCCCGCTCTGAACACAACATGCCAAAAGATTCCACGCCCCGCAGTTTCGCTTTCTTGATCTTGAGATCCGGCAGCTGGCCGCCCACCGTCGCAAAAGGCACCTTGATACCCGCCCGTGCATTGGGTGCACCACACACCACCTGGTGTGTTTCCGAACCCGACGACACCTTGCAAACCACCAGTTTGTCGGCATCCGGATGTGCAGCCACTTCCAGGATTTCACCCACGACAATCCCGGAAAAATCCGCTGCGACCGGCGTCACACCATCGACCTCAAGCCCTGCCATGGTGAGCTGCTCTACCAGTTCATCAGTCGACAGGTCCGGATTGACAAACTCCCGAAGCCAGTTCTCGGAAAATTTCACGCAAAACTCCTCGTGTGGGCCAGCGATCCGCCGGCTACTGAACGTTCAAATTGCCGCAGGGGTGCCAATCACCGGACGCTGGTGAATCAGCTGAACTGCCGCAGGAACCGCAAATCGTTTTCCAGGAAGGCGCGCAGGTCCTCAACGCCATAACGCAACAGCGCCAGTCGATCGGGACCCATGCCAAACGCAAACCCGGTAAATTCTTCCGAATCGATACCGGAATACTCCAGCACTTTCGGATGCACCATGCCGGATCCCATAATCTCAATCCAGCCTGTGCCGCCACAGGTGCGACAACCACTACCCAGGCAATGAACACACTGCACGTCTACCTCGGCAGACGGCTCTGTAAAGGGGAAATAGGAGGGGCGGAACCGCACCTGCAGGTCATCGCGCTCAAAGAACACGCGCAGGAAATCCACAATGGTGCCTTTCAGATCCGCAAAGCTGGTGTCACGATCGATGAGCAGTCCTTCCACCTGGTGGAACATGGGCAGGTGCGAAGGATCCGGTGTGTCGACACGATAGACCCGCCCCGGACAGATAATGCGAAACGGTGGCTTGCGCGACTCCATGGTGCGTACCTGTACGGGAGACGTGTGGGTACGCAACAGCAGGTTGGCATTAAAATAGAAAGTGTCGTGCATGGCACGGGCCGGATGATGTGCCGGCAGGTTCAGCGCCTCAAAATTATGGTAGTCATCTTCAATCTCGGGACCTTCCACCACATCGTAGCCGGCACTTCGGAAGAACGACTCGATGCGACTCAGCACCTGGGTCACCGGGTGTAATGCCCCAAGTTCAGCGTTCCGCCCCGGCAGGGTGACGTCCAGGGTTTCCGCCGCAAGCCGGGCGTCAATGGCCGCCCTGTCCAGGATATCCCTGCGGGCATTAATCGCTTGCTGGACTGCCTGCTTGGCGCGATTGATTTCTGCGCCTGCTGCCGGACGTTCCTCCGCAGCCAGTTTGCCCAGCCCCTTCAGGAGATCGGTCAGCTCACCCTTCTTGCCGAGATACTGCACGCGCACGCCGTCAAGCGAGGCGGCATCAGATGCTGCCTCCACCGCCGCAATGGCACGTTCAGTGATATCCCTGGTATTGGTCGTCAGATCAGACATGTCCTACAGTTCCCCACCTCGAGTCACGGATTGCGCGGCACATCTTGGGCGCGCAACCCGCTGCTCTCAGCCTGGTAAAGACCAGCGGCCTAGGCGGCGGCTTTTGCCTTTTCGACCAGGGCAGCAAACGCTTCTTTCTCGTGTACCGCAAGGTCGGCGAGGACGCGGCGATCGATCTCCACGTTCATCTTGTTGAGCCCGTCAATCAGGCGGCTATAGGAAAGACCATGTTCACGGGCGGCCGCGTTGATACGCTGAATCCACAGGGCGCGAAACAGGCGCTTCTTGACCTTGCGGTCACGGTAGGCGTACTGGCCGGCTTTGGTAACTGCCTGCTTGGCAACACGGAACACGCGGGAGCGCGCACCGTAATATCCCTTGGCTTGCTTTAAAACCTTCTTGTGGCGTCGATGTGCGGTGACGCCGCGCTTTACTCTTGGCATTTTGAATTCTCCGAAATTTCTGTCAGGCCTTAACCTTTAAGGCTGATCCTGAAAAAGCACATTGTGTGGGTTGCGAAACTACTCGCCTAACATCCGCCTGATCAATGGCACATCTGCCTTGGCGATGTCCTTGTATCCGCGCAGGTGGCGTTTACGCTTGGTGCTCTTCTTCGTCAGGATATGATTTCGGAAGGATTGACGGTGCTTGTAACCTTTGGCGGTTTTCTTGAACCGCTTGGCTGCACCACTGCTTGTCTTTAGCTTGGGCATTTTCATAACTCCGCAATTTTCGGCCAGCCTCTGGCTGCCGACTGTTTTCATGATAGGTAGCTCACCCGATGCCTCGGGGCCATCCCGTTATTTTACTGAGGTCTAAAAGATTGAAGCCCATCGGCGTCACGCCGGGGCGCTTCGCTTTGGACGTGAGGTCAGGCTGTTGCCTGGCCGCCTTTCCTTTTACCTCTTGGAGCCAGGACCATGGTGAGCTGTCTGCCCTCCATTTTCGGATGGAGCTCAACCGTTCCAATTTCAGAAAGGTCTTCCTCAATCCGCTTCAGCAAATCCATGCCGAGTTCCTGGTGAGCCATCTCGCGACCCCGAAACCGCAGGGTCACCTTGGCCTTGTCTCCGTCATTCAGGAAACGTGTCAGGTTGCGTAGTTTGACCTGATAGTCTCCTTCTTCCGTCCCTGGTCTGAACTTCATTTCCTTAACCTGGGTACGCTTCTGCTTCTTCTTTGCTGCCGCCTTGCCTTTTTTCGCTTCGAAAATATGCTTGCCGTAATCCATGATCTTGCAAACGATCGGGTCGGAATCCGGGGCAATCTCCACTAGATCGAGACTGGCATTCGCCGCTGCAGCTAACGCATCTTCGATAGATACTATGCCTACCTGGCCGCCTTCTGCATCGATCAGTCGAACAGTTTTGGCTTCAATATCGTCGTTTATTCGCGTTTTTTTAGAATCGTCTTTCTTAATCAGAGCGTCTCCGCTAGGTTAGGGGGCCGCATTATAACGGTATTTACGCCGCTCTTCCCAGTTTTTTAACCGCGGATTCAAGCAGTTGCGCAAATGCCTCCACAGACATGCTGCCCAGATCTTCACCGGTGCGTGACCGTACGGCCACTTCACCACTTTCCACTTCCCGGTCCCCCGTGACCAGCAGGTAAGGTACGCGCTGGATGGTGTGCTCCCGGATCTTGAACCCGACTTTCTCGTTACGCAGGTCACTGTCCACACGAAAACCCTTTGCTTTCAATGCTTTGGCAACACTCTGGGCGTAATCAGCCTGGCCATCGGTGATGTTCAGTACCACCGCATGGACCGGTGCCAGCCAGGCTGGCATATCGCCAGCGTACTCTTCTATGAGGATGCCAATGAAGCGCTCAAAAGAGCCGAGCATGGCGCGGTGCAGCATCACGGGTGGCTGGCGGTCGCCATTTTCGTCCACATACTGGCCATCCAGGCGCCCTGCCGTCATAAAGTCAACCTGCATGGTGCCGCACTGCCAGACCCGGCCAATACAGTCCTTCAGCGAAAATTCGATCTTGGGACCATAGAAGGCGCCTTCTCCTGGCTGGACCTCGTAATCCAGGCCCTTGGCCGCCAGCGCGTCTGCCAGCGCCTGTTCGGCGCGATCCCACACATCATCAGAGCCCACCCGCTTCTCGGGGCGCAAGGACAGTTTGGTGATGATCTCGTCAAAGCCAAAGTCGTGGTAGACCTCGGTCAACTCATCAATGAACTTCAGCACCTCGGTCTGGATCTGGGACTCAGTGCAGAAGATATGTGCGTCATCCTGGACAAACTGGCGCACGCGCATGGTGCCCTGCAACGTGCCCGAGGGTTCATTGCGGTGGCAGGAGCCAAACTCGGCCATCCGCAGCGGCAGGTCCCGGTAACTTTTCAGGCCCTGGTTGTAGATCTGCACGTGACAGGGACAGTTCATTGGCTTGATGGCGTAGACCCGGTTGTCGTCGTAAACAGCAAACATGTTCTCGGCAAACTTGTCAGCGTGACCGGACTTTTCCCACAGTGACATATCCACCACCTGGGGCGTACGCACTTCCTGGTAGCCATATTCCACCTGGCGCTTGCGGATGTACTGTTCAATGACCTGGTAAATCTGCCAGCCTTTCGGATGCCAGAACACCATGCCCGGGGCTTCTTCCTGGGTATGGAACAGGTCCTGCTTCTTGCCGATCTTGCGATGGTCCCGCTTCTCTGCCTCTTCCAGCCGGTGCAGGTAGTCCTTCAGATCCTTCTTGTCTGCCCAGCAGGTGCCATAGATACGCTGGAGCATCTCGTTGTTGGAATCACCCCGCCAATAGGCACCGGCAACCTTGGTCAGCTTGAACGCCTTCAGCTTGCCGGTATTGGGCACGTGGGGACCGCGGCAAAGGTCAATAAACTCACCCTGCTTGTAGAACGAGAGGTCTTCATCCGACGGAATACTCTCCAGGATCTGGACCTTGTAGGTTTCACCCATCTTACGAAACAGTTCCACTGCTGCCGGGCGCGACATGACGGAACGCTCAACCGTGAGGTCAGCCTTCGCGAGTTCTTCCATGCGCTGCTCGATTTTTTCGAGATCCTCCGGGGTAAACGGCCGCTCGTAAGCAAAGTCGTAGTAGAAACCGTCCTCGATGACAGGGCCAATGGTGACCTGGGCAGAGGGAAACAGGTCCTGCACGGCTTGCGCCATCAGATGCGCGCAGGAGTGTCGCAGCACTTCCAGGCCGTCAGCGTCTTTCGACGTGACAATGGACACCGCAGCGTCGGTTTCGACCTCATAGGAGGTATCGACCAGCCGATCGCCAATTTTGCCCGCGAGCGCGGCTTTCGCCAGGCCGGGGCCAATAGACTGTGCAATAAGATGGATGGAGACGGGACCGTCAAATTGTTTCTGACTGCCATCAGGCAGCGTGATAACTGGCATGTTACACCTCGCTTTCAGTGGTGACCCGTACCAAAGGCCACATGTTCGCGCGAGCTTTACTCGCTTGGATTGTGTGCTTTCACGTTTGCCTGCGGCAAGCCGTGAAGTTGGTGGGAGTACTCAGATTCGAACTGAGGACCCTCGCCTTGTCGAGACGATGCTCTAACCAACTGAGCTATACTCCCACTGCGCGTTAACCGCGTGTCTTCCCCTCGAAAGTGCTGTGCTGTGTTCATACCATGAATCTGTGGGCACACCACCCGCGAGGCGCGCTAGGTTACCCAAAAACCGCTCGCGAAACAAGAAAGCTTCGCCCGAGGTTTCCCCGCTCCGCAGCTAACCCCGTCGTCCCGACCGAAGGCCCGCAGGGCCGCAGCGGAGGGACCTCACACCACCGTCATCCCGACCGTAGCGGAGGGATCTCGCCTTTCAACCCCGAGGTTTCTCCGCTTCGCGGCTAACGCCGCTCCGGTCGAAACGACACCGAAGCTGTCGTCCCGACCGCAGCGGAGGGACCTCACACCACCGTCATCCCGACCGAAGTGGAGGGATCTCGCTTTTAAACCCCGAGGTTTCTCCGCTCCGCGGCTAACGCCGCTCCGGTCGAAACGACAGATTGCCGTCGTCCCGACCGAAGTGGAGCGACCTCACACCCCCGTCATCCCGACCGTAGCGGAGGGATCTCGCTTTTAAACCCCGAGGTTTCTCCGCTCCGCGGCTAACGCCGCTCCGGTCGAAACGACACCGAAGGTGTCGTCCCGACCGCAGCGGAGGGACCTCACACCACCGTCATCCCGACCGAAGTGGAGGGATCTCGCTCTTAAACCCCGAGGTTTCTCCGCTCCGCGGCTGTGCCGCTCCGGTCGAAACGACACCGAAGCTGTCGTCCCGACCGTAGCGGAGGGACCTCGCTTTTAAACCCTGAGATTTCTCCGCTACGCGGCTGCGCCGCTCCGGTCGAAACGACAAACCACCGTCGTCCCGACCGAAGTGGAGGGACCTCGCTTCAGGACCTCACGAACTGTTCCCGCAGTTCCTCGATACGGTCCCGGATGTGCGCGGCTTCCTCGAATTCCAGGCTCTTGGCGTGCTGAAACATCTGTTTTTCCAGCGCCACAATCTGCTTCTCGACCTCAGCCTGGCTGAGGATCTCGCCGCTATAGCGGCTTTTCCTGTCAGCCACCTTGCTGCCGCGCTTGCCGCCCCGGGCGGGGGCATCACGGGCACCTTCCATAATGTCCTGCACGCTGCGCTGCACACCAATAGGCGTAATGTTATGCGCCAGGTTATGCGCCACCTGCTTCTCACGTCGCCGATCAGTCTCATCAATCGTCCGCTGCATCGAATCGGTAATGCGATCTGCATACATGATCGCTTTGCCACTCAAATGTCGTGCCGCACGGCCAACCGTCTGGATCAGCGAGCGATCCGAGCGCAGGAAACCTTCCTTGTCGGCATCCAGGATCGCCACCAGGGACACTTCTGGCATATCCAAACCCTCGCGCAGCAGGTTGATGCCCACCAGCACATCAAACTCACCCAGGCGCAGGTCCCGGATAATTTCCATACGCTCCACCGTATCAATATCCGAGTGCAGGTAACGCACGCGAACGCCGTTTTCGTCCAGGTAGTCCGTCAGGTCTTCCGCCATGCGCTTGGTGAGTGTGGTGATCAGCACCCGCTCGTCTTTTTCAACACGCAAGCGGATTTCACCCAGCACATCGTCCACCTGGGTTTGCGCTGGCCTCACTTCCAGTTCCGGGTCAATCAGTCCCGTGGGCCGAACTACCTGCTCCACCACCTGCCCGGCCTTTTCAGCTTCATAGGTGCTGGGTGTCGCTGAAACAAAAATCATCTGCGGCGCAACCTTCTCCCACTCATCAAAACGCATGGGGCGATTGTCCAGCGCCGAGGGCAATCGGAAACCGTAATTCACCAGCGTCTCCTTGCGAGAACGGTCACCCTTGTACATGGCGCCAATCTGCGGAATGGAAACATGGGATTCGTCGACAATCAGCAGCGCGTCGTCCGGCAGATAGTCGTACAGGGTCGGCGGCGGCTCACCCGGCGCACGCCCAGACAGGTAGCGGGAATAGTTCTCGATACCATTGCAATAACCCAGTTCCTTGATCATCTCCAGGTCAAAGCGGGTACGCTGTTCCAGCCGCTGGGCTTCCACCAGCTTGTTGTTGTCCTTCAGAAACCGCAGCCGGTCATTCAATTCTTCCCGGATATGTTCAATTGCGCCTTCAATCGTTTCCCGCGGCGTGACGTAGTGCGACTTGGGAAACACGGTGATGCGCGGCACCTTGCGCAGGACCTCACCAGTCAGCGGATCGAACACCGACAGGCTCTCAATCTCGTCATCAAACAGCTCAACCCGAATGGCATCCTTGTCTGATTCCGCGGGGAAAATATCAATAACATCCCCGCGTACCCGGTAGGTGGCGCGCCGCAGTTCCGTCTCGTTGCGCGTGTACTGTAACTCCGCCAGCCGTCTGAGCACCCAGCGCTGGTCCACGCGATCCCCCCGATCCAGGTGCATCACCATTTTCAGGTAGGAACCGGGATCACCCAGGCCATAGATCGACGACACCGAGGCCACAACTATCGCATCGCGTCGTTCCAGCAGCGCCTTGGTTGCCGACAGGCGCATCTGTTCGATGTGCTCGTTGATGGCGGCGTCCTTCTCAATATAGGTGTCAGACGAGGGCACATAGGCTTCCGGCTGGTAGTAGTCATAGTAAGAGACAAAATATTCCACGGCGTTGCGCGGGAAAAATTCCTTGAACTCACCATAAAGCTGCGCCGCCAGTGTCTTGTTGGGCGCCATCACCAGCGTGGGGCGCTGCACTTTCTCGATCACGTTTGCAATTGTGTAGGTCTTGCCTGACCCCGTGACCCCTAGCAGCGTCTGCGCCGCCAGGCCCGACTCAATGCCCTCAACCAGCAACCGGATCGCCTCCGGCTGGTCCCCGGCTGGCTTGTAGTCAGATACAACTTCAAATTCCCCGGACTTCATTTTTTCACCCAAAACATTTATCCCGACTATACGTTGCCCGACTTCGCCAGGTTCCTTTCGTGAAGGAAGCTCCTGCAAGACGGGCGCATTGGGGCGAGAGCTTACACCCCGCTCCACTACCCATCCAGCGCAGCACAAAATAGTGCCAGTTTTCGTGTTGACCCCTCGCCCCGGCATCAGTAGAATTCGCTTCCTCCTGATGTTCCCCGATAGCTCAGTTGGTAGAGCAAATGACTGTTAATCATTGGGTCCCTGGTTCGAGCCCAGGTCGGGGAGCCACTTACTTCCAGTAATTGACTCACATCCTGTTATGAAGGTACTGCTCACCGGCGCAAACGGCCAGGTTGGCTGGGAAGTTTGCCGGCAGTTGCCTGAACACGGGCACACCCTGGTTGCCACAACCCGCCAGCAGCTTGATCTCTCCAATGCCACATCGCTACAGCAGGCTGTTTCCCCTGACATAGACCTGATTGTGAATGCCGCAGCCTACACGGCTGTGGACAAGGCAGAATCAGATGCCGAGCTTGCCAGGGCCGTGAATGCCACAGCACCGGGCTTGCTGGCCACCTTATGTGCAGAACGCAAGATCCCGCTGGTGCACATTTCCACCGACTACGTGTTTGATGGCACCGCAACCCGCGCCTACCGCGAGGACGACCCCGTGGCGCCGCTGGGCGTTTACGGTAGCACCAAACTTGATGGCGAACTCGCCGTGCAACGTGCCCTGGACACCCACCTGATCCTCAGAACCAGTTGGGTGTTTGGCGTTCACGGCAACAACTTTGTGAAAACCATGATACGCCTGGCGGGTGAACGCTCCTCGCTGAGCGTGGTGGCCGACCAGATTGGCGCGCCAACTTTTGCCGGCAGCATTGCCGCCGCTATCTGCCAGATTGCCAACCGGATCGAGCTTGGTGAAGCGCCCTGGGGCACCTACCATTTCTGTGACGACGGCCCCACCACCTGGCATTCCTTTGCTGTGAGTGTCATTGCACTGGCCCATGAGGCCGGGCTGATTGCCAGCTTGCCGGATATCGTGCCCATTCGGACCAGCCAGTACCCCACACCGGCCCAACGACCTGGTTATTCTGTGCTCAACACCCGGAAGTTCCAGGCGCAGTTTCCCGATTTTGCCCTGCGCTCGTGGCAGGACGGTGTTCGCGATATCATTGCGGCTCTCAACAGCACAGCAGGCAAAACATGAGAATTCTGGTTACCGGCGGCGCCGGCTTTATTGGTTCCGCTGTTATTCGCGAGATCATCAAACACCACGATGACGAGGTGCTGAACCTCGACAAGCTGACCTATGCCGGCAACCTGGCCAACCTGCGCGAAATTGACGACAGCCCGCGCTACCAGTTTGCCCAGATCGACATCTGTGACAAGGACGCTGTTGTCGCCTGTATCAACAGCTTTCAGCCCGATGTGCTGATGCACCTGGCTGCCGAATCCCATGTGGACCGTTCCATTGACGAGCCCGGCGCCTTCGTCCAGACCAACGTGGTTGGCACCTTCAACCTGCTTGCCGCTGCCACCGACTACTACAACAGGGCCCCTGCTGCCGTGCGGGCAAAATTCCGCTTTCACCATATTTCAACCGATGAGGTATTTGGCTCACTGGGTGAAGAAGGCCTGTTTACGGAAACTACCCCCTACAGCCCCAATTCGCCCTACTCCGCCAGCAAGGCGGCCTCCGACCACTTCGTTCGGGCCTGGCATACCACCTTTGGTCTGCCAACCGTCGTCACCAACTGCTCAAACAACTATGGTCCCTACCATTTTCCGGAAAAGCTGATCCCGCTGATGATCCTGAACGCCCTGGAAGGCAAACCCCTGCCCGTGTACGGTGATGGTGCCCAGATTCGCGACTGGCTGCACGTGGAGGACCATGCCCGCGCACTCTACCTGGTGGCAACCACCGGTACACCCGGCGAGACCTACAATATTGGCGGGCACAACGAGGTGAAGAACATCGACGTGGTCAAGGCTATTTGCAACCTGCTGGAAGACAAGGCACAGCAGAAACCCGTCAACATCAATCGGTTCGAGGACCTGATCACTTTCGTGACTGATCGTCCCGGCCACGATGTGCGTTACGCCATAGATGCAGGCAAGATCAAGCAGGAACTGGGCTGGCAGCCCATTGAAACCTTCGAAACCGGCCTCGCGAAGACCGTGGACTGGTACCTTGAGAATATGGACTGGTGTCGCGATGTGCAGTCCGGCAATTACCAGCGCGAACGACTCGGGACCATCAAATCATGAAGGGGATTATTCTTGCCGGTGGCTCGGGTACCCGGCTGCACCCGTCCACCATAGTGGTTTCCAAGCAACTGCTGCCCGTCTACGACAAGCCCATGGTGTACTACCCGCTCTCTACCCTGATGCTGGCGGGCATCAAGGAGATACTCGTGATCTCCACGCCAACCGACATCGATCGTTTTCGACTGTTGCTGGGAAGCGGCAGCCGATGGGGGCTCTCGCTGAGTTACGCTGTACAAATGGAACCGCTTGGCCTGGCGCACGCCTTTCATGTGGGTGAAACTTTTGTCGACGGCGATGGCTGCGCGCTCATTCTGGGTGACAATATCTTCTTCGGGCAGAACTTCACCCAGACCCTGGCCCGCAGTGTGGCTCGCGAGTCCGGGGCTACGGTGTTCGCCTACCCGGTGCGCGATCCGGAACGCTTTGGTGTCGTGGAGTTTGATAAAGACCGCAGGGCGGTCAGCATTGAAGAAAAGCCCGAGCAGCCCAAATCCCGCTATGCAGTCACCGGCCTGTATTTCTACGACCATACCGTCACCCGCAAGGCCAAATCACTCTCCCCGTCAAAACGCGGCGAACTCGAGATCACAGACCTGAACCGCCTGTATCTGGAAGAAGGCACGCTTTCGGTGGAACTGCTGAGCCGGGGCATGGCCTGGCTGGATACGGGGACCCATGACTCCCTGCTCGAGGCCGGGCACTTTGTGCAGACCATGGAACACCGCCAGAGCCTGAAGATTGCCTGCCCGGAAGAAATCGCCTGGCGTCGCGGCTGGATAGACGATGATCAGCTCAGGGCCCTGGCGGCCCCCCTCTGCAAGAGCGGTTATGGCGAATACCTGCTGGACCTGCTGCGCTTTCCGGAAGACAAGATTCGATGATTGTCACCGCAACCAAGCTGCCCGGCGTCGTCATCATAGAGCCAAAGGTGTTCGGCGACGAACGTGGTTTTTTCCTGGAGAGTTACCACGAGCAGCGCTACCGCGAGGAAGCCGGTATCAAGGAACTGTTCGTGCAGGACAACCACTCCCGTTCCCGCCAGGGGGTACTGCGCGGCCTGCACCTGCAGAGGACCAAACCCCAGGGCAAGCTGTTGCGCGTCACCCAGGGTGAGGTGTTTGACGTGGCTGTCGACATCAACCCCGCATCCAGTACATTTGGTGAATGGGTGGGCGTAAACCTTTCCGACCAGCACCACAATCAGATTTATATTCCCCCCGGCTACGCCCACGGTTTCCTGGTGCTTTCCGAAAGCGCGGACTTACAGTACAAGTGCACCGAGTTTTATGACCCCGGTGATGAAGCAGGGGTCATCTGGAACGACCCCGATATCGGTATCGAGTGGCCCCTGACAGCAGACCCGCTGGTCTCGGCCAAAGATGCCATCCTACCCAGGCTCAGCGAACTTGTGGGCACATCATGAAGTTAACGCGCCTCATCTCGCTGGTCGACCTGCAGGCCAGAACCGCCCTGCAGGCCGAGGCATCCAGGCTTTACCTGAGCTATCTCTGGTGGGTATTGGAACCGCTGCTGTTTGTTGCCGTCTTTTACGTGGTGTTCGAGTTCCTGCTGGCTCGAGGTAAAGAAGATTTTGTGTTTTTCCTGATGTGTGGAAAGGTACCTTACCTGTGGATCTCCAAGTCCATCACCATCTCCGGCAACAGCCTGCTGAACAACCGCGGCCTGATAGGCTCAATCGACATTCCCAAGATTGTATTTCCCTACATCTCCCTGCAGGAAGTGCTGTACAAACAGTGGGTGGTGTTTATGGTGCTGTTCCTGATGGCTTTCTACTATGGCAGCTACCCCACCCTCGAATGGTTGTGGCTTATTCCCATTGTCGTCACCAACTACATCATGCTGGTGGCGCTGTCGCTGATTGGTGCACTACTTGTCACCTATGCCCAGGATTTCCGGATCATTATCAATATGGGCCTGATGTTCCTGATGTTTGCCTCCGGCATCTTCTGGGACATCAACGACATCCAGAGTGAGTACTGGCGCAACATCATACTGACCTGGAATCCGCTCGCGTACCTGATTGACTGCTATCGCGCGATCCTGATGTACAACACCAGCTACGACATTTACCACATGGCAGCCGTGGCTGGCGTATTCCTGACACTCACCCTGTTCCTGCACCTGGTATACCGGGGCATGAACTCACGGCTGACCCTTCAGGTACTGCAGAGCTGAACCCATGACAACCGTACTCAGCCTCCAGAACGTTTGCCTTGATTACAAATCACGCACCGGTGCGTTCAGAAGCTTTCGCCACCGCGCACTCGACGACATCACCTTCGATATTGAGCAGGGTGAAACTTTTGGGGTACTCGGTAAGAACGGCAGCGGCAAAAGCTCCTTGTTGCTGGTACTGGCTGGACTGGTTGCCCCCAGCAGCGGCAAGCTGCTAATGCCCGACGGGGCAAAATCCCGTTCGCTGCTGACACTTGGACTCGGTTTTCGCCCGGATCTCACCGGTGCGGACAACGTTGTGCTCAGCCTGGTCCTGCAGGGCAAGAGCAAGAAGGAAGCCCGTGCGCTGCTACCGTCCATTGAAGAATTTTCAGAGATCGGCGAGTTCTTTCGCCAGCCCGTTCGCACCTATTCAACCGGGATGCGGGCGCGCCTCGGTTTTGCCACCGGCATTTGCTCTGAAGTGGACATACTGTTGATTGACGAGGTCCTGAGCGTGGGTGATGCCCAGTTTAGGCAGAAGGCCGAAAACGTTATGATGGAGCGGCTGGGCGGGCATCAAACAGTGATTTTTGTGTCGCAGGCGCCGCCGCAGATTGAGAGTTTGTGCGGTCGAGCGCTCTGGATCCACGACGGAAAGATTGAGTCATTGGATACAGCAGAACACACCGCCAACGCTTATTCACAATTTGCACGGCAGCAGAATTTTGCACAAAAATCTGATCATTAGCAGGGCCAGTTGCACCTCGATCAACCCTTCAAAAGGTGGCTTTAAACCACTACATCCACTATTCTTTCGCATCAGAAAATTGACTCGAACAAATCCATGAAAACAGCACTTATCACCGGTATAACGGGCCAGGATGGCTCTTATCTCGCCGAACTCCTGCTGGAGAAAGGCTACATGGTCCACGGGATCAAACGCCGGTCTTCGCTGCTGAACACTGATCGTGTTGATCACATTTATCAGGATCCGCATGTACCCAATTCACACTTTCACCTGCATTACGGTGACCTGACCGACTCCTCCAACCTGACACGTATCATCCAGGATACGCAACCTGACGAAATCTATAACCTGGGCGCCCAATCCCATGTGGCTGTCAGTTTTGAATCGCCCGAATACACCGCGGACACCGATGCGCTCGGCGCACTTCGACTATTGGAAGCGATTCGATTGTTGGGGATGGAAAAGAAGACGCGCTACTACCAGGCATCCACCTCCGAACTTTATGGCCTGGTACAGGAGATTCCACAGAAAGAGACCACACACTTCTATCCAAGATCGCCCTATGCGGTGGCCAAACTTTATGCTTACTGGATCACCGTGAATTACCGCGAATCCTACGGCATGTATGCCTGCAACGGCATTTTGTTTAACCATGAATCACCCCGCAGGGGTGAAACCTTTGTGACCCGGAAAATAACGCGTGGGCTTGCCAATATTGCACAGGGGCTGGAACCCTGTCTTTACATGGGCAACATCGACTCGCTACGCGACTGGGGCCACGCCAAAGACTACGTCAAAATGCAGTGGATGATGCTGCAGCAGGAAACTCCCAAAGATTTTGTCATCGCCACAGGACAGCAGGTTTCCGTACGCGATTTCATCAGGATGAGCGCCCGTTACCTTGGTATTGAACTTGAATTCAAGGGCACCGGCACCAACGAGACGGCGACGGTCAAGACGGTTTCGAGCAATCTTGCACCTGCCGTGAAGCCAGGCGATGTTATCCTCAGAATTGATCCCAAGTATTTTCGGCCAGCGGAAGTTGAAACCCTCCTGGGTGACCCTTCAATGGCAAAGCGGGAACTGGGGTGGGAACCCACAACTACCCTGGAAGAAATGTGTGAGGAAATGGTGTTGTCTGATCTTGAAGATGCCAGGCGTCATGCCTTACTGAAATCCCATGGATATGACATCAACCTGAAGACAGAAGGTTAACAGGATGCAAAACGTGTTTATCGCCGGTCACCGCGGCATGGTTGGCTCTGCACTGGTCAGGCAACTCGAGAAGCGAGACGACGTCAACCTGATTCTGCGCGATCGCAGCCAGCTCGACTTGCTGGACCAGCGTGCAGTGAACCAGTTCTTCGCAGAAAACCAGATTAACCAGGTTTATCTTGCGGCTGCCAAAGTCGGCGGCATCCACGCAAACAACACCTATCCTGCAGAGTTCATTTACCAAAACCTGATGATAGAGTGCAACGTGATCCACGCGGCACATCAGGCAGATATTCAAAAACTGTTGCTGCTTGGCTCATCCTGCATTTACCCCAAGTTCGCCGAACAGCCAATGAAAGAATCCACACTGTTAACGGGCGTGCTGGAACCAACCAATGAGCCATACGCAATCGCAAAAATCGCCGGAATCAAACTTTGCGAATCGTACAACCGACAGTACGGCAGAGATTATCGCTCTGTAATGCCAACCAACCTTTACGGACCTAATGACAACTACCATCCAGAAAATTCGCATGTTATTCCTGCACTGATCAGGCGATTTCATGAAGCGGCACGCGACAACCTGGAAGAGGTTGTGGTTTGGGGCACGGGGAATGCCATGCGTGAGTTTTTGCATGTTGATGATATGGCGGCAGCGTCAGTGTTTGTAATGGAGTTAGATGACCAGACTTATCAAAGTCACACCGATTCAATGCTCAGCCACATAAACGTCGGTACCGGAGTTGACTGCACCATTAGAGAATTGGCAGAGACAATTGCTCGAGTCACGAAATTCGAGGGCGCCGTCACTTTTGACACGACAAAACCGGATGGCACAATGCGGAAGCTTCTAGATACCGGTTTACTAACGAAGCTTGGGTGGACGGCAGGCATATCTCTGGAATCCGGAACTCGTGATGCTTACCAGTGGTTCGCAAAAAACTACACCGCGTAGCTCGAAGCCAGCAGGACAGTAACGGCGAAAAAGATTCTCAACTGAGGCCAAGAGTTCCCAAATGAATGATTCGCTGGATCCAACAGACGCAGCTAGAGAAGATATTTCAGGTCGAATTAGCGAGTTGTTCAGTATCTACAAGTGCAACAATCTGGTTGGGATGGGTTCTTCCGAATTTCAAGACGCGTTAACACAGCGGATTGGCTTAGTGGATGCAGAGGCCGAGGGATATTAGAAATACGAATTGGAGCGACAAAGGGACCTTTCGGTCAAGTTTCATTGGGGGCACGACCACGACTTCGGCGACTTTAGCCTAACCGGCCGCATGGGAACCAGGCACATCAATCTGATGGCTAGTTTCGCAACACTTTACTCCATCCCGCTGGAAAACTTTACAGGAAAACGAGTGCTAGACGTCGGCTGTTGGACAGGTGACACTAGCCTATTGCTTGCACAACTCGCCGCTGAAGTTGTCGCCATTGAGGAGGTAAAGAAATATGCTGACACCGTAAACTTCCTAGCCGCCGCTTTCGGAATCTCGAAAACACTCAGTGCCCTTCCACATTCAATCTACGACTTCCCTTATGCCGAGTACTCAGAGTATTTTGACATTGTGTATTTCCCAGGGGTTGTCTACCACCTTTCGGATCCTGTCCTTGCCATGCGTATCCTATACAACTCAATAAAGCTTGGTGGCGAAATTTACATCGAATCACAAGGGATTGACTCGGAAGAACCATTTTGTAGATTCGACGGAAGCTTTATCTATCATGTTGGAGATAAGGACTCGAACGGACTAAATAGAGGTGGCTGGAAACGGTTCACGCCTTCGCCTAGTGCGCTAAAAAGAATGGTAAGAGAAGCAGGGTTTGATGATATTCATATCACTTGGGACAAGCGGACCAAGAGAGTCTTTGGTTACGCAAGAAAAATCCATCGCCGTGGAATATGTAAGGCGGGGTTATCTGTTCGCTCTATGAGCTAGTGACTACAACACTTTCAGCAGCTCTTCAAAGATACAGGGGATGTAGAGATCGTTTTAATCTCCCCCATAATGACTGGCCCTAGCATCTCGCACAGGGAGCTAGATCTAAAGCTCTGCAAAAATACGATCTTGTTTAGACCTGCAGTGTTATAATATGCCGTTCGGTAACGGCTTTTCGATTCGAACAATGAAACAGAATTCGGACGTAGGGTAGCGATTATGATTCCGTTCAACAAGCCAAGTCTTGCCGGTGGTGAGATCAACAATATTCTTCAAGCGATTGAATATGGCCAACTTGCTGGAGACGGACCGTTCTCTCACAGTTGTGAAGAAATAATAAGTAGCCTAACAAACAGCCCAACAGTCCTCTTGACACATTCCTGCACCGCAGCGCTTGAAATGGCGGCCATTCTGCTGGAGCTTGGACCGGGAGATGAAGTAATCATGCCTTCTTTCACCTTCGTGTCTACCGCGAACGCCGTAGTTTTAAGAGGAGCGACTCCTGTTTTTGTCGATATTCGCCAGGATACTCTAAACATCGATGAGGTAAAGGTCAGGGAAGCCATTAGCAAGAAGACAAAAGCGATTTTCGTCGTCCATTATGCAGGCGTTGTCTGCAACATGGATAAACTATCTGAAATAGCTAGAGATGCCGGCATCGCTCTAGTAGAAGATGCAGCGCAGGCTCTCAACTCTAGCTTCAATGATCAGCCAGCCGGCAGTTTCGGAGACATGGCTTGTTTTAGTTTTCACGAAACCAAGAATATAATCTCGGGGGAAGGCGGGTGCATTTGCATTAACAATCCTAAATACAAAGAACGTGCAGAGATTATTCGCGAGAAGGGCACCAACCGAAAGCTCTTCAGCCGTGGGTTTGTCGACAAATACACGTGGGTGGATATTGGATCTTCTTTCCTGCCAGGTGAATTGATCGCCGCATTCCTCTGTGAGCAATTGAAGTTTGCCGAGCAGATTACTAAGGTTCGACTTGAATACTGGGAGAAATACAAACAAGTAACGGAACAGTACGCTCCTAAAAGGTTTTTGTTGCCGCACATTCCTCAGCAATGTCGTCACAATGGCCACCTGTTCTACCTCCTTATGCCGACGCCGCTAGACCGCGACAGCTTTATCTCCTACATGAAGAGCCGAAAAATAATGACACCTTTTCACTATGTTCCCTTGCACACTTCTCCAGCAGGCCTAAAATTCGGTGAAACAAGGGGCACCATGTCAGTTACGGAGCATGTTTCTTATCGGCTGGTTAGACTTCCACTGTTTCCTCAGCTGGCCGACGTCCAAGATTCGGTAATCGACTCAATCCATGGATATCTGAATGGTTAAATCGGGACAAACAGCGTGAAAAAAGTCACTGCGTTTCTACTAGGGGAAAAAGGACTACGTGTTCTGGAGACCTTAACTCGTAGGCGACAGGAAATTTCCATAGTAGTTGTGATCGGACAAGATCCGGAAGTTTTGAATGACTATTCTTCAGATATAGAAACTGTCTGTCGATCCAAGGGATTGGAATTTTGCTATCGCAGAGAATATGAGTCGTTCCGAGTTGATAAGCACTCTCCCCATCTCCACATTGCAATCGGTTGGCGCTGGCTCATTAGAGGCATTCCCACAGCCGAACTCGTCGTATTTCATGATTCACTGCTGCCCCGATATCGTGGATTCGCTCCGCTCGTTAACGCGTTGCTGAACTTTGAAAGGGAAATTGGCGTGACCGCATTGTACGCGACCGAACAATACGATCGTGGTCCAATAATTGCCCAACAATCGCTCCAGGTCACTTATCCAACCACCATTCAAAAGGAAATCCATAGAATCTCACATTGTTACGCCGACTTGGCTGATGAAGTGATTGAGCTATATTCTGCAGGTGCGCTACCAGAGGGGCGGGTACAGATAGAGGCTAGTGCGACATATAGCCTCTGGCGGGACGAAGTAGACTATTTTATCGATTGGAACTGGGATGCCAGCTATATTGAAAACTTCATCAATTGCGTTGGCTACCCTTACAGCGGCGCCAAGTCAAAACTTAATGGAAAGCACATCACCGTTCAGGAGGGTTTAGTTGTAGGTGATGTAACAATCGAAAATCGCACACCCGGAAAAGTGATTTTTTTGGACGACGTAGGACCAACAGTGGTTTGTGGAACGGGCCTGATAAAAATCACGAAAATGACCGACGGTGAAAATGCTCAGATAGAACTGAGTAAATTTAGATCGAGGTTTTCATGATGAGCAGCGACAAGCTTTCGATAGTCGTTCCCGTTTACGGCTGTCCAGAGGCATTGAATGAATTGTGCGACAGGCTGATTGATACGGTCACCAACATTGGGATCGAGTTTGAAATAGTTCTGGTAGACGATTGTTGTCCAAAGGGCTCGTGGAATGTCATCAAGAAGCTGGTCGCAGAACATCCTGAGATTGTCGCTGCGAAGCTCAGCAGGAATTTTGGCCAACATTACGCGATTTTGTGCGGGCTGGAGTTATCTTGCGGAGACTGGGTGGTTGTTATGGATTGCGATTTACAAGACAGGCCAGAGGAAATAACAAAATTGTTAGCAGCTACCCACGAGGGCTACCAGGTTGTTCAGGCCGAACGCTATGAACGGAAAGACGGTTTCCTCAAACAACAGTTCTCCAAGCTCTTTTATCGACTGCTATCCTACCTGACAGAAACTGAACAAAATCCTGGGGTTGCCAACTTCGGAATCTATAGCCGACAAGCAATTGATCAGGTGATTGCACTGAAAGAGAGTGTGAGGTTTTTTCCGGTAAACATCAGGTGGATAGGATACTCTAGGACTACAATACCCGTATTACATTCAGAAAGAGCAATCGGAAAATCGTCCTACAGCTTCGGAAAGCTTCTTAGCTTAGCATCAAGCGTAATATTGGGATTTTCTGACAAGCCCTTGCGATTGGTCGTGCAAGCTGGATTTTTTGTTTCTATCGCCGCGATCGGCTATTCCACCTACCTCGCGGCCAAGTGGCTAATATTCGGTTCTATAGTCGAAGGGTGGTACAGTCTTATGGTTTCCCTCTGGTTAATTTTCGGCCTTACCATATTTGTTATTGGTATAGTGGGGCTATACATAGCCAGAATTTTCGAAGATGTGAAACAGCGACCGCTCTACATCGTAGAGGAGTCACTAGACCAAACAAGTTTTTTCGCCCTTGACGAACCTTCGTCCTGAAATCCAAACTAGTCTTGTCGTCTGCGAAAAATCAAAATCTTCTGCAGTAAGAATAGATAGATTGCCGACACGAACACCAAAACAAATTGTACAAGTCGAAAATCCATATCAAGCACCTCGACACTAACCGACAACACGATCAAAGCGAACAGATAGGTTGATAAATGGGCTAAGAGGAAGTAGATGAATGTTCTTGTTACCTTTCCAGTGTGCTTGAAAGTCCATTTTTTGTTAAGCGAAAAAGATAAAGACACCCCGAACATATACATCGATGACATTGCTATCAAATAATGGACACCCATCTCAGTTAGCAGAAGGAAGCCAAGGTACAGGAGAGCGTTCGAAAGCAATCCTGAAACGCCATACCTTACCATTTGACCGAATAGTTCGTTACTAAAACACAACTTGAAGCTTGCCATCAGATCCAACAATACGAAAGGCGATAAATCGAATTGCTATTTTTCGGCTTATTCGATCGGACTCCGGAACGTGTCAACCTCGTATGGACAATCATTTCAAAAATAACATCTATTTCACGTAGCCCGCTGCATTCAGCTTCGGGAAGTTGACGCGATCGTCGATGATGGTGCCGGCATCGCCGGGGGCGACAGGGTTGATCGCTACGCTCGTTGGCGGCATCGTCACCACCGGCCTGCCTTGGACAAAACGCTCAGGGTTCCGGGCATAACGCGCATCCAGTGCTCGTTGCTTGTCCTTCGCAACGTCACGATAGCGCCCGGTAAATACCTGCTCGGGCGTGAACCCGGCCAGGCCACTGTGGTGGTGCTGGAAGTTGTACCAGGCAAAGTAATCTTCACACCAGTTGCGCGCATGGGCGGGATGATCAAATCGACCGGGGTAGTCCGGTTGGTACTTCTGCGTCTTGAACTGACTTTCACTGAAGGCGTTGTCATTACTCACCCGCGGCCGGCTATGGCTGCAGGTGACATCAAGATCGCGTAACAGATCCAGATAGCCGTGGGCGATCATCGGTGAACCACGATCCTGGTGGATCGTGAGTTGTCCCCTGGTGATGCCGTAGCATGCTGTAGCATCATCTATCAGTTGCCTGGACAGGGCGCTGTTCTCCTTCACCGAGACCATCCAGGCCTCGACAAACCGGCTGAACAGATCGAGTACAACGTACAGCGACAGATAGATGCCTCCGCGGACAAGCGGCAGTTTTGTAATGTCCCAAGACCAGGCTTTGTTAGGGGCTGTCGCTAACAAACGCGGGATGGCATGATGCTGCGCGGGTCTTTGATTACGCCGGTCACCAGTCTCTTGCACACTTCTGAGAAGGCGATGCATCGTGCTCACGGAACACAGGTAGCGCTCTTGCTCCAGCAGGCTTTGATACACCTCGGCAGGCGGTTGGTCGCAGTATGCCTCGCTGTGCAGCGTATCAATGATGGTAGTGCGTTCCTGTGGGCTCAAAGCCCGTGGTTGCACTGCATGCTGGCGCGAGCGTTTAGGCGGTTCATCATTGGCGGCACGACGCTGACGCGCGTACACCGTACTGCGATTCAGGGCAAGCACCTGGCAGGCTCGTGTCATTGATAGCGTATCCGGCCGTTCTGCTATGGCAGTGCCCACAGCTCGCTCCCATTGCGTAAACGATCGAGCATCGCCAAGGCTTTTTTTTGGAGATCCAGGCAGTCGTTGGCGATATCAAGCTTGCGACTCAACCGACTGTTCTCTTTCTCCAGTTGCTCGATACGGCGCTGATCCGGTGTCTTCACGCCTTTCTCGGCATACTCCCGGCGCCAGTCAGACAACTGATTGCTATAGAGATTCTCCCGGCGCAGTAACGCACCGAGCTCACCATACTTGCATGCATCTGCTTCAGCGATAATGCGTAACTTGTACTCCGGCGTGAACTGGCGACGGGTACGTTTTTCCAGTGCGGGTTCCGGTGTAACCTGTGTACTGTTGGTCGGTTTTGGCATTTCATTACATCCTGGGTTGTCACCCTGAGTTCTATGTTATCCCAAACACGGAGTGTCTGGACTCAGATTAACACACAGGAAGACCGGGTGTTCACGATGACCGGATTAAGTGTTCACGTTCGCCGGAATATGCAGGGATCGTTAGGGAGTTTGTGAGCGGCACCGGACATGCCGCTCATTATAAACCAGTGGGCGCTGGTTTAGCCGGCTTTTTGCGGACTTTTTGTTCGTAATGGCCGGCGCCAGTCAATACCTTCTAGCAGCATTGATAGCTGTGCCGGGGTCAGGTAGATCTTGCCTTCTGCCGCCTGCGTGTTAACGGCCATTTAAATTGATCCCCTTTCGGCCACTAATTTTGACCCGGGTAATCCCCCCATTTTTGATGGAGCTCTCAAGTAGAAAATCTAAGCTGCAACGTTGAGTTTCTGAATCGGCGTGATCCCTCCCAAAGCCATGTTCGGCCTTTCGTTGTTATAACGCCAGAGCCAGGCGGTTGCGGTTTCTCTGGCATGGTCAATCGAATCGAACAGATGCTGGTCCAGCCACTCATGTCGTACCGTGCGATTGTAGCGTTCAACGTATGCGTTCTGCTGCGGTTTACCCGGTTGAATGTACTGGATCGCAATCTTGTGTCCCTGTGTGTCAACCTGAGTCCAGACACTCCGTGTTTGGGATAACATAGAACTCAGGGTGACAACCCAGGATGTAATGAAATGCCAAAACCGACCAACAGTACACAGGTTACACCGGAACCCGCACTGGAAAAACGTACCCGTCGCCAGTTCACGCCGGAGTACAAGTTACGCATTATCGCTGAAGCAGATGCATGCAAGTATGGTGAGCTCGGTGCGTTACTGCGCCGGGAGAATCTCTATAGCAATCAGTTGTCTGACTGGCGCCGGGAGTATGCCGAGAAAGGCGTTGCAGGATTGAGTAAAAGCGCACCTGGCCCGCTGCCGTCTAAGACACCGGATCAGCGCCGTATCGAGCAACTGGAGAAAGAGAACAGTCGGTTGAGTCGCAAGCTTGATATCGCCAACGACTGCCTGGATCTCCAAAAAAAAGCCTTGGCGATGCTCGATCGTTTACGCAATGGGAGCGAGCTGTGAGCACTGCCATAGCAGAACGGCCGGATACGCTATCAATGACACGAGCCTGCCAGGTACTGGCCCTGAATCGCAGTACGGTGTACGCGCGTCAGCGTCGTGCCGCCAATGATGAACCGCCCAAACGCTCGCGCCAGCATGCAGTACAACCACGGGCTTTGAGCCCACAGGAACGCACTACGGTCATTGATACGCTGCACAGCGAGGCATACTGCGACCAACCGCCTGCCGAGGTGTATCAAAGCCTGCTGGAGCAAGAGCGCTACCTGTGTTCCGTGAGCACGATGCATCGCCTTCTCAGAAGTGTGCAAGAGTCCGGCGACCGGCGTAATCAAAGGCCCGCGCAGCATCATGCCATCCCGCGTTTGTTAGCGACTGCCCCTAACAAAGTCTGGTCTTGGGACATCACAAAACTGCCGCTCGTGCGCCGAGGCATCTATCTGTCGCTGTACGTTGTACTCGATCTGTTCAGCCGGTTTGTCGTGGCCTGGATGGTCTCGGTGAAGGAGAACAGCGCCCTGTCCAGGCAACTGATGGATGAGGCTACAGCACGCTACGGCATCACCAGGGGACAACTCACGATCCACCAGGATCGTGGTTCACCGATGATCGCCCACGGCTATCTGGATCTGTTACGCGATCTTGATGTCACCTGCAGCCATTGTAAGCCTCCCCTAAAATAGTCCCATTCCGAACTGGAGTTCTCCCGCGTAAACTGCGAGCAAGGAGAACGACAATGAAAAAATCCCGATACACCGAGTCACAGATCATCAAGGTGCTGAAGGAAGTTGAGGCCGGTAGACAGGTCAAGGAAGTATGTCGTGAATACGGCATCTCAGACGCGACCTACTACAACTGGAAGAGCAAGTACGGTGGTATGGAGGCGTCGGACGTGAAACGTCTGAAGGCCCTGGAGGACGAGAATCGACGCTTGAAACAGATGTATGCCGAACTCAGTCTTGATCATAAAATCTTGAAGGACGTGATCGAAAAAAAGCTGTAAAGCCAGCGATTCGACGAGACCTGGTGAACTACGTCCGTGCCGAGCACGAGGTTAGTATCCGCCGAGCCTGTCGTATCGTTGGCATCAGTTGTTCTGTCTATCGTTATCGCCCGGATGCGAATAGAGATGATGCAGTGATCGCGGCGCTGCAGGAAGTGATCGAAGAGTTTCCAGCACATGGCTTTGGCAAGCTGTTCAAGATCATGCGGCGCAGGAGTTACATGTTCAACCATAAACGCGTTCACAGGGTCTATCGCCTTTTGAATCTGCACAAGCGGCGCCGCGGCAAGAAACGAGTGCCGAGCAGAGACCCGGTGACACTTGCGGTACCGGATGCCATCAACCAGTGCTGGTCGATGGACTTTATGAGCGACAGTTTATACACCGGTCGGCCATTTCGGACCTTCAACGTCATTGATGACCACAACCGTGAGGCGCTGGCAATTGAAGTAGACCTAAGCCTGCCGGCGCCCAGGATACTGCGCGTGTTGGATCGGATTACCGCCTGGCGCGGTTATCCAGAAAAGATCCGCATGGACAACGGACCAGAGTTCACTTCCATTGCGGTCGCTGACTGGGCGGAGGAGCACGGCATTGATCTAGAGTTTATCCAGCCAGGCAAGCCGACTCAGAACTCCTACATCGAACGCTTCAACCGCACCTATCGCGATGAGATTTTGAACATGTACGTGTTCAAGACGCTGAACGAAGTTCGGCAGATCACCGAGCGATGGATCACGGAATACAACGAGGAACGACCTCATGACTCACTGGAAGACCTGACGCCCATCGAATACCTGAACAAGTATCAATCAGCGGAAAACTCTAATTGGATGTGAGACTAAAAGGGGGAGGTTTACAATCGACCAGGTGTCGTTGATTTTTCTCGGTTCACAGAGCGCATCAGGCTTATCACGTTTGAGACGGCGCTTCGGCTTGATCCGCAGGTTCAGTTCAAGCTCCCTGTATATCCTGTAAACGCGCTTGTGGTTGTACTCGAAACCTTTGACGTTGCGTAGAAACAGGTAGCACAGGCCAAAGCCCCAGGTGCGGTTGTTCTCGGTTAGCCGCAGCAACCAGTCGGCAATCAATGCGTTGTCTCCGGACGACCTGGCCTGGTATCGATAGCAGGTCTCACTGATCTGAAACGCCTCGCAAGCCAAACGAATGCTGAAACCACGTTCAGCAACTGCACGTTGCGCCATCTCTTTACGATGAGATGGCTTTACCACTTTTTTGTGAGGGCCTCCTGCACGATCTCGGCCTTCAAGCGTTCCTCGGCATACATCTTCTTGAGCCGGCGGTTCTCTTCCTCCAGTTCTTTCATGCGCTTCATCAGGGACGTATCCATGCCCCCAAACTTCGCTCGCCACTTGTAGAACGTGGCGTCGCTCATGCCATGCTTGCGACAAAGATCCGGCACCCTAACGCCGGACTCGGCTTCTTTGAGAATGGTCATGATCTGGCTGTCTGTGAATCGGGACTTCTTCATGTAGGTTCTCCTTGTTCAAACTATATTGGAAAATCCTACTTTTGGGCACCTTCAAATCTCGGGGGGATTACCCTCCTTGGTCAAACTATATTGGAAAATCCTACTTTTGAGCACCTTCAAATCTCGGGGGGATTACCGTTCACCGGACGCTTACGATCAGATTAACGGGAGGAAATCAGGCCGGGAATAACGGTCTGGAATGAACGGTTACGACGCAGGTCATGTTTGCGATCGCAAGACCGTGGCAGACAGCCACTTCAATAAATCGGGAGACCATCTCTTCTCAGCGTTTACGGCGCCCCACTCGACAACGTGACTCGATTTAGATTTCAGTCCGTTTGCGGCCCTTCGAAAGGAGACCGGTGACAGATCACCTTTCACTTTCCCACTTGATTACTTCCACTTCGCCGGATGCATTTCGAGAGTCTCCTGACCATTTTACCATTTCGACGATTGCGATCCTTCCAGACCAACGTCGATCAAGAAAGCCACCTCCGATCGTGACAACTGAACTAGGAAAGTCTGGTGAGGCCTCCACAGACTTTACCAATCGGCCATTCTTCCGAAATGAAAGTGACCCATTCCCGTAGTCCAACTCCAGCAAGGACCATTCTTCATTTGGGAGTCGTACGAAAAGCTCTGCTGGTCTTGATTCAATGTTTGCCAATATCACTCTATAAATCTCGTCGCGATCTGTCGCGAAAACAATCAAGGGTCCAACCATTAAAGGCATAGCTGGAGATTCATCCGAAAACCCAGCGAATGGGATCGGGGAAAGCAAATTGGGCTTCAATAACGCTGATATTTTGAAGTTCGAAAGACTCAGCAGCTTAGTCTTTTCCGGCAAAGGAATGCGAACCGGCTCAACAGCTTCACCAAACTGTTTTCCCTCTAATCCGATCACCACGCCATATTCCGGCTCAATGCTCAAGACTTCTACAGAAATCAGTTCCATTTGATTAGATTCGATCTGATAAGGAATTGTCCTGGTCATAGCTGCCAAAGTTAGACCAAAATTCGCTAGAGACTCGTTCGCATTATCTAACCAAGAACCATCCTCAACTGATCGGGAAATCAAAAGAGTCTCACCAGGAATCGGAGAAATTTCATCTAGGGACTTTTCCCATATAGTAGAACTAGAAAAAGTGGGGAATTGTTCATAATGCTTGTACTGCTTTGGAAGCAGATTGCTCACCCCATTTAGAAGTTGACCGTTCTTACCATTCGATCTGGAATACCAAAGTACAGGCCGTTCAATGTCAGACAAGCTTACGACGGAGTTGGCTAAGTCGTGAAGCTGGTGAAACAACTGTCTATCGCCCTCTAAAGGTGGATCGAGAGATAAAACCATGACAAAGCCAAACGAAGCAGCGCTAGTCCAACGATGGCCAGCGTTCTCTTTAGCCAGAACGAAAAACCCAGTCAAAAAAAGGATAGCCGCCAACACCAGACTAGAATCAGGAGAGAGACCAACAAACGGAAGCTCAGACACTTCAGAAAGAAGTAACACAGAGCACAGAGTCAGAATCAACGAGCGATAACGGATGCCAGCAAAGGTTAGTATCAACAGGAGAAGAACTATTAAGAACTTGAATTGCGCAAAGTCTCCAACTTCGCCAAGGCGTTGAAAGCCATTGAAGACTTCATATTTCAGCCCTGCCAGAGCCCCTAGAACTAGCGTTACTCCAAGTTTCTGAACTTTAGAAGGAATCTTAGAGAGCATTCCCACAAACAACATAAGAGTAGTTGGAAATAGGAACACCAAAGTATCGGGTTTCGATAGATAGTTCACGGAGGTGTACATCCACTGATAACTTGCGAACAGAATGTAGAGTATAAGGAGGAAAGCAAGCCCCCAAATGGGGTTTTTGTAAGCTCTTACATCTCCGACTATCGCACCGACGATCCCTAGTGAAGCGAAGAAAGCTGCTCCGGGGACGAAAAGCCACCATGCCTCGCCAAGAAAAAACGGGAAAGCCGATTGTTTGAAGAAAACCGCATCTTTGTAGGGGCTATCAATTATTATCTGCAGTGACTTGTAGAAAAAAAGAAAAGGACCGCCGTAAAAAAAAGAAGACAAACAAAAAAATAGAGTCTGCGATAGCATGCCTACCGCAATCAAGCTTCCATCCCTTATGAACCCCAGTATCCGATCATGGTTGTTGGTGGCTTCCTTCATGCACCTAATGCAAAAAAAGTAAATGAACGCAATACCAACCGTTGGCAATCCGAATACCAACCATGAGGCATGTGAGTGAACTAGAAGGCCTGACAAGACACCCGAAGTGACCAGCATGAAGTCTCGTTTCCGTCCCTGATCAAAGGTTCGGTAGGCATATCCCGCCATAGCAACCGCCAGCAGCAAGTATCCCCATCCTGTTGAAGCCGAGTAAATGACGCCGTTGTACCACAAGAATTTCTGCCAAACACCAACGAAAGCGAGCAAAAGTAGCGAGACGGAAAACTCATTAAACTGCCGAGCAAGAAGAAAGACACCTAACAAACAGAGAAGGAAAAACCAGAAGTGCAAGAGCTGATTAGCCAGTTCCAACGGCAGGAGACGAAAAAAGACAAACCCAGGAAGTATCCCCGACAAGCGCGAATCTTGATACTTTACGTGTTCCTTCTGAGCGACAGTCTCCTCAAAAAACCACATAGATCGAAGAGGATACACTTCGTCCGCTGTAAAGTGCGGCAGAAAGTTGAGATCGTGGTATTGATGGGTAGATAAAAGGAAAAGCACCACTATCATGCAAAGTGCTATAGCCAGCTCTCTTGTGAAGGCCGAGATGCTTACGGACATAGACGTAGTAATCCTATGGCAAATTCTCTACTTGGTGTTACGATGCAAGAGTTTCTGCACTTTTCCAAACCATACCGCTAAATCAGGTTAGCTGCCTCAAATCCTAAACTTGATTTTGCGCGCCTTATTCCATCCAAATAGATGTCCAATTTGTTTCGTCTGTAAAGCCGGTTGTAAAGTACATACGCCAAGGCGAAGTTCGAGACTCTAAGGGCTTCATTGGCCTCTTTGAAAGAAGGCAATTCGCCCCCTCGTTTTTCAAAGCTGTCGATCGACTCAAATGCCACCAGACTATGTATGGCAACAACAACCTCGCTCTCATCTTGAGACTCAATCAACTCGATTTGAATGCGAAGGCCAGAGTGGGCTCTTGCGAATGTGTGTGTTAGTCGACACTCCAGTGGACTACTGTCCAATGTCTGAATGGAGGCCCTGGCTTCATAAGCTTCAGTACCATGGCGAGCCAGGCTGATTTTAAGTTTTGAAGGTTGGTTCACGCTAACCTTTAGGGCAGCTACAAATTCCGAACCAATATCCGCCGCCAAATCACCAAGTACCAGAAATTTGGTTTGCTCAGAAGTGCCTACTTTTAGAGCGACGTAGACTGGTTCAGATAACGCGTAGACATGGGATGAACTTTCGTTCAACCGAGAGGGTTCAGGGTAGATTTGATTGCTCAACGTTGAAACCGGAGTGCCTCCTGCGTTGATTTTGAGTAGAGCTCTGAACGCAGACTCGACCGATTCTTGAACGACTTCGTAGTCAAAAGCAAGAATGTTTCCCCAAGAATTATTGTCGTCTAAGGCACAGGGATACCGTTTGAGCATCTTCCAATCGTGCCGGATACCATATCGGACAATGGGATGCCATTCGCTTACAAAAACACAATAGCCCTTATCCGTTAGGAATTGACACAGCTCATGAAACGAGTAGCCAAGCGACAGAGTCTTGTTGTCTTCAAACTCACACTCTATCACCTTTGGCCGCAAGCGATCCCAGGGAAATCCCATCAAGACAAACAGATCGTGCCCTTCCGTATCGACTTTTAAAAAGTCGACTTGCCGAACTTCTGGTCGATTCTCAAGGAAGTCCGCCAAGGTCGTGATGTCTACCGTTTGTTTCTGTTCGTGGCTGTCATGGAAATGGGATAGACCGCTGATGCCCGAACTTTGATCGGACCCAAAGAACGGCACATTTTTAGCCGGGTGATCACCGACACAGCGTTGATCAACATAGACCGCCCCCTTTTCATCATGAGCTTCTAGGTAAGAAAGTAATTTCGCCCGGTTATCAGGATCTGGTTCAAATGCCAGAATTTTCCAGTCCATCCTTAGAAAAGGTGCGAGAGCGGTCCCGTAGTGGGCCCCCACATCAATCATCAAGCCCGGTTCCCCGCCTTGAAAGATCCACGCAACACAGTCTGTTTCGTCAAGGTGGGCGTGATCGTCACGCTCAAAGGGTCCAATCAAAACGGCGGACCCATCTCCTGCAACCTTCGTTTCGTCTTTTGAGAGGTCCAGCAATTCATCAAAAGCACCATACACACCTGGGCATTTCTCTTGCGCACTGATCTTACTCAAGGTAGCTCCAATTCTTGTACATGCCTCCGAGTCGCATGCTAATTGCTTTGCGTCAGAAAAAAAACGCCTCGCAATCGCAACCTTCAATGATCCTAGTGTTCTTGCCTTTGATACATTTCTCAAAAATCGACCCTTCTTTTCGTCCTTAAGCATGGCAATTGCGAACACTAAGTTCTCAGTCAGAACAGCCCAAAGGAATTTGTTCAATTCTCGGCCCTTCAGCACCTCTTCTAACGATCCATTGGCCTTGAGATCAGGACGATATTCCGGGTTTGACGTCATGTCGTCGAATATCCAGTTAACAACTTTAGAGACGCCAACCTCATGCTTCTCATAGTCTCCAACTACGCTTGAGTCTCCGTGAATTCTGTAAGTTGCCCAGCCATTGTCAACATAGTTTGATGTGACACCTGTTCTAAGGATTTGTGCCAAAAACTTCCAGTCCTCTCCATTCTCCAAAGATTCGTCAAATCGAATGTTTTCGATAAGCGATCGTTTGATAAGTAAAGAGTTCAGGTGAGCCTTATTGGAATTCATGTCTGCAAAGCTGAGCGAACTCCTATGAACCAATTCTATCCCTAGCCCAATCCCTGCGGAGTTTATAAATCTGACCCCGCTGTGTAGTAACATTGCTTGTCTAGACCTAGCCATGCCAAGACGTTCATCAATTGCTCCCGGTTCATATGAATCGTCAGCATCCAGAAACGCCACAAATTCACCTCTAGCCAATTGTAGTCCCGTATTTCTAGCGCCAGACACACCCTTGTTGGATTTGTTCCTTACGATACGAATACGGTTATCACAGGTTGCCAACTCAGCGGCTAGAAGAAAGGAACCATCGGTGCTACCGTCGTCTACGATCACTAGCTCAAGCGAAGATCTCTGGGATAAGACGCTCATGATCGCCTCTCTCAGATATCCGCCAGCATTATAAAGTGGCATGATGATTGAGACACTGACAATTGCATCATCTACTGGGTTTCGCACGTTCTTCGAATAAATCTCTTCAATGTCCAGTTTGGGAAAAACTCTGCAACCACCCCCGATGGTACAATCGAAAATCTCTCGACCATCTCGCCGAAACACCTCAAGTGCACTTCGATAGGAAATCTCACTATTTCGCAAGTCGGGAAAGTCCCAAGTCTGGCCGTTGCCAAAATAGTTTGGATCAAAGTGATCCTTGTCCTCTCCTTGGATCTTAGCTTCTTCATTTTCCTTTCCAGGAATATGCTGAGAAAATCTGTGATCCATTCCAACAATATAGATTTCTGAAAAACCCATGTAATACATGATCTGGAGCGCCGCGTGGGTGACGGTCCAACCTTCATGAACGTATTCTATAATATCTTCACTAAATCTACTGTGTTTCTTTGGAAGGTTTGTGTTTATCCTGAAGCACATTTCTCCCTCGGGAACGAGCCGAGGGTCACTGCGAGTGCTGACAAATTTTACTATGTCTAGATCGTTGTAGACATCCGCAGCTTGTTCAATTACCTTTTGATTCACTGCGGCAATGTAGCTAACAGTAATTCCAAGCCTCTCGAATCCCAAGTAGATTTTGTTTAGCCCGAAGAAAGTAAATTGTTCATGGGCTACGCGGTCAAACTGAACCTCGTTGAGACTCGGTCCATTACACAGCAGCAAGCCCTTTTGCCCCTTATGGATGTCTTTGAATCTCTCTAATCGTCGGAAGGACAGGCCTTCATCAGGCATGGCCGCAATCCGGCTATATTGCTCAATCAATGGGAAACTATCACTACGCAGGTGCGAAGTGTATGAAGAACGCGCGAATATCGCGTTCAAATTCATGCAATGGTGAAGCCGGTCATGTCTCCTGCCCAAATGAGTCTCTTGGTAGCCTGCTGGAGGAAAGGTTGAATCCCACTTTAGCAATATCGCTTCACTCGACTCGTGCATGAGTCTGTCTGAGACCGTTCCGGTACCAGCAAAAAAAATCGTCCTGAAGGTAGGAGACAGGATCATTTTTTTTTGAGCCGCCGCAACTCTCATCCAGAACTCAAAATCAGCACAAAAATCATACCTTTTTGAGTCAAACCATCCTAGCTCATTGTGTAGCGACCGACGCCAGATCGGCGCGCAGTGAGGGACATTAAATTTAACGAGTCGATTACCTTTTTTTACAACAAGATCAGACAAACCATATGAGATTATTTCATCCTCATTCTCTTTGATTCGCTCTATGTGTCTCTGCTCACGCGAATCCGCAGTAAGTTCTCCGATCTTAGAAGTCATCATCGCGTACGTTGAAAACACATCCGCACCAAGCTTCTGAAGCTCAAGTACACCAACTTCGAAATAATCATGGCTCACCCTATCATCAAGGTTGAGATTCGAAACGAATTCGGTATTGGTATGTTCAATCGCCAGGTTCCACGAATCATACAAACTTATGTTGGTTGCCTGCGGAAGATAGACGAGGTCTGGATAGCGCCTAATCTGGTTGGTAACAGCCTCAGGGTCCGAATGAGAAAACGGAAAGTCAACGACAACAAGACGGCAATGTGCAACTATTTTATGTTGTAGAAGCGAGTCCACATAGGGTTTGATAAGTTCGCTGCCATTAAAACAAGACAGTAGTATCGATACGCTCTTAGTGTCCATATATTTGCCCGACTTCTCCATTTCATCCATAAAAAGCCCCTACCGGGCCAGATGACCTATAGTAATTCCAACCTCTACTGAACACTAGCAGCCTGTTGAAGATGGGACTAGGTAGTCATCGGTTTTGTCTAGTGCCGATATGCCTAGACCATACCTGCCCATTAGTACGGCGGCAGGGTAATTGGCCCTTTTGTTGCCGCTCTCGAGTCGATAATCTTAACTGCTATGCCGAGCTTTTGGATCTTGAGATCCCTCCGAAGACCATATGCGGCCTTTCGTTGCTGCAACGCCATAGCTAGGCAGTTGCGGTTTCTCGGGCAGGTTGAATCTATTCAAACAGATTATCAAGCTACTCTTGTCGTACTATTTGATTCTAGCACTCAACGTATGCGTTCTTTTCAAGCCGTAATTGAAGGCAACGCTAAAGGTCCGAGCGCATCAGGCGCCTGAGTATCAGTGACTCGACATCACCGGCGGAAAGCCCACGGATTCACTGCAGCATATCCACCGAATAGGTGTAAGGATGGATACCCTGAAGTCTGCAGGTACAAATCGAACTCTGGATGATGCCGCCATATTGGGCACCCTATTCAATCCAAATTTGGCGGCATTTACAGACACTTCACGCTGACCAGTATCTTCTGGTTCCGTTCCGAACACGAAATTAGCGTTTATTGGTCTAGAATAGCTCAATACCACAATGAGACACCGTGTAAAAATCAAATATTCCCGCCGACAAGTTACCTCTCTGACGAATTTTGCCACGAAGCCTAAGCGTATATGACAGCTTCTGCTAGCTTAACCCTCTCCTGGTTTACATCCCAGAACCAATTGTCCAGTTCAAGAATCATTTTCGAACAAACATCTGGGTGCGAAACCGAGAGGTCCGTTTTCTCATAAGGGTCCTTTTCCAGATCAAACAATTCCGCCCGACCTGGACTCGGCAGACTTCTCGAAAAAGAAGGGTTGTCTGTTATCTGGAAGTAAAAATGCGGTTCACGCTTCAATCGCTCATACCAGTCGACATCACCCGGAATCTTTTTCATTGCCTCGGGAATATCCGGCCAACATAATTTCCATTTCCCGTCTCTCATCGCCGCATTACATCTGGCTACAGGGTCATACCTGTTGAATTGCCAGAACCTTGGTATATCAGCAAACTGAGCTACAAGGCCTTGCTCGAACAAGAATGCACAACCATCAAAGCTGGTCGAGCGCCGGGCCTGTACACCAGCCGCGGCCAATAGACTGGGTAACCAGTCCGTGAAGTGAATCATTGAGTCGCAGACACTCCCCGCCGCCAATTGGGCCGGCCAGCGCAGTATCGCGGGGACCCTGATACCCCCTTCAAGTACCTCGGTTTTCGCCCCCCTGAACGGCCCATTGTATCTTTCGAGGTTGTATCCGCTGTGTCTTCCCAGGAGCGGACCATTGTCGCTGGTAACCAACACCATCGTATTTTCATACATACCCAGTTCAAGCAATTGGTCCAGGATTCGTCCAACGCCCAGATCCATGTGCTCAATCATTGCATAGATTCGACAAACCCCCTCATCCAATCCGCCCACTTCCCGGTATCTTTGGATGGTCGCCTCCGGTGCTTCAAAGGGCGCATGTGGTGCACTGTAGGCAATATAGAGCAGGAAAGGATCTGCCTTGTGGCGTGCGATGAAGTCGACCGCTTCACTGGTGAACACATCTGTCAGGTAGCGACCATCGGACTTTTTCGATACGCCGTTGTAATCAAGAAACCAGTCAAAATAACCCATTGCGCCGTTAAGAAACCCGCCGAACTCGCTGAATCCACGCGCATTCGGATGGTGCTGTCGATCAAACAAACCGTTGTGCCACTTTCCGAACATTCCGGTGGCATAGCCCGCGGCACCAAAAAGGTCACCAATCAATGGCAAGCGCATGGATATTCGATCAATACCACGATTCGACTCCACTGACAGCGCGCCAGTCACGTGGTTGTATCTGCCTGTTAGCAATGATGCCCTTGCCGGTGCACAAATGGGCGACGCGGTGTAATGCTGGGTAAACGTAACGCCACCTGCCGCCAGCCTGTCGATGTTGGGCGTCCGTATCACCGTATTGCCAAAGCAGCCGATGTCACCGTATCCCAGGTCATCCGCGACGATAACAACAATGTTGGGTTTACCAGGCTGTTTCATACCAACAGCAACAGCGCAAAGGCGTGAGGTTTATCCATTCCATAATGAGAGGTCCCGACCAATCATCTCCGCAAGTTCGTTGTTCGCTTCCCGATAGGCACCCGTCAGCTTGCTTCTCAGGTCCAGCGGTATTTCCCCTTGCGTCTGCGCGTTTACCCGCTCCCGGACATCAGCAAACTCAAAGTTTTCATCAACCCCCAGAAATCGACAAAGCGAGGCCAGCACACCATGTGGGTCGGCCACGAAGTCTTCAAACAGGTAGATAAAAAAATTCTCTTGCGGGAAAAACGCAAAAAAACGTCTCAACTGCAACGCATAGAGTCCTTTAGAGAAGTAGCTCTGGTGCCTTATGTGGAACCTGCCAGCTTGCAGGCGCATGGGTTCTTCGATGAGCGCATCTTCAAAACCCGCATTCTCCGCCGGATAGTTTCGCTCCTGCCATTTTGGTTCAGACCAATTGTTTACCGCATGGCAATAGTGTGAATAGGCACGGTCAACCGGGTTCCGCAGGGCAACAATAAATTTGATTTCAGTTCCAAGAAGCTTCGCGATTGCGCCTGGGGCTTCCGGCATAAAGAGATAGCTCGGTGTAAATTCGCCTGCTGCTTGCGCCTCCTCGAACTGCGAAAAATACGAGTCAGGCGCAAGGTGACTGTCAGGCGCATCTCCGTCAAAAAAGTGGAGTTCTTTGGGGCTCGACATGAAAATTTGTGGATGTTGGGATAACAGTTGTGCAACCTTGGTTGTGCCTGCTTTTGCAGCACCAAGCCCAATAAAGCTAGGCCTGGGCATCTTGATCACCCGGGTTGATGCACAAGAGATCGCTAATCCGGGTCACTGAGGCTCCCCTGGATACCCCCGCTGGCACTGATGCAGGCGCCATGAACAAACCGTGATTTGTCTGAGCACAGGTAAAGGGCAAGTTCTGCCACTTCCCTGGGTTCTGCCAACCTTGCAATGGGGTGATATTTCTCCAGTTCTGCCAGCTTGTGTTCTTTGCCACTAAAGCCCGCCTTCAACATCTCAGTGCCCACCGCGGCAGGCTCTATCGCGTTGATTCTGATCTTGTCACGCAGGTCAACCGCGAGGTTCCTGGTCAATGAGCTTAGTGCTCCTTTGGTTGTGGCATAGGTAACAAAACGCTGTTTTGTCTGTGTTGCGTGAATACTACTGATGTTTACCACGCTACCCCGGTTGCGCTCCAACTGGGAGAGAAAACCCTGCACCAGAAAAAACGGCGCGCCCAGGTTTACGTTGAAGCTCTCGTGCCACTCTGCCCTGGACACCTCCGAGCAATGCCCAAGAATCTGCACCGCGGCATTATTAATTAGCGCGGAAATGCCCACACCCCCTGTCAGGTGTTCAACATCCTTAATGAATGCGTCCGCATAGGGCTCATCCAGCACAAACCGTTCAAGGTCAAATTCAAAACGGCGGACACTGGTGTGCTCAGCGATCCGGCTTGGCAACTTGTCAACTGCAACCACCTCGTAGCTGGCCGCTATAAACTCATCAACAATCGCCTGGCCGATGCCACCGCTCGCCCCGGTGACCAATGCCCATTTTGACTCACTGGCCATTCAGAAAGCCCGCAAGCTTTTCAATTGCTGACCGGGTTGCCCGCCTGACACCTTCACGGGTGTTGGAACCATTGTGAGACCCAAAAATGCAACGCGGGATGGCGTGTAATGGGGAAACTTCTGGTAGCGGTTCCACTTCAAATACATCCAGTGCCGCGGGACCCAAGCGGCCAGACTCGAGGTGCTTGATCAACGCCTGCTCATCAATCAACGGTCCTCTCGAAACATTTACGATGGACGCCCCTGCCTTCATCATGGCCAGTGCGCCATCATCCAGCATGTGGTGATTGTGCCGGTTCAGGGCGCAGGTGAAGATCAGGAAATCAACATCTTCCAGCCCCTCGGGAAACGACTTCCGCTGGACAAAATCGAACCCCCGGTTCCCTTCCACACCAGGATCATAGACATAAGCCTGTACATCAAATCCGCTAAGCCGCTTGACCACGGAAGAACCAATGTCTCCGAAACCTACCACGCCAATTGTCTTGCCGCTGATGCTCATCCCGGGCGGTTTGGGCCAGCCCCCCGCGCGAACACCGCGATCGATCTCATACGTATGTCGCGCCAGGGCAATCATGTAGCCAATCGCCAGATCAGCCACCTCGCCGCCAAACATATTTGGCGTGTTGGTAATTGGCAGTTTGAGGTCCTTGCAGGCGTCAAAATCCACATTGTCGACACCTATGCCCCATTTGACGGCCGCTTTCAGTTTGCCCGCCACACCGGCTTTAAACACCCGCCGGCTCGCGGGGTCATCGCCGATTATCCAGCCATCATAGTCGGGGAGCATGGCGATCAGTTCGTCTTCCGACAGGATATGGGTCGTTTTTGCTGCAACCAGCTCAAGACCCAGGGTACGCGCCGGCGCATAGAATTCATCAATCATGCCCAGCATTGGAGGGCAGGTAACCAGTACACGATTCATTGATTGCTCATCCTTGTTGTCAGCAATGCAGAGACCATTTCCCAGTCATGGGGCTCGTCAATGTCGAGGGATTCGAGCGGGGGTGTGACCATCATCATTGGATGTTTGCCAATTCTCGCCTGGGTCTGCGCAAACGACTCGCGGGTAAAGTAATAAAGGCAGGAATTTTCCTCAAACCAGGGTTCCAGATCCTGCGTCCTGATCAGGTTGTCAGGGTCGTGATTTACTGGCAAAGTGTCCTCCCGGTAAAAGCGCGTCTGGATCTTGTTAACGGTAAACAGGGAGTCCTTGTCTGGCGCAGCCTCGAGTTGCGCCAACCCCCTGCGAATGGTGTCTGAAGTAATCAACGGGTTCGTGGTGTGAGTCATAATATACAGGTCGGCATCAACGTGGTTGATATCGTCCTCGAGAATTCGATTCATACTGACCATGTCGCCACAAAGATCGGCCCGTCTGTCCCTGATCTTGACCCGATCACTCTCCGTAAGGCCATTGGCTTTCAATATCTCTCTTGCGTCTGTGTTAATCACAACCGCGTCAATCTCGGAAACCTCAAGCAGGCTGTCAAGAATCCATCTGAATAAAGGTTTACCTGCAAGCTCGCGAAAGTTCTTACCCTTCACTCGTTCGCTGTTTGCTTTCATGGGGAGCAGCGCGATGATCTTTTTGGCCATGGTAAACGTGTTTCTCCAGGTCTTTGGGATAAAAATAGTTGTGTTTGCGCTCCGCTTTCAGGCGCTTCATTTCGCGGCTACCCTGGTATGTGCCCCAGTAGTGGTTAAAGCGAAACAGGATGATCTCCATGAGCTTGTTGTGTAACACTTTCTCATTGAGGGCTACCGCGGTATCCGCCAGTACGCCCGAGAAAAAGTAGCGAAAAAAGTCCGGCAGTGAAAAATGTACTTCAGGCATAATTCGCTGCAGGGCATAAGCTTCCCTTTCGTAGCGTATCCGTACGCGCTGCCAGGACTCGTCGTGGATATGCCAAACCGGCGCGTCCGCAACATAGCCAATCTTGTGATCCGTTTCGACCAGCAGTTTGGCCAGGTGCATGTCTTCGAGTCCGGTCAACTCCTCGTTAAACCTGAATTTCTGCCAGGCAGACCGCAGAATCGCCGCGTTGGCGTTGTTACAGAAAAAGCCTTCCTGCGGCAGTTTGGAGTAAACCGGGTAGAACTTCTGGAACAGCAACTCTTCCGAATACTTTGTTGTGTCTTTACCCTGTTGCTTGCCGTAGCTGTAGGCTACAACGCCATCCACCAGCGGCCTGCAGAGCGCGTCCAGCCACGAATCGCTCGCTGGTATGCAGTGCCCACTGATAAACACCAGTATGTCGCCACGCGCGAAGTCGCATCCCTGATTCAGGGATCGGCCAAAGGTAAAGTCCTCCTGGTGAATGTGTGTTATCCGGCATCCGTACTTCTCGGCGATCAGCAGTGTGTCATCTGTGGAACCTGAATCAACAATCACCACCTCATGCTGGACCACTTCGCCCGCCTGGCGGGCAATTGCCTCCAGCAATTCACCCAGATAGGTTTCCTCGTTGTAGGTGCGGATGACAATACTGGCGAGCATTGGTTACTTAACTCGATGGGACAGGGGCCAATTCTATTGCATGCGCCGGCTGGATAGAACTGCTAAAGAAACCACCCATACCAATCCGTCGACGACCGGTCAGTCAAAACAGCGTGATAATGGTCGTTTTTCGAACACCTCGCAGGCACCCCCTTCCGTCGCATCGATTATTTGCCTGCCCGCTGCCTCAAAATGCTCACGGGCAAACCTGAACGACGCCTCGGAATTGGCCAGATCGGGGTTATCCCATTCCTGGTGAGCAAAGTAGTCTGGGGAGAAGTGGTTGGGATCAGCGCCTTGCAGTAATCGACTCTCATTGGGCGCCCCTTCATATTCAAAGCGATGATCCAGCCCTACAATCACCACGCGGGAGAAGCCCATGTAAAAGGCAAGTTGCAGGGCAACGTAAGTGACGGTCCAGCCCTCGTCTAACCCCTCCAGCGGCGTTTCTGCAAAGCGGTGTTTTGGGCTCGTGGTGTCGATAATGTAGGTCAGTGCGTTATTGGAGAACAGATCCGGTGCGCGATTACTTAGAAACTTGACACAATTCAACTGCCTGACCTGATCAACCGATTGCCGCAGCACCTTTTCGTTTACTGCCACATAGTAGTTTGGGTAGAACCTGAACTGCCTGAAACCCAGGAAAATTTTGTTAAGCCCGAACGTTGTCCTGTTTCGTACCAGGTCGAAGTCGGTTCTGTTGAGCGACGGACCATTTGCCACCAGCACAACCGTTTCGCCCCTGTGGCGATTGTGGATCAGCCTCTCCAGGCGAATGTTCTGCAACCCGCGTGAAAACATCTCAGAGGTAGTCGTATTTGAGCAGCCAGGTCAGGTTCTGCGACGTAATCTGGCGAATCTCATTTTCGGTTAACGTATCGGTGTAATTGAGAGTCCGCTCGGGGTCAGTGATATGCGTGTTGGACAGCAAGGTTGTATTGTAGTTGTCCGTTGGCAGATGCAGCACTTGTTCCTGCACCCGGCTGATATCAACGTCCTCCAGCCCAACAAAGTCCAGCAACTGCCTGATCGCGTGATAGGGGTCACGCATGAATTCTTCATACCGGAACACGTAATCACTTCGATCGGCCCACAGTTCGTCCAGCGACCTGTTGTACTTGGCGTAGGCAACCGCGCCACCCAGTTTTTCGCACATATCAAACTTTCGCCTAACGCCGGACGCGACCGCGTCCCGCAAATCCCTGACTGAAGTGATGATCAGTGTTTCGGTCGGCAACAGGTCATCGCGAAGCTCATGGGTCTTGATCAGCCGGACTGGCCGTGTCCTCGGTCCAAGGACCCACTCTCTTTCGGAGTACCCTGACTCGAACGCTATGGCGCTTTGCTCAAGGGCAAGCCGCAGGATATTGAATAGTGCGGTAGAACCCGAGTGGCGCATCCCCGCAATCACAATATCGACATTGGCACCACTCTTAAGGTCCAGGTGCTTTTCATTGCCGTGGCCAGTGGCCGCGCCGATTCGTTCTCGCTCACTCTCCGAATAAAGCACATACTCTTTCAGTGCCTTGTAGTCATGCCGTAGTCGCCTGCTGGAATCAAAGCGTCCGTTTATGTCCTGTTTGTTATAGTCGGCTTCAAGCAGCGCCTTGGCTTGTGAAATCATGCCAAGCCGGCCCATCTCACGCATGGTCCTGACGTCTTTCAGCACTTCCCGCTGATCGTTTTTTTCAACCTCAAGGGCGGCACGAAAATGCTCAACCGGCTTCTTTTGGTCGCCCGCCAGCAGAAACAATCTGCCCATCGTATTGTGCGCACCCGAGATCAGCAGCCTCGCCACCAGTCGATTGTCCGCCCCCCAGTTCCTGGCAAGCCGGACAAACTTCTCAGCGCTTAGTGTGTCACCCAGTTGAAAATGCGCAGCCGCACGAAACAGGGCAAAAAGGTGCCGATCAGTGTGATCCCGGTACTTCTGCGGATCAACCGTCAGGAGTGAATCCCAGTCACCCGTTTTCCACATGAGACGCGTCCGTTCAAGCTGGCTGGCGTCCTGGTCATCGTATTGGACAAGCCCGCCTCCACCAGGCGCAACGCCAGCGTCGGTTTCGTCCGAATTATCCTTGGTGCCCCTGCTTTCGTCAGAACGCTTTTTCACGTAACACCACGTCTTTGATCAGTTCCAGTTGGGCCTCAGCGCGAACGATCTCCTGGTCCAGCAAGGACTGCCGGTAATCCAGTTCCTTGTTCTCGCGATTGAGCTTTTCCAATGCCTGCTGTGTACGGTTGACATTGTCCTTTTCTATTTTCAGATCTGCTTCTAGCTTGGCCACCTGAGCGCTTCTGGATTCCAGGTCACCACGCACCTTGGCCAGTTCACCCTCCACGGCCTCACGACGGTTGACAGCATCCGCTTTCTCTTTGGTTACCGAATCAAGCTGCGACTTCGATGCTTCAAGTTGCTGCTGGCGCTCGGCCAGTTCTTTCTGCCTGGCGTCCAACTGGGATTTGATGGCTTCACGTTGTTTGATCTGTTCCGCCAGCTCGTGTTGCCTTGTGTCCAACTGTGCTTTCAATCCGTCACGCTGTTTGACCTGTTCAGTAAGTTCGTTCTGTTTCACATCCAGCTGTGATTTTAGGGCCTCATACTGTTTGGTCCGCTCAACCAGTTCATTTTGTTTCGCGTCCAACTGACTCTTCAGCGCTTCGCGCTGTTTCACCTGTTCCGCCAGTTCGTTTTGCTTCGCATTCAACTGGTTTCTTAGTGCTTCTTTTTGTTCAGATTGCTCCGCGGCCTCTTTCTCCCTGGCATCCAACTGCGATTTCAGTGCTTCACGCTGCTTGACCTGTTCCGCAAGTTCGTTCTGTTTCGCACCCAGTTGATGTTGTATGGCCTCTCTCTGCGTGGTCTGCTCCGCCAATTCGTTTTGCTTTGCGTCGAGCTGCGACTTCAGCGCTTCGCGCTGCTTCACTTGCTCAACCAGTTCATTCTGCTTTGCGTCAAGCTGGGACTTAAAGGTTTCGCGCTGCTTCACCTGCTCAGCCAGTTCGTTCTGCTTTGCATCAAACTGTGACTTCAGGGCTTCGCGCTGCTTCACTTGCTCGGCCAGTTCGTTCTGCTTTGCATCAAACTGTGACTTCAGGACCTCACGCTGCTTCACCTGCTCCGACAGTTCATTCTGCTTTGCATCAAACTGTGACTTCAGGGCCTCACGCTGTTTTGCCTGCTCCGCCAGTTCGTTCTGTTTTGCGTCAAGCTGCGACTTCAGCGCCTCGCGCTGTTTTGCCTGCTCCGCCAGTTCGTTCTGTTTTGCGTCAAACTGCGACTTCAGCGCCTCGTGGTGTTTTGCCTGCTCGGCCAGTTCATTCTGCTTTGCGTCAAGCTGGGACTTCAGGGCTTCGCGCTGCTTCACCTGCTCGGCCAGTTCATTCTGCTTTGCATCAAGCTGTGACTTCAGCGCCTCACGCTGCTTCGCCTGCTCCGCCAGTTCGTTCTGTTTTGCATCAAGCTGTGACTTCAGCGCTTCGCGCTGTTCAACCTGCTCGGCCAGTTCGTTCTGCTTTGCATCCAGCTCGGACTTCAGGGTTTCGCGCTGCTTTACCTGCTCGGCCAGTTCGTTCTGCTTTGAATCAAGCTGTGACTTCAGCGTTTCACGCTGCTTTGTCTGCTCCGCAAGTTCGTTCTGCTTTGCATCCAGCTGCGACTTCAGGGTCTCACGCTGCTCTAGCTGCTCGGCCAGTTCGTTCTGCATTGCATCTAACTGCGCCTTCAGCGCCTCGCGCTGCTTCACCTGCTCGGCCAGTTCATTCTGCTTTGCGTCAAGCTGGGACTTCAGGGCTTCGCGCTGCTTCACCTGCTCAGCCAGTTCGTTCTGTTTTGCATCAAGCTGTGACTTCAGCACCTCGCGCTGCTTCACCTGCTCCGCCAGTTCGTTCTGCTTTGCATCCAACTGTGACTTCAGGCCTTCGCGCTGCTTCGCCTGCTCCGCCAGTTCATTCTGCTTTGCGTCAAGCTGGGACTTCAGCGTTTCACGCTGTTTGGTTTGCTCGGCAAGCTCCGCCTGCTTTTGTTCAAGCTCGCTACTAGCTGCTTCCAACTTTCCGGACACATCACTCAGCGCCGTCTGTCGTTTCTCTGCTGTTTGTGATGATGCAGCCAGCTCAGTCTTTACATTTTCGATTTGTTGCGAGGCTTCGGCTGCCTTTGACTGCGCCTCACCCAGAGATCGTTTCAGTTCAGCAATCTGCTGTTCGGTTTCTGTTTCCTGGGTCTTGAGCTTTTCATTGGCGGTGAGCAGTTCTGTTGAAAGCGACAGCGCCTGCGCCTTGGCACGGGCCAGTTCACCTTCCAGTGCTGCATACCGGGCAGCCTGCTCGGCCTCCCTCTGGAGTGCAGAAGAGTAGGTCGCCGCAAGCAACACGCGATCTCTTGCCTGCGGTACTTGTTGCAGCTCAAAGTAATGCCGTTTCAGGAGATCACTGATATCCGCCACACTGGCGGAGTTTTCAAAATCAGGCGAGCCGGATGAAAGAACCACATCAAGCTGTACCACCCTGGTCTCTTTGCCCAGGCTTTCCAGCAGTCCTTCAATCAGTCCCAGTTCATTGCCGGCGCAATCCAGGCGCACCGTCAGGTCACAGTCCCCCAGTTGCCCTGCCAGTTGCGCCCAGTTGACCTGTTCAACGGGCTTCTGCTTGACCTGCCTGAGCCCTGGGAAGCGGTCAAGCAGGCCCGTGGGTCTGTACAGGCTGGAACAGAAACCAGGACTGGTCAATGCGAATAACCGGGCCGGGTCAACTTCCGTGACCAGCGCCTGCTCCAGCACTTTCACATTGGGGAGGCCCTGGGTTGCCTTGACCAGTGAGAAGGCCAGTAGCGGGTGGGGTTCCAGCAACAGCACCTCGTCAAACTGCGCAAGCACAGTTTTATCAAGGTTGTCGCCGCTGCCGGCACCGACGTAAACAAACACTGACCTGGCCACTACTCTTCTCCTGCCATTATCTTGCTGAGCCATTCGTCAAACGGACAAAATACCTTTTTGCGGTACTGGTTAATCTGCTCGAAGTCGCGCGGCTTGTTCCACTCCCCGCCTTCTGCGAAAACCGAAAGCCGCGAGGCCTCGCGCCGCAACCAGGTCCCTGGTGGGGTAGACACGCGAATGTTTCGCGCCATGGCCAGCCACAATACGCCCGAGGACTTGTCGGCATAATACTGTGGATCGTAATCCAGCGTCACCCTCTCGGCTGTTGCGAGCAGGGTGTCCAGGGTGTCATGCGGTACAAAACCGCGATAAACGGTCAGGCGCGGCTCAAGTTCAGCCATCGCCGCCAGTTCCGCCTCAAACGGCAGCAGCGCTTCCTCACCGTTCGACGAATACTGAACAACAAAGTGGTAATCCGGTGCTTCAAGCAACCGTGATCGGACAAGGTCGGGTAGCCGCCTGAAACCTTTTTCCGTCTTGGCGTCACCCAGGTAAAGAATCTCCATGGGTGCAGCGCCCTCTTTACCCAGCAGCGGAGGCGAGTCCGCCAGGCTGTCGAAAAACACCGGGTGTATGGGCAAAGGTGTCCGCAATCCCAGCAATTGCTGGTATTTGATCGCATATTCCTCTGATGGCGCAAACAGGCTCAGGCGTGCTGACTGGCTAAGTTCTCCGAAACCCAGCTTGAAACGACAAAACGCCATCGGATCAACAATGGCACCACGATGATTGAGCCCCGGGTTGAACATGGTGAACACAAGGTGTTTTCCGGCCGGGCGTTTGCCCTCCTGGTGCTGGCAATATTCAATCGCCAGTGCCAGGGCCTCAGCGTGTTCCCAGGAAAGCGTGTGGTAAAGATAACAATCTGCATCAATGGATCGAAAACACTGGATGTACTCTTTTGCCAGTTGTCGCACATAGCTGCTAACCCTCGCCACCGGTGCATGGTCAAGGGACTGGTAGAATGGCTGGGTAAAAATCGGCTGCAAAGCAATACCACTGCGCGACAGCAGATCGCACAGTGAAGGATCCCGGGCGGTGCCACCCGCAATCACCAGGTTTTCAACGACGCCGGACAGGTGCTCAAGCGCACCCAGGTGGTGCCCCCGGGAAAAGCCAAGAGCGGGGTCAATAACAGCAAGCGCGGTCAAAGGGTCTGCTCCTAGGCTTCAGACGCGTTTCTTCTACGGCCTTCTGCTTTGCCATGTAACACGTAATGCGCCAGTGGGTTCATCCCGAGTTCCGCGACATCGGGATACTCTCTCAGGTACCAGGCGCAATCAAAATCGCGATTGGGCCGGCGTCCCTCATGCCAGCCATGCGCACTGAAATGAATCAGCATGGGAATCGGGCTGCTGGCAACATCCGGATACTGGGATTTGTACCAGCGGGTATCAAACTCAGGGTGCGGGCTTACGTTCAGTCGCACGCCAATTCGCAGGTAATGCAGCAGCGGCGGCATATCAACCGTGTCCAGGGTCAGACCAACCTGGGAGAGGTAAAAGTCGGTATCAAACAGCGGATGGGGCTCATAACCGGCTTTCCAGCCAGAAAGCCGATAGTGCAATTGAGGGAAGCGCATTTCCCCCGCCTGCTGAAAGTAGTAGGCACGATCAAACAGGTGTTTCATGAAGTCACGCACTTCGCCCATGCGCAGCGGCTTGATTGACTTCACCTGTTCAGCGGGCGAATCTAGCTCTGCATAGGTCTGCATTTCGCTGAACTGCAGGTAATAGCGTTCAAGCTCTTCCTGTACCTGGTGCAATTGCAGGAGCAGCAGTTCATTGTCCTGTCGCAACTCCTCGTTCTCTGCGTTGATCGTCGTGTGCTGTTTTTTCACTGCGTCCAGTGACGCGGCAAGGTTCTGCTTCTCGTTGTTGCTGCTGGTTCTTAGCTCAGCCATGGCCGCGGTATGGGCCGCTTTCAACTGTTCCATGGCCTGCTGCTGCGCCGCGTTGGCACCTGCCAGGGCGCGTGCCTTGTCTGCTTCTGCCGCTGTGGATGCCGCCGCCAGGGCCTTCTGGTGCTGCTCGGCCAGTGCCTTTAACTGCTGTTCGCTTGCGCGCAGCTTTTCGCCAAGGCCTTTGGACTCTGACTCTTTGGCCGCCAAAGCCGCTTTAAGGGTTGAAAGCTCCTTGTCCCTGGCGGCAATGGTTGCCGCAGCGGTTTCGGCTCGCTGCGCCTGTACCTGCGCTTCCTTCTCCTGGTCCTGGGCTGCGAGATAATGTTTTTCAAGTTCTTCCTGTACCTGGTGTAGCTGAAGCAGCAGCAGTTCATTTTCGCTCGCCAGTTCATCCAGCTTGGTTGTCTGCGCCGTCGCAGAGCCCTTTGAGGAGCCCAGCGCTTCAACAGCCGCCTTCGCCAGTTCCGCTGTTGCCTCCAGTTCAAGGCCTTCCTGGCCGCTCACTGGCGTACACAATGCCATTGCTTCTTCCTGTACCTGGAGTGTTTCGAGGTCGGTTTTCAGCAGGCTGTCCAGCACCAGTGCCCAGACTGCATCACCTCCTGGCGCGTCAAGCTCCAACTGTTCCGCGGGTGTTTCAAGCAACAGGTTTTCATTGATTAACAGCAGGCAGGCTTCAGGCGCTTGCCGCAGGCTGGTGAGGTTCAGCATCAGCGCAGGGCCTTCAAACGCCTGCCAGGCATCGATGAGTGCACGGGTCTGCTCCCGCCACTCTGCGATAGCCGCCATCGCGTTATCTGGTGCCCCGGCCGGTGGTGCCAGCATAAACAGGGTGGGCAGACTGCTGCCCGCTTCATTGACACAACCAATCGCAAGATGGTGCCCATCCAGCACGATTTGCAGGTCTCCGGGCCAATTGCTGACAACCTCCAGCCTTTGATCTGAATCCATCCCTGTTCCCTTCCCAATTCCGGTTCGTCTATCTGTTCGATTCCATCTGCGGTAGCACGCCGGTAAGTTCCTTACCGGCCTCCACGACGTCTCCTAGCGCGGCTTCCACCCTGGTGACAATACCCACGCTTTCGAATATTCCGCGAAAACACTCAAGCCCGTTTTCAAACGAGTACTGTTCCGCGGCAATGGCGCGCTGGTTCTCCGCAATCCTTCGCCACAAAGGGGCGTTATCATACAGGTCTTTTATGGCCTCAGGCCACTCTGCCGGAGCGTTGGCAATCAGCGCACTGACCTGGTCGGTGAGACTGGTGCCCTCAGCGGCGATATCCGTGACAACCGCCGGCAGGCCGTAGGCCATGGCCTCCAGCACCTTGCCTTTGATGCCGGCCCCCGAGAGTAACGGCGCAACAAAAACCCGGTGATGGTGAAATACCGTATCCAGGTTCTCGGCAAAGCCGCATATTGTCACGTTGTCGGTCGCAAGATCCCATAGCTGCGCCGGCATATTCGAACCATACACAAACAGGTGAATATCCGGTCTTTGCGCTGCCAGCAGGGGCATTACCTCCTGCACCAGAAACATCAACCCCTGCAGGTTGGGCGTATGGTGAAAGTTGCCAAGGAACAGCAGCCCTTCCCGCTCACTCCAGTCACCACCTGGCGCCTTTTCTTCCAGCACCCAGGGGGTCAGCTGGTAGTTCTGCGCCTGCATCAGGTGGGACTCAATTACCAGGTGCTCAAGCTGGTTGTAGCACAGGACAGCATCAACCTTACGACAAACCGCCAGCTCACGCTCACGGGTGGCAAGCGCGCCTGCCAGCGCTTCCGGCGTGGCGCCGTTGCTGATCGCACCCCGCAGCTCCCGCAAGAAGTGCAGGTCTGCATTGTTGAACAGTATTGGCAGCGCCGGCGCGAACCGTTTGATGTCATCAATCACGAGTTCCGCGACGCCGAAGCGAATAATGTAAACAGCCGCAAAGTCGTTGAGGCGTTCACGCAGGAATCCGCCAATACCTTGGCACCAGGGGGCGTACTGGACCTCAATGCCATTGCGCTGTAACGCGGTGGTGAGGGTTGCATCATACGCCAGGTCGATGGGCAGGAAGGTGATGTCGAATCCCAGTGCCTGCATCAGCTTCATCTCCTGCAGGGCTGCATAGGAACCGGCGTCACGCGATGCGTCCGGCGTTGTGTGGTCGATGACCAGTACCCGTCGGGGTTCGGGGAAATCGGCGTTAACTAAGACGTTAGCAAACGGGCGGGCCGGTGCAGCCTCGCGTTTGAGCTGAAAGAGACGCGAGAATGGCTGGGTGAAAACGGCAAGTTTGTTGGCCTGGAGCGCGGAACAAAGCGTGGCTATTGCTTGCAGCAGGGTCTTCTCTGCGAGGGGCAAACCTCCCACCCTTTTGAACGTCGAGCGGCGGGTGGCAAAAGCCCCTTCGACTGCGCTGTCGCTTCGGCGTAGCGCTTGCTGGGCCAGTGACCGGGACGACGGGCTTGTGATTCCGGGATCTCCCACGACCCGGCGCTGTACCTGGGCAAAGGTTGCCCCGCAATTCCCTTTTGCCAGGGGTTCAATGAGTGATTCGAGCCATCCAGCCGTCACTTCGTAACCGCAGTCGAGGAACACCAGGCTGCTACCCGTGGCGGACTCTGCCCATTGATTCAGGGCTTCTGCGGGAGACCCTGTTAAGGACGCAATCTGGAGGTTCGCCGGTGCCGGCTCGAAACTGTCTGGCTGCGCGGTGAAAAGAGTGACGGCAAAAGACCTGTTTACCGGGGCCAGCACTAGGCTGGCGAGCGTGATCCAGACCGCGGCGGTGTCTTCAGCGGCAACCAGGGCAATGCTCACCTCAGGGTTTGTTGATTCTGGCAAGCGGAGTGGTGGTGCATTCAATATTGGCCCACCCCGACTGAGAATGGCGTGGGCCAGCAGCAGGTTTTGCACAGACGTGTAATCGCTGGTGGTTGCCAGCCGGGATTGCAGGGCGGCGTTTCTCAGGTCTGCGGCTGATGCGTCCGGCACCGCCACATATGAGCCTTGCCGGTCTGGTAGCGAGAGAGCACCAGACCAGAGTGGCGCAACCTCCTCCGCCAGGCCCAGGGTAACAAAATGGCCAGCACGGCTTCTGAGCACATCGGGTACCGGAAATGTCAGTACACCTGCGCCGGCAGCGACCGGGGCATAAAGCTGGGGCAACCGTTCACCACCGCAGAAAAGATTAAAACGCGCCTCTCCCAGGTCGCATTCTGACCAGACGTCAAAATAGAGATTCAGGCCGTCACATCGCTGGTAGTGAAGAACCGGGTTGGACTCGGGTACAACAACTACAAATTCCCCACCGGTTGCCGGGACACCGTCTACATCCAGCAGACGGATATTTAATGAGGTGCTGATGTAAGTCCAGGGTATCGGGCATTGAAACGCGTGCCAGCCGTTACCCATCCCTGTGTCTTCAAGGTCCTGACGATAGCGGTCCGCGATGCCCCGCGCCGCCACGCGGCCGTTGACCTCAATCAAAAACCCGGCCGCCTCGTCTGGTCGTGCGGCGTCATAGAACCAGCCAAACAGCACGCCATTTTCTATGTGGTCAATGTGGTAGCTGGACGATGACATGGGTCATGGCTCTGGGTGGGTGGTGTAGAGGTTTCTCCGCTTCGCGGCTGCGCCGCTCCGGTCGAAACGACGGCGAAGCCGTCGCCTCGACTGGAAGCCCGCAGGGCTGGAGTGGAGAGGCCCCGAAAAGTGGTATGAGGTTTCTCCGCTTCGGTCGAAACGACGGGGTGGGCATGAGGTTTCTCCGCTTCGCAGCTACGCTGCTCCGGTCGAAACGACAAGGTTGCTGCGCGGCTGCGCCGCTCCGGTCGAAACGACAGGGCACCGTCGCCTCGACTGGAAGCCCGCAGGGCTGGAACGGAGAGGCCTCCCAAGCAATCATTTCACGCTCACCAGACGGGTGACGTAGTCGCTGACGTGCTGTTTATCCAGCGCTTCCGCTGGTTCCAGCTCCCAACAGTTGTAACCAATATGATTCATGAAGGGTGTCATGATGTCGGTCAGGGCCGCCACGTCAGCGGGCAGGAAAATCGACTTCCAGGCGCCATAGGACCCGGTGCGTTTGGTGCGGCTGATGTATTCGTCCTCAACCAGCGCGAAGTTCAGCGAAAAGCCCAGGTACTCCTCCAGTTTCTCTACCTTCTGGTCCACCACGTCTTCATACCGTATCGCAAAAATGTCCGGTGGCTTGTGGTGATAGAACCCGGTGAACACGTCCAGCGCCTTTTGGAACCCCGAAAGGAAGTTGCTGCCAAAAATTCCGTCCAGCCGCTCAATCATCTCAACCACGCTGATCGAGGCAGGATCATTCTCCTTCTGGCGCAACACCGCCAGCCAGGCCTGCAGCTTTTCGGGTGTCAACCTGCCCTGGTCCTTCAGCGGCTTGACGATATACAGCAGGCGCGAGATCAGTTCATCGCGCGGGTCGCGCACAATCAGCACCTTCTTGTGAAACTTGAGCGGCAGTTCATTGGCGAGCAGGGCATTGCGCAGGTGGGGCGTTCTGTCCCAGTGTTCGTAAAGGATCTTCACCACAATATTGCCGGTTCGCCCCTGCTCGAACAGCTCATGGAAGAAGGCCACGTCTTTGGGTTCCAGCGCGTAGTCGCAGGGTGCCAGCGAATTCTGGATAACCTTGGAAAGGAAGGTTGTGCCCGTCTTGGCTTTGCCCAGCACCAGCACATGTGTTCCTGATGCTCCGGCTTGCCTGACGGACTGGCGGCTGGTCTGCGCCGATTCGCCAAGCAGGTAACGACCAAGGCGTGTGCGGATACTCACGCTGATGTCTCCAACTGCAGTGACTGCGCCAGCAGGTTCACCTTGCGATCCAGGTCAGCACGCTTTGGTGCCGGTAACTCGTTGACCCGCAGGGTGCCGGCGAGCGCACCCAGGCTTATCTCGCGCTGGTTCAGAAACCACAACCGCATTGCATCAGCGGTGACATCATCCACGGCCAGGTCTTCCCGGCCAGTCTCTGCGACAAAATCGCCGATCACAATTTCGCCCTGCTGTAGCAAAAGCAGCCAGAGCAGCCAGTCCCTCGCGGAATCAAATTCTTCAAGCACGCCTGCGCTTTCAGCGAGCAGGGATTGCAGGTGAGCGGTCCTCAGCAGCAGGTGGCTGAACTTGCCGAGAATGTTCCGATCAAGCAGTTCGACGTAAAAGTGGCTGCCCGGTGCAATGCGATCACCCAACTGCAGCCCAATATTGCTGGGCGCACCAAAAAAGGCCCCGGCGAGTTCTGGACGTCCGATCACGCGGCTGCCATCCCGGAGCCAATCCCTGTCCTGGAAATCGTCACCGTCGGCAATCCAGACGTAGTCGCCCGCGAGTTCCCCTGCTACGGACACAAGGTTGCCATCAAAAGGCCTGGCATGGGTCAATCCAAGGTGCCGGGCAACGTCAATACAGTCGGGCGGCAGGAAAATTTCCAGCGCGGCTAACGACTGGTTGGCCAGATCCTGCAGCAACCGTGTGGCGGCGGTGCGGGAACGAAACCGCGAGGCTGGCACCAATACACTGATGGACGGCCGCCAGTAACCCAGCCGGGCCAGGGGAAGCTCGGCCAGCGCATCCAAGGCCGCCGGTTCGATTCGTTCAACCCGCCAGCCTCGTTCAAACAGGCACTCGCGGACCAGGCGCGGTGTGCCCAGCACCAGTGCTGAACGAAGCCCCTGTTGTTCAAGCGGCGCAAGCCGTTTGGCCAGCGTGCCGGCATCAATGGTCTCATCAACCTCAAGTTGTTGCGTGGGCACTTTCATTCGTTTCAGCCGGTCGGCCAGGGTGCTGAGTGTTTCCACAGGCACGGCACCCGAAAAAATCACCAGCACACCGTCCGTCTGGTGTGCTGCCGAACTGGCCAGCTGGTGTTGTTCCGCCAGGGTCCGGCGAATGGCAAGCCAGGGCTCCGATTCGGCCTCCAGGCACTGGCCTGTCGTCCAGCGGTTCCAGGCATCCACCATCACCACCTTGCCACTGCCCAATTGCGAGCGAACCAGCGACATCATCCAGCCTGCATCCGCCGCTGCCTGGTCCGGCGAGAGCGTCAGCGAATACAGGCTGTTGTCGGACGTCAGCGCAGCGGCGAGCGCTTCTATGTCGTCCGATGGAAGCGGCTGCAACTGTCCTTCGCTGGCCGTGATGTCCCAGCCCTGGATTTCCAGGTCCAGGTTTGCGCGCCGGGACCAGGCACGCCAGGTCCGCAATATCTTGTGATACAGCCTGGGCCCGACGCCTCGCACGATCACCAGCGGGCGACCGTTTACTTCCAGGTAACGGTCATCGCCAAAAAAGTTGGCCGCGTATTCAATAAACTGGGTAATACAGACCTGCTCCACCAGCTCAAGTCGCCCCGGTGGTTCTGAGTCCGGCGACCAGCACAGGCAATACTCAAGCTGTGTATCCAGGCATTGCTTGTGATTGGCAATTGGCCCTTCAAAGGTCCGGGTCATGGCATCACTGCGATAGTGATAGCAGAAACCGTCTATCCCCATCGTTTCTGCCGCCCGTGCATGTAACCGGATTACAGCGGGGTTTCGCACGTCGTATTGCCCCAGCGCATTCCCCATGGCAGCGAGATGGGATAAGGCAGCGTCGTTCCAGCCGCCAGCCAGCGGGGTCAGGTTGGTTTCGTAGAAGGCCAGTAGCTTGCCCTGCACAACCGGCGGCAGCTTTTGTTTGGCTGGCCTGCGGGCAGGTATGGCCCCCTCGCCTTCATCTTCCCGGGGCGAGGCAGGGACGGGCTCATCAGGCGTTCCAGGTATGACTGCCTGGGGCGGCGGTTCCGGTGCGGGCCCGGGTGGTTGTGGCGGCGCTGCAGCGCCCTCGGGTACAGCCGGGGTTCGCAGCCGTTGCCATGTCTGAATAGGCCGGGTCCAAAGGGCAATCCGCAGGTTTCTGAGTGCCTGCACCAGCTTCCAGGACAGGCGACCGTAGATCCGCTCCAGTTCCACTTCCCGGGCGGTTTTTTCTTCCCGGAGCCGGTCGATACGCGCCTGTTGCGTCTGCAGCTCAACATAGAGCTGGCGAATATGCTCGTCCTTTTCGCGTAGCTCGGCGTCACTCAATCGGGTTGTCTCCAGTCATCAGGCCGGACAAAACTGGTTTTTGTCTGTCGCCTTGTTTCGCAGCCCGTTATGATAGCAACTTTTGACCCTGCTGACCTTTACGTATGTCGCTGTTTTCCGGCCCTCTGGGCGATTCCCTGACCAAAAAACTTGAACCACTCCATGATCTTGAGCCTGCTGGCGACAAGTGGCTGGCCACAGGTGAAGATCCACACTTCCTGGTAGACCTGACCCTGCCGGGCGCGGGCTGGTATCACCTGCGGGTCCAGGTCGACATGGAGTACGACTTCCAGCGCACCCAGTTGTATTTCGACTATGGCGACGGGTTTGATGAAAAAGCCTCGATCTCACTGAGCATCGAATCGGGCAAGGCCCACGAACGCTATTTTTACGTACCGGCGTCACCCTACCGGGTACGCCTGGACCCCACTACCAGTAAGGGCCTGTTTGCCATCCAGGCATTCACCATCACAGCGCTGACAGAGCCGCCGCTGGATGATGTCATGGAGCGCCTCATTCGCGAGCACAAGCGCTTCCAGGGGCTGACCCTGGAGGGCGCCCGGGATGAAATTACGCAACTGGCCAGCAAGACCGGGGCCGAGTGGCATGACACCGCAGCCACCTTTTATGATTCCACCTTTGTCGCCCGCACTGCACCCACGGCCTCTTATGGTCGCTGGTTAAAAGAAGTGGAAGAGCGGCAATCCAGGCGGATGGCGCTGATTGTTGAGGACGGGTTTGAACTGGCCCCCGTCATTTCAATCCTGGTACCGGTCTATAAGACTGACCGGCAACTGCTCGCTGCAATGATCCGCTCGGTGCGCGCACAGTCTTATCATCGCTGGGAACTCTGCCTGGTTGATGACGCCTCAAACGACCCGGCGCTGGTGCAGGTAATGAAAGACTGGCAGCGGTCGGACGCCAGGATCAAGTGCCACTTCCGTACGGAAAACGGCCATATCTCAAAAACCAGCAATGACGCCCTGGCGCTGGCAACCGGCGACTACTGCGCATTGCTTGATCATGATGACACTTTGCATCCACAGGCCCTGGCCTACGTGGTACAGGCGATCAACCAGCATCCCAACGCGGGCATTATCTATTCGGATGAGGACAAGATCGACGAGCACGGGCGCCGGTTTGACCCTCACTTCAAGTCCGACTGGAACCCGGACCTGCTGTACTCACAGAATTTTGTTTCCCACCTTGGCGTATACCGCACCGACCTGATGCGCGAGGTTGGCGGCTTCCGCGTGGGTTATGAGGGCAGCCAGGATTTTGACCTGCTGCTGCGCTGCAGTGAGCGGTGTGCTGCCCGGGATATTGTGCATATCCCGCGCATTCTCTACCACTGGCGTGCCATCGAAGGCTCCACCGCGCTGGACTCGGACCAGAAAGACTATACGGAGACAGCCAGTATCAAGGCGCTCACCAGCCACTTTGAGCGAACCGGCCAGCAGGTCACGGTTGAGCGCGGCATGATGGCCAACACCTTCAAGTGTACCTGGGCGATCCCGGAGCCTGCCCCCATGGCGTCCCTGCTGATCCCGACTCGCGATGGCGTGGAGGTGCTGGAACAGGCGGTCCGCAGTATCCTCGACCGCACCACCTACCAGAATTATGAAATCCTGATACTGGACAACCAGTCAGAAAAACCGGAGACCCTGGCGTTCTTCGAACAGATCCAGCAGGAGGACAAGCGCGTTCGCGTACTTGCCTACGACTACCCTTTCAATTTTTCCGGCATCAATAATTTTGGTGCCCTGTTTGCCAAAGGCGACGTGATTGGGTTAATCAACAACGATATTGAGGTCATTGCCCCCGGGTGGCTCACCGAAATGATGAGCCATGTGATGCGCCCGGAGATCGGCTGTGTCGGTGCCAAGCTCTACTATGAGAACGACGCAATACAGCACGGTGGCGTCGTCATCGGTATCGGTGGTGTGGCGGGTCACTCACATAAGTATTTTGACCGGGAAGATCCCGGCTACTACTGCCGCTTGATGCTGACGCAAAACTATTCTGCCGTCACGGCAGCGGTGCTGCTGGTCAGGAAAGAGGTTTACCTGCAGGTTGGTTGCCTGCGGGAGTCACTTGCCGTGGCATTCAACGACGTGGACTTCTGCCTGAAGGTGCGCGAGGCGGGCTATCGCAACCTGTGGACACCCTATGCCGAGCTTTATCACTACGAGTCTGTATCACGCGGCCTGGATGAGTCCGGTGCCAAGCGTATCCGCTTCGACACCGAGCATGAGGTCATGCGCCGCACCTGGGGCAACGCGCTGCACGAGGACCCCTACTACAACCCCAACCTGACCAAAATCTACGAGAACTTCGAACTCTATGTGCCCTGAGCGGGCCTCCCTGAGCGGGCCCGCATCTAGAAAATATCGGGCAGCGGAAACTTGCTGTGCAGCGAGAGGCCCGGATGGTAGTAGGGATCACCGTTTGGCAATACCTGGCCGATAAGCTGCCGCAGGTGTGTCTTCTCACCACGGGGCAGCCCATGTGCGCGCGTCCGGGATTCATGGTGGATCAGGCGGGTTGTGCCATCGAAGATGTTCAGGTAACCACCCGCCAGGGCGCGCAGGCAATAGTCCAGGTCACCCGCGACCGTGAGGCGCTCATCAAAACCACCCAGCGCATCAAACGTTGTCTTTGCGGTCACGAGGCAGGCTCCCGTTACTGCCGCAACGTTGCGAGTGACATCCGCCGGAAGAAAACAACTGTCGGCCGCTTCGTCAATGGTGGCGCCCGCGTAGACATGGTCGGCAAAGCCGCCATAGCCGACCACAATCCCCGCGTGCTGCACAACCCTGTCGTCATAAAGCAGCAGTGGGCCCACGGCACCAATCCCCTCACCTGCCGCCAGCAAGGCGAGTCTGGCCAGCCAGTCGGGTGATACAACTTCCACATCATTGTTGAGAAAAACCAGGGTCTTCCCCTGCGCAGTGTTGGCACCGAGGTTGTTCAGCAACGACCAGTTGAATTCAACCGGCGCCTCAATCACCCGGGTATTTGGCAGGTTGGCCTGATCAGCCAGATATTGTCTTGTGCCCGGTTCAACCGAGTTGTTGTCGATAAGGATCAGTTCAAACGCCTGGGCTGGTAGTGAGCGCCGGAGTGACGCGACACACTGCGACAGCAGGGCAACATTGTCGCGCGTGGGGATGATGATGGATGCCCCATCGACTGGCGCCTCAGCCGGAGCGCGGGGGTTGGTGGGTGCTGGCACAACTGACAGGCGCCCCAGCGGTTTGTAGAGGTGTGTGACGGTTTTGCCGGATTTGGCCAGGGTGCGAATTGCCTGACCCACCTGCCAGTTGGGGTTGGCTTCCAGCCAGTGGACAAACAGCTCCGCACTGACCGCAAGTGCCGGCAGATAGCCGGGATAGTCCAGCAGGGCCGGTGAAAAGTCCGGCAGGAAACAGCTGCGCCCGTCAGCCTGTTCGTAATCGGCATAAGCCGCTGTCGCATTTCCGGCGAGCGCAGCAGGCATGGCCCTGAACCAGTCCCGGGCTGGCAGGAAACCGGATGTCACCAGCGTCACGACCTGTGCCTTCACCAAACTGATCAATTCCTGTACAGCAGCCTGCTCACCCGGCCCCACCTGGATCACACGCTGGTCTTCTGCGCGGCTGGCGCCACTCACGCCAAAGACAACCAGGCGAAAGTCCGTCAGTAATGTGGCCATGTGGTCCAGCAGCGGTGCCAGGTGGGCGGCATCGGTAACAACCACGGGACAATCTTTCTGCGCCTGTGGCGCGGACGCAGAAACCCCGGCTGGTAAACCGGCAGGTGCAAACCGCATGCGCCGTCGCCAGCGACGGTTAATAGTCGGATCATGCCGTCGCAACCGGGCAGCCTGGGTCAGCAGTTCACCGGCCGTATGGCCCGCTCCGCCATGTCGGAGCATTTCAACAAGTCGTCGGGCAAACTTCATCACACCGCCAGATTCACGTACAATCCGGGGCACCGTCCAACACAGAAACCACAGGATTCGAATGCGTCGCACCAGGGTCCTCATGTGCTTATGCCCACACGCCTGCAACCTCCCGCATTCATCCGCAAACGCCCTGCGGCTGTGACTGGGTAGTCAGATGCCTGAGCAATCAGCGATTGTTTCCCCATGACTGAATCCCGCGGCCTGATGACATTGGTCGGCGACGCCCTGCGCCATGAAGGCGGGCTGGTTCGATTGCTGGGAAAATCCGTAAGAGTACTGTTCAGCGAGGGCATCTCGGGCATCGGTTTACGTGTGACTCACCTGCGCCTGCAGCGCCAGCAGGGCAAAGCCCTGGCGCCCGCGCAAATCACCTATCGCGAATGGGTTGAGCGGGAGTATGGACCAGATGATGCCAGTTTGGCAGCTGCTACCATTGCAAAATTCAATCGACTGCCCCTGATCTCGGTGATTTGTCCCACCTTTAATCCCAATGAGCAGTTCCTGCGGGCCGCCATCCAGTCCATGCAGGGCCAGGTGTACCCGCACTGGCAACTCTGCATTGCCGACGACTGCTCAACCAGCGTTGACGTCAGCCGCATTGTGGCCGGGTTTAATGATTCACGGATTACGCTTGTCCAACGTGAGCAAAACGGCAATATCTCAGCCGCATCGAACTCGGCGCTGGACACGGCCACCGGCGACTATGTGACCTTCCTGGACCAGGACGATACGCTGTCACCGTTCGCGCTCTTCTGGGTTGCGGAACTGCTGGTGCGACGACCCGATGTTCGGTTGATCTACTCGGATGAGGACAAGCTCTCAGAAGAGGGCGAACGCTGCGATCCGCATTTCAAACCGGACTGGAACTACGATTATCTGCTGGCGCATAACTACCTGTGCCACCTGTCTGTTTACGACAGGCAACTTGTCGAGCAGGTCGGCCGGCTGCGTCTTGGATTTGAAGGCGCCCAGGATCACGATCTTGCCCTGCGTGCCATTGAACAACTGAAGACCTCGGAAATTGCCCATATTCCGCGGGTGCTCTATCACTGGCGCAAGCACGAGGACAGCACCTCGATGTCAGTGCAGGCTAAACCCTACGCACTGGTGGCATCAAAACGCGCCGTTGAGGAACACCTGACAAGAACGGCCAGCCGTGCCAGGGTCAGTCTGGAGGGCCTGAAGTTTCGTATCCTGCGTGAGATCCCGACACCCCTGCCCCGGGTCAACGTTCTTATTCCGACCCGCGATGGGCTTGCGCTGCTTCGCGCCTGCATCAACAGCATTCTGCAGAAGACCCGCTACCCGAACTACCGGATTACCGTCATCGACAACGGTTCCGCCGAGGCGGCAACCCTGCGCTATCTTGAGGAAGGTGCGGCCAGGGGCGATTTCAGCGTAACGCGTGACGACCAGCCTTTCAATTTCTCCCGGCTTGTCAATACGGGCATTCGAGCCAGCGACGATGAATATGTGTGCCTGCTGAACAATGACGTAGAGGTGATCTCGGACGGCTGGCTGACCGAGATGATGGGCAACGCCTGCCGGGACGAGGTGGGTGTGGTTGGCGCAAAGCTGCTTTACGATGATAATACGGTGCAGCACGGAGGCGTTATTCTTGGCGTTGGTGGTGTTGCCGGCCATGCCCACAAATACCAGGCACAGGGCAGCCTTGGCTATTTTGACCGGCTGGTCCTGCAGCATGAACTGTCGGCGGTCACCGGGGCCTGTATGCTCATCAAACGTTCCGTGTTTGACCAGACACGAGGCTTTGACGAAAGTGAGCTGACAGTCGCCTTCAACGACGTGGACTACTGCCTGCAGGTCAGGGAATTGGGATACAAGATTATCTGGACGCCACACGCGGTGCTGTACCACCACGAATCGAAGAGTCGGGGACTGGAAGACACCGAGGAGAAACAGGCGCGTTTCCAGAAGGAGGCGGAGGCCATGCTGGCGCGCTGGGGTGCAAAACTGCAGTGGGATCCCGCCTATAACCCGAACCTGTCACTGGAAACAGAAGATTTTGGGCTGGCGCCCTCCAGCCGCGTGCCCACCCTGCGTGAAATCGCTGCAAACCCCACCCTGCAACAACATCACTGGTAGGTACCACTTTGACGCTCTCGGACATATCCAACCCTCTACCTGGAATACCACTGGTAGAATCACCACTGTTCGAGCGCCTGGCCGCTGGGCTGCCTGCCAACGTTCGGACGATTGCTCGCCAACTGCATGACGATGGCTTTGCTGTCATCGACTTTCCGGATGACAATTTTGATGATCTGGCAACGGCCGTGATTGAGCAGTTGGGACCCATGTATGATTTTGAGAACTGGCGTAAACGAAAGGCAAAAGGTGAAGCCGGGGGCCTTCGCCAACAGGATGTGAGTGCGGCCAACCCCAAAGTGGGTGCACTGATGAAAGCACTGGCGGCCAATCAGAATATTATTGAACTACTCAGCCAGCTCTATGGCCGGGCCGCATTTCCTTTCCAGACGCTCACTTTCCCGGTTGGAACTGAGCAGCACTTTCACACGGACTCCCTGCATTTCAGCAGTATTCCTGAAAAGTTTATGTGTGGCGTCTGGGTAGCACTTGAAGACATTGGTCCTGATCAGGGTCCGCTGGTGTACTATCCCGGATCACACAAGCTGCCGGTACTCTGGCAGGACGCTTACTTTAATCGCCGCATGCCACCGCGCTCCCGGGCACAGGCTCACTATGAGCCAGCATGGGAGAGTATTGTGGCCGCACTACAGCTTGAGCCACGCATCTTCGAACCCAAAAAAGGCCAGGCGCTGATCTGGGCAGCAAATCTGCTACACGGAGGAACGGTACACCGGGACACCAGCAAAACGCGCTGGTCTCACGTGACGCACTACTACTTTGAAGACTGTACCTACATCACGCCTATATACTCGGACCCATTGCAGGCGCGATACGACTTTAAGCCGGTAAAGAACCTCGCAACCGGTGAAACAGTACCCCACCGTTACCTCGGCGAGCCAGTCGACCAGACACTGTTTACGAATATGCATGTGGAGAAGCGCAATTTGCCTGCCGACTTCAAACCGCGGCGCTACCTCCGCCTAAACCCGGATGTTGCCGCTGCCGGTGTTGACGCCAGTGAACACTACCTGGATTACGGCATACATGAAGGACGTCGGTACAAGTAGCTGCTAACCACCCAGTTCAAGCCTGATTCGACCTTCAGATTTTTTGCCGTCCACGAACAGGACATAGGCACCACCCGGCTTGAATCCATAGCTAAACCTGGCATCCGTCGCCCGATATCCCGCGGGGCGCGCCAGACCCGGTGGCCAGTTGTCGCCACCAATGACCGCTTTTCCTTCGGTCACTAGCGTGACATTGGCGTCTGCCAATACCGAGTTACCACTGCCCGAGATTGGCGCCCGTGTTGTAACGGTCCCCTCTGCCGCGCAAGGTCCCATCCCGATGGAGACTAACAGTACGTCTTCTTCCATGGCCGCATTGGCTTCAACAGCCAGGCTGGCGGCGCGTGTATTGACATCCCCACCCATCACATAGATGTCCAGCAGTCCGATACCGGGCACATCATCTCCTGGCTCCAGCACCGCTGCATAACGTCCCGCACCCAACGAGGTTACCAGGCCGGCCTCCTCACTGCGCGGCGGTACAAGGCTTCCAGCAAGCGCACCCTCTCCCGTGTCTCCGGTATAGTTATCATTTTGTGCGATCAGGCGCGCACCCTGGCGTAATGCAACCGAGGGGTTTGAGATCGCCCGGCTGACCCCCTGCTGTAACAGGCTGGGTCCAAGCCCGCGCACGATCACCTGTTTCTGGCCTGGCCCGACAATCTCGAATTCCACCACTATGGCGTCACGCCGGTTTCGCAGCAACGCCCGCGTGGCCAGGTTAGCCACGCACAACTGGCTGGCGGCGCCCGGGTTGGGCGAGAGTTTTGGCAATTGAGAAGAGGTTGGCGATGGGACACCAGGGGTAGAAGCCGTGGGTGCCGGCATTGTATCCGCTGTTTCATCAGCGCCCGATGCTACAGCGGGCATAGCGCCACCCTGATCATCTGACGTCGTGCGGTAGTAACCATAGCCAACAAATGCCAGCGTGAATAACAGAAACAGTACAACCAGATATCGTGTTTGCATTGCAGGCTCAGTTCCAAGCTACCTTCAGTTTTTGTTGTTTCGGGTGGGGAGATTTCTCCACTCCGCGGCTACGCCGCTCCGGTCGAAATGACAAACCCGTCGTCTCGACCGGAGGCCCCCGTCGTCTCGACCGGAGGCCCGAAGGGCCGCAGCGGAGAGACCTCTAACACCGGGATTTCTCCACTCCGCGGCTGGCGCCGCTCCGGTCGAAATGACAACTCTGTCGTCTCGACCGAAGGCCCCCGTCGTCTCGACCGGAGGCCCGCAGGGCCGCAGCGGAGAGACCTCCACACCGGGATTTCTCCACTCCGCGGCTACGCCGCTCCGGTCGAAATGACAAACCCGTCGTCTCGACCGAAGGCCCCCGTCGTCTCGACCGAAGGCCCGCAGGGCCGCAGCGGAGAGACCTCTAACACCGGGATTTCTCCACTCCGCGGCTTGCGCCACTCCGGTCGAAATGACAAACCTGTCGTCTCGACCGGAGGCCCCCGTCGTCTCGACCGGAGGCCCGCAGGGCCGCAGTGGAGAGACCTCCAACACCGGGATTTCTCCACTCCGCGGCTTGCGCCGCTCCGGTCGAAATGACAACTCTGTCGTCTCGACCGAAGGCCCCCGTCGTCTCGACCGGAGGCCCGCAGGGCCGCAGTGGAGAGACCTCCAACACCGGGATTTCTCCACTCCGCGGCTTGCGCCGCTCCGGTCGAAATGACAACTCTGTCGTCTCGACCGAAGGCCCCTGTCGTCTCGACCGGAGGCCCGCAGGGCCGCAGCGGAGAGACCTCATCCCACCGACATAACCAAATACATCGCCAGCGCCGTCAGCAGACCAACCACCAGGCCACCACCGAGTTCAACCCGCGTATGCCCAATCCGTTCACGCAGGCCGGCATTCGACAGTTCGTTCAGCTTTGTTGCATGCCGGCCAACCTCGCGCCGCAGGCTTGACGCGTCCAGCATCACGATAAACACAAACGCCACACCCAACCCCACAACCGGGTGGTCAATGCCTTCCCTTAACGCCGCCAGAAACACCACACTGGAAGAAATAGCCGTGTGATTACTCGGAAAGCCACCATAGCCAATCAGGTCAAACGCAAGTCGCTTCTCCCGCACACAGTTCACCAGGAATTTGGTAACACCGGTCACCAGCCAGGCAACAAACGGAGTCAGCACATAAACCAGGCTCACAGTCCATAACCCGAGAGCACGAGAACAACACAGCCAATCCAGGCGAGGATACACAAAATCAGCGGCAGATCCTGCCAGACCACATCGGTGGGTGATTCTCCGCCCGATTCCCGCTCAACAACATACCAGTAACGAAAAATGCCAAACAGCACAAAGGGAATGGTGAGCGCCATTTCGGGTCGAACGGTGAGCACAAACAGACTGTAAAATACCAGCGCACCGGTGGATGACATTTCAGCATAGCGATCGATCAGTGCAACACTATAGGCCTTCAGGACACCCCTGGACTGGTCGCCTGCCGTAATCAGTTCCTGCCGACGTTTAATGGCCCCCAGATACAGTGCCAGGCAAAGTGTTGTTATCAACATCCAGTATGATGACTCCACACTGATGGCAAGCGAACCCGCATAGACACGAAGCACAAAACCAAACGCAACGACAAAAATATCAACCACCGGAACCTGCTTCAGATAGAAGGTATAAGCCAGATTCAGCAACAGGTAGACCACTATCACGAGCATGACCTGTGGTTCAATCAGGAAACCGCATGCCAACAGCGCATACAGCAACACCAGGAGGCCAATACCCTGGCCAGGAGACACAGCACCACTGGCAAGCGGTCTGGATTGAGATTTTGTCGGGTGTTTTCGATCTGCCTCAATATCCTTGAGGTCGTTGACAATATAGGTCGCCGACGCGGCCAGCGAGAATAGTACCGCAGCGATGATGGCATCAATGATCGAACCGGTATCCAGAAACCGGCCGGAAAATATCAGTGGCCCAAACACAAAACCGTTCTTGATCCACTGTTTTGGCCGACAAAGCTTGATCAGCGCGACGGGGTCCATTTCTTTCTATTCCTCCTGCGTCGTTGCTTGGACTTCACTTTTCCAGGCCGCCAGTGTCACATTGGGACCATTGTCGGAATCCAGCACGTTCTTGTACTCCCGAACCTGATCGAATCCGAAGAAGTGAAGTGCATCGATGAGCGTCTGGTACTTGATCCAGTGGCTGTATTCAGCAAGGCCTCCACTAAAATTCTCCAATGCCAGCGCATCCAGGTATTCGTAGCGAAAGATCTCATGATCGAAGCCTGCATGGGTTGTCTGCGTATATGCCGAAAATTTGTCTGGCCGAATTTTCGGATTTGCCTCTATTGCCGCCTGATCATAGTAATGCGTCCAGATCATGACCTTGTTGGCATGTTTGCTGATCAGTTCAATCAATTCGATAGGTGCAACCATGTGGTAGAGCACTCCACAGGCAATACAGATATCAAACTTCTCATCGCTCTGACGCAGGTAATCCACAAAGTTACCCAGCAGAAACCTGGTACGAGTCAGATTGGTCAGCTCTTTTGCGATCAAGCAGCGCAGATAGGCGGTGCTGTTGGCTTCGATTGCCGTCACAGACTGCACCCCGGCCTTTTCAAGCATCCAGGAATGGCCGCTCTCCAATGGGCCCAGTTCCAGCACCCGCAGATCCCTGACAGAGCCAATCTGTTCAAGAAACCACTCGATGCGCTCGTCGTAGTGCAGTTGGTTCGGGCCACTAACAACACCCGGCACGGGCAGGTTGGACAGCCATTGGCCTTTGAACAGGTCCACGGCATTTTGGGGTGCTGGCAATCCATCAACAAACCTGGCAGGAATCTCCGGCATCACTCGCCCCCTCTGTTCTCTTGCTGGGATGCCTGCTCAGCAATCCCGGTTAACCCACCCTTCGGCAGCCCCAGCATCAACATGGCCATACCGCCAAGCAACACTGCAAACCACAGGGTGGTCACACGACTGACCAGGGCAACAAACACCGCATCAGCCTCCGATGCCCCGAACAGTTGCAGCATAAAAATCAAGGCCAGTTCGGCGCTGCCGACGCCGCCGGGGATAAATGAGGCTGCGCCAATCAACATGCCCAGGGTAAAAACACCCATCAGCACCAGGATGTTGACATCAATACCAACCACACCCGCAATGTAGGCAAACGCTATCGCCTCGGCAGACCAGGACACTATACCCAGCAAAGTCGCATTTAGCAGTACTCGGCGGGACATCAGCGCACGGGTTCGGTCCAGCACATTGACACCAAATCCAAAAGCCGCATCGAACCAGCCACGGCTGATCTTTTCCCTGATCCACTGAAGCAGCGGCAGCGCACGACCACTTACCAGCACCCAGATACCCGTCAACAAAAGCACGCCAAACAGCACCGAGAATACCCGGAAATTCTCGAAAACATAGAGCGCCGCCAGTGAGATCAGCAGCATGGCAATCAAGTCTGCCACACGCTCAACCACAATCGCGGTGACGGTGTGTGCGTAGGACACCCTATGCCGTTTGTTGAGGTAGTAACCCTTCACCGCTTCACCCAGTTTGGCCGGCGTGACAGTCAGGGCAAAGCCAGCCAGGTAACAGACGGTACCATCAACCCAGGGCACCTTCTCATCCAGCCCTTTCAACAGCCAGTGCCAGCGTGCAGCCCGCAGCAGATAGTTGAAGACAGACAATCCCAGCACCAGCATAAGGCCACCCAGCCCAAGGCGCGCCAGGCTAGCTGCGGTTGAGTCCCACTCACGGACCACTACATAGACACAGTACAGAAAAATCAGCGCAACAAAAGCGTAGATCAACGCGCGAACCGACCCGCTCCCCGACATTGCACTAATCCTTGAGTTCAAAACCAACCGCAAGTCTGCAAACCTTGTTGCTGTCAGCATGGTATGCAGCTAATTGATAACGTCCATTGGGAAGTTGATCCAGGTCGACCCGTCGCTGAAAACCGGAATCCGCGTAGAAGGGTGAACCGTGCGCAGCGGCAACATCCAGTCGCTTCACACGTATGGCTTGCGTAAAGTAAATCTGTCCCGCATCTTCATCCACCCAGCCTACACTGATGGGGGGCTGCTGCCCTGGTATTGCATCGAACATCCAGCCACGCAACATGACACTGACACCTTCTAGCGAACGGCGCCACTGTACAGTCGTTTCCCGCTGGATCTGGGTCCCATTCAGTCCATCGAGCACACAGGCCTGTGTTGATGAAAAGCCGGGGAAAGGAACCTGAAGCAAGTCTGGCGGCACGACTGCCTGTTCTGTGAGGTCGGCTATCTGCTGCGGGTCATCAGTACGGCGCAGAAAATATCGGGTTGATACCGCTGCATCCACCTGCCCTCCCAATTCGTACAGGGCATCGAAACGCGGATCATAATAGACCGCTTCTTCCATCGGCCAAACAGGGTTATGTACAACCACAATCTTTGGCGCAATCTCGTAGAACAGGTCAACGTGAATACCAGAGATAAATTCCGGATTCTCTGACGTCAAGGACACCATGTCGATGATCTTGCGATCCTGAAAGAACCCGATGGTGCCGACTTCCAGCGCGGCAAGCATACCGGGCGGCGCCTTGTCCGCATCAAGCCTGGCACTGAGTGCCTTGTAAGCAAGATCCCTTGGGTCTCGAAGGTCCGCCTGCAACACCGTTACTGCCCGCTCGATACCAAACATCACAACAAATGCCAGTGCTGCATAGCGCAACAAATGCGAATTGAAGCGCACCTCCCACGAGAGCAGCCAGCAGGTGCCATTGATGACAGCGAGCAAGAGGGCCAGGTCAAAGGTTGCGAAATACCAGTGGTAGGCCGGCACATTGATCGCAACGTAGAATAACTGCTGCAGGACAGCAAACAGAAACAGGTAAACCAGGGTGCTTTTCTGCCAGATTGCCACCAGAAAACCCAGCAGCGAGAGGCAAACGATCGGGATCAACAGACTGCCCAAGGCCAAAATGTGCGCTGTCAGCCCCTGGTAGTAAATGTTCCCTCTGCCCCAGAACCCGGAATCACCCTGCCACATCTTGTTGCCAAGCGTCTCTGGCATCAATTGACCAAAATAGGCGAGCGAAAACAGCAACCAGGGTGCAACAACGGCAAGTGACTGTAGCGGTCCGCGGACAGGCAAGTTTCGCGTCCGCACCATTTCAAGCAGTCCCTTGAAGGCAAACAACAACAAGCCATCCGGTCTTGCCAGGAATATGAATCCAAGCAGGTACCAGGTGTTGAGTCGTTTCGATTCCAGCCAGACAAACAACAGGATCAATGCTGCAAACAGATTGGGCTCCAGCCCCCAGGTCTCATTTCCTGACAGGAGGCCTGAAACCAGCAGCGCTGCCGCAACGGCCAGCGGCATGCCATAGTCAGTCTTGATCAGATCATAGGTCAGCAACGCCGCCACAAAAATGGCGATACTGCCCAGGACATGCGCCGCTCCGGGAATGTCGCCGGTAAAGAAGCCGACCAGGGCAATCAACAGGGTGTTCAACACCGATGTGCTGGCGTTGTACCGTTCGTCCAGGTTGTAAACCCACCCGTGCCCCGAAAGAATGTTGTCAACAATTCTGTAGACGATGTAAGAATCGTCGAAATCCCAGAAGCGGTATTCCCTGAAAATCACAAACGTAATGACCAGGAACACTGCTACAACAGCGCTCTCCAGATGTGAGTTGAGAATTCTCTTAACCATTCTGGATGTCCATCAGATATCGAGACGCTTGAAGACAAACTCTGGAATCAGCCTGATAATCAGCATAATCCAGCGCCAGAACCAGGGTGTGTAGATGGTATTGCGACCTTTTTCGTACGCCCTGTAGACGTCTGCGCCTACCGTTTCCGGTTTGCCCATGAGTGCTGCCGGGTGCCCCATGCCGATGGTGCCCGGTGTCTCGATCACGCCGGGTTTGACCGTAATCACGCGAACACCTGCCTTGAACAGCCGGTTGCGCAAGCCGGACAGAAAAGCAGTGAATCCTGCCTTGGTCGCGCCATAGGTATAGTTTTTCTGGCGGCCACGATCACCCGCAACTGACGAGATACCAATGAGTGTGCCGTGACCTGCTTTTTCCATCAGCGGCGCAAACTTTTCCAACACCACTGCCGGTCCCAGCAGGTTGCCGCGAATGAGGCCTTCTATATATTCCTCGTCATCGCGCTCACGACCTTCTTCCTCCTGTCGGCCCAACACCGAAATCACCACCAGGGGGCAGTCTGCCTCGAAGCCAGCAACAAACTCGTTGAGGCGCGGCATGTCCAGGATGTCCATTTCGACCAGCGTCACATCAACGTTGTAGCGGATTCTGAAATCGGGTTCATCTGCACGCAGCGCCTCGCAGTCGCGCGCCACCAGGTAAATGTTGAAACCATTGGCCGCAAACTCACGCGCAATGGCGAGCGCTATCCAGGATTTGCCACCAAACACTACCGCAGCTTTCATGAAGTCAGTCCCAGTCTCTCTGATTGAAGGGAGGCGAACTTTTGCGCCGGATCGACGCTCGCCTTGATGTCCGTAAATTGATCGACGGTCTGGTGTTGCATGCGGGCAAAAGCTGAGGCTTTCATTCGCGCATCCTTGGCAAGATACAGCCGCCCCTCATGTGCCTCGACAATTCGGTCGAGTCGCTCGGCCAGGCCCAGGGTGCCTGCATTCACGGGGAAATCCATCGTGAGGGTATAGCCCGCCATGGGGAATGACATGAGACCTTCCTGCTCACCAAACAGTTTCAACACTGCCAGGAACGAGGCCACACCAAATGATGAAGTTTCTTCCAGAATTGCACGATAACCCTCGCGACTTCGTGCCAGCGGCAATACACACTGGTACTGAAAGAAACCCCGTTTGCCGTACAGGCGATTCCAGTGCAACACCCGGTCAAGCGGGTAGTTGTAGGTGTTGAGGTCAACCACGTCGTCTGACGGTCGTGGCAGGTTGTAAAATGCCGCATTAAACGCGCGCATGGTCAGCGAATTAAGCGCAAAGTTGGGGAATGCAAAGGGCACGGTCACCGGCGTTGGCATTTTGAACTGGAAGGGATCCTTCACCCGGGGCCTGAACCGCCTGACCTGTTCCGGGGTTGCCATTTCCCCCAGAAAGACCACCGACCGGCCGAGGGCCTCACCCCTGGCCAGGCAGTCAATCCAGGCAACGCTGTGGGTCCAGTTCACGTTCTCCTCGAAGGTGTCCATGGCCGAGTCAAGGTCCGGGCACTTCACCACCTTCTGATAGGCATAAGCACTGGGAATGCGGTCCAGCACGAGAGTCACTTCGGTAACCAGCCCCGTCAGGCCCATTCCGCCCAGCGTGGCACGGAACAGGTCCGGGTTCTCCTCACGGCTGCAGGTCACCACCTCGCCAGAGGCCAGCAGCAGGTCAAACGACGCCACGCCGGTAGAAAAAGAGCCGACCTTATGGTGATTCTTGCCGTGCACGTCCGCGGCAATGGCGCCCCCAATCGAAACGAACTTGGTGCCCGGCGAAACTTTCACAAACCAGCCACGGGGAACAAAAGTTGCCATGATGTCAGCGATGGTCACGCCTGACTGGCAACGCAGCCGACCGGAGTTCTCATCAAAAGAAATCATCCGGTTAAAACGTCGGGTACTGAGCATCAGGCACTCGGAAAGCGCAGCATCACCGTAGGAGCGCGCCATACCCTGCGGGATCAGCGACCTGGCGTCGCGCACCAGTGCCTGGGCCTCCGCCACCGTATCAAAAAAAGCCAGCCGTTCGGCCACTCTCGGGTATCGACCCCAACCGGATATCATCGCTGTTCCACCGGCGCCGGGGCGCCCTCTCAAAAGCCCCATATTCTAACAGCTATCGACGTCAAGTCGGTATTCAGGCAATTGTCCAAATCTTTGTCCCGCCCGCAGCCACCGTGACTCTGTCGTTTCGACCGCAGCGGCGTAGCCGCGGAGATCCTGTCGTTTCGACCGGAGCCGCGTGAGCGGCGGAGCGGAGAAACCTCGCGGTGTTAAAAACGAGGTCTCTCCGCTACGGCCCTGCGGGCCTTCGGTCGAGACGACGGGGGGCGGGGGTGAGGTCCCTCCGCTGCGGTCGGGACGACGATTACACGTCGTTTCGACCGGAGCGACGTAGCCGCGGAGTTCTTGTCGTTTCGACCGGAGCCGCGTGAGCGGCGGAGCGGAGAAACCTCAAAACCAAGATCCCTCCACTTCGGTCGGGATGACGGGCGTGCGAGGTCCCTCCACTTCGGTCGGGATGACAAGGAGATGTAGCCCCCAGCCGGGACGAAACCGAAGGTGTCGTTTCGACCAGAGCCGCGTGAGCCACGGAGATCCTGTCGTTTCGACCGGAGCCGCGTAAGCGGCGGAGCGGAGAAACCTCAAAACCAAGATCCCTCCACTTCGGTCGGGATGACGGGAGTGCGAGGTCCCTCCACTTCGGTCGGAATGACAAGGAGATGTAGCCCCCAGCTGGGACGAAACCGAAGGTGTCGTTTCGACCGGAGCCGCGTAAGCGGCGGAGATCCTGTCGTTTCGACCGGAGCCGCGTGAGCGGCGGAGCGGAGAAACCTCAAAACCAAGATCCCTCCACTTCGGTCGGGATGACGGGAGTGCGAGGTCACTCCACTCCGGTCGGGGTGACGGCTCGGGCTAGCGGGCCTTTCGCACGTTTTCGATAATCTCGGGGTATGACCGCTTGACCGCAGGATCTGCGGCCACCCTTGCTATGGCATCAGGGAGGCTGGTTGAACCTGACAGTTCAAGGTAAGCCACACCAAGATGAGGGAAATCTGCCGCGACTTGGAGTCCACACCGTTGCGCCACCGTTGCCGCAGACGTCCCCGGCTGCAGCCAGGTGACTATCTTGCCGGTCACCACAGCCGGCTTGCCGGTGCGTGGATTGTAGGCCATCTGGTAGGGAGATGAAGGCAGGTTCCGCTGTTCCTTTCGCGGCTCCCCGCCCAGAGAGAGCTCATATCGACCCAACTGCCGACGCCATTCTGCATTAGCCGGCGAAGCGACAGAATCAATCGCGACAACCCCCTCAGGGACCAGCCGATAGCTATCGTGTTCGCCGGTCAGTTCAATCCCAGTCGCCCGGGTGCGCAGCAGTTCTGCCTCCGCGCTACCCCGCGACTCCGCCAGCAGTGTTGCAGGTATGAACGCCAAAAGCGCAATGAGAGACGCGGACGCCAATTGTTTCCGTATTCTGTTAACGGCCATAAAAGCGCATCCCCCAATCCGTAAGCGTACCGGTCTCGCCGGTCAGACTGTCGACAACCTTGATGGTCCAGTTGCCATTCGCAGGTTCGCCGTAAAAGGCATTCGACATGAGTTCCATTTCCAGGTCAGCACCCGTGAACACACTACGAATCGTAAACAGCACCGAGCGTGTGCCAGATGGTGAGGTCAGTTCAATCCCAAGGTCACTGGTTCGCGGATGCGTCAGGATAAGCCCGACCCGCACCGACTCAACAACCAGGTTATTGTTCACCGCGATGGTATTCGACGCTCCCACGACAGAATTGTCGGGAATACTCAAACCCAGCGCACTGACGCTGGCTGCGTCGTACTCGGTCACCACCTGGGTACCAAGGCTGCCCAGCGTATAGTTCGCGGCTGCAAGTACTGCTGCGCCGACATCAATCCGACCAAAGCCATACCAGTTATGGAACTTGAACCCGGCCGCGTTCGTGGTCCAGGCTGGTTCCGCGATGTAATCACCATCACCCAGGGCAATGGTCAGCGGTGCAATGCTGGCATCAACCTGTGTTGAGGTGGTGGCCAGGATGTGTTTGACGTCCCGCCAGGTCAGATCCGGCCTGGCCTCCAGAATAAGCGCGATGGCCCCCGAAGCAACCGGTGCGGCAGAGGATGTGCCATTAAATGTAGAGGTATAGTTGCAGTTCGGGTTGTCCGCGCTCTTGCCCTGGTCCTCAAACGGATTCACCGCTGAGGTTGTCGCGTTAACATAACCGCTGCTGCACCCCATCAGGTCCGTTGTAATCATTGCAGGCGTCAGGTTGGTTGCCTCGACGTAGCTGCTGTTACTGCCGTCTTCGCCACCCGGTGCAGAAATCCAGATGGCTGATCCCGCAGTGGAGTAGCTGGCCTTTTTGCCATCTGCCGCCAAAGCGCCAACGGTGATGTTCTGGGGCAGTACCATCTCCGGGTCCATGATCGAGTTCTGGCAACTGATCCCAATCTCGTTGGCCCCCGAACAGTCGCCACCCTCCACGTCACTGAAGGCATTACCCGCCGAGCGGACATAAATCGCCCCCTTGCCACCACGCAGGGTGTTTACGCCCGCAACGTACTGCGCTTCGATGACGTCAATCACCTTGCTGTCGTCAGTCGGATCACTGCCGTAACTCTGATTGAAGATATCAACGCCCATGGCATATTGCGCACCACCCAGGGCCGCAACAAAATCCGGATCATTACCTGTCGCCAGCACATTAAAGCCAAGCAGCGAGGCATCTGGCGCAACCCCCCGACCGCCAAGGCTATTCCAGCCTTTTGCCGCGATCAGCCCGGCAACACTGGTTCCATGGTCACCCGTGGGCTGCCCCTCGCTCATGGGCGGAGGATTCGGTGTCGGGTCATTGGATTGGTCAGAGAAATTAAAAGACCCTCCCTGTATCACATTGGGCGCCAGATCTTCATGGGAAATCTGCAGGCCCGAGTCCAGTACCGCCACCTTCACACCAGTGCCCGTTACTCCGGCGGCAATCACCACGTCGACATTAATGTCCTCGCCAATACCACCGCCCGCGGATGCAAAGGCAGCTTGCCCGGTGTTGTCGAGGTGCCACTGGTGCTTGTAGAGCGGGTCGGTGCGCAAATCCAGGGTCACCGTAACCGGCACCGAATCGGCAAAACCATCATTCACCTTGTAGGCAAAGGTATCTGTTGTCGCATCAACAACACCCTGATTGGGCTGGTAGTTGAATGTTCCGGCCGCTGCATCAAGAATGGTGACAGTTCCCTTGGTCGCATTGGTTGTCACTGAATAGGTCAGTGAACGGTTGTCCTGGGCGGTTCCTGTCAGGGTACCCAATGAGAGCGTCGAGGCCGCTGGCAACAAGGCAACCACTGCCGAGGACGTTGAACCGGTGGGTAGCGTGTGTACGTTTGAATTGTTGGGCTGGGCGTCTGCATTGTCGCCCACGCCGTCGCCGTCGGTATCCCGGCTTTCGCTCGCGTCATTGGGGAAGGCATCCTCACTGTCCGGGACACCGTCACCATCGCTGTCACCCGGTGTTGAAGTTTCCAGCACCTCAAACACTTCAACGATGCCAACACCCGTCGAATCCCCAAAGCCGGAAACGATGGCTGTATAGGGACCGGGCATGAGTTCCATGTAGACGGTCGCCTCAAGACTGTTGGTAGGGCGAAGGTCGGCCGGGATCTTCTCCTTGTCCGCATTGTCTGCACTGTCCCAGTCATCGTTGGACTTGATCACCGTGGCGCCCGAAAATATCGCCATCTGCGGGTCAGCCAGCGTATTCGGGACTCCCTGGTCAGCCAGGCTGGGGCCCTTGGCCCGGATTACCACCTTTTTGGCTGTGGTCCCGGCAATCACCAGGCCGCCGATCATCACGCCATCACCGGTTTGCACAAAGCCACGTGTGGCGATGTTCTGTAACCGTGTCACCCCAGTGTCACCGACTTCAAAGATCTCAACGAGGCCGATACCGGTTGCCCCGTTCTTGCCACCAACAATCGCCGTGTAAGCGCCGGGTTGAAGGGTCGTGGCAATGACTGCCTCGGCAGGATAAGCCGTGGGCTTCAGGTCTTCCGGAATCAGGTTGACACCGGCGTGGGTCTGCCAGTCGTCATTGGAGTCGATGACCGTAGCACCGGAGAACAGGGCCATTTCGGGATCAGCCAGCGCACCACTGACGCCCGCGTCCGTCAATGACGGGCCACGAGCGCGGATCACAACCGTTTTGGGTTCGGTGCCCGATATAACAAGGCCACCGATCAGCACATTGTCGCCGGTGCCAATAAACCCCCGCGTTGCGAGGTTCTGTAAACGATTTTCAGCCAGCACACTCGTACTGGTGATAAGCACCAGGCCCAACAGGAGCCCCTTTGTTTGCTTGCTGATAGTTTGCTTGCTGATAGCTGGCTCCTTTGCCTGGACTTCTTACGCCACTTGCAGGCATTGAACACAATTTTTGTCGCGAGGGCAAAACAATTTGCCTCGCCGGGCTGACATCTGGACGTCAGGAGAGAGGTCCCTCCACTGCGGTCGGGACGACGCTTACGCGTCGTTTCGACCGGAGCGACCTAGCCTGCATATTTCACCGATAGTATAGAAAAAGGCCTCAATCTGTTGCATAAAGTGAGAGCTGGCAAGCACTTACGATACACCGCAGAGGGAGGCCTATGAACACAGAGTGTAAATCTCCTCAGCTTGAATTTCACGCTTTTGGTGCTCGGGATGTTGTTGGCCGGTTTGATGGTGGCCGCATTACTTCTGATGGTGGCGGGCTGATGCTGCGAGAGGTCGACCAGCGACTCGGGCTGCTGCGACGACTGGGAAACTGTTTCGACGATCGGCGTAATCCGAACAGCATTGAACACAGCATCCACGACCTGGTAGCCCAGCGGGTTTATGGTCTGGCACTCGGCTACGAAGATCTGAACGATCACGATACCTTGCGTGCTGACAGCACGCTGGCGTTATTGGTAGGGAAGCGGGACTTGACCGGCCAAAAGCGTGGCCGCGAGCGCGACAAGGGTAACCCTTTAGCAGCATCAAGTACGTTGAACCGGTTGGAGCTGAGTACAACGGAGACATCACGCCAGCATCGATACAAGAAGATTGGCTTCAATCCCGGCAAGGCAGATCGGTTGCTGGTGGACTTGTTCATCGAGTCATGCAAGACCCCGCCGAAGGAGATCTGGCTGGATCTGGACGCCACCGATGATCCGCTCCATGGTCGCCAGGAAGGACGCTTCTTCCACGGTTACTACCGCTGCTACTGCTACCTGCCCCTGTACATCTTCTGCGGTGAGCACCTGTTGTGTGCACGCCTGCGAACGTCGAATCAGGATGGTGCCGCCGGCAGTATCGAAGAACTCGAGCGGATCGTTCAACAGATCCGCGAGTACTGGCCGAAGACCCGCATCGTGATCCGGGGCGACTCTGGCTTCTGTCGGGAGTCAATCATGCACTGGTGCGAGGAGAACCGGGTCTACTATCTGCTGGGGTTGGCGCGCAACAAGCGCTTGCGGCGTGCATTGGGACAAGCGCTGACGGAGGCCAGAACGGAACATGACCGTACTGGCAAGGCGGCGAAGCGATATCGTGAACTGCGTTATCGTACCCGCAAGTCGTGGTCATGTGAGCGTCGCGTCGTCGGCAAGGCGGAGTATCTGCCAGGCAAGGAGAACCCGCGCTTTGTGGTGACGAACCTGAGCCGACATCGCGCCGGTGCACGGCAACTGTATGAAGACTTGTACTGCATCCGCGGTGATATGGAAAACCGCATCAAGGAACAACAGTTGGGGTTGTTTGCAGATCGCACGAGCAGCGAAACCATGCAGGCGAATCAGCTACGGTTGTACTTCTCGTCGTTCGCCTACGAACTCATGCATGGGCTGCGTCGTCTTGGTCTTGAAGGCACCCGTCACGCCAGGGCCCAGTGTACGACGATCCGCGTCAGGCTCCTCAAGATCGGCGCCCGCATCCGAATTACCGCACGCAAGGTCTGGATCTCGTTCTCAGACGCTTGTCCTTACGCCAGCGACCTGGTCCAGATCCTGGCGAACATCCATCGCTATCCGGTCTGGTCGCCGCCCGGATAAGTTCACCTACGATTGAATCAACACCGACGCCACTGCGGTTGATCTGCCGAATCCCGCTCGAGCTGATTTTGCCAAAACAGCGACACCTCCCCGCCATAAGCGTCAAAACATCAACTCGTACAACCTGTCAGCACCGATGGAGCAGGAAATCCCAGCTCACCAGCGACGAATACAACTCAGGTATGGTTAAAATCACTACCCAGCGTCAATCGGTGAGCGATGCGGGCTAGCCGCAGAGATCCTGTCGTTTCGACTGGAGTGGCGTAGCCACGGTTTACCGTCGTTTCGACTGGAGTGGCGTAGCCACGGAACGGAGAAACCTCATGGTCTGAAAAACGAGGTCTCTCCGCTACGGCCCTGCGGGCCTTCGGTCGAGACGACGGGGTGCGGGGGTGAGGTCCCTCCACTGCGGTCGGGACGACGCCCACGCGTCGTTTCGACTGGAGCGGCGCAGCCGCGGAATGGAGAAATCTCACCCCACCACAGCCAAAACCACCATTCCGCAGCGCAATCCACGCCCATTCAACAACGCTTCCGTCCGAGAGACAGCAATCACGGCAAAACGCACTCTCTTCCCATGAGCTTCTGGGTATACATACTGACCAACAAAACGCACAGCACATTATATGTTGGGGTCACCAACAACATTCAGCGCCGGTTATTTGAGCACCGCAGCAATCGCATCAGCAGTTTCACGTCAAAATACCGAACATACAAACTGGTATTCGCAGAGGAAACAACTGACGCCAGCTCAGCCATCAGCCGGGAAAAACAGATAAAACGGTGGCGCCGGGAGAAGAAGATTGCGTTGATCGAGCGACTGAATCCGGGATGGGAAGATCTGGGAGGGTTGTAGGGCCGAGGTCTCTCCACTACGGCCCTGCGGGCCTTCGGTCGAGACGACGGTGCGGGGGTAAGAGGTCCCTCCGCTTCGGTCGGGACGACACCGAAGGTGTCGTTTCGACTGGAGTGGCGTAGCTACGGAGCTTCGTGTCGTTTCGACTGGAGTGGCGTAGCTACGGAGCTTCGTGTCGTTTCGACTGGAGCCGCGCGAGCGGCGGAATGGAGAAACCTCTGGCTATGAGGTCCCTCCGCTTCGGTCGGGACGACGGGGGGTGAGATCCCTCCACTACGGTCGGGACGACGCCTCTAGTCGAGCACCTCTAGTCGAGCACCTCAAACACCTCCACGATACCCACACCAGTGCCGCCATCGGAGCCATCCACAATCGCCGTGTAGGCGCCCGGCGCAAGCTCCATGTACACCGTGGCCTCCAGGCTGTTGGTGGGGCGCAGGTCCAGTGGGATCTTCTCCTTGTCCAGATTGTCTTCACTGTCCCAGCTATCGTTGGTCTTGATGACGCTGGCACCCGAGAAAATCGCCAGCCGCGGATTCGCCAGCGCACCGGGTACACCCTGCTCCGTCAGGCTGGGACCTTTCGCTCGGATCACCACCTTCTTCGGCTCCGTACCGGAAATCACCAGGCCACCAATCAGCACACCGTCACCCGTGTCAACAAAACCCCGGGTCGCAATGTTCTGCAGGCGGGTCACGCCGGTATCGGTCACCTCGAAGATCTCCACCAGGCCAATACCCGTGGTGCCGTCCTTGCCACCCACAATGGCGGTATAGGCGCCGGGCGCCAGGGTTGTCGCAATCACCGCCTCATTCGGATAAGCCGTCGGCTTCAGGTCTTCCGGAATCAGGTCAACGCCCGCATGGGTTTCCCAGTTGTCGTTGCTGTCTATGACAGTTGCGCCAGAGAAAAGCGCAACTTCCGGATCAGCCAGCGCACCTGTGACACCGGCATCGGCGAGCGCTGGTCCGCGCGCCCGAATCACCACCGTCTTGGGCTCGGTACCCGTGATGATCAGGCCGCCAATCAGGACATTATCGCCAGTACCAACAAAACCACGTGTCGCAAGGTTCTTGAGGCGACTGGCTGGGCCTGCTGACGATCGGGTGGGATCCAGCGGGAAAGCGTCATCGACATCCAGTACGCCATCACCATCGTCATCGGTGTCCGCGTTGTTCCCGGTACCGTCCCCGTCGGTATCGACAGACTCACTGTTATCCAGCGGGAAGGCATCATCCACATCGGGTACACCATCGTTGTCATCATCCGTGTCGATACTGTTAACCAGGCCGTCCCCGTCTGTATCAGCATCGACAGCTGCCCGGGTTGCGACGGTGGTTTCTTCATCAGCAATAAACAGCGTGTCGTTAGTGACGGTAACGCTGAGAATACCGGCGTCAGAAATGCCCCACTCACCATTGGTGTCCGTAACGAGTGAGAAACCAAATTCACCGGTCTGGGCATTCCAGGTGTATGTGCCAAACTCGATGCCCGCCTGGCCACACTGGCAATCATCACCCGCATCATTACCGTGCAGCACCATAAACGTATTGTCAGCCAGGAACACCACAGAAATGAGTTCATCACCGGAAGGTCCGGCGATAATCCAGCCACCCACAAGGCTCTCACTGTCAATCCGGGCCAGTACCGGCCCATCGGTAACCGTCAGCGTCTCACCGGAAAGTGTTACTGGCAGACCACCAGAGTGGCTGAGGCCCCACTCACCATTGGTGTCCAGGACAATGGAGGTTGTCAAGGTGGTGCCGTCATACTGATAGGTGCCAATTTCCAGGCCATCCTGGCCGCTGTCATCCTGCACTGAATCACCGTCCTGCCCCATCATGAAAGTACCGTCGGGCAGGAAAATAATAACCACGGGGCCACCCGCGGCATCTGGCCCGGGCGTTTCGTTAAAGTACCAGACGCCTTCAATGCCCGACCTGGTCGAATCCAGCGGATAAGCGTCCCTGTCATCCGGCACACCGTCGTTATCATCGTCCGTGTCAGCATTGTCGCCGGTGCCGTCACCGTCGCTGTCTGCTGATTCTGCCGGGTCCAGCGGGAAAGCGTCTGACACATCAGGCACACCATCATCGTCATCATCGGTATCGGTCGCATCCGGCGTCCCATCACCGTCGGTATCCGTCACGCTTTCCGCATAGGCGGCAACCTGGTACTTGCTGGTCTTGAGTGCCAGCACAGCATCAGCACCCTGCAGAATGTCGCTTCGATCAATGCCGCAGGGCACACCCTCGCAGGTCAGCCCCGGGCTCGAAAAATTGAGCACCTCGGGGGCATCCGCAAATTCACTGCTGTAGGCCATGATGGTGACAAACGAGGTATCTATGCCGTACCCCACCGCCCAGGGGAAGGTACCACCATCGTTGCCGTCCTGACGACGGGAGTGCCCCAACCCCATCACGTGCCCAATCTCATGGACAGTGGTGGAATCGTCACAAATGCCGTCGAGGTAAACAACGGCTGAAGCCTTTGCTGCGTTCTGCGGGAGAATAAAGTCCCCGCGCGATCCGAACCCGCCCAGATTCCCAAGCCCGCAGAGGTCAGCGCCCGGATGTTTGGGCAACAGCAGTATGACAATGTCAGCACCCACATTGGTCTTGAGCGACTCCAGGTCATCAAAAGGTGCCATCCGTTTATCAACCTGGTTGAGCAGGCTATCGAGCGTGAGGTTATCGTCAATGGTCCTCTCCAATGCGCCCACCAGGTTCAGGGACAGCGCCAGACCGCTGTTGGCATACACCTGGTTGCTGAGCTGTATGAGCTGGTCAAACCGGGCGGAAGGGTCACCGCCATAGAGCGCGGGCACACTCGCCGAATACAGGAACAGCACGTCGATGACTGCCGGATCCGGCTTGCTGCTGGCATTGTCGATCTCGGTGCCCATCAGCTGTTCGTTGTAGTCATCAACGCCATCACCGTCAGTGTCTACCAGCAGTTCGATACCTGTTTCGGCCAGCGTCCTGGTGGGGAGGTCACCTTCGGAATAGGACACAGTCTGATAAAGCCGAGGGCACGGATCACCGTCATCAGAAGAGCAATCCGAACCTAGCTCGGTGTCGAGCACTATAACATGGAGGTATTTGACTCGATCGTCAAAATCACTTGCATCGTTAAAGGTTCTAACGTGAGCATTACCGGCCAGCACTTCTCGAGGTCCCAAGCCATTCGTCAGAGCAATCTGATCTGTAGCTTCATATCCAATGTTGTACTGGAATCCAGACGGGGATTCATTTTGGATGATCTGCATCACCAGCGGACCAGTGCCTGCTGTCGCTGAGGAGTTAACCAGGTCAGGCAACGTTATCGTCATTGAACTGCCACTGATCTCGATACTGGCATCACCGTCAAAATAGAGTGCGCCTGAACGTTCTTCATCTGTACGCTGGTCAAGAGTACCAGGATCAATAAGAATCAATCGCGCCTCACCTCCAGCGTCCTGCAGCGCCACCGGATTGCTCATGCGCACCTGGTCACGCCTCACCCAGTTGGCGCCATCAAACTCTTCAAGGCGCAGCACCAGGTAATTGGCGTCAGGCGTCTGGACAATAAGGCCGGTCTTGACCTCTGCGCGCTCAATGGTGCCCTCACCCGTCAGGGAATCCGTCAACTCATAAAAGGCTGCCGAGTAGAAATTGCCATTGCCGAATTCATCGGTGACCCTTTCATCGCTGGTCAGGCGAAAGCGCAGGCGCCCGCTGGGTGTGGCATCAAGATTCCGGACGCCAGCTGTAATGCCCACGCCGGTCAGGCCGACGTTCCGCACATCACAGGGACAGATCAGTTCAAGCTGGGTCGCACTGGCTTTTGCCGGCAGCAGGAAAAGCGGCGTAAGGAGAAGCAGCACCTGGAAAATTCGATTCATTGTCGGGCCCTGACAAGGTTGGCTGTTCGAAACAGTTCCACGCCAGCAGACTGGCGGGACACCACTCTATTGAACCTCAATCAATGAGACATTGCCAATCAGATTCCGCCGGGCGGACTCGCGGGTTCCGGTACACGATAATCGGGCCTGGTGGGCGAAAACTGTTCACGCATGGCACGGGTTGAAGCAATCCAGCCATAAGCCGTGTTGCCGCGCAGGTTGTAGGTACCGCTGGGTGTGCCGAAGGTGGCAAAAACACTGGTTCGGCCAATGGTCATGACAAAGGAGTAAGGCTGCTGGCCGTCAATGGCCCCCTTGATCGAGAGATTGCCACTGGCCAGGCGCTCAACCGATTCCACCCACACTTCTGCCGTACGCTGTTCCTGTGGAATCAGGAAACTGAATCGCTCCCCTGCCGCGAGTGATGACAGGCGTTCAACATCGAAGCCGACAAGTACCTGATCCTTGAGATCCGGGTCAATGGGCGGTGGGGCATCAGCCGGGGCCTGGCTCAATGCCTGCCAGATTGATCCCGGGGCGGGAGGAGGTATTGCAGCGGTCGCGGTCGGTGCTGGCACTGACGGCACCGGTGCACGCGAGCCGTTGACTGGGTCCGGGGCTTCGGCAGGCGGGACCACTCTGTCCGATACCGCTTCGGGCTCAGCCGCAGGCTCAAGTGACCTATCAAGCACCACCAGGACAAGGGCAAGCAATCCAGTAGCCGCGACCAGCACCAGGGTGCGCTTTGGCATTAACAGCTCCCGCCAGGGTCAACCCCTGGGTCAACAAAGGCTTCTAATCCGCCAGGATTTCAAACACTTCTACCAGGCCAACACCGCTGGTGTTGCCAACACCGGAGACAATTGCAGTATAAGCACCCGGTGGCAACACTGTGTAGATAGCAGCCTCGTTGGCATCAGTTGGTTTCAGGTCAACGGGTATCAGCACGTTGTTCTGGTGCGCCTGCCAGTTGTCGTTGTACTCAATGGAGGTTGCGCCAGAGAAAATTCGTAACTCGGGGTTGGCCAGCGAATTCGGCACGCCCTGGCCTTCCAGACTGGGCCCCTTCGCGCGAATCACCACTGCCTTTGGTTCAGTGCCGGCAATAATCACGCCAGCAATCATCACATTATCACCAGTGCCGACAAAACCCCGGGTGGCGATATTCTGCAGCCGCGTCTCGCCAGTGGCCGACACTTCAAATATTTCAACGATGCCCACCCCAAGGCTGCCACCCACACCGTCGACTATCGCCGTGTAGTTACCCGGCGCCAGCGTCACCGCTATCGCGGCATCCAGGGCGTTGCCAGGGCGAATCGACTCGGGGATCTGATCGGCGCCTGGGTGATCCTGCCAGTTGTCATTGAAGTCGATAGAGGTACCACCCTGGAACAGGCGTACCTGTGGGTCAGCCAGCGGGTCCGGTACGCCGGCATCCGCCAGGCTCGGGCCACGCGCTCGAATCGCCACCGTTTTGGGCTCAGTGCCGCGGATAACCAGACCGCCAATCAGCACATCGTCGCCCGTGCCTATGTATCCGCGCGTCGCGAGGTTCTCGAGGCGATTGTCCGTGCCAAGCGGCGTGTTGGTCGCGTCGTAAGGGAACGCATCTTCCGCATCGACAATACCATCATTGTCGTCATCGTCGTCGGCAGTGTTACCGATGCCATCGCCATCGAAGTCACCCGACTCGGATGGGTCCAGCGGAAACGCATCAGCCGCATCAGCGACCCCGTCATTGTCATCGTCCGGGTCGGCCTTGTTGCCAATGCCGTCACCGTCGGTGTCTACCGATTCGAGTGGATCAAGGGGAAAAGCATCAAACTCATCCAGCACCGAGTCACCATCATCGTCGGTATCCGCGTTGTTACCGATCAGGTCAAAGTCGGTGTCCAACGACTCGGATGGGTCCAGCGGGAATGCATCATCCACATCAGGGACCCCGTCGTTGTCATCATCAGTATCAGCGTTGTTGCCAATACCGTCACCGTCGGTGTCGGTCTGTTCGGTCGGGTCAAATGGGAAGGCATCAGACACATCGGGGGTTGAATCATTGTCATCATCCGGATCATCACGATCCAGCAGGCCATCACCGTCTGTGTCGGGCAGGACTGTGACGGTCATGGATTCGATGTAAATGAAGATGTCGGGACTGATAAATCCCTGAACATTGACCGTCGGCGTATCCTCCAAGGTGAAGATTTGCCCGTTAGCATTTCGTACGTTCAACCTGTATGTGTCCAGCGCCGCGATCTGGTCTACGACCTCCATACCATCACCAATGACTTCAGCAAACACCGTGAAGCCACCGTTCTGGTTATCGAGGTTTGCGGCGTTGTTTGCCAGATTGACAAACCACTCGCTGGTGGCACTGTTCGGGTCACCGCCGAGTTTGGCCATGGCCACTGTACCGCGCGTGTTGGAGATGCCAAACTCGTTCACAACGGGCGTGTCTCTGGGAATACTCAGGACAAAGTCGGGAGACTGGAAAACGTACCCACCACCCTGGATGACAAACCCTGGGACACTGCGGTGAATAAATGTGCCGTTGTAATCCCCGTCCTCAACATAGTTGAGAAAGTTCTGTACGGTCTGTGGCGCGGAATCGTCCCGCATCAATAACTCAAACGAGCCCACAACGGTGTTGACGGTAACGATGGTCTGGTCCGCGTGGGCCTGCAGACCAACTAGCAACAGGCCCCCGAGCCATAGTCGACGGAACATGAGCGATCCCAATTCGGAAAAGGCGGCAGGTTATCACCGCGTCCGGGGCAAATCCACCTTGCCCAGGGCCACCAGCGGGACGACGGTGGTGTGAGGTCCCTCCACTGCGGTCGGGACGACGCTCACGCGTCGTTTCGACTGGAGCCGCGTTAGCGGCGTAATGGAGAAACCTCGTTGCAGGAAAACCGAGATCCCTCCGCTTCGGCCTGACGGCCTCCGGTCGGGACGACTGGGTCCGGGGCCCTCCGGTCGGGACGACGGTGGTGTGAGGTCCCTCCACTGCGGTCGGGACGACGCTCACGCGTCGTTTCGACTGGAGCCGCGTAGCCGACAGCATTGTTGTCGTTTCGACTGGAGCCGCGTTAGCGGCGTAATGGAGAAACCTCGTTGCAGGAAAAACGAGATCCCTCCGCTCCGGCCTGACGGCCTCCGGTCGGGACGACTGGGTCCGGGGGCCTCCGGTCGGGACGACTGGGTCCGGGGGCCTCCGGTCGGGACGACGGTGGTGTAAGGTCCCTCCACTGCGGTCGGGACGACGGCTACGCCGTCGTTTCGACTGGAGCCGCGTTAGCGGCGTAATGGAGAAACCTCGTTGCAGGAAAACCGAGATCCCTCCGCTCCGGCCTTACGGCCTCCGGTCGGGACGACGCAAACGCGTCGTTTCGACTGGAGCCGCGTTAGCGGCGGAACGGAGAAACCTCGCGCTTACTCCAGCACCTCAAACACTTCAACGATACCAACGCCGGTACCGCCATCAGCGCCGTCTACGATTGCGGTGTAGGCACCTGGTGCCAGCGCCAGGTAGACCGTTGCCTCGAACGAATTGGTTGGTCGCAGATCTGCAGGGATCAGTTCACTGTCGGTGTTATCGAGGCTCTCCCAGTTGTCATTCTGCTTGATCACCTCGGCACCGGCAAAGATAGTCAGGCGTGGGTCAGCCAACGTGCCTGACACACCCTGATCCGCCAGGCTTGGTCCCTTTGCGCGAATCACCAGCTTTTTAGGCTCAGTTCCGGAAATCACCAGGCCGCCAATCATCACGCCGTCACCCGTGGTTACAAAACCGCGCGTGGCAATATTCAGCAATCGAGTGGTACCGGTATCGTCAACCTCAAAAATTTCTATCAGCCCGATGCCTTCTGCGCCATTTTTGCCGCCAACAATTGCGGTATAAGCGCCCGGCGCGAGGGTGGTCGCAATGACAGCCTCATCCGGGTAGGCGGTAGGTTTCAGATCCTGGGGAATCAGGCTCACACCAGGGTGCGATTCCCAATTGTCATTGCTGTCAATCACGGTCGCGCCGGAAAACAGTGCCATCTCGGGATCAAGCAGTGCCCCGGTGACGCCCGCATCAGCCAGTGCCGGTCCACGTGCCCGGATCACCACCGTCTTGGGATCTGTACCCGTGATCACCAGACCACCAATCAACACATTATCACCCGTACCCACATAACCGCGGGTCGCGAGGTTTTGTAGTCTGCTGGCCAGTTCCAATACCGACCGAGAGCCATCCAGCGGGTAAGCATCGTCGACATCCAGCACACCATCGTTATCGTCGTCATCGTCGATGTTGTTTCCCAGGGCATCATTGTCGGTGTCGGCAAACTCGGTGGCATCAAGCGGGAACACATCTTCCTCATCAATTACGCCATCATTGTCGTCGTCGGGATCAATCGAGTCCTGCAAACCATCATTGTCGGTGTCCGTCACGCCATCAAACGGCACAAAGTCGATAACGTCTGTCAGACCGTCGTTGTCATCATCGCTGTCAATCACATCAACCAGGGCGTCACCGTCCGAGTCGGGCAGTATGGACACGTTAATGGCATACAACTGAAACGAAGCCGACTGTTGTGCAGGCGCGGAAACTGCTCCAACGCCGCCAATCAGCCTGAACCCGGGAGAACTCGCCAAAGCCTTAATGTCGGGAGACCCTGTCAGTCGAAAAGACGGGCTGCTCGCAACCATCCCGAATGCCGCACCGAATGGCATGAGGCCACCCAACAATACGATGACCAATACTCCTGAGAGGCGCATCAGCTACGGATTCTCGCGGGTCAGGCCGACAATACGCGCGTCCGGCGCAGGGCCGTCAGAGACATATCCCTCCAGCGTCTGCAGCAGGGTTTCCAGGCGCTGCGCCATCTGTTGATGACTCTGCTCTACCTGCTCCAGTCGGCTGACGGTCGCCTGGTGCTGCTCACGCAGGTATTGGATCTCACTCTGCTGCCGGGCAATCAGTTCCGCTGATTCAGAGGAACGCAAACCCACCGCGACATTTACCGAGCCAATGCCGTCAGGCTTAAAAGTGGTGTGTTCACTCCAGGCAACCCCCAGGATCTCATCTATCTGCTCGGGCTCAAGATAGGACGGGTCCACACCGCGCGCAAAACCATCGTTCTGGCCGCTGGGCACGAGCAGGTCACCTTTTTTCACCGGGCCTTTTACATACACCAGGGTCTGGCCCATAAACGCCACTTTCTCATACAGGCGCTGTCGACCATCCTCCGGCATGTTACCCAGCACAATGGGTTTCATGCTGATCACCATAATGTGATCTGCACCCTCGGTCGCTCGAGAGATCTTGCCACCAAACACGCCAACAACTTCACCCGGTTTGATCTCTTCCCGGGGGTCCAGGCGCTCCAGCCATTCGGCATAGTCACCAGACCCGGATTCGTAAGTAATACCGGACCCACCAGCCGCCAGTGTTGCCTGCTTGATCAACGGCATGATCGGATTGGCCACCATCTCGGCGACCTTGTTGGGATAGCCCGCGGAGAAGTCCAACAGGTCCTGGGCAAGGGCTTCCCCATCAAAATCAAACTCAACGGGTGGCTTGATGAATTGCAACAGCCCCGGATCAAACCGAAGATCGCTGGAAAGTCGGGAAATACTGGACAGTGAATTAAGCGTCAAAACAGGCAGGCGACCGGGGTTTAGCTGAATGTCACTGGTAAATCGACTGAGCGACGTCAGCGAACCCGCGTTGAACACCGGCAGGGAGCCTGGTGCGATGCCAAGCCCCAGGTCACTTCGGGTCAGGGAGCCCCAGTTGATGGAGGGGAACGGCAGTCCCATATCGATTTCCGCAATACCAATGTCAATACAGATTTGCGTTGGTGCCGAGGCGGTACCTTCATTACCCTCACAACTGTAATTCACAAAAGTTGAGGATACAGAAAGTGATGGCGCCCGGAAGTTCGACGTGGTCAGCACTGGCAGGCTGCCGGGGTTAAAGGACGGGGGCGAAAACCGGCTGAAATTGAGCGACGGCAATTGCCCACCCGACAATGACGGCGCCCGGAACCTGGAAAAGTCCAGCGACGGGCTGCGATACTGAATCCAGCTATCGGGTGGATTGAACTTGATGCCCAGCCACTCGTTGGGCGGATGCTCGGCAATCAGCAGGCCAATGCGCTCGATCACCGCGCCAATATCGGTCAGCGATTCCCCCTCAATGCGCCCAACAATCCTGGTTTCGTCATTGGCCTTGCGCTGATAAAACGTAATGAAATGGTCGTTCCGGTTAATGGTGTTCACCACCACGGATTCATCCGGGTTGTCAGTGAGGTCGTCAGCACCATCACTGCGGAGGATGATGGCGAGGCCTGCCGTATTCAGGAAATCCGTTTCTGTTGAGTCAGTTGTTGCCCGCGTGTTCTCAAACACAACCAGGTGATGCATTGGCTCAAACGCCGAGGCAGAACCGATAATGGCGACGTCAGTATCAAACCCTGGACCAGCCACATTGCCAATCACTTTGAATACGCCCGCATCTTCACCGAAGGCTTCGTTATTCGACACGACAACACGACGATTGGCGCTGGAAACAGTCGCAATGTCAGCATCCCAGACGGAATCGACGACAACGCCGCCGCCACCCGCAGCGGACAGGACTTCCTCATAGGTGCGCCCTCCCAACCGGACCGAGTCACCAGCAACAAAAGCATAAGGAGCGCTGGAAACGCGTTGCCGGGGCGTCAGCGTTTCACCATTAATAGAGACCTCTATCCATTCTTCCGCCCTGTCTGTACGCGAACTGACAAAGTTGCCGTTGATTGCCTGCCCGGCACCAATAAACACTTCAAACAGCCCACCAGACACCTGCACATTGGCGTGCCGTTCCGAGTACAACAGGTCAGATGAATTGGCACTGCCGAAGAGCCCAACAACGACTTCAACCGAGCCGTTGACCGGGAAACCCTGTTCATCGAACAGTGTGCCCTGGTATGGCATCGACTGGGGGATAGCCAGTGCAGATGCTGAAACGATGGTTGCCGCGAGGAACTTAGAAAGGTGGGCCAACTGACGAAAGAAGGCAAAACAGGAACGCGACATACCACAACCTCACTACAGAGTCCGAGTGCGTGCGTCCTGACCTTTGACGCGAGTCTGTCGAACATAGCAGAGCTTGCTTGTGGTGGGAACAACAGGAATTCAAATGGGCAAAAATCAGTCTGGCGCCAGACAATAATGCACAGCGATGGTGCGCAGGCTATGCGCTGGGGATAGGCCTTGCAGCAATGTTGTCGTTTCGACTGGAGCGGCGTAGCCGCGGAACGGAGAAACCTCAGACCACGAAAAACGAGATCCCTCCGCTCCGGCCTACGGCCTCCGGTCGGGATGACTGGGTCCGGGGACCTTCGGTGGGGATGACGGGGGTGTGAGGTCCCTCCACTTCGGTCGGGACGACGGCTACGCCGTCGTTTCGACTGGAGCGGCGTAGCCGACAGCAATGTTGTCGTTTCGACTGAAGCGGCGCAGCCGCGTAACGGAGAAACCTCAGGCCACAAAAAACGAGATCCCTCCACTCCGGCCTACGGCCTCCGGTCGGGATGACGGTGGTGTGAGGTCCCTCCGCTACGGTCGGGACGACGGCTACGCTGTCGTTTCGACTGAAGTGGCGTAGCCGACAGCAGTGTGGTCGTTTCGACTGGAGCCGCGTTAGCGGCGGAATGGAGAAACCTCGTGGTGCGAAAAACGAGATCCCTCCGCTACGGCCTTACGGCCTCCGGTCGGGATGACGGCTACGCCGTCGTTTCGACCGAAGCAGCGCAGCTGCGTAGCGGAGAAATCTCGTTTTTAGTCCAGCACCCCTAATCCAGCACCTCAATCACCTCCACGATACCCACACCGGTACCGCCGTCGACACCGACCACGATTGCAGTATAGGGACCTGGTTCCAGTTCCATGTAGACCGCGGCTTCAAGACTATTGGTCGGGCGCAGGGAGAGCGGGATATTCTCCTTGTCGGAATTGTCAGGGCTTTCCCAATCATCATTGGTCTTGATGAAGCTTGCACCCGAGAAAATGGCCAGTTCTGGATTCGCCAGTGCACCAGGCACACCCTGCTCCGTCAGGCTCGGGCCAAGCGCCCGGATTACTACCTTGCGTGCGGATGGCCCCGCAATCATAAATCCACTTATTAGCACATCATCCCCGTTCCCGACATACGCTCGGGTAGCGAGTTCCTCGATACGGATCTCGCTACTCGAATTCAACTCGGTCATTTCCAGAACAGCCAATCCCTCTGTGCTATCTCGGCCGCCAACGATGACGGTATAAGTACCCGGATCCAGCGTCGTGACTATCGCCGCTTCAACAGAGTGCGATGGTTTCAGATTCTCAGGAATAAGGTTAGCACCGGGATGGGATTCCCAGTTGTCGTTGCTGTCTAGTAAGGTCGCTCCAGAGAACAGAGCGAGCTCAGGATCTGCCAACGCACCCCAGACACCATGCAAAGCCAGGTCGGTCCCAAGTGCTCGCAGAATTACTGGTTTTGGTTCGGTACCGTTGATGGTGAATCTACCAATCATCACATTGTCACCACTGCCGACATAACCACGGGTCGACATCGAGAAAAGACGCGATGTCGACCACGGCACAGCAGAATCAAGGGGCGCAATATCTTCAGAATCCAGGATGCCGTCATTGTCGTCATCGGTATCTAGATTATCCCCAATACCATCACCATCAGTATCCATTTTTTCCAGGGGCGCAACTTCCTCAGCATCCGGGATGCCGTCACCGTCGTCATCAGTATCAGCATTATTGCCTATGCCATCACCATCGGTATCCACACTCTCCGTAGCGTCTAGCGGGAAGTCATCGTTGACATCAAGCACGCCATCATTGTCGTCATCGGTATCTGCATTGTCGCCCAAACCATCGCCATCTGTGTCAACACTTTCGGTTGCGTCAAACGGAAACGTATCCTGGGTATCTGGTACGCCATCGTTGTCATCATCGAGATCTGCAACATTGCCGATACCGTCGCGATCAGTATCTTTACTCTCGGCGCGATCGGTTGGAAACGCGTCCGCTGCGTCACCAACCCCATCGCTATCTGTGTCAACACTCTCCTTAGCGTCATAAGGTAGCGCGTCGTTAACGTCGAGCACGCCGTCGTTGTCGTCGTCGGTGTCAGCATTGTTACCGATACCATCCTGATCCGTGTCAATCATCTCGGCGCCATCGAAGGGAAAATCATCAACAGCGTCGGGCACACCATCGGAATCCGTATCGGTATCGCAGTCAATGGAACTTGTCGAAACCTCTTCGAGCACTTCAAAGACCTCAACGATCCCAATGCCGCTGCCGCCATCAGCACCTTCCATGATGGCTGTGTAAGCGCCTGGCTGCAGATTCAAAAAGACGGCTGACTCAAGCCAATTGTCTGGTTGCAAATCGAGCGGAATACACGCCTTTCCCGCATTCGCATTGCTATCCCAGTTATCATTCTGCATTATTGCTTTCGACCCCGAGAAAATCGTTAGCATGGGATTAAAGAGAGAATCCTGCACGCCCGCTTCTACCAGACTGGGGCCCTTTGCCCTGATCACCACTTTTTTGGCGGTCGGACCAGAGATGACCAACCCCCCAATGGCCACCCGATCACCGGCCCCGGTGAATGCGCGGGCCGAAATATTCTGCAGTCGGGTATAACCTGTATCGTTAACTTCAAACATCTCAACCAGCCCTATACCAGTTGACTCGTTGTGGCCACTGACGATGGCCGTGTAGGCACCAGGAGGCAAGGTCGTGGCAATGATCGCCTCAGATGGATAGTCGGCAGGCTTCAGGTCTGCCGGAATAAGGTCAACGCCTGGGTGAGTTGCCCAGTCATTGTTGCTGTCGAGAATAGCCGCGCCCTGGAAAAGCGCCAGCTCTGGATCGGCCAGTACATCCGCCAAACCTGCTTCTGCCAGGGCAGGTCCACGTGCCCTAATCACCACTGTTTTTGGCATCGATCCTGTGATAACCAGTCCGCCAATCAATACGTCATCACCGGTACCAACAAAACCTCGAACTGCGAGATTCTGCAGTCTGGTAACCAGCGAGCGCGTTGGATCTGTGCCGTTCTGGTATTCACGAATATTTCTCTGACCATCTCCATCGGTGTCAATCCATGCATCAGATGGGTCCGTCGGATCCAGACCATAACTAATTTCCCACTCGTCGTTCATTCTGTCGCCGTCAAGATCACCCGGCGAATTCAGCGGATTGGAACCAGCCAGGTATTCCTGCAGGTTGCTCTGGCCGTCGCCATCCGGGTCACGAGCGGCATCGAACGGATCCGCCGGATTCAAACCATAGCTGCGCTCCCAGTCATCATTCATCAGATCACCATCAACATCATCAGGCGTGCCCCGTTGCGGGGCGCTATCTTCGCCATCTGGTACACCATCTGAATCGGTGTCGATAGATTGGGGGTTTGAGCTCACCTGAAAGTAGCCAACGGCGTGCGTGTTACCGCTATAGGAGTGCAGTGAAAACGCGCCAACGAGATCTGGATAACCATCCCCCGTTAGATCTTCAAACTGCCAGTGCTCCCGCACCCCTGTCTCAATATTGGGATAATCAATAAGGTAGTAAGGTTCCTTCCAGCCGCTGGGGACGTTTTCCAGCCAGGCAACACCAACTCTTGCGAAACTCGTCTTGACCAGAATGTCCAGGTCGCCGTCCTGATCAATATCCACAGCCTGTAGTTCGGGATAGCCATCCCAATCGGTCAGCTTCTGTCCAGCAGTGAATACAAGGTCACTGGTATTTTCAAACCAGACAATTTGTGAAGGAATCAAATTACCGGCGACAATGTCCAGATCGCCATCTCTATCAACGTCTACAGGGGCCAGGTCAGTCAGAGCGCCGCCAGCCCACGCAAACAAGGGCTTTTCTTGAACCAGTTGGCCCTGGCTTAAGTTCAGCGCAGTAACTTGTCCCCCTGACTGGCGCAGGATGATCTCAGAGAGACCATCGGCGTCCAGATCATTCAACAACACCTGCTCGATTTGTTCATCGCTCGAGAAGGCTACAACTGAAGGACCAAATGTACCACCTCCAAGATTCTCAATCGTCGACAGTGACGTTGCAGCAGAAACAATAAGATCCGGGTCGTCGTCCTGATCAAAATCAAAGGTCAAAATGCCGCTTGCTGGCGCCGCCATCGAATCAACTGGTATTGGATCAGAGAAACCGCCTCCTCCCTCGTTCCTGATCCACTGAACACCAGGACTCGAATCAACAGTTAAAACGATGTCCTCCCGGTCATCACCATCCAGATCTACAGCGGCAATATCCTTCACCCCATTTGGCATCGACTGACGCACGATAGGCCAGCCCGAGCCAGGCGCCCAACTGGCAAATCCAGGGTTTTCCAACCAAACAAGTTCCTGATCTGAAGCAGCAATGACATCCAGGTCACCGTCTTCATCAAAGTCAATCAAGGTGGATGCACTGAAGGTTGCAGCAGGCAGGCGCTGATCGAGAGTAGTGGAATTCCCATAAAAGTCGCGCCCCGCTTCAACCATCGCATAAAAGACCAGCCCAAGCTCTTCGCTGTCCGACAGGCCATCGTTGTCATCATCGTTATCAGCGTTGTTGCCAATACCATCATTATCTGTATCCAGAGACTCTGAAGCATCAAACGGAAAGGCGTCACTGGTGTCGACTATGCCGTCACCGTCAGTGTCGAGCTCACTGTTTGTGCTTTGGGGCAGTGCACCGGAACCATTACTGCCAATGAAAGAGGATAACGGATCTGCTCTCAAATACCCGGCATGCAGGCACATACCAAGCGCCATAGCTGCCAGCCACAAAGCTTTGCAAGGGCGCCTGGACAACATCGATGCCGGAAGTGCCAGTTCAACTTTCCTGGTTTGCCATCTCTTCTCCATAGGTCATTTCCTTATCAGGAATGTACTAGACTTAATAATCGCCGTAGTACTCAGAGAAAACTCAGCCTCTCAAAAAATAGATCTCTCCACTTCGGCCTTCCGGCCTCCGGTCGAGAAGACGGTAAGTGCCTTACGACCTTCGATCGGGACGACAACACAGTTGTCGTTTCGACTGGAGCCGCGTTAGCGGCGGAACGGAGAAATCTCGTCCCTCAAAACCGTGATCTCTCCACTGCGGCCCTGCGGGCCTTCGGTCGACATGACGGAGCATAAACGATCCTGCGGCCTCCGGTCGGGACGACGCCTCTAGTCGAGCACCTCAAATACCTCAACAATACCCACACCGGTGCCGCCGTCGGCGCCATCCACAATGGCCGTGTAGGGACCAGGCGCCAGTTCCATGTAGACTGCGGATTCAAGGCTATTGGTCGGGCGCAAGCCGGCAGGGATTTTCTCCTTGTCGATATTGTCCGAGCTGTCCCAGTCGTTATTGGTCTTGATCACCGTGGCACCTGAGAAGATCGCAATCTCTGGGTTAGCCAACGTACCAGGCACACCCTGCTCTGCGAGACTTGGCCCAAGCCCCCGGATTACTACCTTTCGTGAAGTCCCCTCGGGCCCGCGGATCACGAACCCACCAACCAACACATTCTCGCCAGTGCCGACAAGTCCTCGCGTGGCAAGTTCAACGAAACGGGACTCTCCGTCGGTTTCAATACCGTACATCTCCAGGTAAGCCAATCCTTCTGCACCATCCTTGCCGCCGATGATGGCGGTATAGGTACCCGGCTCCAGGGTCGTAGCTATAACCGCCTCAAGTGGGTAGGCTGTGGGTTTCAGGTCTTGGGGAATCAGATCTACACCCGGGTGGGTTTCCCAGTTGTCGTTACTGTCAATGACCGTCGCGCCTGAGAAAAGCGCTATTTCAGGATCAGCGAGCGTCCCGGAGAGCCCCCATTCGACGAGGGCAGGGCCCCGCGTCCGAAGAATCACTGTCTTCGGCTCTGAACCGCCGATGGTGAACCTACCAATCATCACATTGTCGCCGCTGCCTACATATCCCCGGGTGGCCATATAGAAAAATCGCGTCGTTATCACGGGTAAATCTGAATCCAGGGGTGCAATATCATCATCATCCGGCGTACCGTCATTGTCATCATCGGTATCTTCATTGTTGCCAATACCATCACCATCGGTATCCACGCTCTCTGCAGCGTCTAGCGGGATGTCATCGTCGACATCAAGCACGCCATCATTGTCGTCATCGGTGTCTGCATTGTTGCCCAGGCCATCACCATCGGTATCCACACTCTCTGCAGCGTCCAGCGGAAAGTCATCGTCTGTGTCTGGCACACCATCACTGTCATCATCGGTGTCTGCGTTATTGCCCAGGCCATCACCATCGGTATCCACACTCTCTGCAGCGTCTAGCGGAAAGTCATCGTCTGTGTCTGGCACACCATCATTGTCGTCATCGGTGTCTGTGTTATTGCCGACGCCATCGCTGTCACTATCCACACTTTCCATACTATTCTCGGGGAACGCGTCTGCCGCATCAAAGACGCTATCGCCATCTGTATCTTCATAACAATCGACTGGTGCAGGCGTGCCCGTTTCAAGGACCTCGAACACCTCCACAATGGCAATACCGCTGCCGCCGTCAGCACCTTCGACAATGGCTGTGTACGAACCCGGTGGCAGGCTCAGAACAACGGCCGCATCTGCGCTGTTGTTGGGCCGAAGATCGAGCGGCAAACACGCATCCTCTCTGATTGGCACGGTGCCCCAGTCATCATTCTGCAGAATCAATTCTGTGCCAGAGAAAATAGATAGCAGAGGATCGGCCAGTGCACCTTTGACCCCAAGTTCTGCGAGGCTTGGCCCCTTGGCGCGGATGACCACTTGCTTGGGCTTATCCCCCGCAACAACGAGCCCACCAATCAACACCTTGTCACCAGTGCCGACAAATCCTCGCGTGGCTATATTCTGCAGGCGGGTCACGCCGGTGTCATCCACCTCGAAGATCTCAACCAGGCCAATACCCGTGGTACCATTCTTGCCGCCAACAATGGCCGTATAGGCACCGGGTGCCAGGGTTGTCGCAATCACGGCCTCGTTTGGATAAGCCGTCGGCTTCAGGTCTTCCGGAATCAGGCTAACGCCCGCATGCGACTCCCAGTGTTCGTTGCCGTCGAATGGAGAAGCACCGGAGAAGAGCACCATCTCCGGATCCAGCAGCGCACCCGACACACCGGCATCCGCAAGTGACGGACCACGCGCCCGAATCACCACCGTCTTGGGCTCGGTACCCGTGATAATCAGACCACCAATCAGTACGTTATCTCCCTCACCAACATACCCCCGAGACGATAGATTTCTGAGCCTGCCCGGTGCCAAATTGCTTGGATTAAACGGGAAGATATCAGCCTCGTCTGGAATGCCGTCGTTGTCATCGTCTGTATCAGCGTTGTTGCCGATACCATCGGCGTCAAAATCTTCTGTCTCAGTCAGGTCGAGGGGAAGCGCGTCAAGATCATCAGGAACACCATCGTTGTCATCATCTGTATCAGCATTGTTTCCAATTCCGTCATTGTCGGTATCCAGGAACTCTGATGCATCCGCTGGAAAGACGTCGCTGCTGTCAATAACACCATCGCCGTCTGTATCGACAGACACTGAGTCATCGGTCACCGTCACGATCCTAGAGATACTGGACTCAGCCCCATCCAAATCGGCTACCGTATAACTGAACGAATAGACACCGGGCGCTGATGTATCCACCTGGTCATCAATAACGAAGTTGGCCAGGACACCATCTTCAGGATCCCTGGCCATGGCCCCCGCATCGACGTAGGTATCGCCGACACGCACGGTCACCCTTGAAGAGCCGATCAGTTGAATCGCCGGTGGCTCGTGAACGACAAGCTGTAGCTGTTTGAATCCCGATGCGCCGTATACCGCCAGCTCGTAGGTTCCTGGCTCTTTCGGGCTTTGGAGCAAAACACGAATCTCCGTGTCACTCAAAACCGTCGTGTCCAAACTCTTGATCGGTAAACTTTCCGGACCCAACGTGGCCAGGTAGTCCAGAGCGTGCCTGGAGAGCTGGACCTCGGCCTGGGTTTCAATTACAGGTCGAAAGGGATCAGAGATATCTACTATATCTACTATCCAAGGTGTTGATGGATTCCGAGAGAAGATTTGCACAAACAGCCGGTCACCAATGGCCGTCAACGAATCGATTGACCCATATTCCGGGCTCGGGAGATATGCGACGAAGTTCGGAGCAGTCTTGTCGCTGATATCGAGGACATAAAGACCCTGATCTCCCTCTTGTGCGCTAAATGCGAGGTCACCTAGAACCCGAAAAGCACGGCGGGGGCCTGGAATGGTACCCACAACCGTTGGCAATGAGGGCACAGAGATGTCGACAATGAGTTCATCCAGGTACAAAAAATCATCGACGAGTGAGATCGGCCCCGGATCTTTCGAAAGCTCAAGCCTGGCAATCACAACTGGGCTTTCGGGGATACTGACATCGATGACCTGAAGCCCACCTTCGCCCCAGTTTACAGAGCCTCGATAGGACACATAGGCAATGCTATCTTTAATCGCCACATCTACCATGTTCAACGTTGGTGTAGCGTGACTGCCAATAAACTGTGGCGACGACGGTGTGCTGACATCAATAATGCCGAGCCCCCCTCCCAGAGACACATAGGCTTTGTCTCCTTCTACGACCATTATAGGCAGTGCCTGACCCCACCCGCCCGCATCGAGGTCAAGCGATCCGAGGAGCGTCCAATTTGGCGGTGAACTGATGTCAAAGATCTGAAAATCCCAACGTCCGCGCAGATAGACGATGTCGTCGACTACTACGAGGGTAGTTTGAGAATACCCGGTTTCCAATGCCTCGGGCAGAACCCAATCGCTAATGAGAGAAACCCGCGTATCCGCATCAAAGCCGCTGCCAGCAATACTGAGCTGCAGGTCTCTACCGGCTATGCCCATGAGGGGGGTGTCTGATGTTACCGTCAGCTCAACGCGGTTGGTTGGATCCAGCGGGTAAAGATCATCAACATCAAGAATACCGTCACCGTCATCATCCTGGTCAGCGATGTCGCCCATCCCATCCCAGTCGGAATCCCTGGTCTCAGTCAGATCGAGGGGAAACGCGTCTAACGCGTCGACAACACCATCGTTGTCGTCGTCTCGATCCGCGTTGTTGCCGATTCCGTCATTGTCTGTATCCAGAGACTCTGATGCGTCTTCAGGAAAAACGTCACTGCTGTCGATAACGCCGTCATTGTCCGAATCGACAAAAACTGCCTCGTTAGTCACGGTGACAATGCGGGAAACGCTGGACTCAGCCCCGGCTGAATCAGTGACCGTATAACTAAACGAATAGATACCCGGCATTGTTGAATCGACCTGGTCATCGATAGAATAGTCGGTCAGCACCCCATCTTCAGGATCCAGCGCAATCACCCCTTCGTCAACATAGCTGTCTGCGACCTGGACGGTCGCTCTTGAAGAACCAATCAGTTGAATCATCGGTGGTTCGTTGATCACAAAATCAACAGTGACTGTCACGGTCTCGAACCCTACTGCACTTGCCACTGAGACTTCGTAGGTATAACTTCCGGCTTCACCAGGACTCTTCAACTCCACCTGAATTTCCGAGTCGCTCACCAGGCTTACTTGCAAATTGCTAATGCCGATACTTTGAGGGCCAGCTGCCACTAGATAGTCGAGGACACCCTCGGGTGCGAAGTAGTCTGCTCTACCTGCAATCACGGGTGAGTAAGGGTCGCTGACGTCTACTATCCATGCTCTGTCACCGCCGGATACCACCGCCCGGTCTCCGATTACAGAGATACGATGGATGGATTCGTTTCCTGGCATCTCTACTGAGGAGATAACCACAGGAGATGATTTATCGCTCACGTCAACTACCGCGAACCCGCCCACACCATCCGCAATGTAGGCCAGCTCATCAGTCGCAAAAACATCAACGCTCAGTTCGGTATAAACACTACCTAAAAGTCTGGGCACCGAAGGCGTGGAGATATCAACAACATGCAAACCAGAGTTAAACCCAACAATGTAAGCCGTGTCGCCAACAATCATGAGCTTTTCAACAAATCCGGGGATATCAAGATTAGCGAGCAAAACAGGGTTTTCGGAAATGCTCACATCAATGACTTGAAGGGCACCGTAACCGTTGCCGAACGACGTATAGACGACGTACGCAATGTCTTCCCGAACCACAACGTCGCTAGGATGGGGAGCAGGTACAGTTTGTGTAGTGTCATCCTGAACCACAACATCGTTGGCTCTGGGAACAGGTATAGTTTGAGTATTCAATACCTGCGGCGATGATGGCGTACTGACATCTACGATCAGCAGTCCTTCGAAACCTGCAAGGTAGGCCTTATCATTAGCCACAGCAAGCCTATTCCCAACAACCGCGAGCGAGCCGAGCAACGTTGATTCACCCGGGGAATGAATGTCATAGATTTTCAGGTAACTGTCTAACAGCAGGTAAAGCCTATCCCCAACAAGCACACTGGCGTCAGGCTTCCCGGAGGTCAGAACATCCGGCAGAGCCGATTCACCGCTGATGGAAACCCGAGTATTCTCATCGAACCCGCTACCTTCGATGGTTAGCGTCAGATCAATGCCGACCACTCCCTTCAGCGGAGAGATGGACGATACCGAGAGGTCTGCATGTGCCGCGGCTGCGAGCAAAGAAAGCGCCAGGCCAATTACACAAAACCTGATTGAGGCATTGTGTGTGGCAGGGGAGGCTGCATTTTTATACATAGTCGTGCCCCTCAATAATCTTTAGCGCGCCGGCGCGAACTGAGATCCCTCCGCTACGGCCTGCGGCCTCCGGTCGGGATGACGGTGGCGTGACGTCCCTCCACTGCGGTCGGGACGACGGCTACGCCGTCGTTTCGACTGGAGCGGCGTCAGCCGACAGCATTGTTGTCGTTTCGACTGAAGCGGCGCAGCCGACTGCATTGTTGTCGTTTCGACTGGAGCCGCGTTAGCGGCGGAATGGAGAAATCTCAGACCACGAAAGACGAGATCCCTCCGCTCCGGCCTTACGGCCTCCGGTCGGGATGACGGTGGTGTGAGGTCCCTCCACTGCGGTCGGGACGACGCCTCTAGTCGAGCACCTCAAACACCTCAACAATACCCACACCGGTACCGCCATCGGCGCCATCCACAATGGCCGTGTAGGCACCCGGGGCCAGTTCCATGTAGACCGTCGCCTCGAGACTGTTGGTGGGGCGCAGGTCGACGGGAATCTTGTCCTTATCGATATTGTCCTCGCTGTCCCAGCTATCGTTGGTCTTGATGACGCTTGCACCCGAGAAAATGGCCAGTCGTGGATTCGCCAGTGCACCAGGCACACCCTGCTCCGTCAGGCTGGGGCCTTTGGCACGAATCACCACTTTCTTGGGTTCGCTGCCGGAAATCACCAGGCCCCCAATCATCACGCCGTCACCCGTATCGACAAAACCACGCGTCGCAATATTCTGGAGCCGCGTCACTCCGGTGTCATCAACTTCAAAAATTTCCACCAGGCCAATACCGGTTAACCCGTCCTTACCACCAACAATGGCGGTGTAGGCGCCAGGGTTCAACGTTGTGGCAATCACCGCTTCGCTGGGGTAGTCCGTCGGCTTCAGGTCTTCCGGAATCAGGTTGACACCCGGATGGGATTCCCAGTTGTCGTTGCTGTCAATGACAGACGCGCCCGAGAAGAGCGCAATCTCGGGGTCAGCCAGCGCGCCGGTCACACCTGCATCTTCAAGTGCCGGGCCACGCGCCCTTATCACCACCGTCTTGGGTTCCGTACCAGTGATGATCAAACCGCCAATCAACACGTTGTCGCCCGTGCCGACAAAACCACGTGTTGCAAGGTTCTTCAGGCGACTGGCTGGCCCTTCCGGTTCACTGCGCGTTGGATCGAGCGGAAACGCATCGTCGACATCCGGCACGCCGTCGTTGTCGTCATCATCATCAGCGTTGTTGCCAAACGCATCACCATCAGTGTTCAGCGTTTCCGTAGGGTCCAGGGGGAAAGCATCCTCTACGTCGGGCACACCATCGTTATCGTCATCGGGATCTGCGTTATTACCGGTACCATCATTGTCGGTATCCGTTGTCTCCGATGGATCCTGTGGGAAGGCATCCTCCGCATCAGGTACACCATCCTTATCGCTGTCGGGATTCACATCAGCAGCGCTGACCCTAAGCGATTGTGTTGCAATGGACTGATTGCGCGGCGCGATGACCGTCAGGTTGAGCTGGGTTGAATCGGCAAAACTGCCTGTCGTTTGCACATCCAGGTCAAACAGGCTGGTGCTCGCAACACCGGGCCAGCTACCCGCAACATCCACCCAGGACACCAGGATGAACCTGTCTGTTCGCTCATCGCCGTCCAGGTTATCAACGTCTGCCTGCGAACGCGCTACACCCAGTGAGGCCGGTGAATAGACGTTGCGAACGCCAACACTGCCGAGCGCCGTCGAATCATAGTGAATGCGTACACCTGCGCCGTTCCCGGCTTCGAATGCACCGTTGGCAAGATCAAACTGCACGCTCGCCAATTCGCTGGGCAGCACCTGCACCTCCGGTACAGCAGGCGCTATGGTCATTGCTCCAACATACAGCGGCGCACACAGCACCGCTGTCATCGCCAGTCGAGCCAGCACGCGGGATCTACTATTGAGAGCCTGCATCAAAACACCCGCGACTGCTGCAGGAGATCGAAGATCTGCTGGCGCGTGCGCGTGGCGCCGGTCAGTTCTGCATCCGTTGCAATATCCTCTACCGGATAACCCAGCAGGAACCGGTTGATGATCACGCCATCACTGAAGGGGTCAAATTCACCGTCGCCGGTCACATCCAGTGAGAACACCGCATCACCGAGGCCAACCCGTATGGCCTCGCCGCTGACGCGATAGCGGGTAACCGTGCTTCCCTCAATGCGCTGCGGCACGGCCCCGTTAGTCAACCGGATGGCGGTGAAATCAAACGGGTCGGTCAGGCCATCAGCCTTTAACGAGAACTGTGCGGTCAGCAGAATGGTGGGCAGGGTGCCCGGCCAGGCATCCTGGGGATCATTCCACTCAAACTCGATATAGGCGTTGGTTGAAGGGTCGCGATCGAAATCTGACGTGTCGTTGGCGACCGTGCGACTGACAAAACCCGTACCCAGCGGTGCGTCGTTGTTGAGCCAGGTCAGCACCGTCGAATCATAGTGGACACGTAAGACCATCCCCGACAGACCCGCAACACCATCACTGGTGTTGTAATCCCAGCTAACGGTGGCCGTGGCACCCGGCGCCAGACGTAGCACCGTTGTTGAGGGTGTCACCAGTTGCGACGCTATGACCGCGTCGTCAGGGGTGGTGGGGTCAAGACCCGCCGCAAGTTCGTCACCATCCGAAAGACCATCGCCATCAGAGTCTGTCAACGACGGATCGATACCCAGGTTAAATTCGTCGATGTCATTGACGCCGTCGCCATCAGAATCCTGCCCTACGTTGGAGATCAGGGGGTTTAGCCCCTTGCTGGTTTCGTAGGCATCCGGGAGACCGTCACCATCATCATCGGTGTCAGCATTGTTGCCTGTGCCGTCACCGTCGGTATCAACCGTTTCACTGCCATCCAGTGGGAAGACATCCAGATCATCTGGCGTGCCATCGCCATCGTCGTCCGTGTCTGTCAGGTCACCGGTGCCGTCGTTGTCGGTATCAAGGAAATCCAGCGGGTCGTTGGGGAAGGCATCCAGCACATCGGCAATGCCATCACCATCCGAATCACTGACAGGCAGACCAATCGCCACCATTTCGGTGTCGTTGACAGAATCCTGCGCACGAAGGCCGACTACCTGGTAGGCGTTGACAGGCAATGGACTGCCGCTTACCAGCGCGCCATTGTAGAGACCAGACGTACCTGCAAGTGCAGTTCCTGAACCCACCGATGGCGGCGAACCAAAATAGGTTTCAACCAGCGCGATCGTGACTGCATCGATACTCTCAGCAGGTAGGGGGTAACGTGGCAACATGAGTGAAATTGGATCGGAGAGTGCGTCAAGATCATCCTTGCTATCCAGCACGATAATGTTGGCGCCAACCGACAAACTGCCAGTGTTCAGGTTCTTTATCAGCGTCGAAGAGAAACCAGGACCAGAGGGCAAGTCGAGCGCAGCACTGGCACCGCCGTTAATCCGAATGGTGCCGGAAATGACTTCGATTCTATCCACCGAGTTGTCATCGTCAGGCCGATAGATACCGAAACCAAAGCTGACCGTTCGCGTTTCGCTCGCGGTGTCGGTGGTATCCAGCGTAATGCGATGGAACGCCTCGGGTGCTGCTGAATAGTCAAAGCTCGTTTGTGCCGACACACTGACGTTGTCAAAAAACAGGTTATCGGCAATAGGCCGGTCAACCGTCAGCGGCAACGACACTGCGGTAAAACTGATTTCCTCAATCTCCGCAAGCGGCGCGACAGTCCCGGCATCAATCTCACAAAAATCATCCGCACTGGTACCAACGGTACAGGTCTGCGCACCCGCGCAAGTGTTATCAACGCAGTTGGGTGCTGCGCCCGCACCTGCCGCATACAGGATGCAACCAAGCAGGGCGCCATAACGTTTAATGGTCATAAGAGCCACCTTTGTCTGCTGGGTTTACTTGAAGCGGGCGACTGAAACCGCCTTGACTTCAACCGCGTTGAGGTTACTCAGGTTGATCTCATCAAACAGTGGGTAAATGTAAGGTTTGTCCGAGGCGGCGCGCTGCTGGTCGAACTGCAGGAATCCAAAACGACCACCGTGCAGGCCAATGTCAGACCGCGTACCGTCCAGGTCTGACAGGTGCAGGCCCGGGTCACCACCGTTTACCGCAGGTGAGCCACCAGCAAGCGTGTAATCCACTTCCTCGGCAAACTGGGGGGCAACCGAGAGATTATTCTTGTCGGGTGTACAGAGGCCAAGGTCACCAACGCCTGAACAGAGGTTGTAGACGAACTCCAGGATATCGTCATTGGAGGCCAGCGCTGTGCCAGCGTAGCCCACAACCATATTGTTGGTTGCGCGGCCGACACCTTCCACATAAATCGCCGCATCGCCTTTGGTCGGCTCTGGCATGCCGCCCTTGTAGATCACAAGATTATTCGCGATATCGTTGACGCTGGAACCGGTGACCCCTATGCCCTGCACAATGCCAGCCGGGCTGAAATACTCGTCGCCATCTTTGAACTCGATCAGGTTGTTGTAGATGAATCGCTTACCACTGGATGTACTATGGATTGCTCTAACGGAGTCGTTCGCGTCGAAAGCAGTGACGCCATCAACATCATGCATAAACCGGTTGGCTACGACATAACGCGTACCATTGTTGCCCAAACTGAGCATCGTGCAGGATTTGCCGTTAGTTGCCTGATTGATAAAGGAAGTGCAACTGAATTGGTTACCGATGACGTAAGCCGTGCTAAGGCTACCGCCATTGAGGTTGAAGCCGGACGTGCCCCTTTGTATCGTATTGCCGGCAAAGAGACTCTGGCCAGGGTTGGAGATTGTGATGGAACCGTTGTCAAGGAAACTGTTCCCCACGACCACGACATTTTCACCCACATCAATAATCAAGCCACATTCGACGATGTTATCGATCATCCTCAATTCGACGGCTCTTGAGTGGAATGTACACTGCGCGGCAGATGAGGAGATACTGGAACTGAATTTCAACCCCTGCACGACAACAGCACTAGCTGCACCATCGATGAAAAGAACGTTTCCAGTCCCAACTCGCACAATCCGAGGGCGAATGCCCGGCGAAATAGATCGAATAGTCGCTGACACCGACAGGGTAATCGTTGAGTCATGCGTGTAGGTTCCATCCACCAGCACCAGCGTGTCGCCGTTTACCAACTGGTCAATCGCAGGCTGCAGTGTGTTGTGGCCGGGTAACACCTGGATGACCTTGGCCTGGACAGACGATACAAGTGAAATAAGGGCAACAGTCAGGATGGTACGAAACATACTTTATCTCCGTTGGATCAGGGTAAGCATTCCCACAAAACGAACACATGGGACAGCAGATGGGACTTCCCAAAAATAACCAATCAAAGCCACAATCTCAAGCGGGCCGAGCTAAACTGGCGTGATTTTTTTCGCCCCTCTGTTGATCTGGTTATTTTTTGATCAATCTGTTCTTTCATCTTGAGCACGTATGCACCAATGTGGGTACAACCATGCTTATCGAGGTGCGGGCAGGCTGACAATCCTCTCACTTCATCAAGATTATTCCTCATCGCGGCTGTGTTTTTCCCCGACGGTTTGGGAACAGCATTGTTGTCGTTTGGACTGGAGTGGCGTCAGCCGCGGAGCTTCGTGTCGTTTCGACTGGAGTGGCGTAGCCGCGGAGTGGAGAAACCTCCTGGCGTGAAAAACGAGGTCTCTCCGCTACGGCCCTTCGGGCCTTCGGTCGAGACGACGGCTACGCCGTCGTTTCGACTGGAGTGGCGTAGCCGCGGAGCGGAGAAACCTCGTGGTGTGAAAAACGAGGTCTCTCCGCTACGGCCCTTCGGGCCTTCGGTCGAGACGACAGGGTGAGATCCCTCCGCTTCGATCGAGACGACGGCTACACCGTCGTTTCGACAGGAGTGGCGTCAGCCACGGAGCTTCGTGTCGTTTCGACTGGAGTGGCGTAGCCGCGGAGTGGAGAAACCTTGTGGTGTGAAAAACGAGGTCTCTCCGCTACGGCCCTTCGGGCCTTCGGTCGAGACGACGGGGTGAGGTCCCTCCACTTCGGTCGGGACGACGGCTACGCCGTCGTTTCGACTGGAGCCGCGTTTGCGGCGGAATGGAGAAACCTTGTGGTGTGAAAAACGAGGTCTCTCCGCTACGGCCCTTCGGGCCTTCTGTCGAGACGACAATGCCTTCGGGCGGGACGACAGCTGGCTTAATAGCTGGTGGTGTCCGTGTCGCCGTTACTGTAGTAGAAGGTCCAGGTGCCTGATCGCTGGCCGTTACTGTATTGCCCGACGTACCCGCTAAAGCCTGGTCCCTCGTAAGATGTGTAGGGCCCTTCTCTCACGCCGTTGACCCAGGTGGTTTTTTCCCATTCGCCACTGCTGTAGTAGAAGGTCCAAAGGCCCTGCTTCTGGCCATCGACATAGTCACCCTCCTCACCCGAAGATCCGGCCCCCTCGTATGAGGAATAGGGACCATTGCGCACGCCCATTGTGTAGGTTGTTTTGACAAATTCGCCGTCACTGTAATAGAAGGTCCAGAGGCCATCTTTCTCATTGTCCACATAGTCCCCTTCTTCGCCGGAAGAACCGGGGCCCTCGTAAGAACTGTAAGGACCGTTGCGAACGCCGTTGACATAGGTGGTCTTTACAAAATCGCCATCACTGTAATAGAAAGTCCACAACCCCTCTTTGATGTTGTTGACATAGTTACCTTCCTCACCTGTGGAACCCGGTCCCTCATAGGAGGTATATGGACCGTTCTTTACACCATCCTGATAGGTTGTAGTGACAAAATCACCATTGCTGTAGGTCGTGGTCCAGGGACCCTCGCGGTTACCTGCATCATTGTAGCAACCCACAGTACCGGCGGTTTCACCGGGCGCCAGCGTGACGCAGTCAGTCAGCGTTGGTTCAGGATCAGTACCGGGATCGGTGCCGGGGTCAGTACCCGGATCTGTGCCGGGGTCTGTACCGGGATCGGTACCCGGGTCTGTACCGGGATCGGTACCCGGGTCTGTGCCTGGATCGGTACCCGGGTCTGTGCCTGGATCGGTACCCGGGTCTGTGCCTGGATCTGTCGACGGATCACCTGGCCCCTCCAGTAGATCCTGAATATACGGCAGGGCAGTATCGTTAAAGAAATCGGAGGGCGCGAAGTCGTCACCCACTGCATCAGAAATATTATTCAAACTATCGGCAACACCCGTGATTTTCTCACCGAATTTTCCACCGAGCGACCCCAACGCCTCTGTCATTTTGTTGGAAACGAAATCGGATACCGAATCCGAGAGCACACCAATTGTACTGCGGAAATCAGCGACATCGGGCTCATCCCCCCTTATCTCCACCGCACCACTCTCCAGCGCCGAGGTGATTGCTGCAGGTACCCAGGTTGTCGCCGCAAACACCACGGCAGTAGAGACTGCCACCGTGATCGCCGGCACACTTGTTGCCACAGCCACAACGCCAATTACACCCAGTGCCATGTTGCGAACGCGACGGGCCGCTTCACGCGCATCAGCGGCTGATTGTGGCAATAATTGTTCAAGGAACGCCGCCCTGGTGCTCTCGAGCAAATCGGACAGGTCACCCTCACCGGCAAGGCGCCCCGGTGAAATGACCGGCGGCAGGAGTGCCAACAGCTCAGTATCATCCAGCAGATAGGTTGCCAGCATCTCGTCCAACTGGCGCAGCGCATCCAGGTCCAGCACGGCAGTTTCGCCGTTGATGGTGCCAAGCTCGATACTGCTGACAGCGCCGGAACGCAACAATTGCACGTCGCTCAGACTGTCCGATATCTGCGCCCGACTCTCTGTGAGAGACTGGATAAACGCTATCAACGTCACGTCCAGTGGGCTCATTGCCTGCATGGCAAGCCAGTACGCCAGGTTTACATCAATGGCTTCCAACTGGGCTTCCAGGTAGACCTCGGCAATGGCCCCCGCACTGGTGATCAGCTCGGGCAGGCCACCAATTGTTACTGGGTCACCCACATTAATTGTTTCAACCGACCCGTCCCTGAAGTTGATCGTCAGAGAGACGTTGTACTCAGTCGCTGCGAGGTTCGGGTCAAAGTTGAGCGGAGAGACCGGCAACGCAGAGCGAATGACGCCATTGTCAAATTCACCTGTCATCTCCAGCAGGATTTCACTGCCATGACCGAAGGAGACGGTTACAAAATCAACTTCTCCTTCAACCGCTCCCCCGGGCAGCGCAATCTCCAGTTCATCACCCGGCAATTGGCCAGACTGTGTTAACGCCGCCACCGGGAGCGCGGGCGGCAACTCTGGCTCGGCCGGGGAGTCACCTCCCTCAAGCACCTTGGCTGCCTCGAGCACCTCGAAGACTTCCACGATACCAACACCAGTGTCACCACCCACACCATCTACAATGGCTGTATAGGCACCCGGAGCCAACTCCATATAAACCGTCGCCTCAAGACTATTGGTAGGGCGAAGATCCAGTGGGATCAGCTCCTTGTCGAGATTATCCGGGCTGTCCCAGTCATCATTCTGCTTGATCACTGTGGCACCAGAGAAGATTGTCAGTTGTGGGTTCGCGAGCGTGCCTGGTACACCCTGATCAGCCAGGCTTGGCCCTTTGGCACGTATCACGACTTTCTTGGGCTCTGAACCTGAGATCACCAGACCACCAATCATCACACCGTCTCCGGTCTGCACGCGGCCCCGGGTCGCGATGTTCTGCAGCCGTGTTTCGCCGGTGTTGTCGATTTCAAAAATCTCAATCAGGCCAATACCGGTGGCACCATTCTTGCCACCAACAATTGCGGTGTAGGCACCCGGTGCCAGAGTCGTTGCGATGACAGCCTCCAGCGGGTAAGCGGTTGGCTTAAGGTCTTCGGGAATCAAATCGACACCCGCATGATCCTGCCAGTTGTCATTGCTGTCGATCACGGTAGCGCCAGAGAAGAGTGCCATTTCAGGATCGAGCAACGCGCCTGTCACACCTGCATCGGCCAGCGCCGGGCCACGCGCCCGGATGACAACCGTCTTGGGTTCAGTACCCGTGATAATAAGCCCACCAATCAACACGTCGTCGTTCGTGCCAACAAATCCCCGTGTCGCCAGGTTTTGCAAACGGCTGGCTGGCCCGTCAGATGATCTTGATGGATCGAGCGGGTAAGCATCGTCAACGTCGAGCACACCATCGTTGTCGTCATCATCATCAGCGTTATTGCCGTAAGCATCACCATCGGTGTTCAGCGTTTCGGTGGGATCAAGCGGAAATGCATCGTCAACGTCAGGAACACCATCGTTGTCGTCGTCGGTATCCGCATTGTCACCTGTACCATCCTCATCTGAATCAACGGATTCGGTACCATCAAGCGGGAAGGCATCCGCGTAGTTTCGGGCGCCATCGCCATCCATGTCGAGGTCAGCAAAGTCCAGGGTGCCGTCGTTGTCAGTATCATTCACCAGCCGGGGGTCGTCCTGCAGGTCGAGGACTGCCGTGAAAGTCAGGCCATTCGGCCCTAGGCTCGCATCCAGTTCCGGGCCATTGCTGCCTGAGAATGCTGTGAAGATCGTCAGCACAAATTCAGAATTTTCGTCCTCGTCATCGTCGACAATACTCACAAAAGCACTTCGAGTTGACATGTCGCCATTGCCCCAACTGAGGGGCTGGGGGGTCACCGCAACAAAATCGTCGTTTGAAGCGAGCCCTTCTGACTCTTCTCCGGTAAACCAGACGGTCGACATGTCCCCGGTTGCGCCGTAGTAACGCCCTGCCCGGATTTCAATCTGGCCAACCTCTTCCTCAACCGTCGCCGTGTAGCGAGCCAGGACACCTGCGCTGTTGTTGCGATCATCATCCAGGATCCACACACGGGTCTCCAGGTCGCCTTCGTCGTGACCATATTCTGATTCAACACCGGTAATGCGGAAGGAGATTGACTGGGACTGTTCCGGATCACTGTCATCAAGGATGGGGATGCCCACCGCCAGAGCACCCATTTCACCGTCCTGCCAGGTCACCGAACCAGTCTGGCTGATAAAATCAACGCCATCTGTAGCCGGGTTATCCCAAAGCGGGCGTTCTTCTTCAATTGCCTCGTAATACACGGTCATCGAACCCTGTGAAGACCGGCGTCGATCGATGAGAACGGTGGCGATGCCCGCGGATTCTTCCACACGTGGCAGGAAACTCGCCAACGACACCTGTCCGCCGTACGGCAGGCCATCATCCGCATAATCCGTATCGGCAATAAGCACATTGGTGTCAAACGCGGCAATGAGACCACCAGCACTGACAGACTGCAGGCGCAGATTGAATGTACGGTCCCCGGTGATGGCACGGTTGTCCAGAATCGTTACCGGAATGGTCTTGCTGGCCTTATCGCCATCCGCCCAGGTGAGATCACCGGAAGTCGCTTCATAATCAACGCCCGCGGTCGCGCCACCATCAATGCTTTCGTAACTCACGGTGATTTCACCGGTAGAAGACAACATCCGATGAATCTCAATCTCAGCGGTGGCTGCCACGTCCGACACCACAACCAGGTTGTAGCCCAGCGAGATAACACCGGCGCTACCAGGAAACTCTGCCTGATTCAGCGGGTCGGTACCCTGATCAAGCTCACTGTTGTCTTTGAAACCGTCGTTGTCATCATCGGTATCTGCATTATTGCCGATAAAATCGCCATCGGTGTCGATCGATTCGGATGCCAGCAGCGGAAAGGCATCATCAATGTCATTGGTACCATCACCATCGTCGTCAGTGTCGATGCTGTTAACCTGACCATCACCATCGGTATCGGGGTCGATCGCTGCCCGGGTGGCCGCCGTGGTGTCCTCGTCCTCAAAGCCCGGGTCGGAAATAAACAGGGTGTCATTGACCACAACCACATCCAGGATGTCCGCGTCCGAGATGCCCCACTCGCCATTGGTATCCGTGACCAGGCTGAAGCTGAACTCATTCGTCTGTGCGTTCCAGCTATAACTCCCGAACTCAATCCCTGCCTGGCCGCACTGGCAGTCGTCGCCGGGGTCATTACCGTGCAGCACCATAAATGTGTTGTTTTCCAGGAAGACGACGCCGATGAGTTCATCTGCAGACGTCCCTTCAATGATCCAGCCACCCGTTAACGAATCGCTGGTCACGCGGGTCAGCACCGGACCGTCCTGAACCGTGAGGGTATCCCCGGCGACAACAACCGACAGGCTGGAAGCGGAATGACTAAGCCCCCACTCACCATTGGTATCAAGCAGGATGTCAGACCAGGTCAGGGTTGCACCATCGTACTGGTAACTGCCAATTTCCAGCCCGTCCTGGCCGCTGTCATCCTGGATCGAGTCGCCATCCTGACCCATCATGAAAGTGCCGTTCGGCAGGAAGATGAACACAACGGGGCCCCCCGCGGCATCGGGTCCCGGCGTTTCGTTGAAGTACCAAACGCCCTCAATATCGCTTGGTGCGCCCTGGGTCACAGACGACAGGCAAACAAAACAAACAAGCAGGGCTGTGGACAGGTATTTCATGTTAAGAATTCCAGGGTTATTGAATGGTCAGCAACAATTCCGGCTGCCTTTACAACGACCGGGCCAACGCGGCATCAGCGTGGTTCCTGTTTCAAAGTGCGCTCATCCTGATTTTTCTCGCACCCGCAATAGCTAATCTGGTAGTGACTACCAGTATTTCGGGACAGGTGAATCACTTCGAACGAGAAAGCAAGATTCAAGCCGGCATCAGAATGTTCCATTAAAACAGATGGATAGCAAAGATATCCATTATCGCAGGCTGGTGCCTGTAAAAAAAAATCGACAGGCACTTTGAGAATTCACCACAATGGCAATATGAAAAGCGAGATCCCTCCACTTCGGTCGGGACGACGCCTACGCCGTCGTTTCGACTGGAGTGGCGTAGCCACGGAATGGAGAAATCTCAAAAACGAGATCCCTCCGCTTCGGCCTGCGGCCTTCGGTCGGGATGACGGGGGTGTGAGGTCCCTCCGCTGCGGTCGGGACGACGGCTACGCCGTCGTTTCGACTGGAGTGGCGTAGCCACGGAATGGAGAAATCTCAGACCACGAAAAGCGAGATCCCTCCGCTTCGGCCTGCGGCCTTCGGTCGGGATGACGGGGGTGTGAGGTCCCTCCGCTGCGGTCGGGACGACGGCTACGCCGTCGTTTCGACTGGAGTGGCGTAGCCACGGAATGGAGAAATCTCAGACCACAAAAACGAGGTCCCTCCGCTCCGGTCGGGACGACGCCTACGGCGTCGTTTCGACTGGAGTGGCGTAGCCACGGAATGGAGAAATCTCAGACCACGAAAAGCGAGATCCCTCCGCTTCGGCCTGCGGCCTCCGGTCGGGATGACGGCTACGCCGTCGTTTCGACTGGAGCCGCGTTAGCGGCGGAACGGAGAAATCTGACGGCTACTCCAGCGCCTCGAAGACTTCTACGATGCCCACACCGATGCCACCGTCAGCACCATCGACAATGGCGGTGTAGGGGCCGGGCGCCAGTTCCATGTAGACCGTGGCTTCAAGCGCGTTGGTGGGGCGCAGGTCAACGGGGATCTTTTCCTTGTCGGCATTGTCCTCGCTGTCCCAGTTGTCGTTGGACTTAATGACCGTGGCACCGGAGAAAATGGCAAGCCGCGGGTCAGCAAGCGTGCCGGGCACACCCTGTTCCGCAAGGCTGGGGCCTTTGGCACGAATCACTACTTTCTTGGGTTCGCTACCGGAAATCACCAGGCCCCCAATCATCACGCCGTCACCGGTATCAACAAAACCTCGTGTGGCGATGTTCTGCAGGCGCGTAACGCCCGTGTCATCAACCTCGAAGATTTCCACGAGGCCAATACCCGTTGAGCTGTCTTTGCCGCCAACAATTGCGGTATAGGCGCCCGGCTCAAGCGTCGTGGCAATCACGGCTTCACTGGGATAAGCCGTTGGCTTCAGGTCGTCCGGGATCAGGTCCACACCAGCATGGGTTTCCCAGTTATCGTTGCTGTCAATCACCGTTGCGCCGGAGAACAGCGCCATCTCAGGATCCAGCAGGGCGCCCGTGACTCCCGCATCTGCCAGCGCGGGTCCACGGGCACGTATCACAACCGTCTTGGGTTCCGTGCCCGTAATGATCAGGCCGCCAATCAACACGTTGTCGCCGGTGCCAATAAACCCACGGGTTGCCAGGTTCTGCAGGCGACTCGCTGGCGCATCGGTTGACCGGGTGGGATCCAGCGGGTAGGCATCATCAACATCGGGCACACCATCGTTGTCGTCGTCATCGTCGGCGTTGTTGCCAAACGCGTCACCATCGGTGTTCAAGGTCTCGGTCGGATCCAGCGGGAAGGCGTCATCAACGTCAGCAACGCCGTCGTTGTCGTCATCAGGGTCAGCATTATTGCCGATGCCATCACTGTCACTGTCAAGCGTTTCAGTGGGATCGTTGGGGAAAGCGTCATCAACGTCCGGCACGCCGTCATCATCAGCATCACCATTATCGAGCACCATACTCAACTGGCTGCCGTTGCTGTCATAACTGTAGCTGATCGAAACCCCGTCATCATAATCAACCGACAGCAGACGCCCGGTGTCATCATAGGTATAGGTCTCAGCGCTTGCCGGAACGACCAGGGCGAAAAAACTGATGAAAGTGGTCAGAACAAGCGTAAGTTGCACTTTATTGGAGACAATTTTCATTAGTTTGCGCTCCAATCAGTGAGCGTGTTTGTGAGCGTCTCGCTGGCTGGCAAGTTGCGACCCATCCACCGCATCATGGCGTCAGTCGCGTTGGCGGGCAGAATCACCGAACCCACGGCCTTGAGTGCTCCCTCCAGGCTGTCCTGGGCCATCTCCAGGCGAGTGCCGCGAACCGTCGACTCCACGCCATCCCGGTACTCCCGTTCTATCAGGTCCCGCCAGGCGCGCCAGCGGTGGTAGGACATCTTCTTCTGCTTGTACATCTCGTCAACGGTATTCATCTTGCCAACATAGGCATCCAGCAATGCCATCAGTTGCCTCTCCTGCCGGGTCAGCGACCGCTTCACCTTGTCGTTGGTGGAGTCGATCTCCTGGTAGGCCGAATAGACCCAGGCTGCCAGGCCCAGCTTCGACAGACGGCTTGTCTGGGTACGCAGGTTGGCTGCGTTCCGCGCCAGTTGTTTGCCCGGCCCGGAGGATTTGCCGACAACAGCCACAAGCTTGTCGAGTTTGTTTGCCACCTTGCCCGCAACATCATCCACCAGTGCCGCAAAAGCACCCACCGTGCCGCTGAATACATCCTCTGCCTTCACGGATTGACCACCGTCCGGATCAATGTACAAAAGCGGATTGTTGAGTGCGTACTGGTAAGGGTTGGCAGTCGCCGGATCAAAGCCAGTGACCGGATCCCGACTCAGGAAAGACGCGGTGTGGCTGTCATACAGGCGTGAGCGCAGCAGGTACAAGCCATTGCCTTCGGTCAGAACACCTGAGCGACCCTGGAAGGTGAAAGGGTTATCAAGGCCGCCTGAACTGTCGCTGAGTAACAGACCGAAGGGACTGTAGCGATACACCGCAAGCACATCACCATTGTCGTCAGTTACAAAGTGCACATTACCCATTTCGTCAAAGTGGTAGTGCCAGCGCTCTCCCGCGCTTGTGATGCTGTACAGCAATCTGCCATCCGGCGCACATACGTTGTATCGAATGGTGGCACCGGTCATTTCCGCAATACAGGGACTGTCCGTTCCGTGGTTCCAGCCATAGGTGCGCGTGGTCGCGCCCTCAGTCCTGGATATGACGTTGCCAAGGCCGTCGTACCCAAAGGTGACCGATCCTGACTCCTGGCTGTATCCGGTGACGCGTGATGCCAGGTTCCAGGTATAGGTGTGCCGGTCATCCGTATTTCGACGCCCCATCGCGTCGTAGGAAAACGCCTCATGCTGCATGGCATCGTCAAACGATGCCGTCAGCCTGCGCGAAGCAGGACGAGAGGAAGGTGTACCCTCTGGCTGGGTGCGATTGGCTGATGTGATTTGCCCCAGCGCGTCACGCGTCAAGGTGAGTTGCGACACCGTGGCATCACCATCTTTGACGGCTATAGCCGTGACTTCATTCACAGCGTTGTAGGTATATTCGGTCACCAGTCCATTGGCATGGTTAATGGACATCAGCCGGCCGGCCGCATCGTAGGTGAGCATGGTCTCGCCGCCCAGCCAGTCCTGCAGCGAGGTGAACTGGCCGCGGGTGTCATACCCGTATTGCAGTGTGCCGCCCGTCAGCACGGTCGTATCCAGCCTGCCCGCGCCGTCTCGCGTGTTGACAATACCATTGCTATTGAGGACTCGTCCGAGCGCATCGCGGGTCAGCGTCAGGTCCGTCGCACTGGTCAATGACCCCAGCGCATCATAGCCATAGGACAAAGCGGTACCATCGGAATAGCTCAGGCCAGTCGTTCGCCCCAGGCCGTCATGGGTGATGTCCAACGTGCCCATAGAGTCAGGGAACTCGGTGTGATTGTGCCGGTTGCGGCTGTCATATCCATAGAAAGTCGTGTTGGTCAGCGGGTCGGTGGTAGAAACAGTCCTGCCGCTGGCATCGTAACCGAAAGTCCACAAATTCCCTTTCGCGTCGGTCAATTGCGCTGGCTGGCCAAACTCGTTGTAGGAAATTGCCGAGGACAGGGAACCATTGATGGAAATTGCCTGCGGCATACCCCGGGCGTCATAGGCAAAGGTTGTGGTTCGCCCACCAGCGCTTGCCGCTGTCAGGCGATCGAGATTGTCATAGGTCAACTGTTGGACTGTACCCTCGGCATTGATGATCTGGACCGGTCTGTCTGCGTCGTCATACACAAAGCTGGTCGTGTGACCAAGGGCATCTTCGATCGCCAGCAATCTACCGGCAGCATCGTAGTTGCCTGACCAGATCAGGCCCACACTGTCAGCCAGGGAGGAAATTCTGCCACGGTCGTCATAGTCCCAGGTCAGGGTGTTGCCATCGGGCCCGGTCATTGTCCTGATGCGCCCGTGTGTGTCGTAGGATATGGACGCGTCCCCCCCATCGGGCAGGGTCATGGTGGCTACCCGGTCCATGGCGTCGTGATCGTAGCTGACATTGACATCAGCACCATCGCTGTTGGCAATCAGGTTGCCATTAGTATCAAAGCTGCGCGAACGCACAGCACCGTTCTCGTCCGTCAATGTCAGCCGTTGATCAGCAAGATCGAAGGTAAACTGGCGATTTGTGCCATCCGGATAGCCGATGCTGTTCAGCCTTCGCTCTGCATCGTAACTGTGATCAATCAGGTTACCCGCAGGATCCTCGACCGTATCCAGGCTGCCATCTGCAAGGTAGGTGTAGGTAGTCACGCCACCCACCGGGTTGGTTTCGGTGAGTAGATTACCCTGGCTGTTGTAGGTATAGGCCCAAACCGCGCCTTCATGGTCCGTGTACTGGCTCACATTGCCACGATCATCATAGGCCCAGGTCTCGTGGCTGCCGTCCGGATAGTCAGCGCGCGTCAGGTCGTACTCTTTGATCCCGTTCGCCAGGGTTCGAACGGCGTAGGTATAGCTGAAGCTATTGCCCTCGGCGTCCTGGATACTGGTCACAAACCCACTGTCAGGGTCATGGCTGATAGTCAGGCTTTTGCCCAACTGATCCACAATGCCGCCACGATTACCCTTTTCATCCGGGGTAATAGTTGTGGTTTGACCGGCTTCATCAGCCGCCTCGGTCAGCGAGCCGGAGGCATCGTGTCTATGCCGGGTAGTGTTGCCAGCAGGGTCGGTAATGGTGGTTTCGCCTTCACCATAGCTGTACTGGTAAGTGTTGCCGAGTGCATCAACCTGGCGCCATACACGTGAGTTATTATCCCAGCTATGGGTCCAGGGGACATTTGTCTCTGGTCGAGTGACCGTGGCAAGCCGGGCGCCAGTAAGCGTGTTATACGTGTAAGTTGTTGTGTGGCCGAGCGCATCCACGTAGGTGAGAAGTTGCGATCGTGAACTGTGGGTAAAGCTGATCTGCTTACCACCGCCGCTGACCGTTTTCAGCAGGTTACCTTCGTAAGTGAGCACCAGGGTTCTGCCAAGACCATCATCCACACTGGTGAGTTTGTTGTCGGTATAACCCAGCGTCAGCGTGTTGTCGTTAGCATCCGAGATGGTCGTCAACTGATGGCTCGTGCCATCAAACGTGTATTGGTATCTCGTCTCCGGGTCATAGAGCACAAGTTTGCCATCTACCTCAACAAGCTGGTAGTTGACCTGAGACGGCACGAGACGTACCCACTTCCCATCCGCATTTGGATAAAACCTGATGAGCCTGCCCGCGGGGGTCAGGATCTTCACAAAATCGTCTGTTTCAAACTCAAGAAAGAACTCAAAGTTATGCAGCCAGTTCAGGCCCAGCGTGCCGGTATAACCCTCAGCGTCCAGTGATGAGTTGTAGAAACGACTGAATTCAAGCGGGATGGGACCACCCAGGAAGATGTCCGGCTTCAGGTATTCGAACAACTCGCCGGTGAAGGTATTGACCGGGTCACCGCTGGTACCGGATTCGGGCTGGCTGGTTCCAAGTTCTCGAGGCGTTCGGCACTGGTTTTGCCCGTCGACAAAATCGGTATCCTTCTGCGTATTCCCGCTGATGGTTCCGGCAACCTGCCAGTCTCCCAGCGAACACCAGACACCACCACCGGAATCGGCCGTATTACCCGTGATGCTTGAACCGGCGTAGAGGCGAATGTATTTACCCGCTGACGCAGAGTAGTAGCCCCCACCCAGGCTGTCAGCCTCACTCGTATTGATGAGCGTATTGCCGGAAATTGTGGTCGACACGAGATCCACGTCGCAGGACGCTATGTAGACGCCTCCGCCCCGTGCATCGCTGGTGCCCGTTGCCGTGTTGTTGCGAATGACCGAGTTGAAAATGCCAACCTTCCGACCACCGCCGCTACAACTCAGGTAAAGGCCACCGCCGGCAATGTTCCTGCCGTTTGCTGTATTGTCCGATATCTCCAATCCATCAATATGTGCGCCCAGGGAGAAGATCTGGCGCACGATACTGATAGTGCCCGTGTTGAGCGGCCCCGTCGCTGTATTACCGGTCACCTTGAGATTAAAAATCCGAAGATAGGGTGCGACCGAACTGATGGCAGGCATGGACTCCGACGTGTTGTTCCTGATCTCGCTGTTGCGAATTGTCAGGGTGCCACCCCCGTTGTGCCAGAGGCCGGCAGACCCGCCGGTGGTTGAATTTCCCTCAATCACAACGTTATTGAGCAGCGTGTCGCCATTGGAAGTGACGCCGGCACCGTTCGAACCGTTGTCCTTATGACAACCCGTTATGGTGAAGCCCTCGATAGTACCGCCCGAGCCCGTGGTGACAACAAAGTTATTGCACCCGGCACCATTGATGATGAACGCCTCTGGACCACCCTCAGAAACAAGGTTTTTGCCGGAGACGACGATGTCTGACTCGCTGTAGACCTTGGCGGTCCTGACCAGAATGGTATCGCCTGTAGATGTATTGCGGGCCGCATCAGCGATGGTCGTATGGTCACAACCGGCATCACAAACGGTTTTGGTGGCAGCGAGGACCAGACCCGGTAGGCAGAGCAACTGAACCAGGAAAAGCACCTGCAAAAAGCGCTTGCGGACCCGGTGAAGCGTACTGGCCGCACGATAAGTAGGTGGCTGATACATGTTGCCTGGGACCTCCAGTTACTTCAGGAAACCAGTCTAGGCAGCGGCCCGGGCAAAATTAACCCCCTGTATAGGGGGTATGAGGTCCCTCCACTGCGGCCCTTCGGGCCTTCGGTCGGGACGACGCTTACGCGTCGTTTCGACTGGAGTGGCGCAGCCACGGAATGGAGAAACCTCTGGCTATGAGATCCCGCCACTACGGCCCTTCGGGCCTCCGGTCGGGACAACGCTTACGCGTCGTTTCGACTGGAGTGGCGTAGCCGCGGAATGGAGAAACCTCTGGCTATGAGATCCCGCCACTACGGCCCTTCGGGCCTTCGGTCGGGACGAAGCTTACGCGTCGTTTCGACTGGAGTGGCGTAGCCGCGGAGCTTCGCGTCGTTTCGACCGTAGCGGCGTAGCCGCGGAGCGGAGAAACCTCGCGGCCCAGAAAACGAGGTCCCTCCACTACGGCCCTTCGGGCCTTCGGTCGAAACGACGGCGGTGCGGGGTGTGAGGTCCCTCCATTACGGCCCTTCGGGCCTCCGGTCGGGACGACGGCACCTCTAGTCGAGCACCTCTAGTCGAGCACCTCAAACACCTCCACGATACCCACGCCGGTGCCGCCATCAGAGCCATCGACAATCGCCGTATAGGGGCCCGGGGCCAGTTCCATGTACACCGTGGCTTCCAGGCTGTTGGTGGGGCGCAGGTCCAGCGGGATCTTTTCCCTGTCGAGATTGTCTTCACTGTCCCAGCTATCGTTGGTCTTAATGACGCTGGCACCCGAGAAAATCGCGATGCGTGGATTCGCCAGCGCACCGGGTACACCCTGCTCCGTCAGGCTGGGACCTTTCGCTCGAATAACAACCTTCTTCGGCTCCGAGCCCGAAATCACCAGGCCACCAATCAGCACACCGTCACCCGTGTCGACAAAACCCCGGGTCGCGATGTTCTGCAGGCGGGTCACGCCGGTATTGGTCACCTCGAAGATCTCAACCAGGCCAATACCCGTGGTGCCATCCTTGCCACCAACAATGGCGGTATAGGCACCAGGCGCCAGCGTCGTGGCAATCACCGCCTCATTCGGATAAGCCGTCGGCTTCAGATCTTCCGGAATCAGGTCAACGCCAGGATGCGTTTCCCAGTTGTCATTGCTGTCGATGACCGTGGCACCCGAGAACAGCGCCATCTCGGGATCAAGCAGCGCGCCCGTCACACCCGCATCAGCCAGTGCCGGACCACGCGCCCGAATCACCACCGTCTTGGGCTCGGTCCCCGTGATAATCAGGCCGCCAATCAGCACGTTGTCGCCGGTCCCAATAAAACCACGCGTCGCCAGGTTCTTCAGCCGGCTCGCAGGCCCTTCAGGTTGGCTGCGCGTTGGATCAAGCGGGAAGGCATCATCAACATCCGGCACGCCGTCGTTGTCGTCATCGTCGTCAGCGTTGTTGCCAAAGGCATCGCCATCAGTGTTCAGCGTTTCGGTCGGATCCAGCGGGAAGGCATCGTCGACATCCGCAACGCCGTCGTTGTCGTCATCGCTATCAGCGTTGTTGCCAATACCATCACCATCAGTATCCGTGGACTCAGCAGGATCAAGCGGGAAGGCATCGGCAATGTCCGCAATGCCATCTCCGTCATCATCCACATCCGTATTGTTGCCAATGCCGTCATTATCGGTGTCCACAGATTCACCGGCATCCAATGGGAACCGATCATCCAGGTCCGGCACGCCGTCACCGTCGTCGTCCGCGTCTGCGTTGTTACCAATGCCATCGCCATCGGTATCCAGCGATTCACCGGCGTAAAGCGGGAAAGCATCTTCCGAATCGCCAACACCGTCACCATCATCGTCTGCATCAATACTGTTGACCTGACCATCGCCGTCCGTATCGGCATCTACCGCCGCACGGGTCGCACTGGCTATCTCTTCACCAACAAGCGTCAGGGTATCGTTGGACACCAGCAGCATGTCGATAGTGGAATTGGAAATACCCCATTCACCATTGGTATCTGTCGTGAGCGTGAAGCCAAAGGCACCGGTCTGCTCGTTCCAGGTGTAGTCACCAAACTCGATACCAGCCTGACCACAGGCACAGTCATCGTTCGGATCATCACCGTGGAGCACCATAAAGGTGTTGTTGTCGAGGAAAACTACACTGATCAATTCACTGCCAATCGTACCCTCCAGCATCCAGCCACCCACGAGGGATGTGCTGGTCACTCGCGTCAGGACGGGACCGCCGTCAACCGTCAGCGTGTCGCCATCAATCGACACCGGCAGGCTGGAACCAGAGTGGCTGAGACCCCATTCTCCATTGGTATCAAGCACAATGGTGGGCCAGGTGAGCGTTGTACCGTCATACTCATAGGTACCAATTTCCAGTCCATCCATCCCGTTCGGATCCTGCACAGAATCACCATCCTGCGCCATCATGAATTGACCATCTGGCAGGAAGATAAAGAAAACAGGACCGCCGGCCGCACCTGCACCTGGTGTTTCGTTGAAGTACCAGACGCCCTGGATGGCCGCCACGTCCGGCGACGAGCGTGTTGGATCCAACGGGAAGGCATCATCAACATCCAGCACGCCGTCACCATCGTCATCGTCGTCTGCGTTGTTACCAATCCCATCGCTGTCGGTGTCAACTGACTCTGTGCCATCCAGCGGGAAGGCGTCGTCTACGTCAGGCACGAGGTCATTGTCGTCATCAGTATCAGCAACGTCGCCAATACCATCGCCATCGGTATCAGTCGTTTCCGCGGCATCTTCGGGGAACGCATCGTCAATGTTCAGGACACCGTCACCATCCCAGTCATCGTCCAGGAACGCCGGAATGCCATCGTCATCAACAGATCGATCACCAATAGTTGAAATACTCACGGGCGAGGCTCCCGCCAGACTGGCGGCAAGGCGCACATAGGGAACAGGGTCAGCGGAGGCAAAAGTCGCCTTGTACACTGCAAACAGACCGTTTGGTGAGGTTTCAACCAGGGTATCGTCAACCTCCGTCAGCACCGTATCGCTGCTGATTGATACTGCTGCCGGCAAGGCTTCCGGCGTACGGTAGGCATACGCATTAAACGGTACACGTACTGTCTGGGTTGCCACGCGAGAGTCGGAAAACGCCAACTGCACCGCGTCATAATCACGGGATGTGTCAACAGAGACGTCCTGCCTGACACGATCAGCAAACGACAATCCCGCGCCCGCGGCGCCAAGTTCAAGTGCAGCCTGATCTACCACCACATCATCATCAACAAAGGCAATAGAGGCAGCCTGCAGCACTATCAGGTTGTTGGGCGGCATGGGCGGGCCAAGCACCAGGTGATCAACATTCTTGGGATCAGGGTCATCAACGTCGAGGATCCCGTCATTGTCATCGTCATCATCAATTTCATCACCGATGCCGTCCTGGTCAGTATCCAGGCTCACGAGAGCATCAAGCGGAAAATAGTCATCAACATCCGGCACGCCATCACCATCGTCATCGGTATCAATTACGTTGGCGATACCGTCACCGTCCGAGTCTTCGAACTGGGTATAGAGAGGCAGGGTGAGGTCACTGGTTCGCGCAATTTCGTCAGTCGCACGCAATGTGATCAGGTGTGAGCCCGAGCCAAGGTCGGCAACCAGGAAATCGGCTTCTTCATCAGCGGCCGCAGCAAGACTGCCTCCGCCTGTTACCGTTGCTGCCGTTGGGGCGCCAGCTTTGAGATAAGCGAACGCTGGTGTGTTCTGCGCACTGTTGTTTATATAGGCGCTGACATACACGGGAAACTGCAGCACGGTGACCGAGCTGTCGCTATCGTCTGTCAGAGTCAGCACAAGTTGCGTGTTGCCAACTGTGCTGGTGGGGTAATCCGCCGCAACAACAAACTCGGTCAGCTCGCTACCAACCTCAGTTGCCAGAACGCCTGCGCCCACCTCGGAGATTTGCAAGGACGTGGTGGCGTACGACTGGGTCGCCGCGACCAGCGCTGCAAACGCTGCTATCAGTGTCGTTTTCATCATGGGAGGCCCGTTCCGCGCTGCGTTACTTGGATCGCGCGAGGCCAATCACCCTGACATTCAACTTGCCGTCACCTGTGACGTTCTTGTTTGGCGTAAACAGTGGGTACAGGAACGGCTCAACTCGCCCGTCCGTGCGCTGCACATCGTACTGATCAATGGGGAAAGCACCACCATAGGCACCCAGGTCGTTGCGCGTGCCGTCCACGTCGTTGTACAAACCAAGCGGCTTGCCTGCATCAGTCGCATCAGAAGAAGCGCCCAGCACATAATCGTCTGCGTCAACAAAGTCAGCGCTGCCAGCCACCACATCGCTGCCATAACAGAGGTCAGGCAGCACAGTGTCACACATGTTGAATTCGATCACTGAAGCATCAATTGCCGGCGTTGAGGTAAAGTCAATCAGCGGCCTTGTGGTGTTCGCAATAAGGTTGTTACGAACGATGACCGCTGACGATGTCTCAATCACGGGTGACGTCTGGACAAAATTGACCGTGTCAGCCGTCATGCCAAAATCGACGGTGTTGTTTTCGAAAGTGACACCAAAGTCTGACGTGATGTCGTTATCAACAACCTTTATAAACTGGAGGTTGGTATTATCAAGCGGGTCACCTGGATCTGGCTGGAACTCGGCGGGCAGCACAATCTTGAAGAGATTGTTGTTCAACTGGACGCGGGTAATTGCGCCGCTTAGGTACAACACGGTATATGAACCATTACTCTGGATCGGAATGTCACTACCTTCTGCGAAGTTCCAATAGAAACGGTTTGCGGCTACATAATTCTGGCCACTCTGAATAAGCAGCATGGTGCCCCTGACATAGTCAGCCCGGAACTCGTTGCCGATAACATGGGCAGTTGCTCGAGCACTTATGTTATAGCTACCGCCATCATTGTCCGGCAGCACAAACGTGTTACCGGCAACAATCATATCCCTGGCCTGGAAACTCAGTGGCGAGCCTGTGACCACATTGCCAATGAATATCAGCGATTCAAGCACGGCCGGTGAGTCGGTTATGGTGCTGGTAGCAAAAGCTGAATTGGTGATACGGGATTCCGCAATGATCAGCTCAACATCCTCTGCCCCGGACAGGGTTGCCAATGTCATGCCGGCAAACTGAATACCGGTGAAGGATACGGATACCGGCGTTGAGGTGCTGCCAAGGGTAATTGTTCTCTGGGTGCTGTTGGAAGACCCTGTTGTGATCCTGGGTGAGGTATTGGTCTGGGCCTTGAAGTCAAGGTCTTTGGTAACCGCCATACCCACCATGATGTAATCCCCATCCTTGAGCACAATCGTGTCACCTGCTGATGCCGCGTCAACAGCAGCCTTCAGGGTGCCAGTACCGGGCTCAACAATGACTTCTGCGGCGTTCACCGAAAAGCCAACCAGTGACAGCAAAACAACAAGGGCTTTGACAGGGAGATACTTCATCAGGGATTTCCTTAACTTCAACAGCAAAAAATAAGGCGTTTACAAAATCTGCAAACAAAATGAAGGGGCATTTTTAGCACAAGTGCGCGGCTTAGCCAACATTGACGTTAAAAAAACCGACAACCAGAACCCTGTGGATATGAACTTTACGATACGGGAGGTAGTGGCTTGGCATAAATGGCTGGCAATGACACCGCAGGTGTCGTTTCGACTGGAGTGGCGTAGCCGCGGAGCTTCGCGTCGTTTCGACCGTAGCGGCGTAGCCGCGGAGCTTCGCGTCGTTTCGACCGTAGCGGCGTAGCCGCGGAGCTTCGCGTCGTTTCGACCGTAGCGGCGTAGCCGCGGAGCGGAGAAACCTGCGGCCCAGAAAACGAGGTCCCTCCACTACGGCCCTTCGGGCCTTCGGTCGGGACGACACCGAAGGTGTCGTTTCGACTGGAGTGGCGCAGCCGCGGAGCTTCGCGTCGTTTCGACCGTAGCGGCGTAGCCGCGGAGCGGAGAAACCTCGCGGCCCAGAAAACGAGGTCCCTCCACTACGGCCCTTCGGGCCTTCGGTCGGGACGACACCGAAGGTGTCGTTTCGACTGGAGTGGCGCAGCCGCGGAGCTTCGCGTCGTTTCGACCGTAGCGGCGTAGCCGCGGAGCGGAGAAACCTCGCGGCCCAGAAAACGAGGTCCCTCCACTACGGCCCTGCGGGCCTCCGGTCGGGACGACACCGAAGATGTCGTTTCGACTGGAGTGGCGTAGCCGCGGAGCTTCGCGTCGTTTCGACCGTAGCGGCGTAGCCGCGGAGCGGAGAAACCTCGCGGCCCAGAAAACGAGGTCCCACCACTACGGCCCTGCGGGCCTCCGGTCGGGACGACACCGAAGGTGTCGTTTCGACTGGAGTGGCGCAGCCGCGGAGCTTCGCGTCGTTTCGACCGTAGCGGCGTAGCCGCGGAGCGGAGAAACCTGCGGCCCAGAAAACGAGGTCCCTCCACTACGGCCCTGCGGGCCTCCGGTCGGGACGACACCGAAGGTGTCGTTTCGACTGGAGTGGCGCAGCCGCGGAGCTTCGCGTCGTTTCGACCGTAGCGGCGTAGCCGCGGAGCGGAGAAACCTCGCGGCCCAGAAAACGAGGTCCCTCCACTACGGCCCTGCGGGCCTTCAGTCGGGACGACGGCGGTGCGGGGGTGTGAGATCCCTCCACTACGGCCCTTCGGGCCTTCGGTCGGGACGACGACACCTCTAGTCGAGCACCTCTAGTCGAGCACCTCTAGTCGAGCACCTCAAAGACCTCCACGATACCCACACCGGTGCCGCCATCGGAACCATCGACAATCGCCGTATAGGGGCCCGGGGCCAGTTCCATGTACACCGTGGCTTCCAGGCTGTTGGTGGGGCGCAGGTCCAGCGGGATCTTCTCCTTGTCGAGATTGTCTTCACTGTCCCAGCTATCGTTGGTTTTAATGACGCTGGCACCCGAGAAAATCGCGATGCGTGGATTCGCCAGCGCACCGGGTACCCCCTGCTCTGTCAGGCTGGGGCCTTTCGCTCGAATAACCACCTTCTTCGGCTCCGTACCGGAGATCACCAGGCCGCCAATCAGCACACCGTCACCCGTGTCGACAAAACCCCGGGTCGCGATGTTCTGCAGGCGGGTCACGCCGGTATCGGTCACCTCGAAGATCTCAACCAGGCCAATACCCGTGGTGCCGTCCTTGCCACCCACAATGGCGGTATAGGCGCCGGGTGCCAGGGTTGTCGCAATCACGGCCTCGTTGGGATAAGACGTTGGCTTCAGGTCTTCCGGAATCAGGTCAACGCCAGGATGCGTTTCCCAGTTGTCATTGCTGTCGATGACCGTGGCACCCGAGAACAGCGCCATCTCTGGATCAAGCAGCGCGCCCGTCACACCCGCATCAGCCAGTGCCGGACCACGCGCCCGAATCACGACCGTCTTGGGCTCGGTCCCCGTGATAATCAGGCCGCCAATCAGCACGTTGTCGCCGGTCCCCACAAAACCACGTGTCGCCAGGTTCTTGAGGCGACTGGCTGGGCCCTCAGCCTGACTACGCGATGGATCCAGAGGATAGACATCATTCACATCCGGTACACCGTCGTTATCGTCGTCAAGGTCAGCGTTGTTCCCGATACCATCCGAATCCGAGTCAACGGTTTCTGTCGCATCAGCAGCAAAGGCATCAGTCGAATTGATCACGCCATCAAGATCAAGGTCATCTGACGGGACAAGTGCGACATAAGGGTCGCCACCGTCCAGTGCTTCTTCAGCATCAGTCACGCCATCGCCATCAAGATCCTGACGGTAGACTTCAACAAAAAACGGCCGTCCGGCAATGGCGATTCTTTTTTCGGCGCTGACAGGATTCAGGCTAACTGGCTGATACTCGGACTCGAGGACAAACAAGCGGGGGCCAACAAATTGAAGCGGAACCCAGGTACGTTCACGCCACACGATACAGGTTGCCGGGTTGGCTAACGGATCACAGCTACTGTAGAACCCCCATGTCGGGAGCGACTGATCAATTCGTGCGGTAAACACGATGTTCTCGCCGTCTTCCCGCCAGTACCAGCGGGTTAGCTGAAGAGGGTCGACGCTTGTCGTCTGCACAGCAGTTCCATCTGCATACAGGCGCCAGCCGAACATATCCGCCAGCAGGAAATTGCCATCTGTATCGCGTGCTGCCGGATCTGTGATTTCAAACCCGCCCAGCAGAAAGCGGTTGATGAAGCTGGCGGCCGGCGGCACGTTGTCCTTTTTGATCACACCCAGATTGTAGTCTGCATAAGTCTCATCACCCTGGGCACCCTGCGCATAAATCGCAAACGAATTGGGGTATGCCTCAACCTCATGAATGGTAACAACACCACCCGTCGAGGGTACCGATATGAGCAGCGTCGAAGGTGAGGCAAACGACCATTGAATTGGCGTACCCGTGGAGACCAGCGTGCCAGCGCCGTTCGGTTCAAACTGCACAATGTCTGATGAAAAACGTAAGCCACGCGCCTGGTCAGGGCTGATAATCACCGGGAGCGACATGTAGTTTGCTCCCCAGGGCGTTGGCGCGCCGGTATCCATGTTGCCAAGGGCCAGGTCGGTCAGGTCCCTGAAGTAGGCGAGTTCATCAAAATAGGTACGAACCGCGCCAGAGTTTATGTCCCCGGTTAGCTGCTCACGATGGGTGTCGTCGACGATAGTGATATCTCGCGTCAGGGTGACCCAGAATCGCAGGGGATCGGTATCGTTCAGCAGATAAAACCTTCTTGCCACTTGCTCCGTCGTAATCTGTACGTTGATGTCGCCATTCGCGGCGATAAATGACGAGACAGCTTCAGGTGTCGCAACACCAAAATCGTCCAGGTTGCTGGCCCGGGTACTGGTAGTCACAACGTCATCACTCTCGGACTGCAGATCTACCTGCAGTGAACCATCGGGATTCAGCGACCATGTAAGCGGCATACTGCCGTCGCGGCCAATCAGTTGGCCGGTTGCATCAGGATAGAACTCGAACGTCTCGCCCCGTGCCACACCCAGGCTGAATGTTGGGTCATTGACCGCGCCCGGCGCGGTACGAAAAATCCGTGCACCATTTACATCTGCGGCTGAAATTGTGAGATAGGTCCCGACGGTTTCATCAAAAGGCGCAAGATCGTCGACATCATTAACGCCATCGTTGTCATCATCGTCATCGATCAGGTCAACTGTGCCGTCACCATCGAAATCCGCCTCGGGGACCAGCGGATTCAACTGCGCGATGGACTCACGCACATCGTTCAACCCGTCCCCATCAAGATCCTGGGTGTAGAACTCATAGAAGTTGGGGCGTGGCGCAATAGAGAGCGCCAGTTGCGGGTCAGTCGCATCGTAGGTCTGGGTCAGGAACTCACGCTCACTCATGTAAAGCCGGCTCTGGGTAAAGCTGATTGGCGTCCAGTAACGTTCCCTGAACACAAAACAGGTCGGCAAGGCCGGGTCACAGGCCGAGTAGGCCTGGGACTGTTGCCCGGACTGGTCCATTCGCGCGGTGAGCAGGATGTCACCAGCAAGCGTCTGTTCCCAGAACCACAGGTCATTGGCCGGCTGGTTCGGGTCTGCACTAAGCACCCGGCGGGCGGTGCCATCAGTATTGAGCTGATAACCAAAAACAGTGCCCAGCCGGATGTTGCCGGATTCATCCCGTGTGTTCGGATCAGTGACGCTGAAGGCGCTGACCAGGAACTGGTCCAGGAAGCTTGCAACCACCGCGGGATCGGTACTGCCAGGGACTACCGGCACACCCAGTGAATACAGCGCATAAGATTCACCATCACGGGTACCCACCGCGTAGATGCCAAGGCTATCGCTGTACTGATTCAACTGGGTCAGCACAACCTGGGACCCGGTTGTTGGGACATCTACAATCACACGGCCACTGGCATCATACTGCCAGGTAATGGACTCGCCACTTGCCTGCAGCACACCCGTGCCACCCGCCGCAAACTCGATCACGTCTGCGCCAAAACGACGGCTCTGGGTCGCTGACGGGTCTATCGCAACATGGGTCAAGAGGTTCGTAATGCCCCAGGGCGTGTCAGCCCCGGTGTTGGCACTCAATACCGGCGTTTCCTCCAGATCCAGGAAATAGCTGGTGCCGCCAGATTCATTGGCAACCGGTGATGCATTGATATCACCCTGCAACTGCTCCCGGTCGTTGGCATTCTGCAGGGACAGTTCGATAATCGAACGGCGGTAGAGCTGGAACGGATTGTTGTCATCATACAGCGAGTAAATAAATTCCGTCACCGGTCGAGACAGCACACCAATCTGCAGGTTGCCAAAATTCTGGATGTAGGCATCTGCGGCAGACTGGGTCGCCAGCCCCAGTGAAGGCAGGTCACTCACCAGGCGGAACGACAGGATGGCATCCGCGGGGTCCGAGTTCATGTCAATCTGCAGAACACCCCGTTCATCCAGGCTCCAGGTGAACGGGATACTGCCGTCTCCTGAGATATAGGTACCACTACCACCCTCGTCAAACTCGTAGGTCTGCCCCTTGAACTGTGCCAGTGAAATCGACGGATCAGCAATCGCACTGACCACCGTCTCGATCACCCGGGCGCCGGTTACCTCCTCCAGCAAAATTGGTTCAAACGCGCCGACGCTGGCATCTTCAGGCGCGGCATCAAGCAGGTCCGGTACACCGTCACCATCCGCGTCTGCAGCAACCAACGGGTCTGCACCGGAGAGCACCTCAGCCACATCGTTAACCTGGTCGCCATCAAGGTCCTGGGTGTAACGTTCGTAAAAAACTGCGCGTGGTGCAATAGCCAGGCTTTGCTCGGAAGTTCCGGGATTAAGGTCTACCGGCCGCAACTCAAATTCCTGTACATACAATCTGTCACTCGCCAGGGCAACGGGTATCCAGTGACGTTCGCGAAACACGACACAGGTTTGCGGGGACACACCGGGATCACAATCACTGAAGAAACGCCAGGAATCACCCGACTGGTCGACGTGCGCACGGAGCACAATTTCTCCTGTGGATGAATCCTCCTGCCAGAACCAGCGATTGACCAGGGGGGCGCCTGGTTCAGCACTGTTTACCTGGTCGGCAGTACCATCTGCATTCAGGCGAAATCCGAACAGGGTTGATAGTACGTAATTGCCATCCTCATCCCGCGTGTCCGGGTCGGTGACCTGAAAACTGCCGAGCAGGAACTGATCCGTGAACGAGGCCAGAATCGCACCCGTGCTGGTCACAATCACGCCAAGACCGTAATCGGCGTAGGACTCATCTCCCAAGGTGCCTACCGAGTAAAGACCAAAACTGTCCGTAAAACTTTCCAATTGCCTCACCAGGACCTGGGCACCAGTCGACGGTATGCTGATCTCCAGGGAGTCAGGCGCGGGAAACTGCCAGGTGACTGCTGTCCCGGTCCGACGAAGGGTCCCGGTGCCGTTGGCCTGGAAATCGACAATTTCCGCATTGAACCTGCGACCGGGAATTTCCGCGGGGATTACCGAGGTCGTCAGCAGTACTGCGTCCGCACCCCAGGGGGTCCCCAGACCCAGGTCAATGGTGCCGAGTGCCCTTTCCGACAGGTCAAGGTAGGTACGTTCGCCGCTGAACTCGATGGTCACGGGCGACGCGTTGATGTCACCGCGCAACTGTTGGCGAAAGTTGTCATCAACAATCGACGCCGACGACGTACCATTAACCCAGACCCGGATATTGTCCTGATCATCAAGCAGGTACCAGGTTTCACTATCGCCGACCGTGAGCACCTCTATCTGCAGGTCACCATTGCTGGCAACAAACGCATTGGCACTCTCCGTGGTAGCAAGCCCAAGTTCCACCAGCTGCGAGGCAAAGAAAAAACCGCTGCTGGCATCATCACTTTCGGGCAGCAGATCGATGGCGAGAGAACCGTTGCCATTGACACTCCAGGTAACCGGAAAACTGCCACTACGATTGGTGTATTCACCCGTGCCACCACCCGCAAAACTGAACGTTGCTCCCTTGTTCTGTCCCAACTGGAAAGACGGATTTGCAATTGAGCCGGGTGCAGTCTGGACCAGCCGGGCGCCTTCCACGTCTTCTGTGGTAGTGGGCGTAAACGTCGAAACCCCGGCTTCCAGGGGGGCAATATCATCAGTATCGGGGACACCATCTCCGTCGTCGTCCAGGTCAACATCATTGGTAAGTCCGTCACCGTCGGTATCAAGGCCGGGGTCGTCTGCTGACAGGGCTAGTGGGGTAAAGAAAATTAAACACAGGGCGAGCAGGAGCACTCGCCATTGGGCCTTGGCTTCAGGGTAGAACACGTGGGCACTCCAATGAAACATCGAGTTTTTGTTTGATGCAAGGTGCACCAAATCAATCAGGGTTCTTTGACAGGGCTATCGGCAGGGCTTGTTTGACCTTTACCACATTTGACAAGAACAGCAGATGCAGCAGGAAAGCGTGTCTGGCGAGCACTCAAAGAGTGTCGATAATTTATGACGCCAATATCCTTCAGTCAAGGAGAGTCCATCGAAACGCGATGGGCTGCTGACACCGGAGTACATACCTGTATAAATCAGGTGGGTATCACCGGTGTCAGCTCGCTGGCTACTCAACCCTGATTTTTTTCTCGTTCCGTGCGACGGTTGATTCCCCAATACCGCGGACGGCTGTCAGTTCTTCGGCTGAATAGAACTTCCCGTTCTGGGTGCGATACAGCACAATCGCCTCCGCCCGACGCAGGCCAACCCCGTCCAGCACCGCCGCCAGGGTATCAGCATCCGCCTCGTTGATGTTCACAGTCTGGGTGACGGCCATCTGGTCGGACGGCACATCTGCCCAAAGGACGTTCGCCCAGCATAGCGTCAGTACTGCCAGAAAAGACGCAAACAGCGTTCTTGCTTTCATGATCATTCTCCTTGGATGGTTTGAATTGCTCTTGTGAGCAAAAGAGAATTTACGCGGGGTGAAAGTGCCGGTAAGTAGGTCAATCGCCTGATGATGCGTAGTCGATGCAGGAGCAGGTCTGTCGGTGGTTGACCCTGAGGTTTTTCTTGCGAGGTTTCTCCGTTACGCGGCTGCGCCGCTTCAGTAGACAGCTTGCTGTCGTCCCGACCGCAGTGGAGGGACCTCGCGACAGCTTGCTGTCGTCCCGACCGCAGTGGAGGGACCTCGCTTTAAGGAGGCCAGAAGCTTGTTGTGGTGTGATCCTGGTTTGAGGTTTCTCCGTTACGCGGCTGCGCCGCTCCAGTCGAAACGACACCGAAGGTGTCGTCCAGACCGCAGTGGAGGGACCTCGCGACACCGAAGGTGTCGTCCCGACCGCAGTGGAGGGACCTCGCTTTTCAGAGGCCAGAAGGTTGTTGTGGTGTGATCCTGGTTTGAGGTTTCTCCGTTACGCGGCTGCGCCGCTCCAGTCGAAACGACACCGAAGGTGTCGTCCAGACCGCAGTGGAGGGACCTCGCGACACCGAAGGTGTCGTCCCGACCGCAGTGGAGGGACCTCGCTTTTCAGAGGCCAGAAGCTTGTTGTGGTGTGATCCTGGTTTGAGGTTTCTCCGTTACGCGGCTGCGCCGCTCCAGTCGAAACGACAGCTTGCTGTCGTCCCGACCGCAGTGGAGGGACCTCGCGACACCGCAGGTGTCGTCCCGACCGCAGTGGAGGGACCTCGCGACAGCTTGCTGTCGTCCCGACCGGAGGCCGCAAGGCCGGAGTGGAGGGACCTCACGACACCGAAGGTGTCGTCCCGACCGCAGTGGAGGGACCTCGCGACACCGCAGGTGTCGTCCCGACCGCAGCGGAGGGACCTCACGACAGCTTGCTGTCGGGCCTACTCGCCTTCCAGGCCAAAAATTGGGGCTATGGTTTCCCAGTCTTTGCAGGAGGGGCAGTGCCAGCGCATCTTCTTGCCTTCAAAACCACAACTGTTGCAGCGGTAGGCCGGCTTGTCTGCCACCAGCGCCTCGGCGAAGCTGCGCAGGATAGAGAGGTTCTCTTTCGCTACGCCGCTGGTGTTGTCGATATGCAGGTCGATCAACTGGGTCAGTCCGCGTATGGTCGGATTTTTCTTCAGATGATTGGCAATGAATCGCGAGACTGCCTCGTCACCCTTCTCTTCACGGACGCTGCGCGCCAGGGTGAGGACAATTGAAATGGAGGGTGTGCGTTCCAGACAGTCCAGCAGGTACGCCCGCAGCTCATCCTGGGGCAGACCGCTCTGCTCATAAGCGCGCACCAGCGCATCAAGCGACTCGGGGACATAAACCGGGTTCTGTTCCCGGATGCGTTGCAGCGCACGTATCGCATCGGTAAATTTGCCTTCCGCCAGGTCAATGCGCCCCAGTACAAGGCTGGTCCTCGCATTGTTCGAGTCGTGGCCGATCGCTTCACGAATCGCCGTCCTCGCTTCTTCCACCCGCCCTTTGGCCAGCCTGGCCTCGGCAATCTCACAGTAATAGTGGGACGCGGCCTGCTCGTACTTTTCGCTTTCGGTGCCGACCGCCAGCAACTTGGCCATTTCGATAGCACGGGACCAGTCTTTCTCCCGCTCATAAATCTCAATAATGAGTTTCAGACTCTCCGTTCGGATACGACCCTGTTCATTACAGAGTGGCAGCAGCAGTCCTTCAGCCCGGTCCAGCAGTCCGGCAAGCAGGTAGTCACGTGCCAGTTCCAGGCGCACATTCAGCATGGCATCACGCTCAAGCCTGGCATGGGCAAGTATGTTCTCGTGCACCACCACCGCTTTTTCCAACTCGCCCCGCCGGCGCAACAGGCCTCCAAGTGCCAGGTGCGTTTCCAGCGTGTCGCTGTTGACCTCCAGATCCTGGATGAAGGTCGCAACCGCGCGGTCCGGTTCCTCGTTCAGCAGGTGATTGAGGCCCTCGTAATAATTGGGCCCCAGCATTTCAGGACGCTTGGCCACGCGCTCACGACGACCCAGCCACCAGCCAATGGCGATTGCCGCGACGACAAGAATGTAAAGGAGCCAGTTTTCCATGAAAGCTTGAACAGGGTCGGGTTTACCAGGTTAGTGTCAAATTTCGGCGCAGAAGTTTAACGGGAGAGGAGAAAATTATCCGCCATTGGTGGCAGCAGGTGCCGTTTCTGCCCTGACCCGGTCCAGTTCCTGGACCGTCTTCCGGACGTCCTTTTTTGCCTTGCGGGCGTCGAGCCTGAGCCGGGTATTGGCGGCAAAATTCAGCAGGACGCCGAACAGCGTTCCCAGCAGGAAAGCCGACAGCACCCACCAGGATACCGGCCAGGCCGGCGTTTGCCAGTCAAGGAAAGTCAGTGGCACTTCCGCACTGTTGTCCGCGGCCGCCAGCAGCGCGGCAATAAAGACTACAAGGATCAGCAGACGCACAAGCCATTTTTTCAGAAATGCCATGTTTGATTCCCAAGCCGCCCAGGCTATTGGTTCAGACTGCCATTATAAGGGGTCGTCGCTGGACAGGACACACTTGATCAGACGCGTTCGACCGCAGCTTCTTCTGCTGCCGCAAGTTCGCGCTGCAGGCTGAGGTTAACGCGATCGCGGAGCTCTTTGCCTGGCTTGAAATGAGGTACAAATTTGCCGGCAAGCTGGACCTTCTCCCCGGTTTTCGGGTTACGGCCCAGCCGCTCGGCGCGGTAATGAAGTGAAAAGCTGCCAAATCCGCGGATCTCAATGCGCTCCCCCGTTGCCAGGGCATCCGCCATGTGATCCAGCATCATCTTGACCGCCAGCTCCACATCTTTCGATGAGAGCTGGTTTTGCACGGCCGCAATCTTGTCAATCAGTTCCGATTTGGTCATGGTGCATCAAACAGTTCAGTCGTTTTCAGCATCCATTTTTTGCCTAATCAGGTCGCCAATGGTCGTGGGGCTGACATCAGTCTCACGCTCACGGTGTTCCCTGATCGCTTCTTCTTCATCCGCCATGTCTTTGGCCTTGATGGAAACGCCCAGGGTGCGGTTCTTGCGATCGACGCTGATGATCTTGACCTCAATCTCTTCGCCGACCTTAATCGCATTGCGCGCATCTTCGACGCGATCCTGGCTGATTTCAGACGCTTTGAGCACACCTTCAACATCTTCGGCAAACTCGATGATCGCCTGCTTGGCATCAACTTCCTTGACCGTACCCGTGACAATCGCGCCGCGCTCGTTGACCGCAACGTAGTTGTTGAACGGATCTTCCTCGAGTTGCTTGAGACCCAGCGAGATACGCTCACGCTCGGCATCAATCGACAGGATGACCGTCTCGATCTCGTCACCCTTGGTGAAGCGACGTACAGCCTGCTCGCCCGGCTCGTTCCAGGAAATGTCAGAAAGATGCACCAGGCCATCGATGTTACCGTCGAGGCCAATGAAGATACCAAAGTCGGTGATCGACTTGATGTAGCCCTTGATGTGGTCACCCTTGTTGTGGAGTACAGCAAATTCTTCCCAGGGGTTGCCCTGGCACTGCTTGATACCCAGCGAGATACGACGACGTTCTTCGTCAATATCCAGCACCATCACCTCAACCTCGTCACCCACCTGGACAACCTTGCTTGGGTGAATGTTGCGGTTGGTCCAGTCCATTTCAGAAACGTGTACCAGGCCTTCCACCCCTTCCTCAAGCTCGGCAAAACAGCCGTAATCGGTCAGGTTGGTTACACGTGCCATGGTGCGCGTACCTTCCGGGTAACGGTTGGTAATAGCAACCCAGGGATCTTCACCCAGTTGCTTAAGACCCAGGGAAACGCGGTTCCGCTCTCGGTCGAACTTCAGCACTTTCACGTCGATCTCGTCACCCACAGCAACAATTTCGCTGGGGTGCTTGATGCGCTTCCACGCCATGTCAGTGATGTGCAACAGGCCGTCTACGCCGCCCAGGTCAACAAACGCACCGTAGTCGGTGAGGTTCTTGACGATACCCTTCACTTCCTGGCCTTCCTGCAGTGATTCCAGCAGCGCATCACGTTCTGCACTGTTTTCCTGCTCGAGAACCGATCGGCGGGATACCACCACGTTATTGCGCTTCTGATCAAGCTTGATGACCTTAAATTCGAGTTCCTTGCCTTCCAGGTGTTCTGTCTCGCGAAGTGGCCTGACGTCAACCAGCGAACCGGGCAGAAACGCACGTACGTCGCGGATCTCAACAGTAAAGCCGCCCTTGACGCGACCGCTGATGACACCTTTGATGACTTCCTGGTCTTCGTATACACGCTCGAGCAGTTCCCAGCTTTCAGCGCGCTTGGCTTTTTCGCGCGACAGGCGTGTTTCACCGAAGCCGTCATCAACGGCATCCATGGACACCTTAACCATGTCGCCAACGGCAACTTCCAACTCGCCGTTTTCATTGATGAACTGGGCGCGGGGAATCACCCCCTCTGACTTGAGTCCGGCATGTACCGTGACCCACTCATTGTCGATATCAACCACGAGGCCGGATACGATTGAACCGGACTGCATGTCGATGGTCTTCAGGCTTTCTTCAAATAACTCCGCAAAACTTTGTTGTTCACTCATTAATTAATGTTCCCGGGCACTTGCCCTGTCGTTTGTCCGCCCTACCAACCAGTGCGGGTCATGTCAGAAGAAGATCAACTCGTGAAATTACGTTGGTTTTCAATAAGTTAATCGAGCTTTTTGGTCACAATGGAAAGGACCTGCGCAAACACCTCGTCGATGGTCAACGCAGTGCTGTCAATGACAACAGCATCACTGGCGGGCCGGAGCGGCGCCACCTTGCGGTTCATATCCCGCTCGTCCCTTGCCTTTATGCTCTCAAAAAGGTCGTGCAGGCTACCACTAATTCCTTTACCAATCAACTGCTTATAGCGCCTCTCCGCGCGCGCTTCCGCGCTTGCCGTCAGGTAGATCTTGACGGCTGCATCGGTGAACACCACCGTCCCCATATCGCGGCCGTCCGCCACCAGACCGGGGGGCCGTCGGAAGCCCCGCTGCAGATCCTTGATGCCGTCCCGCACGGCCGCAATGGGTGCAACGCGTGAAGCATCAGTACCAGCCTCATCAGTTCGAAGCGACAGGGTCACGTCCTCTCCCTCCAGTTGTACAGAGAGCGGATTCTCGTCACTGCCCGTGGGAACAAACTCAACATCCAGCCCGCGCGCGAGTTCAGCGAGGTGCGCCTCGTCATCAAAAGACACGCCGTGTTTGCGCGCCGCCAGGCCAATCAGCCGATACAGTGCACCCGAGTCAAGAATGTGGAAACCCAGCGCCTGGGCCAGCCTGTGGGTAATCACTCCCTTGCCGGAGCCACTCGGACCATCAATTGTTACTACCGGCACACTGCTTTCAGTCATGGTCAATTCCGTTTGGTACGTTGTTCAAGCAGCATCGAAAAATGATCCCGGGCCGCCTTGGCACGCCCGAAAACCTCCACGAGTTCTTCTGTCCGACCCTGTTCAATCAGCCCGCGAAGCCGATCCAGGTCAGCCATGTACCTGTCGAGGATTGCAAGCACCGGGGCCCGGTTGGCGGCAAACACGTCCCGCCACATGACCGGGTCAGACGCGGCGATCCGGGTAAAGTCGCGCAGGCCACCTGCCGCGTAGTCAAAAATCTCCAGTGAATCCCCCTGGGATGACAGCGTATCCACCAGCGCAAATGCCAGCAGGTGTGGCAGGTGACTGGTCTGGGCCAGTACCTCGTCGTGGTGTGCCGCGTCCATCTCTACCACTTCACTGCCCAGCGCACGCCACATGGCCGCGACCTGGCCCGTGGCCACCGGGTCTGTCTCCGGTGCGGGCGTCAGAATGACCTTGTGCTGGTCAAACAGCAGGGCATCGGCGGCGCCAACACCATGTTTCTCCGACCCGGCAATCGGGTGCCCCGGCACCAGGTTGGCCGGTACCCGGCCAAACAGGTCGCGGGCGGCTTCCAGCAGACTCAGCTTGACGCTGCCGACATCAGTCACCACCACCGGGTTGACCCGGGGGCCATCATCAAAAAGGGGTGTCAGGTCATGCAGTAGCTGGCGCATGGCCAGGATAGGTACGCAGACAATAACCAGGTCCGCCGCGGCCACAGCCTCCCGTATCGAATCTGCTGCCGCGTCAATAATCCCGCGCACCAGACCATCACGAAGGCTGTCGGCGTTCTGGTCAAAAGCCACAATCTTTTCCGCCAGGCCCCGTGCTCTGAGGCCAGCTGCAATGGAGCCGCCAATCAACCCTAGGCCAATAATTGTTGCCTGCTTGAAGTGGGGTTCCTTCATGTTGCCTCAGGGCTGCCCGCGGCCGAGGACCTTGCGAGCGGCAGCCAGGAAACGCGCGTTTTCAGCCGGAAGCCCGACAGTCACCCGCAGGTGGTTGGGCATCTCGTAAACACCAATCGGCCGGACGATCACCCCCTCCTGCAGCAGTGCCTGGTAAATGGGTGCCGCGTCCTGGCCAAAGTCGATTGCCAGGAAGTTGCCAACCGAGGGAATAAACGGCAGCCCAAGCTCGCGGCAGCCAGCCTCCAGTGCTCGCATACCCTGGGTATTGGTTTGCACTGACTCCCGGACATACGCCTGGTCGGCAAGCGCCGTTTCAGCCGCAACCAGCGACATAGAGTTCACGTTGAACGGTTGTCGTACCCGGTTCATCAGGTCAGCAATGTCGGGGTGACTGACGGCATAACCCACCCGCAGCGCGGCAAGGCCATAGGCCTTGGAGAAAGTGCGCGTCACCACCAGGTTGGGATACTGTTTGACGAGCTCCATGCCGTTCGGGTAGTCCGGTTCCTCAACATATTCAAAGTAGGCTTCATCCAGCACCACAATCACGTCTTCACGGACCTGGTCCAGGAAGTCTGTCAGGGCGCTTTTGTTAATCCAGGTACCGGTGGGGTTGTTGGGATTGGCGATAAATATCATCCTGGTCCGGGCTGAAATGGTATTCAGCGTTGCCTCAAGATCCTGGCCGAAGTCACGGGCCGGCACCACCTTGAGCCCGGCACCAATGGCGCGCGTGACCAGGGGATAGACCACAAAAGAGTGTTGTGACACCAGTGATTCGTTGCTGCTGTTCAGGAACACACGTGCCAGCAGTTCCAGCACGTCATTGGAACCGTTGCCAATGGTCAGCATGTCCGGCGACACAGTAAGAAACTCCGCCAGCCTGTGTTTCAGGTGCCAGGCGCTGCCATCAGGGTATCGGGCCAGTTCCGGCATGACGTCAGCGAGCGCCGCAACAACCCTGGCGCTGGGTCCAAGCGGATTTTCGTTGCTGGCCAGCTTTACAATGTCACTCAAACCCAGTTCCCGCTGGAGTTCTTCCACGGGTTTGCCGGGCACATAAGGCATCAGTTCCCGGATACCGGCTGACGCGAGACCTTGGAAATCACATGACATAAGGGTTTCCTGTTTCAGGGATCACACGGACACGCATGACAGTGGCAACACGCCGGAATGAAGTCTGCGCGAATCATCAGGATCCAAGCGCACGTGGGTAGGAGCCCAGCCACTTGACTTCCAGGGCGTCGTTGTCGATTTCCGCCATGACCTGCTGGACCTTTTCATCATCCCGGTGGCCTTCAAAGTCAATGAAGAAGACGTAAGACCACATGCCCGTCCTGGACGGCCGCGTTTCTATCGAGGTGAGTGAAATCTCATGGCGATGGAAAGGCTCCAGCAACTTGTAGAGCGCGCCTGGCTGGTTATGCGTCGACACCATGATCGACGTTTTGTCCCGCCCGCTTGGCCCCACGTTCTCACGCCCCACCACCAGGAAACGGGTGGTGTTGTCGATCTGGTCTTCAATTTTTTTGGACAGGATACGCAGGCCGTAAATCTCTGCCGCAATTTCGCCGGCGATGGCGGCAGAATCCGGCTCTTCCAGCACCCGGCGGGCCGCCTCCGCATTACTGGTGGCCACCAGGCGCGGCACTTTCGGATAATGGCCGTCCAGCCAGCGCCGACATTGCGCCAGCGTCTGCTGGTGTGAATAAATGCGTTTGATCTGGCTCTCGTCAGCGTCCGGCGCAATCATCAGGTGGTGATGAATACGCATGACCACTTCACCACAAATGCGCAAACTGGAATTGAGGAAATTGTCGAGGGTATGGGAAATTACCCCTTCGGTTGAATTTTCCACCGGCACCACACCATAGTTACAGGTTTCTGACGCCACCTCGCGGAAGACGTCGTCCACGGTCACCATGGGTTTGCCAATCACGGCCTGCCCGAACTGCTTCAGGGTGGCAAGCTGCGTAAACGTGCCCTCGGGCCCCAGGTAGGCCACGGTCAGGGGTTGTTCCAGCGCCAGACAGGCGGACATGATCTGGCGATACACCTGGGCCACCTTCTCGTCACTCAGCGGTCCGGGGTTGCGTTCCATGATGTTGCGCAGGACCTGGGCTTCCCGCTCCGGCCGGTAATATACCGGTGCTGCCCCGCCCGATTCCTGCTGCTTGACCTCGGCAACTTCCAGCGCACAGGTGGCGCGTTCGTTCAGGCGCGCCAGGATTTCCAGATCGAGTTCATCAATCTTCTTGCGAAGTGCATCAAGCCGCGCGGAATTTGGGGGAGTATCAGGCATCTTTTGTCTGGTTCTTGCTGCTGGAGTGGCTGCCGTATCTGTTGGCTCTGGCTGTCAGGTATTGTGTGTCCAAGGCAAACGCCAGCAGTTTACACTATTCTTGTGCAGCTTCTGCTTATGCTTCCGCAGGGCGGGACTGGCCTGGACTAGTCTTCCGCCGGCAGATCATCGGAACCGTTTTCGTCAACACTGTCACCCGCACCTTCATTAACGTCTTCTTCAACGTCTTCGCCTGCGGCCGGTTCACTGGCATCGTCCGGATCCTGCACCCGGGCCAGACCAACCAGCTTCTCGGACTGCTGCACCTTGATCAGCCGCACACCCTGGGTGTTTCGTCCCTGCACCGAGATGTCGCGGGTACCGGTACGAACCAGGGTGCCCTGGTCACTGATCAGGATGATCTCGTCCCCTTCACTGACCTGGATGGCCCCCACCAGCTGCCCGTTCCGGGCCGACAGTTTCATGCTGATGACACCCTGGCCACCACGCCCTATGACTGAAAATTCATCCACGCGGGTCTGCTTGCCATAGCCGTTTTCGCTGGCCAGCAGGATGTTGTCATCACTCTCCGGGATGATGAGGGAAATTACGCGCTCACCACCTTTCAGTTTGATACCCCGAACCCCGCGGGCTGTACGCCCCATGGCCCGCACGTCAGATTCCTTGAAACGAATGGCCTTGCCGCCACTGCCAAACAGCATGACGTCGCAGGCACCGTCGGTGACGGCAGCACCCACCAGCGTATTCCCTTCTTCCAGCTCAATGGCAATCAGCCCGGACGTGCGCTGGCGCGAAAAATCCATCAACGGCGTTTTCTTGACCGTGCCGTTTTCCGTTGCCATGAAGATGAACTGGTCTTCGCGATATTCATCAATGGGCAGCATGGCGGTAATGCGCTCGCCCTCATCCAGGGGCAGGATATTCACCACGGGACGTCCGCGCGAGGCTCGACTGCCCACGGGAATCTCAAACACGCGGAGCCAATAGACTTTACCGCGGTTGGTAAAACACAGGATGGTGTCATGTGTGCTTGCAACCATCAGCCGTTCGATGAAGTCCTCTTCTTTTACCGCACTCGCCGAGCGGCCGCGACCACCGCGGCGCTGGGCCTGGTAATCTGCCAGCGGCTGGGTCTTGGCATAACCACCGTTGGACAGGGTGACTACCATATCCTGCACGGTAATCAGGTCTGCAGCGGTCAAATCTGCCTGGGAACTGATAATCTCCGTCAGGCGTTCATCACCATACTCGTCCCGAATCGCTACCAGTTCTTCCCGAATCAGTTGCATCAGTTTCCCGGCATCAGCCAGTATCTCGAGCAGCCCGGCGATGGTGTCGATAATCTCCTCGTACTCCGCCAGCAGACGTTCCTGTTCGAGCCCTGTCAGCCTGTTCAGGCGCATTTCCAGAATCGCCTGGGCCTGCTCGGGAGACAGGTAATAAAAGCCGTCATCCTTGAAGCCGTAGCGATCATCCAGGTCTTCCGGACGTGCTGCATCAGGGCCGGCCCGTTCAAGCATCTGCCGTACGGTTTCCGATTCCCAGGGGGTTTCGATCAGGCGATCACGGGCAACCTGGGCGTTCTCGGAGGCCTTGATGAGCTCAATCACCGGGTCAATGTTCTGCAGTGCAACCGCGAGGCCCTCCAGCACATGTCCGCGGGCCCGGGCGCGGCGCAGCAGGTACACGGTGCGGCGGGTAACCACCTCGCGCCGGTGCAGTACAAAAGCCTCAAGCACTTCCTTGAGGTTCAACACCCGGGGCTCACCATCCACCAGGGCAACAATGTTGATACCAAATACACTCTGGAGCTGGGTCTGGGCATACAGGTTGTTCAGGACCACCTCACCCATCTCACCCCGGCGCAGCTCAAGCACAATACGCGTATCAGCCGCCGACTCATCCCGCAGTTCGGAGATACCCTCCAGCCGCTTTTCCTTGACCAGCTCGGCAATGCGTTCAATCAGGCGAGCGCGGTTCAGCTGGTAGGGAATTTCCTTGATGATAATGGTGTCGCGGCCGGTCTTCTCATCAGTCAGCACCTCGCAGCGGGCCCGCACCAAAATGCGGCCACGCCCGGTACGATAGGCCTCAACGATGCCGGCGCGGCCATTGATAATGGCACCGGTCGGAAAATCGGGGCCCGTGATGTGTTCCATCAGGCCGTCAATGTCGATATCAGGGTTTTCGATCAGCGCCAGGCACCCGTTCACCACTTCTGTCAGGTTGTGCGGCGGAATATTGGTTGCCATACCAACCGCAATACCACTGGAGCCATTGACCAGCAGGTTGGGCACCCGGGACGGCAGCACCACCGGCATCTGCAGGGTGCCGTCGTAGTTGTCTGTAAAGTCGACGGTTTCCTTGTCCAGGTCGGACAACAGCTCGTGGGCAATTTTTTTCATGCGGATTTCGGTGTAGCGCATGGCAGCCGCGCCATCACCATCCAGCGAGCCGAAGTTACCCTGGCCGTCAACCAGCGGATAACGCATGTTGAAAGGTTGCGCCATCCTGACAATGGTGTCGTAGGCCGCATTGTCGCCATGGGGGTGGTACTTACCGATCACGTCGCCAACAACCCGCGCCGACTTGACGTAAGCCCGGTTGTAGGCGTTGTTCAGCTCGTTCATAGCAAACAGAACGCGCCTGTGTACGGGTTTCAGTCCGTCACGCACGTCCGGCAGGGCACGGCCAACAATGACGCTCATCGCGTAGTCCAGGTAGGACTGCTTAAGCTCGTCTTCGATGTTTACCGATGAAATGTGAGAGTCAGATTCAGACATCAATCAGGGAGGTATAACCTGCCACAAACCCGTGTTGCATAAGCTGCGAATCATACCACATCAACGATCGAAACGGCGATCCTATTCACGCCAACCAAGCCATGCGCAGGGATCCGGAAGCAGGATCGGAAAATGTGTCCTAAAGTGCCCGGAAAAAGCTCCAGGAACGCGCCAGGGTCCTGATCACATGGCCCGGATTCTCCTAAAGCTGTATCCTTGCGCAATGCCAGATTCCGTCACAACGCTGCTCAACGCCCGCTGGATCATCCCGGTGGTGCCATCGGGCACCTGCCTGTCCAATCACGCGGTTGTCATCCGTGACGCACACATCATTGGCCTGATGCCACAAGCCGCCGCTGCGACGACCTATCCCGCGGCAACCCACGTGGAACTGCCGCACCATATCCTTACCCCCGGATTCATCAATGCCCACGGCCATGCCGCCATGACGCTGTTTCGCGGCTATGCTGACGACAGGGAACTGATGGACTGGCTGAACAACTACATGTGGCCGGCAGAAGCGAGACTGGTTGATGCGGACTTTACCCGTGTGGGTACCACGCTGGCGATCGCCGAGATGATCCGCAGTGGAACCACCTGTGCGGTTGACACCTACTTTTTTCCCGACGCCGCCGCCAGGGCCTACAAGGAGAACTTTTTCCGGGCCCAGGTCTGCCTGCCCGTGATCCAGTTTCCCAACGCCTGGGCCGGGAGCGAGGAGGAACACATCAACAAGGCGCTGGCGGTTCATGATGCGCTGCGCGATGAACCCCTGCTCAGCACGGCATTTGCGCCCCACGCACCCTACACGGTGAGTGACGCGGGGTTTCGGGCGATTGCGCGCCTCTCTGCTGACAAAAAGCTACCTGTTCACCTTCACCTGCATGAGACCGCGACCGAAGTGAACGACGCGGTTGCACAACTGGGCAGCCGCCCCTTTGATCGCATGGCAGAACTGGGACTGCTGGGAAGCTCGCTGCAGACTGTTCACATGACACAACTGACACCCGACGAAATAGAACGCCTGGCCCGCGCGGGTGCCCATGTGGTGCACTGCCCTGAATCCAACCAGAAGCTGGCCAGTGGATTCTGCCCGGTGCGTGACCTGCTTGCCGCAGGCGTCAATGTCTGTCTCGGTACCGACGGCGCCGCCTCCAACAACAACCTGGATATGCTGGAGGAAATGCGCAGTGCCGCACTGCTCGCCAAGGGCATGACCGGTGACGCCACGGCCGTCAGTGCCCACGAGGCACTGGAGATGGCAACCATCAACGGCGCTCTCATGCTCGGTCGGGAACATGATCTTGGCAGTATAGAAGTGGGCAAGCTGGCGGACCTCACTGCGGTGGACGTTTCGGACTTTGCATTCCAGCCCATGCATCATCCCATTTCACAGCTGGTTTACTCTGCCTCCGGGCACCAGGTGTCTGATGTCTGGATAAACGGCAAACAACTGTTGCGGGGCGGCAGGTTCACCGAACTGGACGCGGGTTTGCTGCGTACCGAGGTTGATCAATGGTTTCAGAGGATGCGGGCGTGAACAAAGATACTGTGCAGGACAACGTGGATGCAGCCGAACTGGAAAAGTTTGATTCGGTGGCACGCAAGTGGTGGGACAGGACCAGCGAGTTCAAACCCCTGCACGACATCAATCCATTGCGCCTGGGGTACATCACTGACCGGGTAGCACTTGCCAGCGTTCGCGCCCTCGATGTTGGCTGCGGTGGCGGTATCCTGACGGAATCCCTGGCAGCCGCCGGGGCCCGGGTCACGGGCATCGACATGGCGGACAAACCTCTCACCGTGGCCAGGTTGCACGCGGTGGAGTCGGGTCTGGCTGACCAGATCACCTATGAAAAGTCGCTGGTGGAAGCTTATGCTGATGCCCATCCGGGTGCGTTTGATGTGGTGACCTGCCTGGAACTGCTGGAACATGTTCCCGATCCGGCTTCAGTTATTGACGCCTGTGCCCGCCTGCTCAAACCCGGCGGGCATCTGTTCCTGTCCACTATCAACCGTAATCCAAAAGCCTATGCCCTCGCAGTTATCGGCGCCGAGTACGTGCTTGGCCTGCTGACGCGCGGTACCCATGACTATGCCCGGTTCATCAAACCCTCGGAACTCGCCGGATACCTGCGCAGCAGTGAGCTGTTGCTCTGCGACATCACGGGCATGACCTACAATCCGTTGACCCGGGTTTACCGACTCGGCCGCGATACGGATGTGAACTATCTTGTGCACGCACGCAAACCAGCCGGGGAATGAACGCCTCGGGTAACACGACCGTTATTGTCCTGGTATTGCTGGATCTGCTCGGCGTAGTGCTCATATTTAACCTGAATCATTTCCTGATCACCGACAGCCTGGCAACCAACTTCCTGCTGACCTGGAAACTGGTGCTGATTGCCGCTTTCACGTTCCTCTATTTCTACCTGATGGACCTTTACAACTTTGAGTCCATCCTGACCCAGTTGGGTATGCTGGAGCGCTCTTTTATTGCCATGGTGCTGACCGGTATCACCGTTGCGCTCACCGTGTACCTGTTGGGACCAACGTTTATCGGCGGTTTTGTCGGCCGGGGGGTACTGGCAGCCAGCCTGCTGATGGTCTGGCTCTGGGCGCTCGGCTGGCGTTACCTGCTGAACCACTGGATCAGGTCACAGCGCCGCATGATCGAGTGGCTGGTCATTACAAACGGTGACACTGCTGACTTCGTCAAACACTTCCGCTCCTTCTATGCCGTGGAGCGACTGCTGCTGCTGGCCCCGCCGGAGAGTGCACCCGAGGCGTTTGCCGACCCTGCCATTGAAACGCCCGGTACCTGGCACGACCTTGAACAGGTGCTGTGGGAAAGGCAGGTGAGCGGAATAATTGTGATGGCACCGGAGAACGCACCGGAAATGCTGATCAGCCGGTTAATGGGCATACGGATCAGCGGCGTTCGCATTTACACCATCAACGACTTCTACGAGCGATTCCTGGCCCGCCTGCCTGTCTTCCAGCTGGATCAGCGCTGGATTGCCACGGCCCACGGGTTTGACCTGATCCACAATCCGATTGGCCTGCGGTTCAAGCGGTACATTGACATCCTGATTGCCCTGGTGGGCGGACTGCTGCTGTTGCCGCTGATCCTGCTGACGGCCCTTGCGGTACTGATCACCTCGGGCCGACCGGTGCTGTACCGGCAGACACGGGTTGGTGAGAACGGCACCCCTTTCACCCTCATCAAGTTTCGCACCATGATCAATAATGCCGAGGCCAGGGGCGCGCAGTTCGCCGCAAAAAACGACCCACGTACCACCCTGCTGGGCGGCATCATGCGCAAGTTCAGGCTCGACGAACTGCCCCAGTTGTGGAACGTGCTGTGTGGTGACATGAGTTTTATTGGCCCAAGGCCGGAGCGCCCCGAGTTCATCTCCCAGTTGAGTCGGGACATTCCCTACTACAGCCTGCGTCACGTTGTCAGGCCCGGTATCACGGGCTGGGCCCAGGTCATGCATGGTTACGGTGACTCATCCGAGGACGCGGCGCAGAAACTGCAGTACGACCTGTTTTACATCAAGAATTACTCACTGATGCTGGATATCTCCATCATCATTCGCTCTATCAAAGTTGTCTTTTTTGGAACTGGCCGATGACCTACACACCCCGCACGGATCTGTTGGCAGATCGCATCATCCTTGTCACAGGCGCCGGTGATGGCATCGGGCGGACCGCGGCCATTACTTTCGCCCGCTATGGCGCCACCATCATCCTGTTAGGCCGGACCAGCAGCAAACTGGAGCTGGTGTATGACGAGATCATGGCCAACGGTGACCCGGAGCCGGGCATAGCGCCAATGGACCTGGCCAGTGTCACGCCCCAGCAGGTTGTTGAGCTTGGGGAGGTGATCAAGAGCACCTACGGCCGCCTGGACGGGATACTGCATAACGCTGCCCAACTGGGCAGCCGCATTCCCGTCGAGACCTGGGATTTGAACGACTGGATGCGCATCATGCAGGTGAATGCCCATGCGCCATTTCTCCTGACCCGCCTGCTGCTGCCGCTGCTGCGGCAGTCCCCGGACGCTGCACTGCTTTTCACCTCGTCATCGGTGGGTGCCAGGCCACGGGCCTACTGGGGTGCTTACGCCGTTTCCAAGGCCGCACAGGACGCCTTCGCCAGGCTGTTGGCAGAAGAACTGGAAAACACCTCAAACATCCGCACCAATATCGTAAACCCGGGTGGTACCCGGACCAAAATGCGTGCGGCGGCCTACCCCACTGAAGATCCCGCAACTGTTAAACCGGCGGACGCACTGATGCCGCTGTACCTGTACCTGATGGGTCCCGACTGCAAGGAAAATGGCCAGACCTTTGGGCCGGACTGGCTCGAGTAACCGGATTCGCCTGACCCGGCGCGGGATCAACACAAGATCAGCTAGTCGCGCCGCTCGCGGCTCGCGCGCCGCAGGCCTACACTCTTGTACAGGTCCCTGATCTGCGCCGGTTCCAGATCGGTCCAGCGACCCGCGCGGACGGCGGAGGGAATAAAAAGATTGCCAAATCGCACACGCTTCAGGCGACTGACGGTCAGCCCCTGGGATTCCCACAGTCGCCGTACCTCGCGATTGCGCCCTTCCATCAGCACCACGTAATACCACTGGTTGGCATGCTCATCATCCATGTCTGCTGCCTTGGCCTTCTGGATATCGGAGAAACGTGCAACACCGTCCTCCAGCAACACACCGTCGCGCATGGCCTGCAGCTTCTCGTCGGTAACCTCCCCCAGGATGCGCACCGCGTACTCGCGTTCGATCTGGAAGGAGGGGTGCATCAGCCGGTTGGCCAGTTCACCGTCGGTGGTGAGCAGCAGCAGGCCACTGGTGTTGAAGTCGAGCCGGCCTATGGCAATCCAGCGCTGGTGTTTGAGTTTGGGCAGCTTGCTGAAAATTGTTGGCCGCCCCTCGGGGTCGCGGCGTGAACAGATCTGTCCCGTGGGCTTGTTGTAGAGTATCACCCGGTGGGCCGGTTTCTTTTTCTGGCTGACCGGTCTGCCATCCACAAAAATACGCTGCTCTGGCTCCGCCCTGTCACCCAGTTTTGCAACCTGGCCATTCACCTTTACACGGCCGTCAGCAATCCACTGCTCAATCTCGCGGCGGCTGCCCATGCCCATGTTGGCAAGAATTTTCTGGAGTTTTTCAGACACGGCCGCAGTTACCGCTCATCCTGGTCAACTGCATCGTCCGGTTCGAGTGGGCGCGGCGTTTCATTCCCGGGCAGGTCATCCACTTCATCCAGGTCGTCGGTCGGTTCTTCAACTGCCATGATGTTCCGGATGTTTTCCTGGATTGCATTCACCTTGTCTGTCACCTCAGCCAGCGTGGCATCTTCACCGGTATCTTCGTCATCGGTTCGCCCGTCCAGGTCTTCCGGCTGAATCTCCAGGCTGCGCGGGGTAAAAACCTCATCATCCAGGTCCAGTTCCTCGTTCAGCTTGTCCAGGTCCTTGATTTCCGCCAGTGATGGCAACTCATCCAGGCTTGCCAGGTTGAAGTAGTCAAGGAAGTGCCGGGTGGTGGCGTAGATGGCGGGCCGGCCAGGCACGTCACGATGCCCCACTACCCTGATCCATTCCCGCTCCAGCAGGGTCCTGATGATGTTGGTGCTGACCGTGACGCCGCGAATCTCTTCGATGTCACCCCGGGTGATCGGTTGTTTGTAGGCAATCAATGCCAGGGTCTCAAGCAGCGCCCGCGTGTATCGCGGTGCCCGCTCTTCCCAGAGCCGCCCTATCCAGTCGCCATACTCCTCGCGCACCTGGAAACGGTAGCCGCTGGCAACTTCCTTGAGTTCAAAACCACGCCCTTCACAATCGGCCTGGATCGCTTCAAGCGCCTCGCGCACCTCGTTTCTTGAAGGCTGTTCCCCTTCAAACAGCTGGATCAGGCCGTCAATATTGAGCGGCCGGTCGGCTGCCATGATGGCACCTTCTATGATCTGCTTGAGCGCAGGGAATTCACTGGTTGATTCTTCTTCGGTCATTTTCTTCTTGGTTTGCAGGCCTGGGTTGCAGGCTTGGATTTCAGGTAAAGGGTTTCAGGTAAAGGGTTTCAGGTAAAGGGTTATTCGGCCAGGGTATCCTCGACTGAAGCAACCCTTGCCTTCACGTGTATGGGAGCAAACGGTTCTGCCTGCACAATTTCCAGCAGGGACTCTTTAATCAGTTCCATCATGGCAAGGAAGGTGACAACAACCCCGGCCCTGCCCTCCTCGGGAGAAAACAGCGAGGCAAAGGCAATAAACTGGTCACCGGCGTGGTGAACGCGGTCCAGGATGCTGGACATGCGCTCCCGGGTCGACAGCGGCTCCAGGCTGACATGGTGGCTGGCGTAGCGTTCCGCCCGTTTCATCACGCGCGCCAGCACAATCAGCATTTCCTGCAGTTGCACATCCGGCAGGGGCCTGGGCTTTTCTATGGTCGGTACATCCGCCCTGGCAATCCAGAAGTCCCGTTCGTTTCGGCTCAGTTCATCAATGTCCAGGGCGGCCTGCTTGAAGCGCTCGTATTCCTGCAGGCGACGGATCAACTCGGCACGTGGATCGTCTTCTTCGGTTTCTTCACTCTGCTGGCGCGGTAGCAGCATGCGCGACTTGATTTCCGCCAGTACCGCGGCCATCACCAGGTATTCCGCGGCAAGTTCAAGCTGCAGTTCCTGCATCAGGTCGATGTAGTTCATGTACTGGCGGGTGATCTCGGCCACCTTGATGTCAAGGATATCGAGGTTCTGGCGTTTGATCAGGTAGAGCAACAGGTCGAGTGGTCCTTCGAACGCCTCGAGAAACACTTCCAACGCGTCAGGCGGGATATACAGGTCAAGTGGCAACTGGCTCATGGGCCGGCCTTCAACCATGGCAAACGGCATCTCAGCCTGGCGGGTGACAGCCTTGCCTTCCACCCGGGCAGGCGTCTCTGGCACTAGCTCTGACATGTTGATTCCGCCACAGGGTTCACCGGTAGTCCAGGCCCATGGCGCCGCGCACGTCCTCAAGCGTGGCCCGGGCGATGGCCCGTGCATTTTCGCAGCCTTCCGCAACAATCGACTTCACGACGTCCGGATTTTCCTCGTACTGCCTGGCTCGCTCGCGCATGGGTTGCTGCTCTTCCAGTACCGCATCAATCAGCGGGCGCTTGCAATCGATACAACCGATGCCCGCGGTTGTGCAGCCCTGCCGGACCCAGTCCCTGGTCTCGTCGTCCGAATAAATTTCGTGCAGCTTGAACACCGGGCACTTGTCCGGGTCGCCGGGATCGGTCCGCCGTACCCGCGCCGGGTCGGTGGTCATGGTGCGGATTTTCTTGTCAACTGAATCGGGGGTTTCGCGCAGCGAGATCTCGTTCCCGTAGGACTTGGACATCTTGTTGCCGTCGAGACCCGGCATGACGGAAGCCTCGGTCAACAGCGCCTGGGGTTCAGGCAGGATCACCTTGCCGCCGCCTTCCAGGTAACCGAATAGACGGTCACGGTCACCCAGGGAAATATTCTGCTGGTCAGACACGATGGCCCGTGCCTTGTCCAGGGACTCGGCATTACCCTGTTCCAGGTATTCCTTGCGAAGCTCCTGATAGATCCGGGAATTCCGTCGCCCCAGTTTCCGAACGGCTTCTTCCGCCGCCTGCTCGAAGCCGGGTTCCCGCCCGTAAAGATGGTTGAAGCGGCGCGCCAGTTCCCGCGTCATCTCCACGTGAGGCACCTGGTCAGCCCCCACCGGCACATGACCGGCCTTGTAGATCAGGATATCTGCGCTTTGCAGGACCGGGTAACCCAGAAATCCATAGGTCGCCAGATCACGCTCGTTGCCCATCCGTGCAATCTGGTCCTTGTAGGTCGGCACGCGCTCGAGCCACGAGAGTGGTGTAATCATCGAAAGCAGCAGGTGAAGTTCCGCATGTTCGGGCACCTTCGACTGGATAAACAACGAGGCAGACCCTGGATTCACACCCGCGGCAAGCCAGTCAATGACCATGTTCCAGACACTTTCCTCAATGACACCCGGATCCTCGTAATGGGTGGTCAGCGCGTGCCAGTCCGCCACAAAAAACATGCAGTCGAACTCATGCTGCAGCCGAATCCAGTTTTTCAGGACACCGTGATAGTGGCCAAGGTGCAGCCGACCCGTGGGCCGCATACCTGATAAAACGCGCTTTTGAGCATCGAGCAGGCTCATGGGTTGGTTACTCCGGCAGACGCAAAACCACGGGCAAAGAGGGCCCGGGCGGCAACGCGATAAGGGTTTGTCTGGTTCAAGAGGAATCTGGGGGTCAAATTTGGCGGCATTATAGCTGAAGCAGAAGGTTTGGGGTACGCGCGATTAAAATGGATGGGCGCAGGCCTAACTGACAAACAGTTCAAGACTGCCACGCCCCTCCCGCAACACCACGGGAACATCATCTTCAAGGTCAATCACAGTTGTCAGTTCCAGCCCGCAGAAACCCCCATCAATCACCAGGTCTACCTGGTGTTCCAACTGGTCGCGGATTTCCAGCGGGTCAGTGAGGGGGAACTCGTCACCAGGGATAATCAATGTGGAACTCATGATGGGTTCACCCAGTTGTGCCAGCAATGCCTGGCAGATTGCGTTGTCAGGCACGCGCACACCAATCGTCTTGCGCTTGGGATTGACCAGGCGCCGCGGCACCTCTCGGGTTGCCTGCAGAATAAAGGTATAGGGCCCCGGGGTCGCTGCTTTGAGCAGCCGGTAAGCCGTATTGCTGACCCGGGCATAAGTGCCAAGATCCGAGAGATCGCGACACACCAGGCTGAAATTATGGTCGTCATCGAGGCGCCGGATCTGCTGGATGCGCGTCAGGGCACTCTTGTCGCCAATGTGGCACCCCAGCGCGTAGGCAGAATCGGTGGGGTACACAATCACGCCACCCCGCTGGATAATCTCCACGGCCTGGATCACCAGCCGGGACTGGGGATTGTCGGGATGAATTCGAAAGAACTGGCTCATGCCCGGATTGTGGGCGAGAGTCGCCGCCAGCGCAAGGCGCCGGCACAGGGCAACCCCGCTGGGCCACAGGAAATAGAGACTAAACCTTCTTGCACTTTTCAATTATCATCGAGCTTTTCCGCACCTGTTCTGCCTGTTATGAAACAATTTGTCGAATTTGTACCTGTAGCGCTGTTTGCCGGCGTCTTTTTCTACACGCGGGATATCTATATTGCGACCGCCATCCTGATGCTGGGTGTCTGCGTCCAGGTGGGGTACGAATATGGCTCAACCAAACGGGTTGAGAAGAAAACCCAGGTGATTTTCTGGGTTGCCATTCTTTTTGGCGGCGCTACCCTGCTGTTTCGTAACGAAGCGTTCCTGCTGTGGAAGCCCACTGTCGTTAACTGGCTGTTCTCGGCAGCGCTGCTTGTCAGCCACTTCATGAGCCGGGAGAACCTGATCGAAAAAATGCTGAGTGAACAACTGGCGCTGCCAAAACACGCCTGGAGAAACCTGAACTTCGGCTGGTCACTGGGCTTTTTTGTTGCCGGCGCGCTGAACCTGATTGTCGCCTACACCTTTTCTCTTGAGTTCTGGGTCAGCTACAAGCTGTTTGGTGGCATTGCGATCACCATGGTTTACATGATTGTCACCGTCGTTTATCTCGTCAAAGGCGGCTACCTGACAGATGAAGCACTCGAAAACAACGCCAAATAACCCCAAACCCACGGAATTCCATGTTCTACGCCATTATCAGTGAAGACATCAAAGACAGCCTGGAGCGTCGTAAGACGGCCAGGCCGGCACACCTGGCTCGACTGGAGACACTCGAGTCGGAAGGCCGGTTGTTGATCGCCGGGCCCCACCCGGCCATCGACAATGATGACCCGGGTGATGCCGGATTTACCGGCAGCCTCGTGGTTGCCGAATTCCCGTCACTGGCCGAGGCCAGGGCCTGGGCTGACGCTGATCCCTATGTTGCTGCAGGGGTCTATGAGCGGGTTACCGTCAAACCATTTCGGAAGGTGCTCCCCTGAACCCGTCTGGCCTGCCGCGATTACTGCTCACCCTGTTTGCTCTGACCTGCTTGCCGCAGCTGGCGGCGGCAACCACTGTCTACGTGCGCGATACGCTGTACGTACCCCTGCGGGGTGGCCAATCCATCGAATACCGGATTGTGCACAAGGGGCTTCGCAGTGGCACAGCCCTGGAACTGCTGGAGCAGAATGACGACACCGGCTATAGCCTGGTGCGGATGAGTGACGGGCTGGAAGGCTGGATCCAGACCCAGTACCTGCAGGATGAGCCCATTGCGCAGGACCTGCTGAAAACTGCCCAGGCGGAGTTACGGGAGCTGTCGGCAACGCACCAGCAGACCCTGCTGCGTATCCAGGGGCTGGAGGAAGAGATCGCAGCACGGCAGGCTGAACTTGAGACCGTTCGGGCTGAGTATCAGCAGACCAGCCGCGAGCTGGCTGAAATCACCCAACTTGCTGCCAATACCATCAGTATCGAAGAAACCAACCGGGCCCTGCTCGCCGAGCAGGGGGTGCTGGAGCAACAGATTGATGACCTGCTGGTCGCCAACGACAAGCTGACCGACTCGTCCGCCCAGGAGTGGTTTGTCCGGGGTGGTGCCGTGGTCATTGTTGCCCTGGTCCTGGGATTCTGGGCCAGTCGCCGGATCTATCATCGTCGGGGATCAAGCTGGTCATGACAAAACTGAGTGTCAATCTCAACAAGGTTGCCCTGATACGCAACTCCCGCGACACAACCATACCCAGTGTGGTAGAGGCCGCGCGCACCTGTATCAGCGCTGGTGCCGAGGGCATCACCGTCCATCCCAGGCCCGACATGCGCCATATCAGGCCCCATGACGTCACCGACCTGGCAACACTGTTGCAGGATCCCGCCTACAGCAATATTGAGTTCAACATTGAGGGCAATCCCTACGCCGGGCCGGAAAGCAACGGCTTCCCGGGATTTATGGCACTGGTCACGGCCACCAGGCCGGCCCAGTGTACGTTGGTCCCGGACGACCCCGGCCAACTTACTTCAGATCACGGTTGGGACCTGAGCGGCGAAACCGAACGGCTGGTCGATATCGTACAGGCCCTGCATGCCATGGGCACACGGGTGAGCCTGTTCATGGACCCGATTGCGCACCAGATTGAGCTAGCGGCGCGCCTGGGCGTCGACCGCATTGAGTTCTACACAGGCCCCTATGCCGAGGCCTTCGGGCAACACGAAACCGTGCTTGCACCGTTTATCGCATCCGCCCAGCTGGCCAGCTCACTTGGACTTGGCATTAATGCCGGGCACGATCTGAACCTTAACAACCTGGGGACATTCTGTCGGGAAGTGCCAGGCGTGGCTGAAGTCTCCATTGGCCACGCAATCATCTCTGATGCGCTCTGGATGGGACTGGATTCAACTGTCAGGCAGTACCGGGCCATTCTCGACGCGCTCTAGCGGCCGCCGTCAGTCGGTTTGCTGACCAGCGGCAGTACCAGGCCAGCGGTTCGGTTCGCCCTACCCGCCCGACTTGGTATTATTCCCCGCTGTCAGTATCATTGCTGATGCTGCCGGTTCTTCGCCCGGTAGTTCACGTCACACACACACTTTTCAGAAAACAAGCATTGCCATGAACTCAACAACAAAAAGCCTGATCATTAGTCCGGTGATTGGCGTTATCGCCTTTCTTGTCATCGGCGCCATCCACCAGGAATTGCGCATTCCGTCCACGCCACTCGACCTGGCTGAACTGGTTGTCATTATTGCCGCGGTCCTCGCCGGCGCCCTGCTGGTAGGGGTGGCGGGTCAAAGCCCCGCGCGGTCCGGCCTGGCGCGGCCCGGCCTGGCGCGGCCCGGCACAGCCGGCGCTGCAACCCATAAAGCAGACAAGGCCGAAACCGGGACAGTCAAGTGGTTCAACGTCAAGAAAGGTTACGGATTCATCACCCGTGACCAGGGTGACGATGTGTTTGTGCACTATCGCAATATCCAGGGAGACGGCCGCCGCAGCATTTCCGAAGGCCAGCGAGTCAGCTTTGTGGTCGTCGATGGTGACAAGGGATTGCAGGCTGATGAGGTTGAAGCGCTCTGACGCGGCTTTTCTGCGCCGGTTTCATCCGCAACAATAGCCGTACTACAACAGGCGCACACGCATGCACCAGATAATTTTTGTTGGCGCCCGGGAACTGGTGCTGGAGATGGAAGCCGATGACAGTCCGGCTGACAACTTTCCCTGCATGGCCTCACCGTTTTTTCGTGATGCCAGGGCGCAACTCTACGCACTCATAACCGGCTGCTTTTTTGACGATGCCCTGGCGCTGGAGGAACTCTGTCACCAGTTGACCGAGGACGGTCCTTTTATCTATCAGCTCGACTTCCACATCCAGGACCAGCTTGCACGGCTTGAGGAAGATGAGATCATCGAGATTGCGGCTTTGTGGCAGGCATGCGAGGAAGTTGAGTCGATGGATATGGAGACCAGCGACATTGCCGAGTTTCTGTTCCAGTTTGTTCATTTCTGCTATACCGCCAATGCTGATGAAGAACTGTCGGTGTTTTTTTTCGGAGACAGCTAGCCCCGGACGGTTAGCCACATTGCCGGCTGGGCGAATACGACTATGAGATCAAAGAATATCGTTTATTCAACCGACACGGGCCGCCTCTGCCCTGACTGTGGCCAGCCCAGGGCAGCCTGTCATTGCAAGGGCAAAGGAAAAGAAAAGGGAAAGGTCACACCGGCGCCCGCATCAGACGGTATAGTCAGGCTAGCACGCCAGAGTAAAGGCCGCGCTGGCAAGCCAGTGGTGATTGTCACCGGCCTGCCCCACAACGGTGACGAACTGAAGGCACTGGCCAAAACACTGAAGCAGAAGTGTGGGGTTGGCGGCACCGTTGAAGGCAACAATATCGTGATCCAGGGTGACATGCGCGAGAAGATCAAGGCAGAACTGGAAAAACTGGGACACCAGGTCAAACTGAGCGGAGGTTGAAGCCGTGGGCCAGGCTGACAGACAGACACTGATTGAGACCAGCGACCTGGCCGCTTGCCTGGCTGATGCTGACACCCTGGTCTTTGATTGCCGGTTTTCCCTGGCTGATCCCGGGGCAGGCCGCCAGAAGTGGCAGCAGGATCACATTCCCGGTGCCCGCTACGCTGATCTCAACCAGGACCTGAGTGCACCGGTGATACCGGGCAAAACCGGGCGCCACCCACTGCCCTCTCCCACACACTTCTGTGACTGGCTCGCCCGCATGGGGGTCAGCAACCACAGCAAGGTCGTTGCTTACGACGAAGGGTCCGGCACCTTTGCCGCGCGACTCTGGTGGATGCTGCGCTGGGTAGGGCACAGCCGCGTTGCCGTACTGAATGGTGGCTACAACGCCTGGCGTGCGGCAGGGCTGGCACAGTCTGCGGAAGCACCGGATATCAAGCCCGGCAACTTTCTGGCAGGCGCCTCCCTGACCCGCACCCTGGACGCTGATGCGCTGCCTGACGCAGACCTGCTGTTGCTTGATGCCCGCGACGAGGCCCGGTATCTCGGGCGTGAAGAACCCATTGACCCTGTCGCCGGTCACATTCCGGGTGCCATCTGCGCGCCATTCTCCGGCAATCTTACCAGCGCGGGCCTCCTTCAGAACCGGGAACTGCTGCGTGCCCGATTTGCGGCCCTGGGCGCCGGTAACCAACCTGTTGCCTGCTACTGTGGTTCAGGCGTCACGGCCACTCACAATATCCTGGCGCTGGTGCACGCCGGCTTTGCCGAACCGGCGCTTTATGCCGGTTCCTGGAGTGAGTGGATTACTGACCCGGGTCGCCCGGTCGAAACCGGGTAATGCTGCCCCACACCTTCTGCCACCAGGACCAACAGGTTGACTGAGGCAGCCTACAGCGTCACCTGGGCCGATCTCAGCTGGGACCAGGGCATTACCCCGGTGTCAGCCACCTATGGAGATATTTACTGGTCGCGCGGCCAGGGCCTCGCCGAGAAAACCCATGTGTTTGTTGAAGGCGGAAAACTGCGTGAACGCTGGCAGCAGATGGGACCCGCCCACTTCACCCTGGCCGAGATTGGCTTCGGGTTTGGCATGAACTTCCTGCTCACCGCCGCCGCCTGGCAAGCCAGCCGTACCAGGGGGGCAATCCTGAACTATGTGGCCTTTGAAAAAGACCCGGTGTCACCGGCAGACCTGACCCGCCTGTTCAACGCCTTGCTGCCGGACACAGATATTGCACTGGCCAATCTGGCAGAATCGCTTGTTCACCAGTATCCACAGCCAGCCTCCAGTGGCTGGCACACCCTCTGGATAGGCGCTGACATCTGCCTGATCCTGGTCATTGGCGATGCCAGCCGCGAAGTCGGGCAACTGGTCGGCCGTGTTGACGCCTGGTTCCTGGACGGTTTCAGCCCGGCAAAAAATCCTCTTGCCTGGCAAACCAACCTGATCAAACAGATGGCCAGCCGTTCGGCACCCGGGGCAACGCTCACCAGCTATTCCGTGGCCGGCCAGGTCAGGCGGGACCTGGCAACAGCCGGTTTTGCGGTTTCCAAACAGCCGGGTTTTGGCCACAAGGCAGAAATGCTGTTTGCCTGCTGGCCAGGCAGCTGGCGCGGCGCAATGCTGCCCTCACGCCATGTTGCGGTTGTTGGCGCAGGCCTCGCCGGCCTGCACTGCGCCCGCGCCCTGCGTCGCAGGGGTTTCAGCGTGACAGTCCTGGAAGCCGGTGACCAACCGCTCGCGGGCGCATCCTGTGTGCCACATCTGGCAATCTACCCCCAGCTGTCCGTCCGTCCCGAGGTCAACGGGCTTTTTTCCCTCGCGGCATTTCAGTATGCGGTGCGCGAACCCGGTGTCACGCGCATGGGTCGCTGCCAGCTTGCGGAAACGGCTGAAGCCAGCGAGCGCCTGCAGCAGATCGGGAACCTGTTACCGGACGCTTTCGCAACTTACCTTGATCCGGCTGGCATGAGCGCGGTCCTGGGGCAAAACCCCGGCCTGGGTGGACTTTATTTTGCGACCGGGGCTTTTGTCAGCCCAACAGACTCTTTTGCGCAGGAGCAGCACCTGGTCGATACAGGACAGCGCGTCACGGACCTACAGTCCGGCCGGCTTGGGCTGGCAGATGGCAGCACCCGGGAGTTTGATGCCATTGTGATTGCAACCGGGGCAAGCCCCTGGCCTGTCACGGCGCCACTCGGCTTGCGTCCGGTCCGCGGCCAGGCGCTGCTGGGCAACCTGGGCATGGCACCACCAGGCGCCATGATTGCCGGCCCCGTTTCGGTGATACCGCAGGGGAATTCTGTACTCATTGGTGCCACCTACGCTGAAGGTGAGTACGGGACAAGACCCCGACCGGAAGACACGGCACAACTGCTGGCCCGCCTTGCTCCACTCTGGGACACCAGCCGCTTCAGCCTGACGGCAGAATACGTGGGCACGCGGTGTACGACCCGTGACCGCAAACCGGCCAGCGGCCCCCTGCCGGACTGGCAGGCACTCGCGGACCATTGCCGTGCCGACAGTCGTTCACAGGCATTTTCTGCCTATGAAGCTGGACTCTACGTCATGACGGGTTTTGGATCCCACGGCGCAACCAATGCACCGCTGGTCGCGGAGGATCTCGCCCGCCAGATCAGTGGTGAGGTTTCCTGTCTCGGTGCAGGCTGGCGCGCGCGCACCAGCACCATCCGCTTTGCGCTGCGCGACGCCGGCCGCAAACGCGAGCTGTAACACCGGTTGGTCGTGTACAGCCTCGCGGAACAGCCAAAGGTGCCCGCAAGGACAGACCAACGATCAACTGTTGATGATTCGGACGTTGATCACGCCATCAATTTCTGCAATGTCTTTCACCAGGTCAGGACCCGGCGCCAGTTCCACGTCAATAAGATTGTAGGCAACCTCGTCACGACTCTTGTTGATCATGTCGATAACATTGATGTTCCTGTTGGCGAGGATTGACAGCACGCTGCCCAGAATACGGGGTACGTTGCGGTTGGCCAGTGCAATACGATACCCGGTGGTACGCTCCATGCTGATCGACGGGAAGTTCACCGAATTGCGGATGTTGCCGTTCTCGAGGAAGTCCACCACCTGGTCTACCACCATCATGGCGCAGTTTTCCTCGGCTTCCTCGGTGCTGGCACCCAGGTGCGGGGTCGCCAACACCCCCGGTTTGCCAATCAGGCCGGGGGTAGGAAAATCCGAGATGTACTGCGAGAGTTTGCCCGATGCCAGGGCGGCCGCAACATCAGCGGTATTCACTATTTCTTCCCGGGCAAAATTCAGCAGAACCGCACCATGCCGGAAGTACTCCAGCGTTTCGGCGTTGATCATGTTGCGGGTGGCGTCCAGCGCCGGCACATGCAGGGTCACCACGTCGGAACGGGCAAACAGCGATTGCATGTTTTCCATTTTCTTGACCTGGGAAGACAGGCGCCAGGCTGCATCAATGGAAAGTGCCGGATCGTAGCCCACAACTTCCATGTCCATCTGCAGTGCCATTTCTGCCACCATGGAACCAATGGCACCGAGCCCCAGCACCCCCAGGGTCTTGCCCTTGAGTTCCGTCCCCTTGAACTGTTTCTTGCTGGCCTCAACCAGCTGGTTGAGCTCTGCCTTGTCCGTGTGCCCCGCCAGGGTGTTGACAAATTCTATGCCGGGAATGATACCCCGCCGTGACAGCAGCAGACCGGCCATCACCAGTTCCTTGACGGCATTGGCATTGGCGCCCGGGGTGTTAAATACCACTACGCCTCTGTCGGTATATTCATCAACGGGGATATTGTTTACCCCGGCACCCGCACGACCCACCGCAATCAGGCTTTCCGACGCATCTGCAAGGGTCAACTGGTGGGAACGAACCAGGATGGCATCCGGGTTTTCAACGTCAGCCCCCAGGGTATAACCCTCGCCGGGGAAACGGGACAGTCCCTTGTCGGAAATGTTGTTTAGCGTGCGGATCTTGAACATGCAGCGGGCCCCTCCGGAAAAGGGGCCAATTCTACACCAAGCACCAGCAAAGGGCGGGCCCCTGCACCGGGATAATTCTCAACCCGCGGATTAATCCTGCTCATTTTCAGCGCGCCCAGGCTGGTATCAACCGGGCCCCTGACGCTGTTGCCGGAGATCAGCCCGCTAGACGAGCGCTACCCCGGCAATCTGGCCGTGGAACAGGAACAGGAGCACATACAGGACCAGACCCGCGGCTACCGCTATCCAGTTGATGTCTGCCAGGCGCAGACGGGTCCGGCCGGTAACCAGGGCAACAAAAGGAAACCAGGAGGTCGTGGCATAAAACTGTTGCCACTCGGGTTCTGGCCTGTGGCGCCGCTTGGCGTCCATGGCCAGCATGCCCACTGCGGACAGCAGCGCAAAAGCCCCAAAAAAGACCAGTGACGCAACATCACCATTGGCGACAATATGCGACAGGGCCCAGAGCAGGATGCCCCACTGCAGTGGATGGCGCACGATCCGGAAGATGCCGGCCAGTTCACCTTTGACCGCGTTATCCATCCCCACACTTGTTGGGTTCCTGGACAAAAGGCCACTCATTACCAGGATCAACGCAACAGGCATCACCGCTTTGGCCAGGCCGAGGGCGGCGATACCGGGCACCCAGAGAAAGTCATAGTGGGGCACACTGGCATAGCCGTAGATCAGCAGTCCCAGGGTACCCGCCGCCAGCAGCGAATAGATGCCGAGATACGCGCCCTCACCTACAGCGCTTACCAGCATGCCGCGCAGGGGTGTGCTGGAAACGCCCAGGTGGGTGAGCAGAAATGCCAGCGCGCCGGTTATCAATAACGTCATGACCAGATCCCTCCACTGTCGGGAAATCAGATTTCATCTGCACGTCCTCTTGCCAGGATGGCAAGGTAGAAAAACGCCGCCGCAACCAGGGTGGAAACAACCAGTTCCAACGATACAAACCCCAGCGCGGTTGCCTGCAAGCCGTTGACATAATCGTCGGTATAGCCGACGGGTGCAATATGTCGCGCCATAAAGCCGCCCACCCAGTCGCCGGGAATCAGGATTGCGTCCACAATGGCAAGCCCCACCGGGATACCAATTGCCCAGGCCAGCGGCACCGAGTCTGCGCGAGCTGACACGAGCAAAATCCAGGCATAAAAAGGCAGGCACCAGATGATCGTTAGCAGGTGAAAGCCAACCAGTTCCAACCAGCGGCTACCCAGGTTGGCCGGCACCACCAGCGCCTCCCAGACGTCAAAGGTGCCGCCCAGTGCACTCAGGCAGGTAATGACCAGCAGGACAACCTGGATCAAGGCCACCAGCGCAAAATAAATCCCAGGCACCAGCACCAGGGCTGTCACCAGTTTGGAGAAGACCGTCATGGCGTCCGAGACCGGCATGGACTTCCAGAACAGGATGCTGCGGTCACGCCGGTCGTCGTAGAGTGTACCCAACAGGTAAAACAGGACAACAAACCAGAGCACAACCAGCAGTGGCGCACCCACACCCTTGTAAGCCCGGTCGAGCACCCGTTCGCGATCCGGCAGGGGATATGCTGCCAGGGTTTCCAGGTATTCACCGTAATAGCCACTCAACAGGATTTCGGTGACGTCAGGACTCTCGGATGGCGAGGCATCAGCAACAACCACCCCTTCACCACCACCACTCGATACCATCAACAGTACCAGCAGCAGTATCACAATCATGAAGGTCGAAATGACCAGGGGAAGCACCAGGAAGGCACCAGAGTTTTCCTGGAACTCACGCCGCAGCAATGCAGGAAGCTGGTTCATGACCGGTCCCTCTTCATTTTCGCTACAAACAGGTCAGCCACGCTTGGCACGTGAATCTCACCCAGGTTGGCCAGTGCCTCCCTGTCGACATCCTCGAACAACATACGCTTCTTTCCCAGCATGTCACGCACCGACAGGGGCTGCAGACGCAGGCCGGCATCAAATTTTTCCGGACCAACCAGCACATCAGCATACCGCTCCGGCAGCGCGTCCATGGGTGAGTCGAGCACAATCCGGCCGCCGTCGATAAACAGCAGGTGGGTCAACAATGACTCTATCTCTTCAACCTGGTGGGTGCTGATGATGATGCTGGTCTCGTGGTCAAAGTAGTCATTCAGGAGCTCATCATAAAAGGACTTGCGGTACAGGATGTCGAGGCCCAGCGTTGGCTCGTCCAGCACCAGCAGGTCGACGTCAATGGCCATCACCACGGCCAGGTGGAGCTGGGTCACCATGCCCTTGGACAGTTCCCGCACCCGGCTGCGCCTGCCCACATTGGTACGGGACAGGAAATCCTCGGCACTCGCCCGGGAAAAACGCGGGTGTACCGCAGCCACATAATCAAGCAGTTCATTCACCCGCATCCAACGCGGCAGCACCCCCACGTCCGAGATGAAACAGACCCGTTCCATGATGTGGTGGCGCCCCTGGCGTGGGTCACGGCCCAAGACACTCATCTCACCTTCAAATCCGGTGAGACCCAGGATCGATTTCAGCGTGGTGGTCTTGCCTGCCCCGTTTGGTCCAATCAGTCCCACAATTGACCCGCGTTCTATGTTGAACGAGACCTCGCTCAGTGCCGCAAAATTGCCGTAGTGTTTGCTGACAGACGCTGCCCGTACAACTTCATTCATGATCCCTGTCCCCTGTCTCATCCAGCAGCGTTTCAAGCCGCAACCCAAGCCGCCTGATCCGTTCACAGATCCGGGGCCAGTCCTCGTTGAGGAATTTTTCACGTTCAAGCGTCAGTAGCTCATCCGTTGCGCCCTCGCGCACAAACATGCCCAGGCCCCGGCGCTTTTCTACCAGGTTCTGCTCAACCAGGAGCTGGTAGGCCCGCGAGACGGTAATCGGGTTAATGCGCTGTTCGCTGGCGACCTGCCTGACCGATGGCAGGGCATCCCCATCACGGTAAGTGCCCTCAAGAATCAGCTCCTTGAGCCGGTCCCGCAGCTGGCGGTATATCGGGTCCTTGTCGTTCCAGGTGATCTGCACTGGCGTGTTACCAACATAGTGTTGCGGTTAACTATAACACCAAAACTATAGATGACAACCACCTCCGACCCTTTAGTGGTCTCGCTCACCGGCACAGTCCCGGATCAGCCCGAGGATCAGGCTGAGACTGTCCTTGACCTCAAAGTTGGCCATGGCCGCGCACAGTTCTGCTCGCCGTGTCCAGGCAGCCTGCACCATTTCCCGCAGGGCTTCCGCGGAAAGATCCTCCTGGGGCAGGACCAGGCTCATGCCCAGTTTTTCGAACGCCCTGGCATTCTGTATCTGGTCACCCCGGCTGGCGGTCAGCGGCAGCGGGATCAGGATATGTGGCGTGCGGGTCACCAGCAGTTCGTACAGGGAATTGGCCCCGGCCCGCGCAACCACCACATCAGCGGCCGCCAGCACGTCACCAAATTCTTCTGCCAGGAATTCAAACTGCCAGTAGCCCGGCCGGTTGTTGAGCGACTCTGCCAGGTTCCCCGCACCCGCCACATGGACAACATCAAACTGCTCGCAGACCGAATCAAGCATTGCCCGCACCGCCGCGTTGATGGTTGCCGCACCCAGGCTGCCACCAAACACCAGCAGGACCGGCCGGTCGGCAGACAAGCCCAGGCGCTCACGCCCCCGTTTGGCATCACCCTGGAGCAGTGCTCGACGAACAGGTGAACCGGTCACAACGGATTTCGCCTTCGGCACCAGATCCAGGGTCTGGGGAAAGTTGACACAAATGTGACGGGCAAATGGAAAACCCAGCCGATTCGCGAGACCTGGCGTCATATCAGATTCGTGCACAATCACCGGCACGCGGCACAACCAGGCGGCAAACACCACGGGCACACCCACAAATCCACCCTTGGAAAACACCACTGAGGGCCGCCAACGCAGGCAGACCAGCAGCGCCTGGCAACAGCCCAGCAGGATCCGGAAGGGATCAACAAAGTTCTGCCAGCTGAAGTAACGCCGCAGTTTTCCGGTTGCAACCGGGTAGTAACGAATCCCCGTTCCGGCCACCAGGGTACGCTCAATGCCCGCAATAGAACCGGCGTAAGCAACCTCCCAGCCTGCCTGTTGCATCACCTCAATCAGCGCGAGATTGGGCGTAACGTGGCCCGCGGTACCACCGCCGGTGAACAGGATTCTCTTCATGGCAGGGCCAGTATTTCCCTGACGAAAGGCAGGGTGACCCGTTTCTGCCGGCGCAGTGACTCGGCCTCAAGGCGCTCCAGCAGGCTGATCAGGGCTGTCATGTTTCGGTCTGCCCGACTCATGATAAAGCGCCCCACCTGGTCGGACAGGACAAAACCCTGAGCCTCCGCCTTGCGCTGCAATACCCGCAGCTTGGCATCATCGTCCAGGTGGTCTGTCTCCAGGTGAGCGGCCGCGAGCAGGCGACTGCGCAGGTCGGGCAGGTTAACCCCGAGTTCACGCGGTGGCGCCCGACCTGCAAGCACCAGTTTGCCACCCCGGTCACGAACCCCGTTTACCAGGTGAAACAGCGCAATCTCGGGCGCTTCTTCCTGGCCGACAAGACGGTCAATGTCATCAATGCAGACGAGTTCAAACTGCTCAACGCCGTCAAGCACCCGCAGTTCTGCCCGCGCTGGCGCTTCAACGTAAATGGCTGATCTGCCGGCATCAATCGCCTCGTGGCAAAGTCCCTGCAACAGGTGGCTGCGACCCGAACCTCGTGCTCCCCAGAGGTAGACAACCCCTGTTGCCTGACGCAGGCGCCCGGCTGCTGAACCGAGGTAACTGGCCAGGGTGGCATCTTCCCGCAGCTTGAGTGTCAGTGATAATTGACTGTCGGTACCGGTCATCTGGCATCGTCTGACGGCTTGTCCAGGACCCGGTTGTAATAGTCACTTTCCCGGTATCGCAGGTAGGCGTGGCGGACAAACACCATGATGACAGCGGCAATCGGCAGTGCCAGGAGCACACCCACGAAACCAAACAACTGTCCACCCGCCAGCACGGCAAAAATGACGGCAACCGGGTGCAGGCCAATCCGGTCACCCACCAGCAGCGGGGTCAGCACCATCCCTTCCAGCGCCTGGCCTATACCAAACACGATGGCCACATAAATGAGCGGCACAAAGTCCTGGAACTGGAACAGGGCTGCGATGCCCGCTGCGAGAATACCGACAATAAACCCGAGGTAGGGCACTATGCTCGCGAGGCCTGCCAGCATACCGATCAGGATTGCCAGGTCCAGGCCAACAATCACAAGACCCAGGGAATAGACGCACCCCAGCAGGAACATGATCATCAGCTGGCCCCGGAGAAACGCGGAGAGCACCTCGTCACACTCCCTGGCCAGGTTCGCCACACTTTTCTCCATGTCACGCGGTACCAGGTGATGTAGTGCAGCGACCAGTTCATCCCAGTCACGCAACAGGTAGAAGGCAACAACCGGGATCAGGGCAAGGTTTGCGGCCCAGGTCACCAACGCCATACCGGACGCCGTCACCTCGGCCAGCACGCGCGTGGCAATACCACCGGCCTCCTGCCAGTTTTCGGTGAGGCGCTGCCGCAACGCGTCCAGGTTGATGGCAAAAGGGTCAACGCCAAATTTCTCGACCAGCCAGGGACTGCCTGTCTGCTGCAGCCAGAGGATAAAGTTGGGTATCTGTCTTACCAGTGAGGCGACTTCATTCAGCAGTTGCGGAATGAGTACCAGCGCCGCCACCGCAATGAGGCCAAGAAACAGGAGAAACACCAGCAGGACGCCGGGTGTCCTGCCCAGCCCGCTGCGCTCCAGGCGATCGACCAGCGGGTCACCCAGGTAAGCCAGCGCAAATGCAATCAGGAACGGCGAGAGAATGGGCTGCAGCAGGTAAATCAGCAGGAAAAAGCCCGCGACCAGACCCAGGGCAAGGATACGCTGCGTGGTGGTCATCCTATTGCCTGATCCAGCGATACTGGACAGGTGGACCGGGGTTCACCAGGATCATCTTTTCATCCAGCGCAATAATTTCCCTGAGCTGCTCCATCTCTCCTTCGGTTCGTAGCTGGAACAGCACCTCACTACCATCCACTTCGACCACCAGCGCATCAATCACCGGGGACAGCGAGGCAAGGTAACGGCTGGCAGTGGCATAGTCTTCGAGGGTTTCAATTGCCTCCAGCCGCAGCATGACCCGGCCACTGCCTGAACTGACCGCGTAGCGGCTCGCCAGTTCGTTGGCAAGCCGATTCACGGTTTCAGCCACCAGGCTCTCCGCGGTAGCGGCAAGATTGTCAAAGCTGCGCCAGCGCTCTTCGATACGGTAGGACCAGCGACCGCTCCACTGCCCGGCGCGATCGCGCTGAACCCGCCCGGCCAGCACAACATCCGGGCTGTAACGGCGCGACGCCGTATCAATCCGATCGAGGAACAGGCCCCAGACTTCAGCCTCCGACAAGACAGACGAATCTTCCAGGTCATTCAACGGGTAGAGCAGCGGCAGCCCCCGGATTCTGGCCTGGACCTCGAGATTTTCGGCAATTGTCGCTTCACGGTTGCCGGTCAGGATGCGCCGCCCTTCACCCTCGTTGACGGCAATCCAGACCAGCACGCCCGGCCGATTACTGCCCCAGACGGGGAAACCGGCTTCCCGCACCAGGCGTGAGACTGATGACGGGTCAAAGGCAACGCGCAACAGCCGTGCCGGCGTTTCCGCGCCGTCAATCAGCAGGGTCCGATCCGTGGCATCAAAGCCGTATTGATAGTAATAGGCACCAGGATCACGCAGCGCCTGCACCACCCGTTCATTTGACTCAATGGCCGTTGACCCTGAAACACGCACCAGCACCTGCAGCAGCGCAGCCCGGGCACCCTGCCTCAACTGGCTGTCGTCCTGGGAAGCCACCAGCACTTCCGCCACATAGAGGTCAGGCACCGGCAGCGCCCTGGCGCCCGCGGCCAGCAGCAGACAAAACATTAGAATGGAACTTCTTTTGATACCCGGTATCCTTATAACAAAACGGCACATGGTTTAAGGTCTGGTTCAGCCTGCATTGGGTAGGGTGACTTGTGCGGAACAGATTGTCATGGACACAGCGGGGATTTACAAGTTGCAAACAAGGCAGACAAGTCGACGGGCAGCCCAGAGGTTACTGGCCTGCACATCATTCGCGGCATTCCTGCTGGGAGGCATGCAGCATGCCGGCGCCGAGCCCACGCCCTACCGGGCTGTTTACAAGGCCAACTACAAGGGTGTGCCCATCAGCGCAACCGGCATCCGGGAACTGCGCCGCATTGATGAGGACGAATATCTGCTGACCTCGTCCGCAAAATCATTTATTGCGTCCATTGACGAACAGACCCGCATCCGTTTTGACAGCACCAAAGCGGTCATCCCCATCGAGTATCAGTACCACCGGACCGGGCTCGGCAAGAACCGCAGTGACGTCCTCACATTTGACTGGGACGCGGCCCGGGCCAGGCAGGGAGACCAGTGGTCCCTGGACCTGGTGGCCGGTGTCCAGGACAAACTTTCCTATCAGCTGGAAATGCGGGACGACCTGGTGCAGGCGCGCGACCTGGGCGCGGAATGGCCCGAGATGCATTACCAGGTCGCGGAAAATGGTGCCTTGCGCGAATACGTCTTCCGGGTGGTGGGAGAAGAATCGGTTGACACGCCAGCCGGCGTTTTCAGCACCATCAAGGCAACCCGGGTACGGGAAAACAGCAGTCGCGTCACCAACTTCTGGCTGGCACCAGACTATGACTTCATGCTCGTCCGGTTTGAGCAGATTGAGGATAACGGCAGGGGCTTTACCCTGTTACTGAAGGAAGCCGAATTTAACGGCGAACCCCTCTAACCGGCGGAGAACCCTGTGCCGACGTGAGCCGCCTGCACGAGCACGACTCACTGCTGTTTACCACTCTATCCCTGTGTTGGTACCCATCCAGCACACCAACCCTCTGCTGGCACCAGGCGATTCTGGAAGAGTGCACAACCGGCCCAGCCATTTGCTTCTGACGCCTTGGCGTAGAACTGGCAATTGTGGCAGAACTGGTCGGCTGCCGCGTAACCCATCTTGTCCGCTCGTGCCGCCTGGGAGGCATCCTCTACATATTTGAGCGCCTTGGCTGCCACGTCATCCAGGGGCACCTTTTCCGCCGCCTTGACGTTCAGGTTAACAAGCGGAACTAGGGCCAGCGATGCTGAAGCCTTCAGGAAAGTTCGACGACTGGTCATACTGTTACTCCACCTAATTGATCTAATATTACGAGTTTAGCGCGCCGCCGGATGTACATCCGTGACGCATATCAAGGGAGACCCTGAACAAACAGGCGCAACGCTGCATCGCCTGTTCAGCGTCTCCCACCTTCACGTGCGTGGCAAGGTAACACCGGTCTGGCCCTGGTACTTGCCACCACGGTCCTTGTATGAAGTTTCACACTCTTCGTCGGATTCGAAGAAGAGCATCTGGGCAACCCCCTCGTTGGCGTATATTTTTGCCGGCAGGGTGGTGGTATTGGAAAACTCCAGCGTTACATGTCCTTCCCACTCGGGCTCAAGCGGTGTGACATTGACAATGATGCCGCACCGGGCGTAAGTCGATTTGCCAAGACAGATGGTCAGTACATTGCGGGGAATCCTGAAATACTCAATGGTCCTGGCCAGCGCAAAAGAGTTGGGCGGAATCACGCAAACGTCGCCCTGGACATCAACAAAACTGTTGGCATCAAACGCCTTGGGGTCTACCGTGGCTGACCGGATATTGGTGAAAACCTTAAACTCGTCCGAACAGCGCACATCATAACCATAGGACGAGGTGCCGTACGAAATCAGCCGCTGGCCATCTTGCCCCTCTCGCACCTGCCCGGCTTCAAACGGCGAGATCATGCCCTGCTGTTCGGACATCCGCCGTATCCACCGGTCTGATTTTATCGACATGCCGTACCTCGCGTTACTACCCAAAAAATCCGCGCCATCTTAGTCAAGCCGGCATGGTCATTCAATCGTCATTCAATCGCCGGTCAATCGTCGATCACCCTGATGACCGGCGCTTCACTCTGCGCCGCAAACACCGCTGCCACAACCTCCCGGGCCACGTCACGCATGACCTGGCTCGCTGCACCTTCGGGCTCCGCCACCAGCGGGGGCCTGCCGCCATCCGACTGCTCCCTGATGGCCAGGGACAGCGGCAGGCGGCCCAGGACGCGCGTATCGTACTCAGCGGCAATGCGATCACCACCACCCTCACCAAATATTGCTTCCTGGTGTCCACATTGGCTGCAGACATGAATACTCATGTTTTCAACAATGCCCAGGACCGGGACCTCTACCTTGCGGAACATTTCAATGGCCTTGCGGGCGTCAAGGAGTGCGATGTCCTGGGGTGTCGTTACAATTACCGCTCCACTCATGGGGACCTGCTGGGCCAGGGTGAGCTGGATGTCGCCAGTACCGGGCGGGTAATCCACCACCAGAAACTGGACCTCATTCCAGGCCGTCTGGGACAGGAGCTGCTGCAAGGCCCCGCTTGCCATTGGACCACGCCAGACCGCCGGGGTTCGGGGTGATGTGACAAACCCCATGGACATCACCTGGATACCGTGCGCAAGTACCGGCTGCAACATTTCGTCACGAACCTCTGGTTTCGTGTCCGGTACGCCCATCATCAACGCCTGGCTGGGACCATAAATGTCCGCATCCAGCAATCCTGTCCTGTGCCCTTCAGCCGCCAGCGCCAGCGCGAGATTCGCAGCTACAGTGGACTTGCCAACGCCCCCTTTGCCGGAAGCAACTGCTATTACATGGTTGACGCCCTTCAGCGACAGCCGGTTCGTGCCCGTATTGGAAATGACAATTCTCCAGCAATTCAGGAAAGACGCGCATTATCTGCTATTTTCCGTCAACCGGCGAGGCAAGCAGCCCGGGGGCGCACTATAATTGCCGCCAGGGTCGAAATTCACGGCCCGCATCAGTATATTTAGCACCCTTTGAACGACCCCACCGGGCCTTACATGGAACACCGCGAGATACTCGTCACCAGCGCACTGCCGAATGCCAACGGCTCGATCCACCTTGGCCATCTGCTGGAACACATCCAGACGGACATCTGGGCACGTTTCCAACGGATGTGCGGGCACCGGTGTACCTACGTATGCGCCGACGATACCCACGGCACAGCCATCATGCTGAAGGCCGATGAAGCCGGCATCACACCAGAAGCGCTGATCGCGCAGATAAAAGCCGAACATGAACGGGATTTCCGGGACTTCCTGATCAGCCACGACAACTACTATTCCACCCACTCGCCCGAAAATGAGGCCTACTCGTCGCTGATTTACACCCGGCTGAAAGAGGCCGGGGAGATACGCAGCAGTTCAGTAGACCAGCTGTTTGACCCCGAGAAGAACATGTTCCTGGCTGACCGCTTTATAGTGGGGGCCTGCCCGCGCTGCAAGACCGAGGGACAGTACGGCGACAACTGCGAGGCCTGTGGCGCTACCTATGACGCGACCGATCTCATCAACCCGGTGTCAAAACTGTCAGGCGCAAAGCCGGTGCTGCGAGCCTCCACCCACTTCTTTTTCCGGCTGTCCAACTTCACGGGGTTTCTCCGCGAATGGACCCGCAGCGGCACGCTGCACGAGCAGGTCGCAAACAAACTGAGTGAATGGCTTGATGCCGGCCTGCAGGACTGGGACATTTCACGCGATGCGCCCTACTTCGGCTTCCAGATCCCCGGCGAGGAAGGCAAATACTTCTATGTCTGGCTGGACGCACCCATCGGGTACATGGCGAGTTTCAGGAACTATTGTGATCGTACTGACAACATCAACTTTGATGACTACTGGGAAGCATCTTCCACCCGTGAGGTACACCATTTTATTGGCAAGGACATCGTCAATTTCCATGCACTGTTCTGGCCGGCAATGCTCAAGGTGGCCGGCTTCCGCACGCCCACCCGGGTACACACCCACGGTTTTATTACCGTCAACGGCCTGAAGATGTCAAAGTCCCGCGGTACTTTCATTAACGCCCGGACCTACCTGGACCACCTGGACCCCGAGTACCTGCGCTACTACTTCGCTACCAAACTGACCAGCGGGATCGACGACCTGGACATCAACCTCGATGACTTTGTGCAGCGGGTGAACTCGGATGTGGTCGGGAAAGTGGTCAATATCGCCAGCCGCTGCGCCGGCTTCATTCACGGCAAGTCCGACGGCTTACTCAGCGCAGCGCCCACAACACCGCTGATCAACGAGTTCCTGGCAGCAAAAGATACACTCGCCAGTTGTTACGAGGAAGGCGAATTTGGCCGCGCCATCCGCGACATTATGGCCCTCGCCGACCGGGCCAACCAGTATATTGATGGCCATAAACCCTGGGTACTTGCCAAAGAAGCAGGCATGGAAACCCGGGTTCAGCAGGTCTGCTCGGACGGCCTGAACCTGTTCCGTATTCTAATCGCCTACCTCAAGCCGGTTATGCCCGGCCTGGCGGCACGCGCCGAGGCATTTCTCGCCATCACGCCCCTCACCTGGGAGGGCATTGACAGTGTCCTCGTCGCCCACCGGATCAACCGGTTTACGCCCCTGATGAAACGGATTGATCCTGACGATGTTGCCCGCATGATCGAATCATCCGTAGAGGGGCCAGGTTCGGCCGCGGCCGCACCGCCACCCCCCAACGAGCCAGCTGAGCCGGCAAAGACGCAAGAGATAGAATTTGCTGATTTCGCCAAAGTGGATCTGCGCATCGTGCGGATCATTGCGGCGGAAGCGGTCGAGGGGGCCGACAAACTGCTCCGGCTGACACTGGACCTGGGTGACGAGCGGCGCAATGTGTTTGCCGGTATCAAGTCAGCCTATACACCCGAAGACCTGGTCGGCAAACTGACCGTAATGGTGGCCAACCTCAAGCCGCGCAAGATGAAATTCGGCATGTCTGAAGGTATGGTCCTGGCGGCAGGCCCGGGCGGAGCAGATATTTTCCTGCTGGAGCCCGATGCTGGCGCCACACCGGGCATGAAAGTCAGCTGATATGCCGGAACCCATCGTCATCCTGTTGACGACAATTTTTGTTAACAACATTGTGATGGTGCAGTTTCTGGGGCTCTGCCCGTTTATGGGCGCATCCCGCCAGTTTGATTCCGCCCTTGGCATGGCCGCCGCCACCACCTTTGTCCTGACACTCGCCTCTGCCATCAGTTTTATGGTCGAGCACTACCTGCTGCTGCCACTCGGGCTTGATTACCTGCGCATCATCAGCTTCATTGTTGTGATAGCTGCACTGGTGCAGTTTTCCGAGATGGTGATCAGGGCCACTCAGCCGCTGCTGTACCAGGTACTCGGCCTCTTCATTCCACTGATTACCACCAACTGTGCTGTGCTGGGCGTTGCCCTGCTGAACGTCCGGCAAAACCACACTTTTGTTGAATCCGTGTTTTTTGGGCTGGGGGCAGCGCTCGGCTTTTCAATGCTGCTCATCGTATTTGCGGCCATGCGGGAGAAACTTGAACAGGCTGACATCCCCACGCCGTTTCGTGGCGCGGCTGTCAACCTGATCACCGCGGGGCTGGTCTCACTCGCCTTTCTTGGTTTTACCGGCATGGCCAGATGATCCTTGACCTTGTCACTGGCACCGCCACGCTTGGGCTTACCGGGGCACTGATTGCCCTGCTCCTTACCTGGGCAAGAGCGCGTTTCCCGGCCAACGACAGCCAGGTGGTTGAACAGGTGAATCGTCTGTTACCCCAGACCCAGTGCGCCCAGTGTGGTTATCCCGGTTGCCGCCCATATGCCGAGGCCATTCTTGATGGCGCTGCCATCAACCGCTGCCCGCCTGGTGGCAACCAGACCATCGCGGCGCTGGCTGAATTGCTGGGCCGCGACACCCTGCCGCCCGACCCTGCCTGCGGTGAACCTGGTGTGCTGCAGGTGGCTGCCATTCGCGAAGATGAATGTATCGGCTGCACACTCTGCATCGCCGCCTGTCCCGTGGATGCCATTTTTGGTGCACCACAATTGATGCACACGGTTATCGAAGCCGAATGTACCGGCTGCGAGCTCTGCCTCCCACCCTGTCCGGTGGACTGTATAGACCTGGTGCGCCGGCCGGAACCAGGGGAGCAACTGGACATTATCAGGATCATCGAGGCGCCGCCGGCCGACTGTATCCGCTGCGGTCGCTGCGAGACTGTCTGCCCGCGCAACCTGGCGCCGCAGGAGCTCTACTGGTATCGCGACAGCGAAACCAGGCTCTCCTCACTGCGTCTCGACGCCTGTATCGAGTGCCGCCTGTGTGACCGGGTGTGCCCCAGCGAACTGCCGCTCACCCAGGTATTCAGGGCATCAAAAGCCGCTATCCGCAGCCGGGCTGCTGCCGAAGATGTCGCAAGGCACGCACAGTCACGCTACGAGGCGCATCAGGCGAGACAGGCACAGCAGCAGCGCGAACTCCAGAAACGTCCCTCCGCAAAAGACAGGGCAGCGCTGTTGGCCCAGATCAAGTCAGGCGAATCATGAAACCCGTCACCACAACTGCGGGCATCATGCAGCAGGTGATGCTGGCCCTTGTACCGGGCACACTGGTACTTGCCTGGTACTTTGGTATCGGAATACTGGTCAACCTGGTTGCTGCTGGCCTCACGGCTGTGCTGGCAGAAGCTTTGTGCCTGAAAGCACGCGGGCTGCCGCTTCAGCGATTGCGCGACATGAGTGCGCTGTTGGCAGGGTTGCTGCTGGGTCTCTGCCTACCCCCGCTGCTCCCGCTCTGGATGGTTGTTGTAGGCACAGCCTTTGCGCTTGTTGTAGGCAAACACCTGTACGGTGGGTTGGGCCAGAACCCTTTTAATCCCGCGATGGTGGGTTACGCGCTGCTGGTTGTCTCCTTTCCGCTGGCCATGTCCCTATGGCCCGGGCCAAACTCGCACCTGCCCCCCGGTGACCTTGTTGGCTACAAACTTGGGTTTTCCCTGGCTGATGGTGTCGCCATGGCAACGCCCCTTGACGCCTTCCGCTTTCGCGATGGCATAACCGTGGAAGAATTCTGGCGGGCCTCACCGGTTATGGCTGAATTTGCTGGCATCGGCTGGCAATGGGTGAATCTGGCTTTCCTTGCCGGCGGCCTCTACCTGGTTTACCGCCGGGTGTGCGACTGGATCATGCCCCTGACCCTGCTCGGTACTCTCGCTGTCCTGGCCCTGCTCTTTTATGACAGCGGCAGTTCCAGCAGCCTTGGCTCACCCCTGTTCCACCTGCTGAGCGGCAGCACCATGCTGGCGGCATTTTTTATTGTCACCGATCCGGTCACATCCCCGGACAGTCGCCGCGGCAAAATGGTGTTTGCCGCGGGTGTGGCTGCCCTGATATTCCTGATCAGGAGTCATGGTGCTTATCCCGATGGCATCGCGTTTGCCGTACTGTTGATGAACACGCTGACCCCCCTGATTGACCAGACCCGCTGGAGACTGCCGACGTGACAGGCCCCACAAGCCGCCTTGCCGCCCTTGCACTTGCAGCCGGGCTGCTGCTGAGTGCTACTCACGCCCTCACCGGCACCAGGGTTGCTGCCAACCGTGACGCCTATGCTGCCCGCCAGTTGTTACAGATTGTGGGGCGGGACGATGTGACGGTTCGGCGGGTAGCGCCAGCGCGTTATGCCCTGATGACTGACACCGAACTTACCGGATTCATCTTCGAAGTCACCACCCGTCGTGGCTACAACGGCCGTATTGAGCTGTGGTTGGGGGTGAACCTGGCGGGCCAGGTGGAAGGGGTTCGCGTCAAGCATCATGAGGAAACACCGGGGCTCGGGGACAAGATTGATCTTGCCGTGTCTGACTGGATTCTTGGCTTTAACGGCTACCGGCTGGAGGCGAGCAGCCGGGCCGCCTGGAATGTCATACGTGATGGTGGCGATTTTGACCAGTTCAGCGGTGCCACCATCACGCCACGCGCCGTCATTCACGCGGTGCGGGACGGCCTTGAGGAATTCGAAACACAGAAGACAAGATGGATCACGGAGGTCGAAAGCAGTGAACTATAGGCAACTCGCTACAGAGGGACTCTGGACCAACAACCCCGCACTGGTGCAACTGCTTGGACTCTGCCCACTACTGGCCGTTTCAAACAGCTTCGTCACCAGCCTGGGACTGGGTTTGACCACCCTGATCGTGCTCATCGCTGCCAACATGACAATCAGCCTCGTCCGCGGCTTGCTGGATGAGTCAACCCGCCTGCCTGCCCAGATTATGGTAATCGCCGGCTTTGTCACCCTGGCCGACCTGTTGCTGCAGGCGTTTTTCTTTGAGGTCCACCAGCGCATTGGGCTGTTTGTTGCGCTGATTGTGACCAACTGTACCCTGCTGGGCAGAGCCGAGGCATTTGCCAGCCGCCAGCCGGTCCGGGCCGCGACCATGGATGGTGCCATGATGGGCGCGGGATTCCTGCTGGTGATTCTCCTCATGGGCAGCATTCGGGAAATCCTTGGCCAGGGAACCCTGTTTGCCAATATGCACCTGATCGCCGGGGATGCTGCAGCAGACTGGACCATCCGCTTTGCTGACACCGGCTTTCTGTTTATCCTGCTGCCGCCCGGGGCTTTCATGACGCTGGGCTGTATTATTGCCCTCAAGAACCTGATTGACATGAAACAACAGGACGCGGCAACAGCAAGAGAGTTATCTCATGAATAAGGACAAACGCTACCAGATTTTTGCACGGCTGCGCGATGAAAATCCCACACCAACCACGGAACTCAAGTACGAAACGCCTTTTGAACTGCTGATTGCCGTTATTCTTTCAGCCCAGGCCACCGACGTCAGCGTCAACAAGGCCACGGCAAAACTGTTCCCCGTTGCCAATACCCCGGCTGCCATTTATGCGCTGGGGGAAGAAAAACTGAAAAGCTACATCAAGACCATCGGGCTTTTTAACAGTAAGGCTGCCAATGTCATCAAGACCTGCCGGGCTCTGCTGGATGAACACGGCGGCGAGGTACCCGATGATCGCAAGGCGCTCGAGGCGCTGCCAGGCGTCGGTCGCAAAACTGCCAACGTGGTACTCAATACCGCCTTCGGCCACCCGACCATGGCGGTGGACACACACATCTTCAGGCTCGCCAATCGCATAAAACTGGCACCGGGCAAGACGGTTCGCCAGGTCGAGGAAAAACTGCTGAAAGTGATCCCGCCAGAATTCAGACGTGACGCCCACCACTGGCTGATCCTGCACGGCCGCTACATCTGCATCGCGCGCAAGCCGCGCTGCGCGGCCTGTGTCATCTACGACCTGTGTGAGTACAAACACAAGGCTATTGCGTCCGAGGAAGGATAGCCTGGGCCGAGGTGTCATCTCGACTGCAGGCCCGAAGGGCCGGAATGGAGAGATCCAGTATTGGAAAGCCAGAGGTTTCTCCGTTCCGCGGCTGGCGCCGCAGGGCCGGAATGGAGAGATCCAGTATTGGAAAGCCAGAGGTTTCTCCGTTCCGCGGCTGGCGCCGCTCCAGTCGAAACGACACCGAAGGTGTCGTCTCGACCGAAGGCCCGAAGGGCCGTAGCGGAGAGACCCCACAGCGCAGCGTCATCCCGACCGAAGGCCCGCAGGGCCGTAGCGGAGAGACCCGAAGCCGCAGCGGAGAGACCCGACGGCGCCTAGCGGCCCTTCAGGTTACGCCCCTTGTTGGCCTCAACTTTCAGGCGCAGCGCATTCAGGCGGATGAAGCCGGCCGCATCCTTCTGGTCATAAGCGCCCGCATCGTCTTCGAAGGTCACGATGTTACCGTCATACAGGCTGTCGGTGGCTGACTCTCGCCCTACCACGGTGACATTTCCCTTGTAGAGCTTGAGACGGACCCGGCCGTTGACATGGCGCTGGGACGCATCAATCAGGGCCTGCAAGGCCAGCCGCTCCGGTGACCACCAGTAGCCGTTGTAGATCATGCTGGCATAACGTGGCATCAGCTCGTCTTTCATGTGTGCCAGTTCACGATCCAGCGTAATCGACTCGATAGCCCGGTGCGCCTTGAGGAGAATGGTGCCCCCCGGGGTTTCATAACAGCCACGCGCTTTCATGCCGACGTACCGGTTCTCCACAATATCAACCCGGCCAATACCATTTTCCCCGCCAACCCGGTTGAGGTGGGCGATCACTTCCGCCGGTGTCCGCTGGACACCATCGATTTCGGTGACATCGCCGTTCCTGTAGGTCAGCTCAAGGTAGACGGGTTCGTCGGGGGCAGCTTCCGGAGAGACTGTCCACAACCACATCGGCTCTTCCGGCTCAGCCCATGGATCTTCCAGGATGCCGCCCTCGTAGGAGATGTGCAAAAGGTTGGCGTCCATGGAGTAGGGTGATTTTTCACCCTCGTGCTTTCGATCAACACGAATCTGGTGCCGCTCACAGAAGGTCATCAGCGCCTCCCGCGATGTGAGGTCCCACTCGCGCCAGGGCGCTACCACCTTGATGTCGGGCTTCAGCGCATAGGCACCCAGTTCAAACCTCACCTGGTCATTACCCTTGCCGGTTGCGCCATGGGAAATGGCCCCGGCACCGGTTTCCTCCGCAATCTCCACCAGGCGCTTGGCAATCAGTGGCCGTGCAATGGAGGTGCCAAGCAGGTATTCACCCTCGTAGATAGTGTTGCAGCGAAACATGGGGAAAACAAAGTCGCGTGCAAATTCTTCCCGCAGGTCTTCGACATACGACTGGGTAGCCCCGGTGTTGCGGGCTTTTTCCGCAACTTTTGAATAGTCATCACCATCACCCAGATCTGCAGTAAAGGTGACAACCTCACACTGGTAGGTTTCCTGCAGCCACTTCAAAATCGCGGTAGTGTCGAGACCACCCGAGTAGGACAATACAATCTTGTCGAAATCCGCCATCTTTATCTCCCCGCGAAAAAGGCCGCTATCTTACCTATTGTGATAATCCCTGGCTATTCTCCAGCAAGAAAGCGGTGTAAATGTCCCGGGCCCACGGTGTGACTGCCACCACTTACCTGTACAATGCGACCATGCGCAGCATTACGATAACAAGGCCCGACGACTGGCACATCCATCTTCGGGACGGGGATTACCTGGCCGATACGGTTCGCGATCTTGCCCGCTACTTCGGTCGCGCGATTGTCATGCCAAACCTGGTGCCACCCGTGGCGGATGTTGAAGCTGCAGGGGCCTACCGGGCCCGCATACTGGCAACGGGCCAGCCGTGTGAACCTTTGATGACCCTTTATCTCACACCCGAAACCAGTCCCCGGACTGTCCGGGAGGCCGCCAGGTCAGGTTTTATCCACGCATTCAAACTCTACCCGGCTGGTGCGACAACCAATTCAGACGCGGGCGTTTCCAGCATTACTGCACTTTACCCGGTGTTTGAAGCCATGGCTGAAGTCGGCATGGTGCTTGCCGTGCATGGTGAAGTCACCGACCCGGATATTGATATTTTCGACCGGGAAGCCGTGTTTATAGACCGGATTCTGGTGCCACTTTGTGAAACATTTCCGAATCTGAAAGTTGTACTGGAGCACGTCACGACACGGGATGCTGTTGAATTCGTCACGGACGCGCGTGCGGGTGTCGCAGCGACCATCACGGCACATCACCTGCTGTACAACCGCAATGACCTGCTGGCGGGCGGCATGAAACCGGTCTATTACTGCCTGCCCGTCCTCAAGCGTAATACCCACCAGGCGGCCCTGGTTGACGCGGCTGTCTCGGGTAACTCACGCTTTTTTCTTGGCACGGATTCCGCGCCACATCCCCGCAATCGCAAGGAGGATGCCTGTGGTTGCGCCGCGGGATGTTATACGGCACATGCCGCCATTGAACTCTATGCCGAGGTGTTTGCGGCCATGGACAAGCTCGACCGGTTGGAGACGTTTGCCAGCTTTGCCGGGCCTGACTTCTACGGCCTGCCACGGAACAGTGACACTATCACCCTCGTGGAGAAAGCCTGGCAAATACCCGATACGCTGCCTTTTGGTGCTGATTCACTGGTGCCGATCCGGGCTGGCGATACCGTCGCCTGGCAAGTCATCGATTCGGGACGCACCACTTGAGTGATATCAAAAAGCCTATTGCCTATCGGTTTCGTGGCTACCTGCCTGTTGTCATTGACCTGGAAACGGGCGGCTTCAATCCGCGTACCGATGCGCTGCTGGAAATTGCGGCCGTTGTTATCGACATGAACGACAGTGGCCTGCTGGTGCCCGGTGAGCGGGCTTTTTTTAACGTCGACCCGTTCGACGGTGCCAACATTGAACAGGCTTCACTGGATTTTACCGGGATAGACCCCACAAACCCGCTCCGCAAGGCAGTCCCGGAACAGAAAGCCCTGGGGGATACATTCCGTATGATCCGGCGTGAGGTCAGGGAAACCGGATGTCAGCGTGCCGTGCTGGTGGCGCACAATGCTGCATTTGACCAGGCTTTCCTGAATGAAGCGGCAGCGCGCTGTGACATCAAGCGCAACCCCTTCCATCCCTTTTCCTCTTTTGACACCGCCACCCTGTGCGGCCTTGCCTTTGGCCAGACAGTGTTGGCGAGAGCTTGCCAGGCTGCGGAAATCCCGTTTGATGCCGAAGAGGCTCACTCCGCCCTCTACGACTGTGAGAAAACGGCGGCGCTCTTCTGTTTTATTGTCAATCGCTGGAAGCAGTTGGGCGGACTGAACGATCCGCCCCCGGACCGGCAATAGCGGTCAGTTGTCCCCGGCGCGCTGTTCGGCGCTTCCTTCAGCCTGGCTCCTGACGCGTTCTATTCCTCGCTTTCTTCAGCGCTCGCGGCAGCCGCTTTCACCATAGGCAGGAGTTCACCGCTCTGGTACATCTCGGTAATGATGTCGCAGCCACCCACCAGTTCGCCATCAATAAATAGCTGGGGAAACGTTGGCCAGTTGGAATATTGCGGCAGGTTGCTGCGGATTTCCGGGTTGGCCAGGATATCGATATAGGCAAAGCGCTCACCACACGCCATGAGCATCTGCGATGCCTGGGCGCTGAATCCGCACTGGGGTGCATCGGGTGAGCCTTTCATATAAAGCAGTATCTTGTGTGACTCAATCTGCTCTTTGATTGATTCCATAATGTCCATGACTGGATTCTCCACTGTTTGGGTCGCTGGCAGGTGCCAATTCTACTGGTTTTGCCGACAATTAATACGGCGGCCAACTTATACCGGTTGCTGTGCTGAATAGACCACAGCGTTGGCACCCGGTTCGATGGCGTGGCCAAAACCACCACCTCCTGGTGTTTCAATTCGCAATACCTGGCCGGCCCGAACCTGGAGGTGGCATTTAGGTGCAACGACCTCACCATCAAGGTAGTTCCGGCCCCTGGCGCCTGGCTGACCGCCGCTCAGGCCATAGGGTGGGTGTATGCGCCGGTCCGTCAGGAGCGTGACTTCCGCCGCCTCAAGAAACTCGAACTCACGCACCAACCCGTCACCACCGGACTCGGCACCCGCCCCACCGGAACGGCGTCGAATGGCATATTCCCGGACACGCAGGGGAAAGTGCATCTCGAGGCTCTCTATGGGGGTATTCAGCGTGTTGGTCATGTGTGACTGCACACCGGTAATACCCGCGGTGGTTGCGCTGGCCCCGGTGCCACCCGCCACGGTTTCGTAGTAGTCCCAGGGCGAGGCTGTGCCGTGATTGCCCATCGCAACATTGTTCATCGTACCCTGGCTTGCTGCTGGCACCAGGTCCGGCAGGGCACTGGCCAGGGCACCCAACACCGCGTCAACAATGCGCATGGACGTCTCGACATTACCGGCGGCAACGGCGGCCGGTCGGGTTGCATTGACAAGGCATCCAGGTGGCGCCTTGATGGCAACACAGCGAAAGGTGCCAGCGCAGGCTGGCGTCTGATCCGGCAGCAAACAACGAAAACAGTAAAATACTGCCGCAGCAGCTACGGACAGGGGGCAGTTGACATTGCCGGCGACCTGCGGACTGGTACCGGCAAAATCGACGGTCACACCCCTGGTGTTAACCGTGACACTGACTTCTATTCGAATGTCCCGGGTGCCACATCCGTCATCATCCAGGAAGTCCAGGTAGTGATAGGTACCCGCGGGAATCTGGCCAAGCCGGTGCATCGCAAGGCGCTCGCCATAAGCATTGATGGCCCGGACCCCCGCCTGGAAAACGTCGGGCGTCATTTGCGTAATCAGCGCACCCAGGCGCGCCACTCCAACCCGGTTGGCACTGATCTGGGCCGCAAAGTCACCCCGGGTTTCCGTGCCAGGAATGGTTTGCAACTTTGCCCAGGCAGCTTCAACCAGGGTGCCTGCAGCAATGATTTTTGTTGGCGGTATAATCAGGCCCTCGTCTTCAAGTCGTCTGGAAATGGGCATGGAGCCAGGCACCGGAGCGCCAATATTCGCATGGTGCGCCCGATTCGCAACAAAGCTGATCAGTTCACTCGCAACAAAAAGTGGGGATACCAGGGTAACGTCCGGCAGGTGGGTGCCCCCCAGGAAAGGGTCATTCAACACCAGCACATCTCCCGGTTCCCAGTGAATGCCATCCACAATCCCCCGCATGGCAAAAGCCATGCTGCCCAGATGGACGGGTATATGCGCTGCCTGGGCATAAAGTTCACCGCTTTTATCAAACAGCGCACAGGAGAAATCGAGCCGATCCTTGATATTGGGCGAAAATGCCGCATGCTGCAGCACTGCCCCCATTTCCACACAAATGGCTTCAACACGACTGACCAGGATTGAAAGTTCTACAGGCGACACGACAGCAACATCTGGTGGTTTCTTTCGAGTTTATCGAATCTGGTTTATCATCGCCCACTTTTTCCGGGGTTCTTTCCCATGACCGATCCAGTAATGCATACCTACGGCCGCCTTGAAGTCGCCTTTGCCCGGGGTGAAGGCCCATACCTGATTGACAGCCACGGCAAACGGTACCTGGACGCACTGTCCGGACTCGGAGTGGTGGCACTCGGTCATGCCCACCCTGAAATAGCCGAGGTGATTGCCAATCAGGCCAACACGCTCCTGCATACATCAAACCTCTACCACATTCCCGCCCAGGAAAAATTGGCCGCACAACTGGCAGAGGTCTCGGGCATGGAGAACATGTTCTTCGGCAATTCAGGGGCAGAGGCCAATGAATGTGCCATCAAGATCAGTCGTTTGTACGGTACCCAGAAAGGCATTGCCAACCCGACCATCATCGTCACCGATGCAGCATTTCACGGCAGGACCCTGGCCACCCTTACGGCTACCGGTTCGCGCAAGGTCCAGGCAGGCTTCGAACCCTTGGTCAACGGCTTTGTCAGGGCACCCTACAACGATGTGGACGCGATTCGCCAGATTGCCAAAAACAACAGCAACATTGTCGCAATCATGCTTGAACCCGTTCAGGGGGAAGGCGGGATACAGGTCCCGGATGACGACTACCTCAAGAACCTGCGAGCAATCTGTGATGAAAACGACTGGTTCCTGGTACTGGACGAGGTACAGAGCGGTAATGGCAGGACCGGCACCTACTTCGCCTACCAGCAGTCGGGTATCCTGCCTGACCTGGTCACGACCGCAAAAGGACTCGGCAATGGCCTGCCCATCGGTGTCTGCCTGGCGCGTGGCAAAGCGGCCCATGTGTTCAAGCCTGGTAATCACGGTTCAACCTTCGGGGGCAATCCGCTGTCCTGCGCCGTGGGCTCAGCCGTTGTTGAACACATCACGCGAGAACACCTGGCCGATCGCGCTGCTGAACTGGGTGACAGGATGATGAACACCTTCAAGGCGCGACTGTCCAGCCTGAACAACGTCAAGGACATTCGCGGCAAGGGCCTGATGATTGGCATTGAACTCGATCACCCCTGCGGTGACCTGGTGGGCAAGGCAATGGAGCGGGGCCTTCTGATCAATGTCACGGCAGACTCGGTCATCCGGCTGCTGCCGCCCCTGATCATTACCGACGAGCAGGCGGACGAAATCTGTGACATTGTCTGTGCGCTTGTGGAAGGTGCCTGACAGACACGACAGCGCCCGCAGGTCAGGATGTCCGGGCGCTACAGGAGTTCGGTAATCGGTTTCTTGCGCTCAATCCCGTAGCCCTGGGCAAAATCAACACCTATCTCCCGGAGAATTTCGAGGACCTCGTCATCCTCAACATACTCCGCAATGGTTTTCTTGCCCATGAAGTGGCCAATCTCATTGATCGATTTGACGACGGCGTAGTCGCTCGGACTGTTCTTGATGTCCTTGACAAAAATACCGTCAATCTTGAGGTAATCAACCGGCAGGTTGCGCAGGTAAGAGTAAGAAGACAGGCCGGTACCAAAGTCATCCAGCGAAAACTGGACGCCAATAATTTTCAGTTTTTCCATGAACTCAATGGCATCATCCAGCTTGCCAATGGCTGAGGTCTCGGTAATCTCGAAACAGATCTTCGAGGTCGGCAACCGGGTCTCGTTGAACTGTTCCAGGACAAACTCCATAAAATCATCTTCGGTCAGCGAGTTGCCGGAAATATTGATGGAGAATGCGCCCAGGTCGTCCAGCTTCAGGATATTGCTGGCAATAAACTTGAACGCGTTTTTGATCACCCAGCGGTCAATTGCCCCCATCCGGTTATAGGTTTCTGCGGCAACAATAAAATCCTGCGGCGGCATGGGCTCATCGTTGTCATCCAGCACCGTCAGCAGAATTTCATAGTGGGCATGCTCCCCCGAATCAGCCTCAACCGGGGCAATCTTCTGGCAGTTGAGAATAAACCGGTCTTCCTTGATAGCACGGTCAATCTGGGACACAAACTCCATGATGTCGCGCCTGTGCTCCATGGTTGCATCGTCTGCCTCGTAAACGTGGATGCGGTCCCGACCCGCGTCCTTGGCCGCGAAACAGGACGCATCTGCCCCCCCATGATCGTGGAGATACTTTCCATGTCCTTGTCGACCATTACCACACCAACACTGGTGGTCAACGAATAGGTTTGTTTGCCCCATTCAAACCGGTGTCTCTTGATCACATCCGCCAACTGCCTGACCACGGATACCCCGGCGTCCTTCTCACAGTTTTCGATCAAGAGCCCAAACTCATCACCACCGAGGCGCGCAAGTACAGCCTTGACGTCACTCAGCTTCTCACGCAGCAGACCCGCAATCTCCTGCAGCAGCTTGTCACCGGCCTCATGTCCTGCCGAGTTATTGATCACCTTGAACTGGTCGAGATCCATATAGGCAACCAGGTGGCGCAGATCATTTCGCCGGGCCAACCCAAGTGCTCGTGTCAGTTCCCGTTCGAATTCCTTGCGATTTACCAGCCCGGTCAATTCATCATGGGTGGCCTGGTGGGTTAACTGATTGTGCATGTTCTGCAACATCCGGTGTGAGGCCCTGTCGGTCAGCGGAATGTCAGCTTCTTCCAGAATCCTCGCCTGCCCCTGCTGCAGGCGCGTCGCCAGGTCTTCCGCCATGAGTTCGTGGGTCTTGACCCCCCGACGGTTCACGAACACAAACGTGGAGTGGGCTTCATTGGTCCAGGCAACAATCGCAATCTGCTGCTGCTCGTTCTGGTCGGCAATCTCCAGCCACTCGCCCACATGCAGGTGTTGGACACGCCCAAGCCAGGTCTGCCAGTCGTCATCCGATTCGTTTTCCTCGCGCAACTTCTGTCGTTGGGCTTCCTTGGCACTGACCTCGGAAAAACCCAGCGTGGTTGCAACACCATCCTCGGGCACCGCCACCAGCGGCATAGCAGAAATATCTTCCCCATCGACGATGACCCGCCTTAGCGAATTGATCAGCGGTGTGCGCTGGCCGGGTTCAAAGGCAATGGAATCAAGGCCCTGCTCAATCTCGGCGAGCAGCGCCTCGGGCGCCAGGTAATTTTCCTTATCTGTCGGATCAACCGTACCATCAAGGTGCTGGACCACCTGCTCCAGGGCACGCACATGGCGCTTCCAGTCACTGCTGTCCTGACCCTGCCGCAGGTGCGTGTTGACCAGCAGGTTACGCCAACCGGGCATCAGCAGTTTGAACAGCACCTCCGGGATCTGGCGGCCGGACAACATCCCGTCCATCTCATCCACTACTGCCCGCTGGGCGTTCACCAGGGTTTGCTGGCCTTCACTGGCTTTTACCGTTCGCTGCACATTGCCGGTAAACGCCCGCGACTGGCGCTCCACCAGGGGCTGGAGCTTGTTCAACGCCTCGTCGAAGACCGCCGGGTTATCGTCGAAGTTATCGTTGATGTAATCAACAATCTCGTCAACATTGCGCTTGATGCCGCCCGATTCCGAGCCACCCAGCCGCGCCAGCTGGTTAATCACTTCCAGTGAACGGTGCGGATTCTCCACATTGAGAAAGTCCTGGTCGGTGGTGGCCACCTTGTCCAGGGTCAATTCAAGCTGCCGGATCCAGTCTTTTGCGCTCCCGGACAACATGGCGTCGTCTTCTATGGTGTCGACCAGGTTTTCCACCATTCCGAGGCTCTCAAGTGCCTGGGCAGGAATTCGGCGCGCCCTGCCGCCAGCCACGGCGGACTCCTGTAACCTGCGCCGAATGGGCAGGCGCTGCCCGCTGGATCCTCGCGAACGGACCTCGTCCTGAAGCGAACTCAGGAGTTGCTGCACTTCATCGAGTTCAACATCCTCGACGCCGTCTACACCATCAAAATCGAATTCAGCGTCTTCATCGCTGCCACCACGCCCCATCAGATCCCTGACGGTGCTGTAGATATTTGACAGGGCTTCACCCAGATCACCCCGCCGCGTGCGTGCTGGCGCCCGCCCTCCCTTCCCGGCTGGTGACGAGGCTGCGCTGCTGCCCTGGGCCCTGGGGGCGCGCTTCTCCGGCTGCGCCGCTCTCGCCCGGTTCCGTTCCGGCGCCGGCTCCCGGGGTGTGGCCCCGCTGCGCTCCTGCAGTTGTGCGCGCAGTTCAGCAATCTGCGCACGCAAGTCCAGGTCCTCGTCAGCGTCTTCAGGCTCCTGTGCTTTTTCAGCTTCAGGTTCAGGTGTGGGTTCGGGTTCGGGTTCCGGCGCCTTTTTTTCCTCTTTTTCGGCCGCCGGGCGGGCAGACGGTGTTGGCACTACAAAATCATCATCCAGGTCCGGGAACAGCTTCGATTCCTCAAGCATCCTGGTCACGGCAATGTAGAGTTTGCGAAACAGCGGTACAGACTTGGCCTCGAAGCCGCTGTAAACCTTCTGGCGGATATCCTTGGCCAGGTCAACCTTGCGGATGGCGGTGTCGAATGCATGCACAAAAACCGAGGTGCCCAGGGGATTCGCCTCGTTGTGCCCCCAGGAGTCAACCAGCATGCCCATACGCTGCTGCAGCTCGTTCAGGTACTTCTCGTAAACCCGCTCGCTGCGGGAAATGATGTTGGCAACGGCCAGCCAGTCTTCAAACTCATCGGTACTCACCAGTGAGAGTTTCACCCGGCTTGCCTGCTTCTGCTTGCGTTCCTGCTCCGCGTTCTTGCGCTCTTCCAGCAATTTGCGCAGATCACGGGGATGATCAATCTGGTCCAGGACCTCGTTAATGAACGACTGGCCCACTTCTTTCTTGGCTTTCTCCAGGGTGGACATGGCGGCAAAATAGTCGCTCTGTTCCGCATTGGTCTTGGCGTCCCGTGCCAGTTTCAGCAGTTCCTCGTCCATGTAGGAAAAAAACGCGGAGTTCATTTCCGGCATGACGCGCGCCACTTCCTTGCGAATACCCACAATCAGCTTACGCGCATCTGTCGCAGTAATACCGCCAATGTGGCCCGGCTGCTGCTGGAGGTCCAGGGTGCTGTTACCGCTGCGCCCTGCAGGCGCAGCCGCCCGTTTGGGTTCTGCTGCAGCCCGGGAAACCAGGGGCTGGCTGTTGGAGTAGTTGAGCAGCGCGGTCATGGCGTCATCTTCAATTCCGTTGGCAAACTGGATGCCAACACCGCTGTCCATGACACGCACGATCTTGCCTTCAAGCCGGAAATGCAGGTCTTTGCCCGTCGCCGGCACGCTGAAGTGAATCCCGACGGTCTCACCCTGCCGGATGCCCGGCAATGCCCGCCGCCGCGTGGCGTCCTGCTCTACCAGCAGCATGCCACCCTCACAGAAGTCCCTGATCATGCAAAGCCAGGAACGACCAACGTTGGGGTGCACCAGGGCACTCAGGTTAATCGCGTATCTGGGATTTCTTCGCTTATCCATTCAATATCGTCTTTAGCTCAGAATCGGGTTTAGCTAATTGAGATTTCACGATCCGTGTTGGCGATAACCAGCTTGTTGCGACCGGTTCGCTTGGCGTCGTACAGGGCCTTGTCAGCCCGGTCCATGGTTGTCTCAATGTCTTCCGGCTGGCTGTATTGGGTAATGCCCATGGACGCCGTGATTCGATACTGCGGCTCCAACGGACTGACCTGCATCCTGCGCAACCCGGCGCCGATCCGTTCCGCGGCTATCACAGCATCATTCTGACTGGTGCCACCCAGGACAAGCACAAACTCCTCTCCACCAATGCGCGCAACGCAGTCCACTTCACGGAGGATATCACGCGCAATGTCAGCAAAGCTCCGCAGGACATAATCTCCGGTACTGTGTCCAAACTTGTCGTTAACCCGTTTGAAAAAATCGAGATCGACAAAACACAGGGTAAAGGTGTAATCCTTACGCCGGTCGGCCAGGGCTTTCTGCTGCTGCAGCACGTCAACCAGGTGGCGCCGGTTGAAAGCACCAGTCAACTCGTCCCGAATGGCGAGCTCCGAAATCCGGTGCAACGCCGTGCTCAGTTCCTCGTTCTTGTTGACCAGAATAGATTCTACCATCGACATCTCAAAGCGGTAGAGCACCGGGCCAAACACCAGTACCAGACCAAAAGCCACCATGACCACCGCTTCCGTCAGCCAGGACAGCGTCTCAAACTGGGACTTGTATACCACCGTCAGGATATAGCAGGTCAGGCTGTACACCGCAAAAATCACCAGCTCCCTGGAGGACAGTCGATTGGCTCCCACGACAATCATGGCAAGGCCGGAAAGTGCCACCAGGGGTTTCATGTCCTCGACAAAATAGGTGGTCATGATGACAACACTCACCGCCCAGATCATGTGGGCGAGTGACATATCAGGATCTTCCAGCGTGAGGTTCCATTCCATCATGATGGCAACAAAAAAGGCGGCAAAACCCGCGGCAGCAAGCGAGGCGATGGCAAGAAACTTCACGGGCTCAATATTCATGTGGCCAATGGAAAGCACTATCCAGCAGACGACCAGGTGCACAAATATCCCGGCACCGGTGGTGGCAATCCGGTACATGCGTGACTTCTGTTCAGTGACTGTGTCCATATGAAAACGGGTATCAGGGAGCAATGTGATATCAATCTGCAGAAAACGGAACCGACATTCTAGGCGTTTTCAGAATTGACCTCTGTAATAGAAATGTAACAGCTTTGGCAGGATAAATAAGCCTTGGCCGCACCAAAATCTCACACCGACCTTACCCGGGCAACCGCCTGCAGCCAGCCGTCATACAGTTTTTGACTTTGGTCCACTGTCATTTGAGGCTCAAACCTGCGTTCCAGTTGCCAACTGGCTGCCAGCGATGACAGGGAATCATAGACACCCGCCTGCAGGCCCGCCAAAAATGCCGCACCGAGTGCTGTTGTCTCGGTGGTACCCGGCCGGTCGACGGGAATGCGCAGGATGTCAGCCAGCGCCTGTACCACCCAGTCATTGGTCACCATACCGCCATCCACCCGTATCAGGCTGGGACTGGCACCATCCTGGCTCATGGCCTCCAGCAAATCACGCGTCTGAAAACAGACAGACTGCAGTGTTGCCGTCACTATGTCATCAATGCTGCTGTCGCGGCGGAGACCAACGATGGCCCCTTTGGCATCTGCGTCCCAGTAAGGTGCACCCAGCCCGGTAAAGGCAGGCACCAGGTATACCCCGCCTGAATCCGGATTGGAGCGCGCGATCTGCTCGGTCTCACTGGCATGGCTGACAAACCGCATCTGGTCACGAATCCACTGTACCGCAGCACCCGCCACAAAAATGCTGCCTTCAAGACCATAGCTGACTTCTCCGTTCAGCCTGTAGGCCACCGTGGTCAGCATCTTGTTGTTTGAGTCGACCGGCGTTGTGCCTGTATTCATGATGACAAAACAGCCGGTGCCATAGGTACTCTTGGTCATGCCGGGTTCAAAACAGCACTGACCAAAAAGTGCAGCCTGCTGGTCACCCGCTATACCGCAGACTGGTATGGCAGCACCCAGCAGGTCCGGGTCAGTTGTGCCAAAATCTGCTGCACTGTCCATCACCTCGGGCAGCAGCGTATCAGGAATATTCAGTTTTTCGAGCAACTGCACATCCCAGACCTGCTCGTGAATGTTGAACAACATGGTCCGCGAGGCGTTGGTTGCATCAGTGCGATGCACCCTGCCACCGGTCAGACGCCAGAGCAGGAAACTGTCAACCGTGCCAAACGCCAGCTCGCCACGTTCGGCACGCGCCCGCACCCCCGGCACCTCGTCCAGCAGCCAGGCGACTTTTGTCGCTGAAAAGTAGGGGTCCAGCAACAGGCCGGTTTTTGCCGTCACCTGCGGTTCAAGGCCTGCCGACTTGAGCGCTTCGCAGGTGCCCGCGGTGCGGCGATCCTGCCACACAATGGCACGATAGACGGGTTCACCGGTGACACGGTCCCAGACAATCGTAGTTTCACGCTGGTTGGTGATACCAATCGCCGTAATCTCGGCCGGCGCTATCCCCGCCGCACGGATCGCCTCCCGTGCCACGGCCAGGGTTGTCTCCCAGATTTCCTCGGCATCGTGTTCAACCCAGCCATCAGCCGGGAAATACTGGGTAAACTCGCGCTGGCCAACCGCCAGCACCTCGGCCCTGCTGTTGAATACAATTGCACGTGAACTGGTGGTTCCCTGGTCTATCGACAGGATGTATGCGGCCATAGGCGGCTCCGGGCAAAAGCTGCATTATGCCTCTGGCGAGCCGGCGTTGTCCCGTCCCTGCGTGCATGATTCAATGCGGCACTGTCAGCAGCGCAAGCGCAAAATGAGGTAAGGTCCATGCAACTGTATCCACCGCCCCAACAGCTCAGGCAAAGCAAGGCGTACTCGGCCCGCGGGCTGCGCCACTACCTGAAACTCAGCATGCCCGCAAGTGCGCCCCTCTCCTCGACGCTGGGCAGGTTTGCGGCCCGGCACGGTCTGCGCCTGACCTTTGGCAGCGCAAGCCCGGAGGCAATTCTGCTGACCCTGACGCGTGACACCAGCCTTGCCAGTGAGCACTATCGACTCCAGGGCAAGCCAGATGGCCTGCTACTGGAGGCCGGCGATGACAGGGGATTTTATTACGGCCTGGCGACACTGTCGCAGATCCTGGACCAGCATCCGGCGGCCATACCCCGGTTTACGATCAAGGACGGGCCGGATTTTGCGCACCGCGGCGTCATGCTGGACATCAGCCGCTGCAAGGTACCCACCCTGCCAACCCTGTTCGAACTGATCGAGCGACTGGCCGCGCTCAAGTATAACCAGCTCCAGTTATACACCGAGCATACCTATGCCTTTGCGAATCACCCGCTGGTCTGGGCCGACGCATCACCACTGACGGCAAACGACATCCTGGCGCTGCGGGATCACTGCAGGGCCCACTTCATCGAACTGGTGCCCAACCTGAACTCTTTTGGACACTGGGAAAGATGGCTTCGCTATCCTGAATACCACGAGTATGCGGAGTGTCCCGACGGCTTCACCCATCCACTGTCCGGCCAGTTCATGCCGTTCGGTTCAACCCTGAAACCAACCCGCAAGAGCCTGAGGCTGGTCACCGAGCTTTACGATGAATATTTGCCCCTGTTTGACAGTGGAATGTTCAATATCGGCGGTGATGAACCCTGGGAGCTTGGTCTCGGCGCAACCAGGAAAAGGTGTGAGCAACTCGGCACCAGCCGCGTCTATGTCGACTTCCTGAGCCAGATCAAGAAAATTGTCGACCGGCGCGACCGGACCATGATGTTCTGGAGCGACATTGTCCTCAAGGAACCCGATGCCCTGGCATTGCTCGATCGGGACATGATTGCCATGAACTGGGGTTACGAGGGTAACCATCCGTTTCGGCGCGAGTGTCAGCAGGTGGCCGCTGCCGGCCTGCCATTTTACGTCTGTCCCGGCACGTCCAGCTGGAACAGCCTGACCGGCAGAACCGCCAATGCAGCACAGAACCTGGATAACGCGGCCCGATCCGGTCTCGCTGCAGGCGCAACCGGCTACCTGGTCACGGACTGGGGTGATCACGGGCACCACCAGTACCTGCCCATCAGCTACACCGGATTTGTGCTGGGCGCCTGCCATGCCTGGAACCATCGGGGCAGCCGCAGGCTGGCCGCCGCTGACGGTATCAACCGCATGTTTTTTGGCCAGGCGGCAGCCGGCGTTGGCGACATCCTGGTTGACCTTGGCCGGGTGCTGGAACTTGCGCCTTCCCCCATTCGCAACGCCACCATCTTCAACCGCCTGCTGTTCTGGAACATGCAGCATGAATCCGCTGCGACCCGGGACATCCCGGCAGCATCACTGGAAGCATGCCTGGGTGCCCTTTCAGACGTGGCGGGCCGGTTGCCTGGCATGGCCGATCCACTGGTCCGGTCCGAGGTGCAGAACGCCATTGCCCTTGCCCAGCACGGTATCCACCGGCTGCAGTATTTCCGTGGTCTGAGGAGTGATGTGCAGGGTATGCGCCGGGACCTCGCTGAGGCGATTGGCCAGCACCAGGACCTGTGGCTGGCGCGGAATCGTCCGGGTGGCCTGCGCGAGAGTGTGGCACACCTCGATCGGGCAAAAGCGGCGCTAGACTGACCCGCGTGGGTCAACAATCCAGCAATGCCCCGAACTTGTATCAGGAAGGTGGATGGGTGCACAATAGCCGTTCCCCTAAACGCATCAATACCTAGAGAGTGGAGATCAGAGCATGCGCGACGTAGTGGTTGTAGACAGTGTAAGAACCGGATTGGCCAAGTCCTTCCGGGGAACCTTTAACCTAACAAGACCCGATGACATGGTCGCGCATTGTATTAATGCGCTGCTGGAAAGAAACCCCAAGCTGGATCCCGCGGAAGTGGAAGATGTCATCGTCGGTTGCGCCAGCCAGACCGGCGAACAGGGTGGTAACCTGGCACGCCTGGCAGTCATCCTGTCTAACCTGCCCATTACCACAGCCGGCTCAACCATCAGCCGTGCCTGCTCCTCCGGCCTCAACTCCATTGCTTTTGCCGCAAACCAGATTGCCAGCGGTTGTTCCGAGGTGATGATCGCCGGCGGCGTGGAATCCATTTCTGCCGGCCAGCGTCAGACGCCCGGTAAATCGGCTCCCCATCCCACCATCAAGGAAAAGTCCCCGCATATCTTCATGGCGATGGGTAACACGGCTGAAGTTGTCGCCCGGCGCTACAATATATCGCGCGAGTATCAGGACGAGTTTTCCCTGGAATCCCAGAAACGCACTGCGGCAGCCCAGCAGGCTGGCCTGTTCAATGATGAAATTGTGCCGATGAAAACCAAGTACGCCAAGATCATCAACAAGGAAACCAAAGAAACCGAGATTGTTGATGGCGTCTGTGTGGGTGATGAATGCAACCGTCCCGACACCACCCTGGAAGGCCTGGCGAAGCTGCCACCGGCGTTCGAAGAAAATGGCACTGTAACCGCAGGCAACGCCTCTCAGCTTTCCGATGGCGCCTCCATGACCCTGGTAATGAGTGCAGAGCGTGCCGAACAGCTGGGTCTTGAACCCATGGCTTACTTCCGCGGCTGGACTGTCGCTGGCTGTGAACCAGACGAAATGGGTATCGGGCCGGTATTCGCTATCCCCATGCTGCTCAAGGCCAAGGGCCTGTCAATGAACGACATTGACCTGGTGGAACTGAATGAGGCCTTTGCGTCACAGTGTGTTTACTCACGTGACAAGCTGGGTATTGATCCCGAGATCTACAATGTCAATGGCGGCTCCATTTCTATTGGTCACCCCTTTGGCATGACCGGCTCACGCCTGACCGGCCACATTGTTCGCGAACTGAAGCGTCGCAACAAGAAATACGGCATTGTCAGCATGTGTATCGGTGGTGGTATGGGTGCCGCAGGCCTGTTCGAATCCTGCTGATCCCTGTTGATGCTGTCGCAAGCGCGACCGCAGCCACAAGCAGTGCTGAAAGTGCTGAAAGTGCTGAAAGTGCTCAAAAGAGAAAACCCCGGCTCAGCCGGGGTTTTTTTTGCAACAAGTGGCGATATTCACCACGGGCCCGGCCTGGCATTTACCATAACCCATTGTAATTATTGATTTCTGGTGTTGGCAGGATCATTGCATCCTCTCACAGCAAAAACTGCGGGAGTGCGTCATGCCTGGCAAAATCCTCAAATATGCGAGCCTGTTCCTGGCTGGCATTCTTTTTATCGTCCTGTCTGGTCTTTTCATTACCCAGCGGGTCGCTGATGGCCCCATTGAATTCCTGCAGGGTGGGATAATTGGGCGAAAGCTCGCTTCAATCTTTTGATTTCTTATCGACGTCCTCACACGTTTGGCTTCGCCAAGCCGTGTGTTTGGTGGTCCTTTCAGGACCGGGGAGATCATCGAAGCGCCCGTCACCGACTGGTCATTTGCCCTGGAAAGAAACACCGAGTTTGAACTGGTGGGCTACGGCACGTCACGTACGGCCGGGTTTATCATGCACGCCGGGGTCGCCTATATGACCTGTGACCTGGGATTCATGTGGAATCGCCTGGAGCCGGGGATGACCCGCAACATCCTCCACCTGATATACCTCTTCAAACACTGGCATACCGACGCCCTGCAGGATGGCCGGGTGCGATTGCGCGTTGATGGCAAAATCTACAAGACCCGCTTCGTCAAAGTGCAAGATCCAGCACTGAACGCCATCCTCAGGACCCGCCTGGAAGCCCTGGGGCGGGAATATTTCGGTTCAGACATGGGGCCACCGCCGCTGGCACCACCCAACGACGTCTGGTTCTTCCGCATGGATCCGGCAGACTGGTGACAGGGCCCCAATCTGGCCGCATCAGCGACCCAGCGTCACGCGTATGCCCGCATAAGCAGCGCGGCCGGGACTGGCATAGCTGATAACTTCCTCGTAGCGTGTGTTAAAGAGGTTTTCGATACGGGCAAACAACAGAACGCCCCGACCTACCTCCAGGCTCGCTTTCACGGTCGCCAGCGTGTAACCGCCAAGCCGGGTTCGCTCTGCGACAAAACCATTGCTGAAGTAGTTGCGGAAATCGCTGTCCAGTTGCGCCCCGTGATAGACCAGATGGCCGGACAGGCGCGTTCGCCCGTTCCAGAAAGACCGGGCCAGCGACAGGCTGCCGCTATGTCGCGGCCGGCGCAGTTCCTGCCCCTCCGGTTCCCGGGCATCCGTGTAGGTATAACTCAACGAAAAAGTCGTTTCGGGTCGAAGCTGACCTGTCAGCGACAGTTCAACACCACTACGCTCGCTCTCACCTGAAGCATTAACGACAGTCGGGAAAACGCTCTGGATTTCACTGTCCAGGTTGGCTGCAAACCAGGTCAGGTCCAGGACCAGGCGCTCTCCTGCCAGCTGTTGTGTCACCCCCAGGTCCCAGCCCAGGGACACTTCCGGGCGGAGATCCGGGTTGCCCACAAAAGTACCGGGGACAAATCCGAACTGCTCAAAAAAGGTCGGGTTGGTCACGCCCGCACCCAGGCTCGCATGCACCCGGGTAGCACCCTCACCGGGTATCCATGAGGCATCCAGCGACCAGGTAGTGGCGCTCTCAAACCTGTCGTTGTGATCGCGGCGAACAGTTGCCCCCAGGAAAAGCTGTTCAGCCGCCTCCAGGCGATGCTCAAGGCCAAACCCGAGCAGCACCCGCGTCTGTTCCGACACCTGGCTCGGGTCAAAGGGGTAGCGGGTCTGATACCCTTCGGCCTCGCGCTGCAGAAAGACGGTGCTACGCTGGGTCACCACTCCCGCCCATTGCCAGCTTGCATCAAGATTGACCTTGTCACGCCTGGCGTCGCTGCCAAATGACCCGCCATCAAGGTCTGTCCGGGTTGACTCGATGCCGAACCGGGTCTGTAACTGGCCACCGGCCAGCCGCAGCCTGCCCCTGGCGGCCAGTGTTACATCATCAAGATTGGAGAAAGAGTCATCGTCAACAGCAAGCCCCTGGGCAGCCCCGCCGGAAAAATCAAAGCCGTCGGTATCCGAGGCGCGCCGGGTCATGCGTCCGACCAGCTCAAATGACAGCGCATCGCTGGCGGCCACATCCAGCCTGCCAGACAGCGTCAGGTTGCGGTCCCTGTCCGCATCATTTCCCTTTGAATCGTCTGTAGACAGGTCAAACGCTGTTGTCCGCCGCACCAGGCTGATGCGACCACGCACATAACTGTTGCCCCCAGTGGCTGACAGCATCACCTGCCGCGTGTTGTACTGGCCACCTTCCACGGCAAACGCAAGGCGCGGCGACGCGGCGGCAGCCTGGGTCCGGATATTCAGGACGCCGGCCAGGGCGTTTGAACCAAACAGGCCACTCTGCGGACCGCGCAATACCTCAATGCGTTCGACATCCGCCGCCAGCAGTGACGCGAAGTCGTATTCACCGGTGCCCGCTGCCGTCACGTTGACACCGTCTACCAGCACAAGCAGGTGATTACCGTCAGCACCGCGCAGGCGTACCTGGGCCAGACCACCAAATCCACCGGCGCGGTTGACCGCAACGCCCGGCAGTGTGCGCAGCAGGTCGGCCCCGTACTGGTATCCCAGGTCTGCAATGCTGCTCTCATCGAGGACGCTGACTGAATGGCCCGTCTTGTATATCTCGGTGGGTAATCGCGACGCGACCACCACAACTTCTTCCAGTCCCTTGTTAGTGTCGGTTTGTCGCGCAAACGCGACGTTCGCCAGGCCCAGCGCGATGAGGGCGCAGGCCATGCCTTTGGATCGTTTCATGGGGAATCTCCCGAACTCTTGTCGCCGCCAGTCCTCGAGCGGAATAAAAAGAAAAGCACTGGATCGGTCTACGGACTGATGAAGCGGGCCCCAAGGGCCCCGGCGTTTGCCGCCTTCCCATGCATCTGCACAGTGACTGGAACCTTTCAGTTCCTGGCAACCGCCATTCAATTACCGTTGCGAGGTCAGTACCAGATTTTCACTGGTTTCCCGGACATCCAACACCTGAGCCCGGCCAGTTTCGCCGGGCGTCGAGGCAATAATAAGCCCAACAACACCAGGACACAAACCGGATGCCAACCCGCATTGCCGGTGAAGGTATAGAAAATACAGTGGAGTACAGCAGAATCCACCGGGACCCGCCCCCCATTCTTTTGTACACTGGGCTGACAGAACAGGAGGGAAACACCTTGAACCAGACTCACGCAGATTCCAGCGATACCACAAAGGATACGCTCTATGCCGTGGCAGACGGGATTGCCACCATCACCCTGAACCGACCCAACCAGATGAACACCCTGGGTGGCGCCATGATGGCTCTGGTCAGCGATTACATTCTTGAAGCTGAACGGGACCCGGCGGTGCGCGTAGTCATACTGACCGGCAATGGCCGTGCATTCTGTGCGGGGCTTGACGTTGTCAGCGCACAATCCCGCACCGGCGCACAGGCCGGCAACAACAGCCGTGCCCCGGTACCCGTGACCCTGAACGTCAAGACCTTTCCACCAGCCGTCATCTTCAACTGCGACAAGCCTGTTATCTGCGCCATGAATGGTGCGGCAGCGGGGTTTGGCATGGACATGGCGCTGGCCTGTGATATCCGCGTGATGGCTGAAAGCGCAAAGATGGCACCCACGCCGGTGAAGCGCGGCATAGTGCCGGAGAGTGGTGGTACCTGGCTGCTCCCGCGCCTGGTGGGCTGGGAGAAGGCGACCGAAATATTCTTCACGGCAAGGAACCTGGGTGCCGCCGAGAGCAAGGCCCTTGGGCTCTGTGCCCATGTTGTCCCGGATGCGGAACTCATGGCATTCGCGCGCGGCCTGGCCGGTAATATTGCGGCAAACGCACCCCTTGCCGTGCAGTCGGCCAAACGACTGATGCGGATGGGGCTGGCCGAGCAGTTCAATGACCACGTGCATCACGTTTACATGAACTTCCTGCAGCTGATGCGCACCGAGGACGCACGTGAAGGCATGACCTCATTTGCCCAGAAGCGGGATCCCGAATTCAAAGGTCACTGACTGCAAGGTCGCTCCCTGCCACCTTGTTACCAGGCTATTGTCGCCGGGAAATACTCACGCGCCAGGGACTCGTACCGGGGCCGCAGCGCTGCCACGTCCGGCGGCGCTTCACCCTTTGAGTAAAGGTCGTAGGGCTGGAATTTTTTCACCCAGGCAAACATCTCCCGGTCCCTGTCGTTCATCAGGTAGTCATATTCGCCTTCAGTGTGCGCACTGTAGAAGCTGTGATAACGGATCACGTACTGTGCCGGCAGCGGCAAATAGTCCCTGGTTACCCTGAAAAGATACTCATCGTGTCCCCAGGACATGGTCACTGCATCCAGGCCACATTCCTCGCTGTAGATGCCAAGGCGGCTCGTATAGCGGGGATCGCTGGCATCGGGGTTCGTGGCAAAAAAATCGGGATAGACAATCCGGTCCGAAAAGCGGCAACCCAGCGGAAAGGTGTCCCCCACCACCGCCCACTGCGGTTCCCCAAACAGACAGAGCACCTTGCCCAGATCGTGGATCAGGCCCACCAGCTGGAACCAGGGCGGGTGCCCGTCGCGCCGGATCGCCTCAGCCGTCTGCAGGAGATGCTGAAGCTGGGACAGGCTGGTATCCGGGTCACTGTCGTCAACCAGGGTGTCGAGTTGTTCACAGGCTTCCCAGATGCCCCAGCGGGCCCGATCCAGGGCACCAAACTCTGCCTGTTTTGACCTGGCAAACGCCAGTGTCTGGTAGCGGTGGTTCTGCTGGTAAAAGTCCCGGACAGAATCCCGCGCCGGTGCCGCATAGTCACGAAAGGTTGTCCCCTTCTTCACAGTACCCGTTCCGCCCAGAACTGGTTCATGTGCCAGATAGCAGCCTCGTGCAGGCTGAGCCTGCCCGCTTTCGCCAGCGGCGCCCTGACTCCTCGCCAGGGTCCTGCATTGACGGCGATGTCCTCTTCGTGGACAAACCGGACAGCGGCGAGCATTTCCGCGAGGGCCTCGGCATACCCGGCATCGGCTGCCGTGTCAGGGTGAACCAGGATGTGAATCCTGAGCGTCATCCGGTCAACTGCCTCGGGCAAAAGCTGGTACCAGGCCACCATGGTGTCGCCCGGCGCAAACAGCAGGGTTGGCGAAACGAGACAGGCCATCAGGTGATGCTGGCCTGGTGGCAGACCCGGCAACAGGGGCAGGTTATCCGCTTCACGCGGGAACTCACTGGGCATGTGCAGGGCTGACCAGAGATGATCCGGGTCAGCCTCCACATAAGCGTCTTTTGCCGGATAAACGGGCTGGAAGGTATTCATATGCGGACCAATATGGTGATAGGCCTCCATAAAGTTCTCAACCAGCAGTTTCCAGTTCCACGGGCTGTCAAATTCCAGGGTCCCGCCAATTGCCAGTTCACCCAACTGGTAGTCCGCCAGCATCAGTGACAGCTCACGCAGTCGCGGCGCAAGCGGGGCAGCCTGCAGATTGAGGTTAACAAAAACAAAACCCTGCCAGACTTCACAGGCGACCGCGGGCAAGCGGCAACCAGGGGGCGGAAAATCGGAGACACCCTCCATCATGGGTGCACTGATCAGGCGACCATCAAGGCCATATTTCCACAGGTGGTAGGGACAGCTGAAGTGGGCGGCATTGCCTGCACCCTCGGCCACGGGCATGGCCCTGTGCAGGCACACCGATGACATGGCACTGATGGTTCGATCCTTCTGCCTGACAATCAGCAGGGGCTGGTTCAGCAGGTCAACACACAGGTAATCACCGATGTCGGCCACCTGTTCCGCCCGGGCAACACAGACCCACTCACGCTCAAAGAGCGTGACTGTTTCCCGCCTGAAAATGTCCGGATCGGTGTAGGCCCGGGGCGGCAGTGTGGTCGCCTGCGCCAGTGGTGCCGTGACCCCGGCCGCTTCCTGTGCCGACAGGATGCTCATTGCCAGCGTTGCAGGACGGCTTTGAGCTGATCAACAAATGCCAGCGGCTGATCGAGGAACAGATGGTGACGGGCGTCTTTCATCTCAAAGACTTCCAGTGACGGCTTCAGGTCCTGCATATAGCCCACAGACTTTTTGCTCAGGGACTCGCTCAACTCACCATAGATCAGCGCAACATGCCCCGACACCGCCAGGAAGTCAGCTTCAAGGTCGCCGCTGCGATTCATGCGCACCCCCTGCTCTTCATCAAACTTCCATACCCAGCCATCACCGTCATATTCAACTGAATGGCGGGCGATATGGTCAACAATGTACTGGTTGTCACACTGCTGGGGTGGCTGGAGCCGAAATCTGGAAATGGCAATCTCGCGCTCCGGATAAACCTTGGGGCGTGCCAGCCGCTCTGGCTGCTGTTCGCGCTCCTTGACGTCGTCGGGATGGCGCACGCCCGAATCAACCAGCACCAGCCCGCCGAACCGATCCGGCCGCGTCGCAAAAGCGCGCAGCGCCATCATCCCGCCAAAACTGTGTGCCACCACAAAAGTATTGGCTGGCATACCCAACTCGTCCGCAACCGCAACGATTTCGGCGGCATAGACGTCGGCTGAATACTCGTCACGATGACCGCTGTCTCCCATACCGGAGAGGTCAAGCGCAACGGTCTGGTAACTATCCTTGAAAAAAGGCGCAATGAAGTCCCACCAATGGGCATGGGCGTTATGACCGTGGATAAACAGCAATCCCGCTTTGCCTGCTTCGCTCCAGGCACGATAATTGATGTCGCAGTCCTGGACATCCACGGTGCCTGGAGCGGCCTCAGTTTCTATTGCGGTCCAGAACCAGTCCGGCGTCTCACTCATGTTGTGGCCTCTTTATCGTTTCGCGCGTGCCTCAGGCAGCCCTGACATACTGTTTCAGGTGATGATCGTGATTGCCAAACAATGTGTCGATGGCCGTCAGCCGCTTGAAGTAGTGACCCACGGACATTTCATCGGTCATGCCCATGCCGCCGTGCAGTTGGATGGCACTCTGGCCAACAAAACGCCCGCCTTTGCCAACGCGCACCTTCAGCGCTGACAGCGCCTGCATGGCTTCAGCTCCATATCCCTCGGCCAGCCGCATTGCCGCCATATACAACAGCGACTTGGTCTGCTCGTGCTCCATGAACATATCCACCATCCGGTGCTGCAGTACCTGGAACTTGCCGATGGGCTGGCCAAACTGCTCGCGCTGCTGACAATAGGCAACGGTCGCCTTGTATAGCACCTCCATGGCACCCACCGCCTCTGCGCCAACGCCCAGGATACCCTGAGCGATTGCCTTGTTAAGCAAAGGCAAGCCGTTGTCGCGCTCACCCAGGATAGCGTCAGCACCCACGCGAACGTCCGTAAACGTAATCTCGGAGGCACGGTGACCGTCTATTGTCGGGTAATCCCGGCGGACAACCCCGGATGCCCCGGCATCTACCACCACCAGTGTAATGCCGGCCTCGTCTTTCTGGCCACCCGCTGTCCGCACTGGCACAACCAGCACATCTGCACTGGGCCCACCCAGCACCACACCTTTCATACCATTGATAACCAGCTCATCTCCACCGCTCGCGCTGGTTTTGACATCCGCCAGGTTGAAGCGCGCCTGGGGCTCAACATACGCCAGTGCGGCCAGGGTAGAACCCGCCATCATGCCCGCCAGCAGGGTGTCCTTGTGTGCCTGGGTGCCGCCCTCCGCAAGCGCAGTGCCAGCCAGCAGGATGGTTGAAAGGTAAGGTTCAACTACCAGCCCTTTACCAAACTCCTCCATCAGGATCATGGTCTCGACAGGTGTACCGCCAAAGCCTCCCAGTTCTTCTGCAAATGGCAGTGCAAGCCACCCCAACTCAGCAAAACTGTCCCAGTTCGACCGGGCATAACCCAGGTCGGACTGCAGTAACTTCTGCCGTTGATCAAATGCGTAGCTGTTCTGAATAAAACGCTGCACACTGTCCTGCAGCATCGTCTGTTCTTCAGAGAACGTAAAATCCATGAAAGTCTCCCAACCTGCCCTGAGGTTGCCGGTGTGGCAGCCGACGATCATAGGTTTTAGACCCCGCCAATTCAAGGCACGGTGCTTGACCCTGACCGGCCTGATCCATATCCTCTGTCTTCGATTCTCTGTGAAGGCACATCAGGATGGCAGATCCGGTAGTAGCACAAAAGTCACCGTTTGGTATTGAAGTCGAGGCGGGCAAGAAGTATTTCTGGTGTGCCTGTGGCAAAAGCGCCAATCAGCCCTTTTGTGACGGCTCACACCAGGGCGGCGAGTTCCTGCCACTCAAGTACGAGGCAACGGAGAACAAAAAAGTTTTCTTCTGTGGTTGCAAGCACACCAAAGGGCAGCCGCTGTGTGACGGGAGCCATAACGCGCTTTAACCATGCCCCTCCAAAGGGTGTGACAGAGATCATTAGAACCTGACGCGCGCTAAAGGGAACTCAATCGACCACATCCTGCTACCTGCTTTGGTGCAACCCTGGCTGCAATCCGCAGCAAATTATCGCGACTGACGGCGAACATAAACTATGAAAATAGGTCGATTCCTCGATTCAACGCCCCGCTGGCAACACCAGGATGCGGCAATCCGGCTGCGCGCGATTGCCGAGGATAGTCTGGATCAGCCCACTCTGCTCCAACTGGCGCAGGGTGATGCAGACGATACCGTTAAGGTAGCAGCCACGGGCCAGCTGACTGACCACCAGGACCTCGAGCACCTGGTGCAGTCAGACAACCCGGCCATCAGCAGTGCCGCAGCCCGGCGCTGGGTTGCTCTGCTTTCGGACATGGCACCCGAAGATGCAGTGCAGCGCCTCGAAGAGTGCCAGCTCCCTCAGCTTATCGTCACCTGTGCAGGGCAGGCGAACGGCGTAGAGCTGCGCCTGGCCGCGGTTGCACTCATTAGCGCCGACGCGACTCTGCTCGAACTGCTTCGCACCGACAACAATAGCCAGGTGCTTCAGGCCTGTGCCTCAAAGCTCGAAAACGAGGCCCTGCTGGAAGAGGTCCGCACGCTTTACCTCGGCAAGGACAAAAACGTGTTGCGTATCGTGCGCGACAAACTCAATCGCCTGCGGGAAGCGCGCGAACAGGCTCTTGCCCTTAACGCACAGTGTGACAGCCTTGCCGACAGGGCCGAGAAACTTGCCGGTAGCGAGTACCACGAGATGTTCGACCGCTATGCCGCCGCACTACAGGCCGAGTGGTCAGCACTCCAGCCTGAACTTGACGCCGCCGCTACAGCAACCAGTGCAGCGCGAATTGAACAGGCGCTGGCACGCTGCTTTGATATTCTGCGGCGTATTCCCGAGGAACGCGAACGACTTGAGGCTGAGGTTCAGGCGGTCACCGAGCGTATCACCAACCTGTGCACCGCGTTGGAACGCGAACTGCTGTCTGCCGACCAGATTGCCACCGAACTAAGCAGTATCATGGCGGCCTGTCCGCCTGGTACTGACAATGCCGACCTGGCGCTGGGTATCCGTCGTATCAGGGCGTTGTTGACACAACTGCGGAATGCCAGTGCCGTGAACCCCGCGGATACCAACCTGACACGACTGTCAGCATCGCTCGCACGGGTCAGCTGGCCCGAGGGGTTCCCGCGGCCGGATCACCTGGACCTGGCGCAGGCACAGCTTGAGCGGCTGGTCGCCGAGCACGACAGGGCTGAGCAGTTCAGGGTGGACATTGACGGGCGCCTGGCAAAACTTGCCAGCCAGATTGAAGCTGGCGAGAGCCGGGCCGCCAGCAAGACCCTCAGCAACCTGAACCGCAAACTGGGCAACGTCAAAGACAAACCAACCACGGCACAGAAAGACCTGCTCGCCCGACTCAGCCAGGCACTCCGTGACCTGAAAGACTGGCAGGGTTTTGCCACGACCCCAAAACGCCTCGAACTGTGTGAAAAGATGGAAGCCCTGGCCCGGGAGACAGCCATTCACCCGGCAGAGAAAGCAACAGCCATCAAGGAACTGCAGGAAACCTGGAAAACCCTGGGTCCCTCGGACTATGCCGAGGGCCAGCTCCTGTGGAGCCGCTTCCGTGAGGCCGCAGACCTTGCTTTCAAACCCTGTGCAGAGTTTTTCCAGCAGCAGCGTGAGGCGCGCGAACAGAATGTCCTGGCGCGCGAGGGGATCTGCGCGGAACTGGAAGCGTTCAACCTGGACCATAACTGGGATGCCCCTGACTACAAGCAGGTGGCAGACCTCATCTCGAGCACACTGCGCCGCTGGCGCGACCATGAGGACATACCCAGGGGGCGTTTCAAGAAACTGCAGAACCGCTTTACCGCAGCGCTTGACCCGCTGCAGGCAAAACTGAAAGCCGAGCAGGAAAAGAATCGGGAGCGCAAGGTCGCCCTGATTGAGCAGCTCACTGACCTGCTGGCGACAGACAACCCCGATGTCAATGCTGCCATCAATGCGGCCAAGTCTGCCCAGCAGGCGTGGAAAACCATTGGTGTGACCGAGCGGCGCGTCGACCAGAAACTCTGGAAAGCGTTCCGAAAACAGTGTGACCTGGTGTTTGCGCTGCGCGACCAGGCCAGGGACGCAGCGAAACAGGAGGCCCAGGCCGCCCGGGGCCGCGCTGGTGAAGTTGCCACCCGATTTGCCCAGGCGATAAAAACCGGCGAAGTGACCCGCGGTAGCATCAAGGCCTTTCGGGCCGAGTTCGACGCCCTGCTGCCACGGGGCGGAGAGCAGCGTGGTCTCGAGAAAGAATTCCGGGACCTGGTCGGGCAGGCAGAAAAGCGCATCCGGCAACAGGCAAAAGACCAGACCCGCCACCTCCTGTCAGAGGTCAGGCGACGGGGGCTGTTATGCCGGCAACAGGAATCTGGTGCCGCCACGCCCGAGCAGGTTGACGCCGAGTGGGAAGGTGATATCACCCTGCCGCCGGATATCCAGGCACAGCTTGATCAGCGCCGGCAGCAGGCAACCACTGCTGACAGCAAGCTGCTGGCGGCGAACCTGGAGGCAGCCGCGCTGCTGTGTGTCAGGATCGAAATACTGGCTGATATGGAATCACCCGCGGACGCAAAAACACTGCGTATGCAGTACCAGGTCGAGCGGCTTAATCGTGAACTGTCGCAGGGACAGAAAGAAACCCGGACTCCGGACCAGCAACTGTCTGACCTCATCATGTTGTGGCACTGTACCGGTCCCCTGCCCGCCAGCGCTGCCCCCCTGATTGAGCGTTTCGAGCGGGCGGAAAAGAAGCTTTCTTCCGAAAATCGGCAATAGCCGGGAAAAGCAGGAACGAGGTGACTTAGGGAAGCTCAACTTCCACCCGGGTACCACCCAGTGCGGAGGCGCCCAGTTCAATTTCGCCACCGTAACGGCTCACAATCTCAACCACAACGGCAAGCCCGATTCCCTGGCCGGGCGTGTGGCTATCCAGCCTTGCACCCCGTCGCAGGACACGGGCGCGTTCGCCCGCTGAAATGCCCGGGCCATCGTCTTCAACAACAAACTTGAGCCGCGCCGCGTCCGGTGCAGCGCGGGCCTGGAACTGCACGCGGGTCTGACAGAATTTGCAGGCATTGTCCAGGAGGTTTCCCAACAACTCCATCAGGTCGCGCTCATCACCAAGAAAGCTGCAGTCGTCAACTCGCGTTTCAATCCGGACCTGTTTTGCCGCATAGACCTTGTTCATCGCCGTTACCAGGCGTTCCGCCACCGGCGCCACATCAATTGGCTTGCGAATCAGCATTGGGGCACTCGATACCGCCCGTTCGAGCTGGTAAGCCACAATGTCGTTCATCCTTGCGACCTGCTCGTCCACCGTGGCACGCAACGATGAGGGATCACTTTCAGCCTGGAAAGCACCCCTCAGAATCGCCAGGGGCGTCTTCAGGCTATGCGCCAGGTCACCGAGCGTCAGTCGGTATTTCTCCCGCTGCTGGCGTTCGCTGGCCAGCAGCAGGTTCAGGTTCCGGGTGACACCACCAATTTCTGCCGGATAATCCCCTTCAAGATATTCACTTGCCCCGTCTTCGATTCGTTTCAGGTCCGCTTCAAGACGCCGCAGCGGCATCAATCCCCAGTTCATAACCAGTCCCTGCACCAGGATGAGTGCAATAACAACCCCCGCCAGCCATCCCCAGAGGTTGTTGCGAAACCCCGCAACTTCCGAGAGATAGGTATCCCGGGTTTGCAGCACAACAAATACATAAGGGGTGGTGGTGCCACTGGCACCTTGCCAGAGCACCCGATAGGAAAGTGAAAACAGCGCCTCACCGGTATCGTTGGCAACCTGGCTGAAAACAGGTTCACCGGGTGCGCCGCGGGTGTAGAGCGCCACCATTGAGGGTGGTGGCAAGCCGAGATCAATGGCCGAAGGACTGCGCCAGAGTTCTGCCCCGCGCTCGTCGAGCACCAGCGCAAACAGTCCCGTGCCAAGCCGATTGAAGCCGGGTTCCTGCAGGGCATCTGGCAGAAACAGCTCACCATCAGCTTCGTCGGTAGTAGCAAGCAAACCATAGATATGCAGCAGCAGGCGCTCGGCAACACCACGTTCCGCACTCTTGCGAAAAGCCTGGTCCAGCACTCCTCCCATCAGTCCCAGGAATACGAATAGCGTCAGGCTGGCAACCAGCAGCAGTCGACCGCGCAACGACAGAGTCCTGATTGACAGCGTTTTCTGCGCCAGGGTTTTCACAGGCAGAGTCCGCCAGGGTACATGCGGCTATACCCCGGGCGTGAACCGATACCCCTGCCCCCGCACCGTTTCAATCGGCCGCAAGGCATTGTCAGGGTCCAGTTTCCTGCGCAACCGGCCCACAAACACTTCAATGACGTTACTGTCGCGGTCGAAGTCCTGGTCATACAGGTGCTCAGTCAGCTCGGTCTTGGATACCACTTCACCTGGTCTCTGCATCAGGTACTCAAGCAGGTTGTATTCAAATGCGGTGAGGTCCACCAGGCTGCCACTCACCAGAACCCGTTTGCCGCGCGTGTCCATGTGGATGGGACCTGCCTCCAGTGCCGGTTTGAACTTGCCGGACGCGCGGCGCGTCAGGGCTTCCAGGCGGGCGAGCAGTTCCTGAACGTGGAAAGGCTTGACCAGGTAGTCGTCAGCACCGGCAGCCAGGCCCTCGACCTTATCTTTCCAGTCTCCCCGCGCAGTCAGGATCAGGATGGGATAGTCACGGCCCTCGGCCCGCACTTTTTCGATGATCTCTATCCCCGATACCCGTGGCAGGCCGAGGTCAATCACTGCCACGTCAAACGCGTTTTTCTGGGCAACGTGCAATCCCATGGCACCGTCAGCGCAGGCCTCAACACCGAACCCGTTGCGCTCAAGAATCGGCACCAGTTGACCCCGCAGTTTTTCTTCGTCTTCAACCAGCAGTAATCGTTTCATGACATCATCCGGCTTGTGTGCAATCTTTGGCAGGCATTGTGGACACCCTGCGCGCCAGCGGGATTTCAGCGCTCACTCGAACACATCGCCACTGATACCATCAACAAACACGTACTTCACGACCCCGGCCTCGGAAAGCGTCTTGACCCGGTAAACGGGTGGTCCTTTGGTCTCAATCAACTCAACTGACAGTATCTTGTGGTTACCATAAGCCGCCCGTACACTTGCCGCTGCCTGTTTGTCCCCCACCCGCGGTCCACGCTGGTTCGGCAGGATGCCCTGGGGCTGCGGAGGACGCATGAAATCCCGCGCCGCCAGCTCCAAAGCGGGTGTGCCCCGGGCAAAAGGATCTGCCACAAGCCAGGGCGAAATCATCAGTAGACTCAGACAGACAAGCAGACGCATCATTTCTTTTCCAGGGGCTCCCCACGCGGGTGCAACCTAAATCACCGGTGAAACGGCCAGACGGATCTTGATGGTATCACCGGGATCCCGGTTCATGCGAGTCGAGAAAGTCTCATTGTTATAACGGTATCGAACGTTATAACCCATGATTCGCTCTTCTTCGTGGTAATCGTTAACAACCCGGCAAACTTCCTCCACGCCGTACTCGTCGCGGCCGGCCGGTCGACTGGCATGGGCATTCTGTGAAATGGCATTACCGATGGTAGCCCCCAGTACAGCACCCACCACCGCGCCAACCTGCTTGTTGCTCTTCTTGTGACCCACGGCATTGCCAATGGCACCACCCACAACACCACCAAGAACAGTACCCACGGCATCGTTGCCACCACGCTCATAACTGCCCCGATAAACCACGTTTTCTTCCCAGCACTCTTCCCGCGGCGTGGTCACTCGTACGGTTTTCACGATAGGTTCTGCATCAATCACCGTGGCATATTCATACATGATGTTGCCTGCGGCCAGCACCGGTGGCGCTGCCACCAGCCCGCCCAGCAGCGCACTTGCAACAAGGGATCCCATCAATTTTACTTTCATCTCACAACACCTCCGATTCAGTGGTTGCAAGATTAGAACGCTGCCCCTGAATACAACCTGAATCAGGTTGCGGCGCGCCTGACGCGGTGGGATTCATCCAGGTAGATGGTCAGGGCAACACGTGCCGGCAGATCTTCCAGCATCTGGCGGGTTATTCGTTCGTAATACATGATAAAACGGCGTACGCCGGACTCGGTCATGACTGCCGGGCCGCCCTGCAGCTTTTGTTCCTGCTCCCAGCGCCAGCGGAATACAGCGTCAAAGCTGGGCGCAGCCAGGAAATAATTAACGTCCGCCTTCTGGAAAACCTGGGCGTAACCGCCCGTCGCAAGCTGATCGTTGACATAGTGGCGCCAGCTGCCGTCAGGATCCTCGCTTGCCTCCAGGGAATTGACCGGTTCGGTCAACTGGTCTTCCAGCACAGGCCGGGCACCCCAGCACCAGCCCTCGACCACCAGCATGTCCAGCTTGCCGCCCATCACCGGGATCATTCCGTGCCGATCATCACTTGCCTTGTCGAAGGTTGGCACCTGGGTGTTTCGTCTCGCCCGCAGATCATCAATCACCTGCCCAAGCAACTGGATATCGTGCGTACCCGGTACCCCACGCACTCGCAGCATGGGGTGTACCTGTTCTGCAAGCCGGGCCCGTTCCTGCCGGGTCAGGTAGAAGTCATCCATCGACAGAACCAGTGTTGTCTTGTCGAAAACCCTCTCGAACACAATGGCCAGGAGTCTTGCAAAGGTGCTCTTGCCCGTGCCCTGGGCACCGGCAACGCCCACCACAAGCAGATCGTCACCCCGGCTGACCAGCCCTGTCGCCAGTTCAAACAGCAGGTCAAAATAGGTATCCGCAAACCCCGGTGCTATGCCAGCCTGAATGGCCAGTGCAGCAAACTCATTGCGGAAGTCTTCTTTTTCGTCCATCAACCAAATTCCCTTGCATAAGGCGGCAGGGCATCAAGCAGCAGGGTGCCATAGCGCTGCGTCACAAGACGGCGATCAAACACGGTAATTCGCCCCCGGTCCGTTTCCGTTCGCAGCAGCCTGCCACAGGCCTGAACCAGGCGAATGGCCGCATCAGGTACCATAATCTGCGCAAAGGCATTACCCCCGTTGGCCTCAATCCATTCAGAAAGTGTCGCCCCAACCGGGTCGTCAGGAACCGCAAACGGGATTTTCGCGATCACCACGTGATCGCAGTACTCACCTGGCAGGTCAATACCTTCAGCAAAACTCGCCAGGCCAAAAATCACGCTGTCTGAACCGGCATCAACGCGGGACTTGTGCTGAGCAACAATTTCAGCTTTCGACAGATTGCCCTGGGCCAGCACGCGTTCCCGGAACTGTTCATCCAGGAGCTCAGTGACGCGGTACATCTGGCGCCATGAGGCAAACAGGACCAGTGCCCCCCTGGAACCTTCAAGCTGCCCGGGAAGCAGCGCCGCTACTTCAGCCGTGTGCGCTGCAACGTCACGCGGGTCAGAAGTCATAGCAGGCACACACAGTGTTGCCTGCTCACGAAATCGAAAGGGACTGGCCAGCGCGGTAAAGTGGTTCCCGGCACCAATACCGGAGCGGGCGCGAAACCTGTCAAAGTTGCCAGCCACCGCCAGGGTGGCACTGGTCACCACGGCGCCATAACAGCGCGACCACAGCATGTCATCCAGGATCTCATGGATGTCGACTGGACTTGCACTCAGCACAACTTCCTCCGTGCCCCGAAAGGTGACCCAGCGGGCATAAGGTGGCCCGGCATCCTTGTCCTCCCGCGCGTAGTCTTCCCAGAGCCCCACCGAGCCCTGCAGCCGGGCGCCCATGGCGGCTACCAGGGGTAGCCAGTGCTCAGTTTGTTCGCGAGCGGGATCATCCGGTTCGCCCAGCTTTTCTTCGAGCAGGTCGACGAGCGGTGCCACACGCCCGCGCAGTTTTGCAAACCAGGCACACAGTTCAGCGGCAAACAGCTTGAGGTCGGGGTCAACCCGGCCACGTGCAAAGCGGTAGCGCCTGTCTTCACCGTCAGCATCAGCCTCTGCCCGGTAGGGCTCGAGCAGCACACCACACTGTGACAGGGCGGCAACCAGGGCAGCCACATCATCTTCCAGCGCAGGCAGGTCAACTCGCAGATTGGTGATGTCGCCCACCAGTTGCGCCATGGAGACCGGCAGTTGTTCAAGCCAGGTCTGTGTACTACGCAACTGGAAGAAGCTGGAGAAGTGATTGATGGCCTTGTCCGGCAGGTGGTGGCCTTCATCAAATACATAGATGGTATCTTCCGGCGGCGGCAGTACCGCGCCGCCGCCCATCATCAGGTCAGCAAGCACCAGGTCCTGGTTGGTCACAATACAGTCCACCTTGTGTATCGTCTCTCGCGCCCGGTAAAAATAGCAGTTCTGGAAATGGGAACACTTGCGGTTGGTACACTGCACATGATCCGTGCTGACCCGCGCCCAGACCCTGTCGTCAATGGCGTCTGGCCAGGCATCCCGGTCTCCATCCCATTCGGCACGGCCAAGCCGTTCCAGCATTGCCTCAAACAGGGCAAGCTGGGCCGCGTCATCACCAAACATTTCGTCGGCATAAAACAGGGACTGGTTGGCAGAAGCCCCTGCAGAGAGGGCCTGGTCAAGACGGGAAAGGCACAGGTAGCGGCGTCGCCCCTTGGCAAGGCTGAAAGTAAAATCAAGCCCGGTGCGGACACTGATGTCCGGCAGATCGCGCAGGACAATCTGTTCCTGCAGTGCCACGGTTGCCGTTGCAATCACCAGGCGTTTGCCAAGGGCGCGAGCCAGGGGCAGGGCAGCCAGCGCGTAGGCGACCGTCTTGCCCGTACCAGTGCCCGCCTCTACCACACAGATGTGATTGTCTGACAGGCGCTCACCACTATCACTGACCTCAATATTCCCAAGGGTATTGGCAATGTCCGCAATCATGCGCCGCTGGCAGTATCTTGCCGTATAGCCGAGACTGTTCAGCAGGGCAGAATAGGCCTGCTGGATCTCCTGCTTGACATCATCGGTTAACATGAGAAGACGGCCAGCCACCGAGCAGTGCTGGCAGGCATCAGGTGTAACAACAGCAACGGCATTTTCCGGGGAACCTTCATGCGACAAATCATACTAGCACAGGCAATTCTATGCCTGACCCTAAGTGCGGTGGCAGATGATCTGCCACTGTCAAACCTCAACCTGCCCAGCGGTTTTTCCATTGAGATTTTTGCCCGGGTCGAAAACGCCCGCCAGATGACCCAGGGGGCACCCGGCGTGATCTACGTTGGCAGTCGCCGTGCCGGCAAGGTGCACGCCGTTATAGACAAAGATGGTGACCACCGGGCTGACGAGGTCAGGATAATCGCCAGCGACCTGCTGCTGCCCTCGGGCCTCACCTACCGGAACGGTGACCTGTTTGTCGCGGCTGTCTCAACCATCTACCGCTTTCGTGATATCGACAGCCAGCTTGACCAGCCACCAGCACCGGAGATTGTTATCGACACCCTGCCCGACAAGACCCACCACGGCTGGAAATTTATCGAATTTGGTCCGGATGGTCTGCTATACGTGCCGGTTGGGGCCCCCTGCAACATCTGCCTGTCAGAAGATCGGCGCTTCGCTACCATCCTGCGCATGAACGTTGACCAGATGCCGGTTGTGCCCGAAATCTACGTGGAGGGGGTACGCAACACCGTTGGCTTTGACTGGGCGCCAGACACGGGGCATCTCTGGTTCACGGATAACGGGCGTGACCTCATGGGCGACGACCTGCCACCCTGTGAACTGAATGAGGTCACAGCCGCCGGCCAGCATTTTGGTTATCCCTTTTTCCACGGTACGGGCATTCCCGACCCGGAATTCGGCAAAGGCAAAAAAGCCCGGAACTACGTTGCGCCCGCGCTCAATCTCGGCCCACATACCGCACCGCTTGGCATGATTTTCTATACCGGCAGCATGTTGCCAGCCAGCTACCGGGGTGACGCCATCATTGCCGAACACGGCAGTTGGAATCGAACGCCCGAGGCGGGCCATACCGGCTACCGGCTGGTTCATGCGCGTCGCGATGAAGCAGGCCAGCTTCACTACGACGTTTTTGTGGATGGCTGGCTGAACGCCAGCAACCAGAGCTGGGGACGACCTGTTGATCTGCTGCAGTTGAACGATGGCAGCCTGCTGGTGTCCGACGACAAGGCCAATGTTATCTACCGCATCAGCTACACCGATTCATGACAGTGATGCTTGAAATTCACGACTGATAGCCCAAGATAACCCCCAGTGATATCAACCCTGAGGTACAAGTCGCCATGACGCGGATTTTCCTGTTTATTGCCACCAATGTGGCGGTGATGCTGCTGATCAGCATTGTGTTCCAGGTCCTCGGCCTGGAGGGCATTCTCGCGCAGAACGGTGTTGACCTGAACTACCAGGCCCTGCTGGTCATGTCAGCAGTGATTGGTTTTTCGGGTGCATTTATCTCCCTTGCCCTGTCCAAATGGTCAGCCAAGCGGGGGATGGGCGTTCACGTCATCGAACAGCCGCGCAACCAGACCGAGCAGTGGCTGGTTGCGACAGTCAGGCGCCAGGCGCAACAGGCTGGCATTGGCATGCCCGAGGTCGGCATTTTTGAGTCTGCCCAGCCCAACGCCTTCGCAACCGGCATGAACCGGAACAATGCGCTGGTTGCGGTCAGCACGGGCCTGCTGCAGCACATGAGCTCAGACGAGGCTGAAGCCGTGCTGGGTCACGAGGTGGCGCACGTTGCCAACGGCGACATGATTACCATGGGACTCATGCAGGGTGTGGTCAATACGTTTGTCATTTTCCTGTCCCGCATCATTGGCTTTTTTGTCGATCGCGTCATTCTCAAGAATGACCGGGGCCTGGGGATCGGCTATTTTGTTTCCTCAATTGTGGCACAGGTATTCCTGTCGATATTTGCCACCATGATTGTCATGTGGTTTTCCAGGCACCGCGAGTTTCGCGCTGATCAGGGCGGGGCGAGTCTGGCCGGCAAACAGAAGATGATTGCTGCGCTGCGTCGCCTGCAAAACGTCAAGGAACCCGAGGATCTCCCCGGGGAATTCGCGGCGTTTGGCATACTCGGGTCAAGGTCGCGGGATATCAAGAACCTGTTCCTCAGCCATCCGCCGCTGGAAGATCGCATCAAGGCCCTGGAGGCAATGCAGTAGCGGTATCCCTGTCGCGCCTGCTACCGCTCGGGTTCAGGCGCGATCATTACGTCGGCAATTTCATGCGTTGTTCTGGGCACATCACGCCAGGGCTGGAAATAGCGCCGCGCTACCTGGTGTAGCTGCATGCGCCACAAGGTCCAGACCGCAAACGACGCCAGCACTATGCCAGACACCACAAACATCCCCTGTGGCGTCACGTCCAGCAGATGGGAAACCAGTACCGGCCCAACCACAGACCCCGCGCTGTGCATCAGCAGAATGACACTGGCGATTTCCATCAGCCCCAGTGAGGTATTGTCATTGGCGTGCGCCAGGCAGAGCGAATAAATGGGAAAGGTTGCACCGCCATAGATAAACATGAGCAGGTAAACAAAACCCGGATCAACCCGCGCCACCAGCATGGAAGAAAGGCAGACCCCCAGGCCCAGCAGGGCCGTGCCGACCAGGACACCGCGCCGGTCAAAACTGTCCGACAACCTGCCCAGCGGGTACTGCCACAGGGCACCACCCAGAATGGTGGATGCCATAAAAAGACCTATCTGCTCTGGTGCCATGCCCTGGGCCTGCGCCACCACCGGCCCCAGGGACCAGAACCCCGAGGTGGCAATGCCACCACAGAATGCCCCTACCACGGCAACCTGGGATGCCCTGAACACTTCCTTGAGACGAAAACTGACAACCGGAATAGGCCGGGGTGCCGGACTGTTGGTGAGTCCAACCGGCACCGTACCAATGGCCAGCAGGATAGCCGCAACCATCACCAGGGCCGTATAGTCGAGGCTGAAGCCAATAAACAACTGGCCAAGACAAATTGCCACCAGGGTGATGATGGTATAAATCGATAGCAGCCTGCCCCGATACGCCGGACTGGCGCGCTCGTTCAGCCAGCTTTCAATCACCATGTAAATGCCGGCAAACGCCCAGCCGGTCAGCCCCCGGGCAAACATCCAGGCAACAACATCGGGCAACAGGGCGAGCAGCAGCAGGGCAACCACGGCCAGCGCAACCAGCACAGCAAACACGCGAATGTGCCCCACACGGGTAACCAGCCGCGGAATGGTCAGGCAGCCAAGCACAAACCCGGCAAAGTAGGCTGAACCCGTGTAGCCAATCCAGTCCGTCGTCCAGCCCATGCTGCTCGCAAACAGCGGGGCCAGTGTGAGTTGCAGTCCATGTCCGACCAACAGGATGGAAACTGAAAGAAGTAGCGCCGTCACCGACGCAAGCGTACCTGTCATAAATGTTCCGGGGAATCTGGGCGCGGCGCATCTTGCCCGATGACCCGGCCGTAATCAATTCAAATCAGAAGAATGGCAGCAGGCGCAGGAGCCAGCCGCGATCAAGCGACTTTCGGCAGCCGTTGAGTTGTGTTGTATAGGCATTACTCCGGTTGGAGACAGTGCGGGCGGCGTCCAGCAACCAGTTTTTCCCGGCAAAACTTCGCCGGGCAAAACCACCCTGACCCTCGTGGTAGGCCAGGTAACCATTGTAGGCATCACCTTTGTCGATGCGGTTCGTCCTGTAACTCTGGTCGATATACCAACCCATAAAATCAATGGCATCGTCAAAGTGATTCCGATCGGCTGTCCAGCGCCCGGTCGACTTCTGGTAGGCTGCCCAGGTCTCATTGATGGCCTGGGAATAGCCCTTGGCACTGGCGGGCCTTGGACCCGGAATAATCCAGAGAATCTTCTTGCGCGGTGGCTTGGCACGGGCCACAAACGAGGACTCCTGGTGCATGAAAGACATCATGACGGGGATTGGCGCACCCCAGCGCTTGGACGCCCGCTTGGCATCCTTGTACCAGCCACCCTTCTCCTGGAATATTGCACAGATATCATCACGATTCTCGGGAGGTGCACTCACACAGCCACCAAGGACCAGGAGCAGGCCAACCAGCACCAGGCGGCGCCTGGTCGGCAGGCTAGCGGGTAACATCATGACTCGACAGCACTTCAAGAAATTTATCCTCGTCAATCACCGGTACGCCCAGTTCTGCCGCCCTGGCCAACTTGGAGCCTGCCGCATCACCTGCCACAACACAATCTGTCCGGACAGACACTGAACCGGCGACTTTTGCCCCCAGCGCCTGCAGCCTCTGTTTAGCCTCTGCACGCGTCATCCGGGTCAGGGTACCGGTCAGCACCCAGGTTTGCCCTTCAAGAGGCAGTGCCGATTCGGGCCGTGCCAGCACTTCCCAGGTAACGCCGGCAGCCAGCAAAGCATCAATGATGCGTTCGTTTTCTTGCTGGGCAAAAAAAGTCGCAATTTCCGTTGCTACAATCGGCCCGACGTCGGGGACCTGCTGCAACTCGTCCACGGTTGCAGCCCGCAGCGGCGCCAGGTCAAGAAAGTGATTGGCCAGGTTCCTGGCCGTTGACTCGCCTACTGCCTGGATACCCAACGCATAGATAAAGCGTGGCAGGGTGGTCTGTTTGCTTCGCTCCAGCGCCGCGAGGAGATTGGTGGCCGACTTTTCCGCCATGCGCGGCAAGGCCACCAGCTGTTCCAGCGTCAGGCTGTAGAGATCAGCGGCACTGTTGATGAGTTTTTCCTCAACCAGCTGCTCAACCAGCTTGTCACCCAGCCCCTCAATATCCAATGCCAGCCGGGAAGCAAAGTGACGGATGTTTTCCTTACGCTGCGCACCACACACGAGTCCACCACTACAGCGGGCGATGACTTCACCTTCCGGCAACACAATTTCGGAATCGCACGCCGGACAACGCGCAGGCAGGACTATCGGACGGGCATCCGCCGGTCGCAGCGACTCAGCCACGGCGACCACCTTGGGAATCACGTCACCAGCCCGCTGAATGGTGACCGTGTCACCTATCATGAGTCCAAGCCTGCGTACTTCGTCCATGTTGTGGAGGGTTGCATTGCTGATGGTCACGCCACCCACCTTCACCGGCGCCAATCGCGCAACCGGTGTGACTGCACCGGTCCTGCCAACCTGGAACTCCACATCCAGCAGTTGTGTTATCCCTTCTTCTGCCGGAAATTTGTGGGCAATCGCCCACCTTGGCGTTCTCGTCAGGAAACCAAGCGCCTGCTGCTGATCAAGCCTGTCAACCTTGAACACCACACCATCAATATCGTAGTCGAGATTGCGCCTGGCTGCCTGGGTCCGGTTGTAGAAATCCACACAGCCCGCGATGCCCCGTACAACCTCTGTCAGCGGGTTGGTGCGCAGCCCCCAGCCGCGCAGCGCGGACAGGATCTCACTATGGCGGTCGGGTAAGGTGCCGCCCTCAAACAGGCCAACGCTGTAACAGAACATGGTCAGGCGACGTTTTGCCGTCAGTCTTGCGTCAAGCTGTCGCAGGCTGCCTGCTGCGGCATTACGCGGATTGGCGAAAACTTTTTCGCCGAGTTTCTCCGCATCCCTGTTCAGACGCTCGAACACCCGGCGCGACATGTAAACCTCACCACGCACTTCCAGCCGATCCGGGTAGCCTGTGCCCTGCAGGCGCAGGGGTACCGCCTCGATGGTACGAACGTTCTGGGTAATGTCCTCCCCCGTGGTGCCGTCACCGCGGGTCGCACCCCGCACGAGAATACCAGCCTCGTACAGCAGGCTGACGGCCACCCCGTCTATCTTCGGTTCACAGGCAAAATCAATTTCATTGTCAGTATCCAGGCGCGCCCTGATGCGCCTGTCAAAGTCAATCAGGTCGGATTCACTGAAAGCGTTCTCCAGCGACAGCATGGGCAACTCGTGCTCAACCTGTGAAAAGGTGGCCAGCGGGGCTGCGCCCACCCGCTGGGTGGGTGAATCAGGTGAAATCAGTTCGGGATAAAGGCTCTCTATCTCGCGCAGGCGGCGAAACAGCTCGTCAAAGGCTGCATCGCTGATTTCCGGTTCATCACGGCTGTGGTACAGGGTGTTGTGCCGGTTAATATCGGCTCGCAGCGCTTCAGCTTCGGCAGCAATGTCGGCAGGGGTACCCATGGGATTCCTACCGATACCTCAGGACATAAGCCTGGATATCCTCACGACAGTGTTCAATCGTCTGCGGTGTCATCACGCTGCGTGACTGGTCCTTGACCTCGCCGCACAGTTCCAGCGCCAGGTGTTGGGCAACCTCAATCATGGCGTCGAAGGTTGCAACCGGGTCAGCCCGTTCATGGGTTCGCATGAACAGACTGATGGCTGGCGTCTCGAGACTGTCCATGGTCGACAGATCAAAAGTTCCGGGTTCCACCGCATTCACCAGGCTGAAAGCAGGATCCCCCGCGTCATCCAACCGGTGAAAAATGTCCATCTCGCCGAACTGCATATCCAGTTCCACCAGGGCTTCCAGCAGACGCTGGCCGGCAAACAGCCCATCAACGGCGGTAACATACAGCACTACAAAATGTTCCGGTGCGTCGTCTGCAGGTAACCTCGCTGGTGGATCCTCAGCCGTTTCATCCGCGTCGCTGCCCGCAGGTACACCCTGGTCCGGCACATCAACAGACTCCATGAGCACCGGCACATCTTCCTCCAGATCCAGTGTCACCTGCTCCGGAATGCGGCGCACCCTTGCCCCGCCGTTGGGAAGCTCTGCTTTCAGCATGGAAAAGTCGTCGACGTCTTCACCCAGGCGTTCACCGGGTTTGCTCATGAAACTCTTGTCGAGCTCCATCCGGATCGTGTTGCGATTGACGCGCATGCGCCAGTAGCCGTGCAACAGTATGCCAATAATGAATACCGGCCCCAGTACCAGAAGCCAGTCGCGCAAACCGAAATCCATCATAGACTCCGTTGTCCTGTGATCATACGGCCGCCAGCGCAACCGCTTCTTCAACGTCCACGGATACCAGGCGAGAGACACCCGGTTCGTGCATGGTGACCCCCATTAACTGGTCCGCCATTTCCATGGCAATCTTGTTGTGGGTGATATAAATGAACTGTACGGTGCGTGACATTTCCTTGACCATATCGGAATAGCGTCCCACATTGGCGTCATCGAGCGGTGCGTCCACCTCGTCCAGCAGGCAGAATGGCGCTGGATTGAGGCTGAAGATCGAGAATACCAGCGCAATTGCTGTCAGGGCTTTCTCGCCACCCGACAGCAGGTGGATACTGGAATTGCGTTTACCCGGCGGGCGTGCCATCAGGCCCACACCGGTATCAAGCAGGTCTTCACCGGTCATCTCAAGGTAAGCATGGCCACCGCCAAAGAGTTTGGGAAACAATTGCTGCAGTCGCGTGTTGACCTTGTCAAACGTCTCCTTGAACCGTGTCCTGGTTTCGATATCAATCTTGCGGATGGCATTTTCCAGCGTCTGGAGTGCTTTTTCCAGATCTTCATTCTGGGCATCCAGGTACTGCTTGCGCTCCGACTGCACCTTGAACTCATCAATGGCTGCCAGGTTGATGGCACCAAGTCGCTGAATGCGGTTACCAATCCGGGTCAGGTTTTCTTCCCATTCGGCCTCGTTGGCGGCGTCGGGCAATGCTGCCAGGACAGCATCAAGGTCCTGGCTGTCAGCTTCCATCTGCTCCTTGATGGTACTGCGCCGAACCTCCAGCGCCTGCCAGTCCATCCTCACCTGGTCCAGGCTCGCCCGCACCTGCTCAATTGACTCTTCCACACCTGATCGTTGCTGCTCACACATCCGGATCTCATGATCAATGGCCTCGGTACGCTGACGCAGGCCAGTCAACTGGCCTTCAACCGCAAGGCGCGCTTCCAGTTGCACCTCCAATTCCCGCTTCAGGTTTTCCTTGGGCGCCTCACTTTCGTTAAGGCTGGTTTCCAGAGTCTGCTTGCGATCTTCCAGCAGCTTGCCCTGCTCCTGCAGTCGGGTCATGGCGTGCTCTGTTGACTCAACCTGGGACGTCAGGGACTGAATACGCAGCGCCAGCTGATGCGCCGCATCCCGGTCCTCGCGTGCCCTGGCGCGGGCTTCCTCCAGCGCCTGCTGCAGTTCTTCGCGCTGGCGCAACCGTGTTTCGCGCTCACGGGTATCATTCTCCATACGGTCCATGGCGTCCTGCAGGGTACTGCGGGCCGTGCGCAATGCCGCCTGGTCATCTTCGAGTTGGGTCATGCTGACTTCAATGTCCTGGTTGGCACGGGCCAGGTCATTGCGTATCTGTTCCGCCTGCACCCGTTTGGCTCCGAGCTGCGCCCGGGTTTCACTGAATGCACGCTGCTGTTCTGCCATTCGACGGCTGGCGATATCGCGATCACTTTCGGCGACCTTGAGGGCGTTGACGCCGCCTTCCAGGCTGTCGGTCAGGGCACTGACCTCGTGCTCAAGCGCAACACTGTCTTCAGCAAGTTGTACCATCTCTGCCTGGCGCTTGATCACACCAGCGGTTGCATCATGATCCTTGCTGATACGCAGCCAGTTGCGGCCGAGCCAGATCCCATCCGGCGTAATGACCGACTCACCCTGGCGCAGGGAGGCCCGGCGCATCAGCGCCGCGTCCAGGGAATCTTCGATCAGAATGCCGCCCAAAAGGTCGGTCAGGTCAATGTCGCTGGTGACCCGGGACATCAGGGTGGTGGCGCTTGTTTCGGCGTCGGCGACTGTGGCGCCCTCACCCTGGGACATGAACTTCAGCGCGCCCATCTCGAAGTCACCCAGCAACCCCGCTACCGCGTCAACACCGTTGACACAGACGGCCTGCAGGTGGTCACCCAGCACGGTTTCGACGGCCAGGGCCCAGCCGTCATCAACGCGCAGGGTTTCCGCAAGCCGTTCATTCCCCTTGAGGCCGTGACGCTCCAGCCACCCCATCTCGGCGTCATCCTGCTGGCCGAGTGCCGCCTGCTGCAGGGCTTCGAGCGACGCATACCTGCCCCGTACTGACTGCAGGGCACTGCGCTTTTCGTCCAGCAGCGCGGTCATCTCGTGGTTCTCCCGCCGCTGTTCCTCAATGCGTTCACCCAGTTCCTGCAGTTCCGCCTCAATTCGCGCTACCTGTGTCTCCTGGGTTTCCAGCATGGATTCCAGCGGGCCGATTTCGGCCTCCACGGTTTGGCCGGACAGCCGTTCAACATCAGCCTTGAGCGCATGCACACGGCCGTTCATCCGTTCAATGGACTGCTCGAGTGATTCAATACGGGACTGCTGGACCTCACCCTTGTTGCGTGATTCCGCGGCCCGCTGGTTGAACTCATCCCAATCCTGTTGCCAGACGCGCATTGCCTGCTCTGCCGCACCCAGCCGGGTCCCCGAAACTTCTTCAGTTTCGCGGACTTCTGTCTGGCGGGGTGTGGTCTCTTCCAGTTCTGCGCGCAGGACCAGCAGCTTCTGCTGATCACCGGCAATATCCGCCCGGATCTTGTACAGGTTCTGGTTGACCTCTTCGAGGTCGCGATTGAGCTGCTGGTTGCGTTCGTTCTGGTACTGAATACTGTCTTCGATCCGGGCGATTTCCGTACCGTGATCGTAATAGCGCTTTTGCACCTCGTTCATCTGCTCGGACAGTTCAACCAGGCCATCCCGCTTCTGCTCTATCTCGGCATCCAGCCTGCGCTGGTCCGCAATTCTTGCTTCCTGTTCAACCTGCAAGCGGTTGATGTTGTCCGTCCGGTCCTTGACCTGGGACGAGAGTGCATTCCACTTCAGCGCCTGCAACTGGGCACGTACTTCCCGTTCTTCTGCCTTGAGTTCTGTATAACGCTCTGCTGCGCGCGCCTGGCGCTCGAGATGGTGCAGTTGCCGCTCAAGTTCCTCACGCAGGTCGCTGAGCCGGTCCAGGTTGTCCCTGGTATGAACAATCCTGCGCTCCGTCTCGCGCCGCCTTTCCTTGTACTTGGAGATACCGGCCGCCTCCTCGATGTACATGCGCAAGTCTTCCGGTTTTGCCTCAATCAACTGGCTGATCATGCCCTGCTCAATGATGGAGTAGCTGCGTGGCCCAAGCCCGGTGCCGAGGAAAATGTCGGTAATGTCCTTGCGCCGGCACTTCTGGTTATTCAGGAAGTAGTTGGACTGACCATCCCGGGTAACCTGGCGTTTGATGGATATCTCGCTATAGGCCGCGTATTCGCCGGTCAACCGGCCCTCGGCGTTGTCAAAAATTAGCTCGATGCTGGCCTGGCCCACGGGTTTGCGACCGATGGAGCCGTTAAAGATCACGTCCGCCATGGATTCGCCGCGCAGCGTCTTGGCGGACGACTCCCCCATCACCCAGCGAACCGCATCAATGATATTGGACTTGCCGCACCCGTTGGGCCCAACAACAGCACACAAATTGGAAGGGAAAGGGACTGTTGTAGGATCTACAAAAGATTTGAAACCGGCGAGCTTGATTGCCTGCAGACGCATAAATGTTCGTAACTCCGAAGCGGGACCTGTCGTGCCCGGTTGGGCAGCCGGTATTCTAGCCCAAATCAGGCTGGCATTGTGGCTAAATTCCGGGCGTTTTCCGGCTATTCCCCGATCTGGGCCACCCGTGCACCGGCGGCCGCCCGGCCCTGTGTTTCCCGATAGTAGAGATCAAGAAAGTCGAACACCAGGTCACCCAGGTGTCCGGGTTCAGAGTTTGTGAGGAACACCATCCCCATCTGCAGATCCCGGTTGAAGACCATTTCGCTGCGCATACCGCGCACATAGCCGCCGTGATGAACAAATCCCGGCGTTTCCGCATACTCAAACACCCGCCAGCCCAGTCCGTAATAGACTGGCCCCAGGGCCGGGCGGGCGCGATAGTGGGCCTGTTCACGGCTGGTCCGGACTACACCGGATTGTAATTCGTCCAGCATTTCCCGACTGAGCACTGCTGGCGTCTGGCCAAGCTGGGCAAGCAACCAGGACTTCATGTCATCGATGCTTGCATTGACGCCGGCCGCCGGCGGCAACCGGTAGTAATGTGGCGTCGTGCGCGTGGGCGACCAGTCAGTCCCGGTCCAGACGTGACCATCCGCGTGATTGGGGTCACTCACAAACGCCTCGAGGCCAAATGATGCCCGGTGCATGGCGAGCGGTTCAAAAATATGCTGTTTCACAAAGGTGGGATAGTCGATATTGGTGGCTGCCTGAACAACATCGCCAATCAGGCTGAATACAACATTCTGATAGCCATAACACTCACCGGGTGCACAGATGAAGTCAACGCGGTCAAGCCGGTCAATGATGCGCTCGTAACTCATGTTGTCTTCGATCAGGTTGGTATAGGCATGCGGCATGAGCCCGGTGGTCTGTGACATCAGGTGACGGAGGTTAATCTCGCGGCCATATGCGTCAATCTTGAACTGCAGCCCGGGTACCTGGGCCGCAATGGGAGTTGACCAGTCGACGGGTGCTTCCCGGACCAGGATGGCACCGGCGGCGGACGCAAAAGTCTTGGAGACAGACGCAATGCGGAACAGCGTGTGCGGCGTGACCGGCGCACCGGTCCTGTCCGAACGGACACCGTAGGTCTTTTGCAGCGCAATGCGGCCGTCAATGACCATGACCACGGCAGCCCCGGGGGCCTCGCTGACCACCGGCATGATAAGCTCTCGCTCGAAGGTATGGACAAAACTGCTGCCATCACCCAGGGCAAAACTCGGGGTGGACAGCAACAGTGCCAGCAACAGCACAAAGCCGGGGACAGGTTTCGCGTTCATGCGCGCTCTTGGAACAGACAGCATGGCTCAAGATTACCACAGACCGGGCGGACAACGGGCAGGTTATACTGTGCATTACCTCACACCAGCAATCGGCAACAACTGAGGACAACCCGGCATGCAACCACATGTGACCGAGCAATGGCAGATCACCAAACCCGCCGTTCATGGCAAAAACGGCATGGTAGCGAGTCAGCATCACCTGGCGTCGGACGTGGGTGCAGAGGTACTGAACCAGGGTGGCAATGCCATTGATGCCGCCATCGCAACCGGTCTTGCGCTGGGTACAGTCGAACCCTGGATGAGTGGCATTGGCGGCGGTGGCTACATGACCATTTACCTCGCCCGCGAGAAAACCGTGAAGGTGGTTGAATTTGGCATGCGGGCGCCTTTCGCTTCGGTGCCGGAAGACTATCCCCTGGCCCCTCAGGGTGAGAATTCGTCCGATGCCTTCAACTGGCCGGCTGTGGTCGACGACAGGAACGTCGAAGGTCCACTCTCGATTGCCGTGCCCGGGTATGTCCGGGGCATCTCCCTTGCGCTCTCGACCTTCGGCACCATGGACTGGCAGCAGGTGATTGAACCCGCCTGCCGGCTCGCCGAAGAGGGATTACCCATTGACTGGTACAGCGCCTGGAAGATCAACGCGTTTGCACGTTCGCTGGCACGTTTTGACGAGACCCGGCGGGTCTACCTGGCTGATGGCCTGCCACCCGCGATCGACCTGGAAGGAGAGCTCCGGTTCCTTCCGCTGGGTCAGCTGGGGAACACCTACCGCCAGTTGCAGGAAGCCGGGCCCGACGCCTTCTATCGCGGGCCGCTGGCCGCCGCCATTGTCGCTGACCTGCAGACCGCTGGCTCCCGCATTACCCTGGACGACCTTGCGGCCTACGAGGCGCGCATCAATGAACCCCTCTCCACCCGGTATCGGGACGCCACCCTGTACGTGGCGGGCAATCTGACAGCCGGGCCGTCCATCATTGCCGCGCTGGAACTACTGCAGCAAAAGCTGCAACCGTCGACACCACTGCCCTGCCCTTCAGCCTATACCGCCTACGCCGAGTCCCTGCTGGAAACCTACCGCTACAGGCTCGAAAACCTGGGTGAAGGCCCGGAGCAGCCTGGCAACACCAGCCATATCTGTGCTGTGGACCGGGCCGGTAATGTCGTGTCCCTCACCCAGACCATCATGTCCGGGTTTGGTTCTCGCATCATGCTGCCGCAGAGTGGCATCCTCATGAACAACGGCATGATGTGGTTTGATCCCCGGCCCGGTGGGCCCAACTCGGTAGAGGGTGGCCGCCATCCGCTCTGCAACATGTGCCCCGTCATCGCGGACGAGGGTAATGGCAGCCTGTTTGCCGCGGGCGCCTGCGGCGGACGCAAGATATTCCCCGCGGTGTTCCAGCTCGTGTCTTTCCTGGTGGACTATGGCATGAGTGTTGATGCTGCCGTGCACCAGCCCCGCATTGACAACTCGGGGACCGACCTCATCACCATCATGGACCAGATGCCGGCGGAAGTTGTTGCTGCACTGGCGGAGGAGTTCCCCGCAACCCGGTTGCGCCCCAATGGCGTTTCACCCAATTTTTTTGCCCTGCCACAGGTGATCAGGCGCAAGCCTGACGGCATTGCCGAGGGCGGCTGTTTTGTTCCGTCACCCCACGCAAAGGTCAGTGTGCCCGGCTGACCCGCAGGCGAGTACAAGGACTGGCCGGCGCCGGTTAACTCTTATCCACCCGCTTGCCGCCAGCCCGGTCCGCCTCCTCGATCACATAGGCACCAAGCGCGCGCAGCTTTTCCATTTCATCCTCAGCCTGGCGCTGGCGCGACCACATGCTGGCATAAGCACCACCCCGCGCCACCAGTTCAGCGTGTGAACCCCGTTCGGTAATCTCCCCACCCTCGAGCACCAGGATTTCGTCCGCGTGAATGATAGTGGAGAGCCTGTGCGCAATGACCAGCGTGGTCCGGCCAATCGATACCTGTTTCAGTGCACCCTGGATTTCGCGTTCCGTGGCCCCGTCCAGCGCCGAGGTTGCCTCATCCAGCACCAGCACGGGCGGGTCTTTCAGGATGGTGCGGGCAATGGCAACCCGCTGTTTCTCACCCCCCGACAGCTTGAGGCCCCGTTCGCCCACCCGGGTGTCATATCCCGCCGGCAAACTCATGACAAAATCGTGGATTGAGGCAAGTTTTGCCGCTGCCTCTACCTCTGCATCACTGGCATCCGGTCGCCCGTAACGAATGTTGTACCGGATGGTGTCGTTGAACAGCACCGTATCCTGGGGCACTATGCCCACCGCCGCACGCAGACTGGCCTGGGTTACATGCGCCACGTCCTCGCCATCAATCTGCACCTGCCCTTCCTGCACATCGTAGAACCGGTAAACCAGCCGTGCCAGCGTCGACTTGCCTGCGCCGCTCGGCCCCACCACCGCTGTGGTTGTACCCGGCGGGATCACAAAATTGATCTCCTTCAGAATGTTGCGGTTGGCGTCATACCCGAACGAAACCCGGTCAAACCGCACTTCACCCCGGGTCACCACCAGCGGGACAGCATCGGGTCGATCCTGGATTTCGGGCTCAAGGTCCAACAACTGGAACATGAACTCCATGTCAATCAGCGCCTGCCGGATCATGCGATAGGAGGAACCAAGGAAACCCAGCGGGATAAAAAGCTGCAGCATGAAGGTATTCAGCATGACCACTTCACCGGTTGTCAGGCTGCCCGCGGCGTAGTCATGAATGGCCAGCAGGAGTATGGCCACCTGGCAGATGACCCTCACCAGGATCTGGCCACCATTCAACATCCCGAGCGTGGTCTGGCTCTTCACGGCGGCCGTCATGTATTGCTGCAGCGCATCGTTGTAGCGATCAGACTCATACTTCTCGTTGCCAAAATACTTGACAGTCTCAAAGTTGAGCAGACTGTCCACACCAATGGTCATGGCGCGTGATTCCTGGGCCACCATCATGCGGCGAAACCGGGTCCGCCATTCGGTGAACAGCAGCGTGAACACCACATAGGCGGCAATGGCCAGCAGGATCACGCCGACATACTTGAGCGGGTAACCCCAGGCAAGGTAAAGACAGACGATGCTGATCTCGAACAGGGTGGGCGCAATGTTGAAGGCAAATAGACCGGTGATCTGTTGCAGGGCGCGGGTACCCCGCTCGATGGCCCGGGATAAGCCGCCCGTGCGGCGGTCCAGGTGAAACCGCATGCTGAGCCGGTGCAGGTGATCAAACGCGGTGAGCCCAAAAACACGCTGGGCATATTCAGACACTGGCGTAAACACTGAGGCCCGGATTTCTGTCAGGATGCCCGGCAGCAGGACCAGGGCACCATACAATAACGCCGTGGTCACAAGCCCGGCCAGCGCCAGCTCACCTTTCGTCAGGGCTTCAAGGCCATCAACCAGGTCTTTCAGCACAATGGGCCCACCCACGTTGGCCGTCCGGCCCAGCAGCAGGCAGGCAAATGCTATGACAACCCGAACCCGCATTTCCACCTGGTCCCTGGGCCAGAGGAACGGCAGCACCGAGGCAAGGGTGGCAAACACCGAGCGCTGCGGTGCACCTTCGAGGGAAAGCGGTTCGTTAAAAGCAGACGCGTGCGGATTGGATTCCATTACGCCAATCTACACCCACCGCGACCCTGAACAAAGAGGCTGAACAAGGAGGAGGAACAGACATGCCAAGCAGTGTTATGCCGGTTTGTTCAGCGTCACCTTCCGTGACCTGTGTGTATAATCGCGCCCTGATCCATTATTGCGACCCGCCATGCTGTTCAAGAATGCCTGTATCTATCGCCTTTCCCAGCCGTTTGAGCTGTCCACCGACGAATTGAACCAGCAGCTTGCGGAACAGGCATTTGTGCCCTGCTCCGGCATACGGCCGTCCAGCTTCGGCTGGATTTCACCGGTCAGCAGCGAGCCTGATGCACCTCTGGCCCACGAAATTGCCGGGTGTGTGCTGCTCTGTGCGCGGCGTGAGGACAAGGTGGTGCCACCCAGTGCCCTGAGCGAGGCCGTGGCAGAGCGAATCCGCAAGCTGGAATCGGTTGAAGGCCGCAAGCTGCGCAACAAGGAGCGAATGGGTATCAAGGAAAACGCCCTGGCAGAACTGCTGCCGCGAGCCCTGCCCAGATCCAAACAGATCCTGGGTTACATCTCGGCAAAAGACGAACTACTGGTAATCAGCACTGCTTCTGCCACGGAAGCTGAACTGTTTATCAACTGCCTGCGGGATACCCTGGGCTCTTTCCCGGTCGCCATTCCGCAGGTGAAATCGAAGCCCTCCGAAGTCTTCACCCACTGGCTGCTGCACCGCAAGCTCCCGGAACCGTTTGCCCTGGGTGACCAGTGTGACCTGCTGGACCCGGAAGACACATCAACAGTCTCCTGTCGGCGCCAGGACCTGGCCACCAGCGAAATTCGCGCCCACGTTGAAGCCGGGAAAATCTGCACACGCATTGGCCTGCGCTGGCATGGCGATCTGCGTTTTGCGGTGGACCGGGATCTGGCCCTCAAACAGATCAAGGTGGAATCGAGTGATGATGACACCGAAGAGGACGAAGACCCGATAGCGCGGCTGGATGCTGCCTTTGCCAACATGTCACTGGAGTTTGCCCGCATGTTGCCCGCGCTGTTTGAGGCACTGGGTGGCGAAACCCGTACCTGAGGTCAGGACTCCAGCGACCGCAGGCGACGAACCTCCGGCACCAGCAGTACCAGCAGGGTCGGAATCACAACAGCCGCAACCGCCACGGACATGGTAGGGACGCGCCCATGCGATTCAAACAGCAGCCCCCCGATCACAAGCCCCAGGGGAGCCAGCGCAATTGACCCCAGGTGATCATAGGCAGACACGCGCGACAACATGTTGGGCGGAATCCGCTGCTGCAGGTTGGTATACCAGATCACCGCAAAAATCTGCCCGGCAACCCCACCAACAAATGCGGCAAAAGCGATAACCGGCAGGGGTGCAAACAGCGCCAGTGCCAGGGAAGTCCCGGCAAAAAAGAAACAGCAGTTGGTGGCAAACAACATGGGTCGGTGCACCCGCAGCCTGATTGCCAGCAGTCCGCCCACCACCGTACCCAGGCCGGATGATGCGGCAATGATGCCCCAGTCCACCGGACCGTCCATGTCGGCCCTTGCAATGGCCGGCCCAAGCAGCCCGAAGGTCGCCTCAAAGGCAGCCACCATAATGGAAAACTGCAGCACAATGGTCCAGAGCCAGCGATGGGACACAAACTCAGCAAACCCCAGTTTCAGGTCCTGCAGGATTGAGGCCGGTTCAGTCAGCGCCTGGCGCCGGGCGCGAATGCCCGCGAGCAATATGGCTGAGACGCCAAAACTCACCCCGTCTATGGCGATGGTCACGCCCGCACCAAAAGCGGCAACCAGCAGGCCGGCCAGTGCAGCACCCGCCATAAACGCTGTGCTGCGCGCCGTTCCCAGCACCGCATTGGCGGCCTGCAATTGATCACGCGCGACAACCTGCGGAATGAAGCCGGTAATGGCCGGTGTAAACATGGCTACCGCCACACCGTTCAGCAGCATCAGAACCGTCAGCAAGGGTACGGTTGCCAGGCCGGACAGGAACAGCGTTGCAATGGCCAGTTGGGCCAGCGCCGCCAGCGATTCAGCGCCCACCATAATGCGCTGGCGTGACGTCCGGTCAGCGAGCACACCACCGACCAGCAGTACAACAATCTGCGCAACGATAGGCGCCGCGATGACAAAAGACGCGGTCGCCGCTGATCCCGTGAGATCAAGCACGCCAAACGCCATGGCAATTGGTGTCATGGCGCTACCGGTGTAGGTCACCAGGTAAGCAAAAAACAGCCGGGCAAAATCCGGGTTTCTTAACAGCAGCAGTAAACTTGTCAGGTGTCGGCGATCCAGTTTCCGTGAAATCCATAGGGTACGCGCGCCGGCAGCTGAATGGCAGCCAATGGCGGCGCCGCCATGTCCCGGGCATCAAGAATCAACAGCTCACTGGTGCGCTTGTTTTCATCGTAGACAATCGACAACAGATAGCCATCATCTTCCGCCGCTGCACGTTGCGCTGGCACAAAACAGGGTTCACCCCCCTGGCGCCCCTCACCAAAGCTGTAGTCTTCTGCCTGGCCGGTTTGCATGTCATGTTTACGGATTGCCGGGAAATCCGTGCCTGCCGAAACCAGCGTGTAGCCGTAACGATAGGGTTTACTGTTCAGCCCGGGATGAATCCGGGGGAATTCCTGCGCCCGTTCGTCCACTGTCACCTCACTGACCCTGTCAGCACCGGGCCGCAGTGTCCAGCGCGCCAGTGAGGGTTCGCTGTCACCAAAAGGCCCATGTGTATCGGCAGCAAACATGCGGTCATAACGCACAATGTCAATCACAACCTCGCCGGTGGCATTCTCATAAGCGTTCATGGGATGGTAGGCGTACTGTTTTGCCAAACTGCTCCAGCGGATATCTGCCGGCCCGCCATTTCGGGGCATCAGGCCAATCCGGGCGTTGTAACCCTCATCCCAGCGAAACGGAAAGCGGGCGCCGCCAGCCAGTGCCAGCAGACTGACGGTCACAGGCAGGTCATATATCACCACATGGTTTTGGGTCAGGCTCATGTCGTGGATCATGGTCATGCCCTGCATGGGAATGTCGATGGACCTGACGAGCTTCGCATGGCGATCGATCACGTGGTACTTGACGTGGTCCCGCAGGTTTGCCCAGTCGTAGGCGATGGCATGGAGTTCTCCAGTATCCGGATCCAGCTTTGGGTGGGCCGTGTAGGCCGGCCAGCCGGCAGGTTCACCAACCGTGCCAAGCTCATCACCGAGTTCAACCGGCGCCTGGCCCGATTCAACGATGGCAAAGGTACGGCCGGCATGGCCAATCACATTGGTGTTGGGACCAAAGCCCGGTGCGCCGCTGCCGTCACCCTCGCCCAGTCCGGCGACCACAGGCTGGCTGCGCACCCATCGATTGCGATACCAGGCGGCGCGTCCGTCTTCCAGCCGGATCCCGTGAACCATGCCATCACCCAGGAACCAGTGATACTTTGCGGCGTTGACATCACCCAGCGGGTTGGGGCCATTGCGCAGATACCGGCCTGTCAGTTCCGGGGGAATACGGCCTTTGACTGGCAGGTCCGTTGCCGTGAACTCCACATCAACAGGCGCAAAGTTCCCCGAGAGGTACATACCCTGCTGGTAGAAACCCAGGGTTTCGCCGGGAGAGCCACAGGCCGAAAGCAGACCTGTTCCCAATGGCAGGACCAGCCCTGCCTTCAATACCGATCGCCGCTTGATCATGCTGTTGTCCTCCTGCAAGTCCAGCGAGTCTAGCACCGGTCATCGGCTGTCTGACGTCTGCATTCGACAGAACGGTAATGGGGATGATAAACGCCGTGCCAGCCGACCGGAATCGGGCAGAAAAGGACCGGGAACGACGGGTGCCCTGAAACTCAGGGTAATCCGGCCGCCGGCACCGAAACGCGGACACACTCAATTCGCCCATCCCGGCGTGCTTCCGCATGCGGACCGGAACCGGTTGCGGTACAGACATACAGCGTCTTCCGATCATCGCCGCCCAGCGCACAGGCGAAAGCACCCCGGCCGACATCAATACGCGCCAGGATTTTCCCGCCTGCCTGCACCCGCACCACGCAGTTGCCACGCGGATCAGCCACCCAGATTGCACCTTCTGCATCCAGGCAGATGCCGTCCGGCACATGGGGCGCAATCTCAGCCCATACCCGCCGGTTCGACAGCCTGCCCCTGTCATCAATATCAAAAGCGGTCAGTCGCCCCGCATAGGTTTCACCAATAATCAGCGTTCTGCCGTCCGGTGTGATGACGGTACCATTGGGAAACGCAAGGTCAGTTGCGGCAACAGAGACGGTGCCATCAGGTTCAACCAGCGCCAGATTTGCCGGTGCTGGTGGTACGCCCGCATGCGTGTCAAAGCCAAAGTTACCCACGTAAGCCCGGCCGTTAGCATCAACCACCATGTCATTACAGTGAAAAGCTGCAATGTCGCTGAGGTCAGCATGCAGGGACAGTGACCCGTCAGTTTCCTGGCGCAACAGCCGGCGATCGGTCATGGACACAACCAGCAGACGCCCGTCCGGCAGCCAGCCGAGCCCCGAGGGCTGGCCGGGGACTTCCGCCACGGTTTCCATCTCACCATCCTCGCCAAGCGCAAACACGGCATGCTGATAGAAGTCGGAGAAATAGAAGCGCCCGGCGTGCCAGCGCGGTCCTTCGGGAAAAGACAGGCCTTCAACCACTGTTTCCATAGGGGTACTCCAGATGCGAGGGATTGCCTATCCCATCAGGTTTCGCCAGGAATCCAGGTCCGGAATCCGCATGTAGACATTGGTGCGGCGAATATCGTCCATCAGGGCATTGGGCACCTCACCATAGTTATGCCCCGGCAACAGCAGGGTATCGTCAGGCAGGGAGGCCAGCTTGCGCAGCGAATGGTACATGTCCTCGGAATCAGAACCGGGCAGGTCCACCCGGCCACACCCGTTGATGAACAGGGTGTCACCCGACACCAGCGTATTCTTGATACGGAAACACTGGGAACCCGGCGTATGCCCGGGGGTATGCAGAAACTCAACTTCCACGTCACCGACGCTGAGCTTGTCGCCGGAGGAGACCTTGCGGAGGTCCGTTTCGGAGATGCCTGTGACCTTGCGCACCCCGTCCGCCTCAAGCTTGTGCGCATAGATGGGTACCGGTTGCCGGGCCAGCAGTTCCGCAACCCCCTCAACCTTGTTGTGGCCAAAAGACCCACCACAGTGGTCGGGGTGATAGTGGGTCAGCAGTGCACCCGTCAGGGTGTAGCCCTGCTCGTTGATCCGGTCAACCAGCGCGTTGATATCCCAGGCAGGATCGACAATCACCACTTCACGCGTGCTGCGCGATCCGACAATGTAGGTGAAATTCTCCATGGGACCAATCTGGATCTGCTCAATCAGCAGCTCTTCTTCAATGGACATGCGCGTACCTGTTGTGCAGCAAAGTCACTACTATAACCATTTGTCACGCATCACGCAGCGGGGGTGTCATCGGGATCGGCGTCAAGGTCCACCGGCTGGATTGCCGTTGTCATCACCATCACTGGCAGGGCGTCGATGATGTCTTTCACTTCACCATCAAAAGCATGGTAGAACCGGCCGCCATGAATGGTAGCGGGCAGGAATACCAGTCCGGCTGTTGACGACTCGCGCACAACCGTTTCGGCCCGGGCCAGGGGCACAATCACCACTCTGGCATCAATCCGCACTTCAACCAGCATGGCCTGGAGGTCAGAAAGCCGCCTGTCCACTTCAGACTCGGCACAGGTTGCCAGCAACCTGATTGTTGCGCCCTGCCAGTCGTCTGTCTGGGTCATCAGAAACGCGAGCAGCAGCGCCAGTTCGCTGGTGGGATCGTCTCCCCACCACACATCAATTGAGCGCTCTGCCGGCGGCGTTGTGATGAGTTTCTGCCAATCCGCATCCTCTGCATGCAGGACCAGGATATTACAACCCAGCGTGGCGACCTCCTGCAGGTAACCGGCAAACTTGATGCCTGCCAGCGTTCCCGTCTCCGTTGGCCTGACCCGCAGCAAGTTCACCAGCACCGTGTTGACCGACAGCGGACCAACACCGGCGGACTGCACAACAATCGGCACGGCATCATCCAGGTCATTCGCAACCACCACCAGCGGAAAAGCATGGGCACCCGAATCACGAATCGCCGTGGCAAGGTCCCGGGTCACCGCCCGACGCCTGGCCAGCACGTGCCGTTCTTCTCCGAGGATAATGCTCGCCAGGGTCGCAACGCCGGACCTGCCTTCAATCCAGGTCGTAAACTTCAACAAAGGGCCCCGGCGAACCTCATCCTGGGAAAACACCAGCAGCACCGGACGCCAGTCCCGGACATGGGTTGGCTCGGTGCTGGCGGCAAACAGGTGTTCCCGGACGCGCTGCATGTGATAGGCGCGCTGGCTGTCTGCCCAGGCTGTCCTGCGACCACGACGGCTGATCAAGAAGTGTAGCGCTGCCATGACCGCCGCTGCAGCAAGGCCGGCAACCAGGTCAATCACAGCCATGCAGGCACCACAGGCAACCGCCGCCAGCAGACTGACACGATGATCAAAAAACCTGAAGCGGGGGCGAAAAGACGGGCTGGCTGCACTCGCCTCATACCAGGTTGCGTAGTTGATGAGCGCATAGGTCATCAGGAAAAACATGGTCACCACGGCAGCGATCAGGTTCAGACTGCCCAGCGCCAGCGTCACCAGTGCAAGCGCGCCAGAAAACAGCAGTGCACGCCGCGGGTTGTTCGACTCGCCCTCTCCCCGCGCAAACGGCGTAAGAACGGGGAACAATGCATCTTTCGCCAGCGACTGCAGGATACGCGGCGCTCCCAGCAGCGAGGCGAGCGCACTCGACAGGGTTGCCGCAATGACGCCGACGTGAATCAGCCAGGGCCAGGCTGAAACCGTGCCGAAGACATTGTAATTTTCCTGCAATACAGAACGCTCGGCCGTTCCCCCCAGTAGCACTGGCACCGCCAGGTAAATCAGGAAACCCACACCAACCGCCAGGAATGTACCAAGCGGAATGGCCCGATCGGGGTCACGCAGGTCACCTGCCATGGCGACGCCCTGGGTAAACCCGGTCACCGCGGGAAAAAAGAGGGCAAACGCAACCCAGAAAGGAATGGCCCCCGGTGCCGGCCCCAGATTGTCTGCAAACCGATCAACATCGAAGGCCAGGAGTGTCCCGACAAAAAACGACAGGAGTGCAACCGCCAGGCAGGTCATGATGAGATACTGCACCCGGGTTGCCCAGTCCGCACCCAGCCAGGCAAATCCGAACAGCACCAGCACCGCCAGTGCCGCAAACGCAGGCACGGGCATCCAGCCGGTCAGCGCCGCCGCAACCTCGGCAAAACCCACGCAGTAGAAACCCACTGAGATGGACTGTGCGAGAAACAGCACTATGCCGATGGTGCCGCCAAAAGGTGCACCCAGGGTTCGGGTGATCAGGTAGTAGATACCGCCGCCCCTGATGGTCATGTTGGTGGCAATGGCTGCAAGCGACATCGTGGTGAGAATCGAGATGAGGTTGGCAATCACGACTATCAACAGGGTATCGATAACCCCCATCTCGCCAACAACATATCCCAGGCGCAGGAACAGTATCAGGCCGAGGATGGTCAGAATGCTTGGCGTAAACACACCAGCAAACATGGAAAGACCCTGTGGTGCTTTCCCTGGCATGTCGCGCCCCGGGTTATTCGATGTCAATGGAAGCTCGTTGCCGACGACGTCTCCAGCAATTCGGCATAGGCCGCCGGATAAGGCGCTTTCACAAATGCGCCGGGTTCAACCGGCGGAAAAATCTGGTCGTAGCGCAGCACTGCATGCTGGTCCACGCGCCGAAAAATGTGGCTTCGATTCAGGTCACCGGGACCCGTCAGACCCGCTGATGACATCAGGTCTGACAGCGCATGGATACTGTTGTGATGAAAGCGAGCAACCCGTTCGGCCTTGTCGGGCACCGAGAGACCACGAACCAGCGCCGGATCCTGGGTAGCAACCCCTGTGGGGCAACGATTGGTATGACACACCAACGATTGAACACAACCCAGGGCCAACATCATCCCGCGCGCGCTGTTGCAGATATCTGCGCCCAGGGCAAAGTTTTTTGCCATGTGGAAACTGGTAAAAATCTTGCCCGAGGCAATAATCCTGATCTGCGCTCGAACACCAAAACCGGTCAGGGCGTCATCCACAAACGCCAGCGCTTCCCGCAGGGGCATCCCCACGGAATTACTGTACTCCAGGGGTGCGGCACCAGTACCACCTTCACCGCCATCCACGGTGATAAAGTCCGGCAGTATGCCGGTTTCCAGCATGGCCTTGCAGATACCCAGGAATTCACTGCGGCGCCCGATACACAATTTGAAACCCACCGGTTTTGCGTCACACAGGTCACGCAGGCGCTGCACAAACTGCAGCAGTTCAATGGGGGAATTGAACTCCGGATGGGTAGAGGGCGAGATGACATCTGTTCCCACGGGCACCACACGGATCGCGGCAATTTCCGGCGTGTTCTTGCTCGCTGGCAGTATGCCCCCATGGCCTGGTTTGGCGCCCTGGCTCAGCTTGATCTCAATCATCCTGACGGAGGGACTGGCTGCTTTTTCCCTGAACAGTTCATCGTCGAAGCGACCATCCGGGGTCCGACAGCCAAAGTATCCCGTGCCTATCTGCCAGACCACATCCCCACCCTGCAGGTGAAACGGTGACAGCCCACCTTCACCCGTATTGTGATAAAAGCCACCGGCTTTGGCGCCCCTGTTGAGCGCGGTAATGGCCGCTGAACTGAGCGCACCGTAACTCATGGCGGAGATGTTGAGCACGCTCGCCGAATACTTGTGCCGGCAGGCATCACCGCCTACCAGCACCCTCGGGTTTTTGCTGGTTTCTTCGACGTTGATGGCACCAAGACTGTGACCCAGCCATTCGTAGCCGTCAGCGTAGACATTGAGTTTGGTGCCATAGGGAATCGTGTCCACCTCGTCCTTGGCCCGTTGGTAAACGACACTGCGAAACATTCGCTCAATTGGCGCACCTTCGGTTTCCGACTCCAGGAAATACTGCCGGACAAAAGGTCGCAGCTCTTCCGCCAGCCAGCGCGCCCGGCCCAGCAGCGGGTAGTTTCGGCGCAGGGCATGGTCCTCCTGGCTGGCATCAAAAATTGCTATCAGCCAGGCCGGCACCAGCAGCAGGAGAAACCAGTACAGGGGGGCCCAGAAAAACGCCAAAAACAGCAGCGCCAACGAAACAACTGTCAGCCAACCAAAAATCACTTTGTGCATAAACCACCCTCCCTGGCCCTATTATCAACCAATCACTGGTGGCGATGTAGCTTTACGGCACCAGCGCGTTAAAGTAGCCTTTCGGCAAACAATCAGCAGGTAACCCAGGCCATGCAAACTGCAACCGGTCACATGCTTGTCAGTACCGACTGGCTGCATGAAAACCTCAACAACAGCAATCTGCGGGTCTTCGACTGCACGACGATCCTGCGACCCCATCCGGAAAAGACCTATGAAGCTCTGCCGGCAAGGGAAACCTTTGACGAGGGACACATTCCCGGTGCCGGGTTTATCGATCTGCAGGGCGACTTTTCTGCGCCGGACTCGCCTTTTCGGTTTACCCTGCCCGACGCGGCCGCTTTTGCCGCGGCCGCGGCGCGCCAGGGTATCAGCAACAGCAGCCACCTGGTGCTCTATTCAACCACCGCGCCCATGTGGGCCACCCGCCTGTGGTGGATGTTCCGGGTCTTCGGGCACGAACGGGTATCGGTGCTTGATGGCGGTTTTCCCCGCTGGCGGGCCGAAGGCAAGCCCGTCGACCAGGCGCCACCCATCTATCGTGAAGGCAGCTATACCGCAACCCTGGACAGCAGTCGCGTGGTCGACAAGGCGGGGGTCCTGGCGGCCATCGAGGATCAGAATACCTGCATCATCAACGCCCTGAGCCGTGAGCAGTATCGCGGTGAAGGACCCGGCTATGGCCGTCCGGGCCGTATCAAGGGGAGCGAAAGTCTGCCCTGGTCCGAACTGCTGGACGAACTCGGCTGCTTTCTTCCTGCGGAAAAACTGCGGGAAAAGCTGGCCGGGACCAGTGCACCAGATGCAGGCAGGATCATCACCTACTGTGGCGGTGGCATTGCTGCCAGCGTCACGCTGTTTGCGCTGGCGTTGACCGGCCAGGAGGACCGGGTGGCCCTGTACGATAACAGCCTTTCGGAATGGGCCGCTGATTCAAGTGCACCCATGGAAACCGGTTAGGGGGCAGAAGACTCCTGAATCTGGCCGGCACCCCGCCAAATCGTTATCATGACCACTCTGTCAAAGCGGGTCTTTTTCCAATGAATGTCTCTACCGTCAAGGCCGCCCTGGGCGGCCAGGTGCCCGTCGGCGATGCCGTCACTGTCCATGGCTGGGTTCGCAGCAAGCGCGATTCCAGGGCCGGTATTTCTTTTCTCGAGATTAATGATGGCAGCGCTTTTGCCTCAATCCAGGCTGTGGTGCCGAGCGATATTGCCAACTATGAAACGGAGGTGCTGCGAATCACCACCGGCTGTGCCGTCACCGTCACCGGCAAACTGGTTGAATCAGAAGGCAAAGGCCAGTCGCTCGAGATACAGGCCACCGAAGTGCAGGTTGCCGGCTGGGTGGACGACCCGGAGAGTTATCCCATCGCAAAAAAGCGGCACACGTTCGAATACCTGCGCACGGTGGCTCACCTGCGCCCCCGGACCAATACGTTTGGCGCCATTACGCGAGTCAGGACAGTGCTGGCCAATGCCATTCACAATTACTTTTTTGAACGCGGTTTTCACTGGATAAACACGCCCATTATTACAGCAAGCGATTGTGAAGGTGCCGGCGAACTGTTCCACGTGAGCACGCTGGACCTTGCCAACCTGCCCCGCTCCGATGTCGGCAAGGTGGACTTCACCGATGATTTTTTTGGTCGCGAGTCTTTCCTGACGGTCTCCGGACAACTCAACGTGGAGGCCTACTGCCTGGCCATGAGCAAGGTGTACACCTTTGGTCCCACCTTTCGCGCGGAAAACTCCAACACCAGCCGCCACCTGGCAGAATTCTGGATGGTTGAACCGGAAATTGCCTTTGCTGACCTGAATGACAATGCCGATCTGGCGGAAGACCTGCTCACCCATGTCCTGCAGGTGGTACTTGATTGCTGCGAAGATGACATGGCGTTCTTCCAGCAACGGATTGACCCCACCGTGATCGACAGGCTGCGCACGGTGATTGATTCAAAGTTTGAACGCATGGATTACGAAGAAGCCATTGGCATACTCGCAAGTGCCGGGCAGAAATTCGAGTTCCCGGTAAAGTGGGGTCTTGACCTGCAATCAGAACACGAACGTTTCCTTACCGAAAAGCACGTGGGACGCCCCGTTGTGCTCATGAACTACCCGCGCGAAATCAAGGCTTTCTACATGCGGCTGAATGACGACGGGAAAACCGTGGCCGCCATGGACGTACTGGCGCCGGGTATTGGTGAGATTGTCGGTGGCAGCCAGCGTGAGGAGCGACTGGACGTCCTGGATGCGCGGCTGCCGAACCCGGAAATGGCCCAGGAACTCTGGTGGTACCGCGACCTGCGCCGTTACGGCACTGTTCCCCATGCCGGCTTTGGCCTCGGCTTTGAGCGGTTGCTGAACTACATCACCGGCATGGAGAACATCCGGGATGCCATTCCTTTCCCGCGCACACCGGGGAACGCCAGCTTCTGAGGACTTGCGGGCGGCGGTCTTGCCCTGCAGGGTCACCTGGTCACGCCGCCTTCTGCATTGACCATTTCCTGGTACTGCGCGTCGTCGGGTTCCCACAGTTCCACCTTGTTGCCATCACAGTCCATGATGTGGGCAAACCTGCCGTAGTCAAACGTCTGAATCTCACCAACCGGATGGACCCCCTTGTCAGCAAGCTGTGCCAGCAAAGCCGTCAGGTTGACCACCCGGTAGTTGAACATGAAGTCCCGGGTCGATGGATCAAAATACTTGGTATCTGCCTTGAAGGGTGCCCACTGGGTAAATCCCTTGCGAACACCGGACTCAGCCTGACGCCACTCGAAGTTGGTGCCATACTCATCCGTGTTCAGCCCCAGGTGTTCGCGGTACCAGGCCCTGGTACGAAGCGTGTCGGGTGACTTGAAGAACACACCACCGATACCAACAACGCGTCCAACCCGGCCCGCTTCCGTTGCCTGCATCTCCCGCAGGGTCTCCAGCACCAGGGACAGGCGGTCGTTACCCCAGAAGCGTTGCGTTTCACCATCACGCTCGAACGCAAAAAACGGCACACCAAAAACGCCATCCTTCTCACCCTGCGCCCTGACGGTTTCAATCACATCATCATGGTCATGGGCGTCACTGGCATTTGCGACCAGCGTGCCATCAAGGCCGAGTTCTGCGGCAATGTCCCTGATCACATGCCTGTCGACGATGTTGGCCGCCGGCTTGCCGTCGAAGCCAAACCTGCGCATAAACATCGCATCACCAAAGGCCCAGCCTTTGCCCTGCGCCTCGGCGGCAAGAAACGCGTGATGCGGAATCTCCCAGTGCTCCGGTGGCAGGGTGAGGCCTTTCTGCCTGCGTATATCCACGTCTCCGGGTGAGGGAATGGAACCGGCAACTCGCTTGAGCTGGCCAGTATCAAGCCCGGCCTCCTCGGCCTGGCGCACCGCGTCGTGGAACACGTAGGACAACTTGTAGAGGTTGTCGGTCGGATTATCCATTTGCCCACCGGATATGATCTCCGGCCAGACCGGCATTAACCTGAAGTCGATATCCAGCGCTGTCTGCAACCTGTGCAAGCGACAGAAGGCAATGCCGGCAAACGGCGAGCGGAAGGAAAAATAGAATCGCACCTGCATCATCAGCATGACTCCTCTGTGGCATCCCCCAATAGAGCCACAGCCAGGGCTCGCTTTCAAACCCGCTGAACGGCTTTCACGCCGCGCCTTTCCCTTGACCTTAATGCCGGGGAGCCCGAGATTGCTTGAGCCTGGCTGGCTGCCTACGCGGGCCGCAGGTGGTAATCTCAGCCGCACACAACCGGAGGGAGAGAATAAAAGTGGCATTCGAAACAATTTAATGGAGCGGTCTGGTGACGTCGGCATACTCAGGTTCAACCGCCCTGAGAAGATGAACGCAATAAGCAACTTCATGGCATATGAAATCTGCGAGGGACTGGATGAACTGAACCGTGACAATGACGTTGGTGCCATTGTCATTACCGGGGAAGGACGGGCTTTCTGTTCGGGTGCAGACGTGTCGCGCTTTGAGGAAAGTGTTGCGAGCAAGGACGGTGCGGAGGTCCAGGCGCCGCGGCGGCCCCGCATCAACTGGATCCAGCAGGTGCGAAGCGGCAAGCCCGTCATCTGCGCCATCAACGGCCCCTGTATTGGCGCCGGCATGACCCGCACCCTGCCCTGCGACATCCGGATTGCGTCCGAGCGGGCAACCTTCTCCATGCGGTTTGTCCGGGTTGGCATTGCCCCGGAAATTGCGAGCACCCAGATTCTGCCCCAGCTGGTCGGGTTGCAGCACGCGGCCGACCTCATGCTTTCGGGGCGCACCATAGACGCGGCAGAAGCGCTGCGCCTTGGGATCGTCCTGAAGACGGTACCCCATGACAGTCTCCTGGCAACTGCCATTGAACTGGGGTCAGAGTACGCTGAAATTGGCCCCACCATGCTCCGCGAGACCAAAGCGCTGCTCTACCAGAACAGTGTCGAGCAGGACATCAGTCTGGTGCAGCAGCGCGAGGGGCAGGCCATTGCCCGCTGCACCGGGTCAGCCGAGCAGCGTGAAGCGCTCGCGGCCTTCCGGGAAAAACGGAAACCGGATTTCAGGAAGCTACGCGCCTGAACAGATCCGGCAGGGTTCTGGCCAAGGTCGGCTTGGAGGCCCCTGCCGGCCGCTAGCCGTCTTCCATCAGTGCGGACAATCCCAGGGACCCCAGCCATGCCTCGACCGCGGCCTGCTCATCGCCGGTAAGCTGAAAGCGGATACGGTCGACAATCATCTGCCGCGACCGCTCCGGATAAGGGCGGGCCAGGTAGCTGACATCTTCACCGTAAGTCGGCACATGAAACGCTTTTGCCCCCGCCACCAGGGCACTGGCATTGCCCAGCACATACGGCAGGTAGGTGGACGGCATTTCTGCCAACACCTGTTGGGCAAAAGGCGTTGAATCAGGGAAAGGCGCAAGCTCACCCTCCCCATCCCAGCTCATGGCACTGTTTTCCGCCCAGTCAACAACCCGTGGATAGGCGGCCATCATGCGCCGCGGCGTGGGATCCATATTGGTATGCGCGCGGATACCACCAAGCAGGATACAGTCAACAGCGCAGGGCCGCTCTCCCAGCGCGAACCGGGTCTGGCCAAGCTGCTGCTCCAGGGCAGTCATCAACCGGGCATATTCTGCCTCGGCCGCACGCTGCTGTACTTCGCTGTCGGTACCGGTGGCGCGACAGGCCCGCGGGCCCCAGCTGCGAATTCGCGCCGCGGCCTCCGCGTTGCCCCCACCCATTCGCTCGGATGCAAACACGGCACTTTCCTCATAATGCCAGCGATAGTGGACCATGGTCCTTGCTATCCACTCGTCAAAATACTCTTCAACACAGTGCACCAGCACACCCAGGGGACCGGTTGGAAACATGCGCCGACGTGGATAGCGGGCATCCAGCAACTGCAGCAGCGGCGTGGTATCGGCAATCATCCAGTTTTCAGGTGTCAGCAGCACCGGCACCTGGTGGGTGCCAGAACGCGCTTCCGCCTCGGGCGGTTTCGGGCGCAATTCAAAGGGTGCGCCATAAAAACGCATGGCTGCCTCGAGCTTGCGCGTAAAGTAGGAAAGCTCCCCACCGAAGATTGTATAGCTCATCCGCTTTCTCCTAGGCTGGCACTTCACCTTCAACCTGAACCCTGTGGATGACCCGTGGCTCATCCGCATGGTCGTGCACCGCATAGTGCAACATGCAGCGGTTATCCCACATGACCAGGTCACCCGGGTGCCAGCGATGCCGAACCTGGTATTCCGGCCTGACGCTGTGCTCAAACAGGAATTCAAGCAGCGCGTTGCTCTCTCTGGTCGACCAGCCGATAAACTTGCGCGTAAATGCACGGCAGACGTAGAGCGCCGCTTCGCCGGTTTCGTCATGGTGTCGTATCACCGGGTGCTGCGCCCTTGGCGCTTCGCTGGCATCTGCCTTGTAGAGCGCCGCGAGACCGGCTGCCGTGTGTTCTGCGGTAAGCCCCGCGAGCACTGCTTTCAGGCCACTGGAAAGTTCATCGCAGGCAAGCACCTGGTTTGAAAACGCCGTATCACCGCCAATTGATGGCGCTTCCAGCGCATACAGCATGGTCAGTTTTGGGGGCCTCACATTGTAGGTCATATCCGAGTGCCAGTGCTGGTTGACGTCTTTCTGCTTGCCATGATTCCTGAGTTCAATCACTTCCGGATAGTCCTGCATCCCGGCGTAGGGATGACGCACCAGTTCACCCCAGCGGCGGGCGAAAGCCATCTGGTCTTCGGGGCGGAGATCCTGTTCCGGAAACGCGAGCACATGGTGTGTCAGGAACGCCTGGCGAATCTGTTCCCAATCCGCGGCATCCAGCTTGCGCACATCAACGCCCAGCACCGCTGCGCCTGCCGGTGCGCCTGTCTTTACAATTTCCATTGTCCAGCTCCCTAAACCCTGTTCGCCCGAGTGTACCCCTTTCCGCGCGCCGGGTGCGAGATGCACCGTGACGCCGGAGCGCAAAGCAGGCACAATCGCGGCAGGCAGCCAGGTTCTGAACGGAAGGGGGAGCGGTATGCAGGACATTATCATCGTTGGCGCTGGCAGCGCGGGTTGTGTCATCGCCGCGCGAGCCAGCGAGGACCCCAACCGCAGTGTGCTCCTGCTTGAAGCTGGTCCGGATTACCCTGACCTCGGTAGCACGCCTTTCGACCTGGTGAACAGCCATAACAACTCCTACACGGCACATGACTGGGGCTTCACTTATGAACCGGTGCGCGGCCGGGAAGTCAGTTTTCCCCGTGGACGCGTTGTTGGTGGCTCCAGCGCCGTCAACACCACCATTGCCCTCCGGGGTGTACCCGAGGACTACGACGAATGGGCCGACCTGGGCAACACCGAGTGGTCCTGGCAGCAGGTATTGCCCGCGTTTAACCGACTGGAACGTGACCTCGACTATGGTGACAGGGACTTTCATGGCGACGCCGGCCCCATCACCATCAGGCGCTATCCCGAGGATGAAATGCTTCCCCAGCACTTGGCTTTTCTTGCCGCTGCCCGGGACCTGGGGTATCCCGACTGCCCGGACCAGAATGATCCCGATGCCTGGGGCAGTGGTCCGCAACCCATGAACAAGCTGGGTCGGCTGCGGATTTCCTGCGCCATTGGCTACCTGGCACCCGCGCGCCTGCGCCCCAATCTCACCATCAGGGCCAACTCGCCGGTCCGCCGATTGCTGGTGGAAAAGGGCCGCTGTATCGGCGTTGAAGTGGAAACAGCGGAGGGTCAGACTGAAAGGTGCCTGGCAAAGACCGTTGTGCTCTGCGCCGGCGCCATCATGTCGCCTGCGATTCTCATGCGGTCGGGGCTTGGACCAAAAGGCCCGCTCGAATCCCTGGGAATTACCTGCGAACGCGATATCCCGGGCGTTGGCCAGAACCTGTGTGACCATCCAGCGCTGTCCGTTGCCGCCCGGGTCCGGGACCCGGCACTGATTGATTTTGACGCGCCGATTATCCAGACGATCCTGCGCTACACTGCACCCTCGTCTGACAAGCGCAATGACCTGCAGATAGAACAATTGAGTTTTGCCGGCCGACGCAGCAACGCACCCACTTTTGCCATTGCCGCTGTCCTCGAGTACCAGTACGGCCGGGGTGAAATTCGCCTGAAGTCGGCTGACCCCCATGTGCACCCGATCGTCGACAACCGATTCTGTGAGGATGAGCGCGACAGTTCGCGCCTGGCCAGCTGTTTCAGGGATGCGCTGGCATTTACCCGGCAGGGGCCGCTTGCTGACATGATTGACGAGGTGGTGTTCCCTGACCTTTCCCGCAAGCTGGATGACGAGGCTGTTGCTGACCTCTGTCGCAAGTTCAGCGGCAGCGGCTACCATCCCTCGGGTACGGTCAAAATGGGGCCACGGGATGACCCCGGGGCCGTGGTGGACCAGTACGGGCGCTGCCACACGGTAGATGGCCTGGTGGTTGCTGATGCTTCAATCATGCCGTTTGTCCCCAGGGCAAATACCAACCTCACTGCCATCATGATTGGCGAGAAGATTGGCGAGTGGATTCGCACCAGACCAGGAGAATACCTATGAACGACATAACCCTTCGCAACGTGATGATACTGGACGGCACAGGCGCGCCAGCTTTCCTGGGTGATGTGGGTATTGAGGGTGAGCGCATCACCAGTGTAGGTGAAGCCGGGCCTGGCAAGACTGAAATAGATGGTGCCGGACTGCACCTGGCGCCAGGTTTTATTGATACACACTCCCATGACGACGGCGCTTTCTTCCGCCATCCCGATATGGGCTTCAAACTTTCCCAGGGCGTGACATCCGTGGTCGCCGGCAACTGCGGATTCAGCGCTGTGCCAGCGGACCCTGACGTGGATTCGGCACGCGCCAGCGGTGGCATCCTGGCCGGTATGGAGAGCAGCTTCACTGACCTTAACGGCTACTTCTCCGAGGTGTTGAAGCGCAAGCCGGCCATCAACAACATGATGCTGGTGGGTCACAACACCGTCCGCTCCCTGGCCATGGGATTCGAACGGCGGGCACCCACGCCTGCGGAAATGACCCGCATGAAAGATGATGTGGCACGTGCCATAGAGCAGGGTGCCTGCGGCTTCTCAACCGGCCTCATTTACCGTCCTGGTCGCTGGAGCCAGACGGACGAGGTCATTGAACTGGCGCGTGCTGCTGCGGCCGCTGATGCACTCTACACCACACACATGCGCAATGAGGGTGACCTGCTGCTCGAGGCCGTCGACGAGACACTCCAGATTGGTCGCGAGGCGGGTGTGCATGCGCATATCTCACACCACAAGTCGGCGGGCAAACCCAACTGGGGTAAGGTCCGTGAGTCCCTTGCCAGGGTGGAAGCGGCCATCGCGTCCGGCCAGCGCGTCAGCCTGGACGTCTATCCCTATACGGCCGGCAGCGGCCGCATGATCGAATACTTCAACCTCGACAACGTGAACCGCGACCTTGCGACGGTCATCAGGATCGCAAGCTGCCCGGCCTTTCGGGAATATGAGGGCAAAATGGTTGTTGATCTGGCCGCGGCGGAACAGATGGACGTAACGGACATGATCACAAAAATCCTGACCGCACCCAGGGGAGATCGCACAATCTGCATCCAGTTCATCATTGACGAGGCTGACGTTGAAACCAACCTCGCCTGGCATGACATGATGGTAGGCAGTGACGGTATCCCGGACCTGAACGGCCAACCGCACCCTCGCCTGTTCGGCACTTTTCCAAGGGTACTCGGCCACTACGTGCGTGAGCGCGGCATACTGTCGCTGCCGGAAGCGGTCCGCCGCATGACCTCCCTGTCCGCCAACACTTTTGGTATGACTGAGCGCGGCCAGGTCAGGCCCGGCTATTTTGCCGACCTGGTGCTGTTTGATCCCGACACCATCATCGACATGGCAACCTATGACAACCCCAAGCAGGAGGCCGCTGGCGTTTCCCGCGTTTTTGTCAACGGCCAGCTGGCATTTGATGGCGGCAGGCACCTGCATGCCGGCACTGGCAAGATGCTCAGGTACAGACGACCAGCATATGGTGAACAGGCACCGCAGTAGGGTTGCCAGGAGTTGTTACAGATAGGGTGAAAACAACCAGAAAAACGCGTCGCGGAGCCTTGCGAGCACCGGACGCTGCTCCACTTCTGTCAGCGTAACCGGGCGGGAAACTGCCAGCGCACTGTCAACATGGTCACCGAGTTCCGCCGCAAGCCCGTGATCAAATACCTCCAGACACAACTCAAAGTTCAGTCGCAGGCTGCGCGGGTCCAGGTTTGCCGAACCCACAATCGAGTAATGTCCATCCACGGTAAACAACTTGGTATGGGCAAAAGGCAATGGCTGGTAATAAACCTGCACACCCCACTGCAGCAACTCCCACAGAAGGTTACGGGTTGCCCAATCGACAAAACGCAGGTTACTCCGCGCCGGCAGGACAATTCTGACCCTGACACCCTTGAGTGCCGCTGACTTCAGCGCCGCCAGCATATCCCGGCTGGGCAGGAAATAGGGGGTCATGATGTCAACCGTCAGCCTCGCCGCGGTGATTGCGCCAATCAGGACAAGTTCAAGGCGATCCATGTTTTCATCCGGGCCATCCACCAGCATGCGGCAGATTGCATTACCCTCGATACCCGGGTTCGATGGCAGCTGTAACTCAGATCCGGTCAGGAAATCCCAGGTGTTACAGAATTCCCGTGTCAGGTCCCTTACCACGGGACCCGTGACTTCAAAATGCAGGTCCTGTACAGCCCTGTTGACCGGGCTCTGTTCCAGGCAAAACCTGGTACCCAGGTTCAGGCCACCGGTAAACGCCGTGTCACCGTCAACAACCAGCAGCTTTCGATGATTACGCAGGTTAATGGTCAGTGATGGCGGGAGTATCCGGGGTGGCAGAAACAGGCTCACTTTTACCGCGGTATTGCGCAGTAGCCGGCTCGGCCAGGGCCAGGCGTAGAACTCGCCAACACCATCGAGAATGACATACACCGCCACGCCCCGCTCAGCCGCCTGCGCCAGCGCCGCCACAAAGCGGCGACCCACCGTGTCGGAATAGAGAATGTAGGTCATCAGCACGATGCTGTGACGAGCGCGCTCAATTGCCGCCAGCATACGCGGGAAAGCGTCATCACCGTTCCTGAGCAACACCACCTCGTTGCCAAGTGACAGGTTGCTTGGGCTCACCGCGTCCGAGATGTTCGCAAGCTGTGCCTGCGCCGGGTTCAGGTGCAGGCTCGCAACAGAACGCTCGCGGACGGGCGGCGCCTCACCGCGCTCGTGCGGGACACTCAGGCTCCAGAAAGATCGCCTGGCGAGATCATGCGCACGCGCCTGCACTCGATTGATACCAAAGACGTAATAGAGCAACGGCCCCATCACCGGGAACAGGATACAGACCGCTATCCAGCCAAACGCCGAGCGGTGATCCCGTTTGTAAAGTAATGCGTGGCCCGCAGCGATCGTCGCCAACAGAAGATGTGAGGAGAGAACCGCAAGTTGAATCAGTTCAGTAAACAAGGGGAAAGGTGGAGGCTAAGCGCCCCCACCCTTGCTGTTAGAGCGCCGAGCAGATGGTGTATTCATTCCCTTCATTGTACGGCGCTGCCAGGGCAACGTTGGTCGGGTTGGTATTGGTGCCCGCTGTGCCCAGGGTGGCGCGAATGCGGCCCGAGTTGCCCAGACCGTCATCCAGTTGCAGGTCCAGGGCTGAGGCGGCTTTGCCGGGAACCTGGCTCATGCACAGTTTGACCCCATTCAGACCGCCACCCATGGCGGGTACCGTGATACCCATCAGGCCACCCCAGGGATTTTTTGGCAGTGCCGCAGCACCGGTATCGGCGGGGTTGCCGGTAATGTAACCAGCCGCGCGCAGGTGCTGCCAGAAGTTGGCATGTTCACCCCCACCACTCCAGGTCTGGTTAAGCGCTGCTGTCAGAACACCGTTGTTGTTGCCAAACAGCGTTACCGACGCCCAGTCACCGCCACGCGCTGTCAGCGCTGCCAGGTTGGGCCCATCATCACCGGGTAAACGCTTGTAGCGGTCCTGATAGGACAGGTAGGCAGCAGACACTGCACTGATATCAGCACTTGCCTTCTTGATCCGTGAGTTATCGATCAGCTCTGTACCCTGCAGAATAGCGCCGAGGAGCAGGCCAATAATAACCAGCACGACGGCGATCTCGACAAGCGTAAAGCCGCGTTGGGCAGACTTGATTCTAGACATGTGATCCTCTTCTCCTGGCTGACGTTTTGTACAAAAAAACAACAAATCAATATTAACTAACAACAGTTTAGCCGCTGAATTGCATGTTGGCTATCATGACTTTGTAAATCGCCTGTAGTGCCTTTGTAAACAGGACCACCGGTTATGTAAACACGACCAACGGCCAGGCAGAATCTGAGAAGGCAGGCACAACGCCAATTTGTTCAGAGCCTCCCTAGTTGAACCTGCCCGCTCGCACCAGCTGATAGGTCAGGGTATTGGGCGAAATCCAGACCAGGTGATCATCAAACTCCGCCCCGGTCAGCTCGGTACGCAAACGCTCCACAAAAATCAGGTCGCCATCCACGTTCTCAAGCTGGTCTGCTGAGGTTGTTGTACTGCCATCTTCGCCCTGTGAGATAACAATGGCCACCACCGCATCAGCAATAACGACGCTGCAGGCGCTATCCTCGCAAATGGTCAGGTCAGGTACCAGCGCCAGCGGTATGCTGCTCGTATAGGTGCCGCCCCCAGCGGCGCTGATGCTGTAGCGTAAGGGATTGAGCCAGGGATCAAGCAGCCGGCCACTACCATCCACGGCACCCTGCAGTCCAAGGGCCCGAACCGGGACAAACCCGTTGGCCGTGGTACAGGCTGTTGTCGCAACATTGGGCGCAGGCAACCCCGCTGAGGTAGCCGTCGCCGGGCAGGGCAATCGACCGGTGCTGGCCGCAAAACCCAGCAAAGCCTGCTCAACTTCTCGTAACTGGGTCTCAGCCTGGGTTCGTTTGCGGGCATCAAGCTGGGTGGTAATCGGTACAATCAGGCCACCCAGCAAAACGCCGACAATGACGAGCACAATTGCCATTTCGATCAGGTTGAACCCCCCTGACCGCCAATGGGACCTCCTAGAGTGGACGCGTCGTGTCATTGTAGGTTGCATTGTGTTGACCTCTTGGCAGCCTGGCAAACACTGTATCAGGCAGGGAAACATTATCACCTTCAAAATAGTCGGTCGGGTTGGCCGTGTTCCTGACCTGACCCGCCAGCGCAACGCCGGGTGCCAGCAGGACACCCGGCGCCGGCACCCCGCTGATCGAAACGCAGTCACCCTCGACAGCAAGGCACATTCGGTAGTAGAGCTGGTTACGCCAGTGAACCACCAGCCAGGCCGGAGGTACAGGCGCACTGCCGCCCGGGCACGGGCTCCCCCAGTTAAATGGCAGTGCGCCATCCAGTGGCACACTGCCCGCCTGGAGGCCGGGTGTACTCACATAAGGTCCACCAAAGCTGCCCGCCCAGGGAAATTCACCGCAGGTTGCGCGGTATTGGGCCAGCAAATCAGCCGTTGTTGCCAGCACCACCGTCTCGACGTCAGACCAGAAAGCCCCCAAGTCTGTGCCCACCACCTGATCGTTATGGGTATCATCCACCAGCGCAGAAAACACATTAAGTGGTGCACTGGCATTCTGCCCCTCAAGAAAGTCGTTGACATTCAGCGCAATCCGGGACTGACTGCCTATCGGCTCTCCCGGCGCCAGCACAACAGCTGCCTTCACACTGCCATCCAGCGTCACTGTTGACGTCACCGAACTGTTCTTCACGCCAGGCGCAGTTCCCATATATCCGGGTTCAACACCGTACCAGAACGAGGCGCCCGTCCGGTCTGTCATGCGCGCCAGGTTCAGCGTACGAAAGGGTAACAGCCCGAGGGGACTCACGCAGCCTGCACCCAGCGGGTTGGCGAGGCCATCACCATCTGAATCAGGACAGGGCAGAACACCCGGTGGCTGTTGCGACAGTGCATAGCCTGTCAGCGCTACCTGTGCCTCATCCAGCCGTGCGGCATTTTCCAGGGTGCGGCCGGTAAGTACGGCATTGGGGGACAGGACTGAGACAAGCAAAGTGGTGAGAGCAAGCGTCACTATGGTGAGGAATACAAGGACGGCGGCTCCCCGACTCCGCTCACGCCGGGTGATCACGGGTCTGATGCCGGCACCAGGCCCGGCGTGACAGGTTCAGCCTGGTGCTCACGCGGTTCAAATGGCTCCAGCACAAGCCCCTGCTGGGGCAGAAAAGTCTGCCCCGGCTTGAGTGAAACACCGCTCTCCACAACCCGGAAGCGGGCTTCACGGCCGTTGGTGGTGCCAAGGAAAAATTCAAAACCCGGCGCAGCCTTACCGGTCAACCGGCTGTCGCCATCAATCCAGACAGTGGGCAGCTGTCCGGATCGATGCACGTATCCCGAGTAAGTGATCTCGACGGGTAGCAAGGTGTCCGCGTCATCCGCGAGCGCCGACAGGAGCGATGAAATGAGTGGTTCTCCGTCAATGTTTTCCCCGGTACCCGCAGCTTCCGCAAGCCCGGGATCCTTCAGGATTGCCGCACTTTCCCGCTGGCGCAGCCTGTCAAGCGTTTGCCGCTGTGACTGTGTGGTAAACAGCCTGCCTTCCGGATAGGTCATGGTGGCTGCGGGTTCTGCCGCCTGCAGCGGCCCCGACGCCAGGGTCGCACAAAAGAGCAGGACAACACCAGGGAGAACAAGGCGCATCATTGGGCACCCCCCTGCCAGCCTGCCGTCACATCATCAAGGTTGTACCAGCGTAGCAGGCAGTCACCCCTGAGCCTCGACAGCTCAACATCATCCGAAAATTCTTCAAGCCAGCGCAGATTGCAGTGTTCCACACTAAACAGGCCGTTGGCCTGGGTACGCAGCGACGTCAGCAGCCGGAACAGGTCACCTTCATGACTCAGCAACAGGGTCAGTTTCATATCCGTAACCCGGGCGGTGAGTGCAGGACGCCAGAAGTCATGCACGTTCTGCTCAACCTCCTCGGTTCCCTCCAGGGTAAATTCCAGCCCCGGAAGATCAAAACGCTGGCCGATGGCACGCAGCGACTCAACCCATTGCAGGCGTTGCGGCTCACCAATAAAACCCCGCGCCGCTCGCTCGCGATAGGCGGGCAGGTAGGCTGCCAACAGATCCCTGTACACCTGGGATTCTTCGTTGAAGTACTGCTGTGACTCGTAAGCCGAGACCGCACGCTTCAGTGACGACTGGTTTTCCAGATAGTAATAGAGCGACAGCCCCAGCAGGACTATGGCAAACACCAGCCGGGTAAGCGCAAACAGGTGATCCCGCCAGTTAATCTCACGCAGCAGATCACGCATGACCCACTCCTTCAAAAATCACCATTATCTCGAAGGTACCGGGATCCCCACCGGCGGCCGCCGACTCAGCGGGAGTGCCAACCTGATCGGTAAACCTGGAGGTGGCGCGGACATCAACCGCTGTCCTGACCAGCAACACCCGCTCAACATTTGATACGGCAGACAGCCTTTCAACCAGCCTGTTCATGCGTTCGGTGGTACCACGATAACTGGTCCCACGGGTATCGACAGTCCCGGTTAACGTGATAACTGCCTGGCGGCGCTCCGGAATGGGTTCACCGTTCTCGTCATAAGCTTCAATCGCCAACTCCTGCTCACCCGGGGATGCACCCTCAACACCGGCAATCAGTTGCCTGATCTCATCCGCCCGATACTTTTTCCACTGGAACTGGCTGAGCGTGATTGCGCCAAATTCCGGCTCAGCAAACACACTGGCAAGCGGCGCCAGGTATTTTTCTGGTGTTTCCTGCGCCTCGGCTGTCATCTCATCCAGTAACTGCACCGACTGTTCAACCAGTTGCGCAGTTTCCAGCCGGTCCGTAATCTCGCCAAATTCCTCGTTGTACTCTGTCACCATGATGAGGGTTGCATCGGCCACAACCTCATAACGCTGGTTCAGCTCCATGCTCTTCAAGGCCAGCAATACGGCAATGGTAAGACAAACCAGCGAACCGAGTTCAGCCACCTGGTTGATCACGCGATCCATCAGGTACCGGTAGTAGGTAGATTTCTGTTCCTGGGTTGCATAGTGGTCTGCCAGTGGATTGGTCCGCGTACACAGGTAAGCAAACAGCGCGTCAGCACCAGCACCCTCTGGCACATGCACGCCAAAGTGTTTGAACAACTGCTCCAGGGACACAAACGTGTAGTTTATCGTCTCGGTGTTACTGCTCAGCATGCTGGCATGGTCAACCTGGTCCTCCTGCACAATACAAAAGACATGCAGGACGTCATTGGCTCGCATCATCCGCTGGTTCAGCAGGAAGTTGTAAATTTCTGCGGTACCACGCTCCAGGTTGTGGATTACGCCTTCAAACGACTCGCGATCCCACATGCCCTTGTCAAATTTTGCCTGGCGTGACAACAGCAGCTTGCCCTTGTGAATGTAGCTGTTTCGAAGCGCACTTCTCACCTGGCGGGAGACGATCAGCGCATGCTCTTCGTCTTTCATCACCGCCTTCAGCAGTTTTTCGGTCAGGTGGGGCAATGACCAGATGCCCGCGAGCCGCACCTTGTACTGATCAAGGCGTTCCAGCCAGGGGGCCAGCAACCCGGTGTTGGTGAGCGCCGACAATAGTACGCGGTCATCCTTGCGCCCGATATTGGTTCTCCCGATGACCTTGGCATGCACGTACTCTTCATCGCGATAGTGTTTATCCAGCAAGCGACCAATCAGGGCATCACGATCAAAGCGGTTAACATGCGGAATTGTCTCCCGCCGAAAGTCTTCCTCGATCATGTCAACAAGCAACCTGGCCGGCATGGTGACCGACTGGTCAAGCAGCAGTTCAAATTCCTCGAACCCGGTATCGTCCGGCGTAAATTCACTGGTCCCAACCAGGGTAGAACCGTCCCAGTCAAAGACGGTCATGCGATAGCCGGAGAAATAAAAGACACGTTCCATTGTCAACTGATCCCCGTCGCCGCGCTCCACACCGGCCCAAGCACCGAGAGCATGATCCAGCCGAGCAGTGTTCCCATCACCACGGTAAGTACCGGACTGATTGCCGGTTCAATTGTCTCGATCGTTTCCTGCACTTCCCGATCGTAGAAATAGCTGACATTTCGCAAGGCCTCATCCAGGTTACCGGTGGTTTCGCCAACCTTCAGCATACGAATGACCAGAGGCGGGAATATCTGCACCCGGGCAAAACTGATGCTGATGCCCGTGCCGTCGCTGATTGACTGCCTGGCATCCGAGATGGCCTTGCGCAGGTAAGTGTTGTCAATCAGGTGCTCGCAGATTTCCAGCGACCGCAGGACCGTGACCCCCGATCGATACAGCAATGCCATATAGGTGGCAAAGCGAACCAGCCTGATCTTCAGTGCCAGCGGGCCGAGCAACGGAATCCGCAACATCATCCCGTCAATAGCGTATTTGAGTTCAGGCCGCGTCTTTGCTGCGGCCCGCAGGACAATGACAAACCCGAGCGGTACCGAGACAATCGCCCACCAGTACTGGGCCACAAAATCTGAGGCGGCCAGCAACGCAATGGTATGCATGGGCAGTTCTCCACCCAACGCTGACACAAAAGGAATGATCTCCGGCACCAGGTAGAGCAGCAGGAAGGCGGCGACCAGCAGGATGATTGCTGCAACAATTGACGGATACATCATAATCCGCTTGGCCTTGGACAGCAGTTCATCCGTTTTTTTCATCGTCTCACCCATCTCGTGCAGGACCCGGGGGAGTTCACCGGCCTCTTCACCCACGGCAATCAGGGCAACAAAAACCTCATCAAAGTCGTTGGGGTACTGCCTCAGTGCATTGGAAAAATTGGTACCACCCTCAATGGATTCCACCAGTCCTGACAACATGTCCCGGTAATAGGTATCGGCCACGCTGTCGCGCAGGTCGGACAGCCCTTCAATCAAGGGCACGCCGCTGGCGGTCAACTGTTCCAGGTGGAACACCATGTTGATCAGGTCTCGCCGGGAAATGCTGCTCTTCAGCAGGCGGAGATGTACACGCTTTGAAATGCGGCAGGAAACCAGGTCATATCCCTGGTTCTCCAGGCGATACTCAACGTCCAGGGCATTTTTCGCCTGCAGTAAACCGGAATGCATTTTCCCGTAGGCATCCATGGCCTTGTAGCGATATTCAGCCATGACTACTTCAGCCCCGCCGTCAGGTCTACCACCCGACTGAGTTCTTCGATGGTGGTTCGCCCCTCCGCCACAAGTCGCAGGCCGTCTTCTGCCATGGTTCTGAAATCACCCTGTCGGGCGTGTTTGCGAAACTGTGGCATGGTGACCTTCTGGGCAATCATTTCGTCCAGTTCTTCATTCATGGTCAGGACTTCCATGACCAGGGTGCGGCCGCGATAGCCAATGCCGGAGCAGGCCGGGCACCCAACGGCCGAAAACAGTTTCACCGGGTGATCCACACCAAGGATGATCTGTTCAAACGCTTCTGACTGTCTTGGCTGTTTGCACTTTTCACAGAGAATCCTGATCAGGCGCTGCCCGATAATACCAATGATGTTGCCCGCCATGATGTCCGAGGCAACACCAATATTGTTAAGGCGTGGAATGGCGCCTATGGCTGAGTTGGTATGCAGGGTGGTAAACACCTGGTGGCCTGTCATGGCAGCGCGAAACGCCATGTCTGCAGTATCACCATCACGGATTTCCCCAACCAGGATAATATCGGGGTCCTGGCGCATGATCGACCGGATACCCCCGGCGAAGTCCATCTTGGACACCTCGCTGATCGACGTCTGGCGAATCATGTTGATATGGTATTCAACCGGGTCTTCCAGCGTCATGATGTTGACTTCTATCGAGTTCAGGAAGTTCAGCATCGAATAGAGTGTTGTCGTCTTGCCGCTGCCGGTTGGGCCGGTAACGAGGATAATTCCCTCCGGACGGCTCATGAGCAGTTCAAGCCGTGCAAAGTTGTCCTTGTGCAGGCCAAATTTCTCCAGCGGTACCAGACCCTTGGCGCGGTCAAGCACGCGCAGGACAATGTTTTCGCCATACACCGTTGGCATGACCGATACGCGGAAGTCAACCAGTCGCCCACCAACCCGCAGTGAGATCCTGCCGTCCTGCGGAATCCTGTTGTCTGCAATGTTAAGGCTGGCCATGACCTTGATCCGCACGGAAATGGCAGGCCAGTAGTCCTTGTGCAGGCTCCTCACCTGGAACATCACGCCATCAATCCGGTAGCGCAGACGCAGAAAACTGGATTCCGGTTCAAAGTGGATGTCAGACGCTTCACGTTTGACCGCATCCGCCAGCAGGGCATCCACCAGGCGAACAATCGGCTGGCTGTACTCGTCACCGGAGTCGTCGATGCTGTCATAGTCGACAATACCGGTCTCAACTTCCTTGAGAATGCCATCAACCGACATTTCATAACCATAAAACTGGTCAATCGCCTTGCTGATGTCACTTTCAGTCGCGAGCGCGGGGACAAGGTTGATGCTGGGCGGAATGTTGGCATTGATCCGGTCAAGCACCATGACGTCGTAGATGTCTGTCATGGCAAGCACAAGCGAATTGTCATTGCTGTTGAAACTGACCGGCACAACGTTGTGGCGCTGGGCCAGCTGCTTGGGAATCAGCTTGATAGCCTCCGCATCCGGTACCACGCTGGTGAGGTCAATACTGTCACGGCCGAGGGTTTCACCCAGCACATCGCGCATTTCGTCTTCAGAAACAAAGCCGAGATCAACCAGGGCCTGGCCAATCATCTTGCCGGTCTTTTTCTGCTTGATCAGTGCAATCTTGACCTGGTCCTGGGTGATCAGGCCACGCTCGACGAGTTGGTCTCCCAGGCGTTTGGGTTGCAGGGCGCGTTTTTCGCTCATTGGGTACTATCCAGTTCGGCCAGCCGGGTCCTGATATTTTCGACCGAAAACGAGGCAACTGAAGTTGGCGCCAGGGACATGGCCAGGGTATAGAATCGACGTGCTTCTGACCGCTGGTTCAGGTGGTCCAGTGCAATCGCCAGGTTATAGGCATAGTCTGCATTGGTGCCGTCAAGCTGGTAGGCGGTATAGAAGGCTGACTGGGCAGCGGCCCACTGACCCGTGGAAGCAAGGCTGACGCCTTTCATAAAATGTAACGGGCCCGACTTCGGGTCTTCACGCAGCAAAGCGTTCAGTTCCTGGCGGAATCGCGGATTGCCTGATTCAGCCTGGGCCACGCCCAGCAATCCAATCCGCGCAAGTCGATCATTGGGATCCCCTGCCAGTCTTCGCTGGTAATGCGCCATGGCCACCAGGGGCCGCCCCTGGGCCATGGCAACAGCGGCTGCGCCCAGCAATGCGTCACGATTGTCGGGGGTTCGAGCCAGCGCACGCGCATACTCCAGTTCCGCCAACGCCAGGTCACCCGACCGGTAAGCCTGGTAGCCCGCCGTAATTGCGTCACTGACTTCCGTCCGCGGTGGCTCGCGCCGAACGGCAATACGAACCGGGGAAGATCCTGTTGCTGCGGGTGCTGCCTCTGTCGATACCAACGAAGACGGAAGAGAAGACCGTGTCGGCGTCTCGCGTGGTGGCGTCTCGCGTGGTGGCGCCTCGCGTGCCGGCGCCTCGCGCGTCTCCGCCTGCCTGCTAACCGGCAGTGGCGCCGCCGGCTCAACCGGCTGACCAACTGCTGCCGGCTCTGGCAAGGTTACGGCCGGTGCCGCGACAGTTCCCGGCAGGGACTCATCAAACTGTACCGCTTCCAGTTCCTGGGCCGCGTAGTCAAGATCCGCCGGTTCCAAAATCAGATCTGCCACAACAGGTTCCGCCACAGGAGTTTCCTGCACCAGCGTGGTCGAGACAATCTTCTCAGCCTGCCCTGCCCGGTTATTGCTGAGCAGGTAAAAGTAATAGCTCAGGATGCCACCCAGGGCCGTTACCAGCAGCATGGTGTAAAGGAAGTTCTCCCGCCGTTTGGTACGCTGTGCAATAGTCCTGCCGCTGCCCAGGAGTTGCTCCAGCGCATGCCGGTTGCGTGCATGATCCATTCCCGGTGCGGTTCTGGTTTCCGGTTCCGGCCCGGCAGTGCCTGGCTGTGGTGGTGGCTCTTCATCATCCAGCAAGGTAAAACCGGCGCTGCCGGCACGGGTGCCAGTTGTTGCCGTGGCGTCAGGCTCGTGCGCCGTGTCGTCAGGCGCCTGAACCGTTTCCGGGGGTTCGTTTTCAGGGGGTTCACTCCCCCGCTGGCGGGGCATGCCCTCTGCTTCTGCTTGTTCCAGCCGGGACTCGTCAGCCCAGGGCGCCACCGGTGGTGGCTCGGTGTCAGCCTCACTGGCTGCCGCCAGGGTCTCATGAATTTCAGCAAAAAAACTGTCACCGGTGGACGCGGTGTCCGAGCCCGTCTCGATATCAACCTCGTGACTGTCGGCCCACTGGTCTTCTGCGGCGACGGGTTCGTCCCACACCAGTTCTTCTTCGTCCTGGTGCTGGTCATCCGCTTCAGTTGCTGCGACAGCCGGTTCATCCAGATTAACTGGCACGGGCACATCATCAGCGCCGCCAGGGGAACCGGGCTCGGGTTCCGTCCAGGGTTCAAGTGTCGCTGCAGTGTCGGAGGCAGATGGCGCCTGCGTCCCATCACCCTCCTCGCCACGCGCCTGTTTTTCCAGCGCCGCTCGCTTCAAAGCTTCCAGTAAGAGGCTCATGTCAGGCTTCGCTCACTGTGCCCTGGCCGGCAGGTAGCGTCCAAACTCGCTCAGTTCACCCGTGATACTGGCGTTCTCAATGACCGTGGGCTTCAGAAAAATCACGAGTTCAGACTTGCTGGTTTCATTGTCGTCATAACGGAAAACCCGCCCGACACCCGGCAAGCGCTGCAGGAACGGCACGCGCCGATCCGCCCGCTTGACCTCGTCCTGCATCAGGCCGCCAATAACAGCAATGTTGCCACTGCCCACCTTCAGGATAGACTCCACCTCGCGCACCTGGATCACAGGGATTTCACTGACAACATTGGCGTCGGCAAGGGCGGGGTTCGGGTCCTGCACATAATTGATCACCCGCGAAATGGTCGGACGGACATTCAGGATGACCTCACTGGCCTCGGAGATATAAGGCGTCACACTCATGACAAATCCCACTGGCACTGTATTCACTTCCGTCTCAAAGGTTGTCAGGGTGCCCCCACCGACAACACCCGACGAGGAGTCAATGTTCACCTCAACCGTAAAATAGATCAGGTTATCAACGACTTTGAGCAGCGCAGTCTGGTTGTTCATGGCCATCACCTTGGGACTGGACATGATGCTGACATCACCAAATGTCTCAAGTGCGCGGAGCGTGGCCTGCAACTGGTTCCCATCGGAATCGATATTTTCCAGGGCAATACTGAACACGGGCGGCGTCGACAAGGCAATGTCCGTCAGTGTCTGGGTGGTGGTAACAGCAATGTCCGGGTCGGAATTGATCAGTGTCCAGTCAATACCGGCCTGGTAGGTATCGTTCAGGATCACTTCCGCAATAGTTGCCTCAATCAGCACCTGCCGTTGGGTACTGAGCTGTACCGTGTTGAGAAACTGCTGGATGTCCTCATGCTGGCGCGCTGTTGCCCGCACTGTCAGCGTGCCCGACTCACTGTTCACGATGATGTCAGGATTTGAACCTACCCCGGTCGAACCCGCCACATCTCCCTGCCGGTTCAATATCCTGTCGATATTGTCTTCCAGCGTGCGCCAGAAAGCGTGTTCAGTGGTGCTGCGGACAACCGTGTCAGAGCTGTTTCCCGAGCCCCCGCTTGAGCTTTCGGTCCCGCCGACACTGCCCCCGGTTGAGCTGATCTGGGTGGAGACCGCCACGCTGCCCGTGCTGCTCCTCACCATGTTCAGGTAGTCAACCGAATAATTGCGCAGGACCGGCACATCACGCTGCACACGCAGGACTTTACCCCTGATTTCGTAACGCAGATTGGCATTGTCAGCAATACGGTCCAGCAGTGCCGTAAGCGGTTGTTCAATCGCATTAATTGAGATGAGCGCATCAATTCCCGGATCCACGTCCAGGTTCAGGTCAGCGTCGCGCGCCAGGGTAAACAGCAACTCGCGAACCGGCACGTCATACACGACCACCGTATGCACCGTTTCATCAGCAAGCGCTTCCGGTTCAGGCAGCGGAACCGTCACGGTGACCGGTGCCGGGATGTTGCCCCTGGGCGGCATGTCCGGGGCATCCCGTTCAGCCCGCAGGTGACCTTCTGACAGGGTCGGTTCTGGCAATGGATTCAGCGTACAGCCCGCCAGCACCAGGAACAGGAAAACCACAGGTAAACGCGACATCATAAGTCCAGTCCAATTGAAGAACCGAGCGAAAAAGGCAATACAAAGGCCAGCAGCACAGCAAAAGCCCGCGGCCAGGGCCACCAGCGCCTTCTGGGGGTGTAGTGGCTGTCCAATGCCGCCCGCCGGATATCACTCGCCCGCAGGGTGTGGGTACCATTGGCGTATGCGGCAAGCAGGGCCTTGTCCGCAAGAATATTGATACGCCGGATCAGGCCGTGTGAGTAGCGTTCTATCGCACGCGCTGCTGACATGTGGAAAAGATCAGGGCCCTTGTAGCCCGCGGCACGAATCCGGAAGTTCAGGTAAGCGTGGATATCCTTCAGCCGTAACGGATCCAGGTAAAGACTGTGCGTAATCCGCTCGCGCAGCTGGCGAATTTTGCGGTTGGCCAGTTTTTCATCCAGCTCCGGTTGGCCAAACAGGACAATCTGCAGCAGTTTGTGTTCATCCGTTTCAAGGTTGGACAGCAGCCTGAGCTCCTCCAGGGTCTCGAGCGGCATTTCCTGCGCTTCCTCCACCAGCACTACAACCCGCTGGTTGCGCGTGTAGCGGGCCAGCAGTTCCGAGTGAAGCTCCCGCATCACCATCAGCTTGTCACAGCCGTCGGGCAGCGAAATGCCCATCTCCCTCGCGACCTCATGCAGGATCTGGTCAGGAGAGAGACTCGGATGGGCCAGGTAAACCCAGTCCACCCCCCGGGCCAGCTTGTTGGGCAACATGCGGCACAACATGGTCTTGCCGGTCCCAACCTCACCGACAACCTTCGTTATGCCTTCACCGCTGGTGATGGCATAACACAGCGCATGAAGCGCTGCCCCGCGATCGCTGCCTTCAAAAAAAATATGTGTATCAGGCGTAATGCGAAAAGGAGGCCGGTTCAGTCCAAAAAACTCCAGATACATGGTAGCGCAGTTCCCCGAGCGGGTTGGTCTTAACAAACTTTTTCAGTTTAGGCGATAAATCCTTGAAAAGCACCCGTTTTTAGTGCATCCGCTCCTACTCCAGGCGATAGATGATCTGCATGGAATTGTCTTCCCCAGTGCGGGTTTCCAGGCTGAATTTGTCGTTGAGCTGATAGCTGAACAGGATCCCGCCAACGCGACCCAGCACGTCGTAGCTGTACTCAACATAAAGTCCAGGATTGATCTGTTTGCCGGCGATCACCATGGCACCATCAACACCCCGGCTCTCCAGGGTCAGTTCTGTCAGGCCAAGGGCGCTTTTCAGCTGATCGGTGACGGGCGCCACCCCCTTGATGCCAAGCGACAGTGCAGCCAGCGAAATTGACTGCCCGTCCGCCGCCGAGGCACCCCGCAGGGATCGGCCCAACACCAGGTAGGACAAAGCCTGTGCCTCACTCATCGCGGGCGAAGACACCAGTTGGGAGCGGATGTTATTGGCTGGTCCAGACAGAATCAGGCTGACCTTGATCAGTTCATCCGCCGAGTCAATCGAGCGCGAGCTGACCACGTCGACAATCGGATTATTGATTGGCCCGGCAAAAATCAGCCGACCGCGTTCGACGGCAAAATCCTGTCCGTAACGCGTGAAGCTGCCGTCCCGCAGGTTCACCGTTCCGATCAACCGGCGGGGTAGTCTTGGTCGCTGAACCAGCGACAGACCGCCATCAACGCGACCCCGCAGGCCATACATGTCAATGGCAAAATTGTTGATGGAAAGGCCAACGCCCACATCAAGCTGGTAAAACGCCTGGTTGGGAATCTTGCGCGAGAGAACAGTCACATCAGAAGACACGCGGCGGGGGTTAACGCCCAGATCCTCCAGCCGAAAGTTGCCGCCGGTGACATCAAGATGACCCGCCAGTTGGGCGGTGCCCGATCCCTGGTAGTGAAACTCGAGGGCCGGCGAGGCCGTCACCGAGAGCTCCGGCCGCTGTACCGCCACAAAATTTTCGCCAGAGAGGTTGAGCTTCAGGTCGCGCTCAGCCGACAGCGGATCAACAACCTGTCCTGTCCCCTTTACCTGACCGTTACCCGAGGAGGCACCAAAAGTGAGCGTCACCAGTTCCTCATTACCCTCGGCATGCAGCGTGACATCTTCAAGGGTAATACCCGCAACCGGCACAACCACGCTGGCGTCCTCGCCGACGTCCAGTGAAAAGCGTCCGGTTGGGCTCCCGCCGCGGGTATCAAGGGACAGTTTTGCCCCAATAGTGCCGGCAGCACGATCCAGTTGTGGGACAAACGCGGTGATGACGCCCAGGCTGTTGCTCGCGAGCATCGCCTCCAGCTGGAACCGATCGGGGCCAAGCAGGGTGGGCCAGTTGGCATTCACCTGGAAGCGGTTCCTGGCGTCACTTTCGATCACCAGTGACGACCGCACCTGGTTGTTGGTTATCGTGCCTTCACCTGCCAGGGTCCAGGGTAACGTCTGGTCAAAGTAGGCAAGTTCACCCTCTGGCACCCTGACCGAAAACCTGGCATTCACATTGGGTGAACCCGTCAGGCCAGTGACTCTCCCCGCCAGGGTGGTGGACAGGTGACCGTCCAGGCGGGTTTCCGGCGCGTAATAGATATCCCGTAGCCGGACCGGCGCATCTTTCAGGGCAACCGAAAAATCGAGACTGTCCCTCTCGAGCCGGAGCCCGGCAAGGCAAAGTGAGGCGTTGTCATAACGCCAGCAGTGATCGTCGACCTGCCCCCGATCATCGGAAAACTCGAAAGCTGCGCCAGGTTCCACCACCCATTTCTGAACCGGTCCAGCAACGGTAGCGCTCTGCAACCGGCCCCTCAGCATGCTGTCCTGCAGGCTGAATTCGGTGACAGCACTGACCCGGTTTCCCGCGTACTGCCAGTCGAGCCCCAACGCCAGGCCGTTCAGGTCTCCCTTCAGCGTCAGGGCACCTGATCCCAGCGAATAGGCACCCGTCTGCCAGTCGCTGGTTGTCAGGCGCCCGTCCCCTAGCTGTTGTCCACGACCCCTGGCTGTCAGCACCAGCGCCTGCAAGCGGTTGTCATTGTAGGTCAAGGCCGGCGAGTCCAGCTGCAGTTGCCAGTTGCCGGAAACCCTGTCGATTGAGCCGGTGCCATTCAGGCTACCGCTGGCGTCCGGGAAAAGCAGGGCAAGATCACTGACCATAAGGTTGGCTGTGATCCCCGTTTCACCCGGCTGCAGGCTGAATATCGTTTCACCGTCCAGACTGATGCTGATGGTGCCGTCAACCGGCCTGGTGCCAACATCAGCAACGGCGACAACGCGCTTACCCAGGCGTGTGCCGTTGACCTCAGCCCGCAATCTCGCTGACGCTTTGGTCCAGGCGGCATTACCCTGCAACACCATCTCTGCGGCAGCAAGGCTGAACTGGTCCAGCACAATCCGGTCGGCATTGGCATGCCCGGCAAACTCAATCCCGACATCCCGGGCGCCCGCATCCAGGGTGGCAACGCCACTGGCGCTCGCTTCGATATTCTGCCCCACCCGGCCATACGAAAGGTCCGCACTCAGCGATCTGAGTTGAATACCGGCCCTGGTGAGTTCCCCGGCCGCAATAGTGACTGCGCCGGTGCCGGCGCCAAAAGTCGCATTTGAGAGGCATACCCTGGCGGGTTCGGCGGCCCAGCACTGATCACCCACCTTCACCTGCTGCGCCTCTATGACCAGAGGCGCGGGCGAAACCAGGCGCCAGTCTTCTGCCCCGGACCTGAGGCGTCCTTTCTGCAGGCTGAGACTAGTACCATCGCGCAGCAGCGAGGCATCCAGCGCACCTTGCGGGTGTTGCCAGGCCAGGCTGACGGCCCCCTTTTCACGGGTGCCCGTATAACCAAGGACCCCATTTCCGAGTGGCTCGCCCGCCCGCACCAGTTCGGGAACCTTTACCTCGGCGGTTAGCTGGCCCAAAACCCTGCCCGTTGCAGTCACTGCGATCTGCCGTGCCTCCCATTCATCCCACGCAAGGCGTGCCGCTGTCGCCGCCAGTTCAAACCGCTCGTCTTCGAAGGATAGTTGTGCCACAAATGTCAGCACACCAGCGAGGCCAGGATATACATCGGCGAGCCGGTTCAGCACACCGTTTACCGAGAGTCCGGTGCTGGGTGAAATCACCATGACCGCCCAGTTGCTGTCCTGGTGAACATAAACCGTACCGCCAATATCCCGACGGTCCCGTCCGGACACCACCGCGTTCCCGGCAAACGCTTTGTCGAGCAGCACCCCATCAAAAGCAGCACGCAGTTCCTGCCGGGGCAGGTTGACGCTGCCGGCAAGCGCAAGGTGTCCCTCCGAACCCGTGGCTTTCAGCTGCTCAATCAACAGCACCCCGGGCTGCAAACGTAATCCGATGTCCAACGCTGCCCTGCCAAGCGCATGAATGACTTCTGCGGTAACACCCAACTCCAGGTCATCCAGCGGCCCCTTCGCACCCAATTCGAACTGGTTAACCGCGAAGCCATCCTGTTGGAAACTGCCAATTGTCGCACTTGCCGTCAGCGTCGTTTGCGATCCAAAAGAAAACGCTGCACGGGCCAGGGCCGGCCCGGCGGCGGCATCAATCGCCACCCCTTCCGTTGAGCCATCATAAGAGACCACCAGCTGCTGAAATTCCTCCAGCGGCACCGGCACCCCGTCCACCACCGCAGATCCGCTGAAGGGATAGTGCCGGACAAATTCAAGCGCAAAATCGCCAGCAATAAACCCCATGTCATGCCTTGCGCCTACCAGGTTTACCCGGAGGTCCTGCCGGAACAATTCTCCGCTCGCCTCCACCCCTTTAAAGTCAAGTGGTGCCGCCTCGCCCACCCTGACACTGACTGACCCCACCAATAAACGCTGGACATCCAGTTGCCAGGGCATGTTGAAAGTCACTTCAGATTGACTGCCGCCCGAAGATGCCCGGGTTACAACTTCAACAGCATTGGCTGCCACCAGGGGCAAGCTGAGGCGTCGGTCGAACAGTGCCGCAACATCAAGCTGAACCCGCGCGCCACGGATCAAAAGGTCAACCGAGTTATTCCGATAGCGCAGTTCATCCAGGGTAACAGTCTCAACCAGTCTGCCGCCTGCGCCTTCAATCGAGAGACCGGGCACCCGCGCGGAGAACTGGCTAGCCAGCCAATTGGTGCCACCCGGCGTTGTCAGCAGCCAGGCGCCGCAAGCGACCAGACCGGCGCATACCAGCACAAGCGCAAAGCCAGCCCACTTCATACATCCGGCCCCAGGCTGAAGTGCAGGCGGATACCGCCATTCTCCTCGGACAGGGCTTTGGCGAGGTCAATCCGCAGTGGTCCCACAGGTGAGTACCAGCGAACGCCAATGCCCACACCACGCTCCAACTCAAGCGAAAACGATGAAAGAGAAACGCTGCCTGCATCCACAAACGCCGCCACCGACCAGGCCGGTCGAATCAGGTAGTCCAACTCCAGGCTGGACTCCAGCAGCCGATCACCACCAATCACGTTCCCGGCCGCGTCCCGGGCACCAATCTCCTCATAGTCAAAACCCCGTACCCGGTCATCACCACCAGAGAAAAACCGCAGTCGCGGTGGCAGTCGGGCAAACTCCCTGGTCTCTGTCAGACCAACCCGGCCGCGCGCCAACACCCGCAGCCTGTCGGTCAGGGCATACACCACCTTGCCAGCGGCAGTCACGGAAACAAAACTGACTGATGAACCCAGCGACTTGTCTGCGCCGGTCACTTCCAGGCTGATCCTGTGCGCGTGCTGCGGCCGCGCAACGCTGGCGTCTGTTTTGGTATAGGCAACATTAATCCCCGGGATCAAGGTGACAATGGCCTGGGATGCATCAGCCAGGTCGAACTGGTCGTTCGTCAGCTCAATAAACCGGGTTGACACCCAGCCTTTTCCCCGCGGGGAAATTCGTCGCAGGCCAACCGTCGTGCTGCTGCTTTTGCTGGTATCCGTGTCCTGCAGCAGGTAACCACCATAGACACTGATCCAGCCGTTCGCCCGGTCCTCCTGCGGAATCCGGTAATACCCGCCCAATTCGGTTCGCACGGGTGACACAAACGCATTGAGGTCAGTCTGATGGCCCCTTCGATTACGCAATCGGTTGTGGCGGCGCAGGGACACATTGGGCCCCAGGTCCGTCGAAACGCCCAGCCCAATCCGGGTCCGGGTAGACCGACCGGACGTCAGCGCAACTTCGATCGGAACCCTTGCAGCCTCCATATCCGGTTCCAGCGGACGGACGATAACGTCGTCGAAGTAGCCGCTGCCCAGCAGGGACTGGTAGAACTCGCTCAGGCGCTCGGCATCAAAAGGGTCCCCCACCCGATAGGGCAGGTACCGTGCCAGCAGATCCTGGTCAATTGCGTCAGATTCAAAGTTCGTCTCACCAAAGGAGAATCGTCGTCCCGTGGTGTACACCAGATTGACAGCGGCGCTATTTTTAACAGCATCCACAACAACCTGCCGCGTTGTGAATTCTCCTTCCAGGAAACCATAGCGGGCCGCCACTTCCTCGACATCAGACTTGAAGTCCTCGTAACGCTCATGATCAAACTGGCTGCCAATCGTGAGCGGGCTGGCCAGAACCAGGCGCCTGAAATCGCCAAACTCACTACCTTCACCCACCAGGTTTACGGCGGAACGGGTGACAAGCGTTGGCGGACCCTTTTCAATCTCGAACTCTGCGGTAAAACAGTCGGCGGTAAATGCCAGCCTCGGACTGACCTCACTGGAGTAGTATCCGTAAGACTCCAGTACCGTCTTGATTTCACGCTCGGCAGTGCCAAAACGGTAGCGCACCAGCCAGGCGGGTTGTTCACAGGCATCCGTCAGTGATAGCCCGGCCCTGATTGCCTGCTCAACCGGCGCGGTCACACCCGTGATGGTGACACCTGCGATTGCTGACGCACCGGTCAACAGGATAACCACCGCAGCGGTGAGACGAATACAGAACACGAGGCTAGAGGAAACTCACGAGTGACGGACCAATGGCGGCTAAGTATGACACAGGGTGTAGCAGCGAACGGCTAACAGCGGGCCGCCGCACTCCCCTTTGGAACCCATTAAGGGTGACAAGTTTCATTTACCACTCATTTCACCCACCCTGTGCCGGATTCGCAATCCGGCCAAGGTCGCGCGTCGTCCTGGTCAAAGCATGCGGAATCGTTTGAACAGCCACAAAACGACGCCACTAAGTACCAGCAAAATGCCGCAGACCACGTAAAAGGCGGCGTCACTCTGGGTCCCCGGGATACCACCAACGTTAATGCCCAGCAGCCCCGTCAGGAGGCCCAGCGGCAGGAAAATGCCGGCAACAATGGAAAGGACATACATATTGCGGTTCATTTCATCCGCCATGCGCCCGGCCAGTTCCTCCTGGGTCACAGCCGCCCGGTCCCGCGCCGAGTCCAGTTCCTCAACGTAACGCGTCAGCCGGTCGGCGGTCTCGCGCAACTGGCTCCGGTCCAGGTCGGTGAGCAGGGAAATGCGCCCCGACGCCAGATGCGTCAATACCTCCCGCAGGGGGGCAAGAAAACGACGCAGGCTGATTGCCTGGCGGCGAAGTTTGCTGAGGCGGGTTCTCAGTTCAAACCCCGGGGACTCAAGGACCTCTTCCTCAAGCTCATCCACTGCATCGTTGACATCAGCGAGAATGGGTCCCATGCGATCAATCATGAAACCCGTGAGTCGCACCAGTACCTCACCCGGTGAGACGGGCAACAGTCCCTGGTCAATGCTGTCACGCAGGTCCTGCGCGGCCATGACTTTCCGGTGGCGCAGGGTAATAACCTGACGTTCATCGAGCCACACACGGATCGACACCATGTCTTCCGGATCCGCACCCTGGTTCAGGTTTACACCCCGCAGGATCACCAGCAGGCCCGCGTCTATCGAAGCGACCCTGGGCCGTGTCTCTTCTTCCAGCAACGCGGAGATTGCCAGGGGATCAAGGCCCGCCCCCGCCTTCAGCCAGCGCTCGGTCTCTGGCTGCGCCCGGTCCAGGTGGACCCAGCGCCAGCCTGTTACAGCCGCCGGTTCCTTCAGGTCGGCCATGCCCAGCGGACGGGCGCTACCGATCCCGGCGAATTCGTAGGCATAAATCAGGGCTTTATCGAGCGACATCAGGCGTATCCGCTGTTTTTCTGTAGAGGCGCTGATTATAACCCACGCCAAACCGGGTCACGGATTGCCAACAACCGGTGCAAGTTTATGCACCCCTGGAGAAAACTGATATTGGAGGATAGGCAAGCACCGCCACTGGCGTTACCCTGTAAGCATTCAATGGCACACCACAACATTTGGGGAGCAACAATGGGTTTACTGGACGGCAAGGTCGCAATGGTCACAGGCGCGGGTCGGGGAATCGGCCGGGGTGAAGCCCTGGCCCTTGCAAAAGCTGGCGCGAGGGTTGTCGTCAACGATGTCGGCGGCAGCCTGAACGGCGAAGGCCAGACCTCGTCCATTGCCGAAGAGGTTGCTGCCGAAATCAGGGAGGCAGGGTTCGACGCCGTCGGTAACAGCGCGGATATCTCCACGGTTGAGGGGGCCGACAACCTCATCTGGACCGCGCTGAACAAGTTTGGTCGCCTCGACATTCTCGTCAACAACGCCGGCATCATCCGTGACCGCACCCTGTTGAACATGAGTGAACAGGAATGGGATCCGGTGATTAACGTCCACCTGAAAGGCGCGTTCCTTTGCACCCGCGCGGCCGCCAGAATCATGAAAAGCCAGGGAGAAGGTGGGGCTGTCATCTACACCACCTCTGTTGCCGCACTCATTGGCGCTTTTGGCCATCCAAACTACACCGCCGCCAAGGGCGGGGTTTTTGGACTGTTGAAAGGCACCGCAGCAGAACTCAAGCGGGCCGGTATTCGCGCCAATGCCATAGTCCCCCACGCATTTTCCCGCATGACCGCAGTTTCCGAGTGGATGCAGGACAAACAGGACGTCTACACAACCGACGTGATTGGCCAGACAGTGGTTTTCCTCGCTTCTGACCGGGCCGCCAATCTGTCCGGCCGCGTGCTTGGCGCAATTGGCGGCAAATCCGGGGCCAGGGTCTGCGAATTCAAGGTCACCATGTCGGATGGACACACCATGGCAGCAAGTGAGGTGTCAGCAGAGGAGATTGCGGCCAACCTGGACCAGGTCCTGAGTCCGCTACCGGATCTCGAGTTCTCCGATTTCCTGACACCGCCATCCGGCACGCCGAGCCAGGGTCAGTCAGACTGAGACGGGCAAGGCGTGGCTCTGAGCTGCGCCTCAGTCGAGCCGGATTTCGATCATCGCACGCTTCGGGTACCTGCCGACGAGGCGTGAGAAAAAGTTGCCGATACGCATCTGCCAGCCATACTTCTGCGTAAAGGCCGGGTAGATACGATCGATCAGCGCCTGATCCCGAACGATGCTGGCAGTCCCGTCGATCCAGTCGCCATGCACCTTGCCCCTGAAATCACAGGCGGCCAGGCGCACTTTCCTGCGCGCACGGATCCGCTTCACCTTGCCGGCTTCACCCTCGGAAAAGACATAAAAGGCGCTGCCACAGGCCGCAATCCACACGGGCGTGCGGACCTCGGCCCCCGATTTCCGGTAGGTTGCGAGACTGACGTAAGGTTCGCCGGCCGGGTCAAAAGGCAGGGTCACGGGTCAGGACCAGCGATCAAACCGCATGATCTCTGACACCGGCTTGCGGGTTACCGGGCCAAATTTCCCCAGCGGGTAGCCCACAGGGATCAAGGCCAGCGCCGCCATGGTGTCAGGCATACCCAATACAGCACGGACCTTGTCCTGGTCTCCCAGTGCCAGGGTTGTTGGCGCGGCACCCAGACCCAGGGCACGTGCCGCGAGCAACAGGTTCTGTACGCCCGGCCAGATTGACCCACCGCCTCGCTGGGCCGCGGCACTGTCAACCTTCTGGCCGAACTCAAGGCAGGCGATGACCAGTGCAGGGATTTCATGCATGTGCTCCATCTGCCACAACACGGAGTTCAGCATACGCTTGCGCTTGTCTTCTGACTGGTGCGGCAGACTGCCCGGTCGGGCTGCCTGGGGACCAATATAGGCTTCCACACCCACCCGGTTGAGGTCAGCCAACTGCTGCTTGACTGCAGGATCACGTACGACAATCCACCGACCATTCTGCATGTTGGAACCCGATGGAGCCTGGTTTGCTGCATCAATCAGCTTGATCAGCAGGTCTTCCGGCACTTCCCGGGTATCCAGTCGCCGCATGGCACGGCAGTTGTACATGATGTCAAATAAATCTGTTGGTTCCGCCACTTGCTGTTCTCCTGTTGTGTTCCAGCCTATGAATTACCTGTTCAGGATAACGCGACCTAAACCTGTTCTGCCACCAGTGCCTTCCGCTCCAGCGCTGCACGCAGTTCATTGTGCTTTTCACGCGTCAGCGGGTACCACCAGATGAAGGCGATGGAAATGATGAAAAAGAAAACGGGTACACCGCAAAAGGAGTAATGCAGGGCTTTCAGCCCTGCCGCATCACTGGCCAGTGTTGGATCAAAGCCAAAAAAGGCAACCAGGGGCAATGCAATGGCCGCGGACGCGGCAATGGCAAACTTGTCTGCCATACCCCAGAGCGCCATAAAGAGAGCGCCCCTTTGCTCGCCCGTTTCCAACGTGTCCTGGTCAATGACATCCGCTGCCATGGAGGGTGCCAGAATGGCGTTGGCCGGCGCAAGCAGCCCTGTGACCAGGTTGAGCGCCATATAAAGATAGTAGTCGCCCGGCTCAAACAGCAGCACCAGGCTGAACACCGCCACCGAGATGGCCGTGCAGGTCGCCAGCAACGTGTGTTTGTTGAACCGGGGCGCAATCGCCATGATGATGGGCGTACCAAAAAACTGACCGAGCAGGTAGGTCAGCACAATGAGCGGCCACTGGGTTGCATCTGCCAGCAGGTAAAAGGTCACAAAAAAAATAAACAGCGTGTTGATGGAGTTCCAGGCAATAGCCGCCATCACGTTGGCCATGAGCAAACGAAAAAACGCCTTATTGGCCAGGATCACCTTGAGCCCCCGCCCCAGGTCAACCCGCGTTGTATGGGTGAAGCGCGGCTGCGGCACCAGGTACAGCAACAGGGGTACGCTCACAGCCAGCACCACCACCGTTGACCAGGCAAGAATTCGCAGCATGGGTTGCAGGCTGCCGTCACGCTCGGGTCCCAGTGAGCCATATCCCAGGGTTGCAAGCCAGGCCAGCAGCAGCGGCAGGCAAATGGCCAGCAATGATCCCACAATCCCGCCCCAGGTGCGGGCACCGGTGATTCTTGATCGCTCGTGGTAGTCCTCGGAAATCTCGGCAACCCAGGCTGACAGGGGAATACCTATCAGCGTCCAGCCCAGGTACAGCGCCGCAACACCCAGGAACAGGTACACCGGACCGGGGGCGTCGATAAAAGGATCAAACACTGCAACAATCGACACCGCCATCACGGGCAAACCCAGGGCAATCCAGAGCCCACGTCGCCCCAGGCGGGCCGGCGTACGGTCGGACAGGGTACCAATCAAGGGGTCAGTAATCACGTCGGTGATCCGCGTGAACATCAGGACAAAACCAATGACAGTCAGGCTGATGCCAAGCTCACTGGCATAGTAGGGCGTCAGGTAAAGCCCCAGTGGCAAACCGCCCATCGACAGCGGTACCGACAGGAAACCAAAAGCAAACAGTTCTTTGGGACTTAACCTCATTTCAGTTTTCCTGCACGGCAGATTGCTGCCGGGATGCAATATGGATCACTGGCAACAGCAGCAGCAACCAGGGAAGCCCCAGGCCAAGCAACCAGTACCACCCAAACAGATTCAGGATAACGCCACTCCCCAGTGCCGCCAGCGCCTGGAGGGTAAACACCATGAAATCGTTCAGTGCCTGCACCTTGAATCGCTCGGCAGGCAGGTAGGTCTGTGTCAGGAGTGTGGTGCCGCCGACAAAAAGGAAGTTCCAGCCGACCCCCAGCAGCACCAGTGCCCACCAGTAATGCATTAACTGGTGATCAATAAAGGCAATCAGCAGACAGAGAAACACCAGTCCGACGCCGACACCAATAATTCGCATGGCACCGAAGCGGGCTATCAGGAAACCACTGAACAGCGACGGCAGGTACATCGCCATGATGTGACTCTGGATTACCCAGGCGGTGTCGTCCAGGGAAAACCCGTCGTGCGCGTGCATGCTGACGGGTGTTGCGGTCATCACGAGACTCATGACCCCATAACCCACCACGGCGGCACCCACGGCCATGACAAACATCGGTTGACGGGCAATCTGGCGGAGCGGCCGGGCTGACGGGTCCGGTGCCCCGGCAGCGGGTTCGGGCAGGGCTTCCGGCACCTGGTTGGTATAAAACAACAGGGCAATCACCGCACAGGCCATCAAACCGCTCATGCCAACAAAAGACCCCGAATAGGTGCCCCAGGGGATGGCATCCGACAGCCTGCTAGCGGTTTCAGGCCCCAGCACGGCCGCAACCACACCCGCCAGCATCAGGAACGACAGGGCCGGCGCAACCCGGGCAGATGGCACCGATTCCGCCACGGCAAAACGGTACTGCTGGACAAAAGCATTGTTGGCACCCACAACAAAGGTGGCGAGGCAGAACAGCAGGAAACTCTCAACATGGATGGCGTGTGCCGCCAGCAGGCCACTGCCACAGGCCGCACCCGCTCCCAACAGGAACCCGGCCTTGCGGCCAATCCTGCCCATCAGCAGGGCGGCAGGTACGGTCGTCGCGGCTGTACCCACAATCATCAGGGCCACCGGCAAGGTGGCGAGGCTGCTGGCCGGCGCAAGCAGCGCGCCCACAATGCCACCCAGTAACACCACCACCGGTGCAGCCGTCTGGGCAAAACACTGGGCCAGCATCAGGACGCCGAGGGTGCGGTACTGGCCCACCTCAGTTGGCCATATCAGAGAATCTGCCAGTAGGTCATCAACCAGACCACTGCAATACCTGCCATCACAACCACCAGGTAACCCAGTTTGGCGGTCCGTGTTACCGCGACATCACGCAGCACAGACGGCGCAAAAACCACACAGGCAAAAGCCAGGGCGCTGGTGATGTAGGGGATCAACAGGGCCGCCTGGAGCGGGGCCGATATACCAAAAACGATGTCATTCGCGCCTGCCGTCACTGAAAGTCCCACCGCAAAAAACACCAGGACAGACAGTGCCATCCACCAGGCCAGCAGGCGAAATCGTGCCACGCTTGCCGGCAGCACATAGCGCCGGTTGAAACGCTGAATCGTCCAGCCAATGCTCACCCACAACAACACGAGCAGGCTGAGATTGATCAGCAACTGGTGTAACGCCGGAGAGTCAACACCCTCGAGTCGCTCAAAAGCCACCACCGGTGATGAACTGAAGTACAGGTGAGAGGCAATACCCTTCTCATTCGTTTCGAACGTGATGCGTGAATCCGAGTCGGACACTGCAAAGGTCAGTGGCGCAATCTCCGTGAGGTAATTGACCTGGCCACCACCTGCCAGCATCAGCTCACCTGTTGGGCTCACCGAAACCTGCATGGCACCCAGCAGTTTGATGAGTTTCGTAAAGTCGTGGTGGGAATGCCGCAGCGAACCGTAGTAACCCACCAGCACGGCAGGATCAGTCCGCTCGAATGAGTGCTCCGGAGCCGGTGCCTTGCCAAAGTATCGATCCAGGAACCCGCGTTCAAAAGCCCCTCGGAGGTAACCACCCGCGGCACTGTTGGTTGAGATAAACCAGCCCACACCCACCTCGGGCATCAGCTTCAGTTCAGAATGGAACCAGAGCGTATCGCCGCCATGCCCCAGCAGCAGTTGCCCGTGGCTGCTGGTTTCGTAGAAACCATGCATGATGCCCGTGGTATCGGGCACCGCGCGAAACAGCACTGACTGCATTTCGGCATTGCTCGCCGGGCTCAGGATGGCACCACCGTTATTCAAAAATGCACTCAGCAGCGCCATCATGTCAGCGCCGCTGGCACTGGCACTGCCGGCCGGGGCGGCGGGCACAAATTCGAAGTCTTGCTCAACATACCGGCCAGCGACCCACTCGTATCCTTTGGACATGTCAGTCGCAATGTTTTCCGGCAGGGGTTGGCGCATGGTGGTGTGGTCCATGCCAAGCGGTTCCAGGATGTGCCGCTCCACGTAGCTTGCCCAGGGTTCCCCACTGACCTCCTCAACAATGAGGCCCGCCAGGGCCACCCCGTGGTTGGAATAGGACGCCAGCTGACCGGGCGGCCGCACGCGCGCCGGCATCTCTTCCTGCAATAACTCTCGCAGTGGCCGCAGACTCGACGCCTCTCGCGAGAACAGGCCCAGCACATGGTCTTCGAACCCGGGCGTGTGTGTCATCAGGTGTTTGATCGTGATGGGCTGGGCGAAGGTAGCCGGGACCGCCACATCGGTCAGGTATTCATTGATGTCCGTGTCAAAATCCACCTTGCCCTGATCACGAAGCTGCATCAGGGCAACCCAGGTGAACAGCTTGGTCACCGAACCAGGACGAAACAGCGTGGTCATCGGATCCACTGGCAGTTGCTGGTCGACATCGCGGAAACCGTAACCTTTCAGCAATATCACCTCCCCCTCTGCCATGACGCCCACAACCGCACCGGCAACATGTTCTTTCTGCATCACCGTGGTGATGACGCCGTCCGCAAATGCCTCCAGGTCCCCCGGCACCAGCAGAGCGCGCCCCGTGTCATTCGCCCGGGCGCACTGGCCCGCAAGCAGCACCAGGACAATCAGTATGAGTCTTGCCATTTGAACCTCCCTCCCGGCGAACGTTAATGGATTTGCGTGCGGCGCACCAGTAGCCAGCAAACCACCACCTGCGTATGCTCTGACCAGGCACCAACCGGGGAACAGCCATGCCTGTCAGTTTTGGTTTCAACCGTTTTGATATGCGCTCCGCCGAGCAGTTTGCGACCAGCGTCCGGGAAGGTGAGATGTTGGGCTACGATATTGCCTGGATCCCCTCTTCGCCCCTGTTGGTACAGGACCCTTATGTCCTGCTGGCCCTGGCTGCAACCCAGACCAGCCGAATCCATCTTGGCCCAATGATCGAAAACCCGGTGACCCGTCACCCCGCTGTGATAGCCGGCTCAATTGCGACCCTGGCCAGGCTCTCAGGTGGCCGGGCGGAACTCGCGCTTGGTGTTGGGGACACAGCCGTGCGAACCCTTGGCCTGGGTCCCGCCAGGGTCGCTGAACTCGAGGCGGCAACAAGGACCGTCAAGGGACTGCTGGCCGGTGACAAACTGGATTTCCAGGGTACAGGCTCACGACTTCGCCATGCGGCCGGCGCGCCCATCTGGATTGCAGCGGGCGGCCCCCGCACCCTGGCACTGGCCGGCGCCCTGGCCGACGGCGTTATCATCAGGGTAGGCACGCACCAGACCAACATCAAAGCCGCGATCGATCAGGCATTAAGCGGCGCCGAAAGTGCCGGCCGGGATCCGGCGACACTGCGTTTTGGTGCCGTGTTCCATACCGTCTTGAGTGATGACGAGGCCATCGTCAATACCGTTGGGCGCGCTATCGCAGCCGGTTACTATGAGTATGCGCCCTACCTTTTTGATCGCATTGGCGCGAGTTGGGACGGGCCCGACATTGAGGAACTGAAGACGCAGATCTGGCAGGACTTTCACCACACGCCGGACCTGGTGGCAGCGGGCAAACTGGTACATTTCCTGCCTGACCAGACGCTTGCGGACTTCTGCCTGCACGGCAGCAGTACAGAAATCCATGCGCAACTCGCCGCAATCCGGCGCGCAAACCCCCGCATTTCCATGGTGGTACCCCACCCCATGACGCCGCTGGCGGCGCCTGGCGAACAGCCACACCTGGCGTTCATGCGCGATTTTGCCGACAGCATCTTCCCCGACCGTGACAGCCTTTAGCCAGCGGCAGGCTGGTCCCGCCGTCGCAAGCGAAATCGTCAGACTACCGGAAACCTCGGTTTTGTCGATGTTTGATGTCGGAAAAATTTACAAATAAACATGCCTGCTGATCTCCGCTGTTCACGCGATTCTTACAACCTATTGTTTTATATTGCTATTTCCGCTTCATCCAGATTTTGGCCCACATTTTGCTGATTAGAATGCAGCAACAAAAATCCGAAGGACATCCAGGGAGATTCTGGTATGAAATTTCTAAAAGCAGTTCTGTTTGGCACGCTCGCAACGCTGGCATCGGTTGCGCAAGCGGGTGTGGTGGACTTCAAGGCGCTGGCAAATGCAGCCGAGAGAGGCTATGCGCTATCGGGCCTGACCATCAACGCCGGTGGTGGCATCGCTGCCGCTTCCGGTGGTACGGGTGCCACCTTCCTGACGGTCTATGCCATCGAAGGCAGTTACCCTAACTTCATTCACCCTTACCTCGATTCCGGCAATGCCGGCCTGGGTGCATGTAACGACCTGACAGCTGCATTTCAATGTACCCCCTCCAATGATGATAACGTCACCACGGATGCCGGGGGCAGTGAGGCGCTGTTTTTCGTGTTCGCCCAGTCTGTGAACCTGGGCAACATATTCCTGAACAACAATCATGATGGCGACAAGTCACTGCTCGGCGACTCAGTCCTCATTAACGGTGTTGCCAGGCAACTGCTTAATGGCGGGGTCCTGCAGGATTCGTCCTATGATCTTGGCTCACTCGGCATTAACCCGACAACCGGCTTCACCATTGGTCACACGGGTGCAACCTGTACAGGTGAGAATACCAGCAGTCAGGACTGCGAGTTTTATGTCAGCAAGCTGGAATGGACCTCGGTACCGGCACCAGCACCCTTGGCCCTGTTTGGCCTTGGTCTGCTTGGCATGGGTGCCATTCGCCGCCGCGCCGGTTAGCACCACCTTCCCGGGATTCAAACCCAAAAAAAGGGCGACTTGGAGTCGCCCTTTTTTTGTCCCGATCTTTTGCCGGATTCAGCCCGGCTCAGGCCCCACCGAGATAGTCCATCTTGCCCAGCTTGACCCCGTTATGACGCAGGATGTTGTAGGCCGTCACCACGTGGAACGAAAAATTGGCCAGGGCAAAACCCATCAGGAAACTCACGCCGTCCAGCTTCAGGGTACCGCTCTGCAGGGGAAGTTCGATGGTCCTGGTTTAGGCACCTTCAAACTGCTCCGGCTTGAGCCCGTCCAGGAAGGTAATGGTTGTAGCGATGCGCGCCTTGAGCGCCTCGAACGTCTCTTCGGTGTCGGCAATAGCGGGCACTTCAACCCCGGCGAGCTGGCCTGCACCACGACGTGCTGAATCTGACGCTATCTGGATCTGACGTTTCAGCGGAAACATGTCCGGTGCAAGACGGGCGTTAACCAGCACGTCCGGGTCTATGCCATTGGCCTCTGCATGCGCTTCTGCCTTGCCAAGAATGTTGGTCAGGCTGGTCAGGGTTCTTTTGAAGGTGGGTACTGCAACATTGTAGAGCGACATGTCCGCTTCCTTGGGTTCAGTGATTGAGGTGCGCATGACTTGGGGGTCAGCCAGGGCAATATCAAGCCCGTCGCCAGCAAAGATTCAAGCACCCTCGACAATGTGAGATCATACGCCCCTTGTAATCCCTGAGACGCCAACATGCCGAAACTGAACCCACTCACCGAGACCGAGCGCCGGGTCATCATCAACAAGGGAACTGAAATGCCCTTTACCGGTGAATACGATAATTTTTTTGAAGGTGGGCTTTACGTCTGCCGCCAGTGTGACGCCCCACTCTACCGCTCCGAGGACAAGTTCCAGGCCCACTGCGGCTGGCCGGCCTTCGATGATGAGATTGAGGGTGCCGTAAAACGTGAGCCCGACCCGGACGGAATGCGTACGGAGATTCTCTGCGCCAACTGTGATGGTCACCTGGGACACGTCTTTCTGGGTGAGGGCCTTACCGCCAAGAACACGAGACACTGCGTTAACTCCATTTCCATGAAGTTCGTCAGCAGCGACGACGCCTGAACAGCCTGAGGTGAGCATCAAGGCCGAAACAGGCTTCTCGCTGAAGGATCACCTGTTCAACGAACAGAGTGTGGGCAGGCTGGCAGATGCCCTGAAGCAGGCGCACCCGCCGCTGCGACGTGCGGCGTTCATGCGCGAGTCGCTGGAAGCTTTCCCCCAACTGGAACTGAAAGCGCGCATTGATCACCTGGTGACTGTGGTAACCCGGCACCTGCCATCGCAATACAGCCATGCCCTCGGGATTCTGGCGCAGGCCCTGCCGCCACCGCTGGATCCCGACCTGCTTGATGACGACTTTGGTGAATTTATCTGGGTTGTTCCCGGCGAATTTGCCGCGCGCCACGGCTGCACCCGGCAGCACCTCAAACGCTCGCTGGCGTTCCTGCAGGAATCAACCCAACGTTTTTCCGCTGAAAATGCCATCCGGCCTTTCCTCGCCAGCTTCCCTGACGAAACCCTGGACTTCATCCGGGAATGTGCCGCGCATGAGAATTACCACGTGCGGCGGCTGGCAACAGAAGGCACCCGGCCGCTGCTGCCCTGGTGCATGCGCGTCAACCTGCCCCGGGAGCCGGTACTTGAGGTGCTGGACATGCTCCATGCAGATTCAACACGTTACGTCACCCGCTCGGTGGCCAACCACCTGAATGACATTGCAAAATCCGACCCCACCCTGGTGATCAGGCAACTGCGCCGCTGGCACCAGGCAGGACGCCAGACACCCGACGAGCTTGCGTGGATGACGCGCCACGCCCTGCGTACGCTCATCCGAGAAGATAACGTGGACGCACTGGCGCTGCTCGGCTACCCGAAAAAACCCCGGATCCGGCTTGAAAGCCTTGAGGTTTCGCCAGAGGTTAAGGTCGGTGAGGCCCTGACGGTTTCAGTCGCCATGACCTCCCTGCGATCACAGGCGCTGCTCATCACCATGAAGGTGTATTTCCGCAAGGCCAACGGTCAGCTTTCGCCCAAGGTGTTCAAGGTGAAAGACATCCAACTCACAAAAGATGAGCCGCTCGCATTCACCAAACGGTTGCCGCTACGCCCCATGACAACCCGCACGCTTTACCCGGGCGCCCACCAGGTTGAGATTGTTGCCAATGGCACAACCATCTCATCTGCGCCATTTTTGCTTGTCGCCTGACGTTCAGGCCCGAAACTCACCCAAAGACGGACGGTTATGACGTAATCGAACGGCCTCTGCCCTATGGCGAAGGACGCCGTTCCATCAGGCCCACAAGGTTGTTTCCGGGGTCGCGAATGAACGCCATCCACTCAGCCTGCCCGGCGGGTCCAAACAGGCCCTTCTCATCCTTGTAGATCATGTGCGGCGCCTGTTCTGCAGCCACACCCTGGCTCGCCAGTTCCGCGCACACCGCTTCAAGGTTGTTGACCCGATAATAGACAGTGGCCGGCGCAGCATTCCGCTCCAGCAGCAGGCGAACATCACCCACCGCCAGGAAAACCAGCCCGGGCGGATCGAAGCGCGCCACCAGCCGTGCACCCAGTATGTTGCTATAGAAATTCGTCGAAGCATCCAGGTCCGGCGCTGCCAGGCCAACCTGGCCAATGGATTGAATATGCATCAAGTGGTCCCTCGCCACATCAACACCCGGGGATAATAGCGCAGTCCCGGTGGAGTGATATAATCGCGGGCCGACCACGGAGAGGTGACAGAGTGGCCGAATGTGCCTGATTCGAAATCAGGTGAACACGCAAGTGTTCCGAGGGTTCGAATCCCTCCCTCTCCGCCAAACAATCAAGGGGCCCGACGGGTCCCTTTTTTGTTTGGCGGACTGGCGATGGCGATGAGAAGCCTCGCGGGTTCGACTCATTTGCAGGACTGCAAATGAGGTCGTCTGAGCAAAGCGAGGACGCCCGCAGGGGCAGCCGCCATGGATGGCGGCTGAACAATCCCTCCCTCTCCGCCAAACAATCAAAGCACGTCGTCCCGAGCGTAGCCAACGGACCTCGTTTTACTGAATGACCGCACCGGGTCACGGCATCCAATCAGAGGTCTCTCCACGCCGGCCCTTTGGGCCTCTGGTCGAGACGACAGAATATCGTCCCGAGCGTAGCCGAGGGATCTTGTCGTCCCGAGCGTAGCCGAGGGACCTCGTTTTATTGAATGACCGTACCGGGTCACGGCATCCAATCAGAGGTCTCTCCACGCCGGCCCTTTGGGCCTCTGGTCGAGACGACAGAATATCGTCCCGAGCGCAACCGAGGGACCTTGTCGTCCCGAGCGTAGCCGAGGGACCTCGTTTTATTGAATGACCGTACCGGGTCACGGCATCCAATCAGAGGTCTCTCCACGCCGGCCCTTTGGGCCTCTGGTCGAGACGACAGAATATCGTCCCGAGCGCAACCGAGGGACCTTGTCATCCCGAGCGTAGCCAAGGGACCTCGTTTTACTGAATGACCGCACCGGGTCACGGCATCCAATCAGAGGTCTCTCCACGCCGGCCCTTTGGGCCTCTGGTCGAGACGACAGAATATCGTCCCGAGCGCAGCCGAGGGTCCTTGTCGTCCTGAGCAGATGATTGTGATCGCTATCCTTGTAGAAGAGGTAGCTGTTGCCAACAAACAGGACATGGGAGGGAGAGCGATTGACCAGCGACTTTACCGAGGGAATATGGGGTTCACTGAAAGGTGACTTACAAGGGAGGGGCGCATCAGCGATCACCTCACCTGTCAGCGCGTGTAGTACCAGCAAATGGGGTCCAGACCCGCAGCAATATCATCGGATGACTCCCGGTAAACACCAACACTGGACGCGCCCAGTACACTGACCGCCCGCCGGGGCAATACCTGTCAAGACGAAGGAGCAGGCGGAGAGGGTGCAATGACAATCGGCGGCTTCAGTATTGGCCGCAGGAAGTTGGCAGCCGCAAACTGGAAGTCTGGTGGCACAGCCTGGTCATTACGCCAGCGGACAACCTCCGCCGTGCCGCCAACCCCCGCTGAGGGGGCCCCATCATAGATTGCCACCAGTTCATTACAGGTCTGCACAACATAGGCCCCCGCCAGCGCATACTGCCGGTCCCGCGCCGGATTCGAGGTGCCGTCCACGTTGGAGGCCAGCGTCTCGATGGTCCCGAACCGCATGGGCAATTCAAAATAGAGTTCTGCCCGGCCGACCAGTGTCTTGAATTCCTGCAGCGACTCGCGACTCTCGAAATCCGTCTGGTAAAGCTCAAAAGGCAATGGCAAGGCCACATGCAGGCCCATCCGGTATTTGTCCATGGCAATACGCGCCACTACTCGATCAGCACCTTCTGCCAGCGCTGATACCACCACAATGTGCCGGTCGGGATAATCCCGTGCAATGTCGGCCAGCACCTTCTCGATGTCAGCCACTGTCCCGCCGTTCCCGAGGTCAGCCCGATTCGGCCGGTGGCCGGTCACGCCTACATAAAGTTCCCGGCGTATGCGCCAGCCAAGCTGATCCTGCAGCAGTCCGGGCAAGCGATGAATCGCTTCAATCTGCTGCGCCTTTTCCACCGGGTCAAGCGCATCCCATGCCACGGCATAAGGGTTAATCTTGGCACCTTCAATCCGCTGGTCACCCTGTCGCCACCCCTCATATATCTTGTTGGAACGCCAGCGATTGTGTTCCATTCGGGCCAGTGCCTCTGCTTCCACGGCCGTGAACTCAAACTGGTTGGGTGGTCCCTTTTCCGCCAGGCACCGGACAGCGCGCAGTTTTGCTGCCAGATGGTCAGCCTGCAGGCGATTACTTTTCCGCTCGGGTTCAGGCAGGTCATTCCATGTGTTAAGTGCACGATAAAGCCTGTGGTCAGTGTCAACGAGTTTCCTTCTGGCAAGGTAGTCCTCGTGCATGGCGCGGGCCAGTTCGTCCAACCGGTCAGAGAGCACATTGTCGTAAAACAGCACCTCGTTCAGCATCCCAAAAGGATAAATGCCATCCGGTATCTCGGGTTCATCGTCGGCTGACTCAAGCAGGTTGGCAAGGCCGCTGGCGCGCTGCATCCGCACATTGATGGGTGAGTTACAACCCTGCATGCGCAGCAGGATCTCGCGCAACATCAGGGCAAACTCCAGGTTCTGGTCGTCACTGTCCAGGCAGACAACATGCTGGGTAACAGATCTGAGCAGTTCGGGATCAACGTGCTCCAGTTGCAGCGGCAAGAGCGCGCTCAGCGAAACCCGTTGAATTTCACACAGGGTTTCGAGGGCCGGGTGCAGGCTCAGCAGCATGGCCACTTTTTCTTCCGCCTTCGGATCAAATATCGAAAACCGGACCTTGTGGCCAGCCAGCAGGTGACAGATGCGCACGGTTTCCGTCAGGATCTGCTCTGCCAGGCTACCAAAGTTGTAAATTGCAATATGCACCTGCGCCTGGCCAAAGGCATCCGCATAGACGTCCGGTGGATATTTTTTCAGCAGGATGCGTGCCGTCAGGTCATTGACGCTGAAGAAATCTACCGTGGCAACCTTGTTCTCGTCATAAAACTTTGCATAGTTCTCAAGGCGGGATGAAACCCGTGTCGCACCCACGTGCAGGTGAATGCGAAGCTCACGATCAGTGGCGTGCTGCTGCAGGTAGCGACGGGTACGCAGCGCAATCTCCACGCTATCACCATCGTTACCGCAGAAGGTGACCAGGTGCCGCGCCTTCAGTACGTTGGCCTGCCGCATGGTACGCTGGTCCAGCGCATCACCAATGACAACCCGAATGCCCCGCGTACGCGCACGTTCCACCAGCAGGTGATCTTCCTCGCGCTCGATCACCACAACCCGGTGGTGCGCGGTGCAGGAACGCGCAAATTCGTAACCCTTCTCGCCCAGTCCAACAACAATCACGTGGTCGTCCCAGAAACGAATCGTAAAGTTGCTGAGCCTTACCCAGGCGCCCTGGGTAAGCACAATCAACACACCGCCAATGGAAACCAGCGGCGCAAGAAACCGGGCAATTTCCAGTTGCCAGGGCAGTTCGTGGCCCCGGGTCCAGTCTCCCTCCAGCACAAACAGCATGATGACCTCATAAAGCACCGACGCGGTGTCATGGCGCAGTCTTTCAGGGTGCAGTTCGAACTGTCCCCAGAGGCCAAGGATAAACACCATCAACAGGGCAATAAGGATAGAAACGTTTCGCACCGGCGTTCCGTCTGAGAGAGCATTAGCCGCAATATAGCGGTTCTGGCGAGGCCCGGCCAATTCTTCGTTCCAGAACACCCCGGTACCTGCTACTGTTGCTTCAGGCCCAAATGAACCGGTGTTTGATGAGATTTGCGTTTTTGTTCTGTTTGTTGCTTGCGTTTTCAGCCACGGCCATTGCCGCCGGTGTCGACCGGGTCAAGAACCGGGTTACCCTCAGCCTCACCAGTGAGCCACCAAGTCTCGACACCTCCCTGTCGTCGGATACCACCAGCAGTTTTATCCTGAACCTGACCAACGAGGGGCTGGTGACTGTAGGACCACGCGGGGAAATCCTGCCCGGCGTCGCGGAACGCTGGGATGTTGAACCCACGCGACTGACTTTTCACCTGCGTGCAGATGCGCGCTGGAGTGATGGTGTTGCGGTGACGGCTGACGATTTTGTCTACGCATTTCGCCGCCTGGTTGATCCTGCAACCGCGGCCGCTGGCTCAACATTTTTCGCTTATATCATCCGCAACGCCGAGGCGATTCTGAAAGGCGAGATGGCGCCGGACACCCTGGGTGTTCGCGCTGAAACGCCACGCCGGCTGGTGGTGGATCTTGCCCTGCCCGCACCCTATGCCCTCTGGGTGCTCACCGGCACACCCTACATGCCCCTGCGCCAGGATTTTGTGACATCACTGGATGGCCGGTTTGGTGCCAATGCGGAACACCTGCTCTACAACGGCCCATTTGTGCTTGCCCGCTGGGTTCACAACGCATCCATGGTGCTTAACCGCAATCCCGACTACTGGAACAGTCGCGAGATCAAACTGGACGGCATTGATATCGGCTACATCACGGCGGACACCCGTTCACTCTTCAACCTTTACAAGAGCGGTGAACTGGCTGCCCTGCGACTGGATGAAAATGTGCTGAAAGATGCCTCGGCCGCCGGCTTCCGCATCCAGAAAGCGCCTACCAATTGCCTGGCCTGGCTCATTCTGAACATGGACCAGGAAAGACCCACAAAAAACAAAAAACTGCGCGAGGCCATTCGCCTGGCGTTTGACCGTGACAGGTACGTAAACAACATCGTGGGCCTGCCGGGTACTGAAAAAATCGACAGCGTCTTCACGCGGCGTATCAAGGGCGTCAGCAGCGCGTTCCAGACAGAACATCCAGCGCCAGAAATCCCGTTTGACATACCCGCTGCACGAGCGCTGCTCGCTGAGGCGCGGGCTGAAATGGGCGTTGCTGAACTGCCACCACTTATCCTGCTGGCCAACGAAACCCGGCAGATTGAAGCCGAGTTTATCCAGTCGCAGCTGAAGATGGCGCTGGGCCTGGACATTCGCGTCGACAAGCAGACATTCAAACAGTCCATTGCCAAAATGCGATCCGGTGATTTTGACATTGCCCGGGCCGGCTTTTGTGGAGGGGCGCTGATGGACCCGGTGTTTTTTGCCGGGATTTTTTCCTCAAACAGCCCCTACAATGATGGCGGCTTTGCAGATGCCGAATACGACCGGTTGATGCAGGTGACCCACAGCACAGCGGACCAGTCGGTTCGCATGCAGGCTTTTGCCCAACTGCAGCAGATCCTGTTTGACGAGGTGCCTATCATCCCGACGCATGAAAATGCCTGGATCTACGTGCAGGATCCCGGGGTTCGCGATTTCAGGCGATTCCCGGTCACCGATTTTTCACGGGGTTTCATCACGCCCTGAGCGGTCGGGGCAGCCTACCAGCCCTCGCGCCAGCAATGGCCTGTCAGAGGCCAAGCACCTGCTGGGCTATAATGTTGTGCTGAATCTCGCTGGAACCACCCGCAATGGTGTAACCGCGGTGATGGAACATGCCACTTGCAATCATGTCACAATAATCCGGGCCAACCGGGGTGGCACCTGGGCCCTGCAGGGTTGAATCAAGGGGCAGTCCATAATAGCCGATTGCCTCGTACATGAGCACATCCATGTCCTGCACCAACTGGCTACCCTTGAGCTTCAGCATGGAAGGTTCAGCGCCAATGGCCCCACCCTGGTCAAACCGGCTGAGCAACCGGAGCGCGGTCGCATCCAGGGCTGCCAGACGGATCTCCAGTTCTGCCATCCTGAGGCGGATCTCGTCGCCCAGCTCGATATCCCGCGCCGCTTCCGCCCGGGTAATGTCGATAATTTTGCCGAGCAGGCGGCGATTCTCTGCCACCCGGGAAACCAGCATGCGCTCGTTGCCAAGCAGGTTCTTGGCAACGGTCCAGCCACGATTTTCTTCACCCAGCCGATTGGACTTGGGCACACGGACGTTCTCAAAAAAGACCTGGTTCCAGAGTCGCTTGCCATTAAAGGCAATCAGGGGTTCAACCGTCACGCCCGGCGTGCGCATATCAATCAGCAGGAAACTGATGCCCAACTGCGGCTTGGCATCCTGGTCAGTTCGCACCAGGGCAAAAATATGGTCGGCCACCTCTGCCGCACTGGTCCAGATCTTGGAACCATTCACCAGGTAGTCATCACCATCACTGTCAGCGCGGGTTCGAAGCGACGCCAGGTCAGAACCTGATGAGGGTTCAGAGTAACCCTGGCACCAGGAGATTTCTGCATTCAAAATTTTGGGGAGGTAGTGCTGCTTCTGCGCCTCGGTCCCGTAGCGAATGATTGCCGGCCCTACCATAGAGAAACCAAACCCCTGAAGTTCGGGTGCGTGCGCGGTTTTCATTTCGATATCAAACAGGTGTTTCCTGACCATGGACCAGCCAGTGCCGCCCACTTCCTCGGGCCAGTTGGGCGCCGCCCAGCCCTGCTTGTTCAACGTGCGGGTCCAGGCGTCCTGTTCCGACTTGTCCACGGGATACCCCATCCTGACCTTGTAGCTCAGTGCCGGGTCAAGCGCTTCCGCCAGAAACGTCCTCACCTCGTCCTGGAACGCCTTGTCTTCAGGGCTGAGTGCCAACTGCATGAATCCTGCTCCAACTGGTTTATATTGGCGGATAAGTTACCACAAATCAGAATGCCATTAGCGGCCAAGTGAGCAGGCGCGGCGGCCAGGGTGGTGCAACACAATCACGAGCCAGCGCGATATCCGCCTGCGCATCCACCGAGGGGTTTGCAGCGTAGACCGGGTTATGAAACACGCGATCAAAACAAGCCAGCAACTCCTGCTCTGCCTGGCACTGGCCGCCGCCAGCTCTGCATCTGCCGCTGTTGAGCACGCCATTGGTTTTGCCCGGGACATCCAGACAGGCAACCTGCGCTACATTGAACACCACCAGTGGCCGGGTGATGGTTCACATCGAATTGACTACTACACACCGGATAGATCCCCGCTCGCTTTCAAGGCAATGACTTTTCCCGCCCTGCCCCAGCACCCCGATATCCAGCAGGCGGATTTCAGTCGCAATATCAGTGCACAAGCCAGGTCCGTTGTTGACGGCATTCGCATCACAAGTCAGAAGGACAATGAGGAAAACAGTTACCTGCTGACCGGCGACCCGGACCTGGTACTGGATGCCGGCTTCGACGCCTGGATCAAGGACAACTGGACATCACTTCTGGATCAGGGCGAGCGCCGTCTGCGCTTTGCCATTGTTGGGGTGGAGCGTACCCTTGCCATGAATCTCAGGGCAACACCCACAGCCGAGGGTCTTGTGATCAACATTACACCCGCCAACTGGTTTGTGTCATTGCTGGTCCCGAAGATGGTGCTGCAGTACGACCAAAGCCGCAGGATCACCGCGTTTGAGGGCTACTCCAATCTTGTACCACGCAAGGGAGAAGGCAAGATCCTCGTCATCAACTACCAACACTATCAAACTGCCGATCCACTCACGCGGCCCTTGTCCGCCTGGCTGGCAACCGCAGACTAAGCCATCGCGGCGGCCAATCAACTGCCAGCCTGCACTGGCCAAACGGGCCTTCCCCCTTACTGGCGAGTCCCAAGCCGCTGGTGCTCAATCCTGTGCATCACCACATCAGCCACCGTTTTCAGCACCCCAAAAAGCAGCAGGCCGGCACCCCCAAGCAAAGCTCCAAAAATGATGGTCAGGTGCATTGGCACTATACGGACATAAGGCGTACCCATCATGCTCCCGATGTTGGGCGTACCCGCCCTGTCCAGGTCGCGGTTGTAGCGGTAGGAATACATGTGGTTCAGCGCAAAGACCGCAGCACACAGCAACAGGTCCCAGCCAAAGACCAGTTCACCAAATTCCCCGCCCAGCAGGAAACCGGCATAGACGAGGTGGAAGGTGCCATAGTGCAGCCCAAAAAAAATCGCAACCTGGCGCTGGGTCTGACGGGTGGGTTCGACCTTGCGGTCATTGATGAGGAAGTCTTCGGTGGAGAAACGCTCGAGCGCGAGCATCCTGTAAAAATAGCTCACGCCGATACAGACGCTCTGAATCCAGTAGACCACCATCAGGCCTGCCAGTTGCCAACCCATGACACCAGCCACAATCAGCGTCACCAGGTTGGCGGCAATCAGCGCAACAATGGAACCATCGCTGGTAACAGGCGCCGGCCCCGTGCGGGTTGTGCGTGGTGCCAGGTCCTGTTTCAGACGTTCGAGATACGCCTCGTACTTCCGATAGGCAATACCGCAGCCAGGGCACTGCCACGCTGGCGCGAGATCGGACGCCCGCCTGACATAACCACATTTTGGACAGCTTGCCATGTCGTCATGGTGACGCCACCCGGGCGAATCTGCAATCCCGAATCAAGCAAACGGGGGCCCTGCATGCTCCCCGTCAGGAGTAGTCGTAGTCCGGGAGTTGAATACCTATCTCCATGAGGTTTTCGCCGCCTTCAGGAAGGCCAACCATTTCATCATAGGCACTCCTGTGCCGAAGCAGCGCGCGGGTGATGCCCAGTCCCTTGAAGGGTTTTTTGGCGGCGAGTTGACTCCGGTACTGCAGGGCCGCGCCCTGGTCGTCCGTTACGCGATACCAGTGGCCATCAATCTCGAGCTCAACAAGATAAAGATCACCATCAAACCCCAGCAGGCGCAGCCCCTGGGCGGAGCGGGACCTGTCCAGTTCTTTCAGCGTTATCCGTCGCACGGTCTTTCCCTTTTTTGCCTGTTAGCGTATACGATTGACCTCCACCACGGATCAAGGTGAGGTGTCATATGGAAATGTTAATCACCAGCCACCCCTGGCTGGCGGCCGCCGCCGCACTGGTAACGGTTGTACTCGGGGAACTGGGCCGGCGCAGTTTCCGGTCCCGGATTACCACGCTGTCACCACCCACCGGTTACTTCCAGCACACGGAACTTGTCTCCCTGCCCCTGTCGCGCCTGGGGTACAGCGATCGCGCGGCCTGGCTGATGGCAGAAATGGCGGACCTCGCCTACTACGAGTTCGAGCGCCCGCCGGCACACGACCAGGCGATTGCGTCGCTGCTGGCACACGAGGGCGAGTTCACACACGAGGAGGCGCAGGCGTTTGTCACCGGGCTATGGCAGGATGCCACTTCCGGTGGACAGGGAGAAGAATTCCTCGCTTCGCTGCTGGCAGCAAACGGATTTGTCCTGCTTGAAACGTTCGACAGCGCAGACGTACAGGGTTTTATCTGCCGTCGCGCTGCGCCGGACGAGGAGCCTTTCCTGGTTGTCGCATTCCGTGGTTCAGAAAAGAAAGTCGGTGACTGGCTCACCAACGCGGATGCAAAGCCGAGGGAGATACCGGAAATTGTCGGCGCCAAGGTGCACTCCGGCTTCTACCGGTCCATCAAGCGCGTCAGTGAACAGATCCGCAATCGCATTGCCCTGGAAGATGCCAACCACCCTGACCAGAAGCCGGTAACGGTTTTTTTCACCGGGCATTCGCTGGGTGGCGCTCTCGCACTGCTGGCCACTGCCCTGATTGCACCCGACCGGCGTGGTGCCTGCTACACCTTCGGCGCGCCCCGGGTTGCCAATTATGACTTTTTCTTTCACCTGAAGACCCCCGTCTACCGGATTGTCAACTCGGCAGACATAGTGCCGCGGGTACCCCCTGGCCTCATCAGCCCGTTGATTTACTACGTGCTGGTGGGGCTCTCTAACCTGCTACGCCCGGTGCCGTTCCTGTCAGACTGGGTCAGTGCCGCGGCGCGCTACGTTGACGTGCTCAAGGACTATCGCCACCACGGCGACCAGCGTTACCTGACCGACATTGTTGACGGCCGCTTCCAGGACACGCGCCTGCTGGTCAACCCGCCGCTCACCGACCAGGCACTCTGGTTCTGGAAAGGTATGCTCGCCGGCATCACCTACCCGGTGAAGAGCCATCCGATGTCGATTTATCGCCGCAAGCTGGCATTCCTCGCCGGTGAACGACTGAACATGCATCACCCGGGCTGATCCTTTGGCAAAAGGCGGGGGTAGAGGCTGGCCATACCGTCCGAAAGATTTTATAGTGCGCCGCCTTACTCTCACACAACCTGACTCACTATCGTGTCAATTCAGCAGTATGGGCGCGTGGGGAAACTGATCACCCAATTCCACAACACGGTTGAGGACATTGGTCAGTTTCTGCCGGTCCGCCCCAGCAACATGACAGCCGACTTCAGGCGGCTGCTCCATCATGAGCGGCACATGACACCGACGCTGCGCTTTCATTTTGATTCACCACTGGGTGTTGAGGTGGTGAACAGTCGACATGACACTGACCGCTATCAACGGGAGATCCTGCTGCGCCGGGTAACCGACGGCGTAGCGGTGGAATTTGGCCTGCTTAATGCCGACCTGGCTCGCCTGCCGGACAGCCTGAGTGCGGAACTGCTCGCGGGCAAACATCCTTTTGGCCAACTGATTGTCGATCAGCGCTGGCAAACGTCAGTGTCTGTTGACCAGTTGTGGCGGATTGAAGTGGGACCTGCTCTGGCGGCCATCACGGCCCTGTCAGCGGGAGACATCACCTTTGGTCGGCTGGCCTCGATCATGATAGACAGTGTCCCGGCCATTGAGGTGCTGGAGATTATTTTGCCGGACCAATCCGCCGAACAGCGTCGCCAAGTCGAATCACGCCGGATTGCAAAATCCTGGCCGTGATACCCCCGTGCCCGCGCATGGCATTGTAACCGCCTGCACCAAGGGCCTGCTCCATTTTCGAGCAGGGATGTGCCAGGCCCGTATAGGCCAGCACTACCCCACCCACCGAAAACTCGCTGTCCTTGAGTGCCAGCAGATTCAGCTGTGAAACCACAATATTGCGGCGCAGGATGCCCGGGTCCACCGGTTCACGCTGCAGCAAGGCAGCGACTGCCGCAATGTGCTCCGCCTGGATAAGCGTCACTTCACGCGTCGTACGGCGTGCGCTGAAACGGTCTCCCACAAGACCTTGACCGGCTGTTGCCATCACTTCTATTGGCGTTAACATGGGCGCACCACGAGCCGGTCTCACACCCAGCCAGCTGACCTGGCCGACCTGGGGCAGCACCTGGATCAATTCGGAGATGACCATTTGACTCATTCCGGCGTAATTCCCGTATCAGAAAGTGGCGCTGCCTATTGTGACGGAGTTTGCCAACCGAACGAAGGACAGCAGGGACTATTTCATGGACAGCAAGATCAACATCAAGCAGGCCCTGCGGGTCTTTTTCAAGATCTCCGAGAAAGGTGAGGCACAGGACGACAACTGTGTGCTGCACGGCCTGAAAGCCCAGAGTGACATGGATGGTTACACCATCACCATTGCGGATGATTACGTCACCCTGCGCATACTCTTCCACAACCAGTTCAAGCTGGATTACCCCAACCAGAAAGCCCTCGCGACTTTCATGGAGCGAATGGCAACGGTTGACCGGAAGTACTGAACTGCGGCAATCACACCGGTCAGTTAAAACTTCCGCGCGTTTCCACAGGTGTCATCCGGGCATCAGGCTTGTGCGTACAAGCCGCAGTCAATCAGCACCGCCGCGGAGAAAACCATGTTTGCCAGTCTGTTACCTGTTGCGCTTGTTGTCCTGATGCTTGTCGGCGTCGGTGCCTTTGCGTTCATGCAGCAGCGCCCTGCCACCGTATCGCGCGTGCGCGCCAACTGTGTTCGCCTACCGGATGAAGACAGCGAATTCTAGTCTGACCCCGGCATCACCTGACACGCTGCAAACCGGCAACGCGAACTGTCAATCCGACTTCGCCATGCGCTTGCTGTAGTCCCAGGCACTTAACCAGACGGGGGTGATACCAATAGCAAACTCGCCCGCCTGACGCGACAGCAACCACTTGGCCAGGGGCGACCCTGTATTGCCCTGGTAACGCGTGATTAACCGGGACAGCACCTCTGCGGCACCTTCACGCCTGAGCGTGGCAAGGCCCTGGCCACGCACGCCCTTGTAGGGCGGATCGTTCGGTGCTATTTCAAACGCACAACGCGGATTCTTCTGCAGTAGCCTGATCAGCTTGCTGCTTTCATGGGAGGCACACCAGAGCATGCCTTCTGCCGCGTCCCACTCAAACCAGATTGAACAGACAGCAGGATATGTTTCATCCAATACGGCCAGCCGGACCGGTATCACGGCCTGTTCGAGGAAGCTGTCAATCACCTCGCGTGACCAGGCACTGGAGCGGGCAATCCTCATGCGCCCGGCCCCCGGGGAAACACCCAGGGATGGGAGGCAGAGAGACCACCGTCAACAGCAATGGCCTGGCCATTGACGTAAGATGCCGCGTCGCTCAGCAGGAAACACGCCATGGCCGCAATCTCCGAAGGCTCGCCGTAGCGGGCTGTTGGATTAATCTGTCCAATGCGGTATTCGGTGCCCTTGGAGCGGGCGCGTTCAAACACCGGGGCTGTCATGCCCGTTTCGATCAGGCCGGGACAAATGGCATTAATGCGCACGCCGGTGCCATACAGCTGGTAAGCCACGGTTTGCGCCATGCTGATCACTCCGGCTTTGCTGGCGCTGTAGTCCACGCCCCCGGCATTGGCGCGCAGCCCGGCAACACTGGCAGTCATGACGATTGCGCCTGACTTCTGGCCGATAAAATGTGGCACTGTGTGTTTCACACAAAAAAACGTGCCAACCGTGTTGACGCCCAGGGTCTTCTGCCAGTCGTCCCCGGTCATTTCCAGGAAGTGTTTGCGGGCGCCGCCCACACCCGCGTTGGCATAAATGCCGTCGATGCCCCCCAGGGTCTCCACACACTGCTGGACAAAACCCGCCACGGCAGCCTCGTCGCTCACATCCGCAATCACCGCGGTGGCAACCCCACCGGCAGCGGTAACCATTTCCGCCGTCTCCTGCACCGTTTTCGCATAGTCCACCAGCAACAGTGAAGCACCCTCTGCTGCGGCCAGCAGGCTGGAGGCACGTCCGATACCGCTACCGGCGCCCGTGATGATCAGTCGTTTTCCTTCCAGCGACGCCATATGTTTCCCCGAATTTGTCATTGCCAATCAACGCAGGCCCACACTGGCGAGCACCGCCAGCAGGACATTCTTTACCGCGGTTTCGCTGTTGTCATCAGTCCAGCATTCATGCAATGCATGTGCGCCTGACGTGTCGCCGCCACCGCCAATTGTTACCGCCGGGATACCCAGCGACATGGGTACATTGGCGTCTGTTGAGCCTTCCCGCAGGGCGGGTTCCAGGTTGTGATAGCGCATCGCCGCCATAATGCGCTGCACCAGCGGTGTGCCATGATCGGTTCGGCCAGCTGGCCGGTAGCCGATGCGCTCAAACTCGACCGTCAGTGGCTCGCCCGATGTCCGCAGGTCATTCTGCTCGTCCAGCGCCTTTGCAACTGCTGTCTTCAGGATTTCATCCATTGCCGCCAGGCGATCCGGATCAGGCGATCGCATGTCAATCTCGGCCCAGTTTTCAAAAGGAATGGAATTCACCGAGGTGCCACCCCCGATGCGCCCGATGTTGTAGGTGGTCTTGGCACCTTCCGCATTGACGTAGCCGTGAGCGCGGTCATCAAAATAGTGGATGGCACGACTGAGCGCGTGCGCGGGGTTTGCCAGGCCAAAGGCGCCGTAGGAATGCCCACCCGGGCCCCGAACCACCAGCCGGTAGCGAATAGACCCCACTGCACGGGTTGTAATCCGGGAAGCACCGCCGCCGTCAATGGCAATAAACTCATCAATTTTCGGTCCACCTTCACGCAGCAGGTAACGTACGCCCCGCAGGTCACCAATCCCTTCTTCACCCACAGACCCGACCAGCAGTATGTCCCCAGAATGCGCAAGCTCGGCCGCCGTAATTGCGCGGGCCAGCAGCAGGGTTGCAACCAGGCCCCGGCCGTTGTCGCCGATACCCGGTGCACAATACTGGTTGCCATCCTTACGTACGCGCACGTCTGTACCCTCGGGAAAAACCGTATCCAGGTGCGCCACCACGGCCAGGGTCGAATTGCCACCCTGGCCGGGAATCCGGCCCAGCACGTTACCTTCCGCATCGGTCGACACCTCGTCCACACCGTTCAGTTCAAGCAGGTGCGAAAAATAGATCCCGCGGTTGGCTTCCTTGAACGGCGGCGCTTCAATCTCGGTGAGCTCAATCAGCCAGTTTTCCGCTACATCACGCGACTCATCAATAATCGCAAGCGCCCTGGTTACGTCTGGTCTTGCCGCGATGTCCGCGATTTCCTGCTCGTGGGGTGCCGCTTTGGCCGTCATCGACAGGCAGCATGCGGCCAGCCCCGTCAGTATCAGCGTTCTCATGTCCAGATCCTCATCAGCCCTTCCTGCATACAGCTGGCAACAAGCCTGCCATCCGCGCTGTAAATGGTGCCCCGGTTGTAGCCGCGACTGTTGGCCGCCGCCGGGCTGTCCATCGAATACAGCAGCCAGTCGCCCACATCAAAAGGTTCATGAAACCAGATGCTGTGATCCAGGCTCGCCATCTGCATCCTGTCGCGCTGGTAGCTGCCACGATGTGGCAGCCTGGCGGTACTCAGCAGTGCCGAGTCGGATTCATAAGCGAGCAGTGCCCTGTGCATCAGCGGATCATCGGGCACGGGACCGTTGGCACGAAACCAGATATTCCGTAGCGGTGGTTGCGGTGACTCCGAGGTCAGGCGTTTGTGGTCCACCTGGAACGAAAGAAACGGCCCGCCGCGAATGGCGTCAGGAATTTCAGATTCGGTGGGCGGGCGCAGGTCCGGCATGTCAAACGCATGCTGAAGCCCCTCTTCACGGACCTGGAAGGAAGCATCCATATTAAAAATGGCTTCACCACGTTGAATGACCACTATGCGCCTTGTGGTGAAGCTCCGCCCGTCACGGATTCGTTCGACATCAAAAATAGCCGGCGTGCCTGGGTCTCCCGGTCGCAAAAAGTAGGCGTGCAGCGAGTGCACCGGACGATCCGTGGTAACCGTTCGCGCAGCCGCCATTAGCGCCTGGGCAATAATCTGGCCACCAAAGAGACGATGTTTACGACCCGGCGGATGAAAGCCGCGAAACAGGTTTTCCTCAATCTGTTCAATATCCAGCAGGCGAACCAGTTCCTGGAGGGGCGTTTCGGTACTGCTCATCTGTCGCTACTGTTTTCGAGTGAACGCCCAGTATATCGCGGATATCCAGTCGTGGCGCGGAATCGGGTATGATGCGTGCCCCAACCCTGCAACCACCAGAACACCCACTGCTGTGAACCCGCCAATCACCATCAAGCCGCCCGCTGCAGAGCCCCGTCGCCTGTTTGATTACCGACCCTACTGGGCCGAGTGTTTTGGCATAGCCCCCTTTCTGCCCACAACACGGGCCGAGATGGATGCGCTGGGCTGGGATAGCTGTGACATTATCATCGTCACCGGTGATGCCTATGTTGACCACGTCAGTTTTGGCATGGCGGTTATCGGACGTGTGCTTGAGGCCCAGGGGTTCCGCGTGGGCATCATCGCGCAGCCGGACTGGCAGGGTACGTCCGACTTCATGGCGCTTGGACGGCCCAACCTGTACTTTGGCGTTGCCGCCGGCAACATGGATTCAATGATCAACCGCTATACCGCGGACAAGAAAATTCGCCATGACGATGCCTATACACCCGGCAATGTTGGCGGCAAACGACCCGACCGGGCAGTGATTGTCTATGCCCAGCGATGCCGCGAGGCTTTCCCCGAGGTCCCCATTGTCATCGGCAGTATTGAGGCCAGCCTGCGCCGCACGGCTCACTATGATTACTGGAGCGAAAAGATCAGGCGATCGATATTACTCGACGCCAAGGCAGACATCCTGCTGTACGGCAATGCCGAACGCGCCATCGTTGAACTCTCCCATCGCCTTGCCAACGGTGAGCAGATTGCCGAAATCACCGACATTCGGGGCACGGCCTTTGCCGTTCCGGAACCGCCGGCGGACTGGCAATGTATTGATGAATCCATGCTGCCGGAGGAGAAGGCACGAACAACCCCGGAGGGTACCCAGCTTATCCGCATCATTGATCCGCATGCCAGTTCCAGCGCCGCGGGTAACGCCTACATCAGGATGCCCTCCTTCGAACAGGTACGTGATGACGGGGATCTGTACGCCCATGCGTCACGCATCCTCCACCGTGAGACCAATCCGGGTAACGCCCGCCCCCTGCTGCAGGCCCATGGCAATCGTTATGTCTGGCTGAATCCGCCGCCGATTCCGCTTACCACGGAAGAAATGGACTGGGTATTCGAGCGGCCCTACCAGCGGGTGCCGCACCCCTCCTACGGTGACGCGCGTATCCCTGCCTACGACATGATCCGGTTCTCCGTCAACATCATGCGCGGCTGCTTTGGTGGCTGTACCTTCTGTTCCATTACCGAACACGAGGGCCGCATCATCCAGAGCCGGTCAGAGCAGTCCATCCTGAATGAGATTGAGGAAATCCGCGAGAAAACGCCGGGCTTCACCGGGGTAATTTCCGACCTGGGCGGCCCCACAGCCAACATGTGGCGCCTCAACTGCAAGAGCAAGGAGATTGAAAGCAATTGCCGCCGGCCATCCTGCGTCTACCCCACAATCTGCAAGAACCTCAACACTGACCAGACACCGCTGATCTCGCTCTATCGCAAGGCGCGGGAGGTGAAGGGTGTCAAGAAGGTGCTGATTGCCTCCGGGCTACGCTACGATCTTGCGGTAGAAACACCGGAGTACGTCAGGGAACTGGTCACCGAACACGTGGGTGGCTACCTCAAGATTGCGCCGGAGCATACCGAGGGTGGCCCCCTGTCCAAGATGATGAAGCCGGGGATTGGCACCTACGATGCCTTCAAGGCGATGTTTGATCAGTACTCAAAAGAAGCCGGGAAAGAGCAGTACCTGATTCCCTACTTTATTGCCGGGCATCCGGGCACAACCGACGAGGACATGATGAACCTCGCGCTCTGGCTCAAGCAAAATGGCTTCCGTGCCGACCAGGTACAGAACTTCTATCCCTCACCCATGGCGACCGCCACGGCCATGTACCGCAGCGGCAAGAATCCTCTGCATCGGGTGGGACGTGACAGCGAGGCTGTCAATATCATCAAGGGCGCCAACCAGCGGCGCCTGCACAAGGCTTTCCTGCGGTATCACGACCCGGACAACTGGCCGATGCTGCGCGCCGCCCTGAAAAAGATGGGCAGGGCCGATTTGATTGGCAACGGCAAGAAACACCTTGTGCCCATCACCCAGTTTGCCCATCAGCGCCCTGCTGGTCGCCCGTTCAAGACCCAGCACACGGGTTTACCCAGTGTACCCGGGGTACCGGCCACCAGGTCGGCAACCGGTGCCCGGAAATCACCCCGCAAACCCACGCGCAAACGATCCTAACCCAACTGTTCCAGGTGCCACTGACGCACGGTGAGTTTGTCAATTTTGCCTGACGCAATGCGGGGCAGCGCCTCCGACTCAAACCGGAGGTAACGCGGAATCTTGAACTTCGCCAGGTGATCAAGCAGGTAAGCGCGAAGCGCATCCTCATCAACCGGTGCGCTGACATACACCGTTGCGCCAATTTCTTCACCCAGGCGCTCATCCGGCAGGCCATAGACGCTGGCCTCCAGCACCTGCGGGTGGGTCAGGAGTGCCGCCTCAACCTCGCCACAGCCGATGTTTTCGCCACCGCGGATAATCAACTGCTTGATACGATCCACAATGTAGAGAAACCCCTCGTCATCCAGGTAGGCCACATCACCCGTGTGGAACCAGCCATCGGTGAAAGAGGCCGCGTTGGCTTCCGGGTTCTCCCAGTATCCACGAATCACCGAGGTGCCCCGGATGAGCAATTCACCCCGTTCACCGGCAGGCAGGTGGCGCCCGGTGGCATCAACAATTGCCAGGTCCAGCACGGCAGAGGCGACGCCGGAACTGCCGGGTTTGGCCAGGTAGGCCTCCCCTGCCACCCCGGTGCCGATGGCATTGGTTTCCGTCATGCCCCAACCCGTATTCGGCATGGCCTTCTTGAATGAAGACGCTATACGCTTGACCTGCTCGGGTGCGCGTGGCGCACCACCGCCACCCACCATCACGAGGCTGCTCAAATCTCGCTGGGTCTTGCCTGCATGGGCAACCAGATCACCGGTCATGGCAGCAGGCGCAACAAAGGTGGCTATCTTCTCCCGTTCAATCAGTTCTGCAGCCGTCTCCACGTCCCACTTGTACATGGCAACAACCTTGCGCTGCGCCCGGAAACTCGAGAGCAGCACAGCATGCAGGCCAGCCACGTGAAACAGCGGAACACCCAGCAGGGTCGCTACCTGGTAAGGCAGTGGTTCCGGCGTGATGCCGCTCACCAGCGCACCGGCTGCACCATCCAGTTCCCAGGAGAGCAGCGCTGACAGCACGTTCCGGTGGGTGGATACGGCGCCCTTGGGGTGCCCCGTTGAGCCCGAGGTATACAGGATAGTCGCATCAGCATCTGAGTCCACGTCAACCTGCGGCATATCAACCTTGTTGGCATACAGGTCAGTCATCAGGCGGATACCTTCCGCCAGCGGTTTGGCCGGGCGCACGCCTATCACGGCAATATCGATATCACAGCGCGCCACGCGATCCATGCGTTCCTGGTCAGCGAAAATGACGCGGGCACCACAGTGGGTCAGCCCGTACGCCATTTCCTCAGCTTCCCAGAGCGCATTCATGGCCACCGCTATCCCGCCAATGGACGTGACTGCCATGAAGGCAATAACCCACTCGGGATAGTTGCGCATGGAGATCGCAACCCGGTCACCCGGCCTGATGTTGTAGGTCTCGACCAGCACATGGGCAACGGACGCGGCACGTTCATACATGTCCTCAAAGGAGTAACGTTCGGACTCATACACGTAAAACATCTCATCACTACGGGCAAGTTCAAAGAGTTCACGCAGGGACCGGGGCGCATTTACAAATACCCGGCAGGGTTGACCATTAACTTCCTGCAGGGCAAGTTCATAAGGTTGTCCGGTGGCTGTTGCCAGCGCTATGGCTTCAGCGCGGGATTGAGGCTTCTCGTTTTCCATGGCGTCAACCCAGTTCCAGGCCAATCATTTCGCCCTGCTCGCGCCAATCTTCCAGCACGCGGAAAAATGCCACGGGACCCGCACCATAGTTGGAATTCTGCAGGGATCGCTGGTGCGGCTTCCCCTCATTGTTGTAGTAACCGGGTGTACACTCATTCAGGAAACTCTGGTTGTTTCTGGCCAGCTTGATAATGGTTTCAACCCACTCACTCTCGGCCGACTCGGTCGCTTCCACAACACGATGATTACCCTGCCTGCAGTGCTGGAGAATATACGCCATGTGTTTGCTCTGTTCGTTCAGCGAGTGCGGATAGTTGGCGGTAAACCCTGACTGGGCGCCGCCCATGATAAACAGGTTGGGAAAGTCGTGGCAGTGCATACCATGGAAAGTGCGCACCCCCTCAGCCCATTTGTCAGTCAGTGAAAGGCCATTGCGGCCATAAGTCTCGTAACCGCAACGTCTGGAGAAGGCGGTACCCACTTCAAATCCGGTGCCAAAAATGATGCAGTCAACCTCGTACTCAACACCGTTGGCCACCACACCCTTCTCGGTAATGCGTTCAACTCCTTTGCCGTCCGTGTCTACCAGCGTGACGTTGTCACGATTGAAGGTGGGCAGGTAATCATCGTGGAAACAGGGGCGCTTGCAGAACTGGCGATAATAGGGTTTAAGTGATTCGGCAACATTGGGATCAGCGACTATCTCCTCGCACCGGGCCCGAATCTGCTCCATCTTCTGGAAGTCCGCCAGCTCCATCTTCTGGGAAATAGCAGCCGGCGAGAGGTCAGGCTCATCCTCATTTTTCACGATAAAAAGCAGGTTGCGGATAATTTCCGTCCAGCCATCCTGCACCAGATCCACTTCCTGGATGCCACCCGACACCAGGATGTTGAAGTTGTCCATGCGTTCCTGGTGCCAGCCCGGCTTCAGGCTTCGCACCCAGGCTTGATCTGTATCGCGATCTCCCCGCACGTCGATGGATGACGGCGTTCGCTGGAACACGTACAGCGCTTTGGCGCTCGCCCCAAGGTGCGGCACACACTGCACCGCGGTTGCGCCGGTACCGATAATGGCCACGCGCTTGTCTGCAAGACCGGTGAGATTGCCCTCGGCAGATCCGCCGGTATAACCATAATCCCATCGGCTGGTGTGAAAGGTGTGCCCCGTGAAACTGTCAATGCCGGGGATACCCGGCAGTTTGGGCCGGTTCAGCGGACCGTTGGACATGGCAATAAACCGGGCCCTGATGGCATCACCCTGGTTGGTATGGACAATCCACCGTGAGATGTCCTCGTCCCAGCGCAGCTCTGTCACCTCTGTCTGGAAGAGTGCATCACGGTACAGATCGTACTTGCGACCAATTTCCTGGCTGTACCACAGGATTTCTTTGCCCGAGGCGTATTTGCGTTTGGGCATGTAGCCCACTTCTTCCAGCAGCGGCAGATAAACATAAGATTCAATGTCGCAGGCTGCGCCCGGATAGCGGTTCCAGTACCAGGTGCCGCCAAAGTCACCGCCCTTTTCGATCATGCGAATGCTGTCGACACCCGCATCACGGAGCCTCGCACCTGCCAGCAAGCCGCCGAAACCGCCACCGATCACCACAACCTCAACCTCATCAGCAAGCGGATCACGCACCACTTCCTGCTCGAGATACGGGTCATCGATGTACTGGGCAAAATCCCCCTTTACTTCGATGTACTGGTTGTTACCGTCCTCCCGCAGGCGCTTGTCGCGCTCCTCGCGGTACTTGTTGCGCAGTGCATCAGGATCAAAATCAAATTGTGCCGACACGCGTTTCTCCTCTCGATTCGCTTTCGTTGTGGTTTACAGCTGGTCTGGTCTTGCGATCCGTAAACATAACATATATAAACCAAACGACCGGCAACCGCCAAATGTGTGCATCATCACGCTACCAGAAACAGTGATTGATAGTTCACGTACGAGGGAAAAGAGGTAAATGCAGTACCCTGCCATAAAGGCGTTCGCGTGTTTGTTACTCCTCATGGGAACAACAGCCAGGTCGGCCGCTTCCGACGCTGACGCTATTGTCTATCAGCACGGCTATGCATTTCTTTCGACACCTGCCTACCCGGCAAATTTTGAGCACTTCAATTACGTCAACCCCGATGCTCCCAAGGGTGGCAGGATGCGTACCGCGCAGATGGGGAACTGGGATAACTTCAACTCGGTTGCCGAGCGCGGCAGGCTGGCAGCAGGTCTTGGCTTCTGGGCACAGGACGAAAACCTTTTGTATGACAGCCTGATGATTCCCGCGCTGGATGAACCGGCAACACACTATGGCCTGCTGGCCGAGGGTATCGCCATTGCACCCGACATGTCCTGGATTGCGTTCAAATTGCGCGAGGGTGCGCGCTGGCACGACGGCAAACCCATCACGGTTGATGACGTTGTCTTCAGTTTCGACGCCTACCAGACCCACGGTGGTCCCTCCATACGCAGCGCTTTTTCACCCTATACCCTGGAAGTCATCGGTGAACGGGAATTCCGCTTTCTGGTACCGCCGGACTTTCGCGGCGACCCGGCGCTGCCGCTGCGACTGGGTAGTCTTGTTATCATGCCCAGACACTACTGGGAGCTGCCGGAAAATGACATTGCAAAAACCACGGTCAAACCACCGCTTGGCTCCGGCCCCTACAGGATTGGCGAGTTTTCCACCGGTCGCTGGCTGGAATTCAGCCGGGTTCCGGATTACTGGGGTCGCGATCTGCCGGCCAACCGTGGACGTTACAATTTCGACCGGGTGAAGTTCGACTATTTTCGCGATGACCAGGTGCAGACCGAAGCCGTGAAAGGCAACGTGGTTGACCTGCATATCGAGAATGTACCCCGCACCTGGTTTTCGTCCTATGACACGCCGGCAGTCGAGCAGGGATTCATGAAGAAGGTGGAACTGAAGCTGAACAGGCCTGCCGGGCTCTGGTGGCCAATTTTCTGGAACCTGGAACAACCACGATTCCAGGACCTGCGGGTGCGCAAGGCGCTCTGGCTGCTGAATGACATGGACTGGAGCAATAACCGGTCCTACGGGTTCTGGGGCAAACCCACAAGTTTCTTTTACGATTCTGAACTGGCCGCCACCGGCCTGCCTTCGCCACTCGAACTCAAACTGCTGGAACCCCTGCGGGGCATGATCCCGGACGCTGTCTTCACCGAACCCTACGAACCTCAACCGAACAGCGGGGCTGGCTGGTCCAGGGAAAACCTGCTGGAAGCCAACCGGCTGCTGAACGAGGCCGGCTGGATTGTCCGGGACGGTGTCCGCGTCCACGAGACCACCGGTGAACCCTTTGACGTACGCCTGGTTGCCGTATCACCGGCCCTGGGTGGCTCTTTTATTCCCTTCACCCGGCTGATGGAACGCATTGGCATCTCGTCCTCAATCAAGTCACCCGAGATTTCCAACTGGCTGTACCGCATGCAATCCGGCGACTTTGACGGCGGCGCCATCTGGTTCTTGCCCGATTACACGCCCACACTCACCATCCGCAATGCCTTCCACAGTAGTGAAGCGGACAAGGCCTATAGTGCCAACTGGTCCAACATCAAGGACCCCGCAATCGACATCCTGATTGAACATATTGCCAACGCACCCACCTGGGATGAATACGTTGCCGCCATCCGCGCGTTTGACCGCGTCATGTTACACAACTACTACTGGATACCGATCATGTCCAAGACCCGGCAGGCTGTAGCCTACTGGGACAAGTTTGGCAAACCGGAATATGGCCGCCTCACCCGCCATGCCCACAATGACCTGTGGTGGTGGGATGATGAAAAGGCTGCCGCCGTCAATGAATTTACCAGCGGGCGACACTGATGGGCCTTTACCTGATCAAGCGACTATTGCTGATTCTGCCGACGCTCTTCGGGATTATGGTGATCAACTTCACGATCATCCAGTTTGCCCCCGGTGGCCCGGTGGAGCAGGCCCTGGCGCAGGCATCCGGTTTTGGCAACATGTCGTCGACAGCCAGCGTTTCTTCTGCGGGGTCAATGGGCCCTTCGGCCGAAAGCGGCTACACCGGGGCATCGGGCCTTGACCCGCAGATGGTCGAACAACTCAAGAAGCAGTTTGGCTTCGACAAGCCCGCCCATGTCAGGTTTTTTGAGATGATGGTGAACTACCTGACGTTTGACTTCGGCTACAGCTATTTCCAGGACAGGGCTGTTGTGGACCTGGTCCTTGAACGCCTGCCGGTTTCCATGTCACTGGGCCTCTGGTCACTGCTGCTCATCTACAGTATTTCCATTCCGCTTGGCATCAAGAAGGCAGTCACCGACGGGATGCGCTTCGACATCTGGACCAGCGTGGTTGTTTTCACGGCCTACGCAATTCCGGGTTTCCTGTTTGCCATCATCCTGGTTGTCATTTTTGCCGGTGGCTCCTACTTTGACTGGTTCCCCCTGCGCGGTCTGGTATCGGAGGATTTTGATACCCTGTCAACCTTTGGCAAAATCCGCGACTATTTCTGGCATCTTGCGCTGCCCCTGACCGCGCTCACTATTGGCGGGTTTGCCACGCTCACCATGCTGACCAAAAACAGTTTCCTGGAGGAACTGAACAAACAGTTTGTGCTGACGGCACGCGCCAAGGGACTGGGTGAAGGGCGTGTGCTTTACGGCCATATCTTCCGCAACGCCATGCTGATTGTTATCGCCGGTTTCCCGGCAGCGTTTATTGGTCTTCTGTTTACGGGTGCACTGCTGATTGAAGTGATTTTCTCCCTCGACGGACTTGGCCTTTTGGGTTACGAAGCCGTGGTCAAGCGCGACTACCCCATTTTGTTCGGCACCATGTTCTCGTTTACGCTGATTGGCCTTGTGATGCAGATTGTGGGGGACGTCACCTACACGCTGGTCGACCCGCGTATCGACTTTGAGACAAGGGAAGTCTGATGGGCCTGAGTCCCGTTAATGCGCGGCGCCTGGCCGCCTTCAAGGCTAACCGTCGTGGCTACGTGTCACTCTGGATATTTGTCATCCTGTTCACGCTGTCGTTGTTTGCCGAGTTTCTTGCGAACGACAAACCCATCGTGTTTTCACTGCATGGGAAACTCCATTTCCCCGTCTGGTTTACCTATACCGAAGCGGAACTGGGTGGCGTGCTGGAAACCGAGGCGGAATACCTGGACCCTTTTGTGGACAAGCTGATCGAGGAAAACGGCTGGTCAATCTGGCCGCCGCTCCGCTTCAGCTACGACACCATCGACTGGGATCTTGCGCCACCTTACCCTCATCCGCCTGACAGCGAACACTGGCTGGGCACCGATGGCGGCAGCACGGATATTGTCGCCAAACTGCTGTACGCCTTCCGGCTTTCCGTGCTCTTCGGGTTATCACTGACGATTGTCAGCTCGGCAATCGGCATTCTAGTCGGTGCGCTGCAGGGTTACTTCGGCGGGCGCGTTGACCTGATCGGGCAGCGGATGGTGGAAATCTGGTCCGGCCTGCCCGTCCTGTTCCTGCTGATTATTCTTGCCAGCATGGTAGAGCCTAACGTCTTCTGGCTGCTCGGGATTCTCTCGCTGTTCAGTTGGATGACACTGGTTGGCGTCGTGCGGGCCGAATTCCTGCGGGCCCGCAATTTTGAATTTGTGCGGGCAGCGCGCAGTCTCGGCGTGGGTGATGCCACTATCATGTATCGGCATGTGCTTCCCAATGCCATGGTTGCCACCCTGACCTATCTGCCATTTGTGCTGAACGCCTCCATCACCACATTGACCGCACTGGATTTCCTGGGTTTTGGCCTGCCGCTGGACGCACCTTCTTTCGGCCGTTTGCTGTCATCCGCAAAAGCCAATCTGCACGCACCCTGGATAGGTATCTCGGCCTTTACGTCACTGGCAGTATTGCTGATCCTGCTGATATTTATCGGGGAAGCAGTGCGGGATGCCCTGGATCCGCGCAAGCTGATCGCAACAAAAACCTGACCTGGCACATGCCGATTGCTCCCACCGGCAGGCCACGCAGCTTCAGTCACCTGGGTGCCAATTGGCAAGCGCCTGACTCTGGACAGCGTTCAGGCCAGGCGATAGCCTTTAACCTTCAGCAGGGCTTCCAGAGGACAGCGCATGGAACAGGCGCATGACACAGCCAGGCGGTTGCCTGACAAGCACAGGTCGAGGAACTCCAATGCCCTGATACTGACTCTGCTGCTGGTCTCTACCGCCGTCACTGCTGAAGTCAACGTCAGCACCCTGGTGAAACTCAACGCCAGTGGTGGGCTCACCTTTGGCCCTGACGGGTATCTCTACGCCAGTGATTTTGGCCCCCGCCTGGGCCCTGCTGAAGAATCAACCCTTGTCTATCGGGTAGACCCTGAATCCGGCTCACATACAGTGTTCGCAGCCGGCTTTGCCGGGGCCTCGGGCGCAACCTTTGACGCATCTGGCCGCTTCTACCAGGCAGAACCCAGGGGCAACCGGGTAACCCGGATCAACCTTGATGGCAGTCGCGACATTGTTGCCGAGGGACTGAATACGCCTGTTGGCGTGCAAGTCGACAAGGCGGGAAACCTTTATGTCTGCAACTGCGGCACGGGTGAAATCCTGCGCTTTGACACCAAGGCCAATCGTAGGGTGCTGGCAGGCAGTGCCGCGCGGCTGGCCTGCCCCAACGGCCTGACCCAGGATGATGCCGGCAACCTGTATGCTGTGACATTCGCGGCAGGCAAGGTCGTGAAAATCACCCCTGCCGGGGAACTCACCCTACTGGCTGAACTGCCGATTCTACAGGGCGGTCCCAATCCGGTTGGCCTTGGGCACATTGCCTGGCACAAGGGTGAGCTGTTTGTCACCGCAATCGGGGCGGGCCAGGTCTACGGGCTCAGGGATGACGGGAGCAACACCAGGGTTATTGCGGGTAAAGCGTTTGCGTTTACGAATGTGGATGGCACTGGTGATCAGATCAGCTTCTCCAAACCCAATGGCATTGCCGTCAGCCCGGACGGCAAACGGTTGTTTGTCAATGTCAGCGAACCCGCCTGGCCCACCAATCCAGCCGGCCTGCACCCGGCCGCCCTGCGCATCATCAGTCACTTCCGCGAATGACCCCCGCGCCTGGTGGACAGTCCTGGCATGCCTATACGGAATTCGGTACCTCCGTCCGGTGAACAGGGCGGCGCCCACGAACCCCAGGACACACCCTTCGACCTGGCTTACAGCCCATAATCCCGCGACTCATAAAATTCTTCCAAAAAGAGCCACACACCTTTCCGTGCCTTACAGTCTGTAATCCCGTGCCTTGATGTTTTTTGGACAATCTCCCACAACAAAATCATCCCGATTTTGATGTGTGTCAGAAATTACTAGAAATTACGCCATTTTCACCGTGAAGGCCTTTGCACCGGAAATCAAAAAATCTATGCTCTGAATCTCGCCAACGTCTGGAGGAAACACATGCAGTTTGATGAAATCCTCGTACCTTTTGACGGCTCTGAGGGCGCACGGCATGCCGCGACAACGGGCAGCCAGCTCGCCAGCCAGCTGGGCCTGCCGCTGAAACTCGCTTACGTTGTACCAATGACCGCCGAGTCCACCATGGCACTGGCGAGCCTCACGAAAGAAGAAGTACAGGCACTCCACCAGAATCAGGCAGACACTGTCTTCAGCACCGCCCAGGAATCCCTTGGCCAGGCCATTGCCGGGGCGGACCGGGTCGTCCGTATTGGTGATGCCGCGACAGAAATTCTCGATTACCTGGCGGACAATCCGGCGGCACTGGTCATCATGGGGCGGCGCGGACTGTCACCCATCAAGACGTTGCTGATGGGCAGCGTCAGCGACAAGGTGATGCGGCACGGAGGCAGCGCAGTGATGGTTGTAGGCTAGAGGCAGGGTAACCCCGCCTCACCCACCAGCAACCCTGGGCCCATAGATGGTGGCATTGACCCTGGGGTCTCCCTTCACACCCGGTTTGGATTCATAGACAAACACGCCCATGATACGCATGGTCTCCCCGCGAACCGGAGAGACTCGATGCAGCGAGTTACACCCGCGGAAAATACACAGCGCGCCAGGCTCCCGCCCCACGCTGACAATCGTATCCGGGCGTCGTCCCGCCAGCAGGTCGCTGACATGGTCGTAATTCTGATCATCATCCGTGCGGCTGTGCGGCGATATCTGGAATTCACCCCCTTCTTCCGCCGTCTGGACCATCAGGGTCATGGTAAAGGCGTTATCTGCATCAAAGTGCCATGAAGACTCGTCTCCTGCCTCATAACAGACGTAGTTGGCCGGCTGGTAGGGATCCTCGTTGTCATAAAGCTTCGCGTTACCCGTAATGTCCGCAACAAACTGTCGTAGTGCGTCCCAGTGGTAGAACGCCTTGAGCGGTGAAGTGGCCGCTATCTGGTCGTAGGCAATCATTCGAACGCTGGAACGCGCCTGCAGATTCCGTGGATGGGTCGATGGCAGTTCGGGATCTGTTTCCCGGTGCAGGTAACAGTTGCGCAGGGCGTTGTTGTGATGGGCAACCCTCCGAAGGTCCGTTGCTTCCGCCGCCATTTGCGCCAGGGCTTCAGGTCGGATCATGTCGGGCAAGGTACACCAGAGATTGGTATCCAGTTCAGCCCGGCATTGATCCACCAGCGCGGTGTAAGCCGCGCTGTGCCGATCGTGGATCGGGTAACGTTCGATGTTGACGATGTCTGCGCCGGTGAGCGCAGTCGCGTTTTCCATATCAATGCTCCTTCAGCCTGGCTCTGCCACTACTCAATCCACACAAGCGCAAAACAGCCGGGTTCCCGCCATAAAGAAATCCTGCATCCCGGTTGACTACCAGCCCTCAACCTCACGCTCAATCAAGTGGCCATACTCAGCGAGCGCTGCCTCCTGGCGGTTGGGCAGGGTGTAATCCGGAAACAGCTTGTCGGTACCCTCATAATCGCGCAGCACCTGGCGAGCAACCGTCACCTTGTGCACTTCTGTTGGGCCATCGGCAATACCCATGACATAAGAACTCAGCAACATCCCGGAGAGTGGGAGTTCATTGGAAACGCCCAGGGCCCCATGCACCTGGATACAGCGCGACACCACATCGTGATAAACCCTCGGCATGGCCGCCTTGATTGCGGCAATGTCTTTTCGCACCTTCAGGTAGTCGTTGTACTGATCAATTCGCCAGGCAGTTCTGAGCACCAGCAAACGAAAGCTTTCCATCTCAATCCAGGAGTCTGCAATTTTCTCCTGAACAAGCTGTTTCTGTGCCAGTTGCTCCCCTTTGGTGCTGCGCGACAGCGCCCGTTCGCACATCATGTCGAAAGCCCGTCGGACCTGTCCGATGGTCCGCATTGCGTGATGAATCCGGCCACCACCCAACCGGGTCTGGGCCACGGCAAAACCCTGCCCCCGCGCTCCCAGCATGTTGGCTTTGGGAACCCGCACGTTCTCATATCGAACATAGCCGTGGGTACCGTGACCGGGTGGCTCCTGGCCCACGCCGACATTACGGATGATGCTGAAGCCGGGCGAGTCGGTCGGCACCACAAACATGGTTGCCCGCTGGTGCGGCGGGGCGTCCGGGTCAGTCACTGCCATCAGGATCAGGAAGCTGGCATAGCGGGCGTTGGAGGAGAACCACTTTTCACCATTGACCACAAAATCGTCACCGTCTTCAACCGCCATACAGGTGAAGGCGGTGGGGTCAGCGCCCCCCGTGGGTTCTGTCATTGAGTAGGACGAGGCCAGTTCACCATTCAGCAACGGCTGCAGGTACTTTTGTTTCAGTTCATCACTGCCGTAATGTGCCAGGATCTCTGCATTGCCGGTATCCGGCGCCTGGCAACCAAAAACCACGGGCGCAAAGCGGGAGCGCCCCAGAATTTCATTCAGCAGCGCCAGCTTCAACTGACCGAACCCAAGCCCACCCAGTTCCGGCCCCAGGTGGCAGGCCCAAAGTCCCATTTCCCGCACTTCCTGCTGCAGTGGACGCACCAGCCTGATGAAATCCGGGTCCTGGTACTCCATCGCGGAACCGAGGATTGCATCCAGCGGCTCAACTTTCCTGCGAACAAAATTGTCAGCCCAGTCCAGCAACACCTGGTACTCTTTGTCGGTTTCAAAATCCCACGCCATGTTTTTACTCCTGTCTTCTTGAATGCCGCGAGTTGCACCGCGGCCGATAAAATCAGTTCAGCAGGCCACCTGCTGTGGCACGCCGGCTGTAGATCACCATCACGATGGCCACAACCAGCACGGTAACCTGAATATAGAGGGGCGCCATACCAAAGACGCCGAGCGTTTCCTGCAATACAAACGCATTAATGTCCTGCACCACCAGCCCGGCAATCGAGACCACAAACAGCCAGAGTGCAATCGATTTGCGAAGCAACAGCAAAATGCAGGCAATCACACCGGCATTAACGGCAATGGCGTTGGCTGAAGTTGCCCAGGCAGGCACTGCCTCAAGCAGGGCAATCTGTTCCGGTGAATACTGCGCCGCCATCTGCTCCGGCGTTGCACTCACGCCCATGACGTAAAGCGCAAGCCCCATCAGGTTCCAGAGCAGTGCTGCCCCGGTAATGATCCAGTGGCTTGCGGGTACCTTGACGCTATCATTGTTATTCATGATTTAAGCCTCGGTTAGTGTTCTTGAAAGGTTCTTGAAGGTTCTCGAAAGGTTCGTGCAATTGATGATCTGCCGGTACAATCAAATTTGCAACTCACGCAAATTTCGGATGAGAACACTGTTATGGCAAACATCACGTTTCGAACAATCACCACCAATGGCATTTCCATGCGCCTCGCCGAGGCTGGCAAAGGCCCCCTGGTACTGCTCATCCACGGCTGGCCGGAATCCTGGTATTCCTTTCGTCACCAGGTCAAGGCGCTCGCTGATGCCGGCTATCACGCTGTGGCACCCGATATGCGTGGCTATGGTGATACTGACGCACCAGCGGACCCGGCGGAATATCGCATCGATAAACTGGCCGCAGACGTGGTGGGTATACTCGATGCACTGGGTGAAGACCAGGCTGTGCTCGTCGGCCACGACTGGGGTTCACTGGTTGTGTGGAATACCGCGCTGCTGCACCCGACACGTTTCCAGGGTGTTATTGGCATGAGCGTGCCATACGGTGGTCGTTCAAAGGTTTCTCCCATGGAGAGTTGGCGCAAGGCCATGGGTGAAAATTTCTTTTACATTCTTTACCACAACGAGCCCGGTGGTGTGGCAGAAGCCGAGTACGACAGTGATCCACGTGCCTTCCTGTCGATGCTCTACACATCGCCGAATACGCCGCGTGCTGCACCCACCATAACTGACCCCCGGCGGAGTGCGGGTGGTTGGCTTGGTCGCATGGGCGCGCCGCTGGCACGACCAGACTGGCTTACTGCCGAAGACCTCGATTACTTCGTGGGTGAGTTTACCCGGGCCGGTTTTCGGGGCGGCGTTAACTACTACCGCAACTTTGACCCAAACTGGCATTTCATGGCGGACGTGGATCCGATGGTCCGCATGCCGTCAGCGTTTATTTCCGGCGCCGCCGACCAGGTCATCCAGGGGGCCGACAGGGCGGCATTGACGGCCATGATGCAACCGGTCATGAGCGACCTGCGCGAGGTCACCCTGATACCGGGAATGGGTCACTGGGTGCAGCAGGAAGCGCCGGCGGAAACCAACAAAGCCATCCTCGACTTTCTGGCATCCCTGTCGCTCCAGCCAGGTGCCAGCAAGTGATGCAATTTGCCGGCAACTGCGCCATGCTTGGCACCGTGCCATATCGAGAGCAGCCATGACTTTCAGCAAGTTGACCTGGGGCGTAAAAGCCAGTTTCAGAAGTTACGTTGAGGGTGCCGGCGGGACCATCACCCTGGCGGAAGGCGCAACTCGTGCGGATGACGGGTCTTTTGTCTTCCCGGCAATACCAGGTGGTGATCTGGCCATCACACCGGACGGTAGCGCTACCGGGACCATGCGTTTCCAGGGATCAGTCACCTTTGAGGCACACGGCGGGATGCTCAAGGCGACGCTCAACGAACTCGCGCTTGAAGCCAGTAGCGATGGGCTTGTCCTGACCGTACTGGAAGCCCCGATGAACAGGGATCACTGCGCCGTCGCCACGCTGGGGCCAATGACGTTCAGCCCCGACGGTGGCATTACCATGGTTTCCAGGATCACGCTCGACGGCATGTACCAGATTGCCGACAACTATCCACCTGGCACTGAACTGGACCCGCTACGGCTGGAGTAGAGGAAGCGAACATCGTTCGCCTCTCGGCGCTCGATTTTTCCGATGCTCCAGATCGAGCGATCGACTGTTCCGACAGCAACCAATTGTGCCGTTTCTGCTGCTCGGGCCGTTCCAGGCGCTCGAATGAAACATGTAGGCTAGCTGGCCTGGCCCGCATCCTGAAGTTCAGCGGGAACAGGTGTATAACCTTTTGTCGTCACCAGGTTCGCCATGACCGCATCCGGACCACCAAGCCGATTGACCAGTTCCTTCTGATCCTGCTTTGCCATCGCATCCGTCTGCTCAAGATCAAGCATCGATCTCAGTTCAGCTTCCATTGCCTGCCGGACACGGGGCAACAGATCACCAACCGGATTCTGCTCCTCCGGGTCTTCCGCCAGGTCAAACAATTCTGGCTCGTGATCCACATAATGGATGTATTTGTAGTTGCCTCGCCTCAGCATGTAGGACGCCGACAGTGATCCCGCTGCGTGGTATTCACTGAGCACAGGCCTCTCCAGGTCCTCCCGACTGGCAAATTCAAACCAGGACTCACCGGGTCGGCACTCGTCCATGCCTGTATCGAGCGCCAGTGCATCGAGCACCGCGGGGTAACCATCAACAAGCGAAACAGGTGTACCGCTTACCTTACCCTCTGGCACGCCGTCACCGGCCAGAATAAGCGGAATTGCTGCTGCTTCCTGGTAGTGTACAGACTTGCCCCATAGACCCCGGGACCCCGCGTTTTCGCCGTGATCAGATGTATAGATGATGCGGGTCGAATCAGCCAGGGAGGCATCCTCAAGCGCCTGTAGCACGCGACCAACCTGTGCATCCATGAACGTGCAGAGCCCCAGGTATGCCGCCAGTGCAATTTGCTGCTGCTCTGGTGTTGGAATCCTGCGTGCAAATCTGGCCACCCAGGGGTGTGGTACAAAACCACTGTTCATGCCAAATTTCGCCGGCGGCATGGACTGGACAGGATACAACGAAAAAAATTCTTCCGGCGCAATCAGGGGAAAGTGTGGTGCAACAAAACTGACGAACAGCACCCAGGGTTCTTCCCAAGCCGCGGACCCCGCAAGCCACTCACAGGCGACATCCGCCACCCTGCGATCATACAGGGTATATTCACTTTCGCCCGGCCCTGCCTCTTCAAAAGGGGCCTTTGGCCGTGGCAGTCCCTGTGGCGGGACAAAGTCCGGGAACTGCCCACGGATCGACATGTGCACCATGCCAACACCGTCAGCAATGTGCATGGGGATGTGCTGGCGGTCAAAGCCGGTTGGGTCCGCTGCATTACGGTAGTGCAGTTTGCCAATCGACTCAACGCGTATACCTGCTGCCTGAAGCCGGTGGCCCCACCCGGTCAAACGGCCGTCGTAGGCAATGGAGTTGTCCCAGTAATGATGCTGGTGGACGTAATGGCCTGTTGCAAAACTTGCTCGCGCCGGTACACAGATGGGGCAGTTCGTATAGGCGTTGGAAAAGCGGGTTCCGCGGCTGGCAAGCCGGTCCAGGTTAGGAGTCTGCACCAGCGGATGACCCGCGGCACCCAGCATTCTGGCGTTATGCTCGTCTGCCATGATGATAAGCAGGTTTTTTCTATCCATTTCTTGCCTCGTCAAAAAAATTCAGGATGGCGATCAGGGACCGGATTCATGGGCGGCTCTGTAAAGCTGTATACCAGATAGGTGAACTCCAGGCCCGCTCCTGGATCGTGGCAGGCACATCAGCGGGTGGCGGTTGTCCCAGGTGACGGGCGATCACGGTCGTCCAGCGACACACCGGCGCCTCAATTGCTCGCACGTAATAGAAGGCATCAAGCGTCGCGTCAAACCGGGGATCCTGCCAGTCAGCCACAATTCGGGCTGAACCCTCTCTAGGCAGGTTGCAGGCGGCTACGTCCAGGTCAGAGGGTTGGGGTGGACAAACACCGTTGTCAGGTTCGCCAACAGCACAGGCAATGTCAGTCACCGACTCTTGCGCAACCCCACTCTGGTCCACCCAACCTTTGATAATCTGCAATTTGTGCAGCGGTGCACTCAGCACATCGCGTTCTGCAACAACACGGAAGGCTGGCTTGGACGTGACAACACTCCCCATTGGCTGGCCGTTGGCAGAAAAGCGGAGTTTGATACGCGTTCCACTGGTGGCATAGGTCTCCCGCCTTTTCATCGCAGCAAACAGGGCCTCCCTTGTATTCTCAGTGGCCCAGATCGCGGCCAGCCCTCCCGGGGTAAATTTATAGATCGACTGACCGCCCGCAATCTTGCCCGTCAGTGCCGCTTCGGGAGTCTGGTCCAGGCCAGAGTGATGACCCGGATAACGTGACTCGGATACGGCACCGCCGGCAGACGTGTGGGTATCGGTTGAGCCGATGAAACCAAACTGCATGGGATTGAAACCCAGTTCCGCTATCTTGCCCAGTCCAATCAACAAGCCCTCCCTGGCAAATCCTGGCGGGCTGGCACAACGCCCGTTGCTTTCTGCACCGCAGGCTGGCAGGAACTGTTCAAAATTGCATTCTTCATCGGTGACGCCAAACCCCACCATACACTCGGATGCGCCTTTCACCTGGTAAATCTCGACCAGCTTTTCAAAACGCGCACGCCTTTCCCAGTCTTCAACCGTAAACTCGTCGCCGACTTCATCGGTCGGAGAAAACATCAGGCCGCCAGAAAAATTACTGTTGTGGGGGATCACAAGCGCTTCACATTCTCCCGTGCAGGCACTGTCGAGCCAGCCCCAGAAATCTGCAACCAGTGGATATTCGAACACCGACATCGCCCTCGCGGTTACCTTGTCGTTGCGAAAGATGATGTTGCGATGCACCGTCCGACGAAACCTGTCAGCGGGCGTCCATTCGAAACCTATAAAGGTGGTGAATTTGCCGGGATTATTGAAGGCTGCCGCGTCCGCCTGTATCGCCTGCCATGGCCCCACTGCCGCATCAACACACGCGGTGCCGTCATCACCACAGACAGCAGCGTTTCGTGCCGGCGGAACTTTGGCCCGACCAGCAAGGAAAGGTTGAATACCACCCGGCCCCTTGCCCGAACGCAATTCCCTGCAGACCTCCATCTGCCAGGCCGCGCTTGTCGTTTGCTCGACGCACAACGCATACTCACCCAGGCCAAATGCATGTTCAGTCACGGACAGGAAGTCCAGCGGCCGGTCAAGCTGGTACCAACTTCCATCGAGCATCTTTAACGGGTAGCCCATGGCAAACCGGTAAGCATCAGCAGGACCGGAAAAAGTACCAAAGGTGATCGCGTCGAGCGAATAGCGCGTGTGGACATGCAGATCTCCAAAGAAAACTGCTTTCCCGTCATTCGCACGCACGTCAAAGGCAACCATGCAGTTCATCACCACACCAAGAACGATAGCGACAGTCCTGCTCAACATGACATCCTCCCTTCTGCAATCCGCCCGGCAACGCACAGTACCGCCCAACTACTGGCGCAGGGACTGGTCCGGGTATGATTGCATGATGGTACCGCGCCGGCACTACACTTGTTCTCCAGGAAGAATTCCTTTCAACAGGTTTCTCTTGTCCATTACGATTCTCGGAGTCAAGCAACGGCGGCCGGCGACATCCATACTTCACGCCAGCCACCCAGGCAGAGGGATCCTGCCCGACTTCAGTCCACATCCGGCCAGAAGCCCTTCACCTCGAAGTCACCAAAGCCCTCGTGCATCCGCTTCATCAGGTTCTCACTCGCTGCCGAAGGTTCGGGCGGGTTGAGTACCCTGGCCAGAAATTCGAATCTTTCGGCACCGCGTTCGATCACACCGGGACCCACATGCCTGCCCCAGCGTACCAGGTGAAATTCATGGCGAATCCTGAGATCCCAGAGTGTCTGGTGCAGAAACTGCGCCCCTACATGAAGTCCGAGTTCATCCAGGTCGCCAGCCTCAAAATAGATTTCGAGCCCGCTTTCGCGAATCCTCCGGGCATTGTTTACAGCAATACTCGCCGGATTGTTGTGAATCCAGAAGGCCTCGTCCACAGGATTACCGAACGCACGGTCAAACCCGGGCCCGCTGTAAAATATGCGGTAACGATGGTCGAAGTCTGTCCATGCCAGCCCGGGCACAATAGCGGGCTCTGAGGCAGCGACGGCACCAAACTTTTCCGGATGCCGGAAGGCAAAGCGTAATGAGGATAGTCCGCCCATGGATACCCCGGCAAGCAACGTTTGCTTTGGATCTCCACTGGCGTTGTAGCTCTTGCGGATGTAGTCGAGGAACTCACCGGTCAGGAAAGTTTCCCATTGCGGCCCACCATCCTTGTAGTCAAGATAGGCGGGTGCCGCCGAGGGTGTGACAAGGACCAGGAAGGGTACCTCGCCTGTTTCCCATTTCGGGTCAAGCACACGCTGTCCGGCCCGTGCATAGGTGCGGGAACCGCCACCCCCATGCATGAAAAGAAGCAGTGGCAGTGGTTCGTCCCTGGCATCATGTCCTTTCGGAATCACAACCGAGTACTCGATACGCCGCCTGAGCACCGAAGACTCCATGGCCGCCTCGATATAGGTGGATTGGCCGCTTTCCGCTGCCCGACCCGAACCAGGCAAAGCTGGTACAAGTGTCAGGATGAACGCTGCAAACAGCGTACTCTTATGTGGCATGAGCGTGTCCTTCCGGTTTCGTGATGGCTCATCCGCCTCGCCCCGCCGGCAGCCCGGGGGTAGCTCCCGACAAAGCCGTGGCGCCGAAATGTCAGGTCCGGATGAGTCCTTCCATTGCCTTTAGCTTGCGTGAATCAGGGAAAACACGGTCTTCCAGCACACCTTCAGCGATCTGCATATGATCATGCAGGATTCCCTTGAACACAGAGCGGATATCCGTCGTTGGCCGCAGGTCGCGGCTTTCATGGAGATCCCCTGGCTTGAGTCCTGGCCAGTCAGCGATAACCCTGCCACCACTGACCGCGCCGCCAACAAGGAACATGGCTCCAGCCGTACCATGGTCGGTGCCGTGCGTGCCATTAATGGACACCGTGCGACCAAACTCCGTGACAATGGCGATGACCGTCTTGTTCCAGACTTTGTCGCCGAGTCCCTCGCGCAACCGTCGTACACCATTGTCGAGGCCCCGATACATTTCCGGGAAGCGACCGGCGAATTTCAGATTCGAGTCCAGGCTGCGTTGATTCTGGTTTGCATGACTGTCCCAGTTACCGAAATCAATTGCGGCAACGCGCGGCCCGTCGTCTGATCGGAGAAACGTGGCGGCAACCTCTGTCATCTGCAAAAACCCGGCGGTTGAGCCCGATCCGCCCATGTCTTCCATCATGCCGGTCATTGACATTTCGGCTGCCATGGCATTTGCAGACTGGGCGTTCGCCAGTGCCGCACCCAACACCGGGTCAGCCGCGTACAGGTCCGCAATTCGGGCAATTGTATCGCTATCTGCCGATGGCAGACTTGGGGGTGACCAGTTGCCCACCGATTCGGGCCCCCGAAGCGCGAGTTGCAGCACAGGTCCAAAACCCAGTGCCACATCCGGCCGACCATTCGTGAATACACCGGGCAAGGCAGCCACTGCACGATTGAGAAACCCGCTGCGCTCCGCTTTACTGCCCGTGCCGTTCTCCATCACATCCTGGGCATCAAAGTGGGAACGTTCCCGATAGGGTGAGGCAGCGGCATGTATCGACAGCATCTGCTCCTCCTGATAAAGCGAGTGCAGGTACCCAAGGTCATGGTTCAACGCAAAGAATCCATTCAGGTCACGGCTGGCGAACCGTTCACCGGACCCGGGCATCGGATCTGCCAGGGTACCCCGAACACGCAGAAAATCCGGGTCGCCTACGGCGGGTACGGCAGAGAGTCCATCCACGCCACCACGGAGAAAAATGAACAGAAAGCGTCGCTCAGAATCGGCTCGGGCAAGCGCTAGTGTTGGTGACACCATTGTAAAAAAAGATGTACCGCCCACAGCCTGCAGGAATCTGCGTCGCGTCAACATGGTTGTTATCTCCTTTGAAATTGCGGGCTTGTCAGTACCAGCGCGAGACCCTGTGCTTTGTCGGCGGCGCGAGACACCGAGGTACGCAGCGCTTCGCCAGCGATCGGCCCAAGCGTTTCTTCCACCAGTTCGCCAGGTTCCACCTGATCGGCACTACGCTGGGCCATGGTCACCCCGAACTCGATCCGTTTCATGATCGAGTCCGCGCCAGACCAATCGGAAGTTCGGTCGTACCAACCCTGCGGACCGGGTGCAGCCATAGGTTGTTGTCCCATATCCATAATCAGGTTGAACATCCGAGCGATCTCTATGCCCACCTGCGCGTAGCGCGGATACTGGCTGATTTGATCAGGTGTGGGAGAGTTTTCCCGGTTGTCGTAGAGGAAGCCATAACGCCGATTCTGCGGATCGAATGTATCAAAGTCATAGACGCCTGGCGGCTTGATCTCCGGGTCAAGCAGGTTGAGGTCAAGTGCACGCATCACTGTCGTCACATAGTCTTCTGGTTGACGGAGCTTCGAATAGATCTTGTCCCAGGCCTCTGGCCGCGCAACCAGGGCACGGGTCATCGCACCGAGGTCTGTATCATTCTCGAGATAAACACCGGCAAGGTGGCTGACGAGTTGTTCGGGGGGCTGGTCCTCGACAAAATGTCGCGCCAGCTTGGAGGCAAGGAACCTTGCTGTCGCTGGATGATGGGCCAGATCGTCCAACATGCGCTCGCCACGCGCCACGCCATCTTCCCGGTAGGTCTTGCCAAGCAAGGTGACAGGTCCCGGCTGGTGCATGTCCTCCCGGAAGCGAAAGGTCCCTGGACTGGTTTCATTCAGGCCAGCACGGGCGATGGTCCATCCGGAAATGCCTTTTGCCAGCGCAATGACATCGTCCTGGCTATAGCCGCCATCCACACCAAGAGTGTGCAACTCAAGAATTTCACGCGCCAGGTTTTCGTTGAGCCCCACATCGTTTTTCTTGCCGAAGCGCGAATCGGGACCAACGGACTTGTCATTGTCGAGGAATATCAGCATACCCGGATGCTGGGCTGATGCTTTGAGCATGTCGGCAAACCTGCCTGCAATATGGGGGCGGATAACTTCACGCTCGTAGGAGCCCACATAAAGCAGCACCGGCTGTTTGGCGACGGGCACAACCAGGTGATTGGACCAGAAGCGGATGAGGCGCTCGCGAAATGGGGTTGGCGTTGTTACCGCCACGTTGAATCGGGCAGCGAACTCCAGCATCCACGCCTCGCGATAATAAGCGGCAAACGACCCCGACTGGCGCTGAATCACGCGGGCCAATCGATTGTAGTCTTTGCTGTCCTCGCTGAATTGCTTTTGCTCGCGGAGCCAGGCGCCCCGCTGACTATAGCGCCCCACATAACCGACGTAGTAAGCGGCCGTATCAGGAAACCCGTCGAATTGCGGCGGAAGACGTGGCTCGGCACTGATCTGGGCAAGCAGCCATTCTTCCGGGTCCCGCGCGACGCGTGCCAGTTCACCCGGTCGCGCTCCCATCCCAAAGCGATGCACCGCTATGGCGGCTTCTCTTCTTGTCACGCCAGCTGTCTCCCTGTTCAGCCCAAAACTTATAGAGCCAATATCCGGCCATGTCAATCGGCGCCCGGACAGCATCAGCCAGGAGCGGATCTCCCAGCGATCAGGAGATTGCCACTCGCCATCGCAAAATAAGCTGTAAACAAGGGATTAAAGACGTTTCGACAGGCACACTCCGTGTCGATGCCAGGCGAACCGGGCCATCCTGCAGGGTTCGGAGCAACCCGCCCACACCGGATAGCCGGCAGCAAAACAAATCTGCCCACATGAAATTATTGCGCAAATGACAACGCGTTGTTGCACTGGCGCCCTACCCCCTCCTGCCTTTGGAACTGTGGACACAACGCTTGCGAACCAGGGCGGCGCCAGAACCTGGATGGTGTCCTTGCAGGTGCCCGACCCGATGCCGATAAAACCAGAATAATTTGGTCACCCTGCATCTAAACAGCGCTGGTTGCCGTCTTTAGGTAATATCAAGGCAAACAAAGTGAGACTGACAATGGGCGAAATTGCAACAGGCTTGGGCGTGCTGGGTTTCTGGTTGTTCATCGCGGCAATCATCGTGACGGCTATCTGGAGCGAATCCAAACGCAAAGAATCCCAGCAGGAAACCCTCAGGCGGGTAGTGGAGAGCGGTCAGACCATTGACCCTGAGGTCTTTGATCGCATGCTGGGCAAGAGCGACGCGGCGAAGCAGGCCAGCGACCTGAAGGTTGCCGGCCTGATAACCAGTTCAGTGGGTGTAGGCTTTTTGGTTTTCGGTCTGTTCCTGGGTACGTTTGATTGGAAATCCATGTTCGCGATGATCGGCGTTTCAGCGATGATCGGGTGTATTGGCGGCGGATTGCTGCTGGCTGCCAGGCTGGTTGGGCGCCGAACCGCAGAAAGATAGGTCGGCCCAGTGCCAGCCACTCCAGAACACTACGCACAGGCACCAGAGGCGCTGGTAGTCAGCCTGGCAGTTGGGGGCGATCGCCTGGCGTTCACCGAGATTGTCCAGCGTTACCAGCCGTGGGTGCGCAACTTCATGCGCCGCTTGTGTAGCGACCAAAACCAGGCCGATGACCTCGCCCAGGACGTGTTCTTGAAAGCCTGGCGAACAATTCGCCAGTTGAAAGATCCCGAAAGTTTCGGCGGCTGGTTAAGAACACTCGCCACACGCGAATGGATCGATGACCGCCGCAAGCGCGGTGCGACATGGGACCTGACCTACGACGATGACTTTCAGGAGACACAGCAGCAAATTGGAATGACCGCAATTGATCTGGATGCCGCGCTTGCCACGTTACCCGAACCCGTGAGGCTCTGCATTGTCCTTTCGTATCACGACGGCCTCTCTCATCGCGAAATCGCTGATGTGACCCAGTTGGCTGACGGGACTGTAAAGTCCCATATACGGCGTGGTGGCAAGAGATTGCAGAAACTGCTGGCCGCCTATGGAGGTGCAACATGACATTCGAACGTGACCCTGTCCTGCAGTCGCTGTTTGATGCAGCAGATCAGGATATTGCCGACGCCGCGTTTACCCAAAGGGTGATGGAGCGCTTGAATATTCGACGTCGTCAGATTCTGCTCGGCAGGATAGCCGTGGTGGTTGCGATTGTTGTGCTTGAGGTAATGCTTGAGTCGCCGCTGAGCAACTCAATGGGCCTGGTTGTGGACACCCTGGCCAGGGACCTGGTGCCAGTGGGCGATGGCTGGCTCGGTTTCCTGCTTGCACCGGTAAATAGCCTTGCCGGATTGGTCGGGGTCACCTTGTTGGTTATCAACGCGCTATTCCGCAGGATTATTCAGTAGGAGCATTTCATCATTGGTGGATTCGGGTGGATTCGACACAAACCTTCAACTGGCGCATACCATGTAGTCCGGCTCTTCTGAAACGCAGGGCGTCTTTCCTTCAACACATTGATGTTGGGATCGCTGTGCTGTCAGGACAATAGCAGAACGCTGGGCACAACTCGCCCAGGTGGCACCAGCTACTCGAATATCACCCTGGAACGGGCCTGTCGAGACACATCTGGTGTCTAAGGCTGGGCAACGCAGGCAACCCGTGGCGAAGCAGAGCCACGCAACGTCCCTGGATCAATTGTCGACCAAAGGTCCGTGCGCACTCGCACGTTCAACCTGATCGATTGTTTTCTGTTCACTGGCAACTGAAGCCTTGTCGCCACAGCATCAGCCTATGGATCAGCCCCCGCGTCAGCCATCAATCGATGGACAATCGAAATCACTTCTTCGGCCGCACCGACCGTCAGGGCCACCAGGTCCTCTTTGGCGCCGCTGGCTGACCAGCGCCGGACCGCGTCATAGTTGCCTCCCCAGCACATGTGCGCGATCAGCACGGGCAACCGATCGGTGCTGACATCCATACCCAGATCCTGGGCAATCGCTCGCGACAGGGCCGCAACATAGTCCCGGGCAAGCTCGGCCGCGACGCCCATCAGCTTGGGATCAGTGTCATTCAGCAGCACGGATTGAAAAAACGACATGCCACCATCCCGCTCAATCTGTGCCTTCGATGAGCCTTTAACCCAGTCGCGCCAGAACGTCAGGGTGTCGGTTGTCCTGTCAGCCAGCAGTTCATGAAAGGTCTCCTTGTGGAGCGCACTGGCCAGGGCCTGTTTCGTGGGAAAGTGCTTATACAGCGTCTGCAGGTGCAACCCTGCCTGCTCAGCAACCTCGGCCATGGTTGTATCGGTAAAACCCTTCCGATCAAACAGTTCCCGGGCCGCGGCAATAAAAGACGCACGGCTCGCACGCCGACGCTTTTCCCGCAGGCCAATGGTTGAAGGGTCAGTTTTCCTGATTTTCATAAATTCCCGAACTGTAAATGGTTGACATTCTCAACAGGTAACACGTATAAAAGTATACGTTATACACTGAAACTCACCAGTTTCACCAAAAGGCCTGACAACACCCTGAATTGAGCCGAGGTTCTCTCCTCGACCCGTCGCTACCAGAAACGGACATCAATTCGGGTGAGAGGGCCACTTTCACCGAGGAGGGAGACCATGCAGATCAGGCACCATTATAAGGGGCTGCTGGGCGCTGTGGGCGCCAGTTTTGTTTTATTCTGGCCGCTGAGTGTCAATGCGGCAGACCGCGGGTCCATTGAGGAAGTTGTCGTTACGGCAACCCACAGGGAAACCAACCTGATGGACACCGCCCAGTCCATCAGTGCCGTCAGCTCAGAGATGATTGATGCGCTGGGCGCAACCGATATGCAGGGCCTCTTTCGCAATGTCACGGGACTGAACATGTCCGAGGGTGCCAGTGCCGGCGGCAATCGCTACGCAATCCGGGGCGTCTCATCGGTGACCGGCACGGCCTCTTACATGCAGTCTTACGCTGCTGTATCGGTTTACCTGGATGACGTCCCCATGACCTCGGCCCAGGGCCCCGCCTTCCAGTTTGGCGGCAACATGTTCGACATGGAACGGGTGGAGGTGTTGAAGGGCCCGCAGGGCACGCTTTACGGCGAAGGCTCGGTCGGCGGCACTATCCGGTTTATCCAGAAGAAGCCTCAGTTGGGAGAAACAAGCTGGAAATTCAAGGCCGGCATGAGCAGCATGGCTGAATCCGACGACAACGGCCACCGGCTTGAGGGTGTGGTCAACCTGCCGGTCAGCGATGACATTGCCGTTCGCGCCATGGCCTATACCGCAAAACGACCGGGCTGGATTGACAAGACTGATCTCGGCCAGAAGGACGTCAACGCCGAACCCAGCCGCGGCGGGCGCCTGGCTGCGCTCTGGACCGTCAGCGATGCGCTGACCCTGGAGGGCTCCTATTACAAGACTGTAACGGAAACCGAAGGCAGCGTGGTTGCCCAGGCCCGTTTTACCGAATCCCTGAACGTGCGCCAGCCTGACCGACCGGCAGCCTTCTCGAAAGACGACGTGGCCGTAATCAGCCTGAGTGCCAGCTACGCACTGGATTTTGCCGAGCTTCGGGTTGTTGCCTCCAACATGGACCGGAAGCGAACCAGTGAAACAGAAACGCCAGCCAGCGTGGCCGCGTCCTACGATTCGTTTATCCAGACCAATGCTTTCTTCCGGGCCGCAGACAACCCCAATGAAATACCCGCGCTGACCGCGGAGGGCTGGGTCTTCAACCCGACCTTTGCCTTGCCAACCACCAACCAGCTTGCGTTCAACAATGCCAACACCTCCTCTTCTGACCGCAACACCTTTGAGGCCCGGTTGTTATCCACGGGCGGTGGTGCCTGGGCATGGACCACGGGCGTATTCTGGAAGAACAGTGACGACCTGCGGCGCGCCTTCCAGCCGTTTCAGCTGAATGCAACCCTGGCAGGCAAACCCGCCGCCACAGCGCTCTATGCCGAATTCTACAATGACCCTTCCAACGACCACCTGGATACGCTGGATGAATTCAGCATTTTTGGGGAAGCAACCTATGCCTTCTCGGACCAGTTGTCGGTGACGTTCGGCGGGCGCTGGACTGACCTCGAACAGACCCTGGACAACAGCCCGGCCAGTACGGCTGACAAGGTCTTTACTCCCAAGGCCAGCATTGCCTGGTACCCGGTTGATAACACGCTCACCTATTTCAGCGTTACAACCGGCTTTCGACCGGGCAACGTGAACCTGGGCCAGGAATTCAATGCGCGGCAACTCCGCGGTTCGGGTGACAACGTTATTACACCTACGGCTTTTGCACCCAACCCCGACAACCTGACGGGCAACCAGGCAGCTGATATCGCCGAGTCGCTTATCACCTACCAGGGTGATTCAGTGACCAACTACGAACTCGGCGTCAAGACGCGCCTGTTTGACAATCGCTGGAACCTGACCGCTGCGCTCTACTACTTTGACTGGAAAGACACCATCCTGGCGTTCAGTCAGACCAACCTGCCAACAATCAACCGGGCTTACCAGGACAACGCTGGTGCAGCCCACAGCCAGGGGCTGGAAATTGACCTTGTCGGCAACCTGACGGACAACCTGCGTCTGTCCATTGGCGGTGATATCAACCAGGCAGAACTGGATGAACCGGCACAGGGCATCCCTGCCGGCACCAAGCTGCCCAATGCACCGGAATGGAGTGGTCACATCACTCTGGACTACACCTGGTACATTGGCCGGGACCTGGGGCTGAACTTCATGGTCAACCACACGGCACTGGCGGAAACCCTGAATACACTGGCCGCCTCCCCCCTGACGACACCACAGCGGCGCCAGACCGATGCCAGGATTACGCTGAGCGGTCCCAACCTCAAGTGGAACGCGGCACTGTTTGCCAACAACCTGACCAACGAGGACGAGCAGGTGTTTGACTGCTCCGGATTCGGCAACCCGGTCTGCCAGGGCTTTCAACAGCCGCGGATGATTGGTCTTGAGTTTTCGCTGCAGAACTAGCGGGAGCCAATCATGAGCGAGAAAGTCGAATTTGCCGGCGCTGCCTGGATCAATGAGGCGCGCCGGGTGCTTGGGGCCCTGGTGGCCGCCCACGGCGAACCGGGCAAGCGCTTTTCGGTATGTGAGGTGTTCAGCAACGCGCCCGCATCGGTAGCCGAGCATGGTGTGGCAGCCTGGCACTTCCGGATTGACGGCAAAAACGTCGAGGTGGCCGCGGGTGAGGCGACGGGCGTTGACGTCACCATCAGGGCTGACTACCAGGCGGCACTGCCCGGCGCCCGACTGGTCTATACCCCGGAGGTGCTGGCCGCACGCGCCAGCGCACCCCCGCCAGATAAACCACCTTCCATAGAGGGTGACATGAGCCTGGCACCGCCCTATCTCATCGAACTGCACAATCAACTGGCGGTGATCACCGCCTGAATTGAACCAACCTGGAAAACACGACAATGAGCGAAGCTACAGCAGGCGTTAACGAACCACCAAATTACTTCGACACACTGCCACCCGATGCAATCTCCCCGGAACTTGAGCCCATCATCGACGAGCTGGGATTGCGCGAAAACTGCCGCCAACTGGCGATGGAAGGCTGGACCGTGGTCGATGATGTCGCGTCCGACGAATTCAACGAGGCATTCCGCAACAAGATCAAAGAGCTGTGTCCACAGGGTGGTGGCAATATGCTTCTTGCCAAAGACGCTATATTTGCTGAGGCGATCATGCGGCCGAAACTGATGGCCATGGCGGAATATTCAGTTGGCCGGGGTTTTCTCATCAGCCAGGTGGCGGCCAGCCGCAAACCCCAGGGTGCACCCGGCATCGGCCTACATGCAGACAACAACTGGTTGCCCGCCCCCTTCCCCGATCACAACATGCTGTTAACCGCTTGCTGGGCAACCGACGGGTACACGGAAGAAGGTGGTGCCACCCTGATTATCCCGGGAAGCAACGCCCTGCGGCGGCACCCCAACAAGCAAGAGACAGAAGAAAAAGCCGGTGCTATTGCCATTGAGTGCAAACCCGGTTCGGTGGCCATGTGGGATGGTAACCTCTGGCATGCAAGTTACCCGCGCAACACCGAGGGTGAACGGATTGTGTGCCACATTACCTACACCCGACTGATGATGCGACCCGTCGAAGACTACAGCGCCCACGCTGATGACCTGATTGCTGCCCACGGGGAACAGATGTCCCAGTTGCTGGGTCGCGAGGACATGCTGAACAGCCCAACCGGCGCTGACTACAGCCGCCTACGCCAAACCTTCAACAATGCCAAACGGTAACGCCGTCCGGACAGGACATCCAAGCAAGGAGTCACAAACATGAGTGAAGCGGAAATACTGCCCCCCAGAGGTTACGACCGTTCGGACGTGCCAACGGAAACCAAACCCCTCTTTGAACTGGAGGATGACCTGGCGAGTCAGGTCAATTCGCTTGGCCTCACCGGCAACCTCGCGGAACTGAAGACATCCGGCTACACCGTTATCCCCAACATCGCCCCGCCCGAATTTACGGCCAGATTGCGGGAAACCTGCCTGCGGCTCGCACAGGAAACCGGGGGCACAGGCAAGGGACGTTCCGCCGCGTTACTCCTGGGACGCGACCCGATCTTTGAGGAGGTTGTCCTGAATCCGCGTATCCTCGCACTGGTTGAGGTGATGTGCGGCAAAGGGGCATTGTTGTCACAGCTTATCGCCAGCATCCGCCCGGAGGGTGCCCCCGCACTGGGGCTACATTCCGATCAGAACTGGTTTCCCGCCCCTTTCCCGGAGCACAACCAACTCTTCACCATGTGCTGGACCATGGAGGACTACACCCAGGCCGGCGGTTGTACCAAGGTTGTGCCCGGCTCCCAGGCTCATCGGCGCCATCCTAACAAGGAAGAAATTGCGACTGAACCGGGTGCGGTGCCCATTGAGTGCCCGGCGAGTTCACTCGCCTGTTGGGACGGCTCGGTCTGGCACGGCAACTATCCCCGCAACCTGCCGGGCGAGCGCGTGGTACTCCACATCACCTTCGGGCGGCTTTGCCTTCGCACGGTCGAAGACTATGACCACCTGGATGAAAGCTGGCTTGCCGGCAAACCGGCGGCCCTGCGTGTCATGCTGGGCCGGGAAGATTTCCTGGGCACCACCACAGTCGAACGGGGCAGTGCCGATTACAGCCTGATTCCCCGCACCTTTACCTGGGCAAAAACTTGATCCTGCGCCGCTCATGTTAGTCGATACCGCGCCCGCGGAGGCTGACGACAGCCGCTCAAGACGCCTTGGGGTTCGAACCAAACTGGCTTTTTCCGCGGGTTCGCTGGAAGAAGCCATGGTGGGCGCGGCCGGCATTGCCACCATGCTTTACTACAACCAGGTGCTTGGGCTTTCCGCCACCCTGTGCGGGGTTGTCTTTTTGATCGCCAGCATTGTGGATGGTATTTCCGACCCACTGGTTGGGGCTTTCTCCGATCGTCTCAGCACACGCTGGGGTCGAAGGCATCCACTGATGCTGTTCGCTGCTTTCCCGCTGGGCCTGTCTTTCTACTGCCTTTACATGCCACCTGATGGACTGGGCGAGACCGGGCTCTTCTCCTGGTTCCTCGCTTTTATGGTGCTGCTTCGGCTCGCCAAGACTTTCTACACTGTCCCCCACGCCGCGCTCGGCGCCGAGTTGACCGATGATTACCACGAACGCACGTCCATTTTTGGCTACAGTGCAGTTGTGGGCATGGTTGCCGGCGTCGGGCTCGGCGTTTTTCTGCTGGTTGTGCTTTTCCCCAGCACACCGGAATACGGCAATGGTCTGCTGAACGAAACCCGCTATCCGCTGCTGGCCAGTTTTGGCGCAGTGGTGATTGTCCTGTCGCTGTTCGCCTGCACCTGGGGCACGCGCGACCAGATCCCCTACCTGCACCAGCGGCCGGTACGCAAGATCGAGTATCGTGAGTACCTGGCGGAACTCTGGACACTCATCAAGAATCCGTCCTACATCTCCGTCTGTGCAAGTTGGCTGGTGCTGGCTACCTCCGGTGGCATTCTTGCCATGGTATCAACCTACACCTACGTGTACGCATTTGAGATCTCGACCGAGCAGTTGACAATCCAGCGTTTTGTGACCCTGCCGGGGATCCTGATTGCCATTCCGCTGTCGGCCTATTTCACCCGGCGGTTCGACAAGAAATGGACGGTGATTTACTCATGCATTACCTGCGCGTTTCTGATTGGTCTTCCGCACTTTTTGCGCATGATTGGCTTTTTTCCCGACAACAATTCGCCCTGGCTGCTGGTAGCGCTGTTTGGACCTTTGTTCCTGGGTTACCTGGTCCTGCCACTGGTGCCCATTGTCATAGATTCACAGCTTGTCGATATCACTGACGATCACGAGTACCGCACTGGCAACCGGTCGGAGGGTGTGGTGTTTTCAATCCGCACATTTGCGATGAAGGCAACCTCGGGTATTGGCGGGCTGATTGGCGGGTTCGGACTCGATCTCATCCAGTTCCCGGAAAATGCCACCGTGGGTGAAGTTGCCCCAGAGACCCTGAACGGCCTGCTCTTCATGTCCGGTCCGCTATACTGGATGATTGTCGCGGCCGGCATGGGTTTCATGGCCATGTATCAGCTCAGCGAAAGCCGCCACAAGGAAATCCTGGACGTACTGCGCAAGCGCCGTGCCCAGGCCGCCACGGGCACCTGACCACTTGCAAGGGAGAACAACCATATGAACAAACTGGACGCGAGTACCGTCGATGCACTCGCGGAACAAATCCGGCAGGATGGCTACGCCATCATGGAAAACGCAATCCCTGCGGACTTTCGTGCTGAAATCTGCGCAGAACTGGATCGCCTTGAACAGGTTCGCCCGGGCGGTGACATCCCGCCGGGTCCGTTTACCGGTCAGGTCACCCGGCGCTGGTTCGACCTGCTGAATGACGGTGACGTCTGGCAGCGCGTGGCTATTCATCCCTGGATCCTGCAGGTATTGCCGCGAGTGCTTGGCGAGGGATTCCTGCTCTCCACCATGGGCAGTGCGGTCGTGGGTGATGGCGAACCCGCCCAGCCTATCCATGTGGATGACGGCGTCTACGCCTTCCCGCGGCCCCACCCGAACCTGGTCTGCAACACCATGTGGGCGCTCAGCGATTTTACCGAGGCAGCCGGTGCAACCCGCGTGGTACCCGGCAGCAACAACTGGGACCGGGATCCCGACATGACCCGACAGTACGACTCGATACCGGTCGAGATGCCCGCGGGCAGCATCGCGTTTGTGGTGGGCACCTGCTACCACGGCGCTGGCCACAATCACTCCGGCAAAGACCGCGTGGCCCTGACCATCAATTACTGCAACGGGTCCATGCGCCAGCAGGAAAACCTGATGCTGTCCGTCCACCCGGCTCGCATGATGACCTTTCCGCGCGAACTCCAGGACATCCTGGGCTTCAAACAGTGTAAAGGAGCAGGCCATATGTTTGCCCAGGATCCTCGTCTTGAGATGGAGCGGCACTACGGTGAACTCCCGCCGGAAGATCCTTATCTCAACATCCGGAACGAACTTCACAACCAGCGTATGGTCACCGCGCAGCAACGCCGCGAACAGATGCAGAAGACATCCTGAGACCCGCGACGGGTTGAGGTCTAAGGTAACTTCGCCCGGCAGCAATTCTGCGAACAGGTTCAGAGAAGGTCAGAGCCAAGATTACCTTGTCCTGCCACCGCGCCCATTGTCATAGATTCACAGCTTGTCGATATACTGACGATCACGAGTACCGCACCGGCAACCGGTCCGAGGGTGTGGTGTTTGCAATCCGCACATTTGCTATGAAGGCAACCTCGGGTATTGGCGGGCTGATTGGCGGGTTCGGACTCGAACTCATCCAGTTACCGGAAAATGCCACCGTGGGAGAAGTTGCCCCAGAGACCCTGAACGGTCTGCTCTTCAAGTCCGGTCCGCTATACTGGATGATCGTCGCGGCCGGCATGGGTTTCATGGCTATGCACCAACTCAGTGGAAGCCGCCACAAGGAAATCCTGGACCTACTGCGCAGGAACCCTGGCCAGACCGCCACGGGCACCTGATAGTAGCTGGGAGATCGCGAATCGGGAAAACTGGGCGACAGGGCGATCTGTTTCGCTATCGAAAAGCCCCGTGTCTTACTCCGAAGTTTGCGAGTCAGGGTCGGCCACTGGGAATCGCCGTCTCAATCTATCCGAAAGTTCGAGCGCAAACGTCGTACTGATCAACGCGACCATCGTTAGCGACAACGCCAGATCGTCAATCCCGAAACCTACCACCAGAACACTAACAACAAGAATTGCCACAAGACTACTAATGGCAACTGTAATTCCCTTGATTGCAGCTTTGCTCACGGTGCCCTCCCTGATATCAAAGATTGTGATTACCTCTTGTCAGGTCAGGATAACGCTAATTCTGTTTCTGTACCCGTTACCTAACTGTCGCTCGCCAACTCCTCAGCGGCGCCACCAATCACTGCTCCCGCCAGGCCAGCTGCTGGGGAAAAACCGCCAGCGCCTGTGATGAACCCTGCAACGCCGGCTCCCACGAATCCGGAACCGGTAAGATGTCCTGTGATGCCACCAGACATGGCATATCCTGCCATGCCGAGTGTTGCACCGCCAATACCCATCCCGATGTTCGCCAGGACCCCACCACCGACTTCGTCGAGTTCATCCAGTGTGAGTTCCCTCATGTTTTTCACCATTCAGTTGGTAGATCGAAAGAGTGATTTTGACAATTCACGCTCGCCGCCGAAGTCATACTTCGGCCAAGAGCACTGTAGGACAGTCGCTATCTGCGCGTAGGAAATCACCCACACTCAGCACTGATCAGATCAATCTGGCATTGGACTCGAACGAGCCTTGGAGCAATTGCGCATCTCACTCAAACCTGCCGACCGAAATGAAACCAACAGCAAGGTTCAGATCAGTCAAGCATGTCTCAATCCTGCACTGTAAGCATCGGTCCAACCCATCAAAACTTTGACGGGCAGAAAATACGCCAGGTATCGCCGCTACGGGCCATTCTTTGATCACAAGACTACCCGCGTACCTTATCACCACCTCTCCGACAACCGGACTGCTCTTCATGTCCGGTCCGCTATGATGAATATTTGTCGCAGCCGGCATGGGTTTCATGGCTATGTATCAGCTCAGCGAAAGCCGCCACAAGGAAATCCTGAACCTACTGCGCAAGCGCCATGCCCAGGCCGACACGGGCTCTGACCACTTGCAAGGGAGAACAACCATGTGAACAAACTTGACGCCAGTGCTGTCGATGCCGCTGCGGGCAAGAGCGCCATGTCGGGCACTAGCAGAAGCGCGTGGGCTTGCCCTTTCCGTAGCCTTCAAGCGCAGCGCCGAGCGCGTGGAGGGAGACCTTTGCAAAAGGGCTCACAACCAGATGAGGGAAGCCCGGAGGGCCGCAAAGCTGCGGGCAGACAGGCCATGTCGGGCACTAGCAGAAGCGGGTGGGCTTGCCCTTCCCGTAGCCTTCAAGCGCAGCGCCGAGCGCGTGGAGGGAGACCTTTGCAAAAGGGCTCCCGACCAAGTGAGGGAAGCCCGGAGGGCCGCAAAGCTGCGAAGGAAAGGGCAAGCCCGCCCGCTTCTGCCCACGGCTGAACCATAGGCAACGGCCCCACCAGGATGCTGAGATCAAAACCCCTTGATATCATCATCCAACTGTACGCCAAAAGAATTCAGCGCCATGGATACCAGGTTGTACTGGCCAACGGTAAACACCAGGTCCATCATCTGCTGTTCGGAATAGGTCCTGGCAAGCCCCTGCCAGGTCTCGTCAGTGATGAAGGCATCGTTATGCAGCTCGTCCGTGGCCTGCAACAGCAGGCGGTCATGGTCACTCCAGTTTGCAGCATCAGGGCCTTCCTTGATCGCCTCAATCTCATCGTCAGTCAAACCCGCATTCTTGCCGATGATAACGTGCTGTCCCCACTCATACCCGGCCTGGCAGAGCCAGCCGATGCGCAGGATGAGTATCTCTCGATCCCGCGCTGGCAGGGTGGACTTAAACAGCACGTGATTGGCGAATACCATCCAGCGTTTGGCAAGCGTTTCGTGATTCGAAAGGGTGCGAAAAATGTTGGCAACATTGCCACGAATCTTTTGCCGTCCCATGGCTTCTTCCTGCGCAGGGGTCCAGTCAGCCGGATCAAGTGCTGGGATTCTGGGTTCTTTCAGTCTCATGGCTATGCCCTCCTGAGCTTGTCGATTCACAATCAGGCGAATAAAACACGCGGCACCGGCGCGGGTCAATGATGAGCCCAGGCCCCAATCCGGTTACACTCAGGGAACAACAAGACGAGGGGTTTGTGATGAGTTGGGAAAAAGACGTTGAGCAGATTCGTCACCAGACAGCGCTCAGCCACCAGATGGGCGGAGAAGACGGCGTTGCCTTTCAGCACAGTCGCGGCAAGCTGACCGTGCGCGAACGCGTTGACCTGCTGGTCGACACGGGCAGTTTTCAGGAGATTGGTGCCCTGGCGGGTACCGCAACCTGGGAAGGCGACGAGGTCACGGCGCTGAAACCCTCCAACACGGTTATAGGTACAGGCCTGGTGAATGGGCGCAAGGTCGCCTTTTCCGGCGGGGATTTTACCATTCGTGGTGGTGCCTCGGATGCTGCAATTGGCAACAAGGGCCAGTTCGCTGAGAAACTGGCGCTGGAATCGCGCATTCCCTATGTTCGCCTGCTGGACGCAACCGGCGGTAGCGTTAAGACTTTTGAGCAGATTGGACGAACCTACCTGCCCGGTAACGCCGGTACCAACCTGTCAGCGGAGCTGATCCAGTATGTGCCCGTGGTCTCGGCCGTACTCGGTTCTGTGGCGGGTCTGCCCGCGGTCCAGGCCTGTCTTTGCCACTTCAACGTCATGGTCAAGGGCACCTCACAGGTGTTTGTGGCGGGGCCAAAGGTGGTGGAACAGGCAACCGGCAGCGAGATTACCAAGGAGGACCTGGGCGATGAACGCATCCAGGTCAAGAACGGTGTCATCATGAACCTGGCTGAAACGGAAGCAGATGCCATTGACCAGGTGCGGCGTTTCCTGTCCTACATGCCCGCCAGCGTGTGGGAAATGCCGCCCCGCATTGACTGCACGGATGACCCGAACCGCCGCGAGGAATCCCTGTTGTCAGTAATTCCCCGCGACCGTCGCAAGATCTACAACCCGCACAAGGTACTGGAAGCTGTACTCGACAAGGACAGCTTCTTTGAAATCATGCCCTACTACGGTCGCGCCCGGGTCACGGGCCTTGCCCGGGTCAACGGTATTCCCGTTGCCGTCATGGCCAATCATCCCAAATTCAACGGTGGTTCCATGGACGTTGCGGCCGGTGAGAAAACCATCCGCCTGATCGAACTTGCTGATACCTTTCACTTGCCCATGGTCTACTTTGCTGACGAACCCGGGTTTTCGGTTGGCCCCGATCAGGAGCGCCAGGGTATCGTCCGGGCAGGTGCGCGGATTGTCACCGCGACAGCCCGCAGCAAGACACCCTACATTTGTTTTGTCATGCGCCAGTTGTACGGGGTTGCAGGCGGCCTGCACATGCGGGGTTCCGGTTTCTACCGCCGTTACGCCTGGCCCTCAACCCACGGCGGTTCCATGCATATCGAGGGTGGTACGGCCATTGCCTACAAGCGCGAAATCGACAATGCTGACGACCCGGATGCCAAGCGCGCTGAGATTGAAGCACGCCTGCAAGCCATTTCATCACCATTCCGCAATGCCCATGCGTTTGGCATCGAAAACCTGATTGATCCCCGTGATACCCGCCCGCTGCTCGTCGACTTCATCGAAGACGCATGGAAAATCCTGCAGACACAAATTGGACCAGGGAGCGGGCCGTCCTATCGGCCCTGAACGCCAATGAATGAGGCCAACATCAACGCACTGATCGCCGAGGTCCGGGAACGCGCTGACGAAATTGATGAGGGGGGCACATTACCCGCTGACCTTGCAACCCGACTGAAATCAGCCGGACTGTTTTCCCTGCTGCTGCCGGCGTCCCTGGGTGGGCCACAGATTCACTTCCCGGACTTTGTTCAGCTTGTCCAGTCTTTCGCCGAGGCTGATGCCAGTACCGCCTGGTGTATCAACCAGGGTTCGGTGCTTGCTACCCTGGCTGCGCGTATGCCCGTTGGGGTCGCCCGGCAGATCTGGCACGCGCCTGAGGTGGCCATCGCCAACGGCCCCCCAATGGACTGTGTACTTCGGACCGAAACTGACCCGCCGCAACTCACTGGCCAGTGGATCTTCAGCAGCGGCATCAACCATGCTGACTACCTGGCCGGGGTGGCAAGGCGTGATGATGGTGTCTCATGCTGGTGTTTCTTTCCGACGGAACAGGCGGAGATCAATAGCCACTGGCCCGTCAACGGACTACGTGGGACAGCCAGTTACAGTTTTGCCGTCAAACAACTGCCGGTTCAACAGGGGCTTGTGTTGCCAATGAGTGAACCGCCAACCGGCGCGCCGCTTTACCACATCCCGATGAACCTGATGTTTGCCTGCGGTTTTGCTGCCGTGTCACTGGGCGTTGCCAGGGCGGCCATTACGTTTACTATTGAGCGCGTCAAATCCAAGATCAAACGCTTCCAGAACCACCCGATGGCTGAAGACCAGGTCATCCAGGCCGAGATAGGTAAAGCCGAGGCGGATTACCTGGCGGCACACGCCCTGCTCCACGGGGCCGTTGCTGACATCTGGCGGGAGATCGAAACACCACTTGACCTTGACGAACGGATGAAACTGCGGCTTGCCGCCACTCACGCGCTGCGAATGGGTAAAACCTGCACCGACCGTATGTACGACCTTTGCAGTACTGACAGTATATTTAAGGGGAATGACATACAGCGTCGCTTCCAGGATGCCCATGTCATCAGCCAACACCTGCAGGGACGCCCAGAGAATTACCAGCTTGCAGGCCGGTACTTGTTAGACCTGCCAATAGATAGGACAATGATCTCCTGATTATCTTGTTGAGGGAGAAGATGCATGAAGCCACTACTGGTTACGCTACTCACCCTGCTGATCCTGGGGACCCAGCCACTCAACGCAGAGGAAACCGACGCGCCAAAGGTCAACCTGCAGGATCCCTATTTTGTCTCGCTCATGAACATCGGGCTGCGCAAGGACCAGACAGATAAATTCAAGACATTGATGAACGAGTACGCAATGGCGCGCGGCAAGATTGTCGACCGGGAGCGTCGTCGCAACAGCCCGGATCTGCCAGGTCGTATCAGTCGCGCACAGGTCAAAGCCAAGAAAAACTACGAGAAGAAGATCGCGAAGTTGCTCGACGCTGACCAGCTTACCCGCTTTGATGCCTTTCACGCTGAGCTCGATAAACTGCTGATGAAGCGGGAAGCGCTGACAGAAAATAACGAAGCCGAGAACGTGTTCCCGCGCAATACCTGACGACACCTTTGCTGTCATTTCGACCGGAGCGGCATCCCTGTCATTTCGACCGGAGCGGCGCAGCCGCGGAGCGGAGAAATCTCGTACTGTGAAAATCGAGGCCCCTCCACTACGGTCGGGACGACGACGATGGGGCGGTCGGGACGACGACGGTGGGCGGTCAGGACGACGGGCCTCTTTGTCATTTCGACCGGAGCGGCGCAGCCGCGGAGCGGAGAAATCTCGTAGTGTGAAAACCGAGGTCCCTCCACTACGGTCGGGACGACGACGATGGGGCGGTCGGGACGACGACGGTGGGCGGTCAGGACGACGGTGCCTCTGTGTCATTTCGACCGGAGCGGCGCAGCCGCGGAGCGGAGAAATCTCGTAGTGCAAAAAACGAGGTCCCTCCACTACGGTCGGGACGACGACGGTGGGACGGTCGGGGCGACGACGGTGGGCGGTCAGGACGACGGTGCCTCTGTGTCGTTTCGACCGGAGCGGCGCAGCCGCGGAGCGGAGAAATCTCGTACTGCAAAAAACGAGGTCCCTCCACTACGGTCGGGACGACGACGGTGGGACGGTCGGGACGACGACGATGGGACGGTCGGGACGACGACGGGGGGCGGTCGGAAAGACGACGGTGGGGGCGGAGTAGCCCCCGACTAACCCCGGGTCACAGGTTTGATACCCGCAACTGCGATTAGCGACTCCACGCAGTCGCGAATCGACGTATCAAGCGAACGGAACTCGATATCGGTCACCGCGCGAATGCGATCATTGCGCAACTCGACCTTGTCCCAGACCGCGCGCAGTTCTGCCTCCCGGGCCTGAATTCGCTCCGGAAACTTGTCAATCGGCGCTGTCACCCTGAAATTCAGCTCGGGCAACAGTCGGTCGATGCTGGCACAGATGTCTTCCACCCTGCGCATGTCGGTAGACCAGGCGATGTAACGTTCGCCGTTTTCAACATACACACTTTCCAGCAGCCTGATGTGGCACTCGGCATCATCGCGCACATCCACCGTCATCCAGGGCCGGTAGGCACCACTCTGCTCGTACTCACCCAGCAGCATGGTTTCAATATTGTGTTGCCAGGGGCCGAAGTCTTTCTGGTGGGCTGACAGTATCGGGCCAACATTATCAGCCGGGCATACGGTAATGGCGTCCCACTCGCCGCTTTCTTCCGCGGCATCGGAAAACACCCGCTGGGCAAGCACCTTGCCCATGGAATAGCCCTGCCCCTTCTCCGGCGTGCGCCTCGGATTCTGCTCATCCGGGTAACGATCTTCATAACACACCGGTCGCCTTTCCAGTTCGTGGATGTCCGCCTCAGAAATCACCGCGGCAATACTTGAGGTCACAATCACCCGGCTGACGGTCCCGGACGCGTTGACACTGTTGATAATGTGATCGCAAACGCGCCTGACGTAATCCTGGTCGTTGTAGGTGCTCACGTGGGAAACGTGACAGACGCCGTGGCACCCCTTGAATATCTCGTCAAAACAGCCGTCGTTGTCGAGGTCCGCCGAATGGAGTGTCAGGCGGCCCGAGCCGTAACCGGGCATGGCTTTCAGAAACCCGGTTTTCCGGTTGTCTTCCACATCCCGCACGCAGGCACGCACGCGGTAACCTTTCTCGAGCAGAAGCCGGACCACCCAACTGCCAATAAACCCCGCCGCGCCGGTAACTGCAACGGTGCCTCCTTTTGGAACTGGTGCCATCGTCTTTTCTCCCTCTTTTCCTGTTGTTGCAAGTTTGGTTAACGGACGCGATCCATGGCGGCGCCCATCAGGTCTTCGAAATTAGTGCGATAAAACGCGTCTTTTTCCTGTTCGGTGCAACCGGCCTCCTCCAGACTTGCCTCAAACCGCTTGAGCGGGTTGCGACCACCTTCGGTGTGCGGGTAATCAGAGCTGAAGAGGCAGACCTCCGGGCCGGCATTTTTCACGACCCAGCCAGCAGGCTCGTGGGGATAGGGTGTCACGCGTATCTGGCGCCGCACGTATTCGCTGGGTTTCAGTGACAGTTGCTGCAGCCGCGTCTCGTTTTTCCTGAATGCCTCTGCCGCGGAGTCCATGGAGCGCATCCAGCCTGGCACCCAGGCTGCGCCCATTTCGATCACCCCAAATTTCAGCCGCGGAAAACGCTCAAACACACCATCAAAAATCATGGTGGCCAGTGATTGCATGGGGGACTCGGAAATATACATGTAACTCACGGAGGTAAAGTTGCCATCACCGCCGATAAAATCCTTGACCGGCGGCAGCCCGTTTTCCTTGTACATCGGGTCCATCGGTTTGCCACCACCCACGTGAAACACCACAGGAATGCCTGCTTCCTGGGCACGGGCCCAGAGCCCATCCAGGCCAACGTGGCTGGGGGCATGCGTCTTGGGACAGGCTGACGGGATCATGATGGCTGCCGCGCCCATACTGATGGCGGAATCAGTTTCTGCCACTGCCCGGTCGATATCGCAGAGCGGCACATGCAATACCGGCAGCAGGCGCCGGTCGACACTGCAGAAGTCGATCATCGCACGGTTGTGTGCCCGGGCCACCGCAAACGCGGCCTCAACGTCGCCGCTCCGGTCACTGGCTGCAAGCGGCCGCAACCCGGCCGTCGTAAACACCAGCTGGCTTGCGACGCCCAGGAAGTCGACAGCGGCGGGCCGCTCCTCCTTCACAAAAGCACCCAGTGCGCTGAACCCCTTGCGCAAGGTCACTTCTTCCTCGTTACGCGCCTGGTAGTCAGGATCCTGATACTTTTCGCGCACGCTGTTGATGTGGGCCAACACTTTCTCGCTGGCAGGCCCGAGGTAGCGACTGAGGCGCTCACGCTGGCTGCTGTCGACAAAAGCCTCTATCCAGTCAGGCGCTTCATACACATGGGCATCAGCATCATGGACAACGCGGTCAGTGATATATGGCATGACATCTCCCTCCAAGCGCAAGATACGGGCTTCCAAACTATCGAATTCACCTGAAAGACACAATGCGCAATTGCCCGGCATCACCCTATCACGCGGATTGATGGTCGTGGCGTCAGGCGGCAAAAGGCTTTACCTTTAGCATTCCACACTGAAGAACAAAGGGAGTATTTCATGCCAGATCTCGCCGCCGACCTCTTTCAGCTCGCCATGAGCGCAGAGGCCCAGCCACTGATGGATGCCGTGCAGAAGCACATCGAGGAAAACGTTGTTCCCATCACCGAAGAGTTTTATGCCCTGGACAAGGAAAAGACCGATCGCTGGTCCTGGCATCCACGCCAGTTGGAACTGCTTGAGGGTGCCAAGAACAAGGCCAAGGAGTCCGGCCTGTGGAACTTCTTTCTGCCCGAATACAACGAGATTGGCCAGGGCCTGACCAACCTGGACTACGCCTATATCGCCGCGGAACTGGGTAAGTACAGCCTGGCTTCCGAAACGCTGAACTGCAGCGCCCCGGACACCGGCAACATGGAAGTGCTGGAGCGCGTCGGTACCGAGGCACAGAAGGAGCAATGGCTGAAACCCCTGCTGAACGGTGAAATCCGTTCGGCATTTGCCATGACCGAACCCGGCCTGCCGTCTTCCGACGCCAAGAACATCAGCACCAGTGCTGTGCTCGACGGTGACGAGTGGGTCATCAACGGCGAGAAATACTATATCTCCGGCGCCGGCGATCCGCGCTGCAAGATCATGATCACCATGGTCAAAACCGACCCGGATGCCGCTCCGAGCCGTCAGCAGTCACAAATCCTGGTCCCCAAGGATACTCCGGGGGTTGAGATTATTGAGGGTATGCAGGTGTTTGGTGAGGATCACGCCCCGCGTGGCCACATGCACATCAAATTCAACAACGTGCGCGTGCCGAAAGACAACATCCTGCTGGGTGAAGGACGCGGGTTTGAGATATCCCAGCTCCGCCTGGGTCCCGGTCGGATACACCACTGCATGCGCTCTATCGGCAAGGCAGAGAAAGCCCTGGAACTGATGGTGAAGCGCTCCGCAACCCGCGTTGCCTTCGGCAAACCGATTGCCAAACTGGGCAAGAACCTGGAAGTCATCTCGCGCGCCCGGATCGACATAGACGCCATGCGTCTGATGGTCCTGCAGGCGGCCAAAGCCATGGATGTCCTTGGCAACAAGGAAGCGCGGGTGTACGTCAGCGCGGTCAAGGCCATGGTGCCCGAGAAAGTCTGCCGCATTATCGACGAGGCCATCCAGATGCACGGCGCAACCGGTATCTCCCAGTGGACACCGCTGGCTGGCATGTATACCGACATGCGCCACCTGCGCTTTGCAGACGGCCCGGATGAGGTCCATCACATGGTGGTAGGCCGAAACGAGGTCCAGAAGTACGGGCTCTGGTAGACGATCAGCGCCGGATTGGAACCGGGTTCAACCGGGCCAGTCAGGCTACTCCCGCCAGGAAATCCAGCAGCAGCCGGTTCACACGGGCCGGCTGCTCCTGCTGGACCCAGTGCCCAGCCCCTGCCACCACCGTCACCCCGCGCATGTCACTGCAGGCCTTTTCCTGCATTCGTGCCAGGGCACCCGGTGACTGGTACATACCCCAGTCTGCCGCACCGGCAACATAAGCCGCGGGCACATCAATGGTTCGACCCGCAAACAGCGCAAGATCTGCCGACAGGGCAGGATCGGTAGAGCACCGGTACCAGTTCAACCCACCCTGAAAACCCGTACGCTGGTAGGCGTCCACGTAAACGGCCAATGCCTCATCCGGCAGCCAACTGGCCGGCGCAATGTCTGTTGCCAGCGCTGCCGTGGTTTCCGGCATGGTCCGGTCCAGGTCCATGACGTAATACCGCGGCAGGGCGGCCATGGCCTCCGGCGTCCAGCCGGCGAGTTCGTGCGGCTGGTTGGCGGTCCAGTCAGCACTCTTGACGTGGTAATACTCCCGCAGGAACTGGTGCAGCCCTTGCGGTGAATGCAGCAGGTCCCCTTCAGCCGCGGGTGTGGCGAAGTACCACTGGTAGTGTTTGCGGGGTGGGTCAAGTTCCGCCAGAGCGGCCATCAGTGACCCGCTTCGACCACCGGATGAGTGTGTCTTTGGCATCTCTGGCGCACCCGCAAAAGGTGCACTCATCAGCATCACGCGCTCAAAGACATCCGGCCAAATCAGCGCACACCAGGCTGCCACCGGCGAGCCAAAGTCGTGGCCCACCACGGCAGCCATAGTGCGATATCCCAGGTTCGAAACCAGCTGGACCGCGTCCGTGACCAGGTTCAGCATTCGAAACAGGCTGAGATTGCATGCATACTGCCGATCCCAGCCCGTGGTGCCGCCATAACCACGCTGGTCTGGCGCAATTGCGTGATAACCCGCCTCAGCCAGCGCAACCAGCTGGTGCCGCCAGCTATAGGCCAGCTCAGGAAAGCCGTGCAGCAGGAGCACAGCGGGACGGCCTGGCACCTCAAAGCCCGCCTCAAGGATATGCATATCAAGTCCGTTAACACCAGGGACCTGGCGGGCGCGGATTCGCGGGTCAAGGTTTGCCTCGCCAAACGGCTGACTGGTCATCTGTTTCCCCTGGTTACTTAAAGCTTGCTTACGATTGGTGTCAGCGGCAAAGCGCCCACATGTCTCTGGTCACCAGCGTCGGTGGCAGGTATGGTGGCCCGCAAACTTCCAGAGAATAACGCGCCCACCCGTGCAGCTCAAAAGACTCTATTTCCCACTGGCCCTGGTGTCCGCCATCGCCTGCTGGCTGGTGGTGACAACAGATCTACTGCCAGATCAGGATAACCTGCTGGCAGCCGACTACGGCTATTTCCTGCCGCACCTGCTGAATGGTTACTACTGGTTTCTCGGCAACGGCCTCACGGTACCCTGGTTTACACCGGCGCAATGTGCCGGTATTCCCCAGTTCGCCAATCCACAGTCCCTTTACTATTCAGTGCCACAATTTCTTACGCTGCTGTTCGACCCGCTGGCCGCGGTCCAGATGACTTTTTTCCTGTTTGCCATCATCGGCTTCTGTGGTGCCTGGCTGCTCGCAGGGCAACTCGGCATGACACACCTGGTGCGCTGTTTTGCGGGCTTTGCCTTTATGTTGAACGGGCTCTATCTGTCGCGCATGCTGACGGGGCACCTGAGTTTCCACACCTTCATGCTGTTGCCAGTCCTGTTGTACCTACTGCTCGCCGGCCGCGGTCGCTGGCTGTTTACCCTGCTCGCTGGCCTGGTTTTCGCCTATTTCATTCACGCCGGTGCCACCGTGGTGATTGTCCCTTACCTGGTGGCCATAGCGGTGATGCTGTTGTTTACCGATGCCGACCGCCACGCCTGGCTGCGGACCGGCCTCGCCGGGCTGCTGGGCCTCGCGCTCTCACTTGGCAAGCTGGTGGCGGCCCTCTACTTCAATGCCCAGTTCCCGCGCGACTTTTATCTCCTCCCCGGGGCGGAAGGCCCGCTGGCGTCAATCTACCTGGCCGCACGGGGACTCTTTCTGCCGTTGCCGGACAGCGCGGCCAGCAGCCTGATTGCCAACACGTCATTTACCATTTCCGGTACCGAACTCAACTATGGCGTGGGCCTGGTCCCGCTGGTGATCATAGTCACTGGCCTGGTCATACGCAGGCCCGGGTTCACCAGGGTCCGGCTTCAGCCGCGCCACCTGGCGCTGCTGGTGCTGTTGCTGCTCCCGGTTGTAGTCAACACCTGGTGGCCACCACTGACGGACCTGCTGAAGCGCCTGCCCTATTTCCAAACCACAACGTCCCTGTTCCGCTGGTACCTGGTCTACATCTTGCCCGTGATTGTCATTGCGGCCATGTATCTCCAGAGGCTGCCCTCACCCTGGCACAAGCCGCTGACGATCCTTGCCATCGCGGGTCTCATGGCCGGCAGCCTGATTTCACCCCCACCCGGGGAAACGGCACGGCCCTATCGCCCGTTCATTATTGTAAGTGCTTACTACGCGGCAAAATCAGCCCAGGAAGCACCGCCCGTCACACGTGTCATGGACTCCCTGCAGGATGGCAAACGCCTCTGGTTACCCGGTGCAGGTGACGCCCTGGCGGGCGGCGGTTCCCAGTTAGCCTGCAATGAGCCGCTGTTTGGCTACCGGCTGGAGCAGTTTCGCTTCAACAACGTGTTTCCTGGCAGCATCTACGCCACGCCCGAAGGTGATTTCAACTTCTACCGGCCGGAGTGTTTCATCTTCCCCGGGGCTAACCGCTGCGAGGCTGCCGACCGTTTTTCGGCCTCCGACAGGGCCCGGCTGGAGGCGTTTGCCGGCTACCGGCCCATTGCGTTTGCGCGACCCATGCCGCAGCGGGTTGCGGATCTGGTGAGCCTCGGCGCGCTGCTGCTGCTTCTGCCCGGCCTTGTGATCACGCTTTACCGGGAGATAAAGAAGGGGCAGCACCTTTAGCTGAGCGCAATTTCTTGGCACACTGCGGTACCAGCACAAATGGTCACTAAAAAAACACAGGGAGATTTCATGACTCAATCCGCCACCCCAGTCAAACTCGACGTCATGGTTGTCGGCGCCGGCTTCGCAGGCATGTATATGCTCTATCGCCTCCGCCAGCTTGGACTCAACGTCCAGGTGGTAGAGGCCGGTGATAATGTCGGTGGCACCTGGTACTGGAACCGGTACCCGGGCGCCCGCTGTGATGTGCCCAGCATCGAATATTCCTACAGCTTCTCGAAAGAGCTGCAGCAGGAGTGGGACTGGACCGAGGTCATGGCAGCCCAGCCAGAGATCCTCGAATACGCCAACCACGTGGCAGACAGGTTCGATCTGCGTCGCGATATCAAATTCAACACCCGCGTTGCCAGCGCCCATTACGACGACGAACAGAAGCGATGGTTGATCACCACGGAATCAGGTGAGGCATTCGACGCCCGCTACTGCATTATGGCCACAGGTTGCCTGTCAGTGACCAACACACCAACAATCAAGGGGGCAGAAAATTTTAAGGGCGCCATTTACCACACGGGCCAGTGGCCCCATGAAGGTGTGGATTTCAGTGATGTTACCGTGGGCATTCTCGGAACCGGCTCATCCGGCATACAGGCGATCCCCGTCATCGCAGAAACGGCAAAACATCTGACGGTGTTCCAGCGTACGCCCAATTACACCATGCCCGCCCACAACAGGCCCCTGACAAAAGAGTTTATTGCTGATGCCAAGGCGCACTACGATGAGATTCGGGAAACCGAACGCCAGTCCCAGGCGGGGATTATCGGGTATGGTTTTGGTTTCGGCGGTGCTGACCTCAAGATGCCGGAAGAATCCATCCTGCAGACCACAGCGGAAGAACGAAAGGAGGCACTGGAGAAAGAAGGTTTTGCCGCCATCCGCCGTTATGCCGACATAGGCCTCGACATGAAAGCCAATGAGCTGGCCTGTGAAATGTATCGCCAGCAGGTCGCCAAAATTGTGAAAGACCCGGAAACCGCCGAGGGGCTGATGCCGCGGGGTTACCCGATTGGTTGCAAGCGCCCCGTGATTGACACCGACTATTACGAGACCTTCAACCGCGACAATGTCACCCTTGTTGACCTGCGGCGCGGTGGCATCCGGGAGATAACGGAAACCGGCATCCAGACCGAGCAGGGCCATTTCGAATTTGATGCGCTGGTTTACGCCACCGGCTTTGATGCCATGACCGGCGCGCTCCTGAACATCGACATCAAGGGGCGGGACGGCAAACAGCTTGCCGAGCACTGGGAGGCCGGCCCGCGCACTTACCTCGGCCTGCAGATGCATGGTTTTCCCAATCTTTTCTGCATCACGGGACCGGGCAGCCCCTCGGTGCTGAGCAACATGATGGTGTCGATTGAACAACATGTAGACTGGATAACAGACTGTATCGCACACCTCGACTCACACCAGGTGCGCGCCATTGAACCCACCGAGGCCGCGGAAAGCCGTTGGATTGAGCACGTCAACACCGTGGCCAACGGCACCATGCTGACCGCCCCCTCGTGTAACTCCTGGTACCTGGGTGCCAACATTCCCGGTAAACCGCGCATTTTTATGCCTTACGTTGCGGGAGTTGGTGTCTACCGGCAAAAGTGTGACGAGATTGCCGCCAATGGTTATGAAGGATTTGAGCTGACCGCCTGACGCGGCAGGGGTGGTAAGATCAGCGTTTACGGCCGTGCACCCCACGGCGTCGAACAACCCTGATGCCCATTAGATACTCAATTGTTCATACGACCACCCACAACTACGGGTCACCGGTGATTTTTGGTCACACGTGTGATGTTCCGGCCCAGGAACAGTCACGACCCGCGGGTCCTGGCATGGACCGGCGGATGCGTTCCGCGGACTCACGGCAACCGTGGAGGTCACCCGGGAAAATTGAGCCGGGCAAGCCAGTGCCCCACCGGAGGCCCGCAGGGCCGTAGCACCACCGTCGTCCCGACCGGAGGCCCGTAGGACCCTAGCACCACCGTCGTCCCGACCGGAGGCCCGCAGGGCCGTAGCGGAGGGATCTCGCTTTTACCTTGAGGTTTCTCCGCTTCGCGGCTAACGCCGCTACGGTCGAAACGACAGAGTGCCGCAGGGCCGGAGCACCACCGTCGAAACGACAAAGTGCCGAAGGGCTCTAGCACCACCGTCGTCCCGACCGGAGGCCCGCAGGGCCGCAGCGGAGGGACCTCGCCTTTACCCCGAGGTTTCTCCGCTTCGCGGCTAACGCCGCTACGGTCGAAACGACAAAGTGCCGAAGGGCCGTGGCACCACCGTCGAAACGACAAAGTGCCGAAGGGCTCTAGCACCACCGTCGTAACGACAAAGTGCCGAAGGGCTCTAGCACCACCGTCGAAACGACAAAGTGCCGAAGGGCTCTAGCACCACCGTCGTCCCGACCGGAGGCCCGCAGGGCCGTAGCGGAGGGATCTCGCTTTTACCTTGAGGTTTCTCCGCTTCGCGGCTAACGCCGCTACGGTCGAAACGACAAAGTGCCGAAGGGCCGTGGCACCACCGTCGAAACGACAAAGTGCCGAAGGGCTCTAGCACCACCGTCGTCCCGACCGGAGGCCCGCAGGGCCGTAGCGGAGGGACCTCGCTTTTACCCCGGGGTTTCTCCGCTTCGCGGCTAACGCCGCTACGGTCGAAACGACAAAGTGCAATTGGCCCCTAGCGCTGCGGTCAAAACGACAAAGTGCCGAAGGGCCCTAGCACCACCGTCGTAACGACAAAGTGCCGCAGGGCTCTAGCACCACCGTCGTAACGACAAAGTGCCGAAGGGCCCTAGCACCACCGTCGTCCCGACCGGAGGCCCGCAGGGCCGTAGCGGAGGGATCTCGCTTTTACCTTGAGGTTTCTCCGCTTCGCGGCTAACGCCGCTACGGTCGAAACGACAATATGCAGGTGGGCCCTAGCACTACGGTCGAAACGACAAAGTGCCGAAGGGCTCTAGCACCACCGTCGTCCCGACCGGAGGCCCGCAGGGCCGTAGCGGAGGGACCTCGCTTTTACCCCGGGGTTTCTCCGCTTCGCGGCTAACGCCGCTACGGTCGAAACGACAAAGTGCCAGAAGGCTGTGGCACCACCGTCGAAACGACAAAGTGCCGCAGGGCTGCAGCCCCACCGTCGTCCCGACCGGAGGCCCGCAGGGCCGTAGCGGAGGGACCTCGCTTTTACCTTGAGGTTTCTCCGCTTCGCGGCTAACGCCGCTACGGTCGAAACGACAATATGCAGGTGGGCCCTAGCGCTACGGTCGAAACGACAAAGTGCCGCAGGGCCCTAGCACCACCGTCGTAACGACAAAGTGCAGGTGGGCTCTAGCGCTGCGGTCGAAACGACAAAGTGCCGGAGAGCCCTGGCCTCTGACTAGAACGAATCACCAGGTATCCGAACCCAGCCTTCCATCAGGATTCGCGCACTGCGGCTCATGCTGACCCTGGTGACAGTCCAGTCTGCGCCGGACCCGGTTGCTTCCGCACCAACCCGCAGGGTACCGGACGGGTGACCGAACCGGACCGAATTGCGTTCACCACCACCGGCGGCAAGATTGACGAGTGTGCCCGGAATCGCCGCCGCCGTACCAATGGCAACAGCCGCGGTTCCCATCATGGCGTGATGGAGTTTACCCATCGACAGTGCGCGAACCAGCAGGTCGACATCACTGGCCGCAATAGGCTTGCCACTGGATGCCAGGTAGTCCGCCGGGGGGGCAACAAATGCCACCTTGGGTGTGTGCTGCCGCGAAGCAGCCTCGGCCAGGTCCCTGATCAGTCCCATGGTAACCGCGCCATGGGCACGGATGGTCTCGAACATGGTCAACAGCTTGTCGTTACCGTTGATGTCGTCCTGTAGCTCAGTACCCTTGAAACCAATATCCGCCGCGTTGACAAAAATGGTCGGGATACCCGCGTTGATCATGGTTGCGCTGAAACTGCCCACACCGGGTACTTCAAGGGTGTCCACCAGGTTGCCCGTGGGAAACATTGATCCACCTTCATCGTCGGCGGGATCAAGAAAATCGAGTTGTATCTCGGCAGCCGGAAAGGTCACACCATCCAGTTCAAAGTCACCCGTTTCCTGCGGCACACCCTCGGTCATCGGCACATGGCCCAGGATAGTCTTGCCAATATTGGCCTGCCAGATGCGCACCGTTGCAATACCGTTGGCGGGCACACGGGCCGGGTCTACCAGACCATTAAGAATTGCGTAGGGGCCAACAGCGGCTGACAGGTTGCCGCAGTTGCCGGACCAGTCGACAAATGGCTCATCAATGGACACCTGGCCAAACAGGTAATCAACGTCATGGTCAGGCCGACTGCTGCGCGACAGGATAACTGTCTTGCTGGTGCTGGAGGTTGCCCCGCCCATGCCATCTGTCTGTTTGCCATAAGGGTCCGGGCTGCCGATCACACGGAGCAACAGCGCGTCTCTTGCGGCACCGGGTACCTGGACCGCTGGCGGCAGGTCCTCCAGCCTGAAAAACACACCCTTGCTGGTGCCACCACGCAGGTAGGTGGCGGGAATACGGATCTGGGGTACATGTGCCATTAAAGTGTTGCCTCGAGAAAGTCCTGTGCAAATCGCTGCAGCACGCCGCCGGCAGCGTAGATAGAAACCTCTTCTGCCGTATCTAGGCGACAGGTCACGGGCACCTGGACCTCGTCACCGCTGGCCCGTCGGATCACCAGCGTCAGCGCAGCGCGCGGTCCGGGTTCACCCAGCACATCAAAGGTTTCCGTGCCATCAATGTTGTAGGTCTTGCGGGTCTCGCCCGCCTTGAACTCCAGCGGCAGCACACCCATGCCAATGAGGTTGGTCCGGTGAATACGCTCGAATCCTTCCGCCACTATGGCCTCGACGCCAGCAAGCCGCACCCCCTTCGCGGCCCAGTCACGGGAGGAACCCTGGCCATAGTCAGCACCCGCGACAATAATAAGCGGCTGTTTGCGCGCCATGTAGGTTTCAATGGCCTCCCACATGCGCATTACCTCCCCTTCCGGCTCCAGGCGCGTGAGTGAGCCTTCTTTGATGGCACCATCAACCACGGCCATTTCATTGCGCAACCGCGGGTTGGCAAAGGTTGCGCGCTGGGCCGTGAGGTGATCACCCCGGTGAGTTGCGTAGGAGTTGAAGTCTTCCTCGGGTACACCCATTTTTGTCAGGTACTCACCGGCCGCGCTGCTCGCCAGTATCGCGTTGGAAGGCGAGAGGTGGTCGGTGGTGATGTTGTCACCCAGCACAGCCAGCGGGCGCATATCGCGCAGCGACCGCTCACCCGCAAGTGCCCCTTCCCAGTAGGGCGGGCGACGGATATAGGTGCTCATGGGCCGCCAGTCATAAAGTGGGTCAGGCATGTCGGTGGTGTCCTTGACCGTGATGAACATCGGATCGTAGACCTGACGAAACTGCTCGGGTTTTACCGCTGCCGCCACCACCGCATCAATCTCTTCATCACTCGGCCAGATATCCTTGAGCGTTATGGGGTTCCCACTGGCATCTGTACCCAGGACGTCGCGTTCGATATCAAAACGCACCGTACCAGCGATGGCATAAGCCACAACCAGCGGCGGTGAGGCGAGGAATGCCTGCTTGGCATAAGGATGAATGCGCCCGTCAAAGTTGCGGTTCCCGGACAGTACCGCCGTGGCGTAAAGATCACGGTCAATCACTTCCTTCTGGATCGCGGGGTCGAGCGCACCACTCATACCGTTACAGGTAGTACAGGCAAACGCAACGATACCAAAACCCAGTTGTTCCAATTCGGTGAGCAGGCCCGCTTCTTCCAGGTACAGCTGTACTGCCTTGGAGCCGGGGGCCAGCGAGGTCTTGACCCAGGGTTTACGCGTCAGGCCAAGCCGGTTGGCATTGCGGGCAATAAGGCCGGCGGCGATGACGTTGCGCGGATTACTCGTGTTGGTACAACTGGTGATGGCAGCAATAATGACCGCGCCATCCGGCATCTGGCCGGGGTTGTTTTCCACCCGGCCCGAGATGCCACGTGCGGCCAGATCTGTTGTTGCAACGCGCGCATGGGGATTGGAAGGTCCCGCCAGGTTCCTGACAACCGAGGAGAGATCAAACTGCAGGCGACGGTCGTACCGTGCATTGGCAAGGCTGTCCGCCCAAAGACCCGTTTCTTTGGCATACAGTTCCACCAGGCGAACCTGTTCATCGTCGCGCCCGGTTAGCCGCAGGTAATCAATGGTCTTTTCGTCAATGTAGAACATGGCCGCCGTGGCGCCGAACTCAGGTGTCATGTTGGAGATGGTCGCACGATCTCCCAACGTCAGGTCGCGGGCGCCCTCGCCATAAAACTCCAGGTAAGTAGATACTACCTTCTGCTCGCGCAGGAACTCGGTGATTGCCAGCACGATGTCGGTCGCTGTAATCCCTGCCGGGCGTTTGCCAGTCAGTTCAACGCCAACGATGTCAGGCAGGCGCATGTAAGACGCACGCCCCAGCATCACGCTCTCCGCTTCCAGCCCACCCACGCCTATGGCGATAACACCCAGGGCATCCACGTGGGGCGTATGGCTGTCGGTACCCACCAGGGTGTCGGGATAGGCCACGCCGTCCCGGGCATGGATCACCGGGGACATTTTCTCCAGGTTGATCTGGTGCATGATGCCGTTGCCCGGTGGAATTACGTCCACGTTCTCAAAGGCGGTCTTGCACCAGTTGATAAAGTGGAACCGGTCCTCGTTGCGCCGGTCCTCGATAGCCCGGTTCTTTTCAAATGCATCCTCCTCAAATCCGGCGTGCTCCACCGCCAGCGAGTGATCGACAATCAGTTGTGTCGGCACCACCGGGTTCACCAGGGACGGGTCACCACCTTTGGCGGCAATGGCATCCCGCAGGCCGGCAAGATCAACCAGTGCAGTCTGGCCAAGAATGTCATGGCACACCACTCGTGCCGGGAACCAGGGAAAGTCCAGGTCCTGGCGAAACTCGATGATCTGCTCGAGGCTCGCCCGCAGCGCCTGCGGGTCACATCGCCGCACCAGGTTTTCAGCCAGCACTCTTGAGGTGTAGGGCAGGCTCTCGTAGGCGCCGGGTTTGATGTCTTCCACGGCCGCCCGGGTATCAAAATAGTCAAGGTCCGTACCGGGCAGGCGCTTGCGATATTGCTGATTCATAACTCTGTCTGCAGTTTGGCTGAAAGCGGGATTTTATCACTTTCAACGGCCGGGCATTACACCGTTCTCACATCAGCCTGCCCAAGCGGAGCCCCCGATAACCCGGCGATGCTCTTGCGTCAGGCTATTGTTCACCAACTCACGTAAACTGTACGCTTTGACGACTAAACGAGGTGACTCGAATGGCCAGTGTGCGCCTATCCATAATTCTTTGCCTGTTGCTGCCACTCGTCTCGGCCTGCACAGTCCAGCTGAACCAGCGCTGGGACAGGAGCAGTGCCATTGAACTTGGCCGGGTCGCGAAGGTCGAAACCCAGGCCCGGGACAGCGTTTCTCCAGAAGCCGAAATTGGCGGCCTGTCGGCTGTTGCCATGATGACCGAATCCGAATCCAACCTGGCGTTCATCAACAGCTTGCTGCCGCGGACCATGCAGGTCTACACCATTACCAGCAGCGACGGTCGGACCACCTACTTTGCATCGGAAAAAAGCCATATCGGCATCGGCGACTGCGTGGCCATCGAACGGGGACCTTCACCCAACCTGCGACGGGTGGGAGATCGCTACTGTGATGGCACCGGCAAGGCAAAACTGTCAGAGCTTGAAACGGCTGCCACCCAGTGCCTGCTGGCGAAACGCCAACTGATGCTGGCTCAGACAGATACCCAGCTGGCGGCTGCAAGCCGGCAGGTACAGGCGCTATGCCAGTTTGGCGGTTAACACAATCTCATTTGTTCGTGGTTACACCGCCCGATGTCATCAACTCGGCTATCACCCCGCATCAGCAGCAGCCAGGCCCCCAATATCGATCATCCACCCAGCACCAGGTCAGCAAAAGTGGCCAGGTCCGCCTGGCTGCGTGCACCCACCAGCAGTGAGGTCACCGGCGATTCCCGCCAGGGTGCAAGCCGGTCCCGGATGCGCTCAACTGGCCCAACCAGCGATATCTCATCCGCGAACGCGTTCGGCACCGTCATCACCGCCTCATCCTTTTTGCCGTCCAGGAACAGATCCTGAATCTTGCGCGCCTCGGCTTCAAAGCCCATGCGCCCCATCAGTTCAGTGTGGAAATTGCGGCTCTTGGCCCCCATGCCGCCAATATAAAGCGCAAGGTTCATCTTGACCGGCAGCAGCCCTTCTTCCACATCGTCACAGATGTTGATGGTGATACCCTGCATGATCTCGAAGCCGGGCTTGCGATCCTTGATCTGGTCAGCGTAAACCTCCTGCCGGTAAGGCGAGTAATAGAGCGGCAGCCAGCCATCAGCAATTTCCGCGGCCATGGTGACGTTCTTCGGCCCCTCGGCACCCAGGAAAATGGGCAGGTCCGGGCGCAGCGGATGAGTGATCGGCTTCAGCGGTTTACCCAGTCCCCAGGCACCTTCGCCCGTATACGGCAGGGGGTAATGTGGCCCCGCGCTGGTCACCGGCGCCTCACGCGCCAGCACCTGGCGAATGATATGAACGTACTCACGAGTGCGTGAGAGGGGTTTTGCAAAAGGCTGACCATACCAGCCCTCAACTACCTGGGGACCGCTTACGCCAAGCCCAAGGATCATTCGGCCATTGGAAAGATGGTCCAGCGTAAGCGCGGCCATGGCCGTTGCCGCCGGTGTTCGCGCACTGAGCTGGGCAACTGCTGTACCCAGCCGGATTCTTGACGTATGCGCGCCCATCCAGGCGAGCGGGGTAAACACATCCGACCCCCAGGCTTCCGCGGTGAAGATTGCGTCATAACCCAGTCGCTCGGCTTCCTGCGCAATCTCCACCATTTTGGGGTTGGGGCCTGCGCCCCAGTAACCCATCTGCACACCCAGTTTCAAGTCTGCCATCACCCAACTCCCGTCTGCAATTTCTACCGAGTATAACGGGAGTTGGTCTGGCCTGCCTCAGGCGTACCGCCTCAGGCGTGCCGCCTCAGGCGTGCCGCCTCAGGCGTACTGCTTCAGCTCGCGGCGTGCAATCACCATCTTGTGCACCTCATCGGGGCCGTCAGCAATGCGCAGCGCCCGACCATTGCGCCACATGGCAGCAATTGGCGTATCGTCTGATACCCCAAGCGCGCCGAGACACTGAATGGCCCTGTCGAGTACATTCATCATCATGTTGGGCACAACCACCTTGCACATGGACAGTTCCTGCCGCGCTTCCTTCTTGCCAACCGTATCCATTTTCCAGGCGGCATACTGGGTCAAGAGGCGCGACTGCAGAATCTCCATGCGGGAGGTTGCCACCCACTCCTGGACAAACTGTTTTTCCGCCAGTTTGGAGCCGTGGGTCACGCGCTGGTTGGCGTATCGACACATGATTTCATAAGCGCGTTCGGCCATTCCAATGGCGCGCATGCAGTGATGGATTCGGCCCGGGCCAAGCCGCGCCTGGGAAATCATGAAACCACCATGCAGCGGACCCAGCAGGTTTTCCGCGGGCACCCGGCAGTTGTGGTACTGAATCTCGCAGTGACCGCCACCACCCGAATGCCCCATGACTGACACCGGCCGGATGAGGTTAAAACCGGGTGCGTCTGTCGGCACAATAATCATGGACGCGCGTTCGTGAGGCGCACCACCCGGATTGGTCACTACCATGACAATCGCAAACTTTGCGCCAATGGCGCCGGAAGTAAACCACTTGTGACCATTGATCACCCACTCGTCACCATCCCGCACTGCCGTGGTGCGGATACCGGTGGGGTCAGCGCCTGACACATCAGGCTCCGTCATGGAAAAACAGGAGCGAATTTCGCCCTCGAGCAGCGGCTTCAGCCAGGTCTCCTTCTGCTCATCAGTGCCAAACTCCAGCAGAATTTCCGCATTGCCGGTGTCAGGCGCGTTACAGTTGAACACGCGTGATGCGGGCGCTGACTTACCCGTAAACTCACACATGGCGGAGTATTCATTGTTCGTCAGGCCCGCGCCCCACTTGTCGTCTGGCAGGTATAGGTTCCAGAGCCCAAGCGATTTGGCCTCGGCGCGCAACTGTTTCATCAGCGGCGTGTCTTCACCGTCCGGCGTGGTCTTCGCCTGTTCCGCAAACACGTTTTCGTTGGGGATTATTTTCTCGTTGATAAACCGCTCAACCTGGTCGAGTACCAGTCTTGCTTCTTCCCGGATCTGAAATTCCATGAGCCCGCATCCTCTTTGTCTGTCGTGAGAGATGCGATCAGTGTAGGAGCCAGCGCTGCCGGCAAATTGACCTGTATCAATCACCGACGCATCATTCTGCCCGGTGATGACGCCGCCAAAGCCGGCTAATTCTCGCCATGGACCCACTAGCGGTGATCTACCTCGCCAATTGCTCCGTTAAACAAATTAGCGAACTAACCAGTGAGGCAGTGCGAGTGGCAATCAGCGGTACACCAGTTCTCATGCCGGGCGGCTTTGCCAAATTCGCCTGGGTCTTTGCAATTGTCCTGACGGGTTGTGGTAGCGGTGACTCCGACACCAGGGTCAATTCCAGTGCGGCGACTGACACTTCCAGCACGGCGGCGCCAAGAGCGCTGACAAACCCGGCAAGTTCGCGTTCGCTGTCAGACGTGACATTTGCTGACGCAGCTTTCCGAGACTGTATCTCAGCGCAATACGGGCAAAACGCTGACTTGAACACTCTAACCGATGTGCAATGTGTTTCACTCGCGATTCAGTCCATCAAGGGCGTCGAGGCGCTGACGTCGTTAACGCGACTGTCGGTCGTCGACAACAACATTACCGACCTATCACCCGTGGCTGGTCTGGTAAACCTTTCACACCTGGAGGTGTCTTTCAATGACATTGAAGACATTTCTGCGATTGGGGGACTGGAGAAGCTCGAATTGCTCTACGCAAACGATAATCAGATTGCAGATGTCGGGGCTTTAGCCGGACTTGAACGCCTCAGGTTTCTGGACCTGGCGTACAATGAAATCGAGACGATTGGTGGGCTGGCCAGGCTCGCGAGCCTGGAGAGCCTGTCGCTTTCGCAGAATCAGATTTCTGATCTAACGCCGCTGGCTGGTCTGCAGATGCTGCGGCAATTGGATGTGTACAGAAATCGAGTGTCTGAGCTCTCGCCACTTTCGCCGCTCGTTAACCTTGAGCAACTCTACCTGTTTGACAACGAGATCGAAGATGTTATTGCCTTGAGTACGCTTAAAAATCTGGTCACGCTGAACCTGAAGGGAAACCGGGTCTCCGACATCGCAGCACTTGCGCCGCTGGAATCGATAATGAATCTCTACCTCGAAGAAAATGAGATTGAGGACATCACCGTACTTGGAAGTTTGATTAAAGTGGAGTTGCTTGCGCTTGACTCGAATCAAATCAGTGACATCTCTTCGCTGCGCTCAATGACGAAGCTCAGCGAACTGACGTTGACGGAGAACGAGATCAGCGACATCAGTCCGCTGTCATCTTTGAGTGACGTCTTCAATCTGGATCTCGGATCCAACCTGATAGCAGACGTGCAGCCACTCGCCAGTCTGACGAGGGTCGTTTTTCTTAATCTCGGCGGGAACCAATTGGTCGAAGCATCGGCGCTCGGCAATATTGGCAAGGTGTTTAACTTAAGTCTCGAGGATAACAGTCTCGTGTCGGTGGATGGGCTCGAGCGGCTGACCTCGCTTGTTTACCTGTCACTGGCGGAGAACGATGGGTTGTCTTGTTCAGATGTGGCTGCCTTGGAAAACAGCCTTAGCAAGACGGTGGTGCTTCTGCCAGGACAGTGTGCCGAATAGGTCGCAACCTGCGATCTCAGAGAAGCGGAGCACCGCGAGGCATCGAAGACCCGGGGATGCTGTAGCAGGGCTTGATTGCTACCCAGCAGGTCCAGCCACTGACGACATCGTTGACAACTGCCACGGCAGGTGGTCAATTCCTGCTACACCCACAGCCTCAAGGTCTCAGGCACTTCGAATCAGTCAATTCGTACTGTTCGGGCATATCCGATATAGTGATTCTGCGGGTTGGGCGTTGTGAGTTCGCGGAGCTTGAAGGCCGTGACTAATGAGAGAGCACTCCCTGGCGAAGCTATCTGCATGCCAGGCTGAAACCGCTGAATTGTTATTGGAGAATACCTATGCCTTCATGGCTAAAGCCAGGTAACACCGCAGTCATTACTGGCGGAGCGAATGGCATCGGACTCGCTGCCGCAACACGATTCCTGAATGATGGGATGAATGTTGTGATTGCAGATGTCAATGAAGACGCATTGTCAGCCGCTGCAGATTATCTGGCGAGTGATCAGCTCAAGACGTTTACCTGCGATGTCGCTGAATTGTTGGAAGTCAATGCACTGCGCGAATTCGTGTTGGCGGAACATGGCAGTGTGGATTGCCTGATGAATAATGCCGGCGCAAGTGTCACGCGTGCGGTTCCGTGGGAAGACCTGGATGGCTGGAAGAGACAGCAGGATATTAATCTCTGGGGAATTATTCATGGCTGTCATGCATTTATTCCTTCCATGCTGAAATCGTCGACACCTGTCGCAGTTATCAATACGGGCTCCAAACAAGGTATTACTAATCCCCCTGGGGGCTATGCATATAATCTCTCGAAGGCAGGTGTCATCAACTATACGCAGAGCGTCGCTCATGCCTTACGTCAAATCGAATACTGCCCGGTAGCGGCGCATCTGTTGATACCCGGCTTCACCTATTCCAACATGATTGCCCGGTTTGTGCCGGAAAAACCTCCCGGTGCCTGGAGCTGCGAGCAGGTGATCGACTACATGATTGAGCATCTGGACAACAACGACTTTTATATTATTTGTCCGGACAACGACACACCGGCAGAACTGGACAATCGGCGCATGCAGTGGAACCTGGATGACATGATCAAGAATCGTCCCGCTCTGTCCCGATGGCATCCGGACTTCGCGGCTGACTTTGAATCGTTTGTCGCTGACTGACGCGCTGCATTCTGATCATGCTCAACTATCCAACGCTTGATGTCGATCTTGAATTGATCAGAAACCTCCTGACTTCGGATCCTGCGCATAGGGAGTTAAGAAACCCCCATCCTGAACCACCTGTTTCGAAGGCGACCAAAGATAAGGCAAGAGCGTCAGCGGTGCTTATCCCGATTGTTGATACGTCCGAGCCCTGCCTGATTGTTACGCGTCGTAATCCGCGGATTCGATTTGCCGGTCATGTCTGTTTCCCCGGGGGTACGGTAGACAAAACCGATGCGTCACCGGTGGATACAGCGCTTAGAGAGACTGAAGAGGAAATCAGGTTGTCACGTGAGCAGGTTGACGTATTGGGTGAGCTTGGGCATTACTACACACAGGCAGGGTATCTCATCACGCCGGTCGTAGGTTTGGTGTCACCTGACTATTCAGTTGAGGTGAATCCGCTTGAAGTTGACGAGATTTATGAGATCCCGTTGCACAAGGTACTTAATGCCGATAGTTATTCACTCACCTGGCGCTCAGGAAACCGGGGCCACTTTGCGTTTCATCATGAAGACGTTCGTATAGCAGGTCCGACAGTGTCTTTGATGATCAATCTTTATGAATGCCTGCTTGAGCACTCGGGCATCGCCGTAGAACGCAGAGAACATGTCGGACACTGAAAATGATTATCTGAAAATCGCGGCAGAGGATCTCCTAACGATACCATTCCCAATGTTGTGATGGAACGGATTCACGGGCGGAGTGGGCTCGCGTGTTTTCTGTTCTTGATATTATTGTCGATGCTGGCACTGCGTATGTGGATTCAATTCGTGTTTGGCTGGCTGCTGACGCGATCGCAGAAAAAGATACCGAGGGTGATTACCAGAATTTAACCTATGGTGGGGCGATGGCGTGGTCTTTGCCTGTTCCGCAAACACGCTTTGGTTGGGGATTATTTTCTCGTTGATAAACCGCTCAACCTGGTCGAGTACCAGTCTTGCTTCTTTCCGGATCTGAAATTCCATGAGCCCGCATCCTCTTTGTCTGTCGTGAGAGATGCGATCAGTGTAGGAGCCAGCGCTGCCGCCAAATTGAACTGTATCAATCACCAACGCATCATTCTGCCCGGTGATGACGCCGCCAAAGCCGGCTAATTCTCGCCATCCTCCGCCACCGGCGGCCGGTACCGCATGCCTGTCAGGCCGCCGTCAACCACCAGAGCCTGCCCGGTAATGAAAGTTGAATCATCGCTGGCCAGGAACAACGCCATGTTGCCTATGTCCTCAGGCTCACCGGAACGGCGTATTGGGTGGATAGCGGCGAGCCTCGGACGCATGGCCGCCGGCGTATCTTCATTCTCGCCCGGCAAGCCGTCCACCAGGCCCTTGAAGATGTGTGTTGCAATGCCCCCGGGGCAAATGGCGTTCACCCGGATGTCAAATGCCGCCAGTTCCAGCGCAACCGAGCGGGTCAGGCCAATGACACCGGCCTTGATACCGGAATACACATGGGGACCAAAACCACCCTGAACACCTGCCACGCTGGCGGTACTGATAATGGCGCCGGTGCGCCTGGGTTTCATGACGCGCGCCGCGTGTTTCATACCCAGTACCACGCCGGTGAACATGGCGCCGACCGTTGCCGCGTAACTCTCGCCCACTTCTATCTGGTCAATATCACCCCCCACGCCACCAAAACCGGCATTGTTGAAAATGCAATCAAGCTGGCCAAACTCCTCAACTGCCAGATCCACAAGGGCGCGAACATCAGACTCATCCGAGACATCCGTATGCTGGTACCGCACCCTGTCACCCAGGCTGGCCGCCAATGCCTCGCCACGCGCATCCTGCAGATCAGCGATGACAACAGCCGCCCCTTCGCGCGCAAACAGTTTGACGGTGCCTTCACCAATACCGCTTGCCCCGCCTGTAATGATTGCCACTTTGCCTTCAAGACGTGCCATTGCCACTCTCCTTTATTGTCAGCCTGTTGTGTCCCGGATGTTTGTGCTGCGCCTTGCGCCCATCAGCCAGCGTCCCGGACAAGATCACCCGAGTGTATCAAACCGGCAGCGCTGTCGCCGGGCGCCACCGGTGGTTCAGCATCCGTGGGATATCCCGCAAGATGACGAAACACGGCCACCGCACGGTTGATGAAGGAGGCATCGGACAGCAAGGCCAGAGGCAAACCGCCACCCACCACCCGGGACAGGTTGTAGTAGCGGAATACGCCTTCGCGCTCACGCTCAATCAGGTAGAAAAATTCGTAGTCACCAGGCTTGATCAGGGTAGTCAACAGCCAGCGCACCGCCGAGACGTTCTGCATGGCAACCACCAGCCGCGCTTCACTGGCTGCCTGCACTTCCAGTTGCATCACGAACTCACCGGCCAGGTGGGCTTCCTTCTGGTAGAGGAGCACTGGTACTCCGCTGACAAGGTCGTCGGGCCTGAAGTCGTCCCGCGGCGATTCCCCGTCGGCCCCAAGCGCATGGGCATCGTCAAACAGGGGCTGCCAGCTTCCACGTGTCACCGACCAGTACCGGACCTGTTCCAGGGCTGAGACAGCCGCAAACCGGGCCAGCAACTGCCGGGCTGTACCATCAAATTCAAACCGGCCCGCCGTTTCGACAAGATGACTTGCCGGCTTGTCGGACCAGTCCAGGCAACTCGCGGGCACCCAGTCGCGCAGCCCGGCCTTGTGCCACACCCGGACATTCGGTGCAGCACCCACGGGCGCAAAGTCAGGGCTGGCCTCACCTTCCCCACAGGGTACAAGCGGCAGCCTATCCGGCACTTCACCCAGTGCGCCCGGGGCACAAGACAGCAGAAGGAGAATCAGCAGGTATATCAAGAGCAAGCCGGCACCAGTCAGACAGGTAGATAATGGCGCAGCGCTGGCGGGCAGACAACCCGGCGGCAGTCACCCGCTACGCCAAATTTGTTGTAGAGTCTTGCTTTCTGGCCTGTACGACCACCATGCCCGCACACAAGTTTTCTGTCAGCGCCGCCGTCGCCATTGTTGTTGCCAACATGATTGGCACCGGCGTCTTCACCAGCCTCGGCTTCCAACTCATGGACATCCAGTCAACCTTTGTCCTGCTGATGTTGTGGCTGGTCGGTGGCGTCACCGCGCTTTGTGGCGCACTTACCTACGCCGAACTGGGCGCCAGCCTGCCCCGCTCTGGTGGCGAGTACAATTTCCTGGGCCAGATCTATCATCCCGCGGCCGGGTTTATCTCTGGCTGGATATCAGCCACCGTCGGCTTTGCCGCGCCCACGGCACTGGCCGCCATGACCTTCGGCGCCTACCTCGAAGCCAGTATCGGTGGGCCACCGGCAACCCTGATGGCCTGCCTGCTGGTCGCCGGACTGACATTGGTCCATGCATCCACCCGGCGCGCGAGCGGTGGTGTACAAACCCTGTTCACGCTGCTGAAGGTCCTGTTGATTGTCGTGTTTGTTGGCCTGGTAATTGCGCTGACGGATTCGCCCCAGGAGGTGCGCCTGTGGCCTGCACCCGGTGATGGCGCGCTGATTGCCAGCGGCGCTTTTGCCGTCTCGCTCATTTACGTCAACTACGCTTTTACCGGCTGGAATGCCGCCACCTACATTATCAACGAGGTTGAATCACCCGAGACGTCCATTCCCCTGATCCTGTTTGTGGGTACGGCCATAGTGCTGGTGCTCTATCTGCTCCTCAACTACGTGTTTCTCTATGGTGCACCGGCGGCCGCCATGAGCGGGAAAATTGAGATTGGGGTCATTGTTGCCGAATACGCCTTTGGTAAAAGCGGCGGAATTGCCATGGGTGTGGTGTTGGCCACGCTCCTGATTTCCACGGTCAGCGCCATGGTCCTGGCCGGCCCGCGTGTGCTGCAGGTCATTGGCGAGGATTTCCACGTCTTTCGTCCCCTCGCCCGATTGAGCGAGGGGGGCATCCCCCGTCGCGCAATTGTGTTCCAGTCAGCGCTGACGCTCGTTTTTATTGTCACGGCAACCTTTGAATCAGTGCTGGTGTTCTCGGGATTTGTGATGGGGCTGAACACCCTGTTTGCGGTGGCCGGCGTGTTTGTCCTGCGGGCGCGCAAGCAGCAACGCAGCGCCTACAGGACATGGGGTTATCCCGTGACGCCCCTGCTGTTCATGGGCCTGATGTTGTGGACGCTGGTCTATATACTGGTCACACGACCCATTGAGGGACTTGCCGGACTGTTGATGATCACGGCAGGCGCCCTGCTCTACGGATTTTCACGCAGATTCACACGGACGGGCAATCCGACCTAGGCACAGCGCCGTTGCCACAGGATTTTCGGATAGACCCGTACCATCGTCGACGACTAAACTGGCGCGGATACACGTTATACAGGCTGTAAACATGTCGACTGGGCCAGGTGGCACGGACCCCCAAAACCCGATTATACCCGCCGGACTTTTCCGGGAAATGGTTGAACACGCGGCTGATGTCATAGCCCTGCTGGACAGTTCCGGGGCTATTGTCTACACCAATCCCTCAGCCCAGACCCAGTTTGGTTACAGCCCGACAGACCTGATCGGCACCAGCGTTTTTGACCACCTCCACCCGGATGACCAGCACCTGGCGATAAACGCGTTTGCCACGCTGATGGATCAGGGTGACCATGACAGGATTCTGCTGCGCTTCAGGGACAAGCAGGGCGCCTGGCGCCGTGTTGAGGTATTGGGGACACCCTATACGTCTGATGCCGACAACGGCATGGTGCTGAACGTCCGGGACGTCACCGAAAGTCAGGCACTGGTTGAACAGATGGAGCGATCGGAAGCCCTGTTTCGTGCAGCATTCAACGCCAGCGGCTCAATCTGCTGTATCACGCTGCTCGAAACCGGCAAATTTATCGACGTCAACGACGCCTGGGTCCGGGCGACCGGCTGGTCGCGCGAGGAGGCGCTGGGCAGGACCGCAATCGAACTGAATATCTGGGGTGCACCCCGGAGCCGCGACCGGGTCATTGAGACCATTCTGCAGGAAGGCAGCCTCAGACAGTTTCCTGCAGAAATCACCCGAAAGGACGGCCAGACACGCAGCCTGCTGATTGATGCGGAAGTTGTCCTGTTTGAAGGCGAACGTCGAATGTTCATCACCGCCATGGACATCACCGAACGCGAATTGATGGAAGAACAACTGCGGCAGTCCCAGCGCATGGAAGCCGTGGGCCAATTGACCGGTGGTGTTGCCCATGACTTCAACAACATGCTGACGGTGATCCTGGGGCACATTGGTCTCGCCCGGCACGGTCAGTATGCGCCAGAGGTCATCCAGCGATCGCTTGTCGCCATAGAAGAAGCCGCGGAACGCGGTGCTGAACTCATCCGCCAGCTGATGGTCTTTTCCCGCCGGCAGACGCTGCATCCCAAAGTCACCAATGTGGCCGCGACGCTGAAATCCATGGAAACCCTGATTGCCGGCACGCTCGGTGGTGAAATCAGCATTGAGATGGATACCAGCGGCGCTGCCACAGCCTGCTGCAACCTTGACCAGGGCCTGCTCGAGAACGCGATACTCAACCTGGCCATCAATGCCCGCGACGCCCTGCAGGACGGTGGCACCCTTACACTCCGTGCGTCGATGGTCTGCCTGCCGGGTGACCTGCCCGTCACGGTCAACCAGGCACTGATGCCAGGTGATTACATCCTCCTTGACGTGATTGATGATGGCATCGGGATGGATGCCGACACCGCCGCACGGGCTTTTGAACCATTCTTCACCACCAAGGCACCTGGTCGGGGAACCGGCCTTGGATTGTCCATGGTGTTCGGTTTTGTCAAACAGTCTGGTGGGCATATCAACATCACATCAGCACCTGGCAAAGGCACACGGGTCAGCCTGTTTCTCCCGGTGACAGGCGAAAGCGAAGATGCCCAGGAGGAAAGGGCGGGACCTACCCGCAACCTGTCCGGCAAACGAATCCTGCTGGTTGAGGACAGTGCCGAGCTACGTGCCATGCTGGTTGAACTTCTGACATCACTGGGCTGCGTGGTCATTGAAAGTGACGGCGACAATATCGAAGCGGTGCTGGCGGCCGGTCCAGGAGCACCGGACCTGCTCCTCTCGGATGTGATATTGCCGGGTGCCCTCAGGGGACCCGACGTCGCACGACGGGTCCAGCAGCAATATCCCGCCGTGCGGACGCTTTTCATGTCCGGCTACCCCCGGGAACGATTCAGCAGCGAGGCCATTGTGGACCAGCAAAACCTGCTGCAGAAGCCTTTCGCTGAGCAAGACCTGGTAGAACGATTGTCGTTGCTGCTTGCCCCGGACCAGAACCCCTGAGCCACGCCTGCTCGCAGAACGTCACTGCACAAGCCGCCACACAAAGTCAACGGCGACCTTCTGGCAGAACTCGGCGATAATGCGCGCCTTCACCACGACACACCAGGTTGCCAGTTCCGTATGAAATCAGTTGCACTGCGCATCGCAGAAGAACTTGCTGTCAAAGAATCCCAGGTCAGCGCTGCCATCAGCCTGCTGGACGATGGTTCAACAGTCCCGTTTATTTCCCGCTATCGTAAGGAAGCCACCGGCGGCCTGGATGATACCCAGTTACGTAACCTGGAAGACCGCCTGCGGTACCTGCGTGAGCTTGATGCACGCCGGGAACTGGTGCTGCAGAGTATTCTTGAGCAGGGCAAACTCAGTGACAGGCTGAAAGCTGAGATCCTGGACGCTGATACCAAGTCGCGGCTGGAAGACCTTTACCTGCCCTACAAACAAAAGCGCCGGACCAAGGCACAGATTGCCCGGGAAGCCGGCCTTGAGCCACTGGCCCTTTCGCTGCTGGCGGATCCGATGCAGGATCCGGCGACCGCTGCTGCGGGCTACCTGGATGCTGATGGGGCAGTGCCGGACGTACAGACAGCCCTGGACGGCGCGCGCCAGATCCTGATGGAAGTGTTTGCGGAAGACGCAGACCTGCTCGCGCAGCAGCGCGCTTACCTGCAGGAGAAGGGCATACTGGAATCCAGGGTTGTGCCCGGCAAGGAAACCGAGGGTGCAAAATTTGAGGACTACTTTGACTTCTCGGAGCCGCTGCGCAAGATCCCTTCACACCGCGCACTTGCCCTGTTTCGTGGCAGAAACGAGTCTGTCCTGCAGCTTTCGCTGAAGGTGGAAAACGAGGAAACTTTTGAAGTCCATCCCTGCGATCAACTCGTTCGCGCCCACTTTGGCCTGGCCGACAAAGGCCGACCCGCTGACCCCTGGCTGCTGGAGACCGCACGCTGGGCCTGGCGTATCAAGATTTTCTCCCACCTGGATATCGAACTGCGACTGGCACTCAAGGAAAAAGCCGAAGACGAGGCAATCAAGGTATTTGCATCCAACCTCAGTGACCTGCTGCTGGCCGCGCCCGCCGGCCCCAGGGCCACACTTGGCCTGGACCCTGGGCTGCGTACCGGCGTCAAGGTCGCCGTTGTAGATGCCACCGGCAAACTTGTCGACTGGAGCACTGTCTACCCGCACGCACCCCGCAACCAGTGGGATGAGGCTATCGGGCAACTCGCAACGCTCTGCAGGAAACATGACGTGAAGCTGATCAGCATCGGCAATGGCACCGCGTCCCGCGAAACTGACAAACTCGCCAAGGCACTTGCCTCCCGTCACCCCGAACTGGGACTTACCTCCCTGGTTGTGTCAGAAGCAGGTGCGTCCATCTATAGCGCCTCAGAACTGGCAGCGAAAGAATTCCCTGACCTGGATGTCAGCATCCGGGGTGCAGTATCCATCGCGCGACGGCTGCAGGACCCGCTGGCTGAACTGGTCAAGATTGAGCCCAAAGCCATTGGTGTTGGTCAGTACCAGCACGACGTCAGCCAGGTCAAACTTGCCCGATCGCTGGAAGCGGTTGTTGAAGACTGTGTAAACGCCGTGGGTGTGGACCTGAACATGGCGTCGGTGCCGTTGCTGGGTCAGGTTGCTGGCCTCAGTACAGGCATGGCAGAGAATATTGTCAGCTACCGCAACGAACATGGACCTTTCCCGCGCCGCGAGGCACTACTGGACGTGCCGCGTATTGGTCCCAAGGCCTTTGAGCAGGCAGCCGGATTCCTGCGCATCATGAATGGCGACAATCCGCTGGATCGTTCAGCAGTACACCCGGAAGCCTATCCCGTGGTGGAGAAAATTGTCGCGGCCACCGGCAAGGATGTACTGACCCTGATTGGCGACCAGCGTTTTGTCGCGGGGTTGAACCCGGCGGATTTCACCGATGAAAAGTTTGGTACCCCCACTGTCATCGACATCCTGAAAGAACTGGAGAAACCCGGCCGGGATCCTCGCCCGGAGTTCAGGACGGCCACTTTCAGGGAGGGTGTCGAGAAGCTGGGGGACCTGAAGCCCGACATGATCCTCGAGGGTGTCATCACCAACGTGACCAACTTTGGGGCTTTTGTCGACATTGGTGTACACCAGGACGGTCTGGTCCATATCTCCGCCCTCGCCGAGAAATTCGTGAAAGACCCCAGGGAAATTGTCAAAGCCGGCGACATCGTTCGCGTCAAGGTGATGGAAGTTGACCTGGAACGTAAACGTATTGCTCTCTCGATGCGGCTGAACGACATACCGCAGACCCAGGCTGACGCTGCTACCGCGTCCCGTGGCGGCCGCTCCCCGGGCGGCCGTGAGGGTCAAGGTCGGGCAAAAGGCAAAGATGACCGCCAGAAAAAGACCCCGACCAGACCGGTCACCAACTCGGTGATGGGTGACGCTTTCGCCCGTGCCCTGAAGGACAACTGACCGCGTCAGCAGGGTCCTGCTGGCATTTGCTGATTCGTGCTCAGGCGCGGCAGGCGTTGACGCGAGCCATTGCGTTACAATCGCCTGCAACAGGGAACACTTTGCGAGGTCTGGCCGTGCCGCTCGATTACAAGGTCCTGTCAAACGAGATTCTGGCCCGCCATGACCAGCGTGCCCTCGCCTTGATTGATGCCGAACCAGCGCTGGCCCGGCACTGGAAACCCATTATGGACGCGGCTTACGTTGGCGCCCCCGGGCTGGTCGCCGCACTGCTTGATGCCGGCGCTGACCCCAATATCATGTCCCGCAACGGACACAGGCATACGCCGCTGATCCGGTGCCTGCACCGCCAGGCCACGGTGGCGCGCACCCCGGCGCATACAGAGGTTCTGGAACTGCTGCTCAGGTCAGGTGCCGACCCCAATCTGCCTGCTGGCCAGCATAACCTGCCGCCGCTTGCAGAGGCCTGTATTGGTGGTTACACCCGGGATATCGACATCCTCCTCGAAGCCGGCGCAGCCAGGACCCTGCACACCGTCGCCATGTTGTATGACAAACGCGCCCTGAAACGCATGCTTGCCTCCAGCCCGCCCGATCTCCCTGATCATGTCGGCAGAACGCCGCTCCACTATCTCGCGTTTTCTGGCCTCTGGACCTGCTCGGACAAACTGCAGCAGGCCAGCCTGGCCTCGGCCCGCCAGCTACTTGAAGCAGGTGCTGCGGTCGATCAGATTGACCCGCAAGTGGGTACCGAGGGTGATTTCCAGCCAACTGCATTATGGCGCGCCGTCGGCTGGCAGAAACACCACGCCCTGGCACAACTACTGCTCGAAGCCGGGGCAAGTCCGGACAATGCCATCTTTGCCGCAGCGTTTGACGGTGACCGGGAAATGCTGGATCTGCTCGCAGATTACGGTGTTGACCTTGAACCCAGGGTGGCAGGCAGGACGCCGCTACTTGATCTGATCTATTTCAGACGACCCGCCAATGTGACCTGGTTACTCTCCCGGGGTGCCGATCCGGCAGCTACCGATGCGGAAGGCAGGAATGCCCTGCACCTGGCCGCCATCCAGGGGATTCGCCCCGAGATTGTGGAACAGCTTCTGGCTTTCGGTGCAGACCGGCAGGCGACGGACAAGAGCGGCAATTTGCCGCTCGATTATGCCCGTCAGAAAGGCCGGTCAAAGCTCGTGCCATTGCTGGAAGGCTAGAGTCACGCAACTGGCAGGCAGACTTCCGGGCCTTCCTGGGGCCGTTTCCAACCGCTGCCTTGTGGGCGATCTGCTGGAGAAGTTGCTTGCCTGACAAGAAACAACTATAGCGGACCTCGACGGGTGAATTGCTGCGTAATTCAGCGCAGATGACCCTTTGTTTGAATTTATATTCCACTTTTTTGACCATATATAGGCATTAATACCCACTATGGAATCGATCACGCACTGATCCTCCAATCCATCGCTTTCCTGTACAGTTTTTACCTCGGACACTGTATCTGCAGCACCGTCTCGGCTACGCTCGGGTGACGCTGGAGAACAAGGGGGATATCTGGTGGCAACTGCTCGTGTTCCGATGAAAATCAAAATTTTTTTTGGCATTGGCCAGGCGGCCGAGTCCATCAAGAATTTTGGGTTTGGCACCCTGCTGATGCTGTACTACAACCAGGTGCTGGGCCTGTCGGGCACTTATGCCGGGATGGCTGTGGCCATTGCGATTGCGGCAGACGCCCTGTCCGATCCGGCAGTCGGATCCTGGTCCGATGGCATACGGTCACGCTGGGGACGCCGCCATCCTTTCATGTTTGCCTCCATCATCCCGCTTGCCGTGACCTACTACTTTCTGTTTATGCCACCGGAAGGACTCAGCGAGTTCCAGTTGTTCCTCTGGTTCACAACCTTTGCGATCCTGGTGCGCACCGCCCTGACATTCTTCCACGTGCCCTACCTGTCACTTGGCGCCGAGATGACCCAGGACTACCATGAGCGTACACAGATTGTGGTCTTCCGAACGGCGTTTGGCATTGTTGCCAGCCTGGTTGTCATTTCTGTCGCCTGGAACTTCTTTTTTATCAAGACCCTGGAGAATCCAACGCCGCAACTCACGCGGGAACCCTATTTCCGCTATGCCATTCTGAGCGCAATCATCATGGCTGGCATGATGCTGCTCAGTTGTTGGGGAACTCGCGAGGTCATTCCCCACCTTGCGGGCTCAAGGCAACAACCCAAGGCTTTCAGTCTTGGCAACGTGTACCGCGACCTCTACCAGGCGCTGCTGAATCCGTCCTTCCGCGCACTGTTTGTCGGCACCCTTTTGTTTTTCATCTACGCCGGTATACAGGGTGCGCTGGCCATGCACCTCAAGACATTTTTCTGGCAGCTTGACACCAACGCTATCGAGTACTGGCAGTACGCCGCGGTGGCCGGTGGCATCCTGGGCCTGCCGCTTGTGCCATTTTTCAATCGCTGGTTTGACAAGAAATGGACTGTCATCATCGGGGTCATGGCAGCAGCGGCGGCAGGCACCATACCGGTGCTGTTGCAACTCGTCGGGTTGATGCCACAGGATCCGGCCATCCTGGTGCCCATCCTGATTGCTGCAGCGCTGCTGGGCAGCATTGGCGGCGTCCAGGCTGGTGTCACTGTCGCCTCCATGATGGGTGATATCGCGGACGAACATGAACTCAATCATGGAAAACGCCAGGAAGGTATCTATTTTGGCTCCTACAATTTTTCCGCCAAGTGCACCAGCGCCTTCGGCAACCTCATCGCCGGCTTTGCCCTCGACATCATTCACTTTCCCGTGAACTCAACGCCTGGCACCATCCCCGAGAACGTCCTGCATAATTTTGGCCTGATCTATGGCGTGATCGTTCTTATGCTGATTTTCTCCACCTGGGTATTCTGGCCCTACTCACTTGACAAGAAACGCCATGACGAGATTGTCGAGGCGCTGCTCAAGCGGTCAGCTGCAGAGAAGGCCGAACCCGCTGCTGAAACGGGTCGCAAGGGCGCCCCACCTGACTTTGACGCTGTGCCGGTGGCCGGCGACTGAGGCAAGATTCCGGCAAGAAAAAGGACATATTCGTAAGGATCAGGAACCGCCTGGCCTTCAGGATAGCCACCACCTGAACCCGACTTCACAAAGTGTGTGGCATGAATAACCCAATGGCGCTTGCCGTCACAACCCTGCAAAGGCTCTTTCTGCTCAGCCTGCAACTCACCCTGCTGTCAGCCTGCAGTAACACAACGCCTTACCCGGAAGACTGGTCTGGTGCCAGACCCGACTTCGACTGGTGCGAGATCGACGGCAGAGCATTCCAGGATCTTGCGACGACTTATACGGGAGACTATCCCGTGCGATTGTCGGACATCTTTTTTGCCGGTGAACTGGGCGGGTTTGCCATCACCCATCTTGTCTTTCGCCGGGTACCGGAGGGGCTGCGGGTTGAAGCCTGGGTTGACGACACCCGGCTGGAAGAATCACGGTTACTCGACGGCAGGGCCAATCCCTGTACCCGCACTCGCTTCAGGACCCGCTCGGGATGGGATGCCAGCCCCTACATGGTGCTCGAAGGCATTTTCTGGACAGGCGGCATCCTGGTGCCCATGGCAGAACGGGTGCAGACAGAAATCAGCCTGACGGAGGCGGGTGAACTCGCCGTCCACCTGCGATGGGTCTTCGGCGGTACCTTGTTCCTGTTTTTTCCCTTCAAGTCGGACTATGACGATGCCTGGCTACTGTTCCGCCCCTGGCCCTGAACTGGCCCGTGTGCTGCTGGTCCTGCTGGTCCCTGTGCTCCTGGCGGGGTGCGAAACGCTGCCGGTGCAGTCACCCGCAATGATTGCCACCCGCGAGCCGATCCTGCTGCAGGCGCCGGTGCGGTTCGGGCACATTGTCGCCGGTTCCGACAACCTGGTCACCTGGGAAAACATCGGGGAACTTGTCCTGACCCCCGGAACGCTCTACTTCACGCGCCCCGGCCAGAGCTACAGCATCTCCTACCTGTCCATCAGCGATGCTTTTATCGGTCCGGTAAACGAATGGCACTTCTGGCCGCTGGGATCACCCACCCGCCTGCCAGACCTGCTTCGGATTGAAGCGGACAATTCGACGTGTCAACACGGCTGCGCCTTTTCACTGCCGTCGCTCGCCATCAGCCGCGAGGCAAAACAGATTATTGAAAGGTACCGTCCCGGACTTGACCCATTTGGTCGATTTGACACACCGGGGCGTGTTGAACTGGTTTCCGGGTGTCGGCAACCCAACGTGTTCTGGTCCTTCTCTCCCCATTACCTGCTGCGACATTACCCGACCGAGAAACAGGCGCTGGAAACCCGGGTCAGGGCACAGGCGAAGCACATGCGCCAGACCTTTGAACAGGCACTCAGTGAGCTGCTGGTGGGGACAGCCGGGGATTTTGACATCCACCGTTTTCCCGAAAGTGGCACAGATGCCTTCTGTGACGCAATCGCTACCGGCAGGGCCGGGAGGCTGGTCAGGGAGCAAACCGGTTCCAACCGGCTCCTGATCGCGGAAATTGGCACCATCACGCTGGAGGAGTCGATCACGGCGCAGTATGAGGCCAGCGTTCTGCTGCACATCAATCTGATGGTCCACTACCTGGACCTTGATCCCATCAAGTCTGGCCTTCGTCGAGGCAATACCCTTGCGGTGAGAATACCCCTCTCAGCCTCGTCCGAACCGGGACCAGCAGATTTCAGCCAACAGGTTTATGCTGCCGCGGCGAGGGTGCGCGACCTGGTGTTGGAGGACCTGCAGGCCGCTGCCATCGCGCAATAACGCAGGTCATGCCCAGGCATGACCAAGCCGCCCCGGCCGCCTGACCCTCGCAGTGCCCGTTGGCGACTGTCCGGGGTATGATAGGCCAATGGCAAATCCGGAAATCAATCGCTGGGCGGGGCTATGGTTGCTCTGCCTCTGCTGTCTGCTCTATGCACCAGACCTGCTGTCGACAACGCTGGTCGGTCCGTTCCGTACGCAGGCCGATGCTGAACTTGCCCGGGAAGCGCTTGGCAGCACCGCGGTCATAGCAACAAAAGTGACCACCGAGCCGGCTGACTACATTGTTGTCTCTGACCGCGCCGGACCACAACTGGGCCGGGCACTGTTGGCCGAACTGGCGCGGGCCGGCATCAGGGACGTTGTTTATGTTCGTACCGGAGAATTTGGTGGCCGCGTCTCTGCAGGTGTGTACGTCGGCACGGAGAGCGCGGGCCGACGTGTCCGCCAGCTTGCCGATCGTGGCTTTACCTTCCAGACCCTGCCCCGGAAGATGCAGGAAGTCAGTCTGGGCTGGCTGACCACCACAGACCCGGTATCGCCAGCCCAAATTGCGGCGATAGAACAGCAACTGGGATACAGCCTGACCACTGAACAGGTGGCAGGTGAAAGCAACGCATCATCCCCCGATGTCGATGTCAGCCTTGAAGTGCCCGGGGTGCAGGCGACGCCTCGCGAAGAACCCGCAGTAACCCAGACGCCCGTCGAAACCGGTCAGCCGGCGCCAACCGGGGTGTTGCCAGAGACACCTGAAATCCTGGGTGAGGACACGGTGGCGGCCGCTCAGGAATCATTCCCAGTCACTGAGCCAGTACCGGACTTCACGCCGGCGCCAACCGGTGACATGGCGGCGGCCAGCCAGCAGGCGCAGCGTGACACCCCCGCACAGTCCGCCGAACCCCTGGGCACACTGGCGCCTGCCACTGCCCCGGTGCACGACGCGGCTCCAGAACAGCATCCCCTGGACAGGCGTCTGCTGGCGGGGCTGCTCCTTGGCGCACTGGTGATGGTGGTACTCGTGTTATTTGCCCTGTCGCGCCGCAGGACAGGGAAACCTGCGGGCGAGAACATGGACGACCTGCCGCCCCTGCAGCAGGCCGCAGCGCAGGCGACGCCGGCCCCCGCACCCGCGCAACCCGACACCTCCACACCTGCACCCGAAAGTCCACAGGACCAGGCCCTGCTGGAGACACTTGACGTCTCTGACCGCCGCGCCATTGATCTCATTGGTGACCTGGTGGCGCTTGCCCAGGTTGAGCATGGCGCCGGCAACACGCTTGAGCTCGACGCCCTGCTGCTGGCATTTGTCAATGACGCAAGGACCACACACGCCATCAGCACGATTCGGTACCGGCCCGGCTCTGCACTGCCGAAGGTCACAGCAAATGCCGACAGCCTGCGGCGATTGCTGGGCATACTGGTCCAGCAGGTCGTGAGCTTCGACGACGCGGCCCACATTCTAATGACAGCGTCCTATACAACTGAACCCACAGGGCAACTCCGGGTGCAACTGGTCAATGAGGCTGCACTCCTGACGGAAGCTGAACTGCAGGCGGTTCGCGACACCTGGTCGCACCCGGGCACGCGGTTTGCTATTGCCGGGCAGATTGCCGGCAGGATGGGCGGGCATATTGACCTGGCCAGTCGATTTGGTCTGGGTACCCAACTCAGCCTGGCGCTGCAACTGCCGGAGTCCAGGCAATCGACCGGCACAACCGACTCAAGCCACCTGACCGCTGCAGCGGCTGAAAAGACTGCAAAAGAGATCACGCAAGAATTCCAGTTCGCTACCCGTACCAGCAGCACCCTGGGCGAAACCCCATTGCCTGGCATGCAGGTAGAAACCAGGGATCCGGTAGAACGTTTTGTTGCCCAGCTTGAGCAACAACTTGCCGACATCGAAAGAGCCCGGGCCAGCGGTGACCTGGACACCCTGGCCCGCATCGCAAAGTGGACAGCCCGGTATGCCGGCGGCACAGGCATGACCCAACTGGCAGAACGCCTGAACAGGTTTCACAGTGCGATGGTGCAGGGCCAGGAAATTGCTGCACTGGCGCAACTGACGCCCGTCTACATGGCCACCAGGGATGTGCAGCCAGAAAGGCCCGCCGCAGCACAATCCAACATCGCCTAGGGCGCGGAGCACAAGGGAATGCCAGACCTGGACCGGATTGACAAACGTATACTCGAGGCCCTGCAACAGAACGCCCGCATCAGCAACCTGGAACTTGCCGACAAGGTAGGGCTTTCACCCACGCCCTGCCTGCGTCGGGTGAAACGCCTGGAAGAAAGCGGGATCATCGATCGCCACGTGACGCTGCTGAATGCGGACAAGCTGGGCCTCAACCTGATGGCCTACGTTGGCATTTCCATGGACCGCCATACACCCGACCGGTTTGAGACCTTTGAAGCAGAAATTACCAAACTGCCCGAGGTGCTCGAGTGTTCAATCGTCACCGGCCAGGATGCTGACTTCCTGCTGAAAGTGATTGTCAGTGACATGCACCACTACGAGCGATTTCTGCTCGGTCACCTGACCCGTCTTGAAGGGGTAACCGGTGTCCACACCAGTTTTGTCCTGCGGAAACTGGTGGACCGGACCCAACTACCGGTCCAGGCCACCAAATGACCGACGCAAGCTGGCGCAGTGACAGGCGCAACGATTATGCTTGGATAAATCTGTACCAGAGAGGGAGCCGGGTGTGAGTGACGATACTGTTGATGTGCTGATTGTGGGTGCCGGTGCCTCGGGCGCTGCTGTTGCCTGGAGCCTGGCCGAGACCCGCATGCGGATTGTCTGCCTGGAACAGGGTGACTGGGTCAACCCGCTGAACTATCCCAGCACCGGCCGCAACTGGGAATCCCGCGCCTGGGGCGACTATGCCATTAACCCCAACCGGCGCCGGCTGGACGTGGATTACCCGGTGAATGAGGATAACTCCCCCATCTCTGTGGCCAACTTCAACGGCGTTGGTGGCGGCACCGTCCTGTACGCCGGCCATTTCCCGCGCTTTCATCCCAGTGACTTTCGCGTGAAGTCATTGGATGGTGTGGCGGACGACTGGCCCATTGACTATGAAACCCTGGCACCCTACTACGATGAGAACGACCAGGTGATGGGCGTCTCGGGCCTTGAAGGTGATCCTGCCTATCCACCCAAAAAATCACCCATGGGACCCCTGCCGCTCGGCAAATCGGGTACCGTTCTCGCCAGGGGATTCAACAAACAGGGCTGGCACTGGTGGCCGTCGGACAGCGCCATTGCCAGCGAACCCTGGGACGGCCGCGACAAGTGTATCAACCTCGGCGCCTGCATGAGCGGCTGTGCCCAGGGTGCCAAAGCCAGCACCGACATTACCTACTGGCCCCATGCCATTCGGGCTGGCGTTGAGGTCCGGACACGCTGTCGCGTGCGGGAAATTACCGTCAACGATGCGGGGATGGCGAGTGGTGTCATCTACTACGACGCCGATGGCAATGAAGTGCACCAGAAGGCCGAGGTGGTCGTCATGGCCTGTAACGGTGTGGGTACACCACGCATACTGCTCAACTCACGGTCACACCTGTTTCCTGACGGGCTTGCCAACAGCAGTGGACTGGTGGGCAAGAACCTGATGTTCCACCCCTACGCCTCCATCCAGGGACTGTTCGAGGAACCGCTGGATGGTGCGCGCGGCCCGGGCAACTGCATCTGGAGCCAGGAGTTCTACGAAACGGACCGGTCACGGGGTTTCGTCCGCGGCTATACCTTTGAGATATCCCGCGGCCGGGGCCCGGTGTCCGCGGCGCTGAACGGCATGATGATGGGGCGAATTCCGTTTGGGCCTGGCCACCATGAAGCGGCGCGCAAACAGATTGACCGTACCACCGGCATGGTCGCAATCTGCGAGGACCTGCCGGAAGAACACAATACCGTCACGCTTGACCCAAAACTCACTGACTCACACGGGATCCCTGCCCCCAAAATTGATTACACCATCAGCGAGAACACCCGGCGGATGCTCGAACACGGCATGGCCCGCGGCACCGACATCATGAAAGCCGCAGGCGCCATTGAGGTCACAACCAGTGCACCCATCGCCTTCGGCGGCTGGCACCTGATGGGCACCGCGCGCATGGGTACTGACCCCGCCAGATCTGTGGTCAACGAGTGGGGCCGCAGTCACGATGTCAAAAACCTGTTTATCGTCGACGGCAGTATTTTTGTCACCAGTGCCGGCGTTAACCCAACCCGCACCATCCAGGCCCTGGCGCTTTATGTTGCAGACAACATGAAAAAGCGCCTTGCCAACCTGTTCGACTAGGAACTCACCATGACCATTGCCACCGACAAACCATTTACCGAACAGCAACAGCACACCCTGCAGGCAGTCGCCGGCACCATGATCCCGGCGTCACCTGACCACAACCTGCCCGGTGCTGATGATCCGGCAATCTTCCGGACCATCATTGACCGGGCAAGCCGGATGCCAGAAGCCATCCACCCGGCGCTGGCGCAGGTTGATGACATGGCTGGCGGCAGCTACACGGCCGCAGACCCGGCTGTGAAGCTGGCAGTGCTGAACAGGTTACAGCAGGAACACCCCGCACTGGCCGGGGCACTGGTCAGCGCCGTTGCGCCCAGCTACTACGAGGATGACCGGGTGCTCACCTCGGTCGGCTATCCGGCCCGCCCCCCATTTCCGGAAGGCCACGAGGTAGAACCCGGCGACTGGTCACTGCTCGACCCGGTCAGGGCCCGGGCCCCCTTCTATCGCAAGGTAACGGGGTAAACTGGCCAGCATTTTATGTTGACTCCTGCCAAACATCAGGGTGCTTCGCTGTTCAACGCTTCTGCCAGGTCATAGTCTGCCGAACTGCCGTTAACCACCTGACTCAGCAGGGTACCGGGAAGGAAGAAAAATGCGCCGCTGGCAAGGGTGCTGGTAACGCGGCCGGCAGTTGGGCTGGCGAGGCACAAATCGGGCAGACCATCCCCGTCTATATCGCTGACAAATGCGAATGCACCGAGACGGGCACCGGTTTCCAGCCCCAGCAACCGTCGACCCAGTTCAGGTGGAAAGGCGCCGGCAGCAAAAGCGATATCTGCCGAGTTCGCTGCCTGCAGCGCATCATCAGTCAGGACCATCACACTACCGGATCGCTCCCGCCCCGGCGCACTGTCGTCAGTCAACCCAATCACCAGGTCAGCGCCCGGGCTCCCGCCAATACTGGGCACAATACGCGCATTGATGCGGGTACCAACCTCCTGCGAGAAGATCTGGTTGGTCAGCGTCACGCGTACACCGTCGGCCGCTGACGTCAGGACAAGAGATGGATCATTGCCGGCTGCCAGGGCGCCCCTTAACAGGCTGCCGTAAACCAGGGTCGCGACCAGTTGGTTTCCGTTGATGCCGGTATGTGCTATCGCCAGGTCGTTCAGGCCATCGCCGTCAATATCACCAGCGGCCGACAGTCCGGCAATAGATGCGTCCTGCCCAATCAGTTCTACAACCTGGCCTGCCACGGCCGGGTCCAGCAGGTTCAGTTCGGTAGCGACGCCGTATGCGCCCGCCAGGACCTGGCTGCTGACAACGTATATGCCATCTTCGAGGGTGGGTTCCAGACCCGCCCCACTAATGACTATTTCCGGTCGACCATCACTGTCCAGATCATTGGACACGGCGAGGTGCCGCCCTATCTGCTGGATGACAGGGCCGGAACCGGCGGTGCTGATACTCTGCAGCAACAGGGCCTGGCTGGCCGTTGCCGTTGCGACGTCCAGTGCTGGCGTTCCCTGGTTCAGCGCCGTGCCATAGACAATTCGAGCCCGGTTCTTGCCCGGGTGGCCCAGCAGGACATCGGAGCGGCCGTCAGCGTCCAGGTCGGACGCGGCCAGCGCAAGCTGGACGTTTTCGTATCGCGAAAGCCCGCGCAACAGGATGCCGTCAGCCGCATCGAGACTCCGCAGGTCAAAGGTACCGCTGACATTGCCTGCAAGTCTGTTTCCCCAGATGACGGCGGCCACCGGGCCATCTTCTGCGTCGACAAATGCAGATTCACGCAGTTCCTCGAATCCGACCAGCAGGTCCGGCGTGCTGTCACCATCCACGTCTCCCGCGGCAGTGGCTTTCAACAGGGTGCGCCGTTCGACCTGGCCTCGAACATCGTAGGTGAATCGAATGGCCTGGGTTGGTCCAAGTGCACCTATGCTGAGGTCACCATTGCCGTCGGCCATTTCAGCCTGAATTGTGCTACCCCAGACCAGGTAGGCTGACTCCAGTCCCGCTTCATCTGTGGTTCCGGCAACCCAGACGTCGATGAATCCATCCTGGTCAATATCACCCACGGGTGCAGCAAACTGCCCGAGCCGGTTTACGGTGTCCTGACCCGTGAGGCGAACCCCGGAAACTACCCTGGATGGCAAGTCGACAAGCTGAATGACAACCGAGCCTGTAGCCTCCTGGCTCCCATCGGTAGTGGTAACCGACACAGTGATTCGATCCTGTGTGCCTTCCACCTCGGCGTCGAAAGCTGTCACCACCGACAACTCACCGGAGACAGGATCGATTGAAAAGGCATCAAGCAACCGTTGGGCATTGACCACCTCACCGAGTTTTTCGACCTGGCTGATGCGGTAAGCGGTTACCGCAGCACCCTCTGGATCGACAGCCGCAAATGTCACGAGTGGACCCGTGGCGTTTTCGTTCAGGCTGACAATGCCAGGATCATTAAACTGGGGAGGCTCGTCCACATTGGTGATAGTCACGCGCACCGTGGTGGTCACACTGTCGCGACCATCTGACAGCGTCACGCGCTGCTCGTACACATTGTCACCGTTGGTGTCCTGCGGACTCTCAAAGTCAAAACCGCCAGACGCCGTGTTAGCTGTGACGAGACCGCTACTCGCATTGACCGTAAAAAGCGCGCCGTCGCCGCTGGTGTCATCGGTGATTGTCACGGTCGCGCTGTCCGGATCCGTGACGGTGAGCGTAAAGGTGACAAGTTCGTTCTCGGCAAAAGTGAACGCTGTCGGACTGCTGAATGCCGGAGGCACGTTTGCGGCTGGCGCTGGCGCTGACGCACCGCCACCGCCACCACCGCTGCAACCAGACAGGAAAGTGACAAAAGCGGTGAGCATCACCAGCCTGCGCCACCTGGAAAACAGGTTCGCACTGGAGGGGATTTGTCGCAGGATGGAGGGCAACAGTAGCCGCAGAAACAGGGTGTATTCCAACGTTTTGGTCTCGCGCTCAAAAAAGCGCGGATACTGCCATGACGATCGGTATGACACCAGCAGATTTGAGCCGAGACGGATCTGTTGGCGCGCAGGAAAAACCTGACCTTATACCGGGCAGAATTTCTGGTGGGCCTGAATCGTCCAGGCTAACCTGGGCGAGCTACAGGGGCGAACCTGCGGGTGTGCAGTATGGACCTGATGAGCCAGTCCTGTGTCGTGACGGTTTCAACTGCTACACATCAGCATCCCAGGCATAAGCGCGGCGGGCGTTCTCAGCAAAGAAGAGGGGCTGGACATTGTCTCGCAGGCCCAGCGCATCCACCTCGGCACGACCCCGGTCCCAGGCAATGGTGGGATATTCGGTGCCGAACATCATCTTGTCTTTGCCCCGGGTATTGATGAACTGTACAAACGCCTCGGGCCAATATTTGGGAGCCACCGCGCAGCAGGACATATACACATTGTCCCAGTGGGCAATGGTTGAAATTGCTTCATCAATCCAGGGCTGGCCGCAGTGGGTCATAATCAGGCGAAGCTCGGGAAAGTGGAACGCCACCTCGTCGAAGTGAATCGGATTCTGGACCCACCCCGGGTGCCTTGGCCCCGGCATCCCGGCATTCATGCTGACCGCCATATCAAGCTCAATGGCCTTGACGTAAAAGGGCCAGTAGACCCGGTCCGTGGGCGGCAGGGAATAGCGAAACGGCGGAATGCGCAGGCAGCGAACCCCAAAAGTTTCGTGGTAATGCACCACCTTGCGTACCTCATCAATACCGTTCAGCGGATTTACGATCATGGCTGGCAGGATCTTTTGCGGATACTTGGCGTGGGCTCTACCCACCCAGTCGGCATGGTCTTCCTGCATGATGGAGACCACCGCAGCACCGATGTTGGCACTGTCCAGCTGCGCCAGCAGGTCATCTACCTCCCTGATGGCCGGGCGATCTTTCAGATCCTTAAAGAGGTGACCCAGTCCCGAGGCCTGGTCGTTGGCCAGGAACGAAGAATTTACCAGTGAATCAATTGCCCTGATTGTCATGTTTGTACCCTCCCTTCTCTCTCGTCTCTCTCGTCAGTTCAAAAATCCCGGATGGTCAAAACAGGCCAGCATCCCGCGCACGACACCCTCGTCTCCGGCAATGCGTACACTGCCATCAGCGAGTAGGTCGTTCAATGTAGCCTTCCCACCCAGCAGGGCGGCCCAGGTCTCATGATTCATCTGCAGGCGGTGGCGCGCGCCCTCCCCGCTGGTTGTCAGCGCCACACCCCGGCGCACCATGAGCCCAATAGTTTGCCGGTCGCCAAAGTCGAAGCAGACCTCTTCGTGGATGGCACCCGCCTTGTCCGGATCCAGCAGTACCCGCAGCAGGGGTACAAAGTCCGCGGGATTGCCCGCTGCCACTTCCGCGGCGCGAAACCTGTGAACCCTGAAGCGTGACATATCCAGTTCACCCTCCAGTTCCAGGGCGCGGGTCAGGCACCAGTTGCGCACATTGGCCGACGTTGAACAGCGTGCAATACCCCGCAGCGCCTCGGCAACCCGGCCACGGTCAGCCTCATCACCACCATCCGCACGGCCCGCTGCATCCAGTTCTGTCCGGATGAGCCACGAACCCAACTCCAGCGCCCAGCGGTAGTCTTCACTGACAAGGGCGGCATCAACCGCTTCACGCACCTGGGCTTCGCCACCAAACCCCTGTATGAGCCGCTGGGCCCGCTCTGGTGGCGGCAGCGGAAAAAGTTTGCTTTCGTCCTCGTCAAACCAGCCAAACAGGCCGGCATAAATCTGGCGAACGTGATGTTCGGTGACACCATAAAGTTCCGAGGTGACGTATGACGACCGAAACCGTGCGGGCAACTGGACCGCAAGCGCCGCTTCATCTGCCGACAGCCCGCGATTGGCGGCACGGACCGTCTGGTCCCAGATAAACTGTATGGCATCACGGTATTGCAACACTTCGGCTTCAATATGCGCCGCCCCTTCAAGTGGTGGACCATGGGTGCCGATCAGGTAGTCCGGCGCAAACCCCACTATCTGGTCAACACCACGGACCACAACCCGGGGATCGCGATATTCCTCACCGCGAATGGCAAAAATGTTGAACAGGGCAGGCCACACCAGGTTGTTGATACAGATACCCAACTCAGGGAACCAGATAGTGATCGAATCACTGGCATCTGACGGTGCGGGGTAGAGTTCTACTGCCAGGCCCGCTATGCGAGTCTTGACCGGCGCCTCAAATGTTTTGTTGGCAGGGATGTAACCCGGGGTAAAGGGCGCATGTGACGGATTGCGCAGGAACAGCCCGAGGCCGCAACTCAGGAGTGCATCAGGTCCTTCGGACGGGAGTGAGACGCCAAACTGGTGGACCAGACCGCGCGAGCCCCGGGGTCCTACCTCACCCCCAAACCGGCGCAGGTTGGCTTCAATACCAGCGTGCCCCCAGATTTCCAGGGTGCCACCAATTTCCGCCAGCAGCGCACGGGTACCGTTCACATAATGAAAGTGGGTATAAATACAGGCCACCACAGGTGCTGAGGTTTTCTCCCGCATCAGCGCCAGCGCCATTTTCATTTCCTCAATCGACTCACCGGTATCAATCACAATCAGGCCATCAGGCCCTTCCACAAAATTCTGGTTGGACAAACCATTGCCAACCAGTGACCAGGCACTGTCACCCAGCGCATAAAGCGCGGGTTTGAGTCTTGCGGTATGCTCTATGGCCATCGGATGTGCTACCTGCCCCTGTGGCGCAATGGCACTTTCCCCTGGCAGGAAAGATGCGGGAATAGTTTTGTTCATGCTTTTTTCCTCTTGCCCCCAATTACAAATACCCGATACCTAACAATACCAGCAGGCGGCCAGATTGCACACCTGACTCAGATCAGGATCCGCGACCAGTCACCGCGGCGCCAGAACCAGGCGAAAACCAGCACCTGGCCAAACCGGAAGGGCAACTGGTGTACCAGCCAGATGCCCAGCAGGCCATACCCCAGGATTGGCCCCATCAGCCAGGCACCCGGCACCAGGATGCCCCACTGGGAGAAGAAGTTGATCCAGGTCACCCGTTTTACATCACCCGCACCATTCAACATCATGGCCAGCATGTAGCCGACACCGTTAATGGCGATCATCAAACCCAGTATCCGTGTTGGCCAGACCGCAACCGCGAGCGTGTCCGGATCGTGGATCCAGAGCGACAGCAACAGTTCCGGCACCAGCCAGAAGGGCAAGCCAAGCACCGCCATGGCAACCATACCCACCTTGATGGTGTCTCTTGCCCAGGCCCTTGCGTCGGCAATGTCATGCCGCCCCAGGGCCTGGCCTATCAGGGTTGCCCCGGCCGTACCCAAACCCCAGGCAGGCAGGCCAACCAGGTTGATGAAGTTGATCAGGACGCTGTAGCTGGCGAGTTCCGCTGTACCTACCCTGCCCACAATGCTGTAGGTTGCCGTCAGTGCCGCCACATCCAGCAGTTGTTGCAGGCCTGCCGGCACGGCGAGGCGCAGCACGGCACGAATCTCCGCCACAACCGGGCGACTGCGAAAGTAACCATAAGCCCGACCAAACACCAGTCCCAGGCGCAGGTAGAGCAGGCTACCCAGTATGGACGCCAGGAAAGTTGCAAAACCGGCCCCCTCAGCACCCATCTCCGGCGCACCCAACTTGCCAAAAATGAACACGTAATTGAAAAAGATATTGGCAAGGTGCATCACAATCATTGAGGGAATGTAGATACGGCTCTCACCAATGCCGTTCCAGAAACCGGTGTTTGCCGCAATAAAACCCACGAAGACAGCCTGCAGGATCAGCCAGCGGATGTAATCCACCCCAATCCGGATCACGTCCGGGTCCGAATTGATCAACGGAAACAGGCTGGGCACGATAAAGTAGAGCGCCAACGACATCACCGGGGCGCTTAGCCCAATCACCACCAGGCCGGCATGCAGCGGGCGCGCACAATCATCAACCTTTCCCTCGCCGGTACGACGGGACACGGTTGCCTGCACCGCAATGGAAAACCCGTAGAACAGGCCAAGGAAAATAAACGCCGCAAAGGAGGCCAGGCCCACGGCACCCAGCGCAGCATTACCAAGGGTGCCGACCATGGCCGTATCAACCAGGCCAAGTACAACCATGGAGACCATACCACCCATGATGGGCAGGCCAATCTGCAGCAGGCGGCGGGCGCGATCAATGGGTAGCAATAACATCGGCGCAGGTTACTACAACCGGCCTGCGCCAGTCGCAGACTTTGTTGGCCTGCTGTTCTATCATGGCGGCCACACCCAACGGACAAGGAAGCAATTGTGCAGTCAAAAGAAATACATCTGAAATCAAGACCCGTCGGCAAACCCGCAGCAGGCAACTTCGAACTGGTTGAGCGGGAAGTTGGTGAGCCCGGCGCCAATCAGGTGCTGGTTGAGAACATTTACATGTCAGTTGACCCCTACATGCGCGGCCGTATGCGTGAAGCCTGGCCGCCCGGAGAGGTCTTGATGGGTGGTGCCGTGGGCCGGGTTATCGCCTCCAACAGTGACCAGTTGGCAGAAGGTGACTATGTCAGCCACGGCCTGGGTTGGCGCCAGTATGCGCTGGTAGATGCCGCCGGCGCCAGCAGGATTGACCCGGGACTTGCACCACTTTCCGCCTACCTCGGCGTAATGGGTATGCCGGGCCTGACGGCTTACGGCGGCCTGCTGGTCACCGGCGAATACAAGGATGGTGAGTCGGTTTTTGTGTCTGCGGCATCCGGTGCCGTCGGCAGCGTGGTCGGCCAGATTGCCCGCATCAAGGGCAGCAAGGAAGTGATTGGCAGCGCCGGCAGCGACGCCAAGGTGAAGATGCTGGTTGATGAATTTGGCTTCAGCCATGGCTTCAACTACAAAACCGCGGACCCCTTGACCGAATTGCGCAAGGGTGCCCCAAAAGGCATCGACATCTATTTTGAAAATGTGGGTGGACCCCAGCTTGAGGCGGCGCTCACCCACATGCGCATGTACGGTCGCATTCCGATCTGCGGCATGATTGCCAGCTACAACGACAGCGACGGCAACAACGTGACGCCCGGGCCACGTAACCTGACAGAGACAATTTACAAGTTTGTGTCCCTGAAAGGTTTTGTTGTGTCAGCGTTCAGTAATATCGAGGCGCAGTTCCGTAAAGACATGGGCGGCTGGATTTCCTCGGGTGACCTCAAGTATCACGAAACGATCTTCGAGGGCATCGACAATGCAGCCAACGCGTTTATTGGCCTGTTTGATGGTGCCAACGAGGGCAAAATGCTGGTCCGGCTGGCGGACGATCCGACCCGCTAGGAGGTCTGTCAGGTCGTGTCGGGAAGGCCCTTCAGGGCTTTCTCGGCCAGTTCCCGGATACGCCCGTTTGGCTCGCCTGACAGCGCTGCCTGCAGGCTTTCACGGGCAGCGGCAATATCTCCCGCGCCTTTGTAGGCCGCGCCCAGGAAATAGAGTGTGGTTGGCTGGTCCGGGTCATCCCACTGTTTGGGTACGGCCTCGAAAGCCTTCAGCGCCTGGACTGCCGCCGGGTAGTCCTCAACCTGCATATAGTGCTGCGCCAGGGCAAAACGCGGTGCAGCGGCCTCCGGTTCAAGCTCAACAGCCCGCTGGAAGTGGGATATCGCCTGGCTCTCCTGCTTCTGCTGCAGGGCGAGGATGGCCCTGGCCAGTTCCGCGTAACTCTCACGCTGCTGCGCTATCCGGGTCACGAGTTCTTTAGCCCGGTCCTTGTCGCCACCGGCAAATCCCGGTGCGTTCGCATAAAAACTGAACAGGGCATAAAGGGCCGGCACATGCGCTGGATTCAGCCTGACTGCCTGCTCCCAGGCAGCCACGGCGGACCTGGCAACTCCCACCTTGCGAAACATGCTGACCTCATTGAGGCGGGTGATTTCGATAATCCCCTGCAGGTAGTGTGCATCTGCGCTGTCCGGTGCCACATCCAGCAATTCGGCCAGCGTTCCCTCCGCAGCAGCAAGATCCCCGGTGCGAAACTGGCTGACAGCCAGCCGGAACAGCACCTGCGGTTCGTCCGCGCGCTTGTCCTGGAGGCGTTCGAGCAGCGGGCGGGCCGCCGCATAATGGCGTTGGTCGAAAGCCGCCATCGCCGCGTCCATATCATTGGCCCCTGCATTGCCCGAAAAGGTCAGGACCAGGGCCGTCACCGTTGCTGCCAGATATTTTTTGCTCATATCCATTAGCTCCCCGTTTGGCCCAAAAAGTTTAATCGCACTGCAACATCAGCCAAGTTACAATGCCGACCTTCCCGGTGACAGGCTGTAAAACATTGATTACGCACCGATTCTCTTTTATCGGCTGGCGCATGGTCGCTGTTGCGTTTTTTGTCGACTTTATTGCCGTGGGCTTCTTTTTCTATTCCTACGGTGTCTTCTTCAAGGCAATCGCCACAGAGTTTGGGGATTCGCGCCTGGGTGTCTCGATTGGTATCACCGTCACCCAGGTGGTGGGTGCGATACTGGCCCCATTTATCGGCAGGGCACTGGACAGGTTCCCGCTCAAGCACATTATTATGGTCGGCGCCTGTTCCATGGGTACTGGCTTCCTGCTGCTGGGCCTGGTCAACACGGCACTACAGTTTTACCTGGTGCTGGGCCTGTTTATCGGCTTTGGCGCCGGCGCCATGGGCCAGCTTGCCACGGCAAAACTGGTCAGCAACTGGTTTGTCCTGAAACGCGGCACAGCACTGGGGATTGCTGCCACCGGTATTTCCGCATCGGGCGTAATCATGCCCGCCATCAGTGCCTGGCTGATTGGTACCTTTGGCTGGCGGGAAGGATTTATGGCCTATGGCGTGATCACCCTGGTGGTTGTGGTGCCGATTGTCTATCGCTATGTCATTTCGAGTCCGGAAGACCTTGGCCTGTTACCCGATGGTGAAACCGAGCGCACGCGCCTGCCGCCGGTAAAACCGCCGCTCAGGACACGCGAGTTTATTGGCTCAGCCAACTTCTGGCTTGTGGTGGTCATTATTGGCCTGCTCTTCTGTATCCAGGGTGCAACCCTGATTCACATGGTGCCTAAACTCACCGACCGGGGTTACGACCTTGTCGCAGCCTCACTCATTGCCTCGGCAACTGCAGGCTTCGGCATACTGGGCAAGCTGGTATATGGCGCGCTGGTTGACCGCTGGGACGTCCGCCATGCCCTGTGGATGGGCATCACCTTCCAGGTTGCCGGCCAATTGCTGATGTTTTCCGAAAACTACTGGCTGTTTCTTGCCGGCGCCTGCCTCTTTGGGTTTGGCATGGGCGGCATGGTACCCATGCAGGGTGCCATCGTCGGGCTGGTATTTGGCCGCGCGTCTTTTGGCCGGGTGCTGGGTGCGATGCGCCCACCCATGGCAATGATCCAGATGATTGGCGTGCCTTTTGCCGGGTGGATGTATGACTATACCGGCAGCTACGAACCGGCCTTTGTCACTTTCCTTGGCCTTTACCTGCTGGCGGCGCTGGTGGTAGGCCGCCTGCAGGTGCCCAGGCGATCGCGGCAGGACTTCCTTACCGGGGAGGCGCTTGCCACCGAAACCACGCCTCAACCCGAGACCTGATTTCGCGGCGTTTCAGCTGCCGACTCACCAGACGGCCATACTTGCCTTCACAGAACTCTGATTCGTGCCAGAGTTTGGCGAGGCCAGGCGCTTCGAACAGTTCAGTCACCAGTCCGCGTATGAGCGGTTCCAGCTTGTCCGGGTCTTTCTCAACCAGTAACAGGTGCTGCAGGCCCATCTGAAAGGTATAGAACCGGTTGCGCGCCAGTTTGACGAAGTGTTCCCGGTCATGGCTTGAGAGCACCTGGTCCCGGCAACCGACCTGCCAGATTTCCTGCAGGGACAATCGCTGTTTTTCCCTGGCTGGATCAAACATCTGCACTGTTGTTGTCATTGCTGTTGTCCCTGGGGCCGGAAACTTGCTGCCCTGTCGTTAGTTAAGGTGTTTCCCACCCCGGCGCACTGCCACCAGCATGTAGTTACCTCCCAGGTAGCGGGTCTGGTACATGTGCCTGGTCATCAGGTTGACGCCCACGCCGGTCACCTCACGAAAGCCGAATCCCGCCTCGCGGAGCAGGGCAAAACACTCATCAGGTGTCACAAACCGCCGCCAGTCATGCGTGCCCCTGGGCAACCAGCCAAGGATGTATTCTGCCCCCAGTTTGGCAGTAACCAGCGAGTAGAGCGTCCGGTTGATCGTAGCCACAATCATGAGTCCTCCAGGCCGCGTCAGTCCTGCACAGGATTTCATAAAGTCGGCAAGGTTGTCCACGTGCTCCACCACTTCCATGTTCAACACCACATCGTACTGTGACCCTGCCGGCAGGTCCGCGGGTGCCAGGGTGTCATAGCGTATGTCCAGGCCAGACACCAGGGTGTGCTGACGGGCAATTTCGATGTTGCGGTCGGCCACATCAATACCGTGCACCCGGGCACCGGTTCTGGCAATCGACTCTGACAGGATGCCGGCGCCACATCCCACATCCAGAAAGGAGAGCGACGCCAGCGACTCACCAGGCTGCAAGCCAAAGTGCCGGCTGACGTGGTCAAGAATAAACGGGGTCCGCAGTGCGTTCAGGCGATGGAGCGGCCACATCGGACCAGACTCATCCCACCAGGTGTCGGCCAGCCGGTTAAAGCGGGCAATTTCTTCCGGAAGAATGGTTGGGGCGTTCATGCTGTCAATTCCTGTGAGTGTGCACCTCATACGTTTGTGCACCGCAACAGGATTTGTCGATCAGGCAAAAATTACCCCGTCGACCCTGCGTCCCGCGCCGGTTTCCTCAGTGGCCCACACAAAAGGCGGCCAGGTCACGCGCCGTGTCCCGGGAAATGTCCGGGCAGCAGATCGGGAAAATTTCGGTACCGTGGATGGTACCCATCACCTGTCGGCACCGCGCCGCCACACCCGCCTGCAGCAGCAGCCGGTAGAAGTTGATACCCTCATCGCGAAGCGGGTCAAGTTCGTTTACGCTGATGACTGTCGGGGGCAGCCCCCTGACATCCTCAATGGTCGAAAATCCGGGCCAGGCCAGCGGGTTTTTCTCATTGAAGGCATCGATACCGTACACAGTGCGGCCGGCGTTGTTGTGAAGCTGTAACAGAATGCCGTTGTTTTCAACCGAGGACTGGCTGCCCTCATGGGGCCACTGGCCAGCGATGTAGGGGCAGAGTGCATACAGTCCCTGGACCAGTGCAATCTTGCCGTCCTGTTTCAGCTTCAGCGCTGTCGCCAGGGTGAGATTGCCACCACCACTCTCACCCGCAATGATGACACGGTTCGGGTCAATGCCGAGAGTCCCGGCGTTCGCCAACACCCAGTGGAAGCCGGACACGCAGTCATTTAATCCCGCCGGAAATGGCGCAACTTCCGGCACCGAAGACGGTGTCAGGGCGTTGCGGAAATCCACCATGGCCACGGCCACGCCGTTCGCCGCGATAATCTTGCCCCAGGCGCGGTAGTTACCATCGTAACAGGACAGCGCCTGCATTCCGCCACCGTGGATGTAGTAAACACAGGGTAGCTGTTCATCGGAATCGGGCCTGATGAACTGGATATTGATCATATTGCCATCGGGCTCGGATGTGACCTGCTCGGTATGCACCCTGAGGCCTGCGCTGGGCGCAATCTCTTCGGTATCACACAGCTCCATCATGGCTTTCATCTGCGTACGCGCCGCCACTGCGGCCTCGGTGTTGGCAGCGGCAACTGCTGCCTCCCGGCTTTCGACATCACCCCCAGCCAGTTCGGGCATGTTGCCGAATACCTGCCGGATACGCGGGTCAATACGAGGGTCGTCTGAAATTCTGCTCATGGAAGTGTGTCCGTGTTGATGTGAGAAGTCTGCAGCAGATCATAACAAATCAGCCAGCCCAGGCACCGGCCCCGTGTACCCCCCGTTCGGGGGAATTTAACTGGCCCGGCAGCTGTGCGAAGTTTCTACCTGATCACAATAAAGAGGGCACCACCATGAAAAAAATTCTGCCGGCCATGCTCCTGCTCTGGAGCGTCCCTTTCGGTGCATACGCCATCGACATGGGCGCTGTTGTCAAAGCCCAGGTTGTTCTGGGCCAGATCAACCAGGTGGTCGACAAGTATGCGGAAGTCCAGCAGTTGATCAACGCGGGCACTATTGAACTCGAGGTGGCCGAACCCACCATGGGCAGCAGCGGCAAATTCATGTTGCCGTTTGATGATGCCGGCAACCTGACCGCCTGGGCTGACAAGGCGCTGACGGCCCAGGCTGGCGCGGCGGTTGGTGCTGCCGCCGGCGAGAAAGCGGCCGGGGTGCTCGCCGCCAAGGTGCCGTTTGGTGGCTTCCTGGCCGGTGCTGCAAAAGACAAGGCCAAGGAAGCCGGTGCGGTAACGGCCATTGGTGGCTGGGACTTCATCCGGGAAAACAGCACACTCTCGTTCGACAGTCTTGAGGACTATTCAGTTTACCTGCACAGCCGTTTTAACGGTTTGCCGGGTTATGAAGGCGCATTGGCCGCCGCCATGGCCATCTATCCAAAGCTGGAAAAGTCCCACAAGGCATCCGTCGATCGCGCCTACCGGGACGCCAGGAAACAGGCTAAAAAACTCGCCAAGCGATAGCTGCGGGAAAAGCAGCGCCGGCTTTTTTTGCCACCCGCGGGCCTTTTGTGGGACAGTTCAGCATCCATCACACGCGGGAGTGCAGAGATGCTGCAGGACATTACCAACAAAGTGGCCTGGGTTACGGGTGCAAGCTCAGGTATTGGCGCCGCCGGCGCCCGGGCCCTGGCCCTGGCCGGCGCCCGGGTGATTATCTCCGGACGCCGGGAGGACCGGCTTAAGGAAGTTGCGGCCGCCATTGCCGGTGACGTCACACCCATGCCGCTGGACGTTGCCGACCGCGATGCCGTGTTTGCCACGACCAGCCAGATTGCAGCGGACTTCGGCCAGATCGATTTCCTTGTGCACTCAGCCGGGCTGAATGTGAAAGAAAGGTCCTGGGCGGACATGCCAGCCGACAACTGGGAAGAAGTTATCCAGGTGGACCTGAACGGCGCCTACTACTGCTGCGCCAGCGTGCTGCCGATTATGCGCCAGCAGGGTGGTGGTCTTATCATCAACATCTCGTCCTGGGCTGGCCGTTACGTCAGTCGCGTTTCCGGTCCGGCCTATTCCGCCGCCAAACACGCGCTGAATGCCATGAACGAGAGCATCAACCAGGAAGAATGTCGCTACGGTATTCGCGCCTGCGCCATCTGTCCTGGTGAGGTGGCCACAGAAATCCTGGATCGCCGACCGGTCCCGGTCAGTGCCGAGGACCGCGCAAAAATGCTGCAGTCTGAGGACCTGGGTGACCTGATTCTCTATGTCTGCAAGGCGCCGCCACACGTCTGCCTCAACGAGATTTTGATCAGCCCTACCTGGAACCGGGGCTATATCGGACGTTAGTTGCCGGAATAATTGGCTGCGCCAGTGGCCAATCCCCATCATTCAAGACAGCAAAAAGGAAACATCACCATGGAAAGAATTGAAACAGACCCGGATGCACTGCGCGCGTTTGTCGGCAAGGTATCTGGCAGCGTTACCGGTGGACTCAACTGTGCCCTGACGCTGATTGGCGACCAGCTGGGCATCTACCGTGCGCTTGCGGAGATTGGCCCTGCGGACAGCCACCAGCTTGCTGAAAAGACCAACCTGTCCGAGCGCTGGGTCCGGGAATGGTTGTACCAGCAGGGCTGTATTGGCCAGGTTGCGTATGACGAGGTCAATGACCGGTTTTTCCTGACGCCGGAAGCCCGGGCTGTCCTCGCCACACCGGAACACCCGGCTTACCTCGGCGGCATGGTGCATTCGGTTGTTGCCATGTTCGAGACAGTTGGCGACCTGCCGGAAAGTTTCCGCACGGGCCTGGGCCAGAGTTACGATGACAAGGGTGAATCCTGCGCCTGCGGTATCGAGCGAATGAGCCGCAAGTTCCAGGCCAATCACCTGGTGCCGGACCTGCTCCCCAGCCTCAGTGATGTTGTTGGCAAGCTCGAGGCCGGCGTCAACGTGGCCGATGTCGGTTGTGGTGCCGCCAACTCAACCATTGCCATGGCAAAAGCATTTCCTAAGAGCAATTTCATCGGCTATGACATTTCCATGCATGCGCTGAACCGGGCCCGCCAGAACATCGCCAGCGCCGGGGTCAGGAATGTGAAACTGCACAACCCGGTGGATCACCCGCTGCCCGAGGATGGTTCTGTGGATTTCATCACAACCTTCGACGTCATCCACGACTCAACCCATCCGGAACGCCTGATTGAGGCCATCCGTGCGTCGCTGACACCTGACGGCACCTGGCTGTGCGCGGATATCCAGGGCAAACCCACGTTTGCGGAGAACATGAAAGAGAACCCCATAGCAACCCTGGCCTACTCTTTCTCGGTGATGGTCTGCATGTCCGCCGGCCTTTCGGTGCCGGACGGTGCCGGCCTGGGCACTCTTGGATTCCATGAGGAGAAAGCACGCCAGATGACCGCGGCCGCGGGATTTACCCGGTTCAGGCGTATTCCTTTTGAGGGTGACGTGTTTAACGCCTTCTACGAAATTCGCCCCTGAGCAATCCCCTGCACAAAAGCACCGACGTCGCTAACCACTTTACTGCGGCGCCGGTGCAAGCGCGAGAAGGCAACAATAATGTCAACGTGCCCCATGCCGGGATACACCTCGCGTGAGGCCACGCCGCCCGTTGTGATCTGCTTTTCCATCAGGCTCTTTGAATGTCCACGCCGGACGCGGTGATCGTCTTCACCGTGCAGCAGGTAAAGCGGCGGGGCATCCGCACGTACATAATTCACGGGTTGTGATACAGGATAATGTTCCTCGGGTCCAAACAGTTCCCAGTGGTCATCTTCCGTAAACGGGAAAAAATCATAGGGGCCCGCAAGCCCGACAAACCCGCTGATACGCTCTGGCGCTGTCAGCAGGTCGCGATTGAGGGTCAGGAGCGCCCCCAGTTGTGCACCCGCTGAGTGGCCCATCAAGACAATTGGTGCCCCCGCTGGCAGGAGTTTGAACACGGTTTCCATGGCAAGCCGGGCGTCATCGAGGATGTGCTGGAAACGAACCGAGGGATAGAGCCGATAGTCGGGCACAATGACGTCACACCCCAGCGTCATCAGGGTATCGGCAACAAAGCGATAGTCCTGGCGGCGGCCGCTGCGCCAGTTACCCCCGTAAAAGAACACAACGGTCGGCCGGGTATCTGCGAGGTCAGCGTGACGATACCAGTCAAGAAAGTGACGTGACTCGGCACCATAAGGTACCTGCTCGCGCCTCACCGGCAGGCTGCGGGCGATGGCGTTAATGACAGCGAGACCTGCTGCCTGGGTGTAATCCGACCATTTCATTGACGGGGATATCTTGAGAGCCGCGCCAACGTCATCGCCGGTTCGGGGGGAAACGTTCGCCGGGTGCGCTCCAGGCTGGCTCCAGGCGCTCATACTGTGCCCTGATTGCCGGCAGGGTTTCCGGTTGGTGTGCAAACTGGCGCCGGGCCACCAGCGATTCCCGATAGGTAAACGGCGCGTCCAGCGCCTCAACGTCAGCCGGCGACAGGGCACCAACAGGTTCATAGCGACCACTCTCGAGTGCCAGCCTGTGGTTGACCAGGTATTCATGCCAGGCGCCCTCAACGCCGCCAAGTCCGGTGGGTAAGGCCCCCAGGCGATAGAGCAGCTTTGGCGAAGCATTCTTCAGGATGTCCGAGCGAACGGACAACATGTGCAGTTCCTGCTGACGCATGAACGGCTTGACGCTGTTCATGACCATGATGCTGCGTGACGCATTGCTCCGGTTGACACCGGTGCCGTGCAGCAACCGACCCTCAAAAACCATGACGGTTCCGGCCGGCGCGGCCAGGTTAATGGCCGGTGGCAGCGGCTCTGTCACCGGGTTACCCGAACCTGCTGCCGAAACCAGTTTGTGGGACCCGGGCACGACCAGGGTCCCGCCGTTGTGCGCCGTCATGTCATCCATGATGTACATGGTGTTGACAGTGTAGGGCGCAACCGTCTCCTGAAAAGGAGCAATCGCCTGGTCCTGGTGCAGCCCCTGCGGCATGTTGAACCTGTTGGAGATGATGGCAATAAACGATGACATCAGGAAATTGTTGCCCATGGTTTCGTTCAGCAACTGTTCTATCACCGGGCCACCCTGCACACCGGCCGGGTCATGCTCAACACACTGGATAAACTGTTCACCCTTGTTGACCAGCGAATGCAGGAACTGCACCCTGGGCAGGGGTTCACCGGGCGCCGGTGCAGCACCCGTCCAGCAGGCAATACCGGCCTTGCGTTCGGCCTCAGCCTGTTCGGTGAGCCGTTGCTTCAGGCGCTTGTACTGGTCGCTCGAGAGTGCGTCGGCAATCAGGCAGTAGCCCCACTCCCTGAGGTCCGCCCGGAGCTGTCGAATACAGCGGGTGGGTTTCGGCAAATCGAATCGGGACCAGTAGGCTGAGGCTTCACCCGAGGTGTTGTAATAGACACTCTCGTCTTCAAGGTCCAGGCCCGGCGGCGTCCTGTCCTGCAAGAGCGCAGGGTCATGCCCATAACCTTCCCGGGCGGCCATGTGGAAATTGTGTTGATACAGGCTGCGATAGGGTTCGCCACTTTTCAGGAAGGCCGTATAAAGCTGTTCGTCAACCGGGCTGTTTGCCAGAATGTAGTCGGGCGTGAATTCGACGGGTACCATTAATTTCCCTCTTGTTTTTTTGCTGCCACAGGCGGCCAGGGGGAATTAGACCTCCCGACGGTTCTGGCGTCAAACAGGACTGGCGGACCAGGCCCTGGCCCGGCATTGCAGCATCAGGCATTGGAACAAAGGCATTAGAACAACAGGCATTGGCCCGCTGCCAACTTCCAGCTATTCTCCCTGTCATCAGCCAGCAACTATTCCTCGAAGGGAGATCAGCGTGACAATCCAATTGCGACAGATATGCCTCGTCGCCAGCAAACTGGCACCGGTCATTGAAGACCTGACACATGTGCTGGGCATCAACACCTGTTTTGTCGACCCCGGCGTCGGCCACTTCGGGCTGGAAAACACGCTGATGCCCGTGGGCCAGAACTTCCTTGAGGTTGTCGCTCCCATCAAGGACAACACGGCAGCCGGACGTTATCTCGAGCGGCGCAACGGGGACGGCGGATATATGGTCATTTGCCAGGCCGACAGCAAGGCTACCCAGCAGGCTGTACGCCAGCGTGCACTCGATAACAACATCCGGATTGCGCATGAGTCGGATCGCAAGACCTGGAATATCTGCCAGTTACACCCCCGCGACATGGTTGCAGCTTTTCTCGAAATCGACTGGGACGAGGAAGATGACTTTTATGGGAATTGGATGCCAGCAGGCGGTACCGGCTGGGAAGACCAGGTGAAGCAGGACGTCACTATCGACTACCTGGGCGTTGAACTGCAGGCCGAAGATCCCCTTACACTTGCCAGGATCTGGAGCGGGGTTACCGGGTTACCCATTGAGCGGGACGGTGGCCTCATCGTCATCCACCTCAACAACGCCGCGCTGCGTTTTGTTGAGATTGCCGATGGACGTGGCCCCGGGCTTGGCGGCATCGACATCAGTGTGGCGGACCGTGAACTCATTCTGGAAAACGCCAGCGCCAGGGGTTGTTACGTGAGCGACGACCGCGTGGATATCTGTGGAACCCGCTTTTACCTGCATCCGGCATGAGCCGTTTCGTCCGGCCGTCACCCTGTTCTTCCACAGGTGAACTGACCGATGCGCAGACCTCTCAATGGCGCGAGGAAGGGTTTACGTTTGTGCGCGGCCTGTTTCCGCACAGCCTTGTTGATGCGATGGCTGAAGCGGGCAAACAGGCGTTTCCAGGGCCCCATGACGAGGCCGCAAAAAAGTTCACTGATTTTGGCAGTAACGTCGTCTTTCCCTCGGCTATCGCGGCCTTCAATGAGATCACCCTGCATCCCCATTTGTTGCAGGCCGTAGCAACCCTGCTGCAGGTACCTGTCACCGACCTGCGCCTGACACAAGCTGATCTCTGGCCCAAGTATTTCCGCGAGCATACTGCGCCAGATACGGCCGGAAGCGAGCAGGACAACACTGACCAGCGGATTCACGTTGACTACCCCAACCACACCATCACCCACCCCACGCCCTGGTCCAGACCCGAGGCGGTGGAAATGATCCTTTACCTCAGCGACGCGCAGGAAACCGGCGGAGGCACGGCTGTTGTTGCGCGCCAGGGGCCCGATGATCCGGCTTACCCCTGGCCGATCGTTGATTCGCCGGGCATTGGCGAACTGCAGTATGTCAATGACCGAACAGCAGCGGAGAATTATTTTGCCACTGAAAAACCTGACCGCGCGGCATTCCGCCAGATGCTCTACAAGCGGGAAGCCTGCACGGTGTTTGAACCCGGAGACCTGTTGCTGTACCGGCACGATACCTGGCACAGAGGCACACCCATGAAACCCGGCGCGCTCCGGCTGGTCATGAACATCACCTATCGCAAGGCTGCCAGCGAGTGGATCAGCACCCTGCACACGGGATGGGCCTGGTCACTCTACGAGCAGGACAAGCGCCTGCCGCGGCTGCTCAGCGAAGCCAGCCTGGATCAACGCGCCGTACTGGGATTCCCGCAGCCCGGCAGCAGCTACTGGTGTCCTGAAACCATCCTGGCCATCAAGGCGCGGTATGGTCCTTTTGGTTTTGATACTTCACCCTACGAGCCGGCCCTGGCTGAACCCTGAGCCAGCCGGTCAACCGTGACCAAAAAAAACGGACGGCCTGGTGACTGGTAATCCACAAACTGTTTGTTAATATTAGCTACTTCTAATTTGCTGCGGACCTGGCGACAGACCTTGAACCAGCCATTCCAGATAGACCCGGACGCCATGGCGATCCATGCGGATGACGCGGCCACACTGCTGAAGGCGCTGTCCAACAAGAATCGCCTGATGATTCTCTGTATCCTGTCCGAGCAGGAGCTTTCCGTCAGTGACCTGCTTGAACAGCTACCCCTGGGCCAGTCGGCGCTGTCACAACACCTGGCGGTGTTGCGCCGGGACGGTATCGTCCAGACACGACGCCAGTCACAGACCATCTTTTACGCCCTGGCCGATTCCAAAGCCAGTCAGGTCATCCACCTGTTGCACCGGTTGTACTGCGGCGACAACTGATCCGGGGGTCAGAACGCCGTTCCGGTATTAACCCCCAGCTTCTGCAGGATCATGGCCAGCGGGCAAAAGCCCGTAAACGATGCCTGAAACATGTTTGCCCCCACAAAAGCCGTAAACCACAGCCAGTAGGGTGAGTGCAGCTGCGCCAGTGCCAGGGACGCCAGCACAAACAGCCCGGCGATACGGAAAACCCAACGCTCGACCGAGGTGCCCGGGCGGGTGTCAGACGCGGTTTTGCTCATTTCCATCACGATTCTCCTCAGGGACCGGTTATAGAATCAACACTAATTCAGGTGTTGCTAAATAAGACATTGCTAATATAATGAGTTGCTATTCAAGAAGCAACAAGGGAGTTCAACAAATGGCACACGTGGTTGTGGTAGGTGCAGGACTTGGCGGCATGCCCGCCGCTTATGACCTCAAGAAAGCACTGGGCAAGACACACGAGGTTACGCTGGTCGGCACATCGGAACACTTCCAGTTTACGCCTTCAAACCCCTGGGTTACGGTGGGGTGGCGCACGCCTGAAGAAGTGCTGGTACCCATTCGGCCAAACGTGGAAAAGAAAGGCATCAACTTTGTCGCAAAGCCGGTGACAGCCATTGATGCAGCGACTAACGTCCTCACACTTCAGGGGGACGAAACCATCACCTACGACTACCTGGTCCTCGCGACAGGCCCCATGCTGGCTTTTGACGAGATCCCCGGGCTTGGTCCCGACGGGTTTACGCACAGTGTGTGTACCACGCCCCACGCCAAAGAAGCCGCCGCTGCCTACCAGGCATTCCTGAAAAATCCCGGCCCCGTGGTGATTGGCGCGGTACAGGGCGCAAGCTGTTTTGGGCCCGCTTATGAATTCGCCATGATTGTTGATACCGATCTGCGCCGTCGCAAGCTTCGTGACCGGGTACCCATGACCTTTGTCACCAGCGAACCTTATATCGGTCACATGGGGCTTGGCGGTGTTGGTGACTCGAAGGGTATGCTGGAGTCAGAGTTGAGACAGCGGCACATCAAGTGGATCAACAACGCCCGGGTCATGGAAGTGACTGACGGTGCTGTAAAGGTGGGCGAGTGTGACGCCAGGGGTGAGGTGGAACAGACCCACGACCTGCCATCAGCCTTCACCATGTTTATCCCCGCTTTCAAGGGTATTGCTCCGGTGGCCGCCGTGCCTGGACTCACCAACCCGCGGGGGTTTGTGCTGATTGACGAGTTCCAGCGCAATCCCACCTACCCCAATATCTACGCCGCGGGTGTTGGCGTTGCCATACCGCCGGTGGAACAGACCCCGGTGCCAACCGGCGCACCCAAAACAGGTTACATGATCGAGTCCATGGTGACTGCCATCGTGCACAATATTGAGCAGGCAATCCAGGGGCAGCCACCTTCCAATCGCGCAACCTGGAATGCCATCTGCCTTGCCGATCTGGGTGACGACGGTGTTGCTTTTGTCGCCCTGCCCCAGATACCACCCCGCAACGTGACCTGGGCCAAACAGGGCAAGTGGGTCCACCTGGCCAAAATTGGCTTCGAAAAATACTTCATGCGCAAGATGAAAACCGGCAGCACCGAACCGGTTTATGAGAAGTACATTCTCAAGGCACTGGGTATAGTGCGCCTGAAGACCGGTTATGGAGAGGCGGAACCGAAATAATGTGCTAGGGTGCCGGGGCGGGCAGGAAATACATGCGTGCAACACTGGCGTGTATTTCCATCAGCCCCCGCTGCAAACTGTCCACCAGCGCGCCAATTTTCAGTGACTCCACTTTTGCCTGGTCAACTGTCTTCAGGACCTTACGTGCCGCCATCAAACACGGCTGCGGATCAACCAGCGTCCCCAGGCTTTCTTCGATTGCGTTAATGCAGTGGATAAACGAACGTGGGAACTCATCATCTTTCAGCAGGAACCACAACGCCTGGTCTTCAAGCACCTGGGTCTGCATCTTGCGACGATACATGTGGTAGGCGGAAAGCGAGTTCAGCACATTAACCCACTGCACCGTCATCACCATCGCGGGATCCGGCAGCTTGTCGAATTGGGTCACAACCAACCGCATGTCAATGAACCGGGTAGTCATGTCGGCACGTTCCAGGTTGCGTCCCAGGCGAAAAAACTGGTAGCCGATATCACGGGTCATCACTGATCCCAGCAGGCCGGAAATCATCTGGCAGGTCCGGATAATTCTTTCGGTAAACCCGTATCGCCCGGCCCGGGTCAATCCCCGGTCAAGGTCCTCATCGATAAACAACTGCAGTTCAGTGAGGTATTGCCAGACCTCACGGGGCAGGCAATCCCGCACCGTACGACAACTCTCCCTGGCAAAGTGGACACAGCTGCGTACCGAACTGGGGCTATCGGGCTCACCCAGCAGAAAGCGGACCACCTGGCGCTCACTGTAGTCCCGATGGCGTGCCTCAAATGAATCGTTAGCACCCATCACGTCAATCAGCGGTCGCCAGTCGGGTTTCAGGCCACGTGGCAGGTCAAGCTGCAGGTTGGCGTTTACGCCCACCACCCGTGCAATGCTTTCTGCCCGCTCGATGTAGCGACTCATCCAGTAGATGTTCTCTGCAACACTCGACAGCATCTCAGGCGTCCTCCCCGTCGACAATCCAGGTGTCTTTGCTCCCGCCGCCCTGGGACGAGTTGACAACCAGCGTACCCTTTCGCAGCGCAACCCTGGTCAGGCCGCCTGCGGTAACCCTGGTCCTGCGTCCGCTCAGGATAAAAGGACGCAGGTCCACATGACGCGGTTCCACCCTGCGACCAATCACCGTGGGTACCGTTGAGAGTCCCAGAGTTGGTTGGGCAATATAATTGCGTGGGTTTTCCCTGATCAGCCGCGCAAACCCGGCACGCTCGTAAGCGGAGGCCGTTTTCCCCATCAGCATCCCGTAGCCACCCGACTCATTGGCCGGCTTGACCACCAACTGGTCGAGGTTGGCCAGCACATATTCACGCTCATCAGCAAACATGCAACGATAGGTTGGCACGTTGGGAATAATGGGTTCTTCGTTCAGGTAGTAACGAATAAAGTCCGGCACAAACGCATACACAACCTTGTCGTCAGCAACCCCGGCACCCGGCGCATTGGCCAGGCCCACCGTGCCCGCCTTCCAGGCACGCATCAGGCCGGGCACACCCAGCATTGAGTCCTTGTTAAAAGCCTCGGGATCCAGGAATTCATCGTCGATGCGCCGATAAATGACGTCAACGCGCTGCAACCCACTGACCGTACGCATGTTCACGCGGTCCCTGTCATCAACCACCAGGTCGCGCCCCTGGACGAGTTCACAGCCCATGGCCTGCGCCAGGTAGGAGTGTTCGAAGTAGGCGGAATTGTAGATACCCGGTGTCAGCACGACAATTTCCGGCCTGGACGTCCGGCGTGGGGACAGGCTCGCCAGCATCTCGTAGAGTTGTGCCGGATAACTGTCCACCGGCAGCGGTGCATAGTGTTCAAACAGTTCCGGAAACACCTGCTTGGTGACCAGCCGGTTCTCCAGCATGTAAGACACCCCCGAGGGGACGCGGAGATTGTCCTCCAGCACGTAGATAGTGCCGTCACTGTCACGCACCAGGTCCGAGCCACAAATATGCGCCCAGACGCCAAATGGGGGCGACACGCCCACACACTGCGGACGGAAGTTTTTTGGCTTCGCCATAACCTCAGCCGGGAACACCCCGTCCTTGATGACCTGCTGTTCATGGTAGATGTCATCAATAAACTGGTTCAGGGCTTTCGAACGCTGGATCAGGCCGGCTTCCACCTGGTCCCATTCTTTCCTGGGAATAATGCGGGGCAGTATGTCAAAAGGCCAGCTGCGGTCTATTGAGCCGCCACTCTCTGAATAGACCGAGAAAGTAATCCCCATCTGCCGGATGGCCAGTTCTGCAGCCGCCTGCCTGGCGGCCAGTTCCTCGTCATCCAGCGATCGCAGCAGTCGAGCCAACCGCTTGGCATGGGAACGTGACCGGTTGGGTGAAACCAGCATTTCATCGTAGAAGTCGGTGGGATACTTCCCCAGGTCAACGGGCATTGTCGCCTCCACAGAAACGGAATAATCCTGTGCGGCAAGAAACGTGCCCGGTCACAAACGGCTCTGCACCGTCTATTGCGGCCAGGCGTGCACCAAAATGGTTAGCCTGGCGCCAGCCTGCCCAACTATCGGGCCCGGCTCAGCCAGCCGGCACCTCAGCCAGCAATCGGTCCGGATCAACATCGCGGAGTTTGTGCAACGTTCGATTGATCCAGGTTTCAATCAGTTTGTTGCCCCGTCCTTCCAGCAGCAGCATGTCCTGGAACATGGCGGGTACAGTACGCTGCAGCACGCTGAGCAGGCCTATCTCGTAATCCCACCTGAGCGCAGCCAGCGGCACATCAACCCCGCAGCGCGCCAGTTCAGCCTGGTAGTGTTCAATCAGCGCAGCTGTCTCTGATACATCAGCGTCTTCGGTTATTGCCGCACTCAAAAAATACCCCAGGTCTGTTGCACCGGCGCCAATGCCCAGCGTCTGCCAGTCGAAGAGTACAACTTCACCTTTCGCATCATCAAAACACAGGTTATCCAGGCGAAAATCACCGTGCAGCAGCGTGGCTGGTCGTTTCATCATGGCATCAACCATGCTGAAATAGTGCTGGTGCAACCACTCCAGCAGTGCCAGCTGATCCTGTGTCAGCCAGGGATTGGCCGCCTTGAAAGGCGCAAGGGTTGTGCGGAACATCATCTGGGCCGGCTTGGCCGCGAGTTCCAGCGGAATCAGCCAGGCGTAGGGCGACAGCGCCGCCGCATTCCCCCAGAACTGCGCGTGCAACTGTGCCATGCTTGACAGCGCCAGGCGGGCATCATCCCGGCTGCAGCCAGCGACCTGGTCGCCAACGCGGAGCCCCTCCAGGTTTTCGATCATCAGCACATAGCGCGCCACTTTCTTGCTGTTAATCCAGTTGATCAGCGGCAGCAGGACCCGGATCAGCCACATGGGCATCCTGTGCATGGTACGCAGGTCCTTCAACACTTTTGCAGGATCGGTCACCACCTCCATACTGCTGAAGTAGTGTTGCGGCGTGCGGATGTTCAGGTGCGGCGCCAGTTCCTGGTAAAAACGGATTTCACGCTCGTAAACCCCCAGCGTCTGGCCAACGTCCCGGTTCTTGAGTGCTGTCGGAATTTTCAGGATCAATGATGTGGGTGCCGCAGCAGTATTGTCCGTGAGTGCCACCTCAACCCTCACCACTTCACCCAGGAAGCCAGCCCCTTCACCAATCACCCGGGTCTCAAAGCTGACAATGCTGCCGTGGGGCAAAAGCCCGGCTGTGCGAAAGGCCTCGGTCAGATATTCGGCTGTTACCTCGGCGAGCGAATAGGGAATGAATGGGGTCGGGTCAGCCATCAAGCCAATTTACCCGAATGGACAGTCAATACAACTCTTGCCGCTAAACCATCATCTGGGTCAGCAGCTGGTACACCTCACCCAGCAGGCCAAGACCCGCAATGAGGATACCCAGGGTACCTATGGCGTGGCCAGCCACAAATCGCTGGGCAAAATCGGAACTGCTGATGACCAGGAAGTAAGTCACCACACACACCACGACCAGCATCACGGTCATGATAATGCCCGCAATCAGGTAGCCAATCAAAAAACCCAACAGCCAGCCCACACCCGCCTCACCCTGCAGCAGTCCAATACCCATCTGCAGGAGAAAAAACAGCGTGAGCAGCAGGAAACCGGCATGGATCACCCGCCTCAACAGTAGCCCGAGAGAGCGCTCAATGGGTGCTGTCCGGTCAAAAGGCTCATCCGAACGCAGCGCCTCCATCGGTGCCGCCAGGCGGGCAATTTGCCGCGTGAGAGAGGCAGCGGCCCGTGGAAACCTGACCTCAATCAGGGCAAGCAGCAGGCCAATCAGTTCCAGTGGCAGGGTGACGTACTGCAAGGCGGCGGCGACGTCCGGATCAAACATCGAACTCATGCACGCGCCCTGGTCAAGCCGCGGAGAGGCCCTGGAGCCGGCGGTAAGCCTGGTCCCCCTGCACCCGGGCATAAGCCCGCCCCTGTTCATCCATGCGCACCAGGGCTTCCCTGACCCGCGCCTCATCAACCCGACCGGCGACATTATGGATGTAGCCTGCCATCATGGCCGCTCCTGCCAGGGTGTCCAGCGATGACGTATCAGCCACGTTGACCGCTACCTGTCCCAGGTGTACAGGCAGGCCAACGGCTACAAAAAACGCCATGACCCGTTCCAGTTCGGCATCACGTGCTTCCATGACCAGTTGCGTCAGGGTACCAATGGCCACCATTTCACCATGCAGGTAGTTGTGTTCAACCTGTGGCAGGAAGGTCAGGGCCTGGGCAATACTGTGCGCGGCCGCCAGCCCACCACTTTCAAAACCCAGCCCCGACAGCAGGGTGTTCGCTTCCACAACATCTTCCAGGGCAGGATCCACCTCGGAACGGGCAACTGCCGCCGCGGCGGCAACACCATTGGCAAACAGTGTGCGGGCACAGGCCTCACCAATCGCGGTTGCGGCGAGCGTTGGCCTGGTGCCCAGCGTATTGACGCCGGTCGCCTTGGCAAGACAGGCCTGGGCCTCATACCAGGTCGCCATGGCATCACCCATACCGGCAACCAGGAACCGCTCCGGCGCCTCGGCCACGATACCGGTATCAACCACAACAATACTGGGATTCTCCGGGTAAAACTCCGCACCGGCAGTCACACCTTCCGGTGTGTAAAGGACTGACAGGGCTGAGCAGGGAGCATCGTTGGACGCCAGTGACGGGGCCACCACCACCGGTACACCCAGCCGCCAGGCGATACCCTTGCCGGCATCCATGCACTTGCCGCCGCCTACCGCTATCAGGCAGTCAATGGCGGAACCGGCCAGGTGCTCTACCTGGCGTTCAATTTCCATGAGCGAACATTCGCCACCAAAGCTGGCAATCACATGATCTATTCCCGCAGCAGACAGGCTGGCCATCAGCCGCATGCCTTCCTGCTGCTGGCTTCGCGGGGTCAGCAGGACACCAACCTGCCGGGCCTCCAACAAACCCAGATACTTACCCATGCCATCGAGGGCCCCCGCCCCCTGGATATAACGCTGCGGTGCGACAAACACCCTGGGGGCCGGACGATTTTCACCTTTGCCCGGCAGGAACACGCCGTGGGGGAAATAGGGCTTGTAGCTAGCCATAACATCAACCCGATCAACTTTGAATCAGACACGTTGCAGCAAGATGGCGGCAGAGTAAAGTACCCGCGCTGGCGTGTTATCCGTTCAGACCCGGGGCCCATGATACAACTGAGCCAACTATCTGGTGCCCAATGGGTCCAGCGCAGCATTGACCCGGGCCGACAGATTCGCAATATTCACGCTGACGGGTGTAGTCTTGAGTTAAAACGGAAACGGAAGAGTAATGACACGAAAGTATTTTGGCACCGATGGCATACGCGGCCTGGTCAATAGTGGTTACATGACACCGGACGTCGCCATGCGCATGGGCATGGCAGCAGGCAAACACTTTACCCGCGGCGTTCATGTTCACCGGGTGGTCATTGGCAAGGATACCCGGCGCTCGGGATACATGTTCGAGGCGGCCCTGACCGCGGGTTTTGTTGCAAGTGGCATGGACGTCATGCTGGTTGGCCCCATGCCCACCCCGGGCATCGCCATGCTGGTCAAATCCCTGCGCGCAGACCTGGGCGTGATGATCTCCGCTTCCCACAACCCTTTCCATGACAACGGCATCAAGTTTTTTGGGCCGGATGGCTACAAGCTCAGTGACGACATAGAGGCAGAAATTGAATCGCTGATGGACGGTGACCTGTCTGACTGCTGGGCGGCCGCTGACAAGACCGGTCAGCGGCGTCTGCTGGAAGACGCCACCGGCCGTTACATAGAAGTGGCCAAGTCCACGGTACCACCCGGCTTTACCCTGGATGGCCTCAAGGTGGTTATCGACTGTGCCCACGGTGCTGCCTATCGCGTTGCTCCACCGGTGTTATGGGAACTGGGTGCCGATTCCATCGCCATGGGCGTCAGTCCCAACGGTTACAACATCAATGACGGCGTCGGTTCGACCGCGCCCGAGGCCATGTGCGAACGGGTGGTGAAAGAAGGTGCGCATATTGGAATTGCGCTGGACGGTGACGCTGACCGCCTCATTCTTTGTGATGAAAACGGCAAGATTATTGATGGTGACCAGATCATGTCGCTGATTGCCCGCAGTTGGCACAAGCGTAACCTGCTGCGCGGTGGGGGACTGGTGGCCACGGTCATGTCCAACATGGGCCTTGAGCGAATTCTGGCAAAAGATGGCCTGCGGCTGGAACGTACCCAGGTGGGCGACCGTTACGTGGTCGAGCGAATGCGCTCCGGCGGCTTTAATGTCGGCGGCGAGCAAAGTGGTCACCTGATCCTGTCAGACTACGCCACCACCGGTGACGGGCTGATTGCTGCCTTGCAGGTACTGGTTGAACTGGCGCAAAGTGGACTTTCCACCTCGGAAGCCTGCAACCAGTTTCAACCCATGCCGCAGGTGCTGAAGAACGCCCGCTACACGGGCACGGCGCCGCTGGAACGGGAAAACGTGAAACAGGCCCTGGCGGCAGGTGAGAAACTGTTGAATACCAATGGCCGGATTGTTGTACGCGCGTCGGGGACTGAACCGGTTATCCGGGTCATGGCGGAAGGAGAAGATCCGTCGCAGGTTGAATCTGTTGTCGACAGCATCAAAGCCGAAATTGAGAGGGCGGCCTGAGCCGGTTTTTGGCCAGGACAGAAGGAGGGAAAACGCCATGTCTGAATATCTCGAATCTGCCGATCAGCGCGCCCTGGGGCGCACGCTTGATCGAATTGACGCACTGGATCTTCGCGCCAACCTGCTTGAAATGGAGACCCGCGGATTCACCACACTGCCCGGCGTACTCTCCGAGGACAGGATTCACCGGGCCCGGGAAGCCATCCTGGATCGCGTTGAACAGAACACGGGCAAGCGCATCGACCTGGCGACGGCAACCGAGGACGACTTCCGGGGCATGAACTACCTGCCCTACATGCTCTACGACAATACAGTGTTCGAAGAAATCCTGCTGGAAGAAAAACCCCTGGCACTGGTGACCTACCTGCTCGGGGAGAGTTGTGTGCTCTCAAGCCTGGGTTGCCATTTCAAAGGCCCCGGGGAAAACGGTGTACTGCCGCTGCACAGCGACAACGCAGGTCCGATGCCATTCCCGGCCTATTCACTGGTATCTAACGTGAACTATGCCCTGACACCCTACAGTCGCGAGGCCGGCGCACTTGCCATGGTACCCGGCAGCCACCGGCTGGGCAGGCGACCCACACAGGCAGAAATGTCGCTGAGCGGGGAAACCTGCAATCGCTCTGCCATCGCCATGGACCTGTCTCCCGGTGACTGTGTCGTCTGGCACGGCAACACCTGGCATGGTTCTTTTGCCCGCCAGATACCGGGTATTCGCATGAACCTGGCGGTCTACTTCGCAAGACCGTCGGTTGTGCCACAGGAACACCACCGCGATGCTGTACCCCCGGAAGTCCTCCAGCGCCACGCCAACAACGAGCGCTTTAGCGCGCTGCTGGGGCTCAATCAGCCTTACGGCTGGCAGCGCGAAGGCCCGGACTATGCCCTCATGGCAAAAATGCCGCGAGGCCTGTACGACTGATACCACCCGCGTGACCGATTGTCACATCCAGGCAAGGTTGCCATGGCACAATGGGCTCACTGAAGGCCCTTGATCATGACAATATTCGCCTGACTCGACGCATACCGGTGCTGGGCCAGCGCCTGGTACTCATCGGAGTTGTACCACGCCCGCGCGCTGGCCTCGTCGGCAAACTCAATCAGTACCGTGCGCGTAAAGGGCCACTTCCCTTCCAGTACCACCGCTGATTCATCGACCGCCAACAGCTTGCCGCCGTACCTTGCAAATATCGCCATAAAACCGGCCTCGTAGGTCGCGTAACCAGTGCGATCTTCAATTGTGATCTGTGCGACCAGATAGTGTGCCATGCCAAGTCCCTCCATCTCTCTGTTGGGTCATTGTAGCCAGTTTCAGCGTGCTGTGACGCTAACCGCCACCAGGCAACCTTGGTCTTGGCTCAAATAACTCGTTAGACTGCGGACTTCTGAACCCGGGAGTGACGACATGACCTACATCGAAAATACCTGCCTGCTGCTGGGGCGTTTCCTGCTTGGCATCTACTTTATTCTCCCGGGCATCGGCAAGATCGTCGATTTTGAAGGCACCAGCGCCTACATGGCCGCCCACAGCGTACCGCTGATCCCCGTGCTGCTGGTGCTCACCATCGTCATCCAGCTGGGCGCCGGGCTGGCGTTGATTGTGGGGTTCAGGGGCAAGCTCGCTGCTTTCCTGCTGGCGGGTCTCACGCTGGTCATCAGCCTTTACATGCACAATTTCTGGGACTTCCCCGACGGCATGGAACGCAATCACGAGACCCAGAATTTCTTCAAGAACCTGGGCATTGCCGCGGGACTGATGATGGTTGCCGCACTTGGGACCGGTCGATTCAGTCTCGACAGCCGGCTTGCCCGGCAATAGCACGCGAGGACAGCATCCGGCATGTGTGGTATCGCAGGCATCATCAATCTCGCCGGTGAACCCGTCAACACGGCACACCTGCGGGCGATGAACCGGGCGCTGGGACATCGGGGACCGGATGACGAGGGCTATTGCCTCATTGATCCGCTCGCCGGCAGTCTCAGCCACTTTGCCGGCCAGCACAGCAGCCCTCAGACGCGGCGCAGCCTCCCGGACCTGTCAGCCTACCGGGGACAGGCCTCCATCGGCTTTGCCCATACCCGCTTTGCGATAGTTGACCTGACCAGTGGCGGTCACCAGCCGTTGCAGACTAGCCTTGCTGACGACGTCATTACGTTTAACGGGGAGATTTACAACCACGTTGAAGTACGACGTGAGCTGACGGCAGAAGGTGTCCACTGCCAGACAAACTCTGACACGGAAGTGTTCCTGGCCGCCTATCGCCACTGGGGGCCTGCTGCCCTGGCGCGGCTGAACGGCTTCTGGGCTGCAGCCATCTACGATGGGCGGCGCAAACGCGTATTGTTGCTGCGGGACCGGCTGGGCAAAAAGCCCCTGCTGTGGACGCGGGTCCAGCATACGCTCTATTTTGCCTCGGAAATCAAGGCCCTGCTGGCCATCCCAGCGGTGTTCGATTCGCGAGCGGTTGATGAATGGGTGGCCTACCAGTGGCTGGTCTACGGTCGCAAGAACCTGGACCAGCGGACCTTTTTCAGGAACATCAGCGCTCTTGCACCGGCCAGCCTGGCGGTCGTCTCGCCCGGGTGGCAGGGTGAGGCGGATTCTTTCTGGTCATTGCCAACCGAACGACTGCGTGAGAGTGACATCAGTATTGATGACGCCGCAGCGGGCATCAGGTCACGCCTTGACGAGGCCGTCAGGCAAAGGGCGCGTGCTGACGTACCGGTTGCGGTTGAGCTGAGCGGTGGCATGGACTCTTCCGCCATTGCCGCCAGCGCCGCACTCCAGGCAGACAAGCCCCTCAGCAGTTACACGGTACGTTTTTATGATCCCGCTTTTGACGAGTCAGGCTGGGCGAGGCAGGTTGCTGAAAGGTCACAACTGGACTACCGTGAAATTGCGCCACCGGCCGGTGACTTCTGGGGACATGTTCGCAGTTTTACCCACCTGCACGAGGAGCCTTACCACGCGCCCAACCTCTATACCAACCAACTCATCTGGAGCCACATGCGCAACGATGGCTACAAGGTCTCGCTGAACGGCAGCGGTGGTGATGAATCTTTTGCCGGTTACGCCAAATACTTTGCACCCGCCCAGCTTGAACGGCTGGCAGCGCTTGATGTGCCGGCATTTTTCCGCAGCGCGTTCAACCATTCAGAAAGCAGCAACCCACTGGCATCACTGTTTTCACCGCTTGCACGCGCCTCTTGGAACGAACTTGACGAGCATCTTCTGATACCGCTCGGCCGCAAGCGCCGCGCTTTCAGGCAGCTTGCCAGACACCCGGGGGTGCGTCCCGGACGGCTGCTGGCAGACACCCTGGCAAGTGACATGACCAAGACCCAGATGCCCTACTGGCTCAGCTCCGGCGACAGGAATTTCATGGGCATACCATTGGAGGTCCGGGCCCCCCTGCTGGATTACCAGCTTGTGGAGTTTGCCTTTAGCCTGCCCACAACCTACCTGTTTCGCGACGGCTGGCACAAATGGATACTGCGCAAGGCGTTCGAATCCCGGTTGCCGACCGATGTCGTCTGGCGCAGGACCAAACTCGGGTTTCCCTTTCCGTTTGATGAGTTTGCCCGCCGGCATGACAGTATTCTCGAGATGATCATCCAGCGCGCCAGTAATCCCTGGATTGACCTCAGCCAAAAACAGCTCATCAAATCCACCTGGCGTATCATGAGTTTTGTGATCTGGTATGAACACTTCATCAACCTGAACCAGGCGCTGTTTGACGATATTGAACAACTGGCCAGGGACACGGATTCCGGGATGACCTTTCCGCCTGCCTATTTTTCGTCCTGTCAGGCCGGGCTGGCCCACCAGGTGTGGTGAATTGGTGATGGACCTGAAGCAGCAGGCCGTGACGGGCGCCCGGTGGACAACCATCTCTACTGTCGTGACAACCCTGCTGCAGCTGGCGCAGTTTGTGATACTGGCGAGGCTGCTGGCGCCCGAGGCGTTTGGCCTCATGGCCATACTGCTGGTGATTGTGGGTTTTGCGCAGATATTTTCCGACCTCGGCATCAGTGACGGCATTATCCACAAGCAGCAGACACCGGATCGCGTGTTGTCGACCCTTTACTGGATCAACCTGGCCGCGGCCCTTGTCGTGGTCCTGTTGATGGTGCTGGCAACACCGCTCATGATCGTCATCTTCAGCGAGCCACGCCTGGCACCGCTGCTGCCCTGGATTGCCCTGTCGGTGTTTGTCGCTGCAATCGGCCGCCAGTTCCAGATTGTCCTGCAGCGCGAACTCAGGTTCCGACCCATTGCACTGGCAGAAATCGCCGGTGCCGTCATGGGCATTACCCTGGCTGTCCTCATCGCGGCCCAGACCGGCAATGCCATTGCGCTGGTGTATGGCCACCTGGCCCAGGCGACCATGCGCAGCCTGGTGCTCGTGGCGCTGGGTTCCAGGACCTGGCACCCACGGTTTGAACTCACGGGTGAGGGGCTCGCGGATTATCTCAACTTCGGCTTCTGGCAGGTCAGTGAACAGGTTGTGAATTTTGTCGCCGAGCGCGTTGACCAGATCCTGATTGGGGCGCTGCTGGGCGCCCAGGCACTCGGGTTTTACAACCTTGCCTACAACCTGGTGGTGATGCCCGTCTCGCGTATCAACCCGGTCATCACGCGCGTGGCTTTCCCGGTGTTTGCGCGCCTGCAGCAGGATCAGGCACAACTGCGAGCCGGCTACCTGCGCCTGGTCAACCTGCTTTCACTGGTCAATTTTCCACTGCTGGTCGGCCTGGCTGCCGTTGCCGGCCTGCTGGTTCCCACCCTGTTTGGCACTGCCTGGCAACCCGCAGTACCGGTGTTGCAACTCCTTGCCCTGGTGATGCTGTTTCGCTCGCTCGGTAATCCCAGTGGCAGCCTGATGCTGGCAACAGGCAAGGTGAGGATGAGTTTTTTCTGGAATCTCGGCGTCATCACCGCGCAGGTGCCCATTGTCTGGGTTACCGCCCTGGCTGGCGGCATCACCGGCGTGGCCCTGGGACTGCTGCTACTGCAACTGGTCTACTTCTACCCCTTCTACCACCTGGTCCTGAAACGCCTGATCGACTGCCGCCTGGTGGAATACCTGGGTGCGTTTGTTCCGCTACTGATTATTTCGCTGGCCATGGGGCTGATGGTTCATGGCGGGCTGCATCTGGCTGGCCAGGCCCTGCCTGGGCTGCCCACTTCGCTGGTGCTTGCCCTCGCCGTTCTGTCTGGCGCCCTGATCCAGCTTGGTCTGTGCCTGCTGTTTGCAAGGCGGGACATCACCTACCTGGTGGCCAGGCTCCGCTCCCGGTAGTCTGTCTAACTCTCGTGCCTGTCACCGTCCAGTTCACTGATCTGTGGCGCCCTGCGCCGGCGGGTCTTAGCGGGGATCATGCCACGCATTGCCTCCAGCCGACCAAAACACAGGAGTTTGTCACCGGCTTCCAGCACACGCGACTCTTTCGGATTGGGAATGATCTTGCTGCCGCGATACAGCGTCAGCACGTTGATGTCTTTCTCGTAGAGTTTGGTTTCCTCAATGGTCTTACCCACAAAAGCTGAACCCTCGGGCATGTAAATTTCGCTGACACCGTAGCCCTTACTAACGGTAAGTCGCTGGCGCACATCAATTTCCGGAAAGTCGACCTGGGCAGCAATGTACTCGATGACAGCGCCGGCTACATCGAGTCCGGTACAGGTTTCGATTCCTTCAAGGCCCGGTGAAGAATTCACCTCCATGACCTGTGGGCCGTCCTTGCCTTCCAGCATGTCAACCCCCGCCACCCGCAGGCCCATGATCTGGGTACAGCGCACCGCCGTCTCCCGAAAGGCTTCATCAAGCTCAACCGGTTCGGCCGCCCCACCCCGGTGAACGTTGCTGCGAAACTCCTGACCCTGGGCAACCCGGCGCATGGCGGCAACAACCTGATCACCGACAACAAATGCACGTATGTCCTTGCCTTTGCTCTCGGCGACAAACTTCTGGATCAGCACGTTCTGCTTCTGGCTCTGCAGGAGTTCGATAATGGCCTCGGCCGCCTTGACAGATTCCGCCAGCAGGACACCTATCCCCTGGGTGCCTTCAATCAGTTTGATCACCACCGGTGCACCACCTACCCGCTCGATAGCAGGCAATACGTCACGCTTGTCACGAACAAAGGTGGTGGTCGGAATACCAATGTTGTGGCGGCTCAGGATCTGCAGGCTGCGCAGTTTATCGCGCGAATTGAGAATACCGTGGGCAGTGTTGGCGCAGAACACGTCCATCTCCTGGAACTGGCGAACCACCGCCGTACCAAAATAGGTGATTGACGCGCCAATTCGGGGCAATACCGCATCAAACTCCTCAATGTGTTTTTGCCGATAGAAAAGATCCGGGGCGTCTTCCTCCAGGTCAATCGCAAACTTGAGCGTATCAAGCACCTTGACATCGTGACCGCGACTTTGCGCGGCTTCAACCAGGCGCCGTGTGCTATAGATTTTTTGACTGCGTGACAACACCGCAAGGCGCATCAGATTTCCTTAGATTGGGTATTGAGAGTGCGTATCCAAACAGGATTGCGCGGCCCTTGCAAATATTTGGGCGGGCCGGCGGATAACCGGTGACCTCAATCCGGTTGAAAACTGGCGCGGCGACCGGCCACGCCAGCACAGCGCCGTTTAGTCCTGGCGAGCGCGATCCATCAACAGGCCGGCCGTGACCAGCCAGCCTGCGAGCACCACTTCAACGCCAATAAACACGGTCGCGAGGTCAGCGCCGTGCATCACCCAGGCCCATGTGCGTATCACCGCGGCCAGTCCCAGCATGATGGCGCCCGCATAGAGCCAGTGACTCGTTGACCGATAGGCACCTACCAGCACAAATATTGTGATGCCGAGGAAAAAAGCCCCAAAGTCACCAATCTGGGTACTGCGGCCCAGGCCATCCAGCAGCGGCATGCCAAGACTCGCGGCAGCCTGCTCTGGCGACAGCAGGAATCCGACGCCGTTACCCAGCATCGGGGCCGCGGGTATCGCGGCAAATATTCGTACACCGGGTGAAGCCATCATTTTCCCCTCTTTTTCGTTGTTAGTTTTCTGTTGGGTTGAGCAAAACCTGTGTCTCGGCCGACACGGGCGCGGAAAGAATTGCGGCCAGGGTATCCGCCAGGTCATTCAGGAAAAGCTCAGCCTCGCGGCCGCGAAAGCTGGCGCCATCCCGGGCCCGTTTGGATACCGACAGCGCAGCATAGCGCGTCGCGTTTTCCAGCCTGATGGGAAAGAGTCCCGGCGGCAGATCCAGCCTCGTTTCAATCATACGCGCCAGGGGCCTCGCATCCGCCGCTTCCGCTCGCGTGAGCGTCGCCACAATCGACCGGCTCGACGCCAGCACTAACTGGCCAAACACACCCACATAGTCCCGGAACCCCGGGTCCTCGCGGCACAGCAGAAACGGCGGCTTCACCAGCAACAGGCACATTTCACGTAGCGTCAAATCGGCAGGTGCCTCCCCCAGCATCTCCAGGCGCAGGCTGTTAACCTGGGCCGCACGTTCCTGCCTGAGCGCTTCGATCAGTCCCTCCCGGTTGCCGAAGTGGTACTGCAACGCCGATTCATTCTTCTGGCCAGCCTCACGAATGATGGCACGCACTGACACCCGGTCAATGCCATCCCGGGCAAACAGTTTCTCTGCAGCCCGCATCAATTGTTCGCGGGTTCTTACCGGTGCCTGTGCTTTCTGTGCTTTCTGTGCTTTCAACATGCCTCGTCTCAGGGTGCCCTCACGTTGATCTGGCTGCTCCCCACGGGCAGGTCAATCCACATCAGGTCTTCGGTTAATATCATGTTGTCTGTGAGTTCACGCTGCCACAGGCTCTCCATCAGGCTGTTTCTTGGTGCAGGCACCAGATGATACAACGCGGTCAGGCGAATGTTGGCATCAGCCGTGAGAGTGACCAGCGATGCGAGCGGCGCGTGATAGTCCTGGATATCTTTCAGCACCTTCAGCATGCGCGTACGTCCCGCCGCTGCCGCGCCCTGTTCAAGCAGGTTAACTGCCGGCAGGGACATGGCATCAGTCAGCAGAAGATCAATATCCTGCACCTGGCGCGCCAGTTCGTCAGTCACCACCGTGTCGCCCGTCACCACCAGGGATCGCCCCTTGTAGTCGAAGCGGTAACTTACCGCTGGCGAAATGGGGTGATGGTCCGCAGCAAACACGGTTATTCGCAGGTCGCCAAACGCCATCACCGTGCCTGCAGCCTGCTCAACCGGCTGCAGGACGCCAAAGGCCGGCGTGAGCAGGTCGGTGCCGTGGTGTTCAACACGATATCCCCGATCCAGCGCATAAGTCTCGTTAAACCCGGCCACCACCCGCGCAACTCCCTTTGGCCCATAAACCTTCAGGGGGCCGGGCCGACCAGCCACCCAGGACGTCAGGTTCATACTGTAAAGATCTGTGATGTGATCGGAATGGAAGTGGGTCAGCAACACACCATCCAGCCGCTCGCCCGGTAATGCCGCCAGTGACAGGTTGTTGGCGGAACCATCACCCGCATCCACCACAAAATAGTGATCGGGCGTCAACACAGCAATACAACCGCGCGCCCTGCCAGGCGCTGGCAAAGGCGAAGCGCTGCCACACACCATGACGCTCAGAGTGTCGGGTTTTTCCGCCGGCGGCGCGGCCATGGCCTTGACAGCCTGGGACAGCAGGAAGTCCTGTCCCGCCTTGGTATGAAACCCGACAAGGTACAACCCACCTGCCAGGAGGGTCAGTCCCAGCATCACCTGTAACAATCGTGTCATCTGCCTGCTCCCGCTTCTGCTTCCGTTTTGGTTGTGTTGCTGCACCATGCGACACCGACGCCGGCCCGCTCAATAATCTCTGCCTCAACCCGCCAGAGCCTGTCCTGGCCCCAGCAACTGTAGCTGCCAGAGAGCGTGCCACCCGACACGCGATAACTGGGTACACCCCAGAGACCAGCAGCCAGCATGTCATTGACATTGGCATCCAGGATGGCCTCTGCTTCGGCGGTGTCAGCAAGATGCGTTGTCGCAGTTGCCCAATCCAGCCCTGCAGCTGACACAACCTCAGCCAACCCTTTGTCTGAAGTCACATCAATTCCTTTTGCCCAGGCTGCTGCCAGGTACTCTCCCACAAAAGCTTCCAGCCTGCCCTGCTCAATCACCCAGGGCAAAAGGGCAAAAGCCCGCTTCACCGGTTCACCAAAAGGATCCACAATCCTGCCAAAAGGGACATGACTGGCCCGGGCCTCGCGGGCAGCATCCGTCATGATGTACACCTGCTTGCGCCGGGGTGCCGGGACACCTCGCATCATCATGGGCATCACCGGGCGCGTGACCAGTCTGGCCCCGGTACGTTTCGCCAGTGCCCGGGTAGCTTCAAAACTGATGGCGGTATAGGGGCTCCGCAACGACGGGAAATATTCCAGGGTCACGTCTTTTGCATCCACCGGGCCAGTTGCCACCGGAACGGGTCTCGGCTGCAGGAGTGGAGACTCACCCAGGCCTTCAGCAACCAGCCGCGCTTCGAGCAGGTAAAGTCGATCGAGCCCCCAGTACCACTCACCCTCAAAATAGAACATTCCGCCCGCATAATGCCCAAGTTGCCTGCGGCGTCGGTTGCCGACTGCGATGGCCAGGTCGGCTTCTGGCGTTGACTCGTTTGCGCTCAGACTGCCGCTCCAGAAGGCCTCACCCACGGCAATGGCCACTGCGGCAAAGTCGGGTCTGGCCAGGTGGGCAGCCAGTGTATTGTTGGCAGCAACCCGGGCCGGGTCTGGCGGCACTTCCGCTACCGCAGGAAAACTGACCCTATACCCCGCCGCTATTGCCCTGGCATCAGTCAGGGCCCAACGCGGATAAAGCGCCGCATCACCCCGGTAGCTATCTGCCTCGCCACTGGTGAGATGGGGGACCAGGTTAACCCGGTACTTGCGTCCAATCTCGTCAACGCGCTGCACCGCCAGGTGACTATAGGGATCATCCACCTGGTGAAAATAGTGGACAGTGGGTTTCCCGCGCCGTTGCAGCCGCGCCATTCGCTGTCGGAATACCTGCAAACGCTGGCTTGCAAGTATGCCAATGAGGATCGACTTGACCCGGGTTTTTGGTTTCATGTCTGTCAGGCCAGCAATGGTTCGCAGCCGGTGTCTTTCAGCAGCGCTGCCACATACCGCTGGTCTTTGGTGCCAAGACCGGCATACTCCGCCCGAATCCACTGCAGGCACTTGGCCTGGTAGGGAAAAGTCGGCTGTTCCCAGCGCCTGCCATCAATCGTTGTCTCCATGTCCTTGTTCCCGGCCTGCAGCGCCCTGGCATTGGCCAGCAGCGCTGGCACGTAGGTGCGCCCGACCTCTGTCAACAGGTCACCCAGGCGGTTACGGATCTCTTCCGTTTCCAGCCAATCCCTGTCCGTCGCGCGCCTGCCGCTCAGGTCATCCATCACGTCGGTCCAGGCAAAGACGCGCGGCGCCTGTTCCACACAGATCGCGAGTGGTGTGGGATCAAATCGGGCCAGCTGGGTTAACTGGGCATAAATTGCAAAATCGCTGGAGCCAGGCCTGTCGCCCATCAGGAACGGCTGCGCCTGTATCAGTTCATCCATGATCCCAAGGAAACGCTTGTAGCTGTCCTCAATGACAGGGGCTGTTACATCATTGGAACCAACAACGTAAAGGCGCGAGATCTGGCGTTCGCGAATCCTGTTGGCCGCACGCTCATGGCGTTCCGGCGTCAGGTCCAGGTTGGCCCAGAGAGGGAGAATACGGCCCGCCATCTCGATGTCCGCATCGTAGTACCAGCGATAGTGGAACATGGCCTTGGTGAGCCATTCATCCCCGTAATCCTCAAGCAGGTAGTTGACGAAATTGAGCACCGGGTCTGGCGGCAGCACGCTGCGCTGATCAAACGCTGATTCAAAACGCCGAATCAAGGGTGTGGAATCAACCACTGCCTCGATTTCTCCCGCGGCATTGGGCAGATAAAAAGTGGGTAACAGGCTGACCTTGGGCTCGGGCAACCCTTCCCGTGTGGCCTGGTCACCAATCAGCAGCTCATAGGGAATTTGCCGGTAACGCAGCAACGCGAGCATTTTCCGTGTATAGGGTGAACCCGGCACGCCTTTGAACTGAACTGGTGTTGGAATCATCTGGCTTCCCTCCCGATTTGATGACACGCATGGTAATGACATTCATTAATCTTGTCGAGCCGAAAAATGCGTCTGATTTGACAGGTGACTTCCCCGGCGTCAACCTTAACCTGCCACGTAACCGGAATGGACCAATGATTGAAGACCTTGTGCGACTGACCGAGGAAGAACTCTGCTTTTTCAAGCAGTTCGGTTACCTGATCAAGCGGCAGGCAGTGCCCAAAGCGCTCTGTGAACGCGCGCTGGATCGCATGTGGCAGACAGCGCCAGCATCAATCAAACGGGACGATCCTGCAACCTGGAAACCCATTGCCCCCGGTGAAACCTCCGACGATCCCCTGTTGGTCAAACAGGGGGTGCGCTGGCAGTACCGGGGTGCCAGCACGGAAGCAGAAGTCATTGAAGTGGCCTTCAATCGCCAGTTGATCCTCTGGGCTGAGCAGATGCTGGGCCAGGGCATGTTGAGACCACCCAAGGTTGGTGGCCGCCCCATGGGGTCCTGGGGCCCCGCCTGGCCAGGCGGTCCCGTTGACCCGCAACTGGGTGAAGGGGTCCGTGGCATCTATGCCACCCTGCCCACGGACGAGGAAAACCTGGAGGATCACCTGCACACAGATGGCCACCCGTTTCACCTGGGACTTGTCTGCCTGCTGGATGACAGCCCACCAGACGGCGGTTCTTTCAAGATCTGGCCACGCAGTCACCAGCGCTTTTACCCCCTGTTCCCCATGCAGTACGACCAGGCACGCATTCCCTATTACGAACACCTGCCAACTCACAAAGGCCTGATCCACCCGGTGGAGTACCTCGAAGAAGTCAAAAAAGTGGAAGCTGATACACCCCCCGTTGACTGTTTTGGTGAAGCGGGTGACATCGTTTTCTGGCATCACCGCATGGGCCACATGGCCGGACACAATCGCGCCCGCCCGCGCACCATTCGGCAGGCGCTGCTCTATGACTTCTGCAAGACTGACCTCGACACCCTGCGCACCACGCCACCCCAGGCTGACATGTGGCTCGATTGGGGGGAAGAATTGCGTGCGGCCCAGGTCCCGGTATCCAGACAGCTGGCAGCAGAACAGCGGTTACCCGTCAGTCTGGCCGAGACCCTGTAGGCGTTTTACCCGCCTGCATCCATGACTGCCTGGCTGCAGGGTACTGGCAACAGATCAAGAAGCAGGCAAGAGCCGCACCGGACATGTTTTCTCCCGGAGACTTTTGTATAGTCCTGTCACTTGTATTGCGTCAGGTGTTTCCCTGACCTCATGGGGCACCGGTGATGACAAAAATCCAGGCAAGAACCTGTTGCCTTTGCTGGGCCCTGTTGGTAGCAACGGTTGCCGCGGCGCAGCCGCTGACACTGAGCAGGGACGAATCACAGGCCCTTACCGCACATATCGACTACCTCATCGAAACGCCGCCATTTGCTCCACACCAAAACGGCCGGTTTGCGCCGAATATTCCACCTGGGGAATTACAAAACGCTGAATTTAAGCCTTACCAGGGCAGAACGCTGAACTTCGGGTACACGGCCAATCGCGCCTGGCTCAGGGTCGTAGCAACCAATCCGCTTGATGAAGGGGTTTCACGATATCTGACAACCGGTCAGCGCTACATGCGCCCCATTATCGTTTATGAAATGGACTCCAGCGGCAGTTACATCGAACGACTCTACAACGACCAGTTCCAGCCGTTTTCTGCAAGGCCGGTGCCGCTGCCAACGCTTGTTGTTCAACTAGATTTCGAACCGTTTGAAACAAAAAACCTGCTGGTCTATATCGGCGCTGCAGGCTCCCTCAGCCTTAACCTGATGCTGTCTCCCCCGGGCGAAGTCGAAGCAACCAACAATCGATCAATCGGCAGCCTGCTATTTATCTCCGGCATTATTTTTGCCCTGGTCATCATTAACCTCGCCCACTTTGTGGCCCTGAGGCGTCCTGCCTACCTGGCTTATGCTGTCATGGAGACCTGCATCGGTCTCTATCTGCTCCACATGGATGGCTATGCGTTCCAGTACCTGTGGCCAGACTTCACTACCCTCAATGCCTACGGCACGCCGCTGCTTGGACACGCGGCGAATCTCGCTGGGACTGTTTTTGTGATCCTGTTTCTGGACCTCCACCGTACCCATATGCGCCTCGCGGTGATTCCCCTGATCTATGGCGCTATCTCCCTGGTGCTCCTGCTCACCATGAGCATCACGCCCGTGCGCCTTTCGAACGAATTGGGTACCTTCATGACGTCCACCGGGCCCCTGGTCTACGCCGCAATCGGGGCCTACACTTTCTTCCATGGCAACAAGTCAGCCGCTTTTTTTGTCATGGGCTGGCTTTCCCTGGGTGTGGGCAACTTCCTGTTTGGTGCCTCGGTTATCGGCTGGATCGATCTGCCGCTGATCTCTACGGATTGGTTACGCCTGGGTGCGCTGGGAGAAGCGCTGCTGCTGTCTATTGGACTGTCCGACCAGGTTCGCCGGTTGAATCGCGAGTTTTTGACATCGCAGGAACAGCTGATTGATGCTGCGAACGCGCGCCTGAAAGAAGCCAGGGAGAGGTTGCAGCTTGAACAGGCCAACTTCGAGCAAAACCTGCGGCTTGTGGAAATGGACAAGAAGCTTGCCACCACAAGTCATGACGTCTCGCAGCCGATCTATTCACTCCGGCTTGCCATGGGTGGGCTGGCCCGCCAACTGCGTGACCCGGCCTCGGTTGAAACGTTAAACCGCACCCTGGATTCGATGGAAGCCATCCTGAAGGAGAATCTCGACCCCTTCAGAGAGGCGCAGGCGCCGATCGTCGTCAGTGACTTCGGCGATCTCTTCGATGAACTCATACAATCGTTTTCCGAGGAGGCACGCGACCGGGAGGTTGCGCTCCGCGCCGTCCGCTCGAGCATTCCGGTTCCGTCTTCGTTGGTCGTGCCGTTACGACGTGTGATCCAGAACCTCCTGGTGAACGCGCTTCGGCATGGGCAATGTTCAAGGATTCTCATGGGCCTTAGACGCCGCTCACAGGGGCATGAGATTGTCGTGGCTGACGACGGCATTGGTATGGGATCTGTTGCCAACCCCGGGCTGGGCCATGCCATTATTCGCGACATCGCCTCGGAACGTGGCTGGGAGTTTAGTTCGCAGACGCGGGCCAGTGGCGGAATGGCATTTCGCTTGACCATGAAGGATGCCCAATGAGTTTGTTGCTGAAGATACTTGTTGCCGACGACCATGAAATTTTCCGGATGGGGCTGCGAACCTATTTCGATTCACGTCCTGACCTGCAACTTGTGGGTGAGGCAAGGTCAGTTGCGGAGGCACTTGATCACATCAGGGCATCACCGCCAGATATCCTGCTGCTCGACTACCACCTGCCCGACGGTACCGGGCTTGACGTGCTTTCGGCTCTGCGGCAGGAGCGGAAACTCAGTTTTGCGGTGATCATGCTATCCGGGACAGTGTCTCCGCAGATACTGGCGGACTCTCTCGCGGCGGGTGTCTCCGCACTGGTGGCCAAGCGCGGTTCCATTGATGATCTCAGCAATGCTATTGATCTGCAGATCCGCCAACGAGAGTTCATCAGTCCCGAGTTTCAGGCAATTCTCAGAGAAAGCGAAATACTCGGCACCCTCACGCGGCGTGAGAACGAGGTCCTGCTGCTGCTCTTGACCGGCCTCACACTGCAGGAGGTTGCGGATCAGCTTTCAGTTTCCTTCAAGACAGCGGAAACCCACAAAACGCGCATCCTGCAAAAGCTGGATGTGCATAGCCTGCAGGGTTTGCTGGCCAGGGCCAGGGCGCTCGGTTTGCTGGGTGAGCTATAGACTCTGTTTAATTCAGAGTGACGACAAAGCAATAGTGACAAAACACCAATCCCTGTAGACTTTCCCGCATGACGAAAGATGCACCATTACGCCTCTATGGCGCAAAGATCTCTTACTACACGGGCAAGATGGAAGCGTACCTGCGCTACAAGGAGATCCCGTTCGAATTCGTCACGCTGAATCGCGAGGGCTTCCGCTTTCTTCTGAAGAACACCGGCACATCCCAGATGCCAGCCATCGAACTGCCTGATGGCCGCGTCATGACAGACACAACCCCCATGATCGCCTGGCTGGAACGCGAGTTCCCGGAACCCGTTGTGATCCCATCTGATCCAGTGGTGGCGTTCTTCAGTCGACTCATCGAAGACTATGCCGAAGAATGGCTGTGGCGACCCGCCATGCACTATCGCTGGAGCTACAGGAAAGACCGGCTTCATCTCGGTCGCAAGATCGTCGATGAAGTCATGACTGACATCGCCGCGCCCGGCTTCATCAAACGCGCCATGATCCGCTACCGCCAGCACACTTTCTATGTCAAGCGCGACGGCGTGTCGAAAGAGACCTGGGACCATGTCGAGTCGATTTATCTGAAGACACTCGACCGACTGGAAGCCATATTCGCAGTCAGACCGTACCTGCTGGGAGAACGGCCTTCGCTTGCGGACTTTGGTTTCTTTGCATCCATGTTCCGACACTTCTCGCAGGACCCCACAGCCTCCGACATCATGCGCGATCGGGCACCTGGCGTATATGAATGGCAGGCACGGCTCTGGAATGCCAGGGCGAGTCGCGTGAATGGTCCGCTGCCGGATCGCGTGCCCGCGGATTGGTCACCCTTTCTCGATGACATCGGGGCGGCTTACCTGCCGTTCCTGAACGCCAACGCAATCGCCTGGCAGAAAAGACAGGAACGTTTTGATATCGACATTGAAGGTGTGCCCTATCGCCAGGTCCCCACCAGTCAGTACCGGGTCTGGTGTCTTGAAGAATTGCGTCGGCACTTCAACGAGCTCGCGCCTGTCGCTCGCGAAAAGGCGCAGTCGATGCTGGAGACTCACGGCGTTTATACGCCACTGTTCGCGCTTGAACAGACTGCGTCAGGTTACGATCGCGATGGGAAAGTGCCTTTCCACGGCGTCAAGGTGCACTACCAGTCGGACAATTGACGACGATGATGACGGCGAGCCCCTAAGGCCGCCTGACCACCAGATCATCCGATCCGAGAGGCAGTTCAAACCACATCAGGTCCTCCGTTAGCAGGACATCGTCAGGGACACCTTCCATGAAGATGGCCTCCGCCGCTTCGTTCTGAGGTGGTGGGACCATGTGATAGAACGCCAGTTGTTTGACCCCGGCTGCCTCGGCTGCCTTTACTATGTCCAGCGTGTGCGCATGATAGTCGGTCACGTCACTCAGGATCCGGGCACGCAGTTCGTTGCCTGCGGCCTTTGACTGTTGAATAGCCAATTCAAGTACCTTTACTGAAAGGGCATCGTGGAGCAAAAGATCGACGCCCTCAGAGGCTTTCATGAGCTCCCTGGAGATCACTGTATCCCCACTGATGACAACTGAGCGATCCCCGTAATCCACCCGATAACCAAATGCCGGATGGATGGGGCTATGGTCAACGCTGATCGCGGTGATGGACAGTTTGCCGTTTTCATAGAACTTGCCCACCTCAATCTGCTTGGGCACCAGCATGCCATGATCAGGATTCAGCAATGCCTCGCCATGGTGCGCCACGCGATACCCTCGATCGAGCTCATAGGCGTCGTTCATGCCGGCAACAACGCGCTCAATACCGGCCGGGCCGTAAACGGGCAAAGGGTACTTGCGACCACTCGCCCAGGATGTCAGGTTAATGTTATAGACGTCAGAAATATGATCGGAGTGAAAGTGCGTGAAGATAACACCCGAAAGTCGATTCGTAGGCAACCGTCCGACTGACAGTCTGGTGCTCGACCCCGAACCGGTATCGAAAAGGAAAAACTCTGAATCAGTGAGTACAGCGATACAGGCCCTCGCGCGGTTGAGGTCTGGAAGTGGTGAGGAACTCCCGCATATGAAAACACGCAGCTGGTCGCGCTTGTCCTCAGCCATGCCGGACTGGGCCAGCACCACCAGGCAACAGAATAGCAATCTTCGTATCATCGCGCGTCTCTCCGTCAAATTGCGCCCAGGGTTCAGGGTAACAGAAACCGGTGCGGTTCAGTTACAGCCAAACGTTCAAGGCAACAGCTGGCAGGTTGAGTCATTTGCCCGGCGTCAAGGTCAAAAACGTCGCTGCATCCTTTTACCTTCAAGGGAGGTCAGGAAGAACAAACTGCATGGCGGCAGGACGAATTGGCCGCGGCGTCCCGCCATAGGTGCAAACCGTAGCAGCACTTGCTAACGTACGGCCTAGTGGCACCGGTCGCTTCAACGCAGGGTCGCGGGAAGGTGTTGAGGAGTCTGGAATGAAATTCATTGAATAAGAGAATTGCAAGAGTCACCTGGAGCATTGCAGCGGCACTGGGCATTACCGCCCTCGCCCTGATTGCACCAGGCGTTGGCGGGCTCGACTCGGTCGCCGGGCGCGGCGTCGAGATCCTGATGTGGCTCCTCGGCGCTGTTCTGCTGCATCACCTGCTTGTCCTCGTGTTGTGGGAGGGCCTCGTGCCACGCTGGAGTGGCGGGCAAATGCCCAAACTCGTCAGCCAGATCACGGGAGTCGTATTGTTCGCAATTGCGGTTTCCGCGATCCTCGTGCGCGTGCTCGAGGTGCCCGTCGCCGGTGTGCTGACGACGTCGGGCCTGTTCATCGCCATCATCGGGTTCGCACTGCGTAACATGATCTCTGATCTCTTTACCGGCATTGCACTCGGACTTGAGCGGCCGTTTGCGATGGGCGACTGGATTCAGGTGGCGGATGGTACGGTGGGTCAGGTCACTGAAATCAACTGGCGCTCTACTCGCCTCATCACGCGCGAAGAAATCACCGTGGTCATCCCGAATTCCGAACTCGCCATCAGCACATTCAAGAACTTTTCCCAACCGGCGCGTTTCTGGCGCGATCACTTTGAAATCCTGCTGAACCACGCCGTCACGCCGCACCAGGCCGAGCGCATCCTGCTATCGGCGATTAACCAGGTTCCGGAACTCGCGCGCCTGGACAAGCAACCCGAGGTACGTATTGACCGCTATACAGAGAACGGGGTGATCTGGAGTATCCGCTACTGGGTGCCCGACTATCCCGAGATGTCCCGCTTACGCTACGAAGTACAGAAGGCCGTGAGCCGCAACCTCTACTATGCCGGCCTCACCATACCAGGCGAACGCATTGAACTGGCACCCAAGGAGGTGATGCAGCAGCCAGGCAGCCGTGGATTCCTGCGGCACATTTCCCTTTTTGACGTCCTCGCTGATCACGAGATTGAACAACTTGAGGCCAGCATGACGCGACAGCTCATGCTGAAGGGGCAGGACGTGGTGAAACAGGGCGCACCCGGGTCATCGCTGTTTGTAACCAGGGAGGGACTGCTGCAGGTGATCATCCAGGCGCAGGGAGATGACGAGGTCACGGTGGCGCATCTGGTACCAGGCGCATTCTTCGGCGAAATGTCGCTGCTGACTGGCGATCCGCGCGGTGCTACCGTTCGCGCAGTCGTCGATTCGATCGTGTTTGAGATTCGCAAACAGGATTTCGAGCCGCTGCTGCGTGCCCGGCCAGAACTCGCGGCGACGCTAAGCCGTACCCTGGCAGAACGCATCGCAAGCAACCTGGCGCGTGACACAAGGCATACCGGCCCGCACGAGGTGGATCAGGGTGGCCGCAGGATACTTGAGAAGATGCGGCGCTTCTTTACGCTGGGTGAACCGGAAAAACGAACAGGCGGCATCTGATCTTCATATTCCGCTAACAATTGGCTGCTAGCCTGCATATTTCACCGATAGTATAGAAAAAGGCCTCAATCTGTTGCATAAAGTGAGAGCTGGCAAGCACTTACGATACACCGCAGAGGGAGGCCTATGAACACAGAGTGTAAATCTCCTCAGCTTGAATTTCACGCTTTTGGTGCTCGGGATGTTGTTGGCCGGTTTGATGGTGGCCGCATTACTTCTGATGGTGGCGGGCTGATGCTGCGAGAGGTCGACCAGCGACTCGGGCTGCTGCGACGACTGGGAAACTGTTTCGACGATCGGCGTAATCCGAACAGCATTGAACACAGCATCCACGACCTGGTAGCCCAGCGGGTTTATGGTCTGGCACTCGGCTACGAAGATCTGAACGATCACGATACCTTGCGTGCTGACAGCACGCTGGCGTTATTGGTAGGGAAGCGGGACTTGACCGGCCAAAAGCGTGGCCGCGAGCGCGACAAGGGTAACCCTTTAGCAGCATCAAGTACGTTGAACCGGTTGGAGCTGAGTACAACGGAGACATCACGCCAGCATCGATACAAGAAGATTGGCTTCAATCCCGGCAAGGCAGATCGGTTGCTGGTGGACTTGTTCATCGAGTCATGCAAGACCCCGCCGAAGGAGATCTGGCTGGATCTGGACGCCACCGATGATCCGCTCCATGGTCGCCAGGAAGGACGCTTCTTCCACGGTTACTACCGCTGCTACTGCTACCTGCCCCTGTACATCTTCTGCGGTGAGCACCTGTTGTGTGCACGCCTGCGAACGTCGAATCAGGATGGTGCCGCCGGCAGTATCGAAGAACTCGAGCGGATCGTTCAACAGATCCGCGAGTACTGGCCGAAGACCCGCATCGTGATCCGGGGCGACTCTGGCTTCTGTCGGGAGTCAATCATGCACTGGTGCGAGGAGAACCGGGTCTACTATCTGCTGGGGTTGGCGCGCAACAAGCGCTTGCGGCGTGCATTGGGACAAGCGCTGACGGAGGCCAGAACGGAACATGACCGTACTGGCAAGGCGGCGAAGCGATATCGTGAACTGCGTTATCGTACCCGCAAGTCGTGGTCATGTGAGCGTCGCGTCGTCGGCAAGGCGGAGTATCTGCCAGGCAAGGAGAACCCGCGCTTTGTGGTGACGAACCTGAGCCGACATCGCGCCGGTGCACGGCAACTGTATGAAGACTTGTACTGCATCCGCGGTGATATGGAAAACCGCATCAAGGAACAACAGTTGGGGTTGTTTGCAGATCGCACGAGCAGCGAAACCATGCAGGCGAATCAGCTACGGTTGTACTTCTCGTCGTTCGCCTACGAACTCATGCATGGGCTGCGTCGTCTTGGTCTTGAAGGCACCCGTCACGCCAGGGCCCAGTGTACGACGATCCGCGTCAGGCTCCTCAAGATCGGCGCCCGCATCCGAATTACCGCACGCAAGGTCTGGATCTCGTTCTCAGACGCTTGTCCTTACGCCAGCGACCTGGTCCAGATCCTGGCGAACATCCATCGCTATCCGGTCTGGTCGCCGCCCGGATAAGTTCACCTACGATTGAATCAACACCGACGCCACTGCGGTTGATCTGCCGAATCCCGCTCGAGCTGATTTTGCCAAAACAGCGACACCTCCCCGCCATAAGCGTCAAAACATCAACTCGTACAACCTGTCAGCACCGATGGAGCAGGAAATCCCAGCTCACCAGCGACGAATACAACTCAGGTATGGTTAAAATCACTACCCAGCGTCAATCGGTGAGCGATGCGGGCTAGACTGCCCGCCATGATCACTCGCAGAAACTTCGTCGGCAACACGCTGATCGCGCTGGGTAGCGCACCCTTCCTGACCAGCCTGCCCGCGCTCGGCGGTGGGCGCAGCGGCCCACTGCTCTCGCGGCTTGCCCTCGACACCTACCACGACCCTGCCACCAATGCGACTCTGCCGAAAGGCTGTTTGCTTCGTGTTGTCGCAGTGGTCGACCAGCCCGTACCTGGCACCCAGTATGTCTGGCACCGGCTGCCAGACGGCGGCGCCTGTTACGATACCGAAGATGGTGGCTGGATCTATGTCTCGAACAGCGAACTTTCTGCCGGCGCCGGTGGTGTTGGTGCGCTCCGCTTCAATTCAGCAGGCACCCTCGTCGACGCTTACCCGATTCTGCAGGGCACCTCGCGCAACTGTGCCGGGGGCAGGACCCCCTGGGGAACCTGGTTGTCCTGCGAGGAAAACGGTGACACGGGCCAGGTTTACGAGTGTGATCCAACGGGCGTGCGCCCGGCTATCGTTCGGCCTGCGATGGGGTCCTGCAACCACGAAGCCGTTGCGATTGATCCAGATAATCATCAGTGTTACCTCACCGAGGACGTACGAGACGGTTGCCTGTACCGGTTCACGCCGGCGACAAAAGGTGATCTGTCGAGCGGTTTGCTGGAAGTTGCAGTGACGGACGGCAGCAGGTTGCGCTGGGCGCCTCTTGCAGACCCGCTTGCGAAGACGGTTCCGCTGCGCAAACAGGTGCCCGGGGTTGCCCGCTTCAATGGTGGCGAGGGCATTGTCTATGGCAAGCGCCATGTGTACTTCACAACCAAGGGTGACAATCGCGTGTGGTCCTACGGCCTCGACAGCCACGAACTCAAGATTGTCTATGATGCCGGCAACCACGACGAACCTATCCTGACCGGCGTCGACAACATCGAGATCAGTCACAACGGCGAACTGCTGGTCGCCGAGGATGGTGGTGACATGCAAATTGTCGTGCTGGACCAAAACTATCGCGCGATTCCGCTCATCACACTGCATGGCCAGGACGGCTCCGAGATCTGTGGCCCGGCGTTTACCTCCGACGGCAGGCGACTCTACTTCAGCTCGCAAAAAGGTCCGCGTGGCGAGGTCGAGGGTGGATTCACCTACGAGTTGCTGCTACCCGCCTGAGCGGGTTACGCAGTCGACGCGCCTCGCCTGGCGGAACACCCCCGGCACCTTCAAGGCGCGTGACCTTGAGTTCACACCAAATGCCGTGCCGGCTACTTCATGACGTAGGTCACATGGCCACCGTGCTTGTTGAACGGCCCGCGCTTGTCTGAGGGCAGCTTTCTGTAAGCCTGCTCGCTCAGGGTAATGCCGGGCCCTTCCATCGAAAACAGCACATTAACGGCTTTGCCCATCACATCAGGCAGGCGTTGCGGGCCGAATTTGCCAACGAACACCTCCCCGATGTGCACCGAACCCTTGATGCCGGTCGGTGTGACCTCGTGAGCTTCACAGAACTCGGGCCAGTCGGCCCTCATTGCCTTCAGGGCATCGATCGCACTGGTGACCTGGTCCTCGCCAAAAATCCCGAGACAGGCGTCACCCGAATACTTGATCACCTCGCCACCGTGATCAGCGATGTACTTCGATGCATAGGCATAGTAGTCGTTAATCAGTGTGATGAGTTTCAGTTCATCGGATACCTCACGCATGATCGACACCATCTGCATGACGTCGGTCAGAATGAGCGTGGCATTACGGTTTGAGAATTCTCCGGACATGATTGTCCCTCCTCATCAATCATTTGATATCAAGTGTGGGGGTAGCTCCCACAGGTCCGGAGGATCCGGATACCCTAAGTTTGAGGATTCCTGGCTAAAGCGGGCGTAACTCCCGCGGGTCTGCGTTTCTCATTGCGAGGCAACAGATACCCTGCCTGGCAAAACTCTATACCTGTCCTGCGACAACCTCAACCGCCACATGGCTAATTTTCCGGGGCATGGCAGGCATCAGCCTGCCTGTTGCCATCTGCTGCCGGCTAGTTATTTCCACGTGACGCAGCCGCTACAGCGGCCGCTATATCCTCACGGGGCCGTCCCGCTTCGTCATCGCAGAGCATCCTGAGGACATCCTGCAGTTCCCTTGGAGATAGTGCGGCATGAACTTTTTTCGCCCTGGCGAAGGCCTCGGCAGAGTTCACCTTGTCGTCTCTTGCTCGCAAGTCGCGCACAAAAGACGGAATAATGCAGGTCAACATGGCCCAGCGTTCCGCGCCGGAGACATTCAGCTCCGGGGGTGGACGATGATAGGTACGGGAGTCGTAGAGTATGCCCGAACCGGCGGGAAACGAAAGCTGGACAACGTCCTTGTGCGGGCCTTCCCCTGCCACCGTCGGCACGGCGTTCAGTTCGGTCGGTGGCGGGCCAGCAAATTCGTGCGAACCCAGAATGAACTGCGTGGCCCCGGTTTCGGGCTTAAAATCTGTCAGTGCAATATTGAACTGCATGCCCAGCCTGACTTTTCGATGCTTCCAGTCGGGGTAGCGTGCCGAGATTGACGCGTCGAGTTTCTCAAACTCAGCGGGTCCAAGCATGCCTGTGTGTGCTTCGGTTTCACTGTTGAGCGGATAGGGGTAGTCGCAGTGCCAGCCACCGGGCATGACGCGGGCATTCTCTCCGGTTTTTTCCGCCGGCCGCAGAATGGAAAATGACGGCGACTGGCAATAATGGATAGCCTCATCACCCAGGTAACGCTCAATCAGCCACAGCGAGACCGGGTGCATCAGTGCCTGCGCCACTGCCGGGGTCATGCCGAGCAAGCTCTCTCCCCGCGCCATCAGCGCCTGCGGGCGAATAAGGTTGTCGTTGGACCTGTAAGGGCGGGTGTCCTGGTCCGCCTTCACCCTCGCCTCCTTCTCAGCGTACTGTTCCCGTACGCTGTTGATGTTGGCGACCAGGTTCGACACCATCGCCGGTGTCATTACGTTCTCCACCACTGTCCAACCCTGCGTCTCGAGTTCCGCCAGGTAGGCCGATGGCAGGCGATCCGGTGCGGCGCAGGCTGAAAACAGCCGCTGTTCGCCCAGCTCGGCCAGCTTTGGACCATCACCTGACAGGCGGTACTTCTGCCGAACAAGCAGGTGCGCGCCGGGACCAAACGCAGCGTCGATCTCGGCCGCCTGCCCGGGGTCGGGCAGCGAACCCACCGCCTCAACCTCAAGGAGGTTGCCCGTCAAAGCATTACGCAGCACATCTTCAGACTCCCAGGTCCACACGCAACTGTCGTCACAGTGGGCGCGCAACCCGAAGCAACCTGCCTGCGTTGCATCGCTCAGGTGGAGGCCGGTGGATTCGCTGGCGAGCAGAATGTGGACAGGATTGCTGCCCGGTAAATCACCCACGCTTGCCTGGCTCATGTCCGTGCCCTCATGTCCGTGCCCTCATGTCCGTGCCCTCATGTCCGTGCCCTCATGTCCGTGCCCTCATGTCCGTGCCCTCATGTCCTTGCCCTCATGTCCTTGCCCTCAATCCCCTGCCTTCATCCCGCACTTTCTTGTCCATAGCTTCAGTTCGCATGCCAGTCCCTGCTATCGGGTGCCGCTCCTCAGCACGCGGCCGGCATGTGCACCGGTATGCTCGTCGTCACGCAGCACCACCACGCCGTTACATATCGTTGCCGCATAGCCAACGGCACGCTGGATAAACCGTGCAGCACCCCCGGGGAAATCGTTAACAACCTGGGGCTGGCGTTCGGCCACCCTGTCCAGGTCAACCACGTTTATATCAGCACGCTTGCCAACCTCAAGTGTGCCCCGATCATCCAGGCCAAGAAATGCAGCAGGCAGGCCGCTGATGCGGCGGACCGCTTCTTCCATCGAATACAGCCGCATATCCCGGTACCAGTGGCCGAGAACAAAAGACGGCCAGCTCGCGTCGACCATCTGGCCAACATGCGCGCCGGCGTCACCCATGCCCGGCAGGACCCAGTCAAGCTCCAGCAGCTGTGCCAGGCCATCGAGGTCCCTGTTGAATTCCCGGTGATGGAACACCATGCGCCCTTCTGTTTCCAGCATGAGATCAAGCATCACCTGTGCCGGGTGCAGACCAGTTTGTCGGGCCAGTCCAAGCAGGCTGTCCTCTTCCGGCGCGGTGTAATTGGGGCGATCTGCCAGCCCCAGTGGGTACCAGTAGCTGAAAAGTTGCTCAACCTCAGCCGCCTTTGGATGTTGGCGGAGCTCGTCAACAAGACGCCCGCGGAACGCCGCATCCCTGATCGCGGCCAGGCGGTGCTCGAAGTCCATGGCTTTCAGCGCGAGCCAGGATTCCGTGCGCAACCTGCCATTGGTCAGGTGCGGCGTCGACAGTCCAACCAGGTTCCCTCCGGCGCGAGGTACAGTCATGCCAAGCATTGGCGCCCCACTTTCCCTGACGCGCGCATCGACCAGTTCGGTGAACCCGCGTTTCGGCGAGGCGCCTATATTGAACAGTACACCACGCGACAATTCAGCAGCCCGGGTCACAAGCCCCATTTCTGCGTCAAAGCCGAGACTGTAGTCGACCACCAGTTGCATGATTCCACCGACAAGGCCAACGGATTTTGCAATGGCTTCAACTTCGCCAGCCTCTGCAAAGGTGCCGGGAATGCAGCGACCGTCAGGCAGGCGGTGGTGCGGATGGCGGTTGGTCGAAAAGCCGAAGGCGCCACCACGGATCGAGTCCGCGGCAATCTGGCAAATGCGATCCAGTTCATCAGCCGTTGGCTGTTCATCGATGCTGCGTTCGCGCATCACCATGTACCGAATGGCACTGTGTCCTGCGAGTCCACCAACATTCACCATTGGCTGGCGGCGTTCGATGGAATCAAGATATTCGCCGTAAGTCTCCCAGTCCCAGGGCAGTCCGGCGAGGATGGCAGACCTGGGGATGTCCTCGACTGTCTCCATCATGCCGGCAAGAAACTCGCGATCCCCGGCCGCGCAGGGCGCAAAAGTGACTCCACAATTGCCAAGCAGCGCGGTGGTAACCCCGTGCCAGGTAATGGACGTCAGATCAGAGTCCCACCCGATCTGCGCATCAAGGTGAGTATGCAGATCGACAAAACCCGGCGTGACGGTTTTGCCGCGTGCGTCGATCTCGTCGCGCCCAGTCCCGGGGATGCGCCCGATTGCGGTGACCGTATCGCCGTCAACGGCAAGGTCGGCCTCAAAAGGCGGCGCGCCGGTTCCGTCCACCACAAGGCCATTGCGGACAATCAGGTCATGTTTCATTTAACGATACCTTTCGATAGTTGCGTGTTAAGGGCACAGCCAGTCAGACCCGGGAAGCGGGGTGCAGGGAATCCATCCCGAAAACGGGCGGGTCGCCGACGAGGCTGATGCGATGCACTTCGCGCAGGTTGTCCTCACCATTGGCGGCTGGCATGGGCGTGGCGCTGTGCAAGCTGGTGGGGTTGTCCCACATGGTAATGTCGTGCTGCCGGTGCCTGTGGCTGGTCACGAAGCGGTCCTGGAAGGCGTGCTCACAGAGTTCCTGGAGCAGTGCCGTACCGGCTTCAGGCGACATGCCAACGATGCCCTGGCTGGTACCGCTGATCGCGTAGAGTGTTTTTACACCCGACACCGGATGCGTCAGGACCAGCGGATGGTGCACGGTCCTCGTCTGGTCCCAGTTCGGCGGCGGAATCGGCGTGTGGTCACCAGGCCGGGCAGCCACAGACACACCATGCCTATGGATAACCGTCAGGTCATCAATGCGTGCTTTCATCGTGTCGGAAAGCGCAGCGTAGGCACCCGCCAGATCGCAGAAACGCGTCTCACCGCCCTCGCGGGGTGCCCGCGAACAGAAAAGCATGGTTACCGACGCACGTCGGGACCGGAACGACTGATCGCTGTGCCAGTGTGCGGGACCGCGCTTTTCTTTCTGTCGGTCGACGTTGCGGTTGTCCATTACAGCAATTTCGGGATGTTCCGCACCCGGACTGAGCGCAATCGGTATACCAATACGCCGGGCGAAAGCAAGGTACTCATCAGCTTGCAGTCCACCGGTGCGCAGCACCAGGAATCGATTCTCGTACAGCGTCGTCAACAGCGATCGCAAATCTTCGTCGCCCAGGTCGGCGACATCTATGTCGAGCACTTCCTGACCAAACGGGCCGGGCAAGGGTGCAAGGCGAAACGCGACAGTCATGCTTAATGCTCCTCGGGCTTGACCCCTGTGCAGGATTGGATTCCCCTACCGGGCGTTCAGCACCGGATGCGCCCGCAGCGATTGACTATATGCCAAAGTACCATGCCGGTGCGGCAACGCCGTGCCAAGGCTCTGTCGATTCATGCACACAATTCGGCGGAGCAATCCGAGGTGTGTAAACTGTTTCAACGAGAGAGTCGAGTCGAAGACAGGGACCATGAAGAAACGCGTGCTGTTTTTTCCGCAGTGGGTAGATTTTGATGTCGAGCGCGGGGTCCTGGAATACGCCCGGGAAGCAGGCTGGCAGTTACTGGGTCTGGCGCATCACGGCGCGGACCTGCATGTCGCACGCAGCCTGCGTCTACCCAATGACGGTATGATTGTGCTTGCCCGTCACCGGGACCTCGCCGAATTCATCGAGTCAAGCGCCATTCCCGTGGTCGACCTGGCCGATACCCTCTACTGGTTGCAGGTACACCGTGTGCTCATGGACGACGTTGCGATTGGCCGGATGGCCGGAGAGCATCTCATCCAGCAGGGCCTGCCAACGCTTGCTTTCCTGCAGACGCTGGAGTCTGCCCAATCACGGGACCGGGCCTGTGGGCTTGCAGAAGTTGCGGCACAGTACGGCCGGGCATTTCACCGGTTGAAGCTGATCGGCGTTGATTCGCAACACCTGGCGCTTGACCTGGCCAGGCAGATCAAGCGCCTGCCGAGACCACTCGGCATCATGATCAATCACGATATTGCGGCCTGGATGATTGTCGAGGCGTGCAATCTGGCCGGCCTCGGTATCCCCGACGAGGTTGCCGTCATTGGTGTCGGCAATACCGAATCGGTGAGCGGCCTGCTGGAGGTCGGGCTGACCAGCGTCGAGGACAATCACTTTCGGCAGGGCTACGAGGCAGCGGCCCTGCTGGATCGCCTGATGAATGGCGAGCAATGCCCGCTCGAGCCTGTCCGAATTGCACCCACACACGTCGTCGTGCGCAAGAGCACCGACGCCCTTGCAGCAGCCAATCACTCAGTGCAGTCCGCGCTCAACTTCATCCGGGAAAACTTTCGCGACCCGGATGTCCATGTGGAACAGGTGGTCGCCGCAAGCGGCATGTCGCGCCGCCGGCTCTATACCCTGTTTAAACAGCACCTGGACATGGGCGTTAACGAGGTCATCATGAAAATGCGCGTGAATGAGGCCAAGCGACTGTTGGTCGAGACAGACAGTAAAGCCTTTGCAGTTGCGGTGCAGGCCGGCTTCCGGAGTGATGAACACCTCATCCGCACTTTCTCTCGTGTTGTAGGGGCCACCCCGCGGCAATTCCGGCGGCAGCGTCCTCCAACAGCCCCTGCATGATGCCGTCCGGATACGCGGACAGCCAGATCATCGCCATGCTCAAGGGGCGAGACCGGATCGTCAGTGCCTGTGCACCCGCACCGGCAGTCCGCGGATGCCGCGGATAAAGTTGGACTTCAGTCGCGTTTCGGGGCCTGTCACCTCAATATGACTGAAGCGTTTCATGATCTCTTCCCAGATGACCCGAAGCTGCATTTCTGCCAGTCGATTGCCCATGCAGCGATGAATCCCGAAGCCAAATGAGACATGGTGCCGGGCATTCTTTCGATCAATGATCAACTGGTCAGCATTTTCATGCACCCCTTCATCCCGGTTACCGGAGATGTACCAGAGCACAACCTTGTCACCGGCTTTCATCTGCTTGCCTTCAAACAGAAAATCCTGGTTCAGGGTTCGGCGCATGTGGATCACCGGTGTCTGCCAGCGCACAATCTCGGACACCATGTTGGGGATCAGCGACAGGTCACGCTTCAGCTTGTCGTATTCGGCCGGGAACTGGTTCAGCGCCAGCACGCCGCCCGAGATGGAGTTCCGCGTGGTGTCATTGCCACCCACAATCAGCAGCATGATGTTGCCGAGAAACTCCAGCGGTCGGCTGATCATGTCCCGGGTTTCTTCTCCATGGGCGAGCATGGTAATCAGGTCATTACGCGTTGAGGGGTCAGCCGCGGCACGCTCCGCCCAGAGCCCCATAAACGTTTGCGCCATGTCGTTAAGGCCGTTCATGACCTCTTCCTGGCTGGGCCCCTCGTCTGCGCCGGTGGTTTCCGGTGAGCCAATAGAAATATCTGACCAGTAGGTCAGCTTGCGCCGGTCCGCAAACGGAAAGTCGAACAGGGTGGCCAGCATACGGGTGGTCAGTTCAATTGACACCTGGTCAACCCAGTCAAACTCTTCTCCGCCATCCGGCAGACCATCGAGGATGTCGCAGGCATGGGACCTGATCACGGGTTCCAGCTGCATCAGGTTGCGTGGCGCAACCACCGGGGTCACCGTCTTGCGCTGCTGATCATGCCTGGGTGGGTCCATGGCAATAAAGTTCTCGATGTACTGACCGTTGGGGCTGTCACCAATGGCAATGGTCGGGAAAGAGGAAAAAACATCATGCCGCGTCTCGACCTGCATCAGGTCGGCAAACCGGGTGATCGACCAGTAGCGCCCGAACGGGCTTTGTTCGGTCAGGTGGACAGGATCCTCGCGCCGCAGTCGCTCAAAGTAGGGCCGCCAGGCATCAAACTGGTACAGGCGGGAATCACTGACGTCTATTTCACCAATCGGGGTGGATTGCGGGTCCGGCAGGTCGCCGCTTTGAAGCGCAACCGCGGGACGCTCACCCTTGCCTGCCAGCAGGTCTGCCGGTCTGTTCTCGCTCATGACTCTCTCCTTCTCCACCATTGATGTTACTTTTCTTCCGCCAAGCCGGCACCCTGGGCTGCCAGGGTATTCAGTCCCAACCAGCGTGAGGTGATGGTACCCGCTGTCATGGCGCCGTTCACGTTCAAAGCGGTACGCGCCATGTCAATCAGTGGCTCAATCGAAATCAGCAGGGCCACCAGGGTCACCGGAAAACCCAGCGCAGGCAGGACCATCAGCGCGGCGAAGGTTGCACCGCCACCCACCCCGGCAACGCCAAATGACGAGATGGCAACAATCCCGACCAGGGGCACCAGGAACGACAGCGAGAGCGGGTCAACGCCCATGGACGGTGCAATCATCACGGCCAGCATGGCTGGATAAATGCCGGCGCAGCCATTTTGTCCAATCGTCGCCCCAAAACTTGCCGACACGTTGGCTGTCGCGGGATCATTGCCGAGATCCCGAATCTGGGTTTCGACATTCAGCGGTAAAGTTGCGGCGGAGCTCCTCGATGTAAAAGCAAACACCAGTACCGGCCAGACGCGCCGAAAATAGTCCAGCAGGTTAACGCCCGACGCCGCCAGCAGTGCACCATGCACCAGGAACATGAGCGCGATGGCCAGGTACGAGGCCACCACAAACCCGATCAGGTTCAGGATATCGCTACCGCTTGAGGAGGCGGTCACCTTTGTCATCAGCGCGAGAACGCCATAGGGTGTCAATCCAATCACAATACGCACCAGCCGCAGCACGAGGTTTTGCGCCACTTCAACAAAGTGGCGAAACTGCCCGCCCTGGTCCGGCAGGTCACGACTGAGCATCAGGCCCGCAATCCCGACCAGGATGCCAAACACAACCACCGCAATAACAGACGTTGAACGCAGGCCCGCGAGATCAGCAAAGATATTCTGTGGAATAAAACTGACCAGCATCGAGGCAAGGTCCAGGTCCTGCACCTTCACCTGGTCTGTAACCAGGCTACCCGCCTTCGCAACTTCCCGTGCACCCTCGGTAAGACCTGCCGAAGTGAGCCCAAAGGCGCTGGCGACCAGCGCGCCGATCAGTGCAGCCACCATGGTGGTACCTACCAGGACCAGGATAACCCCACCACCAATCTTGCCGAGCGTGGCTATCTCATCAAGACGCACCACCGCTGCCACCATGGAGACCAGCACCAGCGGCATGACAATCATCTTCAGCAGGTTGACATAGCCGGTACCGACCACGTTGACTGCTGCCAGGGTGGCGGCCAGGGTTTCACTCAGAAGCCCGTAGCCTGACTGCAGTGCAAGTCCCGCCAGGGCACCGGCCAGCAAACCCACCAGCACCCGGCGGGAAAGTGAAACTCCTCGCCGGCCCAGGTCAAACAGCAGGTATCCGAGCGCCAGCAACACCGCAATGTTAAGGATCAGAAAAAGATCCATCAGCGGGGCCGCCTAACGATTCAGGCCATCCCCCAGGGCTGTGAGAAAACTCTGGTTCAGGCGTCGACTCACCCGCGCTGTCGGTACAAAAGACTCACCCGCGTGATAAAGCCCGGGAAACAGCGCCACCTCACAGGGAACATCAGCCGCGATCAGACGCCGGGCATATTCAATATCCTCATCACGGAACAGGTCTTCCGAACCCACACAGATGTAGGTGGGTGGCAGGCCAGAGAGATCCTCTGCCCGCGCTGCCGCGGCATAAGGTGATGCCTCGGCACCCGGTGTGCCATCCAGGTACATTTCCCAGGCCCGAAACGATGTGCCCTGGTTCCAGATAGGATGGTTCTCAACCTGGCCTGAGTCCGTTGCATGCAGGTTGTCAATCATGGGATAGAGCAGGCATTGCATGATGAGTTTTGGCCCACCCCGGTCCCGTGCCATCAAGGCCACACCGGCAGCCATGCCACCCCCCGCACTGGCGCCGGCAATGGCAATCCGCATGGCGTCAATATTCAGCGCATCACTCTGCAGCGCCATCCATTCCAGCACGCCATAACAGTCGTTGGCACCCGCGGGAAAAGGGTGCTCCGGCGCAAGCCGGTAATCGACTGACACCACCGTGCAATCCAGCGTATCGGCAATGACACGGGCGCGGTCGTCCTCGGCATTACCGAGGATGTAGCCACCACCATGAATCCACAACACTGCCGGCTGACCAGGGCGTTCAGTCTTGCGGTAAATGACCACACCCACCTCACCTTCTTTGGTGAGCACGGTGTCCTTGAGTTCCATCACATTCGTCTGGGTCGGCACCGCCGGTCGCGCGGCCAGCATGGCACGCACCTGCACAACGTTGTCACGGGTAATGTCGAGCGGGGGTAACTGCTCAATAGCAGGCAACAGTTCCGGGTCTATCTTGTTGTAGTCGAGCAGCATGGCGGGTTCCTGACAGTCTGAAAGGGTCAAACATACCAGACGACCGCCGGCCACGTCACCGATTCAGCACCGGGTCATCAACTTCAGCAATCACTCCTTCAGGTAATTTTTCTCAATCTCGTTGAACCAGTCTTCAAGACTGCCACCAGTGAACGCGCCCGAAATTTCCTCAATGGTTGTTTTGCCCAGTTCCCGGTAGCTTTCTGTCTGGGACTCGTCAAACCACTGGTCGGCTGTTGTCTCGTGCGGGAAGGTTGGCGATTTCGCCAGGTAGCTGCGAATATCGGGGCTTTCCGTACCTGTGATCACCGGTTTGATGTAGAGCAGGCGCCCCTTCTTTCCATCGCTGTATTCAATGTCAGCAAGCGCACAGCGTTTCTGCTGGCTCCCCACGGCCTCCACCTGGCCTTTCCCGAATTCAATCTCCGCACCTTTGTCGATCCTGATCTTGCGCAGGGCATTACCCAGGTCCTCAAACGTCCTGTCGGGATCACAACCACCATCCAGCACCACAATGTGACTGCATTGCCGCTCGATCATTTCGTACAGCGCCAGGTTCTCGAAATGGCCACCGTCAGAAAGATAGACAAATTTTGATTTCTCTGATGTCAGGCCCAGCCCTTCACTCGCCAGCGAGGCAACAGCCGAGTGCGGGCTGCCGCGCTTCCAGGCTTCCCTGGCCGGATTACCAAGCCAGATACCAAGCCGGGCATTAAACAACGCCATCAGAAATGTTGTGACCGGCGATGAGTGATATCCCATATTCGGGCTGGCGGCCGCGCCTGAGGTCGCCACGGCTGTACCCAGGGACATTCCGCCACCATAGACAGCTGACGGCCGATAACCCAGGTCCTGGTTGCCACAGTAAAGTGGCGAGGCAATAAACGACGCGCCTTTGCGCTGCTGCCAGTCAAGCCGCTCGCCACTCACCAGGTTCAGCGTCAGGTTAACAATATGATAGGGGCGCGAAGCGGGGTTAATGTCTGCAATTCGCATATCGTCTGCATCATCAAAGCCGGTAAAAGGATTGGGCTTTCGGCGTGGATTGGAGGCGCCCAGATAAGCCCTGACCAGGCGGTTGCGATACATGCCCTGCAACGAAAACACGTTGGTGTTTACAAAGTGGCCAAACACCTGGCCGAGACCATAGAGAAACACCCCCAGGCCAAGCACAATAAAGGGGTTGGAACCTTTCAGCACCTGCAGGTGGTCTTGCCAGACATACCTTTCACAGGCTGCGATCCAGTGCCTGTCGGTAAGGGTGCTGCACTGTTCAGCGCCATAGAACGCAAACAGGTAATGCGCAAACTCCAGCAACCAGTTGGTGAGCAAGGCCAGTACAACAATCAACAACGCAAAAAACACACCCGACGCAACCGGCATGACCATTTTGGCCAGCGGCCCCGCTTCCTGTTCACTGTTCTTTTTGGCCTCTGCAGAAATGAACCAGCCCAGCACACCGCCCGCGCCGGCAAGAATGCTCGACAAAGTTGCCTGGCTGCTCTCAAGCATGTCCGCCAGGGCAAACACACCAATCGGAACCAGCAGCACAGCCACCGACAGTACCAGCCAGCAGAAGGCCGTCAGCAATATACCGCCGTTGGCACGGGCCAGCCACTCCCTGTCTGCCTCTCGCAGGCTGCTGGACGTCAGTCCTACCAGCAACATGATGCTGAGCCCGACCGAAAGCATGACCAGCGGCATCGAATAACTGGCGTACTGCGCCCAGTACCAACGCATGTCATCACCATCCGGCTGCCAGAGCACCAGATTGTAGATAAGCCAGGTACAGACAGCCGGCACCGCTGTGGCAACTGCCATACCCAGCAACACCAGCGCCCCGGTTCGCGTGAAAGGTATACGCACGCCGCGCAGGAGGACGTAGGCCAGGGTAAGCGAAAATGTCACCACAAAGCCAAACTCGAAGGTACCAGGCTGGGACTGGATCAGGTTCTCTCCCAGGTAGTACACATTGTTCCAGATATCCAGCACCCAGATACCCGCGACCAGCGGCATCAGCACCTGTGTCAGGTAGTCAACGGGCCTGTGTTCAATCCCCCCCACGCTGGGCAGAAAGCGGAAGACGTTGCCAAGCGCCAGGGCAAACAGTGCCATGGAGACAAAAGGCAGCACCCATTTGATGAAAAAACTCTCATAGTATTTTTCCATACCGACCTGGCCATAAAACACCGTGTCCCACTCTTCCTCTGACAGGAGAATAGGTGCAGTCACCAGGTTGCTCAGCCCTACCAGTTCAGTGTGTCCCGGCTCACAGACGTTGGGGCTGCATCCTGCGCTACATTTGTCCATGCCACCCGGTGTTTTCCGGGGCAGTATTTCGCAGATCAGATCGGATTCAGGGAAAGTGTTTTTGGGCCACACCCGGACGGTCCGGTCAGACAGGATTTCATAACGCAGACCGGTATCGTCATAAAACTCCGGGAACGCAATGGAGCCGATGTAAAGCCGCGGAATGATCAGCACGGCCATGATTACCGGGATAACCACCATCCAGTTCAGCACCATGTTGCGCAGTACGCTGGTCAGGATTGCCCAGAAATCGAAGGACATGGCACCCACCTTGGGTGTCAGGTAGTTGGAATAGGCGCGCAGGTGCCTGACCTCGGTGGGTTCGCCGGTAACAGCGGGATCGCGTTCCGCAAGCTGGTCCTCGACTTTCTGCAACCCGCCTTCATTCCGAACGCGGTGCCGCCAGGCGGTCAGCCAGCTGCCAATGTAACCCCCACCTGACACGGTGGAGAGATAATCCAACCGGGTCAGCAGGCGAATGCCGGCGAGGCCTTCCAGCACACCCAGCGCAAAAGTCGCGGAACGGATACCCCCACCGGAGATGGAGAGTGCACTTACCGTTTCCTGCTCGTCCAGCCCAAGTGCTTCGCGTTCGGCCTGGACCACACTGGCGTGGGTTATGGCCGGCATTTCACCTGGCTTTTTGTTGCTGGTCGATCCCTCTGACATGACGCGCCTCCGTTCTTATTGTTCTTGCTTCGACCTGGACGCTGCCAGGCTTGTTGCCCGGGCGTCAGGCAGGTTCCACAAACGCCAATTCCTTGCGATACCTGTTGGCACTCGCCTCAAGCACTACCAGGTCACCATCGCCCAGGCCTATCCTGGCCAGCTGCCGCTCCCAGCGCGGGTCACGCCGCAGCGGATCAAGAAACGGGAAGTCCGGCACTATCAGCGACTGCGACCAGGCTTCCTCCAGATATCCAAACGCCTCATCTCGCTTGTTATTCAGTGTCGCGTAGACGGCCAGGAACCAGGGAAGGTGGGGCGTGCGTGCGCCCAACCGGCGTTTTTCCATGAGCCAGGCATAGTAGTCCCTGAGATAAGCCGGCACGCCATCCCTGTTCAGGGATTGCAACAATGTTTCAGCCTCATCTTCCCGCAACGCCAGGTCCACCAGGTTCCAGCGCGTCATGGAGTGAAGCGCCGCTTCATGGTCACCCAGGGCGCTGAAACAGCTGGCGAGCCAGACATGCGGCGTCCGGTATTCCGGGTCTATGGCGAGCGCACGCTGCGCCGCTTCAATGGCGGCTTCATACTCCCCCACATAACTCAGGAGCTGCGCTTTCCTGGCCAGTTCGTGGCAGTTGAAAGGGTCAATCACAACCGCGTGGGCGCCATACCTTGCGCCTTTCTGCAGTCGGCGGGTGTTCGCCAGGAAGTAGCCGTAATAACCCAGGGCGCGGGGATCATGACGATTGATCGACAGGGCCTTGATAAAGTGGCGCTCTGCGGTTTCCCACTCCTGCATCGACATCCGGTACATCGCCATGGAAAGGTTGGCCTTGTCCGATTCAGGGTCGAGTTCAAGCGCCCGGAAGGTGGCGCCTTTAAAAAGGCGCAGGTTATCCTGCAGGAATCTGTCCGCCTGCGGGTCTGCAATGTTCAGCATGTAGGCATAAGCCAGCAGCGCGTAGGCGTCGGCAAAATCCGGGTCAAGGTTAACCGCACGGCTGAAGTGGTCCATGGCTTCATAGAGGGACGCCCGAGTACCCTTCCAGAGTTCATTGCTGCCCTTCAGGTAGGCATCATGCGCCAGCGCGGTAAAGTTGGATTTTTTGGTTGGCCGGACAGGGGCAAGTTGAACGCGCAATTCACCGGCAATGTTCTCGGCAATTTCATCCTGCAGCGCAAACACGTCGGCGGATTCACGCAGGTAGGCTTCTCCCCAGACCTGGCTGGCATCTGCCGCTTCGGTCAGGCTGGCGCTGATACGGATCTTGCCACCTGCCTGGCTGACAGAGCCGTCCACAATGTGGCTCGCTCCCAGCGCCCGGGCAATGTCACGCACGTCCTCTTCACGGGAGTTGAACCGGAAAGACGAGGACCGGGCCACCACGCGAAACTCGCGTGCGCGCGCCAGCCGGTTCAGAATTTCCTCAGCGATACCCTCGCCAAAATAGGCATTATCCTCACCCCCGCTCATGAAAAACGGCAGCACGGCAATGGTGTCCTTGTGGGGGCGTGCCGGGGCTTCGCTGACCCCGGGCGCAGCGGACGCAGGTGCGGCACCCCCAAACGACTCAACCAGTTTACGCCGGTAGCGTTCCTCGGACAGTTCGTGTTTGACCAATGCCTGGGTTGATCCCAGCGCGAGTTCCAGACCCGCGGAGAGTGGCGTCTTCTCCAGGTAGACAATCACGAAAGGAATATTGCGGGTAAACGCAAACTGGATTTCGCCGCGGCAATGTTTGGACGCCACTGAATCGGCAGAGGCAAAAAAGATGAAACGCTCGGCGCCGGCAATCTTGTTGGCCAGATACTCCGACCATTCAGAGCCTGTCTGGATGCCCTCGTCATACCAGACGTTGATCTCGTTTTCGTTCAGCCAGCCAATGTCGGCAAAGACATCTTCTGCATTACGATGCGAGTAACAGGCAAAAGAATATTTCCCGTCGCCCGCATACGCTGGTGGTTTGTCTATCATGGCGGCAACCCACACTCACCCCCACTATAGCGTCTTGAGAAATTCAAGTAGCGCTTCCCGCTCGGTGGTGAGTAACCCGTTGGTCTTATAATGGCCGAAATTGCCGTTGCCGGGAACACTTGTGTCGAGCCACGAGTAGTTTTTTGCCTCGCAGGTTGCGCGGTCCATTTGCTCGTAGCCTACAGCTTCCGGGTCAAACAGGGTTGAGCCCACACAGAAGCCGCTGGCACGCTGGTCGAGCAGCAGCATCTGGCGCAGATTGGGCACCGAGCCATTGTGCAGGTAAGGCGCTGTTGCCCAGATGCCTTTCAGCGGGCGTGCCTTGTACTCCATTTCCGGGCTTTTGATCATCAGGCCGCGATGGACCGCATGGGTGATGAACTGGGACAAGTTTGAGGGTTTCATCATCTCCCCCAGGATCTGCCACTTGTATTGCTGCAGCGACAGGATCACCACGTGCCCAACCAGGTCGAAACTGTGCTGGTATTCAGCCAGTCTGGGGCCGACACGCCCGGCAATCGGATCTCCCTGGAATGGTCCTGAACTGGTGTACCGGTAGGCATTAACTGCCATCAGCGGATCGGTACCAATCTCCCAGTAGGGCACCAGGATTGCCTCGTTATGGGTATCGGTGCTCGGGTTGCGGAAGTCCACCATCTGGTTCTTGTGGCTCACGTAACCATGGCAGTACTCGCAGTTCTTCTCGTAGACCTTCTGCCCTTCAAAACACCGATCGCGATCAATGGCCGGCTGATGTGACGGCCACAAAGGCGCACGGATTTGTTTCATGGCGTTTTCGAGAGCCAGCAGCGCGTCATAGACCGCGGAGGTCTTGACCGTCTTCTTGTCCATGTCGATTTCAATCTTGCCATAGACGCCCATCACCTCACCCGCGTTGCGGGCAATGGGGCCAACAAACGGCAACATGTTGTCACCAATCCCGTTCCACTGGACGCGGTTGGCCTGGTGTGTGTTCCAGAGGAAGGGGTAGCTCACAGGCGCATTGGGTTCACGGGCGTTCTCTTCCATGCCCATGGCACCCGCAACCACCTGGTTGAAGATGACCCCAAAAGCATCAACCCGTGCGTGACCATACGCATGTTCGTGCTTGTTGCGCTCGTCGAAGGCACGGCGTTCCCGAATCATGCCAACCAGCGCCTCCCGTGTTGCGCGTGTTGTCATTCCCAGTTCCTGGGCAAACCGGGCCAGCTTGTCCTCATCCTCGTAGGTAGCTACCAGTGCTTCAGTGATCGCCAGGTTAAACGCCCAGAAATCAGCCATAGCGGCACCGCCATCGATAATCAGGGGATCTGCGCGCCCCGCAAAACGCATCTCACTGCTATGACAGGAAGCACAGGATGGACCAAACCAGGCCTCGCCATCATGCGGGTCAATACTGCGCGCAAAACCAATGGGCAGGCCATCCGGGTTAAATTCTTCCGCCAGCTCGGCGGGAAAATCCGCTGGTGCAAAAAAGTAGCCAAACTGCTCCATGTGCGCCGGACGCCGGAACAGGTCGCGAGAGTCGGCCTGCTCCAGGTGCAGAAACCAGCGATAGGGGATGACCTGGGAGCCCTGCCCCGTCCACCACCACTCGGCCTGCGTTCGCGCCGACAGGCCCTGGTTGGCAGGTTCTGAATCATAGGGCAGCAGACAGGCACCATCGTATTCGGTTTTCGCACTCAACTGCGCGCTGAACACAAGGATCAGCGCAAGTAATGGGACAATCTGGAATCCAAGTCTCATCAGGGTCAGCACCTACAGTGTCTTCAGGAACTCGACCAACTGTCGACGTTCCTCATCAGTGAAGGCTTCGCCCGTGGCCTTCCGGATATCGTGCCCCAGGTTACAGTTGCCCGTGTCTGCCAGAGTTGCCTTGACGCCCGCGACCCTGCCACTGCGGAATGGCAGTTCGTGATAGTTCCGGTCAACCCACTTGCCACTGATCGGTACGGATTCGTCATCCGGCACCTCACAGGACACATCAATGGTTGTGGTGCCAGGGCTACCGGCCTCGCAGGTAAAACCCACTTTCTCCGGATCAAAATCCGGACAACCGGCCGTGACCTGCGCCGCCCGCTCGGCGGGCGGCTTCAGGAGATCATCCAGATTCGCGACAGAGCCATTGTGCAGATAGGGCGCCGTAGCCCAGATGCCATTCAGTGGCCTTGCCTTGTAGATGGGCCGTGGCTCACGCAGCGCAAGGCCATTGTCCTCCAGGTTGGTGAGCAACCCCCGGGTGGACAGGTTAGGCAGTATCGCATCCCGGAAATTCTCGGACAGGGCACCCAGCGCCACGTGCGTGACAACACTGTAGGAGGTTGCGGTCTTTTTCAGCGCAGGCCCGACAGCCCGCATGATGGTCTCACCTTCCAGGCAACCACTGTCCACCCACTGGGTGGCGCTGGCGCCGTAACGCATGTCTGTCCCGATCATTTCCATGGGCCAGAGCCCGGACTTGTAGGGCTTGTTCCAGTCCTTGGCGGGTATCACCTCGTGGCAGGAAGCACAGAATTGCCCGTATAGCTGTTCGCCCGCATGCGCCACCTCAAGGTCAACCGGCGGCAACACATCGCTGGGCCAGGCCGGTGCCCGCAGCGTTGCTGTCATGTCCCCAAGTTCCTTGGACTCCCGGAACAGCACTGACGACTTGAACGAGTTATTCTCACAATCGATCTCGATACGGCCGTAAACACCCAGGACCTCCACGGTATCCCGGGCCAGGTTCCCAATAGGCGTCTGGGCAAACGAGACGCCATTCCACTGGACATAATCCGCCTGGGCTGTTCCCCACAGGAACGGGTAACTCACCGGGGCCTCGGGTGCGCGCCGGTTCTCCGGAATTCCGCTGTTGACCGCGGCACCCTCATGGGCAAGACGCCCGGCCACCACCTCGTTGAAAATAAAGCCAATTGCATCCAGGCGCCCGTGGCCGTAGCGGGTCTCATGTTGATTGCGTTCATTGTAGGCAACCCGGTCTGCCACCACCTCAGTGAGTTTGTTTCGCAGGGCCATACGTTCCGCCGAAGCCACACCCAGGCGCTCGGCAAAACGCGTGAACTTGTCATCATCAGTCAGCGTCCTGTTGAGGGCTGCGGTCACATCAAGGTTAAACTGCCAGTAGTCGCCCAGCGTGGGCGCGCCGTCGATAAGCAGGGTTGTGTCGTTATACCGCACCAGGTTGGTATGGCAGGCGGAGCAGTTCATGCCAAGCCAGACTTCGCCGGTGTGCGGGTTGGCCGCACGGGTAAATCCAATGGGCACCTGCTTCTCTGCCGGCATATCAACCCCCGATGCGGTTGGCCAGGGGATGTAGCCAAGACGACGAATGTTGTCGGGGTCAATAAACAGTGCCTGTGAATCAGCCTGTTCCAGGTGGAGAAACCACTCAAACGGCATAATCTCTGAACCCTGGCCCAGCAGCCAGAATCGCTCACGTTCCGCCCAGGTCCACCCCTGTTCAAGATAGGTGTAGTTGATTTCCGCGTGAGCCCGGGTCCCCAGGCAAGCGGCCAGCAACGCCAGTGAGAGTGTCAGAATCAGAGTTCGCATCTGGATCAGCTTTCGCCGGTCGTTAGACCTGCTCTTTCCTGAGCCAGTAGTAAAGCAACTGGCTGCCCCCGGCGAACAGCAGCAGCAACGCGTAAGTCATCGCATCGCCAGGCCCATAGTCGGCCAGTGCAACAACGGTAAACGCAAGCCCCAGCGCAAACACCAACAAACCATTTCTGAAGGCCTTCTCATAATCGGGAACGGCGTTTTCCAGCAACAGCTTCTGAATGGCTTCACTATCGGCGCTGGTCTTGGCAATTTCGCGACGGGTGCGATTGTTCGACAGGGTTCGAACGATATAGACCACGGCGAGTAGAAAGGCGATGCCCATGACAATGGGCGTAATCTCTGCAGGCATGCTTTTTCCTTGATGTTTTTGGCCTCAGCCGACAGTCTGAACCCTCAGCGCAAGAAAGACCAACACTTCGTCGGCTTTTTTTGACAAGCGCTGCTGAGTATGATCGAAATCACTTGTTTCCGGCTGGCACCAGGATATATCCCATGAAAATTGACACAGGAGGCCAGACAACAACCGCCAACCTGGCAGCGGTAGCCAGGCGCGGGCAGGAACTCGACCTGGGTGGTCACTATCGGCTGCCCCCGGGCGACCCCATCAGCCATTTTGGTGCGGGCATGGCCAAGGTACTGGCGTCCAATCACTTCCTGACCGGGCTACCCGTCAATTTCGCTGCGGAACACACCGGCTTTTTCACAGCACCCTATGCCGACCGGCGGCACGTGCGGAATATCGCTGTTGACGAACAGGCACGGGAGGTCAGCGTTGAACTCGACAATGGCGTGACCCGTCGTGCCCGCATCTTCAGGTCGCAAGGTGCCATCACAATACCGCTCGACAGCAACGACATTTTTTTTGAACCCAGCGACGTTACACCCATGCCGCATGCCCAGCACGACTGCCTGTGGCCAGACGAACCGGTCAATCCGACCTCACCCGCCCTTGCTGCAGCCCTCGACGAGGCTTTCCTGGCTGATGCCATGACCGCCGCCATGGTGGTAACCCGGGGCGGCAAGATAATCGCTGAACGCTACGCAGATGGCATTGGTGTCAAGACGCCGCTGGAAAGCTGGTCCATGGGCAAGAGCCTGACCGCCACGCTGCTGGCTCTGCTCATCAAGGACGGCACCTATGATCTGTGGCAGCGCGCACCTATTCACGAGTGGCAGACCTCGCGCGACCCGCGCCACGCCATTCGCATTGCTGACATCCTGCGCATGTCCAGCGGCCTGCGCTTCCGCGCCATGCAGGACCCGGACTACAACCCCGCGCTGGGATACCCGGACCACCTGTATGTCTACACCGGGGGCATCAACGCCTTTGAATTCTGCGCCGCGCTGGAACCCCAGTGGCAACCCAACACCGTGGGCCGTTACCGCAACTGCGACCCGGTGCTTGCCAACTACCTGATTCGCATGGCGGTCGAAGCCCGGGGTGACAACTATCACGCGTTTCCGCAACGTGCCCTGTTTGACCCGCTGGGTATCACCACCATGACCATGGAGACCGATCCCTACGGCAACTTCCTGACCCAGGGATACGAATTCATGAGCGCCCGCGACTGGGCACGCCTTGGCAACCTGTACCTGCAGGACGGTGTCTGGCACGGCGAGCGGTTGCTGCCCGAGGGCTGGTGCCAGTTTGTCTCCGCCCTGGCGCCAGCCTGGGTGGCAGATGGCCGGCCCATCTACGGTGGATTCTTCTGGGTGAACGGTGATGGTGCACTACCCCTGCCCCGGGATGCCTACTACATGGCAGGCGCCGGGTTGCAGCGTACTTTTGTTATCCCCTCCCACGATCTGTGCGTGGTCCGCCTGGGGCATTACAGCGGAATGGAAGCCGGTACACCGGCGCTGAACCGGGCGCTGGCAAAACTGCTGGATGCCCTGTGAATGAGGGCATGACCTGCGGGACCTGTGTCGGACGCTAAACCATGGGCACCTGTTCTACAGGGTGCGCACCTGACCGAATTGACGCCGGCAATGTGTTTACTCCAGCGGCAAGCTGAACCGACGGTTGTCGCAAGCGCAACTTGGTGGCACAGTCAGCCGCTACACACTTTTGCTACACACACTCGCTACAGGAGAGATTGCCATGCACCTGTTTACCACCAGCGCGTCACCCAACGGCCAGCGCGTCGGCGTTTTCATGAAAGAAAAAGGCGTCAACATCGACAAGACTGAAATTGACCTGCGTGGTGGCGAGAACATCACAGACGAGTTCAAAGCCCGCAACCCGTTTGGTCGCGTACCCGTGCTCGAACTGGACGACGGCACCTACCTGGCCGAGAGCAACGCCATCTGCCTGTACCTGGAACGGCTCCATCCCGAGCCCAACCTGTTTGGTGAATCGCCGCTGGAACAGGCGCAGGTGGAGATGTGGGGGCGTCGCGTTGAGCTCAATCTGCTGCAACCCGTGGCGCAGGCATTCCGCAACCTCACCGGGTTCTTCAAGGACCGCGAGAAGTGTTCAACTGAGTGGGGAGAGATTGCTGCGGAAACCGCGCGCACCAACGCGGCCCTGTTCAACCAGCACCTGGCCCATCACCGCTACCTGCTGGGCGAACGGTACACCGTCGCAGACATGACCCTGGCAATTGCGCTTGGATTTGCCAAAAACACGCGGCAGGACTTTTTTGACATGGAACACCTCAAGCGCTTCCACGAGGAAGTTACGGCGCGTGAGGCGTTCAAGTAAGGTAAACAATCAGCGGGGCCGCGCCGGGGCAAGGGCACGGCCCGCTCGCTCACATGAACCCTGGCAGCCTAGAACTCGACGACAACCGAGAGTCTTGCATTCAGCGGGCGCCCGGTCGAGATGTTGTCGTTGCTGTGGGCGTCAGGAAAGTAGGTTTCGTCCAGCAGATTCTCGACGTTCAGCTGTATCCGCGTGCTGGCACTTGCCTGGTAGTAGACCGCGGCGTCCACCCGCGCGTAGTCCGGCACCTCCACGCTGTTGTCCTCGCTGACAAAAAAACTGTCCTGGTAGGTTGCACCAATACCAAGACGCAGACGGTTGGTCAGCACAAAACTGTTCCAGATCGAGAACATGTGTTCGGGCGTCTGCCGTGTTTTCCTGCCATCGAATCCTGACCCATCCGCAACAGCAACACGGCCATCGAGGTTGGAGTAGCCCGTGACCAGCGTCCAGTAATCTGTCATCCGGCCGCTAAGCTGAAATTCGAAACCTTCAATGGCTGAACCGTCAATGACGACAATCCGGCTTGCGTCCGTGGGATCCACCGAGGTGTAGCTCTCGCGCGTCAGTTCAAATACGGCTGCCGTCAGGGCAAGGTCACTGCGGATATCCCATTTGAAACCCACTTCCCTGTTCTCAAAAAACTGGGGTCGCGTGTTCTCCGACGTCAGATCAAGGGTCAGAAACTGGTCACCTGAGCGCGGCAGGAATGTTTCACTGTAGCTGGCGTAGAGCGACGTGTTCTCGCCCGGTTTAAAAATGAAACCAAGGCGTGGCGTTACCTCCTTGTCGCTGCGGGAGAAACTGCCGTCGATGGCATCACCATCGTTCTCTTCCACGAAGTCCATGACATCAATATCAAACTCGTCATAGCGAACACCGAGCAACAACTTGAGGTGTTCCGTCACAGTAACCTGGTCCTGCAGGTACAGGGACGTGAAGTTCACATCAGATTCCCCCGCCCTGACCGGCACACTAAAACCAAACTCGGGAATTACCAGCGGGTCGGTGAAAGGCACAAACAGTTGATCGCTGCCATTCTGGGCGAAGACGTTGTCCTGTCTCGCATTGGCCGTTTGCTGGTTACCAAATTCGGCGCCAACCAGCAGGGTATGGCGCAGGGGGCCGGTTTCAAGCTCTGCGACCAGGTTCGCCTGGGCAATCAGGTTCTCCCGGTCGGTTGTATCGCGATAGCCGTCGAGCTCAACCTGCGCAAAGGTGCCATTGGTCACCGCAACTTCTTCGCTGGCGTAAAGATTCTGGTAGAGCTTGTCGTAGTCCGCCCACTGGACGGTGAGGTTACCGCGCAGGTCTTCAGAGAAAGCATGGTCAAATCGCGCCCTAACGAGATTGGCCTGCAGGGTGGTCAGGTTCTGATCCGGTGACCCAAAAAACGTATCGCGATACCCCTGCAAAGGAATATCCGGCCCGCCAACAACATCCTGTGACGGCACGCCGCGGTCGATCACCCGATCATCGTCAACATACTCGTAGGCAATCACGGCACTGGTGTCATCACCCAGCGAAAACCTGATGGTGGGATTCAGCGCAAACGCCGTACCATCATAGAAATTGCGGTGGTTTTCCATGCTGGCGTAGTAGCCGTTAAGCCTGAATGCGACATCGTCTGAAACCGGCACATTGGCATCGAAACTGCCCGTGTAGGCACCAAAAGTGTCAGCGCCCGCCTGGAAGGTGGTGAACCGCTCCGAGGCATCCGGCTGCTTCTGCACCCGATTGATCACACCGCCGCCACCGCCGCGACCGAACAATAGTGCATTAGCACCCCGCAGAATCTCCACCTGCTCCACGTTGTAGAGCGGACGGTAGTACTGCACGTCGTCGCGCAGCCCATCAACAAAAAAGTCGGCGGTGGTCTGGATGCCGCGAATGATGATGGCATCACGATGCCCTTCACCCTGGCTGATCGCCAGACCTGGCGTATACCGCAGCAGGTCGCCGATGCTCGTAAAAGCCTGGTCCCGGATCTGCTCTTCCGTGAGAATCGACAGACTCTGGGGTACGTTAAGAATGGGTGTGGGCGTCTTGACCGCATCGAGCTTGTCGATGGAAAGGTATCGACCCTGGACAGTTACCTCCTCCATTTCACCGGCAAAGACCGGGGTAGCCAGGCCAGAAACTGCACCCAGCGTCAGGAGAGTCAGTATCGGGGAACGGCGACTCGTGTTCATCTACGTTAAAACCTGCTTGTCCGTGCGAGAGATTCGAACCTTATTCTAAATGAGAATGATTTGCAATACCGTTTAGGATCAGTGTGTGCGACTGACTGGCACCCCGGCAAGGATGACCGCATACTCACCCAACCTGAGTAACCAGACGAACATACTTGTGAGCCAAGAGGTGCCAAAAATCTCGCGCGTGTACCAGAACCACCACCTGGACTCGACGCGCTGGGAAGAATACAAGCCCCGACCTGGGGATGTAATTATCACGACGTCCTACAAGGCGGGCACCACCTGGACACAGCAGATCCTGTTTGAGCTGTTCTATGGTTTGCGCAAGGAACCACCGGATTTCAACGAGGTAACGCCCTGGCCTGACGCGCGTTTTCTGCCAGTGCCACGCGAGGAACTGGGCCCGATGATGGACAACATTGAAGGCAGGCGTTTCATCAAGAGCCACCTGCCGCTGGATGGCCTGCCTTACTATCAGGATGTCCAGTACGTCATTGTCGCGCGCGATGCCCGGGATGTGTTCATGTCCTTCTTCAACCACTACTCTGGCTACACCGATCTTGCCATGTCGATGTTTAACGCGCCGGACATTGTTGGTGCTCCGCTACCGCCCTGCCCCGATGACCCGCGCGAGCTCTGGCAGGACTGGATCACGCGCGGCTGGTTTGACTGGGAGAGTGAGGGATACCCTTTCTGGGGCAACATGGCACATACGCAGAGTTACTGGGACTGGCGCCACCTGCCTAATTTCCACTTCATGCACTACAACGACATGCTGGGCGACATTCAGGGCACCCTGCAGGACCTGTTCAGTTTCCTGGGCGAAAATCCTGCCCCCGCCCACTTCCAGCAGATTATTGACAACACGCGGTTCGAGACGGTGAAGGCCAAAGCCGCAGAATCTGACGCTGCAGACGATCGCAAGAGCCTGGTGTTCCAGGGTGGTGGAGAACGCTTTTTCTTCAAGGGCACCAACGGCCGCTGGCGAGATGTGCTGACCGAAGCAGACCTGGCCCTTTATGAAGCCGCCAAAACACGTGTGCTGTCGCCCGATTGTGCAACCTGGCTGGAGCAGGGTGGCAAGGTCAACTAGCGGAAACATGCCCTCTGTTTCAATAGCCAGTAAACTGCAGTGGTCAAAGTACGCCATACCCTGGCCGCGTAACCTTTCGCCCGGAATACTATGGACCAGTCTACCAACGACCTGACCAATGCACTTGTTAACCTGAAGCAGCAGAATGCTGCCTGGCAACTATTGGCTGCGCGTCGCGCACCACTTGTTATTGCGTGCCTGAAAGCGTTGTTCGAAAGTCGCGATGCCTCAATTCCCGTGGATGACATGGAACAGGCGCTGGCAGGCATGCTGGCCGAACACGCCAATCACGCCGATTTTGACGTGGGCGAAGACTACCTTGTGGAAGCGCGGGGTGAGCTGCGCCAATGGATCAAACGCCGCCTGGTGATTGAGCGTGAACGCCGCCTGATTGCCACGGACGAACTCCAGCAGGTCCTGCGCTTTGTGGAGAGTCTGCAGGCGCGCATCATGACCTCTACAGCCTCACGCCTGGCCACGGTGCAGCGTGAGATTTCCCGCGTTGCCGTTGCGCTGAACCCTGACCAGGCAACGCGGGAGCGCGCCATCCGACAGCAGATCAGCGAACTTGAACAGGAACTCGCAGACGTTACTGCTGGCAAATTTGAAGTGCTGGAAGGATCACAGGCCGAGGAAGCCATCCGCGAGGTTTATGACCTTGCCCTGAGCCTGCGGGCGGATTTTCGACGCGTGGAAGATTCCTTCCGGGCGTCTGACCGCGCACTTCGCCAATCGATTATCAGCCAGGATCAGCACCGCGGTGAAATCGTCGATCGCCTCCTTGATACCCATGACGAACTGCTACAAACCCCGGAGGGCCAAACCTTTAAAGGCTTTCATGAGCAGTTGACGCGCCAGACCGAACTTGATCGCATGAAAATCCAGCTGAAGGAAATTGCGCGGAACCCGATCACGGACAAGGCGCTTTCCCGGACCCAACGCACCGACCTGACCTGGTTGTTGATACGCCTGATTTCGGAGTCAGGCAGTGTCATCAAGGCCCGTGCGGCCAGCGAACGAGACGTCAAGAGTTTCATCAAGAGTGGCCTTGCAACCGAACACCATCGTGTTGGACAGTTGCTGAACGAGGTGATGGAAGCCGCGCTGGCCGTTGACTGGTCACGCCAGGAGACGCGACGTCGTCGGTCAAGCCTGCCTTTTGTCGGCGTCGAGGTGGCAAACCTGCCGTTGGTCGAACGCCTGCGATTCAAGGCGCCTGACGACACCGACAGTGATCCACTCCAGCTTGCCACCCAGCAAGCCAGTCTGGATGATGTAGAGGATGACTTCTGGGCTGCCTTCGACACCCTGGATCGGCAAGCGTTGTTTGACGAGACCCGGGCCTTGCTCGCCAAAAACGGTAGCGCCATGAGCATTGGCGAAATTGCTGCACAACTGCCGCCGACCCATGACCTGGAATCCATTGCCTTCTGGCTCTCGCTGGCGCGCCAGGCTGAACTGCCTTTTGAGCAGGCCAACGAAACAATTGATATCAGCAGAGACGATGGCTCAACCCTGCGCTTTATGCTGCCACGCGTCGCACTCACCGCAGAGGCACTGCACGCCGTCCAATGGGAGACCTGATGAGCAACATATTTGATGATATTGCTGGCGCAAGCGGTGCCGATGCTGGCGAACCCGGCGCAGCTGCGGGCGAGGACAGGCACAGCGGCGAACAGGCAAATGCCGCACTGACGCCGCGAAACATCAAACAGGTTACGCAGGAACTGCTGAAGTTTGGCCTGCTGGAAGCCGATCGCAAACCCGCCTTGTACCAGACCCTGACAACCCACCTGAGCGGTGTGAATGCAGCCCTGGAACCGCTGGACCTTACCGTTCGGCTGGACGATGTGCGCGGACTGGCTTATGTCAGTGTGGTATCCGATCCTTTTGCGGCCGCAACGGATGATGACGCGCCCCATCCTCTGGTACGCCGCCAGCGTCTGACACTGGAACAATCGCTGCTTGTCGCCATTCTTCGGCAGGCTTACCTGGCCCACGAGCAGGAAGCCGGCATCGGGGCCGGTCAGGCCGTAACCACGGTTGATGACCTTATCGCCCAGTTTGAACTTTTCCTGGGTTCATCCGGCAGCGAGGCACGCGACCAGAAACGCATCCGCAACCTGCTCGAGAACATTCGCGCCCACGGCGTGGTGTCGGAGATTGATGAAAAGGACCAGGTCACCATTCGCCCGCTGATTACGCACCTGGCCAACCCGGAATCGCTTCAGGCACTACTGAACGACTTTCGAGCGGCGGGAGAATCCACGCCATGACCATGCCAGAAACCCATTCGCTGCTACAGCCCGATACATTTATCCTGCGTACACTGGACATCTACAACTGGGGCCCGTTTGGCGGTCGACACCAGATTGAAGTGGATCCTGCTGGCACAGCCATCATTGGCCCCACGGGCAGCGGCAAAACCACCCTGGTGGACGCGCTGATGACGCTGCTGGTGGCACAGCCCCGTTACAACCTGGCATCCACCGGGGGCCATGACTCGGACCGTGACCTGATCTCTTACATCCGTGGCGTGGCGGGTGCCGGCAATGACACCGGCGACAATCGCCATGTAGCCCGGACCGGCAAAACGACAACCGGCCTCTGCGCCACCTTTGCAAGCGATAAACGAACTGTGCAGCTGGGTGCCATCTGCTGGATCGATAGCAGCAGTTCTGCCAACGCTGACCGTCGCGACCTGTGGCTGTTTAGCGAAACGGGTGAGTGGTCTGAAGACAGCGCCGGCGCCGGCTTTGACACCTGGCTGACCACCCACCACGAAGGTGGTGCCCGGGCGCTGAAGTTACTCGGCAAGGAACACTCCGGGCTGTCAGTCTTTGATACCAAGCGATCCTACCTGGCCCAGGTGCGTCGCTATTTTGAGGTCGGCGACAATGCCTTCACCCTGCTGAACCGTGCCGCCGGACTGAAACAACTCGACAGTATTGACGATATCTTTCGGCAACTGGTCCTGGACGATCACGCTGCCTTTGAGCGCGCCAGCGAGGTAGCCAGCGAGTTCAACGACCTCGCTGCCATCCATGCGGAACTGGACCTGGCGCGACGGCAGCAGGAATCGCTGGCGCCCATCAAGCCTGAATCCGCAAGGCTAACCAGGACCCAGGAACAGGCCAACCTGCAGGCACAACTGCAGTCACTGCTGCCCCGCTGGTTTGCTATGGCAGGCCACGAACTGTGGTCTGCACAACTCGCCAGGCTGGATGCTGAAATAGCGCAAAACGCCAACGCCATAAGCGCCGCCAAAGTGGCTCACACGACCGCGCAGGCGAAGACCAGTGCAGCACACGAGCTTTACCTGCAGCAAGGTGGCGGTCGCATTGAACAGACCAACGAACAGATTGAAACCCAGCGACAACTGGTGGGAGAACGTGCCCGGAACGCCACAGACTACCAGCGGGTGGCCACCGCACTTGGCATCAACACAACACTCGACCTGACAACCTTCAACCAGAACCGCGCCTGGGCAGAGGATCAGCGCGCACTCCAGGAATCTGCCGTCTCGGCGCAGGAGGAGCAGGTGTATGCGCTGGGTGCCGAGAAACAGAAGCTCGCCGAGACACTGGCCAGCGTCACCGAAGAACTGGAAAGCGCCAAGCGCCGACCGGATTCAAACCTTCCCGGCAACTACCAGGATTTTCGTACCGCCCTTGCTACAGCCCTTGGCACAAGCGAGCAAACCCTGCCGTTTGTCGCGGAACTGGTGGAAGTCAAAGAGGAGGAGTCCGACTGGCGCGGAGCTATAGAACGGGCCATTGGCGGCCACCGCACTCGCATCATTGCACCTGCCAACCTGGTAACACCCGCGCTCCGCTGGATCAATTCACGCGACAATCGACTGCATGTTCGGCTGCTGGACTCAACCGAGAACGACACTGCAAAGGATTTCCTGACCGATGGCTTCACACGCAAGCTGAACTTCAAACCCCACGCCCTGCGTGAACCGCTCAAAGCACTGCTGGCGAGAATCGACCGGCACTGCGTCGATACGCCTGACGACCTGCAACAGAGGCCACACAGCATGACCCGGGCAGGCCTGATGTCCGGCAATTCTGGCCAGTTTGAAAAGCAGGACCAGCGCCCCCTGGCCCAGGACTGGATGACCGGATTCAGCAACAGGGATGCGGTTGCCCATCTGACCCGGGCACAGGCAGAGGCAAAGACAGAGCTCGAAGCAAGCACCGCCAGCTACGACGCAGCCGTCAACTCACTCAGGGCACAGCAGAACAAGCTCACGATGATCAGCCAACTGACCGAGATCGAATTCGACGCCATTGACCTACCGCGCGCCGAGGCGCAACTTGCTGCGCTGCAGGAACGACTTGCGCTCTTGCTGGATCCTGCATCGGATGCCGGCAAAGCCCGGCTGGCCTATGAATCAGCCCAGCAGGCGCAGCAAGCAATCAATGCAGAAATCAGCAACCTGGAAAGTAAAGGTGCGGTTTTGAGGGAACGTCGTACCCGTGCTGAAACCGGTCGGGATCGTGCTGCCACAAGAATTGGCGACGGGCTCACCGAGGCCCAACGGGAACTCGCGGCGGCTCACCTGCCCGCGTTTGACGCGCTGGACGTTGAATCGCTGGATCAACAGGAACGACACGCGCTCGACCAACTCCACAGCACCATCGAGAAGCTACGAAGTCGCATGGCGCAGCTAACCCAGGACCTGGTCCGCCTGATGGAGCGTGCCAAACGCATCGACAATGGCGCGCTGACCGAGGTCGGCACCGAGATAGTTGATATAGAGGCGTACCTGGAACGGCTGCGTGTCCTGAACGAGGAGGCGCTGCCAGAGAAACAAAGCCGCTTCCAGCTTTACCTGAACCAGTCGTCAGACCAGGGTGTAACCCAGCTGCTTGCAGACATCGACAACGAAATAAGCATCATCGAAGAACGCATCAGCGAACTTAACCTGACGCTGCGGAAGGTGAACTTCCAGGAGAACCGATTTGTTCAGCTCGTACCCAAGCGGGTGATTCACGAAAGCCTGCGCACTCTTCAACGCGCCACCAGTCAACTGCGCTCAGCTGCACTCCAGGATGATGGCGGTAACGCCCAGTACAGAGCACTCGAACACCTGGTGGGGCTATTGCGCGAGGCCAGCGACAACCGCCGCACGCTGGGTGCCCGTGCACTGTTGGATCCAAGATACAGACTCGAATTTTCCTACACTGTGGTTGACCGAACGAGCGGTGAGGTGGTTGAAAAGCGCACCAGTTCCCAGGGCGGCAGTGGCGGTGAGAAGGAAATTATCGCCAGCTACATTCTTACCGCGTCTTTATCTTATGCACTGTGCCCGGCCGGCGCGAATCGGCCGCTGTTCGGCACAATTATCCTGGACGAGGCATTCTCCAAAAGCTCACAGTCTGTGGCCGGGCGCATCATCTCGGCACTGAAAGAGTTTGGCCTGCATGCGGTGTTTGTAACACCCAACAAAGAAATGCGGCTGCTGCGCGACCATACACGGTCCGCCGTGCTGGTGCACAGAAAGGGCCTCAACGCCACCCTGACGTCAATCACCTGGGAAGAACTGGAGGCGTACAAGGAAGAGCGCCAGCAGGTGCAGCATGAAGTCACCCGCTGACATCCAAAGCATGCTTGCCCGTCAATGGCACAACCCCCGCCAGCGGGCGGCGCGTCTGCTCGAACGCGATGCCTGGCCCTTGCGCATTACAATAGGCAAACCTTCCGCTACAGATGTCGCCAACAGTCCCGAGCAGGTACGCGCACACCTTTCAGCCTGGCGCGAGGTCAGCGTGGGCGAAGTCAGCTGGGAACAGGTCAACTACCGGCACCTGACCGAGAGCCTGCGCGTGCCCAGGGCCTGGACACTCTACAAACCTTCCGAATGGATTTCGGCTATAGCCGACGCCACTGTCGCTGGTGAGTTCAACAGACTCAGCGGTGTCATCGCCAGCGTTGACGGGCAGTACCACAAGCTGCTGGTCCAGAAATTTCATCTGTTCCAGCAGACCCCTGCGACCGAAATCATTACAGCCGTGACTGTCGCCTCCCAACTGCAGCCGGGCGAAGCCCGTGGCGTGCCATTGCGTGCACTCAATATTGCTGGCATCGACAGCAAATTCTTCGAACGTAACCGCCGCCTGATGACGGCACTGCTTGATCTGCGATTTGATGGCAGCGTCAGCGAGATGGGCCTGGAAACCTTTCTGGATGCACCCAGGGGCAGCGACCAGTGGCTCATGCTTGCCGATCTGGATTCAAACCTGTTGCCATTCAACGTTGTGCGCGTACGCGACAGCGAGCTGACCAGTGTGGCACCACCCGGCAGCCGGCTCCTGGTGGTCGAGAACGAAAAATGCCTGCACACCTTGCCCAGGATGGAACAGGCCATTGCCATACTTGGCGCAGGGCTCAACCTCGCCTGGATGAGCGCACCCTGGCTACAATCACGTCCAGTTGCCTACTGGGGCGACATAGACACCTGGGGACTCACGATGCTGGCCCGGGCCCGTGAGTGGGTACCCAGGCTGACACCCATTCTTATGAGCGAAGACGTATTCAACGCCCACGCCAGTCGACACGCAGTAGCAGAACCTACTCCCGCGGGCGACCTGCCGCCAGCACACCTTACGCCAGCCGAACAATCACTCTATCGACAACTGCTGACACTGGAGCACGGCAGGCTGGAACAGGAGTTCCTGCCCGCAACCGAAGTCAAACAAGCGCTGTCAGAATGGACACACCCTTAGCCGATCAAGTGCCATACCTCGGCCGCAGTTGCCGGATTGTGTCTCGCCGCGCATCACGTGATGCGTCTGTACCCCCCAGGGGATACAGCGGGAAGGACGCAATCGCACGGCCATTCGCGTGCCGAAAATACCACTCGCCACGAAAGTTCTTCTCGATAGTGTATCCCCCTTCATGCAACAGCCGATGATGCCTGGAACACAGCAGCATGGTGTTGGCCAGGCTTGTCTCGCCGCCGTCTGCCCAATGCATCACGTGATGCGCGTCCAGCCATTTCTCGTGTGAGCAACCCGGAAACTGACAGTGCCGGTCGCGCGCCAGGAGCGCACGCTTCAATGCCGGCGGCACGACCCGGTGCTTCCTCCCGGTCGCCAGGGGATTGCCCGCGTTATCTTCGGTCACCTCTGTAATACTCGCGTCACAACAGATCCGCCGTACTGACTCCACCGGCAGATCACTCTTGCCGCCCATGTCCCGCAATGCCAGCTCATCAACATGCACCATCACCTGGTAGTTATCAGCCGTCGACAGCACCTTGCCCGCACCGCCCGCAAGATATTCATGCGCCACCCGCACCAGCGCATCAGCCTGATGGGCAAAAAAGGACGCATTATCGTGCTCCGCTTGCACGGGTGGTGGGCAATCCGCGGCAGCCACTTCGATGGCTTTCATCACCAGGTCCGCCATTTCTTTCGGCAATTCGATATTAATCGACAGCGTGCCATCACCATTGTCCGTGCAACTCAGGTACCGCGAGGCATAAGCACGTTGCGCGTCCGGCGTTGACGCGCGCCTGTCAGCATTGCGCAGTTGCCTGCAATATTCCTCCACCTGCGACGCCGTTCGCGGCAGCGCGTAATCGAGCAGCTCTTGTTCATTCAGCGGATTAGCCACGCGCGTTAACGCCCTGGCCTTGGAGTAGGACAACCGCCCCTCGGCAAATGCTTTCGAACACTTCGGCAGGTCATACAGTGCGGTTGCCACCCGCACCTTTTCCCGCCCGGTTGCCAGCGTAATGCCGCACTTCATGTTGAGCCACTCAGCACAGTTGTTGAAGTGATAGGCCCTCCAGCCCTGCCGGATATCGAACTCGCGCACCAGGACCAGGAACTCGAATTCCTGTGCGTTCATGCGCTGCGACAAAGAGATGATTTCATCCTCCAACTGGTCGATGGAGCGGTGAGTAACGGGAGATGGATGGTTCATTGAACTAACCAGAATACTGTTTATATATACAGTATTCTACCGGCACTGCGCTGCCGTGACTAATAACATTACGCTATGAAAACGACTCCGCCTTTTTCCAAAGCGATTTTAGCCAGCCCAAAAAAGACTCGAAAAACGTAGTCGTCTTTGTAAAATCTCGAAGTTGGGAGTTCCAACCTGGTTGGGTGCAATTCGTCGGTCGAGAACATCAAAGTGGAGGGAACCGCTTTGCCAGGCAACTACAACGCCAGATACCGTTCACCCAACCAAAACCTGACGTCAATCGCTTTCAATACCAGCGTCTTGATCCTGCTTTCAAACGCAATACATGGCATGACTTTTATGGCGAGGACGTCGTGACTACATGTGTATTCCTTTGCGCGCATTCTTTACGATTTTCGCTTTCTTCATGCGCTACAGTGGAGTAAGAGCCGATGTCTCACAAAGACGAACAGCGTTGTCCTACAGCCGGATCCCATTGAATGGAGGACCCTTCGAATCCGTGAAAACCAAACAAGGAGAAAGGAATGCGGGAACTAACAAAGGCTGAAGTTGACCTGGTGGCTGGAGGGTTAGGACCTATAGGCGGTGGTGTGGCTGGTGGTGCCAGCTATGTAGGATCGACCCTAATTTCTGGCGGCAATCTAAATTGGAGCGACGCGGCTGCCGCAGTAGCGTTGGGGGCTGTTACATCCGGCTACAGTGCGCTTGGAGGAACCGCGGTGACAGGAATTGGCAATGCCGCAAGGCAGGTCATTTCGGTAGCAAGGGGCATTCTGGTTGGCGGGGCAGTCGCGGGCGCGACACGTGAACCTTCTGATCCGGCACGTGAGCTTGAGCCAACTAGCTGACAATGGACGGCGATATCGTTAAAGGCGGCATAGTCGGGGTGTTAGGTGTACTCCTGGTCCTTGCTTATCTGAACACCTTTGGCTTCGCTTCAAGAGGCGCGGAGCCGAAGTCCGACAACGGTTGCTTCCTTCTGGAATACGCTCCTTCACTCAAGTTCTTTGCGATTGCTTGGGCTTTTATTTCTGCCTATTGTGCTTTCGGTATATTCACATCAACGTTCCAAACAGCCGAAGACTCGACTTTCTTTTTTGTTGTGGCGTTGGTTTTTCTCTATTCTGCCTACGCCACTGTAAGAGAGATCTATACCGTATCAATAAAGTTTGACGAAAATGAATTCGTCAAAGTGAGTCCGTTTGCTAAGTTCACCGCCCCTCTGAACTGGCGTGATGTGGAGAAAGTAACTTACTCCGGGAACTACCACGCCTTCGAACTACATAGTAAAGGTAGAACCGTTCGAGTCAGTCGGTACATGGCCGGGCTTTGCGCATTCCTCAAGACAATGAATGAGAAGGTGCCGCCGCAGAATCTCCAAGAGGTCAGGGCCGACCTCGACGTACTGTTGAGCGAATAGTACGTTTCCACGAAAGCCCCATGTCGATTCTGGCCCACGCACCTTCACAGGGGCCATCACCTAATCTTGCTAACCGCTCTTGCGGCCATTACCCTGGCGTATCTACTGTCAGTGGGTTTTTCGCGTCAACGGCCGGCAGAAACAACAAGTGCTTACGGGCGAGGGGCTACAATCTGACTGGGATGCGTTCGAGTGGGCCAACAATTCTTTAGAAATGCAGTGCTAAGCGCATACGACGGCAAATGCTGCATCACCGGTCTCGCGAAGTCGGAATTGCTCGTGGCAAGTCACACTAACGACAATTAGTCGTAAAACACTGGGTTCCTACTCCATCAGGGTCAGGAAACCGCTAGCGCCACTGGCAGCCGACTCAATTTGTAGGCAATCTCCTACACAGATGCGGAAATCACTCACCAGTATCCCAGCGATCGGCTATCGCTAGGCGAGCTACGCAGGGGGTTTAATCAGAGACGGGCGTCGGTCGATGCCCGTTTACCAACAAGGAGAACACCATGAGAGATCTGACAGAAGAGGAAATTGAAGAGGTGAGTGGCGGCAATCCCGTTGCAGGAGCAGCGCTTTCGATAGCGGGCGCCTACTACGCAGGGGAGGCAATTGGAGATTCAATCAACGACTTCAATTTGCAAGTAAGTGGAATGTCTTTGGGAGAAGCCATTTACCGGACGGAGATGGATTCATAAACTGTGGACCCAAAGTCCCTGCCGGCCCATGGAAAGGCATGGGCCGGTAGCTTCTCTTGGCAGAAAATGCTCAGCGTCTGAGCCCGCGGGAACAAAACAAGGAAAGTAAGAGGGTTCCAAATGACGAAAGTCTACGAGTTCCAACATCAATCGATGAAACAAAAAATTATTCTTCGGGCCGTCAAGGGCCTCGTGCTTATCCTTCAAGGGTTCGCGATATACACGCTCATTTCAACCACGGAAGACACACTTCGAAGCCAACTTAAATCAGTCGCCACGATCTATATCGGGTTCTGGATTTACGCCAACCTTCTGAAGGTAAAGGTAGAGATATCGGAACTCTTTGTTCCTCCGTTTGATATTCGGGGTGGCTTGGAGTTTCTCGCGATAGGCATCGTAATTTCCACGATCGCGTTCTTTTTGTAACCCGCACCATCCGCCTACCTGCGGCTCAGATATGAACGAACACGGCGCATCACTATTTTGAGGAATCACTGATTCTGAAGATGTGGCGGCAACGCCGTTGCTGCAGCAGTCATTTCAGCAGTAGGCGCCTTCACTGCAGGTGAACGAATCGGAGAGGCAATCAACGCATTCAACATGGAGGTCAGCGGTATGTCTCTGGGTGAGGCAATCTATCGGACTGAACAGGATTCCTGAGGGTCCAGATTGAGCATTGAGTCACTGATGACTCAATGCTCAATCGAAAAGTGTTTCGTTTAATAACCCTTAACAATGAATCAAGAAAATAGGGAGGCGCAGAATATGCCTGGCAACTACGAGTTTCGACATCAATCACCCAGGCAAAAGGTGGTCTTGTACGGCCTTAAGGGATTCGTACTGGTGCTTCTGTCGTTCTCACTCTATTCCCTAGTATCAGGCACGGATGACTCACCCAGAAGCCAGATAAGTGGGATTGCCAGCGTGTTTACCTCCTTCTGGATTTACGCCAACCTTCTACAGGTCAAAGTTGAGGTTCAGGAGCTTTTTGTTCCGCCGATGAACATCCAACATGGGATTGAATTCATGCTGATAGGATTTGTGCTCTATCTGGTCGCATTCTTTGTTTGATTGGATGAGTGTTTCCTAACACCGCACACTCATAAACCCGCCGCCAGCCCGCCGGACTCACGATGCTGGGCAAAACCCGCGCAATGGATGTAACATCCCTTCGTATTCGTCATAACGTGAAGCGCCCAAACCCAGGCCGACACCACCAACCAACTCAGCCAGAGAGCCCATGGTCACATTCATCCACAGCGCAGACTGGCAAATAGGCAAGGCCTTCGCCCGCGTTGAGGACCCGTCAAAACGTGCGCTGCTGCAGGATGAACGCATCAGGGCCATTGGCCGCCTGGGTGAACTCGCTAGGGCCAGAGATGCAGAATTCATCATTGTTGCCGGCGATCTGTTTGAATCTTCCACTGTACCCAGGTCAACCGTTTCCAAAGCCCTTTCGGCCATAGGCGCCCTGTCCCTGCCCGTCTACGTGATTCCGGGCAATCATGACCATGGCGGCGTCGGCGGCATCTGGGATCAGGAATACTTTCAGCGCGAACAGGCCGCGCTGGCGCCCAATCTTCACCTGCTCACCACATTTGAGCCCGTGGAACTGGCAACCAGCGTGCTGTTGCCCTGCCCGCTCATCCGGCGCCACGACAGTGATGATCCCGCCGCCTGGCTCCAGCACCAGGATTTTGACTGGGCTCAATTTGGCAACAAGCCACGCCTCGTTATCGCCCACGGCTCTGTTCACGGTTTTGTCACCGAGCCAGACGTTGATGAAGACGACCTGACAGGGGGCGCCAACAATCGCCTGAACCTTGACCGGCTACCCATGGGCGAGATCGACTACATTGCGCTCGGCGACTGGCACGGCACCAAGGCCATCAGCGACAAGGCATGGTATGCAGGCGCACTGGAGCAGGATCGATTCGCCAAAGGCGACGACTACGCCGCGGGTAACGCGTTGATCGTTACCGCAACCAGGGGAGAAGCACCCAACGTAGAGAGCCAGAGAACCGGCCAGACCAATTGGCACGCTATCGAGACTCACTTTTACAGCGACGCAGACCTTGGCACCCTCAAAGCGCAGATGGACAGCCTGGTGGGCAACCGCGTAGACGAGGACCTGGTGCGTATGAGCCTCACCGGCGCACTCAGTTTCGCCGCGCGCGATGAACTGGACGAATTGCTCGAGATCTGGCGCAACCGGCTCATCCGCCTGAAACTGACCGACGAGACCACCTTCGCGCCCACTGATGAGGAGATAGAGGCACTCACCAAACGCAGTGCAGACCCACTGATTTCACAGGTAGCAAGCACCCTGATGGATGAGCGCTCAACCAGCGACGCTGACGAGGCCGCTATTGCGCAACAGGCACTGCGTGAACTTCACCGGCTGGTGACCTGACCCATGCGACTGATTGAGGCCACCGTTCGGAATTACCGCGTCCACAAGGAACTGCACATCGCGTTCGATGCATCCCGCAACGTGATCGCCGGCCCCAACGAATCCGGCAAGAGCACCTTGATGGAAGCGATTCAGAATGTGCTATTTGAGAAAGCGAAAGGTTTCCGAAAAGCACAACAAGCGATGAAATCTGAGATTCATCTCGGCACACCTCAGATAACCCTACTTTTTGAAGCGGGTGGAAAACAGTACCAACTAACCAAAGAATTTAAGCGCCCAAATGGTAACGCCACGCTGACCGAAGTGGGTGGTAGCACGCTGGGCGATGAGAAAGCCGAGGAGAAACTCGAACAGCTTCTCAAACTCGACAGTACCAACTCAAACACCACCTGGGATCACATATTCGTCAACCAGGGCGCATCCGGTACTGACCCCACAGGATTTGCCAACACACATCGAAGCGACCTGGTGGCGCGCTTCCAGGAAACAGGCGGCGCGGTACTGCAACAGTCAGAAAAAGACGCACGCGTTGCCGCTGCCATCGCCAAACAGGTGGATGAGATTTTTACCAGCGCCAACAAGCCCAAGGTAAATTCAGAGCTTGGCAAGGCTACGGCAGCGCTGGATGCCGCCAGAGAAAGATTGCAGGCAGTGGAAGCCAAACTGGCGAGCCGCGAGCAGGCTATTGCCGCACATGCTGCCGCCACGGATGCCATCACAGAAGCCGAGGTAAACCTGAAGGACCTGGCTGCGGAACAAACCGCGGTCATCGAACGCCGAAAGAAGGTGGACGAACTCAAAGGCCAGCTCAAAGAGCAACAGCATAGCGCCCTCCAGGCGACCCAGTTGCTCGAACAATACCTGAAAGCCCAGGCAGACATAGAAAGCGCAAGGAAAAAAGCCGCTGAAACAGAGCAGACCCTGCTACCGCTGGACGACCAGATCAAGGCCGCTGATGAAACCCTCAGCACCGCCAGGACCGAACGTCAACTGACAGGCGATCGCTCGCGAGAAGCCAACTCCAACGCCCAGGCAGCGCGCACGCGCGTCCAACTTGCAACGCTCGCCCGGGACCTGCGGCAGGCCGAACTCAAACACACAACACTACAAGCTCGACAATCCCTGGTGAACACCCTCAAGGCCGAGATCACTGACACAAGGCAGGCAATTGCCAAACTGCCACTTGTGAGCGACTCACAACTCAAGACCCTGAACAGCCTGGCGCTGGAGATTGTGCAAGCCACCGCCACCGTTAACGCCATTGCCGCAAAGATCACCGTGCTGGCAGCGGACCAGGCCATTACGCTGGATGGACAGTCGCTCACGGGCGGAGACGAGCAGACTTTCACCGACACGGCCCAGCTCCACATTGGCGCTGGCGTACGCCTGCAGATTCAGCCCGGTGGCGGTGATGACCTCAACACCTCTCGTGAACAACTGGCCGCAGCCGAACGCAAGCAATCTGCCTTACTCGCCGAGATCGGCGTCAAGGATCTGGCCGAAGCCACAAACGCCCTGCACAAACGAGAATCCCTGGGCGAAACGCTTACCCGCCAGTCCGAGCGCCTTGTCCAGGAGGGTGGAGATACGCTGGACGAGGACATCGCCCGGGCTGAAGAAGACCTGGTCACCATTCGTACCCGCCTCGATAACCTCAACGCAGCACATCCGGATTTTCAGCCGGCAGAATCGCTTGACGCGGCCCAGGCAGTGCTGGCGCAAGCGGAACAAGCCGAGGCTGATGCAGTGGCAAAAGAACAGTCGACCCATCAGGCACGGGAGCAGGCTGACGCTGCTTTACAGCGTGCTGAGCTGGCGCTGAGCGCGGCCAACGAACAGGCCGCAACCGCGCGGCAAGCGCACAACGAGGCAACAAACCGCGTTCAGTTCCTGCTTGACCAGCATGGTGATGACCAGGCTCGCGCAGCAAAGCTTGCGACACAACAGGCCTTGGTGGACCAACAGGCCGCGCTTTCAGCAGAGACCGAGAAAGCACTAGAAGAACTGCAACCAGAGTTGCTGGAACAGGACGAAGCCCGCATCAAGCGTTCGATCAACATGCAGACAGAGCAGCGACAGAACGCAAACAATACGCTGCAACAGGCCATTGGCGAGCTTAGAAACGACGGCACCAGCGATGCCGAAGCAGACGTCGCCACTGCCCGCGCCGCGGCAGACGCAGCCGAGCAACGTTTCCAGCACGCTGACCAGTACGCAAGCGCCATTCGTCGACTGCACACGCTGTTCACGGAAAAGCAGCAGGCGCTCGCTGACCAGTTCACGCGCCCGCTGGCAGAGAAAGCCACCGACTACCTGAAAACCATCCTGGGCCCGGATACCAGACTCAACCTGCGCTTCGACGGCACCCAGTTTGACGCACTGGAACTCTATCGCGAGAACCTGGCTGCCACCGCCTTCAACTTTGGCGTGTTGAGCGGCGGCACACGAGAGCAGGTCGCGGCAGCCCTGCGACTGGCCATTGCCGAGATACTGGCAGCAAACTTTGACGGTTGCCTGCCGCTGGTATTCGACGATGCGTTCACCAACGCTGACCCAAAGCGCACCCACGACCTGCAGCGCATGCTGGACCTTGCGGCTTCACGTGGCCTGCAGATTATTGTGCTGACGTGTAATCCCAATGACTACAACCGGTTTGGGGCGAAGCAGATTGCTCTCAATACATAGCATCAGCCGCCTGACGCCTTAACCCTGCCGCAATCAACTCCCGAAATACAAACCCAACTCCGTAAACATACTCAACACCCGACTTGAAGCCAGCCCATCTAACAAAATCAATCTGCATGGTTGACAACCCAATTTTTGCCGATATGATGCGCCGCCCATTCGAGGAGGCCGACCTGATGACAGACAATCCGTACTATGAGCGATACCTGAAACCAGCAAAATCCGCGACAGATTACAGAAGGAAAGAACTGTTCGCGTTAATGGACCAGGCCGAGTCACAGTTCGCAGCCGGCAAGTTCGAGGCAGCCGCGCAAACCTACCGTGAGTCTGCCGAGGCCTACCGTTATGTATGCGCCCGGGTTCAAACAGAGTTCATCGAGTCTTCCTATAGTTCGGCTCAATACTCCTCAACGGTGGACGTCTACCGTCAGTGGTTCAGAAAGTTCCATCGCAGGGAAACCGGTCCCTTTCACGTTGCCGGCCTGACAAAGGAGCAGTTATGGGAGATAGTGGGCGAACTCGAGCAGGATCCGCGCCAACAGTCGCTGTTCGCTGAGATCACCGAACAGCACATTCGGGCGGGTGACCTGATGACCTGGAAGACACGTGCCCGCTACCGGATGGAAGACCTATTCGGATTCGGCGATCACCGCAGGATTGCGCTCACTATCGCAGAGGAACTGCTGGTAGACCTCGTCCGGCAGGCAGCGGTGGAGCGTGCGAATGAAAGTGCGAATGGGAGCCCGTATGAGAGTCCGGGTGAGGGCCCGCAGGGGATCGAGACCAGCCAGAAAGAGGAGACACCAACATGATTGGCGCAATTGCAGGTGACATCATCGGGTCAGTCCACGAACACGCCGGCACCAAGTCAAAACACTTTCCCCTGTTCGTCCCGCGATGCCAGTTTACCGACGACACGGTCTTAACCATCGCTGTCGCTGATGCACTGATAGCCGGCAAGGAGTTGATCAGTACCATCCACGACTACTTCGACAGATACCCGACCGCAGGTTACGGCGAGACTTTCTTCCGCTGGGCCGCGCTGCGCGAGCGGGAACCCTACAATAGCTGGGGCAACGGCTCAGCCATGCGCGTCAGTTCAATCGGCTTCGCGATGGATTCGATGGACGAGGTCCTGCGCGAGGCCGAGCGTTCGGCCGCGATCACCCACAGTCACGAGGAAGGCATTCGCGGTGCCCAGGCCACAGCCGCCGCCATTTTCCTGGCACGCACCGGCACAGACAAACCCGGCATCAAATCCTACGTTGAGTCGCAATTCGGTTATGACCTGAATCGACGCCTGGATGACATCCGGCCAGGCTACACGTTTGACGTCTCCTGCCAGGGTTCGGTACCCGAGTCGATCATCGCTTTCCTGGAAGGCGAAGATTACGAGGACACCATTCGCAACGCGATCTCGCTGGGTGGAGACGCCGATACCATGGCGTGTATTGCCGGGGGTATTGCAGAAGCGTTCTGGGGGGTGCCAGAAGACATCGAGCGGCAGGCGCTGGCCAGGCTTGATGATGAATTACTGGGTGTGGTTCAGGCTTTTAAGGCCGATTTTGGTAAACATCTATAAGTACAACTACCTACACCGATATTGGCAATTGTCCTACATTCGCTGACGCCCTGCAGCTGTAAGCTTAGACTTCAATCACTCTAGGATGCAGGATCATGCGAGAGCTTTCTTCAGAAGAAATACTGACCGTCAGCGGCGCTTTTCAGGGGACCCCGATACCCTTTACGAACGGATTCGTTCCTGGCGCGAACTTTCCAGGCGGCTTTCCGGCCGCGATTCCAATGGTGATGCTTTCTTACGAGATTGGCGCTGGAATAGGAGCCAAAATCAACGATCAGGTCGAGGCAACCTTTGGGATGTCCACTGGGGAGGCCGCCTTTTTGACGTTCAAGGATAGCTGACGGTTCGTGATAGCATTTTGACGATCAACTAGATTGAGGCATACCAGCTTGGCTAAAACAGAATATGAATTCACTTTCATGAGCAAGAAGGAGAGTTGGAAACTAGCGGCTTTAAAACTGGCCTGCCTCGCATTTATGGCTGACGGCCTCTACTTCTTGATTTTTGTTGAGCCGAGCCGCCTCTCCTATAGCCTTAGCCACGCAGCCGGGGTCTGCGCTGCCGCAGCGCTTTATGCCAATTGCTTCAGTGTAAAATCAAGAGTCTCTGAGATGGTCGAACCGCCCTATCGATTCCAGGGGGGCGGCATGATTGTCGTGGGAGCAGCTTTTAGCGTCGCGGCCTTCTATGTGCTTCTGACAGGAAACTGAGCTTCGACTACTAGCCTCCGATCAAGGTAATCAAGTGATTCAGGTCGGAGGCAGGTTTAAAAACCCAATCGCCCCAGCAGGTCATCGTCGTCATGACGATACCTCACGACAACAACATCCAGATTCCCCAACCGGAATCGCTCAACAGCTCTCAACATGGCAGCACTAATCCATTCTAGTTTGTTGCCAAAAGCGCCACCACCCAGCAAAGTCAGGTAAACCCGCCTGTTACCGGTTCGCTGTCGCTGATGCGCTGATAGCCGGCAAGGAGTTGATCAGTACCATCCACGACTACTTCGACAGATACCCGACCGCAGGTTACGGCGAGACTTTCTTCCGCTGGGCCGCGCTGCGCGAGCGGGAACCCTATAACAGCTGGGGCAACGGCTCAGCCATGCGCGTCGGCGCCATTGGCTTTGCGATGGATACCCTGGAAGAAGTGCTGCGCGAGGCCGAGCGTTCGGCCGCGATCACGCACATTCACGAGGAAGGCATTCGCGGTGCCCAAGCCACAGCCGCCGCCATCTTCCTGGCACGCACCGGCACAGGCAAGCCCGGCATCAAGTCATACGTTGAGTCGCAATTCGGTTATGACCTGAATCGACGCCTGGACGACATTCAACCAGGCTACACGTTTGACGTCTCCTGCCAGGGCTCGGTACCCGAGTCGATCATCGCTTTCCTGGAAGGCGAAGATTACGAGGACACCATTCGCAATGCGATCTCGCTGGGCGGTGACGCCGATACCATGGCGTGTATTGCCGGGGGTATTGCAGAAGCGTTCTGGGGGGTGCCAGAAGACATCGAGCAGCAGGCGCTGGCCCGACTTGATGATGGGTTACTTGAGGTGATAAGGGCGTTTAATGCCAGATTTCGCGCGCAGCCATAGAAAACTACCTACACCAACTATGGCGAATGTCTTACAGCCGCCAACCCGCTATGCCAGTAGGATCTGAGTTCAATCAACCACAAGGGTAGCAACATGCGAGAGCTTTCTTCAGACGAGATAATGGCGGTCAGCGGCGCTTTGCAAGGCACACCAATACCGTTCATGAACGGTTATATTCCAGGACCAAACTTTCCGGGCAGTTTCCCCGCAGCGATTCCTATGGTGATACTTTCCTACGAAGTTGGAACTCGAATCGGCGAGACAATTAACAACCAGGTCGAGAAGACATTCGGCATGTCTACAGGCAAAGCCGCCTTTCTTACTTTCAAGGATAGCTGACGGTTCATGCTAGTATTTTGTCTGTCAGCGAGTAGAGCGAGGTATTCCGATTTGGCTAAAACCGATTATGAATTCACCTTTATGAGCAAGAAAGAGCGGTGGAAACTGGCTGCCCTGAAATTGGCCTGCCTCGCTTCTATCACATATAGCCTCTATTTCCTGTTATTCGTCGAGCCAAGTCGCCTATCCTATAGCCTTAGCCACGCGGCTGGGGTCTGTTCAGTCGCTGCACTCTATACAAATACCTTCAGTGTAAAGTCGAGAGTCGCAGAGATGGTTGAGCCTCCATATCAGTTCCAGGGCGTCGGCATGATGGTCCTCGCAGCATTTTTTTGCGCAGCAGCTTTGTACGTCAGAATAATGGGAGACTGACTCAGCACGAGAATATCGAACGAACATCATCTTGATATCGAAGCGACGAGTCTCGACAAGGTTGACTAAGACAAACGCCCTGCAAGGCTTTCGTTAGGCCCACGAAAGCTCACGATAACAATATCCAGAGCCCATTGCCGATATCGCTCGATAACGCTTGCCATAGCATCGGCGATCCACTCGATTCTGTTACCAAAGGCACCGCCACCCAGCATTGTGAGGAACACCTGATTGTTCCCCGTGTTCGCCGCATTCAATATGCCAGCACAAATTGTGGCCTCGTAAGCGGCCTCCAGCACCAGGCAAGCGAACGCCCGCCAGTGCTCAGCGGGAAACCCGGTGTAGGCAACCGGCAACGCCGAGCAATACACCTGCGTTACCTTGTGCCCGGCATTCATGAGCGTCACCTCGGTGTTCCACTGCACACCCACACGCAACTGGCAACGAAGGTCATCAATCCCATCCTCGCTCATGCCTGCAAGCCGATCTGCAATCAGCGCCAGTCCGTCTGCCGTGGGCAGCGCATATCCATTGCGCATCTGCCACAGTTGATTACCTTCATTCCCAAGCGATTTGCCGATATCGGCCAGGCAATTTACCTGATTGGATTCCGATTGCCCAACCTGCCCGTCCAGTGGCACAAAATAATTGCGGTAGATGGTGCCGGCACCTGCGGCAATGGCACAGGCCGGGCCCTGGGTCCGGTCAAACTGGTAGATAGCAATCCCCTCTTCCGGCGTCGTGTCCTGTGACACCATTTCCAGCAGATTGAATTGCGACGCCACCTGGAACAGCGCGTCGGCATTCCCTGCATCACAATGCAGCGCCTGCACATCACCAACCATCTCCCGCACCGTGATGCCGCCACCAGAACCCGGCAGTTCAGCCACCCGTTGCCTCAGTTCCGCCAGCGACGGCATCTCCAGCAGCCCATGAGCCATCACCCGGCCATTCGGCAGCGAGGTCATCACATCGCCCTCAATGCGAATATTGTCACGCACCTGGTCTGGGGATTCTTCAGTAAAGCCTGTCAGATCAGTAAACCATGTGCTCATGTCAAAGTCGGGCCTGTATCCCACGACGAGTATCGATCAGTTATGCAGCAGACTCACTGGCAACCTGCAGAGCATTCATGCCATTGAATCCCGGTATCCGTGCCTGTCCAGCTAGCTTCAGATGCCTCCCACAACTCGAGTCGATGATCTTTCTTCTGTCTGATTGCGGAACTCGCCGCAATTGGCCAACCCCACTGGTTCAGTCCCGGCGCTGTTCCCGGATCCGCAAACTCTTTTTCCTTAACCAGTAGGTGAATCCAAATGCAATCAACGAAAACGTAGTTGCCACCAACAGAATCGCGACCATCTCGCCGACCACCAGTTCGTCCCAGCTTCTCACTATGGCAGCCAGGGCCATGCCGTGGGTAACCACCAAAACGACAATCAACTGGGTCTTTGGATAAACAGGAAGATCGTCACTCATCTTAAGCCCTCGACTTAGCGCCCCATTGGAGATACTGACCAAATGTTACCCCAGTTAGCTGTCAGCTTCATCGCTATTCGCAAGCGCGAATCCAACGCCTACTGCAGTGCCCACTGCAAGGCCAACGGCACCGCCAACCATAGCGCCTGCTCGCGCACCGTGGAAAGCACCAGCTGTTATGCCAGCAATTGCTGAACTGGATGTCCCGGCGAATCCACCCAGAACAGTGGCTGCAATGTCCCCTGTCACGCTGCCCCCGCCGACCATCGCAATTTCTTCTTCCGTCAGTTCTCTGACTCCGCAGGGATTTGACAAATCTGTAATTGATGCATTCATCGGTCTTCTCCATTGTTGTTCCGATTCGAAGCATGACAATATCGCGATAGAACGGGCGGGTCAGTGAGACAAACGCTCCTCAAGCTGTAGGACATTTGCCACAGGCGATACCAGTTCCTGCTTTGACGACTACACCGAGCCACTGATCACAATTGACCAACCCGATTCCTCCCGCACAAGCTCGCCGGAATCCCGACCTGGGTGTTCCCGTTGGTGGATAGCTGCGTTGCAGCTACGTCAAAAAACCCACCCGCCGCCTGCCATCGTCTTCCTTGAAGCTCGCTTCCTCAATCAGCCCTGCCAGCAGCAACTCTGGCGTTAGCTCGCGCCCGAGCAACCGCAAACGCCGCAGCACGGTTGCGAAATCACCCGGCGTGAGCCTGTCCTGCCTGAGCAATGACCCGCGAACGGATTGAAATGCTGGATCTTGCCAATCGACTTTGCCCAGCGCCGCCTCAAACATTGCCAGCACCTGTGCGCTCGCCAGATAATCGAACTGTATCTTGAAGTCGAAGCGCCGCAGCGACGCCTGGTCCAGCGTGGCAAACAGGTTGGTTGAACAGATGAAGATGCCACCAAAAGACTCCATCTGGGTGAGCAGTTCGTTCACCTGCGTCACTTCCCAGGACTGCTGGACACTGCGCCTGTCCTGCAGGAAAGAGTCCGCCTCGTCCAGCAGCAACACGCTGCGCTCCCGTGTTGCGCGCTCAAACATGCGCGCCAGGTTTTGCTCGGTGGCGCCCACCCACATGTCCAGCAGGTCGGATGCACGCTGCACAATCAGCGGCTTTTCCAGCCGGCGCGCCAGGTAGCGGGCAAAACCGGTTTTGCCTGTACCCGGGTAACCATACAAACAGAAGCGGCCGCCCATCTGCGACACTGCCAGGGCATTCACAATCTCCTCCAGGTCCTGGCTGGCGTTAACATACGCAAGCCGGTAGGCCAGGTCAGGTGGCGGGCGCGCGGCAATGGGCGCCACATCCTGCTGCATGGACTTCAGGGTGCCATTCAGCAGTCGCGCCAGATCCTCTTCTGGCGCAGCATCACGCTGCGCCGTGTGGACTACCTTGGCTGCCCGCGCAATCAACGCCGGCGCCAGGTGCGTGTTTTCCGCCGCGTGACTAATCCAGCCCTCGGACACCGGCAAAGCGTGCAGCCCTTCCTGCAACATGCGCAACCGCGCCTCGTGCGGCGGCGTATCGAGGTTGAGCACCGCATCAAAACGGCGCAGGTAGGCCGGATCAATCTGCTCAACATTGTTGGTAATCCACAGGGCTGGCACGGCGTTTTCTTCCAGCAGGCGGTTCACCCAGCCTTTGCCCATGTTGTATCGCGGGCCCGGCCCAAGGGCTTCTTCGGTGCTGAACACATCTTCAATTTCATCGAACAGGATCACGGCCCGCTTGTGCCCGGAAAGAAAATGTTGCCCAAGCTGGTAGGCCCGGAAACGCCGCCCGCCGTTGATGGCATCACCCTCGTCTGTCTCGAGACTCACCGTAAACAGGTCAGCCCGGGTTTCCGCAGCCAGCAGTTTTGCCAGCTCGGTTTTGCCGGTACCGGGTGGGCCGTACAACAGCAGGTTGACACCTTTGCACGCCTGGTCCAGGCAGGCACCCAGATAGCGCTGTAGCAACGCAAAGTCATCCCTGATATGCGCAAAGTCTGCTGACCGCAAACTCCCTGGCGTCGCGCGACACACGTAGGCCGCCATGAGTTCATAGACGTCGCAATGGGTCACCAGGAGGTTTTCTGCCAGGCCGTCCATCAGCATCAGTTTGGTTGCCAGCTCGCAGGGACCCGACCGGTCAACCCGCAGCAAACCCGCGCGATGCAGCAGCCCGGCACTGGAGAGGCTCTGCCGCAGTTCCGGTTGCCCAATCTCCAGCAGGTCCCCCAGCAGCCAGTAAACCTGCTCCAGCGAAAGATCATCCCGCAACGCCGCCGCCATTTGCAGCGCACGGTCCACCGTCACCAGCGTCGCAAACCCGAGCAGACGTTCTTCAACGGGGTTAAGCCCAATACATGCCGCCAGCGCCGCCAGGTTTTCTTTCAGCACACCCTGTTCGTCCTCCCACAGGGCCGGCTCCGGGCGCAGCGACTGCAGAATCTGCCGACAGGCACGCGCGTCTGTGGGCTCGTCTTCCCCCCAGTATTCTTCAACCGTTTCAGCGACATCACCCAACAGGCACTCAATCATGTTGAGGTCATCCACCTGCCGCCAACCACCCATGTCGAGCACCAGGCGCAATGCCCAGGTGCGCGCAACCGCTGAAGACTCGAACCGCGTACTCTCGTGCACCCGCAATCTTTTTCTGCGACCGCCTCTCATCATTTCCACCCTCAATTGCCATGCCAGAACAGCTTCCATTATAGTTAGGCCGCGAACATTTATGGGGCATTAAACGCACCATCGCGACGTATTCTGTCGCGATGTTTGAGAGAAAACTATGGCAATGACACTTCAACGACAATGGCAACTGCTGCGCCTGGTTCCCAGGTTGCCAGCGAAGACCGGGACACGCGAACTGACCAGGCAGCTCAAAGCCGCTGGCTTCAAGGTTTCCCAGCGCAGCGTTCAACGGGACCTGGCGCAACTGGCCCAGATATTCCCGGACCTCATCAACGATGGCGACAAGGACATCCCCGGCTGGTCCTGGCGCCGCGAGAGTGAGCTGTTGGAACTCCCCCGGATGGACGCTCCCCTGGCGCTTACCTTTCAACTCGCCGAGCGCTTTCTGAAAGACATGATCCCGGCCACCGTGCTGGCAGAACTGAAACCCTACTTCAGCCGCGCGCGACAGGTACTGAATAACATCGACGAAACCGGCTTCAACGAGTGGAGCGATCGCGTACGCATTATCCCGCGCACCCAGCCACTGCTGCCCGCGCCAGTTGAGCCGGACATTCTTTCGCAGATTCAGACCGCCCTGCTCAGGCGCAAACAATTCCGCGGCCGCTACCGGCGCCGCGATGGTGACGAGGCCGAGTACCTCTTCCACCCGCTTGGCCTGATCTTTCGCAACAGCGTGGTTTACCTGGTTGCCTGCGTCTGGGACTACGACGATGTACGGCACTACGCCCTGCATCGTTTTGTCGAGATTACGCCGATCAACGAACCCGCGCGCGAACCCAACAACTTCTCAATGGACGCACACCTGGCCACGGGCGTCGCCGAATACGCTGACCCGGGCGCAAAACACATCAAGCTGGTCGCCCGCTTTGACCCCTACGCCGTTCAGCACCTGAGGGAAACACCGCTCTCTGAAGACCAGCGGCTGAAGGAACTCAACGACGGCCGTGTTGAGCTGCGCGCCACCGTGCTTTCCACCTGGCAATTACGCTGGTGGCTGTTGGGGTTTGGGGGGCAGGTGGAGGTGGTGGGGCCGAAGGGGTTACGAGAGGAGTTCACGACTATTGCTGAAGAACTTGCTGGACACTACACACCGGCAGCCTGATTCAGGCATTCCCATGACGACGCCTTTTCGTTGGCATGGCGCTCGCATTACCCGTAAAGTGAATGCAAAACGCCTGGAGAGAACCGTGCGCATTGTAGACTCCCGCGACCCATCCGAAGCCAGGGGCAGCCTCAAGTGGCTCAGGGTTGCCGTTAATCAGCACACAGCGATGTTGAACGAGGCAATCATGGAAACCTGCAGTCTTGAGCCGACAAACCATATTGAGTGGGTTTCCCCACTCGAATCGGATGAGTTTGCCGAGTATCGCGACCAGGCATTTCTGGACTTGCTAGGCATCCGACTGGATGAACGCCCGCTGGCGAATTTCTGGCCAAAACGCGGACCGCAATGGGATGGCCTGGCACGCACATCCAAGGGCGAGATTCTGCTCGTCGAAGCCAAGGCCAATATCCCTGAGGTATCATCCCCTGGCACAGCGGCAGGCACAGCCTCTCGTGCTCTCATTTCTGCGAGCATGGAAGAGGCCAAGGCGTACCTGGGTGTACCGGCACAGACCACCTGGCTCAGCAAGTATTATCAGTTCGCCAACCGGATGGCTCATCTGTACCTGTTGCACGCACTAAACGGCATAAACGCGCGCCTGGTGTTCATCTACTTTACCAACGCAAGTGATGTAAATGGGCCTGGGACGCAGCCTGAATGGGAACCTGCACTGAAGCTGGCCAAACAAACGCTGGGCCTGGACAAGCCACACCCGCTCAGCGATCGTGTCCATGACGTTTTCATCGACGTGTCGACATTCAAATGAAAGCGGAAGAGCTTCTCCGGCGTATCGACAATCTCTCGGTATACCGCAGCGGTGAAAGACGTGCACCCCACAAGCCCCTCCTTTTGCTTTTCGCCCTGGGCCGGCTCCAGCAGGGCAAATTCGACATTCCGTTCGCAGAAGTTGTCGAAAACCTGCGACCGCTGCTTGATGCCTACGCGCCGCCAGTAGCCGCGCGGCACCAACCAGAGCTGCCCTACTGGCATTTGCAATCGGACGCACTCTGGGAACTGGACAACGCGACCAATTTGCCGCTGCAAAAGGGCGGGTTTCCGCGGACGGCGGGGCTGCGTCAGACAACCGGCCATCTGCCGGCAGCAGTTGCAACCACGCTAACGACAAATCCGGCACTGCTCGCACAGGTTGTGGCGCACCTGCTAACCGCGCATTTCCCGGACTCGCTTCACGATGAAATACTTGATGCCACAGGCGTGGTGCTACCGGACGCAATCAACTACGTTTCGCCCCCATCCTACGCCGGACCACAAAAACGTGATCCCGAATTCCGGCGGAATGTGCTGCGGGCCTACGAACATCGCTGCGCCGTTACCGGATTTCGCGCGGCACTTGGCGGCAGCTATTTCGGTTGCGAGGCCGCACACGTCCAGTGGCATGCCTACCAGGGCCCGGACACTGTGGATAACGGAATCGCGCTGGAACCAACGCTTCACAAGCTGCTGGACGCGGGCGCCTGGAGCCTGACCGACGATCGTCGAATTATCGTTTCAGCCGAGTTCACCGGATCGGATTCAGCAACCACGCGCCTTCGATCAATGCACGGCAAGCCGATTACAGAACCTCTACCGGGCTACGAACCGGTGAGCCGTGAATACATCAAGTGGCATCGTGAACGCGAACTGGGTGGCGTATTCAGAGAACCCGCCCTACAGCTCTAACCACGATGCTGTGGACAAAGACTCTGCCAGAATACTTCGTAAGGCATCAGATCCTCATGGCGGGCGCGCCAGTGCGCATCAATGCCGCCCCAATTCCCGCCCCTGAACTGATGACCGCAAGCTGGACACATTCGTGGCCCCAATTTAGGAGTGCCACTGCGACAACATTGGCAATCTGCAGTGACGTCTGGCACAGGGACTTCAACAACTGGAAAAGCCAACTCATCCGCCGCTGCTTCAGCACCCTGCGACTCGACGGCGGGTTGAATGGCCACACCTTCCAACCGCGGAATCCATATCGCATCGTGCGGCGGCTCCCCACATGCTTCCAATCCATCCGGATACAGACTGGCAACCCACGCACACATGTATGCATCGACCTGGTCATGTAGCGGGGCGGTAACACAATGCCGCAGTTCCGATCGCAGCGCATCAGGCTGCCAGCCAGTCCTGCTGGCTATTGCCGCTAGTTGAGCATCAACCCCGGCCTTCTTGAACTTGTGTATGTCTGATGCACCCAACGTTCTGGCGATTGCCTGCGGAAACACTTCCATGCATCGGTAGTCTTTCCCAAGCTCTTCAAAAAGCGCGAAGCCGACCAGCATCCACAACTGATTTGCATGGGGTAACCTGCTTTCTGCCCCGCCATCTTCGAGATGTACTCGTACCTTCTCCCGGATCTCCTCAAACTTCTCTCGAGTAGGCGTGGCGAAGCAACTTATACCTCGAGCGTCCATTGCTTGTTCACACTTGCGACGCCCGCCCAGGGAATATGAGGCTGGGGCATCAATTGCGATGACACCAATCGGCGCATTGAGCTGTCTTTCCAATTCCCTCAACCATCGACGAACTCCCTGCGCAAATTCTGCGACAACTGTTTCGTCCAGCGTCGCCACGTTACCTCGCCCACGAGGTAGGTCAGGCAGGTTAATGTTGGCAACACGAAGCGGGACCAATTTTCCGGAGGACGCCTTTACCGCACAGACCGGCAGTATCTTGTTTTTCGCGAACGCGACGTCGATGCCTATGTGGATTTCATTTCGATTCACTACGCGAGTCCGGTTCTGCTTCCAATAACAAAGTCCATCACTTACTCATTCATCATTGCAAGCCCCAATGCGCAATTCTCTCGAATGGGGCCTTTGGCAAGCAGTTGCACGTTGTAGGGAATCAGGACCAAGCCAAAACCGCGACAAAACGCCTCAATAGATACGCACTTATCGAAACATTTATGCCTTCTACCGAAGTTAACTCATCGAAAATGACCGTGTACAATAATGACCCCCAAGTATGTGAAGGTGCTCACAAGCATGGTTATCCGAGAGAACTGAGCGAATCAGAATCTATGCGTCAATGAGGAAGCGGCGCCCCAGATCTGCGAAGACAGACGTGCCATGTGAACCCAGGCCAACCAACGACATCTGACCGGTCGACTTCACACGGGTTGTGCAGGTCAGCGAAATCCGCTTCAGAACACCGATGTTGAGCGTTACAATTGCAAAGTAAGACATCAGCGACTGGACCCGCAGCAGTTCTACTCGATCAAACATGCCAGATAAGCCAACACATTTTAGCTCTGACGTTTTACAACACGAACGGCTGAACATGGCCTTAGGAAGGGTCATACCTATCCAAAAAACTCAAATTCGCAACTTTGAGGTTTTGCTTTGCAGCTCCATCACGAAAGGGAAGTTTACAAAGAAAGTTTAGCTGGCCCAGGAACAAATTAGCAATCTATGTAGTTGTTGCAACGAACTCGCTCAGCCCAGTAATCTGCTACTTTCTAAAGTAATGAGCGTCGTCCTCAACGAGTAAATCAAGGAGCGTCAATGAACCGTGCCAAGGCCCAAAAACTACTACAAACTGCCCTGGCCGATTCCAATGCAGAATTTCGAGATGGCCAGTGGGAAGCCATCGATGCCCTGGTTAATCAGCGACGGAAATTGTTGGTGGTGCAACGCACCGGTTGGGGAAAAAGCTCGGTTTACTTTATCAGCACTAAAATCTTCCGCGATCGGGGCCTGGGGCCGACCATTATTGTGTCACCGCTCCTAGCCCTTATGCGCAACCAGATTGACTCGGCTCTACGCTTAGACATTGTGGCCACTACCATGAATTCCACGAATCAAAACGATTGGTCGAAAATTACCCAGCAAATTCTCAAGAATCAAATTGACTGCTTACTTATCTCTCCCGAGCGTTTAGCTAACGATACCTTTATTGAAACAGTGCTACAGCCGATAGCGGATCACATCGGCTTGATGGTGATCGACGAAGCTCATTGTATCTCTGACTGGGGTCATGACTTCCGCCCGGACTATCGTCGAATTGTTAATATTCTGCGCCAATTACCATCAAATACGCCGGTTCTGGGCACTACGGCAACGGCAAACAACCGTGTAGTAGAAGATATACAAAACCAGCTGGGCAACATCCTTATTCAACGTGGCCCACTGAACCGTGAGAGCCTAGCTCTGCAAACCATGGAATTACCAGATCAGGCTTCCCGTCTGGCTTGGTTAGCCCAAGTAATTCCTGGCTTATCAGGTACAGGAATCGTCTATACTTTGACGGTACGTGACGCTGAGCAAGTGGCACAGTGGTTGCTTGCCAACGGCATCGATGCCAAGGCTTACCATGGTAATGTTGAGGACGTCGACTTTGAAAACAGCGACCTGTACCGCCAGCACCTAGAAGAACTGTTGCTAAATAACAAGCTGAAAGTTCTGGTGGCAACAACCGCCTTGGGTATGGGCTATGATAAGCCAGATTTAAGCTTTGTGATTCACTATCAGGCTCCTGGTTCTATCGTCGCGTACTACCAACAGGTTGGACGTGCCGGGCGTGGCATCAAACATGCCGTGGGTGTCTTGATGTCTGGCGTGGAGGATCAGGAAATTCACGAATTCTTCCGAGAATCTGCATTTCCGTCAGAGGGGCAAGTTGATGAGATCTTGCAAGTGCTCGAAAACACTGAAGGATTGTCTCTTCGTGGTATTGAAGAGCAAACCAATCTGCGCCACGCCCAGATTGAAAAAGTGCTCAAGTTGCTGAGCGTAGAAAATCCCGCTCCCGTGATTAAGGAAGGGAGCCTATGGGTCAGAACGCCAGTTCACTACCAAATGAATCATGCCCGCATCAATCACCTGACTAGACAACGTGTTCAAGAGTGGCACGAGGTTCAAGCGTATCTCGCTGATACCGGTTGTAAAATGAGTTTCCTACGCCGCGCCTTAGATGACCGTGATCCAGTTCCATGTGGCAAATGCGCATCTTGTATTGGACAACTGGTTATCGACCAACTTCTTGATGCAACGTTGACTCATCAAGCCGGCACTTTTCTCCGGCAAGCGGAAATAGTGATTCAGCCCAGAAGGCAGATTGCCCCCTCAAATGCTGAAACTGCACGTGCGTTTCCAATATATCAGTTTCCTAGACAGCTAAATGAGTGGGCAACTCAACCCGGTCGAGCACTGTCGCGATGGGGTGATGCTGGCTGGGGAAAATTCGTTGCAGATAACAAACATATTGGTCATTTTTCGGATGAATTGGTCGAAGCAATGGTTGGGATGATTCAAGAAAGGTGGCAACCAGATCCAGCACCTACTTGGGTTTGTTGCGTGCCTTCGCTCAATCACCCCGATCTAGTCCCAAACTTCGCCCAAAGATTAGCGCAAAGGCTGGGGATTCCATTTGTCGACGCTGTTTCAAAAGTCCGTCACAACCAACCTCAGAAGGGTCAGCAAAACAGCTTTCATCAATGTCACAATTTAGATGGCGTATTTGAAATCAATGCAAACATTCCTGCACAGCCCGTTCTGCTTGTAGACGACATTGTCGATTCACGTTGGACTTTAACTGTCATCGCGGCCCTCCTACTGCAGGAGGGCAGTGGTGTGGTGTACCCGGTGGCACTTGCATCATCTTCGGTGAAAGAAACATGAATTTGTCATCAACGGCTCAAGCAACTTTACTGCTCACCAGCTACTTTTCTAAGGCGAGTAGTGAAAATGCAAAACCCCTTAGCAATGCGGAGTGGGGTCGGTTTGCCTTATGGTTGAAAGAGAAATCAACAACGCCCGCCGATTTGTTGGCGACTGAACCGAAGGCACTGCTAAGCAGTTGGCATGATTCGCGGATTAGTACGGACAGGATCGTGCACTTGCTTAATCGTGGGCACAGTCTCGCACTCGCTATGGAAAAATGGCAAAGGGCTGGTCTTTGGGTGGTTACCCGCTCCGATCCTGAGTATCCAAAGCGCCTGAAACAGCGCCTGAAAACAGATTCACCTCCAGTGTTGTTTGGCTGCGGCAACAAAGCCTTGATGAATGTCGGTGGATTGGCAGTTGTAGGCTCTCGCAATGCCAGCGAAGCTGATCTCGAATTTGCCGACCAGGTCGGTGCCAAGGCTGCGACAGAGGGTGCGGCCATCGTCTCCGGCGGTGCTCGCGGAGTAGATGAGGCTGCGATGTTAGGCGCTATGAAACATGGCGGTATCGTGATTGGCGTGATGGCGGATAGCCTGTTAAGGGCAGCAATGAGTAGCAAGTGGCGCAAAGGACTGATGGACGGCACTGTAGTGCTGGTATCACCTTTTTATCCTGAAGCCGGCTTTAATGCAGGTAATGCAATGGCTCGCAACAAGTACATTTACTGTCTGGCGGACAGTTCTTTGGTCATTCATTCGGGAAGAAAAGGTGGCACTCTCAATGGTGCAGAGGAAAACCTAAGAAATGGATGGGTACCACTGTGGGTCAAGCCCACAACCGATAAAGATGCGGCTAACGCTGATTTTGTGGCGAAGGGCGGCCGCTGGTGCGAGGCAGATATTCACTACCTGACGATTTCCAATTTACTAAAGGGTAACGGCTACATATCGAACCAATCGAAAGCGCAGTCACTTGATCTTTTTGCAATGCCAGCACAGCCAGAGTTCTTTGCAGTGCCGGAGCCAACTATAGAAGCACAAGCTTCCAAGGCAGAACAGAAAAACGAGAGCATTGCAGATCAAACTAATATAGCCGAGCCGCCGGGGCAGATGGCTGAAGCAGAAAAACAAAAGTCGGAACCACTCGATTTTTATGAGCTATTCATCAGTAGACTTCAGCAATTGGCGAAATCACCGGCAACCGTTAACGATCTTATTGAGAGCACTGGGCTACATAAATCGCAGCTAATCGAATGGTTGAAGCGCGCAGAAGGTGAGGGTGTGGTGAAAAAGCTCAATCGCCCGGTGCGTTTTCAACTACAAGAACAATAAGAGGATTTAGTCATGGCCATGACGGTGGGTAATCCCCTCATTTTTGACTTACGACAAAAACGACAAACAATACTTGCCTCGTCGGAAGCGATCAAATCTCCCAACCTATGAGGTATCAGACGATTCAATCCAAATAACCGCCAAGTAGGACTTAGCTCGACTCATACCCACATAGTGGTTCACCAGGTCACCGGCAGATTTCTCAGGCGAAACCAAATCTACAACCACAACAGCTTCGTTCTCTAAACCTTTGAAATTGGAAATTTTAGAAAACGAAATCCGCGCTCCTGGGAAGCGCCTAAATGAATACTCATCAAGTACTTCAATATCCTTCGTGTATTTCTCAGGCAGGCCTGAAACCAGAGATTCTTTGTAGTCAAAAGGAGATAACAGCGTCAACTGCCCTAACGATAACCCTCCGCCCAAAATGACCTCGTCGATAACCTTGGCCAGTTCCAATGCCGCTTCTTCCTTACTAGCTGCATTTACTACGTGAATATCTGGCCCCTCTCCTGCGCCTCTCACACCCATATCAGCCGCCAAAGTAGTCCTAATGTTCTCAAGAATTACTCGAGTATTTCGGCAATTTGTATTCAACGGAACATTGGCTGGACTTAATGACTTCAGGTATTCAAGGGCTTCAAGATCAACACTGCCTAACAGGCCAGACTGGTTATTTACATCATGAAAAAAGCACCACTGCCCATCGACAAGGCCACCCCTTATGGATTTATCAATTTTATCAACGCTATCGATATCGAGTAGATCTTGTCCTTCATCAACAATGATCGCATCGAACAATTCGATGCCCAGCCTCCGCGCAGCTGAAGCCATTCCATCAACCGTTGAAACGGTCAAACCCACAATGGGAAATTGGCTGTGCAAAAAACTCTTTAACCACGGCGACTTGCAAACTAGAGCAACATTTAAACTTTTTGAAGTCCAACGACGAGCCAACTCTATGGCCAAAAACGTCTTGCCCGTACCCGCGCCTCCAGAGCAAAGCACTCTTGGATTGGCTTCTACCACATCTACTAAATTCAGCTGATCTTCAGTTAAAGTATCTATGCGTTCATGTGCGCTATCAATCTGGGCATATAATGGAACTACTGCTTCAACGTCCGGCCTCACCACATCTCGCAGTGCTCTCAATGCATCCACCGAGGCAGTCGTGTTCTTTCTGTCCTTCTTTCTCCAATACTGAATCAGCTTTTTCAGCCATTCATCAAAATCCCTAAAGCTGTGTTGGTCCGCAAACAACTGCGGGTCCCACTCGACGCCTCGCCTGGGAAATTCGCAGTCCGGCATCAATACGCCATACCCGATTGCAAACTCAGCGAGTAGTGGAGCAGGAAGCACAATGGCCAATTTCTCTCGTAATCCATGAAGCGCTGATTCTGCTTGTTTGAAAGGTCCTTCTGATGAAGTATTGGCCTCATCAAATCGGTTGGTATAAGTCCACAATCCATCTTTGCATGAGACCCCACCGCCCTTCACTTCCAACACAAACAGCCCATCAGGACCACAAACAAGAAAATCGATTTCACCAAATCGCTTGTAAGCATGACGCGTTAAGTTGAGAGAATGATAGGCTGTATATTCATTCTTTTTGTCTTCAGGAAAAGCCCTCTGAAGAGAGTCAAATACCTTCTTCTCAGCCCGACTGTTGGTTCCATGTGGTGTGGCAGGTATCATTTTCACGACAATGGTCAGCCCCTAAACATCTCGCGAACTTTAGTCCTGATCTTTTCTGGAATATCTGCGTTCGCGAATCTCTCCACGAATTTGTCCTCTAAAACTTCTGTCACCACCGCCTTAACATCACCATCCAAAGTTAACCGTATTCCGGAAGACTCAACATCTAATTGATATTGCCCCTTACCTAGATGAATTCTTGTTTGAATACAACCCCACTTTTGTTCGCGCGCAATAAGAAGTGCGGCTTCCTTCTGCAGCTTGGACATCGCCCCCACGCTGGGAACGACCAATTCAAAAAGCGATTTCGGCCTTGCCGGTGGGACCCCTAAGCTAAGTTGGGTTCCAGCTATTCTAAGCGCCAATTCTGCCATTCTATGGCTAACAGCTTCATTGATCCCTGGTAATTCACGTAGCCCCTTAGTTAGACCAATCCATCCCTCACGAGCTGCGAATAGGATCGCCGCCAGAATGTAATCGGCCTCCGTTAAACGCGAATTTTTGAACTCCAATAGATCTTCTATATGCTCGCGGAGCACGAATAGCGTAACTGCCCTTGATACCGGTCTTGGGTGACGTTCAAAGATTTCGGAAACCGTACTGTCCGCCAAGCCTAGAATTCCACGAAGATCTGCGCTCAATCGCCGACCGTAGTCTCTGGTTTTCTCATCGAAATCCTCTCTAGGCATGGTTTCTAGATAATCTATGACAGCATCAATGGGGCTGGTCTGATCTGTTGAGAACTTCGACTCTGCGACTCGGGTAACAATACTCCAGAACAACTTCTGAGATATATCAGCCGTTTCAATCTCCCCACCCATCTTTAGCCACTCACCCAAAGCCGATATCGCAGGGTATGGGTGCAATCTAGACGCTGGTAAAGCTGGATCAAATGCAAGTTTTCCTGATTCTATTGCTAGATCACCAAAGCCACTCATGTTGGACAATAGTCCCATGATCCCACCAGCCGCCATCGGTATAGCGTACTTCGGTTCAATTGACTGAATAGGGTTAATCGACGGTGGCCAAGGCTGTGATGTAAGTTTCTTGAACGCCCCAGCCTTTACTTTGAAGGAGTATGGCGCCAGGTCAACATTGTTGAAGTCTGCTGCCTCTTTAACACACCGAACGTGAGCCTCTCGCGTCTCACAAACAATCGAACTCAAATATCGTATCGGTAATGGAGCTGGCACCAGCACAAACTGACAGACACCATCTACTTCATCGGGGAAATTTACATCTCTTACTACGCCTTCCTCGCTAACAACCTTTACCATCCCTGTCATCTCTGAAAGATTCAGATCGAGAATACACGGCAACAAATGAGTTCTTTCGCTGATCGCATATTCAATAGCTGATTTCGGCACTTGGTTCGGGAAAATCGGTAAATAACCTGGATAAAGCTTAGCGCCATCCTGAAAATATTTTTTGCCAAATCCGTCAGGCGACATAATCATCCCAGCTGCTAGCATATAGAAACAATTAAGCTGATTCGTTACCATATGCCACGAATTGATAGAAGCCAGCTTCTTGACCTTCGCATCCGTATCCAAAAGATCCCGTTGTTCAGCCATCAAACTCTCTCCAAAATAGTTTCATCAACCGGCAGGATTCGATCAACGGGGCAATGCTTTTCTTTCTCTTTGAGCAAAATGACACGATCGATTGCGCGGGCTATCATGACATAAAAGAGGCGCTTCACATTATCGACGTTTCTTTCATCACAGTTGAAACTGTTGATGTCAGCTATAAAAACCATATCAAACTCGAGGCCTTTACAACTTTGTGCATTGATGACCAATATTCCGCCTTGATCGAATCTCACCTTGTTTCTTTCGTTGGACGAAAATGTACTGATTGACGGCCTCGGGTTATCCAATTTCACCTCACTTGATAGCAATGCCGAGACGTACTTTTCTCTATCGTCGTTGTTGTGGGTAAAGATACCAATTAGCTTCGAGGGATCCCTATCTGCGGTCTTCAATATGCGCCTAATCAACTTATCAAAACTCTGCAATTCATACTCGTAACATAGCGGCGTCTTGACAGAAACCTTTGGTATCGCTGGCAATTCCGGAGGAGGGCTAGCAGGGTCGCCGGTGTAAAACTCCCTAGCGAACCTAGCCACCGGATATTTGTTTCTGTAGTTATTGGTTAGCTCAAGAACTTCACTTGTTTCGATCGCTAGTGCTGTTTCGATATCGCGCCTTGTACTATTTGAACCGTCCACAATTTGTTGATTCTGATCAGCCATTACAAAAAAGTTCTCGAAACCCATATTTACCAACGCTTGGTAAAATTCAGGGGGCATGTCCTGCCCCTCGTCGACTACAAGCGTAGTCTTCCTTACTTTTGGCTCGACATTTGAAATTTCGTCGAGTACAGCCTCCCAATCTGTCGGTCGCCAGGAGCTTCCGATACGAGCTTCAATCGTAGGAATCGTGGTATCAATTACTTCTTCATAAAGTCGACTAAACCAGCTATTCCATGTCTTGCTAACTAAGCTACCTTCCAAGAGTTGCCTGCTAGACTCATTCAGCAGGTGGTTATAGACCAAAAAGACATAGTCAACACCCTCCTGCGCTAATCGCCTGGCGCGCAATAACGCAAGAACTGATTTTCCTGTGCCTGGCCCACCAACAATCAGATGCTGGCCATCCAGCGGCAATGCGCGCGCATCCTCTTGTTCCTTACTCAAATCTTGGATACCTGGTAACTGAAATCGTCGTTTCGACATCAGCCAGACTAGTCCTGGAAACTCAGAAATGAGGGAATGCCATTGTCTGCATCACCTTTTATCAATACTCTGTCCAGCAGAAGGTTACTGTAAGAACAACAAGGTTCCGGCACCAAGGCGCATGCATGACAAGCCGCAAGGTTTAGCAATCCGGGGCCTTGGCCTTCGTGCTCTGAACAGACCGGGTCCACAGAACACCACTCTGCGTGATCGAAAACGCTGCTGATCAATCTTAGAAACCGGAGCGGTTCAGCCAATTCCGAGAGTCCGCCCAGTGAGCCCACCACATCCGGTACTGCAACATAAATGAGGATCCCGGCCATAGGCAATTCAGTCCCACTTGTGGAGTAAATACGCTCTTTAAGGGATGATGCTGGATATCCGGCTTGTGACTCCAATTGTCGAATCATCAAATGTGCCAAAGTGTGGAGAAAGATAAATCGAGGATCTACAACGGGTTCTTGAAAGAGACTTACATCCGCCCGAACAAACCGTCTTCTCAGCTGGCTAGCTCTCTCCAGAACCAGAGGATGCAACTCCCATTGGGCCAACAGTTCTTCGCGAAAGCAGAAAAAGACTCCCTCACCGTACAGCTCTAAAGCAGGCAACCAGTCGCTAATCCCCAAAATATCGGGCGGTACGACTTTACCATTCAACCTTTGAAACCCTTTCATTACCATGATTTCCTTCAGTCGATTGACTGCAACCAACTGATCGACAGATCGAACCAAAGTACTAGTTTCCGAAGGATCATCCAGAAATGGCAGAAGTGCATTCCACTCGCGGCTATAGTGCCTTGGGACAAAATCTTCGTCTTCCGCAAGATCCGGCAATTCGCCTAGTAAGGCCTGATACTCACTTTCCAATAGCAATCCAGGCGTCACCTCCTTACCGTAGAGAGGGTATCCATTCTCAATCTCTGCAAGAGCCTCCCTTATCTCTTCGACAGTACAACGCAACTCTCTCGCGATCTTCTTAAATGCAGCTTTTCTAGCCAGGTCAGTCCTTGCCTTCTCTAACTCCCTACGAAAGCTAGATGTGGAATATACGCGATCTACAACCGAGCCTTTACTGATCCGTGACTCAGGGGGGATTACCAATGCGTTAGCTGTGACCGGTGAGTGCAGGCGTGTGTCATTGATTTCAACAATGGAAGCCAGTTCATCAAGATCGGAAGCTGGCTCAGAAAGCCAGGGCTGCTTCGATCTACGCCCGTATTGAATAGGTCGCCTACTATCAAAAATTGCTTTGGCTGCGCAGCCGGGGCGCAAACATTGCAATATACGATTTTTCCCTTTAGTAATACCCATCCGCAGATAAGGCAGATACCAATCTGCTTTGCATTGTTTTTGTTCGGCCGTCGCGGCTTCTCGATGTGTCAGAAAATGCCATGGCACGTCCGTTAGATGTCCCTCCTCATGTACCAAAACCCACGGCACCTGCTCTAAGCGCGGCCGCTTGGGACACTTTTTTGCATCGGTTTCTTGACATCGGGGGAACTCTTCTCTTTCAGCATCACGCCAAGGTTGGTAGTGCAGTAGTCCACAGCGAGGGCAACTCATCCACGACGGGAAGCGAACAGCGGGTACGCAAACACCTTCGATTTTTCCTTTTTCACGTTCCTCAGCAACCGGCGGCTTCCGTAGCTTATGTGAAATTTCCAACGCGGACTTCACATGCTCGACATAGACAATTTCCTCTGCTGCCACTGCACCATCTGTCGCTGTCCAATGAGAGATATCCATGACTGACAACAAATATTCTGGCCCACGCACAACCGACCCAACAGAACAGTGCCTCAATAGATGTGAAAGACGCACCGGCAAATATTCTTTATTGCTCATAATGACTTTAACAAGGCGGTTTGTTCTACATTTCGCATCGACTGCAGCGTTGGCCATAACCCTTTTATCTTGTCTGTGTGGTTATAGAGCAAACGCTCGTTGTTCTTCTCTTTATCATTTGCTTGAAAACTCAGCTGACGCTTTTGTAATGCACAAGAGCGAATCTCTGCCTGCCACTCGTCCACCAATCTGTCGATATGACTAGAGATATCATCTTCACGCCCAGGATCAGCCATTGAACAACGACGTTTTAGGTCTTGGATAACTTTCTTTACCTGAGCGTTTTCAGGGTCAAACGAAGCAGCACGGTTATTGGCTAAGAGACTGCGGCAACTATACCTAATCGCAATGACCAAAGCCGCATGCAGAGCCCTCAGACGCGATTGATAAGTAAAGGGGGTCACACTAGTCGGCTCAACAAAACGGTAAAACGACTCATGGTAAGGGCGGAAATTCTCAAAATGAGAGACATTACGCGCACTGTTTCGATAGTAGTTCATACAGACGATGCCTGGAACGACGCTACGGCCTACCCGGCTACTCGCCTGAATATACTCTGCGGTCGTTAGCGGCTGACCGTTAATAACCATCAACGCAAGGCGTGGAACATCCAGCCCAACAGACACCATGTTGGTCGCCAACACTGCATCGAGGCATTCTTCTTTGCCACGAACTGACTCCAATTGAGTAAACGTACGTGCGTTTTGCTCTGCGCTTGAAACACTAGTAAGTTGCGCCAGATGAGGAAGAGCTCTAGTTACCTTATTGTCGCCTAAATCAGCTTCGTCAATAAATCGACCAAAAATCCCCCGCACATCAATGTTAAAGGCATTGTGGCTATTGCCCACCCCCTTCAAACTTCCGTGATACACCACTTGCGACCACCAGGCTTCTAACAATGCGTCGCGCTCTTCAGTATCTGGGCCAAAAACAGCCTCCGGCGCGGCCAAAAGAGCGGCCGATAGCGGGGCCATACAATGCTGCTGATCTAAAGCGGGTGCAAAATAGCCGACATACAAACGTCCTGGTCGTACCGAAAGATCGACCGTCTTCGCAAAATAGGAATCATCACAATTTAGCCCTGGCGGAGGAAACAGCGCCAACTCAGCGCCATAAATGCGCCTTACCTGTTGCTCAGCCATTCGAATAGTCGCAGTCGACGCCACATACTTGGGAAAGCAACCTCGCTGCTGAAGCACGGTATATATCGCGGCTTCATAGACTCCTGCCACCGACCCAAGCGCACCAGCAATAAGGTGCAGTTCATCTTGAATGATAAGCTCAGGGGGGCGCATCTGCGTGCCGCCAAAAAAGACTTCTGCCCGCTCTTCCCATGCGAGACGAGCGAATTTGTCGATGGTTGCGATAAGCAATGTTGGGGGCTCTTGGTACAAGGCTTCATCAACGACATTACAGGGGATAACGCCAGAAAGTGAGCTCCCAAAAGGACAACTCCCATTGCGGCAAAGAAATTTGAAGGTGTCAGGGGTTGCAAGATAGTTTTCAATTCCCCCGAAAGCTTGCCCACACCACGGACACGCGTCCAACACTAAACCACGAGCTGCGTCTTGATTACCGGTAGAAATTTTATCGACTTGTTTATACGCCGCCCTAAAAGAGTTGGGGCTGCTAGGAGCTCCCACCCACATCCCGATCGAAATTGGTTCTTCACCTAAATCCAATGTTTGCTGCCGAATGAGATCCAATGCACATATCAGCTTTGCCGCACGCAAGTATTGTTGCGACGTCAACAGACGCAATGTGTAACGCATCACTACAACTGTACCTCCGCCGGTTGTTCTATGCGTCAACCTGCGCCAAACGATGAGAAAGGCAATCAGCGCCAAGTAGGCTTCTGTTTTACCACCACCGGTTGGGAACCAAATCAGATCGACAATATCGCGAAACTCATCCTCGTCGTTAATGCTGGATTCCATAACGGTTAACAGAAATGCCAGCTGAAACGGTCGCCAAGCATATCTCTCATTAGCCTTTCGTTCTCCTTTGACCTCGTCACCCTGCTGCATCTGCATCAGCATGGATTGGTTCGCTAGAGAAAATGCCAATGCCACGGTCGAATCTTTTTCGATCAGCCTAATGCCACCGCGCATCCGCTTGAGAGCTATCTCCATCCGGTCAGTTATACGCTTGCCTGCGTCTATCTCATGGGGCTCAAGGCTACTCGTCTCACTTTGCGCTTGACCTACCCAGGCCGCGTAGCCCTCAACAAACCGTTCCAAATCCTCTACTGTGTCTGCCACAGCACAATGGAAGTTAGCCAATCGTGCCATCTGAAGAATGCTCGTGTTGTCATCTGCGACATCTGCTGTCACCTGAGGCACTTCAACCAAAGGCATAAAGTCCGAGGATATCTGTACGACCTTGCCCATCTTTTCGACCCAATCGACCGCGGCACCATGGCCAACAGCGTAGATCTTTCGATGTTTGTACTGCAGTTCGATTTCTTGCTCTTCTTCGTTTAGAAGACCATATTGAACACGAGGATAATCACCCACAACACCGCCATCAATAAAGCAATCGAGATTGACCTCGAATAAAGTTCGGTTGGCGCGCTCATCCCATTCATCGTTCTCCATCCACGTTTGCTTATTGAATAGCGACACGGTGACAATCCAACCATCGGCAAAACTCCGCCACTGCACATCCAAACCTGCTAGATAACCGGCTTCGCTATCCCGTAACACATCAACGCGATTGGCATTAGCAAAAGTAATTGCTTCTTCGTCTCCACCGAGTGGAATTCGTTCAAACTCCATAGCACTAAAACGCCCTGCTTCATTGCGCTCATTAATGCGGGCATAACGTACGGCAGAGCAACGCACATGGAATTTGAGATCATTTCCACGTGCAAAAAAGGAAAAACCGACCGCCGAGGGCGCAACGTATCGACGCGGCCTTACTGTCTGTTCTACCACACCGGATAATTCGACTTCGTCGCCAAGTGGGCTAATGTCCTCCATCTCATCATCTTCAGCAGCAGCATCTAGGCCCTCCTGGCCGTCAATCACTGGATAAAGTTTACCGCAGGGGAAACGGTCCAGAGGGGCGACGCCCTGTAAAGTCTCACCTCTAGATGCAGGTCCAATCATTTGTAGGCGTAGCCAGTCCACTAGTCGTTTTCGCTGAGCCCGATAATCCATTAAGGCGCTCCACCAAATTGTCGAATACAACGGAGTAATTCAGTTTTTCTCGACGATTGGATGGCCATTAGTAAAGCGTGATCAACAGAAGAAACCTTATATCGCGCCTGTAGTTCGGCCTTGATCCGAACCAACAAATGAGCAGTGCATTCGGCGTCGGCTAATGCTCGGTGATAACTTCCCGAATTCGGCAACTTAAGATTCTTAACAAGCGTTTCTAGCCGATAATTGGCTAGCTGCGGAAAAATACGTCTTGAAATTAGTAACGAACACGCCAAGTCTTTGCGCGGATTTCGCTTTATTCGCCTAAGCTCAATTTCCCAGAACTTTTGATCAAACGCAGCATTATGTGCGAGCAAAGGGCGACTGCCAACGAAATCAGCTGCCTCTTTCATGGCAACTGCCACCGTAGGCGCCGATCTCACCATCGAATCAGTGATACCAGTTAACCGTTGAACATCATATGGAATCGACACTCCCGGGTTCATCAAACTCTGATAGCGATCAACAATGCGATTACCTTCGACTATGCAAATCCCTATTTCCGTCGGCCTGGCGCCAAGCGAAGGTGAGAGTCCAGTGGTCTCAAAATCTAGAACGGCGTACGTGCTCATCAATGACTACACCCTATATGCTTTCTATGGTCAAGTTGTTCCAGTTCAGGAACAGCCCCAATGTGGTTAGCTATACAAAAGGAAACACCGCGATTTCGACCAGAACATCTGCGCTACAGTACGGAGAAAATTTAGATTCAATCAGACCACTCAGATTTTGCCCACTTCAACAACGCTGCTTCTCTCTGGGAGATAGCATCTTTTGTCCATCTGTTCGCTTTCTTTACCTTTGCGGCAACCTCAATCGCCTGCAACAAGCCCGTATTGTGATAATCGTCAGCTTTATTTTTAGGATCGAGATCCTGAAGTTTCGAATTGAGGTTGGGCGGAAGCAACACCAGATTGCCTAATCGATGCTTTTGTTTTACCGCGGCCTTGCTCTGCGGCATGATGTGTTCTATCGACTTAGAGGGACTCACCAACCAGATCTTTTCCCATTGTTCATTGCTGAACTTTTGGCCAGCCTTCTTCGCCAGGTGCTCCTCATATCGAAAGAGGAAATAGCGGAGTTCATCTTCCCAACCTTCATAGCAGTTTGTGTTTTCCAACTGCCAAACAGCGTCTTCAATCGGAAAATCCTTTCCGATAGATCGTATGCCCGCTTTGATTTTTGGCGCGGAAAGTTTTTCGTTTACAACTGACCAGGCTAGTCGAACGAATTCGCCAACCCTTTTCCGCGAATCATTTCCAAACATTCCATAGATTCTAAAAGTCACCCGCTCCCAGATGGCTAAAAGTTCGGCTCTCTCTTGAGAGGACAAATCTGAGCGGAGATATATTGCTGTCGCCAACAGTCGAGCCTGCACGATTCGGGTCACTGCATTAGTCCGGGAGCTACTCGCCACCTCGTCGCAAGCTTTGGTTACCTTTAGAAGCCACTGTGCAAGGGTTTTTATCGACTTAATGCTCGTCGCTTCGCTTCGCAAAAGATCTACAGCTGCTGATTCACTTAATGGTCGACTCGGTGCGCTAGCATTTCGCAGCGTAGCTGCGAACCTAAGCGATTCAGTGCTCATTCCCTGCCTTAAACCGATAATGGCGTAAATGTCTCGCCACACTGAGTGCAATTCTCGTATGGAAGAACTATTCGCACTTCCCGCTAATTCGAACGCCGCGCCCATTAGAATGCTCTTCAGGCGATCAAACCAGGATACCTCAAGACCTCTGCTGTTCAGAACTTCGAAAACTGTATAGACGGCCTCTTCATCCTCAATTTCATGAAGTAGAAGAAACAGTCGGTTCTTGAGAAGCGCAACTAATTCCGTCAAGGCATTTCCGGAAGCGGTCCAAGAATCTACAAAGTCAGAGCAATCTTCAATTGCACCCAACAGTTCTCGATCAGCTATGGTCTTGGCTTCGTCAGAAGGCGCGCTTTCCCCACGAATCAGATAGTTTGAAAAGTAATGGCTGCTATCGTGATTAGTTTGAAGGAGTAAGAGTTCATTAGATCCGGGCTTGACCAAGAGATCATCCAACTCCTCAACCAATTTCTTCTGCTTCTTATCCGCGTCGACAGCTTTGAGCGCGATTGTCTTTAACAGGAGAACGATAGTCGTTAATCTTTGCTGACCATCCACGACGTCAAGCGTCTGAAACTCGTTTGTATAGATGTTGACCTTTTTGCGCCGCAGACAGACGATAGCTGCCATAAAGTGTCCAGCATCGCTGCCTTTTTGAAACGCGTGCTGAATATCTCCAAAAAGATCTGCTCGCTGCTTTGAGGTCCAACTGTAAGCCCGCTGATAGTCTGGAATCTGAAAAAGCCGACCGTTGAATAGAGAAGCAAGATTTAGGTACTGGGGATGAATAGCAATCATAAACCTGAACTCCAAAAGGTTAAAAAGAGCACTACCTAGACCAGCTGGTTACGAACGAAAAATATCCACCTTGGTCTCCAAACACTTTCTCAACGACAAATCATTTGCCCCAACGCCAAACCAGCTGTCCGGTCGCTGATAGAAGTCCAGGCCGCGGCCAATCTTCACAGTCCAGCCATTGTCGATTCGGATTTCACGATCATGGATATGCTCGTCTACCTTTATATCCAGTTCGATGTCCGCTTCGATCAGGCTTTGTTTCAGCTCCTCAAAGCGCTCTGCGATTTCCTTAACGTTGGAATCATCATCGTAACTTGTGCGTAGCGCGATTCGCCGAACGGTAGGGGCTTTGATGACAGTCTCACAAAAGCGCACAAAATTGTGCATCTGGTGCGTGGCACGAATATAAGGGTCTTCAACTTCGATTGCCTTCGCTCCCTGCAGGTACGGGCCCAGCAGACTTTCGTAACTGTATCCGGTTGCGCCATAGTGAATAGTGAAATGCTGATCTTCGAGTGTCGGCGTCGCCACAGTAGCTGCAGATTCAGATCCAGGAATAACCTCTGCCTCCACAGCGGTGCCAGGATCTACTGGTTCAGTTTTTGTCTGCACCTCTGGCCCAACCACGTCCACCGCAGGCACGCTGGCCTGTTCTCCACCCTCAGCATGAATATTGCGACGTGCGGGCTCCTGCGTTGCCGCTGCTTCTTTGGATTCGGGGCAATAGATGATTGTGTCCTGACCATCTACTCCAGTGAAAGACAAATTGATAAGCGCAAACTCATCATCAGATTTGCGCTTATTCATCTGCTCTTTGATGCGCCGCCGCCCTTCTATTGCATACACCACGTACTCTTCGAACTCTGCATCAGAAGGTGGTCCATCTGGATGCAATATCTTGAGGAAAGCGGCCACGGTCTTCTTGATACCCTTCTCGTCTCGTCCCTCGACAGCCGGCCCCAACTTGATCCTTGAACTCACCTCTTCATAGCGATTGGTCGATTTCAGCTGGTGGTGAAACGCTTCCGCCAGGTAGTCGGTAATGAAGCCGTAATTGCCGGTCAGGAATTCACTGCTGTTCTTTGGCATTTCCCAGCCGGGCAAGTAGCAGGCGAATCGATCCATGACGGCCAGATCGAACTCTTTCGGCAGTGGCTGAAACAGATCAAACACCTCAGAATTCACAATTTGTCTAACAGACAGATCGAGATTCCCCACAAACGCCATCGATGCATCTGCGATGACTTCAACACCTCGCGAAAATCGACCATTCGCCATGAAGTCCTTCATAATCTGAATGGTGTCAGGGTCCTTGATCTTGATACCACCGACTTCATCGAAGGCAACCGTGTCCCAGAAGCCTACCAGACCAATTTTTTTGCGTTGGTTGTTATAGAACAGCGTCGCCTTTGTGGCCTGCCCGCCGCTGATCAGCGTGGAGTAGGGAGAAAACTCACTGAAGAAATAGGATTTACCGGTGCCCCTCGGCCCCAATTCAATAAAGTTGTAATTGGGCTCCACCAGCGTGAATAGCCGGGCCATGAAGTGGAATTTGACACGGTGGGAGAGTTTTGAAGGTTCCAGACCGACCGAACGCAAAATGGCGTCCATCCATTCATCACGAGTGAACTGCCGGCGTCCTTCAGCATACTGATCGAAATCGAATCGACTAAGCTGAATAGGCCGCAGGTCCTCAACATAAAAAGCGTAGTCATCGTCCTCAATTTCATTAAAGGCGATGGCGACTTCTGCCCAGAGGCCGCCCTGCAGCAGGCGGTCCTGATCACGGTAGTACTTTTCTGCGATCGCCACCCGGCGTGAATCAAAATTCTCTAGCGCTGCCCAATGGCGTTTGTCCTTCTCGACGTAGTTAACATGAACCTTGTCGATAAACCGATACTGACCCTTGGTCGCTACCTTCGACTGGGCTCGATTGGCTTCGTTAGGTCGCACGTAGTTGTCGTTCAGCGTCTCCAGCACGGCTTCCATGCCAGCCTGAATTTCCGCCTCTTCATCACTTGCGCAGTACCGGGCCAGCAAAAATTCAAGTACGAAAGTCGGGACATTGGTGCCTTTCTTAATACGGTGCACGAGGTCCTTACGGACGACTTTTCCATCAAAGAGGGTATTGAGCTTGGTATCTAATTCATCCATCGCTTAAACCGTATAGTCCGTTTCCATATCCAGCTGACAGAACGCAGCCATGGTCGTTGGATTGAGAGCCTTGATCTTGAACTTGCCCTCAAATTCCACCTGCATTTTTAGAATCACTTGAAGGTGATCCCCCGGCTGGAGCGTGATGGTACCCGTTGCCGGGTTTACCGCGCCGCCAGGCTTCGCCTCACCGACAACCTCTCCTTTCTTGTTATGTGCCTCTAGCAAAATCTCGAAATCGCTATCAACAGAAAACATATCCTGGCTCTCAAGAGAAATTTCGATCGCTGGAAGCCTTGTGGTAATGCGCTTTGCCCCGTTCTTGTAGTTCAGGATCACCGTTGCCTTTTCCAGGGGGGCCGGCTCTGGCGCGTTGAGCTTTAGAGTGATCACGGGCACAACACATTCTTGAAGCGATGCGCCGCCGTGGTAGTACAGCATGCCGCTTCTATAGGGCGCCATAGTGAGGGGGCCGGCGATACTGGCAAAATCACCGCGAATCCCAGCCTTTTCTGCACTCAGCATATAGTGGTGACTATCACTGCTGCCTTCTCCCAACAAGCAGCGCTGATGCTCGCTGAGCCAATCGCCAGGCAATTTGCTGCAAGTATCTCCAGCTCCGGCATGCGTATTCATGAAAAACCCATGGTCGGTGGCAATGACAACCTCGTGAAAACCAGCTGCCTTAAGCTTGTGCACCGCAACTCGGATACGCTTTAACGCATTGATTATCTCGGTGGGTGCTGTATCGGGATGGTTTTCGAAGTGACTGTCTATCTCTACAGAACGCAGAACCAGCAATTCAACATCATCTTCAATTTCGAATCGGTTACGAACGTATTCTTCCAGACGGCCCTCCTGGAATCTTTGACCATATCGCTTTCTCAAGATCTCCATACGCTGGCCAACGTTTGCAACCGGCTGATCATCGATAAACGGGATATACCCACTCTCGTTTTTGACCAATCTCAGTCCGCTGCTCGCGCCGGGCAGCAAACTCGCCATGCCAACCGGCGTAATGCTCGGCAATTGTGCTAAAGCCGGCTTTACTTCTACCTTGCCATCTTCGGCCAGGCGCTTGCCAAGTTCGACGCCTAGTTCGTATCGAAGCGCATCCACCATCATGTAGGCAACCTTCGTGCGGCTTTGCTGCAGTTTCGGCGCCACCAACTGATCAAAAACATCGCCATTGGCCAGCCGCCCTACAATCGGCCATCCTGTTTGCTGCAGGTGCTTGGTAAATGCCACCTGGACCTTCTCGATCAGCTTGCCGTATTGCTTCCGGGCCTGTTGCTGAACAGGCTGCATACTGCCCTGGGTATCCTGCCAATCGTAATCGCTCACCGCTTGTTCAAACTCGCGATGCAAGCGATCAATCTCGCGAAGTTGACTGACATAGAAGTCAATCAGGCTCTCTAAACTGCGGGCATAATCACTCAAAATTCGGTCGTTATCCTGGCAACTTTCGATCAATGCAAATGCTGCCCGAACCAGGTCCCACTGTGCCTGATTCTCACCCTTGCCAGTCCAGACTGACTGCGCATGACGCGCCAAAATGGCTTTGACACTGTCTGTGTCATCGCGCGCCAGGGCCTCAATGGCACGCTGCAGGAAGGTTCGTTCTTCAAAAGGAAAAGTATCTCGCTCACCCAGGTCCGTCAGCTGCGTGCAGATACTCGGCAGATCCAATTCTGCTTCAATCGCTTCTGCCCGCTCGATGTAGACGTTCTGGGTGCGCCTGTCATTGCGCAAGCGCTCACACATATCATCTACCAGTGGGCGCGCGACAGGTGATGCGTGCGGCACATCCTGAAGCGCCAGCGGCAGCTCTTCCGGCAGATCAAACGCAAATTCGCTGAACAGCAGGTAGCGCCAAAGCTCGTCACCAATCGCTGACCAGGTTTTTCCACGCGTCTTCAAACTCAACCCAATGCTGGCCTGCAAAAGCGCTTTCGCCTCCGTTACCCAAGCATCGCTGGCTTTCATCGCAACCTGTTGCTGCTCGCTGGGAACCAATAGAGCAAACAGAATATCTGGCGTGGATTCCGCCTTGAGTAGAGCGCGCAAATTGGGCCAGCCAATCCCGCCACCAATGGCGTCGATCACCGCAAAACCAGGGTTTGAATCTTGCGCAAAAACATTGCGCACCTGTGTGGCGTGATCTGGCTTGGCTTTTAGGCACAAGCTCATGTAGTTGTCGCCATCGCCATTCGGAAAAACGTCGCCGCAAGCACCGTACAACGCAAATGGGTCTTGCTGCTTAGCTTCATCTTCCAGCGGTCTGGCAACCGGCACGTAAACCAGTAGTTCCTCGATTTCATGATTACCTATTTCACCCAGGGCGGCGATGGCGGCTGCTCGACTGGTAATACTGGATTCGGAGGCATCAACCACAATTCGCTTGTCTGTCGCCAACTCCAGGCAAACATCTCGGTACCTGCGATCTGGGTCATACATCACCATCACCTGCCGCTTCTCTAATCGAGGCTTGAGTACCTGATCTTGGATAAACCGCTGTATGCTCATTGCCTCACTACGCTCGTTTTACCGTTCATTTCTTGTAGATAACAGCTGAGCGACAATCTTCTTTGTGGCTCATTTTCATCGAAACATGATCCACAAAATGCGTCGATATCCTTCGATGTGGCTTTAGATCTGCGGTACCGGAATTAACCTTCATTCATTTGCGCCCCTGGTTCCTGTATTGCCTTGGAAGATGCCGCCCAAATCGAATCCAGTGACGGCTGATCGCCAGTCGCAAGCTGAATGACCGCTTGATGAACAAGTTGCGCTCTGTCACGCATAAATCTCTCGAAATCCGCCCTGAGCCTGAACTTCAGCGCTTCACCATCAAGCCCCTGATAGTGTGCTTTACTCAGCAATTCATAGGAGACCAAATGGGTCTTCAGCCGATTGGCAACCGCCACTTCGTCCGCCCATTGGACTCGCTCCTTCAGGTAATCCAGCGGATCCTTGCGACCAATAATGCGATTGGTCTTCCAGGTGATGAGCGCACAATTCAAGGCGTAGTAGCTTTCGATACCCGCTTCCGACAGCAGGGCATCAGGAAAAATATGGTGGTACTCACGCTTCTGAATACTCTCAAACGAGGCGGGTTTACTGTCGGCAAAATCCTGCGCACCGAAATAGTTTGATACCGCCAAGATGCCTCTCGCTTCGATACCCACCTTTTTCGGCCAACCTGCTGCTATCAACTCGTCGACTGACGCTAACTCGTGCTCATGGCGGTTGAAGACGGGCACTTCGGATAACGCTTTTTCATCAAAATCCGGTTTGCTTAAGAATGCCTTGATGCCCAAGTGCTTATCTTTAACACCAATAAAATCGGCATAGGCTCTGGAAGCAGCGGAGTTTTCATAGCGGTCGGTAAAAAAAGAGGACCACAAATAGGCACGCAACAACTTTTCGGCCTTAGCAACAAAATCGCCATGCTCAGGTACCAACTCATAAGCGGCCGCAACCACCGCTAACACATTGCTCGTTGGCAAACGTGCTTCATCAAATATGCCCTGACTCTCCAGCAGGTTCGCCATTCGTTCCAGGCCGTGCTCGAGTTTCTCCCAATTGTCGAGCAGCATTTGCTTATCCATCTCGACCATGCCCTTGTTGTTTGGCGTCTTCTCTTGCAGCAGTGCTGATGTAGCCAATATCAGGCTTCTCACATCGCCAAACCGTGCCGCCTTGGGGCACTTACTGACGAGGTGTTCTTCCAGGTCATGCAGGGATCTACCAGCTACGCTTTCCACTTCGGCAACAATGATGTCGTACAGCGACAGAGGCTTACTGTTGGTATTCATATTGATGAATACCTGCAGCGCGACATCTTTAGGGGTGTTCGAAGGCAAGGACAAATAGGGCAAGTTGAAATGCGTCACTCGTTCGCGAAGGGTATTGATCTCCTGCTTCAATTTATCTTTGGTTGCTGTGTAAACCTTGTACTTCTTCAGCGCTTCCTGGTCGTCCTCGCTGGGTTCAAGATGTTGTGTTGCCTCGCCAATCCATTCATCGACCACTGCTGATTTATCGCCTGGACAAAGCAAATGTAGAGGACATAAGCCGCGCTCCAAACACTTGGCAGGGAAGTCTGCCCAAAGGGGCCTACGTGAGCCCTTCTTGTCGGTCCATCGGCTTTGGCAATACACCTGCATTTCTTCCGATTGCATATACTCGCGCTCATCGAACTGCGGCAGATAGATGAAGTAATCCTCATACTCGTAGTTATTGTGCATGCCACGCCAAAATGCAGTGAGGCGTTGCTGGCCATCCAATAGATGCTGAGTGACGGTTCCCTCTACCGCCGGGTCTGCAGTGACGATGTAACGGGAGATAAACTTCTCTTCACCAGCCACCTCCAAGGCAAGCGTTACACCTACAGGCAAATTGTTGATGATGGTATTGAGAAAGCTGGTAATGCGCCATTTATCCCAGGCTTCATAGCGCTGAAAACGCGGCAATTTGACCTGGCCCTGCTGGATAGCCTGGAACCACACACCCAGAGTTCGATCTTGAGCCTTGCTGGACTGCTGCATAATGCTCATGCGTTCATCTCTTTGATCTTCGCCTGAATCAGAGCATTCAGTTCAGAATCCGATAGCGCCTTGGGCTGCCATTCCAGTTTAGTATTGCCAGTCGCTTTTTTACCGCGCTTAACCCGCACTTCGACTTCATGCCAGAAGACATCTTCAACATCGTGAGCAATGGCTAAGCTGCGATCCTGGTGGCATTTTCGTAACACGCGATCCGGCCAAATACTGCAGGCCAGATCCGCCCAGTCGTAATCACCTTTTTCGAGGCTTTCCCAGGTTTCTTTGAGCTTTTTCTGCCAGGCTTTGTGTTGGAAGAGTTTCCACAATGGTGCGGCTGTGATTTGTACGCCGTCATCGAGATTGGGCTTCCAGAATTTGGCAATTCGAAGGAGTTCATCACGAAAGTCTCTAAGCTCGTCACCTATGTCGGTTAATTGCGATAGATCCTTTTCTTCTTGGGTGCTACGTGACGATTTACCACGTAAGCCATTCAGTTCTCGCTCTACCTGTTTCAGCTTTGGCTCGACGAAATCATTCACACATGTGTACAGCGTTTGATCGTCTAGGCGGTGGTAGTAAACCCACAGGGTGTGGGAACGCGATGGAGTTTGCAGCGGCCAATAAATCGGGGATTGACGGCGGCCTTTGGAATAGAGCTTGAGGTGCAACTGGAAAAAATATTTATTCATCCAGCCGCGCACATCAATTTCGACTGGTGCATCGACGGTGTGTAAAACACGCTCAATCAAGACCGACAAGTCAAGCGAGTGTCCGGCTTCGTCGAGTAAAATACCCTGATGCGGGTGAAATTCGGCACTTTTGGTGGGTAACATGCCGGGGCTTTGCGCGGGCAAAGAGTCAAACGGGTCTGGATCAGCAGGTTTCTCACGTTCGCCAGTCGCCAATCTCCAGTCAAAACGTCCGAACGCTACGCCCGCCGCCCAAGAAAGCACGCCATCAGTTAGACTAATCGAAGCGGCTTGGGCTTCGTCGCCATCGCCTGCCATGAGTTTGACGCTTTCGTTATTGCCTGCTTGCTGCATGGCCGCAGCTTGATCTTCGCCCGAAAAGCCATAAAGTCGAAAGCAGATCTTGTTGATATTATCCTGAATTACCGACATACGGTCAGACAAATCCTGGGGGTTGAAATCGCCTAGCCTTAGGCGTAACAACTCAGGCAATAGAAACGCATGGGAATTCTCGTTTACGGTGTCCAAGGTGCGCTTCAACGCCCACGCTTCCCGCGCCAATGCCGCCAGCTTTGTCTTATCGGTCTCACCCAAATTCGGCACAGGTGTCTGTTGGATCAAGCCTACTTCGAACGATTGCGCCAACTCTGTACGAGCCAACTGCATACTAACCAAATAGCCAAAGGCTCTGGAATTTACCAGCGCATTCAAAGCTAACAAGCTTTCAGGTTCATCATCTGCCTCAAAAATCGCGGGGCCTTTATCTGCAAAGATGCAACCTGCTGGCAATATCCTGAAACTTAACCCGTTAGTTCGGCGAGGCCATGTCAAGCCCGGACGCAAAAAGAAAATATTGGCCGTATCTTTCAACATCCAAATGTTGGAACGAACCTTCCCATTTTCATTTAGATTGCCATGTATTTCTGCACCTGAATTACACCAATTAGCAACTAAATACACGTCTGCATAAAAGGGTGAAAAAGAACCGCCTTTGGCGAAACCCACCCATCTCCCGTTTGAGCAAACTTCCCATGCAACCCTCAAAAACCGAAAATCATCCGCTGTCGCTAGGCCCTGCTTTGCGCTTCTATGATCACTCTCAAGCGGCAGATTTTTCTTAAAAGCTCTGCGTATATCTGAGCTAACCCAATAAGCAAATGGTGCGCCCGGTATATTAAAAAACTCCGCCGGATTTACGATGTAGTTATCGGCATTAGTGTTGCCAACATTGTGTACACCAATACAGCCAGCGAGATCGGCCTGCTTATCACTCGCAGTCATCAGTCGGAAACATACGGTCATGTTTGCTTCTCCAACACATACGCGGCAGCTTCCACCATCGCATCATCCATCACGCCAAAACCCAGATCCGCCATCACTTCTGGGCGGGCAGTTTTCAAAGCTACATTTTCTCGCCACTTTTGAAAGCTAGTGAGAAAAAAACAAGTGCGGGATGTAATCGCACCCAAGCGGGCTTGCGGATACTGCATATCCAAACCCCGGTCCACGAACGCTGCCAAAATATCGCTAGCACTATTTGGATAGGCTTTCTTCGCCGATACTTTCCAGTCTTTAGAAAACTCTCCAAACGGCGGATTCATCAGCACTACATCAAAACGTTTTCTGCATACATCAATAAATGCAAATCCCTTGGCCGCATCCTCTGCAAACAGTCGCTTTTGATCAGCGTTAGACTCTGCTGCGTCCGCATAGTCGCTCAGTGCATTCAAAATTAGCGTCTCAGCACCATCCCAAAACGATTCGTCATCCACCCCACTTAGGTCGAAGCCCAGCTTCTTCTGTGGCGTAGCATCATCCAGTTCTGCCTGGAACATATCCCCAACGGAATTAGTACCAGATTGCATTTGCCACTGATCTCTCGCCCCATGAATAGATGACTGAATTTCCTCTTCAATTTTTAGCAAAGTGCCCGCTTCACCGGCCAACTCCATTTTGTCGAAGATGGCTTCAAGCAATTGGCCTAACACCGGTGGATTAAGAGAGCTGGCAAATTCCTGAAGTAACACCTTCTCACCGGGCATCGGCTCGGCACAGACGATATTGGATTTTCTAACCACAGGGCGCTGCTGAGGCTTGATAGCCTGCTGCTGCCAAGCACGCTGGGCACGCTGCCACAGCGAAAGACCGGCGATTTGCACTGCACGAGGGTCGATATCCACACCATGAATATTGTGCTCAATAATCAGTCGTGGGATTTCGGACTTGTAGTCTTCAAAGCTGGCATAAGTTTGATGAAGAGGCTTCAGATCACCCTCACGAACAAAAGCCTCTGCACTCAATTCAGCTTCTAGCTGCCAGGCCTCTTCATAAATTTGCTCGAATAAATCAAATGCATACAGACCGAAGTGCATGGATCCGCAGGCTGGGTCCAGCATTCGTATACAGCGCGGGTCTTTGATGGCTCGGTGCGGGATAAAGACCGGCTGCTTGAGCAGCTCTTCCTGGCTTAAGGCTTCCTTTCCTGCGTCGTCACCCTCCTCTTTAAGCCGCTCGGGCGCCTGCTCCCCCGGCTTTAAGAAAACTTCTGTAGGTCGGCGCACCAGGTAGCGGCAGCTATCAACCAGCCGCGTATTGCCCTGTGTCATTTCATACCAGATTCGCCCTAGTGTGTTGTCGGTGAGGAATTCGACGACATAGCGCGGGGTGAAAAACTGGTTGCGAACCGCCAGCTCGCGACTGTTGCGCGGCGCCTGGGACTCGGCGCGCATCTTTTTGCGCTCTTCCTGCGAATTGAAATACTGGTATATCCAACCAATGGTTTCGTCTTCAGCCCACAGCGGCTCGATTTCATGATGGTTGATGAGATCCAGCAGTTCCAATAGCGCTGATTCCCGCGGAAACAAACGGCCCTGTGCACTGTGGCGGTCGAATAGCACGGCCAAATCCAAGCTGAACTCATCGAACACACTGTAGAGGTAGTTTCGGTAGGCCTCGCTGGTCTCTCCTTGGGCGCTGCCAGCTAACTGTTTGTAAAGCTGAAACCCTTTTGAGTTATAACCTTTGGCGATGGATTCCAAAAGAAAGCCGCGCGCCTCCGCCATACGCAAAGCCGCCAGGCGGTTTAAAACAGTAAACGCCTGCTCGCGAACGATGCGACTGAGTGCCTGCCTGGTACGATCCACTTCCCCTTTACCGTGCGTCGAAGCCAGGTAATGCTCGAGCGTGTTGCGCAGGATCTCGGCGGTTTGGCGCTGACGGTTATCCAAATGCGTCAGTGAATCGATATCCGCGACAGATCCAGCGCTTGGATCCAGACCGTAGGTTGCCTGCAACTGCCGGGTGAACTCTTCGGTTAGTAGATTGCGTGCGTCGTTTACAAACTTCTGCAGGCGGTTTCGTGTGCTTTGATCGAATGCCATTTAGTTAATCGACTCTTTGTTATCAACGTTATGCATCTTGGGTATCGTCATTTTTGTCTTCTGCGCTGCCATCGAAATTGATAGAGAGTTTAAACTCGGCGGCGTAGTGCAGTTCGCTTCGCAACTGCTGCAGCTCTGCAATCAGCGCATCCAAATCTTCCAGAGTGGTAATCTGCGGCTTTGGGTGCAGTGTGCGTGAAATCTGCCTATTGCCCTCTTTGATCGCCTGCGCCTGTTCATCCCGTAGCTTATCCTGCAGACGTTGCTGGCCAATGCGTTGGATACGCTGTTTGATATCCTGTACTTGGGTCTGGATTGCGTATTCCTGGTTCACAAGCGCCCTAAGGCCGGCAAGGTCCTCAGTCGCAGTAACCGTCAATCTTTCCAGGTCAGATAGCAGGTTGTTTTGTTCCTGTTGGTTTAGCTCAGGCCATTCCGATAGACGGCTCAGGTCCTGTTCCGCAGCCTTGATCCTCTCTTGTTGCTCTGTTTGAAGGGCAATGGCGGTGTCACGCACGCGAGATTTCAACGTCGTTAAACTGCTGGCGAATTCAGTGCTGTATCTAAAGAAGTCGACATGATTCAGTCGCTCGGTTAACCCTGCCATCTCATCTTCCAACTCGGTCTTGAGCTGGCCTGGCGTGCCACTGGCTGGCAGGCTTTCCAACTCACGACGGTGCTGCTGCAGGTCTTGCAGGGTCTGCTCCAGGCCGTGCTCCAACGCCCGCTTGAGATCGGCTGCCCATTTCAGGTTGGCATAGAGTTCAGACTCTTCACCTCCCAAGCGCTGCGGCGCATCGGATGCATCCGTGAACAGAACATCCTTGATATCCTGGCTGAGGGTCTCCAAACGATCCGAGCCAGATAACTTCAATCCTCTAAGCTTTTCTGCCAGCGGCCCGTACTCGTGCTGCAGCTGTGGGAAAAGTCTAGTCGTTGCCTTGCTGATGTCGTCTTCTAATGGCACGACCGTGTCACCGCTGAGTTCAGTCAAGCGCTCGGAGGCTTTCGCCAGTAGTTCGTTGCTGGGTCGTTCTTCTCGCACGGAGACACCCACTGACTTAAACGTGTTGTTGGTCTTAAGGGCGTCGATGGCGTGCTGGCCGTTTACGGTTACCTCACGACCTGCGACCTTGAGCTTGATTTCTCCCGCAAGCAGCATTGCAGCAACCAGATAACGCAGTGTATCTGGCGACCAACCATATGGAGCATCTGTGAACATGTCGGTCAGGCGCTTGCCTTCTATCGAGCCCTGCTGATCGATCATGTCTCGGATGCTGGTCATCGCCTTATGACCTGTATCGATAGAAGGTCTGCCGCCCTGGGTTTGTACCAAATTCAGCGGGTCCGTCGCAGCCGTGACACTGTTCAAGTTGCCGAGTCGGAGGAATTTCTCAGCCAGGTTAGTGCCGGCACGTACGGGCGCTTCGCCATAACGGTCGAACACCTGTTCAGCAACGCTGGCAAGATGCTTGCGCGCCGCCTCGATAAGATCCTGGTTGATACTTTCTACCGCAGTGACGTCGCCGCGGAAAATAAATGAGCCCTGCACCAGGCTCCTTTTTATGCGACGTTCCAATTCACCCATCAAGCGGTTCGCTCGGTCGGTTTGACCGTTGCAGTATTCCTTTACTTCCTGGTCCGGCTCGTTACGGTACTTGCTAACGATTTCTTTGCTGCGGTAAATTTCTGCGGTCAACTCCTCCATTTCTGGCGACGTACGACCAAACAGGAAAATTGTGTATTTTGAAGTTTTGTGACGACTCTCTTCCGTTAGCCTTGCCTTGGCAGCTTCGTAGTCTGCAGGGTCAACCAGTTCTACCACCGTTTGTACCGTGTTGCGATCGCCTGACAGGGAAGCTGGCACACCACCCGCCGTTTGCGCTTTGAGGCCCGTCTGTACCGAGAGGCTGCCATTAAGATGAGTGGATGGCAGCGGAGAATATGCCTCCCGAAGCGTTTCGTTTTGAATGCGGCGAAGTTCTATGGCGCGCAGCGGAATAGTGCCCCGCTCCTGTTCTATGTCGTTGAGCTTCTCGCTGTGGAAGCACAAATTGCCATCTTGCTCTCCAAGCGGCACAATGGCGTCGCTGATGAGCTCTTCGACCGCTTTCTTTACCTGTTCCGCCGCAGATGCATCAGCGACACCGCCATGCATTAGGCTGGTGACGTTCTGAACCGAAATCGGCAAATTCCCCAATATCTGGAGCACACACACGGTCTTGGCGATATCCTGGTGTAGTTCCGAATCTGGAAAACGGATACTGACCTTGTTGGCTGCCTGGTACAGGGACACGTAGCCTTTTTCGATGTCCTTCTTGAGCGCATCGAACAGCGTGACGGTGGTGGCTAACCACCCTACCGGTTGGCTCGCGATCGGCGTACTGTGATCAGTGCCTTCCACCAGAATATCCTGAATCACCTTGATGGCAGAGCGAAGCCCTATCCCACCAGTTGACTTCGCTAATGCACCCAAGAGATGTAGCAAGATATCAAAGTGTGCTGGCAAGAACGGATACAGATTGGTAAACGTTTGTTTGTCAAAATCGGCCCCATAGGCGCGGGCATCCTCCAACTTGGTATTCTGACGAAGTGCTTGACCATGTTTGTCAAACAGACTCCCTAGTTCGGCTTCGCCGGTTGGTGATTTGCCCAATAAGCGGCTGTAACAGATTTCTTTAATGTCGTTGGCTTCCAAATCAATCTGAATAGGGAAGCGGTCTTTGAGCTTGTACAGCACTGGCGAGTTGAGCGAGGCCTTGGGGTCATCTTCGGTCAGGGTTTGTTGCGCCGTGCCAATAATCCAGACCTTGCCGTCGCCGATGTTTTTGAGATTTTTGGCTAAGCCATCGAGATTGAGTATCAGGTTCTGACGTGAGCCAACGTACTGCCCTACCTCATCGATGATAAAGATGATGTACTCCTTGCCCGTTGCCTCCCGAGCAATGGCGAGCATCTCTTCCACTTGTTTATCTGTAAAGACAATCCAATCCTGCGTTACCGTTGGAAACGACTCAGGTGTTTGGAAGTATTTTGGGTACATCTGGTGGGCGATCGCGGGTACAACGCTGTCTACGACCAGAGGATCATTGCGATAGTTGTGCCATTGTTCACCCTCTAGTTGCTCAGCAAAGATGTTCAGGAACTCTTCGTAACGCCCTTCCTTTTTAAGCCTGCGTTCAAAGGCTGCCACTTTAAGGTTCTGAGAGTAACCGGCCCACTCCAGGATCTTGTAGTACAGCACCGTCGACACTTCTTCCATGCTGGCTCCAGCTAATTGGGTACTGGCCAGATCGAGCATAACCACCGCGGCAGGGAATCGCTTGGATACTGTAGATAACAGCTGTTTTGTTGTTTGCCTTTTAAATCGGTTCTGTAGATGTTGAATGAACGGTGTGCCATCGATGGTGACATTCTCGTCAAAGGCTAAACCCAGATACTTAGTAAATGAGCTTTTGCCTGAGCCGTAGAAGCCCGACACCCAAACACCAACTTCGTTTTCGCCGCCGGCCTCCATCGCTGCCTGCATTTTCCCGAGGAGTTTTTCGAACTGCTCCTCAATACTCTCGGTAACCACGTATTCGGAAATTTCCGCCTTGAGTCGTTGCTCCTGTGACGCACTGTAGGTGATCACCTTTTCAATGGTGCGATAGATATCTTTATTGCTATCGAATAACTGTTTTATTTCCATGACTCTTTCCTAAAACGGTCGCTGCTCAAATAGCCCATTGATTTATCCACCGACGTGAACCGAGCGATAGTTGCCATCTTCCGGGTAGAAGCCCAGAAACTTGAGCTGGGTCTTGCCGGTTCTGGTGCCAGGGTAGAAAAAGACCGTCGGCACATGAAACTTGCCCTGTAGCTGGCTTTCAATTGAGCCGATGCGCATATACGGGTGTAGTGCCTCGACATCGGTAACGAGCAATATTGTGTTCGGCTGATCTTCGAGCGCTTGCAGCACTTCTTCCAATCGGCTTTGAAGGGAGCCGTTGGTCAGTTGATTAGCCAGGGATTTATTCGTTCTGTCCCATTGCAGTGGTGCCTTACTATCTGCTGTGACCCAGATTTTTCTGAGAGGTGCTTCGTCGAATATCTTTTGTATTTCTCGGGCGATGGAAAACTTATGTACACTCCAACCGTCGTTACGCAGCTTTGCTTCCCAAGCTGGCATTTGTCTCTTGACCTCCAGAATTGAGGCGGGCGGAAAGACCAGGTAAAAAATGGGCTCAAAGCTGGCATGGCCAAAGTCCCGACCCGCTTTGATGCGCTCTAACAACTCATTGAAATCATCCTTGAGTGATGACATCGATGACCTCCTCCATGCTCTTTAGCGGCCAGCTGATACGGGTAACATCGCCCGCAGCCTGAACAATCAGCGAACCGGACTTTGTCAGTTTTTTTAACTCTTCGCGCACATCGTAGGGCTCCATGCCAAATAGCTTCCACTCCTCACGGTTCACCAGAGCATTATCACCATAGCCGGCAAAATGTAGCCAATATGCCAAATAGAGCGATGTTTCGGGATGAATGCGCACCGGAATTATGGTCCGCTTTGATGAGCGACCAGAGGACAACAGATTGTAGTCAGCGCAGCAGCCCAGAAGGTATGACGATATCCGTTTGATGGTTGAGTCCGACCAGGGCTTTTGCGTCTTGCCCTCTCGCACAGCGTGCGTCACGAAGTCTCGCGCATCTTCAATCGATAAGAATTCTCTCCCAGCGGTGTATCGCTGCCAGAAAATCTCGCCAATAAAATCTCGCAATATCCGGTTGGCAATAGCCGTATGGATAAGCAGCAACTGATTGAACGTTGTCGTCGTCAAGGCAGTAGTGAGTTCCTTCAAATAGATCGCAACGCCACTCTTCATGTATCTCGGTGAAAAACACTCGGCAATGATATTCCGCAGCCTTCTGGCAGAAACCATTGGAAACAGCCCAGATGCCAACGCCGCATCGTTCAATTGCGTCACGGTCATTCCAGCCTCATACAAGGCCAACAACCGCTTGGTCTCTTCAACCAGGCCGAGTCCAGCTTGAAGCTGCGTTGTATAGAATTCGTTGGCTGTTTCCACTAAGCCTCCCTCATGAAAGGGAAAGTCTTAGCGCCCGCTGAAAAAGCATGCAGGTAATGGCCAGCACATTGCTGAATCAGCGATCCAAGTTTCGCGTCAGCGTAAACACCAACATTTACAGGCCCATCAGATTGGTTCACCTCTTTGTCTGCACACTCTTCGAGCCTCCTGAGCGCAGCATCTGCACTGGTCAATTCAGCCTCTACCTGTTGGATGAATTTCGCCTCCTGGAGCACTGCGGCCGCGGCACGTTCAACACCGTCCGGCAGCCGATAGAGATGGTAGTTGCTACCAACCCCAATAAACGCGTCATGCACAAGACAGGCAGCCTCGCAAACGCCATGGTATTGGGCGAGCAATACAGTTCTGGGAAAAGGAGGCGTCAGGAATGCCTTGCTTGACGGACTCAGGAAGTTGCTCCCCCACCAGTTCTTTTGATTGGTCTCTCCCAGGTAGCCTACGAGGAGTCTGAGCTCCGCTACTATTTTTGCTGAATCTATTTTCATGTTTGTCCTAATACTACAGGGTTCATCAAGCTCAACACATTCCCTCTTGCAATCATCTCGGTGCGGTGAAACATTCGCGCAGGACCTTCGTAGAATCCTCCGCCTCAATTGACGCGAATCCTAAAAGTTGGGCGAATTTCTTAACAAGTTCTTCTATGAATTTTGAATCAATTCCAACGCCGTGATGTTTCGTGGCTGAGACTTCGGGCCGACAAAGCCAAACTACCCCTGCCCATGTAAATTGCCGATTTCTCGTGACCAGTCGATCACTTACCTTGATTCGTCCATGGTTAGCGTGTAACCGCAAAATATTCACTCTGTGTCCACCACCGGATAATACGCCTCCCCCCACAGGGTACCCGGGTTATCCAGCATCAGTTCAATAATCAGTGGCACCAGCTTTGCCAGGAAATTGGTACCATCCCGAATCTGGTCACGGTTCACCTGGCTGTTCCAGGTGGCACCGCCGTGAATCAACTGGTTTCGCAGGGTGTACAAACGGTAAAGCACAATCACCAGCACCGCTACAGTATCCTGCTTGCCAATGGATTGTTTGGCGCGTTCTTTTTCGCTGGCGAAGCGGCGTTTCCAACTTTCCTCGTTGATCTTGCCACTCTGGTAATCCCAGAAAGGTTGGTACACAAAGGGGTTGTCCAGCAGCACACGGATTGATCCCGGGAACTCGGTCCAGACAAGGCCGCCTAACAACTTCTTCTGATCAAGGCCAATCAGTTTCCTGATGAACTGCTCGAAGGCTAACTGTTCCACCTTACGTTCCTGCACGTTGATCTCTTGGGCATAGGCTGCATTAAAGGCGATCCACAGAAAGATGAACTTGCCATCATTGTCGTCACAACCTTCAGCGCGTTCCAGCCAACTCAATGCACGATGCACGCGCAGCGCCAGGTTGGTCGGATGCTCGCCTCGTTCGGCGCGCTGGCGGGTTTTTAGTGATTTGTGGTCCAATGTCATGTCACGTCACTCCCATTGGTCGCATGCATGATTAACGCTGCTTGCGAATCCTGTTATGGCGGTTGGCAGTGGGGCCAGAGTTAAATCATTGCAAGGCGCAAAGCGCTCCTGCGGAGTCATGGCCGCATAGTGTGGATGCAAAACGCCGTTATTCAGCAATACAGACTTGTCGCCCGTATGAGGATTAACCGCAAAGGTCTTGATGGACTTTAGCGCGGCGTTGTCTTCATACCAGCGAATATTAAAGGCGCACTGTTTGGGGAAAAAAGTGAGTTCATGGCAGGCGTCGATATAGTGGTGAATCCACCATGCCAACGAGGCCCAATCGCCTGTGCGTTCGTAGTAATCAAGATATCGCGGTATGACTATGCTGGCTGTCGCGCCCGCAAATCCATTGGCGTCGCGCCTGTCCCAGATGTGGCCGGCATAGTTACGTTCATTGCTGGCGCAATTGGCCTTGTTGGCGTTACCCCAGGCATTCACCTCTTCACTACGATAAGCTGAGCGAACAACAATTTTGCCCCAGGCAGCCATGAGGGGCTCCAGTACCTGTTGGCAAAGCTGGCTACCAGCGTGAATCGCGAGCTTCTCATCTGTTGGCGCATTCACCATGCCGTTTACCTGGGCTATTTCAGAATGAAGCATCTCGCGCATGAAAAAGTTGGCTGAGAGTCGGGTTCTGCCCAATTTTTCCAGCTTGGCAACTGTCCAGTTCATGCTCCCTCTCTTGTTCACGTTTAACCTGTGAGTTCTGGCTGCGATGTCACATCAAACCACCCTGCACCTGCCATCGCGCACTTCCAACACCTGCTTTCTTTCCAACTCGTGAATCCGCTTTTCTACAAACTCCGCAGACTGCGCCGTCGCACGCTTGAATCCAAGCAGGTTCAACACATCGCTGATAAGGTCTGACTTCTCAATGTCTATGGCGTGGCCCACCACCTGTCTGATGGCGGTATCCCATTCTTCCGGTGCAACATACTGGGCTTTCCGCTCAGCCGTTTCGAGATTAGCGCGATGCCTGAACGGGAATTCTGTCTGGTCCTGTCGATACAGAAAGTCAAAGATGGGCCGGAACTGCTTTTTGTTCGAACCGGCGTTAACGGCTTCTCTGATGGCTCGTTGCACGCGTGTTCCGGAACGCGTAATGCCAAACGCTTCCATCAGGCGGCGCGTTACCTGGTCGATGTGCACCGGTGCCTCGTGCTGGACAACATGGGTGATCATGCGCACGAGTATGGTCTGATCGGTTTCGTGCAGCTCAGTTTTGGTGAACGGTTGTAGGGTCGCTTTTTCATATTCCAGCACGCTGGCCTCATCAGCCTGAGCGCTATCTGCTGCACGCTTGATGACGGGTGATGATGGCGGGGCCACTCTGGGCGGGGGCACCTTCACCGCTTTCTTTGCGCTCTCAATCGCCTCCCGAATGCGCGCTACTTCTGTGGTGGGATTGCGGAACCAGTCGGTGCTCCAGATGCGGTGAAAACGCCATCCCAGACCTTCGAGCACGGCCTGCCGCAAACGGTCCCGATCTCTTGCCGAGAGTGAGCTATGGTATGCGGCACCATCACACTCGATGGCCAGCAGGTATGCGCCGGGTCGATTCGGATCGCGCACTGCCAGGTCAATAAAGTAACCTGCAGTACCCACCTGGGGCTCAACGTCAAAACCCTCTGCGCGCAGGGCGGCAATAACTTCCTCTTCAAACGGGGAGTCGGGTGCTTTACCGGTTTCTATGGGTATTTCAAGCTTGCGGTCCTGCGCGTATTTGAGGAAGTGGCGCAGCGCTCTGACACCAAAAGGACTGGTGCTGGTCACGGCAAGATCGTCACCAGTGAAGTTGGCAAACACGTGCATGACCTGTTTGGCACGTGAAATCAGCACGTTGAGGCGCCGCTGCCCGCCTTCACGATTGACCGGGCCAAAGCTGGGGCTCACCCTACCGTTGGCATCCTTGCCGTAGCCAATGCTGATCATGATGACATCGCGCTCGTCACCCTGAACGTTTTCCAGGTTTTTGACGAAGAATGGCTCTTCCGCGTGATCTGCAAAGAAAGCCTCGCCGCTGTCGTCAGCGCGACGAAGCTGGTCAAGATGAAAGAGAATGCTGTCCCGCTGCGCCGTGCTGAATGCCACCACGCCCAGGGTCATCTCAGGTAGATGTCGTGCATGCTCCATCACGGCCTCGGCAACCGCACGGGCCTCTTCCCGGTTGGTACGCGATTTACCCCGATCGTAAACCGTGTCTGGCAAGTGGTGGAAATGCAGGCCAGTGGCGCTTGGGTTTGAGCCGGAGCTTGGAAAGACCACAAGCCTGTTCTCATAAAACTCGTAGTTTGAAACCGCGATGAGTGATTCGTGCCGACTGCGGTAATGCCACTGCAGCATGGACTGCGGTGCACCCCGGGCAAGAAAGAGACCTAGCACACTTTCAATATCACCCGTTGCGGAGTCTTCTTCCTCATCACCCTCGTAGCCACGGCCAAAAAAATCTGTGGGTGGCATCTGCTTGGTATCACCCACAACAACCACCTGTTTCCCACGTGAGATGGCACCAAACGCATCCACGGTCTTGACCTGGGAGGCCTCGTCGAAGATCACCACATCAAAAGAAACAGCGCCCGGCTCCAGGTATTGAGCAATGGACATGGGGCTCATCATGAAAACCGGCTTGAATTGCTGGATGGCGAGCCCCGCCTGTTTGATCAGCTTGCGAATGGGCAGGTGCCGGCGCTTTTTGTTTAGTTCGTTGTTGATGACACCCACCTGCCCGCTGCCACTCAGGCGGGGAATGGCGTCGAAGTGCTTGAGTGCCAGGCGTCCCTGAGCGTGCATCATCTGCAGTTGGTCCAGTTCGCGGAAGCGGTCGATCTGGGCCAGATGCGCCGTTCGGTCAAACAGTTTGATTGCCTGTCGATGCTCGTAAGCGTCGTTGACCAAACCCTCATAAAAAGTAAGTTTGACCGCATCCACCAATGCGTTGCCGGGCAGCATCCAGCCGTTTGCTGGCTCAATCAACTGGACCAGTTCTGCCCCGGTCAATTGATCCTGCAACTGCCGATAGCGCACCTGCTGGTACATGTCATCCAGATGTTCATGCCAGGCACCCAGTTGCTCGACCATCTCGGCAAGCCCCAGCGTTTCGACGTCAGCATCTTTGATTTCCAGCGCCTTATGCAGTTCGCGCAGTCGTTTCTCGACCTTGTCGGCATGTCTGACCAACATGGCGGCCTCTGTATCCAGGCCCTCGCGCGTAATTTCACCGGACAAGAAAGCGACAATATCGTCAGGCACCTCACCCTCACCGATCGCATCGTACAGGGAGATAATCCAGTCGCTCACCAGCTTTAGCACTTCCCAGTCTGATTCAATGCCCTGCCATTGACTGCCGAACAACGTCTGGCCCAGGGCTGATGTCTTGTCGAAACTGGCCTGATTGGTCTGGCATTCAAGCACCTTGTCGATAACGGCAAGGCATGCCGCATCGTCACCGGGTAAAGCCGATTTACAGTAACCGAGCAGTTCTTTTTTCGCACGACGGTATGCGCCGTTAAAGATCCGCCACCACTTGCCGCCATAGGCAATGAACGCTTGCCTTGCCTGCAGCAGGTCTGCCTTCCACACAGGTTCGATCAGCACATCCTTTAGTTCAAAACGAACCAAAGTGATCGATTGCCCCGCCGCCAGCAAAGCACGTATGTCATCCCGCCGCTTCTGCCACTCATCACGCGCGATCGCAACATCCGTCAGGTGTGGTGCTTCAAAGGCACGTTGCGCTGCACGCGCAACCGCTCGGCACTGTGCCAGGGACATTGGCAGGCTAAGACCCAACCGCTTTGCCAAGCGCCCGGCGATCAACTGCAGCTTTTCAACGTCTTCCTTGCCGCGTGCCAGGTAGTCACTGAGGTTGGCCTGGTTCGCCGGAGAGAAACTGCGACGCTCACTCGCGAAGAACGGATTGTCAGCCGGGCGGCCGTGCTGGCCAATGTGATCCGCCACCTCCTGTACCAGATCCAATTTTGTGCGGAAGTCAGACGGGCTCCACGACTTCATGGACTCAAAATCGAATCGCGGCAGTTCATTCCACTGTTTTCTTATCTGCAGGCAATAGCCCAGCGCATCAACAAAACTGACACCCGAGTTGAGCACGGGCTCATTGGCCTCGCGGCAATAAGCGTTGAGCTTGTCCCGGCTCTGCCTTAAGGCGTTGAGGTCATCTTCGCTGCTGTCCACCACAGGCTTACCCAGATTAAGGGTACGGCCGAGTTCTTCGATTACAGCTTTCTTGTTGCTCTTATGGCTGTGCAACTCCAGGACTGCATCACCAATGTGTACCTCGTCCAACCTGCGCTTTACAACTTCCAGCGCCGCCATTTTTTCGGCTACAAACAGGACGGTTTTGTTCTGCCCGATACACTCGGCGATGATGTTGGTGATGGTCTGGGATTTGCCAGTGCCAGGCGGCCCCTGGATCACCATGTGTTTGCCGGTCATCACCTCCAGCGCGGCAATCGTCTGGGTGCTGTCTGCATCCTTCACGAAGTGGATTTCTGCAGGGTCAATGTGATCGTCCAGGTGCTCCCCTTCATGAAAGCGAGGTTCAACCTCGGGGAAGCCCTCTCCCAACAAGGCACTGATCACTTCATGATCGATGAGCGCCTGGTCTTCCGGCCAGATGGCTGGATCGAGGTCCTTGTACATGCGGAACTTGCCGAAGGAGAAAAAGCCAAGATGCATTTCGTTAGGATGGACCTGCCAGCGGGCTTTTGCTGAAATAGCATCCTCCACCTCGTCATAATAGGTGGCCGGGTCAAGCCCATCCTCGGGAAACGTCGGCAGCACAATGCCGAACTCTGACTTCAGCTTTGCTTCCAGCGACAGGTTGGGCTCCAGGTCCTCACCGTTATAGGCGATCTTGAACGCCTCGGCCGCACTGCCTCGCGTGATATCAACCGGCAGCAACACAAGAGGCGCCTTGCGCGGCGTTTGAGCATTGTCGTCCTCAAACCATTCCAGAAAGCCAACCGCAAGATAGAGCACATTGATGCCCTGCTCTTCGATGAACCCTCTTGCTTCTGTATGGATCTTGAGCAGCGATCGTTGCAACACGTCAGCGGTGCGCCGCGTTTGCAATCGGGTATCGGTATGCCGGCTGGCAAGCCCTTCTGAACTCGAGGACTCACCGTGCAGTTCGTCAAAATCAATCTCGAGTTCGTCGAATTGTTCAGCTTCGTCCGCTGCAGAATCTGGCAACGCAAGAAAGGACATGGATTTGGAATCTGTAACCAGTGTGCGGTAAACCTCGGTTGCTAGCTCATCCACGACCTCCAGCGAGCGAGCGCTGGGTTTGAAACTGAGCAGTGAATTGCGCAGACCAAGATCAAGCAGTTCCTTGCGACTGATGTCGAGCTTCTGGGCGAGGTTTACCGCGTCATTCATGGTGCCTTTTCCCGCGCCACTTCCACATACCTCGCCAACCCGTTCGCCAGCTTCATGTGCCTGGGCATCTTGCATTCCGGTTTCACCAGCGCGGGCGCGCACGACATGATCACAGCGCACTTGGCGCGACTGGCGGCAACGTTGAGGCGATTCAGGCTGTAAAGAAACTCCATGCCACGGGGCGCGTCCTCGGGCGTTGAGGTGGCGTAGCTGATGATAACCACCGGCGCCTCCTGGCCCTGGAACTTGTCAACTGTGCCAATGCGAGCGCGGGGCAGGCGTTTGGCAATTTCGCTCACCTGGGAGTTGTAGGGCGTCACGATGAGAATATCGTCCAGCGTCAGCGGGCGGCGTTTCTTCTGGTGGTCTACCCACTTGCCACCGTCCAGCAATCGGGTAACCAGTTTTTTCACGGCTTTTGCTTCTTCGATCGACGCGTTCTGGTTGCCCAGATGTTTCACGGGTGCAAACCATAATCCCGCGCCGGGTTTGAAGTCCGGGTGAACAAGGCGGTTGTTGACGCGGTCGGCCTGGGAAGTGAGCTTGCCCTCGTAGAACATCTCCGAGATGTAGCCGGAAATGCCAGGGTGCATACGCCAGGATTCGGGCAGGAAGATACCGCGTTCCGGCGGCATGGTTTTCGCGTCACCCAGGAGGTGTTGCAGACAGGAGACTTCAACACCGTGTGGGTGCGTACCCTGCAGCGGCTGGTCAAGCTGTTGCGGGTCTCCCAACAGAACCAGCGAGGGGGCCGCACGCGCCACGGCACAGGTATTGGCCAGAGAAAACTGGCCGGCCTCGTCAATAAACAGCAGGTCTACCGACGCCACCATCTCCTCGCGCGCCCACAGCCAGGCGGTGCCGCCAACAAACTGCGCGCCCCGCTTAATGGCGGCGCTGACACCTTGGTTGCCAGTAAGTTGAATCATCTCGTCTTCATCCTCCGGCGGCACATCCGCGTCACCGGGGTTGCGCACGGCATCAATCTCAATGCCGCGTTCGCGGGCGAGCCTGGTTGTGGCTTTCATCAGGTTGGCAATCACCTTGTGGCTTTGTGCCGTTACGCCCACGGTTTTGCCTGCCTCAATGGCCGCGAGGATCATGTGTGCGCCGGTGTAGGTTTTTCCCGTGCCAGGCGGGCCCTGGATACCCAGCACCGCGTCTTTGAGTTCATTGACAACGGTTGTCGCCAGGTCAAGCTCGCTGGAAAAATCCTGGCGCCTGGAGAGAAACTTCCGGCGGCGGGTGAGCCGGGGCAGGTCACGACGCAACAGGGCCATGGCCGCGCCAGTATCATCACCGCCAATCACCCGCTCGGCGATGGCAATCAGGCTGTTCACCAGCACGTCTTTTCTTACGCGGCTGTGTACAAACGCGGAGGTAGCATCGATGCCAGCCGAGTCTTTTCGTTTCTTGATGTCAATTGTGTTGCGGGAGAGATCAATGGCATCGACAGTCCCCCAGGCAACACCATCGTTGTGGAGTGAATCGCCAGCTTTCAGTGCCAGGTCCTGGGTCGGGAAAGCATAACGATCGGTGGGAATACCCTGCGCGCTTTGGGCTATGGTCTTGATTCGCTTCAAACCGGCAATTGCCGCTTTTTCATCCAGCCGCGCCACGTCGTCCAGCGCATCCAGGCGAAAGTACTCCCACCAGGTCGCCTTGTCCTCGCGCCGGTAAAATTCCAGCAAGTGAGACAGCAGCCACCGGGCACGGTCGTCGGCGGAATAGCCCGCTTCCAGTTCGGGCAGGCCCTTGCGCAGGCTTTCACCCAGATTCCGCAGACGCGCCGGGTTTTCTCTCAGCTCTTCTGTGGCAGGCGGATTGGGCACCGGCCGCGGAATCTTTGCACCCTGCCGGTTCAGATCCTTGCGGATTGCCTCCAGCCAGTCCCGCAGACCGCGGGTCGCCAGACAGTCGTCCTTGTTGTACTCAACCACAATTCGAACCTGCTCGGTGGGTGCTTCAGCCATGGGGCAGTTGAATTCCAGCAGGTTTTCCAACTGGTGCCGGGCATCTCCGGCAGTGCGCAGGTCCATGGCACGTTGATAGCCGAAGAAAGGCTCAAGGTCCTTGATGGAATAGCGTTCAATGCCGGCACGCAGGGTGTGCCGCACCACGCCGTGCAGATCGACAAACCGGTCAAAGCGCAGGAAATCATCCAACAATTCCTCGTGCAGCGCGTAGCGACACGCCAGGCGCTTCAGCGCGCTGGGTTCGTAGCTGTGGAAATGATAGATGTGCATTTTGGGGTCCTGCGCCAGGATTGCCGCCATACGCTGCATGAATTCATCAAAGATCCTGCGCTCGTCTGCCGGGTTATTGGCCAGCAACTGCTCGTACGTGATCTTGCCCCGGCTGTCTCTTGTTGCAAAACCAAACAGGTATTCAAATCCCGTGTCACCCACAAACCGGGCACCTTCAATATCGAAGAACACGTCGCCCCTGGACGGCGTCGGCAACAGGTACACACCCTGATCTGGCTCGGGCGACAGTATCTCGTGCACCAACTTGCCGGATTCTCTCGCCTTGAGCTGTACGCGAGCCTGTTCCCGTACCCGCGCCAGGCTTTCTGCCGAGCCGCGCTGCGGATTGAAGGCAATGGGCAAAGGCAGTTTCGCCAGGGACTTGAGCGTGCTGACCTTGTGTTCACCCAGTTCCACGCGCTGGGAGCGCTGGATACCTGCCACAAAGGTCAGATGGTCGTCGTCGCGCCAGCGCTGTTCACAGTTTGCATACCAGTCGCAGCGTTCACACTTGTCGCAGGGTTCGGGGTAGCTCTTGTGCTGGCGGGCCCCGGGCAGGTATTCAAGAAAGTCGCGTTTGACCAGCCGGTAGTAGGCGCTGTACTCCGCCAGACGATAACGCTCGGGGGCAAATTCTCCCGGCGTCAGCACATAAGCGTTTTCCGGATGCAGGCCCTGCAGTGCAGCCAGGAGTTCTGAATACACGCAAAGTTGCAGTATGGTTTCGCCGCGCGTCTCCAGGGCGAGCTTGGCGTCCAGCACCTCGTAGGACCAGTTGCCGAGGCGGCTGGGCCTGTCCACCTTGATCAGGAAATCGGCATATCCACGCCAGGTGTCGTGCTGCAGGTACGCCTGGTAGATGTAGTCCGCACCGGCCTGCATGGCCTGGAGCAGGGCATCTGGGCTCGCATCCCGGTCCAGCGCAACACCACGCTTGCCCTTCTGCTTCAGGTGCTTGAGGTAAGCCTGCTCATGCGCCTCGCCGCGTAGCTTGAGTGCATCAAGCTCCGGGTTGTCATAGTAGAGTCTGGAAATTTCACCGGCAGCACTTCGCGCGTCCAAATGGGTTGCATGCTGACAACCCATGTATGTCGCAAGGTCTGTAGCTGACGTGACAAATTCATCGTCGATCATTTTCATGCGCATTGTCTCTTTGCGCCAGATTGATCAAAAAACACACAGTGTGTCGACAAATCGCGGCGGTTTGATACTAGCAATATCACTCGGCTTGTCCAGCAATTTTGAAATCACAAAACAGTCATGACACCAGCGTTAACTTTTTGCCAAGCTCTTCTTCATCCAAGCGCAACAGTTGTGCTGCCAGTTCCCCGGCCAGCACACCCTGACCCACCGCCCGCGCCAGCGCCGCAAACCAGTGGTAGGGTTGTTCCGCCGGATACTGGTCGCCCGGCTCCTGGGTATATCCCTGCTCACCACGCACCTGGCGCCACTGCTCGCCGCGCTGGCTTTCCTGAATGACGCCAAGCTGCAGCGCCCGGTACACAAATGCCTGCATGGAAAGCCCCCAGGCGTGCTTCAGCATGTAAAGCTCGAAGGTGGAAATCAGTTCGTTGCGCGGCGCACCCATGGCCTGCAAGGCCGGGCCCTTCGGCACCAGGAAAGCCCCGGCAAATCGATGGCAGGCTCGCTCTTCATCAATCCCCGGCGCCAACCGGCCCTTGAGCAGGAAGTGGGCCAGTTCGTGGCACAGGGTGAAGCGCTGCCGATCGCCGAACCAGCCGGCGCCCAGCACAATAATGGGCATGTCCTGGTACATGGCGCTGAAGCCGTCAAAGCGGTTGCCCTGGTCCACGTCGGTGGTGAACACCCGGAAACCATGTTGCTCCAGCAGCACCATGACGTTCTTGATGGGGTGATCCCCAAGGCCCCAGTGGGCGCGCACGCGTTCTGCGACATCCTCAATTTCATCCAGCGACCCGATGCGGCGAGGCAGTCTGGGCACGCGGAGCTCACCGGGCCGCAGCGCCGGCACCAGCGCTTCACATTCAAGGCGCACCTCCAGTTGGCTGGCCACGTCGGCACTGATGCGCTCCTTCTGGAGTTCCGGCAACGCCAGTTCCCGCAGGGTTCGATATTCCATATCGCTGAACTCCACCGACACGGGCTCTGTAAGGAACGCCTCGTCAATCTCCAGTGCAGCCAGCAGCCGAACCAGTACCTCGGGCGAAGGCCGGGTGATGCCGCGCTCGTATTTGGAAATTGCCATGGCGCTAACACCTGCCGCGGCAGCCAACTGCCGCGTGCTCATGCCCTTTGCCCGTCGGGCGCGCATCAATCGTGTGAGGTTCATAAGAACTGCCGGGTCGTTGGCGAACCCTGATTATGTGCCATTTCGGAACGCGGGCTCCAGTTGTCAACGTTTGCCCCTGGCGTTGGCGCCAAAAGCAACCCAACCCGCCAACAGCAAACGACAGACCCATTCACGTTTTGTTGAGCCCACCACGAGGCCCGCGCTGCCATGGGCAAGTGCGAGATTTGCCCTGTTGCCTGCACTGACAAGTAAGGCACCCACGCTTGTGTCGCAGGCGGGCGGCAATCCGCAGGACCTGTGCTGGAACCCACCCGGTTGCCGGTTTGGGTAATTTGCCCCCTTGATATGCAAGCGCTCGCTCACCCAGGGTGCCAGCCTGCGGCCCTTGCAACAGACGGCCTGTACAGGGGCCAGGAACACCAGGGGACGGACCCGGCGACGGCCACAGTAGTTCGTATCGCGCCGGGTGAAAAGTGGATTGCCGTTCCGCATGACCGTTTCACTGGTTGGCTGAAAAAAGGTTTACAGATTATATCTATTGTTTTACTTTTGTAAACCATCAGGAGAGGGGAAAATGAACACACAGCTACCCATTCACGACGAAAGCCATGCCCGCGCCATTCTGCGTGGTGAACTTCGCCGCGCCAGGGCAAATATGGATGCCGCCTTTGCGCAGGCTGCCAGCAACGGTGGCAAGATGTCCCGGCGAGGCCGGGCCGAAATGGTGAAAGCCTATCGGGCGGGTCTCGGTGACCTGGTGATTACACACATTGTCGTCAAGCCAAAACGCCACAGTCACAATGCGGCCCACTACTTCCTTAACCTGGAATTTGATGCCGAAGACGCCAAAGCCCCCTACCCCGTCAACGACATTGTGCCCATTGCCATGACCCGGATGAACACCAAGCAGCCCTGGAAACCTTCAAGTTTTGACCTGTGCCATGTGACGGAACACCTGCTGGAACGCCTGGTACTGCGCCAGCAATGCCATTCGCTGCGGGAGGTGACCGTGCACCTGGTGGCGCTGGCCCTCTCGACAATGCACCTGAGGCTGAATCCGGACCAGGGGTTTGAAAATTCCATCCTGCTGACCACACGCGGTTACTTTGCACTACGCCAGGATGCGTCCCTGCCCGTGGTACTTTCCTGGATACCTGCTGATCGCTACACGCCGCGGCAGGCTGCCAAAATCACCAGCCTGGCTGCTACCCTGGGTGACGACAGCGTGGTGATCGAGGCGGATATCTTTAACGACGCGGTTTTCCTGGACGCGTTTCGCATTGATCATGATCCTGGGTTTATTCGCATTCCGGGTGGCGGCATCCACTTTGCCGACGGTGACGAGATCAGGGAGATTGTGGTGTCGGCAGACCGCCTGAATTGTGCTAAAACGGCGGGCAGTTGATGGGATGTCCCGCCACCTGAATGTTGATGAGGTAACACTATGACCAGAACCTGGACCAACAGATTGCTCGCGGCAGGTAAGTGGGTAAACGAAAACCCCCTTTGGCAACTGCTGTTCAACACCCTGCTCTACACCACCATCGCTGCCATTCATGTGGCGAAGTTTGTGCTGGTGGTTGCCGGCTTCCTGTTCTACCTGATGGTCAAGGCACGGTAATTGGTACTGCCACGACCATCGGTTATGCACTGGCAACTGATGAAGATGGCGGTGGCTGGGTCCTGTCCGGTGATTAGGGAGCCAACTGGCCGCATTCCATTAAATGTCTTTCAATAGACCAAAAAAATTCAGTGGGTGGATCCGGTTCACGTCCATACCGGGGCGAAAAATGTCGAGAAAATCAGAAGAAGTTGAGGCAGACAGATACGCGTTCTTTTCTCAGCACCCTGGTCAGGGCGCACTCATAGTCCTGGCCGGGCTCAGCATTCCCGCAGCAACACTCCTGGTTCTGGCCCTCCTTGCCCCTGACTTATTCTTCGGCAGTACCGGTGGCCGCCTGATGTTTGTCTTTCTGCTGGCGTGCGCGGCCGGCCTTGGTGCTCTGGTGTTTACCAGCCTTCAAAAACATCTGTCCAGGCAGGCCAGCGTTCGCAAGGAAAACGCTGACTGACACACCTGTCCACACCCTGGCCACACCCGGTTCACGCCCACCCCGATACAAGCCCTGCGGTAAATAGCAAAGCAATTAGCCCCGCACACAAACGCGACCCGGGCGTGTTAGGGGCTATCATAGGGCCAACAGCACAGTTGTAACGGGGCTCACGGGACCCTTTTCATGCCAAGTCGATTCAATCAACCAACCAGTGGCAACGACATGCCCCGGTTTGCAGGTCAGGCCAGCATGTTCCGCCTGCCCGTCGCCGAATCCGCCGACAACCTTGATGTTGCGCTCATTGGCGTGCCGCTGGATACCGGCACCAGCAATCGCACCGGCGCGCGTTATGGGCCGCGCCAGATCCGGAGCGAGTCGGTGCTGGTGCGGCCCTATGGCATGTTCACCGGTGCGGCGCCGTTTGACTCCTTCCAGATTGCCGACATTGGCGACGTGGCAACCAATCCCTACAACCTGGAGAAAGCCATTGGCGAAATTGAGCACTACTTCGATCGGGTCATGGCAGCCGGTGCCATACCCGTTTCTGCAGGGGGTGACCATACCGTGACCCTGCCCATCCTGCGCGCTGTGGCTCGCAAGCACGGACCCGTTGCCCTGGTTCACGTGGACGCCCATGCCGACACCAACGACACCATGTATGGTGAAAAGATTGCCCACGGCACCGTGTTTCGCCGCGCCATTGAAGAAGGGTTGGTGCAGCCGGGCAGGATGTTCCAGATTGGTTTGCGGGCAACCGGCTATTCCGCGGATGACTTTGACTGGACGAGGCAACAGGGCGCCACCGTGGTGCCGGCGGAAGCCTGCTGGTATAAGTCCATGAACCCGCTGATGGCAGAGGTGCGGGCGCACATTGGCGCGGAGACGCCTGTCTATCTCACTTTCGACATCGACGGCCTGGACCCCGCCGTGGCGCCGGGTACGGGCACGCCGGAACCGGGTGGTCTCAGCGCATCACAGGGCATCGAGATTATTCGTGGTTGTGCCGGGCTGAACCTGGTTGGCGCCGACCTGGTGGAGGTTTCGCCGCCTTACGACCCCTCGGGCAACACCGCGCTGCTTGCTGCCAACCTGCTGTTTGAAATGCTTTGCAGCCTGCCGGGGTGCAAGAAGCGATGAAAGATCTTGAAGACATCACCGTTGTCTCGCTGGAGCAGGCTGTTGCTGCACCCTACGTGTCGGGCCGCCTGGCGGAGGCCGGCGCCCGGGTCATCAAGATCGAGCGGCCCGAGGGTGACTTTGCGCGCGGGTACGATAGCCTGGTGAAAGACCAGAGTGCCTACTTTGTCTGGCTCAACGCGGGCAAAGAGTCCGTGGTGCTGGACCTGAAAACACCGGCTGATGCGGCACTGTTTGCCGCGCTGCTCGCGCGCAGTGATGTCTTTATCCAGAACCTGGCACCCGGCGCCCTGGCACGGCTCGGTTTTGACCCGGCGGAACTGCAGGCGCGCTTTCCGTCGCTGGTGATCTGCTCCATCAGTGGTTACGGTGAAACCGGCCCCTGGCGTGACCAGAAAGCCTACGACCTGCTCATCCAGGCCGAAACGGGGCTCTGCTCCCTGACCGGCATTGACGAGCAGTACACGCGCGTGGGTGTGTCTGTCTCAGACATTGCGGCCGGCATGAACGCCCACCAGGAGATACTGCAGGCGCTGTTTGCCCGTGAACGCGACCCGGCGCGCCGGGGTCGGTTGATCAACGTGTCGCTGTTCCATGCCACCGCCGACTGGATGAACGTGCCTTACCTGCAGCATCGCTATGGCGGATTTACCCCGGGCAATCACGGCCTGAAACACCCCAGCATTGCCCCTTATGGCGCCTTCACCTGCGCGGATGGCAAACAGTTACTGATCAGTATCCAGAACGAACGTGAGTGGCAGGCGCTGTGTGAAATTGCCCTGCAACAGCCGGCGCTGGCGACAGACCCGAGGTTTATCAACAACACCCTGCGGGTACAACACCGGGAAGCACTGGAAACCCTGATGGGTGACCTGTTCCGGCAGGCAACACGAGACGCGATGATCGAACGGCTGGCCCGGGCCAACACGGCATTTGGGCGCGTCAATACGCTTGAGGACCTGCTTGCCCATCCACAGAATCGCTACCGGACGATTGAAACGGAACAGGGCACCGTGGAAGCCCTGGGCCGGGGCGCAGACGTGCCGGGCAGGCCCGGTTCAACCCTGGCAGTACCCACGCTTGGCCAGCACACCCGCAAGATTCGGGATGAGTTTGGCGGGTCCTGAGCGGCAGCCCGGCTCTCCAGCGCCCTACCTCACCGCCGCCCGCAACGCCTGGGTCAGCGCTTCCTGGTGTTTGCCATACACACTGCCTGTGGCTGTTGGCGCATTGCTGTGGGTTGCAATCACCAGGTCGGCCGCCGGGTCTATGTAAATCTGCTGCTCAAAGATACCCTGGGCTGCATAACTCCCATCACCCGACAGCCACCAGAGGTAACCATAGTAGGGCGCACCCGAAAATGGTGTGATCGAGTCGCGCATCCAGTTTGCCGGCAGTACGCGGGTGCCGTCAGCCAGCACGCCGTCGCGGGCAGCAAACAAGCCGATTCGCGCATAATCACGCAGGGTTGCACTGATACAGCAGCCACCGGTTTCACTCATGTCTGGCCATTGAGGTCTAGGGATTGGAGTCGCCACGCATTTGCCGCCTCTAAGGGCAACACGGTTCCAAATCTCCGAACGGGCTCATTGAACCACTAACTTCATATCAACTGGCTTATTCGACCCAGCCAGGTATTCCAGGTGGCTTCTCCTCTCCGCCCCAGAATCCGGGACATCGAAATCGGTCACAAAACGATCAGCGAGTGTCGATGTCCTTTACAACACCGGAGACCATGAAGGCTAACTCACTGAATTTGTTGGCAATCTGATTCGGCATAGATTTTGCTGATACTCACGTGCGGTAACCCACTCAAAATCAATAAAAGGACTCTTACCATGAACATCAGGAATTTTCTTTCTCTCGCCCTGACACTGTTGACGATAGCAGCCTTTGACGCGCAGGCAAATGTCCTGCTGGAGGACGATTTCTCGAACGGACTTTCACAATGGCAGATCTTTGGTTCTCCCTCTCCCTCCATCCAAACGATCATAGGGCCAGATGGGAATCCTACCCAAGTTTTCGCTACAAACGACGATGGCAATTGGGGAGGCTTTGCGCTTTCCAACGAAACCTTCAACTATGTAAACACCACGTTTCAGGTAAGCGTTGACGTAAAGCACGCCAACTTTGGTGGTGGCTATCAGAAAAAATCGACAGTCTTCCTAAACAAGACCAATTCAATCAACAATAGCGTCCCGTCTGGCGGATACAGTTGGTTTTTGACTGCAGAAATATTCGGCAATTCTTCTGCTTATGGACCATCTTTAGCCTTTGGTCTGATTACCATGGACGGGTCTGTCGAAAGCGGACGTGTGGCGCTCGCGGATGGCGATGGCTGGCACAATCTCTCCTTCCTCATTGATACAGATGGCTTCGTCAGCTTTCTTGTTGACAATGTCGCTGTTTACAATTCGGTGGGCCAGATAACGGATGACTATGATGGGACAGCCGCGCTCCTTTTGGGACATCGTCGTGCATTTCACGACAATGTACTTGTAACAAGTTCAGTGCCTGCCCCAGCGACGCTGCTACTGTTTCTAGCCGGCATTATTGGTATGTTCTGGAATACTCAAGCGAAAGGTTCGAACAGAGGATACTCAGTCGCGACATAGGATTTTACAGTTGGGGATGGTGAATCAAGAGACATACAAAGTCATTTCGTCCCGATCCCCAATCTCGAACAAAAGAGAAATCACCCTCAAGACACAATTGTCCAGCCCATCAGTCTTCGAGGTTGATCCAAAAGCGAACTCTCCCCTCCCGTCCAGCACCTGTAACAACAGAACGAGAGGGGGGAGAGAGCTACCACATGTAACGCCGGAAATGGCGGGCTGCATCTAACGCGCTCTTGTTCGCACGCTTCACGTCAATCGCTCCTATTCCTTTAACCCCAGCACCGTTTGGGTCAGGGCTTCCTGGTGTCTGGCGTACAAACTTCCGGTCGCCGTCGGCGCGTTGCCGTGGGTTGAGATCACCAAGTCTGCTGCCGTGTCATTGTAAATCTGCTGCTTAAAGATACCCTGCGCCGCATCGCTGCCGTCACCTGATAGCCACCAGAGATACCAATAATAGTCCGCGCCCAGCACAGGCGTGATCGCGTCACGCATCCAGATGTTGACAGCATGGTGTACCATCCGCCAGCTCGCCATCGCGCGCGGCAAACAAACTGACACGAGCGTAGTAACGCAGGGTCGCGCTGAATCAACAACCGCCGGTTTCGACTCCATCTTTACCACCCAGCAACCAGATAGCGTTTGATGCCATACCAAAAAGTTGCCGGATTTTAACTGTAAGGTAGGTCGATACGTTGTTGCCAAGGGCCACGTCAATCAGTCCTATGTAGGATGCCATGGCGAGAAAGCCTGCCAGCCGGAATGTCTTGCGATGTACCTGGTAGGTCACACCAGAGAGGTCACCCGGTGCGGGCGTCAATTGCAGGGGTGAATCCCCAACGGCGACCCATGTAGCCACAGGAGGCTGATGGCCCCTGGGTTATGTCAATATCCATTGACTTTTAGATAAAGGGACCAAAAATAGTCAAACTTTATTGACTTTGAACGCCTGATCCCATGAACCTCTCGCAGATTGGCCAAACCGTCCATGAAGCCCGCAAACAGCGCGGTATCACCCAGCTCAAGCTGGCAGAACTGGCACATGTGAGTCGCTATACCCTGATCAAACTCGAAAACGGCACAGCGGGCGACATTCAGTTCAAGACGCTTGCCGCCATCCTTGCTGCGCTCCGAATGGAAGTCACCGTTATTGACAGGCCAGTCAGTGGCCTGCGCGTATTGGGCGACAAATGACAGCAGCGCTCGATGTGTGGGTGGGCGACAAGCGCGTCGGCGAACTCCTGAGAGAAGAATACGAATACAGCTTCCAGTATCTTGATCCCACATCGCTCGATCCAACGCGGGAGCTGTTGCGCCGAAAGTGCTGTGGAGCGCTGCCAACCATCGGCTAAGTGAGCACTTCCAGAGACTGATTCACAGTTAGAGCAGCGCAGGCCGCCATCCACCATCACCGAGGCAGCTTTACCTCACCGCCGCCCGCAACGCCTGGGTCAGCGCGTCCTGGTGTTTGCCATACACACTGCCTGTGGCTGTTGGCGCATTGCTGTGGGTTGCAATCACCAGGTCGGCCGCCGGGTCTATGTAAATCTGCTGCTCAAAGATACCCTGGGCTGCATAACTCCCATCACCCGACAGCCACCAGAGGTAACCATAGTAGGGCGCACCCGAAAATGGTGTGATCGAGTCGCGCATCCAGTTTGCCGGCAGTACGCGGGTGCCGTCAGCCAGCACGCCGTCGCGGGCAGCAAACAAGCCGATTCGCGCATAATCACGCAGGGTTGCACTGATACAGCAGCCACCGGTTTCACCACCACCCGGGCCACCCAGCAACCAGGTGGCGTCCGTCTCCATGCCAAAAGGTTGCCAGATTTTGTGCGTGAGATAGGTTGAGGCATTGTTGCCAATGGCCGCACGCAGGATTTCACCCACCAGGTTGGTCTCGCCGGTGTTGTAATTGAAGGTGGTGCCAGGCGCCGCCACTTTTGGCAACTGTGCAAGGTATTGCACCAGTTCTATGCCGTTGGCGCCGCCAGCCCTGGCGACATCAGAATTCGGGTCAGCATAATCCTCGTTCCAGGCAGCGCCGGATGCCATGTGCAGCACGTCCCTGATTGTTGCTTGCTCATAAGGTGTGCCACGCAGCCGGGGAAGGTAGTTGGCAACGGGTTCATCAACGCTCGTGATATAGCCGTCTGCAATGGCGGCACCAATCAGCATGGAGGTCACAGACTTGGTGACCGAAAACGAGATCCACCGGCTGGCCGCATCATTGCCGTTGGCATAGTGCTCAAACAGGATCCTGTTTCCCTTGACCACAATCAGCCCCATGTGGGACGGCATCGCCAGGAAATCGGCCAGCGTAAATGTCTCGCCATTCACCTGGTAGGTCACGCCGGTCAGGTCAACCGGTGCCTCACTCAGTTGCAGCGGCGCATCTCCTGCAACGACCAGACGGGTGGGGTAAAGCGCGTCTATATTGCGAAACGCCACGCGCCGTTCGTCCTGGCTGAAGAAAAGCAGGCTGGCGGCCTGTCCCCTGGCAAGGCGTTGGCGCATCGCATCAAGCGCGGCGCTGTCAGCCGCCGAAACCGCCCGGGATTCGCTGGTGACAGCGGCCGGTTCCCGGGTTGCTTGTGCACAACCCAGGGTGAGCATTAGTGTGGCTGCGGCCAGTGCCGCCATCAATTTCGTCATGATTCCCCCTCCACGTTTTTGCCGACAGTATAACGTCATCGACCCCCGGGTGTGAGCCAGGGCGATGCACCCGCCGCTTGGCAGGCCCGGTGTTTAGGTAGCATACTGGCGCGACTGGCGATCTGAGAAGAGGGAACAGAGATGTCGGAAGCATTGAACCTGCAGTCGGAATACCCGTTGCAGCACCTGACACCCGCGATAGGGACAGAGGTGCATGGCATCAACATCGCCGACCTGGATGACGATACCATTAAGTGGCTGGCGGACCTGCTGGTGGAACGGAAGGTGCTGTTCTTTCGTGACCAGCACATCAGCATCGACGAGCATATTGCCTTCGCCGCCAGGTTTGGGGAGCTTGAGGTACATCCCTTCAACGAAAACCTGCCTGCCCATCCGGAAGTCATGCGCCTGCACAACGACCTTAATCGCCGACCCGCTATCAATATCTGGCATTCGGATGTCACCTGGCGCAAGGCCCCCTCACTGGGTTCCATTCTGCGCGGTCGTGTGGTCCCCGAGGTCGGCGGTGACACCCTGTTTGCCAACATGGAACTGGCCTATGAAGGCCTGGGTGATGAAATGAAAGCAAAACTTGAGGGGCTTTATGCCGTTCACGACAACGCGGGATTTCTTGCTGGCATGCGGGCGCGGGGCGCAACCGAGGCGGAGGTTGAAGAAAAGCGCAAGGCTTTCCCGCCGTCACGACACCCGGTCGTGCGTACCCATCCCGTCAGCGGCAGGAAATCGCTCTATGTCAACCGTGCCTTTACCCGCTACATTGAGGGCATGTCAGCGGAGGACTCCAGCGAGTTGCTGGAAACCCTGTATCGCCAGGCTTGGATTCCTGACTACCAGTGCCGTTTCCGCTGGCGGCCAGACAGCTTTGCCTTCTGGGACAATCGCGCGGCGCAGCACTATGCCGCGGCTGACTACTGGCCAGAGGTGCGCACCATGGAAAGGGTGACCATCATCGGCGATGAACCCTTTTAGGTTTCATGCCCGGAGATCGCATGCGCGTCTCGGCGACCCGTTCCGGTTTGTTATCCATCCTGGCGTTTCTCGCCAGTTGCCTGGTGGCTGAGCCAGTGGTGCCGCAGGACAGCTTCGAGGCAATCACCTATCGGCGCCTGGGTGACATCGAACTGCAATTGCATGTGTACCGGCCGGCAGGTTGGCAGGCATCTGATCGCCGCCCGGCCGTGGTGTTTTTCTTCGGCGGTGGCTGGCGCACAGGAACCCTGACCCAGTTTGACCCACAGTGCCAGCACCTCGCCCGTGAAGGTATTGTTGCCATCGCGGCAGACTATCGCGTCCGCACTCGCCACAACACGACCCCCATCGACAGTGTGGCAGACGCCCGGGCGGCAATGGGGTGGGTTCGGGAAAATGCGGCGCGGCTCGGTATCAACCCGAAGCGGATCGCCGCTGGCGGCGGTTCTGCCGGCGGGCACCTGGCCGCTGCTGTAGCCACCATCGGGCAAAGTGAGGAGCGACCCAATGCGCTCATCCTGTTTAACCCGGCGCTGGATATCGGCAGCACACCTCGCGTGGCCCAGGGGTTTGGCGTAAGCCAGGAGGCGCTGATTGAAATCTCGCCCTATCACCAGGTGACCAGGGACCTCCCTCCGGCCATCATCTTTCACGGCACCGCGGACACCACTGTGCCTTTCAGTTCAGTTGAGCAGTTCGTTGCAAAAGCAAGCGCGCTCGGTGTAGACACCATCGAACTCTTCCCCTACCCGGGCCGCACCCATGGCTTTTTCAATTTTCGCGAGGAAGGTAACCCCGACTACGACGATACGGTTGCCCGGGTGGACAGATTTCTGCAGAAACTGGGTTGGCTGGAGTAAACTCGACCAGAGGCTGAACGGAGGTAATCCGCCATGACACCGGGCGTGATAAGAACGATAGCTGTGTTGGGGTCAAGTTTGTTGTCGGTGGCTGTTGTAGGTGCAATTTTCCTGATGCTGGGCATCACCGACGAAACACTGAGAACCACTTTCGTCGCACTGCTGGCCGCAGGTACGTCGCTCGAGATATCCCGGAGACTGACGGACCGGTATGCGGGTGATTCTGCGCCAGGACAAAAAGCCACAACGCCGGACTGATTCACCGCTCTGCTCGGCCAGATCCCGAGTGTCTTTTGGGCTATTGGAAGGTCGGACACCCGGGTGACTCGATTACTGGAGGTCGATATCCTTGTCGATCTGCCCTCGTGTCTCCTGTCCAACTGGCGCGTCTCGCTGAGCAGAAAACACCTTCTCGCCACCCAGTACGGTACCAGGCAGTATGAAGAAAACGCCGATCAGGTAGGTAAACGCGAAACCGCGGGAACGCTCCGTCAGGTCCCCCAGCCACTCCGCCGAGCGTATCGGCAGATCCTTTAGCCAGGGAGTGTAGAGGAAAACGACTACGCCAAAGACGTTGTACAACAGGTGCACCAGTGCGATCTGCAAGGCGAGAGCTTCATTCGGCCCGGAAACGGCTGTGGCTGCCAGAAGCGCGGTGATGCACGTGCCGATGTTCGCCCCCATCGTGAACGGGAATACCTGTTTCAGTGACAGTACCCCTGCGCCGGCCAGCGGCACGATAAGGCTGGTTGTTGTAGACGACGACTGGACGAGTATGGTGATCGCCGTCCCGGAGCCCACCCCCGCAAGCCGGCTATGGCCAATTGCCAGTTGGATGATGTCTTTGGCTTTGCCGATCATGACCCCGCGCAGCATCTGCCCCAGGTAGATCACCGAGCCAATGACGATGCCGATGCCAATCGCGATGGCAAGATAGCCACCAAGAACGGGGACCAGGACGACGGCGTCAGTAATGGCGCTGGATGCAGGCTTGGTTAAAGCGCCGAGAAAATTCAGTTCCTTGACCGACGCTGAGCCGGTGCCAACAAACCAGGTCGACATGGTGCCCGCCATCCGCGCCAGCGGCGAGAACATGATCTCGATGGGCAGAAAGATGAATATAGAGTAGAGGTTAAAAAAGTCGTGGACAGTCGCTGCCTGAAAGGACTTTTTGAAAGACTGTATTTCCCTCAGATTACCCAGGCTGACGATGGTGTTGGTGATCGTCGTGCCCATGTTGGCACCCATTATCATTGGCACAGCGATCGAGACGGGTACGCCTCCAGCGACCAGGCCAACAATGACCGAGGTCACCGTGCTCGAGGATTGAACGAGCGCAGTGGCGAGAATCCCCAGAATGACGCCAACCACCGGATTGCTGGCAAAACTGAAGATCGCGACTGCCCCCTCGCCGCCCCCGGAAACCCATCGGAAACCCTCACCGATCGTGCCGACACCCACCAGCAGCAGGTAAACGAGGCCAACCACGCCAACCCACGTCAGGAAGCCCGGCAAGCTTTGCTGTGGCTGAGCTACACTTTCTTCACTCATGGCGGCAGCGGCCCATTGTGGAAGTCCACGAATCAAGGGATTGCAAAGTGTGTCACAGTCCCGCCCCTCAACAATAAAGATTGTGCAAAGGACAGATATGCTGCTGGCCGCTTGCAGGCTGGTCAGCCAGCAGTTGCCTCGCGGCGCTTGCCTAAAAGGTATGCCAGCAGGCCTATCAGGGCGCACCAGAAAGCAATCCACAAGAGGTAGATCATCACGTCCGCCGGCGGGTTGTTGATCCGGATCAGGAAAGTTGCCCGCGCCAGGCTCCAGCACAGCCAGAAAGCAACAAGGCGTGCCGGCTGCGCCAGGCCCAGAAACCAGGCGATGGTGCCCGTGACCGCAAGCGTCAGCAACTGGGCAAGGGGCACGGTAAACACCCAGAACAGGTCACCGGTGAGATCCACGCTGGGTGGCACATAAGGCACCAGGACGTTCACAAGGACAAGATCTTCCAGCACGCCGTTCACAAGCCCAAGCAGGATGATGCCGAGCCAGGCAAGTCCCTTGAGAAGAATGCGCATAAGATGCTCCCTGGGGCGGCTAGTTACCGCCCACTATTCGCCGCCCACTATTCGCTGCCCACTATCTGGCGAACTTCCTCCAGGACCGTATCCCAGTCGGCGCGGGCCCGATAGCCGGACTCCGCCCATTTCGCCAGGATCTTGCCTTCCGGGGATATCAGCACAACGCCGGGATGAGGGATGCCATAGGCAAAGCTGCCCTCACCATATTCCTCGTTACGTATGCCCCAGGCATCCACATGCTGCCCGTCCACATCACGCAACAGCGGAAACTGCAGTTTCCACTTGGTGCTGAACTGCTGTATCTCATCGGGATCATCGTAGGTCATGCCTACAATGCCAACACCGAGTGCTTCAAATTGCCCTGCCATATCATTCAGTTTCACGAACTGACGAATGCAGAAGGGTCACCAGTCGACGGAGCGGTTAAAGATAAACAATAAGCCTTTGGAACCCGTCAGCGTTTCCAGTGATTGCGCTTTGCCGTGCTGATCCAGGGCGGCCAGCATCGGCGCCGTGGTACCAACCGCTGGCCCCCATTCGGCCGCGTATTTGGCATCTGCCGTCGCAAACTGCGCCATGCCAGCCAGAACACCCGCAACCAGGAACTGGCGGAGTACCCCAAGGGGATTCCATGGGATCGGTTTGGTTTTCATCTCTACCTCCATCGGACAACTACTGTCGCGTCATTGCAGCGCGCGCTTCGCGCTCTGCTTCTTCTTTCCTGTCTGTGTCATTAGGTCGCACCGGCAGTTCAAACGTCACGGTTTCGATTTTACCCGGGTAGACAAACGGCGGCTGGTAGTCGCGGTTGAGCGGCGCCATCGCCCGCCCAAAATCCATGCCGGTACTGGAGATCATACCGAGTATTCGGGGGATTTCGCCTTCCGCCTGCAACTCTCCGTCAACGAGCAGCCTGACAGCCGCGCGACGTTCTGCCAGCCGGTTTACCTCCAGGCGAACGACCCGGGCACCGGGCTGAAGCGGCTGTTCTGCAACCACCCGGGTATGGTCGTGGAAGCAGTTGTAGTCGAAGTGCAGGCGGCCTGACAGGATATAAAGCGCAAACCCCGAATTGAGGGTACCGCGATTGACGAGCGCACCATCACCGTCACCCTCGGGGTGAACCAGTGCCACCTTGGTTGTCCAGCCACGGGCTACCGACGGGCAGGCATCCGAAACAATGTGCGAAACCGGCGGATAGTAAACATAAGAATCCCGCGCCGACGGCAGGCCGGGTCGCCGGGCCGACCTGAATGTCTGCGCAGCCGGCCGATCGTCCAGCGGGAGCACACCGTGTTTCTCAGCTTCCTGCCACCAGAGTGCAATCATCTGCTCAAGGCGCTCCGGATGCACCTCTGCAAGATTATGGGTTTCGGAAAAATCCTCGTCGAGGTGATAAAGCTCCCAGGGGTCATCGTCCCAGGAGGTGCCGGACGTGTGGCGGGTGACCGCCTTCCAGCCGTCCTGCCAGATACCCCGGTGACCAAGCATCTCGAAGTACTGTACCGAACGTGCCGGCTTGGCTTCGTCAGAGCTGAAGCTCGACGCCAGTGAGGCACCGTGCAACGGCATCTGCTCGATGCCATTAAACTCACCCGGTGCCCGGGTGCCGGTCAGTTCAAGCACGGTTGGCATGATGTCTATGGCGTGGCAGAAAGGGCGGCGAACAGCACCACGGGCCTCGATCCCCTTGGGCCAGTGAATCACCAGCGGGTCGCGCACGCCGCCGCCGTGGGTGTTCTGCTTGTACCACTTGAGGGGCGTATTGCCGACCTGCGCCCAGCCCCAGGGAATGTTCGAATGGCTTTCCGGCCCACCAATGTCATCAAGGCGCGCGACTGCCGCATCGACGTCCTCCATCATGCCATTGAACCATTTCATTTCGTCGAAAACGCCAAGCGGACCACCTTCCTGGCTGGCACCGTTGTCCGACATGACGATAAAAAGCGTATTGTCGAGCTGGCCTATCTCCTCAAGAAAGTTTGCCAGCCGGCCAATCTGTGCGTCGGTATGGTCGAGCTGTGCCGCAAAAGCTTCCTGCAGGCGGGCTGCAAATTTCTTTTCGTTCTCGCTCAGATCATCCCAGGGTTTAACGCCCGGATTAAGGGGCGCAAGTTGAGTGTCCTGGGGGATGATGCCAAGCGCCTTCTGGCGCTCAAACCACTCGGCGCGCATGACATCCCAGCCCGCATCAAACCGGCCGCGATACTTGTCCAGGTATTCCTGCGGTGCCTGGTGCGGCGAATGGGTGGCACCAAAAGCCAGGTAGGAGAAAAACGGCCGTTCGGGTACCAGCGACACCAGGTCACGGATGAATTTGATGGTCTGGTCGGTGAGGTCTTCAGAGACATGGTAGCCGGCCTCGGGCAGCGCCGGCGCCTCGATATGGTGGTTGTCGACGGTCAGCTCCGGGTAGAACTGGTCTGTCTCACCCTGCATGAAGCCATAGAAGCGGTCGAAGCCACGGCGCAGCGGCCAGTTGTGGAACGGACCCGCGGCTGAACATTCCGCCATGGGTGTCAGGTGCCACTTGCCGGATGCGTAGGTGGCGTAACCCGCACCGCGCAACACATCAGCCAGGGTCGCAGCGGACTGCGGCAGGTACCCGCGCATGTTCGGGAAACCGGTATCCATGTTCGACACCCCGCGCATTCCCACGGCGTGGTGGTTTCTGCCCGTCAGCAGGCAGGCCCGGGTGGGCGAGCAGAGTGCGGTGGTGTGGAAATTAACGTAGCGCAGCCCGCCTGCCGCCAGCCGGTCAATGTTGGGTGTCTCGATTGTGCCGCCGTAACAGCCGAAATGGGAGAAGCCGGTATCGTCAAGCACCACCAGCACCACATTGGGTTTATTGGTCGCGATGGTTGACTGCGGCCACCAGGGTTCAGATTCGTAGACAGTGCGGCCAATCTTTCCTTCGAACGGCTCGCCGGATGGATGTTTGTAGCTCACGCGTTATTCCCTCTATGGATTCCTGTTAACTCGCCAGGCCAATCTATAATGACAGTCATTAATTTGCAACAGCCATGACGGGTGAAATCCACTGGCAGAAACGGCGGATATTCCAGGGATCTGCAGGATGCCAGCCACTTTCTTTGATGGGCTGTACGGGCTGTACGGGCTGTACGGGCTGTATGGGGCTCTACGGGCTATAGCAGCAATACCATCTGTATCAGCTACACCAACAGCCCACCCACCCCTGTGGGCCGGTAGCCCGGGAATACCCGCCCGAGATCCTGAACACCCAGGTGTTCCCCCACCAGGTCTGCAATCACATCCCGGTAGTCGGTGGTCACGGGCAGGTCCCGGCCCTGCTTCCTTCACCGGTTGGTTTCAGGTGATTATGTTGCCCCACTTGCAAGCCGGGTCGATGATTGGCGCCGATCCAAATCTGTCTCAGGAATCCACATCAACCTTGGTGGGATCCTTCCTCAGTTCGTCCGCATTTAACTCCGGCACCATACCCGAAGAAACACCTAATCCAATGGCTCTAAGCACCCAGGCACCCCTGACAATTGTGCCTCCAACCGTAGCGGAGGTAACAAAGTTACCGGCAAGACCGGCCAATGCACCAAGAACGGTTGCCGTCGCAATCTGACGCGGCGTTCCACCCTGCGCCCATGCCGTTCCGGCTGCAGTTACACCCCCAATCACTGCGCCCACCGGGCCGGTTCCACCATTTACAGCCTCGATCTCTTCAGTCGTGAGTTCTCTTATCCAGATTCTCCTTGTTTGACCTTTCGTCCCAGAGGTACTGAATGACGCCGCCAATCGTGCCGAGTCCTATCGCAAAGAGGCCGGCAGCTATGTTCTGAAACATCGTCCGTCCATCCAGGGCAAGCCAGAGCTCACAGCCGAATATCAGCATGGCTGTCGACAGGTACAACAGGTAGTTCCTGTTCCTGATTGCTCTGGGTACAAGTACAACGGCCCAGAACACCAGGACTGTTGCGTTAAAGATGAAGATCGGTGCCATCGCTCCCTCCATGTAGTCCCGAGTATGGCTCCCTCATTTCCCCGGATCTGTAGGTGACTTCCCAAGTCTGCGTAGGCGATCTCCTACACCAACAGCCCACCCACCCCCGAGGGCCGGTAGCCCGGGAATACCTGCCCAAGATCCTGAACACCCAGGTGTTCCCGCACCAGGTCTGCAATCACATCCCGGTAGTCGGTGGTCACGGGCAGGTCCCGGCCCTGGTACAGGGCATCGGGATGGAGTTCTGGCATGGTGCCCAGCACCCGGCCGCCGCGAACCGGCTTGCCCATGACAAAAAAGCTGGTGCCATGTCCGTGGTCGGTGCCGCGATTGCCGTTCTGTTTGACGGTGCGGCCAAACTCACTCAGGGTGATCACCACTGTGTTGTTGCCCAGTTCACCCAGGTCCTTGAAGAATGCCTCAAGACCATACGACAGCCTGTAGAGATTACCCGCCAGTTGGCCCACGCTGCCCCCCTGGTTGGCGTGGGTATCCCAGCCGCCGATCTCCACGAATCCCAGCCGCAGGCCAAGGTTCGACTTGATCAGTTGTGCCAACTGTTTGAGCTGGTGACTGAATTCGCCGTCCGGGTAAGCCACGCTGGTCGACTGGTACTTGCGGGCACGCAGTTCCCGCACTGCGGCGAGCGATACCTGGGTGGTATCGGCCAGCGGGCTGCCCGTGTAGAGCCGCTCCAGCAGCCACTCAGCCGTTTCGTCACGCCGGATACTTCCCCTGGCACTGGCGTAACCAATCTCAAACTGGTCCAGGTCCGGGATATTGAGTACGCGTGCCTTGCCCTGCAGTGACCTCGGCAGGGTTGTGGTCATGGCAACGGCATCAATCATCGATTCGCGCTTTAACTGCGCCATCACGCGATTCATCCAGCCGTCCTGCACCTGCCGGTCTCCTGCCATGCCGGATTCCATGAAGTCCTGGGCGTCAAAATGGGAGCGCGAGTTAACCGGCGAGCCACAACCGGGCAGGGCCGCCAGCCTGCCCTGCTGGAACAGTGTATGAAAAGGTCGCAGCGCCGGGTGCAGGCCAAAGCGCCCATCCAGTTCAAGTGCGCTGTCTTTGCCTGCGGAGCCGGGCGCGGGGATGGCGATATCCCGCCGCGAATCATAGTAGTGACGATCGGCTACAGGTGGGACCATGGAAAGCCCGTCTACCGCACCCCGCATAAACACCACAACCAGGTTGGCCGGCGGCAATTCGGTAGCAGCAAGGGAGGGCAGGTAAAACGCGCCGGGGAACAGCGCGGCAGACTTGATGAAATTTCGACGGGTAATCATGTTAGCGGTACTGGAAAGATGGAGAGGCGAGGGCCGCCGCCAGTAGCTGGGATGGCGGCAGGTCAGCAGGCAAGAGCGAAGTATCCAACCCGGCGAATTCAGCAAGACGCAGGGTGTCCGGCTGGCCCAGCTTCACGCCACTCACGGCACCATCGGTGAGTGCCAGTGCAAAGTTCATCCGCTGTAACGCAAGACCCGGCTGCTGCCAGTAGCGCGAATCCTCGGGGTAGCCGGTTGGCGCGGGATAGGCAAACAGCGGCTGGCCCATTTCGACCAGGCGCCAGTTCACGGACTTCTCCCGCGCACGGGAGAGTGCTTCCGAGGCCGGGCCGGTACTGCCGAGCCCTTCCAGCGTCATGCGCACCTGGTGGAACTGCGGATCCGGATCCGGGACAAGTTCTGCGCCCAACAGCCGCAGGCTACTGGCCACAAACTCCAGCGGCGTCTTGAGTTTGTTCTGCCGGAACGAGGCATCCTGAAATTCGGCACTTCCGAATATCGCTCGCAGGGTCTCTGGAATGTCGCCCGCGCTTGCGACAAAACGCGCGGCAACCCGGTCAACCAGCACCGCCGGCGGTTCGTCGCTCACAAACCGCTGACACAGTTTGTAGGCCAGGTGTCGTGCCGTGGCAGGATGAAGCGCAATCAGGTCCAGCACGCGTTCGCCATCAGCCTGCCGCCCCTCCAGCACGGACACCCCCAGCACCATCTTGGGGTCCGGATCGTGATTGGCCCTGTTGAACGCAAATCTGCCGTTGAAGGGGTTGAACCCCCAGCCGGTAAAAGCACGGGCCACTACAATGACGTCCGCCTGGGAATACCCACCGTTCACACCCAGGGTGTGCAGTTCCAACAGTTCGCGCGCGTAGTTTTCATTCAGGCCGCCAATCATGCCCATAGCATCACCATTGGCATCCGCCGCATCAGCGCTCACACCCACGAGATAACGAATGGCCAGGCCGCGCACCAGTTTCTCCACGCCACCCAGTTTGCGCCGGACAGCGTTCTCATTGTTGTCGAGGTAAAAGAGCATGGCAGGGCTCTGGGCACTGGCATGCAGCAGGTCGCCGAAGTTCCCCAGAGCGTGTCGACGGATCACGTCCCGGTCATCAACAACCTTCAGCGGCCCGGCGGCACCGCGGGACACATCAATGTTGAAGTGGTTGGTCCAGAAGTCGACCATCACTTCATAAAGCTGGTGCTCACTGTGCACCGCGCGAATGAGTTTGGTCGTTTGCAGCTCGCCAATGGCGCGATAGTCGAGCCGCGACAGGACCAGCTCTAGCTGCTGCGAGCGGTTCATTTCGCCAACATCCTGCCGCTCACCGGCAAGCCGCTCCAGGCCATAGCGGGTCCGCGCCTCATCGGACATGTTGGCCGTCAGCTGCTGGTTGTTCAGAAACTGCTTGATACGGCCGTAGTATGCCTGGATTAGTTCCTTGCTACCGAGATCAAGCGTCTCGTAGGGCGCAAGGCGCCGGGCCATTGACGTGTCTGCGATTGCGGCAGGGTTCAGTTGCTGCTCGAGATACGCGTCCATACCAATTTCCTGCACCTGCGCAACCAGCGCCGGTGTGGCCCCAAAGGTAATGCGATCCAGCAGGTGACGCACATCATCGGCACAGAGCGCGGGCTGGCTCAAGGCCGCAATAAAAACGGACACGACAATTTTCTGGCTAAACCCCACGAACGACACCTCGTCGAATGTGCGATTCTTAAGTTACTGCGGCCGGATGAGGGAGTAAACCAATAACTGCCCGAATATTGCCAGCCGCGTGCTGTTCAGGACAATCTGCAGATGCTTGTTTCGGGGCTGACAATGCAGCCGGGGTTTGCCTGCCTCATTCAGAAACCCCCGACCGGTTCAGGAGCCGCATGACCAGCACCTGGTAGATCTCAAGCGCCCAGTCACCGCGTGCGGTCAGGTTGGTTGCCAGCCTGCGTTCCGTATGGATGGCAAGCACCCGTTCCCCGTGTTGCTGATGCAACCGCAGGCGAACGATTTCACCCCAGCTGAACGCGCTGATTGGTGAAGTTGCCACAAACTCTTTGGGGCAGGCATCATCACCGTCATCAATATCAACCCTGAAGCCCAGTTCAAGCAGTGCCGCTCGCAGCGCGGCACTTACTACATCACAGGGTTCCTGCAACCGGAAGGTCCTGTCAGCCGTGCCAGGCGCAACCCGGACAGACTCAACACTGGCGCAGCCGCCCGACAGTAACAGCAGGCAAAAAACCACAGCGCGCAACATTTTCAGTACATGAACGCAACGCTGGAAAGCGCTGCGGTGGCAAGAATCAGGCCGACGATAACACTGCCACCCAGCACCGCGACCGTGGTTGCAGTCTCGTCATGCACACTGGCGTCTATGCCAGTAACACTGGCAAACGCTATCTCTCCCGCACTGGTGATGAGCCCGGACTCGGTCAATCCCGTGACGACCGTACTCATCTGCTCCCCATTGGCCAGGTGAATCCTGACCCGGTCACCGCTTCGCACAATATTGCCAACCGCCAATTCCTCCCGTAGCCGATCAGCTGGCATGGCGACCGGTTGGTATGAGGTACAGGCTGAGACTACCGGCAGCAGGGCTACCAGTATTGCAAGCACTTGGTTTGTTCGGGTCATTTTGATTCTCCAGCAGGCCGTCTGTGCGTTGTATACTGCCAACCGCACTGGCAGGAGAACTGAGGGATTTGTCCTGAATTTTTCCGGATTCTTCCTGAACCGGCGCCACCACTGCACAGGACCTGGGTATGGATCTTGATCGGGGATTTACGCTGGGAGAATGGACCGTCCTGCCACGGCAGTCCCTGATTTCAGCGGGAGACGTCACCCGCCACCTGGAACCCAAGGTCATGGCCGTGCTGGTTTGCCTTGCAAAGGCAGCACCGGAGACGGTGCTTCGCAGCGAAATTTTTGATGAAGTCTGGCCGCGCGTTGTTGTGCAGGACGAGGTGCTGTCCCGCAATATTTCCATACTCCGGTCCAATCTCGCGCTGGACGGCAAGGAGCACAAGTACATCCAGACTATTCCCCGGGTTGGCTATCGCTTGCTGGACCTCCCCGGCGAGATTGAATCCCAACCCACAACCCCAGGTGAACCGGGCACTGGTACAGCAACCAATGATTCCCCGGTGACACCAACACCCGGGACACTCCAAGCGGCAGCGCTTCAAGCAGACACGTCAACTGCCGCTGAATTGTCACACGCGCCTGCTTCAAACCCGCTTTCATCCCGGGCCCGGGTGCTTGCGACAGTCTGTGGCTCGGCCATTGTCATCCTGTTGCTGGTTTTCCTGTGGCACCAAGGGCCCGGGGATTTGCCGCCAGTGGACCAGGAAACCCGGCTCCCTGAGCAGACGGGCGGAAGACCCGAGAACGCCACGGCGCTGAGCGCCCATATGATTCTGGCGGGGTACTCAACCACCGAGCGACGCGGGGCCGACTACCTGAACGCCAGCGTGCGCCTGTTCAGGGACGCGCTGACCCGCGATCCAGAGGCCATCAGCGCCCACCTGGGCATTGCCAACGCGCTTGCGCTGTTACCGAGTTACGCCGCAACCGACAGCGAACTCGCATTTGCCCAGGCGATCAACGAACTGCAGAAATATGTCGAAGCCGGTGGTGCCGAGGGACAAACCCACGCGACGGCCGCGTTTATTGAACTGCATCGCATGCACTTTATTGCCGCTGAGGAGCGGTTCCAACGCGCCATCGGTTTTGATCCCGATGATGCCGGTGTGCACCAGTGGTACTCGCAGTTGCTGGCTCGCGTGGGGCACCTGGAAAAGTCCGCGACTGAGGCCGCCCTCGCCGTCGAACTGGATCCGGCTTCCCCGGTGAACCAGCACAGACGGGGCGTGAGCCTGTTGTGGCAGGGGCAGACGGCAGACGCTGCGCGGCAGTTCGACATGGCAGCCGCCGCCGGCATTGCACCTTTTATCAACCCCGAACCCCGGTATATCCAGTTGTTCCGCAACCGCCAGTTTGACGAACTGGTGGCCATGTTGCGCCTGATCCAGAGCGCGAGGGGAATGACAGCAGACTGGATTGAGCCACTGCAGGTTGCGCTAAAACGGGCGCAGCCTGCCGATATCGAAATGGCCCTGGCTGCATTGGAGGAGGCATGGCAGCACCAACAGGTGGACGCTTCCCTGTACTTTGGTGTGCCCTTGTTCCTGGGCGATGCTGACTTTACTTTCAAAGCTGCCGTGGCCGCCTCGCGAGGGCGAAGCGCAGCCATTGTGCTGGAAGGTTTGTTCCTGCCGGAAGCTGCCCCCCTGCGTGCCCACCCGCTTTTCGCCTCACTGGTGCAGGAACTGGGACTCACATCCTACTGGGTACGCTACGGTCCGCCTGACGTCTGTCGTAACAACACAAGCGCACCGGCCTTTTGCAATATGGCTGGGTCTTGATGAGGCTGATTCAGATCAAACGTTTCACCATACCCTCTAGCTTTACACCCTCGAGCGCGTCAACCTGATGCTGGAGTACTGCCAGGCTTCCCTGAACCTGGCACGGGTGACAGCCGCTTCTTCCGCCCTGCCCTGCTTGTCCAGCGCCTGGTAGAGCCCAAACAGTGACCAGCCGTTGTTCTGGTTCCAGCGCAGGTCACGGCGGTATACGGCTTCTGCCTCGGCGTACCTGCCGGCGTCCAGCAGTGCTGCACCCAGGTAGTGGCGCATGGGTTGGGCCCAGTCGGGCGGCTCCGTGTAGTTGTTCAGGTCTTCCAGCGCCACACCTTCCCGGAAAGCGGCAATGGCGCCCTCTAAATCCCCGGTCGCCTGCAACATTTCACCGGTCAGTCCCAGCGATGCCAGTTTCAGCACGGCCGAAGCCGGCGTGGCACCAACACGGTATTCGTCGGCATTGGGAGCATCCGCGATTGCTTTCAGCACATCCAGTTGCTGTTGCGCAGCCTGCATGTCACCGCGTGCAATGTAGGCACTACCCAGCGCATAAGCCCAGATGCCGTCCAGGTAAGGCGTGCCGGAATGGGAGGGTGCCTGGCCAATCAGCGCATCCCAGTCACCAAAAATCTTGTGGACGAGCCAGGGCGCCGCTATGCGCTTCTGCCCGCCCATCACATTCATGTTGGCACCCACCCGTGCCTTGGCATTCAGCGCGGCTTCGATCGCCACCTCATAATTACCCTGAACCGTGGCTGCATAACGAATAAAGTCGATGGCATGACCCGCGTGCATGCGGTGCGAAAGCGGGTAAGTGCCCAGGTTTGGCAAGGGGTAGTCACCCCAGATCTGCGCAAACTGTTTATCCACCTGCTGCGAGCGCACATTGTTGTCAATCGCCCGCTGGAACTGCCCGACCCGCACGTAAATATGCGCCGGCATGTGCACCACATGCCCGCCAATAGGCACCGTGGCTTCCAGCGCATCCGCAGACACCAGCGCCCGTTCCGGTTCCATGGACGCCTCAATCAGGTGAACATGCAGGTGCAGTACGCCAGGGTGAGCAACGCCGGTAGCAATGACGTGTTCCAGTGCCTCGGCCACGGGCAGCGTTTCAGATTTGGGGTTGCCCTCGGCGTCCCAGTAGTCCCAGCGTCCAATCGACATATAGGCGGCGGCATAAAGTGCAGCAATGTCAGGGTCGTCCGGGTAACTTGCGTTCAGTTGACGCATGCGCGCCAGGTAAGCCTGGTCCCGCGCCGCATTGTCAGGGATGGCTTCCCTGTTATAGAGCACATACATCGCATTAATCAGTTCACGCTCAAGCGGGGTGGCCTGATCAATTCGCGCCAGGGCGTTGCGAATGGCTTTCAGGCCTTCACCTTTGGGGTCATCCGGCATGCGGGCGTAACGGCTGTTGGGGTTTGGCCCCATGGCATGGGCCATGCCCCAGTAGGGCATCGGATGCTCGGGGTCGAGTCGCGCCGCCTCCTGGTGGGAGGCAATGGCCTCGGGAAAATAAAAGCCCCAGGCGAGGCGCAACCCCTGGTCAAAAAACTGTTGAGCGCGCGCGGAACGAGTTGAAATTGGCCTGCTGTAAGTGCCGCTGCCCGGCACCAATACGGCAAGCGCCTGGCCCTCCGGCACGCTGGTATCCACCACCCCGGGTTCTGTTGCACAACCGGCAAGCAGGGCGACCAGGGCAACCCAGGCAAGCCGCCGGCTCATGATTTGTCGTCCGGCGCGGCGTGAATGGGATCTACCCAGTGCATGTTGCCGGGCTCCTCGATCACCGGAATATCCAGGTTGACGACTACCGGATCCTGGCCGCTACGCACCAGTACACAGTTGAGCGGTTCGTCCTCGCTGGCGTTGATTTCCTGGTGTGGCACATAGGGCGGCACATATATGAAATCCCCGGGGCCCGCCTCACAGACAAACTCCAGCTTTTCACCCCAGCGCATGCGCGCCTTGCCACTGACGATGTAGATGATGCTCTCCAGATCCCCGTGGTGGTGGGCGCCGGTCTTGGCATCAGCGTGAATGTGCACCGTACCTGCCCAGAGTTTTTCGGCACCGGCGGTGGCGTGGGTAATCGCGGCGGCCCGGTTCATGCCAGGGGTCTGGGGGGTGTTGATATCCAGGTGATCACCGCTGATCACCTTGACGCCATGCTCGCGCCAGTTGTGCGTATGTTCTGTCAACTTCAGTCCCTCGTCACTGTTTCCGTCTCTGCCTTGAGGATACACCATCGGGATCAGGGGCTGACAAGCCCAGTCAGGGCGTTTCTTCGGCAAGAACTGCCAGGCTTTTGTCGCGCAGTTCGGGGTAGGTATCAAGATCAGCGGCCCCCTGGTCCGTCAGCGCATAAACGCCACGCTCAATCCGTTTAAACCAGCCGTAGTGGTTGGCTGACAGAATGGCTGTCGTTTTTGCTGAGGTGCCGCGGGCGCGCAAGGCGCGGGGTGACGATGGACCGTGCAGTTGCAGGCAGCAGGCGATAAAAATCGCATTTTCGCGATAACCCGTCACGAGCGGTGTGCGGGTGCTGCCACCCACATTGAAGTCGCCGGAGCGTTCAGCAATCTCGTGAATAACCGCCCGCCGCCTGGCGCTACGCTTCTGGCGCTGGTAGGGCATGGGGTCAAACACCAGTTCCACCCTGGGACCGGTGGGGCCAAAGTGCACGGTAAGGAGCCCAAGCTCCAGCATGCGAAGTACACGTAGCGTGCCGCGCCAGTGCGGATTGCCTTTTGGTGGTGCCGGCACAGCCACGTACACTGCATCGGTAATCCGTTGCCGGTCTGTGGCCTGAACCAGAAGCTGCATGTTTGCGCTGCGCTTCAGCTCAACCACAATCACTTCATCCTCACCCTTGCTGGCCGTCAGGTCGCAGCCCAGTACTTCTCCACGCACCAGGTAACCGTGGTTCTCCAGGTACTGTTTGACAGGTTCATACAGGTCTGTTTCGCGCATGCCCGAATTGTAGCAGTCGTTGCCAGGCGGTGCTGCCACTCGCACCACTGACGCGCCGCTGCAAGTTGACCATTTGCGGTGAAAAGGCTCTAATCGGGTTGTTTTCATGCCCCATTTCAACCGCAGGCACTTCCCATGAGCGAAGCACAGAACATCAACACACCACAGATTCCCGACGCCAGCACCATTGCACTGGAAGACATTAATGTCAGTGATCCGGCGCTACTGCAGTTCGATGCCTGGCGGCCCTTCTTCAAGCGGCTGCGGGACGAAGACCCTGTGCACTACTGCAAGGACAGCCTGTTTGGTCCCTACTGGTCCATCACCAAGTGGGAAGACGTGATGCGCGTCGACAAGGATCACGAAACCTACTCGTCTGCAGAGGGGATTACCCTGCAGGATCGACCCAAAGATTTTGTGGCACCCAACTTTATTTCCATGGACCCACCGGTCCATGACGTGCAGCGAAAAGCTGTCACGGGGGTGGTGGCACCCAGCAACCTGGCGTTGCTTGAGCCGATTATCCGCGAGCGGGCCGGTAAGATCCTGGACGAACTGCCACGCAACGAAACCTTCAACTGGGTGGATCACGTATCCATTGAACTCACCACGCAAATGCTGGCCACCCTGTTTGACTTCCCGTTTGAACACCGGCGCAAGCTGACCTGGTGGTCCGACATGGCCACATCCAGCGAACTGGCCGGGGGTACAACACCGGAAGCTGATCGCCGCGCTGCGCTCACCGAGATGCTGGAGTGGTTTACGGAAATCTGGCACGAACGGGCGGCCAAAGAGCCCGGTAACGATTTGATTTCCATGCTGGCGCACAATCCGGAAACCAAAGACATGTTGAGTCGGCCCATGGAATACATGGGAAACCTGGTACTGCTGATTGTGGGTGGCAATGACACCACGCGGAACTCGATTTCTGGCGGCGTCCTCGCCCTGAACCAGAACCCGGACCAGTACGACAAACTGCGCAATGACCTCTCCCTGATTCCCGGCATGGTTTCCGAGATCATCCGCTGGCAGACACCGCTGGCCTATATGCGCCGCACTGCAACCCGTGACGATGAGATTCGCGGCAAGCTGATCAGGAAAGGTGACAAGGTTGCCATGTGGTACCTCTCTGCCAATCGTGATGAAGACGTTATTGAAAACGGTGACAGTTTTATCATTGACCGTGAAAGACCCCGGCACCACATGTCATTTGGCTACGGTATTCATCGCTGCATGGGCAACCGCCTTGCAGAGATGCAACTGCGGATCGTGTGGGAAGAAATCACAAAACGATTCCATACTGTTGAGCTCATGGGGCCGGAAGTGCGGGTTCAATCCAGTTTTGTACGCGGCATTGCTGAACTGCCGGTGAGGGTGCACGATATCTAGGTTGAGGTCCCTCCATTCCGGCCCTTTGGGCCTCCAGTCGGGACGACACCTAGGGTGTCGTTTCGACCGGAGCGGCGCCAGCCGCGGAGCGGAGAAACCTCGTTTCCTGAGGTTCATCGAAGTCCCTCGAGGTCCCTCCATTCTGGCCCGTTGGGTCTCTCCACTACGGTCGAGACGACGTCTTCCACTACGGTCGAGACGACAGCTGTGCTGTCGTTTCGACCGGAGCGGCGCCAGCCGCGGAGCGGAGAAACCTCGTTTCCTGAGGTTCATCGAAGTCCCTTGAGGCCCCTCCATTCTGGTCCTTTGGGTCTCTCCACTACGGTCGAGACGACAGCTGTGCTGTCGTTTCGACCGGAGCGGCCCCAGCCGCGCAGCGGAGAAACCTCGTTTCCTGAGGTTCATCGAAGTCCCTCGAGGTCCCTCCATTCCGGTCCTTTGGGTCTCTCCACTACGGTCGAGACGACGCCTAGGGTGTCGTTTCGACCGGAGCGGCGCCAGCCGCGCAGCGGAGAAACCTCGTTTATCGAGGTTCATTGGAATCCCTTGAGGTCCCTCCGTTCCGGCCCTTTGGGTCTCTCCACTACGGTCGAGACGACGCCTTCCACTACGGTCGAGGCGACGCCTTCCACTACGGTCGAGGCGACGTCTTCCACTTCTTGTCGAGAGGACACCGCTGGTGGCAGGATAGGACAATGAAAAACTCGATGATCACAAGCGCACTTCTGTTGCTGGCTTTTGTCGGGGCTGCGCTCTATCGCGCCAACTACGAATTCCTGTTTTACGCCAGCACCCTGGTTATCCTGTTGGTGATCCTCTTCCTGCTCGACCGGCGCTTTAATTTTTCGCAACTGTCGCTCTGGGGTTTTAACCTCTGGATGCTGTTGCACCTGGTGGGTGGCATGGGCAGCATTGGCGGAACACGCATGTACGACCTGGTGCTCCTGCCACTTGTGGGCGAACCCTATGACATCCTGAAGTATGACCAGGTTGTACACCTTTACTGTTATGTCGTCATGGCCATGCTGGTGTTTGAGGTACTCGTTCAACTGATGAACCTGTCACACAGGGGTGCACTGTTCCTGGTGACGGTGCTGGCCGCGTCCGGTATTGGCGGCCTGAACGAGGTTATTGAGTTTGCCGCCGTGGTTTTTGTCGGCAGCACCGGCGTGGGCGGCTATACCAATACGGCACTGGACCTGGTGGCAAACCTGATCGGGGCCATGATTGGCGCGGGCTGGATGGTAAGGTCACGCCGCTACTTGAGCGTATAGGTAATACCCGTTGAGTAGCTGAAGTTGGTGCTCTCAATTGTATCTTCCGGCTCGGAGTCGTACCTGAAATCCAGGGAAAACCTGACGCCCAGGCGTTCGGAGAGCTTCGCCTTGACAGTCATCACGCCAATGGCCCGGATATCCGAGACGTCCTTCAGTGCCGGCTGGGCATAAGTCGAGAAGCTGATACTGGCGTCACGCGCGAAGTTCACCGGGTTGGATACAGTGACATAAAAATTGCCGCGCCACAGGCGCTGCTCCCGGCCAATATCCACATAGCGCTCATGCTCCCGGATTACGCCGGCGCCCAGCAAACCCCGCTCTGTATCCGAACCAGGCTTCCATTTGAAGCGGTAGCCACCCCCAAATACGATTCGCTGGTCCAGCAACTCGAACTGGTCCTGGGAGTATTGCGCCAACAGCTCAAACCCATGGGGGCCAGCGTTGATAGGCCGCACATACCGCAGGTGCGCAAAGGCATTGTTTTCACTCTCGACATTGTTGGTTTCGGCGAAGTTCATTGAGCCTACAAACATCCAGGTCGCCGTGTTCCCCCGGTAAATGGAGTGATTCTCCAGCTCAAAATTGTTTTCTTCCTTGTTGCCACTGGCACCACTGAAGTCGAAGGCAAACACCGAAAACCTTGACTCATCCGGGTTGGCAAAATACTCATCATGAACATCAACAATCGCGAAGGCATCAACAGCAAATGCCAGCAGACCAAGCGTAAGGACAAAAAAATGCACGGGGAACCTTCAGTAATCAGGATGCGCGCATTATACCCGTATCGGCAACAAGGGTCAGGTCTTGCCTAAACATCGGTAGTCGACCGACCGGGGGTTCATGCAAGGTGCGTCATGTGCTGCCGCCGCTCCAGCCGGTAAGCGGGTGGCGTGACAATCAGGTCCGCCCAGCCGAACTCTCCCAGGAGGTCTCGTGCGCGTTGGCTGTCAGCGGTGTCCAGAGCGTCATAGACATCAAACACACGCTGCAGCTTCCAGGCACCAAATGTACCGGCACCTCGCCTGAACGGCTGGCCTGCCAGCTCAAAATCAAATGGCGCAATTCGCTGTTCCAATACCGATCCGGGCGCTGTACTGGCGGCAAGTTCCGTGGTGCCAGCCATAACACCCCTGGCAAAACCCGCACTCGCCGGACCAATGATCTTCAAATACTCCACCAACCCGGCTGATATCGAAAGCTCCCCCGTGGCGGGCGTACAGCAACTTGCATGCAGTTCATCCAGGTAGTAACAGAGATCAGGCGTTTCTGACTTCAGATAGGTCTGCGCTGCACCAAGGTCGCGATACTGGTGCGCGTAGTAGGCGGTAAACAGGCAGAAGTCAATTAGAGATGGGCGATTGCCAAGTGCAAATCGACCGCGCCCTACCAGTGGATTCAATGCCTCGGTGGCGACCCTGAAAAAATGGTCAGCTGCCGCCCTGCCCGCGCTGTTATCAATCCCCAGTTGGGGCAGGTAACTCTGCATCTGGCCTGCAACACGCTGACCAATCGCCATCATCCTGTCACCCGTGAGGCCCATGCTGCCGCCTATACCGCGGCTGAACTCGGCGCTGGCAAACTCCCGCGATACCGGGTCATTCCAGCGGGTATTCATGGCCGTCGAGACCCAGAGCTCATCAATCGTGAACTCCACGAGCCTTGTGACCAGCATCAGCACAGGGTCGGCGGGGAATACCGGGCGTTCAGGATGCCTTGCTTCCAGGGCGTCGATGATCACTGTTGTATCCTGCAGTATCTCGCCATCAGGGGTTTCCAGCACCGGGATCATCACCTTGTTGGTCGTCTGCCGGATGCGCCCGGACAGATCAGCGGCCACATATTGCTCGACAAAAGGCAGGCGCTTGTAGGAGAGATAAGCCCGCGTCTTGGCCGAGTAGTAGGAAAACATCAGGCCGTGATGGATGTAGTCTTTCATGTTCGGTTAACCCTGTTCAGAATTATGGAGGTAACAAGCCTCGTCAGGCAGGTTTGCGGGCAATTAGCTGGACCACCGAAGCTCGCCCGAAGTGGCCTTTGCCTTCAACCACATCGCGCTCAAGTTCCAGGGCATGCTCAAACACCAGCCCCGGAAAATCCTGCCGGAGAATAGAAACGGTCTGCAGGAATTCCGCGACAGGTGGCCCACCCGTTCGGAAATTGAGCTGTTCGGGCGTATAAGCTTCATGGACAAGCACGCCACCCGGCACAAGGGCGCGCTCGACCAGCGCATGGACCTGCCTGCGTTTGTCAGGCGGCATGTGAAAAAAGATGATGACGATGCCGTCCCAACAAGCCTCACCCGGGTCATAGTCAAACAGGTCAGCCTGGTGGGTGGTCAGGGTCACCCCGCGCGCATCCGCCAGTCGCCTGGCCTTGGCAAGTGCCACTGCCGAACCGTCAATTGAGGTGACGTCATACCCCTGTTCCGCCAGGTAGACCCCGTTTCTGCCTTCCCCATCGGCCAGGCAAAGGATTCGTCCCGGTGGCAGCTTTGCTGCGGACGCCTTCAGGAAGTCGTTGGGTTCGGTGCCAAACAGGTATTCATCACTGGCGTAGCGGTCGTCCCACATCTGGGGTGGTCGTTGTTCTGACATGTTGCTTGTTCCCTGTTGATGTTGGGGCCATTATTGGCTCATTTGCCCTGCAGCAGCAACCGGAGACATGGACAATGAGCGAGGCCGACAATTCAGGCAACAACATCAACCAAAACGCGGCCAGGATGATTGCCGTGTTCAGTGCGACGCTACTGGCTGCTGTTCTTGTTGGCATTCTGCAATGGCTGCTGCCCGGCACCGGAAACACGCTGGGCGTCATTCTTGCGGCCATGGTATCTGCTGCGATTGCGGTTGCGCTCGCAGACTACCTCCGGCCCAACGGCAAGGTCACACCAGCGGGGCGCATAGATGAACTGATCACTCAGGCGATGGCCGCCACCGCCACCACAGACCGCAACCGCCTGATTGAAGCGGGTTTACGCCTGCTGATCAGGCAGGCCAATGAGCAGCGGTCGCTGAATGCTGCCGCTGCTGACTCCAATGCCCAGACCATCAGGAAAGACAACCCACCCCAACTCTAGCGCGGGTCAGGCCAATTCGCGCCAGGCCAGGTAGTTGTCAATCAGCTCAATCATCCGGACCTGGCCAAAACTCGGCTCGTGGCCGCCGTGCACAATTTCCACCGGCAGTCCACGAAGGCGTTTCATAGTCTGGATGTAGTCAGGAATGTCGGAGGCGGGTAGCTCATCAAGCAGCGTACCGTCGTAGAGCGCATCACCGGAAAAAAGTGTGCCACTGGACTGGTCCCACAGGCCAATGCTCCCGGGAGAATGACCCGGCAGGTGCAGCACCTCAAAAGCCCTGTTACCCAGATCAATCACGTCACCTTCATCAACCGTCCTGGTCACCCTGGTTCCCGTCACCCGATAACTATCCACGTCAAAATCCGCGGTGGGTTTTGCATTGATGAGAAATTCACCATAACCACTGGTATCGCCATGTGTCTGATAGTCGTCAAACAGGTCATTCATGCGCAGGAAAGAAAACAGCTTGTAATCCGTCATGAGTGGGGCTTCGATAGCGTGCAGCACCCGCTCATCAAACTCATGCAGGCAACCGACATGGTCATAGTGAATATGGGTCGCAACAGCGGTCAGGGGTTTGTCAATCAGGTCTGCGATTGCCTGCTTGAGTGAACTGACGCCAAGCCCTGTATCAATCAAGAGGTCTGCGTCCCTGCCGCGGATGTGCCAGATGTTACAACGCAGGAAAGGATGTACATGCGGCTCGAAAATCAGCGTTATTTCATGGCTGATTTTTTTCCTGTCGTACCATTTATCCGCCAACCTGAGCATCTGGTGTTTTCCCTGCTTATTGCTCTCCATTATTCACATTCCGGACAGGAAATCAGGTAAAAAAAAAGCGCCACCAGTGGTGTGGGGAACCCTGGCAGCGCCAAGACGGCCAGGGGGTTGCCCTGGCCCTTCCTGAAACGTCTCTTCGTCTGTTAGCTGTTGGATGCCAGCCTGTCGTCACCAATCTTGCTGACGAGTGCATCAACCACGTTGTCAAAACACGTCATGTTTTCACGTACCTGAAGCACCGACCCTGCCTTGCGCAGTTGGGTTGGACCACAGGCCCGCTTTGCTGCTGTCTCAATGCGGTGCTGGATCTCAGCGCGTCCGGTTGCCGACTGCAACTCGGCCTTGGAGTACTGCACGCGGATCTTGTTGTCCACAATCGCCGCACTTGCCAGGCTCGCGCCCAACAGACTGACTACCATTGCACCTGCTACAAAAATCTTTTTCATGGCTCACTCTCCTCTCACATTTAGGGTGTAACGCTGGGTTACAAGGAGGTAGACGCAGCCGAACAGCAAAAGGTTTCCATGGTTGCGACGAATCGCAGTGATTTATCGGTGAGTTGAATCTGATTACTTTTTTTACCCGCAGTTTCGCGTCTTGCCGGACTGCACGCGAACCGGCAAAACGGTACACTGCGAGGGGTCCCGGTTAATTCAACAGCCAGCTGCACAGGAGAGCCAAATGCTCCAGTTTGACAGCGTCACCCTGCCCGATGGGTCAGACGCACTTCGTGAACAGGTCAGGACATTTCTGGATGAACACCGGAAACACCTGCCGCGTCCCAACTCGGACTTTACGTCCGGCCACAACCCGGAATTTTCCGCGTTGCTCGGCCAGCAGGGCTGGATTGGTATGACCTGGCCAAAAGCCTATGGCGGCGGTGAACGTACCTTTTTCGAACGGTACGTTGTCACTGAAGAATTGCTCGCGGCCGGCGCACCCGTGAGCGCGCACTGGATTGCTGACCGCCAGAGCGGGCCGTTGCTGTTGCGCTTCGGCAGCGAGGAGCAGAAACAGACCTGGGTACCGCAGATTGCCAGCGGGCAATGTTATTTTTCCATCGGCATGAGTGAACCCGGCAGCGGGTCAGACCTCGCCTCGGTGCGAACCACGGCCACCCGGGACGGGGACGGCTATCGCATCAATGGCACCAAGGTGTGGTCAACCGATGCGCATCGTAATCACTTTATCATCGCCCTGGTGCGCACGGAGCCACCCGGAGAAAACCGGCACGCCGGACTGTCACAGGTGATTGTCGACCTCCATAAGGACGGTGCAAAAGTGCGACCCATTCGCAATATGGCCGGCGGTGAGGACTTCAACGAAATCATCTTTGACGACGTTTACGTGCCTGCCAATCGCATTGTGGGCGAACCCGGAAACGGCTGGGCCCAGGTCACCTCCGAGCTTGCGTACGAGCGAAGCGGGCCGGAAAGGTTCCTGTCTGCCTATCGTGTTTTTGTCGAATTTGTGCGTATGGCGGGCGACCGGCCGTCCCGTACAGAGTCAGTTGCCATCGGTCGAATTGCAGCCCACCTCATGACATTACGGCGCATGTCGATCTCCGTCGCAGGTATGCTGGAAGCCGGCAAAAAGGTTGATGTTGAGGCTGCACTGGTCAAGGAACTGGGCAACAACTTTGAAAAACTCTTGCCTGAAATTGCCCGGCTGGCGGTGGAACCGGGCCGCGACACCCGCCGGTTCCGGGAATCTTTCACTGATACATTGCTGCTCTCACCCGCGTTCACGCTGCGCGGGGGAACACGCGAAATATTGCGCGGCGTGATTGCAAGGGGACTGGGACTGAGATGACCGATACGAAGATGATTGTTGATGTTGCAGCGCGCCTGTTTACTGAGCGGGTTAACAAACATCTGCTGGACCTGGCAGAAGCCGGCGAGTTCCCTGTCGCACTCTGGCAGGCTATCTGCGATACCGGTTTTAACGAGATTGGTTCGGCTGACAGTGGGACCGGATACCCGGAGCTTTTTGCCCTGCTCCGATGTGCGGGAGAACAGGTGGTGCCGTTGCCGCTGGCGGAGACACTGCTGGCTGGCACCTGGGCCGGGCCGCATGAGGGTATATCCAGCATTGGCCGGATTGATGGTGACAAGATAGTCGATGTACCCTGGGGGCGAGCAGCTTCACGCGTCATCGGTATCTCACCTGACAGCCTGAACGCAAGGATTGTGACCGATGTAAAGGTGCTCGAAGAAAGCGCTAACCTGGCAGGTGAGGCGCGGGATACCGTGCAGTTGCCGGCCAACGCTGACGCGATCCAGCTCGACATTGACCCGGTGCTGCTGCTGGCGACAAGCCAGGCTGTACAAATGGCAGGGGCCATGACTTCGATACTTGCCATGACCATTACCTACGCCACTGACCGGGAACAGTTCGGTCGCCCCATCAGTAAATTCCAGGTAATCCAGCATGTGCTGGCACAGATTGCGGCAGAGGTTGCCGCAGCAAAACGCGCTGCTGATGCGGCTGCAGGCGCCGTAGAGCTCGCTGACGGTTTTGTGGATGTTGCAGCCGCGCGCAGCAGGGTGGGTGAAGCAGCTGGGGTCGTCGCGGAACTCTCACACCAGGTGCATGGTGCCATGGGTTTTACCCATGAACACAAGCTCCATCACTACACCCGTCGGTTGTGGGCCTGGCGCGATGAGTACGGCAATGAATCCTACTGGCAGGCACGTCTTGGCGAAGCCCTCGCGCAACAGGGCGCTGACGCTGTCTGGTCGTTTATTGCTGCAAGAAGTTAATTTGGGGGCAGAGGTTTTCTATGCCACGAGGTTTCTCCACTACGAGGTTTCTCCACTACGCGGCTGCGCCGCTTCGGTCGAAACGACACCGCAGGTGTCGTCTCGACTGGAGGCCCGAAGGGCCGGAACGGAGAGATCCGACAGCGGAGCCGTCGTCTCGACTGGAGGCCCAGAGGGCCGGAACGGAGAGATCTCTTTGTCGAATCGGCACCATGCACCACCAGCACAGAGGTTTCTCCACTACGCGGCTGCGCCGCTTCGGTCGAAACGACACCGCAGGTGTCGTCTCGACTGGAGGCCCGAAGGGCCGGAACGGAGAGGTCTCATTATCGAATCGGCACCATGCACCACCAGCACAGAGGTTTCTCCACTACGCGGCTACGCCGCTTCGGTCGAAACGACGGCAAAGCCGTCGTCTCGACTGGAGGCCCGCAGGGCCGGAACGGAGAGATCTCATTATCGAATCGGCACCATGCACCACCAGCACAGAGGTTTCTCCACTACGCGGCTGCGCCGCTTCGGTCGAAACGACACCGCAGGTGTCGTCTCGACTGGAGGCCCGAAGGGCCGGAACGGAGAGATCCGACGGCAAAGCCGTCGTCTCGACTGAAGGCCCAAAGGGCCGGAACGGAGAGATCTTACCTCACATTACCCCACCTCAAATCACCCCAGCACAGCTGTCAGTTGCCAGATCTGCTGTCCCGCACCGCTGTACTTCCGTTCAAACGCGGTCAAGGGGTTGGTAACGTTCAAGGTTGAAACCACCGACGCGATGCCGGCTACTTCCAGCGCGATGGCAAATTCCTCGATGTAGACCCGCCAGTTGCTACGTACCGTCAGCTTACCACCCAGCGCAACCAGCGAAGGGAAGGCGGGCGAACCGTGCCAGCGGCGCGTGAGTTGTGCGGGTTTGGGGTAGGGATTGGGGTAGAGCAGATAGTGCTGTGTGAGTTTCACCTGCTGTTCATCAACCAGCCGCCAGAAGTCGTTCACGTCTGCACGCAAGACAAGCGCGTTCGCGGGGAGCTGGCCGGACTTGCCAATTCGCACTGCTGACTTGTCAAGACCCAGCACCCGGCAATCGGGGTTTTCCAGCGCAAGACGCAAAATGCTTTCCCCCGTGCCGCAGCAGCTATCCAGAATGAGATCAGCATCAGTTGTTCCCAACCAGGCCAGGAAATCCTCGAAAGCCGCTCGCGTGTGGTCACTGATGGGCCTTCGCCAGGGGCTGGACAGGTGTTTCTGCACAACCTCGCGCAGGACCGGATGTGGATCAATCTGGCGGGAAGAGATTTGACGAACCGGCAAAGCAGGAGTCCTCCGCGATTCAGCCCAGCAGGCAGTCTCGCCAGAATGCCTGCATGTCTGCGCTGAACGCGGCCGCCTCGCCAGGCTGACTGCCAATACGGGCGCCTTTTCTTCCGTAACCCGCTTTCATGCCATAGACCATGAGGTCGCGATCGGTCAGCGACGCATCAGCCTCACCCGTCAGCGGATGGATAAAGGCACCGGAATTGTCGATGTAGCTGGTGGGGGCGCCGGGCGAGACGGAGGCCTCAGCGATCAGTTCAACCTCAGTGCCCCGATCAAAACTGTGCTGGGCACCGCCAAAAATGCGCAGTGAGGCACTGCCACCCGCCAATTGAATGGCGTGGATCTGTGCCTGTACCTGTTGCGGCAAACACCATTCATCGCGATCACCAATCACCGCGCGCACCCTTGTGCCGCCCACATCCGGGTCCAGGAACTGCTGGCCGCACCAGGGATAGGCTGCGTAGACGCCACGCAGTGCCGGTGCGCCCGTGGCCATCACAAACCGGCGGGTGGCTGCTGTCATGACGGCTGATCCGCCGCGGCTGTGACCCTGGGCGCCAATCCGGGTCGCATCGATGTCCTCGCGTGTGGCAAGCATTTTTGCCGTTGCGGTGACATCCCAGGCACTGGCGGCAAACGAATATTGTGCCTGGTTGGCAACGGTGGATGTCACCGACCTGGCACCAAACGGGTCTATCACACACGCAGCAATGCCGACTGTTGTCAGCGTCTCTGCATGGGAGAGGTGCGATGGGGCAACGCCGAGGCTGCCCGGTACCACAATGACCACCGGGGCGGGAGCAGGACTGTCGGGCAAGAACAGCTGACCATCGATGTTGACCGGTGCCAGGGAGTCGGGTGCGTTTAAGGCATCCACAAAATTTTTCGGATTGGCCGAAACCACCTTCACCGGCTGCCCGCTGATGCCGTTCTGAAACCTGATGCTGCGATTTGCGAATTCGCCCATGGCGCTGTCTCTGCTGCTGTTGTGAATCCGTTGATACTCCCCCCACCCGCACAATGCAAGCCTGATTCACCAACAGGAAATATCCGCCTGCAGCGGCTGTGTTAGAATCTGCGCTTTTTCGAGAGTGCCCCTATGACCCGTCTTTTTACTCAACTGACCATGTCGCACGGGCCGGCCATGAAAAATCGATTCATGCTGGCGCCGCTTACCAACTCGCAAAGCCGTCCGGACGGCGTTTTGTCCGATGAAGAGTTTCATTGGCTCACCATGCGCGCCAAAGGTGGATACGGTATGACCATGACCTGTGCGGCTCACGTGCAGGCGGTTGGGCAGGGGTTCCCAGGGCAGCTTGGCTGTTTTGGTGATGAACACCTAGACGGGCTCACCCGGCTTGCAGCCAGGATCAGGGAATATGATTCCGTGTCAAACCTGCAGCTTCACCACGCCGGCATGCGTTCCCCTGCTGCGCTGATCGGGACAACGCCGGTGTGCCCCTCAGACAACGAGGAAACCGGGGCGCGGGGACTGACCAACGCAGAAGTCAAACAGCTTGTTGCCGATTTTGTCGCGGCTGCCGTACGCGCAGACAAGGCCGGTTTTGATGGCGTCGAGATTCATGGTGCACATGGTTATATCGTCTGCCAGTTTCTGAGCGGCGAAATCAACCAGCGGGACGACGAATACGGTGGATCGCTGGAAAACCGGGCCAGGCTCCTCTTTGAGATTATTGATGGCATTCGACACCAGTGTCGGCCTGACTTCCAACTGGGCGTTCGCCTGTCACCTGAACGCTTTGGCCTGCAGCTCGCTGAGATCATTGAAGTGGCCCAGCGGCTGTTCGAAGAGGACAATATCGATTTCCTGGATATGTCTTTGTGGGATGTGTTCAAGCAGCCTGTCGAAACGGAGTTCCAGTCCAAACCGCTGATGCAGTGGTTTACGGCGCTCGATCGGGGCAGGACACGGCTGGGCGTGGCCGGCAAGATCCAGACGCCCACCGAGGCCGAGCGCTGCCTTGATGCCGGTGTTGATTTTGTGATCCAGGGTCGCGCTGCCATCCTGCATCACGATTTTCCGAACCGCATGCAGGCTGATCCCAACTTCACCCCTGTGACGGTGCCGGTCAGCCGGGCCTACCTCGCGTCAGAAGGTCTGAGCGAGGCATTCATCAACTACATGGCAGGCTGGCAGGGATTCGTTTCTGATGACGAATCGAAAAACGCCGCCGGCTGACACGGACCCAGGGGCTTGCGGTTAACGCGAGCCCTGCCCGTCATCAATCTTGATGATGGTGCCCGTCACACATTCCGACGACGGGGACACCAGGAACAGCAGGGTGCTGTCCATCTGCGCCGCCGCGGGAATACGCTGGCGGGGCATCCCCTTGGAAATATCGCCAATTCGCTCCAGCATGCCGTCCATCATCTCTGACTGGAATGCACCCGGTGCAATACAGTTCACGTTGATGTTGAAACGAGACCATTCAACGGCCATGGCTTCGGTCATTCTCGCGATTGCCAGCTTGGTTGTGGAATAGAGCGAGGCTGCCGACTGCGGGGTTGTGTTGAAGGCGGCCATCGAGGATATGTTGACTATCCGGCCAGGATGTTTTTCATCAATCAATCGTCGGGCAAACTCTGTTGACAACACCCAGGGGCCCTTCAGGTTGGTGTCAAAAACATTGTCCACCAGTTCGTCACTCATGCGGACTATGCGCTGGGCATCCGGGATGCCAGCATTGTTGACAAGGATGGTCACCAAACCCAGCTTTTCTTCCGCCGTGGTAAACGCCTGGCGGATGCTCTCACGGCTGGTCATGTCCAGCGGAATAGGCTCACAGGTCCCTCCGGCTGCACGAATTTCGCCGGCCAGTTTCTCCAGCCGCTCGGTGCGCCGGCCGGTCAGAGCCACGCTGGCACCACAGGCTGCCAGCACGCGGGCAAAACGCTCGCCCAGGCCCGAGGTTGTGCCCGTGACGAACGCAACTTCGCCGGTGAGGTCAATTGAAAAGTTGGGAAGTGGAAAATCTGACATCTGGGGTTCCTCTCGTCTTGTCTCGTTTGTTGTCCAGATGGGAGGATACACCAGTCGGTGGTGTTGCTGGTGGTCGGGGAGACAGAGGTTTCTCCGCTTCGCGGCTAACGCCGCTTCGGTCGAAACGACACCGCAGGTGTCGTCTCGACTGGAGGCCCAAAGGGCCGGAATGGAGAGATCTCAACACAAAAAAAAGCACCATGCCCTCAAAACCCAGAGGTTTCTCCGCTTCGCGGCTGCGCCGCTGCGGTCGAAACGACATCGCAGGTGTCGTCTCGACTGGAGGCCCAAAGGGCCGGAATGGAGAGATCTCAACACAAAAAAAGCACCATGCCCTCAAAACCCAGAGGTTTCTCCGCTTCGCGGCTGCGCCGCTGCGGTCGAAACGACGGCGGAGCCGTAACGGAGAGACCTCAACACCCCGGGGCAGACTGGCGGCAACTCTGGTAAATTACCTCCCATGAACCTTCTCGAACTGCTGCAAACTTTGCTTTTGATCGGGCTCCCGGTGGGATGCCTGACCTGGCTGCTGTTTCATCGGCTTTACGCCAGCGGCCGAATACACCGGGAGTCGGACGAGAAACAGCTCAAGCAGGAACTCAAGGCCCTCAAGAAGTCTGTCAAGGAAGACAAGAGTGACCTGATTAACACCCGCTGGATGAAATTTGGTGGCGGTTTCTATGGTATTGCTGCCCTCTGGACATTTGTTGTCATTGAGGCGACCGACATCGTTTCATTCCTGTGGAATTTCCCGGGTCTCTCGGCCCTGTTCCAAGACGGGATCATCAGCTTTGTTGTTGGCGTGCTGATCAACCAGTTCACGAATTTTATCAATGCTTTCCTGTGGTTCGCCTGGTGGCCACAAAATGAAGGTGATGCTTCGGTAATTCTCTGGTTTGGCGTTGCCTATGTCTGTTACCTTGCTGGTTTCCGGTTGGCGCGGGCCGGGGTAGACCCGGCTGACCTATCTGCCAGGTGTTCCGCCAGGTTTTCTGCCAGGTTTTCGGAGTGGCGACTTTCGCGGCAATCGACCCCGGACCAAAACGGAGACGGTGATGTTTGAGGCAACAACGTTCGTCACGCACCTGGAATGCAGCGAAACCGGCAAACACTATCCCCCGGACCAGGTATACAACCTGTCAGATGCCGGGAAACCCTTGCTGGTTCGCTATGACCTGGACGCCGTCAGGCGCCAGTTCTCGAAAGACGACCTGATTGGCCGTCCGGCGGAGTTCTGGCGCTATCGCGAACTGTTGCCGGTTCGGCGGGCCGAGAACATTGTCAGGCTGGGAGAACTGCTCACGCCGTTGCTGCCGTCGTTCTACCTGCAGGACTCGCTGGGAATGAAGTCGGTCCTCATCAAGGATGAAGGCCGCCTGCCCACCGGTTCTTTCAAGGCGCGGGGCCTGGCCATGGCGGTGAGCATGGCAAAAGAACTGGGCATCAAGCGCATGGCCATGCCAACCAACGGCAACGCCGGGGCAGCGCTGGCCGCCTACTGTTCCAGGGCCGGCATCGAGAGTTACGTGTTCTGCCCCGATGACACACCCGACGTCAACGTGAGGGAAATAGCGTTCCAGGGTGCACGCACCTGGCGTGCCAACGGCCTGATCAATGACTGCGGTAAACTCGTTGGCGCCGGGAAAGAGGCAGCAGGATGGTTCGATACTTCAACGCTCAAGGAGCCCTATCGAATCGAGGGAAAAAAGACCATGGGGCTTGAACTGGCGGAACAGCTTCGCTGGGAACTGCCCGACGTGATTCTTTATCCCACCGGCGGCGGCACGGGCCTCATCGGAATGTGGAAAGCGTTTGACGAACTTGAGGCCATTGGCTGGATCGGCAGTCACCGCCCCCGCATGGTGGCCGTCCAGGCCAGCGGCTGCGCGCCCATTGTCAAGGCGTTCAACGAAAACCGGACACACGCTGAACTCTGGACCAATGCCCATACCGCAGCCGCCGGCATACGGGTGCCCGCGGCTATTGGCGATTTCCTGATTCTGGATGCAGTACGGGAAAGTCAGGGTTTCGCAACCGCTGTGGATGACATCGATATCCTGACCATCCAGGCTGAGATTGCACGGGAGGAAGGCATGTTGCTGTGCCCCGAGGGTGCGGCTACCGCCGCCGCCCTGCGAAAAGAGCTGGCCTCGGGCCGGATATCACCGGACGAACGCTGTGTGCTGTTCAACTGCGCAACCGGACTCAAGTATCCCATGCCTGATGTTGCCGGCACCATTGATCTCAACGAACCCATCGATTTTGCCGCATTCACCGCCACCTGATCTGCGGAATAACAACAATTGACGCGTCTTCGTCCTGCAGCTTCTACCGTGGTTATTGTTCGAATAAACCGCTCAATCCGGGCTTGCCCATTTTGAGCCGCCAGTGCTAACTCTGCTGTCGGAATCCACCGACCCACTATCCGGAGCAAGATGCTGTGAGCGAAACAAATCCCCCCAGGGGGCTGGGCCGCGTAAAGACGGCGCTCTATGGCCTGGCCAACCTGCCAACGTCCATTGTTGGCCTGCCCATCGCCCTGTATATCCCTGCCTTTTACTCCCAGAACCTCGGTCTGTCGCTGGCCACGGTGGGCTTCCTGATAGCGCTCTCACGGATTACTGACGTATTTACTGACCCCGCCATCGGGATTGCCTCGGACCGCTGGCTGACCCGCTTCGGGCGACGCAAACCCTGGATTGCCGGGGGTATGCCGCTGATGATGCTGTCGTTATGGATGCTGTTTGTGCCGGACAGTCCCTTCGCCGTCAGTTTCTGGCAATTGCTGGGTGGTGAATCAGTCAGCAATCTGTACCTGTTTGTCTGGATCAGCGCCCTCTACCTGTCCTTCACCCTGGTAGACCTGCCCTATCGCGCCTGGGGTGCGGAACTGTCAACCGACTACGACGAAAGATCCCGCGTCACTGGCTGGCGCGAGGCTTTTGGTTATATCGGCCTGCTGGCGGCGCTTTCAATTCCGCTGGTCACCGCCATGGTCTTCGGCAGACCGGGACCCAACAACGCCCTGCTTGCCGTTGCTGTGGTTGTGCTGATCCTGCTGCCACTGCTCACGGCACCCGCCCTGATCTGGGTGAAAGAACCACCCGCCAGGCAAGCCAGGACAGTCAAAATTGACTGGCGCCGCGGCCTCAAGGTGGTGGCGGCAAACGGGCCTTACCTGCGCCTGGTTATCTGCCTGCTGTTCCTTGCCGCCTCGGTGAGCATGACCGCCACCCTGTCGTTCTTTTTTGTCAGTGCGGTGATGGAACAACCTTTTGACCGGTATGCGCTTTTTGTACTGGCCTATTATCTTTCCAGCAGCCTCGCGATCCCCGTCTGGTTCAAGATCTCCCGGCATCTCGGTAAACACCGCACGGTAGTGCTGGGCATTGGCTGGCTCTCCCTGTGGAGCGCCTTCATCCCGCTGTTGGGTCCTGACCAGTTCTGGCTGTTTTTTGTCATCATGCTGCTGAAGGGATCTGCCGTTGGTGCCCTGGTTTTCCTGCCCGCATCCATGGCGGCTGACGTGATTGACCTGGATACCCTGCGCACCGGGGAACAGCGGACCGGACTTTATTTTTCGCTCTGGGGCATGGTGAACAAGGCCGCCGCCGCACTTGGTGTGCTCATTGCCACCAATGTTGTTGCCTTTTTCGGGTTTGATCCGGCGCTGGAAGAAAATACCGCAGGTGCAAAGATGGCAGTTGCCCTGCTCTACAGCATCATCCCGGCTATTCTCGCCTGCGTGGCACTGCCGCTCCTTTGGAAATACCCGCTTTCCCGTGAACGCCAGGAAAGAATGCGTGGCCACATTCAGCGCCGGGATGAACGGCGTTTGCTGAAGGCCACGGCCTGAGGGGGCCAACAATCGGGTTATGCAGGGAAGACCAGGCTTGCCCTGGTGCCTAAGCCGGGCGCGCTGGCCCGGCAAAGGCTGGCCAGGTCTGCAGCCACAGGCAGCGTGAACTGCAGTCCGGCCGAGTAAAGGTGGCTAGAACGCGCTTCATGCAGTCCGGTCCGGGCTGGCTCCAACAAGGCAGGACATTGAACACCGAAGCGCGCAGCGGCACAGGAGTTGATCAAGTGGATCAGGCCCTCTTGATTTCAAACTGGGAGAGTTCTTCAAGAATTGCGCACCATCCTGTACAGACCACGCCATGCGCTTGCAATCAACAGGATCGTCACAGCAAGCAGTATATAGACGGCTGGCTTTTCCTCGGAATCCTGCATCATCACCGCCAATTGATAAATTTCGCCTAGTACACCAATACTGGCCATCAAGATGCCGATTCCGCCCAGCGGCCGCCCCGGAATGAATCCGGCCGCGGCCTGGATCAGATAATGTGGAGCAATCAGTAAGCCGATCCACCCAGCTATGATCAGGAAAGAACCTGGCAGGGATGCCATCCCGAGATTTTGCAGACGGGAGTTCACAAAACCCACTGCGGCACCGACAAACATCGCACCGAGAACCAACAAGAGCATCCGGGAATACATCACGCCTGATCGACCATGGTCTGCTGCATCGGCGACGCTTTCCCAGGCAGAGCCTTTCGGATAACCATTTCGCCAGGCGTCTGCCAGTACTCCCGGTGAAAAAGGAAACGAGCGTTGATTCCACGCCAGGACTTTCTGGTAGGTCTGGTTCGCCTTCCGTGCCACGCGGGGATGCCGAAACTCCAGATAGGCCATGGTCAGACCGATGACTTCAAGCGGCATGGTAACGAACTGAAACAGGTTTGCCACAGTTGCATCAAGCAGGCGCATATGTTCACTCTATGGTCGAGAGAATAGGCAGAATAAAGCCCATGCTGCCGTGGCTGTCAATGCGCGGTTGGCGATACAAGACACGCTTAAAGCGTTGTGCCCAGGTCATGTAGTAAACCCTGGGCTGCTGCCGTTCTTGTTGTTCAACCGGTTGTTCGGGAACGACATATTCACGACGCTTACTGTTGGGCGAGAAAACGCCATGAAACCTGGAGAGGTTGATTCGTGGCCGTGGCACCAGTTCCGCCAGCCGGCCCATGAATTCCAGAGGACTCAGTACAACCTGGGACTGGACGTCCCCGTGGGGCCGTCATTATACGGAGTTTTCAGGACGACCGGGCAGCGATCCGGGACGAGATTGCCGTTGCTCACTAGCAACAGCCGTAGTTCGGCGATGGCGGGTCGCGTGATATACCGGCGAGGGCGCCCAGCTACGACCGCCCAAGCTTCTTGGGCTAAATCGCGCCGCTCTCGCTGTTTTTCGGCCAGTCGTAAGTGCTGCCCGCGTTCCTGTGCGACACGAACCTGAACCTACTGCCCATGGCGAGAATGCTAACCTTCTGTTCGTGTTAGCGCGGCCGAAAGCCGGGCGGGGTGCCTCGTTGGAAACTGGTGCTTCCACTCGAACAGCGTTGTACCGGTGGCCGGAGTAGTTGCCCGGTAGGACACTCGTAAGCCCGGCCCCTGGTAGTCGTACTGGGATGTTGTTGCGATGAACGTGGCAGCCGTCTGCGTCCGAAGGCCAAAGAATCGCTTCCAACCGCTCACCGGTTCTGCTTCCGGGACGTCATCCAGCTTGTCCGAGGTAACGCTCTTTCCCCAGCCGGCTGTGAACTGTACAACCTCGACCGCATCAATTGCATGCAAGGGAATCGTTGCAACGTCCCCTTTGCCGGTACCGCGGATAATCAGCATCGGCCGTCGGGTACCCTGCCATGTGAGCCGCGGTCGGATCTTGAGTGTGACCGCCATGGTTCGCCAGACGAGGAGTGTCATCAGCCCCCAGATGAATAGAAACAAGGTCGTGCCGATCAACGTGCCCGTGGGCTCACCGGTTAGGTCCATAACCATGACGAGGAATCCCCACGGCACGACAGCGACAGGCAACGCGTACACCGCACATCTGCGCCACGACATGGTGATTCGTTCATCGTATTCCGGCATCAATCTCCCGCACCGCGCTCAGCGCGCCACTTCCCAGAAAAGACCGAGCATAAACGCGAAGGGAGACCAGGGCTACAGGCGCGAAGGGTGGCGTGGGAGCAATACAATGTTCGCGGGTCGAGACGCGCCACGTGGCGCGGAGTTGACATCCTGTTCATAGTCGTTGATATGTGCATGAAACTGGTTCATGTATTTCTCCCTGGTACGACCCTCTGCCAATTCATCAACTGACTTGTCCAATTTCCTGATTTTCCGGTGGATGCTCGATTTCTTCATCCTGACTGCCTGGGCGCTTCATCGCTCGCTCCTGATGCGCGTTAATCTGATGGCAGAGAACAACGCCATGCAGAAATTTCAGGCGGGCTTGCGCTTGCTGAGCAGAAACGCCATCGTTTTCTGGGGCCGCTCCGTTTGCGGAGGCCACGGCCTGAGGGTCCAATGGCCGGTCGCCCGTCGGGTTATAGCGGAAAGACCAGGGTTGCCCTGGTGCCACAACCGGGTGCGCTGGCCCAGTCAATCGTTGCACCTATCTTGCCTGCCCTTGCACGGACACCGCTGATACCGCTGTGCCCAACCGGTTCCCCCGTCATGCCAATCCCGTCATCGCTGATTTCGCAGATGATGTTGGCCTGGTCTGCGGCCACGGACAGCGTCACGCTGCCTGCCCTGGCATGGTGGAGCACATTTGAAACCAGCTCACGACATATGCGCATCACCTGGTAACAGGTCTCTGCAGCCACCACCTGTGTCGGCAATTCACCAAGCGACAGCGTGAACTGCAGCCCGGCCGATTCAACGCGCAGTCGCGTTTCATCCACCAGTTGGTCGACAAACTCGTCAAGCCCCTGCGCGGTGTAGTTGGCGCGGTAGATGGACTCCCGCAGCCCCTCCAGCGCCTCCCGCGCCAGTTGCACGTCGGTCGACTCCTTGCTGGTATAGATGATGGATGTCAGCCTGGCACCCACGTCATCGTGCAGGTCTCGGTAGATTTTTTCCCGCTGGGCAGCGGCAGCCGCAGCAATTTCCATTTGTCGGTTTCGCTCGTAACTTTCATCCAGGGCCCGCTTGTGCTCCTGTACGCGGGCTTCCAGGTTCTGGTTAAGGCGCTCGGTCTCGTTCAGGGCACGCGCAAACCGGGTAACGAGGTTCAGGAACAGGACCAGTAGCAGCACCGGTATACCCAACTGGATCAGGTTGGATGCCTCGGTGTACTGATCATCCGGACTGAGAATGAAAAAATACCAGTCATGTGCTGCAAGCAGGAAAAACACCAGGAATGCCAGCGCAAACCAGGTGCTGCTGCCACCCGGCCGCTTCAGCGCATCACCAATAAACAGTACTCCCACCCCCAGCAGCACCAGTATGCCCAGGGCATGGAAAGCATAGGCAAACTCAAAAAACAGGTTTGCGGGGTAAACAAAGTGGAACACTGTTGCCAGGATTGATACCACCAGCAACCCCTTTTCCAGGTGCGGCAGACGCCTGTCCGCGGCGCCCAGCATAAATGTCACCAGGAACCAGGTTGTCCAGGTTGCGCCGGTATGAATGATGCCCAACCACACCTTGAGGGTGATGGGGATGAAGTCCAGGAACAGGTAGAGAGTCACCAGGGCCCAGCCGCCAGCGGCGCCGGCAAACAGCAGGTACAGGCTCTCCTGTCGGCGAAAGTACCATAACAACAGCGCAAAGCCGCCCACCGTGACACTCAGCAGGAACATCCACTGACTGACCTCCACCTGCCAGAAATACCGGGCACGGTACCTGCTGTGTAACTCATTGGCCGGGCCAACCAGTGGCGCTGCGAGCATTGAACCGTAGGGCCCACTCTGCAACCGGATGTATATGAACGCCGCCTGTGCTTTTGCCGGCAGGTCGACCAGTGTTGGCCTGTTCCAGCCTATGGGCGGCGGGTCTGCAGCCTGCCATTGCCCACCCACACGCAGGTCATCAAGGAAAACCTCCAGCGAGACATTGTGACGCCCGATATACACGGCTTGCGCATCGGGCGAGGCCGGCACGCGAAACCTGAACCAGATAGCGCCGGGATTCGGGATGTGACCTTCACCCCTGGGCGCATAAGGCAACTGCACCGGCTGCCAGGCCATGGACACAGGCGGTATCGGCTCGGAACTGGCAAGGTATTCCGCCCGGGTCATCTCCTGGAGCTGTCCACTGGCGTGCCCGGAAAAACCGATCAGGCAAACAAGGATCAAGTGGGCAAGAGGCATGCCGGGAGTTTACCAGCATTTACATATTCACAATTGCAATTCAGGCAGGCAGCGCTTTTACTTGCCACATGGAAATCCAAAAGACACTATTGGTTGAGGACCACCCCGACGCGGCGAACTGGCTTGCCGCCTGCATCCTGGAAGTGTTCCCCGATACCGGACTGGCCGTTGCACCAGACCTGCAAAGTGCCCGACGCGAACTCGTCGCGCACCACTTCGACCTGGCCCTGATCGATATTGGCCTGCCCGATGGGTCGGGTCTTGACGTGATCAGTGCCATCACGGCACAAAAGGCCAATACCTATGTCATTGTGACCACCATCTACGACGATGATGCCACGCTGTTCGAGGCCCTCAGGAAAGGTGCACGGGGTTATATTCTGAAAGACCGGGATCGGGACCGGATCATCAGTTACCTGCGGGGCATCACTACAGGTGAGGTACCCCTTTCCGCGCCCATGGCAGAAATGATGGTGAGGCACTTTAATGCCCAGGGCGGCAGTGACCCGGCCATACCACTGGCACCCCGCGAAGAACAGGTGCTTGCAGCCATTGCCATGGGCCAGAGCGTGGCGGAAACTGCCCGGTCGCTGGGCGTTTCAGCCAACACGGCAAAAAGTTACGTCAAGTCAATCTATACCAAACTGGGCATCTCCAACCGCGCCGAGGCTACGGCTCACGCGATCAGGCGGCGCCTGATTGACCTGGATTGAGGCAAAAGCTGCGCGGGCAGGTGGAGCCCGTTGCAGATTGAACTCGTCAGTGCCGTCCCTGGCTTTGACAAAAGGCCGCCGGCACTAAACAAGAGGACTGAACGTGGCAGACAATATCGGTGTTGGCCTGGTGGGCAGCGGTAATATGGGCCGGTCAGTGGCAAGCCTGGTCAAGGCGGCCAGCGACAGCGTAGACATTCGCGCCGTATATGATCCGGACCCAGCGGCCATCACCGAAACCCGCAAGCTGTTCGGAGACCAGTTTATCGAGGCGCCAGCGTTTGAGGCGGTGCTGCAGCGCGAGGATGTCGACTGGGTCATGATTGCCTCCTGGAACTGTTTTCATGCCCAGCAAACCATTGCCGCTTTTGAAGCCGGCAAACACGTGTTCTGCCAGAAACCGCTGGCGACTACCCTGGAGGATTGTATTGCCATGCGTGATGCCTGGCGAAAGTCGGGCAAACAGTTTGTGATCGGGTTTAATCTTCGCTACTCACCGCACTATCGCAAGGTCAAGGCACTGCTGAAAAGTGGCATTATCGGCGACATTATCAGTTTCGAGTTTAATGAAACGCTGGATTTCAACCACGGCGGTTTTATCATGGGTGACTGGCGTCGCCGCCGCGAAAATGCCGGCTCACACCTGCTGGAAAAATGTTGCCATGACATTGATCTTGCCAACTGGATGGTTGAGGCGCGCGCGGCACGAGTGGCCTCTTTTGGTGGGCTCAATTTTTTCCTGCCCGAAAACGCGTCGGCGCTCGAGCGGGTTGGCAAGACGCGCAGCGGACGCCAGGGTTACATGACCTGGCGCGAGGGTCGCACACTGAACCCCTTCACGGCTGACAAGGACATTCTTGACAACCAGGTTGCCATTATCGAATACGACAACGGGATTCGTGCGAGCCTCCACATCAATGCCAATACCGGGCTGCCGGAACGCCGCATGTACATTTGCGGTACCGAAGGCACACTGCGTGCTGATGTTTACGCCGGCACCATTGAACTCAGGCGAATTGGCTTTGGCGAGGTGATCCAGGATCACAACACCCGCGCGGCCGGCATGCACGGTGGTGGTGACGAAGTGCTTGCCGAGGAACTTGTCGCCACCATGCTGCGCGGTGAGGCGACATCAACCACGCTTGAGGAAGGCCTCACTGCCGCGGTCACCTGCTTTGCGATTGATGATGCCGAGGCGAGCGGCCAGGTAGTTGACCTTGGTCCCTACTGGGAGAGGGTATACGGCGGCTAGATTTCGTTCATTTGAACAACACGCTTCTCTTCAATAGCGCGATGGGCGGCAACACCAATTGCAACTGACCGTAAACCATCCAGGGCCGTCACCTTCGCCTGTCCACCCGAGGTAATGGCCTCAATCAGGTCCAGGTGCTCCAGGTAACTGGCGCCATGATGCAGCCCCTGAAAGCGGATCGCTGGATTTTCTGGCACCCTGGACTCCTCAATCTCTCTGGTTGCCCTGACGCCTTTGGTCATGACCGCGCTGGGGATCCGGATTTCCAGCTTGCCGGTGTCCCCCACGGCACAGATTTCCTGCTCGTCCCGACTGGACTCTGCAAACATGCACAGGTCAAGGTGCGCCCGGCAGCCATTGGCGTATTCCACAATGACATAGGCGTTATCCAGGATATCGGGCACCTCACCGTCATAGACCTCGTCGAGGTGATTCACATCCTGCCCACCGGAGGCGAAGACACTCACCGCCTCGGACCCCGTCGCAAGGTTCATCAGGTCAAAAAAGTGACAGCACTTTTCCACCAGCGTACCGCCGGTATTGCGTGAAAAGCGGTTCCAGTTATCGACCTTGACCAGGAACGGAAATCGGTGCTCCCGGATACTTAACATTTTCAGGTTGCCAACCGCACCCGCTGCAAGTTCACGCAGGAAAGCATTGGTCGGTGGCATGTACCGATACTCAAGCCCAACCCAGAAGATTCCCTTGTGCAGGCGCGCCCGCTCGACCACATGACGACAGTCTGCCATGGTTGTGCACATGGGTTTTTCAACCATCACATGCAAGTCCGTTTCAAATACGGCATCAAGCACGTCACGATGTGTGAAGTTGGGCGAGGCAATGACCACTACATCACACAGATCCGCGGCCAGCAGGTCCCGGTAATCTGCAAACACCTCTGGCTGCCTGTCTTCCGGGCAGGACTTCAGCCCCCAGTGCCTGGGCCGCTCATTGGGATCTGCCAGCGCAGTAACCCTGGCGCCGTCAATTGCCGCAATGTTGCGAATGTGCTCACAGCCCATCATGCCTGTGCCAATCACACCGTACCTGATTTCATCCGTCATCTTGTGTCTCCCGTATCGAAACCGATGATAACGCGTCCCCTCGCGCAACTACGCAAAAAATTTTAGTCCTGCCCCTGGCCACCGGCTGCCCTGCACCAACTGGCAAAAGGGGCATCAAAGGCAGCAATTTGGATACTGGTCCACTTGATTCCTGCGGTGGTAAAGTTGTCGCTCCGAGTGGAGGGATTTTTGGATGGTTGATACAACAAGACTGAAAGACAAGGTGGTGATTGTAACAGGCGGCGGCAGCGGCATTGGCAAAGGGGCATGTGAACGCATTGCCGACGAGGGCGGCATTGTTGCCGTTGTCGATATGCGCCTGCCTATTGCCGAGGAAGTTGCCGCCAACATCAACGCCAAAGGCGGGCGCGCAATCGCCATACAGTGCAACGTTGCCATCGAAGCTGATGTTGCCAATGCAGTCCAGCAAACCGTCGACACTTTTGGCGCCCTGCATGGCATGGTGGCCAATGCGGGCACGGCCGGTCGTGGCTGGATTCACGAGACGACGCTGGAGGACTGGCAATTTGTACTTGGCGTTAACCTGACGGGCCCGTTCCTGTGCGCCAAACACGCTATTCCCCACATGATCGCTGCAGGCGGCGGTGCCTATGTGGTGACATCATCTATTGCAGGATCGGTCATTGGACCCGGCGGTTCTTCTGCTTCCTATGCCGTATCAAAAGCCGGCGTAATCCAGCTTGCCCGGCAGATTGCCGTTGACTATGGCAACCAGGGTATTCGGGCCAACGCTATTCAGCCCGCGGGAGTCCGGGGCAGTAATCTTGGCAAACACGCCCAGGAAGACCGTGAAAAACAAACGACGCCGCCCGCTGCCCTGCCGCGCCCAACCGGCTGGGCACCTATTGCGCGTGCCGGCGACCCCTATGCCGAGTATGGCGCAACCATCGCTTTTCTCCTGTCTGATGATGCAGGGTTTATCACGGGCACCGCGGTGCCGGTAGATGGTGGTTTCCTGTCGACCTGACCCGCAAGGCCAGGATGATTGCCGGCTGCCGGGAACAGTTTCCCGGCTTCGCCCGTGCCAGGGAAAGTCAGGCAAAATAGGATGCTGGTATTACCCGCGTTTCCTGCTATAGTGCCTTCACCGGTTCTTGAAGGTCATCACCGGTCCCTCGCGGTATTTCCACCTGGTAAACCCCGAAATAACTTTTACCTCAGTGTCCTGACCTTTCCCTGGATTTTTCCTCGGCGGACGCTCCAGGAGCATTATATGTCTTTTGATTCCCTCGGCCTCTCGGCTGAACTCCTTCGTGCTGTCTCTGAACAGGGCTACAGCGAAGCCACACCCGTCCAGCTACAGGCAATTCCGCCCGTACTTGAAGGACGCGATATTATGGCCGGTGCACAAACAGGCACCGGCAAAACGGCGGGTTTTACCCTGCCCATGTTACAACGCCTGAACGCATCCCCGGCTGACTCCAAAAAGCGCCGGGTCCGTGCACTTGTGCTGGTACCCACCCGGGAACTTGCCGCGCAGGTACACGAGAGTGTGGTTGCCTATGGCCGCCACCTGCCCCTTAACTCTGCCGTGATTTTTGGCGGTGTTAACGCTAACCCACAGATTGACAAGCTGCGCCGCGGCGTTGACATCCTGGTGGCAACACCTGGACGACTGCTGGATCACGCCAACCAGAAAAACGTTGATCTTTCCTCTGTAGAGATCCTGGTGCTGGACGAGGCTGATCGCATGCTCGACATGGGTTTCATCCGCGATATCAGGCGCATCATCGCGCTGCTGCCACAAAAACGGCAGAACCTGATGTTTTCGGCAACTTTTTCCGGCGACATCAAGCGTCTTGCCGATGGCCTGCTGAACAACCCGGTGCATGTTGAGGTATCCCGCAATGATATAGCCGCGGGCGGCATCAAGCAGGCGGTTCAGCTTGTTGACACCAAGCGCAAGCGCGAACTGCTGTCATTCCTCATCGGCTCCAACCAGTGGAAGCAGGTGCTGGTTTTCTGTCGCACCAAACACGGTGCCAACCGGCTTGCCACACAACTGGAGAAAGACGGCATCAACTCTGCCGCAATTCACGGTAACAAAAGCCAGGGCGCAAGAACCAAAGCACTGGCAGATTTCAAGTCAGGCAAGGTGCATGTACTTGTTGCGACTGACATCGCCGCACGGGGGCTCGACATTGACCAGTTGCCACACGTTGTGAATTTTGAATTGCCGAATATTCCTGAAGACTACGTACACCGTATCGGGCGTACCGGTCGCGCCGGTCGCGAGGGTGAAGCCCTGTCGCTGGTTGGCCAGGACGAACTGAAGCTGTTGCGGGACATCGAACGTCTGCTGAAGAGCAATATTGAGCAGCGGGTTACCGCAGGTTTTGAGGTGGAAACAGCACTGATGACCATGGCTCAGAACAATTCAAAACAGAGCCAGTCGGCTCGCCAGAAGGAACGCAAGGTCTATAGTACCAGCCCCGGCGGTCGCTCTTACCGGGGTGGACTTGGCAGCCGCAGGAGTGCTGGCGGCAACAGGCGTGCTGCAGGCTGATTGCGGGTTTTCCTGAGCCGTCGCCAGTACGGATCAGGCAGAAAAAAACGGCCCTGAACGGGCCGTTTTTGTTTCTAGCGTTTGTGCGTTTAGAGCGTGAGTTGAAGGTCCAGGTAGTAATAGCGGCCGAGGTCAGAATGCATGTCTGCGTTATAACCAAACGAATCGTCAGCCAATGGTGCACGCTTGTTCGTGAAGTTATTCGCGCCAAATCGAACGCGCGCATCGGACTCCCCCATTACCTTGAACTTGTAGTCGACAGACAGGTTGTAGGTCGCCATCGGCGGGATAACCCACTGTGTCCCGTCAGCCAGGGTCAGGGATGTCTGAATGAAATCACCATACCGAATGCCGGTTACAGACGCGCCCCAGTCACCCTTGCGCCATGAAAGCCGCATGTTCTGCTTGGTTTCAGGATTGCCATCCTGACGGATGAGGTTCGCAAAACCCACAACAGGCACGCTGGCAGGCAGTGTACCGTTGGCCTGGGCCTCAACCAGCTGGGAAGCGACAACGCCGGCTGACTGTTCGTACTTATCCAGCCAGGTACCGATGATCTGGAAGTCGAAGTTACCGAAATCAGTGTCGACCTCGTAGTAGAGACCTATGTCATAACCCGCAACCGTACGTGTATCCAGGTTGGCGTAGTTGTCTTCAACCCGAATGATCTCACCACCGGGACAGGCGCCAGCAGCCAGCCAGAGCGCTTCTGCGGCCGGTGTCAGGGTAGCTGGGTCGCGGACAACTGCAGGATTGCCAACCACAGCGGCACAGGATGACGTTCCTGCCTGCAAGCGCAGCAACAGGTCGAGGGCAATGTGGTTCTCCTCGCCAAACAGGCCGATGGTGTCGTCCTTCTCAATTTTCCAGAAGTCCACGGTCAGGGTGACACCTTCGCCTGGCTCAAATACAAACCCGAAGGAGGTGTTGACTGACTCCTCGGGCTTCAGCTGTTTGCTGCCCTGGGCGGTACGCTGAATGCCGTAGGTGCAATCGAGCTCGGTTTCGTTCGGGTCAACAAAAAAGCAGGACACGTCGTCCAGGGTGTTCGAGCGCGCCACAATTGACTCGTTGATGGTGACTAGGTTGGGTGCACGAAAAGCCTGGGACCATGAACCGCGAACCAGTATCTGTTCCAGCGGACGATAGCCAAATGCAACCCGGCCCACCGTGGTGCTGCCAACATCCGAAAAATCTTCGTAACGGACGGCAGCCTGCACATCCAGGTTACGAAGCACGGGCACGGCAATTTCCGTAAACAGGGAGGTGACCTGGCGATCACCGGCACTGTCCGCCGTGGGGCTGGAGTTCAGGACATCGGAAACAAACGGGTAGGTGTTGCCACTGTTGTCCACGTAGTTGATCGTGCCGTCAAGCCGTGGATCACGATCATCAGAAAACGACTCATCCCGGTATTCAAACCCGGCAAGCAGGCCCACGGGGCCAGCCGGCAGTTCGAAGATGGACGGGTTGGAGATCTTGAAGTCGAACATGGTGAGTTCCTGCTCGTTCTTCCTGTAGACATCAACCAGCATCTGCTCGATGTTGCTGTTCTCCCGCCCGGAGAACGGATTGAACGCCGTAGGTGTAGGATCGTTCAGCGCATTCTGCAGCAGGGTGTTGGAGATACGGTTGTGGGTGATGTCGTCCCGGGTCGCCCTTGACCAGGTGATGGCGCTTTCCCAATCCCATTGATCCAGGTTGCCCCGCAGGCCCGTTACAATTCGATACACATCACCGTCGACATCAACAATACGCGGCACGTGGGTCCAGCGGTAGTTGTCGATACTGAGCGCAATACCACTGCAAGGGACATTGGTGCCAATCACGGAATCAGGGAGTCGGTTGGGTGAACCACAGGGGCCAAGCGGATTGTAGTAGTTGTTGGCCGCAACCCGGTAGGGTGCCACTGCACTCAGGGTGGTTGAAGCCTGACGGAAAGTGTTGGTCTCCGAGAGGTAAGCCGTGAATTCAGTAAAACTCTCCATGCCACTGGCAAAATCATGGTTGATGTAGGCGTAGAGGTTTACCCGGTCCAGTTCGGAGTACAGGTCCCTGTTCTCGTTCTGGTTATAGCGATAGGTGCCCTGGCCGTCGATACCACCACAGGTGCCATAGCCAATGTCATACTGACAGCGCGGATCACCGGCAGGATAGGTTTCAAACTCACCGGCAGAATCCGTGATCACACCACTTAAGCCGGTGCCGGATACGCTGCTGACCGCGTCATACTGACCGTACTCCGAGTTTGCGCTGGTATTGTTGAATGCGCTGTTACCGATAAAGGCAGGGTGGGTTACCAGTGGACGCAGGTCGCTGTCGGCCCACTTTGGATCATCCTGTGAGTTCACACGATCCCGATGGTAGAAGTTCACAAAAGCACCCACCGAGGTACCACCATCCAGCACCTTGCCCCACTCAAGCGTCAGTCGCTGGTCGGTGCGTGGAATGTTGTCATAGTCATCGTACCTGACGCGAACCCGGAACCCCTCGTAATCATTCTTGAGGACGTAGTTCACCACACCAGCCACAGCGTCGGCACCGTAAATGGCAGAGGCACCGTCACGCAAAACTTCAGCACGGCGCAAACCGGTTACCGGCAGGGATTGTGCGTTGACGGTGTTAACGGGAACAAAACTGCCCCCTACTTCTTCTGTCTGATAGCTGGCCGCATTTACCATACGCCGACCGTTCAGCAGCACCAGGGTATTACCCGTACCCAAGTTACGCAGGTTGAAGGCGCCAATATCACCCCGGGCGGAGTTGACACCACCACTGATATTTTCAGACTCACTGAAATAGTTCTGGCCCTGCTCCACGATATATTCAAGCAGTTCGTCGCCGGAGTTAACGCCCAGCGCTTCAATATCCAGTTCAGTGATCACAGATACCGGCAGGGCATCAGTAATTTGCGCCCCTTTGATCTGCGTGCCTACCACAACAATTTCTTCCATCGGCTGTTCGGCCGCAATAGCAGCCCCGGATGACAGCAAAAGACCAGCTACCAACAACGGCGTTCTTGAATACCCCATTCTCTTTCCCCTGAATGAATGGATGGTTCTCCTCCCCGGAGACCATCAAACAAAAAAACCCCTTTCCAGCAGAATGGCCGGAAGAGAAGCGGGCGTATTTTAGGGGGCACTAGCGGACGCGGGACATCAATAAAATTTTGTCACCACGGATAGATTTGATGTGCGTTGAGGGAGGCAGCCATGCGGTGGAGCCGTTTTCGACAACCCTTGCCGGGCGCGTGGGCGGCAGGACAGACCTGCCGCGCATGCCAGACCGACTCAGGAGAACTCCGGTGCGCGTTGTTCCATGTTGGCTTTGACGGCTTCAACCTGGTTCCTTGAGCCAATAATGTTGTCCTGTTCCACCGATTCAGCCAGCAGTGTTTCTGCGGCACTTTCATAGGGTGCATTGTTCAGGATTCGCTTGGCTGCACGAATGGCATCCGGATTTCGGCTGGCTATCTCTGCGGCAACTTGCAGCGCCTCGGCAATCGGGTCTTCACAAACCCGCGTAACCAGGCCCAGGGCTTTTGCTTCTTCTGCCAGAATGATGCGGTTGGTATAGGTGAGTTCGCGCGCGACATCATCACCCACCAGTTTCTGCAGGTAAGGCGTTGCGCCCATATCAGGCACCAGGCCCCACTTCATTTCCATGATGCAGATTTTTGTTCCCGGGGCCGCATATCGCATGTCAGCACCCACGCTGATCTGGCAGCCACCACCAAAAGCCACGCCGTGAAGTGCCGCAATGACCGGTACCGGCATTTCGCGCCACACCCAGCTCACATACTGTGCGCGGTTGGCAATACCATGGGTACGCTGGGCCAGCCTGCCACCACCCTCGGTCGGTTTGCCACTGCCCCCCTCACCCGGGCCTTTTGCCATGCTGGCAAAATTGCCCATGTCCAGGCCAGCACAGAAAGCCCGCCCTTCGCCGGACAGGACAATGGCCCGTACAGACGGGTCCTGCTTCAATTGTTCACCCGCGGCAACGATACCCTCAAACATGGCATTGTCGAGCGCATTCATCTTGTCAGGTCGATTCAGTCGGACATGGGCAACGTGATCCTTGATATCAACAAGCACCCTTGGGGCTTCTGCGGCTATACTTTGTGAACTTGCCATAAGGTAACTACCTTCCTTAATTTTGAGTGATTTGTTTAAACTGATGCTGCAGCGTCCAGGCTCAGCCGGTATAGCGTTGTATCCCGGCTTCATCTACCCCGGCTTTCCGGGCTGCGCCAACAATCGCGTTGAGGGACTGGTCATCAATCGGGATGCCATTGGCGAGGCGTGCCGCCATGGATTCGCGCTCCGGTTCCCCGGCAATACGGACCTTGTCGAAACCTTTGGCTGGCGCTGACGAGTGCATCCAGTCGACCATCCCATCAACTTCACGACGAAATGCCTCCGCGCCGCCGAACACATCCGGATCAATGATGAACATCAGCATGTGATTCACAGTAACGGCCTGCTGTCGCTTGACATCCTGCATGGTCCATTCACCAGCCAGACCACCGCCCAGCAATTCACAGATGAATGCGAGCCCGTATCCCTTGTGCTGGCCAAACGGTCCCAGTGAGCCGCCAGCGGCTATGGCGCCCGGGTCCGTTGTGGGGACACCTTCGGCATCAAAGAGTGCACCTTCCGGCACCGGTACCTGCTTCATCCCGGCAACACGTACCTTGCCCAGCGCAATGGCACTGGTTGCCATGTCCAGTACCACTGGCTCATCCGGGTTGGTAGTGGGAACTGCGCAACAGAAAGGATTGGTTTGCAGCCGCTTGTCACGACCGCCCCAGGGGGACACAAACGGTTGATGCCCCACAACGTTGACAAAATGAATGGAGATCAACCCTTCCCGCGCACACTGTTCACCATAAGCGCCGATCCGACCCAGGTGATGATTGTTGCGCGCGCCAACACAGGCCATGCCAAGTTCCTGCGCCCGCTTGATACCCAATGCCGTCGCCTGCCGGCCCACCACCTGGCCATAGCCAAACTGGCCGTCCACCAGCAGCACAGAACCCTTGTCCTTGACGATAACCGCATCATTGTTGACATGCAGGGTGCCAGCTAGCGAACTGTTCACATAGTTGGGAATCATACCCACGCCGTGCGAGTCGTGTCCCTTCAGGTTGGCTTCAACCAGGTGCTCTGCCACGGTCCGGGCGCGCTCCTCGCTTGTTCCCAGCGCAAGAAATATCGTTTGCGCAAACCCTGTCAGATCCTCTTTCGTAAACTCCACCCGGTTACTCCCTCATTTCACCCAGTTGATTTGATTAGCGTTGCCTGTCACCCAGGGTGTTCTGCGCCGAGGCAAAACGCTCAAGATTCAGGTCACGGCGTACTGCCTGGCCGAGCTCTGCTTCCATATTGTCGACCGGGATACCAATCGAATCGGCGATCCTGACCATCCGCTGGAAATTGGCTGCAACACCGGCCGCATCAACCAGCACTTGTGGACCCGCCACTGCGAGCAGTGCCTGTCTCGACTCATGGAGCGCAGGCGCATCACGCTGGGCCACAGCCTCGGCAAACCGCATCAGTTCAGCCCCAATTTCAATGCCCCGGGCAGCACCCTCGGCATCCCCATTAACACCCTGTATATCAATTTCTGTATTCGTTGTCTGCGCGCTCACACGGAGCATCGTGGCATGGGCACTGGTTCAGTAAAAACACTCGTTAATGGCTGAGACCCGTCCCGCAACCAGCTCCATCTGCATGCGATTAATACTACGCGCCTCGTCCTTGACAAAGTTGGCCATGGCCGCAAAAGACAGGTATTGCGCCCCGGCGAGTTCCCGCCAGTCTCGCAGCGCATCCGGTACCAGGGTTAACGCCCGGATCACATTGGCAGCACGCCTGTTGACCCAGAGATCCGCCTCATTACCAACATTGCCCTCGGGTGGCACCGTGGGCACAAATCCGATGTCTTCGCTCAGCACAGCCGGTTGGTAGTGTGAACAGTCGCCGTCCACAGGCTCAGGCAACGCCTCTACGGCAAGCCCAAGGGCACGGCTGAATTCATCAATGCTGAAGACGGCCACCACCACCCCAACCAGTTCAACATACTGGGCCTTGGACAATCCGTTACTTGCGTTCTCTTCAACCCAGCGACGGGTAATTCGCCCCTGGTCGGTGATAATCCGGTGAACCGCATCAACAGCAAGCAGCGGTAACTCGCCATCATGCGAATGTTCACCCCGGGCGGCGTAGGGCGAAAGCGCATCCTTGCGGGTGCGGCAGAAATCGCAGGTCAGCGCATTGCGCGTCTCGCGGGCAATGGCGACCCGTTCGGCACCGGTCCACCAACTACCAGCTCGAGCCAGTTTCGCCCAGTAGGCACGGTGTGCCTCAACAATATCCGCCCGAATCTCAAAAGAAGCGTCGGCGTAGTCGAAAAATCCCATCAGTCAGGTTCCTCTCCAGAGTCGAGGCCATAACTGTGGCATTAACGCTGGCGGTTGTCACCCCACCCGGGTAACTGACACATCCTGGCTGTGCGGGTGTATGGGGTGCCTGACGGGATCGGGTTCAATGGAGAACCGCAACTTGCTACTACGGCATCCCAGCCTATCAACCAGCTCTTCTGATTGGCAGCGTGGTTCCTCGTACCGATCAAGCAAGGCCCGGACCAAACCGCTGCGCACAATATCACTACGCTCGAATTCATGAACGTAAACCCCGGGAAGATTCCGCACCCGCCGCAGGGCATCAGCCAGACCGTTGGCCGCCCCGATATCACTTTGTGCCACATCACCGTTGACCACCACACGAGCGTCAGTACCAATCCGGGTCAGGAACATTTTCATCTGGGCGACAGACGTATTCTGGGCTTCATCCAGGATGACAAATGTGTTGCGCGCAAACGTCTTGCCACGCATGAACGCAAGCGGTGCCGCCACAATCCGGCCGTAACGCAGATAGTAATCGACCGCGCCCGACCCAAGGCGGTCGTTCAGCGCGTCCCGAAACGCCTCAATATAAACCGCAAACTTGTCTTCCAGTTCTCCTGGCAAAAAGCCGAGCCTTTCGCCGGCCTCCACCGCGGGCCTGGTCAGAATAATGCGATCAGCTTCGCCGGATTCGAGCGCTTCCGCGGCCAGCGCGGCGGCACAGTAGCTTTTACCGGTCCCTGCCGGACCAACGCCAAAAGTGAGGCAATGATTCTTGATAGCGGAAACATAACGGTGTTGGGCAGGCGTGCTGGGTTTGAAAGGTTGGGGATTACGCCGGATGGCATTAATCGATTCTGTGGGCAAGGCAAATTCGTCGTCGTAATTTCGCGGGGTCCTTCGAGTGTTGTCAGTGGTTCGCTTCCCCTTCCTGTGATTGGCTTCGTTCAGTTCACGGCGTGATCGGGATCGTTTTGTCATAGAGATCAGTTACCTCGTGGATCCATGGGATAGTCAGAATTTCTTCCGGACTTCAACATCGCATAGGCAACCTCCTTACTTTGACAAGATGACAACTTAACAAAGTTTTATGGAGATACAATAAAGGGTCAGGTTGTGAATGACAACCTGAGATTGATGAAAGGCGACGGCGTAGCCGTCGCCTCGACTGCAGGCCCAAAGGGCCGGAATGGAGAGGCCTCCCAAGCACGAGGTTTCTCCGCTGCGCGGCTGCGCCGCTCCGGTCGAAATGACACCGAAGGTGTCACCTCGACTGCAGGCCCAAAGGGCCGGAATGGAGAGGCCTCCCAAAGCCAGAGGTTTCTCCGCTACGCGGCTGCGCCGCTCCGGTCGAAATGACACCGAAGGTGTCACCTCGACTGCAGGCCCAAAGGGCCGGAATGGAGAGGTCTCCCACGCACGAGGTTTCTCCGCTACGCGGCTGCGCCGCTCCGGTCGAAACGACGGCGTAGCCGTCGCCTCGACTGCAGGCCCAAAGGGCCGGAATGGAGAGGTCTCCCACGCACGAGGTTTCTCCGCTGCGCGGCTTGCGCCGCTCCGGTCGAAATGACACCGAAGGTGTCACCTCGACTGCAGGCCCAAAGGGCCGGAATGGAGAGGCCTCCGAAAGCCAGAGGTTTCTCCGCTACGCGGCTGCGCCGCTCCGGTCGAAATGACACCGAAGGTGTCATCTCGTATATGGACTCCCCCCTGTCTGCAAGCAGGTTTTTGCCATCATAAGGAAGATGAAGAACGCGAACGTATATGCGGTCTCTTGAGTGAGGGAAGCTATCCCCCTGACCCGGTTGTATATCGCGCACCTCCTGTCCTCAGCGACCGGGCGGATGTTGCTTCCGTCGAGATGATCAGGTTGCCAGGAGGTTGGGCTTCGTTCCATTGATGACAAGGCTCTTCTTGCAGGTAAAAGGTTGCTGATTGGTTGCGTTATTCGGTTAAGCGGCGGCGTACTCTTCGCCGCGTGATAACATGGCCCAGGCAGTTCTGACCGTCTTGTTGACCAGGGCTACCGCCGCAATATTTTCGCCGCGCCGGGCGATGAGATCGCGTAACCAGATCGCTTTGTCGTTGGTGGGCGGCATCTTCTTATGGACGACTGACTTTGCGCCCTGTAAGAGCGTGGCTCTCGCCTCTTTGTCGACACCTCGTTTACGGATGTGACCAAGATTCACCACGCCGCCGGTACTGTATTGCTGTGGTGTCACGCCAACCAGAGCCGCGGCTTGCTTACCATTTTTGAACGCGGAGCCATCGCCGATGCGGGTGTAAAGCAGGATGGCACACACCGGGCCAACGCCCTCAAGCTGCAGCAGGCGCCGGCAGGGTTCGCACTGTTTGGCGACCTGCTGGAGTTCTTGATCCAGCTCCTTCACTTCCCTGGCAGTCTCGAGGAACGACACGTAGAGCCGATGCAGCAATGACCTGACCAGATCCGGCAGGTCATTCTCAGCGTCCGCGAGGATCGGCATCAGCTCGCGCTGCAGGGCTGCATAGCTCTTCGGGATGCGAATGCCAAATTCGAGTAGATGCATGCGGATCTCATTCGACCGTTGGCGCTTGAGATCCACGTATTGACCCCGTACCCGCAGCAGTGTCTGCAGTGCCAGCAGTTCAGGCGACTTCTTCACCGCTTCTTTGCGGTCCGGTCGCTTGGCTGCCTCCCGGATCGCCCGGGTATCGGTCGCGTCCGTCTTGTGTCCCTGGCGATAGGGCGTAACGTGTTGAGGTGGCAACAGAATGACCTCGTGGCCACAGGCTTCGGCCAGCCAGCACCAGTGATGAGCACTGCCACAGGCTTCCATCGCGACGGTAGACGGTGGTTGCCGAGTGATAAACTTCTTTAGTGCCGCCACGTTCATCTTTCTGGAGCTGATGATTTTGTGTTTGGCGAGATCTTCTACTTCAACGTGGATAGAAGACTTTGCAAGATCGAGAGCAATTAGATTACGCTTGGCCATGTATGGACTCCTCTTTGGTTTGGTTACCTCCATTCTCTGAAAAGAGAGTGGGGGGAGTCCATACATTGACTGCAGGCCCAAAGGGCCGGAATGGAGAGGTCTCCCACGCACGAGGTTTCTCCGCTGCGCGGCTGCGCCGCTCCGGTCGAAACGACACCGAAGGTGTCACCTCGACTGCAGGCCCAAAGGGCCGGAATGGAGAGGTCTCCCACGCACGAGGTTTCTCCGCTACGCGGCTGCGCCGCTCCGGTCGAAATGACACCGAAGGTGTCACCTCGACTGCAGGCCCAAAGGGCCGGAATGGAGAGGCCTCTCAAAGCACGAGGTTTCTCCGCTGCGCGGCTCGCGCCGCTCCGGTCGAAACGACGGCGTAGCCGTCGCCTCGACTGCAGGCCCAAAGGGCCGGAATGGAGAGGCCTCCCATGTGAGAGGTTTCTCCGCTGCGCGGCTAGCGCCGCTCCGGTCGAAACGACACCGAAGGTGTCGCCTCGACTGCAGGCCCGCAGGGCCGGAATGGAGAGGTCTCCAGGTGCGAGGTTTCTCCGCTACGCGGCTAGCGCCGCTTCGGTCGAAATGACAGCGCTCCGGTCGAAACGACGGGGCTCCGGTCGAAACGACAGGGGAGCCGTTGAAACGACGGCTAAGGCGCCGGGGCACCCAGGTAGTGATCGAGGCCATCCAGATCCTGTTCCGAGGCCTCGAGACGCGCGATGGTCTGGAGGTGAACTTCATCAGGGCCGTCGTAGATTCGAAACGCGCGGGCTCGGCTGAAAGCCCGTGCGGCTGGCGTATCATCTGTTACGCCGCGTGCGCCGTAAAGCTGGATTGTGCGATCAGCAATGGCCTGGTAGGTGCGCGCTACCGCTACCTTGATCATTGATATCTGCTTGCGCGCAATCTTGTTGCCAACTGTATCCAGCAGGTGTGCAGCCTGTTGCACCAGCAGCCGATTCTGGTCAAGTTCTATGCGCGACAGGGCAATCGCTTCGCGCGTGGAACTGTACTCGTCTATCCGCTGACCGAAGGTTGTACGCTCCTGGGAGCGCTTGATCATCAGCCTGATCAACACCTCACATTCGCCAATGGCTCGCATACAGTGGTGCAGCCGTGCCGGTCCAAGTCGCGCCTGACCAATTGCAAATCCTGCACCCTGCTCCCCCAACAGGTTTTCAGCAGGTACTCGCACATTGTCGAACACCAGTTCCGGGTGGGTGTTATGGGAGGAGATGTGCGAAAAAACTGGCAGGTTGCGAACAATACGAATGCCAGGCGTATCCGTTGGTACCAGCAGCAAACTCTGACGCCGTGATTTTGGCCCATCCGGGTCCGTCACACCCACAGCAATCAGCAGTCGGCAGTTGTCATGGGAGCCATTGGACGCAAACCACTTGCGACCATTGATGACCCACTCGTCACCCTCGCGCACAAATGTTGTCGCCAGGTTACCCGGGTCGCTGGAAGCGACGTCAGGTTCCGTCATCGCAAACGCGGAACCCATTTCCCCCTCCAAAAGGGGCACCAGCCAACGAGCTTTCTGGGCGTCATTGGCAAACAACTGCAGGAGTTCCATGTTGGGTACATCAGGCGCGTGGCAGTTGAACACGCGACTCGCCCACTCCAGTCGCCCCAGCACCTCAGCCACCGCCGTGAACTCGAGGTTGGTAAGGCGCAAACCCGGTTCATCATCGCCAAGCCGCGGCAGGGCCATATTCCAGAGGCCAAGTGCTTTTGCTTCTGCGCGCAGCGCCTGTTCAATTTCAGGTACTGGCTGTCCCGCTCGTGCCTGATCTGTCCAAAGGTGGTTATTGGGCAGGATTCGGTCATGAAAAAACTGTTCAACCTGCGCCCTGACCTGGTGCGCCTTTTCCGGAAGTTCAAACACGCTTGTCCCCCTCGATACACGTTCTGCCAGATGGCCGTGTCGCTGCACAGCCCTGTGCCCTGCAACGCCATTTCTATTACTGCCGAATTTACCACAGTTGATTTGGTCGGCATCACCCTGACGGTACCAAGCAGGTGGTAAGTCGGATGGCAACTGTGTGGTTCTGATACCAGGATCAGGACAAAAAAAACACCGTGTCGGAAACCGACACGGTGTTTCTTGTTACGCCGCGATCCTTACCTTCCCCAGCAAAGCCTGTTACAGCATCGCCTGGCAAGGCAGACCGGGTAGGCGAAAGCCTGTGCCTTAGAGGGCGACGAGGTTCTCAGCCTGTGGGCCTTTCTGGCCCTGGGTTACATCAAACTCCACCTGCTGGCCTTCGACCAGTGTCTTGAAGCCTGCGCCGGTGATGGCAGAGAAGTGGACAAATACGTCCGGTCCGGATTCACGTTCGATGAAGCCGTAACCTTTTGATTCGTTGAACCACTTTACTTTGCCTTGAGTTTTGTCAGCCATGATAGTCTTTCCTGTCTTTATTAACTTGGATTTACAAAAAATTAGACCCCAAATGGAGCCGTCAAGCTGGATTGATGCTACTTACTTATGGAACAGGACGAGGTACTAAAAGGCAGGACTTCGAAAATGTGGGCATAAATACGTGGTGCATGTCTAGCTGATGCCAGTGTATAGAGGTTTCTGCGCTTGTCAAATCATTTATTTTTGACCTCGGGTGCTACACAGGTGCCTTCGCGCTAGAAGACCACCACAATACCCCGATCCGGTGCCGCTCCCTGCAGCACCAGCGTGTAGACAGAATCAATCCCGGCGAAAGGGTGCTCTTCAATCTTCACCCAGTTATCCACCCGGGCCAGGAAACCCGCAGTCGCTTCACCAATTTTTGCCTGATACTGTTGTGCACCCCACTCCTCGTTTCGCTTCTGTATCTGCGATGGTGCAAAAAACATGGCGGGTGTGGGACCCGGCAAGCTCCCCGGCGTCTCGCCGTCGCGCTCGGACCAGTGGGTGATACCCACACCACAACTGTAAACGAGGTTGTCACCATAATGATGATGGACCTGGGACAGCACTCGCCTGTTACCGGACATGTCAACATAGACCGTCGGGACGCTGGCATCCAGGTCTGCAACCGCATCGTAGGTTCGCACCTCGTCATACAAGCCCAGCCCTTCCACAAACGACAGGTTCGCCTCTGAGGTCAGGCCGATCACTCGCACCCCTGTTTCCCCCTGTTTCAACATATAGGCAAGACCAAAACCTGTCTTACTGGAGGCGCTGCCAATTACAACAGCGTCTCCCCCAAAACAGTTGTTGTCTGAGAGGAAATCTTCAATGACAAAGGAGGTGGTAAACAGGGGACGATAGATCATCATGTGGTTATCAAATCTGGGATCAAATCCATTTTCTGGTGTCATGGCAGCGTACTGGTTGTAAACAGCCGGCAATCCGGACCTGTGGGACGACGCATCCGTAAACCCCCGGTTGGACACCTTCTCGGGCTTAACCTTCAGTTCATTGGACATGGGGAAGTAACCATAAAAACGATCACCCGGGTTCAGGTCCGGGTGTTCCGAGGCCGTTACCACGCCAATGCCCCAGACCGGAATACGCCCCCAACCCGCCTCCGCTGGAAAAAACTGCCAGTATCCGATCATGTCTCCCGCAACGCCGTAGGTAATGTTGTTAGCCGTCAGGGCAAATCGTTCCACTTTGAGAACGACCTCGCCTGCCCCGGCCTGAAGTGCATTCGCCGCCTGCAAGCGGGCGTCTGAAAGGTCTGCTCGATTAACAATAAAGTCCTGGTTCATGCTGCCCTGCCCCTGTTTGATCAGTTGTCAGGATAACATTTGTCCCGGTGTCATGCCCGGCAGGTCAGGCAAATGGAACCTGAAAAGTACAGCAGATATTGGTGCTGCATCGCCCGCGACCGGTAGTCCGCCAACAGGTCAACAAGCGCCGCAGTGTCGCATCAGGGAAGCAGGGCTCCCTGTCTGGTCAAAGATTGATCAGTTACCTCCAAAAGTCGGTTGTTGCACGCCGCGCATCACGCATTTTCTTGGGCAAGACCAGCGGAATGCAGTAAGGTTCGGGCTATCTTTTCTCAGGAATGAGCAATTTGCACATTGCGCTGATAGATGACCACCACCTCTTCCGGGAAGGTATCCGCCTGGTGCTCTCTGCCTTCAAGGCAGACGCAGTTTTCTACCAGGCTGACAGTTGCGAGACCGCGCTCAAGATCGAGCCAGATGCCGTCGAACTCGTCCTGCTGGATTTCCACCTACCGGGAATCAGCGGGCACGATGCCTTCAAGCGGATACGGGATCACTTCCGGCAGGCTGCCATGGTTATTCTTTCGGGAGAAGAAAACCCGGGTATCATTCGACAACTCATCAGCAATGGTGCCGCGGGATTCATTCACAAGAATGCATCGCCAGAGGTACTGCACGCAGCACTCAATCTTGTCATGGCCGGTGGCGTTTACCTGCCACCCTCCATCCTTGATGAACAGACAGCCGGCAATGCCAATTCCTCCGCACTCGCAGCCTTGTCGACCCGTCAGAGAGCGGTACTGAGCCGGGCGGTAAAAGGAAAAATCAACAAGGTGATCGCTGATGAGCTCAACATTGCCGAGGGTACGGTCAAAGCCCACCTGTCCGCCGCGTTCAAGGCCCTTGATGTCAGCAATCGAACCGAGGCAGTGTTTGCGCTGTCAAAACTGGGGATTGTGCTGGACGAATAGCGGCCACTAATCCAGTTCAATCTCAAACCGCTGGTGACCGCCCTCGAACAGTCCCCGCACCCACCAGCCGCTGTCGGTCTCAATAAACTCAAGCGACGTAAACCCCGCCTTGTCTGAAAAAGCCCTGGCGCCCACCGTACAGGTCAGTCCGCCACCCAGGTCAATTTCTTCTTCCATGACAAAATCCTCAGGTATGGCGTTGCCAAAAGGAAAGGGGGCGTAGAGAGGAGATGTATGGATGGAACAGACACGCGCCAATGTCCTGCCACCATCGCGCAGGGTGGCCTTTGCTACCAGCGGCAGGTGCTCATCGCCAGACAGGAACACTACCCGGCCAATCTGTTCGGTTGCGATAAAAGCCAGCAGGTCGATGAAGGTTTTCTGGTAGCCGTCAAAGCCGTCCTCTCGCAGTCTCGCACTGTCGCCGTCATGGTTCAGCAGGCGCCGCGGCAGCAGCAAAGCCGCCGTGGTCACCAGCTTGGGCAGGCGTGGGTCCTGGGCCAGCAGCCAGCTTTTGAACACGTTTAACTGGTGATCGGAAACCAGCGACGCATTGAGGGGATCAGCATGGTCTCGCGGGGTACGATCCGTGCGCGTGTTCAACATAAACACTGGCAGGGGTGCGTTGTCGACCGCGCCCCAGAACTTGTCCGCCCGTCTGGAGCCAAAGCTACTCCACTGAAACGCCCGAAACGCGGCTTCACCCCATTCTAGGCTGTCGGGGGAATCACCCGGCTGCCAGTTGTTATCAATCTCGTGATCATCCAGCATCATCGCCACAGGCACCCGGCCAAGTACCTGCTGCACAACATTGGCAGATAGGAGTGCCTGATAGGGACGCTGGTACTTCACGCCACTTTCTCCCGGATCAAACAGGCCGGCAGTTGCATCCACATAAACCTGATCGCCAAGCAGCAGGAGCAGGCCCGGTGCGCCTTCTGCCTCTATTCTTTGCAGCAGTTGGCGCCAGGAGGAGAATGCCTGTATCCGGTCAATCAGGCCAGGCGGGTACTGGCAACTGGCAAAGCTGATGTGAATACCCGGCCTTGGGTCATGCTGCAACAGCCCGGTCTTTAGTTGGGCAACATCTGAATCAAGCGCTGCCTGGAGCGCGTCAGCAATACGACGACCCGACTCCCCCGCTCCGTAACGCCGACCTGACGCCACAAGTTCAACGGGTGGATCGCCAAAGGCGCGATCCAGCATCGCGGGATGTTCATTGTAGAGCAGCAACACCAGCAGCCTGGTGTCCCGGTCAGCAAAACGAATATCAAGTTCCAGAACACCCGCATCATTTGATTTGACCCCGGGCACAACCACCACCCTGCTCTCCCAGTTACTGTCAGCCAGGGTAAAACCGTCAGTTTTGATGCGCCCACCAACCAACCTGACGGGCACAATGGCCAGTGCTTCCGGCTCACTCAGGTTTGGGCTCTTGCCAAGTTTGACCCGCACGGTTCTGCTCCCGTCCGGACAGGACAGCATAATGGGTCCCAGGAACGGGGGCGCCGCAACCAGTGGCCCGCGGCCATTTTGCGGGTCCCGTTGTGCCAGTGGCCGTTGCAGGAACTCCCGGATCAGGGGAAACACTTCTGTTTCACTGCGCGGGCTGACCCAGATGTCCTGATGCCCAAACCCGGGCAACAGTCGTGTTTCATAATGCACGCCGGCATCGTTGAAAATCTGAAGGTTGCGCGCCAGGGTCGCGGGGGACGAAAGCCCATTCTGCGCCCCGTGCAGGCTGAGCGTCTCAAACTGCCAGAATCGCTCCAGGCGAGCACGCTGGACATAACGATTCACGCCAAGGTGGTCGGTCACGTTCTTCCAGCGCGTCAGGTGTACCGCCTGGGCTACAGTGCGCAGATTCATTGGCCCAAACATCGCGTCAATGTTGTCAAGGAACGCTGGCGTCACGTTATTCAGGGAAAAGTCGCGACCGTAAAGCAGGTCCATACGATGCCTGATTGCAACAAATGGCGTACGTCTCCAGGGTGTCACCGGGTTTTCAGTCCGGAACTCCTCTGCCGGGTAAGGCAGCAGATTCAATACCCTGTCCAGCAGCTGGTCAGAGAGCCGCGTGCGATTGTCGATGCGAAAATCGAAACGGGTCAGATTGAGAAAATAGCGGAGGAAAGCAAGTGTATAGGCACGGAAGATGTTGGGTGGCGTAAACACCACGGCTGGTCCCACCTGGGTCAGGACTACCCGACGGACCTGGTTCCGCCAGTTTTCCCCGGCTTCGACCGTACCATCACCCAGCACCGCCATGGAAAACATCGCAGCCCCCATGCAGTGAGCTACCACGTTGACTGGTTTACTTGTTTGCCGGGCAATATGTGCAATCGAGAGCGGTATATCCTGCTCGGCCACGTCCTCGAACCGCCAGGGTGATACGGCTGTGGGCAAACCTGGACTGGTCCGGAAGTCCACGACCCATACATCAAAACCCGCGTGCCAGAGATAGGCCGCAATTGATGGTTCCAGTGCCTCATGCGCAAAGGTTGTACCACTTGCACTGTAGCCATGGAAGAACACCACAGGATCGCCATGACGCCTCCTGTACCTCGTTAGCAAGGTAGGCAAAATCTGGTTGTTTTCGTCCCGCAACGGGTACTGTTCAAACGCATCCACCCCAGGCAGTCTTGTTGGCAGGCGAGACAGGGGTGCCGTTGCAGGTCCGTCCGGCAACCGAAACTGCCAACCATGGGTTGAGACCATCAACCGCGCCATGTAGCCGCCAATTTTCAGAAGGTCCAGCAGGGTTGTCGGGGTATCCTTCTGATCAACAACTTCAAGCAGCGGCACGCCAATTCGCGCGAGGTACCCGGGTTCGAGGGTTAATACCGGGGCCGGCCGACTCATTAGCGCGGGGAATCCGGTGAGCGCGAGTGTCATCAACTGGTGCAGCACATTGCTCGCACGGTGGTAGTTCAGGCGCTTGGTGCCGGTTATCTGCTGGCCTGCCAGGGAAAGCGCAGGCATGGCAGCGTCATCTTTGTGTACCACGTCTATGGCCAGCAGGTACTCTAGCGTCCGGATTTCCCCGGCCCTGGTTGCCACCGCAAGGACATCACGCGCCATGCCCCAGGTTGGCTGGCCGCTCGCCAGTCCCTGCCAGATGTCACGCAGCCCACGGTTAAGGAGCCAGGCCAACCCGGCCCTGGCTGCCCGTGGCCATGCCCAACTGGCTTCACGCTGGAACAGCCTGAGTTCACCACTCAGATCTGCTGCCACCAGCGCGAGGTCGTCCAACATCTGCTCAATCGAGGCGGTGGGGTCGGATGTCTGAAGATGCCGGTAGGCGGTTGGCTCAAAAACACGAAGCCTGCTGCCGCGCCCAAACTTCAGCCGCTTTTCCCCAGGTCCCACCAGGTTGTCCACCCCAAAACCTTCTGAAGCAAGCGTCAGTTCCACCACCCTCTGCACCGGACCCCGGGGAGACATGAGCAGGACTTCCCCAACCATTCGCTCATGTAGCCGAAACCCCGTTTGGCCCCCGTAATGCGGAACACGGGCGTCAACACCCGATTGCCCGTCAGCCACCCGATAGACCGGCCGGGGTGGCAGCGGTGCGCTGGTTCCCCGTTTCGACTCGCACCCCCAGATGAGCGCAAGATCCCGCACAGCCCGCAGTGCCAGGGCACTGATTGTCAATGCCGGGTTCGCACCCAGCGCACGCGGAATAATCGAGCCATCAAGGACGACCAATCCCTCATGCAGGTCGGTACCCGGGCCGCTATAGACACGCCCAATATGATCTACCACCCCGTCGGCACCGCTGTCTGCCATCGCACAACCACCCAGGGGGTGTACTGTAAATAGTGGTCCGGCGTTGCCGCCAGACAGGTAGTTCATGGATTCGGGTACTGGCTTCCAGAGCGGGTTGGGCAGGAGTCTGCCGCCGCTGCCACTGTTACGTAGCAGTTCGCCCAGCAGGTCCAGCTGACGCCGGAACAGGGGATGGTGGCGCAACTGTGGCCATTCAACCTCAAGTGTGCCCTCACCCACCTCGTCTCCGTCCGGCAACTGCAGGACACCCTCAGCGCCGTCGTCTCCCATTAGCGCGTAAACGGCTGTGGCATCGAGCCCCTGGACATTGACTGCAAAAGGGTCCGGTTCTGGCCAGCCAGACTCATGCCTGCCGTCACCCTTGTTCAATCCGTGGAGCAGGCCAACTGTGGCAAACACCTCGGCGAAGAGTTCGCGAATGGGCCAGGGTACAGTCAATTCCTCAAGCAGGATGCCATTTGCCCCACGCAAGTCTGCCACACCTGTGATAGTGGGTCCGGGTCCCTGCCCGCCGGGATTCCCCGGGCCAGGGCCCTGGGCAATTGCACCTACCCGTTCCACCTGTTCAAACCCCACCGCCAGCATATCCCCGTTGGTTGAAAACTGACGCCCCAGGCGGGGGGAAAAAGACAACGATGGTGATGTTGACTTCTGCAGCAACTCGGTTGTGCCCAGTGAACCCGCTGCCAGAATGACGTATCTGGCTGTCACAGCAAATGGCCCGGGGAAGCGGCGAGCAAGATCCTGATCAGAATAGACAACATGCAGTTGCCAACCCTGTCGTTCGTCCTTTTCAAGGCGGACTACACTGGCACCGGTAAAACACTCAAAATACCTGTTGTTTCGCCTTGCTTCTGCCAGCAGAGATACATCCAGGGAAAGCTTGGCGCCAAAGTTGCAGCCAGTGGCGCAGTTGCCGCAGTAATTACATGCCGCCGTGACATCTGTGGTCTCGGTTGCAATGGTGACTGATGCCGGCCGGGTTCTGTCCGGTGCGAGTCTGGCAAGTGCAGTGTACTTTTGCGGCAGACTGGTGAGAGGCGCAGCGCCAAGGATTGATTCACTCTCCTCGTAGTAGAGCCGCAGTGAATCTGCACTGATGGCGTCCGGCCAGCCGTTGTCGAACACCCCCGGCTCGGGTTGCACCATTACACCCGCGTTGATCAGCGAGCCTCCACCAAGTCCATTCCCCAGCAGCGTACTGACATCCGACCCAAGGCGCAGATCAAACAGTGCGTCCGGCCTGCCCGTACACTTGACTGCCCCGGGAGGCGTTATGCGCACGTGAGGCGGGAGGTCACCAAACTCCGCAGGAAATGCACCTTTGACATACTCATTACCGCGTTCGAGCATGGCGATACGAAGCGGCCGGCCATCCACGTAAAGGGGCGCCAGGTGATGTGCTGCTATTGAACCACCGTAACCGCTACCAACAATTACCACATCAAAACAGGCGTCAGCGCCGCGAGCTGCCAGTTCTTCGAACCCCCGGGAAAGCCAGTGTCTCGCGTGTGGTGCGTCCAGGCCCCGCATGCTGTGCCCCTATCCCTGGTGAACCGGCCCGTGCAGTACCTCAGCAATCTTGCGTTCCAGGTCAGCTGCCCCAACCGGCTTGTGCAGGACCTCAACACCAAAGTCGTGGACTTCGCGTATCTGCTCGGCGCCTGTATCACCGGTCAGCAGGATGGCAGGCAGGTCAGCACGCATGTTGCGCAGACTCTGAATGACATCAAGACCGGATTCTTCGTCCAGGCGCAGGTCCGTCAGGACAAGATCCGGCATGCTGGCCCTGGCTGACGCCAACGCGCGAGTACCATTGGGCACGGCGTCCACCGCTGCACCGAAGCTGCGCAATAACGCCATCATGGCAGCCCTGACGGCGGTATCGTCATCAACTACCAGTATCCGGATTCCCTCGAGACGCGCCATGACGAATGCTTCCGCTGCTGCCTGTTGCTCTTCTTCCAGTACCAGTGCAAGTTCCAGGCGAGTTCCCTCACCCGGAACAGAATCAAGACGAAGCGGTATGCCCAGTAGCGAAAGCAGCCGCGTCACTATCGAAAGACCCAGCCCCAGCCCCTGTTTGGAGGCTGACCGTTTGTTTGCCACCTGGTAGAACTCGCTGAAGATCTTGTCCTGTTCCGAATCGGGTATACCAATGCCCGTATCTTCGATGACAATCAGGCAATTTGGCCCACTGGCTACAAGCCTGATAGTAATGCTGCCCTGTTCTGTGTACCTGAGCGCGTTGTTAAGGAGGTTTCGGACAACGCGCTCAAGCAGGAGTTTGTCACTGCTGACAAAACAGCCGGACCTGATGTCTGTAACAAGCACCAGACCTTTTTCATTGACCTGGGGCTCAAACTCACGCGCTATCCGTTGCAGCATCGCCGAGAGATCAATCACTGACAGATCCGGTTTTACGACACCGGCGTCAAGTTTGCTGATGTCCAGCAGGGCATCAAGCTGGCTGGCCAGCACAGATATTGATTCGTCGATATTCTCTGCCAGTTCGCGGGCTCCGGCGGGAAGTTGTTGCATTTTCAGCGCGGCGCCAAACAAAGAAAGTGCATGGATCGGTTGCCGGAGGTCATGGCTGGCAGATGCCAGGAAACGTGTTTTAGCCCTGTCCGCGACACCGGCGGCCTGCAGCGCCAACTGCAACTGACGGTTGGTTTCTTCCTGGGCGCGCCTGATGTCAATCGTCTCCCGGAACTGACGCCGGGTGTCCCTCGCCACAATCACCAGGACAAACAGGAATACGACAACCGACAGCGCAAGACCAATACCGGTGCGCGTTGGTGTTGTCCCATGGCCGGTGGTTGCCCAGAGCATGATCAGCGGTATGAAGATAGGCAGGATGTAGGCAAAGTAAACTCGCCTGTCGCCCGCCGTTGTGGCCACCGCGCCCGTGGCCAGGCCAGCCAGGATAAGTGACTGGATGGCCTTTTCCAGGTCTGTCATCGCGCTGAAGAATATCAGCGATGAGGCATGGGTTGCGCCGTTCAGCAGGCTTAGCAGGACAACCAGGTTCAGCTTGTGGATCAGGGGCAGCCGGCTTACCCGCGGCAGCCGACCCAGCACAAAATACCTGATCGCGAGCACGACAGCGACGGCGGTTAACCACACCAGCGCACCCGTTGGGGAATATGGCAATATCAGTGCGGCAATGATGATGAGCACACCAAACACTGCAAATGGTACCTGGGCGGCCTGACGTGCAATCAGGTCGAGGAGTTCTTCCCCTGGTGTCTTGACCCGTAAAGCAGTCGGTTCCCGCTCCTGGCCCTGGTTCGGTAACTCTGCATTCATCCCCGCTCGCCAACTCCCTGGCTGTACAGTTAAGACCATTGGCCAGAGTAAATAAACCATTGGTCAGTTGTCCAGCCGCGAACTCCTGCCTATTGTTTGATCAACGTGCCTCAATTTCATGCGCACAGGGAATGAGAGGGGTGAACAAAGATGCAAGGCGCCACAAAAGAGCAGCCGGACACAAGAAGCCTCGCCACCGCTATCTCCCGCGGTGACACCAAAATGGAGGTGGAACTCGTCAGACGATATCGGGCTCCCCTGGTACGCATGCTTGAATACCTCACGCACGACCACGCACGTGCTGAAGACCTGGCACAGGAAACGCTGCTGATTGTGCTACTCAAACTGCGTAACAGCGAGATTGCATTTCCGGAACGCCTGACTTCTTTTGTATACCAGACCGGGCGCTACTGCTGGCTTGGCTGGCAAAGGCAGAATGGGCGATTCGATTTCCGCGGCGACATGAACGATCAATATGAGGACAGTAGCCTCGACGAGGTACTGATTCAGGCAGAACATCGGGAAACGGTCGCCCGGCTAATCAGCAGCGTCACCGTGCCACGCGATCGTGATCTATTGGTCCGCGCCTACCTCTGTGACGAACCAAAGTCCGTCACCTGTGAGGCGCTCTCGCTTTCCCGGGTCCATTTCGACCGGGTGATCAGCCGGGCCAAATCACGACTGCGTAACCAGGTGCTTATTCGGGAGACAGCCCAGGAGCGACTCGCGATCGAGTGATATTTTCCTGATCTGGATCAATGATTGAAGCCAAATCACGCGGGAAACTTTTTGCTCCAATAAGCAGAAAGGGGTGGTGTATGGTTTTCGAGCATGAAGAAGACAGCCGAATCATGAAAAACATTGGCATCAACGTCGGCATTCTGGTTGGCGTTACCTTGGCCTTGATAGTGCTGGCCATGACACTGGGGCACGTGTTCTAGCCAAAATCGACAGCGCAGCTGTCGTCTCGACTGCAGGCCCGCAGGGCCGGAATGGAGAGACCTCAGCCCCTCGAACCTCAGACCCCGAACCGCGGGCCCACGCGTTACTGCGCTTCCCCAACGGGGTTTCTCCGCTTCTTGACCGGGGTTTCTCCGCTTAGGAGAGATCCGACGGCTGCGCCGGGGTTTCTCCGCTTCGCGGCTGGCGCCGCTTCGGTCGAAACGACACCTGCGGTGTCGTCTCGACTGCAGGCCCGAAGGGCCGGAATGGAGAGACCTCAGCCCCTGAAACCTCAGACCCCGAACCGCGGGCCCACGCGTTACTGCGCTTCCCCAACGGGGTTTCTCCGCTTCGGAGAGATCCGACGGCTGCGCCGGGGTTTCTCCGCTTCGCGGCTGGCGCCGCTTCTTGACCGGGGTTTCTCCGCTTCGCGGCTGGCGCCGCTTCGGTCGAAACGACGGCGAGCTGTCGTCTCGACTGCAGGCCCGCAGGGCCGGAATGGAGAGACCTCAGATCATGATCTGCTGCCCCTACCCGTAGGCAAGCCGAAGCGTTTCAATAACGTCCATGACCTGCATTACCCAGAACACGGACCAGCCTGCGATGATCGCCACAGAAAGGACCATTGCAGTTTTTTCCAGTATGCCTTTTGTCACTTGGAGGTCCTCATGAAAATCCAATCCAGCGACCCGATGCCGCGACGGTAAACCAGATCATCAGCGATGCCAACGCCACCAGCTTGACTGCCCAGGGGTTGAGCGATGAAAAATCATGCCTGAGCAATGGGAATTTGATCAGGTAGAGGAATGCCAGCCCCATCGCAAACGAGATCATCTTGGTCCAGAAAAACGCGTTGTAATACAGTTTGATTGCAACGGCAGATGCCATGTATATGCCGGACAGCACCATCAGAATCAGGGCATAACGGATCCAGCGACGGGTGTTTTCCACCACCACGGTTGCAGGAACGTCGTTCATCAGCACGCCCAGCAAACGCAGGTCTGCAACCAGGATCATGCCACCCAGAAGAGCCATAGCCGCCAGGTGTACTGTCTGCACCATGGCAAACACGCCACCGTAGGCTTTTGACATCTGGGCCAGCAGGGAGGTGTCGAGCCATTCAAAAAAAGCCAGCGTTTCCATTACTCACCCTCCATTGCCGCAAGTTCGTTCACACAGCCCGCAGCCCAGTACATCAGCCGCGACAGGTCCTTGTTGCAGTCAAACCAGTCGTAGGCAATCATCCGCCCCGTCGAAATGACGCCGATCCAGAGGGTCAGCGACAGCGCCGCACCCAGCCTGATTCGCGCCGGCGGCACTTCATCATGGTCCCAGGTCGCCACCGATCGCTGCATGGCATTGCGAAAGAGGAATGCATTGATACCCGCTGCAATCAACAGCACAACCTTGATTCGAAACCAGATGCTTTGAGTGGTCCGAACCGGAATTGCATAAAAGAGCAACAGGCCAGTGATGACCATGATGGAGAATCCGAGCATCATTGGCTTGTCCAGCCGTGAGGCAATCCGCGAGGCGGGTATTCGTACGAAAGCCAGGCCAAGCATGCGCAGGTCAATAACAAACAACATGCCGAGGAACACCATGAGCGTAAGCACGTGTGTTGTCTCAACCCAGTTGTACATGTAATAGGATTCATGCAGGTTGATGCTGGATTCAAACCCGTCCAGCCAGGTCGCAAAAACAAGGAGCCATTCGTTCAGCACAGGCCCGATTCCCTCCTGATGATTTTTTGTTGTGCCCGCAGTATACCAAGTAAACGCACCGTCAAATCATGACGCTATTCCAGCCTGGTGTACTTGTCAGCCCTGCCTCGTGCCTTGGCAACCGGATACTTGATGGCGTTCCGCGCCAGCTTGGCCTCGCAGGCGGGCAGGATATCAATGCCCAGCCTGTCTGCGAGCCGGACCAGGTAAATCTGCACGTCCGCAATCTCGTCGGCGACCGCCTGGCGGGTTGCCTCGTCAAGTTCCGCAGAAGCGGATTCTGTCAGCCACTGGAAATGTTCGAGCAATTCAGCCACTTCAACACTCATGGCCATGGCGAGATTTTTTGGTGAGTGGAACTGTTCCCAATCGCGTTCGGCAACAAACACACGCATGGCGTTTCTGAGTTCAGTCAGGTCTTTCATTTACGTCCCTCCGCCAGTTTCTGCAGCCAGCAAGACTAACATACCCGATGGCTGCAGCACTGCCCACGACCGGCCTGGCCCAGCAATGTTGTCGCAGACAGGAGACAGGAGCCAGAATCGCCCAGCGCTGCTACACTTCGGCATTGGCTAATCAACTTGCGCTTTCCTCCTGTGGACTGCAACACATTCACAGCTGCGCAATCTGCCATGAACAACAGCAATTCAAACCCGAACGAGTGTAGACATGACCGACCACACCTCCCCACTGGCGCGTACGGGCGGGCTCTACTATGGCTATGTCCTGGCAGGTTATTCCTTTTTTATCCTGTTTCTCGCCTCGAGTTTCTTCCTGCACTCACGCGGTATCTTCTTCCCCTACTGGATGAAAGAGTTTGAGGTATCGCGCACCGAAATCTCTACTGCCATTACCTTCACCCTGTTCACCGGCAACTGTATTGCGCCGTTTATGGGCTACCTGATCGACAAGTATCCGCTCCGGGTCATCTCGAGCCTTGGCGCAACCTGGCTAGCCCTGGGTTATCTCATGTTCCAGTTTGTCGACAGCTACTACCTGTTCTTCGCGGCACTGCTGCTGTTCCAGAGCCTCGGCTGGGTATGCATAGGTCCGCTCGTCCACACCAAACTGATGGTGAACTGGTTTGCCCGCAACCGCGGCATGGCCCTCGGTATTGCCATCATGGGGATCTCGGTGGCTGGCATTGTCATGCCCACGGTGGCAACCTTCCTGGCTGAAACATGGGGCTGGCGCAATACCTACGCCATTTATGCCGCATTGCTGGTGCTGGTGTTTGTACCGCTCACGCTGTTGTTGGTGAAACAGGAACCTGCCGACATTGGGGCATACCCCGATGGCGACCCCGCACCACCACCGGTTACCGGAACACCCCCACCGGTTATTGCCCAGACGGGTATTGAGGTGTACAAAGAATTTCTGACTTCACGCAGTTTCTGGAGTGTTGTACTGACCTTCACCCTGATGAACGGTGTCTACAGCGCCATGATCACTCACCTCCCCAGCTACCTGACCAGCGAACTGTCATTTGACCTGTACGATGCGTCCTACGTGCTGGGGGTCGCCGGTGCATTTGCCATTGCCGGGAAAATTGTGTTCGGCTGGATGATGGATCATTTCTCCGCCAGGACCACGGTGCTGTTTGCAGTGAGCAGTTACTTCGCCTCGACACTGGTGTTCATGGCGGTTGATACCTATCTGTTGATTATGGTGGCTGCAGGCTTGTTTGGGCTGGGATTTGGCGGCATGGTCCCGGTGCGATCCGTGCTGCTTTCCCGGATTTTTGGTGTCAAGAAATTCTCCCGGGCCAACGGCCTGTTTTCCTTTTTCCTGGCCCCGGCCACTTTCTGGGTGCTCATTACAGGCTATATCACCGACACCTTCGGCAGCTACACCTACGCCTTCCAGGTGTGGGCCGTGGCGTTTGCGCTGGCCGGCGTTATCACGGCAGTCATCCGCCTGCCTGACAGGGATGAGTCCCTGTGAACATCGAGGGGACCTGCGATGCACGCTTCCAGCGCGTCAGGGATGCCTTCGAGCAGAATTTTGCAGAGCGGGATGAAATTGGTGCATCCGTCTGCATTGTGATTGAAGGCCATCCCGTGGTGGATCTCTGGGGCGGCCACCTTGATGCTGCGCGGACAAAACCCTGGACCCGGGACACAGTCGTCAATGTCTGGTCGCTGGGCAAGGCAATGTCGGCCCTGGCGCTGCTCCACCTGATGGACCAGGGTACCATTACGCCCGAGAGTCAGGTCGCAGCCGCATGGCCGGAATTCGCCGCGGCGGACAAAAGCGCTGTGACCTATGCCCAGTTGATGTCGCACCAGGCGGGTTTGTGTGCCATTGACGCACCTTTACCCAGGGATGCTTTTTTTCATTGGGATCTCATGACCCGGGCACTTGCCGCGCAGCAACCCTGGTGGACACCCGGAGAACACCATGGCTACCACACCAACACCTTTGGCTTCCTGTTGGGAGAACCAGTCAGACGCCTTACGGGCTCTTCATTGCGAGACTACTTCCGGCAACATATCGCAGGGCCGTTGGATGCTGACTTCTACATGGGGGTGCCAAAAAGCGAACTTTACCGGTGTGCTGATCTTGTCCAGGCACCGCGCCCGGCGCATGCACGAACCGTGGTCCCGGACGCCAGTCGGGTGGCAGAACCGCTGGACCAGATGCGCCTCAAGATTTACAACAACCCAAGTCTCAGCGACTATGACCACAACTCGCCTGCATGGCGCATGGCCGAGTTCCCCTCTACCAGTCCCCAGTCAAATGCGCGTTCAGTTGCCCGCATTTTTGGCGCTTTGGCCAATATCCTGGCAACGGGCAGGTCGGGCATTCTGGGGCCAGCGATCCTGCGGCAGGCTTCGGAGATCTACAGTGATGGAGAAGACCTGAATATCCAGCGGCCTACCCGCTTTGGTCTCGGCCTGCAGTTGACCCAGCCCGACCGACCGCTGGGGCCAAATCCTGGCACCTTCGGCCACTATGGCAATGGCGGCCACCTCGGGTTTGCTGACCCAACAGTCAACATGGGTTTTGCCTATCATATGAATCATCAGGGCTACGCCTGGCGGGACCCGCGGAACATCGCCCTGACTGATGCCGTCTACGCGAGCCTGTAACCCCGTCAGGTCCCAGGCACCCGCGTCGATTCCCGCGTTGACGCAAATGATTCCTCGAACGCCAACTGGTCACGAATCAGGGCAATCCGGGTTTCGACACCCGCCAGCATACTTGCAAGCTGGGGCTCGTTAATGAGGTTTGCAAATGCTGGTTCCACCCTCGGTAACCAGAAGTCAGCCCAGCCCTCGTCAATTGCCCGTTGCAGGTTAATCAGGGCCATCTGCGTTTCACCCCGGATCGCGGCAATGGTCGCCAGGCGATACCACACTTCCGCTTCGTGATAACCACGCGCCATGTCCTCCCTGATCCTGTCTTCTGCCAGCGCCAGCTGTTGTTTTGCCTTGTCTGCCTGGCCCGTCTGCAGATAGCTGTAGGCAGCGCCAATACGAGCGATATTGAGCATCCCCACATCAACCTCGTTGGAGATGACTTTTTCCTGTACATTCATCCCCACCCGGTCCCAGATTGCCGCCGCCTCAGCAAACTCACCTGCCATGTAGGCTGTAAAAGCCGCAATTGCCGCCGCCGGGCCGCCATTGCTTGAAAGCTGCTCGGTAATTTTGGCCAGCACCCCACGAGCACCCATCAGGTCCCCCTGCATGACAAGCCGCCTGGCCTGCAGGATGTCATAGTTCACCAGTCGCTCCGGTGGTTCTTTGGGTTTGGCCAGCGCAATCCATTCGTCCGCGGCGGGGAAATTCCCCAGGGTTGTCTCGAGGTCTGCCACCTGGAACGCGGCCATGGCTGAGGGTTCAAGCTCATAGGCTTTTTCGTACTGCCGCAGCGCCTCGCCAAAACGCCCCCGATTCTTGCTGATCCGCGCCACCAGCTCATAAGCGCGCGGGTAATAGGGATCTGCCTCGACGATCCTGGCAAAAACTTCCATGGCCTTTTCTTCCTGCCCGCGGTTAATCAGTTGCTGGGCGACGTTGAAGCCAGCGACCGGCGACCGCGGATCCAGTTTGTAGGCTTTTTCGAAATGCGTAAACGCAAGTTCGCGATCTTCCAACTCGCTCGCGTACCACATGTGAGCCATGGAATAATTCGGGTTCAGGGTAAGAGCTGTCTCGAATGCCGCCAGCGCATCAGCCCGGTTACCTTCCTGGCTCAGCAACAACCCCTGGCTGGCGTACGCCTTGCCCGATTCCGGGTCCAGGTCCAGGGCACGCTGGACCGCTTCGTGGGCAGCGGCCAGCTGGCTCTTTCTGTCGCCGAACCCGTAGGAGCACATCAGCGTGTTGGCATCAGCAAGCCCCACCCAGGCCTCCACGTAATTGGGATCTAGGTCCAGCGCACGCTTGAAAAATCTCATGGCGTCCCGCATGGACACCTCGGTACGCCGCGCCAGTTCCGTCTGACCCATGCTGAAAGTGATCATGGCTTCCGGGTTTGCCGACGCATGTGCCACCATGTTTTTCGACTCGTTACCCAGCAACGTCACCTTAAGCTGATCCACCACGGAGCTCGCAATCTCGTCCTGAATGCGGAATACATCGTTGAACTCACGATCGTAGGTTTCGGACCAGACATGCGTATCCGTGTGCGAATCAATCAATTGTGCAGTAACACGAATCCTGTCGTTCAGGTCGTTCCTGCGCACGCTGCCTTCCAGCACATAGGCAACGCCCAGCTCAGCACCAATTTCCTGCGCGGTCTTGCGGGAATCCCGGTAGGAGAATGACGAAGTGCGTGCAGCCACATCCAGATCATTCAGCCGCGCCAGTACGTTCAGCAGTTCTTCGGAAAGTCCGTCAGCAAAAAACCGATCCCGGGCATCGTTGCTGAAGGTGTCAAACGGCAGGACGGCAATTGAGTTCCTGGTCCTGGCGGCAGGGGGTGCCGCCGGGGCCGAGAGTGGCGCGGCAGTTGCCACAACCTCGGTATTATCCATACGGACCTGGACAAACAGGAGTCCGGCCGCAACAACCAGCAACAGGCCAATCACGACCAGTTCCGCACGAGAACCGATAAGCGCGTGACCTGTCCCTTCGGCCTCACCCCGGTCAACGACCAGTCCTTCCTTGTTGAGGTCAAAAATCCAGGCAAAAATGAGGACAATAGGCAGCCCGGTCACAAAAGCCAGTACCAGGTAGCGCATGGCTGCGTCCGGCAGTGCAAGCGCGGGGGACAGGATATCCACCACCTGGATGATTGGCCAGAACACAACCACGTACAGGGTTGCCACACGTATCACGCGACGGCGCTTCAGTTCCTCAAAGAGGTCACTGAACCAGGATGTATTGGTGGCGTTGTCCATGTCCTACTTCAGACGCACGTCCGCTGAAACGGTTCCGACCCGGATTGTACCTGAACCATCTCCGACAATTGTTACCAGTTCCTGCTGGCTGGGGAATACATCCCGCGGACTCTCATCCGTCAATCCGTTGCGGATGTCCCCACCGATGCCCGATTTAATCCGCAGGCTGGCGTTCACGGGCTCGGAAAGCTGCAGGCCAATGTCACCGCTGACACTGTTCAAATCTATTTCACCTTTGCCAATCAAGCGACCGTTGACATCCACTTCGCCGGAAACGCTACGTCCTGTCAGCCTGGTAATATCTGTCATCTCAATATCGACATCACCGGATACCGTTTCAAAATCCAGCTCAACTCCATTCATTTTGATGTCAAGATCACCGCTGATGGAAGAAACAGACGTACGGCCCTCCGAGCCGGCAATCTCGATGTCGCCGCTAACGGAATTCACCACCAGGCGCCCTGACATATCACGGAGCTGGATATCACCACTCACCGTCCGGAGCTGCGCACCACCCTGAACCTCCCGGACCTCCAGGTCAGTTGATACACCTTCAAAGCTGACCCGGCTGGCTCTCGGCACCCGAATACGCAGGTCTGACCCATCACCCCAGTTCACATCGCGTTTTGGCATCTTGACTTCAATCAACACCCTATCCTGGTCCGCATCAAAAATCAGGGACTCGGCCAGGTCATCCAGTTCGCCCGTCACAGTGACCAGGTTTTCCCCCGTCCCGACAATTTCAACGTCACCTCGCGTATTGAGGATACGGACAACCGGGTCAGCATTCACGCTTGCCTGCCTGTCGACAGGTTCGCCGGCCGAGGCGGCGCCGATCAGCCCTCCCAGGGAAGTCATCAACACAACTTGGATATAGTGTTTCATTGTCGGCTGCTCCGATCCGCTCACTCACTACTGGCAGGTAATCTATCATCAGTCATGTTTATTGGACGCCAAATTGCCTTACAGGGTTTATTCAACAAACCCTTGTGACCAGGAGCCAGGGCTTTTCAGCCCTCAAAGATCCCTGATACGACTGTCCACCCTCAGTTTAATCACGGGGTTGGGCGTTGAGAGATCTATGGCTGCGGAGCGGGCTTCAAAGTCATCCGGGCCCGCATTGGCGATCCCTGACATGGAAATCCTGGCGACAACCTGTACCTGGTCAAAGTTGGCGAGCCCCATGCCCGGCATCATCGCCATGGACTCATCCAACTGAACCAGTGTGGGTAAATCGCGCCGGGACAGGCGAGCAACTGCCAGTGGCATGGGTGGGCCAGTCACGGCCCGCGCAAATACGAACACAGGGGTATCCATCCCGACATCCACGGTATCACCCACTTCCACCAGGACGTTCAGTGACCGGGTCTCACCTGACCGGGTCTGGCCTGACCCGGTCTCGCCAGTCGCAGCAAGTGCCTGCCCAGGATTCTGTTGCTGAACCCTGGCACCCTCCGCTTGCATCCCGGCTGGCGACTCGGTCACCTGGGGAGCACCTGGCATGGTATCGATGCGGGCGATTGCCTGTTCCAGCAGACTGGCGCGCGCGGGTTCCGGGTTACTCGCCAGCGCCCGGGTAAAACTGGCGCGTGCCTCGGCAAGTTCACCACGCGCAAAAGCATCCATACCGCGAATCTCCAGCATGGTGATGTTGCCCGGGTCCAGTGCCAGGGTCTGCTTGATAGCCGCATCTACTCGTGGGCTGATCTGCCGTCCATCAGCCAGGAACAGGGCCTCTGCGTAGTAGGTGGCCAGATCCGGATCAGTTGGATAACGATCCAGCAGATGCCTGAAAGCCCCCGATGCACGTTCATACAGTTCTAGATTCATATAGGACTGGGCCAACAGGAACCAGCCTTCATCATTGTCGGGCTGGCTTTGCAGGCGTTCTGCCAGACGCGCCACACTGGCGTCAAAACTGCCGCTGTCGTGAGGCTGACCACCACTTTGCTGGCCGGGCGTTGCGCCACGCAGCGATGATGCAATTTCCAGATCAGCCAGCGCACCCCAGTTGAGACCAAACTCAGCGTAGGCAAATATTGCAAAGAGGGGAATCAGCAACGCCAGCGCATAGGGCAGACGCCCGGCATCCCGTTTGCCGGCACGAACCTGGTAGCCAGACCGCGTCTCCGACAACAGGTTCTTTTCCAGTTCCGCCTTCAGGTCAGCAAATTCCTCAGGTGTAATGACCTCGTCGGCAAGCTGAACATCAAGTTCTGCCAGGCGCTCGCTAAATATCTCCACATTAACGCGCGTTCGGTCTTCCGCGTTATCACCGCGTCGGGAAAGAAACATCGGCAGCAGCACAAACGCCGCCGCCAGGGCGCTCATCAGGATCGCAACAAGCCAGAAGGTTAACGTCATTTGCCGGACAGCAATCGGTCAAGCCGATCCCGGTCAACATCTGCCAGGACTTCGGCGCGGCTGGCACGCCGCGACACGACCACGCGCCCCACAATCAGCGCCGCAATCAATAAAAGGCCGATGGGGCCAAACCAGAGTACGAAAGTGCCCGGTGTAACCCGTGGGCTATACAGAATGAAATCGCCATAACGTTCGTACATGAAGTCAAGAATCTCCTGGTCACCTTTGCCGTCCAGCAACATCCGGTGCACCTCACGCCGCAGGTCCTGGGCAATCATCGCGTCTGACCCGGCCAGGTTGGTGTTGAGACATTGCGGACAGCGCAATTCATCAATCAACTGGTTGTAACGTGTACGCAGTTCTTCATTGGGAAAAGGGTAAGCCTCAATGGCTGCCAACGCGGGCAAGGAGAACAATACAAGCAGGAACACAAATATCTTCATACTAACGTTCGGCCAGGGTCTTGCCCCGGGCCTCCAGTTGGTCAATCAGGGGCTGCAGCGTATTCTCAAACACGTCACGGGTGACAATACCCACGTGTCGATACTGGATAACGCCATTGGCATCAACCACAAAAGTCTCAGGCGCACCATAGACACCCAGATCGATGCCCAGCTTACCCTCGTCATCCACAATCACTTTCTGGTAGGGATCCTTGTACCGCTCGAGCCACCGGCGCGCCTTCTCGGTATCGTCGTTGTAGTTGATACCATACACGGGGATACCTTCCTCACGACTGATCCGCATGAGCTCGGGGTGTTCAATGACACAGTTTGCACACCAGGTTGCCCAGACGTTAACCAGTGATACCTGCCCGATAAGGTCATCCCGGGTGATGCTGGCGCTCTCGTCATGCAGATTCGCCAGGCTAAACTCCGGGAACGGCCGGTCGATTAACTGTGAAGGCAGCAGGTGCGGATCTTCCAGTTTGAAGCCTACCGCCAGAAAGCCCACCAACACGATGAAGATAGCCAGCGGAATCAGCAGTGATTTGGTTTTCATGACGCGGCACTCGCCAGTTCACCCGGGACCCCGACAGATCTGCGCTGCCGCAGGGTACGATAGCGCTTGTCCAGTACCGTGACAAAACCACCCAGTGCAATCAGCAGACCACCCAGCCAGATCCAGCGCACAAAAGGTTTGTAATGCACCCGCACAGCCCAGGCAGTGCCATCAATGGGCTCACCCAGCGCGACGTACAGGTCTCGCAGGAAACCGGCATCCATCGCCGCTTCAGTCATCACATTGCCACCCGCCAGGTAGCGGCGTTTTTCGGGCAGCAGGGTGGCAATGACAGATTCATCACGGGTCACCACTATCCGGCCCTGGTCAGCCACATAATTGGGTCCGGTGACCCGCTGAACACCCTCGAACCGGAAGGCATACCCCGCCATAACCACTTGGTCCCCCGGCGCCATACGAAGGTCTTTTTCTTCACTGTCGTAAACCGTCACCGCCACACCGGCAACTGCCATCGCAATGCCCGCGTGAGCCAGCCACATGCCGTAATAGGATGGCGTCTGCCGGAACAGTGCCGGGAAGCGCTGTACCTTGTGACGAACGCGGTGCCAGAGGTCCAGGCACAAATTGACAAAAATCCACAGGGCCACCGAGTTGGCAACCACAGCCAGGACAATAAATCGGGGTGCAAGCAACACCTGGGCCAGCACCATGGCAACGATACTGCCAAGCAGCAGTTTCCACTGCACCCGCAGCAGGCTCTCCATGGGCGTGCGGCGCCAGCGGGATGCGGGTGAGAACGCCATAAACGCAAACATCACCATCACAATGGGAACAAACACGGTGTTGAAGTAAGGGGGCCCGACAGAAATCTTTTTGCCACCGGTCAGGGCTTCGTAAAGCAGCGGGTACAGCGTACCCAGCAGAATCGCGCCTGTAGCAACGACCAGCAGCACGTTGTTGGCGAGCAAGGCCATTTCGCGCGAACTGGCATCAAAACCTGCTTCACTGCGGATACCGGCGGCTTTCACTGCATAAAGCAGGAGTGAACTACCCACAACCACCAGCAGGAATGCCAGGATAAACAGGCCACGCTCCGGGTCGACCGCAAAAGAATGCACCGATGTCAGTACACCTGAACGCACCAGGAAAGCACCCAGCAAACTGAAAGAGAAGGCAAATATTGCCAGCAGGACCGTCCAGCTCTTGAACACCCCACGTTTCTCGGTTGCCGCCAGGGAATGAATCAGTGCTGTACCAATCAGCCATGGCATGAAAGAGGCATTTTCCACCGCGTCCCAGAACCACCAGCCACCCCAGCCAAGCTCATAGTAGGCCCACCAGCTGCCGAGGGTGATACCCACCGTCAGAAACGCCCAGGCCACGTTGGTCCAGGGTCGCGACCACCTGGCCCAGGCACTGTCCAACTGGCCGGAAAGCAGCGTGGCAACCGCAAAAGCAAAAGGTACGGACATGCCGACATATCCCATATAAAGCATGGGTGGATGGACGATCAGCCCGAAGTCCTGCAGCAGCGGGTTCAGGTCGGCCCCGTCACGTGGCGAGATTGGCAACAGGCGGTCAAAGGGATTGGAGGTCAGCAACATGAAAAGCAGAAACCCCACAGTCAGTGCCCCCATCACGGCCAGCACCCGCGCCCGCATATCCAGCGTCAGGTCACGGCTGAACAGGCTGACAGCCAGTGTCCAGCCGGTCATGATCCAGGTCCACAGCAGAAAAGAACCTTCATGGGCTCCCCAGACTGCCGAGATCTTGTAGTAGATGGGCAGCTTGGAATTGGAATTGTTAGCCACGTAGGCCACGGAAAAGTCATCAACGACAAACGCATGGGTCAGGCAGGCTAAGCTGACGCCAACAAACACAAACAGGCCGGCCGACAGTGAACCCGAGAGTTGCATCCATGCCGTGCGACCCTGGGAGACACCGAGGGCGGGCACAACCGCGAGACACGCCGCCAGGCCCAGGGCAAGAATCAGCGCAAAGTGGCCCAGTTCCGCAATCATAATTTGTTACCGGCCCCTTCCGTATCAGCGTGGGCATCTGCAATTGCCTTGGCCACTTCGGGCGGCATGTAGGTTTCATCATGTTTGGCGAGGACTTCATCAGCCATAAACACGCCGTCACTGTTCAACTCACCGTGCGCCACAATACCCTGTCCTTCACGGAACAGGTCAGGCAGGATTCCCGTGTACTGTACAGGCACCGAGGCAGACTTCATGTCGCTGATCAGGAAGCGAACGGTCAGGTCAGATTGCGAGCGCTCAACGCTACCTTCAACAACCATACCGCCCGCGCGAATCATGCTGTCTACCGGGGCCTTGCCCGCCACTATCTCCTGGGGTGAGTAGAACAGGTTGATGTTCTCGTTCAGCGCCATCATGGCCAGCGCAACCGCGCCGCCAGAACTGGCGACAATCAGCGCAACGAGTAAGAGGCGGTTACGGCGATGCGGCTTCATTTTGCCGAACTTCATGCGGTCTGCTCCTTGTCTGCCTGTCCCTGGGAACGGGACCCATCTTCCACAAATTCCTGCCGCAACTGTGCCAGGTTGCGGCGATAAATCACCAGCGGCCACACAAAATTTGCCAGGATCACCAGCAGGGCAATGGCATAAGCGGCCCAGACGTAGGGACCATGCCCACCCATCTCGATAAACGCGGCCAGCGAGTCAAACTTCATTCTGCTTTCACCAGGAGCCGGACCCAGTCAGTGCGGTATTCCCGCAGCAGTATCTCGGCACGAATCCGCATCATCCAGAAGGCAAAAAAGCACAGGTAATAGGCAATCACCATCACCAGCAGCGGCATCCACATTTCCGCCGGCATCGCGGGTTTTTCCGTAAGGCTGAATGAGGAAGGCTGGTGCAGGGTGTTCCACCATTCAACCGAATACTTGATGATGGGCAGGTTCACAACGCCCACCAGGGCCAGCACGGCCGTGGCACGTGCGGCACTTTCCCGACTCTCCATGGCCGCGCGCAGGGCAATAATGCCAAGGAACAGGAACAGCAGCACCAGGGTTGAGGTCATCCTTGCATCCCACTCCCACCAGGTCCCCCAGGTTGGCCTGCCCCAGATTGACCCGGTGGCAAGGGCCAGGAATGTCAGTGATGCACCAATGGGAGCAGCACACTGCAATGCAATATCAGCGAGTTTTATGCGCCAGATCAGGAATACTGCACCGGCGAGAGCCATCATCATGTAGATCGATTGCGCCAGGATTGCGGCGGGGACATGGATATACATGATACGAACGCTGTTGCCCTGCTGATAATCCATGGGCGCGTAGGCAAGCCCCCACACAGCACCAACGGCCAGCAACACCAGCGCGCCAACGCTCAGAAATGGCAGCAGGATGCCCGAAATCCTGAAGAAAGATCGGGGTGACGACAATTTGTGAAACCAATTCCACACGTGATAAGAACCCAACAACCAAAAGACGCTTTTTGCGCCCGAATTCTACCAGAATAAAGCAGCAGCGAAGCGTGACGGGCATCAACTACTGTTTACGCGAGACGAATTTGCTATTGTCTCCCGCTCTTTTCTCACGCCGACCGTGTATGCATTTTCCGCACCGTTTACAGGGTTTTTCCCGGGTCAACTGGTTGCTGGCAGGCCTGCTCGCGACAACAATCGCGGTACACATTGGTATTGCCTCGATCCGCAATCCGGTTGGACCACAATTCGGCGAAACAATTCACGGTGTCACCCCGGAAACAACCATTAATCCCGGTGAGCTTCGTGTCGCCGCCTATAACATACGGCGAGGTAAAGGGCTGGATGACCGACGCGACCTGGACAGGATCAAAGCCAACCTGCAGGGATTCGACATCATCGGCCTGAATGAGGTTGGGGGCGCCTTCTGGCCCCTGGCGGACCAGGCGGAAGTGCTGGGCACCGCGCTCGGGATGGGCTGGCAATTTACCCCGGCACAACGGCGCTGGTACATCGACTATTTCGGTAATGCCCTGTTGTCACGCCTTGCGCCTGACAGCTGGCAAAGCCTGCCGTTGCTGTATGACCTGAAAAAAGGCACAGGTCACCGTCACCTGCAGATTTTTGCGTTCAACTGGCAATCCACCCCCTTCCAGCTACTGGTGCTCCACGCTGAACGGGGAGACATCAGGGACACACAAATTCGCACCGCGATGACTGAATTTGTGCGCCATCCTCACGCGATCCTGATGGGCGATTTTAACGCCCTGCCCGAGAGTGAAATCATGACCAGCATAGTGTCCCGGCCGGACATTACCAGCGTGCTGGATGAGCAGGCTGCCGCGGGTCACATTGACTGGATACTGGTGCGAGGGTTCCGGGTGCTGGAGGCTGGCATTCTGCCGGCCGGCGCGTCCGATCATCCACTCATCTGGGCAACACTGGATCTGGCCACGCCATGATGTACCGCTACCGCTACTGGCTTCTGTTCCTCCTGGTTTTTGTAGTGGGTCGGCTGCTGCTCTCAACGCTGCTGCCACTGACCGATTTTTCCGAGGCACGCTACGCGGAGATTGCGAGAAAAATCCTGTTGTACGATGACTGGACCACACTGTGGTTCTTTCCCGACCTGCCCTTCTGGGGCAAGCCACCACTCGCCTTCTGGAGCGTTGCGGTTTCTTTCATGACGTTTGGCGTGAATGAACTGGCTGCGCGACTCCCCTCCCTTATCTACACCCTGCTGACTGCAGGCATTATTGGCGTCTGGACCAGCCGCTATTATCCGCGCGGCACAGCCATTGGTGCGGCGGCAATATACCTTTCGACCTTCATCACGCTGCAAACCGCCGGGGCCGTGATCATGGACCCCCTGCTCGTACTCTCCACAACGCTGGTCATGGCCAGTTTCTACGAGGCTGTGACCCGCCGCGATGTCCTGGCTGCCTACCTGATGTGGATTGCCCTGGGTATTGGCCTGCTGGCAAAAGGGCCACTGGCACTGGCCCTCTGTGGCCTGGCGGCGGGTACCTGGGTACTTGTCTATGGCGAGTGGCGGCGATTTTTTACGGGGGTGCGGCTCTTTTCCGGCCTGGTGGTGATGCTGGCAGTCGCGGCCCCCTGGTACTTTGCCGCTGAGCAGAAGACACCGGGATTCATTGACTACTTCCTGATTGGCGAACACATCAAACGGTACCTCGAACCGGAATGGTCGGGAGACCTATACGGTGGTGTAAAAGATCAGCCCCTTGGCACTATCTGGATCTACTTTCTTGCCGCCAGCCTGCCCTGGAGCCTGTTTGCCATTGTACGGGCCTGCAGGCGCCGAACCCGGGAAGGCCTCATGGCAAGTTATCGCGCCGCCCCTTTGTTTACCGGTTACCTGCTTTGCTGGTTGCTGCTGCCACCACTTTTTTTCACGCCGGCACAAAATATCCTGATCACCTATGTCATGCCGGCCATGCCGGCACTGGCGATTCTGATTGCCGGTCGGTTTGAACTCCTGGTGCTGCCGCAAAGATTCTGGCCGGCCTCGGCGATAGCCACATCACTCGTGTTTTTTGCAGGTTTCTGGGCGATCTGGCAGCTTGAGTTCGAGAACCATCACTACAACCAGTTACCGCTCGTCAGGGCCTACCAGGCGCTGGCCAAAACGGACCCGGGGCCGCTGATTTACACCGGTGCCCACCGCTTCTCAGCGGAATTCTATACCCGCAGCCAGGTGGTCTTTACCGCACGACCAGACGCTTATGTCACCAGCAGCACCTTCTACGTTGCCGTGCGGGACATGTGGGCAGGGTCGCCGGTGCCGGGCCGCTGCAAGGAGACACTGCACCACAGCGAGTTTACGCTCTGGTACTGTCCGGCGACGCCTGCGGAGCAGTAGCCCTGGCTGCTTCGTCTGAGCGAGAAGCTACTGACTGAGCGAGATACGGACACCGGCAGCGGCAGCAATGGGTGCCAGGCCCAGCCCCAGCACCAGCAGTGCACCCAGCCAGAGTGTATGACCCGCAATATCACCGTTCCCCAAGCCCGTCTGGACCATGGTGGTACCCAGGATCAATACCGGCACATAGAGTGGCAGCACAAGTACAGCAACCAGCACACCTCCCTTGCGCAGGCCCACGGTCAGGGCCGCACCAATGGCACCCAAAAGGCTCAGGATGGGGGTGCCAAGCAGCAGGGACAAGACCAGAGCCACCAGCCCCGGCCCGTCAATAAACAGCATCATGGCGATGAGCGGCGACAGCAATGTGAGTGGCAGTCCGGTTACCAGCCAGTGACCACAAATTTTGCCCGCGACCACAATAATCAGCGGTTCGCTGCTGATGGCCATCTGTTCGAGGGAGCCATCGTCATAATCACCGCGATACAGCATGTCCATGGACATCAGCGTGGCCAGCAGTGCGGCAACCCAGATTACACCTGGCGCAATGTCCCGCAGTACACTGGCAGCGGGACTGATCCCCAGCGGAAACAGTGAAACGACAATCACAAAAAACATCAGCGGGTTCAACAACTCCGCCGGATGCCTGAACGCGAGTTGCAATTCACGCCGGACAGTGGCCACAAACAGCATCATGTTGTACCCAGCCTGAGTGTGGTGACCTCTGCATCCACCACCAGCGCCTGGTGACTTGTCAGCAGCACAATACCGCCCTTCTGCGCCTGCGCTGCGATAGCCTGTTGAAGCCGTTCGACCCCGGCAACATCAATGGCCGAGAATGGCTCGTCCAGTACCCAGGCCGGGCTGTCCAGCAGGAACAGGCGCGCGAGGTTGACCCGTTTCCTTTGCCCTTCAGAGAGTGAACCTGCAGGTGTGTTTTCGTAACCATTCAGGCCCACTATCGCCAGGGCTTCCCTGACCGCAGCCTCAGGGACCGGGGTACCGTAAAGCCGGGCCAGCCAGGCAAGGTTCTCCATGGGTGTCAGCAGGTCTTTGACGCCGGGCTTGTGACCGAGGTAAAGCGGGTAAGCCGGCAGGTCCCAGGAAACCTCACCCTCAAAATCTGTAAACAGGCCGCAAAGAATACGCAGCAGGGTGGTCTTGCCCGAGCCATTGCCACCCTCAATCCGCAGGACCTGGCCAGCGTTCACTTGAAACGACAGATCCTCGAACAGGATTCGCCGGTTTCTTTCACATCCAAGGCCATGAGTCTGCAGCATGAAAAGCAATCAACACCAAAGGCGGGATTATAGCGCGACATGGTGCTGGGCTGTCGTCGACTGGCGCGGCCTAGTCCCCAGGCGTGTCTCTTCGACCGGAGCGGCGCAGTCCCCATGCGTGTCTTTTCGACCGGAGCGGCGTAGCCGCGGAGCGGCGTAGCCGCGGAGCGGAGAAATCCCGTTTTTTGAGGTTTATTGAAGTCCCTTGAGGTCCCTCCATTCCGGCCCTCTGGGCCTGCAGTCGGGACGACAGCTGCGCCGTCGTTTCGACCGGAGCGGCGCAGCCGCGGAGCGGAGAAATCCCGTTTTTTGAGGTTCATTGAAGTCCCTTGAGGTCCCTCCATTCTGGCCCTCTGGGCCTGCAGTCGGGACGACAGCTGCGCTGTCGTTTCGACCGGAGCGGTGTAGCCGCGGAGCGGAGAAATCCCGTTTTTTGAGGTTCATTGAAGTCCCTTGAGGTCCCTCCATTCCGGCCCTCTGGGCCTGCAGTCGGGACGACAGCTGCGCCGTCGTTTCGACCGGAGCGGCGTAGCCGCGGAGCGGAGAAATCCCGTTTTTTGAGGTTCACTGAAGTCCCTTAGGTCCCTCCATTCCGGCCCTCTGGGCCTGCAGTCGGGACGACAGCTGCGCTGTCGTTTCGACCGGAGCGGCGCAGCCGCGGAGCGGAGAAATCTCTTTCTCTGGGATCTCTCCACTACGGCCCTACGGGCCTGCGGTCAATGTATGGACTCCCCCCACTCTCTTTTCAGAGAATGGAGGTAACCAAACCAAAGAGGAGTCCATACATGGCCAAGCGTAATCTAATTGCTCTCGATCTTGCAAAGTCTTCTATCCACGTTGAAGTAGAAGATCTCGCCAAACACAAAATCATCAGCTCCAGAAAGATGAACGTGGCGGCACTAAAGAAGTTTATCACTCGGCAACCACCGTCTACCGTCGCGATGGAAGCCTGTGGCAGTGCTCATCACTGGTGCTGGCTGGCCGAAGCCTGTGGCCACGAGGTCATTCTGTTGCCACCTCAACACGTTACGCCCTATCGCCAGGGACACAAGACGGACGCGACCGATACCCGGGCGATCCGGGAGGCAGCCAAGCGACCGGACCGCAAAGAAGCGGTGAAGAAGTCGCCTGAACTGCTGGCACTGCAGACACTGCTGCGGGTACGGGGTCAATACGTGGATCTCAAGCGCCAACGGTCGAATGAGATCCGCATGCATCTACTCGAATTTGGCATTCGCATCCCGAAGAGCTATGCAGCCCTGCAGCGCGAGCTGATGCCGATCCTCGCGGACGCTGAGAATGACCTGCCGGATCTGGTCAGGTCATTGCTGCATCGGCTCTACGTGTCGTTCCTCGAGACTGCCAGGGAAGTGAAGGAGCTGGATCAAGAACTCCAGCAGGTCGCCAAACAGTGCGAACCCTGCCGGCGCCTGCTGCAGCTTGAGGGCGTTGGCCCGGTGTGTGCCATCCTGCTTTACACCCGCATCGGCGATGGCTCCGCGTTCAAAAATGGTAAGCAAGCCGCGGCTCTGGTTGGCGTGACACCACAGCAATACAGTACCGGCGGCGTGGTGAATCTTGGTCACATCCGTAAACGAGGTGTCGACAAAGAGGCGAGAGCCACGCTCTTACAGGGCGCAAAGTCAGTCGTCCATAAGAAGATGCCGCCCACCAACGACAAAGCGATCTGGTTACGCGATCTCATCGCCCGGCGCGGCGAAAATATTGCGGCGGTAGCCCTGGTCAACAAGACGGTCAGAACTGCCTGGGCCATGTTATCACGCGGCGAAGAGTACGCCGCCGCTTAACCGAATAACGCAACCAATCAGCAACCTTTTACCTGCAAGAAGAGCCTTGTCATCAATGGAACGAAGCCCAACCTCCTGGCAACCTGATCATCTCGACGGAAGCAACATCCGCCCGGTCGCTGAGGACAGGAGGTGCGCGATATACAACCGGGTCAGGGGGATAGCTTCCCTCACTCAAGAGACCGCATATACGTTCGCGTTCTTCATCTTCCTTATGATGGCAAAAACCTGCTTGCAGACAGGGGGGAGTCCATATACGAGATGACAGGGTGGATAGCCCTCTGGGCCTCCAGTCGAGACGACAGCTGCGCCGTCGTCCTGTCGAGAAAATTTACACCTGTCACCAGCCCAATTGCCTGAATGACGAAAAAACGCGGCTTCCAGCACTGCTGGCGCGCTAATTGCTGAAGAATTGGCAAGCTGCCAGACATCCAGAGAGGGAGAAAAGAGATGATCAAACCAGCCAAAGTCAACTGGCGGGCACTGATGGGAACAGCTGCCCTGGTCTGCGTACTGTTTCTAATCGGGGCGTCGCCCGCTTAAAGCCATTCAGCCAGCAAGGGACCCGAGCAGGCTCCAAAGTAGAGCCAAGTCAAGAAAAAGTACCCTCCTCCTGACTGCCCTGAAAACGCCGCCCGGTCCGGCGCCTGTGGTACATTTGCACCCTTCCTGTAAAGACAGATCTGCATGCTCGTTGTAACTGGACTTGTCCTGCTGGCTTTGCTCGCCGGATTTGCACTGGGGCCGCGACCGCGTCTTGACGCAAAGTTGCCTCAGGTCGCCGTCCCGACATTGGAAAACCCTGCTGAACTCAGCGCCTGGCTGGATGAGCGGGAGCGCAATGTCCCGGGCATGACGCCGGGCGCTGAAGCCTGCATCCAGTTTGCGGATCCGCAGGCGCCGCAGAAAACACCGCTCTGTTTTGTCTATGTTCATGGTTTTTCAGCAACCTGGCCCGAGACTGCGCCGGTGACTGAACGCCTGGCCGCTCGATTTGGTGCCAATGTGCTACAGGCCAGGCTGGCAGGTCACGGTACGGATTCAGCAGGTATGGTTACACCGGCAGAATTGTGGCTTTCGTCCCTGCGGGAGACATGGGAGATTGCAACCCAACTGGGTGACCGGGTGGTCATCGTCGCAACATCCACAGGCGCACCGCTTGCCGTATGGCTCGCGAGTTTTGCCGACGTCAGGGAAAAGCTTCATGCGTTGCTGTTCATGTCGCCCAACTTCCGCATTCGCAGTCGCTTCGATTTCCTGCTCACGTTTCCCTGGTCCGGCTACTGGATCCACTGGTTTGTTGGTCGCGAACGGTCATGGGAACCCATCAATGAAGCCCAGGCAAAGTTCTGGACCTACCGCTATTCGACACTGGCCCTTATTGAAATGCAAAAGGTCGTCGCATGGGCCAGACAGTGTCGCCTGTCCGCGTTGCAGGTGCCCCTGGCTATCATGTACATGAAAAATGATCCCACCATTGATCCTGCTGCCGCCATCAGGGCATTTGAACAGTGGGGTGGCGCGCCCAAGCGCCTCATCAAGGTCACCATCGACGAGGATGAAGCTTCCCACGTGTTTGTGGGTGATATCACCGCGCCGCACCGGAACGATTGGACCGTTGATCAGTTTGCGACTTTTCTGGCGGAGGTTCGGACACCCTAGGTGCCGGCCCAGCTGTCGTCCCGACTGGAGGCGACAGCATAGCTGTCGTCCCGACTGGAGGCCCGCAGGGCCGGAATGGAGGGACCTCCGACATTGGGATCCCTCCACTTCGGTCGGGATGACAAATAGCAGCCTGTCGTCCCGACTGGAGGCGACAGCGCAGCCGTCGTCCCGACTGGAGGCCCGCAGGGCCGGAATGGAGGGACCTCCGACATTGAGATCCCTCGACTTCGGTCGGGATGACAAATAGCAGCCTGTCGTCCCGACTGGAGGCGACAGCATAGCTGTCGTCCCGACTGCAGGCCCAACGGGCCGGAATGGAGGGACCTCCGACATTGAGATCCCTCCACTTCGGTCAATGTATGGACTCCCCCCACTCTCTTTTCAGAGAATGGAGGTAACCAAACCAAAGAGGAGTCCATACATGGCCAAGCGTAATCTAATTGCTCTCGATCTTGCAAAGTCTTCTATCCACGTTGAAGTAGAAGATCTCGCCAAACACAAAATCATCAGCTCCAGAAAGATGAACGTGGCGGCGCTGAAGAAGTTTATCACTCGGCAACCACCATCTACCGTCGCGATGGAAGCCTGTGGCAGTGCTCATCACTGGTGCTGGCTGGCCGAAGCCTGTGGCCACGAGGTCATTCTGTTGCCACCTCAACACGTTACGCCCTATCGCCAGGGACACAAGACGGACGCGACCGATACCCGGGCGATCCGGGAGGCAGCCAAGCGACCGGACCGCAAAGAAGCGGTGAAGAAGTCGCCTGAACTGCTGGCACTGCAGACACTGCTGCGGGTACGGGGTCAATACGTGGATCTCAAGCGCCAACGGTCGAATGAGATCCGCATGCATCTACTCGAATTTGGCATTCGCATCCCGAAGAGCTATGCAGCCCTGCAGCGCGAGCTGATGCCGATCCTCGCGGACGCTGAGAATGACCTGCCGGATCTGGTCAGGTCATTGCTGCATCGGCTCTACGTGTCGTTCCTCGAGACTGCCAGGGAAGTGAAGGAGCTGGATCAAGAACTCCAGCAGGTCGCCAAACAGTGCGAACCCTGCCGGCGCCTGCTGCAGCTTGAGGGCGTTGGCCCGGTGTGTGCCATCCTGCTTTACACCCGCATCGGCGATGGCTCCGCGTTCAAAAATGGTAAGCAAGCCGCGGCTCTGGTTGGCGTGACACCACAGCAATACAGTACCGGCGGCGTGGTGAATCTTGGTCACATCCGTAAACGAGGTGTCGACAAAGAGGCGAGAGCCACGCTCTTACAGGGCGCAAAGTCAGTCGTCCATAAGAAGATGCCGCCCACCAACGACAAAGCGATCTGGTTACGCGATCTCATCGCCCGGCGCGGCGAAAATATTGCGGCGGTAGCCCTGGTCAACAAGACGGTCAGAACTGCCTGGGCCATGTTATCACGCGGCGAAGAGTACGCCGCCGCTTAACCGAATAACGCAACCAATCAGCAACCTTTTACCTGCAAGAAGAGCCTTGTCATCAATGGAACGAAGCCCAACCTCCTGGCAACCTGATCATCTCGACGGAAGCAACATCCGCCCGGTCGCTGAGGACAGGAGGTGCGCGATATACAACCGGGTCAGGGGGATAGCTTCCCTCACTCAAGAGACCGCATATACGTTCGCGTTCTTCATCTTCCTTATGATGGCAAAAACCTGCTTGCAGACAGGGGGGAGTCCATATACGGGATGACAAATAGCAGCCTGTCGTCCCGACTGGAGGCGACAGCATAGCTGTCGTCCCGACTGGAGGCCCGCAGGGCCGGAATGGAGGGACCTCCAAGATTGAGATCCCTCCACTTCGGTCGGGATGACAAATAGCAGGAGGGACCCCCAAGATTGGGATCCCTCCACTTCGGTCGGGATGACAAATAGCAGGAGGGACCTCCGAGATTGGGATCCCTCCACTTCGGTCGGGATGACAAATAGCAGCTGCCGTCCCGCTAGTCCAGCATTCCTGCAAGCGTGTCCAGACCAGTGAGGTACTCGTCGGCGGTGTTGTATCGAAACGACAAAACCAGTCGCTCAACACCCAGCTCGGCGTAGGCTGCACGCAGATCAGCGGCCTTGCCGGGCTCATCCATGGGCAGGGAGGTCATTACGGTGATGGGGCCTGGTCGGGTTCCACTTGTCCCGGCCAATTCCTTGTAGGTTTTCAGGTCCTCCGCCAGCCGCAGGGGCGAGCGCACCATCGGAAGCCAGCCATGACCAAACCGGATTGCGCGCTTCAGCGCGTGGGGCGCACTGCCCCCGATGTAGATGGGTGGGGCCTTGGGCCTGGGGCTGAAAATAAACGGCTGGCCGTTACGCTCGACAACATCGTTCGAAAAGCATTCCGCCATAAATTCCAGGATCTCATCAGTCATCCTGCCACGCTGGTGGCGGTCCAGACCCAGCGCCCTGAACTCAGCGTCCATCCAACCCACCGCAACACCTAGCAACAAGCGGTTGCCGGTCAGCTCCTGGACCGTCGCTACCGCCCTGGCGGTTGGAATGGCGGGTCGGTAAGGCAAAATCAGGACGCCGGTCCCGAGTTTGATGCGCTCTGTCAGCCCACCCAGCCAGGCCAGGGTCGTCAAAGGGTCAGTGTATCGGCCGCCGCTACCCTCGGCGTCATCCGGCGGGATGGCAATGTGATCCGTAATCCACAGCGAGTCAAATCCCAGTTCATCTGCGTGCCGGGCGCCGGAGCGGAGTATTGAACTTTCACTCTGCTGCCCCATATTTCGCAATGTGACACCAATTTCCATTTTTTTTCTGCCAATTGAACTTATCCGGGTGAACCAGATCAAAAATAGTGTCGTAAGTAAAGACGGAATTCAGCTGAGCCAGCGTAACAGTATTACAGCTCCCTCTACTCTCTTTATTCCGACCACTAAGAGAGTATTTCAGGGCCAACATTGTTGGCCCTTTTTTTTGCCCGAACACTTTACTCGCGCTTACCGGGACGGCTCAGCCGGTCGCCCTTTCTCCCTTGCTATACAAGATTACGCGCCCGCCGATAGAGCCAGACTGCCGGGGCCAGCAGCAGTGCCGTCACCACAATTGCAATACGCAACCCGAATTCACGCCCGATGAGCCCAACCCCGGGACCACCCGCCATCTGACCCAGGGCATCAGACTGACCATGCATCGACAGCACTGTCGCCCGCGAGCGGGCGCTGACATGGCGATTAATCCAGGCTGTTGTCAGCGGCCCCGAGACAGTCCGAAGCGGCAGCAGGGCAACGTACATGAGCAGGGCAAGCGCCACGTTGCCGGTTAGCGCAAACGCAAGCGTTGCTGCCAGTATCAGGAAGGAGGCCAACGCCAGCGCATTGCCAATATGTTCAGCACGTTCGGTATCGACCAGTTGTTCAACCAGCCGCACCGCAAGGATGGACAACAGATTGCCCACTGCCGCCGCCGCGCCAAACACCACCACAGGTTCAAACCCGAATGGCCGCGGGAATTCGAAGTTGCGAAGCAGGTGGGCCGTGGACAACCGGTCGTAACCCTCACTGAAGGTACCGACCACCACACCCACCAGTACCAGGAGGACCAGGGTCGGAGACTGCCTGATGGTGTTGAAACCATCACTGGCGATACGCCCCATCTGGCGAAGTTGGGACAGGTCAGGCTCGTCACCTACCGGCAGCCGCGTTTCAACCATCCCGAACCAGGCAAACACAGCCCAGGCGATAAAGAAGTAACCCGCAAGCAGGTAGGGATAGACAATCGCTACACTGCCCAGCAACACGGCAACAGCAATGCCAATGAAGCTGCCGTAGGAAACCAGCCGCTGTCCTGCCAGGTAGAGCCTGGCGGCTGCGGCCTCACCCGTTTCATCGGCCAGCCAGGCTTCATGCGCCCCGCTGATAAAAGTCCAGCCAATCCCCCAGATAAACGCGGCAAGCGCAATCACCTCGAACCGGGGGAAGGACGCAGCCAGCACAAACGAGAGACCGGTGACAAAAAAGCCGATCACCACCGACAGGCGGCGCGAATAGTGGTCAGCGACAATACCGGTGGGTATCTCAAACAGGAATGCGCTGACCTCAAGCGCCGTACCCACCAGGACAAGCTCCAGGGCGTCCAGCCCGGCAATCTCGACCTGGTAGATCATCGACACGGTCGCCATCATTGAAAACAGCAGCCCCCAGACGAACCTGGACGCGAGAAACATACGGCTGGGGGCGAGCGGCATCAGCCAGAGTACCGAAGTGTGAAACCGGTCAAGGTTTTATTGCCTGTAATTTGGAAACTGATTCCATTATATTCTCAGCGACACAGCAAGGTTACGACCAATGAGTTCAGTGATCTACGCCATCGTGTTCAGCGGTGAAATTGTTGAGGGCTTCCAGAAGATATCCGTAAAAGCCCACATGGCCAAAATGCTCAAGGCTGACGTTGAGAAGATGGCCACACTCTTTTCCGGCAAGCAGGTTGTCCTGAAGCGCACCAACGATAAACAGGAAGCGCTCAAGTACGGCAGTGCTCTGAAAAAAGTAGGCGCTGACGTCAAGATCAAGGCGATCAAGTCTGAGGCACCACTGGCTGCGAAAGCGCCAGCAACCACCGAGACTGGTGGACTGACGCTGGCACCCAACGAGGGTTACCTGGTAGAACCCAAGCCGGCGCCACCCCCACCCGCAGTTAACATCTCCAGCCTCAGCCTTGCAGACAACAATGATCTGCCGCTGGCGCCTCCCCGGCAACAGCCGGAAGTGCACCTTGACCTGAGCGGACTCAGCGTCAGCGAGAATGACGGCTCTCCCCTGGTTGAACCAGTGGAGCGGCCGGTGCCAAAAGTTGAGGCGCCGGACTTTGGCCTGGACGAACCCGGTGCGGTGCTGGAAACCCTGCAGGAAAAGAAGGTGCTGTTAAACCCCGACACATCCGCGCTTTCCATTGCAGCCGCCGGGGCTGACCTGCTGGATGAAAAAGACCGGAAACCCGCACCACCACCACGTGTACCGGATGTATCGAATATTCAGTTGGCGCCCCCTGCCTGAACCCGCATTAACCGGCGGTAGCGCTCAACATCCTCTGGCCGATCCACATCCCACAACAGCGGTAACAGTGCAAAGCGCAACCGCTCCCGGTTGAAGACGCGACAAGTTTCGGCCGCTACCCGGTCCGAACCCCAGGCGATGTGCCTGAACGCATGTGGCACCGGACGCCTTAGGCCAATCAGGCCATAACCACCATCCTCCGCGGGGCCAATCACGGCGTCATGGTCTTTGAGCATCTCGAGCGCCTGTGCCAGATAGGCCGCATCCAGCGATGGGCAATCCGTGCCGATCAACACGGCACAGGCCTGGCCGGGCCACGCCTGGACCAACCCGGCTTCCAGCGCAGCGGCCATCCTTGCGCCCAGGTCCGCGCCTACCTGTGTATGCAGGGATACCTGGGCCCCGAAGCGCGCAAAAAACGGATGATCGGGCGACGGTTCACACCAGAGTTCAACCGGTGCCAGGCCTGATCCAACGCTCATGCGGATTCGCGCCGCGGCCAGTTCCTCATGCAGGGCTGCTGCCCCGGATTCTCCCAGCATGGGAATCAGCCGGGTCTTGGCCAGGCCGGCAACCGGTGCACGACAAAAGACCTGAATGCGCGCATGGGGGTATGAATAAGCGCCCGCCCTGTCGTCCTCAGCCATAATAACGCCGCGCGAGTTGTTCCGGCCGGGCGCCAAGAAAGTAGGCCAGTCGCAGGCGCCACATCAGCAGGATTGTTTTCAGGATACCCCGGCGTTCCCAGCGGCGACTACTGGTTGTCACCGCCGCGTGCACACAGAAGGGACGGGATATGCGCAAGAGTCGGCGGGAGATTTCAATGTCTTCCATGAGCGGTATAGGGGCAAATCCACCGAGTGTGACAAAGCTGGAGCGCCTGACAAAAATTGCCTGATCCCCGGTGCAGATCCCCGTCAGGCGCGAACGCCAGTTCATCATCCGCTCAATTACCCTGAACATCGGGTGTGAGCCGGACAACCTGACATCAAATCGGCCCCAGGCCCGGGGCGAACGCTCAAATTCCGCGAGTGCTGCCAGAAAATTGTCAGGCAAGCGGGTATCGGCATGCAGGAAGAGGAGGACCTCCCCACTGGCCAGGGCGGCGCCGGCATTCATCTGGTTGGCCCGGCCCCGCTGTGCAGTCACTAGGCGCATACCTGTCGCCCTGACCAGTTCCCGCGTGTCATCAGTACTCCCGCCATCGACAACAATTGTCTCAACAGATGCTGGCAAGCGGGACAAGACGTCAGTGATGGATTCGGATTCGCCACGCGCTGCCTGTTGCGGCCCTGCCTGGCCAGGCCCTGCCTCATTCAACACGGGGATAATGATGGATATCACGAGACTCCCGCTAGGCAGACAGGGCGCCACCACAACTGCTTCCCTGGCCCGCCGTGCAGCCGTAGCAGTGTTCACCAACCGTCACCGCACGCCCCTCCAGGTCCACCTCCAGCAGATCGCGGAGATGAGTTTTTGGCTTGTCCGAGGCCAGCGGCATTGCCAGCATCTGGTTGAAGTCACAATCGTAAACGTATCCCTGGTAGTCCACGCTGATCAGGCTGCGGCACATGACGGTGTTGAGGTTGACCTCGCTGAATGAATCGCGCAGCAGTTTCATGTAGTCAACAAACTGGTTTTTCGCCAGCAGACGGGCCCCAAACCGGGAAATGGGCATATTGGCCAGGGCAAAGAGCTCATTAAACACCAGACCGTGATCCTGCAGCAGTTCGCGCTTGTAATCCGCCTGCAAGCCCTGCTGGGAGGGCGGTAATATGGGTTCATCCGGGTTATATACCAGGTTCAGCAGCAGGTCTGTGCCCTGCTGCCCGTAGCCAACGGCGTTGAGCAGTTTCAGGCCGGCAATACTGTCTCGGTACACACCTTTGCCGCGCTGCCTGTCAACATTCTGCTCCTGGTAACAGGGCATGGAGGCAACCACAACAACACGTTGCGCGGCAAAAAAAGCCGGCAGGTATTCATAGCCTGGCTCAACCAGAATGGTGGGATTACACCGGTCCATGACGGTCACGCCCATGGCGGTGGCCGCCTCCACCAGGTCAACGAAGTGTGGGTTCATTTCCGGCGAACCACCGGTGAGGTCGAGCACGCCGATCTGCTGCTTTTCCAGGAACGACAGCACCAGGTCGATAGTGTCCCGGTCCATCAGCTCGGTCCGGGTTGGGCCGGCATTTACGTGACAGTGGGTGCAGCTCAGGTTGCACAGATATCCCAGGTTGACCTGAAGCGTATCAAGTCGTGCGCGCTGCACAGGCGGGAAACTGGTTTCGAGTAACAGGGGTTTTGTGTCTTGCATTGTTAATAGGCCGTTTCTGGAATCTCAGACTATAGACTGTCGAAACAGACTTTTGCTACACAACCGCCACCAGAATTTTCCTGGTCAGACCGCAAAAAGTTGCTGTCAAAATGCTATTATAGCGCCATATTCGTGACGGACCACGATTGCGTGCCAGTAATTACAACTTACGACCCAAAAACCTCCATTACCTGCCACAAGCTGCAAGGTGCTGGCGAACTCGAAGAAATGATTGCAACGGTCAAGCGGCGCTACGAATCCGGCGACGGCTACCTGCGCGTGATGTGGGACATGAGAGAAGCCGACATGACCAACCTTCAGCCGGACACAGTCAGGAAGTTCATGGCAATTGCTGCCAGGTATGCCGCAGGAATCCCCGAAACGCGGATTGCCGTTGTTGCCTCCGGCGATCTGCAGTTTGGTTTTGCGCGGCTGTCCAGCGCCTACGCAGATATGGAGGGTGCCGCCGAGCAGTACGCGGCCTTTCGCACAGTGAAAGATGCAACCGAGTGGCTTATCGGCGCGAGCAGCAAGACTAACGACGCCGCCGGATAGCCCACAGTCTCAGCAATAGCGCATGTGTTCAATCTTGGTGCACTTATCCTGCACCACAAATACATCGGCCTCCTCCAGGCGACTCGCAGCCTCCTGGTTACTGATACCCAGTTGCATCCAGAAGCACCGAGCCCCAATCGCAATAGATGGCGCAACAAATGGCAGGACGTTTTCACTGCGCTGAAACACATCCACTATGTCGACCGGTACAGGAATCGATTCAAGATCCGGGTAGCAGGTCTGACCCAGTATCTCCCGATGATTCGGATTCACCGGGATAATGATGTAGTAGGGCATGAGATATTGTGCAACTTCATTGCTCGCCTTTGTCGGGTTGTCAGACATCCCCACTATGGCAATTGTTTTGCTCGATTTCAAAATTTCCCTAATGTCCATCGCTGGTCGCTCCTGATTCACGCCTGGCAAGCCAATAGAATACCGCACCAAGGAGCGCCCAACCCAGTACCATCACCCATTCATAGGGCCAGATAAGCGCCGAAGGACTGCCGGGCAGATAGATGACAAAAAGACCCAGCGACATCAGCGCCGCCAGCACGCCAACCGTCATCCCGTAGCGAACCCGAAAGGGTCGCGGCATGTCCGGTTCGGTGATGCGGAGCCTGATAAACGCCAGGGCCACCATCCCGTAAGCAATCACCACAGCAAAACTGCCGGCGTCTATAATCCACACCAGGATCGTTCGGCCAAAAAACGGTGCAATGCAGGAAAGCACCGCAATCAGGATAATCGCGAGATATGGCGTATTGTACCGGGGGTGCAGTCGTGCAAACGCAGACGGCAACATGCCGGAACGCGCCAGGGCATAAATGACCCGACTCCCACCCAGGATAAATGCATTCCAGCTGGTGAGCAGACCACCTATGCCGCCAATCAACATGATCTTGCCAGCCAGGCTGCTGCCCCAGACAGCGGCATTGGCATCGGCTGTGGCAATCGTCGCCGCCTTGCGAGCCGACTGGTCCAGCGCAAAGGCCACCGCCACGGTGATGAAGATGTACCACAGGACCGCCATCACCACAGAAACCACCAGCAGTTTGCCGATCTGCTCAAAGGGTACAGCAATCTCCTCTGCTGACTGTGGTATCACATCAAACCCGACCAGCAGCGCCGGCACCATGATCAGTACACTCATCATGCCCGCGGCGCCAGCAGTAAACAGTGGGCCAGTGTTGGTCGCGTCGCCGTGAATGGCCGTACCGCCAAGGAAACTGAGCCCAATCAGGAAAAACATCAGCGTGAAAATTGACTGGACCACCGCCGCAAAACGTATGCCGACGTAATTGACTGCACTCATGACAAGCGCCCCCAGTATGCCGATTGCTACCAGCGATGCGTGGACGGGGGAACCGGCTACTTCCCAGAGGTACCCGGCAGCAAGTCCGGGAAACAGATACTGCAGCGCGGTGGGCAGGGCGACCGATTCAAACACGGGCACGGCCACATAAGCCATCACCAGCGCCCAGGTACACACGAAGGATGCCATGCGCCCAAACGCACGATGCGTATAGACATGTTCACCTCCCGCCTGGGGCATGGCCGAAGCCAGTTCAGCATAGGTGAGGCTGATAAAAATGACGGCAATGCCGCCAATCACGAAAGCCAGCACCGCACCACCAACACCCGCACGCTCCACCCATTCACCGGTGAGCAGCACCCAGCTCCACCCGATCATGGCGCCAAACGACAGCGCAAGTACCTCGCGCCTTGCCAGTACACGGGCAAAGGTTGACTCTGATTTACCTGTATTCACCTTGGATTTCCCTGTTTGCCGCTGACTAACTGAATACCCAGTATATGGAAAGTTGCAATACGATCAGGCAGCTCGCCCAGATCCTGATGTCACGCCAGGTGGACTTGTCCGGCGCATCCGCCAGCACCTTATCACGCGGCAACAGCCAGGTTCCGAGGGCAATCAGGAAAAACAGCCCGAAGGTAATAGCAGTTGCCCACCAGAGGGGTAGCCCTGTTTCAACGACCATAACGATATACCAGGTGATCTATCTCCGCCGCCGGTTTGCGCGGTGTAAACAGGCTTGTTAACAGCAAACAGCCGATGGAGTAAAGGAAGGTAAAGAACGCAACGTATAACATGTTCATGTCTCCCCACATCAGCAGCGCGGCAGTCAGCACCCCTGTGACAATGGTCAGCACACCGGCCATGGGCGTCACCCGCGTGGTAAACGCACCCAGCACCAGCAATGCAAGCATTGGACCCTGGAACAGCGAGAGCAAGGTCTGGATAAAAAAGTAGATACCGCCAAAGTCGCCAATACGTGGTGCAAACACCATGGCGAGAACAAGCAACACCAGCGTACTGATTCGTCCGATGACAAGATCATGGGAGCGGTCTGCATGCCTGAACAGCACACCGCGGATGTCACGGGTGATCATGAGTGAGGTTGAGTTCAGGCTGGAGTCCAGTGACGACTGCAGCGCCGCAATCATCGCGATAAACATGAGGCCGGAGAGCCCCGGGGGCAGCACGTTCTTTACGACCCAGGGCAACGCCATATCCGGATACTCAATCTGGGCTTGCATCACCAGCGCCAGCATACCCGGGAAAACAATCAGCAGCGGTACCAACGTTTTCGCAAAGGCGGCAAACATCATGGCGGCACTGGCGTCCCACTGGCTCCGCGCACCCAGTGTGCGCTGGAGAATGGCCTGTCCGCCACACCAGTAGGCCGGCGACAGCACCAGTCCCAGTCCAAGGATGACTCCCGGCCAGGGAAACTCACCGTGATCCGAAGGCAGGTAGGCTTTCATGTGATCCGGGCTCTGGGTGGTCAGTTTGTCGGCAAATGCTGCCAGCCCGCCGGCGTTGCTGATACCCAGGTACATGACGGCCGAGCCACCAATAAACATGATGATCACCTGCAGGCTATCGGTGAAGGCGACAGCAGCAAGACCACCAGAGACGCTGTACAAACCCACGACCACACCCGTGACCAGAATACCCACCCAGATTGGCCAGCCAAGGTAGGTCTGCAGCGTCAGCGCAATTGCCCAGAGGGCCACGCTCATCGCAAAAATCGAGAACACGCTGGAGATTCCTGCTGCCATCACGCGCACCGCCTGGTTGTAACGCAAACCCAGGTACTCCGGGATTGAATAGACGCCGGCGCGCCAGTACAGCGGGATAAATACAAAAGCCGCAAGGATCATTGCGGGAATCGCTCCGATCCACTCGAAGTTGGCCTGGGCAATACCAACCTTGTAGGCACCGCCGGAGGCCCCAACATAGTCATTGGCACCGATATTTGTGCCGATAATCGAAAGCCCAATCACCCACCAGGTGAGCGAACGCCCGGCCAGGAAAAAATCGCGTGCATCGTGCACGCGCCGGCTGACCAACAGGCCAACCACCACAATCACGATGATGTAGAGGACAATAATGCCAAGATCGAGTGGGTTCACGCAGGGTGCTTTTTGTTGCTTTCTCGGGAATATAGCAGTTTCGACAGCAAATATGCCCTGACCGGTTTCATTTGCTAGAATGCGCCGCGACGCCCCGGTAGCTCAGTGGATAGAGCATCCGCCTCCTAAGCGGAGGGTCGATGGTTCGATTCCATCCCGGGGCGCCATTCCACAAACGATGCAGTCAGGCGTGCGGGACACCACTTCCTATCAAGCACTGCCACTACCAGCAGTCTTGCCCATTTTTGGGGCGGCCACTGCGCCCTGTCGTTGATTACAAAACCGGTTCCTGGCGACACCCAACCCGATTGCCAGCAGGGCAGACCGCGCAAAACATTCACCTGCCGTCGATCAGAAAAGCCAAGGCAGATGGCTCGCGATGTAGGAAAATGGTTCAGCGGTTGAAATGTTATCAATAACTGTTCACGTGGAGTGATAACTAATTTAGTTAACGGCATGATTTTTATTGATATTTTTTGACGCTTCTTTTAAGGTTTCCGGATAAACCCGGGCTCTGGGTGGGTATGTCAAGGAGATAGGAATGAGACGAGAGATATCTGCAACCATGGTGCTGCTGGGCAGCCTGCTGGTCACAGCGTGTGGCGGTGGTGGTTCAGGCACCGGGACTGTTGGGGGTACTGGGTCAGGCACAGGATCAGGTGGTTCAACCACAACACCCACCCTGACAATCACTCTCCTTGACGCCACGGGCACGGCCACCAATAGCGTGACGGGCACCAACGTACTCACTGTGGAGGGAACCCTGCTGGATGGCAGCGGTAATCCACTGGCCAATACGGTCGTGTCTTTTTCGACAACTATCGGTGAGATTTTTCCGGCGAGCGGCACTGCCCTGACCAACGCCACGGGCGTGGCCACTGTGACGCTTGGAGCGGGCACAACGGCCGGCGCGGGCGTGGTTTCAGCCTCTGCAACCGTGGATACAGCAACCATCAGCAGCAACAGCCTTGGCCTGTCGTCCGACGGCCAGGGGGCCGGTGCTGGTGGTACCACAGAGCCCCGGCTTACGGTTGGATTGTTTGATGCAACGGGCGCGGCAGCCAATACGGTTAATGGCAGTACCACGCTGACCGCACGGGCCACCCTGGTCGATGCAGCTGGTGCTGCTGTGCCCGGTCAGGTAGTGACCTTTACCATCACCGGGGGCATAGGCGCACTTTCCCCCACCAACGGTACCGCGCTGACGGATGCAGCCGGCGTTGCCACCGTCACACTCGGCGCTGGTAGCGTGCCCGGTGCAGGCACGCTGACAGCAAGTTCCCTGGTGAACACAGTCACCGTGCAGGGTAACAGTATTGGATTCCAGACAGATGGGCAGAGCGGTGGCGTGGGTTCTGCCGCCTTTACCGCGGTACTCTCCCTGACAACACCGGATTCGTCCGCCGTGGTTTCCCGCGGTAACGAGGGTACGGCCGCTGTGACGGTGCTGGACCAGACCGGTGCACCGGTCCCCAATGCACTGGTGGTCTTCTCTACCAACCGCGGTAGCTTTGTCCCTGCTTCCGGGTCAGTCTTTACCAACGCAGCCGGTACGGCGAGCGTGACCCTGTTGGCCGGAACGGTGCCAGGTTCAGCCAGCCTGAATGCAACCGTCATTGCCCAGAACACATCAGTCCCGGTGGACCCGGTGGCCTATGTGACAGAAGGTGACAGCAGGGCGTCCGTCACGCTATCGATTCCCTCTGGCACCCAGAGCACAGATGTTTCCAACAGTGCGCCGGTTGTCGTCACCGCAACTGTGCTCGACAGTCGCAACAATCCTGTTCCTGGCGCCATTGTTACCTTCTCCCGTCAGGGTCAGGGCGGCGCTGACGCTGGTCTGCTGTCCTCTACAATTGACATCACCAACGTGAGCGGTGTGGCCACCACAACACTTCTGCCTGGTACTGTTGCCGGTTTCGGCAACATCACGGCCTCTACCTCGGTTGCCGGCACCAGCGTCAGTACCCTGCCCGACAATACGCTGACGTTCAATTCAGCGGGCGATGGTCCGTTCCCCGGTGTGGGAACAAGCAACCTGAGTATCGCCCTGGTGCTGGACACCGATGGCGACCGGGCGACGTCTGAAGACCTGATCAGCGCAGACAGCCCCGGTACGCTGGTGGCAACTGTCACTGATGCAACCGGCCAACCAGTGCCCAATGTGGTCGTTCAGTTTGCCACAGGGCTCGGAGATCTCCTGCCCGTGACAAGGCTGGCCCTGACCGACGCCAGTGGCGTTGCAACAGCCTCACTGTCAGCGGGTTCAGCACCCGGGGCAAGTACCGCCAGCGCAACCATCACCATCGATGGCGCCAGTTTTGGTCGGGCAACACAAACCTTCACCACGGCCGGTGATGGCGGGGACAGCCAGTTGAATGTCACGCTGACACTGACAGACGCGACGCCTGGCAATTCCACCAACATTATTACGGCATCTGACTCCGCCACCATCAGCGTACTGGTGGAAAACACCAACGGTGTTCAACTGTCGGGTCGCGCCGTGATAGCCAATACAAGCCTGGGTACACTGCGGCAGGCTTCTGGTACACCGTCATCCACGGTAACCACAACGACCGGGTCAGATGGTCGAGTTGAACTCATCCTGGAGGCCGGCGCTGCGCCCGCGGGCAATGGTACCGTGTCGGTTACCGTGGGTGACACGGTAGAAACCATTCAGTTTGACGTGGGTATTGACGGGCTTCAGATTGGTACCTGCAGCGGTGGCATCAACCCACTGGATTGTTCGGGTGCCGCCGTGTTTACAGCGGGCAGCCTCGACGTCACCGTGTCCCCGCTGTCTGCAGGCGGTACCTCCCAGGTACGCCTGGTTGTCCTGGACGCCAGCGGTGCGCCCGTACCGGGCATTGAAGTCAGCTTCGATTCCGCCTGTGCCGGCCAGCTTGGTACCGGCACGCCACCTGTTGCACTGGCCTCCATCAGCCAGCAGGTCACATCCAATGTGAGCGGCGCTGTTACTGCAACCTACCAGGCACAGGGTTGTGAAGGTCCCGATGTCATTACGGCCGCAGAGAGTTCCACGGGTTTGACCGCAATCGGCACTATTAACGTCCTGCCGCCGGAAGTGGGCTCAATTATTTTTGATTCGGTGCTCTCGCCAGCGAACGAGGAGATCACAAACATTTCCATCAGGGATTCAGGCGGCAACCAGACCGCTCGCGTGGTCTTCCAGGTCGTGGATGTACAAGGCAACCCGGTAAGGGATGAAACAGTCAGCTTTGAACTGACAACAACCCTGGGTGGCACTGAACTTCAGAATACAACCGGCCTGACCGATGCAGACGGCAAGGTAACTGCGGTTGTCCAGGCCGGCTTCATTGCAACAACCGTTCGCGTCCGGGCCAGCCTGGACGCCGTTGACCCACTGACGGGTAGCGTGACGCCACTGGTGACCCTGTCGGATCAGCTTTCGATCAATACCGGCGTGGCCGACCAGAACAGCATGACCATCGCGGCGACAGTCCTGAACGTCGAGGCAGAGGATCGGGTGGGTGAAACCACCTCCATCACCGTGCGCATGTCCGACGCCTTCAACAACCCGGTACCCAACACCCAGATTCAGTTCAGGACGGAATATGGCACCGTGGCCTCCAACTGTACAACCAACGCGGTGGGTAGCTGTTCAGTTGACTGGACGGGCACCGATCCCCGCCGTCCGCTGGTGGGGGACGTTCGCCAGCTTGGTGTAGACCAGTGTCCCGCTGAGATCATTTACGAGGAAGCCGTGACCATCAGTGGCTCAGACGGGGATACCCAGTACCGGGTGAGCCGTATTGATCGCGTAGAGACCAATGCAGACGTGGCCCTTGCCCTGAACACAGACTACACGGTGGATTCGGACGCATCAGGCATCACCTGTGTGGGGGGCTCTGCAACCTGCGTGGATACTGCGGCACTCAAGATCACCTATACAAGAGCGTGGCTGGATGAAGACGCCGACGGAACCACGGCTCGTACAATCTCCGAGCCTGGTATCGCAACCGCGCCATTCAGGGGTGTCAGTAGCGTGCCCTGCCTTGCGTCATCGAGGGCACCCACAACCTCCGCGGCTGGCTACAATGGCGGTATGGGTCAAATCTACGGCAGCCGCTCAACGGTGCTGGCGTTTGCCCAGGGTGAAGAGAGTTTCATCGATTCCAACGGTAACGGTCAGTACGACCTGGGTGAACCGTTCATTGATTTGCCCGAAGCATTCCTGGACGTCAATGAAGACGGCGTCTACGGCAATCCAGGCACAGTGGGCGCAAAGAGCATGGCTGATCCAACCTGTTATGGTCCTGAAGCACCCTTGTCCGGCGTCGGCACACCCAATCTCTGTTATCAGCGCGGTGGTGACGAGGACATCCTCGTCGACTTCGACACTGACGGTGCCTTTGATCTGGGTAACGGGATCTACAACGGCACCCTGTGCCCCAAAGCGGTCAGCGACCGTACCGACCCCTCACTGTCATGTAACAACACTAGCGATCCCTGTACTTTGGCTGATCAATACTGCACCCGCACGCTGGTTAATGTGCGCCGCTCCATTACGATCCTGTCGGCTGGCAGTTTTGCCCGAATTGGACTGCGTGATGCAAGCACTGGTGAATACATCAGCTCTGTTGACCTGCGAGCAACAGAAGTTACGCCGGGGCAGTTCGACACTGATGTGCAGGTAGTCAGCAATGACCGGCTCACTACCTACAACCCGGGTGATGACTTCTCGATTGGTCACGGTGATGCCGAAGTTGCACCGGGTATCGGTGAGTTTGTCTCATTGCGTTCCGGTTCCGGTGGAGTCCTGGTTGACATCTCGGATGCGTTCAGCGGATTCATGCCGCTGGGTACTTCCTACTCCATCAACAGCCCTGTGTCCTGTAATGTGGACAGCGGGGGCAGTGGCACTGTGCCTAACACCAGCGGGGTCGGATTTACAACACGTCTCGTTAGCCTGTCTCCAAGAGACAGCCCACCCTCGCCACGAAGCGGGACTGTAACAATCTCGGTGACGTCACCAGCCGGTGGACTTGTCGAGCGCGCCTTCTCCTGTACCTATTAGAAAAGGAGCAGGCGGGTTACCAGAGGCGGCGCATTGCGCCGCCTCTGTCGTTTCTGCCCCAGGGTTATGCCACGGGCCATGGCCTGAATCCGGACGCCCCCCTCTCCACCTCATCGTTTGCCGCATGCAGACAGCTTCGTCTAAACTCTTTGCCCGAACAACAATACTCACTTCCTGAAGGACTGCCGTGAGAATGCCGGTGAAACTGGCACTTGCAGGTGCCCTGCTTGTCGCTCTGGCCTGGTTTGCAGCGCCGTTCTATGTCCTGTTTGCCGAGGACAATCCGCAGCTTGTCCCGTTCGGTTGGCGCGACCTTCCGGCGGAGGCACCCTATGCGGAGGGGCCGGTCGACAGCCGTTTCGCGTCCAGGGCCCGGAGGTTACAGGCACTTGTCTCCGAACATCGACAGACACTGGGAGTACCTGCATTATCCGTGGCCGTCAGTCAGGATGGCGAACTGGTTTGGGCGGGCAGCGTCGGCTGGGCTGATATCAACCGGCGTATACCCGCCACCCCTGATACCGTTTTCCGAATCGGTTCCACTTCAAAAGCAGTAACCGGTACGGTGCTGGCACGCCTGGTAGACCGGGGACTGGTTGATCTCGATACACCCATCTCGAACTATACCGGGCGTCTGCCAAACGATGCCTGGCACCAACTTACACTCCGGCAACTGGCCTCGCACACCGCGGGTATTGTTGGTTATGCCGACAATAGGGATCTCGTTGGCCTCTACCGGGCAAGCTGGCCGCGCAAAGCACATGCAGATGTGAGAGAGGGTCTCGATTATTTTGACGGTTCAACCCTGCTGTTCGAGCCCGGTACCCGCTTCCATTACTCATCCTATGATGTTGTGCTTGAATCGGTTGTCCTGCAGGAAGCGGCCGGTGATCCTTTTCTGACGCTGCTGCAGCGTGAGGTCAAAACACCGCTTGGCATTGAAACCCCACTTGCGGACAACCCGCATCCGGAACGCGCACATTTCTACATGCTGGCGAACGGGCAATATCGGGATACGTTCGACACCAACGTAAGCCACCGCCTGGCTGGTGGCGGCCTGATGGCAAGGCCGCGTGACCTCGCCATGCTGGGCGCCGCCTGGCTCGACGAGGCATTTATCAGCGGTGAAACCCGTCGCGACTTCTGGAAGGTGCAGACGCTGGCAGACGGCAGCCCCAATGAACAGGGTTACGCACTCAACTGGCGGGTTCGCGAAGACCTCGCGGAAGGAGATGGGTTGTTCAACGCCAACCACGGCGGTGTCGGCAAGGGTGCCATGTCCTGGCTTGTAGTCCTGCCGGAACAGCGTATCGCATTGTCCATGATGATCAATACACGCATCTATCCCTTCTCCAAATGGATCAGTATCCAGGACAGGATTGTTGAGATTCTTCTCGCTGATGAGGCCACACTGATCTGACCCGTCGCCAGGCTCCAACGCAGCACAGGCCCGGCGCTGGCCTTTACCTGGGCTGATGTCCTAAGCTGAAAAACACAGTCCAATTTCTGTGTGAGGATTTGATGGCAAAACAGTTTTTTTTCCCGCCTGTGCAGACCAAAGCCGACGGCAAATGCCGCCGGGTTGGATTTGAACTCGAATTCGCCGGCCTGGACCTGGAGACGGCAGCGGATGTACTGGCCAATGCGCTCGATGGTGAGGTGCAACCCGAGACTGAAGCTGAGTGTACGGTCAAGACTCGTCTCGGTGATTTCCAGATAGAACTGGACTGGCAGTTTGCCAAGACCACCGCGCGTCAGCGGGCAGAGGAGAGGGAACAGGATCCAGCCAGTGACGCGGACGACCGGGACAGGCTGATGGCGTGGATAACCCGCCTTGCCGGCCAGATTGTCCCCATGGAGGTCGTTTGCCCGCCGGTTGCACTGGATGAGTTGGAGACCCTGGATGCAGCCGTGCCTGCCCTGCGCGAGGCGGGCGCCCTGGGTACCGAAGAAGCATTACTCTACGCTTTTGGCGTCCATATTAACCCGGACATACCAGATCTCACACCCGCCACCCTAACGCGCTACCTGAAGGCGTTTTGTATCTCCCAGGCATGGCTGATGAAGGCACACAAGGTTGACCTGATGCGGCGTGTGACCCCCTACATCAATTTGTACCCACAACCGTATCTCGCCAGGGTCTGCCGTTACGAAAACCCGACAATGGCGCAGGTCATGCTGGACTACCTGGAGTTCAATCCAACAAGAAACCGGGCGCTTGACCTGACGCCGCTAATTAAACACATCGACGCTTCTGCCGTGGAACCCCTGAAGGACTCACGCATCAACGCAAGACCAACATTTCACTACCGTATCCCCAACTGCGAGATTGAGCAGGCTGACTGGTCACTGGCAGATAGCTGGAATATCTGGTGTGTGGTGGAACAGCTTGCCGCTGATCCGGAACTGCTCGACAGGCTGTCCGCTGAGTGCGCGGACTATTACGAAAAGGTTGTCACGCTGGAAGCACCAAGCTGGCATGAGGATCTCGATAATCTCAGGGCCAGGATCGCACCCGGTGGAGATTCGGCCCCCGCCTGAAACAGCAGCGCCGGTCTCCGAGCTGGAATCTCCTCCGCTGTCCCGTACAAATCATTTTCGCAGCAACCGCTGTTGCGGGCACCAATTTGTATTGTATTGAATGTATTTTCAGAAAAATAATGCCCATAGATCATCCTCATGAGCATTTCTCCTTATTTTTTTGTATTGAACACTATATACTTCCGAGCCATGTCTGAGAGAGATAACGCTGACGACATCCTCGCTGCCATTCGGCGGCTGGTACGCGCCATTGACATCAATTCCAGGAAACTGGTCCGGGACTATGGTGTCACCGGCCCCCAACTGCTGGCATTGGGCGCCATTGCGCGATTGGGTCCAGTGACAGTCACGGCGCTGGCACGGGAGATAAGCCTGAGCCAACCCACCGTTACCGGCATACTCGCCCGCCTGGAACATCAGGGACTAATCCGCCGTGAACGCGGCACCCGGGATCGGCGCGCGGTGACTTCAACCATCACCACGTCGGGTCTTGCTGTCCTCCGGGATACCCCGGTTCCCCTGGAAGACAGATTTCGCCGGGAACTGGCACGCCTGGACGACTGGGAACAAACGCAGACACTGGCAACGCTGCAACGTATCGCGGCAATGATGGAAGCCGACGATCTCGAGGCAGCGCCCATTCTGTCAACAGAAGTGTTGCCAGACCCGGACACCCGCAACATCAGCGACGAGCAGCATCACCCTGAATCTCACACAACAACCGGACCCTCTCCAGGAGCCATAGCGGCAGACAATCAACCAAAGAGACCAAGGTAAATCAATCATGAGCAAAATGACGCCAGGGCTGGCCGACATTCCCGCCACACAGGACTTCGGCGGCCTTCCATTGGAAACACGCGAAAGTGACCATTATCAATCAGAGTACGTCAAAACCTTTGTTGAACTCTGGGACGAACTGATCGACTGGGACGCTCGCGCAGCCAGTGAAGGCAATTTTTTTATCGAACAACTCAAGGCCCGCAACAAACAGAAGGTGCTGGATATAGCCGCCGGCACAGGCTTCCATTCCGTACGCCTGCTGAGTGCCGGATTTGATGTCACCAGCGTGGATGGCAATGCGCAAATGCTGGTCAAGGCCTTCGAAAATGCCAGAAATCGCGGCCTGATACTCCGTTCCATCCACGCTGACTGGCGTTGGCTCAATCGGGATGTACACCACAAATTTGACGCGATCATCTGTCTCGGCAATTCATTTACCCACCTGTTTGAGGAAAACGACAGGCGGCGCGCACTCGCAGAGTTCTACGCTGCACTCAAGCATGATGGCATCCTGATCATCGACCAGCGTAACTACGATCACATTCTGGACAGCGGTTTCTCTACCAAACACAAGTACTACTACTGTGGTGACCAGGTATCTGCGGAACCTGCACACATGGACGAGGGGCTGGCGCGGTTTCGCTACTCTTTTCCGGACGGATCAGAGCATTACCTCAACATGTTTCCACTGCGCAAGAAATACATGCGCCGACTGTTGCAGGAAGCAGGGTTCCAGACAATCAAGACATATGGGGATTTCCAGGAAACCTACCAGGAGTCAGAACCCGACTTTTTTGTTCATATTGCGGAGAAGAGTTATGTCGCCGAATAGATCCGCGGCTGAATCCGTTGCAGAAACCTACTACGACAGCGCTGACGCCGACCGCTTTTATGAAAAGATCTGGGGAGGCGAGGACATACACATCGGGCTCTATGACGAGCCCGGCATCTCAATTCCCGCGGCTTCCCACAAGACCGTGTCCCTGATGACTGCGCAATTGAAGAACCTCAACAATTCTTCCAGGGCCATTGATCTGGGCGCGGGTTACGGTGGCTCCGCTCGTGAGTTGGCACGCACGTTCGGCTGCCACGTGACCTGCCTGAACCTGAGCGAGAGGCAGAACGCGCGCAACAGAAAGTTGAACAAGCAAAAGCGCTTCGAGCACAAGATCAGTGTGACTCATGGCAGCTTTGAGTCGATCCCGGATCCGGACGCTTCCATGGATCTGGTGTGGTCCCAGGACGCCTTTCTGCACAGTGGCCAGCGCGAGAAGGTCATGGATGAAATCGACCGTGTGCTCAAACCCGGCGGCGAGCTCATTTTTACCGACCCGATGCAATCTGACGACTGCCCCCCGGGGGTGCTGCAACCGGTGTATGACCGACTGGAACTGGCGTCGCTGGCCTCGGTCGGCTGGTATCGCAATCAACTTGCTGCCAGGGGTTTTGAGGAGATCAGCTATCTGCCGCTGGTTGAACAGCTGCGCAACCATTACGACCGTGTGGGTCAGGAACTGGCCATGCGCCAGCAAGAACTGGTGGGAGAAATCAGCACTGACTATCTCATCAGGATGCTGCAGGGGTTGGCGAACTGGGTGCAGGCAGCGGACAAGGGTTATCTGGCCTGGGGAATTCTTCACTTTCGCAAACCCTGACCTGCCGCAATCCGAAGCCGTTTCCGTTCTCACACCGAAAGGTGCGCCACTGTGATCGCCAATGCGAGGTTCGGGCAGGTATCATCCAGGCCCACTATCGGGGTCACTGGCAACGGCAAACGCTACTCTCCCTCCTGGCAATGTATCCGACTGTCTGTGTATCTGGCCGGCGGCCGGCCGGTGCGAATCAGCACCCGCCACGACTACCCGAAAGAGGATCTTGATGCGGTCATTGTCAGTGGTGGCGACGACATAGATCCTGCCCTTTACGGCGAGCAGGCCAACCCCGCCAATGCCTACGACCAGGCGCGGGACGAACTGGAGCAGGACCACATCCGCTTTGCCCTTGAGGCTCACCTGCCACTGCTGGGCATCTGCCGGGGGTACCAGTTGATCAACGTCACGCTGGGCGGCAGTCTACATGGTGACATCCGCAAGCTGCGCCAGCACACATCAAATCTGGGTACCATCCTGCCAAGGAAAACAGTCCGGCTTTCTGCGGCATCAACGCTTAGCCAGGTGCTTGACCGTGAGGTTACCCGGATCAACAGCCTGCACTACCAGGCTGTAAAGTCCATCGGCAGTGGACTGGTTGCTGTCGGCTGGGATCTGGACAACCTGATACAGGCCGCAGAAAGCAGCGATGGCAAGAAGATCCTAGGCGTTCAGTGGCACCCCGAATACCTTTTCTACGTGCCACACCAGCTCGGTTTGTTTCGCTGGTTGGTTGATCAGGCGCGCCATTATCGGTCGGCTCCCACAATGCATGAATGAGGCGATAACCCGCACCACTGGCCAGGGGCTATCTGATATGCTCCGCGCACAGATCTGACCAGGACACCAGACCTGATCCACCTGACAATAGGCGGATGACGGACTCCACCCTGAAATTTTATGGCTGACATCAACAACCCCTTAAGACCCCCCGTTCGCACCCTGGCAGAGCAGATCTACGGCTATCTTGCTGATGACGAGGACGCACGGGTCTGCAAGGACATTCCAGATTCCGCCTGCAGTGAGCAACCACTTGCTTTCAGTTGCCAACTGGTTGCCAACACCCTCACCCAGATCGGCGACGCTCTCTCCAGCCCAAAGCTTGTGCTGGCCTGGATGCTGTCCAGTATAGGCGCGCCCGCCTACTTTATCGCCATGCTGGTACCCGTGCGGGAATCACTTTCACTGCTGCCTCAACTGTTTGTTGCCCAGAGAATTCGTGAACAACCCAGGCGCAAGTATTTCTGGGTCTGGGGCAGCATCGGGCAAGGTGTGAGCCTGCTCATGATGTTGCCGGTGGTACTGCTGTTTGACGGACTCATCGCCGGCGTCCTGGTTATCCTGCTGCTTTCCCTGTTCAGCCTGAGCCGCGGTGTCTGTTCTGTCGCGTACAAGGATGTGCTGGGCAAAACCGTGTCGAAAACGCGACGGGGCCGCCTGAGCGGCAGCGCGTCATCTGCCGCGGGGCTTGTCACGCTTGCCGTGGCCCTCTGCCTGCTCGCCGCACCTTACCTTGCGATATTTAAGGGACTTGAACAGGGGTCAACCATTTTCCTGGTCCTGCTGTTGGCGGCTGCCATCCTGTGGTTCCTGGCTGCGCTCGTGTACCGCGCCGTACCGGAAGTGGCTGGTGCCACTGAGGGTGGTGGCAATGCCTTTGCCGAAGCAATCCGTAGTCTTGCCCTGCTCAGGGATGACGCACGGTTTCGCGACTTTGTCATTGCGAGAGCGCTCTTGGTCTCCACTGCCTTCTCGATACCCTATATTGTTGTCCTGATCCAACGATCAGGTGCAGGCGACCTAGGCAGTCTCGGCACGCTGATGCTGGCTGACGGCGCCGCTGGATTACTTTCCGGCATGATCTGGGGACGCCTCTCCGACCAGTATTCCAATCGGGTCATGGCTTTTGCCGGCGCGATTTCGGTGGTTGTCATGCTGACAGCCGTGGCCCTCTACACATGGAAAGGCTGGCTGTCACTCCTGCCTGTCAGCGCCTGTGTACTCTTCTCCGCGGCCGTTGCACACCAGGGGGCACGGGTTGCGCGCAAGACCTATCTGGTAGACATGGCGGCATCGGGGAATCGCGCACAGTACACGGCGGTCAGCAATACCGTTATTGGCCTGTTTCTGCTGGCAGGCGGTGGCCTGGGCGTCATCGACACACTTTACGGCACTGTCCATGTCCTGCTGTTGCTCGCCGGCATTGGCCTGCTGGGTGTCGTCAGGTCGTTGCAGTTACCCAATGTACAGGCTGAATGAATAACCGCTGGATGCCGTCAGGTTGAAACCATCTGCTGGCCTGAAGCGTTATAATGCAGCCTCTTTACTCCAGTGTTTCCAACGTGGCGCGCTACCCCCAAAGTAATCAGTTCAGAATTGGCTGGCGCTGGAAGCTTGCACTGGTCTTTTTCCTGATTGCCATGATTGGGCTGTCATCAGGCGTAACGCTAAGCGAACGGCCGGGGGTGGGTAACGCCGACCTGCTGACCCGCGCTTACTACAGCCTGGGTCTATTTGTGGTGGGTGGTCTTGATGTTGGTGTACCAATGGGCGGCCCACTGTGGGGTCGCATCCTGCTCTGGATGGCGTATTTTGGCGCACCGCTGCTCGCGGCCTCCGCACTGCTTGAAGCGGTGCTGAGTGCAATGTCGAGGCAACGCTGGCAGCTTCGACGCATGCGCAACCAGATTATCATCGTTGGCACGGGTGATCTCACCACCAGTTACCTTCGCGTGCTGCGGCGGGACGACCAGAAAACACCTGTGGTTGTGGTCGATACCCAGGTTGATGCGGTCCGCAAACTGGAACTCACTGAATCCTTTGGCGTGACTGTTGTCGTTGGCGATGTCACCCATGAATTCCTGCTCAAGGAACTGCGGCTCCACCGTGCAAGACGCGTGATCCTGCTGGGCAATGATGATTTCCTCTCCTTTGAAGCCGCCAGCAAAATGTTGCGGATGTATCCCAGGCTTGAACACAGGATTGTGGTGCACTGTGCCAGCCTGCGCTTCCTGCGGGCCACCCAGGACACCCGCATTGCCCGCCAGTCAACGCGCTTCAACGCCTACAACCTTGCCGCCACCGGTCTGGTGCGAGATACCCTGCTTCAGCATTTCCGAGCAACGCGCGGCCGGGACACAGTGGTACTCGCCGGGTTTGGCCTGTTTGGCCAGACAATCCTGGAAGAGTTACAACAGCATGCCGAGGACCAGATTGAAGCCGTGGTACTGATTGATCTGGATGTCAACAGGCGAATTCAGGTTGTGGACGAACAACGCCGGACCCGGGCCTTTAAGCAGCGGCACATCCTGCAGGGTGACATATCCCACCCCGATGTCTGGCGTGCCGTTGAAGAACGTGTAAACCTCGGCGAAAACGAACCGGTCATCATTCTGGGCACAGGCCACGCAGCCAACAACCTGCGTACTTCACTCTGGATCAAGCAGAAATACACTAATGCCCTGGTGTTCTCCCGCACCAATGACGTTTCCGAATTCGCCCTTGAGGTTGGCCGGGATCATGACATCAACAGCATCAGCATCACTCAACTGGTGGAAGACAATATCCCCCGTGAATGGCTGACCTGAGGGCATACATCACCCCCAGAGGCGCGGGCCAAGGTTCAGCTCAGCGCAACACGCCGATGAGGTGCACCCACATAGTCAGCTTTGGGTCGGATGATCCGGTTGTCCGCCCGACTCTCGACAAAGTGCGCCAACCAGCCGACTGCCCGCGACATGGCAAAGGTTGCTGTAAAGTAATCGGACGGAATCCCCAGGGCCTCGTAGACCGGTCCCTTGTAAAACTCGAGATTGGCCCAGACTTCTTTACCCTTTTTTGCCATCGCAGCGTTGAACGCGGTCTCCAGCGCAACCAGGGTTTCAAACACCTGCTGTTGCGGCCTACCTATACACAAATGTTCGGCCAGCGGTTTGAGGATCACAGCACGCGGGTCGACACGACGATACTCGCGATGACCCATCCCCATGAGTTTACCCTTGTCGGCCAGAAGCTGGTCGACAAAGTCCGCCGCAGCCCCGGGCGAACCCACGCGTTTGGCATCGTTCAGCGCTGCCTCATCCGCACCGCCATGCAGCGGACCTGCAAGGGCACCTACCGCCGCTGACAGCACAGCAGCAACTGGCGCCAGGGTGCTTGCCACCACACGGCCGGTGAAGGTACCGGCATTAAAACTGTGCTCCATCTGCAGGATCTGCACAGTCCGGAAAACGTCCAGATGCTCTGCGGAAGGTGTTGCTCCGGTAAACATGGTCAGGAAGTTCTGCAGGTAGCCGACCTCCTGATCATATGCGGGCATGACCGAACGGGTTGACAGTCCCCGGAAGCCTGCAATCAGCGCGGGCAGGCGCGCGACAATGCTGAGCCCTGCTGCACCCTCGGCACTCAGCCCGGGAAACTCTGGACAATTGTTGTCACCCAGGAGCGGGATCAGCCCCTGGAGCATGCGCATCGGATGCAGACCGGCTGGCAGTTTGCCAAGCAGGTCAATGTCAGTGGGCGCCAGGACACCATTAACGGCAAGCCAGTCTGTGAGCCGCGCCTGTTCCCCGGCAGAAGGCAATTCGCCAAACAGCACAAGCCACATGACCGCCTCGTAGTCGAGCGCAACCAGTTCTTCTATGGCATAACCTCGATAGCTGAGCCTGCCAATGTCCCCTTCAACATCGCTGATCGCCGTCTGGTCTGCGATGACACCCTCCAGGCCGCGTGAATATTTCATAGTGCACCTCTGTAGATTCGTTATCAGGATGGCATAAAGTATGCGCACAACCACAAGCCTTGTGAAATTAAACGTTTTGATGGCCTCATTAGCCGAACTGATAGGTCCTACGGCGCCATCACGCTTTGCGCTATCGTGTTAATCTTGCCGGCGGAAACTTTGGCTTTCCCAGATCTGGCAAATATGTCGTCGGTTTCGTCACTGTTTTCCACCGTACCTCTGCAGGAAGGACCCAGCTGATGCCAGCACATATTGAAACGCACGAGATCAGGGTTTTTCGCGCCGTCTTCGAGGAAGGTGGGTTCAAGCGTGCCGCCGACAAACTTTTTGTCACCCAGTCTGCCGTCAGCCAGACCATCTCAAATCTCGAGAAGAAACTGGACAGCATCCTGCTGGAACGTAACCCGCTGAAACTGACGGAAGCCGGTGTGCGGCTGCTGGAATACGCTGAAGTGGTACTGGGTGAGGAGCGTAACGTCCTTGCTGACATCAACAACATCAAGCAGGGCACGCTATCGACGTTGCTACTGGCAATCAGCGGCACGGTTAACCTGCTGTTCGGCAACACGCTGGTGACCCGCTTCTGTGAGTTTTCACCCTTAACCCGCCTGAAACTCAGTGTGCTGCCAAGCCGGCAGATCATTTCTGCCATCCGTTCAGACCTGTGGGAACTGGGGTTTGGACCTTTCCAGCAGCAGATGCCACCCATTTTCGACACCCTACCGCTGTTTACTGACACACGAAAACTGGTGATCAGCAAACACCACCCCCACTATACAAGCCTGATCCGGGACCCGGAAAAACTCGCCAGGGAGGTGCCGCTTATCGTTTCCCACCTGGATGACCCCGACATGCGGCCAGCCATCGACAAGCTTAGGGACTCGTTCGGAACCATCTGGGAAGTCAGCGATATGGGACTGCGCCTTAACCTGGTCGCTGGTGGACAGGGTATGAGCTTCCTGGACAGTCGCGTGCTGGCGCAGGTGCCCGTCGCAGACACCCTGGTTGAGATCGACACACTGGCATTCGCCAGCATTCCGCTGACTTTTGGCCTCTACTATCGCAGGAAAAAGTCTCTGTCGACCGGCTCGCAAAAGTTTATTGAGCTTTGTCGGGGGTTCGAATTCTAGCCGGTCCATCGATTGATGCTACCTGCCAGGGATCAGTGGATACCCAAACTGGAGACCTGTGCTCTGCTGCAAGTCAGGACAAGTGCCAGCAGCGCACCAGGTGAACTCTGGCCCAGTCCCAGCCGTCAAGAGATACATGTACCGGTGGTGACTGTCGCTACCGGACCCAGGCAGAATTGTGCGTCAGCCCCGCTGCCGAGGCGTTCAACCGTGCCGCAGACGAGAACCCAGGAGCACCGTCAGGCCAACAAGAAACAGCAACGGGTTGGCTGGTCCGGGCACCGAGGCCGGCAGATCGGCGACTTCATTGGCATCAAGCGTAATGTCGTAAAGTCGAATCAGGGAAACCGAACCATCCGCAAATTCACCCTGTCCACCACCGACGAGATTGTCGGCAAAGAAGTGAATCAAGCGATTCGGATTGTTGACGCTGTAGGTACTGAAGTTCATAACAGTTGACGGCAGATCAAACTGGAACACACCATCCAGGTAACCTTTGACCTGGCTGCCACTGTTGGTCAGCGTGACCCTGTGCCATTCGTTTTGCGTCACCGCATCCGGCCCCAGACTGGATGGATAGACCTGCAGTGGCCCGGTCGGGGACACGTAGAACGCATTGTCACTGGTTCTGTTGGAGACCCCAAAAATGTTCTCCCAGGAGCTTGAATTCACATCAAACCTGAAGGTGATATCCACAGAGTAGTTATCGTCACCGTCCAGCAGACCGGTGGTATCAAGCACCAGACCCGCCTGTTGTGATGGCGTGGTATTGCCGTCGAACCTGTAGACGGTCTTCGGCGTGCCAAACACCGTTTCCGTGCGGAAATGGTTTGCACCCAAAGGGTCAATGGCCGTGAGTGCGGCAACCCCGGCTTCCTCCGCGTTCAGGTTGCCATTAAAGAGGTAAGTGGCAACGGCAATTGGACTGGCCTGTGCGCCCAGGCCAACACCGATCAAGCAAAAAGCGGCAACGCCCCTGATAATCCCCTGGCAATGATTCATACCCTGCTCCATCACTATCTCCGCCTATCTGCAGCAAATTCCACGCCAGATGATGTAACGCATTGATTTAAATGTATTCAAACAGTCACCATTCTGATGGGTGTAAAAAGTTTCGACAGCCCCGGGAAGCCGCTCACGCCCCGGGACTATGAGAGATTACAGGTCCTCGTAGAGATTCAGGGCTTCTTCTGCACCCTCGCGATGCATAGCCAGAAATTCACTCAAAGCGGATTCCCAGTTCCCCGCCTGTGCAGCCTTGCCGAACCTTAACCAGGCGGCTGCAATTCGACGCTTGGCTTCATCGGTTCGCAGATACATGGGTGCAAAAAAGTTTGGCAGGCCGGGGCTATAGCTGAGCAGCAGATCCATGAGCCTATGACTCTCTGTCGCGGCCACCATAAACGTATTCAACTGTCGCTGTAGGCCCATAAACTCTTTTCTGTCCAGTTGCGCTTCCCGGTTTGCCAGGTCCAGCGCATCTTCAGCGAGCCTCTTCTTCTGCTCTGGACTTGCATGCACAACAAATCGCTCCATGGCAACCCGGTACAAACCGGCGCGAATATCCATCACCTCCCGGGCTTCTGATGGAGTCAGCCTGACGATGCGTGCACCCTTGTTGGGTTCCATCTCAACGATTCGCCTTGCGGCCAGGATTTGCAGTGCTTCACGGACGGCGGTACGCCCGACACCAAAGCGGGTCGCAACAAAGGCTTCGGTCAATCGTTCTCCTGGCGCAATCTCACGGACGGATATCAGGTCCATAATGCGCCTGGCGATGACTTCCGGGCTTAGCGTTACCTTTTCCTGTGATTTTGGCATGTGCTCGGGCTCCCACTTGGTCAATCAATTCAGGTTTGGCGTGGACAGGTTGTCGTATTTGCCATCGGGATCCCAATCGTTTAACGATCCGACCATGCGGCCAATCTCTGAAGTCACGATAACGGTGGCGCCGGGGCGGCGATGTCCCTCGATCGGTACACTGACTTCACGAACAATCTGTGCTGAACCTTCGATCCTGCGCCCATCCTCCAGTATCACAACAAGCCTTCTGGGGTTTGCCCCGTAGGGGTCAATGTCCATCGCCGTCACCGCGACAGTTTTGCCCGCCTGCAAGACATAACCCCAGGCGTTTTCCGTGTGCTTGCTGGTCATGATACCGATGCCGTTCCCCTGAACAAACAGGTAAGTGAACGCGGGTGCAAAACGACCCCGGGGCCAGTGACTACCTCCGCAAGTGGTACACCCCTACCGGGGAGATAGCTGCACCGGTGCTGGCTGTCAACAAACTCATTGATGATTTTTCCCCGGTTGAGGCAACCCGCTACTACGCAGGACTGGTGGCGCTAAAAGGCACCGGTCAGTTGTTTGTACAACAGTACATGCCGAGGGTCGAAGGGCCGAGCCTGATACAACCGGAATTTGCAGCCGCGTTCGACCAGTTGCTGGACTGGATCCGGGAAGGCAAGCGCCCAACGCCCGGGCTTCTTGCGCTCGACTAGTACAGGAGACGCCCGGCTGTTCCAGGGTGCCGATGCAGAACGTATTCACCTGTAATCGAGGGTGTCCGGGGCTGGGCCGAACAGCGGTTCACCAGGCGACTTGATGTTCACGGATAATGACAATTCGAAAACAGTTCTCTATCTTGTGAGGATGCCGACTCCACCCGGCGCCAAAAGAAGAGAGGGAAAAAAATGGACTTCAGCGAGATCCAGTACGAAAAACATGATCGCGTGGCCAAGGTCACGCTAAACCGACCCCACTATCGGAATCCGATTGGCCGCATCACTATCGAAGAAATCGACCAGGCGTTTGCTGATGCTGCCGACGATGATGGCATCGGCGCCATAGTACTGTGTGCCAGGGGTGATCATTTCTCGGCAGGGCACGACATCGGCACTCCCGAGAAACAGGCTGATGACGAAAACCGGCCGTTTCCGGAAGGTACGCGCGGACAGTTCCATCGAAGCTGGTATCTGTACATTGAACACGGGCTGCGCTGGCGCAACCTGCCAAAACCGACCATCGGCGTAATCCAGGGCAAGTGCATCTGGGGCGGCTGGATGCTGGCCACCACCATGGACATCCTGTTTGCCGCTGAAGATGCGAGATTTCTTGGCTCAAATTTCCAGTACTTTTCCGTACCCTGGGACGTCGGTATCAGGAAAGCCAAGGAAATCCTGTTCGAACCAAGATTCATCACAGCCAGGGAGGCCCAGGACCTGGGTTTCGTCAATCGCGTTTTCCCCGACCACAACCAGGCCCTTGATGAAGCGATGGCCTACGCCGCACGGGTCGCAACCAACAGCATCTTCAACCTGCGCATGACCAAGCTGAACATCAATATGGCCCAGGACATGCAGGGCTACACCAACCACATCCTGGCCGCACACACCAAGCCAGGCGGCACTGCGTCTTCACAGGGAATGCGCCTCAAGGCGGGCGAGCGCCGTGTGGCACCGGTGCCACAGGCTGAAGAAAATCTGGCGAATACCCGCGGTATCGGGGACCTTTGAGCAGCATCACCCAGGGAGAAGACCATGGATCCAAAACACATTGTCATCGAACGCGACGGAGAAATTGCAACCATCAGGTTGAACCGGCCGCGCTATCGCAATGCGCAGTCGCGCCGTATGCTCGACGAGATGACCGAGGCATTTGCCATGCTGGACTACGACAACTCGATCAAGGTGATTCTACTCACGGCTGAAGGGGATCACTTCTCGGCCGGCCACGATCTCGGCACACCCGAGGAGGTTGAAGATCGCGAGACCAAACCCTTTGGTGAGGGTGCCCTTGGACGACTGAACCGGTCATGGCATCTCTACATCGAGAATTCCCTGCGCTGGCGCGACGTGAAGAAGCCGACAATTGCCGTGGTACAGGGTTACTGCATCTTCGGCGGGTTCCTGGTTGCGTCCTGCATGGACCTGATCATCTGCGCTGACGATGCCCGCTTTCTGCCCTCCCACCTGCAACTCCTGAGCGCCCCCTGGGATCTCGGAGTACGCAATGCCAAAAAGATACTGTTTGAGAACCGGTTCATCTATGCCGACGAGGCGCTCGACCTTGGTCTGGTGACCGAAGTTGTGCCACGCGACCAACTGATGGCGGCGGCCAGGGCCCAGGCACTCAGGTTTGCGGAAAACGATCTCATGACACTGCGCATGCTCAAGCATTCGATCAATGCCGCCCAGGACGCCATGGGGTACCGCAACAATGTGCAGGCCAATCATTCCAATTACATGCTGCTGGAAATGACCCGCTCGATTCGCGGCGCTGACGAGTCTGCCGGGCGGCGCCAGCTGGGTGGTGTGGCCGCAGCGCTGGAGAAAGACCAGCGCCGGCGCGACGAGGGTTGACAAAAAGTGGACTGCTCGAACATCCGCGTGCTTGAGGTTGGCGACGACCCTGCCGTGGCATTCTGTGGTCGGGAGTTTGCCCGCTGGGGTGCCGGGGTTGTGGTGTGTGCGGATTACACCCGTGAGTTGCGCCAGCTCAAACCCGTGCAAGGGGGGCATTCACTCACCTGGCTGTTCCTCTCTGCAAACAAGCGAATTGTCGCCGACGTGCGCGGCCTTGCGCGTGAGGCAGATGTGCTGATCACCAGCCTGTCGCCGGAAGAACTGGAAAGCGTTGGTATAGAACCGGGTGAGTTCACCATTGTCCAGCGCATCCTTGCCTTCGCCAGTGACAGTCCAATGGCAAACGTGCCGGGCGATGATCTTCTGTGTGAGGCCATGGCGGGCTACCTCGTGATTAACGGCAAACCGGATCGGGAGCCGGTGCGCGCACCAGGGCACCTGGTATCCTATATTGCCGGGGCCAGCGCGTTTGGCGCTACCCTGGCAGCGCTGCACAAGCGGCTCTGCGGAGGGGATGCCGAGACCATCGAGACTGCGGCCCAGGATGTGCTGACAACCATTACACCCTTCCTGCGCTCCCAGTACACTGGCAAGGCTGAATATCGGCAAGGCGGCCCCGCTACAGGCGTGCGCCTGTGGCCCATCGGCGATGGATTCATTTCCGCCAACCTGTTCGGCAAGCGGACCTTCCAGGATACGCTTGCGCAACTCGGTATCGCCGAGGCGGAGGTGCCAGTGCACCTGGACTCACCAGAGAAGCGTTACGATGAGGCAGCACTCTCGGCTTTCCTGCAGGAGGCAACCGGCGACTTTCCAGCAGAACAGCTCTTCAACAAGATGCTGTCAGGGGGAAAGCCGCCGATAGGACTTTACCTCGAACCGAAACAGGTCATCTCCAACGAACACGTCAAAGCCATTGATTACTTCGATACGTTGATCCACCCCGAACTGGGTTCGCTGGCATTTCCCGGACAACCGGCGCGGTGTGGCAACATCACCCCACCCACCCCGTTAGCAGCGCAGGAAGTACCGGGTGGCGCTTGGCAAGGCGCTCCCCTGCCCTGCCGTGCCCGATCGCGAGCACCGCTGACGCGACCCCTTGAGGGTGTGCGCATCATCGACTTTACCCAGGCATGGATTGGTCCTTTTGCCTCGGCCATGCTCGCCGATCTCGGTGCAGAAGTGATTAAGGTAGAGAGTCACAAACGGGTTGACGTCTGGCGTAACTGGCAGGGTAATGTACCGGCAAGCCGATTGCACAATCCGAACGCCCACCCCTACAACTGCAGCGGCAATTTCAACAGCACCAACCGCAACAAGCGTGAAATCGCCATTGACCTCAGCGAGCCGGAGGGAGTTGCCATAGTGCGCGAACTCGTTGCTACTGCGGATGTTGTCATGGACAACTATACACCCCGGGTGATGCGGAAGTTTGGCCTGGACTATGACTCGCTCAAGGCCATCAAGACAGACATCATCAGCATTGCGTGGTCCGGGTACGGTGATATCGGCCCCTACCGGGATTACAAGGCCAATGGTACAACCATCGAGGCGATGGCTGGCTGGGATGCGCTCTGGGGTTATCCGGACTCTGAACCCCTGGTCATGGGGTTTTACCAGGCAGATGCCATCACCGGTATCCAGATGGCAGCATGTACCTTGCTGGCGCTTGTGCACCGCGATCTCACCGGCCAGGGCCAATGGGTCAAGGGTTCAATGCTGAAAGCTGCAATTCCCTATATAGGTGAAGAGATGCTTGCCGCCAGTCTTGGCCTGGACCTGGTGCGCTGGGGCAATCGGCATCCCGACAGGGCACCCCATGGCGTATTCCCGTGTGAGGGCAAGGACAGGTTTGTTGCGATTGTCTGCCGTGATAATGCGGACTGGGATGAGCTCTGTGCCGTAACCGGTATGGACACAGGCCTGGGTGCTACCTTACAGGATCGCCGGAACAATGAGGACAAGATCGAAGCGTATATCCGCGAGTGGACCACCTGTCGATCGCGCGAACAAGCAGCGGAGACCTTGCAGGCGGGCGGTGTGCCGGCGGCACCCGTGCTCGACGCGCTTGAGATCCTGGAGCATTCGCAGTTCACAAGCAGGGATTGGTTCAAACGCCAGTTCCATGCAGACATGGGCGAGAAGTGGCATGGAGGTTTTCCCTGGCGTTTCTCGCGTTCAATGTTGCGCGCGGACCTGCCGCCACCTCGCCTCGGTGAACACTCGCGTGAGATCCTGCAGGAGCTGGGTTATGACACATCGCGAATCGAACACCTGTTCGAACAGGATATTGTGGGCTGTGTGCTCGAACGACCAGCACAGGCACCCCCGGAAGCCTGAAAAAAGCCACAGGCATCAGCTACTGTCTGTGGGCTCACGTACCCCCTGCCTGCCACCACCTCACACTGTGCGGGGAAACCGGGTGCCAACCCCTATTCGATAATGGCCTGTCGAACCGCATTCTCGAAATCGTACTGCGTACGCGGGTGAGACTGTTGCAGCATCAGGACACCGGTAAGTTCTTCTGCCGGATCAGTCCAGGACCGGGTGCCCCAGGCACCACCCCAGCCGAACGCACCTTTACTGCGGCGACTGTCCGCAACAATGGGGTCCAGCACCACCGAGACGGTATAACCGAAACCCATCCCCGATTCCTCGTTGCGCAGGCCGCTAAACAGATCGCCCACCTGGTTGGATCCCATCATGGTCACAGTTCGAGGGCTCAGCAGCCTGTTGCCGTTGTAGGTGCCACCATTCAACAGCATCTGCTCAAAGCGGAGATAATCCATCGCTGTGCTGGTAAGGCCAAACGAACCGGGAAAATAGGTTGTCGGCTGCGTAATTCGCTCAATGTTCCGTCCTGGTGGAATCACACGCCGAGACGCTTTTTCCGGGGGCAGGTTGTAATGGGTGTCGATCATGCCAAGCGGATCAAGTATCCGCGTGCGAACAAATTCGTCGAACGGCAAACCCGAGACAATTTCTATCACGCGGGCCACCACGTCGAGACCGGTGGCGGGGCTGTAGGACCAGCGTGTACCCGGCTGGAAGTCGAGCGGTACATCACCCAGCTTCGGAATAAAGCTGGCCAGCGTGTCCCGCTCGAGACGCGGCGCGATGGCCGAGCCAAGGCCGCCGCTGAGCAGCCCGGATGTATGCGTCAACAAGTGATGGATGGTGATTTCGCGTTCGGCAGGAACAAGTCGGTGGGCGGGAATGTCCCCGCGCGGGTCGACCCTGCGCGGACTGATATTCTCGTCAGCAGGCTCGGCCAGCACGGCAACCTGCATGTCCTTAAACTCGGGGATGTACATGGAAACAGGATCGCTGGGACGGAACTTGCCTTCTTCGATCATCATCATGGCGGCAACACCAAGAACGGGTTTGGTGGAAGACCACATGATGAACAGCGCGTCTTTTGACATCGGCGTTTTGGTTGCCACATCCATCAGCCCGTGCGCTTCATAATGCACAATCTTGCCTCGACGCGCGACGATGGTCACCGCACCCTGGATATCACCCGCCTCGATATGGCGATCCATCACCTCATTGATTCGCTCCAGCCGCTTGGAGGACATGCCCACGGATTCAGGCCGGGCGGTCGATATATCCCGGGCATTGGCCGTCAGTGAAAGCAGGCAGAAGGCAATCAGCCCGGTCAGGAATTGGGAGTAAGCCGGTCGCATCAGTTTATCCTTGTTGTTATCCAGTCGAATTTGATACCTGAGGATACGACATTTTCCACGCTGAACGCCACGGAAGGTTATCAGCGATTTCGCAGGCGCGCGGGATCATGGGGCAGCACGGGATAACCTGCCGCGCGCTTGAAGCCGTCAATGCGCTGGCGCCCCTGCTCCACGCGTTCATCAACCCAGGCGGGAGGATTCATGACCCGGCCGAACCAGGACATCGCATCATGAAACCGCGGTGCAATCGAAGGCCCAATGTGATCCGCACCCTGCACCAGGCGATACTCGTGACTGAGACCTGCATCGAAGAGCACCCGATGCAGGAACTCGGTGCCATGATGAAGGTAGTACATGTCCTGATCGCCCGCCTCCAGATAAATCCTGAGGGGAACCAGTCGTTCCGGATCTGCCTTGGCGATCGAAGCAGGATTGTTTTGTGCCCACCAGGTCCTGTCCACCGGGCTGCCGTAAATCCGCTCGAACAATGTGTCCGAACGCCAGAACCGGTCCCGCAACTGGATGTCATCAAACGCCAGTGCCGGCTCGATACCCGGTTCCATGCTGGCCACCGCCTGGAACACCGATGGATGTTTGAACGCCATGCGCAGGGACCCCATGCCACCCATGGAAATGCCGGTGATCAGTGTGCCATCCCGACCCGGCACAAGGTGGTAGGAGCGTCGCATCCAGGCCAGCAGATCCTTCACAACAAAACTTTCCCACTTCTCTGAGCCGTCCCGGAAATCCATGTAGAACGAACGCCCCACCGAGGGCATGACGGACACCACCGGTGGCAGCCGCCCCTCGGCAATTGCCTGCTCAAGCAAACCTGCCATGGCATTCATGTTCTTGTTGGAACCACCACCCCCGTGCAACTGGATGAGCAGGGGATAGGGAGAAGCCCGCTCCGGATCGTAGCCGGGCGGTGTGTAAACGGTGACCGGTACTGGGCCTGGTACGAGAGTTGACGGTACAGTCGTTTCGACAAGCTTGCCGTCAAGTGCGGCGGCGACCGGCGTCAGTAACAAAAAGCCAATTGCGATGAGACAGCGTCGAAAGTCAGGCAGCATGGTTAGAACCCCGGTGGATTGGAGCTGTGATCATTGTGCAAAGGGGCTCCGCTGGCAAGCTGTACAATGACAGTCCGCGTGTTCCCTGTCTGTGGGTGTCGCGGTTATGCTTGCAGCCATGGAAAAGCTCATCTCAAACGCAGGTACCAGGATCTGGACAGCCTCAGCGGGTCAGGGCGCACCACTCATCCTGTGTAATGGCGGGCCTGGCTGTGACGATTACCTGCAACCCGTATCTGCCCTCATCGAGGACCTGTGTCAGGTGGTGCGCTTTGAACCGCGCGGCTGTGGCCGCTCTGACTATGACGGCAACTATGATCTGGACACAACGGTGACAGATATCGAGCACCTCCGGCAAGCCTGGGGGTTCGAAGAGATTATGGTGAGCGGACATTCGGCCGGCTGCGATGTCGCGCTGGCGTACGCGCTTCGTTATCCAGGGTACGTCCGCGGATTGATTGGCATAGCCGGGGGCCGGATCGTAAACGACCGCGAGTGGAGCCAGGTCTACAAAGCCAATCTGGAAAACCGCGGCGAAGACTACGGCGGCAAGGTGTTCGTCGCGGACCCAGAGGTCAACCGGCGAGGTAATGCCAGCTGGAAAAAATTTATCCAGCACCCGGAACTGCTGGCCGCGATTGCGGCACTCCCGATGCCCGCAATCTATATTTGGGGCACTGACGACATCCGGCCAGCCTGGCCCACCCGGCAACTCGCTAACCTGATCCCCAATGGCGCATTCTTCGAGATTGATGGCGCAGCCCATTGCATCTGGCTGACACATTCGGAAGAACTGAAACGCCTGCTGCGCCAGGCAGTCTCCACCATCCTGGATCAATCGGCAGGGTCCGACTACTCATGACCCGCCCCTGGCGCTTACGGCCAGTTCTGCATATGACACACGCTACCGGCACGAAGGAAACGCAGGTTTTTAGCAGGCATCGCTAGGATGGCCTGCCAGCTCTGGACCGGCCCGGCAACCGCGGCGTGTTGATGAACGTGGCAACCCAGTGAATACCAATCACCAGGGCAAGATCAAAGTGTTGCTCCATCTGACGGCTAAGCGCGAGGCTCCCGAGCAACGCACCCAGGCACCACTGCCATTTCCAGCGCAGCGTAAAGTAGTGAATTGCCCCAAAGAAGACGGCACTCACAACAACAGCCACGCGTAACGCCATACCTTGCTGCTCGGCAATATAGGGCAGCGCCAGTCGGAACACCCATTCTTCCCAGGCCGAAAGCAGGAGCAGATAGACGATCCAGCCGAGGCGCGGCAGGTCAATCTTGCGGTCTAGATAAAAAGCATAAGTGATCAGGCCGCCAAAAATCATGACGCCAGCCAGCACATACCGGACGGGATCTGCGAGCAGCGCCGCACACCCTTCGGCGAGCAAGCCCCGCATGTCCGGGTGCAGCAGGCAGATCACGCCAAGCACTGCACCGGGCAAACCATGTCGCAGGAATATGGCACGAAAGGTGTCCAACCGGCCGCCAGTAAAATCCGGTGCCCGCTGCAGTCGCCGCTGGCTGGGTACCAGTTGCGGTTCTTCATTGCCTTCCGTCATTTATCTTCATTACCCTGATTTTTCGGACTGTCACCAGCCCCAACGGGGACGACCGAAGTCACCATGTCGCCAACCCCATGCAGCTTAGCATGACGGTGGCAGGGGGGAGTTTGACCGGCAGAGGGATTTAGCAAGAGCGCAAGAGCGCAACGTCAGGATGTCCGAACTTTGCATCGAACTTTGCATCGAACTTTACAGCGCCCCCGGGCGACCTTCAAATTGACCGGGTTATGAACGCCCAGCGTTACGCCTGTGTGGGATCAGTACAGGCTCATGCAGACACCTTGAGCCAACCCTCGCGCCGTGAGGCACGAAAACGCCTGTCACAAACCCGCAAGCGCGGTAGTCCGCCGCCCCGGTATAGAGAGACGACGCCAGGCCAGCAGCACAAGGCCAAGGCCAAACAGTGCAAGTGCACCTGGAGCGGGCACGGCAATTGCTGGGCCGCAGCTACCGGCGCCGGTAGCACCACCCAGTGCCAGCGTCACGCAACCTGTCGCAGATGCGCCACTATTCGCGCCCTGGTCTGACTGCAACCAGTAGTGGAAACCAAACTGGTACGCATGCCCCGACAGCAGCAGGCCACTCAGGTTACCGTAGGTGTTGTTGAAGTAGTCGCCATCATTCAGCGCACCCACAACAAAAAGTTCATCTGTTGTAACAATTGACTCACTTCGATCTATGAACAGCCACTGGTTGGCCGTGAGGTCCCGCAGTGTCACGTAGGCATAGACACGGCCCGCAACACTGCCGACGTCATCAACTTGTAGCGCACCACTGATTGAATAACTCGTGTCCTGGGAAACAGTAAATCGCAACCCGTCTTCACGGACCTCCGAATAAGCATTCGCCAGTCCGGAACGCTGCATCGCAACGTCAAAATCAAACAGCGCACCTGCTCCTGTGTCTGCCCAGTTGCTTTCCAGTCGGGCAAAAGTCGCGTTCTCAACCGCCAACAATGACTCGCTGCCAAAGGTTATGGCAGCACTGGTTGTCGTCGCGTCCGGGGGGACACCATCATCCTGGGCATTCAGTACCTTGTCAGACAGGTAGGGCGTCACAACACCTGCTTCGGCAGCAAACGGCGCCAGCAAGCAACAGGCAACAAGGAAAGGAAATACAGCACGGATCACACAACTTCTCCAACAATTTTACGCGGAGAGATACAGGCAAAATCCACGCCATTCTCCCTCCGCGAAAAAATGTCCGCTGATTCAATACGTTAGCGAATTGAATCAGGCGCTTCAATCCATCGGTGTAAAAAAAACCGACAGAGAAGGCACTATCGCCTCAACTGCAATCGGAGGTACAGGTTTCGCCCACCGCCGGGCACCCTCTCGCCTACCGGCACATCGCCGCCCGCGACCCGGTTATAGCCAGCGAGATGTTCGCGATAATTGCGATCAAGCAGGTTTTGCACACCCAGTGAAACCTGGAATCCGGGCTGCGGTTGCCAGTCACCCTGCAGGTTAACCAGGGTGTAGCGCTCACCGGGTTGTTCACCATTTTCAAGAGAGACGCGTCTCTGGGCACCATGCCAGATGCCTTCAATGCGAGCGCCCAGCGTCGCATGGTGCCAGTTGAGTCCCAGCATCAGGCGCGGGGGCGTAATCCGATAGAGATTGTCACCAATATCCCGCCTTTCACCCTGCACCAGCGTGTAGTTGCCATCAACATCAAACTGCTCGCCAAGCGACAACCCGAAGTCGGTTTCAATCCCCGTCAGGCGAGCGTCAACATTGCGAAATTGTAAGGGTGTTGGATCACCGTTCATGCTGGAAACCATTTCGACCGACGAATCAATTACCCCCGGCGTTGCATCAAACGGCGTGCCCTGAATGTAGTTATCGATACGGGAGACAAACAGGGTGGCTCGAACAAAACCGCGCTCAACGGCATAGTCGAAGCCCAGATCCAGCGTGGTCGCGGCTTCGGTAGCGAGATCTGTTTGACCCACATAGGTATTGCCATCAGCCAGCCCGGCGCTGGCCTCGGTGGGTAACCAGGCAAAACGTTCAACATAGCCCGGCGCACGATGTTTACGGGCCAGCGAGGCACGAAAGGTTGTGTTTCCGCGAGAAGCCCAGACACGGGCAAGCAGGTCTGCCGTGGTGTCGTCCCAGTTCCGGTCGATGCTGTTGAACGCCGTGGCAAGTCCTGCCGGCATCATGGGTACCGCTGCACCTGTCGTGGCAGTGCCGGCACTGGCCGTGTGCCGATCCAGCCGCCCTCCCAGTTCCAGCTGCAGGCGCGTTGTAGCCGGCCGCCATTGGACCCAGGTGCCAGTCCTCTGCATGGTGATGTCCGGCAGGCTGGCAAGGAAAAACGCCGGGTTGTTCGGATTGGTGATCAACGCAGACTTGTCGGCCCGTTCCGTGTCCACACCCGCTGCCAGGTGGCCCTCGCCCAGCCTCAGATCACCCGCCAATGCTGCGACCCAGGTTTGCGCCCCTGTCAGCGTACGCCGATACATGGTGACCATACCGGGCGGCGGCCGCAGGCCAAAATTGTTCATGCCATGGTCAACGTCGGTGTAGCCAACAGAACCATGCAGTCGCACGTCACCAACACTGGTATCAAACGAGACCCTGGCAAAGTCCGTATCGACAAACTCAATGTCCATTGCAAAAGGGGGGTTGCCCGTTGGCCCGGTTTCCTGGCGCCTGATCTCCAGTTCCAGGGTGCTGTTGTCACGTCGCAGGCCAGTCACAAAACCGTAAACACGGCGCTCGAACAGCGTGGACGCAATCTCGCCGCCGGGGTACGACTGGTTGTCACCACTTTCATCGGAAAACAGCACAAAAGCGCGCCAGTCCTCACTCGAAATGCCGGCGACTCCACCCACCGCGTGACTGTCATCAAGTCCGCGACCGACCATGCCAATATCGTAGTGCCAACCTCCAGCGCCGAAAGGGACCTGCTTCAGCTCTGCGTTCAGGCCACCAATCAGTGCTGCGGGCATCGACAGGTCCGGCGAGCCGCGGCTGACCTCAACATGATCAACCAGCACAAGTGGTGCGTAGTGCAGCGGCGGGTCCATCATGTTGGGGCCGCCGCTATGAAATCGCTGCCCATTAATAGTCACGCCAACGCGTGTTCCAAACATGCCACGGTACTGCACCTGGCCAGACAGTGGACCATTGTTGACAAGTGCCGCACCAGCAAGGCGCCCGACCAATGCCCCGAGATCTGTGGGTGCCGTTGTTGCTGTGGCGGGACGTACCACTGCTTCAGTCAGGGGTTCGCGAACACCGGTCACTCGAATAACATCTTCAAATACAGCGTCCTCCGCCATCAGGCCGGAGGCAGACAGGCTTGCGCCCAGACATACGGCAAACGCCGCAAGGTTTGTGATTTTCATTAGAATCTCCATAAATCCTGGAAGACGCCGTTGGCTACAGCGCCGGAAAAAAGAATTCAGGAGAGGATCGGCGGACCCCGCGAGGGCAGGTGCAGGTACGGAACGGCAAGGGGGTCTTCGCCTGCAGGTACGGGTTCAATGCTGTTGCTACCGGGCAGAATCTCCGGGACCGGCACAACCTGTACAAGCAGAGCCGCTCCCGCCAGTGCAAATGGACAGAGACTGCTGGAAGCCGCTGAAGGGTCATCCGCTGGTAAATGATCTGCAGCGGCTGTTGATACGGGCAGACTCAGCTTACCCGAGGGATCAATCAGCGCCCCGGTTTCCAGATCCAGCCACACAGTGCGGCTGTTGAAGCCGGAGCAAATTGTAATCTCGACCGTGTCAGTCTGGGCGTTTCGCGCCAGCATCATGCCCTGGGGCACTAGAGCCGGCACAAGCAACAGCAGCACAATAAACTGTGCGATTAACCTGTTGGTGATGCACCGCTGACTTTTCATGCTGCCTGTTGAAAACGGGGGAGAAAGGGAAGCCGAAGGATAGCTATCCGCCGCCCCGGGTGTCTATACCTTCATACCTCAAATTGGCAATTCCATGATCCAACTCAACACAGACCGGACGTTGGCCCGGGTAGACACGCCCAGCGTGGAGACTCCAGCCACCATCACCCTGAAACCCTGCCCCCGCTTTATGGCAGTCGCCGGTTTAGCCTGACTGATCGCGCAACAGTTCGAACACCCGGGCCGAACGAAGTGCATGACCGGCAGTTGCGCCATGGATGCCATGACTCTGGTCGAACGGTTCCCCCGGCAGGCCAGCCGGGCCCCAGACCTCAGCGTTACCGTGCAGCGCTGTCAGCGACGCATAACCCGCCCGCACCGTTCCGAGGTCAGTCTGCTCGCCCGGCTCATATTCGGTATCCACCAGTTCAAAATGAATGTGACCATCTTTCACTGCGGAAACCGAGCTTCGAACCGAATTGAATGCCGCGAGTTCCGACCATCGGATTCCTTTCAGGGCCGACAGGGGTAACGCGGGAACGTTGAGGTTTACGGCACAGCGTGGTGGTCCCACCAGCATGACCGGCAGCAGATCTACCGCCAGGCGTGCTGCGACTTCCCAATACCATATCTCACCCGCATCAAGGCTGACCGCAAGGCCTGGCATGCCAAAATTCTGTGCTGTAAGTGCAGCACCTACCGTGCCGCTGTGGAGTGTTGAGCGCCCGGTGTTTAGACCCGCGTTGATACCGGATACGACTGCATCAGGCGGTTGACCAAAAGCGCCAAGCTGGGCCGCAACTACACACAGAGCCGGGGGACCTGCGATGGCAAAGGCCGTCTCAGTGACGCCTTCAATCCTGCTCTCAGTGACCTTGATCGGCAACTCGCTGGAAATTCGTCCGAGGGAGGTTGCAGTACCCGAGGCATCGTGGTCCGGCGCCACGACCAGCACCTCATGTCCCGCCCGCTGAACCCAGCGGGCAAGCTCATGGATGCCGGGACTCTCCACACCATCGTCGTTGGTTATCAATATGCGCATCAGTCAATCCTTCTGGCGAAAATTCAAAGCTGCTCTCCGGGCAAAGTCTAACAGCTCCAGCCCAGGGTCAGGATGCCTGTCTCCGGGGCAGTTCACTGGTTTCACAGGGAAAGCCGCCGGGCATTTGCCCGTTCTCTTTATCACGGGTCTGCAGTAGTATCGCTCCATGCGACGCGACAAGGCCCTGATATGACCGCCGATGCCGCTGGCGGCACGCTGGCACATGAACAAGCCATTCGCAGGGAAGCGAAAGCCAACCGCGAACGTATGGTTGTACTCAGGGTCTACAACTACTTCCGTATTGTCCTGTCATTCCTGCTGATCATCCTGTTTTTTGAGATTGAAGGTCAGAAATTTGTTGGCACCCTGGAGCCGCGCTGGTTCCAGGCCCTGAGCCTGGTTTACCTCGCGCTCAACGTTGCACTCGGTTTTTTTGTCCTGCTTGACGGCAGGGACAGGTTCGCCGGCATGAACCGGATCGGTTCCATTGTGCTGGTCGACATTTTCCTGCTTACACTCATTCTGCTGACGAGCGGTGGTGTGGACAGCGGACTGGGTTACCTCCTGGTTTTCTCCGTCGCGTTCGGCAGTGTCATGATGAGTGGCCAGATGTCACTCCTGTTTCCGGCGTTTGCCACGGTCAACAGCATCTCGGTTGAGCTTTACCTTGACCGGACCGGAGCTGTCAGTGGCAGCCAACACTTTTTTGAAGTGGCAGTACTGGGGATTGCGTTTTTTGTTGTTAACCTGTTTTTCCAGTACGTCTCGCGCCTGGTGGCTGCACGTGAACAGGAAGTTGTCAATCTCGAAATGCTGGACCACATGCACCAGTTGGCCGAGGCATCAAGGCACGACCTGGAAATCTCCAATGCCCGCTTTAATGCGCTCCTGCGATCCACCGGCGAGGGTGTGCTGGAACTTGATCTGAAAGGCAACATTCGATTCGCCAACCAGCGCGCCTGCGAATTACTGGAACTTGAACATCGGCAACTGGTTGGCCGGGACATTCGACTGTTTATGGTCAGGGTCAACCTTGCGGAGACCGACCTGCCACCCCATCTGCCGCGGCTGTTCCGCCTGCTGCAGGGATCAGACAGCACCAGTTTCGACCCTAACCGGTGGCAGACTGCCAGGGGACAGGTATTCCTGGTCAGCTACACCTGTGAACCTACCAGTGAGTCAATTGACGCAGACACCGGACTGGTGGTGCTGTTTCGCAATGTCACGGCAGAGCGGGAGAACGAGGAACGGCTGCAATACCTGGCCAACCACGATGCGCTGACCGGACTCGCCAACCGCACCAATTTCAAGGAAGTGCTGCGGAGCGCTATCTATCGTGCCCGCCGGTCGAACCGCGGGCTGGCTGTGCTACTGATTGATATTGATCACTTCACGATTATCAATGAGGAGAGAGGCCAGGCTTTCGGCGATGAAACCCTGAAGCTGATTGCCGACAGAATACGGCAGCAGGTGCGGGAAGGCGACCTGGTGGCTCGTCTGCACGGTGACCAGTTCAGCGTCATGCTGGTAGACCTGGATCAGGACGAGGATGCCGCCATTGTCGCAGACAAGATCAATGCGGCAATCACAGCGCCCATGGAGTTTGCCGGCACCACCTTTACCAGCAGCGTAAGCATCGGAATTTCTGTCATGACAGCCGGGCAGCAGGATGCTGACGGCCTTGTCAGTGCCGCAACCTCAGCCATGCAGACCGCCAAGGCCAGCGGCCGCAACACCTATCGATTCTTTGAAGCCGATGTGCAACGCAAGGCGGACGAAAAAAAGCGCGTACAGGTCATGTTACGAGACGCCATTGAACACAATGAATTTACCCTGGTATTTCAGCCCATCGTTTCGCTGAAAGAGAGCCGGATATACAGCTCGGAGGCGCTGATCCGCTGGCACCCTGCCAGTGTCGATGGGCCGGTTGGGCCCGATGTTTTTATCCCCATTGCCGAGGAATCCGGTCAGATTAACCTGATTGGCAGCTGGGTGCTCCGTACAGTTTCGCAGCAGGTGTGCCAGTGGGAAAAAGAACTGGGACGTTTTCCTTCGATCGCCATCAATGTGTCGTCAAAACAACTGCGTAACGAGGAATTTCGCGAACAGTTCCAGGAAATACTGCGAACCCACAAGTTGCCTGTTGATGTGGTGGAAATGGAACTGACGGAAACAGGCATGATGGAAGACCCTGAAACCTCCCTGCAGGAGCTCATTCGCCTCCGGGCCCTTGGCGTCAAGATCTCCATTGACGATTTTGGCACGGGCTACTCGTCACTGGATTACCTGCGCCGACTGCCACTGGATCTGCTGAAGATAGACCAGAGTTTTACCCGGGGTATTGGCCAGTCGGAAAACGATGAGGAGATCGTCCGCGTGATGATCCGAATGGCGCACGCCATGGGGCTCCGGGTCATCTGTGAAGGGGTCGAGACCCGCGAGCACCTGGATTTCCTGCTGGCGCACGATTGCGACTTTGCCCAGGGCTATTTTTTCAGCCGGCCCAAAAGCATTGCTGACCTCACTGAGCTGTTCCGCCGCGGACTCGACCAGTCTTTCAACCTGCTTGAAGGGCTTGAGACCTGACAGCCGATTCTGGTACCCGACTCTGACCAGCTTTTTCAGCCCAACTTGGCGTTACCCGCGTCAACGGATTTCTGGTCAACGCGGCGCACGGGCGTCTGATCCACCTCGTAATTCACAACAACACAGCCATCCGTGTAATCCGGTTCCAGGGCCCGGATGCGATCCAGCAATTCCTGCTTGAAGGCCGTTTCGATAATCACCCCGCGGCCTGGCCAAATCCTGAATTTGATACGCAGGTAGCGTTTTCCGGAAGCCGTGACCTGAATGCTGCTGACTTCGATAGGCGCACGCAGAATCGCCGGAAACTGTTCTCTTACGCTTTGTACCATTAGCGTGATGACTTCCTCAATTCCCTTGTTGGTAGCCTCATCGTCAACGAGCACCACGTCTACCAGACAGCGCACATACCCGCGGGGGTAATTGATCAGGCTGGCGAGGGTTCGGTTCGGGATGTAGACATCAGCGCCCATGGCGTTCTGCAGTACCGTAAAGCGCATGCCAATGGATTTGACAATGCCTGTCTGCCCCGAAATTTCTACCATGTCATTAATTTCGACCAGATCTGAAAGAATCACCATCAGACCGGTAATGACATCCTGCACAATACTCTGACTGCCAAAACCGACGGCCAGGCCAATTACACTCGCAGTGGCCAGGTAGGCGGTTATCGAGACACCCATCTCCGCCAGCACCAGGCCTATGGCAAAAAAGTAGATGGAGAATACCGCTGACCCGGCAAACAGGTGTACCACGGTCCGTAACTTGGTCAGGCGGGTGCCGGCAAATAGGCCCCCCAGCTTCAGGAACAGGCTGCGCACCAGCGTGGCCAGCAGGTGCGCAACGACTGCAAGCACCACCACAATGACAACTCTCGGCAGGGCTGTCATCGCATTGAGCTGGTCAATCAGGTTCACGTCCACTTGCTTGTCCCGGGATAAAGTTTCTGGCCGCCCTGTTGCATCAGATGGTCAAGTCCGGGGTCATTCTAGCCAGTCCAGCAGGTTCGCAAAGACCAGGGTGCCAGGTAACACAGGGACAGAGTCCGGATACGCACCGTCACCTTCCCTACCCCGGTCCAATGGGTTGCTGACTGGTGCTAATTGGCTGCCACGGCTTCCGTGTCCAGGTCTTCGATCAACACGTCAGACGGCGCGCGCTCTTTCTGCAGCCGTCTGGCCACCTGCTCTGCCTCCGCCATGACCCGCAGCACATTGTTACCGGCAATGGCCGCGATGTCACTGTCACTGCAACCACGCTGTATCAGCTCAACAAACAGGGCTGGGTAAGTGGACACGTCCTCAAGCCCCAGGGGACCGGGAGGCATACCATCGTAATCCCCGCCGATGCCAATATGCTCGATGCCTGCCACCCTGCGCACGTGATCAATATGATCTGCAACCTCTGCCAGCGTAGCTCTTGGCGCGGGGTTAGCCTCCTGCCACTTTGCCAGTTCAGCTTCCGCAAGGGTCGGCTCATAGGGGTAGACTGCCTTGAGCCGCGCGCGCTCGACCGCCTCCGCAACCTGGTGCTGTCGCACAGGTTCGGAAACGTAGGAGTAGAAAAAGGTCACCATGACCACCCCCCTGTTTTCCTTAACCCGCAGCAACACATCGTCCGGAACATTGCGCGGGTGCGCAACCAGTGCCTTTGCGGACGAGTGGGAAAATATGACCGGCGCCTCGGTGACGTCAAGGGCATCGTGCATGGATTCGGTGCTGACGTGTGACAGGTCAACAAGCATGCCCAGGCGGTTCATTTCACGTACAACTTCTTTGCCGAATTCAGTCAGCCCGCCGTGCCGGGGCACGTCGGTGGCTGAATCGGCCCAGGCGAGACTTTTGCCATGTGTCAGTGTCATGTACCTTGCACCTGCGGCATACATCATGCGCAGAACTGCCAACGAGTTATCGATAGCGTGCCCACCTTCAATGCCCATCATTGAGGCAATTCGCCCGGCCTTGTGAATACGCCTTACATCTGCCGCTGTATAGGCCATTTCCAGATCTTTTGGATAGCGCGCCGCAAGGCGCTTCACCAGGTCCATCTGCATAAGCACACTCGCAGGATCACCCGGACTGCCACCATATTCTTGTACCGGTACGTAGACTGACCAGAACTGGCCGCCCATCATCCCGGCTCGCAACCGGCGAATATCCGTATGCGTCGGGCGCTCCAGCCGGGTCAGGTCATCCGCTATATCCATCCGCGACAGCCTGTTGCCGACCCGCCTCCGATACTGGAAAGGCAGGTCGTTGTGGCCGTCAATGAGGGGCGTCTTCTTGAGCACCCGCGTAACCCGCTCAAGTGCGTCAGCATCAGCAGCAAATGAAACCGGTGCAACTGCCAAACCAAAAGCCAGCAGCCAAACGTTGAAAACAATCAGATTGAGTTTGATGGTGATATCTCCTGAACTTCCTCACTGCCTCAGATGCTAGCACATTCGCTACCGGGGTTAGCGTCAGCCCGGGACTTCCGCTAAAGTGCCGACATGGAAAATCAGGACAACAAGGATTCAGCGCTGCAGGAACTGCTCCCCGTGGATGCGGGGCGTGCACTTGCCGAACAGGTACTCGACTGGATCCAGACCAACCTCTTTAACCTGGATGTTGCCATCCAGCTCGGCCTGATGATCGGGGCCATAGTGCCAGCCGCCCTGTTTGGACAAAGACTCAGCCAGCTTGTACGCGAACAGCTGTTGCCCAGGGTCCATCTCTCGTTCCTGAACAGGCTGGTGCGCGCAATCAGTGTATTGGCAGTGCCGATTGTCCTCTACCTGACGCTGACCATCATCAACATTGCATTGCGGAGCGCCGGACAGCCCACCGAATGGGTCGGCGCCGCCATTGCATTGATGAACGCCTGGATCCTGGTGCGGATTGTTACGCTGGTCATCCAGTCTCCATTCTGGTCACGCTTCGCCTTTTTTGTTGCCTGGCCCATTGCGGCCCTGGACGCATTTGGTGCGCTCGGCCCTGTTGTGGAACAAATGCGGGCCCTGTCGATTCCGCTGGGTGAAAATGACATGGGTCAGCCCGTTGATATCAGTCTTTTTGATGTCATCCGCACCCTGATCTATTTTGGCGTTCTATTCGCCGGCGCCAACATTCTCAGCAAGGTGCTGCAGCAGCAGATTGAGCAAATTGATGAACTCAGCCCCTCCCTGAAAGCCCTGCTGGGCAAGGTGTTGAACGTCGTTCTGCCGATCATTGCCCTGTTGATTGCTTTCCAGATTGTTGGCTTTAATGTCGCGACGCTTGCCGTATTCAGTGGCGCCGTTGGCCTTGGTGTTGGTCTCGGCCTCCAGCGCATCATCGCCAATTTTGTTGCCGGCTTTACGCTCATTGCTGACAAATCGATCAAGCCGGGCGACGTGATTGAGATTGACGGTACCATGGGATGGATTACTTCCATGCAGGCGCGCTACGTTGCCGTGCGAACCCGTGATGGTACGGAACTGCTGATCCCCAACGACCGTTTCATGAGCGAGGGGCTCATCAACTGGTCACGATCTGACGAGGTGATCCGCCTGCATGCACCTTTTGGTGTCTCGTACAGGACCCGTGACTTACGCGCAGTGCAGGCACTGGCGGTTAAGGCGGCAACCCGTGTGGGGCGTGTCATTGCAGAACCCAGCCCGGTCTGCAACCTGGTTGAATACGGCGACAGCTCTGTCAATTTTGACCTCAGGTTCTGGATTCGCGATCCGCAAAATGGTCTGACGAATGTGCGCAGCGACGTCATGCTGGAGATCTGGGATGATCTGCATGCTGCCGGGATTGAAGTGCCTTTTCCCCAACGCGACCTGCACATCAAATCCTGGGCGGCCGACGCGATGCCGCCCAGGGATTAGCCAGTTCGAGTCCGGAAACCCGGGGCGTCGGTGGCAATTTCAAGATACCTTTCTGATTTTTAAATCAAAATTATCCGAATGGCCTATTAGATTTGCGTCTGAAGTGGGATTTCCGGATGGGAAAAAAGCACCCGTCAGACAATGCCGTAGGCATAAACCGCGAAGGCAACTTTCGAAAACCCCGCGATGTTGGCACCATGGACGTAGTTGGTGTAACCCTCAAGATCACCATGTTCGACCGCACGCCTGTGTATATCTTTCATAATCTGCTTCAGTCGACCGTCAACTTCCTCTGCCGACCAACTGTAACGAATCGAATTCTGGCTCTGCTCAAGCCCACTTACGGCAACACCACCCGCATTGGAGGCTTTGCCAGGCGCATGCAGTACCTTCTTCGCGGCCAGGAATTTCATGGCATCGCTGGTTGTCGGCATATTGGCACCCTCACAGACCGCCAGCACGCCATTGGAAACAAGTTTCTCAGCATCGGACAGCGCCAGTTCATTCTGGGTTGCGCAGGGTAATGCAATGTCACAGTCGATACCCCAGGGATTCTCACCCTTGTGGAATTCCACCGTATCAAACTTGTCTGCCACACGGCTGATGCGACCACGTTCAATTTCCTTGACCAGTTTGACGTACTCCAGTTGCTCATGGGTAAGGCCGTCCTTGATATATATCATGCCCGATGAGTCACTCAGGCTGACCACGCTCGCACCCAGTTCAAGGGCTTTCTCTGCTGCGTAAATTGCGACGTTGCCGCTCCCGCTGATGGCTACGCGCTTGTCATCCAGTGCCTCGCCATGATGATTCAGCATTTCGTCCAGGAAATAGATGCAGCCGTAACCCGTGGCCTCCGTGCGAATTGCACTCCCGCCATAGGTACTGCGCTTGCCGGTCATCACGCCAGCCCAGCGATTCTGCAGCTGGACATACTTGCCAAAAAGATAACTGACCTCGCGGGAACCCACGCCAATATCACCCGCAGGCACGTCCACATCCTCACCAATGTGACGCGAAAGCTCCTGCATCATGGCATGACAGAAGCGCATCACTTCCCGATCGCTTTTGCCTTTGGGATCAAAATTGGATCCACCCTTGGCGCCCCCCATGGGCAATCCGGTCAACGCATTCTTGAAGATCTGCTCGAACCCCAGGAACTTGAGGACACTGTGGTTCACCGTGGGGTGAAAGCGCAGCCCCCCCTTGTAAGGTCCTAGTGCGTTGTTGAACTGCACCCGCCAGGCACGATTGGTCTGGATATTGCCATTGTCATCCTCCCAGGTAACGCGGAAGGAGATGGTTCGATCAGGTTCTGTGAGTCGCTCCAGTATGCTCGCACGACGATAGTCACCATGCTCCAGGTACCAGGGCATTACCGACTCGACAATCTCCTCGACAGCCTGCTGAAACTCTGATTCGTAGGGATTACGGTGTCTTAACTCTGCCATAAACTGGCTTACTGCTTTCTTTACTGATTCGCTCTTCACGCTGTTTCCGATCCTTTGGTAGTCCTGGCAAGGGGATTGTACTGGCTTCCGACGGGCAATTCGCGAAGAATCATGCAGGCGATTTTAGGTCTGGTACACAGGGGCCAAAATTCACTCGCGCCACCTTCAGTGGTAATCTCGACTTTTCCCGCACCTGTTACATCAAGTAAAAAAGGAGCCTGTCATGGCACTTCGCGTTATCGGGGCAGGTTTTGGTCGGACCGGTACTCTTTCCCTGAAGTTTGCACTGGAGCGACTGGGTTTTGATGCCTGCTATCACATGCTGGAACTGCACAAACACCCCGAGCACCGTGAGCTATGGGCACAGGCGCATCGGGGTGAGAACATCAACTGGGACGCTTTGTTTGATGGCTACCAGGCAAGCGTTGACTGGCCGTCCTGCAATCTCTGGCGTGAACAGCTTGCACATTTTCCTGACGCTAAAGTGATTCTGTCGCTCAGAGACCCGGACAGATGGTACGACAGCGTGATGGCGACAATCTACCAGGCATCCAGCACAGGTCTTTCGTCAGCGGACCCCGAACGGAAGGCCGGCGCCGCCTGGGCGCATGACATTATCTGGAACCGCGTTTTCGACAACCGGATGACGGACCGGGATCACGTCATCAGCGTGTTCAATGCGCATAACGAGGCAGTCAGGGCGGAGGTACCGGCGGACAAACTCCTGGTATTCGAGGCATCTGCAGGCTGGAATCCCCTGTGTGAATTCCTGCAGGTAGCGGTTCCCGATGAAGATTACCCGCGCGTGAATTCCACGGAAGAGTTTTCATCAATCTGGCAACAGCAGAACAGGTAGCCTGCCATGCCGCTGGTGCACCTGATTGAAGGCCCCATCGGGGCAGGCAAGTCCACCTATGCCGCAGCACTGTCGGAACGCATCAGTGCACCCTCACTTTGCCTTGATGAGTGGATTGCCTGCCTGTTTCTCCCGGATCGACCCACATCCGCCAGCGTCGACTGGTATCTCACGCGAAAGGAGCGATGTGAAAACCAGATATGGCGCACTGCCGTCACCATCCTCAAAGCCGGATCTGATGTGATCCTGGAACTGGGACTGCTGACCCGGGAAAATCGCCAGGCCTTTTCAAAGCGTGCCAGTGATGCCGGTTTTGTCGTGCAGATCCACGTCCTTGACGCACCTCTCGCTATCAGACGGGAGCGGGTCAGACAGCGAAACCTGGCGCGCGGCAACACCTGGCATCTGGACATTACGGACGAGATGTTCGAGCGTTCCAACGGCTGGTGGGAACCGCTCGCGGGCGAGGAGTACGCATCAGGCCTGGTTATTGATATTGCGACAGTCCCACCTTCAGACTCTCGGTAACCGGCAGCCCTGCCCAGCCACCGAGTGCCCGGCGTCACATTCGCCCACCTTATGCGGGAGGCACCGGCATCCCGCCCGCGTATCACCAGGGAATGACATCCCCTTTCCAGTCAAAAAAACCGCCGTTGTCTTTCGGTTCCAGCTGGTCAATCACGGCAAGCAGCCGGGCCGCAGTCTCGGCTGGCGACACCGCAGCCGGCGCACCCCGGCGCCCGATAAAAGGTTCGGACAAGCTCGAAACCGTTGTACCCGGGTGCAGTGCTACAACCACAATTTCCCGGTTGCTCCGACCCAGTTCAATTGCCGCGTTCCTGACCAGCATGTTCAGCGCCGCCTTGCCAGCACGATATCCATACCAGCCACCAGCACGATTGTCCCCGATGCTACCAACTCTTGCGCTCAGCACTGCCAACACGCTGCGCTGACCTGTCTTAACGCACCTCGAAAAATGCTTCAGGATCAGGGCAGGGACTATGACATTGCGGTGCAGGGTCATTGCCAGCATCTCGCTGTCAATTTGCCGCAACGATTTCTCCGGCGAAGCGCCATCACCATGCAGGAACCCCGTACAGCTTACAATCAGGTCAAACCGCCGGCCCAGTGAGTTGGCCAATGACGCCAGACTCTCCTCGGAGTAATCGGTCACCAGGTCACTGCCCGGTTTGCTGCTGACCCTTGTTACAGGGCCGCGCGCTTCGAGCACATCAGCAAGCGCAGCTCCAACGGCACCCCCGGCACCAACAATCAGGGCAGAAGGTTTTTCCGGCGGGGCTTGATGCGACATTTCTGGCATTCTTGGGTCAGGGATCCAATGTACGCGGCAAACGGGTTGACGGATCGGATGCACTGATCTGGCAGCACGCGGCGCCGTACACCTTCCATTTGCAGGAACGCGACCCTTGCCAGCACATTATCCAGCCAACAAACACTACCCGGAAATACGGCTTCTTCTGGGTGATCAGTTGAATCATGCCCACCACTGGTTCGACGAGGTATCCGATCATCGACTCTACGTGCTCGCGGAGCTACGCCAGGAAACCGACTATACGCGTCATCATGTCCAGAAAGTCTGCGCGTTTTTCCTGGCCATGCAAAGGTTCGCCACAGCGCTTGAGGAAAGTGGGCATCATGTGCTCTACCTCACCCTTGACGAAACCCGTGACTTTCACAGCCTGCCGGAACTGCTGGATTTCCTGGTTACTAACTGGGGTGCGACCAGCTTCCAGTACATTGATCCCGATGAATTGAGGCTCAGGCAGCAGCTACGCAACTGGCAACCACGCACCCAGGTCGCCGTCAGCAGTACGGATAGCCAGCATTTTCTGATTCCTGATGGTCAACTCGGCGACTACTTCCCGCCGGGGCAGAATCATGTCATGGAACACTTTTACCGGCGGGTGCGCCGGTTGACGGGTATCCTGATGACCGGCGAAAAACCCCTTGGCGGACGCTGGAATTTTGATGCCGAGAACCGGAAAAAACTGCCTGACAAAGTGCCTATCCCCGACCCGCTGCTGTTCGGAAACCCCGCTGGCGACATCCTGGACCGATTGTCCCGCCACCGTGTCAGCACCATTGGACGCTGCGAGGAACGGTTGGTGCACTGGCCGGTTGACCGGACGCAGTCGCTTGCCCTGCTCGAACATTTCACGGCCAACTGCCTGCCGTTTTTTGGTCAGTACCAGGACGCGATGACGCACCGTGGCTGGTCACTGTTCCATTCACGGCTCTCGTTCAGCCTCAATACCAAGCTGCTGCATCCCCGGGAAGTCGTTGATGCTGCAATCAACGCGTTCGAGGCAGATCCCGACACCATCTCTCTTGCCCAGGTAGAAGGATTTGTACGCCAGATCATTGGCTGGCGTGAATTCATGCGTGGCATCTACTGGACCTATATGCCCGACTACGAAACGCTGAATGCGCTCAAGCACACAAATCCGCTGCCCGACTTTTACTGGACTGGTGCGACAAAAATGGCCTGCATGTCACACGCCATCAACCAGTCGTTAGACCATGCCTACGCCCACCACATCCAGCGCCTGATGGTCACGGGAAACTTTGCCTTGCTCGCCGGTGTAGACCCTGATGAGGTTGATGAATGGTACCTCGGGATCTATGCCGATGCCATCCAGTGGGTGGAAATCACCAATACCCGGGGCATGAGCCAGTTTGCCGATGGTGGCATAGTCGCCACCAAACCCTATATTTCCTCGGGCAAGTACATCCAGCGGATGGGTCACTACTGCCCGGACTGTCACTACGATCCAAATCGCCGAAGTGGTAACGGCGCCTGCCCTTTCAACGTCTTCTACTGGCAGTTCCTTGACCGGCATCGGACAACCTTTGAAACCAATCATCGCATGCGCATGATGTACGCCAATCTTGAACGGATCCCGACAACCGAGATTGAAACAATCCGGGCGACCGCAGAACAATATCAACAGTGCATAAACGCCCTGTGAACCACGCACCCTTGCAGTGCAACGACCTGGAGCAAAGGCCAACAGGTTTCTCCAGCAATTTGATTTTATTGACTTTTTTGATGTTTATTCGCCACTAGTCACGCACACAACTGGTGCAACCGAACCATTCATCACAAATTCCGTCGACCAAACCCAAATCCGGGAACGGAAACGTCTCGTAACACCACACGACCGAGTTCAGGCCGCCTGACTTTTGACGCAAAAAACGCGACATTCTTTCCCGCCTCTGGTCCTGAGTGCCCCGTTACAGTGCCGGGCTGCAGCAGCCTCCGGCCGTTTTCCGGCGCCTGGGCGGGTTGGTACGGTAGTTGCTTTGAATGGTTGCATTAGTGAGTCCCGTGTCAAACCGAGCGAACCAATGAAGGTTTTCTACCATGTTTAATCCGTTACGATGGAATACAGCTTGCGTGCTTGCTGTAGCGCTTTTCATCTCTGTGCCGGCGGCCGCAAACCGAGCACTCATTGAAAGCGTCAGGCAGGCTGAAACTGCTGCGGGTGACCATCCCGACCAACTCTACCTGGCGCTGCGGGCGCTTGGCCATGACCAGTTGGATCAGGCTGACTACACAGCCGCCCTTGGCACCTTCCGCAGGATGCAACACCTGGTGCACCGGACAGACGGTGTCTACTCACCGCTGCAAAGAGAAAGCGTTGTTTCAATCATCGACGCCTATCGGGGGCTTGGCGACATACCACAGATCGAAATACAGCAGCATTTCCTGTTTGATGTGGCCAGTCGTGCCTACCCCGTTGATGCCCCGCAAATGCATGAGGCCAGGATCCGCCTGGCCAACTGGTATCGCCAGTCGGCGCGACACGGCAAGGCTATCATCCTGTACGATGAGGTGCTGGACAGGGTAATGCCCAACAATGACAACCTGGGGCTGATGGTTGGTCTGCATAAGGCAAAGGCGCTATCCCTACACGTCTCCGGCCGCTGCTGCGCCTCGGACAGCCTCAAAAACGCCAGGGACCTCATCGAATCCCACACCGATTTTGACCTGCAGGAACGCCGCCGCATTACCCTGGAACACGCGGATGCACTGCTCCTGGAGCGCCGAACTGCCGATGCCAGGGTTGCCTATGCAACGGCATTTAACGAGGACGAGGTGCTGGATGCGGCCTGGTTGGGCATGCGTCGTGCCCAGGATGTTGTCACCGCAATCCGCAAGACGACTTTGCCTTACAATGCCCGCGCGGAGGTGAGAACCCTCCCCAGGAGCACAAGCGGATGGCAATTCAGCAACAGTAACGAACCGCCCCTGCCGTCGGCCATCGGGCAGCCCGTGCCAATCTGTTCGTCCACGGTCGAAGACGCCCTGGTGGGTGCCAACCGGGAGCGGCTCGCCAGTTTTTACCTGGACATTGATATCAGCCTGGACGCCACGGGTCGGCCGAGCCAAATATCCCTTGAGGGCAACACACCCATCAGGCTGAATCGCTATCTGCGTGCCGTGTTGCAGGAATCAACCTATCGCCCGCGCTTTGCGGCCAACGACTTCAGTGAGCAGTCAAAGCTGTCATTTCGGCAGACATTTGTCGCTGATGACACACCAGACATCAGTAACGGACCCGAAGGCTGGAACCAGGTTCTGACTCAACAGGTTTGCGAAAGGTACGATCTTGGTCTTGATACCAACCTGGCTCTCGCGGCAGACTGACACTGTGGTGATGCAACACCTGCTGCAACCTGCGCGCCACGCCAGCTCAGTGTGTGGCAGCTGGTAAAGCGCGCAAAACCAGGGAGACTCGGCCATGAGCGCACAGGACTGTAACGAACCGACATGTACCAACGCCACCCAGGCGGCTATTGCCCAGGTGATCACACCCGTCGCCAGGGATCTGGGTGAGTTCAGCGTCAAACGTGTACTACCCGCACCTGATCAACGACGTGTTGGCCCATTCATCTTCTTCGATCATATGGGCCCGGCTGAGTTTCCGCCCGGCGGCGGCATCAACGTACGTCCACATCCGCACATTGGCCTGTCAACCCTGACCTACCTGTTCGAGGGATCCATCCTGCATCGTGACAGCCTGGGGTATGTCCAACCGATAGAGCCCGGCGCTGTCAACTGGATGACTGCAGGCCGCGGCATAGTGCATTCCGAACGAACCCCGGACAATCTGAAAACATCCGGTTATTCCTTGCATGGCATACAGTCCTGGATTGCCCTGCCTGATGGGCAGGAGGAGATCGAACCGTCCTTCGATCACCATCCAGCCAGCAGCCTTCCCACGTTTACGACAGCCGAGGGGGTCCACATGACGTTGATCGCTGGCAGCGCCTATGGGCAACAGTCTCCCGTTCAGACCCATTCAAGACTCTTCTACCTGCACGCTGATGCACCGGCAGGTTCACTTGTGTTGTTGCCTGATGAATTTGAGGAACGAGCCCTGTATATCGTGTCGGGGGAAGTCACGATCAATGAAGAACAGTTTGGTGCCGGGCGTATGGTAATCTTTACGTCGGGCACCGATGTGCGCATTCGGGTCACTGAGTCAAGCCGCCTCATGCTGCTGGGCGGGGAGCCGCTCGCCAGCGATCGTATTGTCTGGTGGAATTTCTCAGCAAGTTCCCCCGCGAGACTTGAGCAGGCCAAGGCTGACTGGCGCGAAGGTCGCTTTGGGTCCATTGCCGGTGAAAGCGACTTTATACCCCTGCCTGAGTAGCGCCCGCCGGGGCGAGGCGAAAACCGCTAATCTGCTGCCGCATCAGGGATAGCGCCACGCCGATCTGCCAGGGTCTGCAGGTTGGCATTGTGATCATCGCGACTGATGCGATAGGTCGACACGATGTAAAGCGCAACCAGGTTCAGGCCGCAGTATAGCGGCAGGAAGAAGGTCGCCAGGTCGAGCCGGATTTCACGCGTGACCTGATTCACATCGGTAATGCCATCGAGTCCAACCAGGGAAACGATGGTACCGGCACCGACAATGCCGCCGGCCGATATCGCCTTGCCAGCAAACCCACGCGCGGCATAAAACAATCCCTCAGAGCGTCGTGCTGTCGCAATCTCACTGTCCTCAACCACGTCAGCCATCATGGAATCGAGCAGGACACCACCAATAATGCTGCAGATCACCTCGGCCACAATAAAAAGGCTGTAGAGATAAAGCGAAAGCCAGCTACCGAGTTCAGGCCAAAAACCCATCAACGACAGCACATAAGGCACAGGGTAGAGGGCAATATTCGCCAGAATTGCGCTGATGGCGGCCCCCTTCTTGCCAAATTTGCCCCCCAGGTAAGGCGTCAGCCAGTAGGCAATAAATGGGGAAACCATGACACAGACCCCGGTAAATGCAATCTGGGGCCCGGTGAAGGCAAAAAAGTAGGTGGTGTTGTAAAGATAAAGTGCCGTACCCAGCCCGCCAGCGATGCCAACAGTCAGGCCATAAAAAAAGAGCGCGGCAAAGTTGCGGTTTTTGACCGACTGGAAAATCTGGCGGATTTCACGCGTGATTTCTCGAAACACAAAAGGTTCCGTGGGCCGCGGCAATGCCGCCGCCACTTTTTGTGTCCCCAGGGCAGAGCCAATAATGGCAAGCGCTATGGTGATGGCGCCAACCGCGCCATAAATCGAGTACCCCGTCTGGGACGCAACCCCATAAGCCCCAACCCAGAACATGAAATTGATGGTATGAATTCCGTTACCACCGTACCAGCCAAAGGCATAACGCAATGACAACCACTTGTTGCGTCGGTCATAGTCCGATTCCAGATCCGGCAACAGCGCGGTGGACGGTACTTCAAACAGCGTGGTGCCAGTTCGGATCAGCACGGCCATCATGAGCAGATAGAGGAAGGTATTGCTTTCGTTCAGATCCATAAAAGGATTGAAGAGCCAGTAGAAGGTCAACGGCAGGACAAAAAAGGATGCATACATGAAAGGGTGTCGTCGTCCCAGCGGGCTGCTGGTTTTGTCGGACCAGTGTCCCAGCAACAGGTCAGACACCGCGTCCCAGAGCATGGCAATTGCCAGTGCCCAGGCCGCCAGGTACCCCGGCACACCCAGTACCTGGTTGGCGTAGATCAGCAGAAGATAACTGAAGGCATTGTTCTTGATGCCATAAGCCAGCGACGCTGATCCGTAGAACCAGAAGATCGGCTTTCTTTCAAGTGCAACTGTAGTAATGACGGTATCCCCTCTTGTTCAGTCCATCATGAACCCAGGTCATGAGCCAAAACGATATCTCAGCTTGACAACAAACAGGTTCGCGATCGGGTTCTGCCAACCTTCACGAAAAACATCCGCAAAGTCGAGACTTCGCAGGGCAAGCCCGTGGTCCGCAAGCCGCGTGTAAACAACAAACAGGTCAGACAAGGGCGCAATCTCCCAGCGGTACCGGACCTGGAAGGTCATCAGCGACAGCGCAAAACTGTCGGAAGGACCAGGGGGTTTGGCAACTCTCAGAAGGTCTCCTGGGGTCAGTGGCACGGCATAAAAGTCCGCTTCCCGCGCCTCTATTCCCACCCACTGCAGGGACGCCCTGACCTGCTGGCGTGCCGTCAGGAAGTAATCCAGGGTCAGGCCGGGGTTCCATTGCTCGGCGTTAAACGTCGTGAAGTTTCTGTCTTCCTGGTGTAACAGCCACCCCTTCCGGTTGGTGTAGTCAACAAAGGCATTCAACGTAAACTGATCGCTGGGGTTCCAGGTAAGCTCGACGCCAACGCCGTGGTGATCACCGCCCAGATTCTCCTGCCCCCAATAGCTCCAGAAACCGTAGTTGACTGACCCGGTTGTTGGCGAATTCCATCCCAGGTCCATGGACCACTTTTCTTCCACGCGATAAAGACCGTTACCAAAACTGTTGAGGTCGTCATAGGCACCTGCTGAGAAATTGAGCCGCCCGTTCATCGACGACAGGTCATTGAATACCAGCCGGTCCGACACGAATATGCCACCACCCGTAAAATAGCCATCGCCGTTTTGCTGCAGGAATCCACGCACGTCAAACTGGTTATCGCGAGCCCAGCCCAGGTCTGACGTTGTCCGGATATGGGAAGATCTCACGCGCAGGCTGTCATTCCGCTGCAGGAAGCCCAGGTCGTTGATGTCAACATGCTCATCAAAATACTCAACGCCAAAACGCTGGGTGACGCCTTGCCGCACCTGGTACTCTGCGTCCAGAAACCCGCCATAACCCCGCTCTTTGCCTGTGATATCCGAGGTAAACACCTGGGTGTCGAACTTCCATTTCCCATCCGCAGTGAGGTAATGGGCATCAATACCCTGCGCCAGCGCATCACCGTCAGCATGCAACACCGCCGTAGAGAGAATCCCGAGCGCCCGATAGGCACCATTGGCCGAGTCTTCGTAGAAAAGCCGTGCAACGGCGTAGTCACTGCCCGTCTGCTCGATCAGCACGGGCACACCACCCTGGGATCCCTTGAGTTCAATATCATCTTCGGCCGCGGCTATCACACCGTACCGAAACCGGCCAACCTGCCCCGTCACTTTCAATGCACCAAAAAGATCAACCGGCCGGATTTCCTCGCGCTCGGGCAGGGTGACACCTGTCGGCAGGCTGACTGCCCTGGACCGACCGCCAATCCGCCGGGTATTCAACATGGTTGTCGGCGCGCTGCGACTACCGATGCCCCCGCCCCGGGTGTCGGCCCGGGGAGACGCCACAAAAACTTCCTGGCCTTCAAGAAAGTACAACCTTTTCTCGGGGAAAAAGGCTTCCGTAGCTGTCAGGTTAATAACAACGTCATCTGACTCAACGTTACCAAAGTCCGGATTAACAGTACCGGAAACCTGGAAGTTGGTAGAGGGACGCCAGAAGAAATCTGCGCCCGCCTTGATGCGTGACTCACTTTCGATTAAATCACGCGACACCGAGGCAAACGGGAAAATGCTGTACTGCTGCTTCGGGTTTACGCCTGTCAGTTCAAGTGGCTGCAGTACAGACATGAACTTTGGTACCGTGCTGGGCAGGGCCGGCCAGCCCCAGCGTTCATCCGTATAGGCAACCTTGCGCGACATATACAGACCGATGCGGCGCGCGCTGCCAGCAAACGGCATGGACACGGTACCCCAGGGGATAAACATTTCTGCTGACCAGCCATCAGATGTCTCGGCACTGGCACCCCGCCAGGCACCATCCCAGTCGCTGGTAAACTGGCGCTCCGGCAACACGGTGCCATCCATCAGCGAGTCGCCCAGGGCCACACCAAACCAGTAGCCGTAACGCCCTTCACCGGAGGTATCGATTGTCAGGTTGATGCTGTCGCGGTTGATCTGGCGCGCATCACGGCCCGATAGTCGCTTGATCAGCGTCTCCGGTGGCTGCTCCATCCTGATGCCGAGGTAAAGTCCGTCGTCACCATAGGCCATCCGCACCAGGGTCCGGTGAATTACCGGCGCAAGCGTGTCCGGTTCAATCACAACAAACTCATCATAGGCGGGCAGCCGCTGCCAGACGGATTCGTTCAGCCTGCCATCAACACGGATCTTTTCTGCCACATCAAGCTTCTGGAGACGGATGACTTCACCGTCTGCCAGGTCAACCAGCACTTCCGCTGCATGAACACTGTACGCAAACAGCAACAAGGCCGCCGAAACTGCCCAGGCATTTCGCATGTTTCCCTCTTGGTATGCTCCCCCTTGCCACGTTTATAGCCGTTATGGGGGGCGCAAAACAAGTGCGCCCGCAGCTTTTTGGGCCGCGGGCGCACATGGTTGAACCTGGCTCTGGAGAAAGTCAGGCGAAATCGCTGACCAGGGACTCCCTGATGTTGTCGGGCACGCTGACCACGTCAGCGGGAAAAGCGGTGAGATCCACGCCAGCAGTCAGGGCTGCACCTGCCCTGGCAGCAGCAATCTGTTCGGCGCTGAACTGGTAGCGCATAAAGTGGACAGCGGAGGTTTTGTTTTCGGTGTCCCGGTCCATATCTTCATCCGCAATGGGATAAACCTTGCCGGTATCACCAAACTGCAGCCAGATAACATCCTCGATACCCACCAGTTCGGTCAGGCGGCGGCGCCTTTCCTCCACGTCGTTGTACTGGATGAGCAGCGAACACTTCAGGTTGTCACCATCTGGAATCAGCGGGTTATAGGCGTCCAGTTCATCCTGGATACCTGCGGCTTCGAACACGCGCTCAACCCGTAACATTTCCTGGATCTGGTAACGGATCGTCAGGCTGTCTTCAAAGATCAGCAGCAGGTGTTTGCCAATAATAAGCTGACGATTCTTTTTGTGCTGCAACACCTTTGCTCGAAATTCAGGACGCTCGCGTGCGTAGTCTTCCAGGGACCAGAGGTCCTCACGCGTCAAGGTCATGGTTTCCTCCATTACAGTCATATCCCGTAGGCCTTGCGAAGCAAGGTCATCGGATGATCCGCCCGGTCTACCTTGGTCGACAGGTGAACAATCTGCGTGGCCGCCATCGGGCAATCGCTGGAAAAGTGATCGGGCTCTTTCTCGTCCACCTGACGAACCACCGGACGGGCAATTTTCTTCGAATATTCCCTGGTCTCTTTCTTCACCGCGTAGGTACCGTCGTGCCCGGAGCAGCGCTCAATTGCGTGCACGGTTGTATCGGGCACAAGGTTCAGCACGTCGCGCGTTTTCATACCCACGTTCTGTACCCGCGTATGACAGGCGACCTGATAACTGACATCACCCAGGGAGTGCTTGAATTCGGTGTTGAGTGCGCCTTCGCGATGTCTCAGATACAGGTATTCAAACGGGTCAAAAAAGGCCGCCTTAACCTTCTGGACGTCGGGGTCATCCGGATACATCAGGGGCAACTCCTGCTTGAACATCAGAACACAGGAAGGAATCGGCGCAACAATGTCGTATCCCTCATCCACCAGCTGCGCCAGCTGCGGGATGTTTTTCTCTTTCAGGGAGTTAACCGTATCCAGGTCACCCAGTTCCAGCTTTGGCATGCCACAGCAGGATTCTTTGGGCACCAGGTCTATCTGGATGCCGTTGTGCTCAAAGACGCGGACAAAGTCTTCGCCGATATCCGGCGTCGCCACGTTGCAATAACAGGTCGAGAAAAATGCCACCTTGCCTGTTGTATTGCCTGCGGCTTTGGGTGTCGTCACGCCCCCACTGACAAATTGCCGACGCAGCGTCTTTGAGTGGTACTTTGGCAAAGGCGCCTCGTGATGAACGCCCAGGGTCGACTCCAGCGCATTGCGGAACAGGCCATTGTTGTTCAGTGCGTTCACCGTAACGTCAACCAGTGGAATGGTTGCCAGCTTGCCGACCAGGTCGGTGCTGGTCAGGGTGTTGTCCCGGAATGACGCCCCGCTTTTCCTGTAGCGCTGGGCTTTGGCCTGCAGCATCAGGTGCGGAAAATCCACGTTCCACTCGTGCGGCGGCACATAAGGACACTTTGTCATGTAACAGAGATCGCACAGATAACACTCGTCGACCACCTTGTAATAATCCGCTTTGTCGACCCCGTCGACTTCCATCGTCTCCGATTCATCAACGAGGTCGAACAAAGCCGGGAAGGACTGGCAGAGAGAAACGCAGCGACGACAGCCGTGACAGATGTCATAGACTCGCTCGAGTTCGTCAAAGAGCTTGTCTTCATCCCAGTATTCCGGTTCCTGCCACTTGACGGGATGCCGGGTGGGCGCCTCAAGGCTCCCTTCTCTGCGTTCGCTCATCACCTTGTCCTTTTCTTTTGCCTTGCTTTTACCTCGATTAACCCTCGAGGCCGTCCAGTGCTTTCTGGAAACGGTTGGCGTGGCTGCGCTCGGCTTTTGCCAGGGTTTCAAACCAGTCGGCAATCTCATCGAAGCCTTCATCGCGAGCGGCTGATGCCATACCGGGATACATATCGGTATATTCGTGGGTTTCACCGGCAATGGCCGCTTTCAGGTTGTCGCTGGTCTGGCCAATTGGCAGGCCGGTTGCTGGATCACCCACCGCTTCGAGGTACTCGAGGTGACCATGTGCGTGTCCCGTTTCACCTTCTGCAGTTGAGCGAAACACTGCTGATACATCGTTGTAACCTTCAACGTCAGCCTTGGCTGCGAAGTAAAGGTAACGGCGGTTTGCCTGGGATTCACCGGCAAAAGCGTCTTTCAGGTTTTGTTCAGTTTTCGAACCTTTCAATGACATAGCTATATCTCCTTGTTTAGGTACCTTCTTGAGGCGAGGGTAATGTAGTCACTCTCCCTGCATAGATCCAATGAATCTTTTCGTTCACGGCAATAGGGAAAACCGATTATCACACGACACCCGCAGATCTCGCACTGACTTACGTCAGTGACTGACCTGCAGATTAACCAGGGGACACAGGGGAATCGTGCCGGCGGGGAATCAAGGGCTGAAGCGCCCGTCAGGCGGGAACCCCGGGGGTGATGGCAAGTAAAAGTGGCCGGATGTCAGGAAAGCGCGCGTTTGGCTGCCTGGAACAATTCGTCAATCTGCTTCCAGACCACGCCACCTTCACCGTTACCAACAATCTTGCCGTTGAGCTGGCCAACCGGCCAGGCCTCGTTGCCGGCACTGGTCACCATGATTTCGTCCGCTTCTTCGAGTTCTTCCACCGGCACGGGCCGCTCTTCCACTGCTATTCCGCCCTGACGTGCCAGCTCCAGTACAAAATCCCTTGTGATGCCGTGCAGCAGGACATTGCTCTTGGGCGGGGTGACCAGCACACCATCACGGACGATAAATACGTTTGCTGATGTCGCCTCTGTGACCAGGCCATCCCTGAACAGGATGGCATCATCAGCCCCCTGGCTGTTTGCCTGGTTCTTCAGCATACCGGCGGCAATCAGGCTGACCGTCTTTATATGTCCCCGGGACCAGCGAAAGTCTTCAAGGGTAACCACCTTGTAGGGCCTGATCACTTTACGTTCCAGGTTCGGGGCCTCGTAAACCATAATCAGCACCGTGGGATTGGGACTCTCCGGATACTCAAATCGACGCACGGGAATTGTGCCCCGGGTCACCTGGACATAGACATACGCCGTGGCGAGTTCACTGCGGTCAATTGCCTCTGCAATCAACTTCGTCCAGGTCACGCTGTCGTGTGGGTTGGCCAGGCGTATCTCGGAGAGGCTGCCAGCCAGGCGGTCCAGGTGGCGATCCAGGGTAAAGGGTTTTCCGCTGTAGACGGGCACCACTTCATAGACCCCGTCCCCAAACAGAAAACCCCGATCAAGCACGGAGACACGGGCATCTTCAGGACTTTGCCAGTCCCCATTCAGGTAAGCGACTGCAGGCATGGCTTCTCTCTTGGCAAAAAAGTGCCAATGATAGTCCAGCAACCGGGCACCGGGCTATCAATGGTGAAAAGAAAGATGTCGTTAACCTGGACCTGATTGGGAACCAGATGTTGGGATGTACGCTATTTTGCGCGCTTTTTCATCGGGGACTGTTTGGGTTTAACACCTGATACACCGGTGCTGATGTGGTCAATCTTGCCGCCCTTTTTCAAAAAGGCTTCAACATCTTCTTCAAGTCGTGCGCGGGGGGCGTCTTTACTGACAGTTTTGTTTTTCACAAACGTGCTCCTATGATGCAGGATTGGTGCGGAAACGGCGTTTCCAACAAGGCGCTGCTTGCGCAGCCGTTTGGGGGAGTGATGCTTGTCACGGGCCCCAATATACGCGAATCTGGCCCAATTAGCGAATTCAGGCTGGCAGACGTACTCGCGCCAAAGGGACCGGCAGACCTGCAACATCAACCTCAGTGCGGTATACCGCACCGGCCCTGTCCGATTCCGAGCCATCAGAACCTGAAACGATATAAAGTGTTTTCAGATCAGGCCCACCAAAACAGACGCTGGTGCACATGGGTTGTGGAATGGCAACCAGTTGCTGAAAAGTTCCGTTGGCGTCATAAACCGCCACGCCGCCACCACCACCGGCCAGCGCAACCCATACCCGACCGTCTACAGAAACCGCAAGTCCATCCGGCACCCCGGTTTCAATCTTTGCAAACACCTGCTTTTCACCCAGCGAGCCGTCGTCCGCGACGCTATAACAGTTGACAACCTGCCGCCTGGAGTCGGAGTGGTAGAGGGTTTTCCCGTCTGGCGAAAAGCCGAGACCATTGGTCAACATAATGTCAGCGGCCACCTGCCGGCTGCTGCCATCGAGGTCAATCAGAAACAGGTGCCCGGCCTGGGGGCCACGTCCATCCTCGAAGACAGGACTGGCACCCAGCGACCCGGCATAGATCCGACCTTTTGCATCCGTGGTGATGTCGTTGTAGCCGACATTGCCATGGGATTCGTCGCGGTCAAGCAGCAGCAGCGTCTCTCCCCCGTCAAAAGGTTTGTAAGATATGTTGCGACCACTGACAACCACACCGCCGGCTTCATGCAGGCTCATACCCCCGATGCCCCGTCGATGTTCAAACAGGGTGGATTGATTGCCCGCGTGGTCAATCAGGAACACGCCGCCACCCAACACATCACTGAAAATTAGCCCCCGGGACCCATCCCAGAGTGGACCTTCCACCAGACCAAAACCTGTCGCCAACTGTTCCATTTTTCCCTCCCGTCATTGGATCTTCCTGACCAGTATGGCAAAAAACGGCCCGGGAAGCCGCAACAGTGCATCGGCGCTCACCGGCTGAACCAGAATCCCCTGCGTGGTATTCTTCGGCGCACTGATGGATGCCCACATCCGGCTTTCACTTGATTCGTGGAGACGCTGACATGACCGAAACCACGCCGGCAGAGGGTTCCCTGCCGAACCATTCCAGGCGCAGATTCATCCGTGATAGCGCCACTTTTGCCGCCCTACTCGGCACCGAAATCGTCTTTGGTCGGTACCTGCCCTCCGGTGTTGTCCCTGTCGCCCTCGCCGGACCGGCGGCGCCAGACCCGCTTTCCTCCCTGGGAAAGGGGGATCTCCACCTACTGAATGACCGGCCCCTCAATGCCGAGACACCCGCTCATCTGCTTGATGACAGGGTGACGCCCGCTCATCGACTGTTTATTCGTAACAATGGTATTCCGCCTGTCAAGGTTGATCCCGACACCTGGACCCTGCGCATCGACGGTGAATCCGCCGTAAAGTCGACAAGCTATTTGCTGTCTGAACTCAGGTCCCGGTTTGAACAGGTGGACCTGCAACTTACCGTTGAATGCGGTGGCAACGGCCGGGCGGAATTCAACCCGCCCGCTTCGGGCAACCAATGGAGTCTGGGTGCGGTTGGGTGCCCGATCTGGAACGGCGTTCGCCTGCGTGACGTCCTGAATGACGTTGGCATCAAACCGGACGCTGTATATCTTGGCTACTACGCGGCCGACATACATCTCAGCGGTGACCCTGGCAAAGAGGCCATTTCCCGGGGTGTGCCGCTAAGCAAAGCCCTGGAAGCCGAATCCATGATTGCCTGGGGTATGAACGGTGAACCGTTACATCCCATGCATGGGTTTCCGCTACGGCTGGTGTTTGGCGGTTGGCCCGGATCAACCTCGGGGAAGTGGCTTACCCGGATTGCCATTCGCGACCGCGTACACGATGGCGCCAAAATGACAGGGTCGTCTTACCGCATGCCCCGCTACCCTGTCGCGCCCGGCGCGGCGGTAGCTGATGCCGACATGGACATCATTGAAGCCATGCCCATCAAGTCACTGATCACGTTTCCGCAAAGCGGCGTTCGCCACTCGTTAACCGACCCACTCACCATCAGGGGCCATGCCTGGCATGGTGATTCAAGTGTTGCGCGGGTTGCGACTTCCATTGATTTTGGCCAGACCTGGCAAGACGCCCGCCTCGAAGTCCCCGTCAACCGGCTGGCCTGGCAGCACTGGCAAACCAGCGTCACCTTTCCAACGCCCGGCTACTATGAAGTCTGGGCGCGGGCTACAGATGCCAGTGGCGTGTCCCAGCCTTTGGTCATCCCCGGCTGGAATCCAAAGGGATACCTGAACAACGCCTGCCACCGGGTCGCTGTTTATGTCAGCTAGGTGGCCGGGAGGGGATACTGCCGGCGTCCTGACCCTGCTCCTGTGTTTTTGCACGTCAACCCTGGCTGCAGCTGAACTTGCCGCTGACCCCGAACGGGACCTGGTCATTGCCAGTTGCACCGCCTGTCATTCAGCCGACCTGATCACCCAGAACCGGATGAACCGAAGTGGTTGGGAGAAGACCATTCGCTGGATGCAGAAACACCACGGCCTGTGGGACCTGGGACCCTATGAACCGAGGGTCCTTGATTACCTCGCCACACACTACAATGTGCCGGCGAACCTCAGCGGACGCAGGCAACCGCTGAACCAGCCCCCACTCCCCTGAGTTCCATCGCCAGTCTCCTGCCAGCGACGCCTGGCGCGATCGCAGGACCTGAACCCTGGACAAAAAAACGCCCCGTCTTGCGGGGCGTTTCCTGGTTGTGCCGGTGTCTGTCAGGCAACCTTGGGGACAAAAACGGCTTTCGTCTCAAGGAATTCCTCGAACCCAAGCTCACCCCACTCGCGGCCATTGCCGGACTGCTTGTAACCACCAAAAGGTGCGTTGAAGTCTGCCCCCGACCCGTTGATGTGTACGTTGCCGGTACGGATTTGCGCGGCCACGTTCATGGCGTGCTCGACGTCCCCGGACTGCACGTAACCGGACAGGCCATAAGGTGTGTCATTGGCAATCCGGATGGCTTCCTCTTCTGATTCATAAGGCAGAATCGAGAGTACCGGACCAAAAATTTCTTCCCGAGCAATGGTCATGTCATTGTTGACGTTGCCAAACACGGTGGGCTTCACAAAGTAACCCCGGTTCATGCCGTCGGGTCGACCGGTACCACCGGCAACCAGGGTTGCGCCTTCATCAATACCTTTCTGGATCAGCGCCTGGATCTTGTCGAACTGTACCTGGCTGACAACAGGGCCAATGGTGGTACCCTCGGCAAAGGGGTCACCTGCCTTGACATTGGCGGCAGCCGCTGCGGCTACTTTCAACGCTTCATCATGAGACTTTGCAGGTACCAGCATACGTGTCGGTGCGTTACAGGACTGCCCTGAGTTGGTAAAACACTGCATGACACCTGCTGCTACCGACTTCTGCAGGTCAGCATCTTCCAGGATGATATTGGCTGACTTGCCACCCAGTTCCTGGGAAACGCGTTTAACGGTCGTCGCAGCCGCCTTGGCAACCTCAACACCCGCCCGCGTGGAGCCCGTGAATGACATCATGTCAATGTCCGGATGGGAAGACATGGCTGCACCAACCGATGGGCCATCACCATTCACCAGGTTGAATACACCTTTTGGCACCCCGGCCGCATGCAGGATTTCAGCAAGGATAATGGCATTGACCGGTGCAACTTCGCTGGGCTTCAGCACCACCGTACATCCGGCAGCAAGCGCCGGTGCAACCTTGCAGGAAATCTGGTTGATAGGCCAGTTCCAGGGAGTGATAAGTCCGCAGACACCAACAGGTTCACGGCGCAACACGAAGTTGCCCTTCTTCTCCTCCCAGGCAAAGTCTTTCATGATGCCCATCATCGTGGCGAAATGGGCCTGGCCCGTGGCAGCCTGGGCGGCTTTCGACAGCCAGATTGGCGCACCCATTTCCGTGGAAATCGCCTGGGAGATATCGTCATAACGCTTCTGATACTCTGCCAGGATGGCGCCGATCAACTCCTGCCTTTCCTGTGGTGTGGTTTTGGAATAGCTGTCGAATGCGGCTTTGGCCGCGGCAACAGCCTTGTTGACGTCGGCTGCGCTACCCATGCTGATCCGGGCAAATGGCTCCTCGGTGGTCGGGTTGATGACCTCCAGGGTGCTGGGGGTCACGGGATCAACCCATTCACCGTTAATGTAGAACTGAAGATATTCCTGCATTACTTTCTCTCTTTACGGTTGGAAAATGTCGATTGGAAACTCGGTTACCGGCTCGGATACCGGAATTCGGGAGCCGTAACGCTACAAACATGGACCAGCACTGTCAAGAAAAGTGCCGCGGAGCAAGCCCCTCACGCTTGAGTCGCCACATCAAAATGTCAAGCCTGTCCTGGCCAAAAAACGGCTCTCCGCGGAAAGCACAGGTTGGCACACCCCAGTGTCCGGCTTCGGCATGCGCCGCCTGGTTAGCCTCAATCACAGCCTCCAGCCGATCAGCTTCAGCCACCGCCGCCGCGTCCAGTTCCGCCAGGTCAAGGCCAGCGCGAGCACTGGCCCTGGCCAGGTGATCACCCTCATGCCAGTTTTCCTGGCCGGTCCAGATCGCCCTGCTGATCTCATCAGCAAACTCGATACCTCGGCCCCGTTCTTCAGCGAGGATACCCAGGCGGGTCAATCTTGCGATATGCGGCTGTTCGTCCGCGGTTCGCGGGCGGCCGTCATCACCCCGGTACTGGACAACCGGATCAGGATTTGGCCACTTGAACGGCAGACCCAGGAACTCTGCACACCGGTGCACGTCCAGCATCAGGTAACGTCCCCAGAGCGGATGATTGTTCAGGAAGAACTCCGGCGTTCGGATTGCGATCGGGTATACCGGCCGAAAGTTGACCCTGAGTTCCCATTCTTCCTGCATGGCCCGCAGCCTCGGCGTGGCCAGGTATGACCAGGGGCTCCTGAATGACCAAAAAACATCTATTTCAAGACTCATCTATGCTGCCTCTGTTGATCCCCGGGCATTGTGCGCACCCGTTGCCCGATACGCAACCTGATGGACCCCGTTCTGATTGTAATCACGGATGAAACTGACGCGCTGACGCTCGAGCTGCTCAGTGATGCCGCAAGTCTCTAAAGGACCCGCGTGAAGAATGCCAAGATCAAAAGGCGAGTGTCGGTCACCCGGCGGTGGCAGACAGGCCAAATGGTGGTGACAGGGAAAATGAACGCCCGCTCACTTCAGTGAGCCTGGCAATCAGCACCCGCCAGGTGAGGTGGTCAGCTATCAACGTCCCGCAGCATTTCATCTTCATCTGCCAGGGGCAGGTCCGGCGCCTCCTGGTCAAACGCGCTGACCTGGGATTCAATCCAGCGCCCGACCTCAGTGGTGATCTGTTCAATCTTCTTGTTGCTGGTATCTATGATTGTCTCCTGCCAGCGCGGATCACCGCGTTGCCAACTCTGCCAGTTATCCCACTGCATTGAGGGATAACTGTTGTTGGTAATCACCTCGGGGCACCAGGTTGGATCAACCGCATGGACCCTGAGCCAGGCTGCCCAGGAGAGAATGTGCATGCTGGGGTTTTCATTGCGAAAATGGCGCAGCCGGTCAAGCCGGATCACGTCATCGCAGTCAAGCAGGCAAACGCCAAGGTGATCGATCTGGTGAACAGAGGGACAGGCCAGTATCTCGCCGTACACGGCGCCACCGCAGACCACGGTATCTTTGCCCCTGCGCTGGTTCTCGATGGCCCGGTTGATCCAGTATTCGGTCTGTTCCTGTCGCCACCGGGTATCCGCTTCTTCAGGTACACCCCGCTCATCAAAATCATGGATTTCGAAAGCCGGCAGTTTTTTGCGCAGCCCGGGAATCACCGCGGTTTTTCCCGAGCCGCTGGCACCTGTTACAAACAGCAACATGGCGGCGTGTTGGGACCGTCAGCCGTCAGGCGCGAGAACCGTCAAACGGGAAGCTGCCAAATGCCCCCGCCTTGACATTGCCGCTGATGCTGTCCCCCTCTACCGTCGCACTGAAGTCCAGTTGCATCGGCATGGGCTGGGTCAGGTTAATGGACCAGGCCAGGGCACCACCCTCGGCCGAACCACCACTAAACTCCTGGGTGCCCTGCGCGCCAACCAGCTTACCGGCCAGCGCACCGCCAGTGGTATCCAGTGTCAGCGTTGCCGCCTGTGCCCCCATCGGGGATTTCATTGTGACTTTCCAGTCGCCGTCTACACTCATGGCTATTACCCTCTGTTGTTGATTCACTATCCGGATTGTTTGTCGTGCGACCAAACATACCAGCTTATGCCACCGCCCACAAAAGGTTATGACACCGCAAACTGGATCAATATTCCGGCCGCGACAGCCGAACCGATCACACCCGCAACGTTGGGTCCCATGGCGTGCATCAGCAGGAAATTGTGGGGGTTGGCTTCGAGCCCCACCTTGCTGGCAACCCTGGCCGCCATGGGTACGGCAGACACACCAGCCGCACCAATCAGCGGATTGATCTCACTTTTTGTCATCAGGTTCAACAGCTTGCCCATGAGCACACCCGCGGCCGTGCCGATACAGAAAGCCACCATACCCAGTAGGAGGATGCCCAGCGTTTCCATCACCAGGAACTGCTCCGCTCGCAGCTTGGATCCGACGGACAGGCCCAGCAGGATGGTCACTATGTTGATGAATGCGTTCTGGGTCGTGTCACTCAGACGCTCCACAACCCCACTCTCCCGCATCAGGTTGCCAAAACAGAACATGCCAAGCAGGGGCGCCGCGCTGGGGACAGCAAGCCCCACCAGCACCAGCAGCATGATCGGAAAAATGATCTTTTCCCGCCGTGAGACTTCCCGCAACTGCACCATTTCGATCCGGCGTTCACGTTCAGTAGTCAAAAGGCGCATGATGGGGGGCTGAATCAGGGGCACCAGGGCCATATAGGAATAGGCGGCCACCGCAATGGCGCCCAGCAGATGCGGTGCCAGCTTGCCCGCCACATAAATGGCGGTAGGCCCGTCAGCACCACCAATAATACCAATGGCTGCGGCCTCGGGAATGGAGAACTCGAAAACACCCAGGCTGGTCAGTGCAACCGCCCCGAGCAGCGTCGCAAAGATACCAAACTGCGCAGCGGCACCAAGGAACAGGGTCTTGGGATTGGCAAGCATGGGGCCAAAATCCGTGAGTGCCCCTACCCCCATAAAAATGAGCAACGGGAACATACCCGTTTCCACACCAATGACGTAAAACTGGTGCAGGATGCCCTCACCCACCGCAATATCAACACCGGGAATGTTACTGAGCAAACCGCCAAACCCGATGGGTACCAGCAACAGCGGCTCAAATTTTTTCACGATTGCCAGGTAAAGCAGCCCAAGTGCCACCACAATCATGGCCGCCTGGTCGAGATGCAGTTGGTACAACCCTGTCGTTCGCCAGAGCTCCAGCATCGATTCCATGGTGCGCCGCCTAGTTGAGTGTGATGAGCGTGTCGCCCGCGGAAACCGTGTCACCCTCGTGAACAAGAATGCCGGTGACCCGTCCCGCGCTGCTGGCACGGATTTCTGTTTCCATTTTCATGGCTTCAAGGATCAGCACCACATCACCGCTCTCGACCCTGTCATCTTCCCTGACCACAATCTTGAAGACATTACCGGACAGCGGCGCCTTGATTCCCACGCCGGCCGTTGTTGCCACGGGCGCGGCCCCGGTAGCGTCTGCTGCCGGTGCTGCAGACGTGACCGTCCCACCCGGCGCTACCCGAACCACATAAGCGCGACCGTCAACCTCAACTGTATAGGTTTCGGCAATACCCTGGGCTTTTGCCGTGGGGGCGGCGCTTGTTTCCCGGGTGGCCGCAGCAGGTGCGGCCTCTGGCACCGGCTCAAACGCCCCGGGGTTATTGCGATTTGCCAGGAATTTAAGGCCCGGCTGCGGGAACAGGGCGTAAGTCAGCACGTCATCGTCAATATTTTCGCCAAACACCAGCGATTTTTCTTCGCTGAGCCCGAGGAGTTCTGCCTTGATCCGGTCAAATTCCGGTGCCAGGTTATCCGCTGGACGGCAGGTAACTGGCGTTTCTCCTGCCAGCACCTTTTGCTGGAGTTCCTGGTTCACGGGCGCCGGCGTGGCCCCGTATTCGCCTTTCAGGACACCCTCGGTTTCTTTTGTGATGTTCCTGTAGCGCGAACCGGTCAGTACGTTCAACACGGCCTGGGTGCCGACTATCTGTGAGGTTGGCGTTACCAGTGGAATAAACCCCAGGTCCTCGCGAACCCGGGGGATCTCAAGGAGCACCTCATCCAGGCGGTCCGTGGCATTCTGTTCCCGGAGCTGATTTTCCAGGTTGGTCAACATCCCGCCCGGCACCTGTGCCACCAGGATGCGCGAATCAACCCCGCGCAGCGCACCTTCAAAGCGGCTGTACTTTTTCCTTACCTCGCGGAAATAGGCCGCAATTTCCTCAAGCAGCACAATATCGAGCCCGGTATCGCGCGGTGTATCGCGCAATATTGCGACCAGGGACTCTGTGGGTGAGTGCCCATAGGTCATGCTCATGCTGGAAATTGCCGTGTCAACGTTATCAATCCCCGCCTCCACGGCCTTCAGGTAGGTTGCGGTGGACATGCCGGTAGTCGCATGACACTGCATGTGTATGGGTATGCTCACCTGTTGCTTCAGCCTGGTGATGAGTTCAAAGGCCACGTAGGGCGTCAACAATCCCGCCATGTCCTTGATCGCAATCGAATGGGCGCCCATGGCTTCAAGCCTTACCCCCATGTCGACCCAGCCATCAATGTTGTGTACCGGACTCACCGTATAGGACAGTGTGCCCTGGGCATGTTTTTCCTGTTTGATCACCGCCCTGATTGCGGCCTCGAGGTTGCGGGGATCATTCATGGCGTCAAAAATCCGGAATACATCCACGCCATTGATCGCGGCACGCTCGACAAACTTATCGACAATATCATCAGCATAGTGGCGGTAGCCGAGAATGTTCTGGCCGCGAAACAGCATCTGCTGCGGCGTATTCGGCATGGCTTTTTTCAACTCCCGGATACGATCCCAGGGATCTTCTCCCAGAAAGCGGATACAGGCGTCAAAGGTGGCGCCGCCCCAGCTTTCCAGCGACCAGAAGCCGACCTGGTCGAGTTTTTCCGCAATGGGCAACATGTCATCAATGCGCATGCGCGTTGCAAGTAGCGACTGGTGGGCATCACGCAGGACAACATCGGTAATACCCAGCCTGGTGGCGGGTGCGACGGCGGTATCGCTCATGGGCTTGGTGCTCTTGGTTTCAGCAAAATCATAGATACCACAGGCCCTGATCCAAATCTACGCAGGTGGGTGCTCCGACCGATAGCGCCGAACCGCAGCCGCGATGGCCGCCAGGGTAGCTGGTGGCACTTTCTCGCCGGGCTCCCCGGGCGCCCCGGGGGCCGGCGATGACACCGTTACCGACGAAAAACGGCCAACCAGGTATGACATGGCCATTGTGGCCAGCACCAGCAGCGTCAGGAACATAAAAACCGTTCCCATGCCAAAAATTGCCAGCTCAAGGCCCTGTCCAACGATGTGCGGCATACCCAATATCCAGGGAAAAGTTTGATATTACACGATACAGGGTCAATCGGAAGTTGACCGGTCCCGGCAACACACTGATAATACGCCCTCGCTGTGCGCCCGTAGCTCAGTTGGATAGAGCACCAGGCTACGAACTTGGGGGTCGGGAGTTCGAATCTCTCCGGGCGCGCCATCAGCGATTCGTTTACCAGCCAATTTGATTACCTGGCAGACGCCAAAAAGAGAATCGGAGAGATGGCCGAGTGGCTGAAGGCGCTCCCCTGCTAAGGGAGTATGGGTTAATAGCTCATCGAGGGTTCGAATCCCTCTCTCTCCGCCATTCCCACAACAATCAGTATTGTCCTGGTTTCTCCCCTGTCAGATGACAGCTGCCAGTTCACGATAGGCCGGCACCAGTCTGCGATAGTGTTTGACCAGCACCATCAGCAATCGTACCCAGCCAAACAGGCCGGTAAACGTATTCTTCAGTACATCAACCACCAGCGCGACAATCCGCATGCTGAACTGAAACATGGCGCCAAACCGGGTCACTGCCATTGCTGCCGCTTGCACCTCGCTGTCTTCTGCAGACGTGTCAACAATGACCCGGGTGTCCATGTCCGGGGAAATCACAATGTCCACGGCGAGGTTCGGCACGTCGATGCGACGGCTGGCATACTGTGACAGCACCCTGCTGAGCGCAGCGAAAGCCGTCCGCACAATTACATAGCCCTTGGTAGCAAAGCGAAAAAACGCGCGGTACATGTTCCGGGCAAACTGCACCACACGACGAACGCCCTGCCTGATCCAGCGCCAGAGGCGCCGCATGCCGTCAAACAGCTTCATGCCAAGCCGCTTCGATTCCACAAATGCCTCGCTGACAGTTGCCGCGGTGCTGGACTCGCGTTCAAAATAGCCCGCGACTTCAAGACTGAAGTCCGGTTCTTCAAAAGTGACATGAACACCACGGGAGTAGCTGGCCGGCGCTGCCAGTGACTTGAACAATGCCGGTGTGATTTCGTTGGCCGCCAGCCGCGCATCAGCGAGCGGCAGGTCCAGCAGTTCCTGCCAGTATTGCACCATATACGCCTTCAGGGTCTTGTCAGTCGCATCTGTCATTACGCGGCGTCCGCCGCGCTTCCTGGCTACGCGCGCCACACCTAGCCCTGCAACCGGGTAATCATCTGCACCATCAATCCGCGCTTCACTGCCCAGCAGCCAGAGTTCAATTTTCGCAAGGTTGACGAGAAACCGTCGCAGTGTTTCCCGCACATCACGGTGTTCTGCACCGGCAATTCGCGGGCTGGCAAAAGTGTCGTCGAATTGTGCTGCAGCCCTGACCAGGCCATCGTGATCAAACAGCAGCGACATCCAGCCTGCCGGCGGCGAACCGGAAGGCAACACCGGTATCAACCCGAGGGCCCAGAGTACCTCGCAGGCGCGCGCCAGATTCGCTGGCGGCACAGCGACAAACCCCGGACCGGGCTGATGTCTGGCAAGGCCGTAACTGAACAGGCGCAGTTGAATCGCTCGCCGGAAGGCTCGCCGGTAGGTGCCGTCTGCCTCTTGCCAGCGATCGATCCCTGTCACCGATTCAAAACCAACCAGGGCATTAAGCGCCCGCCAGGTCTCGTCTCCAACCCAGCCGTCAACGACAAGTCCCGCTTCCTGCTGGAAACTGGCTACAGCCTGTTGGAACCTGTTGCGCGCCTGGTTCCGCGCGGAAAAATTCCTGCGTGGTTTCCTTTCAAGGTAACCAAGGAGCCAAAGCTGCTCGGCGATCACCCGGATACGCAGGGGGTTCAGGTCTTCAAACTTGCGCTCGGTGCCAGACGCAATTCCCGCTGTTGCGGCATGCACTGGCAGCGGATCAATCATCCTGAAAGGCGCATCCAGCACACCGGCTTTTTCTGCGCCGTCGAACAGCGCCAGGGTTTCATCCCATTGCACGGGGAAAGGCTGACCCTTCGCGGGAAACCTCAGCGCCTGACCGTCAAAAGGGGGTAACTTCGCCACGGGTGAGACTGACGAATCAGATAAACAGCCCTTTGGCCAATTCCATCAGGCCCTGCCGGGTCTTGATCCCACCCTCTATCGCGGCTTTGTGAAGCTCAAGCGCGGAAGCCGGGATGCCCCCCTCGTCGCTGGTCAAAAAGTTGTAGGAGTCGCCATCAAATTTGTAGAGAGACTCTGCCACCAACCGGATCTTCTGCTCAGAAACAGCGCTGCTAACAGCCGCACTGATGTCGGAATAACTGTTGTCGGTACTGGCAAACTCAACTTTTCCGGTAAAGGTCTGGACATGCAGGGACGTCAGGTCATCAAATGCTTCGTTCAGGGCTTCAAGGGCTTGCCTCATTGTCATTGTGGTCTCCTGTCAGGTGAGATATCTCCAGGGCGCCTGGGCGGTAAAACCGAAGAAGCAGGTCTTTCCACCGGACGCCAATTTTGCGGTTCAATCGCAAGCGGCCAGCAGCAACAGCGCGCCCAATCAACGCCAGCCCCCTGTCAGGGTTGCTGTATCGGAGGGACGCGGTTTCGACGGGCGTAAGCAGCCCGGTGTATTCGTACAAATTGCATTCAACTGGCTTTATACGGTTTGCCAGCCTGCTGGCTGCGCGGCCAAGGCTCACTCGAGGTGTCCCGAACCGACAACAGATTCCATGATTCAGCGCCGCCTCCCTGCTCCTGCAGGCACAGTCTAGTCGAGGTTCCAGTTGAGGTGAAGCCGGATGTGGATGTGTCCTCGCTCGCTTTCATACTGCTGCAATGGATGCCGGCAGGTGCTACGCTCGCAACCGGTCAACCAGCACCCGAGAGGAGAAAAAGAATGGAACTGCCTGCCATCATCACCGCTATAGCACTGTTTGAGTACATGTTTTTTGCCTTCCGGGTAGGCTTCAGCCGCCAGAAATATGGCGTCGAGGCGCCTGCCACCTCGGGCAACGCCATCTGGGAGCGGATGTTCCGCGTGCAACAAAATACGCTGGAGCAGCTGATTGTGTTCCTGCCCGCACTGTGGATGTTCGCGTGGTTCGTGAGTCCCCTCTGGGCAGCAGCGATTGGCGCCGTTTTTGTCATCGCGCGGCCGGTCTATTACACAAGTTACGTCAAGGACCCAAACAGCCGTGGACTTGGATTTGTGGCAGGTTTCCTCGCCAGCGTTGTGCTGCTGGTGGGGAGTGTGGTTGGTGCGGTGCTGGGGTTGGTTTCGTGAGGGGATGAGATCTCTCCGCTGCGGCCCTGGGGACCTTCGGTCGAGACGACCGCAAGCGGTCGTTTCGACTGGAGCGGCGCCAGCCGCGGAATGGAGAAATCTCGTATCGTGAAAAACAAGGTCCCTCCACTTCGGTCGGGACGACAACGACACCGAAGGTGGTATGAGGTCTCTCCGCTGCGGCCCTGGGGGCCTTCGGTCGAGACGACCGCAAGCGGTCGTTTCGACTGGAGCGGCGCCAGCCGCGGAATGGAGAAATCTCGTATCGTGAAAAACAAGGTCCCTCCACTTCGGTCGGGACGACAACGACACCGAAGGTGGTATGAGATCTCTCCGCTGCGGCCCTGGGGGCCTTCGGTCGAGACGACAGCGGCGCCAGCCGCGGAATGGAGAAATCCCGTCTTTGGGCTCGCGAGGTCAATCTTCGGTTTTGGGATGTTCTTCAGTCTGTATTCGTTGATAGATCTCTTCCCGGTGAACCGGGACTTCTTTTGGCGCATTCACGCCAATTCGGACCTGATTGCCCTTGACCCCGAGCACCGTGACTGTCACGTTATCGCCAATGATCAGCGTTTCGCCTACACGCCGCGTGAGTATGAGCATCCTGATCTCCCTTCAGTCATTCGATAACACCGCCAGAGACAGCTATGCGGACTGTTCATCCAGAACAGTGTCCTGATCCAAACCAAACGACGTATGCAAGGCACGCGCCGCTAGTTCCAGGTACTTTTCGTCTATAACGACCGAAATCTTGATCTCTGAAGTCGAAATCATCTGGATATTGATAGATTCGTCCGACAGGACCCTGAACATTTGACTGGCTACACCGGCATGGGACCGCATGCCCACGCCAACCAACGAAAGTTTTGCGATCTTATTGTCGCCCGTCACTTCCGCGGCATCAATGTCGTTCGCGACCTTTTTTAGCGCTTTCATCGCCTGCTCATAATCTGGCCGCCGTACCGTAAACGTGAAGTCAGTCGAGCCATCTGCGGAAACATTCTGGACAATCATGTCCACTTCAATGTTCGCATCACTAATGGGGCCCAGGATGCGCGAGGCAATACCGGGCACGTCCCGCACACCGCGCACTGTCAGCTTCGCCTCGTCTCGCGTAAACGCAATGCCGGATATAATTGGCTGTTCCATTCCTTCTTCCTCATCACAGATCAGCGTGCCGGGCGCATCTGCAAAGCTGGATAACACCCGAAGATTAACCTTGTATTTACTGGCAAATTCAACAGCTCTTGTATGCAGCACCCGGGATCCCAGGCTTGCCAGTTCCAGCATCTCCTCAAAGGTGACTCTCTCCAGGCATCGGGCGCTGCTTACCACCCTGGGATCAGTGGTAAATACACCCTCAACGTCGGTATAGATCTGGCACTCGGCTGCTTTCAGTACAGCCGCCAGTGCCACCGCTGTTGTATCCGAACCACCCCGACCCAACGTGGTGATATTGCCGGCGTCATCAATTCCCTGGAAACCCGCCACAACCGGCACTATGCGTCTGCTCACATCCTCAAGCAGCCGTTCACTGCCAATCGAAACAACCCGGGCTTTCGTGTGAGTTGTGTCCGTGCGGATGGGAATCTGACCACCGGTGTAAGAACGAGCCGGGCAGCCCAGCTTGATCAGCATCATCGCCAGCAGGGCAATCGAGACCTGCTCACCGGTCGACAGCAGTACGTCTACCTCACGGTGCATTTCCGCGTCGCTCACGCCTATTGCCTGGGCAAGGTCATCCAGACGATCAGTTTCAAGCCCCATGGCAGAGACAACTGCCACAACATCATGACCCGCTTCCCGGGTCCTGATAATACGCTTTGCGACATTCTCGATGTGCGCAACAGACGCAACCGATGTACCGCCGAACTTTTGGACAATCAGAGGCATACTTACACTTAATTTCGCTGGTTGGGACAAAGGGCGCTTATTTAACAGCAATCCCGTGTGTTTGGAAACTTACAATCTCTCCTCGAGATAAGCCGTGACCGATGCCAGTGCTGCGGGCAAGGCACGAACATCCGTACCGCCTGCTCGTGCCATATCCGGACGCCCGCCGCCCTTGCCGCCAACCTGTCCTGCCAGGAAGTTAACCAGATCGCCGGCTGGCACCTTACCTGTCAGGTCTTTGGTGACCCCTACAATCAGTGCAACCTTGCCATCACTCGCGGACCCCAGCACAACTACACCGGACTGCAGCTTGTTTTTCAGGCGATCAACCACATCGGGCAGGGTTTTCGGGTCAGCATCAGTCATCTGGTGAACGATGACAGGGGTCCCCTTGATCGCCACGGCGCTGTCAGCAATATCTGCACTGCCGCCACTGGCAAGCTTCATATTGAGCTGGGCCACATCTTTTTCCAACTTGCGGTTCTGCTCAACCAACGCGGCAAGGCGCTCCCGCAGGTTGGTTCGGTCTGCCCGAACCAACTGGGCAATTTCGGCAAGTTCGTCTTCAACGCGCAGCACCCGTTCAAGGGCGCGCGCACCCGTAACGCCTTCGATACGCCTGACACCGGACGCGATACCCTGTTCCGAAGTAATCCGGAACAAGCCAATATCCCCTGTTCGGGCCGCGTGGGTTCCACCACAGAGTTCAACAGAAAATCCGTCTCCCATCGTCAGTACCCGGACTTCTTCCGCGTACTTCTCGCCGAACAGTGCCATGGCACCCCTGGTACGCGCTTCCTCCAGTGCCATCACTTCCGTCTGGACACTGGTGTTCAGGCGTACTTGCTCGTTGACCAGCCGTTCGATTGTCCGAAGCTCATCCCGGGTCACTGCTTCAAAATGTGAGAAATCGAAGCGGAGCCGTTCTGAGTCCACCAGCGAGCCACGCTGGTTAACATGATCTCCCAATACAGTTCTCAGGGCAGCGTGCAACAGGTGTGTGGCCGAATGGTTGAGACGTGTTGCATCTCTCAGGCGACGATCAACTTCTGCGGTAATCTCATCCCCTACCCTGATTGCTCCTTCCAGTACCTTTCCTTTGTGCAGCCAGGCTTCCCCACTCTTCTGGGTATCCAGCACGTCAAAGGTCATGCCATTGGCAAAGAGCTTGCCGGTATCACCTACCTGGCCACCACTTTCCGCGTAGAAGGGCGTACGATCAAGCACAACCAGTGCTTCCTCACCCTCATCAATCCGGTCAACCGGTTTCTCGGCCGCAAATAGTGCAATCACCCGCGACGGTCCGGTAAGTGACTCATAACCAATAAACTCGGTCGTCACGTCAAGTTGATATTGTGCTACATCAGCAGCCGCAAACTTGCTTGCGGCCCTGGCGCGCTCACGCTGCGCCTGCATCTCACTTTCAAACCCGGCCATGTCGAGGGTCAGGTTCCGCTCGCGCGCAATATCTGCGGTGAGGTCGGTCGGAAAACCAAAAGTGTCATACAGCCGGAACACCACCTGCCCAGGAATTTCAGTACCCTCAAGTTCAGCAATCGCCTCGGCGAGAATTTTCATCCCCTGGTCCAGGGTGATCTCAAACTGCTGCTCTTCTTTCAGGAGTACTTTTTCAATCTGTGCCTGGGTGCTTGCAAGGAGCGGGTAGGCTTCGCCCATCGTCTCCACCAGGGTTGGCACCATCCGGTGAAAAAACGGGCCACTGGACTGGAGCTTGTGTCCGTGGCGCAGCGCACGCCGAATAATCCGACGCATGACATAACCCCGCCCCTCGTTGGAAGGCAGCACGCCGTCAGCAATCAGGAAAGCACTGGTCCGGATATGATCAGCAATCACCCGAAGTGAGGGATTGTCCAGGTCGGGTGTATTCAACAGTTCGGCAGCACGCGCAATCAGGGTTTTCAGCACGTCCGTATCAAAATTGCTGGTGACGTGCTGCATTACCGCGGCCAGGCGCTCCAGCCCCATACCCGTGTCAACACCCGGGTTCGTAAGGGGCGTCAGGGTACCGTCGGCTGAACGGTCATACTGGGGGAACACCAGGTTCCAGATTTCCACATACCGATCCAGGTCGCCGTCTTTTGATCCTGGCGGCCCACCCGGCACTTCCGGCCCGTGGTCATAGAAAATCTCGGAGCAGGGACCACAGGGTCCGGTATCACCCATGGCCCAGAAATTGTCCTTGTCACCCAGGCGGGTAATCCTGTTCCGGTCAAAACCAATCTCGTCTGCCCAGATGTCATGTGCTTCATCATCACTTTCGTGGATGGTAACCCAGAGGCGATCCTGTGGCAGCTTCAGCACCTCCGTCAGAAACTCCCAGGCAAAAGCAATGGCTTCGCGCTTGAAGTAGTCCCCAAAACTGAAGTTGCCCAGCATCTCGAAAAACGTGTGGTGGCGCGCCGTATAGCCCACATTGTCCAGATCGTTATGTTTGCCACCGGCCCGCACGCAGCGCTGGCAACTTGCCGCCCGCGTGTAACCGCGGTTCTCGCGGCCAGCAAGTGCCTCCTTGAACTGCACCATACCGGAATTGGTAAACAGCAGGGTCGGGTCATTGCCCGGCACCAGCGGGGAGCTTTCAACAATCTGGTGGCCTTTGCTGGCAAAGTAGTCCAGAAAGGCGCGACGCAGTTCAGCGCTGTTCATCACATATGACTTCAAAGAAAAAGGGACGCTAAAGATACAGAAAACGCAGCAGATTCTAAACCGGTGGTTTTACAGCTGACAGCGCAATCTCCCAGAAAGCATGGGCACGCGCCTGGGCCAGCGCCAGGATACTGTCCGCCGGGTAGACGGAATCCTGTAATCTGCCAGCCTCGCGACCCAGCAGGATCTCCAGTGCCTGGTCAATGCTCTCTATGGCAAATACGTTGAATTCACCATTTCCGATGGCTTCCACGACATCATCACGGAGCATCAGCTCACCCGCGTTGGCAGCGGGCACAATTACCCCCTGGGTGCCGGTGAACTCGACCGCACGGCAGGCGTCAAAAAAACCTTCAACCTTCTCAGTTACCGCGCCAATCGGCAGTATGTTGCCTTTCTGGTCGATTGCACCCGTCATGGCCAGGTCCTGGCGAATCGGCAGCTCGGTCAGCGCAGACAGAAGGCAGCAGAACTCTGCACCTGAGGCAGAGTCACCATCAATACCGCCATAAGTCTGTTCAAAAGCAATAGAAGCACTGAACGCCATGGGGTGCTTGAGGCGCAGCAGGTGCCGCAGCAGACCTGACAGGATTAGAAAACCCTTGGTATGAACGGAACCGGAGAGGTCAGATTCCCGTTCGATATTGATGGCACCGGCCGTACCGGGGCCAATGGAGGCGGTAATTCTGGTTGGGAAACCGTAGGTCAGCGGACCCGCCGAGGTCACTGCCAGGCCGTTTACCTGACCCACTTCAGACCCTGCCACGTCAATTCTCAAGGTTCGCTCCGCCAACATACGACGAAAGTGCCTGGCCGGCATGTCAGCACGGTGTTTGGTACGGGCAACACTTTCCCTGACATCCTCGGCGGTCACCCGTTCATGACCAGCGCGCCCCGCAACAAATGAGGCCTCTCGCGCAATATCCGCAATACGGCCAAACCGGCTGGTGAGGCGCCCCTGCTGCGCACAGACCCGTGCACCGTGTTCTATCAGGCGCGCCACGGCAGCCGCTTCAAAGTGACGGAGTGAATCGCGCTGGACCAGGCGCGCAATGACGTTGGCGTAAGCGCGAAAACCGGAGTCATCGCGCCTGATGGTATCGCTGAAATCAGCAAGCACCTTAAACAGGCTGGAGAACCTCGATTCATGTACGTCCAGCAGGTAATAGATGTCCGGATCACCCACCAGCACCACTTTGACATTAATCGGTATTGGCTGCGGTCGAAGCTGCGGTGGACCAAATGCACCAAAAAAGTCAGAGCTGGTGAACTCCAGCAGACCCGTCTTCAGTGTTCTAAGCAGTGCAGGCCAGGCGCCAGGTTCCATCAGTACGTCCTGTGCTTCAAGAATCAGGATACCGCCGTCCGCCTCCAGCAGTGCACCGGGTTTGATCATCAAGTGGTCTGACTTGACAAACATCCCGTTGGGACTGAATTCCCGGTCAATCTTGCCTACCAGGTTGGACAGGCTGGGGGTCGATACGCTGATTACCGGTGTTTTGCCGTTCTTCTTCTCGGTACTCACCAGGTTGACCTGGTACATGCGATAAAAATCCTCGGCTGTCTCTGGATTGCTGAGCCTTCGATGGATCAGGTCTTCCTGGATTTTGCCCAGCCACTCTTCAATGGGCGCCAGTTTGAAGCGTCGCTTGATGGCTTCCAGCCGGGATCGCACGTGACCGGTTGCCTCTTCCACAAACAGCGCCTGCAGGTCACTGAGGTGCTGGGCCTGAACCGCCTCAATCTGCTCGCCCAGCGCGGCAAATTTTTTCTCAAATGCCCCGATCTTGTCGATCAGGCTTTTGAACTCTGCCTCTGTAACAGTACCTTCAAGCCGTTTCTGTTGCAGTTCTTCAAACTGGACCGGCTTGCCATCAAACACCGGCAGTATCGCTGGCACCATGTTCTGGCCAACCTGCAGCGGCACCATGACAAGACCCGCCGCGCGCAGTTCTTCCTCAAACGGGCGGCCGATGTCCTGGATTTTTTCCTGGGTTGCCGCCACCAGCTGTTTCTGCCGCGACTTGACAATGTCGGATGCCAGGTAAGCGGGTAGATCAACCTGAGCAAACTCCGCAAAGCTGTCCATGGCATCGCGAAACTCGCGCCCCCTGCCCTGGGGCAGGTCCAGCAGTTGCGGCTGATCCGGGACGTCAAAGTTGTAGACATAACAACGATCCGGCGCCCGGATAGGTGCCGGCGCCGCTTCCTCAATCACCTGGTGAATGAGTGGCATCCGGCCGAACCCCGACAAACCGCGGACAAACACATTGTTTCCCTGGATACGGTTCTCCAGGCCAAATCGCAGAGCATCAACAGCATCCTCCTGACCGAGGATCCGGTACTCCGGCGACAACTCACTGGTTGTCGCAAAACCTAGGGTGGCCGGATCACACCGCCAACGGGCGGCCGCCGCTGTGATTGCTGTGTCTTCAGGCGCCGTCATGCTTGTCCTGTGCCAGTCGTGCCTTGATCCGGTTGTAGGCTTCGCTCATCTCTTCCCCAATCACCTTGGCAACAGCCTGTACCTCTTTGGCCGCCTCCCCCGCGTCGGCAACAACTTCCTCCAGTTTGTCCTGGGCAAGATCGAGATTTTTTTCCAGTTCACCCCACTCTTCTTTCATCTCGGCTTTCGCCAGGTGCATCTGCACGCGAAGTTCGTCACGCTGGGTTTTCAACTCTTCCCATATCTTCTGAATCTTTTCATCTGCCATTGCCTGTTGCTCCTGTAAAAAGAAGTCGGAAGTGTAACGCGCCCCTCTGACGTGGCATTGATTCAGGTCAGGGGGACCGATTGCCCCTCCGGTAAAACACTATGAGCAACGACGGCAGCACGGTCAAGTTCGCCAGCATGGCGAGCAACATGGCCAGGGCCGTCAGGATGCCAAAATAGACTGTTGGTAGAAAGTTCGAGAAGGCCAGGATGGAGAAGCCCACCATGATGATCACGGACGTAAAATACATGGCGCGGCCTATTGTCAGGTGCGCCTCACGCACGGCGTCCCTCACCCGCCCACAGGCGGTATATTCTTCCCGGAACCGATGCAGATAGTGGATGGCATCATCAACCCCGATGCCAATGCAGATTGCCGCAATGGTAATGGTCATCATATCCATGGGGATACTGCTGAATCCCATCACTGAAATCACCGCCGCCGCGGCAATCACGTTGGGTACCAGCGCCAGCAGTCCCAGCACAAAAGAACGCAGCAGGACAATAAACATCAGGAGCGTTGCCAAAACAACGTAGACAAGTGTGCGCAGCTGCGAATCAGCCAGTTGCACCAGCATGTCATTAAAGAGCACCATCATGCCCGTCACGATGACCTGGTCATCCGCAAGACCCACCTCGCGGGCTGAACTGCGAATATCGGCAACCAGGTCAGTTCGCGAGAAATAGGGGCCACTTTCCTTGACCCGCGCACTGATCCTGGCAAACCCCACGTCAGGCCGGGCGTAGGGAAGAATCAGCTGGTCACGAACCACCGGGGGCAGCTCACCCAGCACATACGCCAGTTCAAGGTTTGACAGTGCCTCGCCATCGTTAAATCCCCGGCTCAGCTTGTCGAGGGTATAGATGGAGATAACCTTGCCAGTCACACTCTGCTGATCAATGAGCTGATGAATGGCCCCCACCGTTTCGATCCGGTCTCGAGTGAACCAGTACCTTTCCGGCCAGGCCTCGGGCTCCGGTGCTGCAAAAAAATCATCTTCAGCCGGCTGTGTCTCCATCTCACCCAACTGCAGATACACATCAAAAGGCACAGTGCCACCGAGGTGTTCATCGATATACACCATACCCTGGTAGATGTCGGTATCGTCATCAAAATAGTCAACAAACCGGTTATCGAAGGAAACCCTGAACAGTCCCAGCCCAGACAGACAGGCAACCAGGAATGCAACAAGCAATATGGCCGGCGCGTGGCCTTGACACAGCCGGCTCAGCAGGTTGGTCAGGTATACAGGCCGACCCAGGGTTGAACTCGCATCACCTTTTCCGAGCACGAGGAGCAGCGCGGGAAAGAGCGTATAGGTGACAATAAAGGCAACCAGTATCCCCAGGCACATCATCCAGCCAAAGTCCTCCACAGGGACAATGCGGCTCGACAGCATCGAACCAAAAGCCAGCATGGTCGTGAGACCGGTATACACACAGGGAGCAAACTTGCTTTCCATTGTATCGAGCACCAGTTCAGCATGCTCAATGTCCTGGTTCTCGGACAACAATTCCCGATAGCGCACGATCAGGTGGATCGAGAATGAGATACAGATAATGGCAAGCAGGGAAATAAAATTCGACGAGATCACGGTCACCGGTTTGTGCGCAAAACCCAGCAGCCCCATGGTGACCAGAATCGATGTTGCGCTGATGACTATGGGCAAAACCACCCAGCGGATGCGCCGAAAGAAGAAAAAGAGCAACAGCACTATGGCGGCAAAAACAAGACTGCCAAAGATCGCAAGGTCGGACTTGACGAACTCGATCATGTCCGCGGCAATCATCGGTACACCACTGATATAGATGTCAGCGGCCCCTTCAAACGCTTCCCGGATTGAACGCACGCCATCCAGCAGCGCCTGCCGGTCCTGCACGTAAGCCTGGCGGACTTGCTGATACTCCGATTCAACCGCCGCCAATTCTTCTGCTGAGGCCGCCCCGGAGGCGTCTGCCCGCAATTCGTCCCGCTGCTGGTAGAGCGCCTGCAGTCTGGTGTCCCGTGCCAGGTCAATCCGGATCACCGACGCATCCCCGGCCGGGGATACCAGGAAATTCCTGAACAATGGGCTGGTTCGCAATTCTTCTCGCGCAAGGGTCAGGTCAACGTCGACGTCCCGCAGGGTTCGAAAACCTTCCGACATCCGGTCGACCGGAATCGGTGGACTTTGCACCAATGGCGCATCCAGCACGGAGAACACACCGGCGACACCCGGCAAGGCCGCCACCCTGGCTTGCAGTGCTGCCAGCACGTCAAGATGGTCACGGTCGAACATCCGACCGTTATGAGGACTGTAGGCGAGCACCAGGAATTCATCGCCACCAAAGAGCCCGGACATGCGCCCATAGGTCGCCAGTTTCGGATCACCTTCAACCACCAGCGTGTCGGCTGATGCATCAAAGGAAAAATCCTTGATAAAAACCATGGGTAACAGGAAAAGGACCAGCGCAGCCGCCAGCAGAAGCCGGGGGCGTTGCAGTGCGCGGCGATATAAAACGATTGGAAAACTCAACTTATTAACGACCTTCAGGACGAAGGCGGCCCAGTTTACAGCAATGGCTGCCGGCCAGCAGAAATCGTTTCTGAAATCTGATCAAAGGAAAAGCCACGCTGTTGCAGGAAGCGCGCCCGGCGTGCTCTCTCTCGTGCGTCAACGGGCGGCGCGTCACCAAACTTCTGCAAACACACCTTGCCGGCCAGTTCCGTCCAGTCGACAGCAGATGCCGCCAGGGTTTCCTGTGCCAGACTGTCGTCGACTCCCCGGTTTCGCAGCTCCGCCCTGATCTTGAGAGGCCCCTGTCCCCTGTTGATTCGGGACCGGACCAGCGCTTCAGCCAGGCGCTCGTCACTCTGAAGTCCTTCACCCGCCAGGCGGTCCACTTCAGCTTCAATCAGCGCTGCCTGACCACCAAAGCGCCGGGCGAGCTTGGTCAAGAGCTCGACTCTGGCATGTTCCCGCCGCGCCAACAGATCCATTGCGGCGCGGCGTATGTCAGCTCCCGGTTTTTCCATCAGGCCCCGCTGATGGGTGTCACGTTGCTCGCTGAGGCGTCGTCATCGGCTGCGGAAACTGGCTGGCCGAGCAGCTGCTCACGAATCTGACGCTCAATTTCTGCGGCCATTTCCTCATGTTCCGCAAGGAAATCAGCGGCATTTTTCTTGCCCTGGCCAATGCGCTCCGTCTTGTAGCTGTACCAGGCGCCCGCCTTGTCAACGAGCCCAAGCTGCACGCCCAGATCAATGACCTCACCCAGGCGGTATATACCTTTGCCATACAAAATCTGAAACTCCGCCTGCTTAAAGGGTGGCGCCACCTTGTTCTTGATGACCTTGACGCGGGTTTCATTGCCGACCACCTCATCACCTTCCTTGATCGAGCCAATTCGGCGAATATCCAGCCGTACAGAGGAATAAAACTTGAGCGCGTTACCGCCTGTGGTTGTCTCGGGGCTACCAAACATCACGCCTATCTTCATGCGAATCTGGTTGATAAACACCACCAGGGTATTGGAGTTCTTGATGTTGCCTGCCATTTTCCGCAGGGCCTGACTCATCAGGCGTGCCTGCAGGCCAACATGGTGGTCACCCATCTCGCCTTCAATTTCTGCCTTCGGTGTCAGTGCAGCCACCGAGTCGACAATCACCACGTCAACCGCGCCGGATCGGACAATCATGTCGCAGATCTCCAGTGCCTGTTCGCCCGTGTCAGGCTGGGATACCAGCAGGTTATCGATATCGACGCCCAGCGCCTCGGCGTAGGACGGATCGAGGGCATGTTCGGCATCAATAAATGCACAGGTTCCACCTGCTCGCTGGCATTCTGCGATCACCTGCAGGGTAAGGGTTGTTTTGCCCGAGGATTCGGGCCCGTAGATCTCCACAATCCGGCCGCGTGGCAAACCACCAATGCCGAGCGCAACATCAAGCCCCAGGGACCCGGTGGATATCGAAGGAATCTTCTCCTTGGGTGAATCACCCAGGCGCATCATCGAACCTTTGCCAAACTGCCGCTCTATCTGGGACAGTGCCGCCGACAGTGCCTTTTCTCTATTCGGGTCTTTCTGTTTTTCCGTATCTGCCATATTCAGCTCCTGTCGGTCATAAGAATTTCTGGTGTGTCGGTTCGTTCTGGCGCTCTTCGCTTGCGTCGTTTGCCAGGTCCTGCGGCCATCTGACAATACTGTACATTTAAACAGTAGCCGGTCGACATTTCAAGCACTCACTCGCATGTGTCTGACTGCGTCGGTAGAATCCCCCGGCGCAACCTTTGGAATCCAGATCCTTGCCCAATCACACGCCCATGATGCAACAGTATCTTGGCATCAAGGCCGAGCACCCGGAAGAGCTTTTGTTCTACCGCATGGGAGACTTCTACGAGCTGTTCTTCGATGACGCCCGGCGCGCCGCCGATTTGCTGGACATTACGCTCACAGCCCGCGGCGTTTCGGCCGGCGAACCCATTCCCATGTGTGGCGTCCCCTACCATGCGGTTGATGGTTACCTCGCGCGCCTGGTCAGAGCCGGTGTTTCGGTTGCCATCTGCGAACAGATTGGTGACCCTGCCACGTCCAAGGGACCGGTGGAACGCAAAGTCACGCGCATTGTGACTCCCGGTACCCTGACCGAGGATTCGCTGCTTGATGCTTCAAGAGACAACCTCATAGCTGCTGTTTACAAAACCCAGGCTTTTGGCCTCGCGACCCTGGACCTTGCCAGTGGCCGATTTGAAATCCTGGAACTCCCTGATGCCGATTCATTGACGGCGGAATTGCATCGACTCAGTCCAGCAGAGCTTATCCTGCCGGACGACGGAGACTATCCGCAATCTGCCACAGGTCGTGTCGGCGTTCGCCGCCGGCCGGTGTGGGAATTCGACTTCGACAACGCGGTCAAACTCCTTTGCACCCAGTTCGGCACCCGGGACCTGGCAGGCTTCGGCTGCGACGGGCTGGGCAACGCCGTCGCCGCCGCCGGATGCCTGCTTGCCTACGTGCGGGAAACCCAGCGGGCTGAACTGCCGCACATTACCGGGCTTACCGTGCTTGACCGGAACGAGGCCCTGATTATTGACGCCGCATCACGCCGCAACCTGGAACTTTCCACCAATATAAGCGGGGGAAACACCAACACCCTGATTTCGGTGGTGGATCGAACTGCAACTGCCATGGGCAGTCGACTGCTCGGACGCTGGATTCACCGACCAGTGCGAGACCACGGGGTCCTGGCCGGACGGCAACAGGCGATCGAATACCTGGCAGACAACTACCGGTTTGAGAGAATCGCGGGATTTCTTGGCAATATTGGCGACTGTGAACGTATCCTTGCGCGAGTAGCCCTGAGGTCTGCCAGGCCACGTGACCTGGCCCGCCTGCGAGACTCCCTTGAAGAATTGCCCGCCCTGATTCAGGCCGCCCGGGATTATGACGCGCCGCTGATTTCCTCACTGGTTGATGACCTTGGGCCTTATCCTGCACTTGCCGACACGCTGTCACGGGCCATTATTGACAATCCGCCGGTGGTCATCCGCGAGGGCGGCGTGATCAAACCCGGCTTTGACGAGGAACTGGACGAACTCCGCGGCATTTCGGAGAATGCGGCCGACTTCCTGGTACGGCTCGAGCAACAGGAACGCGAGAGTACCTCACTGTCCACCCTGAAAGTCGGCTACAACCGCGTACACGGCTACTACATCGAGATCAGCCGCGCCCAGTCGGACCGCGCACCCGCTCATTATATCCGGCGCCAGACCCTGAAAAATGCCGAACGATTTATTACACCCGAACTTAAGACGTTCGAGGACAAGGCGCTGAGCGCAAAAAGCCGGGCCCTGGCACGAGAAAAAAACCTGTATGACGGTTTGCTGGAAACCCTGAACGAATCGCTCCGGGAGTTGCAGGCAACTGCTGCTGCGCTGGCTCAGCTGGATGTGCTCTGCAACCTGGCGGAGCGAGCGCTTACCCTGTCCTGGTGCAAGCCAACCCTGGTTGACGAGACCCGTATCTTCATTGACGCCGGTCGCCATCCGGTTGTGGAGCAAATGCTGGAAGCACCTTTTGTCGCCAACGATGTCCGGTTGGACGAGGCGCGCCGGCTGATGATCATCACCGGTCCCAACATGGGTGGCAAATCAACCTTCATGCGCCAGGTTGCGCTGATTGTCCTGCTCGCACACACGGGCAGCTTTGTACCTGCCAAAAGTGCCGAGATAGGACCCATAGACCGGATCTTTACGCGAATTGGCTCCAGTGATGATCTGGCCAGCGGGCGATCCACGTTTATGGTCGAAATGACCGAAACCGCCATGATCCTAAACAACGCCACACCAAGGAGCCTGGTGCTGCTCGACGAGATTGGGCGAGGTACCTCCACATTTGATGGACTATCCCTGGCCTGGGCGTCTGCACGCCATATGGCACAACAGTCAAAAGCCCTGACGCTGTTTGCCACACACTACTTTGAACTCACATCCCTGGCGGATGAACTGCCTGCCACCACCAATGTGCACCTCACGGCCACCGAGTACGGTGATGAGATCATCTTCATGTATTCCGTCAGGGAAGGACCGGCCAGCCAGAGCTACGGGCTGCAGGTTGCCCGCCTTGCCGGTGTACCGGCCCCGGTGATCGCTGACGCCCGCAAGAAACTGAGAGAACTGGAAGCCAAGGAAATGCGCGCTGACCCCGTGCAGACCGACCTGTTCCTCACACCGGTCGCCACAAATCCCGTACTGGATCAACTGGAAGCGCTGGACCTGGACACGCTGACCCCCAGGGATGCACTGGCGCTACTTTATGAAATGCGTGCCGGACTGGACAACTGAAATGACTGCCATGAAGGCTCAGCATACTTCGCAAAGGCGCACTGTTAGGCTAGAATTCCGGCTTTGCCCATTTGGCTACCCCTTAACAAATTCAAACCCACCTACAAAAGGATCCGTCCATGACATTTGTTGTTAGTGACGCCTGCATCAAGTGCAAGCATACAGACTGCGTGGAAGTCTGCCCGGTCGACTGTTTCTACGAGGGCCCCAACTTTCTGGTCATTAATCCGGATGAATGTATCGACTGTGCCCTCTGCGAGCCGGAATGTCCCGTGGACGCCATCTACTCGGAAGACGAGTTGCCGGAAGCTGAACAGGAGTTCCTGGCACTCAATGCAGAGCTCTCGGAAATCTGGCCCAACATCACCGAGAAAAAGGACCCATTGCCAGATGCCGAAGAATGGGCTGAGGTCAAAGGTAAACTCGAGCACCTCGAGCGCTAACCCCAGACCCGTTCCACCCAACCGGCTATCCTCGCGAACAGGCGCCTGACCAGGCGCCTTTCCCGCGACCAGACTCCAGTTTCATCCCCCGCACCCCCACAACACACGACCGATAGCCTGTGCCCGCCATCAGCCACAATCCCAGCGAAACCAAATCCCGGTGCACTCGATAACAAACAGATGGCGGGTACACGTTTTGCCCCGCATAAAAGCGCAGCGCCGCGGCGGCGGAACAAGACCCGTAGGGGCTTGTGGGGGAGCCGTGGCAGCCGGGACGGCCGCAAGCCGCGGGGCAAGACGTGTTCCCGCCATCAGGCACCATCCCCATGAATCAAATCCAGACTACCCTCGATATCCAACCGATGGCGGGTATACGTTTTGCCCCGCATCAAAGCGCAGCGCCGCGGCGGCGGAGCAAGACCCGTAGGGGCTTGTGGGGGAGCCGTGGCAGCCGGGATGGCCGCAAGCCGCGGGGCAAGGCGTGTACCCGCCATCAGGCACAGTCGCAACAAATCAAATCCAGACTACCTTCAATAGCAAACAGATGGCGGGTACACGTTTTGCCCCGCATAAAAGCGCAGCGCCGCGGCGGCGGAACAAGACCCGTAGGGGCTTGTGGGGGAGCCGTGGCAGCCGGGATGGCCGCAAGCCGCGGGGCAAGACGTGTTCCCGCCATCAGGCACCATCCCCATGAATCAAATCCAGACTACCCTCGATAACCAACCGATGGCGGGTATACGTTTTGCCCCGCATCAAAGCGCAGCGCCGCGGCGGCGGAGCAAGACCCAAAGGGGCTTGCGGGGGAGCAAGGGCAGCCGGGACGGCCGCAAGCCGCGGGGCAAGGCGTGTGCCCGTCATCAGGCGCAATCTCATGCTCTTGGACTCCAGATCCCGGTGCACGCGATACCCGCCAGCAGGCACAATCCCAGCGAACCTAAATGCAGATGCACTCGATACCAGGCAGATGGCGGGTGCACGTTTTGCCCCGCCTAAAAGCGCAGCGCCGCGGCGGCGGAACGAGACCCGCAGGGGCTCGTGGGGGAGCAAGGGCAGCCGGGACGGCCGCAAGCCGCGGGGCAAGGCGTGTACTCGCCATCAGGCACACCCGCGACGAATCAAATCCAGACTACCCTCGATAACCAACCGATGGCGGGTGCACGTTTTGCCCCGCCTAAAAGCGCAGCAAAAGGCCGTTAATCACTCCCCACACTTGCCTGCTGCGATGGCAGGTAGGCGAGCGGGTCCTGGGGTTTGCCATCGCGGCGGATTTCAAAGTACAGCAGATCCTTGTCACCATTGGGCCCACCAATCCGCGCCACTACCTGCCCCGCGCTTACCTTGTCGCCTTCCTTGACGGCCAGTGACTGGTTATGTCCGTAAGCGGAGAGGTAACGGTCGTTGTGTTTCACGATGACCAGCTTGCCGTATCCCCGCAGGCCACCCCCGGCGTAGACCACCACGCCATCAGCGCTCGATCGTACCGAATCACCCGCCTTGCCCCGGATATCTATCCCCTTGTTCACGTTACCGGAAAGGGAGAACCGGTTGACCACCTCACCGTCATACGGCCAGCGCCACTGGATATTCGAGTCTGCGACCGTCGGTGCGCGAACCGGGGCAGGCGCTGGTGGTATGCCGCCGGACGATTTGCCAGGGGTTGGCCTGACTGGCGCAGGCTTCGCACGCGTTGCGCCTGAACTGGCCGGGGGCGGCCCGTCAGCCCGCGCGAGGGCGTCCGGATCACCCGCAATCCTGAGCCGCTGATTCACAAAAATGGTGTAGGGGGCGCTGATGCCATTGGCACGGGCCAGGTCCTTGTAATCAAGGCCAAAGCGGAATGCAATTGAATAGAGCGTATCGCCTGGTCGAACCTCGTAATGCTGCTGCCGGGACGCTTCACCCGCGCTGAATACAGGCACGTAAATCCTGCTGCCACCACATGATGCGAGCAGGAAAAGCAGGATCAGGATCGACAGTCGAGTAGGGTACATATCGTCCGGTTGTCATCAATCAGCGAAATTCTACCCGATTCTCACCCGAAACAGAGGCAAGATAGTGAATGAGCAGTACCAGCCCACAGCCGCCTACCGCGGCCAGGATGGCAACCATCACCTGCGGATCACTCCCGGTCATCGCTGCATAGGTCGACGGCATCACGGGTTCCTGTACCAGCGGGATCTGGGACCCGTCTGCCTTCAGCTGGTAACTCAGCGTGTGTTTCCAGGGCCAGAGCTTGACCAGGGAGCCCAGCATGAACCCGGTCAGGACGGCCAGGGTTTCGTTCCTGAAATACCGGAACAGGCGTGAGAGGATCTGGGCAAAGCTGACCAGGCCAACAGCACAACCGGCCCCCAGGGCGCCGAGGGTCATGAGGTCAAACTGCCTGACGGCATCCAGCACAAACCCATAGAGCCCAAGAATCAGCAGGATAAAGCTGCCTGAGAGACCGGGCAAAATCCAGGCACAGACGGCCACTGCGCCCGCAAAAAAAATGAACAGGGGGGTGGGTGCCAGTTCAATCGGCACCAGTGTGGTAATCACCAGACCCACGGCGGCGCCGGCCCCACAGGCAAACATCAGGTCAAAGCCGCGTCGTTCAATCTGCCGATAGACAACAAAGGTGGAGGCAATCACCAGGCCGAAAAAGAATGACCAGATCCCCACCGGCTCATGGTCCAAAAGGTATCCAACCGCGCTGGCGAACAGCAGTACGGACACCGCCATACCCCCAAACAGAACCAGCAGAAAGCCGGCGTCCACGCGCTGCCAGACAGCACGGATGCCATGGTTCTTCAACATGACAAGCAAGTAGGGTGTAAACTGCCTCAGAGAGTTGACCAGGCGCTCATAGATCCCCGAGATAAACGCAATGGTGCCACCGCTTACGCCGGGCACAACTTCAGCAGCGCCCATGAGGAGTCCCACCGCCGCCGTTCGCAGGGCCTCAATCAGTCTTGGCCCCATTACAACCTGCCACCAAGCAGCGGCACAAAACGCGCAGGCTCAATGACCGAGCTCACATACCCGTCATCAACCGCTTCCACCAGGGTCAGTAGCTGGCCTTCTTCGGTGCCAACAGGCAATACCATCCGCCCGCCCGGGCGAAGCTGAGCCACCAGTTCCTCCGGAATATGGCGCGGAGATGCCGTGACAATAATGCCATCAAAGGGACCGCGTTCCCCCCAACCCAGGTTGCCGTCATCATGTTTAAACTGCACGTTACGTATTCCAATCAGTTTGAGGTGTTCCCGCGCGCGATCCACCAGGGCGGCGATACGCTCGACGGTATACACGCGATCCACCAGCTGTGCCAGCACCGCTGTCTGGTAACCCGAACCGGTCCCAATCTCAAGCACCCGCTCCAGCGGACCACCGCCCAGCAGGATTTCGGTCATGCGGGCAACCGTATAGGGTTGGGAAATCGTCTGGTTAAAGCCAATTGGCAGCGATGTGTCTTCATACGCCCGGTGTGAGAGCGCCTCATCTATAAACAGGTGGCGCGGTGTCATATTGATGACGTCGAGCAGCACTTCATTGGTGATGCCCCGCTCCCGCAGCCGACCCACCAGACGGTTACGTGTGCGCTGAGACGTCATACCCACGCCGCGCAAATCGGGTTGTTTATTCATCTCCCGGCCCGGATCGATTGGTATAAATCACAAGCTCACGCAGCAGCGAAGTGGCATAGCTACCGGTGGGCAGGCAAAAGGCCAGGAGCAGATCACTGCCGTCAAGCCTTGCAGTCAGCCCGTCGGGGATCACCATCAGATCCCGCCGGATTGCCTTTATACCCAGTTGCTCGAACTGGCTATACCAGGGTTCAAACTCCGGCTCCCGGTCAAACACCGCATCACCTTTACGAGACGTGCCTGCCAGCCAGCCCTGCCTGCCATCATAACAGCTGCCGTCCGCAACCCGGCGTGAAAGCTCACAATTAAACAGATACGACCGCGCAGCTGAAAGGTAAAGATCGCGCCTGTTTCGCTCAACTTGCCGCCCTTCAAACATCCTGTTCGCATTCACAAGATTGGCGCCGCCATGACCAAACCGCTGTTCCCCAAAATAATTGGGAAACCCCGTGTCCTGTATCTGCGCAATACGTGCTTGCAGCGATGGTAATTCCTCTGGCAGCCCGACGACATGACGAAGGCGTACCATAAACCGGTTGGCTAGATGGGAACCACGCCGCAGCTTCTTGTTGTGGCGGGAGACCGCCACAACAGTAACACCTTCAATTTTGATATCTTCCGCCTGAACTGAAGTTTTTCCGGGTAACCAGACGCCAAACCACTGTGTGGTTTCCGCGTGCCTGTCTTTGCGGCCGGAATAGGTCACATCAAATTCGCGTACACCAAAGTGCAGGGCCAGTTGCCGCGCCACCCAGTCGGTGTTTGCCCCAACCTTGCGAACCAGCAGGAAAACATGTTCTCCTGCGCCAGAAGGCACAAAACCCAGGTCTTCCTCAACCAGAAAGTCAGCCGGCGCAACCCGCAGTTCACCCATCACCACTGGCTCACCGCAGGCCCGCGCAAAATTCATCGGATATGGCACAGTCATTGCCGCGCTCGCGGCTCCTCAACCAGCAGGAAAAAGGTTTCCCCCTCTTTGATCAGGCCAAAATCACTGCGCGCCTTTTCTTCAATCGATGCAAGACCATTTTTCAGGTCACGGATCTCCGCCCGCAGAATCCGGTTACGCTGGATACGGGTTTCATTGGCCGCAAGACCGGCCTCAACCCGCGCCTCGAGGGCACTCACATGGGCCAGACTGCTTTCACCAATCCACAGACGAACCTGCAGGCCCAGCAGCAACACTGCCAGCCCGGCAAGGACCATCCGGTACAGGGTCATTTTTGGCGAAGCTCCTGTCTGAATTCGGCAACCCCCCGGTAGAGCGCATCAGAGGCGTCTTCAATCCGCAACAGGCGGTTGTACTTGGCCACCCGGTCTGACCGGCACAGGGAACCGGTCTTAATCTGCCCGGCGGCTGTGGCCACGGCCAGATCGGCAATGGTGGTGTCTTCGGTTTCACCACTGCGATGGGAAATGACGGCGGAGTAACCCGCCGCTTTGGCCATCTGGATGGCCTCCAGCGTTTCCGTCAGCGTGCCGATCTGGTTCAGTTTGATCAGGATGGAGTTGCCGATCCCCTCGCTGATGCCACGCTGCAGGATTTTTGAGTTGGTGACAAACAGGTCGTCACCCACGAGTTGTACACGATCACCGAGTTGTGCAGTCAGATAAGCCCATCCCTGCCAGTCGCTTTCATCCAGGCCATCTTCAATCGAGATAATAGGATACTTCTGCACCAATTCCCCGAGGTAGCCAGTAAAGTCCTGCGCGTCAAAGCTGCGATTCTCACCGCCAAGGACATACCGGCCATTGCTGAAGAACTCTGATGCCGCACAGTCGAGCCCCAGCATGACGTCCTGGCCAGCCCGATAGCCTGCCTTGTCAATAGCCTCCATGATCACTTCCAGGGCCGCTTCATTGCTCGGCAGGTCGGGCGCAAACCCACCCTCGTCACCTACCGCCGTCCCCAGTCCCCTGCCACCCAGTACGGCCTTGAGCGTGTGAAAAATCTCAGCGCCGCAGCGCAGCGCCTCGGAGAAACTGGGCGCGCCAACCGGCAGAATCATGAACTCCTGGATATCAACGTTGTTGTCGGCGTGTTCACCGCCATTCAGAATGTTCATCATGGGTACGGGCATACTGTAGCGCCCGGGACTGCCATCCACCTCTGCCAGGTATTCATAAAGTGCCTTGCCCCGGGCGCTGGCCGCCGCCTTGGCGGCCGCCAGCGACACTGCCAGTATGGCGTTGGCACCCAGCTTTTCCTTGTTTTCGGTGCCGTCCAGTTCAATCATCATGCGATCCAGCGCCACCTGGTCGTCAACCTCGCGACCGAGCAAGCGCTCACGAATGTGGGTGTTGACGTTCTCGACGGCACGCAACACCCCTTTACCGAGATATCGCTTTGGATCCTTGTCGCGCAGTTCCAGCGCTTCACGCGACCCCGTTGAGGCCCCTGATGGCGCGCAGGCGCTGCCCACTACACCAGTATCAAGTTCCACCTCAGCTTCAACCGTCGGGTTGCCGCGTGAATCGAGCACTTCCCGTGCCCTGATATCTGTAATCTCAGCCAATCTTCACTCCCCGGTTATCCGGCCGCAGCACGTTGCGCAGCATCAGCTTTTACAACCGCATCAATGCGCTGCAGCGTTTCAAGTAGTTCTTTCATCTGCCCCAGAGGCCATGAGTTGGGCCCGTCACTCAGCGCTTGCTCCGGGTCAGGATGCGTCTCCATGAACAGCCCGTCCACACCCACGCCCACAGCGGCCCTGGCGAGCACCGGTACCATTTCGCGCTGTCCACCCGAACTGGCACCCTGGCCACCAGGCAACTGCACGCTGTGGGTTGCATCAAACACAACCGGGCAGCCAATTTCACTCATCACAGCCAGCGAACGCATGTCCGACACCAGGTTGTTGTAGCCAAAACTGACGCCGCGCTCACACACCATAATATGTTCATTCCCGGTTGCCCGCGCTTTTTCGTAAACATGCACCATGTCCCATGGGGCAAGGAACTGGCCTTTCTTGATGTTGACCGGCAGCCCCGTCTCTGCAACACGTTGGATATAGCCGGTTTGTCGGCAGAGAAACGCCGGCGTCTGCAGGACAGAAACCACGGCGGCCACCTCGTCAAGCGGAGTATCCTCGTGGACATCAGTCAGCACGGGTACACCAATCTGCTGCTTGACCTGTTCCAGCACTTTCAGGCCTGCCTCCAGGCCAGGACCACGGAAACTCCTGTGGGAAGATCGATTGGCCTTGTCAAAAGAGGACTTGTAAATGAACGGTATGCCAAGCCCTTCGCAGATTTCTTTCAGGGTGCCTGCCGTATCCAGCGCAAGCTGTTCTGACTCGATGACGCAGGTGCCTGCAATCAGGAAAAAAGGCCTGCCATCGCCAACTTCAAATTCGCACAGTTTCACGCAGCTATTCTCTTGGGAAATTTGGACAGGGCCGGCACTGGGTCACCAACACCCCGGAATTCAAATTTTAGCCGTACCAGCACACTTTATAAACGTTTTTGCTTGTGCTTCTGCTCATGGGCCGCGTTAATGAAGCTGGTAAACAGCGGGTGTCCGTCCCGCGGTGTTGACGTGAACTCCGGGTGAAACTGGCATGCCACAAACCACGGATGATCAGGCACCTCAATGACCTCAACCAGTGAGCTGTCCTTCGAACGACCAGCAATACCCAGACCTGCCTTTTCCAGCTGATCAACATAGTTGCCGTTCACCTCATATCGGTGACGATGGCGCTCCCTGATAGAGGTACTGCCATAGATGCGGTAGGTCAACGAGTCACAGGAAAGCTTACATTCCTGGGCCCCCATCCGCATGGTGCCACCCAGGTCTGACGATTCGTCACGGGTCTCGATGTTTCCCTTCTCATCAACCCATTCGGTGACCAGGGCAATCACGGGATGTGGCGTCTGGGGGTTGTTTTCCGTGGTATTCGCCGCTTCCAGGCCGGCAACATTGCGAGCAAAGTCGATAATGGCGGCATGGAGGCCATAACAGATGCCCAGGTAGGGGATCTTGTTCTCCCGCGCGTATCGTGCTGCGGTGATCTTGCCCTCAAAACCGCGTTCACCAAATCCGCCCGGTACCAGGATGGCATCCGCACCTGCCAGAATCGACTCACCTCGCCTGACCACATCCTCGCAGTCGATAAATTCAACATCGACCCGGGTACTGGTATGAATCCCGGCGTGCACAATGGCTTCTGTCAGCGACTTGTAGGCATCCAGCAGGTCCATGTACTTGCCTACCATAAACAGGCGGATGGACCGGGTCGGGTTCATCTGGGCATCAACAACACGCTGCCACTCCGTAAGGTCCGCTGGCGGGCACTCGATATTCAGCTTCTCGACAACAATGTCGTCCAGGTGCTTCTGGTGCAGTTTTAGCGGGATTTCATAAATGGACGGGGCATCAAGCAGCGGAATCACTGCATTTTTCTCAACGTTGGTAAACAGCGCAATTTTCTCGCAGGCAGACCGTGCTATCTCGTGGTCACTCCGCACGATCAGGATGTCAGGCTGCAGACCAATGGAACGAAGCTCCTTGACCGAGTGCTGGGTTGGTTTGGTCTTGGTTTCACCGGCAGTTGCGATATAGGGCACCAGGGTCAGGTGGATAAAAATGGCGTTGCGCGAACCAACTTCGAAGCGAAGCTGGCGGGCCGCCTCGAGGAAAGGCTGGGATTCGATATCACCCACGGTACCGCCAATCTCCACAATTGCCACATCAAAACCCTCGGCACCTGCAATAATGCGGTGCTTGATTTCGTCCGTGATGTGCGGAATCACCTGGATGGTCGCGCCGAGGTAGTCACCGCGGCGCTCGCGCGCAATGACGTCAGCATAGACCTGGCCGGTTGTGAAGTTATTCTTGCGCGTCATGGTGGTGCGAACAAATCGCTCGTAGTGGCCAAGATCAAGATCTGTCTCGGTGCCGTCTTCGGTGACATAAACCTCGCCGTGCTGCAGCGGACTCATGGTACCGGGATCAACGTTAATGTAAGGATCCAGCTTCATGTTCGTGACTTTGAGATGCCGCGCCTCCAGGATTGCACCCAGCGAAGCGGCGGCAATGCCCTTCCCTAGCGAGGAAACCACACCACCGGTAACAAAAACAAAGCGAGACATTGAACTCCCATCTAGCGAAGGCTGGCCGAAGGGCTCGACCAAGATGGGTTTGTAGATTAACACCGCAGGTCCGGCCGCTCAATCCGAATATGGCTGATTCTTCCAGCTGACGCTGATTTGGAGGCCACGCGGCGCCCGATGCGATTCCGCTACCAGCATGGGAACACCAAAAGCCGGCAGCGCTGGCACCGCAACCAGGTTGTCCCCGTCAAAGACCAGCGGCAGGGAGTCTCGCAGCCAGGGCGGGACACCGGTTTCCTGGAGGACACTGGCCAGGCGCCGGTTCGGGCCAGTAAGGCGGGGTCGAATTTTCTCGCCGCCCAGCCGCCCCCGGAGCAGATAAGCCTGAGCGCGTTGCCCCAATCCCGCATCTTGCCCGGATTCTACCAGCAGACTTCCATCAGGCAGCGACAAACTGAGGCCAGGGTTGAGGGTCGCCTCCGTTTCCTGAAGCACCTGCGGCACAGCGCCGGTCAGATAGAGTTTGTCGGCAAAACGCCGCAGATAGATTCCCTGCCAGTGTAACTGAGGGGAAGTGTCGGGCCCGGCGGCCAGGAGCCGATCCAGTTCGACATCCAGCTGTCGACCCCGTGGCAGGGGCAAGCCCAGCCTGGTCAGTAGATAGCGCAACAGATTGTTGCGACGCTGGCCACCAAACGCCCGGATTTGATCAATCCGCAGCCCATCTGAATCCTGTGCCGCCGCAAGGTCACCTTCGGCGACTGCATCAAGCAGCGCCTGCAGGTCACGCGCCCGGTCCAGGGTTGCCAGCAGGGTTTCGCGGAACGCCGGCCAGCGCACTTCTATATCAGGCAGCACCTTATGGCGCAGGTAATTGCGGTTGAAGTCGAGATTGAGATTGCTGCTGTCCTCAACCCAGAGAAGGCCATGTGCACCAGCATAAGCCTCTATCTGCCTTCGGGTCACCGCAAGCAAGGGTCGGTAGAGAACTGCAGGCCCCACCTTCCGTGTACGCGGCATACCGCCCGGCAGGGGACCACCACTGCCACGGAACAGGGACAGCAGCAGTGTTTCAACCTGGTCATCCGCATGTTGCGCCAGCAACAGGATATCTCCCTGCTGAAGAAATTCGGCAAACGCCTGGTAGCGAGCATCCCTGGCGTTTTCCTCAACCGAACCGCTTCGTTCTACCACCACCCCGACCGCAGAAAAGCTGACACCGTGCTGACGTGCCACCGCTTCACAGTGATCCTGCCAGGCATCACTCGCCGCCTGCAGGCCATGATTGACGTGGAGCAGGTGAACCATATCGGGGCCAAACCTGGCACAGGCCAGATGCAGCAGCACCTGGGAGTCAACACCACCACTGAATCCAATAACCAGTCGGTCAAAGTTCTGATCTGCCATGCCATCAAACAGGTGCTCATCCAGCATGACAGGGCGACGGTTACTGATAATCCAGGTAAACCTGTTCTGACCCGTAGCGGTCTTTCAGGTGTTCAATGAGATCATCGTCAGGTGTCACCCGCCAGGTATCCCCAAGCATGACTTCAGCTTCCGCATCTTCCCGCTGGTAGGCAATGGACACGGGACAGCCCTCACCGGGCGCACCCCGAAACGGTGACAGGATATCGGCCAGGTCCACGGCAAAACCGTCCGGTAACTGGCAGCCGTTGAGACTCAGCTTCAGCCGTTTCACCGAACGCTCACGTGCTTCCCGCAGATCAAAGACTTCGCTGGCACGCATCCTGATACCGGCAGTGAAGTCATCAACCGCGGTTGCGCCTTTGACAACCACCACGGCATCCTTGGCAAGTTTTGCATAGTGCTGCTCATACAGGTCGGCAAACACCGACACTTCCAGGCGACCACTCTTGTCATCCAGCGTGATGAAAGCAACCGTTTCATTCTTTTTGTTCTTCATGGTCCTGATATTGGTAATCAGGCCAACAATCGTCTGTTCATCCTTGCTGACACGCAGGTCAACAATCCGGGTCTTCGCCAGATGACGAAGTTCATGCTTGTAGCTGTCGATGGGGTGGCCTGTCAGGTAAAGCCCAAGCGATTCCTTTTCACCCTGCAACCGCTCTTTCAGGTTCATGACACGCAGCGAGTCAGTGTGGTTATAGAGCTGGCCATCAACGGCCGTCATGAAAGTTGCTTCACCAAACAGGTCAACATGGCCACTCTCCTCATTCCTGGCCTTCTGTTCGGCCACACCGATGGCATCTTCCAGGTTCAGTTTGAGCAGCGACCTCCGGTAATCAATTGCGGACACATTGGCGGGACAATCAGGTACCAGGCGATCCAGTGCCCCGCTGTTGATCAGGGCTTCAATGGCGCGCCGGTTGATCTTGCGGGAGTCAACGCGCGCGCAGAAATCATAAAGGTCAGTAAAAGGCCCGCCGGCCTCGCGCGCTGCAACCAGCGCTTCAATCTGGCCTTCGCCGAGCCCCTTGATTGCGCCAAGCCCGTAGACCACTGTCCCGGGGCCGTCTGCAACAAACCTGAACTCACCCCGGTTCACATCCGGCGGGGTAATCTCGAGCCCAATCTCACGGGATTCTTCAATATTGATCACCACCTTGTCAGTGGTTTGCATGTCAGCTGACAGGCAGGCAGCCATAAAATCAGCAGGGTAATAGTGTTTCAACCAGGCCGTTTGGTAGGCAACCAAAGCGTAGGCGACCGAATGCGGCTTGTTGAATCCGTACCCCGCAAACTTTTCCATCAGGTCAAAAATGTGCTCCGCCTGCCCCTCATCAACACCGTTAGCTACCGCACCGGACTTGAAGACCTCTCGCTGCTTCTTCATTTCCTCTGGCTTTTTCTTACCCATGGCCCGGCGCAGCAGGTCAGCGTCAGCGAGGGTATACCCCGCCAGTACCTGGGCAATCTGCATCACCTGTTCCTGGTACAACATGACACCATAGGTGTCCTGCAGCACTGGCTTTAACCGCGGGTGGTAATAGTCGATAGCGGCATTGGGATCGTTCTTGCGTTTGATAAAGTCATCAGCGAGTTGCATGGGACCGGGCCGGAACAGGGCAACAAGCGCGACTATGTCACCAAATCGCTCGGGACGGACCTTTTTCATCAGGTCTTTCATGCCACGGGATTCAAGCTGGAAGACTGCGGTTGTGCGCGCGTGCCGCAGGTCGTCATAGATGGACGCATCCTCAAGCGGCACAAGGTCAATATCCAGCGGACTCTCCCCGTTGCCGGACCTTCGCAGGTTAATGCTCTTGACAGCATTATCGATAATGGTGAGGGTGCGCAGCCCCAGGAAATCAAATTTAACCAACCCGGCCTGTTCAACATCGATCATGTTGTACTGGGTCATGAAGTTGCCGCCATCATCACAGTAGATAGGGCAGAAATCCGTGATTTTGGTAGGTGCGATGACAACGCCACCGGCATGTTTGCCCACGTTCCTGGCCAGCCCTTCGAGCTGGAACGCCATGTCCATGATTTCCTGGGCGTCCTCGTTGGCGCCAATGAACTCAACCAGCATTGGCTCAATTTCCAGCGCCTTCTCGAGAGTCATTCCCGGATCAAAAGGAATCAGCTTGGAAAGCCGGTCAGCGAGGCCATAGGGTTTGCCCTGAACCCGCGCCACATCGCGAACAACAGCCTTGGCCGCCATGGTGCCAAAGGTGATGATCTGGGAAACGGCCTTCCTGCCATAACGCTCCATAACGTGCTGGATGACCCGGTCCCGGCCATCCATACAGAAATCGATATCAAAGTCGGGCAGGGAGACCCGCTCCGGATTCAGGAACCGTTCGAACAACAGGTCATAGGCCAATGGGTCAATATTGGTAATCTGCAGGGCAAAAGCCACCAGTGATCCTGCCCCGGATCCCCGCCCAGGCCCCACCGGGATATCGTTCTCTTTTGCCCACTGGATAAATTCCATCACAATCAGGAAATAGCCGGGGAAACCCATGTTGTTGATGACGTTCAGCTCAAACGCCAGACGGTCATCGTAGGGTTTACGTTTTGCGGCAAAGTCCGGGTCGGCGACATCCAGTATCCTGGCAAGGCGTTCATCCAGACCACGCCGCGCCACCTCCTCAAGGTATGCCTCTTTGGTCATGCCATCGGGGATCGGATATTCCGGCAGGTAATAGTTGCCAAGGTCCAGGTTGACATTGCAACGACGCGCAATCTCAATGGTGTTTTCGACGGCCTCGGGAATATCCTGGAAAAGTTCAACCATTTCTTCCGGTGACTTCAGGTACTGCTGCCGGCTATGACGGCTCTCGCGGCGCGGGTCATCCAGCGTCCGCCCGTCATGGATACAGACGCGAACCTCGTGTGCCTCAAACTCTTCTTCCGTCAGGAAGCAGACGTCGTTGGTTGCGACAACCGGGCAGTCCATCCGAGCGGCCAGGGCAACCGCCGCGTGCAGGTAGTCTTCCTCACCGGCACGGCCGGTCCGATGCAACTCCAGGTAAAACCCGCCAGGGAAAATTTCCATCCACTCATGCAACAGGCTCCTGGCCAGATCCGCATTGCCGGCGAGCAGTGCCTGGCCAATATCACCACGACAGCCACCTGAGAGCGCAATCAGACCGTCAGCCTGTGCTGCCAGGTCTGCACGCCTGATCACTGCAACACCCTCAACACGATTGTTGACGTAGGCATCTGAAATCAACTCGGACAGGTTGCGGTAGCCCGTATTGTTTCGGGCAATCAGCACCAGGGGAACAGGCTCACCAGACCCCTCCGCCGATACCCAGACGTCACTCGCGACTATCGCCTTGATACCGTTGGCTTCCGCGGCATTCTGGAACTTGACCTGGGCAAACAGGTTGTTGTTGTCAGTGATGGCCACCGCTGGCATACCCTTATCCCTGACCGCACGCAGGAGCGGTTTGACGCGCACCATACCATCGCTCAGTGAATATTCAGTGTGCAAGCGAAGGTGTACAAAGGCGGGTGTCATAGTGACGGCAGTCTAATCCGGTGGTGAATAGGGGACGGGTTTAATATAGCCCAAGCACCGGACAGGTGACAGCACGGGCGGCACAAATTTACCCCAGGCGTTTTATCACGGGGACCGCAACCACTGCCAATCCTGTTCAGGACACCAGTTCAAACGTCATCCCGGCACTGGTAACCAGGCGCTGGATCAGTTTTTCACCCATGGCCGAGGCAGGCGTCCAGAGTCCACCCCCGACTTCAAGCTCATCCTGCGCCAGGCAGATGGCACTTTCTGCCAGCATTTTTGCCGTGGCCCCATAGCCGGGGTCCCTGTCACCTCTCACCCGCCCCTTCATATTTTTGTTGGCATCAGCAGGGTGGCGCGCGAGCAGCTCAATATTGAAGTAACCATTTTCTATGGTACTGCGGTCGGGCCCCTCACCGGGTGACGGCGCAACACGTCGCAGAAGTTCCCTGGTGGGCGCAAATGCCGCCGCGGCCATCACCATCAGCGACCCACCGGCAATCATGGAGGCAGCAGCATAACCCAGGGGACCATCGCTGGTCAGCATGGCCTCGTCGTACCGAAAGTCTTTTCCATAGGGGTATCCCATCAGCGCGTTACTCCGCCGGACAACCCGCGTGTTGATACCGGCCATGACAAAAGGCGCGGTCCACTTTCTGAAATCCCGGTCATAAACAGCGCCGGTCTGGTCCGGCCCATCCGGTCCACGCGGCATGTTGCGGGGGTCCAGGCTATAGGGGTCAGCCAGCAGTTCGCGCAGGGAAGCATCCACCTGGGCTTCTTCCATCAGGTTGATCAAGCTATCCACCGTGCCGCCACTCATGCCGCCACGCGTGTCAGCCACGCGATACTTGACCTGGACTGCCGGAGTGCCGTGTTCAGTCATCATCGCCTGCTGCATGAAGAGCACACCCAAATCGGATGGGATGCTGTCAAATCCACAGGTATGGACAATTCTCGCACCTGAAGCCTCGGCGCGGCCCTGGTAAGTGTCGATCATCCTGCGCATCCACTGTACCTCGCCCGTCAGGTCACAATAGTGTGTACCTTCCGTGGCGCAGGCTTCGACCAGGCTGCTGCCATAACGCGCGTAGGGGCCGACAGTGGTACAGATGACCCGCGCGCTGCGGGCGAGCGCACCCATGGAGGCCTCATCCGTACTGTCGGCATATACCCGCGGAATCCCGCTACCGGCATCACCGGCAATACGCTGACAGACCTCCGCGACCCTGGACTCGTTGCGCCCGGCCACGCCCCACTTCAGTTCACCATTTATGCCATACCGCTCAACAAGATATTCAACCACCAGTTGTCCGGTAAAGCCGGTGGCCCCCCATACAATTACGTCAAGTTTGTCGGTCATGATTCAGTTCCTGCTCAAATGGCACCTGGCCAAACTGTTAGGGACATCTGTCCTGCGCCCACTCCCGGCAGGGCGCAAACGACATCCGGTGGATAACGCTGGGCCCGAGTTCCCGCAGCGCCGCCAGGTGGTCCGGCGTTGGGTAACCCTTGTGCTGTGCAAGGCCGTAACCCGGATAGACGGCATCCAGCGCCGCCATTTCCCTGTCTCGCGCCACTTTGGCAATAATGGACGCCGCCTTGATCCCGTCAAATCGTGAGTCACCCCTCACCAGGGTATCAGACGGACAGTCAAAACCCGGGGTTCGATTACCGTCTACCAGCACAAAATCCGGCGCGGGGCTGAGCCCCCTGACGGCACGCTGCATTGCCAGCATGGTTGCGGCCAGAATGTTGAGTTCATCAATTTCTCCCACCTCAGCCCGCGCGATGCACCAGGCAAGGGCACGAGATCTGATCAACTCATCCAGCGCCTCACGTTTACCGGCGCTCAATTTTTTTGAATCAGCCAGCCCGTCTATTGGCCTCGCCGGGTCAAGAATTACCGCTGCCGCCAGCACCGGGCCTGCCAGAGGACCGCGCCCGACCTCATCTACACCCGCACAGAACCGGTAGGGACTGTCTGTCATGTCGTCCCGATATTTCATGACAGACTGGCCACATGCCCGGTCAACCCCAGCACCGCCAGGGCTGCCTGGTCAGCGGCATCGCGCCGCAATACACGGTGAATGGCATCAAACCTGGCCATTAGTCCAGCCTGGTCCCGGTGGCTCAGGTACTCAAGTACCGCACTCGCCAGGTTCTCCGGTTGTGCGGCCGCCTGGATAAACTCGGGTACCAGCGCCTCGCCGGCCAGTATATTCGGCAGCGCAAACCAGCGCGTTTGAACGAGACGTGAGACCACCGCATAAGTCATGGGGCCCAACCGGTAGGACATGACCATCGGACGTTTCAGCAGCATGGCTTCAAGGGTTGCTGTCCCGGAATTGACCAACACCACGTCCGCGGCCTGCATGGCCAGCGTTGACTGGCCGTTAACAATGGTTACCGCGAGGCTGCTGCAGAAACGCGCAACCAGCGCCTCAATTTGTTGCCTGCGCCGGTCGTTGGCAGCCGGAATAACAAACCGGACTGCCGGCAGCCGCCTGGCAATCAGGACCATCGCCCGCATGAAGTCTTCACCCGTGTATTTTACCTCGCTGCCCCGACTGCCCGGCAACACGGCCACCACGGGCCCGTCGTCTGCAAGTCCCAGCTTATGCCTGGCAGTCGCCCGGTCGGACCCGCTCTGCTGCGGCGCAATCTCGTCAGCCCGCGGGTGGCCAACAAAACGCACCGCAATACCATGCTCTTCATAAATGGCTGTTTCGAACGGATAGAGTGTCAACATCAGGTCGGTACTCTTCTTGATACCCCTGATACGTCCACGCCGCCAGGCCCAGACAGTTGGCGATACGTAGTGTACTGTCCGAACCCCCCGCTGCTTCAGCATCCGCTCAAGCAACAGATTAAAGAAGTTGAAATCAACACCAATAAAACAGTCAACTCCGGCCTCGATGATGCGGTCGCGGGTGGACAGGAGAATGCGCAGCAGGTCTGGCAGGCGAAGCAGCGGGTCCACAAAACCATTAACCGACAGTCTCTCCATGTCGATCCAGGACTCGAGACCTTCCCGCTGCATCGCAGGGCCTCCGATGCCAACAAACACAACACCAGGTGCTTTCTGTCGAAGCGCCCGCATAAGCGCCCCACCCAGATTGTCCCCGGAAGGTTCACCAGCTAGCAGCGCAATCCTGGGCGGGGCGTTTGCAGGCATGACGCCCGTCAGGTGACTTGCTGTTCTGCGCAGGTCAGCAGTGACGAACAGACAAGTTGATCGCCGACAAAAGCCTTACCAGAGGCTTTCATCCAGTGACTGCGCAGATTCAGGATTTCAACCTCAAGGCGAAGCTGGTCCCCGGGTATCACCGAGCGCTTGAACTTGGTCTTGTCCGTACCGGCGAGGTAGTAGATATAGCCATCCAGAAGCGTGCGGTTCCTGCTCTTGAAAGCCAGGATGCCTGAAGCCTGGGCTAGCGCTTCAACAATCAGGACACCAGGGAACACCGGTGTCATGGGGAAATGCCCGGTAAACTGGGGCTCATTGATGGTCACGTTCTTGATGGCGACAATACGCTTGTCGGCTTCAAACTCGAGCACGCGGTCCACCAGCAGGAAAGGATACCTGTGTGGCAGGTACTTCCAGATTTCAATTACTTCCATATTCTTCTCTATTTTTCTTGTGTAATGCGCGCGGACACTTCCAGGCGCCGAACACGCTTGACCAGTTCATCGAGTTTGCGAAAGCCTACGATGTTACGTCGCCAGAGTTTACCCGGCATCAGCCCCGTACCCGAAGAATAACGCCCTCTTTCCAGAATTGATTGAGACACCAGTGACATGGCTGTGATCTCGACCTGATCCGTTATCTCTATGTTATCAATGATGCCAACCGCCCCCCCAATCAGGCAGTAAGCACCAATTCGCGTACTGCCAGCAATTGCTGTACAGCCTGAAATGACCGTGTTTGCCCCAATTCTGGTGCCATGACCAACCTGCACCTGGTTATCCAGTTTGACGCCATCACCAATCAGGGTGTGATTCAGAGCGCCACGATCAATGGTAGTACCCGCACCTATCTCAACACGATCTCCCACCCGGACACCGTAGACCTGCGGTATCTTCACCATGGTGCCGCGCCCGGCATCAAATTCGAACCCGAACCCGTCAGCACCGAGCACAGCCCCGCTATGCACAATACAGTCAGCGCCCAGCACCACGTCATGATACAGCGTGACATTGGCGAACAGTCGCGAACCCGGGCCCACCACTGCACCTTCACCAACATAACATCCGGCCCCAATGATGGCTCCGTCTTGCAGGCTGGCGTTGGCCTCGATGACCGCGTTGGCGCCGATGGACACCTGCTCACCGACGCGAGCCGACGAATCAACCTGCGCTGAAGGATGTCTGTTTGCCGTTGGGACCGGCGTCGGGTCAAAAAGCCCCGCCACCTGGGCCCATGTCATTCGGGGACGAGGAGACAGGATTGCCGCGATTGGGCAGTCGGCGGCATCTTCCGGGCGCAACACAACGGCTGCGGCCCGGGTTGACGCCAGGTGGGGCTTGTACGCTGAGTTGAACAGGAATGTGAGCTGGCCCGGTTCTGCATCCGTCAGGCTGCCAATGCCACTGATTTCCAGCGACCCGTCCCCTACCAGTTCAAGTCCAAGCCTGGCCGTAATTTCTCCCAGCGAAATCTTCAAGTTTGACCTGAAACTACCGCTTGGCGTCCAGTTCGTTCAGCTTCTCCGTCACCTTGCGAGTGATATTGTAAAGGTCACCCACATACAGGGCAGCCTGCCGTGGCAGGATCATGTCGTAATCTTCTTTCAGCACCAGGTCTTCGATCGCCTTCTGGACCTTCTGGTCAATGCCGGCAAACAATTCCTGCTGTCGTTCCTCAATCTGGCGCTGGAGCCGCTGGCGCTGGTAGACAAAATCATTGTTCAGGGATTCAATCTGCTGCTGCAGCCGCCGCTTTTCTGCCTCGCTGATGACCTCTGCATCTTTCTGCAGACGCTCAAGGATTGTCGCCGCTTCTGACTGAATCTTGCGGATGTTGTCCTCATCACCCTTGAACTCGTTCTGGATCTGCGCGAGCAGCCGCTTGGCTTCTTCAGAATTAAGGATTGCCGCCTGCACATCCACAACTGCCACTTTTATTTCGGCCAACGCTGCCGGCGAAGCCAGGAAGGTGAAGGCTGCCAGAATGGTCAGCGCGTATTGTCTAATTTGCACGGGTGATCTCCTTAAGTGCTGGAAAATAAAGTAATTTTTATGATTATTCAGGGTCGACTCACGACAGGGCGCGAATAGTTACACATCCTCCCGCCTGATTCAACGCTTCGCCCCCTGAATGTTCGCTGCCCAGGTGCAGTTCACACCGCATTTATGAACACCGAACGCTGCAAAAGTTCGGGCTGCCGGCTAAAAGGCACCACCCAGCTCAAACTGGAAAGACTGGGATTCATCACCGGGCTTGTCATTGATCGGGAACGACAGACTGAAACTCAGGGGCGCAAGACCGGTAATCCAGGTCACCGCAACACCTGCCGAATAACGCAGTTCCCCATCGCTCAGGTCATAACAGACAACACTGATAGCCGGGCAGTCCGTGTTGAATACGTTACCGGCATCAATGAAGAAAGCCGACTTGATCTGGCGCTGATCCTCAACAAAAGGCAGCGGGAAAATGAGCTCGGCACTGGTTTCTATGAGTACATTGCCACCAATCGGATCGAGACGGTTGAACCCGCTGTTGGGTGAAGGCGTGGCCCGCGGGCCCAGCGAATTGCTCTCATACCCCCTGACTGAACCAAAGCCACCAGCAAAAAAGTGTTTATAGAAAGGATAGGTGTTTGTCTTGCCAAAAGCTGCCCCATAGCCCAGATCCGTACGCAACCGAAGCACCAATGCCCGGGTCAACGGAAAAAATATCTGGCCGTTATACTGGATCCGGTAAAACTCAAGCTCACTGCCCGGTACGGTCATTTCAACCGAGAGCTGCTGGGAGCGACCGCCGGTAGGCAGCAGCCCGCGGTTCAACGCTGACATGGTGTAGCTGGCAGAGAGTGTCACCAGGTTAAACTCATTGCCTTCCCGCGCCAGGAACTGGGAGATTTCCTGGGCCGGGAAAATACCTTCCTTGATGGAGGTGTTTTCGTACCCAACGCTGAAGCCGATGCGGGAAATTTCACTGATCGGATAACCAAAGTTCACTGCGCCGCCGAACGAATCCGTCGAGAACCGCGCGATATTTCGCGCATCGAAGTTACTGGATCGATAGAAGACTGAATAACCCCGGCTCACACCATCAACTGTGAAATAGGGATCAAAAAACGAAAAGTTGTAGGCCGTCTGGAACGCGCTGTGATTGATACCCACGTTCACGCTGTTACCCGTACCAAAAACATTATTCTCCTGGTAACTGGCGCCAAGAATCAGCCCCGTGTCCTGGGCATATCCGAGGGTTGCAGAAACCGAGCCCGAGGGCGCTTCTTCAACGGTAAACTCGACATCAATCTGATCGTCCGTACCGGCAACTTCCGGCGTTTCAACATTAACTTCCTTGAAAAATCCCAGCCGTTCCAGCCGCACCTTGGACCGTTCAATAAACGAGGTTGAGGCCCAGCCACCCTCCATCTGACGCATTTCCCGGCGCAGCACCCTGTCCTGGGTCACCGTATTGCCGCGGAAGTTGATTCGCCGCACGTAAGCGCGCTTGCCCGCATCAACAAAAAACTTCACGGATACGGTGTTACCTTCTTCATCCTGTTCAGGCTGCCCCGTGGCACTTGCAAAGGTATAGCCCGCGTTACCCAGGGCCAGTTCAATACGCTCTTCTGACGCTGTCATGAGTTCACGGGAAAAAACCTGCCCGGGCCGTACCAGGATCAGGTTTCTGATGGACTGCTCCGGCAGGTCATGCAATTCACCGGCGATGTCCACCGAGGAAACATCAAACCGCTCACCTTCAATGACGTTGATGGTGATATAGACATCTTCCTTGTTCGGCGAGATGGCAACCTGGGTGGAATCAATCGCAAAGTTCAGGTACCCACGATCCAGATACCAGGATTCGAGGTTTTCGAGATCACCTGTCAGCTTCTCACGGGAGTACTGGTCATCTTTAGTATAGAAGGAGAACAGCGAGGGCAGTTTCAGCTCAAGGATTTCCTGCAGGGTTTCGTTGTCGAACACGCTGTTGCCGACAATATTGATATGGCGGATGCCGGAAACCTTGCCTTCGGTCACATCAATCTTGATCTGTACCCGGTTCCTCGGCAGATCAACAACCTCGGTGACAATCCGCGCGCCATATCGTCCCTGGGACACATACTGGCGCTCGAGGTCAGCGCGAATATGCTCAAGCGTTACCTTCTTGAAAATTTCGCCTTCCGCCAGACCGGATTTGGCAAGCCCTTCCAGTAGCGCCTCGGACTTGATGGCCTTGTTGCCTTCGATCTCAATCGAATCAATGGCCGGGCGTTCCTTGACGATGATGACAAGGACGTTACCGTCCCGTCCCACCTGGACATCATCAAAGGAGCCTGTCTTGAAGAGTTCCCTGACCACGGTTCGCAACGCTATCTCATCGACATCATCACCAACGTTGATGGGTACCGCACCAAACACGGTGCCGGCGGAAACGCGCTGCAGCCCTTCCACGCGAATATCGGAAATGGTGAAGGCCTGGGCAGCAAAAGCCCAGCCCAGCACAAGAAACGCCGCCACCAGGCGGTGAACAGGAGAGAATGGTGCCACTACAGCCTCGTCAGATCGTTGTAGAAGGCCAGCAACATAACGCTGACGATAAGAAACATCCCCATTTGCAGACCCCAGACCTGGATGCGCTCGGGTACCGGACGACCCGTGATCAGCTCAACAAAATAGTAGAGCAGATGCCCCCCGTCCAGTACCGGTATGGGTAACAGGTTCAGGACGCCCAGGCTGATACTGAGCAGCGCAATAAAGCCGATAAAACTCTCAAGACCCGATTGTGCTGTGGCGTTGGCGACCTGGGCAATTGTAATCGGACCGCTCAGGTTTTTGTGTGAAATTGCGCCAACAATCATCTTCTTGATGGACTCGAGTGTAAACAGGGTCACCGACCAGGTGCGCTCCATGGCGTAGATCCAGGCTGAATAGACCGGGTAGCTGACCTCCCGCTGCATGTCAGCCGGCATTTCAATAGGCATCCGCGAAGCACCCAGATAGCCAACAGACTCGCCATCCCGCTCCACCTGCCCCGGCACAACACGCAGATCCATCGTTTCACCGTCGCGCAAGACGCGCAGATCCAGCGGTACGCCGGCATGCTGCTGAATAATACGCACCAGTTCTCCCCAGTCGGCAACCGGCGCACCCGCTGCGTTCAGCACCTGGTCACCCGCCAGCAATCCACCTTTCGCCGCTGCCTCATCCGGTACCACAGAGGCGATAATGGCAGGGATATGCGGCGAATGGAGTACAAGGCCCAGGTCTGAAGTGGGGTAAGGTTCGTCCTCGCGCGACATCCACTCGGCAACGCGGAGGCTATAATCACGCTTGGTGTCAAGACTGCCGGCATCCCTGACCGTCAACACAATCTCCCCGGTGTCGCCGATCCGGTCAAACAACTGCATGTTGACGTCAGCCCAGGTGGCTGTCGCAACACCGTCAACAGCAAGAATTTCCTGCCCCGCGCGCATGCCGGCCTTGCCGGCAATCGAGTTGGGGTCAATGTCACCCAGCTTTGGGACTATGCCGGTTACACCAATGGAGAAAAGAAACCAGTAGGCGACAATCGCCAACAGGAAATTGGCCAGGGGACCGGCAGCTACAATGGCAATACGCTGCAGCACCGGCTTGCGGTTGAATGCCAGGTGAAGCTGGTCATCTGGCACGTAACCCTCACGCTCATCCAGCATCTTGACGTAGCCGCCCAGTGGAATAGCGGCGATAGCAAACTCTGTGGGTGGCAGCGGTTCATTGGCACGGGTACGCACCACCGTACCCTCTGGCACCGCGGTCTCCGCCGGAGCCCTGCCATGCCGGATATAAATGGGCTTGCCAAAACCCACGGAAAAGCGCAGCACGTGAACGTTAAATTTGCGTGCAACCCAGTAGTGACCAAACTCGTGGATCGTCACCAGTATGGACAGTGTCACTATCAGGGCTACAACACTTTGGATAACTTCTAGCATAAAGCAACTTCTGGTTTCAGCAGTCCGCTGGGACGCCGGTAACTGTTCAGGTTCTGCATTGTAAGCATTAAGTTGGTCTCGTTCACGGACTAACCGCTTGGACCCGGCATCAAATGCCACCTTTTGAACTGTTTTCAGGCGGCGTCAGCACCGCGATCAGTCAATTCAGGGGCACAAACGCCCCTTTGTGTACATTACCCTCAACATTCAGCCGCGATACCAACGCCCGCTTTTCGGGGAATGCCTTTCTATGGATGTACAGGCCGTGAATAAGTTCAGTTCCAGCCAAACCACAACATGAAGAACGCAAACAGAGGACCGGCAGACAACAGGCTGTCAATACGGTCCAGCACGCCACCATGGCCAGGCAACAGACTGCTCGAGTCCTTGATGCCCCGGTTGCGCTTGAACATGCTCAATGTCAGGTCACCCAGCACAGACACAATCACCACAAAACTGCATAACCCAAGAAACAACAGCCCCCGCCCGGTATCGAGTGCCGGCTTGCCAAACCAGAGTGCCATGCCTGCGGCAATCAGCGCGGCAGTCACTATGCCACCGTAAACGCCCGCCCAGGACTTGCCAGGACTCACCGCGGGTGCCAGTTTGGCACGTCCAAACGCCCGGCCAGTAAAGTAGGCGCCAATGTCTGCTCCCCAGATGAGCAGGAAAAGCAACAAAATCAGAAAGTTACTATCCGGCATCCGCTTGAGGACCTGGAGACTGACAAATCCCGGTACCAGCACCAGGATGCCAAGCAGCGACAGGGTTGCCCGGCCTGACCAGAGGGACGCCCGCGCCGGATATTGCAGTACAAATACAAACGCCGCTATCCACCAGAGCAGGCCAACAACAAGGACAGCCTCTGCCGGCAGCCACAGGCTTCCGACCATCAGGACAGCAATCAGCCCGGCATAGGCGAACCTGGCGGCGCCATCAAAGCGGGCGAAATTGCCCCATTCCCAGGCGGCAATAGTGAGCACCAGGCCGATAAAGATCGCAAACTCAGTCGCAGGCAGGAGAAATACGCCCGCTATTGCCAGGGGACCCAGCACCAGCGCCGTGATGATTCGCTGTTTCAGCATCTGGCTACTCCTGTCCGATTATGACGCGCGGGGCCCGCCGAGAACACGTAAGGGACAATCCAGGGACAAAAAAACGCAGGCTGAGAATAAACGGTTATCCCATTCCCGATCCAGGCCCATCGGGTCAGGAAAATCCCGCAGGACAAGGCGCCAACTGCTGGTCACCAGGACCCCGCACCCTGGCTGTCACATCTGCATGAGGTCGCTTTCTTTGGTAACGAGCGCCGCGTCCACATCCTTAATCTTTTCATCAGTCAATTTCTGGATGGCATCTTCTGCCCGACGAGCCTCATCTTCGGTAATTTCTTTTTCTTTCAGCAAATCCTTGATGCTGGAGTTGGCATCCCGGCGGATGTTGCGGATGGCAACGCGGGCGTTTTCCGCCTCATGGCGCGCCACGCGGGTCAGGTCGCGTCGGTTTTCTTCTGTCAGCGGTGGCATGGGTAAACGGATCTTGTCGCTGCTGGTCGACGGATTGAGACCCAGATCAGATTTCAGGATTGCCTTCTCGACCTGCGGGATAAGCTGCCGTTCATAAGGGGAAATGGACAGCGTTCGTGCATCCTCAACAACAATGTTGGCAATCTGGTTCAGCGGTGTATCTGTGCCGTAGTAGTCAATGTGAATGCCATCGAGAATGCTGGGGTGCGCCCGCCCGGTACGAATCTTGGCAAATTCGGTATCCAGCGCCGCCAGGCTCTTGACCATACGCTCTTCGGCGTCTTCCCTGATTTCTTTCAGCATCGTCTCTTTCCTGTTTGATATACCCGCAAGGGCAATTTCAACACGTTCCGCCGGTTCACTTGACCAGCAGCGTCCCCTCATCTTCGCCCAGAACCGCATTGCGCAGGGCACCACTCTTCTCCATGGCAAATACCCGGATCGGCATGTCGTGGTCACGCGCCAGGCAGATGGCAGTCAGATCCATCACACCGAGCTGGCGATCCAGCACCTCATCAAACGACAGTGTCTCGAACCGCTTGGCATTGGGATCCTTCACCGGATCGGCAGAGTAAACGCCATCCACCTTGGTTGCTTTCAACATGATGTCGGCCTCAACTTCAATCGCTCGCAGGCAGGCCGCAGAATCTGTCGTGAAAAACGGGTTGCCGGTCCCGGCAGAAAATATCACCACGTCACCTTCTTCCAGGTGGCGCATGGCCACGCGCCGGTCGTAGTGTTCAACCACACCGCTCATGGGAATGGCAGACATGACAACCGTATGGATGTTTGCCCGTTCCAGCGCGTCGCGCAGGGCCAGGGCATTCATCACCGTGGCCAGCATACCCATATGGTCACCGGTCACGCGATCAAGCCCTGCTGCATGCAGGGCGGCCCCCCGAAACAGGTTGCCGCCACCGACCACCAGGCCTATCTCCACGCCTATGCCAACCAGCTGGCCTATCTCCAGCGCGGTGCGGTCAAGTACCTTGGGGTCAATGCCCCCCACACCTTCCACGCCAAGCGCTTCCCCACTCAGCTTGAGCAGGATGCGGCTGTACTTTGGCGTGGCTTTCTGTGGCATGGATCAGGCCAGTTGCTTTGCAACTTCTGCGGCGAAGTCGTCCACTTCCCGCTCGATACCCTCACCCACCTCGTAGCGGGTAAAGCCGGAAACAGTCGCCCCTGCCTTCTTCAGAAGGTCGCCTACCCTGGTGTCCGGATCTTTCACAAACGCCTGTTCAACCAGGCTGATTTCGGCCAGAAACTTGCGAATTCGACCATCCACCATCTTGGCGACAATCTCGGCCGGCTTGCCACTGTCAGCGGCCTGGGCTGTATAGATTTCCCGCTCTTTTGCAATCAGTTCAGCCGGCGCGTCTTCAGCCGTAACCACCTGGGGGTTGGTTGCCGCGATGTGCATGGCAATATCTTTCCCAAGCTCCTCGTTACCGCCACTGATCCCCAGCAGAACACCAATCTTGCCGGTGGTGTGCACGTAACCGGCGACGCCACCCTCAATCAGCACGGCACGACGTACGGACACGTTTTCGCCAATTTTCTGCACCAGTTCCTCACGAACCACCTCAAGGCCGCTTGCCATCAGCTTTTCAATGTCGGTCTCGCGTGATTCAAAGACTTGACGTGTAACCTCATCCGCAAACCGGTTGAAATTCTCGTCCCGGGCGGCAAAGTCTGTTTCGCAGTTGACCTCAACCAGTACGCCAACCTGTCCATCCTCACTGGTCCTGATGCGGACGACGCCCTCAGCGGCGGTTCGCCCGGCTTTTTTTGCAGCTTTCAGGCCACTGGATTTGCGCAGGTTCTCGATTGCCAGTTCAGCGTCGCCATCAGCCTCGGCAAGCGCCTTTTTGCAATCCATCATGCCAAGGCCAGTTCTTTCTCGTAGCTCTTTTACCATCTGTGCGGTGATAGCAGCCATTTTTTACCTCATCTGTTTGTCGCTTGCTTGCGACAGGGGTTGTAAACAAGTGGGGTTTTCCCGACTTCCGCAGTCCAATCAGCTGTCGGAGGCTTCCGGGGCAGCGTCTTCTGCAGCTTCTTCGACTTCCACGAATTCGCTTGCTCCCCCCTGAAACTCGTCTTTGCCTTCGATGACCGCATCAGCAATTGCCTCAACAAACAGGCGCACTGACCGTATGGCGTCATCATTGCCGGGAATTACGTAGTCCACACCGTCCGGGTTGCTGTTGGTGTCCACAATGCCGACCACGGGAATACCCAGCTTGTTGGCTTCCGTAATGGCAATACGTTCATGGTCAACGTCAACCACAAACAGTACGTCAGGCAGGCCGCCCATGTCCTTGATGCCGCCCAGGCTGGTTTCAAGCTTCAGCAGCAGGTTCTGGCGGGTCAGCGCCTCTTTCTTGGTCAGTTTGTCCATGGTGCCGTCCTTGATCTGGGCTTCAAGGTCGCGCAGGCGGCGGATCGACTGCCGGATTGTCTTGTAGTTGGTGAGCATGCCACCCAGCCAGCGCTTGTCGACATAAGGCATGCCGCAACGCTCTGCGTGTTCCTTCACAACCTTGCCGGCATTACGCTTGGTGCCGACAAAAAGAATCTTGTTCTTCTTGCGAGCGACAGATTTGACGAAGGCAAGCGCTTCGTCCAGCGCTGGCACCGTCTGTTCGAGATTAATGATATGGATGTTGTTCCTGGCGCCAAAGATGAACTGGTTCATCTTGGGGTTCCAGTATCTGGTCTGATGACCAAAGTGAGCGCCCGCTTCCAGCAGGTCCCGCATAGTTACGCTAGACATAATAACTCCGATAAGTTTGGGTTAAGCCTCCACACACCCCATGCTCCAACCCTTGCGGGCACCCGGAACACGTGACGGTGCGTGTGAGTATTTGGGCGTGAGCTGTCGATATTGGTACCAATGGCCCCGCCGGGCGCGCTTTATACCATAATGACCGGGGCCACGCCAGCAAACGGTGGTAGAGGAGTCCTTCCTGCACTGGTATCATTCGCCCCCCGAACCAAACCCTGGCAGACGATTCCTGCATGTCCATCAATCTCAAGACACCCGAAGAAATCGAAAAGATGCGCGTTGTAGGTCAGCTTGCGGCGCGACAACTCGAAATGATTGCAGAACACATCAAACCAGGCATCAGTACGGGTGAACTGGACCGGATCTGCCATGACTACACCATCAACTGCCAGCAGGCAATTCCGGCACCGCTGAATTACCGGGGTTTTCCCAAGTCCATCTGTACCTCGGTTAACCATGTTGTCTGCCACGGCATCCCGAGCGATGACAAGATTCTCAAGGATGGTGACATCATCAACGTTGATGTGACGCTGCTGAAGGACGAGTTTCACGGTGATACCAGCAAGACTTTTTTTGTCGGTAAACCCAGCGTCCTGGCCGAGCGCCTGGTGGATGTCACCCAACAGTGCCTCTATCGCGGTATCCGCGCCGTAAAACCGGGCGCACACCTCGGCGATATTGGGCATGCCATACAGCAACTGGCAGAAAAACATCGCTTCTCCGTGGTGCGGGAATACTGTGGCCACGGCATCGGCAGAATTTTCCACGACGAACCCCAGGTGCTGCACTACGGCAAACCAGGCACCGGACCCAGGCTTGAAGCCGGCATGACATTTACCATTGAACCAATGATCAATGCCGGGAAAGCCGCCGTTCGCCTCCTGCCCGACGAATGGACCGTGGTCACCAAAGATCACAAGCTCACCGCCCAATGGGAGCACACTATCCTCGTTACAGAAACCGGCTACGAGATTCTTACCTATCGCTCGGACGATACCATCGAGCGCTGCACCTGATGGGGCGCATTTAATTGTCCACACAACCCCTGATAGACGCGACCACCAGTTCAGCCGCTGACCTCCTTGAGGAACAGCTTAAAGGCGCAAAGCTGGTCATTCCCGTGTTCAAGGAGGCGCTCCGGGCATTTCGCATGGAACTGGAGGACCGCTTCAGGACCGGCGGTGATGCCGAGGAACTGATCAAGGCGCGCGCCCGCTTTACTGACAGGGTACTCGGCCTGGCCTGGCGGCGCTTCAGTTGGGAGGAAAACCTGGGAAGCTGGCGCAAACACCGCATTGCGCTGGTGGCCGTGGGCGGCTACGGGCGGGGTGAACTCCATCCACATTCTGACATTGACCTCTTGATCCTGCTGGAGCGGAATTCCTACGAAACCCACAAGGGCAATATCCAGAGCTTTCTCACCCTGTTGTGGGATATCGGGCTGGAGGTTGGGCACAGTGTTCGGTCCATCAAGGAGTGCCAGAGCCAGGCGCGCAATGATGTGACGGTGCTGACAGCGCTCATGGAATCCCGCACCCTGTGTGGTGATGACGAACTGCGCCAGCGAATGGACAAGCTGATTGGTGCCAACAAGATCTGGCCTGCCAAAAAGTTCTTTGCTGCCAAAAGGCAGGAACAGGAAGAGCGCCACCGCAAGTCAGACCACACCGAATACAGCCTGGAACCGAACGTCAAGACGTCACCCGGTGGCCTGCGGGACATCCAGACCGTCATGTGGATCGCCCGCCGCCAGTTTGGCACAGTTGACTTCGACGACCTGGTGAACCAGCAGTTCATAACCGTACCGGAGCGGGATATCCTGCGCACCGGCCAGGCCCTGCTGTGGAAGATTCGGTTTGGCCTGCACATTATCAGCGGCAGGGATGATGACCGCTTGCTGTTCGAGCACCAGCAGAAACTCGCGGCCATGTTTGGTTATGAGGACCGGGATCAGTTGGCCGTTGAGCAATTCATGCAGGGTTATTACCGCACCGCACTGGAGGTCAACGCGGTCTCCGAGTTGCTGCTGCAGCACTTTGACGAAGCCATTATTGGTGCTGGCAGCCGGAGCACAGTGCGCCCCATCAACGAACGTTTCCAGATTCGCAACAACTACATAGAGGTTACCGCGGAAGACGTTTTCGCCAGGCATCCACCCGCGCTGCTGGAGATTTTTGTTCACCTGGGCCGCGACGTCTCGATTGAAGGCACGCGGGCTTCCACAATTCGCCTGATCCGGCGCAGCCTGGACCTGATTGATGATGACTTCCGCCACAACCCCGAGGCAACCGGCAACTTCATGGCGCTGCTGTCTTCCTCGGAGCGGCTGTTTTCCCAGCTTCGCCGCATGGAGCGATACGGCATACTCGGGACCTACCTGCCGGAATTCGGGCGGGTGATCGGGCAAATGCAGTTTGACCTGTTCCACATCTATACGGTGGACGCCCACACCCTGCAGGTTGTCCGCAACATGCGCCGCTTCCGGTATCGCAACCAGGAACAACGCTACCCCATTGCCGCCCATATCTATCCACGCCTGCCCAAGGTGGAGCTGCTGTTTATTGCCGGGCTCTATCATGATATCGCCAAAGGCCAGGGGGGTGATCATTCCATGCTGGGCGAAAGCGTGGCGGAAAATTTCTGCCAGCGACATGGACTCGGGAGCTGGGATACGCGTCTCGTCTGCTGGCTTGTGCGCCACCACCTGGAAATGTCATACACCGCGCAAAGGCGCGACATTTCGGACCCTGACGTGATTCGCGACTTTGCGTTGTTTGTAGGTGACCAGGTGCGCCTCGATTATCTCTATGCCCTGACGGTGGCCGATATCAACGCAACCAATCCCCAGTTGTGGAACAGCTGGCGCGCGTCACTGATGCGCCAGCTTTACGTCGAAACCAAGAAAATGCTCAGGCACGGGCTGGAAAACTATGCAGACCGCTCCGAGTTCATTGCTGAAAACCAGAATCACGCCATTGCGCGGCTTGCCGAGCAGGGAATGAGCCGGGAGCAAGTGCTCGATATCTGGGGAACGGTTGATGACGACTATTTCCTGCGCGAATCAATCAGCGAGATTGTGGCGCAAACGCTTGCCATCCGTGATCACGATCTCGCCAACGGACCACTGATCATGATTTCCGATGATGTGTCGAGCCGGGCAAATGAAGGGGCAACCAACATCTTCATTTATGCCAACCGCAGCGAGCGGATCTTCATGTCGTCGGTGACGGCGCTTGATCTTCTGAATATCGATGTGGTCGACGCCCGCATCTCAAGCTCGGAGAGCGTGGCCTTTGATACCTTTACCGTGCTCGAGTCAAACGGCGAACCGGTCGGCAACAAGCCTGCCCGGATCGAACAGATCAGGAAAACCCTGGCAAGACATATCACTTCAGACGGCAAGTTTGAGGCGCCGGCCAACCGGCGTACGCCGAGGGTCCTGAAACAGTTCGACTTCAAGACCGAAGTGACCATCAGCAACGACGTCAACTCCGAGCAGACCATTCTGGAGGTCGTCACACCCGACAGACCCGGCCTGCTGGCAATTATCGCCAAAATATTTGTGGAGCTGGACATCATTCTGCAAAGCGCAAAAATTACGACCCTGGGTGAGCGGGTTGAGGATTTGTTCTACATTGTAGACCGCAGGCACATGCCGATCAGCAATTCGGAAACCTGCCAGCTGTTGCGCGATCGAATCTGCCGTGAACTCGATTACCATGTCCAGGAGGTTGTGGATTGAACAAGCGCCTTGAACTGCTGCAACCCTATCCATTTGAGCGCCTGGGCGCACTGCTGGACCAGGTCGAGCCCCCGGCGGGCAGCAAACATATCCCGCTATCACTGGGCGAACCCAAACACGCGACGCCGGATTTCCTGGTTGAACGCTATCGCGACGAGAAGACAGTGCGGCACGGGCTCGGCACCTATCCGCCAACCCGGGGTATCCCCGAGCTACGCCAGGCGATTGCCAGTTTTGTTAACACGCGCTTCAGCCTTAAAAGCACACCCATCGATCCTGAAACGCAGGTACTGCCGGTCAATGGCACGCGCGAAGCCCTGTTTGCAGTGGCCCAGGCACTTGTCGATCCGACTGCGGAAACCACCACCCTCATGCCAAACCCTTTCTACCAGATCTATGAAGGGGCAGCCCTGCTGGCTGGCAGTACACCGGTGTATTTGCCCTGCAAGGCTGGTAATGACTTCAATCCCGACTTTTCCGGTGTGACAGCCGAAGAGTGGACCCGCTGCAGCATGGTCTATATCTGTTCACCGGGTAACCCGACGGGTGCAGTCATGTCTGTTGCCGATATGCAGGCGCTGATCCGCCGCTCGGACGAGTACGGATTTGTGATTGTATCTGACGAGTGTTATTCGGAAATCTACGATGACGAGGCCGCACCACCCCCCGGTCTGCTGGAAGCTGCCAGCGCCATGGGGCGAGCGGACTTTTCGAACTGCCTTGCGTTCAACAGCCTGTCAAAACGTTCGAACCTGCCCGGCCTGCGCTCGGGTTACGTCTGCGGCGATGCCCGCCTGATAGAACAATTCCTGCTGTACCGCACCTACCATGGTTCAGCGATGCCGGTGCATCACCAGCATATCAGCACTGCCGCCTGGCAGGACGAGGCGCACGTGCGGGTAAACCGTGCACTCTATCGTGCCAAGTTCGATGCGGTACTGGAGGTGCTTGACAACGTCTGGCCAATGACGCGTCCGCCTGCCGGGTTTTATCTCTGGCCCGAGACGCCGGTTGATGACCTTACCTTCACCCAGAAACTGATGGCGCACCAGAATATCAAGGTGGTGCCCGGCACTTTCCTCGGGCGAGTGGGTAAGACCACCAACCCGGGCGCCGGGCGCGTTCGCATGGCCCTGGTTGCATCCCCGGATGAATGTGTTGAGGCTGCCCTGCGACTTCGGACCTTCATCACAGAAAAACAGTACATGCAGTGAGGTCCGGCCCGCCGCTTCGACGGGCTGCGATTTCCCGCGGAACCGAAGTTGTACAGTAGCGGTCAAAAACACGCATAATTCACGCCTTGACACTTGCCACCACCCACGACCACTGAAATCGATCCCGACAGGACAACCAATGACTCAGTTTTTTGCACTTGCAGCCGGAATTGGCACCCAAAACACCAGAGGTGACTGGCTTGAGGTTTTTTACCCGGCTCCCCTCTTTGAACCCGCCGACGCTACTGTCAAGGCCATCGCTGATTGTCTGGGTTACACCGGTGGCAACGTCGCCCTGCCCCTGACCGACGAGACAATCGACAAATTACTGGCGCTGGCAGACCCCGCCCAGGCAGATATTCTCAGGGTAATGAAAGGCAGCCAGCAACCACGACTTGTGACCCTGCTGGAGAGCGACGCGCCGATCACGTCAACACCCGAGGCTTACCTCAAGTTGCACCTGCTGTCCCTGCGCCATGTCAAACCCAACCAGGTCAACCTCGCCAACATTTTTGCCGCCCTGCCCAATGTGGCCTGGACCAGTGAGGGTGCCATTGATCCCGCGGAGCTCACCCAGCGACAACTGGCAGCACGCGCCGCCGGGCGAGTGCTGGAGGTAACGGGGATCGACAAGTTTCCCCGCATGACCAACTACGTGGTGCCGTCGGGCGTCAGGATCGCCCACGCTGCAAGGGTTCGACTGGGCGCTTACCTCGGTGAAGGCAGTACGGTCATGCACGAGGGATTTGTCAACTTCAATGCCGGCGCAATGGGTCCCAACATGATTGAGGGCCGCCTCTCCCAGGGCGTCACCATGGATGCTGGCAGCGATCTGGGTGGTGGCGCCAGCACCATGGGCACCCTGTCTGGCGGGGGTGAAATTGTCCTGTCGATTGGCAAAGACTGCCTGGTTGGTGCCAACGGCGGGACCGGTATTCCGCTGGGGGATCGCTGCACCATCGAAGCAGGGCTTTACATTACGGCGAGCACTTTTGTCCAGGTACTCGACGAGAACCGGAATTTTGTCAAGGTTGTCCGCGCGCGGGAACTTGCAGGCCAGTCAGACATGCTGTTCATTCGCAATTCACAAACTGGTGTTGTTGAGTGCCGCACCAACAGGAAAGCGATAAAGCTGAATGAAGAATTGCATTCGCACAACTAGCAGGCGACGAGCGATCAATGACCACCCTGGAAAACGAAACTGTTGAGCTTGCTGCCGCGCTGATTGGACGTCCTTCCATCTCACCCGAGGATGGCGGCTGCCAGCAACTGATGGCCGGAATCCTGACCGGCTGTGGCTTCAACATTGAATCCATGCCATTCGGTGACGTCACCAACCTGTGGGCGACGCATGGCGAGGATGGACCCCTACTGGTATTTGCCGGTCATACTGATGTTGTGCCGCCAGGTCCACTGGACCAGTGGCAGACGCCGCCATTCGAGGCAAGACTGCAGGATGGCATGCTGACAGGTCGCGGCGCTGCCGACATGAAAGGGTCACTGGCCGCCATGTTGCTCGCCGCACGGGATTTTGTCGGGGCGAACCAGGCGCACCGGGGCACACTCGCGTTCCTTATCACCAGTGACGAGGAGGCTGACGCGATCAACGGCACGGTGAAGGTAATCGAAGCGCTGCAGGCACGCGGCAAGGCTATTGACTGGTGCGTGGTTGGTGAACCATCAAGTTCCGTGCGAACGGGCGACGTGGTGCGCGTTGGCCGGCGTGGTTCCCTGAATGCAACGCTGCGGGTTCTGGGCAAACAGGGCCACGTCGCCTACCCGACAGAGGCTGACAATCCCATCCATCGTGCCCTGGCGGCGCTAGGCGAGCTTGTGGCAACACACTGGGACAGCGGCAACAGGTTTTTCCCCCCCACTTCCATGCAGATTTCCAACATCAACGCGGGCACAGGCGTCACCAACGTCATTCCCGGCGAGCTTGTTGTCCGATTCAACTTCCGGTTTTCGACTGAATCCACCGCTGCGGACCTGCGGACACGGACAGAATCCCTGCTGAACAAGCACGGACTTAACTACACCCTGGAATGGGCCCTTTCAGGCCAGCCATTTCTGACCACCGGAAACACCCTCATCAACGCGGTCCAGGCAGCCCTGCGTAGCGCGGTCGGCTATGAAGCTGAACTGTCAACGTCAGGTGGTACATCTGATGGCCGCTTTATAGCACCCACCGGGGCAGAAGTGGTGGAACTCGGGCCCGTTAACGCGACCATCCACAAGCAGAACGAGTGTGTTGCTGTCGCTGAACTGGTCACGCTGCGAGAAGTCTATGGCAACATCATGGAACAACTGCTGGCACCACCACATGCGACCGTCTGATGCCACTCCTGATACCAATCCGGATGCCAATGAAGCTTTGCAATTTCCGGACATCGAAATTTACCTCAAGCGTCCCGCGCTGGCGCAGATTACTGACTGGCTCTCGGACCGGTTTGGTATCAGTGGCGTTCACAATCGGGCCGAGGCAACCCTGTATACCCTGGTGGCGCCCGCGCTCGAGTGTGTTGTTGTGGAGAATGCGGTTAAAGGCGGCTTTACCTCTGTCTGGTTCCGATCAGGGAAAATGCCCTGGGCAACCGATCTGGACTGCGCACGGGAAGCATTTACCCGCTTTGGTCTCGAGGTCAGGTGTTCAAGTGGCCCCTGGCAGGAGGGGGATGATGATGCACCCTGGATCAGGCTCACTGATGCAGGCGAATCCCGGGTCAACTGGTTCTAACACCCGCATGCTGACTCGCCAACCGGTTTGCCAGAAAGCACAGGCCAGCAGTCCGGGCAACTTGCTGGTGACGATCACGACCATCGACGCCTTCACCCCGGGGCGAATCAGCCCATGAAGCGGAAAGTTGTTTACGTACTTACCGGAATTACCACCTTCCTCGTTTTCCTGGTGGTGTTTGCGCCAGCGGCACTGCTGTGGAACCTCGTCAAGGTCGATGTGCTGCGGACTGTGCCTGAACTGCAGGTACTTACCGTGGACGGTACCGTCTGGCAGGGTGATGCGAATCTGCGTTTTCGTGAGTTTCCCGTGACTGACCTCAACTGGACCCTTGCACCTTTGCCGCTGGTGCGCCAGCAACTGGCATTTTCCGCAACGCTTGCCGGCGACGGGCTCAATGTTGCAAGTGAGGGGACTGCCAGCGAGCCCGGCAGCAGCGGTACCCTGGATGGTTACATCGACGCCAGCTACATCAATTCTGTGGCCAGCCGTTATGGCATGAATTTCCCGGGTCGCATTCTGCTCGAGCAGGTGACTTTTGCCGCGGACCGCACCTGGCTCACCACGGTCAGCGGTCTGCTGCGGTGGGGAGGCGGACGTGTAGTATTACAGACGCCGGCAGGCACCCAGGCTTTTCTCCTGCCGCCTCTTGAGGGACAACTCCGGCTCACCGGCAACAATCTGCAGCTGGATGTCAGCGCCCGTGAGGGACTGGTCATCAGCGTTCTGTTGCGCCCAGATGGCTGGGCGGCGGTTGATATCAAGACGAGGCTGTTGCAGGTGGCAGGCATACCCTGGCCCGGCAGTGAGAATGCGGACCTGACTGCCTTCATGCTGGAAGAAAAGGTGTTTTAGGTGCTCAGCGGCACTCACCGGGGTGCAGATGCCGAAAGCGGCAAATTTTGTGCCTTATTCTTGTTCATGGGGGTGGCTAGTCTTTACCCGGCGCGATTGCTAAGGTAGCCGCTCCCCAACGCCTGGAGGCAAAATTGGAACAACTCGCAGCGACACTCGGCCCCTACAGCAAGCGCCTCGCGACGCTTGCCAGCGTGGTGCTGGTGATACTGATGAGCCTGTCAGTTGCCAATACGGCCTTGTTTTTCCTTGAAAATATCCAGGATGACGCCATTGCACCGGTGCCCGTAGCCGCCAACCAGAACCGCAAGGCACCTGTCAGTGATGTCGACATTTCAGCACTCAACCTGTTTGGCCGGGTTGAGCAGATTGCCGCACCCCAGGTCGTAGAGGCCCCCCAGACCAACCTCAATCTCGAACTGCAGGGTGTTTTTACCGCCGAAGACCCCGATGATTCGACGGCAATTGTGGCCGAGCGCAACAAGACGGGCGAGTTGTTCCAGATAGGTGACCGATTGCCGGGCAATGCCATACTTGATGCGGTCTTTGACGACCACATCCTGATTCGGCGCGGCGCGCGCGTTGAAAAACTGATGTTCAGCGATGCTGCACTGCGCGCACCGGCTGCAGCGGCGACCGGTCGGGTAGGCATCAATCCCGCACTTGTCTCACCGCCCACAACCGCCATGGACGACCGACTGCAGAATGTCCGTGAACGTATCGCTGCTCGACGCCAGGAAGCCGCAACAACCCCGGTCCCCGCATCTGGCCCCTCGTCGGCTGGCAGTGCCCTGCGCGACTATGTGTCGACCTACAGGGAACAGATTGAGGCTGACCCGCAGGCTGTGCTGAACCAACTTGGTGTCAGCCCGGTCTCAGAGGGTGAAGCCATGGGCTACCGGATTGCGGGTGATATCCCCGAACAGGCACTGCGGCAGTCAGGACTGCAGCGTGGTGACGTCATCCTGTCAGTCAACGGGGCACCGGTCGGCAATGTGGTTAACGACCAGGCACTTATCGACCAGGCCATGGCCGCTGGTCGGGTCAGGGTTGAGGTGCAGCGAAATGAACGAAAATTTTTCCTGACAGTGCCAATACCCTGATGGATCGTTCGTTGGGTTGCATCCGGATTTAAAGTACCATGCCCTTTTTCTCAGGTTTATTCGCTATGAAGTTTTGCGCCAGACGATGGGTCCTTACCTTGTGCATCGCGGCGCTGCCGCTTGTGAGTGGTGCCCAGGAAGCCTGGAAGATCAACCTGAAGAACGCCGACATCAGGGAGTTCATTACCCAGGTTTCAGCCATCACTGGCAAGAGTTTTATTGTTGATCCCCGCGTCAAGGGCAATGTGACCATTATCTCCAGCACTTCCATGGATGCAGAGGACGTCTATCAGTTGTTCCTCGCGGTGCTGCGCGTGCACGGTTATGCGTCAGTGCCAGGAGCAGGGGGTGTCGAGAGGATTGTGCAGCAGGTGCTGGCCAAGCAAAGCGGTAACCCACTGGACTTTGTTACCGGACCCGATGGTGAGGAACTGGTAACCCGCGTCCTGCCGGTACTCAATACCGACCCCAACGAACTCGTAAAGATTCTCAGGCCACTGATCCCCCAGTACGGACATATCGCCGGAATATTGCAGCCCAACGCCCTGATCATCAGTGACCATGCCGGCAACATCGAGCGGTTAACCGAAATTGTCCAGCGCATTGATGTTTCTGACCAGTCTGTTGTTGAGATTATCCAGCTCAAGGAAGCCTGGGTTGAAGATATGGTTGCGCTGCTGGAACAGGTAGCACCCGAACAGATTGGCAAAGGGGCAAAAGGGCCAAATCGCGTTAACATCGTGGCCAGTGAGCGCACCAACTCAATGGTCATTCGAGGTGAACCCGGCACAATCAGGAAAATTATCGAACTCATCAAGGAACTGGATGTACCCGCAAACCGGGTGGGCACAATCCAGGTTGTCAGGCTGGCGCATTCTGACGCCACCGAACTGGCAGAACTGCTCAAGAACCTGGTTGCAGACCAGAAACCTGCCGGAGAAACCGGCCAGGATGTCGCGGTCAATATTCAGGCAGACACTGCACTCAACGCCCTGGTCATTCGGGCCAACCCTTCCACCATGATGGAACTGAAAGACATTATCTCGCGCCTGGATGTACGGCGGCTGCAGGTATTGATTGAGGCTGCTATTGTGGAGGTGACGACCGACTTCTCCCGGCAGCTCGGCACCGAACTTGCCATAGCAGACACTTCGGGCTCTACCCTGCCCATTGGTCTCACCGCACCTTCGGGCACACTGGCCAATATTCTGCAGGCGCTGGCGTTTGACCAGGTGCCCACCAATGTCAGCCTCGGTGATGCGCCACTGATTGCAGGGGCAAAAATCAGTGACAACGGCAAAAGTTTTGCGGGCATCATCCGCGCGCTTTCGTCCAACAGTGATGTCAACCTGCTGTCCACACCCAGCATTACGACCATGGACAACGAGGAGGCCAAAATTGTTGTCGGCCAGAATGTGCCATTTCGAACCGGATCAACCGTGAGTGGCAGCCAGGGAGCAGTGAATCCCTTTACAACAATCCAGCGTGAAGACGTTGGCCTGACGCTGGAGGTGACGCCACATATTCACGATGGCAGCCTGGTGCGCCTGCAGATTCACCAGGAAGTGTCGGAAGTAGACCAGACCAGTCTGCAGTCCATCGGCAGCGACGGATCGGCTGACCTGATTACGAACAAGCGAACCATCGACACCACGGTTCTGGCTGACAACGAGGAAGTCATCATCCTCGGCGGCTTGATACGCGACAAAAGCACCAATACCAATACGCGCGTTCCCCTGCTTGGCAGCATTCCCGTCCTTGGCAACCTGTTCAAGAGCAGTTCCAAATCGACTGAAAAGCTGAACCTGCTGGTTTTCCTCCGCCCCACCGTCCTCACCACCCAGGAAGATGTCAAAACCCAGACGGAGAGAAAGTACAGCGGTGTCTGGGAAGTGGAAATTGTGGGCAGGGACAAGTCCGAGGCAATCTCGGATCTGTTTGATGGCAAGCGCTAGTCCAGCATCGGAGGCACCACCGCTATCCCTGCTGGCGCGGCTACAGGCTGGACAGTTTCGCACCGTCAAACGGTTACTGTTCTCCTGGATCCGTCCCACGGTCCTTGGCGCTGATGCAGATAGCCTGGGTTTGGCACCCATGGATGTCGTCGCCTATGTATTACCGTTCCGATCCATAGTCGACCTGATGGTACTCGATCGGGCCTGTGAAAACGGCAACCTGCCCAGGCCTGTTGAGCCCATGCCGGATGCACTGGAGGAACGCGCCTTTTTTTTCCTGGGGCGCCCCGAGGGTCGATTCGGCAGACGCTCCCTGCGGCAACACTCGGCACGCATGCTTCGACTGTTTGATCATGAGGCCGCCGGAAGGGGTCCCATCAAGATTGTTCCTGTATCCCTGTTCTGGGGGCACCAGCCGGACCAGGAGAAATCCTGGGTCAAGCTGATCCTCTCAGACAACTGGTCAGCAACCAGCCGGATCAAGAAGTTTCTTGCCCTGCTGTTCCACCCCAATCACATCCTGGTTCAGTTTGGCCAGCCGGTGATCCTTGCTGAATACGTTTCGGACACGGAGCGGGAACGCCAGGTTCGCCGACTCATGCGCATACTCCGGGTGCACTTCACACATCAGAAACAGGCCATTCTCGGACCTGACCTGTCCCATCGCCGGACCCTGATCAATTCGATCATGGAGAGTGAATCAGTCCGGACCGCCATCGCAAGGGAAGCGAATGCTGGCAAAACTGCACCGGTGGCTATAGAAAAGAAAGCGCTGGCCTACGCCAATGAAATTGTGTCTGACCAGTCATATCGCGTGATCCGGTTTTTTCATGTCCTGCTCAGCTGGTTATGGAACAAACTCTACGACGGTATCGAAGTTCACCACATAGAGCAGGTGAAAACCCTGGCGCAGGCACACGAAATTGTTTACATCCCCTGCCACCGGAGCCATATCGACTACCTGCTACTGTCGTATGTCCTCTATCACAACGGATTGACGCCGCCCCATATCGCGGCCGGCCGCAACCTGAACCTGCCGATCGTCGGTTCACTGCTGCGCCGTGCCGGGGCTTTCTTCATGCGACGGTCGTTTCAGGGAGACAGTCTCTACAAAGCGGTGTTTGATGAGTACCTGCACCTGATGTTTGTGCGCGGCTATTCCGTTGAATATTTTATTGAAGGCGGGCGTAGCCGCACAGGTCGCACCCTGGTGCCACGCACCGGTATGCTCAGCATGACCATGAAAAGTTTCCAGCGCGACAGCAGTCGGCCCATGGCGCTACTGCCAGTCTACTTCAGCTACGAGCGGATCATGGAAGCGCCAACCTATATGGGTGAACTGGCGGGAAAAGACAAGAAAGCAGAATCTATCTTTGACATCTTCAAGGTGTTTGGGGCGTTTCGAAGTTCATTTGGTCAGGTTGCGGTCAGCTTTGGCGAACCCGTCCTGCTGCAAAATTTCCTGGACCAGCATCTGCCAGGCTGGCATCAACTGCCTGCGCCCGATACGGGCAGCGCCTGTACCGCCCTGTCACGGGAACTGGCCGTTCGAATCAACGCGGCGGCTGTGGTGAACCCGGTGAACCTGGTTGCCACAGCGCTGCTCTGTACGCCCAGGCAAACCATGCTGGAGAGTCGACTTGAACGCCAGGTCGAAGTATTGCGTACCATTGCGCGCGGTGTAACCAACACCACTGTCACCCAGCTTGCAGTGGCTGAACTCGTCAGCAAAGCAGAAGCAGTTACGGGGATAGAACGTGTTGAACAACCGTTTGGTGACCTGGTATTTGCACCCTACAACACCAAGATTCTCCTGACCTATTACAGGAACAACACGGCACACATCTTCATCCTGCCTTCTCTGCTTGCCAGAATCATCAGGTCGATGGAGACAGTAGATATCAGTTGTGTCTATGCTACCTGTACAACGCTATACCCCTATCTCAGGAGTGAGTTTTTTCTGCCTTTTGAGCCCGACGCCCTCAGGGGCGTGTGTGATGACTACATCAAGCTGTTGCAGGAGATGGCGCTGATCCAAAGGGACGGCAGTATACTTTCCATACCGGCACCCACAAGCGAGTCATTTGCCTGCCTTTCCGAGGTTGCGGAAATTGTCCAGCCAACACTGGAAAGGTTTTTTGTGGTTGCAACCCTGCTGGAAAACAATCAGGGCGCAAGCGTCAAGGCCGTGGAGGCTGATGCAGCAGCAGTGGCCCGACAGTTGTCCGCAATTTATGGCATCAATTCACCGGAGTTTTTTGATCGAACGCTGTTTGCCACCTTTATCTCATCGCTAAGGAGCAACGAAAAGATTTCTGCCAGCTGCGAACTCCTGCCCGGCTTCGCTGAACTCAAGGCAAGCGCGGCTTCAACCCTTGATCCCGAGGTTCGCTACAACGTACTGCATGTAGCGGGCAAGATCACCGCCGGGACGTAAAAAGATCAAACCTGCTGGCTTTCCCCACCACGCTGCCGGTTGGTACGTAGCCAGGCAGTTCACCACCACGCAACGGGCGTTTCACCACAATACGTTTACACCCCGTCTGCAGCGCGCCGTCGAGCAGGGTGAGCACATCTTCCTGCTTACCGACAAATTGCTGCAGGAGTTGCAGGTCCCCTTTGACTTCAGCAGTCTTGCGACGCGCCGGGAACATCGGGTCAATCAGGATAACGTCGGGGGGTGATGCCAGGCTCATCATCAGTTGTCTTGCGTCACCGCGCCGTAGATCCAGCCGCGCCACTATTGGGTCCAGCGCCTGAACTTGCCTGGCACGTTGCAGTGCGTCTTCCAGCATCAGGTACAGGGTGTTTGAACGCTCAATGAGTGTCACTTCACATCCTTTCCACGCCAGCAGGAAACTGTCAGCCCCCAAGCCAGCGGTACAGTCGAGCACCCGTTGCCCTGGCTTTGCCGCAACAGCTCTGGTCAGCAGTTCACGCCCACTGCCGGCAAGTCGCTGGCGCCAGCGCGCTGAGCCAAAATCGATGCGAAGTACACGGCGAGGATTTATCTGATCGATCAGTGCATATCCCGAGGCGTCCCGTGACAGCAGAAAGCGGGACATCAGGAACGCACCCCTGGCGTGGCGACGCGTTCCCGCAGATAGCGTGGCTCTGCCTTCAGGGCAGCAACAGTCAGTCCGCTGGACCAGTGGTTAACACCCAGCGTGAGCAGGTCAATCGCGGCCGGATAAACATCAGCAATGGTTGCAGTGGTACTGACTCCACACGCACTTTCGAGTGCGTCACCAAGTTCTGCCCAACCGCTTCCTACACCAAGGCAAGTATCAAAAGGTTGGGGAGGCGCCTCGTCAGCCGCCACAACACACTCTTCGCCAACAGCTTCGACGATTCCTCCGGCTAACCGATAGCTGCCAAAATAGACCTCACGTTTCCGGGCATGTAAGGCAACCACTACCTGTTCCGCCCCGTGCAAACGACAGGCGCCCTGCGCCATCACAGCCATGGTTCCAACGGGTACAACCGGGATGTCGAGCCCGTAACCAAGCCCCTGCACCACACCCACGGCAATCCGCAGACCGGTGAAAGACCCCGGGCCTTGCCCAAAAATGATCCCGTCCAGATCAGACAGACGCAACCCGGCATCGTCGAGCAGACGCATGATTGAAGGCAGGATCAACTGGCTGTGACCGCGCCCGACAACTTCGGTGCTTTCAAGTATCACATCACCACGGGCAATCCCGAGCACCTGGGCTTCGGTTGATGTATCAATGGCAAGAAAATTCATAATGACTCAAGGTACCGGGCAGCTGCTGAAGCAGACGTCAGCCATTCCATAGGTGGCAATGATGCAAGCAGCATTCTGCCATAGTGTTTTGTCAGCACGCGATCATCACCCAGCACAAAGAGCCCCGCATCCTGTTCATCCCGAATCAACCGGCCAAAACCCTGTCGTAAATTGATGGCTGCAGCCGGCACCTGCACCGACATAAATCCGTTTTTGCCTTCTGCTTCAGCGGCCCTGATTCGCGCCCGCATCAGGGGATCATCGGGCTGGGTAAAAGGCAGTTTGTCAATGATCAGAAGAGTCAGACCCGCCCCACGGACATCAACACCCTCCCAGAAACTCTGGGTGCCAAGCAGCACACAGCGTGGAACTCTGGTAAACCGTTCGAGCACCGATGCACGTGACTCCTGCCCCTGGATCACACAGGGAATGCCTTTTTCCAGCAGAATTTTGCCGGCAATCCCCAGTGCCCGGTAGCTGGTGAACAGCATAAACGTTCTGCCCGCATTGGCACCAATAAGTCCCAGCGCAATCTCTACCAGGGCAAGCGTATGCACATCAGTGCCCGGTGCAGGCAGGTTCGGGGGTACAAACCCCTTGACCTGCTGCAGGTAGTCAAACGGACTGTCAAAACGCCATGCCGCTTCATCACTTAACCCGAGCTCTGTACGAATGTGATCAAACTGGTCGCTTACTGCCAGTGTTGCTGAAGTCAGAATCCAAGACTGGCCACCGGAACGTACCCGGGCAGCAAACTCGGCGGCCACGGAAACGGGGGTGAGATGGATAGTAAATCCCGACCCGGTATGACTTAGCCAATGGGCATGGGTGTCATCAATCCCGCCAGGTTCTGTTAACAGGGCAAATTCGTCAAGGAGTCGCAAACACCGCTGGTAGCAGTTCGCCAACATCCGGCTGCGCGCTTCTGAACCTGCCAGGCAGTTTGCCAGTGTGGCCAGCGCCGATTCACACAGGCTGACCGCGTGTATGCCTTCATCTTCGGACAGGATGGACAGGTCTGTCGACGACCGTGCGGCCAACAAACCGGCAAGGTTACTGGTTGCGGTATGCAAAGAATGTGCGGCATCAACCAACTGGAATTCTTCGCCACCAAACAATTGCCCCTCAGCCGAAACATCCCGACACAGCTCAATCAGCTGCCCGCTACCCAGGTGACTCCCGGCAAACTGGCGAGCCACTGCCGGCACCTGGTGCGCCTCGTCCAGTACGATGACATCAACCGTCGGCAGCAAGGATGAGATATTGTCATCCTGCAGCGCAAGATCAGCCATCAGCAGGTGGTGGTTCACGACAACCACGTCCGCATCCATTGCCAAGGCCCGGGCGCGATAGACCGGACATTCAGCCAGTTTCGGGCAGGTGCTTCCGAGACAGTTATCCGCATTGCTGGTAACAAGCGGAATCAGACCGGCGGCTGTTTCAGGGTCAAGCACTTCACCCAGATCACCAGTTGCCGTTCGTGACTGCCACTTTCGGATACTGACGAGTTGACTCTGGATCTTTTTCGAGACGTGACCCCTGGTACTGTCCAGGTTTCGCTCCAGACGATAGGGGCAGAGGTAGTTTGCCCGCCCCTTCAGCAGGGCAAACCTGGGCGGCCTCTCAACAACTGACCCCAGTCGAGGCAGGTCTGAATAGTAGAGCTGGTCCTGCAGGGTTCGGGTACCCGTGGATACTATTGCCCTGACGCCTGCCAGCAACAATGGCACCAGGTAGGCAAAGGTCTTGCCCGTACCCGTTCCTGCTTCGACAAGAATGCTCGCCCGGTGGTCAATTGCCGACGCAATGACCGCTGCCATCTCGAGCTGGCGTTCACGCACACGAAAATCCGGGATTGTATTGGCCAGCAACCCATTGCTGCCAAACACACTGCGCAGATCCACAGCACTGTCAGCGGACCTGTTCATCAACAACATCCAGACAGGGTGGGAACATTTCGTTGAGCGTCGGAGAGGCAATCACCAGGCAAGGTGATCATCAGAGAAGATGCAAAAAAGCCCTCAAAAGAGGGCTTTTTGCCGGTCAGCTACTTCTTGGCGGCTGGCTTTTTGGCTGCAGGCTTTTTCTTCGCCGCAGGCTTCTTGGCTGCTACCTTCTTGGCGGCAGGCTTTTTGGCTGCAGGCTTTTTGGCTGCTGCCTTCTTGACCGCAGGCTTTTTGGCGGCTGGCTTTTTAGCTGCCGGCTTTTTCTTGGCGGCCGGCTTTTTGGCTGCTACCTTTTTGGCTGCTGGTTTTTTTGCTGCCGGCTTTTTCTTGGCAGCCGGTTTTTTTGCAGCTACTTTCTTGGCTGCTGGCTTCTTGGCAACAGTCTTCTTCGCTGCCGGCTTTTTAGCAGCGGGCTTTTTCTTCGCTGCTGGCTTTGCTTTCGTAGCTGTTTTCTTTTTCGCAACCACTTTCTTCACTCCTGTCTTCGTTTGAAGTTTGAACTCTGATGTAGCAGTTATTGCGTTAGCAGCTATATCGTTTCTCCTCGGCAGTAGCGCTAAACAATTTCCATGCTGAACACTATTGAAAGATTTACGTATACAGTTGCACTTTCACGATGGGCAGTTTAGAAAAAAATTCTGAATTTGCACACCTTTTTTTACATTAATCGCAAAATTTTCAGTGTATTAGCATCGCGACTTCAACTTATTCTAGCTTCGCACCCAAATTAAGTTGTTTGCGGCGGAAGTATTTCAGCAATCTGTCGTTTGATATCTTCAGCTTCACCCACGCCATCAATCACGTTATAGGTGAGACCGCCAGCTGACGTTGAGGCAAGCGCCTTGTAGAAATCAACAAGCGGCTGCGTCTGTTCACGGTAAACCCTCAGTCGCTCTGCAATGGTTTCTTCCTTGTCATCATCCCGCTGGATCAACGCATCACCTGTCTCATCATCAATACCCGGGGTTTTCGGCGGGCTGTACTTGACGTGATAAACACGGCCCGACTCAACATGCACCCTTCGGCCAGAAAGCCGTGAGATGATTTCTTCATCCGGTGCCTGAATTTCGATAACACAGTCAATGTCGATGCCACGTCGCTGCAAGGCTTCCGCCTGGGGAATAGTCCTCGGGAAACCGTCGAACAGAAAACCACGCGCGCAATCCGGCTTGGCAATTCGCTCGGCCACAAGCTCAATGATGATGTCGTCTGTCACCAGAGCGCCCTGTTCCATCACGTCCTTGACACGTTTGCCGAGTTCAGATCCTGCGGCAATCGCCTCACGCAACATGTCGCCTGTGGATATCTGGGGGATGCCACAGGTTTCAACAATAAACCTGGCCTGGGTACCTTTACCTGCGCCCGGTGGGCCCAATAGGATAATGTGCACTGTCAAGATTCTCCAAAAGTTAATAAAAGGATTGCTGCTGTCTGTATCCTGGCGGGTTATGCCGCATTCGTTCTTCGGGCCGATATCACGTTCGGCAGTTGTTCAATTTTCTCAAGCGTTGTCAGCAGCGCATTCAGGCTGCCAACTTCAATGACCATACTCAGAGCGACCCGGTTATTCCGCTTGTCCGTCAGCGAGCTGAGACTTGTGACATTGGTCTTGTCATACATAAGGATACCCGTTATGTCATAGAGCAATCCCGGCCGGTCGTAGGCATCAAGCTCCACGGTCACCGGATAAGTACGGCTGGGCGAATCTTTCCAGTCAATTCTCATCAGGTGCCCGTACAGGTCTGCCCGCAGGGCCTGCAGACACTCCTGCTGGTGAATCGTGACGACACTGTTACCGTCGATAACACCTACAATGGAATTACCCGGTACTGGATTGCAACAATCCGCAATGCGGTAATTCAGGTCACCAATCCCGGCGATGTGTGTTTCGGCTTTTGTTCCCTCGGCATCACTCAACAACAACGATAACTGCTGCTCCGGCAGTTCCAGTTCCACCAGTTCACCAGCCTTCTCCACCACGTCCAGGGCGTCCAGTTCACCGGCCCCTAAGGCTTCATAGAGTTCATCGATGGTTGCGTAACCGGAAATTCTGACCAGTGCATCCTCGTCAACCTGTTCGACACCGAGATGCTCAAATTCTTCATGCAACAATCGCCTGCCGTCATCGATGTTCTTGCGACGGGCTCGATGGCCAAACCAGCTTTTGATTTTTGCCCGCGCCCGCGAAGTCGTGACATAACCCAGGTGTTTGTGCAACCACTCCCGCCTGGGCTCCGCCTCATCACCAACAATAATCTCCACCTGGTCACCGGTACCGAGCCTGGTGTTCAGAGACACAACCCTGCCGTTTACCTTGGCACCACGGCACTTGTGACCAATTTCTGTATGAACACGATAGGCAAAATCAACCGGGGTAGCGCCAGGCGTCATGTCAACCACGTGACCTTCCGGTGTGAAGACATAAATCCGGTCCAGGCTGACCTCACTGAACAGCTCTTTGGTAACACCCGCAACGTCACCAAGTTCTTCCTGCCATTCCAGTAACTGCCGCAGCCACTCTATGCGCTGCTGATAGGCAACCGGCTCGTTATCAGCGTCAATACCCTTGTAACGCCAGTGGGAGCACACCCCATACTCAGCTTCCTGGTGCATTTCACGGGTGCGAATCTGGATCTCGAGAATCTTGCCCTCTGGACCGATAACCGCAGTGTGCAGCGAACGGTAACCATTCTCTTTGGGCGTGGCAATATAGTCATCAAACTCGTTGGGTACGTTACGCCAGAGACGATGTACAACACCAAGGACGGTGTAACAGTCGTTCACCGCAGGCACCAGGATGCGCACTGCGCGAACGTCATAGACCTCCGAAAAGGGTATTCCTTTTGAACGCATCTTTCGCCAGATGCTGTAGATGTGTTTGGCGCGCCCCTCTATTTCGGCGCTGACGTTAACGTTACACAACTCCTGGTGGATCTTCTCGACAACACTTTCTATATAGTTCTCTCGGTCGATCCTGCGTTCGTGCAGGAGAGATGCAATCCTCTTGTAAGGTTCGGGCTCAAGGTAACGAAATGCGAGATCCTCAAGTTCCCACTTCAGATGACCTATACCCAGGCGGTGCGCCAGGGGAGCATATATCTCAAAAACCTCACGGGCGAGTTTCATTCGTTTGACTGGCGTCGCCCCGGTTACCATCCGCAGGGCACAGGTGCGTTCAGCGAGTTTGATCAGCGCCACCCTGACGTCGTCCACCAGCGATACCAGCAGCCGCCGCGCCTGTTCCAGTTGATCCTTGCTTTCCCCCAGGACTGGCGTTTGCTGGCCCAACTGGATATTGCTGATCGCGGCCATACGCAGGACCCCGTGCACCAGACCCGCAACCTCAACACCAAACTGCTTCTTCACATGATTGAGTGTTATCTGGTTTTCCCGCACGGCACGGTAAATGATCGCCGCAACCAGGCCGTCTTCGTCCATGTGGAGCTCGCCCAGGATATCGGCCATTTGCAGTCCCATCAGGAAACTGCTGTGCCCCGGCGCCCAGACCGTATTGCTTGAAAGTGCCTTTGCCTCAGCCTGTTGGGACAAGTCACAGGCATCCCGTATCCTGTCCAGGTGAATGTCAGGCTTGCGATCATGTAACTGGGCAAGCCAGAGTTCGAGGTCCACAGAACCATCTTCACGCAGGGGTTGTTTGCTTCTGACTTTTACCATCAGGATCGCTTCAGACTGGCGATGGACTCGACATGCGTCGTGTGTGGAAACATATCAATAACGCCGGCTCGCTCCAGTTGAAAACCATGATCTACCAGAATTTTCACATCCCGTGCCAACGTCAATGGATTGCAGGAAACGTACACTACCCTGTGCACATTGGTGCTGGCAAGCGCTTCACAAATAGCCTCGGCACCGCTCCGGGGCGGATCAAGCAACACTTTTGTCGCGTTGGCCGGCACCAGCGTTCCGACATCAACAGCAGGTTCAATAAGGTTCAACACAGAAAAATCAACGTTGGTGATTCCGTTGGCCATCGCATTTTTCCGCGCCCGATCAATGCTGGATTCTGACAACTCCATACCCAGTACGTGACCAGCACAACGCGCAATCGGCAGAGTAAAGTTACCGATACCACAGAACAGATCCAGCACAACGTCTTCCTGTAGGGGGTCAAGCAGGTCCAATGCCAGGTCTACCAGTTGCCTGTTTATGGCCTGGTTAACCTGAGTAAACTCCATGGGGTGAAAGTCGTAGGAAAGTTCATAGGCAGGCAGTTGATAACGCAGCAGTTCGCTGCCCTGCAGCAGGGTGACGGAGGAAGGTCCACCAGGCTGGAGAAAGACGCTCACCGAATGCAGCGTGGCAAATTGTCTTAACACCTCAATATCGCTGTCACACAGCGGCGCAAGATGCCGGAATACCAACGCAGCCCCGTCATCGCCAGCGGCAACCTCAAGCTGCGGAATGCTTGCCCTGGCATCAAGCAGCGATATCGTTTCGGCGAGGGGAGGCAGCAACCGGGCAAGGGCCGGTACCAGCACCTCACAATAGTCAATCTCAGCAACGTAAGGCGACATTTTCTCCCGGAAACCGACCAGTACCCGCTCTTTCCTGGCAACAAATTTGACACCAACCCGGGCTTTACTCCTGTAGCCACTAACGGGGCCTCTAAGTGGCGGGAGCCAGGATTTTGGCGTCACCGTCCCAAGCGCTTGCGCCAGGCCATTGGACTTGTCCGCCAACTGGCGATCGCCATTGACGTGCTGCAGGCTGCAGCCACCACAAATGGCAGCAGCGGAACAGATTGCAGGAACACGGTCGGGCGAAGCCAGTTCAACAGATTCAGTGCGCAAATACAGTTTTTTTTGCCTGCGTGTAAAGGGTCGCGCAATTACACGCTCTCCGGGTAGTGCCCCCGTTACCCGCAGTTTACCGCTTGCGTCAACGCCATATCCTTCAGGCGACAGCCCCGTCACATCGACCGTCATGGGTTCGCGTGTTGTCACATTAGTCCTGGGCGTAAACGCCGGTAGAGAGATACCGATCACCACGGTCACAGATGATGGCGACAATTACCGCATCTTCAACCTCGGCATTGAGTTGCAGTGCACCCGCGACCGTACCGCCGGATGAAGGGCCACAGAAAATGCCTTCTTCCCTGGCAAGCCGCCGCATGGTCTGTTCGGCCACAGACTGGTCCATGTCGATCACACGGTCCACACCACTGCGATCAAAAATTCTGGGCAGGTAGGCCTCGGGCCAGCGTCGAATACCGGGAATTGCTGAACCTTCCCTCGGCTGCAGCCCTACAATTTGCGTCTCCGGCTTGTGTTCACGGAAGTATCTCGACACTCCCATGATTGTGCCCGTGGTGCCCATAGAGGCTACAAAATGTGTAATTTCACCACCTGTTTGCCGCATGATTTCCGGCCCTGTACCCTCGTAGTGCGCCAGCGGATTATCAGGGTTGGCGAACTGGTCAAGCACTTTACCCTTACCGTCACGCTGCATCTGGTCAGCCAGATCCCGCGCACCTTCCATCCCCTCTTCCTGGGTCACCATCACAAGTTCAGCACCATAAGCCGCCATCGCAGCCTTACGCTCCTCACTCATGTGAGCTGGCATGATCAATACCATCCGGTACCCCTTGATCGCAGCGGCCATGGCAAGTGCAATTCCCGTGTTGCCGCTGGTCGCCTCAATCAGGGTGTCACCAGGCATGATGTCGCCCCTCGCTTCGGCACAACTGATCATACTCATTGCGGGCCTGTCCTTGACGGATCCCGCGGGATTATTGCCTTCCAGTTTGACCAGTACCTGGTTACTGGTTTCACCCGATAAACGCTGTAGTCTGACGATAGGGGTTTCGCCAATACAGGCCTCAATGGTCGGGTAGGTTCGTTTGCTCATGATTCAGTGCTTAGTGGTACCGGGATAACCAGTGTAGGAGAAAACTCAGGCTTCCTATAATATCAGCTTGGACTGACAATATTAACCAAGCGAATAACGGGAAAAGGTGCGGGAGCCGGCGCCTATACACCAGTGAAAACGTACCAGATTCCATTGTTGCTGGGCCTGATTTTACTGCTGACTGTCTGTGGTCTTTCCATCCGCCTGCTGCAGGCAGCACCAGGCCCTATGAACCTGCTCCTGTGCCTCACAGCAACATCTACCGTGCTGCTTGTCTGCTTCGTTGCCTGGCGTACCTTTCAACATACCTATCTGGGTCCGCTTGATTCAATTGCAGTGTACCTCCAGCATTTCCAGGCGGGGGAAGACCTGCCAGCCCGGGCAGCCTGGCTGCTGCCTCAGCTGCAGGCCCTGGCCGAAACGCTCCACAACAACACAAGCAGTCGGGAGCCAGAGCAACATTTCAGGGTGCAGGCGACCAACGCCTGCCTGGCACTAACGCGGCGTCTCATCGCGTTTGCCAACCTGCTGGCCACGGCGCCGGGCGACCCCCATGAGTACACAGAAAGCATCAGGATTCAGGCAGAGCGCATGGCAGTTTTGCTGCGTGAAGTCACAGACACCGAATATGCCACACTGCAGGAAGCGCCAGGGTGTCTGTTGGAGATCCTCGATGAAAGCGTTGCAGTTTATGCCGAGCTGAATCCAGGCAGGGCACCGGTTTACGTTGGCCTGATCGCCCGGGCACGGGTTTATGCCACCCTGGAAGGCCATCTCCTGCAGGCCCTGCTGCTGCATCTGCTGTACCTGGTGCAGGTTGCGCGACCACAGGAAACCACTTGGCTGGGTCTTGATACCAGTGGCGACAGCCTGAAAATCAGCTTCGAATGCGGCGATCTGGATCTGGAGGGAATGAGACTCACCCCAAGAGCACAATACCTGCTCACAAAACTGGGGGCCACCTGGGACGGGGCAACGCTCATTGTCCCAGCCAGGCAGGTTCAGTTAACACAGGCGACGGCAAGCCAGTACAAGGCTGCCATAGTCACACCAACGACACTGGAGGGGCGCACCATCAGACAACGTCTGGCCGCAATGGGGATCGACAGCGACGGCTCCCCCGCCACTGCCGATTTCTGTATTGTCACCTTCCCTGACGATGAAGATGTGTACCGGGTGCTGAAGCAGTCCCGTGCTTTCAGCACCTTGCTGGTGGTGGGCGCCAGTACACTTTATGCACTGCCCCAGGTCAGGCAGCTGAGCTCACCCCTCCATCAGCGGGAACTTGACAAAGCAATCCAGACGCTGCCAACCACAGCGCCCGTTCGACCACTTGCTCTTGTTGTGGACGACAACCTCGCCAGTCTCCGCCTCGCGAGCATCCACCTCAACAATCTTGGCCTTGAAACACTGACAGCTCAGGAGGGTGCAACAGCGCTCGAGCTTGCACTTGCGCACCCCGTCAGTGTGGTCCTGCTGGATCAGCACCTGCCCGATACCCGTGGTACACAACTCGCCGCGGCCATACATACTCACAAGCCCGGACTCAACATTGTCCTGATGAGTGCGGAAATGGACCCTGACGTGGTCAGGGACGCACAGCACCAGGGTATCCGGGCCCTGCTCTCCAAGCCGTTGAACCCGACTGCCGTTGCCAAGGCGCTTGCCGATGGCGCCGTGGATGCAAAAACTGTTTCCGCCGAAACAGGGGCGCAAGGGTCAGACCCGATCACCAGCCCCTTTGATGCGGTACTGGCGCTCCGGCTTGCAAACCAGCAGGTTGAGCTTGCCAGGACATTGCTGCAGGAGCTCATGACAACCGTCGCGACTGAAACACATAGCATTGAGGATGCAATCAAGTCGGGCAACCGGGACAGGGCACGCGAACTGTTGCATCGGTTCCGTGGTGGCCTTCAATATTGTGGTGTTCAGCCGCTCAAACAGGCTGCTGACGCACTGGCGAGCGTGCTTCGGGAGGGCAGCGATGCCGCAGTGGGTGAGGCGCTGACTGTTTTTTTGCACCAGGCTGATTTGCTTGTCGACTGGTATGACCCTGATGCAGACTATTTTGCGGAGTCCTGACCACCGGACTCGAGTACCACCAAAGCGATAGCATGGTCCTTTTCGTCCGACAGGCTGAGGTGCATTGAGGTTACCCCGAGCATCGCGGCCCGACGCGCGGCAGCCCCCTCCAGGGAAAGCAAAGGTGCACCCGACTTTACGTGCAGCGTGCTGATCTGGCGAAAATGAATGCCGCCCCCCATCCCGGTGCCAAGCGCCTTGGAAGCGGCTTCCTTGGCTGCGAACCGCCGGGCGAGAAAAGCTGCCCTGTCGGCGGATTCAGCATAAGTCACGAGTTCTTCAGAGCCAAGGATCTTGCGGGCAAACCGGTCGCCAAATCTGTCGAGGGCGCGGCGCAGCCTGGCAACCGCAACCAGATCAACACCAATACCCACAATCATGAGTATTGGCCTGCAGGACGAAACAGCTCACGGCTCCTGACAGGCCTGTCACCCAGCAAGGCGGACAGTGAAGCCCGCACAATCCGTTTGGCCTGCGCATCAACCGCTGGTTGATCAAAGTCCAGATTGGTCATCGCAAGCAGGTCGGCCCCGGAATAAAAGTGGTCACCAGGTGTGGGTTCGCTGACCCTGAAAAACCCGGCTTCCGGTACAAAACGGTAGGTGGCCTGGCCGTCTATTGGCGAGCCGTCCCCGGCATCCCAGGCAAAAGGCACACCATACCCCAGTGCACTCAGCAGCCTCAGTTCAAACCTTCGCAGCGCCGCGTTGCTGCTACCTCCAGCAAGGATGTTGATGAGTTCCCCGTAGGCCAGGAATACATCCTGCATTGGATCATGTTTGCCCAGCAATCTGACCAACAATTCATTGGCGTAGAAGCCCATATAAAGCGCCTCACCTTCCAGCCGGGGATTCTGGAAAGGAAAATCTGTCGTCTTGATTGTCTTGAGATCGCCACGCCCGAACCAGGACACAAGCAACCGGGAGAAGGGTCTTACATGACCACTGGCGCGGCTCCGCTTGCCACGCACGCCACGCATCACCGCGGCAACGCGACCTTCATCGCGCGTGAGCAATTCAACAATAAGACTGGTATCGCGATATTTGCGGGTGTGAAGCACAAACGCCTCGGACAGTTGGTCCGCGGTTCTGTCAGACATCGTCATACCCGAGGCTGCGCAGGGCTCGCTCGTCGTCCGACCAGCCCGAACGCACTTTGACCCAGAGCCGTAACATGACCTTGCGATCCAGGAGTCGCTCTATGTCGACCCGTGCATCTGTACCAATACGCTTGATCCGCTCACCACTTTTGCCAATCAGGATTGCCTTCTGGCCATCCCGCTCGACAAAAGCCGTTGCGTCAATATGGATCGATTTTCCCTTGTCGACAAAATTGTCAATCTGCAGCGTCAGCGCATACGGCAGTTCATCACCCAACTGTCGCATCATTTTCTCGCGAATGATTTCGGCAATCAGGAAACGCTCCGTCCGGTCAGTCAGTTGGTCAACCGGGAACAGGAATGGACCCTCCGGCAGGCTTTCCAGCACAAGCTGCTCAAGTGTATCGACGTTATCTCCCTGTTCTGCAGAGAGAGGCACAATGTGGGAATCCGGAAACCTGGCCTGGAGTTTTTGCAGATGCGGTAGCAGGAGTGACTTGTCTTTCAACAGATCAACCTTGTTGACCACAACAACCGGTGTCACCCTGGCCTGCTCGATAAGCTGCGCCACCAGTTCATCGTCGGCGCCCCACTCAGTTCTGTCGATAACAAATATGACGGTATCAACGTCGCGAAGAACACTCCTGGCCGAACGGTTCATGTAGCGGTTGATTGCTTTTTCTTCCCGCCCGTGAATGCCCGGGGTATCCACGTAAAGCGCCTGGCAGGATCCTTCAGTCTTGATACCCAGTAGTTGGTGGCGGGTGGTCTGGGGTTTTCTTGAAGTGATGCTGAGCTTCTGGTCGAGAATGCGATTTTGCAGCGTGGATTTCCCCACGTTGGGGCGGCCTACTATCGCAACATAACCACAGCGCAATTCCATCAACAGCTTCCTGTCCCTGTTTCCTGGGCCGGGCGAAAGTTTTCGCCACGGGTGAAGTGGTGGCTGGCAAAAGGATCAAAACATCCAATAACCTGTGCCTGCCATTATCGCCGGATGTCAGCCATTTTCTTTGACAGCATCAACCCCAAGCGACACAAGTGCCATTTTGGCGGCATGTTGCTCAGCGCGACGCCTGCTGGAGCCTGTTCCGACTACCGGCGCTTCGAGCAGTTCCGAACGGCATTCAATCCGGAAAGTCCGTTCATGCGCCTGACCCTCGACGTCAACAACCACATAATCCGGCAGACTGGCCTGCCTTGATTGCAGAAACTCCTGCAGCCTGGTCTTATCATCTTTCTGCGACTTTGCGAGCGAAAGCAGATCCAACCTGGTGTCAAACCAACCGAGAATGCGCTCGCGTACCGCCTCAATACCACTTTCCAGGTAAATGGCCCCGATGACCGCTTCAAGCGCATCGGCCAGGATGGAATCCCGATCAAAACCACCCGTCTTGAGTTCGCCGCTGCCCATCACCAGACTGTCGCCGAGCTCAAATTCCCTGGCAATTTCTGCGAGTGTCTGACGTCGGACCAATTTGGCCCGCAGCCGGCTCAATTGCCCTTCACTGGCCGCCTCGAACCGCGAGAACAGGGCCTCGGCAATGACGAATCCCAGGATTGCATCCCCGAGGAATTCCAGCCTTTCATTGTTCCTGCTGCCGTGACTGCGATGTGTCAGTGCCTGCTGGAGCAGTGCATCATCGCGAAAAACGTACCCAAGCCGTCGGCCGAGTCGCGCTGTTGAGGTCACGGTGCCTGTTCAGTTCTGAAGAGTGACTTCCTTGTCAAAGGAAGCCACCAGGTCAACATTGGCGATCAGGGGAACACGCACTTCGTAGTCAAGGATGACACGCACACCGTCATTGTCGCGTTCAAGTTTCATGTTCTTTTTGAGGTTGAAGTCGCGGATGTTGTTGACCTTGAAGCGCTGCTGGATGGTTTCTTCAATAGCGCTGTTGCGTTTGGAACCGAGGCCAGGCTGGACCGCCAGCCCATCCAGGACGTTGGCCATGGTACTGTGATCCATGTAGACCGGGAACAGTTTCATGCCGATGGTCATGGCGCCACCAAAGAGCAGTATCAGCACCAGCCAACCGGCGACACCGAGGCCTTTCTGTCGATTGCCAAATTTCATGTTGATTCTCCTCAGGCTTCTTATTCTATCCACTTGTTCCTGGAGAACACGGGCAGGCTAAAACCAGGTTCCTTGTGCATCCAGACCGCAAACGCTTTTCCCACAATCTTGTCGTCCGAAATGAGCCCCCAGTAACGGCTGTCGCTGCTGTTATCCCTGTTGTCACCCATGCCAAAGTAATGTCCCTCGGGTATTACCCACTCCTGCACTCTCGGGTCCGGCATCGGGTTCAGGTGAATCAGGTGTTTGACACCCCCGGTAGTTTCTTCATACACCAGGTACTGGGGCCGACCCGGAGGAATACTGGCGACAAACTCGCGCGGCTGTTCCACGTCGTTAATATACAGCGTCTTATCCTGATATCGTACCCTGTCGCCCGGAATACCGATAACCCGCTTGATGAAGTATTCGTCTTCATGGGGTGGGATAAATACCATGACATCGCCGTTTTTCGGATCACCCATGGGAATGATTTTGGTACCCAGTACAGGCAGGCGAAAGCCATAGGCGAACTTGTTGACGACGATAAAGTCACCCACCTCCAGCGTGGGAATCATCGACCCCGTGGGAATCTGGAACGGCTCTGCCAGGAAAGAGCGTAATACCAGCACAATCAGCAACACCGGGAAAAACGAGACGGAGTACTCAACCACCAGGGGTTCCTTGCGCAGTTGCATGACAGCCTCGCCTGCGCCTGGTCTGTCACCGAGTTCTGCTTCCGCCAGGCTTGCCGCCTTCTCCCGCGCCGGGCGCAGCCAGAGCCAGTCAATCAGCCAGACAAGGCCGGTTGTTGCCGTGGCGAGCACCAGGATCAACGGAAAGTTTATACTCACTTGCCTACTCCCTTATCGTTCCACCTTGAGGACGGCCAGGAACGCTTCCTGTGGTATTTCAACGCTGCCCAACTGTTTCATGCGCCGCTTGCCCGCCTTCTGTTTCTCCAGCAACTTCTTCTTGCGCGTGATATCGCCTCCGTAACACTTGGCGGTGACATTCTTGCGTAGCGCCTTGACCGTCTGGCGTGCGATGATCTGCCCGCCCACAGCAGCCTGGATGGCAACATCAAACATCTGGCGAGGAATCAGCTCTTTCATTTTTGACGTCAGCCCGTGCCCTTTGCTGCGCGCATCGTCGCGGTGAACAATCAACGCCAGCGCGTCTACCTTGTCGCCATTAATCAGCACATCAAGGCGAACCAGGTTGGCCGGCTCAAACCGGTCGAACTGGTAATCCAGTGACGCATAGCCCCGGCTGACCGATTTCAGCCTGTCAAAAAAGTCCAGCACCACCTCACCAAGGGGCAGGTCATAGGTGAGCGAAACCTGCTTGCCGACAAACTGCATGTCCTTCTGCACGCCACGACGCTCAACACACAGGGCAATGACATTGCCCAGGTAATCGGACGGGACCAGTATGTTGGCGCGCGCAATCGGCTCGCGCATCTCGTCAACACTCGCAGGATCGGGCAGTTGCGAGGGGTTATCCACTGTCAGGGTTTCACCGCGTTTGGTCAGGACCTCGTAAACCACACTTGGCGCTGAAGTGATCAGGTCCAGGTCGTACTCGCGCTCCAGGCGCTCCTGGATAATCTCCATGTGGAGCATCCCGAGGAAGCCGAGCCTGAACCCGTTGCCCAGGGCGTCCGAACTCTCGGGCTCGTAAACCAGCGAGGCGTCATTCAGGGTCAGTTTTGCCAGTGCATCCCTGAAGTCCTCAAAGTCATCTGCACTGACGGTAAACATGCCCGCATAAACCTGCGGCCTGACCTTCTCAAAACCGGGCAGTGCCGAGACTTCCTCACCGGTGGCATGGGCAATGGTGTCGCCAACGGGTGCCCCCCGGACATCCTTGATGCCGGCGACCATAAAACCGACCTCACCGGCATGGAGCGAGCCTGTTTCCTTGCGTTTTGGTGTAAAGATACCCACCTTGTCAATCTGGTGAGTCTTGCCAATCGACTTCAGCAATATGCGGTCTTTCGACGACATGGTGCCCTGTACAACTCTCACCAGCGAGACAACCCCCAGGTAGTTATCAAACCAGGAGTCGATAATGAGCGCCTGCAGGGGTTTGTGCCGAAGATCAGCAGGCGGCGGAATAACCCGAATCAGTGTTTCCAGCAGTTCCTTGATCCCGTCGCCGCGTTTCGCACTCACATTGACGGCATCAACCGTCTCGATGCCAATAATCTCTTCGATTTCCTGACAGACCCGTTCAGGGTCCGCCTGGGGCAAGTCTATCTTATTGAGCACCGGCAGCACCTCCAACCCCTGCTCAATGGCGGTATAACAGTTGGCGACAGACTGCGCCTCAACACCCTGGGCCGCATCCACAACCAGCAGTGCACCTTCGCAGGCAGACAATGACCGGGATACCTCATACGAAAAGTCGACATGCCCCGGTGTATCAATAAAGTTCAGCTGGTAGGTGTTACCGTCTGCCGAGGTATATTCCAGCGTGACGCTTTGTGCCTTGATGGTGATCCCGCGCTCCCGCTCGATGTCCATTGAATCCAGCACCTGCTCGGCCATTTCCCGTTCACTGAGGCCACCACAGAGCTGAATCAGGCGGTCAGCCAGCGTGGATTTGCCATGATCGATATGCGCGATAATGGAAAAATTGCGGATAAATTTTGGGTCAAACAAGGTGGGATGCTCGCTCTTTGAACGATAGACAGGAATCAAGGGGCAGACTTCTCCGCCTGCCGGAAAGCGGAGAAGTCTATCCAATTAGCTCGCCAAGCGCTATTGGCTTCGCGATCCGAGACCGTTATTCGGGAATCTTGATCACAATAAAGTCGGGTGTGCGGCCCCGTACAACACGGATGGGTATCGCCACACCCGCTTCGAGGTCAGCAACCAGCCGTTCAAATTGTTCCGTGCTGTCTATCCATTCATTATTGATCGACGTAATGACATCACCGTCCCGGATACCGGCGCTTGCTGCCGGGTCGGCAGTGACCTGGGTGACGACCACACCCCGCTCAACCCCAAGCCTTTCCCTCTCGTCCGGCCGCAGGTCCCGGACCTGCAGGCCTATCCTGTTATCAGGTGCTGCGGTGCTGCCTGCTGGCCTCATGCCACGTACTTCTTCCTGGTCAAGTTTGCCGATTGTGACAGCAAGATTCATACGCTTGCCATTGCGGACAACTGTTACATCCACTTTTTCGTCAGGCCGGGTCCGCCCAACAATATGCGGCAGTTCTGACGACAGGTCGATCTGCTTGCCGGCAAACTCGACAATCACGTCACCCTCGCGAATACCACCTGCCTCGGCCGGACTGTCAGCAAACACCTGGGTAACCAGTGCGCCGGCCGCACGTTCCATCTGGAAGGCTTCCGCCAGGTCACGATCAACACGGCGGATCAGGACCCCCAGCCAACCCCGGGAGACACTGCCACTTTCTTTCAGTTGCTCAACAACCTCCATGGCCACATCAATCGGGATGGCAAAAGAGAGGCCCATGAATCCACCTGACCGGGTAAATATCTGTGAGTTGATGCCGACCACCTTGCCATCGAGGTTAAACAGCGGACCGCCCGAATTGCCAGGGTTAATCGCCACATCAGTCTGGATAAACGGCACATAGTTCCCGTTCGGGTCAGGCAGGCTGCGACCTTTGGCGCTGACGATACCTGCAGTGACCGAGTGTTCAAAGCCAAACGGGGACCCAATCGCCACAACCCATTCACCCACTTCGAGGCGTTCTGACGAACCCATTTCCACCGTGGGCAGGTCATCGGCGTCAATTTTCAGCAGTGCCAGGTCAGAGAGCTCGTCCGCGCCTATCACCGTGGCGGTGCGCTCGCGGCGATCACTGAGGGCAACAATAATCTCGTCCGCCCCTTCCACAACATGGTTGTTGGTCAGGATATAGCCGTCTTTGGAGATGATAAAACCTGAACCGGCGGAGGGTCGTGGCATCTGCTGCTGTGGCATCTCGCGAAAGAACCGTCGGAAAAAATCCGGTACATCCTGCTCATCAAACTGATCGAACCTGGATTGTGGGGCGGCACGTGTCGCACTGATATTCACAACCGCGGGCGCCGCTCTTTTGACCAGTTTTGTAAACTCGGGCAACGCAGCCGAAGCCGGCAGCGACACGGCAATCATCATGACAAGAGCCAGCAGGCCGGACAGACGTTTATTCATTGGAAGATGCCTCTTCTATATTTAGGGTGTCAACGGGCAGGGTGCGACAGAGTGCCACCCCAACCATGAGTCCAAGCAGCGAAACACAGAGCGCTGCGAGGTCGTTTAACGTGATCATATTCGCCAGCACTGCACCACCAATAAAACCGATCAGAGGCAGCAACAGGGAATGCAGGACAATCTGAAAATGCCGCGCCGGGGCGACTTGAACAACAAGTTCGCTGCCAACAACTTCTGGCAGGTGGTAGATCCGGGGTCGGTGACAGGCACTGCCGCAGCCATAACACCCGCCGCTGGCTTGAACCCGGATCTCACCAGGTGAACGATGCACAACCTTAACCGGGATGCTGCTCAACGCATTGATCCCTCAATAGAGAACGGGTTCAACCGACTCTGCGACTTTTTTTGCGGTATCAGTGGGGACTTCACCCACCACAGTAATCTGCTGCGCAGAACCCTTGAGGCGCCGGGTCAGTACTACCGTACCACCCATGTGGGTCACAAGTTCACCCAGTTGTTTGCCACTACCCCGCTCAACAAATACTGAAAGTGTCGCTATGCCGTCGGAGTACATGATCCGGTTGGGCGAACGCACGCGAACCTGCCGGAACCCGTTGGGTAGCCATGCCACGCGCCAGGCAGGCGCCACCCCCTGTTCCGGGCTCGCAACTGTCTCTGTCGGAGAGAGTCTATGGGTGACTGCATCACCTCCCAGACTGCTCGCGAGGTCACTGGCGGCAATTGGCCCGCCAATGGTCACCTCGGAAAACTGGAAAACTTCCAGTATCTGTCCACGCCCGACAAGATGGGACTGCAACAGAAGGCCGGTTTCCCTGTCCAGCCACAGCCGATAGCCCCAGCGGTCGTCGTGCCGCGGTGTAATGCCAATCTTCACTGCAGGGCGCGCAGCAACCCGGTCTTCACCCAACATTTCAAAGTCGTAAAGTGCCTGGAAGTTCGCAAGGTTTTCATTAAAGCGGTGAGTAAAGGGGCCCAGTGGCACCTCGTGTTCAATGTCAATGGAAGCATCCGGACTATGCCGGCAGGTCACGACATCACCCTCACGGATCATCTCCCGTTCATCACCATTCAGGTGCACCAGGCGTTCAGTTTCCGTGTTATCACGATACCGGTGGACAATCTTGACTGTATCCAGCTGATACCCGCGCATGTAGGTGAAGATACCCTGGTAATTTTCCTCGCGCAGGGCGCGGGCCATCTTGTCCAGCCAGACACTCACTTCTGTAGCGTCCGCCCGCGCCGAAACCGGCGCCAGCGCAACCAAAGCCATCAAGACAAGAAGGGCATTTCGCATCGGGGCTAAACTACTGTCCGCTTCCTTTTGATTCCTCAAATATGACCGTACGCATGTTGGGATTCATGCGTACTGCCCTGTCGTGCTGATTCAGATAGGCCCGCACTGCCTTCAGTTGTTCCTCGTCCAGTTCCTTCAGGTCCATCTCCCGGGCAGCCGGTTCGGCAGCGACCAGCGTTGCGTCAACAGGCGCCCGGTTCTCTACAGCAAGCCTGTCAGCCGACAAGGCTTCAGTGCCGACACCCGGCCTACCCTGATTCATACCCACAAATACTGCCACAACAAGAGAAGCCGCCACTGCCAGCCCTGCGGCAGGCTTCAGGTAAGGCTTGAAGGACGCACGTGGCAGGGGCGCGGGATTTTCAGCATGAGGTGCTTCAAGTGAAATTGCCTCGCTGATACGCGCAAACAGGTCAAGATGCCCATCAACCGTGATGTCTGTTTCACCGCGCGCACAGCCCCTGACCTGGTGGTACCTGGCCCAGGAAGCCGTCAGCGGGCCATCAAGGGGCGCACTACGCAACAACCGATGAATCTCAACTTCGCTGGCCTCTCCATCTATCAAGGCGGACAGGCTTTCTCTGACGTTGTCTACCACTGGATAACTTCCCTCAATGTGTTCCAACTCGTGTATTAGTTAGCAAAACTCAGCCCAGGGTTTCAATTTTTTTCTCAATTGCTTCCCTGGCACGAAAAATCCGGGATCTGACTGTACCAACGGGACATTCCATCACCTCGGCAATTTCCTCGTAACTCAGACCCTCAAATTCCCGTAAAGTTACCGCAACTTTCAATTCTTCCGGTAAATCGTCGATCGCCTTGTAAATCACAGCTTCAAGCTGGTCAGTCGCAAGCCGACTCTCGGGCGTATCGATATCGCTTAGGACAGCGGAACTGTCCTGAAATTCACCGGCATCAATATCGAGATCCGTGTCCGGTGGACGCCTGGACTTGGATACCAGGTGATTCTTCGCCGTATTGATGGCAATCCGGTACAGCCAGGTGTAAAAGGCACTGTCACCCCGGAACCTTGGCAGCGCCCGGTATGCCTTGATAAAAGCTTCCTGGGTAACATCAACAACTTCATCCTGGTCTCGAAGATAGCGACTCACCAGCCCGACTATCTTGTGCTGGTACTTCAACACCAACAGATCAAACGCCCGCTTGTCACCACGCTTTACTCGCTCGACAAGCTGTCGATCTGTTTCCTTTTCGGGCTTCACCGGCACTCCAATGACTGAGCAACATTTTTCCCCTGAGCCAGCAGTGACTGCTGCGGGGGGTGGGCCGGGAGGCCGCTCCTTCCATAGACATTTGGGCCCGGGATAAGTTCTCGTCCCGCACCCGGCGCCTGCTCCGGCGGACGTATGATACCAGAGCCGCGGGTTAGAGGTGGGACTCCTACCACCACAAGATAGCAGTCCAACACTGCTGCATTACGCCGGCGAATTCGGTACGCTTGGTGGCCCTTTGCTCAGAGTCGGAGTTTTCTTGAGCGAACACAACCACACACATGATGTACTGATTCTTGGCAGCGGTGCTGCAGGCATGACCCTGGCACTGAACCTGCCTCCTCATTTCCGGGTCGCGATGGTGTGCAAGGACACCAGCAGTGAAGGCTCAACCTACTACGCCCAGGGTGGCGTTGCCGCGGTGATTGATGATCATGACAGTGTTGAATCCCATATTCGGGATACGCTGGATGCCGGTGCCGGGTTATGCCACGAGGATGTGGTCCGCTTCACCGTGGAACGCAGCTCCGCCATTATTTCCTGGCTTGTGGAGCTGGGGGTCAAGTTTGACATGCGATGGTCCGATTCCGCCCAGAAGTCCGAGTTCCACCTGACCCAGGAAGGTGGACATAGCCACAGACGCGTGATGCATGCCGCCGACGCAACCGGCAGGGAAATTTCACTCACGCTACAGCAGGCCATGCGAGGCCATCCCAACGTTGAACTGTTCGAGAAATTTGTCGGCGTTGACCTGATTACGGCTGACAGCGTCGGCCAGGAAGGTAATCGTTGTATCGGCGCCTATGTACTCAACCTGAATACCCAGGAGGTTGAACTGTTTCGGGCCCGGTACGTGGTGCTCGCGACCGGTGGGGCCAGCAAGGTCTATCTTTATACCAGCAATCCCGACACGGCCTCCGGCGATGGTATTGCCATGGCCTGGCGTGCTGGCTGTCGGGTCGGCAACATGGAATTCAACCAGTTCCACCCGACCTGTCTCTATCATCCCGAAGCCAAGTCTTTCCTGATCAGCGAAGCACTGCGCGGTGAGGGGGCACACCTTGTCCTGCCCGACGGGACGCGATTCATGCACCGGTTCGACAAACGCCTGGAACTGGCACCGAGGGATATTGTTGCCCGTGCAATTGACCACGAGATGAAACGGCTGGGCTGCGACTGTGTGTATCTGGACATCAGCCACAAGCCTGACGCGTTCATCCGCGAACACTTCCCGACCATTTACCAGCGTTGCCTTGAACTGGGCATTGATATCACCAAAGAGCCCATGCCCATTGTGCCGGCAGCACACTACACCTGTGGCGGCATCGTGACTGATACCAATGGCCTCACGGACATTCCGAACCTCTACGCCGTGGGTGAGGCAAGTTTTACCGGCCTCCACGGTGCCAACCGGATGGCCAGTAACTCACTGCTGGAATGTATGGTCTTTGCCCGGTCAGCGGCAGAACACATTCAGCAAATGACAGCACCTGATACCGGTTTCCTCAATATTCCCGCCTGGGATGAAAGCCAGGTCACCGACTCGGATGAGGATGTCATTATCTCCCACAACTGGGAAGAACTGCGGCGTTTCATGTGGGACTACGTCGGGATTGTCCGCACCGACAAGCGCCTGCAGCGCGCCCGGCGGCGGGTGCAACTCTTGACCCAGGAAGTGACCGAGTATTACAGCAACTACCGTATTACGCGCGACCTGCTGGAACTCAGGAATCTCATCCTGGTGGCAGACCTGATCATCCAGTCTGCCATCCAGCGCAAGGAAAGCCGCGGCCTGCACTTTACCCTCGACTATCCCGAGATGTCTGCGGAGGCGCGGGACACGCTGCTTGTTCCTCCGCGCTTCGGTTAAAGAGTCGCAGAAAAACTTTCAGCCGTCGGAACGCTTCCACATTCATGGTATCGGGCAGCACAACCACCGCGCGCCTTACCCCGGCTTCATCAACAAAATTGAGCACAACCAGCCAGCGCAGCACCACAATGTCACCAAGGCATCGAGCCTGCAGCGGTTCACCCTGGGTCAACCAGAGCCGCCAGCCTGATTGGCTGTAAACAATCCGCGTCACAGCAAGCTCACCCGTGCGAAACCCGTGCTGGCGGGTGGCGTCCACCGCCGAGACACAAACAGCAAGTGCAAGTGCCAGTGTCATTAAACCGGTCAGGCCTGCGAGAATGAGGCCACCAAGCGCGCCTGCCCCGACAACAGTCATCACCAAAAGGTAGAGCCGCGACGGTCCGAGACTGACATCAACCTGCTCTGCAGACAGCACCGCTCAGTCCGGTTGCACCCGCGCCAGGATGAAGTCGACCAGATCGGCAAGGTCAGCTTCTGCAGGACGGGCCTTGCGACTGAACCAGAGCGCCAGGTCGGGGTCATCCTGCTCCAACAGCCGAACAAAGGCGCCCTGCCGTTCAGCGGAAAGTGTTGCAAAAGCCTCGTCAAAGAAGGGGACCAGCAGCAGATCAAGCTCCAGCATGCCGCGACGCGCGCGCCAGCGCAGGTGCCGGAATTCCTTCTTGATGTCACTCATGGTTCTGACCTGCACTTTTCCCGCTGAGAGCAAAATTATAGCCCACCCATTGCCCCATCTTGTAAACTGGCCCCATGACAACCATGACCCACCTTGAAAATTTTGGTTTTCTTGCCGTTCGCGGCAAAGATGCCATGAAGTTCCTGCAGGGGTACACCACCTGCGACCTGCTGGACATCACCCCCGAACGCTCTGGCCTTGGCGGCATCTGCAATATCCAGGGAAGGATGATTGCCAGCTTCCGGATAGTCGCCACCGCTGACGGATTCCTGCTGCGCATGGGCAGATCACTGATACCTGTTGTCAGTGAATTCCTGCAGAAATATATCGTTTTTTCCAAGGCCAGCCTGGCCGATGTCTCAGATACGCTTCACTGCTACGGTGTCATTGGACCCGTGGACGGCTTTCCCACCACCCGGCTCGGCACTGTCCGGATCGGTGAATGCCAAATCATACGCGTGTCTGATACAGACCGGTTTGAGGTTTATGACGCCACGCCACCCGCATTCGCCGAGGTTGACAACCAGCCCTGGCTGGCGGCTGAAATTGATGACGGGTTGGCATGGGTCTCCGATGCAACCGCGGGCGAATATATTCCACAGATGTTCGACTACCATCGCACTGGTGGTATCGATTTCGACAAGGGGTGTTACCTGGGCCAGGAGATTGTCGCGCGCATGCAGTATCGCGGTTCACTCAATCGCAAGCTGCGGCGCGGACAGGTAACGGATGAGGTCGCAATCGGCGAATTACTGCTGGCTACCGACACCAGCGAAAAAACCCTTGGCCAGGTGGTCGCAACTGCCGGTTCACACTTCCTCGCTGTAGTGCAGGCGAAAGACGACAGTCTGCCTGACTGCCAGCTGGCTGATGGGCGCGCCGTTACGCTCGAGGCCATCAGTCGTGAGGCGAGCGGTCCGGTTCAGACAAATCGCGCATAGACGTCGAAGGGTTCGCGTTCCGATACCAGCTGATTCACCGGCGCGTCCGGGTCGGCATAACCGATTGCCATTCCGCAGAACAGCATCTGTTCTGCCGGAGCGCCGACAAAACCCGCAACAGAATCTGGCCGGGTTGCCCAGGCTTCCTGGGCGCAGGTCGCGAGGCCTGCTTCCGTCGCCAGCAACATGAACGACTGCAGGAACATACCCAGGTCTGACCACTGTGGCGGCCCCATCTGACGATCCACAAAACAGAAGAAGCCGGCCGGGGCGCCAAAAAAGCGATAGTTTTCCATGAGGCGCCGAATGCGGGCGGGCTTGTCATCACGCGGGATGCCGAGTAGCGCATACATGTCTTCACCCACCTTGAAACGGGATGACCGGTAAGGCTCACCCAACCCTGGTGGATATATCTCGTAGGCCGGGGTCTCAGGTGCGGTTCGCTCTGTCAGATAGGCAAGGAATCGCTGCATGGATTCGCCGTTGATCACGTAGATCCGCCAGGGCTGCACGTTACCACCCGAGGGTGCACGTTTGGCCTGCTCCAGCAACTCCCTGATCTGGTTGTCGGACACTGGCTTGTCAAGAAAAGCGCGGATTGATTTCCTCTGCGCAAGTGCGTCGGCTACGTTCATCCTGTTCTCCGGTCTGCGGTTTTTGTCAGGCCTGAAACTGAGGTTTCAGGGAATGCACAAAATAGCACAGTGCACCTGCCTCATACATTGAGACGCCAGGCGGCCTCCACCGCTGCCATATCCGGCTGTTCACCGTCATTGCAGGTCCAGACCCGGGACAGGACAGCATCGACATAAGCGGCGCCGGCAAGGGCCTTAGCGGGTTCGACCATGACCGCGGCAAGTTGCTCCACGCGAGCCTGCATCACATCCTCAATACTGGCGCTGACAGGACTGCTCTCACCCTCACTGCCGCCGTGCTCAACAAAATTGTGGATAAAGCGGCCCGCTTCCAGCACCCGCGGACCCAGCACCCCCTTGGGGTCAATGGCCCGCCAGCCCCGTTGTCCATCCCACAGGATGTTGTCGTGATGCAGGTCCCCGTGCAGCAGGCAATTCACGCCGCCGGTCGCAACGAGTTCAGCAAACAGGGCTTCGGCACGATCAAGGTGAGGGGCGAGTTGCGGGTTTCGATCAGGCTGGCGACGAAATTTATCAAAGGCTGTGGACATCCACTCTGAATAAGATGGCAGTTCGGGATTCCTGACGGCCGGTTGCGGCAATTCCGCAAACAGCGCAAGTGGAAGAGTCGTCCCGGGCGGGGTCGACCTGAAGGTATGCCCCGGCAGAATCCGTTCCATCAGCACCGCGCGCCAGGATTGCTGCGTATCAATCACGCGGGGGGCAAGCCGGCCCTGATAGTGCAAAAGCGTAAACATTTCGGTCAGCTGTTCCGGGTGCGGATAACCCAGCTTGAGAACAAGTGGCTGACCAGCCCCATCAACGGCAAACAGGACAATGTTTATCGGCAGACCCAAAGGCGCAGTACCCAGCCATTCCAGTCCCCAGCGTCTCTGGCAATCAGCCAGCAGCGCCGGAAAAGCCCTGATCCAACGGGCACCTTCACGACCAAACTGGCTCAGGATAGCCGTTCGACTGGCAACGGGCAGTTCAATCAATCCGGATCAAACATCTGCTGGATGCTGGAAAAATCCTTGCGACCATTACCCTGCCTGCGGTGTGCCAGGTAAAGATTTCGCACCAGGGATCCAAGGGGTGTTGTTGCCCCCTGGGACAGCGCGGATTCCATGGCAAGGCCAAGGTCCTTGATCATCAGGTCGACCAGAAAGCCACCCTCGTAATCGTTTGCCGCCGGCACATTCTCCATGACGCCTGGATAGGGGTTGTACACCTCCAGCGCCCAGTTGCCCCCGGAACTCTTGCGCATGATCTCCGACAGAACCGACGGGTCCAGCCCATTCCTGACGCCAAGCTCAAGCGCCTCCGCAGTCCCTGTCATCAGCACAGACAGCAGCATGTTGTTGCAGATCTTCGCAACCTGGCCGGCACCGGCGTCACCGGCATGAAAGATGTTTTTACCCATCTGCGCCAGCAAGGGCCTGGCGCGCTCCACACCCGCCGCCGGACCACCCACGATAAATGTCAGGGTACCGGCAACAGCACCACCCACGCCGCCTGACACGGGCGCATCCAGCATGGTAAAGCCGGCGCTGGCTGCGGCCCCGGCAACCTCTCGCGCCGTTGCCGGCGCAATAGTGCTGCAGTCGATAATCAGCGCACCTTCCCTGATATGCTGAAGCAACCCCTCCTCCCCCAGGTAAAGCCCGGCGACATGCGCAGATGCCGGCAACATCGACAGGACAAGGTCCGCCGAACGGACTGCTTCAGCGGCGCTGGGCGCTGGTTTGACACCCGCAGACCCGGCTTTCTCCAGCAGTGCAGGTACAACATCAAACGCGGTCACCTGGTGGCCTGCCTTGACGAGATTGGTGGCCATGGGCCCGCCCATGTTGCCAAGCCCAATAAAACCGATATCAGTCATCCTTGTCTCCCTGGTTGGACCTTATCCGCTGGTTCCGGCAGGTCAATGAGCGGGTTTTCACCAGCAAATGGCAGCTCGAAGTGTTCATTAACCCATGCCTCCGGTACCTCTGCAATCGAGGCATAGCGCCAGGCGGGATTGTTGTCACGATCAATCAGCAGCGCCCGCACACCCTCGGTGAACTCACCGTGACGCGCACACTGCAGGGCCAGGCAGAGCTCCATCATGAACATCTGCTTGCGTGTCATCAATGCCGCAGCAGCAATCTGCCGGGGAACAATGCGGGCTGTTGTCGGGCACCCGGCAACAAACGCGGCTGTTGCCCTGGCAATCCAGGCATCAGCCTGATCCAGTTGATGCAGGCCTTCGGCAAAAGCCAGTGCCGGGTTGGCGCTGGATAGCGATGCATCAACCAGCGATCTGACACTTTGATCATGCCGGTCAAATTCCCCTGGCGGAAACCTCCTGTCGTTTTGCAAACGCCTGATCAACCCGTCCAGCAGCACATGGTTGTGCGCCACATCCGCTGACCAGGCAGTGCCCACCAGTTCAGCCATGAGCACCGGCTTGACGTCCTGCTCAAGCAGGTAATCAGCGAGGCCAAGCTGACGCGCGTCCCTTGCCCCAATCTGGCAGCCCGTCCACGCCATGAAGTGCGCCCAGTGACGTGGCATCCGGGAAAGAAACCAGGTGGCGCCAGCATCGGGAAAGAGGCCAATGGTAATTTCTGGCATCGCCAGCCGGGTCCGCGGCGTGGCAACACGATGAGAGCTGGCCGCCATCAAACCAAGCCCTCCACCCATAACAAACCCGTGACCCCAGGCAAGCACTGGTTTTTCATAGCGGGCAAGCAGGTAGTCAAGGCGGTATTCACGCTCAAAAAACTGGCGGGCGTAGGGATTTTCGTCAGCAGGATGTGCCAGCATTGACTGGTAGAGTTCCTGGATATCACCACCTGCGCAGAAAGCACGATCGCCGGCTGCCTGCAGGACAACCAATACAATTGTCTCGTCCCGCTGCCAGGCAACCAGTTGTGTGTACAAAAGATCAATCATCGGCAGACTCAGGCTGTTCAGTGACTTTTCAGCATTGAGTGTTGCTATGCCAATAGCGTGACCTTTGGAGCAAAGCTGAACGTCAAACAGTACCGGGGGCACATCCATCTTTCGATTTTCCTGTTAACAGTACCCAGGCGCAAAACCGTTTGCCGCGCGGATTGCGTTGATTCCTGCAGGGCTGGTTACCCGGGTTGAGTTGTTGTCTTCCCTGATCGGACTACCACCCGTGCGGGAGGATGTTAGCGATTTTTCCATACGGGCTTGCGCTTCTCGAGGAACGCATTCACGCCTTCCAACTGGTCATCGGTCCCGAACAATGCAACAAACGCATCCCTCTCCCGGGTGTAACCAGCGGTTATGGGTGTCGACCTTGCTCCCTGGATCAGTTGCTTGCACGCGGCCACACTGCCCGGGCTTTGCCCGGCAACCAGCGCGGCAAGCGCTATCGCCTTCTCGAAGGAAGCGCCCGTCGGGACAACCTCCTCGACCAGGCCAATACGTAGCGCGGTTTCAGCATCAACCCGTTCCCCGCACAGGATCATGCGTTTTGCCCAGCCTTCACCGACCAGCCAGGGCAGGTGCTGTGTACCAAGACCTGCCGGCAGGAGCCCAACCGTTGCTTCTGGCAGCGCCATGACAGCCTGCTCCTCGGCAATACGGATATCGCAGGCCATGGCACATTCCAGCCCCCCACCCATGGCATATCCATTGATGGCAGCAATGGAGACACCCCGAAACCTGCTCAGCGCACCAAAGGCCTCACCGAAGCTGTCAGCAACCGCTGCGGCCATCTCCCTGTCACCACTGGCAAACATGTTCAGGTCGGCACCCGCTGAAAAAAACCGGTTGCCCGCGCCACGAATCACCAGTGCATAAACGTCGGGATTGTTGTTGAGCTCTGCCACAATTGATGTCAGGCGGGCCAGCACATCCTCGTCAAAGGTATTGGCGGGCGGGTTGGCAATGGTGATCAATGCGGTGTGCTGGTCGATCTCGAGTACCAGTTTTTCTGTCATGACTGACTCCCCTCTCGTGTGCGGCAGAGCATAAAGGTATGCCCGTTTGCAATCCAGTCACTGACCGGCAGGCCGCTGCAAATGCAATATCGGACAGTGAGCCGGTAAAACGCACCGGGGCAAGTTTCGGCGTCAACTAGTACTCCGAACTCATCCCGTAGTAAAAATCCTGCCACTTGCGGAAGTCTTCGATATTGAAAATGGCGATACCCAGGTGACTGGTGTCATCCGATATCTGGGTGCACCAGCGGACCTCGCCGGTGAGCTTGTAGAAAGTCACGCCAGTGCTGCTCTGCGCAACCGTCATGGTGATAACTGATCCCTGGGGAACTGACGACGTTGTCTCCAGGCGCATGCCGTTCCTCGCCAGGTCCAGCATGACACCGTGCAGGATGGTGCCTTCCAGAGCAGGTTCCCTGGCACAGTCATAAATCAGGAAGAACAATTGTGTGTTGATCGCGATACGGGCGTCTTCCCGCACGTTGGTGCTGCGCCGCCCGTCACGGCGCTTGAGGTAGCGTGCCCGGGACAAGACCGCCGAATTGCTGTTCACAAAGTGTTTTATGGCCTTCAATCCGCCCGTAAACTCAGGCAGTTCAGCCTCATCCAGTTGGTCGGCCAGCCAGAGGTAAAATTCATTGGCCTCGGTATCGCCCCCCTTTTCCACATAGGTTGGCCAGTCCAGATACGCGCGCAGCAGGTTGGAAAGCTGGTCAACGGACAAGAGGTTGTCTGCACTCACCATGACAATAAGACAAAGTTTCTGGAAAGACGGAACCGGAGTCTAGCATTCCCGAACCGTATGACGTAGCCGTCGGGGAAATTTCTGTGGTTCGGGGAGGAAGCGTACGCGTCGTTTCGAGGTCTCTCCATTGCGGCCCTTCGGGCCTCCGGTCGAGACGACAAGACAGCTGTCGTTTCGACCGGAGCGGCGCAGCCGCGGAGCGGAGAAACCTCAAAAGCGAGATCCCTCCACTTCGGTCGGGATGACAAGACAACTGTCGTTTCGAGGTCTCTCCATTGCGGCCCTTCGGGCCTCCAGTCGAGACGACAAGACAGCTGTCGTTTCGACCGGAGCGGCGCAGCCGCAGAGCGGAGAAACCTCAAAAGCGAGATCCCTCCACTTCGGTCGGGATGACAAGACAACTGTCGTTTCGAGGTCTCTCCATTGCGGTCCTTCGGGCCTCCAGTCGAGACGACAAGACAGCTGTCGTTTCGACCGGAGCGGCGCAGCCGCGGAGCGGAGAAACCTCAAAAGCGAGATCCCTCCACTTCGGTCGGGATGACAAGACAACTGTCGTTTCGAGGTCTCTCCATTGCGGCCCTTCGGGCCTCCAGTCGAGACGACAAGACAGCTGTCGTTTCGACCGGAGCGGCGCAGCCGCAGAGCGGAGAAACCTCAAAAGCGAGATCCCTCCACTTCGGTCGGGATGACAAGACAACTGTCGTTTCGAGGTCTCTCCATTGCGGTCCTTCGGGCCTCCAGTCGAGACGACAAGACAGCTGTCGTTTCGACCGGAGCGGAGAAACCTCAAAAGCGAGATCCCTCCACTTCGGTCGGGATGACGGCTAGTCCGGCAAACCCAGCACGCGCTTGGCGATAATGTTGAGCTGGACTTCGGAAGTTCCACCTTCAATCGAGTTGGCCTTGGTACGCAGCCAGGCCCGGGTGGCATCCAGGTCTGCCTGGTCAAATCCTTCACCTTCCCAGCCCAGCATATCGGTGCCGATAATCTTCAGCAGCAGTTCGGAACGATTCTTGTTCTGCTCGGTGCCATAGAGTTTGAACATGGACGACGCGAAGGTCGGCGCCTTGGTCGACTTTGACTCTGCCGTACTGCGATGAACCGTCAGAGCAAAACTCCGGTCATTCATCTGATGTTGGGTGATCTCGTCCCGCAGGGTCGCATCTGCCACCTTGCCATCAACCGCGCCGTAACGCTCAAGCGCTACCTGACCCAGCGTCTTGCGGGGGCCAGCACCCACGCCGCCCATGCCGCCACCAATTGAGGTGCGTTCGTACTGCAGCAGCCGCTTGGCCACCGTCCAGCCCTTGTTCACTTCGCCGATGATGTTCTTGCGCAGGGCACGGGCATCCTCAAAGAACGTCTCGCAAAAAGGCGAGTAACCACTGATCAACTTGATGGGTTTGACCGTGACGCCAGGCTGGTCCATGTCAAAGAGAATAAACGAGATGCCGTCGTGTTTTGGCACGTCGAAATTGGTCCTGACCAGGCAATAGATCCAGTCGGCCTGGTCGGCACCCGAAGTCCAGATCTTCTGGCCATTAATCACATACTCATCACCGTCGAGGACCGCCTTGGTTTGCAGGCTAGCGAGATCGGAACCTGAATTCGGCTCACTGTAACCCTGGCACCACCAGATTTCACCACGGCAGATTTTGGTGAGGTGCTCCAGCTTCTGCTCTTCGGTACCAAATTCCAGCAGTGCGGGACCAATCATGCTGGTGCCCATTCCACCAAACAGGGGAGTACGGGCGTTGATACGCGCCATTTCCTCGCGCAACACCCGGTTCTCATCAATAGACAAGCCGCCGCCCCCATACTCCCTGGGCCAGTGTGGCACCGTCCAGCCTTTATCTGCCATCAGGTCCAGCCAGACTTTGGTATCCGGGTTCTTGAATTTTGCCCTGCGCCCCGGGTTCGGCACCTCATCCGGCGGCATGGGGGTACGCATGGACGCCGGACAGTTGGCTTCGAGCCAGTCTCTTGTTTCTTCTCTGAATGCTTCGAGCGACACCACTTTCTCCCATCTCATTTTGAATGCCCCAAGGGTACCGCTTTTTGCGGGGCTTGTGCATCAGTTAGCGTGATGCGGGATATTCACACCCGTTTGGGCCCGTCCTGAAATGGCTAGGTGCCCGGCACAGAGCCGCTGGATCAGGCCTGATCCAGCAAGCGTGACCGGATCTCCTGAATTTCGCTGGCGCTGACACCCTGCTGTTGCAGATAAGCAGCCACTCCACCATATTCCCGTGCCAGGAAATCAAGCGTCAAAGCCATGGTTTCGGGTTCACAACCGCGCAGGTAGTAGCCGGGCTGATTCGGATCAATCTGCGCATCCGCATCCGGAGACTTGAGCAGTTCAGCCGTCAGCGCAAAGTCCGCACAAACGGTCCCGGTCGGCACGCCGGCAAGGGACAACAGCAGGGCCGCCACAAGGCCCGTCCTGTCTTTGCCGGAACGGCAGTGAAACGCTACACCGGGCGGCGCGCCGGCAATGGTCTGCATGATGTCCCGCATGACAAATCCGCTTTCTTCCAGGCCGCTGCAATAAAGGTCAGCCAACTTGACCGCGTGTGACACGTCTTTTCGCCGCGAGCGATAGTGATCGAAGCGTCGTCCCCAGAAATCGTGGACCACAAAATCGACACTGTCTGACCCGCTAAACACATTCGGTGCCACCGCAATTTCTTTCTCCATGCGAAGATCGAGCACCAGCGTCACGCCATAGTCAAGCAGTCTGGCCTGATCCGCCTCGCTCATACGGTCCATATCACCAGACCTGACAAAACGGCGCCACTGTGTCCGTTGACCATCAAGCGTGGCATAACCACCCAGGTCGCGAACGTTCTGTGCGCTGGTCAGTGGCAGAATTCGATCCGGATGCCGGATGTCCATAAATCAATCCATGCTGACAAACGGATAAAGATAAATGATCCTGTGCACCGAATCGAGCGACCTGCGCGCAACAGGCCCAGGTGAGAGATTTCAGCGACCCAGTACCGACCCTGCAGCCGTCAGTAGCCGCCGCGCAATAATCACTCGCATGATCTCGTTGGTGCCTTCCAGGATCTGGTGCACGCGAGTGTCACGAATGTACCGTTCCAGTGGATATTCCTCCATGTAACCGTAACCGCCGTGAATCTGCAGCGCCTGGTTACACACATCAAACCCAATGTCCGTGGCAAAACGTTTTGCCATGGCGGCATAGGTTGTCGCCTCGGCATCATCCGTATCGAGTTTGAATGCGGCAAGACGTACCATCTGCCGCGCGGCAACCAGGTCCGTTGCCATATCAGCAAGTTTGAACTGCAGCGCCTGGAAACTGGCAAGAGGTTCGCCAAACTGTGACCTGGCGAGCATGTAGTCCCGGGCGCGGTCCAGGGCGGCCTGGGCGGTGCCAACAGAGCAGGCCGCGATATTGATGCGACCACCGTCAAGGCCTTTCATCGCAATGCGAAAACCCTCACCTTCCTGCCCCAGACGATTCACCCTGGGCACCCTGACATTCTCAAAGGTGATCTCCCGGGTCGGTTGACTGTGCCAGCCCATTTTGGCGAGGTTTTGGCCGAATGAGATGCCGGGCGAATCCGCGGGTATGACCAGCGTGCTGATTCCCCTGCTGCCGGTATCGCTGGTGCGTACCATCACAACCAAAACATCGGTTTCGCCGGCCCCGGAAATAAACATCTTGGCGCCATTAACAAGGTAGTGCTCGCCATCCGCCACAGCGCGGGTCTGCAGGGATCCCGCATCAGAGCCTGCACCCGGTTCCGTCAGGCAATAGCTCGCCAGTGTCGCACCACTGGTCAGCGAGGGGCAGAAAGTCTGGATAACCTCGTCCTGGCCAAAGGTGGCGATCATCCAGGTTGCCATGTTGTGGATCGAGATAAACGCCGTTGTCGAGGTACAGCCCATCGACAGCTGCTCAAGAATCAAAGCCGCATCCAGCCGCGACAGGTCCATGCCGCCAACCGCCTGGGGACAGTAAAGTCCACAAAACCCCAGCTCACCGGCACGCGCAATCACGTCACGCGGAAAGTGTTTATCCCGGTCCCAGGCGGCCGCGTTGGGCACCAGTTCCTCATTCGCAAACCGCTCCGCCAACGAAAGGAAGGCTGCCTGGTCCTCACTTAGCGAAAAATCCACAGGATTTCGGCCCGTTACTTGAGGGTAATGGTCATATTGGCGTCACCAGCCGGCTCGCTGTCAAACCATCTTGCTGTAATCGTCTTGGTCTCTGTATAGAACCTGATGGCCTGTTTGCCGTAGGCATGCTGGTCACCGTAGAAGGAGTTCTTCCAGCCCGTAAAACTGAAAAAGGGCAAAGGCACCGGAATGGGAATGTTGATGCCAACCTGGCCAACCTCGATTTCACTCTGGAACTTGCGGGCGGCACCACCCGAGTTGGTAAAAATCGACACACCGTTGCCGTAGGGGTTTCTGTTGATCAGCGCAATGGCGTCCTCCAGCGAGTCGGCGTTGGCGCAAACCAGCACCGGACCAAAAATCTCCTCGCGGTAAATGCGCATGTCAGTGCTGACATTGCCAAACAGCGTGGGACCAACCCAGTTGCCATCCGGGTAGCCTTCGACCGTGCAGGTTGACCCATCCAGCAGGCAATCCGCACCCTCCGCCTTGCCGGCTTCGATATAACCCAGTATCCGTTCTTTGGCAGCCGGGCTGATCTGCGGGCCATAACCTGCCGCCTCGTCATCCCACCCGCCTGGAGAAACTTTTGCCATGGCCTCCTTCAGGTCGCCCAGCCACGCCTGGGCTTCTCCGACCAGCACCGCAACAGAGATTGCCATGCAGCGCTGTCCGGCTGCACCTACCGAGGCGCCCACCAGCGCATTAATAGCCTGTTCCCTGTTGGCATCCGGCATGATGACCATGTGGTTTTTTGCGCCCGCCATACACTGAACGCGCTTCAGGTGTTCTGTACCCAACCGGTAGACGTGCTGACCCACCGGTACTGAGCCAACAAAAGAAATTGCCCTGGTGTCGGGATGGGTAATCAGCGCGTCCACCTGCGCTTTGCCACCGTGCACAAGCTGGAGCAGGTCTTTCGGGAAACCACACTCATAAAACAGTTCAACCAGGCGGTTGGGTGTCATCGGGTCCTGCTCGGACGGCTTCAGCACAAAAGTGTTGCCGCAGGCGATCGCCAGCGGGAACATCCACAGCGGAATCATCGCGGGAAAATTAAACGGGGTAATACCGACGCAAACACCAAGAGGCTGAATCAGGCTGTAGGTGTCGATGCCTCGGGCAACATTCTCCGAGGTTTCACCCATCATCATGGCCGGTACATTACAGGCCTGCTCGGCAACCTCAATGCCACGCCAGACATCACCCTTTGCATCGGCAAAAGTCTTGCCGGTCTCCTGGGACAGGATTTCAGCAATCTCGTCCTGTTTTTCTTTCAGAAGCATCTGGTACCGCATCATCATGCGGGCACGTTCCGGCGCTGGTACATTGCGCCATTCCAGGAAGGCGGCTTTAGCCGCGGCAACTGCCTGATCAATTTCGGCAGGTGTGGTGCAGGGTGCCTCTGCCAGCACCTGCTGGGTGGCAGGATTTGTCACGGCAATACGTTCATCCGACTCACTGGCGCGAAATCCACCGTCGACATAAACATCAAGTACCCTTGGCATGCGTTTTCTCCCTTGAAACTGTCAGGTTGGTCTAATGAATGATTTCCGGCATTCATTCAGAGGCCCTAACTGTACCAGATCGCCTTTAGCGAATCCGCTGACGGCCCACCCACTCGAAGTGCCGCCTCAAGCCCTCATCCGCCAGTAATTCTGAAAGTGAGCTGAAATAACGCGCCAGTGTCATTTCATCAAACCGGTCGTGGATACCATCGTGACAGGCACGACACACATAGACCCCAAGCGCCAGCACCTCCCGCGTGTAAGCCGTTTTGAAACGCTTGCGACGATGCAGCTTTTTTGGAATGAGATGATGAAAGGTCAGCGCGCAAAGTCGACCGCAGCAGGGACAAACGCCCCGCTGTTGTCCCCTCAGACGATAGACCGGCAATTGATCAGCCACGGGGAGGTGTACGCATTTTCAGCCAGGCCTTCTCACCCTGCAGACATCACCTGGGTTAGGATAAGTGTTCACGAGGACAGACTGCATCACCATGAGCCAATTTGAAGCTGACATCAACCTGCGTCAACTGGATGACAACCATTTTGCCGGACACATCAGCCCGGCATGGAATATCGGTAACAATCCGAACGGCGGCTACCTGGTTTCTGTTGCCGTAAAAGCCATCAGCCTGGTTGTCGGGCACCCGGATCCCTTGTCAGTAACCACCCACTTTTTGCGGCCGGGTACACCTGATACCCCATGTAGAGTGGAAGTTGAGATTGTCCGCACCGGCCGAACGCTTTCTACCGCACGGGCACGCCTGTCACAGGAGGGAAAGATCCGGCTGGAGGTGCTGGCCGCATTTGGTGACCTGGCACAGCCTGCCGGCGTCTCAACGGACATCACCCTGCCGCGACCGGTTATGCTGCCACCAGACGAGTGTCTGCCACGTGACGGTGCCTCCCAGGGTGTTGAACTGCCTATCACCAGCCGCCTGGATATCAGGCTTGCCCCGACCACCCCGAACCTTGCAGAAGTCGGCGGCTGGATTCGCTTCATCGACGGCGCCGAACCTGACCCCCGCGCCCTGTTGCTGTTTTGTGACACCTTTCCGCCGTCACCCTTCAACCTGCTGGGCAATATCGGTTGGGTGCCAACGCTTGAGCTGACCGTCCATGTCAGGCGAAGACCGGCTCCGGGCTGGATTCAGGCACAATTCCGCACAGACGATCTGCATGAGGGGCGGATGCTTGAGTCCGGTGCACTCTGGGACAGTCAGGGTGAACTGGTGGCCGAGTGTCGCCAGCTGGGTCTTGTCATGCGGAACAGCAGCACCTAGCGCAGACTGATGTCATCCGCACTGACCAGGGACCAGAAAGACGAACTTGCTTTGGACTTGAGCGACCTGCAGGAGCGGCTCGAAGCACTGCTCAACGCTACCGCAGCAGGTGAACAACCTGTCAAGCTGAAGGACAATCAGGGTCGACTGACCCGCATGGACGAGATGCACAACCAGAGCATCCTCAAGGCGAACCGTAATGTCACAAAAAACCGGCTCAGGGCAGTAATTGCTGCCCAAAACCGCCTGCAGAATGAATCCTACGGCACCTGTGCTGAATGTGATGAGCCGATTGCCTTTGCTCGCCTGAAGGCCTACCCCGAGGCACCCATGTGCATCCAATGCCAGTCGGGTGCCGAGTGAGGCCGTGAGGTTTCTCCGCTCCGCGGCTACGCCGCTCCGGTCGAAACGACGGAATGGTTGTCATCCCGACCGAAGTGGAGGGATCTCGCATCTGGGGTTTCTCCGCTCCGATCGAAACGACGACATGGTTGTCATCCCGACCGAAGTGGAGGGATCTCGCTCTTGGGGTTTCTCCGCTCCGATCGAAACGACGGCGCAGCCGTCGCCTACGCCTCCTCCAGGCGATCCAGCAGGCTGAGCAACTTTTCCCTGTTCGCCTCGTGGATAAACTCACCGCCTCTCAGGCGGAAATTGGGTCCCCTGGGGCAATGCCCCATACACACGGTTCGTTCCAGCGTCACCGGGAGATTCCGTTCGCGGATGACATCCTCCAGCCAGTCGGCCAACTGTTTGCTGCCGCGGAACGCACAGGAAGGCTGGCCGGAAAAGGGGCGAAAATTCACGCACACAAGCACAGATTTCACTTTCAGAGGCTCGCCCAGTCGATAGGTGTGTGGCCATGGTCCAGCAGGTAGGCATTACACCGGGAGAAATGCCGACATCCCAAAAATCCCCGATGGGCCGACAGTGGAGAAGGATGTGGTGCCTTCAGAACCAGGTGCCGGTCCGCGTCGATCATCGCACCTTTCTTCTGGGCGTAACTGCCCCAGAGCAGAAACACCAGGTTGTCGCGCTGGTCAGACAAGGTCCTGATGACACAATCCGTAAAGGTTTCCCAGCCTTTGCCCTGGTGGGAGGCCGCGCGGTGCTGCTCAACCGTGAGTACCGCGTTCAGCAGCAGCACACCCTGCCGGGCCCAGTTTGTCAGGCAGCCATGCTGAAAGTGCCCGGCCGCCAACCCCAGGTCAGCTTCAATCTCCTTGAAGACATTCACCAGCGACGGTGGCGGGGGGACACCCTCACGGACAGAAAAACACAGCCCGTGCGCCTGGCCCGGGCCGTGGTAGGGATCCTGCCCCAGGATAACCACCTTTACCGCTTCAAAAGGTGTCGTGTCCAGGGCTGCAAAAAACTCATTGCCGCTGGGATAGATGGTCTTTCCCTGGCGTTTTTCCTGTTGCAGGAACTGCCGCAGTGCAATCATGTAGGGTTTGCCGAATTCGGGTTCCAGGCGCTCGCGCCAGCTGGTTTCAAGCTTTATCTCGGGCATGGTGCGGGTCAATCTCCATCATCGTTGGGCTTTTTCCTGGCACCCGCTGCAATCGCGACGCCAATCGCCAGACCAGCACCGGTGTTTCCCATCGCGCTACCCAGAGCGACGCCAACGCCAATACCCAGTGCAATGCCAACCCCCATGCCGAACCCTGTCCCGGTGTCCTCTGGGTCTTTTTCTGCTCTTTTGCTCAATCTCATGCTCCCCTGAAGCCGGGTGTGTGCCACTGTCGTCCGGCGAACGAGAGTGGCTGCCGAACGCAAACCATCTTTCTGGATCAACTTGCGAGAGTCAAGTTGCCCCCCGGTGAAAGGACGCTTATGCTTTAGCGCCTCCAAACAGCGGTGATAATTCAGATGACTAAGGTAACGGTACTCCCCGGTGATGGCATTGGCCCGGAGGTCATTGAGTCCACCGTTCGTGTGCTGGAACACCTGGACTGTGGTCTCACCTTCGACTATGCCCTGGCAGGCGGTGAAGCCCTCAAGAAAGGACTGGACCTGATTCCGCAGGAAACCCTCGACAAGATTGAGGCTACGCCGGTGGCATTGAAAGGCCCGATCACAACACCTATCGGACGTGGATTTACGTCAGTCAATGTTTCACTGCGCCAGCACTTCAATCTGTATGCCAACGTTCGCCCGGCCCTGTCCATTCCCGGGGCCACCGTCCGTTACAGCGACATCGACATCCTGGTGGTCCGGGAAAACATGGAGGGTCTCTATTCAGGTGTCGGTCATACCCGCAGTGAGGACGGTGAACGGGCTGAACTCCGGAGCGTCGTCACGCGGACCGGGTGCCTGCGCATCGTCAGATATGCCTTCAACATGGCTCGTCAGTTGAAGCGCCGCAAGGTCACGGTGGTACACAAGGCCAACATCATGAAGTCAACCTCCGGTCTGTTCCTGGAAGTTGCCCGGGAAGTTGCGGCCGATTACCCCGACATCATCTGTGAAGAGATGATTGTCGATAACTGCGCCATGCAGCTTGTCATGAACCCGCACCGTTTTGATGTCATCGTAACCACCAACCTCTTTGGCGATATTCTCTCTGACCTGTGCGCCGGGCTTGTGGGTGGGCTTGGGCTCATTCCCGGGGCAAACATTGGCGATGATCGCGGTATCTTCGAGGCGGTCCATGGCAGCGCACCCGACATTGCCGGGCAGAACATCGCCAATCCGACTGCTGTCATGCTGGCGGCAGCCATGATGCTGGACTACCTGCAATTGAATGCACCGGCCGAACGCATGCGTAGTGCCATTCGCAGGGTGATCGGGCTGGGCAATACCACCACACCGGATCTGGGTGGCAAGGCAAGCACCACAGAATATACCGATGCGCTACTGGCGGAGATCCAGGGATAATCATGAGCGGGCAGCCATTTCGCAAGCAGCAGAAGAACCGACTGAAGCGCTCACCCGCCCGCGGCAGCTACGACAGGGAGACGGTGTTCGACATACTGGACAGCGGCATTCTCTGCCATGTTGGCTACTACATCGATGATACCCCTTTCGTCACGCCAACCTGCTACTGGCGCGAGGACGACCAGGTCTACTGGCACGGCGCCGCTGCAGGCACCATGCTCAAACACGAAAAGAACGGCGTACCCGTCTGCTTTACCGTCTCCCATCTGGATGGCATTGTCATGGCAAGGTCAGCGTTCCACCACTCCATCAACTATCGGTCGGTAATGGCATTCGGCAACTGTGAAGTCGTTGCCAATCCAGCGGAAAAAAACCGCCAGCTCGAACGCTTTATGGAACGTGTTGCGCCCGGGCGCTGGGCAGAGGTCAGGCCACCATCCGCCAGGGAACTCCGGCTCACCACGGTCATGCGACTCCAGTTGGATGAGGTTGTGGCAAAAACCCGCGCCGGATCACCCATTGATGACGAGGCGGACTACGCGCTACCGGTCTGGGCCGGTGTCCTCCCCATCCACACGCAACCGGCAGCCATGGTTGACGACAGCAGGCTTGCACCGGGCACCAGGCGCCCCAGGCGCGTCAATCGGCGATATCAATAACCACCAGGCTCAAAACCAACAAACAGGGGAACTTAAGGCCGTGCCCAAGGGTAAACATTTTGTACTGAAAGAGCTCATGGACAAGCTGGACAAACGCCAGGATACGCCGTTTGTTCAAACGCGCCGCGACCAGCACATTGTGGTTGGCCTGTACCAGCCACACCAGCCGGATCGCCAGTCACCCCACAGCCGCGACGAATACTATTTTGTTGCCAGCGGCGAAGCCTCAATCACGGTTGCTGACGAGACTTTCAGTGTCAGTAGCGGCGATGCCGTGTTTGTCCCCGCCCACACCGACCATAAATTTGCTGAAACTTCAGCGGACTTTTCCTGCTGGGTACTCTTCTACGGCCCCGATGCCACTTGAACAATCAACTGCAGACGGCGTTGCAACGCGCTGCGCAGTAAAAGACATTCACCGGTCCGGCCTCGCGCGCCGCTTTCCAACCTGCGAATCTTGTGTGAACCTGAACCTGCTTCATAAAAAGGGCACTGAGATCAACCAGCTAAGGCAGCAAAACCGCTAGAATACTCCCGGATACACAGGAGATTGTCTGTCAGTGGTCGCGCTTATTCACGCATCCCCGTTTTATGAAATTGCAGCCCTGATTGCGCTGGCGACGGTGATCGGATTTGTTGGACAGTTCCTGCGACAACCGATGATTGTCAGCCTAATTGCCGTTGGTGTGCTCGCCGGTCCGTCTTTACTCGGCATAGTGCGCTCCCACGAACAGATTGATCTGCTGGCTGAACTGGGCATTGCTGTCCTGCTGTTCCTGGTGGGCCTGAAGCTGGACATCAAACTGGTTCGAACTCTCGGACCCGTTGCCCTCGCAACGGGCATCGGTCAGGTCGCATTCACCTCGGTGATCGGTTATGGCATCGGGCTTGCGCTCGGCATGGATCACATCACGGCAATTTACGTTGCCGTAGCACTGACATTTTCAAGCACCATCATCATCGTCAAGCTGCTCTCTGACAAACGTGAAGTGGATGCCCTGCACGGCCGGATTGCCATTGGCTTTCTGATCGTCCAGGACCTGGTAGTTGTACTTGCCATGATTGTCCTGTCCTCTTTCGGGGTGGGTGAAACCGGGGTGGAGGGGGGACTCTTTCTCCGGGTTGCTACCATTCTGGGTTACGGCCTGATTGCAGTCCTGCTGGTTCTGGTGTTCATCCGATTCGGTGCGCTTGCCGTCACCTCCCGTATGGCCCATTCCCGCGAACTGCTGGTCACTTTCGCAATCGGATGGGCAGCCCTGCTGGCAGCCCTGGGCGACTACTTTGGTTTCAGTAAGGAACTCGGCGGACTGCTGGCTGGCATTTCACTCGCCTCCACCCCCATCCGTGAGGCACTGGTGTCACGCCTGTCACCCCTCAGGGACTTCCTGCTACTGTTCTTTTTTATTGCGCTCGGCACGCAACTGGACTTTGGTCTGCTCGGCGAGCAGATCCTGCCCGCCATCGTCTTCTCACTCTTTGTACTGGTCGGCAATCCGCTCATCGTGCTGATTATCATGGGACTACTGGGCTATCGCAGCAGGACCGGGTTCCTGGCTGGCCTGACCGTGGCCCAGATCAGCGAATTTTCACTGATATTCATGGCCATGGGACTCTCGCTGGGACATGTCAGCGGCGAGTCACTTGCCCTGGTCACCCTGGTGGGCCTTATCACCATTTCGCTATCGGTCTACATGATCACCTGGTCACACACCCTCTATGGCTGGCTCGGCCCGCTGCTCACCATATTCGAGCGTGCTGAACCCTACAGGGAGGCCCAATCTGAGCAGGACCAGGCCGTACATCATCCCCATGACATTGTCCTGTTTGGGCTGGGGCGCTACGGTCGGGCGATTGCAGATCAGCTTGTGCGGGAAAACGAACGCGTTCTTGCGCTGGACTTTGATCCGGAAGCGGTACGGCGGGCACGGGCGACAGGCATCGAAGCCATTTATGGTGACGCAAGCGACCAGGATTTTGTGCGCGGGCTGCCGCTTGGCGGGGTGCGCTGGGTGATTTGCGCCATTCCTGCCAACGACGTGGGGGTTTCCTTTGAGGATCCGCGTCGGGTGTTGCTGGACGAACTGGCAGCCCAAGGGTTCGCTGGTCGTATTGCCATTTCGACCCATGAAATGACCGACGTTGATACATTCCGGCGCAGCGGCGCAGACATTGTCCTGCTACCCTATATGGACGGTGCCACGCTCGCTGTCGAGCGAGTGCAAGGCAGACTGGAGACCACCGCCAGCGATGAACTCGAGTCTGCAGGCTAACGCAGACACCAGGACACAAGAGATGACCCGATTCAGGAAGATACTTTTTGTCGACAACCCCGATACCAGCCAGGGTTTCTGCATCGAACGGGCCGTCAGCCTCGCGGATAGCCAGCAGGCTGAACTCACCGTACTGCATGTGGCGGCAACCCCAAGGCTGGGCATTTTTGCTGAGATTACCGGAAACAATAGCGAGGCCGTCAGATCCCGCCTGGAAGCTGAGGCCATGGCCCGGCTCAAGGCGCAGTGGCGCGACGTGTCACGCCCGGTACAATTTGCTGTCCGCAGCGGCACCGGCTTCATCGAGATCATTCGTGAGGTGCTTGAAGGTGGCTTTGACCTGGTCATTGTGATCACAGATGGCGAGCAGGCCGGGTCGTCCATCACGGCCAGCAACGAACGTCACCTGCTCCGCAAGTGTCCCTGCCCGGTCTGGCTCATGAGGCCCATGAACCAGACCTATCAAAGCGTTGTCGCGGCCCTGGACTTTGACCCCTGGGATGAAACCAACAACGAGGACACGCTGAACCGGCAGATACTGGATATCGCGGCAGAATTGGCCCTGGCGGAGTCCGCTGGACTCACCCTGGTCCACGTCTGGGCCCCCATCTCGGAACGCATGATCAGCGTGTTCGCCAGTGAATTGTCCACTGAACAGATCGCCAGGAACATTGATCGTGAGCGGCGCGAGCGCGAGGTGCTGCTACGTGAACTCGCTGATGGCCTGCGCAGCCGCATCGGCAAGGAGGGGTACGAGTTTATCGCACCTCGCTTTCATCTCGCCCAGGGAGAACCCGGGGAGCGTATTCCGGCAATCGCGCAGAGTCTAGGTGCTGACCTGGTCGTCATGGGTACAGTTGCGCGTACCGGCATCCCGGGGCTGATTATCGGCAACACCGCAGAGACCATCATCGACAGCCTGCACTGCTCAATACTTGCCGTAAAACCTGACGGATTCGAATCACCCGTTCGCCTGCCAGATTAATTCCCTGGCCGTCAGGGGCGAATCCGGTTGCCACAGACCACCTGGTCATTTGTCGGGCAGAGCCTGTCCTCAGCGACTCAGGAATTGGCGCGCCCACGGGGCTCGCTGCCATCCAGTTGCTTCACAACCTGCGCAAGATCGAGCAATGCCGTTTGTACGGTCGGATCAGCGTCGCCCCTGTGAACACAGAAAACCGGATAGGTGAATTCGGGTGCCTGGGCAACACGTCGCAAGCGACCGTCAGCCAGGTACGGCTCAATTGCGCGGGTCCTGAAGTAGCCTGAACCACCGGCCCGGAGCAGATACTGCAGCGCAAGCGGGCCGTGGCCCACAAACAGCCTGTTGTGATGACGGTCAGGAAACGCCGTATCATGCCTGGCAAGAAAATCGGCACTCCAGCCCACGCGGACATACCCGTCAACGTCAGGTTCGCTGTCAGGATCAGTTGTAACCAGTACCAGCTTTTCTTCCATCAGCAGTTCAACCTGCAACCCGGGCAGGTAAGCCGGCGAGTGCACCACCGCAATATCCATTGTGCCGCGCTCAACTTTCTGCAGCAGCAGGTTCGCCGGCTCAACTTCCGCGAGCAGTGCAACCTGCGACCTGACCTTGTCCATCCAGACCAGCCAACTGATCAGTAGCGGGTCCCAGAGGCTGAGTTCACAGCCAACAGCCAGTTGGTGCGAAGGCCCTTCCGGAACAGCAATCTTTTCTTTTGCGTAGTCCCAGGCCTGTACGATGCGGGTGGCAACAGGCAGAAACCTGTCGCCGGCGGGGGTCAAGGTAGCGCCCGTACGATTACGAACCAGTAACTGGCAGTCAAGCTGTGCCTCGAGCCCCTTGATTCTGGCGCTGACAGTGGTCTGGGTGACGCACAATCGCTCTGCCGCGGCAACAAAGCTCCGCGTCCTGACGATCTCAAGAAAGGTGCGGGCAACTTCTATGTCCATCAACCTGTACCGCTGTCGGCTACGGCGATGTTAAGTCGCCAGCCGGAAAATTGCGATCTCAGCCCTCTTGCTCAAATGCACGAGCGGCGTGCTCAATATTGTTCTCGTGAGTTTCCCGCATCTCGATCAGGGCATCAATCAGCACCGGATCGTCTAGCTGCGGCAGCAGTTCGTTGATCTTGCGTACAACCCAGGCCTGCCCGCGGTTGAGCAGTTCAAAGCGTTGCGCCAGATCCTCCACCGCCATACATTTGTTATAGAAGGCACCTACTTCCTGGCTGGGTTCAGCACCCAATCGCCTGATCTGGCCGATCAACATGGAACAGTACCTGGTCTCATCCGCCTGGATGTCAGTGATCAGCGCCAGCAGTTCATCCGCCTGGCCCAACTCACGTGCCTGTTGGAGCGATTCCCGGGTGATGCGCGCCCCCGCGCGTTCTCCCTCAAGCAGGGTCTGCAAAGCCAGTACAGATTCCCCGGTTGCCGCAAGGCCCATGTAAGCCCGGTCAACCTTGTGGGCAAAACAGGGCGGGGAAGAAAATTCGCGGGTTTCATGTTCATCTGCCATAGCGACCTCCCTGAGCTTGCTACTATCCTGCCTCGTCTGATGGCAAGAATATAATCAGAATATTTGCAGTCATACTGCAGCAAATTTGCTGGATGGCAATTGCTGCAGCAGGGGGACAAGGGTGTATGATGCAACCATGACGCCTGCCACACACCACCTGCCACTGCAGCCTATGACAGTTTTGTCACACGCGACATTGCTCCTCGCCTTTCAGACGTTGGGCGACTGAGTTCAAAGGAACTCAGTCGCCAGACAAGATCAATTTCCCAGCCATTGAATTTTGCCGTCAGGAGAAAGCCCGATGAGCCATTCGCAATCCAACCGTCAGACCACCCTGTTCTGGAACCGCGTTCTTGGTATTGCCGACGCAATTGAGGCAGGTCATTGCGCCCCGGGGCACCCGGCAACCAGCCAAATGGATCAGGTCCATCACGCCCGGGAACAGCTTGCGGGGCTTATTGAAGGGTTTGGCGAACAGTTTGACCCGGCCGACGCGTTTCCGGAATACGCCACCCTACTGTTATGCCGGGCGCTGGAGCGGACGCTCGATCAGCGCAATCAAGAGACAGCAACCAACAACCGGCCCCGTCCAGGGACACACACCCAGACGACGTAACCCACACACCCGGCCAGCAGCCGCACTCCATCTGTGCGATAGAACCTGCTGCCCGTTTTCAAACCCAGCGCCAGTTCCAACACGCCAGACGCAAAACCGATTGGCGTTCTTCCGGGAAACAATCTTTCGCTGATGACAAATATTGTGAATTGTGTCACGAATCGTCAGTCCGCACCGTCTGTTGCTGATCGGTTAGTCTTCGTGATCTTTTGTAAACACAGTCTATATCTTATTGTTTTATATGTGATTTGTTCATTGTTGGAGTTGAATCGGAAAATTGGCACGGCTTTTGAACCGTCTATATCAACTTTACAAACATTTACATTGGGCGGACAAACACATGAACACACAAACCAAACTTGCAACGGGTATCGCACTTTCAGCAGCACTGTTTGCCGGCCAGGCCATGGCGGCCACGCAGGGGTCGCTGGGGGTCAATTCAACTGGCACCACCGACATCAGCCTGGAGATTGCCAACCGCGTCCAGATCAGCAGTGTTGAAGATATTGCACTGGGGGCCTGGGGTGGCAGTGGCAACCTGACCGGCGCCACCGAGTTCTGCGTCTACCGCAGCGGTGGTGACAACTATCGCCTGACCCTGACAACCAGCACCGGTTCTTTCAGCGTCGCGTCAGTACTCTCGGGTGACAGCATTCCCTTCAGCGCCAGGGTTGACGATGACCTGGACGCCTCGGACGGTGAAGCCCTGACCTACAACACGGCAACCGCGGTTGCCCTGGTCGGCAGCAGTTCACTGACCTGCGGTGGCGGCGACAACGCGGAACTGGCCGTTACCTTTGCGGAAGCTGACCTGCAGCAGGCATCCACGGCCAATGACTACCAGGCAACTGTCACGGTGTTTGTTGAGCCCATCTGAACAGGGTTCAACCTGGACCAAATCCACGCCAACGGCCCGTCAGGGCCGTTTTCGTTTCTGCCTCAAACCGGTTTGACGCCCCCTGCATACAACAATCACATCTGACTTGCGCTTTCCTCCTTCCACGCCAGTGCAATTAGCGTCACATGTTAACGCGCTGTAACAGGCACAGCCGGTCAACGCTTGATCCGGAAACTCGATTTTTTGCGATTGGAGACTATTAACTTGTTGATTTATATGATCATTTTTATATACATCGATGTTGGCACGGCTTTTGTAATACTTATAACAACTTTACAAACAGTTACATTGGGCGGACAAACACATGAACACACAAACCAAACTTGCAACGGGTATCGCACTTTCAGCAGCACTGTTTGCCGGCCAGGCCATGGCGGCCACGCAGGGGTCGCTGGGGGTCAATTCAACTGGCACCACCGACATCAGCCTGGAGATTGCCAACCGCGTCCAGATCAGCAGTGTTGAAGATATTGCACTGGGGGCCTGGGGTGGCAGTGGCAACCTGACCGGCGCCACCGAGTTCTGCGTCTACCGCAGCGGTGGCGACAACTATCGCCTGACCCTGACAACCAGCACCGGTTCTTTCAGCGTCGCGTCAGTGCTCTCGGGTGACAGCATTCCCTTCAGCGCCAGGGTTGACGATGACCTGGACGCCTCGGACGGTGAAGCCCTGACCTACAACACGGCAACCGCGGTTGCCCTGGTCGGCAGCAGTTCACTGACCTGCGGTGGCGGCGACAACGCGGAACTGGCCGTTACCTTTGCGGAAGCTGACCTGCAGCAGGCATCCACGGCCAATGACTACCAGGCAACTGTTACGGTGTTTGTTGAGCCCATCTAGGAGTACCCGATGAAGACTGGTGGAAACCGTTTCCTGGTCGAATTGCTGAGCGCAATGCTGCTCACCCTGATGGCTCACGCTGTCTATGCGATCGACCACCTGGTTGGTGCACTCACCTTCGACAACACCAGCAACAACGTCATGAAAGTTGAACTGCATGATCGCACTGCGGCACGTGTACCAGCGCCAGTACAGCTCAGGGTTGACCATTTGAGCAGCGACCGTTCGTTCTTCTGTCTCGACTTTGACGCCAGTGAACAGGGGATCGACCTGCAAATTCCCAGGAACCTCCAGTTGGTCTCTGATGATGGATCCTTGCCCTATGATCTTGAGTTTGCCGGCGCCTGCGCAACCAGGGGTGAGATAGGTTTCAACCTGGTTGTCGATGAACAGGTGAGACAGAAACTGGCGAGAGATGTGTTTGCCGATACTGTGATAGTGTTTATCAATCCTGAATAAGTTACGGCGACAGTTCGCCAGGGCGGGCTCCGCCATGAAAAATCTGAAGACTCGTCTACTCTCGCTTCTGTTATTGCCTTTCGCTGCTCCCATCTGGGCCGCTGATTTTGTTGAGCTTGAGGTCTTTGGCAAGGGCAGTTTTGATCTTGGTCTCTGGGCCATGGGTGATGGTACCCAGACTTTCAGCCACTTGAATTGCGCGGGCTCCGCCGACACGAAAAAGAAAAAGCCGAAAGCGAAGGACAACCGGATGCCGTACCGCTTCCAGCTAACCGATCTCTCGTCACCCCCGGGTTACTATCTCTATCTTGATGGTGACGACACCAACACCGGCAATGCACGCATTTATGTCCAATGGCAACACCGTGATATCAGGGAAGGTACTGCTTACGAGTCCCTGACAGATGGCTTCTATGACAACCACGCGCACCTGGGTCAGTTTCGCAATTGCCCCGATGGCAACAACTCCGAGATTCTTGCGACCATCTCCAGCCTCGAGTTGCAAAAAGCGCGGGCAGGTAGCTACACGGGCCAGTTTGAGGGGAAGATCATCGGCGGAAGCAAAGGCACCAGAACAGATGCCCAGACCCTGTCACTTTCCATTTCGGTGGCAAATATTGTCAGGGTCACCGCCCTCGACAACATTGGCCTCGGTCTGTGGGACGGCGTGAGCAATATGGTGGGTTCTGAAACATTCTGCGTTTACAGCAACAACACAGCCGCCGCCTACCAGCTCACCTTTTCCTCGTCGCAGATGACGGGTGCCGGTGAATTCCGCCTTGCTGACGCGGGCCAGACAGAATATCTGACCTATTCGGTCACTTTCAATGACGCTGTCGGCGCTGGCGCGGGTACCCCAATTGTTGGCGGCGTGCCTGTCGCGGGGACCGGCAACAATACAGATCCCGCGTGCAGTGGCATTGACAATGCAACTGTCACAGTCACGGTAGCAGCGGCAGACCTGTCCGGCGTCACACCACAGACTTATGGCGACACCCTGACCATCCTGGTCGCGCCCCAGTAAAAAACTAACCTGCACCGCCCTCCTGGACTGTCCGCCGGCACACAAGTTCACCCAGGGTTACAACCAACTGGCTGGTGTCGTAATCCGGAAGCAGAACTTTACAGGTCTGCTCCCGTGTCCTGACCCGCAGCGAGGTCAGATTGGATTTGATTTCTGCCTGAAACAGCCCAAACTCGTCGGTGGTTGCGAGACCAACAACACCATCAATGATTGCGTTGGACACCGGGCGACCGGCTTCATCCACGACCTGGCCAAATGCAATCAGTACGCGTGTCACGTCCCAGGTCAGCGTCACCACATTGCCAGGATAAAGCGTTGCCTGCCGGGTGTTGGTCGGGAAGTCGACAATAGAGTCCCCCCTGGGCAGAAGGTTAATCCGGTAAGTATCAAAAGGCGCAAGGCCAACAACGGTCTTGGTACCAATGGCAACGTTGCCTCGGACCATCCCGTTGACCTGAACATCAAAAAAGGCATCACGCACTTCACCTTTGATGTCCAGCACAATGGCGGACTGCGCCTGGTTGCGACTACCAACCCTGAAGGTGTCTTTGTTGGCTATCAGGCTTGTAAAGAGGTTGGCCCCATAGCCGTGTTCCCCTGTTTCCGCCGAATACACGGCGTTCAGGTTTGCCCTGCCAAAATTCGAAGATATATCAAGTTCCGACTCCAGTGTTTGATCATCACGCTCATCGTTTGCCCGGACCGTCAGCGCAACGTCACTACGGAACAGTTCCTGATCCTGCCAGATGGAAGTCAGGTTCGATTCGATCCCCGACAAGGCAGCGGCCACCTGCGGCTCCTCCCGGTATAACCTGGCAGCAGCCTGGTGTTGCCAGTGTTTGCCGCGCAGTGCAATGCTCAGGTTCAACAGCACCAGCAAATTGTCGTTGTCTTTTGTAACCTGCAGGTTGGCATCAAGAAATCGCTGGTCGAATCGGAAGGTTGGGAAGTCATACCTCAGGCCCAGGTTTCTGTCGGCTACCGACTCGCGCTTGTTGTATCTGGCAGAGAAATTCAGGGTACTGCGCCCCAGCGGAACAGTGACATTGAGTGCTGACTGGGTCAGTTGGCCGCCGAGCATTGAATCCTGGTTCCCCGTCCAGGTCTTGCGTCCACTGAAGTTTATGGAGAGCGCGCCAACCCTTGCTCTCAGATTTGTGTTGAGGCCAAACGATCCGTCATCACCAAAAGCCCCGTTCAGGCGAAAATCATAAGCCCGCGCGAGATGAAAAAGTCCCGTTTCCAACACGCTGCCCGCAGCGGTGGAGAGGACACCCAGTTCGCCGCCAAATGCTGAGGTAATTCGCTTGGCAAGACCGGCACGGACGATGTGTTCTCCCGTACCGCGCGGCAATTCTGACTCTGCTGTACTCGCCACAAACTCACCGACGTCAACAAAGTAGAGCAGCTGGTCCATGGGTGGCAGGCGATTGGTCTTGACGTAGAACCTTGTTTCCTCCCTTGTCTCACCGAAGCTGTCCCTGATCCTGAGTACAATTTCGTAGGCACCACCGGGAAGTTGTGACGTATCGACGATCTGGTTGCCCGTCTCATAGATCCTGGTGCTGACCAGTCGGCCATCCTTGAGGATGTCCACCCTCGACCGGGACTCCAGGAAAACCTGCAGCGCGCTCCCGGCAGACTGGTCCAGGTCCCGGCGTGTATCCAGTGAACTGGCGAGGTTGATGCCGGCAAAATCGGCCTGGTTGATAAACAGCAGGTTGCCCGGGCTCGAGCGGAAAAGCCCTGCCTGAAACTGCTGGCCATTCACTTCACGCTGCAGCGCCAGGGTGTCAAAACTGAGGCGCTCACCGCTTGACACATTGCTCACAGCCAACAGCCTGCTTTCCCGAACCGCCAGGGTGGTTGAGTTACCGAGGTTATAGCTGGTTGATTCTGAGCTTTGGCCGTTGATGGCGGCTGTGGTGGTATTCAGCAATGAGACACCCGCACTCGACCTGGGCAGGAATCTGGGGGGGCCTGCCGAGCGAACAGCAAGAACACCGGGCGCAAGAAACAGATCTGCACGAAACTGCCCGTCATCAAAGATGACCTCAACGGTTTCAGCTTCGATACGACCGCAGTTGGTCTGCAGCGCAGTCAGGCAGACCAGTTCCGAGTTGGTCGGCATGTCAGTCCGCAGGAAAGCCGAAACCGCGTCCGGATCAAGAATGTCCGGTATCCTGGCGACAAGATCATCGGGGTTCAGAAAGCGGATTTCAGTGGGTGTGAATGTCGCCGTGGTCGCAGTGAGAAATGCACCACCGTAGTAGACATCTACCAGCGTTGTCTGGGGTTCCAGCAGGTCTTCAAAACCGGGTGGAACAAACGCGGGCGCACTGGTTGCCGCTCGCCTTTTTTTTGTTGAATCCAGGACCGTACGCACCGGTGTCGGGACAAAGTCTCTCAGGTACTGGCTCCGGTCGGGTGCGGGCGTTGTCGAATTGGCCTGACCGGCCCTGATGTCCTGCAGGTATCTGGTCCGGTCAGGCGCAGGTGAGGCCTGCAGGGAGCAGGGAATCGCAACTGACAGCAATAACAGGGGGCTGACGCACTTGGTGAGGAGCCAGGCCAACATTTAATTGGCTACTGGAATATTTCTTTCTTGATTCCGTCAAAGCTGCGGACACTGTAAGACAGTGGGGCGTTGAAAGGCAGATCCAGGGTCCAGCTGTTTCCCGCATACAGGCGTCTGCTGGGCAACTCCTGACAACTGTCAGGAACAGCCGGATCGCACTGCTGTCCTTCACTCAACAGCACATTGGTATTGCCCTCATTCTCGAACACTATCTGATTACCGCGCCGCACCGCCGTCAATTTTGATTCTGGTGAATCGGGTTGGACTATGGTGAGAATCTGATAGGCAACAACAATACGCAGTTGGCTGGTTTCTTCCTGCAGAGGCGCCACAATGGGCGTGACGTTGATGCGGTAAACCCGCTCGTCACTGTTCCGGGGTTGGAGGTTAACTATTCGAACCAGTTTTTGACCACCCGGTGGCACAATCAGTTTGGTGGGTGTTGCCAGCAACTTGAGGTCCTGCGGATTCGAGACCACAGAACGAGTCTCGTCAGGCGTGCCTGGATTCTCCACCGCCAGGACTTCAACCTCCACGTAGATGACCTCTTCTCCCGTGTTCGAGACCTTGACGTCCTGGCGCGGCTGACTGTTGCCCTCAAATACGACAATCGAACGGTCAACATACATGTCTGCCACGGCAATAAGGGAGTGGAAAAACAGCGTAATGCCCAGAAGAACTCTTGGCTTCATTTTGACTCGTCTCGATATGGCCTGCTGAAGTTTAGCACAAGCAATTGACCGGACTGACCCGTCAGACAGGCGAAACCAGCAGTGTCAATGAACCACTGTACAGACCCGAACTGGCCGCCGCCAGGTCCTCGCGCCGAAAGGTTACATTGAAATAGGTAGTGCCGTCACATCCCGTCTCCCGGTTCTGCACATCATAAACAGGCGATGGCACATCAGGGTAAAGTGGGTCCAGACGCTCGCTTTCCGCTGTGCCATGAAAAGAGACATCGAACGGCAGCGTGTCATTTTCACGGTTCACGAGCAGAAACCGGTTGCTTTCCGGGTCAGCGCGGCCAGAAGCAATGACCCGGTATTTGCCGGCTGCGGTCCCGGTCACGCAGAATTGGCGGGTGAAGCTGGCATCTCTGGATCTGTCGCGAATGCTGATGCTGATATCAGAGGCAGTGATAATCTCAATTGATGGGTCGATCGTCAGAGAAATACTGAACCTTGCATTTGAGTTGATGCCGGCACGTCCGTCTGTCGCACCCTGACTGTGCAGGCTGATGACAAGCAGGAAGCAGGTCATTAATGGTAGGCGGAATAACATGCAGGAATTGTCCCATGGTTCGTATTACCAGGGGTTCAGCAGGAAACGTGCCAGAACATTTACCTTGTCTATCAGCACCCAGAACAGAAGTAATTGATCACTAACAGCGGATTTCCTGCCCATCCAAGGCAGTTTGCAACAATATGCGACAAGTCAGATTGCAGAGATGGTCAGGATGACCAGCCTGTCCCTTTGCTGCCAGGTATAACGCCTGCCCTGGTCGACACAATCGGCAAAATGCTCCCTGACGCCTTGCGCAACGCAGTTACTGGCAAATACCTGTTGTGCTGCAGGCATGGGTTTCGCCTCCGGCAGCAGCTCCACAGTCAGGAAAATCTCGACCGATTCCTGTGCATCCGCCCTTGTCGTCACATTGGCCAGCACCAATGTGATCATCACAAGCATTGTGGACAGCATCAACTGGTGCAAGCAACGTACCTCCCTTGGTCTTCGGATTAAACGGAAAACCACACCAGGTGGCAAGCTTGCGGCGACCAGTGGTGGCCCAGGTATCCAGCCAGGCACCAGCCCGGACTGTGTGCATATTTTCAACTTGTGGCATCATCTGACTTTGGCCGATTTCGTAACAGTCCCGAGACCATCAGGAAAATGACCATGATTCACAGAAGTCCATACCCCGACGTCAGCATTCCGGCAACCCTGCTGACGCCCTTTGTCCTTCAACACGCTCGCACCCTCGCCGACAAGCCCGCCCTGGTTGATGGCTCAACCGGTCGGACAATCTCCTATAGCGAGTTTGAACATCAGCTGAAATCACTGGCTGGTGGCTTGAACCAACGTGGTTTCGGCAGGGGTGATGTACTTGCCATCATGGCCCCCAATATCCCCGAGTACGCGGTGGCATTCCACGGCACCGCCTGGGCTGGTGGCGCGGTGACCACCATCAACCCAACCTATACTGCACACGAGGTCAATCACCAGCTCAAGGATTCCGGCGCCAAATATCTTGTTACGGTCAGCATGTTCCTGGACGTGGCCAAAGCCGCTGCGGAAGGGACAGATGTGCTTGAGATCTTCACGGTTGATGCGAGTGCCGCAACCCCGGTTTCAGATCTCATGGGCGCCCCCCTCGAGGAGCAGGTGCCGGTTGACCCCACTGACGTTGTTGCCCTGCCCTACTCATCCGGTACCACCGGGCTGTCAAAAGGTGTGGTGCTGACTCACCGGAATCTGGTGGCCAACCTGGTCCAGACTGCCGCGATGTTACCCATCGAGCCCGGCGAAACTGTCCTGTCATTCCTGCCGTTCTTCCATATCTACGGCATGCAGGTGCTCATGAACGGCGCCCTGTTCCAGGGTGGCAAGGTTGTGACCATGCCAAGGTTTGATCTTGAGCAGTTTCTCCAGCTCTCCCAGGACCACAAGGTTTCGCGGGCGTTTGTGGCGCCGCCCATCGTTCTGGCCCTGGCAAAACACCCGGCCGTGGCCAACTACGATCTGAGCGCGTTGAAGTCCGTCTTTTCTGGTGCGGCACCGCTCGGGCCGGAACTTGCCCAGGAGGCCGGTGCCCGGCTCGACTGCGAGGTTGTGCAGGGATACGGCATGACAGAACTGTCCCCGGTCAGCCATGCCACACCCGCCGGCCAGTTCAAACCCGGCACTATTGGGGTGCTGGTACCTTCAACCGAGTGCCGGATTGTTGATCCCGAATCGGGCAAGGACCTGGAACCCGGGGAAGACGGCGAAATCTGGGTGCGCGGCCCCCAGGTCATGCCCGGCTACCTCAACAATCCGGATGCCACGGCAAACACCATCGACGCTGATGGCTGGCTCCACACCGGTGATGTCGGCCACATCGACGAGGACGGTCATTTCACCATCGTCGATCGCCTGAAAGAGTTGATCAAATACAAGGGGTTCCAGGTACCACCAGCCGAACTGGAATCGATCCTCGTGACCCACCCGGATGTCACCGACGCTGCGGTCATTGGCGTCCCGGATGATGAAGCCGGCGAACTGCCCAAGGCGTTTGTCGTGCGTCGCGAAGGTGCCCAGACCACTGCAGAGGACATCCAGCAGTTTGTCGCAGGCCAGGTTGCACACTACAAGCAGATCCGCCTGGTCTCTTTTGTCGACGCCATACCCAAGTCAGCGTCAGGCAAAATTCTGCGGCGCATGTTGCGTGAGCAGTAACCGACTGACCTTGCGCGGGATCTCAGGGCTTTCAAAGCGCCTGGCAAGGACCGCGGGCCACCTGGGCAGATGCCTGGTGCTCACTGTCCTCGTGCTGGGCGTTACAGGTTGCGACTACATTCCTGTTTCTGCCGGAGCCCTGGACGGCACAGAACAGACGCTGCCTTCGGACTGGTCTGCTGTGGCAGCAATTAACATCATCCAGTTGGAAACCAACCCGGCAGAACCCTACTCAGTGAATCTCTGGGTGGTAGAAATGGATGGAGATCTGTTTGTCCACGCCGGTGCCAACCGCGCCACCTGGATTACGCACATCGAAACAAATCCAGCTGTGCGCCTGGGTGTCGATGGCAGCATCTTTCCGCTGACCGCCACTCGCGAAACGGATCAGGCTACATTCAACCGGTTTGCGGAACTCTGGAAAACCAAATACGGTAGCTATCCGCGCAATATGAACGCAGCCGAGGCTTACCTCATCCGTCTTCAGCGTCCCTGACATAGTTGGCAAAACTGTCTTTGGCCAACACGAGCACAAGACGAATTAACCGCGGTTCTGCTTTATCATCCAGGAATACGACCCCGCCAATAGACAGTAATTGGCCCAGTAGTCGAGGAAACCAGGCCGTTCTTGAACGGCCTGAGATCCGGCAGAAGCCCTGCGGCGACGGCACCACCCAGATGGCGCTGCACCTAACCGCAGTTAGCGGCAATCCGGCGACCCTGGTGCCCCAACCTCGGGCAAACCTTACTCGAGCTCACCAGGTTTTCTTGCCAAACAGAAAACTGTGAAAACATCTTGTGCCCCGGTCAGCAGCCGATCCGGATAGAACCCAGGGCCAATAAACCTGTGGCATGTCACGGTCACAGCGCCTGTGGGGAATCGACACCGTAACAACACGGCGTACGCGGCATCCCGCAATCCTGACCAGGGCCTGCAAGGTCAGGACCTTGCACCATCGGGTCTTCACTGGCGAGTTTGTGACCTTCTACCACATGCCCAATCTGGTCGTTTGCCCGCAAAACGTCGATAATTTTTACACTTGCGATCATGCCAAGGTAGGGGAGGTCATTAACCCATTGAATTTTATATCAATTTTTATACTGGCAAAGACCTTGCTTGGTTTATTGGCGAATACAACCCAGGGGAGTTTTATGTTCCGGAAAGCCATTGCCATTTCATTTCTCGCCACCTTGGCGACGACAGCATCCGCTGATGCCATCAATCTGTCGAGCTGGAACGAACTCACCCTTGATTTTCCCGGCGGTCAGAACGCCGGTGACTGGGTCCTGGCAGGGGACAACGAATCTGTGACGCAAATCGTCAACGCTGACCCTTCCTTCTATCTGAACGGCCTGAACCAGACAACCTTTACGATGGATGGTACCTGGCAGGTCCTTACAGGCAGTGATGATGATTATATGGGCTTCGTATTTGGCTACCAGAATTCCAGTAACTTCTACCTGTTTGACTGGAAGAAAAACAATCAGGGGTATGCAGGCACCTATGCCTATGAAGGCATGACCGTCAAAAAGATGGAAGGCTCGACTGGTAATGGCCTGACAGATCTTTCACTGGCCGAGTTCTGGGAAAACGGTTCTGATTACGGTGACATGAGTGTCCTGGCCACCAACCACGGTGGAACCAAAGGGTGGGTCTCCGGCGTGCTGTACGACTTTCACCTGGACTTCAACCAGACGGCAGGTGAGTTCAACATTGTGGTCAAACAGGGCAGCACCACTCTGTGGGACGTGACGGTTGCCGATTCCACGTTTACTGCAGGTCAGTTTGGATTCTATAACTACTCACAGGAACAGGTGCGATACGCAGGGTTTACGCAAACCGGCGGCGTGATCGTGCCAGTGCCAGCGCCTGCCTCGCTATTGCTCCTGGCGATAGGTTTGCTTCTGGCCCCACGACGCAGCGGGACCTGAAGGCACCACTAACCACCTGTTCCTGGCGCGCCATCCCAATGGGACTATGGGCACAGGTGGAACAGCAACAACTATCAAGCCAGGGGTGACACCTACCGCGGTAACGCAAAGGCGATCAGGCTGTCACCGCTTGGCGTGCCCATGATGCCCCCGTAACCTGCGGCAAAAATGGCAACGTACTCACGACCTTCGTAGGTATAAACAATGGGAGTTGCAATTCCCGCGGTTGGCAACCGCCCTTTCCACAACTCATTACCCGTTGCCGCATCGAGCGCGCGCAGATAAAAGTCGTAGGTCGCCCCAATGAAAACCAGGCCGGAGGCCGTCATCGCCGGCCCGCCCAGTGTCGGCGTTCCCAACTGCAGCGCGAGCCCGTCCGCCAGATCTTCCGTGGTGCCTAGCGTTTTCCGCCAGACAATCTCTCCTTTCGCGAGATCGACGCCAGCCACCACCCCCCAGGGCGGAGGGGTACATGGAAGACCCAGAGAGGACACGATGATTTCACGTCGCACACCAAAAGGCGCACCTCGCTGCGGGCCGATCTCAGTATTGGGATAGGCTCTTCTTGCTTGCTCAATTTCGGCTGCGGGAATCATCTGAATCAGGTGCCCAATGTTGGACATATTGACTACCAGAAGGTTTTTGCTTGCGTCGAACGCGCCGCCACCCCAGTTCCCTCCACCACCAGTGAATGGACGGAACAACGTACCTCCGATAGTTGGTGGCGTATAGAGACCTTCCTGGCGGAGTGCCGCGATCTTCCCAGCGCACTCAAGCTTGTCAAATAGCGTCAGACCAAAAGCATCGTCACGATCAACGATGTCGGGCACCAGCGCCGGCGGCTTCTGTGGAATCGGTTGAGTTCTGGAAAGCTGTTCGCCGGGAACACCACCTTGAGGAACGACGCGTTCATCAACCGGATGAATCGGTTCTCCGGTTTCCCGATCAAGCACGAACACCAGCCCCATCTTGGTGATCTGCACAACCACGTCACGAGGCTTGCCGTCATACCAGATGGTATAGAGACCGGGCTGTGCGGGTGTGTCATAGTCCCAGACATCGTGGTGCACGAACTGGTAACCCCAAACGACTTCACCGGTTGCAGCCTCGAGCGCAACTACACTGTTAGCATAACGATTGTCACCGGGCCTGAGACCGCCATAGAAATCTGGTGATGCGCTACCGGTCGGCAAGAATACAAGTCCGCGCTCGAGATCGGCGGAGATCGGTGCCCAGACATTGGCGTGCCCTTCGATGGGTGGAAAGTCACCTTGCCAGTCAGGCGCATTGCTCTCAGCTGCGTTTCTTGGAATCGGATCGAACCACCATACTTCCTTGCCGGTGCGAACATCATAGGCACGCACGGTTCCGTGGGGTGCCTCGACTCGCTGATTGTCCGAGATTGCTGACCCGACGACAGCAATGTCACCAATGATGGCGGGGGGCGAGGTGACCTGAAACTCGCCGGGCCATTCAAGCGGCATTCCCGGATCAATTAGGACGGTGCCGTTGTCGCCGAAGTCCAGACAGGGTTTGCCGGTGACCGCATCAAGCGCAAAGACGGTACCGTCACTGGTCGCGGAGATAATGCGCGACGCGCAGCTGCCAGTCGCCTCGACGTCTCGCCAGTACGCCACGCCTCGACAGATAAATTGGTTTGCGGGGCGCTGTCCAAGATCAATGCCGGGATCAAAGCGCCACTTCTCCTTGCCTGTACCCGGGTGGATGGCGATGACTTCATTAAATGCAGAACAAAAGACCAGGCTCGACTCCACCAGAATCGGGGTCGCCTCCCCGGCGCTACGTACCAGCGCTTCGCGTGGGCGCCTGGCCAGATCACCTGTCTGAAACTCCCAGGCTACTTCCAGCTTTGATACGTTGGCGGGCGTAATCTGTTCAGCATTGCTGAAGCGGTGCCCGCCCGCATCACCGCCGTAGTAGGCCCACCCATCTCCCGGCGAGTTGATGTCACCATCGTGTCGCTCTGCCGCTCCCTGAACATCAAGACTCTTCGCACCATCCAGATAGTAAACAGCCGAGCCGCCAAAGATCACAACAACAACACCCAGCACGAGCAGGGCCAGCAGGGACAATACAAAAACTTTTGTAGCAGACATGTTGTTCACGTGCTCCAAACGATCAATAGACGCATAGCAGCAAGATACAGGCCAACGAACAACAGGCCACAGAATCAGCAGGTTTGTGAGGTCACGCGGATCATTGAGTTGGTCAGTTTCCTCACTTCCTGGCGGGAATAAGACGAATAAGCCCCACTGCTGGTTTATCCGCCAGGGGTACGAACCCGCCAAAAAAGAGAGTTTCGCCCGGCATTGGATGAAACCTGGTGGTTCCTTAACGGGCAATGAGCATTGAACCGTGCCTGGCCGGTGACGCCCTATCCGGACCAGGACGCTTCAATCTCTTGTCGATAATCACAGTGCCCTTGATGCTGGCCAGGATTTCACCGAGCGGTGTTCCAGTTTGCCGCTACACTTTTCGCACCGCACTACTTGCAGACCCAAAGGCCCAATTGAAATTCCGCGCCTCGAACTCAGGGCAACGGCACCTCCCTGCTGTCTTCTGCCCGCGCCCGCTCAAATGCCGGCAGGGCGTTGTCAGTCCTTACCTGCTCCAGCCAGAAAACCCCGTCATAGGGGTAGCTGTTGCCCCGGGTACCGACAAAATCCATATCACCGTCCTGGTCCATATCCACTGCGACAAACGCATCAAACATGCCCCGGATGCGGCGCGAAATATCATGACGAATCCAGGGGCTCGCGCCTCTGCCAGGGTTCTCAAACCAGGAGAGCCGCCCCATGGCGCTGGTCAGCTCAGGCTCACCATCCCGGTCCCTGGGGCCACGGCTATAGCTGCCGGTGATGAGGTCCAGGTCACCATCACCATCAATATCTGCCAGGCGAATACCCGTGGAGGAGTCTGGCAGGTTGTTCCCGATCACGTGAATCTGCCACTCACCATCCACCGTTTCCGGCTGCTCAAACCAGGCGAGGTCCCTTTGGGCTGACCCCACTATGTCCAAGCGGCCATCACCATTCAGGTCAGCAAAGTCCATGTTGAAGCCTCCTACGCGGGTTGGCTCACTATTGGTATCCGGTACATTGATGCGATGTTCAACAAAACTCACCTTGCCGGTGCTGGTGTTTTCGAACCAGAAGATTCGCCCTTCCGCGGTTGAGGCGCCCACGATATCCAGGTCACCATCACCGTCAAGGTCAACCGGTGGCGCGTTGATCGGCCAGGCCACGCGGGTCAACACGTGCTCTTTCCAACTGGCGTCATCAAGCGGGTCGCCGGTGATTTCAAACCAGCTGATCGGGTTGGGTTTGAGTCGGTCTTCGCCCCGTGGGTTCTGTGAACCCTTGTTCACACCCACCACCTCCGGTTGGCCGTCAGCATTGAAATCAGCCGCAAACACGCGGATAAACGAGCCGTGATTCCGGGTGATTGAGGGCTTCAACCGCGGCCAGGGCAGATCCCGGTGCCCCGGGTTCTGCAGGTAAACAATATGGGCCAGTTCGCAGGCACCCAGCACATCAAGCAATCCGTCACCATTCAGGTCCACAATCGCAACATCCTCGGAAGCACCCGCGTCTTCACCTTCCACCAGGGTACCCAGGGTCCATTGGCTGGGGTCAGCTGAGCCGTAGGCAACCCGGATGTGGCCGAGCGGCACGCCGTCATACTGCTCTTCAAAAGTTGTACCGCCCGGCACCACATCGGACTCGTGGACCGAGACAATGTCGAGAAAACCATCCTGGTCCAGGTCAGCCATTTCAAGGCCGTCACTGCCGGAAATTTCACCACCGCTCAGGGCCGTGTCATCGATGATGTGTTCTTTCCAGGAAATGAACTGGCCCCCGGCCGACCGCGCCCTGGTGAGTTGGTGACCGACACCTGGCTCAAGCAGTACCTGCACGGTCCGGATCACCTCGCCCCAGTAGGGTCGCATTTTGGGCATTCGGTCTTTGGTCATCAGAAGCACCACGGTATCAGTCCGTCGGTCAACACCCGGTGATGTCCCAAAGGCACCGCCACTTTGGAAAACGGGACATTCGCCCGCAGGGGTTATCTCGTCACACCAGGCGCCAAGGCCGTAGCCGCGGGTATTTGAGGCACTGGTATTTGCGCCCAGTCCTGCGCCACGGTTTGAGTAGTCACGCGCCATCTCGCCAATGGCGGCTTCGCTCAATATGCGCCTGCCATTGTAGGTGCCGTCTGCCGCCAGCATCAGCAGGAACCTTGAGTAGTCTGACAGGTTGGAGAAAGCGCCGGCAGCAAGTATCGGGTTGGTAATCTGATCCCTCGGTTCCGGGCGGCGGGAAAATCCGTACCAGGTGTTTGTCATACCCAGCGGTCCGGCAATACGGTCTGCAAACAGTGTCGCCCAGGGTTTACCGCTTACCCGCTCTGCGATGTACCCGGCAATCTGCATGGAAACGCCACCATAACGAAATTTTTCGCCGGATTTGCCTACCCGGGGCAACGCCAGTGCGGCGCGCGCACTTTCCTCCAGGGTCAGGGTACGGGCCTGCTCGGCAAGGTGGGAGCCACCGGTACCAGCCGTGTGTGACAACATGGTGCGCAGTGTCATATTGCCAGCATCACCGGTTGCCTCGGGCCAGTAGTATGAGATCGGCGTGTCAAGGTCCAGCAGCCCTTCATCAACCAGCGTCATGATTGTAGCTGCGGTTAACCACTTGGAGGCGGAGGCAATTGGTATCACCGTATTTGGGTCATAGATCCCCCAGGTGTTTTCATAGACCACTTCGCCTGCCCGCGCGACAAAAAGCCCGGCACCTTCAATCGGCAGTTCAGCCACCAGTCGGTTCATATAGGCATCAATAGAGGAAAAGCCGGGTGGCTGGCCAGACAACCAGGTCTTCAGGTCCGGGTCCGGCTCAGCCTCGCGCTCGGCCGTGAGCGTCATCGCCAACCTGTCAAGTTCCTTCCGGTCAAGCGCACCATTACCATTAGCGTCCGCCTCGCCAAAGTAGCGCGCCACCGCAGGCGGCACTTCACCCCGATCGAGTTCTCCACTCCCATCCCGGTCGTAACGCGACTGCGCGCCGGTCAGGCTTGTGCCGGGGTCACCGGGACCAGGTGACGTACAGCCGGCACTCGCCATCAGCAACATCAACAAAACAAGTCTTCTGCCCAAAATACTCCCTCCAGGACTGACAACACCCAGGACAAGTGCCAATTGCCCTCGCGGCGAACGCGGCCCGCATTCCACGGTTATTGTGACTCCACTGATCCCGTCAAGGGATAAAAAGTGATACCAGCGGATATTTTCTGCAGAATAAACTAGCATGAGCGGGCCAATCAATCACCTGGAGGTCAGGATGCCCAAATTCTTCCTTTCAACGCTCCTCGCACTGCTACCCTGCGCAGCCCTGGCAGACGAGGTCATTGAGCAGATTATGGCTACGGCAAAGGCCAATAATTCTACCGGCGTTGTCATCATGCAGCGGGGCAAGGTGATCGCCGAACAATACTGGCAACCTGACCTCTCCACCGACCCACGGCTCGAACGTGCCGCACGCAGTAATTTTTTCGGTACAAGCGAAAGCGGGCTGATACTCGAGGATGTGGCATCCGTACAGAAGAGTGTTGTTGCGGTACTGGCAGGCATAGCACAGGAGAAAAACCTCCTCAGTTTTGACGATACAGTTGCGCAGTGGTTGGGCGACGGCTGGGCGAACGGCGAACCTGATGAGATTGGCCAGATTACACTGCGTCACCTGATGTCAATGACCAGCGGGCTGGATGACAAGCTCGTGCCCGAGGCACCACCCGGCACCCGGTGGCGCTACAACACACCGGCTTACCAGAATGTATTGCGTGTGCTCGAGAAGGCCAGTAGGTTGGATAAAAACGCGCTGACCAAAGCCTGGTTAACGGAGGCCCTGGGAATGCAGGATACCTACTGGGTCGACCGCGCTGGCGGTAATGCCAAGGCCCCACCTATGCGTGGGCTCGTGACCCACGCCCGGGATCTGGCCAGGTTTGGGCAGTTTATCCTGGACGAAGGTTTTGCAGGCGAACAACAACTCATCAAGGAAACCACGCTGGCGGAACTGTTTCGACCCAGTTCAACCATGAATCCGTCTTACGGATTGCTCTGGTGGCTGAATCCGGATGCCGGATATCGCACCGCTGGGGACAGCGAACTGCATCCCGGGCGCCGCGAGCCCAGGGCGCCGGCGAACATGCTGAGCGCACGGGGCGCACTCAATCGCCTTGTTCTGGTATTGCCGGACCAACAACTCGTGATTACCAGAACCGGGCTGATCAACACGGACAAGGCCGGTAACGGCTTTGCAAAGGTGTGGTGGGATGATCTCCAGCATCTGCTACCAGAGGCATTGCCGCCTGCCGTCCCTTGAACGGCGTCGGAAGAAACGGAGAACCGTCGCGCGGCAAACCCGATCTCCTGGTCAGCCGGACTCGCGCTCTGTGCGCCGGAAACCACGGAGGTTGGCTACTGCAGCGGCATCAGGCAGCCTCTATCGCAGAAGGCCGCCCCAGTTTCAGTCTCAGAGGCCCCGCTTGCGGGACATGCCCAGCAGGATCATCCCCAGGCCAAACAGGACAACTGTCATGGGGGCAGGTACCGCGGCACCGGTATAGGAATAGTTCAGCATGTTAAGCAACATCTGTTCTGACTCGTTGATCCCGTTACCGTTGAAGCCATCACCCCAGTCGAGTGTATTCACCAGCACAGAACCCGCGCCATACGATCCACCAATCGCCACTGCAACATTGTCGCTGCTCCATTCAAGTAACACTTCAACGTCGGGGCCAATGCCGGAAAGTCCCCGGTAGTGTTGGGACTGGCCACCATCCAGGAAAGGGTTGGACATACCTGCCGCCAGACCCGCGGCAATGCCTGCTGAAGTGATCGCAACAGGATCAGAAGGACGGTAGGGCGGATGGCCCGTGTCTGTTGGCGTCAGCAGGTTGGCGGTATTCAGCGTCCAGGTGGCATCCCATTCAGTGATCAACAGACCACCATTGAATACAAAGTTGGAGACGCTGGCATCGCCGGATGTTCGCATCAGTATGACAGCATCCAGCCCGGCATAATTGATACTTCCCGCGCTGCCGTAGGCAGTCGCAGTATGCCCGTTACTGTTCAGGAAACTGGCGACATTGTTATTGCCCACCACGGCAATGGTGCCCGCGACAGCCTGGGAACTCAATGCCGCAGCAAAACAAGCCAGCAGCGCACGCGTCAGGATCAGGTTTTTCACTTCTGGCACCTTCTTTATTGTCTGTGCCAAAGCTTCCGCACAGATCGTGCCAGTATGTATTTTTTTATCTTTTTCAATACCTTAGGTCTACAGGAGAAATCGCGCCACCGTCAGTTGTAAAATTCCTCGACAGAATATCCGGCATGAAAAGGCCAGGCGGATTGACCGTCACGCGATTCGATCACCCCTGCCCCAAAAAGCCGGCTATCCTGGTTGGGCACCTAGTGAAACGCATCACGCGCTTTTAACGCGGCAATGACAGCGTCTGCGGCTTCCTCTGCTGTCAACCGGGTAGTATCCAGGGTTATCTCCGGCGCCTCAGGGGGCTCATAGGGTGAGTCGATACCGGTAAAATTTGCCAGTTCACCGCGCCGGGCTTTGGCATAAAGCCCCTTGGTATCACGCGCCTCAGCAACCTCCAGCGGCGTATCCACAAACACTTCAATGAACTCACCTTCTGCTACGCTGTCCCGCGCCAGCCTTCGCTCGGCCCGGAAGGGTGAGATGAAAGAAACCAGTACTATCAGGCCGGCATCAACCATCAATGCCGAAACGCCCGCAATCCGCCGAATGTTCTCAACTCGGTCGGCATCTGTGAAACCAAGATCGCGATTGAGTCCATGTCGGACATTGTCCCCGTCAAGCAGGTAGGTGCGCATACCCATGGCATGCAGCTTTGATTCCACCATATTGGCAATGGTCGACTTGCCGGCTCCCGAGAGGCCTGTGAACCAGATGACTGCCGGTTGATGATTGTTCTGGCCCACGCGGGCGGCCTTGTCGACCTTCACATCCTGCCAACGGATATTGTGTGAGCGCCTGAGCGCAAAGTGCAGCAGGCCGGCACCGACAGTCACGTTGGTCAGCTTGTCGATGAGGATAAATCCGCCCGTATCCCGATTGTGATTGTAGGGATCAAAAGGAATGGGTCGATCCAGGCTAAGGTTGCAGACCCCAATTTCATTCAGCTCAAGGGTGTTCGCAGCAAGATGATCGAGGTTGTTGATGTCGACCCGGTATTTTGGTTGCGAGAGCGAAGCGCCCAGGGTACGAGCCCCAATTTTCAAAAGATAAGAGCGGCCCGGCAACATCGCGTCTTCATGCATCCAGACAATGTGTGCCTCAAACTGGTCAGCGACCTCTGCAGGCGTATCGCTGCCGCATAACAGGTCGCCGCGGCTGATATCAATCTCGTCGGCCAGCGTGATGGTGACCGACTGCCCGGCTATGGCCTCGTCCAGGTCACCGTCCATGGTCACGATCCTGTCGACCTTGCTGGTGGTGCCCGCTGGCAGTACGCGTATGGCATCACCGGGACGGACAGTACCGCCGACAATGCGACCCGAGAATCCGCGAAAGTCTAGATTGGGCCGATTGACCCACTGAACCGGCATCCGGAATGGCTGGTCTGCAAGATCATCATCAACCGGCACCGTCTCCAGAAACCCAAGCAGCGTCGGCCCTTCGTACCAGGGCGTGTTTTCACTCGGCGTTACAATGTTGTCACCCTTCAGCGCTGACAGCGGTATGAAGGTGACATCGTCGAGCCCGATTCGACCACCAAAATCGATGTATTCAGAGCGGATTTCGTCATACACATTCACGGAATAGTCCATCAGGTCCATCTTGTTGATCGCCACAACCACGCGCCGGATGCCAAGCAGGGAAACGAGGTAACTGTGGCGCCGCGTCTGGGTCAGCACACCCTTGCGGGCATCAACCAGGATCACCGCCACATCAGCGGTAGACGCGCCGGTCACCATGTTACGCGTATACTGCTCATGACCCGGCGTGTCAGCCACAATAAACTTGCGTTGTTCAGTGGCAAAGAAGCGATAGGCAACGTCAATGGTGATGCCCTGCTCGCGTTCGGCGGCCAGGCCGTCAAGCAGGAGTGCAAAATCCAGGTCACCCCCCTGGGTTCCGACCTTGGCCGAATCAACTTCCAATGCCGCCAGGTGATCTTCGAAAACCAGGTGCGTCTCGTACAGCAGCCGGCCGATCAGCGTGCTCTTGCCATCGTCGACGCTGCCACAGGTAATGAAGCGCAGCAGACTCTTGAACTGGTGGGCCTCCAGGTAAGCGTCAATGTCTGCCGCAATCAGGTCTGATTCTGCCGCCATTAGAAGTGGCCCTCCTGCTTTTTCTTTTCGAGTGAGCTGACACCGTCATGGTCAGCCACCCGCCCCTGCCGTTCCGAGGTTGTTGCCAGCAACATCTCCTGGATAATGGCCGGCAGGGTATCCGCCGTCGATTCAATCGCGCCGGTCAAGGGGTAACAGCCCAGGGTTCGGAAACGTACGGTGCGCATCTCGGGCACTTCACCCGGCTCAAGTCGCATGCGGTCATCATCAACAACGATCAAGGTACCATCCCGCACCACAACCGGTCGCGGCGCAGCAAAATAGAGTTCTACCAGGGGAATCTGTTCGAGGTGTATGTACTGCCAGACATCCAGCTCTGTCCAGTTGGAAATGGGGAATACCCGCACTGTTTCCCCTTTACTGCGGCGCCCGTTATAGAGTTGCCAGAGTTCAGGACGCTGGCGTTTCGGGTCCCACTGGTGCTGGGGACTGCGAATGGAGAACACCCGCTCCTTGGCCCGGGATTTTTCCTCGTCACGCCGCGCACCACCAAACATCACGTCAAACCTGCGTTCGTCAATAATCTGCTTCAGACCCTCGGTCTTCCACATATCCGTATGCAGGGCAGATCCATGGTCAATCGGGTTGATGCCTCGCGCAACACACTCGGGATTGTGGTGCACAATCAGGTCAAGGCCGTACTTTGCTGCGGTCGCATCCCGAAACTTGTACATCGCCTGGAACTTCCACATGGTATCAACATGCACCAGGGGAAAAGGTGGCGGCGAGGGATAAAACGCCTTACGGGCCAGGTGCAGCATCACGGAACTGTCTTTCCCCATGGAATAGAGCATGGCCGGACGTTCACTTTCCGCCACAGCCTCGCGCATGATCTGGATTGCCTCGGCCTCAAGCCGCTGCAGGTGGGTCAGGCGGCCCGCGGCCGGTTGCCTCGTTGTGTCCGTGCTTGTTGCCGTCATTCCGCTCTTCCTGATCATCATTCCCCGGGCAGGGTCGCCAATGATAGTGGAAACGCACGTCTTATACAGTCCGTGACTGTTCGGTCGAGGCTGATCTATTCTTCGAAAAAGCGTACGACCACGCCAGTTGTCGTCTCGCAATCACCCGGACACACTGGGCCCTTGCCGCTGGTTTCACGGGGTCGCGGGATGTTAATTTGACGGCTGTGAGGCCCCGGAGTCACATCAATGAACCTTCTGCTGATAACCGCTGACCAGTGGCGTGGTGACTGCCTGTCATCCATGAACCACCCCGTGGTCAAGACACCCCATCTCGACGCGCTGGCAGCAGAGTCTGTCCAGTTTACGCGGCACTTCACCAATGCTGTGCCCTGTGGCCCCAGTCGTGCCTGTCTTCATACCGGTATGTATCTGCACAATCATCGCTCGGGTACCAATGGCACACCCCTGGATCGACGCCTGACCAACTGGTCGCAGGTTCTGCGTGAGGCGGGTATGGATCCGCTGCTGTTTGGTTACACCCACACCGGTATGGACCCGCGGGGTGTGCCGGAAGACGATCCCGGACTCTGGAACGATGAAGGACTCTTGCCCGGTATCCGGCCGGTCATCGACATGGGGGGCTTCTGCCCGGACTGGCGCGCTTACCTTACGGAAAAAGGGTATACGCTGCCCGACCTGGATGCTGCCACCTATGGCATGAAAAGTGCGCCTGGACCGGATCCAGGTGTGCCGGCGGCAACCGCATTTTCCGCTGAACATTCGGATACCCGCTTTCTGACAGACAGGGTGATAGATACCCTGGCCGCGCACGCAAAACACAAATCCAGCGCACCGTTCTGCGTTCATCTGTCACTGCGCGCCCCACATCCACCCTGGGTGGCTCCGGAACCCTACAACGCACGTTACCCACTGGACAGGCTGCCCCTGCCGGTGCGTCAAAGCACACCCGCCCTGGAACGTGAGGCGCACCCCTGGCTGCAGGCTCACCTGGCAGGACCACGGAACCAGAGCCACGAAGACCTGGTTCGCCATCGCCTGCTGCAGGCAAGCTACTACGGACTGATGAACGAGGTGGACGATAACCTGGGTCGCCTGGTTGCCTGGCTCAAACAGGAAGACCTGTGGAACGATACCCTGTTTATCTTCACCTCTGATCATGGTGAACAGATGGGTGACCATTGGATGTATGGCAAAGCCGGTTTCTTTGACCAGTCCTACCACATTCCCCTGATTGTACATGGCCCGGGCATCAAGCCCGGTCGTGTAAACCGGTTCACCGAGCATGTTGATATCATGCCCACTATGCTTGAACTGTTTGACCAGTCTGTGCCGCGCCAGTGTGACGGGAGTTCACTGACAGAACTGCTGAAAGGTTCAGCGCACGGCGGCAGGTCCGAGGCCTGCTACGAGTTCGATTTCCGGCACTCACCGGCAGAGAACACCCTGGGCCTTGACATGGAACGGGCCTGCCTCAATGTGATCCGGGATGAGCACTTCAAATACGTCCACTTCGCTGACCTGCCACCCCTGCTCTACGACCTGCAGGCTGATCCCGGTGAACTGAACAACCTGCTGGGATCCCGTCCTGACGTGGTGGCAGAGTACGCCGGGCGGCTGCTCAGCTGGCGCATGCGCACCGTTGACAAGACCCTGACTCACCTGCAGGTGACCAAAGACCGTGGTCTCGTTGATCACCTGCAAGCGACAGGATCGAATCCACAGCCGGGGTGACTGTTTCCGGTGCACTAAGCCAGAGCGTCCATGCCGGCAAATCACTGGTCCTGCCATGCCTGAACAGCAGGGATTGTCACCCTGATCGGCAGGGCACGGCCTTTTCGTTGATCGTCGCAGACTGTGACACGCAGTTAGCGCTCAGCATGGTCAGCAGGTAGCAGACAAAAGATCCAGGTGGTGGGAACTTGGGTGGAAAGGAAGCGCAAGCGGCATGGTGCGCCGATGACGCACCAGGTCTTCGCAACAGAGCGATTTAGCCGTTTACCTTGCGACGAGCAATGCTGATACCAATAATCCCGAGGCCGAAGAGGGCCAGCAGGCCCGGCGCCGGAACCGACGTTTGCGTGATCACGAGCTGCCCCTGCAGTAGTCGACTGGAGTCGTAGTTGGCACCGCCAAAGTTGAACGCAATGGTCTGTCCAGCGGTGACACCTGTGAAGGTATAACTGCCGCTGAAGCTGAAACCGCCGGACGCGCTCTGATTAACGAGCGTTCCGCCATCACTGGTCGTCAGGTACGCCGTCGCCAGATACCAGGAGTGATGCCCTGTGAAAAGGTAGTCAAAAACGTAGTCGCCCGCCTCGGTTACAGTCGCAGACGATGCCATGTAGCCTGCGCCGAAGCTCGGCGTTGCGTTGTAGGCAAATGTGGTTTCAGCGCCTGCTGTGGTCGCCGTTGGCCCACCCGGTCCTGAGACACTCCAGTTCAGTACCGGCAAAGCCTGGGCACTCATGCACAGCATGAGCATCGTGACCAACGAAGCTACCCGTAATTTCATTGATAAAATTCCTCTGAATGTCATTTATCTGATCTGGACGAAACGACCGTCACCATCGCCAGAGCAAGGCATAGCAGGAATTGTGCCGGTTTTTGGGATTGTATATAAATTCAACGACTTGAACTGATTCCAGGTGAGCGGCGCGGGTCGACAGGCGCAAAGTGTAAATTTCTTCGACAGGTCTTGACCCCACCCCAGTTGGCCCCAATGACGAATCGACGACGAGAACGCACTTTCAATGTGTCCTGTAGCGTCCGTGCCGGCAATCACTGGTCCTGCCATGCCTGAACAAAGGTTGGCGTGAGTCAGCATGGAAGACCCTGAGATTAACCAATTCCTGTCTTGCCCAGGCTGGGGGCCAAAGATTGGCTCTGGACCATCACATCGAATGGAAAAACCGGCTTTGCGCCCAATACGGGGCTGAGCGACTGTGGAGAGGCGACTTTGGGCCAGTGAATGTCGTGTATGCGGGGAAGCAACTGAATGTCGAATGTTGATGCCACACCTGTCAGTGAACTTGATACTTACCTTTTTGATCTTCAGGGGTATCTTCTGCTTCGGCACGCCCTGACCCCCACGGAAGTCGCCGAATTGAACGCCGCACTGGATCCAATGACATCGTTGAAGGCGGGAGAAAGATACGGCCAGGTCTACGCCCACACTTATGGCACCAACGACGGATTGAATCTGACGCAGATCTACGAGGCTGGCGAGCCCTTTGAGAAACTTATCGATCATCCTGCGTGGATCGAGCACATGAAGCTGTTTATCGGCGGTGAGGGTACCTTCGATCATCACCATGGCCCGCTATTCATCGATGAGTGTTTCGCCCACCTGCGTGGTCCCGGCGAGGCAATTGGATTGCACTCCGGTGGATATCCCCCGATCCATCGCAATCAGTTTCGCTATCACGGTGGCCGATTCATGTGTGGCCAGGTCAACGTGTTGGTTGCGTTGACGCCAATCGGACCCGGGGATGGCGGCACAATGGTGATTCCCGGCAGCCACAAATCCAATTTTCGGCATCCGCAAATGGCGGAACACGGTATGAGGCCGGGTACGAGTGTGGATGGTGTCATTAATGCGATCGACATTCAGATGGACGCAGGCGATGCGCTTGTTTTTGTCGATAGCATAACCCACGGTAGTGCACGTCGAACCAATCCCGGCACTCGTCGCGTCATCATCTTCCGCTACGGCCCCTCATGGGGGAACTTTCGACTTCCTTTCCGGCCGTCAAAAGAGTTGCTGGATCGACTTACGCCGTTTCGCAGAAAGATTGTGCAGCCGATGGACCCGATCGTGGACCGGTAACCCGACCGCCCAATGTTTCGCGGCCTGGGTATTTAGTCGCCCTTCCATCACCGTACCCCGGCCCGACCTCCGCCGGCGCTTCGTCGAACATTTCTTCCCGGCGCTCAAATGACAGATTTTTCGCTTGACGGCCCTACTGCCAAGCCCCGAAAACAGCATCCATGACCGGCACAATTGAATCAGTTCGAAGCAAGGTCATCTGCGTCGTTGCCGTGGGCATTCAAGTCATTGAAGGTCATCACAAATTTGAAGACAAACTCCCGATACAGTGAAAACTGCGGCGACCGCAATTGCTCCCTGACTTCCGGCATCTCCGAACTCCTCATAACCCGCCGTCTACCACAACAGGACTCACAGGCCGGAGCCCAGGCTGTGCCAGCTCAACCTTTGGAACTGAGTCCTCAATGCCTTCCAGGTAAAGATTGCACGCTTGAACAGAAGGAGTCAGGCGCTTAGCATGGCAACACCACAATCCGGGGCAAGAGAAGATGAGTGTTCAGTACTTAGATCAGGATAACACCACCCGCCGGGCGCTGATGAAACGCATGGGTGAAGGTGACCTCACGGTGTCGAACAAGGAAGTCGCACAGGCTTTTGCGATTGATCCGCACTTTCCGGTAGACGAGATTCCACTTGACGGCCTGGACCCCTCCCATCCCGCCCTGTTTGAACACGATACGCTGTGGGAACACTTTGCCCGCTTGCGGAAAGAAGACCCGGTGCACTTTCATGAGGAGAGTCTGACGGGGCCCTATTGGTCGGTGACCCGGTATGAGGACATCATGCATGTGGACAAGAATCACCAGATTTTCTCCTCCCAGGCCCGACTTGGCGGCATTACCCTGGGCGGCCAGCCCCGGGAGGACGACGATCCTTTTGCCCTGCCCATGTTTATCCAGGAAGACCCACCCAAGCACGACGACCAGCGCAAGGTGGTGGCGCCCATGTTTGTACCCCGGAATCTGGCGGACCTGGAACCGGTGATTCGTGAACGTGCCGGCATGATCCTGGATGGCCTGCCGCGCAACGAGGAATTCAACTGGGTGCGGCATGTTTCTGTCGAACTTACCGGCCAGATGCTGGCTACACTGTTTGGTATCCCACAGGAAGATCGGCTCAAGCTGATTCACTGGTCCGACACGGTTCAGAACATTGGCAACCCTGATGTGTACGAGACGCCCGAGCAGGCTTTTGGTGAACTGTTTGAGTGCCTGGCCTACTTCACGGAGTACTACGAGGCACGCAAGAAGGAAGAACCCAAATTTGACCTGATCTCCATGCTTGCCCATGACCCGTCAACCAACAACATGACACCACAGGAACTGCTCGGCAACGTGATTTTGCTGATTGTCGGTGGCAACGATACCACCCGCAACTCAATATCTGGTGGTGTGCTGGCACTGAACAGGAATCCTGAACAGTACGAAAAGCTGCTGCAGAACCCCGGCCTGATTCCAACCATGGTACCCGAGATTATTCGCTGGCAGACGCCTCTTGCTCACATGGCGCGCACCGCGCTTGAGGACACCGAACTGGGCGGCAAGACCATCAGGAAAGGTGACCGTGTTGCCATGTGGTACATCTCGGGCAATCGGGACGATAGCTACATCGAAAATGCTGACAGGTTCATCATCGACCGGCCCAACCCGAGGGCCCATACGGCTTTTGGTTACGGCATACACCGCTGCGTGGGCAACCGCCTGGCAGAAATGCAGCTTCGGGTCATGTGGGAAGAAATCATGAAGCGTTTCCCGCGCGTGGAGGTCACCGGTGAGCCGTCGCTGGTCCATTCAAGTTTCGTGCATGGCATCAGCAATCTGCCGGTGACGCTGCGCGACAACTAGCCACGCTGGCGATAAGGGTTTCAGGCGCAACGGCGAGGCACGCATCCTTGGTACGCGCCCGGCAGGCGGTCAAACCCGCTTCGGGCGCATATGCGGGAACAGCACCACATCCCGGATTGAGGGTGAGTCGGTGAGGAGCATCACCAGTCGATCAATGCCCAGCCCTTCGCCGGCTGTGGGCGGCAGGCCATACTCCAGCGCGGTAATGTAATCCGCATCGTAGTGCATCGCCTCGGCATCACCGGCCGCGCGCGCGTCCACCTGCTGCCTGAAACGCTCGGCCTGGTCCTCGGCGTCATTCAGCTCAGAGAATCCGTTAGCGATCTCCTGGCCCATAACAAACAGTTCAAACCGGTCGGTAATGCTCTCGTCATTGTCATTGCGGCGAGCCAGCGGTGACACCTCAGTCGGATGCTGGGTGATAAAGAGTGGATCGGTAATTCGGTCTTCCACCGCCGCCTCAAAAATCTCCATCACCAGCTTACCGGGGCCCCAGTTCGGCTGCGGCTCAACCCCCAACTGTTTGCACACCGACCTGGCCCGCTCCAGGTCCTGCAGGTCAGCAGGTCCAATGGAAGGCAGATGTTCCAGGATTGCTTCCGCCATGGTCATGCGCCGGAACGGCTTGCCAAAGTCGATGGAGACGTTCTTGTAGCTGAACTCCGTGGTGCCGAGAACTGCTTGGGCCGTCTGCCGCAGCATCATCTCGGTCATGTCCATCAGGTCATTGTAGTCTGCATAAGCCCAGTAGAATTCCAGCATGGTGAATTCCGGGCTGTGTTTTGTCGACATCCCCTCGTTGCGAAAATTGCGGTTGATTTCAAATACCCGCTCGAAACCGCCGACAACCAGGCGCTTCAAGTTCAACTCAGGGGCAACACGCAGGTACATGTCGATATCCAGCGCATTGTAGTGGGTGACAAACGGCGCGGCGGTGGCGCCACCCGGCATACTCTGCATCATGGGTGTTTCTACTTCCATGAAGTCCCGCTCTGTCAGGAATCGCCGGATACTATCGACTATCCGGGACCGCTTCTGGAACACCTGGCGCGACTCATCGTTGACCATCAGATCAAGGTATCGCTGGCGATATCGCGTCTCGGTATCGGTTAACCCGGCGTGCTTGTCCGGCAGTGGCCGCAGCGATTTTGTCAGTAACCTGATGCTTTCGGCCCAGACGGTGAGTTCGCCGGTGTTGGTTTTCATCAGGTGTCCGGTTACCCCAATAATGTCGCCCAGGTCCCAGGTCTTGAAATCCTCATAGATCTCCGCACCCACGTCGTTCTGGCGCACGTAGATCTGGATCTTGCCCGATACATCCTGCAGGGTCAGGAAGCTGGCTTTGCCCTGGCCGCGACTCAGCATGATCCGACCCGACACGGCCGTTTCAACCCGGGTTTCTTCCAGTTCAGGTTTGGTCTTCGCGTCATGTGCAGCGTGCAGTTCAGCCGCCGTGTGTTGACGGCGAAAGTCATTGGGGAAAGCATTGCCACGCGTACGCAGTTCAGCCAGCTTCGACTTGCGCAGCGCTACTATCTGGTTTTCATCTACCGGGCTATCGTCGGGTGCGGCGTTAGCGTCCACCCTGCTGTCATCTGCCATGGTTACAACCCCTGCTTCAGGCTGGCTTCAATAAATTTGTCCAGGTCACCGTCCAGCACACCCTGGGTATTGGAGGTTTCCACACCCGTGCGGAGATCCTTGATCCGCCCGCTATCCAGCACATAAGACCTGATCTGGCTGCCCCAGCTGATATCCGATTTGTTCTCTTCAATCACGTCCTGCTCCTGGCGGCGCTTCTGCATTTCCATCTCATAGAGTTTGGCTTTCAGCTGCTTGATCGCCTGGTCGCGGTTCTTGTGCTGGGACCGCTGGTTCTGGCACTGGACCACAATCCCCGAGGGCAAGTGGGTCAGGCGGATGGCGGAGTCGGTCTTGTTAACGTGCTGACCACCGGCACCGCTTGCCCGGTAGGTGTCAACGCGTACATCCGACATGTCCAGTTCAATTTCAATGTCATCGTCCAGTTCAGGAGACACAAACACCGAGGCAAACGAGGTATGTCGCCGGTTACCTGAATCAAACGGCGACTTGCGCACCAGGCGATGTACCCCCGTTTCGGTTCGCAGCCAGCCGTAGGCAAAATCACCTTCAAAGTGGATGGTTGCCCCCTTGATACCTGCCACATCACCATCCGATGCTTCCATGACTTCAGTCTTGAAGCCTTTCTGCTCACCCCAACGCAGGTACATGCGCAACAGCATCTCGGCCCAGTCCTGGGCCTCCGTACCGCCCGAACCCGCCTGGATATCAAGAAACGCATTGTTCTGATCCACTTCGCCCGAAAACATCCGACGAAACTCGAGCTGTTCCAGTTGCGCCGCCAGTTGGTCCAGGTCAGCCTCGACATCTGCAATCAGGGATTCGTCGTTTTCCTCACGGGCAAGTTCCACAATATCCGTGGCATCACCCAGCCCCTGCACCAGGTTGTCAATTGTGCTGACAACCGTCTCGAGGGAGGCTCGCTCCTTGCCCAGTGCCTGGGCACGCTCCGGGTTGTCCCAGACGCCCTGGTCCCCCAATTCAAGCTCTACCTCGGTCAGGCGTTCCTTTCGCGTATCGTAGTCAAAGATACCCCCTAAGAACGTCAGCGCGTTCCTTCAGGTCTTTAATCTGTGTCAGCAGGACATTAACTTCCACGCGGCGCCCTTGATTTGTCGGATTGGAGAAGGCCGGCATTGTAAACGAACTGGCGTGTCGTCACCAACATGGTGACCAAAGGGCGGGCTAGTTATCGGGCGAAAGGTCGGTTGCAACCACCACAAGCTGGACCGAGGACCGTCCACGATAGACGTTAATGTCAGGCCGATAAGCCAGCCTGCGGTAACGGCCTTCAAGCAGCCTGTCCTGGTTGAAGGCGATGGCATCAAATGTCACATCATCGTCAAGCGGCCGAACCTTCAGCTTGAGGTGACGCTCGCCGACAATGCGCTGGTCAACAATCTCGAATTCGGCATCAAACAGGGGTTCTTCAAAACCCTGGCCCCAGGGTGCGGCATTCTCAATTTCACGCACCAGCGCAAGGGTCAGCCGCTCACCGGGTTCACCGTCAGAAACCACGCGATGCTCAAGTTCAGCCGGGGTAAGCTGGCGTTTTGCTTCCTCGTCAAAAGCCACTGCAAAATCCTGAAACCGGTCGGCGGCCAGCGTCAGGCCCGCGGCCATGGCGTGGCCACCAAATTTGGTCACCAGACCTGGATTGCAGGCTGCAATATGATCCAGCGCGTCCCGAATATGAAATCCCGCAATAGAGCGGGCAGATCCTTTGAGTTCACCGCCACCGGCATTGGCAAAAGCGATAACCGGCCTGTGGTAGCGGTCCTTGACCCGGGCTGCAACGATGCCAACAACACCCTGGTGCCAGTCAGGTTCATACAGGCACAGCCCTGTTTTGTCGCCACCGCGCACACGCTCGGCCTTAGCCAATGCCGCCAGAGCCTGTTCTTTCATGTCACTTTCGATCTCGCGCCGCTCCCTGTTGAGGGCGTCGAGGCGAACTGCGTATTCCTGCGCCTTTGCCCTGTCGTCGGTGAGCAGGCATTCGATGCCGAGGGACATGTCTTCCAATCGGCCCGCCGCATTCAGGCGGGGAGCAACAGCAAACGCCAGGTCCCGCGCCAGCACTTCCTCCGGTAACCTGCCGGCGATTTCCAGCAGCGCCAGCAACCCGACGCTGGCCCGTCCCCCGCGAATCCGCCGGATACCTTCACTCACCAGGATACGGTTGTTACGGTCCAGTCTCACCACGTCCGCAATGGTGCCCAGTGCCACCAGGTCCAGATAGTCAGCCAGGTTCGGCTCGGGCAGTTTACAAAGACGAAACCAGTTTGCCGCTCGAAGCGCCACCCGCAGGGCCGAGAGCAAATAGAATGCCACGCCAACACCCGCAAGATGTTTGCTGGCGAATTCGCAGCCCGGCTGATTGGGATTCACAATCGCATTGGCCTCGGGGAGGGTCTCACCCGCCAGATGATGATCGGTCACCAGCACATCCATACCAAGCGCCCTGGCATGGCGGACGCCATCAACGCTGGAGATACCGTTGTCCACGGTGACAATCAGGGCCGGGTTGCGGGTGCTTGCAACATCAACGATTTCGGGGGTCAGGCCATAGCCGAACTCAAACCGGTTTGGCACCAGGTAATCAACCTGGCGTGCACCCATGGCACCAAGGCCGAGAACCAGGAGTGCACAACTGGTGGCACCGTCAGCATCAAAATCGCCCACGATGAGGATTTTCCTGTTGTGGATGACCGCCTCACCCAGCAGTTCTGCTGCCGCTTGCAGGCCTTTCAACCCGGTCGGGGGCAACAGATGGGAAAGACTGTGATCAACTTCTGTTGCGTCCGTAATACCACGCGCGGCAAACAGGCGCCCAAGCAGGGGTGACATACCGGGAAGTGTCTGGTCAGCTTGCCTGCGAATGAGTCGCCGCATACCCTGGGTCAACCTTTCCTAGAAAGATTCGACGCGTATCCGTGCGACCTTGCCGTCAACTTCCGGCAGCGCCTCCAGTTCAGCCAGGGCAGTGTCTATCTCTGCTTCCTGGACCTCGTCCGTCACGATGACAATCGGCGTCAGCGCCTTCCGAACGTCTTTCTGGATCAGCGATTCGATACTGATATTGTGCTGGCCGAGCACCGACGAGATCCGGGCAAGCACCCCGGCTTTGTCCTGCACGCTGAGGCGCAGGTAGAAGGGGCAACGGGTCTGGTTGATTGCCAGTATTGGCGCCGCCAGAACAGATTCCGCGCGAAAGCCAAGATTGGCGATGCCGCTGTCATCCCGCACAATGTCGATGATATCTCCGACAACTGACGAGGCTGTCGGTCCGGCCCCAGCGCCGGCACCATAGTACATGGTCAGTCCCGCGGCATCGCTACCCACCAGCACCGCATTCATCACTCCGTTCACCTGCGCCAGCATTGACTCCCTGTCGATCAGGGTCGGATGAACGCGCAACTCTATGCCATCATCCCGCCGCCGGGTAATGCCCAGGTGTTTGATGCGATATCCCAGTTCATCCGCATAGTGAATATCAGCGGGCGTGACGCCAGAGATACCCTCGGTGTAGATGGCGTCAAATCGCAACGGCACGCCAAACGCAATTGACGAGAGGATGGTCAGCTTGTGGGCTGCATCAATACCTTCCACATCAAACGTCGGGTCAGCCTCAGCGTAGCCGAGCGCCTGGGCTTCTGCCAACACCTGTTCAAAGGCGCGATTGCCGGCGGCACCCATCTCGGTCAGGATAAAGTTCGACGTGCCGTTGATAATCCCTGCTACAAAATTGATGCTGTTGGCGGCAAGCCCCTCGCGTATGGACTTAACAATCGGTATGCCGCCAGCAATCGCTGCCTCGTAGCGGACCGATACACCAGCCAGTGCTGCTGCCCTGAAAATCTCGTCACCGTGCAATGCAATCAGTGCCTTGTTGGCTGTTACGACATGTTTGCCAGCACGAATGGCTCGCATCACAAGTTCAAGCGCATCGGTGGTACCACCAATCAGTTCAACAACAATATCGACAGCGCTGTTGTCCGGGACGGCAAAGATGTCACGGGTTACGTTGACGCCAGTGAGGTCACAATCCGGATGATCCCGGCGACAGCCTACCTGCACAATCTCCAGCGAACCGGAAATCTTGCGGGAAATTTCCGCAGCGTTATTCCTGATGAGATTGAAGGTGCCGGATCCCACGGTCCCAAGACCGCAGATCCCAATGCCCGTACGTGTCACGTCTATACCTCCGGCCCTACGTTTATGTTGGCATTGCGAAACATGCGGCGTATGCCGCGCAACGCCTGCCGGGTTCGATGCTCGTTTTCAATCAGCGCGAAACGCACGTGATCGTCACCGTACTGGCCGAAACCCACGCCGGGAGACACCGCTACTTTGGCTTCTGCCAACAGGTGCTTGGCAAACTCCAGTGATCCCATGTTCTGGAATTCAGGTGGAATCTTCGCCCAGACAAACATGGTTGCTTTCGGTTTGGTGACCTTCCAACCGATGGCGTTCAACCCCTCACACAGGACATCCCGGCGCTTCCGATAGGTTTCGCAGATTTCTTCCACGCAGCTCTGGTCCCCCTCAAGTGCGGCAATGGCAGCCACCTGGACCGGAGTGAACATGCCGTAATCCAGATAGGACTTTATTCTGGCAAGGGCACCCACCAGGACCGGATTACCCACGCAGAAGCCAATCCGCCAGCCCGGCATGTTGTAACTCTTTGAGAGGGTAAAAAACTCAACCGCTATATCCTTGGCACCAGGCACCTGCAAAATCGAAGGTGCCTTGTAACCATCAAACACAATATCCGCGTAAGCCAGGTCCTGCACAACCCAGATCTTGTGTTCTTTTGCGACCGCAATAAGGCGCTCAAAAAAATCGAGTTCAACACACTGGGTGGTTGGGTTGCCCGGGAAGTTGACCACCAGGACCTTGGGTTTCGGCCAGGTATTGATAATTGCGTTCTCAAGCTCCGAGAAAAAATCAACATCAGGTGTAAGGGGAACGTGGCGCACGTCAGCATCGGCTATAACAAAACCATAGGGGTGGACCGGATAAGAGGGGTTTGGCACCAGTACTGCGTCACCCGGTCCGAGAATCGCCAGGGCCAAATGGGCAATGCCTTCCTTGGATCCCAGCGTCACTATCGCTTCGGTCTCAGGGTCCAGCGCAACATCGTATCGATCCCGATACCAGTTGCAGATAGCGCGCCGCAATCGCGGGATGCCTTTTGACTGCGAGTAACGGTGCGTATCGTCACGAGCCACGGTTTCAACCAGCTTGTCAACAATATGCTGTGGGGTTGGCTGATCAGGGTTACCCATCCCAAAATCAATGATGTCTTCACCACGCGCGCGCGCCTCGCGCTTCAGCGCGTCGGTAATGCTGAAGATATAAGGGGGCAGGCGCTTAATTCTGGGGAAATCGTCGTCCATCGGCTCACAGTCGGGTAAAACCGCGCATTCTATGCCAATTACCTGCCAATGTAATCCGGCGCAGACAGGGGGTCAGTCAAAACGTCCGCTCAGGTACTGCTTGCGAGGCTCGGGCACGTAAATTCTCACCACCAGGCCACCAATTACCAGGAACGTGATTGAGACAACAAACACTGACAGGTAGCCCAGCGAGGCCGCCAGGACCCCACCCAACAGGGGTCCGATGGTGCCGGCAACTTCTGAGGCCGTATTGGCAATGGCAATTCGCGTCGGCAGGTCATCCCGCCTGCCAAATTCCAGTGTCAGGTTCTGGGAAGAATTCTGGAATCCCTGCACTGCGGCGCCTATGCCGATAAATACCAGGACCGTCAACCAAAGACCACTGCCAAGAATCAACAGTAAGGTGGACACAACCCACAACGTGATGGACAGGAGGAAAGTCAAACGAAAGCCCGAACGATCAGACAGTGCGCCCCACATCAGGTTGGAGGCCGTGCCCGATATGGTAAAAGCAAAGGTAACCATACCCAGCAACTGGCCAGTCAGACCCAGCGACTCTCCGGCATAGAGGATATAAAACGGCATTGCCATTCGACCCATTGTGGCCAGCGAGCGCGCCAGAAAATAGCGCGTAAACGCGGGGTCATCCCTCAACAACTGGGGAATCTCCCCGAGCCGGGCGCCGAGCGACTGTTTGTTCCGAACCGAAGGTGGTTCAGGCTCGCGCACAGCAAGCAACATCAGCAGACCAACACTGGTCAGGACAAACGCCAGCAGGAAAGTCCATGAGTAACCGGCTGGGGTCGGATTCTCTCCCAACAGGTAGTGTCCGCCGAGCCAGGCAACGCCAGCTGAGGTAATCCCTGCCAGAAAGTTACGCAGGCCGGTCAGGCGACCCCGTTTCGATACCGGAATTACCTTGGACATGAGGAAATTGAAAATTACCCCCTGCATACCCTGGAAGAGTCCCAGGAAAGCCAGGCAGACCAGAATCGCGATCAGCGTCGCATGTCCATCCAGGAAAAAACCGGCCAGGGCAATCAGCAGGACCATGGCACGCATGGCGGCACCGGTAAGAAACCCGACCGGCAACACCCGCTTGCGGTGTTCTATCAGGTTGGCCCCCACCATCGGTGTCAGCGCCATACCCAGGGCCTGGATGGAGAGTGCAAAACCGACGGCAACCCGGGACCCGCCTGAAAGCAGCATAATGTAGGCAGGCAGGAAGGTCGGCGCATTCAGCAGGCGAAAACCTGTCTGGCCCAACATTCCGTGGAGCAGGTGTGCAACAAAATTTCGTGGCAAATCGCGCTGTACCTGTATCTGGTATCGGCGTTCAGCATGGCGCGCAGCCAGCGATTCGCTACTCAAGGAGTGTTCTCCCGCTGGGACATTCGAGGAGGCGCGAGTTTAGCAGAAGCGACAACGCAGTTGTCGTCTCGACCGGAGGCCCGAAGGGCGACAGCGACGCTGTCGTCTCGACCGGAGGCCCAACGGGCCGTAGTGGAGAGACCTCCAACACCCGAGATTTCTCCGTTCCGCGGCTAACGCCGCTACAGTCGAAACGACAGCAACGCTGTCGTCTCGACCGGAGGCCCAACGGGCCGTAGCGGAGAGACCTCCAACACCCGAGATTTCTCCGTTCCGCGGCTAACGCCGCTACAGTCGAAACGACAGCAACGCTGTCGTCTCGACCGAAGGCCCGAAGGGCGACAGCGACGCTGTCGTCTCGACCGGAGGCCCAACGGGCCGTAGTGGAGAGACCTCCAAAACCCGAGGTTTCTCCGTTCCGCGGCTGGCGCCGCTACAGTCGTTTCCCCCTAGTTAATCACACCCAGGCGCCGGGCCAGTTGATCAGCCGGGAGATAACCCGGTACCAACGTGCCATCTTCATAGATCAGCGAAGGTGTACCGGTTACGCCAAGCTCATTTCCCAATTCATACTGCGCGGCAACTCTGTTCTTGCAGGTCTTGGGCTCAATGTCCTGTCCCAGTTTAGCCAGCGTCAACGCTTCCTGTGGGTTATCCGCACACCAGGCCGACACAATCTTGTCATAAGAAGGGGTATCAGGACCGGAACGGGGAAACGCCAGGTAACGTACCGCAATGCCCATGCGATTCAACGCCGGCACTTCCTGATGCAGCTTGCGACAAAAGCCGCAGTCGATGTCGGTAAAGACTGATACCGTGGCCTTAACCTTGTCTGAAGGCGGCGAAAACACCACCATATCCTTCACATCCAGCGCTGCCAGCGCTTCCCGACGATGCTCGCTCCGGGACTCCTCAGAGAGGTTAATGAAGCCATCATCACTCGCCTCATACAGGTCACCTGTCAGGAAGTGTTTGCCATCTTCCGTCACAAACAGGCTCTGGCCACCATCGAGTCGTACTTCGAACATGCCGGGAATGGCACTTTGGGTGATGGTCTGGACCGGCAGTTTGAGGGCGGAGAGACGAGCTTTCAGCTCTTCCGGGCCCAGGGCCAGGGCAGAACTGGAAAACAGCAGAATGCTAAGCGACAGGAGACGAACCATTTTCATTGGACAAAACTCTGTATATGGATGGCAGTTGACGGGCAGAAGGGCGCGAGGCCAATACTTTGCACGCGCCCGGCAACAAAGTAAACCGCCGCAGGAACACCACAGGATCAGACCCGGACGGGCCACATAAGTTTCCCGACCAATGGTACAACCGGCCCAGGGCCAGGGAACAGTTGTCTCCCGGCCCCACAGGGCATGTTGATAAGTGACCTGCAGGCAGGTTATCCCCGCGGGTGGTGCTGCTGGTGCAGATCTTTCATCCGCGCCTGTGCAATGTGCGTGTAGATCTGCGTTGTAGAGAGGTCTGCATGCCCCAGCAATAGCTGAACCACTCGCAGGTCTGCACCGTGATTAAGCAGGTGAGTAGCAAACGCATGGCGCAGCGTATGTGGGGACAGTTTTTTCTTCAGCCCGGCGGCACGGGCATGGGCCTTGATGCGATGCCAGAAGGTCTGCCGGGTCATCGGCCTGCCCTGGTTGCTGGGAAAGACCACGTTTTCGGCCAGGTTTCTATGCAAAAGATCATTCCGGCCTTCACGCATGAACCGGATCAGCCAGTTAATGGCCTCCTCACCCAGCGGCACCAGCCTTTCCTTGCTACCCTTGCCGACAATTCGAACTACGCCCTGGCGCAGGTTGACCTCGGTGACGGTCAGGGATACCAGTTCGGTCACCCGCAATCCGGTTGCGTACAGCACTTCCAGCATGGTGCGGTCCCGAAGACCAATGGCAGTGGTGGTGTCGGGCATTGCCAGCAGCTTCTCTACATCCCTTTCCGTCAGGGAGTCTGGCAACTGGCGCCCCAGTTTTGGATTGTTGATCCGCAGGGTTGGATCCTCGGCAATCAGGTTTTCACGCAGCAGGTAGCGATACAGCCCGCGCAGACAGGAAAGGGTTCGTGCTGTTGATCGTGCCTTGATGCCCGCTCCCATGCGGTCCCCCACATAGGCCAGCAGGTCTTCCCGCCGGGCTTCGCTGAGTTGGCGGTTGCGCGCGCCGAGCCAGTCTGCAAAACCGCGAAGGTCGCGGCGATAGGCTGCCAGCGTATTGCCAGCAAGCCCTTTCTCCAGCCACAGGGCATCGAGAAACCGCTCAATCAATATCTCGTCGGCAGGCAGAGGGGGCACGTTGTGAATCTGCAAGAATGGTGACAAATGTACATTAGTCCGTCGCCCGCAAGTCGGCAAGACTTCGGCGTTACCCGCCAGCGCAAGCGGCATCTCGGCAGAAGGTAAACTCACGGGTCGACCCGCGATGGCGATACAGATTATCCTGAATCGACACAAACAACCCATCGAGGCTACCATGGTCGAAAAGGGGATAAATTGTGCCTGACTCAACTGCAAATGAGTCCGTGACCAGCGCTTACAAAGACCGCGTGCCAGGGCTGGTCAAATTCAATTACTCTATCGGCTCTGCAGCTGAAACGATCATCAGTATCGCGTTCAATTCGTTCAATTTCTTTTTCTATACCAATCTGCTGGGAGTCCCGGGAACACTTGCCGGTCTTGCCATCACCATTGCGCTCTTTTTTGATGCCTTGACCGACCCACTGGTGGGCGCATGGTCCGACAGGTTTCGCTCCAGGCTGGGCCGACGCCACCCTTTCATGTTCTCAGCGCCGCTGCCGGTGATGCTGTGCCTGTTTCTCATCTACTCTCCGCCCGACTCCCTGGGCGAAACGGGTCTGTTCCTGTGGCTTACCGCACTGACGGTTTTCATGCGGGGCTGCATGACGCTCTACCACGTACCCCACCTGGCACTGGGTGCGGAGCTTTCTGCAAACTTTACCGAACGTACCCGGGTGATGAGCATCAACACCTTGTGGGGCGCTTTGGGTGGCATCGCTACCCTGTTTGTCGCCTACTCTCTTTTTTTCTCCGCAACCCCGGAGTTTGCCAACGGCATGCTCAATCGGGCGGCCTATCCCTCTTTTGCTTCTGCCGCCGCGCTGGTCGGTGGTGCTGTCATGCTCTATTCAACCATCAGCACCATGGAACTGGTGCCAAGGCTCAGCGTCAATCCGGTTGGGCAGGAACAGATCGGTTACCTGAATTTTCTGTCTGATTGCAAAGACGCGCTTATGAACCGGAATTACCGCGTCCTGCTGATCGGTTACCTGTTGTTGAGCGCAACGCTTGGCGTTCGCGACACCATTGGGCTACACATGAACACCTACTTCTGGGAATTGCTACCGGAGCAAATCCGCTTCATTCCCCTCGCGCTCATCGTGGTGCCACTGCTGGGTTACGCAGTCACCGCCCCACTACACGACCGCTTCGACAAGAAGCCGGTGATTATTGTTGGCCTTGTCATGCTGCTCCTGTTTGCAACCGCCCCGGTCCTGCTACGGATTGTGGGCTGGTTTCCCGCCAACGGCTCTGTGCTGTTGCTGCCCACCCTCATAGGCTTTTCGATTGTGACCGCAACTTTTGGCATTGTTCTGCTGATCAGCGTCATGTCGGCGCTCGCTGATATTGCTGATGAGCAGGAACTGTTAACCGGCCGGCGCCAGGAAGGCATGTTTTACGCTGCCCGGTCGTTTTTCGCCAAAGCGTCTTCAGGCCTGGGACACCTGCTCGCTGGCATTGCCATTGACGTCATCGAGTTTCCGGTAGGGGCAACGCCTGGCACAGTAGATCCGGAAAAAGTGCTTCACCTTGGCCTGGTTGACGGCCCCCTTTCAGTGATTCCCGGCGCAATCGCTATTATTTTCTACCTGAAGTACGGCCTGACGCACGATCGCCATACCGAAATCCAGCAGCAACTGGAATCCCGGCACGGCTGACTGCACGACTGTCGGTCCCGGAGTTACTGTTGGAAATGTGATCCCGGCAAGCTGCGCGGGTAACTTGAACCGGGTCGGTACCGGTCGTCGGGCACAATAAGTGATCCCTTGCCACCACACCCATATGCCAATGGGTTATAAATATAGGAATATCAATAACTACCTTAAAGGTAGACCAGCGCCTAGTATTGACCATCTTCGACCTGCCCATGAGATGACAGGGTTCAAACAGGCGAAGACAACGCAGGAGGCAATATGGTCAGCGCAGCACTTCAGGAAAACACATATTCAGCACACAGGGAGCCAGTACACAGGGAGCAGGCGCCCCGGAGCGCCATTGATCTCACCACGGCAAATCCCCAACTGGAAAAGATGCAAGCTGAAGACCGAATCCGCTGGCTGCTCGAGCAGGACAACAATGTGGCCCTGGCTTCAAGCTTCGGCATTCAGGCGGCGGTCACGCTGCACATGGTGACGCGGCTCAGGCCCGATATCCCCGTTGTCCTGGTCGATACGGGTTACCTGTTTCCCGAAACCTACCGGTTTATCGACACGCTCGTCGACAGGCTGAATCTGAACCTCAAGGTATACCGGAACCCGATCAGTCCTGCCTGGCAGGAAGCGCGTTATGGTGAGCGCTGGGCCCAGGATGAAGCGGCCCTTGACCAGTACAATTTCGACAACAAGGTTGAACCGATGGAAAGGGCGCTGGCGGAACTGGGCGTCTCAACCTGGATTGCCGGTATCAGGCGCGAGCAATCTTCGACTCGCGCTGAACTGAAAGTGCTCGAATCCGTCCGGGGACGCAGGAAACTGCACCCGATCATTGACTGGACCAACAGGGATGTCCATCAATACCTGAAAGCGCACAATCTGCCTTACCACCCTCTCTGGGAACAGGGTTACGTGTCCGTGGGGGACATTCATTCAACACGCCCATTGACCGCCGACATGACGGAAGAAGAAACGCGATTTGGCGGTGTCAAGAGAGAGTGCGGGTTGCACGTCGACAACCTCTCTGGCCTGTAGTCACGAGGCAGGCCACGCTTGCGGCGCACCGGCAACAGGCGACCAGTCACAAAAAAAGAGGGGGCATCACGCCCCCTCCTTCATCTCAAACCGCTTCCTGTTCAGGCAAGATCAAAACGATCCAGGTTCATCACCTTGTCCCAGGCCCGGACGAAGTCCTGCACAAACTTCTCTTTCGCGTCTGCGCAGGCATACACTTCCGCTATCGCCCGCAATTGGGAGTTGGAACCAAAAACAAGGTCAACCACCGTCGCGGTAAACTTCAGCTCGCCGCTTATCCGGTCCCGGCCCTCAAGCACATCATCCGCGTCCGCCGATTTCTCCCACCTTGTCCCCATGTCAAGCAGGTTGGTGAAGAAATCATTGGTCAGGGTGCCGGGCCGGTCGGTGAAGACGCCGTGCCTCACCCCGCCTTGGTTTGCGTTCAGCGCCCGCATGCCCCCTACCAGAACCGTCATCTCCGGCGCGGTCAGGGTCAGCAGGCTGGCCTTGTCAACCAGACGCTCGGCCATCGAAGACGCCAGGCCCGGCTTACAGTAGTTGCGGAAGCCGTCGGCCACAGGTTCAAGATGGGCCATCGAATCCACGTCTGTCTCCTCCTGACTTGCATCCATTCGACCTGGCGTAAAGGGTACGGTGATGTCACTGCCTGCTGCCCTGGCGGCCGCTTCAACCGCGGCGCAACCAGCCAATACGATCAGGTCTGCCATGGAAATCCGCTTGCCACCTGTGGCTGACGCGTTGAAGTCCTGCGCAATGGTGGCAAGCACGTCCAGGACCTTCGCCAGTTCAGCGGGCTCATTGGATTCCCAGTCCTTCTGCGGGGCAAGTCGAATCCGTGCACCATTGGCACCCCCACGCTTATCACTACCACGGAAGGTGGCCGCCGAGGCCCAGGCGGTAGAGACAAGCCTGGAGAGCGGGAGACCGGACGCCAATACCGCGGCTTTCAGCGCGGCTATGTCGGCATCGTCGACCAACGGATGATCAACCGCCGGGATCGGGTCCTGCCAGATCAGTGTCTCCGCCGGCACCAGCGGTCCCAGGTATCTCGCCACCGGCCCCATGTCACGGTGGGTCAATTTGAACCAGGCACGTGCAAACGCGTCCGCAAATTCGTCCGGGTTTTCAAGGAACCTGCGTGAGATTTTTTCGTAGGCAGGATCTGCGCGCAGGGCAATATCCGTTGTTGCCATCATGGGCGCGTGACGTTTGGCGGGGTTGTGTGCATCCGGAACAAGATCCGCAGCCGCTTCACCCTTCGGTGCCCATTGTTGCGCTCCCGCTGGACTCCTGACCAGTTCCCAGTCATAAGCAAACAGGTTTTCAAAGTAGTTGTTGTCCCATTTGACCGGGTTTGTGGTCCATGCCCCTTCAAGCCCGCTGGTAATCGTGTCGCTGCCATTGCCGGTGCCAAAACTGTTCTTCCAGCCGAACCCCTGCTCTTCAATGCCCGCGCCTTCCGGTTCCCGACCCACATACTCGCCGGGATCTGCCGCGCCATGACACTTGCCAAAAGTATGGCCGCCGGCAATCAGGGCAACCGTTTCCTCATCGTCCATGGCCATACGGGCAAAGGTCTCGCGGATGTCCCGGGCCGAGGCAATCGGATCGGGCTTGCCGTTGGGTCCCTCGGGGTTGACATAAATCAGTCCCATCTGCACCGCCCCCAGGGGGTTTTCCAGTTCGCGATTCCCGGTGTAACGTTCGTCACCCAGCCATTCGCTTTCTGGACCCCAGTAGATATCTTCCTCCGGCTCCCAGATGTCCACCCGGCCGCCTGCGAAACCAAAGGTCTTCAATCCCATGGAATCCAGCGCAACATTACCCGCCAGGATCATGAGATCTGCCCAGGAGATCTTGCTACCGTACTTTTCCTTGATCGGCCAGAGCAGGCGACGGGCCTTGTCCAGGTTGGCGTTGTCTGGCCAGCTGTTCAGCGGTGCAAACCGCTGCGCGCCTGTACCTGCGCCGCCACGGCCGTCAGCCACACGATAGGTCCCGGCGCTGTGCCAGGCCATTCGTATAAAGAAGGGACCATAATGACCATAATCTGCCGGCCACCAGTCCTGGGAGTTGGTCATCAGGGCATGCAGGTCCTTGATGACAGCATCCAGATCCAGGCTCTTGAACTCTGCTGCGTAATCAAAATCTTCTCCCATGGGGTCTGACAGGGAGGAGTTCTGACGGAGTATCCTGAGACTCAGCTGGTTTGGCCACCACTGATCATTGGACCTTGCACCGGCTGCTGTGGGTTTGTGAGCACCACTCGAAAATGGGCATTTACTTTCATTTTCCATCGACTGAATTCCTGATTGGGAGTAAGTGATACGTACACTACACCCAGCCAATCAATAGGGAAAACGAATTGTTTTTATGATTACGATCTATTTTAGGAATTGAAGGTTTCTGAGTCCGACTGATGACTTGCGTCAGATCGCCCGGAAGGCTGTGGTATCGTGCCGAATGCAGACGACACTTGGTCAGGCAGCGTGGATCTCCGCAAGCGACTCTATCGCACGCTCATATTCTTCTTCAAAGAGCCCGTAGATACGTGTTGCCTCATCTAGCTGTGACTCCCGACCCATCACCTCCAGCCGGGCACAAAGATCCGCGATACGGGTTGCCCCGATATTCGCACTGCTGGACTTGAGCGAATGCGACGCTTCGCGCAGCAATTCGGCATCCGCCGTGTCGATCGCCTGGCGCAGGGCGCTTTTGAGCTCACCTGAGCTTTCTACATAGAGTTTTACCACACGCTCCACAATATCCGGTGATCCCGGCTCCTGCATTGAGGCCAGCAGATTGATGACGCTCCTGTCGATTGCTGGCGCTGCGGCTGGTTTACTCTGGCCAGCAGGCTCACCCGGGTTCACCTGTTTCGCTTGCCTGGGCAGGCACATCACAAGCACCGCGTGCAACTGGGCTTTGGTAAACGGTTTGCTCAGATATTCGTCCATACCTGCATCAAGACACCGTTCTAGATCCCCCTTCAGCGCGTTGGCCGTCACCGCCACAATTTTGTTGCGCGGCAAATGCAGCTCCGCCTCAAGTTTCCGGATTCTGCAGGTTGCCTCAAAACCATCCAGCAGTGGCATCTGGCAGTCCATCAGGATGGCATCAAATCTACTTTCCCTGACCCTGGCGACCGCCTCCAACCCGTTCGAGGCAACCGTCACCTCTAGACCAATCGATTCAAGCATACCGGTACCTACAGCCTGGTTGACCACATTGTCCTCAACCAGCAGCACATGCCCGGACAGGGAATGGCTGAGCACAGCACCTGGCGCACCACGACGACCGGGTTCCGGCGTGCCGCCTGTGGCGGCCAGCAAAGCATCATACAACTGCGCCTGGCGCACCGGCTTGGTAAGTTGCCCGGTGATATTGAGCAGCCGCACCTGCTCCGCTGATGCAACGGTTGCCATGGAACTCAGGAATATTATCTTCATCGCTGCATACTCGGGATTGCGCCGGATTGCAGCCGCCAGTTCAAGGCCGTCGGCACCCGGCATGTGCATATCCAGAATGGCCAGTTCAAACGGTGTTGCCGGATCACAGTCCGTGAGAATCTGCATTGCCTCTGCGGCACTTGCAGCACACCGGGTATCAACACGCCAGCCGGAAAGATGTCGATCCAGGATTTCCCGGTTGGTTGGGTTGTCGTCAACAACCAGGGCCCTGCTGCCGGCAACCTGCCCCTGGCCACCCGGTGTGGTTGCAGGTCTTGCCACCGCTTCCAGGCGCAGGCTGAAGAAGAACCGCGACCCTGTACCTGGCTGGCTCTCCACACGCAGGCTGCCTCCCATCAATTCAACAATCTGCTGGCTGATCGCAAGGCCCAGCCCGGTTCCACCGTACAGGCGTGTTGTCGTCCCGTCGGCCTGGGTAAACGAATCAAAAATTGAACCCTGCTGCTCGGGTGCTATACCTATCCCGGTATCAATGACCTCAAACTGTACCTGGCGGCGGCGCGAGCCCACCTCGGTTTCAGTCAACCTGACGACCACCTCACCCAACTCTGTGAACTTGATTGCGTTGCCAACCAGGTTGGTCAGCACCTGCCGCAGTCGGACGGGATCAGACCGGACGAGCGTTCTGAACCCTGCGGGGAGGTCCACGATCAATTCAAGCCCCTTTTTCTGGGCCTGTTCAGCGAGGCTTTCCACCGACTCCTCCACGAGAAGGCAGAGATCGATAGGTGTGCTTTCCAGGGTGAGTTTGCCTGCTTCAAGTTTGGACAAGTCGAGGATGTCGTCAATGATGCCAAGCAGCGACCCGGCCGACTCGTAGATGGTCTGGGCAAACTGCTCCTGTTGGTGGGTCAGGCGGGTATTGCACAACAGCTCTGTCATGCCCAGCACACCATTCATGGGGGTGCGAATTTCGTGGCTCATGGTCGCCAGGAACTCACTCTTGGCACGACTTGCCGCCTCCGCCTGTTCCTTGGCCTTGTTGAGATCAGCCGTGCGCTCCTGGACGCGACGCTCAAGCTGCTCCCGGTTTGCTTCAAGATCGGCGTTGGCGAGTTCGAGCAGCCCTTTTGACTGCACAATTTCCATCTCCGTACGCTTGAATACACTCACGTCCTGGGAGGTCCCTGCAATATGCTGGTTCCTGCCGTCCCCAATTCGATCAATGATGGTGCGTATCCAACGCGATTGCCCGCTACCGGCTTCCAGTTCCACTTCCCACTCGATCCGCCTGCCTGTTTGCAGGCAGGTCTGGATTCGTGCCTCTATCCTCTCGCCGTCATCCGGTGAAAATCTTGCCAGGAGTTCCCCGGCAGCAAACTTGCCATCTGATGGCCCATCAAGCATGCCAAGCATTGCTTTGGTACAGTGAAATGTTCGCTGGTGGGGGTAATAATCCCAACCGCCAATACCCGCAATCTGTTCGGTACGCTCAAGTATCTTCTCTTTTTCAGCCAGCTCTGCCTGGTCCTGCAGTCTCGCGCCAATCAGGATGAACATGACAGCACTCATAACAATCATGGTGAAATTGTAGGAGAGTAGTGGCGTCTCCGGATGCACAACCAGCGCCCCACAGACTGTGACGCCCAGCATGGCAAGAAGGAGATAACCGCAAAGTTCCCGCCTGTTCTCTGCGAGCATGGCGCAGCAGAAAATTACCAGGATCAAGGGTATAGCCGTATCAAAGCTGAAACTGGAGACATACACCCGGTATACCGAATCGGCCGTGAGGCTCCAGGGAATTGCCTTGAACGCCATGGCGTAACGGCGCGCCAGGTCTGTACGCCAGTACAGGAAGACTGCAAATGAAAAGGTGTAGACGATAAGTAACAGCCGCAGCGGCGACGGATCGGGGATGTCGGGCAGGAAAAGATCCACCAACACCTCGTAGGACACGAGCGCCACCGTGCCCACCAGGGCAATAATTTTTGCCGTGGCAACATCCAGTCCGGCTATTTTGTCGTTTTCCGACATGACCCTAAACCCAGGCAGCGCTGGCCAGTCAACTGCCCAGCAGACGCAAGATGACCGAAATGGTCGCCTGGTTAATTAATCGACAGGTTACCCGCCAGCTTTAGCTGATTGGCGGTCGGGAGTGACTTTTCCTGCCGGACATTTCAGCAACTTGCGCGCCCGGGAGACAGTCTGATGGGCCTTGCGCAGGATACGGGGAAGAATGTGGCGCCCACAAAAAAGCACCCGGAGCGGGTGCTTTTCTTAACTTTGCACGCAAGCAGGAAAGCCTGCGCTGTTAACCCTGTGTGGTCTGGGGCAGCTGGCCTGGACGTGGGTCTAGCCCAGCTTTTCCTTGATTCGGGCAGCCCGGCCACTACGCTCACGCATGTAATAGAGTTTGGCCTGACGCACATCACCGCGGCGCTTGACAGTAATGCTCTCGATCAGCGGGCTGTGTGTCTGGAAGGTACGTTCAACGCCAACACCATGAGAAATCTTGCGCACGGTAAAAGCAGAATTGAGACCGCGGTTACGAATGCCAATGACAAACCCTTCGTAAGCCTGCAGTCGCTCACGGGTACCTTCCTTGATTTTCACCTGAACCACTACCGTGTCGCCCGGGCTGAACTCCGGCACGTCAGTCTTGAGCTGGGCATTCTCAATATTGAGAATCGTTTCGTTGGTCATGACATTCATCCTCGCAAATAAGCTATGGGAGATCGTGTTCCTTGCGGTACGCCTCCAGTAATTCCTGTTCCGTTTTCGTCAGTTCGCGCCGCTCCAGCAGGTCAGGCCGACGTTCATAGGTTCGACCCAATGACTGTTTCAGCCGCCAACGACTAATCTCTTCATGGTTCCCGCTCATCAGCACTGGCGGAACCGATAATCCGTCTATCGACTCAGGGCGCGTATATTGCGGGTAATTGAGCAGCCCGTCAAAGAATGAATCACGCGTCACTGATTCGGTGTCACCAACCGCGCCGGGCAACAGCCTGGTCAAGCCGTCAATCAACACCATGGCGGGTAACTCCCCACCCGAGACCACATAGTCTCCAATCGAATACTCGGCATCAATCTCTGTGTCGATGAGCCTTTCGTCTACACCTTCGTACCGACCCGCAACCAACACCAGGCACTGTTCCTCGGCCAACCCCTTCAGGGTGGCCTGATCCAGCCGCCGGCCCTGGGGCGAAAGGTAAATCACCTTACATTTGCCCGGTGCCGCTGTCCTGGCAGCGCGGATTGCCGACTGCAGAGGAGCAACCTTCATCAGCATGCCCGGCCCACCACCATAAGGCTTGTCGTCTACGGTGCGATGCCGGTCAAGGGCAAAATCCCGCGGGTTCCAGTATGCCAGCTCCAGCAAACCGTTCTGCACGGCCCGGCCGGTAATACCCTGTTGCGAAACCGCGGAGAACATCTCCGGGAACAGCGACACTATCCCTACCCACATCAGGTCGCCTCCGCTAGAAGTCCTTTTCCCAGCTGACAACAATCCGTTGCCCGTCGAGGTCTACCTGCTTCACTATCTCTTCTTCGACAAATGGGACAAGCCGCTTCTTGTCGTCAACACTCTCTGCGCTCGGGTGGATAACCATCACATCGTTAGCGCCTGTTTCCAGCAGGTGGTCGATCACACCCAACACTTCGTCCCGCGTGTTGATGACCCTGAGCCCCTGCAACTGAAACCAGTAGTAATCTCCCTGCGTCAGGTCAGGAAGTTGCTCCAGTCCCACGCTGATCTCTGACCCAATCAGCAATTCTGCCTGATTGCGATCGGTGTACCCTTCCGGCAAGGCGATCAGTCCCTTGCCCTGGGTTCGGCCTGATTCTATCTTCAGGGTCTGTGTCTGGTTTCCCCGGGTCAAACGCCAGGGGCTGTAACCAAAAATCCCTTCGGGCGGGTCGGTATAGGAATAGACCTTTACCCACCCCTTGATGCCATAAGCGCCGGAAATCCGGCCGACAACAATGGTCTCTTCTTGACCGGCTGACGCCATCAGTCAGGCTAACCTGGCTTCAGGCAACCGCTTCCTCTGTTGCGGGAACCGCGGCGCTGCTGCTCTTGCGATACACCTTCACAATCTTGGCAACGCGCTCGGTCATCTGGGCTCCCTGGCGCATCCAGTAATCGACGCGGTCCAGGTCAATGCGTGTGCGTTCTTCCGCGCCACGGGCAACCGGATTGAAGAAGCCAACACGTTCAACGTAACGTCCATCACGGGCTACGCGCGAGTCTGCGACGGTAACGTGGTAGAACGGCCGCTTCTTGCTGCCAGCCCTGGATAACCGAATATTCAGCATGTCTTTGATTTCCTTAAAAATTCTGCACGAACAGGCCTTCGCCTGCCGAAAGGGCGCTTATTCTACGGTAAAGAATTGCACAATTAAACCTTTTCCTTGCGTGTCGCCCGGGCCCGGTTGCTATCCCCGGACCCGGATGCCAATCAGCGCCTTCTCCTGCACCTGTTGGCGAAAGAGCGCCGGGGCCGCGGTGACTGCACACAGGGTCACCCGCTACCTGAAGCGGCCTGGAGGACCACCCTGCAGGTTGCCATTCAGGCCTCGCATCATGTTTGCCATTGAGCCTTTGCGGGTCAACTTTTTCATCATCTTCTGCATCTGCTTGTGCTGCTTCAACAGTCGGTTGACGTCCTGGATCTGGGTGCCGGACCCCATGGCAATCCGCTTCTTGCGGGAGCCATTGATGCTGTCCGGGTAGTGCCTTTCATTGGGCGTCATCGAATTGATAATGGCTTCCATCTGCCCAAACGACTTGTCACTGACCTTCTCCTGGGCGGCTTTTGCCATGTTGCCCATACCGGGCAACTTGTCCAGCATACCGGCGATGCCACCCATGTTGGTCATTTGCTGAAGCTGGTCCCGGAAGTCCTCAAGGTCAAATTTCTGACCTTTCTTCATCTTCTGGGCCAGTCGATCCGCCTTCTTGCGATCGATTTTCTGCTCTGCTTCCTCAATCAGGGAGAGGACATCACCCATTCCCAGGATACGCGAGGCAATTCGATCGGGGTAAAAGGCCTCGAGTGCCTCAATTCCCTCGCCTGTTGCCATGAACTTGATAGGCTTGCCAGTAACAACACGCACCGACAGGGCCGCGCCACCGCGGGAGTCACCGTCCGCCTTGGTCAGGATGACGCCGGTCAGCGGCAGCACCTCACTGAACACCTTGGCTGTATTGGCCGCATCCTGGCCCGTCAGGGCATCAACCACAAACAGCGTCTCTGTGGGTGTGACAACATCGTGGAGATGCTTGACCTCCTGCATCATGGCGTCATCTATCGCGAGGCGCCCGGCGGTATCCACAATCAGCACATCAGCAAACTGTTTCCTGGCTGCTGCAATCGCATTTTTGGCAATATCAACGGGCTTCTGGGAGGGATCACTCTCGAAAAATGCCACATCCGCTTCATTGGCCAGGGTCCTCAACTGGTCAATTGCGGCCGGACGGTAGACGTCCGTACTCACAACCATGACCGATTTTTTCTCCCGCTTTTTCAACCATAGGGCAAGCTTGGCCACGCTGGTGGTTTTACCAACACCCTGCAGGCCCGCCATCAGGATGACAGCCGGTGGCTGGGTCGCAAAATTGAGCCCCGTGGACGTATCGCCCATCACGCGCACCAGTTCTTCGTTCACAATCTTGACAAAGACCTGGCCGGGAGAAAGGCTGCTAGCGACTTCCTGGCCAACTGCACGCAACCTCACCTGGTCGATAAACTGCTTGACGACCGAGAGTGCAACGTCTGCTTCCAGCAGCGCCATCCTGACTTCCCGCAGCGTGTCCTGGATGTTTTCTTCTGTGAGCCGGGCTTTGCCCGTCAGCGTGGACAGCGTCCTGCCAAGACGTTCTGTTAACGAATCAAACACTTGCTTTCCTGCAATGAGATAACGGATGAACCTGCTATTATACCCGGATACGCTGACGAGATTGACAGGAAACTGAACCCGCCCCGATGAACCTGATTTTTACCGGTATCCTGGCCTGTCTGCTCTACCTCGCGAGTGCCGGCATCCAGCTCAAGGAGCAGCCAAAATCACGCAAACCGCTGGTGCTTGGCCTGGGTTACGCCGGGCTCTTGCTGCATGCCTACACAACCTGGGCAGAAATCTTCACGCAAACCGGCATCAACATGGGCCTGTTGCCTATGGTGTCGCTCATGTTTCTCGCCGTGGTGGCGATGATCCTGCTGAGCAGCCTGCGCCGACCGGTGGAAAACCTGCTGATTGTCCTGTTTCCGCTGGCCGCCGTCGCACTGGGACTTTCATTGATGTTTCATGAAACTTATACGCCGAGGTTACAGCTGGCCGCCGGCTTTGTTGCACACATCATCCTGTCCGTTGTTGCCTACAGCCTGCTCACCATCGCCGCCTTCCAGGCAATGCTGCTGTCTTTTGGTGATTACGAACTCAGGCATCATCGCCTTGCAATGCTGAAGCGATTGCCCCCGCTCCAGACCATGGAAGGACTCCTGTTTGAACTTATCTGGGGAGGCCTGCTGTTTCTCAGCCTGTCGATTGGGACCGGCTTTTTTTATCTGGGTACCAAAGAGGCAGCGGTGCCAGGTCTTGTCCACCACACAGTCATCACCTTTGCCGCCTGGGTGGTCTTCGCCATCCTGCTCTGGGGGCGATACCAGCTTGGCTGGCGTGGCGCTGTCGCCTCACGCTGGACACTCTCAGGTTTTGCGCTGCTGGTGCTGGGGTACTTCGGCAGCAAGTTTGTTATTGAAGTCATCCTGGGCCGGGCCTGACTGCCCCAATTCGGCGCATCCAAGCTGCTTGACACCCTAACAGGCAACCGCTACAAGGGAATTCCATTCCAGTAGAGAGGTCTGCCGTTTTTGGACGATCCGTCAACGGGTGTCTTATCGGGCGCCATCCTCGTCATGATTTTCCTTTCAGCGTATTTTTCTGGCTCCGAGACAGCCATGATGGCGCTCAATCGATATCGACTGAAGCACCTGGTCAACGAGGGCCATGGCGGCGCCAAACGCGCAAGCCGGTTACTCGAGCGTCCGGACCGGTTGCTGGCGGTTATCCTGATTGGCAACAACCTGGTGAACTTTTCCGCAGCAACAGTCGCCACGCTGCTGGCCATAAATCTGTTTGGTGATGCCGGGGTCGCCATAGCGCCGGTGGTCTGTACCATCGTTTTCCTTATTTTCAGTGAGGTGGCTCCCAAGACAATTTCCGCCGCGTTTCCCGAGAAAATTGCGCTGCCTTCGTCTTACGTACTCGAAATTCTCCTGTGGATATTCTTCCCGATCGTGTGGCTGGTGAATGGTTTTGCCAATTCCATGCTGAGGCTGATTGGCATTCGTCACGACGAGGTGGGCGAAGACAACCTGACACCCGAGGAACTGCGTACGGTGGTTTACGAGGGTTCGCAGATTGCGGCACATCCGCAGACAATGATGCTGGGAATTCTCGACCTGGAAAACGTGACCGTCGACGACATCATGGTGCCGCGCACGGAGATCTACGGGATTGACATTGAAGATGACGTGGAAGATATCCTGGCGCAGATCCGCTCGTCCCAACACACGCGGTTGCCGGTGTACAAGTCAGATATCGACAAGGTGATTGGCATACTGCACCTGCGCAACGCCGCCAAATTCCTGACCAAAGAAGACATGACCAAAGCCGCGCTGCTGCAGGCCACAGAAGATCCCTACTTTGTGCCCGAGAACACCCCGCTCCAGTTACAGCTTTTCAACTTCCAACAGGCGAAAGAGCGCATTGGACTGGTGGTTGATGAATACGGTGACATCCAGGGCATCGTCACCATTGAGGATATCCTTGAGGAGATCGTTGGCGAGTTCACCACTGATCTCGCGGATACCAATGTCGACATTCACCCCCAGGACGATGGCAGTTACCTTATCGACGGAGGCACCCATGTCCGGATGATCAACAGGCAACTGAACTGGACATTGCCACAGGATGGACCAAAAACGCTGAACGGACTGATCATCGAACACCTGGAGAATATTCCGGATTCAAACGTTTGCATTCGTATTGATACCTACCGCATAGAGATAGTGCAGATACAGGACAACATGATCAGGACAGCACGCGTGAGCGTGGCGCCTGATCCGTTCTGAAGCTGACTGCAGGGTTTGAGGTCTCTCCACTCCGGCCTGCGGCCTCCGGTCGAGATGACGACGGCGGGGTAATGGCGGCCTGCGTTCGAGACGACAACAAAAGTGCTGTCGTTTCGACCGGAGTGGCGTAAGCCGCGCAGCGGAGAAATCTCATACCCCGGAGTCTCTCCACTTCCAGGTTTCTCAACTTCGAGGTCCCTCCACTTAGAGGTCTCTCCACTCCGGCCTGCGGCCTCCGGTCAATGTATGGACTCCCCCCACTCTCTTTTCAGAGAATGGAGGTAACCAAACCAAAGAGGAGTCCATACATGGCCAAGCGTAATCTAATTGCTCTCGATCTTGCAAAGTCTTCTATCCACGTTGAAGTAGAAGATCTCGCCAAACACAAAATCATCAGCTCCAGAAAGATGAACGTGGCGGCACTAAAGAAGTTTATCACTCGGCAACCACCGTCTACCGTCGCGATGGAAGCCTGTGGCAGTGCTCATCACTGGTGCTGGCTGGCCGAAGCCTGTGGCCACGAGGTCATTCTGTTGCCACCTCAACACGTTACGCCCTATCGCCAGGGACACAAGACGGACGCGACCGATACCCGGGCGATCCGGGAGGCAGCCAAGCGACCGGACCGCAAAGAAGCGGTGAAGAAGTCGCCTGAACTGCTGGCACTGCAGACACTGCTGCGGGTACGGGGTCAATACGTGGATCTCAAGCGCCAACGGTCGAATGAGATCCGCATGCATCTACTCGAATTTGGCATTCGCATCCCGAAGAGCTATGCAGCCCTGCAGCGCGAGCTGATGCCGATCCTCGCGGACGCTGAGAATGACCTGCCGGATCTGGTCAGGTCATTGCTGCATCGGCTCTACGTGTCGTTCCTCGAGACTGCCAGGGAAGTGAAGGAGCTGGATCAAGAACTCCAGCAGGTCGCCAAACAGTGCGAACCCTGCCGGCGCCTGCTGCAGCTTGAGGGCGTTGGCCCGGTGTGTGCCATCCTGCTTTACACCCGCATCGGCGATGGCTCCGCGTTCAAAAATGGTAAGCAAGCCGCGGCTCTGGTTGGCGTGACACCACAGCAATACAGTACCGGCGGCGTGGTGAATCTTGGTCACATCCGTAAACGAGGTGTCGACAAAGAGGCGAGAGCCACGCTCTTACAGGGCGCAAAGTCAGTCGTCCATAAGAAGATGCCGCCCACCAACGACAAAGCGATCTGGTTACGCGATCTCATCGCCCGGCGCGGCGAAAATATTGCGGCGGTAGCCCTGGTCAACAAGACGGTCAGAACTGCCTGGGCCATGTTATCACGCGGCGAAGAGTACGCCGCCGCTTAACCGAATAACGCAACCAATCAGCAACCTTTTACCTGCAAGAAGAGCCTTGTCATCAATGGAACGAAGCCCAACCTCCTGGCAACCTGATCATCTCGACGGAAGCAACATCCGCCCGGTCGCTGAGGACAGGAGGTGCGCGATATACAACCGGGTCAGGGGGATAGCTTCCCTCACTCAAGAGACCGCATATACGTTCGCGTTCTTCATCTTCCTTATGATGGCAAAAACCTGCTTGCAGACAGGGGGGAGTCCATATACGAGATGACGACGGCGGGGTAATGGCGGCCTCCGGTCGAGATGACGACGGCGGGGTAATGGCGGCCTCCGGTCAATGTATGGACTCCCCCCACTCTCTTTTCAGAGAATGGAGGTAACCAAACCAAAGAGGAGTCCATACATGGCCAAGCGTAATCTAATTGCTCTCGATCTTGCAAAGTCTTCTATCCACGTTGAAGTAGAAGATCTCGCCAAACACAAAATCATCAGCTCCAGAAAGATGAACGTGGCGGCACTAAAGAAGTTTATCACTCGGCAACCACCGTCTACCGTCGCGATGGAAGCCTGTGGCAGTGCTCATCACTGGTGCTGGCTGGCCGAAGCCTGTGGCCACGAGGTCATTCTGTTGCCACCTCAACACGTTACGCCCTATCGCCAGGGACACAAGACGGACGCGACCGATACCCGGGCGATCCGGGAGGCAGCCAAGCGACCGGACCGCAAAGAAGCGGTGAAGAAGTCGCCTGAACTGCTGGCACTGCAGACACTGCTGCGGGTACGGGGTCAATACGTGGATCTCAAGCGCCAACGGTCGAATGAGATCCGCATGCATCTACTCGAATTTGGCATTCGCATCCCGAAGAGCTATGCAGCCCTGCAGCGCGAGCTGATGCCGATCCTCGCGGACGCTGAGAATGACCTGCCGGATCTGGTCAGGTCATTGCTGCATCGGCTCTACGTGTCGTTCCTCGAGACTGCCAGGGAAGTGAAGGAGCTGGATCAAGAACTCCAGCAGGTCGCCAAACAGTGCGAACCCTGCCGGCGCCTGCTGCAGCTTGAGGGCGTTGGCCCGGTGTGTGCCATCCTGCTTTACACCCGCATCGGCGATGGCTCCGCGTTCAAAAATGGTAAGCAAGCCGCGGCTCTGGTTGGCGTGACACCACAGCAATACAGTACCGGCGGCGTGGTGAATCTTGGTCACATCCGTAAACGAGGTGTCGACAAAGAGGCGAGAGCCACGCTCTTACAGGGCGCAAAGTCAGTCGTCCATAAGAAGATGCCGCCCACCAACGACAAAGCGATCTGGTTACGCGATCTCATCGCCCGGCGCGGCGAAAATATTGCGGCGGTAGCCCTGGTCAACAAGACGGTCAGAACTGCCTGGGCCATGTTATCACGCGGCGAAGAGTACGCCGCCGCTTAACCGAATAACGCAACCAATCAGCAACCTTTTACCTGCAAGAAGAGCCTTGTCATCAATGGAACGAAGCCCAACCTCCTGGCAACCTGATCATCTCGACGGAAGCAACATCCGCCCGGTCGCTGAGGACAGGAGGTGCGCGATATACAACCGGGTCAGGGGGATAGCTTCCCTCACTCAAGAGACCGCATATACGTTCGCGTTCTTCATCTTCCTTATGATGGCAAAAACCTGCTTGCAGACAGGGGGGAGTCCATATACGAGATGACGACGGCGGGGTAATGGCGGCCTGCGGTCGAGACGACAACAAAAGCGCTGTCGGTTAACGCCACTTCCTGTTGATCGCGGCAATTATCGACCTGAATGCGGCCGTTACGGTGCTTTGACTGATGCCGACGCCGTAGTAGCGGTTTTCCTTGTCATCGGTGATGGCCAGTATGCAGATTGCCTGCGCCTCCTTGCCCTCGTTTAGCGCGTACTCCTGGTACTCAACAACGTTCAGCGGCTCGTTCAGCGTTTCCACCAGACCGGCGACAAACGCATCAATGGGCCCCGAACCTTCACCCTTGACCTCAATCCTGTTCTCCGCAACCTGCACCCGGGCCTCACAGGACTGGGTGTTCTCACCCGTGGTGTGTATGTCGTAGTCGATGAGTTTGTAGGGTCCTTCAACCTCAATGAACTCATGGACAAAGGCTTCCCAGATTTCATCCGGCTTCAGCTCACCACTCTTTTGCTCGGTTATCTTCTGGACAATAGGACTGAACTCCAGCAGCAGTGCCCGCGGCAGAGTAACGCCAAAAAAATTCTCCAGCACAAAGGCCACACCACCCTTGCCCGACTGGCTATTAACCCGCACCGTTTCGCGGTAGGAGCCGCCAACATCCGCAGGATCAATGGGCAGGTAGGGCACCTCCCAGCTTGTCCCGTCTTTTTCGACAAACGCCATTCCCTTACGGATAGCGTCCTGATGTGATCCCGAAAAAGCCGTGAACACCAGTTCACCCGCATAAGGCTGGCGAACATGCACCGGAATCTTGGTGCACTCTTCCGACACTGCCACGATATGCGGCATGTCGGCGAGGTACAGTTCGGGGTCAATACCCTGGGAGAAGATATTCATGGCCATGGTGACAAGGTCACAGTTGCCTGTACGCTCACCGTTGCCAAACAGGGTACCCTCGATCCGATCCGCGCCCGCCATCAGGCCCATCTCAGATGCCGCAATACCGGTGCCACGGTCATTGTGGGTGTGCAGGCTGATCACCGCCTTTTCACGCTCCGGCAGGTGCCGGATAAACCACTCTATCTGATCCGCGTAGATGTTCGGTGTTCCCATCTCCACGGTAGAGGGCAGGTTCAGGATCATTTTCTCCTCAACCGTTGGCTGCCACACCTTCATCACGGCATCACAGATTTCAACCGCAAAATCCATCTCGGTCCCGGTATAGCTTTCCGGCGAATACTCCAGGATCACGCTGGTCCCGGAATCCCGCAATGTCTGCGTATTTTCTTTCACAAGCAGGGTTGCATCCGTTGCCAGTTTGATAACTTCTTCCCGGCTCATGCGAAACACCACCTTGCGCTGCAGGGTAGAAGTTGAATTGTAGAGATGAAAAATCACCTTGCTGGCACCGGCGACCGCCTCACAGGTGCGCTCGATCAGGTCCTTTCGCGCCTGGCAGAGCACCTGGATGGTCACGTCCGCCGGGATACGGTCTTCCTCGATAATCTGCCGGACAAAGTCGAAATCAGTCTGTGAGGCAGCCGGGAAACCCACCTCAATCTCCTTGAAACCGATTTCAAGCAGCAGGTCCCACATTTTCATCTTTTCGTTGGGCGTCATCGGCTCAATCAGGGCCTGGTTGCCATCCCGCAGGTCCACGCTACACCAGCGGGGCGCTTTGGTGATGGCGTTATCCGGCCAGGTGCGATCAGGCAGCGTCAATGGCCGAAACGCCTTGTATTTCTGGAATGGCATCTTGCGGACGCCAGCTAACGACATTTGTTCTTTAGCATTCATAGGATTCGAATCCGTCATTCAGTTTGTGAGTACTGGCTCACCGTACACGTGAGCAAAATCAGGACGATGTAGGAATTTCGACAGGCCGCCTACAACGGCAGTCTTAGTAGCAGTGCAGCAGCAGACGCCGCCAGGAAAATGCGGGTGGCGTTGGTACGGGACATTATCTGTTCCACGTGCTTGCCTGCCGTTCTGAAGGTGGATGACTCAAGCCGCACAATATAGCCCGAATGGCCACGGAAGCCAAGTCAACACAACTGCAACACCGCGACCCAACTGCTGGCTGCTCGCCTAAGGCTGCCAAAGGGTATACCATCGCCCCCTTTTTCGCCGACAGCCCCCATGCCGCCAGCTTCATTTCCGACCCTGTTTGCCAGACGGGTACTACTTGCCTCACTGGTTGTCATTGGCATGGGTCAAACTGTCCTGTTTGCCGTGCTCGCACCTCTGGGTAGGGAGGCTGGCCTTTCTGAGATCCAGGTTGGCAGCATCATCTCTGCGTCTTCCATCACGGTATTTCTGACGGTACCTGTCTGGGGCAGGCTCAGTGACAGTTGGGGGCGCAAGCGGGTCATGTTGATTGGCATGTTCGGCTACACCCTTGGCACTGCCCTGTTTGCCCTGGTGTTTCACTCGGCCCTGATTGGCCTTGTCACTGGTACCCTTGCATTTGTCGCGCTGATTGTTGCCCGGGTACTGCATGCCTGCGTGATGTCGGCCACCATGCCCGCCAGTAGCGCCTACATGGCAGACATCACGGACGTTGCCACACGAACCAAAGGCATGGGCGCAGTAGGCGCCGCCAATAACCTTGGAGCCATCATGGGGCCGGCCATGGGTGGCGCCCTTGCGGTGTTTTCCCTGCTGACCCCACTGTGGTTTGCCGCAGGCCTGGTGCTGATCACCGCTGTTGTGGTGCTGCTGATGCTACCGGAAGTGCCCAGCGTCATCCCACGCGGGACCCGAGCACCTCGCCTGAGCTACCTTGACCCACGCATTGCGCCCTTTCTTGTGGTTGGCGTGCTCATGTTTGTCGGTTTTGCCGTTGTGCAGCAAACCATGGCCTTTCGCTTCCAGGATGCACTTGGATTGACCGGCATCGAAACAGCACGCACATTCGGGTTTGCCATGATGCTCTCGGCAGCGGCGTCCGTGGTGTCCCAGGGCATTCTGGTACAGCGGATGGACCTGAAGCCGTTCACGCTGCTGCGCCTGGCGATGCCACTCCTGATCCTGGCCTTTGTCATTCTCGCGTTTACGGCGACACGTCTCAGTATGCTGTCAGGTATGACGCTGCTCGGGCTCGGTATGGGGCTTGCAGGTCCAGGTTTTATGGCAGGTGCATCGCTGGCTGTCACCAATGAAGAACAAGGTGCGGTTGCAGGCGTGGCTGGCTCGTGCCCGCCCATGGGTTTCACCATTGGCCCACTGCTCGGCACAACACTTTATTCGGTCAATCCGGTGCTGCCCTATATTGTGACGCTGGGCATTTACATCCCGCTGTTTGTCTATGTACTGCGCATGAAGGTTGGGCGCTAACCGCTGAAGGTGCCTGAAGGTTGACGCCGGGGACTACTGGTACTGGGCACGCCAGTTGTCGATGTCTGTGGCCGCGCCTTCGTAAAGCATAACTCCCAGTTCAAAACCATCCTGAACGTCCCGCTCCCAGAGTACATGGCCACTCAGGAAGAACTTCCGGGTATCCCCATCTCCCTCAATCCACAGGTCGACCTGGCCACCAACCGGCACCGGCTGGACCAGCTTGAGTCGAAGCGCGCTACCGGACGCATCCTTGGTCCTGCCAAGGATTTCCTTGCCAACAAGTTCCTCGTGCCGGCAGGTCACAATTTGCAGTTTTACCGGTTCGTCCAGTGCAACCCGAGGTTCACTTCGTCTTTCGTCGTTGTCCATATGTCACTGTCCGCATCGACGCCTGATTGGCTTTGTCAGCCTGAAAGGTACTCCAGATACCTGCCGCTAATCATCCCACACCGCAGGTTTTACCTGCCAGCGGTATTTCCAAGCAGATAAACTGTTGAGCTCATGTGTCACGCAGGATTATACCCGCCAGTCACAACCTGTTTGATCTGCACCGTCCTGATTGACGAAGGGAGCGCCAATCTCCAGGCCTATGCTTAGCCGACCTTGTGCTGGACTGGTCCCCTCAGATTCCACCGTCACCCTAAACCACAGTTATCTCGACACATGACTCTTTCGGCCTATCTCGCAGCCAGCGCGTCCGCATAGGCTGATACGTCCATGTTGGGATACCGCACCTGGATGTCCGCCAGGGTTTGAGCATTCCAGTAGGCGTGGCCCACGGGTGGAAAATCCATCAGGTTACGTTGGTCCGGTGTAATTCGTTCAATAAACTCAATCATGTTGCGATTCAGGCCATGATGCGGCCAGGCATGCCGATCAATCCATGGCGCATCACGGCGGGCAAAGTCAGCCAGCACCATAAACCGTGAACTGCCCGGTGTTGTCATCTCAACACCCCGGTGAAAGACATCGTACGAGTAGAGCACCAGGGTCCCCGCACGACCCTCAACGTATTGGGCGTGGGCCCGGGCTGGATTGTCTTGCGGCAGGCGATTCTCTCCAAAAGAAATCGAATCGGTGTATTCCCGCGGAATAATGGCAGTTGCACCTGCCCCCACCGCAACATCCGACAGGTAGATATAGGTCGTCAGTTCTTTCCAGCGCTGATCAGTGCGGGGCACCACCAGCGTGTGATTGCCAAAGTCCCGATGAAAATCCTGATCGTAATTGATCGCTCCCTGGTATTTCGCCCAGAGTTCACCTTTGGTCAATCGGATATCATCGGTCTCAAGCAACTGACGGGCGATGCTGACCAGGTCGGGCGCCACAGCCAGTCGGTTCAGGGCATAGTCCCCAAACGGAAAGGTAACCAGCCCGGCGAACTGTGACTTTGCCAGCCGCTCATGCGCAACCGGATCTGCAAAATACTCATCCGGCGTCGGATAATGACAGCCCAGCGCGGCCTGCGCGGCGGCCAGCAGGTCAGCGGGCAGAAAGTCCGGAATGGTCAGGAAACCCATGCTGTGGTACTGCTCAACCTGTGCACCGGATAGCACCATCACCCAGCCCCCACCCCGCTATTTCTCATTGCGCGCCTGTGCGCCCGTTAACGCGGATCCGGCTTCATTTCTGCCTTGAACCGCTTGAAATTATTGACGTAGCTATTTGCGCTCATCACAAGCACCTGCCGCTGCGCTTCGGTCAGTTCCCTGACCACCTTGCCAGGCGAACCCATTACCAGCGAGCCATCCGGAATTTCTTTACCCTCGGGAATCAGCGAATTGGCGCCAATCAGGCAGTTCCTGCCTATTTTTGCGCCATTCAGGACAACTGAGTTAATGCCAATCAGGGAATTATCACCGATGGTACAACCGTGCAGCATCACCTTGTGCCCCACGGTGACGTTGTTACCGATGGTCAACTGGATACCACCATCCGTGTGCAGGACAGACCCATCCTGCACGTTGGAATTTTCACCAATGGTAATGATGTCGTTGTCACCGCGGATCACCACGTTGAACCACACGCTGGCATTGTTCATCAGGACGACGGAACCCACCACCGTCGCATTCTCGGCAACAAAGTAGTCTTCCCCCCTGATTTCAACACGACGCTCACCCAGGCTATAGATCACACTTTTCTCCTTTGGCAAAAAAACGAGAGCTTACCATGTTGGCTACCTGATGCTTGCACCCATGGCTTCATTGAGAAACTCGCGCAGTATCATGGCTGTCAGGCCCCAGATCTCGTAGCCATTAAAGTGATAAACCGGCACCAGATGCCGCTCGCCATGTCGTTCAATGACATCGGTCCGGGAGCGTGGATCCTCGAGCAGGTAATTGATGGGCACACCAAATACCGCCTCCAGTTCTGCGGGGTTGGGTATCAGTTCCACAGGATCCTGAACGATACCCACAAAAGGCGTGACAAGAAGCCCGAACTTGGAAATGAACGGCCGCAGCTCACCAACAATTTCAATCTGCTGCGGGGGTACACCAATCTCTTCATGGGTTTCACGCAGGGCGGTTTCACACAGATCCGCATCAGAGTCATCCTGCCTGCCACCCGGCCAGGCGACTTCACCGGCGTGAGCTGACATTTTTGATGCCCGCAGGGTCAACAGCAGTTCGGGTTCGGCGCCGCCAACAACCGGCAGCAATACCGCCGCACGGTCGCGCGGTTCTCGATGGGGCCCCGTCAGCGGGGCATGCTGATAGCGGCTAAGCCTATCTTTCATGTCGTCGATCATTATACTTTCGCCCATGAACTACTGTAGCCAGTGTGGACGTGAAGTCTCGCAGAAAATCCCTGAGGGCGACAACAGGCCCCGCTATGTCTGTGATGGTTGTGACACGATCCACTACCAGAACCCGAGAATTATTACGGGCTGCCTTATCACACACGAGGACCAGGTATTACTGTGCCAACGTGCCATCAATCCCCGGTCGGGCTTCTGGACCCTGCCCGCCGGGTTTCTCGAGAACGGTGAGTCGACTTCTATGGGCGCGCTGCGTGAAACCCGGGAGGAAGCCAATGCCAACGCTGAGATCCTGGATTTCTACACCCTGTTCAGCCTGCCGCACATTTCACAGGTGTACATGTTCTATCGGGCGAGACTGCTTGACCTGGACTTCAGCCCGGGTGAAGAAAGCCTTGATGTCCGCCTGTTCAGTGAGAACGAGATTCCCTGGGACCAACTCGCCTTTCCGGTTGTCAATCAGACGCTTGAACACTACTTCAATGATCGACGTACCGAGCAGTTCACACCACGTGCTATCGACCTGATTGTCGACCCGGCGCGGCGGCTGGTGCGTTAGCGACTGGAGATCTCTCCACTTCGGCCCTTCGGGCCTGCAGTCGAGACGACACCTTCGGTGTCGTTTCGACCGAAGCGGCGCAGCCGCGTAGCGGAGAAACCTCGGGCTTTGGCGGTCTCTCCATTCCGGCCCTTCGGGCCTGCAGTCGAGACGACACCTTCGGTGTCGTTTCGACCGGAGCGGCGTAGCCGCGAAGCGGAGAAACCTCGGGCTTTGGAGGTCTCTCCATTCCGGCCCTTCGGGCCTGCAGTCGAGCCGACACCTTCGGTGTCGTTTCGACCGAAGCGGCGTAGCCGCGAAGCGGAGAAACCTCGGGCTTTGGCGGTCTCTCCATTCCGGCCCTTCGGGCCTGCAGTCGAGACGACACCTTCGGTGTCGTTTCGACCGAAGCGGCGTAGCCGCGTAGCGGAGAAACCTCGGGCTTTGTAGGTCTCTCCATTCCGGCCCTTCGGGCCTGCAGTCGAGGCGACACCTTCGGTGTCGTTTCGACCGGAGCGGCGTAGCCGCGGAGCGGAGAAACCTCAGCTTCCCACTAACCCACCCAAACTCTGGCATTGCGGAACATGCGCATCCAGGGGCTGTCTTCCGCCCAGGCCGCGGGGTGCCAGGAGTTTTGCACCGTCCGAAACACTCGCTCCGGATGGGGCATCATGATCGTAAAACGTCCGTCCGTGTTAGTGAGGCCGGTAATGCCAAGGGGTGAACCATTGGGATTGGCGGGATATTGTTTTGCGACGCCGCCGAAGTTGTCGACAAACTGCATGGTCACCAGTCCACCATCCACCAGTTCCTGCGCGCCCTGCTCATCCACCGCCGCCCGGCCTTCACCATGAGAAACTGCAATCGGCATCACGGACCCGGCCATACCCGAGAGAAAGACCGAATTGTTCGGTAATATCCGCACGCTCGAAAAACGTGCTTCGAACTGTTCGGAACGGTTACGCACGAACCGCGGCCAGGCCGCCGCGCCCGGCACCAGGTCCTTGAGCGCGGCCATCATCTGGCAACCATTGCAGACCCCAAGGCCAAAGGTATCGCCGCGATCAAAAAACCGGGCGAACGCCGCTCGCGCACTCTCGTTGAACAATATTGACTTGGCCCAGCCTTCACCTGCACCAAGAACATCACCGTAAGAAAAACCGCCACAGGCGACCAGGCCGACATACTCATCCAGGCTTCTCGCCCCCCCCAGGATCTCACTCATGTGAATGTCCACTGGCACAAAGCCGGCGCGATGAAATGCCGCTGCCATTTCTACCTGGCTGTTGACACCCTGTTCCCGCAGGATTGCGACGCGCGGACGAGCGCCCGTGTTGATGAAAGGCGCAGTGATATCCTCATCAATATCAAAAGTAAGACTTGCACTGAGCCCGGGGTCCTCATCGTCACCCAGGGCATCAAATTCCTCGTCCGCACAGGCTGGATTATCCCGCAATTTCTGGATTTCGAAGCTCACCTCACTCCAGCGTTTCTGCAGTGCAGCGCGACTCGCCTGGAACTTTACCGCACCCTTGTGATTGATAAATACCTGGCCGTCAGATGACGGCCGGCCGACAGGCTGACACGGAATGTCGAGGGCACCAAACTCGTCGATCATGGCCTCAGCATCAGCCGCATCCACTTCGATGACAACGCCCAGTTCCTCGTTGAACAGAGTGGCCATCAGATCATCACTCTCAATATCGATTTCGATGCCGGTGCGTGAGGCAAATGCCATTTCCAGCAGAGTGACGACCAGCCCCCCGTCCGAACGATCATGGTAGGCGAGGATTTTGGCCCGCACACCACTTCGCTGTACAAGCTCGAAGAAGCCGGTCAATCGCCTTGGGGTTTCAACATCTGGCGCCACCTTGCCGGTTGCACCGTAACAGGTTGCCAGGATGGAACCGCCGAGTCGTTGCCTGCCATCAGCCAGGTCGATCAGCAGCAGTACCGTATCCGGCCTGCCGCTCAGTTGTGGCGTCAGCGTGTCACGCACATCAGTCACCGGCGCAAATGCCGAAACAATCAGCGACAGGGGGGAAGTGACAGCGTGATCGGCGTCCCCCTCCCGCCATCGGGTCTGCATCGACATAGAGTCTTTCCCTACCGGAATCGCAATCCCCAACGCCGGGCACAGCTCCAGTCCCACTGCAGCCACGGTATCAAACAGGTTGGCATCCTCCCCGGGATGGCCCACTGCCGCCATCCAGTTGGCAGAGAGTTTGATATCACCAAGGTGACTGATACGTGCTGCGGCAATGTTGGTGATGGCTTCACCCACCGCCATGCGACCCGAAGCCGGTGCACTGAGCAGCGCTAGCGGCGTGCGCTCGCCCATGGCCATGGCCTCACCCGTATATCCAACATAGTCACTGACGGAGACTGCAACGTCCGCAACAGCTACCTGCCAGGGGCCAACAAACTGATCCCGCGCCACCATTCCGCCGACCGTACGGTCACCAATGGTGATCAGGAAACTCTTGTTCGCCACGGCAGGGTGACCCAGCACCCGGCTGATGGCGTCAGCAAGGTCGGCCGGCACCTCAAATTCGGGCAACTCCAGCGGTCGCCGCGTAACATCCTTTTCCAGACGCGGTGGTTTGCCAAACAACACTGACATGGGTAAATCAACCGGCCGGCTGTCCAATAGTTTGTCATTGACCAGCAGGTGGTGCTGCGAGGTTGCTGTACCCACCACTGCAAACGGGCAACGTTCCCGGCGACAGATTGTTGCAAAATACTCGAGATCAGCAGGCGCCACGGCAAGGACGTACCGTTCCTGTGCCTCATTACACCAGATCTCCAGCGGCGACATGCCTAGCTCGTCATTCGGCACATCGCGCAGCTCAAAATCGCCACCAACACCGCCATCCTTGACCAATTCCGGCAGTGCGTTGGACAGGCCGCCGGCACCCACATCATGGATAAAACGAATCGGGTTGGCGTCGCCCAATTGCCAGCACTGGTCTATCACTTCCTGGCAGCGGTGCTCCATCTCCGGATTGCCGCGCTGCACGCTGGCAAAATCCAGTTCGGCGTCACTGGCACCGGTTGCCATTGAAGAGGCAGCGCCACCACCCAGCCCGATCAGCATCGCTGGCCCGCCCAGTACAATCAGCACCGCACCCGGATCAATTGGATGCTGCTCGACGTGCTGCTCGCGGATGTTACCCAGGCCGCCGGCAATCATGATGGGTTTGTGGTAACCACGCACCTCACCAGCCACCGTCATCTCAAAAGTGCGGAAATAACCGCAGATATTGGGACGCCCAAATTCGTTGTTGAACGCAGCGCCACCAATCGGACCCTCAATCATGATGTCCAGTGCCGAGGCAATTCTGGCAGGTTTGCCATGGTCTACCTCCCAGGGTTCACGGTGTCCGGGCAGTTGGAGGTTGGACACCGTGTAGCCCGTCAGGCCAACTTTCGGTTTGGAACCACGCCCCACGGCACCCTCATCACGAATCTCGCCCCCGGCACCGGTCGCTGCACCCGGGAAAGGTGCTATGGCCGTCGGGTGGTTGTGAGTCTCAACTTTCATCAGGATATGGATATCCTCTTCATGAAAATTGTATTCACGGCTGGCAGGGTCAGGATAGAAACGGTGGCCCCGACTGCCGACAATCACCGAGGCATTGTCTTCGTAGGCACTCAGCACCTTCTCGCCGTTGGTGGCTTCAAAGGTATTGCGAATCATGTCCATCAGGCTGTGCGGCATGGCAACACCGTCAATACGCCAGCTTGCCCGAAACGTCTTGTGGCGGCAGTGTTCCGAGTTGGCCTGTGCAAACATCATCAGTTCCACGTCCGTCGGATCACGGCCCAGTTCCCGGAAAGCCGACGCCAGGTAGTCAATCTCGTCCTCGGCCAACGCCATACCCAGGGACACATTGGCCTGGACCAGCGCTGCCCGGCCATGTTGCAGCAGGGGGACTCGGCCCAGCGCGCGCGGGGCCTCGTGATGGAACAGGGCATCCGCCTCGCCAATTGAGGTCATGACAACCTCCGTCATGCGGTCATGCAGCAGCGTGTCGATGACGCTCCAGGCATCGTTTGAGAGCGGCTTTGATGTGGCAAAACTGAACGCAATGCCGCGCTCGATGCGCGCGACCCGCGTCAGACCACAAATGTGCGCAATGTCGGTCGCTTTTGAACTCCAGGGAGAAATCGTACCGGGACGTGGTACCACCAGGCGCATTTCCTCGCCGGGCAGCGCAGCCGCGTCGGTCACCTCACCGTAGGTAAGAACGGCTTCCAGCACCTGCATTTCCGCGTCGCTCAGGGTGTCACTGGTTTCTATGAAGTGAACATAGCGGGCATCAACACCGCTTACGCCGGTTACCCGTAAACTGATATCAGCCAACAGCCGTTCCAGGCGGAACGCCGACAGCGCCTGCGCGCCCCATAAATGCATTTAACTTCTCCGCGCCCTGAAAAACTCAGTCATCATGTCTGCTGCCGCTTGCTCACATACACCGGGGAAAACCGCCACGCGGTGGTTAAGCGCCGGATTGCCCAGCACGTCGATGGTGGATCCCGCGGCCCCCGCTCGCGGTTCCCGCGCGCCAAAATAGAGTGAAGCAATACGCGCATGCACCAGCGCACCGGCACACATGGAGCAGGGTTCAATCGTCACATAGAGCGAAGCCCCTACCAGCCGGTGATTACCAATTCGGTTCGCCGCATCGCGCAGGGCAACAATCTCCGCGTGGGCAGTCGGATCACAGTCCGAAATCGTTCGGTTTTCCCCGCGGCCTATCACTTCCTCGTCGCGGACAACCACCGCGCCTATCGGCACCTCACCTTTTGCACCCGCGGCTTCAGCGAGCGCCAGCGCCTCTGCCATCCAGTGTTCCGGCGAATTCATGGACCTCTGTCCTGCCTGCAGACTGCTGTCATTATCCCTGCTCTTTCGCCCAGCACAAAACTACCTGCCAGCATAATTCAAAGGCGCGACTTTACCGCATCAGCTACCGCCGCGTCACAGATGATTGTGCAGGGATTGCCGGTGTGTGGGGAACAGGCGCCAGTTGGGCAGGACAGCGGACCGAGCGTTGCTCCCTGCCCGCGGAACCTGTCGGCTGATCTTCAGCAGATACCGGTAGAGGGTCAATCCTGCGGCGCTTCCCGGGAAGGCAGCAGATCTTCGAGGAAAAATGCCGACAATTCAGATCGACCGGCCAGACCTGCCTTGGCATAAACGGCCATCGACTGGACACGTGCCGTTTTCTCTGTAGTTCCCCTCAGCCCGGCAATGTCCTTCAGGCTAAGGCCCTTGAGCAGCAGGAAGGCAACCTCGCGTTCTGCCGGCGTCAGGTGCCAGTCGGTAAGTTGTTGGTCAATCAGGCTGGAGAGGCCTTCCAGGTAACTTCTTGAGCGAGCCTGCCACTCAGCCGCTTCCACCTTGAGCGCAGCTGAGAGCCTGCGCTCCTGGTGCAGGTCCCGGCGCAGCCTGATCATGTCTTTCAGAATAAAAAAGGTACCGCCCAGAGCCAGCAGGCCGGCAGCACCTTCGGTGAGAAGGTGCCACAGGGCAACACCTTCACGCGAATCCGTGACCAGATCAACCGCGATGATTACGGTGATCAGGCCCAGCGTTGCAAGCAGAATGACGTGATCACGCATTTTCAGTCCCGGTGCGGGTGATCTTCCCTCTCCTCATCATCATCGTCGTCCTTATACCCCTTGCTGTATTCATGGTTCTCATCCTCAAACTCGTGCAGTTGCAGGGTTGTTCCCGCAACCGTCAGGGTCCGGCTATCGGGGTTGTAGTTACCCAGCAGATAGGCACCCACACCAACACTGAGCATCAGCACCACCAGCCCAACAGCCGTGTGCGAGTGAACTGGCAGAACAGAGTCCGGCAAATGCCGCTTGCGCCCGTGGATCATGCTTTTCCCGAGCGCGTCCTTGTGCTTCAGCGTATGCAGGATGATACCGGCAAGGTGCAGCACAACAACAACGATAAAGCTGTTCGCCAGTATTTCGTGGACATCCTCGAGGCTTTCACCCCAGGGGGTTGAAACCATCAGATAGCCCGTCGTGCCAAGCCCAAGTGCCAGCAGCATCATGATTAGAGCAGCCCAACTGGAGGCTGGATTGTGCCCGGACCAGAGCGGCGTGGTACCCGTCAGGGCGTTCCTGAGATAATCAACCAGTGCTGCGGGACGCAAGGAAAAATCGCTGAAGCGGGCATGGGTCGACCCAAACACACCCCAAAGAATCCGCCACACTACCGCAGACACCATCACCATGCCGGCAATCATGTGATAGGAAAACCCGGTACTTTCGTCATCCAGGGTGTTGGCAATCGCAAAGGCCGTCAGGAAGCAGCCGGCGAATACCCAATGGAAAACCCGGGTTGGCAGGTCGTAAACGCGTTTCTCACTCATGATCTTTCCTCATCGTTGCTGATCAACATGCGACCAGCTTGTGCCCCCGACCGGGGTTTGCACCATTGCCCAAAAGACCTAGAGCCCAAAATGACTGGCCATGGGCCATTTGCCCATGGCCAGCCACAACCGTGCCGTCCCCAAAAAACGACACACACGATTTTGCGGCTTACATCCCGTCGCCCCCAAAAAACGACACACACGATTTTGCGGCTTACATCCCGTAGGCCTTTTACTCCTGGACGACGGGCAAACGCTGACAGCCTGCTCATCCCGCTGTTCGTGTGTGGCCAACAGCCAATAAGGACACACACCAACTCCGGCCCTACATCTGTAGGCCCTTTACTTGCCAAACCGGGGGCAAATGCTCACAGCCTGCTCATCCCTCAATTCGTGTGTGGCCATGAGCAGGGGGGCCGACAATTGCGGACAGACGCAGCGCCTCGTGTACAAGAGCCCCAATGACCCGCAACACCAAAAATCGGCTTGGGCACAATCTTTTTGTGGGTAATCTGCGTAAAAAGGAGTTTGATTGATCAGGAGCCCTTCCGGGGCAGAGGGATTTACCATGAAAACGCGGTTTTTGTTTGTCACGCTATTGCTACTAGCGTCGTTCGGGGCCAGCGCTGAAGAGTCACCTTTCAATATTGAGCCCATTACAAAGTTTGATGAGCCCTGGGCCCTGGCGTTTTTGCCCGACGGCCGCATGCTCGTCACTGAGAAGAAGGGCACTTTGCTGATTGTTGACCAGCAAGGTCAGCAGACGCGCGTTGCTGGTGTGCCGGACGTGGACTACGGCGGCCAGGGAGGGATGGGTGATGTCATCCTGCATCCTGACTTTGCAGGAAACGCGACCATTTACCTCAGCTATGCCGAGGCAGGCGTCGGCAATACGCGCGGCGCGGCTGTAGCACGCGGGCAGCTCGACTACACCACCCGGCGCCCTTCCCTCAGCAACCTTGAAGTCATCTGGCGCCAGTATCCAAAGCTGGTCGGCTATGGCCACTACGGTCATCGGCTGTTGTTTGATGACGCGGGTTTCCTGTGGATTGCATCCGGTGACCGACAGAAGTTCACGCCTGCCCAGGACATGCAGTCGAATGTCGGGAAAATCCTGCGGCTGCAAGCCGATGGCTCGATTCCTGCCGACAATCCTTTTGTTGACTACCTGCGCCAAACGCCCCTCGTCGATGACGAGGGCGTCTACCAGGAGATTTGGTCACTCGGCCATCGCAATCCACTTGGGATCTCGCAGGACCTCGAGGGACAGTTGTGGGTGATTGAAATGGGACCCCGGCACGGCGACGAGCTGAACCTTATCCACCGTGGCGGCAACTACGGTTATCCCCTTGTCTCCGACGGCGACCACTATGACGGCCGCGAAATACCCGATCACAGCACGCGGCCCGAATTCCTCGCGCCGGCCATCAGTTGGGTGCCTGCCATCTCGCCGGGCGATCTCACATTCCTTGAAGGCACCCTGTTTAAAGACTGGCGCGGTCAGGCACTGGCCGCGGCGCTGGGATCTCAGGCTATCGTAAGAATTGAGGTCAAGGGCGAAGCAGCGCGAGAAGTGGCGCGTTATGACATGGGCGCCCGAATTCGAAGCATCACCGAAGGACCCGATGGCGCCCTCTGGGTGCTTGAAGACGAGCGCAGGGACAGTCAGGGCCGATTGTTGAAACTCACACCGGCAAAGTAACCGGCATTTACCCACCAGCTTGTGAGTCGGGCCTGGCCTGGTGCCAGCCCCTCAGAGCCCGTCAGGCAGCCCTCTAAAAGCCACACACCTTTGTCTTGCTCACAAGCTGCCCGTCTCGTGCCACAGATTTTTCGGGCAATCTCCCACAGCCTGTTGAGACGGCTTTGTGTGTGTGACTTTGACTGAGGGACGGTGCTGAAGCGGCGTTTCTCAAGTGTCGGGGTACATGACCGATAATGGTCTCGCTGTTATTCTTGGTCAAAGCTCCTCGCGCCACCACTCATCCGGTGTTCAGAAGGGGATCCCAACTTACCTGGGAGAAGATTGGCCATGTTGCTGATTACTGGTGCAAATGGTCGCGTGGGCCGTCTTGTTGTCGAAGCTCTGGTGGCGGCCGGTGAGCGCCCACGGGTTTTTGTGCGCGACAGCAGCAAAGCCACGGCAAACTTTCACGATTCCGTTGATGTTTTCGCCGGTGACCTTGAACAACCGGCTACCCTTCGCGCGGCCATGCAGCAGGTGAGCGGCGTCTTCCTTTGCAGCCCAGTGCATCCCAATCAGGTCATCCAGCAGAATGCGGTCATTGATGCCGCCAGAACTAACGGCAGTCGGGTGGTCAAACTGTCCGGGCTTGCGACCTGGCCTGGCTCTTTTGTAGACAGTGGACGCTGGCATGCGGAGACAGAAACCTATTTGGCCAAATCAGGCCTTCCCTATACCTGCCTGCATCCCTATTTCTTTATGCAGAACCTGAGCTTCCAACTAGCGGAAATCCGGAAAACAGGAATTCTGAAAAGTGCAGTAAAGACCGGCTCGATAGCAATGGTGGATGCCCATGATATTGCCGGGGTTGCAGCGGCCCTGCTGCGTAACCCTGACCTCGCCCTGGGTGAGACGCTGCCGCTCACCTCTGGAGAATCACTGACCTATGACGCGATAGCCGCGACAATGAGCACCGTCCTCGGCCTATCCGTCCGCTTTGAGGCGCAGGCACTGGAAGAGGTCGAGAAAAGACAGCGGGCTTCCGGCCAGCCGGAATGGCACATCAATATTCTGCTGCAGTTCAATCGCGCATTCGAAGAAGGACTGGCCCGTGAGGTTCACCCGGCCGTTGCCAACATTCTCGGCAGACCACCCATCAGCCTGGCACAGTACCTTGCCAGGGGGCTTCCTGAAAAAACCGAAACACAGGGCGACACCAAAAATCCGTTTCCCACCTGAAAGAAGGCAGTGCACCTGGGTTGCCTGCCCGTTTACCGAGCAGATCCTCGTGATGAGACACGTGGCATGTAATCCGCCCGCATCGACCCGGAGGTCTCCAAGGCCTAACGCTTCCGTCAGTGTATCCAACGACAGGCCCCCGTGACTGCCCGGCAGGTTTATCACCTGTGCCCGGGCTTTGACTGTTTTCTGGCTGCAAAACACGCTTTTATCGTCGGCATCACCCGTCCAGGACGCACCACATGATCAACCAGGAGCGGCCAGTCAAAGCTCGCGTTGCGAATGACGATACTCCCGGTGCCTCAACAGGGAAACTCCGGGTGTCACGATGTCCCACGAACCCTGTTCATCAGGCCGCCCGGTGATTTCGGTATCCAGGACGATGTAAATGCCCGGGAGTGGGCGAAGATCCACGGCAGTTCACCCTAGATTGTCATTACCTTCTGGCACCACCATTCAGGGATTCCACACGAACAATTGAACCCTGCTCGTAGTGGTAGCGTAGATATCGAAAGTGGATGGCGTCCGACAGTGCCCTGGAACGCATTACCCCAAAACACTCACCTTCCGCTCTCACGCTTTGATAGTGAATGCCGAAGCTGTTTGCAGCCCGCAAGGCGTCGCCAAGGCGCTGCGCTTCGCGATAATCATCGAGGTCGTAGATGGCATCACCAACCAGGTGCCTCACATCCTGCAGGGTTGTTGGTCCCAGGTGCGCGCGGATGACGCGCATCTCCAGGGTAGCCCTGTCGATTCTGGATTCACGCAGGAATCGCGCCCTGTGGAAAGATGACTCGGCCACGGCAACCGATTCATCCAGGGTGCAATAGTAAATACCAAAATCCCGGTTGAAGCGGCCACCCCGTCCATCTACCGGCGGGTGTGTGAAGGCTGCCATGATCCAGGAAGCGCCATCGCCATACACCCGGTCTTCCAGGGGTACCAGACGAATATCACCCACCTCGTCCCGCAATCGGGGATTGGTCAGTGACTCCACGGCATAAAGCACTTCCCAGTCCTGGGCGCTGGAGACTCGCTCAAACAGGCTGATCTGCGGATAGCGCGCCAAAATGGCCCGATAGACCGGCGCATTGACGGTGCTAGCCGGCAGGCTGTCGAGTTCAATCACAAGCTACCACGCTCGGCATCAAGGAAATTTCTGACCACAGCCAGATCCACCACTTGCCCAGCCAGCAACCGGTCCAGCGGGGCCGTGCCATTGAACAGGGGGTTATCGTTGGGGGTAGCCAGCCACTGGTCGGCTTGTGTCGGGTCCGGCAACAGGATTTGCAGGGATTTGTAGATACCAAGGATATAACTGGTCCTTTCCAGCAGATCCCTGGTCAACTTTGCCTTCTCCGGCCTGCTCTTCCAGTTATACAACGTCTTTTCGTTGCTGAGCCCCAACAGGGTCATCTGCTGTGCACCCGTCAGGCGCCACTGGCTGAAAATAGCAAAAATCGCAGGCAGCAGGGCGCTGGTGACGCTGGAACCCCGATGCAGCAGTTGCTCGGCCTGGGCAATCATTATTACCTCCATGACTGTATTGTTACAGTGTTTGCGCCAAGCCTACCCTACTGTAACAATACAGTCAACTGTGTCGGAGGGACGACTGAATGTGCTTTTACAAGATATGCTCGTTCCCATCAGGCGTGTCTGCCCGACACGACAAAACTGCACCCGAAGCGGCAGGCACCACTCGGGCATAGCGAAATAGCCAACTCTTTCAACAGGATATTCTCGCCTGGCTGCTCGAGGTAGCTGACACCAAACGTCCTGACGGCTCCCACTCGATTGTAAGCAGGTGACTCTGATCTCTCAGGGTCGATGGCTGACTTCCCCGCCCATTGGTAAAACCATGGAAAAGACCATGTGCAGAAAATGCTGCCGATACTTACCGGGAATGGCGAGAAACGACCCAGGCGACAGGGTTTGGCACATCATGATTCCAATCGCGCCCAAAAGCTTTTTTTTCGCCCATGCGACAAGCGCAATTGCTGCATGAATGCGTCATGTGTTGGTAGTGGTTCGAAGACCTCGATCCGCTTCGCCAGCGCTTCGAGCTTCTTGTAGTAACGTGCACCATGGTCGTAAGCCTTGCTGCGCGCCGGAGCAAGGATAGCCAGCAACAAGACGCGGTAGCACGCCGTGGCCGCCAGGTTGCAATCCGCTTTTTCAAAGGCCTTGGCCAGATTTCTCAGCAGACTGTCATAAGAACTCGCCGCCAACTCCTGGTGCCGGGTTAAGATCAGGACCTGAGCTCGATCCGTATGGCTCAGATTCAATAACAGATCTGCGCTGAGCAGGATATCGCCACCCTTTTCGGCCTGCTCGATTGCTGCGCGACAGGCCCTCGCTTTCTCCTCCTCGTCTAGGACGTCCAGATATCGCGTCAGCCTGGCGTAGCTCTGCTCGCTCTGAAACAGCCGAAAACGAATCGCTTTAAGCTGTTCCCGGTCGCCCGTTTTTATAAAGACCTGATCCAGCAATTCCAGACGATCACGCTCAAAACGGTCCTCCCATGCCTGACCCAGGTAACGCATTGCCATCTCGGGCTGCTCATACTGTAAGTATCTTTCACAAATAGATTTCATTTGCAGATTGTTTGGCTGTGGCGAACGAATCAATACTGATCGCTCGTACAAGGTAGGGTCTCGCAAGGCATCGCCTATCTGTCCTAACGCCACGCCGAAACGCAGGGACGCGAAATTGAGCTTGTCTTCTTGTTCGGGAGCATCCAGTGCCTTGCGCAACATGTTTTCGTAACGCCATGCAAGTTGCTTCACCTGATCCGGCGCCAACAGCAGGTTGGCATTTGGCAACAGCGGATCGAGCACACCATAATCATTCTGCTGGGACAGTTGATATATCCGCTCAAGCCAGTCGACTTTGGCATCCCGCCAGGCTTTAGCCGCCCTCAACCACAACAGTACGGCTTGACGGTATACCTCGCCCACCTCCCCGCCAGAATCATCGACACGATTGAGCACCGACTCTGCTGTCGCCAGGAATCGGTCGACCAAATCAAACGCATGTTCCGATGAGCGCTCCAGGAGTCCATTTTCAATGTCGGCGAGGATCGCTTCCAGTTCGCGTGCAAAATGGAGACTCCCCCGATAATCGATAAGCCTGTGCCCTCGCTTAAGCGATGCGATACGCTTGGACAAAACTTTGGACAAAGCAACCGGATCATTGGCCAATGTCAATGCTTCAATCTTGTCATGCAACTCCGGATATCGGCAGTAGAGGTCCAACAGAAAACGCCGCAGGGACTCTGCATCGATGTACGCCAGTTTTTCTTCGAGTGTATCGTAGCTCATAAGACTAAATGGGTTTCCATCCAAATGGTTCAGGCCAGCGCAGAAAAATCGTTCTCCAGCGTGATGAGAATTATTTCTTCGTCAACCCAGACAGAAGAGGTTCAACAATCGTCAACTCATATCGGCTTGTTCGGCCACCACCCGGCAAAGGCTTAATGATGCCCTTGGCAACCAGGTCAGAAAGATCACGGCTGGCCGTTCGATTCGGACACCCGGTAATCGCTTCGTACTTTTTCGTTGTTATTCCTCCGTCAAAGCCCTTTCGGCCCTCAGCAAATACCCGCGACACCATTCTGGCCTGCCGGTCGTTTAGCGTGCCACCATAGGCTTCGTAGAATCGTGTCTTGGCCAGTACAAAGTCTACTTCTTCCCTCGCAATTTCCTGCGCCTTGATAATTGTGTCTGCAAAGTAATCCAGCCATGCGTCAACATTCAGGCTCCCACGACTCGCTTTTTCCAATTGCAGGTAATAGGTTTTCTTGTTCCCTTCTATCGCCGTGGCAAGACAGGCCGTCGTGGGATAGCCCAGAGACTGGGAAAGCGCATGGTCGGCGATTGCCCTGCCGACTCGGCCATTACCATCGTCGAAAGGGTGAATCACCTCGAACCACAGGTGGGCAATACCGGCTCTGGCGATCCCGGGTATTGGCTCATCCTTGCTCAATGGACTGCCCTGGTTGTACCAGTCGATAAGCCTCGCCATTTCATCAGGCACCTGAGTCGCTGGCGGCGCCTGATAGTGAATCTTTTCGCGCCCGTAAGGTCCGCTCACTATCTGCATTGGCGAAGGATCATTGCGGTATGCACCGCGTTGAATGAACGTATAGCGCTGCTCCGGAACAGCCATAGACTGCCACTTTCCCAGGAGTTCATGCGTGAGAGGTGTTTGCCAGTTCTTGCGAACGTCAACCAGCAACAATGCAGCCCCGGCAGCTTTCAGGTCGGACTTGTCCGGTAGCGTATCCGATGAGATTAATGAGAGCAGAGAAGACCTGACCGATGCTCTGTCCAGATTCTCGCCCTCGATGGCGCTGGTCTTTATCGCCTCGGAAAGCATCAAGTCGACCGTGGCATCTTCTCGGGACGCCGAAGGCAGCGCATCAAAACTGCCAGCCAGACGCTCTGAGTTAAGGCGAAATTCAAGTTCCCGATCACTAAGCGCGCGATTGTCAAAACGAAAAACCGGCCAGTCGGCCTGTTGCCATATCCACTTCATGGCGCGATTCTAGCATTTATTCGCGCCAATAAATGGAAACATTTGGCGCGTTTAGAGATCTAAAGCACGCCATGCCTGGTGGAGAGGCGATAGCCGAGTTTCGACAGATGAATCCATGACGACGACAGCCACGCTATCTTGGGTACTGCTGGCAACTGCTTCAGAGCGCGACGAGAACACCATCAAAGATACCATCAATGCGGCGGACCATATCATCAGCCAGATCAGGATAATTTTCATTTTTCAATAACTTAGAAAACCAGGTCACTCCCACTCGATTGTAAATAAGCACTTTTTATCTTTTATTTTCAATAGCTTATTTTACTTTGAATCGATAATACCATGAAAAATACCATGCTCAGAAATTTCTTGAAAATATTTCTGACTTTTTATCCGAGGGCTCCAGCCTACAAGGACGAGAGCCAAACGAGTCAGGGTTCACATTCAGCTATCAAATGATCGAAAGAGTATATTTCCAGACCCAGCTCATGTATACCGCGACCCGACGATGATGATGGTCATACCCACCAGGCATACTCCAACGCCCACTATGTCTGTAAGAGTTGGCCGAACACCATCCACCACCCATAGCCATAGCAAAGCCACACTAACATAGACCCCGCCATACGCAGCGTAGACACGCCCGGCGGACGTTGGGTGCAGCGTCAACAGCCATGCAAACAGCACCAGACTTGCTGCCGCTGGCAACAGAACCCAGGCAGAAGCAGATTTTTTCAACCATAGATAAGGCAGATAACAGCCAACAATTTCCGCGATGGCAGTGATAACAAATAGACCGAAGGTCATCAGAATTTGCATTGCGCCCCCTCTTTAGCGTGTGCCTGCTCACTACAACCCTGAGCATTATTCATCCCGACAGGGTTCTTCATTCAACTCGATTTCAATCGTCGTATGTGCCAGATCCTGAGACGCGAGCGCCGAGTTAATCGTCGCTTTCAAGCGTGAATATTCTGTAATATCCTTAAGGGGCTCAACTCTGACATGAGCGGTCAATACATGATGCTCACCATCGAGCGACCAAAGATGCAAATGGTGTACGTCGTCGATTTCCTTGAGTGACATCAAGGACTCGCGGACGCACGTCAGCAAATCTGGATCCGGCACTGCCTGAAAAAACAACCGCCCTGTTACCCACAGGTTACGCAGTACATTGATCAGAATAAACAAGGTGAAGCCGATCGACAGCAGTGGGTCGAGAATGGGCCAGTCAATGATTTGCATGACCGTCGCCACAATCAGCACAGCCACCCAACCCAGCACGTCTTCCAGCAAATGCCAGTTGAGTACTTTTTCGTTCAAGGTTTTTCCCTGGCTAAGGCGATAGGCGGCGTAGCCATTCACCGTCACGCCCAGCACGACAAGGGCCAACATGCCTTCGGTATGTGGCATGACGGGGTCTGCCAAGCGGGGAATGGCCGTGACCAGTACCCAGACCGATCCCGCGATTAACACTAGACCATTAATCAGGGCACCGAACAGCGACAACCGCCGATAGCCGTAGGTGTACTCAGGATTGGCGGATTTCCGGCCCAGGCGGTTCAACAGCCAGGCGCTGCCAATGGAGAGGCTGTCGCCCAGGTCATGGACGGCATCGGCCATGATGGCGGTGCTATTGGTCAACCAGCCACCAACGAATTCGATAACGGTAAAAATCAGGTTTAACCAAAAAGCCAAGCCCATTCGCTTGGAGCTATCATCGTGCGAATGTTGATGCATACGTTATTTCTCCAGTCGATGATTGGCTTGGCGTTGGGTATCTAAACGATTAATGATCCTCAGTGCCGCCGATGGGCAGGGCTTGTTCGATTGGGCTGACATAGACTCAGCCGGATATGTCAGGTCCGATTTTCCCGGTTTTTCGAATGATCGAGGTCACCTCATCCACCTGATTGTCTTCACATACCAGAGACAATTGGACTTCTGAGATAACCACGCCAGCTTCGGCTGAATACGCCAGTTCCCGTTCCCCTAAAGGCTTCAAGGACCCTTTGATATCGAGTATTGATAGGTTTTTGTAGCCTGCGTCACGCAATGCATCGATGACATCGGCGGATCGAACGTGGTGGATAAAGGCCGTAACTTGTTTCATGTGAATACTCCAAAAAAATTCGCTATTGCTGTTAGATGGATCGCGACAAGGGAATACTTGCCGCGATCCAGCGGGTATTACTCAGCGATCGCTTCGCCATTGTTATCAATCGCTTTTGGCCTTCGCCAAGCCAGTCGATACAGGCCGGGGAGCACCAATAGCGTGAGTAACGTGGAAGAGATAATGCCGCCGATAACCACCGTGGCCAGTGGCCTCTGGACCTCGGCTCCGGTGCTGGTATTAAGTGCCATCGGCAGAAAGCCTAATGCGGCCACCAGAGCGACCATCAATATCGGCCGCAATCTCAACGTGGCGCCGCCCAGAATCGCCTGCTCGACGGATTCACCACGATTGAGTTCATCCCGAAAGGCCGACACCATCATGACCCCCGTCAGTACAGAAACCCCGCATAAGGTAATGAACCCAACGCCGGCGGTAATTGAGAGCGGGATGTCCCGTAACCACAAGGCGATAACGCCACCGGTCAGCGCCAGCGGTACGCCACTGAAGACCAATGCCGCATCTTTTGCTGAGCCAAAGGTCATCATCAACAGTGCAAAAATCATCACCAAAGTGACGGGGACTAACAGGCTTAAACGCTGAGAGGCTGATTGCAGTTGCTCAAACGTGCCGCCGTATTCCAGCCAATAACCAGGTGGCAATTTCACTTGTTGCGCCACTTTGCCTTGAACTTCAGCCACAAAGCCACCCAAATCGCGACCGCGAACATTGGCGCTGACCACCAGTCGCCGCTTGCCGTTTTCACGAGAGATCTGATTAGGTCCAGGCGCCAGGGTGAGACTCGCCACTTCCCGTAGTGGCACGTATCCGCCGTCTGGCAGCGGTATCGGCAAACGCTCCAACGCGCGCAAGTCACCCCTGACGCGCTCGGCTACCCGCACCACTATCGAGAAACGCTGATCGCCCTCAAAGATCAGGCCGGCTTCCTCACCACCCGTGGCGGCGGCGACCACGTCCTGTACATCGGCGACATTCAAACCATAACGATACAGGGCTGAACGGTCGGCATTAATGGATAGAATAGGTAATCCAGACACCTGCTCGACCTTAACCCCTTCGGCGCCCTCGATACCGTTCAATACCGACGCGATTTCGCCGCCAGATTTCAGCAGTTGCGTCAAATCGTCGCCAAACACCTTGATCCCGAGATCGGATCGCACACCCGATATTAACTCGTTAAAACGCAGCTGGATCGGCTGACTGATCTCGAAGGCATTACCCGGCAATAATGATAACTTCTCACCGATTTCCTCCAGCAACTGCACTTTGGTTTTGTCAGGGTCAGGCCATTCACTGTGATCCTTGAGCATGACATAACCATCGGAAATGTTCGGCCCCATGGGATCGCTGGCGACTTCGGCCGTGCCGACGCGCGAGAAGTAGGTTTTAACTTCAGGGATCTCCAGCACCGCTTTTTCCAATTGAAACTGCATATCCAGGGATTGAGTGAGACTGGTACCCGGTATCCGTAGCGCCTGGATGGCAATATCGCCCTCATCCAGGTTCGGGATAAATTCCGTACCCATCCGTGTGGCCAGTGCGCCGACCAAAACCACAAAGATCAGGGCCGCAGACAATACGAGAACGCGAAACCTGAGTGTCCACGCCAAAACCGGGGCGTAAAACCGCTTGGAGTGGCGAACAATAAAATTGTCTTTTTCCTCAATATGGCCCGTCATAAACAGCGCCACGGCGGCAGGGACGAAGGTGAGTGACAGCACCAGTGCAGACAGCAAGGCCATGATTACCGCCATGGCCATGGGCGTAAACATTTTGCCTTCCACGCCGGTTAACGCCAGGATGGGTAAGTTCACCAGAATCACTACCAATACACTGATCAAACTCGGTGTAAATACCTCGCGGGTGGCCGAAAACACCGTTTGAAATCGTTCGTCCAGTTTTAAGGTGCGCCCAAGATGGTGTTGCCGCCCGGCCAGGCGCAAAATGCAGTTTTCGACAATGATCACCGCGCCATCCACAATCAAACCAAAATCGAGTGCGCCCAAACTCATCAGATTGGCGCTGACCTTGGTTTGCACCATGCCTGTCATCAACATTAACATGGATAAAGGGATCACCATTGCGGTGAGCAAGGCCGCCCGGACATTGCCCAGCATGACCAGGAGCACGACAACAACCAATATCGCGCCTTCGGCCAGGTTGGCTTGTACCGTGGCAATGGTTTTATCGACCAGCACCGTACGGTTATAAACCGGCTCGGCAATCACGCCTTCAGGCAGCGTTTTATTGATCTCCAGTAACTTGGCCGACACCGCCTGGGAAACCGTCCGGCTGTTGCCGCCCAGCAGCATAACGGCGGTACCCAGTACTGTCTCCTCACCGTCGAGTGTCGCAGCACCGGTGCGAAGTTCCTTACCAAATCCAACCTCGGCGACATCAGCCACGGTTATGGGTAGGCCGTCACGACGGGCGACGATGATTTTTTCGATCGCCGGGATGTCAGCTACCTGTCCGGGGGCACGAATCAGGTATTGTTCGCCATTTTTTTCGATATATCCGGCACCGATGTTGGCGTTGTTTTTCTCCAATGCCGCCACCAGATCGTCGAAGCTGAGCTGGTAGGCCAGCAGCTTTGCAGGCTCAGGGGTAATGTGGAACTGCTTTTCGAAACCGCCAATGGTATTGACTTCGGTGACGCCAGGAACCAGACGCAACTGGGGACGGATCACCCAATCCTGCAAGGTGCGTAAGGCCGTTGCATCATAGAGCTCACCGTTTTCTTGCAAGGCGCCCGGTTTTGCATGCACCGCATAGTGAAAGATTTCACCAAGGCCTGTGGCAACAGGCCCCATTACCGGCTCAATCCCGGAAGGCATCTCGCTTTTCGCCTGCTGCAATCGCTCGTTGATGAGGTTACGGGCAAAATAGATGTCCGTGCCTTTTTCAAATACCACGGTCACCTGAGACAGGGCGTAGCGTGATAGCGAACGGGTGCTCTCCACATAGGGTAACCCCGTGATCGCCAGTTCCACCAGGTAGGTAATGCGTTGCTCCACTTCCAGCGGTGAATAACCGGGAGCTTCGGTATTGATTTGCACTTGGACGTTGGTGATATCGGGTACCGCGTCAATGGGCAGGTGCTGGTAGCTCCAGACACCCAGGGCGCCAGTTACCAGCACCAGAAACATCACCAGCCAGCGGCGCGCGATGGAAAATTGAATGAGTTTATCGATCATGGTGAACTCCTATTGTGGGTTCATATGACCGGTTAAAGCCGTGCAGGTGGTTCGGCGTCGTAAAGCGTGCCAAGAATACTGTTTTAGTGTCCATGTTCAGCATCCTCCTTGCCCAGCTCCGATTTCAGAATAAAGCTGTTTTTGCTGACATACACTTCATCTGCGGACAGACCTGCCACCACTTCGGTTAGCTCACCGTCGGTTCGCCCCAAAGTCACTGTACGTGGTTCAAAACCTTCCTCACCCCGAACAAAAACGACAGGGTTATCCTCGACGATTTGCAAGGCTTCGTTGCGGATCACCATTGGAGCGGCTATTTCGGCGCGGGTGATTTGCGCTTTGACAAAGAGTCCGGGTTTCCAGGCGCCGTTTGGGTTTTCGATCAAAGCGCGAGCCGTAATGGCCTGATTGCCATCCTGGCTAAGTGGCGCAATATAGATGATTTTCCCCTCGGTAATTTGGGTTGAATCGAGACTGAGAACGCGAACCTGCTGGCCTAATTCAACCTGAGCAACATCTTTAGGAAAAATCGACAGTTCCACCCAAACCGTTGAGAAATCCTGTACCACCAACAAGGGAGTATCGGTAGTCTGCTCACCAGGGTTAGCGTTACGTTGCGTAATAACACCATTGAGCGCTGAAACTATCGAATAGGTTTTCAGACTTTCATTCGCTTCCACAGTCACCAGGGTTTCGCCTTTGCGAACCGGATCACCAACACTTTTTTTAACTTCCCGAATAACGCCGTCGAAGCGTGCCGTTACCGACTGTACACGCTCTGCGTTGGTGGCGACGACGCCATATACTGGCAAAACATCGCGGATGGTGCCCGAAGTCGCGGTTACCAGGGTAATGCCTGAATGTTGGATCTGCTCCTGGGTCAGTTCAATATGACCTTCTTCGCCGTGCTCTGCTTCCTCCCCATGACCTGTTTCGGCAAGCGCTTGCCCGGATAGCAGCGCAATCGCGAAGCAACTGAACAGAAGATGGATGATAGATTTGTTAACGTGGTTTTTTGATTTCATTGTTCTGATCCTGAAAATGTGTCGTCTTCGCCATACAGAGTCAAGGCCAGGGGCTCTGCTGTTAGCTGCTCAATTTCTGCGCCATAGGTTAAGGCGGCTGCGGCCGCTTCGATCTGGGTGCGCCTGGCGCTCAATAATTCCTGCCGCGCGCTGACATAGTCGAGATACCCGTAGCGACCGCGTTGATAGGCCGCCTGAGTGTCTATCAGGGCCTGCTCAAGGGCGGGAATGATGGCAGTGTGCAGTGTCTCTACCGCGACAATGGCTTGTTTGCGGTTGTGATAGGCGCGGAACAGCTGGGTGTGTAAATCCAGCAGCATTACGTCGCGCTCTGCCAACACCTGATTTTTCTCGGCCAGCGCGATCGAAACGGCGCCAGCATTTCGCTTACCGGAAAACAACGGCATGCTGAAACCCGCTACCAACGCGGTATCATCGGTTTCCTGCAAGCGACGAACACCCACCGACCAGCTGATATCGGCACTGGATTGGGTTTGAGCAAGGCGTATTTCCGCTTCTTTGAGGCGGGACTCTGCTGCGAATATTTCTATCGCAGGATTTTTTTCAACTTTGGCGTACAACATGTCGAATGCCACGTCCTCGCCAAACTGGAATAGATCACCTTCCACCTTGTTAAAGTCCGGCGAGGTTACCCCCCACAATGCAGACAACGACACTTTCAAATAAGCGAGCCGTTGCTGCTCCGAAAGCAAAGCGAGCTTGGCTTGCTCGGCAGCAGCCTGTGCCCGTTTGACCTCCGCCTCGGGTGTCGCCCCCGCCGTAGCCCGCTTTTTCACAATGTGTAAGCTCTCGTTTGCCAATTGAGCGGCCTCAGCAGCCAGGGTGACCTGCTCCTGTGCGGCCAGCACATCGACATAGCGACGGGTGACTTCGCCCAATAAGGCCAGGGATTCCACCTGTCGGCTGGCATTGAGCACCGACCGACTGTGGGATACCACGCCTTGCCGTGCCGCGCGCTTATCCCCCATTTCGATGACTGAAGACAGCGCAATGGTTAGCTCAGCACTATCTGCGCCGCTGAAATCCCCAGTGCCACCAACATTTTCAGCATCAAAACCCAGCTCATACGCCGGCCGTAACCGGGCCGTTTCTGCCTGACCTTGAAGGGCGGCATAGCGGTAGGGAAAAATGTTTAGAGAAGGGTTTTGCGACAAGGAACGCTGCACTGCATTGGTCAGCGTGATTGTTAGGTCACCAGGAGCCGCATTAAGCCCCGAAGAAAAAATAAAAAATAGTAAACTGAACAGAATGCAGCGGTTTCTGATATTCCGCCGCTCCCATGCGCCAGAACCAGGCGCAGAACGTATTGGTAACATGTGGTAGATCCTACTTATTTAAGATAATTCAAACCGCGCATTGCAGCGATAACGGCAACACAGAAAAAACTTAATCGGTAAAATCAGGCGATTGGAGGGCGGTACAGCGACGAGGATGGGGCCTCGGGGATGATGGCATGATAGTCGTTGTGCAACGAAAGTTTGTGCAAAAAGTTTGAGTGAGTCAGGTTGCCGGATAAATAGACATGGCAATGGCAGCCATGGTGATGACAATGAAACAGGTCGTCAGGCGCGGTATTTTGCTCTGCGGGATCAGCGATCGAGCTATCCAGTATTCCCGATGATGAGCCATCGGTGAAATCAGAGGAAAACGGGGCGGAGTCTGAATAATCAACGGGATGCACATCTGCCATAGCTGTCACTGATTGCAATGCAATCAAGACTAACAGCAGATAAGACAGTGCTTTTCGACTCATAAACCGAATATAAACCCAATGACAATGGAATAGATGGAAGATGTTAGCATCTTTGGTTAAGGCGAGATCAAAATCCTGCATCAGCCGAACTAACCTGACATGGCGAGTATCTGAAAACCCACTGTTAAAATGCTTATTCATGTTAAATGTGCTTTCGCCTGAATGAACTGGATAGTACCTAAAGGCGTTGCTACACAATCTTTACTATCAACCACAACAAAGCCCGCTTCCTCTATCAAAATGGGTAACACACCCTTGACATTGTCTCGTGTGGTTTCAAAACCATCAAGGCACTGAACCAGCAGAAATAGCATTCGTTGAATCGATGACGAAGGCTTTCCCCAATCAGCAATGTGTAATCTCCCACCTGGTTTAAGGACCCTATGGATTTGTTTTAAGACATCGAGCTTCTGCAGTCGTGTCAAGTGGTGAAAAAACAAGCTCGACACTGCAACGTCAAAAGTCGCTGTTTCGAAGGGCATATCTTGTGCGAAACCCTGCCACAAACTCACACGCTGATCCATTGAAGCAAACTTGGTTTTGGCTAGTTCGAGTGCTCCAGAGTCTGCATCCAGACCAGTAATAGTCAGCGATGGTTCTCTTTCGGCAAACATTTGAGTCAGGGTTCCCGTGCCGCAGCCCACATCGAGTAAGTGCTGTCCTGCTAACGGAGCAGCTTGGTTGACCAACGCAGTTTTAAAGATTTGTTCTCGTGTAGTCAAGGAAACCACCCAGTCGTAATAACGGGTTAGGGCACGATACTTCAAGGCAGGAATATAGGTGGGCCGGGAACTCTTCATCGCATTTCCTCAATCAGAACTTTAGCTGCAAAATACGGCGCGCACCATTTAACACAATCAAACCGATGATAAGGCCAATCACCAAATCTGGATAACGTGAGCCCGTCCAGGCCACCAATCCACCGGCAAGGATGACACCTAGATTGGCGATCACATCATTGGCGGAGAAAATCCAGCTGGCTTTCATATGTGCGCCACTATCCCGGCTTTTGGCGATCAACACCAGACACACCACATTCGCCACCAGGGCTACGAGCCCGAAGCCCATCATCAGACTGGAAATAGGCTCACTTCCGAACAATAGCCGCCTTACCACTTCACCCAAAGCACCGACGGCGAGAAAGATCTGAAGCCAACCGGAAAAATGGGCTGCGCGCAGCTTCATCCGCACACTGTGCCCTACGGCATACAGCGCCACGCCGTAGACGGCGGCATCGGCGAACATGTCCAAGGAATCCGCGATCAAGCCAGTGGATTGCGCCCACCAACCGACAGTGATTTCAATGACAAACATGATGCCGTTGATGGCAAGTAGCCACTTGAGAATGCGAGCTTCTGTTTGTGCCTCCTGTTTTGCGGACGCCTGTGCTCGGGCGAGGTCATCTCTGGCGACAGGCGTTGTGCTTTCCAACGTCGCACCCAAGCCGAGTGCGCGCATTCGCTCCTCAATGGCGTCAGCGTTGTCCCCATGAAAGACCCGCACCTTTCTCTTGGGGGTATCGAATTCCAATGCGACTTTAGGTTCCACACTGTCCAACGCCATACGGATCATGCCTTCTTCTGAAGGGCAGTCCATCTTGGGGACATAATACTCACTGACAAAGCCGCCATGAGAAGCATCGTGCACTTCGGCAGTCTGGGGAGTGTTCTTCATCGCGTCACTATGACAATTGTCGCGGCATGTGTTTGTCATAAAAAGCCCTTGTACTATTCACGAAGTGCAGCTTAAACTCTATAACAACTATAGAGTCAATCGGAATATTGAGAGATGATGAAAATCGGCGAACTGTCGAAAGTGGCTGGCTGCTCCGTGCAAACCATCCGCCATTATGAAAAGGAACAATTGATTGCCTCCGTGGAACGCAGTGAAGGCAATTTTCGTCTGTATGATGAAGCGGCCGTTGAGCAATTGCTGTTCATCAAGCACTGCCGCAGCCTGGATCTCAGTTTGCCGGAGATCCGGCAGCTGTTGGCATTAAACCGTTCGCCCGGTGCGCAATGTGATGATGTGAATCGGATGATGGATAGGCATATCGAGCAGGTGGAGGCGCGTATTCAGGAACTCACTAAACTGAACGAGCAACTGCGAATGCTGCGCCGCAGCTGCTCAAACCGTCGGACAGTGGAGCAGTGCGGCATATTGCGGAATTTGTCGGCTACTCCGGTTTCGAGTGTCTGACACCCGGTTCCAAAAACTCTCCTAGACGTTCTGCAACAGGAGCATTTTTCCGCTGCCTTCTCGCCAGCCCCAGAAAGACCAGGAAAACCACCAGTACCGACAATTGCGCCAGGATCCCCTGCCAGGTGGATTTGACGCCGACCCAATCGAATTCAAAACTGACAGGCAATGGGGTAATACCGATAAAATCCGCTTCCTGAAGTGCCGACATCGCCTTACCCATGAGGATAAACGCCAGGGCCAGCAACAGGTAGGTGGTGACGGAAAAGAATCTGGCAATGGGTAATTTCACTGAATAACGCACCAGCAACCAGGCCAATACCGCCAAGAAAGAAGTACCGGCTACAAAGCCGCTGAATACGGATGAATATTGAGCGGCTGCAGCCTGGGTCAGCAGCGCCTGATAAAACAAGACCGTTTCAAAGACTTCACGATAAACCGCAATAAATGCCAGCAGCGCAAGGCCCCACAGGGTACCCGCAGTCAGGTGGGAGTTGATGTGCTGCTGGATATAGGCCTGCCACTGGGTAGCATGGGTTTTACTGTGCATCCAGATGCCGACATAGAGCAACACGACCGCCGCCAATAGGGCCGCAACACCTTCCATGACTTCGCGACTGGCACCGCTGATACTGACCAGGGACTGCGCGGCAGCCCAGGTCGCAACACCGGCCACCAATGCCGTTACCCAACCCAAATGTACATACCGAAGTCCGTCACGCCGACCGGTTCGCACCAGCACAGTAACCAGGGCAATCACCACGAGCAGGGCTTCGAGCCCCTCCCGCAACAGGATCACCAAGCTGGCACTGAACAGGGTCGCATTGGACAAGGTAGATTCCGAAAGCAATCGATCCGCATCATCTAACCTTGCCAACGTCCGGCTCACAGCGCTTTCCACCTCGCCCGGGGGCTGTGCCTGCTTCAATAATTGCCTTATCGCCATCATATCGGCCTCGAGCGTCTGGCGGAGTGCTTTATCCTGCGCATCCAGGCTGTTTTCGACCAATTCAAAGCCATCCAGATAAGCGCTGACCGCCAATGTTTGTGCTGTTTGATAATCGCCGCGCTGGTGCGCCTCTTGTGCTAGCAGCAGTTGGTCGCGGGTGATTTTCAGAGGATTGGTCGATTCCTGGAATAACAGTTCTGGCTTTGCGCGCAACCGTTCGATCCCCTTCTGCGTCATATCCGGGTGTTCTGCAGCAAGTTGCGCCGGCGTGTGGTTTACCATCTGTGACAAGGTGACACTGGGTGCCTCGCCTGTATCCTCAGAGCCGGATTGAAATGCCAATCCGCCGACATGGAACGCCAGCGACCAGCGTTGCTCTTCCGTCAATTGGGTAAATGCCGGCATTGCGGTATCGTCTATGCCATTGGATATAGCGTCGTACAGGCCCAGAAGAGACCGATTCAAGGCTCGCTCTTTGCTGGTGAAATCGGTTGGAGCTGGCTCCAGCTGTGCGGCCATCACACCATCGCCCCCACCGGCTGCGCCATGGCAAGAAGCGCATTGGCTCTCAAACAACCCTTCGACTCTCGCTTTGGGCAACAGGTGATCTGGTAAGGACGACTGAGGCATCAGTGCCAACAACGTACCCCGCAGGCTGCTGCTCATTTGCCGAATCGTTTCAATAGCCTGTTTGTTCTGGATGGCTTCCTGTAAAGCCTTTGCCTGATCTGTCAGGTCGCCAGCGTCGGCTGATTTATCCTGAATCTCAGAAATATTCGTCACAATGAGCTGGGAGAACTCCAGCATTTCCTGATATTCACCGTCATTAACCACCTGCCCATTCCTGACGGCTTCCGCGTAATCCACAGCAATGTATTCGGCCAGCTGTGCCAATTGACGCATCTGAGCCGAGCTATCATCACTCATCTCCGCCTGACTGGTCGCTGGAAGCAAACACGATAAGCCCAGCAGCAGTACTGAGACATTCAGAACACATAGCTTCGGGCTTATAAAACGGTATATCCAGTGTGCCTGCATTAACGAGATCTCTACTTGGCTTGTTGCTAATGATAATTAGTCTCGATTGTAATCCCTATGGTAGCTATAGAGTCAAGCGTGTGGCTAGTTTGTCGGCTTTCCGTGGCGACACGACCCCTGCCAGCCAAGGGCTGCCCTTCTCCTCCATTGAGCTACCAGGTTGATATCAACCTTTCAACGAATACCCGCGCCACAGGTAGTACACGACCAGCAGGGTCAACAACACAGCACTCAACATGCCGCCCACCATCGGTGCGGTGATACAACTCATCACTTCCGAGCCGGTACCGCTACTGAACATCATGTGCAGCAGGCTGGTGGGGTGGCTGTTGACAGTTTGTGATGATACGTATCAAGAAATTAGTTTGAACACTTGACCTGGAGCTGACTCCAAGTATTAAGCTTTTAAAGTTCACAACAATTGTTCAAGATGATATGCGACGATCATGAAAAACATTGCTCAGTACGCCTTTCTCCCGGTTCTCACAATCCTGTTTCTGGGAGCCGAAACTGCCGCAGCCCACGACCCGGTGTTCGGCTTGGGGCCGCATACCCTTTTTAAGGGCGGTGTAGAAATTCATGCTGGGGGACATCGGGAAAAATCCGGTGACGAATCCGAGACAGAAGCAGAGTTGCAATTCAAATACGGCCTCACGGGAGATTGGGTGGCCGGTATTGGCATTCCCTATGTACGTAGTGGCGATGGTGACGATAACCGGGGCTCCACCAATTTATCCACAAAGTACCGATTCTGGCGGCACGACAGCTTTGGGGTTCAGGAGTCCATGGCTGTGCTTGGCAAGGTAATATTGGATGATGGCGAAGGTCTCCATGGCGTCGAACCAGACGGCAATGATTATTTGGTTGGACTCACCTACGGCTACGAAGGCCGAAAATGGTACCGCTGGGCCTCGGTACGTCACCGTTTCAATGCGGACGCGACAACCGGTGCAGAGCGACCCAACGTTTGGCTGGTGGATCTGGTGGGTGGTATTCGTTTTTCACCCACTGAATATCATGAGCCCGATTGGGTATGGATGCTGGAACTCAATGGTGAATTGATCGAACGTGTTTCACAAGGCACGGGCAGTGCCGAAAAACAACTAGGTGGTAATCAATGGTTTCTGTCACCGGGTTTGATGTGGACCTACCGTAACTTTGCCATCAAGGCCGGTGTGCAATTACCGTTGTTTTATGATCTTTCGAAAGATCAGGAAAAGGGCGATTACCGCGCCCTGGTTGAACTGGAATGGCACTTATAGTTATAGGAGTAAACAACATGCGACGACTGTTATCGATACTGATGCTGTTAGCCCTGGCATTCCCTGCCTGGTCGGCAGAGTTGCGCTATATGCTACGTGTGGACGGCCTGGCCTGCCCTTATTGCGCCTACGGCATCGAGAAGAAGATCAAGGCGCTGGATGGCGTCGATAAGACCAGCGTCGAGATCAAGCTGAACGATGGTCTGGTGATCTTCCAGGCGGATACCCCGGAGCCGATGACAGAAGCGTCCCTCAAAACCCTGATCAACGATGCCGGTTTTACCTTGCGTCAATTCCAGGCGCAACCGTTAAAGCCGAAAAATGAATGAACCTTCCCAGTGGACTTATCTCTATGGACAAGGAGCAGATGAAAACCGGCACCTCGTTATTCAGCGGCCTTGCCCTGATCGGCACTACCTGCTGCGCCTTGCCCATTGCACTGGTGACCCTAGGGATGGGCGGTGCAGTCGCCTCTATGGTATCTGCCATGCCCTGGTTGACCACACTCTCGCAACATAAGGTCATAATTTTTTCTCTGACCACTGGGGTATTGATATTTAGCTACTGGCGATTGCATCGAATCAAGGTGTGCTCCCTGGCGGACAAGTACCACATGCGATGGCAAAAGGCGGTGTTATGGAGCAGTTCGGCGATTCTGCTGTTGTCCCTCTTTGCTGCCTACGCCTTGCTGCCGATCACGCTGTGGCTGGAGAGACTGTAATTGAGCAAAAAAACTGAAAGCGAACGCCTATTGGTGGAGGTGCTAACAGCTTCAGGATGCGGCCGTTGTCAAAAGGCTAAAGACCTGGCCAGAATGGTGATTGCCGAGTTTTCTGAGGCCAATATCCAGTATCACGAAGTTAATGTGGTGGAGAACATTGATTACGCAGTGGAATTGGGTGTTATGAGTACCCCGGCCATCGCCATCAATGGTGAACTGGTTTTTCCAGCGTTACCCTCAGCGGCCAAGTTGCGACATGCCATCCATCAGCGCATGGAACAACGTTGATGGACACTGCAACCTGGATGCAGATGGGTGGTCTTGCAGGGCTGGGCGCAGCCTTGCTGGCCGGCTTCCTATTCAGTTTCACACCTGTCGCTTTCGCTTCCATTCCCGTTGTCTTGGCTTATGTCACACGCGCACGGGCTTTTCGTGAAGCGGTAAGTTACGGGGTGGCCTTTGCCACAGGGCTAACCCTCACTCATGTGGTGCTAGGCGTTGGAGCCGCTTGGGGTGGCGCCTGGGCTCAAAGCCTGTTGAGCCGTCAATGGGGCGTTTTGCTTGGACCTCTACTGATCTTGCTAGGTTTACTCTGGACGGGTTGGCTAAGAATTCCATTGCCCTGGTTGCCACTGCGCGGAAAACGCGCTGCCACACTCTGGGGGGCGTTTTTGCTCGGAATGCCTTTTACGGTGGGAATCTGCCCCGTGTGTTCACCGGGGCTGTGGGTCGGCTTGGGTGTCAGTGCCTCCACTGGTTCGGTAGTCTATGGTGGCCTGCTGATGCTGGCGTTTGCCCTTGGCCGGGTGATCCCCCTCGCAGTGGGCGCCGTAAGCATCGGTTGGTTGGAAAACTTGCAAACCATTGGGCATTGGCGTCGAGGTTTTGAAATAATCGGCGGTATCACCCTGATGTTGGTCGGCGTATACCTGCTCAATGAATACTACTTCTGGTTTTGAATCATGATGCGAATAGGCGAAGTCGTGACAACATTGGCTATTAGTGCCGATACCCTGCGCTATTACGAGAAAATCAAACTGATGCCCAAGGTACAGCGCAACAATGGCGGTGTACGCTTCTACAGCGACAAGGATCTTTCGCGCCTGCGCTTTATCAAGCGGGCTCAAAAGATGGGCTTCAGTCTGGATGAGATAACCCAGTTGCTTAAGTTCAGGGAAAATCCGCAAAAGGCGAAGCCTAAAGTCCGAGAGCTGGCGCATCATAAACTGGACGAGATAGAGCACCATTTGGCCGAATTAACCACGTTAAGGGACGAACTGCGCCTTCTAACCAATCTCTGCGGTGCCAGCAAAGAGGGCTGTCCGATCCTTGAGTCTTTCGACAAGGAAACAGATGGGCAATGAATAAGCGGCTCAAATGTTTTGCGCGAGACATAAAGCAACAGGTTAAAGCCCTGTACTTGGCAGGCCGTGATCCAAGAACGTCCATTGCAGCGAAATGCCTCGTCGTGATTGTTGTTGCCTACGCGCTGAGTCCCATCGACCTGATCCCAGACTTCATCCCCGTTCTGGGCTATGTGGATGACCTCATACTCTTGCCCTTTGGGATCTATCTGGCGGTAAAGTTAATCCCTGAGCCTTTATGGCATGAGTTCCAAACGCAGGTCGAAAAAAGCAGCATTAATTTACCTAAAAGCTGGCCCGCCGCTTTGGCCATTGGCTTATTCTGGTGTGTGAGCTTGGCTGCCATTTATGCACTATGGCGCACTTTCAAGGGTTGACCTGTCATGGTGAATTGCAGCAACCATTTGACTTCGGGTTGAGCTGTACCGGAGGACATGGCACCGATCCATAGGAACAGTACACACAGCAATTACCGGCCTTCGGCTTCAATAATGTATGACAACCTTCGCATTCATAAAACCATTGGCAAGTATCTGTCGGCATGGTTTCGATCTTTTTATGGCCGCATTCGGGGCAAGTCAGTTCCGATTGCAGAATGACTTCTGTCATGGTTTTTTTTCGCTAACGATGGTTGAGGGATAACCGGCATTGGTGGTCGCTTCGATCAGTTTTTCGGCGCTGGTCTTGGTATCTTCAAAGCTCACCACCGCTTGCTTTTTTTCATAGCTGACTTCGGCTTTGGTTACTCCTTCTACCTTGGTCAGCGCTTTTTTGACCGTGATTGGGCACATGGCACAGTTCATGGTTGGCAGATCCAGCGTGATGGTTTGTGGCTTGGCCCAGGCCGAGAAGCTGACGATGGCGAATACGATACTAAGAATGATTTTCTGCATGGTTGGCTCCAGAGTCTTTAACGGTTAAGCGCCATTTTTAGGCCATCAGGGGAATCCAGTAACTACTGGTGACGAGGATCAGCGCGATGATTGCCGTGGTCCAGAAAATAATCTGCCGCCGTTTCCGCGTTTGCGGCACGGCGCAGGCAGTGCCCGGCTCACAGGCCTCGATTGGCCGATGGACCTGCCAGCCAGCCCAACCGAACAGCAACAACACAGTAGCAATGAAGAGAGGGCGATAAGGCTCCAGCAGAGTCAGGTTGCCAATCCAGGCGCCGCTGATGCCCAGCGTCAGCAACACAAAAGGTCCAACACAGCAAAGACTCGCACCGATAGCGGCAATCACGCCACTTATAACGGGTATGTTGCTTTCAGCGAGTTTATGTTTTGGGGGCATGGCTGACTTCACCCGTTAATTGTGATGAAACCAGTGTAAACACCGTACTCAGGTACGGAGTCAAGTTTAAATTATGATTGATCGCCCATTTATGATTGCTCGGAAGGGGGTTGCAAGGATTCCACAATGGGGCAAACCGCATTATCGGGATTGGTGCGGCACTGAATCAATAGATGCTCCAGGACTTGCTCCAATCGGTGCAGGTCGTTAATTTTCGCCTGCACCTCGGCCAGCTTGCTTTCAGCCAGACCTTGTACCTCTTCGCACTGGGATTCTCCAAGCGCCAACAGATTATCGATTTCTTCCAAAGTGAATCCCAGTTCCTGGGCGCGTTTGATGAACAAGACCCGCGCCAGGGTAGTTTTTGGGTAACGTCGGTATCCCTGTGCTGGTTTTGGCGGTTGCTCGATAAGCTGGCGACGTTCGTAATAACGGATGGTTTCGACACTGACCTGTGCTGCTTGCGCCAGTTTACCGATGGTCAGTTGACTCATCACTTTCTCCGGTAGCGCTCACCTCTGCATCAGCTATGCTGGGTAAGCTGATCGTGAAACGCGTAACGTCGCGCTCGGAGATCACCTTGATATTCCCCTCATGAGCTTCGACTATGGACTTGACGATAGCCAGTCCCAAACCTGCACCTTCGCTTTGGCGTTGTCGGGAGGGATCGATCCGGTAAAACCGGTCGAAAATTCTGGGCAAATGCTCGGCTGGAATTTTCGGCCCCGGATTCTGTACGCTGAGTAATGCTCCACCCTCGCCCGATAATGCCAGCCCGACCAGCACACGCCCCCCTTCGGATGTATGACGTAGGGCATTGGACAGCAGATTGGACAATGCACGACGCAGCATGGCGCGGTCACCCTGTATAATCGGAGTCTTGCCTTCCGATACCAATTCGATTTGCTTTTCCTCCGCCAGCGCCTCAAAAAAATCGAACAGCTCGCGCACTTCACGAGCCAGATCCAGCGGTTCCCAGACGGGCTTGAGCAGACCGTGTTCGCTTTGGGCTAGCCAGAGCATGTCATTGACCATCTTGGTCAAGCGCTCCTGTTCTTCCAGGTTTGAATATAACAGTTCGCGATATTCTTCCAGGCTTCTGGATTTACCCAAACCCACCTGGGTCTGGGTGATCAGGTTGGTCAGCGGCGTGCGCAATTCATGGGCGATATCAGCGGAGAAATGAGAAAGTCGAGCAAAGCTGTCCTCCAATCGACTGATCATATGGTTGAACGAATCAACCAGCGTTTTCAGCTCCCCCGGCACGGTGTCGGGATCGAGACGCACATGCAGCCGATCCGCCTGGACATTACCCATAGACTCACTGAGAGCACGTATTGGGGCATGCCCCTGATGCACGCCATACCCGGCCGCCAGAAGAGTTATCGCCCCTGCCGCCACCATGATCACCCACAAACTGCGACGAAAATTTTCCAGAAAGTGGATATGGAAATCCATATCGATGGCAGCAATGATGCGATAGTCCTGACCACCGATGCGAGTATCGGTGGCAGTGCCACGGTAGGTTTTGCCATCAGATTGCCAGGTGTAAAGATTGTCTACCTGGATGCGGTCCACAGGGGGATAGGTGTTCGCTTGTGGCAAAGATCCGGTGTCCACGGAACTATAGACCAAGCGTCCCGCATCGTCCCAAACTTGAAAATAGACGCCGTGATGACCAGAAACAGCTCGCGCAAGGGCGTCCTCCGGAGCCAATGCCTGATCCTTCGCCATTTGCAGAGCCTTCTCAACAGCACGAGTGATCACCACCAATTCGTCGGCATCCTGTTCAGCAAAATGGCGCTCTACCTCGTTTTGCACCAAATGGCCGATCATCAGCAAGCTCAAACCGATAGCGACCGCGACAAACAGCATCACACGGCTGTTGAGTGACAGTGGTCGCCTCCGGGCGAGGCTAACTTTCCTCATGGTCGTCCTCAACCTCCAGCTTGTAACCCATGCCACGCACGGTGTGAATCAGCTTGGGCTCAAAATCGTCATCGATTTTTGCCCTTAGGCGCCGTATGGCCACGTCAATGACATTGGTGTCGGAATCGAAGTTCATGTCCCACACCTGGGAGGCGATCAGGGAGCGCGGCAATACTTCGCCCTGTCGCCGGACCAACAGCTCCAGCAAGCAAAACTCCTTGTGGCTGAGATTGATCTTACGCCCAGCGCGCGTGGCCCGGTGACGCGGTAAATCCAGGGTGAGGTCGGCAACTTTGATCTGATCGGTCATCACCGGCACCGTACTGCGACGCAACAGAGTGCGCACCCGAGCCAGCAGCTCGGCAAAGGCGAAGGGCTTGACCAGGTAATCGTCAGCACCCAGCTCCAAGCCCTTTACGCGGTCATCCACGCTGTCGCGGGCGGTTAGGAACAGCACTGGCGTCTGACGGCCAGCCTCGCGCAGTGACTGCACGATTCGCCAGCCGTCGACGTCCGGCAGCATGACGTCCAGCACCAGTAAATCAAAGGTTTCTGTCATCGCCAAATGATGGCCGTCGAGGCCATTGCGCGCCAACGTGACCAGAAAGCCAGCCTCGGTCAGCCCCTGCTGTACATAATCGCCGGTCTTGATTTCGTCTTCGACCACCAATAGCCGCATCGTTGCCCTGCTCCGTATGTTCAGAATGGCGTGTCAGAATGGGTTTGGAAACAGCCTAACCCTGGCTAACCCACAAGAAGATGACACCCAGATTACAACTTTGTCATTTTGAAGTCATGCGGGTGACAGGCTCGGCTGGCTAGTATGCGGAATCAGAACGTGGAACCACCATCACTTATTCGAAAAGAGATTGACTCATGACCCATGGTTTCCCCCGACCCAAGCAGCCCTGGCAGCTTAGTCGCCGCCGCTTCGTGCAGGGCCTGGCAGCCGGTGGCGTGCTGGCCGCCACACCGTCCTGGTTGCAGGCCGCCGCAAAAGGCGCGACCGCGCTGGGCTCGGCACCGGTACTCAGCGGCCGTGAAATCGACCTGGTAATCGCCGCAACACCTGTCAATTTTACCGGTGTCACACGTATGGCGACCACCATCAACGGTTCCATTCCGGCACCGACGCTACGGCTGCGCGAGGGCGATGACGTCACCATCCGCGTCACCAACCGATTACCTGTTTCTACCTCTATTCACTGGCACGGCATCTTGCTGCCCTATCAAATGGATGGTGTGCCGGGGATCAGCTACCCAGGCATCGCACCGGGAGAAACCTTTGTTTACCGCTTTACCCTCCGCCAGAGCGGCACCTATTGGTACCACAGTCACTCCGGCTTTCAGGAGATGACCGGGATGTATGGCGCCCTGATTATTGAGCCGCGGGCAGGCGAAAGACACCGTGCCGACCAGGATTATGTGGTGCAGCTGTCCGACTGGACCGACGAAGATCCAATGCATACCTTCAGCAAGCTGAAAGTACAAAGCGATGTCTACAACTTCAATCAGCCCACCTTTTTCGATTTCACAGCCGATGTTTCAAAGATGGGCTTACAGGCAGCCCTGGAAAAGCGCCAGATGTGGAACCAGATGCGGATGAACCCGACCGATCTGGCGGACCTGTCGGCGGCCACCCTCACCTTCCTAATGAATGGCACCACCCCGGCGGGCAATTGGAGCGGGTTGTTCCAGCGCGGTGATCGCGTACGGCTTCGTTTTATTAATGCCGCCAGCAACAGCTTTTACGATATCCGCATTCCGGGTTTGAAGCTAACGGTGATCCAAGCGGATGGTCAGGATGTTGAACCTGTCACTGTGGATGAATTCCGTTTCGGCCCCGGAGAAACCTACGATGTCATGGTCGAACCGCGGGACGATGCTTACACCATCTTTGCCCAGAGCATGGAACGCAGCGGCTATGCCCGCGGCACCCTGACCGTGCGGCAAGGCTTAACCGCTCCAGTACCAGATCCTGACCCGGTTGAGTGGTTGACCATGGCTGACATGATGGGGGCTATGAGTCATGGCACTGGTCACGAAGGCATGAATCATAGCGGTATGGATCAGGGGTCCATGAGTATGGGTGCCATGGATCACAGCACCATGGATCATTCCCAGATGCACGGCGGCATGGCCATGGATCACAGTATGCACGGCGTGCAGCGGGCTTCTGATAACCCTCTTGCCAAACCCTCATCCACCATACGCCACGCCCGAACCGAATACGGCGCTTCGGTGGATATGCGAGTGGACATGCCACGCACCAATCTCGACGATCCGGGTATTGGCTTGCGCAACTTAAGCCAGCGTGGGTTGCGCCCACAGGGCCACCGAGTGCTGACGCTGGCCGACCTAAAATCCATCGATGGTGTGCTGGATGACCGCCGCCCGCCCGCGAGGGAGCTGGAACTACATCTTACCGGCAATATGGAACGCTATAGCTGGTCTTTCGACGGACTCGAATTCGGTAAAAGCACACCGGTCTCCCTGCGCCACAATGAACGCGTTAGAATTATTCTGCAAAACGACACCATGATGACCCACCCAATGCATTTACACGGCATGTGGAGCGAACTGGAAACCGATCAGGGTGAATTGCGGGCCCGCCGCCATACCATTCCCGTGCAACCAGCGCAGCGTATCAGTTACCTGACCACACCCCATGACTTGGGCCGCTGGGCCTGGCATTGCCATCTGCTGTTTCATATGGACGCGGGCATGTTCCGCGAAGTGGTAGTGTCATGAGGCTTAATACGGTGAAATATCTCACAACACTGGTTTTTATTGTCGGTGCCCTTCAAGTGAATACGGCCCTGGCGCAAATGGATCACGACGAGATGCAAATGCAGGGCGGCAGCGCTCCGGCCGATGCCCGCGATCCCCACGCTTATTCCGACGGTTACACCTTGACCGAAGGCCCCTATGCACAGCCGGGGCCGCGGCAACTGAAACTGGCGGACGAACACGCCTTCTGGTCCGTTCTGGGCGATCGCCTGGAGTATCACGAAGACAGCGAGAGCACGGTTTACGATATACAGGCCTGGTATGGCACCACCTACAACCGCTTTGTCATCAAAGCGGAAGGTGATATCGCAGACGGCACACTAGAGGAAAGTTCAACCGAGCTGTTGTGGGGCCATGCGCTCAACGCCTATTTCGACACCCAATTCGGCGTCCGACTCGACCAATATGACGAAGGCAAGAACCGTCAGTGGCTGGCAATTGGTATGCAAGGCCTGGCGCCCTACTGGTTTGAGCTGGATGTTACTGCGTATGTTGGCGACGACGGTCGGACCGCACTCTCTGCCGAGGCCGAGTACGAGTTGCTGCTGACACAGCGGCTCATTTTACAGCCCCGTGCGGAACTGAATCTGTATGGCAAGGATGACCCTGATAATAGTTTGGGGGCGGGCCTCTCGGATCTCGCGCTGGGCTTGCGCCTGCGTTACGAATTCAGCCGTCAATTTTCTCCCTACATCGGTGTGGAATGGACAGACACCTATGGCGACACAGCTGATTACCGCCGTGCGGCAGGCGAAGATACGTCAGGCACCCAATTCGTCGCGGGACTGCGATTCTGGTTTTAACAATAACCAAGTTGATACGGAAACTTTTCAAACACCTATGAGGAACACCTTTATGAATATGAAAACACTAGCCACTGTCATCGTGCTCTCCACACTGGGCATCGCTTTATCTGCACAGGCCCATGATCCTAAAGAGCATATGAAAGACGCTGAAAAGCCGGATTGTGCAGCCATGAAAAATATGGATCACAGCAAGATGGATATGAATGATCCTGTGATGCAAGCCATGATGAAACAATGCATGAATGACACGCATCATAACGACTCTGAAAAGGATCAAGCGCAGGCTGATCATCAGGACAACGAAAAAAGCTCAGGCGAGCAACATTCAGAACACCAACACTGATCAACCCAAGGAGTTTTCATGTCGGCGCTCACCACCTTTATCAAGAGTCTAGTCATTACCGCTGTCATCGCGCTGGTGGGTGGTGGGCTGTTTCTCTATTCAGGTCTCTACCCCATGGGAGCCGATGTACCACACAATCGGCTGACCTACTGGCTGCTGGAAACCTTGCGTGAACGTTCAGTTGCACGTGCTGCCAGTGACATTAAGGTTCCTGGCGACCTAAACGCACCGGAGCGGTTACTGGCGGGTGGCGCCGACTACAATGATATGTGTGCGGGGTGCCATTTGAAGCCGGGCAAAACCGAAAGTGATTTCACCCTGGGACTGTATCCCGCTCCCCCTAATCTAACTCTAGCCGGCGATGAACATGGGCACGAACATACCGGCGACACCGAAAATGACGACGAGGCTATTAAGCGACAATTCTGGATTGTTAAACATGGCATCAAGGCCTCGGGCATGCCCGCCTGGGGACCGGGGCATGACGATGAACGTATCTGGAACATGGTGGCGTTCCTGAAGCGGTTGCCGGAACTGTCTCCCGACCAATACCAGATACTCACCGCACGTGGGCAAGACTCGGAAGGGCATGGTCACTGATATGGCACCTCATAATCCATCGGCTTACTGCAAGCGGTTGTAAATAGCCGCCAGCAACCACCCGGCGATACCCGCTGACACTGACCAAGCCACCAGTCCCACAACAACGCCAGTGAATGTCAAATGCCAACCCATCTCATTCAGTTGCATATGCACCATTTCCCCAGACATGGATAACATCATGGCGGGTATTAACATCACCAACAGGCTGCAAGCCAGCCACAGTATCGCCGCTGTAATCGCGCTGGCCATCCCGAATTTTAACGCATTAAGTGTCATGACTATTCCTCCGTTTATGGTGGTGTATCTGTAATAAATTAGTGTCTCTACATATCCCCGAACCGGTTGGCAGACTGCGCCATACGCATCATTTCGTGCTCCTCCAGCGACCGGAGTGATCCCATCAACTCCTTGGCAGAGGGGATATCCGCCCTTGAGGCGAGATAACGATACAGCTCAATCACCTGCTGGTGCTGATCCATAATCGCCTCCATGATTTGTATGGCATCCAGATCGGCAAAGGGCGCGTCACAGTGTGCATGTCGGACGATCGGATGCTTGTTGACATATTCCATACACCAGGTGTTCAGCGCATGCTCGTCGCCAGACGTTTCAAAACCGCTGACCACCCGGGTCAGTGCCTTTTCGTGATTGGACAGGTAAGCAAGAATCATTCGGGCTCGTTCATCCGTATTCTTGTCTGCGCAATGGGATAAGCACTGACTGAGATGTTGGTGAAATTCCCGGGTCCAGTGCAGTACATCTTTTAAGGTTTCAATTTGCATGACTATTTCTCCGTTGTGGATTGGCACTTCGATTACAGGCGCAAAATATCGCGATAGCTACGCATATACACCACCGGCTCCTGGTGGGTGTCGATGCCCATATCGATCGCCTTAAGTGTGTTAATTTGATCCATTACCATTTCCCGAACAAAAAAATTTAGCCATTGTCTTTCTTTCAGTGTCTAGCAGGCTCTCTCCACCCTAATTTTTAATGGTGACGTTCATGAGCCTGACTTTGGGACACAGCTTGCTTTCGTTTTTCAGATCCAAGGAATAGTTGCTCTCCGATAGCGATTAGCATCATTGTGACAACGGCCACACCCAACACAAATGGATCTGAATTCAACTTCACCCAAACGAACCCGCTTAGTGCAAGAAAATCTAATATAATCGCGGTAACGGGGACCCAGCTTTTGGCTTTAACATCGTCCAACAAGTAGCGCAGAACACCCCAGTGAATGGCGATATCCATCACCAGATAGAATATGATGCCAAGTGCTGCTATACGGGAAAGATCAAAGAACGCGGTGAGCACAAGTCCAAGAACCACGGTGTACACCAATGTATGCTTCTGAATGCTGCCCGGCATACCGAAATGGCTATGGGGCACCAACTTCATTTCCGTTAGCATCGCCAGCATTCTGGAGACCGCAAAAATACTGGCAAGAATCCCTCCCGCCGTCGCCAGCATGGCAATCGCAACGGTGAACCACACGCCGTACTCACCGAGTGCAGGTCGAGCGGCCGCAGCCAGGGAATAATCTCGAGTTTGAATAATCTCACTAAGCGAGAGATTGCTGGCCACCGCAAAACCAACCAATGTATAGATAACGACACAGGCAGCAATCGAAATAACAATGGCGCGACCAACATTGCGGTGTGGATCGATCACCTCGGAACCACTATTGGTAATGGTGGTAAAGCCTTTGAATGCCAGAATCCCCAGCGCTGTGGCACCGAGGAAATTACTGGCTGAACCGGTCTCGCTTACATGGTCAAAGTCCACTGCCAGGCTATCAGCTAACCAGATGCCGACGAGACCAAAGATTAGAATTCCACCAATTTTCAGTAGGCCGATAAACCCTGCAACCCCTTGAATCAACCGATTACCCAACAGGTTCACAATGAACGCCGCCAGAATTAGGGAGACGCCGAGTATAGGAGTCATTTGTCCTGAAGGGTCACCGCCAAATAATTGCATGGTGTAAGAACCGAACGTACGCGCTAGAAAACTCTGCGCGATGACCATCGAAAAATACATAAGTAGTGCATTAAACGCAGTGGGCAACCGGTCGCCATAGGCCTTATGCAGATACATGCCGATCCCCCCTGCTGATGGGTAGGCATTGGATATTTTGATGTATGAGTAAGCACTGAAACCAACGATGATCGCGGCCGCGAGGAATGCCAATGGGAATAATGCACCAGTCATCTCTGCCATTTGCCCGGTTAGCGCAAATATTCCTGCGCCGATCATCACCCCAGTCCCGAGCATCACCGTACCTGACAGAGTGAGGCTACCTTCGTTGTAATGTGTCGAACGATCGTCTTTTTCCTCCATTCATGACCCCTTAATATAATGGTCAGCCCTCTTCCTGGGCATTCGTTGCAAGGTATACAGGATGCTTAAAACTGCATTTCTCAACAGACTGCTAGTCATATCGACAGGTTCCAACGTCAATTGGCCCCTCACCAGATTAATTTCCGAGACACCTAATCGATGTTCTTTGTTGCTCATTTTCTCTTTCATCTAATGAGGCGGCATCTTGTTGCAGCAGTGCGCCTCATGTTTAGCGTTATCCCCGATATTCTCATCGGTCTGCCGTTGCCAACTCAGCCTGGTTCGGGACCACCAGCTGTCTTTTATTGCCGCACCATGCTTTTCGACAATGGCGATCATTTCATCGATATTGTGATGAGAAGCGTCGTAGGCGATTTTTAAGGTTTTTCTACGTGCATCGAACTGAACGCTGTCAACACAGGGAAGTTCATCAATTTCCTCAACAATCGCTTTGGTATTGTTTTCATTGATCCCGCACAGGCTCAAGGTATGCTTGGTTAAAAAACCTGGATTGATACCCGATCGATGCTCACTCATAGTGTTTTTCCTCCAATCGACAGGTTGAGTAAGCAACCCATCTATTTTTTGTGTTTGTGGGCAGGTGTTTTTTGGGATTCAGACTCATGATCCATCATTTGCCCCATCATCATCTGCATCATGCCCATTCGTTCTTCCATCATGTCCATGCGCTTTATCATATCCATGTCGTCCATTTTTGATGACTCACCTACTGTCATTTCCATTCCCATGCCATCACCCATTAATCGCATACCCTTCTGCATGACTCGCATATGTTCCTGCATCAGTTGCTGGCGTTTTTCCGGATCGGTTTCGGCTTTGATTTTTCCCATCATGTCGTGCATCTTTTGCATGTGCTCATGCATAGCCATCATTTGCTCATGGCCCATCATCATTCCGCCCATCGGCTGATCTTTACTGTCGCCATGTTCGTGCCCTTTTTCCGCAAAGACGGGCGAAGAAATCGCGGCGGCTATTACCAAAGTGGAGATTAGTTTTTTCATCGGAGTACCCTCATCAGTTGGAAACAGTTTTATCGACGTTAAATTTCGGAATCCATGCCGGCGTGACTTCCATATAGCGGCGATAGTCATCACCGAATTCCTTCAATGCCATGCGCTCCTCACGCTTAGCGAGTCGCACGTAAACCACTACCAGAACCGGAAACATAATCACGGTAAGGATCGTCGGCCACTGCAACAGAAATCCAAACATGATCAGGATAAATGCGATGTACTGCGGGTGGCGGCAACGGGCATACCAGCCGGTAGTCGCTAGCGAACGGGTCTGCTGCGCCTTGTGCAGAACACTCCACGCCGAGGCCAGTAAAAAGAAACCCAAAATGATCAGGACATTACTGGCGATATGCAGCGGATCAAAATGAGGGTTGCCTTCAAAACCGAAAAGGGTATGCAGAAGATGGCCGTTTTCGTGGGACAGAAAATCAATACCAGGATATTTTTCCGCCAACCAGCCGGAGAGAAAATAAATGGTTAATGGAAAGCCATACATCTCGGTAAATAGGGCAATAATAAACGCCGAGAAAGCGCCAAAGCTTCGCCAGTCAGTTTTGGTTTGCGGCTTGGTAAAGCTGAAGGCAAAGAAAATAAATATCGCCGAATTAAGTATCACCAGCGTCCAGAGGCCGTAAGCAGATTCACCGTGCATGCTTCTTCTCCTGTAATCTATTGGGTTAATGGTGATGACGGTTTTCGTTTTCCCGACGGCCTTCCTCCAGCCCCCGCTGATAGGCATCCTGCTCGGACTCGCCTTCATGCTGATCATGGCTACCATGACCACCGTGTCCGCCGTGCATAAACAGATGCATAAAGGGGCAGGCAAGGAAAATCAGGAACGGCAGAAATTGCCAGACGTGTTGCCGGTGCTCGACGAGCAGAAAATAGGTGACCGCGCCAATAAGTCCCAGTGCCGCCAGTCCTTTGGGTGTTAACCAGAATGATGTTTTTTGAGTCGCCATGTCACACCTCACCTGTGTAATTGAAAATCGTTGTCTGTTGCGCCGCGTTTATCGTGTATCCACAGACGCCCACGAACTAGATGCAAGGTAAAATCCTTCACCCCATGTCGAATCAAAGTTTCTTCCACGTTTTTCAGGCGAAACTCGTCAAAAATGGCCGTGACTTTGTTGATGTTCATTGGCCTCCTGCTTATTGCACCGTGATTTGTCCACGGTACATCTGCATCTGACAATGAAACGCATACTCGCCGGATGACATTGCTGGCAGCTGAATGGTCTTCAGTTTATTCAACGGTAAGGTGTCGCTGATTTGCAGTTCGGGGATCAATAAAGTTTCAGAACAGGGCGATTGATCTCTGCGCATAAATTTGATTTCTACCGGTTCTCCAGACGGCACTTTAATGCGCGAAGGCGAATAGGTACCGTTTTCCACAGTAATCACCAGATCGTTTTCACCCAGCTCGGCTTCTTTCGGCTTGTAGAGCCAGAACCACCACACAATCAGTGCAATTAGCGCTAAACCCGCAATATTAATAATCATCATCGCAACGCCCTCTTCCCGTCATTCTCATTAGTGCTCCTGCGCTTTAAAGAAGCGCAGCCTATTAGCATTGGTTACAACTGTCAGCGATGAAAACGCCATCGCCGCACCGGCAATCACCGGACTTAACAGCAAACCGAAAAATGGATACAACACCCCGGCTGCAAAAGGCACGCCGGCGACATTGTAAATAAAGGCGCCAAATAGATTTTGTTTGATATTTCGCAACGTAGCCTTGCTGACGGCAATGGCATCCGCCAGGCCATGTAACGAACCCCGCATCAGTGTTATGTCGGCACTCTCAATGGCCACATCCGTACCGGTGCCGATAGCAAAACCGACATTGGCGATAGCCAGGGCCGGCGCATCGTTAATACCGTCACCCGTCATGCCCACCACTTCGCCTTCCATTTGCAGCTTCTGCACTTTTTTGGATTTTTCTTCCGGCAGTACTTCAGCAAAGAATTCCTTGATACCGGCTTTTTCCGCTACCGCTTTGGCTGTGGCGCGGTTGTCGCCGGTGAGCATCACCACCCGAATACCGTTATGTTGCAAACGCTTGATGGCCGCTATGGAGTCTTCCTTAATCGGATCGGCCACAGCGATAATCGCTGCAAGTTGATTATCAATAGCGAAATACATCGGTGTTTTAGCCTCGGCGGCCAACGCCTGGGCCTTTTCGACAAAATCACCGAGCTCAATGGTGCGCTCGCGCATGAGCTTTTCATTGCCGAATAACAGTGTTTTTCCGTCCACCTCCGCCTGCACACCGTGGCCGGCAATGGCGTTAAAATTGGACACCTTGCCCATTTCGATCCCTCTTTCCTGAGCACTTTCAACAATAGCCATGGCCAACGGATGCTCAGAGCCGGATTCAAGCGTTGCTGCCAATCGCAACACCGCCTGCTCATCATACTCACCCGCCACCAGTACATCGGTGACCTTCGGTGCACCCAGGGTAATGGTGCCGGTTTTATCCAGAATCATCGCCGTTATCTTCGACGCGGTTTGCAGGGCTTCTCCGTTGCGAATCAGCACGCCCGCCTCTGCGGCCTTACCCACACCCACCATCACCGACATCGGCGTGGCCAGCCCCAGCGCACAGGGACAGGCGATAATCAATACAGTCGTGGCCGATACTATGGCAAATGCCACCGCCGGTTCCGGTCCAAAATTAAGCCAGGTCAAGGCACTCACCACAGCAATAATCATCACCACCGGTACAAAATATGCCGAGATGACATCAGCCAAACGACCAATCGGCGGCTTGGAGTTTTGTGCGCGCTTGACCATATTGATGATTTGCGCCAGCGCCGTGTCTTTACCAACGCGGGTAGCTTTAAACAAAATTGAGCCGGATTTATTGATGGTGCCCGCCGCTACGGTATTCCCAGTGGCTTTTTCAACCGGCATCGGCTCGCCGGTGAGCATGGATTCGTCAATCGCCGTATGCCCTTCAACCACTTCACCATCGACGGGAATTTTTTCACCTGGGCGCACGCGGACCACATCGTTCAGTAGAACCTGTTCGATAGCGATATCCAGTTCTTTGTCATCGCGAATAACCCGCGCCGTTTTCGCCTGCAATCCAATCAGGCGCTTAATAGCCTCAGAGGTACGACCGCGGGCTTTCAATTCCAGGGCAAGACCGAGATCGATTAAACCAATAATCATCGCGGTCGCCTCGAAATAAACATGGCGCGCCATTTCCGGCACCAAGTGAGGAACAAACACCACCACCATCGAATACACCCACGCCGTACCTGTGCCTAAAGCAATCAAGGTATCCATATTGGCCGAGTGATTTTTAAAGGATTGCCAGGCACCGACATAAAAGTGTTTGCCAGAAAACACCATCACCGCAAGTGTCAGTAATCCAACAGCCAACCAGGCAATGCGCCCACCAGTGCTTGTTACCGTCATTTCGCCGACTACGATGCTGTAAATCATCAGCGGCACGCCCAGACTGAGGGCGATGGTCATTTCCCGCATCAGTCGTTTGTAGTAAGCCCAATCAGCTTTTTCTTTTTCCTCCAATGCATCGTCTTCATTGTCAGCAAGGCTGATTTTGGCGTTATAACCGGCGCCCTCAACGGCTTTTATCAATTGCTCGGCAGGCGCCGAACCGAACACGCTAACGGTTCGCTGAGCGAAATTCATTTCCGCGTTTTCCACACCCGGTATCGCTTTTAGGGCGGATTCGATTTTTCCCACACAGCTGGCACAACCAGCGCCTTCGATCATCAGTTCCTGGCTTACTGCGCTGCCGCCATGAACATGATGGTGGTGATGCTGGCCAGTTTCCGTACGTTCATGACAGGATGGATTGCCAGATTCCGTGTTTGTTGAACTCATATCCATACTCCTGGTTTACTTGACAGCAACTAGCGAATGAGCGTTGCGGGAAAACCCACACGATCCAACGCATCGGTAAGGTTTTTTGGTTCAACCACACCAATGACTGAAGCGACGCCCGTTGCCAGGTCCATCGACACTTCGCTAACCCCTGCAACGGATTTCAACGTCTGCTCGATACTTTTCACGCAACCACCGCAGGTGGCACCCTGAACCTGTAAACGATGAAGAGGAAGAGACGTATCGCTAACGCTGCGGATATCTCGGGCTTCAGCAGAAACGGATGATTTGCCGGCGCAGCAACAACCACCTCGGTGTTGACCCGCACTTGGCGTTTTGTGTGTATTCATAACCTATCCTCCGCAGTGAATTCTTCGATCAGATGACAAAGCATATGGCCCGTTGGCGCCTTATCCGGCTTTTGACTCCACTCCAACACAGCCTGTTGCATGCGATCCCGCAATTTCAACGTTTCCCTAAGCTGTCGCTCGGTTTCATGCAGGCGCTGATCAATCAAGCGGCGCACCGTTGGGCAAGGAGACTTTTTCTTGTCCGCATGGGCGAGAATCTCCTGAATATCCTCTACCGAAAATCCCAACTGTCGGGCACTCAGCACGAACCGTAAGCGATTAACATCTTTATCACTGTATTCCCGGTAACCATTGGCCTTGCTTTTTGTGGGATTCAAAATCTTGATCCGGGTATAAAACCGCACCGTGTCTGCTGTAACCCCCAATAGCCTGGCAACCTCAATTACCTTCATACCGCCCTCCTCTCGATCAGGTCTAGGTAGTTAGGCACCATCCTAAACACCACTCGGGTTTTGGATCTTGATCTGAGTCAATCACCAGTCTTAAACCTTGGTGATACACCCAGCTTTTTCACCGAGCGTTGGTGAAGGTTATACACCTGCGTCCATGACACAGGTCAAGCCATTTTGTCTCGGGCATACCGGCTTATGCCTACAAGGATCAAGTAGTACAGCACTTAGTCCGGCCAGGCATTTCCACTGGCAATTCCCTTCACCCCGATATTTCCCCGATATTGACAATTTCGATCGAAACTGCCCCGTTGACCATGCTAAGGCCGTGATCCTGACGCCCGGATGACGTTAGAATTACATTTAGGTAATGCTTATGTAATCTTCCCGGATAGAATGAAAACCGCGTCGAAGGAAGTCCGGCAGCGGCTTCATTCCGTCGCTTCATTTTCAACCCTCAAAGTTCCTTGCCTCCACAACAGGTAAATGGCAGGAAGTACCAGCAAGGTCAAAACGACTGCGCTCAACATTCCCCCAACCATAGGAGCCGCAATCCGACTCATGACTTCCGAGCCGGTACCCGTGCCGTACATAATGGGTAACAGCCCCACGATAATAGCCGCAGCCGTCATTATTACCGGACGTACTCGCAGGCCAGCACCGTGCAACACCGCGTGGCGCAATGTCTCCTTTCGCGGTTCAAGGCCTTTCTGCTCACACTCTTCCAGCAACTGGCGATAAGCCTGATTGAGGTACACCAGCATGATGACCCCGATTTCTACTGCCACACCTGCCAGCGCGATAAACCCTACGCCGACCGCGACGGAGAAGTTGTAGCCGAGCAGGTACATCAACCAGATTGAGCCCACCATGGCTAACGGCAGAGTTCCCATGATGATCGCGACCTCGGCAAAGTTGCGAAAATTGACATAGAGCAGCACGATGATTATGGCCAGCGTCAGCGGCACCACATAGGTGAGTTTTTCTTTAGCCCTTAGCATGTATTCGTACTGCCCGGACCAGTTCAGGGAGTAGCCTGCTGGTAGCTCAACCTGATCGGCCACCACGGCCATGGCATTTTTTACGTAACTGCCAATATCTACGCCATCGATGTCAACAAAGGTCCAGCCATTAAGGCGGGCATTCTCGCTCTTGATGGCAGGTGGGCCGTCTTCCACATAAACACGAGCGACATCCCCCAATGCAATGCGCTGGCCACTGGTTGTTACAATGGGCAGCAGGGCCAGTTGTTCCGGCGAGTTACGATAGTCCTGCGGATAACGCAGATTGACGGGATAACGCTCCAACCCTTCGATTGTCTGCGCGACGTTCATGCCGCCGATGGCGGTGGCCACCACCTGCTGCACGTCAGCGATATTAAGGCCATAACGCGCTGCTTTTCCCCGCTGAATATCCACCTTGATATAACGGCCACCCGCTACTCGCTCGGAATACACTGAGGCTGTGCCAGGTACATCTTTGAGCACCTGCTCCAAACGCTTGCCGATTTTTTCGATCTCCTTGAGGTCGGGGCCTGCCACCTTGATGCCTACCGGGGTTTTGATACCGGTGGCCAGCATATCGATACGGGTTTTGATGGGCATCACCCAGGCATTGGTCAGTCCAGGAAACTTCACCAGGGCATCCAGTTCCTTTTTTAACGATTCCGTGGTCATGCCATCGCGCCACTCCTCTCTCGGTTTCAACTGGACAAAGGTTTCAATCATGGTCAGGGGCGCCGGGTCAGTGGCTGTTTCTGCCCGACCGATTTTGCCGAATACGCTTTTCACTTCGGGCACCGTGGCAATCAACTTGTCAGTTTGTTGCAAGATCTCCCGTGCTTTACCTATGGACAGCCCCGGATAGGTGGTGGGCATATACATCAAATCGCCCTCATCCAGGGGGGGGATAAATTCGCTACCTATCTGGCTGACTGGCCAAAACCCGATAACCGTAATTACCAGGGCTAACACGAGCGTGGATTTAGGGTAATTGAGCACAGTTTTAAGCGTAGGCATATACACGCCAATCAACGCGCGATTGAGTGGGTTTTTGTGCTCGGGCAATACTTTGCCACGAATAAAATAGCCCATCAGCACGGGCACCAGCGTTACCGCTAATGCAGCGCTTGCGGCCATCGCATAGGTTTTGGTAAAGGCCAGCGGCGAGAACATACGGCCTTCCTGCGCCTCCAGGGCAAACACCGGCACGAAACTCACGGTAATGATCAGCAGGCTGAAAAACAGTGCGGGCCCCACTTCAGCAGCGGACTCCGCCACCACCTGCCAGCGGTTTTCGTTGGTCAGTGGTGTTCGCTCCATATGCTTGTGCATGTTCTCTATCATGACGATGGCGCCGTCGATCATGGCGCCGATGGCAATGGCAATCCCGCCCAACGACATGATATTGGCGTTGAGTCCTTGCGCATGCATGACGATAAATGCGACAAGAATACCCACTGGCAAACTGACAATGGCCACCAGACTGGAGCGGATATGAAACAGGAAGACGACACACACCAGGGCCACGACGATGAACTCTTCCAGCAATTTGTGCCACAGGTTTTCCACCGCACGCTCAATCAGGCCGGAACGATCATAGACCGTCACGATTTCCACACCCTCAGGCAACCCGGCCTTGAGTGTCTCCAGCTTGGCTTTGACGCCATCAATGGTTTTTTGCGCATTCTCGCCAAAACGCATGACCACGATGCCGCCCACCGTTTCACCTTCGCCATTGAGTTCGGCAATGCCCCGGCGCATCTGCGGCCCGACGTCAATGTCCGCCACATCCTTTAACAGCAAGGGGGTACCGTTTACGTTCAGGCCCAAAGGGATATTGGCCAGATCATCACGCCCCTGGATGTAGCCGGACGCGCGCACCATGTATTCCGCTTCGGCCATTTCCACCACCGACGCCCCGACCTCCTGGTTACCCCGCTGGATCGCCATTTGGATATGGGACAGCGGGATGTTGAAGGCCCGTAACTTATCCGGGTGAACCCTGACCTGATATTGCTTCACCATGCCACCCAGGGCGGAAACTTCCGACACGCCGGGAACCGTTTGCAGCTCGTATTTCAAGAACCAGTCCTGCAGGCTGCGCAGCTGGCTGAGATCGTGCTGACCGGTGCGGTCCACTAGCGCATAGAGGTAGACCCAACCCACACCGGTGGCATCCGGCCCCAATTGTGGCCGGGCATTGGGCGGCAAAGTGGGCGCCACCTGCGACAGGTACTCCAGCACTCGCGATCGCGCCCAGTAAGCATCGGTATCCTCATCAAAAATCACGTAGACATAGGAATCGCCAAAAAACGAGTAGCCACGGACAGTGACCGCACCCGGTACCGACAACATGGCAGTAGTCAGCGGATAGGTAACCTGATCTTCCACCACCTGCGGCGCCTGCCCCGGATAACTGGTTTTGATAATCACCTGCACGTCCGACAAATCGGGAATGGCATCTACCGGCGTGTTTTTCAGGGACCAACCGCCGACCCCCACCAGAATCAGGGTGGCCAGCAGCACAAAAAAGCGGTTTTGGACAGACCAGCGGATAATACCTTCAATCATGGCTTGTCCTCCTCGTTGCGCTGGCCTTGATCCATATCCATCACATCATGGCTCATACCCTGATGCGGGCTGTTGCCCATGGATTGGCCGTCTCCATCCTCATGTGAGTCTTCGGATATCGGTTCCAAACCATGGATCTGGCTGACAACGTAATTACTGTCCCCGTCTCGCTTAATTTCCACGTGCAGCTTCATGCCGGGTTTCAGCTCATCCAGATCCACCGCGGGGTCCGCAGTAAAATCCATCGTCATGGCTGGCCATTGCCAGGCATCAATGGGGTCGTGTGCCAGCGTGAGCATTCGGTGTTCGACCATGACGCCTTCAATGCGGGCACCGACCGATACCGATGCCGGTGTTTCAGGCTGCGTATCATCATCCGGGCTGTGGTCCATGCGACGAAAATCCGAGGTCTTGCTGGATTCGGAATCGAGCAAAAATTGCGCGGAAGTCACAAGCCGGTCGCCCTCGTTGAGCCCCGACCGAATCTCCACCTGGTTCTCGCCAATCCGCCCCACCTCGACGGCGATGGATTTAAAGCGCCCGTCACCTTTAGCCAACACGACCCGCGATTGACTACCCGTGCGAATCAGTGCCTCACGGGGAATGAGCAACGCCTCCCGAGCGGGTTGTGTCGCTATCGTCATTTGCGCAAACATACCCGGTCGCAGGTAGCCGTCCGGGTTGTCGAATCGTACCCGCACCCGAGCTGTTCGAGTCTGGGTATTCAGTGACGGGTAGATATAGTCAACGGTGCCAGACCATGTGCGTCCTGGCAGATAATCAAGGTGCATGCGCACTGCATCGCCCTCCCGTACGCTCATGACCTGGCGCTCGAACACTTCTCCAATGACCCAGATATGTTCCAGCTGCCCGATGGCCATCATTTCCATACCGGGTTTCACAAACGTGCCTTCACGGACCATAAGATTGTCCAATACGCCGGATTGCGGGGCCTTGATGGTGATGGTCTGACTGACCTTTGCGGATTTTTTCAGTCGGTGGATCTCCGATTCCGGCACCTGTAAAGCCGACAGCCGCTCCATGGCAGCAGTGATTAGTGTTGGGTTATTTCGCTTTAATGCCAGCAACAGTTCTTCCTGGGCATTGACCAGGGTAGGCGAATATAAGGCATAGAGCGGTTCGCCTTGAGTGACCGGATCTCCGGCGGCTTTGACATGGAGTTTTTCAATCCAGCCTTCTACCCGTGGATGAATGTGAACAAGACGGTCTTCATCATATTGCACATAGCCCACGGTATTGACAGAGACGTCCAGCTGCCCCCGAGTGGCAGGCGCTGTACGTACGCCGAGGTTGTTGACCACATCGGGAGAGATGGTGACTGTGCCAATCTCCTGATCGCCGCCCTCATCTTTATACACAGGTATCAGATCCATCCCCATAGGGGATTTACCCGGATTATCGCGCTTATAATTGGGGTCCATCGGCGCGACCCAGTAGAGTGGTTTTTTCTCAGCAGCAACGTCATCACTGCCTGTGGTCTCTTTCATACGCCATAGGGCCGAGTAGTGCGCAAGGGTCGCTGTCGCAATCAACAAGGCAACTGTAATGAAAAAAGATTTATTCAATTGAATCTTCATGGGGTTAATCCTACAGCGTGTTCACTGCTGGTGGCGGGAAACGGTTCTGAACCATTTTTGGACAAGAGGTAATTCAACTCGGCAATCATCTTCAGCCGATCAATCCTGATCGTTAAAAAGTCGATCTTGGCATTTAACTCAGCAATGCGGGCGCGCACCGCTTCGGCAAAGTCGCCGTCGTCGTTGTTGTAGGCGGCCAGGGCAGCTTCGGCCTGCTCTGACATTTGCGGCAATAACTGCTCGGCGTAGAGCGCGCGACGATCATTCAGGCGCTGTAGCTGGACCAAGGCCGTATCCAGTTCCGCCATCAGCTTTCGCGCCATCAGTAACTTGTCGGTTTTCAGGGCCTCGGCCCGAGAAGTGGCCGCGCTGACGTCTTTATCCTGTCGCTTGCCGGTGAAAAGCGGCAGGTCTAAGGTCACACCGACAGAGAACAAATCAGCGCGGTCGCGACCCATGGGATCATCGTCCCTATAGCCGTATTGGGCGGAAAGACCCCACTCAGGTTTATATTTCTGGCGCGCTAATTCGACCCCGGTCTCCATGGCATCAATACGCTGATCAAGTGCCAGCAAGAGTGGGTGCCGGTTGACCTGTTCATAGAGCCAACGATCACTATCCGGCTGACCTTCCACCGGCGTCGGCTCATCACCGTACTGACTGGGCACAAGCTGCGCTAACGGCAGACGGGCGCGACCGCCGACCCACTCGGATAAACGCTGTTGGGCTGACTCCGACTGTTGCCGCAGCACCGTCAAACGATCGTCCAACCGAGTAAGCTCCAATTGGGCCCGGATAATATCCTGCTGGCGGGCACGTCCCAGTGCCGACGAATAGCTCGCTTTGGTTGCATCTACCAAATGTTCAAACAGCGAGCGATCCCGCTCAATCAATCGAATGCTCTCCTGGGCCCTGAATGCTTCCAGCCACAGCTGCGAGACAGTAGCCGCTACCTTGGCCTGGCGATTCTGCCTGAGCAATGGCTCCTGTTCCGCCAACTCCTGTTTCTGACGGCTGGACAGCGCCAGACTATCGCCGCGAGGAAACATCTGACTAACACCTACAGTGAGCTGCGTCATAGGCTCCTGGTTGATATCGAAGCTATCGGTAGGAAAGTTAGCCGCCATCAGGCTGACCTTGGGGTCTGGCAGCGTCGATGCTGAAATTGATTCGCTGGTCAAAGCGTCTTCGCGATGCCGGCTACCGTTCAGCCAGGGATCCGTGGCAATGGCATGGGCGATGGCCTCATCCAGACTCAACGTATTAGCCGGGCTCTGCGCAAATACAGGAAGCCCCACCAGCAAAAACAATAAAAATACCCATTGAATGTTCATCGTTATATGTCCTATTGCTGATCGCGACTATTCACAGATGCAAACACGTCAGCCGAACCGTCTTTTTTAAGCAGCCATACCTTGTAAGGCGTAAACCTGTCACCCATCTCCATACCCGGGCTGCCTGCCGGCATGCCGGGCACACTAAGGCCGATGGCGTCATCAGGAGGGTTTTCCAGAAACTGCTGAACAAAGCGCGCAGGGATATGGCCTTCGAACACATAACCGTTACTCGTCACTGCTGTATGGCAGGACTGGAACTCAGGTGCTATGCCATAGTCATTTTTAATGCGATTCAAGTCCGACGGGTGGTGGGTTTTTGTGTCAAAACCAACATCTTCCATATGGTGAACCCATTGCTGGCAGCATTGACAGGTGCGGCTTTTATAAACATCCAACGTGGCAATCGTTGCGCTTTTAGTTGCGTGATTTTCGCTTTCTGAACAAGCGGTAAGAAATAACAGGAATACGATCAGCGCCGGAAAGCGCAGATAGGTATGTAACGGCTTCATGATGACTCCCAATCAAGAGTTGCAGTGAACGCGCTCGTAGCGATGGCGCGTTTTAAACATACGTTATGGGAGTTTTTATCTCCCGCTTATCGAGTCGTCAGACGCCTGAATTTCAGGCGTACCAACCCTACTTCAGCGGGAAATGGGGGGGCGAAACAGCGAGGAAGCTGCCTGGGAGAGGAAGGAAACCGAATACGCTGTATTGAGGGTTTGAGAAAACTGGACGGAAAACGGCGACAGTGTACTCACCACCGCAACGCTTGCAGAGATGCAATCCAGCTGAGAGCAGTGTTCCTGGCTGCAACAATCAGCGACATCAGCCGTAAGGGCATTATTGATCTGGATATTGTTTGCCTTGGTATGGCTTCCATGATCCATTGCCCCCGTCATTACTGGAACATCGGGTTCGTGACTCATCTTGTGGCAGGGCAATTTCGCAACAGCGAACGACTGGCTGGTAAAAGCCAGTAACGCGAAGATCGCCATGTAAAATCTGAATCTGCTAAGCCACATAATCTGCAAATGGTTATATTAACCTTAGGAAAGATACCTTATTCTCTCGAAAGTTCAAACATAACGCCCTTGATGATTGACATAGATCAATCAACGGATTGTTCCATTAAGCGCCAGAACTGCAAATATTGACTTAAGGCCCACCCCGTCAGGATTGAGTGGCTGAGCTAAGTTTTTTTGTCCAACGGCGCTATACTTAAATCTGAGCTGGAGTAACCCGCAGGTGGAGTCTGCCGATGAATACTGTCAACCGCATTGCCAATATCCTCAGAGCCAGTGCTGCTTTGCTCGTAACCGCTGTGGGCATTTTATTCAGCGCTGATGACGACGAAAGCGAAGACCGTCCCTTAGGAGATGGCTCAGACCGATTTGGGGAGCACAATTTTCGTACCGGACGTATGGACTCTGGAGCTGATCCAGATGGCTGGTATGAGGAGGACTTGTAACAGCTCCCTATTTCTTCTTCATCCCTTTTGAGACGGCCATTTTACCCAAACTGCCGCCCTGCCTTCCTGCATCATCAGCAGGTCTTGCGAGCGGGGAAGTAGCTGCAGTGATAGAGCGCCCTATATTCACCCCCGCCCACGCCATCATCCCACTCCACAGCAGTGGCAATCCCAGATAGAGGCTGGTGGTAATCATATTCAGCAGCATACGCTTGGCATCGTGTTCGCCAGGGTTGGCAAAGATCTGCAGGAAGACATTGACGTCCGGGTACATGGACAGAATCAGGTTCTGGTCCACCCACATGGCCAAGTACCAGAGCACTGTCCAGAACTTGATGGTGAAGATGGCCATGCCACCGACCACCATCATGGCAATCGAGTAGCGGGACAAAACCACCACCAGCGGCAACAACGCATAGATGCCCAGCAGCATAATGGCCTGCACCATGGGCAATGATTGCAGCACGGCAGTCATGGTGACGGAAAACAGGGCCGATGCGGTGACCACACCACCGGTCGCCAGGCCGCCTTTGACAATATTTCCTGCCGTATTGAACAAACCCGAGCCGGAGGCATTATTGGCGATCAGTTCATTGCTCGACCACGAGGGTGGCGCATTGGTGAGTACGGTTTTGGCGACGGCATCGTTTTGCTGCTCGCTGGCCAGTGCCGGTGCGATAGCGACCACCAATCCGGAAAAGCCGGCCGAGGTGGCATCCGCCTCCTTGATCAGTTTTTCCCGCAAGCCGATCGCCCCATCCTCCCACCACTGTTTGCAGTAGGGTTTGCCCCAGGCTGGCGGAGTCGTCGGATCGTATTCGGTATCTCTGGCCGCGTTGTAAGTCCAGCCGGTAATTTGGTTGGCCGGGCGCAGGGTGTCGTAATAGCCTGCAGTTTCCCGGTAGACGTGGGAGCCCATCCAGTCGGGGTCATCGGCGCCGTAGGTGGTGAGAATGCCATTGATGGCTGCTGTGTTTGGTCGTTCAGCCTGGTATTTGGAACGGGCCGGAATATAGCACTGGCTGAAGAAATCACTCACCTCCTGCCGGAGTCGCGGATCGGCAATGGTGGCCAGGTGTGTTTGTTGCTCGAAGGTGCGCATATCTGCCACGGTAGGTAGACCTTCGACAATGGCGTGATTCAGGCCGGAGCTGAGGGCGATCACGCCGTACCACCAGACGGGAACATTGACTGTTGCGGCAGAACCCGTGAAGCCGGTCGTGCCATAGGTGCTCTGTGGGGCCGCTACGGTCGCGGTTGTTGGCGTTGGATTCAGCAAGGTCGGCGGCGGAGAGTAGGACAAGGTGCCGGCATTGAGTGGTGTGAGGGCCGCGGGTTGCCCGGCCAGCACGACTACCAACAGCGCAATGAACAGCTCGATCTCCATGCGCCGCAGTGAGAGGCCACTGGCATGGCCCACCTCACCGCCCTGCGCCGGTTCGCGCCAGTTGTCGATCAGAATGCCCAGAAACGGGAGATAGACGATACCGGTACTGACCAGCACACCCCACAGAATGCCGTAGAAGGTCCAGCCAAAAAGGGAAGTAAAGAGTTCCAGATAACTATCGACACTCATTGCCCTGCTCCAATGATCAAACTCTAACCATCAAGCCAATGGCATTGACCAATACACCCTGCCCTAGCACCAATTCGAGCAAAACCAACCAGGTGACGGCGCGCCGGCGTAAGCCTGTTAGTAGGTTTGCTTTGGCCCGGCTCAGGATTTTTGCATCAGCCAGCCAAGCAATCAGATGATTCCAGCCAAAGGCAATGACAGCGATCACTGTCCAGCGCATGGCTGTCAGTGTTGTCCGCCAGGTATCGATGCTTTGTTGGACGGATTGCACGGAATCCGTTTGTAATCGATGCATCAGGAGATACCCCACCAGCGCTGTCAGCAACACGGCCATGGTGGTGAATAGCAGAAAGTTTTTTCGCCTTGATCGGATGTTATTGAACACGCCCACCTCGCAACGGATTGGGATCTAGCGTGGGCACTTCCGGTACGGTAAGGGAACTCTGCCGTTTGGCAGCCGCTCGCTCCAGTAATGTGGCAACAGTGTCGGACACCACTTCTTTGCGCACACGGGTTTCAAACAGCAGGTTTTCGATTTCTTTATCGAGCTCGGCGATGGAGTTGTCGGCATGTTCGCGAGCGACTTCGGTGGCATAGACTTCGGGCACCTGTCGCCCCGACAGCAGCAGACGCCGCGCGTATAGTGCTTTCTCAACCGTGCGTGCGGTGCTGATCTCGGATACCAGACGGCCCATGATCAGGCTCTGCTCCGAGGCCGGCATTTCGCGGATGGCTTCGATCACTTGCCGGGTGATGGCCACGCCGGGGGCGGTGATCTGGTCGAGATTGGCTAACGTGGGCGGTGTCGCGCCACTAACCAGGTTCTGGATCTCGGTGGTGACTGTAGCGGACTCCTGATAGAGCTTCGGCAGCAGGCCCGTACCGGGGATGCTGTCCTTGCGGCAGGTGTCGCAGGTAGTAACGATATTCTCGCCCACCACATCCACGGTCCAGTCCCGGGCTTCAGCGGGCGACGACCAGATTTCCGAGAGGCGGGTGGCCGATGCGGCCGGTACCGGACTGGTATCGGTCACGGCGCGATTCATATTGATGTTGTAACCGGCCTCGACGAGGTCGCCGGTGAACTCCAGCACTGGCTGGCCGGTTCCCCCGGCCTGCCCACCGATCCAGGGCACACCATTATCGCCGTTTGAGGATTCTACCGTGTCTTTGGCGGTGACGGCATCATTGCCGCCAATACCCATTTGCACCTTCCAATCGTTACCCTTGGACAAGGTGATCAGATCGGCGTAGGGGTTCTTACCCTGAGCAATCTCCGCCTCCATCTGCTCGCAGGATTTGGTGGCCAGCTGCATGGTTTCTTCGGCTTTGATCAGGGCATTCTGAAACAGGTCGTACAGGCCGGGATTGGCCCGTTGCAGAATGAGTGCAGGTAACGACGCTATAGCGCTGGTGGCCGCTGCCGTCATGGCGTTCATCATGTTGTCGACACCGGAACCGATGTCGTTCAAGGTATTGGTGACCGCCGCCACCGGATCGAACTTGCCGCAGCTGTAGCCGAGTCCCAGTTGGGCAGAGCCTCCCAACGTCGTGGAGACCACAGCAGGATTGGCCGGTACCGAGACCGGTTCGGCGCCACCGATCTCGTAATACCACAGCCCATCTTCCGTGGGCGCTTGAGCGGCATAGCTGTCGGGGCCAGTGGCGACGGTCAAAGCGATCACCAGACAGTGAATAGGGTTGTGTTTGATCATGGCGGGTAATTGATCCAGTTGATGTCGAACAGAAAAAACTGGCCTTCTTTTTCACAGCACTGATAAGGCCTCCACAGGTTCCAGGCGTAATCACCCTCCTCGTCCACACGGCCACCACCCCAACCATTGGCGCTGGCAAGATCGTTGGTGCCAAAAACAGCGCAGCTTGATTCTGCTTTGGGGAGCAACATCTGCCACTCACCGGTGGCAGGATCGTCTTCAACCAATGGACCCGGCGACCAAATCCGCTGGTCGGAGCTGGAAGACGGTTCGATCTGATCGTAAATGTGCGGCTGACCGTTCCGGGTCACGATATCCCCGGCTCGCTGCGCATTGATTGCTGCGGCCTTGGGCTCCTCTGCCTGTGTGGTCCAGCCTGTTCTGGGGTAGACACCACCCCAGGTTTGGAATGGCCAATTACCGATTTCCCGCAGACCGGGGATCAGACTCGCTGGATAGAACATCTCCGGGATTTCCATACGCCAGGAGAGTGCATCCAGGCTCGACATGAAATAGGGATAAAAGGAGGTGGTTTCCGATTCACACAAATAGCCGGTACCCGCCAGGACACCTGACAGCGAACCTAAAGGATGGCCGATGACATCGGTCTCCCGAAAGATCAGATTGCGATGATCCTTGTTGCCCTGCCCACCTTCCGTTCGATTCCCGGCGCTCTCGATGGACACGGCCAACAAGCTGCCGAGCAGTCCTGTCGCGGCGGAACTTTGAGCAGCCCCAAGAATACTGCGGATCTCTGTCCAGGGATTGCTACCGAGTTCGTTGTAACTGCTCACCACCGCATCCGGCTGGTAATGACCAACTTTGATGGAGGTCTCGACATCGCATTCGTAAATGGAACAGCGCAGCCAAAAGCACATCCCCACCGGCATCCAGCGCATACAGCTGAGCGCGGCACTCGTGGTCTGGGAGACGATTTCCGTGGTGGAGATGGTTCCAGCATGGCTCATGAGAGGCGCCCACATCAGCAGGATGAATCCACAACGGCGGATAGCGCGCATCATGGTCGAGCCTCCCCGGCCTGCCACTGCCGATACACTTGAGTTGCCGTTCGAATGTCGGTGATGCCGTACACCACAGCCTTGCCATCGAAGACAATGGCCGGGTAGCGATCAATGCCGTACTGCATCGCCTGCACAAGGCCGTTAGCGGCGTTTTCCAGTTCATGGCTGAGTTGGGTATCTATCTGTTGAAAGCGATCTAGAACCAACTTTTTGGCTTTTTCCGGGTCACTGGGCAAGTCCTTGGAGAGTGCTTGTTGAAGATGCGCTATACGCTCTATGTTATAGACTGTCGTATTTTCTGGCTCACGTAATCCAAGTTCTATATTCCCAACAAAAGCTTCAATGACAGGCCCTTCAGCATCGTTAGCTTGCAAATTGGTAATCAACCCAAACGCCACGATGACAGATAGCGCCACATACCAGCCTTTCAGTGAATTCCTATGATAGTCAGCCATTTCAAAGCGACTCCAGATGCCAGGTGTATCCCGACATCCTGCGGCCAACTCAGCGCTTATTAAACCGGAAATCCCTTCAAACCGAATCGTGCTTAATTCTTGATCACCTGGCAGCATCCCCTACACTTCTAATGGACAATGGGAGCCAGCTTGTTTAGCCCCAGTGTGATAGCTGATAGACTTGACGCGATTGGAACTTTACTACCCAGAGAAAGGGCGCAAACAACTATGTACTACAGGCAGAAAGTGCTACTTGCCTTACTTGAGTCATTTGGCGGAAAACTGGCCAGCACTGATTTTCAGAAATACCTCTTTCTATACTCTCGGCTTTGCGAGAAAGATCGGAGCTACGAGTTTGTGCCCTACAAATACGGGTGTTTTTCTTTTCAATCTTACGCCGACAAATCCAAATTGGTTGCTTCAGGTTATCTGGAGGATGCTAAAGACTGGAAACTATCCGATTCATTTAACAATCACACTGCACAACTCAAAAAGGACGACGCCGGGAAAATCCAGTTATTTCACGATAAGTACGTATCGCTCAAGGGCAAGAAGCTATTGCAGCATGTCTACCGAGGCTACCCGTATTATGCAATCAACAGTCTGGTTGCCAATGAAATATTAACGGCGGACGAATACGCGGCCGTACAAAAACTCAAAGCCCCAAAAAAAGGTAAATTATTTGCCACTATCGGGTACGAAGGGATTACCGTTGAGGAATATCTCAATAAATTGATTGAAAACAATATTCGGCTTCTCGTTGATGTGAGAAAAAATCCCTTGAGCAGAAAATACGGTTTCTCGAAAACCAAACTGTCCGAGCTCTTAAATAACGTCGGTATCAGTTATAAACATTTACCTAAACTCGGCATTGTTTCCGACAAAAGAAAATCCCTGAAAACATCTCAAGACTACAAAAATCTTTTTTCAAATTACGAGAAAACAGTTATTCCCGAAGAGAAAGACACGATTGCCGAGCTTTATGATTTTTATCTGGACTCTGCCCGCATTGCCATTACTTGCTTCGAAGAATGTCATACGATGTGTCATCGCCATAAAGTTGCAGATGCTGTTGCAGGTATTGCAAATAGCAGGTTCAAGGTCGTTCACCTATAAACAAAGAAACCACACGGAAGTCGATGAAAAAAGAACGCGTACTCATTACAGTCAAGACATACCCCACCATATCTAAAGCATACAGTGAGCTGGTTTGTACTGCCGGCATTCGAGAAGATGGCTCATGGATACGAATCTACCCCGTTCCATTCCGTAAGTTGTTCGATAAGTACGATAAATTCCAATGGGTAGAGTTGGACGTTGTCGAAAACAAGAGTGACAAACGCCATGAAAGTCATCGGCTGCTAAGTCCGGACGCCATCACGCTTCATGAAAAAATGGGTACAGAAAATAATTGGCAAGAACGCAAGTCCTACGTATTTGAAAAAGGAAGTGTTTATGAGAATCTGGATGAGTTAATCCAGCTCAATAAGTCAGGCACCCTATCACTAGCCACCTTCAAACCAACAAAAATACTCGACTTGGTTGTCGAGGAAGTTGATCGAGAGTGGGATAAGGGAAAAATCGAAGCTCTCAAGCAGCAAGCGAAACAAGGCGATCTATTTTCCGATACTCCCGAATATTTTAGCGTCGTCAACAAACTCCCTTACAAATTTTCATACCGACTCCTCGACGATAAAGGCAAAGAAAGCACGATGATGATTGAGGATTGGGAAATCGGCATGCTGTTTTGGAATTGCCTGAAAAGGCATCATGGCGACGAAAAGAAGGCGATACTCGATGTCAGAAAGAAATACATTGATGACTTTGCTAACACCAAGGACCTCCACCTTTTTCTGGGTACGACTTTACAATACGACGGATGGGCGCAAAATCCCTTCATCATTATTGGTGTGTTTGCACCGCCGATCACACTACAAACCGAGCTTTTCTAACGATTCCTGCTATTTTCAATTCGTCTAGCCATCTCATAAACAGCCTCTAATTCTGAGCAGCCTTGCTCACGCATAATCGCTGCACGTTCAGCCTTCTCATGCTTTTCGGTCATGGCCAGGGCGAGTGATAAGGCTGGCGGTACGTTGCGGAACAGCGCTTCGACCTTGTCGGCTAGCACCACACCCTCCACGTATTTTCCCGGCTCTTTGCGGGCAGACAGCAGCAGGTTGCGTTGTTCGTCATTCAGATCCTTGAAGCGGGCGATCTGCTCCACCTCCTCTTTCGGCATGACCAGGCATAGCCACCACTCCATCATGTTGAGCATCTTGCGGCTGGCATCCGGAAAGTCTTCCAGATTCTGGGTGGCGATCCAGAACCAGGCACCGAGCTTGCGCCACATCTTGGTGATCTTGACCACGTAGCGCGCCAGCAAGGGATTGGCGGTAATGATATGGCCTTCGTCAGTCACCACCAGCGTGGGCCGATCGTCGTGTTGATGACGTTCCACCAGGTCATTGATGTGGCTCATCATGGACAGGTAAGCAACGGTAAGCTGATCCTCGTAGCCCTCTCTGGCCAACATGCCCATTTCGAGGATGGTGACATCGGCTTCTGGCCAGGACTGTCCCGGCCGATTGAAAAAGTGTCCCGCCAGGCCCGAACAGAACAGAGCCATACCATCCCCCATCTCCAGGGCTCGATTACGCCGGTGTTCGGGCAATTCCCTGTTGGTGGCGATGGTCTGGAAGGCGTTGACTACATCCTGGGTAATAACCTGGGTTCGACTGGTCTCTTTCACGGTTTTTGCGGCAAGGAATATGGCATTGCGGATCAGCAGTCGGTCGGCCCGGGTCAATCGCGCATCTTCACGCTCATCGCCGCCGGTGATCATGATCCGTGCAGCAATCTCCATCTCGCCGAGAATATCGCGCCCGCCCCCTTCCTCCTCGATCTCATCATCTTCGTCTAACGTCTCCTCCATTGTGGATTCATCGACACTAAGCGGATTAAACGCATGGCGCCGATCCAGCAGTCGAAGCGCATCGGCAAAGGGCGGCAGGCTGACATCGATATTGGGATTGAGGGTTATCTGGTTCACTGACAGACCGTGGTGCGCAAAATGCTGCCCCAGCAACGAAAACGAAGCCCCGGCCTCGATGATAAAAAACCGTGGGCGATGCCGTGCCATCATCTGCTGCAGTAGATACACCAACAGTGCCGACTTACCCGCCCCCGTCGGCCCGAGGATCAGCATGTGGGCGTTCTTCTTGCGGTCATCCCGGTGCAATGGGTCGAAAACCAGCGGTTCGGCCCCCCGGTTGTAGAACACCAGGCCCGGGTGACCGGTCCCACGGGAACGACCGTAGAACGGCAGTAAATTGGCAATGTGGCGAGAGAATATCAGCCGCGAGCGACGACGGGATTTGTCCAGGTCGGCGTCGTAGGCCATGGGCAGGTTACGGATGTAACTGTCGAGCGACAGCAGGTCAGCTTCCTGGGCAATGGGCTGCAGACCATTGGGCAAAAGCAGCGCGTGGAGACGATTCAAATTGTTCCGTAGCGCCTTTTGATTATCTCCGCGCACATAGAAGGCCATGCTTACGGGATACAGCTTGTTGCCCAGCGCCATTTCCCGCTCCACGTGTTCGGCATCTTCCCGGGTGATCGACGCCTCAGCGGAATCGCCTACCGCTGCGCGCTTGATCTGGGCAATGTGATTGCGGGTGGTGTCTTGCGGTTTGAGCGTGAGGGTTATCGCCATAATGGTGTGCTCGGGCAAACGATCGAACAGCGAATACACCTGATCCCCGGCCTGGCGCTCCGCCGTGAAGTGCCCGATGTCCGGGGCCCGCCGCAAGCTTTGTACGGTCACGACGGTGTGCGGCATATTATCGAAAATCCAGCTCGAGGTTGCCTCATCGGAGTGTGGCATCGACAGCGTCAGCTGTTCGGCAAAGTCATAGCCGAACGGCAAATTGTCATCACCCGGATAGGGTGCCAACTGCATCAGTGATTCCGGATTGCCGTCTGCCAGCGGTGGATTGGGATTGAACCAGCTCAGCAACCACTGATAAAACGCCTGACCACTGGCCCGTTGGGCGTTGATTCCAGCAGAGGCCAGTGATGCGATCCATTTGGTGGCCACGTCATTGAGCGCCTCCTCCACTTCAACAGCGGGTGGCGTTTTGCCATTGCTTGCTAAACGACGATAGAGCACAACGCGGATCCGCCGTTGCTGCCCCTGCCAACGCGAACCGGTGACGGTGGTATCGTCAAACAACCCACCCGGCCGGGAAATCGCTTGCAGGTGCTTCGACATCACCGACAGGTAATGTTGAGAATAATCCGATGCACGAACCGCCGGCGATGGATAACTGGCCAACGACTCATTGAATTGAGTTAGCCTGGGCTCGTCCTGTACATAGATCTGTAAGACCCAAGGCGCATCGTCGCGCTCGGGAATGGCCTCATTGATTGCCGTTTGAATGGCGTCTCGCAGCTGGGCCATAAAGGCCGGCGTCCTCGCCTCGCAACCGACCGGCTGCACCTCGAACATGGCGCCGAGGCTGACCCCGTCCTCTAACAGAAAAGCTCTACTCTCGGGAATGTATTCCATCCAGGGCAGCAAATCGGTAAACGAAGGCGGGCGGGTATAGTGTTGTTTGACCGCGGCAGCGGTTAAGGGCTCACCCTCAGGAAGGTTAGGTTTATGTTTTGGCATCAGGCGTTCCTACTGATCCAACGTCGAATGATTGACCGCTGCGGACGCTTCACCGGGCACTTCCCCCGGCACTTCTCCCGGTAAGGCGTACTCCACCTTTTCATAAAAGGGAAAGGTGGTGACATAACCTGGTACCGGAGTGCGTCCACTGCCCGATAAGTGAGGAAAGATATACATCACCAGCGTAGGATTCGGCAGACGGGGAAATACCGTGTCGATTTCATTAGCAGCCTCTCGAACAAAGCCCTGGTAGTGGTCGATGCCAGATTGCGGTAACGGCTGACCACCGATGACTCGCCGATGGTCTGGCTTCTGAACATCCACCATGTGCTGATCGTAAATGGACTTCATGGTCGGGCCGTCCTGCGGTAGTACTGTCTCTTTAGTGCTGGCGCAGCCGACCATCAGGGCACTAGTCCAGACCAGAACCAGTGGTAATCGTCGCTTGCTGGAAAAGATTGGTTTCATGATGAAGTTTCCTGCCGTTGGAATGGAAATCGATGGGGAGTTCATGATCAACGTGGATTGCCAGCTCGACACCGGCGGGCACGAAAACCGCATCGAAACTCTGTGCCTGACGCTCGCGCAACCACTGGGCGACTTCATCGCTACCACCGCTCAGGGTTTTGCCCAGTACGTATTTACCGGTCTCCCCGGAGACCACACTGGTGGCCGAGCCCGAGTCATTGATCAGCGTTGTGGTTTCGGCCTGTGCTGCCGCTTCACCAGCCGCTTCGAGGGCCATCACGCCAATGCGTTGTGTCAGGAATGCGGGAGCGTTAGTCTTGCGTTCGCCCGTGATACAGGGGATACCCCGCGCATCGGAGATCCAGCCCAGCGGTCTATCGCTGCTTCCACTGGAACCACCCCTTTGGTTGTCATCGCTGGAGAGGGTCTGAATGGTGCCATCCTCGAACACGAAGGTCACCGATTCCAATTTCCCGGTCACACAGGAGAGCGTCCAGTCGCCAACAGCCGTTCCACTCCAGATCATGCCTTCAATGCCTGGAATGCGCAGTCCATTGGCGGCCAGGTTTTCTTTGCCGGTAATCACCTTGAACGGCATGGGATCGCGCACCTGTCCCTGAATTGGCACCCTGCCCACCAAGGCGGTCATGCCAGTTGATCCAATCAGGGTGGCATTGCGCGGCACGGTGTAGACCGGCAGAGCAGTATTGAGGGCTTCGGATCCTTTCGCTACCAGCGATTTCACTTCCGGACCGGCGCTATCTAACGCATTGCGGCTGCCGCGAGTGAAGCGGTTAAGCAACGTCTCCTTATCAGCATCAGGCGATGGCGCAAGCTCTAGGGGGTTGACCCACACCAGTGATTCCGCTTCCGACGCCGATGTGCTGACTCCATCCAGACCGAGCCCGACCGGAATATCAGAACCCGTGGAAGACCGCTGTGTCGATGATGTCCCAAAGCGGTTGGCCAGGGAATCCACCCTCGCCGTCAACGCGGCGATAGCCGACGTGGTTTCGCTTGGCGCGGCGTCGGTACGTTTTGCCTCCAAGGCTGTCTGCACTCTCGACAGCACGTTGTTTTCGATCTGCTTTCGGTCTTCGATCAAATCGCGGTTTTCCTGCTTGAGTGCGGTGTTATCCCGGCGCAGGGCATTGAGCTCCGAAGTCATGGCGCTGACATTGGCCGTCAGTGTCTTGATGGTATCCGCCGGTGTATCGGCATCCGGTTTCGGTGCCTGTGGCACGGCTTCCAACAACTGAGGTTGCTCGTCACTCGGGGAGCAGGACTTCACCGCGACGAGCACCGCCATCAGCACAACGGAACCGGCAAGAAGTGGTAACAAACGATTACTGGTGACCATCGACATGGTGGATTCCTATCCTCTCTCAAAGCGCCATATCAAAAGGCTGCCTCAAAGCGCCGATCCGACACCAGATAGACGGCTGTGGTATCGGCCTCACTGCCAGCGGGTAACAGGCGATTGTGCTGAAAGGTCGCCGCCAGCCATGACCCGCGCAGTTCGCGTGGATCCAGCACCACGGGTCTTTGGGTACGATTGATCAGCTTGACGGCAGTGACGTACCGCAAACCCGCCTTCCAGGCGGCAACCGGCACGGCTTCGATCTTGCCGCCAACCACCAAGTCGACCGGTTCGGGGTTCACGGGTATGGCAACCACGCCCGGCTGCCGGGGGATCAGTCGTGTTGGCGCATAGAGTTGTTGCGCGGCATATCGGGTTAAAGCGGCATACCCCAAAGGCTGTGAGCGGTTGCCCGATGTTGACTGATCGGCACCGGCGTTTTCCGACGAATCCTGCGGTGGCTTTTGTGGTGATTGGAGCAGCACCTGTACATCCGGCAATGATCGACTGTCTGCTCCGCCTGGCGCCGCTGATATATCGAGGACGTAGATCGGGCCGTCGGTTTCCGGGCGCACCATGACACGGGTGGGCTCAAAGGCTTGCCTGGCCAACAGGTATAGGGTGCCGTTGATGCTTTGGCTGCGCAGCAACGGTGTCAGTGACTGCGGCAAGCCGATGCTCACCGAATCCGGAAAATGCACCAGGCGCTCTTCACCGACGACCAAGGGAATTGCGATGGGCGCTTTGTTCCAGACAACGCGTTCCTGAGTGCTCAATGCCGCGTCATCGACTTGTGCAAAGGACAGCAGCGGGAAACATAGCCCTAAAAAATGAAACCAGAGCAGAGCGATGCATTTCACTGGGGAGTAAAAATACCGAGTATTCATCTTGAGGATTCCTTACCTGTGTTGGTGCCCGTTGCGCTGGATTCGGCGAGTTCGGCATCGGTTAATCGACGCGGGCCGTCACTGGCGTAGCCGTCGAGTGCCAACCCCCAGGGATTGGCTTCCGGATCGATAGCCTGACGCACCACGCGAATCGGGTAGCGAATCGTGGTTTGCTTGACGGTCATGCCTTTCACGGACTCCAGCAGATCCAGATCCAGCCAGACAATCCAGACATCGGGCGATAACACATCGACGCGGCGCTCCTCGTAGCCGTGCCCCGGCACTTCATGGACACCGCGCACCCGGTAGGCCAACTCGCCGCGCCGGGCTTTGAGTTCCATATCGGCGATCAGGTCATTGCGGTAGCGCGGTGTCAGGTAGGGCGAGATCCGAAAAATTGCGCTGCCGTAATCCGTTGCGCCGTTTTCGGGCCAGCGATTGAGTTGCTGAAAGATATAGAACGCAAAGGCATAGACATTGGCCGGAGGCACCTCCTCAGCCGCCAGAACTGCACCCGAGCGCAGATCGGGTGGCACATAAACCCGCAGCTGCTTGGGTGCCTGGCTCCAGCCGATCCAGAGCGCGAGAATGATCATCCCTTGCAAGCCAATCACGATCCACAGGGAGCGCAAATGGGACCGCACGTTATCGATTTCGAGTCGGTAGCGGCGCATAGTGCGTTCTCCCTATATCCCAGGACCCGCTGCGTAGTACCCAGGGCGTGCGATACAGCCCCATCGTCTGCAGACGGATACGCAGCCATTGCTGGTAATAGCCTTCAGGTCGGCCGCGTTTGATACGCTGAAACAGCGTCGCCAGAGTGACCACAGTGGCCACCACACCGACACCGGCGATACCAAAACCCATGGTGATGGCACCCAGCAACCAGGCCAGTAACAGACTGAGGGGCAGCCATATCACAGTGGCCAACCCCACAATCATGCCCATCTCTGAAGAAGAGCAACCTTTAAAGATGGCGGGCTCGGCATTGAGCCGATCCGCCAGAATTTCATGGTCGTTGGACATTCGCGTCTCCTACGGCAAGTTGATATTGACGCTGGCTGTTAAATAACCCCAGCCGCTTCTGTGAGCAGATAGCTGGCGAAGATCAGCACGATCGCGCCGACAATCCCCAGCACACCGACTTCAGCCCACTCCGCCTTGCCCTGGCGAGCTTCATTGAATTTTGCGAAGCCCAGGTAGGCGATCCAGAGAAAACCCAGCACTGCGATGGCCAGGCCGAGCACCAAGCCACCATCTTTGATGTAGCCTTGAATCAAGCCGATCCAGTCACCCGCTGGTGGCGCGGTACTCGGCGCAACCGGTGTCGGCAACGCCGCCCAGAGCGGCAGTGGTAGTAGCACCGCGACCGCTGCCGATAGCGACTTGCGGATGGCAACAGATTTCTTGTTGAAACCGCTTTTTGTATTTGATGTGTCCATAACAAATGTCCTCTTCTGTAACGCTGATAAAAAGGGGAACCATCCCCGCATCCCACTGCGCTGCATCGCCGTTTGCCCTTACCGGACTTTCTCGGTCTCAAATCGATCGACTCACCGCAAATAGAAACCCAAAACCATCAACACAATGCTTGCCCGCAGGGTGCTCCAGGTCAGATCAAATAGCGTGGCCTGCCCCTCCTGCCAGGCCCGAAAAGTGCCTAACGCCACCCAGATCACCCAGACAAACGCCAACACCAACACCATCGACGCGATGGCCGTCAGCATGGTGGCAGGGGTAATACCAGAACCGGCTTGAAAGGCTGTTTGTTGTGCGGCGTTCATGACGAGACCTATCGACGGTAATCGCCGCGCAGTGGCGGGAATGAGCGAGGCTGAGCACGGGGAGAGTCGATGTGTGACTGGATGCCGTCCGTGATTTGCTTCAGATCCTGACGTAGCCAGTCATAGCGAAATCGGATACGGGAATCCTGCTCGGCATTGGCCTCGGCACGCTTGATTAATGAGTCGAGGGCATTGAGCTCATGTATGACTTTGGCGAGCGCCTCGCGCTCGGCGTCTGCATCGGCAAAAGCCGCCGGCGTGACAACCAAGCCTATAATGAGAGAAAAAGGTAGCCAGAGATGGCGTTTCATAGCACTGCTGCTCCCGTGAGTTGTTACGGGGCATAGTGCGAGAATTAGGGACGATGGACGATGGGAAATCTATTCGGTGGGTGGTGTGGTTTTACTTTAAAATGGCAGTCCATTCCTGGAGGAGATCTCGCTTCACAATGTTTGGCATTTAATATTTTGCCATAGAGTCACTTCCACCCGAATTAGACGTTTCAAAAAATCATCAGAAATAATCTTTAGTTGCTACACGAAATCGTGATTGAACACGATATTCCACTGTCGGTTTGCGTCCTTAAATTGTTTGTTATTTTCAGCGATAATTGCTTTGACTGCATGATCTAGTGAACTTTCTATTTGTGAATACAATGTATTTACCTGAGACTGAGTTTTAGCCGCATTAATAACTCCAGCTATGCCTAAAGGATCACGAAAGCCGCGGCATTTTCGGTCATACATTAATTTAAGGAACTCGTACATAATCACTGGATATGACTTTGCTCCGTTACAAATTTTTGAATCGGCCAAAAATAAATCGATGTAAAAGGAGCTAATAGGAATGGGGCTGACTCGGGTATATTTCCAGAAACGGATAAGCTGTCCAACTTTCTTTAGCTTCTCTCCTGATTGGATATTTTCCCTATTAATAAAAGAATTATGAGCCTCCGGGCTCGTTTCCATCCATCCGCCATATCCATCGGGTATCAGATAAACAGGCCTTTTATTTTTCATTTCATGAAAAATTCCAGGAACGACATCTAGTGACTTCTGCCCTCTACCGAAGTGGAGCACTACAGCCTGCATATCCTTACGAACAGTCGTCGAAACGAACCTATTATTTAAATCTTGCGACACCTTATTAATTACTGTATCCGATTTAACAAAACTACCCGCCCATTTGGCCTCATTGCGAGCCAACACTGCAAGAAAATCTAAGTCGGAAGATGATTTGATTGCACTCGAACGCGCATGACTACCAATTCGCACGAATTTTTTCAAATTAAAAGATTTTTGTAATCTTCTTTTTGTGCTTTCTATGTGAGACCTTGCACTTTTCAATTCCGAATCTGTGGGCTGGATGCTTTTTATTAGCATCATAAAATTCAAACGTGGATTATGATCTATTCGCGCCATGGTCAACCTGTTTTTGCATGTATTCGGACACAAGAGATGACGCGTCTATAATCATATCTTTATTCATCGTCTTTTGAGTTAGCCAATATAGCCAATCGAATATAGGGCTTGCAGAGGAACGATAGCCGGACCAAAGATAATTCAGTCGATTAAGCTCATCGTTATCGTCATCAATCTCACCAGAACCTAGCGCTTTGTCCCACAAAGTAAGTGCTTGCCGTGATGCATCTTGAGCGATTTTTAACCCAGAACTGTTCAGAAGCCATTCATCCACCAAAAGCGCAATCAGGGGTGAAATCGGAGTAAAGATTTTCACAACATACTCCGCAATTTGATATCCAAGAACGTGCATCAAAACTAAACTACCGATTAGCAAGGCAGTCCCGGCAGCAATCAGAACAAGAGCGTATTTATTTCTAAGCTCACTTTCCCACCTGAAAGTACTAAATAGACACAGCGTTATCCCTAAATTCTCAGGCAACTCCGCAACTGAATTTGGCCACCACTCCGAAATATTTGGGCGGTCTTCTGTTCTTTTATTGAGCCATTTGCTAGAAAGCCGATCTATTTGAGACTGACTAACTTCAAGAACGGTCGGTTTTACACCCAGCCCAAGAACCTTGAAATCATGGAGTCTTTGAAGCTTACCGCCCACCTCAATACTTCTACTAATGAAATAATGCCGTCCTAAAGTAGCCATCAGCATTGAGGTTAGACTTACAGTAACAACCATAGCCGCAAGGTCGTCGGGTAAATAGACCTTTAGGTTTTTATGATTAATGGCAGCAATCAACTGCAAAACAGTAAGGATGGCTGTTAGGCTCCAGACCCATGACTTCCAGAACTTCGCGCGACCGTATGCATACCGGAATGCGGCTGCGATCTTCACACTATCTTCGCAGGACTGCCTCTTACAAATATCGTTTGTCATATTTAGTCATAACCAGGAAATTTATCGCCGAAGATTTCAGACCATTTATTTATTGATGCTCTGTAATCCTTGCTCGTCTCGAAAAACCTAGCATCCTCCGCTTTGTTTTTATCACTCCATGCTCTAGCCGAAATCTTGCTTCTTTCATCAGCGGACAAATGGTTAATATTTCCTTGTATGCCTTTCGGATCCTGAACATCGCTCAAAATATTTAGCCATATATATTCCAGCACCCCGGGAATCTCCAGATCCACAAATTCGCTGGCTTTGGTCAACTTGTTCGAATAATAATTGAGAATTATTGTCTCAAGCAGGTATGATCCAGCGGATGGCATGGTTGGTCTTTTGTTCCAATACTTAATTATTCGAATGACGTTCAGAACATTTCCGTCATGAGATTGATTAATATTACTCGTTCTATCTTGATCTATTCTTGGATCTGTTTTTTTCCACCCACCGGAACCATCGGGAATTAAATAGTATGATCGGCCAAACACATCGGCCACAGTAAAGAAACACGGAACGATATCGAAACTCCAATCATAACTATTCAGTTGAAGCACAGCAGCTTCTTGATTCCGCTTCATATCAGCATTTTTGTACTGTGGAACAGCTTCTAATGCCGAAACAAATTTATTGACGACTTTGATTGAATTAAGCGTACTGGTTCCAGGATTGCAAAGTACCTTCAGTCTGTCAGCACCATTCGCGATATCTATGGAAATTGTCAAAAGACCTTCGAAATACGTAGAACCCTCAGCCATTAAGCTGACCATAATGTCTATATCATCCAAAGGCCTGATCTTTGTATTTCTCGCAAATGACCCAAAATAAGATACTTTGTCGCTATAGATCCGTGGAAAATTTTCAACCTTATCTTCAAAGACGGCAATTTGGTCAACGAGCCAATCCCGACTCTTACGAGCGGTTTTTGTTTCTCCATCTCGCAAATTCACTGTTTCATTTAAGAATTCACTAAAAGCTTGAATAACACTTGAAGCCATCAATTGTATCCTCTGAAATGGCTGCTCTTTGCCCCAATTCGGAAAATGATCAAGCGAGGGATACAGCAGAGGGATTATATGATTCCATATTGCCTCATTGCCTCTGTAACTTGAGCCGCCTGCCGACTATCAATCCCCGCCCCATGAATTCCGGTAGTTTTTGCTCTGAGATTCTCAACGCCCAGCACTTTCGTCAGCGTATCTAACGATGGACCTCTGTGACTGCACGACAAATCCACTGCCTGCGCCCATGCAATGGCCGCTTTCTGACTGCAAAACACACCTTGAACTGGCGGCATTGATAAACCGTATCGGCCGACGTGATCCACCAGGATCGGCCAGTCAAAACTCGCGTTGTGAATGACGATAAGCTGATCTTTCAGGTATTCGGCAATCTGGTTCCATTGGGAATTAAAGGCATCAAATCCTGCAGCCTGTTCATTGGTAATGCCGTGTATCGACTGCGCTTCTTCTGAAATTTGTTTTTGTGGCCGCGTTTTAAACTCGACGGATTCCGCTATCTTCCGATTTTTCACCACAGTGATGCCAAGTGCCACGATATCCGGCGGGCCGTTTTCGTCAGGGAGTCCGGTGGTTTCGGTATCGAGGACGATATAATCGTCCGGGAGTTGGGTGAAGATCCACAGCAGTTCTTTATACATTGCCATCACCTTCTGCCACTGCCATCGAGAGATTCGACGTTGACGATCGCTCCTTGGTCATAGTGGTAGCGCAGATAACGCCAGTGGATCGCATCGGATAGCGCTCGGGCACGCATCACCCCGTAGCACTCTCCTGTCGCTCTCACGCTTTGGTAGTTAACACCGAAGCTTTTTGCATCACGTAACGCGTAACCAAACTGCTGGGCTTCGCCGTAATTCTCGGGATCATAGATGCCGCCTCCCACCAGGTGACGGACATCATGCAGAGTTGTCGGCCCCAGCTGTGCGCGAATCACGCGCATTTCCTGGGTGGTCTTGTCGATTCTGGATTCCCTCAGGAAGCGCGCCCGGTGGTAGGACGATTCGGCGATGGCGACCGCTTCATCGGCAGCGCAGTAATAGATGCCGAAGTCCCGGTTGAAGCGACCACCTCGACCATCGACCGGTGGGTGGGTAAAGGCCGCCATTATCCAGGATGCACCGTCACCGTAGACCCGGTCTTCCGGCGGCACCAGGCGAATATCACCGACTTCATCCCGTAGCCTGGGATTCGTCAGGGACTCGACAGCGTAGAGCACCTCCCAATCCTGTGGGTTGGAGACGCGTTCGAACAGGTTGATCTGCGGGTAGCGCGACAGGATGATCCGATAGACCGATTCATTGACCTCGCTAGTGGGTAACGTATCGATAGCGATCACCAGCCACCCCGCTCCGCATCGAGAAAATCCCTGACCACGGCCAGGTCGACCACCTGACCAGCGAGTATCCGGTCCAGCGGCGCCGTGCCATTGAACAGCGGGTTATCGTTGGGAGTAGCCAGCCACTGGTCAGCCAACACCTGATCAGGCAACAGGATTTGCAGGGACTTGTAGATCCCCAAAATGTAGCTGGCCCGTTCCAACAGATCTCGCGTCAGCTTGGCCTTCTCGGGTTGGCTCTTCCAGTTATAGAGGGTCTTCTCATTGCTGAGTCCCAATAGCGTCATCTGCTGGGCACCGGTCAGACGCCACTGGCTGAAGATATTGAAAATCGCCGGCAGCAGTGAACTGGTGACACTGGAACCACGTTGCAGCAGTTGTTCGGCTTGAGCGATCATGATTACCTCCTAAGCAGCATTCAGACTGCACCTTTACAGTGCTTAAATACAGCCTAGCAGACTGTAACGGTACAGTCAACTGGTTCAATGGCTTTGTATTAGAAGTACGTTTAAAGGTACTTTTTAAAGGTACTGGCGGTGATGGTGACGGCAAAGGCAAAGGCCAGCGCGAATGGCAGGATGATCCAGGACGGGTGCAAACTGAACGGCAGCGCCAGGTACAACACCCAGGCCATGATGATCAGCGGTATGGCGGCTTTCTTGGCGTAGTGGTACACGAAAGAACTTTCCCTGCCGCCGCCCCAACGCCGCAGGTCGCGCCGCACCAGTCCATCCACCAGCGCCACCAGGGTGAACAGTCCAAATACCGGTGTGGCCAGCGTCAGGATGGCGAGTCGCACCGCAAAGACCTGGGTGATTTGCATACCCGCCAGCACATAGTCAGCGACGGGCCTGTATAACCGGTGCAGCACCGGTCTCAGACCGGTTTCCTCCGCGGACGGTATCGGTGTGATCCAATGAATCAGATCCACGAGCCCCGTCCACTCGAAGGCAAACTGATAGACGCGATCCGAGAGGTTACTGGCGAACACCATCGGCTGGGCGGTTAACCAGCTGCGATGAAAGTCGGCGCCAAGGAACTGAAGCTCATTCACCAGCATCTGTCGACTGTGGCCAAGTCCTTGCTCTTCCCACCAGAACACCATGCCGATCCACTCCACCAGAATGGAGAACATCAGGGAGAGAAGCAGCCATTTGAGGCACTGGGCGACGCCCGTCAGCAGCCGGGATACAGTACCCGGCTGTGCAACCGGCCGTCGGGGATCACGGGGCTCCACCGTGCTCAAGCCTGCTCACCGGCGTCTGATGGTCGGATCGCGGCCTCAGAGACGGCGTGCCACCAGTGATCGGTGACCCGGTACCAGTGATCGTTGGTGATATAGCTGCGGCGCATGGCCTCGGCGATCGCCTCAAAGTCATCGGGCATGGCCGTATCCTCGCGGTCATCCGGCAGCGGGATGCGGATTTTCCAGAGCTGGCCGCCTTCCAGCAGCGCGAAGGCCTGCCCCTTGGGCAGCGTGACCATATCCGCGGCAGTCAGCATCGGTACTTCCGAGACACTGATCCGGTCTTCGTTGCGGGATTTGAAGTCGACCCCGGAACCGGGATCCGACGAATCATCGACGCCGGAGACACTCATCAGGGTGAAGACCTCTACCCGCGGCAACTGCTCGGTCAGCATGGCGGCTGTATCCAGCTCTTTCACCCGCAGCATCAGCAGGGTATTAAAATTACCGGCCACCTGCCCCGCTTTGGCCCGACTGCCGATACGCGCTTCCACGTCCGACCAGGTCTGGGTGTAGGCCGTGACCTGAAAGCCCGCCCCGCCTGCCTTGTTCAGAAGTGGCACGAATTCATCACCGATCAGCTCGTTAAACTCATCCGCATGCAGAGAGATAGTGGGGGTCGAGCGTGATGTGGTTTCCGGGTCTGGCGCATCAGTACCCTTAGCCGCGACACCGTGCTTGTAGATATGCCCCGCGACGGACACCAGATCCGCAAACATGGAATTGCCCACCGCACTGGCCACTGTGGTATCGGTGAGCGCATCCAGCCCCACATACACGATGCCCTTGCGGCGCACCACATCCATCCATTCAAAGATCGGCCTGGCGTCGTGCTCATCCTGGTAATTCGGAGAGATCAGCCCGGCAATGGTGCCGGTGGTCAGCTTTTCCATCAGAGGGCCGACGGAGCTCACGATCTTGTCGAAATAGGTCTTGTCGTATTTGAACGCGGAAATCAGCCCGTCCAGGACGGGATCGTAAATGGCCTTCTCCTGCAACAAGCGCATGCAGGCGATGGCTTCCATCGACCGCCCACGCAGGGCATTGGGCAGGTTGCGCTCTTTGATATCCGCCGCGCGCTCTTCAACCAGAGACGCCCAGGCTTCGAAGCCGGCAACGGCAGCACAGTGCCCGGCGTATTCCACAAACAAAGGCTCGATGTCGTTGATGTAGCGACGGATCTGCTGGTAATCCGGCCGGCGTTTCAGGGCCACCAAGGCGCGCGCAATGATATTGACGAAGCGCCAGGCGAACTCCTTGAAGGCAGCGGAGTTGCCCTCGTTGGGCAACTGATTGGCGATACGGGTCGCGACCTCGGTAATGCGGGAGAAGTTACCAATGGCGTTGTAACGCGCCGACAGTTCCGGAAAGCCGAGATGGAACAGATAAAAATCGTCCAGCCGACCGGCGCGCTTCGCCTCGGCGTAGATGCGACGCAACAGATCGGCATCCCCTTTCGGATCGAAGACAATGACGACATCGCCCCGGCGGATATCCTGGGTAATCAGCAGTTCCGCCAGGCGTGTCTTACCGACGCGCGTGGTGCCCAACACCAGCGTGTGCCCGACCCGCTCACCCAGATCCATCCACACGGGCTGCTCTTGCGGTTCAACCGCGTGCAGGGCGGGCTTGCCGCCGACGGCCGGTAATGGCGCCAGCGGGTTCCAGCGGCTGCGACTACGCAGGGCTTTGGCCAGCAAAGACAGGACTGGCATTGATTCCCAGGCAACTTCCTTTTGTCGCGCCCACTGGTATAACGTGCCCGGCTGAACGTAACGTTGAACCTCGGGCTTCAGGGTATCGCGCAGACGCTGGGTGTGTTGCTGGGTCCAGCGGAAACCTTTGCCCAAAAACAGCTTATGGCGACTGACGGGGATCTGGTTTGCCCGCACGTGGTAATCCGGCAGCCGCTTCATGTGATGCTGGTAGCGCAACACACGCCAGGCTTGACGGCCCCGCCACAAGCCAAAACCGAAAAAGGTCAGGCTGGTGGCCATTGCGATACCCGGTGGCATCATCAAGGCCCAGGGGGCGAGCCAGGCCAGCGTACCCGCCGCAAACGCCGTACAGGTGGACCACAACTCCACGGGAGGCCGCAACAGCGCTTCCATCGGATGCGAGCTCATTGCCGGATGCCATCACGGGTAATCAATACCGGGTAATGATGAATACCCAGTGCGGCGGCCAGATCGCTCCCGGAGCCCATGGTGATGGATAAGCCCTGCGCCACCTCGGCAACCCGTCGAACATCCGCCTCGGTATCCGCCTGTACCAGCATGCCCACCGCACCCAGGGCTTTGAGAGTGTCGTGGTGAGTCGCCAGCCATTCCACTGACACCGCATCCGAGCCGATGAGAAAGAAGGGATGTGGATTCCCTTGCGCCAAACGCGCCAAGGCCTCGGGATTCAGTTGGCTATCGGCGGTATCGCCCACGGCCAATCCGGGTGAACGTATGGGCAATAAATTGCTGAGAGTGGCCGGACCGAGCAAGGTCGTTGAAGATAGATTCTGATCGCCCGATTCAGCCGGGGCGGTCGATTGAGTCTTCTTTGACAAAAGTGGGCTGAGTAACGGCGCTAAAGGCCGAGTATGACCACTGTCATAAATCACCGCCAGCTCAGCCAATACGGAGGAGTTCATGACCAGCCCGAGCACGAGGACTGGCAACGATCGTTGTCTACGGATTCTCAAAGCGAACCTCCTGCGGTGTATCGGTCAACCGCATCCAGTGCGCCTTGACCCGCTGACCGTATCGATCAGCTCGGGCAGGATCGTTGGGTGCGTGATAGCAGCCGGCGCTTTGAATCCAGTGGCTGTACTCGACGAAGCAGTCGCGCAGGATCGCGGCGGCCACACGCAGGTTGTGGTAGGGATCCAGCGCTTGCCAGGATGAACCCAGGACTGAACGGTGGTAACGCCAGCTGATTTGCATCAGCCCGATATCCACTGAGGTTTTGGTTTCCGTCAACACCGTCTCCAGTGCCTGCCATGCCATCTGACGCGACGGGAAATAGTGTCCTTCCCCATCAATATTGAGAGCCCACGGCCAGGGGCGGAACTGTCCATCGCTAAGCGAGCTTTGTCCGCTCTCGGTCAAGGCCACCGCGTAGAGCAGGCCCGGAGGCAGGCCGTATTCGCTCGCGACTTGCTGATACCCCACTGGCACGGATTGCGACTGCGCGGCCGTCGACCACCACAGCAAACCTATGACACAAGGTATGATCGGCCAACTCCCCATGACCGGCGCCCGCTAGAATCGTGATACCGGCAAGGGCATCAAGCGATCATCCCGCCGCAGTATCAGTACGGGCAAATCTTTTCCTTGCAGCCCCGTATGTGCGGAGACCTTACCTAGCGCACCGGCGTCGATGTTCAGGGTAATCTTGTGCTCGCTCACCCACTGGGGATCGATCTGTTTCGAGGCCGCCCAATCACGTATGCGAGATTCCTCACCGGCAAACACATCGATCAGGTACAGATCGATGCCGGAGAACTGTTTGATCTGGCTGACCAATCGCTCCAGCACCGCATCGCAGGTCGGGCATTGGGTATCGGTAAAGAACAACACCCGGTCCGACGATTGCCACACGAATTTTCCAGCCAGACCTTGATCCGGCTTGGTGGACGCTGCAACACCGGGATCGATCAACAAACCGTTGGGGAACAAGCGCCGCTGGGCGTCGTCGTAAGCCCGCTGAAACGCCAGGATGCGCTCGGCATCGTCACGCATCATCACTGCCCACTGTTCAGCGTAGCGCCGACGTTCATCGGCACTGCGGGCGTGGATGCCCAGCACTTCGAGGGGTGACAAGGTCGCAGGACTCACGCTGCCCCGGATACCCTGCAGCAAGGATTGGTAACGCTGCCATTCCGACTCATCTAATCCCCACGAGTCAGCACGAAACGGCTGAGAGTCGATACGTTCTGTCGCAGATTGCTTGATCGCCACTGTGTTAGAAGATTGAGATTCCGCTGCCTGTCGGGTATCCGCGTTAACAGGCAACGTGACGCAAAGACAGAACCCGACCAATGCGATGGCAGGTTTTCTCATGCGATGCTCAATGGTCATCTTCATTGACCTGTTGGTCGACGGGCACGGTCAGATCGCGCTGAATGATCAGCTGATACTCCTGATCACAAATACGCACGGAGCATTCTCGATCGTCTATCTGATCGCCGATCGAAACCGCCTCACTTTCAGCACGCGGTTCCGGATCAATCTGCCCGGACTCAGCACCCATAACCCATGCGGTAACAAAAACGATGGCAATGACAAAGGCCTCCATTACTGCGCACCTCCCGTCGCATTAGGGGCGGAAATATCCGCGCAACGCTCGAATGCAATGAGGCGGTGAACGGGATCCTGGATGAGATGAAAAGCAGGACCGATCACAAGTCCCATCACGGTTTGAAGTGGCATGGGCTCAAAGCGGCGATGCACCGCTGGCAGTGGCAGCGCCAGCATGGCTTTCGCCTCCTCCGACAGCACAGCATCGGCCGCCAGGCGATAGCCGGAATCTCGCAACATCCAGTGGAAGGCCTGCCCCACACTATCGATGTCACCTGGAATGGTGATCGCTCTCGTCACCGATAACAGATCCCGCTGCCCGGTGGTCGGCTGAGCGGCCATCACTGAATAGCGACCCGTTACCGTTTGGGTCAGCGTGGTCATTGTTTTGACGGGCCGCTCTGCCGCCACTACCGAATGGCTCCCGACGGCAGCACCAGAACAGCACACCAGTATCGTTAGGAGACGAGGGATTCCGTGATGTTTAAACGAAGACATGTTTTGGCCTCGATCGTGATGAATGGCATCATGATCGCCAAGTGAGATTCTGGCGTGAATGGTTAATCCACTCGGTGAGTGTCGTGCTTATCTGGGGTAATCGGATTTAATGGTTGATTGGGAGCCTTTACGAGCTATCATCAAATCTGGCGTATGGCTGAAGTATCAGACGGCGGCCTTTCTGTCGTCAGTCACTTCCAATCCGTCTCTGAATTGAACCCTTTCGATCACCTTGGTCAGGCGGCTGATAGACTCCGTGAAGGCGTTGGTGGCGGGTGCCTGTCGAGGTAAGGTTATGCTCACTTCTCGCCAGTAGCCGACGGCCCTAATCTGATCGTTCCAGACTTCGTTCTGACTCTGCAGGATGGTCAAATCTATTCAACCATTTCACCCGCTTGCGTGGATGGGCAGATCACGATAGGGGACATCACGCTTGCCGAATCGCGCGAACCGAACCTGAATATCGCATTTCTCACAGGCGGTGGGCTCGGCGGGCTACACTTGGAAACGGAGGCAGCCGTCCATCTCCCGGGTACTATTTGCACAATATTCGGAAAGTCGAAGAAAATTATCAGGTAGCTTCGACATTCGGAAATCGACGTTATGCCTCATCAATGGCTAGTGCCGGATCTTTTTCTGGGCGTCCAACGCAGAGCGAATCCCCCGCGCCAGTACTTCAGGATCGCCATTGCCCCAGTAGTGCAGAAAATAATAGGGCGGCGTCTCGCCCACCATGTGGTTATGCAGGGCGACGATATGGATGCCGGCGCGGCGCAGGGCATGCATCACGGACTGAACCTCTTCAGCGGTCATGGCGAAATCGCCATCGACGACCACATGGTCCTCATTCCCGGAGAAGGCTGCCCAGGTCGACAGCCCCATAGATGCGCCAAATTCAGTGCCGTGCATGGTGGCGCTGCGTCCAAAAGTAAATTTCAGTACCTGACCACTAAGACTGCCTTCGGCACCTAAAATGGTTTCCAGTGACTCCGTGTCATACTTCCCCATGATTTGGGGCGCACTTCCGGGAAAACGCTTCGCCGGGGTAGGGTGCTCCTTGCGCACCGCCTTGATGGCGTCCCACATGGCTTTGACGCCTTGAGCAAGCTTTTCGGTACTCTGCCCGTGGCCACCGATGTGCATAAAATAAACGGGCGGGCGGTCGAACACGAAATGGTTGTGCAGGGCGGTGATTTCGAGGCCGTGGGCGAAAGCAGCATCCATCGCCGGGGTAATTTCATCCTCAAACACCACCGTGTCTCCCATCAGCATCACGCCGCCGTCCGGCATTGCCTTGAAGGCGGCCCAACTGCCCAAACCTGCTGGCGTCGGGAGCCTCACCCCGTCTACCATGACCGGCACATCGTCGCGTTGCCAACCGACGCGTACGACACCGTCCGGTTTAACCGTCGCCGGTGTATCCATAGCCTTACCAATAACATCAGAATTGAGACCGCTGGGCGCATCTGCGATGACCATTGGCGTCTGCACGAGTAGGGCGTATGCGATGATGAGTATCTTAAATGGTTGGGTTTTCATGGCTATCCTCCATTGTTGAATTTCAATTTGGCGGGCGTCCAAATTGTTCGTGGTTCATAGTGACGAGCCGGATACTGACCTCCTCGACTAGCCTCTCACAGTACCGGAGCTCCTCCGAATAGCAGGTAGTAAGCAATACCCAGCAGTGCGCTGACGAAAATCACCGGCAACATGCCCACCTTGAAACGCAGTATGGCGATAAAGGCGCCCAGCGCCAACACGACACTGGCAATCTGAATGCTGCCCCAAGTCGGCACCAGCCACTGCATGCCAAAGGCCCGGATAGTGTCCACCTCGCCAAAGGCGACGTGCACTGCGAACCAGATGGCGAGATTCAACATGGCGCCCACGACGGCGGCAGTCACCGCAGACAAGGCCGCGCTTACCGCCTGATTCCCGCGCAGCGTTTCCACGTAAGGCGCCCCCAGGAAGATCCATAAAAAGCAGGGAACGAAAGTGACCCAGGTCGCCAGAACCGATGCAAGAATACCCGCCGTGAAGGGATCAAGCGATCCGGAATCCCGGAAGGCGCCCATAAAACCCACGTATTGCACCACCTGGATCAGCGGGCCGGGCGTGGTTTCCGCCATGCCCAGGCCATCCAGCATTTCGCCTGGCGCCAGCCAGCCGTAATTCTGCACTGCCTCCTGAGCCATGTAAGCCAATACTGAGTAAGCACCACCGAAGGTGACGACCGCCAGCTTGCTGAAGAAAAGCCCGATTTGGGTGAAGACATTGTCATAGCCCAGCGCCATAGCCAGAACGACGAGTGGTGTGAACCACAGCGGCAGCCAGATGGCGAGTACCTTGAATGCCCGTTTGCGTGTTGCTTGGGTATGGTGTGCCGCGCCGCCATTCATCATGGCGTCGATTGCCCGTCCGGCGTCCTCGGGCGTATCGTGCCCCTTGATGACCACGAAACGATCCGGGTCCAGATGCCGTCCCAGCAGACCGATGAGCCCTGCAGTCAGGATCACCACCGGAAACGGTACGGCAAAAAAGAAGATCGCGATAAAAGCGGTGGCGGCCAGTGCGTACATATAGGCATTTTTGAGGGCGCGTTTGCCGATACGGATGACCGCCTGAATCACGATCGCCAGCACAGCCGCCTTGATCCCAAAAAACAGCGCCTGCACCAGGGTCGCGTCCTGGAAGCCGGCATAGAGCACACTCAACACCAGGATGCTCAAAAAGCCCGGCAGCACAAATAGACCGCCCGCCACGAGTCCACCCTTGACGCCATGCAGCAGCCAGCCGATGTAGGTGGCCAGTTGCTGGGCTTCCGGACCGGGCAGCACCATGCAGTAATTCAGAGCGTGCAGGAACCGGTTTTCACTGACCCAGCGCTTTTCGTCCACCAGGATGCGGTGCATCACCGCGATCTGACCGGCGGGACCGCCGAAACTCAGGATCGCGATCCGCAGCCAGACGCGCACGGCCTCCCCGAACGAAATATGGTGGCCGAATTCGTTGATTGTTCCGCCTGCCGTTTGCTCGTTGATTTGGTGGGTTCCATTGCCCGGAGGCGATTTCGGGTATGAAGGCTCCTGCATGCTTTATTTCCCCTTTGTGTACGTTGCGTGCAGGCTGTCGAAAACCTGATTGGCGGCCAGCAATAGTTGGTCATCATCGGTGTGGGTTTCACGCAGGCCCATCAAGACGCACTCAACCCCGGACGCCTCCGGTGGCTGATGGCCGCCCACATCAAGGTAGTGCACCATTTCGCCTATCCGTCGCAGAGCGGGCTGGTGTAGATCGAAGCTTGCCAGCAGGGTCTCGAAGGTGACTTTTTCAGCCACGTGGGTGAAGGTTGCCCCATCGAAATCGAATCCCAGCGCCTCATCGGGGCAGTCGTCCGGCGAAGCCAGCCACAGAAAGCGCGCGGACAAATCGATAAAACGGCCAATCAGCCAGGCGCTGGCCAGGCGATCCACCCAGGGGCGCTGCCTCGTCGCCCACAGCCTGCCTTGGTAATCGGCACGATCAAGATGCCGGATCGCGCCCAGTGCAGGCTGCGGTTCATCAGGCGACAGAACCCTGTTGGCGTCGGTTTCAAGCTGCTGCAGGGCCGTATCGGTCCGATCAACTGTAGCTCCGGGAAAAAAGTCTATCTGTGACAATCGTGTAAAGCGTTTGCGCAGTTTGCGCGTCTCCTTCATGACCTCCAATGCGGATTCTGGCGAAAGCCTGCCCCGTAGTTCTGTAATTGCCGAGAGCAACACCTCATAGTCTTCCGAACGATCGAACAGTGCAGAGAACTCACCGGCTTCCGGGCAGTCGGTGGGCAGCACGTGTGCGACTCCCCCGGCCTCACGGACGTCGCTGGCAATTACCCCCAACTTCTCGAAATGATCAGGTTGGGCAGGCAGCAGATAGACGCCGTCGCGGAGCGAAGCCGCCCCCAACGCCTTGATGGAGCGCCAAGCCCGCATACGCACCGTGGCGTTTGCAGTGGGGAGAGAGAGTACTAACAGCAACCATGACATTCTGTAGAGTTTACTACTAGCTTGCAATATACACTACTGATTTTTTGGTTCGACCAGATCTTCCGATGAGGGATCTGTCTGGACGCTCCACTCCCTATGACGGAATCAACCAGATAATCCAGATACCTCCTTTCTGTAGACCGCTTATCTGCCTAAGTAAACTGCGCTGATTTGTTCTCGGGCGTGGCCCAATTCGCGACTGATGGTGAGTCGTGCCTGATGGTCCTGTTGTCGTTGCTCAATGCTTAAACTGTTTGCGACCGGTCCACCCGCTGCAGGACAGGCCCAACCCGTCAACGCCTGATAGCGTGACTGGGCATACGCATGGCGCAGGCCATGCAGTTTCGATAAACCTGCCTGAGTGGTATGACGTTCGTAGGTCCGCAACTGTTGGATGTAGGTTTTCTGCGGTGGAATCAGGGAACCAGATCCCACCAGTCGGTGGGCACGATTCAAGACGGCACGCTGTTCCTGAGTGAGCACCGGCACGATCCGCGTCTTACCCCCTTTCGTCCAGGTAGCTTTCAGGCGAACGTGATCACCCTGGTCGGCATAAGCTGGGATAAATTTGATTGCTTCCTCCCTGCGCAATCCGAAGGCGCGCTGTAACTCCAGAGTCATTCGCACATGCTCATCTTTAACGCTGCTCAACGCATCGTTACCGACAACCACCGCCTTGGAGTGTTGACTGACGAACTGCCGATCGGGAATGCCGTAGAACTCATTCGATCGGGCGATAACATTGCGCCTATCCACCTTGGCGGCCCACCAGCGCAGGCAATTCATACGGTTTTTGATGGTACCGGCCGCCATGCCCTCGCTGAGCCATCGTTTCACCAGGGCGTCCACGTGCTTCGGCTTTAGGGATCGGGTGGTCATGCGCCGATACCCCATCTCCTGCAGCTGATTGGCAATCTGGTTAAGTATGCGCGCTCGATTGGCTTGCGTACTGTAACTGCCATCGCGATTGCGTTTGCACAACTGTTTCAATTGGTAGTTCAGGTCTCTCATCGTGTACTTTCCAGTCTGGTAAGTGTTTCTGACCAACCACAGGCTCGTAGCCTGATTGGGTCCGCCGAAGCGGAAGGGTCAAGGGACACTACTCCCCGTTCGACCTGATAAGCCTGGTCGCAGGCAACCTGGCTGCTCTTCTGCTGAAGATGGTGCCGGGTAAACCAATGGACTCTAAGAGTCAGTTGCGATGGTGAGTACTTCACCTCCTTTTAAATGAGCGGAACCATCGGTCCGCGAGTTGAAAGAAACCGTCGATGAGACGGCGCGTTGAAAAGTCGACTGCTTGCGAGCCGGGTTTGAGGTGGCGTTAGCCAGATTGAATTGAGGACGAACGTCCTGTTCATTGAAGATGAGCTGCAGCTGATGCTGTGCGCCATGGTAGCTCGGCTGGCGCCGTTGCCGTTTTTTGCCATTTTTGATGGCGAGGGCGACAATCCTCATCCACGTTACCGCCGTGGCCGCGTATGGAACTGTTTACGTTTCTTGGCCGCTAGTATAGTTAGAGCGAACTCGCTGGGAACGCATCAATCCGAGCGCAATCCGTTGTCGTTCCGTGCTCCGCCGCCCTCGTCACTACCCCGCTTCGCTAAGCAGTGACGAGGGCTTCGTTCAAATCAACACCCACGCCAGGTCGGCGACCTGTCATGGCAGTTGAACAGACAAATCTGTTCGACCCATGGTTACACTGGAACCACCATGGGGCTGTACGCTGGCGGCCGACAATTTTTACCGTACGTGATATATTCTTACTCAAACAAGCCAATAGCCATATATTTATCACGTACGGTAAATATTTATTGTTTTAACTGCGTCTGCATGCTATTTTTTACCGTACGCTCATTTTTTGGAGTGGTTATGGCTCACGATCAGGTGCAATACGGTGCAATCCGATCCGCAGAGGATCTCGGCAAGCTGGTGCGTGCTCACCGGAAACAGAGAAAACTGACGCTGGAAACGATCTCGGGGCTGGGTAATCTGAGCACCCGCTTTTTATCCGAATTCGAGCGTGGCAAGGAAACTGCGGAGCTGGGCAAAGTGCTAAAAGCGCTGCGCACCCTGGGACTGGAGGTGGTCATCCAGCCGCGCAGGGTTGCCGTGCCCAAGCCGTCGTCCTCACAAGAGAGAGAAGGCCATGCTTGATCCGGATGGTCTCAACGTCTGGAATGATCAGCGACTCGTTGGCTATTTGTGGCGCAACACCCAAGGCCTGATTGGCTTCCGCTACGAAAAGGAATGGCTTACCCAAGGCGGATTTGCCATCTCCCATAGGTTGCCATTGCGACAGGAAGACTTTGTGCCGGAAGAGGGACTCGCCCACCGCTTCTTCGCCAACCTCCTCCCGGAAGGTGGTGCTCGTGATCAGGTTATCCGCGATCTAAAGATCGCCAATACCGATTTTGATCTGCTCAGAGCCATCGGCGGTGAATGCGCCGGGGCCTTGTCGATTCTCCAGGCAGAACAGAAACCTTCCACACAATACGCGTACTACGAACTCTCGGAACAAGAACTCGCCAAGCTGGTGACACGCCGTGGTCAGGTTTACACATGGACTGAAAACGAACGTCCCCGTCTGTCTCTGGCCGGAGCGCAAGACAAGTGTCCTGTGTTGATCAAGAATGGTGCCTGCTGGTTGCCTAAAAAAGAATCGCCATCCAGCCATATCCTCAAATTCGAATTATCCGATTACCGCCACCTGCCCGCTTACGAAACCTTCACGACACTGCTGGCAGGCGCTATTGGTTTGCCTGTAGTTGATATCCAACTGCGCTCGATAGCAGACACGCACTATGCATTGATTGAGCGCTATGATCGGCACCTGTTGGGTAGCGGTCAGATGGCGAGACTGCATCAGGAAGATTTCTGTCAGGCGCTGGGTTTCGGCCACGAACGCAAGTACCAGGAGGATGGCGGCCCTTCCTTCGCAGACTGCTATCGGCTCGTCCAGGATGTCTCTAGTGATCCCGCCAACGATCTGCAGTATTTACTGCGATGGCAGATTTTCAATGTCCTGGCGGGTAATTCGGATGGCCATGCCAAAAACCTTTCGCTGCTATACCGAGCCAATGGCGAAATACAGCTAGCCCCTTTTTATGATCTCGTTTGCACTCGGGCCATTGAACGTATTGACTATCATCTGGCATTTTCCGTTGGCAATGAAAGAAATCCGGGCATCGTTTCCACAAAGCACTGGGATGACCTGGCGCAACAATGCGGTTTGCGTGCTCGGTTTCTACAAGGCCAAGTGCAGGATGTTGCGGTCAGTCTGTTGGCGCACCTGCAGCCGACGAGAGAAAAGTTTGAAACGTTGTACGGGAAATATCCCGCGCTACAACGGATCGAAAAGGTCGTGAATAAACAGTGTCGTCGCACGATCAGCGAATAAGTGCGACTGGCAGGGTTCTCAACGAACAACGAACTATACATCGGCATTTTAATGAAATGGGGGTGCCACTTTATCCCAAGTGGCCAGGGCAAGGAGCCGATTCGATCGGCGACATTAATCTTCGTTGGGCAGCATGATCGTGACGACCGGTTCACCGGCATCACCAGGGCCAACCATCAGTTTCAAACTCACCTCGCCGGCTTCTGTCGAATGCCCGTCTTTCGGCACGCGGTACAACGAGAACAGCAACCGATCCCCAGGAACAGTAGCCGTTCGAATGGCATAGAACGCCATAAACAGCACGTCCCACAAACGGCCAGACTCGTCCTGGTGCACTTGAAAGCGGTTATCCCGCTCTGTCCAGGCAACGCAATCACACCAAGCGGTATGGGTAAGTGCGACTGGCCATTTGAAGCCAGCCTCACGTGCCATAGCGGTGACATCGATCAGGACGCCATCTTCGATAGCCTGTGCACGACTGTAACTTGCGACGATAGGACCGAAGACATCTTCCAACGACTTGTGCTCTGAATTTTTCATAAGGTTTCTCTCTGGAGAAATGAATTAAGAAATTCAGGGAGCACCTCCTTCCCATTGGGGAAGAAGACTCCCCAATGGGTTGATTGAATGGATTTACAGCAATCCGCGTTCGGCGAAGGAAACTGATTCCCCCACCGTGACCACAAAGTGATCCAGTACACGAATATCAACGAGTGCCAGCGCCTCTTTTAAGCGCCGGGTAATCGCTTCGTCCGCGTGACTGGGCTCGGCGACACCACTCGGGTGATTGTGAAAAAACATCACCGCTGCCGCGTTAAGCGTCAGCGCCTGTTGCACCACCACGCGGGGGTACACCGAGGCGCCATCAATGGTTCCCTGGAACAACTCTGCGGCTTCGATTACCCGATGCCGGTTATCCAGGTACACACAACCAAAGACTTCCGCTTTGCGTTCAGCCAACAACATCCGCAAGTAATCACGGGTGTGGTTGGGGCTCGGTAGCTCCAGGCCCGGCTGGTGCAGGTCCTGCAATATCGCAAAGGCCAGCTGCAGCAGGGATTGCTTTTCAGGATCGTTCAACGACGCCATGCGAATGGCCGCAAAACGGTTTTTAGGAATCACCCGGGAGGGTGATGATTTGGAAGCCATGAGCGGTCTCCTTGAAGAGTCGAGGAGACCTGCCCGGCAAGGGAGAATCTCCCTCGCTGGGTTGAAAGATTGATCGCATCACAAGATGCGATCAGATTTGGTCGTCAGGCTACGGCGTTGTGGGTCTCAGCCGTCGGCGCCGGAAAGGGCTGACCTTCGACTTTGATCCACTGGAACCGCAGTAACCGGGACTTCAGGCTGATGCCCGTCGTACCGGCTCGATCACCGTTTTTGAAGATGAAGGTTTCGGCTTGCAAATCACTGAGGTGAAAACCCACCAGCACTTTAAAGTCAGCTTCCACCGCAGGCATTAGCTGACGCACCAGATCCTTCGCCTCTTCACCCACCACCACGCACTCGAAATGCGTGTGCTGAACGTTATCGGCTGGCCCTCGTAGCGCTGCGATGGTGACACTGAGAAAGGGGAACCCATTCTCGGGTGTCACTTCGCGAACCCGGTTGAGGTAACCGATGCCGTGGATATCAAGATCGAAATACTTCGGTTTTTCAGGGGTAGTTTGTCTACTGGTCATAACAGTTTCTCCTTGAACATAATGGAAAGCCGGAGAACACGATTCCCTGGCGGGAAGGTGTTTCCCGGCAGGGTGAGTAAAATCAGGACAAGCCCTGATACTGGATTGACGGTAAAACCGCGATGTCACTTGCACAATCCGCTGACATCTTCTTCGCCACTGAGACCGCAGTGGCCACGTACAAAGTCCTTAACCCTCCCTCACCGGGGCGTCGCAGACAAACTGCAGGTACTTGAGCATGCCCCTTGCGTTAGCAAAAGCGGCATGGTCGGCCATGATTTGATTGGGAAACCAGTTGGCAATATCAGCGGCTAACGCAGCACTTCCACCGCCGACGAACAGCACACGATCCAACTCCACACCGAGTCCAAGCTTGCGGCGGGTTTCGGTATAGAGTCGTTCCACCAACTCGCGTTTTGCTTCCGCCACCATGGCCGAGACATCGTGATCCTTGCCATGCAAACGCAACAGATGTGTATCGACGGCCCGACTGATACTCTGCTCGCCGAGCTCGTTGATATCGAACTGTTCCTGTATACGGTTCGCCACGCGAATCTTAACGTTCAGCATGCCGCGATTCAGAGAGCCGGAGGAACCGTGCACAATGCCCTGGTCCTGGACCACCACATAATCCGTGGTACGGCCACCAATATCGACAATGGCGATGGGCGCGTTGACGCGATCCGCGTCCAACGTCACACCATCATCATCGGTCATAACAATCACATAGTCGTACCAGGCTGCCAGCGCCTCCGGAATAACCTCATGAAAAGCGATGCTCACCTTTAGGAGCCACTGTTGCGCTGACTTTTGCGATGCTTTTCTGGCAACAACAGGCTCAACCGCCAATTTCAAACCCTCCCTTTTTGCCTGGATCGCTTGTCGTCGTTGCTGACCATCGTTGCGGTAAAAGGCGGAGACCGGCAACCCCGTCACCACATGGACGGATCGGCCCGACAAACCCGCCTGTTGCAGTGCATGCTGGACGATCACCCGATTCAGGGCCGAGCCCGGGTATTCATCGAATTGGGTGGGCTCACCATCGACCGCACCGACGGAATACACACTGCCACCGGTTTCGTACTCAAAAATTTTCTGTTCCTCATCCCGTATCCAGGTGACACCGGCCGACCCCATACGTGCCCGCGAAGGCACCGCCAGGAGGCGACCATCCGGTAACGCCACTTTGGTATAGGCATAGCCGTCATCGAGACCCACCTGTCCCACCGCCATGGGATTAGTGGTCACGGGTGGTTTGTCTTCGTCAGACAATTTCTCATCGGTCAGTTCTGTCATGGTGCGATTCCTGATATCGGGGTTAGCTGTCTTTACTCACCGATCACTCGTCTCAGGTGCGTAAAGGGTTTTCTGGCGTCGTTTGGAGGAGCAAGCCTGGCGCGTTCGCTGTTGTGTGAGCTGCCAGGTGACCGCGCAGCGTGATCGACCATCGTCTCGGTTGTTCGCGGCTGGACGGAACCCCCTCCGCGACTTCCGTTTATCTGGGTGGATGTACACGGCTGGCTCATAGGAATTGTGTGTGCCGGCAGCGCTTGCTCAGATCTGATGGCCTGACACTCGCTTCGAAATCCCACCAGCAACAGCTGCCGCAACCACTCGTTTTGTCTGCTGTTAGGCAGGCGGCGTAAACGCTGAAGCACCATCGCTTCCAGTGGAATTCGCGTATCGAGCGAGATGACGAGCTGCTGAAGCGTGCTGGTGGCCACGGCGTTCAGCCCTCGTCAGAATCTGCGGTGGCGTTGTTATTCAGCTGTTGAAATGCCAGGGGACGCAGAGACGGCAACCGCTCACCATTGAGGATGTCCTGGGGAATCTCGCCCATCCGTTCTCTCGCTTTGATGGCTGCCGGTGTTCCTTGTCGGATGTCGTGGCGACGAACGTCCAGGCAGTGATAACCCTGGGGCAACGCAAACACCCGGCGCACCCATCGCCCACTAGCCGACACCTGCTCAATGAGGTCAGTGGGCATGTCGAGACCTAAGTGATGCAACGTCATGTCTGCGCACATCAACCGGTCGTACTCGCCCAGCAACTGTGCTGCGCGAAAGGCATAGGGGTTAGCGAACTGTAACGATACGCGCTGTGGTCGACTCGATTGTGCGACAGTGAATTCGAGCGCACTGTTGGATTCAGTGATAAGGGCGTCCATCCTTTGCTGCAATCCCTGCAGCTGTGCGCGGATATCGGCAACGCCCTCTTCCACTTTGAGCAACCACCAGTCGGCATAAGGGTCGTCGAATCGGACGGCCTGCCATAGCGACTTCAGCCGATCTGCAAAACCGATCAATCCCATAATGGCAGGCTTGCCATCGACTGCACGGCGGCCGCGGATCAGGCTCTGGGCCTGATAGGTCTGAATCGTCAACCAGACTTCACCCTGCAGGGCGCCTGGCACTGACTCGTTTTGATTTTCAGCTGTATTCTCGTGTGACTGTTCTGCGTCTGAATTCATTTGCGTCATTCCCTTCAAGATCAACTCTGACGTGCTATGAATCCACGAATGGGAAAATGGCACCACGGAATATCCATCCGACTGGTGCAGTGTTTTGCGTTGCTGCGATCAGATGGTTCCAGTGGAAACAGTGCGGGGAAGTAACGACGGAGGGGTGTCACATCGTGTGTGATAACGGGCGATCGCGCTATTTATCCATATTCAATGATGCTCGTAACTTGGCCAGCTGCTCACGCCCATAGGCTTGGTTTCGTGCTCGCTCTTCAGCCGCTTTAGTTTTCTGTTCTTCGTTTTCTGGCGGTGGTACGTGATGTGCCCGATCTTGTCTTGCCTCGGCCACCTTGATCCCGAGGTTGGGCACAAATTCGCCTTGTTGTGCCGCCTTGCACAGCGAATGCAAGAATCGCAGCTCGTCATAAACCGGCTTCATGCCTTTTTGCTCAGACTCCAGACGACCCTGAAGTTCGTCGAGCACCAACTGCCGATCATCAGGATTGATCATGGCGAGATACCTGTCCGCCAGGTGTTTCTGGTTCTCCGACAAGCGCGGCGGATAGATCAGCGCTCGCTCTGTTGCCGACGGGACTGATGGATTGGATTCAGAAAATGTTTTCTCTTCATAGTTTGTATTTTGTGTAGTGGTTGTTGTAGTTGTTTTTTTATAATGACTACTACAACGACTACTGTAGTGTTCCTTTTCCTCCGCCTTTGAATTTTGGTCCTGGACGGATTGTGCTGATGCGCTGGCCTCGGACGAATTTTTCAGTTTCCCGATGGTCGCGGCGTGAAAGGTAAAATAACGACCGCTTCTGCTGTGGTTTCCGCTGGAATCTGACAATTGTTGGGCGGCTTGCAGTCGACGCTCAATAGTTGACTCCTTCCGTCCTAACGACTCGCCTTCCTGAATATCCTTATCCAGACTCTCCAACACAGCTTGCGCCACGCGCCGGACGCGGGCGTGATGATGATCCTGGGATTGGGTGACAAATGCCATGTAGGACTCATCCAGGTACAGGGCATCGACCAGAGGCAGGGGTTCATCGTGAAGACTGTAGACATTGCCGGTGAAACGGCCGCTTTTTTGACGCACTCTGGCGCACAGCGTGAGCCAACGCGTCAAGCGCAGAATGGCAATAGCACGAGAGACAGTGGAGGTTGAGGAAACGTTGGTTTTAGCTGCAATGGTATCGTAATCGGGGAACGCCGTTCGTCCTCCGGTCTCCCTGGCATGGAGCATGATAACCATCCATACCAGTTTATCGACGGGTTCCAACACCGGGTCCTGGATGACCATGGCCGGCACGGCCTGATGCCAATTCCCCATGAACAACATGGCATCCGGTAACGATGGATCACTCTGGGCACGAACCTTGGCAACAGTTGCCTTGATTAAAGCGTCGAGAGCAACAGTTTCTGGTCGCAGCGCATCCGCTTCATGAGCCATTCTCGGCAACCCGCCCGGACGTCGCGGCACTGCTTCCCTCGCCGTAGGTTTCCCAACGCTGCACCAGCGCCCAAATCGATCGCAATCCAATGCCTGTCTGTTGCTGTAGGTCGAGATAGTCCTCTGCAGTTAATGTGGATTTGTCATCCTCCTTTACCTTATCCTGCCAGGCGTACCAAAGCGCGTGGGCATCGGTTTCATTCAGTTCGGGAGGCCTGCCCACGGCCGGCGCCAGCGTCAACAATCGGCGCCATCGAGTGTACTCCCGAGAACTCACACCAAACAGCTGCTGCATCATCTCTAACGGTGCGTCCGCGACCAGCAATGTTCGCTGCAGATCCTCAGATTCCCGCTGATGACGCAGGTGATCGAGCATCGGCCAAAAAACATCACGATTGAGACCAATCTGCAGACAGTGCACACGCAGCGCATCGGCCCGATAGAGATCGGCCAGATTCATCTCTTTCAGGGCGTCGAGTTCTTTGGGGCCAAAGTTCATGGCACGCAATGCCTGCTGATCCCCCTCTGCCAGACATCGCATGGCGTACAACAGCACGGCGGTGGTGAGGTCGGCTTCCTTATTGGACGACATCGGTTTCACCTCCTTGTTGCGTCCAAAGCTCGACCCCGGTATCGAAGGCTAACCGTTTTATGCTCCGGTAGGACTCCATCATTTGCAGCAAACGCTGCCAGTCTGACGGGTTCAATTGTTGCCAGAGCTGGCTGTTGAGATGGCCGGGATCAGGCGTCCAGACACTGCCAAAGAGCAAACCGGCATCATGGGATGCCAATGCCTGGTATAGGGGCGAGTCTTTATCCAGGTAGGCCAGGACAATGTCCGTGGGAGCGACAGTCAACTCTGAGCTCGCAGCCAACTGCCACCAGAGTGCGGACACTAAATCCAGCATGTCCTGGTCAAGGGATTCCCGCAGCTCCGGTGAAGGCACATCAATCAACAGAAAGCCCAAGCCCTGATCCGGCAGACGAATGACTGTCTCGTGCAGACCGTGGGATGTCGCCAGGGTTACAGCGCAGTCCCACAACTGGCTCCGCAAAACTTCAAGATTTCTTTGTTGACCACCTTTTTGGGAATTCGGCGCAGAGGTCAACTCAGCCGGCATGTTCGGTTGGTCTTTACTTTTGTCATGACCACTCGCCGGTGAATCGATGTCAGCGGGCTGCGTTTCCAATGTCGTCGTATTCGATGACGGCCCACTATCAGAATGCTCCGGGTGTTCCGAGTCCCTGTCCGCCCCCGGCTCTGTATCCTCTTCGGTATGAGCGGGAAGGCTGAATGCGCGGCCCGATAGTTGTGCCTCCATCTCCAGATGAATCACTTGGCGATTCAGTTCGGACTCCACGGCGATCTCATTTTCCAACGCATCGCGCAGTGGCTGAATGTCCCATTCGGCGCCATCATGACGGCGACACAACTCGGCAAAGATCGCATCGAAGACGGTGTTATCCCCCAATTGGCGACGATTCCAAATCGCTCTGGCAGCACGTTCAATGGCTCGGATCTTTTCCACCTGTGGTCGACCCAATCCGGCAGCCAAGGCTTTTGGCATCAATGGCCACAAGGTCTCAACGGCATATCCCATTTTGGAAATCATGCTGTGGCTGAGCCCGAAACCTCGCTCTCTGAACAACTCTTCCAGTTGGCGCTGAGACAGGCTCTCAACCCTCATCTCGCTTTCGAGGAGAGACTTTGCTTCGAATACGGCCAACGCTTTATCGATGAAAGGCAAACCGCCGCGCAATTCGTTTTCCCGGAGGTGGGCAAAAAGTACATTGGACTCCTGCGACCAGGGCTTGACGACGCAGTCGATCCAGCGAAATCGCTCATCGCCGGTTTCGTCCAAAAGCTCCTTTAGTATCCTCAGCCGTGTATTGCCGCCACTGTGGAGCACATAATCAGCAGCCCCCGGTTCCTGTGATAGCACCAATGGTTGATCCAGGCCTTCAGCCTGGATCGACGCCTTTATTCGATCATATTCCGGGTTCTGCTGCCGGCGAGGATTGCGGGAGTAATGCTGGATATGAGTGACGTCTACACGGGTGATCTCGTGAATAGATGGCGATCTCTCAGGCGTCATCGTTGCCACCTGCTTCTTGTGAACCCGATTCAGGCACGACATCGTAGAAAATCTCTGGATGTCGAACCATGCTCGCCCGAGGCACAGGCTCCAATCGACCATCCGAAAGGTCCGCCACAGTACGGGTGTAACGCTCGATTTGCGTCGCCATCAATGGGCTGGCATATCGATGCTGGCCGGCAATCTGATACAAGTAGGAGACTGAATCGCCGCACGCTGCTGCGACGTCGGCCCGCTCCCGCTTGGTTGCCACTTTGAGAAAGTCCTTTAGCTCCATGCGTAAAAACATTAGCACCGTGCGAATCATCGGGCAACGAAAAGCACCACGTTTTTGCTTAGCATCCTGCTAAATTATCTGCTAAAGTATTTCGCATGACGCTAAAACTTAACCAGATCCGGCTCCACAATCTTGAGGTTTTGATTGCCGAAGCGGGGTCAGCTGCCAAGTTGGCGCGCGCGGCTGGGACCAATAGCTCCTACCTCAGTCAGGTGCGCAACCAGCTGCCAACCAAAAAAGGAACGCCCCGCTCTATCGGAGATGAGCTGGCGGAAAAACTGGAAAAGGCCATGAAAAAATCCCAAGGATGGATGGATACGCCCCATGCGGAGGGGGCGATACAGGAAGAACACAACGCCCACGATGGCCCCGACCTTCGCAGCCTCCACCCGCTGATCTCCTGGGTTCAAGCGGGAAATTGGTATGAGATTTCTGAAAGTTTCGTGCCGGCCTACGGTGCGGAGCTTTTACCCTGCCCGGTGTGCTGTAGTCCTGAATCCTTTGTACTTAGGGTTCGCGGCAGCAGTATGGAACCCAAATTTCATGAGGGCGACCTGATTTTTGTTGACCCCAATGTTTCACCTGACCACGGAAAGTACGTGGTTGTTCGACTCGATGAATCCAATGAAGCCACGTTCAAGCAGTTAATTATTGAAGAGGGCAAGCAGTACCTGAAGGCGCTCAACCCTGACTGGCCGAATCGCATTATCGAAGTGGATGAAGAAGCGACAATCTGTGGAGTCATTGTCTTCAAGGGGGAGGTGGTCTGAGTTTTCCCAGCCGGCCCAGAGACACGAGCAACAATAATTTCGAGTGATCGCATGCAGCGCAAATATGGTGAATGACGCTGTCACGGCAACACTCCTAAGTCCGTCGCCCCATCCTGATGCAGGAATTGTTTATCACATTGCTAAACATTCTCTTTTGCCAAAATGATTTGCACGGTGCTAACGTTTAGTTTTTGGCAAGCCTAAGACTCTGACACGTGCGGTCCAGAGCAAGAGTGAGAAGCAATGGATGACGGACACCCTACTCGACCAAGAAAGACTTTAATCAATCGAAAAACATTACTGGCTATGATTCCGCTTTCAGATCGCGCCATCTTCAATATGGAGAAACGAGGCGACTTTCCGCGCAGAATCGTGCTGACAAGCCGCAATGTCGCCTGGGACTTGGCCGAGGTGGAAAAGTGGATCGAATCACGCAAAGAGTCTGAAGATCAACCTATCCGACCAGGAATCTCCATTAACGCTTCACGCTAGTCCACTCGTCAATCATGTCAGCCCAGTCTTGCAACATCGCCGCCCGTTGCTCCCTGTATTCGGCTTTATTGTAAATTGCCCTTACTCCTTTCTGCTCATGGGCAAGACACTTTTCAATCCAATCAGTGTTGTAGCCTGCTTCGTGCAATAAGGTGCTGGCTGTGCGACGCAGATCGTGCGGACCAAATTTACCAAGCTGTTCACCATCCTTTTGTGCAGCCTGATACGTCAGGGCAAGAACGCGATTCAAAGTCGCTGCACTCATAGGCAAGTCCGAATCATACCGCGAGGGAAGCACGAATTCAGAGCCACCGGCAAAGGTCTTCAGTGCGATAAAGATGTCCAGTGCCTGGCGAGACAGAAATACCAAATGCGGATTTCGTCGCTTCATACGCGGTTTCGGGATCGTCCAGAGCGCCTCGCTAAAATTGATCTCTGCCCAAGTGGCGTTGGACAGCTCGGATTTTCTGACCATGGTCAATAACAGCAGCTTGATTGCGGCTCTATATTGCGGCGAGGTCCCGATTCGATCCATGTACCGATACATCAGACCAATTTCGGCAGGACTCAAGGCCCTGTCTCGGGGTTCGAATCTGGCAATACTGTTGGGGCGAACCATTTCAGCGGGGTTTTCAACTTTCTGTCCGCGCTCGATCGCCCACCGATAAACCTGTAAGACCACTTCTCGGGCGTGGACGGCTGTTGCTGGCGCTCCTCTTTCCACGATGGCATCGGTTACTGCCCGGAGATCCTCATGCGTGATCTCAGATAATTTCTGATTGCCGAAGCGCTTTTTCAATTCACGGTTGTAGACCGATTTACGCATGTCGCGTGTCGAGTCAGCCATCTGATAACCGCGCAACCATTTTTCAGCCCACGCCCCGAATGTTTCGGCATCCTTCACCCGCGATTTGTCTCGCGCTTTCTCTCTGGCCGGGGATTTGCCGGCTGCAATCATTTTCTTTGCTTCGCTCAGCAGTTCCCGCGCTTCCGCCAGTGTGATACCGCCACTGCCATACCGACCGATGGTCAACGTCTCCTGACGGCCGCTGATGGAGTAGTTGTGCCTAAAAGAGATTGTCCCTGCCGGCGTGACTGCTACGTAAAGGCCGTCTCGGTCGTTGACCTTGTAGAGCTTGTCTTGAGGTTTCAGGTTGCGAAGCTTGGTATCGGTCAGCATGGCTAATACTCCCTTTCTCGTCCTTAATACCATGATCAAACATGGCGTATTTTTCGCCTATATTTCCTTTAATATCAGCGTGTTAGCGATTTTCGATACCATGACTACTCTAAAATTCATGCCATGGTATTTCTTTGAGGTCGCGGTATAAGCTCGAACAATACCATCAAAAATACCATGAAAAAAGTTTGCTTGAGGGTGCTAGGGAGTGCTTGACATTGCCAGGAAAAACAAAGAAAAACCCATTGGTATCAATGGGTTAGTAGAGGTTTACTGCTTGTGAATGCCAGCCAGTGCCAGACGTGGAATCATTCCCACTCAATGGTCGCCGGAGGTTTGCTGGAGATGTCGTAGGTCACGCGTGAAATGCCGGCAATCTCATTGATGATGCGCCCCGAGACCCGCTCCAGGAATTCATAGGGCAGGTGCGCCCAGCGCGCTGTCATGAAATCAATCGTTTCCACCGCGCGCAGGGCGATGACGTACTCGTAACGGCGTGCGTCGCCCACCACACCCACGGACTTGACGGGGAGAAACACCGCAAACGCCTGGCTCACACGATCGTAAAGCTCTGCGCGTCGCAGTTCCTCGATAAAAATGTGGTCCGCCTGGCGCAGCAGGTCGGCATACTGTTTCGTCACCGGGCCCAGAATGCGCACCCCAAGCCCCGGACCGGGGAACGGGTGGCGGTAGACAATTTCATGCGAAAGACCAAGCTCAAGACCAATCTTGCGCACCTCGTCCTTGAAGAGTTCACGCAACGGCTCAATCAGGTCAAGTTTCATAAATTCGGGCAGACCACCAACGTTATGGTGTGACTTGATGACATGCGCCTTACCGCCCTTGTTACCCGCGCTCTCAATCACATCCGGGTAGATTGTTCCCTGGGCCAGGAACCTGACGTTTTCCAGTTTCGCCGCTTCGTCATCAAACACTTCAATAAAGGTGTTGCCGATGATTTTTCGTTTGGCCTCGGGATCTTCGACGTCCTCCAGCTTTTCAAGGAACAGCGCAACCGCATCAACCGCAATGATGTTCAGCTTGAAGGTATTGTCAGAACCTTTACCCAGCATCTGGATCACCTGTTCACCCTCATGCAGGCGAAGCAGGCCATTGTCGACAAACACGCAGGTTAACTGATCGCCGATAGCCCGGGCCAGCAAAGCGGCCACAACCGAGGAATCAACACCCCCTGACAGGCCCAGAATCACCCGGTCGCTGCCTACCTTCTCGCGCACGTCGCGAATGATATCGTCAACAATATTGGCGGGTGTCCAGAGACCTTCACACTGGCAGATGCCAATCACGAACCGGTTCAGTATTGCCATGCCCTGCAGCGTGTTGTTGACCTCGGGATGAAACTGCACGCCGTAGAAATGCCGGGTCTCGTCGCTCATGGCTGCATATTCGGTGGTCTCGGTGGACGCGAGGCCGGCAAAGCCGTTGGGCAATGCCACTACCTTGTCACCGTGACTCATCCATACGTCCAGGAAGTGTTTGCCGCTTTCCACCTCGTCAAACAGATCCCGCAGCAGTTCACCCTCGCCGTCGACCTGCACTCGCGCGTAGCCAAATTCCTGTTTGCTGGAGCCGACCACCTTTCCGCCCAGCTGAATGGCCATGGTCTGCATGCCGTAACAGATACCCAGCACCGGTATGCCCATCTCAAAAATGAAGCCGGGGGCACGGAGCGTATTGTCGTGGGTAACTGATTCCGGGCCACCGGACAATATGATGCCGCGCGGAGCAAATGCCCGGGTATCCCCTTCTGAGATGTCATAAGCGCGAATTTCACAGTACACACCAACCTCCCGCACGCGGCGCGCAATAAGTTGCGTGTACTGGGAACCGAAGTCGAGTATCAGAATTTTTTCGCGATGGATGTCGGCTGTGGCTGAGGGACTGGTCATGAGGTGCCGCTAACTCCAAAGTGCCGCATTATACCCCATCATGTATCATGAGCACGCCAGCAATTGGACGCAAAAACGTAATGCCAGACATGGGACCATCCAACCGCGAGGTGCTGTCGGTCACCGACATCAATCGCGCTGCGCGCCGTCTGCTGGAGGGTGAGTTCGGTATGGTCTTTGTTGAAGGTGAGATATCAAATTTCACACGGCCTTCGTCCGGACACTGGTATCTGACGCTGAAAGATGCCAACGCGCAGATTCGTTGCGCCATGTTTGCCGGGCGGAACCGGCTGGTGCGATTTACCCCTAAAAATGGGCTCCAGGTGGTTATCCGCGGGCGCGTCAGCCTGTACGAGGGTCGCGGCGACTTCCAGTTGATTGCCGAGTTTATGGAAGAAGCTGGCGACGGCGCACTGCGCCGGGCTTTTGACCAGCTGAAGACCAGGCTCGATGCGGAAGGGTTGTTTGATTCCGCAAGAAAGAAGCCGCTGCCTTCCCTGCCCCGGCACCTGGGTGTCATCACCTCACCTTCAGGTGCTGCCATCCGCGATGTGCTGCATGTACTCGAGCGCCGTTTCCCGGCCATGCACGTGTCAGTGATTCCCGTGCCGGTGCAGGGTGATGAGGCGAGCCCTGCCATTGTCCGTGCCATCGAGTTTGCCAATCGCTACCAGGCGGATCCATTTGATGCGCTGCTGGTGACTCGCGGTGGCGGCTCACTCGAAGATCTCTGGGCATTCAACACCGAGCAGGTTGCGCGCGCCATTGCAGACTCGGCCATTCCCGTCGTATCCGCGGTTGGCCACGAGACCGATTTCACCATTGCCGATTTTGTTGCAGACCAGCGCGCGCCCACACCTTCAGCCGCAGCAGAGATGTTGTCGCCAGACGCCAATGACTGGCTGCTCAACCTGGCCCGCACCGAACGTGCGCTCTTCACTGCGATGGAACGCAGGATCCGCCATCACGAGAACAACCTTGGGCATCTCACGCGGCGATTGCGGCATCCTGGTCGCCGTCTGCAGGAACTCAGCCAGCGCCTGGATGATCTGGAAATGCGCAGTCGCTCCAGCATCGCACGCTACCTTCGTGGCTTTCGAGTAGCAGAAACCGGCGCAAGGTTGGAGCGGGCAATGTTGCGGCGAATGGAACAGGTCACTTCCCGTCTTCGCCTCGCGGCGTCGAGGCTGCGGGCGCCCGCGCCACTGATCCGGCAGAAGATCAAGGAGACGACAGCACTGGAACTCCGCCTGGCCGAACTTGCCGCCAGGCGATTGCAGGATCATAGGGCCCGGCTTGCCCGGCTGGAATCAACACTGATTGCCTACAGCCCGCAGGCGACGCTGGACCGCGGCTATGCCATTGTCCGGGTGGGTGACAGGATCGTACGCAGCACCAGGGAAATCACCCCCGGTACCCTGGTCACCACCACTATCAAGGAGGGCGAATTTGATGCCCGGGTTGAGGAAACCAGAGATGCACCATCTGAGTAGGAACGGGCACGCCACACTGGCTGCCCTGGTTTTGGCGGCGGCGATATTGATCGCACCCGGAGCACTGGCCCTGCCTGCCGCTGATCCTGTGCCAGGCGGAATTGCCCTGGTGGAATTACCTGCAGCCGCGACTGGCGCCCGCTACCGCGGAAAACCGGTCATGGTGCTGGAAGCGGATGGCAACCGTTTTGCTGTCGTTGGTATTCCCCTGTCCGCGAAAGCAGGCACCCACAAGCTGGAATTGTCAGGCGCTGCCACCATCAATTTCCCCGTGCGGGACAAGCGCTATCAGGAGCAACGCCTCACTATCAAGGATGATCGCAAGGTCAACCCCTACGCTGAAGACATGGAGCGCATTCGCAAGGAACGTGAAGAGATGGATGCCGTGTTCGACAGCTTTTCGAACCGTGTTCCCAGCACCCGCTTTGTACGGCCTGCAACAGGGCCCATTTCCAGTCCGTTTGGGCTCAAGCGGTTTCTCAACGATCAGCCCAGAAGCCCCCATAGTGGCCTCGACATCGCCGCACCTGATGGGGACCCCATCATTGCGCCGGCCAGAGGCCGCGTGGCCGCAACGGGCAACTACTTCTTTAACGGCAATACGGTGCTGCTTGACCATGGCCAGGGGCTCATCAGCATGTACTGCCACATGAGCCGCATTGATGTGGCCGTGGGTGATGAAGTGCAGACAGGACAGGTGCTGGGTGCCATTGGCATGACGGGGCGCGTCACCGGGCCGCACCTGCACTGGAGCGTTAGCCTGAGTGATGCAAGGGTTGATCCCAACCTGTTCCTGTCTGAATCAACGGCCAGCACTCCAACAGAATAGGGGCGCGACCTGCATGCTGAAAGTACTCACCCTGAATGTCTGGAATTATGAAGGGCCCTGGGAGCAGCGCCTGGCGTTGATTCGTCGCTGGCTTACCCTGCTGTCGCCAGACCTGGTTGGCTTCCAGGAAATACTGCAGGGCGCCGATTATAACCAGGCAGATGAACTGCTGGCTGGCTTCGGCTACCACACCGAATATGCGGGTCCCATGAACTACTGGAACGACCCCAGCCTGCAGTTTGGCAATCTGGTCGCAAGTCGCTGGCCAATCAGCGAGGCCGAGTCCGTCCTGCTGCCGATGGCCGGCAAGGAAGACCAGCGCGTGCTTGTCGCAACCACTATCGACTCACCCCACGGGCCACTCTGTTTCAACACGACCCACCTGAGTGCACAGTCACACCACGGCTACATCCGCGAGCAGCAGGTCAGGAAAATTGTTGAGGTGATATTGCGCCGCAGGCAACGCGGGACTTTCCCGCCAATCCTGTGTGGGGACTTCAACGCCGTCCCGGACAGTACCGAAATGCGATATCTTCGGGGGTTGCAATCCCTGGAGGGTACCAGCGCCTATTTTGTTGATGCCTGGCAGATGATGCATGGAGACCAGGCTGGACACACCTTTGCACGCGACAATCCTTACCTTGGCGACAGGATTACCCAGAGCCGCCGTATTGATTACATACTCGTTGGCAAACCGGACGGCAGGACAGGCAGGGTCCAGTCCTGTGACCTCGCCTGCCATCTACCCGCCGACGGCGTCTTTCCCTCAGATCACTTTGGGCTCTACGCCGAATTGTCGACGGATTAGTGCCACCGACCAGTCGCTGCGACCGGAGTGCACGGTTTCGTGTCGTTTCGAGCGTAGTGGCGCAAGCCACGGAGCTCTATGTCGTTTCGACCGCAGTGGCGTAGCCACGGACTTCTTTGTCGTTTCGACCGTAGTAGCGTAGCCACGCACTTCTTTGTCGTTTCGACTGGAGTAGCGTAGCCACGCACTTCTTTGTCGTTTCGACCGGAGTGGCGTAGCCACGGAGCGGAGAAACCTCAGACACAAGCGAGGTCCCTCCACTACGGCCCTGCGGGCCTCCGGTCGGGACGACGGTGGGGTGTAGCCACGGAGCTCTATGTCGTTTCGACCGCAGTAGCGTAGCCACGCACTTCTTTGTCGTTTCGACCGGAGTGGCGTAGCCACGGAGCGGAGAAACCTCATACACAAGCGAGGTCCCTCCACTACGGCCCTGCGGGCCTCCGGTCGGGACGACGGTGGGGGTGTAGCCACGGAGCTCTATGTCGTTTCGACCGCAGTAGCGTAGCGGCGCACTTCTTTGTCGTTTCGACCGGAGTGGCGTAGCCACGGAGCGGAGAAACCTCAGACACAAGCGAGGTCCCTCCACTACGGCCCTGCGGGCCTCCGGTCGGGACGACGGGGGTGGTAGCCCTGCGGGCCTCCGGTCGGGACGACGATGGGTGGTGGCGCTGTGGGCCTCCGGCAGGGACGACGGTGGGTGGTGGCGCTGTGGGACTTCGGTCGGGACAACGGGGAGTCTTACAGGTTACTTCTTCTTACCTTTACCCCGGACATGGTCCATCAGGCGGCGTTTGCGGTTGATCTGGCGCGCGGTCAACACGTTCTTTCGCCCCTTGAATGGATTGTCAGAGGTATTGAATTGCAGGCGTATTGGCGTACCCTCAATCTTGAGCGCCTTCCTGAACCTGTTTTCCAGGTAGCGGCGGTATGAATCGGGCACGGACTCAGTCTGATTGCCATGAATGACAATCAGCGGTGGATTGTGACCGCCAATATGGGCATAGCGCAGTTTGATACGGTGGCCATTAACAGTCGGCGGCTGGTGATCTGCAACCGCGTCCACCAGGATATCTGTCAGCTGCCGGGTCTTGAGTTCGCGAGTTGCAGAGTCATAGGCATTATGAATCGAGTCATACAGTTTTCCGACACCCGATCCATGAAGTGCCGAAATAAAGTGGGTGGTGGCAAAGTCGATAAATGTCAGGCGCCGTTCCAGTTCGCGCCGAACGGCGTTTTTCTGCTCAAGGTCAGTGCCGTCCCATTTGTTGACGGCAATCACCAGGGCGCGCCCGGCATCAATAACGTGCCCCAGCAGGTGCAGGTCCTGGTCCACCAGGCCTTCCCTTGCATCAATCATCAGAATCACTACATTGGCATTCTCAATGGCGTCCAGCGTCTTGATGACAGAGAACTTTTCAATGACTTCATTGACCTTGCCACGCCGGCGGACGCCGGCAGTATCAATCAGCGTGTAGGTTTTGCCATCTCTTTCAAACGGTATGTAGATGCTGTCGCGTGTTGTTCCAGCCTGGTCAAAAACCACCACCCGCTCTTCACCCAGCAGCCGGTTTACCAGTGTGGATTTACCCACGTTGGGACGACCCACAACGGCAATCCGGATCCCCGGGTGTGCCCGCTCGGCAGCAATTTCCTCTTCTGTTGCGGGTTGGGGAATCGCTGGGTGCGCCGCAACAACATCATTCACCAACTGGCTGATCCCGATACCATGGCTGGCTGAAATCACGGCGGGTTCACCTAACCCCAACGAGGCAAATTCGCCGCTGACATAATCCGGATTCTGACCATCAATCTTGTTGGCCACCAGGACAGTCGGCTTCCCATCGCGACGAAGCGTTGTTGCTATGGCCTCATCAGATGCGGTCCGCCCGCCTTTGGCATCAACAATAAACAGCACCAGGTCAGCTTCACCGATCGCCCGCCGGGCCTGCTCCGCCATGGGGCCATCGATGCCATCTGAATCACCGGTCAATCCACCGGTATCAACCACAATGTAGTCAAAGTCGCCGACGGCACCTTTGCCATACTGGCGATCTCGCGTGAGGCCAGAAAATTCCGCAACAATGGCATCCCGGGTTTTGGTAAGCCGATTAAACAGCGTGGACTTGCCGACGTTAGGGCGGCCAACAAGTGCAATGACGGGAATCATGAGAGGACCTAGCGGAGCTCAAAAGCTTCAAGACGGCCGTTACCCGTCATGACGTAAAGCCGGCTGCCGTCTACCACAGCAGGTGCACGTAACGGGTCGCTATCGACCTTGCGACGACTCACAAACCTGCCGTCAGACTGCGCTATCAGGTGCAGGTAACCTTCAAAGTCGCCAACCGCAATATAGGAACTGATTGTCGCCGGGGTTGAGAGTTCCCGATAAGCGAGCGCAGCATTTTCCCACATCTGCTTGCTGGTCGACTGTTCATAGGCCGTCAAACGACCGTCAGCCTGGGCAACATAAACATTGCCGAAACCTGCTGCCAGCCCTGCTGTGCTCGAAGCTGCAACCGACCACAGCTCCTGGCCGTTCTTGACGTCCAGCGCGGCAAGATTGCCCTGGTAGCTCACCGCCAGCAACATCTCACCGGTAAACACCATCTGGCCATCTATATCGACAAGACGTTCAAGATCCGACTTACCCTGGGGCGACGCAATACGACGGTCCACACCCGCCAGGCCACGTTCACGGTCAAACAGGATGACCCGACCATTGGCAAAACCGGCAGCAACAAACTCTGACGTCACAATGGGTGTTGCCGTACCGCGCAAGGTCAGGCTCGGTACGGATGTGCTGTATATCCAGCGGCGGGTGCCGTCCAGCGCGTCAAACGCGGCCACCTTGCCGTCAATTGACTGGGCAATCACCAGTGCCCTGTCACCACGCGGCGGTGCCAGCACTTCACTGGTAGTCCTGGCGCGCCAGGCAAGGCTGCCGTCACTCTGGTTAAGTGCAACTATCTCCCCGGCAAAGGTACCAACAAGAATCAGGTCACCTGCGACACCCACACCCCCGGTGATTGCGTCCGACTTTTTGGCGAAAGCGTTTTTCCTGTCATCGCTGGTATAGAAGCTCTCGACCTTGACTTCCCAGATTACACGGCCGTTGCCGGGTTCCATCGCCGCAATATTACCGTCGGCTGATGCCGCAAAAACACGCCCGCCCGAAATCGCCGGGACCAGCCGACTGGCACGATCACGCGGCGTGCCACCAATCCCTTTCTTCCACAGCGGGGTAAGCTGTATTTCCTGTTTGATCGACGCAAGCTCAGCCGGCTTGGTTGCCTCATCTTCCTTGTCACCGAACCAGCTACAACCCGAAAGCAGCAGGAGCGAGATTGTAACTGCCAGTGCCGAACGCATTTAGCTGTCTTCTCCCGTCGCGTCATCCTGGCCAGCTTCATCAGCCGGTGCGAGCCTCTCTGGTACAATCAGGTCGTCAAGTTTCATCTGCAACATGGGCCTCAACTGATCATCCTCCACGCCGGCCAGGGCACGCTGGTAGGCTTCACGCGCAAGCGTCCGGTCGCCCTTGGACATGTAGATATCGCCACGCACTTCTTCGAACGTTGGCTGGTGTTCACCGGGATCCACCTTGTTCAGGGTCTCCAGCGCAGCCTCTGGTTCGCCCAGTGCCAACTGGACACGAGCAAGTCTGATGCGCGTCATCACTTCAAGTGAATCATCCAGGCCACTGTCGAGCGCCCAGTTGAGTTCATCACGGGCCGTCGCATAATTTTCTTCATCCACAGCCATTTTGGCGAGAAACAGCGCAGCAAATTTGGCATAGGCGGAATCTGCATAGTCCGTTTTCAGCTGGTTTGCCAGAAAGCGCCCGGTAGAACGCTGTTCTTCAGTCAGCGTGGCAAACGGGCTATCCAGCACAATAGCGGCCGTCATGTCTTCATAGATCGCCGACGCAGCCTCACCCGTTGACTGTACGCGATTCTGCCAGCCCTGGTAGCCAAAAACAGCGGCCAGCGCAACCACGATGCCTATAACGATGGATTTGCCGTTTTCGTTCCACCACTGCTTGATGGCTTCGATTTGTTCTTCTTCAGTCCGATCGACCACCGTTACTCCTTAATAAAAACGTTGTTCAAATATTCAACAAGCCCTGCGCTCGCGACTTGAACCTGCTGGCCTTCATCACGCAGGTGCTTCACTGCAATTTCATCCTTCGCCAGTTCGTCTTCACCCAATATCAGGGCAATGGTTGCGTCTGATGCGTCTGCGCGCTTCAACTGGCTCTTGAATTTACCCTCGCCGCAGTGTGTGACGACTCGCAGGTCTGGCATGGCCGAGCGAACGCGCTCTGCCAGCTGCAACGCTTCCATCCTGGCAGCATCCCCCTGTGACACCACGTAGACATCTGCTGTCGCACGCGGAGCAAACTTGTCCTCGAGCATCAATGCCAGTCGGTCAAGCCCCATCGCAAAACCCACCGCGGGCGTTGGTTTACCACCAATTTCCTCTACCAGACCGTCATATCGACCACCGCCACAGACAGTACCCTGCGAACCCAGGGTTGTGGTCGTCCACTCGAACACCGTCCGGTTATAGTAGTCGAGACCGCGCACAATATACGGGTTTACCCGATATGCAAGTTGTTTTCGATCCAGCAAACGCCGCAGGTTATCGAAGTGTTCTTTCGATTCCTTATCAAGAAATTCGTTCAACATGGGTGCATCCACCAGGATTTCCCGGGTTTTCTCCGCCTTGCTGTCCAGAATCCGCAGCGGGTTGGTCTGCAGGCGCCGCTGGCTGTCCTCGTCGAGGTCTGCCTTGAACCTGCCAAGATAGTCCACCAGGGCATCCCGGTAAGCAGCGCGAGAGCCCCCGTCACCCATGGTGTTCAGCTCCAGCGCCACGTCGTCCTGAACGTCCAGCTCCTTCCAGATGCGCGCCAGCAGGAACAGGAGTTCAGCATCTATGTCTGGCCCTTCCATCCCGAAACACTCAACGCCAATCTGCTCAAACTGCCGATATCGCCCCTTCTGCGGTCGTTCATAGCGAAACATGGGTCCTGCATACCAGAGTCTTTGTACCTGGTTGAAAATCAGACCGTGCTGTTGTGCCAGGCGCACGCAGCCAGCAGTTCCCTCCGGTCGCAGGGTGACACTCTCGCCGTTACGATCCAGGAAGGTGTACATCTCCTTTTCGACAATATCCGTGGCCTCACCCACCAGGCGCTCAAACAGTTGCGTTGGCTCCAGGAGGGGCATACCAACTTCCCGGTAGCCATAACTTGCAAGTATGCCGCGCACCACATCACCAATGTGGCGAAAAATCTCCTGTTTTTCCGGCAGCAGGTCCTGCATGCCGCGTACCGACTGTATCTTCACACTATGCTCGTTGACTGGTTGATTGGGCCCGGCTAAAGACGGGCTGTCCTGACCCTCGCCGTCTGGTCGCGGGTGGTAAAGCGTTCAAGATCAACGGGTTGCCCCTGGAAAGTCATGGATGTTGCAGGCGCCCGCCCCAGCAGCACGTCAAAAGGTGCGCGGCCGTAAACCGTCATGATGTCTCCGGCCCGATTCAGGTCACCATAAATCTTGTCGCCATCGGCATCGGTCACTTCTACCCAGCACTCATCATTAAAGCTGAACTGCATTTCATCTTCGCCAGCTGCATAAATCGTAATGTAGGTTGTCTCACCGTCAACAACCCGTTCTACCTGCACGGCTTTCTCCGCTTCCGTGTCTGCAGGGGGCGCGTCATCCGGTTCATCCGCTGTTGCCACCTCCATGGTCGGCGCTGGTTCAGCCGGGCCGGCTGACGATCCGGAGTCATCGTCAGGGGTCGCCCCGGCAGCCGTACCCGGCGCCGTTGCTGACACAATATTGCGGTCGAAGACGGTCGCCGGTGCTGGCGCTGCTGGCTCGGGAATAACTGTCCCTTCCGAGGGTCCTTCCGGCAAGGGGTCGCCCGGCTCAGGTTCCAGTGATTCCACTGCTGCACGATCGTCCGGCAGTTGCGCTGTTGATGTCCTGGGGGCGGCAATTTCCGGTGCTTCAGGTACGGGCGGCGTCACTGCCGGTGCCGGCTCGTCGCCACTCGCCAGCCACCACACCAGGAGGGCAACCAGGACAAGCGCTACCAGGCCAAAAATGCCGGTCTGGACAATGGGTCCCTGGAAACCGGTTTGCTCCAGCGGCCCTTCAGTCACATTGCCCACGGCGGGGGTCGGCAGCGGCAACTCCTGGTCACGCTCGTAGACTGCTATTACCTCGTTGCCATCCAGGCCAACCACACGTGCATAAGAGCGGATATAACCCTTGATGAAAGCGGCCTTGGGGATTTTTTCGAACTCCCCGTCATCGATATAGCGGATGAACGTCGTCGTCAGAAATAGCTGGTCAGCCACCTCCTTCTGGCTGAGTCCCATGGCGGTGCGTGCAGAAAACAGCATCTCTGAAGCCGTCACAAGCGGCTCTGTCGGCGTTTCAATCTCGCTCATCGTTCACGTGCCATTTCTTCAAACTGCTTGTACTCGGCAGACGTCGGGAAAATATTGCGCAGCGCAAGCGCACAACTTGCCTCCCGGTTGCTGTCATCAAAGACGCGCGCCAGTCTCACACACAACCAGAGCCCTCGTGCGGTCTGGGAAGATATGGCCTCGTACCGGTAGTAAAGCTCCCGCGATTCCACGTAGCGCCGTTGCTCAAAGCGGATATTGGCCAGCTCAACCAGCGCCCGGGCCTGTTCGGGGTTGAGTGCGATGCTGCGCTGGAATGCCTGTTCCGCGGCCACCGGATCGTCTGTTCGCAGATAGGCAACACCAAGGTTTTCAAATACCGTGGGTCTGCCTGCATAGAAACGATCCTCCGCAGCAAGCTGGAGTTGTTCAATCGCATCGCTAAATCGGCCCCGGTCGAACAGGAAAGCCGCATAGTTGTTCCTGGCACGCGTAAAGTCCGGTTTGTTGCGGATGGCAATCTTGAAGTGTTCTTCCGCCACGTCATATTCCTGCTCCAACTGGAACACAAGGGCCAGGGTGTTATGAGCTGTGGGAGAGCGCGGGTCCAGTTCCAGTGCCGTCAGCAGGTGTTCCTTGGCCCGCCCATACTCGCCGTTGCGCAGGTATCCGGTGCCGAGTTCTACCAGCGTTGCAATCTGTTTCTGGGGATCTGCTGCACGCGCTGGCCCCGTCGATTCAGTCACACACCCCTGCAACAGCAGGCCAAGACCGAGCAACAACCAGGACCGCCCTATGATGGTATGGTTCATGAAATCGCCTCCGCTGCAATTCTACGGTAGCGTGCCTGTCGTTTTGTCCTGTCTTCCACCTCACCCACCAGTTGTCCGCACGCGGCCTGGATATCCTGCCCCCGGGTTGTTCTGACGGTGACCGAGTGACCGGCCCTGACCAACCGATCCTGGAATGCGCGTACGGCAATCATGCTCGGACGTTTGTACTGGGAACCCGGGAACGGGTTGAAGGGAATCAGGTTGATCTTGCAGGGGAAATCCGCAAGCAATAGCGCTAACTCTTCTGCATGGTGGAACTGGTCATTCACGCCATCAAGCAATGTGTATTCCACGGTGACGGTGCGCTTTTCACCAAAATTTTCAGCGTAACGCCGGCAGGCGGCAAGCAGTGTCTCTATATTGTATTTGCGATTGATCGGAACCAACTGGTCACGGAGCGCATCGTTGGGTGCGTGCAGCGAAATGGCCAGCGACGCATCGGTGGTCTCTGCCAGCCGGTAGATGGCTGGCACAACACCCGCGGTGGAAATGGTTACCTTCCGTTTGGAGATACCGTATCCCAGGTCGTCCATCATCAGCTCAACTGCGGCCGTGACATTGTCGAAGTTGAGCAGGGGCTCACCCATGCCCATCATCACCACGTTGGTGACTGCCCGGTCGCGCTCGGGGTACGCTTTCGCCAGCGCCCTGATGGCAATCCGCACCTGGCCAATAATCTCCGCAGTCGTGAGGTTACTGTTGAAGCCCTGCTTTCCAGTAGAGCAGAAGCTGCAGTCCAGCGCACAGCCGACCTGGGAGGAAACACAAAGGGTGCCTCGCCCCGCCTCCGGTATGAACACTGTTTCAACCGACGACCCCGACTCTGCCCTGATCAGCCACTTCCTGGTGCCATCCTCGGACAGTCGCTCCGTCAGGATGGACGGCTCGCGAATCTCCCCGATTTCGGCGAGGCGCTCGCGCAGTGACCGGCTGATATCAGACATTTCTGCGAAGTTGTCCAGGTGCCGATGATGGATCCACTTGAGTATTTGCGTGGCACGATAAGGCTTCTCACCCAGCTCAGCGAGCAGTGCTTCAAGCCGGGATCGTGTGATCCCGAGGAAATTGAGCCTGGGTTGATCGGCGATCATTTTCTAGCGGGCACAGATCTGGTCATCGCTGAAGAAATAGGCAATCTCACGCACAGCTGAGGTCGGCGAATCGGAGCCATGCACGGCATTGGCATCAATAGACTCGGCAAAGTCAGCACGAATAGTGCCCGGTGCCGCTTCCTTGGGATTAGTTGCGCCCATCAATTCACGATTGCGCACAATGGCGTTTTCGCCTTCCAGTACCTGGACAACAACCGGACCTGACGTCATGAAGGCAACAAGATCGTTAAAGAAAGGGCGCCCCTCATGCTCAGCATAGAAGCCTTTCGCCTGTTCTTCAGACAGATGCACCATGCGTGAAGCCACAATTTGCAGGCCAGCCTTCTCGAACCGGCTAACAATTTCTCCGATGACATTTTTTACGACGGCATCCGGTTTGATGATCGAGAAAGTCTTTTCTACAGCCATTTACTGCTACTCCTGATTGTTGGAGGGCTCCTGGAGCCCGAAAAATAAGCCCGACATTATACGCGGGATTTGGCTCTGAAACTTAACGAATATGGGCAAAAGTTGTCCCTTTTTTCTTTCGCCCGATCCGGAGTGCCGCCTGGAACGCCCGACAGAGCGAACCGGCATCGCGGCAAAGGAAATTTGGCCCGGATTGCAGCGGCGAGGCTAGCCCGGGATTGAATCCGTGTTGGTCTGGCTGGTATCCGCCTTGTAGGCCGCCCAGGCTTCCGAGCCCTCACGCAGCTTTTGCACGGCATCCTGGACATGCCGGATGGCATGATCAATATCTTCTTCGGAAGTGAACCGCCCGATCGAGAATCTCAGCGAGCTATGCGCCAGCTCATCATCGAGCCCAATTGCCCGTAGTACAAAAGAGGGTTCAATGCTGGCTGAGGTACAGGCAGAACCCGTTGACACCGCCAGGTCGCTGAGCGCCATGATGAGGGTTTCGCCATCAACAAACCCGAAACTCACGTTCACAATACCCGGGACATGCTGTTCGAGCGTACCATTTACCGATACTGCCTCCATTTGCAGCAATCCCGCCAGCAAACGCTGGCGCAGACCCAGAATTCTGGCAGACTCATCTTTCATTTCCGCTTTGGCGATTCGAAATGCCTCACCCATTCCTACCAGTTGATGCGTTGCCAGGGTGCCGGATCGCATGCCGCGTTCATGGCCGCCCCCGTGGATCTGCGCCTCGAGACGCACCCTGGGCTCTCGCCGCACAAAAAGTGCACCCACACCTTTCGGGCCGTAGATCTTGTGGGCTGAGAATGACATCAGGTCAACCTTGAGGTCCGCCAGATCAATCTCGACCTTTCCCGCCGCCTGGGCGGCGTCAACAAAAAAGAAAACACCCCGGGACCGACAGACTTCACCAATGGCGGCAATATCGTTCACCACCCCAATCTCGTTGTTGACGTACATGATGGCCACCAGAATGGTGTCATCGCGAATGGCTTCTTCCACCTGCGTGGGCGTGATGAGCCCATCACGACCTGGCGCCAGGTAAGTGACCTCAAAACCCTGCCGTTCCAGGTAGCGGCAGGTATCCAACACTGCCTTGTGCTCAATACTGGACGTAACAATGTGCTTTCCACGATTCTGGTAAAACTGGGCAACACCCTTGATGGCCAGGTTGTCGGACTCCGTTGCGCCCGAGGTCCAGACAATTTCGCGCGGATCACAGTTAACCAGGTCTGCTACCTGGCGCCGAGCGACCTCTACAGCTTCTTCTGCTTCCCATCCATATTTGTGCGAACGGCTCGCCGGGTTGCCAAACTTGCCCTCAACCATCAGGCACTCGCTCATTTTTTGAGCAACCCGCGGATCAACTGGCGTCGTGGCCGCATAATCAAGATAGATGGGCGTTCTAATCATGAAACCTCTTGTGCCGGCAATCTGATCAATTCTTCCCGCAGTGCTTCCTGGCGTGCGGCAATTTGCTGTACTTCCCGCTTCGCAATCAGGCTGGCGAGATCAATGTCACTCAGGAACCGGTGGATCTGGTTCGACAGGTCGGACCAGAGCTCATGGGTCAGGCAAACTTCGCCGTGCTGGCAGTCGGCGCGTCCCCGGCAACGTGTTGCGTCCACGTTTTCATCAACCGAATCAATAATCTGCGCAACAAAAATGTCTGTCGCTTCCCGACTCAGGCGGTAGCCACCACCGGGACCCCGAACGCTCTTAACCAGTCCACTGCGCCTCAGTTTAGCAAACAGCTGCTCCAGGTAGGACAGGCTGATGCCCTGCCGCTCAGAAATATCTGCCAGGCTGATCGGTCCCTCATCATGGTGGACCGCCAAATCGAGCATTGCTGTTACCGCATATCTGCCTTTTGCCGTCAACTTCATTGATAAAATCCTGTGTTTTTCCGCACCGAACGCGGGTCCGGCGAGGGTTGCGGAGTATCTAATACCTGACCATTTTAGTCAACTAAATAGCCGACCGTTGTTGTCGGGTATATAGTTGCCTGAAAAGTAAGGTAATTACGTGCAGGGGCCGGGATAGATCACAGTGGGGCTGGCGAGAGGTCCCTCCGCTGCCGCGCTGTCGTTTCGACCGCAGCGGCGCAAGCCGCGGAGTGGAGAAATCCAGGGGAAAAGCGAGATCCCTCCGCTTCGGTCGGGACGACAACCGCGCTGTCGTTTCGACCGCAGCGGCGCAGGCCGCGGAGTGGAGAAATCTCATGGTCCAAAAGCGAGATCCCTCCGCTTCGGTCGGGACGACAGCCGCGCTGTCGTTTCGACCGCAGCGGCGCAAGCCGCGGAGTGGAGAAACCTCATGGTCCAAAAGCGAGATCCCTCCGCTTCGGTCGGGACGACAACCGCGCTGTCGTTTCGACCGCAGCGGCGCAAGCCGCGGAGTGGAGAAATCTCATGGTCCAAAAGCGAGATCCCTCCGCTTCGGTCGGGACGACAACCGCGCTGTCGTTTCAACCGCAGCGGCGCAAGCCGCGGAGTGGAGAAATCCAGGGGAAAAGCGAGATCCCTCCGCTTCGGTCGGGACGACAACCGCGCTGTCGTTTCGACCGCAGCGGCGCAGGCCGCGGAGTGGAGAAATCTCATGGTCCAAAAGCGAGATCCCTCCGCTTCGGTCGGGACGACAGCCGCGCTGTCGTTTCGACCGCAGCGGCGCAAGCCGCGGAGTGGAGAAACCTCATGGTCCAAAAGCGAGATCCCTCCGCTTCGGTCGGGACGACAACCGCGCTGTCGTTTCGACCGCAGCGGCGCAGGCCGCGGAGTGGAGAAATCTCATGGTCCAAAAGCGAGATCCCTCCGCTTCGGTCGGGATGACGGAGCTTCGGTCGGGACGACAGCCGCGCTGTCGTTTCGACCGCAGCGGCGCAGGCCGCGGAGTGGAGAAATCTCATGGTCCAAAAGCGAGATCCCTCCGCTTCGGTCGGGACGACAGCCGCGCTGTCGTTTCGACCGCAGCGGCGCAGGCCGCGGAGTGGAGAAATCTCATGGTCCAAAAGCGAGATCCCTCCGCTTCGGTCGGGACGACAGCCGCGCTGTCGTTTCGACCGCAGCGGCGCAAGCCGCGGAGTGGAGAAATCTCATGGTCCAAAAGCGAGATCCCTCCGCTTCGGTCGGGACGACAGCCGCGCTGTCGTTTCGACCGCAGCGGCGCAAGCCGCGGAGTGGAGAAATCCAGGGGAAAAGCGAGATCCCTCCGCTTCGGTCGGGATGACGGGGCTTCGGTCGGGATGACGGGGCTTCGGTCGGGACGACGTCTCACTCCCCTGTTTGTTTGTTAACTGCAGACAGGAAACCCCGGAGGATATTGACCTCCATCTTGTCCAGACGCACGCGGTTGAAGAGTCGTCGAAGCCGGGTCATCAACTGGCGCGGGTTCTCCGGGTCGTGAAAATTAACTTCAATCAGCGTCCGCTCCAGGTGCTCAAACAGGTTTTCGACGGCTTCGCCCGTGGCGAAATCCATATCCCAGGGCTGGGTTGGCGCCTGGTCACGGCTGGCCAGCAATATCTCGTATGCAATCACCTGGACGGCCATGGCAAGGTTCAACGAACTGTAGGCTTCAGCCGTCGGGATGTTGACGTGGAAATGGCATTTCTGCAGTTCTTCATTCTTGAGGCCGTGGGCTTCACGCCCAAACAGGATGGCAACCTTTGCCCCGGCGGCCTGCGCTTCATGCACTTTCTGGCCACATTCTCGTGGTTCCAGCAGCGGCCATGGAATTCGCCTGTCCCGCGCCGAGGTGCCTATAATCAACTGGCTATCCCCTATCGCCTCCTCAACCGACTCAACAACAACCGCCGCCTCAACAACATCTGCTGCACTTGCTGCCCGCCAGATTGCTTTCTCGTGCGGAAAACCACGCGGGTTGACCAGTACCAACCGGGTGAGGCCCATGTTTTTCATGGCGCGCGCGGCAGCGCCAATATTGCCCGGATGGGTGGTTTCGACAAGCACAATGCTAACGTTGGGAAAAGGCGTTTGACTCAAGGGTAATGTTCCGGAATGACGCGTAATCGGTGAATTTGGCCGCACATCTTACACCGGATTGGCATTCTGGTATGATGCGCGCCTCCTGACCCATGCTCCATCAAACCGGTAAACCCTATGCAGCCGATGGCAAACCTGGCATTGCGTGCCGCACGTCTGGCCGGACAGCGCATTGCACGCGCCTTCGACCGACCGGACACCATTAACGTGTCCGAAAAGGCCAAAAACGATTTTGTCACCAACATGGATCGTGAAGCCGAACGCATCATCATCGACTCGCTGCGCCACGCATATCCAAAACACGCTTTTCTTGGTGAAGAGGGAACCAGCGTAGACGATTACCCGGATGCTGAATTCAAGTGGCTCATTGATCCGATTGATGGCACCTACAATTTTGTTCGGGGCATCCCCCACTTCTGTGTCTCTATCGGCTGCATGCATAAAGGACGACTGGAACATGGCGTTATCCTTGACCCACTGCGGCAGGAGGAATTTGTCGCCAGCCGGGGGTATGGCTGCCAGCTCAACGGTCGTCGCCTGCGTGTGTCACCCACTGAATCGCTGAATGGTGCAGCCATTTCAACCGGTGGCCGCGAAAACGATGAAATTGCAGGGGGACAAAGCAGCATCTATGCCGACCTCATCAGCGACGGGGCCAAAATGCGCCAGGCCGGCAGTGCCGCACTGGATCTTGCCTATGTCGCGGCAGGGCGCCTGGATGGTATGTGGATGCGCAAACTCAACATCTGGGACATGGCCGCCGGTGCACTGATGGTCACTGAAGCCGGTGGACTGATTGGTGATTTCGAAGGAGGGGCCAGCTATCTCAAGTCGGGCAATATTGTTGCGGCTACACCCAAAGTCTTCCGATCGCTGGCGCCGCTCGTCAAGAACAACCTCGGCAAAGTAGATTAAGACGGTCAGACACAAGCGGCGACTGACATCAGAAACAGGAACCAGGGACCCGGTTAATGAGTAGCGAAGTACTGAAAGGCGAAGCAGCAGCATTTGAGGTGCTGGGCCTCAAGATCACGGCAAAGCGCTGGGGCAACCCGGACGGTGCACCCACCATAGGCCTGCATGGCTGGCTCGACAACGCCAACACCTTTGACCGTCTCGCACCGCTGCTACCCGAGCTTAACTTTGTTGCGCTGGACTTTGCCGGGCACGGCCTCTCGGACCACCGTGCAGAAGGCGTGCACTACCATCCGCTCTACGACATGCAGGACGTACTGGCTGTTGCCAACCAACTTAACTGGCACCAGTTCAACGTCATCGGGCACTCCATGGGAGCATCCATTGCGTGCGAGCTTTCCGCCATGTTCCCGGATCGGGTTCGTTCAACTGTCCAGATTGATGGATTCCTGGCAACGGGTGGCGTCTCAGCCGAGTCCCGTATTGAACAGAGCAGGCTGGCAATCGAAAAGATCCTGAACCCACACCATCGGGCCCGGGTGTTTGACAATATCCAGGCCATGGCAAAAAGAGTCACGGAAGCCACCGACCAGACCATGGACGCGGCTATCGTGCTGGTAGAGCGTGGCCATATGGCCGTGGAAGGCGGCGTTACCTGGCGCACCGACCCGCGAATTCGTTACCCCACACCATTGCGTCATACGCGGGACCAGATCAACCTGTTGTTGAAAGACAGTACAAGCCCGTCACTGCTGATCGTCGCGGAACAGGGTGACAAGTGGTACCAGGGTGAAATTGGTGATGCCGAGAAACATCATCCCAACCTGGTGGTGAAACGGATCAAAGGCCCCCATCACATCCACCTTGAACCAGCGCATGTCGATGAGGTGGCAGGCATCGTAAGGGCATTCCTTCAACTCGATGGGGATTGAGTGCAGGCTCGGCAGGCGTCATCCCTGCGCCTAGCTGCGCAGATCTTTCTTTAACAGGTCACCTTCGTGATCCCAGGCCGGGCCCGAGACCACCCCGGTTTCGAGGTCCGTATGCGTCCGCCAGAGCAGCGCGGGAATGTCCAGTTGCAGAGGGCACCTTGGAAGACAGTCACCACACCTGGTACACCGGTCGCCTTTCTGTCCCAGTATCCAGGCACCACCACTCCCTACCTTGGCGTACCGACCTTCTGCATAATCTTTCATGCCAAAAGCACGGTTCATCTGGCCCCAGTTGAGCAGCCCAGGTATGTTGATATTCTCCGGGCAAGGCAGACACGCATTACATACGGTGCAGAAGTCATCACCCAGGACCTGCCGGTAACGCTGTTCGACCTGTTTCAGCACCTGGTCAAACACCCTTCTTTCTTCACCTTTGCCCTCATAGTCCTGGGCAATGAGGTTGTCTGGAATCTGTTCAGGTGTGGCTGGTCCAAATGAGAGCGTATGCACTTCAGGCTGGTTCAGCAGCCACATGTGATTGAACGTCATGGGCCGCAGGGGCTGGCAGGCCTCAACAAGCTCGTTAGTAGGCGACTGCAGTTTGCCACCCTGGTTGTTGGGGCTGATGATGAAGACCCCCATATCCAGCTCTGCCGCGCGCTCAATAACATGCCGCAGACCCTGATAAAAATAGTAGTAGTGGATGTTGATCGACTCGAATTCATTGGTGTTGACCAGATCCATGACACCTTTCGGATAGCCGTGGGTGGAAAAACCAAAATGCCGGACCACACCCTCCGCCATGAGTTTGCGCACGTAGCCCAGGCAACCATCAGCCTTCATCGCCGGCGCCACAGTTTCCAGGCTGCCGGGACCGTGGAAATCCAGGTTATCCAGGTAATCAATACCAAGATGTTTCATCGAGATCTCAAAGTTACGCTTGAAATCGTCCACATTTGACGACGGACCAATCTTGGTCGTGATGTACAGGCTTTCGCGGGACTGCCGCTTGAAGATGCGCTTGAGTGCCTTTCCGACCCGCTCCTCAGAATTGCCATAACCACGGGCAGTCTCTATATGATTGACGCCCAACTGTACCGCTCGTTCAATGGTCGCAATCGCGTTCTCCTCCGGGCTGTCACCGGTGAATTGCATACAACCCAGTGAAAACTGGGACAGCATCATCTCTGTTCGGCCAAAGCGGCGATACTTCATAAGGCGAACCCGTGAGCGGACAACTCCCCCATTAGGCCAGAATTGACAATCAATGCAAGGAACTGGGTCAGTTTCTGCTCCCATTCGTTTACCCGTCCCTTTGATGCTAGAGTCAGACCGGCATTTATGGAGGATCGTCAGTATGAAAAACCTGGTACAAATTACGTTTGTCGCAGCACTGTTAGCAGGGTGTGGTGGTGGCGAAGGCTCATCCAGCGAAAAGGCCGGGCCCACTGAACTCAAACTGGAGAAGGTCATGGAAAAGACCGGGGCGCTGAAAGACGAGACTTTAGAACGAATGGATGACATGGGGTCTGCAGCAAAAGAAGAAATGACGGAAGTGATGGAAGCCGCTGAGGACATGGCCGGCGAGGCAAGGGCCGAAACCATGGCCGCCGCAGAAGAAGCAAAAAAGAAAGCCGCAGCGGCAGCAGAAGAAGCGACGGAGGCAGCGGGCAAGGCCAAAGCTGATCTGGAAGCCATGGCGTCCGATGCTGTCAAGAAGCTGAGCCCCGATAACTAGCCCACTCCGATCGGCAGTGACTGGATCACTGACCCGGAGAATCCCGGGGCGCAAACTGGGCCTTGATAACAGCAGTATTGCGTTCGTTGATTCCGATTGGCCACCAAAGAACTTCATGCCGTTGTGACCCGGCGCAAAGCGTCGTAACCTTGGCGCAACAATAACAATACCCCGGTGGATTCAGATGTCAGGGAAGCCGTACGTCTACCAACCGAAGCAGGTCGATGAAATCGTTGTTCGGCCATTCGCTTTCGAATTTCCGGAGGACATCGATCCACACTGGATTCCGGGGCAAATCGTCCGTTCCCACTTCTTCAACGGCACATCACTCACCATGCCGTACCTGGAGCCATTTTTGGTCAAGACGATGCGTGAAGCGGCCCTGTCTGTCGAATCACCTGAACTGCGTGAAGACATCCGGGGTTTTGTTGGCCAGGAAGCCAGTCACTACAAGTGCCACAGGCGTCTGAATGAACTGCTGAAAAAGAACGGCTATCCGGAACTCGAGGAAATTGAGGCCCGCCTTGATGCCGCCTACAAACGACTTTCGACACGCAGCCTGCGCACACGCCTGGCCTATAGCGCCGGCTTTGAGTGTATGACGAACGGGTTTACCACCTGGCTGATCACAAAGCGCCACCGGCTGTTCGGTGGCGCGTCTCCGCACGTTACCTCCTTCTGGCTCATGCACATGGTCGAAGAGACAGAGCACAAGACCGTTGCCTTTGACGTCTACATGGCCTGTTGCGGACAGTACTGGCCGCGGGCAATCGGCGTGTTCCACGGTTCCTTTCACGTGATTGGCTACGGCATCATCGGCATGCTTGCAGCCCTTCGGAAAGACGGTCGACTCAAGAGAGCTGGATGTTACCCCGAGATGATCAGGGAACTCTGCTCCATGCTCTGGCATGTGGGCCCATTCCTGCTACGCGCTTTGCTGCCCTGGCACAACCCTCGTGGCGAAGAAGACCCCAGGTGGATGAAAGACTGGACAGCAGGGCATGCCAGGTTACCACCCGGCGCGCCCCTGCCGCTGCTGGACACCAGCGATCCGAATATGCCGGTGCCATTTGCAAAGTAGATCCACCAGTGTCAACACTTACTTTTTTATCAATGCAACCGAACCGGGGGATCCATGGAAAGACTGCAAAGAATCATGATCGGAAACGGGCTGCTGGTGATACTCGCATCCATGCTGGCGGGTTTCATGCTGATGTTCGGCCTGCTGGGTGGACTGGAAGTTTGGCCCGGCACAATTGTGGCGATTCCTGTCTACGGAACCACTGATGGCTGGGTACGGGCCCACTCCGGGGGCGCCATGAACGGGCTGTTGGTTATCGCCGTAGCCCTGGCTTTACCCAAATTGAACCTGACTCCCGGCAAGCAGACATTTGTCGCCTGGGGCTTCATCTATGTGGCCTGGTCATTTACCGTTTTCTACTGGTTGGGCAATGCAGCAGGGAATCGCGCACTGACGTTTGGCGATAATCAGCTGGGTGAATCCGACATTTTTGGCATACTTGGGTTCCTGCCCGCATTACCCAGCGTTTTTGTGGTTGTGGTGTTACTGGTCATCACCGTGATGGGGGTCTTTTCAGGTCCAGGTGAAGATAATTGAGCCAGTCGACAGGTCGGGTCCCGACGCTGAAACGATGGTCAACAACCAGAGGCAGGAGTCACAGTTTCCATGAGTGAGCAAAACACGGAATTCGAATTTGATGAATCGCAGAATAGCCTGCTCGTCGATCTGTCTGGCAAGATGAGCTTTGTCGGACTCCTGCTGCTCTATATTGGCGGGCTGAATGTTGTTGCGGGTCTTGTGGTGCTGTTCCTGTTTGCCAATATCGAGGACAGCACCAGCAGCGTTCTCACCGGCATCCTATTGGGCCTGGTCGGCTACTGGACACGCAGGGCCTCGTCCTACTTCAAGGCCATCGTGGACACAGAAGGAAACGACATGACCAACCTGAACACGGCACTGGGTGAGCTCAGGAAACTGTATGCCCTGCAATACTGGGCGATGATTGTTGCACTGATCCTTGTTGTCGCAGGTACGCTGTTCCGGGCCGCAACCATGTGACATATACGCCCGTCGCCGTTGCAACATGACCGCGCCTCTGTCAGCGCAATGCTTTCATGACAGCTGTGAGCCCCGCCAGGTCAAATGTCATGGCATTTTCCCAGACGTGAACCTCAGTCCAGGCAATGCCGGGCACAACAGAAGGACTCAACTGGTGAAACAGAAACGTACCTGTCTCTCTTGCCAGCGCTGTGTGGCGGGCCATAAGCCGTTCGGCATCCCCTTCAATAAACAACCGGAACATGTTGGTGTGGGGTGGATCGGGGTAGACCCGTACGCCATCAATTGCTGCAAAGGCTGATGCAATCTCGCGGGCCCGATCCACCCAGCCATCGATTGCCGGTAACACCCGGTCCAGTTGAAGTTGAGCGGATACTACATTGACTGCCTGCGAGTACAGGTTGCCACCGTAGCGGCGCTGCCACATTCGGCAGATCTGTATAAATGGTTCCGGGCCCATCAGCATGCAACCAGCGAGTGCACCCAGGTCTTTGTAGAATGACACGTACACAGAGTCAAAGAGCGCGCCAATCTCCTCAAGAGACTTCTGGTAAAACGGGCGGCATTGCCAGATCCGCGCCCCGTCGAGGTGCAGGGGTACCTGGTTCGACTGAGCCCAACGGCGAATTTCGACAAGTGTTTCCCAGGATGGGAGTTCACCACCAAGCGGGCGATACGGGAGCTCAATCAAAGTTGCGCCTGGAGTTTGCGGCAAGGCTTTCAGGTCTTCGGCTCGCAATGTCCGATGACCCAACATTTCCGGCACACCAAACTGCAACCGATGCATACCATGCAGGAACTGATAGCCAAGCTGCTCTGCTGTTTCAAGGTGCGAGGTAGGGTGCATTGCCACGGTAAAGTTGTTCTTCTGTTCACACCAGACCCGTAGCGCAATCTGCTGCGCCATGGTGCCAGAAGGCATAAATACGCCGGCGGCCTTGCCAAACATTGCGGCCAGCCGAGATTCAAACTGCTCGAGGTATTCACCCTTTCCATAGTGATCAGCCTGTTCTTCACCCGACAGGTGATCTACCAGATCACTGAGCGTATCTCGAACCGATTTCCGCGGACCATGCCCTGGCAGGATGTTGTTGCAATACTCAATCACGGGTGTCTCTGACATCCAGCGCCCTCACCAGTCGTTCACGGTCCCGTCGCAATTGTACCCGCTTTCATGTTCACCCGAGGCTCCCCAGCCAGCCGCGACCCCCGCGTGGTCAGCACCGGGTGACGAACACCGGGTTTCGCTTCGGTGTCGCTTCGGTGTCACACACCTTCGCCGGTCTCAATCTGTTGTGGGAAATGCCCGAATTGCTTATTGCGATAATGCGCACACAGGGTGAGCCCGGAAATGTGTGTGACCTTTTTGGTTATCCTCCGCGACCTCCGCGTGGTCAGCACCCGATGATGAACACCTGGTTTCTTTCCTGTGTTTTTCCAGTGTTGTTTTTCCGGTGTCACACACCTTCGACCGTCTCAAACCTCTGTGGGAAATGCCCGAATTGCTTGTTGCGATAATGCGCACACAGGATGAGCCCAAAAATGTGTGTGACCTGTTTGGTAGTTTGGTGCGACGGGTGGTTTGAGAGGCACTACCGTTCGGATCGTGCCCGACGTTCGGTGTCAGGTGCCTATCGGCCCGATCCTGAGTATGCTCACGCCGACGACATGGTGCCGTAGGCATCGGGACAACGCCAGACGACCTCCAAAAAACGACGGTCTGGCGTTGGCCCTGAGGTTAGCCGTCAGGCGCGACGCAGACGCAGCCCAAGCAGGCCTGCAGCCAGCAGCAGCAGGGACAAAGGCGTTGGCACAGGTGTCACAGTCAGCACCGCGTTGTCTGCATAAACAAAGTTGCCTGGTATATCAATGTAACGCGAACCTCCCGGGCCACTTGTCATCCAGACAAGCACCTGTGCATAGATGGTCGATACGTCCGCAGTCAGCACATGGGTCAACGTCAACGTTTGCCAGGTACTCGCGTCGTTGTCCAGCGTCAGGCTGGTGTCAACCGCCCCCGCGCCCCAGCCATCAAATGACAGATTGAGCAAAACATCATTCGAGTAAGGCCCTACATAAGGGTTGTTGGAGTTTACTTCCATCTGAAACGTGACAGTTGAGCCCGCAGTAAAACTGCCGCTGACCGCCTGAGCAACCTGGGCAGCACTTCCACCAATGGCATCGCCGATTTCCAGCATCTGGCTGCCAAACGGGGTCACACCGTTGGTGGCGCCGGTCAGTTGGGAGTTTGCCTCGCCGCCCCATACGCCAACGGGAGCGATAAGCGTGCCAAATGTGTTGGTTTCGAAGTCTCCATTGGTGAGTAGGTTGGCATTGGCTGTGGCAGCGCCACAAGCCAGAAGAAAAGCGCCTGCGCGCAACACGGTCCCTATATTCATCTCTCTGTTTCCTTAAAAAGGTCTGGTTTCTGCCCGATATGCTGGGTATTTTTCGATAAGCAATTTTTTTGCCAACATTGTTTACTCCAATATTTTCAACCAGTTATCTAACTAGAAACAGAAAATCATGGCTCATGTGTAAATTTTTTCGACATTCGTAGTAGACCGTTAAAAAGTCCACCCACTTCCTGCATGACCAGTATGTCAAGATTGCAATGGACGGCCCATTAGGCGCTCCGGGTGGTGATTCTTGCTAAACTGTGCGCTGCAAAAGACTAGCTGGCCCCGCAAATGGCTATGATTGACAAGGGGCCTGGATGCCATCACGCATACCCTGCTCAACTGATGTACAACCTCAACAGAGGTATCGTGGCGCTGCCGTTGGTGATAATTGGGATGTTCGCGTTGTCTGGCTGTAACCCCCAAGAAGCAAGCAACGAAAGCGCAAAGGTAGCGGAAACCGTGCACCCACCGGTTTCACCCAAAGCGGCAGCTCAATTCCCTGCAACTCGCTTCAACAGGTCGATCGCCGTGCTTCCTTTCCGCGCGCGGTCGACGGAACCGGACGAACAGCTGTTCGCCAACGGACTTGCGGCAGACCTGGTGGAGAACTTATCGCTGCTTCCAGATGTTCGCGTTGTCGCGCGCGCAGCGTCCTTCCGTTACCCCGTTTCAGACGCGGACTATTCGCAACTTGGTGACACACTCCAGGCTGGGATACTCCTGACCGGCGCCATTCAGCGTCACAATGACCAGCTGAAAATTGTTGTGGACCTCGTTGACGCCGCGAACACGGAGGTCATCTGGTCTCAGACCCTGGAAGGGCCAACTGCGGACGTATTTGTCATGCAGGAGAAGATCATCACCGCGGTGACCACCACGCTGAACACCAGCCTGCCGCCCAAGGCGCTCGAGCGCCTTGAAAGTCGTACTGGGACAATCAGCTTTGAAGCCTACTATCTCTATCTGCTGGCCACGGAGCAGTTGCACATCCTGCAAGGAGGCGCCTCTGATGCAGATGCGATGGAGGAAGGTGTCCAGACGCTGCTACAGGAACTGAATCAGGTGCTTTCACTTGACCCAACCTACGCGGACGCTTACCGCGCGCTGGCACGAGCCTATAACCATTTGGCGGTCGTTTCCCGGGCACCTGAGAATCGACAACAATTGATACAGCAAGGGCGCGACGCGCTCGAACAGGCGAGGCGTTTGGACCCGGACAACCCGCGCAACCTGCTGGTCGCCGCTCGACTGACACTGACCAGTGGGGACCTGGCGTTGGCCGAGGTCATCGCCCGCCAGGCTTACGAAAAATTACCCAACGATGCCGAGGCTATCAACAACCTGGCTGAACTCCTGTTCCTTCAAAACAAGAAGCCCGGGGAACAACTTGAACTGGTCAACGCAGAAGCAGCCATTGATCCCACCAACCCGGATACCTATCGACGGCGGGCTCTAGCGTTGTCAGACCTGGGCAGGCATGAGGCAGCGGAGCAAACGATACAGGCTGCGATTGCAGAATCACCAGCACCCCACCGGTTGGCCCCTGATCTTGCCCTGCTCTATCGCGATAGCGGCCGCCAGTTGGATGCAGCGATAGCCCTATACGCTTACCAGGAGGCGCAACAGCTTGACCCGGATACCAGTTTCCAGTCCGCCTGGTTCAACAGCCTCGCCCGTCTTGGCCTGCCCCGGCAGATGGAGCAGGTTCTGAACAACTCTATCAACAGGCCCCGGCAACCCTTCCAGACTATCGGTGTGGCACAGGTACTGTTTACGCAGAACAGTGCAATAGGTGCTCGGCGTTGGCTGGAACGCAGAACCGGCGCTAGTGGCGACCAGGCCCTGCGGTATGCGCTGGGTCAGGTGTGTTTCGAGCTGGGTGACTTTGAATGTGCAAGAGACAACATGCTCAACTTTGCACCTCTTCTGGCTGACAACAAGCAGACCTTGCCCCGCGTTCAACAAAAATCGGACTTCATGGCGGGCCTGACGCTCGCGTTCAGCTATCGATACCTGATGCAACCGGCACCGGAGCAGCGCCTGATCAACGCCATGGCCGAGTACGTTGATGTACGCGAGGGCGAAGGTCATCTGCGCCTGCCATTTTACCTGTGGCCAAAGTGGCACCTGCTACTTGGCTACCGGGATATTGCGCTCGAACAGATCCGGGAAAGCATACTGATGGAAGGAGATTCATTCATTCCACTCTGCGAATTCTGTAGCTTCGAATCCCCCATGTTTGAGTCAGTTGCAGCTGACCCCGGGTTTCAGATCCTGGTCGCTGAATACCACCGCAGAAAAGCCGCATCCGCCAAGCGCCTCGAGGAGTTTTTTCAAGCGAACGGAGGCGCCTTACCGACCGATCACCAGGGAAACACAGACTAACCTACACTGTCCTCTTCCAGTGAAAACAGGTCATCGACCGTCACCCCGAACACCCGGGCGAGCCGCAGTGCCGACTCCAGGGTCGGGCAAAACTTGCCTTGTTCAATAGCAATAATGGTTTGCCTTGCCACACCTATGGCAGCCGCCAGTTCCGCCTGGGTCATCTCACCTCTTGCAAACCGGTAGTCTTTTACCCGATTCAGTACCTGACTTTTTCGCTTGACCATCAGCGGACACCCAGGCGCGCATAGGCAACAATCGAGCCGTACTTAACGACGGCAGACAACACCAGGAATGCAAGCCAGCAGTTGATCACCAGCGCCGCCGGCGCGGGACTCAGCGCCAGGAAAGGTACCGTCCAGAATCCCGCCATGATCACCAGGTTGCCATTTCGATCAGCGAGCGCCTCAATCTGCCGAGCCCTTTCGTCAAGCGGCTCGTCAATCTCCTGGATGGGATAATGAAACAGGGCAATGATGATATGTCCGATCACCATGATGATGACCAGCAGGACCAGCGCACCCACAAAGGCCGGGATCAATTCAGCCAAACTCGAGGACCAGTGCTGCCAGAAGTAACCGCCAAAGACAACAAGCTGCCCCAGCACTACCACCGCTGCACTTTTCTCGCTGTAGGTGACCGTCGAGCCGTCGTCGCCGCCAGGGCTAAGACGCTGCCGGCGCGACTGCCACGCCGCCACCAGCAGAAGACCGGCAAAAACCAGATGTATGGCAATCTGGGCGATGGATGGTGTACCACCAAGAAACCTGATCACCAGTAATACGCAGGGTGCCAGTGCCAATAGCAGAAGGCTGCCGATTACCAGCGCGTGTTCCGCGTAAAAGGAACCATTTCGCCGCCTCAGGTAGAGGCGAAGCGCCAGACCAGTCAGCAGCAACACCCAAAGTGCAACGCCTCCGAGAATCATAATTTCAGTTGTTCCCATTACTTTCCTCCATGTCATATAAACATTACATATGTCATGTTTATCTAACATTGGGACAATGTCAAGTTTATATTACACAGACAACCATCGAGAGCCCATCGACCAAAAGCGAGATCCCTCCGCTTCGGTCGGGACGACGGTTGTGCCGTCGTTTCGACCGGAGCGGCGCAGCCGCGGAGCGGAGAAATCTCATGGTCCAAAAGCGAGATCCCTCCGCTTCGGTCGGGACGACGGTTATGCCGTCGTTTCGACCGGAGCGGCGCAGCCGCGGAGTGGAGAAATCTCATGGTTCAGAAGCGAGATCCCTCCACTTCGGTCGGGACGACGGTTGTGCCGTCGTTTCGACCGGAGCGGCGCAGCCGTGGAGTGGAGAAATCTCATGGTTCAGAAGCGAGATCCCTCCGCTTCGGTCGGGACGACGGTTATGCCGTCGTTTCGACCGGAGCGGCGCAGCCGCGGAGCGGAGAAATCTCATGGTCCAAAAGCGAGATCCCTCCGCTTCGGTCGGGACGACGGTTATGCCGTCGTTTCGACCGGAGCGGCGCAGCCGTGGAGTGGAGAAATCTCATGGTTCAGAAGCGAGATCCCTCCGCTTCGGTCGGGACGACGGTTGTGCCGTCGTTTCGACCGGAGCGGCGCAGCCGCGGAGTGGAGAAATCTCATCCTCCAAAAGCGAGATCCCTCCGCTTCGGTCGGGACGACGGTTGTGCCGTCGTTTCGACCGGAGCGGCGCAGCCGCGGAGTGGAGAAATCTCATCCTCCAAAAGCGAGATCCCTCCGCTTCGGTCGGGATGACGGAGCTTCGGTCGGGATGACGGAGGGGTGGTACGGACGACGGAGCGGTGGGCGGGACGACCGTTGTGCCGTCGTTTCGACCGGAGCGGCGCAGCCGCGGAGTGGAGAAATCTCATCCTCCAAAAGCGAGATCCCTCCGCTTCGGTCGGGATGACGGTTACGCCGTCGTTTCGACCGGAGCGGCGCAGCCGTGGAGTGGAGAAATCTCATTGTCCGGCAGCGAGGTCTCTCCATTACGGCCCTTTGGGCCTACAGTCGAGACGACAAATGAGTGGCCGTCGGACGCACAGGAATCCCTCAGTGATCGTGCCCGTGCTCGCGTGCCTGGAAGCGCTTGGTCCTTTCATCCAGTTCAGCGGGGGCAACTACACCCTTCTGCGCCAACAGGTTCGTCAGGGCGCAGGAGAAGCGCTCGTAATAATCATAAGCCTCGTGACCCTGGTGCGCCTGTTCCCAATTGCCAATTTCGTCAATCAGGGACTCACGGAACTCATCCCATTCGAATAGTCCAGCTTCACACAGCGCCCTGGCCATGCCGAAAACCCGACCTTCCCAGGGGGCATCAAAGGTCAGCTCACCATTCACCATGGGCGGTGCCAGTTGACCTTCAAGCTCCATTGACAAGTTCCACGCCAATCATTGCGTCCCTGGTCACGAGCCGGGCAAGGTCTTCTTCCCGCATGCCCAGCGTTGATGCAGGCCGCTGCGGCAATACCATATACCTGACCTCCGCGCTGGAATCCCAGATGCGGATTTCGATGCCGGGAGCCAGTTCCAGGCCCATTTCCGCGAGCACCACACGTGGTTCCCGCACAATTCGTGAACGATAGGCCGGGTCCTTGTACCAGCGCGGCGGCAGTCCCAGCACGGCCCAGGGATAGCAGGAGCAGAGCGTGCACACCACCGCGTTGTGCACTTTGTCCGTATTCTCGACCACAACCAGTTTTTCTACCTGCCCACCTGTAAATCCAAATTCCTCAATTGCCGCTGTCGCGTCCTCCAGCAGCCTTGCCTTGAATTCCGGATCACACCAGGCCCGCGCAACAACGCGAGCCCCGTTCATGGGACCCACCCGTTCGTTGTACTGCTGAATCACCGCGTCGACCGCATCTGCGGACAGGAGCCCTTTTTCAACCAGAAGGGATTCGAGCGCCTCGGCCCGAATGGCCGGAGTGTCGCCATGGTGCTCGTGATGATGATCGGACATATGTTCAGACGCTCGCGAGATAGGGTTCGAACAGGTCAAGGTAAACCGCAAGTGATGGATCAGAGCCAGATCCCCAGAGTTCAGGACCCGAAAATTTAACCGTATACAGATACTGCGGTTGCTCGCCCAGACCATGCGCATTGGTATCCGGAAACACCCAGGCGTTGTGGCTGGCATGAATGACGCCACGTTTGCCACGTGCATACGCCGGTAACCGGGTATGACCACTCTTGACCAGGGTCGAGGTTACAACCGCATCACCCACGGCAAAGGCTGCCGGTGCCGATGCGACGCGTTTAGCGCCAGGCGCCGGGGGTGCCGGCCCCTGGGGGTCCGGACTTGAAGAGGGCCTTGCGGCAACCCGAGCACCGGGCGGCGCTCCCATTTCAAGAGCACGTGCGGTAATTTCTTCGGTGGTGACGGCGCCGGCTTCAACCAGCAGGGTTTCCATGCCACCCAGCCAGCGACCGTAATAACCGTCCGCCAGGTAGGAAACAGGATCTATTCGCTCTACGCCGTGGCGAAACCTGTCAGAATTGTTCCATGCACCGGCCGCGGGACCCACGGCAGATATGGCAAACACGCTTGCCTCCCAGCGCGCATGGAAGGCCGGTTCATCAATCTCGCGCTCCACCTTGCCAAAGCCATGTTTACCGCCCAGGTCGTGGATGCCGTCCATGGACTCAGCTACCCAAAAGGTCCGGATCGTCCGCGCCTTCCTTCACGGGAATCGCCAGATCTTCCTTGGTAATGCCGAGCATCAGCAGTACGTTGGCCGCGACATAAATTGATGAATAGGTACCAACTACCACACCAATTATCAGTGCTTCTGCAAAACCCCGGATCATCTCGCCACCCAGCGCATAGAGCGCGACCAGCACCAGCAAGGTTGTTAACGATGTGACCAGGGTGCGACCCAGGGTCTGGTTCAATGAGGCGTTGATGATGTCCGTGGGTGAGCCGCGACGCATGCGGCGGAAGTTTTCACGAATACGGTCAGAAACGACAATCGTGTCATTAAGGGAGTAACCAATAACAGCGAGGATAGCGGCAAGTACGGTCAGGTCGAAATCCCAGTGCGCAATGGAAAAAAGCCCGAGGATAACGGTCACGTCGTGGATCAGGGCAACCACCGCACCCACGGCAAATTTGAGCTGGAAACGAAACGCGATGTAGATCATCACCATCGCCATGGCAGTGAGCAGACCGATACCACCCTGGTTGGTCAGCTCCTCACCGACCGCCGGCCCCACAAATTCGGAGCGACGCAACTGGACACCCACGTTGGACGCATCCCGCAGCGAACCCAGCACACGATCCCCCAACTGCGCATTTTCCTGGACGGAAAGCTCTTTCTGCGGCGGCACCCGCACCAGTACATCGCGGTCTGAGCCAAAATACTGCACAACGTGGCCAGCATAACCTGCAGCCGTGAGCTGTTCCCTGATGGTCTGCGGATCAACCGGCGCCTCGTAGGCAACTTCCACCAGCGTGCCGCCCGTGAAGTCCAGCCCCCACTCAAGCTGGTTGAAGGCAAGGGACACTATGGACGCAATTACAAACAGGGAGGAGACACCCGTCGCGACCATCCGGTACTTCATGAAATCAAAATTGTAAACGCGCATATCAGATGGCCAGTTTGGTGACTTTGCGGCCGCCGTAGATCAGGTTAATGATCGCTCGCGTGCCCATGATCGCCGTAAACATTGATGTCAGGATACCGATCGACAGTGTTACCGCGAACCCCTTGATGGGCCCGGTACCAATGCTGTACAGAATGACTGCCACAAGCAGGGTTGTCAGGTTGGCGTCCAGGATGGTGACAAACGCCCGTTCGAACCCGGCGTTGATAGCACCCTGGGGTGACATCTTGTTGGCCAGTTCTTCCTTGATACGGGAGAAGATCAGCACGTTGGCGTCCACCGCCATACCCACGGTCAGTACAATACCGGCAATGCCGGGCAATGTGAGCGTTGCCGAGAGACTCGACATGATCGCCACCAGGAGCACCAGGTTCGCCAACAGCGCAATGTTGGCCGCAATGCCAAACACCCTGTAGTAGGCCAACATGAAGAGCAGCACCAGGCCAAGGCCCACGCTGACCGAGATACTGCCGAGTTGGATGTTTTCTTCACCCAGGCTCGCGCCAACTGTGCGCTCTTCAACAATAAACATGTCTGCCGCCAGGGCCCCGGCACGAAGCAAGAGCGACAGTTCGCGGGCCTCTGTGGCGGTGAGGCCGGTAATCCGGAACTTCACCCCCAGCGCTGCCTGCACTGTCGCCAGGCTGATGACGCGCCGTTCAACATAAGGCTCGGGCACCAGCTTGCGCTCGCCGTCGACGGTCTTGAGCACATCGCGCGTCTTGGTTTCGATAAATATCACCGCCATGCGCCGCCCAATATCGTTACGCGTTGCCCGGTGCATCTTTTCACCACACTCACCACTCAAGGTGATATTGGTCTGCGGCATGCCGGAATCCGGGTCAAACCCGACCTGGGCATCAATGACACAGTCGCCGCGGATAATGATGTTGCGTTCCAGTTGTACGCTTCGGCCTTCATATTCGTAGGGCAGGGTTGTCGACCGTGGTGCATCCGGCTGGGCTTCCATCCGGAACTCCAGGGTCGCCACCTTGCCCAGGATGCGTTTTGCCTCGGTGGTATCCTGGACACCTGGCAGGTCCACCACAATGCGGCTACCACCGAGTCGCTGCACCAGCGGTTCTGCAACACCCAGTTCGTTGACCCGGTTGCGAATTGTCTGGACGTTTTGCTGGACGGCAAAAGTCTCGATGTCGTCGATGGTCTGCTGCGTCACCTGCAACAGAATGAAGTAGGCCGCATCACTGCCCGTTGTGATCTGGAACTCACTGTACCCCGACTGCAGCACGGTGCGTGCCTGATCCCGCTTCTCCTGGTCGTCAAACGAAACTTTCAATGCCAGGTTTTCAATGGAAACGTCGCTGTAGCGAATGTTCTCTGCCCGCAGGGTTGCCTTGACCGCGTCTTCCAGTTGTTCAATGCGGGTTTCAATGGCCTTGTCGGTTGCCACCTCCAGCAGGAAGTGAACACCACCGCGCAAATCCAGGCCATATTTCATGGGCTCAGCGCCAATGCTCCGTAACCATTCCGGTGTGGTTGGCGCAGAGTTGAGGGCCGCCACATAGTTGCCGCCCAGTTCATGCAGGGCAAACTCGATAACTTCCTTACCCCGCAGTTGGGTATCGTCATCGGGCACCCGAATCAGCGCGTTGCCGCCATTCAGTTCAGCGCCTATGACCTTCATACCCTCTTTTTCCAGGGCCTCAATCGCGGTGTTCATGACGGATTCGCTGACAATGCCCCCGCTGCTTTCCGCAGAAATCTGAATGGCAAAGTCGGGTGGGTAGATGTTAGGCAGGGCATAGATGATGCCAAGTACAAACACACCCACAATAAGCAGGTTTTTCCAGAGTGGGTAGGTATTTAGCACCGTGATTCCAGGTCAGATTTGTTTGATGGTGCCTTTCGGCAGGGCCGCGGCAACAGCATGTTTCTGCAGCTTGATTTCCACATTGTTGGCAACCTCAACCACCAGGTACTGTTCTTCCACCTTGGTGATTTTGCCCAACATGCCGCCATTGGTTACTACCTCGTCACCCTTGGCGAGACCACCCACCAGTTCACGGTGTTCCTTCGCTCGCTTGCTCTGGGGGCGCCAGACGATGAAATAGAACACCAGTGCGAAGGCCACGATAATGAAGATGTCGAGGCCCGGTAAAGGGCCGCCGGCCGGTGCACCACCTGCTGCCATGGCGCTGGGAATAAAAAAGTCGATCATGGGGCTGGAAACCTCAAGCGTGCGAAAGACGCGTATTTTCTATGAATTGGGGGTCCACTGGCAAACGATGCTTCATCTTATTGCTGCTGCCAGCCGGCCTGGATCGACTCGATATGGGGCAGCAGCCCGCCAACTTCAATGGCGCGTCGCAATCCTGCCATCAAATCAAGGTAATAACTGACGTTATGGATCGACATTAGTTGGGGTCCCAGCATCTCGTTACACTTGTCGAGATGGTGCAGGTATGCCCGGGAAAAGTGGGTGCAGGTATAACAGCCGCAGGCCGGGTCCAGGGGCTCGTCAGCATCCCTGTGAACCGCATTGCGAATACGCACAACGCCGCTGGACGTAAACAGGTGGCCATTCCTGGCATTGCGGGTTGGCATGACGCAGTCGAACATGTCAACGCCCCGCCTTACCCCATCCAGCAGATCCTGGGGCGTACCCACACCCATCAGGTAGCGCGGTTTGTCAGCCGGCAGTCGGGGCGCCGTATGTTCCACCACGGCCAGCATGTCTGCTTTGGGTTCACCCACCGAAAGCCCGCCAATGGCATAACCTTCAAAACCAATCTCAAGCAGCCCGGCCAGCGACTCGTCGCGCAGGTCGTTATAGATACCCCCCTGCACTATGCCAAACAGGGCGTTGTCACTCCGGAAACTGTCGCGGCTGCGTTTCGCCCAGCGCAACGACAGCGCCATGGACTCGGCCACCGCAGGCTTCTCTGCGGGAAACGGCGTGCACTCATCAAACACCATGGCGATATCCGAGTTCAGCGCCATCTGGATTTCCATGGAAACTTCCGGGCTGATAAAGATGACATCCCCGTTGACGGGTGATTTGAACTGCACACCCTGCTCGGAGATCTTGCGCATCTCACCCAGGCTGAACACCTGGAAGCCGCCCGAGTCCGTCAGGATGGGTTTGTCCCAGCCCATAAACCGGTGCAAACCGCCAAACTTGCCAATGACACCGGTTCCCGGGCGCAGAAAAAGGTGAAAGGTATTGCCCAGCAGGATCTGCACGCCGATGTCTTCGAGCGATGCAGGCGACAGACCCTTGACAGAGCCATAGGTGCCACAGGGCATAAAAATGGGCGTTTGTACCTGGCCATGCGCCAGGGTCAACATGCCGCGCCGCGCGGCGCCATCGGTATGAGTGACTTCAAATTTCACGGGTGGGTACTGTGCTGGCAACGTCTGGGAAAAGGCGCCACCTTAGCGGAAAAAGATGTGCAAATCCTGCAAAAAGATCCGGTTCAGACGAACCTGGCCCTGAGAGCGATCCCCGGTGCGGTGCATTCCTGGTGCCGTTAAGAATAGATCTCAATTTTTCTCGTCCGGTGACCAGCCTATTTTGTGATCAGCATGGCGTCGCCATAGCTGAAAAACCGGTAGGACTCGGCAATGGCTGCCTGGTAGGCACGCATGATGTTGTCGCGACCCGCAAAGGCACTGACCAGCATCATCAGGGTGGAACCAGGCAAGTGAAAATTGGTGATCAGCGCATCAACCGACTGGAACTCATAGCCTGGGTAAATGAAGATGTCCGTTTCACCTGTAAACGGCTGGATCGCGCCACCGGCGGATGCGGTTTCCAGGCTGCGAACTGAGGTGGTACCCACTGCAACAACACGCCCACCCGCGGACCTGCACTGACCAACCGCGGAACAGACGTCTGCAGTGACCTGCAGCCACTCCGAATGCATCTGGTGTTCTTCCACCCTGTCCACTCGAACCGGCTGGAAAGTACCAGCCCCCACATGCAGCGTCACAAACTGCTGGTTTACCCCCCTGGCCGCGAGCGCCTGCATCAGTGGCTCATCAAAGTGCAGCCCGGCCGTTGGTGCCGCAACGGCACCTTCTTCACGGGCATAGACCGTCTGGTAGCGCTCCCGATCAGCGATTTCATCTGCCCGATCGATATAGGGTGGCAGTGGCACATGGCCAACCGCGTTGGCAATCGCGAGCACCCCCGGCGCAGGAAATTCAACCTCGAAGAAGTTTCCCTGACGCCCCAGCACGGTCACCCTGTGCGGACTGCCATCAAGCTGGATCTGGCTGCCCGCTTTTGGGGTCTTGGAACTGCGGATTTGCATAAGCGCCCGGGTATCTGACTCCACCCGTTCCAGCAGCAGTTCCACCCGGCCGCCGGTCGACTTGGCGCCAAAAAATCGTGCGGGGATCACGCGGGTATTGTTGAACACAAGCAGGTCAGGCGCAGCCAGCAGGTCCTGGATGTCACGGAACACCCGGTGTTCAATCTGGCCCGTGCGGGCGTCCAGGTGCAGCAACCGGCTGGCAGTGCGCTCCGGCATCGGGTAGCGCGCAATCAGGTGCTCTGGCAGTTCAAAACTGAAATCGGAAACTTTCACGGGCTATGTGCGCTTGCTCGAATCAAAAGCGCCGCATCTTACCAAAAGACCAACAAAAAAGGGGCCGAAGCCCCTTTCAGATAAACGTATTGCCTCGATTCACGCGGCCCGGCGCCGGCGCCTGATCCCCAAGACTGCCATGCCAAGCCCCAGCAACGCGAGGCTGTAGGGTTCCGGTACAGAACAGGGTGGCTGGCCTGCACCACCGCAGGTACCGAAGGTGATGCTACCCATGGTGGTCGAAACCGAAACACCCTGCAGGTTGTTCACAGCACCGTGATAGGCCACCGGCGTGAGCACTTGTCCGTTCGCCTGCAAACCGTAGGCAACGTTGCTGGTGGAGGAATTGTCGTTGATACATTGCTGGCTTGGGTCAGACTGACAGTTGGCCAGTGAGGCGACAAAAAGCGGTGAATTCGGATCAACAAACGATTCATAAGGGTACTCGTAGTAGTAGCCCGTAAAGTCGGCAACACCAATACCCTGGTTAATATAGTTGATACCTGGCGTGAAGGCGGGCGCGTGGTCCGTTCCCAGCACAAGCCCCCCACCCCGCAAATCAAGTTGCGTTGCATAATTCTGGATCCAGGCTTCTTCACTGGGCCGGCCCGCATACCCCAGCCAGTTTGGTGAAGATGAAATGATCCTGCCGTCCAGAATCAGGTTCTTGTTCGTCAGGTTGTTATACCAGTTGGCGATACCCGCGTAGTTCTGCAACTGGACGGCGGTCGAGTCAGGCTGGGCCGACAGGTCGTAGACAAAAATCTGGTCAAAGGTCGAATAGTCGCTGTACACGCCGGTGCTCAGGTAGCGTGTGGTGACGTCATGACCCGCATTGACAAGATAGTTCCTGATCGCAGCACCATCTGCGTCGTAACCGGTATTGACATGCGCAAACAGGATTTTTGCCGCATGTGCCTGACCACTGACCGCAAACAGTATTGTCAGTGCCAGCAGGGAACCCAGCCTTCTGAACATCGAGTTTTTCCTCATCGTTGACCCGAAAAATGTGGAGCTAAAAACCGTTTAACCAAAAACATTTGGTCAAGACCAACAAAGCAAGTTTCACGACAGTCTGTGGGTTCGTTATAAGAATCTGATTATTAATGATTTTTTTTGGCCACAAATCAGCATATCCAGTTGAGTGTAAAGCTTTTCGACACTTTTAGACCAAGATTCCTCAACGCATCTGACGGGGGAGATAAGGCCTGCTTGCAGGTTGGTGAGGCAGGTTGGTACATTGCCAACCCGGTTGTGCTCAACAGGCCCTCATAATGCGCCCGACTCCACTGATTCTGCTGCTTTTACTCTCCCTCGCCCACAACAGCGTCATGGCGACAACCGACTACATGACCTTCGCGGAGGGAGCAATACCGGTTGAAGTTGGCGGGCAGGCAAATGTACTGAAAGCGGGTATCGAGCAGGCGCTGGTATTGATTGACGGCAACCCGGGCGGCAAAGTGATCACCCCAAAGCCAGGCGGCCCGGACACAACCCTCTGGTTTGTCTACCAGTTACCTGCCCCAACCACGTTCACAAGATTTGCAGTGCCGGGCATATCGGAGACACCCAGCCCATCACAGACCTTTTTCCGCGAGGTGGAAATCAGCGGCAGCAGTACGGGACCAACAGGGCCGTTCGAGCCGCTGGCCTCAGCCTCGCTGGCTGAGCACAAGCGCAAAGATGAACTGACATTTATCGTTGTGGGCAATCCAACGCCTGTTTCCTGGGTCAGGGTTACCTTAAGCGGCGGCATCAATCTGCTTACTGACAAGACATTTTTCGAGTTCAGTGAAATTATTGGCGAAGGCACCCGGGCACCCGTGCCGGTAGTGGACGCGTTTACCGGCAAGTGGAAAGGACGCGGGGTACTGCTGGAACTCAAGCAGGAAGGTACCAGCGTGAGCGGCTGTTATGATCGTGAGGGCGACCTGCAGGGTACCGTGCGTGGCAACCTGTTGCAGGCGACGGGCACCAACCGGACGTCCGGGGTACCCAGCTCTTTTGTGCTTGCTGTTGGTGAGGACGGTGGCATTACCGGCGTGCGTTCTACAAACGGTGCACCCTTCCGGCTTTATACCGGTGATACCGCTCCGGGGCTTGTTACCGAGTGCAGCAGTTCTCCTGCCAGGCCACCCGGCTGCGGCGACAATGTGCATGGTATCCAGTTCGACTTTGACTCGGACGTTATTCGCCCGGATTCCGCGCCTGTACTCGATGCCCTCTACGCCGGCCTGAAAGATGTTGAAGGCACAAGTATCCAGATTGTTGGCCATACATCGAGCGAGGGTGCGGAAGACTACAACCTCGAATTGTCCCGGCGTCGGGCCGCTTCTGTGGTTGCCGCACTGGTGACACGTGGTATTGATCGGGCGCGCCTCGGTGCACATGGCGCCGGAGAGGCATCGCCAATTGCTGACAACAGCAGTGAGACCGGTCGTTCGCTGAACCGGCGCGTTGAGATTCGGTGCCTGTAACACTGACCGCCAGGCGCTTCGCCACCTGGGTGAGCATCATGCTGCTGGTATCGGCATGCGGCAAACCGGTTGGATCAGACTGCAGGATTACCGGCAGCGGATTTACTGCCCGTGACGAGTGCAGCACTCAGTGCCTGTCGCGCTGGCGCGTCAATTGCCCGGACGGTTCAAACCTGATGCCGCAGGTCTGCGCCGGACAGGCCACCTGCAGCCCCGGCAGTTGTCCAGAGGGGCAGGCGTGTTACACCTTTGATGATCCTTTCGAAAAACGCAGCTACTGTGTTCCCGACCAGGTCTGCGGCCCATTGGACCCGGCCGAACGACGGCAGTGGGAACAGGATGCGGCTGCCCTGGCCGCTGCCAGCCGCGAGCGCATGGCAGCGAAACGCAGCCAGCAGAAAAGCGTGACGACAGAAGTGGTCAGGCCGCCGGATCGTACAGATTGATGACGTTCGACGTGGCACTCATCTGACTGAAGAGCCGAACCCACTTGGTAAAATCCGGGCTGTTGGGGTCAATCTCCAACCCCACAAATGTGCGGTCACCCTGTTTAGACCAGCGCACATCACCCTCGAGTCGATAAATCTCTTCATCCATGTCGAGCCGCAGGCCAAGATGCGTATTCACCGGCACCGACACGTTCATCGACACTTTCATACCAAACGCCGATACATCCACCGTTCTGCCTGACACATGGACATCATTGATCTCCGGGTCATCCAGATTCGACAGGATATCCACCAGAATTTCTTCTTCTGCATCTAACCGATGAGGACGCATAGCCATTGCCTGTTTCATTAATCCACAATGACAAAAACGGCATCTGGCCAAAAATCTTTAGCAATTTTGTTTGTTCCCGCGTTTTGAACCCTCTGCTATACTCGCCCCCGCATGCCGGGGTGGCGGAACTGGTAGACGCGCCGGATTCAAAATCCGGTTCCCGCAAGGGAGTGCCGGTTCGATTCCGGCCCTCGGTACCAAAAAGCTTGAGACGCAAACACAGCTCTTCGAAAAAACAGGCGTTGTTCACCACAAGCGATATCTCAAAGCAGTTGGATAGGGCAAGGTTCCGACATCGCACCAACCCGGAATAACTCTGCTTCCAGGCTGAGGAACCTTAATCTGCGATTTCAGTAGAGTCATCTATCAGTACCTGTCTCGGTGCGATTTCCGGATTCCAATCCAGGACGATGACATCCCAGATCAAGCGACCCTTTCCTTCTGATTGGTCATAATAGAGCGTTGCACTTGTTCGTTGGCCGTCTTCATCAAACGAGGGGTCCATTTCCCTGATCCGCGTGTACGCGATTTCCTTTGCCGAATCAGGGGAAAGTCTAGGCTTTAGATCAGGCTCAACGCCTTGTCGCACGGTTGTATTCGTTACACTGGTAACAAATCCTTCCTCATTGATTCTGAAAGAGAGCTCACCCAGTCTGACTGGAATCCCATTCACTTTTTGATGAAAGACGTGTTTTCGTTGAGTAGAGAAAGACTCTTGAAAATGAAAGGTCTCTCTTTCACTAGTACCCAGGTAAGGCCTTAATGTCTGGACAAAATGACCAGCTTTTTGATCAGTGTCGATCTTGATTTGACCGAGGGGAGTACCCAGCAAGGAACCTAGATACGTTAGGTTTCCTCCGTCGCTAACCTTATAGGTAGCTCCTCTTAGTTCGGCTAAAAGCCGCTTTTGAACTTCAAGTCTGTCAGAGTCAACTTGTTCTCTGGCTTTCCTTTCATCCTCAATTCGGGTCCCGCTGTCCACACTCGTTGCGGCTTTGCAATCCGACAATACTCCCAAAAGATTGATGGTTAACAGGAACGCAGCTGAAATTCTCATTCCGAGCACCCCCAGGCCTCCCGAACACTGCCCCAGATTCGACCAGAGGCCCTGTTTCGTCAAGTTTAGTTTATCCGCCACAGTGTCAACGGCGGCTTAGAGCTGCCTCCCGTACTTGCTTGAATTGGTGACTGTACCGGCGGATCTGGACGACCTGGTTAATCCTCCGGAATTTGAAGATCTCAAGAGAGCTTTTTTCAAACATGGTTTGGCCCGGGAGAACCTGCATGAAGAAGTTCCGGTTCACAGACAGCCTGATTATGGCCCTTCTAAAAGTAGCCGAGTCCGATTTGACCAACGTGTCTCCAGAAACCAACGAAAACACCTTTTGCAGGGTAATCGCTGCCTGGCTTTGCCTCACCAGTCACCAACATACCAGGAGAGGCGTTAGCCCGGCCAGAAGCCGCAACAGTTGGTGCTCCAAAGATCAGGCTATTGCGCCCAACAGGACATCCCTGAAATCGTTGGTTGAAAACTGGGGTGACGATCGATCAGGCAGGAATCCCGCCCCTCTCTCGCCACCCCGACCAGGTTCCGGGCATCAGCTGGCGCAACCCGGCAGGCTACGCTTCCTGCTCCGCCACCTTGATCATCAGCTTGCCGAAGTTTTCGCCGGTGAACAGCATGCGGAATGCCGATGGTGCGTTTTCCAGCCCCTCAACCACGGTTTCGCGATATTTGAGTTTGCCTTCCTTGATCCAGCTGCCCAGTACGCGTGATGCCTCTTCGAACTCGTCGATCCATTCGGTCACCAGGAAAAAACGTGACTCCGGTGGATGCGGCAGCGCACTCAGCACCATTTCCGGCGTCTTCACTTCTGCCATTGAAGTTGCATTGTAAGCAGAAATAAAACCGCACACGGGAACCCTGGCGCCCTCATTCAGCAGCGGCGCTACGGCCTCGAGTACCACGCCGCCCACGTTTTCAAAATACACATCAACACCATCCGGACAGGCAGCAGCCAACTGCTCGGCAAAGTCCGGTGCCTTGTAGTCAATACAGGCATCAAAACCCAGTTCGTTCACCACGTAGTCGCACTTCGTTTTGCCGCCGGCCACGCCAATGACCCGGCAGCCCTCAATCTTCGCGATCTGCCCAACAACAGAACCAACTGCACCGGACGCGGCTGACACCACCACGGTTTCACCCGGCTGTGGTTTGCCAAGGCGAAGGAGACCAAAGTAGGCCGTCTGCCCGGGCATGCCGGTGGTACCTACGGCGGTTGAGATAGGTGCATTTGCTGGGTCAACCTTGTAAAGGCGGAAATCATCGGGTCTGGCAATGGCATAAGACTGCCAACCGTACATGCCGCTTACCAGGGTACCAACGGGATAATCACTGTTGTTGGATTCTACAACCTCACCAACCACACCACCGGTAATCACCTCACCAATCTGCAGCGGCTTGGCATAGGATTCACGGTCACTCATTCGCCCGCGCATGTAGGGGTCAAGGGAAAGCCAGAGTACCTTCACCAGCATTTCATTGTCGCCGGGCGTAGGGGCCGGTTCTGATATCACGTCGAAGTTTTCTTCCGTCGGCATGCCGACGGGTCTCGATTTCAACACGACTTTTACATTGGTTCTGTCTGTCACTGGTTTCTCCCGGTGTCATGAATTTGCAGCGAAGTGTAACAGTTCAGGAAGAGCGGAACTCCCTGATGGGGCGCCAGAAGCGCCAGATAAGCGCGGTGGCCCCAATCGAGATGACCGCACCCAGCACCATGGTGTTGCCGGCACCAATGGCACCCGCCCAGGCGCCCACCCAAATGGTGCCAACGTTGTTGGCTGTTTGTGCGGCGAGGATCATCAGGGCGAAGGCACGGCCACGCATGTGATCAGGTGTGGTTAACATGACCGTGGTCTGGCGTACAGCAACGGTCACTGCATCGGCCGCACCCAACAGGGCAATCATCAGGATACCCATCCACAGGGTGTTGGCGGTGCCAAAGCCGAGCAGGATAAAACCGTAGGCAAACGAGGCATAGAGTACCAGCATCCCCTTGGCGCGATAGCCCACCAGGAACAGCGCCAGAAACGACCCTGCAATCGCACCAGCGGAGTTGGCAGCACCCAACATACCGGTGGCACTGGCACCACCGGCAAAAAGCCCCAGCGCCAGCACCGGAAGAATCTCCCGATAGAAAGAAGCGACCGTAATGCCGGCATCCAGCAGAAACAGTCCTGGCAAAATAGGGTGGTTGGCCACGAACCGGAAGCCACCGGCAATCTTCTTGATGGTTGAGTCGCCCGCTTCTTCCTCCTGCCCCCCGGCCACGCCTTCAGCACGAATCATCAGGGGTACCAGGCAGGACAGCAGGGCGATGGCGCCAGCAAGCAGGAACACGACACTTAACCCGGCTGTCAGGGCGACACCGGCAAAGATCAGCGGGCCAATAATGGAGGCCGCGTTCTGGGAGGCAGTATCGGTAGAGGATGCCAGCATCAGGTGGCGTTCTGGAATTACAATGGGCACAAGCGCGGAACGCGCGGGGCTCGACAACATCTGGGAGGTGGCGGTCAGCGCAATACCCAGGTAAACAAGCGGGGCGCTGAGCAAGTCCATCACGTTCAGTACGCCCAGCGCCAGCAACACCAGGGCGGTTATGCCGCTGGCCAGCGTCATGAGGTATTTGCGGTCGAACCGGTCGGCCAGGGTACCACCCCACAGGAGCGCGGGTATCTGCACGACCAGTTGCACAACGCCAATCAGCCCGACCAGGGCTGCTGAGCCGGTCTCATCCAACAGCCACTGGGCAGTGCCCAGGATGCGCATCCAGACAACAATGGATCCGCTGACCAGGACCACCCACAACAGGCGGTAGTCGCGATAGGTAAAGGCGTGCCAGGGGCGCGCTTTGGGTGGGTTGGGTTCGTTCAAGTCGTTTTTTGTTCCTTGTAATGAGGTCTCTCCACGCCGGCCCTGCGGGCCTCTGGTCGAGACGACAACAACATGTCATTTCAACCGAAGCGGCGCAAGCCGCGTAGCGGAGAAATCTCGCTTTCTGGGGCGGCGCAAGCCGCGTAGTGGAGAAAGCACTGTCGTCTGCCGGATTCAGAGGTCTCTCCGCGCCGGCCCTTCGGGCCTCTGGTCGAGACGACAACAACATGTCATTTCGACCGAAGCGGCGCAAGCCGCGTAGTGGAGAAATCTCGCTTTCTGGGGCGGTGCAAGCCGCGTAGTGGAGAAAGCACTGTCGTCTGCCGGATTCAGAGGTCTCTCCGCGCCGGCCCTTCGGGCCTCTGGTCGAGACGACAACAACATGTCATTTCGACCGAAGCGGCGCAAGCCGCGTAGTGGAGAAATCTCGCTTTCTGGGGCGGTGCATGTCGTGTAGTGGAGAAAGCTCGCTGTCTGGGGCGGTGCATGTCGCGTAGTGGAGAAAGCACTGTCGTCTGCCGGATTCGGAGGTCTCTCCACGCCGGCCCTTCGGGCCTCTGGTCGAGACGACAACAACATGTCATTTCGACCGAAGCGGCGCAAGCCGCGTAGTGGAGAAATCTCGCTTTCTGGGGCGGTGCATGTCGTGTAGTGGAGAAAGCTCGCTGTCTGGGGCGGTGCATGTCGCGTAGTGGAGAAAGCTCGCTGTCTGGGGCGGTGCATGTCGCGTAGTGGAGAAAGCACTGTCGTCTGCCGGATTCGGAGGTCTCTCCACGCCGGCCCTGCGGGCCTCTGGTCGAGACGACAACAACATGTCATTTCAACCGAAGCGGCGCAAGCCGCGCAGTGGAGAAATCTCGCTTTCCGGAGCGGAGAAATCTAGTCCTTCAACTTATCCAGTACTTCGGTCTCGTAAAAGTCTGTCAGGTAGTGGGCAAACAGTGATTCGATGCGGGCCAGTTCGTCTTCCAGTGCAAAGGGCAGGATATTGGCAAACACGTCCAGTACGGCTACCGCGTTCACCGACGAATCCAGTTCACTGGAGTGGCGAATTCGCGCGGCAATTTCCACGTTGACCTTGCGCAGGTTGGCATACAGCAGGTGCAGCCCTTTCATGTTGGTATCCGGCGTTTTGCCCTCGCGCTGCAGGAAATACTGGGCCAGCAGATACATGCCGGTCACGCGATAAATAGTCTCTTCCTGGGTTGACAGCGGCAGGTGAAAACGCGCCATGGGTTTCAGGAACGCGGTGTGCGGGCAGCCACTGGTTGCCATCAATACGCCAAAAAGCGAACTGAGTGCCTTTTGCGACGTGGTGGCGCGAATAGTGGTTCGATCAGACGTCACCACTTCCACCTCAACGCCGTCGTAGGAATTGACCTGGTTGAACTGTTCGACAATCTCCACCATGCGGACAGCCGCAGGGCAGTGGGGATGGCTACCAACATCCAGCGGGCAGTGTGGGCACTGGTAGAACTCAAGTTGGGTCCAGGCTGGCAAGGTTGAAGGTGGTGGCGTCAGGATATCCAGCGTTTGCGGGTCCAACGCCAGGTCAATCACCTTCTCACTGCCATCCTGCAGCCTGATGCGATATTGGATTTCTACGGGGTTCACAACAGTCTAATAGGCCTTTCGGTCTGAAATCCGATTAGATCACAGTTTGCCGGGCTCGCGCTTGCCCAATCAGGAGAACCTGATTCGGCTCGACAGCGCTGCAACCGTGAGCCTGGTATCGACGAGGTCACCCGCCGCATCAACCCCCACAATCACGCCCTTGCCCGCTACCGGGATCAATTTGTCGATCTGGAAGCGCCCCCGGGTGCCACGAATAAAACACTCCTCGTCAAAATAGAGCCTGTCCCCGTCAACCTCGTCCATCTCCAGGGTGTCGTAACCTACAAGTGAGGCGATTGCGTCCTGTGACGCTATATCCACTTCCTCAATCTTCTGTTCTTCCGCTGATATCAGCAGTGCGCGCATCATTTTTCTCCCGTGTTACAGAAACTAAAGAACTGGTCATAGGGTATCGCAGCCGGCGACTGCTCACCTCCCAAAAAGCACCTGTACGAAACAATCACGGGATCAGTCTTGTCACTGGACACAACCCGGGCAGGATGTAGTAGCCTTCTGCCCGGTGACTACGATTGTCGGGGGGAGAGCAGGATGCATCAGGTGCTCCGCCGTTTTGCCATGTTGTTTCTGCTGGTTGTGCCGGCCGCATCACAGGGGGATTCACTCATGACTGCCAATTCAGGCGCACTGGCCGCCGTTGACGAATACTTTGCCAGCTTCAATGCACGGGATCCGGCGCGCTTTGCCCAGTCGCTGCATTATCCGCACATGCGCATTGATGGCCGGGCAAAAACCAGCCTGTGGCAACGCTGGGAAGACTATGCGGCCCAGGTGGATTTTTCGACAATTGCCGCCCGGGGAAACTGGCATCACACGCAATTGGATTCGGCCGAGGTCATACAGGCCGGGCAGGACAAGGTCCATGTGCTTGTCCGGTATACCCGGTTTGATCCGGACAACCAGCCCATACTCTCGGAAGAATCACTCTATGTTGTTACGCTGGTGGACAACCGCTGGGCGATCCAGATGCGATCCAGTTTCCTGGAACAGGCGATGCCAGCCCGTCAGTAAGGGCCTGGCGATGCAGGACAACACAATTCAGTTCAGACGTTGAACGGACCTGAAAGGGGGTCAGCACATCATGACAAACACAAGGCCAGACAGTTCTGCCACCCTGGGGTGGGTTGGTGTGGACCGGAACGCAACAGCCGTCAGGGACCTGCGCCAGCACCTTCTGGCAAACAATGGTATCCGGGGGCTTGAGATTCTTGATCCCGACGAGGTTGAACGGGCCACAAGGATCTTCTACCGCGACGGGTTTGTTGCCGTACGCAATGCCCTCACACCCGAGCAACTCGACTTCCTGCGCGCGGGCTGCGAGCGGGAAATCCAGGCGATGATGAAGCTGGATGCCGAACGCCAGGGCAATCGCGGCTCCCACCGCTACTCTTTTGGTGGCGCCAGCAAGACGGGCCACCTGATGCACAATCCTGAATGGGCCATGCTGATTGACCTACCCACCGTGACGCCGATCCTGACCGCCATCTTTGGGTCGCCGGACTATATTGCGCGGGGTGGTGGCGGTGACTATTGCCTGCCCGGCGCCATCGAATACCAGCCACTGCACTCCGACATGGGCGAGCGTGTCAGCTATACCACCAGTAATGGCAAACACCTGTCTTTCGGGTCGTTCAAGGATCCACGGGGGCGCATGACCTACCGGGACCTGCCCTGCCCCTACATCTGCTGCAACTTCCTGATGGTGGACTTTACACCTGTTAACGGACCCATCCGCCAGATCCCGGGCACGCAGCACAGCAACGAACCCATTCCCACCCTGGAGGAAGAACCCGAGTGGATGAGGCTTTCAACGGTCTGCCCGGCACCCGCCGGCACCGTGCTGATTCGGGACGTTCGTGCCTGGCACGGCGGCACACCTAACCTGTCTGATGAGGTGCGCGCCATCCCCAACGCGGAGTTCTATGCCCCCTGGTTTCGCGAACCACTTCGGCGTTCCATGCCGCGCAGCATTTTCGACCAGTTGTCAGCGCACGGCCAACAGGTTTGCCGCTATATCCTTGCCGAGGACAACAAACCGCTTGAGACCGGGTATCGGGAAGATCTTGGCGGTACACCCGGGGTCAGCCGCAGGAAAGGTGGTTGAGCAGCGCCAGGCAACCAGGTACAGACTGTCGCGTCCACCGCCCGATGCGATACGGGGGTCGACAGCCCCCGCGGCCCTCGAGTTCATTAACTCCTGCCAGGCTGGATTAAACACGCTGCCTCGCGCTTGCAGGGCAGGCGGCTTTACTCGCCCAATGGCGGGCGCGTGGCCTTTGCCAGGAAACCAGAAATGCGCTCAATCGCGTTTTGCCGCATGTTCATATGAAACAGGCTGTAATCGTAAACATGCATGCTGCTCCCGAACATCCGGGACGGGAATGACTCTGAACGCAGTTCTTTCACCGCCAGTTGGCCGTCAATACACATGGCATCTGCAGCACCGGGTTCCAGTGTCATTTTTGACACGTCCTCATCGGGGCCGGGCGGCCCGTAGCGCGGGTAACCGATCGCACCGAGGTTCAGTTCGTGGCCGGCATAAGTACCGTCGGTTGTCCATGAAAGTGGGTTAACACACACCAGTTCTTCATTGCCAAACAATCCGCCTTCCACCCCATCCATGGTGTTCCAGCCCAGGGCACAACCTGTCTGCTGCGCGGTTTCACAAACCGGCACGGAACCCAGCTGATCCCGGGTGATTGAAAAACCGACCAGGTAGGCGGCCACCAGGCGATCCATCAGCGCGGTATCAGCCACTTTTTCGCGCAGCAACCGGGTCGCATGATCGGTGCCCTGGGAGTGCCCGGCCAGGATAAACGGTTCGTCCGGGCCGATGCGGGTCAGGAAGTTATCAAACGCGGCGCTGACGTCCGAGTAGGCCAGGTCCAGCGCCTGCTTCCCGTTACCACTCTGATCCATGAACGCATAGAAGGTCGCCTGCCGGTAACGTGGCGCATAGATATCGCAACAACTGTTAAAAACGCTGGCCTGGTGGCGCAGGATTCGCTCGTCCACCGTCCAGTTGGCGATTCGATCGTCAAGCGGCTGATTCCAGCCGGCTTTGCTCATGTACGAGGTGGGATGTACAAAAAACACTGCCACGCCCATTGGCTCACGCGTTACGCCTTCTGGCATCTGGTCCGCAGGATCATAAATGGCGGGTAGCGAAGCCCAGTTTGCATCACTGGTATAGTCCGGCCCGGCCGGTGCACGATCCGCGCTGAAATCCTCTTCCGGCGCAATTTGCGAGCCCATGTACAGCATCATCAAGGGCGTACGAAACACAAATGCCAGCACTATCAGCACAAGCAGGAGGCCACTGACACCCAACAGCACTTTTTTCATCAACCGAACCCTCTTGGCGACATCAAGTCAACCTCATACCCACTGATGGGTGAAGCGTTACGGGAAAGTATACGCATAACCGGCATACATTTACCGCTTTCAGAATTTGATGGTAAGGTTTTTGGTGCTGGTGTCTGCTGCAGGAGAAATTCCCATGAAAGCCATGCTGCTGGAAAAAACCTGTGATCTCATGGCGGTGACGGAACCCCTGCGACTCGCTGACGTCGAGCGACCAGAACCGCTGTCAGGCGAGGTTCGAATACGCGTCAATGTCTGTGCCGTATGCCACACCGAGCTTGACGAGATTGAGGGCAGGACACCACCACCGGTTTTCCCCGTTATTCCCGGTCACCAGGTTGTCGGCACCATTGATGCGCTCGGGGCCGGTGTCACGACCCACGCGGTTGGGGACCGGGTTGGCGTTGGTTGGATATTCTCCGCCTGCGGTGAGTGCGAACAGTGCCAGCGCGGGAACGAAAACCTGTGTGCCGAATTCCAGGCAACCGGGCGCGATCGCCATGGTGGTTATGGTGAGTACATGTGCGCACCGGCGGGATTTGCCATTCCAGTACCCGATGCCCTCCCGGATATTGCCGCTGCGCCGCTATTCTGCGCGGGCGCCATCGGCTATCGGTCACTGCGACTTACCGGCCTCACCAACGGTGAACCCCTGGGGCTTACCGGTTTTGGCGCCTCGGCCCACCTGGTTCTGAAACTGGCACAACGGCAGTTTCCCGATTCAGCGGTGTTCGTGTTCGCACGCAGTGCCCACGAGCAGGCTTTCGCGCGCGAACTGGGTGCCAGTTGGGCGGGAGGCACTGATGACCGGCCGCCCGCACAACCCGGCGCCATCATAGATACAACCCCTGCATGGCAACCGATTCTGGCTGCGCTGAAATGCCTGGCGCCGGGTGGTCGACTGGTTATCAACGCCATCCGCAAGGAAAGCAAGGACCAGCACCTGCTCTCGAACCTGAGCTACCCGGAACACCTGTGGATGGAAAAGGAGATCAAGTCCGTGGCCAACGTGACCCGGCGTGATATTGCAGAATTTCTTGCGCTGGCGGCCGAACTTGATTTGAAGCCCCAGACCCAGACCTATGCCCTGGCGGAAGCCAACCAGGCAATCCTTGAGGTCAAGCGCGGCGACATCCAGGGGGCCAAGGTCTTGCAGGTGGCCGACTAACAGAAGGCCGGTATCTCGCACCGGTTACACCCTTCGCTTCGGGTCGACTTCATGCGCGCACCGTGGAGGAAGCCGGCGCAATGGCACCGGCCCCCCTACCCATTTCATCAGGCGCGAATTGAGCTGTAGATTTCCGAGAAGGTTGTTGCCCGCTCGTCAATCGTCACGGCCTGGTGCAGTTTGCGCGCGATATCCGTGGTCGACACGATACCGCACAACCGCTGATTGGCCCCGTCAACCACCAGCAGATGCTCTTCGCCAAACTGTTTCATGGTGCGCAGCAGGTCACCAATTCGGGCATGCTCAAACTCCTTCAGTTCTATGCCCTGCAGTGAATCCTTGTGCACCATGACAGAGGCAATGGTGAGGTCATCCCGTTTCAGGCCAGTTGCTTCGATGGCCCTGATCACCTTGGAAGACATCAGGTCAGCCAGACTGACCACACCCCGCAGGCGCTCTTTGCTGTCAATGACCAGTTTGCGGCGCACATGCTCACGCTGCATCATTTCGATGGCCTGGTTCACCGGGGTGGATTCTTCCAGCATAAACGGTGGCTCCAGGGTGAAGTCAGTAAAAACTTCGCGCGCACTGCTGTTCAGGCTGACTTCCCGATCGTCGGTCAAAGGCCGCTGGATTTCTTCAACCTGGCCCAAACCTACTGTTTTCAGGGTATTAAATTCGTTCATCTTGTCACTCTCCTTGCCGCTGGCCCGGGCATCTGCGCCAGGTCACCGGTCATCGCAAAAATTGGATGTGTTGTTTCAGTGGGAGAGTTGAGGTGGGCCTCGTGTCAGTCTTGGACCAGCAAGCAGATGGGCCGGCGCCTGGGCAGGTTTGGGCGGGCAGGCGACACTGCCGTTGGCCCAGCCATCCCGGTAACTTTCAGGGATTGTGCTGGCGGGGAAATCATCGCTGCCGGCAGGTGGGTCTGAATCAACATCAACGTCCTGTACCGAGGGCAGGAGCGAAACAGGTGAAGCGAACGCCAACTGAATGGAACCGATGGCAAGGTATGCGACCAGCAGCGTTTGGATGGCAGCGCGAGTGTATGCGACTGGTATGCTCATTGGACCCCCGGTTCGCCTGGAACCGCTGGACGAGACACTGATTATAGGACCTTTTATCTGGGGTGCTACGGGTTTTTCAAGCCTGAGCTTTTTTATCAGTTCAGTGATCGCTCGCACGAACCTCTGTTTCCTGGCTGAGAATCTCCTGTGTGATGCGTGCGCGATCATCATCTGTCAAGGCGGCAAGTGCCCGGATGAGTGATACCGGCGCCGACACCAGTCGCAGTTCTTCGATCCAGGAGTTGATGAGCGACTGGCGCTGGAAGGTGGGCTGTTCAAGGATCAGCAACAAGTGCTGGCGGATCTGGGGATCTTCCTGCGCAACCCTGACCAGGTCGACAAGATCGTCCTCCGCCGTTGTAAATCCAAACCACTTTCTAAGTCGGGCAAGCATGGAGGCATTCTAAGCCCATCCAGAGTTGCTGACACACTGATTCGATGACTGACCCCGCCAGAGGTTTCTCCACTACGCGGCTGCGCCGCTTCGGTCGAAACGACAAATCCGTGTCATCTCGACCGAAGGCCCGCAAGGGCCGAAGTGGAGAGACCCCCAGGCCAGAGGTTTCTCCACTACGCGGCTGCGCCGCTTCGGTCGAAACGACAAATCCGTGTCATCTCGTATATGGACTCCCCCCTGTCTGCAAGCAGGTTTTTGCCATCATAAGGAAGATGAAGAACGCGAACGTATATGCGGTCTCTTGAGTGAGGGAAGCTATCCCCCTGACCCGGTTGTATATCGCGCACCTCCTGTCCTCAGCGACCGGGCGGATGTTGCTTCCGTCGAGATGATCAGGTTGCCAGGAGGTTGGGCTTCGTTCCATTGATGACAAGGCTCTTCTTGCAGGTAAAAGGTTGCTGATTGGTTGCGTTATTCGGTTAAGCGGCGGCGTACTCTTCGCCGCGTGATAACATGGCCCAGGCAGTTCTGACCGTCTTGTTGACCAGGGCTACCGCCGCAATATTTTCGCCGCGCCGGGCGATGAGATCGCGTAACCAGATCGCTTTGTCGTTGGTGGGCGGCATCTTCTTATGGACGACTGACTTTGCGCCCTGTAAGAGCGTGGCTCTCGCCTCTTTGTCGACACCTCGTTTACGGATGTGACCAAGATTCACCACGCCGCCGGTACTGTATTGCTGTGGTGTCACGCCAACCAGAGCCGCGGCTTGCTTACCATTTTTGAACGCGGAGCCATCGCCGATGCGGGTGTAAAGCAGGATGGCACACACCGGGCCAACGCCCTCAAGCTGCAGCAGGCGCCGGCAGGGTTCGCACTGTTTGGCGACCTGCTGGAGTTCTTGATCCAGCTCCTTCACTTCCCTGGCAGTCTCGAGGAACGACACGTAGAGCCGATGCAGCAATGACCTGACCAGATCCGGCAGGTCATTCTCAGCGTCCGCGAGGATCGGCATCAGCTCGCGCTGCAGGGCTGCATAGCTCTTCGGGATGCGAATGCCAAATTCGAGTAGATGCATGCGGATCTCATTCGACCGTTGGCGCTTGAGATCCACGTATTGACCCCGTACCCGCAGCAGTGTCTGCAGTGCCAGCAGTTCAGGCGACTTCTTCACCGCTTCTTTGCGGTCCGGTCGCTTGGCTGCCTCCCGGATCGCCCGGGTATCGGTCGCGTCCGTCTTGTGTCCCTGGCGATAGGGCGTAACGTGTTGAGGTGGCAACAGAATGACCTCGTGGCCACAGGCTTCGGCCAGCCAGCACCAGTGATGAGCACTGCCACAGGCTTCCATCGCGACGGTAGACGGTGGTTGCCGAGTGATAAACTTCTTTAGTGCCGCCACGTTCATCTTTCTGGAGCTGATGATTTTGTGTTTGGCGAGATCTTCTACTTCAACGTGGATAGAAGACTTTGCAAGATCGAGAGCAATTAGATTACGCTTGGCCATGTATGGACTCCTCTTTGGTTTGGTTACCTCCATTCTCTGAAAAGAGAGTGGGGGGAGTCCATACATTGACCGGAGGCCCGCAAGGGCCGAAGTGGAGAGATCCCCAGGCCAGAGGTTTCTCCGCTACGCGGCTGCGCCGCTTCGGTCGAAACGACAAATCCGTGTCATCTCGACCGAAGGCCCGCAAGGGCCGAAGTGGAGAGACCCCCAGGCCAGAGGTTTCTCCACTACGCGGCTGCGCCGCTTCGGTCGAAACGACAAATCCGTGTCATCTCGACCGGAGGCCCGCAAGGGCCGAAGTGGAGAGATCCCCAGGCCAGAGGTTTCTCCACTACGCGGCTGCGCCGCTTCGGTCGAAACGACAAATCCGTGTCATCTCGACCGAAGGCCCGCAAGGGCCGAAGTGGAGAGATCTCCAGGTCAGAGGTTTCTCCACTACGCGGCTGCGCCGCTTCGGTCGAAACGACAAATCCGTGTCATCTCGTATATGGACTCCCCCCTGTCTGCAAGCAGGTTTTTGCCATCATAAGGAAGATGAAGAACGCGAACGTATATGCGGTCTCTTGAGTGAGGGAAGCTATCCCCCTGACCCGGTTGTATATCGCGCACCTCCTGTCCTCAGCGACCGGGCGGATGTTGCTTCCGTCGAGATGATCAGGTTGCCAGGAGGTTGGGCTTCGTTCCATTGATGACAAGGCTCTTCTTGCAGGTAAAAGGTTGCTGATTGGTTGCGTTATTCGGTTAAGCGGCGGCGTACTCTTCGCCGCGTGATAACATGGCCCAGGCAGTTCTGACCGTCTTGTTGACCAGGGCTACCGCCGCAATATTTTCGCCGCGCCGGGCGATGAGATCGCGTAACCAGATCGCTTTGTCGTTGGTGGGCGGCATCTTCTTATGGACGACTGACTTTGCGCCCTGTAAGAGCGTGGCTCTCGCCTCTTTGTCGACACCTCGTTTACGGATGTGACCAAGATTCACCACGCCGCCGGTACTGTATTGCTGTGGTGTCACGCCAACCAGAGCCGCGGCTTGCTTACCATTTTTGAACGCGGAGCCATCGCCGATGCGGGTGTAAAGCAGGATGGCACACACCGGGCCAACGCCCTCAAGCTGCAGCAGGCGCCGGCAGGGTTCGCACTGTTTGGCGACCTGCTGGAGTTCTTGATCCAGCTCCTTCACTTCCCTGGCAGTCTCGAGGAACGACACGTAGAGCCGATGCAGCAATGACCTGACCAGATCCGGCAGGTCATTCTCAGCGTCCGCGAGGATCGGCATCAGCTCGCGCTGCAGGGCTGCATAGCTCTTCGGGATGCGAATGCCAAATTCGAGTAGATGCATGCGGATCTCATTCGACCGTTGGCGCTTGAGATCCACGTATTGACCCCGTACCCGCAGCAGTGTCTGCAGTGCCAGCAGTTCAGGCGACTTCTTCACCGCTTCTTTGCGGTCCGGTCGCTTGGCTGCCTCCCGGATCGCCCGGGTATCGGTCGCGTCCGTCTTGTGTCCCTGGCGATAGGGCGTAACGTGTTGAGGTGGCAACAGAATGACCTCGTGGCCACAGGCTTCGGCCAGCCAGCACCAGTGATGAGCACTGCCACAGGCTTCCATCGCGACGGTAGACGGTGGTTGCCGAGTGATAAACTTCTTTAGTGCCGCCACGTTCATCTTTCTGGAGCTGATGATTTTGTGTTTGGCGAGATCTTCTACTTCAACGTGGATAGAAGACTTTGCAAGATCGAGAGCAATTAGATTACGCTTGGCCATGTATGGACTCCTCTTTGGTTTGGTTACCTCCATTCTCTGAAAAGAGAGTGGGGGGAGTCCATACATTGACCGGAGGCCCGCAAGGGCCGAAGTGGAGAGACCCCCAGGCCAGAGGTTTCTCCACTACGCGGCTGCGCCGCTTCGGTCGAAACGACAAATCCGTGTCATCTCGACCGGAGGCCCGCAAGGGCCGAAGTGGAGAGATCCCCAGGCCAGAGGTTTCTCCGCTACGCGGCTGCGCCGCTTCGGTTGAAACGACAGGGTGGGGTCGCGACCGGGCACCGTTGAGGTGGTATCCTTGCTGCATGACATATCCACCCCTGACTGAATCGCTGCTCGAGGCCTACAAAGCCGCCGAGTATATTGTTGACGACGATCCGCCACTGGTTTTGAAAATTGGTGAACGGAACGATGGTATCCGGGTGCTGCATGTCAGCTTTAATGTTGAAACCAGCGCCTTTATCACAGCCTGGAACCCTGGCAGCAAGCCCTTATCGCTTGATGAAAATTACGATCGACAGGCAAACTTGCTGGCCGATATCGAAACCATGCGACTCAACTACTTTGTTGGGCGTGGCGAAGACATCAGTGGAAAATGGTCAGAAGACAGTTACCTGTTGCTTGGCATCAACCAGGACCAGGCTGACGGGCTTGCCATCAAGTATGGGCAAAGCGCTTACGTCTGGATACCGATGAGCGGCGTGCCCGAACTGCGCCTTGCCTTCAACGAACCAGGTTAGCCACGAGAGCCAACCGGCCAGAGCGCGATTGTCAGCGCACCTGTGAATCTACGTCCAGTACCGGTCTCGGACCCGACGACGAAACACCTTACCCGCATCACTTCGCGGCAGTTCATCAACAAAGTCAATTGATCTTGGGCACTTGAAGTGAGCGAGGCGCGCACGACAGAACGCCATCAGTTCATCCGCGAGTGACAGCGACACTTCAGCCAGGGATTTGAGTTCCACCACGGCCTTGACCTCTTCGCCAAACTCCTCGTTGGGCACGCCCACCACTGCGGCATCCTGCACGGCGGGGTGCATCAGCAGTATCGCATCCACTTCTGCCGGGTAGATATTGACACCACCGGAGATAATCACCTCAGCGCTCCTGCCCGTCAGGAACAGGTAGCCGTCCTCATCCAGGTAACCCTGGTCTCCCAGGGTATAGCGATCACCTTTATAGGCCGAACGCGTTTTGGCCTCGTCCCCATGGTAGGAAAATCCACCGGACCGGGCCGCGCTGAAATACACGGTGCCAACCTGCCCTGCTGGCAGCACCTGTCCCTGTTCATCCAGGATGGATATCTCCTGGCCCTCCTCCGGCAGACCTACACTACCGGGCTTGCGCAGCCACTCCTCGGACGTGATTTCCGTGCCACCGGTTTCTGTGGCCGCATAATACTCATCAAGTTTTGGCCCCAGCCATTCAATCATGGCGCGCTTGACATGTACGGGAGTGGGTGCCGCCCCGTGCCAGATTGTTTCAAGCGACGAGAGATCATATTTGTGACGAATTTCAGGTGGCAGCGACAGCATCCGGTGGAACATGGTTGCTACCATGTGTGAGTGGGTAATCCTGTGTCGCTCAATCAGGCGCAACGTTTCCTCCGCGTCAAACTTTTCCATGATCACCACGGTCTTGCCCTGGGTAATGGGCTGCACCATGTTCTGGGAGAGGGGTGCCGCGTGATAAAGCGGGCCTGTACACAGGACCCGGGCGTGATCTGGCAGGAAGTGTCGTCGGGCTTTTGACCCAACACCATGTGGCTTGCGGATGACACCTTTGGGCCTGCCTGTGGTACCCGAGGTGTAGAGCATTTGGGGACCAAACACCGGTTCTTCTATATCTGATTCTGAAAATGCCCGGCAGAACTGCTTGAGATCGGTAAAGCCGGCGACCTCACCACCGGCACACAGGGCAGCCTTCAACCGGGGCACCCGGTCGGCAATCGCTTCAGCTACTTCAGCCAGCGCAATATCCATGATCACCGCCGATGCCCCGCAGTCATCCAGGATATAGGCAATCTCATCAGCCGTGAGGTGCCAGTTGACCGGGGTAATCCGAACACCAATACGCTGTGCCGCAAAATAGGCGATGGGAAATTCAATGCGATTGCGGCAGACAATGGCAAGACTTTCACCGGCGACAATACCCGCTGCGCGCAATCCCCTGGCCAGCCGATTCGCCGAGGCATTGAGATCGGAAAAGGTCAGCAGGTCATCACCCAGGACAACCGCGTTCTTCTCTGGCGTACGTCTCGCGTGCCAGGCAGGCCCCATACCCACCGCAAGGGCCGACGCAAGGCTGTCATCTTGGGTCAATCGGGTCACCCATCACCATCGTCATGGCCAGCGCCCTACAACCGGGAGATGACCGGGGTCCGGGGCAAAGGTCCCGTTGAATCATCAGATATCCCCCTGCGGCTTTCCCGGTCCCAACTGATCAACTATGTGAAACGAAATCTTGTTCCGAACACCCGGTGTCGCAATAGGTTTACCGTCCTGAAACCGGGGAGCAAACCGGAACCGACTCGCGGCTTCGATCGCCGCAGCGTTAAACAGTGTTGACGTAGTTTCTGCCACAACCGGGTCACGCACAAACCCTTCCTCGTTCACCGTAAACTCGACGACAACCCAGCCGTTCTCCATTTGCTCCACTGCATCCACGGGATAATTGGGTTCTACCGTACCAATCAGGATGTGTTGATCGCTCATCGATTTTCTGCCGACCACAAGACAGTGTTCTGTTGCCTCATCGCTCCGCCCCAGCCCTTCAAGTGCCTGCACAAGCAATTTACGTGTTGCCAGTTCCAATTGCAGATTACGCTCATCGGCGACAAAAACGCCCAGCGCCTGTTCCAACAGCGGCATGGCCGGCGAATAGCTGTCATCAAACACCAGACCACGGCCAATATGCAGCGCGGCAAAAGCAACACGCACATCCGCATCACCCACTTCAGCCTGGTATTGCTGCATGGCATCCTGCAGGAACAGGCGCGCAGCGACGGAGAACATCCTGTTCGACAGAAAAACGCCAACCACCATATTCAAGCGGGCTTTCTCCGCCCTGGATTGCAGCCCTGCCAGGTGCACAGCGCGCCGAAAGGCTGCAATCCCATTGGATTCCCGGCCAGTGGACCATCGCGCCTTGCCAAGTTCAAGGTAAGGTTCAACCAGTTCCGCTGACGCGGGACCATGAAAGGCACGCAGCACATCCATCGCCTGGTCCAGCAGGGGTAGTGATTCATCGTAGCGCTCTGCCCGATTCAGCAGTCGGGCGTAGTTGAAAGCCATATTGGCGGTATTGATGCTGGTTTTACCAAAAGCCCTGGTAGCAAAGTAAAGCACTTCAGATGCGGCAGTGGTCGCCTGCTCCCATTCTCCCGCGCCGTAATATTTCTGGTAGATGGCATAGCTCCGATCAAAGTCGGCACGTACGTCAGCCAGCGTGGGTCCGGCCATAACCAGAAGCAGCAGGGGCAGCGCACAACGCGTGAAGAAACGGGATTTCATCCGGCAATAGTTGCGGAAATGGCAGTAAATCGCAATCGGTTCCCACCGCACCGGGCAGATTCAGGGCCTCAATTGGCCAGACGCGGCAGGGAATGTTAGGGTACCCCTGTCCAGGGGATTGCATGGCTATTGAATCAAGAACAAGCGTCACGTTTGGCGCAAAGCACTACCTGTCGATTTTTACAATTTTCTCGCTCACTGTTTTTTCCGGGTTGTCCGCGCTCGATATGGACCTTGCCCAGACTGTTACCGGTGACCTGCGAGACTGGGTAATCGAATATTTTGGCTGGCTTTTTATTGCCACCGCCACGGTCGCCCTGCTGCTGACCATTGCGTTCATATTCCACCCTGCGGCAAATCGCGTCCTGGGTATGCCAGGTGACAAACCGGAATTCTCCCGCTGGTCCTGGTTTTCGATGTTGTTCAGCGCCGGTCTCGCTTCCGGGTTGCTCTACTGGGGTACCGCCGAACCCATCACCCACTTCGAGGGAAATCCTTTCCTTGGCGGCACAGAATCAGCCAGGCAGGCCGCAACCACCGCAATCACGGTCACGGTTTTCCACTGGGGGCTACACGGCTGGGGGCTCTATGTACTGGCGTCACTCGCGATTTCGCTCTCAGCCTACCCCCGCGGACTGCCGCTGACCTTCAGCGCGGGGTTTATTCCGCTCCTGGGCGAGAATCGGATCCGCGGCTGGCAGGGTGGACTTATCGACATTCTGGCGCTTTACGGCACGGTGTTTGGTGTGGCGACTTCCATTGGTCTTGCCGTCGGCAGCATGAACGCCACCGTGGAACCACTCATTGGTATCACCTTCAGCACATCAAACCAGGTCGCTATTGTCCTGCTGGTCTGCACGCTGGGGATATTTTCCGTGTTGTCAGGCATCGGCAACGGCATCCGTCGCCTCAGCGAACTCAATGTGTGGCTCAGCCTTGGGCTGTTACTGACGCTTGTCGCCATTGGCCCCACGCTCTACCTGCTCAAGTCACTGCCAACCAATCTCTGGGATTATGTCGAACACGTCATTCCCATGGGCATCTGGACTGCCAGCAAACCCGCAAACCAGGCCTGGCAGGGTGCCTGGACAGTTTTCTACTGGGGCTGGTGGCTCGCCTGGACCCCCTTCGTTGCACTGTTTGTTGCAAGAATTTCCCGTGGAAGAACGGTGCGTGAGTTTATCCTGGGTGTGCTGTTTGTCCCCTCACTGGTCATTGTCCTGTGGATGAGCGTTTTTGGCGGCACCGCCATCTACCAGAAGATGATGGCCGCCGGTGCCGTGAGCGAGGCTGTCACCAACGATTACAGTATGGGCCTGGTTGCAACTATCACCAATGCCGCGTCGCCGACCATTACCACGTTACTGCTTGCGGTTGTCGCCTTCCTGCTTTTTACCTGGCTGATCACGTCCCTGGATTCTGCCACCCTGGTGATCTGCCACATTCTGCATGTAGACCACCTGAACAGCATGAAAATACTCTGGGGCCTGATTCTTGGCGGCGTTACCTGCACGCTTCTGCTGATCGGGGGCGTCAGTGCATTGCAGGCGGCCTCAATTATTGTGGGCTTGCCCATGGCAGTCCTGGTTTTGATGCTGGCGGTGTCCGCGACCCGCGCGCTGGTCTTTACGAAAGTAGCGGCTGAACCCGTACGCAAGGTTGCCAATGAAGTTTCGCCCTGATTTTTCCCCTGCCAATCAGAAGCACCCAAGCCGCTGAACGGAGGTTGAATGAATAACACCAACACTGAACCGGTACCAGCCCGGCTGGACCCTCCCGTCTTTTATGGCGCTACCCTGTTGCTGCTTTCCCTGGTCCTGTTTGCGGCATTCTGGCCGGACGCGGCGGGTGAGGCTTTTGCCGGTCTCCAGAATGCGATCGTCGCAAACGGGAGCTGGTACTACGTCCTGGTGGTCGCCATCATTCTGGTTACCGTTTTTGCGCTCTGCCTGACCCGCCTTGGAGACATCAAGCTGGGCCCGGACCACGCTGTTCCCGACTACTCCTTCTCATCCTGGTTTGCCATGCTGTTTTCTGCGGGCATGGGGATTGGCCTCATGTTTTTTGGTGTTGCCGAGCCAGTGATGCATTTCCTGTCACCGCCGGTGGGGGCAGGCGCAACGGCAGAGGCCGCCGAGGAGGCCATGCGCCTGACGTTTTTTCACTGGGGGCTGCACGCCTGGGCCATGTACGCGATTGTCGCGCTGATTCTGGCCTATTTTGGGTATCGACACGATCTGCCGCTCACCCTGAGATCTGCACTCTATCCCCTGATCGGGGAGAAAATTTATGGTCCGATTGGCGCCGCGGTGGATATTTTCGCAATTATTGGCACCGTCTGCGGTGTGGCAACCTCGCTCGGTTTTGGCGTATTACAAATTAATGCCGGTCTGAACTACCTGTTTGACATTCCGTCAACACCGATGGTCCAGACCCTGCTGATCATCGTCACGACCGGACTGGCCACCCTGTCTGTTGTGCTGGGACTGGACGTTGGTATCAAGCGACTGTCTGAACTCAATCTTGGACTCGCTGTCCTGTTGCTGATAGGCGTGCTGGGTTTTGGCCCCACTATCCTTTTACTCCAGGCGTTTGTGCAGAACACGGGCAACTACCTCTCCGAGATTGTTAGCAAGACATTCAACCTCTATGCCTATCATCCAACCGACTGGATTGGTGGCTGGACCATCTTCTACTGGGGCTGGTGGATGAGCTGGTCGCCTTTTGTTGGTCTGTTTATCGCTCGTATATCCCGCGGACGCACCATTCGCGAGTTTGTCCTCGGCGCCATGCTGGGACCAACCCTGTTTACGCTGCTGTGGATGACCATTTTCGGCAATAGCGCCATACATCTGATACTGGACCAGGGGCTGACGCAACTCGGCAGCGCGGTCCAGGCAGACACAGCTGTTGCCCTGTTCAGCTTTTTTGAGAATTTCCCCATGAGCGGCGTTTTGTCGTTTGTCGCGGTCATCATGGTTGTTGTGTTTTTTGTCACCTCAGCGGATTCCGGCGCCATGGTTGTCAACATGCTCGCTTCCCGCGGCCGTGACGACACACCGCTTTTTCAGCGCATTTACTGGACCAGCACCATTGGTGTTATTGCCATTATCCTGCTGCTGGCTGGTGGATTACCGTCACTGCAAACGGCCGCCATTGCCAGCGCACTACCTTTCTCCATCGCCCTGCTGGTCGCGATCTGGGGGTTTATCAAGGCGTTGCGTACCGACCACGCCAAGCGTGCATCCCTGTCGATCCATACCGCGGCAGACAGCCAGGTCCCCTGGCAGGAGCGGCTTAACAACCTGTTTCAGTATCCGGGTCCCGAGGGTGTCCGGGCCTTCCAGCAGCAAACGGTGATACCCGCCCTGCAGGCTTTTGCGCGCGAACTTACCAACAAGGGGCTGACGGTCAATGTTGTTGATAACGAGGAACAACTGGTGGTTTCCCTGGAGGTTTACCATGGTGACGAGCTGGATTTTGTCTATTCAGTGTATGCGAACCAGAAACCGCTCCCGGACAGTACACTGCTCGGCCAGTCGCTGGATTCGGTACCGGATGATGAAACCTACTGGCGTGCAGAAGTTCACCTCCAGGAAGGCGGGCAGGACTACGACGTCATGGGGTGGACGTTTGAGCAGATTGTTAATGACCTGCTGGACCAGTACGAAAGGCACCTGAATTACCTGAGCGCTCTGCGCTGACGCTCATGCCAGTAGTCACGCCAGTGGTCCCAGTGCCTCCCGTAACGGGTCCAGGAAACGTTCAAAATTGCGCCACTGGTCCAGCGATGAATCAAAGATCGGCTGGCGGACCTGTTCCGAGCTGGGTGTCCTGACATTGCGCTCGGTCTGGTGGAAATCGAGGCATGCCTGTTCAAACGGCAGACCAAGAAAATCCAGCATGCGCCGGACTTCCTGGTCCAGATCTGCCACCACGTCTTCATGCTGCACACGCAGGATTTGCCCCGGAAACACCTCATCCCAGTGTGTCATCAGGTCCACATAATCGCGGTAGTAGGTGCCGGCGTCATGCAGCGAATAGGTGAACTCCTGGCCCTCGGCGAACAACTGCTTGAAACCGCTGAAGCAGCAGGCCATGGCGTCCCTGCGCGCGTCAATGATCCGTGCATTGGGCAGAATCAGCTTGATCAGGCCAATGTGACGGAAGTTGTTGGGCATCTTGTCGATAAAGTAGGGTGCACCAAGCCGATGAATGCGCGTGTCATCAATATATTCCTGGCCGAATGCCTGCAACTGAGTGGGCGTCAGGTGGGCCAACACTTCAGGGTAACCGCGCGTCTCCCCGGCCTGCATGCGCCTCAACCTTTGCGAGAGTGACAGGATGTTGGGGAGTTCGAGCGTGCCGTCTATCTGACTGTGGGAAGAAAGGATCTGTTCCAACAGGGTCGATCCGGCGCGTGGGAGCCCCACAACAAAAATCGGATCTGGCGCGTCGCAGCCCTGGCCACCCTGCGCCGCAATCAGGTCACGGCCGACCAGGCGCTGCTGGGCCTGCAATTCTGCAGTCATTTTTTCTGCACTGTAGCGACTCTCTGCTTTCTTGAGAGCATTACCCTCGGCATAGTAGTGAAACGCGGTGTCAAAGGTATCGCTATCCTCATAGGCTTTGCCCAGCGCAAAATTGAGATAAACCCGGTCCATGTGGGACAGGCTGGTGTCGTTTTCCTGTTCGTGCATCTGGGCCAGCTCTTGGGGTAAAAACCGGTAGGTCTTCAGGTTGGCCAGTGCATAATAGGCTTCACCATAAGCCGGATGACTGGCAATTGCCTGCCGATAGGACGCAATGGCGTCAGCGGCCCGCCCACTGGTCTTCAGCGCGTGCCCCCGGGATGTCAATGTCACCGGATCATTGGGGAGGCGCGCCAGCACCTTGTCAAAAAGCCGAAGCGCCCTGTCAAAGTCCCCGGTCTGCATACACTCCACGGCGTAAATTGACTGGAACTGCGGATTGTCCGGCGCGCTCGCCAGCAGTTTTTCTGCTTCCTCCCGGGCCAGCACGAACTTCTGGCGTTTTCGTAGCGCCCGCACATAGTCAATATGCACCTGGGTATTGTCGGGCGCAAAGGCCAGTGCACTCTCCAGCAGGAACTCCGCATCCTCCAGCACCCCCAGTCGCAGGCCAATGTCGGCGAGTAACCGCATGGCCTCAACATGGCGGGGGTTGGCCTTCAGGAAGGCGCGACAGATTTCCTCTGCGCGAACCAGCCGCCCCTGCGCAACCAGGTCCATGACGGCAACTACAGGCGCTGGCATCAACTTGAGGTGTGTCACCCAGGCGGCAACAGCCGCTGCCTCGTCCGTGCGGCCGGCCAGCTTCAACAGTTCCTGCTGTGCTTGCCAACTGGCGACGAGCGCTGGATTGAACTGGCAGGCACGGCGGTAGGCAATCAACGCCCGCGCAGGATCCTGGAGCAGCCGATAGACGTGGCCTTCTTCCTGGTAAGCCCGGCCATGACCCGGTGAAAGTTGTTTGATCGTCTCCAGTTCAGCCAGTGCTTCCCCGGGGGCACCAGTGCGGCGACAGCAGACGGCGCGCATGTAGCGCGCTTCGACATTTTCCGGATCCTGCGTCAGGATCGGCGTCAGTGCCGCCAGTGCCGATGCCATCTGCCCAGCAACAATCAGTTGCTGAACCTGCCCCAGATCCGCCTTGTCGATAGCGTTCACCCTGGTTTCCTGTGAAATGTACCCAGAAGTATGAATCCGGCAAAGTTGTCAGACCACGCCGACCCCAAGTGCCCGGCACTCAACAATGCCGGGCGCTCTGGTCGATGGGCGGTTGTTAGAAGTCGTAAGAGACTCTGACACCCAAAGTGCGCGGTCGTGCATAAGTGACACGATGCTGGTCAAAGACAAAGTTGCGTGCCAATTCGGCCCTTTCGTCAGTCAGGTTATCCGCATAGAGTTCCGCTGACCAGCGATCGCCACTCACACCCACGGTCAGGCCCAGCATGGCCCAGCTGTCAATCTGGTCACGATTGATCAGGATAACGTCGCTGTAGGATTCCGCGGAATAGGAGACATGCGGCATCACGTGCGCGGTCAGGCCCGACTCCAGGAACCAGGTGTACCGTGCGCGCAGATTGGCCTGGAGTTCAGGGGCAAACGCAAGCTCATCCCCTGCCCTGACGTCGTTGGTTGGAGTCAGTACCCGGGTTATCTCCGTGTCCAGCAGGGACACGGCACCACTGATCGTCAGCCCGTCTATCCCCATGGGGGTCCAGATAAAGTCAGCCTCGACCCCCCTGACCTCAGCATCTGCCGCATTGTCGGAAAAGAACAGGTTGGTAATGCTGGGATCAAAAATGGTGGTCTGCAGGTTCTCGATATCAACCATAAAAAAGCTGCCGTTCAGCCGGAGTGTGTAATCGAGGAGATCGAGTTTCCAGCCAATTTCCGTATTGACCACGTCGTCGGTGTCCAGGGCAAAGGGCACCCTGTAAGTACCCGGACCAGCAGCGCCCCCCGGTCTATTCAGCAATCCAGGCCTGAAGCCCTCCGACCAGGTCACGTACCAGAGCTGGTTATCGGTAGGCCTGAAGGAAAAGCTGACCTTGCCAATGACACCATCAGTTTGTGCATTGTCCGGTGCCTGCAATGCCGCGGCGACCGCGGCAGGGGCTGACGCCGCATTTGCGGCTGAATAGGTAATCTGGTCAGCCGCTGTGCAGGTACCACGGAAAGTGACCTGGCCATCACCATTGTAAAGATCACTGATATCCGTACCGAAAGCATTGACATCGGGCTGGAACAGGTTACAGAAAGAGGCGTTGGCGCTGCCATCAAAGTCCACCTCAATATCGTACCAGCGCGCCCCTAGCTTCAGCGCAAACCGGTTGGTGATATCCCAGGTCACTTCACCAAAAAGCCCCATCTGGTTGTCGGTACGCAGGACGTCATTACGGAAAATCACGCCCGGCGGAAAGGGTCCTGGATCAGACGTATAGCCAGTGGTAAACGGGAAGTTAGGTGAAAAACCCGTCTGAACCCCGTAGCCATCAACCAGCACGGAGCCAGGGTAGGTAAAATCGTTTCGCTCTTTCAGTTCAAGGTCGCTGTAGAAGGCGCCAACGGTCGCCCGCACACGTTTGTCTGCCGGCGTATTGAACCTGATTTCGTGGGTCGATACCCTGGTTCGGGTGAGCGACTGCACGTAAAGATCAGGCGCCTGGCAGGTGCCAGCGGGGGCGGCGGCCCCAGGATAGGATACCGAGCTGTCGCAGATATAGTAGGGCAGGTACTGACCAACAAACAGGTAATCAGAATAGTCCACCCGCTGTTCCGTCTCGCGGTCGGTAAAGGCACCCGTGTACAGTGCTTCCAGCGCGCCAATCCGGCCTTCCAGCGTCCAGTTGGTATTGTGGTAGTAGTCTTCAATCGTATCGTCCTGGTAGCGAGCAATAGCAAGGTCACCAAGATCCGGGTCTGCAAAAAACACACCCTCGGAATCAAGGCTTTGCTGGGAATGTGCTACCAGCAGGTTCCAGTCCTCGTTGATGTCGTATCGCGCACTGATCCTGCCACCACTATAGGTTGTCTCGTTGAAGTCCTCCTCAGTCTTGGCCGAGTTGTTGACCGGCAAAAATGTGACTGCACTCAAGTCTGCTGTTGACTGAAAACCGGCCCGCTGGGCGCTGACCGGCACACCGTTGTCACGAATTGCCCCCTGTGGCCGAAACCTCGCGCTTTCACTCGCATCCAGCGTGCTCGCAACGTTGTCAATGTAGCCACCCATGTTGTCAACATAGACCACACCCCGGACGGTCAACTGGTCGTTGACGGGAAAGTTCACCATACCTTCCACGTTGTTGCTCATCTCACCGCCCTGGGTGAAGGCAGTACCGATCTTGACGCTTGCATAAGAGCCCGTGGGATCCGGCTTGTTGGTGATCAGTCGAATGGTGCCGGCCTGGGAACTTGCACCAAACAGGGTGCCCTGGGGTCCGGACAGAACCTCTACCCGTGCCATGTCAGCGGTGTAGACATCCAGGTTTCTGCCAGGCTGAGAGAGGGGTTGCTCATCAAGATAGAGCGCCACGTTGGGCGCCAGGCCCGCAACGCCGGCTGTTGTCAGGTTTGGTGTGGTCGAAGCCACCCCCCGGATATAGATCGTGTTCTGGCCGGGACCACTGCCCCCTGCTGATACACCCGGCAACTGAACCAGGTAGTCACTGAAGTTCGAGATGCCCAACTGCTCCAGCCGGGTTTCGTTCATTGCCTGGACGGCTATGGGTATGTCCTGGGTGCTCTCCGGTCGCTTGGTTGCCGTGACTGTGACTTCTTCTATTTCTGCCAGCGCCGCGCCGGATAATCCCGCTGCAATTGCGCTTGCAATCGCGACGGTGAGCTTCTTTCGTTTCAACATATGTCCTCTGCCAGTGTCTGGATCGATGTAACCGCGGCGGAGTATAGAAAAACAAAAAGTTTTTGTTTTGACGTTAAGTAATTTTTGTTTTCATTTCATTCAGGCAATAAGGTTCCGCCTGAAGCGGCCAGACCAGGCGGATCAGCTGCCCGACATTCTGTTCAGGGTGTCAGGCACCCATTGGCCCGAAAGACCAGCAATGTACTGCTTTTGGCGCGCAATGTCGGGTCGAATGGCGATCAAAGCGCCATTTCCATGTAGATATCAACGCGCGAGTAGGCAGAAGCTTCTGGTGCAGCACGCTCAACAAACCCCAGTTGGCGATACAGCGCCATGGCCGGCGCGAGTCTGGCGTTGGATTCAAGGCAGAGTTGTTTGAACCTCAGTTCTCGCGCCCGATTGATGACAGCAAAAGCGAGCAGTTTGCCGAGTCCCTGCCCACGGCAGGCTTCCTCCACCCCCATTTTGGCCAGTTCCGCACGACCCTGCCCACGATTCAGCAGCGCGCAGGTGCCCACCAACTGGCCATCCTGCACCCGGCGTATGAACAATATGTCTCCTCCCGGCGCTATGATGCTGCTTTCGGGATCAGCGAAGAGGACCTCGTCAGCAGGTTCGAGCGAGAAATACGCCTGTATCCAGGCTTCACTCAAACGCCGGAACGCCGCGGCGTAATCCGGTTGAAAGGCCACCACCTCATACCCGGGCGTCACAGGTTTCTGACGCGCCTGGAAGCGCTCGTAGAGACCCCGGTTTGCCAGGGCCCCTTCGAGGGCAGCCAGTTGGCCCGGCAGTTCTGCACCAGCCTCGTCAATCAATGCCAGGCAGGCGGCCCGAACATCGGCCCACACCGCTTCCAGCGCAGGCAAAAGGGACTTGCCGGCTTTGGTCAGGGCGAGCACACGCTTGCGTTTATCCGCAGGGTCCCGGTAAGCAGCCAGCAGACCCGCATCAATCATCTCCTTCGCTACCTGGTTCACACCGGGATGGGTGACACCCAGTCCCCGGGCAATCAGGGTCAGGGGCGTGGGACCACGACGGGCCAGGTAGTAGTAGACGGGAAACCAGCGTGGCTCAAAATCCAGACCGGTTTCACGGTATATACGAATGCCGTCCTGCATCATCCGATCGGAAAGGCGTTTCAGGCGGTTGCCCAGCCCCAGCAGACCCGGATCAGCCAGAAGTTCCATACCAGCACTCCACCATGTAATGACTTACCTATTCTGATCAGATTTGACGGGCGCGCAAGCACACAAAGCACTCTCGGTTTGACCTTCATATGGCCAGGGCCAAAGACGCCCGTCCCGGCACTTCAGGCGTCATTACCTGCAGGCAGGAAGTAACTACTCGCCAACTCCCGGTTTTGTCATAATCGGCCTTTCTCACATGCAACCAGGAGGGACAACCCTTGTCCGAAATGACCATCACTCCCATCGCCGGTGCCCTGGGCGCAGAAGTCAGGGGCGTCGACCTGTCAGTCCCGCTTTCCAATGAGGATGCCGCCCGTGTACACGCCGCATTCCTGGAGCACCTGGTGCTATGCTTTCGTGACCAGCAGTTGGACCCAAAAAGCCTGCTGGCACTGACCGAACGTATGGGTGGTGTTGGCGAAACCCCGTACCTGACGGGTCTGCCTGCCTATCCTGACGTTGTCCCAATCATCAAGGAGGCCAACGAAAAGTCCCCCATGTCATTTGGCGCCGGCTGGCATACCGATTTTACCTTCCAGGAACTGCCACCGAGCCGCACACTGCTGTATGCCGTTGATGTGCCTCCGGCCGGGGGTGACACGCTCTACACCAATCTCTACCGCGCCTATGATGCCCTGTCACCGGGGATGAAAGAGATGCTGGACGGCATGGTCGCCATCCACAGTTCAACCCGTTCCTACGGCCCCAATGCCCGAATGAAAGATCACCTCGAACACATGAAAATTGAAAACGCGACAACAGAACCACCAGTCACGGAACACCCGGTGATCCGCACCCATCCAGAAACGGGTCGCAAGGCGCTGTGGGTCAATCCGGTCTATACAATCCGTTTTCGCCACATGACCGAAGCCGAAAGCGCCCCGATTCTCAAGTACCTGAACGATCTGGCCGTCAATCCGTCATTTACCTGTCGGGTGCACTGGGAACCAGGATCGCTCACCATGTGGGACAATCGTTGCACGCAACATTGCGCCACCTCTGACTACCAGGGGCACAGACGCGAAATGCTGCGTACCACCGTGGCAGGTGATAGACCACACTAGCAACCTGATCAAACCCACTTCCGGTACCGGAGGCCCCACAGTCTTGACCACCTCAGACTTCGAGCGTAAGAGCACCGCCGGGCGCAACACGCCCGTGCTGTTTCTGTACCGCTGGCTGGTGATTGCACCATTTCTTGCCCTCAGCACCCTCACCCTCGGTGCACTGATTATTCCGCTCAGTGTTGCAGGCTACCCCGACTTTGCCTCAAGGGTACTGGCACGCACCTGGGCCCGCCTCAACATGTTTGTCAGCCTGATTGGCATCAAGGTGATTGGCAGGGAGAACATCAATCCCGCCCAGTCTTACGTTGTCGTCTCCAACCACCAGAGTCTTATTGATATCTACGTGCTCTATGGGCACCTTGGCGTTGATCTAAAGTGGGTGATGAAAAAGGAACTGCGCGCTGTGCCGGTGCTTGGCCTGGCCTGTGAAGTGATGGGACATATTATTGTCGACCGATCCAACACTGAAGCGGCTCTGGCGTCAATCAACAATGCCCGGGAACGCATCAGGAACGGTATTTCCGTTGTGTTTTTCCCCGAAGGCACCCGGTCACGTACAGGTGAACTTGGACCGTTCAAGAAAGGGGCTTTCCGACTGGCACAGGAACTGGGATTGCCGGTCCTGCCGGTGACCGTTCACCATACGCGCGATGTACTTCCATCAGACTCAACCGAGATAGTGCCTGGCGATGTGATCCTGGAGATTGGCAAACCCATCCCGACTGCGGGACTCGCAACGGCTGACGTGGAAAAACTCGCGGCGGAGGCCCATCAATACATCGCTGATGCACTTCGTCAGCGCCAGCGCTCATGATGGCTACTTCTTCCGTCCCTTCTTTTTGCTCTTCCGTTTCTTCTGCTGTGGCGCAGGCGTTTCCTCGCGCGCAGCTCTGAAGGCCTGCTTCATTGCTTTCAGCCGGCTTTCCTTGCGTCGATGCACGTGGGGGCCAGACGCCTTGTCAAACTCAATAATGTCTCCAGACATTACCTGCCCATACATGTTTACTTTTTCCAAACTGACTTATACCATGCCTCCCACTGCCCGGAACACAACCAATCTGTGATTAGACATCCCGCCGACCGTATTCCGGTTGCTATTATTATCGGTCTTACGCTCCTCGATTTTGTCGTCTATTTCACAGTCGATAACATCTGGGCGCTGGCGGCCTATTTTCTCCTGATGATTATCCCCAAAGGCTGCATCTGTGCCTGGAATCATCATCATCAGCATACGCGGACCTTCAGGTCAGTGGTGCCCAATCGCCTGCTTGAACTTGCTTATGCACTGCATACCGGCGTGACCACAAACCTCTGGTTACTACACCATGTCCTTGGACATCATCACAACTATCTTGACCAGACCAAAGACGAAAGTCGGTGGAAACGCAGCGACGGTGCCAAGATGGGCGTCTGGGAATATACCCTCAACGTGGCCCTGACCGCTTACCCCAGGGGATATCAGGTTGGCAAACGCTATCCCCGGCTCTATCGCACTCACCTGGTTTACACCCTGCTGACGATTGCACTGGTTACCGCGCTGACCCTCTACCAGCCGCTGCAATCGTTCTTTCTGTTTGTCATGCCGATGATACTGGGCATGTTAATTACCGCCTGGGCAACCTACGATCACCACGCGGGGCTGGATACCGATGATCACTTCAGCGCGTCCTACAACAACACCAATCGAATCTTTAACCTGATCACCGGGAACCTCGGCTACCATACGGCACATCACTACAAGCAGGGAGTACACTGGTCAGAGCTTCCCAAACTGCACCAGGAAATTGAACACAAGATCCCGGAAGAGCTTTATATCGAACCTTTCTGGTCGCTGTTCCGGCAATACCTGATGCGGGTGTTTGGGCTAACCGGCTGACGGCGAGATTTGGCCGGGCTGAATGCCCGGGTCTGGCCGTGACCGTGGACACCAGGGCACCAACCAATGTTGCATTATCAGGTCTGATCCTCTGACTCCACGCTGACAGCGTACCCTTCAGGAGACACCGCAACAGATACAACCATCGGCCGGCAACAAACCTCACAGTCCTCAATGTACTGCTGCTCTTCCAGGCTTAAATCAATGACCAGATGTATGGGTTCACCACAGCAGGGGCAACGGGATTTTACGGTTTCAAGCATGAATACTCCTGTCAGCGGCGGACGACCTGGGCGAGTCGCTTGAAAAACAATATTGCCTTAATAGAATGTTAACCGGCGAAGCCCAGAATACGCACCATGATGATACGCGACGGCATGCTTGAGACGATACACCGGTGGGACGTCAACACGTTCCAGCGAATTACCACCTGGTGGCCACAAGGCACCCTGGTCAAACTGGCGAGGCTGGTGTCCAGAACAGGCGACGGCTGGGCCTATCCACTTGTCCCGCTTGTCCTCTACCTGCTCGGATTGCCAGGCGTCGAGCAATTTTTCTACATTGCCGCTGCGGCTTTTGCCATTGAGCGCACAATCTATCCTGTCGCCAAGAAAAGCTTCAAACGTCGCCGCCCCTACAACATAGTGCCCGATTTCACGAGCCACATTATTGCGTCCGATGAGTTCAGCTTTCCATCCGGCCACACTTCAGCTGCTTTCCTGATGATCACGGCCCTGGTGCTGTGTTTTGGCCCTGGATTCGCCCTCCTGTACCTCTGGGCTGGCGCAGTGGGTGCTTCCCGCGTCATTCTCGGGGTACATTTCCCAACTGACATCCTGGTCGGCGCGGCGCTGGGCAGTGCTATCGCAACAACAATCTACATGGTCGCGGGTACGGCCTGAAGTCGTTGCCGGTTGCCTTTTCCAATCTGTCAGCGCTCAATACCACCTTTTGTTGCTAGCCAGTTCATAAACTGACCCTGGGGCAACGCACCAGACATTCTCGCCTTTTCGATGCCTCCTTCAAAAATTGCCAGGGTGGGTATAGACGCAATCCGATACCTGGCTGCAATCTGCGGGTTCTCGTCAGTCTCCAGTTTGATAAAACGCGCCCTGGGCTCCAGTTGTGCTGCGACACTGGCGAACACCGGCGCAAACATCTTGCATGGGGCGCACCAGGATGCCCAGAAATCCACCACAACCGGCAGATCACTCCCCTGCACCATTTTGTCAAACTGCGCCGTGTCAACAGCGACGGGAGCACCCTGGAACAGCGCCCCGTGGCACTTGCCACAGCGGGGACTGTCATTGAGGCGCGCCGCAGGCACCCGGTTTTTGGTAAAACAAGCGGGGCAACAAATACCTAGCGGATCCATAATTCTTACCTGTGTGTGGTTCTGCCACTGGATTGGGATGATAGGATAAAAATCAAGCAATCATGTGCGACAAGGATCAGGGAAATGAGTGAATTGAGAAGTGACGCCAACCGCTGTTTTGTCTGCGGGCCGGCCAATCCCGGTGGGTTGCACCTGGTTTTCAGGCTTGAAGGCGGAGTTTGCCTGTCTGAATTTACGCCGGCCGAAGATCATTGTGGCTACGATGGCGTGACCCATGGCGGCCTGATATTCAGCGCACTGGATGATGTGATGGCCAACTGGATTTTCCTGCAGGGGTATCGCGCGTTTACCGCCAAGTGCGAAATTCGCTACAAGGCGGCCCTGCCCACCGGCACGCCCGTTCGACTCGAGGGCCATTGCGTGCGCGAACGTGGCCGGCTTGTTGTCATGCAGGGCAGGATGATTCGCCTGGATAACAACGAGGTGGTTGCTGAAACCGACGCCAGCTTCATGAAAGACACCAGCAACTGAGCCGAGACTGACCGGTAGACCGCTAACTGGCAATGTCGCGCTGCATGATCAGGTTCGGTTGACCGGCTTTCATGAACCTGCCGGTTATGCTGAACCCGGCATCAAGGTTAGCCTGGATCATGGCGATATTGGACTCCCGGACGTGGGTCTCGACCAACTGGAAGCGTGTCCTGGCAAGCCATTCGTGCTGGGCCCGCATCAATGCTGCCGCCACCCCAAGCCGCCGGAAGTCGGGATCAACACCACCCAACCAACTGTAATAACGTCTCGACGTGGCCGCGTAGCCAGCCTTGAAACCAATAGCCCTGCCCTCGCGCTCGGCCACAAACAGCGAGACATCCGGCATGACGGCCAGGCGCCAATGAAGGTCTTCCGCATCAACCTGTTCAAACACCCGGCGTGCAAGCGACAGGACCAAGGTGCCGCTGGCAACAGGATCCACCCGCTTCACACCAAACGTCATCAGCCACCCACCGACTGGAGACGCAATCGCCCCGCGTTGGCCACAACGGACACCGACGAGAGGGCCATGGCCAGGCCAGCGAGCCCCGGGTCGAGCAGCGCGCCCGTCCACGGAAAGAGCACGCCTGCCGCAACCGGCACCAGCGCCAGGTTGTACGCAAAGGCAGCGACCAGGTTCTGGTAAATATTCCGCAGGGTTGCCCGTGACAGGCGAATTGCTCGCGCTATTCCTGCAAGATCATCACCCAGCAGGGCAATGTCTGCTGTCTCCAGCGCAACGTCAGTACCACCGCCAATAGCAAACCCGACATCAGCGGCACTAAGCGCGAGTGCATCATTGATACCATCACCCACCATACCCACCCGATCTCCCCGGGCCTGCATTTGCTGGATGCGGGCCAGCTTGTCAGCCGGTTTGAGTTCGGCACCAAACTGCAGGAGGCCAAGCTGATCTGCAATCCGCGCGGCCGATGAGTGGTTATCACCGGTCAGCATCACCACTTCCAGGCCCAGTTGGCGAATATGTGCCACTGCCTCAACCACACCCGGCTTCAGGTCGTCGAACAGCTCAATGAATCCCAGCAGCGTTTTACCTTTGCCAACGTATACGGTGGTGCTTCCGGTTTCCGGTTCGGGCAACCCCGTGCCCTGCATTCCCAACGATGCCAGAAAGGCGCTGGTACCACAGGCGACCTGTTCACCCTCAATGACACCCTTAACCCCCTCACCCGGCACATTCAGGAAAGATTCAACCGGCTGCTCCCTGGCATTCTTGTCACGCCCCCAGGCGACAATGGTCGCCGCCACTGGATGTCCCGAGAGTGATTCAAGGCTGGTCGCCACCGAGACCAGCGTCTCGTCATTTTCCAGCGCCGTCATACGGCTGACCTGCGGCCGCCCCAGGGTCAGCGTGCCCGTCTTGTCTACAACAACAACGTTGAGCCGGCTTGCCGTCTGCAAGACTTCGCTGTTCCTGATCAGTACACCCATATCTGCGGCGCGGCCCATCCCCACCATAATTGACATCGGGATGGCGAGTCCCAGCGCACAGGGACAAGCGATAATCAGGACACTCATGGCGGCCACCACGGCATGGGAAACCGCGGGTTCCGGACCTGCAAACCCCCAAATCAATCCCGTCGCCAGCGCGAAGACCAGCACCAAGGGAACAAACCAGGCTGCAATCCTGTCTGTGATCCGTCCTATGGCAGGTTTTGAGTTCTGCGCTTCCTGCACCAGTTGCACAATTTTCGCCAGTACGGTGCCGGACCCCACCTGGGTTGCCCGAACAGTCAGGGTCCCGGAAAGATTGAGGGTGCCACCGATAACATCATCCCCCGGTCCCTTGTCGACCGGCATTGACTCACCGGTCAGCATGGCCTCATCAACACTGGATTCACCCTGCTCTACCCGGCCATCCACAGGCACTGTCTCACCCGGTCTGATCCGAAGCAGATCTCCTGCAATGATATCGCCGGCCGGGACCTGCTCTTCCTTGCCGTCGACCACACGGAAGGCCGTGGCGGGCCGCAGGTCAAGCAGTCGACGAATCGCCAGTGAGGTTTTACCCCTGGCATTTTCCTCAAACGCCTTGCCGAGATTGACAAATCCGACAATAAAAAGCGCTGCTTCAAAAAAAAGATGCCGCGCCTCGGCGGGCAACACCGACGGATACAGGATCACCAGCATGGAGTAACAAAAGGCCGTACCGGTGCCCAGCGCAATCAGCGTATCCATGGTTGCAGTCAGGTGACGCGCCGCCGTCAGCGCACCGCGGTAAAAATTCCCGCCTGCCAGCATCAACGCGGCAAAGAGAACAAGGCCGGCCGGCAACCAGAAGACAGTAACGCCAGCAGCAGGTAGCAGGTCAAATTTCATTCCCAGCATGAGGCCCGCGCCCAGGGAAAGCGCAACGGCAGACCTATAGAGTGCGTGGCGCAGGCGCGCCCTGTTCCTGGCTTCCCGCACACCGGGGGCCTCATCTTCAGACCGCAGTGAGGCACCGTAGCCGGCCCGCTGGACGGACTGCAAAAGCTGCGCAATATCACTGCTCGCAAGTACCCAGGCCGACTGGTCAGCATAGTTGACGCTGGCACGTTCAACCCCGGGGGTTGCCAGCAGTGACCGCTCAACCGTGCTGACACAGCTTGCACAGGCCATACCGTTGATGTCGAGAATCAGGGGGCGGGCCTCGGCCCCAAGCACCTGCTTCGACTCAACGTCGGGTTTCACCGCTGCCGGGATGTCACTGATCGCATAACCGGCTTTTTTTACACTGTCCTGCAGCAGCGCAAGCCGAACCTCCCCGTCAATCTCTATGCTGACCCTGTGCTGCTCGTGGTCAGCACGCACGGCAATGATACCGGGCAACGCCTGCAGAGCCGACTCAACCCGACGCTCACAATTGGCACAGTGCATACCGCTGACAGGCAGGATGAACTTTCCTGTCGCACTCACACCATGTAATTGGTAGCCCGCATCCGACAGGGTCTCAGTGAGTTGTGCAGGCGACAGCCAGGCACCGCTGACCAGCAGGGCGCTGTCTGTTTCCGCATTCACAGTGACGTTCAGGGTGGCAGGCAGGGCCTCGAGGGCAGCCTCGACCCGTGCCTCGCAGTGTTCACACGTCATCCCGCCAATATTGAGCTTCAACTGGTTTTTCATACCCGCACCATAAAGCGTGAAGCCGCTACAGGGTCCAGTCCAAGTTGCGGTAGACTCTGGAAGTCTGCAAAAGGGAGTCGCTGCGTGAAACCAAAAAAAGCTGTTGTTGTCCTCCTGGACAGCCTCAACCGTCATATGTTGGGTTGCTACGGCGGCACTGAGTTCGAAACGCCAAACCTGGACCGACTGGCGGCCAAGTCACTCCGGTTTACGAACCATTACACGGGCTCGCTGCCCTGCATGCCGGCACGTCACGATATCCTCGTCGGAGCATTGGATTTCCTCTGGCGCCCCTGGGGGTCCATTGAACTGTGGGAAAGGCCGATCACCTACTACCTGCGGCGCAAAGGGGTGACAACACAATTGCTGACGGATCATCCACACATGTTCGAGACCGGCGGCGAGAATTACCACACGGACTTTTTTGCCTGGGACTATCTGCGCGGACACGAGAGTGACCCCTGGCGGACACGGGAAGATCCCAGCTGGATCGGCGCGCCGGCCCTGCCTGCCGGCAATAAGGACAAGTTCGGACGCGGCGTCATGGGTTACGACCTGTCCCGTACCTATTTTCGGGAGGAACTCGATTTCCCGGGCCCCAAGACCATGCAGGCAACCGCCGACTGGCTCGACAGAAATGCATCAGCCCACGAGAGTTTCCTCGTGTTTGTCGACGAATTCGATCCGCACGAGCCGTTTGACACACCCGCACCCTGGGTAAACAGGTATGACCCTGACTGGAAAGATGAACTCATTATCTGGCCGCCCTATGCCGTAGGTGCTGTTGAGAACGGCGTTATAACAGAACGTGAGGGCAGACACGTACGCGCCAACTACGGCTCCAAGCTCAGCATGATTGACCACTGGTTTGGCAAAATCCTGGATGTCATGGACGAAAAAAACCTGTGGGAAGACACCATGCTGATCCTCTGCACAGATCATGGTCACTACCTGGGTGAGCGCGACATGTTTGGCAAACCCAAGGCGATCCAGTACGAGACCCTGGGCCACACACCCCTGATGATCTACTACCCTGGCTGCGCGGCCGGCACCCGCGATGCACTCACCACCAACGTGGACATCAACGCCACCCTGGTTGACCTGTTTGATCTGGAGCCAGAACACATCACGCACGGCAAATCCCTGCTTCCCCTGGTCACCGGTGAAAAAGACTCAATCAGGGACTGGGCATTGGGCGGCATCTATGGCAACTGGGTGCAGATCCACGATGGCAAGAACAAATACGCCCGTTCACCGGTAGAAAACAACTACCCGCTCTCAATGTGGTCCAACCGCTGGTCTACCATGCCCATCCCCTACATGCCTGGTCTACGTCTGCCAAATCCGGACAAGCGCGCCTGGCTCGACTTCATGCCCGGTTCTGACGTTCCCGTCATTCGCCAGCCGTTCCAGGAAGGTGACCTGCTGCCGTTCTGGTCCATGGGCGCTCCCGTGAACGACCACCACCTTTATGTGATTCCCGACGATCCCGATGAACAGGACAATCGCATCGGGCAAAAACTCGAGAACGACATGATTGAACTCCTGCGAGTAGCACTCAAGGATGTTCAGGCCCCCCAGGAGCAGTTTGAACGCCTTGGCATCAGCTGATGTAACGCATGGAATGACGCCATTATGACAATCAGGATTTTTCACGCACCCGGCACCCGCTCAATCCGTGTCATCTGGGCCTGCGAAGAACTGGGTCTCGAGTATGAGCGCGTTGATGTGGACTTTTCTGTTGCTTACCGGCAAACGCCCGAGTGGCGCAGCATGAATCCGGTTGGCAAGGTACCGGTCATGCTGGATGGTGACTTCAAGCTGTTTGAATCAGGGGCCATGGTGCAATACCTGCTGGATCGCTATGGCGAGGGTCGGTTGCAGCCCGAAAAGGGGACAACAGCGCACGGGCTTTACCTGCAGTGGTCCTGGTTTGCCGAGGCAACATTTGCGCGCCCACTGGGAGAAATTGTCAATCACCGGCGGGCGTTTGGCGAGGCAGAACAAAGTGAAGCTGCCATTCGGGAGATGCAGGATCGTGCCTGGCTGTGTGTCCTGGCCATTGAGGAGGCACTCCAGGACTCAGCCTACCTGCCCGGACCCGGTTTCAGCGGGGCCGACATCATGCTGGGCTATTCCCTCATGCTGACCAACAGGCTGGTGGGACGTGACTTTCCGCCCAGAACCCATGATTACTGGCAGCGACTGTCGGGGCGGCCCGCCTATATCGCGGCCACAGGCTAGCGGCCAAAGTGCCGCAGGTGAATGGTTACAGAATCATTCTGACAATGTGGTTGGAGCTATCCCGGCGACTGGCGACTATGGTACCCGGCTTTTCATCACCTCGTCTGCCAGCAGGCCAACCGACACGGCATACTTGTTGGCGCAGTTGTAACTGAGGATTGAACGAAAATTGCCACCTACCAACCAGCGCGATGCATCTTTTTCATCGGGAATAATCAGCGCATACTCACCCCCGGGCAAACCCGTCAGATCGCCTGTAATACCCAGGCGGGTCCATTCGGACACCGGCAGTTTCTTGGTGTGGTAACGTAGCGCGCGACAACCAGCTGGCACAGAATCAGGTTTCAGCGCCTCAAAATCAAAATCGGCCGGCACCTCAACCTGCGCACCCCAGCCTGCGCCCTCGCGCCAGCCATTGCTCGCCAGGTAATAGGCAATGGAAGCCCAGACATCCAGTTGATTACTCCAGATATTCTTGTGGCCATCACCATCGAAGTCCTGGGCATATCTCAGAAAACTTGTTGGAATAAACTGGTTTTGTCCCATGGCGCCTGCCCAGCCACCAACAAACTCTTCCGGTGGCACGTGCCCTTCATCCAGGATACTCAGCGCGGCCAGCAACTGCCGGGTAAAAAACGTTGTCCGCCTCGGGTCATAAGCCAGGGTGGCAAGGGACCTCAGGATTGAATACTTCCCCTGATACTGGCCGAAACTCGATTCCAGCCCCCAGAAAGCCACCAGAAACCAGGGATCGACCCCGTAGGCTTTACCAATTTTCTGCAGCGCCTCGCGGTTGGCTGCAAATTCTTCCCGTGCGCGGCGAATCCGGTAATCTGTGACGCGGGCAGTCAGATACTCGTCAAATGTCTGGACAAACTCCGGTTGTCTGCGATCAAAGCCAATCACCCGTTCATCGGGCTCAATGTCATCAAGCAGGGCAATCGTCTGCTCCGTTATCCCCTGCTCACGCGCCTGCTGCTTGATGCCTGCCAGCCATTCATTGAAAGGTGGCCGGGTATCCTCCGCCCTGACCTGCAGCGGGAACAGCAGCAGCACCACCACCAGGGCTGCCAGCATGCCGGTTGCCGCGTACTGCGGTGATTGGACCAGGTGTAACCATCCGGGCCTGACCCGCATACCTGATAACCCTCCTGACACCATTGTTGAACACCCGCCAAAAAACCACAGAGGCGTAATCCTAAACGGAATTGAGCGGTTTCGATACCAGCGCGGGGCATGGTCGACAACCCGTCTGGCGGCTGAAATCAGAATCCTGCCAACCAGCTGACAGCGGACACAAATATTGGCCAGCCAAGCACAGATAAGCGAAACTGTGCATCCCAAACCGGACCCAAACCATGACTGACTATCCCAACGCCAGCGCCATCAGACGTCTTGCCGCCCTTGTCTACGACAGTTTTCTGGTGGTAGCAATCTGGATGCTGAGTACAACCCTACTGGTGGCATTTGTCGCCGACGGAGAAGCCATTGGCGGATGGCCTTTCCAGCTTTTGCTCTACACCGAGCTGTTCGGCTTCTACTACGCTTTCTGGCGCATGCGCGGGCAGACCCTTGGCATGCAGGTCTGGAAAATCCGTACTGTTAAGGACACCGGGGAACTGATGACAAGCTGGCAGTGTATATTCCGCTTCCTTGCCGCCACCATTTCACTCTTGCCCCTGGGGCTGGGTTTCCTGTGGATTCTGATTGGTCGCGAGCGGCTCACACTTTACGATCTCGCCACCGATACCCGCGTGGTGTACCTCGGTGACAAACCCTACGCATCGGAACGCAAGACCTGACGACGCCCTCGGCGTCGCCTCGACCAGTCGTCTCGGCTCCAGGCCGGCAGGGCCGTAGCGGGGAGACCTCAACCACAAGCCCAAAACCACCAACGTGCCTCAGTTTGCCCGCCGCATCAATACCAGGCCAATAACAAGACACAGGGACACTGGCACCAGGATCGCCAGCACCGGCGGAAAGCCGAACACCAGGCTCGCCGGCGCCAACAGATCCTGTACAAACTTGAACAGTATGCCTATCACAACCCCGGCCACAACCCGCATACCCATGGTTGCCTCTCGCAGGGGACCAAAAATAAAAGAGACTGCAACCAGTACAAGACTGAGCGTGGCCAGCGGCTGCAGGATCTTCTGCCAGTAACCAACCTGGAATTTGCTGCTATTGAGTGACTGGGCTTCCATGTAGTCGATTTTGGCCCTGAGTTCAGCAATGGACATTTTGTCCGGCCGCACCAGCAATTCTGTCTTGAGCAGGTCAGGTTCGAGGCCAGTACGCCATTCCAGGCTGGCCAGCTTGCGCACCTCCGTGCGATCCGGATAGATGTCAGTCAGCACCACGTTTTCCATCAGCCAGTACTTTTCGTCCGGCCGCACGTCATGGAACACCGCGCGCTCTGCATACAGCGACCGGTCGATCTCCTTGGCGCCATTCATGTAGTAGTGGCTGAGCCCGCCAATCACACCTGCCTGTGTCATCTCGTCAAAGTGCATGAACACGTTACCCTCGCGATACCACATGCCAAAGTAGGGTGTAATCTGGTTGTCTGCGGAGAGTGCCTTGGTACGTTCATTTCGCGCCATCCGCTCCACGTCCGGCAGCACGTATTCCCCAACGAGCAGGCTCACCAGCACCAGGACCAGGGCGGGTTTGAGTGCACTCCAGGAAATTGCCCAGGTGGACACGCCTGATGAGCGCATCACCAGCAGTTCACTGTTACTGGCCAGCAGGCCAAGGCCCGCCAGGCACCCGATCAGGGCAGCAAAGGGCGCAATCTCGTAGAAGATGCGCGGCAGGCTGAACAGGCAGAACCACAAGACCGCAAAGATGTCGTAGTTCTTCTCAATGTCCTCCACCTGTTCAAGAAAGGTAAAAATACTGAGAATGCCCACCAGTCCCACCACTGCCAGCAGGATTGTCAGCCCCACGGTGCGGGCCACGTAGGCATCCAGTTGTTTCATCGCCGGGCACCCGCCAGCAGCGCCCGAAATGGCCGGGTGAACCAGGTGGCGTTAAACAACAACAAGACCAGCATCAGGAACATGCCGTGCACCCACCAGAGCCCTGCACCAATGGGTATCTGTCCCTTTTCGAGCCCGGCCCGACCGGCTGACAGGATCACAACATACAGAAAACAGCAGAACATACCCGGCAGCAGGCGGGTAAAGCGACCCTGGCGGGGGTTAACCCGGGCCAGCGGAATGGCCATCAGCGCAATCACCGGCACCATCAGGATAACCGCAAGTCGCCATTGCAGTTCAGAAATCTCCATGGCGCCCTCTGCACCGATCAGGTCCAGTGTCGGAATTGCCGTGCGCCGTTCATAGGGATCCTTGTCCTCCCGACGCTCAATCAACTGGCCGTATTCTTCGTACTCAATCACCCTGAAGTCGTTGTAGCCCGGTTCCCCGTTATAGCGCCGTCCGTCACGCAACACGAGGAACCGATTGCCATTGGCATCAATCATGGATTCACCGGTCCTCGCCACCACCGTAATGGAGTCCTTGGGCCCGTAGTTGAACCTGCCTGCCTCAATCTCGGAGATAAACAGGTTATTGAGCCGACCATCATCACCGAGGCGCTCGGTGTAGGTCACGCGATCGCCTGACTTCAACGTCTGGAATCGACCGGGTATCAGGGTGTCGAATTCGGTCATGTTCTGCTGGCTGTTGAGCAGCTTTTCCACTTCTGACTCTCCTGTAGGCTTGAGCCAAAGTGTCATTGCCGCAGTCAGGGCAAGCACAAACAGGGACAGCAGTAGCGTAATGTAAATCAGGCGGCCGGTACTCATGCCGCAGGCCTGCAGCACAACCATCTCACTGTCGACATACAGGCGCCCGTAAGCCAGCATAATCGCAAGGAAAAAACTGATGGGCAGGATCAGTTCCAGGAACCCGGGCAATCGATAGGCCATGACCAGGAAAATGATGTCCCGTGTCAGGAACCCGTTGGCCGCGTCAGCGAGGTAATCACTGAACCGCCAGCCAACCGAAATGACCGTCACGATTCCAGCAACAGCAAACATGGTCCCGAACACTTCCCGGGCAAAATAACGAAACAGAATCAACTGGATACCACCATAAGGCCGTGTAACCGGGCCACCAAACGTTATATTATCTGGCCTAATCGCGTCATTGTCGAAAACAAGTCGAAAGGAGCCCAGATGCAGTTTGGCACAAAAACAGCTAATCCCGTCAAAACCCGATGTCAGTGCCTGGTGCTTGGCGTGCTTGAAGGCAACGAACTTGCAGAAACAACCAAAGCCGTGGACAAGGCCTCGGGTGGTTACCTGCAGAAAGTACTGGGGCGCGGTGAAATGGCTGGCAAGGTGGGCCAAAGTGTACTTTTACATGATGTCCCCGGCATTAATGCCCAGCGCGTCCTGCTGGTCGGCTGTGGCAATGCAAAGACGGCAGACGCCGCCAGGTTTGTCCAGATTGCCAATACAACCATTGGTGCGCTGAAACAGACACCAGCAACCAGTGCGCTGGTTTGCCTGCTCGAAATCGCGGCTGGCGACAAGGATCTCTACTGGAAAACAAGACGCCTGGTCGAACGATTTGAAGACGGCGTTTACCAGTTCCTGACCATGAAAGGCCAGAAACCGGAAGCCGCCCGGGAACTTGCAACTGTTGACCTGCTGATCGCCAAAGGTGAATCCGATGTGGTCCAGGCCGGCATTGACGACGGTACGGCTGTTGCCCTGGGTGTCCGGGCACACAAGGACGTTGCCAACCTGCCAGGCAATGTCTGTACACCCACCTACCTGGCCGAGGCTGCCCAGGCACTCGGCAAAAAACATGCTTCTGTCACGACAACCGTGCTGGAAGAAAAGGACATGAAAAAACTCGGCATGGGCTCCCTGCTGTCAGTGAGCCAGGGCAGCGCCCAGCCCGCCAAGCTCATTGTCATGCACCACAAGGGCGGCAAGCCGAAAGATGCACCCCACGTGCTGGTCGGCAAGGGGATCACCTTTGATTCGGGTGGTATCAGCATCAAGCCTGGCCAGGGCATGGAAGAGATGATTTTTGACATGTGCGGGGCAGCCAGCGTACTCGGCACCATGACCTGCGTGGCTGAACAACAGCTTCCCATCAACGTTGTGGGTGTTATTGTCGCCGCCGAAAACATGCCCTCCGGCACTGCCTCAAGGCCCGGTGATATTGTCAAGAGCATGTCCGGCCAGACAATTGAGATCATCAACACTGATGCCGAAGGTCGCCTGGTACTGTGTGATGCATTGACCTATATCGACAAGTTCAAACCGGCAACGGTCATTGATATTGCGACGCTTACGGGTGCCGCGGTTGTGGCGCTGGGTTCCGCTGCCACTGCGCTTTACGCAAACGATGAGGATCTGGCGGCGGACCTGATCACTGCGGGTGAAGATACCCAGGACAGGGTCTGGCGTATGCCACTCTGGGAGGAATATCAGACGCAGATCAACAGCCCCTTCGCGGATATGAAAAACACCGGCGGCAGGGAGGCCGGCAGTGTGACCGCGGCCTGTTTCCTGGCCCGGTTCACGCGCAGTTATCGCTGGGCCCATCTTGATATTGCGGGCACCGCCTATCGGGGTACGGGTAACACCAAAGGGGCAACCGGCCGGCCCGTCACTACCCTGACGCAATACCTGATGAACAAGGCAGATGCCTGAGCGTGATGAGGGGCGCCTCTGACAGACCGGTTTACCATGACGCGGGTTGATTTTTACCAGATCGACAGCGAAGAAGCGCCACTGGCCTTTACCTGTCGATTGATTGAAAAAATCTATCGGCTGGGCCACGAGGTACACGTGCATGTCGCTGACGAAACCGAGGCCCGCACACTGGACGACCTGCTGTGGACCTTCAGGAAAGACCGGTTTGTACCGCATACACTGAAATCCAGCGGTGAAACTGCCCCGGTTGTGATTGGCCATGACAACGAGGCGCTGGATCACCACCAGGTCCTGGTCAACCTGTCCGGACAGGTTCCCGAGTTTTTCAGCCGTTATGAACGCGTTGCAGAAGTTGTGCCCCTGGACAAGGTCAGCCGTACCGCGGCACGCAAAAACTATCGCTTCTACCAGGAGCGCGGCTACCCACTGAACTATCACCAGATGAGCCAGTGACATGTCCAACGAACGGGACGCCCCGGACCAACAACCAAATGCGGGCTCTCACAAGCCCGAACCTTCAGTAAAACCCTCGCAGATTCCGCTGCTGGATGACGTTTTTGCCGGAGAGCAACCGCGACAATCCCGTAAGAACAAGCGGGACCAGGAAAACATTGAACTGCCCCTTGACCCTCGCCCGCCACGAACACCCGACCTCTTTGCAGAGCAAACCTGGTCAGCCGCCGCCTACGTTGCCGCTATCACCACCGACAAGGCCAACCCGGCGCACGAGGCAATGCTGCGAGACCAGGCCGGCGATATAGTTGAATCGCTGGTCCAGGAGTATTCAAAAGAGATTATCCGCAGCCTGCGCGAAGAACTGACAGCGCTGTTGGACGAACTGGAGCGGGACACGCCACCCGGCAATCCTCAAGAAAGTGACCCGTCATCACGCCGCACCCCCGACGATCCCGCGTGACAAGCAGCGCAATTTCTGGTGTATAATCGCGCTTCTGTTTTTTCAAAGCTCCTGTATGAAGAAGTATCAGCCCCAGGAAATTGAGCAAAAGTGGTATCAGGCGTGGGAAAGCGCAGGTTATTTTGCGCCTTCCGGTAACGGCACACCCTTTTCCATTGCCATTCCACCGCCCAACGTCACGGGCACACTTCATATGGGCCATGCATTTCAGCACAGCCTGGTCGATTCCCTGATCCGCTATCGCCGGATGAAAGGTGACAATGTGCTCTGGCAGATGGGGACTGACCACGCCGGTATTTCCACCCAGATCCTGGTCGAGGAACAACTGGCCGCCGAGGGCATCCGCGCCAGTGATCTGGGCAGGGAAAAGTTCCTCGAGCAGGTGTGGCAGTGGAAAGAGACATCCGGCGGCACTATCTCCAAACAGTTGCGCCGCCTGGGCGCCTCGCTGCACTGGGAGACGGAAAGATTCACCCTGGATGAGGGATTGTCCCGCGCCGTTCTCGAAGTGTTTGTTCAACTCTACGACGAGGGTCTGATCTACCGTGGCAAGCGCCTCGTTAACTGGGACCCTGTACTGAAGACGTCGATATCTGACCTGGAGGTTGAATCGGAAGAAGAACAGGGCAGCCTCTGGCACATCCGCTATCCACTGGCTGACAATCCCGAAGAGTACCTGGTTGTTGCGACGACACGCCCGGAAACCATGCTGGGTGATGCCGCGGTTGCCGTACACCCACATGACGAGCGCTACAGCAAGCTCGTTGGCAGGGAGATTTTGCTGCCACTCTGTGATCGGAGGATCCCCGTGATTGCCGATCATTATGTTGACATGGAGTTTGGCAGCGGCTGCGTCAAGATCACGCCTGCCCACGACTTCAACGACTACGAGGTGGGAGCCCGTCACGAACTGCCACTGATTAACATCTTTTTCCCCGATGCGACCATCAACGACGAGGCTCCAGTGCCCTACCGCGGCATGGATCGCGCGGACGCCCGCAAAAAAGTTGTTGCTGACCTCGAAACCCTTGGGTTGCTGGACAAAATCGAACCACACAAGCTGGCCGTGCCCCGGGGTGAAAAATCCGGCGCGGTCATAGAACCTTATTTGTCCGACCAGTGGTTTGTCAGGATCAAGCCCCTTGCTGAACCCGCTATCAAAGTCGTGGAAGACGGTGAGATCGAATTTATTCCGAAAAACTACGAGAACAATTATTTTGCCTGGATGCGGGAAATCCAGGACTGGTGTATCAGCCGCCAGCAATGGTGGGGACATCGCATTCCCGCCTGGTATGACGAGGCCGGGAATGTCTATGTGGGCAGGAGTGAAGAAGAGGTGCGCGCCAGTCATGCGCTGGGTGATAGGCCCCTGCACCGCGACGAGGACGTGCTGGACACCTGGTTTTCGTCAGCACTCTGGACATTCTCGACCCTTGGCTGGCCCGACGAGACCGAGGCCCTCAGGACCTTCCATTCCACCGACGTGATGGTAACCGGTCACGACATCATTACGTTCTGGGTGTCCCGCATGATCATGATGACGCTCAAATTTGTTGGAGAAGTACCCTTCCACAAGGTGCTGGTGACTGGACTCGTCACCGATGCTGAGGGCCAGAAGATGTCCAAGTCCAAGGGCAACGGACTGGACCCCCTCGATATTATTGACGGCATCGACATCGAATCGCTGGTTGCCAAACGCACCCAGAACCTGCTGCAGCCCAGGATGGCTGAACGTATTGCGAGGGAGACCCGCAAGGAATTCCCCGAGGGTATAGCACCTCATGGCACCGATGCTCTTCGGTTTACCTTTTACTCCATTGCTACCCGCAGCAGGACCATCCGCTTTGACATGAACCGGGTTGAAGGCTATCGGAATTTCTGTAACAAGCTCTGGAATGCGTCCAATTTTGTCATGATGAACACAGACGATCTCAAGCCTGGCGAGCCTGCCAGCAAGAGTGTCGTGGACAGGTGGATTGTTGCGGAACTGGAAAAAGCCATCAGCGCGGTCAATCTCGCGATGGACACCCATCGCTTCGACCTTGCCGCCAAAGCCATCTATGAATTCATCTGGGATGAATTCTGCGACTGGTATCTGGAACTGTGCAAGCCGGTACTCTACGCACCTGACGCTGATCCGGCGGCCCGGCGTGGGGCTCAGCACACCTTGCTCACGACACTCGAAACCGCCCTTCGCCTGGCACATCCTTTTATTCCGTTCATGACCGAAGAACTCTGGCAACAGCTACCAGCGAACATCCGCGGGGCTGGCGATACCTTGATGCTGCAACAGTTCCCGGAACCCGATGCATCAAACCTGGATGAAGAGGCCGTTAATGACGTTGCCTGGCTGAAGGCGGTAGTGACCGGCACCAGGAACATCCGCGGCGAAATGGATATTGCCTTCTCAAAACCACTTCCCATTCTGTTCCAGCACGGCAGCAGCGCCGACAAACTGCGCCTGCAGAAATATGAGAAGCTGCTAGGTTCACTGATCAAGCCGGAAGCCATGGCATGGCTCGAACCGGACGCTGAAGCACCGGTGTCGGCAACCCACCTGGTTGGCGACATGCGCGTGCTGGTACCCATGAGCGGGCTTATTGACAAAAACGCGGAAATTGCCCGACTCGACAAGGAAATAGACCGGAAACAGAAAGAACGTAGTCGGGCGGAAGCCAAGATTGGCAATCCCAGTTTTGTTGAAAAAGCACCCGCTGATGTTGTCCAGAAAGAGAAGGACAAACTGACTGAACTCAACCATGCGCTGTCTCAGTTGGAAGACCAGAAACGGCGCGTCGCGTCGCTATAGCGCTTCCACCACAAGTATTTTGCGCTGCAAAAAAACGCACCCTAACACCCCCGTCGGCAGCACACTTCCGTAAAGATCTGGCTGGGTGCAGGGTTAAAAAACTCTTGGCAGCCTTGACAATTTCTGTCTTAATCACCGCAAGCGGCACCAAAAAGGCCGTGAGAGGGACTAATAATAATAAGAGGTAACTGGCCATGTCTGAGAGACAGTCCGGAACTGTTAAGTGGTTCAACGACGCCAAGGGGTTCGGGTTTATTGAAAGAGAGTCGGGTGAAGATGTATTTGTTCATTTCCGCTCTATTCGGGGTGAGGGTTACCGCACGCTGAAACAGGGTGCCCGCGTCGAATTCGAGATAACCGAAACTGAAAAAGGCTTCCAGGCTGAAGATGTAGCCGAGATTTAGCGCTTATTGCTTTAATTCGACTATTGGCAGTGCTGCCCTGTACCTGCGTCAGTGGTTACAGGGCTGCCGCGACAGGGTTGCAGTGTTAGCCGCGCCAGGTCACCAGGTTCAGCCCTGAATGCCTGATACATGCGATGACTAACCAGCGCAATTTTGTATTGGCTGGATCATCGACAAACAGAACATGTGCCTGTTTGGCTTCAGGCCCATCTTCCTGCTGCATCCTGAATTTCTCCAGTCAGGCTTGATATGCACCGACGAGTTGTTGCATCCCGCCTGTCAATGTTCGATTGTCATCACAACCTTGCCAATGGTCTGATCTGAAGCAACCAGGTCGTGTGCCTGCATGGCCTCCTCAATCGGGAAGGTAGCGTCAACTATCGGCCGAATTTCACCGGCCTCAATGCGGGGCCACACTCTCTCGGCAAGCTGTTGCATCACAACAGCCTTTTCTTCTACAGGCCGGGCACGCAGGGTTGACCCAATTATCCGGGCACGCTTCATCATCAGCAGCGCCAGGTTTATCTGTGTTTCGGCGCCGCCCATGAGTCCAATCAGCACCAGGCGTCCACCCAGCCCAAGCAACTGCAGGTTATCCGCGAGATAAGCACCGCCCACCGGATCGAGAATGACGCCGACCCCCTGGGGCCCGGCAAACTTTTGTGCATCCGCCAGGAAAGAACCCGCATGTCGATTACTGCCAGCCTCCGCGCCGAGTTCCATACAGGCATCAATCTTTTCTGTCGAGCCAGCGGTCACAAAACAGGGATTGCCAAAACTCTTGCAGAGTTGGATCGCGGCTGTACCAACACCACTTGCCCCCGCATGCAGGACAACTTTTTCACCCGGCATCAGCGCGGCTTCCATAAACAGGTTCAGCCAGGCGGTTGCATAAACCTCGGGGAGCGACGCACCGTGAGCAAACGAATGCCCGCGGGGAATGTTAACGATACTACCCTGGTGCGCCACTGCGTACTCAGCATAACCACCGCCCGGCAGGAGTGCACACACCCGGTCACCAGGCTGCCACAGCACTACATTTGCACCCACGGCAGCAATCTCACCGGCACACTCGAGACCCAGGACAGGACTTGCTCCGGGCGGTGGCGGGTAGCCCCCGCGTCGCTGTAACAGATCCGCACGGTTGATGGCTGTGGCGTAGACGCGGATCAGCACTTCTTCGGGTCCGGGAACGGGCGTGTCAATGTCCTGCCAGTGCAGGTTCTTCTTGTCGTCAACGACAATGGCTTTCATCAGCGCTCCTTGGCCCGGCAACAGAATGCCACTCAGCTGGCAGGCTAATAGTGAGGTGGTGGCGTATCTTCCGGCGTGGGCAGCGCACTTTCAAGATCGGCAATAATCGCGTTCAATCGACGGATATCTTCTTTCAGTTCAAAAATCTGCTGTTGCTGCAGGCCCAGGGCATCGTCCAGCTTTTGCAACAGGTCTTCCTGAAAAGCAATGCGCGACTCCATATCTTCAAATCGGGATTCGCCTACCATCGCATCCTGACCTTGACGCCCTGATCAGCGAGCCACTGTTTCAGCTCACTGACCCGGTAATCACCATAGTGCACCATGGAGGCAACCAGGGCTGCATCAGCGCCACCTTTGGTGAGCACTTCAAGCAGGTGCTCGGGCTTGCCGGCGCCGCCAGAGGCTATCACCGGAATGGACACAGCATCTGCGATCATTCGGGTGAGCGGGATTTCATAACCATCCCGCGTGCCATCAGCATCAATTGAGTTGACCACCAGTTCACCCGCGCCGAGCGTCTCGCCCCGCAAAGCCCAGTCCAGCGCATCAATTCCCATACGCGTCCGGCCACCGTTGATCACCACCTCGTAGCCACTGGGGAAGTCACGATCGGCCCCAACTTTCAGAATGTCCATGGACAGGACAACATTCTGGCTACCGATTGCATAAGCGCATTCTTCTATCAGCGCTGGACGCTGGACCGCCGCGGAGTTCACGTTAATCTTTTCAGCACCGGCCCACAGCAGTTTGCTGGCATCCTCAACCGTTCGAATACCACCCCCGACCGAGAATGGAATAAAAACCTGCTCGGCGACAGCCTCCACCACGTCAAGCATGATGTCACGCCTGTCGCTGCTTGCGGTGATGTCATAAAAGACCAGTTCATCCAGACCGTCCTCGTAATATTCGAGCGCTTTTTCGACCGGGTCGCCAATGTCTTTGGTATCAACAAATTTTACGCTCTTGGCGAGTTTGCCATCGCGCACATCAAGGCAGGCGATAATTCTTTTGCTTAACATAGATCCCAGTCCCTGAATCCCTCGAGAATTTTGAGGCCAAGCCGACCACTTTTTTCGAGGTGAAACTGTGTGGCAAAGAGATTGTCACGCCCCAGCATCGAACAGAACCGAATCCCATAGTCAGTCATGCCATAAATGTCACTCGGGTGGCTGGGGATGGTGTAGTAGGCATGCACAAAATAGAACTCATCACCGCTGTCAACATATTTGAGGACCGGGTGCGGTTGTTGAAACTCAACCTCGTTCCATCCTATGTGGGGAACTTTCATTCTGCGATCAGTAAAGTCAAAGCGCTCGCACACACCTTCGATCAGGCCAAGACACTCACGCCGCCCCTCGGCGCTGTACTCAAGTACAATCTGCGCCCCCAGACAGATGCCCAGCAAGGGTTTGCCAGACCGGAAAAAAGCCCGGATTGCCTCGTCCAGCCCCCGTTGTTGCAGGGTCAACATCGCGCTATCCGCTGAACCTACACCCGGGAAAATCACCCTGTCAGCAGTGGCGAGCGCTTGTGGGTCAGCACTGACGATGGCATGCATGCCCACTTTCTCGCAGGCGCGCTGCACGCTGCGCAGGTTGCCTGCGTCGTAGTCGACTATAAGCGTTGTTTGCACATCAAGAACCGAGGAAGCCGGGAGCGCGCATTATAGGAGCCAAGCATCCCTGATGCCACCGCGATAATCTCTCAGTTCCCGGGCAATTTGCTGTTCAAGTGAACGCCACATCTGTATTATTCATGTGCCACAGCTTTACCCATTTTCATGACCCGCCGGAAATACCCATGCAGCTAGAGATAGACGAGACCAGCGCCATACCCGTGTTTCAACAGATCGTCGACCAGATTCACTTTGCCATCAATACCGGCGTACTGGCCGCTGGCGATCGCCTGCCCAGCATTCGCAAGCTGGCTGCTGATAACGGCATTGCCACCAATACGGTCGCCAAAGCCCTGCGCCAGCTTGAGTTTCGCGGCGTGGTTGAGGCACGGGACAGGTCCGGCTACCTGGTGCGGCGAGCGGGCAGCAGTCGTTACCAGTCCCGGGGCGTGAGCGCTGACAAGACCGAGGTCCACAAGGTGGTGGATTCGCTGGATGCCGGGGCGGTCCCGGGCGCCTTCTGCAAACTGACAGAAGACTACCTGGGCGGTGATCCTGACAAATGCAACGTGATCCACGCTGATGGCAGTGGCACCAAATCGATCATTGCCTATCTGAAATACAAGGAAACCGGTGACGCCAGCGTGTTTCACGGGATCGCCCAGGACAGTATCGTCATGAACCTGGATGACCTCATCTGCGTGGGCGTTGGCGGGCGTATCCTGATTTCCAACACTGTCAACCGGAATGCTCTCAACTGTCCCGGAGAGGTTGTGTCCGCGCTGATTGAGGGCAGCGAGGCATTCCTTGCTGCGCTGCGTGACCAGGGGGTTGAAATCTATTCCGGTGGGGGCGAAACAGCCGACGTGGGAGATTTGACCGGGACGGTGGTGGTTGACTCCTGCGCTGTCGCCATCATGAAAAAACGGGATGTCATTTCCAACCGAATAACACCGGATCTGGCGATTGTTGGCCTCTCCTCAACCGGCCAGGCAAGTTTCGAGTCCTCACCCAACAGCGGGATGGGAAGCAACGGCCTGACCAGCGCCCGGCATGACATGTTGTGCCGCTACTACGCCGACACCTATCCCGAAACTTTTGATCCCAACCTGGACCCGGCCCTGGTCTACTGCGGTCCCTACAGGCTCGAGGACCGGCTGCCTGGTGGAGAGGGTTCAGTGGGTGATGCCCTGCTCTCTCCAACCCGCAGTTATGCACCAGTCATCTACCGGCTGCTCCGGGAAATGCCCAATGAAATCAGGGGTATTGTGCATTGTTCCGGTGGCGCCCAGACCAAATGCCTCAAATTCGGCCAGAACCTGCATTTTGTCAAAGATTCACTCTTCAGCATTCCCCCGGTTTTTGCTGCGATACAGGCAGCCTCGGGCACCGACTGGCAGGAGATGTACAAGGTCTTCAACATGGGGCACAGGATGGAGGTTTATCTCCCCCACGAGCGGGTTGGTGAACTCATCCAGATGGCCGCAGACTATGGCATTGAGGCGAAGCGTATCGGCTATACCGAGGCGTCATCCAACGGGAACCGACTGACACTTTCGGGTGCCGAAGGCACCGAGTTCGAGTATCGCTAGTACGGCGGACCAGACCCGGCGACAGACACCCCGGCCATTTCCCGGGCGGTTGGCGCGGGCCGCCGGGCGGTAGTATCCTAACCACCAATTCATTGAAGGTGAGTGGCAGCGGCAATGGCACAGACGAGCTTCGAAGACTGTTTGAAGATCCTGGTTGAGAAGGAAGGCTCGGACCTCTACTACAGCACCGGCGCACCACCCTCCGCCAAGTTCTACGGCACGATGAACCAGCTCAGCGATGTGCCCATGAAACCCGGTGAAGTTGCCCAGCTTGCAGACTCGGTCATGACCGAGGAACAACGTGCACAGTTTGCCAGGAACCCGGAAATGAATCTGGCTATATCCCGACCTGGCCTTGGTCGCTACCGCGTCAATATCTTCAAGCAGCGAAACGAGGTTTCCATGGTCATTCGCCGCCTGGGTGACACTCTGCCGGACTACCGTCAGCTGGGGCTGCCGCCCGTTTTGCCCAAGCTGATCATGTCCAAACTGGGCCTCATACTTTTTGTCGGTGGCACCGGGTCCGGCAAGTCGACGTCCATGGCCGCGCTGATTGACTACAGAAACCAGAAATCCAAGGGTCACATCATTACCATTGAAGACCCGGTGGAATTTACCCATCCGCACAAGGGCTGTATCGTGAATCAGCGCGAGGTCGGCTCCGATACCGCATCGTTTCACGAGGCGCTTGCCAATACCCTGCGCCAGGCGCCTGATGTCATCCTTATCGGCGAGATTCGGCATCAGGAAACCATGGAACACGCCTTGGCATTCGCGGAGACCGGACACCTCTGCCTGTCAACCCTGCATGCCAACAACGCCAACCAGGCCCTGGACCGAATCATCAACTTTTTCCCGGAAGAACGGCATAACCAGCTGTTGCAGGACCTGTCGCTGAACATGCGCGGGATTATCTCGCAACGCCTGATTCCAACCGTTGATGGCAAACGCGCCGCCGCTATCGAAATCCTGCTGGGGACGCCACGTGCCGCTGACCTGATTGCCAAGGGTGATGTCGGTTCGCTGAAAGAGCTGATGGAAAAATCAGCCGAGCAGGGTATGCAGACTTTCGACATGGCGCTTTTCAAGCTCTATAAGGAAGGCAAGATCACCCTGGAGGAAGCACTCAAGAACGCAGATTCCAAAAACAACCTGCGGCTCAAGATTACGCTAGACAGCAAGAAGGATGGCGGCGGCGACGCGCCTGCAGCGCCGGCGGCGCAGCCATCCGCCCCGGCGAAGTCCGCGGCACCGGCGGCGCCCGAACCGAAACCGGCTCCCGAAAAGAAGGAATCCGGACTGGGCGGGTTATCGCTGGCCCCCATAGACGACGACAAGGACAAATAGACCGGCGCCCTCAACTGGGTTCCTCAGAGGTTAACGCCTGGCCCGGGGTTCCCGGTGTAGTCCACCGTCTTCAGTTGCCCGGCCAGCGAGCGGTAGAAGCCTCTGACCATGGGCAGCGCATAGGTCGATTTCCGGGCAACAAACCGGACCGGGCGATTTAGCCCTTCTGCACCCAGATTTACCAGAACCTCGTCAGGGACCTTCAGCGTTCGAGCGACGCCAAGCGGTACCAGCCCATGACCAAAGCCAGCGATGGCCATCTGGGCAACGCTGAAAAACGATTCCAGGGAAACCTCGCGGCGAATCCGTAACCGGCGCGCCTCGTCCTTGAACGATCGCCAGGCACCCGAATAGTCCTCAATGGTAATCACACCCAGTTCACCTCTTGCCGGCATTTCGAGGCGGCTAAGCCCGGCCGGGATAATGACCATGGGTTCATGGGTCAGCACTTCCGACTGCAGATCGGTATCAAGCGCATCTGATCCCGTGCAGACCCCAACCATAAACTCTCCCGAGCGGATCCGGTCCAGCACAACCGGCGTGCGGTGGGTATGAAATGAAAACTGGACCTCGGGAATTTCTGCCTGCACCGCAAAAAACACATGGGGTCCCCAGGAGGACAGAATCGCATCAGAAACCCCAATAATCAGTTCCCCCCTGGCCTCACTGGATTCCTGCACAAACAGGTCACGCAGTTCGGTAAGAATTGGCGATACCCGATCCACCAGTTGCTTGCCATGCTGGGTCAGTTCAACCCTGCGCCCTTTCTTCTGGATCAGCTTGCGGTTGTAGTATCGCTCCAGCACAGCAATACGTTTGCTGACTGCAGACTGTGAGATACGCAGTTCCGTGCTCGCTTCCAGCATGGTCCCGGTGCGGGATAGCGCCAGCAGCGTTTCCAGGTTCTCAATCATCATTCATTCCCTTTGGTGAACGATTGTATTCTAACTATTCGCTATTCGCTTGAATGCGCTCCATGGACAATCCGCCCATGACTTACCTGGTACTCACAATTGCCACCCTGCTGACAAGCCTTGTCTCCGGTGTACTCAGCATGGCCGGCGGCATGATCCTGATGGGTGTGTTCAGCTTTTTCCTGTCCGTGCCTGCCGCCATGGTGCTGCACGGCGTTGCCCAGGCAGTCTCCAACGGCTCAAGAATCTGGCTGTACCGGCGACATGTCAGGATCAGTATCCTCTTGCCCTACGCGGCTGGCACCCTGGTTGTGTTACTCACATTCACGCTGGTGGCATTTGTTCCCGACAAGGCAATCGTTTTCATCCTGATTGGTCTGTTTCCCTTCGTTGGCGCCGCGCTGCCAAATCGGGTTCAGCTGGACGTGGAGCGCAAGCCGGTTGCCTTCATCTGTGGCTTGCTGGTGACCACCGCACAAATGCTGGCCGGTGCCTCGGGACCGGTACTGGACATCTTCTACCAGAACAGCCGGCTGACACGCCATGAGATCCTGGCGACAAAAGCCGTCACGCAAACCCTGGGACACCTGATCAAACTGGGCTACTACGCGTTTTTCCTGTCGCTCACAACCGAGCTTTCGCCTTACATCTACCCCGCTGTGGTATTTGCAGCCATATCTGGCAACTGGGCAGGAAAGTCGATTGTCGAGCGCATCCACGATGACCAGTTCCGGCGCATGGGGCGCTACCTAATCCTGGTGATTGGTGCACTGTATATTGGGCAGGGTCTTGTGGAACTCACGAAGTAAGCGGGCAGCAGCCAACCCGGGAGGTTCAGGCCAGGTCGCCTCGCCACGCTGGCCAGGAGACAGGCTACCTGCTTCAGGCAGCCTGTTCTTCCATGGCAACGGGTCGAATGACAAACAGCAGGTCACCTTCGTTGACCTGCTGGCCACTTGCCAGGTTGATACGCGTGATCTCATAACGTTGGTTCGAGGCATAAACCTCACCACTTTCACCGGAGAACGTATTGAGCGTCAGGGGAGTAAACACTTTCATGGCCTCAAGCTGGCAGAGGGTATCTTCCGTTGTTATGACGTCACCCAGGGTCACATACTCGGGTTCAGTTGGCGAAGGCGTCCGATAGAAGACACCGGTGGACGGTGACAACACCTTAAGCTCTTCACTACCCTCAATTCTCAGCATCTCAAGATCGATTCCGACCCCGGACGTACCCGAGGCAAGTTCAATTTCTTCAATCAACTGCTGGGCATCAATACGCGAGAGGAATGCAGGCAGGAAACCCGTATCGTATTCGCCGCCAATAAATGTTTCGTCCTGCAGGATTCGCTTGATCAAACCGATATTGGTGCAGATCCCGTGAATGCGGACGCGTTCCAGATAATCGTACATTTTCCTGATCGTATCCTTGCGATCCTTGCCATAACAGATGACCTGGCACACCAGGCTGTCATAAAACGGCGGGACAACCTTGCCTTCACCGATCATTGAGATCAGCTTGATATGCGGCTCTTCCGGTAATTCACAGACGGTTATCTCACCCGGGGTGGGCGAAAACGACACCTGCCCTTCGGCGTTGAGCACCGCCTTTTCGGCGTTAATACGCACTTCCAGTCCATAGCCGTGCTCTTTGTAGGTCAAATCCTTGATGGAGCCACCCGAGGCGATCTCAAACTGCTGCCGAACTATGTCAACACTGGTGGTCACTTCAGTCACCGGGTGTTCAACCTGCAGACGGGTATTCATTTCCATGAAGTACACGGCATCACTCGGCACATCGTAGATGAACTCAACCGTGCCGGCGCCGACATAATCGACGGCGTCAGCAATCTTGCGCGCATAGTCGACCACACTTTGCCTGAGCTTTGCCGAGAGCATGGTTGACCCGGATTCTTCCATCAGCTTCTGGTTGTTGCGCTGTACGCTGCAGTCCCTGATACCCAGCACATGGGTATTGCCATGTGTATCGCGCAACACCTGTGCTTCGATGTGCCGCATGGATGTCACAAACTTTTCGATATAGACATCACCATTGCCAAACGCCGCTTTGGCTTCGGACGTCACCTGATGGAACAGCCCGTGCAACTGTTCCGCACGGCGCACCACCTGGATACCCTTGCCACCGCCACCCTGGACAGCTTTCAGCAGCACCGGGTAACCAATTTTCTCAGCAATCTGGGCCGCCTGTTCAGAGGTATTGACGATACCGTGACTGCCGGGCACCACCGGTACACCAATGCTCATGGTGGTGTTGATTGCATTCGACTTGTTGCTCATGGTTTCCATGCTGGAGACCCTGGGCCCAATGAAATTGAGGCCCCGCTCACGCACCAGTCGAGCAAAGTTGGCTTCTTCTGACAGAAACCCGATTCCCGGGTGCAGCGAATCAACCCGCTCCGCCTCGGCAATACTGAGTACACTGAGCGCATTCAGGTAACTCTCGTCAGAGGTATTGCCCCCAATGCAGACCAGCGAGTGTTTGTCACTGTCCCGCACCAGGTCAGCTGGCACCGACTCCATGTCCGGGTCTGACTGAACGAGCACAACCTCATAACCAAATTCAATCGCCTTGGTCACCAGTTTCACAGCAGTACAGCCACGGGCGTGAATCAGCGTTCGCTTCACCGGCCGGAACAGGTCTTCTTCCGAGAGCGTTTCCTTTTCAACCATCGGGCCGGCAGCCGCAAAACTGCCCGCCATGATACGGTCCACCACCTGGTCGACTGTCTCTGTTGGCAGTGGGATCGCCGGATCAACTTTCCGCAGGTCGGCATCAAGATCCGGTGCAAAAGGATGCGTAACCAGTCCGCGCATGGCACCCGGTTTTACAGAGAGGTAGTTGCTCAACAGGCAGGTGAACGGCAGATTGGATTCCACCACTGCCTGACCGGCAAAAGGCATGCTGGTCCCCGAAAAATAATAGGTCTGTACCAACGGATGGGTCACAAAACTCGCCTGTGCCCCTCCGGTACAATCGCCAAATCCGAACATGATGATGGGCAGGTCGTTGTCACGCACAAACCGGGTGATCCTGTCATTGACCACCGCCATGGTGAACAGTGCGGCTGCGCCTTCTTTCGTCTGCATACCACCGCTTGAGATAAAACAGACCACAGGAATGCGCTGGATTGCACATTCGACCAGCAGCTTGCAGAATTTTACGCAGTCCGAGTTGTCGATACTGCCTGCCTGGAAATCAACGTTCGACACCACCAGCCCAACCCGGTAACGCCCACTTTCCGTCCTGAAATCCCCAATGCCGGTAATCAGACCGGATGGCTTGATGTTGTTCTTGAGTGCTGCTTCGATGGTCGGCCTGAAGGTTGGGAATGCCACCGGGTTGGCTGACATGACATTGCCATTAAGCTCGTCAAAGTCCAGCACATACCTGTCCAGCAGACTCCGGTAGGTGGTGTGTTTTGCCCGCTTCTCTCGTGTCAGCAGTTCGTGGAAAAGGAGATCACGATAGGCAATTGTGAGGCGATTCCAGAAATCTTTCCGACGCCCTATACGAACAGGCTCAACCTTGCCATCGTACCGTCGTCCGGATTCTACCGAGGCATAATAACCGGGCAGCAGCTTTTCAAAAAAGAAACTGATGACAACAAACAGCGTGTCTGACTTGTCCTTGTGCACCACGCGATTCCACTCTTCGACAGACTTGAGGAATACCGCACAGCGCGGATGCGTGGAAAGCTCAACCATCCAGAGCGAAAACGCATTACCGATGTCCGCAGGACTTTGGCCTTCCGCGGCAGGTAGCTGGCTGACCTGCTCCAAAGACCTTTCCAGCAGCCCCTTGATAAAGTCGGCAGGGAGCGTACGTGATTCATGGGCCTGGCGCGCGACTGAAACCAGGTCAGCAATCAGGTTTTCATAGACCACGTTGAACGTCAGTAGATTGCGACTCTCGGCGACAAAATCTTCCCGGATGTCCTCGTCCAGGATGACATCCAGCACGGAAAATTCCTGCTCGGGTGTTGCTGGCCGCTTGTCGCTCCTGCGTTCGATGTAGGTCCAGAGCGTGTCCTCGAGCAATCGACGATTCAGCTCAATGGTGCCCACCTCGGTTGCAGGCTTGGCCAGCAGGCGCAGGGTATAGTCTGACAGCGTATGGCCAGCCATCCTCTCCCTGTCATAAATTGATTCACCTTCAAGCATCAGGTTCAGTTCGGAGACCAATTGGGCCAGGAGAAAATCTTCAGCCTTCTCCCGGATGTAACCGGTCGAAAACAGCTTTTTGCCTTCGTAACTGAAACGACTCTTGATATCAGCAATCAGCGGCGCATCGGAATCCGACATGGTCCGCAGCAGCGCCTTGACGTCCTTGATGTCCGATTTCCGCAGCAGGTAGGAGTTTGCCTCCTCGTTCTCCATGTGCCTGATCAGCGCAACCAGGTTATCCCGGGCGCCAGCTTTCCAGCGGTTGTACAAATGCATGCCGGTGGTCATACACAATTCCCGTTTTGCGTTCTCGTAGTTGCGTACCGGCTCACCAAAGATCAACTGGGCAATGCGCCCCCTGGCATCACCTGCCTGCTGTTTCTTGTCACGGTAGTTTTTCCACGCCTTGTTCAGTACATCTTCGTAGAGGATCTGGTCAGGGTCCTGCAACCAGCCCAGGAACGCAGACCGACGTTCGCGATGAATCCGACTGGCCAGTTCACCTTCCGGGATCTCGCTGGCCGCAAGCCTGCCGTACTGCTGGATGGTTGTGCTCTTGATGCGCTTGCGCAGGCTCAAATAGCGCAGGTAGCGAAACGTGACACCAAAAATATTGGGATATTCGGTCGGCGAGGTGCGCAACTTGAGTGTTGAACTGGCATGAACGGCGGACAGGCTTTCTGAAGGGTGAAGGTAGCGGTTCAGATTGCGCTTGTAGTGTTCAAGAATCTCCGGGTGCTGATCAACAAAGTCCCTGGCAGACTGCTCGATGGAGAGTATGCCGGTAACAATGACATTGCGCAGGTTTTCAATTTTGTCATCTTCACCCGGGTCATAGTCGATAACACCATCAATGTTGCCCTGCTTGTAGAGCTCAAACGGTGAAACGCCAACAAACTGGGCGCATTCCTGCCACGAAAGGTTGTAGCGGCGCACAAGGCTGGCAAGCCCTTTTGGATGGATTGTGTTGAACACCGCCGTCCGGCAGGACAGGAGCAGGTTGCTGGCCGCCAGTGGAATCGCCCCACCCGAATAACCCTGCCCGATAATGATGCCGATGGTTGGCACGTCAACATTGCAGAGTTCCGCAATCAGCCGTGAGATGGCGTGCGCCTGGTTGTTGGCATTGGCAACTTCTCCGGCGTCTGCCCCGGGTGTATCCATAAAACAGACTATCGGCATGGAGCGGATGGCATATTCGCTTGCCAGTTGCGCCGCACGTTCGTGGTGCTCCGGGCCCCAGACACCCGAGGCATGGGCACGATCCTGGGTGATAAACCCGACACGGCGCAGTCCCTCACCAAAGTCGAGTTCAAGCTCTGCCGCGTAGAGTGGTCCAAGCGCAACTTCCCGATAGACAGGCACATCCAGGGCCCGAATGACATCTCGCGCACCAGGCCGGGAGGCTTCTTCACAGGGTGAGACCGTCTCTGCAATGTAGGCATCAACGTCCATCCCCTTCAGCTTCTCTACACGCTGGTCGATCTTGCGTTCTGTCAGCAGTCCCTTGATAACCGAGGCCGGCTGCTTGCGGGGAAACAGGGAAAAATCCTGCGCCAGGCTCTCAGCAAGCAGGTACAGTTGATCAACTGACGCGGATTCTTGGGCCATGAAACAATTCTTCCCTTTTTTTGTTCTGCTGCGACGATTCGCTCTGCCTGCCTGCGGGTGTCAAGCGAGGGCTCAAAACGCATAAATGTACTCTAATCACCACCCGCTTTCAAACGAGTGGTACCTGCATGAACTTTATAACTATTTGATTAATAAGAATAATCTGACCAATATGGTTCAACTAACCTTCTGTCATGACAACGGGCAATTTGCCAATCCTGGCCTGCCAGACCTGTGGGCCTGTTACGTGAACTGACTCCCCCTGACTGTCCACTGCCACTGTAACCGGCATGTCTTCCACCTCAAACTCATGGATGGCTTCCATACCCAGGTCCTCAAAAGCCACAACGCGCGATTTCCTGATCGCCTTGGACACGAGAAATGCCGCGCCGCCCACGGCCATCAGGTATACCGCCCCATGCTTGCGGATGGCCTCCACCGCAACAGGACCCCGTTCAGCCTTGCCGATCATGCCCAGTAAACCGGTTTTTTCGAGCATCATCTCCGTAAAGCCGTCCATGCGGGTTGCGGTTGTGGGACCCGCCGGTCCAACAACTTCTTCTCTCACAGGATCCACAGGCCCAACGTAGTAGATAAAACGCCCCTTAAGGTCGACACCCCCAGGCAGCGCTTCTCCGGCGGCAAACAGATCCCGGATTCGCTTGTGGGCAGCGTCACGGCCGGTCAGCATTTTCCCGGAAAGCAACAGCGTTTCGCCGGGTTTCCAGGACGCAACGTCCGCCGCAGTAACGGTATCAAGATTCACGCGTCGCCCGGTTGACCCTGCATCCCAGACAAGCTCGGGCCAATCCTCCAGCGCTGGCGGCGTGAGGACAGCGGGTCCGCTGCCATCCAGCACGAAGTGCACATGCCGGGTAGCGGCACAGTTTGGAATCATCGCTACCGGCAGGTTGGCCGCGTGTGTCGGGTAATCACTGATCTTGACGTCCAGTACCGTCGTCAGGCCGCCCAGGCCCTGGGCACCAATCCCCAGCGAATTGACCTTGTCAAAAATCTCCAGGCGCAACTCTTCAATGCGATTGGCGGGACCGCGTGCAAGCAGTTCATGGATATCAATCGGGTCCATCAGGGAACGTTTGGCCAGCAGCGCGGCTTTTTCCGCTGTGCCGCCAATGCCAATGCCCAGCATCCCTGGCGGGCACCAGCCTGCGCCCATGGTAGGTACTGTCTTCAGCACCCAGTCCACGATACTGTCTGCTGGATTGAGCATCACCAGCTTGGATTTGGCTTCCGAGCCCCCACCTTTGGCAGCCAGGTGCACATCAACCTTATCACCAGGCACAATGGAGGTGTGAATGACGGCCGGCGTGTTGTCCCGTGTGTTTACCCGTTTGCCTGCGGGATCAGCCAGGATAGAGGCACGCAGGACGTTGTCCGGCAGCTGGTAAGCCCGCCTGACGCCTTCATTGATCATGTCGTCCAGCGACATGTCAGTCTCCCAGCGCACATCCATGCCCACGCTGATGAACACATTGACAATGCCCGTATCCTGGCAGATTGGCCTGTGTCCCTCGGCACACATCCGCGAATTGATCAGGATCTGGGCCATGGCATCTTTGGCAGCCTTCGACTCCTCGCGCTCATGGGCAGCAGCAAGCGCCCTGATAAAATCCGGCGGATGATAATAGGAGATGTATTGCAGGGCATCCTGCACACTTTGAACAAGATCATCGCGGGTAATGACTGTCATTGCTCGCCTGTTCCTTTTTTGGATAGTGTCTTTTGGACAGGTTCTTCTCTGATCACAACTGAGCGGAAGACTCAGCCGTACATCAACCGCGTCAGGGACTCGGCCACACAGACCGGCTTGTCGCTGCCGTCCAGTTCCACCGTGACCTCTCGCTTGACCTGAATGGTGTTGGGACCTTTCAGTTCGGCTTCCATCAGCCGGTGACGTGCCCGAATTCTTGAATTGACGGGAACCGGCGCCGGAAACCGCACCTTGTCGAGCCCGTAATTCACGCCCATGTACACACCGTCGAGCGCCTCGGGCTTTTTCGGCGGAATGCTGCCGCCGAGGTGCACAATCAGGCTCAGGGTCAGGAACCCGTGAGCGATAGTCACCTTGTAGGGAGACAGTTGCGCCGCCTTCTCCGGGTCAATGTGGATAAACTGGTGATCAAGCGTGGCGTCGGCAAAGAGATTGATGCGCGCCTGGTCAACTTCGAACCAGTCGCCAACGCCTTCCTCCTCACCCTCGTAAGACTTGAAAACTGCCAATGCTGCTTCTGCTTTGCTGGTCATCAGTTAACCCTTCTGTTGCCGGTTGAATACATCAAGAATTTGAGGCCGAAAGGATACCACAGGCCATCCCGATACTGCCTCCAAAATCCGTTCCTGCCCTGTCCTGATAATGCTGGATTCTTGATTTCGCCTGGGGCCGATAATAGGATGCTGACATGGATAAACCAAAGAACAGATGGGATGTCGCGGCAATACTGTTGACAACCTTCCTGGCTGCCGCGATAGCGGTGCCTGCCTATGGTATCAGCCACGGTTTTGCACCGGCCCTGTGGGGCTGGTTTGCGGTGCTGGTGCTCTGGAATGGTCTCTCCATCACCGCTGGATATCACCGACTCTGGTCGCACAGGTCCTACGAGGCCCACGCATCGGTTCGCCTGTTTTTTGCGCTTGGCGGCGCACTGTCGCTACAGAATTCGATCCTGCAGTGGTGCTCAAATCATCGACGTCATCACCGATTTGTTGACGACCTGGACCATGATCCCTATTCCGCCCGGCGCGGACTGCTCTTCTCCCATGTTGGCTGGATGCTCAAAGATTATCCGGCAAGTGCCTTTGATCCGGACAACGTCAAGGATCTGCGCCGCGACCCCATTGTTGAGTGGCAAAGCCGGCACTACTGGGTGTTGGCAGCGAGCATGAACATCGGCCTGCCAATCCTGTTGGGTGCATTTGCCGGCGATATGATTGCCGGATTTCTCCTGCTGGGTGTGCTGCGGCTTGTTGTCTGCCATCACACTACCTTTTTTATCAATTCGCTTGCCCATGCTTTTGGCCGGCAACCCTATTCGGATGAAAGCACGGCCAGGGACAACGGCCTGATTGCGCTCCTCACCTACGGTGAGGGGTATCACAACTTTCACCATACCTTCCAGTGGGACTATAGAAATGGCATTCGCTGGTACCACTTTGACCCCACCAAGTGGCTTATCCGGGGATTATCACTTTGCCGCCTTGCCTGGCAACTCAAGACAGTCGCGCCGGAGAGAATTGAGCAGGCCGTGGTCGCCATGCAGCTCAAACGGACCACTGAACGGATCAGCCGGTTCCAGCCCATCAACACTCAGCAGTGGCTTGAGCTGATTGAAACCGAATACGAAAAGCTCATCAGCACGCTGAACGAGTGGGCAAAGTGCCGGCAGGCCGCACTGGCACTCAGCCGGGAGCGACTGATCGAAAAATGGGAACATACTGAACTGCACGACCGTCTCCAGCAACTGGAGGCGGAACTCGAATTTCAGCGCCGCCAGTGGCGCCTGCTGACCCGCCAATTTGCCTGAACAGGACTGCGTGTTATGAATGACGTTTTTATCACAGCTGGCGCTCGCACGCCCATGGGTGGCTTCCAGGGGTGTCTCGCTGAAGTGGGTGCCGTTGAACTCGGGAGTCTGGCCATTCGCGAGGCCATCGCGAGGACCGGGCTTGAGCCGGGCCTGGTCGACGAGGTGATCATGGGTTGTGTGCTGCCAGCCGGTCTGCGCCAGGGACCTGCCCGCCAGGCAGCCATTGATGCCGGCATCCCCGTCGAAAGTGGTGCGACCACCATCAACAAATTATGCGGTTCAGGCATGAAAGCGACCATGCTGGCACACGACCTGCTCAAAGCGGGCACCAACAGGCTCATGGTGTCAGGCGGTATGGAAAGCATGACCAATTCACCCTACCTGCTGGCCAAAGCGCGTGGCGGGCTTCGCATGGGTCATGGTGAGGTCCAGGATTCCATGTTTACTGACGGCCTGGAGGACGCAAAGACCGGCCGCCTGATGGGTTCTTTCGCTCAGGACATGGCTGACAAATACCAGTTCACGCGCCAGGACATGGACAATTTTGCCATACGGTCACTGACACGCGCCCAGGCCGCCATTGCCGACGGCAGTCTCAAGCCCGAGACGGTTGCTGTCACCGTCCGGGGTCGCCGGGGCGAAACCATCGTGGTCGACGACGAACAACCGCTTACGGCCAACCTGGAAAAAATCCCAACCCTGCGCCCCGCATTCAAGCCGGATGGTACGGTGACCGCCGCCAACTCCAGCTCCATTTCTGATGGTGCATCAGCGCTGGTGCTGGCTGATGAGTCTGCGCTGCGCGACTACAACATCACACCCATGGCGCGTATTGCGGGACATGCCACCAACTCCCGGCATCCGTCAGAATTCACCATTGCGCCGGTTGGCGCCATTGAAAAACTGCTGGCAAAAACCGGTTGGGACCTGGCTGACGTGGACCTCTTTGAAATCAACGAGGCATTTGCCATGGTCACCATGGCCGCCATACGGGATCTCGACCTGGACCCGCTTAAGGTCAATATTCACGGTGGTGCCTGCGCCCAGGGTCATCCCATCGGCTCTACCGGTTCCCGAATTATCGTCTCGTTGATGTACGCACTGAAAAAACTCGGGAAACAGCGCGGTATTGCTGCGCTGTGCATCGGTGGTGGCGAGGCGACAGCAGTCGCAATTGAAATGACCTGACAGAAGGGCCGGGTATTTTTGCTGGCGAGTGGATTTTGACCGGGCCGAAAACGTAGAATGATCACACCGGGCAATAAATGGCCCGACCCTTAATTCAGGAGTTCGATTTTTGTCCCGACTTCCCGTTATCGTCAGCTTCGGGGGAATCAATCCCGCCGGTCGCAGCTCTGGTCATCACGGGTACCGACGACTGGTTCTGGACCGGCTTGATGAAGCGCGCGCAGACGCCACCTATGCCGCCCTTGCCAGCCTGATGAACATTAACGGCAGCAGCCCGCTTTCTGCAGCGCAAAAGCAGTTCATTCTAGATCACACGCTGATTCGCAAGATCGAAAAAAACCTGTTTGATCCCGCGTCAATTCTGGTGCACCGCACAGCCCAGCTTGAATCAGCCAGCGGCGAACCCATCAGCTTTACCATCAAGAGAAACCAGTTGCCTGAAAGAGTGCCCTCCTCCTGGGCCATTGAAACGGTCGAAGGCGGCCGGATACGCGTCACAGTCACAAGCGACCTCGATATTCTGTTCCCTGATTCGCGAACATCAAGAGTCAATTCCGCCGGGCAACTGCCGACTGGCTTTGACCCCGAGACCCTGTATCAATCCCGTAACCACCCCCGGGGGCTGCAGCTCACCGTGTACGGGGCGTCTGATGCCATCAATTCAATGGGCATCAACTGGGACGAGGTTCGTGCCAGGGTACCCGCCGACCAGATTGCCGTTTATGCCAGCAGTGCCATGGGCCAACTGGATACCAATGGTGCCGGTGGCATGCTGCAGGCCAGCCTGATGGGCAAGCGAGTCAGTTCCAAGAACTGTGCCCTCAGCCTGGCTGAAATGACGGCAGATTTTATCAATGCCTACATCCTGGGCAGCGTTGGCAGCACCGGCGCAAATATTGGGGCCTGCGCAACCTTCCTCTACAACCTGCGCCAGGGTATTGAAGACATTCGTTCGGGCAAGTTCCGCGCCGTGATGGTTGGCGCCAGCGAGGCACCCATTACCCCTGAAGTGATCGAGGGATACCGGACCATGGGCGCGCTGGCGGAAGACGAAGCGCTGAACAAACTGGACGGCAGGAACGACGGCGAAACAGACCATCGACGTGCCTGCCGGCCCTTCTCGGACAACTGCGGCTTTACCCTCGCCGAGGGAGCACAGTTTCTGGTTCTGATGGACGATGAACTGGCCCTGGAACTGGGCGCCAATATTTACGGCGCGGTCGCTGACGTGTTCATCAACGCGGACGGGTTCAAAAAGTCTATTCCCGGGCCCGGCATCGGCAACTACGTCACCATGGGAAAAGCACTTGGCGTTATTCGCACCATTCTCGGGGACGAGGCAGTGCGGCACCGGACCTATGTGCAGGCGCATGGCACGGGTACACCGCAGAACCGTGTTACCGAGTCTCACATCTTCAATGAAATGGCCCGGAGTTTTGGCATCAACCACTGGCCCGTTGCTGCCATCAAGGCATATCTGGGCCATTCCCTTGCCACCGCGGCTGGCGACCAGATTGTAGCCTCCCTCGGCGTGTGGCAGGACGGTATTATTCCGGGCGTCAAGACCATCTCAAGGATTGCCGACGACGTCCATCACGATCACCTTGATATTCTGCTTGACCATCGTGAAATGGCACCCGATGCCATGGACGCAGTATTTGTCAATTCAAAAGGGTTTGGCGGCAACAACGCAACCGCCGCTATACTATCGCCGGCTGTCACGCTGCGCATGCTGAAAAAGAAGCACGGATCAGCTGCCATGGACCAGCACAGACAGCGCAATGAGTCCGTTCGCGAGAACACGGCGCAATATGACCGCGAGGTGACAGCAGGCAAGAACACGCTGATCTACAACTTCGGGATTGGCGTCGTTGAGGGAGAACAGCTTGTGCTCAGCGCGGAAAGTATCACCATTCCCGGCCAGCCCCGGCAAATTGACCTGCGCGTTCCCAACCCTTATGAGGACATGACCTGACCTCAGGTCGCCAGGGTCTGTCGACAGGTGCGCCGCACCTGCACCAGGAATCCTTGCTACTCAATTTCCCGGGTTGAACGGAACCTGATTTTAGGCCAGCGTTCTTCCGTCAGGGCAAGATTGACTCGCGTTGGGGCCAGGTAAGTGAGATGCCCGGCGCCATCCAGCGCCAGGTTGGCTTCGGCCTTGCGCCTGAAATCTGCCAGTATCTTCGGATCGTCACACTCGATCCAGCGGGCGGTGTAGACACTCACACCTTCATAACCACAGTCAACCTTGTATTCGTCTTTCAGGCGGAATGCCACCACATCAAACTGCAGCACACCCACGGCCCCCAGAATCAGGTCGTTGCTGGCAAGCGGCATAAACACCTGGGTTGCGCCCTCCTCGGACAACTGGGTCAACCCCTGGCGAAGCTGCTTGCTTTTCAGCGGATCCCGTAGCTGAACCCGGCGAAACATTTCCGGCGCAAAATGTGGTACTCCAAGGTAACGAAAGTTCTCCCCGTCGGTAAATGTATCGCCAATCTGGATGGTGCCGTGGTTGTGCAAACCGATAATGTCGCCCGGGTAGGCAACTTCAGCCTGCGATCGCTCGCCCGCAAGGAAAGTGACCGCATCGCTGATGCGTACATCCTTGTTCAACCGAACCTGATGCATCTTCATGCCCTGCTCAAACCTGCCGGAGCAGACCCGCATAAAAGCCACGCGATCGCGGTGCCTGGGATCCATGTTTGCCTGGATCTTGAAAACAAAGCCGGAAAAACTCTCTTCCCGGGCATCGACCAGGCGATGATTGGATTCCCGGGCCAGCGGCGCTGGGGCGTATTCCACAAAACCGTCCAGCATTTCCATCACACCAAAATTCTTGAGCGCCGTGCCAAAGTAAACTGGCGTCATCTGACCGGCACGATATTCGTCGAGGTCAAACTCATGGCTTGCCGCCTTTATGAGCTCAATCTCCTCCACCAGTTCATCCCGCTGCTTGCCGAGCAGGGCAAGAGCCTCGTCCGAGGCAAGTCCCCTGATCACCGGGACGTCAGCAAGCACTTCCCCTTTGCCGGGCTGGAACAGGTGGATTTCATCCCTGTACAGGTCGTAGATACCCCGGAAGTGGTTACCCATACCAATAGGCCAGGTGATTGGCGCGCACTTGATTTGCAGCACGTCCTCAATTTCATCCAACACCTCTATCGGGTCGCGCACTTCCCGGTCGAGCTTGTTGATAAACGTCAAAATTGGTGTATCACGCAGGCGACAAACGTCCATCAGCTTGATGGTACGCTCCTCGACACCCTTGGCACCGTCAATGACCATCAGCACGGAGTCCACCGCTGTTAACGTCCTATAGGTATCCTCGGAAAAATCCTCGTGACCCGGCGTATCGAGCAGATTGACAATCCGGTCCCGGTACGGGAACTGCATGACAGAGGTTGTTACCGAGATGCCGCGCTGCTTCTCCAGTTCCATCCAGTCGGATGTAGCATACCGATCCGACTTTTTTGACTTGACGGTGCCCGCCAACTGGATCGCTTTCCCGTAAAGCAACAGTTTTTCGGTAATGGTCGTCTTGCCGGCATCCGGGTGCGAAATGATCGCAAAGGTGCGGCGCTTGTCGACTTCAGAATTGATGGACATGAATAATGGCAGAGTCAGCTGACGCAGAGGCCGCGCATTATAGCGGGATAGCGGGTTCCTGTCCGGGTCTGGTCAGAGGAATTCTTTGGCAAAAACCAGTGCGTCCTCGCGGCCGCCGTCGGCAGGATAGTAGTCCCGGCGCACGCCGACTTCATTAAAGCCAAGATTCTGGTATAGCTGGCATGCAGGCGTATTGGAAGGCCGCACTTCAAGGAAAACACAACTGGCATGCCGGTAACGTGCCCTGGCCAGCATATGCTCAACCAGGATCCGGCCGTAGCCCTGCCCCTGGTGGTCCGGATTGATACAGACATTCAACAGGTGGGATTCACCTGCACCCACCGAAAGCACGCTATGCCCGATATTCCTGCCTTCAAGCACAAACAACCAGCATTCATGCCCCGACTTGAGACAGTCAGCAAATATCCCTTCTGTCCAGGGATAAGCGTAAGCCAGCCGTTCATTTTTCATCACCGTGGACAGGTCGGCCGCCTGCATTCGCATGAGATCATAGTCGAGGCTTACTGCGCTCATGATTGCCCTCCATCTGCCTGACCGTTTAACTGCCGGCTCATGAAACTGCAGGCATTGCGCGCAAACCCCTGATTGCCTGCCACAGTGACCGCTTTTCCTGTGGCTTGGCCAGGTAGGTTGCAATGTCCTCAAGTAACACCTGCTGCCCCTGGCAGTAGGACCCGACCCACCGCTCTACTGTCGCGCCAAAGAGCAGATGGATATCACCCGCCTGCTGCATCCGCTGCCTGATAACAGCGCCAGCAGCCTGTTCTGACTGGTCAAGGTGCGGCGCATCAACCATTGGCCAACTGAGCGCGCTGATTCTGGGGGCAGCAGAAATGCCCAGTGCAAGGGCGATGTCGTCACTGAACCGCCGCAATCCGGCATCAAGTCCCCCGGCGGCTTCTGGCAGGGAGAAGCAGAGGCTGAGCCGCTCATAGTGACAAAAGCAGAGATTAAATCGTGGCGGCACTTGCCCTGGTGCTGCTGGGTGGGTAGCTGCCGTTCTCGCGCTGGATGCACCGGTAAAACCCGGGTGTGACACAGCGGGTAAGGGCACTGACTGTGGCGCCGCAGGTGACTTTGTCTTGGCTGCGTCATTCCCGCTGCCAGCTTCATCACCGCCCGCAGCGAACCCGTCACGTAGCAGCCAGACGTCGATACCCATCTCCTTCAAGTATTGATGCCTGGTCTGCATGGGCGCCTCAAGAATTCAGCCTGAGCAGGGTTTTATCCGGCCGCATCCCGCCGCACGAATATCTGCTGAAAACTGGATTCTAGCAGAATCTCACTGGCCTGGTCAGGCACAGCGAGTTGGCTCAGCCGGCGCACCACGCTGGTCATCTGCTGCCCCGTGACGTCATGGATACCAAGGGAAACCAGGGGGTCGGATGCTGTCCAGTCAACGGTCAGGAGCCCAAAGTTAATGCCCCCGTAAGCAGCCAACTGGTGGCTGTGTGGGGCCGATGGTCCATCCTCCCAACTGTGGGTCATGCCGCTTGCGGTCATCTCGAGCAGGGGATACCCGATACCGGCATCAAGTTCGGCAATTTCCGCAAAATGCCTGTCACCCGAAAACAGCAGAACACCGTTGGCCCGGGTCCTTCGAATCAGGTCAAACAGCCGCTGGCGCTCCGCCGGGAAGTGCCCCCAGGTTTCATAGCCATGTTCATCATTGATCACCTGTATGCCGCTGGCAATCAAACGCAGCTTTGCCGGCTTACGGAGCTCACTTTCCAGCCAGGCCCACTGTGCTTCACCCAACATGGTCAATGCCGGATCAGCGTCGGGCCTGTAGCGTTTAAGCGGATTGAGAGACCGCGTCCAGGGACTTTTGAAAGAGCGTGTGTCCAACAGGATCAACTGGATGCGTTGATCAGGCGGACCCAACTCGCGCGCAACATAAATGCCTTCTGTAGCCCGGCGCACCGAATCCTGCGGTTCATGAAAAAAATCGAGGAACACCTGTTGGGAGACTTCCCGGCCCGGAAAGTCTGCACCACCATCATTCTCGCCATAGTCATGATCATCCCAGATCGCTTCAATCGGCATCGCCTTACGCACCCTGCTGAAGCCAGGGTTCGCAGCGAGTTGGTCATAGGCTGCCTGCAACTGGACCCGGGAGGCCGTATCGGCATACACATTGTCTCCCAGCAGAACCAGCAAATCCGGTTTGCCGGCAAGCACACCCTGCCAGACGGGCTGTGGTTTCGACTGATCCACACAGGAACCAAACGCAATGCGGGAAACACTTTCCGCCGCGGCCAGGGGTGAAGACAGCAGGACAAGCAGGATGAGTAATAAAATCACGGGCGCATCACCATAAACGTTCTGCAGCAGTTTAACCGGCGTGGCACTGGTCATACAGACCCAGCCGAAGGCAGCAAGCTGCACGCCAGGGCGTTGAGCCAACCGCCAGGGTACCAGGCAACCCAACTGGTGAGACCTGCTTCACAAAACCTGCAAGTCAACTGTCACCAGTACCAGAAAACGCCCCTTTCATCTGTTCACCTCACCCGGAATTGACAACTTCTCCTACCGTTGACGATGTCATCAATCATCTCAGCGTGGGTGAAATATATGAAAAAGCCTGTTGTTGTCATTTTACTCCTTGTCGCCACCGGTCTTGGACTGACCGCGCCTGCCCAGGCCCAGGACAAGGCAAAACCGGTCGAAGTTTCAACAAAACACCAGAAACAGGAGGCAGCCAGGAAGCAGCGAGAGGAATCGAGAGCAGCGCGCGAGCAGGCCGCCCGGGAACGCAGGGCAGAACGCGAACGCAAACAGGCGGAACGTGCGCGCAGGCTCGCCGAACCTCGGGTCGAATTCAGGATGACCACCGTAGAAACCGCATTTCGCGGACTCTCGGTAAGCGCCATGCTGACAGTAAAGAACGCCCCGCTTGACGCTTTCGGCGCAGCGTCCGCTGAACTGGAAATTGTGGATGCCAACAACACAACGCTTGCGCTCGAAGAGTGCACTGCAGCGCCCGGACTGCCGACAAAAATCGAAACTGACGCCTACAAGCTGTCCTGCAAAATTTCCGAAAAGGGAACCTATTCGGGTTCACTGGCTGTCCTTGGCCTGTCATTTGGCACTTATTCGGGTAGCGGCCACTACACAGGCGGTCCTGCCAACCTGAGCCTGCCTGTTGGCCTGGGCATGATTTCGATGGAACAAAGTCCGGCACCTCAGGCAGACCTGGATTGCCAGTACTCCGACTGGTCGCCCTGGGAGGCCTGCAACTTCTTTGGCAATCAGACCAGGACACGCTCAATACTCAGGGAAGCAGAGCCCGGCGGTCTTGCCTGCGACAGTAGCCAACTGTTTGAGATTCGCCAGTGTTAGTCCACCTGTGCCGGGAACAGACCTAAAGTTGTTCCAGGAGAAGTGTTCCGGGCGGATTGCGGTTGCCTTCAATTACCCGCATCATCCCGGGTCCATCACTAAACCGGAAGTCTGACTTTGCCCACAGCACTCATTACTGGTACCAGCACCGGCATTGGCCTGGCCACATCCATTCACTTTGCAGAGCAGGGCTACAGGGTTTATGCCGGGCTGCGGAACCTGGAGCGGGCGGGCCCCCTGAAAGAGGCGGCAGCAAAGGGACTTGATATCCTGCCCATACCACTGGATGTCACTTCAAATGCATCAATCGATTTGGCTTTTGCAACAGTAGATGACCATGGGCCGCTGGATGTGCTGGTCAACAACGCGGGTATCGGCGGTGCCACGCCCCTGGAACTCACTCCCGAAGCCGAACACAGGGCCATGTTCGACACCAACTATTTTGGTGCAATCAACTGCATCCAGAAAGTGATACCCGGAATGCGCGAACGCCGCCAGGGCACCATCGTAAACATCACCTCACTGGCCGGCAGACTGGCCAGCCCCAACCAGATTGCTTATTCGGCCTCAAAATTTGCCCTGGAATGTGCCGGCGAGGCGCTGGCCCATGAACTCTACCGTTTTAATGTCCGGGTGATCAACGTGGAACCCGGCGTCATCATGACCAACATCTTTGAGAATTCAGCAGAAGCCACCCGCTACGACAAGACATCACCCTATCAACCAATCATGCGCCGCAACGGCAAACTGTTTGCCGCTGGTTTTGCGGCTGCTGTCGCCCCCGAAGCGGTGGCCCAGACAATTTTCGAGGCGGTTGAGTCTCCAAACTACAGGCTGCGCTGGCCCGTTGGTGAGGATGCCCGGGGCGTTATCCAGGGGCGGCCTGCAATCAGCGACGAAGACTGGATCTCAATGGGCGCAGACCTCACCGACGATGAGTACAACGAACGTTTCTACCAATACTTTGGCATCAGGCTCTGACGGTAACACTGAGGGGGGCGCACAGCCTCAGACAGGCTTCACTGGTCTTGCAGGCGGCGGTGGTGGTGACGCCGCAAGAAAGCAGAAGGAACCGAGAAATGCGCCGGCGGCCAGCACTGTAAAACCAAACTCGTAGTTGCCGTAAAGGTCAGCCATATAACCCGCCAGGACTGGCCCGGTCGACATACCCAACATGACAATAAGGGACGAAAAACCCATGATGGTGCCAAAAGAGGACGCACCAAAATAATCTGCCCGCAGTGCCACCATCAAAGGACCCCTGGTTCCCCAGGCAAGTCCATGCAGCATGGCAAACAGGAGTACCATTGTTATGTGACTGCCATAGGCCACCAGCAGCAGTCCCAGCGTATGGGCAACCATACAGGCAATACAGATCCACTGTTTGTTCAGCCGGTCACCCAGGTAGCCGCCACCCAGCTGGCCCACCATCTGGAATGCCGTCATCAATGCCACAACCAGTCCTGCCTGCGGCAGTGAATAACCAAGACCTTCTGTCAGGTGTGGCACCAGATGGACCATCACCGCAGAGACAACCAGCAGTGCCGCTGCATGGCCAACCGAAATCAGCCAGAAGGCTCGCGTGCGCATGGCTTCCCGGGCAGTAAAGTCGCGGCTGTTGTCAAATTCGACAGTGGCTGAACCTTCGGCGTGGCTGCCATTGCCCCCATCCGCAAGTTCGCCAATTTCACTGGGGCGGTGGCGAACCACCTGGACCAGGGGCAGCCCGACAACCAGCACAACCAACCCAGACAGGAACGCGGTGGTGCGCCATCCGAACGCCTCCAGGCAAAGGATGATAATCGGCACACACAGACCACCAAACGAATAGCCCAGTTGGGAGATGGCAACTGCCTTGGCACGGTGTCGACTGAACCAGTTCACCAGTGACACCATCACCGTGGCGAAACCACCCAGCGATGAGCCTACCGCTATCAGCGCAAAGGTCAGGTAAAAACCCAGTAGCGACTGGATCTGGCTGAAGAGGATAAAACCCGCGCCAAAAACCAGAATGCCAATACGCAGGATTGCGCGCGGTCCGTACCGGTCAACCAGCCAACCCTGCAGCGGCCCGAGAATGCCGCTTTCAATTCTCGTCAGGGCAAAGGCACCGGCAACCAGCGCTTTGCTCCAGCCAAACTCCTGTTGCAGCAACACAACATAAGCGCCGTAGGATTGCATCCACAAGAGCCCGGACAGCATCTGGATACCGCCTGCTGCGCCGACAATATACCAGCCAAAAAAGACATGGCCGCGCGGCCTCAGTACGCTGTTAACTGATTGCAGAAAGTGTCGCTTCATGAATAGGCGCGTTTAACCAGTCCGTACACGCTGATCGACAACCACACACATTCGATGATGAAAGAGGAAAGGTTGAAGTTGTGGTAAAGGGAGACCATGATCAGGAGCGCCCCTGCCCCGTTCATCAGGGAAAAGCGCAGGTCGCTGGGCAACATTCTCCCGGACTGGATGCCAAAATAGGCCACCAGGATCAGTACCACGCCAATGTTGCCAACAAAATCGTGCCAGGCATATTCAATCATAACTCTCTTCCGTGCCAGACCGCTGGGTCAGGGGTTAGCCGGCCTGCCTCGCCAGGTTGTCCAGCTGTTGATCATGCAGGCGGGCCAGCAGGAGCACGCCGGCAATTGCGCCAATCAGGGCAAATGCCATATCCGACTGTGTGTCCCAGACATACCCCTGGGTGCCGAGGAAGGCATCGGCTGCCTCGTCCGACAAAATTGCAACAAGCCACTCGATCAATTCATAAAATGCGCTGAAGGCCAGACAGCAACTGATTGCGAGAAAATGCATCCAGCCTCTGCCATTCACCACCGCAAGCCGGATCAGTAACTCACGCGCCAGGATGACGGGCACAAACCCCTGGGCAAAGTGACCTACCTTGTCGTAATTGTTGCGCCCCTGGTCAAAGACCTCGGCAATCCAGTCAAACAGCGGCACCTCGGCATAAGTGTAGTGGCCGCCAACCATCAGGATTACACAATGCACCAGGATTAGCCCGTAAAGCAGCGGCGTCAGGGGAAACCGGCGCCGGGTCAGGGCAATGAGGATCAGCCCGATCACAGCCGGCGCAACCTCCAGCGCCCAGGTCAGGTAGTCTTTCGGCCCTATGCCGGACCACACCAACACCAGGAAAAATGTCAGGAGCCAGAGCAACTGCCGAACGGAAAGTCCTGCCATCGCCGCACACCGTGTGAATGAATACCGGCTAATAGTATCATTGGAGGACCTGCGCTGATGAGGAAGTCTGGATGGCATCTGCATTGACACTTTCCGGCATCCGTGTGCTGGACCTGGGAAACCGGCCGGCCACTGCCTGGTGCGGGCGGCTGCTGGCAGATTTTGGTGCTGAGGTTATTGGCGTCGAAGATGATGCCGGGCACCCGCTCAGGTCCCAGGCACCTTTTGACCAGGGCGGCACGTCCATCGCCGCGCGATATTTCCTTGCCAGTCGCAAACTCGCAAGCCCCGAAGATGTTGAGCCGCTCATCAGGCAGGCTGACATAGTGATCACCAGCGACCTGGCCAGCGCCCGGTATGGCCCGGGAAAACTGCTCGCGCTGAACGAATCAGCGCTCGTCTGCGCCATCACGCCCTATGGCATTACTGGTGAACAGGCGGCTTATCCCGGCAACGACCTGACCGCCTGCGCAGCTTCCAGTTGGGCACATGTCAACGGACTTGAAGGGAGACTTCCCTTGAAAAGCAGTGGTTACCAGGCCTCCTACCAGGCCGGTACCTTTGCTTTTGGTGTACTGTTGGGCTGCCTGATCGAAAAGCTCGCAACGGCTGCACCCGGGCAGGTGATTGATATCAGCGAACGGGAGGTACTGGTGTCAACCGCTGCACCGGCTCCCCTGCGCTACCAGTATTCCGGTGTGAACCTGGGGCGCAAGCCCGCCGTTGACGTCAACGAGGGACCAATCCCCGTCAAGGATGGCTGGTTTGCCCTGACAATTTCCCGACCCGCCTTCTGGATCAAGGCCATGGAAGTACTTGGCCTGCCGGATCTTGCTGCCGATCCGGAGTTGCAGCAACCAGGCCTCCGCCACAAGTTTAAGGACCGGTTTGTCAGCCGTGTCGGTGAAGCCATGCAATCCTGGAACCGCATGGACCTGTTTGATGCACTGGGCGCCCAGCGGGTGATCGCAGGGCCCGTCCTGCGGATGGACGAACTCGCAGACAACCCACAATTCCGGGGACGGCAGTTTTTCCGTCGCAACAATGAGGGGGTCAGCTACCCCGGCCCAATTGCCGCCATGGGGGTGAGCCAGTTTGTGACGCCCGAGTTTGGCACGACCAGGGTTGACAGATTTGCCGGTCCCGGACCTACCCCAACCCGGCCGGTTCGCGCCGGCGCAGCCGGTCAGGGTCCGCTTGCCGGCTTTCGCGGGCTTGTGCTGACCCAGGCCTGGGCAGGCACCTACGCGACGGAACTGCTGGCGTTGCTGGGTGCTGAGGTAATCCAGTTGGAGACCCGTTCCCGGCTGGATTCCTGGCGCGGCACCTACCAGAACCCGATCCCCAAAAATCTGCAGGCACGCGAAACGGCACAACATGCCTGGAATTGCAGCCCGCTCTATAACTCGGTCAACCTCAACAAACAGTGCATTACCCTTGACCTGTCTGAACCCGGGGCTGCTCTGCTGTTCAGGAGGATGGTGTCCAGCGTCGATTTTGTCGCCGAGAACTTTTCGCCCCGGGTCATGAAAAACCTCGGTATTGATTATGAGACACTCAAGGCCATCAAGCCGGACCTGGTCATGGCAAGCCTGTCTGCCTATGGTGCTACCGGTCCCTGGGCCCATGTACCAGGGATTGGCGGCACAATTGAACCTTCATCCGGTATGTCTGCGCTGCTCGGTTACAAGGATGAACACCCGCTCAATTCCGGCCAGATGTACCCTGACCCGGTGGCCGGCCTGTGCGGCTTCTCGGCAATCCAGCTTGCGCTCCTGCACCGCGACCGAACGGGTCAGGGACAGTACATCGATTTATCCATGCAGGAGGCCAACTTTACCTTCGTGGGTGATGCCTGGCTTGAATATGAACTGACCGGACATGTCCGCGGCCCACTCGGAAACACACATTCAACCTTTGCACCGCACGGTATATTCCCCGCCGCCGGTGATGACGCCTGGATTGCCATTGCCGCTGAAACTGACGCCCAGTGGCAGATCATTGCGGATACCCTGGGTATCGACCCGCGCCCTTTCGCAACCCAGGCCGAGCGCAAGGCCGCAGAGGCTGATCTTGAGAAACTGGTTGGGCAAAAGACCGCTGCCCAGGACAAGCACGATCTCGCGGCGAGGCTCGCCAGCGCTGGCGTCCCCGCTGCTGCTGTTTTGACTCCTGCGGAGGTGGCAGAAGACCCGGCGCTACGCGCCCGGGGCCATATGCAGAAAATCACTCACCCGGAAGCCGGAGATGCATGGCAGTCGGTGCTTGCGGCATCTTTCAGCCAATCAGTCCTGGGGCCATTCAGCCACGCCCCGCTGCAGGGTGAACATTCCAGGAGCGTGCTGGAGACGCTTGCCGGCTTGGGCGCAGAAGAGTATGCAGTGCTTTGTGAAAAGGGTATTTCGGGTGTGGGGCCCAGCCCCAGGGCGTCAGTGGCCAACCAGGCGTGAGCAGCGGCCTCGGGCCATGTCGCGGTCAGGCAAGGTCGACAGCGTAACCCAGTGCGCGCTTTTCCTCGTCTATCATGCGCTCGGCAAATTCAACGCAGCGTCCACAACCTGTCCCAAGCCCCAGTTTGCGGGACACGGCACTCACATCAACGGCGCCCTTTTCCACGGCGTCCCTGATCTGGGAAGAATTAACACGTTTGCAGACACAGACGATCATGAACTCATGCTACTCCCACCCTTTCTAAATGTAAATAGGAATGATTCGTAATTGTGTTCGGGGTAAACGATTTGCGGGCAGGCGGGCTCACGACTTAACATAGCAACCATGAACCCGTGACAACCCGCTTCGGTTGTCCACAACGACAAGGCAACAGCATGAAACCCCAACACCCCGAAATTATCGACTACCTTAACCGCGTTCTGAAGAACGAACTGACAGCCATTAACCAGTATTTCCTGCACGCCAAGATCTATGAAGACTGGGGCATCAAAGCCCTGGCGGAGAAGGAGAAAAAAGAATCCATCGAGGAAATGGAGCATGCTGACTGGATCATGGAACGCATCCTGTTCCTTGAAGGTTTGCCAAACCTGCAGGATCTGGACAAGCTGTTTATTGGTGAAACTGTCCCCGAGATGCTGCAATGTGACCTGGAACAGGAGAAGGTGGCACTGCCGCTCTTGCGTGAGGCCATCGCCTTCTGTGAGCAGCACAAGGACTTTGTCACCCGGCAACTGTTCGACGACATCCTCAAGTCAGAAGAAGAGCATGTCGACTGGATTGAGACACAACTGGCAATGATCGAAAAAGTTGGTTTGCAGAACTACATCCAGTCCCAGTCCGGCACCGCAGAATAGTCAGTTAGCCCGGCCGCTGACAGGTCTTTTCTGCTGCGCGAGCCCGGTGACTGAACTACTGCCAATCAGTCCCTGCTGGTCATACAGCCAGCATTCCCCAATGGCCACGCCGTCTGTTGCATGGTGGTTGACGACATCAAGCCCGAGCCATTCCCCAAGCGGCAACCGGTGCAGGTAGAGCGTGACATCTGAATTGATGTAGCCGAGTCCGCCTTCTCCGGAATTTGCCCAGGGGTTGGTCAGGTCAGCAACCAGTGCAGCCCGCATCCAGGGGGTCAGGGGTACACCGGCAACAACGTCATGTGCTCCCTTGAGCCACATCCGCTTCTGGCCATACTGGTTCATATCACCCGCAATAACCCGCCGCTGCTTGTTACCAAAGCCCGTTTCTGCCGTCGCCAGATCCTCTGGTGCCGGTACGTCCCAGGGTTCGGGCTGCCAGACCCTGACTTCCGCGTTACTGGTTCGACGCAGAAGCTGGCAACTGGCCCGCGCCATGCTGACGTTACCCGAGAAGAACTCCGCATCAATCACCTTGATGCGATAGCCGTCACGAACTATCCGGGTCCTGACTTCAATGGGAGAGAAGTCAGGGAGGCGATACATATCAACCGTCAGCCGGGCCGGCATGTAAACGCTGGTATCAAATGCCTGCTCAATCTCAAACGCGAGCAGAGTGACAATCACACTACCACTTAGCGAGTTGGGGTCCCAGGGGCCCCGACAGGCCGCGGTCGGCCGGTAGCGTCCGCCTTCGGAAAGGAAGTAGGAATCGGTCACGTCAACTGCCCCGGCTACTGGATGGAGAGGCGATACATGAGTATCGCGGCGCGCTCGATCAACATCGGCAGCGTCGACAGGTCAATACTCTCGCCGGGTGCATGTGCGCCATTACCCTCAGCCCCAATACCGTCAATGACATCAACGTACTCGGCCACAAACGAAACATCCGCCGCGCCGCGTTTGCCCGGATCATAAGCTGTCACCTCGCCGTAACCCAGGTCTTCACTCACGCCACTCAGCACCGACAGCAGCGCCATGTTCCCAGGCGTTGGTGGCATCGCGGGATATCCCTCAAAAAACTCGATGCTGGCGCTGGTCCCCGGCAAGTTGTCTGACTCCGCAATTGCCCGCATCTTTTCCCTCGCTTCAGTTTCCTGCCGGGGGGAAATGGTGCGCAGGCCGCCATGAACCACCAGGTCCCTGGCCACGATATTGGTCTTGCCAGACACGCTGCCCGCGTTTATCTCCGGATCGTAACTTACCTCTGTACCACCAATAATGATGCCCGGATTGAAGGTCAGATACTCTTCACCCCTGACTTCCTGGTAGAACCGGCTGAGAATTCGCGCTGCTTCAAAGACGGCGCCCGCCCCAACATCCTCACTGAAAATTCCCGCGGAGTGAGCCTGGCGCCCCGTAACATCAAGGCGCCAGCCGCTGGACCCCCGGCGCGCCACGGTTGCCGCGTTCAGCGAAGTGGCTATCTCAAAACCCAGCGCAATATCACACTGGCGCGCGGCATCAACAAGATGCCTGCGACTGATGGACTTGGGGCTACCTGACTTTTCCTCGTCACCAATCAAAGCAACAATATATTTGCCGTCATTCAGCACACCTGCTTTCAGCAGGGCCTTCAGCGCAAATACGATCACCACATTACCCCCTTTCATATCGTTAACGCCGGGACCAGTTGCCAGGTCACCGTCGCGCTGAAACTGCTGAAATTCGCTTTGTGGTTCAAACACGGTATCCAGATGGCCAATCAGCAACTGGCAGGTTCCGCCGCCATCGTTTTCAGCGAACAGATGGCCAGCCCGATTTACCTCACTCATGTCATGCCAGCGAGTACTCAGTTCGAGGGCTTCAAGCTCTCGCGCAAACACATCACCCACAGCCTTGACCCCGGCGTGGTTCATGGTCCCGCTGTTGATGTTGACCACTTCTTCAAGCAGGCGGATGGCGTCCTCTTTGCTATCGCGTGCGTATGCGGCAATCTGGCGTTCAATTGGTGACAACTCGGCATGAGCGAGCAGCGGCAGGAGGCTGACAATAAGAAGGTAGACAAGGCGCAAGGGCAATCTCCGGGATAGTAATGGCTGCCGTATCCTACCAAGTTCCTTCGATGTTTTGGCAGTTGCTGCCTGCCGCTGTTTCCGCGCGCTGGCAATTGGCGCTAGACTGCGTTCGAGGGAGATGGGGAATAAAGCTGATGCACACGGCAAGAGTATGCCTGGCTGTACTGACACTGCTGGTTATGGCCCAACCAGCAGTTGCTGCCAGTTGTGATGTCACCACACCGAATGTGGATGGGATCTATTCTGATGGCTGGGGCTTCAATGCCCACAATCACAGGCTCCAGCAACAGACGGAAATCAACGCGGGCAACGTGTCAGATCTGGCGCTGGCCTGGACCTATGCCTACGCCAACACCAAACCCAGGTCGATGCCACTTGTTACGCGCGATACCATTTTTGTTGGTGATACCAACGTCGGCATTGTTGCGCTGGACAGAAACTCCGGTTGTGTCCGGTGGATCAGCGCGCACGAGGGTGAGATCGCCAGCGCAATTTTGCCCCTGCCGTCCCCGCGCGGCCTGTTGCTGCTGTTTACCGACCGCACCAAAGGGGTTTACGCCATTCGTGCTGACAACGGGGCACCGGTCTGGCATACACACCTTACCGATGAAGCCGTACCCTTCTATTCCGGTACCCCCCTGATTGCTGACAACGGCATTTTTGTTCCCCTGTCATCGCTGGAGATTGGGCTGACCCTGAATCCGCTCTACGGCTGCTGTACTACCAGTGGCGGTATGGCAGCACTTGATCGGGAGACCGGTGAAAAGCTGTGGTATACACCAACCATCGCCGAGGAGCCCAGGATCACCGGGCGCCGCCTGCTGTTTATCGAGGAATACGGCCCAAGTGGTGCACCCGTGTGGGGTGCTCCCATGTACGACCCTGCCCGTAACACCGTGTACTTTGGCAGCGGGCAGAATTATTCCCATCCAACAACGGCAACCAGTGACGCAATTATTGCCCTGGATGCCAGTACAGGGGCGACAAAGTGGATTCGCCAGTTTACCGCCAACGATGCCTACAACATTTCGTGCGGCATGCCCATTAGTCCAAACTGCCCGGAACCAATGGGACCGGATCTGGACTTCGGCGCTCCGCCCGTCCTGGTCAGGACAAAAAACGGGGATGACATCCTCATTGCGGGGCAGAAATCCGGCGATGTGCATGCTATGAACCCTGATACCGGAGCGGTGGTATGGAGCAGGCGACTCGGTCGCGGTGGTGCACTGGGTGGTATTCACTGGGGTATTGCCGCCAACGAGAATACTGGTGTTGTGTTTGTACCCATCAGCGACATTGCAGCCATGAGCGGGGAGGGTGAAGCAAAGCCAGGGATGTTTGCCCTCAGTGCCGCCACTGGAGATGTCATCTGGGAGTATCTGCGCAAGCCCACCTGCGAGGGACGCCATTGCAGCCCCGGCTTTTCTGCCGCAATCACCGCAACACCTGACCTGGTGTTTGCCGGTGCCCTGGATGGTGTTATCGAAGCGGTGGCCGCCGCCGATGGCAGGGTACTCTGGTCCTACGATACAAAACCCGGTACACCAACGGTTAACGGGGTGCCTGCAAGTGGCGGCGCCATAGATGCCCATGGCCCCATGGTAGCGGGCAATCAGCTTATCGTTTCATCCGGCTACGGCAGCTTTGGCGAGATGCCCGGCAATGCCCTTATGGTTTTCTCCCTGAAAACGGAGGCAACCCGATGAGCGTCGCAGCCGCCAAGTGGCGGCGCCTGGCCGCAACAACCATAGACATGATACTGGTCCCTGCACTGACCCTTGTGCTGGTCATTGTGACCGGCACGGTTGAACACGCTGAAGACTTTCAGGACAACACCTGGATGCTGGAGATTCTGCTGTTGGCGGTCGCGAGCTACATTATCCTGAACGGGGAACTGCTGCGCCGCCACGGCCAGACGCTTGGCAAAAAGCTGTTGGGCATCAGGATCGTCGATGTAAAGACAGATGCCAAACCCGCACTCTGGAAACTCATCTGTATCAGGGCACTGTTTTTCCCCACCCTGTTTCTGCTACCACTGTTTCCCCTGACGCTGATACCAGTGATTGATCAGGCCTGGATCTTCACGCGCCAGAATCGCTGCCTGCACGACCTGGTCAGCGGTACCCGTGTCGTAGAGGCGCACTGAACCGGACATGGATAACGCGGTTGATTTGGTATGGGAAGGCATGCAATCCGGCAAACTGGCGGCGGACCAACTACCCCCGCTTACGGTTGACGAGGGCCAGGCCCTGCAGGCCCAGGTGCTTTCGCGATGGCTTGCGGCCGGAGAGAACCTGGCAGGATACAAGGTGGCTCTCACATCCGGCGCAGCCCGGAACGCGTTTGGCGCAGGCGTACGACCGTTCGGTTATCTGCTGGGCAGTCGCGTACTCGACTCTGGCACCACACTCAGCCGGGCCAACGTTGGAAACATGGGACTCGAAAATGAGCTGGTGTTTCGTCTCCGCAGCAGCCTGCAGGGCCCGGATGTGACCCGTGACCAGGTTCTGGCTGCACTGGACGGCGTTGCGCCAGGGTTTGAAATCAACCAGGACCGCGGGGCCGGCAAGGCATCACCCGGGGCAAGGGTCGCCGAAAACCTTTCCCAATGGGGGATTGTCAAGAGTGACTGGCGCAAGCCGCCAGCCAGCCTTGATGATCTGATTGTCACACTGTCCCTGGATTCGGCACCACTGCAGACTGTCGCCGCAACCAATCATATTGATGACCACTATCTGTCCATCTGTGCGCTGGTTGCGCAACTTCACCGTTTTGGTCGACAACTGGCGCCCGGTGACCTGGTCATTACAGGTTCATTTACACGGATCAGCCTGGACAGAGAGGGTATCTACACGGGAGATTTTGGCAGTCTCGGTACCGTTGTGCTCACGGTGACTGCCTGAGGGCCCATCAACACCAGCCAGCGCCATGCAAACAATCCCGTCCCTCCAGGCTACGACAACCCCGCAAACAGGAACGAATCTACAAAACCCGGCTTCTGTAGTAAGGTATGGGCTGTCAGATCAACCGGGAGCCACAGTGTGCACCTGATCTTCCTGCACGGCGCGCCAGGCGTGGGAAAAAGAACCATCGCCACTGAACTGTCAAGCGAGCTGGGTTTCCCGTTTCTCAACTTCCAACTCCTGAACTCTCTGCTGGGACCTGTGTTTGGCTACACCTCCACCAGCTTTGGCATGCTGCGGGATTCAATGGTGAGGCAGACAATTGAACAATCGATGCAACTGCCTGAGAACGGCCTGATCGCCACCTTCAACCTGGATCAATCCATGCCGCTGGATGACTACGCAACTTTTATCGCTGCGTCCCGGGAAAGCGGTGGCATTGGTCTTTTTATTGGCCTGACCTGCGCCACCGAGGATCTGAAGGGGCGAGCCATGCGCTCGGATCGGGGAGACGCATCCGGCTTCGACGTGATGGAAGGCAATGCCGCCAACGGCTTGCCAAAGCTGCCAGGTCCATCCATTACGATAGACACAACCGGGGAAAGTCCAGCCGAGACGGTCCAGAACATTATTGCGCTGCTGCCCGATGACCTGAAGGCCAACATGGTCTTCTAGGAAGACTGTCAGTCAACCAGGTGACGCTGGAAAAATCTTGCCCAGCTTTCCTGCTCAAAGTCAGGTATGCCCATGTGACCCCCGGGGTTGATATGCATGGACTTTTCCCTCGATGCAAATGCATTGAACAGCGCGAGACCCGCCTCGCGAGGTGCAACCGCGTCTTCCCACTGGAACACAAACTCGACGGGTACTGTGATACTGGCCGCCGCCTCTGCCATCTCGGTTGCACCGGGGCGCAACCCCGCCAGGCCAAACACGGCGCAGCGGATACGTGGCTCTGCCGCCACAAAGGGCACACCAAAGGCTGTGCCCATGGAGACACCCCAGTAACCGACGGGATGCCTGTTACCAACAAAGTCAAATGACTGCGCCATATCCAGGGCAGCCTGCCATTCGCTGACAGCCTGACGACCGCGATCCGCCATCAGTCGCATTCGAGACTCATCCATGGGCGCAGCACCGGATTCACCCCGGACACGTGCTCCCACTTCCCGTGACAGGGCCATTGCTTCTTCCCGACTGATTCGGTCTCCATGGCCGGGCGCATCAGCGACCAGGGTTGCCCAGCCAAAAGACCTGGCATACGCCACTGCCCGCGAGCGAATGCTCACCGTCTTCTTGTGCTGTGAACCACCATGCCCCATGACAATCAGGGTCCGGGGTCCGGCGGCATCAAGGGGTGCCCAGATCACGCAGGGTACCGTTTCACCCTGGACCACAACGCTGAATTCGCGCTGCATGACCCCCATCACCTCTTTCTCTTTCGTAAACACTGTCATCTCCCTTGTCGATCCAGGCGCAATCGCCAAGCATACCATCGCCTTCACATCTGCTGAGCCGATTTGTTTATACTGGGATGACCTGGTAAACGGAGAAAACTTATGGGTTTTGCACTTTCTGATCTCAAACTGACCAGCACCGCGTTCGAACAGGCTGGTCCTATTCCCTCAAAACACACCGGTGAAGGTGAAGATGTCTCTCCTGCGCTGGCCTGGAGCAAGGTTCCCGAGGGCACCAAAGCGTTTGCCGTCATTTGCCACGACCCGGATGCACCGCTTGTGAGCGCCAACGGCACTTATGGTTTTGTGCACTGGGTGCTCTACAACATCCCGGGGCATGTCACATCCCTGGCCGAGGGCACAACCGACCACACGGGTGGCAAAAACAATTTTGGTAATGTTGGCTACGGTGGCCCCATGCCCCCAAACGGACACGGCACTCACTACTACTACTTCTGGGTGCTTGCGCTTAATGACGACACCCCAATTGCCGAGGGTCTGGATCTCTGGCAACTGCTCGCGAAAATCGAACCCAACATCATCGGCATGAACCGGCTTGTTGGCACTTACCAGAGAGACTGACCATGAGAAAGACTGCTGCCGTAATCAGCCTGGCGGCGCTCCTTATTGGCGGATGTGGAGCCCCCGATACCGCAACGGAAACTGGCACCACACTACCCGAGACGGCGCCCGGGCCTGATATCCTCGCCAGCGGCGCAAACATTGCCGGCGCCAATGGCATGCATTTTGGCCCGGATGGCAATCTGTACGTCGCCTCTGTGGTCGGCAGCAGTCTCAGCCTGATCGACCCGGATTCGGGAAAGATCAGCAAACAATTCACCGCGGCAGAGGGGGTGTTTGGCCCGGACGACGTGGCTTTTGCGCCCGATGGCAGCTTTTACTGGACCTCGATACTGACGGGTGAAGTGGCCGGTTTCGACCCGTCAGGCAATCGAATTGTCGCCGCACAGCTGGGTCCTGGCGCCAACCCGATCACTTTTTCACCAGAGGGTCGGCTGTTTGTTTCCCAGTGTTTCCTGGGCACCAATCTCTACGAACTCGATCCACTCGGCAAGACGCCGCCGCGACTGATCAGCGACCTGTTGGGGCCCGGGTGCGGTTTGAACGGTATGGACTGGGGGCCGGATAATCGCCTGTATGGTCCCAGGTGGTTCACCGGCGAAGTTGTCAGTTTCAATGTCGATGACAATACCATGCGTGTCGAAGCCACAGGATTGCGTACGCCTGCCGCGGTCAAGTTTGACGGTGAGGGCAGGCTCCACGTCCTGGACACGGCTACTGGCGAAGTCATCCGGCTGCAGGGTAACGACAAAATCACGCTTGCCACCCTGGAGCCCGGACTCGACAACTTCACCTTTGATGACAAGGGGCGAATATTCGTTTCCAGCTTCACGGACGGTTTCGTGAAGCGGGTAAACACGGATGGATCCATCACCACCTTGCAACCCGGTGGCATGTCCCATGCGGGCGGCGTTGTGGTGTTTGATGGCAATGTTGTGGTCGCCGACCTGTCTGCGATACGCGGTTATGCCCCGGCAACAGGCCAGGAGACGTTGGTGCAGCGGAACATCCTCGGCGTCAGCGAGATGGGTGGTGCCATGAACGTTGCGGTTGACGGTAACCACCTCATCCTGACTTCCTGGTTTGATGGTGATGTGCGCATCTGGGATCCAGCAGGCCAGAAACGGATCAAACAATACCCGGGGTTATCCGGTCCTGTCGCCGCTGTCCGCTATGCCGGCAAGATTGTGGTCGCAGAACATGGCAAAAGCCGGGTGGTTGCGCTGGACGACGATGGTCAAGAGACAACACTCGCAGCAGGGCTGCCAGCCCCAACAGGCCTGGTTGTCGAGCAGGGTGACCTCTACGTTTCCGACCGCTCGCTGGGCCAGATCCTGATGATTGCAAGCAATGGCAAACCCCTTGAGACACCTTTTGTGGTGGTCAGTGGACTGGACTCGCCAGAAGGATTTGTCATGACAAAACAGGGTTTTGTTGTTGTCGAGGCAGAAACGGGGCGCGTTGTGGCAGCAAATTCAGAGGGTGTTCAGCGCGAACTGGCGAGGATTCCGCCGGGCTCTCCAGCACCGGGACCGGGATACCCACCTTCCCAGGTGTTTAACGGAATTGCCCAGGGGCCGGACGGTACCCTCTATATCCCGGGTGAGACCAATCGCGTTCTCTACCAGATCAATCCGTGACAATCCCTGGAATCAGCCAGGCCAACTCTGCCTGTTGAGCATGGAACCGCTAGTAGAGTCGCAAATTCTGGCTGCATTCGCCTGTGAACAGGAAGAGGTCATTATGCCGGACCTTAACTTGCTCCCATGGTCAAACCTCGACTACCTGGGCTGGGTCCATCCGGGTGGACACCTGGGTTACCTGGTCGTCCTGTCTCCCAACGATGGCAGGCTGAAGGGGGTCATCCTGCGAAGATCGCGCTTCTCGGGCACCCGCAAGGGAATGGAAATGTGCTCGCTGTGCCATCACATGCACAGGCCCAATGGCACTGCCATGTTTACGCTTACGCGCCAGGGTAGTGACACGCGCCATTCGATTGGCAATATTGTATGCAAGGACCTCGATTGCAGCCTGCGCATTCGCAACCTGGTGGATACGGCGGCCTACGTCCCCGAAACGCTCTATCCCGAGGCGAAAATCTGGCGTATGCAGCTTGCGCTGCACCGCTGGCTTAAGTCCGCCAACAGGCTGTAGCAGGGGTGCGACTTTCCATGATTTATGCCCGAAGTCGAAACTATTGCATCGGCAAAGACGCTGACTTGCCCTGGCATCTCCCTGATGAATTTGCACATTACCTGCACACTACCCGGGGTTTTCCCCGCATCATGGGGCGACGGTCTTTTGAAGACCAGAATGCGTCGGTAGCAAGCGGCACCAATATTGTGGTGACCAGCAGGCCGCGGAGCACTTTCCCGGCGGAGATAATCACTGCCAATACGCTGGATGACGCCATCAACCACGCTTCGCGCATCCAACAAAGGGCATTTGTCATTGGTGGGGCCAGCCTGCTCAGCGCCGCATTCAGCCTCTCGGACGAGGTCTTTGAAACCATCGTCAAGGTCGACATCGATGGAGACACATTCGTACCACGCTTCGACTTTTCCGACTGGGAGTCGACGCTGCTGCGTTCCCACCCGATTGACGAACAGCACAAATACGCATTTGACATTTTCAGGCATCGACGGGAAAAGTCAGCTGACCTCTGAACTGGCTGCGAGTCGCGACCCGGTTGTAATGCCTGTGATATTCTGATCAAAACCCTGAAATGGAGCCGAATTGATGGAGAACAATATTGGTTTGCTGGTGGCGAAACGTGCTGAGCTCAGCCCAACGACCGAAGCCTACGTGGATGCCGATACCGGCCTGCGCCTGACATTTTCCGAACTTAACCAGCGTGTCAATCGCCTGGCAAACTGCCTCGTTGATATCGGCACCAAAAAAAGTGATCGCGTGGCAATACTCCTGATGAACAGCGTGGAGTTTGTTGAGACCTTTTTCGGTACAGCAAAAATTGGTGGTATTGTCGTGCCATTGAACTGGCGGCTGGTGGCCGACGAGCTGGAATTTATCCTGAAAGACAGTGGTGCCACAGTACTGGTATTCGGCGTCGAATTTAACCCGCTGGTCGAGGAACTCCACAACCGGGCCGGAAAAACAGATATCCGCCACTGGCTGTTTGTCGGGGACGACAGCCAGCGTCCCGACTTTGCCACATCTTACGCTGCATCTGTTAACGACAGGTCAGGGTCTGAACCGCCTCTCGGCGCGAAAGATGATGACGAGCTGTATATCATGTACACCTCTGGCACAACCGGTCTGCCCAAAGGTGTTGTCCACACGCACAATACTGCCATGTGGGCCTCGATCACCGGCACCGCCACAATCAGCTTCCGCGAAAAAGACCGTTACCTGCTTTCACTGCCCCTCTTTCATGTTGGTGCACTGAACCCCCTGACCAACGCGGTCTACACCGGTACAACCTGCGTTGTCATGCGTGCGTTTGACCCGGTGCGCACCTGGGAACTGATCCAGGGAGAAAAAATCACAACCCTGTTGGCCGTCCCCGCCATGCTCAATTTCATGCTCCAGGTGCTGGAACAGGGTAAATACGACTACTCTTCGGTGCGATGGTGTATGAGCGGCGCAGCCCCTGTTCCCAAAACCATGATAGAAACCTACGCCAGCCTTGGCATCAACATTCTCCAGGTCTATGGCCTGACCGAAACCTGCGGCCCCGCGTGCCTCATTGGCGCTGATGACGCGATCAACAAGGCCGGCTCTACCGGTAAGGCATTTTTCCACACCAGCGTCCGAATTGTGGACGAAGACATGAATGATGTCGGCCCCAACGAACCAGGTGAGGTGCTGGTGCGTGGCAAACACATCATGAAAGAATACTGGAATCGCCCCGATGCCACCGCCGCTACCCTGGTTAACGGCTGGCTGCGCACGGGTGATATCGCGGAACGGGACGAGGAGGGTTTCGTCTATATTCGGGACCGCGTCAAAGACATGATCATATCCGGTGGTGAAAACATCTATCCGGCTGAACTCGAGAATGTCCTTCTGTCCCACCCGGGTATCAGGGACGTTGCAGTTATTGGACAACCCAGCGAGAAGTGGGGAGAATCACCTTTTGTTGTTGCCGTTCCCACAGAGCCGGCGCCCACTGAGCAGGAGGTACTAGACTTCTGCAAGGGAAGAATGGCTGCTTACAAACTGCCAAAAGGCGTTGGCTTCGTCAGCGAAATCCCGCGCAACCCAACGGGCAAAATACTGAAACGCGTACTTCGTGAACAATTCCCCGGGCCGGCAAAAGCCTAGGGAGAATCCTTAATCATGGAACACCTTTCTACACATCTCTGTTTTGGTGGCGAGCAACAGCAGTTCAGGCACCAGTCGGCCGTTCTGGATTGCGAGATGACCTTCTCCCTCTACCTGCCACCGAAGGCAAGAGACGAGGCAGTGCCGCTGATGATCTGGCTGTCCGGGCTTACCTGCACCGACCAGAATTTTGTTACCAAAGCCGGGGCCCAGCAACATGCTGCCGAACACGGTATCGCGATTCTGTGTCCGGATACGAGCCCACGTGGTAGCGGAGTACCCGACGACCCGGAGGGTGCATGGGATTTTGGACAGGGCGCAGGTTTTTATGTCAATGCCACAGAGCCCCCCTGGTCCACTCACTACCATATGTATGATTACGTCCTCCAGGAACTGCGTGCACTGGCGTGCGACAGTTTCCCCATTGACCGCAATCGAATGTCCATTGCCGGGCATTCCATGGGTGGGCACGGCGCCCTGGTCATGGCTCTGCGTAACCCTGGTATCTTTACCTGCGTCTCGGCTTTCTCGCCCATCGTCTCACCCACCAACTGCCCCTGGGGCCAAAAGGCGCTGACGGCCTACCTCGGCCCGCATCAGCAGGACTGGGCCGCTTACGACAGCTGTGAACTTGTGTCGCGCGCGGACCAAGTCGTTCCCATGCTGATTGACCAGGGTGATGCTGACGAATTCCTGCGCAGCCAGCTTAAAGTACCCCTGCTTGTCGAAGCCGCCAGGCTGGCAAACTATCCACTGCAACTCCGTATGCAACCTGGCTACGACCACTCCTACTTTTTTATCAGCACTTTCATCGGGGACCACATTGCGTTTCACGCGCAACACTTGATCTGAAGGAGATCCGGCAATGGCAACATGGCTCAACTGGTCTGGCAGGCACAAAGCAAAGCCAGCGACACTGCACTTCATCCGGAGTGAAGCGGATGCTGCCGGTCTTGCCGAAAGTGCAGGCCGAAGCGGGCGACGAGTACGAATTGCTGGCGCAGGGCACAGCCACTCCCGGCTTGTGCCCCATGACGACATCATTGTTGATGCCTCTGGCCTGGCCGGCATCATCAACATCGACACAACAGCAAAAACGGCCTGGGTCTATGCCGGTTCCAGGATCTACAGCCTCGGCAGGCCACTGCAGGATGCCGGCCTCGCGCTGGCAAACCAGGGAGATATTGACCGCCAGGCAATCGCTGGCGCCTGCGCAACTGGCACACACGGCACGGGCAAACACCTCAAGAATTTGTCGGCAGCGGTCATTGGTGCCCGGATTGCCCTGGCTTCGGGTGAGCTTGTTGACTGTAATGCCCAGGAGCATCCCGACCTGTACCAGGCGGCCCGGCTCAGTCTCGGATCCCTTGGAATAGTGACGCGACTGCAGTTGCAGTTGCGCGACGCCTACAAACTGCGCGAGAGCGGTTTCGAAACCGACTACACCTCGCTGGTTGCGCGTGTACCCGAATTGATTGAGGAGAATGACCGGTTCGAGTTTTTCTGGTATCCCAGGACTGACCAGGCAACAGCCAAGGTTATCAATGAAACCCTGGAAAACCCGGTCTATCCGCTGGCGGTTGAAGGCAGGAGACAGGCCTGGAATTACGAGGTACTGCCAAATCACCGCCCTCACTTTCATACTGAAATGGAATATAGCGTTCCGGCAGACCAGGGACTGGCATGCCTTGATGAGATCCGTCACCTGCTGCACAACACCTTCACCGACGTTAGCTGGCCGGTTGAATACCGAACAGTTGCACCGGACGACGTCTGGCTCTCCATGGCTTATGAAAGGCCAACTGTCACAATTTCCGTTCACCAGGACGTCGCGGTTGATGAAACCGCCTACTATGATGCCTGCGAGCGAATTTTCAGGCGCTACGACGGCCGGCCGCACTGGGGCAAGGTGAATTACCTGAGTGGCGAAACACTGGCTTCAATTCATCCACGCTGGCAGGACTGGTGGGCGGCCAGAAACGCGGCTGATCCTGAAGGCACCTTCCTGAACGACTACATGCAGACCCTTGCACCCCAGGGGCGAGGCTGACCGCGTGGTGACTTGCCGCTACCCGCTACATCCGGGTTAACATGTCTATTTCACTTTACTGACTGCCAAAACTCCGCATTCACAAGGATCAATGATGAAACAGGCCCTGCGGCGGATATTCCGGCCCCTTCTCGCTCCGCTCGAGCGCGGGCAAGGGCCTTTTGAATACAAACCATCCCACCGCACCATTCTGCTTTTCATGAGTGCCATGTTTATTGGTCTGGCGGCGCTGGTCCTGCAACTGTTGCCTCCCGGTGAACCCGGGTACCTGTTTCCTGTCCTGGTTTTCGGGGGAGCCGGTGGACTGGGTGTTATCGTCGGCACCCTCGGCAGCGACAGGGCGGTTGCGAGAATCTGGGGCTCACGATGAGTGGGCTTTTCCCACCTGCAGATGGGGACGTCATTTACGTGTCGCGATATGATCCCGACGATCTGCTGAGTTCCTGTTCAGCCCACACAATTCTGCTGGATGAGCAGGTTTGGCCCACCGCAGAACACTACTTTCTGGGCATGCAATTTACGTCACCAGACGTTCAGGCTCGCATCCGCCAGGCCGACTCAGCAGAAATTGCCGCCAGGATTGCAACGCCCAGTCTGCTTGATCGGCTCTCCGGCCAGTTTCGACGTGCCCGGCGCAGCGACTGGGAGAAGCTTAGAACCATCTACATGACCCGGGCGCTGTACACCAAATGCCGTTCTCATTCCGCTGTCGCGGCGCGTCTGATGGACACCGGCACTCGCCGGATCGTCGAAAACAGCCTGTACGACTATTACTGGGGCTGCGGCAGGGATCATCGTGGAGAGAACGTCTACGGCAAGATTCTCATGGACATCCGTGAAAAGTTGACGGAGCTTGAGAAAACGCCTCCAACTCACTGAACCTATTGGTATTCTTTCTTTCCTCAGAGAAACGCAAAATTGTGAACTGCGTCACAGTGTTGAATCCTGAATGGACTAGGATAAGGATCAGGTTAGCTGCAACTTTTGCTAAGTACCTGGGAGCACCATAACGTGACTGAAAGCTGGATCGACCCTGACGCCACCCGGATTAAGTTCCAGGGTCCCGGGCCTGTGGCCAAAATCGAGCTTGCCAATGGCGTGACTTTTGCCGTCGGGCGCACAAGCCTGCCCCTCAGCATCGGACGGGGCGCCGGATGTGACATCACCATTCCTTCAGGCCACGTGTCCCGCAGGCACTGCGAGGTGGACTTTATTGACGGTGAACTGTGCCTCACGGACACCAGTTCGAACGGCACCGTGGTGCGGGAAAAACTGGTCAAACAGAGTTCCGTGCCTATTGCCGGTCGCACCTCGGTGTATCTTGCCGGAGAGATCCTCATCACCATCACACCAGCGGCAACGTCAAAGAAAGCAGACACCAGCCTTGAAGACCGTCGCCGGGCACGGGAGCGACGCCAGGCTGAACGGCGCCAGGACATACTGATAGTCCCATTTGACCTGCGCAAGAATCAGGAACGCCGCCAGCAGGAGCGCAGGGGCTAGACGCTCGATTCCTTCAGGATCGGTAAACTGGCGGCTTCACGTGGTATCACACTGCGCCAAACGTGCCCCCTTTTATCCAAAACGCACCAAAATGGTCCCATTCGGCCACAGGCATATCAAACATACTCTGACCGAATGCCACAGGCGACGGGGCCTGCAGACAAACAGGCAAAGTTGGCACGGATACTGCTTTTAAATATGACAGTGAACCAGTTTGGTTTTTCTTGAAGTCTCCCTCTCGAGCGTCTCATGACGTTCAATTGCCCCGGCCGGTCTAACCGTCCGGGGCTTTTTTTTGCCTGCAAGCGGAATGGCCAGTTCGCCGCAAATCCGACGTGCCAATCTGCGCTATGACTGGCTGACTCTGGCACACGGGTGGTAGCATTGCAGCTCTCCAGGAGGCAAAACCACAATGACATTCATATTTGAGCCGGCCAGACAGGTCACACTGCCTGTCACCGGGACCGATGCCCGTTTCCCGGTCAACAATATCTACTGTGTAGGTCGAAACTATGCAGATCATGCGATCGAGATGGGACATGACCCGAATCGCGAGGCACCTTTCTTCTTCCTCAAACCGTCCTACTGTGTACTGCCATCGGGTGGCGAGATGGTCTATCCGGCGCACAGCGAAGATGTGCACCACGAGGTCGAACTGGTTGTCGCATTAAAATCCGGCGACCAGGATATCGCCGTTCAGGCTGCGATGAATCACGTATTTGGTTACGGGGTTGGCATCGACATGACGCGCCGCGACCTGCAGGCGGAAGCCAAGTCGCTGGGTCGCCCCTGGGAAGCCGGAAAAGTTTTCCTGCACGCGGCGCCCTGTTCGGACCTGACAGCCATCGAGCAGACAGGACCACTTGAGCATGGGGAAATTTCACTTTCCATTAATGACCAGGAGAAACAGTCCGGGAACCTGAGCCAGATGATCTGGAAAGTGCCAGAAATCATCTCCCGGCTGTCTTCACTCTTCAGCCTCGCACCCGGCGATCTCATCTTTACCGGCACACCCGCCGGTGTGGGTCCGGTGGCTCGAGGTGACAGCATCCTGGCAAAGGTCGCGGGCTTAACTGAACTCAGGATCGGCATCAGCTAGCAAACCCGGCTCACTGGCACGACCTGAACCGGCAGCATGAGTCACAGGAGGAATGGGACAATGGCAACGCATCAGGAAATCGCAGGAATCACCGACGCCGACATGGTCAAGCGCATGGTGTCCGGATACGAAAACCGTTTCGACGAGAGTTTTTGGGCTTTTTTCGCTGATAATGTGAGCCCTCACTTTGGGCCCAGCCCACATCTTATCGACATCGGTTGCGGTCCTGGACTCTTCCTTCGTGACCTCGGCAGGCGTTTCCCTGGTGCCAGCCTTTTCGGTTTCGACATTACACCCGCCATGATTGACTATGCTGGCAGCCAGGTCGACTTCGGGGAACAGAATCCGAGCCTCCAGGTTCTCGACATCGCGACTGAATCTCTGCCAAACGCACCTGGCAGTGCTGACCTGATCACAATGACGGCGGTGCTGCATGTCCTACCCGATCCGCTGACCGTGCTCGGCAAGGTCAGGCAGACGCTGAAGACGACGGGCGTGTTTTTCCTTCAGGACTGGGTCCGGACGCCACTGCCCATGTATCTGGAACGTATGCTGACTGATGTGCCACCGGAGCGCAGGGACACCACCCTCGCCGCCATGCTCAGGCTTTTCCCATCTCACAACAAGTTTACCCCTGATGACTGGCGCTGGCTGTTGACCGAAGGCGGGTTTGAGGTTTGCTGCGAACACGAGACAAACAATCCGCACTTCCGCACCTTTGTGCTCCGTCCCCACTGAACAGCAGGCCGCCCCTGCTGCTGGTGGCCCAGTAATACGAAGACGTGACAAATTGTGTCAATGGGTGACGCGCCCCGCCCCCGGTACAACCCATGGACGCCCGCAAGCCCGCTGTTTTGCAGGGCACAGGAACTGGCCCGGCTATTGCTATGTATTCCAGGTGACATTTCATTTTCGAGGAAACGAACGTGGCAGCACCTAGACTTTCGCTGGTTGAGAACAAAGAGACAGTTCGGGACCTGCGGCGCGAAAACCGCGCCGATGCAGGCGGCATGGCCATACTACAGGTAGTCGACGCAACGGATGAAAACCTGGTCGGTATGACGTTCCGGTCAACAGTGCTGGAGGTTTCTCCATCGGGCATGCGACTGACCTCTGAAACCCTGATAGAAAACTGCAAGGTTGACGTCTGGATCAGCATCGATGGGTTCCCCCAGAAACTGTTCCTGACCAGTGAGGTTCGTTGGTCCAGCCTGGAGGATGAAGGTGAATGCCAGCTTGGTCTGGAAATCATCGACAATCCGCTGACAGACGTTGATACCTGGTGCCAGATCCAACGTTGCCTGTAACCAGCCCCTGAAGCCGGTGGCAGGGGTTGGGCAACCTCCTGCCATAGTGGCGCCTTCGCTTTCATCCTGATCCCGTTCCTCGTTTCATACTTGCTCCAAAGGCGGTTCTGTTGCCGGTTTGCCCTTGCAGGGCTGCAAAATATTTGAGCAGCCGGGTCTAACCTTGTATAAAACGGAATCGCTCACGGGGACCAACCTGTTTGGACATCACCCAATCATTTGCTGACTTTCCGCCGGCGCATGACGCATTTTTCGAAACTATTGCTTCGAGTCTCGAGGAAAGGGGCATGGTGATTCTGCCTGCGATTATGCCTGCGGAAATCACCAATTCCCTGCAGCAGGAATTGACACAACTTGGTGCCGGCGCTTTTCACAGGGCCGCAGTAGGTCGCGGCCAGGCCCAGACTGTAAACCGGTTTGTCAGGCAGGACCGGATCTACTGGATTGATGAAGCCAGTGTTAACACCAAAGCCTGGCTTTCATGGACAGAGTCGCTTCGACAATTCCTTAACCGTCGCCTTTACCTGGGGCTCTTTTCCTTTGAGAGCCACTTCGCCGTATACGAGCCCGGCGCATTCTACAAACGCCACCTGGACGCATTTCGAGGAGAAAAGAACCGGGTGCTGTCGGTAGTCCTTTATCTCAACCAGGGATGGGCACCAGATCAGGGGGGTGAGCTTGTTATTTACGAAGACATGGATGGCACAGGGCTGAGGGTCACACCCGAATTGGGCACCCTGGTGCTTTTTCTGAGCGAGGAGTTTCCCCATGAAGTGCTGCCAGCCAATCGGCACAGGTACAGTGTCGCGGGCTGGTACAGGCTAAATACCTCAGCCGCGCTCGAGCAGATTGACCCACCACAATGAACCTGCGCCACAGCCTTTTTTTTCTCGCAGTACTGCTGACTGGCCCGCAAAGCCATGCGGCAGATGCGCTTGTGGCTGTCGCCACCAATTTTGCTGAAGTCATGGAACAACTGACGGAGCGCTTCAACGCCTGGAGTAGGCATCACGTCAGGTTCACCACAGGTGCCACGGGAGCGCTTTATGCACAGGTCAAGGGTGGTGCACCTTTCGACATCATCATGGCCGCAGACCAACTAAGGCCTGCACTTCTGGTAAAAGGGGAGTTGGCTGTCGCAGCCTCAAGATTTACCTATGCAACAGGGCGCCTGACACTCTGGAGCCCGGACCCCGCGCTGCTGCGGAACAAGGATCCACAGGTGTTACTGTCATCTGATGTGCGCAAGGTTGCCATTGCCAATCCAGCCGTTGCACCTTATGGCAGTGCTGCTCGCGAGGTAATCGCAGCCCTTGGCTACAGTGATGCCCTGGCAAACAAGATTGTCATGGGCGCCAACATTGGCCAGGCCCATGCGATGGTTGCTACCAGGAATGCAGATATTGGTTTTGTGGCACTGTCTTACGTACTGAGCCCCAGAAACCGGCAGGCCGGAAGCCGATGGGATGTACCCGTCGAGATGTATACCCCAATTCATCAGGATGCAGTGCTGCTGAATCGGGCCGAGACTAACGAGGCGGCGGTGGCTTTTCTTGCGTTCCTGAAATCAGAACCTGCCCTGGATATCATCAGCGCCTTCGGGTACACGGTACCAGAAAATCGCTAACCGGCCCGGTGGCAATTTCCTGCCCGACAGTCCAGGCGTCGCCCGATTGCCGCCTGCAATCCAGCCGGGCTTATTGTTCACACAAACAAAAAAGGCCCCCGCATTCGCGGAGGCCTTTCCTGTTTAAATGCCTGACAATGACCTACTCTCACACGGGGAAACCCCGCACTACCATCGGCGCTAATTGGTTTCACTTCTGAGTTCGGAATGGATTCAGGTGGTTCCCAATTGCTATTGTCGTCAGGCAAACTGTTGCGCCAGCAACGCCCTGAGTGAGCATAGCGAGTCGAAGGATCTTTTCTCCGCACGCTACCTCCAGACGAGGTGGCCTTGATCGTTTACCGGGATCCCTCCACTTCGCGCCAGGGCGCTCCGGTCGGGATGACAGTAAAAAAAAGGGAAGGTGATAAAAGTCTGGCCAACATCCACATTGTAATTACTTCAACATAACATCCGTACATATAACCTTGCTGCGTCATCCTGTCAGGGACTCCAAACCAGAATCGTGCTGGTTTCTGGACTGAGATCCTTCGGCTTCGCGGCTATCGCCGCTTCGCTCAGGGACTCCAAACCAGAATCGTGCTGGTTTCTGGACTGAGATCCTTCGGCTCTCTGATCCAGGAACTTGCTAGCTTCTGGATTGAGATCCTTCGGCTACGCGGCTATCGCCGCTTCGCTCAGGATTTCGCAAATTTGCGTTGCAAATTTGCTCAAGTTATATGGTCAAGCCTCACGGGCAATTAGTACAGGTTAGCTCAATGCCTCGCAGCACTTACACACCCTGCCTATCAACGTAGTAGTCTTCTACGGCCCTTTAGGGGACTCAAGGTCCCAGTGAGAACTAATCTTGAGGGGGGCTTCCCGCTTAGATGCTTTCAGCGGTTATCCTGTCCGAACGTAGCTACCCGGCAATGCAATTGGCATCACAACCGGAACACCAGAGGTTCGTCCACTCCGGTCCTCTCGTACTAGGAGCAGCTCCTCTCAATTCTCAAACGCCCACGGCAGATAGGGACCGAACTGTCTCACGACGTTCTAAACCCAGCTCGCGTACCACTTTAAATGGCGAACAGCCATACCCTTGGGACTGGCTTCAGCCCCAGGATGTGATGAGCCGACATCGAGGTGCCAAACACCGCCGTCGATGTGAACTCTTGGGCGGTATCAGCCTGTTATCCCCGGAGTACCTTTTATCCGTTGAGCGATGGCCCTTCCATACAGAACCACCGGATCACTATAACCTACTTTCGTACCTGCTCGACGTGTCTGTCTCGCAGTCAAGCACCCTTATGCTATTGCACTCATTGCATGATTTCCGACCATGCTGAGGGTACCTTCGCGCTCCTCCGTTACTCTTTGGGAGGAGACCGCCCCAGTCAAACTACCCACCATACACTGTCCCCAACCCGGATTACGGGCCTAGGTTAGAACCTCAACGTTACCAGGGTGGTATTTCAAGGACGACTCCACGCAACCTAGCGATCACGTATCACAGTCTCCCACCTATCCTACACAGATAAAATCAAAGTCCAGTGTAAAGCTGTAGTAAAGGTTCACGGGGTCTTTCCGTCTAGCCGCGGGTATACGGCATCTTAACCGCAAATTCAATTTCACTGAGTCTCGGGTGGAGACAGTGTAGCCATCGTTACGCCATTCGTGCAGGTCGGAACTTACCCGACAAGGAATTTCGCTACCTTAGGACCGTTATAGTTACGGCCGCCGTTTACCGGGGCTTCGATCAAGAGCTTCTCCGAAGATAACCCCATCAATTAACCTTCCGGCACCGGGCAGGCGTCACACCCTATACTTCCTCTCACGAGTTTGCAGAGTGCTGTGTTTTTAGTAAACAGTCGCAGCTACCTGGTATCTTCGACCGCCCTCAGCTCAGGAAGCAAGTTCCATCACCAAAAGCGGCGCACCTTCTCCCGAAGTTACGGTGCCATTTTGCCTAGTTCCTTCACCCGAGTTCTCTCAAGCGCCTTGGTATTCTCTACCTGACCACCTGTGTTGGTTTGGGGTACGGTTCGTAATTACCTGAAGCTTAGGAGCTTTTCCTGGAAGCATGGCATCAACCACTTCACGAGCACATAGGCTCGTTTCGTCATCGTGTCTCGGCCTTAAGGAACCCCGGATTTACCTAAGATTCCAGCCTACGCACTTAAACGCGGACAACCATCGCCGCGCCGGCCTAGCCTTCTCCGTCCCTCCATCGCAGTAATTACAAGTGCAGGAATATTAACCTGCTTCCCATCGACTACGGCTTGCGCCCTCGCCTTAGGGGCCGACTTACCCTGCGCCGATTAGCGTTGCGCAGGAAACCTTGGTCTTCCGGCGGGGGGGTTTTTCACCCCCCTTATCGTTACTCATGTCAGCATTCGCACTTCTGATACCTCCAGCATGCCTTACAGCACACCTTCGCAGGCTTACAGAACGCTCCGCTACCATACGTACACTTTCCGAAGAAAGAGACGTATCCGCAGCTTCGGTACACAGTTTGAGCCCCGTTAAATCTTCCGCGCGGGCCGACTCGACTAGTGAGCTATTACGCTTTCTTTAAAGGGTGGCTGCTTCTAAGCCAACCTCCTAGCTGTCTATGCCTTCCCACATCGTTTCCCACTTAACTGTGATTTTGGGACCTTAGCTGGCGGTCTGGGTTGTTTCCCTTTTGACGACGGACGTTAGCACCCGCCGTCTGTCTGCCATGATTGCACTCACGGGTATTCGGAGTTTGCATCGGGTTGGTAAGTCGGGATGACCCCCTAGCCGAGACAGTGCTCTACCCCCCGTGGTGATACATGACGCACTACCTAAATAGTTTTCGCGGAGAACCAGCTATCTCCAGGCTTGATTAGCCTTTCACTCCGATCCACAGCTCATCCCCTCATTTTTCAACATAAGTGGGTTCGGGCCTCCAGTCCGTGTTACCGAACCTTCACCCTGGCCATGGATAGATCGCCTGGTTTCGGGTCTAATCCCAGCAACTAAATCGCCCTATTAAGACTCGGTTTCCCTACGCCTCCCCTAAACGGTTAAGCTTGCTACTGAAATTAAGTCGCTGACCCATTATACAAAAGGTACGCAGTCACCCGTCCGAAGACAGGCTCCTACTGCTTGTACGCATACGGTTTCAGGATCTATTTCACTCCCCTCTCCGGGGTTCTTTTCGCCTTTCCCTCACGGTACTAGTTCACTATCGGTCAGTTGGGAGTATTTAGCCTTGGAGGATGGTCCCCCCATCTTCAGTCAGGGTTACACGTGCCCCGACCTACTTTTCGCAAACCTAGTTCTTCCGCCGTGTTTTCGACTACAGGGCTATCACCTTGTATCGCTGGACTTTCCAGACCATTCGTCTAACACAACAGATAAAGATTGCTGGCTGTTCCCCGTTCGCTCGCCGCTACTAAGGGAATCTCAATTGATTTCTTTTCCTCCGGGTACTTAGATGATTCAGTTCTCCGGGTTAGCTTCTACACCCTATGTATTCAGGTGCAGATACCCTCGAAAGGGTGGGTTTCCCCATTCGGAAATCTCGGGATATAGTGCTTGTTTGTCAGCTCCCCCGAGCTTATCGCAGACTACAACGTCCTTCATCGCCTCCAACTGCCTAGGCATCCACCATATGCGCTTATTCGCTTGACCATATAACTTGAACAAACTTGAGCGGCTTGCTATTCAGCAAGCCGCGAAATCCCGACCAAAGCGGAGGGATCTCTTGCCTTACTGATAACAGTACGCTTACGTTCATCCAGGCCTATGTTCGCCGGATATTACGCTTGAATAATTACAACAAATTTTCTGTTCTCTTTAGAGTGCAGACTACCGTGCGTTTGAGTTCACAACAGCCCACAAGAGAACAATCTCATTTGCGGATGTCTTTACAGACTTGATTCTTTCCTGGTCTTAAACCGACCCTAACGACACCGATGAGTCCTCAGATAGAGGTCCCTCGACAAACCCCTTCGACTACGCACCACTGGTGCTTCGCTCAGGGCAGCGCTCATGCGCTGGCTCGGGACGATTTTTTCGCAGAAAAAAATCGCTTTATCACTTTCCACATTTTTAAAGAGCAACTGCCAGGGCTTCTGGCAGGACACCCCCTGCGTTTTTGCTGGAGGTGTTCCCTTCAGCAACTTTGCTGAAGGCTCTTGGTGCAGGCACCAGAACTCAGAAGACTTACAACGAGTACATCTTGATCTCGTCCCGCATACAACACAGCCTGCGTTAAAGTCTTCTGAATTCTGAGGTCTGCGACCTCTGGCCGCGATAAACGCGACCTGGAAACATGCAATAGGAGTAGGTACTTGCCGATGGATACTTTAGGTTAAGGAGGTGATCCAGCCGCAGGTTCCCCTACGGCTACCTTGTTACGACTTCATCCCAGTCATGAACCACAAAGTGGTGACCGTCCTCCCGAAGGTTAGACTAGCCACTTCTTTTGCAGCCCACTCCCATGATGTGACGGGCGGTGTGTACAAGGCCCGGGAACGTATTCACCGCGACATTCTGATTCGCGATTACTAGCGATTCCGACTTCATGGAGTCGAGTTGCAGACTCCAATCCGGACTACGAACAGTTTTCTGGGATTAGCTCCACCTCGCGGCTTCGCGGCCCTCTGTACTGCCCATTGTAGCACGTGTGTAGCCCAGGCCGTAAGGGCCATGATGACTTGACATCATCCTCTCCTTCCTCCGGTTTGTCACCGGCAGTCTCCTTAGAGTTCCCACCATTACGTGCTGGCAAATAAGGATAAGGGTTGCGCTCGTTACGGGACTTAACCCAACATCTCACGACACGAGCTGACGACAGCCATGCAACACCTGTCACTGAGCTCCCGAAGGCACCAAGGTATCTCTACCGAGTTCTCAGGATGTCAAGGCCTGGTAAGGTTTTTCGCGTTGCATCGAATTAAACCACATGCTCCACCGCTTGTGCGGGCCCCCGTCAATTCATTTGAGTTTTAATCTTGCGACCGTACTCCCCAGGCGGTCTACTTATCGCGTTGGCTTCGCCACTAAGAGGTCAAGCCTCCCAACGGCTAGTAGACATCGTTTACGGCGTGGACTACCAGGGTATCTAATCCTGTTTGCTCCCCACGCTTTCGCGCCTCAGTGTCAGTATCAATCCAGGGGGCCGCCTTCGCCACTGGTATTCCTCAGAATATCTACGCATTTCACCGCTACACTCTGAATTCTACCCCCCTCTATCGTACTCTAGTTCGTCAGTTTGGAATGCAGTTCCAAGGTTGAGCCCTGGGCTTTCACATCCCACTTAACAAACCACCTACGCGCGCTTTACGCCCAGTAATTCCGATTAACGTTCGTACCCTCCGTATTACCGCGGCTGCTGGCACGGAGTTAGCCGGTACTTCTTCTGTGGGTGATGTCATTTCACGGGGGTATTGGCCCCGCTAGTTCTTCCCCACTGAAAGTGCTTTACAACCCTAAGGCCTTCTTCACACACGCGGCATGGCTGTGTCAGGCTTCCGCCCATTGCACAAGATTCCCTACTGCTGCCTCCCGTAGAAGTCTGGGCCGTGTCTCAGTCCCAGTGTGGCTGATCGTCCTCTCAGACCAGCTATGGATCGTCGCCTTGGTAGGCCTTTACCCTACCAACTAGCTAATCCAACGCAGGCTTCTCCAATAGCGCGAGGTCCGAAGATCCCCCGCTTTCCCCCGTAGGGCGTATGCGGTATTAATCCGAGTTTCCCCGGGCTATCCCCCACTACTGGGCAAATTCCTACGCGTTACTCACCCGTCCGCCACTCGTCAGCCAGAGCAAGCTCTGCTGCTACCGTTCGACTTGCATGTATGAGGCCTGCCGCCAACGTTCAATCTGAGCCATGATCAAACTCTTCAATTGAAGATTATATCTCCGGTTCCCCTTGTTACGCGCTTTTGGCGCTCCCTCAGTTCCCCGTTGCAGTTTAAGACTGCAAATCTGATCACACACGAGTCTTCATCTTCCCGATCCCTGCTTGCGCAGTTCCTGGTTACGATGCCTATATGTCCGAAGACACGCCTCGCATGGCCCAGCCTCACAAAATTACCGTTATTTAGTAAGTATCACTCAATAAATTGTTGGTAACTTGTTGGTCATGTCTTGCTTACGCAAAGTCTGACCGAGCTGGATATTTTTTGGTATCCAATCAAACAAGTACCCACACCTATTGCATGTTTCCAAATTTTTAAAGAACTTTGTCGGATCCCTCAACTTGCTTTTCAGCGCGAGAGGCCCCTCGCTGATTGTTACTTTTCAGCGGGTGCCAGTCTGTTTTGGGTCTCAACGACGGATTCGGAGTTTGTCCGAACCTTTCGAGCCAGCATGACTTGATTTCTAATTCTCAGTCTTTTTTCCGGCTCAACCTGATCTCGTCAATCAGGGAGGTGCATTATACGTTCGTTTGTATCTTATGCAACCCTTATCACGCGAATTTTGACAAAAAGTCCTGTTGAATTTCCTGTCAAAAAAGATCCCTTGGGACCCCCGCATGAGCGAGCGCGCACTTTACCAGAAAACCTTTGCTTGGCAAGCGTTTTGCCAAAAAAATTTGACCTTATTCAGCAGATTGTCGGCTTCGGCGCCTGATGAGGGCCTGGACGGGTCCTGTTGCGGCATAGATGATGCCTGTTAACAGCAACACGCCCGGCGGATAGGTAAAAATAAGCGCGAACAGCAGGATAACCGCGAGCATATAGAAAAAGGGAACACGGCCTTTAAGGTTCAGGTGTTTTGGGCTGTAGTAGCGTATGCCGCTGACCATCAACAGCGCCAACACAACCGTTACCACAGCCATGGGGATGGCGAGTTCAATACCCGCGGTTGCGTCAACATTATCAACCCACACCCACACCAGCGTTGCCAGGGTACCCGCTGCTGCCGGACTGGCCAGTCCGGTAAACACCTTGTTATCCGGCTGGGTGTTAAATCGTGCCAGCCGCAGGGCGGCACACGCCATATAAAGGAAGGCCACTGTCCAGCCCAGTTTTGCCAGGTCCGAGAGTGCAAAGCTGAACATCAGAACCGCGGGCGCAACGCCAAATGCCACCAGGTCTGACAGGCTGTCGTACTGTATCCCGAACTCGCTTTGCGTATTGGTCATGCGGGCAATTCGGCCATCCATTGCATCCAGAAAACCCGCAATCACAATGGCGATTGCCGCATTCTCGAGCGCACCGCTCATGGCAGAGATAATGGCGTAAAAACCGGAGAACAAAGCGCCCGTGGTAATCAGGTTAGGCAGAAGATAAATACCCCGGCGGATCCCGACACGTTCTTCATGGACATCGCTGGTATCGCTTTCGAAGAGATGAGACATGACCGTGCCGGGTTCAGTTGCCGGATCGGATTCCTGCCCACCAGCGTCTGAACCCTCGCCTTTCTGCTCTGCCATCACCTGCTCCCGGCTGAATTTCATCCCATGCTAACCTAAATAGACAGGACTTTTTCCCCTCGAGAAAGTCCCGAAACACCTGAGCGAACGACCTCCAGCACAACCGATTCAGACATGGACCTCAAGAATGCGTCAAGCTTGCCCGAGGTTCCCGCAAGCTGGATGGTATAGGAGTTGGGCGTTACGTCCACAATCTGACCGCGGAAGATGTCAGCCGTTCGCTTGATCTCGGCGCGCTGTGTACCCGTGGCCTTGACCTTAATCAGCATCAACTCACGCTCGATGTGCTCACCGTCGGTGAGGTCCACGAGCTTGACGACCTCAATCAGCTTGTTCAGCTGCTTGGTAATCTGTTCCACCTGTGAGTCAGATGCTGAGGTTGTAAGCGTCAGCCGTGACAGGGTTGCATCTTCGGTGGGCGCAACGGTCAAGGTTTCGATGTTGTAGTTCCGCTGGGCAAACAGGCCAATAACGCGCGACAGCGCCCCTGCCTCATTTTCCATAAGTACGCTGATAATTCGTCGGATCACGTTCTGACCCCCTTCTTGAGCCACATATCACGCATGGCCCCATTGGGTGCCACCAGCATCGGGTAAACGTGTTCCTTTGGATCAACCATGACATCAACAAACACCAGCCGATTACGCATGCCAAATGCCTCTTCCATAACGGGATCAAGATCATCCGGGTCCTCGACCTTGAAGCCCACATGCCCATAGGCTTCAACCAGCTTCACAAAATCCGGCAGGGAATCCATGTAGGAATGCGAGTGTCGGCCCTCGTACTGCATGTCCTGCCACTGCTTCACCATACCCAGCGCACGATTGTTGATGTTGACAATTTTCACCGGCAGCCCGTATTGGGCGCAGGTTGAGAGTTCCTGGATATTCATCTGGATACTACCTTCACCGGTGATACAGATTACCAGCTCATCCGGAAACGCCATCTGCACACCCATCGCAGACGGAAGACCAAAACCCATGGTGCCCAGGCCACCCGAGTTGATCCAGCGGCGTGGCTTGTCAAACGGATAATACTGCGCGGCAAACATCTGGTGCTGGCCCACATCCGAGGTCACATAAGCATCCCCCTTGCTGGCGCGATAGGCGGCCTGCACAACCTGCTGCGGTTTAATGATCCGCTCGCCTTCTTCAATCTCGACCTTGAGACAGTCCTGTTTTCGCCAACCCTCGATCTGCGCCCACCACTCCTTGAGCCGGCTGGCCTGCGTCTTCGTCCGGTCTTCAATTCGCTCCAGCACCAGTTCGTGCATTTCAGCCAGTACGGTGTTGACCGGCCCGACAATCGGCACATCAGCCACGACGTTCTTGGAGATAGAAGCCGGGTCCACATCAATATGAATAATCCTGGCGTAAGGACAGAATTTGGAAATCGTATTGGTCACCCTGTCATCGAAGCGGGCACCCACGGCAAGCAGCAGATCACAGTGGTGCATCGCCATGTTCGCTTCGTAGGTCCCATGCATACCCAGCATGCCCAGGAACTGCTTGTCAGTGCCTGGGTAGGCACCCAGCCCCATCAGCGTATTGGTGATAGGGAAACCCAGTGTTCGTGTCAATCGGGTCAGCAGTTCAGAACCTTCTCCCTGAATGACGCCGCCCCCGGTATAAATCATGGGGCGCTCGGCCTCAAACAGCATGGATACAGCCTTCTTGATTTGCCCGGTATGACCTTTCACGGCAGGGCTGTAGGATCGAAGTGCCAGGCTCTTGGGGTATTCAAACGGAAACTGATCCGTCGGATTGGTAATATCCTTGGGAATGTCCACAACAACAGGACCCGGACGACCTGATGTGGCGATATAAAACGCCTTTTTCATCGCCGCCGGGATTTCGTCCGCGCTTCGCAACAGGAAACTGTGTTTAACAATGGGCCGCGAGATCCCGACCATGTCCGTTTCCTGGAACGAGTCGGTCCCGATCAGGTGAGATTGCACCTGGCCGGAAATCACGACCATGGGGATGGAATCCATATAAGCTGTTGCGATGCCGGTAATGGCATTTGTTGCCCCCGGCCCGGAGGTGACAAGTACAACACCCGGCCGCCCGGTCGCCCGCGCATAGCCGTCAGCCATGTGCGTTGCTGCCTGTTCATGCCTGACCAGGATATGCTGCACGCGGTTTTGCCTGAACAGTGCGTCATAAATATGCAGCACCGCGCCACCAGGATACCCAAAAACGTACTCGACACCTTCTTCCTGCAGACTGCGGATCACCATGTCACCGCCAGATAGCATTTCCACCCTGATTCCCCTGAAACTTTTGATGCTTGCCCGAGGTCAGAAAGACTGCGGGGCGGGCATTCTCGGTGAATTTTCCAGAGGCGTCAACGTTCATCAGCAAGGGTTGGAGCGCGCTTTCATCCCCGGAAATCTACCGTTTACCGTCGCTGGTCGAAAATTGACTGGCTTTGGAGTAATATCGGCAAAACTGCAATGGTTGCGAAGACTTACATGAGAAAGCTGAGCCTGTTCCTCGCCACGCTGTTGTTTACGTTTCCGGCAACCAGCGCCGAGTATTACGTCTGGGTGGACGAAAATGGTGTTACCAACTACTCGGAACGCAGTCCCCAGGGCTATGAAGCCCAGTTTGTCGGGCGGAGTCACCGATTTGGCGAGCGGGTACCTGTGCCCGGAGAAGAAGACTACCCGGGTTCGAGACCGGGTTCACAGCCGCCGGCAGAGCCCGTCGCATCAGCGTCTTCAGGCGAATCCGCCGGATCAACCGACCCGGACTCCCTGATTGATGAACAGCGTGCTGACATTGCTGCGCAGATAGCGGAAACCAAACGGGCGAACTGTGAGATCGGCAAGCGCAATCTGGCGCAACTGGAGGCATTTGCGCGGGTTCGTGTGAAAGATGCAAACGGTCAGGAAAGGGTGCTGACCGAAGAGGAACATCAACAACAGATTCAGGACGCGCGTCAGCTCATCAGCGAAAACTGTGTCGGCGGTTAGCCGGGACCTGGCTCCCGCCAGATCAGTGCGGCGAACCTCGCCTCGGCTCCGTTCTCCCGGTGAGAATAAAACCGCTGGTCGCACCAGGTGCAGATTCCACCACCACAAATTTTGCTTACCCCCGACCGTTGCAACTGCTCACGTGCTACCGAACACAGGTCCATGTGCCAGTGCACAGCGTCCCTGCCCCGGGTAAATCCGGTCTGACTCTCAAATGAATCGCGCACCGGGGCATCCACTTCATAGTGACAGGGACCTATTGCGGGGCCCAGCCATGCAGTAATTCGTCCCGATTCGATACGCGCCAGGGTTTTGTCAATAATGCCTGCTGCGAGCCCGCGCCAACCGGCATGAACAACAGCAATCTCGCCATATTCCGACGCCAACAGGATCGGCAGGCAATCTGCAACCAGCACAACAAGTGGCAACCCCACCTCTGCTGAACAGGCAGCGTCCGCTCTTGGGGTCAGCAGGGTATCCCCGGATGCAATGTGGACGTCGGTGCCGTGCACCTGTTCCAGCCAGACCGGTTCGCGCGGCAATGACAAGCTGCTGGTCAATCGGGCACGGTTTTGCAGGGCCAGCCCCGGGTCACCAACATGGGTTGCCAGGTTACCTTCTGCCCGTGTCGTCACCAGCGCCCTGATATCGGGCCTTACCGGCCAGTCCGGAACAATCATGCGTCGGATTCTTCTGCCAGGGCAGCTAACAGATCGACAATGTCTGATGGCAGTGCCGACTCGAAACTCACAGTTGTACCCGCAAGCGGATGGACAAACGACAGCTTTCGCGCGTGCAGCGCTTGCCGGCCCATATGCTTCAACGCCTGCTCAAGGCGCTTGCGCTTGTTGCGAGGCTCCTTGTAGCTGCCGCCGTATGTCGGATCCCCGACCAGCGGGTGGCCCAGGTGCTGCATGTGCACCCTGATCTGGTGCGTCCTGCCGGTTTCCAGTTTCAGTTCCAGGTGCGTGTGTTCAGCAAATGCACGACACACCCGGTAGTGTGTGGTCGCTTCCTTCCCGGAAGGTTGTACGGCCATTTTAATCCTGTTGGCCGGATTGCGGGCAATGGGTGCGTCAATCCGGCCATTCGCTGGCACTACACCATAAACCACGGCTTCATAGATGCGGCTGACCTCTCTGGCCTGCAGTTGCTGCACCAGGGAATTCTGGCTGGCCAGCGATTTCGCTACCACAAGCAGCCCACTGGTTTCCTTGTCCAGTCGATGCACAATACCCGCTCTCGGCACAACGGCGAGCGTCGGATCATGATACAAGAGCGCGTTCATGAGTGTTCCGGTCGGATTACCGGCACCGGGATGCACGACCAGACCCGCCGGCTTGTTGATGACCAGGATGGCCTCGTCTTCATGCACAACGTCAAGCGCCAGGTCTTCACCTGCCACACCGCCGCCTTCCAGTGTTGCATCAATTTCCAGTTCTTCTCCGCCCCAGACCTTGTCGCGCGGCCGCCGCAACTCTCCGTCAACGGTCAGATCACCCGATTTGATCCAGGCCTGCAGGCGCGATCGTGAATAGGCCGGGAACAGATCGGCAGCGGTACGATCCAACCGTTCAAATGCCAGCTCCGGTGGTACCGTGGCATGCGCTGTTATTCGTGTTGTCATGTCGCCTGTATCACTTTTTTGCCCTGCGGCCACTGACCTGCTGAAGGTGGCCATTGTTTCGCATGGTACGCGGTGTGTGGTTAAATACGCGAGCCCTAATCGGAAGAAAACATCATGCGCAGTCTTATCCTCGTTATCGCCCTGGCCCTGCTGGCAGGCTGCGCCAGCAAAGACGAGGTTGATCTGGACCAGACCGAGCTCGAATACTACCAGGCAGCTCAGAGCAGCCTGCGTTCGGGCAATTACCAGGTTGCGGTACAGAAACTCCAACTGCTGGAAGCCAGGTTCCCATTTGGCCGTTACGCGGAACAGGCACAGCTCGAGATTATCTACGCATATTATCGCAGCGCCCAGGCGGAGTCGGCACGCGCTGCTGCCGACCGTTTCATTCGGCTGCATCCGCAGCATCCCAATATCGACTACGCCTATTACCTGCGCGGCATGGCCTCTTTCGAAGAGGATCAGAACTTCCTCGAGCGCATTTTGCCGCTTGACCCAACCACCCGGGATCCAGGCGCAGCCCGCGATTCATTCAACGATTTTTCCCAGCTGGTTCGGCGCTACCCGGACAGCAGGTACGCGCCCGACGCGCAGAGGCGAATGGTGTATCTGCGCAACCTGCTGGCACGCTACGAGATCAATGTAGCACGCTACTATATTGAGCGAGAGGCTTATGTTGCCGCTGCCAACCGGGGCCGATTTGTCTTCGAAAAGTTCCAGGGCACACCTTCGGTGCCCGACGCGCTGGCCATCATGGTCGAAGCATACATGCTGATGGATATGCCAGAGCTCGCCAACGACAGTTTGCTGGTGCTGAAAGAAAACTACCCGCGCCACCCTTCACTTGGCCGGGACGGCAGCTTCAGGATGAACAGGACCATGTCCAATACGGATCGCTCCCTGCTCAACATTCTGACATTTGGCCTGCTGGGATAAACGGCCTTCTATGAACGCATCCGTGGCGTCACACTTTGAGCAGCAACACAGTCTGCAGCGTTCCACCATTCTTCGGGTCTACAATTACTATCGCATACTGATTGCGTTCCTTTTCCTGTTCCTGTTCCTGGATGACAATTTTAACCAGTTTGTCGGGTCCGTCCGGCCAGAGCTTTTTACCAATACAATTGTCATCTACATCATCGGCAATATCCTGATCGGCCTGGCAACCCTGTTTGTCAGCACGGAGATCCTGTCAAAAACGGCACCGTCCTTTGCCATTCTCATTCTGGATATTGTCTGTCTCAACCTGCTGATGAATGCCAGCGGCGGTGTAAGTTCAGGCTTCGGCAATTTCCTGATTTTTACCGTCGCATTTGGTGGAGGCCTTATCCTGGGCCGTGTCTCCACGGTCCTGCCCGCCATTGCGTTCATCCTGATGATGTACGGCGAGCTCTACCTCTACTTCCTCTATCCAGACACGGACTTTCAGAGCCTCTTCCAGGCAGGTGTACTGGGGATCGTGTTTTTTGTCGCCAACATCCTGTTCCAGCAACTGTCCATTCAGCTTCGCAAGCGCGAGACCGAGGTCTTTACCCTTGAACAAATTAACCAGTTGATTGTTGATCAGATGCGGTCCGGCGTGGTGGTCGTGGGTCCCACTGGTGAAATTCGCCTGATTAACGCAGCTGGCAAAGATTTCCTGAAGATCCCTTTCCAACCCAATATTCCGGAGGAGCGACTGCCTTACCGGCTGGTCGACAAGTTGAAAGAGTGGAAATCTGCACCTATGAAGTCAACGCTCACTTTTCACACGCAGGACAATTCACCGGAACTGCTTGCCCATTTTTCACCACTGGCGCTACCGTCCGACGATTCCGATACACTGATATTTATTGAGGACAGCACCGAGGTTCAACGGCAGGCCCAGCAGTTGAAGTTGGCATCGCTGGGACGGCTGTCTGCAACCATTGCCCATGAGATCAGAAACCCGCTGGGAGCAATCAGTCATGCAGCCCAACTCCTGGGTGAGTCACCCAGTCTGGACAAGGGTGACCGGCGCCTCAGTCAGATTATCCAGGATCATTGTCTTCGCCTTAACAGCGTCATCGAACGAGTGCTTTCGCTGTCCCGGCGCCGAAATGCAGAACCCCGGCGACTCGTGATGAAAGAGTGGCTTGACCAGTTCATCGAGGAATTTACCGCCAGTGTTGGTCACGAGATCAACTTTGAGATCACCATTGTGCCGGCTGACACGGCAGTTTCGTTTGACCCTATCCATCTGTCCCAGATTCTTGGAAATCTGTGCCAGAACGGATTACGATACAGCCTCAAAGAGACCGGAGAGCCGCGACTCGTGATCAACGGCGGCATTGATTCGGAGAGTGGGAATCCGTTTTTGGAAGTGATCGATTTTGGTGTGGGCATCAGCGACGATCAGGTGACCAATCTCTTTGAACCTTTCTTCACTTCCGAGGTTACAGGCACCGGACTTGGATTGTACCTCTCCCGGGAACTGTGTGAAGCCAATGACGCCCGGCTTAGCTATAGCAAAGCCAGTACAGGTGGAGCCTGTTTCCACATTACATTTTTTCAGCAAGCACACGAGTAGTTGATTTTCAGATATGCAAAACAAGACCGCACTGATTGTTGACGACGAGCCTGATATCCGGGAACTGCTGGAAATCACCCTGGGCAGGATGGATGTTTCGACCATGGCGGCCAAAGACCTCACCTCGGCCCGCCAGCTGCTGACGGAAACACACTTTGATTTTTGCCTGACGGACATGCGGCTCCCTGATGGCAACGGTATTGAACTGGTGCAACACATATCGAAAGAGTACCCACAGACCCCCGTCGCCATGATCACTGCTCACGGCAACATGGAATCGGCTGTTGAGGCGCTCAAGGCTGGTGCTTTCGATTTTGTCTCGAAGCCCGTCAACCTGGAGCTGCTGCGTAAACTGGTTGATGCCGCGCTCAACCTGCAGCCACTGGACACCAGTGAAGCCAGCGCCAGTGCACCCACATTGTTGGGTGACACCAGTGTCATGACAGCACTTCGCAAACAGATTGCCAAACTTGCCCGCAGCCAGGCACCTATCTACATCAGCGGGGAATCGGGCAGCGGCAAGGAACTTGTTGCAAGGTCCATCCACGACCAGGGACCGCACAGTCACAATCCGTTTGTACCAGTGAACTGTGGTGCAATTCCCGGTGAGCTTATGGAAAGTGAATTTTTTGGCCATACCAAAGGCAGTTTCACGGGGGCCGTTGCCGACAAGGAAGGCCTGTTCCAGGCTGCCAACGGCGGCACCCTGTTTCTGGATGAAGTTGCTGATCTTCCGCTGGCAATGCAGGTAAAACTGCTTCGCGCTATTCAGGAAAAGGCGATCAGACCCATAGGGTCCCAGCAGGAAGTGCCGGTAGACGTTCGCATCCTGAGTGCAACACACAAGGACCTCGCCACCGAGGTTGAGAAGGGGAATTTTCGCCAGGACCTCTTCTACCGCATCAATGTTATTGAACTGAAGGTACCAAGCCTCAGACAACGCAGGGACGATATCCCCATACTTGCCGAGTACCTGCTGGGCAAGATTGCCGCGGAATACGATACGGATGCACCAGAAATCAGTGCCGAGGCAATGACGGCCCTGTCGCGCTACGAATTCCCTGGCAACGTACGTGAACTGGAAAACGTGCTTGAACGTGCATTCACCCTGTGTGAGGACAATGTGATTCGGGCGGCCGACCTGAATCTCTCGAGGCGACATACCAGCGAAACGGAAGTAACCGACACTGTGTCGGAGAAGGATGAAGACAGCGACACCGACACGGATGATGGCGCGCCACTGGCAGGGCTACCCGAGGACGCAGAATCCCTGGACTCCTACCTGGAAGACATCGAAAAAAACGTGATAGTCGAAGCCCTGGAGGCGACCCGGTGGAACAAGACTGCCGCCGCCAAGAAACTGGGGATCACCTTTCGCGCACTCCGCTACAAGCTGAAAAAGCTGAACCTGGAGTAGCACCCGCCCACAGGTTACAGGGCGTTTTTCCGCCTGCAGCCAACTTCATTCGCTGACATTTCCCCCTAGCTGCCATCAGTACACTGGCGCCATGGAAACTCTCCGTTGTCGCAGTGCAGGCCTTACCTTCATCGAGTTGATGATTTGCATGACCCTCACCCTGGTTCTGGCAGGCTGGGCTGCTCCGGGCTTGAACGACATGGTGCAGCGCAGCCAGGCAACCAGTGTTATCAACTGGCTCACGACATCTGTGATGTTCAGCCGACACGCTGCGGTATCGCTGGGCACAACGGTAACCCTGTGTCCCAGTCGCGACGGGCTCACATGCGGGGGCAAATGGCACCAGGGCACCATTGTATTCACTGACCCAAACCAGAACCGGATCATGGATAATAATGAGACCCTGTTGCAACGCTTTCAGTATCCGCTTCCGAACGGGACCGTGACCTGGCGTGCATTCCAGAACCGTCAGTATCTGCAACTGACCAGTGACGGCTTTACCAATTTCCAGAACGGCAGTTTTGTCTACTGCCCGGCAGATCGTGACACCCGCTTTGCACGCCAGTTGATCATCAACATGCAAGGGCGAGCAAGGCGCGCCAGAGACCGGAACGGCAACGGCATCGTTGAGGACAGCCGCGGCAGGGATATTTCGTGTAATTAGTCGGCGAGCCTGTTCACTGCTGCCCGTAGCGACGGATGCAGCAGCGGGTAGTAACGGTCCGGTGCTATGTCCGCAAGCTGGTCAACTTCGCCATCCGGCCAACGCACCGTCAGTCGTTGAATACGTGTACTTTGGCCAAGACCAAAGTGAACGGTAGACGGATTTTGCCCCTGGAAGTTGCTGTTCATCTGAACGTGCCTGACCTGCTTCATGTCACCCGTATCCAGCGTGACAATTGCGCCAACAGCACTGGTGTTCGGCTGACTGCCAATCAGATGAAAGCCGACAAAGTGGTTGCTGCCAGGTTCAGACGACCGACTCCTGTTTTCGTAGAGTTTTGGCACATCAGAATTCTGAGCAACCGCCAGGTCAATATCCCCGTCCCGGTCGTAGTCCAGGCATACAACGCCGCGTCCGTTTGTCAGTTCTGTGAGCCCCCAGGCTTCAGCCTGATCTTCGAAGCTGCCATCACCCCGGTTGATGTACAGGCGGGGTTGTACCCGGTGAAAACTCGACAGACCCGTTGGCATAAAGCGGTAGATATATTCGGGAATATGCGACGCGGCACCTTCCGGGATCAGGCCAAAACCGTTTTCGTGAAAAATGTCAGTCCAGCTATCGTTGTTGAAATCCGCCGCACAGGTTCCCCATCCCCAGGACCCCTGGCGAACGCCGGCGGCATCCGTCCTGTCTTCGAACGTCAATCCCGTCCCCGTGCCACCATAGAGCCGGTTACCGGTTTCACCCCAGTTGAATCGGGTGCCGTCATCTTCCTTGTAGATGGCAGTTACGAACCAGTCCAGAACAAGATCGTTGTCAAAGTCAGCAATGGCGGACCCCATACCGTTCTCGTCAGTAATGATCGTGTGGTCTGTAATGACGCTGAAGCGACCGGCGCCACCATTTTCAAGCACTTCGCTGGTACCGAAGTCAGATGCAATCACCAGATCCATATCACCGTCGCCATCAAAGTCAGCGAAGCCCGGTGAGAAGTGGAAATTCTGCTCAAGTTCCGCACCACTGGTGCCGGCCTCGGCATCCGCCGAGAGCAGCAGTCCCGCATTATTCCGCATCAGCGCTGGTGCCAGGGCGGGACGGGCTGCAATGTCCCAGTGGGCCGCAAACATGTCAAGCCAACCATCACCCGAGTAATCAGCAAACGCAAACCCAAACACCACCTTGGACATGCTGATCGACTGATGCAGCCGAAAATCCCCAGTGCCCTCGTTGTGAAAAATCGCCGTTTCCCGTGCGCCAAACAGATTACCCAGTGCCAGATCCAACTGGTAGTCGCCGTCCAGGTCAGCGAGGCCCAGGGCCCCGATGGCATCGGGCAAACCCGCAAGTGACAGGTCACGGCGCTCAAACGTCGAAACACGGTTCAGGTAAGCCACTGCCAGTGGAGCTGTCCCATCATGAGTGCCAAAAATCAGGTCGGGCCAACAGTCACCGTTAATGTCACCCGCTGCCAGCGAGCCGGATTCCATCGCAAACTCGACGGTGTAGGAGTACCGGCTGCCATACCACATGTGACCGGGGATCAAGTGCCTATGGCTGAAGAAATCCCTGGAGCGATCAATGAAACGCATCTCTCCCCCCTCAACAGGTCCAGGGTCGTGATACCGGCACGCGACCAGCTTTGTTATCCGCCCGGGCGTAACTCCTGTCGGCATGGCCACCGCCTCTGGTGTCGCTGCCTGTACCACTGGCGTTTCTGGTTCACGGACGTCAAACGGATAAGGCCCAGTCCGCTGGAATACCGGCTGGAACAGGTGCCCGTCATAATCATCAGCATGGCCAGCAATCCAGGGTTGAAGGCATTCACGCGACAGCACACAGGGATCGGTCAGGGCGCCAAGAAATGCTACCAGCTGCCTCGTCTCTTCAGCCGAGGGAGACTTGCGTGGCAATGCCGGGCTCAGGTTTTCCAATGCCTTTTTGGTCAATGCCCTGGCCGCGGGATAGGGGTTTTTACTTGCCGCAAACTGGGACAGGTGACCCAGTGAAAAATCGTAGGTTTCAAACCCCGCGACCGGATCGGCGTGATAGGTCACCAGTTCCGCCAGCGTGGCAAAAGCGCCAGTGTGGCCATAAGGCCCGGTTGCAGTTACGTTCAGCAAAGAAGGTGTGCGATAGGCGTAACTGTCCCGGCTGTCCTGCGACACCAGAAATGCGCCGGGATCATCACCGTCCGACCTTTTACCGCGCCCAAACTGGGGAAAGCCGGTGACGTGATTCGCTTCATCCGTAAAAAAATCACCTGAATGACAGCCAGCACAACCATAGCCTCCCGCGGAAACCGGCTCCAGAAACAACAGCGCGCCGGCTTTCTGCTCTTCCGAGAGTGCCGTCAGGTCACCACCGAGATAGCGCTGCCAGGCATTCTGAATAAACACCTGCGATTGCTGATAAGCGCTTAGCGCGGCTGTAATACGATCAAACGTAAAAAGCGATTCCGGGCTGGCATCAGGCAAACCAAATGCAACCCTGAACGGCGCAAGCCAGGTACTTGCAGCCGCAAGACGTGCGGCAATGGCGGTACGGATCTCTGCCGCGGTCAGCGTATAGAATTCACCAAAACCGCGCATTTCCTGGAAAGAGACAATCGGAAAGCGTGCCTGGACCGCAAGCAGGTCACCTGTCGAGTTCATGTCAGGTGAACTGCGCAGGGTGCTTTCCGGCGTCCGGTACAGGGGTTGGCCCGTTTCATCGGTACCCAACAGGGATACACGACCATCAAAGAGCAGGCTCTTTTCGTACAGCGCAGCATTAAAGGTCGTCAGGGTATTGCGGGCCACGTTCGGGCCGCCGATGGACTTCGCCTTGGGATCCGTCTCCCGTGCTATCTCGGCCACCCTGCCTGGGCCAACAATTTCGGGCCGATGAGCCGCAATACCAACTGCGAGTGAAAGCCCATCTCCACCACCCAACAGTGGATGATGACAGGAGGCACAGGCGACATCCCTGTCTCCGCTCAATTGGCGCGAAAAAAACAGGGCACGCCCCAGCCCAACCAGTGGTGTCAGCGGCCCGGGTGGACTGCTGTATTGATCCGGCACACCATCAAGACCCTGGCTCGCTGCCAGCGCCATAAGACGGGCGTCAGTGTCTGCATTACCGGCAGGTGGGAGCAGGACCAGAAAAAAAAGCGCGAACGCAATTCTTGTCCGGTTCCCGGCAAACACCTGCTGATAGATACTAGCCGCCATAACATCCTGTGCATGCGATGTTCAGCGAACAATCAATGCTCAATGTCGGCATCATAAGGGAGTTGTTTGACCTGGACCGCAATCCGTGCGGTACCAAGGTCACCGTAAATGACCTCCACTTTCATTCCGGGGTCAAGCATCTCGAATGCCCCGTTAGAACCACTTTCCATCAGGATCCTGATGGGTAGTCCTGGCGGCCCAAAGTCAAAGATGTACCCGCTGATTTCCGCCTGACGCTTTTCCAGGTCAATTGAACGGATGACGCCAGCCATGGTGCGGGCGCGCAGGGGCGCATCCAGCTGACTTGCCAGGTCTACAATCGACGGCTCGGCGGCATTCACGACAGCCGGTGCCAGACAGCCAAGCAGCAGCATAAAAAAGAACTTTTTCATCACATTGCTCCTATGGAATGGCTCTCACCTGCTTCCATGAAATTCGACCGGTGTTGTTGCCGCGCCTGGTATCCGTATCAACAATCAGCAGGTCTTCACCCACCTGGGTAATAAGCTTGTCTTCGAGGAAGCCGGAGTCAGTGGGTGGCTTGCCGTCCTCGATGACCACACCCGTGACAAAGTCATTGTCATCAATCAGTTCATCGAAACTGCCGTCGTTGTTCACGTCGAATACACTCTGGCTGATACAGTCTGACCCGCCGGTTCCCGGACAGAAGGAGAGCAGCGCACCACCTGCGGATCTCAGGCAGCTGTTTTCAGTTTGCGGGATTACGCTGTTGACAAACACCAGGCCCCCTCGCAACAGTATGCGGCGAATTGCGCGCTCACCGGGGAACTCGGGCGCAGCCAGCCCCTGGGTTTCACCGGGTCCAACGGAGTCAAGGTCGTTGAACCAGCCTTTAATGCCGGCTGAGTAATCAACAGCATTGGCCGACAGGGAGCGAACGCGTCCCAGATCCGGATCGTCAAAGTTGGTGTAGCGCTGCTGCACCAGATCATCCCGGGTAATCAGTTCCGGTGACAGTCGGTCCCAGATTCCGTAAATCGACTGGATTGAGGTGTCAGTACCATCCGGTACCGTCATGTAACTGCCCGTCGCAAATATCACAATGAACCCGTCAGACTGGGAAGGATGTTCAACAACAATCGGCTGGGTTGTGATGGGTTGGGGTATGTCCAACCCACCGTCATCATAGGCCGCCTCAAAAATCTTCTGGACACTCCAGTCGTTGAAATTGTCTGAAGTGAGATCAAAGCGGAACAGGTTGCCAAAATAGTCACCGGCGTAGACGTAATCCACCGTGCCGTTACCGTCCACGTCAATCAACCGGGGAATACCCAGGCCATTGGGCAGGCCGTCCTGCACACCAAAGGTAGTATCAATCTTGATAAAGTCCTGCGGTTTACCGTCGCAGGGATGCGCACCGGGCGAGAGCGTAACGTCATACTGACGATCTGGGTGACACCACTCCCCGTCAATACCACCTTCAGGGAACAGGATAAACAGCTTCGCAATACCCGAAGTACTGTTATAGCCATTACCAAAAATGGCCACCCAGCGCTGTTCACCATTGTCAACAAGGTTACTCATCGCCATGGTCGGCACACTGAAGGTATACCCCAGATCCTTGACTGGTTGGGCCGGTGTACGCAAGTCCTGGCGCTGACTGCCGTCCGCGTTGGTCAGGGGATTTCCTGCCGCATCAGTCGGGTAGGTATCGTCTTTTTCAGTAAATTCCCACAGGACAACGTTGCCGGCATTGCTCTCGGTCAACTGGCCTGGATCGGTTACATCCAGTGCAAAATAAGCTTTGGCTCCAGCCCCATGGCCGCCAATCAGGACAGTCGCCCACTCTTTGCCACCCACACCATCAACATCAATGTAGATGTCATTGACTGCAGGCGTGAGATCAACAAAATATTTGTGCTGGTAATTGAAGTCCAGCAGGTTGGTGATGTTCCGACTGAAATCATCTGTCATCAGGTTATCCGGCACGTAAGCAAATATTTCGTCACCCGTGTCAGCATTAAAACCATGCAGCATGCCGTCGTTGGCAGATACGTATAGCACATCCTGGCGACTGCCATTGCTTGCCGCAAAGGTGGTATAGAGGTCAGCCTGCGGATAGGGCGGCGATGTCCTCCCCAGGCGACTGGGTGGCCCAACAAAGATCGGACTGGAGTGCACTATGTCACCAAGCCGCCCTTCAACCACGGGTCTCTCCCGGAAGTTGCCTACGGGTCGCTCGTTGGTTGAATCTCCCCGCAGGTAGTTTACCCGCTGCGTAATTTCTATGTTCTGCTGAACAGGATCTGCAGAGTCTGTGAATACGGCACGCTGTTCTGCGTTCAGCGACCCTGGCCGGAATGGAATACCAGTTGAGCCGATTCCATCCCAGGTCAGAATCTCACGATTGTCCCAGCTTATGTCGTCCATCTGCTCCGCCGCGCGCCAGACGGGTTCTGCGCCAAGCCCGGCATCGGTAAACGGAATGGCCACCAGGTCACCCGTGTTGATCTTGGTGTTGTAGAAGGCGCGGAAAATCAGTGTTTCCTCCTGGATCTCCTGGGAGTTGAAACTCACCGCGGAGGCGGCCCCGCTTCCTGCCGAGAACTCTTCGAATGCTGATACCAGGGCTTCCGCCAGATCACTGGCGTTGCCTGCGCTCAAGTAAGCACCACGCCCATTCACAGCCGCATGTCTTGCATCGTCGATCTTGCGCGCGGTTGTGGTCGGGTTACCCCAGTCAAAACTCTGCGTGTAGTCGGTCGGCACGTCGTCATCGGTCACAATCCCGTCGACCCCAAAGCCCACGGTAAAGGTGGTCATGTGCTGATGCATGAGGCGATTGTCGTTATTTTCAAACGCGTTCACCGCTGCTCCCTCGATATCCCGCGCGGTGGTCGGCACCTCGTTATCAAGACTGGGATGAAGATCGCGTTCGTAATAGTGCATTGCCACATCGGCCAGGGTGTTGTCGTACGAACCGGCAAACATTCCGCCATCAAAGTTGGTGTTGTTGTCATCATCTGCATCCCCGACACTAGGATTGCCACCATTCCAGGCACCGTCTGACATCAACAGCGTAAAGTTCTGCTGGCAGTTGCCCTCGGGTGCAGGCAACACCGGACACTTGCTGTCGCCGGGTGAGGAATTGCTGCTGCTGTCGAAAATGTCGCCGCTTCGGCATTCAAAGTGTCGGCCAGCGTCACGCAGAGATCGCCGCAGCGGTGTACCACCGGATGAATTGGTCTGGTAAATCGAGTCAAGCAGATCCGCCTTTTCACCCGTACGTTCAGAGGAGTTCATCGACTTGATGGTTTCAACGTTGCTGGTTGAGTTCAGCTTGGCGTAACCAATCCGAATGTTTTCTGCTGACGCAACAACCTTGCCCAGCGCCGATTTTGCGGTGAACTCACGATTCCTTGAGTAGGTAAACCAGTTGGCAAAGTTCTGCAGTTCTTCATCGAAGGTGCAAACACCGTCAATGGCCACGCAGTCGGTACGATCCTCGTGCCTGGGATAGGTATCCGAACCCCCTTCTGACGCTGGCTTGATTTCTACCAGTTCGCCCTCAGAGTTGGCCGGATCAAGGATGGGCGAGGGTGTTGCGTCCACCTCAAGGTCACCGTCGCGGTCCGTCCACCTGTAATAGCGCGGAATGTAGTAGTTATTGACCGTCAAGTCACCAAAATTGGAGCCACCCGTACAGACCTCAATCTCTACCAGGCAGCCACTGCCAAACCAGTTGGGTATCAGGCAGATATCCTGGCAGACCTGAGGACTGTTTGAGACCCCAACGCCGGTATAGGTCTTCGGCAACCTGAGGTTGGTCGTGGGTGTTGCCGTCAGCGGGTTGTGCCTGGCCGCCGTGGGTGGACTATCCGGGAATTCGTTATCACTGGTATCAAGACCATCCCATGGCGTATAGCGAATATCCGGGTTGTAGTAGACGGTATTGAAGTCCGCATTCCTGAGTCGCCAGACACCCTGGTTGGGTGATGCCTCTTCACTGGCAGCCACGTCGTTGTTACCCGCGGTGGCCTGCATGACATAGCGAACATAGTTGCCCGTATCAAAGTAGTAGATGCCATCAGACTGATCCGTCAGGATGTCCCAGTCCATGGAGCCGGAATCATCGTTGACAATCAGTACGTTCGGCTCAGGGCCCACAACCAGTTCCAGCGGAATCTGTGACAACTGGAAGTCGAACTCGACCACGTCTTCAACGGAACCGGGTGGTGCACCTTCCAGCGGTTCAATCACGATGTATGCCGTTTGATCATAGAGGCAACGATCAGCGTCAGAGAAGTCCGACGTGTCGCAGACGTCATAGAGAAATGAATCTTCTCCGGCAAAACTCGCGCTGGGTCGATAGATGAAACTCCCGTCCGTTTCGAACGGTGGCAGCAACTGTCCATGAGCAGTCAGGGCTGAATTGAACCGGAAGTAAATTGTATCCGGCTCGCTGCCCGGCACAGGCGTACAGGCAGGGTCCAGTGGATCACATCCCTGGCCATCCATGTGGGTGTTGTCAATGTCGCGCACCTTGGCACGCAGGCCTTCCTGGACGTTATCAGGCCCGCACAACAGCGGATCGCAGACAAGGTCACCTGCCTGTTCCATCACGAAGGTCACCGGTTCCTGGGGCGTTGGTACATCATTGACCGGCTGAACCAGTACAGTGACAGTCGCGCAACGGACATCCGCAGGTGGCGTAAATGGCGCTTCCGCACCAGGTTGATCATCCTGGATACAGTAGGTGAATGAATCTTCACCGTGGAAGTTCTCCGCTGGCTTGTAGATGATCTGGGTATTGCCAAGCCCGGATCCGTCAACGGTGGTATCCGCTGTTTCATTGTCCTGGCAGCCTGCATCCGCACAGGACACCTCACCATTGGCAATCGTCTGCAGGTCACCTGTATCCAGCGGGTCCGCCTGCCGGGTCGATGATCGATATCGGTGGATCGACCCACTGTCATCGACAAACTCCTGCCCCGCCAGAATCACTTTGAGCGGTGGATCACCCTGATAGTCGTTGAGCGTTGGGTTAAAGATGATCGGATCACTGTCTTCGTCAATGATAAGCTCCGGAAAATCACTGTAGTGATCATCAGCGGCAGTCGGCGTGTCATCGCCAATTGCATTCACCGTGATCCTGAAACTGTCCTCGTCAAACAGCGGGATAGCAGCGGCCGGGGCTTCCGGTGGACGCCCGAGGTCGGTACCGCGTACTGTTACATCAACTTCACCATGCGCATCCGCTTCAAGCTGCAGTGACACCGAAGCGTTGGTTGTGGTGTAAGTGATCGTGCGTTGACCCGCGGCCGGAACACCATTCAGAACAACCGCACCCGCGAGATTGCTCTCGTCAATAACCCCCGTGGGTACAAACGTATTGGGCCGGTCAACCAGGGTCACCGTAAACGTCAACTGGTCATCCGAGGGATCGCTGTCCGTCAGGTCTGCATCGGTAAAGGTACCGGCCAGATCGAGCACAATATCACCCGAATCTTCATCAACATTCCTGTCGCCGAAACTGCCGGCGAGGGGCGCATCGTTGACGGAATTCACCGTTACGGTAAACACCAGGTCAACAAACGCATTCGGGCCGGGCAAAGCGGTATCCTGCGCCCGAATGGTCAATGTCGCTGCGCCATGCTCATGCGCCGGCGACCAGAGTTCCAGGTCGTTCCCGGTAATGTTAGTGCTGATGAGCGCCGGGTCAGTGTTGTTGTTAACAGTGAACACCAGGGAATCATTGTCGTCGCCGGTGCTGCCATCCAGCAGGCCATCAGCATCAATGTCCAGGTCAATGAACATCTGGCTCAACACGATGGTACGACGAGACGCTGCCGTGTACTGATCTTCATTGTGACTGATACCATCAGCCGCCAGTGTGCTTCCCGCAGCGGTCAGGGCAGGGTCATTATCGTTCTGGGGTGTAATGGTGATATTGATGTTCGCCGTATTGAAGAGCCCGGCGCCATCAGAAACCTGGTAGGAAACCGTCGCGCTGAATTCCTCCACCGTAATGTCGGAGGTTGCAACAAAAGATGCAGAACCGTCACTGTTCAGCGTCAGTGTACCCACGGTCTTGCCACCACTTATCACCGCATAGGCAGCCCCCACGTTGGCCGGATTGCCATCAACCTCACTGACGCTCAGCGTCTGCGCAGGAAGATCTGCGTCCGAATCGTTGGTCAGAACGTTGAAGGCAATAGTTGCCAGTTCGTCGACCGTCACGTTGTCTTCTACCGCAACCGGAGCATTGTCATTCAACGGGTTAATGGTGATATCCACACTTGCCGTGTCATCCAGGTTGGGAGATCCGTTGTCAGTGACTGTGGCTGTCAGGTTAAACACTGAAATAGATTCCCGATCCAGTTGGGAAACATCCGCAACCGTAATCTGGCCCGTACCATCGATGGCAAAAGCCGTGCCGGTCAGCTGGTAGGTCAGCGTTTCCGTGACCTCCGTGTTGGTTGCGACCAGCGTGCCCACCACACTGCCGTTGGTGGCATTTTCATCAATCGCAAACGCCTGGTCGTTTACTACCGGCGGATCGTTGATCTCGTTGATCGTCACATTAAGCGCCTGGGTGTCGCTTGCGGGCGCCGCCAGACCATCCGTTGCGATGGCCGTAACCGAGATAATGAAACTGCTGGAATCGTTGGCCGGAGGTGTCACCGAGAGCCCTGCCAACTGGGCGGGCGTCAGGCTCCAGCTACCACCACCGTTATCCGTCCCCGCACTGAGCGTGCCATTAACACCCGTGAGTTCAAGCGTCAGCACCTCGCTACCGTCGGTATCGACCAGTGACGATGTGATGGTCAGGGCAATTACCGTGTCTTCATCCCCGGAGGCGTCGGACACCGAGAGGTTGGGCACATCCGACACCGCATCAACAGTCACGCTGATCGTGTCCTGAACGGTCGCGGCAGCAGCCAGTCCATCAGTTGCAAAAACGTCAACTGTAATCACAAAATCTGCATCACTGTGCAATTCGGGTGTCAGGGTCAGACCAGCCGCCTGGGCTGCCGTCAGGCTCCAGCTCCCGCCGCCATTGTTGGTGCCTGCACTCAGCGTGCCGACAACATTGGTGAGCTCATAGGTCAGCACTTCAGAACCGTCGGTATCCACCAGTGTGCCGTTCACCGTCAGCGGAATCACCGTATCTTCATTGGCAGTAACATCCGCAACAACCAGCCCGGGTGTATCGGAGACTGCATTCAACGTGACAGCAATCGTGTCTGCCGTCGTGGCTGCTGTCGCTACCCCGTCCGTCGCGACAGCGGTAACCGTAATCGTGAAGTCAACGTCACTGTGTGCAATAGGCGTCAGCACAAGTCCTGCCACGTCACCGGCGGCCAGCGTCCAACTGCCGCCGCCATTGTCAGTACCGGCATTCAGCATGCCACTGACGTTGGTCAGCTCATAAGTCAGCACCTCTGAACCATCAGTATCGACAAGACTGCCTGCAATTGTCAGTGGTAACGCAACGTCTTCATCAGCGGAAACTGCGCCGGTCACCGTCAGCCCCGGGGCATCCGAAACGGCGTCTATGGTCACTGTGATGGTGTCGCTGTTGACGGCCGGTGCCGCAACGCCGTCGGTCGCAATGGCGTCAACCACAATGACAAAGTCGGCATCACTGTGGGTAATGGGTGTCAGTGTCAGGCCACTGACATCTGAAGCACTCAATGACCAGCTACCGCCACCGTTATCTGTACCCGCACTCAGCGTACCGGAAACGTTGCTGAGTTCGTAGGTAAGCACCTCTGATGTATCGGTATCAACCAGACTTCCGGAAATCGAAATCGGTATGACTGTATCTTCATCGGCAGTGACATCCGCAACAACAAGTCCTGGTGTGTCTGAAACCGGATCAACGGTGACGTTGATGACCTGGGCCGTATCAGCGGTGTCACTGTTTGCGCCTTCGGTGGCCGTCGCGGTGACGGTAATCGCAAAATCTGCATCGCTGTTGGGCGCGCCGACAACCGTAATTGCACTCAGCGTCCAGGCGGACACATCAATGGGGCTGGTAGAGGATGAACTGTTGACACCATCCGATATTTCAGCGCCTGAGGGCAGGCCGCTGATAGTCACAGACAGTGTTTCACTGGCGTCTGTATCAACCAGCGCGGTAACAATCCCCAGACCTGCCGCAACGTCCTCGTTGGTCGTGATCGCGTTGTTCACCGCGAGTGAGGGCGCGTCCGCAACCGCCGTTATCGTAATGGTGAAAGTCTGCACCCCACTCTGGTCCACTCCGCCATTGGTCGTACCACCGTCGTCAGAAAGATAGACACTTACCGTTGCCGCTCCACTGGCGTTGGCAGCGGGCGTGTAGGTCAGTTGTCCCGCTGCATCAATGGCTGGCTGAACGCTGAACAGTGAGTTCAGGTCGTTGGTTACTGTATAGGACAGCACCTGGCCAGCTTCATCCAGCGGGCCAGGCGAGCCGTCTGCAATAAAACCGGGTACCGTCTGGGCAACCGCATCCTCAAGGAGCGGTCCCTGGTCAGCACCAACAGTAAACGTCGGCACATCATTGACCGCAGTCGCGTCCACGGTACCGTTACCGATCTGCGGATTGACGATACCGTCGTTGGCGTTGATCGTGTAGGTCGCAATGTCACTGCCATTGGTATTGGTTGTTGTGGTGTAGGTGATATTGCTGGCCGTCGACAGGTAACTGTTCAGATCTGCCAGGCTGCCGCTGAGGGTGATCGAGGCAGTGCCCGCACCTGATTCAGTTACACCTGCACCTATACCAGCACCGTCGGCCAGCGACGTGAAGGTACCCGCTGAAACGGCAACGGTCAGCGTAATCGCATCACCATCCACATCAGCGACCGAAAAACCTGACAGGTCAAAGTTGCTTTCCACATCCTCAATGACAACAACATCTGCCGGTGCACCTGATCCCGTCGGCGCGTCGTTTACCGGAACGCTGTCAACCGTACCACTGCCAACCTGCGGGTTTACACTGCCGTCGTTGGCGTTGATCGTATAGGTGGCGACATCGGGTCCAAGCGCATTGAGGACAGTTGTATAAGTGATATTGGCCGCCGTACCCATATAGCTCGTGATATCCGCGGCAGCGCCAATGAGGGTTACCGTGGCCGTACCCGCACCCGACTCAACCACGCCGGCACCAATCCCTGCACCATCCGCCAGGGTAGTGAAAGTGCCTGCCGAGACACTGATGGTGACAGTCAGCGTGTCTCCGTCAACATCAGCGACCGAAAAAGCCGTCAGGTCGAAGTCAGATTCCGCGTCTTCTGTCACTACAACATCAGCCGGCGCTCCGCTGCCTGAGGGGGCGTCGTTGACTGGTGTGCTGTCAATAGTGCCGCTTCCTACTACCGGGTTCAGGGCGCCGTCGCTTGCTGTCATCGAATAGGTCGCAACATCAGGGCCACTCGCGTCCAGTACAGTTGTATAGGTAATGTTGGACGCAGTTGCGAGGTAAGTATTGATATCCCCCGCCGCGCCGACGAGGGTCACGGTGCTCGTGCCCGCACCTGACTCGGTAACACCCGCACCAATACCCGCACCATCCGCCAGGCTGGTAAAGGTGCCCGCGGTTACCGCTATCGTCAGTGTCAGCGGGTCGTTATCCACATCCGCTACCGAAAAGGCCGACAGGTCAAAGTTGCTTTCCGCATCTTCCGTCACCACCACGTCAGCCGGCGCGCCGGACCCCGTAGGCGCGTCGTTGACTGCGGTACTGTCTACCGTACCGCTACCGACAACCGGATTGGTCGTGCCGTCATTGGCATTAATGGTATAGGTCGCTATATCAGCACCGGCTGCATTCAGCGCGGTTGTATAGGTAATGTTGGAGGAGGTGCCCAGGTAGCTTGTGATGTCGGCTGCTGAACCCACCAGAGTGACCGTGCCTGTACCCGCACCCGATTCGGTAACACCCGCTCCCACGCCTGCACCGTCCGCCAGGGTAGTGAAACTGCCGCCTGTCACATCAATGGTCAGCGTCACCGTTTCACCATCAACTTCCGCAACGCTGAATGCAGAGAGGTCAAAGTCGCTTTCAACATCTTCGGTGACCACAACGTCTGCTGGTGCACCACTGCCTGTAGGCACGTCATCCACGGCGGTAATATCCACAGTGCCACTGCCAACCAACGGATTAACTGCACCATCATTGGCATTGATGGAATAGGTGGCGGAATCTGCCCCATTGGCATTCAACACAGAGGTGTAGGTGATGTTGGAGGCTGTTGCCAGGTAGGTATTGATATCCCCTGCCGCGCCGACGAGGGTCACGGTGCTCGTGCCCGCACCTGACTCGGTAACACCCGCACCAATACCCGCACCATCCGCCAGGCTGGTAAAGGTGCCCGCGGTTACCGCTATCGTCAGTGTCAGCGGGTCGTTATCCACATCCGCTACCGAAAAGGCCGACAGGTCAAAGTTGCTTTCCGCATCTTCCGTCACCACCACGTCAGCCGGCGCGCCGGACCCCGTAGGCGCGTCGTTGACTGCGGTACTGTCTACCGTGCCACTACCAACAACAGGATTGGTGGTACCGTCATTGGCCCTAATCGTATAGGTCGCAACATCAGCACCTGCCGCGTTCAGCGCTGTGGTATAGGTAATGTTGGAGGACGTGCCCAGGTAGCTTTTAATGTCTGCTGCTGAACCCACCAGGGTAACCGTACCTGTACCCGCACCCGACTCGGTGACACCCGCACCCACACCTGCACCGTCCGCCAGGGTTGTGAAACTGCCACCCGTCACATCAATGGTCAGCGTCACCGTTTCACCATCAACTTCCGCAACGCTGAATGCAGAGAGGTCAAAGTCGCTTTCAACATCTTCGGTGACCACAATGTCTGCTGGCGCACCGCTGCCGGTGGGTGCGTCATCCACTGCGGTAATGTCGACGGTGCCACTGCCAACCAACGGATTGACTGAACCATCATTGGCATTGATGGTGTAGATGGCGGCATCTGCCCCGTTGGCGTTCAGGACCGAGGTGTAGGTAACGTTGGAAGCCGTCGCGAGGTAAGTATTGATATCCCCCGACGCCCCCACCAGGGTCACGGTGCTCGTGCCCGCTCCTGACTCGGTAACACCCGAACCAATGCCCGCACCATCAGCCAGGCTGGTGAAAGTTCCCGCTGAAACCGTAATCGTCAGCGTCAACGGATCATTTTCCACGTCCGCGACAGAAAAGGCTGACAGGTCAAAGTTGCTTTCCGCGTCTTCCGTCACCACAACGTCAGTCGGTGCACCGGACCCCGTAGGCGCGTCATTCACCGGGTCGACTGTAATGTTGACCGTTTCAGCGTCAATCCCGGCTGGCCCGAACCCGGTATTACCGCCATCATTTACGGTCACTGTCAAAACATCTGGACCGTTGTAGTTCAGGTTGCTGGTATAGGTCAGCGACGCCAGAGTGGTATTGATATCTGCAAGCGTGCCACTCAGTGTGAAGTCAGCGCTGTCATTGGCGCCCATGCTGAAGGTGGCAGCACCCGCCAAAGCCACGTTAAGCGTACCCTTGGAAACCTGGGCACGGGCCGTGATATTGCCACTGTTCGAGTCAACGTCATCTGCGCTGACGGAAGCGATCAAGGTCGCAACATCCTCGTCAATGCTCTGGGCCCCGGGGACGGTCACGACCGGGGCATCGTTTGCACCCAACGGAACGCTGATCTTGAAGGTGTCGGCGAAGCTGTCCACACCCCCACGGTCTGTGCCGCCATTATCTTTCAGCGTCACCGTAACCAGGATTGGGGACGAATCGTTGTAGCCATCTTTTAACTTGTAGGTCAGATTGCCCGTTGTCGCATCAACAGCCGGCAGTGAATCGAACGCGTAGTTGTTATTTGTCGAGACGAGAAAGCTGAGTGTCTGCAGCGCCTCATTCGCCGGCCCCTTTGACATCCCGGTTGCCCAGGCGGGAACCAGCTGCGCTCCCGCACTTTCTGCCACAACCTGGTCTGGACCCTTGACAAAAGAGGGCGCGTCATTGACTGGCAGGATGGTCACAGTGACATAACCGCAGGAATCGACTTCGACATTGTCAATGGAACAGGCACCTGAGTAATTGGCTCCACCAGTAGCCGAGCGGGCGCCGTAGTAAAACTCCACCTTCGTTAAACCACCCGGACCGGAATTCAGGTCAGGCTTGGGGGTCACGGCAATGGCGTTACTGGCTCCCGGTACCAGAGACGGTGTTGGGCAGTCACCGCTGGCGCCCGAGTTATTGGCAACCGGCCCCGCGCTCAGGAGTGCAATGTTGGCCACCGTTGCGATGTTCCCGTTAGGCAAGTTGACCGGCAGATCAATGGCACCGAGACCATCCGTATCATTGTTGAGGATACAGAGAACGTTGAGTCCGGAATCCTCATTAATGGAATAGTCATCGTCCCGCGCGAGCGGATTTGCAGCCAATGCAGGTAAGGACGCAAGGACAAAAATGGTGCCCGCAGCAATCGCGTAACAACGCTTGAAGACTACACTGCCAATGGACATTGCTAGAACCTCTTGCCGTAAGTGGTCTGGATCATCACGTGCGCGGTATTGGAACCACCCGTGCCCAGTGAGGTAATCCGGAATATCTGTGTTCTACCAGTACCCGTATCCTGCCCGATATTATCGAGATTCAAACGATCCTGGTCTGACACGACTGTCTTGACGTGCTCAATGATGTACTTGGGTTGGGTACAAACGCCGGGAACCGGAGAATCGGCAATCATCACGCCCGTGGGTACCGAGACGTCATCGCAGGCCTGATCCCTGACCCAGTCGACATCCTGCCAGTTGGGTACCTCGTCAAAGTCGGCGTCGAAGTAGAGGCCAAGGTCTTCCGCATTTGCAGCCTCAAACGGCAACAGCGAATTGAAGGTGTCTTCGATGTAATCTTCAGCGTCTCGCACGGCACTCTCCGCCGCCTGGAACGCCAGATTGTTGTCCAGGGCATTTCGGGACATACGTTCCTGCAGTGCCGTTGTCTGAACGGAAGATATCCCCAGCATCGTCAGGATCAGCAGCATCACCAGGCTGATAAACAGCGTGATGCCCTGCTGGTTTTTCCTTTGTTTGAAAAATGCCCTGCTCATCAAAATCTACCTAATTCCTCAGTTGAAAGGTCTGCGTGAAGCTGCGACGTATCAATCCGTCGAACGTCTCACCACTGATGCAGTTCTGGATGACACACCCGTGGGTTGGCGTTGAGGTGCCACCGATATCATCAACACTGTTCACGACCAGCGTCACCCGGATGGTCTCAACCTCGTTGAAATCGGTGACCAGGTTCGCAGGCAGGTACTGGTTGGGCACCCCGTCAAGGTCTGTATCCACGCCGTACAACACCTGCAAGTCCTCCACACCTTCAATCAGTTCGGCCGGCGCTTCTACTCCATTCTTGCGCCACAACGACAGTGGGTTCTGGCCGGCCTCGTTAAACCCTGAACCGGGCGCAATGAAAAAGATGCTGCTTTCTATCCTTGAGACGGCCGCGTCATCCTCATAGTTATTTATCAGAGTCAGGTCGTCCGTGGTATTGGTATAGTTATCAGGGTCCCCTTCCAGGTGACCAATGGTAGTTTGACCCGCTGATTCCGCCAGGCTGGTCACACGAAAGAGGGTTGCCTTTTCGCAGTCGTGGATCATCGCCAGGTGATCCTCACCAAAACCCAGATCAGCGATAGCGCCGGCCACAACAATGGGTTCAGTTGATGTTGGCAGGGATGCCACCAGCCGGAAATCCTCAAGCCCCATGTTACGCAGCGTCAGCACGTCAGTGCCCTGGACAATCTGGGTGATGTCAATGCCATTGCCCACGCCATCACCCCCGGCAGGGAACTCGTTGCCCGCATCAGTATTGGGCAGCATGGTAAGTGCGGGCACCCAGTTGGCACCAACCGCGTTGAAACCATGCACGCCCGAACGCATATCCATCTCGTAAGGCATGAATGCCGGGTCAATGGTCGGGTAAAGATCAGCGAGTGACGAAAAACAGCCGGCGTAACCGGCCTGGCGGGCTGCAGAGCCAATAAAATTGAGACCAAACCGTGCTGCTTCCTGCATGCGCGACTGTCCCTGCAACAGGTTGTAGGACTCGGAGTTGGCAACAAACAGCTGGATGACACCCACGGTTACAATTGAGCCCAATGCCAGGCTGATCATCATCTCGACCAGTGAAAGGCCTTTGCTGTTTCGCTTGTTCCTGCTTGTCTTGTTCCTGCTTGTATTGTTCATGGTTTCAGGTCGCATCAGATGGGATCGTTGGTGAGGCGCCCACGCAGGGTCACGGTAGAAGTCTGTCCTTCGGAACCGCTCTGCCAGCGAACCTGTACGGTGGTGACGTCTGCGGTAACGTCGATTGAGCCCGCCCCCAGTGGAAGGGCGCCGGTGATGCCCAGCGTGCTGCAAATGGGATAGGTATCACCATCCTCGTCAACCGAGTTGATACTGCACTTCCACTGGGCAACGTCAAAATCTGTCATCTGGCTGGTGCTGCAGGTATTGGCGACGCAGTTATTGCTGCTGGGAGGCGCATCATCAAACCCGATGCCGTCGTAGTCACCGGTCGGGTTGGCACGCACACGATCGAGTATGTCGTTGCCAAGCTGCATCGCCTCAGCCCGCATCAGCGCACCGCGATTCAGCTGCAGACTGGTGACCTGCAGGCCCACCATACCCAGAATGCCCACCGCCATGATCAGCACGGCGACCATCACCTCTATCAGGGAAACACCTGCCTCATGCTGTTTCATTGATTGCACCTCAACAGTCCGGTTGCCGGGAAGCATCCAGATCATCCGGCGGATGAGACTTGGCACGTCCAATTGGCGAGATAAATATCCGGCGTCCATCAACACTGGGATTGCAGAGATCCAGTTGACGGGGTAATCCACCCGTACCGGCCAGCGCACCCAGCGAATCGAACTCGATAACTGTCTTATCGGCCAGCGTGGCATCCTCCACACTGTCCAGCGTTGAGACGGTCAGAGCTTCAAAGCGACGAACAACCTCAGCAGCAGGGTCGTTGCAGTCAATAGGCGCTCCAATTACAACACACCAGCCGGGGCCAAACTCATTGTTGGCATCAGCACCATCTGTCGCCTTGACGTACACGGCGCCGCCAACACGCAGGGCCTCACTCCGGGCAAGATTGATGGCCAGGAGCATGTTGTTGGTCTGGGTAATGACCTGGTTACGCGCAATCATGCCCTGCACGGAGGGCACCGCCGCGCTGAAGGCAATGCCTGCAATCACAAGCACAATCATCAGCTCCAACAGTGTCATACCCCGGATTTTATTCTGCATAGGTTTTTCGCATTCTTTTTTTACACTCTGCTTTTGCATTCTCTTTGCATACTTACATTGCACAGGTCCTGGCACACGAAGCCGCCTGGACTCGGACGGACCCACGCACTCTGGATTCTATCGGCAGTTTTTGCAGATTCCGGGAGGAGGGGATGAACCGTTCACCTGGCCAGATGAATGGTCGATTTACTGCGGCTTTACATCGAAACCGCGCAAAACACGCCTAAAAAAATCAAGGGATAGCCGGGAAACGCCAGGAAAACAATCGAAAGTGATCAGTCGATTATTTGTCTTTTGCTGGACTGCCTATGGACACTCCGACATAGCACCGTCCGCTGTCATCTGGACGCAGTCACCCTGATTCAGGGGCGTTGCCCTTACGATATAGTTGGACTGGGTGAGATCATAAAAGCCAATCTCGAACTGTGCGCGATCCAACGGGGAATCCGACGGTGAGTGCATGGTGCAAATATGATCCGCTACCGGCGAGTCCTGGTCGGGTGCGCCGACGTAAGTAAAGCCGTTGGAGTAATACCGGTCAAGTGCCAGCGCGCACAGCCTCATGTCCCCAACAGCCTGGGTTTGGTAGGTATCCCGCATATACCCCTGGTAGCTGGGGTAAGCCACTGCGGCAATAATGCCGATGATGGCAACGACCACCATCAGTTCCACGAGGGTATAACCTGTTGCTTTTTTCATTTCTCGTTTCATTTCCCGGCCTCCCAGCTGCGAGACATTATGCGGGAAGCTCATGCTGACAACAATAATCACCGAAATGAAGCCACGGCTTCACCCAGGCTCAAGTACCACTAGCCGCCGGTTCGCAGGATTTCGTTACTGACCTGTTCAACCTCAACAATATCCACCTCAAACACCAGGTCCTGTCCCGCCAGCGGGTGATTGAAGTCCACCTCCACCATTTCCCCCAGGATGCGGGAAATGACACCAGGCAGTTCAGCCTTCTGCTTGTCTGCAAAAGACACCACCAGGCCTTCCTTCAGCTCCAGGTCTGCAGCAAAAGCCGACTTTTTAATCATCTGGACGTTATCGGGATTATGATCACCAAACCCCTGCTCAGCCGGAATGGCAAGGCTTCTTCGCTCTCCGGCCTTCATGCCGAACATTGCGCGCTCAAACCCGGGCAGCAGGTTGCCGTCACCCACCACAAACTCGGCAACAGTCTCGCCGGTTGAATCAATCAAATCGCCCGACGCCAGTTTCAGTGCAAAGCGCAATCTGACCCGTGTACCTGGCCCAACCGGAACCGACTTAGGCATTTGTTTTCTCCAGGGTGTCCTTCTTGCCAACAAACATTTCAAGGATCAGCAGCGCCGCACCCAGAGTAATCGCCGAATCTGCCAGGTTAAACGCCGGAAAGTACCAGTCCTGGTAATGCACCAGCAGGAAGTCCACAACATAACCATGCAGCGCGCGATCAACGAGGTTCCCCAGTGCGCCGCCAAGGATAAACGCCAGCGCCAGAGCCAGTAACCTGTCCTGCTGCGCCCTGTGCAGCCAGACACCAATAATGAGGCTGACTACCAGGGATATGAGGAGAAGCAGCCAGCGCTGCCAGCCACCCGCGTCAGCGAGAAATGAAAAAGCCGCGCCGGGATTATGCAGCAGCATCAGCTGGAACACGGGGAGGATTTCTATGGTCTCACAACGGCCAGGCTGGCACAGGGCCAATATGCTGCTCATGTAATACTTCGACGCCTGATCCAGCACAACAATCCCGGCCACCAGTCCAAAATATCCCATCAGTTCTGACCTTCCAGGAACCAGTCCCGCGCCGCCCCGATATCCCGCTGTATCTGGGCTTTCAGTTCATCAATTCCAGCAAACTTCTGTTCATCCCTGATCTTGTGACGGAAAAGGACCTTCATACATCGACCATAAATATTCTGGTTAAAGTCAAATACGTGAACCTCGAGGATCGGTTTCACATTTTTCTCATTCAATGTCGGACGCACGCCCACGTTGGCCACGCCGCGCAGCCGATCCCCCAGGCCATCAACCTCTACCGCGTAGACCCCTTCTATTGGCGCACGGTAACGATGTAACTGGATATTGGCCGTAGGCGCATCCAGTTGACGACCCAACTGGCGGCCGTACATGACCCGCCCCGTGATCGCGTAGGGATGCCCGAGCATGGCTTCCGCACCCTCAAAGTCACCCGCCGTCAGGCGCTCCCGTATGCGCGTGCTGCTGACCCGAAGGTCTTCAAAGGTCAGGGTGTTGATATCAGTTACATCAAACCGGTAAGTTTTGCCCGCAGCCTCCAGGGTCGCAAAATCACCGCTGCGATCAGCCCCAAACCGGAAATCATCTCCCACATACAAGCCAGACAGCCTGATATCGCGCGCCAGCAGGTCAACAAATCCCTGGGCGGTCATTGCGCGCGTCTTTTCGTTAAATGGCAGGCACAGCACCAGTTCCAGCCCCAGTCCTGCCAGCAGTTCAACCTTCTCGCGAAATCGCGTCAGCCGGGCCGGTGCATTAAACGCATCAAAAAACTCCTTGGGCTGGGGTTCAAAGCAGATCAGCATGGAAGGTCGGCCAAGCTCCCGGGCCCGCCTGATCACCTGGCCAAGAATGGCCTGGTGACCGAGATGAACCCCGTCAAAGTTGCCAATGGTGACAACAGCGCCATGATGGCGTGGCCGCAGGTTGTACATTCCCCGGATAATTTCCATATCTATCGAACCATCACCCTGAAGTTGAACCCGCTGGCGAGCAGGCAAGTCCCGTAGGTTACGGCCCCACCTGCACAAATCAAGAGCATTACCCCAAACCGCTCCCAGAAGGCCATCTCAAACCACATGTCACGTTCGGGGGTGAACCAGATGAGCACCAGCCCCATGACGATATTGGCCAAAATTACCCGGGCAGCAAACCCGGCCCAGCCTGGCACCCTGACCATGATGCCCTGTCCGCGCAGCCCCCACCAGAGCAGACCGGCATTAATGAATGCTGACAGGGATGTCGCCAGGGCCAGCCCCGCGTGCCGGAACTGCCACACCAGTATCAGGTTGAGCACCATGTTCGCAACCAGGGTGATGATCCCGTATCGAACAGGTGTTGACGTATCCTGCCGGGCAAAGTAGCCGGGGGCGAGCACCTTTACCAGCATGTGACCCAGCAGGCCCACACCGTAGGCGGCAAGGCTCAATGAGGCCATGCTGACATCCCGCCGGGTCATTTCACCCTGGTAAAACAGCGTGGTGATGAGACTCTCGGAGAGAATCACCAGTGCCACCGATGCCGGCAGGCCAATCAGGCAAACCATGCGAATGGCCCAATCCAGCGTGTGACCGAACTCATCTTTGGAACTGGCCGCATGTTCCCGCGAGAGACTGGGCAGAATGACCGTCGCAATGGTGATACCAAACAGCGCCAGCGGCAGTTCCAGCAGGCGGTCCGAGTAATAAAGCCAGGAGAGACTGCCCGTTTCCAGGAAAGAGGCCAGCACCGTGTCCAGCAACAGGTTGATCTGCCCCACGGAGACACCAAACATTGCCGGCAGCATCAGGGTCAGAATCTTGCGTACCCCCTCATCGTGCCAGCCGACTTTTGGCCGGGGCAACAAGTCCGCTGATGCCAGGAAGGGAAGTTGGAAGGTCAGTTGCGCCACGCCCGCGATGAGTACTGCCCAGGCCAGGGCCATCACCGGCGTCTCGAGATGCGGCCGCAGGTAAATCGCGCAGACGATTAACGAAACATTCAACAGCACGGGAGTGAAAGCGGGTACAGCAAACCGGCCATAGGTGTTGAGAATCCCGCCTGCCAGTGCTGTCATGGAAATCAGGGCCAGGTAAGGAAACGTCAGGCGCAGCATGTCAGTCGCCAGCGCCAGTTTTTCAACCTGGCCGTTGTACACATAACCGGCGGCAAATACGCTGATGATGACCTGGGCACCAAGAACGCCGACGATAGTGATAAAGACAAGGCTGATCCCCAGTGTCCCTGTTACCCGGTCCAGCAGATCATTAACTGCCTGCTTCGGCCGGTTTTCCCGGTATTCCGCCAGCACCGGCACAAACGCCTGTGAAAACGCGCCCTCACCGAACAGGCGACGGAAGAAATTGGGTATGCGAAACGCGAGGAAAAAGACATCCGAACCGGCGGATGCACCAAAGAAATAGGCGACAACCATGTCACGGACCAGGCCAAACACCCTGGACAGCATGGTCATGGCAGAAACGACACTGCTTGAGCGCAGAAGGCCGCCGGACGGCTTCGTGACTGGCTTTGGAGGCTCTTTTAGAGATTTAGTGGACAAACGCCTGGAGCCTCAATTCGATTGACAATGATTAGCTGAATCGGCATAGTACCGCGTCTTATTTTCCCGGACCATTTGAGGATACCCATACAGTGGCAAATTCACCCCAGGCAAAAAAGCGGGCCCGTCAGGCTGAGAATCGCCGCCAGCGGAACGCCAGCCAGCGCTCTGCAATGCGCACCGCCATCAAAAAAGTCATTAGTGCAATTGATACCGGCGAACAGGAAGCCGCGTCCAGCGCTTACCAGGCTGCCGTTCCCGTGATCGACCGTGCCGTTACCCATGGCCTGATCCACAAGAACAAGGCCGCGCGCCACAAGTCCCGTCTGAACGTCAAAGTCAAGGCACTCGCCGGCTAACACCTGCCCTGCCCGATCACCTGGTCGGGCATTTAACCACCCTCATTTCCCAAGAACACCCTGGAGCAATACCAGGTTGTCGCGGTGGATCAGTTCCTCGTCGTTCACGAAACCAAGCAATCCCTCTATCTCCCCGCTGCTGCGGCCTTTTATGCGCTCACACTCGGCACTGCTGTAGTTGACCAACCCCCGGGCGATTTCCCGGCCATCTTCATTAAGGCAGGATACCATTTCACCCCGGGTGAAAGTGCCATCAACCCGCCTGACGCCAACCGGCAGCAGGCTGCGGCCGTCACGCACCAGCACGCGCACTGCGCCTGCGTCCAGCACCAGGCGCCCCCTGGCCGGCAATGCGGCCAGCCACTGCTTGCGCGAGACAACAACTTCACTTTCTGCAGTCAGGAGCGTGCCACGTACCTCCCCCGCCAGCAGACGTGAAATAGCCCGGTCTTCACGCCCCGAGGCGATTACCGTATTCGCACCACTCCGCGCCGCTGTGCGGGCTGCAGACAACTTGGTCACCATGCCGCCCCGGCCCATCACACCACCACCACCGGCCATCTCATCCAGCGTCGGGTCACCCGCCGGACGGCGTTCAATGAGGCTGGCATCCGGCGACTTGCGCGGATCACTGGTATAAAGGCCACGCTGATCGGTCATCAGCAGTAACGTGTTGGCCTCAATCAGGTTGGCCACCAACGCCGCCAGGGTATCGTTGTCGCCAAACCTTATTTCATCGGTAACTACTGTGTCGTTTTCATTGACCACGGGAATGACACCAAGGGCAAGCAGGCTCCTGAGTGTAGACCGCGCATTGATATACCTTTCGCGCGAGCGCAGGTCTTCGTGGGTCAGCAGGATCTGCGCGGTATGCAGCCCGTGACGCTGGAAATTCGATTCATAGAGTTGAATGAGGCCCATCTGCCCCACCGCCGCAGCGGCCTGCAGGAGATTGAGTTGCCTGGGGCGGGATTTCATACCCAGCCGCGCCATACCCTCAGCGACCGCACCGGAGGACACAAGGACCACCTGCACACCACTTTTGTGCACGGTGACAATTTCATCTACCCAGCTGGCAACCGGTGCAGAAGCGAGACCCTTGCCATCGCCTGTCAGCAGGGAGCTGCCGAACTTGATGACCCAGACCTTGCCCGCGTCATAGAGGGGCTGGCTCATGGCTCGTAAAAAACCTCTACATCAAAGTCATCATCATCGTCGTCATCGTTGCCGCGCCCCGCCAGACGCTGCTGACGTCGCTTTTCCCGCTGGGCTGTTGAGAAAGCGTGGATTTCTTCCCGAATGCGGGCCTGCTCGGCAGCCTCCACTTCAGCTTCCGCCTGCCTTTCTGCCAGGCTCGAGAAATAGCGACCCAGCGCCTGCACAAGTGCGTCCGTGCCCTGCTGACCAACGGAGGAAACACTGAATACCGGCCCTTCATAGCCGATATCCGCAACAATAGCGGAGATTTGTGCCTCAAGCTCACCGGCCTCAACAAGGTCCTGCTTGGTAAACACCAGCCAGCGTTCCTTGCTGGCGATGCCTTCGCTGTACTTTGCCAGTTCGTTCTCAATAACCCGGTAGTTTTCGGCAGGGCTGCTGCCATCAATCGGGGCCAGGTCAACCAGGTGCAACAGGATGCGAGTCCGTGCAAGGTGCTTGAGAAACTGGACCCCCAATCCGGCACCATCTGCTGCACCTTCGATCAGTCCAGGGATATCTGCGATCACAAAACTCTGCCTGTCGCCCAGGCTGACCACACCAAGATTGGGTACCAGCGTGGTAAAAGGATAATCTGCCACCTTGGGGCGGGCGGCGGATACTGCACGAATCAGCGTTGACTTGCCGGCATTGGGCAGCCCGAGCAAACCCACGTCCGCGATCAGCTTCAGTTCAAGCCGCAGGTTTCTAACTTCCCCGGGCTCACCCGGCGTTGTCTGTCGTGGCGCACGATTGGTACTGGATTTGAACCGGACATTGCCAAGCCCGTGTTTACCGCCGCGGGCCACCAGTAACCGGTCCCCCATATGGCTGATGTCACCGACATAAGCACCGGTATCATCATCGAAAATTGACGTGCCCAGCGGTACCTTCAGTTCAATATCGTCACCCTTGGCACCCGTCTTGTCGCTACCCTTGCCATGTTCTCCCTTGGGTGCCTTGTAGCGCGGCTTGAAACGGTAGTCGACCAGGGTATTCAGGGCCCGGTCCGCAACCAGGTAAACACTGCCGCCATTACCCCCGTCACCACCATCGGGACCACCTTTTTCGATGTATTTCTCGCGCCGGAAACTCAGGCAGCCATTGCCACCTTTGCCCGCTTCAACCCGGATTGTCACTTCATCGACAAATTTCATCGTTCAAACCTGCACTTCAATCAGTGCGTAAATAGTCGCCACAAAAACGTCCGGCAGCCAGCCCGGCAACAGCCGGATAAAAAAAAGCCCCGTGCATGACGGGGCTTTCTGCAACCTCGGATTGCAACGCCAGTACCTCAGGCCTCTGAAGCTGCTTCGGTTACAACGTTGACATATTTTCGCTGTTTTGGCCCCTTGACCGAAAACTGCACAACCCCTTCGGCCTTGGCAAAAAGCGTATGGTCCTTGCCACAGCCAACGTTCAGCCCGGGATGAAAACGTGTGCCGCGCTGACGCACAATAATGTTGCCTGGCGCGACGGCCTGCCCGCCAAACAGTTTGACACCCAGGCGCTTGGATTCCGAATCGCGCCCGTTACGTGTACTACCACCTGCTTTCTTGTGAGCCATCTGCCCTAACCTCCGGAGATCTCTTTGATTTTCACCTGCGTAAAGGCCTGCCTGTGACCTGCCTGCCGCCGATAGTGCTTGCGGCGCCGCATCTTGACGATATTCACCTTGCGGGCCCGGCCATTAGCCATCACCTCAGCGGTGACTTTGCCACCTTCTACAAACGGCGTACCGATGGTGATGTTTTCACCTTCGCCGATCATCATCACCTCATTAAAATCAACGGTGGAACCGACTTCGACGTTCAGCTTTTCCAGCTTCACGACTTCCCCAGGCTCTACGCGATGCTGTTTACCACCACTCTTGATTACAGCGTACATGTCTGAAACTCTTTGATTGTCTGGTTGGATTAGGCCCGAACCCTTGTCCGTTCACCGGCCCAAATTCAGGACGCGTGATTCTACGGGAACCCCAACCCGCAATCAAGCAGTGGTTTATTCAATTCTGCACCGCAACAATCTTGACACCGACTACCCCCACCCCTAGCATTCAATGCCTCAGGCGCTTCGCGGTGCCGCGACGAGCAATTCATGAAGCATCCTTTCTATTCCCCGGTCGCCGCCGATTTTGAGGCCGTCAACCGGCTCATTGTTGAGAGCCTGTCCTCGCGCGTGCCGCTGGTTGAAGAGATATCCGGCTACCTGATCAATGCCGGTGGCAAACGCCTGCGTCCGCTGCTGGTCCTGCTGTCGGCAAACGCCTGCGGCTACCGGCAACAGCAACACATCAAACTGGCGGCCGTCATTGAGTTTCTGCACACCGCAATGCTGTTGCATGACGATGTTGTAGATGCCTCCGACCTGCGCCGTGGCCGCAAGACCGTCAACGCGGCCTGGGGCAACCCGGCAAGCGTACTGGTCGGCGATTTCCTCCACTCCCGTGCGTTTGAAATGATGGTTGAGATCGGCAACATGCGGGTCATGGAAATCCTCTCGGGCGCAACCAACACCATTGCCGAGGGTGAAGTCCAGCAGTTGAGTCATATTCGCAACGTGGACATCACCGAGGACGCCTATCTGGAGGTGATCACCCGCAAGACCGCCATGCTGTTCCAGGCGGCCAGCCACGCCGGCGCTGTCCTGGCTGGGGCTGAGCCAGGGCAGGAGGCAGCGCTGCGGGACTTTGGCCTGCACCTGGGACTCTCTTTCCAGCTCATCGACGACGCCCTGGACTACAGCGGGTCGACGCGTGACCTTGGCAAAAACGTGGGTGACGACCTGGCTGAGGGCAAGGTGACCCTGCCGCTGATTGTCGCCATGCGCAATGGCACCAGTGCGCAGGCGGCCTGTGTCCGCAACGCCATTCTCAAGGGCAATGCGGAAAACCTCGAAGACATGGCGCGCGTGGTCACCGCTGCCGGCGGCCTGCAGTACACGCTGGAACTGGCCGGTGCTGAACGGGACAGGGCCCTTGCCTGCGTGGATGCGCTGCCAGATTCGCCGTTCAGAGCCGCGATGGCAAAACTTGCCGGATTCGCCGTCAGCCGCACTTTCTGACACCTCGCGAGAAACTGGTCCCCAAAGCTACCCTTTCGACCCACCCGGGAGGTCGGCGGGTGCCGGTATCTGCCCTCGCCTTCGGGCGCCATATCGGTATAATGGCGGCCTCGCCGAGTCCTTCGGTGAGAAGCGTCGGGGTGTAGCTCAGCCTGGTAGAGCACTGTCTTCGGGAGGCAGGGGTCGTGAGTTCAAATCTCGCCATCCCGACCAATTCAACCAGCGATATCAATACGACCCGTTGACCTGGTCATCAGCCCTGAAACGCGGGGAACATCCTGGAATAGTGCACAGTCTCGGTGACCTGCCCGAGCAGGTGCGATAGCTGGCCTGCCAACCTGTAATCAAAATCAAACGGGTGGATGGCAATGCGCAGCGGCCGAGTTTCCGTTGCAGCGAGCCCGTTCATGCGGTTGAACACGCCGAGCGCCACCTGTCGCAGCGGGGTGTCAGCCTCGAACCCTGCCAATGGCAGGTAGCGGGTGTCACCTGTCGACAGGTTTACTATGCCGCTGGTTGTTTCCAGGTATTTGAAAGGGGTTCTGGCCAAACCGGCGCGATTTATCTGGCCCAACGCCCAGGCCGGTGGCACATAATAGTCGGGCGTGGTGAATCCGTGATCAACAAACCAGTGGCTGTTGCGGCACATCAGCGCCTCAATCTCATCGTTGGTCAGTGCCAGGTGTTCAGCAGCGTTTCGCGAGACAAGCACCGAATGTAGCCGGTGGTACCAGCCACCAATCCTGCCGGCCTCGTGGGACCAGCCATGGCCAACAAGGATGAATCCCTCATCGGCCCAACACCGCAGTTGATCAATCTCTTCGTTACGCCAGGGTTTGCCCGGCACCACCAGCAGCAGGAGATTCGCTCGGCAGGGTACCGGCAGGCGCTCAACAATCAATCGCGTGTGCTCAAGCGTGTCTGGCATGACATCGTGAATTGAAACCAGCGCACGCATGGATCAGCGCTTCCTGCTGGATGCAGTTTCAATCAACAGGCGCTCCCAGTCGGCAAGATTGTTTTCGTTGAAGGCCTGGGCAATCTCACCGGCTCGCCGGGCCAGGGCCAGTCGAAAGGCATCACTTTCGCTGAGGAGTTGCCTGATCGAATCGGCCAGCGTCTGGTCCTGCGCTATCGTAATGAACCCCGGGCGCAGTTGGTCCCAGGCTGAAATACCCGTTCCCCTGGATACAATCACCATTCGTTGGCGCGACATGGCTTCAAGCGCAATGGTGCCAAACGATTCAAAATGTGACGGCAGCACCAGCGCATCATGCAGGTCCACCTGGTCCCGCAGGCCAGCCCGATCGAGCCAGCCCAGGTAAGTCACATTGGCCAGCCTGCCTGCCGCTGATTCTACCAGTGAGCGGAGCGGACCATCCCCGGCAATACTGAAACCGACGCCAGGCAGTTGCTCAGCGGCCAGGATCACGGCCTCAATGTTCTTCTCGGCAGCAAGGCGGCCGGCAAACAGCACACGCTTCAAGGCGCCGGTACAGGGCACCACGGGGTGACGCGCAAAGGCGGCCGGCACTGGCGTACCCACCCGGCGAATATTGATCGCACCCATCCTGCGCGCAAGGTCTTCCATTTCCTTCGAGTTAACCAGCACCAGGCTGGCGCGATTGAAAAGATACTGGTGTGAGCGCTCGAGATAGGTTCGGTACAGGCGACCTTTCAGCGATCCCTGCCAGTAAAGATCAGTCAGTTGCTCAAATGAGGTATGAAACCCGATGACCAGCGGGATTCCCCAGCGGGCAGCAAAAAAAGCCCCCGTCATGCCATAGACACCGGGCGTTGGCACAATCACCACATCTGGCGCCAGCGCCGCCAATTCACGTCGCAATTGCCAGGGATTGGGAAAACACAGTTTCTGGGTAGCATCACCCGGCATGGGCAATACCAGACCCGCATGCCAGCGGCCATCTTCGATGGTGGGCGAGTAAACCTCTGCCCGGGCGAGCAGCGGTCGGAAGTAGCCCAGCAGATCCTCGTAATAGGCACCCACACCGTTGCGGGCCGGTGCTGCGTCAGATGCTATTGCCACACGCAAACTGGCCAGGGACTCGCAAGCAGATTCCGTAACAGTGGCTGTCATGACGCTAGGATAACGGCCAGACCCCGGAGAAGAAACGATTGATTGTCTCCTCATCCAGGCCAAAGTCAGCAGCGGCATAACGGTGGCCGCTCTGGTAACTGCGCCCGGACTGGCCCAGCGCCTTGAGGCTGGCCCTGAAAGCCACCGTGGGCACCAGGCCGGCCGCTGCCAGCACCTCGTCGACCACGGCTGCAAGGTCATTCTGCAGGCGCGCCATGGTCACGACGGGCAACCCCTCGCGGGATAACTCACCGACCAGGCTGTAATAGTGCCGCAGGGTTTCAATCATCTTTTGCTGAAATCCAGCTGGCATCTTGCCATCACCCACCAGGGCAAATGCCGGCAGCAGTGAACTCAACTGGGAAGGCACGGTCGCGCCGGGTTCCCGGACACAGGCAACCAGAACGGCATCGGGGAAGACTTCGCGCAGTGAGTGGAGCGCAGGGGTGAACGAGGGATTCTTGCTGAGTATCTGTAACTGCTCACCATGAAAGTACAGGTGGCGCTGCAGGCAACGCCGGTAGAATTCGAACACAGTCCTTCGGTCCGGGGCTGGCAACGCCTCGTCAAAACTGCCCAGCCGCCAGTAGCGCGGTTCAGCGGGGCACGGCACCACCAGCAGAAAACAGGCCCCCAGCCACAGCAGTAACAGGAAGTCTTCTTCCGGTTCCATTAGCCCAAGCTCGTGGATGTCTGCCATACGGGCCAGGAAACCCCGCGGTACTGGCCACCTGAACCGTGCCAGGGGCCGCAACAGCCGCGCCATGGCAAACCAGAAATAACGTTCACTGATCGAGGGCGCCAGTACACACTCAAAGAGCGTCAAGGTGGTAAAACCGGGCGCGCCGGCCAGGACGCGATAAAGATGGGTTGTACCGCTGCGCGGCACGCCGACAATGGCAACGGGGCGGCGGATACTGACTTGCCGATAGCCGGGGAACAGCAGTTCATCAAGCAGAAAACCTGTCCAGTGCACCAGGTTCAGCAATCCGAACAGGCACCAGCCCGGGATAAAGAGCAGGAGCCTTTTGGGAACAACTCGCCAGCCTGCACTGCCGATGGATCGCAGCAGTGACAACCCAAGCGACAGGAAGTGCCCCCAACTCATAAAAAATGCAGCCAACATGACGGGCCCTTCTGGCGCCAGCCTTACAATGCCGGCAAACGCCAATTATAGGATTGTCAGCCCCGGGCCGCGAGCACAGCGACAGGAATTTGCGCCAATTTGGTGTATAAAAGGCCATCGTTGAAGGAGAACCAGATATGCCAGAGCTGAAGACCTTTCCCGCAGCAACTGACCGGGCCGATATCCTGCGGGCCATGGACGCAGATGGTGCCTGCATCCTCGAGGGACTGCTGACCACCGCAGACGCAGACCGGGTGATTGCCGAGGTCATGCCGTTTGTTGAGGCAACCCGCTATGGTGGCGACGATTTTTCAGGCAGGCACACCCGCCGCACGGGCGCGCTGGTAGCCCGGTCACCGGCCTGCCGTGACATTGTCGCGAATGGCAACATACTGGCACTGGCAACTGACTTCCTGTCGCCCTACAGCGAGAAAATCCAGCTTCACCTGACCCAGACGATTTTTATTGGCCCCGGTGAAGGCGCCCAGATGTTTCATCGGGACCGCCAGGCGTGGGGCAAATTTTTGCCGGACACCATGGAACCCCAGTTCAACACCATCTGGGCACTGGGTGATTTCACCGCTGAAAACGGGGCAACCCGGGTTGTGCCCGGCAGCCATCGCTGGCAACGCGGCCGCCAACCGGAAGACCACGAGGTCTGCCAGGCCACCATGAAAAAGGGGTCAGTGCTGCTGTACACCGGCTCCGTCATCCATTCCGGGGGTGAAAACAGAACCGGGCAGGTCCGGATGGGGCTGAACATCACTTACTGCCTGGGCTGGCTGCGCCAGGAAGAAAACCAGTTTCTTTCCTGCCCGCCGGAGGTTGCCCGTACCCTGCCACAACCACTGCAGGAACTGCTGGGTTACACCATGGGCAACTACGCGCTGGGCTATTACTCCAATCCTGTACCTGCTCCCGGTGACAGTGCCGGCATACTGCCGCCGGAATTTGCCGTGGGTGCCAAACCCCGCCAGGCCCCGAGCCTGACCAACTGATGGGCACCCGCATTACCAATTTTGGCTCCTGCTGCATTGACAACGTCTACAGTGTGCCGGCTTTTGTGCGCCCCGGTGAAACGCTGCCCTGCACGGGCTATGACGTGCATCCCGGCGGCAAGGGGCTCAACCAGTCCATTGCCCTGGCTTACGCCGGCGCCGAGGTCAGGCATGTCGGGCGCGTTGGTAACGAGGGAGCCTGGCTCAAGACCCTGCTTGCCGATTCCGGCGTGGATGTCAGCCTGCTGGGTACCCACAGTTCACCCTCCGGCCATGCCGTTATCCAGGTAACACCGGAGGGAGAAAACGCCATTGTCATTTTTGGCGGCGCCAACCGCCTGATCGACAGCAGTGACCTGGGGGCGATGCTGGATGATGCGCAGCCGGGTGAATTCCTGCTGCTGCAGAATGAAATCAGCTACCTGCCCGAAATCATCGCTGCCGCGGCCGGCCGGGGCATGCGCGTGGTGTTTAACGCTGCGCCCATGACCAGTGCGGTACTCGACTATCCACTGGACAAGGTTGAGTGTTTTATCATCAACGAGGTTGAAGGTGCCGCAATCAGTGGCGCTGAAGATGCCGCGAAGGTGGTGGGCGCCATGGCCGCGAAGTTTCCGAATGCCCGTACGGTACTTACCCTGGGTAGCGAGGGAGCCATCTACCATGACCCCAGCTCTGGCCAACTCATCAAACAGGCAGCAGTCCCAGTGCAGGTCATGGATACCACCGGGGCCGGGGATACCTTCACCGGTTACTTCCTGGCCGGCTACGCTGCCGGAATTGATATTGAGCGCTGTCTGAGACGGGCCTGTGTGGCCGCTGGACTCTGTGTTACCCGGGCCGGCGCGGCATCCTCGATACCGCGCGGACAGGAGGTTGATCAGGCGGAGCAGGCCTCTTCTTCAAGGCGGCTCTGACGCAGGCGCTCACAGGCCGCGGAATAATCAGAATCCTGGATCCAGTTCGCCGGCTTGCGATCCGGGCGCCTCGTGGCCCTGACACCAAATTCCAGGAATGCCGGATCAAACGGAACCAGTTTTGCTGGCCCGGCGGTACCCTGCTCAAGCAATTCATCACACATGGGCACAAACACTTTTTTTGTCACTTGTCACTCTCCTGCTAGCGCCGCTGGTACTGCCAGCCAATCATTCAACTCAACAACCGTTGCCCGGTGTTCAGCCTGGTTCTCCTGCCTGGCCTGTCGGTTCGCCAGGGCGAATATCTGAAACTGCAGTAGACGCGGAAAAGTCCAATCTAGCGTTGATGGAAAGTGAAAGTTCGATGAACGATCGTGGAGAAACGATGAAACTGCTAAAATCTGCACTTTTTCACCATCCTGAGGCCATAATTGGACGCCAGCATGAGTTGCAGACCAGCAGGCTCTTTCACCGCTGGCGCACTCTTACCTCAATAAGTCTACCTGGAGCAGGGAACCTGAATGGCAAAACGGATTGCAATTGTCGAAGACGACGAGGACCAGCGCAGCAACTACGTTGATGCGATAACAAGGAAAGGCTACGACGTCACAGCCTATAGCAGCCGCGCCCAGGCCCTGGCCGGTTTCGACCGTGAACTGCCGGATCTTGCGATCCTGGACATTATCCTGGGTGATGAAGTGGATGCCGGATTTGAGATCTGTCGCGACCTGCTGGCGCGCTCTCCCTCCCTGCCGGTCATTTTCCTCACCGAGCGTATCGCCGAGATCGACAAGATCAGTGGTTTACGGCTGGGCGCATGGGATTACCTGCCCAAACCCATTTCGCTTGACTACCTGGCGGAACGTATCAGCTCACTCTTACGCATCAACGAAGCGCGAACCCAGTCCTCAGCAGGAGCGTCAACGGCCAAGATGGTCGGCGACCTGTCAATTGACCAGGAAGCCCTGCTGGTTTCCTGGAAGGGTACGGCTATCAACCTGTCCGGCACCGAGTTTCGTATGCTGGCAAAACTAGTTCGCGTACCGGGGCATGCGGTCTCCTACGACACGCTCATGAACGCAACCATGCAGAGCCTTGTCACCAATAACACCATCAACACCCACATGCGCAATATCCGCAAGAAGTTCGAATCCATAGACCCGGATTTCGACTGTATCAAGAGTGAGTATGGTTTTGGCTATCGCTGGTCAGTCAAGTAAGTCCCCATGAAGTCCGCGATCATCCGGGGACCCAGGCTCGCCACCAAACTCTTCATCCTGATGAGCCTGGCGCTGGTTGTGATTCCCTGGTTCAGCTATCTCTACCTCCGGGAAATGGAAGCCTTCCTGGTAGATAGCCAGGCGAACGCCCAGTTACTCACGGCAGAGGGAATCTCGACGCTCCTGAATGGCCGCTCCGACCTTTTCTATGAGCTGCCGCTGTCCCCGGAGGGCTACGAACAGCTGTATGCCCACCCCCTCACCAATCCCGTCAGGATTGATGGCAAAAGTAATGACTGGGAGGAGGTGCTGGGTTACAAGGTTGGTTTTGGCACTCTCGAATGGCGTGAAGGTGACGGGGACACGGCGCAGTTTTACCTGGTACTGGGGGAGATTAATGACCAGATCTATGCCCTGGTCCAGGTGCGAGATGACAATCTGATCTTCCGTGACCGCAACATTCTCAGGCTGGATCTCTCGGATCATATCCGCATTACCTTCACTGGCCAGACCGGCGAGGTGCGCCGCCTGGTCATTGCCATGACAGAACCCGGCGTCACGACAGCCTACCTGATGGACAGTGACTGGCGCTACGCCCTGCAGGGTGTCGCAGAGAACCGGGTGCAGGGTTTCATGACACCAACGGACGATGGCTACGTCATCGAGTTTCGGATGCCATTGGACCTGCTGGGTTCAACCAATCGGTTTGGACTGGCTGTTGTCGATGTAGACAGTGCTGAATCGCGTGCCATCAAGTCGATTACCGGTACCCTGCCCTCCGCCGGGCAGGAGGCGTTTGGCCTGGTCCTGCTGAAATCACCCGAGGTGCTGCGCATCGTGGAGGGCTTGGGGTATTCAGGCGCCAACATCCAGGTGATTGACGCCCAACGAAGGGTCCGTGCGGAGGTTGGGAGCTACCAGGCCACACAGTTACAGCCCGCCGCGGCAGAGGAGCCATCGTTGCTTGGCAGCGGCGTATCACTGGTCAGCGCCCTGATGGACTCGGTGTACGGTTTGATTGATGTTCGCCTGCGGGAAACCAGTGCCGTGCCCGAGGACCAGGTGATCAGGGATTCGCTCGCCGGGAAACCCAGCTACCAGCGCCGCTACAGTGAACCGGAAGGTGAAGTCATTATCGCGGCACACCCTATCATCGCCCAGAATGAGATTATCGGGACGGTGGTACTGAAACAGAATACCAGTCGTATCCTGGAACTGCGCCGGGATGCACTTGAACGCATTATCAATTTTTCGGTCCTGTCCCTGTTCATTTTTGTCGCGCTCATCCTGGCGTTTTCAGTACGCCTCGCCCGCCGCATTCGCAAACTGGGTGCCGAGGCAACCAATGCCATTGATATCTATGGCCGGTTGCAGACCAACCGGCTCAAGAGTGAAACCGGTTCCGGCGACGAGATCGGGGACCTGGCCCGCAGCATCTCCAACATGCTGGCACGGCTGCATCAGCACAACCAGTTTCTGGAGAACATGCCGCGGACGCTGCGCCATGAGATAAACAATCCACTGAATGCCCTCTCCACCTCGCTGCAGAACCTGGAGAATGAACAGTCCGAGGTCAATCGGCGCAAGTACCTTGAAAGCGCCAAGCGGGGTGTGCTGCGCATCGGCATGATTGTCCAGAACCTGGCTGACGCCGCAAGCCTCGAGGATGCGCTGGAAGCCGAGGAGTTTGAGGTTGTCGACCTGTACAAGTTGGTGCAGAACTACCTTGCCAATTGCCGGACTGTTCACGCCGACCGCCACTTCGAATACCGCGGGACACAGCGCGAGGTACTGAGTGAGGTCTCCGACTATCGGATCGAACAGCTGCTCGATAAGCTGGTGGACAATGCAGTCGACTTCTCCAGCCCGGGCAGCACCATCACTGTTGGCCTGACCACAGATGGTGACAACCTGACCCTGTTCGTAACCAACCAGGGCCCAACCATTCCGCCAGACATGTTCCAGAATATTTTTGACTCAATGGTTTCCGTCAGGGCAAACACGGTTGATAACCGTCTGCACTTTGGCATGGGCCTTTATGTCGTACGCGTTATTGCGGAACACCATCGCGGCAGTGTCACGGCAGCAAACCTGCTCAATGGCAACGGGGTTACCATTCGCGTTACCCTGCCCCTCTACAAGACAGTTAGCCAGGACGCTTACGCTGCCGGCTAGCGTGCCCCGGGCTGGCGTGCCCCGGGCTGGCGTGCCCCGGGCTGGCGTGCCCCCAAGCATTTCAACTCACAAGCTGATCGCCGGGCAAAAAAAATCCTGATCCGTTTGGGGGGAGGATACGGATCAGGACGCTTGAGGACCAATTCTGGTTTTATCGCACTCGCTGTCCTCCGGATTCTATGCCGCCATAATGGATTTTCGATGGAAGCAAAGTGGAGCCGTGCCCACCATGCCAACCTCAGTTGATGACAACTTGCCCCTCGGAGGGCCCCAGTGCAGCAGGTGTAATTCCCCAGTCACCCTTGCGGCCGGCGCTGTAAAGCAATTGTGTCAGGCTGCTGTTGATCTGCTGGTTTATCGCAATATTAATGCCCTGGCCAGATTTTGGCTGGACACCCAGGTTCAATATCCCTGCACGAATGTTGTAGGTAAGCCGGAAAGCCACCGGAATCTGGTCACCCAGGGGCAGCTCAACAACATCCTCCACAAATTCATCGCTGAAGTTGGCAGACTGTACTGCCTGTTCCTGTTTGAAGGACCGCACAGCTTCCCGGGCCAGCGGAGACTCCTGGCTGGAAACGTCGGGATCCGCATCAATGTGGTCTTTCAGCACCTTGAGCATCAGCAGGCAGTAGCGCCGGGTCAGCCAGAAACGAAACTGCTGGCCTGCGGTTGTGTTGACTCGAAATAACAGGCGGTCTTCTTCCGCGTTATACAGCACCTGCATCTGGCTGATTGCACCTGTCATCACTTGCCTCCATTGGTCCGGACATCCCCGCATGCTTGCCAGCAAACCACTGATGTCCAGTATCAGTTGCTGGCAGATTGCCAAGTATAGGCATCTTCAGGCCGACACCCCAATATCAAACTATGTTGATATTGTTTTACGACCTGATAGTATATCGACGTTTTTCGATATAGGGCTCGCTCATGGCAGCCGTTCCGGACCGGCTGGTTGCCGGTGACATCAGTACCGATGCGGTCCTCGCCTTCTGCAAGGCCACCGCTGACGCCCAACGGCTGGATATTCTCCGGGTGCTCAGGGACGAGTCTTTTGGTGTCCTGGAACTTTGTCATATTTTTGACAGCGGCCAGCCCGGCATGAGCCACCACCTCAAGGTACTGGCCGGTGCCGCACTGCTGCAAACACGGCGCGAGGGAAACTCCATTTTCTATCGGCGATCACTGATCACGGTGACCAACGCGCTCGGGGACCTGGTCTCCAGTTTCTTTGATGCCATCGACAGGATACCGCTGACCCTGGCTGTGACCGAAAGAATGGGTGAGGTGTACCAGGAGCGCGCTCGCAACTCCCGTCAGTTTTTCGAGAAAAACGCTGACCGGCTGAAAGAGAACCAGGCACTTATCGCGGACTTCAGCCAGTATTCCGGTTGTGTACGTGATCTTATTGCCAACGAGCAGATCCCTGCCAGCGCACGTGTCCTCGAAATTGGACCCGGTGAAAGCCAACTGCTGGGATGGCTGGCCGGCACCTTTGATGCCGCCGTGGCGCTGGATAACACCGCGGAAATGCTGGCCAGGTCACGTAGCACGCTCAGCAGCCAGGTCGCTGGCAAGGTCGACTTCCAGCACGGGGAACCGGCTGACCTGATCCGCCGGGGCGAGCGATTTGATCTTGCGGTACTGAACATGGTGCTGCACCACCTGCCGTCACCGGCCCAGCTTTTCCGCGAAGCCAGCCTGCTGCTGAATCCAGGGGGGCGCCTGTTGATCATTGACCTGCGACCTCATGACCAGGACTGGGCCCGGGACATTTGTGGCGACCTGTGGCTTGGCTTTGAACCCCATGACCTGGACAAGTGGGCCGGTGATGCCGGCCTCAGCAGGAGCCAGAGCGTTTACCTCGGGCTGAAAAACGGCTTCCAGGTTCAGGTGCGCCTGTTCCTGAAACCCTGACTTACCTCTCTACAGTTAACTCAACAAAAGGAAAATCTCATTATGAGCACACCGGATTACAAGGTAGCGGATATCAGCCTGGCCAAATATGGCCGGGCCGAAATAGAACTCGCTGAAGCAGAGATGCCGGCACTGATGGCATTGCGCGAGAAGTACCGCGCCGAACAGCCACTCAAGGGTGCAAAAATCATCGGCTGCATCCATATGACAATCCAGACGGCTGTGCTCATGGAGACGCTGGCTGACCTGGGTGCAGAGCTCCGCTGGTCATCCTGCAATATCTTTTCCACCCAGGACCACGCGGCGGCAGCCATGGCCGCGGCCGGGCACCCGACCTACGCCTGGAAGGGTGAGACGGAAGAAGAGTTTTTCTGGTGCATCGAACAAACCATTCTGAAAGACGGGGAACCCTGGGACGCCAACATGATCCTGGACGATGGCGGTGATCTCACGGCCATGATCCACGAAAAATATCCGCAAATGCTCGACAGGATTCACGGTATCACCGAGGAAACCACAACCGGTGTACATCGTCTTTACGAGATGATGCGCGAGGGTACCCTCAAGGTGCCTGCCATCAACGTCAACGACTCTGTGACCAAGTCCAAGAACGACAACAAGTACGGCTGTCGGCACAGCCTCAACGACGCGATCAAGCGCGCCACGGACATGCTGATGATGGGCAAAAAAGCCCTGGTCGTTGGCTATGGCGATGTGGGCAAAGGTTCAGCCCAGAGCCTGCGCCAGGAAGGTATGGTGGTCCGGGTTACCGAAATTGACCCCATCTGTGCCATGCAGGCCTGCATGGACGGCTACGAGGTGGTGTCACCTTACAGGAATGGTATCAACACGGGCAAAGCGGAAGATATCGACACAACCTTGCTCGGCAGTACCGACCTGGTAGTGACCTGCACCGGCAATGTGGATGCCTGTGACAAGAACATGCTGGCAGCACTTAAAGCCACGGCGGTTGTCTGCAACATCGGACACTTTGATACCGAAATCGATACCGCCTTCATGCGCAAACACTGGCGCTGGGAAGAGATCAAACCCCAGGTCCACAAGATTTACCGCAGTGACGCACCGCGCGACTACCTGCTGCTGCTCTCCGAGGGCAGGCTGGTCAACCTCGGCAATGCGACCGGTCATCCTTCCCGGATCATGGATGGCTCATTTGCCAACCAGGTGCTCGCCCAGATTTACCTGTACGAACAGAAGTGGGCAGACAACAACCCGAACCAGCGTCAGCCCGTCACGGTTGAAGTGTTGCCGAAACACCTCGATGAAGAAGTTGCCATGTACATGGTTCAGGGTTTTGGTGGCACCATCACCACCCTGTCTCCCGCCCAGGCCAAGTACATCGACGTCCCCCCGGAAGGCCCCTACAAGCCAGACGCCTACCGCTACTAGGCGCAACGAGCCCTTGCCCCGGGTGTACATCACCGGGGCAAGTGTTCACAATTACGCACAAGATCTCCCATAAAACACGCCCATGAAACCTGAACTTAAGGACCTGCTGGACCTGCTGGACCTTGAACAGATTGAGGTCAACATGTTCCGTGGTGTCAGCCCAAAAGAAGGCTGGCAACGCGTTTACGGTGGCCAGGTGCTGGGCCAGGCGCTGGTGGCCGCATCGCGCACGGTCACGGATGCGACGCGTACTGCCCACTCGCTGCACGGTTATTTCCTGCGGCCAGGTGATACCACCATTCCCATTCTCTACCAGGTTGACCGGATCCGGGACGGGCGCAGTTTCACCACCCGCCGGGTTGTTGCCATCCAGCGCGGTCGCGCCATCTTCAATATGTCAGCGTCTTTCCAGGTGGCCGAAACCGGCCTTGACCACCAGGCAGACATGCCGGACATCACACCACCGGAACAATGCCCCGGGATGGAAGAACTGCGACAAAAATACGCGGCTGACATTCCCGAGGCGCACCGGACACAAACGCCCAGGCCGCAGCCCATTGAAATGCGCTTTGCAGAACCGGTCAACGATTATGCCCCGGACCCCATGCCACCCTACCAGCACACCTGGATCAGGACCGTTGATACCATGCCGGATGATGTCCGGCTGAACCAGTGCCTGCTGGCTTATGCCTCTGACATGACGCTGATCGATACCAGTTACCGGCCGCATGCCATCGGCTGGGGCAATCCCAATTTCCAGGTTGCCAGTCTTGATCATGCCATGTGGTTCCACCGGCCGTTCCGGGCGGATGAGTGGCTACTCTACGCCCAGGACAGCCCTTTCTCCGGCGGCGCCAGGGGTTTTGCCCGCGGCACTTTCTTTGATTCGAAGGGCAGCCTGATCGCCTCGGTTGCCCAGGAAGGACTGATTCGCCTGCACACCTAGGCGCGCCAGGGCGCAGGCGGTATCAGTGTCTCAACGGTAACCAAAAGGTTTCGATGCCGCTTCCCTGAGGTTCTCGTAGCGATCGCGCAATCGCGTCTGACGGCTCTCCAGCCCTACCCGTTTGCCGCCAATCAGCACCACAGCCGGGGCAGACATGACTTCCAGTGGATCACCATCCCAGACAACCAGGTCCGCATCCTTGCCCACGGCAATGGTGCCGTAGTGGTCATCAATACCCCAGATTTGCGCCGCTGAACTGGTCACTGCGGCAATGGCTTCCGTCCAGGGCAAACCATAGGCAACCGCCACACCAGCCGCCTGGGACAGAGAGCGCAGTTCGTTGAACTGATCCTCGGTCATCAGTGCAATCCTGACCCCGGCCTCGTGCAGGAGTTTTGCGTTATCGAGCCGGGCACCCATGCGGTCAAAATCCGATGGCGCGTTGTCCAGCACGTTCAGCACAACCGGAATGTCTTTTTCAGCCAGCAGGTCAGCAACCTTCCAGGCTTCACGGCCACCCACCAACACCAGCCTGAGACCAAAAGGTTCAAGCTCGCCCAGGGTTGTCTCGATATCCGCTGCCCGGTCTATGTAAAGGGCGAGCGGTTTGGTCCCCTGGATAACCGGCTGGAGAGCCTCGAGATCCAGCTGTGATTCACGCAGTTCCCGCAGCCGGCCGCTCTCGAAGGCCCGGCGATTGGTCCGGTAGTTTTCTGCTTCCCGCAGGGCATCAGCCAGGTCCAGCAGCGCCTTGGCGCGGGAGCCACCAGCGAGACCCCGGCTGTCTTCACCCAGATAGGCAAACACCGCATTGCTGTCGTTGATCAAAGACTTGCCCGGCCCCAGGTGGACCAGGGCACTCTGGCCGGCAAACACTTCCGATCGGGCAGTTGGCACCACCAGGGCACGCGTGACCCCCTCACTGCGCAGGATAGGAATGCCACTTGCAAAGCGGTCATAGCCAAGGCTGACCCGGAACCCGGCGCCCAGTTCCGTGTTGCGCACGTAGTGGTCTGTCGATACGGATGAACTCTCGATTTCGCCCAGGCCAACCAGGGTATTCGAGTCAAGAAAGCCCACGGTGACAGTACGCCCAGCCGCATCAATCACCTCGGCGCCTGGCGCCAGGATTTCCATCCCCACCTCAACAATCTTGCCGTCGCGCACCAGAACGGATGCCCCTTCCAGCACACCCATTTCCGTGCCTGTTACCAGGCGGCCACCTTTCAAGAGTAAATCTGCTGCCTGGGCAGGCAAGGCCAGTAGCCCCAGCAGACACAAGACAATTCGTCTGTTCATCGGATTTCCTCCCGCTGGCCCAGTTCAAAGTCGGTCACCGGCTCCAGTCCCGAGGCCCTGTCGTAGAAAACGGCGCCATCAATAAACACCCGGTCGACACGCGAATACACGCTGAACGGGTTTTTATCCCAGATGACAATATCTGCAGCCTTGCCACCTTCCAGCGAGCCGATACGTGCATCAAGGCCCAGTGCTTTCGCCGCGTTCAGCGTTAGCCAACGGAATGCCTCTGCCTCGCTGATGTTGAGTCCCATTCGGCGTCCGGCTGCCAGCGCTTTTGCAGCTTCCTGGTTCAGGCGCTGAATGTCCCACTTGGAATCCGAGTGCACAATGGCGCAGGCCCCGGCTGCGTCGACCAGGGCAACATTTTCCTTGATGGCATCAAACGCCTCGAGTTTGAAACGGCCCCAGTCCGCCCACATGGCACTGCAAACACCCTCAGCCGCCAGCATGTCCGCAATTTTGTAGGATTCAACCGCATGGTGAAATGCCGTGATGGCATAGCCGAACTCCTGGGCAACATCCAGCATGATCGCCATCTCATCAGCCCGGTAGCAGTGATTGTGCACCAGGATCTCGCCCTCCAGCACACCCATCATGGTCTCCAGCCTCAGGTCCCGGGTGGGCGCTTCCTTATCTTCTTCTCCAGCCGCAACGGCCTCTTCCCAGGCGCGCCACTTGTCCCGATACTTTTGCGCCTTGATCCACTCAGACCGATACTCGGCGACGTTGCCCATCCGGGTTGAGGGCATTTTCCCCTTGTTTCCATAGACCCGCTTGGGATTCTCGCCGCAGGCCATTTTCAGACCGTAGGGCGCATCCGGGAATTTCATCCCCTGGACGGTTCGCGAGGGCACATTCTTCAGCACAACACTGCGGCCGCCAAACAGGTTAGCGGAACCCGGCAATACCTGCAGGGTGGTCACACCACCGGCCAGGGCCAGCGGAAACTGGGGGTCCTGGGGCCACACCGAGTGTTCCGCCCAGACTTCAGCCGTATTCGGTGATGTGCTTTCATTACCATCAGAATGTGGTCCATACCCTGGCGATGCATAAACACCCAGGTGGCTGTGGACATCAATGATGCCGGGGGTGACCCACCTGCCGGCTGCATCAACAACCTCCAGTCCTGCAGTGTCAGGCGGGTCACCTGCGCCCACTGCCGTGATCACGCCTTCCCTGAAAATGACGTAGCCGCCACTGATGCCGCGGCCGTCGCCAATAAACAGGTTGGCGCCCACAATTGCTGTCGGTGCTGATGGCAGGGGTTTGTAGGTAGAGGGGAAGGGTGCAGCAAGCAAACTTGCCGGCAGCAGGGCAAACAGGGCCCACAGCCATATTGTATTAGTCTTCATCTTTCCCAAAAGGCCCAGAACTGATGACGGCCTGACAATTTAGCACAGATCAACGGGGACTATCCGACACAATAGGCCACCCGAATGGCTGGCCGGGCGCTGTACAAATGGTGACGAGGTTTACATAATGCGAGGCTGACTTTCCCAACAAGAACGCTACCACCCGCCCGTTTGCAAAAACGACTGTGTCGATAAAGGAAACTCCGTGACGCTCAAGAACGAAGCAAAGTTGGCCAACGTTGAAGTGATTCAGCAGAATTTCGAACAACTCCATTATATCTGCAACCCGCAGATTGCGACTGCCGTTTTCCTGGCTTACCACCTGGAAAAGCCGGTCCTTATCGAAGGGCCGCCCGGCGTCGGGAAAACAGAACTCGCCAAGACCACAGCACAAATGCTGGGCATTGAGTGCATAAGGCTGCAGTGTTACGAGGGTCTGGACGAGGCAAAAGCCATTTATGAATGGAAGTACGGCAAGCAGTTGCTCTACACTCAGGTGCTGAAGGAGACCCTCAACGAGATCCTGCAGGGGGCAACGGGCCTTGCCGAGTCTGTGGGTAAACTGCACGAATTTGGCGACATCTTCTTTTCCGAGGACTTCCTCGAACCACGGCCGTTAATGAAAGCCCTGAAAGAGGAAAACGGCTGCGTGCTGCTGATTGACGAGGTGGACAAGTCTGACCACGAATTCGAGTCGCTGCTGCTGGAAATGCTCTCTGACTTCCAGCTTTCAATTCCGGAAATTGGCACCATCAAGGCCAACCCCAAGCGAAAGCCCCTGGTATTCCTCACCAGTAATAACACCCGGGAAATCAGTGATGCCTTAAAGCGCCGCTGCCTGCACCTGTACATCCCGTTTCCGGATGCTCACCTGGAGCGGCAGATTATCCAGGCACGGGTGCCGGAGATTGCCGAGGATCTTCGTAACCAGCTGGTTGCTTTTGTGCAGGAACTCCGGGACATGGACCTCAAGAAGGTACCCGCCATCTCCGAGACCATCGACTGGGCCCGCACCCTGATCCTGCTGCACTCCGAGCAGCTTGACCCCGATCTGGTCAGGCAGACGCTGAACGTAATTCTCAAGTTCCAGGAAGATATCGAAACGGTTGAAGCGGAACTGCAGAGCGTGACCAACAAGGCCCTGAAGGGGAACCAGGGCTAATCCGGCCATGGACAGCACCCTCGTTGATTTTGTCAAGGCACTGCGCACCGCGGAGGTTAAGGTATCACCCGCGGAAACGCTGGATGCCATGCACTGCATGGAGCTTGTCGGTTATACCGACCGCGACTTCCTGAAAGACTCGCTCTCCATGGTGCTGTCCAAGACACCTGACGAGAAAGATGCCTTTGATGCCTGCTTTGACCGGTTTTTTACCTTCGACAAGTTCCAGTCCACGGTGGCGAACGAGTCCGATGAAACCGATGACACGAGCGACAATTTCGACGATGGTGACTTTGAGCCTGGCAAAGACCAGAAGGGCGGCAAAGGCAGCGGCAGCGGTCAGGGTTCAGGTGAAGGCGGCGAGTCTGAAGACAGCCGGGAGGAAACCTCCCTGCAGCCCCAGTCCGAACTGGGCAAGTTGCTCCTGTCGGGTGATCGCACTGAACTGACCATCGCCATGGCGGAAGCAGGGCGCAAGGTTGAGGTCAACCAGATTGTCGTGTTCACGCAGAAGGGCCTGTACACCCGCAAGATCATGGATGCCATGGGCCTGAAGGGGCTGCAGGATGAGATTGGCGAACTGCAGGCACATGGCGGCCAGCCCCAGCGTATCCTGTCAAACAACCTGAAAAAGGCCCGCGACCAGTTGCGTGAGCGCGTGCGGGACTATGTGGAGAAACAGTTTTTCCTGCATGCCGACGAACAGGGCAAACAGCTCCGGGAAGAACTGCTGAAGAAGGTCAAACTGTCCAATGTGGAGAAACGCAACTTCAAGGATGTACAGGAAGTTGTGTTCAAAATGGCCAAAAAGCTGATTGCAATTCACTCCAAGCGCCGCAAGACCTACAAGCGCGGCCAGCTTGACGTGCGCAAGACCTTACGCAACAACATGCAGTATGACGGCATGATGTTCGACATTCACTGGAAAGCGTCAAAGGTGGACCGCCCCAAGGTCATGTGTATCTGTGACGTCAGCGGCTCGGTGAGCAACTACTCCCGTTTCCTGCTGATGTTCCTCTACAGCCTGGCCGAGATCCTGCCCAAGGTCAGGTCGTTTGCCTTTTCATCGGACCTGGGCGAGGTCACCGACCTGTTTGAGCACTCCAACCTTGAAGACGCCATGTCCAAGATCATGCGCGACTACGGTAATGGCTCCACCGACTATGGCCAGATGCTGTCTGACTTCAAGCGCCACGTGCTGGACGACGTGAATAACAAAACCACCATCATTATCCTGGGTGATGCCCGCAACAATTATGGTGACCCAAAATCCGAGATTCTGCGCGAGATGTACGATCGCGCCAAGCGCGTCATCTGGCTGAACCCCGAACCCAAGATGAGCTGGACCGTGGGTGACGCCGAAATGAAGAAGTACGCGCCCGCCGTCCACCAGGCGGAAGTCTGCAATTCACTGGCTCATCTTGAGCGGGTGGTGGGTAACCTGCTGCGCTCGGTGAGCTGACGGGCGGGTCAGCGGCGGGTCTACTTGATGCGCTTCACCGGCAGGGTGGCGCCGGCACCTTCAACATCCATCATGTAAAACCCGAACAGGTTTTTCCTGATCAATACCTTTGGGTTCATCACCGAGGGGTAAGCGCGCCGGGTTGACTTGCGATGTTCCCAGATCTGGCCATTGGCCATCTCGAAACGCTCGCTGCCGTTCCAGCCATCAAACTCACCCACAATACTGGTGCGGATTTCATCCGGTCGGACACGCTTTACACCAAAGTCATCCCGCTCCGCTGCGGGGGTTGCTTCCTCTTTCTGCGCCATGGCTTTCTGCGCCATGGCAGGTGCCGGGGGTGCTGCCACAGGCGAAGCGACAGCAGGCACGGGCGTGTCGACAATCTCCGGCGCTGATGCCACATGTCCCCGGTCAAAACAGCCAAGCCGCTCTGCAGGGTTATTGATGGCAGCACAACCACTCAGGGTGTCATAACAGGCCAGGCGCGCCGCATCGCCCTTGATTGCGGCACAGTCCTGCGCCATGCCCCACATTGGCGCAGAAACCAGCAGGCCAAGCAGAATGAGTCTCGACATTTGACGTCTCCAGGTCAGAAAGCCGTATCCTACCCTGCCAAAAAGGGGTTCGCATCCCAATCCGCGTGGTACAATTTTCGGTAAATGCAGCATTAAGAGCCATTTAATGAAGTACACCCTGGTCCCTTTGCTACTACTGCTGGCGTGGTTGACACCCCAGCAGTCAATCGCCGCCGCCGCCGACTTTGAAAACCAGACCATCACCCTGGCCCTTGCCCAGGAACCCCCACAACTCAACAGCACCAAAGCCACGGATCAGGTCAGTATTTTTGTGCTGGGACACGTGATGGAAGGGCTGGTGCGCTACGACCGGCGTGGGAACATTGTGCCCGGCGTGGCCGAGCGCTGGGAGCTGACCGATACCAGCGCAAAGTTCTGGCTGCGCAAGGATGCTCTCTGGAGTGACGGCATACCCGTCAAGGCGCAGGATTTTGTCTTTGCCTGGCGCAAGGCGCTGGAGCCTGCCAATGCATCCGAGTACGCTTTTATCCTGTATCCGGTCAAGAATGCGGAAGCTGTCAACAACGGCACCCTGCCGCCAGAAGCGCTGGCCGTCAGGGCAATTGATGACTATACCCTGGAAGTTGAACTGGAACGGCCAACCGGCTATTTCATCAAGCTCGGTGCCTTCAGCACCTATTACCCCATCCGGGAGGATTTCTACCTCTCCCGTGGTGACGGTTACGCGGCCGAGTGGGACGACATGCTCTACAACGGTCCCTTCAAGATTACGAAGTGGGTGCACAGTGCCTCCATGAAGTTCGAGAAGAACGAAACCTACTGGGATGCCGAGAACATCTACCTGAACGCCATCAACGCGGACTACATCACAGCCGATACCCGCGCCAAGCTCAACCTGTTTGTTGATGACAAGATTGCCTTTACCGCCCTCGACGGGGAAACCTACAAGGACGCCCTGCGCCAGCGCTATCGCATCCGCAGCTTCACCACCGGCTCGGTGTATTTCATCGACTACAACCATCGTGAAGGCAGGCCCACCGCAAACATCAACCTGCGCAAGGCCATTCAGTATGCGTTTGATCCGGACGAGTTTGTGAACAAGGTGCTGGCAACACCCGGCAATCTGCCCGGACTCTCCACCTTCCCCGTGTGGCTGCAGGGTGTGGAAGGCAAGTTCCGCGAGGAGTACCCGGCACCGGTAGCGGGCGTTGATCTGGAGAAAGCGCGGGAATACCTGAACCGCGCCAAACAGGAACTGAAGGTCGACACCATTCCGCCACTGGTACTGCTGGTGGGTGACAGTCCAACCGCTGCCAAGCAGGCTGAGTACATGCAGGGCCTGCTCAAGAACCGGCTGGGACTGGATCTGAAGATCGACATCCAGACATTCAAGCAACGCCTGGCCAAGATGACAGCCGGCGAGTTTGACATGGTTGGTGCTGGCTGGGGGCCCGACTTCGACGACGTGATGACCTTTGGTGACCTGTTTGCCTCCTGGAACCTCAACAACCGGGGCCGCTACAACAATCCCGAATACGATGAGACAGTCCGCATCGCCATGAACAGTTCCGACCCGAAGGTACGCATGGACGCCATGGGAAAACTCCAGCAGATACTGTTTGACGATGCCGCGGTGCTGCCGCAGTACGAACAGGGGGTCATCTACCTGATGCATCCAAAAGTCAGGGGCGTCGTCCGGCGCGTGGTGGGTGCCGACCCGGACTTTACGCACGCCCGCGTGGTGCCCTGACCGGTGCTGGCCTATACCATCAAGCGACTGCTGGCCGGGGTGATCACCGTCTGGTTTATCGCGACCGCGACCTTCATTGCCATGCACTCCGTACCCGGCGACCCCCTGATGAACGACAAGGCGGTGTCAGCCGAAATCCGCAGGAACCTGGAGCAGAAGTACGGACTCGACAAACCCGTTTACGAGCAGTATTTCGTTTTTATCACCAACATGCTGAAGGGTGACTTTGGCATCTCCTTTACCCAGCAGAACCGCAAGGTAAATGACATTATCAGGGATCATTTCCCGGTGTCTGCCACGCTGGGGGTACTGGCCATACTGATTGCGGCCCTGGGCGGTATCCTCTGGGGTGCGCTCACCGCAATCTACCGCAACCGCCTGCCCGACATCATCATCATGTTCCTGGTGATCCTCGGGATTTCCGTCCCCAGTTTTGTCTTTGCGGCGCTGGGTCAGCTGTTGCTGGTCAACCTCAACAGCGCAACCGGGGTCTCAATATTGCCCGTCGCCGGCTGGGGCACCTTTTCCCACATGCTCATGCCGGCGCTGGTCCTCGGGCTGGGTACCATGGCGTTGCTGACCCGTTTGATGCGATCTTCCATGCTGGAAATTGTCAATGAGGATTACATCAAGACGGCGCGGGCAAAAGGGCTCTCACCGGTACGTATTTTCTTCCGGCACCAGCTACGCAACGCCATCCTCCCCGTCGTCACGGTGCTGGGGCCACAGATTGCCGCCATCACCACCGGTGGTTTTGTGGTTGAACTGGTTTTTGCCATTCCCGGCCTGGGTCGTTACTTTGTCCAGGCCGTGCAGCAACTGGACTATACGGTGATCATGGGCACCACGGTGTTTTACGGCGCATTTCTGGTGCTGATGGTCATCCTGGTTGACATCATCTACGGATTTATCGACCCACGGGTAAGGCTCAAATAGATGACAGATGCGCTTGCTGACAGAGACATGGCACAGCTCGATTTTTCACCCGCGCAGCGGGACGAGAGTGTTGAACATCTTTCCCGGCCATCACTGTCCTACTGGCAAGACGCCTGGATTCGCCTGAAGAAGAACACGCGGGCAATCATTTCGCTGTACATTGTCATTGCGCTGGCCATCTTTACCCTCATAGGCCCCCTGTTATGGCGTGTTGACCCTTCACTGCAGGACCTGAACCAGATATCCCAGCCGCCCGCTTTCCCACGTGAAGCCATTTTTGTCGAGCGCTATTCCCGCTGGGAAGGGGTCAGAATTGAGGATTTCCCGGCGGAACCGGAAGAGTTCCTGGATGAAATCCCCGCGCCCACCGGCCTCCGGCCTTATGAGGCACCCACAAGCCAGCGCGTCAGGCTCATCTGGGACCCGGTGGAAGGTGCCGGTGGTTACAACGTGTACCGCAACACGCGGCAACCCGAGGGCATTAACGACCTGGGACTGCCGCTGGGTGGCACCCTGGCAGGCAATCACGTCAGCTATGAGGACAGGCTCAATCTTGAGCAGGTGCCCTATTACTACTCCGTTGTGCCCACTGACGGGTTCGACGAATCCATGACCTATACCACCATCGAGGTCACGCCGCAGCTATCCATCACCCGCGAGGAAGCCCTGGACCGGGGCCTAATAGCCGCGGAGGATCAGATAGCAGATGGTGACCTGATCAAACTTGAGTTCCATCCGCTGGGTACCGACTACCTGGGACGCGACATGCTGGCCCGGTTGATGGAGGGTGCCCGTGTTTCCCTGTTTATCGGCATAGTGGCACCTTTCCTGTTTGTGATGTTTGGCGTGATGTACGGCGGCTTTGCCGGTTACTTTGGCGGCAAGTTTGACCAGTTCCTGATGCGCTTTGCCGATTTTGTTGTGGCGCTGCCTTTCCTTTTGTTCATGATCCTGTTCAAGATTGCCTTCGGCATTGGTCCCGGCGAGAGTGGCATCCTGCCAATGCTGATTGCACTGGTGTTGCTGGGGTGGCCGGCCACCGCCCGCCTGGTACGCGGCCAGGTGTTGCAGATACGGGAACAGGGTTACATTGAAGCCGCGCGTTTACTGGGCGCAAAACACAGCTACCTGGTGCTGCGCCACATCATCCCGAATACCATGGGTGTCATCCTGGTCACGCTGACGTTTGCCGTGCCTACCGCCATTTTCACCGAGGCTTTCCTGTCGTTTATTGGCATGGGCGTGGCGCCACCCACCCCTTCCTGGGGTTCCATGTGCAACGAGGGTGTGAAAACCATGCTGAGTCACCCTCACGAACTTATTTTTCCGGCACTTTTCATCAGCATCACCGTGCTTGCGTTTAACCTGCTGGGTGACGGGCTGACTGAGGCGCTGGACTCCCGCATGCGGTCCAGGGAATAACATGAGCGAACATCTGTTGCAGGTAGAAGACCTGCGCGTGGAATTTGCCACCTACGGGGGCAACGTGCAGGCAGTACGCGGTGTGGACTTTCACGTTGATGCAGGTGAAACCCTGGCCATTGTCGGCGAATCCGGCTGCGGCAAATCGGTGACGGTCCAGTCGCTGATGGGCATTATTCCCATGCCACCCGGCAAGATTACCGGCGGCAGAGCGTGGCTCAAGGGCCAGAACATTCTTGGTTTACCGCCCCGGGAGGCCAACAAGTTCAGGGGCGTGGAAATTGGCATGATCTTCCAGGACCCCATGACGTCACTCAACCCGACCATGACAATTGGTGACCAGATCTCCGAAACGCTGATGGTCCATCGCAAGCTGGATTACAAGGAAGCCTCCCGGCGCGCGGTGGAACTGCTGGAACGCACCAAAATCTCCGAGGCCGCCAAACGCGCCAAACAGTACCCGTTTGAATTCTCCGGCGGTATGCTGCAGCGGGCAATGATTGCGCAGAGCCTGGCATGCAATCCGGCGATACTGATTGCGGATGAACCGACAACCGCGCTGGACGTGACCATCCAGGCGCAGATCCTGGAACTGATGGGCGAACTGCAGCGCACCGAGAACATGGCCATAGTGCTGATCACCCATGACCTTGCTGTTGTTGCCAGGATGGCCGACCGGGTGGCGGTGATGTATGCCGGGCAGATTGTCGAAACGGGCACCGTTGACGAGATTTTCTATCACTCTTCCCATCCCTATACAGTTGGCCTGAAAGAAGCCATGCCATCCAACACCGGCGAACACAACAAGAAACTGATGCCGATTCTTGGCAGCCCACCCGACCTGTTTGCGCCGCCGGTGGGTTGCGGATACTACGCACGTTGCCCTTACGCCATGAAGGTGTGCAAGGCCAACATGCCACCGCTCTATGCCATGAGCGACTCGTCTGCACACAGCACACGCTGCTGGCTGCAGCATCCGGATGCGCCCCACAACGAACAGGTGTTCCAGGGTGGAGTCTCCCGTGCTGGTTAGAACTGAAAATTTGACAAAACACTTCAAGATCGGGCGCGACACCCTGCACGCGGTCGACGGTATCAGCCTGACAATCAATGAAAACGAGATTATGGGCCTGGTGGGTGAAAGTGGCTCGGGCAAGTCCACGTTCGGCAAAACCCTGATTGGGCTGCACGCACGAACCAGTGGTGAGGCGTTTTTCCGCGACCAGCCGCTGCCCGCGGTATTCAGCGCCGAGGATCACCTGAAGTATTCCCAGGAACTGCAGATGATCTTTCAGGACCCTTATTCCTCACTGAACCCTCGCATGACCATCCTGGACGTGGTCGGTGAAGGCCTGTTTATCCAGGGAAAATACTCACGCAACGAGATCCGTGACCGGGTTGCAGCCTGGCTGGAACGGGTGGGCCTGAACGCCGACCACATGTCGCGCTATCCCCATGAGTTTTCCGGCGGCCAGCGGCAACGCATCGGTATTGCCCGCGCCATGATTATTGAACCGCGTTTTGTCGTATGTGACGAACCCATCTCGGCGCTTGATGTCTCCGTTCAGGCGCAGGTCATCAACCTGCTCAACGACCTGAAAGAGTCCATGGGCCTCACCCTGCTGTTTATCGCACACGACCTTTCGATGGTGCGCTACGTCTCCGATCGCATGTCCGTGATGTACCTGGGGGCCGTGGTTGAATCAGGCCCCTCCAACGATGTTTTTTTCCGGCCCAGGCATCCCTATACAGAACTCCTGATTGAGTCCAACCCCGAACCCGATCCCAGGCTGGAAAGAACGCGGGAGTTTCGGCCCATCAAGGGAGAAATCACTTCCCCGGTAAACATCAAGGCAGGTTGCCGGTTTGCTGATCGCTGCCCGAAGGTCATGGACCGGTGCCGCACGGAAACGCCGAAGAACATCCTGGTCTCCGACCGGCATACAGTCGCCTGCCACCTGTTCGACTAGCAGGCAGCTTGCACCGGATCTGACGTAATCCGATGGCTAGCGCAGGCTGATCAGTTCGAACGCCTGTGCGGCCAGGTGACCACGCGGGCTTTAGCCCAGCCCACCGGTTCACAAGCCGGACACCGGCATGTTAACCTTCCCCTACATTCTTTTTGCCCTCTCTGCCGGAATCCCCTGGGATACCGTCTTCTCGCTATTCGCGAGCACCATTTTCAAATACCAACAGGAGCAGTTCCATGAAGATCGCAGGTCAATGCGTTGTCAGTATTCATTACACCGTAAGCAGCAACGGCATGGAGGTTGATTCCTCCCGTGGCAAGGACCCGCTGACCTACCTGCACGGCACTGGCGGCCTGATTCCCGGCCTTGAACAGGCACTGGAAGGCAGCGTGGCCGGCGACAGTATGGTGGTTGATATAGCACCGGAAGACGCCTACGGACCGGTCAATGAGGACCTGATCCAGCAGGTGCCGATCAGCGCTTTTGCCGGCGTTGAGAAAGTTGAGCCCGGCATGCAGTTCCAGGCCACCGGAAACAATGGCGCGGTACAAAACATCATGGTGGTCGGCGTTGAAGACGAGACTGTCACCATTGATGCCAACCATCCACTGGCGGGCCAGGCGTTGCACTTTGAGGTTGAAGTTGCCAGCGTGCGCGAGGCCACCAGCGAAGAACTGCAGCAACAATAGTCCGCAGTAGAACCAGTCCCGGGAGCAGCGGTCTCCCGGACACGCCTGGCGCTAGAGCCACCCGGCAGTCTTGTTGACCATACGCGTTATGGATTCTTCGGTTGTGTACCGGGTCATCTCGGCGAGCGCAATCCACTTCAGGTCGTGGGATTCATCACTGACGGTGAAGGCCAGGTCCCTGGTGGCCTGAATCAGGAACCGGCAGTCGTAATGGAAGTGTTTCGGCTCATCACCACGTGCCGGGATGGCGTGGATATCAATGTCGAAAATCTCGGGGGAAACCAGGCGCAGGCTATCAAGTCCGGATTCTTCTTCAGCCTCGCGCATGGCCACTGCCGCAATATCCGGGTCACCATCAGCGTGGCCGCCAAGCTGCACCCAGATATTCAGCTTGCGATGGTGCGTCAGCAGTGCGCGGGTGCCCGTCGCGTCAACAATCCAGGCGGAACCCGTGACATGGCCCACCAGCAGTTCGCGAAAGAAACACCTGGGATCTGACTGGACAAAAGTTCGAATACGCGCAACGGTTTCCGATTCCTGCGGATACCTGGCTTCGTAGGTGTCGAACAGGGACAGTATCGCCTGGCGATGCATCGGGTCAGATGGCTTCCTGGTTACGCACCGGTGGCAGATTCCGGTTGGACGCCTCATCAAACAGGTCCGCAAGCTGTTCAATCATGGCATCCCCAAGTTGCTCGGCATCGGTAATGGTCACCGCCCGGCGATAGTGGTGGGTGACGTCATGGCCAATACCAATGGCCACCAGTTCAACTGGCGAGTGATTTTCGATCCTGTCGATCGCGTACTTCAGGTGCTGCTCAAGATAATTGCTCGGGTTCACCAGCAGGGTACTGTTGTCCACCGGCAGACCGTCCGAGATTACCATCAGGATCTTGCGATCCTCCGGGCGCCCCACTATGCGGTTGTGCGCCCAGAGCAGGGCCTCACCATCGATGTTTTCTTTCAACAACTCCTCACGCATCATGAGCCCGAGGTTACCGCGCGCACGACGCCACTGGGCATCAGCCGACTTGTAGATGATATGGCGCAGGTCATTCAGGCGACCCGGGTGCGTGGGTTTACCCTGCTGCAGCCACATTTCTCGGGACTGTCCGCCACGCCAGGCGCGCGTGGTGAACCCCAGGATCTCCACCTTGACCGCACAGCGCTCAAGTGTTCGCCCCAGGATGTCAGCACACATGGCGGCAATGGTAATGGACCGGCCCCGCATTGACCCGCTGCTGTCAATCAATAACGATACAACCGTGTCGCGGAACTTCATGTCTTTCTCGCGTTTGAAGGCCAGCGGGCTGAATGGATCCATGATGATGGAAGGCAGGCGCGACGTATCCAGCATGCCCTCTTCCTGATCGAACTCCCAGGTGCGGTTCTGTTGCGCCATCAGCTTTCGCTGCAGGCGATTGGCCAGTTTGCTGATCACCACCTGCGAGTTCTGCAGGTGTTTGTCCAGTATGCCCCGCAGCCGTTCAAGCTCCGCCGGCTCACAGAGTTCACTGGCGACAACCGTTTCATCAAACAGGGTGGTAAATGCCTTGTACTCAATTTCTTTCGGGCGATTCCAGTTCTGGTGCATGTCCATTTCAGGGGGTGCACCGGCTTCATCCTGGTCACCATCCGCTTCTGCCATGTCCATGGCTTCCATGTCGACGGGGACTTCACCTTCGATGGCATCTGCCATGTCTGCATCACCGGCAGATTCCTGGTCAGACATTTCGCTGCCGGCTTCAGACTCCATTTCCTCCGACTGCTCTTCCATGTCTTCACTGTCACCCTCGCCGCTGTCTTCACCCCATTCCTCAGCAAGCCCAAGGTTAGTGATCATTTCCCTGGCGAGTTTTGAAAACGCCTCCTGGTCGAACAGCACGTCTTCAAGACGCTCAAACTGCTCGCCCAGCACCTCGTCGATGTAGTCACGCCACTGGTCAACCACCGGTACAGCCGAGGGCGGCAGGGGTATACCCATCAGCCGCTCCCTGATCAACATTCCGACGGCATCACCGAGGGGCGCCTGCTTCTGGTTTTCGATCCGGTCAAACCCGTGGTTGACACAATACTGCTCAAGCTCTGCCGTGAGATTCTGCCCCACCCCTTTCATCAGGTAGCTGCCAATCGAGGCGAGGCGTGCTTCCTCAACCTGGTCGTAGACTTCCTGGGCAATTCCCGAGGCAGGTCGGCGCCCACGATGAAAAGCATCGTCATGGAAGCGCATGCGCAGGGCAAACTTGTCCGCGGTACCGCGAAGGGCAGCAAGTTCATCGCTGGACAGGTTGGGTTCAGGCAGGGGCACACGCGCACGGTTACCCTGCAGATAGGGTTTGCCGCGCCCGAAACTTACTGTCAGCTCCTCATTGCCGGATATTGCCCGCATGGTGGAAGAGACAGCTTGCTTGAACAGTTCCGTCGGATCGTCGATTTGCGTCAAAATTGCACTCCAATCCCGCCCTGGCGGGATTGCGCCACAGAGGCGCGCTTAGGCCAGCACGACTTTGGAAGAAGATTCCGGCAGGTCTTCACCCATACAGCGCTGATAGTATTCCGCCACAATGGCCCGCTCGGTTTCATCACACTTGTTCAGGAACGTCAGCCTGAACGCAAAGCCGAAATCGCCGAAGATGCGGGCATTTTCTGCCCACATGATGACGGTCCTGGGTGACATCACAATGGAGATATCGCCGTTGATGAAGCCCTGCCTCGTCAGGTCAGCAACTGACACCATGTTGGATATGGTCTTGCGCGGCAGATCAGGCAGCTTGGCCGCAATAATGTCCTCTTCCTTGTCGTGCGCAAGATAGTTGAGGGTGGTGACGATGTTCCACCGGTCCATCTGGCCCTGGTTAATCTGCTGGGTACCATGATAGAGACCCGTGGGGTCACCCAACCCGATGGTGTTCGTGGTCGCAAACAGCCGGAACGACGGATGGGGGCTGATCACCTTGCTCTGGTCCAGCAGGGTCAGTTTGCCTTCCACTTCAAGCACACGCTGGATGACAAACATCACGTCCGGTCGGCCCGCATCGTACTCATCAAACACCAGGGCACAGGCACGCTGCAATGCCCAGGGCAGGAGACCTTCCTTGAACTCGGTTACCTGCTGGCCATCCTGCAGCACAATGGCATCTTTACCAACCAGGTCAATCCGGCTTACGTGGCTATCCAGGTTGATACGGATACAGGGCCAGTTCAGGCGCGCCGCAACCTGTTCAACATGGGTCGATTTACCCGTGCCATGATAACCCTGCACCATCACCCGGCGGTTGTGGGCAAAGCCCGCCAGGATTGCGAGGGTGGTCTCGTGGTTAAACAGGTAGCTGTCGTCCACTGCCGGCACATGATCCGTCCGCCGCGAAAACGCGGGCACCTTGAGATCAATGTCCAGACCGAACGCTTCGCGGACGTCTACTTGTGTGTCGGGTATCCCGCTACCCTCAAGGGCGTTACCTGTCTCTGCCATGCTCTTTACTGCCTGTTGCTGCGGCTGAATGGGGGAGCCAAGGATAGCGACATTGGGGGCAAAATTCCATCATCAGGAAGCGGGGTTGGCGGCGACCACGGGGGCGGGGTAAAGTGCCCCGGACATCTACGCATTCACTGTTGCTGGCTTCCCGGCAACAAACACAGGACACAAGATGGCAATTGTCTACATTGTTCGACACGGCCGGGCGGCCGCCTCTTTTACCGATGACCTGGATCCGGGCCTGGATGACCTGGGCCGGCAGCAGGCCCTGGCCGCCTGTCAAACCCTGGCTGAACTGACGCCGCTTGAGTTGCGGTCAAGCCCGCTCAAACGGGCACTTGAAACCGGTGCACCGCTGGCCGCCATGCTGGATCAGCCGCTGGTACCTGTACACCGGTTTGCCGAGATACCCTCGCCGGGCCTTTCGCTTGAGGCTCGCGGGCCCTGGCTGCGCCAGGTGATGCAGGGCAACTGGCACGAACAGTCAGATGCACTCACCAGGTGGTACGAGGACCTTGTGAATTGCCTGAAAGCAATCAAGGTAGATACCGCTATCTTTTCCCACTTTGTGGCAATCAACGCCGCTGTGGGTGCCGCCGAGCAGAGCGACCGGGTGCTGATGTTTCGACCCGATAATGGCTCTATTACACGTATAGAGGTGGACAACGGGTCCCTGTCACTGATTGAGCGTGGCGCCGAGGCCAGCACACACATCAACTGAGGGTTACAAATCCCGGAGACTAACTGGCCAGGCGCCGAATCACCGGCTTGCCGGCCAGCGCGAGAACAACATCTTCAACCAGCGCCCAGGGATCACCGACACCTATCCCCTTGACCATCTGGTCTGCCTGCGCCACCTGTTGTTGCAGGTGGTTGAACGTGGCAGCCTTGTGGGCACGCAGGCATCTGGACACCACGGCCTTGCGGTTACCCCAGACCCGCCCTGCCTGCATGGCGGCATCGGGTGACTGGCCGTTCCTGATCTTCTGGGCCATTTCGGCGAGGGAGCGTAGTTCCCGTCCCAGCATGATGGTCACGTAAAGCACTTCCGCACTCTCTGCCTGCAGGCCGCGAACGATCTTCAGAGTGCGGGCGGGGTCCTGCGAGAGCGCGGCATCAATCAGGGCAAAAACATCATACCTGGACGAATCAGCCACCCCCTCAAGGATGTGCTCCAGGGTAATATGGCTATCCGCGCTGATGATCCTGAGTCGCTCAATTTCCTGGATGGCGGCAAGCAGATTCCCTTCAATACGGTCGACCAGCGCGTCTATGGCATCCCGGTCCAGCCGCAGCCCGGCGCGGGTTGCCCGGGTTGCAATCCAGCGATGCATCTGGGCCACGGGCACCGGCCAGACCTGCACAAACACCCCCGCCTGATCCAGTGCCTTGAACCAGGCGGACTTCTGGGTTGCCCCGTCAAGCTTGGCAGTCACCAGCAACAGGACGGTGCCCTCGGACAGGTGGTCCACGCAGGTTTTCAGCGCTTCTGCACCTTTTGCCCCAGGTTTGCCGCTGGGCATCCGGACCTCAAGCAGTTTCTGCTCGGCAAAAAGACTCATGGAATTGGCGCTGAACAGGACCTGTTCCCAGTCAAAACTGGCATCCGCGTGGAACAGTTCGCGCTCCTGGTATCCCGCCTTGCGCAGACCCGCCCTGATTTCATCACAGGTCTCCTGCACCAGCAGGGGCTCGTCACCACTGACCACGTAAACCGGCGCTATGCGCCGCGCCAGTTCGAGTCCGAGCTTCTCGGGGGCAACTTTCACCGGGTTTGATCCCCGGGTGCAATAGCCGCGGAAACCCGACGGACCAACTGGCTTGCAAGGTCCCGCCGCATTTCCCGGATCAACAGTTCTTCTTCTGCCGAGTTGCCAACCAGGCTCGTATTGTCAAACGAATAGATTCGCTCAACACTGAGCGACGTCTCAGCCAGCAGCGGCGCACCACTTTTATCGAGCACCCGGAACTGCAGTACAAGTTGCAATTCCAGTTCCGACACGCTGATCTGGCCGGAGGTCCCGATGGGACGGCGCTGCAGTTGTTCGGACAGGAGTTCCAGCGTGTAGGGTGCCTCGGACGGGGAGCGGATGTCCGCACCGGCCTGGGACAGGGTTCGCACAACCTCGTCTTCGATATCCGCAACCCGGCTGCTGGCAATCACGGCAATAGCATCCAGGTCAAGGCTGGCACCGCTGGTACCGCGCAGGTGAAAACCACAGCCTGTCACCTGGAAGAGCAGAACCATGAAGACAAGCGGGGTTCGCAGGTTCATCAGGCTCAACCGCTCACAACCAGGTTCAGCAGTTTGTCCGGTACATGGATAATCTTGCGCAGGGTCTTGCCCTCCAGGAATCGCTGAACGTTCTCATTCTCCGCGGCCAGTTTTGCCAGGTAGTCCTGATCAACACCGGGCGGCACCTCAAACCTGCCGCGCACCTTGCCGTTCACCTGGATGACTATCTCGACCACGGTCTTCTTGAGCGCATCATTGTCCACCGCGGGCCACCTGGCATCTTCCAGCGCCTCACCGGTCAATTGATGCCACAACACTTGCGACAAATGTGGCGTAATGGGTGACATGACCAGCACGGCAACCCGGAGTGCTTCCTGCACCACAGCACGACCCTGGGGCGAGTCATCTTCAAAACGATTGACCGCATTCATCATGGACATAACGGCAGAAATTACCGTATTGAACGCCAGGCGCCTGCCGTAGTCGTCTTCCGCCTTGGCCAGCGTCTCATGGGTCCAGCGGCGGATTTCTTTCTGGCTGTCGTTCAGTGCAGCCGGATCCAGCGCGGCCAGTTCGCCCTTGCCCTGGTGCTCTTCCACGGTTGCCCAGAGTCGACGCAGCCAGCGTGCCGAGGATTCCACACCGTGCTCGGACCACTCGAATGACTGCTCCGGGGGAGCCGCAAACATCATGGCCATACGCACGGCATCGGCGCCAAACGAATCCAGCAGGAACTGCGGGTCCCCGGCGTCACCAGCCGACTTGGACATCTTGGCACCATCCTTCAGCACCATGCCCAGTGACAGCAGGTTCCGGAACGGCTCATCACCCACCACCAGGCCCTCGTCACGCATCACCTTGTGAAAGAAGCGCGCGTACAGCAGGTGCAAAATGGCGTGTTCCTCACCACCGACGTAGTGATCCACGGTACCCCAGTAATGGGCGCGGTCATCAACCATACCGTCCCTGGCACCGGCGGAGGCAAATCGGGCAAAGTACCAGGAAGACTCCATGAACGTGTCAAAGGTGTCGGTTTCACGTTCTGCCGCACCACCACAGGACGGGCAGGTGGTCCGGTACCATTCGGGCATTTTCTTGATGGGTGAGCCCACACCATCGAAGGCAACATCGGTTGGCAGGATGACGGGCAGGTCTTCATCCGGCACCGCCACAGGGCCACAGGCTTCACAGTTAATGATCGGGATCGGGCAACCCCAGTAACGCTGGCGCGAGACGCCCCAGTCACGCAGGCGGTAATTTACCTGGCGTTCGCCCAGCGACTTGCCAGCCAGCGCATCAGCGATGGCAGCAAACGCCTGATTGAAGTCCAAGCCATCAAATTCACCGGAATTGATGAGTACACCCTGCTTGCTGACGTAAGCCTCGGTGCCAATATCACAGGGCTCGTCGCTGCCCTCTGCCGGCTTAACTACCTGATTGATGGGCAGGCCATACTTTTTCGCAAACTCCCAGTCACGCTGGTCGTGTGCCGGCACCGCCATGACGGCCCCCGAACCGTATTCCATCAACACAAAATTGGCGACCCAGACCGGGATTTCTTCACCGGTAAGCGGGTGCGTCGCAGTCAGCCCCGTATCCATGCCCAGCTTTTCCATTTTTGCCAGGTCAGCCTCGGCCATTTTCACGCGATTGCAGGCTTCTATAAATTCTGCCAGTTGCGGGTTATTTTTTGCCGCCGCCGTGGCAAGGGGGTGTTGTGGTGCAATCCCCAGGTAGGTTGCGCCAAACAGCGTATCGGGCCGGGTGGTATAGACAGTCAGGCCCTCGTCGGTGCCACGCGGGAACGTCAGTTCAACACCCTCGGACCGACCAATCCAGTTGCGTTGCATCAGCTTGATCTTTTCCGGCCAACCATCCAGTTCATCAAGCCCGTTCAACAACTCTTCCGCATAAGCGGTAATCTTGAGAAACCATTGGGCAAGTTCCCGCCGCTCAACCGGGGCGTTTGAACGCCAACCACGCCCATCAATCACCTGTTCGTTGGCAAGCACCGTCTGGTCCACCGGATCCCAGTTGACCCAGGCCGCCTTCTTGTAGACCAGGCCTTTCCGGAACATCCGGGTGAAAAACCACTGTTCCCAGCGATAGTACTCGGGTTCACAGGTTGCAAGTTCCCGTGACCAGTCAAACGAGAACCCAAGGCGCTTCATCTGGCCCCGCATGTACTCAATATTCTCCCGCGTCCATTTGGCAGGCGGAATGTTGCGTTTTATGGCGGCATTCTCGGCGGGCAGGCCAAACGCATCCCAGCCAATCGGATGCAGTACATTCTTGCCTTGCAGACGCTGGAATCGGGCAATCACATCACCCAGGGTAAAATTGCGGACATGCCCCATGTGCAATTGGCCACTGGGATAGGGAAACATGGCGAGGCAATAGAATTTTGGGTCGGCACTGTTCTCCGACACTTCAAAAGTCCGGTTTTCCTGCCAGTAACGCTGGACGTCTGCCTCCACGGCCAGCAGATTGTGAGCTTGTTCTTCCATTACGTGATTGTGACTGCCTGAAGGAAAGGGCAATTCTACCTGATCAACTGCGTCGATACATATCAACCATGAGTCCCGCCAGCACAAGGAGTGTCAGCAGCAACAGGGGCCAGTCACCAAACTGCGAGTATGGTGTGCTGCCCTCAAAGCGCCGCAGTTCACCCCGGAGCACCCCCTGTTCAAACTGGGGCAGGCGTCCCTGTACCTGGCCACGTTCGTCAATAATGGCCGTGATGCCATTATTGGTTGCACGCACCATAAATCGCCCATTCTCCAGGGCCCGGGCGCGGGCCATCTGCAGGTGCTGCAAAGGACCAATCGAATCGCCGAACCAGGTGTCATTGCTGATGGTCACGTAAACATCAGCGCCGGGTGCTGTCTCCCTGACCAGGGCGGGGTAGACCACCTCGTAGCAGATGGACACGGATACCACGGCACCGCCGGCGCGCAACGGCGCCTGCGTCCAGGGACCCGGCGAATTCCGGGACATCGGCAGGTCAAAAAAGTCGATGGCGCCACGCAACAGGCCCTCCAGCGGAACATACTCACCGAATGGCACCAGGCGGCGCTTGATGTACTGACCACTGCCCAGACCCAGCGCGAGTGCCGTATTCCTGAAGCCGCCCGAGGCATCACGATCGGGAATCCCCAACAACAGCGTTGTGCCGCCGGCCCGCCCCCGCGCATCCAGGCCCGCGAGCAGTTCATCTGCCTGGGTGCGAAACAGGGTAATAGAGGCTTCCGGCCAGACAATCAGGTCACGACCCCATTCGCTTTCACTCAGGCCAAGATAGGTATCGATAATGGGCAACACCATGCGCCGCGTCCACTTGGTCTCTTGATCCACGTTCCCCTGGATTGCGCTGACCGAAAGTGGGTCGCCTACCGGTTTCACAAACTGTACCTTGCCGGCCAGCCAGCCGACACTGAAGACAGTTCCCGTCACCAGGGCAAAGACCAGCAACCGGTTGCGTGCGGGTTTCTGCAGCAGACCAGCAAGTGCTGCGCCCATGAGTGCCACCAGCAAGCCAACGCCCGGCACCCCAATAACGGGCACAAGCCCCGAGAGCGGCGTATCGAGATGAGGATAACCGGCGAACAGCCAGGGAAAGCCGGTAAAGAGCCAGGTCAGGACCCACTCACGCAGGTACCAGGCCAGGGGAAAACCCAGCAGCAGGCCGAATCGCAGCGGCCTGACAAACCTCAGGTAGAGCCAGCCGTGCAGTGCAGGCAGGACAGAAAAGCCCGCAACAAAAAGCGCCACCAGCAAACCGGCCAGCAGCGGGGAGGCGCCGCCATGTTCATGAATGCTGACGTAGATCCAGGAAGTACCGGCACCATACATGCCGAGCGAGAACAGGTAGAAACGTAATACGCCACGCCGCAGGCTCGCCTGCTCCAAACCGGTAACCCAGGCCAGCAGCGCAATGGCCAGAATACCCAGTGGCCAGAGATCAAAAGGGCTGAAAGCCAGCGGGAGAGCGCATCCGGCCACCAGCGCCAGCGCATCCTGTGCAAGCGCCGCTAACGGGAAAGGCCGCCGAACGGGAAACTGCAAGGGATCAGCTATCGGGTGTGGTCAGCTGCAACAGCCTGATACGTCGATTGTCGGCGTTCAGCACCTTAAATCGATAGCCATCAATGTTGATTCGCTCGTCCCGCTTGGGCAAATGGCCAAAATACTGCGTCACGTATCCGCCGATGGTATCAAAGTCGCCTTCGCTGAAACCGGCATTGAAGACCGCGTTAAACTCGTCTATGGGCGTCAGTGCCTTCACGATATAGTTGTTCTCATCGTGTTTCTTGATGTAATCCTCTTCACTGAAATCAAACTCATCCTCGATTTCACCCACTATCTGCTCAAGTACATCCTCGATGGTGACAATCCCCGAGACACCACCGTACTCATCGTAGACCACGGCAAGGTGATTGCGCGTACTGCGAAATTCCTGCAGCAGCACGTTGAGGCGCTTGCTCTCGGGTATGGCCGTGCAAGGTCGCAGCAGGTCCCGCATGTTGAACCGGTTGTTACGATTGTCCTTCAGCGCCAGCGTCAGCAGGTCTTTCGCCAGCAGAATGCCGACAACATCGTCCGGCTTGTCACCAATGACGGGAAAGCGGGAGTGGCCAGACTCGATAATAACCGGCAGGAAATCTTCCGGTGCCGCATCCAATTTGACCATGGTGACCTGGGACCTCGGGATCATGATCTCCCGGACCTGCATGTCTGCGACAGTCATGGCACCTTCAATGATGCTCAGTGCTTCCGCGTCAAGCAGATTGCGCTGCTCGGCGCTGCGCAGCAGTTCAATCAGGTCGGATCGCGATGATGGTTCACCAGAGAAAACCTGCGACAATCGCTCAAGCCAGGTTTTCGACTGGTCACTGCCGTCGTCACTCATTGCTGTTCCCCTCATTTTCAGGCCGTACAAGGTAAGGATCCGGAAAGTTCAGTTCAGCCAGCAGCTGGCGCTCAAGTCTTTCCATTTCCTCGGCTTGTGCCTCAAGCACATGATCAAAACCCGACAAATGCAGCATGCCGTGCACCAGCATGTGACAGAAGTGTGCCGCCACGTCTTTGCGCTGGGCCTCTGCTTCAGCAACAACCACGTCTGCACAGATCACGAGGTCACCCAACAGGTAGCGCCCCTGCTCATCTTCAATATTGGATGGAAAGGACAATACATTTGTCGGTCCGGATTTGCCACGCCAGGTCGAATTGAGTTCAGCCATCTCATCCGTGGCCACAATCCGCACCAGTATCTCGACGGGCCTGTCATGTAATGCACAAATGGCAGGCGTCAGCCAGCGGCGAATTTTTCCATTATTCGGGAAATCGGGGCGGCGACTGATAGCCCACTGGATATCAATCGTGTGTTTTGCGTCCATTGGATCAGCCGGGTCTGCCGGCTTCGTCCGCTGACTCGTGGCGTTCATAAGCTTCAACAATGCGCTGCACCAGCGGGTGGCGCACAACATCCTTCGGACTAAAGTGAGTAAAGGAGATCCCCTTGACGTCAGTCAGTACACCCAATACATGGCGCAACCCGGACCGGGTTTTTGGCGGGAGATCAACCTGGGTAATGTCCCCCGTCACGACAACGGTAGAGCCGAAGCCAATGCGGGTCAAAAACATCTTCATCTGTTCGGTTGTCGTGTTCTGGCTTTCATCGAGAATAATAAACGAATCATTGAGCGTGCGCCCACGCATGTAAGCCAGCGGCGCAACTTCAATCACATTTTTCTCAATCAGTTTCTCAACCCGCTCAAAGCCCAGCATTTCATATAAGGCGTCGTAGAGCGGTCGCAGGTAGGGGTCAATTTTCTGGCTGAGGTCACCCGGCAGAAACCCGAGTTTTTCACCGGCCTCAACAGCGGGCCGCACCAGCAGAATTCGTCGAATGCGGTCCTGTTCCAGGGCCTCAACCGCACAGGCGACCGCAAGATAGGTTTTTCCGGTTCCTGCTGGTCCTATGCCAAAGTTGATATCGTGATCACGAATGGCGCGAACATACCCGATCTGGTTGGCGCCTCTCGGTTTTACGCTCTTGCGGCGCGTCGCAATGATGTCATCTGAACCGTCAGCCTCGTGCCGCGCCAGCGCATCAACACCCGATTCCTGCAGGAACAGGTGCACCACGTCAGAAGTCAGCGCTGTACCTGCACCCACCTCACGATAAAGATGATTAAGCAGTTCCCCGGCGGCGTGTACCACCCGGTCTTCACCAATCAGCTGGAAGTCGTTACCCCGATTCCTGATGGTGATTCCCAGGCGCTTCTCAATTTGCTTCAGGTGTGCGTCGAAAGGGCCGCAGAGCGTGGCGAGTTGGTTACTGTCATTGGGTTCCAGGATAACCTGGTGGGGCTGTGTATTTGCGTCCAAACTCGTAGTGATCAGTTGTTGAGGGAGTAGCTTATACCCTTGAACAGGCAAGGAAAAGTGTTGATTGGGAAATGCCTGGCCGGGGTTCAGGCGTTAATCTGGCCCCTGCCACGGGCCTCAGCCTGATCCTGCCTTACAAGCACACCGCGCAGCGAGTTCGGCAGCGCCTCGGTGATTGTGACATCAACAAAGGTGCCTATCAGCGCGGGCAGCCCTGCAAAGTTCACCACCCGGTTGTTTTCCGTGCGCGCCTGCAACTGCCCCGGATCACGTTTGGAGATTCCGGTCACCAGCACCCGCTCAACGCCGCCCACCATGCGCCTGCTGATTGCCATCGCCTGCTGGTTGATGCGCTGCTGCAGAATCTGCAGTCGCGCCTTCTTGACGTCCATGGGGGTTGCATCAGGCAGGTCTGCGGCCGGCGTACCCGGCCGCGCGCTATAGATGAAGCTGAACGAATGATCAAAGCCAATCTCTGCGATGAGGTTCATGGTCGCCTCAAAATCCTGTTCGGTCTCACCCGGGAAGCCGACAATAAAGTCGGATGACATGCTGATGTCCGGTCTGATGGATCGCAGCCGGCGGATTTTTGACTTGTATTCAAGCACGGTATGGCCGCGCTTCATGCGGGCAAGAACGCGATCAGAGCCGCTCTGTACAGGCAGGTGAAGGTGACTCACAAGTTCCGGCACCTCGGCATAAACGTCAATCAGGCTGTCTGAAAACTCTACAGGGTGGGACGTGGTGTAGCGGATACGGTCGATCCCGTCGATGTCGGCAACAATAGTGATCAGGTAGGCAAGGTCTGCCAGGGTGCCATCCCCAAGATCACCCCGGTAGGCGTTCACGTTCTGGCCCAGCAAATTGACCTCGCGCACGCCGCGCTCGGCCAGTTGTACAATCTCCGCCAGCACGTCACGCACGGGCCGGCTCACTTCTTCGCCGCGGGTGTAGGGCACAACACAGAAAGTGCAGTATTTGCTGCAGCCTTCCATGATCGAGACAAAAGCCGATGGGCCGTCCACCGAGGGTTCGGGCAGGCGATCAAACTTCTCGATCTCGGGGAAGGTAATGTCAACCACAGCGCTCTCCGCGGTACGGGAGGTCGCAATCAGTTCCGGCAGTCGATGCAGGGTCTGTGGGCCAAAGATCACGTCGACGAAGGGTGCCCGCTGACTGATGGCCGCACCTTCCTGGCTGGCAACGCAGCCACCCACGCCAATCTTCAGCTCCGGATTCTTTTCTTTCAGCTCCCGCCAGCGGCCCAGCTGGTGGAAGACCTTTTCCTGGGCTTTTTCCCGGATGGAACAGGTATTCAGCAGGAGCAGGTCAGCCTCCTCTTCAACGGCTGTCACCTCGTATCCCTCGGCTTCCCGCAGCAGGTCCAACATGCGCGAGGAATCGTACTCGTTCATCTGGCAACCATGCGTTTTGATAAAAACCTTTCTCACCGGGAATCCGCTCTTCGTAACAGGGCCGCCATTATAGTCACGAGACGCCGCAGACAACAGGGAATTGACGCTTGAAATATGCCTGACCACTACCCATATCGCCCTTTTGACGGGTTTTGTTTGACTTCAACCGGCGTAAGCCGAAAACTCTACTACCAGACTTAACGGTGACAATCGACATGCCTATGGAACCGATCTACAAGGTGATCTTCTACAATCAGGGCGAAATCTATGAGGTTTTTGCCCGCCAGATCTACCAGAGTGACCTGTACGGCTTCATCGAGATCGAAGAAATGGTTTTTGGTGAGCGCAGTAAGGTTGTCGTGGACCCAAGCCAGGAAAAACTGAAGGCGGAGTTTGAGGACGTCAATCGCTCCTATATCCCCATGCATTCCATTGTTCGTATCGACGAGGTCGCCAAAGAGGGCATAGCGCGGATCAGCGAAGCCAAAGGCAGCAATATTGCACCCTTCCCCATGCCGGCGTTTACCCCCAAGAGCACCGACTAGCAGACTCGGCACAGCCAGTTCAGACCAACGGCTTACTCACCAGCATCCAGCTGCTGCAGCAACCTGTTGACCGGGTCTGACTGGCCTGCCAGCACCAGTTGGCCGGCAATCTCCGCCAGCGGCCCCAGTACAAAAATTCTCCTGTGGGCCCCTGGATGGGGAATCTGCAGATCCGGCTCGTTGATAATCCTGTTGCCGAAACTGATGATGTCGAGGTCAATCACCCGGGAAACATGGTGGGCATGGGTTGCCGGGCGCCCCATGGCCACTTCAATCGCCTGCAGGGCTGCAAGCAGTTCCCGCGCATCCAGGGTGGTATCGAAACCGGCAACGGCATTCGCAAACTCGCCAGCTTCGTCAACCATCTCCTCGGGCGCCGTCAGGTGGATGCTGCTGGCCCTCACCTCCCCCGCTGCGAGTGCCGCCAGCCGCCTGATTGCCTCACGGACATTACCTTGCCGGTCTCCCAGGTTGGAACCGAGAGCCACATAAACTCGCGTGGGGGATAACATCAGGTATTCCGTGTCAAATAGCTTTTGCGTTTTGAATCATGGTAGCTTTACCGACAGCAAATCACCAACGATTGAGGTCAACCGATGAAGGCAGCAGTACTCCACCAGCAGAACACTCCCATGGAAATTGAGGAAGTCACAATTTCCAAGCCTGGTCCCCGTGAAGTGATGGTTCGGCCCCTGGCTGTCGGGGTCTGCCACAGCGACCTGCATTTCCTGGATGGCTCCTACCCCTATATGTTGCCCACCATCCTGGGACACGAGAGCGCTGGCATTGTTGAGGAGGTTGGCCGCGATGTCACCTCGGTCAAAAAAGGTGACCATGTCATTACCTGCCTGTCAGCCTACTGTGGACACTGTGACAAGTGCCTGACCGGTCACCTGTCACTCTGCTCCAGCCCGGAAGTTTCCCGCAAACCTGAAGAGGCGCCACGCCTCAGCCTGGGTGGCAAACCGGTTCACCAGTTCCTGAACCTCTCGTCATTTGCCGAGCTGATGCTGATCCATGAACACGCGCTGGTCAAAATCCGCGAGGACATGCCAATGGACAGGGCGGCGCTCATCGGCTGCTCAACGACAACCGGCGTGGGGGCAGTTTTCCACACCGCCAAAGTCGAGCCGGGTTCAAAGGTTGCCGTCATCGGTTGTGGTGGTGTTGGCCTTGCCGCGATCAACGGTGCAGCCATTGCCGGTGCCGGCCAGATTATTGCGGTTGACATGCAGGACTCAAAACTTGAACTGGCGAAGGTCATGGGCGCAACCCATACCGTGAATGCCGGCAAGGTTGATGCCGTGGGGGAAGTGCTTGAACTCACCCGTGGTGGCTGTGACTACACTTTCGAGGCGATTGGCCTCAAGGCAACCGCTGAACAGGCCTTCAAGATGCTGGGGCGCGGTGGGGTGGCAACCATCATCGGCATGATCCCGGTTGGCACCATGGTGGAACTTCACGGCGTCGAACTGCTGTCAGAGAAAAAGATCCAGGGCTCCAATATGGGGTCTAACCGGTTCCCGGTCGACATGCCGCGTTTTGTTGATTTCTACCTGGCCGGCAAACTCCACCTGGACGAGATGATCTCCAAGCGGATCAAGCTGAGTGAGGTCAACGATGCCCTCCAGGCCCTGAAAACCGGCCAGGAAGCACGCCATGTCATTATCATGGACCAGTAGACCATGAGGAAAACGCCTGAGGACGTGGGACTTTCGGGCTCTCGTCTGTACAAGATTGACCACCTGACCCAGCGCTATATCAGCGAGGGCAAACTGCCTGGCACCATCACGATGGTGGCACGCAGGGGTGCAATTGTGCACCTGTCCTGCCAGGGCAAGATGGACGTGGAAGCCGACAAGGACATGGAAGAAGACACCATCTTCCGTATCTACTCCATGTCCAAACCTGTCACCAGCGTCGCGCTGATGATGTTGTATGAAGACGGCCGGTTCCAACTCGACTGCCCCGTCTCACGCTACATCCCGGGTTTTGCCAACCTGAAGGTTCACACCGACTCCGGGCTGGTCCAACCCGAGCGGGAAATGACCATCCGCGACCTCCTGACCCATACATCCGGGCTGACCTACGGGTTCATGCAGGCTTCACCGGTGGATGCGCTTTACCGCGAACACAAGGTTGAGCAGTCGGCTGATCTCGATGAGATGGTCGAAAAACTCTGTGACATGCCCCTGCTGTTTTCGCCCGGTACCCGGTGGAGCTACAGCGTTGCAACAGATGTTTGTGGTTACCTGGTACAGAAAATCTCCGATACCCCGTTTGATGAATTCCTGCAGGAGCAGATCTTTGATCCGCTGGAGATGGAGGACACAGGGTTTCTGGTGCCCGAGGACAAGATTCACCGGCTGGCCGCCAACTATCAGCACACCGCGGAAGACGGCATGCAACTGATCGACCCGCCGGAAGCCAGCATCTATGCAAAACCGCGTGGATTACATTCGGGCGGCGGGGGCCTGGTCTCGACCGTACAGGACTACAACCGTTTCGCCCAGATGTTACTGAACGGCGGCATTTATGACGGTACGCGGCTGCTGTCTCGCAAGACCGTTGATCTCATGACCAGTAACCACCTGCCGGATGGTGGCGACCTGACCAGCATGGGCCAGGCAGTATTCAGCGAAACGCCTTATGACGGTATTGGTTTCGGCCTCGGCTTCTCTGTCATGTTGAACCCGGCAAAAGCCCAGATTCTCGGCACCCCCGGCGAATTTGCCTGGGGCGGCGCGGCCAGTACCTACTTTTTTGTTGACCCCTTTGAGGAGATGGTAGTAATTCTCCTGACCCAGCTTATGCCTTCTTCCGCCTATCCCATCCGGCGAGAATTGCGCGTGCTGGCCTACCAGAGCCTGACCCAGGATGAAGAGGAAGACTAGACCATGGCAGAACAGAACATTGAATCCGAGGTATCCGGCAACGTCTGGAAGATTGAAGTTGCCGTCGGTGACAGCGTGGAAGTTGATGACGTCATCATGATCCTGGAGTCCATGAAAATGGAAATCCCGGTTGAAGCGCCGGTTAAGGGGACAATCACCCAAATCCTGGTGGCAGAGAAAGATGCCGTCAAAGAAGACCAGGTGGTTGCCGTTATCGAGGTGGGCTGACTCCCGTTCCAAAACTCCCGGTCTGCCATAGATAGGGACCGGCATCAGGATCATGCAGGTTTATAGAGCAGTGGGTTAACGGGAAATCGCCACCGCCATCGCCCGAGTTTTCAAGGCCTTGAAAACCCCGGTGGAGGTTGCCCCAGATGCCCGAGTGTAGCCTCATGGATTCGACGGCGTCCCCGTTAAGGGCCCACGCTCAAGTGCGCACATGAAACGCATCATCCGACAAAGGCCAGACATTTCGACATCATCTATTCGGCTCGGCTTTGATGTGCTGCGGAGCCGCGCTGCTCTGCTCGGAAGCGCTCCGGATCCCACTCCGCGGGAAGATGCCTTGAACCGCGCGATGCGGGGCGGCGATCTCTGACTGCACATCTTCCTGTTGCGAATCGAGTCCCCGTGAGTAAGGTTAAGCTCTCGCGCGTGAATGCTTCATCGACAAGGAAGTACTCGACGACTGCGGCCGCCAATCGCGTCAGCGTGTACTCACCCGATCGAACAACGCAAGCAACGCCTGGATAGCACGCAGGTACAGGCCGGCAGGAAGCACAGGTCAAGCGTTTTCAGATCGAGATTGGCCCGGTTTCATGCCAGTGTGGTAATGAGCCGGTTCGGATCCGATGGCATCAATCGCTCCTGCCGAGCTTCGCTGCAACGGTGGCGTGCGGCATGATGAATCTGGCGACGCATTCGATCACCTCAGGCAGGCTGCCGGGACGAAGCGCCACGTTCTCGAGAAAAGCACTCCACTGACGCCGCTTCTGCTCATCCTCGGCGAAGGCCGGCGTAAGGGCATCCGGCAGGCCCGCCGGGATCTCGGTCTTGCGCCGTTCGAAGGTCGCGGCGATTGCGCGGGCAAGCCGGTTGTCGTCGAACGGAAACGACTGGCTGAGGAGCCAAATGTCATAGAAGTCCTTCATTCGGCTGTTCGCGCGCCCAAGCGCCACCATCGCCTGGAATTTCTCGGCGATCACCGTTTCGCGGGCGTACGCGCGCAGGCGAGGTGCAGGCAGGTTCAGGATGCACGGGTAGTCGATGACCTCAGCACCCGGCTCCAACGCGTCTCCGAATGCGACGTCGACTGTTACAGCGATACGGGCACCACTGATCGATGCGGTCGTGCGCAGCCGCAGTCCGCCGTACTCGAGTTCCTCCCGGATCTGCTCGACACGTACCGCGTTCGAATCGAATTCGACGCCATCCTCGACGTCTACCGCGAGAATCTCCTGGAATGCTGCAACCATCGCCTCCGGGCTTGGATCGCCGAACCCCAGCAGGTCGAGATCACGAGTAGCCCGGTGTGGGTCCGTAAACCAGCTTGTCAGCAGCATCGCGCCCTTGAGCACGAATCGGTCCGAGAACGCCGACGTGCTGAGACGGTAAAGCAGGCGTTCCAACGCATAGCGGGTGAGAATCAGTTCGAAACTCTGTCCCGTTTCTCGGGAGAGATTCTGCAGGCGCGCCCGAACGGAGGCGCCGACGTTTCTGATCTCTCTAGGCACTGGCGGTCAGTGCCTCGAGATACGGCCGCACGACTGTGGACACCCCGCCTTTCTCGGCTTGACGAGCGATTTCCGCCGGAGTCGCCTTGCGTTGCCTCAGCGCCTCCCGAAGCCCCTCGATCGCGACAGACTGACCCACTTTTCCGCGATGTCGGAAGCAATCTGCCACCGTCCTGGCCACGTCAAAGACTTTCACCGACACGCCTTCTATTACGTGTGTCTCGATGCCCTCCCTCAGCAGGCTGTCTGTGAAACGCACAATACGGATGCCCGTACCGCTGCGGTGCGGCGCCCAGTCCTTGAGTCCGATCGCCATCCAGACTTTTGGCGGTAGCTGGTCGGTCAGGCCATGGAATGCCAGAGCCGAGACGAGACACACGATACCCTTGGGCACCCGCTTCGCGGCCTCCGCCAGGCTGTGATTGGGGTCGAGGTCGGCATCTGGCAGCTGATAGACGCCCCGCGACAGGCGGATGACTTCGCCGGCACGCTCCATACGACTCATTGTCGCCGCGGTCACGCCGGCCTCGCGCAGCTCGAGCAGGCGCATGATTCCGTGCTTATTCAGCAAGGTTTGGGCGAGCTCACGCTGCGTTCGGCGCTTTACCATTGATACAAATACTCGATATGTAGATCCTGGACACCGAGGATTTGTATCATTTATTCGCACGACGCGCCACCTTAACGACCACTTGACGGCGGATGTTGGATCAATTGAGCACCGTAACACAGGAACAAGACACAAACCTGGTACCGCCCTCGCTGACTGACAGTAGCGAGGGCCCGGTCAGTCGAGAAGCGCTATACAAGATGGACTGGCCCGGGCCACCCACTCGAGTGGACGCGGGACGGAGCCCTGCCGAAGCGGAACCGATCCCTCCCGAAGCCACCCAGACCGGGTTAGACAAGGCTATCGCCTTTGCGGACGAACTTTTCCTGGCTCTGGAGGCCAGGGACCATCGCGTGGTCATCGCACCCAACGCTGAGCGACTCCATCGCGCGGATGTGGACGAACGGGAGAAACCCGGGAGAGAAGAACCCCGGGAGAAAAACCAGCTAGTTGCCCCTGAATTCGGGATCCCGCTTCTCAAAAAACGCGGCTATACCCTCGCGCCGGTCTTCGGTCGATGCTGTCAGCATGTTCTGGTCGGTGTCCATGTGCATGATGGCATCATCCATGGCGCTGCTGACGGCGTTGATACTCTGCTTGATCATCTGGGTCGCAATCGGGGGTTGCGCGGCGTAACGCCTGGCCATCTGCATGGCAGCCCTGTCCAGTTCTTCCCGTGGTACCACTTCATCCAGAAAGCCCCAGTTGAGCAGGGTTTCCGCCTGCTCGTGCTGGCCCAGCATGATCATCCGCTTGGCGCGGGCGGGGCCAATCAGGCGCACGCAGAGCGGCAGGGAGCGCCACATCAGATTGATCCCGAGATTTACCTCGGGGTAGCCGCAGAAGCAGTCATCGCTGCCAATACGAAAATCACAGGCTGTCGGAATACAGGCGCCGCCACCCAGCGCAGCACCCTGGATTGCACAGATAGTGACCTGGTTGATGTCCAGGATAGCGCGGATCATGCGGGCGCCAAGGCCAGTCTGGCGGCGCTGCATCAGCAGAGAGGTTGCGGTTTCTCGCCGGGGCTGCTTCAGGTCTGCCCCCGCGCTGAAATGTTTACCCTCGCCCCGGAAGATCACCACCCGCGTCTGCTCGTCATCCAGGAACGATCGTGCGGCCGTTTCCAGTTCCTGCATGATGCCGGTGTTGAGGGCGTTGGCAGCCGCGGGACGATTCAGGGTCACGGTGGCAATTTGCCCCTCCCGGTCAACCACAATATCGTTGAATGACATCAGTCTTCCTCGCTGGTCTGTTCCTCAGCCTCACTGCGGATCATGTCTTTCATGGACTTCCGGAACTGGCTGAAGGTGTATTCCGCGACCCTGAACTGGTAGTTCCCGGCAACCGCTCCGATGACTTCCGACGAGTCTCCCTCGCCGGCAGTTTCGTCGATCTGCAACCAGTAGTCAGCGTTTTCCGTTTTACCCGTGACCTGAATTGTCCCGCCATCGGTGAGTGTAAATGTGGCGGTGATGTCGGGGTTCCAGGGCTGGCCTCCCCGCTGCCGAACATCGGTGGCACGCAGGTTAACCAGCGCACGCGAGAGTGTATTGGCAACCGTCGCGTATTGCAGTTCCGCGCCAGACGGGAGGTTCTCAACGGTAAAATCCCCACTTTCGCTGTCCCGGGTGACAAGTAACTCACCCTCCGGATTCACATGCCGGACACTGGCGACACGCTCCGCATCCAGGTTCAGTGCCACTGGCCGAATCCAGGCAGACGGTGCCGCCGACGGTTTCGTCTGCCGGGTGACCAGCCAGACCTGGTTGTCATCGGGGAACCGCGCAAAAATGCCCTGGCCTGCCTCGGATTCATTGCCAAACAGGAGTGCAAACGAATCAGTACCGGCGGCGGCCCTGACCAGTACTGCATCGCTGGCAGCTTCGTCCAGCCCCGTTACGCCAAGCAGCGCGTGGTTTTCCGCGCGTGCCGTTTTCTGCTCAATGAACCTGGCCTCGGCCATCCCACGGACCAGTTCGCTTAACTTGTCAAAGTCAGCGGGATAGTCGGCGCGCTCGGACACCACCCAGGCGCTGTCTTGCCGGACCAGCGTCGTGCTGGCATCGGGGGAGGCAAGCTCAATTTTATCCAGTTGTGCCAGACGTGCCTCAAGGCCAGGAAAGACGCGTTGCTCGCCCGCTTCGTTCTCACCCTCGCGGGTAAACGCTACCGCCAGGACCATCACCAGTATGGCCAGGCCGAGGACCGTGATCAGTTTGAAGTTCATGTCAGGACGCCTCCTTTCTCATCCGCACATAGTTGAGCGCCAGCAGGAGCAGGGTCAGCAGCAGGGGTACCAGGAAAATATTGAGAAACTTGAGCGTGCTGCCCAGTGATTCTATGTCCTTGTCCAGCTGGTGCCGGACGTCGCGCAATTCCTTGCGAATCCGGATCTTTTCAGCCTGGAACTGGTCCAGCGCGGCTTCCTGTTCAGGCGACAGGCTGAGCAGGCTGTTTTCCGTGCGTTCGGACTCAAGCTCGGCAAGTTTGCGTTCGGTTTCAGAGAGCTGTGCCTGCAGGTCATTGGCACTCTCGAGATACTGCGCTTCTGCCTCACGCCGCAGGTCCTGGACCACGTCGAACGGCCTGGTAAACCGGCCCCGGCTGCGCACGCTGATGAGGGAACTGCTGCCGGCAAGGTTATCAACCGCATTAACGGCAAAATCCCCGTTATTGGCCCAGGGACTTGCTATCCGCTGACCAAAAAAGTTCTGCACCTGCACCCAGAGGCGGTCAGAGAGGATGTCTGTATCCGCGACGATGATGACGTTCAGATCATCCGTGGACGACAGTGGCGGCACCTCGGACACACCGGGCGCTTCCGCGAAAGCTGACGTTGCCCGTCCGGACAGCCTCGCTGCCACCAGGTAAACCTCACCGGTCGGCGTAAAGTCCCGACTCAGGTCTTCCGGACTTGCCATGAACTGCAGCCGTGCGGCATCAATGGGCGCAGCAAAACTGCTCGAGGATAACAGCGGCGTCAGCACAATACCGTCAACAGGCACCGGGTCGAGAATGCCAGCCGAGGCCAGGTTGATGTTCTCCAGTGCCGAAGTCACCACGTCATCCACGGACGTATTGGCAGGGCCAAAACCCAGGATCCCCAGGTGGCGAACCGGTTGACCGCCCGCCCCGGTACTGACCGACAGTGCGGTATCCGCATCACCCAGGATTTTGTCCAGTCGCAGTTTGACGCCCCAGCTTTCGGTAAGCCGGTTCAGGTCTGAGCCCTGCCCGGGTGGCGCCGGCATCATGGGGTTGGGCTGCGCCGGCCGATCCATTTCCGCCAGCGGGTCAACAAATGCCAGCAGGCGGCCACCCCGCATGACAAACTGGTCGATGGCAAAGAGCGTTTCTTCGGACAGTTCTTTGGGGTGCACCAGCATCAGCACGCCAATATCCGCATCAATTTCCGTCGCGGCCATGTCCAGGTTGCGGATATCAAACATGCTGCCCAACTGGTCAACCACAACCCATGCCGGTGTGGGCTGGAACGTCTGCATGTTGATATCACCCTGTATCTTGATCGAAGACATCAACCCCACAACCGGCTTCACCGGACTTGCCAGGGACTGCACCAGACGCGACACCTCATACTCCAGGAAAGCTTCCTTGTCGGGCTGAAAAAAGGCGATAACTTCCTGGTTATCCAGTGCATTGGTACCGGCCAGTCCAAAATACAGGTCGTCACCTGTGCCCACGGGAACAGCCTGCAGGCCAAAGGCGGCGGCCCGATCCTCGTCGTCACTGAAGGGTTCCGGGTCAATGACACTGAGGCGGATCTTTCCGTTCGACAGTGATTCGTATTGCGTCAGCAGTTCCCGAACACGCTGTGCATATGCCCGCAGCGCGGTCAGGTCACGGCTGGCCGTGTCGGAAAAAAAGAAATACAGGTTGATAGGCTCGTCAACTGTCTCGATGATCTGCCGGCTGCCCTCCGACAGCGTGTAAAGCCCACCTTCGGTCAGGTCCAGCTTCACGCCGCTCAGCAGCACGTTATTAAACAGAGAGAAAACCAGGAAAGCGGCTGCCACCAGCGCCAGGCCCGCACCAGAGTAGAATCGTTTGCTCATGTCAGTTCGCCTGTTTCATTTCAACAACAATGGTGGTTGCGGCAAGCCAGGCCGCAATCAGGGAAAGGAAAAACAGAATATCGGTGAGGCTGAGCACACCTTTTGATATGGACGAGAAATGGGTCAGGAAGCTCAGGCTCGCCAGCGTGTCCAGCAGCAGCGAGGGCAGCCACGCCTTGAACAGGTTCTGCACCAGCGGGAAGCCTGCCAGGATAAACAGGAGGCAGACAGTGCCACAGGCTATAAACGCAATCACCTGACTCTTGCTGAGCGCTGACATGCAGGAACCAATGGACAAAAATGCACCTGCCATCAGCCAACTGCCAACATAACTGGTGAATATTACGCCGTTGTCGGGCTCACCCAGGTAATTCACCGTAAGCCAGAGCGGAAACGTCAGGATCAACGCAAGCCCGGCAAACAGCCATGCCGCGAGAAACTTGCCGAGTACGGCCGCCAGGCGGGTGACGGGCAAGGTCATCAACAGTTCGATGGTCCCTGACTTTCGCTCCTCCGACCAGAGGCGCATCGAGATTGCGGGCACAAGAAAGAGATAAAGCCAGGGATGGAAACTGAAGAAAGGTGTCAGGTCTGCCTGCTCGCGCTCGAAAAAGTTACCGAGATAGAAGGTAAAGACGCCAGAGAGGACCAGGAAGATAAAGATGAAGACATAAGCCAGTGGCGTTGCAAAATAGCTGGCCAATTCACGCTTCAGAATGACGCTGACTCCGCTCATGCTGCTACCCCCTCTGTCACCTGGCGAAAGACCTCATCAAGGCGCCCTTTTTCCTGGTAGATGCCGCGAATGCCCAGTGAATTGTCCTGTGCCAGCGCACTCAGGTCTGACAGCACATCACCCTCCGTCCCGGCCCTGAAAGCCGTCACTTCCAGCCCGTCCGCTGATGTTTCAACCGCACCAACACTCGGGATGGCATCAAGCCTTGGCACCAGGGCCTGCGCACGTTCGGCATCAACCAGCCGCAGGGTTACCGCACCGTGATAACGCGACTGCTCCTCGAGTTCCGATGGTCTGCAATCCGATACAATCCGGCCGGACGAGATAATCAGGGCCCGGGTACACACAGCCGTCACTTCCTCGAGAATATGCGTGGAAATGATCACGATCTTGTCGCGCGACAGGCTCCGGATCATTTCCCTGACCTGGTGCTTCTGGTTGGGATCCAGGCCATCCGTGGGTTCGTCCAGGATCAGCAGTTTCGGATCGTGAATGATTGCCTGGGCGAGACCCACGCGCCGCTTGAAACCCTTTGACAAGGTTTCAATGCGCTGGTCCAGCACCTTGCCGAGCGACATGGTTGCCACCACGCTCTCCACCCGCTGGGCCCGGGTTGTACCCCGCAAGCCCCGGACCTCCGCAATAAAGTTGAGGAAGGTGCGGGGTGTCATTTCCTCGTAGCAGGGTGCCCCTTCTGGCAGGTAACCGATCATCTTCTGCGCAAGAATCGTATCTTTCTCAATATCACAGCCCCAGATTCGGACACTGCCGGAGGTCGGGGCCAGAAAGCCGGTTATCACCTTCATGGTGGTGCTCTTGCCAGCACCGTTTGGCCCAAGGAATCCGAGGATCTCACCCGGGCTTACACTAAACGTAATGTCATCTACCGCGTTGAGCGCACCAAAGCTCTTCCGCAAATGATCGATTTCAATCATTCGGCCCCCTTGTTGTCAGATTGGGTTTATTACTGTCCCGCTGCGGGAACGGCAGTATAGACAATCGTTCGAAGAATTTTCTCCACAATAGAACCTTTTTCGCTGCAGGTGCTACTCAATATTCACTACCGGGGGAGAAAGACGTTCGGCCGGGGGGGAGAAGCCTGCAGCAGCTTTACTGTCAGGGGACCAGAAATCAGGAGCAGGAGCGGCACGGGTTCGCTTCAGGATTGATTCGGGGGGGACAGTTTTGCTGCAGGCTTCGTTTTTCTGCAGGACGCCCTAGTTGCCAGGAGGCGCTATTTGCCGTCCACTCAAACCGCTCAAAGCCGGTCGGGTTCGAACACCGTGTAGGTTTCACCCCGAATGTAAGGCGCACGACGTCTGCACCTGCGGCGGTTACTATCAATCCGGAACACATCCGCCAATCGACGACGCAGTGCCCGGCGAGGGCCCTGTCTTCGGTCCTTGCCAGACCGGCGCTCCGAAAAAGTGACTTTGTGCATCAATCGCACTCCAGCCAGCGTGGAAGACTATTCTAGGCATCCACGTCACTATCGCCCAACACCAATTGGCAATAAGCGAATCCATCGCTTATACCCGCCAATTCTGTAGGCATCGTCTTGTCTGGCCGGTTTGAAACTGCCAGAATCCGCCTTCGTTTCAGCCCCCGGCTCAGAAATCAGGGTAGGAGCAGGACACCAGGATGCGAGGAAAAATTACACGGGAAGAAGCACTCTCGTTTCTGCTGACCCACATTGTTGTTGAAAAACAGGTTAGCTTTGAAATGAACCAGCTGACCCTGTTTAACCTGATGAGCATGGCCAGCCAGGCCGAACAGCGCCTGCGGGAAGAGCAGGGGCTGGTAAGACACGAGGTCATAGAGGCTATTGCCGAAGAGTTTATTAACCATGCCGGTTAACCCCTCCCCTGCCGCCATCGTCTTTGATATGGACGGCACCCTGCTGGACACGGAACCCCTGTACACAAAAGCGTCCCAGGCGGTGCTGGACGAATATGGCGAAACCTACACCCCGGAATTGAAACGACAGTGTATGGGGGGTGATTCCCACACGAGTGCGCAGATTGTCATTGACGCCTTTGGCCTGCCGCTCACCAGTGACGAGTATCTTGCGCGCCGTGAGGTGCACCTGATTGAACTGTTCCGGGCATGCCCCGAGATTGCCGGGGCTGGCACCTTCGTCACGCAGCTCCATGCCGCCGGGATTACCTTTGGCCTGGCGACAAGCTCACACCAGCACCTGTGTGAACTCAAGCTGGCAAGAAAACCCTGGGGCAATTTGTTCAAGGCGACGGTGTGCGGCGATCATCCGGCGCTCAGGCGAGGCAAGCCCGCACCGGATATTTTCCTGCTTTGTGCCGAGGCCCTCGGGGTGCCGCCGGACGGCTGCATTGCTTTTGAAGACTCTCGCAACGGCATACTGGCCGCCAGGGCAGCCGGTATGGATGTCATCGCCATCAACAGCCCGTTTGTGGGTGAGGGCGACCTGGCAGATGCAAACATGATTATCGACAGCTACGGCGAGGCCGCAGCCCTGGTGGATCAATGGGCAAAACGCGGCTAGCCTGCGCGGGTTTTACGGCAAAAAACTAATTGTTCGCAGCAACCAGCTTCTTGGCAACAATCTCCTGCTGGATTTCCGTCAGCCTCGCTTCCGTGAGCGGATAGGTCCAGAGCAGCGGCATGGCAACAAACTTGAACATCGCGGGAACAATCGAGTAGAGACAGGCCAGCATCAGCAGTGAAAACTCGGTATTGGTGGTATTCAGCGGATCAGCGAGCGAATCAAAGCCAAACAGTACGGCAAGTGTTGTACCCACAGTAATACCCAGGGCATAGGCACCTTTGCGAATCATCGACCAGATTGAGAAGTAGGCCCCGGCACGCTGCTCTCCCGTCTGGGCGGTGTCGACATCAACCACGTCCGCCGCCATGGCGGCCGGCAGCGCTGCCAGGGCGCCTATCGCCGATCCCTTGAGGCACATGATCAGCACAAAAAACAGGAACTTACCCGTCGGAATATCCTCAAAGCGGGCGTTCATTTCAGCAAGTGAACTGGCCGGCAGGAAAGACAGGATGCGGCTGAACTCAAACGCATCGTACCAGTGCTGGGGTGTCATCGCGATGACCGGGATAAAGCAGGACCAGAACGCATACCAGCCGATGGCCCACATGGTCGCCCGGTGTTTCCCTACCTTGCGGGAGAGCATGAACCAGAGCGGTATGGCGGCAATCTGGGAGACAAAATAGGGTGCCAGGTAAAGCCCATAAAGGTCCCCGGCCAGTAACACATGCTTGACAAAAAAGAATGACAGGCTGTTAGTCATGGCGGAGCCAAGGCTGGAGAACGCAAAAATGATGATCAAGCGCACGTAGGGGCCGTTGGTCATCACCACCTTGAGGCTCTGTTTGAGCGGCACTTTCTCGCGCGGTACCTTGACGGGATATTCCGGCACCACAGCCAACGCATTCAGCACCAGGATTGGCATCACGATGCACATGGCCATTGAGAGAAACCAGACAGCGTCGGTCGGCTTGGTATAACCCAGGAACAGGATAATCGCCGGCGTAAAGGCTGAGATCAGGGACCCGGTGACGCCAAACCCTTCCCGCCAGCTGGTAACCAGCGTCCGCTCGTTGTAGTTGCGGGACAGTTCTGCCCCCCAGGCCATGTAGGGCAGGTCCTTGATGGTGGAACCCAGGTAGACCAGCGCCACCATAAAAAACAGGTAGGGATAGCCAATGTTGAACTCCTGGCCAAACAGGGATACCACGTTGAACTCGATTGGCGGCACAAACAGAAGCCAGATACCTGCCGCATAGATTGGCGTACCCACCAGCACAAACGGCTTCCGGCGCCCCCAGCGGGTACGCAGTTTGTCAGACAGAAAGCCAATGATCGGGTCGGTAATGACATCCGTGAAGCGTGACAGGGTGATAATGAGGCCTACCAGGCCCAGGGTCAGGCCAAAACCGTCTGAATCTGCATAGATGGCCGGCAGGTACACCGCCATGGGCAGGCCAACAAGGGCCAGCGGCGTCGCCGGTGCCGAGTAGGACGCCAGGACCCATTTCGACAGGGGTTTATGAGAAACGCCTTCCGTTGGCGTTACACCAGCTTGTGCCATGACTCCCCCTGTATGATTTTCACCACTATGGACGCGCCTGTTTCATTTTTTTTGCGCGTTGTGGCTTGTTGCCTGACTCTGCCCGGCAGTCAGTCAGTCTTCTTGTCGTCGTCCATGCTTCCGGAACGCGACGGCGTACCCGGCCTTTCGGTCGGGAAGAGCGCAAGCCGGTTCCAGAACTCCATGTTCTGCTCAAGGGCCTTGCGCATCACCTGCATGGGTTCTGTGTTCCCCAGTTCCATCAGGCGGCGGCGATACCGTTCCTGGTGCTCAAGAAAGGTCATGATGCTTTGTTCTATATAGCGGCTCATCATGTTCTGGGCTGGTGACCCATAGAAGCGGATCAGTTGCTCCAGCACCCGATTGGTCAGTATGGGTTCGTGGCCTTCACTTTCCTGTTCAGAAATAATCTGGAGCAGTACAGACCGGGTCAGGTCCTTGCCGGTCTTGGAATCGGCAACGGTGATCATCTCTCCCCGCAGGATGATCTGCCGGATATCTTCAATTGTGACGTATTTGCTCAGCTCAATATCGTAGAGTCGTCGGTTGGGGTATTTCTTGAACGCTCTCATTTCAGGAATGCCTTCAGTCCGCGTTTGGGTTCAAATTTCTGCCAGCCCTGTAACGGCTGGGCCAGCCGGTCTGCAACAATGTAGTAGATCGCAGGATTAAAACCCATGCCGCAATGACTGCCACAGACCTCAATATTCTGTGTCAACTCATCTTCCTCGTGCTCCAGGCACACCCGCCAGTTCACCACACCATCACCTTTGCTGTAGATAGCGGTGACCGGTACCGGCGGCGAGACGTGAGGATCCAGTGCAAGCAAAAATTCGCGCATGGCCTCAATGGTCATGCCGGATTGCTGTTCAAACAGCCGCCTGACCAATGGCAGGGTTGTCCCGCTGTCCCGCGTGCCAAAAGGGCTGCCCAGAGTAATCACCTGACGCACGCTATCGGGATACATCCGGGCAAGTTCCCGGGCATAGACGCCACCCAGGCTCTGACCAATGATGGTAATTTTTTCTGCATGTTGATTCGCCAGTGACTCGAACCGATCGAGCAACTTCGACTGCATGATGTTTGCCTGGCCGGTATTGCGGCCCAGTTGCCAGGGCAGCGCCTGGTAGTTCATGGTGCCAAGAAATCGGCGCAGCACTGCGGTGGAGTCATCACCGGCCAGGAACCCCGGCAGCACCAGCACCGGGTGGGCATCACCGCGCTGCAGACGGCTCAACAGCGGCAGGCTGGCCAGCAGACCCTGAAACTCCAGCAGCGTTCGGGGCAACTCGGTGATTGCGTTGAGCAGCGGCGGCGCGGCCGCACGATGCGCCACCACATCAAGTTCTTCGTACAAGCGCCTCTCCCACAGGGGTGTGTTGTTATTGATGTTGCATTGAACAATCGAGTTTCACCCAACCGGTGCCTGATAAGCAACCAAAAAGAAGGGACAAAACCCGCAGGGAGTCTTGCCTGCTACCCGGCTTCACCAACATTCTTAAACTGATTTGCACTAAAAATTGACATTGATCATGCCACTACTATAATGCGCGCCCGTGCACCGGTAGAGGTCACAATCAGGTTTCGAAGCACCAATTAGATGCCCTGAGCAAACTTAACCCGGCATTCACGGACTGCTCATCGCGGCTTAACACCCGGTGTTTATAGTATTTCCAACAGAATTTCACAGAGTGGCACACCTGTTGCTTTTATTCACCCAGGCACGAGACAGGTAACCCACCGACCAGCGTCAGGTGCGCTGGTCATCCAAGGGAGACAGGTAACAATGCAAAGACTAGGCGCGACGGATGCCAATTTCCTCTACACAGAAACTGATCTGACACCAAACCATATCGCTTCGGTGCAGCGACTGGCGTTGCCACATGGCGTGAGTGAGCAGGCATTTGTCGAGGATCTGAAGCAATATGTTGCGAGTCGCGCGCACCTGATCCCCTACATGCAGCGAAGGCTGCAGTTCCTGCCAGGGAATTTTGACCACCCTTTCTGGGTTCAGGACAGGCACTTCAGTATCGACAACCATGTGATCGAGGCGCCGCTTCGGGCACCCGGCACTTTGGCACAGCTGGAGAAAAAGGTCGCCGAACTGCATGCTGTCAATATGGACCGCAGCCGGCCCCTCTGGCACATCTATGTGATCACAGGGCTCGAAGACGGCACTGTTGCCCTGTACAACGCCATTCACCACGCGGCAATTGACGGTATTGCAGGCCAGACTGCCCTGATGCTGCTGATGGATACAACCATCGAACCCAGGGAAATCCAGCCACCGGCAGGGCCAGTCTCGGACAACGACGACTTTGGCAGTCTCCTGCAGGCCAGCTTTGAAAAACTGGTGAAATACCAGTTGAACAGTGCTTCCCGGATGTTTTCAAACATGGAAACCATGCGCCGCATGATCCAGCGGGCCGTGGATCCGTCCCGACAATTTGGTGCCCTGGCTGAGCCAGCCCCCCGAACCCGGTTCAATTCGACCATTGTGAAGCGACGCAGCTATGCCGTGGGTGAACTGCCGCTTTCGGATCTCAAGGCAATGGGCAAACAGCTGGGTTGCACGGTCAACGACGCTTTCATGGCCGTTTGTGCCGGTGGACTGCGGCGTTACCTGCTACGTCACAACGAACTGCCTGAAACAGGATTGATTGCCGGTTGTCCCGTTTCACTGCGCGGCGCCGGTAACGGTGACATGGGCAACCAGGTCACCATGATGAGTGTAAATCTGGCAACCCAGATGGAAGATCCAAAACTTCGTCTGCTTGCGATCGCCGAATCTGCCCGCGTTGGCAAGGAAGTCACCGCGGATCTGGCAGGCAGTCTTGATGCCGAAATGTCCCTGCCGGGATTGCCAGTATTCATGACCGCTGCGGCCGCTGCTTCCGAACAAAACCACCTGGCGGATGTGGTCCGTATGCCGGTCAACGTCGTAATTTCCAACGTGCCAGGGCCGCGCGAAACCCTGTTCTGCAATCGGGCCAGGATGCTGACCCACTACCCGGTGTCCATTCCAGCACATGGCGTGGGGCTCAATATTACCGTACAGAGCTACGTCGACACCCTGTACATGGGAATCACCGCCTGTGCGCGGGCACTCCCTGACCCTGACCTGCTGCGTGACGACATGCTTGCGGCATTCCTGGAACTGCAGCAACTGTTGCTACGCAACAATAATGTCGCACCCATCAAGTTGACGGGTGGAAAAACAGGGAAACCGGAGCAAATGAAGTACGAAGCACAAGATGCTGCTGCAACTGACCCGGCGCACGAGGATGCTGCCCAGGACCCTGAAACCCTGCTGGATCTACGCTCGAAAGTGGCCTGACAGAATTTTTTTTGAATCAGGGGTTGATTTTATTGCACTGCACCATATAATGCTGCAATGCAACATCGAACAACCTGCTGAGGAATATAACGATGAATATGATTGAGCGACAAAGTGAACTGGGCAAGTCTCTGTTTGAGATCAATACCAACACGCTGAAGGAACTGGCCAACCTCCAGAAGGAGAACGTCGAGAAGTACTTCGAAACCAATCGCTCCTTCGGCGAGCGTCTGCCAGAGGTCAAGAGTGTCAGTGACTTTCTCGCCCTGCAGCGCGAGTACGGCGAAACACTCTGGAACAACACCCGCGAAGCTGTTGAAACCCAGACTGAAATTGTCCGTGGTGCTTTTGCCGAAACCACTGATGCCCTGAAGACCGCTTTCAATATCGGTCAGGAGGAGGCCGCTGCAGCCGCACCCAAGAAGGCAACTGCAAAAGCCAAGCCCAAAGCCAAGAAGCCTGCCGCGTCAGCCAGCTAACGCGATCGGCAACCGAGTGTTCGGCAAGCCCCGGTAGCGGCTTGCTGCAACCAAGATCCCCGGTCCTGTCTCCCTCTTCGGGGCCGGGGATCTCCTTTTAACCCGATATCACCTGGGCTGACCAATATCAGATGACCGCTGATTGCGTTCCCTGCGGGCAGCTCAAAACACAACAGTCAAAGGATAATCATATGAACTTTTTCGAACGCCAGAGCCAACTCAGCCGCACGCTTTTTGAAATCAACATGCAAACCATGTCCGAGATCGTCAAGGCACAACAGGAAGACCTCCGCAAGTACCTTGAAGTAAACGCCGACTTCAGCCGCAAGCTGCCCAACGTCCAGGACGTCAGCACCTTCGTGGAACTGCAGCGGGAATATGGCGAAACCGTCTGGGAAAACTTCAAGTCTTCCAGCGAAACCCAGGCCAACATCCTCCGCTCCGCCCTCGCGGAAGCCGGTCAGGCCGTCCGTGGCACCTTCTCCGAAAATGTTGAGGACATCAAGGAAGGCGTTGAAGAGCTGAAAGAAAGCGCCACAGAGCTTAAGGAATCGGCTGCCTGATACCGATCATCTCTCGCGGCAAGTGGGGCCAACAACGCTATGGCTCCCGGTACCGCTGGTAAGGACAAAGGGCGCAATGCGCCCTTTTTTCTGTCCCACAGACGGGCGATGATGGCCTTTCACGATCCCGAGCAGGAATTCAACCATGAAGATTACCGTCGAAATAGACATGACTCCCAAAGAACTGCGCGAGTTTATTGGGCTTCCCAACGTCGAGCGCATCCAGGACCAGCTGATACAGAACGCGGAAAAGTACCTGGCTGATGCCAGCTCAAACCAGTATGGCGACCTGATTACCACCGCCATGCAACCCATGCTCGCTTACCAGCAGTGGTTACAGCGAATGATGACCGGCGCCGCCACCACCAGCACCAAAGACAGGAAGGGCAGCAGCGATGAGTAAAGGCCTGGCCCTGATAACCGGTGCTTCTGCGGGCATCGGCGAGGCACTTGCGAGGGAGTTTGCAGCCCGCGGCTTTGACCTTGTCATCACCGCCCGGCGCCAGGAAAAACTTGAGGCCCTGGCAGATGAACTTGGTGCCCAGGTCAGCGTGACAGTTATCCAAAGCAACCTTGCCAGCGAGGCCGGCGCGCTCTCGTTGATATCCCAGGTTGAACAGGCAGGGCTTCATGTTGACGTACTGGTCAACAATGCAGGCATTGCCTATACCGGCAAGTTTGTTGATCTGGAACCTGACGAGATCGAGGGACTGATTGGCCTTAACATGACAACCCTCACTCTATTGACCCACCACTTTGCGCGCGGCATGGTTGCCCGGGGTTCCGGTCGCATACTTAACGTCGCCTCTGTTGCAGGTTTCCAGCCTGTGCCCTCGATGAGCCTGTACGCGGCCAGCAAGGCATTTGTCATATCACTGACGGAAGGCATGTCTGAAGAACTGCGCGGCACGGGCGTCTCGATCACAGCACTTTGCCCGGGACTGACCAATACTGAAATGGCGCTGGCCCTGGAGGCAGATGAAGTGCCTCCATTCCTGATGTCCAGCCCGGCTGAAGTTGCACGCGAGGGCTACGAATCGCTGATGAACCGTGAAGTCATCCGGATTCCCGGCGTCGCCAACCAGGCGGCTGTCACCTGGGCAAGGTTTCAACCGCGCTGGGTTGTCAGGGGACTGGGTGGTCTCTTCGCCCGGCTTAACCCGGGTGCGCGCTAGGGGCGGACCTTACAGGGTGCACGGGTCAGGACCGGATTACAGCGCACCCTGTCGCCACCTGGCAGCGTGACATGAAAGCCGTGCCCGAAGCGGGGCTCCGGCAGGTAGTAATCCGTGCTGATGATCTGGGCGCCGCTCGCGAGGGCTGCCTGCAGGCGAGCCAGGTCTCCCACCCTGGCCTCCCGGGTATCTGCATCGGCCCGGGTTCGCACGATAAAACCCTGCCTGACCAGCGCCTCAATCTCCTCCCGCTGGCCGAGCGGATTGTTCATAACCATAATGGCCGCTGCCGGTGAATCTGCCGGTACATCTACAAACATGGCACGACCTGCAGCGGACGGGTGACCCGACAGGTAGGATGCCTTTTTGGCTGCACTGTCATCCAGCACTACAATCACCTTACCTCGCACCTGGGCCAGAGGCGGCCAGCCCGCCAGGACAGCCTGCCGGAGCGTGGCAAAGGTGCCCCGCACGTCATCCGGGGTCAGCAGGCGATCTTTCAGTCCAAGCCTGATTTCCGCATCAAGGTCACGCCAGGCCATCTCGTCGAACCTGAGCGGCACCGTAAAGCCAGGCAGGTCAATTGCGCCGTCCTTCGCGTTAATCAACACAAAAACAGGTAGATGCCCATCGTTCGCCAGGGACCAGGCGACAATCTGTTCAAGGCAACCGACCAGCAGCGCACAGTGGCTGCGGAAATCGATGTCCTGGGCGTGCAGCACCTTAAAACCCGGTTTCTGCATTTCGCCATCCGGATCAAAAGGCGTTGCGCCCGGCAAGGCTGCGCCCACCGGGCTCGCATAAAGACCACCTGCGGGATCATGAAACACGTCCAGTTCCAGATTGCGCAAGCCCAGGGTCAACTGCTCGGCAATGGGTACATGCGCATAGTCCAGCGACCGGGCCGCTGCAGGATTGTCCCTGGCAATCTGCGCCATTGCCACCTCGTCGATTGCAACCTTGTAGCTGTTGTGGCTGCCAATCACCTGGATCTGGTTCAGCAGAAGCTCACCCGGATTGACCGTGGCCTGGCACTGCACGAGCAGGAATGTCACCAACAACAAGAGAAATCTGACCGTCATCTGTACTACTCCAGAAATTGCAGGGGCCAATGCGCCTCAACTCACCAAACCAACCGTTCGTCAGCAATGCCGGGATTTTCCCGACGAAAGGCCACCACAAATGTGAACTGCTTCACCGTGCCCCACGCCTGATTGCCCTATCTTTGTTCCTCACGGAACGGAAGGGAAATGGACATGGATACCAGGCAAATTCTCAAGTGGACAACAGCGGTTCTCGCGGTGGTGGTATTTCAGTACAGCAGGGCAAACGACACCCTGACACTGCCGAATGACGTCTACCGGGTGAAGTATGACAGAACCGAGTCGATGCCGGACCACCTGGCATATCTGTCACTCATGCAGAACATCAGGCTCGCCGAGCAGGAATCATCCAGGGCTGACAACATAGCCCACGTACAATCACACCTGTCACTCAGTCAGGAACGGGCCAACCTGTTCCTCGAATTTGTCATCGCGTCCTACGATGACATGACGGCAACCAACCGGGCTATTGCCAGTCGCATGTTGTGCCATGGTAATCGCGCTGCCTATGCTAACGAGGAAGCTTATGCACTGCTGGATGTCATCGACGACATCAAGGAAACCAATCTTCGCAAGCACTACAAACGGGCCCTGATCAACTTTGGCCCGGAAACGGCTGAGCAACTCGACATGTGGCTTGCGGTGATCAAGACCGGCAGCTCACACCACAAGTACGACCACAAGCAGGTGTTCGAACACAGCAACGAGTCGGTCGAAAGTGTCATCAGCACGGCCTGCAGCGTGCTCGCGATGTATTGACTGTGCCTCTGCCCGCCAGGAGCGCTCGCCGAGGGCAGAACAGCGTTGGCCCCGAACTGCCATCCACAGGGACGTGGAGGCAGTTCATTAGCCCGGCCAGTTCAGTTTGACCCATCCCGGCTCAGCATTGGATGGTCCCGCCGCGGCATCTGCCATGGCCCCACCCATCGGCACCCGGATATAGGGTGAATCCAGCGCGGCAGCAGCCATGACCTCCGCTGCTGACGAGTACTCTGCAAGACATTCGATCATTCTGAGCGTGGGCGGCAGCATGCCCATCTCACGGGCCCGGGCCCGCGCAATCACTTCCTGGGGCGTGACCCAGGCAGAATTCACGAGTTCGCTGTCATCGTGAATCGGGTTCTGGGATGCCGGCATACGGGTCACGAAAAACCGTGTATCGAACCGGCGTGGCGGACCTGGTGGCGTAATCCAGCGAGCAACGTAGTGAATTTCACCAGCGTCAAGCAGCAGTCCTTCCCGGTCGATCACGTCCAGGAAGTCCACAGTACCGTCATTCACCTGGTCCCGCCAGGCATCAAAACGCTGACGAACGTCGTCAGCGATCAATGTCAGCGGTGATTCGTCCTGCCTGTTGAGCGCAAGCAATATTCCCGCTTCTTCAAAAGCTTCCCTGATGGCCGCAACATAGTAGGCAAGACCACCGCGCGCCACGGAGAGCTGCGCACTGGCCTCAGCATCACTGCGATGGGTGCAATGTCTCTGGTAATTTTCCGCATTGTCGCCCTCATCCACCGAACCGCCAGGGAACACCCACATGCCACCCGCAAACTGCGTGTTGGCGTTACGTTTCATCATGAACACCTGCAGGTCAGGCCGGTCGTCGATCAATATGACCGTGGCCGCAGCCCGCACCGCAACCGGGCCAGAGTCAGTCTTGGGATTGCCTGCATTCATACCTGCGCCATACCATTTTTCCAGAGGAACCACATACTAACCGGAACGCCTGGCCGGCGTCAGTTTTCCGGGAAAGGATAGGCGGCGCCCTCCGGTAACGGCACCCTGAAGGTGTTCAGCGTCATCGATACCATGGTGTAGTAACCACTCACATTCACCAGTTCCGAGATGCCCTGCTCACCAAACAGGTCAAGTGCGGCCTCATAGGTTGCATCACTGACCTGATGGGTCGTCAGCAGCTCGCGGCACAACCTGTAGACAACCCGATCGCCCGCGTCAGCAAAGTTGTCATCCCCACCATAGCGGATCACCCGGATTACCTCGGCTGGCAGTCCCGCCTCAAGCGCCATGGGTTCATGGGCAAACCACTCAAACTGCGCTTGCCAGTGTGCGCCCACAACCAGGATCGCCAGTTCGATATAACGGCGATCAGTTGCGGTACGAAACCGGAATGTGCCACCCAACCCGACAATTCGACGCCCCATCTCGGGGTTCAGTATCCAGGCATCAAACGGCCCGCCAAGATGGCCATCTTCAACGTTGCTCCGCCCGACCTTGATACTGTCAAAAACAGCCTTTTGCTCCTCGCTGAGTTCTGCGTAGCGCTTTTTCCTGAGCCTCATGACCATTTGTCCTCCCGCGTTTGTTTCGCCGAGAATAGCTGTAAACCCCGGTGAGCGCACGCGGCCCTGTTCTGCAGGTGCCGATTGCTGGTAACTTGCAGGAAGTACTGAGAGGAGGGAGAAGACAATGCCAGGCTCGAGAATGCTTTTCATCGTCGCAGCCACCCTGTTGCTGGCGGGCTGTACGACATCGCCAAACCGTTGGGACGGAAGTGTGCAGATTCGCTGGACCGAATACGGCATACCGCACATCAGGGCCAACGACTATTTTGGTGCGGGTTATGGCCTAGCCTATGCAGTCGCCACCGACACCATTTGCGTGCTGGCCGAGGAGATACTGACGGTTCGCGGGGAGCGGAGTCAGTATCTTGGCAACACCAGTGCGAACCGCGACAGTGATGTATTCTACAGGGCGCTGCTGGGCCCTGAAAAACTGGCGGCTGTCACGTCAGCCAGCCTGCCCGGGAACCGGTCGCTCTTGCGTGGTTACGTGGCGGGATACAACCGCTTCCTGAACGATAAGGCGATTGATCTGCCCGCATCCTGCAAGGGTGCTGCCTGGGTCAAGCCGATGGACGAGAGTGATGTTGCCAGGCTCGCGATTGGCGTAGGTATCCGGTACGGGCTTGGCAGGTTCATGACGCAGATCGCCAACGCCGATCCGCAGCGGCCCACCGGCAGCACGGTCGCGTTCAACTACCAGCCTGCCGAATTGCCGGCAGACGGCAGCAATGCCCTGGCTTTTGGCAGTGCCACCACGGCAACTGGCCGTGGCATCCTGTTGGGAAACCCTCACTATCCGTGGCATGGTGGATCGCGCTTCCACCTTGCCCACATGACCATTCCGGGTACCCTGGACGTCATGGGTGCAGGCCTGATCACCACGCCGAGGATTGCCATCGGCTTCACCAAAGACGTGGCCTGGACCCACACGGTATCCACCGCCCTGCGCTTCACCCTGTTCCGGCTTGAACTGGCGGGTGACCGGATGACTTACAGGGTCGGCAATGCCACCAAACCCATTCAGTCCGTGCGCGTGGTGATTGACACACCCGACGGACCCCATGAACGCCTGGTGTACCTGACAGAATTTGGCCCCGTGGTGCAGACAGCAGACACTCCCTGGGACGACAACTTTGTCTACGCCCTCCGTGACGTCAACTATGAGAACTACCGCAGCGGCAATCAGTATCACGAACTGGACCGGGCGAAGAACGTCTCGGAGATCAGGGAATCCCTGGCCCGGTACCAGGGCGCTGCCTTTGTAAATACCCTGGCCGCGGATCGCGACGGCAAGGTGCTTTATGCTGACATGTCCGCTATCCCCTACGTCACCAAAGAACAGATCGAGCGATGCCAGACCGGACTGGAACGCGTGCTGCGAAGGCGCGTTGTGGTGCTGAACGGCTCGGACCCAAGCTGCAACTGGCAGACCGACAAAACCGCGGCGGCGCCCGGCCTTATGCCACCCCTCCAGCAACCCAGCCTTGTTACCGATACGTTTGTCAGCAACAGCAACGATTCTCACTGGCTTTCCAACCCGGACATCCGCCTGGAGGGTTACTCACCCATCATAGGCGACGAGGGTACACCCAGGTCACTCCGTACCCGCGCAGGGCTCGCCTTCATCGATGAGATTTTTGCCCGGGGTGAGAAACTGACACCCGCCGCGGTTCAGGACATCCTGTTCAGCCATCGACACTATGGTGCAGAGACATTCCTGGATGATTTCCTCACCATCTGCGACACGAGCGAACCACCACCTGATGTCAGGAGCGCCTGCGGGATTCTCCGCAACTGGGATCGTCGGACCGATGTCAACAGCGTCGGCGCCCAGATCTACAACGAACTCTGGTTCGCCATTGCCAATGACCTGCCCGGGCACCTGACACGTCCGTTTGACATCAACGATCCGGTCCGCACCCCGGCGGGGCTTGATGTCAGCAGCAAAGCGACTCGTGACCTCGTCATCAACGGCCTCACCCTTGCGTTGAAACGACTCCACAACGCCGGGGTATCACCCGCTGCCCCCTGGGGTGAGGTCCAGTTCGCAGAACGAAATGGTGACAAGATTGGTATTCCCGGTGGTCAGGGCGGCGCAGGCGTCTATAGCGTGATCACAGCATCACTTGACGAGGACGCCGGTGGCTACAACCCGATTGTCCATGGCAACAGTTACATCCAGGTTGTCACCTGGAATGAAGATGGCACACCGGATGCGAAGGCGATTCTCACCTACTCCCAGTCGCCGGAGCCGGACTCACCCTACTACGCTGACCAGACCCGGCTCTACTCGAAGAGCCAGTGGATAAAACTGCCGTTTACCGATGAGGAAATTGAATCACAACTGATTCGTGCCATTGAACTCAACTACGCGGACAGCGAATAGTCGTTTTCGATCCGGGTCAGCCAGTAGTCCACATCAAAGGTGGGATCATCCAGGAGGTAGCGCCACAGTCGAATCCTGTTCATCAATTCGAGTCGCGATGTATCGGCTTCCATCCAGGGTGCCGGCTTCATCAGTATGGAGGCAACATCGTCCCTGTCACGCGCCGGGTCGGTCCAGAAAATGGCGCGCTGCTGAGCATAGTCGTTGGGCAGATCGCTCATATCCCAGAGCCGGTGCTGCGGGGCCGTGGGGCACATCCTGATCTTGAACATGTAGCGCAGCCGGTCAGACTGGTTCAGCCCACCGCCGTGCCAGATACCCATATGCAGGAACAGCAGGGACCCGGCAGGACAGACGACATGGCGCTGACCACGTATGTTCTGGTAGCGGCCTATAGCCGCCTCACTGACAATTCGCAGATGGCTCCCCGGTAGATAGCGCGTGCCACCCATTTCCCGCGTAACCTCATGCGGGAAATACATCACCTGGACATCAAACGCCTGCCGCGGGTCAATGGTGGAGTCCTGATGGTAGTGCTGGGATGCTGCCTGGCCCTGGTGGAACCGCTCGGGGAAGGTAACATGCAGAAAGTGGTGATCGAACACCGGCGCCTCACCCACCAGGCTACGGATCGCGCCCGCCACCCGCGGCAACGCCAACACCTCGGCAATGGCGCCGTCAGGCGGATAAGCCTCACTCAGGGGAGTGCCCGCCCGGACCACGGGAATACTGCTGGTTGACATCACCTTGCCGTAATAGGTGCGAATATCGCCAATCTCATCGTCCGGCATGTATCCGATATCCGCCAGGAATTTGTTGTTCAAATTGTCCGGCACCACACTTTCCATCATCAGGTAACCGTTCGCCACAAACGACGCCATCTGTTTCGAATCGAGCAACTCGGGATTATCAGCCATCAGTCTTCACCATTTTCTCGAAGAAAAACTCATAACGCAGGTAGCCAGTACGGTACTCACTGCCGCTAACATGATCAAGCAGGGGCGATGCCTGGATCAGCCGCCAGCCATCCACCAGCGCCTCAAGCCCGCTCTGGTATGGCGGCACATCGCTGTCACCGGCCATGTGCCGGGTTTTCCCGGTGCCATCAAACATGGACCAGGCAACAACGGGGGAATCGAGAGACGAATCCGCCAGATAAAGTACCAGTACCTGCTGTCGCTTCACACCAACGCTACTCATCAATCAGCCGCAAAAAGCTTAGCATGGAAGCACTTGTGGTGGCATTTGCCCTGACCCTGCCCACAGCCGCGTCGGAGCAATACCCACCCCCGTCATTTCGACCGGAGCAGCGCAGCTGCGAAGCGGAGAAATCTCGCGGGAATGGCGAGTGGGTAATCCCTCCCATGGATACCAATGATGCTGATGCTGAAAAAGCCCCTAAGGACTGACATGGTAAGGAGCGCGCACTGCTGGTTGGGGTGGTTGTTCGGGGCATGGTTATTGGTTGCGAAGCGTGAGATGGGTGCAGTCCACGGGTACAGCATTGCCCCGCGGCTTGCGGCGGTCCCCGCTTCCCTTCCTCCTCCGCAAGCCCCTGCGGGTCTTGCTCCCCCGCTGCGGCGCTGCGCTTTTATGCGGCGCAATCCTGCACCCGCGGACTGCGCCAGCGATTGTGGTAGCAACATCAACCCCGTCCGAAGCGGAGAAATCCCGAAGGAATGGCGAGATCACACGCTCCAGGCAGCTGCTGACTGTGGTAGCAACATCAACCCCGTCGTTTCGACCGGAGCAGCGCAGCTGCGAAGCGGAGAAATCTCGCGGGAAAGGCAAGTGGGGTTGCCCTTCCATGGATACCAATGATGCTGATGCTGAAAAAGCCCCTAAGGACTGACATGGTAAGGAGCGCGCACTGCTGGTTGGGGTGGTTGTTCGGGGCACGGTTATTGGTTGCGAAGCGTGAGATGGGTGCAGTCCACGGTTCCAGCATTGCCCCGCGGACTACGCCAGCAACTGTGGTAGCAACATCAACCCCGTCGTTTCGACCGGAGCAGCGTAGCTGCGAAGCGGAGAAATCTCGTGGGAATGGCGAGTGGGTAATCCCTCCCATGGATACCAATGATGCTGATGCTGAAATGGCCCTTCAAGACTGACACGAGGAGGGGAGCGGACTACGCCAGCAACTGTGGTAGCAACATCAACCCCGTCGTTTCGACCGGAGCAGCGCAGCTGCGAAGCGGAGAAATCTCGCGGGAATGGCGAGGTCACACGCTCCAGGCAGCTGCTGCCTGTGGTAGCAACACCAACCCCGTCCTTTCGACCGAAGCAGCGCAGCTGCGAAGCGGAGAAATCTCGCGGGAATGGCGAGTGGGTAATCCCTCCCATGGATACCAATGATGCTGATGCTGAAAAAGCCCCTAAGGACTGACATGGTAAGGAGCGCGCACTGCTGGTTGGGGTGGTTGTTCGGGGCACGGTTATTGGGTGCGAAGCGTGAGATGGGTGCAGTCCACGGGTCCAGCATTGCCCCGCGGCTTGCGGCGGTCCCCGCTTCCCTTCCTCCTCCGCAAGCCCCTGCGGGTCTTGCTCCCCCGCTGCGGCGCCGCGCTTTTATGCGGCGCAATCCTGCACCCGCGGACTGCGCCAGCGATTGTGGTAGCAACACCAACCCCGTCGTTTCGACCGAAGCAGCGTAGTTGCGAAGTGGAGAAATCTCGCGGGAATGGCGAGGTCGCACTCTCCGGGCGGCTGCTGACTGTAGTAGCAACCCCAACCCCGTCGTTTCGACCGGAGCAGCGCAGCTGCGAAGCGGAGAAATCTCGCGGGTAGGCGACTGGTATTGTACTTGCTGCACGGGGTGTATCATCATGTAGCCAACACAGACATACACAGCGCACTGCGCAGGTGACCATGAACACAGAACCCATTCTGATTGAGGTTTTCTCGGATTACGTCTGACCCTGGTGCTACCTCAGTACAGTTAGTATTGAACGGCTCAGGCAGGAACCGGACCTGGAAGTCCGGCTTGTACACTTTCCACTACATCCCGAGACGCCGGCCCACGGCCGCTCGCTGGCGGATTTGTTCAAGGGCCGCAAAATGGAGCAGATCCGTGCGTTCCAGCAGCAAATGAAGGACATGATGGCCGCCGAGGGACTGCCCTATGGCGAGCGAACAATGACCTATAACAGCCGACTGGCACAGGAACTCGGTGCCTGGGCCAACGACATACCGGGTGGCTGGTCCCTTCACGATGTCCTGTTCCGCGCCTACTTTGTCGACAACCTGAACATCGGTGATGCTGATGTGCTTGTTGAACTCGCGGAGCAGGCAGGGCTGGACGGCCAGGCCGCTCGCGCGGTGCTGGAAACCCGATCCTACAGCGAGGCTGTCGATAACGACTGGCGCCGGGCGCAGTCCCTGGGACTGACGGGGGTACCCACCTACGTCCACGACGATCTCTGCGTGGTGGGCTGTCAACCCTATGAGGTCCTGATGCGATTTGTAAATCACCTGCGACGGGAGCGCGACCGGAATCAATCCTGAACGCGGTCAACTTTCACGGCAATTCGTGGTATTTTGGCGCCTCCAAATTGGCCAGGAACCCACGCAATGCCTGAAGACAAGAACCGACGCCCCTATTCTTCCCTCGTCGTTGATGGCGTCCAGAAAGCTGCCGCGCGCGCCATGCTGCATGCCGTCGGATTTACCGATCAGGACTTCAGCAAGCCGCAGGTTGGCATTGCCTCGACCTGGAGCAACCTGACCCCCTGCAACATGCACATCAATGCCCTGGCCGAGGCCGCAGCCATGGGGGCTGACGAGGCCGGCGGTAAGGCACTGACCTTCAACACGATCACCGTGTCAGACGGCATTTCCATGGGTTCCCCCGGCATGCGCTATTCGCTGGTGTCGCGAGAGGTGATTGCCGATTCCATTGAAACTGCAGTCTGCGCCGAAGGGTTTGACGGTTTTGTTGCCATCGGTGGCTGCGACAAGAACATGCCCGGTTGTGCCATGGCCATTGCACGCATCGATCGTCCTGCGGTGTTTGTCTATGGCGGCACCATCCAGCCCGGCGCACAAAGGCGCGACGTGGTTTCGGTGTTCGAGGCAGTGGGCCAGCACGCGGCCGGCAAGATTTCGGACATAGAACTGAAGGAAATTGAGTCCACCGCAATCCCCGGGCCCGGCTCCTGTGGCGGGATGTACACTGCCAACACCATGGCTTCTGCCATTGAAGCCATGGGGCTGTCGTTACCCAATTCATCCGCCCAGGAAGCCGTTTCAGACAACAAACGCGCTGACAGCTACTCTGCCGGTGCGGCGGTCATGAACCTGATCAACCTGGGTATCAAGCCGTCCGATATCCTGTGCCGGGAAGCGTTTGAAAACGCAATCACCGTCACCATCGCGCTGGAAGGCTCAACCAATGCGGTACTGCATTTGCTGGCAATTGCCCACGCCGCAAAAATACCCCTCACGCTCGACGACTTCAGTCGCATTGGCAAACGCGTGCCCGTACTCGCCGACATGCGTCCCGCCGGCCAATACGCAATGAGTGAACTGATCGAAATTGGCGGCATTCAGCCTTTGATGAAAATGCTGCTGGCAGAAGGCCTGTTGCACGGCGACTGCCTGACGGTCACGGGCAAAACCCTGGCCGAAAATCTCGCTGAGGTGGCACCCTACCCGTCCGGTCAACGCGTAATTCGCCCACTTTCCGACCCGATCAAGAAAGACAGCCATCTGGTCATCCTCCGTGGCAACCTGGCACCAGAGGGGGCCGTGGCCAAGATTACCGGGCACGAGGGACTCCACTTCAGCGGCAAAGCCCGCTGCTTCCACGGTGAGGAAGCGGCACTTGAGGCCATCCTGGCGGGGAGTGTCACCGCCGGCGACGTTGTTGTTGTCCGCTACGAGGGTCCCCGCGGCGGGCCGGGCATGCGTGAAATGTTGTCCCCGACGAGCGCGATCAACGGGCGCGGTCTTTCCTCGGAAGTGGCGCTGATTACCGATGGGCGCTTTTCCGGTGGTTCACACGGTTTTGTGATAGGTCATATCACCCCCGAGGCTTTTGATGGTGGACCTATTGCCCTGCTGGAAGATGGTGACCCCATTGCAATTGACGCCGAAGCCGCGACCATCAAGGTGCTGGTCGACGATGCTGAAATGGCCCGCCGCAAGGCAAACTGGCAGCCCCCTGCTCCCTACGCCGAGCGCGGCCTGCTGGCCAAATATGCACGCCTGGTAAGTTCTGCGTCAGAAGGGGCTGTTACCGACAAGTTCTGACAGGCTGCCAGGCGAGCCTGGCCCTGGGTCAGGATGTGGTTACCGGTACCAGCAGCAGTTCAACCCGGCGGTTCAGTTGCCGCCCTTCCGCTGTGGCATTGTCGGCAACCGGGCGGCTTTCACCAAGCCCCTGTACCAGCATACGGTCAACCGACACTCCGGCCCGCTGCAGAGCGTCAGCCACTGCTCTTGCGCGGCGCTCTGACAGTTGCAGGTTGTAGCTGTCCGAACCCGTTGAATCAGTATGGCCGGAAATTTCCAGCAGCGTCTTGTTGTACTCTTTCAGCACCAGCGCCACCGAGTTCAGCACCTTCTCGAAATCAGGATTAACCGCGGCACTGTCTGTCGCAAATGTAATGTTCGATGGCATCACCAGGCGTATGTAATCACCCTCACGGGCGACACGAACACCGGAGTTGCGTAGTTGTTCTCGTAGCTTCGCTTCCTGCACGTCCATGTAATAACCCACCCCGCCACCGATGGCGCCGCCGGCCGCTGCCGCTGCCAGTATGCGCTGGTTACGGGTCCGCGCGTCATCATCGCGATTGGCAATTGCGGCGCCCACCGCTGCAACGCCGGCGCCGATGGCCGCACCCGTTGTTGCCTTACTGACCTCTTTGTCACCGGTATAGGGGTCATAGGTCATGCAGCCACCGAGCGCCGCAAGCAGAAGGACAACCGTAGCCGTTTTCAGTCTCATGTCTATCACCTCGCAGAAAGCAACTCGCAGAAAGTGCGCAAGTCTAACCTATTTATAGACAAACGCATTCAGCGAACGATCCTTGCGCACGTGTTCAGAGTCAAAAAGTGTGCCGTTCATCACAATATAAACCCCGTGCGGCAGCGCCTGCACCGCCGCAAACGCCATGCCCAGGTTAAACATGGCGTCGGTCTCAGCAAATCGGGCTGGTGCCAACGCCCCTGTCAGGACAATGGTTTTGCCCGGCAGCGAGCGAAGTACCGCAGCCGTATCCGTCATGGTGTCGGTGCCGTGGGTTACGACAATCTTCTCTCCTGCGACACTGGCGGCCGCGGTCCTGATCTGATCCCTGTCGGCATCCGTCAGGTCAAGACTGTCCTTCCGCATCACCTCAATGACCTCAAACGGCAGTTGCACTGCCGCCTGATGCAGCATGTGTTCGACAATGGTTTCACCGACTTCAAACTGACTGCTGGCATCAAAATAGATCTTGTCAATCGTGCCGCCGGTTGTCAGCACCGTTATCTTGTCACCCACTTCTGGTCGCTCCGGATACATGTCGCTTTGTTATCCAGGGAGACTCTGCACAAAAAAGCACAAGGCCTGCACGTTCAGAATCTTCCCGGGTGTTTTCACCTGCCTGTCACGATTACAATGGCGCCACCTATGATCGGCGTTTAACTGCCTGTCGTACAAGCCTGTTGTCACGGTACCTGTTGATGATCGAAAAATACAAACAAATCGGCACCCTGCGCCATATGCTGCATGCGCTGGCCGCACTGTTCATACTGATTTTGCCGTTCTCGCGACCGGCACGCATCCTGGAAGGCTGGGACGTTGTCTTTGGCGGCATAGTGCCGGCAACAGCGCCGCTCGTTTTTATTGTAATCATGTTTGACGTGATGATGTGCAGCATCATGAAAAGTGATGCAACTGACCCGGCGAGAATTGAAATGCTTCAGCTCACCATTCGTTGGCACCTGGCGCTTGCGTTCTCGGTGCTTGCCCTCTGGATTTTCTCGTTCCGGTCAATCCTGGTTTTTTAGAGACTGTAACAACCATAAGACAAAGCATCAGAATCACCTTACGATCAAATCGGTCAGCCGCCTACCTGGCAAGTAACACCAGGACAATAAACTGCAGTAACCAAGCAAGACCAATGAGCCAAAGGTCCAGCGGATCATTTGTCATGGTGTACACCTACCAGCCAATCGCTTCGCATCTGCAAAGCCGGCGTTTTCAGGAATTGGGCTGCAACACAGAAGCGGGAATTGGGTAGCGAAGGGCCTGCGCAGGTTCGATCAAGACGGCCAGGGCCCGCTGGCAAAAATCGCGGACATAGCACCCGGGTGGTTTTAGATACCCGTCAGGTAGAAGGTAAACCAGTAAACCGTAAAGAGCACAACCAGAGCAAAGAAGGTTAACGTCACACCGATGGCAATGCGCCCGGCCCAACGCAAACCGGGTGAACCTGCCTTGCCCCGGATGTCCTCAATGGAGGCCTCAAGGTACTGCACCATTTCATCCAGCAATGCCCGATCTTTCCCGGAGTACTCAGCAGGCCCGATAAGCTCCACGGCGCCGACCAGGTGCCGGCCGTTCGTGGAAAAGATAGGCATGCACAGAACGCTGTTGCCTTCAGACTGAACCCGTTGCACAACCTCACCGCTCTGGACAGCCTCAACCACAACACTGTCATTAATCTCGTGCAGCGTCATGGATTGCTCAGAAATATGGGTGCCCGTGCACCAGAACCGGTTTTCACCACCCTCCTGGATATAGACGGCACAGGATCTGGCGCCCAACGCCCTTGGCATGATCTTGACGTAGAACTCCACCAGCCGGTGTGAGGCCAGTTGCCAGTCAGATGCCCTGCTTGGGGAAAGCGATGAAGTCACAGCAGTGCGCTAGCGCGTGATCGCAACAAAATCTGCGTCACCCTGACCGAGGGCCAGGCTGAAATCCAACGAGACATAGTGATGCCGACCCGTCATGCCTTCATGAATGGCGAAGGCCACAGGGTAAGTCATGCCGCTTTCCAGATCGTGTCGGGTTGCCCCGCCACCGACCAGCGGACGGGCCAGAACAACATGCCACTCGCCATTCCGGTAGGTTGCTTCGGCGCTGACAGCAGGTGACGCGTTGTAGTCATGATCTTTCAGCACGTAGCCGTCACGGGCTGATGCGGGTTCACCGGGTGTCAGGCGAGCCTGCCACATCTCCAGGAACTGGCCTTTGGCCATCAGGTCGGCGATCTCGGCGTCACTCTTGTAATTTTCACCACCACCCGTGCGGGAAAGTTTGGTCCGTGAGGCAGACAGGTATTTCTTCAGGCCCTGCGAATCTGCCATGCCGTCCAGGTCAGAGTGGCAGGCGCCCCAGCACCCGGCCCGCTCGGCTTCACGAATAGAATTGTCGCCGATCATCATGGTGACTGTTGCGTCGGTTTCAGACGCTGGCCAGGACAACCTGACGTAAAGGTTCTGAGCGTCCTGCACAAACGCAATCTTCGCATCCACTGCACCCGCCATGCCGGCCGGCGGCGCGGGTTCCAGCTTTTCGCCGGAAACAATCAGGTTACCCATCTCCCGCTCTTCACCTTCATGACAACCGCTACAACTGGTGCCCTCGCGAAACTTTTTGGCGCCGCCGTGGGTGGACGGAATCAACACCCACTCCCAGGACGCCTGTCCAGGGTAAAAGAGCGTCACATCCTGGCTTTTTACGCCATCCCAATCCACTGCCCCTGCCATGGCCGGCGCAATCACCAGGCAAAACGCCATCGTCAGCCTTGCCAAACCGATCACTGTCTTACTCATCAGAATACCTTCCAACAAATGTGCGCTATATGGTGAAATCCAGTTCTTCCTCTTCCGCCGGTGGCTCTGCATCTGCCTGCATCAGTTCGTGCGCAATACCCTTGTGGCAGTCAATACAGGTCTCACCGGTTGATCTTGCATCCTGGTGCGCCATCCAGGCGCGCCGTTTCTGCTTTTCTTCGCTCATGCGGTCAGGATTGTGGCAGTTGCGACAGGCCAGGGAATCGTTGGCCCGCATCCTGGCCCAGACGCGCTCCTGCATGACCGGTCGATGGGCGTTGTACTTCTCCGGGGTGTCTATGGTGCCAAGAACATGGTGGTAGACCTCGCGCGCCGCCTCAATCTTGCGTGCCAGCTTGGGGACCCAGGCTTTGGGTATATGGCAGTCCGCACAGTCGGCATTAACACCACTGCGATTGCTGTAGTGAACCTTGCTCTTTGATTCCTCAAAGGCGTTATCACGAATCTCGTGGCAGGAAATGCAGAACTGCTCGGTACTACTGAGTTCCATACTCCAGTTAAAGCCCCCCCAGAGCACAAGGCCGCCCACCATGCCAATGATAAGCAGCGAACCCATCGACAGCCTGGCTGTAGGTGACCAGAACCAGTGCCAGAGTTTTTTCAGTGAACTAAACATCTACGGCTACTCCAGGGAATGTGCAACGGAGATGTCCGACAAACGACCCGGACCATGGCAAACCGCACAGGTTTCAGTATTGGCGGAGTTTTCGCTTGCCATGAAGTCACCACCGTTCTGGGTCATGTGAGTCCTGGCCAGGGCCGAATCGTGGCATGAACTGCAGACGGCTGAGGCCGCGCTCGTCATCACGTCATCACTATACACCGCCTCATCATCCCCGGCATCGGTTGTTGTTGCCAGTACCGTTGCAGGAAGCGGCAGTTGCCAGCTGTTGTTCACATGGCAACTTCTGCAGTCAGAGACCCTGCCGGGATAGTGCACTGCCGATTCGTCAAAAACGTCGCTGCCAAGCTGGAATGGGGTCTCACGAACCGAGGCGGCATGGATACCATGGATCATGACCTTGAAGTCCAGCGGCTGGTTGTCATCCGTCGCAAACCTGGGGTTGTGGCAGCCCTGACAGCCCGCTTCAAGATTGCTGCGGTTATCACCATGGAAACCCAGCACCCCGTGACAGCTATTGCACTTTTCATTCGACACAACCTGGCGCCGCGCCACCGCTGTCCCGTTGGCTTCATCAATCGAAAAATAAACCGGGTCCATGACCACCGGGGCACGACCAAATTCCGCCGTTTGTGCCCGTCCCTCAAAAATCAGCATACCGCTACCGGTGGCTGACTGCCCGGGGGTATTGGGAATGGCGGTCTCCGATGTCAGCGTAAAGGTGCCGTCACCATTGTCGCTGGCGAGGGATGGTGCATCCGTCCGCGTATAGGTCGCGCCACCGGCGCCGACATTGGTAAAGTCGAGCGTATTCCAGGCAAAAGCTGCCCGGAGCCTGCCACCTGTCCACACCGGGTCGGTCTTGATGTCATAGGGCACATTACCCGCCAGCGGATTCGTTACCGAAAAAGTGACCTGGGGAAACTCACCGGGTCCAGTATTGGTCACCGAACTGACGTTGACCGCAACAGCCCGGGTACCCAGCACCCTGCCGTTCTGATGATCTTCAATGACTGAGCCGGCGATACCCATGGGATTATGGCAACTCTGGCACCCGCTGTTGTCCGTTTGCCCCCCGGCGTGCTGGGAGAAATCAACGTTATCATGACAGGAACCACAGGCACTCATGGTGGGAATTTCTGACCAGTTGTCTCCATCACCGGTAAGCGTTGGCGTGACAATCAGCGCCCCGCTCCCGGTTGCTGTCCCGGCGTGGCACTTGGTGCAGTTGTTGACTTCCTGCGGATATCCCAGCTCGCTGTAGTCGTGCCGACTGTCCCTGAACCCGTACACAACAAACTCTCCCCCTGCCTGAACACTGGGCAGATCGCGGCCCATGTGAATGCGGTGCACCAGCACAGCCAGATCCATACTTTCCTGCGAATTGGGTTCACTGGTACCGGGGTTGTGACAGGTGACGCAGAGTTCAATTTCCTGCCGACCACCACCATGAAGCGCCAGGGGATTGTGGCAGGTGTTACAGGATTCAGTTGTCACCACATCCTTGGTGAGCAGACCAGAGGTTGCACCGGTTTCAGGCATCCAGTCGTAGGACGGATTTGTCACCGGACCACCGGAAAACTGGATGGCAACCCGGTGAGTCAGGGTTGGCTCAAAGGCAACAGCCAAAGGCGCGGTCACATTGGTGACATCCGTGACAAAGGTATAGGTATAGGTGCCATCACCGTGATCAACCAGTGCACCACCGCTCTCCGACGTCGCCTGGATCGCGGGGGCATTCTCCGGGTGTACGGCCGGAGTCTTTAGCCGGTTGATGTAGGACTGCCAGTGGGCAGAATCGCCATTGGCGCCGGGAACCAGCTTGGCAATGTGGAACCTGACATTACCTGAAGTGAGACCGGTCAAACCCACGCCCGCACCATCAACAACAGAAAAGTTGACCACGGGTGGGGAATCAATGGTAACGCCGGTGATGGCCGCAGTTGCTGTGGCTGCCTCAACATAGCGATTGGGTTGTACCGGCGGCGGCAGCGGCGAGGGTGGCGTCACATTGCCATTGGCCGGTGGCGGGCCTGGCTGGACATCCGGCGCGGCGGTACCACCTCCGCCACCACTGCAGGCTGCAACCAGCATAACCATCAGCGCCACCGCGCCCGTCTTCAGTGTTCTGTCAGAAATCATCACGCTTTTCTCCCTAGAACCTGGCGCTTATACCAAGCGTTACCATATTCACATTTTCGTTCGGGTTGACCTGCCCGAGAGTCAGGACCTTACCTATGCTGTCTGACCGGAGTCCTTCAAGCTGCCAGTTTTCATCTGCGAATCGCAGGTAGCGATGCGAAAGCGACAGGGTCATTGCTGGCCTTGGGCTGAACGCCAGCGTCGACACCAGGTTGTGCATGTCGGTATCAATGGCGGGTAGATCACCACCCACAAGATCCCTTGCGCCGAACACGGTCACTTCATAAATTTCACTGGCATGCAGGTAGGTGTAGCTGCTGGAGGCTTTCAGCCGGTCAGAGACACGCCACTCAAATCCCAGGTCCAGCGAATAGCGTTTGCCTTCCTGGTCAATATGGTAGTTGCGGGATGGATCGCTGCCCTCCGGCAAGGGCGGGGATACCACATTTGCGGGCTTATTGAGCCCCCCCAGGAAATCGCGTCCGGCCTGGTTGCGACCGCTGTCGCCATAGTCCAGGGTGAGCCAGCCGCTGAATGCCGAAAGGCTGTATTGGGCTGACAGGTTCAGATTGGTTTCGTTAACGTCGGTCAGGCCCAGTTCACTCCTGTCGAAGTCGACCTGCCGCGATTTAAGCAACCCCTGCAGCTGCCAGGTGTCAGAAAGCGTCCAGGTCATTGACCAGGCAATAGACCGCGATTCCTGGTTGGCCAGGTGGTACTGACGCAACAGCGGATGATTGGTCCAGCGCTGGTCATCCGGGACCTGGTTGATCAGGTCAACAGCAAGTTCGGTAAAGAACGAGCGGGACCATTCATAGGTACCTCCCGAAAGGTCTGCGGCCACCACTTCAATGCGGTGCCTTACCCGGTCGCCGGTGTAGGGTGCCAGCACAAACGTCAACTGATCCGTTTCTGTCTCGTCAACCGCAGCATAGTCCCGCCGGGTTTTGGTGTAGTCATAGGTAAGCGATACCCTGGATTTGTCCGGAAAGCGGTACCGCCCTTCAACCGTCCAGAGGTCTTCTTCATTGGAAAGTGGCCTGTTGAACAAGGCAAACAGGGCGGCCGGCTGGTTGGCTCCGTCTCCACGCACATACTGCCATGGCAGTCGGTCAGCCTCGTTCCGGCGTTCGTCATAACGATACCTGAACCGGATAGAGCCCCGCGCCGTCAGCCGCGAGAAAATTTCCGCGTTCAGCCGGCTGGTCTTGAGATCACTGCCCAGTGCTTCTGTTGGCAGCGCCGCCGGTACAACCAGGTTCGAATTCGCCGTGTAGGGCAAAAGCGGTTCCTGCTGGCTGGTTTCACTCGTCATGGCATCAAGCGACACGCGGATTTTTGGGGTCAGCACCAGGCTCGCCGTGGTTGCGAGTGTCAGGCTGTCATGATCCGGTGCGGGGGCATATCCACCCACACCCGTGGGATAGTCGACGGCCGCGCCGAGGCCGCTGCTATAGGGGTTCTGCCAGGTAACCAGGCGGTTACCGCCGTCAAACCGGCTTGCCAGGGCGCGTCCTTCCAGGGCCAGTCGACCGGCGCTGAGCCCAAGGCTCAAACCCACATCCAGGGTCGACTCATCAACAGGCACTGGCAACAATACTGCCTGGGGGTTGGCCGCATTTGAGTAAATTGCCAGGCCCTTAATCTGGGTACCGGCGCGATCGTCCAGGCGAAAATGTCCGCCGATGTCCCAGATGCCAAACGCCTGACCAATGTCAGCCGTCAACGTCTTTCGCCTGGCCTCGTTGTCTGCCGTGAACGGAAAACTATTGAGTGCCAGGTCTGAGGTAGTGACACCTGCCAGCCAGTTGGACGGTAACACCAGCGTGGCCCCACCGGAGAAGGGTGTAAATCCGGAACTGTTTCCTGACAGGCTGGTTTCCTGGTAGCCAAGGTCAACGGAGAGCCCGCCCGCCGAGGCAAATACCAGGTCCAGGTACCGGTAATCCCGGCCCAGGTCCATCAGGTCAAGAGACCATGCGAAATCCCTGCGGAGAGGGTCACCAGTGGTGCGGAAGCCACCTGTCACGAAGGCACCCTGCTCTGCCGGATCCGCGAATCGGCCAAACTGCAGGTTGTCCCTGGAGACTGCACCAATCTGTACAATAACCTCGCTTCGCGGCGCCGGAGCCGGTGCGGGTGCTTCAGTTTCGTCACTGAACGCAAACGGATCCGTCTCGGCCTGCAGCGTACCCCAGGCTAAAAGCCCGGTGGCAACCAGTGCCAGTCTGCGCTTCCTGTACTGCTGGGATCTATTTCGTTCCATCACCTACCTCATCAGCCTGGCGCCGCCGGGATGATTGGACCCATGTACCTGTGAGTGGCAATTGCTGCAACCGCGCGCAAGCAGGTTGCTGTCACCCCCGGCAATGGCGGAGCCATCAGCAAGCCGACTGGGGTGACCTGCTGCCATGTGGCACTGCTGGCACAGAAATGGAGGCCGGGTCAGCAGCAAGGCATCCGTGGTGCTGCCATGTGGCTTGTGGCACAGGCCACAGTCTTCAGTCACCGGGTCGTGCTCAAACAGGAACGGGCCTTTCATGTCCCTGTGACACGCCACGCAGGTATCAACAAGACCCGAGCCAGCCAGCAGGCTTTCACTGCTGCTGCCATGTGGATTGTGGCAACTGGTGCAGGAGGCTGCGCCTTCTGGCACCGGGTGCCGGTGGGGCAATTTGAAGCTCATGACCACATCCCTGTGGCAACTACCACACAGGGTTGCTTCTGCCCGCTCGTCGAGGGCGGGATCAGTCTCGTGGGCCTTGTGGCACCCAGAACAGGCAACGTCGGCCGCACCATGCCCTGATGCCAGCCAATGCACCTGGCTGGTATCGTCATGGCAGGCCAGGCAGCTACCATTTACCGTTTCCCCGGCGCTGTCCGGCCGGAAGATGACATCCGGCGGATTCCGCCGCCGCTCCAGGTGGGCCAGGCTCGGGCCATGACAATCTGCACAGGTGACCCCGGCGCTCTGATGCCGGAAACTGACGTGAACCTCGGCAGCCTCGTGGCAATCCATACATTCGGCCGCCACCGCAGACGGCGCAATCCCTGTCACCATGACAATCAGCAATCCGAGCGCTACCACATACCTCATTTCTTATTGCCTTTCTCGATACATTCCTGACAGCCAACTACCTGATCGCGAATTGCGGGCAACTCAATCATGGGCCACAAACACGCCGAAACCAAACCCCCAGACTGCTTTATCGCATTTAACGCCTGCCACGTCATTGACCCGGGTCAAGTCGCGGTAGCCCTCTATCCCAGCGCCGCCCTGGCCGCATAAAAAGAAGTCAGGTTCAGGACAGTGTGCGCGCGGCCCTGCTAGAATGTCCCGCGCTGCAAATATATCGGTCAAGGATCAATCATGAGTCGCCGTCCACGTGCCTGCCTGCCCGCTCTTGGCGTTACCCTTTCCGCAGTATTGCTGACCCAGGCCCCGGCCCAGGGGCAGACCGCGGACCCGGCTCTATCCGACGAAACTTCCAAACTCAGAAACCGCACTGAATCGGTGCAGTGGTTGCCGGCGTCCATTACCGTCATTGACGCGGAGGAACTGGCCAACACCTGGCGGGATGACCTGGAAGACCTGGAAGGTGACAGCCCGGGCCTCTTGATCGACGCCATGGGCGCATCGCCACGCGGGGCAGCCATCAGCATCCGTGGCGCGGGTTCCGGTGAGGCAAGCAATGCGATGTTTCCAGCCGTTGCTGTCAACCTGGATGGCGTCTATCTGGGTACACATGCCAGCCAGAACCAGGTCCTGTTCGACTTCGAGTCAGTTGAGGTTGCCCGCGGTCCGCAGGGCACATTTGGCGGCCCACCCGCCATGGCCGGTGCAATTAATCTCACCCGGACGCGTCCGACAGGCAAACTGTCGGCAAAAACCCGACTGGTAACCGGCGACTTCAATCGCAAGCGGGTTGATGCAGTTATCAACCTGCCGCTGGGCGATCGCCTCGCCGGGAAAATGTCGTTCAACTGGCAACGCGGCGGCAGCAGGGTCATGAACAATGCCACCAACCTGCGCAAGGAGAATGAAGATCACCTGAATGCCGTGACGCTCTCATTGCTCTGGCAGGATGGCGGGGGCACATCGGTGCAGTACACCCTGGACCGGATTGATGACAAGAGTGATGTACCCGCGCTGCTCAACCTGAGTGACCTGAACGACATCGTCTGCGCCGCATCAGCTGCTGAAGCCAACTGTTCACAGGGTGCAGACGGCCTGCGGCCGGAAACCAACTCGCTTGACTACACAACCCAGAACTACACCAACCTGCGCGAGTACGAGGTTGACCAGCATACACTACGTGCCGAGTTTGACCTGTGGGGACATCACTTCCGGAGTATCACGGCCCTCCGCCAGAGTGATGAGATATCCAACCGCGATATGGATGCCACTTTTGTCGACTTCTATTCCGTTAGCCAGAGTCGCGAGTACACCCAGCTGACCCAGGAGTTCAGCCTGTTTCGCGAATACAATGACCAGGTGGATTACACGCTCGGGGTGTACCTGCTGGGCAATGAATCTGCCCTCCAGCGCAGTGATGCCTATGTACTCTCTGCCATCAGCAGCAACAATCCGTTTGGTCCTTCAATCGTGCCGGTGCCTGCTGGCACGACCAGGGAAACGAGTTCCCGCCTGGAAACAACGCTGTTTTCTCTTTTTGCACACCTGTCCTACAAGTTGACGGACCAGTGGACACTCGACGCGGGACTTCGACTGAATCGCGTTGACCAGTCGTTTCATCACCAGGTTTCACGCCCTGGAGATTTCAGCAACGCGTTTAACGCACCACCTGCGATCCTGGTGGGCGAAAATGACCAGACTGAACAAACAGGGACCCTGGGCGCCACCTACCGGATTGACGATCAGGCAATGACCTACATTCGTTTCTCCCGCGGCTTTCGACCCGGCGGTTTTGACGACACGGTCAACTCGGTTGACGCGGCATTTCCCTTTGCAGAGGAAACTGTCGATGCCATCGAATATGGCATCAAGAGCGAATGGTTCGAGGATCGGCTGCGACTGAACTACGTGGCATTCAGAACCTCCTACAACGACAAGCGGGAGCGTTATGCCGAACGGGTGGCGTCTGGCCGGGTTGAGTCCGTGCTGCAGAATCTTGCCAGCATCGAAACCCGTGGTCACGAACTGGAAATGGAAGCGATTCCCTTTGGCAGTCTGCGCCTGCGGGCAGCCCTCTCGCGCCAGAACTCGGACTACGAGTCCTACCTGGTCCCCGACCTGACGGGCGCAACAGCCGGCCTCGACCTGAGCGGCAGCATTCCCGCCTGGTCACCCAACTTCATGTTCAAGCTGAGCGGCACCTACCAGATGCCGTTCCGCGGTGGCATGCTGCATTTCTACGGTGGCTATCGGTTTACCAAAGAGTACTGGAGCAATCCCCTGGTGGCAGCCGCGCAAATTGACAATTTTGCCATGCTCGACGCGTCGGTTGACTGGACCTACCGGTCATGGACCTTCCGGCTGTTCAGCAACAACCTGAAAGGCAAGCGCTTCCTGACCAACGTTATCCGTCCCACTGACGCTGAGCTCGCCTCACTGCTTGCCACCACCACAGCTGCACGGGGTATTGTCACTACCGCCGAGGTCAACCAGCCCGAGTTTACCGGTATAGAGGTCATCTATACGCCCGGGTCGGGAAATTAGGGCAGTGACCGGCCAGCGGGCCAAGTGTTACAAGATGCGCAATTAGGCTAACATTCCGCCCATGACGTCTCTGTCGAACAAGATGAATCTGCCTTGAAACTTGCATTCTGCCTGTACAAGTATTTCCCTTACGGCGGCCTGCAGCGCGATTTCATCAGGATCGCCCGGGAATGCCAGAAGCGAGGTCATACCGTCAAGGTCTACGCGCTTCGCTGGGACGGCGAGATACCTACGGACATTGACGTTTCCATCGCCAAGGTTAACGCGCTCTTCAATCACAACAAGTACCAGAAATTTACCGCCTGGGTCGAAACACAGCTGGCGAATTACCCGGTTGACTGTGTTGTCGGCTTCAACAAGATGCCCGGACTTGATATCTACTATGCGGCCGACAGTTGTTATGAGGAAAAGGCGCGAACCCAGCGGGGTGCACATTACAAGCTGTTGCCCCGCTACCGGCATTTCGCCAACTATGAAAAGGCGGTATTTGGCCAGGAGAGCCGGGCAGAAATCCTGATCATCTCTGAGGTCCAGAAACCGTTTTTTATCAAACACTACGGCACCGCGCCGGAGCGCATGCACACCCTGCCCCCTGGCATTTCCCGGGACCGCGTGGCACCGCCAAACGCGGATGAAATCCGGGCCAGGAAGCGCAGCGAGCTGGGTCTCACGGAGACCGACAAACTCGTGCTGCTGGTCGGCTCGGGCTTCATCAAAAAGGGGCTGAAACGCGCAATCCTTGCTGTTGACGCCCTGCCCGACGCAATCAGGCAGCGCACCCGGTTCCTGGTGATTGGTGAAGACAAATCGCGCCAGTTCCTCCGACTGATCGACCGCTTGAACCTCAGCGATACCGTTAGCATCATGGGTGGATCAAACGATGTACCCGAATTTCTGCTGGCGGGGGATCTCCTGCTTCATCCTGCCTCCGACGAAAATGCCGGCATGGTGCTGCTGGAAGCCATGGTCGCGGGCCTCCCTGTACTTGCAACGGATGTCTGCGGCTATGGCCATTACGTGCTTGAGGCCGAGATGGGTTGCCTGGTTCCAAGCCCCTTCCAGCAGGAAACATTAAACAAGCGGCTTTGCCAGATGCTGGAGCACGACAATCGGGCCAAATGGGTCAGCAACGGCAAGGCTTTTGCCGAATCCGCCGACATCTATTCCCTGCCGCAGAAAGCCGTAGACGTTATCGAAGAAGTCATGCAAAGACGCTGCGAAAAAGCAGCTCAGTAGATTTCAGGTTCACCTTCCGGCCGCGTCTTGAAACGGCGATGAAACCACCAGTATTGTTCCGGATGTTGCCTGATACAGGACTCAACAAAAGTGTTGATAGTTCGTGCGTCTTCTTCATCGGACCCGGACGGGAAGTTCTGTAACGCGGGCGACAAGATGACCCGGTAGCGCGAAGCGTTATCAACCCGGTAATGGGTGAAGGGTACTACCGGTGCCCCGGTGATCCTGGCGATACGGGACAGTGCCGTTGTCGTTGCTGCCGGCACACCAAAAAAAGGCACAAAAACGGCATTACGCCAGCCATAGTCCTGGTCTGGTCCATACCAGACGACGTGCCCCGCCTTGATATTACGGATCACCTGACGGATGTCGTTTCGTTCGATGGCATGCGGATACAGTCGCTTGCGGCCGCCTGTCATGATCTCCTCCATCAGTGCGTTCCTGTTGGCACGGTACATGACATCCAGTACCACCTCGCGGCTGATTACCGTGCCTGCCAGATCCAGGGTCGACATATGTGTACCCAGCAGGATCACCCCCTTCCCCAGAGCCTGGGCTGCGCGCAGGTTTTCTACCCCTTCCAGCGCTGAGATATTCCTGATGGAATCACCCCCGACCAGCCAGGCCGTTGCGGTTTCAATAATGCTCATGCCACCTGACCTGAACACGTCAACGACCAGCGCGTGCTGCTCGTCTCCAGACAGGGCGGGAAAACACACTTCAATATTCCGTTCAACCACATGCCGGCGTGAGCCAGCCAGCGTATAGGCCAGCCGGCCAAGCATTGAACCAACACCCATGCGCCAGCCATGAGGCAGACGAACCACCCCTTGCAAAATGAAATAGCCGAGCCAGGTGGGCCAGTAACGGGGATGGGCAAAACGGGAGGGTTTGTTCATCTGCGGATTATAGCCGTTCCCGCGCAGTTGGTGCGCGGTGCGTTACAATGCCCGGAACCTTGATTACAGGGAATACACCTTGCAGTTGCTTGTTGTCATGCCCAGCAAATACCTGGGCAATATGGTTATCTCGCTACAGACAATCCGTGCACTGATCGAGGGTAACGGCGCGCAGGACACCACACTGTTGATTGACCAGGGATTTGTTGAACTGGTTGGCCTGGTCACCGGCGACGCACACAGGTTGCTGGTCTTTCCACGCAAGCGGCAAGGTGCTTTGGGTCGCCTGGGACGACTGCTCTTGCACCTGCGGCGGCACCGATATGACTGTGTCCTCGACCTCGATGGTACAGTGATCTCTGCCCGAATTGTCTCGCTGGCAAAAGCCCGCAGAAAAGTTGGCCCACAGTTTGCCAAGCGAACGGCCGTGTACACCGAGGTTGTCGCCAATGAACGTGACGTCCAGCACTGTTTTGAGGACTTCGCGCTCATGAGCGAAGCCATCGGCATCCCGCTTCAGAACCGGGACTACGCCCGCCTGCCGGAACTTGCCGACACTGGCCTGCCACTGGATCTTGACAGCAAGATGGCCTGCATTCATCCATCAGCCACCAAAGACTACAAACAGTGGGACATTCACAAGTTCGCCGAGTTGGCTGACTGGTTGACAGAGCACGGGTATACGCCGGTTATTGTGGGTGCAGGCGCGGCTGAAGCATCCCGGGTTGCCCGGCTGGTGCAACTGATGCGACATCCACCAATGAATATGTTTGGGCAGCTGTCCCTGCTCCAGTTGATTGAACTTTGCCAGCGATCCCGCGTGTTCATCGGCAATGACAGCGGTCCCATGCATCTTGCTGCCGCTTCCGGCACCACCACCATTGCACTGTTTGGCCCCACTGAATTACTCCGCTGGAAACCCAGGGCCACGAACGCCATCACGCTGAAGGGCCCCGCACCCTGCTCACCTGATTGCCGCCCCGAGGCGTGCCTGCGCAACTACCAGTGCCTGACATCGCTGGACACGGATCAGGTCAAGGCGGCTATACTCAGCAACACCGGCTAAGAAATGTGCATCCCTGACCTATGTTGCTATACTCCACTGACCTAGTCGACGGGCGTATCGTCGGATGAGTGCCGTTCCCGCCACAGCAACTATCATTGCCAAGAATGAGGCCAGCAACATCGCTGCCTGTGTGCGCAGCGTCGCGTTTTTTGCCGAGGTCCTGGTTATTGACTCCGGCAGCACCGACGACACGGTCGCCATCGCTCGTTCGGCAGGCGCAAACGTCGTTGAAAACGCCTGGCCGGGTTACGGTCCCCAGAAGCAGTTTGCGCTGGAGCGAGCCAGTCACAATTGGGTGTTCAGTCTTGATGCCGATGAGCGGGTTTCGGCAGAGCTGCAGGATGCCATCAAGGCATTGTTTGCCAAAGGTCCCTCGGCCAGTGGCTATGCCGTCAATCGCTGCAACCATTTTATGGGGCGCGCACTGCGGCATGGCGAAGGCTATCCGGACTGGTGCCTGCGCCTATTTAACCGCGAACAGGGTTCCTGGAGCCTGGATCCTGTACATGAGCGCGTGATGCTCGACGGCAAAATCGATCGACTGAAGGGGGACCTGGACCACTATTCAGAAGGTTCCATCTCCGAGTATCTGGAGAAACAGAACAACTACACCACCTTGCAGGCGCGCCATCTCTATACCGTTGGCCGGCGCGCCTCCATCGCGAAGCTGATTACGTCTCCCTTCGTTCGCTTTATCAAGTTCTACTTTTTTCGGCTTGGCTTTCTTGATGGTATTCCTGGCCTGGTACACATCGTCATCGGCTGTTTCAACAGCTTCTGCAAGTACGCCAAACTCAGGGAACTTCAAACGCGTAACGCCTGCCAATAGCCACTGGTGAAAACTCGACAGCGCTGGCTCATCATCACACACGATTTTGATGTGACGGGTGACCGATCCAGCCGGGTGGTCAGCCAGCGCATCCCCTGGCTCCAGGAAATGGGGATAGAACCATTTGTTATCAGCGGCAGCACCGGTGCAAGAAGTCACACCTTCCCGCACTACCAGCGCGCAGGCTGGGGACCCAGCGGTGCAAGTGAAAAACTTAAGAATGCCATGGGGACCGGCAACCTCCTGACCCGTTCAGTAGCCGCCGGAGCAGCGGGGCTGGTGCAGCCACTGGTGATGCTTGAACGTTTCCTGTTTGCCGAATCAGCACGGGTTGCCTGGGTGATCCCGGCAAAAATGGCAGGGCTGGTTTTGACTCGCAATCTCCCTTTTGACCTTGTCTATTCCTCGGGTGGCCCGGCTTCTGCCCACCTTGCGGCGGCACTCATCAAAGCCCGCAGGGGACTGCCATGGTTTGCGGAACTTCAGTTTCCCCTGGTGGCGCGACAGGACAGACCCGGTGAGTCACAAATGTCCTACTCACGCCAGGAGCGCTGGCTCGAGGCCCTGGAGCGGCGCATCAGCAGGGAAGCAGACCTCGTGGGTTTTACCCATCCTGCCGCTATGGAACAGGCCCGGGAACGAACACCGGAGTTGCGCAGCAAGAGTTTTCTGGTGTTGCCGGGCGCCAGTCCGGAGCAGGTCGTGCCAGCAAAACACCGCTACACCAACAAGCTGAACCTCTGTCATTTTGGTGACATTGCAACCGGCAATTCCCTGGCGCCGCTGGTCCGGGCTATTGCCCTTTTGCGCGAGGCCCACCCTGGCGTTGAGGCCAACATCCAGATCAGGCTGTTTGGCAGACTACGCGACCCGGCCACCCTGTCCGCGTTACGGACATGTCGTCTTGAAAGCCTGCTCGAGACCCAGGCTGATGTTGCATCGGTCCAACGCCAAGCTGCCATCTCGGCGGCTGACTGCCTGCTGCTGATCCAGGAACCGGGGCCCGCCGGTCGAGCCTCGATACCCCTGCAGGTGTATGACTTTATTGCTACCGGGCGCCCCATCCTGGCCATCACCTCCCACAACCAGTTTCTCGACCAGATTGTCACCAACCATGCCGGTTACATCGCCCACAGCTCGCGGGACGATACCATCAAGGCGGCACTGGTCCATCTGGTCGCCGACTGGCATGCCAGGCGACTGTCGCAAGGTGCGCCAACCGGGCTGACGGTTGAAGGAGGCGTGAAGGCACTGCTTGATCACGTCCGGTCCCCACATTTTTTGAACCAGGATCAAACCCATCTGGCCCCTGGTGCGTCATAACCGGTAAACCTGCTGGAAGTGACACCGTGAACAACATCCTCAAATTCGGCGGCCCGGTCGCCGTCCTGTGTGCCGGTGCGGGCATTTTTGCCCTCTTGCACTGGACCAAACCTGAACCTCAAAAGAAAACCGAGACGGCAAGGCCGGTCAGTGTTTTTGTGGAACCGGCGGAACGTGCCAACGTTGATCTGCTGGTTACCACCAGTGGTGAGGTCCGGGCAAAAACCGCCGTCGACATTTTTGCGCAGATCCCTGGCCGAGTCGTCAGCGTCTCGGAAGAGTTTGTTGAAGGGGGTGTAGTACGGGCGGGCGAACCGCTGGTGGTTCTTGACGACACGGACTTCCAACTCGCGCTGATCCAGGCGCGGGTACAGGTCGCCGGCGCTGAAGTCCAGCTTCTGCAGGCACAGGCAGATGCTGATGTGGCCCGGAAACAGCTTGCCAATGCCAGCCAGGCCTCTGACCTGGCACTGAAGCGGCCCCAGATTGCTGAAGCTGAAGCGCGCCTCGCGGCTGCCCGGGCTGATCTTGAGCAGGCCAGGCTGGATCTGGACAGGACCAGAATCAGCCTGCCATTTGACGGGCGCCTCCAGGCTACCGGCGTTAATGTCGGCCAGTTTGTCACACCGGCAACACGTCTCGGTCGGGCGTTTGCCACTGACGTGGTTGAAGTGAGGATTTCGCTGAGCGACTCACAGCTCGCCTCACTGGACCTGCCAATCGGTTATGTTGCGCAGGACGAAGGGCTTGCGGTTGTCTTCTCCGCCAATGTTGCCGGACGCGAGCAGTTCTGGCAGGGCCGGCTCACCCGTCTCGATGCCGCAATTGACCCCGCAACGCGCATGCTCTACGGCACCGCAGAAGTCACATCACCCTACCAGGAGCATGTCTCGCAACTGGGTATGCCGCTGGCCGTTGGACTTTTTGTCAACGCTGAGGTGGTCGGGCGGCGAATACAGGACGCCGTGGTTATTCCCCGGGACGCACTCCGCGCCGGTGACAGGGTATATGTTGTCAACAGCCAGGGAAAACTGGAGTTTCGCGATGTTGTTGTTACGCACAGCTCTGCGATACAGGCCGTTATCGAGAAGGGGATCAGCGAAAATGACCAGGTGATCATTTCGTCCATTCGTAACCCCATTGAGGGCATGGTTCTGGAGGCACTTCGCTACAGCTTTGAGGAATCTTCTTTTGCCCATCGCGACCAGCAACAGCCGGTAGGGAGCTAACCCATGGAAAGAGCCATTGCATGGTGGGCAAAAAACCCCGTTGCCGCCAACCTGTTGATGATCGGCATATTCCTGGCCGGGTTCCTCGGCTTCCAGAATATGGAGCGTGAGGCATTTCCGGTATTCAAGCCCAGCCAGGTTTCCATTGAGGTCGCCTGGCCGGGCGCTGCACCACAGGAAGTTGAGGAACAGGTTGTCATGCGCATCGAGCAGGCACTCAAGAACCTCGACAGCGTGTACCGGGTTTACTCCACCGCGCAGGAAGGTTCAGGTCGACTGGAAGTCTCAACACTGCCAACCAACAATATCGAGACTTTCCTGGACGACGTGAAAAACACAGTCGATTCGGTGAACGGCCTGCCGCGTGACATTGAACGCCCACAGGTCAAACGGGTGGAATTTCGCGAAGAAATGATGCGTATTGCCGTGCACGGATTTGTAGGCGAGCGTGAGCTCACGCGCCTGGCCGAGGACCTGCGCGATGAAGTCGCCATGTTGCCCTATATCTCCATCGTAGAATTGTTCGGCACACGCCAGGAGGAGGTTTCAATTGAGGTCTCCGAACAGAACATGCGCCGTTACGGACTCAGCTTCGCCGAGGTGGCTGACGCCATTCGCAACAGCTCCATCAATCTTTCCTCCGGACGCATCCGCACCGAAACCGGTGACGTCCTGCTGCGCGCCCGCAATATCGCCAACTCGGAGGCCGACTTTGACCGGATTGTCCTGCGCCAGAGTGCGGACGGTGCCAGGGTCCGCCTGGGTGATGTGGCCCGGGTGATTGACGGCTTTGAGGAAAACGAGATCCTCGCCACCATGAACGGAGAACCGGCGGTATTGCTCCAGATTCTGTCAACCGACTATATGCAGGTGGTCAAGAGCAGCGAGGCCGTCCGCGCCTGGATGGCAAAAAAGGAACCCACGCTGCCGGAAGGTGTCAGCCTGTCGCTCTGGTTTGACACAGCAGATGTCTACAATTCGCGCATGGGGACCATCACCAGTTCAGCGATGCTGGGGCTGATGCTGGTCTTCCTGGTACTGATACTGTCATTAAGACCCAGGGTTGCCCTCTGGGTGACCGCCGGCATCGGCGTCTCTTTTCTCGGGACTTTTGCCCTTCTACCGGCAAATGACGTTTCCCTGAACATCATGTCGACCTTTGCCTTTCTGCTGGTACTCGGCATTGTGGTCGATGATGCAATTGTGGTGGGTGAGAGTATCCACCAGCACAGCCACACCATGGGGGGCGGGATTGACGGTGCCGTGCAGGGCGCCACAGCCGTGGCAAAACCGGTGTTCTTCGCCGTGCTGACGACCATGGTGGCTTTTGCCCCCTGGTTTTTCCTCTCAACCGAAGAAGCCCAGATGACACGCCAGTTTTCCATTGTGATCACCGTGGCGCTGGCAATTTCACTGATCGAGGCATTCTTTATCCTGCCGGCACACCTGAACAACCTCCACCACCGGGAGAAACTGGGTCGGCTTGCCACAATCCAGAAGCGGGTCGAGGAAAGTGTCGTTCGTTTTGGCAGGAACGTCTACCGCCCGACGGTCGCCGCGGCGGTAAAACATCGCTATCTCACCACCAGCATTTTTGTCACGGCGTTTGTGGCTTCCGTGGGAGTCTTCTCTTCTGGCTGGGTGAAATTCTCATTTATGCCCGAGGTCGAGAATGAACTGTTCCATATCAACGTCACATTGCCGGCCGGCACCCCCTACAACCGCGCACTCTCGGTGCTGGATCAACTGCAGACCGCCGAGAAGGCACTGATCAGGGAAGTGGAAGAGCGCGCCGCGATAGAGGGTGGCAGCGGCCGGGTGATTGAAGGCTGGTACACCCGGTCCCGGCGGGACAGCGTTATTGCCATCGTCAAAATGGCACCACCCGAGGTGCGGGACCTGTCAGCCAAGGAAGCCGCGCTTCGGCTCAGGGAACTGATTGGCGACATTCCCGATGCTGACGAGATTGAGGTCAACTACACGATGAATAATTCCACCCCTCGGGTCAGCTACGTGCTGCGTCACAAGGACATGGAGATGTTGCGCCAGGCCAGCAACGAGGTGAAAGCGAAACTCTACGAATACGCCGGCACCTACTACGTCAGGGACAATCTACGTGGCGAGTCGGACGAACTGCATATGACGCTGCTACCGGGTGCCGAAAAGCTGGGGCTGAGCCTCGCTGAAGTCTCCCGCCAGGTGCGCCAGGCTTACTTCGGTGAGGAGGTCCAGCGATTGCCGCGCGAGAATGGCGACGTTCGCGTCATGGTTCGATACCCCAAGAGCGATCGTTATTCCCTGGAAAGCCTGAACGATTTCAGGATCAGGACATCAACCGGGAACGAGGTTCCGCTGCTCTCCGTGGTTGATATTGCTGTTGCACAGGGCGTGCAGAATATTGAGCGACGCGACGGTGAACGAATGGTCCGGGTAACCGCTGAGGTCAACAGCGAGTTGATGAGCGACATCAACCGTGACATGAAAGACAACTTCCTGCCCGCCCTGCAGGACAGCTACCCCGGCCTTGTTGTTGGCCTGGGCGGTGATGCGGAGGCTGAAGAGCTTTTCCTCAGCGAAATCACCGCCCTGTATATTGTTGCCCTGTTTGTCATGTATGCCCTGATTGCCATCGCTTTCAAATCTTACTGGTTACCGCTGCTGGTCATGACCGCTATTCCATTTGGCTTCATGGGCGCCGTTTACGGCCACCTGCTCTTCGGCGTTTCACTGGCCATGTTTTCCTACTTTGGGATTGGCGCGGCCGCCGGTGTTGTGGTGAATGACAACCTGGTGCTCGTGGATTATGTCGAGAAGCTGCAGGAGAAAGGCCAGGCAGCCGTGGATGCGGTGGTGGAAGCAGGTGTGGCGCGGTTCAGACCGATTCTCCTCACCACGGTGACAACGTTTATTGGCCTGATTCCGATCATGGCAGAGCGCTCAACCGACGCCCAGTTCCTGAAGCCTGCAGTTCTGGCACTGGCTTTTGGCGTACTGTTTGCGCTTTTTGTCACCCTGTTTATGGTGCCCGCACTTTACTGTATCGGCGATGATATCTCGCGCCGCCTGGCAGCATTGCGGGTACACACCCGCCGAATCATTTTTGCACAGGCCCAGCAACTGCCGACGGAGTGATGACCCGGCACTGGCTCTAACGGGTAAGGAACGGGTAAGGAACGGGTAAGGGTCAGGCGCTTTCGCGACGGGTAAACCGATGCAACTCGTTATAGCGGATCATGGACTGGATTTCCCGGACATAAGCCATACCACGTTCCGAGTAACGGACCAGGCCATTTGCAAGCGCCTCACCCGGCAATGGCTGCCGGGCCTGGCGTGCAGTTGCACGCATCTTGCGCAGATCGCTGTAGGCTGAATGCGTGTTGATTGTACGGATGTAGTAACGCACTCCATCTGCAACCGAATCAAAAGTTGCAACCTCGTGGTTACGCCCTGGCAGCCGACTGAGCGGTGTCAGACCGCAGCCCTCATAGAAGCACCAGATACCAAAGTAATTGTTACCCTCCCGGGCAAATCGGGACGTGCCCCAGCCGGACTCTTTTGCTGCCTGGGCCAGCACCAGCGATGCCGGTACCACATCCACGCGTCGAAGCAACCGGGCAACGCGATTCACAACGGTTTCCCCGGAATCTGCCACCGCGTAGCGCGCTTCAATCCTGCCGAGTTCAGCAAGCTGGTGCTCTGTCGGCAAACGTCCCGCCACAATCTCTTCTGCAAGAGACTGAAGCCAGGCACGCTCACGGGCGACTTCATCATTGGCCTCGCGGATTTTTGGCAGCAGGTAGTCATAAAACGCCGCCTTGCGGGCTTTAACATCCTTGATCGCAGCGAAGTCCGGTGGCGTGTAAGCCGCTGCATCACCGATGGTAACCGGCTCAGGGTGGTAGGCTGGCAAGACGTCAGCAGCATGGGCGACAAACGTCGCTACAGGCGGCTCGGCGGCAGCCATGGCTGATTGTCTGGGGTATCCTGCGGCCAGTGCAAGGCTCGCGAGTATCAGCAGACTGGCAGTTTGGACGGGTGAGATCGTCATAGCCAGCGGATTTTACTCAAAAATGGAGGAGCCTCCAGTCTTTTTACAAATTGTTCACATTTTTCGCGAGTGCCAATTCCTGCTAGCCTTCACCCATGCGACTCTTTTTTGCGCTTCAGCCAGACCCTGCCACTTGCCTGGCCATTGCCGCCTGGCGCGACAATACGCTGCCGCCACTGGATGCGCCGGTGTCAGCGGCAAACTTCCACATTACCCTGGCGTTTCTTGGAGAAATCAAGGAGCGGCAACTGGATGCACTTTGCGGTGCAACCGATGAACTGGCACAGCAAAGCGTGACTGTCAGCCTGGATCAACTCGGCTACTGGTCAAAACCGGGGATTCTGTGGATCGGCCCGAGTACAAGTCCCCAGACATTGACTGAACTGGCGCGATCACTCCGCCAGGCAGGCCGCCGGGTCCACGCGCCGGCAAAACAGTCGCCGTTTCAACCCCACCTGACCCTGGCTCGACGCTGCCAGACACCACCGCCGGTGAGCGCAGTTGCACCCTCGTTTAACCTCAGCTTTGAGCATTTTGTCCTGTTTGTCTCCGAGCGGTCACGCTCGGGTTTGCGATATACCAGGGTCGCGGAATGGCCCCTGACATGAGTCATTAGCGGTGCGTTTGCGCAAGGTGATTGGTGCATTTTTCAGCAGTGACATTGTTGTTGTCACGGGTGCGCTGCTGCTTGTTACTGCTCTCAGCGCAACTTTCTGGCTGTTGGTGAACTTCAGTATCTACAACAAGCGATACAACATCGGGTTTGTTGAATATCTCGAGTTGCTGTTCTGGTAGGCGAACAGACACAGAGCCAAAATCAGGCTTTGTGTCTGTCCATACTGCACTTCAGGCAAGTGGCCAGTCAGGGCTGCTATTTGATGCTGCCGTCGTAATTCGGATAGCGATACTCAAGCGTATTGTCCGTCGACACCTGGCGAGTTTTACCGGATTCAATGTCGTACTCCATGATCCGGCCACCATCTGCATAGATGACCTGCCTGTCATCCGGTGAAAAGCTGGTGTACCAGATGATGCGTTCGTGGCTTGGCTCGGTAATGACCACCTCGTTGGTAATTGCCGGAATTGATGCATCAAAATCGGCAATACAGATGACCGCGCCCATGTACTCACTCTTGGGCAACTCTTCCAGCGTCTGCTTCATGTAGGAGATTTTGGTCTCATCATGCGAAATGCTGGCCTTGTGCAGATACATGGGCAAGTCAGGGTAGCTGACCGGTTCGTATGTGGGTGACCCCACTGGGTCAGGCGTCATCAGGAAGTACTTTTTGCTGCCACGTCGCATGAACAGCCGACCGTCTTTCAGGTGGGAATAGCCAAATTCACGGAAATGTTCCGGATCGTTCGGATCCGAGAGCATTTCTTCTTCACCCGGCTTTGCATCCGGCGACGTTCGCCAGATCTTCACGCGGGAATAATCGCCGGGTAAACCGCTCAGGTTGGTAATGCGCCACCAGGTAATGCGGTTGGTACCGTCACGGGTCCAGTGCAGGTTGCCGTTGAATTCATCGTCACCGGTCAACTCCCGCACGTTGGTGCCATCCGCATTCATGACACAGATTTTGGAACGCCACAACGAAACATCACCCGTTTCCTTGTCAGCTTCATTGGTCACGCGAAAAAACGCGATGAGCTTGCCGTCGGGGCTCGTAATGGGTTTGTAATCGTTATATTTCGATTCGGCCATCCAGGTGACGGTTGACGTCTTGCCATCGCTGACCGTACGGGCAACACGGCGCCCTTTTTCCTTGGAGTGAACCGACGCCCACCAGGTGACCGTTTCTGCGTTGCCTGCCATTTTTCCCTCTCCCGACCTAGTTACGAGGGTCCGACTTTAACTCGCGCCGTCAGGGATTTTCAAGCAGGCCCTAGCGGGACATGGCCCGCGTACTGTTTTCCCGGTGAATCAGGTATTCGTCATAGGTGCCCGGGAAATCAACCAGTTCATGATTCTTGATCTCAATGATCCGGGTCGCCAGCGAAGACACAAACTCCCGGTCATGACTGACAAAAATCAGCGTGCCCTCGTAATGCTCCAGGGCCAGGTTCAGCGATTCGATTGCCTCCATGTCCAGGTGGTTGGTCGGCTCATCCAGCAACATGACATTGGGTTCAGTCATAGTGAGTTTGCCGAACAACAGGCGGTTCTTCTCTCCACCGGAACAAACCCGCACGGACTTTTCGGAATCTTCCGATGAGAACAGGAGCCGGCCAAGGGTTGCCCGAACAATCTGGTCGTCATGGGTGGGCTTGCGCCACTGGCTCATCCATTCATACAGGCTCAGGTCCTGGTCGAAAGTGGCGGTCGTGTCCTGGGGACAGTAACCCAACACCGCGTTTTCCGCCCACTTGATGGTGCCCTGGCTGGGCGTCAGGTCGTTCATCAGGCACCGCAACAGCGTCGATTTACCCACCCCGTTTTCACCAATAATCGCAACCCTGCTGCCAGCCTCAATCATCAGGTTGCCGCCCTCGAACAGCAGTTCCTCATCATAACGGTGCCCCAGGTCCTCAACCGTCACCGCAAGGCGGTGAAGTTTGGCAGCCTGGTTGAACCGGATGTAAGGGCTGACGCGACTGGAGGGTTTGATGTCGTGCAACTCGATCTTTTCCAGTTGCCTGGCCCGGGAAGTCGCCTGCTTGGCTTTTGATGCATTGGCGGAGAACCGGCTGACAAAGTGCTTGAGCTCCAGGATTTGCGCCTGTTTCTTTGCATTCTGGGACTGCATCCGTTCCTGTACCGCCGTTGATGCAATCATGAAGTCGTCGTAGTTGCCCGGATAGATCCGCAATTCACCATAATCGATATCTGCCATATGCGTGCAGACTGCATTCAGGAAATGCCGGTCGTGGGAGATGATGATCATGGTGCTCTTGCGTTCATTCAGCACCGTCTCGAGCCAGCGAATGGTGTGGATATCCAGGTTGTTGGTGGGTTCGTCGAGCAAGAGGATATCGGGGTCGGAAAACAGTGCCTGCGCCAGCAGTACGCGCAGTTTCCAGCCGGGTGCCACCTCACTCATGGGCCCATAGTGCAGCGCCTCTTCAATACCGGCACCCAGCAGGATTTCACCCGCACGGCTCTCGGCACTGTACCCATCCATTTCAGCAAACTGAACCTCAAGTTCAGCCACTTTCATACCGTCTTCTTCGGTCATGTCGGGCAGCGAGTACAGCCGGTCCCGCTCGGCCTTGATCGCGGCAAGCGCCTTGTCACCCATGATGACCGTGTCTATGACCGAATACTTCTCGAACGCGAACTGGTCCTGGCTGAGTTCACCAATGCGCAGGTTCGGCTCAATAGAGACATTGCCCGACGTTGGTGCAAGGCTGCCATTCAGGATTTTCATGAAAGTGGACTTGCCACAGCCGTTTGCCCCGATCAGGCCATATCGGTTGCCATTGCCAAATTTTGCAGAGATATTCTCAAACAATGGCTTGGCGCCAAATTGCATGGTGATGTTAGCTGTTGTAATCAATTGGGGATCCTGGTTGAGCGAGTAGGCAGGTGATGTCGAACGTCATGCGCGACGCGCACTATAGTTAATTGGCGTGGGGTGTCAACCCAAGTGTTGGCAGATATGACCGGGGCTTGACGGCTCGATTCCTGCTAACCTCGCCTCACCCGGGCATGTCGGCCCCGGTGCAGCAGCCGGCCACAAGCGCGCCGGATCCAACGGGCTAACAGACGACAATGACACAGCTACGTTTCTCTCTATCCAGGCATACTGGCGATGCGCTCTGGCTGCTGGTCGGCGCTGCCGTTACAGCGAAGGTCCTCGTCAAGGGCGACGAGCGATCTGTCTACCCCATTTTTGCCACCGCAACCCACAACTGGTGGGCAGGCATTTCCATGTACCAGGAAGTCGGCGAAACTGACCTGTACCGCTACTCGCCAGTTTTCTCTGTATTCTTTACCCCTTTCGCCATGCATGAAACCTGGAGCCACATCAGCTGGATCCTGGCGAGCATGGCGCTCATGTACTACGCCTGCCGGCAGTTCTACGCCGAGCTCATCAAGCCGCAGTTAACGCAGGAAACCGACGGAACACTTAACCTCTTTCTGCTGCTTGTTGGTCTCACTTTTGTGCGCTCGGTCTGGCAGGGCCAGAGCAATATCCTGCTGATGGCGATGATCCTGCTGGCACTGGTCGCACTCATGCGCGGCAGGTCATGGCGTGCCGCGTTTTTCCTGACAGCCACCATATTCATCAAAATCTGGCCGATAGCACTGGTTTTGCTGCTGGCAACAAAACGCTGGCGACTCATCCCGCAATGCCTGGTGATTGGCCTGGTGCTGGCGGCTTTACCTTTTCTGACCCAACCACCCGACATAGTGCTGGACCAGTACAACGCCTGGTTCAGGAGCCTCATCCTGGATCAGGGGCGCAGAACCAGCTACCGTGACTTCTGGACCCTGTGGGAACTGTTTGGCGGCATCGTAAACCCCATGGTCTATCACCTGGCCCAGCTTGGCAGCGGTCTTGTCATATTTGCCCTGTCCCTGGTTGTCCTCTCGCGGCCAGGCAGTGAAGCCAGCAGGCTTTTCCTGATCCTCAGCCTGTGGGTATGCTGGCAACTGCAGATTGGTCCCGGTACCGAACGCATGACCTACAGCATCTTCGCGCCGGTGATTGCTGGGGCTGTCCTCGTCTTTCGGGATAAAGCCTGGTGGCTCCTGGTGACAAGTCTTGTGCTGCTAGGCATTTTTACCCACGGTTCACTCGAACGCGTTTTCCTCAAGTTTTTTCCCGCCGCGGAGGTGCTGATTGTGATGTCAGCGACCACCTATTTCCTCTGGCTGGTGTGGTATCTGTTGGCCTGCAGACCCGACCCCGGAGCCGGAGCACAAGGTCGTCCACCGTCGTCCCGACCCGAGGCCGCCCACCGTCGTCCCGATCGGAGGCCCGCAGGGCCGAAGCGGAGGGACCTCGCTTTTTGAACCCGAGGTTTCTCCATTCCGTGGCTGCGCCACGCCAGTCGAAACGACAGCGTAGCCGTCGTCCCGACCCGAGGCCGTAGGTCGCAGCACCACCGTCGTCCCGACCGGAGGCCCACAGGGCCGAAGCGGAGGGACCTCGCTTTTTAAACCCGAGATTTCTCCATTCCGTGGCTGCGCCACCGTCGTCCCGACCGGAGGCCCGCAGGGCCGGAGCGGAGGGACCTCGCTTTTGAACCCGAGATTTCTCCATTCCGTGGCTGCGCCACTCCAGTCGAAACGACAGCGTAGCCGTCGTCCCGACCGGAGGCCGTAGGTCGCAGCACCACCGTCGTCCCGACCGGAGGCCCGCAGGGCCGAAGCGGAGGGACCTCGCTTTTTAAACCCGAGATTTCTCCATTCCGTGGCTGCGCCACTCCAGTCGAAACGACAGCGTAGCCGTCGTCCCGACCCGAGGCCGCCCACAGTCGTCCCGACCGGAGGCCCGCAGGGCCGGAGCGGAGGGACCTCGCTTTTTGAACCCGAGATTTCTCCATTCCGTGGCTGCGCCACTCCAGTCGAAACGACAGCGTAGCCGTCGTCCCTACCCGAGGCCGCCCACAGTCGTCCCGACCGAAGCGGAGGGACCTCGTCCGTAAAACTCACTCAGATCTTCCGCCCCTGTGTTTAGCCTCCCAATCAATGCGACTTCTTGGCCCGGCACTACCTGCTTGCGCAGTTGTCTGTACGACGAAAAAACCCATGAAACCTGGCCAGACTGCAGGTCGGCAAGTACAGGTCAAACCCAAAACTTGCCCGGTCAGGAAACCGTCGTCACAATGACAATGATGGTTCGAAGGATCTTTCCATGCTTCAGCGTGACAAGCCAACCGCAGGGTTCAACAACACGATCAAATTCCCGAGCTGTCGGGCGACTGGCGCCGGGGTCCTCCGGCTCTCGCTGGTGCCGCAATTACGGGGCGCCTGGTAGGCCGTAACAGGAAGGAAACTGGCTTGAAAGCAATCACTTACTATCGCTACGGCCCGCCTGATGTGCTGGGTATTGAAGAGATCGAGGCACCGCAACCAAACCCGGATGAGGTTCTGATCCGGGTACAGGCAGCCGAGGTCACAAAATCTGATTGCGAGATGCGCAGCTTTCGTTACGCCGTCAAATGGTTCTGGTTACCCTTACGCCTCTATCTTGGGCTGCGCGCACCCCGGCGACCTGTGCTGGGGGGGTACTTTGCCGGCGAGATCGTCGCCGTGGGCCGAGACGTCAATGAGTTTGCGCCCGGCGACCCGATCCTGGGATCCGCCGGACTGCGCCTGGGTGCCCATGCAGAGTACATGACGCTGCCCGCGAGTTACACCCTTGTGGCAAAACCGCCCAGTATGGACTTTGAGACAGCTGCGGCAATGTCCCTGGGCGGCCTCAACGCGCTTCACTTCCTACGATCCATGAAAGTGAAAGCGGGCGACCGGGTGCTGATTAATGGTGCAGGCGGCAGCATCGGTGCCTGGGCCATCCAGATCGCCAAAGCCATGGGTGCAGAGGTGACTGCGGTTGACAAGCCCGCCAAAGAACAGGCGCTGCGTGGGTTTGGTGCAGACCACTTCATCGACTATACCCGCACCAGTTTCGTCGCCAACGGCGAGACCTACGACGCAATCTTCGACATGGTTCCCAACAGTTCATATTCGGGCTGCATGCAGCGTCTTGCGCCGGGCGGCCATTACTGCACCGGCAACCCGACACTCTTCCGCATGCTGCGTTGCGGTCTAACCAACCTGTTCACCAGCAGAACCGCAACCTTCAGCTTCGCCGGGGAAACCCGGGAAGAACTGCAGACGCTGGTCACCCTGTTCGAGACAGGCCAGATTCGCTCAATTGTTGACACGGTGTACCCCATGGACAAGGTTGTCGAGGCGCACCAGCGGGTTGAGAACGAAGAACGCTCGGGCGCAATTGTCATCTCGTTTAACAGGAGCGGCTAACCTGTGACAGGCAGCGCTAGCTTGCCCGATCGCCAACCGGCGAAAGCAGCACCCGGGCCGACTCACGAACGCAGGCCAGGGCTTCACCACGCATGTGGTCCAGCAGGTCTTGCGCCAGTCCCCAGTCGCCCATAAACCGCAGGGCCGCAGCGGCAACATAAACCTGCCACAACGCAAGACGCTGCGTGTCCACTGCCTTCCCCTGCATGTATTGCCGGGTGAACTCATCCATACCGGCCGTGCCAAATTTGTACCGGAGCTCCAGCCGGCAACAGGCCACATCGGACAAGGGGTCGCCAATTGCGGCATCCTCCCAATCCAGGATGCTTGCGATTGTGCCGTCCTGCCAGAGCAGGTTTTCTGGCCAGAAGTCGCCATGCAGGAGTCTCGGTGTGCCGGTATAGGCCGTATTCGGCAGTTGGATCAGGTATGACCTGAGTTCTTCCCATTCCGGCGTAGCCGGCAGGTAATCCAGCACTTCTGGCAACGGATTGGTTCTTGACGGCAGACCCGGCAGGCTGTCGATGGGCAAGGCGTGAATCCGGTGCAGCAGGTCCGCCATCTGCCTGATGTAGTGGCTGGCTGAATCGTCAGGGATTTTGCTGCTGCCCGCAACGTATGCCATGACAAGGTACGGCGAGCCCAGGATACCGCCCGTCTCGTCAACACGGAGGGGCTCGGGAACCGGCAGGCCAAGCCGGAAGAGCGATTGCAGCAGACGATACTCCAGCGCGGCAGTATGCCCCGAGTGAGATTCACCGTGAACCCGGAGCACCAGGTCTCCGCCACCGTCATCAGGTGACTTCAGTTCAATCCGGTAAACATCCGCAGAGACGCCGCCTGTCAGGCTGGCAACAGAGGCAATATCCGCATCGGGAAACAACCGGCGGACAATTTGGGAGAAGGCAGGTTCATTCATGGCTGTGGAGTGTGGTCTCACCGGATCAACAGTGCAACAGGACAAAACACGCACAAAAGAAGCCGGCCAATCAGGGTAATCACCCGCCAGTTGGTTTATCCTGTGGACCGTTTTGAACCTGCAACGGAGAAGTCATGTCTGACGCACAACGCAAGGATACGCCCGCCCAGGCCGAGTACCGGGCTCACTGCCAGGAGTGGCTGGCAAAAAACCATCCAGGCCGGCCCCCGGTCAAACTGCCGCTGGGCGCACTGGAACTGTCTGACCCGGAAGCCCTGGCCTGGCTGCAGGCATGGCAGAAGTCCGCCTATGATGGTGGCCTGATTGGTTGCGACTATCCCAAAGAATGTGGCGGTGGCGGTCTCGAAAACTGCCAGGCAATTGCCAATCATGAAATGCAGCGTGCCCAGACACCTTACCTGCCGAACATTATTGGTATGGGGATGGCAGCACCCACCATTTTTTTCCACGCCAGGGACGATGTAAAAGCTGAGCTACTGCCTCGACTGCTATCGGGCGAGGACATCTGGTGCCAGGGCTTCAGCGAGCCGGGTGCCGGCTCCGACCTTGCCAACCAGCAGACATTTGCGGAACGTGATGGTGACAACTGGGTCATCAACGGTCACAAGGTCTGGACGTCGCTCGCGCATTTTGCTGACTGGATGATCCTGCTTTGTCGCACTGACAAGGCAGACAAGTACAACGGCCTGTCCTACTTCGTGGTGCCGATCAAGTCGGCGCTGGGCAAGGGTGTAACCGTGCGCCCCCTGATCAAGATGACGGGCGAGACCGGCTTCAACGAGGTCATATTTGACGGCCTGGTTGTGTCTGACCGTTATCGCCTGGATGAGGTGGGCGCTGGCTGGAAGGTGGCCATGACCACCCTGGCACATGAACGCGGTGCCGGTCTGCTGGTGACACCGGCCTCCGGCGGCATGTCGCTGGAAGAGGAGAGCAACGTTTCCACCAGCAGTGCCATGTCACTGGTTGACCTTGCCCGGTCGCAGCCCAGGGGCCAGGGTACGGCTGCCGATGACCCGGTCATTCGCGATGAAATCATGCAACTGCTGATTCGGCAGGAGGCCATACGCCAGAACAGCCGCCGGGCTAGCGTGCAGACACTGACTGATCACCCCATGCGCATCCCCCTGCAGAGCAAACTCGTGAATACCGAAATTCACCAGGACATGACCGAACTGGCCTACCAGATTGAAGGCATGGCCAGCACCCTTTCCGTAACGGACCCGAAGGCGCCCATCTCTGGCAAGTACCCACTGGCCTACATGAACAGTTTTGGCGTGACCATTGCCGCGGGTGCCAACGAGGTTCAGCGCAACATACTGGGCGAGCGTGTGCTCGGCCTGCCCAAATCCAAGTAGACAGGGGGAACCGAGATGGCAGAACAACCCAGAAATTTCGGCTTTGGCGAAGACGAAGCCATGCTGCGTGATTCAGCGCGCAGGTTCTTTGAAGACAACTATCCGGCCGACAGGCTCCACGCACTGGTGGCCCATGACAGCAACATCCACCGCCCCAATGACTGCGTGTGGAACCCCGATCACTGGCAGCAGATTGTTGAACTGGGGTGGCCTGCGGTCTGTATCCCGGAGAGCGCCGGTGGTATTGGCATGCCGTTGGTTGCCGCAGTGGCACTGGCTGAGGAAGCGGGTCGGGCCGGTTTCCCGTCACCGCTCCTAGCAACGCTGAATGCCAGTTTTGTGCTGATGCACTGTGGCACTGATGCCGCCAATGCCGCACTGGGCGATATTGCCGGCGGCAAGGCAACCAGCCTCGCCATCAGCGCCAAAGATGGCAGCCACGATTTTTCCCGCTGCGACGTCAGCGTTGCCGATGGCAAGCTGAATGGCACAGCCTGTTATGTCCAGGATGCCCGCAAGGCAGGCCAGTTTGTCGTGAGCGCCAGGCACGGGGCTGACATTGGCCTTTACCTGGTCGACGCAACCGCAGAGGGCCTGGAACTGCTGCCGGATTCGATTATTGACCTGACGCGCGACCAGGCGAGCCTGACTTTTACGAACTGTCCAGCGACAGAACTCAGCGCCGATGGTGTTGAGGTGCTTACCCGGGCACTCCCTGCGATACTCTGCATCACCTCTGCGGACATGGTAGGCGCCGGCGAGTGGTTGCTGCAGACCACGGTTGAGTACGCCAAGACCCGCGTGCAGTTCGATCGACCGCTGGGGTTCTTCCAGGCCGTCAAACATCCGCTGGTCAACGTCATGATCGCCATCGACGACGCCAGGTCACTGACCTACAACGCCGCCTGTGCCGTCGACTGTGAACCGGAACGCGCACTCAACTACGCCCGTATGGCGAAATCAGCCGCCGGCGACATGGCGGTATCCAGCGCCAGCCGTGCTGTCCAGTTTCACGGTGGTATCGGCTTCACCTGGGAATGTTATGTACACCTGTTCTTCAAGCGCCAGATGCACAACCAGGTGCTGTTTGGCGATGCCAGGTATCATCGTGCGGAACTCGCCCGGGCACTCATGGGGGAAGCAGCATGATCCGGACCGGGTCCCTGAAAACCGCACTACCCAACCAATGACGGGAGGTATTCATGACAGCCATCAACCCCGCAGATGAACTGATGCACCCGGTCGCCGGTGAGGCGGCCTGGAGCGAAAGCTACTACTTCAACTTTGTTGATCCGGATTCCGGGCTTGCCATGTTCACACGCATGGGGTTCAGGCCAGGTGATGGTTGGGCTGATGCCCTGCATGTCGTTTATCTTGGCGGCGACCGGGTGGCCTTCACCCATGGCCGGCGGGATATCAACAGCAATCTGGCACACTACAATGGCGACTTGCAGGCTGGCCAGTTGAAGCTGGTCTGTGACGAGCCATTCGGTCGCTGGCGGATTCTTTATGACGGCCCGGCCCAGGATATCGCTGATGCAGCCATCCTGCTCGAGCGCAGCCGGACCCGACCTGAGGGCTGGTTCAAGCCGGCCCACCTCAAAATGGCAGTTACCTTTGACGCGCTCTATCCACCCCACTACGCGGCCAGCGGCGACAAGGGTCACTTCGAACAGACCGGCAGGGTGCAGGGTGAAATCAGCATAGGTAACGATCAGTTTACGGTGTACGGTTACGGTGTACGGGACAAATCCTGGGGTCCCAGGGACTGGGGTGCCGCTGGCAGCAGTACCGGGTCCGAGCAGGACACCAGGGTTTCAGCGGGTCCCGCACCTTTTGTGAACTGGTTTTCGATGAATTTCGGGCCGGACCTTGCCATGGGTGGTTCCTGCTTTCGTACCGGAGACGGCAGCCTGCGTGGCAGTGGCTGGCTGCAGCGGGAAGGCAAAAACCATGAACTGTCTGATGTAGTGATCAGCAGCCGGTACAAGCCGGACAGCATCCTGCACACCGACATTACGCTGCATGCCCGGTGTGACGGCAGCGACATTCTGGTTGAGGGGCGCGTGCTCACCGTCTGCCCCACCAAGATACCCATGCCCGGCGGGGCAACCTTTGTGAATGAAGGGTTGGCAGCGTTCGAGTGTGAAGGCAGGACTGGCTACGGAATCAGCGAACACTGGCACATGGTGCGCAAAACCTAAGTGCGCGATTTGCCTGGTAACCCGGGACCTGGCTGGTTTACCCCGGGCCCTGTAGCGCACGTACACATCTGACGACCTCAGCCTGGTAGGCCTTGCCGCGCTCGTTCAGGAAGTCGATGACATGCAGGGTGGTGGGCACAAATGCAAACCCAATCCGGTGTTCCGGATGCCATTGGAAGAGGGAACCCCCAAGGCCCATCCAGCCATAGAAGCCCTCACGACCTTCATTCAAGCCCCGATCAACAACCGATGCATAAGGGCCACCGCCAAACAAGGCAACACCACCCTGGGTAAAATTGGTATGAATTCCCATGTCACTGCGCACCGGTGCATCGTGCATTGCCTGCCAGGCTGCCTGGCTCATCAGTGTGTTTTGCTCACCTGAACCACCGGACGCCATAACTGACGCCAGTTTCGCAAGCCCGCGCGCTGAACAGTGCGCATTGGCAGACGGCGTTTCACCCATCACAATCCTGGGATCGTTAAAGGCGCTGATGGTGTCCAGCCCCAGGAAAGGCGGCGCCGCATTCCGCCCGGTCCGGTGGCGCAAGGAGGGGGCCAGTCGCAGCAACTTGCCGGAAAGATGGAAAAAATTCTCACTGACCTTGCGCCGGCCCCGCGGCCGAAGGCTTTCCCTGAAGTAGAACCCCGCGCCCAGCGCCGCCGTTGGCACCACCCGTCCAAGCTGGTCCTCAGGCAGGCCAACATAAACGTCCATGCCAAGGGGACCACTCACTTCCTCGCGCAGAAATTCGCCAACAGTCCGTGCCTTCGGATCAACGCGGCGGAACAGTTCATTCACTATCCAGCCCCGTGTGACGGCATGGTACTCGCGCTTGCTGGCGGTACCCTGCCGGTAATGCGGGGGATGATTCTCGATGATTTCGCCAACCCGGTTTTCGCGAATATTGTGCGGCAACAGGTGATCCGGATCGATAGAGACTTCAAATGCCGCAAGACCCGCCTCGTGGCGCATCAGGTCAGCCACGGTCAGATGACCTTTTCCCCTGGCGCCGAACGCCGGCCAGTAGTCAGTGATGGCGGCGCCATAGTCCAGCAGACCCGCAGACACCAGGGTGGCAATCGCAATGGATTCAAGGCTCTTACCGCTGCTGAAGACATTCACCAGGGAGTCTGCATCAAAAGCGCGCTGGCTGTCGGCGGTTGCCCACAAATCAACAACTTTACTGTTGCCTACATAGACACAAAGCTGGGCGTTATCCTCCGCCAGCGTGTGCATGTTGTGCCTAAACAGTGCCTCGACGGATTCAAACCCGGGTGCAACTGAACCTTCTATTCTCATCTCGCAGACCAACCTTGATTCCTGGTTTGTTGAACAACCGAAGTCACGCACACCGACGCTGCTTCCATTCCGGATCCCGTCTTCATTCACAGGGCGTGCTTCTGGCCCCGGCTGTACAAGAACCGCAGCAGGGCAGCTTCGACAGGACTATAACTGAATGGACCCGGGGTTGAGATCTTTAATCTCCGAATACTCCCTGGTATGCGTTTCGAGGGATTCCAGCAGCAACATGATTTCTCCAAATCGAGGGTCCTGAACAACCTCATCCGACCAAATGCCAGATCGCATGATGTCAAGCACACTCCTGTCACGATCCAGGACGCCCTCGCGGAGCCAATCAAGGGTCGTCGAATACTCGCCCAGGGCCTGGTAACCCAGCGCGAAGTAACCCCTGTTGGTCTGGGTGGGCTCCGCACTGGCCAGTATCTCGCGGGCGAGATCTGTTTCTCCCAGCTTGACGAACAGTGCTGCGAATATCTCGGGTTGATGGCGCCTGGCGAGTTGCCACCCTTCCAGCGCGACGGCGCGAGCTTCGTCGACCTTCCCCTGGTCGAACAGAACAGATGCCCTGGTGTGCAACACCTGCGCTTTCATCGGGCCGGCAGAATACAAGGTCAGTGCCTCCTGACACATTTCGAGCGACTTCTCCAGGTCACCAGACGCATGCAGGACAGCAGCGTAGGTAGGCAAAAACTCGGCCTTGATCAGACTGATATCCTTGCCAGAGAACTCCATCTCGAGCAGTTTAACCCCCTTCTGCAGGAAGCCTTCACGAAACGCGATGTTTGCACGGAAGGTCCGCCACCAGGGCGCATCAGGCGCCTGAGCAATGATGCAATTTGCACCTCGTCGATCTCATCGAGCACGTGCCGACCGAGCTGTTCACCGGCTTCTGCAATCATGAGGCGGAATGCGACCTCGACTTCGCCGCCGCGGCGAGTGAGCCTCGAGCGGAGCGTCAATCGCGTGTCCTAGCGCTGGCCAATTTCCGTATCCGCGAGTTAGGCATCGGCGCGGCCCCCCCTTACCACTTTCCACTGGAAATCCTGGAAGCAGGACACCAGTTCCTACATGAGATCCTGGGCAAGTTCTGCAAGCTCGGCGCCATCGCTTTTTACTCGCGTCGGCAGGACCGTGACGCTTGCCTAGCCGAGATGTCCTAGGCTACCTGTTCCCGAAGGCAAACTCTGGTTCCCATCGACAGCCGCTTCCGGCGTTCGCGGCGGTGGGCCCAGCGCCTGGGTGAGCTTGCGCCGGTAGCTGTCCGATGCATCGGGATCACGCTTCAGGCTTTGCCGCAGGCTGAGCGTCAGCCGCAATTCAGGCGGCAACGGCGCGTCATCGAGTTGAAGGACGAAAACCTGCTTGCCTTCCTCCAGTGCGAAGTTGATCTCCTGCAGGCAGTTATCCGACCGCGTCGATTGCACTGTGCAGAAAAGCAGCACGGCCTCCGCGTCGGCCAGGGCGGTCTGAGCGTGACACAAAATCTCGCTTCTGTTTCAAAGACTGCTGCGGAAGTCTGTCAGCACAAACCTCCAATATGCCCTCCCTCGAAGCACTGTCGACCGATGGTCCGGCTAGCTGACGAAGGAAACGGTGCGGTCGATGAACCAATAGGCTGCAATCGTGCCCACAGCATAGGCCGTCGCCAGCCGACCGTATGACAGCAGCCACTGCCCCCGACGCAGCGTCCAGAGAATCGCCATTACTACCAGGGCAAACGCCACCTGACCGAGCTCCACACCCAAGTTGAAGAAGATGAGACCTGTCAGCAGTTGTAGCTGGGGCAGTCCAATTTCGTCGAGCACAGCTGCGAAACCTAGACCATGGAGCAAGCCGAAAGTACTGGACACTGCTACCGGATATCGCCAAGTCAGGCTGACGGTTTCCCTGCGTGCCAACTCGGTGGCCAGGAACAGAACAGAGAGCGCGATCACGGCTTCAATCGGCGCCACCGGCAGTCGCAGCATGTCGAGGGCGGCGAGCACCAGGGTCAGGGAATGGGCCACCGTGAACCCTGTGATGGTTACCAGCACACGCTGCCAGCTACCCGCGATCCAGATCAGACAGAGGACGAACAGGAGGTGATCGAACCCGATCCAGATGTGCTCAATGCCTAGCCAGGTGTACTGTGCCGCCACGCCCGACACGTCTTCCCGGTCCGGAAGCGGCACCTCGAGCTCCCCTGACGCGAGGGTCATAGTGTGCTCTTCCCCGGTCGCGAAGAAGATCCGCACTACGGTGATGCTCTGCGGAATCAGCCGCGGGTAGACAAGCCTGAGGCTCTTTCCTGCTGGGTCGTTAACGCACTCCACAAATCCCGCGGGCATCCACACACAATCGTCCGGAAAGATCAGCGAAGGTTGGTTGAGCGTAGGAATTCTGGGGGGCAGCCGCATCCGAACCAGAAACTCGTGCTCGGCGCGCTCAGTCAGCTCGACGTAGAGCGGCCGGAAGTCATCAGCGTAGAGAGGCGCCGGACACGCGAGGAGCAGAATCAGCGCAACGAGGTAGAGGCTTCGATTCACGGCTTGTCGGTCTCAGACAGAACCACGCGATATCCCTCACGCGCTGTCTCGTAGAACGCATCCAGTGCGTGCTGCATTCGGTCACGGGCAAGATCATCTGCTACCCGCGCCTTAACCTCGGCCAGGGAGGCAAGATACTCTTCCTTCAGCGACGCGACCAGCACCAGATGCTCGCCATATGCCGACCGTATCGGGCCCTGCCATTGCGTGTCTTCGTTCAGTGCGAAAGTGGCTTCGGCGAACGCGTTTCCAAAGTGCGCGGCAACTTCCTCCAACGACTTGTTGACGTAGTTCCGGTGGTAGAGGAAATGGTCACCGCGACCGGCGGACTGATGAAACGGAAGCGAGACCTCATTGAGCCACTTGAGCTCTTGCTCGGCTACAAAAGACGCATCTTCCCGACCGTCCATACTGAAGAATACGTGGGTAAACGTTCGCTGTTCCGGGACGCGGTATCGATCTGAATGCTCCGCATAGAAACTGCTGATGTCCTCTTCGGTCAGCTCGAGCGCATCGTATGCTATGCCCTGGTAGAGGTACTCCAGTTGTGCAATCAACCGGCGCTTAGCCAGGTAGTTGCTCTGGTTGAGACCCATGGCCAACGCCTCGCGATACAGGACCTCGTCGCGCACGAAGTCTTCGACAAGCTGTGATCGACTCTCCTCGTCGAGGGTTCCCAGATAGGTGAGCGCAGCACTGCCAGCCAGCCGCGGATTGCGGTACGCGATCATCTCTGCCAACGACGCCTCGTCAACGACGATGAGGTCCTCGCCCGACGACTCGCCCCTCAGCCAGTTGAATGCCAGAAACAAAAAGAGCCCTGCGACCAGAAAGTGAACGAGCGGTTCTCGCAGCAAAGACTATTCCCACCTACAACAGAGCGTTGAAACGTAACATGTGTTCCTCATCCGAGCCCATGTTGTACTTTAGGTGCAGAACTTCACCAGCAGAAATATCGCCAACGATCAGACAAGGGTGCGTGGCGAGAAGAGTTACGGAGTCCATACACATCTTTTCAGTAAGGCCTGATCTGAAGGGTACGACAGCAGCAAAACTACGGCGTGTACCAGATCGGTGACGTGTAGGCTCGCTCGCGGGTCACCAGTTGTACTCCTTCAGGCAGATCCTCAATGCCGTAGCGAACCGCATCGTAGGCTGGCCATCGTGGCGTCGGAATCTCGATGACGCGGACGTAGTAGAACGCGAGTTGATCCGGATCGAAGTCGGGATCACGCCAGACCGTTGCCAGTTCCGGATCGCCGATGCTGTTCTTGTAGGTGGGTCCACTAAGGTCGACCGTGTTGCCGACGGGTCTCACCTTGCCACGCCTCGACTTTCGTCCATCCGACAACGCGACATTGTAAACCTTTTCGTGCAACTCGCCACTGCTGTCTCGCCAGCCCTTGATGACCTGGACCCGGTCGAGGTTCGCGCCCAAAGGGTCGCGAATAGCGCGGATCAGGAATGACGGCGCTTTGCCATTCGGTGCACGTGTGAGATCACCGCCCATGGGGACGCCGCGCGTATAACCGACTCTGGCCAAGTCGGGGCGATAGGCATCTTCCGGTTCGAAGTCCCAGCCGCCGAAGAAGCGGACGGTGATCCTGGGGCCGGTGGAAGCGTAGACCTCCCGCCGTTTCATCGCGTCGAACAGTGCGCTGCGCGTATTCGCTTCTGCCCAGACAGCGGCGTAGCCGGCCGCATTCGCTTCCCAGTTCGTGATGGCGCCCGGGTTGAAGACGCGCTTCGGCCCGGGTTCGGACACCAGCGTCTTGCCCCAGAAGTTGTCCTCGTCTGCTGCAGCCAGCGCGGTGTGCGCATCCGTGCTGCCAATGAGGCCGAACTTGAACGGGTTGACGCCGGTCGCGGCATGCTGGTCCAAGCCCAACTTGAGTGCGGACCGAACATACTGATATGGGATCATCCACTCGGGTCGCGTCCATTGACTGGCGCCATACGACGCACCCGCGACTCGACCGCCCCAGCCGTTCCAGGTTTCGAAATCGGCAAACTCGTCACCGGGGGAAACGAGGGGGTGGGTCTCGCTGTCGCCCTTCATCTGCGTCGCCTCGACCAGCGGCTCCCAGCGACTCCTGGTCCGCGCATAGTCGGGCGTGAACGGCTGTTTGTCCGAGTCTTCGAGGGCGAACATGAGCGGCCCCCAGGTAAGGTTGCTGTTGTGGGGAATCGCCAGCGCTGAGCCGCCGGTGTCTCGCTCGTAGGCCTCGAGGTAGGCCCACAGTTCCTCGGGGCGCTCACCGTCATAGGAGGTGAACGGCACGACCTGGTTGGCGCGTTCGGCCCCGTCCTTGAAGACGATCACACGGTGGATGGCCCCCGCAATCGGTGTCCACTCGTAGCCGATGAACGCCGTAAACACTCCGGGCGTGTTGTGCCGGTCCGCGGCAGCGGTGACCAACTCCCAGACGGCCTGGCGGAAGCCCGGCTGGCTGATGATCACGCGGTCGGCGTCGTTCTGCCAGAGGAGCCCACCAAGCAGACGCTCGACGTTGACGCCGGGCGTTTCCAGCAGTTCGTCCCGCGCCTCCGCCCACAGTCTGCCCAAAGGTGTTTCCGCAAAGGCGGGATCGGCATCGAACCTGTCTCTGGTAGCCTGCGCGCCCATGTTGTTGCCGTGGTCGGCGACGACCAGGAAATCCAGGGGCCGGGTCAGTCTCGCTGGCTGACCAGAGTTGCTGGTAACAGTCTCGCCACGGGCGAAACGGTAGGCAACGTCCGGCCCTCGTCGGAACGGCGCGTCGCCGGACAGGTTGGTATGCAGGTGCGTGTCACCCCAGTAAACGTTGACCGGATAGGTGTCCTGAAGCGCCGGCGAATAGCTCGACGTTTCTTCAGCATTTGTATTCGCAACGCAGCAGAGCCAGATTAATGCAATGGCGATGCGGAAGTGCGTCGGATTGATGGTTCTGTTCAAGCTGTGGTGCCCCCTCGATGCGTATGGTAGTAGTTCGGCAGAGTCAATCGGCGCAGACCTCGAGCACGTCATCGAGTGAGGCGCTGTACATCCAGGCCAGGTTCGTCGATGTGAGGAAGGCGGAGTCGTGACCGCCGAAGTAGACGGTGTCGTCAAACGGTGAGAGTTCAATCGCCCTGATCGAGTCACGGGGATCGTCGCTGCCGTTATGGCGGCCCTTGACCTCACGTAATGTGTAGGAACCGTTCTGGTGGCGGATAAAGTAGATCCCTCCCATGTAATGACCGGATGTGCCGGCGTCGTTCTGGGTCCACGATGGATACTCGTTGCCAGCGATACCGATGACGTTGAGACAGCCGCCGAGGTGTTCGAGATCGCCACTCGTGGGGTTGATGACCGGGAGAAAGTAACTGTAGGTGCACAGGCTGAAGTAGACCGGTGCCTCCAGGTAGCCTGATAAAAGATCACCGATGTCCGTCTCCGCGGTCCGGTTATAACTATCGCCGTCAGGGTCCAGGCGCCAGATGATGCCGGTCGACCGATGGTCCGGAACCCAGCTGAACAGGATCGACTCGCCGGAACCCACCGGATTATCGATTGTCGTCATGCCACGATAGGTTCCCTGGGGCGGCTCAAGGTTCTCGTTGGCCACCAGGTCGCTCATATCGTGGACCATTTTGTAGCTGGGATTGGCACCGTCCACGCGATGCCAGATCTGGTTGCCGCCGCCGACCACCACGACGCCGTTGGCGATGGCCATGCCCATGGCACGTGAGTTAAAGTTCACCGGGATCAGGGGATTCCACCGGATCTGCCCGGGTTCGCTGGCGTCATACTGCCCTTCGAGCATGCCCTGCGTACCGACCGTCAGGAGGATCTTCTCCTCGCCGGTCACCGAGTCCCGGTGGACGACCACCTGGCGGACTGAGATGTCATGGGTATCTGCTGGTGTAACACCTGAGTGCGGGGTCGCCTTGGTCCAATCACCGGTGGCGTCATCCCGCGTCCAGACGTCGATGTAGTAGTTCCCGCTCTGCAGCCGATAGGTCGAAGCGAGCAGGAGCTCGACACCCGCGCTCTCGAAGCTGACGGATTGCAGTACTTCCGGGCGCAGTACGCCCTGCCCGAGGTCGTAATCCTCGCGCCAATTTTCTTCCTCGGCAGACTTCACCAGGATCTGCCCCCACTGATCGCCGCTTCCGTACCAGGGATTGTTCTCATCAAACCAATACGTGTTGGTCGCGAACAAATCAGGGCCGTGTCGAACGATACGGAATATCTCTGAGCCGCCAACGAACTCGCCGTTGACGTCGGTGAACGGTGCATCGTACTGCTCCTTCCACTCATGGTTCGTACAGCGTGGCACATCGCCGGTGACGACAACGTTGTCCATCCAGAACAGTTCATTGCCGTCAGAACTGTCCGCCTCGACTCTGAACCTCAGTGTGAAGTCAGGGTTTCCGGCCGCTTCTTCCGGCAGTGCAAAGCTCACTGTCTGGAACGCTGTGGCGGTGCTTTCCTCCACGAGGTGCCAGGGCGCGGCGCCGTCAGCGGACCACTCCGCGACGAAACGCTCATCATCATCGAACGCGGTCTCACTGTTCGGGACGCGGCCATAGGACAGGCGGATATCGGTATAGCCTTCGGTGCTGAAGGTCGTCTGGAGCTGCCCGGGCGTATCGGCTCCCAGGCAGTAGGCACCGAGGTTGATGCCCGAGTTGTCGGCGGAGGTCGTACAGGTTCCCTCGATGGACCAGCGTTCAAGGGTCGGTCCATTGATGTTGCCAGGCTGGAACCTGTCGACGAAAAGTGGCACCGCCGCGGTCGTCCCTGTGTCGCCTCCTCCGCCATCACCGCCCCCGGAACTGCCTGAGCCGCCCGATCCTGAACCAGATCCACTCGAGCTCCCAGATCCCGAACCGCCGCCATCCGTCACCGGCGTGGATCCTCCTCCGCCCCCACCGCAGGCACCGAGCATTACACAGAGAAAAACTAACACCAGCATACGGTGTATTCTGCGTCGGACAATCATGATCTGATTGCCTCGCCGAATCCACTAGGCGCGCCTATGATGGCCGCGTCCTTACCCTCGCGTCTACCCACCTCACGTCTCCCGAAGTTGTTAACCTGCAGAGGCTTTCTCAACCCACAACGAGCCCTTTTCCAAGTCCTCGGTGACGGGCACTGCAAGAATTCGCCGAACGCCGGTTATCAGTGCATTTTTTGAGCATACTGCACCTTTTGCGCATGTCACAACTATTCGGTTTCGAGTGGTGTGCCGCAGTCATACAAGACTCGATCGAACTGGACTGAATCGAATGAACTGCCACTCGTGATGATGTTTCCGTCGCGGACGGAACTAGACATCACGTCGGTTATAGTTGAGCGCGTAAGGACGTCACCATGTAGCGGAGAAGTTCGGCCGACCTGCCCTGCGCCATCGCAGCGGCGTCCCCGTCTTGCAGTTGGTGAATAACATCCTCGTCGTGGAGCGTGATGTATGATTAGCCAGGGGCAGCACAAAAGCCGGCAAAAAACCGCCGCATTCCAGTGCTCAGAACCGTCCCCGAAAACGAATGAACGCAAGATCGCATATCTCGAATAGGTTTCGTGTTTCGATACGGTTCACTTTCGACGAATTGTCGTCACGACAATAGCTCCTGTCTTCAGGACCCAGCAAATCGCCCGCTGCATCGCCAGCCTGATGATCGGTCGCTGAAGCGGTGAACTGCAAGTGCAGCCGCAGGCCTAGCTACCACTCATGGTCTGATCACGCCAGTCAGTATGAATTCCTATCAACAGGAAGACTGTCCAGCTAAATGCTTTCGTCCGTTTCGTTCAGGCACTGAGCAGGCCAAGCTCGAAATATGAGTTGATCGTCGCACGTACCGTCTCCTCAATGGGATAGGTCGCGAGCCCCAACTCTTCTATTGCAATCAGACAATAGGAACGTGGCGAATCATAGGTTGGCTTCGCCGGTTGATCCCCGTTCATTTCCTCACCCCCGATCTCAGGGAACTGCGGAAACATCGCCTTCATCATAGCCTGCAACTGCCAGGTGAAGAGCTCACCGGAGCGATCCGCTGCGGACAGGATTTAGCGCGAGCCATTGCCGCCAATAGTGGTCTCAGCTGCTAAAAAGCGCGCTCGCTGTCCGCGGTTGCCCACAAATCAACAACTTTACTGTTGCCTACATAGACACAAAGCTGGGCGTTATCCTCCGCCAGCGTGTGCATGTTGTGCCTAAACAGTGCCTCGACGGATTCAAACCCGGGTGCAACTGAACCTTCTATTCTCATCTGGCAGACCAACCTTGATTCCTGGTTTGTTGAACAACCGAAGTCACGCACACCGACGCTGCTTCCATTTCGGATGCCGTCCTCATTCACAGGGCGTGCTTCTGGCCCCGGCTGTACAAGAACCGCAGCAGGGCAGCTTCGACAGGACTATAACTGAATGGACCCGGGGTTGAGATCTTTAATCTCCGAATACTCCCTGGTATGCGTTTCGAGGGATTCCAGCAGCGACATGATTTCTCCAAATCGAGGGTCCTGGACAACCTCATTCGACCAAATGCTGGATCGCATGATGTCAAGCACACTCCTGTCACGATCCAGGACACCCTCGCGGAGCCAATCAAGGCTTGTCGAATATTCGCCCAGGGCCTGGTAACCCAGCGCGAAGTAACCCCTGTTGGTCTGGGTGGGCTCCGCACTGGCCAGTATCTCGCGGGCGAGATCTGTTTCTCCCAGCTTGACGAAGAGCGCTGCGAACATTTCGGGTTGATGGCGCCTGGCGAGTTGCCACCCTTCCAGTGCGACGGCGCGAGCTTCGTCAACTTTCCCCTGGTCAAACAGAACAGATGCCCTGGTGTGCAACACCTGCGCTTTCATCGGGCCGGCAGAATACAAGGTCAGTGCCTCCTGACACATTTCGAGCGACTTCTCCAGGTCACCAGACGCATGCAGGACAGCAGCGTAGGTAGGCAAAAACTCGGCCTTGATCAGACTGATATCCTTCCCCGAGAACTCCATCTCGAGCAGTTTAACCCCCTCCTGCAGGAAGCCTTCGCGAAGTGCGATGTTTGCACGGAAGGTTCGCCACCAGGGCGCATCAGGCGCCTGAGCAATCATCTCCTGGTACAGTGCATCCGCCTTTTCATAATCAAGATCCAACTGTATCCAGGTTTGAATCCGCATGAAGTCGACATTGGTATCCGAGGGATTGTGTTGTTGTAGGCGGTCAAGCACCCCGTGCGCCTTGACTGATGCCTCCGCGACCGACAGATTGGGGTAGTTCCGACGCATGGCGTTCCAGGCGACATCCGAGTGTGCCAGCGAGAAACCAGGATCGATCGCCGCCGCTCGCTCGGCCAGTTCAAGCGCGAGCATCAGGTCACCCTTTTCACCCAACAGCCAGGCGTTGTACTGAACCTGGGCATCCAGGTACAGATCGACGGCAGACGGCGCCACGCCTCGAAACGCCTCGAAACGTTCCGGGGCCCTGCGACGCCAATCGTCCCAGATCTTGTTGTGGGCAGTTTGCGCAATCATCGTCGCAAGCCTCGCCTGCTCATCAAAACCGGCGTCCAGCCTGTGTCTGTAGTTGCGTGACACAACCTGGTGACCGTCGCTTGCGCGGACCAGGGTTGCAGCAATGAGCAATTCCTCTCCAGCAGAACTGACACTGCCCTCCAGCAGGTAGTCAACACCCACCCCCTCCCCAATCTCCGTGAGCGTCTGGCCCTGCGATAGCCGTCGAGCAGTTACTGTTTGCGAGGCGACCTTGAGGTGGCCAACCCTTGTCAGTTCGCCAAGGATGGCCTCACCAATACCACCCGCGAAAAACCGGACGTCCTTGCTGTCGCTGAGGCTGGTGAAAGGCAGCAAACCGATAGACTCAACTGGCTCTTCAGGTAAGGCAGCGCCCGCATCACGCAAGGCAGCGCTGTCATCAACCGTTCCGACCATCAAGAACGCCGTGATGACCACCAGGACAATCAAAGCGCCTGCCATCAGCGCCCAGGTTACTGGTCCCCACCTGGCTGGGCTTATTATATCTTTCGGCGGCGCCAGTCCGGGTTCGGGGGCGAGGGACGACGGTGGCACTGGCCCCACCTCGGGTGATCGGGCTGGTTCAGTTTCTGCTGGCTCACCCAAAGGCGCATAGTCTGCGACCGCCTGGTAACCACGCTTGCTGACGGTCTTGATATACAGCGCATCCCGGGCAGTGTCGCCGAGCGAAGTGCGAATCTGGCTGATACGGCGGTGGATCGTGCTCTCTTCCACCACCCGGCCATTCCAGAAGGATTCCAGCAGTTCATCGCTTGTAACGACCCGGTCACGGTGCTCAATCAGATAAACCAGCACCTCCATGACGCGCGGCGGTATCCGGATCTCCTCGCCGTCCCGGATGATAAGGTTGTGTTGCGGCTGGATCTCACAGTTTCCAAATCGGCAGCTAGATGGCATATCGTCGTTTTCCGGTCTCCGCCGGCGCTCCGGTCAGGCACCGCAGCTTACTTTGTTGATACTAACCCAATCAATTGACCTTGCTCTACCGCGCTGCACCAGCGACTTGCGGCCTGAATCTGGGTACCCGCAGCCCCAGGGACGCGTCTCTCGTTCGAAAAGGAGAAAAAAGAGAGGTTTTTGGGAGGACGGCATCAATGCGGCCGACTGAGAATCACCCTTTTCCCCTGACTGGAGCACGCTGATGGATATCTCTCATCCCTTCATAAGTAACGCCGCTAACGGTGCTTTGAAAAACACGGCCAGCATTGGCGCTGCATTCGCGCTGGCTTGCTATCTCTGCGTTCCGGCGACTGCCGGCCCGCTGGAGAATGCCGTGGATCGGATCGAAAAGGGGGTTGACAACATCCAGAGCAAGCTAGAAAAAGTTGCCGCCAAGACAAATGCGATAGAAGCCGCCCAGGACGGCCTCCAACCGATGCTGGAGCGGGTCAAGGACATTACCGGCAAAATTGACGCTTCGACATTTGAGGATTTGACCAGTGATCTTGACGCAGCGCAGGATCTCCTCGCCTTTATCAACGTTCAGACCGAAGGAGCCGGCAACAGCAGCGACTATGTGAACGTTGCTGAACTCATCACCGCCATGACGCAGTTGTCTGCTCTCCTGTCGAAAGGTGACGCATATTCACCTGGGGTGAATTTCGGCGTGCTCGCTGACCTCATGGCCATTCTGCCAGAGAAAGCGCTGGCGCCCATCGGAAAATCTCTTGCGGCTGGCGGACTGGATGCCGCGCTCTTGTCAGAGATGAACGCGCTGATTCCACAACTGGAACAATTCAACCAGATAAACACTGCAGATGCCGACGAGCAGGAGGAAGAGGACGACGGCGGATTGGTGGGCCAGACAAAGTGTGAAGCCTTCAACGAGGATCGACGCAAACTGAAGGTGCTTGCTGGAGGACTCGGAGCGGTTGGTGTTGCTATGGTGACCGGGGGCAGTATTGCGGCCGGGCTCGCAAAGACAGTCCAAACTGATAAAGAAATACAAATACACGGCTATGTTGGAACCCGAATTAAGACGGACATTCAAGGTGCTATAGGACAGGTGGTTGCAGGCATCGGCCGGGGGGTAGTCGCGACTAGTGGCGTTGTTTACGGCAAGCTTCGCCACTGTGAACTGCTCTATCACGCGCGGAACCAGGATGAGCAACTGACAGCCATTATCGCAAACCAGGAGACGATCAAGCAGAACCAGGAAAACATCCTGCGTGAATCCTGCGCTGTCACCCGTTACCGCTCACCCGCCTGCCAGGCGCTGCTCTAACACTTGTCACAGGAGACAAACCAATGAAAGCATTACAAACTAACAGAATAATGATGGCGGCCTGGCTGCTGGGTTTTTCAGTGTCGGCCAGCGCCACGACGATTCCGCTGGACTTGAATGACTTCTTTTCACTCGATCCCGAGGTGACCATCGTCTCGCCAGGCGAGGCGACAATGACCGACAGTGCGTACGTCAGCGTGGTCACGCTGACCAACGACCCCTGGGTCGATCCCAACATCATTATCCCGGCAATTGATAGAACACTGACGTTTGACTTTGAGTTCCTGCAGGGTGCCGGCAATGTTGACGAGTTTGCCGCTTACCTGTTTGACGCAGATTATGGCCCCTTGCTCGGCGTGTTGGACAGTGTCTTGTTTGACGCGTCAGCCAGCGGCACAGTCTCGTTTGACCTCTCCTCCTGGACCGGGCTCATGCTCGGTTTGCAGTTCGAGCTCTATGACCCTGGCATCGAGACGGGCAGCAGTCTTGTAATCTCCAATCTCGCCTTGAACGATCCGGGAGTAGCGTCCGTACCTGCGCCAGGAGGTCTTGCATTGCTGCTGGCAGGTCTGGTCCTGCTGTTCCGGCAGATCAAACCCCAGCGGTTCTTTTTGGCCTGAGGGTATAGACAGCATAAAACCCATGCTACCGTGGCTGTCAATGCACCATTGGCGATGGAAGACATGTCGATGACAACGATGGTGTCTGAAATATCTCTCAAGCTGGCTGAAAAGTGAGCTGTCTTGGTTTGATTCCAGGCTCTGGGCGAGCGAGTTCCCTCCGCTGGCGATCGCGTCAGAAAAGATTTGGCGAATGATCGAACAGGGTTTCGGGTGGCGATCGGTTGTGCGGCTGGGATGCCTGGTCCAGCCTCAGGTGTTTGAGTATCTTCGCGTTCACGTTGGGGTCCTCAATGCTCGCAATGACGCGGGCCGGACCTCCACACTTCTCGCATTTCTCGATCTCGATGGCGAATACACGTTTGCACTTGAACTCGAGCCCGCTCGCTAACCGCACGGACAGACCTTCGCCTCGCCTGTCTGCTTGCTGATACACTCATACAACCTCCTATCGTCTGAATGAAGGAGGAAAACTCTGTGTGCACTCAGGCGCGCGTTGTAGATGTGGAGTCTTTGGCGTTTACATTGAGCCCAAAGCCTGGACACCTGGAGCAGTTCAGTCAGGCAGACCCAAGACTCGCTTCGCGAGAATATTCAGCTGAACTTCATTAGTACCTCCTGCAATTGATCCTGCTTTTGAAGCCAGCCAATTTCGGGTCAGCTCCCTCTCTTCTTCACTGAACAAATCGCCCTCCCAGCCAAAAGACTGTGTGCCTCGCACCTTCAGTTGCAGCTCCAGCTGCTCCTTTCTGATTTCTGCACCATACAGTTTGAAGATGGAAGTGGCCGCGCCAGGGGTACCGCCTTCTGATTCCTCCACTGTACGCTGCTGTGTTAACGAGAATGCTTTGGCATTCATTAGGTGACGGAGAATATCTTCACGTAAAGCCCGGTCATTCAAACGGCCATCTGCAAGTCCAACGTACGCGACCGCCGCTTCCGGGAGTGTCATGCCTTTAGTTTGTCGCGCACTGTCACCGGTTGAATCGGCAGCCAACGTGTGAATTCCAGAGCGCTCATGTTGTAACAGCCGCTTGCCAACAGTCCAACCCCGGTTGAGCTGATAAACCAGGTCAGACTTAGGCACCTGAACGTTATCGAAAAACGTTTCGCAGAAGGGTGATGCACCGCTTATCAGACGAATAGGTTTGACCGTGACACCGGGTGTTTCCATAGAAAAAAGAACAAAGCTGATGCCTTCATGCTTGGGTGCCCGCGGATCAGTTCTGACCAGGCAGAACATCCAATCTGCAAAATTGGCGCCCGTCGTCCAAATCTTCTGGCCGTTGACTAGAAAAAAGTCACCCTTGTCTTCTGCCTTGGTCTGTAAGCTGGCAAGATCCGATCCAGAGCCCGGTTCGCTATAACCCTGACACCAGCGAATTTCACCGGAAGCAATTTTAGGAAGGTGACGGGCTTTCTGGTCATCATTGCCATATTCGAGCAGCGTTGGACCAATCATTGTCACACCCATTCCCATCAGAGGTGGTCGAGCATTTATCGCCGCCATCTGTTCGAGCAGCACAATATACTCAGCTTTCGAAAGTCCGGCACCGCCATATTCCTTGGGCCAGTTAGGCACCGTCCAGCCTTTTTCAGCCATGCGATCTAACCAAAGATAGGAATCAGGATTACTGCTGCGCTTTTGTGGTCCCCAATTGACCATCTCGCTTTCAACCATTGGAGTACGCATGCTTGCTGGGCAATTCTCATCCAGCCACGCCCGAACTTCTCCGCGAAATTCATTCAGATCTGCCATCGTCTCTCCCTCTTGTTAAGTACTACTCGCCAGTAGCCAGATCTGTCACTGACAGTAGCGAGTCACAACTTTGACACTCAGTAATACCTTCCATCTGCCGAGCACAGATTTCTTCCAAGTGATGTCTAACTTTCACCAGATAACTGCAGCTATCCGTCTCGGCCGCTGCTGTCTGACGCTCTTCATCCCACTTCTTCAGCGCAATATTGAGACTTCGAATACTCCTGAAATTCCTGTCAGCGTTTAGGCTTCTACTGGCGCGTCATTGCGGCCTTGCCTACGGCATCAGCTTCGCGCCGACGATCCCGATCACTCGTTCTCGGTGGCAGCATGAACTCTGCACGGTCGATCTTACCGCTGTAGGAAAATGGCGCTTTATAGTCTGCAGTTACCGGAGAGAGGCTGCGGCCAAAATCCATTCCGGTGCTGCTCAGCATGACCTGTAATTGGGGGATGGTACCTGTGGCAATTTCCGCTTCTCCCAGTTGCAGAGAAACTTCAGCACTTCTATCGGGCTGGCGTTTGACCGCAACAGTTACCTTATGTTTTCCCATAGGGAGCGCATCGGGTGCGATCACCCGGGTATATTCATGAAACGCGTTGTAAACAAACACCAGCCTGGTATCAATGACTGCAAGTAGAAAACCGCTATTGATACTTCCCCGGGCAATTAAGGCGCCGTCAGTGCCATCATGTTCTATGTCACAGGTCATCTGCCAGCCTCTGGCAGAACTAGGGCAGGCATCCGCCACAATATGAGAAATAGGTGGGTAATACACAAAGTGGTTACGGTCAGTGGGTGTACCAGCGCGCCTGGATGCGCCAAACAATTGGGCAGCTGGTCTGTCGTCCAGGGGTAAAACACCGTGCAACTCAGCTTCTTCCCACCACCGTTCAATCAATTGTGCCAGCCGTTCTCGTTCCTGGGCAGATCGATCAATGGTCTCTGAGAAATCATCATCCAGGTTATACAGTTCCCACACATCATCACCAAAGCTGACACCACTCCGATGATGAGTAACTGCCTTCCAGCCGTCTGCCCAGATACCGCGGTGACCTAACATTTCAAAGTACTGAACCTGACGATCAGGTGCCACCTGGCTGTCAAACAGCACTGGTTTCAGGCTAACACCATGTATTGGCATTTGTGGCACGCCCCCCACCACATCTGGCATTTCAATCCCAATCATGTCCAGAATTGTCGGCGCAATATCAATGACATGACAGAACTGATCACGCTTTTCACCAGGCCTACCCAGCCGTGCAGGCCAGTGCATGATCAGCGGATCTCTGACACCACCTCCATGGGTGTTCTGCTTATACCACTTGAGCGGCGTATTACCTGCCTGAGCCCATCCCCATGGGATATTGCTGTGGCTTTCTGGCCCTCCAATATCGTCAAGACGTCTGACGGCAACATCCACATCTTCTCGCATGCCATTAAAATGCCGCATCTCATCCATGATGCCAGTAGGTCCGCCTTCCTGGCTGGCCCCATTATCAGACATGATGATAAACAGGGTGTCATCCAGCAGAGACATCTTGGTCAGAAACTCTTTTAGTCGACCAATCTGAGCATCAGTATGATCCAGCATGGCTGCAAACGCTTCCTGCAGACGATTTGCGAACTTTTTTTCATTATCCGACAGATCAGAAAAGGGGCGAACCCCTGGATTTCTGTCCGCCAGCTGAGTACCAGCAGGAATGACGCCCAGTTGCAGCTGTCGTTGATACCAGCTTTGTCGAACCTCATCCCAGCCTGAATCAAAACGTCCGCGATACTTCAGCATAAACTCATGGGGAACCTGATGAGGCGAGTGCGTTGCACCAAAAGGCAAATAGAGAAAAAACGGTTTCTCAGGCAACAAGCTCTTGCTGTCTCTGATAAACCCCATTGCTTTATTAACAATGTCTTCTGAAACATGATAGCCATCATCGTAGGTGCCCGGAGGGTCTACAAAATGATTATCCTCAGTCAGCTCCGGGAAAAACTGATCAGTTTCACCCTGCAGGAAGCCATAATAACGATCAAATCCGCGCTGCAAAGGCCAATTGTGCAAAGGCCCAGCGGCAGTACACTCGAGCATGGGTGCCAGGTGCCACTTACCAGCACAGTAGGTACCATAACCCTGATCTCTGAGAATTTCTGCAATGGTGGCGGCAGATCGTGTTACTGCGCCGCGCATATTCGGGTACCCGGTATCCATATTGGAAATCGAGCGCATCCCAACCGCATGATGGTTCCGTCCTGTCAGCAAACTGGCCCTGGTTGAGGAACATAGTGCGGTTGTGTGAAAACCCGTGAACTGAAGGCCGTCTGCTGCCAGGCTATCAATATTCGGTGTATCAATATTGGACCCATAACAGCCAAAATGTGAGAACCCGGTATCATCCAGCACCACCAGCACAATATTAGGTGAATCCTTGGCGAGATTCGTTTCAGGCCACCAGGGTGAAGATTCGCCAACGGTTTTACCGATGCGGCCTTCAAATGGTTCTTTAGATGGGTGTTCGTAACTCATATCAGCCCCTTGTTTTGATAGGTCCTAAAATAAGACCCAGCTTGATTTCTATATATTGAGGTTTCACCGTTACGCTATGCCAGTGCCATCAAACAGTAGTGCGGGGACATAATGATGAATTGCAGTGATTCCAAGAAAACAAATGATGTTCTTTCTTACGCCAGGTTCATCCAGTCTGGGTAATATCCGAACCACCCCATCATCAATCATACTGACCATGCCATAGGTTGCGGCCATCGCCTGGGCAAGTAACTCATCACTACCAAAGCCAGAGGGCACACCCCGTTCCGCTGATACCTCGGACGAATCTGGGAGAATAGCTGCAGATGGCCGGGGGCATTGGGCAAGGGGTCATGCCCGCTTTCTGAAAGCTTCATATCTTCAGGCTTGTACATATCAAACCACTTGCGGGGGGCGTCATGGGATGATGGGCATCAGGGAAAGAACACGAGCTAAGCCAGGGTTTGCCCTGTAGTTTTGCTTTTTCAACAAAGCTGAAAGTACGTTCGGCTACTAATGTCGTGGAATGTTTTGCTTCGTCGTAGGGTGGCCTATAGATCCTCCTGCTGTGAGTAGATCTATCAGTACCAGGACAATCCCCATCCATATCTATGAGCAGATCTTCTCCTATAGCTCCCTTTTTCATCGCCCATAGCAGATGATGGTCGGTAGCTCTCGCACCATGATCAAGGCTCAGTTCAATATGATAAGAGCCATACAAATCATCAGGGGCATGGGGCAGAGAATCCAGATAGCGTTCATAATCTTCTGCTTCGTCCCATCCGGCTGGAAAGGGCAGATAGCCGGAGGGCTCACCCGGAGACGCCACAATCACGCTCTTACTCATGCCGTGCTCAGGATGTGATTTGCCTATAAGGCCCGTTCTGTAGCCGGACTTGCGAAATCCTTTAACAAAGGTATTCGCTCCCCAGTCGAGAGATCTGTCATTGAGAACACCGCCATGGGCACTGGGCATACGACCGGTCATGATGGTAGATCTGTTCGACATGCAAACAGGATTTGAAACCCAGGTGTTTTCAAACACGGTTGCCCTGGCCTCGCTACTGTCGAGGTGCGGCGTGCTGATGACTTTGTTCCCATAAAACCATTGTTGTCAGCTCTGTGCTGATCAACAATCACAGACAGAATTTCATTGGCCTGTTGCTCAAGGCAGAACTCCCTTTGGGATTTTCTGGAATAAGTTTCACCTGTCAGAATATATCGATGTATATGGACGGGCTGCATCAGCGTGATCATGGGTATCATAAGACGCTATGGGATCGGGGTGCTGTTCCCCCGGGACATGAGCCCAAAATGGGGAGGTTTGCACACCACACGCGACGTGTTTTTACACTCAATCGGAATCACCCTGCAGGTGCAAGGCGAGAAACGCACTGAGTTCAGTGTAGACCTGCTTTGACTCGGGGGAATCAGGCATAAAAGCGTATCCCGCGTGTGACAGTCCCTCGTATACGTTCAGGTCTGCAAGGACGCCAGCCGCACGCAATTGGCGATGTGTTCTTGCCGTGTCACTGAGGAACATGTCTCTTGTTCCGGTAACCAGATAGGTTGGCGGAAAGCCAGAGAAGTCACCATAAACCGGTGACAACAGTGGATCGTGCATATCGTGCCCGTTTGCATAGAGCCTTGCTGCGGCACCCAACATTGCATCATAGGTCACCAGCACGCGATCAATACCTTCATTGATCAGCAGCGAATCACCCGTCCTGGTCAGATCGGCCCAGGGGGTACCAGCATAGATGGCGCCCACATGCGGTAATCTTAACTGCTTCATCCTGTGAACTGATGCCAGGGCCAGGCCGCCGCCGGCTGAAGTGCCGCCAATTGCCATGGCGCCTGGTGCAACAGTCTTCAGCAATTCCCGATACACCGTTATCACTTCATCAACTGCCGCGGGAAATGGATCTTTCGGCGGCATGGCGTAATCCACCGAAACAACCGCAATACCAGAGGTTGACGCGATGCGCGCGGCCTCAGTCAAACCGCTGGTGCCACCGCCAAAGACGTAGGCACCCCCGTGCAGATAGATGAACAAGTGATTTTTGTGTACCGCTGCAACCTCATTAGGGTTAACTCGATAAACCTTCACACCACCAATATTGGCAACCTGGGTTGTAACGTTAAACATTCTGTCCAGTTCAGGCAGCTCAATACTGGATGCTTCCCGCCCCTTGATTAAGGCGTTCCAGTCAGTTACTGATGTTGGTGTCGCCAGTTTACGCGCCGCAACGTCTGGTTGCTGGGAACCGGCAATGGACGCACGCACCACTTCACTGGCACCAGCCGGGGGTGGCAGCGTGCGTACACCGATGTGCCAGACAGAAGCTTCTTCTACAGGCAATGCTGGAGGTGCTGCCACCACCTGTGTGCAACAGAGGATGAGGCCAGCAAGCAGCCTCAATTTATTCTGATACCCATGAATCATCAGACACCCTCTGTTGCTTATGTGCCGGTTAAAAATCGTGCGTTAACCGCAGGTAAAACTGCCGGCCAATTGGACTTTGCAGACGCGCTTCATAACCACCAAGATGGAAGATAGGCTGCGCCATTTCGTCAAAAGCATTCAGTATGCCCACCGTGAACACTGTTTCTGAGTCGCTGCCAAAGGGCACCAGATCAGAGAGCGTCAACCGATATTGCAGATCAGTCTGCACCCAATCACCAATCTCATCCGGTACAAATGCAGAGAGACCATAAAACCCGGCCAGGCCAGCAACAATCGAGTCGTACTTTACCGCGCTTTTGTGGTTGAACCGGACGTTCGCCGCATGATTGCCTTTTGTCCAGGACACTCCAGCATTGCTCTTGACTCTGGGCAATGGCGGTACAGCGCCGGTACCATCATTCTGCTTGCCTGCACCTTGCACGCGAGCAGAGACCGGCAATAGCTGGTAGGTGTAGTCGTTGATGTAGGACACATCCAGGCTAACCGTGAAAGCGCCTAATGTTTTGAGGGAGAAGTTATAGTCCACCGACAGATCTACCGACGAATAAGTCATCTCAGTTGCGTTGGAAACGCCCGAGTTAACCTGAACGATACTGTTGTCGAATGTCGAACGGACAATTCTTGCATCGGACTGACCCGATGCAATCCAGTCCGCACCCGAGACACCCGCGCCATTCATCCTGGCTTCATCCAGATTGATGATGTCCTGCGCACTGGTAAAAACCAGACGGTCACGAAAGTCGATGTTCAGGTAATCCATACCCAAGGTCAGGCCAGGACTGATATTCCAGGTGAAGCCAAGGTTCCACACATCAGCGCTCTCTGGTTCAAGGTCGGGATTCCCGCCAACACAGACCGACGTAAAGGAGGAACTTGAGCCAAGAATCTTGTCCTGCACGGGCCCCAGGAAACAGTTGATCGGGCCTGCCAGTTGATCGCCATCAGGCGCGATAAAGGCAGTACCCCAGGATGCCCTGAGCGAGAGCGGGTCCAGTGGATGATACAGGAACGCGATTTTCGGATCGGTAGAACTCAGGCCATTGCCTGAATCCTCGTATCGAACCGCCAGTTGCATTTCCATGTTGTCCAGAACAGGTACCGCCAATTCACCAAAGACAGCTTTGACTGACCGTTGGTATTGTGTTGGTGCAATGGCTGCACCCCAGGCATCCCCCAAACGGAAAATTTCCGCTGGCGTTGATTGCGAGAGTTCCTGCCGATACTGGCCACCAACAGCCACGCCCACAACACCGGCAGGCAATTTAAACAAGTCTCCTGCCATAACGAAGTCAACTAACCGAAGCCTGTCCATCAATTCTGTTGCCGCAGGCCGTTGCCGGATAAAATTAACCACCGATTGAGAATTCTGCTGTGCAGGATCAGCGGAATAAAAGGGGTTGAAGTATTCGTCCCCCCCGGGCCCACCCCGACCAACCAATGCATCCTGCAAGCGTGAAGTCGAATCCGCGTAGAAGAACCCTTCTTTGTCATCCTTTTGCTGAAAGGACACCGCTGTGGAGCCCGTCCAACTGGTACCGGGGATATCAAACTCAAGCGAAGCTGTCAGCGAGATTTTCTCTGGCCCTAACGCCGGACTCACAGCCGCATAGTCCTCTGCGACACCATCTGGCCTGGTACCCGTTTTGCCAAAGGGTCGCCAGTTGCCGAAAGATACATCTTCATTAAACGGGATACCGGCTGGATCAAGAATAACCACGCCATTGGCATCCCGGTCGGGCAGGTTGTCGCCATCAAGATCCTGGGCAAGCACCGCATTACCGTTCGCATCTACTGCCGGGAACGGGTTGAACGGGTTTTCACCAACAATGACTGGAAGCAGGCTGACGTTACCCCCTGAGGAAGATGCTGTGATCCTGATGGATGACTTTGTCTTGCTGTACAGGCTCTGTAGTTCAAACCGCACGTGATCGTTGATCACCACTCCCAGGTTGAAGTATGTGCCCAGGTACTCACGCGCGCTCTGGGAATCCCAGGTCGAACCATAGGCCAGCTGACAATCGCCAAACGGACCAATAAAGCCGCTCGTGTTGTTGAACTGGGCGCCCTGATCAGTTGCCGATCCGTCTGTACCACATCCCGGATCGCGTTTAACAACGCTGGTACCGGTCAGCACGCCAAATTCGTCCCGGGTTGGTACACGGAAATTACCCGGATTGCCAAAGCCGGACAAGGTAAACCCGGCACGTAGATACTCCGGGCGTTCATACCATGGAATTCGCCCGCGATCCTCATACTCCGCGGCTGTCACCAGCGTGACCCTGTCTGAGCTGAAGCCACCAAGCACTTCGAGTTTCTTCTGGTCAGAGGTACCACGACTATCACCATCGAAACTGGCACCAAATTTCAGACCATCATAGATTTTAACTGGTATGAAATTGACCACCCCGGAAACAGCATCCGTGCCATACAAAGCGGACCCGCCGTCGCGGAGTATCTCGATGCGTTTTATCGCCACAGATGGATAGATTGAGTTAACGTCGTTGTCAACGCGCCGTCTTCCGTCCAGCAAATTAAGCGTCGCTTTTGGGCCCAGACCACGTAAATCGAAGGCGGTTGAAACACCATCTGCGCCACTGAGCCCGTTCCTGACGTTGTCAGAGCCATAGTTAAAGCTTGCATCAGCAACAAGGTCGCCAATCTGAATAGCGCCGGACTCTGCAATTGATTCAGCATCAATCACAGTGATGGGTGCTGCACTGTTAAAGCTATCGCGCTTAATGTAAGAACCGATGACAACAACCTCTTCCATCACACCGGCACCGGACGCACCTTCCGCGATGGCGCTCGTGGACAAAAGCCCACCGGCAAGCGCCGCTACCACCCTGCCAAACCAACCTATTTTTCCATCTGTGACCTGTATCTTCTTACCCATAGCTGGAACTCCCTCGGGCCGTTCTGTTTTTATGATGAGGTTGCCCTTGTCACTGAAAGAGGCCACGAGTCCGCTGTCTTTGATGAGTTCTGCCAGTGCCTGGTCTTCATCGTATCGCCCAACAACCTCGTTGGTTCGATACCGGCTAATCACATCAAATCTAAACAGCAACTTTCTTCCGGTCACACGAGCGTACTCGTTGAGAGCGACGTCAGCAGAACCTGCATGAATAGAAAATTCAAACGAGTTTGCCAGGGTGCTGCGGGAGAACCCCAGCAAAATGATCATCACCAAAAGGTAGGTGATGCTCACTCCCATTTGTCGCCTCTGCTCGTATAGACAGAAAGGCATGAAGATTCCCTAGGTTAAACGATGATGATTAAGCTGTTTAACAAAAAGAATTCCGAATGGACAGACAGTGTAAGCGGCCATCTACTCGTCAACCGCCGTTTTTCGAGACAGGTAGAAGTTACCGTCAGCACGTCTTTGCACATCAATATCAAGGCTCTTCTCCAGCACATCAACGAGGTTATCAATGTCACCTGTTTCAAAAACACCCCCGATTGGAATGGCGCGAATGTCATCATCAGTAATGATCAGGGAACGCGTACTGTAGCGACTCACCTGTGCCACCACATACTCAAGGGACTCCCCTCGAAACACCAACTGGCCTCGCTGCCAGCTGAGTTTCGCATCGATTGTCGCTTCATCCACCGTGCGGGTGTCTATTGCTGCGTCATTTATCGTCATGGCTTCACCCGCCACCAGGAAGTTTTGTTTTCTCCCTTTGTCCGACACCAACGAACCTGCAGGTGATGCACCATTCCTCAGCTGTGACGGCGTCAGATCTGAAATCGAAATGATTTCCACCACACCTTCAGTCACAGTAATTTCAGTTCCGGTGCCGGCAAGGCTGACATTAAACGCTGTACCTATAGCGTGGATCTCATTTCCATTGGCCTCAACCACAAACCTGCGCGTGGCATCGTGCGCCACCTCAAACAAGGCTTCACCCTCCTGCAGAGTGACCCGACGCTGTCGGTCAGAGAAGTGAACCAACATCACAGAAGCGCTGTTCATCGTAACCTGTGTGCTATCTACAAGTGCTACTTTCCGGAGCTCACCTACTTCCGTGCGAAAGACGTCGGTGAGTTCAGGCACAGGATTTTCGCCTCTGTTCAGAGTGAACAGGAGAGCGACAAGCATCAATGCCGCAGCGATTCCCACCTTTGTCAAGGTGCTGCCTTGCCAACGATTTGCCGGCACCCTATCAGCCATGGCAACCTCGTCCAGTGGCAGAATCTTGTTCAGCGAAGACACAACCGTCATCTGGTCAAAAAGCGTCGCCGCTGCAAGCAACGCATCCTCGTGTCGCGGATCAGCTGCAATCCAGCCCTCGAGCGAACGTGTTTCCGCTTCGGACAGGTTGCCGGCATCCAGACGGGCAACCCATGCACAGGCGATTTCCTCAATTTTTTCAGACTCAGGGAACTTCAGTACCTTACTCATGATCGTGATGCTCCAGCCTTTCCAGCCGTCTGTAACTCTTTTAGAAAACGTCGACAGTGCAGAAGGCCCTTCGATATGTGGTATTCCACGGTTTTCTCGCTGATGTGGAGACGAGAGGCAATTTCCTTCTGCGACAGGCCGTAGACCTGTTTCAGCGTGTAAACGCGTCGACACTGAAGCGGCAACTGTTCTATCGCAAGGCGATAGGCATGCAGGTTTCGCTCCGCATCAAGCTGGTCTTCGATGCTGCTTTCGCAGGTTGACTCATCTGCGAATTCCCGCTCGCCAATGCTCTCGTTACGCAGGTTGTGGGCGCTGGCGATGTGGTTCAGCGCAAGATTGCGGGCGGACCGGGCAATAAATGCCTTGGGGCAATCTATGTGTTCCTTGCGGCTGGCCACCAGCGATCGTACGTACGCTTCATGTACGATGTCCTCTACATCCACCGGATTGTCCACTATCTGGCGCACAATACGGTTAAGTCCTTCCTTGAAATCAAGGAAGGCCATCGTCAGCGTACGGTCGCTCATACCAGTTTCCCTATTTACTTAAGAACGCTCCTCTTTTAACCACAGACAGATGTGCGCCAGTTTTCCCTGGGTCATAGAAAAATTTATTCGACTGTCAGGGTAAAAGGATCTTGTTGCCATGACAAGAACGGCATTAGAGCCCATGCGGGCAGACATGTCCTTCCTTTTATCCGGTTCTTTTTCGACCGCTATATGACGACCTCACACGGCCGTCTGGACGAATAATCCCTGTAAGAAGAAGGCGAAACGGAAGTTGTTATCAGGAGCTTTAGATGGCATTCCACGGATCGTCTGCAGGTTGCGTACAGGGTCAATTGAGCATTTGCTACAACCCGGTCGGGCTTGGCATCGATCTTGCCCCCTTTGCTGGGTCGAGGTCCACGTTGATTGAGGGTTTCGGGCGAGTAAACGACTTGACGTGGCGTTGGTCGAGAGTCGTCAAGGCAATTTGCCGGGCCGGCGGTAAGGTATGAAAGCGGCAGCGCCGGGCGGGGCCTGTCGTCTGGTCGAAAAAGTGCGCAAAAGATTCTCGATTGCCGGACTGATTGCGAGTGCGACACCACCAGGAGGGCGTCAGCGTCAAATAATCTTTGTTTCACCGGCATGGTCTTCATGCGTCAATGCCTTCGTCGGAGCGCGCAGCCCCGCATTCGGGCCGAAGGTGAGATGGTAGGTTATAGAAGCGCCGTCGATAGCATTCTTGACGTCGTCCTCGTCCGGCGACAGGTCACGTCACTGAACGGAGAGACTGAACGGACCGAACGGAGACACACACGTTCAACAGGATTACTCGACTGTAGGAAACTACCGATAATCCGGTACAGCTCATGCTCAATGCTTGCAGGAGCACATTGGATGTGTGGCTCGCCGGTACACGCAGGTACATTAGACGCGATGTTCGCCCGTGTGCTTGAGCCAGGTCCAGGCTGGGTTAGCCCAGCCATCGACGGGTTCGCCTGGAATAGGCCGCATACGCCTCGCCGAAGACGTCCTGGCAGTTGCGTTCTTCGAGCGGGATATACCAGAACTGGCAGACCAGGAAAAAAACGATAACCGCACTGAAAGGGGCCAGAAATCCCATCACCGTGCAGACACCGGCCAGGGTGACGACAAATCCGAGGTACATCGGGTTTCTCGAGAACCTGAAAACACCGGTTGTCACCAGTTTGTCAGGCTTCAGGAAGGTATTGATATTCGTATTCGCGCGGCTGAAAAGCTGGCTTCCCGCGATCAGGAGGTATATCCCAGCCACGATTGGGAGTGTCCCGCCCAGGTTAATCGGGAAGGGAATGATCCGCGGGCCGGGGATCAACGCGTAGATCACTCCGGCAAAGACAATGCAAACAACAAAAGTGACGGGTGGAAGTGGTTTGCTCATTTCTGGTAACTCCCTAGTAAACCGGCACCGGAATGCCGTCCCAATAGCTTTCATGTGGCTTATCGTCGATCGCGTTGACCACGCCGTCGATAACAGTGATTTCAAGCAAAGGCGTAACTGCAAGGGCTTCCATCAGGATGTCATCTCCCGCACGAACACCTTCTGCCTTTGTCACCAGCAGGCGCATGTGACTCGGGTCGAAATCAAGGCTGTTGCCGTGCTGCGTCGGATGACGCAGTTCGTCCCGGGCGTTGGTCTCATAGCCAGGGACAGGTGAGAGTCCCAGCTCCGGAATCGACCAGGTCATCGGGGCGAGGTAGGTGATGTTCGGCCCGTCCAGCCCCGCCATCGCCTCCCGGATCATCGGGTCAGAGACAAGAAGCGAATTGTAGTGAGAGAGGTTATCTACCGGAGCAAGTGCAACCAGAACGGAATTACTACCTTCCACCCTGGCCATAGCGTCAATGACATGCTGTTTCAAAAGAAAGCCAATTGAGACCGATACGGCAAGGGTCAAGACCCATGCCACTACCCATACGATACTTCGAGTCAGCGAGCCGGCGGCTGGGGTCGAGCCTGTACCGATCCCCGGGAAGAAGCGGCTGGTATGGCGAAGATAATTTGCATAAGGCTCACCAAATTTTTGTAGACATCGTGTCTCCTCGAAACGCGCAAGCCAGCCATAGAGATAGAGCATGGTGATATAAGCGATCACAACCAGAAACCGGGACCAGTACAAGGTTGCGCCCAGGCCGACAATCCCAAGCGCAACATACTGCGGATGGCGAACATACCGATAGAGGCCTACGGCGACAGCACCTTTGCCCGTGAATTTGGCCCAATATATCTGGGCAAAGCCGACCAGGAATATCCCAAGCCCGATCAGCATCAACGGCCAACTGATACCGATCAGGATGTGTGCCAGGGTGCTGGTATGGTATGCAAAGTGAGGCAGGATATGTTGCACGAGCCAACCCTTCGACGGATTTGCGGCAAGCGCATTCAATGGGATGCTGTACGCGGAGTAGTAATAGAGACCGAATGGCGACACCATGAAGAGGATCTCGAGGACAATCAGGGTGTACATCAACCAGATTGAGCCAGTGGCGACCCGACTTGCCCCACGGCCCTGTCCAGGGCGATTTTCACTCAACGAATCAACAGGTTGCACAGCTTTGTATTCAGTCATCACAGGCCCCAGGGCTTCACCAGTAATGCATCCAATCTGACGTGAAAAATGATCCGCGCCAATCAGATGTGCGCAAGCAGGCAATAAAGTTCGCCGATGGGCAACGGATTCGACAGTCCTTCGCGAATGGGCCGCAGAGTTCGTGGGCGGGCACGCATTCTTCCAGACTCTCGCCTAGAATGGCGACATGCGATTTGTTGACTACATGCTTGAGCACCTTCCGGCAGATCTTTCTGCCGAACGCCAGTTCCACTTGTTGTCGCTGGTCTTCGGTGTCACGTTCCTGTTCGTGGTCGTGATCCACCAGTTCATGCCCAGCGCTCAATCCTGGTGGGACATTATTGTTCACGCATTGATCGTGGCGACGACTTACCTGGCCAGCTTCGGCCTGCTCGCCGCGGTGCTCTTCTACCTCAACAACGGCGCAGGTGTGAACACTCTACGTGTCTGGCAGGTGTGGGCATTCAGTTTTATTGGCTACAACCTTGGCTTTTTCGCCTACGTGCCATTTGGGGATAATCCTCGCCTGGTCATGCACCAAGACATCGAAAGCGTCAGTTCACTGGAACATTACTTGCGGCTCATACCGGTCTGGGCGTTGATCACCTACGTGTTCGTCGAGGTCTACCAGAAGCAGAGCTACCAGAACGCGCTTCTGCAACTACGACGAATCAACCAGTCACTCAAGACAAGAGCGCCCCTGGAAGAAAAAGGCTCGACCGGGAAGCTGCTCGACTTCACGACGCCGCGAAAGCCACTGATCCTGTCCACCACCGATCTCAGCCACATTTCTGTCGACGATCACTACTGCTATCTTTACCACCGCCGTGATGATGGGTGCACCTGGGCGAAGAGCGACGTCGGCATACCGCTCAAAGAAGTGCTGGAGCAACTTCCGGACAACTTTATCCAGGTCCATCGCTCACATGTCGTCAACACTGACTTCATCGATACTGTGGGGCGTGAAGGCCGGAACTACTTCGTCTGTATGAAGGACGGCAGCCAGATCCCGGTCAGTCGCGGCAAACGCGACGAGATTCTGCCCTTGCTGGAGCAAAGCCTGTAGCTTGGCCATCATACCCATGCCAAAAACGACCGAGCTGTGAAACGGTGTGAAACGGAGACAAACACCTTCAGCAGGATTACTCGCCTGCAGGAAATCGTCGGTGAACCAGGTCAGCTTTTTGCCCAATGCTTGCGGGAAAGGATACGGAGTGTGGCCCATGGGCGCTCTGGCCCATGGGCGCTCTTCCAGCCCGGGACTTTGGGTCCAGCCCAGTTCCCAATTGATTGGAAATCTCATCAACATCATACTGGGCGGGGGACGGCGGCGCAGGGCACTGACCTGACGCAACCAAGTAATTGACCCCGTTTACCGACCCGACCCAATTGAGGTACCCCTGACATGTCGATCAAGCGGCGAATCGCGCAATTGCGTGCTCACCTGGAACACAACTCACTGCAGGCTTTTATTGTGCCGCGTTCTGATGAATACCTTGGCGAGTACGTGCCTGCCCACAACGAGCGCCTGGCGTTCATTAGCGGCTTTACGGGTTCCGCCGGGCTCGCAATTGTTGCGCGGGAAAGCGCTGCAATTTTCGTCGACGGGCGTTACACGGTGCAGGTACGCAGCCAGGCTCCTGCAGAAATCTTTGAATACTGCCACTCAGTGACCCAGGAAACTTCAACCTGGATTAGTGAACACCTGCCAGCAGGCGCCCGCGTTGGCATTGACCCAAAGACGATCAGTGCCCGGGAGTTTCAGAAGATGACGCAGGCGTTGGCCCCACACAAGATCACCCTGGTTGATGTAGATCCCAACCCGATTGATACAATCTGGACAGATCGTCCTCTGCCCGCGGTGTCCCAGGTCAGGTTAATGCCAGCCCGACTCACCGGAGAAGACAGCAAGAGCAAGCGTACGCGTATTGGGCTTGCGCTCGATAAAGCGGGTGCCAATGCCCACCTGGTATTCCAACTCGACAACATCGCCTGGCTGTTGAATATACGCGGTGCTGACGTACCACACCTGCCCGTGCTCCAGGGCGCGGCCATCCTGCATGTGGATGGTCAGCTCGAATTGTTCACCGACCCCCGCAAACTACCCAACGGTTTCCCCGCACACGTCGGAGACGACGTGAGAGTGATTGAGGAATCGAAGCTTCGGCAACACCTCGAGTCCCTGCCTGCCGGTACCCGTCTGCTGATTGACGAGATGAACACCAACGCGTTCTGCCTGGGTGCCGCTGCAAAAGGCAAAGCCGAGGTGGTCACAGGCGAAGATCCGGTTCAACCTATCAAGGCTTGCAAGAACACGGCAGAGCTAACGGGGATGCGAAGCTGCCACATTCGCGACGGCGCGGCCGTGAGTCGGTTCCTGCACTGGCTGCACGGCGAAGTGAATGCCGGGCGCTTCCACAACGAGGCAGACCTGGCAGACCGGCTGGAACAGTTCCGTTCCAGCGATGCTGACCTGGCTGACTCGTCATTCGATACAATTTCGGCCGCCGGTGCCAATGCAGCCATGCCCCACTATCGTCACACCAACGGGACCCCAGCGGTTACCGCGCCCGGCATGCTCTACCTGGTGGACTCAGGGGGGCAGTACCTGGACGGAACAACCGATATCACACGCACCGAGGCCATTGGTGAGCCAACCAGCGAGCAACGTGAGATGTTTACGCGTGTCCTCAAGGGTCACATTGCCCTGGCCCGGGCCGTGTTTCCAAAAGGCACTACCGGGGTACAACTTGATGCGCTGGCCCGGCAATTCCTGTGGGCGGTGGGACGTGACTACGACCATGGTACCGGCCACGGCGTGGGTTGTTTCCTGAGCGTACACGAGGGCCCGCAACGTATCGGCAAGACCAGCATTCGTTCCTGCGATCTTCGCCCGGGCATGGTGCTTTCGAACGAACCCGGCTACTACAAGGCAGGCGAATATGGTATCCGCTGCGAGAACCTGATGGTTGTCGTGGAACGCGAGGATGGTTATCTCGCGTTCGAAACTATTACCTTTGCGCCCTTCGACCACAGGCTTATCGACCGATCCCTCCTCACCCAGGAAGAAGCTGCCTGGCTCAACCATTACCACGCTGAGGTCAGGGACAAACTCTCACCTCACCTGGAGCCAAGGGTCCGCGAGTGGCTGTTAGACGTCACTCCGGTTCTGACGGTATAGCGGGCGGCACAAAAGACCCGCCGCTGACAACCGGAGCAATCAGGGGACGCCCGGAATATTTACCCATACCTGCTTCGTGATCGCGTTTCCGGACAGGATTCCCAGGTAAAGAGGCCCTGTGTTAGCTGTCGACTTTGCAGGTGCTGATCCCCAGTAACGCGTAGGGCGGACACCAGCCGATGGCAGCCGTGCCAAGCAACACGACACCTACAACCACTGCGGCAATACCGGCGACGCCGGTTGCGATGCCAAGGGCAAAGACAGCGACAAGCCCTAAACCCGCCAGCGCACGGATTCCACGATCAATGCTACCCACGTTCTTTTTCATGATATGAACTCACTGTAACCGGTGTCTACCTGCTGCATGTTAATCCAGCGCAGGGCGGCTGTCAGGCAAATTGTACAGCTACTGCAATACCAGGGCGCATCCGGACCATCGACCCGATTTCGGGTTTCCCGGGTGGACCGGCGCGGATAACATACGGGGTGGACAAGGGGGAATCATGGACAAGAATTCACTGCAATCACTACCCAGGGTGCTACGCGAGGCCGGTCAACCGGGCTACCGGCTGTTTCCGGGTTTTACTACACAGGAAACGGGCAACCGCATGCTTGATGATGTGGTTGCCATCGCGAGAGATGCTGCCGCCGGCAAGAACGTTGCCCCCTGCTACGTGGCGCCGGAATCGCAACCGGGCTTTGAGGGTGCCCGACCGGAAGATCGGGTCTCGAAGATTTTTAAACTGCATCGTCGACCGGTTTTTCAACAGTTCCTGGCCGACCCTCGCGTTTGTGACATTCTAATCGCGGCTATAGGTCCGGACGTGGACTGTTTCCTGTCACAGTTCATTTTCAAGAACCCCGGTGCCTGGGGCCAACCCTGGCACCAGGATTCCCACTATTTCCCGTTTGAACCAGCCCGCCCTGTCGCCGCCCTGTGGCTGGCCGTCACCAGGGCCACGCTGGAAAACGGCTGTCTGCATATCCTGCCAGGCAGCCAGGCTGAACCTGTGCATACACATATTCCGGACCAGCGCCCGGGCGCCAATATTGGCTATGTTGAAATTGTCGACCATGATATGCGTGCAAGCAAACCCTGCCTGCTTGAGCCCGGCGACCTGATGGTGTTTGACAGCCACCTGATGCATCGCTCGACAGACAACGTCAGCAATACCCTGCGTGCTGCCATGGTCTGGCACTTTGCGACCGCGGGCACCATTGACCTTGGCACGGCTGGCAGCGATGGCAAGCGTTATTTCTCACCGGTAAATGACTGGATGCCCTATATCCGCGATGGCAGATCTATCCTGGAAGACTGACTGACCGGCCGAACCGGGGCTCCTGGCACACATCAGTGGGTGACACATCCACCCGGTCTTACCACCGTCTTGATCCCCAGGTACATTTCGATCAGCCGCGCACAAAAGGCCGAATTCTTGTACTTCAGGTGACGGGCAATGCCAGGTAGCAACATTGTCTGATCGGTAGCGGCAAACAGCGCAAGTGCCCTGGGTTCGATCGCCTCCCAGGCTTCCCTTATCGCCAACGGGTCCGCCGGCTGTCATCCGCGATGCGTGTCTTCAAGTATCTTTTCGATCACAGGGCGCACTTCGTGGACGATTGCCGAGCCTGCAGCAAGAGTGCTGCGAACAAACAGGAAGGCAGCGTAGCGCCTCTGCCGATCAATCCACGGATAGGCCCCCCATGTCCCGGCATCGCTTATGACCAGCGGCCTGCCCTGGTTATCCACCACATCAAACCACCAGCCCATACCGTAACCAAAAAACGGCGTTTCCTTGATGGGGTTCTTGAATGCTGAACCATTAGGCTGCTGCATACTTTCGACCAGTGAAGCGGAGAGAAACTGATCCCCCTCATGCACACCGCCGGCAAGGTGCATTTTCAGGAGTTTGTCATAGCCGAAGAGGTTTGTTCGGCCACCACCGCCAAGCCGGCCGGTCGCCAATGGACTGTAGGTGAATTTCATGCCCAACGGATCAGCGACTGCTTCCTTGAAATACTGATCCCAGGTTTGTCCGGAGACCACTTCAGCGACACGCCCGGCAACCGTCAGCCCAAGGTTGCCATAGATGAACCGGGCACCTGGCGCTGCAGACAGGGGTTGCTTTGCAATCACGTCTGCAGCTTCGGAGAGCGGCATCTCATCAGAGAAAGCTGGACAGTTCCACGGCAAGCCAGAATTCATCGACAGCAGATGCCGGACGCTGATGTCCCGCTTTTCCCCGGCAAAAGACGGAATGTAGCGCGATGCAGGGTCGTCCAGCGAAATCAAATTGCGATCGACAAGTCTCATCAGCGCGGTGACCGTTGCGATCTTGGTAGCAGACCGCAGGACATCAACATGATCCAGATCTGTTCCCACGGCATGCGCATAGAGGTCCTGACCACCCTGCGTGACCAGCAGTGCCGCCCAGGGTACAGATCCGCGCTCAACGGCGGCTTCAAGTATGCCTGTAACCAGGCTGAAATCAGACATGCTGCTCTGCCTTGCCCGGACAGATCGGTTGACGGCCAATGCGCCGACAATCGCCCCGGCGGTTGCCAAAAACTGCCGACGACCCCATTTCCGACTGTTCCGCAGCATACTGTCCCATCCTCAAGTTCCCATTTCACCCAAACTGTTTCGAACGCCCAACGGCCAAACCTGGCTCACATTCATCATAGATCGCTGCATAGGCACTGGCCAATCGCTTACAGGAATGGTCGTCTTTACAGCGTGCCTGACCGGGTTCGCCAGTCGCCACATTGTATTCACAAGCAGCACGCAACTGCTATAAAGCTGATGTTCGATAAGGGGAAAGACCGTAGTGAACCGGGTTGCGATTCGTGCCATAGCAGAATTACCGGGAGCGCTCGCTCTTGTCGGCCCGATGATTTATCTTGCGATTCAAATGGCACAGGACAGCTTGTCCAACCGAGTCACGGACATACAGAACGCAACCAATCAATTTACAGACTTTAGCCAACTCATGGTACAAAATGCCCCGACGCGGTCCATCTGCAAAAGAAGACAAGACAACAGTTACTGCTTTGTCAGGAGCGACTACCGGGACAAACGCCGTTTTGGCAAACCATTCCTAGAGCTGATCGAGTCGGAGATCAGAAGCATTAAAGCGGCAACAAGCCCGGCGAACCCAAAGTAACAGGACCGAGTCGCACAATGAGCAAGCACCAGCCCAACAATCCCCTGCACGGTATTACGCTCGAGACGGCGCTGACGAGATTGCTCGAGCACTATGGCTGGGAAGGCCTGGCTGAGAGAATCGACATCAACTGTTTTAAGAATGATCCAACCATCAAATCTTCACTCAAGTTCCTGCGAAAAACCCAGTGGGCCAGGAACCGGGTCGAAGCGCTGTACCTGTCGACCTTTGCAAGACCATCTCCGTGGCGCAAGAACGCGGTAGCGCCTGGGTCAGAATAACGGTCGGCAGTTTTCACTTCTAATTCTCTGGCGTGGTCCGCTTGGACTCGAAGCGCTCCCGTGATAGCCGAGCGGGTTCTGATCGCACCCTGTTTACTCCTTCGAGGAGACTGTTCGGAGGAGAAACCGCTTCAGCAATCTGACAGAAGTTATCGTCACGCATCAGATAGTTTTCCAGGGCATCAGTCAGCTGGAGTGAGTAATCAAGGGATATCCAGGATTGTCCGTTACAGATGGCGGGATGGTCGACCGCCTCACCAATGCCCAGGTTGCGAAACCAGATCGCATCAACTTCATCGTCCCGACACTGCTGGCGGAAATCTGCCAGGGGCACATACGCGGTTCTGACGGTCGAGAGGTCCTCATCATTACCCGCACAGGTACTGGGTTCGTTCTCTTCATACCGCAGCGGAACAGAGGCAGTCTGATGGCACGAGATGCATGAACTGATCGGATTGTCGGCAGGACCATTCAATCTACCCGCGCAGCCAAGGTCTTTACGCAGATAAGCCGGCCGCATTTCCGGAAACGTGGAGGACTCGGCAAGCATGGCCTTGTTCGTGAGGCCGCGATACTTCGGTTCATGCGATGAAGGGTCATGCCCCGTCGGGCGCATCACACCAGGGTCGTTTCCCCAGCCGAGCCCAAGTGGAACCAACGCATCCCAGCCGTTCCTGTTATCACTGCCGTTGTACAGGTATGAGCCGAAGACCCAGCGCCGCGGCGCCCTTCGATCCACGGTTGCCACATCAATCTGCAGCAACCTCATCACCTGCAGGGTTCGCTTGCACTCTACTCTCGTGCAAACAACGTCCCGACGACAGGACGCAGGCGCAATATTGGCTGTCCATTCCGGTGCGCCGCGCAGGTAAGGCACCGATTCAGGCCTGGCTGTCGTGAACAATAGCTTCACCACAACGGTCCCGTCTGGAAACAGAATGTGATCTTCCGGAATTGTTACTGTCCCATCGGTGCCAAATATTTTGCCAATCTGGTATCCACCTTTCGCGTTATACATCGCGACGGCCCAGGAACTCTCCGTCTCCTGCTGTCCGGGAGAAAGTTTGCCCGCTTCCGAGGCCAGTTCGCGGGTAAGACCATGGACATACTCTCGACCTTTACTTGCATTTCTATCCATCCAGGGCACGTGAAACCAATCCCGCACTTCGTTCATGCACGGATTGAAGTCGTCCTCAGATGGGTCTTTGCCACGCAGATTTCCCTCAAGTACATAATCAAGCAGTGCACTCAGATATCGAAGTGATCGTGCGTCACGCTCTGTCTGCATCAGACCGGGTTCAAAGGGGTTGATGTGGTCCCAGGGCAGGCGTTCATCGGCGGGTTCATCGACGGGATAATTCTGGCTGAGCGAAAACTCACGAGACGCGCCCGCGGGTGGCTGGTTTGTGGGATGCTGCCAGTAGGATGGGTAAGGTCCATGGCACAGGTCTTTGGCGGCCACATATTGGCCACTGCTACCCAAAAAGAACAGGCATAAACACCAACCGACCAACCTGAAGCTTTCCATGCTTGCCCCCTGTTCTCACATCCCACTTAGCGAACCCGACAGGAATCGGCAACAAAATTGGCCTGGGGAGACTCTGAGCAAATAGGCTCAACGCTGGCTTACAGAGAAGTTCAGGATCGCGAAGGCATTCCGCAGGCGTGTCGAGAACACGTCAAGGGATGCCGACAAAGAGCCTGGGCTTCTCTATAAGCCCCTACGGGCGCGGCCTGAGGCGCACCGTTGCGGCGTTGCGCCCCTTGCCAAGGGCTACGGCCATTAGCGGCGGAGCGCGCCTTGCCCCGGCACGCCTCAGGCCACGCAGCGTTGCGCCTATTTGCTCAGAGTCTCCCTAGGAGTGATGTCAGGTCTATCGCAATCAGTCTACTCCGAATAGGTTGGAACGAACCAGACCAGCGAATACGTCAGTCGCAAGTACGAAGAAATATCCCGCGCCAGTGACTTCAATAAGGTCGCCAATTCCCACCACAGTTCCGGACGTTGGCATTGCAGGCAGAGTTAAGGTGTTGACGCCCGAGCCCCGCGAAGCGATAGGGAGAATCAGTGCGTATGCGACCTGACGGCAACGCCGAGCGCACCCAGCAAGAAGATCAGCCAGGTTGCAGGCGAGGGTACAGGGGACGTTGACGAGATGCTTGTCAGCGTCAGGGTATTCAGGACCTGGTAGCGCGTGGCAACGCCGTCCTTCAACACTCTTTCATAAAGCGTGAAACCCGTCGCCCCCACCGTGTAATCGGCCACTGTTGCGCCCGCTTTCCAGACCTGGAAGTAGTGATGGTTGTTTCCATCGTTGAAGGCATAATCTTCGAGGTTTGCATTCGTCGCGGCGCTGCCGCTAATGTTGAATATGGTCTTGTGCATATCAAACGGACCAAGCCCGACATCTGCGGGGGACAGCATTGCACCGGAGATGAGTCGCGCGTAGGCCTGTGTCGAGTTGTAGCTGATCGTGCTGTTTACATGATCAACCACCTCACCAGGGCGTGCCAGGTCGACTTCCCAAACCATCGATATGGTATCGCCTGCGCCGAAGACATTTGAACTGCCTGCAATCATGCCCAGATCATCCGCCGGGCCCCAGTTCACGACGCCCTCAAAGGTGTAGTACACAGGCGCGGCAGACGCGGTGGCGGAAGCAAACAGCACGGGAACCAGCAGGTGGCGCACAAGGGACTTCACGAAGGTGTTTTTCATCGGGAAACCTGTTTCTGGGGCTCGGGGAACTCAACAGCAAGATTCACGCCACCACCTAAAATCAACAACTTAGCGAAGTTCGTCAACAAACGTGTAAAGCCACTCGACAGTTCAGCCCACTCGCAGCATGCAGACGCATCACGTGATGCGTTTTGTGATTCTGCTCATGTTTCCTGCCATTTCCTTGAATCAAGTTCAGTCAATCTAGCGTCGCCCAACACTGGCGCCCTACTCGGACCCCAACACAGCCCCCGGGTGCTCTGATCCCCGGTTCCGGGGTTGACATCGGCTGGAACTTGATGACAAGTTAACTTTGCACTTTAACAAGGAAGCTTTACCATGAGTTTGTCACAGAACGTTCGGCGCACCATTGCCACGCTCATGTTTATCTGCGGGCTGATTTTCCTGGGCTTCAACCCGGCTGAGGGTGTGGTGTTGCCACTGATCGGCTATGTGCTCCTGGTCAGTCTGACAGTCTGGCTCTACCTGCATCTTCGCAACAGCAGTGACGAAGTTGTGCGTGCAGCCAACCATTCAGCCTTCTCTTTTGGGGCGCCAATTGGCCTTGGTTTGTCTTTCCTGGCCATCTTCGTGGTGCGATTCATTGAGCCGGCCGGCAACCTGATCAATGGCCTCGCTGAGGGTGCTACCGCCGGGCCAGGCGCCGCAACCGCAGGATTTGCTATGGGCATTCTTTTTACCTGTTGTATGGTGATGATGTGTGCAGGTGCGGCCTGGATAAGTTGGTGGCTGCCCTGTGTGTCAACCTGAGTCCAGACACTCCGTGTTTGGGATAACATAGAACTCAGGGTGACAACCCAGGATGTAATGAAATGCCAAAACCGACCAACAGTACACAGGTTACACCGGAACCCGCACTGGAAAAACGTACCCGTCGCCAGTTCACGCCGGAGTACAAGTTACGCATTATCGCTGAAGCAGATGCGTGTAAATATGGTGAGCTCGGTGCGTTGTTGCGCCGGGAGAATCTCTATAGCAATCAGTTGTCTGACTGGCGCCGGGAGTATGCCGAGAAAGGCGTTGCAGGATTGAGTAAAAGCGCACCTGGCCCGCTGCCGTCAAAGACACCAGATCAGCGCCGTATCGAGCAGCTCGAGAAGGAAAACAGCCGGTTGACGCGCAAGCTTGGTATTGCCAACGACTGCCTGGATCTCCAAAAAAAAGCCTTGGCGATGCTCGATCGTTTACGCAATGGGAGCGAGCTGTGAGCACTGCCATAGCAGAACGGCCGGATACGCTATCAATGACACGAGCCTGCCAGGTACTGGCCCTAAATCGCAGTACGGTGTACGCGCGTCAGCGTCGTGCTGCCAATGATGAACCGCCCAATCGCTCGCGCCAGCATGCAGTGCAACCACGGGCTTTGAGCCCACAGGAACGCACTACCGTCATTGATACGCTGCACAGCGAGGCATACTGCGACCAACCGCCTGCCGAGGTGTACCAGCGCCTGCTGGAACAAGAGCGCTACCTGTGTTCCGTGAGCACGATGCATCGCCTTCTCAAAGGCGTGCAAGAGACTGGTGACCGGCGTAATCAAAGGCCCGCGCAGCATCATGCCATCCCGCGTTTGTTAGCGACTGCCCCTAACGAAGTCTGGTCTTGGGACATCACGAAACTGCCGCTCGTGCGCCGGGGGATCTATCTGTCGCTGTACGTTGTACTCGATCTGTTCAGCCGGTTTGTCGTGGCCTGGATGGTCTCGGTGAAGGAGAACAGCGCCCTGTCCAGGCAACTGATGGATGAGGCCACGGCACGTTACGGCATCACCAGGGGACAGCTCACGATCCACCAGGATCGCGGCTCACCGATGATTGCCCACGGCTATCTGGATCTATTGCGGGGCCTTGATGTCACCTGCAGCCATAGCAGGCCACGGGTGAGTAACGACAACGCCTTCAGTGAAAGCCAGTTCAAGACGCAGAAGTACCAACCGGACTACCCCGGTCGATTTGATCATCCCGCCCATGCGCGCAACTGGTGTGAAGATTACTTCGCCTGGTACAACTTCCAGCACCATCACAGCGGCCTGGCCGGGTTCACCCCCGAGCAGGTATTTACCGGGCGTTATCGTGAGGTTGCGAACGACAAGCAACGAGCACTGGATGCGCGCTATGCCAGAAACCCCGAGCGTTTTGTCCGTGGCAGGCCGATGGTACCCATGCCGCCAACAAGCGTCGCAATAAACCCTGTCGCACCCGGTGATGACGGCACTATCATCGACGATCGCGTCAACTTCCCGACGCTGACTGCAGCGGGCTACGTGAAATAGATGTTATTTATGAAATGACTGTCCATATGAGGTTGACACGTTCCGATAGCAGGCCGCGTGATATACCTGCAGAGACGTTCAAGCTTCTTACGCTGGGGCCGCCCAGGTGATTGGACTTACAGGCCACCCCTGCATGTAGTGAGAAATCCGCTTGTTTACTGACCAGCTCACTTACCTTCATTCGATTCTCTTTCGACGGCACAGCCTGTAAGGTCAGGGCTTTCTTGCCCTGATTCGGCCCAAAGGCCAGCCGATAGGTGCGGTCCGACGCATCGGTAGAAGCGCCAATGATGCCGTGCATGGCATCTTCTTATCAGCCGAAGTGGACGGTAGGCAATCCGTCGGGTCGGGAATACTTTTCCTATAGTCGAAAAAGGAAAAAGGGTGGTTATTCGTCTTAACCGCTTAGAACATTTTTCAGGTTGTCTCTAACCAATTCAAGATGCGTTAGCAGCTGCTCTCTATCGGATTGATTCATGCCCTTGAGACTCAATCTGTCAATGCTGCCAACTGCTTTGGCGAGCGATGGCACTAGCGGCGTTACCTTATCGGTAAGCGATACCCGATAAGCCCGTTTGTCCTGAGGATTTCGCTTTCGTTTCACCCACCCCTCGGATTCCAACTTCTCGATGACTTTACCAAGAGGTTGCTTCGCAATAGACAATTTTGTGGCTATTTCAGACTGCGACTGTTCTCCGTCAAGATAAAGTCGATAGAGAACCATCCACTGAGTCCGCGTTAGCCCGATGTCTTTCGTCTCAAGGTTAAACACCCGGGACACGAGCAAACTCAACTCGTGAATCATGGTGGCTAAAGAATCATTTGAATTCATCGGAAAATGGTAGCAATTAGTAATGTTTATTACTATATTCAAAGTAGTAACTAACATTACTATCGTTTCGGAGAAATTTTGGAAAGCTCAGAACTGCTAGACCTGTTTCGAGGTCGATCACCTGCTCACGTTGATCTCCATGCCGAAACGTCGGTCGATTCCGATGACACACCAGTACTTCAACTGCCCTACCAGTCGCGATTCGCTCGAAGCCAATCCCGCCCAGCACTTCATGCAGGAATTGTCATGACGGCAATGGACTCTGCAATGGGACTCGCCACGATGCTCGCGATGGAAGAATTGTCCTCTCTTGCGACACTTGAATTGCGTTATGATGAATTACGCCCCCCTCAAGACGAAGATGGCATATTCATCAAGTCACGCTGTGACTCGATTGATGATGGGATAGCCTATCTCACTTCAACCGCCTCAGATTCATCAGGGATCTTCGCCAGAGCGGTTGCGAGGTTCATCCTCACGCCCGGTTCCACGAGTTTTATGGAGGCGGCGATGGCCGCCATAAACGGTGAACAGTCTTGATCCCCCAGTCCGCAATCGACGCAATTCCTTACGCGGAGCAGCTCGGTATCAAGCTGCATGACACCCTGGACAGCGGGTTTGTTTTCAAGCTCGAACCCGAAAGCAGGTTCATGGGCAATCCTGCAATAGAGGCTTTTCACGGCGGCATCATCTGCGGCCTCATGGACTGCGCCATGACAGTCACAATTATGTGCGTCCTGGAGAAAGCAGAACCTCCATCGATTATTAACCAAACAACTAGCTATCTCGGAAGTGCATCGCTGCAATCACCAGTCTACGTTAGAGCTGAAATCACGAAACCCGGGCGACGCATTGTTGGTGCGTACGCGCGAGCCTATCAAGACAATGAGGTACACCTCGTTGCCAAATGCTCGTCTCTATTCAAACTTGTGGAACGTTTAAGACAGTGAGAATTACTAGCTTTCCACGCCTAGGAGCTGTGCTTTTGGTGTTTCTTCTCACCGCGTGTGACCACTCGTCTGACGTACCGACCAAAGATACTGTTTCTATGCAAGAGAAGCCCTCGTTTGACTCTGGGTCCCCAATCGAAGTGATTCGGGTAGAAACTAAAACTGTCCAGGACGTTATCTTCGCCTCTGGAACAATCGCGGCCAAACAGACCAGCCCCATAGGCCCGCTCGTCGAAGGCGTGATCGAGAAGATCTACGTACGCGTAGGCGACCGCCCCCGAAAGGGCGATCGATTATTCCAGATTAGGGCCGTTGAATATGAGCAAGAAGTCGCTCGATCGCAAGGTGCCCTGGAGGTCGCCCAGGCGAACTTGAATTTACAACTCAAACGTCTGCAGCGAGCTCGCCAGATGGTGGGAAAAAAATTTCTTTCCGATGCCGAATTCGATTTAACAGTCGCCGAAGCACAAGTTGCACAGGCAAACGTGCAGTCAGCCGAGGCTAATCTGGAGGTCGCCAGACAGCGTTTGAAAGACACTCTGGTGCTAGCGCCGTTTGACGGTACAGTCACGGGCCGATTTGCCGATGAAGGCATCTACATGAGCAATCGCTTCTCTATGGGGGGGCAGTCCTCCGTGGTGGAGCTTTCAGAAGCTGAAATCGTAGCTGGAATTATGCAGGTACCCGAAGCATTGCTGGCAAAACTCAGGCTGGGACAAAGGGCCCTCATCTACCCCGGTGGGGGCGGCAAGCCGATCGAGTCCGAAGTCTTCATCATTAACGATCGTGTGAACCCAGAAACACGCATGGCAGAGTTTCGATTGCCGGTCGCAAACCCCAACTATCGCATCAAGCCCGGACAGTTCGTTAAGGCAGAAGTATTCACTGAATCGCACGAAGTGATTGTTCTGCCTGGCGAGTCATTGCTCAAGCAAGACGGTGTTACACGGGTCGCAGTTTACGAAGATGGGCAGTTTACCCTCAAAGAAGTCAACACCAAAAATCTGGAAGACGGAACTGTCCTCATCGTTGATGGCCTCGAAGATGGTCAATTGGTTGCGAAGTCGCCTTCCGATGCGCTCAATGCGACGGCAAAGGAGCTAACACTCGTCTATGTGGATAGTTGACGTATGCATCAGGAAACCTGTCTTTACCGTTATGTTGATGGGTTCTCTGGTTCTATTGGGGTTTCTCGGACTGAGATCGCTTGGTGTTGACCTGTTCCCGAAAGTGGAGTTTCCCTACGTGTCGATTACGACCCGAATGCCAGGTGCGTCACCGGAAACAATAGAAACTGAAGTTACAGACGTCATTGAGGGATATGTCAGTAACATCTCGGGTATTGAAAAGCTTCGCTCCATCAGTTCAGAAGGCATCTCACAGCTAACGATCGAGTTCAATCTGAGCGAGGATGCCGATGTCAAAGCTCAGGAAGTCAGGGATAAGGTCGCGCTGGCCAGAAACGAACTTCCTCTCGATGCGGAGCTTTCAATTGTTGAGAAGGTTGACCCTGACGCAGCCCCGATTTTGAATGTTCTGATCTCGGGTAGTAAAGACATTCGAACCTTGTCTACTTTCGCCGACGACGTCGTGAAAGAAAATCTTCAGCGCGTCCCGGGCGTTGGCTCGATCAATCTGGTTGGTGATCGGGAGCGCGAAATTCGAGTGTGGCTGGACCTTCTTAAGCTACGCGCGCTCGCGCTGTCGGCCGAAGATGTTGTCAATGCTATCGGAGCAGAACACGCTGAACTACCTGGCGGTAAGCTTGAACTAACAGCCATAGGCGTGGAGCTCGGCGTCCGCACTGATGCAGAAGCGGATTCGCTTACTGAGCTGTCCGAGCTTGTCATCAGATTTAATGAGGGCGCACCGCCAACCCGGTTGAAGGATGTCGCGACCATTGAAGACGGAATGGCCGATGAACGCTCCTATGCGATCCTCAATGGTGAGCGAGGTGTCGCGCTAGAGGTTCGCAGACAGAGTGGTCTGAACAGCGTGGAGGTAGCACGTCAAGTCCGCCAAGAAGTCGAAAAACTGGAAGCGTTGGCACCAGAGGGCATAGACCTGCTGATAACACAGGACAGCAGCAGGTTCATTGAGTCTTCCATCGAGGAAGTAACAAAGGAACTACAGATTGCGATGGGTCTGGTCGTCCTCATCACATTCTTCTTTCTCGCCAGTTGGCAGTCGACACTGATTGTAGCTACTGCGATTCCGACTTCGCTGATTGCGACTTTCTTTGCTTTTGATATCGCAGGTTTCACACTCAATATTTTGACGTTACTGGCGCTGACGGTCGCCATCGGATTACTCGTCGACGACGCGATTGTCGTTGTAGAAGCCGTGCAAAAGGATGTGGATGAAGGCGTGCCGAGATTGCTGGCGGCATCTACTGCCACGCAGCGAGTTAGTCTGGCAGTTATGGCCGGCACCTTTGCGACGTTAGCGGTGTTCGTCCCCATTGGATTTATGGATGGCATCGTGGGTCAGTTCTTTGGTGAGTACGGCTTGGCCATTGCTTTCTCAGTCTCAGTTTCGTTGTTGGTCGCATTGACACTGAGTCCGATGTTGTGTTCAAGATTTCTTGCACCGTTAAAGCAAGACGGCCCGCTATACCATCTGGAGCAATTCCACAAATGGATGGCCCAAGGCTATGGTAAAGTCGTGGCCGCCTCGATACGTGGGCGCTACATTGTACTAGCGCTCGCTGTTGCATCTGTCTATCTAGGCGGGCTTGTGGCCGCCGAGATTCCTGGGGGATTTACGTCGAAAGCAGACCGCAGCGAGTTCAGAGGAACAGTCGAATTGCCAGCTGGCACGGCCATTTCTGAGACAAAACGCTACGCCAGTATTTTGGATGATGCTATCAGGTCAGTCGACCACGTTGAAAACCTCTTCCTCACTATTGGCGCAGGTAGCGCAGGGCAGACGAATCGGATAGATCTCTACGGAACGCTGACCAAGAAGCAGCGCCGAGATAAAGGGCAGTTCGTTATCATGGATGAGGTTCGTGCTGTAACGAAACAAACTGTCCCCCATGCACGGACGATGAACATCAGTGAGGTATCGTGGGTATCTGGCGGCGGGCTCGCGACCGCTGACATCGAACTCGTTGTTCAGGGGGATAATCTCGAAACATCCCGCGCTTACGCTGATCAGGTTGTCGATGAACTGGAGCGCGAACTCAGTCTGTCAGACGTGAGAAGTGGGTATGAACCGGGTCGCCCTGAACTCATTCTGGACATCGATCGAGAACGTGCAGGCGACCTGGGCATTTCCGCGCGAACAATTGCAACGACCAGCAGGATCCTGATTGCGGGTATCGACGCCGGCAGCTATGAACAGCAAGGCTCCAGATACGACATCAACGTGAGGCTTCGCGAAGCCGATCGCAGCTCCGTTGAATATATTTCCCAGATGCAGGTAAGAACCCGCACCGGAAACCTTGTTGACCTACCCAGTGCAGTTGATCTTACCTATAGAGACGGCCCCGGCAGAATAGAGCGCCAGGATCGCGCGCGCAAAGTGTCCGTTTTTGCGAATGCCGGTAGCGACACGGCACTGGGAGATGCCGCATTGATCGTCCAGTCCGTTCTGGATCGCATCGAGCAACCACCAGAAATTTCCGTGCTGTTCGAGGGTCAGGTGAGACGAATGCGCGAGAGTGCTGACTCCATTCTTGGCGCATTTGTGCTGGCAATAATGGCGCTCTACATCGTGCTTGCCAGTCAGTTCAATAGCTTCGGCCAACCTCTTGTTATCATGTTGTCCGCCCCGCTCTGCTTCTCAGGCGCATTCACGGCGCTTTGGCTCACAAACCAGGAAATGAGTTTGTTTGCTCAAATTGGCCTCATCGCGCTGATGGGAATCGTTATGAAAAACGGCATTTTGCTCGTCGATCGAGCGAACCAGTTTCGCGAAGAAGGCCTTTCCGCCAGTGAAGCGATGGTCAAAGCGGGCCCGGAACGCCTGCGACCCGTACTTATGACAGCCTTTGCGGCAATATTTGGCATGATTCCAGTAACGCTGTCATCAGGAGATGGCTCGGAGTGGCGAAACGCAATGGGCGCACTCATCATTGGCGGGCTCGCTTCTTCCACCCTGCTAACACTATTAGTTGTTCCGGCTGCCTATATTGTCGGTCCGGATATTACGCGGCTCGCGTCGCGACTAAGAAGCTTTCTTGTGGGTTTCAAAGATTCGGAAGCTAAGGGCCGTTAACACACGTCAGAACACTGGAGAACTTCGTTTCTCCCACCAGCCAGGTATCGGTGCACCGGAGACATGGGAAACAACTTTGCCCTGCCTGCCACCGCCAAAGTCATATCAGACATCATCGCATGTGTTCCGCCGATTTCGATGCCTCAGCGGCTCAAGCGTGTGTTCGTTGGGGCGGCCATCGCATAGAAATCGAGAAATGTGAAAAGTGCGGTGGGCCGACGGAACGCCGCCCGGTTGGATGATCGAGTCCATAGAGGACCCCGATGTTATCCAGATCCTCAAGCACTTAGGTCTAGATCAGCCGAGGGATCCCAGAACCGGGGTTAAGAAGAATTAAGCACGTTTTCCTGCCGATCTCCAAGTATCTGTTTCAGAAAGGTGCTCCTCTTATCGGCAGAATTCAGGAAGATCTCAGCGATTCATAGCCTTGAATGACGGCCCAGACACCGGGCCCCAGATCTATTCCACGATTCTCGCGCGATCAGGTCGAGTCAACTCCCATCAACCCGGGTTAATGTCAGAATAGTTGTCCTGAAGTCTCGAAGAGCCCGGTCGGCGGTGAACGGTTTCCGGTCTGCGATGCCTCATCCAGTCCCAGGTGTTTGAGGATCTTCTCGATGACCTCTGGATCCTCGATACAGGCGATGACCTTTACCTTGCCTCCACACTTGTCACACTTATCAATCTCTATGGCGAAGACTCGCTTCAATCTCTGTGCGGGGCGGCCATCCGCCCACGTCATCGAATAGGCTTTGTTCTTCCCAGATTGCAATATCTGCTCCGATTCATCTTCTGGCTTTCCTGGTACGAGATACTCTCTCAACTTGCTCCGCGGCGGAAGGCCGCCCCGGGAGAAAACCCCATGAAACCTCGTCAGGTTCACCCTTGGTTTCGGTACAAGCGCAGCCAGGCGACCCATAAACTCCATAGGGCTTAGCCCGGAAATGTCACCAAAAGAATGGAAATAGGCCTTAATCTGTTGCATAAAGTGAGTACGACCAAGTACTTACAAACACGAACAGAGAAAGGCCTATGACAACAGAGTGTAATCCTACCCAGCTCGAATTTCACGCTTTTGGTTCACGCGACGTTATCGGTCGTTTCGATGGTGGATGCATCACTTCGGACGGTGGAGGGTTGCTCCTGAGGGAGGTCGATACGCGCCTTGGATTGCTTGATCGGCTGGGCGACTGCTTCACGGACTACCGCCGTCCGGACAAGATCGAGCACCGTGTCCATGAACTCGTAGCGCAACGCGTTTACGGTCTTGCGCTGGGATACGAGGATCTGAATGACCATGACAGCCTTCGCGCCGACAGCCTGCTGGCGCTGCTTGTGGGCAAGCGTGATTTGACGGGTGAGCATCGGGAGAAAGCGCGGGACAAGGGAAAGCCGCTAGCGGGCTCTAACACTTTGAATCGCCTGGAACTCAGTACCACCGAGTCGGCAGCTGCTCATCGCTATAAGAAAATTGCTTTTGACCCTGGGCATGCGGATCGACTCCTTGTCGATGTGTTCCTCGAGTCTTATGGGACCCCGCCAAGCGAGATCTGGCTGGATTTGGACGCGACTGATGATCCGCTGCATGGCCACCAGGAAGGCCGCTTCTTCCATGGTTATTATCGCTGCTACTGTTACCTGCCGTTGTACATCTTCTGCGGTGAGCATCTGCTGTGCGCCCGGCTGCGGCCGTCGAACCAGGATGGTGCGGCAGGCAGCGTCGAGGAACTGGAGCGAATTGTCGGCCAGATCCGGCAACGCTGGCCAAAAACACGCATTGTCATCCGGGGCGATTCCGGCTTTTGCCGCGACAGCATCATGAATTGGTGCGAGGAGAATCGCGTCTATTACCTGTTGGGCCTGGCGCGAAATGCGCGGTTGCGGCGGGCTCTGGGGCGGGAAATGGCGCTGGCCCGCGCTGAACATGAACGCACCGGCAAGGCAGCGCGACAATACCGCGACTTCCGCTACCGCACCCGCAAGACATGGACGCGGGAGCGACGTGTGATCGGCAAAGCGGAGTGCCTACCGGGCAAGGAGAATCCGCGGTACATCGTCACCAACCTGTCATACAAGCGGGCGGGCGCCAAACACATGTACGAAAAGCTCTACTGCGTCCGGGGAGAGATGGAGAACCGCATCAAGGAACAGCAACTGGGCCTGTTCGCCGATCGCACCAGCACCGCGACATTGCATGCAAATCAATTGCGGCTTTACTTCTCATCGTTTGCCTACCTGCTGATGTACGGGCTGCGTCGGCTGGGCCTCGACGGAACCCGGCATGCCAAGGCGCAGTGCACTACCATTCGGGCAAAACTGTTGAAGATCGGTGCGCGAATCCGGATATCCGTTCGCAAGGTCTGGCTCTCATTCTCCGAAGCCTGTCCCTATGTAAACGACCTCTCGCAGATCCTGGCCAATCTCCGTCGCTATCCCGCCTGGGCACCACCGGGATAACAACCCAAAACCCAGAGAAATCTCTCACGGCACAGGTTGTCGGGGTCATCCACGCTCTAACTGCCCCTTATTAACATAGTTAGGTATGAAATCGGACCACTTCGGGCTTCAACTCGTCAATCGAGCCCTGACACCACCTGGATGAACCGGTGGAAACCCGTCGTTGTTCGATAATCTCCCTCAGAATCCAGTCATCGACCAGTTTGGTGAGCGAAGCGGGTTAGAACTACGTGTGAGGTGCCGTCGTCGTAGGGAGTTTTTAAAGCAACCGGGCGGCGTTCCGCAATCACGTTGCCATTACTGGCCAATGACAACCGTTGTTCAGCGATAGCAGGCCGCGTGATATACCTGCAGAGACGTTCAAGCTTCTTACGCTGGGGCCGCCCAGGTGATTGGACTTACAGGCCACCCCTGCATGTAGTGAGAAATCCGCTTGTTTACTGACCAGCTCACTTACCTTCATCCGATTCTCTTTCGACGGCACAGCCTGTAAGGTCAGGGCTTTCTTGCCCTGATTCGGCCCAAAGGCCAGCCGATAGGTGCGGTCCGACGCATCGGTAGAAGCGCCAATGATGCTGTGCATGGCATCTTCTTCATCAGGTACAAGGTCCAAATACTCGGACTCCGCGTCCCGGTATAGATACCCTGCCCGTTCAAGATATCGGGAAACCCGCCTGGCGATTGTATGGGTGATCGTGTCGATATCTCCTGGCGTCGGTGGCTTCACCGGCCAGAAGTAACCATTCGGGTCATAAACACCATTGAGGTAAAGCATGTGGAAATGTAAGTTGAGGTTGAGGGCTGCCGGGACGCCGGACCGTCCGAAGCGCTGTATCAGTGTCACCGCACCGCTTTGCGTCCCTGACTTCACCGTTCTCCCCGACCGTTTAATCAGAAAGGTGCTGATCACGCGATGCGTGATGGTCAACACGTGGCTCATCACTTGGGGGTTAGTCGCAAATCAGTAGCGCAACGGGAATGGGACGCTCAGCACCCACTGCCTGATCGGTCGCTTCGGCAAAACCTCATCAACCAGGTGCGCTGCACTGTCCGCCATACGCCTTGCACCACAGGAGGGACAGAAACCGCGTCTCTTGCAACTGAAGGTACAGGGCCGCCCAGGCCAGCTTCTCGTGATGACAGGATTCACACCGTACTCGCAGAAAACCATGCTCGAGACGACCGCACTTCAGGTAATCCTCGAACTCCCTGACGACATAACCGGGCAAGGACCTGCCTTGCTCCGCTAACATGTTCTGAAACTGAGGCCAGTGATCCTTGACCAGTTGAAAAAGCAGCGTGTTCTCTGGCTGATGTCGCTGGTACTGAAATGGGCCAACGGGCCAGAAGTCGTCCTGGAATGCATTGGATGGCAAGATCGAGTGTCACTGGGTAGTTGTGACACATAGCCTTACCCTTGGGCGGCCGCCACAGTATCCGCTTTCACGGTACGAGTGAGACAGGCCCTTCCCTGAATCTATGTGCGAAAGTAGCCGACGCCCATGCGGGAGTTTTGCGCTCCACGCGCGCCCAGCACGGCATCGCGGCGATGGAAGCCAAAGGTTAGCGATACGCGAAGGTCAGGTGAAGTGTTCGCAAACGATGCGTGCAGCGCCTGCCTGTTAACAATGGTGACGTCGCCCGGTTCGCAGGTAAGCGGCACAGCACCTGGCAGCATCTCGGAGCCATCATTGTCAGCAATCAGCTGTTTGATGTCGATGCGGCCGCGCTTGTGGGTGCCGGGGACCACCCACAGGCAATTTTGCGGCGTACACCGGTAAAGCTGTACCTGGAAATTGAAGCCGTGGATACCCTCATCCCAGTCGGGGGAGTCCCAATGCGTGACGCCGTCCTGGTGCCATGCGACGGACCCACCAAGACCAGGCTGTTTGACAAAGATGGCATCGTTATAAGGCACAAAGTCGTCACCATTAATTGTCGCGGCGATGCTGAGCAGATCAGGGTGACCATACAGCCGGAGCCCGGATGGCATGATCTGGCACATACCGTGCATCAGGTAAATGGCATAATCCGGTGCATCGCCAGCGGGGCGTGGCTCTGTCATTTTTGTTGGATGCCGTCCTCCGAGTAAGGTCGTGCCACCCCACGGGCCTGTTAGCGGTCGAATCAGCGTATAGGGGATGCGCGCAAATTCCTGGCCGAATGCAGGCTTTCCGTTTGCAGTCAGCGGGGTGCCCGGCGCGGCCGGGGCGTTCTCGATCAGAAAGTTGATGTCCTGGCGCAGCAAGGCAATTTCGTCAGAATCAATCAGTTTTTCAAAAACATAAAAGCCGTGTTGCCAGAACGCCTCCTGGATATGTGCCTCGAGTTTCCCGTTTTGATCAAACCGGGCGGGCCCGCGATTGCCGAGTCTCTGTGCCGCCTCCCGGCCGGTGTCGCAATACGCCTTCAGGCGCGCTGCATAATCGTCGCCTGCTGTACTGTTCTGCATCTCAGGTTCTCCCTGCCCTGTTTGATTGAACGCATGTTACCGCACTGGTGACAACCGCGTTCGCTTGCACTTGCCCTGTCATTTAAACAGCAGGCCCCTCATGTACTGTAATCTCGACCGCAGGCCCGCAGGGCCGTAGTGGGAAGATATCAATTACCCGAACCCGGATTTCTCCACGCCGCGGCTGCGCCGCTCTGGTCGAAATGACGCGAGAATGTGAAGGTCCTCCAGTGCGCTGTCATCGCGCTCGCAGGCCCCCCGTGTACTGTCATCTCGACCTCAGGCCCGCAGGGTCGCAGTGGAGAGATCCAATACCAGTCGCCCTTGCTAATCAGTTTATTCCCGCGCAAAGCGCCGTTTCGTTTGCCGCAGTTGCCAACGCCAGGAGTTGTCGTCGGTCCGGACGCATTCGTCATGATAGCTACCCATGGAGTAGGGTTCCCGGATGGGTGCAAACTCGCCGGCCAGTTTTCCCTCATGCCGATAGTAGACGTAGTATGACTCAACCAGCGTCAGGTTTCTGTTTTGCACCTCGGCAATTTCGTTGGAAACCAGGTGAAACGAATGTCGGTCGGGTGGTCTTGCATCAAACGCGATAAAGATATTTTCTCGACCAACGTACTTTGCAGAAATACCCTCGTAGGTGCCGTGCTCGTCAAAAAGCTCAGATATTTCTTTGGCGGCGCCGCCCCGGTCTACCAGGCGGGCGTATTGGCGCCCGAGATTGATACAGGCTCGTTCAATGGCGAGTGTCTCTTCGGTTGTATAGGGGTTTTCGCTAAACGCCGCGGACGCGGTGCAGGTAAGCAGAATCACTAGTGTCGCGCGGAGTAATCGATCTATAGCCATAATGCTGTCCTCGATATGTCGTGCAACCTAGAGTCTACCTGCATGGGGCAGGAGTGGTTGCTGTTTTGTGGCGGCCACGTGGAAAATTATTCACTTTCTTCCGGACGGAGTGGACTGAAGCTCATTTCAGACCAGAACGAGTATCCCGGAACGCAGCGAGGTTCAGATCAGGATGCCAACCAGTGCGGCTGTTGTGGCCGTGGCGATGGTGCCCGCAACCATCGACTTGAAACCGAGGCCCAGTATCTCCTGGCGCCGTGACGGCACCATGGTCGTCAGTCCCGCAATCATGATGCCGAGACCCGCGAGGTTGGCAAAACCGCAGAGTGCGTAGGTGACAATAATCCGGCTACGTTCGTCAAGCGCCATGGGCGCCAGCTCACCGAGCCTGATGTAGGCAACCAGTTCGGTCAGCACAACGCGCGTACCCAGCAGTTCGCCTGCCACCAGGGATTGCTCGACAGGAATGCCAATCAGCAGGGCGAGCGGTGTCATGGCAAGGCCCAGAATCCGCTCGAGGGTAATTGGCGTGTCGCCCACCAGGGGCAAGAGTCCAAGCACCGCATTCGCAAGTGCGACCAGTGCCACCACGACAATCACCATGGCAATAATGTTGAGATAAAGCGCGAGCCCGTTCTGTGTGCCAGTGACAAGCGCATCCATAGCGCCTGCCGCTTCACTGTCCACGGGCTGGTCTCCCGTGGTGACCTCACCCTCACCAGGCACCAGCAGGTGGCTGATGTAGATGACAGCGGGCAGGGTGAGCGGAATTCTGGGAAGTCATTGGCAAAGGCGGGCTTCCAAAGCATTTGTATTGATTTACGCGGGCACGGTGATAGTAGCTGGTGCCCGGAAGGCGACTAAAGGATTGAAGCGTTTGCTGAAGATCTCGTGAGCCTATGTGGAGAGATTGGAACCCCACCCGTGCTTGTCGGTGCTTCTCTCGGGGGTATATCTGCGATGGTGGCTGCTGGTGAATTGTGCCCTGGGTTGTTTCGCGCAATTGTATTCGTTGATGTGACCCCACAGATGGAAACGAGCGGGGTAGAAAAGATCATCGGCTTTATGAGCGAACACCTTGACGAGGGGTTCGGGTCTCTAGAAGAAGCTGCTGATGCGATTGCTGCCTATTTGCCGCACCGCTCGAAGCCGAAGAACCTCGATGGACTTGCCAAGAATCTAAAATTGGGAGACGACCAACGATACCGTTGGCATTGGGATCCGAGATTCGTAACAGGCGTTAACCGTCCGTCAGCAAGCCGAGATCCTGAAAGGCTGAGCAATGCTGTAGCGAATATTCAAGTACCTACCATGCTTGTGAAAGGGCAGATGAGTGAGCTGGTCAGCGACCAATCGGTTCAACAGTTCCTCGAGTTGAAACCGGATGCAAAGTTTGTTGATGTTGCTAACGCCCACCATATGGTAGCTGGTGATCATAACGATGCTTTCACAGATGCCATCATTGAGTTTGTTCTAGAGACCTAGACCTTCGATGGCCAGTCAACCAAGGTGTTGTATTTCCAACGCGTACCACACGTATCTCGCACCATAGCTACCGGTGGTGCCACGAGACTTAGGCTTGCGGAGAACAAAGGGCTGGCTTTCTGTTTTGATCTCGCGCGATTGTAGATCGGCAGTGCCTTTGAGGAGGGATAGCATATCTGGAGTCAGATCGCTCACGGCCCTCCGCGCTCTATTGTCATTGGATCAGGGTGCTTCACATTCACAAACCTCTACTCGGAAATTAGATGATATGTTGCACTGACCGGCTGAATCCAAGCCCATTAACCCCCGGGGGGTACAGGAATCGCCTGCGCCTCACTTTGGCTTGATCGATATCGCTTCGCAAGGAATGCGATCCTGACGTGGGGTTTGTCAAAAAGTTGCACACGCTTTCTCAGGCGGCCCTACAGCTTTTTGAGCTTGGATTCTAAAGCCATCCTTACTCGTCCTGTACTTTGGGGCGGACTACAGTTGTCCCGAACAATTGGCTCTCTACTAATGTAAGTGTATATACTATAATTGATGTAATTTTTAGGAGGGTCGGCCATGTCGCTCAGACAATTTGATGCAGTAATCGTTGGTGCCGGTATGTCAGGCATCTACCAGTTGTTGAAACTTCGGGAGCTTGGACTTTCAGTCAGAGTGATTGAAGCGGGCTCAGGTGTCGGCGGCACATGGTACTGGAATCGATACCCTGGTGCACGGTTCGACTCGGAAAGCTACAGCTATTGCTATTCCTTCTCCGATGAACTGCTTCAGGAATGGGACTGGAGCGAGCACTTCTCCCCGCAACCGGAAACGCTGAGATACCTTGAGCATGTCGCAGACAAGTTTGACCTGCGCAGCGATATTGTTTTCAACAAGCGCGTCTCAGCCGCAACATGGATCGGAAACAGCCATCGGTGGCAGGTAGAAACAGAAGATGGTGAACAGGTGCTCGCCCGTTTTCTCATCACTGCAATAGGGCCACTCTCGCAGCCGACCTATCCCGATATAGAAGGCATGGATGACTATCAGGGTTTTTCTTGCCATACCGCCCGATGGCCCAAGGAGCCGGTGGACTTTGCAGGAAAGACTGTAGGAATCATTGGCACCGGGGCGACCGGGGTGCAGGTTATTCAGGAGGTGGCGAAGACTGCTGGTCACCTTTATGTTTTCCAAAGAACACCCAACTGGTGCGCACCGCTTAACAACAGCAAAATCACACCAGAAGAGCAGGCGAAGGTTAAAGAGAGCTACCCTGAGATCTTTGAAAAGTGCCTGCAGAACAGGGGTTGTTTTCTTCACACGCCGGTAGGACGAAATACCTTCGATGATTCAGAGGAAGAACGCCAGGCATTTTATGAGCAGAAGTATGCGGAACCGGGTTTCGGTATCTGGGTAGGCACCTACCAGGATACGCTGCTCGACGAAAAGGCAAATGCCGAGATCAGCCGGTTCGTTGCCAACAAGATCCGCTCGAGAGTCAATGATCGTGAACTGGCTGAAAAGCTGATACCTGATAATCACGGCTTCGGAACCCGTCGAGTACCGTTAGAGACAAAATATTACGAGGTCTTTAATCAGCGTAACGTCACACTGGTGGACCTCCGCGACACACCGATTGAAAGAATCACCACATCGGGAGTTCGAACCACCGCAGAGGACTATGATCTTGATATCCTGATATATGCAACAGGATTTGACGCTGTCACCGGCGCTTTTGATCACATTGATATTCGCGGTAAAGCCGGCATCAGCTTGTCGGACAGGTGGGAGGAACAGGTGGCTACCTATCTTGGTATCCAGGTGGTTGGATTCCCGAATATGTTTACGCTGGTGGGTCCTCAGAATTCGGCGACGCTGTGTAACATCCCCCGGTGCATTGAGCAGAATGTTGAGTGGGTGACCGAAACCATTGGTTACATGGAAGAGCAGGGTGCGTCAGAAATTGAACCATTACCGCAATCTCAGAAAGACTGGACACAATTGGTGGCGGATCTCATGAGCATGTCGCTGTTCATGAAAGTCCGGTCATGGATATCGGGTATCAACCTGAATGTACCGGGGCGTGACAAGCCCAGGTACGTCGTTTTCCCGGGCGGTGCGCCAATGTACAAGGAACTCTGCGACAACGAGGCTGCCAGCGGTTACCCGGGATTCAGGATCAGTTAACCGGTGCCTGAAACGTCAGGCCGCGATGTCCAGACGAACCTTCATATGCTTGACGCCGCCGATGAATCCCGACCGAAGTCTCTCTTCATCGCCAAGAAGTTCCACGTCCTTCAGGCGAGTCAAAAGACTCTTGAATACAGCTCTCAGTTCGTTGCGGGCGAGGTGCGCGCCAAGGCAGAGGTGTTCACCAATGCCAAAGCCGAGATGCTGGTTGGGTTCCCGTAAGATGTCGAAGACATCCGGATTCTCGAACACGCTGCTGTCCCTGTTTGCGGAGGGGTAAAACAAGGTCAGGTGCTCGCCTGCCTTGATATCAACACCGTGCAGGTTGACATCGGCGTTGGGTGTTCGGCAGAAGTGAACAACCGGGCTGGTCCAACGCACGATTTCTTCGACCATGGGATACAGAGACTGATCGGGATTCTTGCGCGCCATGTCCAGCTGCTCCGGATGCCGGATGAGCGCAAGCATACCCCCGGTTGTTGCATTCCGTGTGGTCTCGTTGCCTGCTGCGATCAGGAGAAACAAATAAGACAGTAGTTCCAGGGGCGGCAGGTACTCACCGTCTATCCTGGCAGTAGCGAGAACGGTGGTGAGATCGTCCTGAGGGTGCTTGCGTCGATCCTCCACGAAATCAGTGAAGTAAGCAAATACTTCAGCGATCGCCTGTTGTGCGAGTGCCCGACCTTTCAGTCCGTCCTCCCGCTGAAATTCCGGGTCATTGGCACCAACGATTTCGTTGGTCCAGCGGAAGAACTGGTCCCTGTCCGCCTGCGGCAGCCCCATCAGTTCTGCGATGACGGCCAGGGGCAGAATGGCGGAAACCCCGGTGACGAAATCCATTTCTTTCTTGTCAGCCAGTTCGTCCAGTATCTGATTTGCTACTCTGTCGAGCCGATGTTGATCCTCATTGAGGCGGCGCTTGGTGAAATAGGCGCTCATCAATTTTCGGTAGGTTCGGTGATCCGGTGGGTCCATGTTCAGCAGGGTTCGGACTCTGGAGAGAATGTCTTCATCATTTTCAGGTTGCACTGACAACAACGGTGCGTTGAGAAAAATATTGGGTTTTTTGGAAATGCTGACAATATCGTCGTACCGGGTTACCGCGTAAAAGGGCACCAGCTTCGGATGTTGGCAGTAGGCGATCGGGGCGTTCTTTCTGAGTTCAGCCCAGTATGCGTGCGGATATCCATTCTGCTGATAGTAGTCGGGGTCGATGATTTCGATAGGGGCTTCGGGTCTGCTCATTTTGATGGATTCTCCAGATTCAATTCAGTCTTCAATGGTGATCGCCAGACGGGGGCAGAGTTGTGCCGCGTCTTCCAGTTTGGAGCGAAGAGACTCATCAGGCTCTTCAATCAAAACAATCAGCTCGTCTTCGTCCGTCAGCTTGAAAACTTCAGGACATGCGTCCATACAGAGCGCGTTGGCTTCGCAAAGATTATAGTCAACCGTGACTTTCATAGCAGTTACCATTCAAAGCTACAGGGCTGAAATATACAGGCCGGCGTTTTGATAAGCAACCTTACAAAAAGGTTGCGTGCCGGGGTTCAATCGCGATGGCTGTCGAGCTGTTGCAGATTTCCCCGGATGATACTGAGAACCTCGCGGGTGGTATTGAGATCGCTTTTTTTAACAGATGAGAGGCTCTCTCTGTACAGCATCTCTGCAATTTCCCGCATTTGGGGTAAACTTTTCTTCGCGTTCTTTGTGAGGAAAATGCGCTTGATTCGCTTGTCGGTCGGGTCATCCGAGCGGGAAACGAGGTCTTTGGCTTCCATGCGGTCGATGAGTCCGCTCATAGCCATGCGACCGATCCCGATATATTCAGCGAGATCTACCTGTGTAATACCCGGGTAGCGGGAGACGCAGGCCATCACCCTCGCCTGGGGGCGCGTCAGGCCAAGGGGGGCCATGAGCGTTGCGTAGGCATTGGTGTATGCACGTGCAACCTCATAGATGAGAAATCCCATCGTTTCGCTGTCAACATTTTCTGAAATGGGTACGATATCTCGCTCGCTCATAAGTCCTGCTTCCTGCGCCGTTGTGCCTGCATTGTACACCTGACCTTCCCGGTTCACCCCGTTAAATTACACCGAATTCAGGTCTGGCAGCAGCCGGTTCATACGTTCCTGAGTTTCCAGATACTCATTCACCAACTGACTGACGACGTCTTTTGCGCTCGCAACCTCATTCAAGCGGCCGACAATTTGACCGACCGGTACAAAGAGGAGTTCTCGCGATTGTTCCGGATACTGTCTCATCCTGGCCATGGCTCGGCCTACGGCCATCATCTGCATGGGCGCGTCCAGAGATTTTGGATTGTTACCTGCGTCCCAAGCCTCCGTCCATGCGTTTTTGAGCATCCTGACCGGTTTTCCGGTGACGCTCGCCGAGCGCACGGTGTCATTGGATTTCGCTCCCAGCAGCAGGTCCCTTTCTACTTCGCCGATTGCTGACTCGGCAACCGTCAGCCAAAGCGAGCCACACCAGACCCCCTGGGCACCAGTTGCGAGGGCGGCAAACATCTGGCGCCCGGAGCCAATCCCGCCGGCGGCAATCACCGGAACGTCTCCCGCCACATCAACGACTTCAGGCCAGAGCACCATGCTGCCAATTTCACCGGTATGACCACCACCTTCACCGCCCTGGGCGACGATAAAGTCCAGGCCGGCTTCAACATGTCGCCGAGCGTGACTCGGCGAACCACAGAGTGCGCCGACCATACGACCTGAATCCTGTATTTGTTTGATAACCCCCGCTGGTGGTGTGCCGAGGGCATTCGCGATCAGTCTGACCTTCTCGTGTCTCAGCGCAACATCGACCAATGGCGTTGAGGTCGCTTCTGTCATCAGTAACCGATCCTCGATTTTTTTGCCTTCCGGAAGTCGCGGTACGCCATGGGCATCCAGCAGTTCGTCCGCAAAATCACGGTGACTCTGAGGAATGGCGGCGCTGATCATCGTTTGCAGCTTCTCCTGGCTTTTTTCTTCCTGACCAACGTATTTGTTGGGAATAATGACATCAACACCGTAGGGTTTGTCACCGATATGTTCGTCGATCCAGCTAAGTTCGATCTCAAGTTGTTCCGGTGAAAATCCGACCGCGCCGAGTACACCTATGCCGCCGGCATTGCTGACAGCGACGACGACATCCCGGCAGTGAGTAAAGGCAAAAATCGGGAAATCGATGCCGAGTTTTTTCGCGAGCTCGGTTTGCATTATTGATTCCTTGCGTCGAAAACTTCCTTGGCGATGGCCATGCCCTCGACGGCGACGGGGAATCCGCCATAGATGGCCATGTGCATGATGATCTCGCAGATTTCCTCGCGGGAAAGACCATTGTCCAGGGCTCGGCCAATATGGATTCTGAGTTCATTGGGTCTGTGCAGTGCGCAGAGCGCCGCCACCGTGATCAGGCTGCGGTCCCGTACAGGTAATCCGGGGCGCGACCATACGCCTAGGGGCAGCACGGTATCGATAATAAATTTACCCCAGTCGTCCCGAATTTCTTCCGGTGTGGCGAGTTGTCCGGTGATGGCACGCGCCAGTTTGAGTTTTTCTTCCTGGTTCATTGATTGACCTGCCTTGTCTCGTGAATCTTCAGTGATGCTTTGTCGACTTTTACGTTCATGGAACGAGTCCTCGTGTTATCTGGGATCGCGAATTGTCACTGTGCCCTGGGCAACTGCTGCCGTGCGATTTTCATTGAAGATGTCGATTCTGACGACCGCCTGGGTGCGGCTAAGGTTGACGATTTCTGCTCTCGCGTCGACGGTACCCTTGGATACAGGTGCCGTCAGATTAATCTTGAATTCCGTGGTGGCAGCCCACTGACCTTTCTTCATCGCAGGGTAGCAGACGCATCCGAGCATATGGTCGCAGAAGGCTGACAGCACGCCGCCATGCATATTGCCGAATGGCGTCAGGAGTTCTTGCCTGACCTCCAGTCGCCCAGTCATGACACCCGGTTCGGCGCTAATGATACTGATACCGAGGAAATCGTGCAGTCCTCCGGCGCCACCTTTGCCGTTAATAAATCCATCCGCGATTTTCTGATCAAAAGGTATGTTCGAACTCATAATTCACCTGTTTTGTTAAATGATTGATTCACTGCGGTGGAATCAGGCAGGAGTGAATGGATTCATCACCCTTGATTTCCCTTGCCAGCGTTTTGATCGCCAGTTCTGCTTCTTCCAGGGGAAAATCATGCGTATGCATCTTGTCAAAAGGTACCGTGCCGCTTTCCAGAAGCCTGATAGCACTCCTGTATCCCGATGATGTGACGCCAATGGCACCCCTTATGTTGATTTCTTTCATGACAATCAGGTCGGAGACGAAATTGTCGACCTGCTTGAAACCCTTTACCCCGGCGAGCACAATGGTGCCGCCGGCGCGGACCATGTGAAGCGCATCGACCACTGGTTGCGTGGCGTATGCGCTCACGTCAACAACGACATCCGCGCCCCGGCCGTTTGTGATTTCCTTGACTCTTTTTACGGCGTTCTCGTTGGTCACGTCAATTGTGTGGTCGGCTCCGTACAACTTTGCCAGCTCGAGTTTCTTCGCGTCGGCTTCGAGGCCGGTCACGATGATTGTGCCTGCCCCGACGTGACGGCAGGCAATGACACTTGCGAGGCCCCGTTGCCCTGGTCCCAGTATGACCACCGTATCCCCCGGGCGGGTATTCGGTATTTCTGTCGCCCAGCGAAACCCCGCACCCAGCGGGTTGAATATGACGGCGAGATTTGCCGGCAGTTCCTTGGAGACCTTGTGCACAACCGAGTTCGGGTGCAGGAACATATACTCCGCGTAGCCACCCCATAGTCCTGGCGCTTCGGTGACTGGAATGTAGGAGTAGATTTTCCTGTTGTCGCAAAGATGGTAGCGGCCATCAAAGCAGGTTGGGCAGTGACGGCAGGACAACATGGTTTCAACAGCAACACGATCACCCTGATCGACTCCCCAGCGTGCTGCCGCTCGATCGCCGATTTTCGCGATGATCCCCAGCGGTTCATGTCCAGGAATGACATTCATCTCAACATTCAGAGCGCCGTCAAACTGTTCATAGTCACTGCCGCAAATCCCGCAGGCCTCGAGTTTCAAAATCGCGCTGTCCTCATCAATGTCAGGAATGGCGATATCCCGTGCTTCCAGGCATCTGACGCCTGTCTGTACCATCGCAAAGGATTTTTTAGGAAGCATGTGCACGTCTCCGGTTATTCCTGCTATCAGGAATCAAATAATTAAGTACGCATGTTTACATTGTAAGTGCAATACATTACCTTATCAAGAGCATAGATTGCCAATACACATTTTTCGAGGGGCTCAAAGCTTCCCGAAGTTAAAGTACAGTTGCTGCACTGGTTAAGGGTTACGACACGATGCATTTTGGATTGAGTGAAGAGCAGTCTCTGCTGCGTGACACGATCAGGCGATACTTTTCTGACCGGTTGGATATAGAGCGAATCAAGGAAATGTTGGGTGGTTCCTGCCCGAACGATCTTTGGCAGAGTGTCACTGACATGGGGTTGATGGGCGTCGTTGTGCCTGAGGAATACGGTGGTAGCAATCTGTCGTTGCTGGATGCAACCATCGTCGCTGAAGCGTTGGGCGAGTTTGTCGTACCAGTTCCACTGACCGGTGCGTTGATGGCAGTAGCAGCGATAAGCAAGTACGGCGACGACAACCAGAAAGAACGCTATCTGCATGGGATCGCCAACGGTTCAATCAGAGTTGCGTACGGCATAAAACGTAATCATGCCGCGCTGCACAGTGAGGGTAAACTGGTCACAGGGAGATCAGCAGTCATTGCAGACGTTGATGGCGCCTCACATTATCTATTGAACGCCGGTGATAAGCTGCTTGTTGTGGATTGCAGCGCGCCCGGCATACGGGTCGAGAACCTTAATAACGTCGACAGGACACGGTCATTTGCCATAGCCAGCTTTGACAACACCGGCTGCGATGTCATCGCAGCCGGGAATCCGGAAGTGGTTAACCACTCGCTTGCTGTAGGTCGTTTATCGATCGCAGCCGAAACCTTTGGGGCGGCTGAAAAGATGTTCGAAGATGCGAGAGCTTATTCTCTTCAACGGTATCAGTTTGATCGACCGATCGGCTCCTTCCAGAGTATCAAGCACCAGTTGTCCGACATGATCAGTGATCTTGAACCTTGCCGTTCGCTGCTGTGGTATGCGGCACACACCTATGATGCTGAACCCGAAGAATTCGAGCTACACAGTTGCCTTGCCAAGTCGTTGGTTTCGGATGTTGCCAAGCGTGTTGCCAAGACTTCTCTCGAGATTCACGGGGGTATGGGGTATACGGAGTTGCTCGGGTTACATCTGTGGTTTAAACGAATAGAAACTAACCGTCAGTTGCTCGGCGGGCCCGAAGCTGCCCGTTCGAGGGCAGCCGAAATCCAGCAATTTGTTATCGCGGAGGTCAGCTAAATTGGATCTTTCCTATGGTGCAGAGTACGACGATTTCCGCAATGAAGTCAGACAGTTCTGCCAGAACAATAAATTCGTCGATCCCAGTACAGGTATGCCGGGTGTCACGGAAAGACCCAGCAAGGAAAGGCTATCGTGGCAAGAGAAATTGATCGAACATGGTTACGCCGCGCGGACAATACCGAAGGAATACGGCGGTTACGACGCTGAACCGGACATCATCAAGAGCCGCATAATCCAGGAAGAATTCATCCGGGCTGGTCTTTCGCCTGGTATGGCGAACCAGGGTATCTCGATGCTGGTACCGACACTGCTGGAAGTCGGTACTGAAGAGCAGAAAAAACGCTACATTGAGCCGACCATCAAGGGAGAGATGATCTGGTGTCAGGGGTATTCGGAGCCCGGTTCCGGAAGTGACTTGGCGAGTTTGAGAACCAATGCTGTCGTGGATGGTGATCATTTTGTCATCAACGGCCAGAAGATCTGGACCAGCTCTGCCCATGTAGCCGACATGTGCTTTATTCTCGTCAGAACCGAGCCAGAAGCACCAAAGCACAGGGGGATCAGTTACCTCCTGATGCCGATGAATGCCGGGGGTATTGACGTACGACCCCTGGTGACCATAACCGGCGATGCAACTTTCAATGAGGTATTCCTGGATGATGTCCGTGTGCCTGTTACCAACATGGTCGGCGCTCGCGGCCAGGGCTGGCAGGTAGCGAACGTCACGCTGAAATATGAGCGCGGCATGCTCGGTAACGCCGGTCAGGGCGCGTCGGCTATCAAGAATTTGGAAGACCTGCTGCTCTCGGAAGGCCATGACGGCCGCAGGCCAATGGATAATGCGGTTATTCGAGACAGATTTGTCGAACTGCAGGCCAGAGGCCTGGCCAACAAATATCACAGCATGCGGCTGCTTTCAAAGACTATCAACAAAGAGTCGCCGGGTGTAGAAGATCTGATTGTGAAGTACTCGGCAACAGAACTCGCTCACGATATTTTCTGCCTTGGTGTTGATGCTCAGGAGGAACTCGGTACGCTGATGGGTGACTCGCCGTATCGTGCCGAGAAAGACTGGCAGAAGAGTTTCCTCGGTTCGTTCACGGGAATTATCGGTGGTGGCTCAGCCAATATCCAGAAAAACATTATCAGTGAGAGAGGCCTTGGTATGCCCCGGGAACCACTGGTTGCTATGACAAACGATGGCTGGTCTCTCAACAAGAAGAGCAGTTAACGCCAAAAAAACATAAGTCGAAGAAACAGGAAAGAGAGGCGCAGTTGATGGTTGCAGAGGTACTGTCCCCGGATATGGTCGGGGTTGAATTCGAACCTGCAGAAGTAAGCTGGGACGAAAAAGACGTGATGTTGTATGCGCTGGGTGTGGGATGCAGGCCGTCAAACGAACTGGATTACCTGTACGAAGGCAGAGGTCCGAAGGTTCTGCCGAGTTTCGCCGTCATTCCGGGTATGCGCGCCATGGGCTCGATTAACAAGGTCGTCAAGTTACCTATATCAAGAATGCTGCACGGTGAACAGGGGATTCAGCTATACCGGCCGATACCAGCAAACGGCAGATTCACCATGAAGAGTCGAATATCCGAAGTCTGGGACAAGGGAAAAGCTGGTGTGCTCGGTGTAACAGCGGATTTCGAAGATGACGACGGGCCGGTTTTTTCCACCCGATCAACACTGTTCTGGATTGGCGGGGGTGGCTTTGGCGGTGACAAGGGGCCCTCGACACGAAATCTGAACGTGCCACCGGATCGCGATCCCGACCATCTCGTCAGCTACAAGACCACGGAAGAACAGGGTGCGATTTACCGGCTGAGCGGTGATCGGGTGGCGCTGCACATTGATCCGGAATTTGCCCGGGCCGCAGGCTACGAGAAGCCATTTATGCATGGGCTTTGCACCTATGGCTTTGTTGGCCGGGCAATTTTGCACACATTGTGTGATTCAAAGCCGGAACGATTCAAAGGCATGACGGGCAGGTTCGCTGATCGGGTGGAATTCGAAGACGAAATTGTGATCAAAATCTGGGACGAGAGCGATGGCAAGGCCATTGTTCAGGCTGAGGATCAGGAAGGCAGGGTTGTCCTTTCCCAGGCAGCAGCAGAATATCAGGCTAACTAACTACAAGGCATTTAAGTGAACTGGAGTAATGAGGCAGCGATTGTTGGTATTGGAGAGACTGAGTACACCAAGGGGACTCAGCGAACTGCTGTAGACATGATGCTGGACGCGGCACGCAAGGCCATCTCGGATGCCGGTCTTTCGCCGCATGATATCGATGGTATGGTACCGCCTCCAGTTATAACAACCTCGGAGGAGTTGGCCGCGAACCTTGGGATTCCCATTCTGCGCTATGCATCGACGGTGCATATGGGAGGTGCCAGCCCAACGGCGGCGATCCAGAATGCCGCGACCGCCATTGCAGCAGGTATTGCGAGCAACGTCTTAATCGTCCTGGGCTGGAATGGCTATTCTGCACTACGACCCAAACCGGGGCAGCCCAAGAGTCGGTCATTAGGCATATCGGCCATGGCCGCGACCATGAAGGATTTCTATGTGCCGTTTGGTGTAATGCTGCCGGTGCAGATGTATGCCTGGCTGGCAACCCGGCACAAGCAACTCTACAACGTGCCGGACGAAGCAACGGGCGAGATAGCGGTTGCCTGCCGAACACATGCCCAACTTAATCCAAAGGCGTTCATGGCAGGTCGCCCACTTACCATGGAACAGTACCTGGAAAGCCGTATGGTATCTGACCCGTTTCGGTTGAATGATTGTTGCCTTGAGACTGATGGCGCCTGTGCGGTTGTCCTAAGCAGTGCTGCCCAGGCGGCAGATCTTCCTCACGACCCCGTGTATGTGATGGGTGCGGCTGAAGGACACCCATATCCGGCAGACGACATTCCGTCCCGTCAAGACCCTTTCCGGATTGGACTCAGTTACGCGGCACCACGTGCGTTCGAAATGGCGGGCATCCAACCAACGGATGTTGATTTTCTGCAGGTGTACGATTGTTTTACCTATGTTGTTTTGTTGCAGCTGGAGGCCATGGGTTTCGCAGAGAGAGGGGGAGTCTACGATTTTGTCAAAAACGGTCAGGTTCAGCTGGGCGGCCGATACCCGCTCAACACTCACGGCGGTTTACTTAGCGAAGCCCATGTTTGGGGACTGAATCATGTCATTGAAGCAACCCGTCAACTTCGTCATGAAGCCGGAGAACGACAGGTTGAAAATGCCGAGATCGGCCTGGTTACCGGCTGGGGTGATCTCGGCGATGGCAGCATAGCGATATTGAGGAGATAACATGGCTGACTGGCCAATCCCTAATCCGATTGATCCAATTAATGCCGAGTTCTGGCATGTTCAACAAGAAGGTGTGCTGCGTTTCCAGCGATGCACAGAATGCGGTCGTTTCCGGCACCTGCCCCGTTACATGTGTTCTGAATGCGGTTCTACAGAATACGAGTGGGCGCCCTCCGTCGGCAAAGGGGAATTGTATTCATGGACAGTAACTCACCAGGTTTTCCATCCCCGTTTCGACGTACCCTTTATCGCCGCAGTGGTGGAGTTTCCAGAAGGCGTCAGGATGATGAGTCAGCTCGTGAACGTCGACCCGGATCAGTTGCGACTCGGCATGCCTGTCGAAGTCGAGTTCAAAGTTATTACTGACGAATTCCAGACGCCTGTCTATCGTGCTTGAAACGCCTGGTTTTCAAGCGTCTTCTGAGGTAACAGAATTGAGAGGTATGTTAAATGGCCTGGAACTTCGGTGATATTTACGATGCGATTGGCGCGAAGTTTGGTGATCAGCAGATTGCGCTGATACATGCGGACTCTGGTGGGGGGCATGGGATGTCCATCACTTGGTCAGCGTTTACAGCCAGGAGTAATCGACTGGCCAGATTCCTCGCCGCGCAGGGACTTACGCCTGACGCCAAGGTCGCGCACTACATGCGGAACTGCCCGGCGTATGTAGAAACCATGGTTGCCTGTTTCAAGGGGCGTTTTGTTCATGTAAACGTGAATTACCGGTATGTGGAGGATGAGCTCTTCTACATTTTTGATAATTCCGATGCTGAAGCGGTGGTCTATGCAAGAGAGTTTCGTGAACAGGTAGACAGCCTCCGCGACCGGCTGCCGAAGGTTAAGACCTATATCGAAATCCCTGCGTATTTTTCTGAAGAAGACCCTGTGCCGGATTACGCCACATCCTATCGGCAGGTAACAGAATCGGGCGACGCCGACAGGTTGAATCTAGAAAGGCAGGGTACTGATCTGCTCTTTTTATACACCGGCGGAACAACCGGGATGCCCAAAGGTGTGATGTGGGAACAAGAGGCCATCTGGAACGCCGGTGGCGCAGGCGCCTCGATTCTTCAACCTGGTGTCGAGCCGCCGGCTTCACCGGAGGAGCATGCGGCGCGGGTTGCCGCTGCGCCATTCTGGCCGAGGCTGTTGGCAGCATGTCCGCTGATGCATGGCACTGCGATGCTGAGTGCTATCAATACCCTCAATCAGGGTGGGGCCGTGGTCACCGTGCCTGAAACCAGTCTGGACCCGGCAGCCTTGTGGCGCGCAGTAGAGCGGTACAAAGTCAATTCAATGGCAATAGTCGGCGACGCGTTCGCCAAACCCATGCTCAGGGAGTTGGACGAGAACGGCGATCAGTACGATATCAGCAGCATGATCGGCGTGATCAGTTCAGGCGTCATTTGGTCACCGGAAGTTAAAAAGGGTTTGCTCCGGCATAATGAGAACATGGTCCTGGTGGATTCCTTCGGCGCTTCCGAGGCGATAGGGTTTGGTGCATCGAGAACGACGAAGGACTCTGAGTCCAGTACAGCGAAATTCCAGATAGGTGAGCATTGCAAGGTGTTTACCGAGGACCACCGCGAAGTATCGCCGGGGAGCGGAGAAGCAGGATTTATTGCCCGGTCCGGGAATATACCCGTCGGGTATTACAAGGACGAGGAAAAGACCGCAAAGACCTTCCCGGTAATCCATGGAGTGAGATATTCGATCCCGGGAGACTGGTGTACGGTTGCGGCCGATGGCACCCTGACGCTGCTGGGCAGAGGTTCAGTCTGCATCAACAGTGGTGGCGAGAAAATATTTCCGGAAGAAATTGAAGAAGTCCTGAAACTGCATGAGAGTATTGACGATGCGCTTGTGGTGGGGGTTCCGGACGACCGCTGGGGTCAGGCGGTGACCGGCGTGATCGTATTGGCGGGTGGTGTGGAACTGGATGAACAGGAGCTTAAAGACTTTGTTAAAAAGCATCTTGCCGCATACAAAGCCCCTAAGTATATCGTCGTGACTGACGTACCACTAAGAGCACCGAACGGAAAGGCGGACTACAAGCGGGCAACCCAGGCAGCCAAAGAAACCCTTGGCTTGAATTGAGCAGGACGATGGAAAAAAATCAGAACACACAGCAATCCGAATTGTTCGATGTCGTCGTAATCGGCGCCGGCTTCAATGGCGTTTATCAGCTCTACCGGTTGAGGCAGGAAGGGTATTCCGTGCTGTTAGTGGATGCGGGTAAAGATCTGGGTGGTATCTGGTACTGGAACAGCTATCCCGGAGCGCGCGTGGACTCCCATATTCCCAACTATGAGTTCTCGATGCCCGAGGTCTGGCGGGACTGGTACTGGCCCGAACGATTTCCGTCCCAGGTTGATTTGAAAGCGTATTTTCATCATGTGGATAAGACACTGGATATCAGTCGTGACGTCCGGTTTGAAACGCGGATCGCTTCGGCGCAATTCGAGGAGTCTGATGAGCTCTGGCATCTACGAGCTGAGGATGGCTTTCGGGTGCGTGCCAAGTTTCTTCTGCCATGTCTGGGGTTTGCAGCCCAGGCATACATTCCCGATATTCCCGGACTGGACAGGTTTGCCGGGCCATGTCATCACACTGCCAGGTGGCCCGCTGATGGCGTTGATTTTGACGGTAAACGTGTCGGCATAATAGGCACTGGTGCCAGTGGTGTGCAGGTGACGCAGGAGTCGGCGAAAGTCGCAGGCCACACAACAGTATTCCAGCGAACGCCGAACCTTGCCCTGCCGATGCAACAGCGCAGCTTCACGAAAGCTGAACAGGATCAGATGAAACGCGAGTATCCGGCCATATTTCGAAAACGGAATACGGGTCGCTCCTCGTTTTATGATCTGGAGCCGGATGAGCGATCTACGATGGAGGTACCAGAAGAAGAACGGCTGAAGATCTTTGAAGCTGCCTGGCAAAAAGGTGGTTTTCACTTCTGGGCCGGTGCCTTTTCCGATGTTCTGTACAACGCGGAATCGAACCGCCTGGCCTATAATTTCTGGCGGGACAAAACAAGGTCTCGCCTGAAAGATCCACTTCTGGCGGAAAAGTTGGCGCCGATGGAGCCACCTCATCCCTTCGGCGCAAAGAGGCCATCTCTTGAACAGACCTACTACGATGTCTTCAATCAGGAAAATGTTTCGCTGATTGACGTGAGAGAGAATCCGATTCTGCAAGTGACCCGCGAAGGTGTTCAGACCAAAGATGGATTCCATGAACTCGATGTCCTCGTTCTTGGCACCGGATTTGACGCAGGCACCGGTGGGTTTGACCGGATTCATATTCAGGGTGCGGATGGCAGGCGTTTGAAAAACTATTGGTCAAATGGAGTGCGCACTCATCTTGGGTACGGTATACCCGGATTTCCCAATTTATTAGTGCTTTACGGCCCGCAGAGCCCGACCGCTTTCTGTAATGGGCCGACGTGTGCCGAGGTGCAGGGTGAATGGGTTATCGACTGCCTGAACTACCTGCGCGAAAACAGCTACAAGCGTATAGAAGCGACTGAGCAAGCGGCAGATGCCTGGGTTGAACACATGAAGTTCATGGAAGACATGACGGTACTTACCGAGGCCGATTCCTGGTACATGGGGGCGAACGTTCCTGGTAAGCGTCGGGAACTCTTGTTTCACCCCGGTGTACGAATATATCTGGAAGCCTGCGACAAATGCGCGGCAGCAGGCTATGAAGGGTTTCAATTCGGATGACGGGAAGGTGCATGCTTTAACAATTGCTTCTACTGCGGAGAAATCGAGAAACCTTGTTAACAAAACTGATTCGCGCGATCTAACAGTAACATTGACCGGATGACGATAGCGAAAAAGTAAGCATACTTTCAATAAGCTCTTGAATGTGTGAATCTGGATTTCCAACAAAAATAGGAGATTGACATGAAAGCTGCCGTTTTTCACGGTCCAAACACGCCCATGACCTTTGAGTCGGTTGATTTGGACAGACCCAGGCCAAGAGAGGTCGTCGTGCGCACGATGTATGCCGGTATATGTCACAGCGATCTGCATTTCGTGGAAGGTATTTTCCCGTTTCGCGTACCCGCGGTATTGGGACATGAAGCTGCTGGCATCGTGGAAGAGGTCGGTTCTGAAGTAGAGTACGTAAAGCCCGGGGATCATGTGATTACCTGTCTGTCTGTGTTCTGCGGGCATTGTGATCACTGCCTGTCGGGGTTCCCAAACCGATGTGGCGGGAAAAGTACAGCCAGAAAGTCCGGGGAAGGGTCAAGACTGCGCTTGAATGGTGAACCGGTGGCGCAGTTTGCGCACCTGTCCGCATTTGCACAAGCTATGCTCGTTCATGAAAACGCGATCGTAAAGATCAGGGAAGACATGCCATTGGATAGAGCAGCCCTGATTGGCTGCGGTGTGACCACCGGTACCGGAGCGGTACTCAGGACAGCAGACGTCAGGGCGGGTTCAACGGTTGCTGTCATTGGCTGCGGTGGTGTGGGGTTGAGTGCCATCAACGGTGCGGATATCGCGGGGGCCGGGCGCATCATTGCGATAGACCGCGTGCCTGGCAAGCTTGAACTTGCAAAACAGTTTGGTGCTACAGATACGGTGAATGCCAGTGAGGTGGACCCGGTCGAGGCTGTAAAGGAAATGACTCGCGGTGGTGTCGATTATTCGTTCGAAGCCATTGGGCTGAAGGTGACCTGTGAGCAGGCCTGGGGCATGCTCAGGACTGGTGGTGTTGCGACAGTAATAGGCATGGTGCCACCCGGGCAATCGATTGAGGTACCGGGCATGGATTTGCTTTCAGAGAAGAAGTTGCAAGGGTCAATGATGGGATCAAACCGGTTTCGAATTGATATGCCCCGGTACGTGGACTTTTACCTTTCCGGTAAACTGAAGCTCGATCCGCTGATCTCCACCAGGATTCCCCTTGAAAAGATCAATGATGCTATGGAAACGCTCAAGTCAGGTGAAGTGGCGAGACAAGTGATCGATTTCAGTTTGTAAAGAGGAAATTATGGAAGAGCGAGGTGTCAGTTCACTTGGTTACATCGGTATTCAATCCTGTCAATTGGATGCCTGGCGAAGTTTTTTTGAGGATTTCGTTGGCTTTGCATCGGTCGAGACAGAACAGGGTCTGCAGCGTTATCGTATGGATGAACAGGCCTGGCGACTGTGGCTCGAGGAGGGCAGCAGTGAAGATCTGTCTTTTGCTGGCTTCTCGGTGCAGAGTCGGACAACGCTGGCAGACATCCAGGAACGTCTGACAACTGCCGGCTATGAAGTCCTGGAAAATACAAAACTCGCTGAACAAAGGTGCGTGGCAGCGCTCAATGTCGTGTCAGATCCTGACGGACTGCAGGTCGAGCTTTACTGTGGCCCGCTGAGTAAACCCGAGCAACCCTTCGTTTCACCACTGGTAAAATCAGGTTTCTTGACGGGTGATCAAGGTCTCGGTCACATCGTTCTGTATACGGCAGACATCGACAAGAAACTTGAGTTTTATGGACTGCTCGGCTTTCGCGTGTCAGATACGATCAATATGGGTGGTCTAGATCTTGTCTTCATGCACTGCAATCCGAGGCACCACACAATTGCACTGGTGCCGGTATCGACGGGAAAACACTTGAACCATTTGATGGTCCAGGTCAGTTCGATTGACGATGTTGGCTATGCGCTCGACAGGGTATCGGAACAGCAGGTTCAACTGAGCACGACACTTGGGTGCCACACTAACGACCGGATGATCTCCTTTTATGCGAAGACGCCTTCAGGCTTTGACATGGAGTATGGGTTTGGTGCAAGGGTGGTATCTGCGGATTGGCCGGAAGGGTATTACGAGGCGCCGAGCATATGGGGCCACAAACCGGTCGCCTGAATTGCCTTTTACAAATGCTCCAGTAGGTTTTCGCCTTTTATTACACTGCCGTGGCCGGGGTAGACCGCTAAGGGTTTGAGTGATTTCAGGTGCCTGATAGTGCTTTTCATCTGCCCGTGATTCGATAGGATCGATGGTGTCACCAGCCGGCCCATCTTCGCGCTGCCAAGCAGCGTATCTCCGCTGATCATTGCGCGGCTCGTTTCATGCAGGAAACAACAACTGTCCCAGGAATGTCCGGGCGTATGGACAACGCGCCAGTCGGGAAAGCCGGGCAGGTAACATCCATGCTGAAGCCGGAAGTCGGGATTAACGTCAAAATCTTCTTGTTCTGGTATTGATTCCGGGTGAAAAGCAGGAAGCAGTCGGGCCTGCGCATCGCGCCGCGGGCTAGCATACATCGCCCAGGCTCGGGGGCGGAACGCCTCGCGGATAGTGGTGAGCACTCGGAAGAATATTCCAGCGGGATCATTGAGCAGCTTGCGCCATGGCGACCAGGTGGCGTAAGGAATTGCTACCTGTGCCTTGCAGGCAGCAGCCAGTTTCATGACGCCACCACTGTGGTCAGGATCGCCATGCGTACATAGCACCAGGGTGACATCTTCTGGATTTCGGTGAAGCACGTCTCGGATGTAACCGAGCACGTACTTTTCTCCGCGATATGAGACGTCCACCACCGCAAGACCATGTGTCTCCTCAATGATGTAGCTGTTGACGTGTCTGCCTTTTACCTTGTGAATCTGCATGGCGATAGGAAATGTGCCTAATTTGAATTATCCAGCGATACTTTTACCACATCAAAGCTGGATCGTGCGTCACGCCCTTGAAGATTTACGGGCATCCGGCCATTTACCCTGCAACAGCGTTGTGGTCGAAACACCCACCGCCAGCAACGACCCGCCTGCATGCACGGTCATTCGGGTTGATGCGATGCCGAGCTCGATGCCTTCCAGTCGGCAGGTTGAAATGACCGTTGCACCTAATTCCGGGTTTGCACAGAAGCGCAAGGTCAAATCCGGGTTGGGAATGGGAATCTGTTTTCCCCGGACGAACGCACCAACGGGAGGGCCGACCGAGATGTCCGCGGCGATACAGGCTGCTTCCGCACAGGTGCCCGGTTCCTGCCAGAGAACTTTTATTTCTGTGGAAAACCCAGATTCGTCATTACCGACCAGTCTCGGGCCGAATGTGTCTATGAGCGGCACTTCCACGCCGGAAGTCGGTTTATTCCAGGGTTTGCCAGCTTCGTACGATGTCAGGCCCTTGGGTATGGCTGACGCGTCGGTATGGTCAAGTGGTTCCAACGCCTCGGGGTTGGCGAGGCTGACAGTAGCGCGGGTGCATAGCTTATTGTGGCTGTCAAAGATGTCGACACTGATAATGGACAGTGTTCTGCCCGCATGCAACAGGGTAGGGACGACGGTTGCTGCGCCCTCTGTCAGCCCGCGAATGAATCGAACATCCAGGCTGGTCGGGATCCGATCCCGGGCAACCGACCGCGCCGCAGCTATGCATGTGGCGCCGACGACACCGCCATTGGCGCCGCCGAAGGCACCATGCAGTTCACGACCGATATTGAACGACCAGTTGCCGTCTTTTGTTGGTTTACCCTGCAAAAATTCGAGAAGCTTCATTTCTGTCCTTGGTCCGGCTCGCTAAAGGTTTGCCCGCGGGCATCAGTGTTGGCGAAATGAGTTCACCAGTGCATATGTCAATAGAGCATATATACAAGGTGTATCCCGTGAATCAGCCATACAACAGATGAATATACAAATTGTAAGTATACAGGCAAAACAACGCAGATCTAGAGCCGTCAGACTGGCGCCGGTGTCTGAATCCTGATTTGCAAGGCATGGGTTATCAGGGGGGCGGAGGATGCGCGTTATTCGCGGCAGTGATGCACCGCTGCAGATGTCACTGATCAAGGTGCAAGTGATTCCGAACAGCTTCGCAAAACTGTGTGGTTGAAGCCTTGCCACCCTGATCGGGCGTCAGGTGCCGGGCTTCCCGGTAGGTTCTCTCTATTGCCTCGACAAGTCTGCGGGCAGCATTCCGATGGCCCAGGTATTCGAGCATCATGGCGCCACTTAACAGCGTAGCAGTGGGGTTGATAATGTTTTGCCCCTGAATGTCCGGGGCTGTTCCGTGGGCTGGCTCGAAATACGCATAGCCTTTACCCTAGCATCCACTTGCCGCAAGTCCCAGCCCGCCCACCAGCCCGGCTGCGGCATCTGACATGATGTCGCCGTACAGGTTTGGCATCACTACGACATCGAAATTTCGGGGTTGCGTGATGATGCGGCAGGCAAAGTCGTCGATAATGAAAGAACTGAAACTGACATCAGGGTAGTCTGTGGCAAGTTCGCGGGCGATTTCGAGGAAGTATCCATCAGACTGCGCCAGCATATTGTACTTTGTGGTGCAGGTAAGCGCAGGTTGTCGATGCCTGAACTCAGCGCGCTGCAATGCCAGTTCAAAGGCAAAGCGTACTGCTCGCTCGGTACCCTCACGTGTAATGGCTTTTAGCGCAAATCGCCCTTCGCCGAATTCATCGATCGATTTACCTGTGGTTCGACTGTTGAGATTCGTAAGCGCTCCGTGATCGACGGCTTGTTCTGTTGACCCATTTCTCTATGTTCGGATCTCCATTTCTAACCGGAGATACCGATGACCCTTACCGAGAAGCAACAGATTTATCAGGAACACCTGCAGGCCGCTGAACTTTCAGGCCAGTCCCTGCGGGCGTACGCAAGGGCGCATGGCGTCAGCGTTCATTCTCTTTACAGTGAGCGGCAACGCATGCGCCGTGCAGAGGTCAAGACCAGTGGCGGATTTCTCAAAGTACAGGATGTGTCCGCGTCACCGCTGACACCTACGGCACTGCTGCAGGTCAGGCTACCCAATGGCGTCAGTCTCGGTATTCCCACCGACCAGATGGCATTGCGTGACCTTCTCCTCACCCTGGCGCAACTCTGATGTTCCAGTTTGCCGAACAGGCTGTCGTCTACCTGCACCGTGACCCGGTGGACTTCCGCAAACAGATTGATGGTCTCGCCCTGCTGGTACAGCAGTCGATGCTGCTCGATCCAATGCAGCCGTCATTGTTCGTGTTTGTGAACCGTGGCGCCAACCGCATCAAGATCCTGTGGTGGGACAGGAACGGCTTTTGTCTGTGGAACAAGCGCCTGGAGCAGCATCGTTTTGCCTGGCCATTTGCTCACGATGGCGAGATATTGAAGCTTAACGGTGAGCAACTTGGTTACCTGCTTGCGGGCTTCGATATCTTCCGCTTTCCACCGCACCAACGACTGTTCTATGGTGCAGTCGGCTAAGTGATTTGTTATAATGCGCCGCATGCCGGCGCAGCTTAACATTACCTCCGAACAGCTGATTCACAGCATCCGTCATCAGCCTGACGTGGCTGAGACGCAGATCCAAGAGCTTCTTCACTCTTTCGAACAAAACCTGCAGGAACTGCGCCAGGCCCGGCTTGAACTTGCAAAGTTGCAAGAGCAGCAACGTTTGGCACGGGCCGAGCGCTTTGCCGCCAGCAGCGAACAATCACCCCAGTATGCGCTGTTCAACGAGGCGGAGCAGGAAGCCGTTGAGGCCGCCGCTGAGTCGGACGACGAGGTGGCCGAAGCCGTTACCGTGCCAGCTCATACGCGCCGGGTCGCTAAACGCAAACCATTACCAGCTGATCTGCCACGGGTGGTGGTAGAACATGACCTGGCTGACAAAACCTGCAGCGATTGTGGTGCCGACAAAGTGCGTATTGGCACCAAAACCAGCGAGCAGTTGGATATCATTCCAGCCCAGGTGTTTGTCATTGAGCACCAGCGCCACAGCTATAAATGCCCCTGCTGTGTGGATGCCGTACCAACAACAGCGCCCATGCCAGCACAGCCCATTCCGAAGAGCATCGCCTCGGCAGGATTACTGGCCCATGTCGCCGTGGCCAAGTATGACGATGGCTTGCCGCTGTACCGGCAGGTCAAGCAGTTTGAGCGGATCGGGGTATCCCTGTCACGCCAGACCCTGGCGGCCCATATGGTCCGCGGTGGTGAACTGGTGTTGCCGCTGGTTGAACTGATGACGCGTCAATGCCTGGCCTTTGATGTCCTGCAGATGGATGAGACCCGCGTGCAGGTGCTGGATGAAGATAATCGGCCAGCCCACAGCCAGAGTTGGATGTGGGTGATGCGCGGCGGTCCACCGGCACAACCAGTGATCCGCTATCACTATGATCCGGGCCGGGGCGCGAGTGTGCCGCTCAAATTACTCAACGGCTACCAGGGTTACCTGCAGACCGATGGTTATGGCGCTTATCGGCAAGTGTTCGCGCAACCCGGCATCACTGGCCTTGGCTGCTGGGCGCGCGCCAGGAGGCGCTTTATCAAAGCGCAGCAGGCCCAGCCAAAAGGCAAATCGTCCGGCCGGCTGACGCAGGTTTTAGCCTGGATCAACAAGCTGTATGCCCTGGAACGGTCTTGGCTTGACTTATTACCCGACGAGCGCCAACACCAACGCCAGACCGAGGCAAAGCCGCTACTCGACAAGATCGAGGCGTGGGCACTGAAACAGGATGTACCGCCCAAGACCTTGTTGGGTAAAGCCGTGAGTTATCTGCTCAAGGAATGGCCGCGGCTGATCGTGTACCTGAACGATGGTCGCCTAACCATCGACAACAACCTGGTGGAGAACGCGATCAGGCCATTTGCACTAGGCCGGAAGAACTGGTTGTTCAGTCACAGTGTTGAGGGTGCCGAGGCCAGCGCTGCACTCTACAGCCTGATTGAGACAGCACGCGCCAATGGTCTCAATACCTATGCTTACCTCAAGCACCTGTTCACGATGCTGCCGAACTGCAGCAGCGATGATGAGTTACAGGCACTACTACCTTGGCACGTTGATCGCGAGACGCTGGCACAGTACACGCAAACGCCGAAGGCCTAAGCCTCTACATCACGCGACCCATCATGGACAAGCCGTCGATCACGGAGCGCTTACTGAGATTCAGCCCGGTCAGGTCGCGAAGTTCACCCTCGATACCGACGTACAGGTCTTCCAGGTTCTCTCGGACAATAACGAAATCTATTCCGAGAGGATCAACCAGTGGAGAGCGTGCACCTTCAAGATAGCGGCAGGGCCGCACGTTGGCGAAGGTCTGTCTACCCCACCTGAGATAAAAAAGCGCTTTCGATGCAGAGCCACTGGTTGAGCCGAAATAAGTTGTGTCGGACGCATCAATGATTTTCTTTGCTTCTTCTGGAAACGTGGTGCCGTGGTCAAGCTTTGCTTGTTCACCGACAACCGGATAGACCCAATCGAGTCCCAGGTCGAGATGGAGGTTAAGGGTATCAAGCAGTTCTACGCTTGGCTTCATCGCCTCCGGTGCGGCGTCATCGCCCTCTATCACCGCAATCTGCATGGTCTTTACTTTTCGAATATCCTCATTTGTAATTGTAACGTTTACAAGAAGTAAGTATATATACTGTTATTGTAACGTACACAAGAAGTAGTAAGTATATAAACTAGAATGACGAACTCCCCGAAAGGTGAACTCCGATGGATTATCCAGTTTATTCCGCTGACGGGCACATTGATCTGCCATGCATGCCTGCTGAAATCTTCATGGAGAACGCGCCGCAACGGCTGAAGGATCGCATGCCAAGGGTTGTCGAGCAGGAAAACGGCGAACGACACTGGGTGAATGCCGCAGGCAAATCCATGGGATTGTATGGGGGCATGGGTTCAGCCGGTAGACGTTACAAACCAGGTGTTATTAATCGGGCTGACCGGATGGCGGCAACCGGTCTCTATGAGGATCAGGCACGGGGAGTGATGCGAACCGCGATTCCTGAAATGCGTATCAGGGATCAGGACCTTGATGGTGTAGCGGGGGAGGTGATCTACGGGATTCTGGGTGCAGCTCGCCGTGTGGGTGACCCGGAAGTCGGCGCAGCGATGGGAAAAATTTACAATGACTTTGCTGCTGATTTTCGGCGCAGCGCGCCTGACCGATTTGCCATGCTGGGTAGCCTGCCTGCAAATACCCCCGACGCCGCTGCGGAAGAACTGCGAAGGTGCGCAAAGCTCGGTTTGAGCGGTGGGGAACTGCCCCTGGTCAATGATGATCTGCCCTTCTGGAAAGATGAATGGGAGCCATTGTGGATTGCAAGCGAGGAAACCGGATTGCCGGTTCAGCTTCATACGGTAGGCAGTGCTTCGGGCGCGCCACCCTTCACCAACCCGCTGGATTACCACCGTTTTCTGGCGACAGTGTTGACGGATTTCCAGCTTGTCATGGCGTCACATCTGGCGGGGATCATTTTCGGGGGCGCGCTTGAACGCCATCCGGGTCTGCGGGTGGTCCTCGGCGAGGCTGGCGTGGGCTGGATCCCCTATGTCCTGGAGCGAATGGATTACGAGTGGGAGGATCAATTTCAGCATCTGGAACTGAAGATGAAACCTAGCGAATACTGGCGCCGCCAGATGTCTGTAACGTTCCAGATGGATGAAACCGGTATTGCTAATATTGATCGGATTGGTGCCGAAACCCTACTCTGGGGTTCGGATTTTCCACATCCGGATGGGATCTGGCCGGATTCCGCGGAGATTAACAACAGGCAACTCGCCACGCTGAGCGATGAACAGCGTCGAATGGTTCTGCATGACAATGCAGTGCGGCTCTATGGGTTCCCGTCTATTTACTGAAAAGGATTGATTTAACCAGGAGAGCAAGAGATGACACAAAGATTAAGGGGTAAAGTCGTCATGATCACAGGCGCGGCCCGTGGCATGGGTGAATGTGAAGCAAGACTGTGTGCTGCAGAAGGTGCCGGGCTGGTGCTTGGCGATATCCTCGAGGAACCACTCAGTGCCCTGGCATCGGAGCTCGAAGCAGCGGGACATGAGGTGGTTGCACTGCGCCAGGATGTGACGCAGGAGCGTGACTGGGCAAGTCTCGTCGCCGTAGCTCGAGAACGGTTTGGCCGGCTGGATGTTCTGGTTAACAACGCAGGTATTCTGGATACATCAGGAGTTGAAGAATCGACGCTGGATGGCTGGAACCGGGTGATAGCCGTCAACCAGACAGGTGTGTGGCTGGGAATGAAAGCCGTGCTACCGCTGATGAAAGAAAGCGGTGGAGGCTCCATTGTTAACAAGAGTTCGATTTACGGCATTGTAGGCAGTGGCGGTTCTGCGGCTTATCATGCCAGTAAAGGTGCAGTCCGCATCCTGACCAAGACGGCGGCACTGGAAATGGCGGTCCACGGCATCAGGGTGAATTCGGTACATCCGGGATTTATCGAAACGCCAATGATTGAACAAGCGCTGCCGGAGCTCAACGCACCAATGCTTGACCTGATCAGTCAGCAGGTACCGCTCGGCCGGATAGGCCAGCCTGAGGATATTGCCCTCGGCGTTTTGTATCTGGCAAGCGATGAGTCATCCTACGTCACCGGCACGGAACTGATCATAGATGGTGGTGTAACGGCCCGTTGAATGCGGTCTGATGATAAGTGGAGTCAAATATGAGCCAGTACGAGCGTCCAGTACGTTGCAGAGTTGACTGTACCAGGAGGCTTTCGTGAAGATAAGTATACATACAAAATGTAACATGATCAGGTTATACTTGGCCCTTCGTCACGTCGTCTGACTAAATATAGCACTATACGGGGCTATTGGAACATACTTTCGATGAGAATTCCGGGTAAGATGGGACTTGATTTGTTGCGGAAAATAAATGTAATCTCACTTACTAAATACCAATTTTTGCCAGATACCAGAGGATTTCAATAATGAGCAACCTAGGTTTCGGACTGATTTCTGCGGACTCGCACATTGTCGAGCCAGCCGATTGCTATTCCAAATACATTGGGCCCAAGTATCGGGATAGCGCGCCGACCATCAAACGTGACGACCTCGGGAATGACGTCTACGTCATTCCCGGCATGAAGTCGACCATCCCCCTGGGTCTGGTAGCTGCGGCAGGACTATCAGCTGAGGAACTGGGTCAGCGTCGCAAAGGATGTACTTTCGATCAGCTACACGAAAGCGGACACAATGCCAAAGTGCGGGTCGCTGATCAGGAGAGGGACGGTGTGGTCGCAGAGATTCTCTACCCCTCGGTCGGCATGGTGCTTTGCAATCACGAAGACTACGACTATAAGACTGCTTGCATGCGCGCTTACAACGAATGGTTGACGGCGTATATTGTTGATGCCCCGGAGGGTCGTCTGTTTGGCCTTGGACAGACGTCGGGTAGCTCTGTGGAACAGATGATCGCGGACTTTGAGGACTGTAAAACAAAGGGTTTTGTCGGCATGATGATGCCAGGAGAACCGAAGCATGAGGACTACGACCATCCCATCTACGATCCCCTCTGGGAGTGTGCGGTGGATCTCAATATGCCCCTGTCGTTTCACATCCTGACTTCACGCAGCAGCGGTACTGCGGTTCGCGGCAATAAGACCAACGGCTTTTTGGGCATCATCCGAAGTGTGCAGGACGTGATGGGTGTGTTCGTGCTGGGTGGCGTGTTCGACCGCCACCCGAAGCTGAAGTTTATTGCAGCGGAAGCGGACGCCGGCTGGCTGCCGCACTATTCGTATCGCATGGATCATGCTTATGAACGGCACGCCATCTGGCTGGGTGGCGGCAAGAATCTCGAGAAAATGCCCAGCGACTATATTAACTCGAATATCTGGTTGACGTTCCAGGACGACTGGGTGGCATTCAAGGTTGCCAACATCATGAACCCGAAACGACTTGTCTGGGCAAACGACTTTCCCCACAGTGATGCCACCTGGCCACGGTCGCAGGAAATGCTTGCTGAACACGCGGCGGACCTGACTCCCGAACAGCAGCGCTGGATCATGCGAGACAACATCATCGAATGTTACGATCTGCCGCTAGACAAGCTGCCGGCGTAACACCAATGGACCGGAGACCTGCCCGGTGCTGGAATACCGGTTCTTGAATGACCCATGCCCCCAATTGTGTGATGTTTATTTGAACTAGCGGTGAACAATCAAACAGCTGACTGGCATGATCGGCAAAAGGACTTTACTGTCATCCTCGCGGGACGAGCAGGACGCTGGGATGAGATTGATCAGCTCGATCAGTTTGAAGATGCCAGGGTGGAGATGGGCAAGATTTATCGACCGCGCATGTGCGAAGCGGATCAGGCGGTGCCAAAAAGTGAGATGTTCGGAATTTAGGAGATGGCCGATGCCGGTCCCAGCAGTAAAGTACATATCGCGCAAAGGCCCATATTCCTTGGTAAAACGATGCATGCCGACGCAAATAACATATACGTCACGATTCATGCAGTACCTCCGGCATCTGTTGCTGCAGGTACAAATTGAATCCACGGTATTCATTACCGTCCTTGTCGGTGCTGATCACGTTAGGCGCGACCCGCATCTTCGTGCCGATGTTGAAATCCTTCTGGTCGCCGTCAATGATAGATTGGACCCGGAGGCCCTCAGGTAGATCAATCTGACCGATGCTATATCCCCTGCAGGGATCCAGGTCCATGCTTCTCATACGAGGCATGTGAATGAACGATCAGGAAAAAAGCGTGCCCTTAGTGGAAAGCTCAACTGTTTCAACCTAATGCTCTGTGATGGGGCAACGTTTGCGTTACGGGAACAGGGTGACATTGGCCGCAGTGCTGTATGAACCCAGCAACCGGATGTTTGTTCCATCATTGGAAAAGATCATGAGACCGTCTTCCAGCGGTAGTCTCTTTGGCAAGCGCGCTTTCCATTAACCCGTAGTTGGGCTGCTTCTGAACCAGTATCCAGCGTCTGAGAGTGTGATGTATCCTGAGGTCGGCGAGGCAAAGTGAGTGCCAAGCACCAGGACTTCACCGCCGTAGCTGTCCATGAACTGGTTTCTGGTTTTTTCTGCAACGTCTGATTGGACATCGGCAATGTCCTTCCAGCCAGGTTGCGCGAACTGCACTGGGTGATGGAATAGATCTCCGGTAATAATCGCCCGCTGTCCTTCTGATTCAAGCAGCACGCTGACATGGCCCGGTGTATGACCGGGGGTGGGAACCAGGCGTACGCCTGTCGCGACCTCGTGGTCGGTTTCAACAAGTTCCACCTGCTCGGAGTCAATGATAGGTTGAATGGAATCGACTTTTGCTTCCTTGCCAAAAGGGTCTTCCTCGTCTTTCCAGAAGTTCCACTCTTCTTTACCAATTAGATAGCGGGCATTGGGAAAGGTGGGCACCCACTCATCATCGATGAGCATGGTATTCCAGCCGACATGGTCGACATGCAGGTGAGTGCACAGGACCACATCAATCGATTCTCGTGGCGCACCGATAGCTGACAGATCGTCAAGAAAACTTCCCTGGCGCAGATTCCAATCTGGCATGGCGCGAGGTTTGTCGTTGCCAATGCAGGTATCGACAATGATCGTCTGATCGTTGGTGAAGATGACAAATGCATGAATACTGAGGGGTACCGTACCATCATCGTTCTGAAAACCGGGCTTCAGCCAGCTCGCGTAGGGCGCCAGTGCTTCAGCCGTGGCTTCTGGAATCAGGAAAGCAAGATCGATATCCTGCAACACGTCAACAACTCTGTTGATCCTGATATCACCTATTTGCCACTTTTCCATGGTCTGCCTCGTTTTCTCGTGCTTAACAATAAATCCAGGTCAGACTCGTAGCAGCTGCCCTGGTGTGGCACCCGTATGCTGGTTGTTTTCGAGCAGCACTTCGCCGGCAACGATGGTATGGCTGATGCCTGTCGCCACCTGTTTCAGACGTTTAGCACCAGCGGGCAGATCATGAACCAGTTCCGGCATCTCTGCGCCGACCGTGGCAGGATCAAAAATGACTAGATCTGCCGCCATGCCAGTTCGGATCAACCCCCGATCATGCAGACCCCAGACAGTCGCGATATCGTAGGTAATGGCGCGAACTGCCTGCTCCAGGGTCAGCGCCTCTCGTTGACGTACCCAGTAACTGAGCAGGTGGGTCTGCAGGGAACTGTCCATGATCTGGGCAACATGAGCACCGGAGTCTGAAAAAGTCACCAGCGAACGGGGGTGTTTAATCATTTCCAAAACATGCGCCTGATCCTCGTTAGCCAGGACCTGCCGGAAGAACATCTTCAGATTTCGCTCTATCGCCATGTCGATCATCAACTCAACAGGATGCACACCCTTGGCATCGGCCAGCTGCTGCATTGAAGTTGCCTCATAACTGAGGTCTGTCATCGGATAAACCCATTTCCAGTTAGGCGGTCTTGCTTCTGCCCCGACGATTTTCGGTCCTGTGTATTCCTGGCGTGCGATGTCGACGAGCTTTCTCTTGATTGCCGGATCTTTCAGTTGTTTCAGTTGTTCTGCTATCGGCAGTGCTCGGATGTCCTGCCACAGTTCCCACTTGTCGAAGGGTGTATGGCTTTCAAAAGAAAGCAATGTATTCAGGCTTCGTGTATGCACCTGCGCATACATCCGACCTCCGGCTTCGGCCGTTTCGTCAAGGAGATCAAAATAAGGGCGCCAGTAATCAGGGGCATTACGGGAGCTGAACATCCCCCATGTCTGTATGACGCCGGATTCTACAGCAAGGTCTCTCAGTCGATTAAAGTACTCACGCACACGGTCAGGGTCCCGGCCCGGAGACTCACCGGCAATTTCAAAGACACCCTTGCCGGTTTCTCCGATGGCGTTGACAATAGCTCGGACTTCTTCCCAGTCTGCCAGACGGCTGGCGACGGGCCGATCGTCTGCGGTGATGTGGTTGCTGGTTCTGGAAGTAGAAAATCCAACGGCGCCGGCCTCAACTGCTTGTTTGGCGAGTCTTGACATTGTGCTGACATCGTCGGTTGTTGCCGTATCGGTGAATGCGCGTTCACCCATGACGTAGGTCCGCAACGCTGAGTGGCCCACATAGGCTGCATAGTTGATACCCTTGGGTTGCCTGTTGATGACATCGAGAAACTCCGGGAAAGATTCCCAATCCCAGACGATCCCGGCGAGCATGGCTTCCCTGGACAGATCTTCAGCACGTTCGAGGTTGCGAAAAACCAGATCTGCTTCCTCGCGTCTGCAAGGTGCGAGTGTAAAACCGCAATTACCCATGACCGCACTGGTGACACCGTGATAGCTGGAGCAGGAGCCTATCGGGTCCCAGAACACCTGCGCGTCCATGTGGGTGTGACCATCAACAAAACCCGGTGTAACAACCTGTCCATCGGCATCAATGGTTTTCCTGGCTTTTGAACCTCGAAGTCTTCCAATGGCTGAAATTTTCCCCGAAGTGATGCCAATGTCAGCCCGGTAACGGGCACCGCCTGAACCATCGATGACAACCCCGTTGGTGATTAGCAGATCGTACATTGCGCTCTCCTCGGTTAGATGATCCCTCTGCCGGAGGTGATCTGGTCAGCCCGAGAATATTGTAAGTTTATGTACAATGCAAATTCAATCAGGCTGGCGGAACTGAATCCAGCTCGGTTTACCGGCTGCCTGTAACTGCCCGTGCAATCTCACCCCATTTATCCAATGCGGAAGGGTCTCGATGGATGGACTCGCTCGCCAGGTACATGACTACGCGTGAGGCGATTCCTTCATACCGCGCTTTCAGTTTGTCTGCCATATCATCCCATGACCCGATCACCGCGAAGCTGTCCAGCATTTCATCGGTAATTGTTTCTGCAAGCCCCTTGAAGTCTCCGGCTTTCATCAGTGTGCCCAGCCGTGCAGTTGTGCCCTCAAAGCCGAGATCGTCAAACTGGAATGCGTAGTTGGGTGTTGAACCATAGAAAGCGAGCTGCGTCCTTGTTCTGTTCAGCATCGGTTCGCGTTCTTCAGGTGTATCGCCTGGTATGGCGAATACAGGGACAATCAGATCGATATCGTCCAGTGTTTTCCCTGCTTTTTCCGTACCCTTTTGTACATTCGGTAGCAATCGATTCTGGATGTAAGGTACAGAGTGCATGGGATGCACGTGAACACCGTCTGCGAGTTCACCTGCGACCTGGCACATGATTGGCCCTACGGCTGACATGTCCACCTTGATGTCTTCGTAATCGTGGCGTGGTGGCGCCCATTGCCGGGGGAGATAACTTAGCTGGTAGTACGGGCCTTCATAAGCCAGGGGTTCTTCTTCCCGGAAGGCCGCAAGGCAGGCTCGAACGGCGCCCAGATAGTCACGCATCTGTGGTGCGGGTTTGTCAAAGTGCGCTGAGTATCTGCGGACAACATGCCCTTTTACCTGACTGCCCAATCCAAGGCGAAATCTGCCTCCAGTGTTTTGCGCGAGTTCCCAGGCGATTTGTGCGGATATCATAGGGCTGCGGGGGAAAGCGACTGCGATACCGGTGCTGAACGTCAGCTCAGGCGCTGCAGTAGCGGCAGCTGCAACCATCATCCAGGGTACCTGGCCGGCTTCCGTAAAAAGCATGCCGGACATACCGGCCTTTTGCAGGCGCATCGCCAGCTCGGCACTCTCCTGCCATGTCATGTTTCCTACCATCAGGTCAAACTGCATTGAAATCTCCTTCTGGAATTGGAGTTAGGGGAAAACCGGGTACGCCCTGCTCACGTTGAACACCGAGGCTGTTCAACGCCATTGCCAGCATGTTGTACTGACCCACGGTAAATATGGCATCGAGTATCTGCTGATCTGAAAAGCATTTTTTCAGGCTTGACCAGGTTTGATCACTGATTATGGTGTCGCGTAGCAGCTCATCGGTCATGGTAATGATCGCCTGCTCGTCGGCGTTCCAGCCGGGCGCCTCTGCGCCTTCGATGATCCGCAGATGATCGTCATGGGTCAGTCCTGCAGGTTTGCTCATCAGCACATGCTGGCCCCATTCGTATTCGCTCCTGGTCAACCAGCCGACGCGCATGATCGCAATTTCCCGCACCCTGGGGGTCAGACTTGACGTCGCCATGACGTGACCTGCAAATGGATTCCAGGCGTTCAGCAGCGGCATGTGATGCATCAGTGTCTTGAGAACATTGAAGGCAAACCCGTAACGTTCCTTTAATGGAGCGATCATCGCGGTCTGATCATCGTTCATGGTTTCTTCGGATAAGGGTTCAATTCTGGGTCTACTTAGTCTCAATGGTTCATCCTTTTGCAGTTCTTTAGTTGGCCACGCGAACTGAGTCTGCGTGTGCGGGTAGCAAGTGAGTTCAGGGCACCAGCAGGAAGTGGCCATGACCAGCGCAGAGCAGCCGATCAGGGTCATCTTGCCACAACTCCGCTCTGACATTGGCCACGCGTCGACCTCTCCTGATGATGTAGGCTCTGGCAGTGACGTCTTTGGGACCAGCGGAGCGCAGATAGTTGAAGGACATGTCAATGGTTTTCGGCAGATGCTGGAACTCGGCGTCATGTAACAACTGGGCGACGCAGGTTATTTCCAGCATCGCACCCAGTACCCCGCCGTGAATAGCAGGCAGATTGGGGTTGCCGATAATGTCAGTTTTGAAGGGCATCAGGGTATAGATGATGCCGTCGGATTCGGTTGCCCGTAGACCGAGAAATCTGGCGTAGGGGATGGCGTCCAGTATTCGGGCCAGCGTGTCAGGTTCACCTGCGTCGTAGATACTTCTGATCAGATTCATAGGCGGCTGGTATTTGATGTCCCGAGCATAAAAGTCGCAGTGCAAGTTGCGATCGGTTTGCTCACATCCTGGTGATAAGCGGTTCCCCTGACAAAGGCAATATTGCGGGTTCGCCTGTAACATTCGGCTTCGGCGTAGATTTTCTCACCCGGGGTTGCTGGCCGCATATAGTCGACTCTAAGGTCCAAGGTCGCGATGGCTGTTCCCCCGCCGGGTTCCATATCTGAGCGAACGGACATGCCGCAGGCGGTATCGAGCAGGGTAGTTATAACGCCGCCATGAACCACGCCGGTTTCCGGGTCGCCAATCAGGTGATTGTTGTAAGGAATAGCCACTTTGGCGCGATTATCGCCCTGCTCCAGCTTTTCAAGCATAATGGCTTCTCCGTGCGGACTCTGCAGCCCCTCATCTTCAGTCTCTTGCATATGGGAATACAACGTAAAGATGCTTATTATAATTAAAAGACCAGACATAATAAAGCAGGGGCGTCCCTACCAGTCTTACGCAAGAGGTACGCTATGGCCGCGAATAAACTCCGAATAGGCGTGATGACCGGGTTCCCCGACCCAATATCCGCAGAACAGCATGTTGCCCAGGCGGAAACACTGGGATTCGATTCGCTCTGGGTTGGCGACCACGTCGCCTTCCCGGTACCCATACTGGATTCACTCTCGCAACTGGCATTGGCATCTGCCTACGCCCGCACAGTGACCCTGGGTACCTGCGTTTACCTGTTACCACTGAGGCATCCGACGGTTGTGGCCAAGCAGGTTGCAACGATAGACAGGATGGCTGCGGGCCGATTGATCCTTGGCGTTGGCGTTGGCGGCGAATTTCCAAATGAATATGCAGCCTGCGGTGTACCAATCGGAGAGAGAGGCGCACGACTGTCGGATGGTATCGAGGTGTTGAAGGCTTTGTGGACCGGCGAATCCATAACGAGAGAAAGCCGGTTCTATCCGCTGCAGGATGTGCAGATGTTGCCCAAACCTGAACAGCAGGGTGGGCCACCTGTGTGGTGTGGCGGTCGCTCCGAAGCGGCATTGAAACGGGCGGGTCGTCTTGCTGACGGCTATATTTCGTATGCCATCGACGCGGAACGATATCGCAAGTCAAAACAAACTATTGAAACAGCAGCGTTTGGCGTGGAGCGGGACCCAAAATCAATCACTTTCGCTCATATGCTGTTCACGCGTCTCGGCAACAGTTTTGAAGAAGCCCACAGCGTGGCAACGGCGCATCTCAGTCGACGATACGCCATGGACTTCGGTCCTGCCGCAAAACGTTATGCAGCCCTGGGTTTACCCAGTGATGTGGCGGAATCCATTACGCAATTCCGTGACGAGGGCGTGACTCATCTGATCCTTGACCTGACAGGCCCGCTGCAGGACAGGGAGGCGCAACTCCAGTGGTTTTCAGAAGAGGTAAAGCCGCTGCTCGATTGATACTGCCCGTACTACTCGCCTTTGAAAACAGGTTTCCGCTTTTCCATAAAGGCAAGCGGTCCTTCGCGGGCGTCCCTGGTTCGCATGATGCGGCCGGATAGTTCATTTTCGATCGGGAAAGCTTCCGCGTAGGGCAACCCGCTGGTTCTGATCACCGCCTCCTTGCACGCAGCAACGGCGAGGGGTCCGTTTTCGGCAATTCTATTAGCGATAGCAGCGGTTCGTGTCATCAGTTGATCAGGCGCAACGACCTCATTTATGAGGCCGATGCGATGTGCTTCAACTGCACTCATTCGATCACCTGTGAGCAGGATTTCCATCGCCTTGCAGTAGGGGATCTGGCGAGCAAGGCGGACCAGAGATCCGCCACCCGGAATGATGCCTCGGGAAACTTCCGTGAGACCAAACTCAGCGTGGTGCGCGGCAACCCTGATGTCTGTCGCCTGCAGAATTTCGGTTCCACCCGCGAGTGCAAACCCGTTCACTGCTGCGATGACAGGTTTATAAAGTTCAAAGTCCCGTAGCAGGGCAACCTGCATCAGATTCCGATTCTTGATCAACGCTTCATCATATTCGTCTTCGGCTTCGCGGGCACGGGAGAAAAGCGGAATGAGCAGACCGAGATCAGCACCGGAACAGAAAGCGAGATCTCCGGCGCCCGTGAGTACGGCGACCCGACAGTCGGCATCATCACGGAAATCCTCCCAGGCACGAGCCATTTCTACAATCATCTGCGGGCTGAGCGCGTTTCTTCGCTCAGGACGATTCATTGTCAGGGTGGCAACGCCATCCTTTTTCTCATAAATCAGGTGAGACATATTCATCCCTGTGTCAGTTCAGGATTCGATTAACTTATGAGGCCATCCGCCAGGAGGCATCAGCGGCCGGCAGATTGAAAAGCTTCGCTGTGTTGTCACGGAAAATCGCCTGCTTTTGTTCTGCTGACAGGCCGGCGGCGTGTTGTTCGATGAGACTCAGCGAATTTGGCCAGGTGGAATCCGTATGAGGGAAGTCGCTTGCCCATAGCAGGTGTGCAACGTCAATCATGTGTAGTGACTTGAATGCCGTCACATCATCCTGAAAGGTTGACCAGACATTGTTTCTGATATATTCGCTGGGTAGTTTTGACAGGCCGGGCAGGATGCCGCCGTCTGCGTGGAGCTTTGCAGCATGATCCATGCGATACATGTAGTGCGGCAGCCAACCGACGTCACTCTCGGCGACAACCAGCTTCAGTTTGGGGTGTCTTTCAAACACGCCACCGAGAGCAAATAGCCCGACTATATCCTGGATGGCCCGTATAATTCCCAGGAAGTTGTTGATCGCATGTCCTCTGGATTTTACATGCAGGCTACCAGCCCTGGATGTCAGGATGTGAAAACAAACAGGTATATTGAGGTCTGTAGCACAAGCCCACAAGGCATCATAGTCGGGGTGGTCGTAGTCTTCGTGGACGGGGTCCCCTGGCATCATTATGCCAACGAATCCCATTTCTTTTGCCTCTCGAAAGTCATTAATCGCCTGATCAATGCTCAGCACGGCGGTTTGTGCCAGACCGAAAATTCGATTCGGCGCCTCGCCGCACATGGCCTGCAGCCACCGATTGTAGGCTTTCATGCAGGCATCTTTGTACAGTGCATCCTTGTGCATGCAGATACCCATGCCGACCGAGGCGTAGATGATTTCCGCGGCCAGACCATCCTGATCCATATAAGGTACGCGCGCAGCGCCTCCATAGGCAGCTTCACGTATGTCGGAGAAGCGGATTTTTCTTGCGCGGTCAGCTCGTTCCTTGACCGTAAATCCCGCACCATCAATGAAGCCAAGCGAGATAGGTTTTTTCATACCCGGTATAACGAATGCTTCGGTGCCGTCAGGTTGCTCGACAACTCGTGGAGCATCGTCTCGATATTTTGGATCGATATAATCAACGTAGCAGTTTGGCGGCTCACAGACGTGGCCATCGGCTGAAATAATGCCTGCGGGGATCATGATAGTTGCTCCATGGAGTTAAAAAGTCTTCTCATGGTGCACTATCTTTATAATGTAAGCAACCATACATATAATCTGAATCGACATGCCAGGCCAACTCGTAACATCTACCGGCAGAAAGTTTGATGGGTTTTTTTGAGCGCAAAGCCGTGTAGTTGCTTCCTTCCCATATTGTAAACAGGTATACATAATTCGATCTGTGAATCTTACTCAGTGGGGAAGAAACCCTTTCCCTGACGCCAGGTTTGCCGCCTGGAGAATTGCGCTCAACATCATTTCGGATTGCGCCACGCCCTTGCCGACAATATCGAATGCCGTGCCATGACCGACACTCAAAAAGATATAGGGTGCACCCAGGAACAGCGCGCAGTTACCTGCAAACCCCCATGTTTTAATCGCAATGTGTCCCTGGTCATGAAACATGGCGATAACCACGTCGTGTTCGCCCTCGATGGCTTGCCGGAAAACAGTGTCCGGTGATATGGGACCTGTGACATTGATGCCCTCATTCGCTGCCTGATGTACTGCAGGAGATATTGATTCTGTTTCTTGTGGACCGACAGCGTGGGGATTCAAACCGGCAACACCGATGCGCGGATTGGCGATGCCCCACCTTTCCAACAGCCTGTGAGTATCCTTGATTGCGCCCAGAACCACATTTTGATTGATCAGGCGGCAGACATCTTCCAGGTAGACATGATCAAAAATGTGAACGACCCTTAGAGGGCCGGACAGCAGTGACAGATAGCGTTTGCCAGGCTCCATGCCGAAAATTTCCTTTACCGGAGCACTCGCCAGTTTCAGGGATTCTGCACATACCGGACCCATTACCGTGGCATGGGCTTTTCCTTGCTGAACCATGTCTGCTGCGGTTTGAAGCCAAATGCTGTTGGCACGCCCCCCTTCCGCACTGGGTTGTCCAATCTTGATCTGACTCAAGTCCAGGTCACCGATATCGAGCACGTTGACTACGCCCTTGCGATTCTCTGCTTCTGCCGGATCACTGATTAAATTCGCGCGCCAGTTCGGACAGCAATCTGCCAGCGTTCGGCTGATCACTTCGAGGCTGCCGATGACTACTGCGTTGCAGCATTCAGAAGGTTGCCCTGTCGCAAGAGCCTTGACGATGACTTCGGAACCGATACCGGCAGGATCCCCGGCAGAAATAGCGATGACTGGCAGGGGCATGTCAGTACTCGCGAATCAGTCGACCAGGCAGTTCTCCGGTGCCTTGTCCGTTCATGCGAGTAGTCACACCATTGACCACTGTTGCGATGTAACCGTCAGCATGCTGGGTAAGCCTTGCGCCGCCCAGGGGCAGGTCATTGACCATTTCCGGTGCGCGGGTTTGCAACTTGTTGAAATCGATGACGTTGATGTCTGCCCGCATCCCCGGTGAGAGCGTTCCCCGATCGGTCAAGCCCATGGCGTTGGCATTATCGCTTGTCTGACGACGGATCAGATAGGCAAGGTCAAGAAGTTCACCACGTGAGCGGTCTCTACCCCAGTGCGTCAGCAGGGTTGTGGTAAAGCTGGCGTCACAGATTGTACCGACGTGAGCGCCACCGTCTCCCAGGCCCATGATCGTATTTTCGTGCAGGATCATGTCTCGACAGCAGTCCAGATTGTCATCTGCGTAGTTGGCAAAGGGGCTATAGAGCAGTGTCTTACCGTTATTCTTGAGCAGTTTGTCATAAATGTACGACCAGGTTTCGACACCCGCTGCTTCTGCTGCGGCCCAGAGACTGTCTTCGAGGGCTGGTTCGTAATTGGGTGGGTCTCCGAGATCCCACAGGCGCTTGCCGCCGGCCATTGAGCGGAACAACCTCTGGAATCCGGCGCTGGGAGCCTCGTTCAGGATGCGGGCTTTTCGTTCCGGGTCGAGCAGGGCGCTGATTTTCTCGGCAAGTGGCAGTCTGGCGATCTCCTCGTAAGACGGGCGGCTGGTAAAGGGGTTGAGCGTGGTCGTGTTGCCGAGCAGGATACCGATGGCCCTGGGTGCGACCTGACCTCTCATGACGAGCCCTTCTCGATTGGCCTCCTCTAGCTTGGTCAGTGTCTTCCTCCAGCCATGAGGACTCAGGCCCTGTGCGAGAGAAATGGACATGGGGCTGCGACTGAGCTTGACCATCTGCCGAAATGTTTCAAATTCGGCATCCAGGTCTTCGAAGTCCGAGATCATCTCAATGACACCTCTACCAGCGTCGCCAATGCCCTCGGCGATGCCGAGTAATTCCCGGGTTTCGGCTGTCAGGGATGGTATGTGTTCACCCTTGCTGCTGCGATGATTGATTGTTCGCGAACTCGAGAACCCGACTGCCCCCGCTTTCAGTGCCTCAGTCGTAATTCTTCGCATTTCCCGGATGTCGTCCTCGGTTGCTGCTTCCTTGTAGACGCCGCGTTCACCCATGACATAGACTCGCAGCGCAGCGTGGGGCAGTTGCGCTGCGATATTAGTGTCGTATTGACGCGCTGCGAGGTAGTCCAGGTACTCAGGAAAAGATTCCCATTGCCACGGCAGGCCTTCATCAAGGGCTGCGCCGGGAATGTCCTCCACACCTTCCATCAGTTCAATCAGCCGACTATGGTCTGCCCGACGGCAGGGTGCGAAGCCAACGCCGCAGTTGCCCATGACAACCGTCGTGACGCCGTGTTCGTTGGATGGGGAAAGCTGATTCGACCAGGTCGCGAGACCATCATAGTGCGTATGGATGTCGACGAATCCTGGCGTGACGATGGCGCCGTCGGCATCAAGGGAATTGCGGGCGTTCGTGGTGACCTTGCCTATTTCTGTAATTCTTCCGTCCTTGACGCCAACATCGGCGTTTCTTGGCGCCGACCCGGTACCGTCGTAGACAAGACCGCCTTTAATCACCAAATCCAGTGTCGTCATCTCGTATCCTCCGTACTTGCGTTATTGTATACATACTTATCACAGGATAGTATCTTGCTTCTTTATAGCATAGCGTAGCGCGTTGCGGGTATCGTTAGGCGGAGTGATCAAAATGGGCGACTCAATCCTGAATTACCATGAGTTAGTAAAGCCTGATCGGGTAAAAGGTGACGTTTACACTGATACACGGATTTTTGTGGATGAATTAAACCGAATCTTCAACAAATCCTGGATTTATGTCGGTCACACTTCTGAAATTCCGTCACCCGGTGACTATAAGCTGAAATCCATCGGCCTGCAGGAAGTCATTTTCTGTCGTGATACGGATGACAAAGTGCGGGTTCTCTTTAATCGTTGCCGACATCGTGCGGCTACTGTCTGTCAGGAAATGGGTGGAAACGGCAATGAATTCCGTTGCGCCTATCATGGTTGGGTGTACGGACTCGACGGGGCTCTCAAATTCGTGCCTTATGCGGATGCTTACACTGATCTGGACAAGTCGAGTCTGGGGTTAGGTAAACCGTCGAAGGTCGACAGCTACCGAGGGTTCGTTTTTGCGCTTGTCGACGACGATGTTTTAGTCACTCTGGACGAGCATCTGGGCGAACCCGCGAAGCAGCAGATTGACCTTTTTTGTGACCTGTCTCCTCAAGGGGAAATAGAAGTCCAGGCAGGTGCATCGTTGCTGGCCTACAACGGAAACTGGAAGCTACAGATGGAAAACTCCATCGACGGTTACCATCCCAATTTTACCCACCAGTCATTTTTTCAGAGCATCGTTCGTAATACCGGACAACGAGTAGATATGTTCGATGGTGGTTCAGCCGCTGAATGCAGGGATCTCGGTCGTGGGCACAGTAACCTTGAGTACAGTCGCTACAATTTGCAGGAAAGCCGACGTGAGGCCAGAATTGCCGGCCTCAGAAGTGCGCCCTGGGGAGAAAAATACTACCAGGACATGGTGTCTGCCTATGGTCAGGAAAGGGCCGAGCAGGTCATCGTTATCGGTGGAACACATATGAGCATATTCCCCAATCTGGTGGTACTTGGTCAGCAGGTGCGGACCATCAGACCAATCAGTGCCGAAAGGACAGAAGTTGAGCTTGCACCGGCGCTGTTAAAAGGTGTGCCGGAGGAATTGAATACCATGCGACTGCGCATGTATGAGCAGTTCTACACGCCCCAGGGCGGCGGCATTCACGACGATATAGAGATGTTTAACCGGGTCAGCCGGGGACTGCAGTGTCGACAGGATCCCTGGCTGATTTTTCAGCGGGGTCTGGGGCGGGAGCGGACTCTCGAGGATGGTACGGTAGTCGGTCAGGTCACTGACGAGGTTTCTCAACGAGCCATGTGGCGTCATTGGCTGGAACTGATGATATGAATTCGGAACTCCAGCGCCGCGTCGAGGAGTTTCTCTATCATGAAGCCTGTTTGATGGATGACAATCGGTACCAGGACTGGCTGGCGCTGTTCGATAGGGATTGTGTCTACTGGATACCCTCAAATAAGGCTGACTATGATCCGGCGAAACACGTTTCCATTCTCTATGGGGGCTATTCGATGCTGCAGAACCATGTGCACCGACTTACTGAAGGTAAGGCGTTTGCCCAGGCACCGCAGTCCAGGTTGTGCCGTGTGATCTCGAATATTCAATTCGATCCCGAGGACTCCATGAAGGTACGCGCGAAATTTGTTGTCGTAGAGTTACGGAATCGAACGCAACGAGTGCACGCTGGCAGTAGTGAGTATCAGTTGTGCGAATCAGACGGGATACTGAAGATCAAGAAGAAGAAAGTCTTATTGCTTGGCATGGATGAACATCAGGAAAATGTGACCTTTCTTCTGTGAACTGCTGTCCTTCGCAAATGTTGATCCGGGGTAAATCAAGCTGCTTCGTGCCACTCATATCGATGGTGAAGCCCACGAGAAAATCGACAGGGACCATGTCTGCCATGTGATTCTTTATAAAAGTCCTCCAAGTTTGAGATGGTTGTCTTTGATTACTCTGACGAATGATGCCTGACACAGATCGTTCTGATATATCAATGCCAAGTATCAGCAACTCACCATGAATTCTGGGGGTACCCCACAAAGGGTTGGCTAAATGTAATTTCAACACGAGAGACTTTACTTCTGCATCCAATCTTGGCCGTCCTGGTTTACCGCCTCCGGACTTATGTCGCCAATAAAACCTAAATGCCCTTGTATGCCACCGAATCACTGTATCTGGTTGAACGATCACCTATTTGCGAGGGACAGCGGATTTGTCATTGAATGCCGCTTTGGCCATGGAACAAAAGTAAGCGCTCCGTGATCGACGGCTTGTTCTGTTGACCCATTTCTCTATGTTCGGATCTCCATTTCTAACCGGAGATACCGATGACCCTTACCGAGAAGCAACAGATTTATCAGGAACACCTGCAGGCCGCTGAACTTTCAGGCCAGTCCCTGCGGGCGTACGCAAGGGCGCATGGCGTCAGCGTTCATTCTCTTTACAGTGAGCGGCAACGCATGCGCCGTGCAGAGGTCAAGACCAGTGGCGGATTTCTCAAAGTACAGGATGTGTCCGCGTCACCGCTGACACCTACGGCACTGCTGCAGGTCAGGCTACCCAATGGCGTCAGTCTCGGTATTCCCACCGACCAGATGGCATTGCGTGACCTTCTCCTCACCCTGGCGCAACTCTGATGTTCCAGTTTGCCGAACAGGCTGTCGTCTACCTGCACCGTGACCCGGTGGACTTCCGCAAACAGATTGATGGTCTCGCCCTGCTGGTACAGCAGTCGATGCTGCTCGATCCAATGCAGCCGTCATTGTTCGTGTTTGTGAACCGTGGCGCCAACCGCATCAAGATCCTGTGGTGGGACAGGAACGGCTTTTGTCTGTGGAACAAGCGCCTGGAGCAGCATCGTTTTGCCTGGCCATTTGCTCACGATGGCGAGATATTGAAGCTTAACGGTGAGCAACTTGGTTACCTGCTTGCGGGCTTCGATATCTTCCGCTTTCCACCGCACCAACGACTGTTCTATGGTGCAGTCGGCTAAGTGATTTGTTATAATGCGCCGCATGCCGGCGCAGCTTAACATTACCTCCGAACAGCTGATTCACAGCATCCGTCATCAGCCTGACGTGGCTGAGACGCAGATCCAAGAGCTTCTTCACTCTTTCGAACAAAACCTGCAGGAACTGCGCCAGGCCCGGCTTGAACTTGCAAAGTTGCAAGAGCAGCAACGTTTGGCACGGGCCGAGCGCTTTGCCGCCAGCAGCGAACAATCACCCCAGTATGCGCTGTTCAACGAGGCGGAGCAGGAAGCCGTTGAGGCCGCCGCTGAGTCGGACGACGAGGTGGCCGAAGCCGTTACCGTGCCAGCTCATACGCGCCGGGTCGCTAAACGCAAACCATTACCAGCTGATCTGCCACGGGTGGTGGTAGAACATGACCTGGCTGACAAAACCTGCAGCGATTGTGGTGCCGACAAAGTGCGTATTGGCACCAAAACCAGCGAGCAGTTGGATATCATTCCAGCCCAGGTGTTTGTCATTGAGCACCAGCGCCACAGCTATAAATGCCCCTGCTGTGTGGATGCCGTACCAACAACAGCGCCCATGCCAGCACAGCCCATTCCGAAGAGCATCGCCTCGGCAGGATTACTGGCCCATGTCGCCGTGGCCAAGTATGACGATGGCTTGCCGCTGTACCGGCAGGTCAAGCAGTTTGAGCGGATCGGGGTATCCCTGTCACGCCAGACCCTGGCGGCCCATATGGTCCGCGGTGGTGAACTGGTGTTGCCGCTGGTTGAACTGATGACGCGTCAATGCCTGGCCTTTGATGTCCTGCAGATGGATGAGACCCGCGTGCAGGTGCTGGATGAAGATAATCGGCCAGCCCACAGCCAGAGTTGGATGTGGGTGATGCGCGGCGGTCCACCGGCACAACCAGTGATCCGCTATCACTATGATCCGGGCCGGGGCGCGAGTGTGCCGCTCAAATTACTCAACGGCTACCAGGGTTACCTGCAGACCGATGGTTATGGCGCTTATCGGCAAGTGTTCGCGCAACCCGGCATCACTGGCCTTGGCTGCTGGGCGCGCGCCAGGAGGCGCTTTATCAAAGCGCAGCAGGCCCAGCCAAAAGGCAAATCGTCCGGCCGGCTGACGCAGGTTTTAGCCTGGATCAACAAGCTGTATGCCCTGGAACGGTCTTGGCTTGACTTATTACCCGACGAGCGCCAACACCAACGCCAGACCGAGGCAAAGCCGCTACTCGACAAGATCGAGGCGTGGGCACTGAAACAGGATGTACCGCCCAAGACCTTGTTGGGTAAAGCCGTGAGTTATCTGCTCAAGGAATGGCCGCGGCTGATCGTGTACCTGAACGATGGTCGCCTAACCATCGACAACAACCTGGTGGAGAACGCGATCAGGCCATTTGCACTAGGCCGGAAGAACTGGTTGTTCAGTCACAGTGTTGAGGGTGCCGAGGCCAGCGCTGCACTCTACAGCCTGATTGAGACAGCACGCGCCAATGGTCTCAATACCTATGCTTACCTCAAGCACCTGTTCACGATGCTGCCGAACTGCAGCAGCGATGATGAGTTACAGGCACTACTACCTTGGCACGTTGATCGCGAGACGCTGGCACAGTACACGCAAACGCCGAAGGCCTAAGCCTCTACATCACGCGACCCATCATGGACAAGCCGTCGATCACGGAGCGCTTACGAACAAAATCTCGCCGTTCCAGGGTTAATGAGTAAGAATGTGGCAGAAGGGTTACAGGCCTTCAGAGAAAAGCGAGAACCAGTTTTCAAGTTGCTAAATCACGTTTGAACTTTACCTAAACTATACGGATTGTCAGGGATTAGGAAAATGGATAGTGGTCCTACCCACAGAAAGTAGACAGTTTAACTACGCACATCTGGCATAGAATTCTTGTTCATAATCATGCGGGCTCCTGTAGTCGTTAGCCGAGTGACGGCGCACTCGATTATAGAACACCTCAATGTACTCAAACACGCTCTGGTACGCGGCTTCCAGTGTCTCATATCTATTCGCGTAGACAAGTTCTACCTTCAATCGGCTGAAGAAAGATTCCATTGCCGCGTTGTCCCAGCAGTTACCTTTTCGACTCATGCTGGGCGTGATTTCAAGTGTCTCAAGTGAACCCTGGTATTCGAGCGCACGATACTGCACACCACGATCCGAGTGCAGGAGCAGGCCGGGCTTCACTTCCCGCCTCGCTACCGCCATATCGAAGGCTTCCTCGATCAACTCAACCCGCATATGGTCAGCCATTGACCAGCCAATGATCTGACGTGAAAATAGGTCCATGATCACAGCCAGGTAGACCCAGCCTGCGTCGATCTCGATGTACGTGATGTCGCTAACCCATTTCTCATTGGGTGCACTGGCAGTAAAATCCCGCGACAGGATATTGTCCGCGACCAGGCTCAACGCCTCCGGCGAAGGCTGATACTTGAAGCGTTTGCCGTTACGCGCTTTCAGGCCCAATTCACGCATGATTTCTGCGATATGGTTGCGCGAACACGGTATGCCAGTCTCATTGAGCTCAACGGCAATCCTGGGCGCTCCGTAACGCAGTTTGAATTCATAGTACGTATCGTTCACTGCAGCCCGGATCAACTCCTTGCGCTGTGCACGCAGACTCGGCTCCCGATTACGCCAGCGGTAGTAACCGGCCTTCGATACCTCCAGCCAACGGCACATGCGAATGATCTTGAATTCCTCGCGCCGCGCATGAATGTAGGCGTACTTCACTTGTTTTGATTCGCGAAGTACGCCGTCGCTTTTTTTAGGAACTCAAGCTCCTCTTTGAGTGATTGATTTTCCTTTCGGAGTGCACGCACCTCATCACTTTCCGGCTTCGAGTAATCAACACCATCGGCTTTGTGAAATTGGCTTCGGATCGTTTCTCCTGACTTCAGTTTCGCCATCTTTTTGTACTGACTCCGCCAGTTGTAGATTTGGTTGACACTGACACCGAGGTCCTTCGCTACCTGAGTTGCATTGACCCCGGGCTCATCTGCTCGACGTACGGCTTCGCGGCGAAACTGATCAGTATATGGTTGCTTTTTCTTCGACATTTCCCTTCTCCATTTGTCTTAAGGAAGTGTCTACTTTTCGTGGGTAGGTCTAATAGAGAAGTACAGGTTGAAATTTTAGAGCGCCTGTTTGAATTAGACGCTAAGAAAACCACGGATCTTGCAGATGCACTTTACCATCAACCTGCGCTGGACTATGTGTCCACAGATATCAGCGAACAAGAGAAGGCGCTCTTTTTTAGGCAGTACCCTTTACTCATTTGTCTGAGTTGTGAAATTCCAAATGTGGGTGACTACCATTGTGACGATTTTTCAGGTGTGCCCATCATTGTTGTTCGGCAGAAAGCTGGTGGTGTAGCGGCGTATCTTAATATTTGTCGTCACCGGGGGGCTCGATTAGCTTGTGACAGTGGTGGTGGTCTTCGTCAGCTACGATGCCCGTATCACTCCTGGCGTTATTCGGCTGATTCTGGAGATTTGCTCTCTATCCCGTTTGAAGAAGGTTTTGACGGTATAAACAAGAGCGAGCATGGTCTCCATAAATTACCAGTTGTTGAGCATGGTGGCCTTGTTTTTGTTAAACCCACACCGGGTGAAGGCATTAATGCGTCTGCTTTTTTGTCTGAATTTGAACCTGATCTTATTTCATATGGTATTGAGGGATACCATCACTTCGAGACCAGAGTCCTTGAGGCACCGATTAACTGGAAATTGGTCGTTGATACATTTTTGGAGACTTACCACATAAGTACTTTGCACCGTGACACCATCGCGCCCATCATTCACAGCAACCTGAGTGTGTTTACACCGCAGGGAGATCACCTTCGAATGGTCGCGCCCAGGAAAACATTCAACGAATTAGAAAATGTTGAAAAAGACTCATGGGAGCTCATTCGCCATTCAGCAATTGTCTATATTCTGTTTCCTAATACCGTCTTTATAATTCAGGGCGATCATCTGGAAACCTGGCGTGTGTACCCTGGGGCTGGGCCGAGTGAATCTCGGATGTATGTTTCTCTGTATACACCTGAGGCGACTACCCCTGTGTGTTAACCTGAGTCCAGACACTCCGTGTTTGGGATAACATAGAACTCAGGGTGACAACCCAGGATGTAATGAAATGCCAAAACCGACCAACAGTACACAGGTTACACCGGAACCCGCACTGGAAAAACGTACCCGTCGCCAGTTCACGCCGGAGTACAAGTTACGCATTATCGCTGAAGCAGATGCGTGCAAGTATGGTGAGCTCGGTGCGTTACTGCGCAGGGAGAATCTCTATAGCAATCAGTTGTCTGACTGGCGCCGGGAGTATGCCGAGAAAGGCGTTGCAGGATTGAGTAAAAGCGCACCTGGCCCGCTGCCGTCAAAGACACCAGATCAGCGCCGTATCGAGCAGCTCGAGAAGGAAAACAGCCGGTTGACGCGCAAGCTTGGTATTGCCAACGACTGCCTGGATCTCCAAAAAAAAGCCTTGGCGATGCTCGATCGTTTACGCAATGGGAGCGAGCTGTGAGCACTGCCATAGCAGAACGGCCGGATACGCTATCAATGACACGAGCCTGCCAGGTACTGGCCCTAAATCGCAGTACGGTGTACGCGCGTCAGCGTCGTGCTGCCAATGATGAACCGCCCAATCGCTCGCGCCAGCATGCAGTGCAACCACGGGCTTTGAGCCCACAGGAACGCACTACCGTCATTGATACGCTGCACAGCGAGGCATACTGCGACCAACCGCCTGCCGAGGTGTACCAGCGCCTGCTGGAACAAGAGCGCTACCTGTGTTCCGTGAGCACGATGCATCGCCTTCTCAAAGGCGTGCAAGAGACTGGTGACCGGCGTAATCAAAGGCCCGCGCAGCATCATGCCATCCCGCGTTTGTTAGCGACTGCCCCTAACGAAGTCTGGTCTTGGGACATCACGAAACTGCCGCTCGTGCGCCGGGGGATCTATCTGTCGCTGTACGTTGTACTCGATCTGTTCAGCCGGTTTGTCGTGGCCTGGATGGTCTCGGTGAAGGAGAACAGCGCCCTGTCCAGGCAACTGATGGATGAGGCCACGGCACGTTACGGCATCACCAGGGGACAGCTCACGATCCACCAGGATCGCGGCTCACCGATGATTGCCCACGGCTATCTGGATCTATTGCGGGGCCTTGATGTCACCTGCAGCCATAGCAGGCCACGGGTGAGTAACGACAACGCCTTCAGTGAAAGCCAGTTCAAGACGCAGAAGTACCAACCGGACTACCCCGGTCGATTTGATCATCCCGCCCATGCGCGCAACTGGTGTGAAGATTACTTCGCCTGGTACAACTTCCAGCACCATCACAGCGGCCTGGCCGGGTTCACCCCCGAGCAGGTATTTACCGGGCGTTATCGTGAGGTTGCGAACGACAAGCAACGAGCACTGGATGCGCGCTATGCCAGAAACCCCGAGCGTTTTGTCCGTGGCAGGCCGATGGTACCCATGCCGCCAACAAGCGTCGCAATAAACCCTGTCGCACCCGGTGATGACGGCACTATCATCGACGATCGCGTCAACTTCCCGACGCTGACTGCAGCGGGCTACGTGAAATAGATGTTATTTATGAAATGACTGTCCATATGAGGTTGACACGTTCCGGCTGGCCCACCGGTAAAGCAGCATGAAGAATCGCATCAGGGTGTTGCGGGCGGAAAGGGGCTGGAGCCAGGCAGCACTCGCCGAGAGGGTTGCCGTATCGCGCAATTCCATCAACGCTGTGGAAAACGGCAAGTTTGATCCATCGTTGCCGCTCGCCTTCAGGATTGCAGACATCTTTGAGCTGCCTGTGGAGGAAATATTCCTGCGCGATGAGGCTGACAGCGACAAATAGCTATCACTGCCAGGCGCGGTCGATGCGATAGTCCCTGCCTGGCGCTGCGCCGGGTATGCGCCTGGCGGCGCTTCTTGCAAAGCGCAATGACAAGCCTATACTTTTCGCTACAGGTTTCTATGGTCTGGTTGCCGGCTTCTTCATTAGCCAGAACCAGGTTTTCGTATGCAATACAATGATGTCCTGTGGTGCCTTGTCCATTGTTTACTAATCGCTGTGACGAAGGAGCACACAACACGCAGCTGAAGCGGAGGTTGTAGTGTGACGCTTTGGGTCCCAACGAGCATGTACACTTTCCCCTCAGCTTCGATCCGTTACGGTTGCCGAGTACTGCGGGCGTCGCGCATGAACGTCAAATTATGAGCACCGGGACAACTTACTACCTGGGCGCAGTTGTCGCTGGTTTTGGCGCAACTCTGCTCATGGACCTTTGGGCACTCTTCATGAAGCGTGGCTGTAACATTACATCGGCCAACTATGGGACACTCGCTACCGCTCACTACAAATGCACTACCCCCGCCCTCCTTCGTACGAAAATGAAGTTTCATAAAGTACTTGGCGCTGTGTTTATCTTCTATGCGAATGGCCTTTTAGCGGATCAAACCCTGCCAAGCTGGATCAGAGAAGGCCCCTATCTCGACAATCCCTCTGCTTCATTTGAAGTGCCAATTGACGTAGTCGCGACGAAAATGTACGTCAACATAAAGATCGGCGATAACCCGCGTCGATTTGTTGTTGATACAGGCTCTCCGTCAATGATCGACCGTGCGCTCGTTGAAGAGTTAGGGATCAAGGTCGTTGATACCAACATGGGAAGAGATGCTCATGGTGTTGTGGTCGAAACTGAAATTGTTCAAACCAATATACAAATAGGTGGTATCTCGATTCAAAAGGTACCGATGATGTCAGCAGACTTCTCTACTTCCATAGTGACAAAAGAGTTCGTAGGTGATGGCGTGCTTGGTTCAGATTTGCTTCCTCTCGGGGCCTGGCAGTTGGATCTCAAAGATTCCGTACTTCGATTCAATACAAACCTGGAATCCCTGCCCCATATCGAAAAATCAAAGAAGTTGAAGCTGTATCAATTTGGCTACCCCTACATGCCCATTTTCGATGTGACTTACGCAAAACGAGCCCGCAGCAAAGCGATGTTCGATACAGGATCTCCGACGTTTTTTGCGATCTCTTCACCCGATTTGATCGGGTCCAGAAAGGCTTCCGGGATAGGCAAGACAGTAAGTGGATACGGATCACCAGGAAGCTCACTAGGCGGACAAGCACCAGATGCCAAACTCTTACAAGTAGAGCTGAAAAACCTCGCCATAGACACACTAAACCTGGGACGTGTTGTGGCTGTTGGGCGAGATTTATCCCCAAGTCTTATTGGCGCCAAAATCCTGGAGCGTTATGTTGTTACCTTGGATTCTCGCTCCGAAAGCGCGTATTTTGAGGAGTATGCTGATGGGTTTTTCACAGAATCATCTTTTGGCTTTTCTTTAGCATTTGATAAGAAACTTTCTATCGGCGCGGTCTGGGAAGATTCTCCTGCAGAGGCAGCCGGGCTTCGAGCCGGATTGGAGTTGATATCAATTAATGGTGTGGATGTGGAACTTACAAGAGAGGGCTTGCTGAGTGCTGTCAAGGCAATGGAAGGACAAGAGATAGAACTGGTCTGGAAAGACGGGACAGCCAGGCTAACGAGGACATATCTCATTCAATAGAGTAAGTCGCAGCGGAACGCAGGCCGGGCGGAGCGCCACCGTGCTGTTCGAGTGGGTTTCAAGCCGCCGGCCATGATGTCAACCTGGTTGCACCGGCAACTGTTTGAGAGAGACTGTGAATGAAACCACTGATACTGGCTGTCCTGATCGCAGCAAGTTGGAGTTCAATGGCCATGGAACCCAGAACTGAAAACACCTTTCAGCTGAGTGAAGGTCAATCACCCCCGGATGCCAATCTTGAAGACATCGCCTGGCTTTCTGGCGCCTGGACAGGTACCGCCTTTGGCAGTGAGTTTGAGGCAGTCTGGTCTCCACCCAGTGCCGGCTCCATGATTGGAAGCTTCAAGCTGATAAACAACGGCGAAGTGAATTTTTATGAGATCCTGATCATCACCAAGGATGACGGGAGACTGAACATGAAAGTCAAACACTTCTCAGCTGACTTTCTTGCATGGGAAGAAAAAGCAGAGTTCACCAACTTTAAGCTCGTGGGATTGGAGGAAAGAGCCGTACACTTCTCCGGCTTAAGTCTGCGCCAGATTGACGCCAACACGATGCATGGCTATATCGTGATGCGCATGAAAGATGGATCGCTCCGGGAAGAGAAACTCATCTATCACAGACGACAGCTCTAAACCTTGTAGGCTAACAGAGCCCGAGCGCATTTCACCGTAACTTAACTCGCCAGTGGGCGACTCCAGATAATAATCCCTTAGGGCGTTGTGGTGCACCGTCCAATTATCCCAAGGCACAGGGGTGCACTCCTGCCATTTCCAGCCGGTCTGCTATCCGCTCTATCGCGGTGCAGTAAACTCAATCAAACTGGCTTACGGGTGGTGTGTCCGATCGATTTTTATTCATCTACCCCGGATTGATTCGCGCGAACCAGACCCGCAAACACGTCTATCGCCGGCATGAAGAAATATCCCCCGCCAGTCACTTCAATAAAATCGTCAAGGCCCTCCAGGCTTCTGGACATTGGCGTTGCTGGCAGTGTGAAGGCGTTGACCCCGGTACGATCGCCCATGATCGGGTCAGTCTCCCCTGATTTCGCCACGCCCGTCCCGTTTATCCATGACTCCTGGATGTGCTCAAACTGCCTTGCGAAAGATACGTTGAAACACATGAATTGAAGGCCGACTTCGTCCCGTCCTTTACGGTACATTCGGGAACGACGAAGAATTCTGTGTCGATTGGATATTCGAAGGCTCTGCTCGGGGTCACTGGTCAGGCCATCCCGCGGATTGGCCCGTCGGATGTGCGCACCCAGGGGGCACTGGAAGCCATGTTTGTCAGATGTTGCATAACCAAAGTCATTGGTGTCATTGATAGTGTGGTCTGACCGCTCCGGTGAGAGGGTTGTTGGCGTGCCATCCCGCCATCGCCCCATCATTTTTGCCGCCAGCATTTCCTCTGGTAAATCTGGTTGTGCATTTTCTCGCAGAAATCTGTCAAACCGCTGCGGATACTGTCTTATCTGTCGAATCACAAGGAAAGACCCATCCCTGCCAAATTCGGTCATCCCGGCGTGGTCGATGGACGCGGGGAGATCACGAAATCGCGGATCGTCCGTCAGTGGCGGTGGCGGCAGACCGCCCCTTTCGTCAGCATAGCCAAAAATAAACTCCCCGGGCGCAATTTCCGGCGTGCCATTATTCCTGCTGTTTGAGGCACCCCTGATCCTCGGGTTGGACAGGCCATCCCTGAAGCCGAAATGTTCATGACGCTCCAGGTAGGTTGGGATAATTCTGAGTGCGCCATCCACCTGTTCGCCGGAAAGCCGAAGCCTGTTGATTTCAGATTCAAGTTCAGCTTCAGACAGGGCACAGACGACCAGCGCGAAGTCTTCTGCGTTGCCGGCACCCCACTCCCAGGCGTCTTGTGATAGTCCATCTCCCAGCACATTGCGGGCACGTTCAGATGCCATGCCTTCAACAAACTCATGGGGAAAACCTGCCCTGCACTCAACCCCAAGCTTCTCCAGACCTGACCTTGAAAGCGCCAGGTTATGCAGGATAGTGGAATTCGCGACCACTTCAGCACATTCAGCGCTGGCTAGGCTGACATTGGCAGATAGCCACGAAGCCAATGTAACGCCATCTTCGAAACAACCCAGCACCAGCGCACTATAACGATGTCTTACCAGTCCCCACCGCAGCATTGCCTGGATGTTCGGCCAGTCAACCTCTGTTCTAACCTGTTTACCATCTGATGGGTGCATCTAAATGAGCCCCATGACATGTTCACATTCGGCGTTGGTCGGACTCGAAGAACCCAGTATCCTCCTGAGTTCTTCCGCCTGCCTGATGTCACGCACCGTCAATTCAGGGTAGTTGGCGTGATGCAGCAAATTCGGATACTGACTTTGCCGTGCATAGGACTTGAATCTCTGCGCGTACTGCGCTCCGCCCAGCAGCAACCAATGTGTCAAAGGGAAACCTGTCGTGTGAGTCCAGATGGAATTCAGGCCAATGCTCGCCTGATCGATGAATTCGTCCAGGTACGCCTCCCAGGCGTGGTCGTAATTGCTCAGGAATACCAGTTTGTCGTGGATCACAAGCCATCGGGCAAAATGAATCGTTTTGATACCTGATAGTTCGCCGCGCGTACCACGCACACTATCGATAAACATGATTAGATTCAGGGTGAGCCTGAGCACCCACTTTCGCCCTGGTTTGATTGTGGTCACACTGGCAAGCTGGTTCAGTTGGCGTCCTCGCGTTGCTTCCTGCAGCAGGACGTCAGTTCCCCGCCTGCCAGGTATCCAGACCTGCTGCCCCTCATTGCACCTGTTCCTTTCACCTGCCTCGAAATAACACAGGCAAAGCACAGCAAATAAAGCGGCTAACACGACCAACCAGACCAGGAGGGAGCAACCCCAGACAACGGGCAGAGGTACAATGGGTGCAATCGCCATTGCGAGTGGCACACCCAGAAACACACCCTTTGCAAAAGATGTTTTGCGATAAACAACCGCGCTATAGAACAGCAAGCCACCTATCACCAACCAGGATAACAGCTGGCCGGACGCCATTTGAACCGTTTGGCCCAACCCTCCATAAGAAAGGACAAGGAGAGCAGAAAAGACCAGGCTAATAACAACCGATGCCGCCGCAACAAACCGGTCAATAGATGCGGTCCTGGCGACGGCCGACACGCCCCCTGTCAACACCAATACGGAACCCAACAGCAAGGCAAGATACATCAACCAGGTGTGGAGGGAGATTGCGTCGGATGCAATGGAAACAATGACTGTAATTGATGAAACGAGGCTACTAATCCAGCCTGGTATTCTTGTCGTGGTGCTCGTGGTCAGGATGACGAGAGCGGTCCCCGACACGAGCCCGACAGTCGTCAAGAACATGATGAGTCCTGCAGTATAGGTCGCCCAGTGGCCGGAATTGCCAAGGGACGTACCCAATACAAAAATGAGCGAAAAGAGCATTCCGGTCACTACTGAACCGGCGGTCAGGATGGGCCCTATGCCAGCAAGCCAGTCATCAACAGACCACCGCATCTGTAAAAAAGGCGTGATGCCTGGATGGGATTGTAGAGACCTCACCCGTTCCCTTGCGTTGGCGCCGACCAGTTCGTGACTGATTTCTCGTGAGCGGCTTAACAGTGCGTGATTGGCGCGAATGTTTGCGGCCGTGGCACCTCGAAACGCAACAAAAAGGTAACCCTGCCCTTGATTGGCAGCCATCAATCGCTCCTGGATTTCCTGGGGCGGGATATTCAGATGTGCCATGCAGTCAGCTACAAGAGCTGACCTTGCCAGACTCTTGGCCAGTTCGCGGAAGTCCCCATCAAAATTCAGCTCAATCACCAGCGAGCGGCAGCCTTCATAAAGCGGGAGTATGCAGAAACTCGCATAGTGAAGCGCCTGGATTGAACCGAGGTCATTGTTCCCCTGGAAAATGGTGTCCATGCCCTCAGCAATGGCGTCTGGCAAATCAAAAACCAGTGTTGCGCCTCGCTGTCTCACGTGCGGTTCCACCGTATCGGAAGATTTGTCAGCGCTGGCCAGCTGTACCTGAGTTGTCCGGAGAACTCTCGTCGATTTCGTTCGATACCCCTCAGCGACAACAATTGCGTAAAAATTTCCTTGAACTGCAATTCGGCAATGGGCGCTCCAAAGCAGCGATGATAGCCATAACCAAAATGCAGATAGCTCTCTCTTGGCCTGCTTAACAGGAATCTCCTGGGTTCGGGGAACGCAGTTTTGTCAAACATTGCCGGCAATAGTCCAACTGCCAGGAAACTCCCCGCCTTAATGCGATAGATCCGATCTTCCGCAACTATGGTTGTGTCCCTGACAGCCCTGCGCGGCGTGAATGAGAACATTGGATTGAATCTGAGCGCTTCAAGTAGGTACTGCAGGATTTTCTCCTTCTCGCCATCAAGTGCAAATCGATGTGCGGAAGCCAGCTCCCGTGGTCGGTTAAGGAGTTCATTCATCGCCTGTCCGCCCGCCCGGGCAATTGTGGCGGTTGCTGTTCCGCAGAGTCCGACAATCAGTCTCACCGTCTCGTCACAACCCATTGTCCTGCCAAGACGGGCTGTCATGTCACTGTCTATTGGTGCTGTCGATTCCAGTCGGCCATGCACCAGCCGCGAAACAAACGCTGATGCGGTCCGGGCGGCATCCACAAGAGAAGGCTCCTGCGGATCATCAGCAATGATCAGCTTTGCCAGGGTTCGGAGTGAGATCAGCAACTCGTCATCATAATCGTCTTCGTGCAGACCGATAATGTGCTTGCGAACTACCTGCGTTGCTACCGGTTCCAGCAGGTCGCTCACCACATCAATACAACCTGTCTGAGCACGGCTTTCTATAACTGATCTTGTGATTTCGCTTGCGGTTGCTGCGATGGCTGCCATGGGACCATTGGCATCAAACAGCGCTTCACACATACTGGCCTTGTCCAGAAGGTACCTGCCTGGCGGCTCAGTGGACAGCAGGAAAGGACCCGAGAGAATTCGCTCGCGCATTTCGTCTGCCAGGTGAAAATCCTGCTCGCGGCTCAACACATCCAGGACCTGACGGTGTCCCAGGACCAGCGTGTATTCTCCAAATACCTGAATCGGGTGATCAGGCTGCCACAGGGCATATTCTCTTATCAGCGCGGGTCGCTGAATAACCCATTTTCTAATTTGATTTAGGCTCTTCACCTGACATACACACGGGAAAAGGTGTGAGAAAAGTAGTTCTTATAGCACTACAATATCAGCGATGCATCCGTTTTAGGTAATGAGATCCCAGTTCCTGTTGGGATGGGAACCGGGTATCCAGCGTCGTTTTGATGGAAGTTTACATTGACACCATTTTTCGAATGTCTTAATCAGCTGACAAGGAACTGACCAATGGCATCAGAGAACGTTCAAGCGGTGAGAAAGCATTATCATGAGTTCTTCAATCTGGGGCTTGAGACCGCATACGATGAGATTGCGCACCCCGAGTATTGTCAGAACGGCAAACCGTCGGACGGCCAGTCCTTGAAGAAGTGGGTCGCAGGTCTTCGAAAAGAGATTGATATTAATGTGGCTATCATCACAGAGATTGAGGAAGGCGACAGGGTCGGTATTGTCTGGATTACAAACTCCGTTCTGAAATCCACCGGTGAGCGATTACCCCCGGTTACGGGGATGAATCTGTACGAGTTCAGGGATGGAAAAATCATCAATAACTGGCATTGCAGAAGCTAGGCGGCCTGCCAGCCACCCGTTATTCCCCTGATAAAATCGGGTTCGTCCAGCTTTCCACGGATCTGCTGCTCAAAAGATTCGGGCGAAGCACCCAGTAGCCGATGGCGTAAGGCTCTGGCCCTGACTTCAAACAAGGCGGTTGCCTGGTCCTGCGCAATTTTGATCGCTTGATCCAACAATGTGAGCGCAGTGGCGTCATCCTTCCTGAGGTGTGCCAGATAACCATGAGTTAGCGCTATTGGTGCGCAAAACATCGTCTCCCCGGTGATTTCGATATAGCTTCTCGCCGAATCAAGATGCGCCTCAGCTTCATCTATTCGGCCACAGGCCAACAGGGTCTCTGCCGTGAGAACCTGCCACTCGGTTACCCCGTGTAGTGCGTTAATATCCTGAAATCGACCCAGGCCTTCCAAGACCATCGAGGCCCCTGGCCCTTCTCCATCGAGCCGGACAAGCATATTTCCTTTTTGCATGAGCGCTATGGCGTACCAGAAAGGGGCACGCCCAGATGAGGTATCCGTCATCAACTCGTCACAAAGGCTTAAGGCCGCTGGAAAGTCTCCCACTATCCTTAGCATGTTTGTATGGGTGCTAAGCTTCATCAGTCGAGCAACATTCTCTGAGGGAAGCCGCGACGCTATAGCGTCCAGTTCGGCAATGCGCCAGAACGCCTTGCCCACGCGCCCGCACAAAAAGTCGAGCCAGCACTCAAGTATCCCGCAACTTAGGTGTATACCCTGGTCCTCAAAATCAATCGCCTGAAACGGCTCAGTCGTGTCCACGGAAGACAGTGATTCAAGTGCCTGCCGGTACATGCCCAGGTAAGTCTGCGTAAACGCGTGGGTGAGCATAATCGCTCGTCGTCTGGGCAGGTCGGTATGAATGTCGGGCTGTTTGAGCAGGTGGTTCGAGATAGTGATTGACTGCTCCAGCTGCCCTTTGCCCTGGTAGTGCCTGGCGATGCGATAACTCAGCTCAAGAAAACTGTGGGCCGCTCCTGTAATCTCCCGGGCATACCTGTCGAGTGTTGACGCAACTTCGGAGCCACTGTAACCGTATACGGCACCGGTACAATCTATCAGGCCTGACAGGGATTTCTCGAAAAGCTTGCTATCGATATCTTCACCCAGCGAATTCAGCGCATAGCGGAAAAACCTGTTGGCGCCAACATGGTCCGAGTCTGCCCGGGCGTTTTGTGCCGCCTGATACCAGTGCGCAGCCGCCGCCGGCAGGTTGGCTTGCGCCCATTTCTGAAACGCCAGGAACTGTGGCAACTGGTCAGTCGTGCTGGAAAGATTGGCGAATACCTGACGGTGATAGGCAGACCGGCGCTCAACAGGAACGGCTGCATAGATGATCTCCTGTACGATAGGTGACCTGAATCGATAGGTCAGTGACTCACCCGATGTTGAAAGCGACAGAAACGTCATGAGCAATTCATCAAGACAGGCAGGGTGGATTGGCTCTGCTGAAGTCGGGTGGCGCAGGTGATGACGGGGAAACTCTTTGCCCAACACGGCTGCAAACTCTAAAAATTCAGTCAGAGGGCTTTCTTCAACGCGATCCAGTACCAGCCTGCACATGGCAGTCGGTATCCCGGATTGGGTGGGTGTGTTGGCATTAACGGTATTGGCACAACAAAGTTCTTTGGCATACCAGGCATTCCCGCCTGAAAGCTCGACAATCGTCTCCAGCCGGTCGTGTTCCATCTGCGTGCCTGTCCAGGCTTCGATCAGTGACCTGATTTCCCCTGGCGCAAGCGGATCCAGTGTGAAGCGTGTGACCTTGCCCAGGCTTCCAGCGATGTGATGATCACTGGATGTGATCAGGATCCTGGAGTTTGGGTCTCGCAAGTTATTGAGCCATTCAATAAGCAGATGATGTTGGCCTTCGAGGTTTTCAAGCAGCAAATGGGTATGTGGGTGACCCCTGACCCGATGCAGAAGGTTCTCCTGATCACTGATGCCAAAGCTTCGACAGTCGATGGTGTCCCACGCGGCATCGCTGGTGCCTGTCAGAATCCTTGCCAGATAGCTCTTGCCTGAACCTGGTTCTCCGAGAAGGCAAACAGGCTTTTCCTGCTCGATCAGAACCGCCAGTTGTGACAGCGCCGTTTCCCGAATGATTAATGGTGAACCTGTCGTTAATGGTCGCGGCGTTTCAGGATCAATGAGACAGTATGCTGCACCCCCATCGGCCTTTTCGGCATTCAACCAGTCATCCCTGCCTGCAGCCAACGCGGCAAACCTGCTAATCGCAATGCCGGAACCACCTTGATGGCTGGCCAGTTGGATTGCAGTGACGGATTCTGCTGTAGTCGCCAACTGACGTAAGGTGATGGGCGCCAGCGAGGATGGTAGATATGAAACTCCCAGCGAACATTGAAGTGATGAGCTGAGGCAGGTCAACAGGGAGACCAGCGTAGTTGCTTCATGGGATCTTTCAAACGAGGAATCAAATCTGAGCAGGTATTGATTACCCGCTGCTGAAATCACACTGGCGCCGAAGAGACTTATCTGTGCCGCAATAAGAGTGGCAACTTCGGTCGGGTTCTGATTGGTATGCGCCTGTATCGCGATGATGAAGCAGGGCAGCTGACACTGAACCTCATCCTGTTGCAGCATCAGTATTGTCTGATCGATTTGCTCCAGCAGGACAGCCGGCCTATAAGACCTCATGAACTGCCGCTTCTCGAGTGCAGATCGCAGACCGCGATAAATTGGATAGGGTGCAAGGAACGCGGGAATCTGGTGTGAGGTCTCGTCAAGTTGTCGTGTCAGGATCTGGCCTGGGCTACGACCCTCGAACATTGAACGCGCTGTAAGACATTCGAGCAAGATCATTGCCCAGGAATAGAGGTCGGTTGTTCGATCAATCTTCAGACCCTTGAGTTGTTCAGGTGCGCTGTACTCGGGCGTACCAAATACCTCGGCGGCCTCAGTCCCCATCGCGTCATCAATAAAGCTGGCCAGGCCAAAATCGATGACTTTGGCATAAGGCACAACACCTTCTGTCGCAATCATGATGTTGGAGGGCTTCAGATCACCATGGACAACACCTTTTTGATGGATGGAAACCAGGGCTTCCAGGACTTCACGCATCAATCGCAGGACCGAAAGCCTGTTTTTGCCGCCTGCTCCTCGAACAAAAGCCTCCAGCGACATACCCTCAACGAACTCATAGACCAGGTAGTAAGCACCACTTTCCGTTACCCCGGCATCCAGCAGTTGAACCAGATGCGGGTGAGAAACAATCGCCGAGGCTTTGACCTCCCTGTCAAATCTGTTGCGTGGTAAGGCAGGTGAAGCCGGGTTCGAATGCAGAAGTTTGATTGCCACGGTCTGGTTGGTAGACAGTTGCACAGCTTTATAGATGACGCCAAAGGCCCCACTGGAGATGTCACGAATGATTCTGTATCGGTCGCCAACCAAATTATCGTGATTCACGCCTGAAGTTTCCGGTTCCGCTGTTTTCATCGCCTTGATCTTTCATCTATCCAAACCACACAGGTTATTCCAATTATCGCCAACATGGCTGCTCCACGTATATCAGGCAACGACGGCAGCAGCTACTTTTCGGGCTTGAGGGCGAACGAATTGATCAGGTTGTGGACATGAGACCGGGAAAGGTTGAGCTCCCTTGCAGTCCTGCTCACATTCCAGTTGGTTTCTTCCAGTTTCTGTTGTAACAGCATTTTCTGAAAGGATTGCGTGGCCGCCTGAAAATCAGAATCATGTTTCGTGTTGCGAACTGCCAGTGGAGGAAGATGCTCTGGCAATATCTGATTCTCTCCCGCCAGTCTTGCGTTGATACAGGATCTTTCAACAAGCGACCTCAACTCTCGCAAGTTTCCGGGGAAGTCATAACTTTCCAGCTTCGTCAGGGATTTCTCTCCAAAAATCATTGGCGGGAACCTGTGTTTTACCACACACTCGGCGAGAAATCCGTTGGCGAGCAGGGCAATATCAGGGCGTCTTTGGGTAAGCGACGGGATAGTCAGCTCAAAGGTGTTGATTCGAAAGTACAGATCTTCCCTGAATTGACCAGCTTCAGTTTGCGCCCTGAGGTCTTTGTTGGTTGCAAATATCAACCTGACATCAGCATGTTTGATTTCAGATGAGCCGAGCGGGTAATAGGCGCCAGATTGAATAAACTGCAGCAGCTTGGCTTGGGCCTCCAGCGGGAGATCACCAATTTCGTCAAGAAACATGGTGCCGTGGTCGGCGGCTGTAATCTTGCCGGCGACCGTCTGTGTGGCACTGGAGTGTCCTCCTGCTACCGCACCAAAAAGTTCGTTTTCCAACAAAGCCGGTGGTATCGCAGCACAGTTGAGCTCCACGAAAGGAAACGCCTTCCGATGACTGTTGTCGTGCATGAGTTTGGCAAGCAGTGTTTTGCCCGTACCCGTTTCTCCCAACAACAGGGTGGTAACATCAAGAGATGCAACCATCATTGCCGACCTTAGAACACCAAGGAGCGCGTCACTTTTCCCGATGACCTGGTCCAGATTGTAACGCTCCCGAAGGTTGTCGAATCCGCTTTCATTTGATGCCGCGCTTTCCTGTTCTATCAGGAGATTATCCAACAGAGGCGCGACATGCCTTCTAAACAATTCTGCGTCAAACTGAATTCTTTCCGCCGCGTCTCTGAAGCCACGGTTACCCTGGAGATAAAGTACCCCTTCGGTTCTCAATCCAGAGAAGGGTACACAAAGTACAGATTCGATGGCGAGTCGTTGTACGCTTTCTCGAGCCTCAAAGCGAGGGTCAATCAATGCTGAGGGGATCATGATGGCCTGCCGCGTACGTATCGCCTCGGCGATAATCCCGGTCGACACCGCGGCATGCAGACTGGGAAGATCTTCGTCCGGGATGCTGATGGACTGATAGACATAGTGTCCGTCTGCATCCCGCACTTCCAGATAGGCCCGTTCAGCATCCGAAATCTCATGGATGAGGCTAAGGGCCTCTTTCAGACTATCCCTGAGTGAACGGGATTCACCTGAAAGATTCAGCAGCAGACGGTAAAAGTCTCGTTGGAACTGAACCCTGGCTGCAACCACAATCTGATGTCCGTCCCTTTCAACTGGCTAGGTAGACGGACCTTGCCACAAATTGCTGGTCACGACGAGACGCCGTGACAAAAAAACAGGATTCCACCGCTATTGTCGTTTGACGGCCGGGTTACGCCGGACGTTTACTACTTTCTCTCCACCAAACCAGCTTAGACCGAAACCTGGTCAAGTTGGTTGATTCTGGCCTTCAGCCTTTGGCGCGCGCGACTCATGACACGGTCGTAGTGGTTTTCGGTCAGGTCAAGCGCATTGCAAATTTCCGGTTTCGACTGATCGTTGATGTATCGCCTGACCAGAAGCTCACGGTCCCGGGGCATAGAAAGCTGGTTGATACAGTTCGCGATGTATTCCCTCAGTTCCTCATTCTCGATTTCCAAACTGGCGTCACCACTCTGGCTTGGAAGCTCTTCAAGACTTTCCTGGAGTTCAATCTTGTTCTCCAATTTGCGCAGCCAGCCAATGTGCAGGTAGCGAGCCGTAGAAAACATGAAAGCGGGCAGACTATCCAGTTTCTGGATGCTGCCCTTTCTGAGCCCATCAATGACAACCATGAGTGTCTCCTGGGCAAGGTCTTCTGCACGGTCCGGGTTTCTGGTGAGCCTTGTTAACATTCGTACCAGTTTGTCGCGATATTCGTGGACGAGGTCGTGTTCCTGAATCTTATGTTTTGCGCAGGGAAAGAATCCCTGAACCTGATTTTCGAACACATCTGTTGATGAAACCTGTTCCACTTTGTACTCCGCATATCTGGCAACAGGGTAGGTTGTTCAAAAAATGTGCCACTAAAAAAGTGCCTAAAAAACAATCAGCTAGGGAAAAGGCGCGCGACACAGGTGTCCACTCCAGTAGACAGGTGTTGACCTGGGTGAACAGTTTCCAGGGACTGCTGACATCGGCATGTTGCTTTGCTACCGGTCTTGTCGGTACTGCAGGGGACCTATCCTTTATTGGCCTCGCGTCAAGCTGGCGTTCCCTCCTGGACACACGCTATCGCGGGCGATCTCACGCCAGTCGTCCTGCTTCAGACAGCCAACGCCTGGGATCTTCCTGGGCCCTTGGCTGGGCATGAGTTCGCGGTACTGTAGCTGCACACAAAAGCCGCACACAGAGCACTGGAGGCAGGCGCACAACCGAAACGGGTTGCGTCTATCGAATTCAATTTTTAGCCATTTCGACACAGGACGCACGAATGAGTGAGTTTGAGTTTATTGCAGTGTTTGTTTCGATTGTCTTCGGACTTTCGCTGACCCAGATACTGTCCGGGGCGGTTGCGCAGGTCCAGAATCGCTCACTGCGCGTCAACCAGATGGGTTGGACCCTCTTCGTGTTATACGTGCTCGCGCTCAACTGGTGGACCTTCTTCCCCTGGTCCAAAAACGAATCCTGGACGTTTGGCGAATTTGCCGTGGTTATGGTGTGGGCGCTGGGGCATTACGCAATGGCATCAGCACTTTACCCAAGCCGATCGCTCGACGGTTACTCGTTCGAGGAGCGTCGGCCACTGGTCCTCTGGGCCTTCCTGTTTGCAGCCGCAGCGGACGCTGCTCAAACGGCGGCGCAGGGGATGCTGTTTGAGCCCTGGTACTACCTGCCATTTGTCCTGTACCTGATGTGCACCACGGCCCTGGGACTGATTACACACAATGGGAGTGTCCACCGGCTGATTCCCTGGGTCCTTATCGCGTCCGCGACCGTCTGGTCACTTGTGGTTCGCTGGGTCCTGTGATTTCTGGCAAAAATTCACGCCAGACCATGATCAGGTTGCCGGCACCCCGGAGAGGTCCATGTTATGCCGCAGCTACCACCACTGAAGGCTCAGTGACGCTGCAGGCTTGTTCGTTGGGTTCCCGTCACCGCCGCCGAGAACCCGGGTCCAATTGTTCGCGCCGCCGGACCGGTCTCTGACCTTGTCAGGTGTCAAACAGCGCGCTGAACATACCATGGTCTACAAACCTGACCTGGGTCGCATGATCCTGGGAAAACTGGCGCACCAGTATCAGGTCAAGATCCGGCACCAGATAGAGCCCGTTTCGCCCGGCGCCCAGTGCCGCAACCATGTTGGGGTGGCCGTCGCGATAGATGAATCCCGCGACCCGATCACGCGGTGCATTCTGCGTACTGTTTGATCCCCGCCCACCCGGACGATTGAGCCACCAGGTAAGCCCAAAACCCGGGTTGGCAGGGCTTGGCGCCATACAGGCCCGGATGAGCCTGGCATCAATCAGCTGGCGTTTGCCCAGCCGCCCCTCTGCCATCACAAACTGGCCAAAACGCAGCCAGTTGCGGGCCGTCATATAACAACCATTGGGAATGTGAACATTGCCGGCGTCATCATGCACCCAGGACCCGTAGCTGCAGCCAATGGGCTGCAGGATGCGCTCATCCAGATACAACAGCGGGTCCCGCCCCAGTTTGCGCTTGAACACTTCACCCAGCGCGTAGAAGTGGCTGGGGCCGTACCGAAAACGGCTACCCGGCGCTGACACCAGCGGCAGACCGATAGCATGCAGGTATTTGTCCTCGGCCCAGGTGTCGCGGCGCTTGTATCCCTGGATAGCCGGTATGTCTTCAGCCAGTCCACTGGAGAGATCCAGCAGGTGGCGAACGGTGATTTTGGACTTGACCGGGTCCTGCCGCCATTCGTCCAGGGTCTTTGCTGCCGGCTCGTCAAAGTCCAGCAGACCGTCATCCACCATCGCCGCCGCGACGATACCCCAGAAACTCTTGGTGGCACTGGCCATATGAATGGGCAGGTCAGCGTCAAAGGGTGGTTCATAGCGCTCGTACAGTATTTTGCCATCCTGGTAAGCCAGCAGGCTGTGACCACCAAGTTCAACAGAATAGCGGTGTGCCGCATCAAAATTCAGTGCCGGACGTCGGGCCTGCACCCGCCCGAATTGACAACCGGCAAGCAGCACCCCGGCAGCACCGACGCCCAACTGCAGCAGCTTCCTGCGATTGATTGCCATCCCAGCACCCTCCCTTTTATTGCGCGTTCCAGGTAACCCTGATCCAGACACCATCTCACGCGAAAAGATTAGCGAACTTCCAGGTGTGATGTAAGCATGGCCAGACTGGTTGTTTTCCCTTCAGGGTCTGGTTGGCCACTCGCAGGCAAAGCCTAATCGGCCCCGGGTCCATCATGCTCTGGTGAATCAGTGGGTAATCCTGCTGCAAGCCAGGCTTCAATGCCACCGGTCAATGGATAGACGCGGGAGATGCCCAGTCGCTTCAGCTTGAGGGCCACACGGGCGCTCGATGCTTCGTCGGGTCAACTGCAACAGAGCACTATGTCAGAATCCGGCGGTATGTTATGCGCATGCCGGTCTATGGATTCCATGGGCACCCGCAAAGCGCCTGGGAGCAAATGAGGGATAGCCCGAAAATCGTAGTTGTGCCGCAGGTCTATGATATGAAAGTCTTCGCCCGCCTGGATGCGCGCATGGACGTCATGCGGTGTCACCCGGCGCATCCGCAGCGACTGCAGGAATATGTACCGGTTCACCAGCTTCCAGCCGAAGTACACTGCGACCAGCGCACCAACCAGTACAGCCGCCAGCGCACCCAGTTCCGCAACCCGCATGGCGATCATCTCGAGCTCGGTATGGAAGAACATGCCGACACCCACAAAAACGCCGGCATAAATGAGCGCACCAAGCGTATCCAGCACCAGGAAAAGGGCCAGCGGCATGCCCGTTAATCCGGACATTGGTGGTGCGAGAATATTCAGGCCAGGAACAAATTTGGCGATCACCACCGACAGGGGACCGAGTCTCCGGAACTGCTCTTCAGTATTTCTTACACAGAAATCCGGTTCAATGGAGAGGATACAGAGCAGGTGCAGCACCCGCGCCCCCCGGAGTCTGCCGAGCCAGAACCAGAAAGTGTCTACTGGCACTGACGCCAGCACACATATAAGCAGAATCAACGACAGGTTGAGCTCGCCCATACCCGCCAGCGCACCTGCTGCCAGCAACAATGGAATAGCCGGCAGGGGTAACCCGGCCTGATCCAGCGCAACCCAGATGAAAATCACCAGGTAGCCGTGGGAAACCAGAAATGTCAGAAACTCAGCCATGCGCCATTGTACGCTGTATTTCTAAACCGGGTTAATCGCCAAACGGCGCTTCTGCAACAGGACATGGCGTTTGGAACGCGCCCGTGGACAGAGCATGGGCGGCACGGGTGAGTAGAACCGGATGCTCGAAAATGTCCTTGGATTGCCGGTTGCTGTATAGTGCGCCACGCCCACCCCTTGCCCCTGAGCCTGTCAGCCATGTCGAAATATCCGCACAAGAACCTGCCTCTGAAAAAATCCCAGATCGATCCGGCCGAGTTCAAAAAACGCATGGTAGATACGCCGGGGTCAAAAAGGGTACCTGCCAGAATTGTGGTCAACAGTGATGCCCGCAGGCAGGAACTCGTTGCTGAGTGTGACGCAAACGGCTGGATCCACAATATCAGTGTTGATGCCGAGGCAGACGAGTACCTGAACGAAATCGAGTTTCTGCGGAATCGTCCGGCGCCCACCCGCGTAACCGCCCAACCTGGCCGGAATGACCCCTGCGCCTGTGGTAGCGGAAAAAAGTCCAAGAAGTGTTGCGCTGCCTGACGGTCGACCCCTCAAGAAACTCATCAAGACGACGATGAGCGACTTGTAGCCGATAGCCAATTCGTCACATCAACCACACACCTTCTAACGGATCACAACCTGTTCGTCACATCAACCACACACCTTCTAACGGATCACAACCTGTAGTCTTGTGCCCCCTCCAATTCGGAGCACTGTCCTACAGCGCGTTAATCCTGGGTTTGGTGTGTGTCCTTATTCGCCCGCCTTATTATTTGACCGGGCCGCCTGACTCGATCCAGCGGGCCGCATCATCGGAGAGCACTTTCGACCTGGTGGCCTCATACCAACCCAGTTCTTCCTCGGTCAGCAGGTCGCGCCAGCGATTGTTTGTCCCCTTGAAAAAGAAGCCGGATGCCCCCTGTTTAAAAAAGGCGGCAAGTGGATCACCTGCATCGATCGCGTCCTTGCGCATGGCATCAATAGAACTTCCCTTCACAACCGCATCCAGTTGTTCTTCGGAAACGTCGAAGCCCGCAAAAGACGCCAACCGACCAGCCTCACGCCGAAGGTCGTTCTTCAGGTCATTGAAGTGCAGGAAAGTGACATTCGGCTCGTGACGCAACTCCCACCAGGTCTTCACGTGGTGCATGTTGCCCCACCAGGGGGCCCCTTCCGACTCCCAATCAAACCAGCCCTCATTGATCCAGGTCTTCCACAGGGCGTGGATATCACCGTCGTAGCGGGGCAAAGGCGGCCCGACCCGGCCGGGGGATTCATTAAATGCGGCGTAGGCAATATCCGTAAACTGCTCGTAGTGGTTTACCAGCGACATGAAGACGTCTCGTGGGTCTCGTCCGACCACCACATAGTTGACATTTGGCCAGAGTGGCATGCCATCGGCAGCAAGATGGGATTTGAGAATCCGTCGGCAGGGGCGCGCGGCGAGCTCGGCAAGCTGGTCCTCCAGCGACACCGGGAACATCCTGGCATCAATCCAACTGTCCATTGGTGGTATCTCAACACCTTCACAGAGTTGTTGTAATCGGTAGAGAATACCGAGTGTCCAGGTTGTTCCAGACTTGTATGACGTGGTGACAATGATGTCGCCGTCCCGTGGTTCGAAACCATCCCAGCGGGTCGAGTCAATTGTGTGATTCTGGTAAAGGCGCGTTGGCTTCAGGATGTTTTTTCCCATTTTTGGCTCCAGTTGTTCTTATGTTGGCAGGTCCATTGGGTGTCGCAAACCTGTGACGGTTCCGTTCAGAATCCTGCAGCCTGCGGAGAGGCACCTGGCCGCAAACCGACCCTGGCTGACTCGCAAGTGACGCCCGGCACTTCTCAGGTCACGTAAATCAATTGCCAACTCAGGATGAGGGGTATTTGCAAGGATGTCCAGCGAGCGCTTTAGGGCTTGCATGCCCGTGGGCTCCGCGAGATCTCAGCCACACACTTTCTAACGGAGCACAACCGGTTGCCCAGTGCTCTCCCATTTGATAGGCGATCTCCTACAGCAACTTAATCCGGGTCTTGGTGTGTGTCTCTGAATGACCTTTCCCTAAATGACCACGGTACCTCGTTATCAAAGCCAGAACGCGAAACGCCCCTGTAAGGGGCGTTTCTTGTGACTCCTGGTGGTGCGAGCCCGCCTATCTTGTCGTGCGGCTGTTCCGGATTAGCAAGAGCCCGAGCCCAAGGATAACCAGGGTGGCCGGGGCTGGCACACCAGTGCTCTGGTAGATGACGTCATCAATGTACAGATTATGTATGTTGTCTCTCAGAGGAACACTTGCGAGTGCATAGCTAATCAAGTTGGCACCGACATCAAGGCCAATAAACCCGCAAATACTGCCGCAATCTGTGGGCTCTGTAGAACTGGAATCGAGCAAGTTGTTGCTTGCATCAAAAACCCGGAACAAAACCGGGTCGTTATTGTAGTAGGCCGTAAATCCCACCGCAGAAACCGGCGCCGAGAAGTCGAATCGCAGGAAACCACCGGAGGGAGGATTGTAGGACCCAACGTTGCTATAGGAATTGCCGTTCGATCCGGGCGACGAATCTCTTACCTCCCCGTCAGAAAAAGTGACGAATCCGTCTCCTGCGGTAAGAGCGTTTGGCGTGGCCGCATTAAAGTCATAGATCACTGCCGTTGCATCAAAATCTCCGAAAGCGATTGGCACCGCCTGCGCTGGTAATGCGATACAAAGTGTTGCTGCGGCGATCAAGGCGCCCTTCCGAATAAATCCCATCAAATCGACCTCGTGAATTGCAAATGATACTGGGACGCAAGATCCGGGCCATCAGCGAAAAACCCGGCTAAGCATCTGATTTGCTTTGAATTGAGTTAGACGTCCACACCGGAAGCCTTGCAAGATGTCATGATTGTGTAAGATAACTCGACACTTTACCGGGCCTGGCTCTGCTGATTGCTGGCCTCGCAATCAATGCTGACTGCCGGCTTAAAAGGAGCCCCGTGCATCATCGCAAGCCAAAGTTCCTGCTTCTTTTTTTTGTTGCTGGTTTCCTGCTGACAGCCTGCGGGGAATCTTCCGACAATTTCGCAAATACCTACGACAATACGGCTGAAGTTGACGCCTACTACGCGGCACATCCGGAACGATTCGTGTTCGCCGGGCCGGCGGATCTGCCCGCAGATCTCGTCTGGGAAGATGGGGCCGGGTTACCAACATTCGCTGACCCGCGCGCGCGCAGGGGTGGGCAGCTTCAGCTTCGACTCCAATCCATGCAGCAGACCCTTAGCGTCCTTGGGCCGGATGCCAATGGCACCCTGCGTGGGCCGCTGTGGTCAGCCAATACGGTTGGCCTGATTGAAAGGCACCCCTGGGAGGACGGGTATATACCCGGCGTTGCCCGGCAGATCCACGCACTGTTTACCTCAGGCTGGACCCGGATGCGCGCTGGAGCGACGGTCGCCCGGTCACCGTCGACGACCTGTTCTTTTCACTCTATTTCCTGCTTTCACCGCACCTCAATGACCCGGCTATCAACCGGGTCTATGACCAGAACATCACTCGAATCACACGCTTTGATGGCCTGACCTTTGCGCTAACGGCAAGCAAGGCCAACCCCGATCAGCTCTTTGGGCTCAGCACATTCATTTTTGTGCAGCGGGAATTCTATCGGGAGTTTGGTCCGGACTACGTTGACCGCTATCACTGGCGTTTCTCTCCGGTGACTGGTGCTTATTCGCTGGACCCGGCAACGGTCAGGAAGGGCCGCCAGATTACTTTCAACCGGATTGATGACTGGTGGGCCGACAAAAAACCGTTTTATCAACATCGCTTCAATGTCGACAAACTCACCTTCAACGTGATCCGCGACGACACAAAAGCATTCGAATCATTCCTGAACGGAGAGATTGACTGGCACACGCTGTTACGTCCAGAGCTTTGGTATGACCGCAGCCAGGAATCGCCTATCAGTGAGGGTTACATCGAACGCGCCTGGGTGTACGACCAGCTACCGGCCCCACGCGAGGGTGTCTATATCAACTCAATGCAACCTCTGCTGGACAACAGGACAATTCGCATCGGCATCCACCATGCGATCAACTACGACCGGGTCAATGAAGGGCTGTATCGCAATGACCGCCGCCGCATTCGCGCATTCGCCGAAGGCTTCGGACCCTACACTCATCCCACACTTCAGCCCAGGCCCTTCAGCATAGCGCAGGCTTTGGGGGAATTTGCCGAGGCCGGTTTCACCACACGTGGAAACGACGGAATACTCATCAATGAGGCAGGTCAGCGGCTTTCGTTTGAACTGACTGTTGAGAACGCCGGCGATGAGGTCAGCATTGCTTCTGTCCTGAAGGAAGAGGCGCAGAAAGCAGGGCTTGAGCTCCGGATCAACACCATGGACCGGACAGCGTTCTTTACCAAAATATTCGAGAAGAACTACGAACTCGCCGTTCACGGCTGGACAACGGGTTCTGCGCCTTTCCCGAGTTTCGAGTGGGAGCTCCGCAGCGTCGACGCGGGTGAACCCCAGAACTTCAACACCACCAACATCCGAAGTGAGGCGCTGGACCGACTTCTCGCGGAATGGGACCAACTTGCCGACCCCGTTCGGGCGCACGCAGTCTCTCACGCTGTGCAGCAGGAGGTGCATGATTTTGCAGCCTGGGTACCCGGCCTCACTGCAGATTATTCACGCTGGGGCTACTGGCGCTGGGTCCGGTGGCCAGACTACTTTCAGGTGCCCCGTTACTTTTTTTTCATGTCCACCGGCGTGTTCTGGATCGACGACGAGCTAGGGAAGGAAACGCGGGACGCGATGGAGACGGGCAAGACTTTTCCTGCAGTGACACGCATTTACGATTGCTGGCGAGGGGACGCGGCGATGATCGAGCCGCTGGGGAATCGGTTATGAGGTCCTGACATGTCAAGGATTGCTGGGGCCTGGCGCTGTTACCGATGCAAATGTATCAATGCCGCCAGAGCTTGATGGGGTGTCCAAGTGGAACATCTTGCCTGCAAGCACGGGGTGATCCGCCCTGCACTGGGGCTGCAGGTGATCCAGCTATCTGTCCGCTTTCGATGGCATGAAAACAGCGACGCAATCCTTCTCAACGCCAATGGTGGTTTATAGTAAAAGACGCAGGCGTAGAAGATCGAAAGAACAAACGGAGTACAGAGCAGCGACCAGGCTTTGGATTCGGAAAAGCCGCGAGTAGATCGTATCGCCAACAACAACACACACCGGGAGGAATGATGGCTGATCTGGGCAAACTGATGAAGGTTAACGTGCGGGTCGAGTCCATGGACAAGGCACGAACGGTATTTGAGCAGGTACTGGGGGCTGAGGTCCTGCGTGACAGGGGTAGTGATACCATTGGCGATTTCGACGGTGCCATGTTCAAGGTTGGCGACCTTGTGCTGGACGTCATGGCCCCTAACGACCCGGAAGGGCGCCTGGCCAGGAACATTAAGGAACGGGGTGAGGGACTCGACTCGCTGTGTTTTCGTGTGGATTCGCTGGCGGCTGTCCAACAGCGTCTGAGCGAATCGGGCATTTCCCTCATCAATGTGCGGGAGTTTCACGGAAACCGGATCGGGTTTATTCATCCCCGTGACTGCTGCGGTATTCTCATCGAACTTATCGAGCCGGCAAGCCCGTGACGACTTGATCGGGCATCAGGATACCGGATAACCTGTCACCACTCTGCAGCAATACTGCCAGAAGCAGGTGACTTGCTGCGCCTCGGCTCTGTTATAAGGGACCTGATCTGCCATGCAGACCAAAGTGATCGTCAGGAACAGCGCGGCTGTCATTGCGGCGCTTGTTGTCGGCAGCATGGTTAACATGGGCCTGATCCTTTTTGGTTCCAGCGTAATACCTGCACCCACGGGAGTGGACGTCACCAGTTCGGAAAGCATAGCGGCGTCCATAGACCTGTTCGAGCCGCAGCACTTCCTGTTCCCGTTTCTCGCCCACGCCCTTGGCACACTGGCGGGTGCTCTTGTTGCACATCAAGTGGCTGCTACACGCAAATTTGTCTTTGCCCTGGCTATTGGTGGTTTTTTTCTGCTGGGCGGCATTGCCAACGCCACGATGATCCCGGCACCCCTGTGGTTTCTCCTGCTTGACCTGGTGGTGGCTTATCTTCCCATGGCCTGGCTGGCAACCCTGATTGCCCGGAAAATTGCAAGGCCCCAGGTTGAGGTTCCCAAAAGCCCTCATAAGGGTGTTTGAGCCCCGCCAGAAATCAGGATGGGTGTGGTTGAGCCCTGAAAAAAGTCGGTGCGTACGAATTCAGCAATTTTCCGGCGTTGATATAGCGACATTAAGTCAATCCCTGAACAACGGCACAATGCTGTCGCTACCAACTGAGAAGCCAGATGTTTCTGGCCGCCACAGGCACGCAAAGCAGGTGTTACAGCCAGATGCCATAGCGCTGGACCATCAAGGCTTGATGTATTGCACAAAGATCCTCATCCGGGCGTATGATGACTGCACGGAGGTCAGGTTATGAACTTCGAGGCAATATTTCAGGCCAGTTATGAACGCCTTATCGGCGGCGGCGTCGGCATCACCGACCGTGGGCGCCGTTTCTTCCACCGTTTCTACCAGAACTTCCTTGCCAGCTCAGCGCAGGTTCGCGACAAGTTTCAACAGACTGACATGGACCGCCAGGTTCTGGTCCTGCAGAAAGGCTTGTATCACCTCATCAGCTTCTATGTGACCCGCACGGATAACGAGTACACCCACCAGATTGCCCTATCCCATTCAAGGGCCGGTTACGACATCAGCCCCGAACTCTATGAGCTTTGGCTTGAGTCATTGGTGCAGACCCTGGAAGAAATGGATCCGCAGTATGAGCCTGTTCAGGGTCTTGCCTGGCGTATGGTCATGATGCCCGGGATTCTTTACATGCAGCATCATTATGAAGATTCGGCGAAGCCAATGGACGATGCCTCACCAGGCCATTGACAGTCACCCGGGCGGCAGCACCCTGCCCGATCACGGCAACCGTTCGGGTGCTGCACCCGCTATCGCAACGGTCAAGGTGAATTGGGGGCGTCAGTCTACACCCAGGGCAATTCGTGCACCTTTGATGCCACCTGCGTAGATGCCGGTCGCAAGATTAACCGCCGCCGCCTCGTCACCCCTGGCGTCGAAGGTGCCCGTCCAGTCCACTGTGCAGGTGTCGTCCCCGTCATCAGTGATTTTGACAGTGGCCGAATAGTTGTTGAATGGGAGTGGACAATCTTCGTTGATAATGGCGTAGGTGAACGTCATATGCGCTGCATCGTGTTCTTCCAGACGTTCCACAACCTGCCCGCCACCCATGGTGAGGTAGCGGACCATACCGACACCCTGTCCCTCGTAGCGCACAGCCTCAATGGGACCGCCGGGTTTGATACTGTCAAATACACCCAGTTGCGCCCAGACATCTGCGGCCGGGGCATTCACTTTCTTTACAACCCTGGCTTCCGCCATTCTGGTTTCCTCACAGTTTGTGTTTCCCCTGCAGCATAAGTGGATTTAGCCCCGGTCTCAAACATTTGAAACCTTTTCAGGGAAACTGCCCTGGTGTTGTCTGATGCCATCAAGGAGTCCAGACAAGCGTGCTGTCAGCTCTGGCGCTGGATTGATCCTCTTGCCAATCAGAAGGAACTAAAGTTCACCTGCTGCATTCAGGTGCACAGCTATGAGCTCTGCTCCAGGCCACCCCGGTTTGACAGCAGGCCACGCTTCGCCATTTAATTAGCTTGCTATCAATAAGGCTGCTATTCACTATGAGCGAACCCGCCCGGGACAATTTTGTTGCTGCCCTGTTCAATGCCAGGAACCGGATCCGGTTCGCCATGGATGATGCATTCAGGCCGCTCGGCATCACCGACGCAACCTGGCGAACGCTATTTTTCCTTGAGCAGGAAGGCAACGGTGTCTCACAGAAACGCCTGGCGACAACCATGGGCATCGAGGGGCCAAGCCTTGTACGCCTACTGGATAACCTCGAGGAACGCGGGCTGATAGAACGCCAGATAAGCAAGGAAGACCGCCGCAAGAAACTGGTACACCTGACAAAAAAGGCAGAGGAACTGCTTATCGAACTGCACGAGGTTGCCACTGAAACACGACAGGCCATTCTGGCCAGGGTCAGCGACGCTGAGCTCAAAACCTGCCTGCGGGTCTTTGACCACATCCTGGCGGCCGCTGACAAGAGAGACTAGACATGGAAATCAAACCACCGGCTATCCTGACGCCCACCAATATCGTTGCACTGACGATCCTGCTGGTTTCCACCTGCTGGCTTGCCTGGTGGTTTGTTGATCGATCGCACTACGTCTATGTAACGGATGCCCGCATCTCGGCCACCATGGTCAATGTCAGCAGCCGGATCCCCGGCTGGGTTGAGGCGTTCCCGCCCGAAGAAGGTGACCTGGTGGCGCCCGGCGACACACTGGTCCGAATCGACTCCCGCGATACAAAAATGCAACTCGCTGAAGTCGAGGCAAGGCTCGATACTCTGGCAGTTGAACAGGAACAGCGTACCCTGGAAATGGAGCTTGCTGAAAAGCAGATCAACGCTGCGATTGAGGCGGAGCGCGCTCGCGTCGAAGCCGCCCAGGCGGCCCTCTCTGAAGCACGCGTTGAGCTTCAGCGAACCAGTCGCGAGCTGTCGCGGGCCCAGTCACTACTTGATCAGCAGATGATCTCCAACGATGATTTTGAGGCGCGAGAGTCCAATCACAACAAGGCGCGCGAAACGCTGCATCGGCGCGAGGCGGAACTCTCGACCGCCCGGGCTGAACTGCTTACTGCAGAGGCCAACCGCGCGCGAATCAATCTGCTGGCCAAGTCGATAGAAATCGCCCGGGGTGAACGCCGGGAGGTTGAAATTGCACGCCAGCGCCTTTCCAATCAGCTGGCAGATCACATCATTCAGAGCAACATTCGCGGCGTTGTTGACGAAACGTTTATCAATCCCGGCGAATATGTCTATCCCGGCCAGCGTATCCTGATGCTGCATGATCCCGACAATATCTGGATCAAGGCGAACATCAAGGAAACCGATATCCGTAATGTTCATGTTGGTAGCCCGGTTGAAGTATCGATTGACGCTTATCCGGATCACGCCCTCACCGGGCGTGTCACACAGATTGGCACCTCAGCCAACAGCGAGTTTGCGATGCTGCCCTCCCCCAACCCCAGTGGCAACTTCACCAAAACCACCCAGCGGGTTGGCGTCCGTATTGATATAGATGCCGGGCAGGTTGCGCTCAAACCGGGCATGATGGTAGAACTGAGAATTCCCGTGCAGGATGAAGGCACGAGTGAATCACCAAAACTGGCCAGCCAGAACGAGCCCTGATGAACACCCATTCATCCAGGGTCCCGGAAGGCATTGAGGCGTCTCCAGCCATTTATGAGATGTTTGAACGCTACGGCAGAAGCTTCATGTGGTTTGCCGTCGCCACGTCCATGCTCGGCTCTTTTTCCACCCTGCTGACCGGCACCATCATCAATGTTGCCATCCCCGAGGTTATGGGTGCTTTTGGCATCAGTCAGGATCGCGCCCAGTGGTTATCAACCGCGTTCCTTGCCTCCGGCACCATCACCATGCTGCTCTCAAGCTGGAGTGTGGAAGCTTTCGGCATGCGAACTACCTACGTCGGCGGCATGCTCATTTTTCTGCTGGGCTCAATCATCGGCGCGTTTGCGCCAAACACCGAGGTGCTGATTCTTGCCCGGGTCATTCAAGGTGCGGCCTCGGGTATCCTTGGCCCACTGGCAATGGTCATGAACTACCAGATTTTTCCCGTGCGTCATCGCGGTATGGCAATGGGGATCTTTGGCATTGGCGTTGTGCTCGCACCGGCACTCGGGCCAACCCTGGGGGGCTACCTCATCGACCACTATAGCTGGCGCTACGTCTTTTTCCTGGCCGTGCCCTTTGCCCTGGTCAGCGTGCCCCTTGCCATGATGTTTATGCCGCTGCGCGAATCACGCGGCCCCATTCCGAAATTTGACTGGACCGGTGTGGTGCTGTCGTCGACCTTCCTGGTCACCCTGCTCACCGCGCTCACCAATGGTCAGCGGGACGGTTGGGATTCACTGACGATTGTTACGCTGCTGACCACTTCGATAATGTCGCTGACTGCCTTCATCTGGTGGGAGAACCATGTTGCAGCGCCCATGCTGAACCTGAAGCTGTTTACCAATGTCAGGTTTGTTGCCGCGTCCATCGTGACACTGGTGATCGGCCTCGGCCTGTATGGCTCTACCTATATACTGCCGTTGTTCCTGCAGACACTGCAGGGCATCACACCAACTGACTCCGGCCTGCTCATGTTGCCAGCGGGACTGGCGATGGCAGCCTGTTTTCCGCTTGCCGGCACGCTAAGTGACCGAGTCCAGCCCCGCTATGTGATTATTGCAGGCCTCATCCTGTTCGGGCTCTCGAGCTGGCTGCTACGTGTGGTGGACATCAACACGCCCTATGCACTGATTCTTGCGTGGGCTTTGATCGGGCGAATTGGGCTCGCGCTGATTTTTCCCAGCCTGAATGCTGCCTCCCTGGCTTCACTGCCAATCTCGATGCTTGGTCAAGGGTCAGGGGCAATCAATTTCCTGCGCCAGCTGGGGGGTGCACTGGGCGTCAACTTCCTGTCAATTTTCCTGGCGGAGCGGACATCGGACTTCAGCCACCAGCTTGCCGAGACCCAGGCATCCCTGCCCGGCACACTTGAAATGATGCGCCAGCTCCAGGACATGACGTTTGGTCAACATCTTCCCTACCTCATGGAGTTTCCGTTGTCGTTCTCCTTCCTCTCACAGGCCATTTACAGCCAGGCGATGACGCTGGCGTTTCGCGAGGGTTTCATTCTTGTCGCCGCTGTCTTCCTGTTTTCGATAATCCCGACCCTTTACCTGCGCGTTGACCGGTCCAACCGATAACAAGCGGACCCGTCACCGGCTGAATCCTCCTTCCACATCGCGCTTCAAAAAAGGGTAAAGGCGTTCAGACCGGTTTTTGCTCTGAACCTTCCAATGGTCCGACCACTCCCAGTCTTAATGCCCTTCGTTCGAGTGCTGCACTCAATCGGGCGTGTCGTGCCGGCGTCAGTGGATAAGACCAGATCAGCTTCATTGCCATGCCATAGAACACAACCGGACCCAGGCAGTACACCAGTCGCAGGGACAACACACCGCTGTCGGTACTTGCGCCCACACCGCCAGCGGGATCAAAGCCAAGCAACCCGACAACGTTGAGCGCAATACCGGTACCGAAAGCAATGGCAATCTTTTCGGTAAAACCAAGAAACGCAAAATAGGTGCCTGCGCGTCGACCACCACTGCGCGCTGCATCAACATCAATCACGTCCGCAAGCATGGCGAACGGCAGAAACTGCAAGCCGCCAAAACAGAACCCTTTCACCACAAACAGCAGGAAAAACGCCAGGTAGTCGCCATGATCCAACAGCAGGTTTGCAGCGCTCACGGCAGCCACGGTCAGGAGTGTACACAGGAACGCACGGTGTTTACCGATCTTACGTCCTAACCAGAGCCAGAACGGAATTGCTCCCAGGCCTGCAACAAAATAGAAGAAATAGGCTGCGCCAATGGTTGGCACGCCCACGATGTCGCGAATGAAAAACAGTGAAACCGCGTTTCTCGAAGATTCACCGAAATGCACCAGCAGCACAATCAGCAATACGCGAACCATCGGGCCATTCCTGAGCACCAGTTTCAGGCCATCCTTGAATGAAGGCCTGGTTTCGGATGGCATAGCTTCGGGCTCACGCACCAGCCCGAGCACAATCACGGAACAGATTGGCAGCAGCAGGATGATGGCCCAGGCAAGCCCTTCGAGCACGGGGCCGGTGAGCGTAGCGCGATCAACAATCTTCTTTTCCCGAAAGTCACCTGAGAATGCGCCTATGGCATCGTTCCATAGCGTCCGGAACACCTCATTCACAGCGGCGCCATCAGCCCTGATTTCAATGATCATCGGCACTGCAGCCGCCAGCAACAGTCCAATGAGGATGTAAATTTCGCGTCCCGCAGTTACCCGACTGCGCTGATGATAGTCAGGCGACAGCTCCGCACCCCAGGCGCGATGCGGCAGCGCGATCATGGTTGATCCGAGGAAGAAAACGGCCAGCCAGATCAGGAAATAGGCAACACCAACCCCATCGTCAGGAACGAAGAGTTTGTAAACGCCCAACATCATCACAGGAGCGCCGATCATCAGCCAGGGACGCCGACGTCCGAAACGCGTACGCCAGCGATCTGAAATCTCGCCGACAATGGGGTCGGTCACCACGTCTGTCAACCGTGCCAGCATCAGGATTGTACCCACCGTGGCCAGGCTGATGCCAAGGCCCCCGGAATAGTGAGCAGGTATCCATATGGCCAATGGATACCCGATTACGGCGAGGGGTAATCCCAGGGAACCATGTGCATAGATTGTGGTTCTTGACAGTGCTGCGCTCAATTTCTGATCTCCCCGGGTCCATGCATCACTCATCGATGCGACAGGTTACTTTCAGTCTCTCTACCGCGACTGCAGACCTTCTTTCTTCAATCGCCACAAGAGAACATCAAGTCGATCCTGGCCAAAAAAGGGCTCACCTCTGAATGCGCAGGTCGGCACCCCCCAGTGCCCGGCACGCTCATGATCATCCTGGTTTTTTTCGATGACTGCCTCCAGGCGGTCGGATTCCGTGACAATTCGTTGATCCATCTCAGCGAGATCAAGCCCTGCCTTTTCCGTTGCCCTGGCCAGATGATCCCCCTGGTCCCAGCCTCTTGTGCCACCCCAGATAAGCGAAGACACTTCATCGGCAAATTCAATGCCTGACCCTTGCTCCTCAGCCAGGACGCCGAGTCGAGTGAGGCGATGAATGTAGGGTTGATCCGGCGCGGTCTCCCGGAGTCCTTCATCATTGATGAACTGGTTGACCGGGTCGGGACTGGGCGGCGCAAAAGGCAGTTCCAGAAACTCCGCAACACGGCGAACATCAATGGCGAAATAGGAAAACCACTGTGGTTGTACCTGGTGGAAAAATGACGGCATGCGTATCGCAATCGGATACACAACCCGGAAGTTCACCTTGAGCTGATACTGGTCCTGCCAGTCACGCAATCGCCTGGTCGCAAGATAGGACCATGGACTGCGAAAAGACCAGAAGACATCAATTTCCATAGAATCACTCATTAGGTCACCCTCCTGTTAATCAAATACGCCTGAACAGATTACCATCTCGGCCATCCGGTAAAGACAGCCAGCGTTGGCGAGAAGACAATCGCGCCCGGACCTGGAACCTGGACCCGGTGTTCGCTCAACAATTCGCTCGCAACAAGGACCTTCTGCCATTACTCCGGGTTGATCCAGATCGGGGACGACCAGGCACGTTCCTGAATCACGACATCAAGATCGTCACGCGGCGCTACTCCGGCACGCAGCGCATCCCAGGTTGACCAGCGACATGTCGGGTTCTCGAGAACCCGGGCGTAGTAAAACGCCTCCTCGCGCGGGTCATAACCCGGGTCCTGCCAGAGCGCCTTCAATTCAGCTGCGCCCCGGTCTGCGGAAAAGGCACAATCAGCCAGATTGACTTTGGCGCCATTATCCGGACATCGATGGGTTGCGGGGTCAACAGCCAAGCCATCGGAACAGGCGACATCAAACACCTCCTCCCGGGGTTGGCCGTCTTCGAGCCATCCCTTGATGACCTGCACGCGCTGCAGGGGCGCCGAACGCAAATCGCTCATTGCCCAGACGATAAATGACGGCGCCGCCCCCGCTTTGGCCATCAGGTCTCCACCCATCGGCACGCCCGCTGCATATGCCTGGGAGATGCCATCTTTGGCTGTGAGCATTGAGGCGTCCAGGTCATGACCCGCAAAAAAGCGAATCCGTATTCGCGGCCCGGAAGTCGCAAAGGTTTCCTTGCGACGGAAAGCGTCATAGATTGATTCCCGCGTATTCTCCTGCGCCCACACCCCTGCCAGGCCCGATGCACCATAGACATTCGAGTTGCGGAGCAGGTAACGCCTGTCGTCCGATGCAACATAGAAGCCCGACTCATTGGCCTGCTCCAACCTAAGCGTTTTCAACAGTTCTTTACTGATCGGCACGGAACCACGGAGCTCAGGCGTCGAATCGAGAAGACCCACTTTGGAGAAAAAATTGGTTTCATCGTATGAACCCGCGCCCGTATGCGTGTCTGACGACCCGATAAAGCCGTATCTAAACGGGTTTCCGAGCCCCTCAGCCTCGAGTACCAGCCCGTTCTTCAGTGCATCCCGAACGTAACCACCCGCAGTCCTGGCAATGGTCAGGCGTCCGCCACCGGCCTTGTAGGGGTCAATCTCAAAGCCAGCCCACTCGTCATTCATTGACAGGGCTGGATGCGTCTCCGAGGTGCCTTTCACCTGGGTAATCTCAACCAGGGGTTCGTTACGCATTCTTTTTTCGTTGTGTTCCAGCGTCATGGGATCACCTGCCCAGGTGGCCAGTTCAAACATCTGACCATTCGACTTGTTGGAGTTGTGCGGTATCGCCAGGCTTTCCACGCCCTTTTCCCTGAGCCCGTCCATCCAGTCCCACAGGTCCTCCGGGTCCCGTGACATCAGCCGATTGAAAGGCATGGCTGGCAGGTTTGTCGTGCCACGGAAAATCACATTTCTGTGCATGCTGCCGCTGTCCTCTTTGGTTGTTGAGAACTCATAGGCAGCGAAGGTAGTGAATTTCCCGGGTTCATAATGCCGATCAGCCGCAGCCACCTCGTCAGCCCAGGTGTTGCGCATGATTTTCTCAACTTCTGCCTTTAACGGTTCGGATTTGGCCATTGCATCAGCGAAACCTCCAATGAACGCGCGAAAATTGCGCTTCGGTATACTCTCAACATTGAGGTTCTCCGGTGCGTTGAGATTGTGCATCGGTTTCATCGACGGGTAAGTGGAGATGTGCGTTGACGTATCAGCGCCCGCCCTGACGACACCAAGGTAAAAGCCGTGATCGGTCACCGCGTAGAAGTCCAACGGTCGGTCGAGTTGCATGTCGAACCCACCCGGATGTTTGATGGCTTCCCCTCTGGCATACCGGTAGGCGTCGTCAGGTGTTGCCAGCGTACCGAAGTTAAAGGCATCCATCGAGTAGGTCGTATGAACGTGGAGGTCGCCAAAATAGGCATAAGTTTCACCATCCTGCGCCACACTCCTGGACCCGGACGCCCGAGCGGCAGGTTGTGACACCGGCTCTGAAGCTGTCTCGCTGCTGGTAGCCGTTCCTCCGTCAGAACAGGCGACAGTTAACGACAGCACACTCGCCAGGGCTGAAATAAACAACAGTCTAAAGGTGCTTTTCATTGGATTCTCTTTCCTCTCGAAAGAAACAACTGATAAATGACACAAACGCTTGGGACCTGACTTATGGCTGGGACACCTTGATTGTGGTTCCACCAGCAGGAAGTTCCAGTGTCATACCGTCCTCTGCGAGACGCCAATCGAGTCTGCCGCCGTCGTCCATTCCCTTTGCAAAGCTCTCCGGAAACCCGGGCATACCCGCTTGCGTGAGGTGGCTCAGCACAAGCATCCGTACCCCTGCGGCCCGGGCGATGTCAGCGGCCTCCACGGGTTCGGTATGGTAGGTCACCGTGTCGGCCAGTAGCGCAGAGCCCCTGGGGTTCATCCGGCTCGCCCTTTTGGAGGCCGCCAGCATCATAGCGTTGCTCTGGGCCTCGTGTATGAGTACATCGGCCCCTTTCGCGGCGACGCCCAGCGGTGGCCAGGCCCTGGTATCACCACTGATCACCACAGACCGACCCTTGTAGTCAAAACGGTAACCGAAAGCCGGACTGACCGGTTCATGCGCAACGCGGATCGCGGTGACGGTCAGGTCGCCATCCTGCAGGGCAATTGCTGTGCCTTCGGTATCCGGGATGTCGACAATCCTGGAACGCAGCTTTGCCGCGTCCAGCGGGAACTTGATATCGCCGTGTTCGTGATGCGCCTTGCGGAAAATCAGGTCCCGCTCATAGACAAGGTCAAAACCGCGGGCCAGATTGTCGACGCCCTCTGGCCCAATGATGGTCAACGGGTGATCCCGGCCGCTGACCCAGCCCTGTCTTGCCGCCTCACCCACACCAGCAATATGATCACTGTGGAGGTGGGTGATAAAAATCGCTTTCAAGTCCTCAACGGGCGCACGCATTGCGCGCAGGACATTCCAGCCGCCGACGCCCAGATCGACCAGAAAAAGTGTGTCACCCGCCTGAACCGCAGTACAGGGTTCAGCACGGCCAGAATTGGGTAGAGGTCCGCCGGTGCCACAGAAATAGACTTTGAGTCCATCAAATTCCTCTGCCTGTGCTGAAATGACAGTCCCGCAGGAAACCAGGACGATCAGACTGATGCTTCGGACCACCGTTCTGAACGCCCGGTTGGTCTTCACTGATGACCAGGCCCATCGGTTTGGTATTTTCTTCATCATTTGCTCCTCTTGCGCCTGCCGCGCCTGTTGGTGTCAATTGGGGACATACCAGATTGGCGACGACCAGGCCCGTTCCTGAATTGTTGCCACGAGATTCGGTCGGGGTGAGATGCCGGCGCGGACTGCATCCCAGGTAGACCAGCGACAGGTCGGATTTTCCAGCACGCGAACGTAGTAGAACGCGCGCACTGACGGGTCGAATTCAGGATCAGACCATACCGCTTTCAGTTCCGGGTCACCAACGCGCCGGGTCACGGAACAATCACTGATATTGACTCTTGCACCATTGTCCGGACAACGATGACTGCTGGGATCGGGTGACAGCCCATCCGAACAGGCGATGTCATAAACTCTCTCATGAGGTACACCATCAATGGTCCAGCCTTTGATAATCTGCAGTCTCTGCAGGGCCGCCGAATTCAGATCACGGGTGGCCCAGGCAAGAAAGGTGGGTACAGTGTCACCCCTACCAAGCAGGTCGGCGCCCATGGAAACACCATCCACATAAGCACGCTGCACCGCGTCTTTCCTGCGCAACATCTGTTCGTCAAATCCGTAGCCTCCAAAAAGCCGTACCCGGATTCGCGTCCCCGAGGTGGCAAAGGTTTCCTTGCGACGCAACGCATCGTAGATGGCATCACGGGTGTTTTCCTCCGCCCAGACTCCCGCGAGGCCGGCTGCGCTCCAGGTCTGGTTGGCACCAGTGACATAGGTGTTGCCACCGATGGTCTCCTGATTCGGCGCACCTGGCTCCGCCTGGCTGGCCGGTAACGGGAGCGATCCACGCTGGCTGCCGTCAGCATCCAGCAGGCCGACTTTACCCACGTAATCTGATTCTGAATCGGGGGTGGCCCCGGTGTGCGTATCAGACGAGCCAATAAAACCAAATTTGTACGGATTACGGATTCCCCTGTCCTCAAACGAGAGACCACTCAGCAGGGCTTCCCGCGCATATGAACCCTTCACCTCGCTATGGATCACGGTAGCAACACGGTAGGGCATGATTTCGAAGCCAGCCCACTCGTCATTGTCAGAAAGTATCGGGTGCGTTTCGGAAGTGCCCTTGATCTGTGTAATCTCGACCAGTGGTTCATTGCGCATACGCTGGGCTGCATAACTGTCATCCATCGGGTCCCCAGCCCAGTCGACCAGCTTGAACATCTGGCCGTTGGAGCCATTCGAATTATGGGGAATGGCCAGGCTCTCTATTCCCTGCTCCCTGAGTCCGTCCATCCAATCCCATAGAGCTTCGGGATTGAAGTTGTTGAATCGGGAGAACGGCATCACGGGTAACCGGTCGGCGCCGCGGAAAATGACGTTCCTGTGCAGATTGCCGCGATCAATGCCTGACGAGCTGTATTCGTAGGCGACAAACGTAGTGAACTTGCCGGGCTGGTTGTGCCGCTGCGCGGCAGCCACGATATCGGCCCAAGCGGAGGAAATGATCTCGTTGACCATACTGCCGTCAATCTTTCCGTCGGCAATACCAAAGAGGTTATCCCGAAGAAATGTGGCGAACGCCTGGCTACGGTTCTGTCGTGAACCAGCATTGAGATTTCGGGGAGCGTTCAAATCATGCATATAGGCCACGTGCGGGTACTTCGAAAATGCCGTCTTCGTATCTGCTGATTCATTGGCGAGGCCAAGGAACATTGCATGGTCGGTAACGGCATAAAAGTCGAGTGGTTCGCGCAACTGGAGTTTTAATCCTCCGGGGTGTCGAATGGCCTCGCCGCGGGCGTACCGGTAAGCGTCGTCCGGCGTCGCCAGGGTGCCGAATGCAAAGGCGTCAAACGAATAGGTGGTGTGAACGTGCAGGTCACCGAAGTAGGCCCGACGACTGGCAGCAGTTTCTGCATCCCCGTTAATAAATGTTGCCGGCAAGGGCAGCTTGATGTCATAAAAGCGGGCGGGTCGTCCCTCTGGCGCAGGCGTTGCGGGCACTTCCGCCTCTTCTGCGCCAAACGTAGCAGGGGCAAGGATGGAGCCAACCAGGGCCATCGCCACACAATAGTTCCTGAGCACTTTGTTCATTAGCTACTCCGGCAATTCACCCATGGGATTCAGAATCGCCCACCGACTGTCGTCGTGCGGCCCAGCCAATTGCGCAATCCCAGTTCCACACACACAACACCAGCCGGCGCCCCGCCGTTACCGAACCCATGGAAAGCTATCGTATTGTTCTCATTTATTATCGTTTTGTTAGCTATGATTCGTAATATGCACCAGTCTTGTATAGTTTGCAAACGGGAATGTGTGGATCAAAAACTGATGGCAGAAAAGACAAACCGGAACAGGGCAGAAACCGAACAAAAGCTCATTGATGTGGCCATTGACCTGATTCGGCAAAACGGTGTGCTGGCAGGCCTCAATCTTCGTGAAGTTGCCGAGGGCGCCGGGGTGAATCGCGGCAACATTTATCACTATTTTGGTTCCAGGCGGGAACTGCTGCGGGCAGCAATCTCCAGACGCTTTGAAGCCATGACCAGATTGCTCGACGCACGAAAAAACAACCAGGGTCCATTCGTGGAGCGGCGACTGCGGTCATTTTCGGAAAAGGAGACAATCAACGACAGCCGACTGCGCGCGCTGCTCGTTATCGATGGTGACGAAGATGTGGACCCAATACCGCGATTCGAGGAAGCAATCAGTCAACTGCGCCAGGATGTGATTGACGGTCACATTGATCCGTCCCACGACCTGGAGGCTTTGCAAGTGGCGCTCTCAGCGCTGGTGAGGGGCTACAGGATATTCCACGAGCAGTATGCAAAACGCATTGAAACAGACGTTGATGACCTGGACGCGCGACTGACAAAAATTGTGCGCGTGTGGCTTGAAGCATTGGCGCGACCACCGGAGAACAGCCAGCCATAAGGCGACCATGGGGCAACGGCTCACCAGGGCGCCTTGCCCTTCCGCTAGAGCCAATCAACCCTAACAGGCGCTGGTGAAACGCCAGTAATCTTCACTCGAGTATCGAGAGGACCCGCTCGAATATCCAGCGGTTGTCCTGGCCAGACGCATTGACCGTTCCGCAAATTGTTGCGCGCAAAGCCGGAATGTAGAACATGAATGACCCCCAATGGCCCGAGTGACCCCAGAAGCGATAGCTGGACCCGGTGGCCGGGACTTTTTCAACCCTGATACCAACCCCCAAACCATACAAATGATTTGGCGTTTTCACAGGCACAAGCATCCGGTCAAGAGTACCTGGCTGTACCAGCGTGCAATCATGAAAGAGCCCGCACAGAAAACAATGCAGATCGGTCAAGGTCGAGACATGACCGCCCGCAGCCCAGTCAGCAGACCCATTGAGCGTCAGTGCGTCAAAGTCATCACCATAGCAGTGTGCAAGCGGGCTGCGTGGGTCTTCGTGACCCTCGAGCCAGGTTGAAGTCATTCCCAGCGCCGAAAAAATCCGCTGCTGACACAGATCCGCATAGGACTGGCCCAGGTGCGTCTCGAGTATCCTGCCCAGCAGCACATAACCCAGGTCAGAATACACGTGACCGATGCCCACATCGCCAACCGGCTTACCATGTGCAATTGCCCAGCTGAGAATCTCCGCCGGCGAGCGAAAGCGCGCGGGATCTTTGGATAGCTCGGCAAACCATTCCCGGCTGAGGGCAAAATCCCACAGGCCGGCCGTGTGGTTCAGCAGGTGCGCAATTGTAATGTCGTTTGCCTGGGGATGAACCTGCTTTATCAGTTCGGCGTCAAAAAACGGCGCCAGAGGGTCTGAGAGGGAAAGTCCCCCACGCTCAACTTCCTGCATCACCAGCACGGCTGTAAAAGTCTTGGACATGCTTGCGATGCGGAAGCCGTCGCTCACGGCTATAAGCTGATGCTGTTCGCGTTCAAAAGGCCCCGCGCCACCCTGCCAGAACAGGTGTATCAGCGGCGCATGTACACCTAGCAGCACGCCGCATTCATGACGCGCCGCTGTTTCAGCAACCAGTGACTCAAGTTTCGCTTCTCTTGTGTCCATCCAACACCCCCTGATCAGAGCCAAACAATATATATACGTTGTTCATATCATGGCAAGCGAACAGTTGTATGTATACATTGTTCATATTAGACTCTCCCCAAAAATTTCCCTGGGAAACTGCAATTGTGAGTCACGAAACCAGAGAATGGTCACTACGCAGGGAACTCGCTGCTGCCTACCGGATTTTTGCGCATTGGGGCTGGGATGACCTGGTTTTTACCCATCTCTCGGTGAAACTGCCCGGCGAGGCCGATCACTTCCTGCTGAATCCGTTTACGCTCGCATTCGACGAGATCACCGCTTCCAGCCTGCTGACAGTGAACTTCAACGGCCAGCCAATTGAGGGCCAGGACGGCATCACCAATCCCGCCGGTTTTGTCATTCACTCGGCGCTGCACATGGGTCGCGCGGACGCGGTCTGTGTCATGCACCTGCATACTGAGGCTGGTCAGGTTGTTTCCAGTCTGGCAGACGGGCTGCTGCCGGTCTGCCAGACCTCCATGATCGCCGCATCAGGTGGCGTTGGCTACCACGAGTTTGAAGGCATCGCACGTGATCTTGACGAGCGCAAACGCCTCATCAGCGATATTGGTGAAGCAAACGTGCTGATATTGCGCAATCACGGCACCCTGACCACCGGCAAGACAGTCGGCGAGGCTTTCCTGCGAATGTATTTTCTGGAACGTGCCTGTCGCGTCCAGATTCAGGCGCTTGCCAGTGGCAGCCTGCACCAACCGCCTGTCGGTATGCGGGAGTTTGTCGCCAACCAGGCCGAACGGGATTTTGAAGCGGCGGCGAGCCTTGCATGGCCGGCGATCATGCGGAAGGTCGAGAGACTCTATCCAGAGACTTTCGAGTAAATCACAAAAAGGGGACCGGGATGTATCCAGAAGACAGCGTTATCTCCAAACAGTTATTCGACCGGGCGCGCCGCGTCTTGCCTGGCGGTAACAGCAGACACGGCGTCTTCCTCTCGCCCTATCCTGCCTACGCAGCGCATGCCAGTGGCTGCCGGGTGACGGACGTTGACGGGGTAGAGCGCATTGACTGCGTCAACAACTGGTCATCGTTGATCCACGGCCACGGCAATCGCCAGATCATTGATGCAATTCATGCACAGGCAAACCAGGTGCTTGCCGTGGGTATGCCAACCGAGTCAGAAATAAGGCTGGCGGAACTACTGGTTGACCGGCTTCCCGGTGTTGACCTGCTTCACTTCTCCAACTCCGGCTCCGAAGGGGTGCTCTTCGCCATTCGGGCTGCACGCGCATTTACGGGTCGGGGCAAGGTTGCCAAGGTGGAGGGTGCCTATCACGGTAACCTGGATCCAATGGAGGTCAGCGTTGCACCTTTTGGTGTTGATGCCGGACCGGCACACGCGCCAAGGTCACTGCCCGCTACTGATGGTATTCCGCCGGGCGTGCTCGAGGATACTGTTGTCCTGCCGTTTAACGATGTACAGGCGACTGAGGCACTGCTCAGGCAGCACGGTGATGATCTTGCCGCTGTTGTGATTGACCCCCTGGTCTCGCGCATGGGATTGATCCCGGCAACACCCGCCTATTTGCAGCGAATCCGGGAAGTCACCCTGGAACTGGGCATACTACTGATTTTTGATGAAGTGTTTTCATTCCGGCTGGGTTACCACGGCGCGCAGGGCAACACCGGCGTGACACCAGACCTGACCGCGCTCGGGAAAATTATCGGCGGCGGCTTGCCGGTGGGCGCCACCGGCGGTCGGGCTGACGTGATGGCGGTGTTTGACCAGACCCAGCCGCCTCTGCGGGTTGAGCATGGCGGCACCTACAATGCCAACCCGATGACAATGGCTGCTGGCCTTGCTTGCATGGAACAGATGACACTTGCTGCCTATGAACACCTTGCGGCACTGGGGGATCGTTTGCGCAAGGGACTCACCGAGGGCCTTGAAGCAGCGGGTCTGCCTGGCACAGTGCGTGGGCAGGGTTCGCTGGCCGCAATCAGCTTCAGCGCCGGAGAAGCCCAGGGTTTTCGTGACCTGCAATACGGCAACCGGGAACGAAAACTGATGGCCGAGCTGCACCTTCAGTTGATGAACAACGGTATCCAGATTGTGCCCTATGGCATGTACATACTCTCCACGGTAATGACCGAACCGGATATCGACGAGATTGTGTCACGCACGGCAGACGCCCTGATGACGCTCAGGCAGAGCGCCTGAGAACAAACGTATCAGCCCCAGAGGTTGGGGTCTGGCGGTAGCACCCGACCCATCTCATAACTCAGGGCGTCATCAACGTCCTGCGCGAGTAACAGGGGTGAATCCAGGTCCACGTATCGACACAGCAGGCCAAAACAGTAAGCCGGTGCAATCCCCAGTGAGGTACCGCCATTACAGCCCACCATCAATTCCATCCCTGCATCCCGTGCCAATTTGGCCGCCTGCAAAGCGGCGGTCAGACCGCCAATCTTGTCCAGCTTGACGTTGATTACATCGTACAGGTCACAGAGGCGCTCGATATCTGGTGCACTGTGAAACGACTCATCGGCGGCAAGCGGAATAGGCGAATCGAAAGTTTCAAGCGGTGCATCAGCTTCCCGGGGCAACGGCTGCTCAATCAGTTGAACGCGCAATCCCGCTGCACGATCGACAAATTCAGCCAGTCGATCCAGCGACCAGGCCTCGTTGGCGTCGATGATAAATTCTGCGTCCGGTCTCGCTGCTGCAATGGCCTGCAGCAGTTCAAATCCCGACTCGCTATCCACCTTAAGTTTGAGCAGGCGAAAATCGCTGCGCTCCTGCGCCTCCGAAACCATCTGTGCCAGCGGAGCAATACCCACCGTGTAGGCGGTCTCTATGGGTGCGGGAGCCGGCAAGCCCGCGAGTTCCCAGACGCGTTGCCCGGCACGTTTGGCCTCCAGGTCCCACAGCGCCGCATCAAGCGCCGTACGCGCCGGGCCCGGGGGCAGGGCCAGCAGCGCCGCGTAACGGTCCATACCCGTTTCGATGTCAGGCGCCAGCGCCAGCAATCGCGCCTGCGCCGCCTCAATCGATTCAAGATGTGGGTGGCCACCGGCTTCGCCCCGACCGGTATGTTTGCCATCACTCAGCGTCACCCGCAGCAAATCGCGATGATAGAAGGTGTGATAGGCAATCCTGAATGGGCGACGTACCGGCCATTTGACAATCTCCACCGTAAAACGAGCCATCACTCACCCTCTGCCAGCAGCCGCCTGAGCGTTGGCTCAATACGACTTAGCCCCCGGCTCAATGTTTCCGCTGTCACACCAAAACCAATGCGCAGAAACCCTTCCATGCCACACCAGCTCCCCGCGACAAGGAACACATCACACTCGGTGCGCAGCGTGTCGACAATCACCTGGGACTTGACCGCTGCGCGATAACCGACAAATGCCATGCCACCCGCCTGGGGTGGCAACAGCGACAGGCGACCGTCAAAACCGGCAACCCACTGCTCAACAATGCCGAGGTTGTGACGCAGGTGTTCGCGGCCGCGCTGCAGCAACGCTTCTCGCTTACCCGGGGCAAGGATTCTGCACGCGGCAAACTGGCTCAGAATGCCGGTACTGATGGAAGTGTAATCGTGTCGATGCCAGCACTCGGCAACAAGGGCCGCCGGCGCAACCAGCCAGCCAATCCGTAGTCCCGGAAACCCCAACGCTTTCGAAAGCCCTGAAACCACCACACTCCTGTCATGGAACCCGGCAAAACTTGGGCCTTCTTCACCAGCAAGTTCCGCGCCGCGGTAAATTTCATCCGAGTGCACCAGACAGTTGTGGTCTGCCGCAATTGCAGCTATGCCCGCCAACAGCGTCGGCGGCAATACGATCCCGGTAGGGTTGTTGGGGTTACAGATCACGATGACCCGGGTCCGCCCATTCACCAGGCCTCTCAGCTCGTCCAGGTCCGGCATCCAGCCATTCTCCTGGCGCAGGCGCCAGGGTCTGACAGTTACGCCCAGGGCGTCAGCGATACCGTGAATCTGCAGGTAGTTGGGCACCATGTAGACAATTTCGTCACCTGGCTCCAGCAGTGTCCACATCGCAACAAAGTTGGCTTCCGCCGAACCGTTGGTGATGAGCACGTTCTCTTTGGTCCTCCCGGGATAGAGGGCTGCAATGGTTTCCCTGAGCACCGGGTCACCATCAGTGTGACCATAGCCGAGCGGCAGGTGGACCAGGGTCTCCAACTCAGCCTCACTCAGTACATCCGCCAGACCATAGGGATGCAGCCCGCTCTCGGTCAGATTGCAGCTCACCTGGTTCTCCCAGAGGGACTGATTACGTTCGAGCTCAAAAACAGGCAGTTTCATGATTCCTCCTTGTTCAGTTCACTCATGACATGACTGGCCATACGAACGTCCTGCACAGCAAGCCCCGTCAGGTCCGCAACCGTAATGTCAGTGTCATTGTCTCTGCGGATGTCGCCATCCAGCAGACTACCCAGCTCAACAACGTCGGCAGCGGTCAAAACACCTGCCGCAATGGCATGGCGCAGGTCGCCGCGGGTCAGGCATTGGGTCAGGCTGTCGGCAACAACCAGGTCCGCCCGGGCAAACACGGCCGGGGAAACTTCATTTTTGGTGGGTGAATCTGTGCCTACACAGGTGACATGGGTGCCGGGTTCCACGGTATGCAGAAGGGGCGAGGCCGCCGGTGTTGTTGTAATGACAAGTTGGCAATCGGCAAATTCCGGCTGGCCGGTGACAATTTGCACCCGGTAACCCTGGGCAGCCATTTCCTTGCTGTAGCGATCTGCACCCGAGGTTGAATGCGCCCAGACTTTCAGGTTACGACAGCTCACCATATCCGGAAGGCAGGTCACCTGCAGCCTGGCCTGGGTACCTGTGCCTATCACGCCGATACGATCCACGCGTGATGGCGCCAGACGTTCGGCAACAAGCGCACCCGCGAGTGCGGTTCGCAGGTCCGTCAGCCAGCCACGGTCCAGCAGGATACAGGCGAGTTCACCTGTTTCCCGCCGGTGTACCAGCAGCGCCCCGTCCTGGGTTGGCAGGTTGTGGTGCGCGTTGTGGTAAAACCCGGTTGCAATCTTGATCACAAACACCGGATCGCCGGTGATGTATCCCATCTTGACGTGGGCCTCACCGGGCGGGTTTGTAAATGCCAGTTCGCCAACTTCCGGTACCAGGGCATCACCCCGGCTGTAGGCGATAAATCCCTCCGCAATGGCCTGTCTCGCACGTGGCAAATCAACCAGAGAACGGATTTCGTCAAGCGCAACCACTCTCACCATGGTTCAGACGAGCTCATGGCAGGGATTCATTGTGACCGCTCCCGGCGCAACGGCACTCATAACAACATGTGCTGGTTGGCCACACTCAAACATCAACCGCCTGCCCGCCATCTGTTTCCAGCAGCCGCCCATGATGGCGCAGGATTTTTTGAACTTCGTGCACCGGCAGACCACTGACACGGTGGCCATCCCGCCCTGTCATGGCAGGAGTGCCTACAAACGAGTTGACGATTGCCTCATCCGTTACCTGCACCGCGGCTTCAAACAACGGTGACAAGGCCTGGTCTGGGAAGTAGTCAACTTTCACAGGTTGCTCCGCCGCCAGCAACGCGTGGGTATTGGCCGTGCTGAAAGCCACAAACAAATCGCCTGAGTAGTGTGAGGATATACCCCCGCTGCGCGCCATGCCCAGTCCTGCACGCTGGGCGAGGCGTGTCAGTTGATGGGGCAGGAGCGGCGCATCAGTTGCCAGAACCACAATCAGCGAGCCAGTTTCCAGGTGATCCTCCGGCAATTCAGCCTCTACCGGAAAGTGTGGCCCGACGGGAATGCCGGCAAGTGTACACATGTATCGACGGCCAAAATTCGCCTGCACCAGTGCACCGACAGTCCAGCCGGGATCACCCGCAACACGACGGGACGCCGTACCCGTGCCAGCCTTGAACTGGTAACAGCGCATACCCGTGCCGCCGCCGACACTACCTTCTTCAATCCGGCCGGACATGACATTTTCCAGCGCTAGGCCAACATGCTCCGCTTGGACGTGCCCACCATCAATGTCGTTCAACTCACCATCATAGGTTTCCGCCACCACCGGCAACCAGAAACGACTGTCATTCGGATGGCGATGTGAAGGCTGGGTTCGCAACCACGCAATCAGCGAATCCCGAACTGTCCCCACGGCGTGGGTGTTGGTCAGGGCAATGGGTCCTTCACAGCGACCCGCTTCTTTCACCCAGGCAAAGCCGGTCATTTCACCATTGCCGTTCAGCGAATGGACACCGGCCCAGACCGCCGAGGCTGCCTGGGCTCGCCCCTGGGGCAATACCAGGGTAACCCCGGTACGTACACCCTCCCCCGCAATCAGGGTGCAATATCCAACTTCAACGCCAGCCACATCCGTAATGGCATTGTGCTCGCCGGGTTCACCATCAAAGGGAATCCCGGCACCACGCGCGCGCAATTTGCCTGAAGGCGTTCTTGCATGGGCGACGGGTAATTGGATCATGGGCTGTATTTCCTCGCTCAGTTCCGGTAGTTTGCAGATTTATGTAAACAATGTATACATCGAGATGATCCGCTACGTAAATCGCAACGAATATTCGCCGCCTGCCTACCGCGTCCTGCATACAGATCTCACCTTCCTGCTGGACAGCGAATGTACCAGCATCGACTCGGTCCTCACGCTTGAACGAACAAACGAGGGTGAGCCAGGGAGATCGCTGCAACTCGATGGCCGCGACTTTGAACTGGTGTCGCTGGCACTGGACGGACAAACGCTCAGGCCACAGGACTACACCTTCGAGAACGAAGTGCTCTCGATACCCAATGCACCGGCCCACTGCCAACTCGCTGTCCGAACCAGGGTCACGCCAGGCGCCAACCATTCGCAGATGGGTTTGTTTCAGGCGGGTCGCTGTCTCGTCACCCAGTGTGAGGCAGACGGATTTCGGCGGATGACTTTTTACATTGACCGACCTGACGTCATGAGCTCGTTCCGGGTTCGACTTGAAGGCGACGCTGTTCTCTACCCGGTCCTGCTCAGCAACGGCGACTGTATTGATGCCGGGCAACTTGCTGACGGCAGGCACTATGCCGTGTTCGACGATCCGCACCCCAAACCAAGCTACGTTTTCGCCGTTATGGCCGGAGATCTCGCTGTCCTCCGCGACACCCATGTGACTGGCACGGGAAAGTCCGTGGAACTTGCCATTTATGCAGAGCCGCAACACATTGCCGACAGCACCTTTGCCATGGGCGCCCTGAAACGCGCACTGGCATGGGACGAAACAGAATATGGACTTGAGTACGACCTGACCCGATACAGTATCGTCGCGATTGATGACTACAGCGGCGCCATGGAAAACAAGGGACTGAACCTGTTTGAAGCAAAAGGCATCCTCGCCAATCCGGCTTACAGCACAGACAACGACTACCAGGTACTGGAGCGGATTCTGGGGCATGAAGTGTTTCACAACTGGACCGGCAATCGCGTCACTTGCCGCGACTGGTTTGAACTTTGCCTCAAGGAGGGCCTGACCCGGTTTCGTGACCGACAATTTGCCGAGGCAATGTCTGCACCCGGCCCAAAACGCATTGATGCCGTCGCTTTACTGCGTCGCAACCAATTTGTGGAAGACGACGGCAACACTGCTCATCCCGTCAAACCCGCGCGTTATGCGGATGTGCAGAACCTTTACACAGCAACGGTTTATGAGAAAGGCGCGGAGCTGATTCGAATGCTCCATGTCCTGCTGGGGCCGGACGTCTTCCGACAAGGGGTGCAGAACTTCCTTGCTCGCTATGATGGCCAGGCTGTGACCACCGACGAACTGATCGGCTGCATGGAACAGGTTTCGGGCAGGGATCTCAGTGGTTTCAGGCCCTGGTACGAATATAAGGGCCGCCCCCGCATCCTGGTTCGCGAAACTTATGACGCAGGCCAGAAGCAATACCAACTGCATCTGACCCAGGCCCTTGCCAACAGCGAGTCTCCCCCCCTGCTGACACCTGTCAGTTACGCCCTGTTGACAAAGGGTGCTGGCGCGACTGCTGCCATCACAGCTGAAGGGGTGCTTGAACTCGAAGCGGAGAGCCAGGTATTCACCTTCGACGATATACCAATGCGACCGGTCGTCTCGTTACTGCGCGGCCTCTCTGCACCTGTATCCCTGGTCATCGAAAGAGCCGATCAGGACCTTGCGCTTCTGATGATTCACGAAACCGACCCGGTGGCACGTTGGGACGCCGTCCAGCAATTTGCCACGCTGATCGTACGTCGGCTGGCGCAAGGTCTTTCACCTGCAGGAGCAGGTGCCACCCAATTTTCTGACGCCTTCGGACAACTTATCAATGACCAGGTGACGGAGCCGGCACTACTCGCACGCCTGCTGACATTGCCCGACGAGCCCACACTATCGGATGGTCTGGATCAGGTAGACGTGGACGGCCATGCTCAAGGAAGGGACATGTTGTGTCGCCTGCTGGCCAAGCAACATGAACAGGATCTCCTGGCGCGCTACCAGGCGCTTGCATCCACCAGACCCTATGCACCAGAACCCATCGGTATGGCCCGCCGCGCGCTGCGTAACGCTTGCCTGAACCTGCTGGCAGCCACGGGAGAAAAAGCCCAGGCTCTGTGTCTTGAACAGATAAGAGCCAGCGACAATATGAACGATGCCTACGCCGGGCTCGCCGCCCTGTGCCACATCAACTGTCCGGAGCGCGACGAGGCCATTGCCTTCTGCCTTGAAAAATGGCGCCCATGGCCACTGGCAATGGGCGCATGGCTCACCGCACAGGGGTTAGGCAAAACACCTGACACCGTCGACCGGGTGATGGCATTGACTGAACATCCGGACGTCAACCTGCGGGATGCCGGCCAATCGATGGCATTGTTTGGTGCCTTCTTTCGCCAGAATCGCCTCGCATTTCACGACAGGAGCGGTAAAGGGTACGAGTTCCTCGCAGACGTTCTGCTGCGAATGGATCAGGCAGGGCAGTCCGGTTCATTCTGGCTGATGCCCCAGATTGCCCAGTGGCGCCGTTATGATGCAGTACGGCAGCAGCTGATGAAAAAAGCGCTTGAAAGAGTCCGTGACACGAGTGGCATCTCCCGCGGGCTTGCGGAAAACGTAAGCCGTGCCCTTGATACCTCTGCGAGTTAGTCTAGGCTCACTCTGGCATACACACTCTCACACACCAATCGAAACGGAAATCCGGATGGGCATCAAAGCAAAACGAACCTACCACCGAGGCAATGTGCAGGAAGACCTCATTGCGAGCGCAACCTTGATGGTGGAGACCGATTCACTTGAGAACATCACGGTGCGCCGGCTGGCCACCTCCATCGGGGTGACGCCAGGCAATTTCTATAACCACTTTGAAAACCTGAATGCCCTGCTGGCCCAGGTGGCTGCCCGTAAACTCAGGCAGATGGCAGCGCGCACCGCTGAGGCAAGGCAACGGCATCGAAAACCCATCCTGCGGGTCAAATCCTCGGCGCGGGAGTTTGTCCATATTGCCATCGAAGAGCCGCACGCCTATGCCCTTATGTTCGGGCACCATGTGGCCAACCTGAATGAATTCGACGTTTACAGGGACGCGGCCGAAGACGCTTTTGAGGCCAGCGTCAACGACCTTTATGGTGCCCAGGTTTATGATCGCAACGACCCGAAGGGTTCCCACGAACGCTGCATTCACGGTTATGCGTTGTTTGCGCTTTTGAACGGTCTTGCGCGCGACGTGATAGACGGCCTGGTCACCTTCGACAAACCCCAGGAGATTGACCAGTTCACCGACGCAATGGTGGAATCCCTGCTGCTGGGTACTGCACATCGCGACCTGAAACATTGATTCTCCTGAAAGTCCTGCTTGACAAACCCCTTTTTTGGCTTATATAAACGCTGTTCATATTGTATGTGAACAGCGTTCGCATTATTCAATATCCTAAAATCGGCTTGACATTCGGGGGCGAAAAAATGGGTCGGATCAGTTCAGGGGCAACACTGGCAACGGTTTTTACGCTGGCGCTATGGGGTAATGAAACCGTCTCGGCAGCAACAGAGTCAGCCAGCGGTGCCATCGAAGAGGTTGTCGTGACGGCCAGGCGTCGCAGCGAATCCCTGCAGGAGGTACCAGGCTCGGTCTCTGCCATCAACCAGGACATGCTGCGTGACCTGAGGCTGGACGATGTTACCCAGATGATGCGCCTTGTACCCAACGCGACAGTGCCGCTGGATGCTGAAGGGATCAATACCTACATTGTCATCCGCGGTATCCGCCAGCCCGATCCCCAGATTGAACCCAACTTTGGCCTGTACCGGAACGGGATTTTCTACGGCGGCAGCCGCACCAATCTGCGCGCCCAGGTAGACGTCCAACGCCTTGAGGTGTCGAGGGGAAGCCAGGGTGGTGTCTACGGTCGCAACTCTTCCGGGGGCGCGGTAAACATCGTGTTTGCCACACCTGAAGATGAATTCGACGCCTATACGCGAGTAACACTGGGCCAGTACGGTCGGCGTGAAATTCAGGGTATGGTCAACCTGCCGGTATCAGACAATTTTGCATTACGCGGCGCTGCCTGGGGTTTTGATACCGACGGCGGACAGTTCAGGAACGTCCTGCTCGGTGAAGACCTTGATTTTTCCGAAGACCGTGGCGGTCGGGTGACGGCCCGCTGGGACGCAGCTGATAACCTGTCACTGCTCCTGACCGGCGAGGTCACCAGCACATCTGGCCCCTCTTTTCTGACCTACTCGCCTGCCGGCCTGATCGACTTCCTGACCCTCATTGGTGCTGCCAACAATTCACTGGCGGCGGAAACCCCCGAAACAATCCGGCGGGATACCCGGGAATTTACCGATCTGGACCAGACTTACCTGTCAGCCAATCTCACCTGGGAGCTTGGGTCAGGCACGCTGAACCTGCTTGCCTCGAATCGCACCTATGAAATGCGCGGGGTACGTGACGGTGACTCTGGCAATTTTGATCCTTCATCAGGATTTTTTGTCAGCAAGTCAGTAAGACGGAACAGTGAGGACGTAGACAATACCTACGTTGAACTACTCTGGACCTCACCCCAGGAGGATCAATTTTCCTGGATTGGTGGCGTCTCTTACTATGAAGAAAACTTCGACTTCGAGCGACTGATCGAGAACACTTTTGACATGGCAGCCACCCCCTTGGTACCGGGACTCACCGGCATGCAGGTCGCACGCACCTACCTGCCGTCAAAGTCGCCGCTCAAGACCGAGTCCGTCTCTGCTTTTGCGGAGGTCAGCTTCGACCTGTCTGATCGCATGAACGCGTTTGCCAGTCTCCGGTATATCAAGGATGACAAGCGCATAAACTTTACCCAGTTCACCGACTGTGACGAACCCTCAGTTTGCCTGGCACTTTATGGTGATCTTGCCACTGGCAACTTTGGCGCCTTCGGATTTCTTGGACTGCTGTTTCCGGATTTTTCGACCAACATCTCAGACAGCTTCACCGAGTGGCTGCCCGGAGCAGGCATCAAGTATGTGGTCAACGACGACCTGAACCTGTACGCGAGCGTGCAAACGGGCACACGAGCGGGCGGATTCAACACCACCACAACCCAGCCGGATTTCATTCAGTACCAGCCGGAGAAAGCCATCACCTACGAGGTCGGACTGAAATCGACGCTGTTTAACCGTCGCGCCGTATTCAACGCCAGTACCTTCCTGTTCCAGCAGGACGACTTCCTGTTATTTGCGGAGGACCCGGTAAACCCGTTCTTTTCTGCCCTGCGTAATGTAGGTGAGGCAGAAACCTGGGGCCTGGAACTGGAGCTGAACGGCGCGCTAACCAACTGGCTGTTTGCCGGTGCAAGCTACGGTTACCTGAAGCCGGAGGTCAAAAAAGGTCTGAACTTTGGCAATGACATCTCTGGCAAGATGATCAACCGGGTACGCGAACACAACATCGGCACGGTGCTGAGCTGGGATATTCCGCTCACTGGCGCACTACGGCTGATTGGCAACATCAACAGCTCCTGGGAACTGGGGGGTTATGAAAATCCCGACGAAACCAACCCGATAGAAGACCTGGCTACCGTGGATGTTGCGCTCGGCGTGGCCGGTGATAACTGGCGACTCTCTGCGTTTGTCGACAACGCGGGCAACGACACCGTGAGGTTCTTTACCTACGGCTACCCGAACGTCGAAAGCCTGTCACGCGACCGTCGCTGGGGCCTGGAGTTCAGCTACGACTTCTGAAAATCCGCGCAGGGCGGCTAGATGAATCCGCTAACAAAACTCCAGGCACTCCTCTACGCGGCGCCTTGGAATGCATTTTCTTTCATTATGCTCCCGCTGGGTGTCATTCTGCCGACCTACTACGCAGAAAACACCCTCGCGGGTATGGCAGCCATCGGCCTTGTCAGTGGCATTTCCCGCCTGTTTGATGCGGTGACCGACCCCTTGATTGGCTACCTTTCCGACCGCACTCGCTCCAGGCTGGGGCCTCGCAAACCCTGGATTGTAATCGGGTCGATCATCACCTGCGTTGCCATCTACTTCCTGTTCCAGCCGCCGCCCGACGCCGGCATCACCTATTACGCCATAGGTTCGTTTGCACTCTATCTTGGTTTTACGCTGTTCGACATACCCCACAAGGCCTGGTACAGCGAAGTGAGCGCCGGCTACGATGATCGATCGCGCCTTGCTGCATACGTTGGCGTATGCACCATCCTGGGCAGCATCCTGTTCTGGGTTGTACCGGTGGCGCTTTCGCCGTTCACCGGCTCAATGGCTATTGGTCCCGAGTCATTGACAACCATTGTCTGGCTACTGCTCATCATGCTGCCCGCTTCGATTGTCGCAGCCGTCATCATGGTGCCCGTTGGGCGCTCACTCGCCCCCCAGCCCACCAACATCTTCGATATGTTCCGCGCGGTACGCGGCAACAAGCCTTTTCTCAGGTTTCTCGCCGCCGCATCGCTCTGGGGAATTGGTCAGGGGGTTTCCTTCAGCGTGGTGTTTATAGTCATGCGTGACTACCTGGGTCTGGGCGAGCAGTTCTCGATTATGATGATTTTCTTTTTCCTGGTGCAGTTTGCTTCCATGCCGGTCTGGGCAAAGCTGATGAATCACTTCGGGAAACATCGAGCCTGGGCTGTAAGCTGGGGGTTCAGCGCAATCTGGAGCCTGGTACTGCTCCTGCTCGAGCCCGGTTCTGCACCTTTCTGGCCAGCGCTGATACTCATAGTTGTCAGTGCAGCCATGAACGGCGCCAGCTATATTGCGCCCCGGGCAGTACTGGGCGATATCATCGACTATGACATACTGCGTACGCGTACCAACAACAGCGGCAAATATTTTGCCTTCAACACCCTGCTGGACAAGTCGCTGATTGGCATAGGCGTTGCCATAGCCTTCCCGATGCTGAGCTGGTTTGGCTACAACGTGGGTGGTGAAAATGACGCAACAGCCAACACGGGACTGCTGCTGACCTACCTTGCGCTACCCCTGGTAACTCATCTTGCCGCCGCAGCACTACTCTGGAATTTTCCATTGGACCGGCGGCGTCACGATATTGTGCAGCGCCGGATCAATCAGCTTGCTGAGCGTAATCAAATTCAAATCCTCACCTGACAGGAGCAGCCCATGTCTATCGACTCACTGATGACAGACATTGCCAACAAGACCCCACAACTCCTTGAAGCCTACGCCTGCCCAGGCGTTGCGGTAGCAATCCTGCAGGGTGACGAAACTTTTCTGCACTGCGATGGCATGGCAAACCTGGAGGAGAGCCTGCCTGTCACCGCGGAGACGCTGTTCCACTTCTGTTCGATCTCAAAAGCCGTTGCGACCTGGGGCGTCATGCGGTTGGTTGATGAGGGCAAACTCGATCTTGATACGCCCGTTGACGACTACCTGTCGCGATGGCACCTGCCCCCATCGGAGTTCGACAACGCTGGTGTGACAGTTCGGCGATTGCTGAGCCATACCGCCGGACTGCCGGTCGAGGGATATACAGGTGCAGCGCCTGGCCTGCAGTTACCAACACCGATTGATATCCTGGAAGGGAGATCAGCGCCGATGGATGAACGTCAAGTGGCCTATTCCATCAAATGGGGTTACGACCCGGAGACAAAACACGAGGCTATCCGCGTCAAATGGCCACCCGGTGAAAAGTTCAGCTACTCTGGGGGCGGTTACGTCCTGCTGGACCTGCTCGTTGAAGAGGTTACTGGCAAGTCAATGCCGGATTACCTGGCTGAAGCCGTGCTTGCACCCCTCGGTCTGGACCACGCGTCTTTCCACATGCTGGATGACGACACGCCAAACTACGCGCGCTGCTATGACGAGTCGCTTCAGCGACTACCGCTCTACCGACAGCCACATTTTTCGGCAGGGAGTCTGTCAGGTGATATCCGTGATCTTGCCCGGTTTGTCCGCGCCGAGTTCGCTCGACCGGGCATCGATGAACCGGGCCAGGGAATCATCAGCCCCACCTCGTTCAGGACCATTTTCGAGCCAGTGGCGTTTGCTGAAACCGCCGGTGGTATGGACTTTGATATTGGCCTCGGCCACTTCCTTGGCGAACTGAACGGCAGACGACTGGCCCAGCACTCTGGTGGCAGCGCAGGCTGGCGCAGCATTTACTTTGTCATACCAGAGACCGGCCAGGGATTTGCGGCGCTGATCAATGGCTCCGGCGGCAACGAGGTGTGGCAAAACCTGGTCGGGCTCTGGGTAAAGTCACAGCTCGGCTGATAAACGAACCCGGTTAGCAGCGCACTGAAGAGTTGGCACCGACAAACCGGTCAAGTCAATTGCGGTGCAGTGAGCCCATCAGGGCAGCACTGTCCCGCACAACCCGACAGCTTTCCCCCGGGTGCTGCAGTCACAGCGCGCGAGCCTCAGGCGTTACGCATCTTCCTCAAAATGCCTGCACCGAGCAGCCCGGCTATCAGGAAGGCAACAGAAGGCGCTTCAGGTACAGAAGTCTGACACTCCGGCAAGCTGGGAGTGTTCGTACAATTTGCCTGTTCAATTGCGCTGTACCGCACGTGGGCCTGGGAATAGTTGTAAAAGCCAAAGGCCCCGTCAGAGAACGAACTGAGGCCGGCCACATCACCTGGTGTAACCGTCAGTTCTACGATTCCGTTTACCTTGACTTCAATCAACCCGGCATTGAATACAATGTTGAAGTCATATTCCTGGTAGTCATTCCAGCCAGTGTTGAAGAGTGTATTGCCGCGGGCAATTTCGGTAACGCCCCCGGTATGGGCCCAGAAATCACCCACTGTAGAAGCGCTGGTCACATGAGATATCGCGAGCCCACGCTGGGCGATTCCCTGATTCTGCTGTTTCCAATCGACCAGAAAAAAGTCCGTGCTGCTACCGGTGATTTCGCCGCTCTGATAACCCAGCACAAAACCGATGTAGTCATCGTCACTGCTGGAGATGACCTGGATTTTGCCATTCAGCGCAGTGCCATGAGTGGACAGGGCTGTTGGATCAAAAAAGGTTGTTGGCTGACCGTTGTAGGACTGAAGCACTGAATTGTTGCCAGCCTCTACCGTCCATGCGGACGTGCCGCCTTGCGCCACCCAACCAGACAAGTCAACAGCACCCGCCTGTGCTGTGGCACTTACAGCCCCCGCGAGCAGGATACCCGTGGCCTTGATCGCGATACTTCTGAAACTCATTCAACTTCCCCTGCAGATTAAAAAGGCAAACCCGCAGCAAGGCGCAAATGTTATGCCAACCTGCCAAGACATACTGTAACCCATTCTTTTTTAATCCCTTTTTATTATCGGCAGGCGCGAAAATCAACGTGCAAGTCGGTTGGGTGTAAGAAAAATCGACAACTTGAGGACCTGGCTGACCCGACAAGTCTGACAGGCCTCCATTTCTGCGCACCGCATATGATGCAGATGGCTTTCACACAACTGCAGACGCTCCTGTTCCGGGGGAAGCGCTAAACCAACAGCAAGGTCATCGCTGTCGTCAGAGCTGCCGCGCAAAACAATCCAATCAGCCACCATGGCTCGAATTGCAGTGCGAAGAAACGAACATTGGGTCTTTCTCACTGGTTGCAGTAGGGACATGCTGGAGGACTGGATACCCCGTTGTTGGCAAAATATTGCTAACAGAACCCTAGAGCCCTTTTAGGATGACTGCACACCGGATTTCCAGTCGCTGACATAACGCCATTCAGCCCTGCCCTTTTTGTCGAGCGCATTGTAATTTCTTCATCCCGGGGTGAAATCTCCAACGCACAGGCAGACATCCCGATCCAGGGCTTGTGGCAGACCAAACGGCCAACATGGCCTCATCAACCTAGCGAACCTGAGCACACTATCGGATTCGACACCTTCCGCGAAACCCATCACTGTGAATCCGGCAGTATCATGAGATAGCGATTAAAACAGCAAAAATGCCATATGCTTGCACATATTTGTTGTCCTTAGGTATAAGTATCCCGGATGCACCGCTCCACCCCATAGCGGTGCAAGACACAATCACATCAGGATGCTGTCTATGGACAATCTGCAATATACAAAATTTGAGGTCAGAGACCGCGTGGCCTACATCACGATTAACAGGCCGGAGGTTCGGAACTGCCTTGGGCCCCTGGTGTCCTGGGAACTCAGCAAGCACTGGGACGAGATCGAGCGTAACGACGACATCTGGCTGGGCGTCATTACCGGTGAAGGTGACATCGCATTTTCCGCTGGCGCTGATCTCAAGTTCTACCAGCAAAGGGCCTTGATGACCGAGGATGAACTCAGGGATCTCCAGCGCAAGCAAGAGGAAACCCGGGGCCTGATTACACGCTGGTACTTCCCAAAGCCCCTCATCGCGCGGGTCAACGGTTTTGCCATGGGGGCGGGTCTTGAGACAGCGATGGCCTGTGACATCATTGTCTGCGCTGACCACGCTGAACTCGGACTGCCAGAACCCAGGCGGGGCCTTGTTGCCGCAGCTGGTGGAGTACACCGCCTGCCCCGACAGATGCCTTTGAAACCCGCCATGGGCTACTTGCTGACCGGTCGACATATTCCAGCGCAGCGCGCCTTTGACCTCGGCCTGGTAAACGAGGTTGTCCCTCTCAACAGGCTGGATGAAACCGTGGACACTTACGTGCAGGATATCCTTGCCTGCGCGCCCCTGTCGATTCGCGCCACCAAAGAAATGGTCATGCGCGGCCTCGACCACTCCTTGAAAGATGCGTTCTATGGCGAGTACGAGTGGGAGAAACGTCGCCGTCGCAGCCCTGATGCCAGCGAGGGCCCAAGGGCTTTCGCGGAAAAGCGCAGGCCCAACTGGACCGGATCCTGGGAGGACTGACAGATGCTGTTGTTTGAAGGCCTCAAGGTGCTCGACGTTGGCACCTGGATTGCGGGCCCCGTATCGACCACCATTCTCGCTGACTTCGGCGCGGACGTGATCAAGGTGGAGATTCCCGGTGAAGGAGACCCTTACCGCAAGTTGCCCCATGGTCCAGCGACCCCAAAAGCGGACGTCAACTACACCTGGCTGCTGGATGCCAGGAACAAACGCAGCGTCACACTCAACCTCAAAAGCACGGAAGGCAAGGAGGTGCTCAAAAAACTCGTGTCCAACTGCGATGTGTATGTCACCAACCAGCCCATGGGCGTCCGACGCTCGCTTGGTCTAACCTATGACGAGTTGAAGTCACTCAACAACCGAATGATCTATGCCTCGCTGACCGCCTATGGCGAAACGGGTCCGGAGGCGGAGAAGGAAGGTTTCGATGGGCAGGCCTACTGGGCGCGAAGTGGTCTACAGGACCTGGTTCGCGCCACTGGCGCCCCGCCGGGTAATTCCGTCGCGGGTATGGGTGACCATCCAACGGCTGTCACCCTGTTCAGCGCAATCATGATGGGCCTCTACCGTCGCCAGCTTACCGGCGAAGGTACGATGGTCTCAACGTCGCTGCTTGCCAATGGCTTCTGGTCCAACAGTTGCATGGGCCAGGCTGCGCTCGCCGGTGCTGACTTCAGCCCACGCATCAATCGTCACCCGGAAGAGGTGCCCTGGACCCGTCGGTATTACGAGGCAGCAGACGGACGACTGCTGCAACTTGCCATGGTCCGGGCGCCAGCGGAACAGGAAGTCCTGCTCAAGGAACTTGGCCTCATCTCCCTGTTGGAAGATCCGCGATTCGCTGAGCCCAATGCCCGGTTGGACAACAGCCAGGCGCTCAGTGAGGCCGTGCAGGAGAAACTGATCGAGCGCGACAGCCAGGTGTGGATTGATCTGTTTACATCCCGGGGCGTCAACCTCTCGCGGCTTGCCACTGTGCAGGACATGCTGCAAGACGAACAGGCTATTGCCGTCGGCGTGCTCACGCCTCCCCGGGAAGACATCGGTGTTGACCTGGTGATCAACACACCCCAGAACGTACTTGGCGTCACCAGGGTCGGACCGAAACGCGCACCCGAGGTCGGCGAACATACTGATGAGGTCCTCGCTGAGCTTGGCTACAGCATTGAGGAGATCAAACTATTGCGCCAGGCAGGTGCCACCTGATGGGCCGACTGCGGGTTGACGCACCAGGGGAATGTTCCTCATTACGTCTGTTCTTCAGCTAAATCCCGGCGAAAGCGTGCCCGATCGGTAATATCCCGCGGAGGAGACGCTACCGCTAGCAATCGATCCGGGACGCCCGTGTTGATGCTTGCTAAGATCTGCAGTCTCGCGCTGCAGTTGGAAACTCTGGTGTCCCGATTCGATCTCGTCATTTTCGATTGCGATGGTGTACTCGTCGACAGCGAACGCATCACCAATCGCATTTACTGCGCCATGCTAAACGACCTGGGACTGCAACTGAGCCTGGACGACATGTTCGAGAAATTTGTTGGTCGCGCCAGTTCCCAGAACCTGGCGCTGATTACGGAAATGTTGGGCAAGGCACCCCCGGAAGACTTCTTCCCGGCCTATCAGCAGCGGGCCTGGCAGGCGCTGAAAGAGGAAGTGACTGCGGTGCCTGGCGTGCAGGCGTTACTTGACAGCATTGAGCAGCCGGTTGCGGTTGCATCCAGCGGCGAGATGGAAAAGATGCATGTCACCCTCGGCCGAAGCCGGTTACTACCTTACTTCGAAGGCAGGATATTCAGTGTCCGTGATGTGGAAAATCCCAAGCCGGCCCCTGACCTTTACCTGCTGGCGGCAAGCACCCTGGGCGTTGCTCCTGAACGCTGCGCGGTGGTTGAGGACACAATCACCGGTGTCACGGCCGGCAACGCGGCGGGCATGCACGTGTTTGGATTTACTGACCACACGGCTGCCGAGCGCCTCATCGAGGCAGGAGCAACGGAAACGTTTGCGGATATGTTGCAACTGGCCGAGCGCTTGCGTTACTGAAGGCCAGTCGAGAGGTACAGATAATGGTTTGCAGGCGGGCTTCAGATAACATTCGATTGCTCCTATTTGCACATGAGTGTGTTTTTGGCACCTTGGGGGATTGTGGTCTGTCTTGCGACAGTTGCGTACCGTAACTGTCCTCAAATGGCCGTGTTGCCCGTGCATACAGATCTGCGGCGCCAGCCTGATCTCTGAAATCCGCTCTCCATGCAGGCATCAGTTTTCGAGCAGTAAAACCCTGATCGACTCCAGTCTGCCGGGCTTGTTGGCGACAAACCAGGGATCTTCGGCCAGGCCCTGATAAGCGATGCGCGCTGCCGCCCTGGCCTCATCCTGCCTCCCCAGTGCACTGCTGCAGAGGGCAATTTCTTCCGCCACGTAAGGGTCCTGTTGGTTGAACTCCACCTCAATACTGGCAAAGGTCTGTTGCTGAAGCGCAAGTGCGTCGTGACATCGATCCATCGCGCGCAGGACACGTGCCGCCGCATAATCGGCAATCAACGTTTCGTAACGTTTCTGCTGACCTGCGTAGGCCGCTTTGCTTGCTGTAAATTCCTCGAGTGCCAGCTCAAAAGCGCCTTCGCCAAAATAGGTCCAGCCTAGATTGTTGTGCATTGGGCCAAACCAGTATTCTGCCTCTGTGCCGGGTTGGCGTTCCGTCAGTTGACGCAGGCGGTCAAGCCAGGCTGCTTCGCCAACGGTATCGGAGACAATACCTGCCATATGCGCCGCGTCACCTGCAAGGAACAACTCGTTATTCTGGGTTGCCAGTTCAAAGGCACGGGTGAACATCGGGCCTGCGCGCTCGGGATAACCAGATGAGTTCAGAGTACGGCCGCGTTCCAGCAGGCTGCGAACCTGGACCACCGGAACATTGGCATAGGGCCCCTGGTCAACCCGATCCAGCAGGGCCAATGCCTCATCATATCTGCCTCGCAATCCAAGGGTCCTGGCAACCTGGGTCATGATCTCGGCAGCGTAAATCCCCTGATCCAGCGCCAGTGCCTGCTTTTCCAGGCTGCGGAATCTTGTTTCCGTGGCGCCAGGGTCACCAAAGTCCCAGACCTCGCGAATGTCCGGCAGCCTGCCCGACGTCGAGCAACCGACCAATGCCGGTATCAGCAACCCAAGCAGTAGAAGCTTGTATGCGTTCATACACTCTCCGCAAATAGTCCTGTGTCCCGCCCCTTGCACCTTCGAACCGGCAGCGCATACCAACTAGTGTTGCCGCTACTGGACTATACCTGTCATTGTGGCAAATACCGAGGCAGAAACCAGCACGTGGGGTGCAGTCTGCCAGGACCCGGACAGCAACTTGATTGAGTTGATCCGGACTTACCCTGAGAAGTGGCATCGCGCCGGAATCCCGCGTTTTGAGTCATCAGCTGTGGTATAAAATCGCAGGGGCAAGGCTTGGAGGCTTGGGTTAATGAGCGCAACTGTAGGCAGGGTTGTTTGCGTGGCACCGGTAGGAAACCAGTGCGGTGAAGCAGCAACCTGGGTTCCTGATGAAGGAGTGCTTTACTGGACGGACGTCAACCGCTTCCTGGTGCACCGGCTGACGCCAGCGTCCGGGGCGGTTGAAACCTGGTACTTTGATGAGCCCTGCGTCGCCCTCTTTCTTACTGACCAGCCCGGTGTTCTGCTGCTGGCTATTGGCTCGAAAGTGATTCGCTGGGAGCCCGCAACAGACGAGCGACGGGATTTTGGTTTCAGCCTGGAAGGCTGGCCAGAGGTCAGGCTGAATGACGGACGTCCGGGTCCGGGCGGTGAAGCCTGGATTGGATCAATGGCGAACAACTGCGGACCTGAAGGTGAACCGGGTGAGGTGATTGGTCGTCGCGGAGAACTCTATCGCCTGGCAGCGGGTAAGCAGGAAATCTTTCGAACGGATATTGGTATCTCCAATACGGTGTGTTTTTCTCCTGATCGGTCGCAGTTCTATTTTGGCGATACCGTTCGCAACCTGATCTGGCGATACGACTATGATATCGAGACGCGGTCGATCAGCAATGAAACCCCATTTTTTGAGGGTTTCGACCGAGGTGCACCCGACGGTTCCACGGTTGATTGTGAGGGTTACCTCTGGAACTGCAGATTCGGTGGCGGATGCGTGGTCCGGGTGGCGCCGGACGGCACGGTTGACGAGGTGATCGAAATGCCCTGCACCAATATCACCACCTGTGAGTTCGGTGGCGGAGATTTATCAACCCTTTACGTCACCACGGCAGCCATGATGATTCCGGGGTATGAAAGGCTCGCCGGGTCCCTGTTTTCGATCAACACGTCTGTACCGGGCTCAGCCCCGTTGAGGGTGATGCTGTGAGAGTGAGCGATAACCAGCTGGATGACGTCCGGCAAAACGGTTACACCGTCGTAGAGAATTTTCTTGATCCTGGAACCCTGGAAAGGGCGCAGCAGGCACTGTGGGATGTATTCGTCAGACCAGAGGATTATTTTGCTGACCCGCAGGCGCATTCGCGCTATGCCCGCAGCCAGTTTGCCGGTCTGAAGTTGTTTCCGTATCCGTCCTGGGACCTGAACAGGATTGCCGTGTACCCGGACCTGGTGGATGCAGCCACCCGACTCTGCGGCACACCGGACCTCCATCTCTACAAGGTGGAGCTCTGGGGGAAGTATGCCGGGGCCATCAACTACGATCAGGCGCATCATTTCGACTACGGCAACCACACGCTGGTGGTGCCAAAAAAAGCTCAGATCATATCCAGATGACCACGTTCATCCTCTTGTCGGATGTAACAGAAGAGGATGGGCCGACCAAGCTGATCCCATTGGATCGATCAGAAGATATTCCGCTTGTTCCCCGCGAGCAGCCACCTGGTGCCTGGCATGATCGCGAAATCTCGATTACCGGCAAGGCAGGCAGCCTGCTCATCTACAGGACTGACGTGCTGCACCGGGGCTCCAATTTCCTTGCGGAAGGTCGTTCACGGTTTGTTATGCTGGTGGACTTCCAGCCCCGTGGCTGGTCATGGACCGGGAAAATGGCCTGGCCCAACCACGCATTGTCACCAGGCTGGATAGAAGCGATGGTCAGGATGAGCCCTTATGAGCGTTCGCTGTTTGGCTTTCCGGCGCCAGGCGATGACTACTGGGATGAACAGACCCTCAGGGATGTTGGGTTGAGATACCCGGGCATGAATATGGATGACTACCGAAATGAAACCCAGTAGAAGCGGTCGATGACTTAATGAACGATCACGAAAGATTCATTTTTGATACCAACGGTTATTTTATCGTTGAGGGTGTCCTTGCAAACGAGCAAGTTGAGGCGCTGCGGGCCACCATCCGGCAGGGTACGGAACAGTTCGATCCGGTGGCCAAAGAGAACCACCCTTTACACTGGGGCAAGGCCTGGCGCGACCTGCTGGATGTACCCGTGATCAGTGAATACCTTGAAGCCCTGGTCGGGAATCACGCCCTGTATGAGGGGCGGCGGGAAGCGCGGGGAGATGACGCGCTGCCAACCTTTCGGCTGGACCATGTCAATGTGCACACTCATGTTAAGAATGGCTTCAAAGGCATGCCGCTACACGGCGGCTGGCGCGGAACAGGCGGTTCACAGTTCTTTCGTTATCACGACGGACGGTTCTATAACGGGCTGGTGGTCGTTGCATACGAACTTTTTGATACCTCGCCGAACGGCGGTGGCTTCTGCTGCATTCCGGGGAGCCATAAAGCTAACCTGCCACTACCCGGCGAGTGGACAGCACCCGGGAGCGCACCTGACGGACTGGTGAAGAAAATCCCGGCGCGCCCGGGTGATGCCATCATTTTTACAGAGACACTTATTCACGGTACTGCCGCCTGGAACGTCGATGCTCCGCGGAAGACCCTGTTTTACAAGTTCTCACCGCACGGCACCAGCTGGTCATCTGACTTTTTTGAGCCGGCGGACTTTGCGATTTATGAAGACATGGACAATCGAAAGCTGGCCATCCTGGAAGCGCCCAATGCAAGGTACAAGGGACGGCCGACAGCACCGGTATTCAAGCAGTCAGGGGATTCATAAATTGTTGGGGCCGGGGTCTTCCGGCCAGGCTTTCGACCAACTCACTGACCCGATTGGGCGAACTGGCTGACGATAAGACCGAAGAGCTTTTCTGTCAGCGGGCTGGTTGTGTGAATTGACGACCGGGCAATGCTCAAATAGTGCGTCGGCATCTCAACAACATCCCGCAACACCCAGAAATGTTCACTCAGATTCCCGAAGGTGGGCGACGGGTGCATCATGGGGAACCAGGCATCGGTGGTCGCCACCAGCTGAAAGATCAGGTCGATATCATCAGTGACATATCGCGGCCTGGGTGGCGCAAGGTCGTGGAGCGCATACCGTTTTGCCGTGTCCGAATGGACCGGGTTAACGCTTTCGGGCAGGATCACCGGATAACTCAGCACATCAATTTCCGTGATGTTTTTCGCCTTCGCCAGCGGGTGGCCTTTTCTCAGGATGCAGGCAAAGTGAAGTTCATTCAGCGAGGTAACTTCAAGCTCGCTCCAGCGGGAAAGGTAGCTGGAGGACCCGATAATGAGATGAATGTCCCCTGCGAGCAGGCGAGGACACAGTGCCTGGGGACTGCCGGTGCTGACCTCGATAACAACCTGCGGATACTCTCTGGCCAACTTCCGTATCGCCTGATGAGCATGAACCAGATTGGAGGCTGGCGTTACCCCAAGCCGAACCCGTCCGGTCACTTCATTCCCTGACGCCTGCAGATTGCTGACCAGGTCGTCAACATTGCCAAGAATGCGCTCTGCCTGGGCAACAAAAAGCTTGCCCTGCTCAGACAGTTCAATACCCCGGGGACGCCGATGAAACAGTTTGACGCCAAGGGACTCCTCCACCTCCGCGATGCTGCGGGACAGGGCTGACTGGGTGATGCCCAGGTTTTCACTTGCAGACGTAATCGCCTCTGCCCTGGCAACCTCGATGATGTAACGCATGCGCCTGAGATCAACTGAATTGGACATTGTGAGACATTCAATAAATGAATGACGATGATTCAATTAGGAATTAGTTTTCATGTCAACGACGATTTAGGATTGTTTCTGAAGAATCAAATCAACGGATCCAGAGGGAAAAAAGATGACGCATGACATCGTTATACGGGGTGGAAACATCATCGACGGCACAGGGTCGGAGCCCTACGTGGGTGATGTGGCCATCGATGACGGGGTAATCACGGCAATCGGTACTGTTGAAGGCAAGGGAAAAGAGGAAATTGATGCCACGGGCCTGGCGGTCACGCCAGGTTTTGTTGATATTCACACCCACCTTGATGCCCAGATCGGCTGGGACCCCGAGATGACGCCCATCAGCTGGCACGGCGTCACCACGGCGTTGATCGGAAACTGCGGACTGACCTTCGCGCCCTGCAAACCGGAGGATGTGGAGCTGCTTGCCGGCATGATGGAAACCGTGGAAGACATACCCAAACAGGCGATCCTCTCCGGACTGTCCTGGAACTGGGAACACTACGGGCAGTACCTCGACATGCTGGAGGACCTGAAGCCCTCTCTCAATGTAGCTGGGCTTGTAGGTCATTGCGCGGTTCGTTACTACGTTATGGGCGAGCGCTCTTTTGAAGACCAGGCCACGGAAGCTGAAAAGAAACAGATGGCGGACATCGTAGAGAACGCCATGAAAGCGGGTGCAGTCGGATTCTCGACCAACCGTTATGAACCACACAAGGCACCGGATGGCCGGTCCATCCCGGGAACCTTCGCAGAAAGCTCTGAACTGGAGGAGATTGCACGTGTGGTCGGGCCACGGGATGGATTGATGCAGCTTGTTGGCGCTGACTTTGAAATCCTGAAATCCATCGCAGAAACAGCAAACAGCCGGGTGCTGTTCAGCTATGGTTGTTCCGGAGAAGAAGGCTCGGGGGCACAGGCGGCGGCGCGGCTGGATAAGCTGAACCAGCAAGGCCGCAACATCACGGGTATCAGCCACACCCGGGGTTCGGGCTACATGTTTGGGCTACAGTCGGGCATACCCATCGCCGGACCCACATGGAATGAGCTCCGGGCAAAAAACCTTGAGGGCAGGCTCGAAGCCATCAGTGACGCGTCATTTTGCCAGCGGCTGGTTGAAGAAGCGCGCCAGCCGAATTCCTGTGGTATCCCACTGCAAAGAGTCTATTTCCTGGGATTTGACGAAGTACCTGACCACAACTCCGCCCAGAACCTGATTGAGCTGTCAAAAGCTGCGGGTGAACACTGGTCAGAAACTTTCCTGCGTCTCTCAAGAGAGAGCCAGGGACGTGGTCTGTTCAACTGGCGTATGTTCGCCGGCAACCTGAAAGAGCAAGGCGATCTTTACGCCAGTGAACACCTGATTCCTGGCCTGGGAGACGTTGGTGCACATGTATCCCAGATCATGGACGCTGGATGGGCGAGCTTTATGCTGGCTCACTACGTGCGTGAAGCAGGTGTGTTCACTCTGCCACAGGCCATCAAACGCATGTCTGCCGACCCGGCAGCAGTGGTTGGACTGACTGACCGCGGCATCCTGAAAGCTGGCATGAAGGCAGATATCAACGTTTTTGACCCCGCAGAAGTTACTGAACTACAGCCTGTACTGGTCAACGATTTCCCGGGTGGTGCGCCGCGATACATCCAGAAGGCACGCGGGTTCAAGGCAACCCTCGTCAATGGCAGGATCAACGTCCGCGACGGCGAGACCACTGGCGTCCGAGCCGGGCAGGTACTGCGTCATCAACGCGATCTGGACGCCGCAACCGCATAACAGTGAGCCGAAGTAAATCCAGGCGTCGAATGGGTTCCATGTCGACGCCTTTTTTTTGGTAAGTCTTTCTGAAAGAAGGTGCTGCCAGACTTAACAGCGCCGGAGTCCGGCTGGAACAGGAGAAAACATCTGTTGAGACGCTTGCCCGGCTCGTGCGGCTCAGCTCGACCCGCTCTCGTCTCTCAGCAACTGCCGCCGGCGACCTATCTCCCGGAACAGGGGACCTTTCAGGATCGCCGAAGGCGGGCCGTTTGGCCCGGGTAGCCAGGCATCAGCATTATCGAGCCTGCGCCTGAGCAGGTTATCAACGCGCTCCTTCACAATAGCCGTCCCGTCGAACGGGAAGTCGTGATCCACGTAAGGCCGGACATTGTCGGTGATCATATAGAAATTGCCGACGGCAATCTGATCGAAAACCTGCCTGGCATGGGCCTCTGTTGTCATGGCAAGGCCATTGTCGCCCTGTTCCACCCCGGTGACCTCGGCAGCATCAAGTTCGCCACGCAACACGCTCGCATTTACCTGGCTGGTGTGTCCAAGCGCGGACTGGACGATACAGGGGCAGAGCACATGTACCCTGATCTGGGGAGACTTGCGCGCCAGTTCAAACGACAGGGACTCGGTAAGTGCCACTACAGCATGTTTACTCGCCTGGTAGGCAGCGCCGCCACCGTCGCCGCGCACCAGCCCACCAATTGAGGCCGTTGTACAGAGAATTGAGTCTGCCTGCTCAGCCTGCAGCAGAGGCACAAACGCCTGCAGGGTGTTGACCACGCCAATCACATTGACCTCCAGCGTCTGGCGCCATTCCTCCAGCGTGCTCTTAAGAATAGTGTGGTGAAAAATGACGCCCGCATTGGCGAAAACAGCGCCAATACGCAGGCCAGGAAATCTGGCGAGAATTGCCGAGCTTGCAGCCGCGAGACTCTCCGGGCTGGTCACATCAGCGGCAATGCCAATGCTGGTCACATCGGGATACATTTCCGTCAGCCGACGTGCCGCACTCTCAACCAGGTTCGCGTGCAGGTCAATCGCCACAACGTGCATTCCCAGTTCGCCTGCTGCATGCTTGCAGATACCCCATCCGATACCGTTGTTACCCGCCCCCGTCACTACCGCGATACTGCCTCGCAGGCTGGCAAGATCAATTGGCTCCTGTTGAACGCTCATTGGCCCTCTCCATTCATGACTTCTTCATTCACACAGATCCGGCCTGGGAGTATAGATCAGCACCGGGCGATGGGAATACACTGCAGACGGGTCGGCGCAGGTGCGAGATATCTCAACCGAAAATGCACCGTTCACGCACAGGGTTTTGAGACCGCTTGAAGTGTGTGACATTTGTGAAGTACTTGTGAAGTGACAGTTGAAGTGCAGGACATACTCCAATCCAGATAGAAGAGGGTGAACATCATGAGCAATTACGAATTTGTGCTGATTGAGCGCCGTGACCACGTCGGCATCATCACGCTGAACCGCCCCGAGGAACTGAACACGCTGCATCCCGGGCAGAGTCGCGAAATGCGCGAGGCCATTCTTGAACTGGACGCAGATGACGAGATTGGCGCTATTGTCCTCACCGGCCAGGGACGGGCCTTCTGTGCCGGGGCCAACGTCAAGGGCTGGAACCGCCAGGTCGAAGAGGGCAAGGCGGGCGAGGAGATGAGCCGCAGGGCCACACAAACCCGTGCCGGGGGCGACGAGTCCATGGCCGAACTCTGGGCTCGCACCAAGCCTGCTGTTATGGCCATCAATGGACTCGCCATTGGCGCCGGCCTGACGATTACCCTCGGCGCCGATTACCGTATCGCCTCGGAAGATGCGCGGCTTTCCATGCGTTTTGCTGCCGTCGGCGTTATTCCGGAAATCCAGAGCACCATGCTGTTGCCGGAAATCTGCGGCTTCACCCGCGCCATGGATCTTATGCTGAGCGGCGAGATTGTCGATGCGAACAAGGCGCTCGCGGTTGGCCTGGTTAACGAGGTTGTACCAAAAGATCAATTGCTCGAGCGCGCGGTAGAGAAGGCAGCCCAATATGCAGCCAACCACTGGCAGACCACAAAAGAGATCAAGCGTATCGTGTGGGAGAGCCTCAACGAGGCGAACCTCACGGAGGTCAAGCGCCGCGAACGTGAGGCATTCGGCGCCGCCCAGAAACGTATAGCACATAAGGAAGCCGTGCGCGCCTTCGTCGAGAAGCGCCCGGCGGATATCTACAGGGCAATGCGAGAAGCCGAGTAAACTGCCGGGTACCTTAGGACACAATCCCGTCCCATCGGCTTCCATAGCCGGTGGGCGGATTCACTCGGTGGCTTCGCGACTCAGGAAGTCATTGACGCGTGCGGCTGTTTCGACGTCGTACCACCAGGTATCAAAAAAGCCGGTGCGGAATTCCGCCTGGGTCTCGGGATAGGTGTACTTGTTCCAGTAGCCATATCGGTAGCCCGGCGCGTAGAAGCCCGGTACCACATAGAAGTTCCACAGCAGGACCCTGTCTAGGGCGTGCGCCCGCGTGATGAGTTCCGGATAACTGCGGGACTCGAGCACCAGTTCGATCAGGTCATCAACAACCGGATTGCGGATGCCAAACTCATTGCGGCTGAACTGCGTCCCGGCAGCCTCGCTACCAAAATAGTTGCGCAGCTCCGGACCCGGAATCGGCGACTGCGGCCAGCTTCGGATTGTCGCCTCGTAGTCGAATGCGCCCATACGGTGAATGAACTGCGATATCTCCATCAGTCGAACAGAGGCTTTAATGCCGAGTCGATCGAGATTCATCAGATAGGGCTGTAACGTGCGCTCCAGTGATGCCGATGAGGTAATAAAATCGATGGTGAATGGCTTGCCGCCCGGTTCAAGGCGCCTGCCGTCCGCATCAAGGCCGTAGCCCGCATCGCTCAGCAAGCGTGCCGCGCGTCGAACGTTATCCCGGGCATAACCATAGCCATCGGTCTTTGACACCTCAAAAGGCTCGCTGAAGAGGCGCTCGGGCACCTGGCCGCGATAGCGCTCCAGTATCTCGAGTTCCGCTGGCGACGGCGGCCCCTGTGAGGCAAGATCAGAATTCGAAAAATAGCTGTTGGTACGGTTATAGAAATCGTACATCAGCACCCGATTCAGCCATTCGAAGTCGTAAACCAACGAGAGTGCCTCACGCACCTTATCCGGCTGGAATTTCTCCAGCCGCAGGTTAAACAGGATGCCGAGCGCCATACCGACCGGCCGCTCGGTGGTAAGCAGGTCTTTGATGAAGTGACCTTCCTGAAGCCCCGGAAATTCGTATTGCGTGTCCCAGCGCTTGGCCTGGGTCTCGAGGTTGGCATCAAGATCACCCGCCTTGATTGCCTCGATGATCACGTTGATGTCACTGAAATAGTCGTAGGACACATGGCGGATGTTGTATCGCCCCCTGTTCACCGGGATGTCTCGACCCCAGTAGTCGTCCACCAGTTCAAACGTAATACGCCGGCCCGGGTCGACATCCACCACACGATAGGGCCCGCTGCCGAGGGGCGGCTCAAGTGTGGTCTTGCTGAAGTCGCGCGACTCGTAGTAATGCCTGGCCGAGATCGGCATGATGGCGATGGCCTGGGCCACCTTGGGTGATGTCGCGCCCTCCATGTAGAAAACAATCTCGCGCGAGTCAATGATTTCAGCGCGCGTTACCTGGGAGAACTCAAGAGCCAACGTGGGGGAACCGTGCGCCTTGATTTGCTCAAAGGTGAACAGCACGTCGTCGGTTGTTAGCGGATGGCCATCATGCCAGCGCGCGCCTTCCCGGAGGCGAAACCGCACCTCGCTGTAATCGTCAGCCAACATTACTGCTTCAGCGAGCCAACCATAGTGCGCGGCAGGCTCGTCGTCCGATGGATACATCAGCCTGTCGTAGGTCATGAGCATGGCGTGATAAGCGAAGTTAACCGCCTTGCGACCCTTGCGGATGTAGGGATTGAAGGTGTCAAAGTTACCCAGCTGCGCAAGGCGCAGCTCACCTACCTTCGGGGCATCAGGGTTGACGTAGTCGAAATGTGTAAAGTCAGCGGGATACAGGAGATCGCCGAAGTAGGAAATCCCGTGACGCCACTCGCCTGCCTGGGCATTTGCAGCCAGACCCAGCAGTAGCGACGCCAGCACGCTGATGAGTCGCATCCGCGTTAGACCTTTGCAGACAGGCAGCCAATCGGCACAAGAACGACAGTGACCGCTGTGGCCGGGGCTGAAGAGTCTGGCTTCTTGCACCTGGATCATAATCCCAACTTCCGACGTCGAGCATGACGGGCATCGACTGGCGCCCGACGAAACCTCGCCCCTGACCTGCTCAAAGAGATCAGAAGATGCATTCATCCACCGGTTCATCAAGAGCATGCTTGCGACGATCTCACCCGCCTCAATAATAAGCTGCGACTCGCCACAGAGGTACTCGGACCTGTGTTCACTCCCTTTATACCCCAACTTGCCGGCCGGGCGACAGGCAAGGCTCATCAACACGGGCCAGGGTACATTCTCAATTGGCACCTGTCGCTTTCAGGTCTATCCTTGGCCAGCCAGCCACCAGGCCCGCGCTGCCATGCCAATCCTCGGGTCCTGTTTGTCACCGCTCCCGACACTCATCAATATAGCCCGAGCTGATGCCCAACCTGACATGCAAAATCCATATCAGGATGGCGGAGGGATCTCGCTTTTCGCACTGCGAGGTTTCTCCATTCTGTGGCTTCGCCACTCCAGTCGAAACGACAGCACCACCGTCATCCCGACCGGAGGCCGCAGGCCGAAACACCACCGTCGTCCCGACCGGGGGCCGCAGGCCGCAACACCACCGTCATCCCGACCGGAGGCCGCAGGCCGGAGTGGAGGGATCTCGCCTTTCGCACTGCGAGGTTTCTCCATTCCGTGGCTTCGCCACTCCAGTCGAAACGACAGCACCACCGTCGTCCCGACCGGGGGCCGCAGGCCGCAACACCACCGTCATCCCGACCGGAGGCCGCAGGCCGGAGTGGAGGGATCTCGCCTTTCGCAATAAGAGGTTTCTCCATTCCGTGGCTTCGCCACTCCAGTCGAAACGACAGCACCACCGTCATCCCGACCGGAGGCCGCAGGCCGAAACACCACCGTCGTCCCGACCGGAGGCCGCAGGCCGGAGTGGAGGGATCTCGCCTTTCGCAATAAGAGGTTTCTCCATTCCGTGGCTTCGCCACTCCAGTCGAAACGACAGCACCACCGTCATCCCGACCGGAGGCCGCAAGCCGAAACACCACCGTCATCCCGACCGGAGGCCGCAGGCCGGAGTGGAGGGATCTCGCCTTTCGCAATAAGAGGTTTCTCCATTCCGTGGCTTCGCCACTCCAGTCGAAACGACAGCAGCACCGTCATCCCGACCGGAGGCCGCAGGCCGCAACACCACCGTCGTCCCGACCGGAGGCCGCAGGCCGGAGTGGAGGGATCTCGCCTTTCGCAATAAGAGGTTTCTCCATTCCGTGGCTTCGCCACTCCAGTCGAAACGACAGCACCACCGTCATCCCGACCGGAGGCCGCAGGCCGAAACACCACCGTCGTCCCGACCGGAGGCCGCAGGCCGGAGTGGAGGGATCTCGCCTTTCGCAATAAGAGGTTTCTCCATTCCGTGGCTTCGCCACTCCAGTCGAAACGACAGCACCACCGTCGTCCCGACCGGGGGCCGCAAGCCGCAACACCACCGTCGTCCCGACCGGGGGCCGGAGGACAATGCCAATCCCAGGTGCGTTTCAACCTCCTGACTGCCTCGTTGGCCCCTAAGAGATTATTCCGGCACCGTGACGTCGGTTTTTTTTACAGACCAGCGCCCCCACCAACAGCAATTCCCTGGAAACCATCGCAACCGGCTGAATTTTAAGGAAATATCTATCCGGGTACATAATTTGCTTGGTTAGGATATCTTCTCAGGGAAAGTGAGCTATGTTGTCCAGATTGTTCAAACTTACCGCGCTGTTTTGCACGCTGTGTACCCTCGTCATGTCCCCCGGCGCCCTGGCAACGACCATTTTCGCCAGTGGATTCGATGGCAAGATCCATGAATATGACGCCAACGGCAATGAGTTGAATGCGTACCATATCGGCTTCACAGCGGGTTCCATGGGTTATGACGCCAATACCGACAAACTGTACTTTGGCTGGTACAGCGGTGGCAGCAACAACTATGGCGTCTGGTCCATGAATGGTGACGGTACAGGACTATCAAGGATTTACAGTGCAACGTCACGGAACCGCTCACTCGCGGTGGACTATATCAACGGTTACCTGTTTACTGATTTTGATGGCAGTGAAGGACTGGTCCGCATGAACCTCGACGGTACCGGCGCTGTACAGATCGATAACTCCTTTATCCAGTACTCGATTGGCGCGATGGTCACCGACCACCGTACCCAGACCCTTTTTGTCGGCGATTTTGGCGATGGACAAACCATCAAGACAATGGACTATAGCGGGGGCAGTCAGACATCGCTGGTTGGGGGACTGGATGGAAATCTTCATCAGATGGCCATCGACTTTACCGCAGACAAACTGTACACGGTTTCCAACAGCGCAGGCCCCATCTATCGTTCCAACCTTGATGGTTCAGCACTGGAGATTGTAGCTAACAGCTTCAGCAACCCTCTGGGGATTGCACTTGATACTGACAATGGCTACATGTTCATTGGTGAATCCAGTGGAGGCGTCGAGCGAATTAATCTTGATGGGACGGGCCGCGTCCAGATTACCAACCAGGGCGTTTTTGGGCTTGCTGCACGCACCGGGGTAGCGGTGCCCGAGCCCTGGACGCTGGGTCTTTTGTTGCTGGGTCTGGCTGGACTACACCGCAGGGCCATAATTCACCGAAGCTGGACTACTTCAAACCAGAGAGGTGTGGCTTAGCCAGAGACGAAAGGCGGCGTAGCGCCCTCCGCGCCCCAGGATGCTGTAAACTGTCGCGACCTTCACACAACGGGAATTAACGCGTGCAGTTTGATGATGTCGTACTCGGCCGCCGGAGCATCCGCGGTTACAAACCGGACCCGGTGCCCAGGGCACTGATCAGGGAAATACTGGAACTGGCGATGCGCTCGCCGTCGTCGATGAATACGCAGCCGTGGAATTTTACGGTCGTCACCGGTGAGGTGCTTGACCGCATTCGCGCCGGCAACACCGAACGCAATCTCGCGGGTGTACCCCATTCGCGCGAGTTTCGTACCGGTCATGGTTTCGAAGGCAAGCACCGCGAGCGTCAGGTGGGCGTGGCCAAACAGCTTTTCGGGGCCATGGGAATTGCGCGTGAGGACAAGGAAGGCCGTCAGGATTGGGTGCTGCGCGGTTTCCGCCAGTTTGACGCACCTGTGTGTGTCATCATCACCTATGACCGCGAACTGGCAGACAGCGACGACACGCCCTTTGACTGCGGCGCAGTCACCACGGCGCTGGTCAATGCAGCCTGGTCACGCGGCCTTGGCGCGGTGATCAACAGCCAGGGCATCATGCAGTCACCGGTCGTCCGCGAGCACGCCAAAATTGCTGAAGACCAGGTCATCATGAAGGCGGTTGCCCTGGGTTGGCCGGACGAAAGTTTTCCTGCCAACGCCGTCGTCTCGGAGCGCAAGAGCGTCGATGAGGCCGCTGTGTTTCTCGGCTTCGAAGACGACCAGGACGCCTAACCGCCGATTGGTCATGCGGCCATTCCCCACGGGGAACACTCGCGGACTGAGTCAGCCAGCCGACCAGATGTCGGTTGAGCGCCGCCGCGGCGCGCAGACAGGTCCGGCTGACAGAGGCACCGATACGCGCCGCTTCAGCCTGATCCTGGAGTCCCGAAAATTCGATCCGGACCTAACTTTCCGCCTCGCGCGAGCGTTTCAGGTCAGCAACAATTGAGCGCCCGGCCAACAGGAAATGTGTGCCGGCCCAAAAGTAGGCTGCCGTTGCAATAATGATCGAGTAGCGCAGGGATTCCTGGCCAAAAGGCCCTGTCAGCAGATCACTTAACACGCCTACCAGGAAGGGTCCGAACCCAAGACCAATAATGTTCAGTACGAACAGCAGGATCGCGGACGCCAGTGCACGCATTCGCTGTGGTGCGAGGTTCTGGATCGTGCCGAAGGCGGGCCCGAGCCACAGCGAATTCAGAAAGCTCGGCACAAGCAGAATGGCGATCGCAATTCGCCAGTCGCCTACCACCATCGCTGCCAGGTAAAACGGGAATGCGAACAGTACACCCGCTGCCGGCAACCAGGCGTAAATTCGCTCATCGCGGGCCGCAAACCGGTCCGCCAGGGTGCCGCCAAGAAAAGTGCCCAGCATGCTGGCGATACCGTTAACGAGCCCGTAATAGGTTGCCGTCTGGGCAATACCCATTTCGTGAATCCGGATGAAAAATGCCGGCAACCACTGGCCAAGACCGTAGCCAACAAACGACGTCAGCGCGCCACCCATGGCGATGTGGAATATGGTCTTGTTGTTCAACAGCGTTTTGATCGTCGCCACCAGCGGTGGTTGATCCACATTCCTGGCGCTGGCCGGGTCCGACATGCCACGGATCGGTTCCATCACCGTCAGTTTCAGGATCACGGCCAGCACCACACCGGGGATACCAACAAGCAGAAACGCGGTTCGCCAGCCATAGAATTCCGCCGCCCAGCCACCCGCAAGCAAGCCCAGCAGACTGCCGATTGGAATACCCAACGCGTAGATCGAAAGTGCCGATGAGCGCTCATTCGGCGGATAGTAGTCAGCAATCAGCGAGTGCGCCGGGGGCGAACAGCCTGCCTCGCCCACACCCACACCAATTCTTGCCGCCAGTATCTGGGCGAAGTTTTGCGCGAGGCCACATAAGGCCGTCATGCCACTCCAGATGACCAGCGCGACCGATATGATTGACACCCGATTGGCGCGGTCGGCCAGGCGGGCGATGGGAATACCCAGTACAGTATAAAAGATTGCAAACGCGAGACCGGTCATCAACCCAATCTGTGTGTCACTTAAACCCAGGTCATTCTTGATCGGTTCCGCGAGGATCGTGACAATCTGGCGGTCGAGGAAATTGAATATGTACACCACGACCAGCACCGCCAGGACGTAGCGGCGATAAGAGCGCGAGCGCAGTTTTTCCGGAACATCCATTTCCTGCAGCGATGACATTAAGCGCGCCCCCCGAGCCTGTTGTAAGAGAGCCTAAATAAACCACATAACCACGGGTTTTGGCTACGCAAACCAGCGTACTGTTTGGCACAACTGGCCTACCACGCTTGATCGAGCGAACGCTTGACGCCGCCCATCACTTCGTTTGTGCCCTGGTTTCTCACGCCGCGATGTCAGGTAATCCCCTGACGTTTTCCCTGGCGAAACCTCATAACCTGTTGGAGTCTCCCTAGCCGAGTCTCGCCATGAACAAAACTGCCGCATACCTGATTAATCCATTTTTGCTCACCCAGTACCTGGTGCTGGGTATTTTCGTGTCCTGGACCAACAGTGCTGTGGGCGCTGCGCAGTTGGCGACAGACCAGTTTTCTGTCGAGACACCACTCGGGCCCCTGGGCTGGTCGGCATTTCAGGCCGAGTTCGAAAGCTACCAGGCAACAGACGCTGAAGCAGCAACCTATTCCTCCGTGGCGACGCTGGTCAGCCAGGTCAGGGAGGCAAACCAGCAGGCGACTTCATTGAGTGGCCAGGCGGACAAAATCGAAAATTCAGCAAGGGCTGCAGTTCGTTCTGCTTCCAGGGACGTGAAAAACGCGCAGCGTTGTGTTGACTATTTGCAACAAAGGGTTGCCGCCGCGACTGGCGCGGCCGACTCATCCGAACCGGTGCTTCTGATTGACCCAAGGTCTGAGCGGAGACTCGACAAGGGCTCGAAGGATAATAAAAAGGGCAAGGGCAAGAACAACACCAATCGCGACGATACCGACAGGATCCTCAGGCAATTTGCCAGGGGTGATGATCAAAGGCTAGCGGACTGCGTCAGTGCAGATCGGGCCGCCGAGATCGCAAGTGCGCTTTCAGGAGAACAGACCCTCGATCCAAAAGTGCAGGTTGCGGAAGAAAATGCCTCCCTGAACGCGCAACAAACGATGCTGGACTCGGCCCAGGCGACGCTTGCTGAGAAACAGGCAGATCTCGACGCCGCGCTCGCCCGGAGCCAGGCTATCTACGCGCAATCCGTCGCGCTCAACGACTCGACGCTGCCCGTCCTGCAACAGATCAAGAGTGAAATCACCAACCTCCCCGAGTTCATGCGCAAGGTGCAGAGCAAGGCACTGGGTGATACCCAGCCTGGCACCACGCTGGCAGCCTACGAGCAGGCGCAGACACCAATGCAGGGCTGCGGGGATGATGGCGAGTTTCCCTGCATCCTGCCAAAACCAGCACAACACAAGAGTGATATCGGCTGCGACGCTGGCGACATATTCAGTGTCAGGAATGGAGGAGAGTGTTACTCATGCCCGTCTGGCTATGAGGCTGGCCTGGATGCGGCAAATCCGCTCGCCATCGCAAGCAGCGGCCGTGCCTGCGTCAAGGCATCATCGGTAACGTTCAAAGCCGCAACCGCGGGCAAAAAGACCCCCTTCCCCTGGCAATGCAAAAAACCTGATTTCTGGGATGTGGGCAATGCACAGTGTTTCCAATGCCCAACAGGTTATGAGCGTACCCTGTTTCATTCCGTGACGAGCGGAAAAGCCTGTTCGAAAACGAGCAGTGCAAAATACACAGCCGCCTCGTTCGAGAAGCAGGTGGGTTGGTGCGGGAACGGTCAGTTTCCTGTGCTGGGCGAAAACGCAGGTTGTTATGCGTGCCCCAGGTATTACACCTACAATCCGCTCAAGCCCGTCACAGATGATCAGGCATGTGCCCGGTCTCCCTGGCAAATGTGTAATCCGGGTAACACACTGCTGCAGGGCAGGTGCACAGCACCAGGTACCTGTGGTGAAAAGGGCCAACGACCCTGTTTTGTCTGGGAGCGCATTCCCTCCTGCAACAGTGGTCTCGCCGAAGATCCTTTCAAGAATCAGTGTGTCACCACCAGGAATCTGACCTGCAACCTGATTGTTGAAGCGATTGCTGGGCTGGACGATCTGAACAACCGGATCGCACAGATGTCGGAAGACGAGGCAAACAAGGCAATCGACAACATCGCCGGCGCCCGTCAGTTCATGGCGATGATCAGTGACCAGAAAAAGAAGTCGCAGCAGATCATTGAAAATACGGTATCCCAAATCAACCTGAGCGAACTGGACCGGCAGATGCAGGCTGCCTATTCGAAAAAGCCGGCTTTGATCACCCGAATTGCCGACACCATGAAGGTTGTTAAGGAGAAAGAAGAAAAACTGGCAGCAATGCTGAAAAACGCAGATTTGATCTGCGGCGGTGATGTCGCCGCCATCGACAAAGAATTGGCTGAGATCGGCGTCGACCTCACGCAAATCGTGGCAGGCGGCACTCAAACCCGTCCTCAGACGGACACCCTCGACAATATCCTGGCCTTTTTTGTACCGCGGGCTTATGCCGACAACAACCTGGCCAAGCCGACACTCGAACTTGGCATTTCTTTCGACCTGCCAAGTTCAAGCAAGTTTTTTGGCGATGACAGTTCTGTCAAGGCGGAGGCAGGCAGTTCTATCGGCATTTCTTTTGTGAGGGACTTCAGCGACCCGGAGGGGTTCTGGGTCTATTTCAACTACGGGTCCGCCGTTTCGATTGGATTAAGTGGGGGCCCCGAAGATGAGGGTGACAAAACGCCCGGGCTTGCCCTGAAGTTGTGGGATGCTTCCAATCCGGAGATTGGTATTGGCTGGAACCCCTGGGACCAGGGCGATGACGATCCGCTGCTGGCAACCGGTGTCAGCATTGGCCTGGGTCCTATTTCCGGGAGTTGGAGTCTCAATCAATGGCCACCCCAGTTTGATGGATTCGGTGCGGATCTGGGCGTGTTCGGCGTACTGATAGATTTCGCCGAAGACATCCATCACGGTCAGAAGCCTGACCTCACCAGCCTGAAAGAAGAAGCCACCATCAGCGGCGAGCTTGGTACCTCGGTACTTATCGCAACCAACAGGAAACCCAAATAGGGTGGTGCCTGCAACCGAATCAGCCAGGAAATCAAATATGTGCCGAATATCCCTGATCCTGTTCACTACCTGCCTGCTGTCTGCATGCGCCTCAGGCCCTCACCAACCATTCCTGAACCAGGTTGATGGCGTCAGGGTACTATCCACAACATCCGATCTTGAAGGGCTTGTCATCAAGGATCACGGGGGGCTGGAGAAATACTGTGCGTCGCGTGCCATCGACGTGGCTGATACCCGATCAACTTCCCTCGGGTTTGGCGACAGCGTAGGCGATTCCATTAAGGGGGGCGCCGGCCAGGGCGCGGTAAGTCTCGGCGGCATGAGTCCCGCGGTGTTGATTGTCAGCGAGCTGATGTATCGCGTTTGTGAGCTCTCGATGAATTCCAACCTCAACCCGGAGCAGACCATCGATCTCTACAAGACATTTCTCGATGCCGCAGTGAAAATTGGCGGCACACAGACCGGGGACGGCGCGGCCAGCCAGGCGGCGATACCCGACCTTGTAGTCCCCAATTAGCCGCTGGAAGGACATGACACCCTTCTCCCTCATTCAGAAGTGTGTCGTATTCCCCCGGTAATCTCTCCAGTTTTGATGGCTTCAAAGCTGGGGGATTACCAAAGCCAGAAGTTCTCGGCGCAATAGGACCAGCCCACTCTATGAAGAAGTCGAAGGACAGCGCCTGCGCGAGCTGTCCGATACGCAGGTGTTATTGTCAGTCATCCCCAAAATCTCTTCGCTCGAGTATTGACCGGGACGCGTCAGCTTAATGCCAGAAGCAGATCGCCCGCATTTCGATACTCTCTCGTGCCGGAGTCGCTTCATCCGCGTCAGGGTTCAGGAAGGCCGCATGCGGCGTCCAGAAACGTTCACCGAGCTTTGCCTTATCAGAATCAAATGCCAGGAACATCAGCAACTCATCCGCCCTGAGGTCAGGGAAGGTGTACCAGCTATGTTTTTCTGCCTTGTCACCGCGCACCAGGAACGATTCGAAACGCGTCAATAGGCCGCCGTAGGTCTCCACCATGATCGAAATCAGTTCATCGCGTGACACCGTGCGCGTGTCACAGATCGCAAGCGGGTAATCTACCTCTGCCGGACCGATGTTCCGCCAGAATTGAAGCGTCCTGATGCGGGATGCACCGACGACATCTGCCGATGTTACGCCTGCGGCGGGCATAAACTGCGAGATCACCTTGTGATATGGATGTCCTGGATCCTGAATCATTGTCGAATAGGATTCCGTGTAGTCAGCATGCACGCCCTGAATTGGATGAAAGTCTTCACTGACTTTCGTGGCTTCCGGATTACGCAGGAGCGCCGGATAGAAAAGCACAAAATCACATCCCGTCAATTGTTTTGCCAGCGCGCCAATTTCCCCATAGTGTTTGGCGTTAACCTCTTGCTGGCTGAACCAATCCTGTACGCCGGAGCGGTGGCTGATCAACTCAAAACCGAACTGGTTCAGTGTGGCTCCGGCTTTACGCCCGTCGTTTACCAGCACTTGAACAGGCTGATAACCTCTGCCGGAAAAATAGTTTAGCGTGATGTGATTGGGTAACTTCATTGCGGACGGACTAACCCGGGATTGTGTACCGCGCCCACTTTAGTAGACACCTGTGCGCGTTTCAATGAAGCATCAATGGAAGCCGGGCAAACGTTAAACAGAAGCGTTCAGGATCGAAGCGATCCGGCAGATCACTGAAGGTGGCTATCCGGTCGGGACCAACAGTACGCTTCGCCTGGGCGTCAAAGAACACTACACGTTCATAGAATCTCACCGGCATTGATTTCCAGTAAGACTGATGTACAAACTGTTCGGCATCAGAAAATCGGCAATGTGTCTCTGGAATCCAGGCTCTGACAGATTGCGACCGTCCCCGATGTGTAGTCGATATGCTGGAAATCTAGAACACCGTCGTTTGTTGGTAGCTTTGACCTGACAGCGGTGAGCGGATCAATGGCGGAAGGCCAGCGCGGCAGCGGGCACAGCACGTCAGCGCCATGCCCGCAGCCACCTCTCAATCCGTGGGGATTATCAATGCGCATTTCACCCGGGGTCAGTCAATAAAGACCCTGTCACCGTCCCTTGTTCGGTCCCACAGCACAATCTCAGGTGACGTCCCATCGAAGCGCCACAGGGCAATGGCTAGCTGATCTACATCGCTGGTTACCGAAACCGTGCCTTCAAAACGCCCGGTCGGCATCGGCGAACGCAGCAGGCAGGCCTCGTAGCCGGTTTCCTTGGCCTCGCTGCCAACCTCAGATTGGCGGCAAACTGTCAGGTATTGCGGCACGGCAGCGACCTCCGCTCGATTGACGTTCAGCTCCAGCTGGTACGAACTCGTAAAGCTGAATTCGTTGCTGGCGACAAGTTCTGCCGTACGGGAGATGGCGGCGGCAACTTCCGGCTCGGACGCCACGATTCCTGAGGCTGGCGCTGTGACTGGCGTTACGACTGGGGGCGTTTCTACCGCGGCGACGTCGGTACGCGCGGCGCTTGCGTTATCACCACCACCGCCGCCACCGCCGCCACCGCACCCAGCCAACAACATGCTCGTGGTAGCCACCACAATTTTTCTGTAGATCCTGTTCATCATCCTGCTCCTTGTTGTAGAAATTACTCTTCGCCCTGGCGATAGAGTTTCGACTTGTTTGCCTTTGTTGCCATGTACCAGTCCGGCTTGTTGTCACCCTGGCTCTGCACCCACTCAACAAATTCAGGATAGGCCTCGACCAGGTCCTGGTATTCAGCGGGGTGTTTCCATTCGGTTCCTATTTCGATCGCCCAGGGCAAGCCTTGCGATGTCTGGTAATAGAGCCCTGCTGCCGGGTCTGACCCGTCCTCGGCACGTCCAAGCAGTTCAGGGTCGGCAAGGTCGGTCGGCGTCCTGTTTTTCAGGTGAATCTCAAGACCTCGACCCGGCGGTGAGGTAAAGATGCTGTTGCGCGTAAACCCTTCCGTGGCGAATATGAAAGGATTGAACAGTTGGTCGGCGAACTGACTGACATCAATCGGCGTGTGAAACCTTGCGGTCAGCGAGAACGAGGCCTGGATCGGCGACTCTCCACAGCCATTCTCGGTGCGGTAAAAGGCACAGCCCTCGGCTGGCGTCACAAAGTTCCAGATGTCGTCTGTCATGATAAATACCGCCTTGGACTGACCCGCTTCGAGCGGTGAATTGGGCTGGGGCTCGCCGTTAATCACAAATTCGATAGTCTCCTGATCGATGTTGTTTCGGCTTACCTGGGTGACTTCAACGCCAAAACCATTGTGGAAGGTTGCACCGATAGCCATCATCTGCCCGCTGATGCCCACTCCGACCACGCTGCCGTCCTGGATGACCAGCGATGTACGATAATGGACCACCAGGTCATTCAGATCGTAGTCACCAACCCCGGGCCAGAGATCTTCGAAAGCCAGCGTGACATACCCGCTTTCAGATGGATAAAAGAGGGTCGTCGCACCACTGCCGATGATCTCCAGCGGGTAATCCTCCACTTCACCATCGTTCACGCCGCCATAGGCATTCAGTTCTTTCACACTGCTGAAGCGAAACCGGGCCCAGGTCGATCCGGCACGCGCTGACCTCGGCACGTCGAAGACCAGGTTGCGGGTTTCGTCTTTGATGGAGACCTGGTGAAAAACCTTCTCGCCGTCCCCGAATTCACCGTTCTTGTCGAAATCGATCCAGGCGTTGAGATAGCCCTCACCTACTGCGCTGACCTGAACAATCGCCGCATCGCCGGCTGCCAGCGCGGTAACAAAAGTGACACCGTCGTCATCGTCGGTGCCAATGGCTTCATCAGCCAGGGGCGCAATCGCCGCCTGGGACTCACCGTCCACAGTCGCACCCAGGAACGGCCGCACGCCTGGTGAACCGTGCCTTGCACCATTGCTTGCCAGTGACGTCCTGTAGGAATCCGGCGCATCACCAAAATCCACCAACGCCCTGGACCCAACGATGACCGGCGCGAGCGCACAACGGCCGCCGTCATTGTTTGATGACGACGGACCCTGGGCAAATTCCTCGGCAAGTGGCATCGGGTCGTGGGGGTTAACCCGGAAAATGACGCCGTCCTTGTTGCGACCGGCGTAGAGATATCCCGTTGCGTCAAAGTAGATTGCGCCGAGCGTTCCGCTGATGCCGGTATTCCCCAGCCAGGTTACCTCAGCGGTTGTAGGATCCATTGTGATTAACTCGCCTTTTGCGTCAATCGAGTAGATCAGCCCGTCCTGGGGGTGAAACGCAAAATCGTAAATGTCGAGCGAGGGCGAGTTACCGGCCGCAATCCGCTCAGCCCGAAGGTAGTCAGCTGCGCCTGCATCAAGACCAATTCGCCACAGTCCATGTTGAGGTTTGCTGCCACGGCGATAGAGGTAGTAGGCGTTTTCCAGAACAGCGACGTCACCGACGTAGAAATCACTCTGCGGTTTGTTGTCCAGCACCAGCGGCATAACCTGGTAGTCAGCACCGATGCGAACGATGGTGTTCTCACCATAACTCCAGGCATAGAGGTAGTTGTCGTGTTCGCTAAAGGCAATAGCGTTCAGCTTGTCCCGGGTACCAAGATCGGCTGCCAGTTCGCTGAAGGCCCCCGTCGTCAGGTCAATCTGAAAGAGTTTTGCGGGTTTTCCCTGCGTGAGAAATGCTTCTGCCGGACAGTGTTGAAAACTCTCCGCGCGTGCAGCACCAGCCGTCAGCAGCAAGCTGACAACAAATAATATTGGTCTGAACATAGTCTCTGGTCTCAAAAAGTGAAATTACCGGCTCACCTATTCAAGAACCATGCCACCCCGTTAACGCCCGTTTAAAGGCGCCCGATCGGGCATCATTTGCATCCTGCAGCAAAATCAGCGCAAATAGCCTTGCATGCTGCAACCGTCAGATCGAAATGAAAACCGTCCTGGTAACACCCAGCTACCGCCCTGATATCCGACGCTGTGAACTCATGCTGGAGAGTGCGGCAAACCATGTCCGGGGATTTGAACGCCACCTGCTGCTCATTGACGCGGTTGACGAAAAACACTTCCGCGCGCTGGGCGGTAACAACGTTGAGATCATTTTGAAAGAAGACCTGTTACCAACCTGGATTCGACCGCTGCGGCTATCACGCAAATGGTGGTGGTCGACGCGGACATTGCCAGTTCGGGGCTGGATACTGCAACAGGTTACCAAGCTGGCGGTGGCCGACGCCTATCCGGCCGACGCTTTCTGCTTTGCTGATTCAGACCTGGTCTTTGTTCGCCCTTTCGATGCAGAATCTCTCTGGCGTGAGCAAAAGCTGCGATTCTATCGCGACGAGCGCAAACCACACTTCTTCCAATCGAGACGCTACCGGAACTGGTACGGATTCGCCGCGCGGCAGTTTGACCTCGGTAACGAGCAGAACCTGACTGGTGCGTACATAGCACAGCTGAACACCCTGCATGCCACGCCGCTCCTGGCCATGCTGGAAAAGATTGAAGCAAAGTGGCAGCGCCCGTGGCGGGATACGCTGCTTCGCGCGCAGGACTTTTCGGAGTTTGTCCTGTACGGCGTTTTTGTCGACCACCATGGGGGGGAACAATGGCACTATCGTACCCACAACCAGCTTTGCCACAGTTCCTGGTTGTATGACATCAACAGTGCGGATGACCTCAATCGCTTCCAGGCCGCACTGGCTCCAGACCAGGTTGCGATACACCTGCAATCAAATCTCGGGCTAAAACCTGAAGACATTCGCCGACTGCTGCCGCCGCGCTAGCGGTGGCGGGTGCATCGCATTTTGGCTTGCAAACTGCGAGACCAGTTTTCCACCTGAGACTGGCTTGTGGGAAATCCCCCATTTTTGATGACGCTCTCAAGAAAAAGTATCCAGCCTGCAATGTTGAGCTTCTGGATCGGTGTGAACCCCAGCCACTCATGTCATACCGTGCGATTGTAGCCCTCAAAGAAAGCGTGCTGCCGTGGAATCCTGTGTTGAATGTGCTGGATCGCAAACTTGTGTTTCTTCACCCAGGTGGTCAGCTGTGCAGAGATGCACTCCGGCCAATAGTCGCATCGGGCCATTTTTGGTTTACCACGCCATTCAATGATCTGCTCAAGCGTAAGCTTCCCAAGAATTCTGACAGTGCGCTAAGGTGTCATCCATTGGTTGGAGGAGAGACCCGACTCCCCGGGCTATCGGGGTAAGTCATCAATACGAAGCAGCCCTGACAACCGGACCCCACTGCAATGATTATCCTTATTTTCCTGGCGTTTATTTCCCTCGGATTGCCGGACGGCCTGCTGGGGGTCGCCTGGCCTGGTATCCGGCAGTCGTTTGAACTGCCCCTCGACGCTATTGGCCCCCTCCTGGTCGCTGGTACAGCCGGCTATATGACCTCCAGTGTGCTGATTGGACCACTGATGCGACGCCTCGGGACCGGCGGCCTGCTGGTGACCAGTATCGCACTGACCGCCGCGATGCTCGGTGTCTACGCAACAACGCCGGCATGGATCCTGTTTGTGCTGGCTGCCGGTCTTTCCGGTCTAGGTGCCGGTGCCATTGACGCCGGCGTCAATATTTATGTCGCAACCCACTACGGTGCCCGTGCGATGCAATGGCTGCACGCCTGCTTTGGGGTTGGGGTAACCACCGGACCGCTCATCATGACTGCCGCACTCGCAGAGACAGGTCGGTGGCAAGTCGGCTACCTCGTGGTGTGCGGCCTGCAGTTTGTACTTGCAGCTGTGTTCTTCACGACCCGCAACGCCTGGCGCAACAGCCGCGCCGCCCGGGGTGGGGAAGCAAACCTTGCCGCTTCCGTTCGCCATTTTCCGTCAGTGTTAAGCGCCCTGCTCTTTTTCCTCTATACCGGCATCGAGGCTGGCATTGGACTCTGGATTTTTACGTTACTGACAGAATCTCGCGGCGTCGACACAGAAACAGCCGGCATAGTCACCGCCGCCTACTGGGGAACCTTCACACTTGGGCGGATACTCGCCGGCCTTACGGCCCACCACGTGGCATCACGGATACTGATACAGACCAGCCTTGCCGGGGCCCTTTGCGGGTGTGGCCTGCTGGCCGCCAACCTCGGCCAGTGGATCGATATCACAGGAGTCATGCTTATTGGTTTCGCCATCGCCCCCGTATTCCCGGCACTGACAACCGATACCGCAGCCAGAGTCGGCGCGCGGCACGAGCGCAATACCATTGGCCTGCAGATGAGTGCAGCCGGATTCGGCGCAGCCCTTATGCCCGCAACTGCAGGCGTCGTCGCGGGCCAGTTTGGATTGGAGATGATCCCGGTATTTTTTGCACTATCGTCGCTGCTGCTGCTCACTGCCTACGTCTCAACCGGTCAACGTGATGGTGGGCAGTGAACGCAACTACGTTTTCAGGCTGCTAAGATTTCGATTCGAGATATTTACGCTGCGACTGTCGGAGTTCGTCCCATCTGTCACTGTATCCCGCTGAGCCACGGCAGCCTGATCATTTTGATGCGGCTGTCACTGTCTCCCGCCTGCGCCGTCACCTGAAGAAGCACCTCTTAACCTGGCGGAATCAACGCCTGATTCCAGCTCGACCAGCCATAAAGGCGCTGTTGCAACCGGTTTCATTACGATGCACCCTGAAGGCAAAGAGAGGAGAAAAACATGATAAGCCACGCGAGGATTTTTGCGCTTGCCACGGTGCTGCTGGCAATCACCGGGTGCCAGAGCAACCCGCCACTTGTGACCGAACCCCTTGGCGTCGCCTGCGCTTCACCCCCGCCGGTACATTGCAAAGACGGTGACTGCGCAGCGAAACTCGGCAACCTGGGTAACGCTACTGACAAAAAGACCGGACGTTCGTTTTTCCTCGACTACCCCTGCGACCTGAAGCAGGGCGAAGATGTGGTGTTTATTCTTAACATTCACGGCGCAGGGTCGATCGCCAACTGGCAACGGCATTACTTCCCCGCCATGGACTACAAGGAAAAGTATCGCCTGGTGGTTGCGACCCCAACCGCTGCGGGCTCAGGTTCCATGGGTAGCGGCCCAGGCATTCGCATGTGGATGCCACAGCTAGATGACGCGCACCTGCAAGATATCACCAACGAGGTCATTGCGGCGTTTGGCAAGGAGAACATCCGTTCATTCTGGCTGGCGGGGCATAGCCAGGGCGGCGCCACTTCCCATCGCATCGTGTGCACACCATTTTTCCGCGACAAGGTTGATGGCCTGCTGAGCCTTTCTGGGGGACGAATCGGTCGCGCCGATATCGTTGCAGCCTTTGGTCCACCAGCACCTGACGGCACACCACCAGCACCACGCGAACGACGCTGGCCCGACCAGCCGCTGCCTGACTGCGATTTCTCGCATATTTACACCACTGGAGAATATGAAATTGTTGGCCTGCCCGATGAGTCTCCCTGGGCCAAACGATACAGCTGTGACGCGCGCGTGCGCGAAGCTGACATCATTGATGACCAGCCAGGCTGGGTAGAAGACTCGAATCGCAAGGGCTACAAGGTCTGGGGTATGTCAGCCCGGCCGGGCGTTGCTGAAGTGTTCAACTATCCAAACTGTCGCGACGGCCGCGTTGTCGCCGACGTGGTGCGAATGGACAAAGGGCACACCGAGGGCCTGGAACCGAAGGTCACCGAACGCATCCTGCAACTAATGACATCTGCCAGCGGCGGCAAGGCAAGACAGCAATGAGAAGAAGAACGTTTCTTGCCGCTGGCGGCGCCCTTGGGCTGACTGCTGCAGCCCATTTTGCGCTCGCTCGGGCAACCGGTGTCAGTCCGGTGGCGGCTCAAAAGTGTCTGACTGCCTCGTAATGCCAGGCGCCAGGGTCTGGTACACAAGGGCATTATCCAGAGTGGCGGTGGTCTCGAAAGTGGCGCGGGCTGATGGACAAGGGAGTGTCACAATAAGTCGCTCAAAGTAGGTTTACACAGGCGCACCCTGGCTGCTCAGCGAAGTCAGGGGGAAGGTGCTGGATAACCCGCCACACCTTGATTGGCTTGTACCCTTTGACTTCAGCAATGCTGAGTTTTTGCGGGTGAGGCGCCGGGCATTCCCCTGGCATGAAACACGTCAGCGAACCGGTGGTTAAAAAGCGCACAATAACCTCCAGCGAACCTGCTTCCGGGTTGCTTTACCGTCCCAGACCATTCGTGCTACAAGACTTCAAATGGAAAAGTCACGCTGATTACTGCCATGCGGAAAATCGTCCCGGCATTTGCGATTGTCGCCATAGTAGTCAGTCTGCTCCTGCTTACCCTATGGCAACAGCCCCCGCCGGAGATTGGCGGATCACTTGGTCAGGGCAACACTCACGCTGACGATCAGCCTTCCAATTCTACCCAACCCGTCTCTGCTGTCACTGTAAGCCCGGAGAATGCCCACGCGAGCTTTGTGCCAGGTCAGGTTCTGGCTCGTATTCCCCGTGATATGAGTCCCGCTGACCGGGACAGGCTTCTGTCAACGATGAACCTCACAATTCTGGACTCGCCTGCCAGAAACGTGTTCCGACTCGCGCTACCAGATGGCGCACAGGTGCAGCAGGTTGCGGGTGTGCTCGACCGTAACGGCATCACAGCAGAGCCCAACTTTTATGTTCACAGCGACAAAATCCCCAACGACCCAGATTTCGGGGCGCAGTGGGCTCTGCAGTCAAGCAACTCGCCTCACAGCGTCAATACCGACATTGGTGTAACCGACTACTGGGATCTGACCATTGGCAGCCGGGACATTGTCATAGGTATAGCCGATTCAGGGATTCGTTATGACCATCCTGATATCGCAACAAATCTCTGGGCCAATCCAGGCGAAATCGCTGGAAACGGGGTCGATGATGACAACAATGGCTGGGTAGATGACGTGTATGGCATTGATGCCATCAGCGCGAACGGCGACCCGATTGATATTGATGGCCACGGCACATTCGTCGCGGGCGTCATCGCGGCGCAGGGTGACAATTCTATTGGCATCTCCGGTGTCATGTGGGAAGCGAGCATTGCAAGCTGCAGGTTCCTTGACGCTACCGGATACGGCGAACTGGCTGACGCACTTACCTGTCTCGAATACTTTATGGACCAGCGAGATGCCGGCATCCCAATATCAATTGTTAATGCTTCCTGGGGCAACGAGGAATACTCGATGCTGCTTTCATCTGCCATCGATGCAATGCAGCAACGAGACATGCTGTTGGTCGCATCAGCCGGCAACGAGAGCAAGGATACCGATACTTCACCCCACTATCCATCAGGTTACCCCCAGACCAACATCATCGCCGTTGCGGCCCATGATGACCGTGGACGCCTCACGTCTTTCTCCAATTACGGCGCAACAACAATTGATATTGCTGCACCTGGAGAAAGTATCCTAGGACTTGGCCTTAGCGGCTATATTTATTCCAGTGGTACGTCTGCAGCTGCACCATTTGTCTCTGGATTACTCGGTCTCCTGAAGTTATCAAATCCCGGGGCTGACGGCGCAACTCTGGTCGCGGAACTCCTGAACACCAGCGCCAAACTTCCCGAGCTGGATGCGCGCATACGCACCGGTTCACGCGCCCGCATTCTCGTAGCACCCAATGACGATGACGATGACGGTATGCTCGATGCCTGGGAGCGTCTAAATGGGCTCGATTCAACAAATCCGTTAGATAAAGAACTCGATCTGGATTCAGATCTGCTGAGCAATATCGAGGAGTACAGGCGCGGGACGAATCCTGGCGATTCAGACACAGATGATGACGGATTGCCTGATGGCGATGAAGTTTTGCGTGGCACCGACCCGTTGCTGGCCGACTCTGATTCGGATGGTCTGAGTGACGGCCAGGAGGTGAATCTGTACGAATCGGACCCCTTGCGTGTTGATACCGATGGTGACGGAATCAACGATACGGATGAGATACGGCACGGCACCAATCCTAACGCCGCCGACTCGGATGGTGACGGCATGAGTGACGCATTCGAGATCAATTACGGTCTTGATCCTACTGTTGCAGGCGACGAAACGGGTGATATCGACAATGATGGCGTCAGCAACGGCGAAGAGGCGAAGGCGGGCTCAAATCCCACCCTGAGCGACACAGACGGTGACGGTTTAAGCGACTTTGATGAAGTCAAAGCGCTGGGCACCAATCCCAATCTGGTTGATAGTGATGCTGACGGCGTACCGGACGCGTGGGAGGTCGCCTATTCCTTCGATCCACTGAATCCTGATGATGCGCTACTGGACAACGATGCCGATGGCTATCGCAATATTGAGGAATATGGCGGCAGGTCCGACCCTTTCGATAACACCTCAGTACCAGCTCTAGCACCATGGTCGCAACATGGTGGAGACAGCGGTCGCACTTTCTATAGATCCGTAGCAACTTCTCCCGAGAAAATCTCGCTACGCTGGGAATCCCTGGTCGTCGATTACCAGTCCTATCCTGTACTGATCAAGGATGGACAGATGTTCCTGCGTCCTAATGAGAAACTTCTGGTCGCCGTTGACCTTGCGTTTGGCACAGAACTGTGGCGCCAGGAATTATCAAACCCCGCGTATCTTGCTCTGGTAGGTGCGACCGGGTTAGAGCTTTACAATCGCTACCAGAAGGTTTACGAACGACGTAGTTTTGTTGATGGCGAATTGCTCGCAGTCCCTGCCGCGACCGAAATCAACCCGGAAGAAGTGATAGCTTTCCAGGGCGACCTCTTCTATTTCACCAGCTACTCGATTGGACGAATTTCCGAAACCGATAGTGCTTTAAACTGGGACGTTAGGCTAGCCTCTGGACCATACTACGGGATTGGCGTCGATCACCTGGTCAGCCGGGAAAACATTGTGATTGTCACCGCTGAGGAAGCGCTGTTTTTTGATCCTCAGAACGGCGCAGAGCTATTCAGGCTAAACATAGAGCCCTGCGGCCGTCCCCGCCGCTCCTCACTGGACACCAATGGCGATGTCTATGTGTCTTTTGAGGATGGATGCGTCATTCGTATAGACAATGCAAAGCGTGAAATTGCCTGGCGGAAAGACGTGCAGGTTATTCCAATACATGCCATCGGGCCTGAGCTGGTTTTTGTCAGGAACGACGCGTATGCGGCAAACGGGTTCCACGGGGTAATCGCGCTTGACAAGACAAGCGGTGATGAACGCTGGCGCCTCGATGACGAAAACATAGGTGATGGCGAAATCGTTAGCACGAGCAGTCATGTCTTCTATCACTCATTTGGGGGACTCAAAGCCATCAACGTTGACAGTGGCGTAGTGGAATGGAGCTATCCCGTACCCAACAGCGGTCAGTTGGCAATCTCCGATGATGGCGCCCTGGTCTTCGTGTCCCTCTATGGCAGGGTCTTTGTGTTTAACCTTGATGCAGATGCCGACCAGGATGGTTTGCCTGACTGGTTCGAGCGCAGGTATTTTGGGCAAGTCCTCGGCGCAGAAGTTTCGGCAGACCCGGATGGTGACGGCCTGACCAACCTCCAGGAGTTGGAGAATCACACCAATCCAGCTTTATACGATACAGACAGAGACCAATTGTCTGATGCCGAGGAGATACGGAATTACCAGACCGATCCTCAGAATGCAGACACGGACGGTGATGGGCTATCAGACGGCACGGAAATCGGTCTTGGTTCAAGCCCTCATCGACGTGACTCCGACAATGACGGTGTATCTGACGCACGGGAGAGCACCTACTACATGACAAATCCGGTTGATGCCGACAGCAAACCCGAACTGATCTACCACTTCAAGGAATCATTCGAGTCTGCAACCTACTCAGGCGTTGACCTGATCGGAAACTGGCGCAGAGTCGGCAACGCATCATCGGATGGCAGATTTAGCATGATGGGGGTTGGTTCATATCTCACCGCTGACGTGACTGGAGTCTTCGCTGAAGGTACCTTTACTTTTGATTCGAGAATGGTCGGACAGAATGGCTCCAATGCATCAAATCCGGTGGAAGTGTTTATCGATGGGAAACGGGTTTCCAGCGCGCCCATAGAAGGTGCCGATTGGCCCTCGAGAGCCTATGCCATCACCGAAGGAGAACACACGATTTCAATACGCTGTCAGGAGTGCAATGGCCAGAAATTCCTGCTCGATAATCTTACGTTTCACAAACGCACACCAATAGGCACACGAAGCGACACAATCATTGCGCTTGTCAACAGCGGTATTGCCGAATTTCGACGAGATGGTAACTTGGCACAGGCGCCGATCCTTGGTGATTTTCTGATCCAGCCCCGGACTCTCATGCAGCTAGAGGACAAGAATTTTGTGCTGGCGGGCTATAACGGCTTTATCTTTTTTGATCCGCTGAACCGTAGCTTCAAGGAAAAGCTGGCTAACTTGTCTCATGCCGTAAAACTTGCCACCGATGGCAGACTGCTTTACGCCATGGGACCATACACATTACGGGTTTTTGATGGGAGCGGTAATCACCTCTACACCGTCGATACCCGGTTTGACTACACCAGTATCGCGGCCAGCGCCTCAGGCCGACTGTTTGCTAAATATGCCGATTCTGTCCGGGAACTGGACCCGGCGACGGCTACTGAATTGGCAGTAGTTCAGGTTGATCGTGGAAGTGAAATCCTGGCGGTAACGGCAGACGATCACTTGCTCCTGTCTGAGTCTGGAAGGCTTCTGGAAACCGATATGGGTGGGACCATCTATAGCCAATTGCCATTCCTTCGCACATCCATCACCTACGCCAACCGAGAGTCCTTGATCGCGTCGGCGACAAGCGACAACACCTTTCTGTTCGATCTCAGCACAGGCCAAAGGAGCATCGTACCCGTCAAGATCGACGGTATGTTTCCGGACCGGGGCGGTGCAGATACCGATGGTGACGGTATGCCCGACTGGTGGGAAACCTGGTTTCTGCTTGATGCGCAAAACCCTGGTGACCAGCTTCTCGATGGGGATGATGACGGCGCAAACAATTTGCTGGAGTTCCTGCACGGCACCCTGCCTGATGTGTTTGATACAGATGGAGACGGACTCTCCGATGGCGACGAAATCAGGCAGTACGGGACGAACCCGTTGCTTGCCGACGGCGATGGTGATGGGCTCCCTGACCCTGAAGAGTTGGAATTGGGAACAGACGGCAAAGCGATCGACAGCGATGGAGATGGACTGACGGATAGACAGGAATTACAGCTTGGGCTGCTGCCTGGATACAGCGATTCCGACGGTGATGGCATCCCTGATGGGTGGGAAGTGGATCACCAGCTCGATCCGCTCAACAGGCATGATGGCCAGCAGGACGCAGACGGTGATGGCCTGGATGCCTACACAGAATTTATCCTGGGCAGCGACGACCACAAACTCGACAGTGATCAAGATGGTCTGTCCGACGCTGAAGAAATGGCTCTGGGGCTGGATATCGCCCATCCGGACAGTGATAACGATGATATTCCCGATTACTGGGAGTTGATCTACGGTCTCGACCCTACATTGAAGAATGATGACACACTGGATTCAGATGGTGACGGATTCACTGACCGCGAGGAATACTTTGCTGACACTCATCCCATGAATTCCGCGATGGTCCCCGGCGCAGGGGACTGGATCGGTACGGCAGGCAATCGCTGGCGCACATCTGCTGTACCGATAAAAATTAATCCCAGGAATATCGAACTGGTCTGGGAACAGCGCGATCTGCAGGCGAATAACCGCCCTCTCATGAGTACCGGCGGTCGGATCTTCAATGTTGGCTATAACCGCCTTTACTGCCTGGAAAGCCGCTCGGGACAGGCCTTATGGCAGAGGGAGTTTGGCTACATTCACGACGCCACTGTAGCCTATGGCCGCGTCTACGTCCTGGACAGTAGCTCAGATGTCTATGTCCTGTCTGAAGCCAGCGGTGAACTGCTGGCGATCTGGCGGGTTCCCTTCCCCCAGGGTCGCAGCATGGTGGCGACGCAGGGGAACCTGATCCTCAACGCACACAACGCAATAGACGCACTATCGGGTGAAACCCGATGGGCTTTCGGCCCGTTAGCGTATCCAACTGAGCCTGTATTGTCATTCGATGCCCAGCGGGCCTACTTTTCAAGTCGCTTCGGCGTAGAGGCTAAACGTATCGCCGATGGTCGCGGTGCCCTGGTAAAGCTGCTGGACAGTCTCAAGCATCCGATTGTATTGGCAAATAGACAGAATATTCTTGCGCGCAGCACCACCTCAATAGCTTTAATCGACGCTCACACCGGTACCACCCAGTGGTCACGAAAAGGCAATTTCTCGACGCCCGCAGTACATCGCGATGTCGTTTACGTGTCGTCACTGTCCTCGGATACAATCGTACAGGCCCTCGATCTCAAAACAGGGGATCCAATCTGGTCAAGGCGTTTTCCTGGCCAGTCACTCGATTCACCGGGAATCATCGCCACCACGACACATCTTTTCGCCAGTATCGGCGGCAAGACCATCGCAGTGTCGTTGGCAGACCGCGATATTGACTGGTCCACGGATCGGGTTGGAGAACTGTCGATTGGGGAAGATCGGCTGTTGCGGATCGCAAACGACGACGCCATTGTCGCCTACCGGTTGTTCATGGACCTGGACAATGACTTTCTGCCCGATGACTGGGAAAACGCAAATCGGCTCGACAGCACCAATGCGGAAGATTCCGGGGCTGACCCTGACGGTGACGGCCTCACCAACCTGGACGAGTTCTACAACCGCACTCTTCCTTACCTGAAAGACTCTGACGGAGACGGAATCAGCGACCAGGAGGAGATTGCCGTCCACTACTCCTCTCCTGCTAATCCGGATACTGACATGGATGGCTTGCTTGACGATGATGAGATTCTTGGCAACACATCCATCATCAGATTCGATACGGATCATGATGGCCTGTCTGACAGCGAAGAGTTGTTCTACGGCACCAGCCCTGCGCTGACAGATACCGATAGCGACGGTCTCGCTGACCGGTTCGAGGTAGAGGCCGCCCTCGACCCCCTCTCCTATAACACGATACCGGAATACAGTGACTATTTTGAATCGTTCGAATCCGGACGCTGGGAAGAAGGCTGGTCCAGCCAGGGATGGCGCCTTGTTCGTAGCGCCACGCGATATGGCAATTTCGTAGCACAAACGGCGCCGATTGAACCCGGTGAGACCATCACCTTAAGTTGGCGCGGCAAAACGGAAGACGCACAAGTCCGCTTTAACTATCGCTGCGATCTACAGGGCCCATCGTCACCACAGATATTTCTCTATGGCGACAACGCCGCCGTTGGAGTTTTTCAACACAGCTCTGGTAACTGGATAGAAGGCAGCTACGACCTAGGCCCTGGATCTCACGTTCTCGAATGGACCTTCCAGCGAAACGATGACGAAGATGCCAGATCAAGCCATTGTTCAATCGACGGATTTTCGATTTCGCCGCGCGACACAGTGCGCACATTCCCTGTCCTGGATAGCGACAACGATGGTCAAGTTGATACCGACGAGTTAGCCTGCGGCTCCGTGCCTTCAAGTTTCACTTCGGTTGCCCCGGACTTCGACCACGACGGACTCCCTGACTGTATTGACCCCGATGATGACAACGACCAGATTCCCGATACCGTAGAGACCACGCTAGGCTACAGCACATTTAGCGACAACTGCCAGACAGACCAGGATGGTGACGGCTTCAGCGACTGTTATGAATACATCGCGGGAACCATACCCACAAACCCAAACTCACCGGCACCAGCTGAACCAATTCAGGATTTTGACAACGATGGTGTACCCGATGCCCTGGACAGGGACGACGACAATGACGGTGTGATTGATATACAGGATGAATTTCCACTGGATGCCACCGAAACAACAGACACTGATGGGGACGGCATCGGCAACCATGCAGACGCGGATGATGACAATGATGGTGTCCCTGACATTGAGGATACCGCGCCCCTCAATGCCAACGTTCCCGTAACAGCAAGGCTAAGAAATCTCGCTACCCGCGGCATTGTTGGCACAGGTGATGAAGTCCTGATTGGCGGTCTTGTCATCACGGGTAACGAGCCCAAGAGTGTCGTGATTCGAGCGCGTGGCCCGGCACTGGCCGATGCGGGGGTCAGCGGTGTGCTGCTGAATCCTCAAATAGCACTCTTTTCCGGCAGCACAGTGATCGATACCAATGATGACTGGCAAAACCATGCTGGCGTTGACCTGATACCGGACGACCTCAAACCCGCCAACTACCCGGCAGAGGCGGTGATTGCACGCACGCTTGCGCCTGGACCCTATACGGCCATTGTTTCCGGTGTCAACGATGAATCGGGGATAGGGCTTGTTGAAATATTTGAAGTCGACGATACAGGCGAGACGCGCCTGCTCAACATTGCGACAAGGGGCCAGGTGGGCACGGGTGACAATGTATTGATTGGCGGCCTGGTCATCTCGGGTACTACCAGCAAAAAGATAGTCATCCGTGCCAAAGGACCGAGCCTGCTGGACCAGGGCGTCGCCAATGTATTAATGGACCCGCAACTCTCTATCTTTAAAGGTAGCGAAGTGATCGCGACCAATGACGACTGGCAAACCGATATCAACTTTGAACAGATACCGACTGATCTGCGCCCCACGAACAATCGCGAGGCAACGCTTTACCTGGAACTTGCACCAGGCCCCTATACAGCCATCATGAGCGGTGTCGGTGAGACCACGGGCATAGGACTCATTGAAGTGTTTGAGGTCCTTCAGTAACAGGAAGCACTATACATCCGCGTCGGCGCATCCGGCCCGCGCTCAAAAAACAGGTCGAACATCGGGATTTCTTCACGGCGGTCGAAATGGGGTCCGAAGGACAGCAATCGAGACATACCAGCACCACAGAAGTTTTTCCGCTTCGGTCGAATCGACTGCCAGCAAGCCGGACATGTTAGATGCGATCGCTCCCCATTCCAGCGTTTCCTTGCCTGGTCCATTGTTCGTTCAGTTCGGGAGTGGCTAAAATGCTCAGATGCCCGTGAATTGAGTCACCTATGGCAAGCACTGGAGAACTGGAGTCGCTGATCGAACAACTGGCCATTCCGCATCGTGCAAAACGTGCGTATTGGCGGCTTGTGGGTGCCGGTTCGCGGTCGCTCCCCGCCGTGCGCCGTGGATTGTCTTCTGCTGAAGGCGATGTCCGAATGCATTGTGCACGGATCCTCGATCACATTGTCGATGAGGACTCCATCGACGAACTGGTGAAACTGCTGGACGATCCCGATCCGCGCGTTCGGGTCCACGCGCTGCACGCACTTGCTTGCGACCGCTGCAAGGACAATGCGTGTCGCCCGGCAAAGGACCCGGTACTGCCGAAAGCCATTGATGCACTGCTTGAAGATCCGGATGCGCATGTGCGCGCCATGGCGGTGGAGGTGGTCGGACGCTGGATGCATACGGATGAGGATGCTGTCATGGCGCTTGAGGCGGCGCGTGACCAGGATGATGCGCCCGCGGTTCGGAAGAAGGCGGGGTGGTACGCGCCGGGAGGCACGATTTATCGCAAGCGGATGACAGGTCTGAATTTAACATGACTGACTGCGACTCGGGCCAGCATGTGCCGTGAATCGGCCTCTCCGCACCAGGGGTCGCGAGGCGATGTATTCTGGAGCAATCAGCCATCCTGTCGCAGAACATGAGCAGCCTCTTCTGATCGCAGCAGGATTGCAGTCGGGCGCATTTCAACTTGACCCCGGCAACTGACCATGTGATTTTCATTTCCTGCTCAATTTCAGCTTACCGCGGCAACACGTCTGAAAACGAGTTGACCATCGCCAACCTGGCGCCCAGTGTCGCCGCAGCGGAATTGAGTCGAGACTAACGATGGACTTGCCAAAGGCACAGTTGGTCGACCAGCGCCCAGATCAACTGGATCGGCCTGTTCGCGAATTCCCGAGCCGGCCCTGGATCGTTTCTATGTCGGCTCAGTCGCGATCGCCTTGGACCTGAGTTGCCGCTTGACTTGAATTTACGCTGGTATCGTGACCTGACAGTGACCCAAGTGGACGTAGCGGGCCCGAATGTGCCCGCACCTGCCCCCCCGACCTGGCTCCTCCTGGCACTTGGCCTGATCGGGGTGAGATGGGTGCATCGACAAGGAAACCGCTGAGTAAAGCGAGCCAAAGGGACAGGTCAATGTCAGCGTCAGCAGTGCATTCCAAGTCAACAGGTGCCGCGTTACACTTGGTCGCGAATGAGGCCTGGTATCCGGGGCTTGTCGAGACAACCAGGGAAACCGATGAACGACGCTGACACAGAATTCAGTACAGAACTTTCCACTGCCGCCTTTAACGCCTGGATCTACGGTTTGCCGCTCATTGAGTTCGCGCAAACACGCCACGCCATCGTGGCCGCACAACTGGCGCGCGGCGTAACAACCAGCGTCAACCACCTGACGCACGGTCGACGTCTCGTCAACGCCAAGAATCGAGTTGTCACAGCGCCCAATGTCGACACAATCTACTCCAGTGCATTCATCGACCTTTCAGGCGGCCCTGTTACGCTGTCGTTGCCCGCGGCGGGCGACCGATATCTTTCGCTGCACCTGATGGACGCCTACACCAACAGCTTCTGTATCCTGGGTACCCGGACGACAGGCCCGAGTGGCGGCACCTTTATCCTGGCAGGGCCAACCGATCCAGCACCGGTCGGTGCGATTCGATCGCCCACACCCTCTGTCTGGGCGGTGCTGCGCGTGCTGGTGGACGATGACGATGATTATCCGGCTGCCAACAGAATCCAGGATGAGACCCGGGTGACGGGACCCACGGCCGCTCTGCCGGAACAATACGCGCTTCGTGATGCGCCGTGGAACGAGTACTTCACGTCCGTTCAGAAACTCATTATTGAGAACCCACCACCAGCAACCGACAAGGCGTTTTTCGACAGCGTGTCCGTGCTTGGTCTCGCGCCGGACGGCGGCTTTGATGCGGACCGGTTCTCTCCCGCAGAGGTTGCCGAGATTGAGGCCGGTGTAAAACGCGCAAGCGAATACGTGCGTTCCGCAGGAATGGCAACACGCGCCGAAAACGGATGGACCTACCCTGCCGCCAACTTAGGCGACTGGGGCCAGGATTACCGCGCACGCGGACTCGTCGCGTTGAGTGGACTGGGGGCACTGCCGCCGGTTGAAGCCACCTACTGCGGTTCACTCACGCCGGATGGGCAGGGTTTCTTTACCGATGATCGCTGCTATCGCCTGCATCTCGACGCGGACAAAATGCCTCCGGCCAGGGCGTTCTGGTCACTGACGATGTATGAACGCCTCGAGAACGGACAGTCTTTCCTGGTCGGCAATCGGCTTGATCGCTATGCCATTCGTGATCGAACCAGAGGCCTCACCTACAACGATGACGGGTCGCTGGATATCTGGATTGCTCGTGAAGACCCCGGCGGCAACCGCACCACAAACTGGTTACCGGCACCGAGCGAGGGCGCGTACCACCTGTCGATGCGTTGTTACCTGGCAGAGCCGGAACTCATCAACGGTACCTACCGGCTACCGCCAATCGAACCAGCTTGAGTGCCTGGACCACGGTGATCCCGGCACCGTTAGTGTCCACCTCGGCAAATCCTCATGCTCGAAACGGTTCTGGCGAAGGCTGGCAGCGGCGTGAAGTTGAGGTTTTCCGAGATGCGGTGCAAACAACGGCTATCTTGACGGCCGCTTTTCCAGCTTTCGCTGCAGCGTTCGTCGATGCAAGCCGAGGGCGCGTGCTGTCGCACTGATATTACCGTCGTTCTCCGCCAGCACACGCTGAATGTGTTCCCACTCGACACGATGCAGCGGCATCGGCTGAAGATCATCTGCCTCTGACGGCGGATCACCTTCAAGGGTCGCGATCACTTCGAGCACACCAACCGGTTTGGCAAGGTAATTGGAGGCACCCAGCTTGAGCGCCTGGACCGTGGATGCAACGCTCGCATACCCGGTCAGCACAATCACCTTTGGAGGTCGCGACAGGGATAAAATGTCCGGGATCAGGGACATCGTGCTTGTCTGGCCCATCATGAGATCAAGCAACACATATTCGGATTCAAAATCCCGAATGCGGTTGACAATATCCTCCGCATGGTGAGCCACCGCGACATCGTACCCCTTGCGTTCTAGCGCTTCGCCAAGCACACGCGCAAACACCTCATCGTCATCGGCAATCAGCAGGCGCATCTCATTCAACACCGGGGGCGTTCAGAGACGGCATGCGTATCCGGGCGATACAGCCTCGTTCACCCATTTCGAACTCGAGCGAGGCACCGATTCGCGAGAGGTAGCTTCTTGCGATCGTCAGCCCAACACCTGAGCCTCCGGGCTTGCTGGATCCCGTATCCATCCCCGGCACGGGGCCACCGCCCTCGTCTTCCACCTCTATCGAAACTTCGCTGTCACCCGTTGCTCGAACAATGATTCGACTTGCGGCTTTTTCCGCATTGGCGTCCGCCGCATTATCCAGAATGGTCGTCAGGCAATATTCGAGGCCCTCATCAACAAGTGTCGGTCTTGTGCTGTCTTCACGAACAGTGACGGACATCAACGGATTTATGAGATTCCATTGCACGACCACACGCTCCAGCCAATCACCAATGGGTGCCAACCTGGCCTCTTCGACACGTTGCACGTTGGCCTGATCAAGAACGCCCGACAGACGTTGGCGACTCACTGTCAGCTGTTCGCGCGCGGTATCGATCGACGCGTTGTCGGGATACTTCTCTTTGAGCTCATCAAGAATGATCGCGACAGTCGACAACGGCGTCGACAACGAGTGAGCAGCAGCCGCAGCGAGCCCTCCGAGAGCAGTGACCTTCGTATCCTGCAGTATTCTTTCGCGCAGGCTCGCGATGCGCTCTGCTCGTGACCTGGCAAGCGAAGCAAGAAACGAGAGCGCGGCCACGCACACGATGGTACTGAGCAAAAAATTGACCCACATGCCGACCACATGGAGCCCAAATCCTTCATGTCCACCCATGTGCTGGGCAACGAGAGGTTCATAGTAGAAGAGTTGGAGCGTATAACTGCAGACGGCCAATCCGCCAACTGCAAGTGCAAAGCGGAAGCGAAGTATGATGGCGCCCAGCGCGATCGGGACGAGATAGAGCGAAACGAAAGGATTCGTCGCTCCACCGGTAAGGTATAGGAGCGCCGACAGTACCAAGATCTCGACGAGGAGTTGAACCAGGACAATCGACTCCGCGTTCGCAAACGGACGCCGAACGAGTGTCAGCGAGTAAAGGTTCCACAGCACAAATAGGGTAACGATGAAAATCAGTTCGGCATACGGCAGGGCAAGGTCCATGACGAACCACAGGACCGCCAATGCAAGGGCCTGTGCACCAGCCTCGAACCAATGCAGGGTCACGAGAAACCGGAGTGTTGTCAGTGTCGGTAGCGTAAGGCTGCCGAACTCGACCTCTTCAGACTCTGCAGAAAAGGGGGCATTCGCCACCGGCATACCCACCTGTCGATCGAGTGTGGATTGCGATTCGCGGCTCAAGATAGGGGCTTCCTCGCAGACTCTTGCGTGCGGAGCGGCAGTATAGCGCAGATCGTGTAAATCACAGGGTGTGCGACACTTTGCCGCACTGGCGGAGAGTCCAGATGCCCTATCATAGGCATCTCACATTCAAGCAGAACTGTCGATGAAAAGACGCCGTTTCCTTGCACACAAATCGCCACATGTCGTTGCAATCAGCCTGATCCTATCTCCCTGCCATTCACTCGCTGAGAACGATCTGGAAGAAATGGTCGTGACCGCCGTGCGGACTGCTTCACCGCTCGAGATCGTCACCGACCCCAAGTCTCCTCGCCAGCCATTGCCGGCAAACGATGGCGCCGACTACCTGAAGTCCATTCCCGGATTCTCGGTGATCCGTAAAGGTGGTACCGACGGTGACCCGCTACTACGTGGTATGGGTGGGTCAAGGCTATCGATACTCGTCGACGGCGAGGTCATTCTCGGGGGTTGCAGCAATCGCATGGATCCACCGACGGCCTACGTATTTCCGGAGACGTTCGACACGATTCGCGTCATCAAAGGACCGCAGAGCGTAAGGCACGGCCCGGGTAACTCGGCGGGCGCAGTGCTGTTCGAGCAGAATTTCTTTCGTCCGGCGGAGCCCAGCCTGGAAACACATGTAAGCCTCCTCGGAGCGAGCGCTGACCGGCGGGACGCCATGTTCGACGTCACATATTCTTCACCAACGCTGTCGACGGGCATTTCTGGCACCTCGGCTTCGGCTGGCAACTACACGGATGGCGACGACTTGGAAGTTCATTCAAAGTATTCCAGGTGGTCGACACGCGCACACGTTACCTATACGCCAAGCGACCAAACCCGTATTGAACTCAATGCGACGCGCAGTGATGGAGAGGCCGCGTATGCTGATCGCGGCGTCGACGGCTCGAAGTTTTGGCGCGAGAATATCGGCCTCAAGTTTGCCGCTGAGAATCTCAACGGTGTCGTGCAGTCTGTCCACGGCCAGGTTTACTACAACTACGTCGATCATGTGATGGACAATTACTCGTTGCGAGCGCCCACCGGGATGATGGCGAATCGGATGGCAATGAATCCCGATCGAGAGACCACCGGTGGCAGGCTGGCATTGTCACTTGCACCTGCGAACGGCGTCGACTTGATCGTAGGCCTGGATTTGCAGCGAAATATCCATATGAACCGCATGACGATGAACCAGGACATGGTCGCCTACGACACGCTGGCGAGAGTAGAAGATGCACGCTTCGATCAAATAGGCACCTTCGCTGAGGCAATCTACAGCCCAGCTGAAACCCGCCGGTTGATCGCTGGTATGCGAGTCGACAACTGGGAAGTTCAGGATCCGAGACAGGTGATCAACATCAGCATGATGATGTCGGTGCCAAATCCAACCGCCGGCGAAAACCGCGAGGAAAGCCTGACCAGCGGTTTTGTCCGCTACGAAACCGACCTCTACCTGACCCCATCGATGCCAGCAACCGTTTATGCGGGTATCGGCCGCGCCGAACGCTTCCCCGACTATTGGGAGATGATTGCCAAAGAGACAGAAGACTCTGTTTCAGGTCTGGCGATCGATCCTGAACAGACCAATCAGATCGACATCGGCGTCCTCTTCAGGGGCAATCGCGTGTCCGGGAGCATCTCCGCGTTCTACAACAGGATCGACGATTACCTGATGATCCAGTCCGGTTTCGCCAAACCAGCGATGATGGGCACCCGCATGGCGAGCATCGTGCGCAACATTGATGCGCGCTCCTATGGCTTCGAACTCGATGCTACCTACCGGATAAGCGACAACTGGAAAGTCGATCTCGCCCTTGCGAGCGTTCGCGGCACCAACGAGACTGACGATTCACCACTGGCGCAGTTGCCACCGCTGGAATCGCGGCTGGGAGTCACCTACGACAACAATCAGTGGTCTGTCGGTGTGTTGTGGCGTGCGCTCGCCTCACAAGACCGCATTGATCCTGGCAAGGGAAACATCGTTGGGCAGGATATCGGCCCTACAGCCTCAACCAACGTTATCTCTCTCAACACGGGTTGGCGCGTCACACCTTCAGTCACCCTGACGGCAGGCGTCGACAACCTGCTTAACGAAACTTACGCGGAACACGTCAGTCGTGCAGGTGCCAGCATTCCCGGGTTCGTGCAGACGACCCGTGTGAACGAGCCAGGGCGAACCGCGTGGCTAAAAGCACAGTTCGATTTCTAAGAACACATGCAGCCATGCAACACGGGGTCGATCTGACCGGAAACATTTTGTCTGCAAGCTAGCTGCCAATCGTCCCGGTGGTCACCAGGGTTACTTCAGCAAGTTCCTGAGAATCGCCAGCCGCGAGGCGAGCAGGGTGTCGAGGATCATCGTCAGGCAAGGCACCGCAAAGGCGAGAGGAAACTCGGCATTTGTGACGCTTGGTTTCGAGTTTAGATTGGAGGAGTATCCAGACAATGACTATCGACAGACGTGCCCTTCTGGGCGGACTGACCGGCGCGGCGATGCTCGCGCCTTTCCTTGCGATTGAGCGGGCCATGGCACAGCACTCCGAGCACCCACCTCCGGCTGCGGGATCGCCCAGCCGCGAAGGGCAGCAGGCTATGGCCGCGCGCCATGACACGATGATGCAGGATCTTTTGGGTGAAAACCTGTTCAAGCAGGAGCAGGTTGCCATGTTATTGTTTCCCGGCTTCACCGCACTGGACCTGGTCGGTCCCCACTATTTCTTCGCCTGCATGTTCGGGGCGACCGTTCATTTGGTAACAACCGAACAGGATCTGGCGCCAGTGGCTTCGGATCTAGGTCTCGCGATTGCGCCAACCACGCGGTTGGCGGATGTCCCTGCCGATCTGGACGTGCTGTTTACCCCCGGTGGGTCCGTTGGCGTCCTCGAAGTGATGCGCAATGACGAAACGATGGACTGGTTCAGCGACCGCGCCTCGCGAGCGCGATACATTACCAGCGTCTGCACTGGATCGATGATCCTCGCGAAAGCCGGACTGCTCAAGGGCAAGCGGGCAACTTCACATTGGGCGACCAGACCGGTGCTCGCCGAATTTGGCGCGATCCCGGTAGATGCTCGAGTGGTGAGGGATGGCAATATCCTCACCGGGGCAGGTGTTTCCGCAGGGATCGATTTCGCCATTAGGCTGGTCGAGATGCTGCGTGGTCGCAGCTATGCCGAAGGATTGGTACTGCAAGCCGAGTATGCGCCCGATCCGCCAATTGATGCCGGATCACGCGAGACCGCGCCCGCCCCTATTGTCGAGATGTATGACGTTATGTTCGCACCTCTTGCAGAGCAGTTTCGTCAGCTTGCGACCAGCTGAATAGGTCTGGTCCGCATATCTCCCGATATTCTCCGACGTTTCCGGCCCGCAGGAGCCAGCATTCCCGGGTTCGTGCAGACGACCCGTGTGAACGAGCCAGGGCGAACCGCGTGGCTAAAAGCACAGTTCGATTTCTAGAAACACATACAGCACGGCGTTAATCTGCCCGGCAACACTTTGTCTGCAAGCTTGCTGCAAATCGTCCCGGTAGTCACCAGGGTTACTTCAGCAAGTTCCTTAGAATCGCCAGCCGCGAGACGAGCAGGATATCGAGGATCATCACCAGGCAAAGCACCGCAAAGGCGAGAGGAAACAGCGTACTGACGACGAGCAACAACATCATCACGACAGTCGCAGTGCGCCCGGACACCTTCCCCGGGGGCATGAGCCTGTAACCCGCCATCTTTGGACGTCGCTTCCACCACATCAGACATGCCGTCACCGCAAGCGAGATAACGCCCACACAAAGCAGGACGTTGAATGCAAGATTGATCGAGCCGATATCTGCCTGATGTATTGCAATGCTCGTCGCCATAAGTTTGCCAGGTATCGAATATTGGGAATAGTCCACATCCGCCAGGACCTCACCCGAGTAACGATCCATGTGCAGGGTTCTGTCCAGGCGTGGATCGCTAACATCACCCGACATGGTGACTGCAGAGATTGTCCAGGCGCCCATGTCGCCTTTTGGCAGGATCACACGGAATGTGTCGAAGCCAGCCTTCCGCGCGTACGAAACGACATCGTCAAGGCCGACGCCACTGCCTTCAGCCACTCGGTCCAGAGGCGTCGACGCGGGCAATGCGGTTTGCTCCAGCACCCATGGCGCGATCTTCCCGCCATGATTTTGATGCTTGTGGGACGCCGTCGAAGTAGGCGCACGCATTCGCTCTGCCGGAAACGCGCTCCAGGCCTGCGTGAGCTTCTCACCCCAGATTGGGGTCCAGGCAAGGCCGGATATCAGGAAAAACAAGAGAATTGGCGCAAGCCAGAATCCGAGACTGCCATGGACGCTACGAAGAAAAGAGCGGCCACCGGGCATGCGACGGGGAGTCAACCATCCACCAGTCTGATTCCTTGGAAACCAGAGACAGATCCCCGTCAAGACAAGCAGCACTGCAAGACTTGCGCCTGCCTCGACGATATAGTCACCGGCCTGGCCCAGCATCAGTGAACCGTGGATCTTCTTCGCGATCGCATAGTAGGTTGTCGCCCGATCGAGCGTGCCGACAATCTCGGCACGATACGGATCGACAAAGACAGAAAGTGTCGGCTGCTGCCACGGCGGCAATGAAGCGTCGTCTGCAGCACTGATGACCACCTCGGCACTCCTGTTTGATGCCCTGGGAGGAACGTACACAGCCACGCTCGCTTTCGGATACCGGGCGATGACGGTGGCCACCTGAGCCGAGGGTGCGATCGCGACGTCATCTTCCGAGACATAAAACAGGTCTCGGTGGTGGTAAGGCGACAAGGCGTTCCCCACCGCCATCACCAGACCCGTCGCTGCCAGAACGAGCAGCAAGGGAATGACAACAACGCCGGCATAAAAATGCCAACGCCACATCGCGGCATAGTTCGAGGTCAAGACATATCCAGCCGATCAGCCATGCATTAGGATCCGGATCCAGAATTCCACAGTGAGTTTACTGGCCCCGCCCTTGTTTGGCCTGCGGCACTTTGCCGCAGGTCGCCTGCGTCAATAAACCACACCGAAAGTGTGCCGCCGCGAGTTTAGAATTCTCGCCTCATCCAACGTCAAACTGAACTTGTCAGGGGGTCTAGCACATGAACGACTTTAGCAACGTCCAAATTTGTCCGGCCATTGTTTTGCTGGTATTGAGCCAGTTCGGAACTGTCGCACGTGCAATTGCGGACCCCGGCATCGAGAACGTCGTTGTGCGCGGCGAGCGCGTCCTCAATGCCGTCGACATGGAGCGAAGGCTGACGCCGGGCGGCGTTTCAGTGGTCGACTTCACCGAAATACAGGATCGAAACCTCTCGAACCTCGCCGATGCGCTCCGCTACGTGCCCGGCCTGTGGTCAGCCAGTTCCAGTGGTGCCGGCACCGCGTACTACTCTATGCGGGGTTCGAACCTGGACGCCACGAACTACGACGCCAACGGAGTGAAACTGCTGGTGGACGGCCTGCCCGTTACAACCGCCGACGGCAACAACCACAACCGTTCGATAGACCCACTCGCCATGCGTGCCGGAATCATCGCGCGCGGCGCCAACGCACTGAAGTACGGTGCCAGCACACTGGGCGGCGCCATGGACTTTGTTAGTCCCACGGCAAAGAACACGGAACCGATGCAACTTTACCTGAACTGGGGTGCGTTCGGCCAAATGCATGGTCGCGCTACGCTTGGTGGTGAAGTTGGCGAGGCGTTCGACGGTATGCTGACGGTCGAACGAAAACGACGGGACGGTTACCGGGATCACAGCGAATCTGACCTTGAAGCGCTGTATGCCAACGTGGGTTGGCAAGCGGCAGACGGTGTTGAAACGCGCCTTTACCTTACCTACCACGACTACGAAGAAGAATTGCCGGGCGGGCTGACCGCAGACGAGGCGAGAACGATGCCGAGAGCCGCCAATCCAGCGACCGCAACCGGCAATTTTCAATTCGATGTCGTCACCCGTCGCATCGCCAACAAGACAACGTTGGCGCTTGGGAAAACGAGCTCGCTGTCGTTTGGACTTTCCCGTGAAGTCCAGGAGCTATTTCATCCGATCGTCGATGTGCGTGTCGACTTCGACGGACCAGGCCCAATGGCACCAACCCAGGTATTCAGTCTGCTGATTGATACCGAACAGACGACCGATGGCGCAATGGTCCGGTACGAGAACCAGGCCGGATCCCACAACCTGATCGTCGGCCTCAACTGGGGACAAACCAACAATGAGGGCGGAAACTACACCCACGATTTTGGCGTTCCAACGGGCCTCAGTACGATCGTGAACAACACGTCGATGAGCATCGAACTGTTCGCGATGGATCGCTGGTTGGTCAACGATCGCTTGACGCTGACGTACGGCTTGCAGGCAGTGCAGGCGAATCGAGAGGTAAGCAATATTACCGGCACAACATTGCGCAACCCCAGGGCCGATTACGACAGCATCAATCCCCGTGCAGGTTTTCTATTCAGCCTTCGAGAAGACATCACCTTGTTCGGCAACCTGAGTTCGCTATACGAAGCACCAACCAACTACGAGCTCGAGGACGACGCACGCGGTAACGAAGCCACCCTGGCAGCCATGGATGGGTCGGTTTTTGAAGTCGGCGTTCGTGGTGCACGCGCTTTTGGCGGCGGGAGTTCCCTCGACTGGGATGTGGCACTCTACTACGCGTCAATCAACAACGAGATCCTGTCCCGGGATGATCCCAATGCACCAGGCACGAGCCTGACGATCAATGTCGACGACACGATTCACGCGGGTATTGAAGCACTCGTGGGTGGCAGCTTTGTATTGGGAAATGGCCGATTGGAACCCAGGGCAAGCATCACGGTCAACGAGTTCTCGTTCGATGACGATCCACTGTACGGCGACAACGCATTACCTGCCGCGCCTGGATACGTTGTCCGTGGCGAGGTGATCTATCGGACCAACAACGGCTTTTTCGCCGGCCCAACCTTCGACATCGTTGATCAACGCTACGCTGACTTTGCCAATACCTACGAGGTCGGGTCATACAACCTCTGGGGATTTCGAACCGGTATAGGCCGCAGCAACTGGCAGGCTTTTCTCGAAATAAAGAATCTCGCGGACAAGGATTACATATCGACATTCAGTGTCGTGAACGCCTATTCGACACCATCCCGAATCTTCAACACGGGCGAGCCGCGCGCGGTCTACGCGGGCGTTCAATTCAACCTTTGAGGTAATTTCTGAAGCTAGACGGTAGACGGGCGTCGCGAGCGAACCTGTCAGGAATAGTCGTGGCAATCTGAGTGTCTACCTGCCGAACCGACGGTAATGGCCTGCCCCTTCCAGGGTTCGTCCTGCTGAAATGGTGACTGAAGATGCTCAATATTCAGGGAGCTTGATGGTCCTGAGCCGATAGGGTTCACAACGGTAACTTTCTGTCAGCCAGTTGATTCCCTGCCATTTCAGTTTGTTCAGTTAAGCCATATCGATGAGGCAGCGTGCCGGCCGTGCGATGAGCGCAAGCTGAGCGCCCGGTGAACTTCGCTGCACGAGTTCAAGGAAAGCGCCCGCCTGGTTGCTGACGGGTGTATATGGAAAAAGAATGGGGGCCAAGGCTGCCTGGTGCGCGAGTTCGTAGACTACTCTGGAACTTTGGGCAATCCCGCTCGCACCGCAGATGAGCGACGGATTCCAGCGATTGCTTCGTACATCTGCCATGATACCCAGGCTACTATTGCTCATCGCACTCCTTTGTAGCGGACCCATGATGGCGAGCGCCCCGGACCCAGAAATATCGGCGCGCTTCGAGGGCCTGTGGGTTGTGACATCACGCCGCGCCGCATTGCCGGGACAACGACCTGACTCGAATGATCGAAGGGGTCGACCGCTCGGCGCATCTGTAGATGAAGCCGGTCTGTCGAGAGGGGACCAACGGGTCAGGATGATCATGACGGATGCCGGTCGGGCGGCATTCGAAAAATTCGATCCTGCGCTATTGCCCGCCAACAATTGCCAGTCACCGGGGTTACCTTCAATTGCCATGACACCCAACTTGCAACTGTGGGAATTCGCCGACGGTCAGCTCAAGATTACACATGAGTATTTCAGCACAGAGCGAACGGTTCATTTTGACCCACAGAAACCAGCGAATCTCAAGGAGACGCACCTTGGTTACGCTACCGCTAGTCTGGATGACAACACACTCACGATAACAACCACGGCACTGGCGCCCAGCTGGGGTGGGCTCAGCCGCAATGCGCCCTCAAGCAACGCAAGAATCGTAACCGAGCGTTACACCCTCTCGGAAGATGGCCAATCGATCACAGGTACTCTTACCATCGAGGATAAGAATTTCCTCCAAAGAACGATCGAACTTCCTCTTCGCCTTCGGCGCGCAGATGCCGGCACAGAACTGGTTCTCTTCCCCTGCAGTATCGAGGCGTCCCAACGTCATCTGGATCAGCCGCAACCGTAGGATCGGCAGAACTGAACACAGTTCGGCAGGTGCAACCTCTCATCCGGTCGTACTCCTCTATCTCGATAACGTCCAGCCGGTAGGCCCGCATTCACGGATTGGCATGCAAACCTGGCGGTGCGCCTACCGAATTCCGCCCAGTCGCCGCCGACCTCTCAGCACGCCAAGCAGCAAGGCACTGGCGAACAGGGACAATGTACCGGGCTCTGGCACCGAGGGGGGTACGGAGTTGCCATAGAGGGCGCCACTGGCGGTGGTGAACGTGACTCCAGGAGTCAGCACTTCAATGTGATACAACGCATCCAGATCCAGAAACAGGTTCTGCGGGCCTGCCAACGAATCGCTCTGCCAGTTGGCCCCAAGACTCCAGTGCAGCAAGCCGCTGAAGTCCACGGTCTGGCCGACCTGGTACGTCCGGATGGCGGAGGGAACCGAGCCGAGGGAACCAACCGTGGAATTGTTCGTGTAGTCGATGCCCGCGATGTAGCAGCAATCCTGGCCGCCATTGTAGATGCGGGCGCCGAAATTGGTTGTCTGATAGTACTGCGGCACGCCGGCATAGGTGGCGTTGGTACCCCAGTCCAGGTCCACCGAGTAACGTACGTCGACGGCCGTGCCAACCGCCAGCGATGACGAGTTCAGGGTGAAACTGTCGAAGAAATTGGCAATACCGCTGCCGCTGGCGCCGGATCCCGACCAGGCCGGGGACCAGAGGTTGACGTGCGCTCCTGCGGACAAAGCGCCGAAGGTTCCGCCCGCCGTTGAGCTCCCCAGGCCAGCACCAGTCTGGGCAGAGGCAGAGAGTGCACTGCCGTCCCAGGGATTGGCGCAGGGGCTTCCGTCCAATGGTGAAAAATGTAGGCAGTCGTTAGTGTCGACCTGATGGTACTCGTAGTTGCTCTGGCTGTTGCTCGCGAGGCGCAGCATGAGGTAGGGCGAGGCCTGCGCCAGCAAGGGCGTCAGCAGCAGGCTGGCAACGAAGGTCAGCCGAATCAGATCGAGGTGGCGCATGGCGTTGATTCCAAAAGTTGTCTTGGCAAAAAGATTAAGCAAAGCCAGAGTCTGCGACCATAGGCCGATTGACCCAGTCGGTCAGGACAGGTGCGCGGTCAGCAGTGCACGCAACCGAATGGGTTTGGCGGGTTTCTGAAGCACCAGGATGTCGCTGCCTGGCATCTGTTCGGGCAAATGATGCTCACCCGTGAGCAGGATGCGCAACTTCAGTTTCGGCTGCAGCGCTGGCAACGATGTCAGCAGGGCACTGCCGTCAAGTGTGCCGGGTAAACGCCAGTCACTGATCACCGCGACAAAGTCATAATGCCTGGCCAGCGCCAACGCCTGGTCGCCATCGCTGGCGCAGTGGGTTTCCAGACCCCAGCCCGCGAGCACCTTGGCCAACGACTCCAGAACCAGGGGATCGTCTTCCACCAACATGATGCGGCCGTGCAGTTGCAGGTCCACATCGCCATCTGTCATCGACGGCGGCATCGCATCGGCGTCCGTCATGGGCAACAGGCACTCGAAGCGGGTGCCCTTGCCGACCACGGAGCAGACGTTGAGGGGGATCTCCAACAACCGGCAGATCCGCTGGACGATGCTCAAGCCCAGCCCGCTGCCCTGGTTGCGGTTGCGTTCGACATTTCCCAGTTGGGTGAATTCATTGAAGATGTCGTGCAATGCCGCAGGGTCGATGCCACAGCCTGTATCGCTGACGGCGACCGCCCAGTGCCCCGCTTTCTTTCGTACCGACAACAGCACGCCGCCGTGCTCCGTATAGCGGATGGCGTTGTTGATCAGGTTCGCGATGATGCGCTCCAGGAGTTCCGGGTCGGTATCGGCGCTGGCAATGGTGTGCCTGGGAAGCCGTATCCGAAACTGCAGGTTTTTGGCCAAAGCCACGCCTTCGTACAAACTCGCCTGGTGCTGTAACAGCGCATGCAGGTTGGTGGCGCGACGCTGTGACTGCACCCGGCCGGCATCGAGTCTGGCGATGTCCAACAGGGCCTCCAGCAGTTTTTCCATGCTGTCGAGACATTGGGCCAGGCGGTCTACATGCCCTTGCCCCGAAGGATCGGGTTTAAACAGGGATAGGTAGTACCCCATCGCCTGCACCGGCTGACGCAGGTCGTGGCTGGCGGCGGCAAAGAAACGGGACTTGGCTTGGCCGAGTTGTTCCAGCGTTTGAGTCTTGGCTTTCAGCATCTCGATCAGTTGGAGGTTTTCGTAGCGCATGCGGTACGAATCCAGCACCAGGCGGGCCTGATTGCGACCGAACAAGACAACCGTGGCCATGAACAGCAGATACATGCTGCCCGCCAACCAGCCCTCGGGCGGTCCCTCGCTCCACAGCCTCAGCTCCAGTGGCGTGGCCAATGGCACCAGAAAGGCCAGCATCGCGCGATAGTAGTAGGCATAGAAATGAATGGCGGCGGCCGCGCAACCGCACAGAATAATGATGGTGAAGGTCCACCAGGCCCCGAATTCTGGCCCAAAAAACAGCCAACCGGTGGCGCCCAGGCTGGCACCGTTCAGGAAGGCGACACGCATGATCCGTCGGGCTTGCTGATCCGGATCGCGCATCGCATCTGAGGTCGAATTTCGGTACGCAAACCAGCCCGCGAGGTTGATTCCTTGCACCACCAGAAAACCGCAGTACCAGAGCACCGCGATGCGTGGCGTGAAGTCGAGAAAGACCAGCAGAAAGGCCGTGCCGACCACCAGCACGGAGACCATGGCGCGCAGCGACTGAGACGCCAGACCGGCGATGAGATCGCGTTGCAGGGCAGGGTCATCGACTGGTACCGCGAACGCGTCTTTCAAGCTCAAGGGTGGTTCACTCATCGTGATCCGGTGCGCGATGTTGGGTGAGGGTGACGGCCTGCACACGATTGCCAGCACCCAGGCGCTCATAAATCTGGGCCAGGTGGTTCTTCACCGTGCTGGGCGAGATGCCGAGATGCCGCGAGATTTCCTTGTTGCTGGCCCCGCCAGCCGCCAGTTCCAGGATTTCCAGCTGACGTGCTGTGAGATCCATCACCCGTTGTCGTGCCAGTGCCGGGGGAAACCAGCTGTCGCCCTCCGCGATACGTGCCAGCACGTCCAGCAAGGCCGGCAGTTCCAGGGATTTTGGGACGAATACCACCAGTCCCCCGGCCCTGGCCTTCTCACTCAAGCCCATGCCATCGACACCAGACATCAGGCCGACAGCGACACCTGGAAACGCCTTGCGCAGACTCAATGCCGCCAGCAGCCCGGATTCGTTCGTCAGGTTGTGGTCCACGAGAACCAGGTCGTACTGCAGCGGGGCAGCGGTCAGGCGGTTCCAGGCCTCGGCGATTGTTCCCACAGCCTGCGCCCGCAGGCCGGGGACCGCGTTCTGCAGCGCAAGCACCAGGCCATCGCGGAACAGGGGATGATCATCCACGATCAACAGGGAAAAGTCGGACAAGGCCTTCATCGGTGGGTGCCATACAAGTCTGCTTAGCACCAGCAGTATAGAGTAGCGCCACGCAAGCGCCATAGGTCGTCTGACCCAGGCACCCATGCGCCCGCCCGTATCCAACCCGAATCCCGGCAGCTAAAGGCTGAGGTAGTCAACGGGCTGGTAGATGTCGATCAGACCGTGGTTGCCCGTCAGCGGATATTTGAGCCCCGTGGCGCAGTTGAACAGCATTACCCTGCGGATGCTCCTTTCCTCCGTACCTCCCGGCCGAAGACCTGGGCAATCTCGTCTTCTGCCTGTGAAGAACGCCGCCACCTGTATGCCTGAACGAAATTCTTATCAGCCCGACGTGGAATCGATTCTACGGTGGCCTTTAGGCCGGGGATGCAGGTTCAGGCCCCGCCCCCCGCTTACTCCGCCTGCAAAACCCCCATCTCCCACAGTTGCTCCGGCGAAACGGTGTCCTTCGCCGGCAGGATAAGGGTTCCGTTTTCCGGATCGAAGCGATGATCCGAGGAACTGGCAGAGACAATCCTGCTGTCCAGAATCTTGTAGCTGTCGGCCTCTGGGCCGATGAGCCAGATCTTTGGGCCATCGTCTTCGAGAAGAAGGTAGTGCCCGTAGGTTCCAATTGGGCGCGTATTTGCGGACGGTCCGTTCGGGTCTGAGTAGTTTGTGACCATAGTTGTCAGACCATCTTCATCGACCACCCATAACTCGAACGTTGATGTTTCATCGTCGTATGTCCGGCGGTACAGGACGTCATCTGCTTCATCCATTTTTATAGCGCGGTGTCTAAAGAACGGCTCCGCATTATCTTCGTGCACGATTTGTTCTAGTTCTTTGCTTGTTGTGTCGAAGACGTGAATGGAGCTTTTGTCTGTCGATGTATCATGCCCAGATAGAAAAATGCGCGTATCCTCAGATGACTCAGGTAGTTCACTGATCTCCGACAACTCTAACTGCAGGCTTTCAGTCGTCGAGAGCCGTTCTACAGTGTTGGTGCCCGGGTCGTGGTAGTAGGTCACATAGGGGCTATCCTGGTCGGCACGCATTTGGAAAAAGACAAATCCTCCACGCACGACGACATCCCTCATCTGACGTCCTTCGCCGACTCCAGCAATCTCACTGACATCCAGCGTCCCGAGGTCGAGCCTTAGCAGCTGATCTTCACCGGAGAACGCCTGAATAAAGAAAAAACCAGGAACCTGCTGGGAAAGTTGGCCTGTCACAGAGCGTAGTCCGAGCGGCCGCTCTTTCGCTAACATCTCACCATCATTGCGTGAAATACGCACGATCTCGTTTGCGCTCATCGCGATCAGCGAATCACCTATTGCAGTAGCTAACGTGAACTGGCCCGCGAGCGACGCCACAAGGTCCACCGTAAAATCGTCAGCAACGCACCATACGTCAGTTCGAAGGTCGCTTCCTACGACAAGTTCACCGAAACAAACGCCCGCCGAAGCAACAGCCAAGTCAGTAATCAGCGGACTTCCGAAAGAAGTACCACCCTCGAATAGACTCTCTGCTGCATTCATCCCACGCTCGAAGGCGAACACGACGCCGGACTTCACGAAAAAAATCCGACTATTCACAAGCTGTGCGTTGTCCACTCGTCCGGACAGAATATCTACTGCTGTGTTTCCAATCAGCACATCGGTGCCGGTTCGTGAAAAATCAGTGGACCACACTTCCTCGTCTCCATTTTCAAGATCCACAGAAAAGATTGCACGGTCATTAACTACCGTGTGCTTTCCAGCGAACTGCGGCTTGGAACCGCTTGGGAACTCGCCGATCATTCGAGTACTTGCCGCTGTCCCGTCGGAAACCCATATCTGCCACATCCGGCCATCACTGGACTCCGCGGCGAAAGCAATCTTGTCACCGGCGGCCCCTAGAGGGCGAAAGGAACGACCGAATGTTAGATCAAGCAGAACGTCATCCTGGCGAGTGTGACGGTTGACATAACGAACCTGGAAATTCTGTACATAGAGAACCCCGTTTGTTGAAGCAAGCGCGTTATTGAGTAAATGCTGCTCTACCTCACCAATCTTGTTTGTCCCTGCCAGGCTACCGTCGGTCTGCCAGAGCTCACCAGCTACGCGGAAATAGGCGACCTCTGGTGTCACCAAATCAAGTTCTTCTACTAGACCTGCGTGTAGCTCAGTCGACTGATCTCCGCGTATGAATCGGGCGCGAGTTCCAAACGCCAGCAGCCCGTCCTTGAACGAAAGGACAGCTTCAGTGTGTGCGATGCCTCCGACCTGTGCTACGGGTGACAAGGAACTTCCATCGATGTAACGGTTGTGAACTGGCGCGCCAGTGCCAGTTTGTGAGTAGAAGTAAGCGATGTGTCCTGTGACACCCCGCAGGACCAGATCGAGCGTGTCTGGAAACTCAAGCAGCATGCGCGTGCCTGTCTCGGTGCCATCGGTCGTCCATAGCTGTACGTCGACACCCAACTTAATGCCGAAAAATGCTCTTGCTTCGGACGCTTTGATGTCCGTGACGAAATCTGGAAGCTCGGTGATCAGTTCGGTCCCTTCGTTGGTCCCGTCGGACCTCCAGAGTTCATACCGAAAACCGTTGAAAACGCTGGCTATTGCGTAGTCACCGACCTTCACAATTTTCCGAACCGTTAGACCATCGGGATAGCCATCGGGCGCTATCCGGGCACTCTCGACTCCGCTGATGCTCCACAGCTTGTCGCCCTGTAACTGCTCACCGGCAAAGAGTACGCGATCGCCAAGAACGACAAAGTCGCGCGCACCAGACACACCTTCAGTGTTAGTAGATCGTTCCCCTATCAACGGTGACATAGATACATCCGCGAGCCGTTTTGGAACTAGCGCCTTTGCCAGGTTGCCTAACCGACGATATGTATCCCCACCAAAACGTTCCGCCAGACTCTTGGCTGCCTCTGACTCATGACGCAATGCGCGGATGAAAGCACGCGTTACGCCAATCCGTTTTTTTTCATCGAGGCCAGAGTCTGAAAGTTGGAAAAGAAGGTCAATGAGTGCGTTGTCCAGCGTCATCGGGCTCTCGGCAGCAAGACCCAATACTGCGCCGTTCAGGTAAGCGAAAGCGAGCTCAGTACCCGTAGCACTCTGCGGAATGGAACCCGGGTCCGTCAGATCAAGGACGTTCAAAAGGTCAACACGGCCAGAGACAACACTACCTGTTGGCTCGATTAGCGCATTGACAAGGTCAAGCACCTGGGCGTTGATTCCATTCAATCGAGTCTCATCAAGCGAATCGATAGGCTCGGACATCGAAGCGACGACCTCGCTGAAGAAGTGGACGTTTGACGTGACCGTTGTTGTCCGAACAACGGTAATGCTTCTCAGCGGCACCAGAAAGTCGATCTCATCGCCAAAGGCAATACCTGCACCACAACCTGATAACTGGTCGCAGCGGAAGCTGCTGGACGGCGCGGGCAAAACGTTCACTACGACCAGTGCTCCAGAGTTCACCCCATTAATCTGTGCAGAGAAGGTTCCGTCGCTAGAGGTCATCGTTGTTGCTAACAGGTCCCCGCCGAGAGACCTGATTTCTACATTGGCATTAGCCACACGTCCCAGTGATGCTGTTCCAGACAACGTCGCGTTCAGTGTTGTCACGGGTGGAGGCGAGACCGGGGGAGCGTCGCTTCCACCACCGCCGCCACCACACGATACAAGGAACAAACAGAGGATAGGAATCAGAAGTGAGGAAGACTGACAACTGCAGTGGGGCATTCTCATTCACTTGTCTTGGCTCAGGCAGGACATCGTGCAGCACGGCCGCCCTTAACTCAAGCAAAGTTGATGTGCTTGTCTTTTGAGCAGCAACAAGGTGAAACTGGTTCGGGGTCAAACCGAGAGTGATTCTCGGTCCAACATACAATCAATGAACGCCCGAAGTGCGGGTTGAAGATGACGGCGATTCGAATAGTAGAGATACAGGCCAGGGACGGTAAGCGACCAGTCGGCAAGGACGCGTTTGAGTATCCCGTTCGCTAACGCGTCGCTTATCCCATCATCGTTGTAAGCGTACATGATGCCAAGCCCTTGTATTGCGGCTCGTGCCACGATGTCCTGATGATTGGAAATCAACGGTCCTTTCACGACTGCGTCAACCTTCTTGCCGTTCTTCTCGAACTCCCAACGTGCAATGGTTCCGCTACCTGGAAAACGCCAGTTGATACAGGCATGGGCATGTAAATCTGCTGGCGTCTTTGGCACACCGTGTTGCGCCAGGTAGTCCGGGGATGCAACAGCCAGCAACTCGACATCCGGCGCAAGGCGCACAGCGATCATATCCTGCTGCAGGTGCTCGCCGACGCGAATGCCCACATCAAATCCGCCAGCGACGATATCGCTCAGTCCATCATCAATCACAATGTCGAGTACAACCTCGGGGAATGCGCGGTAAAACCGGCCGAGTCGTGGGGCAATCACCTTTTTGGCCGCCATGCTTAAGGTATTGATGCGCAGGGTGCCGGCGACGCGCGTCGTCTCGGCAACAACATCGGCGATTGCCTGTTTCATGTCCTTCAGGATCGGGGCAATTCGTTCGTACAAACGGTGACCCGCCGCCGTCGGCGCAACACTTCGCGTTGTTCTGTTCAACAGACGCACACCGAGCCTGCTTTCGAGCAAACGTATGGTTTGGCTCAGTGCTGAACGGGAGACACCAATCTGGTCCGCCGCGCGCGCGAAGCTGGCATGTTCAACAACGGCAACAAACGCTTTCAATTCAGCAAACTCTGACCCGCGCATTATATATCGCTCGCTTAACAGATTATTCAGTTTATAGGTGATTCTGTTAACTCCCAGAAACGCTCAATGTAGTAGTTGTCACGACAACACAAGGAAACCGACATGACGCACCTCAACCTTCCTGACCCTATCGCCGCATACTTCGATGCCGAAAAACATGGCAGCGATACCCTCGACCGCTGCTTTCTGCATCAAGCCGTTGTCATCGATGAAGGCCAGACCTACACGGGCCTGCCGGCCATCACGGCGTGGAAGTCGTCGGCGTCCGCCAGGTACGACGTAAGCGCTCCGTGATCGACGGCTTGTCCTGTTGACCCATTTCTCTATGTTCGGATCTCCATTTCTAACCGGAGATACCGATGGCCCTTACCGAGAAGCAACAGATTTATCAGAAGCACCTACGGGCTGCTGAACACTCAGGCCAGTCCCTGCGGGTGTACGCGAAGTCGCATGGCGTCAGCGTACAGTCCCTCTACAGTGAGCGGCAGCGCATGCGCCGCGCAGAACGTAAGACCGATGGCGGCTTCCTCAAAGTTCAGGATGTGTCCACGTCACCGCTGATACCTATGGCACTGCTTCAGGTCAGGCTACCCAATGGCGTCAGTCTCGGTATTCCCACCGACCAGATGGCATTGCGTGACCTTCTCCTTACCCTGGCGAAGCTCTGATGTTCCAGTTTGCCGAACAGGCTGTCGTCTACCTGCACCGTGACCCGGTGGATTTCCGCAAACAGATTAATGGTCTCGCCCTGTTGGTGCAGCAGTCCATGCTGCTCGATCCAATGCAGCCGTCATTGTTCGTGTTTGTGAACCGTGGCGCCAACCGCATCAAGATCCTGTGGTGGGACAGGAACGGCTTTTGTCTGTGGACCAAGCGCCTGGAGCAGCATCGTTTTGCCTGGCCATTTGCTCACGATGGCGAGATATTGAAGCTTAACGGTGAGCAACTTGGTTACCTGCTTGCGGGCTTCGATATCTTCCGCTTTCCACCGCACCAACGACTGTTCTATGGTGCAGTCGGCTAAATGATTTGGTATACTGCGTCGCATGGCGGCGCAGTTACTATCTTCCTTCCCAGCACTCAACGAGGCGGTGCGCCAGAACCCCGACGCGGCCGCTCAGCTCAAACAACTTAGTTACCAACTGCAGTATGCCTTGACCAAAATCGAGAAGCTCGAAGAGGCACAGCGACTTGCCCGTGCCGAGCGCTTTGCGGCCAGCAGTGAGCAGTCACCCCAGTATCCACTCTTCAATGAGGCGGAACAGGAGGCCACACTGGCAGACAGTGAGGTGGGTGACGATGAGGTTATCGCGACAGTTACTGTTCCGACTCATACCCGCAAAGTGGCGAAGCGCCAGCCGCTACCGAAAGACCTGCCCCGGGTGGTGATTGAACATGACCTGGCAGATAAGACCTGCAGTGATTGTGGCGCGGACAAGGTCCGTATCGGCACCAAAACCAGTGAACAGCTGGATGTCATCCCGGCCCAGGTGTTTGTCATCGAACACCAGCGGCACAGCTACAAGTGCCCATGTTGCGTTGATGCTGCACCAACAACAGCCCCCATGCCCACGCAGCCGGTGCCCAAGAGTATCGCCTCGCCGGGCTTGCTGGCACATGTGGCCATTGCCAAGTACGACGATGGTTTACCCCTGTATCGGCAGGTGAAGCAGTTTGAACGGATTGGCGTTAGCCTGTCACGCCAGACACTCGCATCGCACATGGTCAGAGCCGGTGAACTGCTGCAACCGCTACTGACGCAGATGACGGCACATCTCAGCAGCTTCGATGTGCTTCAGATGGATGAGACCCGGGTGCAGGTGCTGGCAGAAGACAATCGCCCGGCTCGCAGCCAGAGCTGGATGTGGGTGATGCGGGGTGGCCCACCGACCCAACCGGTGATCCGCTATCACTATGATCCAGGCCGCAGTAGTAGCGTGCCGATCAAGTTGCTTGATGGTTACCAGGGTTACCTGCAGACCGATGGCTATACGGCTTACCGCCGCATCCTGGATACCCCCGGCATCACCGGCCTGGGTTGTTGGGCGCATGCGCGGCGGCGCTTCATCAAGGCGCAGCAGGCGCAACCAAAAGGAAAACCCTCTGCTCGGCTGACCCAGGTGCTGGCGTGGATCAACAAGCTGTACGCGCTGGAACGCAGTTGGGAAGATCTACCGGCTGAGGTACGCACCGAGCAACGCCAGGCCAAGGCAAAACCGCAGCTGGACAAGATCCACGCCTGGGCGACAAAGCAGGATGTACCGCCACAAAGTCTGTTAGGCAAGGCCGTGAGTTATTTGCTGAAGGAATGGCCCAGACTAATCATCTACCTGGATGATGGCCGGCTCAATATCGACAACAACCGGGTGGAGAACGCCATCCGGCCATTTGCCCTGGGTCGCAAGAACTGGCTGTTCAGTCAGAGCGTTGACGGTGCCGAGGCCAGTGCCGCGCTTTATAGCCTGATTGAAACGGCGAGGGCCAACGGCCTCAACACCTACGCCTATCTGAAACATCTGTTCACGCAGTTGCCAATCTTCACCACCACAGAAGAATTGCAGGCACTGCTACCCTGGCAGGTTGATCCAGCAAAGTTGGAACAATACACCCGCAAACCAGGCGCCTGAGTCTCCAGCGTATCCTCTCGTGTCTTGCAATGCGTCGATTGCCGAGCGCTTACGGTACGACTACACGGTCGCGCCATTGCGAGTCGAAGAAAAACACGGACGTCACATCGTATCGAGTCGCCTTGATGGGAACTTCCCGTGCAGTCCTGTGGAATTGCGTTTTTCGTTTGAGTTGAAACGCGGAAAAATCGGCTACCTCGAGATCGCGCCATGAGCCTCGATCTGCAACTGACGGACAAACGGGTGCTGGTGACCGGTGGAACCAAAGGCGTCGGCGCGGCAACTGTCGAGGCGCTTGTCCATGAGGGCGCACGCGTTATCGTTGCCGCGCGCTCAAAACCAGCATTGGCCCTTGATGGTGTGATCTACGTGACTGCCGACGTGTCGGCAGAAGAGGGAACGGGGGTGATCTCGCAGGCGGTGCTCGAGCACTTCGTTGGCGTCGATATCCTGATCAACGTGGTCGGCGGGTCGAGTTCACCTTCTGGAGGATTCGCGGCACTCGATGATATGTGCTGGCTAATAGAGTTGAATGACAACCTGATGTCAGCCGTTCGCCTTGATCGTTTATTGCTGCCATCAATGCTCGATCAGCGTTCCGGCGTTATCGTCCACGTCACGTCAATCCAGCGTATTCTGCCTTTGCCTGAATCCACGATCGCGTACGCCGCCGCCAAAGCCGCACTGTCGACCTATAGCAAGGCACTCTCAAAAGAGGTGACACCAAAATGTCAACGGCCATTAATTTTGACCCCCCATATTGCCTCATCTAAAAAGGTCACTCTAAATAGTTGTCGCCTCCAAATTCCCAATTGCTTGATCTCTGGTCCATCCGTCGGTTTTTCGATGGCTTTGATCACATCGTGAACTTTCGCCTGTAGCGTGGCGCGGGTCAAGGAGTGTCCACTATGGGGGCCTCTTTGAGGTGCCTGTAGCGAAGAGATGAAAGGCAGCCTACAGTTCAGTGGTCTCCCGCTCGTCCGATTCAAGCATCACGTGGTCCAATGTTGTCATCTTGTCCGCATTGTTTTCACGCCACTCGTTGACGCGACGCTGAATGCTGCGGGTATGGCCTTGTCGAAACCGATCCGGGTTCCGCTCAATCAATTCGCGAAGAACACTTGCCGCAGGACGGTGCGGGTCCTCAGTGAGCCAGCAATCAATAAGGTCCTTAACATCCTCAAAGGGATCCCTTCGAGTTCGCCAATGATGCGGGCCCTTACGCCCGTCCTTCTTGCCCTGTCTTGAGAAGTGTTGAATCTTGTCAAGGGTATCTTCCTGGGGTGGTGTGCTCGATACGGCAACAGCGTGGCTCCGAAGTCTTGCCTGTAGAGATTGAATTCTGCATAGAAGATCGACCGCATCCAACATCTCATATTGACTGGTCAGCTTACGTTTGATTGATTTCTCGATATCAGATTCAAGTATCCGCTGATAGGCAGTCTTCGCTACTTCATATCGACGCGACACGTGAGAACCATCGCGCTTCTTCTCCAACAATTTAAGTGAGGGTTGAAAGTAGTTTACGTACAGACGTAGCTGCCGATATAACTCACCCAGTGTTCGCCACGCCTCTCGGCCCTCATATCTGTCATAGCCGATCATGCGACGCACAACGGAACCGTTCTTCTCTTCCACATACGCTTGATCATTCTTCTTGTAAGCACGGCTGCGTGTGAACGTGATGTCTCCCTTCTGGCAATATCCAATGACCTCCTGGTTGATAAATTCGCTGCCGTTATCGGTATCCAATCCGAGAAGGGGAAACGGCAGCAAACGTCGGGCCACGTTCAACCCTTCGATCACGTAACCGCCGGACTTCTGAAGCAATGGCAAAAACTCCAGCCAGCCTGTTGGGACGTCGATGAGCACCAGCGTGTTCAGGTAAGACCCTCTTGTGTCTCCCCCGCAGTGCGCCACCAGGTCCGCCTCGAAGAAGCCGGGTGTCGCATCGTCCCAATCAGCAAACGTGCGTATCCGAATCTGGTGCTTTAGCAGATCGCCAGCCCGCGTTGTTGAGACGGATTTTCCGAGCCGTTTGCGCTCAGACCGCAACCGACGATCCACCGACGCCGGACTAATTCCCAACAAAGCCATCCTGACTTCAGCTCTCAACTCAATGTGCTGATGTCTTTCAAGATTGGCGATCAGCGCCGGTAGTAACGGGACCAGTCGCTTCGAGCAGATTTGATTTGCCGCGTACCAGAGCTGGATGAGTGCTTGCTCGACGTCCTCACCATATTTTCGCTGACGCTTCCTGCCTGCAACCGCTGTCCTTTGGGGCTTTCGATTCAACAGCCTGATGGCATGTTTACGGTCGTACTCACAGATGCTTTGCACCTCATTCAGTATTCGCCGCTTTCATCTTTCGATCCAGACCGGTAACAGTCTGCCATTCGCGCAATCAATGCTCTTCTGGATTGTAGATCCATTATCTTCCCCATCCTTTCCATACCCCACGATCTGATCCGCGGGTGTGATTTTAGATGAGGCAACAACCCCGACTCAGTGCGATTTTAGGTGAGGCAATGCGCCTTTTTAGATGAGGCAATATGGGGGGTCAAAATTAATGGCCGTTGACAAGCGCAGTCTGGAACCGGTGGATTTTTGCGAAAGATGAGATATTGCAACGCTGAACTCCGGTGGATTTCTGCGGATTTTGACTGTACATTCTGAGGCTTAGAAGAATAAGAATATGCTCCATATCGGTTCTGCGCTGTTCGCTATAGCGAAAAAGGGGCGGTATGCGGCGCGCAAATCTTGTTCACCTAGTCAACGAGCGATACGGAGTGAATTCGTGAGCGATATTCCCGTAAGCGGAAACGACAACGGACGTCGGGTTTTCGCCGGCAGCTGGCTGTGCCTCTTTTGCGCAGCAAGCGCATACGCCCAGAATATTGACTGGGCGTGTGAAGACAGCGTTTTTCCGGTCGTGCTGGAGTTCAGGACAACAGCCGACCCGATGTGGCTCGACGCTCGTATCGACAGCGGTGACTATATCCTGACTGGTAAGTCGGAAGCGCTTATCGCAGCGAAAACAGACGAGATCGTTTTTCTCGGGACCCTGGTAGAAACCCTCACGCACGCGGAATTCGACCAGGAGGTAACCGCGACTGTAGTCGAGCGCAGCGCGGAATCGTTGCTCAACGCGTTCACGTTCTACAGCGGCAAAGGAGGTTGCGGTGACGATGCCGAGAGCAGGGCCGAGTCACTCGTAAACAACAGTAATGATCCGTTGACGATTTGTGGCGAAACGCGAGTACGGGTAAGCGACGCTGTGGACGCGCAGTTTCTGGCCGAAGCAACCGAGTCCTGGACACCGATCACGACCTTCACCGTGACGATAGAAAGTCTCGACGAGTGGGAAGAGACAGAGGAGCAACCACCCGATGGTTTTTGTGAATAAGGCGTGGCTGACAACCGGACTGCTGCTCGGCCTAGGTGCCGTCGCAGAATTCGACAACTCAGTCGAGTGGAATGGAAGCGTCTACGTTTCCGCCAGGGGCCAGCTGAATGGCAATGACTATACCTTTTCACTGCAAATCGATGACGACACGATGCCGACCCTGGATGTAGGCGACAAGCTAACCGCAACAAGTCGTGGACCGAGCGAATTCACGCCGGTTTCCTGGTGGCAGAACGGTCGGCAAGACAAAGGTGAGAGTTGCAGCGGGCCCTTTTGGAGCAGAAAGTGCAAGCGGACCTACCACAATCACAAGAATATCAAGAATGAGCAGTACCGGGTCTCGGACGTGCGATTTGGTCTGCGGCCATTGCGCAATAACGCCGCTTGCAGCGATGTACTGAAGGTCGCGCCTGGCGACGAATTGGTCGTGAGCTTTCCGTCACGTCTTTGCATGGTGACCGAAGGTCGATTCACCAAACCTGGCACCGTCGCCGGGCCCGGTAGCCCGGACGGTCCGGTTCGCGTTCTTCGGCAGATCGACAGTAATGGCAAGCGGGTGCTGGTGTTCGGCATCAAAATCGTCCGGGAACAGCCGAGGTGACAGAAAACTACGAAACGTAGCGCGACTTCACCAAGGAGCTTCAAAGGAGCTTTAGATGGAAAGAGTAAGAGGCGTAATGGTCATGGCAACCACCGCAATGCTGGTGGTTGGCTGCGGAAATGACGACGAGTGTGTCGCAGAAACTGCGCAGATTGAGGCGCTGCAGGCCATCGTCGCGATGCACCAGGCGACGTTCGAAAGTCGCAGCGCAGAAGCGGTCGGCCAGCGGGCGAATTCCGAGATTCTGGCAATTCTTGCCCAGCGCGACGACAACATCCGAGCCGCACAGCAAGCTGAGGTCAGCCGCCTCGAGGAAAAACTGCTTGCCCTGTTAGAAGAACAAAAACAGGTGCAGGCTGGCGATGCGGCGGCGGCCGCTGCCAAACAGGCAGAGCTGGATGCAGCAATGCAGGAGGCAGAGCAGTTGCGCGCCAACCTGGATGCCTACAGGGCCAACCAGGAAGTTGTCGAATCGCGACTGGAAGGGTTGCGCGAGGTCGATCTGGATGTGCTGACGGACCCTAACGTATTCCCGAAGCCTGAAACTAGCGACGGCACGCCGGTCGGGGACTCGCCCGAGCAGGATATGATAGGCATGATGATGGTTGCCGGAGTCTGCTACGCGGCATCGGGTGGCCTCTGTGGCTTAGTCGCCGCTAAATTCCTGCAGAGTTTCACGGGCGGTACCACTACCGACGAAGACATTGAGAAAATGGGTTCGATTATCGATAAGGCCTCGAAAGGCGAAGATTTGTCGTACGCCGAAAAACAATGGCTGCGTAAGCAGACTGGCGAACTTTTCGATGGCAATGAAAATGTCACCGGCATCCTGGCAGACGTGCTCAGCGGTTCGCGGACGCCGGAAGAAGGATTCGAGGAGGCGATCAGGGATGCGATGGATGACAAGCTTGGTGCCGGTAGCATGGAGCAACTTGAGCGATTGATCAACCAGGATGTCTCCTGCGCGGACGTCAAAGAACTGTTGAATGGCGTCGATCCAAATACGCGCAACAACATCAATCAGGTACTGCCCATCCTGCAGAAAAGGCTTGCCACCACTGAACCTGAAGCAGCTGAATGCCTGCGTTCGATTGACGCCTGAGGGGACGACACGTGGGGATATTCGCGAATCTCAGAAACCTCGACACCTTGCTGGTCTCGTTACTGGTCGTCTTGCTGCTGGCGCTGCCTGTCGCCGTGTTCAGTGGCAATTATGCCGACTGGGCGTGGTACTGGAAGATTGCGGGACTGCTGGTACTCGCCTGGGCCAGCCTTGCCGCTGGCACCTGGAGCGCGAAGAAATACGGCGTCCGCAAGCTGAATGGCTGGTTTTTGCGGGCCTGGATACGCAAGGCTCTGCTGCTGGCACTGCTTGTACTTGGTGCTGCCAATGTTTTCATTCGTGGTGAAACCAGCCGCTGGTTCGTCGAGGTAGTCCATACGGAGGACGTTCGCGTAGTGGACGTACCCAACTGCAGCGAGGGCATCGCAGCAGACATGGAGTACTACATTGGACTCAGCAACGAGCAGAATCTGGCGCGGCTGAGAGACCGCCCGTCAGTACTGGTTCCCGAGCGCCTCAACAAGCTGGGCTGCGAAGGCGATCTGACTCAAGAGCAACTGGACGCCATCCAGTCGCTGGATGGGAAATTCGACACCGCCGTGAACGCGCTGAATGCCGCCGAACAGCAGGAGCGCCAGGATGAACTGGATCGGCAGGCAGCGCTGCAAGCGGCGGCGCCAGCCACACCACCCAGTTTCGATATCAGCGACTACACTGAACTCAATTTCGAGGTGCCGGCGAATGAGGCACCGACGCTGGATGATATCCACAATGTCATCGACGACTCGCGGGGCGAGGTGGTACCGGGACTTGACCGGCGTACGGTGTATCGCAAGCAGAAGTATCATGCAGTTTTCCCGACGTTCCTGTTCGGTCCGCTCGGCGCGATTTTCAGTGGTGGCCTCACGCGCACCGAAGTAGTGGAGAAAGTGGTTGCGGGCGCAGCGCATGACGGCTTCGACGTTCAGGACGCGATCGCGAGCCTCACGCCGCTATTCGACGGGCTGTCGTTCGACGAGCAGATGCGACTCAAGGATCTTATCGCGGCGGAGCTCGAAGTCGCCGTGATGGAGGGCAAGATGTCAGCGGATGATGCGAATACCATTTTTGGGGAGATATCCGCGATCACGGTCACTGCTGCTGCCAACGATGCAGAAGCCAGCATTATTCGAGACGCTGAAGCACTTTGTGCAGGCATGTTGGACGGCCGGGAGCCCAGCGAAGAGGCGAAAGCCAGGCTTGGCAATCCCCGACTCGTTCAATACGTCGGGCAATGTATCAATACGGCCGCACTGCCGGGTGCGAAGAAAACCGAGCTGCTCACGAAGCTCAACGAATGGGGTGGACCATGAGCAAGTCTGAAAACCCGATAGTTGCCAGTCTTCGCAATGGCTTGTTGCAGTGGATCAACGCAGAGCCACAGGAGTTGCTCGATCCGGAACGCAGCGATCACGGCCGATTCTACGAAACCGGCAACCGGCTGATCCAGACTATCGAGGCGTCGATTCAGCGCGGTCAGCACGTTGTCCTGTATGGCCCGCGGGGCTGCGGCAAGAGTCACTGCGTCGCCAAGGCGATCGAGCTGGCCGAGGGCAATGAGATCATTGCGGCCGGTGCCTGGATGAAAGTCCAGGGCAACAAGGAGTTTTCCCGTGATGCCCTGGTCGAAGATGACATTGTTTTGTCCTTGACCCAGACCGACGGCGCCGGCTCGGAAAAGAAAGTTGTACCGGATATTCGTAAGGCCCCACTGCTGCGGCGCGTCAAACGTGACGAGATAACGAACCGGCCGCTCACGCTGAACGAGTCTGACAGAGAAGGCGTCAAAACCTTCGAAATGGACTATCAGCTCGACAAGTCCGAAAAACCCAAGCTGTTCGTCCTGTTTCTCGATGAGATCAATCGCTTTTCAGACGGTGTCCTCGACAGTCTGTTATTGCTGCTCGAGGAAGGCCAGGTTGTCATGGGTGGCGATCTGTACAAACTACCGGTCGTGGTTTGCATGACGATGAACCCGCCCGGCTACGACGCGTCTGCACGCGTCCTGAGCCCGCCGCTCGCCGCTCGCATCGGGCAGTCGTTCCGCCTGCGCAGCCCGAGCCTGAACGTACTGTCCGACATCATCCTTGGCAGTCGAATCAAGGAGAAAAACGTTGATTGGATGTTGCTGCGACGTGCTGCGCTGGTCACCTTGTGCTGCTGGGGCAACCCATACAGTCGCAAGCCCGGCATGGAATACCTGTCGGCAGAAACGATGACGCTGTTACAGGACGTTATTCGAATCGCAGAAGATTGCGGCTCATCTCGAGAGGTAACACGAGCGATGGACACGCTCTCTGAGCTCTGCAATTTCGGGCCTGATGGCCGCGCCCTCGGTGACTGGTACGATGCTGCCTACGCCGAAGCACGACGCGAAGGCGATGAGCGAGGTCTGGCCGCCGAGGAGATTCAGGTTCGGGCGGCGCACTTTATCAGCGTTGCTGTACGAACGCTCGGTCACAAAATTCAGGACGCTTTCTCGCAGGCGAGCAATCCTGGCAAGATTGCCCGTAAAGAAAATGCCATCAGGGACCTCGCCTACGAAATCCTGATGCACCCGAACGTCTACGACAAATGCCGGGGACTTGAGAGGCCCGTCGATCGAGACCATGAAATGCAGGCTGTAGCGGCCATGATTAATGGCGATGCCGAAATGCAGGAGGCGTATCGAAAAGCGCTGGTGGACAATGGCTTGACGACGAAAGGCGATGCCAGACGCTGGGGCAGCGTCATCCGCAAGTTGTCCGATAGCGCCGATCAGGTCGGCGAAGTCCTGCTGTTTGAGAAGGTACTGGAGAACCTAAACGACGATTTCATTTTCCGTTCAGGATCCGACCGGGCAATGACTGAATGGCTTGCGGGCGAGAACTGGACCAACAAGGCAGCGGCTACCGCGCTGAAGAAGATTGTTGCCGAGGTAGAACGTAGCCGCAGCGACCCGGTCGATCACTACCTGCTGTCATTGAACGCTATCTACGACGAGCAAAGCAATGACGGCAAGGAACTCGGCGTCATGTCGCTGGTGGAGTTCGAAAAATGCTTCCTGCCCTATTGCAGCAATGACTTCGATCTACTCAAAAGCGTCGCTGATGAACTGGAACGGGCCTGGCTCTACGTCGAAGACAGCCGTGATGCGCTGATCGAGCCGATGGCCCAGCGCCTGGAGCAGGAATTTGCCAAGACGACCGGAGATAACGCAAAGGCCGAAAAGCTGGCGAGAAAAGTGATCGCTGAAATCGCCGAGCAGTTGTTGAAGCGCCGAGTAACCAGTTTTGCCGTGCGGGCATTCCGCAAGAAAGCCCGCTCGACGCTTTAGAAAGGATTCGATTCGTCGATGCTGGAAGCTCTGCTCTACTTTCTGGTCAGTGGTGGCGTCGCCCTTTCCGCCGCAGGGCTGCTCTATGGATTGAGTACGCCGAAGAGGCCCAGACTGATCGTTGGCTCTATCGCACTCGCGCTGTTGGCTATCGGGCTTTGGCGGCTCGAAACCGGCAGGCTGCCAATCAGCCTGCCTCGTCACATTATCGCGGTCGTGGATTGCAAGGCCGGCGCGTTGGACGTTGCGGCCGGGAACCTCGCAGCACTCGATGATGTTGGCAGCGCGAGCTTTGTCCTGTTCGACAGCGGTAGCGGCTGTCCCACACCGGTGCCAGGCAATAGTAGTTACCGGGGTATCAATCTGCCGCTCGACCCTGCCGCGATCAGATCATATGCCGGGATCGCGAACAGGGCCGACTGCGGCCTTGATGATGCCGGCAGCGCAGCTCTCAATCGACTGAACGATATTGCCTGCGGTATCGAACTGGCCCTCGACCGCCGCGGCTTACTGTTCAGGACCCGCACCCCGGCCGTCGTGCTGTTTCTGGAAACAGAGGACCAACTGGGCGTAATACCCCGTGGGGCCACGAATGTCGAAGCCGGCGTACGCCATACGCTGGGCTTGCTCCTCGACCAGGATGTGCCGCTAAGCACTCAGTTTGTTGCCGAGAGCCGGTCGATCGGGCGCTCGGCCCGACTCGAGTCGCGCAATGACGTGGCGTCTGAGATTTGGGCTGCGAACACCGTGTTCGTAATGACTCTGCGGGATCAGGCTCTGACTGGATTGGACGGAACGCCGGATTTTTCGCTGCAGGGAACGTTTCGCAGCCTCGGCGGCGTGAACTGCGACGGGGTTACGGATCTGACGACCACGCGCTATCCGTCGACGGAGGAGTGGCGCGGCGCGTTTCGAGATGACCTGGTGCGGCCTGGTGAGCGCGATGAGGAGATCCAGATCATCTTCCGCGCGAGCCACCTCATTTCCGCCGATTTCCTTGTGCCGAGATTCCGCTGCGATGGCTGGATTCGTCTCGAACTGGAAGCTACTTTAAGTATAGAAGACGAGGACGTTCGTTTCCCGATTGCGACCACCTATTTTCGACAGCACGCCGTGCCTTCCGGGACGCTTGTAGAAGGAAGCAACTCCGGACGACTAAGCGATGACTCCTGGTATGGGGCTGACGGCCGCGCGCCGACTGCCATTGAAACGCTGGACGTCGCTTCCGCGTCGAGCTTTTTATCAGCATTCGCGGATCTCGATAATGCACCGCTCGTCGGGCCCGACTGCCGCTTCGGAATTGCCGACCTCAGGTCCGGCGCCCGTACATCGGCCGACCTCAATACCTGCCTCGAAACAACGAAGGCTATTATCCTAGTCGAACCGTCGGTCGACGACCTCAGCTGGCTTGGTGCAAATACTGATTTTCTTGGGGTTGTCGGTGGTCGGGGCAGAGCTCTGGTTGTCATCGGCCCGCCAGCCCAAACTGCTGCGACGCCCGCGTGGCTGCATCCTGCTGTCGATCTGTCAGGCAATGAGCAAGCGACGCTGGTGCAGCGGGAACAGCAGGTGCACTTCATCCCAGATCGCGGATTGCTCGCCAGGGCGGAAACTGATGGTGTAAAGAAACAACAGGATGTCGTGGAAGCAATCGCAAAACGGGCTGACCTCCTGACGTGCGGCTCCAACAATCCCAGTGCCGGTGTTATCGACTACACCGCTGATCACTTCGGTCTTTTGCCAACGACACTCGTTAACCTGACCGCACCGCCGGCAGGGAACCGACTCGATATGACCGGTCCCGACGCGACTGCAACCTACAGCCGTTTCAGCACCGCACCTGCCGATTTCGGCAGCTCGCCTTCGATCGAACCTTATCTCGCGAGTCATGCGCTGGTGCAGCTGGCCAATTTTGTCGTCAATCACGGCGGTGCGGAGGCTTGGGAGTCGACCGCCCGACCTGCCACCACAGTGGTGCTGTTCGCCGCCGCTGTTTTCCAACCCGATATCGATTCAATCAATCTGCCGTCGGTCGATGCGCCTCGACTGCGACGCCTGTTGACGACATTCTTTGCCTCTGGCGCAAAAGTTGTCGTCGTCGAGTTACCGACGGGTTTCGTCAACACCGGCGAAATAAAGCGATTCCTTGAAGGGCCGTCAGCTCGCAGCGGCACGGCTGGGCCCTATGACTCGGTCAGTGCATTCGCTACATCGATGGGCCGCGGCGCACAGGTCGTTCAGGAAAGTCTCGACCCGACGAGGTTGTGGGCAGCCCTCAGCGCAAATGCGGGCTCTATCCAGAGAACTGCCTTTGGCCGCGGATTCGACAGCGAAATGAACTGCGTGTCCGGGAACACAGCGACTTGCGGTACTGGTCCTTCCCGGCCACGTGCGCTCGAGCGGCACCTGGTATTGGCAGCACCGGACAGGTTTGACGCATCGAGCGTTGCCACCGACGACCGCGACGAAACGGTCTACACGGAGCATCACTACGGGCGCAGCCGCATCCATACGTTCGGGTACAGCCCGTTCGCGCGCGACTTTGTCGAACGTGACGCGTTGACAACATTCCTGAACGATCCAGCTGGATCGCCTGTCATGCTGGACCGCTGTTTTCTGGACGCGGGGGCACTCAATAAGCCTGACCGTGGTGTCGACCCGTATGTCAGAAACTGGGTCGACGGCTGGGGCTTTACGCGCCTGATCGATCTTGTACGACATTCAGGTGCTGACCTCGTAACGGAGCGAGACGGTCAGGTCGTCGCTGTCGAAGAGGCTGACAATCGTCAGTCTGTCGATATCGTCGTTCGCGCACGCCCTGGCAGCACGTTGCCAGAACCTGAGGTCAGCGCTGGCTATGTTGCCGCTCCGGTCGACTACGATCCGGTCGAAGAACTGGCTACTTACCGTATTAACCGGGACCCCAGCAGTCCCGACCCGGATGAGTCGCTGCCCCTCACGATCCGAGCGCTAGATCTGACTGAGCAGGTCGCTGTCAAGTTGCTGCCGCTCGAGACCTCCTTTCAGAGTTTCGAGATATGGCGTCGAGTCACAGAAATGTCGAGCGGAACGGGAAGTTTGTACAGCAAGCAACAGGCGACTATCGGCCGTTACGGCGTCGCCTCGCTTTCCATTCTGGTGCTGGTGTTCACGCTCATCGTACTTAGCCCGCTGGTGCGTCGTTGGACCGGCTTTTTCGGCGCCCTACGGCGCATCCTCCAGAAGCAGAAATCCGGCGAACTCAGAACTGTCGCGATTTCCGGTTTCTCGGTAGAAGCGGTTCTCAGCGAGTGGGGTGCCAACCCGGGTGAGGCTGCAACCGGTCGACACGCCGGGATACCGCTTGGCACCCGCACAGCCCTGCAGGATGACTCGCTGGCCTCGGTCATCTGGGCCGACCTTGCCGGCCTGGTCGCGCCTGACACCTTTCCGTTCAAGAAGCCCAGAGTGCGACTGCGCTCGCTGAGCCAGACCAAAGAGTCGGTCGTTATCATTGATGACTCCGGTTCGCTCAAACACCCGTCGCCTCTATGGCAAAGCACAGGCGCGTACGGATATGGCGGCAATGTCATCAATATCCGAACCGGGAAATCTGAATTCGCCGCTCGCCTTGGCGCTGCTGTTGCGCGCGGACTGCGTCTGACCGGCTCAGTAAAACTCGTGACGTCCAGCTCCGCAGTACTTGCCGATGAGGTGCAACCGGACGCCGATGCGACCGTACTGACCGACACGATCAGGAATCGCATCCAGTCAAGTTATGCGAAATTCCGTATTCACAGAGAACAGTTTAGCGACGATGAGACGAGTCGCCTGACTTTTTTGATCGCGGACCCACTATGCACGTCGGTGCAGAACATCGAAAAACTCGCGGAACGCATGGCTGCCAATGGCGGCGAACTTCGGCTGGCACTGGTTGTGAGCGAAAGCGATCGGAATCCTGCGAGTCTGATGCTGGACCTCTCCAGCAGCGGCTTCATTGATCGAACCGAGTGGACGCGTTACGAACTCTCTGTCGCCATGGAAAACCGGATCGAACAGCTGCGGACAGCGGTCAATGCTCATGGCGCGCGTATCGCTGTCCTCGACGCCGACATGACCAGTTCCGAAGTACTAGCTGTCATTCGCGACAAAGGATTGCTGGACTGATGCAGTACATTGCCGACTCACTGCTCGCGTATTTTGTAACACCGTTCTGGTCGGTACCGGTTGGCCTGCTGATCTGCGCCATCGTCGGACTCTTCTGCCTTGCGGCCTTCTGGTGGGAGCCAACCGGTGGGGAATTTTTTAAGCGCGAGGGCATTCGGCCAACGTCGAGTCGTGTGGGCAACGCGGCACTTGCTCTGGCTGTGCCAATCGCAATTGCTGTTGGTGTCTGGCTGATCGTATTCCCTGCACAGGCACCTGTCGGTGTATATCTCAAAAGCCAGTCCTATCCGGCGGTTTTCGATCCTGACATTGCCAGCGATTGGGACGCCGACCTGAGCGACTGGCTGCGGCACCTCGAGGCGGTCGGCATGAACGCCGTCGACGCGTCCGCCTACGTCGATGATGTGCTGCAAGGTCTGCTCGAGCGTACGCCGCAGAATGGCTGGCGGCGGGATGCGGCGGACACGAGCAGCACTGTTGCCGAACTCGTAGTCGAGTCTCTGGGCAAGAAGCCTGTTGACCTCAGTCGAGGATCACTGTGGCATGAACGACAGCCACGCTGGCTCATCGAAAGCGTTGAGATCGCGGTATTGAAAGGTCTGCTGCTGGAAAGAAATGTACAGGCAATGACAGTGGAGGCACATCCAAGGCGGACGCCATCCGGACACGCGTGGGTCGGCATTACGCGCTACTTGGCCGCAGATCTCGGCACGTTTGGCTGGGTTCTGGATGAGGAGCCAGCACGTATTTTTGGCGAAGATCTCATCGTCCCTGCTTCCTACATCAAGGATGACGCATCGCAACTTGGCAGCGAGGAAATACCGCATATCGTCGGACGGCCGCGCTACTACATTGCTACCGATAACGTCACGATCGCCTTCAAGATGGCCTGGCCGACGGGCTTCTCAGAGGCCACGGTGACCGCTGTTGTTGACGGCGTTCGCCAAGCACCTGTAACGCTCTCCCAGAACGTCGTTGTGCCGACCGACACCATTGAGCAGCTGGGTACAACGCCCGGAGCGGCCGGCATCGCTGCTCTCGAGCTTGTCGTTTCATCGGGAGGCTCGACGGTGACTGTACCCGGCGTACAGTTCTCTTTTCCGCAGACCATCGAGGTCAGCGTCGATGGACCGGGCGCGCCAGCTGTGATCGAGACCGTCCGCCAGCTACAGACCTGCGCTACGGCAGAGCTCGCCAACTGGCGTGCTGTCATGCGCGACCACATCAGTGTCGGTTCTGTCCGGCTCACGACCGGCCCTGCGGACGTCGAGATATCGCTTGAAGGTGACGAGGGTATCTGGTTTAAGCCGCAGGGAATAACCGATGATCGGCTGGGCGAACTGCGATCTCGTCTCAAGCCGATCCCCGTCGCCGAACTGGGGGATCAGCAGTTCATGAAGGTTTCTCGTTCTCGCCTGGTGCCACCTGGACCCTACAGTTTGCACAACACGCCATTCGTCTATGACGAGGCGCAGCGCTATTTTGCTACCGACAGCGGCGATGAAAGAGCCTTTATCGTTGATCATGACCCAAGGGCTGTTTTCAACAGCGGACCGGTGCGGATTCACACAGTTCGACCACTGATCGTCCAGTGGCGCGTGCCAAGAGAGAATGAGTCTGGATTCACCAATCTTGTGCACATGGCGCTAGATCCGGACATACAGGGTCTCTTGCTGCGGCCTGATTGCACGCCGAACAATGCAGCAGCTTTTGACAATGGCCGCTTCTTCCCTGTCTGGCGTGCGTTTTTCGAGGCTATTGAGAGCGCCGCGGTAAGTCAGCTATCTGCGGATTCCGTCGAAGCAAGGGAACGCCTGTCGGAACCTTTGTTCGCGCTCGATGATACGGCTCAAACGAGGCTGCGAGCCGAGCGGACCCGGCCCGGCCTGGTCCTGGTACTGCTCGGCATATTGCTACTTCTCTACACTGCGACACGCGGCGTCGCTGCTGCGCGGCGGGTGACGCGTGACGAGTGATTTTTTTGAAAGCGCCGTTCTACAAACAATTCTGTTTGACGGTTGCGCACATACTGTTGAAATCAGAAATCACCCGGTCCCTGGCCGCCTTGAGGTCCTTTCCCTGCAAGGCGACTTTTCTCAGCCCGTCGACTTTTTTCCGCAGCTTCCGCAATTCTTCCCGCGCTTCCTGTGCCTCCACCAGGCCGTCAATAGCCGTGTATTTACCCCAGACAAAAGCGACTGCGGCCAACGCACAGCCGGCACCGGCGGTTTCGACACAGGCGATCAGCCCAATCGTTGCCATTGAATTGTTAACGACGAATTTCGCTGCGGTCCCATAGTCACCGCCATCACCTGCTGCGGCAAGAGCCGCTTCGTATTGTTGCTCCCAAGCATTGATCTCTGCCTGCAACTCGAGGTCTGTCGACGACTCGATTGCCTCCAGTTGCAGAAACATGTTGGTGCGAGACTGCTCGACAAGCTCGCAACTGATCGACTGATTTTCAGTCGCGAAAACCCGGTCCTTGACATCGAAACTCGTCAGGCAGCTGGGCTCAATCTGCTCGGCGTTGACGCTGCCCGCTGCCAGTACCGCGATCGACAGGAGGAATGTTCCGAATTTCATCGTTGTGCACCTGTTTGGTTTATGAGAATCATTCTCTGATCCTACACATCAAGTCAGCTGTCTGAAACCTGAATATTGCTTTCGCCTGAAGTCCGTGGCTACGCAGTGAATCTGGATCGCCCCCTCATAATTGAGCCAGTTCCTATGTTAGGGTTTCCCTGGATTTGGAGGAACCCCCCATGAAGAAGCGATTTACTGAAGAGCAGATCGTGAAGATTCTGCAGGAAGCTGAGACGGGTATCGCGATTCGCGATGTCTGCAAGAAGTACAACGTCACCGAGCAGACGTTCTACCGTTGGCGTAAACAATTTGCCGGTATGGCGGTATCAGACGTGGGTATAAGAAGAATTAACCACGTTTTCCTGCAATTTCACGAGTACAAGTCTCAGAGATGCACCGCTCAAACTAGTAGCTTTCTGCGAAACCTAGCAATATTTAGCTTTCAAAGAGGGACAGGTTACCGGAATACCAGACCTGACTTGTGATTTTCCACTGCTCGGTCCGAGCCAATCCCCATCAACGGCAGTTAATGTCAGAAAAGTTGTCCCGAATCACTGAACAAACCAACGGGTGGTGAACGGTTTCTGGTCTGGGATGCTTCATCCAGCCCCAGATGTTTCAGAATCTTTTGAATCACTTCCGAATCTTCAATGCAGGCTATGATCTTTACCTTGCCACCGCACTGCTCACACTTCTCAATCTCGATAGCGAAGACCCGCTTCAGTCGCTGCGCCCACGTCATCGAATAGGCCTTGTACCCAGACTGATCCTTCGTCTCTAGATCATCCACAGGCTTTGTTGGCACGACAAATTCACGCAACTTGCTGTTAGGGGAGAAAACGCCATGAAATCGCGTCAGGTTAACCCTTGGTCTCGGAACCAGTGCAGCCAGACGACCCATGAATTCCATCGGGCTCAACACAACATGAGAAGTGCCGTCGTCGTAGGGTGTCTTCAAGGCAACTACCACATTGCCATTGCTCGCTAACGATAGCCTTTGCTCCGCAATCGCGGGCCTTGTGATATACCGGCACAAGCGCTCAAGCTTCTTCCTTTGATTGGATTTACAGGCAACACCAGCATGCAGAGAAAAACCACTCTGTTTGCTCACCAGCTCACTCGATTGCTGCCGAGAATTACTGGCAGGTATTGCCTGCAGGATCAGGGCTTTCCGACCGGCATTCGGACCAAAGGCCAAGCGGTAAGTGATCGATGCACCGAGTATGCCCTGCATGGCGTCTTCTTCGTCTGGTACAAGGTCGAGGTACTCTGACTCAGCGTCCCTGTACAAGTACCCTTCTCGCTCCAGGAATCGGGAGACCCGTTTAGCAATCACATGAGTGATGTAATCCAGGTCTTCCTTCGTCGGTGGTTTCACTGGCCAGAAGTAGCCTTTGTTGTCATAAACACCGCCCAGGTAGAGCATATGAAAGTGCAAATTTAAATTTAGAGCTGAGCCGAATCTCTGGATCAATGTTACCCCGCCGCTTTGCGTGCCTGACTTGACCGCCCTTCCAGATCGCTTGATCAGAAAAGTGCTTATCACCCGGTGGACAATCGTCAATACACGACTCATCACCTTCGGATTGGTCGCAAACAGGTAGCGCAGAGGAAACGGTACACTCAACACCCATTGCCGAATCGGTCGCTTCGGAAGCACCTCGTCCACCAAGTGTGCAGCACTATCAACCATCCGCCTGGCGCCACAAGAAGGGCAGAAGCCACGTCTCTTACAACTTAACGCTACCAGCTTCTCATCGTGACAGGACTCACATCGAACGCGCAGAAAACCATGCTCGAGGCGACCGCACTTCAGGTAATCGTCGAACTCCCTGACAACATAACCGGGCAACCCCCTACCCTGCTCTGCCAACATGTTCTGAAACTGAGGCCAGTGTTCTTTTACCAATCGATAAAGAAGCGTGTTTTCGGGCTGGTGTCGCTGGTACTGAAATGGGCCAACGGGCCAGAAGTCGTCCTGGAAGGCATTGGATGGCAAGATCGAGTGTCACTATGTAGTTGTGACAAACAGCCTTACCCCTCAGTGTCGATCGCAGTATCGCCATTCACGGTTTAGGTCAGAGAGGCGCTGCCCCGAGGCTATGTGCGAAAATGGCCGAAAGCCATGCGGGAGTTTTGCGGGACACAGTTATGCACGGTTGTGCTCTGTGGTGCATGGTTAGCAACGGACGCACCGATAAGTTATTGATTTAGTTGCGAGTCTAAGGCTTATTGGGTGACTGTAGACCGCTTGTCTCGTCCAATGGCGAGATATGTTCTTACCCGATTCTTCTTGTTGTCGGTGTTGTCTGAACTGATTACTAAAGACCCAACGGCGGCAGTTTACTCGAAGGACCCGAAAAAGTTATTCGATGAGGCCAAAGTCGATGCTTTCATGAACGCAGTTAACGAAGTCTTGCGTACTATAGTCATCGATTTGAACTATGAGGTAAAAGCAACCAACGGGGACAGTGATGGCGACGGCGATGAGATCTTTGACTATAAGTCCGATTTGAAGAGCCCAAAGAAAATAGCCAGGTTAAAAACCGAGATCATAAAGAGTTACGAGAAAGAGGTCGCACGGAAAAAAATCTCCGCTCTTGGTGAATCTATTTAAAAGCGTGCGGCCAACGTGTGGTGCGTCCAGCACTTATTGACCTGTCACATCTTTATGCCTCGTAAGTTATTTATATATATGGTGTAGGAAAGAGGACTTGAACCTCCGACCAATTGCTTACGATTGGCGTCCGCTTTCGGCTTGAAGAAGCCGTCATTGCACTACCCATCATTTGTTTGATTCTCTTCCAATTTCCCCAAAAATTCCGGAATCAATCTCTCACTGAAACCTGCAATAAAGGCGAATAACATGAGTGTTGCAGTGCTGTCCTTCACCACGGTGAGTAGAAGATCAGCCTGGCGAGTTTGCGCGGTCGCGCGATAAACCGCGAGCGCGGGTCCAGGCAGACCGCGTGGATTGCGACTGGGCAGAGCCATCCCGGATTTCCCGTTAACGATCAGGGCTTCATTTTTGCCTTGAAGTCTTCGAGTAGTTTGTCTTTGTTCTGAAACAGCTTCATCACATCGACGGAGACATAAATCGCACCCAGATCGCCGTGCCACATGTAGCCAATCGAGTACGTGTTGTAGAGGACAATATTAATGCCGGTGCCAACGTCCGGTGCACTTGCGCGATCCGCATAGACAGACATTACGGAGACGCCAATCGGTACCTTCTTGTCCCAGTAGTTAACGCCAAGCCACTCAATACCGATAGTGGCTTTTTGCTGCTCGCCATCAGCGGCATCGTTCATGTATTCGTAAACGAGCGTAGGCTGCAGCGCGATCCACTGCCGGTGTGGTGGCCCCACCAGATAGTCCTGTTCAAGGTGATCGCGTTCCATCAAGGAGGTAACAAGCAAACCGGCGGTGTTCATCGGGCGCGCATCGGAAAGAAAGCGGTCCCATTCAAGTGTCAGCGCATTGAGCTTCCTGCTGGCCTCGTTAGCCGTGACGGCGCGATAGGCGGTCTTGTAGGGCGCAATCGACTTGGCGAAGTCATCAAACACCAGTGAACACCCGGCATTGAACCTGGCCTGGCAATCGCCCTCGGCGGTAGTCAGGTATTCAGCGGCGCGACTGCCTGAGAAGTGAAGTTCCGCATTCGGCATGTCGTAGCTGGCTTCAAGATCGGGCAGGGAATAGGCCTGAATCCGCACCGCCGAGATCTTTTCCTGGAAAAAATCCGTTTGCGCTTTCAGTTTGCTCGCATCGAAATATTCACCAAACCGGGTTTGCATTTCGGTTGCGACCAGATTGCCAAATTCAGCGAGATTCTTATCCGTATTCAGTTCAGCCTGCGTCGCTTTGAATACCAGCAGATCCTGGCAAAGCCGCTTGCCTAACGCCGTCGCGCTTTGCTGTATCGGCTTGAAGCGTGTGGACTCGTGTTCGGACTTGATACCGCAATCAAACGTAGCCTCTTCAGCCGCGAAGCTCGATGTCGCGATGAGTGCAAAAATTACCGGGGTTATCCATTTCAACATGTTCTCGCACTCCTTGTGCTACCCGTCCAGTTTACCGTCAAGTTCCTCCTGCATGGCTTTCACTGTTTTGTGAAAGTTCATCGCAGTCTCAACGAATGTTGTGATGGTGGCAGGCTTGCTCACGTCGATATCATGCAGCGCTTCTTCCATGGCCTCGTACGCGCCAGGGATCGTGGCCTTGATCCGATTCTCTTCATAACTGTTCAGTTCATCTGGCGATGGCCTGAAGTCCAGGAATAACTCGGAGAGGAGGCGCGGGCCGACTTGTGGGCTCTTTACATACTCCGCAAAGCTGTGCGTATTGAAGTCAGTGATCGCACTGGTCACGATGGACTTGAAGTTGACCTGGTACTCATCTTGCGAGATCCACCCGCCGTCATTCGCCGGATCGAATGTCTCGATCCACGTGAAAGGGTCGAGTTTGTGGCGAACGGTACGCATTTTTGAGGTACAGCCTTCAGGCGTTGGCTTGACCGCCGACTTTTGAGGGTCCAGCAAGCCGGTCACCGCATTCACCAGTTTGGACACGTTAGCGAGCATCCACAGTGACCGGATGCGATGGGTCAGCCTGTCAAGGCTGGCAACGCTGCCGAGCGCATCAAAATCACCCGTGTAGAGTTTGGCAAGGGTGTCATGAATGACGGCCGTACCGAGTGAGTGCGCGACGACGGTGATCGGTGACTCGGGATACTTCTCGATCAGTCTGGTGAATTGTTCGGCGACATCGGTGCGCACACGGCCGCCAAGGATGCTGGCATATAGAACGACGTCCAGTACGTGCGTGTAAAAGAAATCATCGTCCTTGAATTTTTGCTCGAGCGCTGCAAGCTTGAAGGCGATGGCCGGCAAGGACCCCACAGCATCAATGCCAGAGACCCCGGTCAGGGCATCCGTAATTGTACCCGCGCGATCAGCGATGTCGGTGCGCACTTTGTTGAAGAAACTGTCGTAGTTGATCTCTTCAACCTGGGCGAGCTTTTCGATCTTCTTGGATTTGAACCCGGTGAAGCTGTTCAGGGTTTTGTTTGCAGCGCTGATGAATTCATGGGTGAATCCTTCGACACCAGGGCCTGGCTTTGGGTATACACCCATACCGTGGACGAGAATAATCAGGGGCTTAACGGCCATTTCCAACACTCCTTGTTGTTCTGGCGGGTAGTCACGACGATCTTAAGTCAATCCCGGGCTATTAGTAAGAGTGTAGTGCGGGCTGCCAACTGATTCTCTCACCGCCATTCCACGCGGTCTTGCTGCCAGCACCACAATGCAGGCCACAGACCCAGCCTGACATCAGGGCATTTTCCATACCGTTGTGGATCGTTGCAGCCTGGCTTTGCCTGATCACAAACACAGGGTCATCGGGATTTGGACATGAAGACGCTGTATGGATCCAGTACGTAGTCCGCAAAAGGCTCACAGTATTCAAAACCGAAGCGAAGATACAGTTCCCTGGCAGGCGCAAAAGCTGCCATGGAGCCTGTCTCCAGAAAGAGCCGCCGGTAGCCACGAGCCTCGGCCGTGGCGACGAGGTGAGACAACAACGTGCTTGCCACACCTTTTCTCAGGTGGTGGCTCGACGTCCGCATGGATTTCACCTCCCCCTCATGAATACTCAGTTCCCTGAGTGCGGCACACCCAAGCAGTTCACCTGCTTCGCGCGCGGTCCAGAATGTCACCTCAGGTCGCGCGAGTCCGGTCACGTCCAGCGCGTGAATGCTCTCTGGCGGCGAGTGCCGTGCCATGTCCGCCAGGTGGTCCGACAACAGTTCCTGGACATCAGAAGCCGCCAGGCTGTCAATCTTTACGTCCAACGTACCTCTCTCCACTGATTTGCGGAAATACTGAAGTTTACATGAGACCGGTCAATGGAAAGAACCGGCGCCTGGTCTAAGGTCTGTCTAAAATCTGGCGTCAGGATCAGGAGTGGACAGCAGAAAACAGGTCGAGGCGAAAAAGCTGGCGGAATCGCTTTTCCGGATGCGAAGCGAGATGCAGGATTTTGCCGCGCAGTACGAGCATTTACTGCCAGTGCTTGACCCCGCATTCACAGACAGTGCAAAAAATCTCCTGCACTATCTCAGCCTGCGGCGTCAGGACCTCAGGCCGATACAGCAACGTCTCACCGACCTTGGACTTTCGTCACTCGGCCGGGCAGAGGCAAACGTTCTCTGGACGATAGACCGTGTACTCGAAACGCTGGGCTATCTCGCCGGCGAACCCGTCCCGTCAGCAAAGAGTTTTGAACTGGACAGCGAATCGGCAAAGCATCTGCTCGACAGCCACACAACCCGGTTACTGGGAACCAGGCCCAACAACCGCAACGTCAGAATCATGGTCACCATGCCGAGAGACGCGGCCAGCGACTACCAACTTGTGCATGACCTGGTTGCGGCGGGTATGGACTGTATGCGGATATACTGTGCACACGACGATGCATCCGCCTGGGCACGAATGATAGATCACCTCAACCAGGCAAAAAAAGCGCTCGACCGGCCCTGCCGAATCCAGATGGACCTGGCAGGACCAAAACTTCGCACGAGTGATATCCACCAGCATCTGTCAGCGCGTCGCCTGAAACCGGTACGTGATCCCACGGGGCACGTCACGCAACCTGCAAGACTGTCGCTGATCAGTCACGATGGAGTGCTACCCGAAAGTCTTCCCTGCGCCCGCGTCGACGCCAGGTGGTTGGGTCTGCTTGTGCCCGGTGACATCGTCAAGTTGACTGACGCGCGCGGTGCACACAGGAAGTGGCGTGTACGCGACGTGTCAGACCAGCGAGCTGACGTAGAGATAAAGAAGACAACCTACCTGGCACCTGGAACCCTGCTCACCCTGAAGCGGGACGACAAGCCAGCGACCGAAGTTATCGACCTGCCCGTCCGGGATGGCAGTTTGACACTGTTTGCAGAAGACAGGCTGGTGATCAAACGGACGACAGGCGAAACATCAGAAGAAAAATGTACCGGATGCTCGCTGCCACAGGTGTTCGATGATGTCGGAGCGGGCGAATCAATCCTGTTTGACGACGGCCGCGGTTAGTAAGAATAAACACCCTTTTTCATCATTCAGAAAAGTATCGCCATCCCTGGGAGTTGTCCGTAATCCCCTCTTTCCGCAGATTCCTTCACGAGCTGAATGAGTTGGGCATCAGAAATCCGGCGAATTGCCTCTAGAATCAGTCTCTGGTCGATCGCGACCCTCACCGTTATGTAATCGATGTGCTGGCCTTCAGAATAGCGTCGTTTGTTGGTCGGCCAGGTCTGCTGGCGGTGAGCGGTTTTGTGGATCTACTGGCCGATCCAGTCCCAGGTGCTTCAGGATCTTCTCAATGACGTCAGGGTCCTCAATGGACGCAATGATCCGAACCGGCCCGCCACACTTGTCACACTTCTCTATATCAATGGCAAAAACGCGCTTGAGACGCTGCGCCCAGGTCATCGAGTAGGCCTTTGGTTTCGGGTTCTCTTGTTCTTCTACCGATTTCTGCGGAACAACGTACTCACGCAGTTTGCTGTTGGGAGAGAACACACCATGAAACCGCGACTGGGCGTCCCCGTGAGCTTGACCCGTGGTTTGGGCACCAGCGCTGCCAGGCGGCCCATGAATTCCATTGGGCTGAGCACGACGTGAGTAGTACCATCATCGTAAGGCGTTTTTAGCGCGATAACGACGTTGCCATTGTTGGCCAAAGACAATCGTCTCTCAGCGATGGCTGGTCGCGTGATGTAGCGGCATAAGCGCTCGAGCTTCTTGCGCTGATTGGACTTGCAGGCGATACCCGCATGAAGAGAAAAGCCAGATTGTTTGGTTACCAGGTCGTCGCGCTTTCTCGGTTCGGTTCTGACAGGAACTGTGTGTAACGTTAGCGCTTTCCGCCCTGCATTAGGGCCGAATGCCAGGCGATAAGTAATGGACGCACCGACTATCGCGCCCATGGCATCTTCCTCCTCTTGCAGCAGATCCAGGTACTCGGACTCTGCGGGGCGGCCTTCCGATCGCGTACCAGGTATCCTGCTTTCTCGAGAAACCGCGAGACGCGTATGGCAATTGTATGAGCAATGACATCCAGGTCTTCACAAGTTGGTGGTTTAACGGGCCAGAAGTAACCATTAGCGTCGTAGACGCCGTTCAGGTAAAGCATGTGAAAGTGAGGATTCAAATTAAGGGCTGAGCCGAAGCGCTGAATCAGTGTAACCGCACCACTTTGCGCACCTGACTTGACCGTCATGCAAGCCCGCTTGATCAAGAACGTACTGATCACGCGATGCACGATCGTGAGCACCTGGCTCATGACCTTCGGGTTGGTCGCGAACAGGTAGCGTAGCGGATACGGAACACTAAGCACCCATTGCCGAATTGGTCGTTTGGGTAGGACCTCATCTACCAGGTGTGCAGCACTGTCCACCATCCGTCGCGCGCCACAAGACGGACAGAACCCACGGCGTTTACAGCTGAATGCTACGAGCTTCTCGTGATGGCAGTTATCACAGCGAACTCGTAGAAACCCATGTTCCAGGCGGCCACACTTCAGATAGTCATCAAACTCTCGAACAACATAACCAGGCAATTGTTTGCCCTGTGCGGATAGCATAGCTTGGAACTCATGCCAGTGGCGCTCCACCAGCTGATACAACAGTGTTGTCTCTGGGGTATGGCGTTCGTAACGAAACGAACATGTCCTGACTGTTGTGTAGGGACACAGCACAAGTTCATTGAGAGAGTGACTTGAGAGCCTTGACTGGTTAGCCATTGGATAGCAGTCGCTTTTTACTGAAAGTGCTGTAGGGCTGATGAATGAGGGAATGTGCGAGTTATTTGTTCAGTGTGCGCTTCAGCAGTGATTCAAACGCTGAACCATCCTGGCGTGTCAGGTTGGGGACATACCAGGAATAGATGTGAAACAGCATCTCTGTAGTGCTGTGGCCCATCTGCCGGGCAATCCACTCTGGATTTTCGCCTGCGGCGAGCCACAGCGTGGCTGCAGTATGGCGGGTCTGGTAGGGCCTTCGGAGTGGTATGCCAAGGCGTTTTAGCAATGGATACCAGATCCGTTTTGTGACGTTGTGCACGGATAGTGGGTTGCCTGACTTGTTGGCGAACACGTAATCAATATCGCACGTCACTTTTGATTGCAGATTCAGTGCATCAAACACTGGCTGCGACATCTGAATCTCTCGTGTTGATCCATCGGTCTTAGCGGTGGTTTGCTGTCCTGCGACAAAAGACTCTCTAACCACGATTTGTCGATGTTTAAAATCTACATGTTTCCACTTGAGTCCATGTACTTCACCGGTACGCATACCGGTGAAGAAACGGACTGTCAGATAATTCTTGTAGTCAGGACGCACGTGCTCTATGAGTTTTTGTAATTCTTCCAAAGTAAATGGATCTGCATCTGTCCGACCAACTTTAAGTGGTTTGATGTTCTTGAAGGGGGAACTGAACTCGTATCTCTCTGCCGCCTCATTCATGATCGACCGAAGCGGGACCATGACATGATTGATTCGGCTGGTCCCGCGCTGGCATCGTGTACGTCGAGCTCAATGGTGGAATGCTTGACGAATTCCTTTTGAACGATACCTTGCAAGGCGCGCGGGCGCTACTCGACGACCTCGGCATGACGCCGGTCAGTGCCTCAACGGGCCTGCCCGACCTGTGGATTCCCGACCCGGGAACCTGAAAAATTCAGGGAACTGTCCGATCTTACCTGGAACGGCAAGCCAAATCGTGAAGCCCGCTTTGACGGGCGAGTGTCGCCCAGCCCAAGTTACTGGGGCACTGCAAAGGTAAAATCGCTGTTGATCTACGGCGAAGAAGACAAGAACGGAACGCCCAAGAATGCGGCCGACCTTCACGGCCGACTCCCCGATTCCACCCTGCTGATGCTGCCAAACGCCGGACACTTTGTGATTCGAGAAAAGGAGGACGAGGTCCTGGACGCCATTTCCGGATTCGCCACCAACCTATAAGCAATAACACAAGAGGGAACCACAATGCGTGAAGATCTGATCAAAGGCACCATCATCGCCTTGCTGGCCATTGGCCTCGCCGGTTGCTCGGGCGACGATGATGCAGGCCCCGGGCCGGGAACGGAGGAAACGGCCGCGCCCGCCGGGGGGACGGCAGAACAGCCCGCACCGCAGCCCACCAGCGTACTGGACTATCCGGAAGGAGTTTTTGTCGCAAATCCCGAATCTTCGGCGCGACGCAATGCCTACTATGGCGATCTCCACATCCACACGACCTACTCCTTCGATGCCTTTGCCTTCGGGACCGTCGCGACCCCCTACGACGCTTACCGCTTTGCCATGGGAGAACCGCTCAAGCATCCATCGGGTTATGAAATGCAGCTGAAGCGACCGCTCGATTTCTACGCGGTCACCGACCATGCGATGTTCCTGGGAAATGCCAAGGCCGCCGCAGATACGACCACAGAACTGTCGAAACTGCCGGCGCTTGAGTTCATGCATAACCTGAACGCCCCCGAGAACCGGGTGCCAGGTTCAACGCCGCGTCGGAGCAAGGGATTTTCCTCCTTCCTCGGCGCCGTTCTTGACGCAATCGATAAGGGTCTGATCGATGTTGACGTGCCCAACAAGATTGTTCACGCAGCCTGGGTAGATTCCATTGCCGCCGCGGAACAATACAATCGACCAGGAAAATTCACGACCTTTGTTGCCTACGAATACACATCCTCCTCCGATGACCGCGGGAATCTTCACAGGAACGTATTCTTCAAGGACGCGGACAAACTGCCAGGTATCCCGTTTTCCCGACTGCACAGCCGCGATCCCGAGGCGCTGTGGAACTGGATGGACGACCTGAGAGAACAGGGTATCGAAGCTCTGGCGATTCCCCACAATTCCAATGGCTCCAACGGCCAGATGTTCAAGCTGGTGGACTGGGCCGGCGATCCCCTCGACGATGACTATGCCAACAAACGCATGCGCAACGAGCCCCTGATTGAAATCACCCAGATCAAGGGTACGTCCGAGACCCACCCTCTGTTGTCGCCCAACGACGAGTGGGCTGGCTTCGAGATCATGCCTTACCGAATCGCCACCAGCCTGTATAGCGAGCCGGTCGGATCTTACGCAAGGGAAGCCCTGTTGAACGGCCTGACGTTCCAGGACAAGGGTATGGAAAACCCCTTCAAGTTCGGGTTTGTGGGCGCGTCGGACAATCACATCGGCGCCTTCTCGGATGACGAATCCAACTTTTTCGGCAAGATCGGATTGCTTGATACCGGGGATGGCGCGGCACGAGGCTCTATCCCGCTTTCCGAGGAAGAGGGCAAGGCGGCGCTCAAGTCCACTCCGAACGGGGTAAAGGAACTGGACGGCAAGGTCTACCGTGACGGATCCCAGATCACCTGGGGTGCCTCCGGATATGCTGCGGTATGGGCTGAAGAAAACACCCGTGAAGCGATCTACAATGCGTTCCGGCGCAAGGAAACGTTCGCAACCTCCGGCACCCGAATCAAGGTGCGCATCTTCGGCGGCTATGGTTTTGAGTCCTCCATGCTGGATAGCCGCGACGTTTTTGCCCAGGCGTATCGTGACGGCGTTTCCATGGGGTCTGACCTGCTCGCAGATGGCGACAAGGTCCCTGTCTTTCTTGTCTGGGCCGTCAGGGACACGTTGTCCGCACCGCTCCAGCGAGTCCAGATCATCAAGGGCTGGACCGAAGATGGTACACCGCATGAGCAAGTCTACGATGTCGCCTGCTCGGACGGCCTGAAGGTGGACCCGCAAACGCACCGATGTCCGGACAACGGCGCCACAGTTGACCTCGCAAACTGTGCCATCTCCAAGGGCAGCGGTGCAGCCGAGTTAAAAACCGTCTGGAAAGACCCGGATTTCAATCCGGCCCATCGCGCGTTCTACTATGTCAGGGCGCTCGAGAACCCGACCTGTCGATGGTCAACATGGGACGCCATCAGAGCCGGCGTGAAGCCACGCCCCGATTACCCGGCAACAATCCAGGAACGGGCATGGTCATCACCCATCTGGTACGTCCCTGAGGCCTGACCGATGGATTGGCGAACCGGCCTACCATAAATCGTGGGCCGGTTTGTCGAGCGGGTCCCGCACCACGCCTGCCGACAGGAATGGAGTCCCACATCGTATCAATGGACCAAGAGAATTTTGGATACTCATCGATGGTCAAGAATCTCCTCATCGTCGCATTGCTCACCAGCAATGCTGCCTTCGGCTATGCGCTCTATCGCAACTGGCAGACATCCGTCCCGGTCTCGACGACATCTGGCAAACCAGCTTTGACAGGCCCCGTTACTGCATCGGTCCAGCGTCCTGAAGCCCACGACGGCGCGCCGGTATCCGCGGCGACGGTGGTCGTGGGTGTCAATTTCAACCAGGACTACGGACAGCTTGCGGAGAGCCTCCGCGCCAATGAGTTTGACGAGGACATGATTCGACAGATCATTTCCGCCACCATGAATCGCGACCGGGTGCTGGGTCAGCGCAACGAGGCGCAGCAACCCTACTGGAAGAAGACCGAGCGAAACCGGTCGGAAGACGTGCGTGAACGCCTGGATTGGCAGTCGGAGAAACGGGCAATGCTGCTGGATCTCTTCGGCGACGACATCGTCAATGACCCCTTGTTCGAGGATCTCTTCAAGCCCCTCAACAAGACCCTGCCGTTTCTGTCCTCGGAGAAGCAGATCGCCTTGCAGGAACTCGAACTGGAATCGCGAGCGCAGTTCTCGGATCTCGACCGATTCGGTTTCACCCAGGAGAATCGCGACGAGATGCGGGAACAACAACGGTTGCGGGAAGAGTCCATCCGCTCACTGCTGACGCCAGATGAATACTTCGAATACGAACTGCGGGAGTCCAGGCTTGCCAACCAGATGAAGGAGCAGATGGATGGGTTCGACTATTCAGAGTATGAATTCCGGGACCTTTACCGGCTTCGCGATGACCTCGCCCAGGAAAGGAGCCTTGCGGCAGCGACCATTAGCAGCCGCGAGGACTTTCAGGCATTGAGACAGACCGAGGAAGCAAGGATCCGCGAATACCTCGGAGATGATCGATTCGAAGCGTATCAGCGAGCGCAGGATCCAACCTATAAGCGCCTGGTCACTATTGGTGAAAGGTATGGAAACACCGACCGTGAAATCATCGAGGTGTACGAGAAGACCTCCGAGTTCCAGGAACAGATGAATACCGTCATGAGAGATCGGAACCTGACGAATGATCAGCGACGTGACAGACTTTCCACACTGCAGGCCAATCTTGCGAAAAGCGTTTCCGACATTGCCGGTGATGAGACCGCCAGTTCGGTGACATCAAATCTCGCAAGACCCAGGGGACCTGGTCCGGGTGGACCAGGCCCGGGTGGACCAGGCGCGCGCCGCGGTCCTCGCTGACAAGGAGCCCCTTTATTCGGCCGTTAGTCTGAGCAGGATGTTCCCCTCGGCCCGGGTATCGAAAACAAGGCTGTCTTCACCTTCGCGGTATACCGGCAGGTTTCTGCCTGCGAGGCGACGGCGTTCGGTGTCGAGATCCGGAACGGCAAACACCAGGTCGAAGACCCCGTCACCGCGCTGCTGGATCGAGTCTGCGCACAGGCTCGTTTCGGCAAGTGGTTCACACAGTTCAAACAGCAAGGGGCCGACCCGCACCCGCTGTCGCCCCATGCCAAGCTGTTCATCCGCGACCGTGCCGCCTTCGGTGTCGAAACCCAGGTGCCCGTAATAGTCGACCGCGGCAGACAGGTCCGAGACACCAATGCCGACACCGACAAAACGCCAGTCGTTTACCAGCGGGTGGGCTTCATTGTTGGCTTTCCAGGCGTTTTCCCAATCGGTGGCCGGCGGCCGCAGCGAAATCATGACATCACCGTGCTGACGGCTGTCCAGGTAGTTCTCTACCGTCCTGCCATTGACGGTGGCGTTGAACATGACCTCACACCCCTTGCCCACGAGAAACCGGGTGTCTTCCTCCACATCAGGTGTGTTGAAGCAGATGTGGTTGATGCCCGGCCCCTTCTTTGCGAGGTACTCGTTAAGGAACATGCCCGGGCCAGGCTTCATCGGGTAACACTCCAGCTGACAGTTCCCGATCTGGCATTCCCCGTCGACAAAGTTGTGTGCACCGCCCGTTCGGTAGGTATTTGTCACCGGGTCACCTTCCAGCGTCCGCCAGAACATGAGCGAGCCTTCGCCCTCCTCGTGCGGCAGCAGCGGTTGCGGACCGACGCTCACACCCACACCCAGGGCCTGGTAGTGGCGCAACGTCGCGTTGCGGTTTGCGATCGTCATCCCGACATGATTGACGACCCAGTCGCTGCCCAGTGTCTTGTTCATCGTGTTCGCTCCGGTCATGCCATGTAGCCGCCATCCACGCACAGGACATGCCCCGTGACGTAGCTTGCCGCATCGGAGGCCAGGAACACCGCCGCGTTGGCCATCTCCTCGAACGTCGCCACCCTGCCGAGCGGCAGGTTCTGCGGCCCGGTCGACCAGACCTCGAACTTCTCGAGTTCAGTCGGTTCGGGCCGTGGCTTGCGGGGTCCGCGAGGTCGATCCGGCCTGACGGCATCTTCGGCGGGGTGCATTTCCCATTCGACCAGCGACGGGGCCAGGGCGTTGACCCGCACGTTATGCGGCCCGAGGTACCGACAGTACTGGCGGGTCATCATGGCGATGCCTGCCTTCATGATGGCGTAGTTACCCATCGCCTTGTCGGCATGTGCCTTCAGCCCGCCCCTGGAACTGAGGTTGATGATGCTGCCACTGCCCTGCTCGATCATCACGGGCGCTACCGCCTGGTGCATCAGCCAGTAACCTTTCAGGTTGACGTCCGTCAGCCGGTCCCAGCCGTCCTCATCAAGGTCCGGGAGCGACCGCGCGTGGTACATGACCGCGACGTTCATCAGGATGTCGATGCGACCGAACGTTTCCCTGACCTGCGCAACGAGTTCATCAACCTCGGACTTGCTGGAGATATCGGTCCGGATGGCCATCGACTCCCGGCCCATCCCGCGAATCTGGTCCGCTACCGCCTGCAGTCGCCCGTCTTCGACATTGATGTCGGTCACCGCGACATCAGCGCCAGCTTCCGCGAGACCGAGCGCAAAACCCTTCCCCATGTTACGACGCCCACCCACCACGAGCGCTTTTTTTCCTTCGAGCGAAAAGTCCTCAAGACTCATATCAGTACCCCCTTGTCATCTCGCTGGCAGGTCATAACTCAAGGTCACCTTTCAACAATCGCTGGGCGATGGTGCGGTTGAGAATCTCGTTGGTGCCGTCGGCGACATTGACGATGCGAAGTGCGTGCCAGGCCTCGGTCAGGCCGAGTTCGTTCGTAAAGCCCATCGCGCCATGCGTCTGCATGGCACGATCGACCGCCCTGAATCCGACCTGCACCGAATAGGCCTTCGCCATCGACAACTCTTTGATGGCCGGGCTGCCCTGGTCGAGCAACAGTGCCGCGTTGATACCCATCAGGTGCGCCGCATGTATCTCGGTCGCAGACTCCGCAAGCGGGAAGGTCACACCCTGGTTGACCGAGATCGGGGCGCCGAACGCTTCGCGTGTCTGCGCATAGTCGAGGGCCATCTCGATGGCCCAGCGGCCATACCCGACGGAGCGTGCAGAATTGTAGATCCGCCCGAGTGACACGCCGTACAATGCAGCGGCAAAACCCTGGTTCAACTCGCCAACGACTTGCCAGGGTTCGACATACACGTCGTCGAGCGCAAGCTCCGCCTCGTCACCGCCAATGTGACCAAACAGCCGGACCACCCGCTGCACATCGAACCCGGGTGAATCGGTTGGCACCATGAACGCACTGATACCACCTTTTTTGGCCGCCGCTAGCTCCGGGTCCGTGACCGCGAACACCACGCAGTAGTCCGCAACCGGGGCGTTCGTCGTCCAGATCTTGCGCCCGCTGATCCGCCAGCCGTCGCCATCACGCTGCGCATGGGTGCCGATCATGCTGGCATCCGACCCCGCGTTGGGTTCCGACAGCCCGAAGCTCATCGACTCCGTACCGTTCATGAGGCCAGGCAGGAAACGCTCCCGCGCCTCGGGCGTGATCTGTTCGAGCAGCCGGCTGGGGCCAAAGGCCCAGTGCGCCAGCGCATGAAGCATCAGCCAGTTGCGCGGTCCGCAGTGGTGAAACAGGCGCTCCCACGCCACGTAATAGGCAAGGTGACCGAGGCCGCCGCCACCCAGGGCTTCCGGGACGCACATCTGGTAGAACCCGGCCGCGGCGGCCGCGGTGCGCACCTCCCGGACAAGCGCCAGCGTGTCATCGGAGAACCGCCCGTCTTCACGGTACAGTTTCCTCGGGTCTTCGAAGAGCGCCTGGTGCCTGGCATGTCGAGGCAGGACTTCCTGGTCTGCAAATGCCAGCAAACCGGCACTGGCTGTGTCGACATCCTCTGGCAGGGGTGTGGCGATGGCCGTCATTGAATACTCCTCTTCCGCATGATCACCTGCCCACCCGCTCCTTGCCGGAGACACCCTCGGCGACCAGTGCTTCGTATTGTTCCGGCGACAGACCCAGTTCCTGCGCAAAAACCTCCTGGCTGTGTTCGCCGAAACGCGGGGACGCCCGAACCGGGCTGTGAGGCGTGTTGTGCATCTGCCACGGCATCACCGGCATCAGGTGGGTACCCGATTCCGGGTGCGTCACCGGGCGCAGAAACCCGCGCTCTGCAAACTGCGCGTTGCCGTCACGGTAGGTGGGCATGAACTCGGCGCAGACCGCGGCATGCAGTCCCATGGCCTGCAGCAGGCCCGCCTCGGCTTCAGCCTCCCGGTTCCCGAACCAGGCGTCAAGGATGGCATCGAGCGCCGCTTCGTTATGCTTGCGCGAGGACCTGTCTGCGAACCGCGCATCAGCGGCGAGTTCAGGCTGCCCCAGGTGAGCGCACAGCGCGGCAAACGACGCGTCATCCTGCGCTGCAAGCGCAAGCCACCGGTCTCCGGCACAGCCATAAACGCCATGCGGTGCAATCACCGGGTGACGATTACCCGCCGGTTTGCGGACCTGGCCCGTCGCGGCAACTTCCAGCAATGCATCACCAAGTTGCAGACTGACTGCTTCGATCATCGCCGCGTCGATCCGCTGGCCTTCTCCGGTGCGCTTCCGGTGATAGAGCGCCGCGAGGATACTCGCGGCCAGGTAGTAGCCGGATATCGGGTCCGGGATCAGCCCGCCCGTATTCATCGCCTGGTCACCCTCGTACCCGTGCACGGAAGCCAGTCCCGCCATCGGTTCCGTCGTCGCCCCGTTGGCGGGGTATTCGGCGAGTGGCCCCTGCCTGCCGTAGCCGGACACGGACGCAAAGATCATGTCTGCCCGTTTCTCGTGCAGCGTCTCCAGCGTGACACCCCAGTTGGTCATGACGTGAGGGCTGAAATTGTCCACCAGCACATCGAAGTTGCCGACCATCTGCCAGAACATCGCCTTGCCTCGCGGATGCGTGACATCCAGCGTGATGGCACGCTTGTTCAGGTTCACGGTGTTGTACATGCCGTTGGTGTTTAGCTGGCTCTGCGCGATCGTGCTGTCGCGAACGGCGGGCGGCACGGGTGACCCGGCGCCTCGCCAGACGTCAGGACGCTGCACGGTCTCGATCTGCACGACGTCAGCACCGAGCAGGGCGAGGATCTCCGTTGCGAATGTCCCTGCCCAGGCTTGCGTAAAACAGAGTACGCGCACGCCATGCAGTGGCTGGGAGCCGGGGGATCCCGACACCGCGGCACCCGAACCTGAGAATCCCGCATCGGCTGGTTGTTCCGGGGCCGGAGATCGTAACTGCCAGGGCGTCGCAGACAGCCTTGCAATCGGCCCCGTGGTGACACAGTCCGTGTCACCGACCGGCGTGGTCACGAGGAAATCACGCGCGCGCAGCTGTTCACTCGCTGCGAGGTCCCGCGCGTCCTGGACCACCCCGGAAATGCAGCGATGGGCTGCGAGACCATGAAACAGCTCCCACTTGCCACGAGCGGCCGATGCCCGCGCGAGCGCTTCACGTACCGGCACCGGGTCCTTCTGGTTACGCCCCCATGGACTGATGTAATCCGGGTCTTCGGCGAGTTCGTCTTCGCCCAGGAAATGCAGCGCTTCCTGCCAGCGCTGCCAGTCACCGTAGCCGTAATTGATGTAGCCGTCCCCGGTTCGCCACAGCGGCCCGGATTGATTGCGATAGCGTTTGCGATTGGGGCCATGGGCCAGTGACTCACCGCCGATGAAGATCCCCATGATTGCCCAGGGCACACAGGTCAGGGCCGTCGCCTCCAGTTCACTGACATCGACACACTCTGCTGCGCCACGCAGCAAGGCCGCTGCCGCACCGATGAAGCCAGCCACACCCGCGATGAACCCGGGCTGGTTGACCGGCAGTTGCAGCGGCGGTTCATCAGCGAGCCGGTTGATCATCGCCCAGCCGGTGCGCGCACAATGCGTCAGGTCATTGCCCGGCACCTCCGCCCAGGGCCCGTCCAGTCCATGAGGCGTGATCGACAGGTGGACGATGTTGGCAGGCAGGTTCGGCAGCTCGTTGCGCACGCTGCTGGTGACCACGATATCCGCCTCACCAAGCAGCGCGGCGACGGACCTGTCCGACCAGCGCTTGTTCCAGTTGACGTAGTGGCCGAGGAAACCGGGCAGGTCAGCACGACCAGCCGTGATCACCTCTGCGCCAAAGTCGCCGAACAGGCGCGCGGCCCAGGCACCCGAGAGGCGCGTGGACAGATCCAGGACCCTTACACCGCTGAAAGCTCCGCTCATGAACTATCCCGGATTGCGCAATATCATGCCCGGCCTGGTGCCGGTCAGCTCGTCATCCTCGAGGATGATGGCACCATTGACGAGGGTCGCGCGATACCCCACCGCCCGCTGAATGAGTCGCGGTGCGCCACCCGGGAAGTCGTAGACCCGCTTCGGCTGACGTTCCTCGACCCGGTCCATGTCAATCACGTTGATGTCGGCCTTCTTGCCGACCTGCAGCACACCCCGGTCGGACACCCCGAGAACGCGAGCCTGTTTGCTCGTCAGCAGCTCCACCGCTTTCTCCAGCGAGAACACACCGCGATCACGGTGCCAGTACGACAGCAGGAAACTGGTCCAGCCCGCATCCATGATCATGCTCACGTGAGCCCCGGCGTCGCCAACTCCAGGGACGACCCAGTCTGCATCCATGTAGGCGGGCAGGCGCTCGAGATCCTCGTTGACAAAACGGACATGAAACAGGCCCTCCCCTGCTGATTCCAGCTGCAGGCGCAGCCAGGTTTCGACCGGGTGTTCTCCCGCAGCAGCCGCAAGCCCGGCAAGTGACTGCTCCGCGTCCACGCCGTACCACGGGCGCTCGGCCGTCCCCATCCAGAAGCTCCTTGCCGGTGGAATGAAGAACTGTGAAGAGCTCAAGGTATGCCCCATGGAGCCACCAGCTTCCAGTTGTTTGCCTTCTTCGACCAACCGGGCGCGGAAGTCGCTGTCGCTGATCGCCGCGAGGCGTGACTCCACCGGCAACCCGCGCAGTTCCCGCCATGCATCACCCCGCAGGCGCATCGCGAACAACACGTCGGTCTTCAAACCGGACAGAAACGCCGCCGGTCGCGGCTGGGTCGTCCCGTAGATGGCGAGGCCGTCGCGCTGCATGGCATCCACCGCGGGCTGGTAGGCACTGGCACCATTGTCACCCGGTATCCAGGGCGCGCTGAACAGCAGGCGGGTGCCGGATGCCTCGAGCTGCTTTCTCATCAGGGCGAGTTCAGCCTCGAGCGGCTCGCTTTCGATCACGCTCTGCAACATGCCGCCATGTCGGCCAACCGCCTTTGCGATGGCCACCAATTCGGCCTCCTCGGCAAACGTGCCAGGGATACAGCGACCATCGGGCATCCGGTGCGCCTTGAGCCGGTTGGTGGAAAAGCCGATTGCGCCGTCGCGCACCGAGTCACCAACAACTGCCGCGATCTGCTCGATCTCCGCGCTGGTCGGTTGCTCGTCGATCGAGCGTTCGCCCATCACGTAGTAGCGGGCCGCGGCATGGCCGACAAGACCCGCAACGTTGATGGCCGGTGCCAACAGTTCGATGGCATCCAGGTACTCGCCATAAGTGTTCCACTGCCAGGAAAGCCCCGAGAGAATTGCTTGCCTCGGGATGTCCTCCACCGACTCCATCATGGCGGACAGGAGTTCCTTGTCCGCGCTCTGGACCGGTGCAAACGTCACGCCACAGTTACCCATGAGTGCCGTCGTCACCCCGTGCCAGGACGCCGGGGTCAGTTGGGGGTCCCAGCCAATCTGCGCATCGAAGTGCGTGTGCAGGTCAATGAATCCGGGGGTGACGACGGCGCCTGTCGCGTCAAGCTCGCGTGCCCCCTTCTCCCGGACCGATCCGATGGCTGCAATCGAGTCACCGCTGATGGCGACGTCACCCGGCACAGGTGGCGCACCCAGGCCATCGACCACCGTCCCGCCCCTGATTACCAGGTCATACATCATCGTTCCTCCCACGTGCCGCGCCCGACAGACCGAGCCGACCGGATCGCCACGTCACCAATGAAGTCCATCAACACCACCCACGATGCTGCGATCATAAAACACGATGTCCTGCGCCATCTTCAAGTCCCCTGCTCATGCAGTCACCCGTTAACTGGGGATTAAGGAGAATAAACGACATGCCCGGGGGGTAGTCAAGGCACTCTTCCGGTGAAATCGCGGTGTTTCGAGTGCTGGCACCGGGCTGAGAGCCAGCGGCCTGGCCGAAAAATGAGCAGGAAAACGTCGATTGCGAGTTTCGCCTGCTGTGTCAGCGATGATGTGGAGGATTTGAAGTCTGATACCCGGTCTCCCCAAAGATCAAGGTGGTGATACGCGACAGCGTCCAGATCGGCAAATGGATTGGGGGCATCCTTGATGTCCTGCAATGATCGCAGATCGACCACAGCCCTGATTTCGTAATCAAGCATCTGTTGCCGGTCGGTATTCGTCAAAGCAGACATGCCAGCGTATCGGAGAAACGTTTTCCATCGGGTGGTGCCGCCATCGGTTGTCGAGTACCCACCAAGATCACGTAGATTCTGGATGCTCCCCAGCGGGATGTGACGCCGTGGGTCCAGGGTATCGATTCGACCGATCCAGGTCATCCCCTGCGTGATCATCATGCCGTGTAAGCCAACCGCCTGGTTGCCTGACAGTGGTAGCCGACAAGCCATTGTGAGACAGGCACCCGATCATTCAAGAGCGAGATTTATCACCATCTGGCATACCAGCACATCACTTCAGCTGTTCAGGGCAAAATCACGGAAGACGTGGTTTGTTTTTCTTATTCTCCCACTGAGCACAACAATGCATAACTGTATCCCGCAAAACTCCCGCATGGGCTTCGGCTACTTTCGCACATAGATTCAAGGAAGGGCCTGTCTCACTCGTATCGTGAAAGCGGATACTGTGGCGGCCGCCCAAGGGTAAGGCTATGTGTCACAACTACCCAGTGACACTCGATCTTGCCATCCAATGCATTCCAGGACGACTTCTGGCCCGTTGGCCCATTTCAGTACCAGCGACATCAGCCAGAGAACGCGCTGCTTTTTCGCGGTTAGTAAGAATAAACACCCTTTTTCATCATTCAGAAAAGTATCGCCATCCCTGGGAGTTGTCCGTAATCCCCTCTTTCCGCAGATTCCTTCACGAGCTGAATGAGTTGGGCATCAGAAATCCGGCGAATTGCCTCTAGAATCAGTCTCTGGTCGATCGCGACCCTCACCGTTATGTAATCGATGTGCTGGCCTTCAGAATAGCGTCGTTTGTTGGTCGGCCAGGTCTGCTGGCGGTGAGCGGTTTTGTGGATCTACTGGCCGATCCAGTCCCAGGTGCTTCAGGATCTTCTCAATGACGTCAGGGTCCTCAATGGACGCAATGATCCGAACCGGCCCGCCACACTTGTCACACTTCTCTATATCAATGGCAAAAACGCGCTTGAGACGCTGCGCCCAGGTCATCGAGTAGGCCTTTGGTTTCGGGTTCTCTTGTTCTTCTACCGATTTCTGCGGAACAACGTACTCACGCAGTTTGCTGTTGGGAGAGAACACACCATGAAACCGCGACTGGGCGTCCCCGTGAGCTTGACCCGTGGTTTGGGCACCAGCGCTGCCAGGCGGCCCATGAATTCCATTGGGCTGAGCACGACGTGAGTCGTACCATCATCGTAAGGCGTTTTTAGCGCGATAACGACGTTGCCATTGTTGGCCAAAGACAATCGTCTCTCAGCGATGGCTGGTCGCGTGATGTAGCGGCATAAGCGCTCGAGCTTTTTGCGCTGATTGGACTTGCAGGCGATACCCGCATGAAGAGAAAAGCCAGATTGTTTGGTTACCAGGTCGTCGCGCTTTCTCGGTTCGGTTCTGACAGGAACTGTCTGTAACGTTAGCGCTTTCCGCCCTGCATTAGGGCCGAATGCCAGGCGATAAGTAATGGACGCACCGACTATCGCGCCCATGGCATCTTCCTCCTCTTGCAGCAGATCCAGGTACTCGGACTCTGCATCGCGTACCAGATATCCTGCTTTCTCGAGAAACCGCGAGACGCGTATGGCAATTGTATGAGCAATGACATCCAGGTCTTCACAAGTTGGTGGTTTAACGGGCCAGAAGTAACCATTAGCGTCGTAGACGCCGTTCAGGTAAAGCATGTGAAAGTGAGGATTCAAATTAAGGGCTGAGCCGAAGCGCTGAATCAGTGTAACCGCACCACTTTGCGCACCTGACTTGACCGTCATGCAAGCCCGCTTGATCAAGAACGTACTGATCACGCGATGCACGATCGTGAGCACCTGGCTCATGACCTTCGGGTTGGTCGCGAACAGGTAGCGTAGCGGATACGGAACACTAAGCACCCATTGCCGAATTGGTCGTTTGGGTAGGACCTCATCTACCAGGTGTGCAGCACTGTCCACCATCCGTCGCGCGCCACAAGACGGACAGAACCCACGGCGTTTACAGCTGAATGCTACGAGCTTCTCGTGATGGCAGTTATCACAGCGAACTCGTAGAAACCCATGTTCGCCCTGCAATCCAGAAAATAATCGGCACGTACTGGCCCGATCAGCAGTCGATTGCCCACCAGAACCCCGGTTGCACCCGCGGATAATTCAGTGCCCGGGTCGTCATAGATAATGTCGACCCTGGGTGGATCGAAGTGGATTTGCGCAATTCGGGTCGGCGCAATCCCATCACCACCCCCCATGTAGCCCGCCGCGTCCAGCGCCTTGGGATGCAACGCAACGGTGATGGTGCTATCGGGCGACACAGCAATATTGTCGGCGCGACCGGGGGTCGCCGTACGATCCTTTAACACCAACTCATTCTGCTCATCCCGGTCAAACCGAAACACTTCGCTGGTGGCGGTGCTGGCAACATAAACCTGGGTGCCATCGTTACTGGCAGCAATACCGTTGGCGTAGCCCACACCATCAACCACGACACGCGCACGTTCGCCGTCAAAAAAAGTCACGTCCCCGGTTTGCAACCGCAAGTACGTTTCCGCCGCGCGCAACCAGCTACCCGGTTCACCCCGGTGGGTATTGGTAACATAGAATTGATCGAACCCTACCGCAGCAACATCGTTGGGATAGCGAATGAGTGTGCTGCGAACAGTTTGAATATGGCGCAACGTCAGTGGGCCCACCAGTTCGAAAATTTCAATCCTGGGTTCTGGCACCCGATTCACGACAAACAATCGGTCGGATCCGTTCGGGTTGCGCCACAGTGACAGGCCGAGGCTCCGGAACTCGCCAAAGTCTTCGGGGAGCAGGTTGACTGGCACAGCGTCTGGATCGTTCAGATCAAATGCGTAGATACCGGAACGGCGTGTGGTGAAGCTGGATAGGTATGCCATCTGCCAGTCCCGGTGGAGGACGATGTCTTCTCCGGCCACCACGCCGCCGACCCGCCGGCACTGGCCGTCGAACTCGTGCGCCACCGTCAGGAACAAGCCGCTACCCCAGAGCACATAGGTCACGAGACCGATGACCAACGCAACCACAATCGCCGCAATCGAAGTGTAGATCGAACCCGCAATGGGCGTGAGACGCTGGCTGTTCATGGGCTTGTTCCCCGACCCGGTTCTTTTATATGATGGATGTCATCTTATAAGTGGCATTTCTATCATGGCCAGCACTCGCGCGACAAATGATTTTTCACGGGTTACCCATGTCGTTTTGGCGTCATGGATGGTGCTGCTGGGAGCCTGCCAGGCCGTGTCGACTGATCAGCCAACTGATGAGCCACTGGATAGCAAGGTGGTGGCCAACCGATTGACCGAGGCGCACGGCGGCATGGAAAACTGGCTCGCGCTCAACACCGTGGCCATTGCACGGGAACACCGCGGCGTGCAGGGGCCCACCGATTTCCGGTTCAATATCCTTGCTGACTACGCCACCCAGCGCATCTATGAACGTTGGGAGAAGCCCGCCGGCACTGTGGTTTGGGACGGTGAACGCGCATGGTCTGTTGACTGGCCCATCGCGCAGCGACTCACGCCCCGGTTTGTGACGTCGATCGGGTTCTTCCTGGTGAATATGCCGTGGCTGGTACAGAACCCGCAAACGAGGCTGCTAGGGGTCACGCGCGAGTCGGGCCTTCCTTCCAATCCCGAGGCGATGTTCGTTGTGCTCGATATTGAATTCGAAGCAGCACCAGTACGAAAGCCCAAAGGCATCGTGTCGCCGCGCGATACCTTTCGGCTGTACATCGACCCGGACACCTGGTTGCTGGCCGCGGTTCACCAGTCTCGTACGCACGCCGGCCAACTGCACAACTTCGGTGCTGACGCTTCGGAAACCGCGTTTGTGGAAATCTATGTGCCCACCGACAGCATCGAAGCCGAGGGTTTGCTCTGGCCCGGGCGCTATGACATCTATGCACCCACGGGCGTGCTGACCACCCGTGGGCGCTTTTTTGACTACCGTTTCAACGTGGACATTGATGAAGCCCTGTTCACGCCACCGAAAGACGCCGCCGGGCTGGTGTTCGATACCAGCAGTTCCTACCAGCGCTGAAGTCTGGCTTTCTGGACACGAACTAGCTACGCAGCCGCAGTAACGGCCGGACCTCACCCATGTAGTTATCAATCGCGCGACTCTTGTTGTCGAACACCATCGTTGCGCGATTGGTGGTTTCGTATGGCGCCCACTTGGGAATACCACGGGTGTTTGGGTCGCCGGTCCTGGCGAATGTCGACCACACCTTGCTCATCTGTGAGCCGAGTTTCTGGGTCGCGCGATCAGTACCCAGCAGCATGGGACCTTTGTCCACGTTATCGAAGATGAACGGGATTTCCATCGTGTGCGGCGATTTCAGGATGCCATCATCAACGGGCGCATCCCAGTTGAACGAATAGAGGTAAGCAGGGCCGGACTTCTGCGCGGTCTTGCGTTCCGCCAGGGTTGTTGCCGATTCGAACTGGCGCGAAGTCAGGATTGCGGTATACAGATGCCTGGGTGAGTAGTCGGGATGCAGCCGCTGGTACGCCGCAATCAGCGCGTCGGCATGATCTTCCCGTTGTTCCCGCACGCGTTCACGCATCTGCGCTTCGGTAAGATTGCGCCACCACTCAAAGCCGACGTTGTACAGCGTCATCTCATCCTTGGTGAAGCCCACCATCACGGGAATGTCGTCCGAGATTGCCCGTGATCGCTCATCGAACGGATGCTCTGGGATGTGTGTGCGGTTCAGGATCGGGCCATAGCGGCCCCCGACCTTGATCGCCGCCGCCTGGATTTGGGCAGCGGGGATATCCATCAGCCGCGACTGCTGGTCACGGCCGATATCCAGTTCCCGCAATACTTTTGCCGCAACCTCTGCGGCCTCAAACGGTTCGCCGACCCGAAGGCCCGCGCCACTCTGGATAATGCACTTGTGAAACAACCCTTTGGCATGGGGCATGGCGTGCAATGTGCTGACCTTGGCGCCACCACCGGACTGGCCAAAAATCGTGACGTTGCCGGCATCACCACCAAACGACTCGATGTTGTCACGCACCCACTCCAGCGAGCGCACCAGGTCCAACTGACCCACGATGCCGGAATCCGCATAGTCATCCCAGACCTCGGCAAGATTGAGAAAACCAAACGCATTAAGGCGATGGTTCACTGTCACCACCACCACGTCGTTATTCTTCGCCAGATTATGACCGTCGTAGGCGGGCCAACTGCCGGAACCGTAGTTGAAGCCACCACCATGGAACCACACCATGACCGGCCGCTTTTCACCCTTGAGGCCGGGGGACCATACATTCAATACCAGGCAATCCTCATGTTGGGTCAGCAAATCATTACGGCTGCCATAAACCTGGCTGAGCGCCGGACCAATCCTGCCGGGATAACTGACGGCAGAACCACCACTGCTCAATTGCATGGAGGCGTGGCCCAGCCGGATGGCGTCAAACACGCCTTTATGGGGGTTCGGCAACGCCGGTGGCCAAAAGCGCAATTTACCCAGCGGTGGTGTGGCGTAAGGAATGCCCAAAAACGTATGGACGCCATCATCCAGCAGGCCGCGCACCGGCCCCTCGGTGGTTTCAACGTTTGGCGTCACGCCAGTGGCAATTGCAAATGCGCGCGTGGGGTTCGCTGCGAGAGCCAATGCGCCTAACTGCCCGGTGCGCTTAAGGAACGTGCGGCGCGGCAAGCCGCCTTGCTGGTAATCGGTCATCGCGTTTGATCCTGAATGGAATCCTGACGCGAGCCTACGAGCGTGCTGCTTCCTTTTCAAGCGCCGCACCGGTCAGGGCGACCACCGGCCGATGTTTGGCATAGATTTCACGCACCCAGGCGATGGCCGGGTGTGGCTGCCACTGGGCGAGAAACGTTGCCAGCGAATCCGGCATCGGCTCGACCCGGCGCGTATCGGGATGATCCACATTCACAAGGGGCATCAGCAAACTGGCGACGGTCAGGTCGGCAATGCTGAAGGCATCCCCGACCATATAGCCAGTCGGCGCGGTCATGCTAACGACTTCATCAAGTGCGTCACGGGTTGTTTGTAAACACTTCTCCACGTTTTCCGGGTTTACCCCGTTGGCTTTGCTGATAAGCGGTTTGGCAAGCGGGAACAAGGCGCGATAAGCCACACGCTTTAACCACGGTTTGGGTGCACTGAAGGTTGCACACAGGTACGCGCCTTCATTCACAAACACGTTGAAGACCACGGTGCGGGTGGCAGGCCCCACCACGGCATCAAACCGTTCTTGGATCGACAACGCCTTGGCACGCTGCGATTCATCGGCGGGATACAGCCAGGGCTCCGGGTACTCATGCTCCAGAAAATCGATGATCGCCGCGGAACCGGAGATGTAGCCGTGGTCATGTTGCAGCAGCGGCGTGGTCGTGGGGCCACCGGACAGCTTCTTGATCAGCGGCGCATGAGGCCCCGGCAAATAGCTTTCACGCACGTGGGGTATCTCTTTGTAATCCAGCGCCCAGCGGACTTTCTCGTTGAAGTGGGATGAAACGAATTGATGCAGCGTCAACATGGCGTTCTCCTGCCGGGTGGTCGTTTTAGCATGACGGTTTTAATATGACTGTTTTAATATGACGTCTGTCATACTATGATGAGTCGTCGCAATTGTCATGCGGGAATTTGTAGCTCGCCAATAATGAGTAGATTGTCTCGTATATTTCGCACTATTTCTCTGTCTGTCACTGGCGTCCTGCTGGTTATGCTGGTGTTGACGCTACTGGCACCCGTGATGGCGCCCCATGTGGGTCTGGCGCGCCATCGTGACAGCCTGCCAGCGCCAGGCACGCTGGTGGACATCAGTTCAACTCCCGGTGAGGTGCGCGCGCTCAATGTCTATGCGTTTGGTGCGAGCAGCAACAAGTTCAACCCGGAAAAGCAGCAGACCATCATCCTGGCACACGGGGTGCCAGGCAGTGGCAACATGATGATGCCGCTGGCGCTGGCACTCGCGGACCAGGGCTTTCACACCGTCACCTACGACCGCCTGGGCTGGGTGCATTCAACGCCGCGCCCCACAGGCGAACTGGCAGACCCGCCACACAATGCGAACGACCTGATCGCGCTGGTTGAAGCGTTGAATATCGAGCGACCGATTTTGCTGGGCTATTCCTATGGTGGTGGTGTAGTGCAAGAGGTGAATCGCATTGCGCCGACGCTGGCGGCTTGCAACGTCCTGCTTTCAAGCCTGGGCAACGGCCGCCCTCATCGCGGGCAAAGCACACTGGGAAAAATTATCTTCTCGGAACCGGTGATGCGCTGGACGCTGTCGATGACCCCAACCGCAAAAGCCGGTTCCGAGGGCACCATGCGCGCGTTGTACTATCCCGACACCGCGATACCCGAGGCCGAATGGATGACCATGCTCGCAACGCTCGACAGTTCAGTTTCGACCTGGCTACGAGAAGGCAACGAGCGCTGGATGGCCTTCGAGGGTTTCTCGCCAGAAGCCGTGATACAACCCACCTTGATCATTCATGGCGAACAAGACGCGGTTGTTGATGTGGAAGTTGCCAGGCAACTGGCAGACGAGATTCCACATGCGCGCGCGCATTACATTGCCGGGATGGGCCACGCTGCGCCGTTGACCCATGCAGACCAGATTGCCAGGCTCATCACGGCATTCGTGACCGCACCTGCGGACACATTCGGATGCACACAAGCAGAGGACATTGATCGTGGTGCGATATAGCAAGGAACACAAGGCCAAGACCCGGGATGACATTTTGCGCGCGGCTGCGCGCATGTTTCGGGAACGGGGTTATAACGGCATCGGCATCGAAGGCATCATGCAGGAACTCGGCCTGACCCGCGGCGGCTTCTACAACCACTTCAATTCCAAGCAGGACCTGTTTGCGGAGGTCTTGCGATGGGACAAGGACTTCGTGGTGCGGATGCGGGCACGGGATGAAAACGCCCTCGCCGAGCAAGGCATCAAGGTGGCGATGGACTACCTGGAACCGAAACACCGTATGAAAGTCGGGCCCAACTGCGTGCTCACAACTCTGACACCGGATGTGGTTCGCGCCGGCGATGAAGCCAGCGTTGCGTTTACCGAAACGGTGCAGGCGCTGGTGCGGGAATTTGAGCGAGGGCTGGATAACCCGAAGAAGGATGATGAGCGTGCGCTGGTTGCGGTTGCACTGTGTGTTGGGGGTTTGTTGCTGGCCAGGGGTACCGACGGCACCCGGCTTGCCAACAAGATCAGCAAGGCGTGCCAACGGGCGGTGACCCGTGAGTTGCAGTCCTGATCAATGGGTAAAGGGGGATAAAGGGCCCCGCCATCCAGAACGAAGCGCAGCGGATCTCATAGTTGGGGGAGACTGACAGCGAGATCGCGACGTTCGGGATGACGGGGGTCACACCACGCACTACAGCTCTGCTACCTCCTCTCTGGTGTAAAAAACGTCGTCGCGGACAAACCCGGCGATTACCGTTGGAATCAGGCTGAGTACCGCGCCATCGCGGTCCACAGCGACTGCCCATTCCCGCGGCAGCCAACTGATGACATGCATCGGGGCCGGCGCACCGTCCGCCAACCGGGCCACTTCAATTCGGCCGGTTTTCTTGTCCAGGAACGCAGGCTTGAAGCCCTCGTTCCGGTTGTTCCTGCTCACGCCGCGAGTGCCGCGAAATGCCTTGTTTTCTTGTCTGAGCGTTACGACATCCATGCTGCGTACCCCTCTGTTTTGTTCCTGTCTGTGTTAACCAAAAGAGAGCATATCCCGTGCCAAAATTCTGAAATTTACTTTATCTAGTTGTTTTTATTGCGGTTTTTAGCTTTTCTCCTGCGCCACCTCGTGCCGGAAGTGTGACGTGATTCGACAATTCGTTGCGTGCTGCGTCAGGTTGCCCATGCGAAATCCGGTTCAGGTTGCGGACCGCAGCACGGCGTCAATCAAACGGAGACGCTGGGTGACATTTGTCATTTCCAGGACCTCTTGAAGCGTGTCGGCCTCGAACCGCACTAACTGAAAGACTTTGAAGGAATATTGAGACGGTGATTGCGCCAGCCATTTGTCGTCCTCGAGGACCTGTAGCAAGGCCGCGTTGTGCTTTCGGGCGACGCCGATCAGGCGGTTGTTGATTCGCTGCTGCAAATCGCCGTCTTCGGCAAGGTTGTCGGTGACATCGTCTTCGATCTCGACCGCGCTCACGATCCGATAGGGCAGCGTCTGCACCTCTTCGAGGATGCGATAGCGCCCGGCGGTGTGCACCAGCGCGTGAATCCGCCCGTCTTCGGTCAAATCGACAATCTCGCAGCGGCCGGCGCCAAACACGTCGAACGGCTGGTAGGTCGCCTGGTTGCTGGCCAGGGAGTCTTCCAGCGTCTGTTTCCGCTGGCCCGCATGGATCTGTTTGCGCGTGTGTGTCACCCCGATCATGCGCTCGTCCCGGACCGCCTCATGCACCATCGTGCGATACCGCGGCTCGAACACATGCAGCGGCACCGTGGCGCCCGGGAAGGCGACCACGTTGGGAATGGGAAACAAGGCGATTTGGGTGTTCACGAAGAGCTTTACGTAGCGTGAACCGGATTGGATTTCAGCGACTGACTCTGAGTAAGGACTCTGAGTAGGGACTCTGAGTAGGGACTCTGAGTCGTTGCTCTGAGTCAATTACGCTGGCGCCAAAATGGCTAGCTGGCGGCGATGGTGGGAACCGGGCGACGCAGGACGTCGTCCTGGGCGAACGCCCGCTCGATAGCGGCGGCGGCGCTCAGGAGTTTGTGATCTTCGTAGATGGGCCCGACGATCTGGATGCCAAACGGCGTGCCCTGCTCATCCAAACCGCACGGCAGCGCGACGACCGGGTGGCCAATTACGGTCAACGAACTGGTCAGGCCCAGCCATGCCATGTAATTCTCAACGGGCTTGCCGTCGATCAGCTGGGGATACAAGTCGGCCCAGGGGAATGGCGGCACACTCATGCCCGGCAGGATCAACAAGTCGTAATCGTCAAACAGCGCGGTAAAGCGCCGGTACAATTCAATTTGACGGCGCCGGGCGATGGCGATGTCTTTCATCGGCGTTCGCAGCGCGGTGTCGTAGGTCGCTTTGACATTCGGATTGAAATCCTGCGGCCACTTCGCCGCCTGGCCGTGGTATTGGCTAACGAAGATATCCTGGCGCAAGTGCCAGTCTATTCCCGGCGCTTCAGATAAGTTGACGCCATGCCAATCACATTGCTTGAACAGCCCACGAAAGCGCTCAACCCGCTCGCCAAACAGCTTGCGATTCTGGTCGGAGACCATCACGCCCCCCAGGTCAGCCGTTATCGCAACTTTCAAATCACCATTGTTGACCTGCGCCAGATTTGCGAACTGCGATGCATCCAGCGGGAACGCCATGGGGTCTCGCCTGGTCGCATTGGAACGTGCGGCAATCAAAGATATCAGAAGCGCGGTATCCTGCACATCTCGCCCCAACGCGCCTTGCAAGCTGTAGTAGGTCTGCGCGGTAGTGCGTTCCTCGTTGGGCACCACACCGGGTGATGCGCGGTAGCCCACCACGCCACAATACGACGCCGGAATCCGCAGGCTCCCGCCATGATCTGAACCAGTCGCCAGCGGCACCATATTGGTTGCCACCGCCACCGCCGAACCGCCAGAACTGCCACCACAGGTGAGGCTGGGATTGAACGGGTTACCGGTCGCACCAAACAACGGGTTCACGGTATTGGCACCAATGCTGAACTCCGGCACGTTGGTCTTGCCGATGACGATCCCGCCGGCGGCGCGAATGCGCGCCACCACGCCGGCATCTTTCGTGGGCACATTGTCTTTCATCAGCGGGCTGCCATTGGTGGTCTTGATCCCCGCGGTGGTCTGGTTGTCTTTGATGGCGATCGGCAACCCGTGCAGGGCTCCCAGTGCTCCACCGTTGGCAAGCGCCTGCTTCACCGCGTCTTCCGCTGCCTGCGCCTCTTCCCGCGCACGTTCAAACGCCGTGGTGACAATGGCATTCACCACCGGATTCACGGATTTGTATTGCTGGATGCACGCTTCAAGCAGCGCCACCGGAGACAATTCGCCGCGGCCAATCCGCGCACGGGCTTCGGTCGCAGACAGGTTTGTCAGTTCATTAACAGAGGAATTCAAAAGGGATCACCGACCAGATACTCGAGGCGCGAGCTTATCATGCCGCCACGAGCCGAACAGAATGTATCGTTGACTTGATGAAAATAACCCCACTATGCTTCAGGCATGAACAACACCGTCGCTGTTACCGGTGGCGCGACCGGTATCGGCGCGGCCACGATCACACGCTTGCGCGACAAGGGCTTTGATGTCATCAACCTCGACATCGCCGATTCCGACCAGCACGACGTCCACAACATTCATTGCGACCTTTCCAACCCTTACTCCATCACCGACGCCGTAGGTGAATTGCCAGACACACTGCATTCCCTGGTCAACGTCGCCGGGGTCGCGCAGGGGATCATTCCCGACGAATCCGTGGTGATGATCAATTTCCTCGGCATGCGCCACTTGACGGAATCCGCTCTGTCACGCATCGAAAACGGCGGGAACATCGTGATTGTGGCCAGCAGCGCCGGGCGCGACTGGCAAACACGCGCAGACCTGGTCACCGACATGCTGAATACGCCGCACTTCACCCAGGGCCGCGAATGGTTGTACCAGCACCACAATGAATGGCACGCGCAGTCCTATAAATTCTCCAAACAATGCGCCGCCGCCTACACCTACCGCGCCGCCGGGCTTGCGCGCAATCGCGGCGTTCGCGCCAACTGCGTCAACCCGGGCATCGTCGAAACCCAGCTCTCACCCCAATTTCGTGAAATGGTGGGAGACGAGCGCTACGACTGGATCGTGTCCCAAACCGGCCGCGCCGGCACCCCCGCCGATATCGCCCAGGTCGTGGAATTCCTCGCCGTGGGTGATTGCCAATGGCTAAATGGCGTGGAGATTACCGTCGATGGTGGCTATTTCGCCGGCACCCTGGGCGGGTGGGTTGATCTCGCGGCGATGCCTGTAACATAGCGCGCCCCGGTACGTCAGTGTTGGCAAAAATAAGGAGAACCTGATGGAACAAACACTGCCCCCAACCCTGGGTGAAGCCATTGCCACCGAACCCGCATGGCTGCAGGCCTGGGTGATGACGCTGGTGCTGTCCAACCTGCTGGCCATCCTGTTCGTGGTTGGCCGTGAGAACGGCAAATGGACGGTTCGCTATGAACCCATCGCCATTGTCGCCAGTTTCATCGCCGCCGGCGTCCTGATGGGCTGGATGTATGGCCAATTCGGCTATGTGCGCCTGCTAGGGCTCGCCCACCTGGTGTTCTGGACCCCGGTCTATATCTGGGTGCTCACGCGCCGCAAAGCCATTGGTACCGCCAGCCTGTACGGCAAGTACATCGTGCTCTATCTGGTGATCGCGGGCACGAGCCTGGTGATCGACGGCGGTTAGTAAGAATAAACACCCTTTTTCATCATTCAGAAAAGTATCGCCATCCCTGGGAGTTGTCCGTAATCCCCTCTTTCCGCAGATTCCTTCACGAGCTGAATGAGTTGGGCATCAGAAATCCGGCGAATTGCCTCTAGAATCAGTCTCTGGTCGATCGCGACCCTCACCGTTATGTAATCGATGTGCTGGCCTTCAGAATAGCGTCGTTTGTTGGTCGGCCAGGTCTGCTGGCGGTGAGCGGTTTTGTGGATCTACTGGCCGATCCAGTCCCAGGTGCTTCAGGATCTTCTCAATGACGTCAGGGTCCTCAATGGACGCAATGATCCGAACCGGCCCGCCACACTTGTCACACTTCTCTATATCAATGGCAAAAACGCGCTTGAGACGCTGCGCCCAGGTCATCGAGTAGGCCTTTGGTTTCGGGTTCTCTTGTTCTTCTACCGATTTCTGCGGAACAACGTACTCACGCAGTTTGCTGTTGGGAGAGAACACACCATGAAACCGCGACTGGGCGTCCCCGTGAGCTTGACCCGTGGTTTGGGCACCAGCGCTGCCAGGCGGCCCATGAATTCCATTGGGCTGAGCACGACGTGAGTCGTACCATCATCGTAAGGCGTTTTTAGCGCGATAACGACGTTGCCATTGTTGGCCAAAGACAATCGTCTCTCAGCGATGGCTGGTCGCGTGATGTAGCGGCATAAGCGCTCGAGCTTCTTGCGCTGATTGGACTTGCAGGCGATACCCGCATGAAGAGAAAAGCCAGATTGTTTGGTTACCAGGTCGTCGCGCTTTCTCGGTTCGGTTCTGACAGGAACTGTCTGTAACGTTAGCGCTTTCCGCCCTGCATTAGGGCCGAATGCCAGGCGATAAGTAATGGACGCACCGACTATCGCGCCCATGGCATCTTCCTCCTCTTGCAGCAGATCCAGGTACTCGGACTCTGCGGGGCGGCCTTCCGATCGCGTACCAGGTATCCTGCTTTCTCGAGAAACCGCGAGACGCGTATGGCAATTGTATGAGCAATGACATCCAGGTCTTCACAAGTTGGTGGTTTAACGGGCCAGAAGTAACCATTAGCGTCGTAGACGCCGTTCAGGTAAAGCATGTGAAAGTGAGGATTCAAATTAAGGGCTGAGCCGAAGCGCTGAATCAGTGTAACCGCACCACTTTGCGCACCTGACTTGACCGTCATGCAAGCCCGCTTGATCAAGAACGTACTGATCACGCGATGCACGATCGTGAGCACCTGGCTCATGACCTTCGGGTTGGTCGCGAACAGGTAGCGTAGCGGATACGGAACACTGCATATCCTGATTGGCACGGTTGAACCTGACTATCCTGCGAGCGCAATCGACAGGCGCGAGAACGGCTGGGTCGTGGTGGAATTTACGGTCAGCGAGGATGGCTTTGTGCGCGACCCTTTTGTTGCAGAGACTACATCGGAGTTGTTTAACGCAGCAGCAGTTGACGCCGCGAGTCGGTTCCGGTTTGCGCCCCGGTTCCAGGATGGCAAGCCCATTGCGACGCCCGGGGTGCGCAACAAGATTTCATTTAACATTGTGGATGAGGTACCTACTGGCAAAAACTAAGGGAGGCCCTATGCAAAAGCTAAAACATCACCTGTTTGTTGGCACCCGCAAGGGCGCCTGGGTTTATTCCAGCAGTAACCGCCTCGACTGGACGGTGGACGGGCCGCACTTCCTGGGCGGCATTATCAATCACCTGGTGCTGGATCCGCGCGACCAGAAGACCCTGGTAATGGCGAACAAGGCAGGGCACCTGGGGCCAACCATTTTTGTGTCGACTGACTTCGGCAAGACCTGGACCGAGTCGACGCGCCCGCCGGCCTTCCCGAAGGCGAGTGATCCTGAGAAAGCGCGATCGGTCAGCCATACCTTCTGGCTGCAACCGGGCCACGCGAGCGAACCGGGCGTGTGGTGGGCCGGTTCCTCGCCGCCGGGCCTGTTTCGCAGCGAAGACGGCGGGATGACCTGGGAGAGCGTGGCCGGCTGGAACGAGCACCCCATGTACGAGGAATGGGTGCCGGGTGAGGGTACGCCCGACGGAGAACTGTTGGCGCAAATCTCTATTTGCAGTGATGACCCCAACCATATGTACCTCTGCACATCGAGCGGTGGCGTGTTTGAAACCACCGACCAGTGCAAGTCCTGGGCGCCACTCAACAAGGGGGTGGAGGCCAATTTTATGCCCGACCCTTACCCTGAGTTTGGCCAGGACGCGCACCAGATTGCGGTGCATCCAGCTAACCCCACTCGCATCTACCAGCAGAATCACTGCGGCATTTACCGAATCGACCGGCCAGGAGATACCTGGGTGCGTATTGGCAACAACATGCCCGGCGATATTGGGGACATTGGTTTTTCGGTCGTGGTCGACCCCAAAGATGCTGACCGTGCCTGGGTCTGGCCCATGGATGGCTCCGATATCTGGCCCCGCACCAGTCCCGGTGGGCGCCCGGCGGCCTACACCACCCGCGATGCGGGCGAGACCTGGGCGCGTCAGGACAAGGGTTTCCCAGCAGAGCAGGCCTGGTTTACGGCCAAGCGCCAGGCGTTTATTGGTGACGGGCAAGACCCGCTGGGTCTTTATATGGGCAACACGGGCGGGGAGATTTGGCACAGTGTCGATGAAGGTGAGACCTGGCAGTGTATGGCGCGCCACCTGCCAGAAATTTATTCGCTGTATGCGGCCACAACAGACGTATGATTGTCCTAGTTCCCACGCAGCTTCAGTCCTACACGGGTGGGCGCTCCAAGGTGGAAGCCACAGGCGCCAGTGTGGATGAAGTGTTGTACGATCTGGACGCACGTTACCCCGGCCTGCGATTTCGGGTCATTGATGAACAGGACAGGATTCGTGAGCATGTGCGAATTTTTGTGGCAGGAGAAACAGTGGAAAACGTTGCGCAGGTCTTATCAGCAACCGACGAGGTACAAATTGTAGGTGCACTCTCGGGTGGATAGCGGCCCGGTGGGTAGTTTCGAGAGCCTGGTTGCCGCCATGGCAGTTGGGATGGGGCCAGCCTGGCACGCGGCACATGCGCCCGATCGCGAGGCCATCGTGCTGGGTGATGACGTGCTCACCTATCGTGACCTGAATGCGTCGGCCAACCGGCTGGCGCGGGCGTTTCGTGCGGCGGGGCTGGTCGCGGGCGACAGCATTGCCATCATCTGCCGCAATCGTATTGAGTTCCCCATTGGCTATTTTGCCGCGCAACGTTCTGGCGTCCGCATTACGCCGGTTAACTGGCACCTGACGCCGGAAGAGATTGAATACATCCTTGGGGACTGTAACGCCTCGGCTGTGATTATTGATGTTGAACTGGCAGACATGGCAGCGGCCATTGCCGACTGGGTGCCGCGGCTGAAGGTGGCGCTCTGTGCCGGCGGAGAGGTTGCCGGCTTTGTTGACCTGAAGCAGTTTTGCCGGCCCTACTCCGAGGCAGACATCGAGGACCCGGTGTTTGGCCCACAGATGCTCTACACGTCCGGCACCACGGGGCGGCCCAAGGGCGTAATCCGCAAGCCGCATGGGGTGAGTTCCAGGGCGCGCCGCCATTTCCTGGCCGAACATGCGCGGGTGCTCTGCACCGGTCCGCTGTATCACGCGGCGCCGCTTTCCCAGAACATGGTGCAACCCATTACGCAGGGCAAAACCGTGGTGATCATGCCGCGGTTTGACGCGGAGGAAACGCTGCGCCTGATCGAACGGCACAGGATTACGCATTCCCACATGGTGGCCACCATGTTCCATCGCATGCTGTCGCTGCCCGTTGATGTCCGGCACGAATATGACCTGTCGTCGCTGGAGACGATCTGGCACGGTGCTGCGCCCACACCGGTGCACGTCAAGCGCGCGATGATTGACTGGCTGGGACCAAAGCTGGACGAGTATTACGCGGCCACGGAAACCGGTGGCACCGAAATCGATTCAGAGGAGTGGCTGCGCAAACCCGGCAGCGTTGGCTTGCCGGAAGAAGGCCAGGAAATTTCGATCCTGGATGAGAATGGGCAGCTGCTGCCCGCTGGAGAAGTTGGCACCGTGTATTTTAACGCGGCGCTATCCGGCGGATTCGCCTATCACGGGGATGAAGAAAAAACGCGTTCGGCATTTGTGGGCGAGCGCTATACGCTGGGTGATCAGGGTTACCTCGATGAGGACGGCTACCTGTTTCTCACGGGCCGGAGCGCGGAGGTGATTATTTCCGGCGGGGTTAATATCTATCCGGCTGAGGTCGATGCGGTGCTGCTCATGCATCCCGCGGTGCTGGACGCGGCCGTGGTTGGCGTGCCCAACGAGGAGTTTGGCGAGGAGGTCAAGGCTGTCGTGGAGCTAAAGCCGCTGGTTGAAGTCTCTCTGTCGCTTTCGGACGAATTGATTGCGTTCTGCCGCGCGCGTCTTGCGCATTTCAAATGCCCAAGGTCTATCGAGTTTGTTGGTGAGCTGCCGCGTAGTGACGCGGGCAAGGTGTTCCGGCGCCGGGTGCGGGATCGTTACTGGCCAGAGAAAGCGGGTTAAACCGGGTCGTTAAACGCCAGCCGCAGCTCCGGCACGCCGCTCATGGGAATCCACACGTAAGCGCTTTGCCCGTACTTGATGGCAAGTGCGTCAGCCTGGTCCTGCGTGATGCCAAGCAGCAAATAGGAATCTTCTGACCATTGCCCGTCCGGATGCTCGCCACGCCCAACAAAATAGTTAAGTCGCAGCGCTTCAATATCGTTTAGCAAATCTGCCTGCCGGTCGTAGTTTTCGTCCAGCGGTAGTATGTTGCTGCCCGGGTTCCAGGCCGTGATAAAAGCGCTGGTCTCCACGTTAAAGCTAAGGTGCAGCAGGCGAACGCCGTCGTTCTGTTCGCCAATGTTAAGTATCAGCGGCGGGTCGTCCTCGACAATGTAGTCGGTCGCCTTGTAGGCGGCGAGCAGGTCGTCTGTGAGTGGTGGATGAGCCATGGGCGAAGGATAACATCTTCAGTTCTTGAGGGGATTCGGCTCTCCTGCTTTTCAGACCGCAGCGGCGTAGCACCCCCGCGTGTCATTTCGACGGCAGCGGCGCAGCCGCGGAGTGGAGAAATCTGTGCCGTCTGCAAATTGAGATCTCTCCGCTACGGCCCTGCGGGCCTACGGTCGAGATGATAGTGTTTATTCGACCTCGAGTTCGGGCAGGCCCAGTCCGCGCCGGTGCGCGTTGTGGTAGTGATGCAGCGCAGGCTCATTCTTGCCAAAGGTAAAATGCGTCTGTGCAGCAGAGCGTGCGTTGCGCTGGGTGGAAGCGGCGACCGCGTAGTCTTCATCGACAATAATCTGGTTGAAGCCAACAAATCGATGTTCGGCTGGCTCGCCTGTCTGCTGTTCTTGTTTGCGCATTTCCTCGAGGTAAAACGGGCTCGCGAAAAACCGGTGGTGGGTGAAAGACTTGCCTGGATCGGTTTCGTGCGGATACATCCGAAGCAGGTCGACGCCGGCCGGGTCCACCAGGAAAATCACGTTGGGGTAGATGAAGTAGACATTCAGGGTGATGTGGCGATAGGGCCATTGGCTGATGGGCAGATTGTTGTCTGTTACATACTGGAAACCCTGCCGTGATGCGAACACCATGCGGTAGTTGTTGCCAAAGCTGTCGCTGGTCTGCAGGTTGCCAATAATGGAAGGTGACAGGGTCTCCTTGTGTAAAACGTCAAAGTGATAATTCTCGCCAAAGGTGTCTATGGCGAGCTTCCAGTTGATGTCAGCCTCGATCACCTGCTCTGCATCAAGCGTGTTTTCCTGCAGATTCCAGTTGGCCATGTCCGCTTCGAGTCCACCCAATAGATCGTCGACGTCAAACGCATCGCCGGGCGTGGGCCTAACCCACAGCATGTTGTGTTTTTCCTGCGCGGGTAGTTCAACCAGGCCGTGCGCCTGTTTGTCCAGCGAACCAAAGTTTGTCTCACGCGTCACGGCAATCAGATCGCCCGTGTTCCTGTAGGTCCAGGCATGGAAGGGGCAGGTGAACCGGTTGCGCTCGCCTCGGCCATCGGGCACCACCTGCACACCCCGGTGACGGCACACGTTCAAAAAGGCGTGAAACCTGCCCTCATGATCACGCGTCAGCAGAATTGGCGTGCCAGTCTCACTGGTGGCGAGATAGGTATCAGGCCCTGGTAGATCGCCAGACAAACCCAGGAGGAGAGGGGTTTCTTTAAAAAAGACCTGCTGCTCTTTGGCAAGCAAGTCGGTACAGATCAGGTCGGTCACCGGTGCCCTGATGATGCCCTCGGCAAATGCCGTCGTATTGTGCGCAAGACCGTTCTGGAGTTGATTCAGAATGCGTTGTTGTTCCTCATACAGCACGGTTCGTCTCCTGTCGGTCGCCGTTGGATCCTAGTCCAGCGATTGATGGTTTTCCTTAAAGTAGGTGAGGGGATCGGTGTAGTCAACGCTGCCGTACAGGAAGTTAACTTTCTGGAAGCCGAGCAATCGCTGCAGCCGCTCCGGCATATCGAGCCACCTTGCCCGTGGGATGCCCAGGTACTGGTTCTCCTGCTGCCGCAGCCAGGACAGGTTGAAGTTAAGATTTACCGAGCGCCGGCGCTCATTCAGGGTGCGATTGCCGCCGCCCGCATGCCAGAGAGCGCCATCAAATACGAGCAGAGATCCCGCGGCCATTTCTGCAAACACAACGTCCGCTTTCGGGTCTAATTCTTCAATGGACTTGTGGCTACCCGGAACAATCCGGGTCGCGCCGTTTGCCTCAGTAAAATCGTCGATCGCAATCAGCGTATTGGCGATAAACGGTGGTCGGGGTCGTGGCAAGGGGTAATGTCCGTCGTCCTGGTGCAGTCCCTGTGGATCAACGCCCGGGTCCGGGCACATCGCCGTGGCGACAGATAGCTGAAACAGTGAACCCAGTACACCCTCTATCGTGAGCAATAGCACCGGATCAATCGCAATCTCGTCGACCGCGGTGGTTTTCGCAAACAGGTTATGGACATGCACGGTTTGCTGACCGGTGTAGCGCCCGCTGCCAGTGGCGTCACGTGTTCCCGTTTGTTCGAAAATAGGTTCCATCTCAAGGCGTAGCCTTGCAAGTCGGGTGGGGCTGAGAAAGTCAGGGATGATTGCATAGCCATTCTGCTGGACATCAAATACTGCGCGGGCGACGCGTTTGGCATCGGTGTCACTTAGTATGATGCCGTGGGTGAGTGGCAGGGGTGGCGCGAGGGACGCGACGCGCCGGATGGTGTCATCGATGATCGGCATATTCATGCACCCCCATTGATTGCCGGTTAATTATGCCAAGGTCACGCCAGCCACGCCACTTCTGTTCACTGGGTCACCAAAACAGGTAAAGGTTCACAGGTTTCTGGGCAAGGCGCTACTCGGATGCCTCGACACGCAGAAGTGATTACAATAATCGTATGATGCCCCGACTCCGTAAGTGGTTTGGATTACCCTCGGCAGATGACGATCTGGTAAACCTTGTGCGCGTGGCCCAGGAAGATGCAGAAATCCGGCGGCACCTGCTGCTGATCCTTGAACAGCAGGATTTTCAGCGCCAGTCGATGATCAATACCTGGGTCGAGGAGTTGAGGCTCGCTGCCGCGCCCTCACCACTGGTAAGGGCGCTCCAGTCACTCCTTGACGATGATCGCGCCTACAAGGCGCATGAGATTCTGCGTGCCGGACTGCAGTGACCCATCCGAGCTATTCTGCCGTTTATCGTACAGCCCTTGAAAAACACCACGCCGTGAATCATCTATAGTTCTATAATGTTTTTCGATGGGGCAGTCAGCAACCTTCCGGGAAGGATGTGCAGATACCAGTGATACATAGACATTTTGTGCTGCGGCTTGTCGTACTGGCCTGCTTTGCCGTTTGCGTGGCGCAACTGGTATTCGCGCCGGCGCCAGGCAGTTCTATTGTCACGGGCGACTGGGCGAATTCCGCCGCGGATAATTCCTCTGACAAAGGTGAACTGCCTGATAGCGTGATAGTTCACCAGTGCTGTGAAGATCGCAGCGCGGCACCCACCGTTCAATTTCCCCAATCAGTGCAGCCTGGCCTGCGGCGACCGCCGGCAGGATTTCACCCCGCAAGGGGACCCCCACGAGTCATCTCCTGAAGGTAACAATCCCTTTAACTGACCAGGTTGGTCCGCGTGTAAATGCGCCGGGCTGATGACATGGAGATAGACAAAATGAGTGATTTTAATACGCTGAAGACAGTAGGGCTTACGCATGTGGACGACATTCAGCAGCCGCTGGCCGACACGCTGGAGGTCAGTTTGAACAGCAGTGCGCGGGAGGTTTTCACAGACTTTACCCTGGATCGACCAGGGTAAACCAGGCTGTCGAGATGATGCAGCGGGAGCACGTGCGTCGAAAACTGGTGATTGACAGTAATGAACGTCTGCGTGGTGTTGTCAGTCTTGCAGACCTGATGTCCTCAAAGGTGATCAAGGCAATTGAGGCCACTGGCCTTAAACCGGAAGACCTTACCGTCGCCTCGGTGATGGTTCACAAGGACACACTGCAGGCTGTTGAACTCAAAGAGTTTGATCACGCAAGGATTGGTGACGTGCTGCGGACGATGAAGCAGTTTGGTGAGGAGCACCTGCTGGTCGTGGATGGTGCAACCAATCGATTGTGCGGCATCGTTTCCACGACCGACATAGCGCGCAAGTTACACCAGGCGGTCACAATCGACGAGCGAGCGACGACCTTCTCGGATATCTACAAATCGATACGTGCATGATTGGGTGAGGGATCAATTTGCGGGTTGCGGTCGCGGAGAAATCTCTACCCCAGCTACTCGCGAATCTGGAGCACGCTGGCGCCTTTGATATCGCCGCGCTTGATCCCGAGCAGCGCGCGGTTGGCATCCCGCAGCGCGTAGGATTGTGTGGTTGGTGTCAGGTCAAGCTCTGCGGCCAGCGAAAGAAAAAGGTGTGGTGGCGCAGCCTCGCGATGATCCAGCGTTCAACAATCTGCACGGCCACTTCCGCTTTGGATTTATCTTTGGGCTTGTAAGGCCTGGCAGGGATGACGGCAAGGCCATAGTGTTCGGCCAACTGCTGGTAGGCCGGGTTCAGGTCAGGGTCATAGCGGCAGGGCTTGCTGACCGCGCTACGCAGGTTGTCAGGTACGATGATCGCGGGTGAGCCGCCAAAGAAGGTCAACATCCGACTGTGACTTGCCAGCCAGTCAGGTAGTGACTGCGTTAGCGTAGCCTCGGCATAGGTATAGTTTGAGGCGCCAAGCACGACGCCTTTTGCGGTGAGCAAGTCGCCTCGATAGGTTGATCCAGTTCCATACATCAACGCACCGCCGTGAATCCAGACCATCACCGGTAGCCGTTCACCAGTGCTACGCGCCCGCGACCAGACATTCAGCGTCAGGCAGTCCTCGCCAATTTCAATAGTATCCGTCAAAGGATTTGCAATGCTTGCTTGCATACAGGCGGGCCCCGGCCTGGTGACATCACGGCCCCCCGTCCACGGTATGACCGGCGCAGGCGGCGCCCATCTGAGCGCGTCAACGGGTGGTGCGGCAAAAGGTATACCGTGCCAGCTCCTGAGACCACCTTCCGCCGGTCGACCTTTGAGCTTGCCGCCGGTCACCATCACTTCCTGAGTGATGTCGTTTGCCATATCAGCAATACACGCGGGACCAACCAGGGAGAACACAAGCGTTAACACGACGATCGAACAGGAATGACGGATGCCAGATATACGGGCCTTCTCAGAAAACATTCTCAGAAAAAAGGTGCGGTGGAATACGATCCAATCCAGGGGAATAACCGGATCGCCGGGGACGCCACCGCTCGCCAAGCTCCTCTTTCGCAGAGGTCCAACAGAAAGATCTGCAGGGAATCCTGCAGATCTTCCTTGGAGCTTTTGCGGATCAGTGATGACGCCAGTTCACTCAACGCCAACAGTCCGCGGCCTGAGCGTTCCGTACTTGTTGGCGATCGCCACACGTGGGTCGATATAGGTATAGTCATCATTGTTAAGAATGTTTTCACCGTACAATGTGACGGTCCAACGATCAGTCTCCAGCCCCAGGCTCAGGTTCACATTCTCATACGCATCAGTGTCCTGGATAACTGGATTGGGAACGCCAAGCTGCCCCGGAACGTTGGCAAAACCGTTCGGATAAGAATCAATCCATTGTGCATCGACCCGCAGGTAACCTTTGTAACCATTGCCAACGCCCCTCGTATACTGGGCGAATGCTGCATATTGACGATCGGGCCCTACCAGTTGCTGCCCTTTCACTGCACCCGAAATGGCAGATTCCAGCTGGCTGATCGACGTAATCTCTGCATTCTGAAAGTTGGCTGACAGACCCAGTTCCAGACTTTCCGTCGGCCAGTACTGCATCTCAAACTCAAGACCTTTGGATACAGCTTCTCCAGCATTCGTCAAAAAATTGACCGAATCCGATGCCCGGTTCGCGTTGACCTGAATATCAGACCACTTCATGTAGTACACCGCTGCGTTCAGTTTGAATCCGATTTCCGGCCAAAGCGACTTGTAGCCCAGTTCATAACTCCACAGCGAATCGGCGTCCGCTCCGTCCGGTACGAGAATGTCAGTTGGATCAACTAGACTGGCTTGTCCGGCGTTCGCATTCAGCGAGGCCATGCGAAATCCATCGGCCGCCGTCAAATAGACAGTCCGCTCCGCAGTCGGTTGCCAGGTCAGGCTCACTTTTTTGGTCAGTTGATCGTCCTTAAAAGGACCAAGTTTTCCGCCAGGAATAACAACAGGAGCGATGGTTTGATTGCCTCCGGCGAAGATCGCACCTATCAGAGGCCCAACGACGTTGTATTGATCGTCAGAGGAACTTTCAACCTCATACTCGGTGTACCTCAGCCCCACCGTTAACGTCACGGTGTCTGACAGATGCCACGACACCTCACCGAAGACGGCTTGCTCCTGATCAAGACTTTGCCCCGGCCATAATAGGACACGATTTCCGGGGAGAAGTCCGGTGATGTTCAACCCGGCGACGAAGTCGGGGTCTGTAGGAAAATCGACAACATAGTCAAATTCTCGATCAAGGTAGAAGGCGCCCAGCACCCACTCAAACCGGTCGGATGGGGCAGATACCAGACGCAACTCCTGCGTCAGGGCTGAGACATCGAGGGGGTTGGAAATGGCCACCGGAAAAAAGTTGATGGATTTTGTGATATCAAATCCGAACCTACCATCCTGGCTCGCCCGCGTTGTAGAGGATGTGAGTGTTGCCCAGTCGAACGCGTATTCCAGTGTCAGGTTGTAACTCGTGAGCTTTGAGTAACCATTGGCCGGAATGAAGCTGGAACGCACCCGATCACCCAGCGCTGGGTCGATCAGCGAGAAATCCTGCGGTTCGCTGTCTTCCTGGAGCGCCATGAATGTCGAAGAAAAACGATCATTGGGCTGCCACCTCACGGATACACGGCCACCCTGCTCTTCGTATGCGTCCGCGTTGTCAATGCCTGTTCCGATATTGTCGACAGTGCCGTCTTCATCAACCCAGTAGCCAACCAGGCGAACCGCAAGTTCCTGGTCGATCAAGGGCACGTTGATCATCCCGTTGATGCGCTGGCGACGCGAATCCGAGCCGGTCCATCCCAGATCAGTCCTGATCGCAGCGTCAAAACCGGTCAGATCTGCCTTCCTGGTAACCATTCTCACGGCACCAGACAGGGACCCGGAACCGAACAACGTGCCCTGCGGCCCACGCAGCACTTCCACGCGCTCAACATCGAACAAGCGCAAATCCGCTGTCATAGGGAAGCCGCCGTTAACGACAGTGACCGGCAACTCATCCAGGTACACAGCAACCGGTTGCTGGTTGGTGCCGTCTCGTGCGCTGCCGCTGATGCCGCGCACGGTAAACCTGCTGAAGTTTTTCGATGTTTTATTGAGATTCACGCCTGGTATCAGCCGCGCATAATCTTCGAAATTTTCAATACCGCGCCGCTCGAGCTCCGCATCACCCAGCGCTGTAATACTCAACGCCACGTCCTGAGTCGATTCCTCGCGTCTTGTTGCTGTAACCACAACTTCTTCCATTACGTGTCCCCGGGGTGGCTGCGTGTTCGCGTCTTCCGCGACTGCTGGCGCGCCCGTCAAAACGATAGCGAGCGCCGCGACCACGCGCCCCAGCACCGATGCCTTTTCCCTTGGCTCGCCGTTTCGGCTCTCTTCAGCGTGTACCTCCAGTGTCGCTATTTCCTTGTAGACCACGATGCCATCGCTGCCGATGCGATATGCGACGCCAGTTCCGTCGAGCAGCAGCTCGAGCCCTTTCGTGATCGTATATCGCCCAACGAGCGCATTGGACTGATTCCCGACGACCTCATGCCGAATGGCAACCGAGAGTCCCGCCTGTTCGCCGAAGCTTAGAAGCGCTTTCCCGATCAAATCCCGCTTGATGTCGAAATCGATTGTTTTTCCCAGATCCTGGCGTTGCTCAACTGTCGTAGGTAGCGAGTCGGACACTTCTTCCTCCTTCATGGACCATGCGTTGTCAGAAAGCGCAGCGATCATCGCGGATACACAAATGATCCTGCTTAACGACAACGACACCCGGGGGAGCGAATACCCTAAAAGCATCATGAGCTACTCAGGCGTGGGTGCGTCTGTAACAGGATGCAGAACGATCGTCGAGGACGATTGCTTGACCGGAATGACCGGTACAGCACTCGCCAGCAACTCGATCATGGATTCCTTGCTCCGGATGTAGAAGATTCCAGATACGGGCGTGTCCGCAAGCTCTGGCACCACCATGATCTCGCCCGGGACATAGCGGGACATTTCGGATACGACTTTCGAGAGCGGTGTCTCTCGGAATATCAGCTTGCCTCCCAACCAGGAAGTGGCTTCAATTGCGTCGACCTGCTTGACCGCCGACAGTTCCCCCTTGCGTCCAATGGTGACCTGCTCATTTTCCCCGACGAACACACCATCCGACTGAAGGTGTGAAACCCACTTCACCGTTTCGCTCGAATTCGAATCGGCGCTGGCTCTCACAACGGCCACCTTCCCCTCTATCACGGTGACTTGCGTGCCCCCCCCCATCTCGTGTCTCACCGAGAATCGAGTGCCGACCGCAATGACACTGAAACCATCCACGTTGACGATAAATGGCCTCTCTGAATCGTGCGCTACATCAAAAACCGTCTCGCCCGATTCGAGTACCACCTGCCTGGACGCAGCTGAATAGCTGACTTCGACGATTGATTCGGTATTCAGATGGACTCTTGAGCCGTCGTTCAAGGTAAGCTGGCGCTGCTCGGTCTTTGCCGTTTCCACAAGAATGGGGCGATCCTGTCTCACGGGCCAATACGCACTGAGCAGGATCGCCAGAAACAACGAGGCTACGAGCGCCAGTGCATACCTCGGCTGCAACCGCCCTCTCCTCTCGCGTCGCGCGGCTAGTACGGACAGCTCTTCATCGGCCCAGGAAGACAGCTCCTGCATCTCGGCCCAACGGTGCTCTACTTCTTCCAGTCGATCCGCATTTTCCACGTCTTCCGAGAGCCAATCCTGGAATCGCTGCTCGTCGTTCGCCGAGAGCACGCTGGAGCGCCGCTTCACAAACCATTCCGTCGCCCTGGACAGTTCTTCGCTCGACAAATTTTGTCTCTGCTCCTTCACCTCACACCTCCTCCGCTGCCTGAACGACAGCCTTCAGTGCCTTGTTCATGTGGTACTCGATCGATTTGATTGAGAGACGAAACTCCCGCGCAATCTCCAAGTACGTTCTTCCCTGAAATCGATGCATCAAAAAGATCTCCCTCGTCTTGGCCGGGAGTCCCATCAATGCCGCTCTTGTCCGGTCCAACTTCTGTCGGTGATACAGCACTACCTCGGGATCCAGATCCTGTTCCTGATCAACGGAACCGTATTGGCCGGTTAGGTAACCACGTTCGATCCTGCGCCTTCTCAGGAGATTCAGGGCCAGGCGATTGGCCATCGTGAAAAAATAGCGACGAAGATCTTCTACATCATCGTAATTCGACAGATCGCAGAGCTTCTCAAAGGCGTCCTGCGCCACTTCCTCGGCTTCCATGCGATTGCCCAGTTTTCTTTGGAGCACGGCCAGGAGTTCGGGCGAAGATTCCCTGTACAGCTGAATGATTTCGGCAGTCTTTTTTTCGCTCACGAGAACGGACCTCCCCACGTGATCGCTAAAGCACCTGCTGGTAAGACACCTGAAACCCCAAATACCCTAAACCACTCTTGGAGCTTTGAATTTCGGGTTCCTCCATGCACCAGCGGCGTGCAAACGATCGACCCCACCCAGCATACGAATGCCGCGAAACTCAAGCATTGGAAGGTATTGCAGTCGCACCGCGGCAGCCAAGCCAACCTACCTCGAGCATGCCAGAAGACCCGCTGGAAGTCCCGCAACGGGGGTTAGTAGGAATTAACACCCTTTTTCATCATTCAGAAAAGTATCGCCATCCCTGGGAGTTGTCCGTAATCCCCTCTTTCCGCAGATTCCTTCACGAGCTGAATGAGTTGGGCATCAGAAATCCGGCGAATTGCCTCTAGAATCAGTCTCTGGTCGATCGCGACCCTCACCGTTATGTAATCGATGTGCTGGCCTTCAGAATAGCGTCGTTTGTTGGTCGGCCAGGTCTGCTGGCGGTGAGCGGTTTTGTGGATCTACTGGCCGATCCAGTCCCAGGTGCTTCAGGATCTTCTCAATGACGTCAGGGTCCTCAATGGACGCAATGATCCGAACCGGCCCGCCACACTTGTCACACTTCTCTATATCAATGGCAAAAACGCGCTTGAGACGCTGCGCCCAGGTCATCGAGTAGGCCTTTGGTTTCGGGTTCTCTTGTTCTTCTACCGATTTCTGCGGAACAACGTACTCACGCAGTTTGCTGTTGGGAGAGAACACACCATGAAACCGCGACTGGGCGTCCCCGTGAGCTTGACCCGTGGTTTGGGCACCAGCGCTGCCAGGCGGCCCATGAATTCCATTGGGCTGAGCACGACGTGAGTAGTACCATCATCGTAAGGCGTTTTTAGCGCGATAACGACGTTGCCATTGTTGGCCAAAGACAATCGTCTCTCAGCGATGGCTGGTCGCGTGATGTAGCGGCATAAGCGCTCGAGCTTCTTGCGCTGATTGGACTTGCAGGCGATACCCGCATGAAGAGAAAAGCCAGATTGTTTGGTTACCAGGTCGTCGCGCTTTCTCGGTTCGGTTCTGACAGGAACTGTCTGTAACGTTAGCGCTTTCGTCGGGGGCGCCCAGCCCTGCATTAGGGCCGAATGCCAGGCGATAAGTAATGGACGCACCGACTATCGCGCCCATGGCATCTTCCTCCTCTTGCAGCAGATCCAGGTACTCGGACTCTGCGGGGCGGCCTTCCGATCGCGTACCAGGTATCCTGCTTTCTCGAGAAACCGCGAGACGCGTATGGCAATTGTATGAGCAATGACATCCAGGTCTTCACAAGTTGGTGGTTTAACGGGCCAGAAGTAACCATTAGCGTCGTAGACGCCGTTCAGGTAAAGCATGTGAAAGTGAGGATTCAAATTAGGGGCTGAGCCGAAGCGCTGAATCAGTGTAACCGCACCACTTTGCGCACCTGACTTGACCGTCATGCAAGCCCGCTTGATCAAGAACGTACTGATCACGCGATGCACGATCGTGAGCACCTGGCTCATGACCTTCGGGTTGGTCGCGAACAGGTAGCGTAGCGGATACGGAACACTAAGCACCCATTGCCGAATTGGTCGTTTGGGTAGGACCTCATCTACCAGGTGTGCAGCACTGTCCACCATCCGTCGCGCGCCACAAGACGGACAGAACCCACGGCGTTTACAGCTGAATGCTACGAGCTTCTCGTGATGGCAGTTATCACAGCGAACTCGTAGAAACCCATGTTCCAGGCGGCCACACTTCAGATAGTCATCAAACTCTCGAACAACATAACCAGGCAATTGTTTGCCCTGTGCGGATAGCATAGCTTGGAACTCATGCCAGTGGCGCTCCACCAGCTGATACAACAGTGTTGTCTCTGGGGTATGGCGTTCGTAACGAAACGAACCTGTCGGCCAGAACATGTCCTGACTGTTGTGTAGGGACACAGCACAAGTTCATTGAGAGAGTGACTTGAGAGCCTTGACTGGTTAGCCATTGGATAGCAGTCGCTTTTTACTGAAAGTGCTGTAGGGCTGATGAATGAGGGAATGTGCGAGTTATTTGTTCAGTGTGCGCTTCAGCAGTGATTCAAACGCTGAACCATCCTGGCGGGTCACGTTGGGGACATACCTGGAATAGATGCGAAACAGCATCTCTGTAGTGCTGTGGCCCATCTGTCGGGCAATCCACTCTGGATTTTCGCCTGCGGCGAGCCACAGCGTGGCTTCCGCTACGCCACTAAGGCTCGATAAGGACCCTTTCAACAGGCTGCTATTGATATACCGACCTAAGTCTTCAGGTATCTTTCGTGACCATGAGGGATCCGCTTTAGTCTTCTTTCTCACCGTACGCGGGATCAATCTCCACAAGGTCTTTAAGGATCATTTCGCCCAGGCGATCATCGTGGTTCCACCGTGAGGCGCGCAGCAGGTACTCCAGCGCCTTGTCCTTTTGTGCAAGCTGAAGATAGACGTGCCCCAGCCAGTAGTTCATGGAGGCTGACCAGGGCCAGAGCATGTAGGCCTGCACCATGTGTAACAGCGCCTCGTCCAGGTGTTCGCCCAGCTGTGACAACGCCCTGGCGAGCCCCAGTTGTCCTTCCGGGTTACCTGGGTCAAGGGCCAACACCTGGCGATACAAAGAAGCCGCTTCAGCGCGCCGCGCCGGGCAGTCAGCCGGTGGCTCCTTCTGGTCGCAAGACCCTCTGAGCATGTCGGCGAGTTCAATGTAGGTCAGGTAGTCATTGGGGTCCAGTGCCTCGCGGGCCATGGGAATGCCGATATCGAATTTTTCCTCCATCTGGTAAGTGACCGCAACACCGCTGGCGGCGCGCTTGTCCTCCGGGTTTGCCTTCACCAGGCCTCGCAGTAATGAGCGCGCTTCTTTGGGGTTGGATGAAATCATCAGGTAGGCGATTTCATACAGGGCGTCGCGTGTGGAAACGTCTGAGACAGTAATCTCGTTCGGATGGGGAAAAGCCTGGACGGGTATAGCGAGTACACCCCGCCGTTTGAGCAGAAGGAAATCCATGATGTCTTTTTCCATCTGGGCGGGGGTGATCCCAAATGCGTCGGTAAATGCTTCAAGGCGTGGTTTGCCAGCGTTGACGGCGGTCAGGTAGGGTCCAATCTGTCTGCTGTAATCGGGCCTGTCATGGAGTCCCGCCACATGGATATAGTTGACCGCTGCCCATGCCATCGAATAGAAGTAGGAACCGAGGTAGCGGTTCCAACGCCAGATATCGTCCCGCGTGACAACTTTTTCCAGCGAGACGTAGACGTCTCCTGCACCAAGCCTTTTGATGCGCGCGTCTGAGGCGGCACCGACGATGACGCGACCATTTTCGACATAAGTTGCGCCGAGCATGTCAGCGAGCCCCTCCTCGTACCAGGTGGGGTAAACCGTCTTGCCATCACGCACCAGGTAATGGACATACTCGTGGTACAGGACAAAGTTATCACTTGTTCGCGGTAACTCACGCGGCATCACCATCCAGTTACCACGAAGGCGGAGACTGAAATAGCCACCGACCCCACTCCGGTTCACCACTTTCCGGAAGTCACCCATCCTATCGAATATGATGATTGTGGTCTTGACCCGGTCTTGTCTTGGTTTGGCATTCGTGATGCGCAGGACTACGGCTCTGAACAGCTCAAGATCAAGCAGTCGCTCTTTCGCCTGCTCTGGCGCAATGTCGGTCAGCAGGGAGAAGTTCTCACTCTGGTACTGCCGCCAGCCTTTGCCGTCCAGCTTCGCCACCGTTGAACAAGAGATGATCAGCAAGCAGATCAATACAAGGGATCTGGTCATTCCATTAACCTTCTGTTGGCCAATGCATCCTGACCTACTTCGATTGGTACAGCAACAGGCGGACGGTCGCCCCGCGAAAACCCGCTTGACCCCCTGCGCCCGGATCATCGAATAGGCCTTGTTCCCGGGCTGATCTTTTATCTGTGCTTCAGCCGCAGCCATTGCCGCCATAACAGATTCACCCAACCGGCTGCTAAACGAGTCAATACCATAAAGGCGAAACAGGTTGACCCAGGGCCTCGGCACCAGGGCTACGAGCCGCACCGCAATTTCGGAAGGGCTGAGGACATGTTGGGAGGTGCCGTCATCACAAGGGGCTCCAGAACGGCGGGTGGTGTACCGCAATTACATTACTATTGTTGACTGACGACAGGCGCTGCTCTGTGATCGCCGGGTGCGTGATATACCGGCGGGGCGTCTGGGCCTGCCGGGTCGTAGTTTATTCAGCTTCTACTGACCATACTGCGCCGGTGTGTCTGCAACAGCAGCGTCCTGCAGCGGGCATTGCGACCAACGGCGAGTCGGCAGGCGATGGAGGCGCCGACAATTCCGACCAGTGGATCGTCCGGACGAAATAAAAAGACCTCTCCACTCCGGCCGCATACGGCCTAGGGTCAATGTATGACGGGTTGAGGCTCGGAGTTTTCTCGCCCAACAATTGAGCTTTGTGAACACGTCGTTCCCCAACCACCAATCGAGCAAGTAGAACAGCAGAAGCCCAAACCCTACTCGATGACCTAGACGTATGGCCGCCCCGCACAACGGCTAAGACGAGTCTTTGCCATCGACATAGAGACATACGAGAAATGCGGTTGGCCAATCCGGGTCATTGTCGAAGCGTCGAACCGCTGTATTGACGATCCGCAGGTGAACCAGAAAATCCAGAGGCACTTGGGAATGGACTCAGTCCCGTCACCCCAGATCCGCCCTCCGCCCAGGACGCTGTTCGATCTTTCACCGAATCTCTTCTGACGTCATTCACTTTGGCGGAGACCCACTTGGCCATTCTCCAGTAATCGGCGCTTTCCTGCTCAATTTTCGGTCAGTTCGATGCAATCCAAACCAGACCCAACCGCTGAAGTGCTGTCCCGTTTAGCAGCAAGACGCCTTGACCATTGCCTCCGCAGGTCGTTTGTTCTCCCTAGACCCTTCGCTTCTTTCGCCCGGTCCAATCAACGCCGCTCCCAACGCTCATCTTATATCACGGCGGCGGACACGTCGTCGGCAGCCTTGATTCCTACGACACGCTGTGTCGGCAACTCGCCATACAATCCGGGATGGGCGTGTTGTCCGTCGACTACCGTCTGTCGCTCGAGCACAAATTTCCAGCCGCTGTCGACGACGACATCGGAGCGTATCGGTGGGCGTGCCAACACACGAGCAGGAGGCAGGTATCGACACGGCGCGCATCGCGATCGGCGGTGACTCCGCCGGCGGCAATCTCGCCGCAGTGGTCGCCGTGCTGGCGCGCGACGCCGGTCTCCCAATGCCCGCACACAAGGTCCTCGTATACCCGGCGATCGCTGCGTATCGCGACAGCGATTCCCATCTCGAATTCGCTCAGCAGGATACCCTGACCCGGCGCCTAATCCCGTGGTTCCACGAGCAGTATCTGGACTACGAGGCGGGCGACCACACCGAGCCGCGCTGGGCGCAGCTGCTGACGGATGACCTGAGTCGCCTGCCGTCAGTTACGATCGTCCTTGCCGGATGCGACGCGCTCCGCGACGAGGGACATGCGTACGCCACGCGGCTCGCCGAGGCTGGTCGCGAGGTCACACTCAAGGTGTACGAGGGGAAGACCCATCCGTTTTTCAGTTGGTCCGGTGCTGTGGACCAGGCGCGGCAGGCTGTCACGTTCGCCGCGCGGCAACTCGGCGAAGCGCTCGGGGACGCCCCGATCGACTGAGGCGTTCAGAGCACAGGTGAGCGCAGCACCATCATCTTCTCGAACGTCATTTCTTCCATGCTGTAGGGAATGCCGCCGACGCCGGTGCCGCTGTCGCGGCGGCCGCCAAAGGGCATCCAGTCGACCCGGAACGCCGTCTGGTCGTTCACCATTACCGCTCGCGCATTCAGTCTCCTGACGCCTTCGAGCGCGCGATCGATATGCTTGGTGAAGATGGACGCCTGAAAGAAGAATGGCAGCGCGTTAGCCCGCGCAATCGCTTCGTCGAACGACCGGTAAGAGTAGACGCAGACGACGGGGCCGAAAATCTCACTCTGCGACAGCATCACGTCGTCAGGCGGGTCCAGCAGGACAGTCGGCTGGTAGCAGGTATCGCTGATGCGCTCACCGCCGCACAGCAACGTCGCACCGGCGTCGACAGCTTCCGCGACCCAGGCCTCGATGCGATCCGTCTCCTTCGGCAAGATCAGTGGGCCGACTTCGGTTTCCGGGTCGAGAGGGTCGCCCACCTTCAGCGCCTTCGCCTGCTCTGAGATCTGGGCCGCGAGCCCCGCTGCGAGGGACTCCTGCGCGAAGACACGCTGGACTGATACGCAGACCTGTCCGGCATGGTAGAAACCGCCCTTGACCAGCAGCGGCAGCGCGTCCTCGATGTCGGCATCCGGCTCGACGATCACTGGCGCCGCGCCACCATGTTCCAGCGCGCAGGTGACCCCAGGCGCGAGCTTTGACTTCAGCATCCAGCCCACGCGGCTCGAGCCGATGAATGAGAAATAACCGTTGCGCTTGTCGGTGACCAGCGCTTCGGCGACGTCGTGATCGCACAACGCGAGGCGCGCCCACGGCTCTGGCAGGCCAGCCTCGTACAGGCACGACAGCAGGTTGACGCAGCTCAGCGGCGTCGTTTCCGCCGGCTTGACGATGACCGGGCAGCCGGTCGCCACGGCAGGGACGACCTGGTGGACGATCAGGTTGAACGGATGATTGAAGGCACTGATTGCGGCGACCGTGCCGACCGGCTCCCGCATCGTGTAGGCGAGTCGATTGAGTGAACTCGGCGTCACACGCATGGGGATCTCATGGCCACCCATCGACTTGATCGTCTCGATGGCTACCTTGATGCCCTGGATGGCGCGATCGACCTCGACCTTTGAATCCACATAGGGCTTGCCGCCCTCGTGTGCTGCCATCCGGATGATCTCCTCGTACCGCAGCCTGATGCGATCAATGGTGCGTTCAAGGATCGTAATGCGCTCGGGAATCGGCAACTGCCGGCGCGACTCGTTCAATTCGAACGCCTCCGCCATGTAGGTTTCCAGCGTTGCGGCGTCGATCCTCTGCACCGCGCCGATCTCGGCGCCATCGTAGGCAGCATAAACTACTTGTTTGTCTTCCATCTTCAGACTTCCCTCGTTAGGCGGTAAGGCCGCTGACTGGCTTCGCCATCGCGTTCAGTTTCTGCGTCAGCTTGATGTTCTCTTCGTAGTCGACCTGCATCACGACGAGGCTCGGCCCAGATTCCGCCAGCGCGGTCTCGAGCACAGTCGCCACGTCCCGGCTCCCGCTGATGCGATGCACCTGCCAGCCGAAGCTTCGCGCCAGCAACTCCCAGTCCGGATTCAGGAACGACAGGTTGGTGTGTCGATAGAACTCGACGTCCTGCTTCCAGGAGATCAGGCCGTATCCGCCCTCCTCCCACACCATGACCGTCAGGTTTTAGTCGAGGCGCTTGGCGGTTTCCATCTCCTGCACGTTCATCAGGAATCCGCCATCGCCGGCGATCGCGAGGATCCGGCGATTGGGATAGACGATGCTGGCCGCGATCGCCCCGGCAGGGCGAAGCCCATCGAGCAGTAGCCGTTCGGTATCAGACAGGTAATGGGTTCGTGGCAGTGATAGTGCCTCGCGATCCACATCTTGTGAGCATCAACGTCGGACAACAGGATGTCATCAGGCCCCATATTGGTGCGCACGTCCGCCAGTGCTTTCTGCTGTTTGACCTGCGGCTCACTGGAATCGTCGGCGTACTCCAGCAGTTCCTTCGCGAACGCCGCGCGCAGTTCCTGCTGCCGCGCGAGACCGAACGACGGCACGCCCTGTTCGCGGCAGCGCAACGTCAATTGCTCCAGCATGTTGGCCAGGTCGCCCACGAGTTCAACCTCCGGATGATAGTTCTGGTCGATCTCCGCCGGCAGGAAGTCGGCGTGGAGAATGCGCTTGTCCCGGTTCGGGTTCCACAGGTGCGGGTGATACTCGACCATGTCGAAGCCGAGCGTGATCACTAGGTCGGCATCGTCGATGAAGAGGTTCGGATGGTCCTTGCCGCCGAGACCTACTGTATACAGGCACTCGTCATCGTCGACATCCCCTGAGCCCTTGGCCATGAAGATGCTGGTGACACCAATGCCGTTCGCCGCACGGAACTCGCACAATTTGGCACTTGCCCGCTTACGCACGCAGCCGTTGCCGGCGATGATGATCGGCGATTTCGTTGCACGGGAGCTCGAAGGCCTCGGTCACGATCTAGGGATCGGGGACCGGACGCCGATGACGGTGCGGCACCAGCGGCACCTCCGGCGTATCGATCTTCGCGATGTCCTCGGGCAGCTCGATGAGCACGGCGCCGGGCTTCTCGCGGCGCGCCAGGCGCACGGCCTTGCGAACGATCTCGGGGATCGCCTTCGGTGATCGAATGGACACGGCCCATTTGGTCACGGGCTCGAACATGCCCACCACGTCCATCACCTGGTGGGACTCCTTGTGCAGGTGGATCGTCGATCCCTGGCCGGTCAGCGCCAGCATTGGCGCCCGGGCCGAGGGTACCGAGACAGCACGCCGGGTTGCCGGTCAGCCGCCCATAGGCCTCCGCCATGAAGGCAGCGCCCTGTTCATGCCGGGTGAGAATGAATTGAATGCGCTTGCTCTCCTCGAGCGAGAACATGAGATCGGCGTTTTCCTCACCGGGGACACCGAAGATGTATTCGATGCCCTTGTCCTCGAGGCACTGGACGAGCAGTTCTGAAGCTTTTGTCATCGTTCTCAATCAAATCAAATTTTGTGCCAAGTGTACCCCGAGCGCTAGGCTGATCACGCAGAGGGAAGAATCAGTTATGAGCGAAGCTGCAGAGACTCGACCAACACGTCCAACGAGACCAACACTGCAACGATGGAAACAAAGGAGTTGCCCCGCTTCTGCAGCGTGTTCGTGAGCGACGAAGCGCCGCCAGTCGTGGAGGATCCCTACGCGGTTCCCATCGAGGACATCAACCCGGTCGACCCGCGCCTGCTTGCATATTCCGGCCCATCGTGAACACTCAATCCGGTTCTTCGTGAACACCCAATCCGGTCCATCGTGAACACCTAATCCGGTTCATCGTGAACACTTTGGCCGGATTTCCGGATTGGGTGTTCACGATGCCGGATTCCTACCTAACGCATTGTTTTTATTAATCTTGTTAGAGTTGCGCCCATTTCTGGACGGCAGCTCATGGCAACACCGAGAATCACAATGCGCAAACTTCGAGATATCCTGCGACTTCGCCTCTCCGCGGGCCTGTCGATTAGGCAGATCCATGCCGTCACCCGGGCCAGTATCGGCCTGATTCAAAAGTTCATCGCCAGGGCGGAAGCCCTGGGACTGGGTTGGCCGTTACCTTCTGACCTTGACGACAACCAGCTCCAGGCGCTGTTCTATCCGCCGGCAAATGCCGACCACCCGGGACGTTACGAACCACCCGATTGCCCGGGCATCCATGTGGCGCTTAAGCACAAAACGGTGACCCTGCAATTACTCTGGGAGGAGTACCGTGAACAGTGTGGGGATCGCGCCTATAGCCGTAGCCAGTTCTGCGATATCTACCGTCGCTGGCAACAGCGACAAAAGCGCTCGCTGCGGCAGGTGCACAAAGCCGGCGAGAAGTGTTTTGTTGACTACTGCGGACCCACCGTCCCGATCGTCAATCCGCATACTGGTGAGATCCGCGAGAGCCAGGTGTTTGTCGGCGTATTCGGCGCTTCAAACTATACCTATGCCGAGGCTACGCTAACGCAGTCACTACCTGACTGGCTGGCAAGTCACAGTCGGATGTTGACCTTCTTTGGCGGCTCACCCGCGATCATCGTACCTGACAACCTGCGTAGCGCGGTCAGCAAGCCCTGCCGCTATGACCCTGACCTGAACCCGGCCTACCAGCAGTTGGCCGAGCACTATGGCCTTGCCGTCATCCCTGCCAGGCCTTACAAGCCCAAAGATAAATCCAAAGCGGAAGTGGCCGTGCAGATTGTTGAACGCTGGATCATCGCGAGGCTGCGCCACCACACCTTCTTCTCGTTAGCAGAGCTGAACCAGTGCATCAAAGCACTGCTGGTCGCGCTGAATGACAAGCCCTTCAAGCAGTTACCCGGTAATCGGCGTGAGGCGTTTGCAGCCATAGACCAGGCTGAGCTGTCAGCACTGCCCAGCCACGCCTATGAGTACGTGGACATCAAGACGGCACGGGTCAATATCGACTACCACGTCCAGTACGGCCATCACTTCTACTCGGTGCCCCATGAGTATGTGGGTGAAGTACTCGAACTGCATGTGAGTGATCGGCTGGTTACGGCTTACTTCAAGCAACGCCAGATTGCCCAACATCAGAGGGCGTATACCGCTGGCATGACAACCACGGCTGCACATATGCCAGTGCGGCATCAAAAACACCTGAGCTGGACCCCTGAACGCTTGACGAACTGGGCGGGGGAGATAGGTCCTGCGGTCAGGTGTTGGGTCACACGGCAGCTTGAGATCAAGACACATCCTGAGCAGGCTTATCGCGTTTGTCTTGGTCTGCTCAGTCTCAGCAAAAAATATCCTGAAGCACGATTGGAAGCTGCCTGCAATATCGCCAACAAGCATGATCTGCTGCGCCTAAAACACATCAAGTCGATCTTGAAGAGCAATCGAGATCAACTACCCGAACAGGTCAACGTTGCTGTTGAACTGCCACAGGATCACGACAATATCCGTGGTCCACATCACTACCACTAAACAGGAAACATCATGATAGAGACAAACTTACTCACGCAACTGCGCAAGCTCCGGCTCGGGGCAATGGCGGATGCGTTGCGGCTCCAAATGGATCAGGTGAGCACCTATGAGGAACTGGCTTTTACCGAACGACTAAGCCTGCTCATCGATCACGAGATGCTCAATCGCGACCAAAACAAACAGGCCCGCCTTATCCGCCTGGCACGGTTCAAACTGATGGCCAGTATCCAGGACATCGATTACCAACATCGACGCAATATCAAGAAGAGCCAGATCGCTCAGCTGGCACAAACCGACTGGCTCGACAAAGCACAGAATCTGCTGATTACCGGTCCATGCGGCAGTGGCAAAACCTATCTCGCCTGTGCTGTTGGCCACAATGCCTGCTTGCACGGTTACAGCGCCCGTTACTACCGACTATCGCGCCTGCTGTTAGAAATGACCCAGGCCAAGGCAGACGGCAGCTACCAGAAGTTCCTGAAGCAGTTAGCACAGACCCAGCTCCTGCTGCTCGATGACTGGGGTCTGGAACCATTGGACCGTGCTCACCGACACGACCTGATGGAGATCATGGATGACCGTCACGGCGCCACCTCAACGATCGTCATCAGCCAGTTACCCACCACCGAGTGGTATGCCAGCATTGGTGACAACACCCTCGCAGACGCCATCCTGGACCGTCTCATGCACAACGCGCATCGCCTCGAACTGAAGGGCGAGTCCATGCGCAAGCTGCGCGCCCAACTTGACCCATCGTGAACACCTGGGTTAAAAACCCAACCTCGTGATGCGTGGGTAAGACCGGGTGTTCACGATGACCGGATTAGGTGTTCACGTTCGCCGGAATATGCAGCCTGCTTCAGCGCGAGATATTCTGGGAACACTTCCGCCGCCTCCGTGCGGAGCATCCGGTCCACCTGAACGAGCTCTACAATACGGACCGATACTGGTCGATCACGAAGTTCGACGACATCATGTGGGTCGATCGCAATCATCAACTGTTTTCCTCAGTGCACGGTATCGCGCTTTGCCCGAAACTGCCGCCAGGCGGCCCTTTCTGATGATCGATCAGGGAAACCACCCACATTCACATTGACGATTCTCTAAATGGCGGTGGCGAGGAAGCCGGCGTCGGTCTTAAGTTCCGCACGGCGCATGCGCCGCCGCTCACTGTAGAGGGACTGTACGCTGACGCCATGCGACTTCGCGTACACCCGCAGGGACTGGCCTGAGTGTTCAGCAGCCCGTAGGTGCTTCTGATAAATCTGTTGCTTCTCGGTAAGGGCCATCGGTATCTCCGGTTAGAAATGGAGATCCGAACTTAGAGAAATGGGTCAACAGGACAAGCCGTCGATCACGGAGCGCTTACGGTTTGCATTGAAAATCGACCCACTGAGTTTGGCTGGCTGTTCGAACCCACACATGTACCTGCAGGATGATGCGGTGTGTCTAAATGTCTGTGGTGAAGTCACTGAGGGCGATAGTCAGATCATCGGAGGTGATGAGCCACTGGTTTGCGGCCACGTGCGATTTATTACCGGTATTATTTCGGCCTTCCTAAACACACGGGGATTTGGGAGGCTGATTCGTCTATCTATTTTTACGAGAGTGGAGCTTGTGGTGTGACGGATTCTATGAAAGCAGCAGTAACAACCGGAGAACTCCGACAGATATCAGTGGAAGAAGTGCCGCGTCCTGAAGTTAAGGAAGGTTTTCTGTTGCTGAAAACCAATGCCTGCTCAATCTGTGGCACTGATCTGGAGTATCTGGATAATTCGCTGGCCTACCGTCCCGGTGGCGCGCTCAAACCCGGAGCTATTCTTGGTCATGAGTTTTGTGCAGAAGTCGTTGAGGTTGGTGCAGGCGTCGAGGACTGGCAGGTTGGTGATCGAGCAACCATGAGTGGTTTTCGACCAACCTGTGGCGAGTGCTATTTCTGTCGCCGTCGACTGAATCATCTTTGTCACGGCAAAGGCGGTGAACGAGGTATCTATACGCAGCACTCGGCCACCGGTTATGGCGGTAGAACCGGTGCGCTAGCGGAGTACATTCTTAGGCCGCCTTCCGCTCTTTTACGTATTCCCGATCAAATTTCAGATGAAGAAGCGGCACTCGTGGAACCTCTGAATGTCAGTGCCGGTGGTGTGCAGATTGCTGAGACCGAGCCCGGGGACACAATGGTGATCATTGGTGCCGGGAAAATCGGGCTTGGGGCACTGCTGGTCGCAAAGGCTTCCGGGGTTGCGCCGGTGATTGTTGTGGATGTGCATCGGAACCGGCTGGATAAAGCTCTGGAAATGGGTGCAGATATTGTCCTCAATGCAAAAGAACAGGATGTTATTGAAGAAGTTACCAAAGTGACCATTGCAGGTCCGGATGTGGTGCTCATTTGCGTTCGAGATGGGGAGGTTTTTAACGAATCTGTCGATATGGTCAGGCGAGGCGGAAAAATCGTCGTGGTTGGCCAGATTCCTCCGACTGAAGTTAATCCAGGCATGTGGATTCCCAAACAACTCAAAATCTATGGTCTGTTTCGCCAAACACCGATGATCCACTCATTGAACCTTATTGCTAAAGGGTTGGTGGATTTGAAGCCCATGATTACAGAAAAGATGCCGCTCACAGAGGTCCAGCGTGGATTTGATGACATGTGGAGTGGTAAGAACATTGTGTCGGTGATTCAGCCATGAAACGCATCAATATCTCTGCAAGGGGGCTGACTTTCAGCGCTCTGACCCAGGGTAACGGGCCATTGGTTCTGATGCTTCATGGCTTGCCCAGAACGTCCTGGGAATGGCATCACCAGATTCCTGTCGTCGCGGGTATGGGGTTCACGGTTGTTGCACCTGATATGCGCGGTTACTGCCCCGGCGCGCAACCAGTAGGTGTAGAGTCCTATCATGTAGAGGAGTTTGCACTGGATGTGGTTGCCATTGCTGATGAACTTGGCGCATCAGATTTCCATCTCATCGGTACCAGTATCGGTGCCTCGGTCGCTTGGCGGGTCGCCAATACCTGGACCGATCGTGTGCGGTCGATGGTTTGTATCAACATCGCGCACCCAGCGGCACTTGCCAGTGTCCTGCGCTCACCCAATCGGACCGAACAACAACAGAAAATGAGTTATTTCGCGACCTCCAGTGAACCAGGTAATGAGCGCAATAAGTTGCATAGTGTAATCGAAAGAATGGAGTTGCCTGAGGACGAAGTGCGACCCTACCTCGAAGCATTGGATAACCCGGCGACTTTAACTGCGATCTATCACTGGTATCGAGCGAACACCAATAGGATTAATGAACCCACGACTATTGCAAGTGATCTGCCGGGTCCGCTGAATTTGCCGGTGATGTATATCTGGCCTCCCAATGCTGGAAACACCTCGGAAGCGGTGGCACGGGCAAATGAACGGTTCGTCTCTGGTCCATACAGGTTTGAAATCATCGAGGATGCGAAAAATTTTGTGCCCCAACAGGCGGCAGCAAAAGTCAGCCAGCTTATTCGGGAGCACCTTCAGCAGCATTCATAGGGAGATCCCAGGAGGAACGCTTATGCCCAAGCTCGCTTTTGATCACATCCACATCGTTAGTGCAGACCCAGAAGCAGCGAGTAGTTGGTACCGCCGGATGCTTGATGCTGAAGAAGTAAGCCGGCGTGACGTCTTGGGAGCTCCTCAGATCAGAATGTGGCTGGCGGGTATCACACTGCTTATCCGGGCCCAGCGGCAGGGAGAAGCACCAATTCATGGATGCCCCATGACGGACTTCGAAGGTTATTCAAGCCACAAAACCTGGGGAATGGATCATTTTGGATTGAGTGTTGAGGGTGACATCTATACCTATTTTGAAACCCTGCGTGCAAAGGGTGTGGCCTTTCTGGTTGAGCCCTATGAATTTGCACCTGGCTTTCCGATCTGTTTCATCGAAGCGCCGGACGGTGTCAGTATAGAAATTCTGCCAGGAGGGTAAAATGCATCTAGAAGTACCGGGTTGTTCAGTCTATTACGAAGTGACAGGTGATTCTGGACTTCCTGTTGTCATGTTATGGAATGGTGCCTGGTGTTCACTGCGAATGTGGGATCCGGTTCTTGAACAACTCTCAGATCAGTTTCGTTTTGTCACCATGGATACACGCGGAGTAGGACAGAGTGACGCAACTGAGGTCCCTGAGTTGGAGTACACGCTTGATACCTATTCCAATGATGCGGTTCAACTTTTGGACGAGCTTGGTATCGAACAATGTCACGTCTGCGGCCAGGCCTGGGGTGCTCGTGCTGCCATGGCATTCGCAGGACTAAACACCTCGCGAGTACAATCGTTATTGTTGTTTGATGCCTCCATTGATAAAGCGGATGTCGAGGCGCAGAAGGTAGGGCATGAGATTGCCATGGAGCGACAGCGAGCGACTGGCATGGTGGATTTTCCTCTGCCGAAAGGTTGGAATATTCATAAACATCCAGCGGAAGTTCCTTTAGCGCTTGCTGCAATTCGTGCCTTTGACCTTGCGGAAAACCTGCAACAATTGACGATGCCTGTCTTGATCGCAACCGGTGATTGTGACCCGAATCTGGCTTCCAGTCGAAAAATTGCTGACCAACTTTCCCACGCGGAACTCAAGGTCCTTCAGAATGTTGGACACGGCTCCGTCCGTCAAAGACCCGATCTGGCAATTGGGCTGATGAGTTCCTTCATTGGCTCTGATACGTGACTTTTTGGGAAGTACTCGTCACTCAACGAGATTGTAAAGGTGACAACGTACACTAGTTTCCTCGGTAAGAACTGTAGGCTCTGGCAGTTGCCTGCTGCACAGGTCTGTCGCTTCCGGACAACGTGGATGAAAGGGGCAACCCTGAAGCTGATTTGCGTTTGAAGTAATCTCGGAGACCGAAGTCTGTTGTCTTACTCGTTTTCTTTCCTTTTGAATGTCGGGATCAATCGACGGTATTGCGCTCAATAGAAACCGGGTGTAAGGGTGTTTCGGATCATCGCACACCTGGTCAGCGGGACCGATCTCCATCAACTCACCAAGATAAAGAACTGCAATCCTGTCGCTGATGTACCTGACTACGGCCAGATCGTGAGCAATAAAGAGATACGAAAGCTTCAATCGTTGTTGAAGATCCTCCAAAAGATTGATGACCTGGCTCTGAGTAGAAACATCTAGTGCGCTGATTGCTTCATCGCAAATAATAAGTTCCGGTTGCAACGCCAATGCTCTGGCGATCGCTATTCGCTGGCGTTGTCCACCGCTGAACTCTGAGGGGTATCGTTCCATCTGATAAGCTGCGAGTCCCACCTGTTCCATCAGGCTGATCACCCTCTTGTCCCGCTCACTACCCTTCAGTCCAAAGTGAATCTGCAGGGGTTCTCCGATGATGTCGCCTGCAACCATGGAAGGGTTAAGAGAAGAATAGGGATCCTGAAAGACCACCTGCAAGTCTCGCCTAAAGTCCATGATTCGGGTGTCAGACCGACTGATATCGGCACCCTTTACAATGATGCTGCCGCTTTGATACGGAATCAGTTTTAACAGGGCTCTCGCAATGCTTGATTTACCCGAGCCGGATTCTCCAACCAGCCCCAGGGTCTCACCTCGACCGATGTTGAAGGAGACGTCACGTACGGCGGCGACATTGTAGCCATCCCGGTTGAACCAACCTTTCTTCATGCGAAAGTTGATACTCAGATGGTTTACTTCAAGGGATGGAGTCACCAGACATGCTCCCAATTAAGTGTGTTGGTGCGAATACACCGGCTCTCGTGAGATTCGGATACAGTGGCCAGGGAAATTTCGGATTTACACTCATTGCTGGCGTGTGGGCAACGCGGATGAAACCGGCAACCTTCAGGCCACGCCCAGGCAGGTGGTACCCGCCCGGGAATCTGTCGCAGAGAGTCTGTTCGTTTTTCAAACCGGGGTGTCGAAGCGAGTAGTCCGGCGGTGTAAGGGTGTCGTGGCGACTTGAGTAGCTGCTGCACTGTTCCACGTTCAACGACCTGACCGGCATACATGACCAAAGCCTGATCGCACATGTCAGCAATGACTCCCAGGTCGTGGGTAATCAACAGAATAGACATGTTGTTCTCCGCCTGAAGTGAAGACAACAGGTCCAGTACTTGACCCTGAATCGTGACGTCCAAAGCCGTGGTAGGTTCATCGGCGATCAAGAGGTCCGGTTTGCACGAAATGGCCATGGCAATCATGACTCGTTGTGCCATTCCCCCAGAAAACTGATGGGGGTAGTTGTCAGCACGAAGGTGAGGGTCAGGGATTCCTACTCGTTCCAACAATTCAATGACAGTGTTGCCAGCCTGTTTCTTCGTCAGCCCCTCGTGAACCTTTAGAGACTCAGCGATCTGGTCTTTCACGGTAAAGGCTGGATTCAGAGAGGACATGGGTTCCTGAAAGATCATGCTGATCTGAGAACCGCGAATTTGATTCAGCTGATGATCCGGCAATAATGAAATATCCTTGCCTTTCAATAGAATCTGACCGCCACTCATATGTCCGCTGGCAGGAAGTAGTCGCAATATTGACATGGCTGTAACGGATTTTCCGCACCCGGATTCCCCTACTAATCCCACGGTCTGACCTCGGCCGAGTTCGAAGCTTACTCCGGAAACCACGCTGGCATTTAGTCCGGTTGGCAGCCGAAAGGTGACCTCTAGATCCTTCACTGAGAGAAGTGCAGACTCTACAAGGTCGTCAGTGCTAGAGACCGGTTTGGATTTCCGAGGTGGTGGTGCTGTTTCTGGTTCCACATGAGCAAGGGCGTCTCTCAGCCCATCCCCCAACAGATTAAAGGCCAGTACAGTGAACATAATCATGAGCCCGGGAGGCACTGCCATAAATGGGTTCTGGTAGATATAGTTCTGCGATGTTGCCAGCATGACACCCCAACTGGCTTCTGGTGGCTGGACGCCCAGTCCTATGAAAGACAAACCAGCTTCCGCCAATAATACAAATGAAAATGCCAGGGTCGTTTGTACTGTGAGTGGCCCAGTGACGTTGGGTAGAACGTGCCGCAGCAGAATTCGCGCGGTGGAGGCGCCTACGACCTGTGCTGCGTCGACATACAGAGCCTCCCGTACTTCAAGTGCAGCGCCTCGCATCAATCGAAAGAAAGCCGTGGACATTGCAAAGCCCAGCGCAATCATGGCATTGGTCAGGCGTGGACCAAGAATCGCTAGTATGGCGATAGCGACCAAAAGGTTCGGTAATGAGATCACTGCTTCGACAATTCTCATGGCGACTCGATCCCACAAGCCCCCCAAATAACCACTTAGTAGACCGAGCGGAGCGCCGACTACAACGGCGATACCCACACCTATTGCGGCAGCTTTCAAGGCAACACCGCTGGCAACAATGACTCTGCTGAGTGTGCTTCTACCGAGATGATCAGTGCCCAGCCAGTAATCCGCTGAAGGTCCTTCTAGAACTCGGTCTAGTTGAATGCTGACAGGATCGTGTCGTACCAGCGATTCTCCGAACAGTGCGAGGACCACAAGCAGGCACAGGTAAACCGCAGCAGCGACTGCCAGTTTGTGCTGAGAGAAATTGCGAAAGAATCTTTCCCGTGCACTCAGAGGTAAAACCTCCTCGTTAGAAGCTACGTCCTGGACCAGCTTTACCATACTCATGAGGTTCGAACCTTCGGGTTGACGAAACCGTATGCGAGATCAACTACCAGGTTTACCGAAACAATCACAAGGGCACCCATAATCACAACCCCTTGCATCATGGGAATGTTCTGGGTGCGGACAGAATCGATAGCAAGCGAGCCGAAGCCGTTCAAGCCAAAAACCTGCTCGACAATTAGTGCACCACCGAGTAAGCCGTTTACCTGAAACCCAAGTGTTGTGATAAGCGGTACAGCTGCATTCTTCAGTGCGTGCTTGAAAGTAACGGTACTCTCTGGCAGTCCCTTAGCTCGTGCAGTTCTGATGTAATCCTGACGTAACACATCAATGATCGCGCCTCTGGTTTGCCTTGCCAGTGCCGCACTGGCAGAAGTGCCGAGAGCGATCGAAGCGAGTAGAATGCTAGATAGCCAGCCCGTAATACTTTCTGCGGGTGAAATGAATCCGGTGGCAGGAACCAGTCGCCACCACAGCGCAAATGGAATGACCAACAGCATTGCCACCCAGAAGTTAGGTAGAGCTTGGCCCACAGTCGCAATGAGAACAGCGCTCCGGTCAACATAACTACCGCGGTGCAGGCCAGCATATACGCCTGCGGGTATGCCGATCAGTATAGCGATTGCAAGCCCGCCAAAGGTCAGAGACAGGGTGACAGGCAGAGTGTCCAGTACGGCGTCGGTGACCTTCTGACTATTGTATGCCGAAGTGCCTAGATCACCCTTTATCGCGTTGATCAGCCATCGTCCGTACTGCACCAGCAAGGGGTCATTCATTCCAAGCTTTTTACCCAGCTCCTCGTATTGTTCTGCGGTGGCTTCTGTTCCCAGTATACGGTCCCTGACGTCACCGGGAACAAGATGCAGCATCGAGAAGGTCAACAGGCTGACGATCAACAAAAGTGGTATCAAACCCAGCAAGCGAGTCATCAGTAGTCGGATCATGGCGAGACCGAGTCCGACTTCAGGGCAATTCTCCGAAGCAGCGGGTCAACGAACCCGCCGATTCGGACCCCATCGAGTTTGGCAGCATCGTAGGCCACAAGATCTTCGACCTGAAGGTAAATCATTGAGTACACATCTTTAATGACGATCCGGTAGTAGGCGTCGTAGTTTCGTGCTCTCAATTCTTCGTCCAGGCTTGCTCGGGCTTCCAGTGCAAGAGCATCCGTCTGGTGGCCGACGACTTTGAACGGATTGAAAATGGCGTCCGTTCCCCAGATAGCCAGATGCCTGCTGTCAGGATTGTAGTTCGGGTATGTGAGCGTGTTTATTGGATAGCGCCGGGTCCTGGAGATTGCGGCAATGGTGCTAGGTTCGGTTACATGAATTTGCATGTGTATGCCAACCTGGCTGAGGTAGTGTTGCACCGCTTCAAAATGTGCTGATTCCGTTGGTAAGACTGGAGCAACAAAGCTGAACTCATCAACTCCAGCGGATTGTAATAGTTGCCGTGCATAGTCTGGGTCATACCGATAGTAGTTCTCCAGTTCCGATACGTACCCCAGTCCTTCGACCATAGGCTGAGATGATGGCTGTGCGTAGCCAAAGAACAATGCCTTAGCCAGCGCCGCTCGATCTACTGCATAGCCCATGGCTTGTCGGACTCTAGGATCCGCTAATTCAGGGACCAGTTCTCCGTTTCTGTCCAGAAATGTGATGCCGAACCAGCGATTAGCGCGACGTGCGACTTTGAAACCTATGGACTCTGCGGAGCTGGCATCCGCGTGGGTAACCAGCGCGATATCAATTTGTCCTGAAATCAGGGCATTGAGCCTGGCGCGGGCATTGGGCAGGTAGTGGATAGCGTAATTCGCGAGACTCGGATTCGCTGTACTGGCTTTGAAATAGCCCGGGCGCGGCGTAAAACGATGTACCTCCCCTACAGTTGACCTGTTTCGATCATATAACCATGGTCCGGTGCCAACCGGCTCAAGGTCCAACTGCTGGTTTTCGAAAGCCCTGGGGCTGATCATCATCCCTGGCGGACCTGCCATCGCAACTAGCAGAGTAGGGTCCGCTCTGTGCAGGCGCAGGCGAAGTGTTCTGGAGCCTAGCGCTTCCGCAGACTGGATGGATTCAACAGTGTTAAACCTTGGACCACGCAGTGCGAGCATTCGATCGATATTCTGCTTGGCGACCGTGGCATCAAACGGTTCACCATCTGAAAAGGTCACACCTTCGACAAGGTCAAATTCAAGTGTGGTCTCATCCAGCCAATGCCAGCTCTTTGCAAGACCAGGTAGCGGCGACCACATATCATCTGGGTTGCCTTCAATTAGACCGTCATAGACCAGTGTCAGATAGGTGCTGAAGGAGGTCCCGGTATCTGCCTGGTGTGGGTCAAAGGTCTGTAGTGGTTGGGCCGTAGCGAATCGAATGGTGGAATTGTCTGCGCTGGAAAGTTCCCTTTCGCCCTGACAGCCTTCGAGCAAAAACAGAACGATAACGAGCCAGATTTTTTGGGGAAATGCGTTCAAGGTACTCCTACTATTCCAGTACAACTGGTCCCTTGGCATGTTGATTCGCCTGGACCCAGCTTAAAGACGACGCAAGTACGCCCCATCCCCCAGTACAGATGCCATTTCCCATGGGCGGGCGTACACTGGAGGAAATAGCAGGCTAATTCGTCTGTCTGTAGTTTATAGACTCCAGAATTACCCAAAGGGGGGTAAATGGACGATCTCAGCAAGATCTTTCTGTCACTCAGAGTGAATCTGGCCAGAGTGGCCTCAAGAATAGTGCCGCCGGATGAAGTTGAGGATATCGTTCAGGAATCCTACGTTCGGCTTTATCAGGTCGATGAAGCAGAGAAGATTCGACACCCACAGTCCTATATGTTTCGGATTGTGAGAAATCTGGCACTTGATCACGTAAAGCGGGCAGACCAGAGATTGAATACTTCAATCTCTGATGAAAGTTTTGCTGAAGATGCCCTTACATCGCCGGGAGATTCAACCTACACCGAAGTAGCGTCGAAAGAAGAATTTGCATTGTTCTGTGATGCAGTGCGGGATCTACCTCTGCAGTGCAGAAAGGTGTTTGTGTTGAAAAAGGTCTACAACTACAGTCAGAAAGAGATTTCCAGCGAACTGGGCATCAGCCAGAGCACTGTGGAAAAGCATATCGCGCTGGGTATCAGGCGATGTGCTCAGTATATGAAAGTACGCACTGCCGATGTGGCAGATGGGTTGACCCAGCCCCAGATTAAGGAAAAACAGTCGTGAGTAATGTTTATCCCCTAGTGACGCAGGAACTGAGAGAGGAGCAAGCCTCCCTGTGGCTGGCAAGGCTAGATGCAGGATTAAACCCTCAGCAGGCACAAGAGCTGCGGGAATGGATGTGGGCGGACTCCAGGAACCAGCAAACACTGAGTGAAATGGCAGTGGTCTGGGACAAGATGGATGTGCTGGCAAATCTTTCGGATGTGTTCCCTCATTCGCCGGAGACTGTGAGCAAGCGCCAGACTCGCTGGCTGGCCGTTGCTGCGGTAGTTATGGTGGCCGTGGTCGGTGGCCTGATTGCACAATGGCAGGCAGCTTCCCAATTGGCCGCGAGTCGTGAAGTAGCCAGCTATGAAACGCCGGTAGGCGACCAGGCAAACGTAGTGTTGACCGACGGCTCGACTATAAAAATCAACACCAACACTCGGGTCGACATCGATTTTGATCAGCACAACCGTCTGCTCTATCTCGAGCGCGGAGAGTTTCATATTGATGTGGCTCATGACCCAGAGCGACCCTTAAGTGTTTATGTCGGTGATCGGATTCTTCAGGCGGTAGGTACTGCATTCAATGTACGTATTGATGATACTGGCCAGCTCGAGTTGGTGGTCACTGACGGTAAGGTGCTGGTTGGAGTGAGGCAGAAAGATACATCGGGACCGCCCGTTAGTTTGGGTGGTTCTGCTCTGGCTGTCGAGAAAGGAAAGCGGGCAGTGTTCGATGACCGGGTTGGATCTGTTGAAACACTGGCTCCGGATCAGATCGAAATTGAGTTGGCCTGGCGCGAAGGAATTCTGATATTCCAAGGTGAAACTTTACAGGAAGCTACTCGAGAGATCGGTCGATATACCCATGTGAACTTTGTTTTCCTGGATAAACAACTAGAGAAGTTGAAAGTTGCCGGATTATTTAAAGCCGGGGACGTAAATGGTTTTCTGGATTCGTTGCAAGCGAACTTTGATATTGAGTATGAACGCAAAGACGCATCCACAGTTCTGCTTGATTCATTGTCTTCAGATGGCGAGCAGAAAAGTCAGGAATAGCGCCAGATCAGCTCTGAACTCAGCTCAAGGATATAAAGTGTGAGTTGCTCTTTGTCGTTCAGCTGGGTTTTGCCGCAATTTACAAAGCTGCTTTTGACGGTTGTTTTTCTAATTTCGTCATATGACGGCAATGCAGAAACCCGAAGTGCGGACTCTCAATACAGCTTTCATATTCCTGCTCAGAGAGCAGATCTAGCGTTGATCGCTTTTGCCAAGCAGTCGGATCGAACACTGGTATTCTCATTTGAAGGGGCAAAGAAAGTTACGGCGAACCAATTGATTGGAGATTATTCGGTCAGTGATGGGCTTGAACGATTGCTTCGGAACACCGAACTGGGAGTATCGATTGGCTCGGATGGTCATATCAGTATAGTGCTGAATTCTGACCAACTGACAGACAATGCAGTTAGTGATACCGGAGTCGCACTGGGCAAGTCTGAAATAGACGCCGCCGCCTTTCTGTCAGAGAAGCGTACTGAGTCTAGTCCCGATGCCCTGGAAGAAATCATCATTACAGCCAGGAAGCGAACCGAACGGTTACAGGATGTTCCGGCATCTACGGCTGCTCTGACTCGTGGATTTTTAGCTGACCTAACCAGGGTTCAGGACCTCCGCGGTCTCACGGATCTGGTGCCTGGAATCACGATAAACGATGTCAATCTGCACTTCATCAGCGAGCCGAGTATCCGAGGTGGAGGTGCCGGTCGTAATCGTATGTCTGCGTCAGCAACCGGCCTCTATAGAAATGGCGCCTACATGGCGAGTGCGGGACCTGGTGGAAAGAATTTCGCCCGAATGGACTACTTTGATCTGGAGAGAGCGGAGATATTGCGTGGTCCGCAAGGCGCGTTGTATGGCCGCAATGCTCTGGGAGGTGCAATCAACCTGATATCACAAAAGCCTCAGGATCATGTTGATGTTGATCTCGCATTGCGTCTGGGCGAGCTTGATCTCAGAGGTGCAGACTTGTTGGTGAACCTACCTGCCTCAGAACGGGTCTTCTTTCGCATAAGTCATGTTTTTGAAGAGCGGGATGACGGTCACTATACGGATGTCTTTGGGAATACCGTAGATACTATGGAGTACAGTCACTCCAGATTTTCTATCCGGGTGAAGCCAACCGAAAGGATCGATACGACTTACAGTTTTGATACACAGGATCACGACTTCGCTCCGACTTTCAGAATTACCTCGGACGCTGTAGCTAGCACCGGTGATGAATTCCATACGCTGATCAACACTGAACACCATGATGTCTGGCAGGTGAATAACCATAACCTCAGTGTTGAGTGGTTGATGCAGACCGGAACTGCCACTTTCACCTTTAATCGCCGCGATAGAGAAGTTGTTGCTAATCAGGATGCAGATTATTACATTCCGGTCCGGCAGGAACAGCAGCGGAGGTTTCGCCAGTCTTCCAAGTCGGATCTGGATTTCTTTGAAGCCAGGTACCTTGCGGAAAGCAATGATCAGTGGTCCTGGCTCGTCGGTTTTGATTACTATGAGTTTGAGAATCACGACGTGATTGATCAGACGGTAAATTATCCGATAGACACACCAACCGAGCTCTGGGTTCGAACCATCGACTTTGGGATGAGAAACTGGGCGGTCTTCGCCAGCGCTGAATATTCCTTTGAGTCAATCCCTGTCAAAGTCAGTGCTGAAGTCCGATTTGCAACCGATAAGTTGAAGGGGCATCTAACTCAGGTGAGGCCTAATAGAGTACCCCCTGAAGTCATGAGGGCGTTTGAAGTCGAAGATGAGTGGCACAACAATCCCTGGGGAATAACCGTGTCTTACAACTTCTCAGGTCTGGATGCGATGGCTTACTTCAAAATAGCCTCTTCCTATCGCCACGGTGGAATGAACGATGGGCCAGGTAGCCCTTACGCCCGTTACCCAGCGCAGTTAACTTACGATGAAGAAGATAACCTCACGTATGAGTTCGGCTGGAAATCTACCTTTCTGGACAATCAACTGACCTTTAATCTGGCGGGATTTGTCGGCTACTACGAAGAGTTCATTGCAGGAACAAATGACGGTTGCCCGGATGAGTGTCAGTTATTGGATGAGTCAGGTAGTCCTCTTGGATTTAATCCCGATGGCAGCCGTAAAGGAGCTGACAAGAACGATGATCCCATTCCTCCCAATGACGAAATCCCGCGAACGTCGTTCATGGACAACGTTGGCGAAGCCGAAATGTGGGGTATTGAAGCTGAGTTGTCTTATCACCGAAGTCTGAAGTCGGGTGGCTCTGCTTTACTCAATTTGGCCTATTCAAGACAGCTGGGTGATGTGGATAAGCTCAGTGACAATGTGGCCGAGGCATTGAGGCGTAGGGCTCTTGGCGCAGACCTGATCTATATGAGACCACACCAGGTGAAATCGCAGATTGTCTACAAACAACCCGTGTTGCGGTTGGCTTCTTTACCTGGATTTTCAGGCGCCACAATAGTGGCGTCGGCCAGTTATGTCTATGAGAAAGGTGGCTATTGGGGGTTGGGGGATGTTGTAGAGACACCGGTGGATGAAACCAATCCGGCAGAAAGAGTGAAGCGGCTCAACGCCAGACTGGCGTTAAAAACCGATCATTGGTCAGTGTCCCTGAATGGAACAAACATCACAGATGAGGCATACCATATCTGGAACGACGATCCTGAACCAGCGACCGAGTGGCGCAGCGTAACCCCGGAGTATTGGTTTTTTGAGTTCAACTACCGTCTTCGCTAATTGTCAAAAAGTATTACCTGAGGGAGAAGGTCCTTGAAACCCGAGCCCAACACGGATGAATGGCGTGCGCAGGTTATTGAACCAGTGATCGAGCCAAGCCGAAGGATCATAGATCCGCACCATCACCTTTGGAAGCGGGAGAATCGTCAGTATCTTTTGCCTGAGCTTCGGGTGGATACAGGGTCAGGCCATCGGGTGGAGAAAACTGTGTTTGTCGAATGCGGTGCGCATTATCGAACCACAGGTCCTGAACACCTGCGATGTCTGGGTGAATCAGCGTTTGTTGCGGAGCAATCAGAAAAGAGCCAGGACGACTCTGGTCAAGTGGAAATTGCAGGAATCGTACCGTTTGCGGATCTGACGTTGGAACCAGGATTGCTGGGAGAGGTATTGATGGGCCATGAGGAAATAGCCGGTGATCGTCTGGTGGGAATTCGGCATGCCGGTGCTTTTGCCAGGTATCCTCAGGAACTCATGTTGGCACCTCCTCGCCAGATAAAGGGTCTCTATCAGAATCTTTCTTTTGTCAGGGGCCTGAAACAGCTCGCTCATCGCGGTTTGGTCTATGACACCTGGCACTACCACTATCAGAACAGAGATTTTGCCGCGCTTGCGAGGCGAGTACCTGAGGCTCGATTAGTCCTGAATCATTTTGGTACCCCAATTGGTGTCGGCCGATATGCCAGTCAGAAGCGCCAGATATTTGAGATGTGGAAGGAAGATATCCGGGAATTGTCGCAATGTCCGAATGTGATTGTGAAACTGGGTGGCCTGGCGATGCCAGATAATGGATTTGGTTGGCACCTACGAGAACTACCAGCCACATCCGATGAACTGGTTGCGGCGCATAAAGGTTATTTTCTCCATGCGATTGATTGTTTTGGTGTCGATCGCTGCATGTTTGAGAGCAATTTCCCCGTGGACCGGCGTTCCGTTTCCTATCGGGTGCTATTTAACGCATTCAAGAAGATGGTCTCGGACTTCTCCGCAACTGAAAAACATCGGTTGTTCTTCGAGACAGCTGTGGAGGTCTATGGTCTCAATGACAACGCGACCTTACAGGAGTGATGAATGTTTCGTGATCCGCTGACTGGTTCTTTGTATCGATCACCGCCGGGGTTCTGACCTGAACTTTGTGCTCAGTGAGGTCAAGACCGTCTAAAGATCTTACAGGCAAGGGACACTGAATCCCTGTGGGATATCCAGCGCCGAACCGTTCGCTGGTGTCTGCTCTATTGCTTCCGTTTCTGACTGCACCTTTGAGAAAATCACTCAATCATTCTTGATGGGGTTTCCGAGGTATGTTACGACATATCTGGTCGATCTGCTGCGGTCTCGTTATCCCATCGAAACACCTACCAGGCTGTCACACTTGGGAAAGGAAACCTTTCACTATCGTCGAGATCAGCAGCTGCACAGCAACATGTCGCTTCAGGGGTACTATCCTATGTTCTCTGACAAGTCACATGTAATCGACGCCAGCATCAGCTATTCCCTGCCCCTGGGGCTATACGTCTGATTGCTGCAGAATCACCCTAACACCAACGTGATCTTCATTGTGCGAGACCAGATCGGTGCGTTTGAATCGGGCGTCAACTACTACAGTGTGGGTTTATGGCAACCGGACTCATCAGAACTCAGAGTGTTTGAGGATCCTCAGAGTATTCACCTGTTTCCAATGAAAAAAAGCTCATGAAGTCGTCAGGTATTGTGAACAGAACCTTTGCGATGTGGTGGTGGCCAACCAGCATAACACCATTCGGAGAATGTTCGGCGAGCACAATATGTTGGCACAGAGATTCACTCCGCTGCTTCATGACTTGTGGTTAAAGAAAGCCAATGAGGTCTTTCCTACTGAGAACATTCTGGCCCTGGATTTCGCAGATGTGACTGTTGCACTAGAGAAGGTATTAGATCGCGCTGGGTCCCTCATGGCATTTCAATCAGAAATGCGGAGTTACCCTATTGAGCTTTCCGGATTGAATCAGCATGCCAGCAAAAAGGTGTTTCGTCTGAAAGATGATAGTCGTGAAGCAATCGCTGATCGATTGGGGGAGGACAACAACAATCTTCTGAAGTTAACCGGTGCCGATCTGAATCAACATATGTCGGCTTAGAGCTAATATCTTTGTAACGACCAGTCATTTTAGGTAGCAGATAGCGGAAACCGACAGCCCCTTCGTCTCTCCCCTATCAGAGAAAACAGATAGGAGCAGGCATGTCAGACAAAGACGCCATCGATCAGAATTTGCCGACCGGTGCGCAACGTATTGCACAAGCGCTTCAGAGGCACGGCGTTCAGTATCTCTTTGGCCAGAGTAATCCGCCTTCCGTAACCCTTGCTGCCCATTCCCTTGGCGTTAAACAGATTGGCTATCGAACAGAGAATGCGGGTAGCTATATGGCGGATGGGTTCGCGAGGGTATCAGGAAAGATCCCTGTGGTCACCGCCCAGAACGGTCCTGCTGCTACTTTGCTGGTCCCAGGGTTAGCTGAGTGTTTGAACGCCTCCACCCCAATAGTTGCACTAGTTCAGGATGTGGCGAATGGAAACCGTGACCGTAATGCGTTTCAGGAGTTAGATCATCTGGCGTTGTTTCAGGGCGTCGCTAAATGGGTTCGAAGAATCTCAGCGCCTGAACGCATTGAGGACTATGTCGATATGGCGTTTACAGCAGCTGCCAGCGGCCGGCCTGGACCTGCTGTGTTGTTGTGTCCAGCAGATATCTTCCCCAAGAGACAGGAGCCTTCAGTGGGTCGATCCAGTTCCATCGATTCCTGGCCACTTGATCGTTTTGTCGCAGACCCAAGCCAAGTGGAACTTGCAGCGCAAATTCTGGTGAATGCAGAGCGCCCATTGGTCTATGCAGGTGGAGGTGTTATCGGTTCCAGGGCTCAGCAGGAACTTCGAGCCTTACAGGAGCAAACAGGCCTTCCGGTCGCTACCACTACTATGGGAAAGGGCAGCGTTGATGAAACTCACCCGCTCAGTATCGGGGTTATCGGGTTCTACATGGGTAAACGCGGTATGTCTCGCTATGCGAGACACATGGTGGATACGGCGGATGTGATTTTGTTGGTAGGAAATAGAACCAATCAGAACGGTACGGATTCCTGGAATTTGTTGCCGCGAAACGCCCATTACATTCATCTCGATATTGATCCGAATGAAATTGGACGAAACTATGAATCGGTACGATTGTTAGGTGACATCAAAGCGACATTGCCACGTCTGCTTGAAGCAATGAAATTGAAGGGGCTTGAGCAGCGATCCGCTGCAAGGGCGGGCTTCGAATCAGAGATCCGAGAAGCCCGAGCTTTACATGCTGAAGAAGTTGCGACGGTTACGACGTCCAGTGAGATACCGCTTCGTCCCGAGAGGTTGATGGCGGAAGTTGAACAACTCTTGGACGACAATGCCATTGTCGTGGCGGACGCCAGTTTCTCATCCATATGGATTGCAAACTTCCTCAAGGCTAAACAGCGGCGACAGTTTATAACCCCTCGGGGACTGGCCGGTCTCGGCTGGGGGTTTCCTATGGCAATGGGAGCAAAACTGGCGAATCCAGAGCGAACTGTTTTCTGTTTGGTCGGTGATGGTGGTTTTGGTCATGTCTGGAGTGAGCTTGAGACAGCGAGACGACATGGAATCAATGTGATACTGATGGTATTGAATAACCAGGTCCTAGGATACCAGTTACATGCCGAGGAAGTGGGTATGGGTGCGCATACCGATGCCTGCGATTTGACTGGCGTGGATCATGCTGCTGTCGCTGAAGCCTGCGGTTTACGGGGGATCAGAGTGGAGCATCCGGACGCTCTTAAAGGTGCACTGGAGCAAGCCGTGGCCAGCGATCAGACGGTGCTGTTGGATTGTATCGTTGACCCGGATGCCATGCCGCCGGTGGGTATGTTTTCCCAGCTGACCAACTACTAGGGGCAGTGGTTCTGACATGCAGATCAGTGATTTGTTTTCAGTCACGGGAAAAGTCGTGTTGATCACCGGCGGGACCAGAGGAATTGGCGCGATGATTGCGGAAGGGTTCATCGCCAACGGTGCCAGGGTGTATCTGTGTTCCCGCGACGCCGAGACGGGTCGTGCGACGGCAATGTCTTTGGCTCAGAAGTATCACGGTACTTGTCAGTATCTTCAGGGTTCTGTTTCCGATTTGGCTGGTATAAGAAATCTGGCCGAGCAATTTCGCTCCTTGGAATCCCGGTTGGATGTGTTGATCAACAATGCCGGTGTATCAGTGAGTTCTGAGATTGACGACTTTTCCGAGTCTGACTGGGACAAGGTAATAGATACCAATCTGAAGGGGTGTTTTTTCCTGACTCAAAACCTGTTGCCTGAGCTGCGAATCGCCGCAGACGCCGAAGATCCAGCCAGAGTCATCAATATTGGCTCGGTTGATGGGTTGAAGAACCCGCGATGGGAAAACTATTCCTATGGCGCATCCAAAGCAGCCCTTCATCACATGACCCGACAGCTCTCCGTCCGTCTGGTAAAGGAGCACATTATTGTGAATGCAATAGCTCCGGGACCCTTTCCAACCACAATGCTCGCTAAAGGTGCTGGGTTGGGTACAGGTGTGGAAGAAGTCGATTGGTCCAGACCTAACAACAATAATCCCAGGGGTAGGATCGGCACCGCTGAAGATATTGCTGGCTTGTCGATTTATCTGGCATCCAGAGCTGGCGCATTCACGGTGGGTGCAACCATCACCTGTGACGGGGGTGCAGTTGCGAGGTCCTAGCCTCATGCACTGATAGTGGATTTGATTGATCCAGTCGTCCTTTCTGATGGTTGGTTCAGAATCGACGTGAGGGTAATGGTTAGTCAATTAACTGTGGCTAAGTCGGCCGCCGGTTCTTCATTTCTGCAGCAGGTGCACATTGGACAATCTGTGCGTTTGAGAGTTGGTGCTCTGCTCCTGTCTCTTTTTTTTCCCCATCAGGATATACAAGCCATGGATGACGCATTTCCACAAGACCTTAACATGAAGCCTGCGATAGAACGGTTGTTTGATGCCTATCAGGAGCGTGATGAACTGCTACGGCGAAAATTGCTTAGTGCTTCAGTAAGCGAAGTTGCCAGATACTGGCAAAGGGATAGAGTACTCTACTCTATTGCGGAAATTTCTGATCAGATCGAGGCTTGGCACGACGAAGATACCGAGCGAGCACCAAGAATGATCAGTGATATTCAGACTTTCAGAAATGTCGCTCGAGTTGCCTGGTCGCAGAAAATGGAAGGCTTGAATAATTTTCAGAAAGGCGAGTCCTTTTTTGAACTGGATGTAGATGGTCTTCTGACCACCATTGTGAATTTTTCAGATCCACCCCATGACGTGATAATTGAAAAAGGGCCCGAATCCTACATTAAGGCCTGGAACAGCGAGACCTTGCTGTCAAGACAAGCGCAGTTGGAATCCACCTGGTCGCAAGATGCCCGCTGGGTAGAAATCCGGTTTGATGTGACAGGACCCGCGGCGATCGCCGAAACAATGAAGGCGCCAATAGTCATGGAATCGGTGGATGGCGTCATGGATGAGCTGGTGATTGAGGGTGTCGGCCGGCAGATTCGGTTTCAGGTCGACGTGACTCATAAAGAAGGCCATGAAATTGGCCGGTTCACTGACTTTGTCTTTGAAGATGAGAGCGGTCAGACTCGTCTTCTTGCCGGTTTTCGTGGTGCGTCATTGTCGATGAAGCACAAAACCAGTGTAGTCGATCCCTCTTGGCATAGAGCTTACATTTCAGGTTATCGAGACGCTGGAGGGCGTTTCGCTGGGGGATCAGAGGTGATGCATCTGGCAAGTCATCGTAATCGACTATACGCCGCCAATGGCTACTGGGAAGATAGTCACTATAAAGTACCGGAAGGTGCGCCGGTTCAATCCGCCCAGATTCTTCGATTGGACGAGCCGTCCGGTCAGTTTCAGGTGGATCTGGATATGGGGGAAGCGAGTCCACCTGGCATCAATATTATGAAAGGCAACTTGCTCAAGGTGATTCGGTTTACTCACCAAGGCAAGGAGTCTTTACCCGAACCTGTTGATATTCTCTTTGCAGCAGCCAGTAATATCCGCACGATGACGCGGGTTTGGACGCTTGATGATGAGTCTGGCCTATGGCATGGGGAAACAGTTGGTCAAGGTGAGTTTAGGGCTGGTGTGCGCTGGGTGCCAAGAGATGTGGAGGTTTTCACAGATTCTGTTACCGGGGAACAGCGAGTATTTCTGCTCTTGGGGAACGTTGGTGTGTTGTCTGGAATGTACGACCCGAGTCGGGAGTCTCGTATTCGCTGGGACGAACAGGTGGAGTTCCCGGATGATGAAGCTCTAGAGGTCAGGGCGCTTGGTATGGTTGAGGCCAATGGTTCGCTCTACTTTTCTGCTGGTAGTCTGCTCTTTGAACGACAGGACGGACCCACCCCTACGTATAAGGAGGTTCTTGATCTTCGCGATGATCAGAACGTCAATGTGGAAATGGGAGGTATCCGAGGATTGTCCGCCATCAGCAATCCCAATGGCGGAGGGGAATCGTTAATCTTCTTGTGGACACCTCACGGTAAATCTCAAGGTGAGGTGCTACGACTTGATCCGCTCTCTGACGGAAGTTACGAACGTCACACAGAGGTTGTGATTGGCGATCTGGTCCAAGAACACATCAGTCGTCGAGCAATAGTCAACAAGGTTCTGGGCGCCTATAACGATTTCTATGAAATCACTCGCCCTGATGGGACCAAACTGCATGTGATCGGATTCCAGGTGCAGCTGATGGGCAGTGACGACATTGTTGGTCAGGAACGCTACTATAAAGGAGGGATCTACGCGCTTCGTACGGAAGATGGCAGATACATCCTCGGAGAGATTAATGGCCCTTACGAACCTGGAAAGAGCCGGTTGGTGGCTCCCCGATCTTTTGTTGTTTCACCATTTGGTGATGACCACATTTATGCTGCCGGTTATGACTCCAACTTCATGGAATCGACCGGTATGGCTTGGATTTTTAATGCCCACCGGGATGTCTGGCTAAAACCTCTTGACTAATGAGACCATCGCTGCAGGCAAACTGCGCGCATGATTCCTTATTGTCTGTGGCTTCTTGGAAAAAAATCCTCAGGGGGACACTAGCACCCCAATAGGAGAGGGGAAGGATGGCAGATTATCTGCCGAGGTGGTACTTGAAGGTTGCGTCTACAAAACGTGAGTTAATTCGACGCCACCAGCTGACAGTGCTGTCTTGAAACGTATGGAAGTCTTCGTCGGTGAGGTTCTGACCATTGACCATAAAGACTATTTGTCAGCTTCAAATCCGATTCGACCATTGAGTCTTTCCTGATCGGACATCGGGATTGGATTGTTGACGTTCAGATCCGACTATCCACCGCTTTCGTTCACGTAGGTAAACGAAGTGATGAACTCCAGGCCTGCCAGAAAACCTGAGTAGTTACCCACGGGTCTTCGATACACAAACTGAGCTTTCCATTGCTCCGGTTCTGTATAGATCAGATCAGCTCAGGTCAGCTCCATCAGCGATGTCTTTCAGGCGCTGTGAAAGATTAGTGCCCGGGTGACGAAGTGAAGCAGAAGCAACCCGAGAGCAACGGCGGTCAGTAATATGACGTTCTCCGAATCATCCGCAGGAATGTCGATGTCGACAATATGCCGGGTAATAACCGGAAATGGTGCGACCAAGACCGCGCTTACGAATCGCCAGAATACAAAATATCGTAATGTGCTCGATTGGCCTGCAATGAGGCCAAGCACGCTATCGCGGTGGAGTCCGATATCGCCGTTGGCACGCATAGCTACAATAGCCATGGCGACTCAACATGTAATTTCCGCGTATTAGGAGAAGGGCGTCAGATTCTTACGCTGATCTCGTCGCTGCTCGCTTTGTCTATGAAGCCGTTGATCAACAGGTCAATACAACTTTCGATGACATTGGTCATATCCAGGTCGGGATTCGGCACAATCAGATGCCCCCAGCGATCACACATACCGATGACAGCCTGCCCTGCGAATTTGCAGTCAATGGAGCTACGAATTTTTTCACTTTTCAAGCCTTCTTTGAATATCCTGATGGGTCGGTCGCAGTAACAGTCGCCGAGTTCCTTAAGTGAACTACGTTCGGGTTCCCTCAGATTCATGCGTTCTGTATGGTAGACGGTGAGCGAATCGAATCTCTCCTGATATCTGTTCACGTGATACGTAACGACCGCAACAAGCTTGGCCTCAAACGAAAAATCTGATCCCCGATCGAGTTCAGGCGCTCTCGACGTAGTCGTGCATCCCGTACTCACATACGTCGTACAGCGCATCGGCGGGCGAGCGAAAATAACCGCGAATGTTGTCAATGTCGGTATCGACCTGAGCGGCTATGTCTTCAAGCGTGGAGTTATGAAATCCCTTGTCAGTGAAGACGGAGGCCGCAGCAGCAGCCAGTTGCCGGTCAAATCGAGATTTCCCGGAATCTGAAGAAGAGCTGGACATACGATGCGAGCCCCCGAGGTCACTTAATATCCAGATTTAGGGCTATGCAACCCGGAGCAAAAAAAAGCGAGCACCAGTTGGTGCTCGCTTCGTTTCAGGAATCGGAGGGAAGCGATTCCTTAATCGAGCGACTTCGCTAGAATTCGTGCGACAGACGCAGCGTGACCATAGTGCCGAATGGATTGTCCAGCAAATTCTCGACGCCACCCGTGTCTTCGAGCGGGTGGGGTTCGGTATCCAGCAGATTCTGGATGCCTAGGCTGAAAATCGTCGTACCTTTTACAAGCAGGCCCTCTGCAGTGTAGGTGTAATACAGATCCCAGTACGTTTCGGCAGGAATCTTGCCCAGCGAATTTTGCGCCCTGATGCCGCCGGCGCCTGTCAGATCCTCCACATCGCCGTGGTAGCGCCCAGTCAGTCGGGCGAAGTGGTTGCCACGGACCCACGATAGCGAGGCATTCATTCGCCACTCCGGCAATGGCGACAGTTGCAGACCCGAGCCCAATCCCGGGCTGTTGCGTTTGCCGGCACCTTCGATTTGAGGGGCGACAGGATTGGTCTGGAACTTGAATGAGTCCATATACGTTCCTTGCAGTCCAATTTTGAAGTTGCCGTACTCCGAGTCGAAGCGGTAATTGACGCGAAAATCTGCCGTAGAAACTTCCGTGGCGAGCAGATTGGTACTGCTGGCAAACAGGTCGGTTACGCGACCGGTTCCGTTTTCGCGGACCAGGCGATCCGTGTTCTCTCCGTTCGCGATCCAATCGAGCCGCAGCTGAGTTGCGCATGCGATGTCCGCGCAGGTCGAACCCTGCAGTGCTTCGGCAAATCGGAAACTTTCGAATGCGGGCAACGTGTTCTGATTGAAGGAGAAAACGCGGCCGTCAATCTCGGCTTCGAGCCAATCCACGCCGATTTCGAGATCGCCATCCATGAGCAGTACCGTGAAGCCAACGTTTACGGTTTCGGACGTTTCGGGTTTCAGGTCGGGGTTGCCGGTCTGGAGCACCTGGATTCCCTGGTCGACGACGACCGAGCCATTCGGATTGTAGTTGCAGATCGAACTATCGAGCTGCACGCCAAGTACCGTATTGATCGCATCGCAAGTCGGGTCCAAGACCTGGCGTGTCGAGGAGAAGGGCGCCGTGAACAGGTCCGTCATAAGCGGTACGACGAATCCTTCGCCGTAGCTCGCGCGGATTGAGACCCAGTCTGTCGGTTGCCACAGCAAGGCTGCCTTGCTCACGGTATCGTCGAATGAGCCTTTGCCAACCTGGCCCTCCGTTGCCTCCACATCATTCGTCGTCTTGCGGGCCGCAAGCTGCAATTCCGCTATGCCCACTGAACTGTCATCCAGCAGTGGCACGTTGAACTCTACGAAATAATCGAGTGCTTTGATGCTAGCATCCAAAGGCTGAATCGCCGCGCCGAAAAAGTTCGAAGACGTCGCGTTCAGCTGACTCGACCTGTTGATCAAGCCCTGTTCCCGGTAGTGCAGTCCCGCCGCCATCTGCACAGGTCCCGCCCACGCGTCAAACAACGAACCGACTGCGACTACGTCGAACAATGTTGCCTCTTCGAGAAGATTGTCGGGGTTCTTGACTAGCAGACTGTCGATCTCTTCAGGCGTATTAAAAGCCAGGTCCGATTCAGGCGTTATTGTGTCCTGCGGTACCCGGTCAATGATCAGAAACTGGCTCGTCGAGAAGGGATTGAATTGCCTGCAGGCCCCAGATTGGAGGCGGGGACCGACACAAAGAAGCGCTTCCTGAACCATAGGCGTCGACATATTCGTCGGCGACACAGTTGCTTGCGGGTGTTGTGACTCGCGTTGCTCCCAGATGCCCGTTCCGCTGACCGACCACGTCGAATCGGGAATCTCATGATCGACGCTGACCGAGATTCTGAAGTTATCTACCTTGGTGGACCGTCGCGAGTTCCCGTCTGCCTCCAAGACTCGCGGCAAACTTTGGATGTTCTTGCCGAATGGCGTCCAGCCACTGATAGTGACGTCATCCGAGAACGTAACACCGCCCGAATCATCGTCGATTCGATCCGGAATGCCATCGCCGTCTGAATCTTGGGTCCAGGGCAACAGCAACTGTGCGGCGCCGAAAATCGCTTGGGCAGCGGGATCCGCCATACCGTCGCCGTTGAAATCCCTGTCCGCGATGCCGTCCCCGGACGTGCAATCAACATAATTGCAATTGTCCTGCGCACGCAGTTTTTCGTTGGCATCGATCTGACCGTTTCCGTTCTGGTCAAGAAACGCAACGAACGGGTTGCCGGCGATATCGCCGTGGACGTCGACCCGGTCATTGGCATTCAGTGGTGAGGGCGACCAGCGAGTATCGAATTCCTGTCGACCGGCCATGGCGTCCAAGGTGATCCTTGTATTCTCTCTGATCTCGTACTCGAATCGGCCGTAGGCGTGAGTCATCTCCAACTCGGCCTGGTAATCCAGGACGCTGGACAGATCGGAACGGCAGCGGAAGCCCTCGTCTATGCCCCATCGGCGGTGAAACGGGCTGGTGGCATCCTCGCCATCATTCATGAAGGTGTGTTCGCAGCCCGGATCCGAGAATTCGTTGGCCCGATTGCGTATTAATCCGAGGCTGTCGCCGATGCCATCCCGCGACGTGACGAAAAAGCTGCCAGGATATCCGCGCGCGACGAGATTTCTCGAGTTCGATGCTGCCGACTTTTGGATGTACTTCGGGTAGTCGCTTTGCTTGATACGGTCACGCGACCGATGAGTGAGCGCGATGAGCCCGCTTCCCTTCTCAAAAACGCCGCCGACCAGCGCCGAGAACATGTCGTCCGGCTCGCTGTTATTCAGCTGGTCGCGCCGCGTCACTTCGATCTTCACGCCATCGAAATCCTTAAGCGGAATATAGTTGATCGCACCCGCGATCGCGTCTGATCCGTACAGCGCGGACGAACTGTCCGCGATGATTTCAATTCTTTCAGTGGCGATCATCGGATAAAGGAAATTCGAGTCACTGAACAATACGCGATGGCCGTCCATCAATGTCTGCGTCGCGCGATTGCCGAGTCCTCTCAAATTTGGACGTCCGATGCCGCCTTGTTGCGAGCCCGCAAAGCTCGTCGCGTTGCTGGCTGAACCTGTGCCGTCTGCGAACGGATTCGCCATCACTTCGGTGCCGAAATTGTTGGTCTGATTGAATATGATGTCAGCCATATTCGAAGTGGATGCGGCCTCGATATCGAGTTTCCCGATCGACGTAACTGGTGACGGCGAGCTGAAGTTGTCGCGTTTGATGTACGATCCGGTGACGGTAACTTCTTCGATCGGCTCGCCGTCATCATCCTGCGCCTGCGCCGGCAGCGACAAGCCGAATGCGCAGGCCAGCAATATTCCCAATTGGGTAGTTAGTTTCATTCGCAGATCCCCCTGTTAATTATTAGTTTGTCCGAACAGCCGCCCGCTGTTGTTGGCGGAATATCGTCGTTCCTTGTGTAGACGACATGCAGGCAAAAATCCGCAAGACGGACTTGCAAGAATCACGCTTGTCGTGCAGGAATCAGAATTCGATGATTGCGCGGCCATCAATTTCAGCTGCGGCGAGTGGAGCGACTGCCTCGTTGATCTGGTCGAGCCTGAGTCGTTCAGTAACCAGCGCGTCCAGATCGAGATCACCATTCTTATACCGCTGCAGAAACTTCGGGATGTCTATGTCCGGCGTGCAGGAACCACAAAAGCTACCAACAAGAGACTTCTCGGTTACGAGAAGCTCCATCACATCGACCTCAAGCTTCTCAGCAGGCAGGCCGATGAACACCGCCGAACCAGCCGTTCGGCAGAAGGCCGACCCGCGAGAACACGCCATAAAACGGGAACCAGGCGTCCCCGTCGTTCCGCAACGGCGGGCTGGGTAATGTATCGACAGAGACGTACCCCGCCAGGACGCTCAGGCTACTTGCGCCGGCGGCTGAATTCGAAGCAAAGGTCACCGAAGTCTCGATCCATCAACTCACAGAGAGCAATGGATGGGGCTGCAGACAATTCTCTGGCCCTGGAAAAACCCCGTCAGAGACCAAGCAAGCACTAGTGCTTTCGTTTTGGCGAAGTCCAATTTTCATCTGGACGAGTACTTGTTTTCATATGGACGAGAAAATACTTTCATTCGGTCGATCCTATGCCTACAAACGGACATCCCTTGTGGCGGTTAGTAGGAATAAACACCCTTTTTCAACATTCAGAAAAGTATCGTCATCTCCGGTAGTCGCCTGTCACCCCCTCTTTCCACTGCCTCATCCACGAATTGAATGAGTTGGGCATCAGAAATTCGGCCATATGTCTCTAGAATCCAGGCTCTGGTCGATCGAAACCGTCACCGATGTGTAGTCGATGTGCCGGAAATCAGAATAGCGTCGTTTGTTGGTCAGTCAGTTCTGCTGGCGGTGAGCGGTTTCGTGGATCATCGGGGACGCCCAGTCTGGCTGATCCAGGCTCAAGCGGCCCAGGATCTTCTGAATATCGTCGGTATACTCTGATCGGTGCTTTGATACGACCGGGCTGGCCGACCAGCTGGACCACCGCACTTCTCTTTTCAAGCAGGCATTGGATGAGAATTCCTTCAGGGAAGGACTTCGAATTACCTTGAATGCGGTTAGTGAAGCAACGGGAATTTCCTGAACAACGTTGACCAGGTTTTCAAACGTGCCGGGTAACAGCGCGAACACGGATACGATCACTGCATTGTGTGATTACTTTGAAATTGAGCCGGTGAACAAGGTTGCTGGGCGCAAGTTGGGCACGGGCGCCCAAGTCTTCGATAGCAATTCAATATTGGACCAGGAGATCTCTCCGCTCCGGCCGCATGCGGCCTGCGGTCGAGATGACTGAGAGTTGGTAGCTACGGGTGGGCTTGAACCACCGACCCCAGCATTATGAATGCTGTGCTCTAACCAACTGAGCTACGTAGCCACATGATCAACTTGCGACGCGGGAGACCGAGGAATCCTGCGGGACGCGAATTCTCCCCATCTGCCGGCTTTTTGTCAAGGATCGGGCATCCCGATCAGGTTGAAATCAGGCGTCCATCCTGGCCAGGCGACTGATCAGCTCTTCCACCCGGGTGCTGTACCCCCACTCGTTGTCATACCAGCTGATGACCTTGACGAGTCGGCCGCCCATGACCTGGGTCAGGGCCGGGTCAAACACGCTGGAGTGGGCGTTGCCGACAATGTCGCTGGAGACAATGGGGTCCTCGCAGTACTCCAGAATGCCGTGCAGCGGTCCTTCGGCTGCCTGCTTCATGGCGGCATTAATTTCTTCAACCGTCACATCGCGCGCAAGCTCCACGGTCATGTCCACCAGGCTGCCATCGGGCACCGGGACGCGAATAGCAAGGCCGTCCATCTTGCCCTTGAGTTCCGGCAGCACCACACCAATTGCCTTGGCCGCGCCGGTAGAGGTGGGCACGATGTTGGTTGCGGCGTTGCGCGAACGGCGGAGATCCTTGTGGGGCGCATCAATCAGGCGCTGGTCCGAGGTATAGGCATGCACGGTGGTCAGCAACCCTTTCACGATCCCGAACTGCTCGTGCAGCACCTTGGCCACCGGGGCGGCACAGTTGGTGGTGCAGCTGGCATTGCTGATAATGGTCGAGTCTTTGGTAACCACATGGTCGTTGACACCCGCGACCAGGGTCGCATCAAGCGGATCTTTGGTGGGGACCGTGACAATCACGCGCTTTGCACCTGCGTCCAGGTGTTGCTGTAGCTGGGCAACCTGGCGGAAGGCACCACTGCTTTCGATCACATAATCCACGCCAAATTCTTTCCAGGGCAGTTTGGCGGGGTCACGCTCCGAGAGCACCTTAAACGGGTCGCCATCAATTTCCATGACGTCACCCTCCAGCTTCAGCTGTCCCGGGTACTTGCCGTGAATACTGTCGTACTGGAATGCATAGGCAAGCTGCTCGGGGGTTGCCAGGTCGTTCACCGCAACCACATCAAAATGGTGCCGCAACTTGGCAATTCGCATTACCGTGCGGCCGATACGTCCAAAACCATTAATTGCTATTCGGGGGTTTGCCATGGGTGTTACCTCTAACGGTTGTCGCTCGGCAGCAGGTTACACTGTTCGAACAGCGGCGTCAGCGCCTTCACGTGTTCACCCAGGGCGCCGGTCGATTCCGCCAGCCGGTTATCACGTGACGTTCGCCATTCCCTGTAGGCTGGCGGTTCGGCGCCAGCCAGCAGCGTCTCCAGTTCGCGTACCAGGGGAAAAACCCGGTAGTAGCGGGAATTGAGCCCGGCGGCCCAGACCTGGATCTTGCCCACAAACAGGCTGCGAACCAGGTTGTTGAAAATGTCGGCGGTTGGCGTTTTCATGGCCTGAAAACACAGGGGACGCCTGGCCAGGCGCTCATCCACCAGGCGCGATGCCGCGCCCAGTTCATTCGCGAGCAGGTCCCAGGCTTTCATTTGTACACCACCATCACCCTGGCGTATCAGGTCAAGCTGGTTCTCCAGGCGCGATGAGCTGATCTCGTAATTGCCGCCCAGCCAGCGCGCCACGTCATCCCTCAACTGGGCCAGGGCGTAAACCACTTCACCGTCGCCGGCAAAAGCTTCTGGCGGGTCGCTGCTGCCCGGCTTCCAGAAGTCCCGGAATTCATCCCCTCCCAGGGTTGCTTTCCAGATGACCAGCGGCAGCGCTTCGCGCTTTCGATCAAGGACTTCGGCCAGGTTCTCCCGCAGCGAAGGCTGGTCTTCGTCAATCGCCTGCAGGCAGTCGTAGCCCACGCGCAGGAAGTTGACTTCATACACCAGTCGCTGGCTGGGTGCGGCCATGATCCCGAGATTGCTGTTGCGCTCGGCAACCAGCTGGTGCAGTTCACAGCGGGAGATGCGGAAGAATTCCAGGATATCGATGGATTCGCGTGGTATTTCCTGGCGGAATTCGCGCAGCGGCGGTAGCCTGGGTGCCATTGCCGTCGTTGCTGGCGGTACCGGCTGATCCAGCACACGCGCCAGGCGCTGCTGGTAGTCATCAAGATCGGAGGCCGGGCCCGTGCGTCCGCAACCCGCCAGGCAAATCAACAGGAGCAGGGCGCAGCGTCTGGCCAAGTCTCAGACGTTGAAGCGGAAGTGAATCACGTCGCCATCCGCGACTATGTACTCCTTGCCTTCAAGCCGCCACTTGCCGGCTTCCTTGGCGCCATTCTCACCTTTGCCAGCAATGTAGTCATCAAACGCGATGACTTCAGCCCGGATAAACCCTTTCTCGAAGTCTGTATGAATCACGGCAGCAGCCTGGGGAGCGGTGGCGTGCTTGCGTACTGTCCAGGCCCGTACTTCCTTGGGTCCGGCCGTAAAGTAGGTCTGCAGCCCCAATAGCTTGTAACCTGCCCTGATGACCCGGTCCAACCCGGGTTCCGTCATCCCCAGGTCGGCCAGGAACTCCGCTTTCTCGTCATCTTCCAGTTCAGCAATTTCTGCTTCCAGCTTGTTGCAGATGGCCACAACTTCCGCACCCTCTGCCGCCGCAATGTCGCGGACCGCGTCCAGATAGGGGTTGTTGTCAAAACCGTCCTCGTTGACGTTGGCGATATAAAGTACGGGTTTCATGGTCAGCAGGTGGAGTTCACGTACGTCTTTGGCCATGTCATCCGGCACGGTGAAAGTACGCGCCGGGTTGCCGGCGTTGATGTGCGCGACCAACGATTCAAAAAAAGTCATCCGGGCAAGTGCTTCCTTGTCGCCGCTCTTGGCAACACGCTGCACCCGCGCGATGGCTTTCTCGATGGTCTCAAGGTCTGCCAACTGGAGTTCCGTGTTGATGATCTCGATGTCGCGCGCTGGGTCAATAGTGCTGGAGACGTGCGTGATGTTCTCGTCGTCAAAACAGCGCACCACATGGGCAATGGCGTGGGTTTCACGAATGTTGGCCAGGAACTGATTGCCAAGTCCTTCACCCTTTGAAGCACCCTCAACCAACCCGGCAATGTCGACAAACTCCATGGAGGTCGGGATCACCTTGGCGGGTTTCACAATGGCGGCCAGTTGATCAAGCCGCGGGTCAGGCATGGGCACCACACCCGAATTGGGTTCAATGGTACAGAACGGAAAATTCTCTGCGCCCACGCTGGCTTTGGTCAGCGCGTTGAACAGTGTCGACTTGCCCACGTTGGGCAGACCCACAATGCCACAGTTAAAACCCATATCCACTCCAATTTGGCCGCCCGACGGGGCCGCCAGTCACATCGTATCAGGGACCCGGAACCCGTTCAGCGAGTTCATTGCCTGTTCAATATTGCCGTCGATCACCAGCGGCAGGTAGCGCAGTGCTTCATCGATACACTGGTAAATGGCGTCACGGTCCTGCTGCGACGCCTTGCCCAGCACATGGCCCAGCACACCGGACTTATCACCCGGATGCCCCACGCCAATCCGCAGACGGTTGAAGGACATATCCCCTCCCAGGGCGGCCGTAATGCTTCTCAGGCCGTTGTGCCCGGCAAGCCCGCCGCCAGCCTTGTAGCGCACAACACCAATCGGCAGGTCGAGTTCATCCTGTACAATCAGGATCTCTGGCGGCGCTATCCGATAAAAGTGCGCCATCGCGCCAACGGCCTTGCCGCTCTCGTTCATGTAGGTGGTCGGAATCAGCAGGCGTATTTCGGTGCCCTGCATCAGTGTGGATGCAGTCCTGCCGAAAAACTTTTTCTCGTCCCGGAAAGAAACGCCCTGCCGATCGGCAAGGCGTTCCAGGAACCAGAAACCCACGTTGTGACGGGTATCCGCATACTGGGCCCCAGGATTCCCGATACCAACAATCAGCTTAAGCCGCTGGCTCATCGGTGAAGCCCCACTGGTGACTAATCGTCGGTAGACTCGTCGTCATCAGCCTGCTTGGTCGCTTCCACTTCGTCCGGGGCAGGTGCTGCTTCGGCTTCTTCGTCTTCAACAATCTCGCGTTTCTCGTTGACGGTCACGACAACCTGGTCGTGGTCTTCACCCAACGCAAGTGCTGGAATCGCCACACCTTCCGGCAGCGCCAGCTGGCTCAGGTGAATCGCGTCACCAATATCCAGATTCATAACATCAACTTCGAGATATTCGGGCAGGTTCCCTGGCAAACATGAAACTTCGATAGACGAAATGTTGTGGGCAAGCTGGCCATTGTGCATCCGAACACCAACACACTCTTCTTCATTTACAAAGTGCAGGGGAATTTCAACGGTGATTTCCTGATCCATGCGAACGCGGAAGAAGTCTGCGTGCAATATCCGGTTTTTTGCGGGATGACGCTGCATATCCTTGACGATGGCCGGGCTTTTTTCATCACCCGTGTTGATCGTGATGATCTGCGAGAAGAAGGCTTCATTCTCCGTCGCCTTCATCAGGTCCTTGTGGGGAATGGTCAGTGCTACAGGCTCTTTGCCCGCGCCGTACATGACGGCCGGGACAAGTCCGGCGTTCCGACGAAGGCGGCGGCTCGCACCTTTCCCGACATCGGTTCGCACTTGCACTGTCAGTTCAATATTGTCTGACATGGGTATTTCTCCAGTGTATAGGTTGCCCACCACTGCGACCGTGACAGGCAACGTTTAAGTTCCAACACTAAAACAGCGCTGGCTGTACTCGCTTGGTGAAGAGTGCACTCAGTGACTCTTCGTTGCTGACGCGTCTTATTGACTCCGCCAGTTCGTCAGCAATACTGATCTGGCGGATTTTTGCCGAGGCCTGGGCCCCTGCCCCGAGCGGAATGGTGTCAGTGACCACCAGTTCGTCGAGTTTTGAACGCTCTATATTCTCGATTGCGCGGCCCGAGAGCACCGCATGGGTGCAGTAGGCCAACACCTTCGCTGCGCCCGCATCCTTGAGCGCATTCGCTGCCGAGCTGAGGGTGCCTGCGGTATCAACAATATCGTCGACCAGGATACAGGTCCGCCCTTCTACCTCGCCAATGATGTGCATCACTTCCGACTCGTTGGCCCTCGGCCGTCGTTTGTCGATAATAGCCAGGTCAGCATCATCAAGCTGTTTCGCCATGGCCCTGGCACGCACTACCCCGCCCACGTCCGGTGACACAATCATCACCTCGGCGTGGCTGCCTTTCTCAATATCCGACAACATCACCGGTGTGGCGTAGATATTGTCGACCGGGACATTAAAAAAGCCCTGAATCTGGTCTGCATGCAAATCGATTGTCAGAATCCGGTCAATACCGGCGCTGCTCAGCATGTCAGCCACCACCTTGGCCGTGATCGGCACCCGCGCTGACCTTACCCTTCTGTCCTGCCGCGCATAGCCAAAATAAGGCATCACCGCCGTAATCCTGTGGGCTGACGCGCGGTGAAGGCAGTCGGCCATCACAATCAGCTCGATCAGGTTATCGTTGGTCGGCGCGCAGGTCGGCTGGATGATAAACACATCCTTGCCGCGCACATTGTCGTGAATCTCGACGTTGACCTCACCGTCACTGAACCGGCCCACGTGCGCGGCACCCAGATCGATGCGAAGGCGCTCGACCACCCGATCCGCCAGCACACGATGTGCATTACCCGTGAAAACTTTCAGTTCAGCCACGATAAAATCCGACCGTAGGCATTATGGCTGGGGTGGCAGGACTCGAACCTGCGCATACAAGGATCAAAACCTTGGGCCTTACCAACTTGGCGACACCCCAAATCCGGCGGAGGAGAAGTCGCCCCCCGCAAAAAACGCGCTATTGTGATCGTACTTCACACTGGTGTCAAATGAAGAAACTCATGCCTCCCAGGCACGAACCACAAGCATCAGGCGCACCTCGGGACGCTCAACGCGCATCCGGGTTGGCAAACCCTGTTCAAATCCCAGGTATTCGACGGTCCAGCCGGCCTGAATAAAACCCGTTCGGGTTCTGGCAAAGCGTCCGGGCGCCGGCTTGCCTCTAACCCAGTAACGCAAGGGCGCAACCGGCAGGGCCACGCCGGTGCTCTGGTAGAGTAAAGCGTCAGCGTCCGGGGCTGACACCGGCGGCTCTCCCGGTACATCAAGCGTTACCAACGGGCCCTGCCGGTACACCCGCGCTGCGCTGATACCCAGTGGTCCCAGCAGGTTAATTTCGAAATCTTCACCGCGCTGTTGCCAGTTGATACCAAAACTGCCGCGCTGCTGCTCTGCAACAACCCCAAGCTTCCCCACCATCGTCCAGTTTGCGCCGCCTGTTCCCGTCACCACGGGCCTTGTCGCGCAGGACGCCAGCAGGGCAAGCACACCTGCAACAAGAACAAGCCGGGTTATTGTGCGGTAAATCTTTCGATGACCTTTTTCAGGATGGTACTGTCAGGCTTTTGCTCAAGCGCACGCTCCCAGACCTGTCGGGCCTCCTCCCTCTCGCCAATTACCCATAGCACCTCACCCAGGTGGGACGCCACTTCGTCGTTCTGGAACAGGCTGAGCGCACGGCGCAGGTGGACAATCGCCTCCTCATAGTTGCCAAGGCGATACAGCACCCACCCGAGGCTGTCGATAAATGCCGGTTCGTCCGGTTTGATGGCAATCGCCCGCTGGATGAACCCCAGTGCCTCCTCATACCGGTCGGTGCGATCTGCCAGGGTGTAGCCCAGCGCGTTCAGGGCATCCGCGTTGTCGGGGTCCATTTCAATGATCTTGCCCAGATCCCGTTCCAGGATGTCCAACCGGCCAAATTTCTCTCCGGTCATGGCACGGAAATACAACAGGTCAATATTGCCCGGATCCCGTTGCAACGCGGTATCCATGACATCAAACACCTGTTCCTCCAGGCCTCGCTCGCTTAACAGCTGCGCTTCAACCATCAGCAACTGGTCATACATGTCAGGGTAGGCGCCACGCACGCTGTCCAGGTAGGCACGGGCATCGCCAACACGTCCCTGGTCAAGCATCAGCGAGGCAATGCGAGACTGCGCTGGCAGGAACTCATAACCGTCACCCGCCAGTTTGTATTCCCGCAGCGCGGTTGGAATATCGTTGTTTTTTTCAGCGATGCTGCCCAGATAAAAATGTGCTTCACCCACCCGGCGGTTCCATCGCACCATCTGCTGCAGGTAGTCGATGGCGTCTGCATCTTTTCCCTGCTCCATGGAAATCAGTGCCAGGGCAAACAGTACATCACCGTCACTGGGGGACTCCTGGCGAACAATCTCGTACTGGGCCTTGGCATCATCAAGGCGGTTGGCCTCAAACAGCAGGCGGGCAAAAATCAGCCGCAGTCGCCGATTGTCTTCCACCTGCTCAATGGTCGATTCAAGAAAACCCACGGCCTCGGGCAGGCGGTCCAGGTCCTTGAGCGCATTCACCTTCAATACAATCACGTTGATGTTAAGACTGTCGGTGAGCAGCGCATCTGCCAGTTCCAGGGCTTCGCTCAGGCGCCCGTTCTGCTCAAGCAGCACGGCTTTTGAGAACATCAGTTGGCCATCACCCGGGAACTCATCCAGCATCCGGCTGATAACAGTCAGCAGGGCATTCCGGCTGGCGTCGTCCAGGTTGGCGGCCCGGTAGGAAAACATGGGAAAGTCAGCCAATCCACCCAGCCGCTTGACCGCTTCCAGGTGCGTCACTGCCCCTTCCAGGTCACCGGCTTTCATTAACTGGTCGGCCGCATGCCGATGGGCATCAATATCGTCCGGGTCACCTTCCGCCCAGATAACTGCCGTGGTGAGGGCGGCATCATTTCGCTTCAGGTAGGCCGCAAGCCGCGTGGCACGGGCGGCAACACCCGGGTCACGGGTTTCCATGGCAGTCTTCAGGTACTTCTCCAGCGCCAGGTCATATTGCCCGCGATACCCGGCTACCTCGGCCACCAACAACTGATAAAGCGTATCGCTCGTAAAAGGGGCGGCAGGATAATCTTCCGGTTTCGGCTGGACGCGAACGGGCCTGGGGTGGGGCTCAGCTTCGGTTGCTGTCACCTCCTCATTGACCACAGGAGCAGCCGTTTCCTCCTCGGTCGGCGGCGCAACCGTGGCGCAGCCGCCCAATGACAGCAGCAGGAGGCAACAAACTATTCGCGTATTCAACCTTTCACCAGTTCAGCTCGATATGGAGGCATTGAAAGTGTGACTTTGGCATTCGACACCGAGAACTTTACTTTGACCTATATTCAACGGCGTAACCCATCTAAAATAGGCGGTTCACGTTCCTTCAGGTGTAACGGGTTAGTAGGTGCCTGCTGCCGGATGGTTCATTCTACTTTTACGTGACCAGCGAGTCACCCGATCGTTCAACAGTATCCCATGGATTTACTTGTCATCGGCATCAACCACAAAACCGCTCCAGTGGCGGTGCGGGAACGGGTTGCGTTCACGCCTGACCAATTGGGCCATGCGCTACACGATCTGCGGGTGACCGAGGGGCTGGAAGAGGTTGCCATACTGTCGACCTGCAATCGCACCGAGATTTATGCCGTCCATCCCGACCACGATCATGGTGGCGTCGCCGCCTGGTTGGCAAACTATCACAACATCCCGCTGGAAAGCCTGTCGGAATCGCTCTACGTCCATACCGGCCAGGCTTCTGTCCGGCACCTGCTGCGGGTTGCGTCCGGTCTCGATTCCATGGTTCTGGGTGAGCCGCAGATCCTCGGCCAGGTCAAGGATTGCTTCAACCAGGCAAAAACCCACCGTACCCTGGGCTCACAGCTCGAGCGGCTGTCACAGAACACCTTCCGGATCGCCAAGCGTGTCAGGACCAGTACCGCCATCGGCCAGACGCCTGTTTCGGTGGCCTCAATTGCTGTTGACCTGGCCTCCCAGCTTTTCTCGAATTTTGCCGGTTGTAACGTGATGCTGATCGGTGCCGGGGAGACCATTGAACTGGTCGGCAAACACCTGCGCAATGCCGGCGTCAGCCGCCTGGTTATCGCCAACCGCACCCTCGCCAATGCCGAGACCCTGGCAGAGATACTGGACGGCGATGCCGCGACCCTGGGTGACATTCCCGACCTGCTGGTACACACCGACATTCTGATTGCGTCCACCGGCAGCCAACTGCCCATCCTGGGGAAAGGCACGGTCGAGAGCGCACTGAAACAACGCCGCCACAAGCCAATTTTTATGGTGGACCTGGCTGTGCCACGCGATATTGAGCCGGAGATAGCCGAACTCAGGGACGTCTACCTCTACGGTATTGACGACCTTGAGCAGATCATTGCCGAAAACATCAGCAATCGGGAAGAAGCAGCACGCGAGGCCGAGGCCATCATTGATAACGCGCTCGCTGAAATTGAGGACGAGGACAAATCCCGGGATGCACTTGATGTCCTGGTGAGCTTTCGCAACCATCACGAATCGCTGAAACAGGGAGAACTTGAAAAGGCCCTGCAGCGCCTGGCAAAAGGAGAAGCACCGGAAACAGTCCTGACCAGCCTTGCCAACCAGTTAACCAACAAGATTATTCACACGCCCAGTGTACAGATAAAACTGGCCAGCACTGAGGGTAGAAACAACATTGTCGATGCCGTCTGCGAGTTGTTCCAACTGGACGAACGCACGGCATCGGACTCCAATAAGGCGCCGGTCTCGGCGACGGGCAATAAAACCTGAATGCAAGCATCACTGAAGAACAAGCTAGACCACCTGCTTGAACGCTACGACGAACTTTCCGCCCAACTGAGTGACAGCGAGGTCATCAGCGACCAAAACCTGTTTCGTGCCTATTCGGTGGAATACTCGGAAATTGAACCCGTTGTGCTCTGCTATCGGGAGTACGAGGCAAAAGGCAGTGAACTTCAACAGGCGCGCTCACTGCAGCAGGATCCGGACCCCGACATCAGGGAAATGGCGACCGAGGAAGTTCTGCAATTACAGGAGAACCTCGAGGAACTTGATGCCAACCTGCAACGACTTCTGCTGCCCCGCGATCCCAATGATTCCCATAACGTGTTCCTGGAGATACGGGCGGGCACCGGTGGTGACGAGGCAGCGATTTTTGCCGGTGACCTGCTGCGCATGTACAGCCGGTATGCCGAGGAAAAAGGCTGGAAGCTGGAGGTGCTCAGCGAACGACCGGGGGAACACGGTGGCTACAAGGAAGTGATCAGCCTGATAGAAGGCAAAGACGTCTATGGCCACCTGAAGTTTGAATCCGGTGCACACCGCGTACAGCGGGTTCCCCAGACGGAATCCCAGGGACGTATCCACACCTCAGCCTGCACGGTGGCCGTAATGCCGGAAGTGGGGGAGCTTGAACAGATCGAAATCGACAAGAACGATTTACGCGTGGACACCTACCGGGCCTCGGGTGCCGGCGGCCAGCACGTTAACAAGACGGACTCTGCCGTGCGCCTGACCCATCTGCCCACGGGCATTGTGGTCGAGTGCCAGGACGAACGTTCACAACACAAGAACCGCGCCCGGGCCATGAGCCTGCTGCAGGCCAAATTGATGGACCAGGCAGAAAAAGCCCAGAATTCCGAACAGGCAGAGACCCGCCGCAACCTGGTTGGCAGCGGTGACCGGTCGGAAAAGATCCGGACCTACAATTTCCCCGACGGTCGCGTGACTGATCACCGCATCAATCTCACCCTGCATCGCATTACACAGACCATGGCAGGTGATCTCTCGCCCATCATTGACCAGCTTGTGCAGGAACACCAGGCTGACCTGCTGAGCTCACTTGGAAGCGGCGGTGATGCAGGCTGAACACTTGCCCGGCGCCAAACAGGTCCGCCAACTGCTGGCGGAATCGGGCCGGCTGAACCGGATTTCTGATACAGCCACGCTGGACTGCCAATTGCTGCTTACCCGGGTGCTGGGCGTTTCTCGTGCCTGGCTGTATGCACACGATGATGCACTGGTCCAACCAGCAGAGGTCAGCCAGTTTGAGCACCTGCTGGGCCGCCGGCTTCAGGGTGAACCGATTGCCTACCTGACCGGCACCCAGGATTTCTGGGACATGTCGCTGGAAGTCAGTCCCGCCACCCTGATCCCCAGGCCCGACACAGAGACCCTGGTGAACGCCGTGCTGGGCGATTTTGATCTTGCACCACGCTGTTGCGTGGACCTTGGCACGGGTACCGGCGCCATTGCACTTGCCCTAGCGCGTTCGCGACCAGCCTGGCAGGTGTTTGCCCTCGAACGGGACCCGGATGCCCTGGCTGTCGCAGCCCGCAATCTTGCCAGATACGCAGCTGGCGGGGTAACTCTGGTCCGCGGTGACTGGACCGCCGCACTGGCCGCCAACAGCGTTGACATAATGGTGGCCAACCCACCCTATATCAGTGCGGACGATTTGCACCTGCAAGAGCTCCGGTTTGAACCGGGAGCAGCGCTGGTGTCCGCTGAAAACGGGCAGCGGGACATCAGGCTCATTGCCACGGACGCGCTGCGCTGCCTGAAGCCGGGTGGCGCCCTTTACCTTGAACACGGCTGGGACCAACAGGAGCCGGTGGCGGCGCTACTGACCCGCCTGGGTTACCTTGATCTTGCCGTTTATCCTGATCTGGGTGGCCATCCCAGGGTCACGAGGGGACACAAGCCCGATGAATGACGATGAATTGCTGCGCTACAGCCGCCAGATCATGCTGCCCGACATCGATATTGCCGGGCAGGAAAAGCTCCTCAACTCAACCGTGCTGGTCATGGGCCTTGGCGGCCTCGGCAGCCCCGTGGCGCTTTACCTGGCTGCAGCGGGCGTGGGACACCTGATCCTGGTTGATGATGACAGGGTTGAGCTCACCAACCTGCAGCGGCAGATTCTGCATAGCACAGAAGCCCTGGGTCGACTCAAGACCGAAAGCGCAACCGAAACTATTCACAGGATCAATCCGGCCACCCGCATCACCGCCGTATCCCGGCGCCTGGATGAAGCCGGGTTGTCAGCCCTGCTCGCCAATACTGACCTCGTGGTCGACGGGACCGACAACTTCAAAACCCGGTTTATGGTGAATGATGCCTGTGTGCAGACCGGGACAAAGCTGGTCTCTGGCGCAGCCATTGCGCTTGAGGGCCAGGTGATGGCAATGGACCCGGGTTCACCCACCAGCCCCTGCTATCGCTGCCTGTACCAGGATGCCAGCGACGAAAATTTCAACTGCGCAGAAAATGGCGTAGCGGCACCGGTCGTCGGCATCATCGGCGCGGTCCTCGCCATGGAAACGCTGAAGATGCTGATCGGTTTTGGTGAGAGCCTTGTTGGCTACTTGCTGGTGTTTGACGCGCGGGGCATGGACTGGCGCAAGCTACGCCTTGGACGTAATCCCGCCTGCACAACCTGCGGCTGAAAACTGGCGAAATCGCCGACCCTACTTCTGGCCGTTACTGATAATTTCCGCTGCCTGCAGGTCAGCGTGGTAGGACGACCGCACCAGGGGACCGCTGGCAACCTGGGCAAACCCCATGTCTTCACCCAGGCGCTTCAGCCCGGCGAACTCATCCGGGTGCACAAAACGCTCAACCGCAAGATGATCGCGGCTCGGCTGCAGATACTGACCCAGGGTCAACATATCCACGTCATGGGCACGCAGATCAGCCATGACAGCCTCCACTTCCTCCAGGGTTTCACCCAGGCCCAGCATCAGACCCGACTTGGTTGGCACCTCGGGCTTCGCTGCCTTGAACTGCCTGAGCAATTCCAGTGACCAGTGGTAATCCGCGCCTGGTCGCGCTTTTCGGTACAGCCTTGGCACAGTTTCAAGATTGTGATTGAACACGTCCGGTGGCTGTTGCCGGAGAATGTCTACAGCAATCTCCATGCGGCCACGAAAGTCCGGCACCAGCACCTCAATAACCAGGCCCGGGCTCTGCGCGCGCAGTTCCCGTATACAGTCAGCAAAGTGCTGGGCCCCACTGTCTTTCAGGTCGTCCCGGTCGACCGAGGTGACCACAACATATTTCAGTCCCATTTCTGCCACGGCGTCCGCCAGGTTTTTTGGCTCGTCCGCATCAAGCGGGTTGGGTTTACCGTGAGCCACATCGCAGAAGGGGCAGCGTCGCGTACAGATCTCACCCATGATCATGAAGGTCGCGGTACCATGGGAGAAACATTCCGGCAGGTTGGGACAGCTTGCTTCTTCACACACCGAAGCCAGTTTGCGTGTTCGCAAGATCGACTTGATGCGCTTGACCTCGGGATTGGCGGGTATCCGTACCCGGATCCAGTCCGGCTTGCGCAACACTGTATCGGTTGGAATTACCTTAACCGGGATTCGCCGAACCTTGTCCGCACCACGCAGCTTTACACCCTGGACCAGTCTGTTACGTTCGTCTCTTGCCATGTCTAGTTTGTACCTGCCTGGTCCGTGCTTGCGTAGGCGGCATCATAACCGAATTCGATTGCCAGCAAGTTGACCAGTTTTCTGCTCAAACTTGCCATATCTTCATCCACCCCGAAGGCGGCGAGTTGGGTCACCCCGAGACCGGCATACCCACAGGGATTGATGCGCAGGAAAGGTTCCTGGTCCATCGCCACGTTCAGGCTGAATCCATGGTAGGTACGCCCCCGACGCACTCTCAGACCAAGCGCGGCAATCTTTTCACCGTTAACATAGACACCCGGCGCCCCGGGACGGGCCACCCCTTCAATGCCGTAGCCGGCCAGCAACGCAATCACCGCGTTTTCAATACCGGAAACCGTCGACCTGATACCCAGGTCACGGCGTTTGAGATCAAGCAGTAGATACCCGACCAGTTGGCCCGGCCCGTGGTAGGTCACCTGGCCACCCCGGTCAGACTGGATGACCGGGATATCACCGGGCGCAAGCAGGTGTTCAGCCTTGCCAGCCTGTCCCTGGGTAAATACCGGGTAATGTTCCAGCAGCCAGAGTTCGTCCGGCGTGGTCCCGGTTCGCTCGTTGGTAAATGTTTTCATGTCCGCCAGGACAGGTGCGTACTCTCTGAGTCCCAGGTCCCGAACAATCAGCCGGTTATCCATAACGGGCGCCTCAGCGGCTCTTTGGGGTCGTCGTCACAGCACCAGCCGAACGGCCTCACAGGCCTTCAAGTCCTCAAACAGGTTCTGCAGCTGGACCACACCGGTGGCCCGTAACTGCAGGGTAATGGCGTGGTAGTTACCTCCACTGCTAGGTCGTTCGGTCACCCTGTCCATGTGGATAGAGGGGTCGTGCCGCTGCACGATCATGAACACCTCCTCCAGCAGGCCGACCTGGGCCTCGGCGATCACCTTAACGGGATAGTCACAGGGGAATTCAATTTTGGGTGGCTCTGTCATATTGCCAGCGGGTCGCCGCCAAAAATCTTCATGAAAAAGAGGGCAAGTGCATCCCAGACGCGGCTGAAGAAGCCTGCTTCTGCCACCGGCGCCAGTGCCACCAGGTCTGATTCAAAGACAACTTCATCACCCATGCTGACCGTCAGCCTGCCCAGTTTGTCCCCCTGGTCAAACGGCGCTTCGACAATAGCGTTGATGTCCATCTTGGCCTCGAGGGATTCCCGACCGCCACGCGGGATGGTCAGCACGGCATCCGCAACCAGGCCAAGTCCCACGCTGTCCCGGTCGCCGCGCCAGACCCGCACGTTACGCAAGGCTTCTGCTGCTTTATACAAAGGCACCGTTTCAAAATAGCGGAACCCATAGGTCAGGAGCTTTTGGCTTTCAACTGCCCGGGCTTCTTCTGAACTTGTGCCCATCACCACCGAAACAAGGCGCATCCCGTTGCGTTCTGCCGAGGCCACCAGGCAGAAGCCGGCCGCTTCTGTATGGCCTGTCTTCACGCCATCAACTGATGGGTCGCGCCACAGCAGGCTGTTCCGGTTGGGTTGTCGGATATCGTTGTAGGTGAAATATTTCTCCGAGTACATGGCGTAGTGCTGGGGAAAATCTTCAATCAGCGCAACCGACAACAGGGCAAGGTCACGCGCCGTCGTGTAGTGATTCTCGTCCGGCAAGCCCGTCGAATTCACGTAGTTGGTATTGGTCATACCCAGGCGCGCCGCATGCTGGTTCATCATGTCAGCAAACACGTCCTCGGACCCGGCGATGTGTTCTGCCAGTGCAACACTGGCGTCATTCCCGGACTGAATGATCACGCCGCGCAGCAGGTCTTCCAGGCGTACCTTGGTACCCTCGCGAACAAACATGCGCGAGCCTTCCATACGCCATGCCTTGACGCTGATATCAACCATGTCATTCATGGTGATGCTGCCACGGTCAAGTTCATGTTCAACCACATAACTGGTCATGATTTTTGTCAGGCTTGCGGGTGGCAACCGCTGTTCACTGTTGAAGTCAACCAGCACCTTGCCGGTGGCAGCATCCATCAACAGGTATCCGGTCGCCGACAACTGGGGAGGAGCGGGCACAATAACCCCTGCCGCATGCCCCGCGAGCGAAAAAAGAGCGAGCACAACCAAAACAGTTGCGCGCCTGGTACCTTTAAACAGCATTTTCAGCATCATATTCCCGGTTTGTGCAATTCTAACGCGAGACCCTGCCCCTCTGCGAATCACTCTACCTTGACCCGCAGGGGCACCCCCAGTCTGGTGTCCTCAACTATCTCGGCCAGCCGGTCCCGCTCGCCTTCAGACTTGATGGGCCCAAGCCACACCTTGTGCAGGAGTGTCTCCTCGTCCAGTTCACTCTGCAATATACGGACGTCAATCGCCGCAAATTCTGTTAACTCGATCACGTCCCTGATTCTCTGTTGCAACCACTCCGCTCCCTCGGGACGGGAAAAGGCGCCCACCTGGAGGTAAAAGGATTCATGCGGTACCGGTTCCCTGACCAGTTCCGGGTAGTTGATCTCATCCAGCGCTTCGACTACCACCGGGGCCACACCCTTGTCCGCAAATCCCAGTTTGACCGCGGCCTCGTAAGAAAGGTCAATCAATCGATCATCATGGAAGGGCCCCCGGTCATTGACACGTACCAGCACCTTGCGGCCGTTATCCAGGTTGGTGACCCGAACGACCGTGGGCAGCGGCAGGGATTTGTGTGCGGCGCTTACCTGGTGCATGTCAAATACCTCACCATTGGACGTGAGCCTGCCATGAAATTTTTTCCCATACCAGGAGGCCAGGCCAATCTCGAGGTAGCCGAGACTGGAGGGCATGATGTGGTAGGTTTTGCCGAACACCACATATGGGCTGGTGTTACCCCGCCCCGGCGCAACCGCCTTGCGCTCCGCCGGCTGAACCTCAGGCTGGGGTGCCGGGCCAGATACAGGTCCGGTGGTACAACCGGTCAGCACAAACAGCAGCAACAGAACCGCGCGGGCCATCAATCAGGGCGTCTGGCTGACAAGGGGTGCGCGCAAACGCTCACTTAGCTGGAAGACCGCCATCGCATACAGCTTGCTGTGGTTATAGCGGGTAATGGTGTAAAAATTGGGGAAACCCAGCCAGAACTCACTCCCGTCTTTGCCCTCAAACCGCAGCGGAGACACGGTGCCGACGGCGCTGACGCCGGCTGCCACAACGCCCACCGCCGCGAGCTCAGCAAGGCTGGTGTCTGGCTCGAGTTCACTGGTAAATACATCAACCGCCGCATCACCTGGATAGACCTGCGTCACAATGGGTTCACCCCGACGCCAGCCATGCCTGGCCAGGTAGTTGGCAACGCTGCCTATGGCGTCTGTCCTGTTGTTCCAGATATCCCGCACCCCGTCGCCATCAAAGTCCACGGCATAGTGGCGATAGCTGCTGGGGATGAACTGACCGTACCCCATGGCCCCGGCATAAGAGCCAACAGGGTCAAGGGGCGACTGGTTTTCCTCCCGGGCAAGCAGCAGGAAATGTTTCAGCTCGGACCGAAAAAAACTGGCACGCGGGGGATAGTCAAACGCCAGGGTTGCCAGGGCGTCAATCACCCGATAGCGACCGCGAAATCGGCCGTACATGGTTTCCACACCAATAATGGCAGCAACAATCACTGGCGGCACGCCAAACTCTTTCTCGGCGGCAATCAGTGCCTCGTGATTGTCCATCATGAACTGGCGGCCAGCTTCAGCCCGGGCACTGGTCAGGAAAATATCCTGGTACTCTTTCCAGGTCAGTACCTTTTCCGCGGGCTTCGAGATGGCGTCGACAATGCTCTGCTGATAAGTGGCCCGGCTGAACACATCCATCAGTTCAGCACGGGAAAAGCCGTCACTCTGTTCCAGTTCCACCACAAATTCGATGACCTCGGGCTTGTCGGAATAGTCTGCTGACGCAGGCGCCACCAGCACCGGAAGCGTGAGCATTAAAACCAGCAGAAAACGCATCAATACTCCTTGTTGGGTCATGGTCATTTACAGCGTGATTCGACGGTGCGTATGAATGGACATCAGCATGCCAAACCCTGCAAACAGCGTCAGTATGCTGGTGCCGCCAAAGCTGACCAGTGGCAGTGGCACGCCTACCACCGGCAGCAGGCCACTCACCATGCCGATGTTCACAAATACATAGACAAAAAAGGTAAATGTGATTGTCCCGGCCAGCAACCTGCCGAAGGTGTCCTGCGCCTGGATTGACATGACTACACCCCGGCCAATCAGCAGCAGGTAAAGCAGCAGCAGGGCAACCACACCAACAAAACCGAATTCTTCTGCCATCACGGCAATAATAAAATCTGTCTGGCTCTCGGGCAAAAAGTCCAGATGGGACTGGGTACCCTCGAACAGGCCTTTGCCAAACAGGCCACCAGAGCCAATGGCGGTCTTTGACTGGATGATATTCCAACCAGTGCCCAGCGGGTCGCGCTCCGGATCGAGCAGCGTGAGGACGCGATTTTTCTGGTAGTCGCGCATCACAAACCAGAGTGCCGGCAATGAGGCGAGGACAAGCCCCACCACACCAAAAACGTAGCGCCAGGGTAAACCTGCCAACAGCAGGACCAGCAATCCGGAGGCACCAATCAGAATTGCCGTGCCCAGGTCCGGTTGGCGCGCAATCAGCAGCACGGGCAGGGCAATCATAATGCCCGCCCAGAACACGTGCTTGAGGCGGGGCGGCAGGTGTCTTTCCTGGAAGTACCAGGCGAGGATCATGGGCAACACCAGTTTCATCACTTCCGAGGGCTGGAAGTTGATGACCCCGGGAATCCGCAGCCAGCGCTGCGAACCGTTGACCTCATGGCCAACAAACAGCACGGCCACCAGCAATATTACGCCCAGGAGGTAGAGCCAGGGCGCCAGGCGCATGTAGAAAATCGGCGAAATCTGCGCCATGACCAGCATGACCACAAGCGCCACACCAATCTTGAGGGACTGCGACACGACGGCCGCCGCTTGCTGCTCCATGGCGCTGTACAGGACCACCAGGCCGTAACCGCAGATAATGAGGGTCAGGAAAATAATGATGAAGTCCAGGTGCAGTGCCTCGCCGATACTGGCGTGCCGCACGCCGGAGAAGCCCGTTCCCGGTAGCCGCCTGACAAAATCCTGGCTCATCTGGCGAACCCCGACGTCTGGGCCACACCCAGGTTGTTCTGCAGGAGGTAGTGATCAATAACCTGCCGTGCCACCGGGGCCGCCATCTCGCTGCCACCGCCACCGTTTTCCACCAGCACGGCAAGTGCAATCACGGGATTGTCTGCCGGGGCAAAAGCGACAAACCAGGCGTGTTTCCGCTGCCGTTCACTGAGCGCCTCCTCGTCATACTCCTCACCCTGTGCGATGCCCACCACCTGTGCTGTACCAGACTTTCCTGCCATCCGATAGGGTATATCCTGGCCTATGTAATACCAGGCAGTACCGTTCTCACCAAACACCTGGTTACCCCGGTGCACAACCTTCTCCATCGAGGAGATAATCAGCTCCCACATGGGTTCGGGCACAATATTTACATCCGCCAGCCTGTGTGCCCTGCTTTCATCCAGCAGGTTGCTGCCAGACTTCAACAGGCGTGGGGCAACGGCTTTGCCACGGTTCGCCAACACGGCCACAGCGGTGGCAAGCTGCAGGGGCGTCACCAGGATGTCTCCCTGGCCAATGCCGATATTGACCGTATCACCCGGGTACCAGGGCTCGCCGCGCGCGCCCTGCTTCCAGTCCCGGGAGGGCAACAATCCGCTTCTGGCCTCCGGCAGGTCAAGCACGGTGCGCTGGCCAAATCCATAGAGCGCCAGGTGATCATGCAAGCGGTCAATACCCAGTTTCACCGCAAGGCTATAAAAGTACACGTTACAGGAGCGATAGATGGCCTTTTCGATATTGACGGAGCCATGACCACCATAACCTTCAACCGTCCAGTTCCAGTCCCGATACAGCCGCTCACCGCCCGGCAACTTGAACCAGCCCGGATCCTCGATGGTGAATTCCTGATTGGTCACACCATTGACCAGGCCAGCCAGGCCAACAAAAGGTTTGAGCGTGGATCCGGGTTCGTACTGACCCTGGATGGCCCGATTGAACAGGGGTGTATCTATGGAGTCCCGCAGCGACGCATAGGTCGGGTAGTCAATACCCGTCACAAACAGGTTGGGGTCGTAGCCGGGTTTGCTGACCAGCGCCAGGATGCCACCGGTCCTCGGATCAATCGCAACAACCGATCCCCGCCGGTCTCCCAACGCATCACTGGCCGCGCGCTGGAGCGATGAATCGACATACAGCACCAGGTTCTGGCCCGGTTCGGGTGGCGTTCGGTCTATGACTTTCATGACGCGGCCACGTGCATCCGTTTCGACGCGCTGATAACCCACCTTGCCCAGCAGGTCAGCCTCGTAAAAACGCTCGATACCAATCTTGCCAATATGATCAGTGCCCGAATAAGCAACCCGGTCCAGGGAACGCGCATCATTCTCGTTGATACGCCGCACCGAACCCACGGCGTGGGCCATCAGGTCACCCTTGGGATAATGCCTGACCAGCCTGGCTTCAATCTTGATACCGGGCAGCGCATGCAGGTCGACACTGACCCGCGCTATTTCTTCCGGGCTCAGTTTGAACAGGATCGGGACTGATTCATAAGGCCGCCGGCCACGCGTCAGGCGCCTCTTGAAGGCCTTGACCTGGTCTTCTGTGATGTCAACGCGCTTGCCAACTTCCACCAGCGCGGCATCAACGTCTTTCACCCGCTCAACTGTCATTGTCAGGCTGTAACTGGGGATATTGTCCGCAATCAGTTCGCCATTGGCATCGTAGATCAGGCCCCGAATCGGGGGTAACGACTGTACCTGTATACGATTCTGGTCCGACAGGGTCGCATAAACTTCATGCTGCACAATCTGGAGGTAAAAAAGACGTGCCACCAGCGCCAGGGTCAACAGCACCAGGACCCCAAATCCGATGGCCGCTCGCTCAAAGTAGATGCGGCCTTCGTGCGAGTGGTCCTTAAGTGCGAGTGGTTCAGCCATGACTACTTGTGATAAGGGTGGTTATTCTGGATGGTCCAGGCACGATAGAGTTGCTCGGCAACAATCACCCTGACCAGGAAATGGGGAAATGTCAGCGCCGACAGTGACCAGACCTCACTCGCCTGGTCAGTACACTGTTGCGCCAGACCGTCCGGACCACCAATCATGATCTGCAGGTGGGATGCCGACAGGGCCCAGTTGTCGAGTCGTTGCGCCAAAGTTTCCGTGCTCCAGCCTGTTCCGGTTCTATCCAGCGCGACCAGTTTTGCGCCGGGGCGCACAGCAGCCAGCATGCGATCACCCTCCTCCTGTTTGAGGCGATCCAGCGCCGGATTTTTGCCGCGCCTTGCAACAGCAATTTCCCGCACCTCAAGTGGCCAGTGGCCAGACAGGCGCTTCTGGTATTCACCAAAGCCAGCCTCAATCCAGGCGGGCGGTTTAGTCCCCGCCGCCAGCAGTTCAATATTCAACAGTCACTCGTCCACGCTTTTTCTGCAGGGTACAAACCTCCCCTGTCTGCAGCACACCTGCAACGGCTGCAGCGTGCCCCTACCGGCACGGGAAAACCCGGTCGCCATCTATTGCTCAATCGTCGCCACAGGGGCACTGCCCGGCCGCGCCGCGCCGACAGTCCACAGGCGTTCAATATCATAAAACTCACGCACCTTGGGCAACATTACATGCACCACAATATCAGCCAGGTCAATGAGTACCCACTCGCCGTCTTCGTTACCCTCTATGCCAATCGGCTTTTCGCCCGCCTCTGCCGCGAACTCAAGAATGCGCGCAACAACACTACGCACATGTCGATTGGATGTGCCGCTTGCGACCACCATGTAGTCGGTCACATCGGTTAGCGACGTGACATCCATCCAGACCACATCCTGTGCCTTGGCATCAAGGAGGGCATTTTCAACCACCTGCTTCAGGTTAGTACCAGGCATAAAACAAAAGTTCTCCTATTGCGGTGTTGATTGGTCCGACCCGTAAAGCCCGTGCTGTCGCAGGTAGGCAATCGCCTCAGACGGCATCAGGTAATCCGCGGAAAGTCCCGCCCGGAGGATTTCCCTTATCCTGCTTGAGGAGATATCCAGTTGGGTCAGTGACAGTCTGCACACCAGGCCACAAGGTTCACTGGCGAGTCGACCCGGGTCATCCACAAACCTGCTGTCAAAAAAGTGTTTCAATTCTGCTGACATCTTCCTCTGGTCAGCCCGCGGGCGGTCCAACACAACCAGGTGAGCCGTATCGGTCAGGTGACGCCATGCTTTCCATGAATCAAGCAGCACAAAGGCGTCAACACCCAGTACCATGGCAAGCGAGATTGAATCCCCCAGTTCTTCACGAATAGAGCGGAGGGTGTCGATCGTGAAGGATCTGCCTTCGCGGCGGATTTCCCGGTCGTCCACTTCAATATACGCGTGATCAGCGGTTGCGGCCCGCAGCATGGCCAACCGATCCCTGGCACTGCTGGCCGGTTCATTGCGATGGGGCGGTGAAAATGAAGGTATCAGCTTGATCCTGGCTACCCCAAGGGCCTCCCGAACTTCTACTGCGGATCGAAGGTGCCCAAAGTGCACCGGATCAAAAGTGCCTCCAAGAACTGCCATGCCCTGGCGTGGGGCTGTCATTGGCACCTGCTGTCAGGTTCTGCCACGTTGTTTCCTCACTGGCGAACCTGTCCGTCACCAAACACCACGTATTTCTGCGATGTCAGGCCAATCAGACCCACGGGGCCACGGGCGTGCAGTTTGTCCGTGGAAATGCCAATCTCGGCACCAAGACCGTACTCAAAACCGTCTGCGAAACGCGTGGACGCATTTACCATGACGGAGCTCGAGTCCACCTCACGCAGGAACTGGCGCGCTTTCGTGTAGTTTTCTGTCACGATAGTGTCCGTGTGGCTGGAGCCATAGGTATTAATATGAGCAATTGCCTCGTCGACGCCGGCTACCACCCTGATAGCCAGTATCGGCGCCAGGTACTCCTCATACCAGTCAGCCTCGCTTGCCGGCACCACCCGGCAGATGTTGGACAAGAGCCTGGACGTGGTTTCACACCCCCTCAATTCGACGCCTTCACTGACAAGCTGACCGGCCAGTTCCGGCAGGACATCACCCGCGACCGCCGCGGCGACCAGCAAGGTCTCCATGGCATTACAGACCGCATAACGCTGGCATTTCGAATTGAACGCAATGCTGATGGCCTTGCTTCGATCAGCTTCATCGTCAACGTAGACGTGGCAAACCCCGTCAAGGTGCTTGATAACGGGAATTGTGGCCTCACGGGTAATCCGCTCGATCAGGCTCTTGCCGCCCCTGGGCACAATCACATCAATCACGTCATCCATCCGGATCAGCGCACCCACTGCTGCCCTGTCGGTGGTGCTGACAAGCTGGACTGCTGAAGCCGGCAAATCGGCCTGCACAAGGCCCTCGCTGATGCACTCCGCCAGGGCGCGATTTGAGTGAATGGCCTCCGACCCACCCCGCAGGATAACGGCATTGCCTGATTTCAGGCAGAGGCTGGCCGCGTCTATCGTCACGTTGGGCCGGGACTCGTAGATGATCCCGATTACGCCCAGCGGGGCCCGCATCATCCCTACCTGTATGCCACTTGGTCGATAGGCAAGATCCGTGATTTCACCCACAGGATCTTCAAGTGCGGCAACCTGGCGCAAGCCCTCCACCATGGTTTCAAAACGGGCGTCATTGAACATGAGCCGGTCCAGGAGCGCATCCTCCAGGCCGTTCTCCCTGCCGGCAGCAAGGTCCCTGGCGTTTTCGGCCATCAACCATTCGCGCCGGGCAACAATCACTTCCCCGATTGCGGCCAGGGCGGCATTTTTTTGCCGGGTTGAGGCACGGTTCATCTGACTGGCCGCTTCCCTTGCCGCCCGCCCCAGCTCCCGTACGTACGCGTCTATGTCCATTACCGTTAAACCGTTAGCGCGGCTTCTGCCGCCCGAAAATCCGCAAATTATACTCGAAAACGCTGGTAATCGTGCCCGTAACTGACTCAGGGGGCTTTCTGCATTTGCGCAACCAGCTTGTCGATCTCCTTGAGCCGTGCAAGCGGGTTCTTGAGCTCAAGCATTCGCTGCTTGAACCGGCCCGGACATGGCAGTAGTTCCGTGAGTCGTGCGCCCACCTGCACCGCGTCTTCAAAGTCCACCTGGAGGCCCAGGCCTTGTACAGCTTCATGTTCAAGAAACTTTTCCAGCAGGCCGACGAGGTGGGCCAGGCCGGATGGCACCGCAGCTGCTTCCTCAACCGGCAGAAATTCAACCTGCGCCATCATTAACCTGTCGGGCAGTTCGTATTCGTCACGGATGACAAATTTCACCTGGCCTTCAACCACCAGGCCCAGGGTGCCGTTCGGATTCTGGTCGAAGTCCACTATGGTCGCGTAGGTGCCCTGGCGAGCTATGGTGGGAGGCTGCTGGTCCCGTGCCATCAGGGTTTGCTCACCTTCTTCAATCAGGACAATTCCGAATCCCATGTTTTCCCGCAGGCAACGTTTCACCATGTCCAGGTAACGTGCCTCAAAAATCTGCAGGGGCAGGCGCCCGCCCGGGAACAGCACCAATGGTAATGGAAACAACGGAATTTCAGCCATGGCTCATTCTAACCCATGGGACCTCAGGCACACGAACCGGGGAATCAGCGTGATAAACTCCGCCCATCATTGCTGGTGGTAGAAAACGTGGATCTGGTTCAGGCACTGCTCTTGGCGCTCATACAGGGACTGACCGAGTTTCTGCCCATCTCCAGCTCAGCCCACCTTATCCTGCCATTTGAGGTGCTCGGCTGGCCGGACCAGGGGCTGGCGTTTGACACGGCGGTTCACCTGGGTTCCCTGGTGGCAGTACTCTGGTACTTTCGAGTCGATGTGTGGCGACTCCTCACTGCCTTTTTTGTCTTCCTGCGTGAGGGGAAACACACCGAAGAGAGCCGTTTTGCCGTCAACCTGCTAATTGCAAGTCTGCCCGTGATTGTTGCCGGACTCATTCTGAAAGACCAGATTGAAACCAACCTTCGCGGTGTAACGGTGATTGCCGTGACCACCATTGGCTTTGGCATTCTGCTTTACATCGGCGACCGGTCCGGCAGGCGGGACAGACTTGAGCACAGCCTCACCTGGCGCCAGGCATTGATGATTGGTGTTGCCCAGTGTTTTGCCCTGATTCCCGGTACTTCCCGCTCTGGCGTAACCATGACGGTTGCGCTGCTGGCAGGCTTTACGCGGGAGGCCGCCTCACGGATATCTTTTCTCCTGTCGATACCCGCCATTGGCGGCGCCGCAACACTCAAGACGATCGACCTCGCCACAGGTGATGCGCCCGTTGACTGGGCCGGCCTCAGCGTTGGCCTGATCGTGTCTGCCATCAGCGCCTACCTTTGCATCCGACTGTTTCTCGGTTTCATCAGCCGAATTGGTTTCCTGCCGTTTGTGATCTATCGGCTGGTACTTGGCAGCCTGCTGTTTCTGCTGGTTGTCTGAACGCTCTGAAAATGGTCGCGGTCAGAACGGTAATTCACATATAGTAGCGAAGAGCCCATTCAACTCATTGAAAATATTGATTTTTATCATGGGGAAAGCCAAAACCGTTCAGTTAAACCCAATTGAGCCGTTCGGCCATCTTTCTGATGGTCAATATGGGATCACTCATGACGAGGTTTCTCACAAACTCAAAAAAGTACAAGACTGTCCATAGATGGGATCCGGTATGGTGATCAAGTAAGAGAGGTATTCAGGCTTATTGATCACCAAACAGGCGCTGGTAGTCCGTATTGAAGTTGGCAGGCATATCTGCAAAGTATTTCCAGTACTCGACCAGGCCATTGATGGTCTTTATATCCGTATGACCACAGTCCAGCATGATTTTGAGTAGCTCCAGCGTGGGAATGACTTGCGCATCGAAGGCTTTGGCCAGCTCGATCATATCCTGATCGTCCGTCACTACCGGAACACCCAACTCCAATGCATAGGCAATATACCAGGTGTCTACACGGGAAGGCCCGGGCAATTCGGTTTGCACATGGTCCCAGACGTACTCGAAGGTTTGCTGAATGGACTTCTTTTGTTGCTTGCTGATTTTGGGGAAGTGCTTACGATTCCCGGCGAATTCCTCGTCATCCACCCAGGGAAACTTACTTTGCAGTTTTCTGCCTGCCAGTTCGCCATTGAGCTCAGGCAGAATATACAAACAATAATCGTTGTCACCGAAGGGCTCGAACAGTAAGGGGCGTATTGTTTTGGCCAACCTTAGGTAGGCGTTGGTATCAACAAGGATTTTCGATTGAGGCATCAGGTCAGCTCTGCATGGATACTCCGTGCATCGAGGAGTGGCATATCCAGCACAGTTTGAACAAAGCCAGGCCCCTTGTTCTGCGCTTTCAGGTACTTTTGAAGCATGTCGAAAAACGGAGTTTCGAAGGCGTCTCCGGCTTTTTCAATATAGTCACGGGCGCTTGGCTTACCGTGTTCGTCCAGTTCATTATCACCGAACAGGGCTTCGCTGAGGTTCTTGTACTTTTTATTGAAGTTGGTGACCGCACCAGGGAATGCAGATGTACTGAGTTGTAATTGAGGCAGCTTAGTGGACTCGGCATATTTATTCACTTGCCCTACCACTGTCCAGGGCGAGATTGTTAATTGATCAGCCAATTCGATGACATGGGAGATTTTGGCCGCAGGTGAAGCTTGCGACTTGATGGAGGTGTACGCTTCCTCCGCTAACACATGAGGATAAAGCATGCTCGCCGCAAAGGCATCGGCAAAGTCTTCAGCATCATCCCCCTCCAGACTAGGGGAAAGGCAGTGCCCTAGCTCATGCGCCATCCAGAACTTGAAATCATGGATATTGGTATCCAGATTCAGGTAAACCCAAGTGCTCCCCGAGTCAGGGAGGTGTATGTGCACTGCATTTTCATGGCGCTGCTTTGCTCCCCACATTACGGGAACCACAACGGCCTGTAGTTCACTAAAACGACGAATCAGGTGCGTGAAGTCCACGCACTCTACAGGACCAAGATTAATATCTTCTCTGACTTTCGCTGTTACCGCGCAAAGGTAGTCATAATCACAGCTCGGAGACTTGAGTACCGGCGGCATTTCAAAGTTATCAAACGGCAGATAGGGCACGAGATGACGCAAAAAGCGACCAATCACTTGGGCTCTTTCGATATGGTGATCCCTGGTTTTGGTGCCGCGCATTTTGCGGAATGCCACTTTCGGGGCATAGGGATCTTCCTTAACAACCAGATCATCAAAAGAGAGATTCAGCAATTTGCCTAATCGGAGAAGCTTATCCGGACGAGGAAAAGACTTGTGCAAGAGCCACTGTGAAACAGCTTCTTTTGTCACGCCTAGAGCATCAGCGACGGCAGTTTGGGTTAACCCTGCCCTATTGATCGCCGCCTGAGCTTTGTCGGCATCCAGTCTTTTTTGCATGTGCGAAGTATATGTAGCAGTCAAGTTTTGTCAAGTTTTGCGCTCAAATTAAGCGCCTGCTAAAACCGCCCGAATGGTAGCATCCCCGATCACACTGCCTGGGGATCAGGTCTCTTTCAGCGCGGTTTTATTCAACACTGGCCATTTGTATCCGTTTCTGACCAATATGAAGGCCGATCTGCTACCTGCAGCGCAGTCGTTGCACTTGTTTGCGTCTTTAGCTCTTAAGCTCGACCCAAGAGTTCGCATCTTTGTCGCAAAAAGCGGTATCAGCAACACCAGGTTCAACAAGTGGCGTGCCACGCATGGAGGCTTGGATACGTCACCGGGTCAGAACGGGATATCGTCATCAAAGTCTTCGGGAGGCGGACCACCAAAGTCATCATCCCTGCCACCCTGGCTGCCACCGGAAGACGGTGCCTGGCCACCGTAGCTGCCACCACCACTGCGGCCGCCGCTGCTACCGCCACCACCGTTGTTGCCGCCACTACCATAACTACCACCGCCATCGCCCATATCGCCACGGCTATCCAGCATCTGCAGCTCGTTTGCGACAATTTCAGTGGTGTAGTGCTTTTGCCCGTCACGCTCCCACTGGCGGGTGCGTAACTCGCCCTCAACATAAATTTTTGAACCCTTCTTGAGGTATTCACCTGCAATTTCGGCAAGGCGGTTAAAGAACACAACCCGGTGCCACTCTGTCGCCTCACGATTTTCACCGGAATTGCGGTCTTTCCAGGCTTTTGATGTTGCCAGCGACACATTGGTCACCGCCGAGCCCGATTGCAGGTAACGCGTATCCGGGTCATTACCCAGGTTGCCAACCAGAATAACCTTGTTCACTCCACGTGCCATGATTTCTCCTCAACGTTAATTCGTGGCCAGGATCATTCGATTCCTGAGATCTTCAAATGCAGCAATGTCAAACACGTCTTCATTCACCTTGACGTACGCCAGTCGGTCCTGTTCGATCAGTGCCACATCGACCACACCGTCGAGCGATAATAGCGCGTCCGTCACTTCACTTGTACTCGCGGCGCCAGGATCGCCGAGTCGGCAGGTGATTGTCCGGATGTTTCCGGGTTTGCTGAGGCCCGCGGCATAGACCAACCAGACCACACAGAAGGCGGCATTGGCGTACATCGCGTACGCAAAATCCCACCAGGTCAGCATCAGGCCAACCAGTGCGCCGCCCGCAAAACCACCGGCAAACTGTGCCGTCGAATACAGGCCCATTGCAGTACCACGGCGCCCTGCCGGCGCAATTTTGCTGACCAGCGCCGGCAGGATGACCTCAAGCAGGTTAAACGCCATGAAAAACAGCATTACCGCAACCATCAGCAGGTAAAATCCGGGCGCGAGAGAAAAGATCAGGGATGCAGCAGCGAAGGTCACGATCATCGCCAGCAACATCAGTTTCGTATACGCGGGTCGGTCAGACAGCCACATGAACGGCATCATCGCCACAAACGCGGCCAGCAGCAGCCAGAAGTACACCAGGTGATATTCATCGGGGGCAATGCGACCGGTCGAGGCCAGCAGGGGTGGCAAAATCACAAAGCTGCCCATCAACAGGTAATGAAGCATAAAAATACCCACCAGGGTTCGGCGCAGGTCCGGCAGGTGGAGCAGGCTATCAACCAGGGCGGGATTCACGTTGGCGTCCGGGTTATGGCTACGCACTCTGGGGGTAGGTATCAGGCCGGTGACAAACAGGCCGACAACCCCTGCCAGCGCACAGAAAAGGAACACGCCCCCGACACCAAAGTAGCCGTTCACCAGCGGCCCCAGGATCAGCGCGAGACCAAACGAGCCGCCAATACTGATGCCGACAATTGCCATCGCCTTGCCACGATGCTCTATCCTTGTCAGGTCCGCCACCAGGGCCAGAAGCGTACTTGCGATAGCACCACAACCCTGCAGCAACCGCCCCGCAATCACGCCGTAGATGGTCTCGGCATAAGCCGCCACCAGGCTGCCCAGCACAAACAGCATGAGCCCGCCCAGGATGATGGGCTTCCTGCCAACACGGTCGGAAAGGATACCCAGCGGGATCTGCAGCAAGGCCTGCGTCATCCCGTAGGCACCCAGGGCAAAACCCAGCAACAACGGCGTGTTCAGTTGATACTGGTCTGCCACCAGCGGCAATACCGGCAGCACCATGAAGAGACCGAGCATGCGCACGATATAGAGAAGGCCAACAGCAAGTGCTGTTCGTATTTCAGACTGGTTCATTAACTACAACGTTTCAGGAGACAAAAGGGCGAGATACCTGTTTTCAAGAAGAGGCTGCCTGATCTTGCAATGACGGGTCTTTGCCTGGGGTTCGACAAACTTATACTATCTGCTCCTCGCGGCCGGCACTGCAGTGCACCGGTGATTGCCCCATGAGTAGCAGGTCGTGGAGCATAACAAAATTCGCCCTGACTGACATGAACTGTTGTGTGCAGCGGGCAGACTTAGGCGGCAATGTCCGCCACCAAGAGCAGATATGAGCAAGATATCCATACGTGGGGCACGTACCCATAATCTGAAGAACATCGACCTTGACCTGCCCCGCGATTCGCTGGTGGTTGTTACGGGCCTGTCCGGGTCAGGCAAATCGTCGCTTGCCTTCGACACCCTGTATGCCGAAGGCCAAAGGCGCTACGTCGAATCCCTGTCAGCCTATGCCCGACAATTTCTCTCGCTGATGGAGAAACCTGACGTCGATCATATTGACGGCCTGTCCCCGGCCATTTCCATCGAACAGAAGTCGACCAGCCACAATCCAAGATCAACCGTCGGCACAATCACCGAGATTTACGATTACCTGCGCCTGCTGTTCGCCCGCGCGGGTGAACCACACTGCCCGGAACATGGCCTGACCCTCGAAGCCCAGACCATCAGCCAGATGGTCGATCAGGCCCTGTCCCTGCCCGAGGGCACCGGTGTACTGCTGCTGGCGCCGGTCGTCAAAGGGCGCAAGGGGGAACACCTGCATATCCTGGATCAGCTACGAAAACAGGGTTTTGTGCGCGCCCGCATTGACGGCATTGTCGTTGACCTGGATGAACCCCCGGAACTGGACAAGAAAAAACAGCACACTATCGAAGTGGTCATCGACCGGCTCCGCATACGCCCGGATCAAAAAACCCGCCTGGCTGACTCTTTTGAAACTGCCGTGAACGTTTCCGACGGGATAGCCACGCTGGCTTTTATCGACGGTAACGACGAAGAAGTTGTATTCTCCTCACGTTTTGCGTGCCCGGAATGCGGGCATTCCATTGCTGAACTTGAGCCCCGGATGTTTTCGTTCAACAACCCTTCCGGTGCCTGCGAAACCTGCGACGGCCTGGGTATCAAACAGTTTTTTGACCCGGCAACCGTGGTCCAGGATGGTGAACTGTCCCTGGCAGAAGGTGCCATCAATGGCTGGGATCGGCGCAACATCTATTACTACCAGATGTTGACCTCCATTGCCGATCACTACAACTTCCGCGTGGACACCCCCTTCAACGCGCTGTCGGAAAAACACCGGCAAGTTATTCTTTTTGGCAGTGGCAAGGACAAGATCCAGTTCCGCTATATCAATGATCGTGGTGACGAATACACAAGGGCGCACGAGTTTGAGGGCATCATCCCGAACATGGAGCGCCGTTACCATGACACTGATTCGCAGATGGTGCGGGAGAACCTGTCCCGCTTCCTGAACACCCGTGCCTGCCCTGGCTGCGGCGGGGCCAGGCTAAACGCAGACGCACGCGCCGTCACCATTGAAGGCCGCTCGCTGTCCGACATCACAACCATGTCTGTGGCAACGGCACATGACTACTTCTGCAATCTTGCCCTGGAAGGCCAGCGCGCCAGGATTGCCGAGAAGATCCTCAAGGAAATTATTGCCAGACTCAGCTTCCTCAATGACGTTGGGCTGAACTACCTGACCCTGTCTCGCAGTGCCGACACGCTGTCTGGTGGCGAAGCCCAACGAATCCGGCTGGCCAGCCAGATTGGTGCCGGGCTCGTGGGTGTCATGTACATTCTGGATGAACCATCCATTGGCCTGCACCAGCGCGACAACCAGCGCCTGCTGAATACCCTGACCAATCTCAGGGACATGGGCAACACGGTGATTGTGGTTGAGCACGACGAGGAAGCTATACGCGCTGCGGACTATATTGTGGATATTGGGCCGGGTGCCGGCATTCACGGTGGTGAAGTTGTTGCACATGGGGTGATCGAGGATATCCTCGCCTGCGACAGATCGGTAACCGGGCAATTCCTGTCTGGGCAAAGAGGCATTGCGATTCCCGCCAAACGCGTTGCGCCCGGTGAACATTGGCTGCAACTGCTTGGCGCTCGTGGCAACAACCTCACCGGTGTTGACCTGTCAATTCCGCTGGGTCTGATGACCTGCGTGACCGGGGTTTCCGGCTCCGGCAAGTCGACGCTGATCAACAGCACACTCTACCCACTCGCTGCCTGTACCCTGAACGGCGCCCAGAACCCAACGGCAGCAGCCTACGACAGCATTAAGGGCATGGAGCACCTCGACAAGGTTGTGGACATCGACCAGAGTCCCATTGGCCGCACGCCCAGGTCAAACCCCGCAACCTATACCAACATCTTTACGCCCATCAGGGAACTGTTTGCCGGCACCCAGGAAGCCCGGTCGCGCGGGTACAAGCCCGGGCGGTTCAGTTTTAACGTCAAGGGCGGACGCTGTGAGCACTGCCAGGGTGACGGCCTGATCAAGGTGGAGATGCACTTCCTGCCTGACATCTACGTGATGTGCGATGTGTGCAAGGGCAAACGCTACAACCGCGAGACCCTGGAGGTCCATTACAAAGGGAAAAACATCCACGAGGTACTGGAGATGACGGTGGAAGATGCGCACAGCTTCTTTGAACCGGTGCCGATGATTGCACGCCGTCTGCAGACACTGATGGATGTCGGGCTCGGCTATATCCGGCTGGGCCAGTCAGCAACAACCCTGTCCGGCGGTGAAGCGCAGCGCATCAAGCTGTCACGAGAACTTTCAAAACGGGATACCGGCAAAACCCTGTACATTCTCGACGAACCCACAACAGGTCTGCACTTTCACGATATTGAACAACTCTTGCGCGTGCTGCACTACCTGCGTGACCAGGGGAATACCATAGTGATCATCGAGCACAACCTCGACGTTATCAAGACAGCCGACTGGATTGTGGATCTTGGTCCGGAAGGTGGCTCAGGCGGGGGGGAAATCATTGCAGCCGGCACACCTGAAGCGGTCGCAGAAATCCCGCATTCCTTTACCGGACAGTTTCTGCGGCCAATCCTGACTGCCAGCGGCATCCCGGCCGCAAAAACCGGCAAGTCTCGCGCCTGAGAAACTCCGCAGGTGCCCGGTGTTATGCCGGTGTGGCGTAGGCCGATGCAACCGCGGCAGTTGCCTCACCCCTGTTGATGTGGGCGTTGTACTGGGACAGCACCGACTCAAGGGCGTTGACGCACAAAAGCACATTACGTGGATTGCTGGCGTAACCCATCAGGCCAATACGCCAGACCTTGCCAGCGAGACTGCCGAGGCCCGCACCAATCTCCAGGTTGTACTGCTGAAGCAACTGCCGGCGAATGTCTGCTTCATTGACACCCTCAGGGATGGTCACAGCATTCAGTTGGGCCAGCCGCTCATCTTCCGGCACAATAAACGAAAGCCCCAGGGCTTCAAGTCCGGCACGCAGTGCAAGGTGATTTGCCTGGTGTCGCTGCCAGGCGTTTTCCAGACCTTCTTCGCAGACAATCACCAGGGCTTCATGTAAACCGTAAAGTGCGTTCACCGGGGCAGTATGGTGATATGCACGGGTCTGACCTTCACCCCAGTAACCCATTACCAGATTCAGGTCCATAAACCAGGAACTGACGGGCGTCTTGCGCGCCTTGATTTTTTCAACCGCCCGCTCACTCATGCTGATTGGCGAGAGGCCGGGCGCACAGGACAGGCACTTCTGGGTGCCACTATAGGCGGCATCAGCCTGCCAGGCGTCAAGATTCACGTCACAACCAGCAAGGGAAGTCACGCAGTCAACAATGGTCAGGCAACCGTGATCCCGCGCAAGCCCACACAGGGTTGCAGCATCAGACCGGGCACCGGTTGAGGTTTCCGCGTGTACAAATGCAACAATTTTTGCATCGGGATTGGCTTTCAGCGCGGTAGCCAGTTTTTCGGGATCAACCGCCCTGCCCCACTCATCCTCAACAATCACGGGGTTGCCCCCCAGTCGGCGGACATTTTCTGCCATGCGCCCACCAAACACGCCGTTCTGACAGACGATCACCTTGTCGCCGGGTTCAACGAGGTTAACAAAACAGGTTTCCATGCCTGCGGAGCCTGGCGCAGAAACAGGAATGGTCAGTTGGTTCCCGGTCTGAAAAACCTGCTGCAGCATGTTCTTGATTTCGTCCATCAGGCGGATGAACTCGGGATCCAGATGGCCGATGGTCGGTTTACCCATGGCAGACAGAATCCTCGGATTCACATCCGACGGCCCCGGACCCATAAGTGTACGAACAATCGGGTTAAAAGACTGGTACATATATTCCCCCTGTAAACGAAAGAGCCGGGCGAACCCGGCTCAATGTACTTAGATCACTCTGCCAGGCGCCGGCTGAAGCCTGCCGGCGATGGTTCACCTAATCGTCGTCCTCGAGTATCTCTTCATCTTCTACCACCGGGCGATCCACCAGCTCGATGAATGCCATGGGTGCAGCATCGCCGGACCGGAACCCGCACTTGAGGATCCTGGTATAACCACCGGGTCGCTCCGCGTAGCGGGGCGCAATTTCTGCAAAAAGTTTACCCACGGCAGACTTGTCACCCATGCGCGAGAAGGCCAGACGACGGTTTGATACCGAATCATTCTTGGCCAGCGTAATGAGCGGCTCAGCCACACGCCGGAGCTCTTTTGCCTTGGGCAGTGTCGTCTTGATGACTTCATGTTCAATCAGCGACACGGCCATGTTGCGAAACATCGCCTTACGGTGCGAGCTGTTCCTGTTTAGTTGTCTACCACTTTTTCTATGGCGCATAGTTGTTACCTTCTCAATATCCGGGAGCCAGTACCAGGGCCATGCTTGCCCTCGGTCTGCATGTTGGCCAGAACTGCTGGCCCCACTTTTCCTGCCTTCGCCTAACCGAGTACCCGATCATCACCACGCAGGCTGGATGGCGGCCAATTCTCGAGCCGCATACCCAGGGAAAGCCCACGGGAAGCCAGAACATCCTTGATTTCTGTCAGGGACTTTTTACCCAGGTTGGGTGTTTTCAGCAGTTCTACCTCGGTTCGACGAATCAGGTCACCGATGTAGTAGATGTTTTCTGCCTTCAGGCAGTTGGCCGATCGAACCGTCAGTTCAAGATCGTCAACCGGGCGCAGCAGGATCGGATCAATCTCGTCCTCGTGCTCGATCACTTCCGGCTCTTTCTCACTCTCAAGATCGACAAAAACACTTACCTGCTGCTGCAGAATGGTCGCAGCACGGCGAATGGCTTCTTCCGGGTCAATGGTGCCATTGGTTTCCAGGTCAATCACCAGCTTGTCCAGGTCGGTACGCTGTTCAACCCGGGCACTGTCAACCTTGTAGGCAACCCGACGGACAGGGCTGTAGGACGCATCCAGCAACAGGCTGCCAATGACACGGCCCTGGTCCTCGTCAACCTGGCGCAGATCCGCAGGCTCGTATCCCCGGCCACGACCAACGTGGGCTCGCAGGCGCAGGTGGCCACTCTCGTTCAGGGTGGCAATAACATGGTCCGGGTTTGAGATTTCGACATCATGATCCAACTGGAAATCGCCTGCCGTGACAACTCCAGGCCCTTTCTTATCCAGGGTCAGGAACGCTTCGTCGGTTGCATTCAGCTTGACCGCAACACCTTTCAGGTTCAGCAGCAGTTCAATCACGTCTTCCTGAACACCTTCCATCGTGCTGTACTCATGCAGCACACCCTCAATCTGGGCCTCGATGATGGCGCAGCCGGGCATGGAGGACAGCAGGATACGACGCAGCGCGTTACCCAGCGTATGGCCGAAACCGCGCTCAAGCGGTTCCAGTACAACAGTCGCGCGTGTTGCACTGACCTGGTCTACCTGGATGTGCTTGGGCGTCAAAAACTCTAGTGACGAATGGGGCATAAATACACCTTTCTGTAAAATGTCTTAAGTAAGTTAGTTAAGGCTAACTATCAGGCTGTTACTTCGAGTACAGCTCCACGATCAAATTCTCATTGATCTCTGAGGGCAGCTGGTCACGATCGGGATAGGCCTTGAAAACACCTTCGAGTCGATCCGCGTTCACTTCCACCCAGTCTACCGGAGAACGGTTTGCCGACAGCGCCAGCGCACCCTGGATGCGCAGCTGATTGCGGGCTTTCTCCCGAATGGTAATCGTATCGCCCGCTTCCACCTGGTAAGACGGAATATTGATGCAGTTGCCGTTCACCAGAATTGACTTGTGTGATACCAGTTGACGGGCTTCAGCACGCGTTGAGCCAAATCCCATTCGATAGACCACGTTATCCAGCCGACGTTCCAGCAGACGCAGGAGGTTCTCGCCGGTTGCGCCTTTCTGTCGGTCCGCGCGCTTGTAGTAATTGCGAAACTGCTTTTCCAGTACACCATAGAGACGACGCACTTTCTGCTTTTCGCGAAGCTGTACGGCATAGTCCGACAGCCGACCACGGCGCGCGCCATGTTGGCCGGGAGCACTCTCAAGCCGACACTTGGATTCGAGTGGGCGAACACCGCTTTTCAGGTACAGGTCCGTACCTTCGCGACGCGCCAGTTTACAGGTTGGGCCGATGTATCTCGCCATGATCTTCTCCTTTACACCCTTCTGCGTTTGGGTGGTCGACAGCCATTATGCGGAATGGGTGTCACGTCGGTGATGTTTGTAATCCGGAAACCGGCGGCATTCAGTGCCCTGACGGCAGCTTCACGGCCGGGACCAGGACCTTTAACAAACACCTCAAGATTCTGCAGCCCGTGCTCAAGCGCAACCGTGCCGGCACGTTCTGCTGCAACCTGGGCAGCAAAAGGTGTGCTCTTGCGTGCGCCACGGAAACCCGAGCCACCAGCAGTTGCCCAGGACAGCGCGCCACCCTGCCGATCTGTGATGGTCACGATCGTGTTGTTGAAGGATGCATGAATGTGTGCGAGGCCATCAACGACCTGGCGTTTTCCTTTGCGGCTCTTTGCAGGGGCCGCTTTTGTACCCGTCTTTGCCATAAAAATTCTTCTTTAGCTCGTGAGTAGGACTTGTCCTATTTCCTGATCGGTCGCTTTGGACCTTTTCTGGTCCTGGCGTTGTTCTTGGTATTCTGCCCGCGCACCGGGAGATTGCGACGGTGCCGGATGCCACGGAAACAGCCCAGGTCAAGCAGACGCTTGATGTTGAGCTGGTTCGTTCGCCGAAGATCACCTTCAACCGGAAGCTTGGCAATCTCTGCACGCAGCTTGTCGAGGTCTTCCTCGGTGAGCTCCTGGACGCGAACCGTTGGATTGACACCGGTTGCCTCGCAGAGATCACGCGCCGTCTTTTTCCCGATACCGTAAATATAGGTCAGGGAAATTTCTGTATGTTTGTTGTCAGGAATATTAATCCCAGCTAAACGAGCCATTTACTGCTCCTATAAAAGCGCGCCTAGCCCTGGCGCTGTTTATGCTTTGGTTCTGTGCAAATAACTCGCACGGCACCCTTACGTCGGATAATTCGACAATTCCGACACATTCTCTTTACTGAAGCTCGTACCTTCATGATTCGCTCCGATTACCGCCGACTTAACGCCGGCCAAAATTCTGCAGGTTAGATTTTTTCATCAGTGATTCGTACTGATGAGACATCAGGTGTGTTTGTACCTGTGCCATAAAATCCATGACAACAACCACAACAATCAGCAACGCCGTGCCACCCAGTTGGAATGTGATCCCGACATTAACGACCAGGAACTGGGGTAGCAGGCATACTGCTGTCATATACAGCGACCCGAACAGCGTCAGGCGTGTCAGGATCGTATCAATGTGCCGGGCAGTCTGTTCACCAGGACGATACCCGGGAATAAACGCACCAGACTTCTTCAGGTTGTCTGCGACTTCTTTCGGGTTGAACATGATCGCGGTGTACCAGAAGCAGAAAAAGATGATGCCAGCCGAAAACAGCACAATGTTAAGGGGTTGTCCCGGGGCAATCTGCAGGCTCAGTTCCTGTAACCACTCCATACCCGGGGTCTGGCCAAACCATTGCCCCAGTGAAGCCGGAAAGAGCAGCAGGCTGCTGGCAAAAATCGCCGGGATTACACCCGCCATGTTGACCTTGAGCGGCAGGTGGCTGCTCTGGGCCTGGTACATGCGGCGACCCTGCTGACGCCGGGCATAGTTGATGGTGATGCGGCGCTGTCCACGTTCGACAAAAACCACACCCGCAACAATCACCATGGCCAGCACGCCAACCCCAAGCATAACCAGCGGATGGATTTCACCCTGGCGACCCTGTTCAAACAGTTGGCCAATGGCACTTGGGAACCCGGCCACGATGCCGGCAAAAATCAGGATTGAGATACCGTTACCTACACCCCGTTCAGTGACCTGCTCACCCAGCCACATGAGAAACATGGCGCCGGTGACCAGTGTGGTAATTGCCACAAAATGGAAAGTGAAGGCGCCCACGTAAGCCAGACCCTGTGATGCCAGTCCGCTGCTCATGGCAAAACCCTGCACCAGGGCCAGGGCCAGGGTGCCATAACGGGTGTACTGCTGTATCTTGCGTCGCCCGCTTTCCCCTTCCTTGCGGAGTTGCTGCAGGGAAGGTGTAGTAGCCACCAGCAGTTGGGTAATAATTGACGCGGAAATATACGGCATGATACCCAGGGCAAAAATACTCATCCGCTCCAAAGCGCCGCCGGAGAACATGTTGAACAGGTCCAGGATTCCCCCCTGGTTCTGGTCAAACAGTGCCCGCAGGCGCTCCGGATCAATCCCCGGCACGGGTATGTGGCTGCCGACGCGATAAACAATAATCGCAAGCAGTACGTACCAGAGGCGCTGACGCAGCTCAACCAGGCCACCACCAGCAGCCATTGCGCGTCCTCTTTGTGCCAGAGATGAAGTCATCAGTGTCTTACTCTTCTATTGTTCCGCCGGCCGCTTCAATTGCCGCGCGCGCACCTTTGGTAACGCGAATGCCTTTCAGCGTTACCGGTCGGGTAATCTCACCGGACAACATCACTTTTGCCCGCGTGTAGGCGCCACTGATAATGCCGGCCTTCTGCAGCGCGGTTACATCAATCACCTCTGCGCTGACCTTACCCAGTTCCGTCAGTGTCACTTCAGCTGTGGTACGAGCCTTGACGGAGTTGAAGCCAAACTTTGGCAGCCGCATTTGCAGTGGCTGCTGGCCGCCTTCAAATCCGGCCCTGACCTTGCCACCACTTCTTGACTTCTGGCCCTTGTGACCGCGTCCGGCTGTCTTGCCCAGGCCACTGCCAATACCACGACCAACCCGTTTGCGGTCGGACTTGCTGCCGTCAGCAGGCGTAATTGAATTCAGTCGCATCTCGTTATCCTCACTCTTCAATGTGCAGCATGTACGAGATCTTGTTGATCATCCCGCGATTCGCTGGCGTGTCGATGACTTCGACCGTGTGACGAATTCTGCGCAGGCCAAGACCCGATACACATTGACGATGGTTCTTGAGCCGGCCAATGGGGCTCTTTACCAGGGTCACCTTGATTGTTTTATCTGCCATGACAATTAACCCAAAATTTCGGCGACAGTCTTGCCGCGCTTTTCAGCCACACTTTCAGGCGCCTGCATGTTCTTGAGGCCGTTGAATGTTGCCCTGATAACGTTAACGGGATTGGTTGAGCCGTAACTCTTGGCCAGTACATTATGTACACCTGCCACTTCCAAAACCGCGCGCATTGTCTTACCGGCAATGACGCCCGTACCCTCGGAGGCTGGCTGCATGTAAATCTTTGATGCACCGTGCCTGGCCGTGATCGGGTACTGGATAGTCGACCCGTTCAGGTCAACCTGGATCATGTTCCTGCGCGCTGCTTCCATGGCCTTCTGGATGGCCAGAGGCACTTCCCGCGCCTTGCCACGGCCATAACCAACGCGGCCGTTGCCATCACCCACCACTGTCAGTGCTGTAAAACCGAAGATTCGACCGCCCTTGACAACTTTCGCCACACGGTTGACCTGCACCAGTTTTTCCTGGATGCCTTCTTCATTATCCTGGTCGTTAAACGCCATACCGATTCCTCAAAAATTCGCGTCTTGCTAAAACTGCAGGCCGGCTTCGCGGGCTGCATCAGCCAGCGCCTTGACCCGGCCGTGGTACTTGTATCCCGATCGATCAAATGCAACCTTCTCGACACCAAGGGCCTTTGCGCGCTCGGCAATCAATTTGCCGACAACCGTGGCGCCTGCCACATTGCTCTTGGTGTCGCCCCGCAGTTCTTTCTCAACCGTGGATGCTGACGCCTGCACTGTGTCTCCCGATGCAGAGATGATCTGCGCGTAAATATGTCGCGGAGACCGGTAAACACAGAGCCGCGGGACACCAAGTTCGCGCATGTGGATGCGTCCTCGCTTCGCTCGCTTCAGACGAGCCTCGTTTTTCTTGCTCATGATTATCCTGTACTCTACTTTTTCTTGGCTTCTTTGCGCTTCACGTATTCATTCACGTAACGCACACCCTTTCCTTTGTATGGTTCCGGCGGACGGTAGGCACGAATTTCTGCCGACACCTGTCCAACCAGCTGCTTGTCCACGCCTCGCACCAGGACCTGGGTCTGCGTGGGTGTTTCAATTTCGATGCCCTCGGGGATCTCGTACGCCACAGGGTGGGAGAATCCAAGTGACAGGTTAAGCTTGCGGCCTTCCGCCTGTGCCCGATAACCAACCCCGATCAGCTGCAGTTCCTTGACAAACCCCTCGCTGACGCCCTTGACCATGTTGTTGATCAGCGCACGATAGGTGCCAGCCATGGCGTTGGCACGCTTGTCACCGGATTTGGGCGCAAACGTGAGTACGTTGTCTTCCTGCTTGATTTCAACAAGGGCACTGTTGGCAATCGACAGGGAACCTTTACTTCCCTTGACCGAGAGCTCAGCACTCCCCAGGGTGACTTCAACACCACTGGGCAGTTCAACTGGATAATTCGCAATTCTGGACATGAATAATTCCGCCTAAACGCTTTTTAGAAGACTGAACAGATCAGTTCGCCGCCGATACCGCTGGCACGCGCCGCCCTGTCAGACATCAGGCCTTTGTTGGTAGAAACAATGTAGATACCCAGCCCACCCTTGAGGGTCGGAATCTGATCCTTGTTCTTGTACTGCCGCAGACCGGGACGACTAACCCGCTTGATCTGCTCGATAACGGGTTTACCCTGGTGGTATCGCAGTACAACCGTCAGGTTTTTCTTATTGCCGGCTTCTTCAGCCACGCTGAAGTCCTCGACATAACCCTCGTCTTTCAGCACCTGCGCAATGGCCACTTTTGTGTTGGAAGATGGCATGGTGACTTCGGCAATTTTCGCCGTCTGGGCATTTCTGATGCGGGTCAACATGTCCGCCAATGGGTCTTGCATAGTCATTAACTGATTACTCCTTTACCAGCTGGACTTAACGAGTCCAGGCACGTCGCCACGCATGGCAGCTTCCCGCAATTTGTTTCGTGCCAGGCCAAACCGGCGATAGACCGCATGAGGCCGACCGGTCAGGCTGCAGCGACGTTGCTGACGCACCGGGCTGGCATTTCGAGGCAGTTTCTGTAACTTGAGCTGTGCTTCCCAGCGATCATCATCCGATGTTTCCACATTGGCGATAATTGCTTTCAGCGCAGCACGCTTCTTGGCGTACTTCTTGACTGTCTTCGCGCGCTTCAGCTCGCGGTTGATCATCGACACCTTTGCCATAATCTTCTTCTCTGCTCGCTCAGTTCTAGCTTGCTTCCCGGAAAGGGAAGTTGAAGGCGCGCAAAAGAGCCCGCGCCTGTTCATCTGTCTTGGCCGTTGTGGTGATTGCGATGTCGAGACCGCGCACCTTGTCGACCTTGTCGTAGTTGATCTCGGGGAAAACAATCTGCTCGGTGATGCCCATCGAGAAATTCCCGCGACCGTCAAAAGACTTTGGTGAAATACCCCTGAAGTCCCGCTGACGTGGAATCGCAATTGCAATCAGGCGATCCAGGAATTCATACATGCGGCTCCGCCGCAGTGTCACCTTGCAGCCAATCGGAAAATTGTCGCGGATCTTGAAGCCAGCAATCGACTTGCGCGCAAGCGTGATAATGGGCTTCTGTCCGGCAATCATTTCCATTTCGGCAACTGCACTGTCCAGCTGCTTACGGTCAGCCGTGGTTTCACCCACACCCATATTGAGCGTGATCTTGGTGATCCTGGGCACTTCCATAATGTTTTCGAGACCAAGCTCTTCTTTGAGCTTTGCCTTGAGTTCCGTATCGTAAATCTGTTTCAAGTCTGCCATATATGTATTCCAACGTTCGAAGGCTCACGCCTTCGCCTAGTCAATCTCCTCGCCAGTTGAACGGAAGACCCGTACCTTTCGGCCATCTTCCAGCGTCTTGAAACCTACCCTGTCCGCCTTGCCTGCCTTGCTGTTATAAATGGCAACGTTGGACTGGTGAATTGATGCCTCACGTTCAATGATCCCACCAGGCTGGCCCAACTGCGGATTTGCCTTGGTGTGACGCTTGATCATGTTCACGCCCGATACAAACAGCCGGTCGTTATCCAGAGCACGCGTTACCGCACCCCGCTTGCCTTTGTCCTTGCCAGCGATGACAATCACTTCATCGTCTTTCTTAATCTTTCGCATGGTTTTTGCTTTCCTGTATCCCTGGCCTAGAGTACTTCTGGCGCCAGTGAAATAATCCGCATGAATTTGTCACTTCTGAGCTCACGCGTCACCGGGCCAAAAATCCGGGTACCAATGGGTTGCTTCTGGGCATTGAGCAGTACTGCCGCATTACCGTCAAACCGGATCACCGAGCCATCCGGGCGACGTACACCCTTTTTGGTACGCACTACAACCGCATCAAGCACCTGACCCTTACGGACGCGTCCACGGGGGATTGCTTCCTTGACGGTCACCTTGATGATGTCACCAACGCTGGCATAACGCCGCTTGGAGCCGCCCAGCACCTTAATACACATCACCCGGCGGGCACCGCTGTTGTCGGCAATGTCCAGATATGTCTGTGTCTGAATCATCTTATTTCTCCACTATTGACCGCGGCAGCCGCGATCAGATAACCGTCGCTTTGCGGTCGACCGACTTCAGCTTCCAGGACTTTGTCTTGGACAGCGGTCTCGTTTCCTCAATCGTCACCATGTCCCCTTCCTGGCAAACATTCTCCGGATCGTGGGCGTGAATCTTCTTTGAGCGCTTGATGTACTTGCCATACAGCGGATGCTGCAGCCGTCGCTCCACCAGCACGGTAATGGTCTTTTCCATTTTGTTGCTAACAACAGTGCCAGTTGCTGTTCTTGCTTCTTCTGTGTGGCTCATTCGCTAACCTTCTTCTCTCGTAGGACGGTCTTGACGCGCGCAATGTCATGTTTTACCTGCTTCAGCAGGTGCGACTGGGTCAATTGCCCCGTCGAATGCTGCATGCGATAACCGAACTGTTCTTTGGACAGGGAAATAAGCTCGGCCTTGAGCTCATCCACGGTCTTGCCTTTCAATTCTGATGCTTTCATCTGCGTCACATTACCGTGCGTTTAACAAATGTCGTTGGAAACGGAAACTTGGCTGCGGCCAGCCGAAACGCTTCACGCGCCACGTCCTCCGACACACCTTCCATCTCATACAAAACCTTTCCGGGTTTGATCTGGGCAATCCAGTACTCAACGTTACCCTTACCTTTACCCTGCCTGACTTCCAGCGGCTTCTTGGTGATTGGCTTGTCCGGAAACACCCGGATCCAGATCTTGCCGCCGCGGCGTACATACCTGGTCATGGCGCGTCGACCGGCTTCAATCTGCCTGGCGGTCATCCGACCACGGCCAACGGCTTTCAGGCCAAACTCGCCAAAACTGACGGCGCTGCCCCGTTGCGCAAGTCCACGGTTGCGGCCTTTGTGCTGTTTCCTGAATTTGGTTCGCTTCGGCTGTAACATCGTCTCTTATCCAAAACTCTGAACGTTATTGGTTTGTTCTTTGTCTTCCTTCTGACCCAGCACTTCGCCCTTGAAGATCCAGACCTTGACGCCAAGAATGCCGTAGGTTGTCAGCGCTTCTGCGGTTGCATAGTCAATTTCGGCGCGCAGCGTGTGGAGGGGAACACGACCCTCGTGGTAGGTCTCGGACCGCGCGATCTCTGCGCCACCCAGGCGACCGGCAACACGCACCTTGATACCCTCAGCACCCAACCGCATCGCGTTCTGCATCACGCGCTTCATTGCACGACGGAACTGCACCCGGCGCTCCAGCTGCTGCGCAACATTCTGGGCAACCAGATAAGCGTCCAGCTCGGGCTTGCGGATCTCTTCAATGTTGATGTGCACGGGCACTTTCATCCGGCGTGATACGTCCTGGCGCAGTTTTTCAACATCTTCACCTTTCTTGCCAATGACAATGCCGGGGCGGGCGGTATGAATGGTGATCCGGGCAGTCTGTGCCAGACGCTCGATCTCAATTCGACTCACTGATGCCTGGGCAAGTCGGGTGCGCAGGTATTCACGTACCTTGAGATCGCTATGCAGCTTGTCTGCATACGCCGCACCATCGGCATACCACACAGAATTGTGTTCGGTGGTGATACCTAATCTGATACCCGTAGGATTTACTTTCTGGCCCATACTGGTTTCCTGGTTCTCCGCTCTCTGACTTAACTGTCAGCTACAGCCAATGTGATGTGGCAGGTTCGCTTGAAGATTCGGTCCGCGCGCCCTTTGGCACGTGGTTTGATCCGCTTCATGGTTGTACCTTCATCCACGTAAATGGTAGCGACTGACAACTCGTCAACGTCAGCACCCTCGTTGTTCTCGGCGTTCGCAATTGCCGACTCGAGCAATTTGCGGACGATATGTGCACCTTTTTTGGTGCTGAAGCTCAGGATGTTGAGTGCTTCACCCACCGACTTGCCACGAATTTGATCAGCTACCAGCCGTGCCTTCTGGGCTGACATCCTGGCGCCTCTTAGTTTTGCTGCGACTTCCATGCTGATTCCTAGCGTCTCGCTTTCTTGTCTGCCGCGTGGCCACGGAATGTCCGTGTCAACGCGAACTCACCAAGCTTATGGCCCACCATGTCTTCGGTGACAAACACCGGCACATGCTGGCGCCCGTTATGAACCTGAATTGTCAAACCAACAAAATCAGGCGTAATCATTGAACGACGCGACCAGGTCTTGATTGGTCTCTTGTCGTTGCTTTCCAGCACCTTCTGCACCTTGTTCATCAGGTGGAGGTCAACAAACGGTCCCTTTTTTAAACTGCGTGGCACTTTAGCTTCTCCTATCGGCCCGTACGCGATGATTTGCGGCGACGGACAATCATGTCATTGGTGCGCTTGTTCTTCCGGGTCTTGTAACCTTTGGTTGGAACACCCCAGGGTGAGACCGGGTGCCGGCCACCTGAGGTCTTGCCTTCACCACCACCATGCGGGTGATCAACAGGGTTCATTGCAACACCGCGCACCGTGGGCCTGACACCACGCCAGCGTTTTGCGCCGGCTTTACCCAGCGAACGCAGGTTATGTTCAGAATTGCCGACATCCCCCAGCGTTGCACGGCAATCAGACAGTACTTTGCGCATTTCCCCGGAACGCATTCGCAGGGTGACATGCGGTCCTTCTTTGGCCACAACCTGACAGGACGCACCGGCGCTACGCGCCATCTGCGCACCCTTTCCGGGCTTCAGTTCAACACAATGGACGATGCTGCCCATGGGTACGTTGCGCAGTGGCAGGCAATTGCCCGGACGAATGGGTGCATCAGAGCCGGACTGGACAACGTCGCCTGCCTTGATGGCCTTGGGTGCAATAATGTAACGACGCTCACCGTCGGCGTACTTCAGCAGCGCAATGTTGGCCGTGCGATTGGGGTCGTACTCCAGGCGCTCAACGGTTGCCTTGATCGTGTCCTTGTTGCGCTTGAAATCGATAATGCGGTACTTCTGCTTGTGCCCACCACCCATATGACGGGTTGTAATCCGGCCCTGGTTGTTCCGACCACCGGTTTTGGTCTTGGGCGCAAGCAACGGCTTGTGGGCCTCACCACGATGAAGCTCCGAGTTGACAACCTTGACGACAAACCGGCGACCCGGCGAGGTTGGCTTGGCTTTTACAACTGGCATTTCGCTTTCCTACTAATCGATGGTTACGGAGAAATCGATGTCCTGACCTTCAGCCAGTCGGACATACGCCTTTTTCCAGCTGGGCTTGCGAGAGATGCCGCGCATCGTTCGCTTTACCTTGCCTTTCACGTTCATCACGGTAACGTTTTCGACGTTAACCTTGTAAATCGTCTGCACCGCTTCTTTGATTTCCGGCCGGGTGGCGTCTTTTGCGACCTTAAATGCCACCTGGTTGCCTTCTTCTGCAATCACCGTGGCTTTCTCGGAAATGTGTGCACCCAGCAGGATCCTGTACAGTCTTTCCTGGTTCATCCCAGCATCTCCTCTGCCTGCTTCAGGGCGCCCACTGTAAAGAGGACTTTTTCAAACCCGATCAGATTCACCGGGTTAACACCCTGCACGTCGGTCACCGCAACATTGCGCAGGTTGCGTGAGCCGAGATACAGGTTTTCATCAACATCTTCGACCACAACCAGCACGTTATCGAGATTGAGGTCTTTCAAGCGCTGCGCCACCTCTTTGGTGCGGGGTGCTTCCACGGCAAAGTTTTCAATCACCACCAGCCGATCCTGGCGAATCAGTTCCGACAGAATGGACTGCATTGCCCCGCGGTACATCTTGCGGTTGACCTTCTGGGTGTAGTCCTGGGGTTTGGCAGCAAAAGTGACACCGCCGCCACGCCAGATCGGGCTGCGAATGGTGCCAGCGCGAGCGCGGCCGGTACCTTTCTGGCGGAAGGGTTTTTTGCCACCACCGCTGACGGCTGACCGATTCTTCTGCGCCCGCGTACCCTGTCGAGCGCCGGCGAGGAATGAGACCACCACCTGGTGGACCAGCGCCTCATTGAAATCCCGCCCAAAGGTGACCTCGGACAGCTCTACCGCTTTGTCCGAAACGCCCTTGCCTGGTTCTGAAATATTGAGATTCAAGATTCCGACTCCACTTAGTTCCGGGCTCTGCTCGCAGGCTTGATGATCACATCACCACCCTTTGCGCCCGGCACTGCTCCTTTGACGAGCAGCAGGTTGTTTTCCTGATCGACCCTGATGATTTCCAGTGTCTGTGAGGTAACACGGGCTGCGCCCATGTGCCCTGCCATCTTTTTGCCCTTAAATACCCGGCCCGGTGACTGGCACTGGCCAATTGACCCCGGCGCCCTGTGGGAGACGGAGTTACCATGCGTCATGTCCTGGGTACGGAAGTTGTAACGTTTGATAACCCCCTGGAAGCCCTTGCCTTTGGATTGCCCGGTGATATCCACTTTCTGGCCAACTTCAAAACCTTCCAGCGTGAGTGCGTCACCTACTGCCAGGGCTTCGGCGCCGTCACAACGAAATTCGACCAACTTTTTGCCAGCGTCCACGTTGGCTTTCTTGAAATGACCCGCTTCGGGTTTGTTGACCTTGGATGCCTTGACATTGCCAAACGTGACCTGAACGGCGTCATAGCCATCTGACTCAATGGTCTTGCGGAGTGTTACCCGATTCGGTGAAGCCTCGATGACCGTCACCGGAATTGACTCACCTTCTTCAGTAAAGATACGGGTCATACCCTTCTTGATGCCGACAATGCCTAATGTCATGTTCGTGACTCCTTTAACCGAGGTTAATCTGAACTTCGACACCGGCAGCGAGGTCGAGCTTGGTTAGCGCATCAACTGTCTTTTCTGTCGGCTCAACAATGTCCAGCAACCGTTTGTGAGTACGGATCTCGTACTGGTCCCGTGCGTCCTTGTCGACGTGGGGCGAGATGAGTACGGTAAATTTCTCTATCCTGGTGGGCAGCGGGATAGGTCCACGCACCTGTGCGCCCGTTCGCTTGGCGGTGTTGACAATTTCCTGTGTAGAGATGTCGATGAGGCGATGGTCAAAAGCCTTCAGTCGAATCCTGATTCGTTGGTTTTGCATCTAAAACCGTCTCCCAAACCTGTCCAATGCCTTTTTAGGGGCGAAAATGGGCGCTAAGTGCTTGTTTTTACCTGAAAAATAAGAGCAGACGCCGCCTGCCCTCGGAAAAGGGAAGCGGCATTCTATAGATGCCCCCGCTTCAAGTCAAGCGGCCCGTGGCCTCCTATCGAGGCCCTGTTGGCAACAGCCTCATGGCTGCGCCTTTGCGTTCATCAGCCGGGAAACAATTCTCCGTCTGGTCGTACTTTTTACTCTTTTACTTTTTACTTTTACTACTTACCGCGTTCTTGCCGGCGCAGTGCCCCTGACAGCGCTTGCTGCCAGGGGCGCTGATTATTCCTTGATTTTCGTGACAACGCCAGCACCAACGGTGCGGCCACCTTCACGAATGGCGAACCGCTGGCCTTCTTCCATGGCAATTGGTGCTATCAGCTCAACCGCCATGTTCACATTGTCGCCAGGCATCACCATCTCGGTGCCTTCCGGCAAATCACAGCTGCCCGTTACATCCGTCGTCTCAAAGAAAAACTGCGGCTTGTAACCCTTGAAGAACGGCGTATGACGGCCACCTTCATCTTTCGACAGCACGTATACCTCTCCATCAAACTTCGTGTGCGGCGTAATTGAACCCGGCGCCGCCAGTACCTGGCCACGCTCAACTTCATCGCGCTTCGTGCCTCGCAGCAGTACACCCACGTTCTCACCCGCTCGACCCTCGTCCAGCAGCTTGCGGAACATCTCAACACCCGTGCAGGTCGTCTTCTGTGTCGGTCGGATTCCCACAATCTCAAGCTCGGCACCTACCTTCACAATGCCGCGGCCAATTCGACCCGTCACAACCGTACCACGGCCCGAAATCGAGAACACGTCTTCAATCGGCATCAGGAACGGACGGTCAACCGCTCGCTCCGGCTCCGGAATGTAGCTGTCCAGCGTCTCTACCAGCTTCACCACAGACGGTACGCCTACGTCAGACGTATCACCTTCCAGCGCCTTCAGCGCACTGCCAACCACAATCGGGGTGTCGTCACCCGGAAAATCATACTGGTCCAGCAGCTCACGCACTTCCATCTCTACCAGCTCAAGCAGTTCCTCGTCGTCGACCATGTCAGCCTTGTTCAGGAACACCACAATGTAAGGAACACCTACCTGCTTCGACAGCAGAATGTGCTCACGCGTCTGCGGCATGGGGCCGTCTGCAGCTGAACACACCAGAATGGCACCGTCCATCTGCGCCGCTCCCGTGATCATGTTCTTCACATAGTCCGCGTGCCCCGGGCAGTCAACGTGCGCGTAGTGCCGCGTCGGTGAATCGTACTCAACGTGCGAGGTCGCAATCGTGATACCACGAGCGCGCTCTTCCGGGGCATTGTCGATCTGGTCAAATGCCTTGAACGTACCGGTACCATACGTCTCGGCACACACCTTCGTGATCGCTGCTGTCAGCGTCGTCTTGCCATGGTCAACATGACCAATCGTGCCTACGTTGATATGCGGTTTTGTCCGCTCAAACTTCTCTTTGCCCACGTGTTTTCACCTCACCACAAATGTAAATGGTTAATTGTTAGCCTGCTTTACTGATCACAGTTTCAGCAATGTTATCGGGTACTTCCTTGTATTTCGCGAATTCCATGGAGTAGGACGCACGCCCCTGGGTTGCACTCCGCATGTCGGTTGCATAGCCAAACATCTCTGCCAGCGGCACCTCGGCCCGTACGGCCTTGCCCGAAGGCACATCTTCCATGCCAAGCACCACTCCGCGCCGACGGTTAAGGTCGCCGACAATGTCCCCGTAGTAGTCTTCCGGCGTGACAACCTCTACGGTCATGACAGGCTCAAGCAGGACAGGCCTTGCTTTCAGCGCACCCGCACGCATGGCCATTGAGCCCGCAACCTTAAAGGCTACTTCGCTCGAGTCAACGTCGTGGTACGAACCATCAAAAAGGGTAGCCTTGACGCCCAGTAGCGGATAACCAGCAAGACAGCCGTTTGCCATCTGCTCCTGTATACCCTTATCTACCGCGTTGATGTATTCGCGGGGCACAACGCCACCCACGATGGCATCAACAAATTCATAATCCTTGCCTTCTTCGGTAATCGGTTCAAGTCGCAACCAGACATGGCCGTACTGGCCGCGGCCCCCGGTCTGGCGCACAAACTTGCCCTCGGCTTCTACCGATTGCCTGATGGTTTCACGGTACGCAACCTGCGGCTTGCCGATGTTGGCTTCCACGCCGAATTCGCGCCGCATGCGATCAATAATGATATCGAGGTGCAACTCCCCCATACCCGCAATAATCGTCTGCCCGGACTCTTCATCAGTGGAGACCCGGAACGAGGGGTCTTCTGCAGCCAGTTTACCCAACGCGACTGACATTTTTTCCTGGTCAGCCTTGGACCTTGGCTCAACCGCAACGCGGATCACCGGCTCGGGAAATTCCATCCTTTCCAGGGTGACAATACTGTCTTCCGCACACAGGGTATCCCCGGTGGTGGCCTGCTTGAGACCAATGGCAGCAGCAATGTCACCCGCCCGCACTTCCTTGATTTCCTTGCGGTCATTCGCGTGCATCTGGACCATACGGCCAATGCGTTCTTTCTTGCCCTTGACCGGGTTGTAGACCGAGTCACCGGAATTCAGTACGCCAGAGTAGACGCGGAAGAACGTCAGGGCACCCACAAACGGGTCAGTGGCGATCTTGAACGCAAGCGCGGCAAACGGCTCGTCATCATCAGCGCGACGTACTGCCTCGGTTTCACCATCCTCAAGTACACCACGTATGGCTTTCACCTCATCGGGTGCCGGCAGGTATTCAACAACCGCATCCAGCATGGTCTGCACACCCTTGTTTTTGAAGGCAGAACCACAGAGCGCAGGTACAATTTCGTTTGCCAGCGTTCTCGCACGCAGGCCTTGTTTGATTTCGGCCACCGAAAGGGTCGTGCCTTCCAGGTATTTCTCCATTAGCTCGTCGTTGGCTTCCGCAGCGGCTTCAATCATTTTCTCACGATACTCAGCCGCAAGATCCGCCATGTCAGCCGGCACTTCTTCCTCGACGAAAGTCAGGCCCTGGTCATCGTTGGGCCAGTAAATGGCTTTCATCTTGACGAGGTCCACAACACCCTTGAAATTCTCTTCTGAACCAATGGCCAGCTGGATTGGCACGGGCGTAGCACCCAGGCGATTCCTGATCTGCGCCACAACACGGAGGAAGTCAGCTCCAGCCCGGTCCATCTTGTTGACAAACACGATACGCGGCACCTCGTACTTGTCTGCCTGGCGCCAAACGGTCTCTGACTGGGGCTCAACACCCGAGGTACCACAGAACACCACAACGGCACCATCCAGCACCCGCAGGGATCGCTCCACCTCGATGGTGAAGTCCACGTGCCCGGGTGTGTCGATAATGTTGATCCGGTGCTGTTCGAATTGCTTTTCCGTGCCCTGCCAGAAGGTGGTGGTAGCCGCGGAGGTGATTGTTATACCCCGCTCCTGTTCCTGCTCCATCCAGTCCATGATGGCAGCGCCGTCATGGACCTCACCAATCTTGTGGGACAGGCCGGTATAGAACAGCACCCGCTCAGTGGTTGTGGTTTTACCCGCATCCACATGAGCCACGATGCCGATGTTCCGGTATCGCTTGAGTGGTGTTGTTCTTGGCACGAAAAAATTTCCTCAATCTGGTTAACGACTGCGCCAGGAAGCTGGCAACCCTCGCGCAGGTTCGCCTAGAAACGATAATGCGAGAATGCGCGGTTTGCTTCTGCCATCCGGTGCGTGTCTTCACGCTTTCTGACCGCGGAACCACGCCCCTCGGCCGCATCCATCAATTCGCCTGCCAGGCGCTGGGCCATCGACTTTTCACCCCGCTTGCGCGCTGAATCCACCAGCCAGCGCATCGCCAGTGCATTACGTCTTGACGGGCGAACTTCCACGGGTACCTGGTAGGTTGCGCCACCCACGCGGCGGGACTTCACCTCCACCGCAGGTGCCACGGCCTCAAGCGCCGCTTCAAAGACTTCGGTGGGATCACCACCCTGGCGATCCTTGATACGATCAAGTGCGCCATAGACAATTCGCTCGGCAACCGCTTTCTTGCCGCTGACCATCACATGGTTCATGAACTTGGCGAGGGTGGCATTACCGTATTTGGGGTCGGGTATAATGACCCGCTTTTCCGGGACTCGACGACGAGGCATAACGCTTTTCCTTTTGCTTCAGGTTACCCAGGATCCAATGACCTGGCCTTACTCTGAGTCGCCAACGGGACCCAGAAACTGGCGGGATTACCCGCCTTCTTAATCTAACTGATCCAACTCAACCCGGCGCCTAGCTCTTCGGCCGCTTGGTACCGTACTTGGAGCGACCCTGCATACGATCACTGACACCGGTTGCATCCAGGGTGCCACGCACCGTGTGATAACGAACACCTGGCAAGTCCTTCACCCGACCACCCCGAATCAGGATCACGGAGTGTTCCTGCAGGTTATGGCCTTCCCCACCAATATACGAGGTCACCTCATAGCCATTGGTCAAACGAACCCGGCAAACCTTGCGCAGCGCTGAGTTGGGCTTCTTGGGTGTAGTTGTATAGACCCTGGTGCAGACCCCACGCTTTTGCGGGCAGGACTGCAGCGCAGGCACGTCACTCTTGACCACTTTGCGCTTTCTCGGCTTTCGAACCAACTGGCTGATTCTTGCCATAAATCGTTAACTCCACTTTCTTATACAAAATGACGGGGCCCACAGGACCCCGCCAATCAAGGAGGGCGAATTCTAATGATCGCCCGGTTCCGAGTCAAGCCGGCAAATGTGCGCCTGCTGCTCTTTTTTGGTACTGGTCCTAGGATTCCCCGCTTGAACTCAGCGCCTCTGAGAGCGCAGCTTCTACATCAGCGGTGCTCACTGTGGGCCGATCCTCGCTGCCCATTTCGCGCTTGCGTTTCCTGTCCTCATGGTACTTGAGACCTGTACCCGCCGGGATCAGTCGACCCACAATCACGTTTTCTTTCAAACCTCGCAGGTAATCACGCTTGCCGGTTACCGCAGCTTCGGTGAGGACCCGCGTGGTTTCCTGGAAGGACGCAGCAGACACAAATGATTCCGTTGCGAGCGCTGCCTTGGTGATCCCCAGCAATACACGCTCTACTTTCATCTGCTGCTTGCCTTCCGCCGCCAGCCGCTCGTTCTCCTCGAGGCCCCTGACGTACTCCATCTGTTCACCCTTGATCATTGCAGATTCACCGGGGTCCAGTATCTCAATCTTGCGCAGCATCTGGCACACGATGACCTCAATGTGCTTGTCATTGATGCCAACACCCTGCAGGCGATAAACGTCCTGGATCTCCTTGACGATGTAGTTCGCCAACGCGTTGACACCTTTCAGGCGCAGGATGTCATGCGGGTTTTCGGGGCCGTCAGAAACCACTTCCCCTTTCTCCACATGTTCACCTTCAAACACGGTCATATGACGCCATTTGGGAATCAATACCTCGTAGTGATCGTCTCCCGGCGGCAACTCGCTCGTATCCTGCGGGGTGATAATCAGGCGCCGCTTGCCTTTTGTCTCCTTGCCGAAACTGACCGTACCGCTGATTTCTGCCAGAACAGCCGAGTCTTTTGGCTTTCTTGCTTCAAACAGGTCAGCAACACGAGGCAGACCACCGGTGATGTCCCGGGTCTTGGAGCCTTCCTGAGGAATACGGGCAATAACATCACCAATTTCGATGTGATCACCATCTTCCAGCGACAGAATGGCATTAGGCTCAAGGAAGTAGTGCGCGGGCACATCGGTACCAGCGAGAAGCAGGCTTTCACCATTCTCATCCACCAGTCGTACGGCCGGCCTTACATCCTTGCCTGAGCTGGGTCGATCTTTGGGATCAATGATCGAGATGCTGGAAAGGCCGGTCAGTTCATCTGTCTGACGCCGAACCGTAATGCCTTCTTCCATCCCTTCAAAGACCACCAGACCGGCCACCTCGGTGACAATCGGGTGGGTATGCGGATCCCAGGTAGCAACCACTTCGCCTGCTTCTACCCGTTCATCGTTACCCTTCTTGATCACGGCACCATAAGGAATCTTGTAGCGCTCGCGTTCGCGCCCGGCATCTTCCTCGGCAACCGCAATTTCCCCGGAACGGGAGACTGCTACCAGTTCACCGTTGGCTTTCTCAATGGTCTTCAGGTTGTGCAAACGGATTTTACCCGTGTGCTTGACCTGGACATTGTCGATCGCCGTTGCCCGCGAGGCCGCACCACCAATGTGGAAGGTGCGCATGGTCAACTGGGTACCCGGCTCGCCGATTGACTGCGCCGCAATAACACCTACCGCCTCGCCAATGTTGACAAGATGGCCGCGGCCCAGATCACGACCATAACAGTGACTGCAGATACCGTAGCGGGTCTTGCAGGAGATGGGGGTACGAACCAGGATTTCATCAACCCCGAGTTCCTCCAACTGGGATACCCACTTCTCATCTATCATGGTGCCCGCCGGAATGACCACGTCGTCACCCGCGGCGTTGAAGACATCTTTTGCCACAACCCGACCCAGTACCCGCGTACCCAGTCGCTCTACCACATCACCGCCTTCAATGACCGCGGTCATCACAAGGCCTTCGTCGGTACCACAATCAACCTCGGTGATCACAAGATCCTGCGCCACGTCGACAAGACGCCGGGTCAGGTAACCCGAGTTGGCCGTCTTGAGCGCGGTATCAGCAAGTCCCTTCCGGGCACCGTGGGTGGAGATGAAGTACTGCATCACCGACAGGCCTTCGCGGAAGTTTGCGGTAATGGGCGTTTCGATGATGGAGCCGTCCGGCTTGGTCATCAATCCGCGCATACCGGACAACTGCCGGATCTGTGCGGGGGAGCCCCGGGCACCGGAATCCGAGTACATCCAGACGCTGTTGAAGGAGTTTTGCTCCTCGTCTTCACCGTCCTTGTTCTTGACCGTTTCTTTCGACAGGGTATCCATCATGGCGGCACCCACCTGGTCATTGGCACGGGTCCAGATATCAATCACCTTGTTGTACTTCTCACCCTGGGTCACGAGACCGGATGCAAACTGGGACTCAATTTCCCGGATCTCGTCTTCCGCACGCCCAATGATCGACGCTTTCTCTTTGGGAATCACAAAATCTTCAACGCCAATGGAAGAACCCGAACGTGTTGAATACTCGTACCCCATGTACATGAGCTGGTCAGCAAAAATCACCGTTTCCTTCAGACCCACCGTGCGATAGCAGATGTTGATCAGTCGGGAGATGTCCTTGTTACCCAGGGTGGCATTAACGTGATCGTATGAAATGCCGTCTGGCACAATTTCATACAGCAGCGCCCGGCCAACTGTCGTATCCTTGACTTCACGACGCGTAAAGAACTCTCCATCTTCGTCCTTGATGGTTTCCTTCACACGAACCTTGACGCGGGCCTGGAGGCCAACCTTGCCTGCCCGATAGGCACGCGAGACTTCCTCCACATCTGCAAAGCGCATTCCCTCACCCAGGTCATTAACACGCTCTCGCGTCATGTAATAGACACCGAGCACCACGTCCTGTGAAGGAACAATGACAGGTTCACCGTCAGCCGGCAGCAGCACGTTATTGGTCGACATCATCAATGCCCGCGCTTCCAGCTGGGCTTCCAGGGTCAGCGGAACGTGTACAGCCATCTGGTCGCCATCGAAGTCTGCGTTGTAGGCTGTACAGACCAGGGGGTGCAACTGAATGGCCTTGCCTTCAATCAGCACCGGCTCAAACGCCTGGATACCCAGACGATGCAGGGTCGGCGCCCGGTTCAGCAGCACCGGATGCTCGCGGATCACCTCAGCGAGGATGTCCCATACCTCCGGCGTTTCCCGCTCAACCATCTTCTTGGCCGCCTTGATGGTGGTCGCAAGACCACGCGCTTCCAGCTTGCCAAAAATGAACGGCTTGAAGAGTTCAAGCGCCATTTTCTTCGGCAGACCACACTGGTGCAGTCGCAGGCTGGGACCCACCACAATCACTGAACGCCCGGAGTAATCGACCCGTTTGCCCAGCAGGTTCTGACGGAAGCGGCCCTGCTTGCCTTTGATCATGTCAGCAAGTGATTTGAGCGGACGCTTGTTGGTGCCGGTGATGGCGCGGCCGCGACGGCCATTGTCAAGCAGGGCATCTACTGCTTCCTGCAGCATCCGCTTTTCGTTACGGACAATAATGTCGGGCGCGGCCAGATCCAGCAGGCGCTTCAGACGATTGTTCCGGTTGATCACCCGACGATACAGGTCATTCAGATCGGAGGTGGCGAACCGGCCACCCTCCAGCGGAACCAGCGGCCGAAGATCTGGTGGCAACACGGGCAACACATTCAGGATCATCCACTCGGGGCGATTGCCTGACTGCTGGAATGCTTCCATCAGCTTGAGCCGCTTGGTCAGCTTCTTGATTTTGGTATCAGAGTTGGTCTGGGGCAGTTCCTCACGGATGGTTGCGATTTCTTCCACAACATCCATGTCTTTCATCAGGTCCTGAATGGCTTCAGCACCCATCTTGGCCTCAAACTCGTCACCAAACTCTTCCAGCGCCTCATAGTACTGCTCGTCCGTCAGCAATTGGCGCTTCTCGAGCGTCGTGAGGCCAGGGTCAGTCACAACAAAAGATTCAAAATACAGGACCCGCTCAATATCACGCAGGGTCATATCCATCAGCAGGCCAATACGCGAAGGCAATGATTTGAGGAACCAGATATGCGCAACCGGGCTGGCGAGCTCAATATGGCCCATACGCTCACGCCGGACTTTTGCCAGCGCAACTTCCACACCACACTTTTCACAGATCACACCACGATGCTTGAGGCGCTTGTACTTGCCGCACAGGCACTCGTAGTCTTTGGTCGGGCCAAAGATCTTCGCGCAGAACAGGCCGTCGCGCTCTGGCTTGAAGGTCCTGTAATTGATCGTCTCCGGCTTTTTGACTTCACCATAGGACCAGGAGCGGATCATCTCGGGGGACGCGAGCCCGATTCGAAGCGAATCGAACTCATCAGACTGTCCCTGCGCCTTGAGTATGTTTAGAAGATCTTTCAAGTCTTTCCTCCACCGGGCCAATGCCCGCCTCTATTAACTGCTTTATCTCAAATGAGCTGTCTTGTTCGCTGACTCGCGCCAACCGGCGTCAGTCATTCTCCAGCTCAATGTCGATACCGAGTGAACGGATCTCCTTGACCAGCACGTTGAAAGATTCCGGCATGCCGGGCTCCATACGGTGGTCACCATCAACAATATTCTTGTACATCCGGGTCCGGCCATGCACATCGTCCGACTTGACCGCCAGCATTTCCTGCAGGGTGTAAGCCGCACCATAAGCTTCCAGCGCCCAGACCTCCATCTCACCAAACCGCTGGCCACCGAACTGGGCCTTGCCGCCCAACGGCTGCTGGGTCACGAGGCTGTATGAACCGGTGGAACGCGCATGCATCTTGTCATCCACCAGGTGGTTCAGCTTCAGCATGTACATGTAGCCGACGGTAACCGGACGGTCAAACTTCTCGCCGGTTGTACCATCATAGAGCACACACTGGCCGTCGCGTGGCAGGCCAGCGAGATCCAGCATTTCCTTGATTTCTGCCTCATTGGCACCATCAAACACGCTGGTTGCCATGGGTACACCGGCGCGCAGGTTGTTCGACATCTCGAGGATCTCATCATCAGAGAGCGAATCGAGATCTTCCATTCGACCACTGGTGTTGTACACCTTCCCAAGGAACTCGCGAATTTCTGCAACCTTGCGCTGTTCATCGAGCATTTCGCCAATACGCAGGCCAAGCCCATGTGCCGCCCAGCCGAGGTGGGTTTCCAGGATCTGGCCGACGTTCATGCGCTTTGGCACACCCAGCGGGTTCAGCACAATATCAATGGGCTCACCGTTTTCGTCAAACGGCATGTCTTCAACCGGCTTGATCACGGAGATAACACCCTTGTTACCATGTCGGCCGGCCATCTTGTCGCCAGGCTGGATGCGGCGCTTGATTGCGAGGTAAACCTTGACAATCTTCAGGACACCGGGTGCCAGGTCATCACCTGATTCCAGCTTGCGCTTGCTCTCATCAAACTGCTCGTCAAGTTCCTTGCGACGCTCGCGCAGCCTTTCGTCAGCCGCCGCCAGGCGCTCATTCTGTTCATCTGCATCCATTCGGATCTTGAACCAGTCTTCGCGCGGCAGTTCAGCGAGGTAAGCTGCCGTAATCTTGTCACCTTTCTTGAGTTTGGGACCGGCAATGACTGCACCGCCGACCAGCGAATCGGCCAGGCGCTCAAACGTGGCGGTTTCGATAATGCGGTATTCCTCATCGATATTCCGGCGTACATCTTCCAGTTCCGAGCGCTGAATTTCGAGCGCACGCTGGTCCTTGTCGATGCCGTCACGGGTAAACACACGCACGTCAATCACCGTACCGTTGTAGCTGCTGGGCACGCGCAGGGACGTATCTTTCACGTCAGAGGCTTTCTCACCAAAAATTGCGCGGAGCAGCTTTTCTTCCGGTGTCAGCTGGGTTTCGCCCTTGGGCGTCACTTTGCCCACAAGGATATCACCGGCATTGACCTCAGCACCGATATAGACAATTCCCGACTCATCCAGCTTGGACAGTGCACCTTCACCCACGTTGGGGATATCACAGGTGATTTCTTCACTACCCAGCTTGGTGTCGCGGGCAATACAGGTTAGCTCCTGGATGTGGATTGTCGTAAAACGATCTTCCTTGACCACCCGCTCGGAAATCAGGATGGAGTCTTCGAAGTTATAACCGTTCCAGGTCATAAAGGCGATACGACAGTTCTGCCCGAGGGCCAGTTCACCCATATCGATCGACGGGCCGTCAGCCAGGATGTCGCCACGGGCAATGACATCACCCTGCTTGACCAGTGGCTTCTGGTTGATACAGGTATTCTGGTTGGAGCGCGTGTATTTGGTCAGCTTGTAGATATCAACACCGGCCTCACCACTGGCGGTCTCCTCGTCATTCACGCGAATTACGATACGCGCAGCATCCACGGTTTCCACCCGACCACCCCGGGTTGCCACCACACAGACGCCTGAGTCGCGGGCGACGATGCTCTCCATGCCGGTACCCACCAGCGGCTTTTCTGAACGCAGGGTGGGCACTGCCTGCCGCTGCATGTTCGAGCCCATCAGAGCGCGGTTGGCATCATCATGCTCCAGGAAAGGGATCAGCGATGCCGCAATGGACACAACCTGTTGCGGCGACACGTCCATGAAGTTAACACTCTCCCTGGCTGCCTTGGTGAATTCACCCTGGTGCCGCACATCAACCAGGTCATCAACAATATAGCCATTCTCATCCACCGGGACGCTGGCCTGCGCCACCACGTAGTCGCTTTCGACGATAGCCGACAGGTACTCAATTTCGTCGGTCACACGCCCTTCGACCACACGGCGATAGGGGCTTTCGAGAAAACCATAGTGGTTGGTACGCGCATAAGCTGCCAGTGAATTAATGAGGCCAATATTCGGGCCTTCCGGCGTCTCAATGGGACAAACCCGGCCGTAATGGGTCGGGTGCACGTCGCGCACCTCAAAACCCGCCCGCTCACGCGTGAGGCCGCCCGGGCCCAGGGCAGAAACCCGGCGCTTGTGGGTAACTTCAGACAGCGGGTTGTTCTGATCCATGAACTGTGACAACTGGGCAGAACCAAAATATTCTTTGACCGCCGCCGCAACCGGCTTGGCGTTAATCAGGTCCTGGGGCATGAGGCCTTCAGACTCGGCAAGCGACAGACGTTCTTTTACTGCCCGCTCTACCCGGATCAGGCCAAGGCGGAAGGCATTTTCAGCCATTTCGCCAACACTGCGAATGCGCCGGTTACCCAGGTGGTCAATGTCGTCAACCGTGTCCTTGCCGTTTCGGATATTAATCAGGCAGCGAACTACATCAACGATGTCATCGTTGGACAGCACACCTTCACCGGTCTCTTCCTCGCGACCGAGCCGGCGATTGAATTTCATCCGACCAACAGCCGTCAGGTCATAACGCTCGGGGGCAAAAAACAGGTTCGTGAAAAGATTTTCGGCAGCTTCTTTGGTTGGTGGTTCACCGGGACGCATCATCCGGTAAATCTCAACAAGCGCTTCCAGGCGGTTGGTTGTCGGATCCACATTCAGCGTATCAGACATGAAAGGACCACAGTCGAGGTCGTTGGTGTAGATTGTCTGGAAGGTCGCAAGGCCAAGTTCGCGCAACTTCTCCAGGACTTCTTCGGTCAGCTGGGAGTTACAGTGGACAATAATCTCGCCGCTCGCTTCATCAACAATATCCTGGGCAAGCCGGTGGTTGCAGACATACTCAACCGGAACATCGAGCAGTTCCAGGTTTGCCTTCTCCATGTCCCGGATATGGCGCGCCGTAATACGCGTACCTTCCGCCACAATCAGGTTACCCTCGGGATCAGCGATATCAAACCTCGCCGTTTCACCCCGCAGGCGCGAAGCAATCAACTGCAGCTTGTATCCCTCTTCCACAATATGGAAAGTGTCGTTATCAAAAAAGGCTTCCAGTATTTCCTGGGAGCTGTAACCCAGCGCACGCAGCAGCACCGTGGCGGGCAGCTTGCGACGACGGTCAATCCGCACAAACACACAGTCTTTGGGGTCAAACTCGAAGTCCAGCCAGGAACCCCGCATCGGGATCACGCGGGCAGAGTAAAGCAGCTTGCCACTTGAGTGGGTTTTGCCCTTGTCATGGTCAAAGAAAACGCCCGGCGAACGGTGCAGCTGGGAAACGACCACACGCTCGATACCGTTGATAACAAAGGTACCGTTGTCGGTCATGAGCGGGATTTCGCCCATGTAGACTTCCTGTTCCTTGATGTCCTTGATGGCCTTGTTGGAGGAATCCTTGTCGTAAATGATCAGCCTGACCTTAACCCGCAGCGGTGCTGCATAGGTGACGCTGCGGAGCTGACACTCCTTGACGTCAAACACCGGCCTCCCCAGCTTGTAGCTGACATACTCGAGTGCCGCACTTCCCGAATAGCTCTGTATGGGAAAAACGGATTTGAACGCTGCATGCAGACCCCGCTCAATGCGTTCCTCGGTGGAAATATCCTCCTGCAGGAACTCACGATAGGACTCGACCTGAATCGCGAGCAGGTACGGAATGTCCATGACACGCGGCAGCTTGCCGAAATCCTTTCGAATGCGTTTCTTCTCTGTATATGAATAGGCCATTAATGCCTCCGGGCTAGATCATTTCGATTTTTTGCTGCGGAAAGTTCCGCAAAAATCAGACGCAAAAGGGCTGGACGACCCGGGGGCCGCCAGCCTGTGTTCCTGCAATTTCTTCCAAGACAGTTCCTGGATTACTTGAGCTCCACAGTTGCACCAGCTTCTTCGAGCTGCTTTTTGATATCTTCTGCGTCAGCCTTGTTAACACCTTCCTTGACGGTGGACGGTGCCTCGTCAACCAGCGCCTTGGCTTCTTTCAGACCAAGACCCGTAATTGCACGAACAACCTTGATGGCGTTGACTTTCTTCTCACCAGCACTGGTGATCACAACTTCAAACTCATCTTTTTCTTCCACTGCCGCGCCGGCATCACCACCAGCAGCCACAGGTGCCGCAGCAACCGCAGCGGCGGCAGACACGCCAAACTTCTCTTCCATTGCTTCCACGAGCTCGACCACTTCCATGACGGTCATTTCAGCAATTGCGTTCAAAACATCATCTTTTGACAAAGACATGAGTCCTATCTCCATTAAATTAAAGGTTAAGCGGCTTCTTCCTGCTTTTGGTCACGAACGGCAGCAACCACGCGGGTCACCCGGCCGGGGATATCGTTCAGCGTACGCACCAGTTTGGTTGCGGGCGCCATCATCACTGCCATCAGAATAGACAGCGCTTCTTCCCGGGTCGGCAACTTGGCCAGCGCATCAATCTGCTCGGCGGGCAGCAATTTGCCACCCACGCTCAAGGCTCTCACCTCAAACTTTGCGTTTGCCTTGGCAAAATCCTTGAACACCCTGGCGCCAGCGCCCGGATCTTCGAGTGAAAATGCTATGACATTCGGACCGAGCAATACTTCCGTCAGGCACTCATATTCCGTGCCTGCAAAAGCGCGCTTTGCCAAGGTGTTCCGGATCACCTGCACATGCACACCCTGTTCCCTGGCCTGTTTTCGCAGCTCAGTCATACCGGATACCGATACGCCACGATAGTCAGCCAGGACAGCAGAGAGTGCGGTGCTTGCGACCTGGTTCGCTTCAGCAACAATCGCCTGTTTCTCTTTAAGTCCTATTGGCACAAGTGTTACTCCTGTGTCGACTTCTTAAATGTCTGTCCCGGGAATCTCCCTGGCAGACGCCTTGTTACGGCGATAGGATCCAACAAATGAATCGGGTTCACCGTCTGCGCAGGCCTTAAACCTAAACTTAACCGGCCGCGTAACCGACCGGACCTGCGGTCTTTGACGAGTCCCGGCTTGCGCCGGGTCCCCAAAGTTCTTTTCGCTCCTCTCGTGGAAATCCAGCCCTGGCATTCAGGTCCTGGAAATCCAGCTCTAGAATTCCAGCGATGCCTGGTCGATGGGAATACCGGCACCCATGGTTGTAGACAGTACAATCTTCTTGACGTAGGTACCTTTAGCCGATGCCGGCTTACCTTTCTTCAGATCAACGAGCAACGCTTCAACGTTCTGCTTGATTGCTGTCGCTTCAAATCCGACTTTCCCGACGGCGCCATGCACAATGCCATTCTTGTCGGTGCGATAACGGACCTGCCCGGCTTTGGCATTACGCACCGCTTCTGCTACGTCGGTAGTGACCGTGCCCAGTTTCGGGTTTGGCATCAGGCCGCGGGGGCCCAGAATCTGGCCAAGCTGGCCGACCACGCGCATGGCGTCCGGGGTTGCGATACACACATCAAAATCCAGCGTGCCGCCCTTGATCGAAGCAGCAAGATCGTCCATACCCACCAGGTCTGCACCAGCCGTTGTTGCCGCCTCGGCATTATCACCCTGGGCAAAAACCGCCACGCGGACATCCTTGCCGGTGCCATTGGGCAGCACAGTTGCGCCACGTACAACCTGATCGGATTTCCTGGGGTCAACGCCGAGGTTGACACTGACATCCATCGATTCTGAAAACTTGACACTGGAGAGTTCATTCAGGAGCGCAACCGCTTCCTGGATCGAATAAGCCTTACCCGGCTCAACCTTTTCCCTGAACGCCCGAACCCGCTTGGATAATCTGGCCATTTATACTACCCCCTCAACGTCAATACCTGCCGCACGTGCGCTGCCGGCAATGGTCCTTACAGCCGCATCCATGTCTTTTGCGGTCAGGTCGGGCATTTTCTGCGTCGCAATTTCTTCAAGCTGGGCGCGTGTCACCTTGCCAACCTTGGAGGTGTGCGGCGTTGGGCTACCCTTGGAGATCCCTGCAGCCTTCTTCAACAGGATTACCGCCGGGGGTGTCTTCTTGATAAAGGTGAAGCTCTTGTCTGCGTATACCGTGATTACCACGGGGACGGGCAAACCTTCTTCCATGGACTGGGTTTCGGCGTTAAACGCCTTGCAGAATTCCATGATGTTGACGCCCTTCTGACCCAGGGCCGGGCCAACCGGTGGACTCGGATTTGCTTTGCCTGCAGGAACCTGCAGCTTGATATACGAATCAATCTTCTTTGCCATTTTTTTGCTCCTTTGGGTTCAAGCCCCTTTTCAAAACCCAAAACACAAGTTTCTACTCAGGGTCCCCGCTATGGGCTGTTATCTGGCGGGATAGCAGCCCTGCTTTATTGACCTGCCTGTCTAACCCTTTTCGACCTGGCCGAAATCGAGTTCAACGGGTGTGGACCTACCAAAAATCGTGACTGCCACGTGCAGCCTGTTCTTCTCGTAATTGACCTCTTCGACAACCCCGTTAAAGTCGTTGAAAGGCCCATCTATCACCCGGACCAGTTCGCCCGGTTCAAACACGGTCTTCGGTGTGACGTGTTCACTGCCGGCCTGGACACGCTGGAGAATAGCGTTGGCTTCCGCGTCTGAAATGGGTGCCGGTTTGTCTGCCTTGCCACCAATAAAACCCAGAACCCGTGGCGTTTCCTTGACCAGGTGCCAGGTATCTTCATCCAACTCCATTTCAACCAGGACGTACCCTGGGAAAAACTTCCGCTCGCTGCGTCGCTTTTTGCCCGCCCGCATCTCAACCACTTCTTCCGACGGGACAATGACCTCACCAAACTTGTCTTCCATCGACGACAGGTTGATGCGCTCCTGTAGCGCCCGCATTACCTGCTTTTCATAGCCGGAATAGGCATGCACAACGTACCAACGCTTACTCAAAACCTTCTCCTAGCCTATAACGGACCGGATACCCCAGCTGAGACCGGAGTCCAGACCCCATAACAAAAGCGCTACCAGTGCGACTACGACAACAACAATCAGTGTTGTCTGCGTGGTTTCCTGCCGCGTTGGCCACACCACCTTTCGAACTTCTACCCGCGCTTCCCTGGCCAGATGCCAGGCTGCCTTGCCGCGCTCGGTCTGCAGGGCCAGAGCAACCGCCACACCCGCAATGCCAATGCCCACAAGCGCCCTGTAGAAAACGCCCACAGAGGCATAAACAGAGTTGGCATAAATACCGCCGGCCAGGATGGCCACAACAACCAGCCAGATCACCAGATCCAGCTTACCGGGCGAATTTTCTACTTTGGCGTTCATTTAACCTTCGTGTTATCGAGGATGTGTGCCTGCAGGACCCTGGCAGGCCAGGAGGGAATCGAACCCCCAACCTGCGGTTTTGGAGACCGCCGCTCTGCCAATTGAGCTACTGGCCTTCAAGAACACTATCGCTGGTGTGTCGCGTCGGGCATCACCCGACGCGTCATCCCATACCTTGCCTATTCCTTGATTTTCGTGACAACGCCAGCACCAACGGTGCGGCCACCTTCACGAATGGCGAACCGCTGGCCTTCTTCCATGGCAATTGGTGCTATCAGCTCAACCGCCATGTTCACATTGTCGCCAGGCATCACCATCTCGGTGCCTTCCGGCAAGTCACAGCTGCCCGTTACATCCGTCGTCTCAAAGAAAAACTGCGGCTTGTAACCCTTGAAGAACGGCGTATGACGGCCTCCTTCATCTTTCGACAGCACGTAAACCTCTCCGTCAAACTTCGTGTGCGGCGTAATTGAACCCGGCGCCGCCAGTACCTGGCCACGCTCAACTTCATCGCGCTTCGTGCCTCGCAGCAGTACACCCACGTTCTCACCCGCTCGACCCTCGTCCAGCAGCTTGCGGAACATCTCAACACCCGTGCAGGTCGTCTTCTGTGTCGGTCGGATTCCCACAATCTCAAGCTCGGCACCTACCTTCACAATGCCGCGGCCAATTCGACCCGTCACAACCGTACCACGGCCCGAAATCGAGAACACGTCTTCAATCGGCATCAGGAACGGACGGTCAACCGCTCGCTCCGGCTCCGGAATGTAGCTGTCCAGCGTCTCTACCAGCTTCACCACAGACGGTACGCCTACGTCAGACGTATCACCTTCCAGCGCCTTCAGCGCACTGCCAACCACAATCGGGGTGTCGTCACCCGGAAAATCATACTGGTCCAGCAGCTCACGCACTTCCATCTCTACCAGCTCAAGCAGTTCCTCGTCGTCGACCATGTCAGCCTTGTTCAGGAACACCACAATGTAAGGAACACCTACCTGCTTCGACAGCAGAATGTGCTCACGCGTCTGCGGCATGGGGCCGTCTGCAGCTGAACACACCAGAATGGCACCGTCCATCTGCGCCGCTCCCGTGATCATGTTCTTCACATAGTCCGCGTGCCCCGGGCAGTCAACGTGCGCGTAGTGCCGCGTCGGTGAATCGTACTCAACGTGCGAGGTCGCAATCGTGATACCACGAGCGCGCTCTTCCGGGGCATTGTCGATCTGGTCAAATGCCTTGAACGTACCGGTACCATACGTCTCGGCACACACCTTCGTGATCGCTGCTGTCAGCGTCGTCTTGCCATGGTCAACATGACCAATCGTGCCTACGTTGATATGCGGTTTTGTCCGCTCAAACTTCTCTTTGCCCATGTTCGAAAATTCTCCTTAAAACGATGAAGCTGTTGGATGCACCGTGGTTGAAAAAAGCTACTAACTAATCTGGAGCTCATAACCGGATTTGAACCGGTGACCTCTTCCTTACCAAGGAAGTGCTCTACCGACTGAGCTATATGAGCAATTAAACCGTCACACTTCCCATATTTCCGGCCAGATGCCTGGCCATGTTTCTGGAGCGGGTAGCGAGGATCGAACTCGCGTCATCAGCTTGGAAGGCTGAGGTTCTACCGCTGAACTATACCCGCGTTAAATTTCCGACCCTGAAGCCCGCAAAAAATTCTTCTGGAAACCCCGCCTGCTGGAATTTGCCGTTCCCCTGATACCCCAGGACTTGATACCTCAGGATTACTGCTGCCACCTTAAAACGAGCGCCACCTTCGACTGCCCGACCGTCTTGATCCACCCCTAAAATTGGTGGAGGGGGGTGGATTCGAACCACCGAAGCTTGCGCGTCAGATTTACAGTCTGATCCCTTTGGCCACTCGGGAACCCCTCCAAAAAGAGGCGCTAGATTCTGCCTTCGACACGACGCCATGTCAAATGAAATTTGGATGAAACACCAACCCGGCCTACAATCCATGGGATGTAAGCCTTGGCGTGAGACATTTCGCCTGCTGACCGCCAGAAGACGGCAAGCTGAAAACCTGAACCAGAACGCTCTTGTTGACTCTTCTAAATCGTGTGCCTGACCCTCTTTGTGACCTTCCGCCGACCTGCCGATATTGCTGCAACTTCTTGTTACAACTTTCTTTCGGCAACTTCCCGCTGCACTTTCTGCTTTAACTCGCGCTGCCAACGCACCCAGTCGCAGTCTAGCGGCACCAGCCGCCAGGAAAACCGCTGCCCTGCTGCCGGGTACCGGCCATCAGAATCTGGTGCCGCAACCAAGGATCGAACTCGGGACCTACTGATTACAAATCAGTTGCTCTACCAGCTGAGCTATTGCGGCACGCGGGGGCGGATTTTAGGGGAAGTCGGCCGCCGCAGCAACGGCAGAGACGAACTTAGTTGAAAAGATGACGGGAATGCGGCTCAAAAATGGCCCGGTTTATCCCGGGAGCAGGCAATGCCCCGTTGGATCCTCGGCCCTGACAATCAATTTGGTGCAGGGTCCAGCATCATGGCAGCTACCCCGGTGGTGGGCAGGACATCAGCTGGCGCCTGAGCGCTGCGTTCTCCGCGGCCAGGTTTTCCCATAGTGACCCCTGCACCGAGTCAGGGTCGCTGGTAAAGATCCAGAATTCCCGCACGAGCCTCGGGATTTCAACAATGCTGGTGTCATACCCCTGACGCTCATGTTGCGCCTGCGCGTTCAACGCTGCTCCACTGGTTGAAAACACCCCCAGGGAGATACCCAGCGAGTCAGCACCCTGCGTGATCACATAACTTTCTATGTCGCGGGACTTCAGTTCGCGCAGTTTGCGGAAAGCTTCCTCAAGAGATGCCGAAGGTGGGATCATCACCCGGTAATCACTCTCGCCCAGGGGCTGGTCAATGGCCCGGAGATCTGCCGGTATCTCCAGTGCGGACAACTGTTCAACGGCCGCCTGGCCCTTGAAGAGCGTTTCAAACGGCCCAATCGCCGGGCAGCCGGTCTGATCTACCTGTTTCTGCACCAAAGGATTTTCGACCACCCGGGCCATGGCAGCGTCTTCCCTGTTCTCACTGGGAAGGAGTATTGGCTCCACGCCGGCAGGATAAGTCGGCACGCGAGGCGGCTCATCCAATTCGGCGGGCCGGGCAAGGATATAGGCCAAAAAAACAAGGTTCACCGCCAGCAGGGTAAAAAAAACGTACCTCACGGCTTATCCCGTGGTCGCAGCGATACTTCGCCTGCATTGAAAGCCTCGAGCCCTTCTGCTGTTTCAACAAGAATGTTGCCCTGCTGATCCACGCCGCGATTGATGCCCAGAGTCTCACGGTCGGCGCCAAGTAACCTGATCTCACATCCTGAAAACACGTCAAACCCGGCCCACTCTTCGCGATAGGGTGAAAATCCACGCTGTGAAAACTGCTCCAGCTCGGGCAGGAGTTCATCCAGCAATGCAGCCACCAACCGGTTCCTCTCGCAGGGCAACTGGTCCGCGATGACCGCACTCGGCTGGTCAATCTGCCCGAGATCGGCAGCGTCCAGCCGGAGATTGACCCCAATACCAATCACAACCCTGGCAGAATCCCGGTTGACCGATGCAATTTCGGTAAGGATACCGGCAAGTTTACCGGTACCGAGCAAGACATCATTGGGCCATTTCAGGCCAACGGACTGAAGCCCCAGGCCGCGCAATACCCTGACAACACATATGCCCACCACCAGGCTGAGCCCGCTCAGCGCCGACGCGGCACCCGGCAAGCGCTGTCCAATGCTCAGGTATATGTTCTTGCCAAACGGACTGACCCAGTGCCGACCGCGCCTTCCCCTGCCAGCAAGCTGTTGCTCTGCCAGGCACACGGTCCCATGAAAATCCGGCTGTGCAGCCCGCGCCATAAGCCAGGTATTGGTTGAGTCGATCTGCCAGCAGATCACCGGCTCACAGGCCGCCCCGGAGACCATTAATTCCCTGATCTTTTGCGCATCCAGCAGTTCCAGCGGTTCCACCAGTCGCAGGAAACCCTGTTCCACGCGCACAGCCAGCCCAAGCGCTTTTAGTGCAGCCAGCAGGGAAGGTGCCGAGCGCACGGGCGCGCCGCCTGCCATCTCAACTATCTGGTCCTGAATGGACTCTGTCATGGAATGTCCGGATGCCTGGGTTGCGGCGCAATTATGCCACGGACCCGCCATCAAACGGCATGACCCGAGGTCCAGGCCGATGGGCCGGTATCCGTATACAGGGGCGACAGGAACAAACATGAAAGCTGGCAGGCGCCAACGGGCGGTTGGCGGCGCACAGGTAAAGAAGGAATTGGTGGAGCCAGGCAGGATCGAACTGCCGACCTCCTGCGTGCAAGGCAGGCGCTCTCCCAGCTGAGCTATGGCCCCGGGACACTGACTGGCTGTCAGTCATTGGTGCCCGGCTTTCTGCTGACGATCTGCCAAGGACCCACTGTCCCCTATGCCGATCTGCATCCAGCCGAAACACTATCATTCCAGAAATGTGTCCTTTAGAAAAGTCACATTCTGGTGGGTCTGGGTGGACTCGAACCACCGACCTCATCCTTATCAGGGATGCGCTCTAACCACCTGAGCTACAGACCCTCGCGAGGGGCGGTATTATACGCACGGCCGACGCTTTTACAACGGCTTGGGCAACATCAGGACACAGAGAATTTCAGTCCGTTGAAAACACCACCAGATGATGGATCTTTTTGCCCTTGCGCAACAGGTGGTACTGGCCAAACAACGCATTGTCCCGACCCAGCACCTGATCCGGCTCGGTCACCTTCTCGCCATTAAGGGCCACAGCATTGCCGGTCACCAGTTTCCTGGCCTGTCCCAGGGTCACCTCACCCCGCGGCGTCACAGCGAGACCCGATTCGACCAGAATTTCAAGCAGCCCCAGGGATGTTCCCTCGACCCGCGTTGAGGGCAAGCCATCCAGCGCCAGTTGTGCAAAGTCAGTTGCCTCCAGCTTGTCGAGCGAATTGTCAAAGAGTGCAGCACTGATTCGTTCAGCTGCATCTACCCCCTGCTGACCGTGCACAAGCGCGGTTACCTCACGCGCCAGCGCGCGGTGTGCGGCCCGGGCACCCGGATCCTGGGCATGCGCTGCTTCCAGGGTTGCAATGGTTGCAGCGTCGAGAAACGTGAAAATCCTGAGATAGCGCATCACATCAGCATCAGCCGTGTTGAGCCAGAACTGGTAGAAGCTGTAGGGGGAAGTTCGCTCTGGATCAAGCCAGACCGCATTTCCCATGCTCTTGCCGAGCTTGGTGCCATCAGCGGTGGTAATCAGCGGATAGGTAATAGCGTAAGCCTGTTTGCCTTCCATGCGACGAATCAGGTCCATGCCACTGGTGATGTTTCCCCACTGATCACTACCACCCATCTGGATGGTGCAATCGTGTCGCCGGTTCAGTACAACAAAGTCATAGGATTGCAGTATGGCGTAGCTGAACTCGGTATAGCTGATACCAGTTTCCTCGTTCTCAAGGCGACGCTTGACGGCTTCTTTCTGGATCATGGCATTGACGCTGAAGTGTTTGCCAATGTCGCGTAGAAAATCGATGACCGTCAGGCTCTGCGTCCACTCGGCGTTATCAACCACAATTGCCCCGTTCTCGTTGTTGTCAAAATCCAGGAAACGACTCGCCTGTGCGCGAATTTTCTCAACGTATGCCTTCACTACATCCACCGGCTTGAGTTCCCGTTCCGCCGTGCGTCCACCCGGGTCGCCAATCATGCCCGTCGCGCCACCCACCAGAAGGATGGGCCGGTGACCCGCATTCTGGAATCGCCGGAGCGCCAGCAGCGGCACCAGGTTACCCACGTGAAGGCTGTCAGCGGTCGGGTCGAATCCACAGTAGACAGTTCGCATGCCACCAGAAAGATGCTCCGCCAAACCGGGCTCATTGCTCACCTGGGCAATCAGCCCGAGGGACCGCAAATGCGCCACCAGATCTCTTTTCGTACTCATTTCCTGTTGTCCTGTCGATTTCTTTCCGGCCTGCTTGGGCGCGGCGTTCCGTTTTTGCCGTGCCTCAGGTAACCTTGCCGGCCCGGCTGGCGCCGCAAAATACAGCATCACCGGGCAAATTCAAACCACTGGGCATAACACCGCCTGGCACGGTATGGAAGAGGATGGGATCTATGCTTCCATTAAATGCAACAGTTTTATATAGTTACGAGTGCTTTGTAACAAACCACAATAAATTTTTGGCGCAGGTTATTGCTTGATGCAAGCTTATCCGAAATCCCATCTGAAAGTTGCCGTCTTGATGGCGATTGCGCTACTGGTTGCGTTTACGGCACTGCCTGAACACGAGGGTGAGGCGGTAACAACAATTCCCGTCTCACTTTCGGTCAGCGAACCGATGGTGGTGGCCGCAACCACTGTCGCCGAAGCACCCATCCACATTGCCGCACCCGAACCGCTGCTCGAGCCACAAACCCTCTGGCAGACGCTTGCCGTCAGACCGGGCGACAACATGTCCAAACTATTTCAGCGGGCCGGCCTGTCGCCACGCGAGCTACATGAAATCATGAGTCTTGGCAAGGAAGTGAGCGTGCTGAAGAAGATCATGCCGGGCAAGAGTCTGGCCCTGGAGCGCGATCTGGACGGCAACTTCCGGTCGCTCCGCTATCAGGAGAGTGCGCTTCGCAACCTCGTTGTGCGCCGCAATGGCAATCTGCTGGAAGCTGCCTGGGAGGTTGTTGAACCCGAGGTGATCATATCCTGGGCTACAGCGACAATCTCGGACGAAGCCCCTTCTCTTTACCATGCGGGCAAAAAAGCGGGCCTGTCCGACAATATCATCATGCAGCTCAGCCACATCTTCCAGTGGGACATCAGCTTTGCGCTGGACCTGCGCCAGGGTGACTCCTTCTCCCTGATGTTTGAAGACATTTATGTTGAAGGTGAGAAGGTCAAGGAAGGGGCAATCCTGGCGGCCCAGTTCGTCAATATGGGTGAAACGCACAACGCCGTTCTTTACACCGACGCAAAAGGCAGCCGGAACTACTACACACCAGAAGGCCGCAGTCTGCGCAAGGCGTTTCTGCGTGATCCGGTGCATTTTTCCTACGTGAGCTCCAGCTTCAACCTGCGTCGCCTGCACCCCATCCACAACAAGGTCATGCCGCACCGGGGAATTGATTACGCCGCAAAGAAAGGCACACCGGTACTCGCGTCAGGGGACGGCAAGGTGACCATCGCCCGACAGAACAATGCATCGGGCAAATACATCGTGATCCAGCACGGCGAGCAGTACACCACCAAATACCTGCACCTGTCCGCCTTCGCAAACGGCGTTCGCGCCGGTAAATCCGTACGCCAGGGGGATGTCATCGGGTATGTTGGCGCGACCGGCTGGGCGACTGCACCACACCTCCACTACGAGTTTCTTGTTAACGGCGTGCATCGCAATCCACGCACCGTCAAACTGCCACAGGCCAATCCCGTACCCGAGGCAGAGCTGGCGAGATTCCGCCAGACGGTATTGCCGGTCCTCGCCCGACTCGAGTCAATAACGGGCAACACCGGCTATGCAATGGCCGAGCCCGGGGCAGATACGGGCGGTTAGCTACGGGCGGTTAGCTACGGGCGGTCAGCTACGGACGGTCAGCTACGGGCGGTCAGCTACGGGCGGTCAGCAGCCTCACACTACCAGGCGTTCAAACAGCTTCAGATCGAAAATGAGTTGCCACAACCACAGGTGGTTGATGCATTGGGGTTTGTCACGACAAATCGCGAACCCTGCAGGTCTTCCCTGAAATCGATCTGTGCACCCACGAGGTACTGGTATGACAGGGCGTCAACCACCAGTGTCACGCCGTCTTTTTCAACCGTGGTATCGTCATCCTCGAGGTCTTCGTCGAATGTGAATCCGTACTCAAACCCAGAACAGCCACCCCCGGTCACAAACACACGCAGTTTCAGGTTGTCATTTTCCTCTTCTGCAATGAGCGTCCTGGCTTTCTGTGCAGCAGCGTCAGAAAAGCTGAGGGGTGTAGGCGTGAATGTTGAAACAGTGCTCATAATCCGGAGTTACCTGTCAAAGCGTGTTGATAGACACTATGGGGCAACCTGGCCAGTAATCAAGGTACCGCCGTCTTGCCGGCTACAGCCGCTGGCTTGACGGCCGCTGGCTGTACTTCTGCAGCCGGGGCCGGTACGGGTTTGGTCGCCACCGACTTGCCTTCCTTTACATCTTTTACATCGTTTACGTCTTTCACATGAACCAGGTTACCGTCAACCCGACTACCCATGACCATTTCAATGAGGTTGTAGAAGACATTACCTTTAACTTCTGCCTTGGCAGCCAGTTCAACGTGCCGGTCGGAATGGATATCCCCAAAAACCTTCCCGTTCACAATGACGTTGGGCGCCCGGATTTCTCCTTTCACCTGGCCTTTTTCGCTGACCGTAACCAGCGCCTTGGAGCCTTCCTGGGCATAGACATTGCCCTTGATCACGCCATTGACCAGCAGCTGGTCACTGAAGTGAACATCTCCCGTCAATTCGCAATTATCCGCAATAAGCGTGATGCCTGCTTCTGATCTCCTGTTACTACCAAACATGGCTATCCCCCAACCGTGGGCCACTGAAATCTGCGCTCCTGACGTTGGCCATCCCGGCCATTGGCCTGGGCAACCACTGTCACCGCGCGCGGCTCAAAATTTTCCGGTAAGGTCAACTCACCATCAATATTCTGAAAGTACCTGAACCTGAACCTGATGTTGTTACTGATATCACTCACTGTATCAAGCGGCAGGGTCTCCTCGATGCCGCTTGCGACGCCAACCAGATTCACCTGCACACCACCCTGGATGTACTCGTGCTTTTCCACCATCTGCGTCAGCAGCAGGCTGAACCGGTAACGTCCACCATCCAGCGATCTGAGGTCCAGGCGCTCTATGCGGAGCCCTTTGTCTTCCACATTGGGCAACATGACTCCCTTGTAGAACCTGATTTCCTCATTCAGTTCAGCAATTTCGTTCTGCAGGCTTTCAACCGTCTCCCTGACCTCTTCCGTGGCCCTGGAGTCGATCTCGCCCCCCACCTTCAAATCGGCAATTTCCTGGCGCATCTCGTCAATGCGACGGACGCTCTCGGCCAGACGGGCACTCAGTTCATCCCGCTCCCTGACAACTTCGACCCGGGTCGCAATCCCTTCCCGCATGCCGTATTCGTAGGTCAGCCAGCTGAATGCGGCCATGGCAATGAGAAACAGGCAGAAAATTCCCGCCTTGTACCAGGGTCGGTAGGGCACCACAACCATCTGGTATTGTTTGCTTCCCTTGACCGCCGTCATTCCGAGCTGCTCAACTTCCCGAACTCGCAAGTTTAACAGAAATGCCAGGAAAACCACTTTTCATGGTGAAGGGGGAAGGAAGCGGGCGAGTGTCGATATTGCAACGTCCTTCGAATATGCTGACGGTCGAATCCATTTTGCGGGCCAACTGATGGTCGTCAGGAAATTACCTTCGGACTATTCCATACGCGGGTTCAGACGCCGACTGGCAAGCATTGACGCTGTACCCCAGTTCGCAATTCTGGGGGTACTTTCCGGCGCCGTCACCGGCATCGTCATTATTGCCTTCCGCGCCCTCATAGAACAGCCACTGTCACTCTACCTGGGCGGTGACTATGAAAACTTCGAGGGTCTGCCTTATCTCCACCTGTTCTTTCTGCCACTGGCTGGTGGCGTCGCCCTGGCTATACTGCAGCGCTTCATCCGGGCTGAAAGCCAGAGTGTTGGTGTTGTTCACGTGATGGAACGCCTGGCGCGGCACCAGGGGCACCTGCCGTGGCGCAACGCTGTGATCCAGTTTGTCGGTGGTATCCTTGCCCTGGTGACCGGTCAGTCAGGAGGCCGCGAAGGCCCGGCGGTACACCTGGGTGCGGCGGGCAGTAGCCTGCTCGGCCAGGCCCTGAAACTGCCCAATAACAGCATCAGGATTCTGGTCGGCTGTGGCGCAGCCGCGGCCATCTCCGCATCTTTCAACACTCCCGTTGCCGGTGTCATTTTTTCCATGGAAGTCATCATCATGGAGTACACCATCGCCGGCTTTATTCCCGTCATACTGGCGGCAGTCACTGCAGCCCTGATTGCACAGCTGGTGTACGGCGGCGCCACGGCGTTTACCGTACCGCAGGTCTCCATGAACAGTCTCTACGATATTCCATTTCTCCTGCTGGAAGGCATTGCCGTTGGCGTCCTGGCGGCCGTCTTTGTTCAGCTCATCCAGATGATCTACCGCTACGCACCCGAGCGGGCCTGGGTCAGGATGCTGTTGGCCGGTACCGTCACCGGCACCATCGCGCTGGCTGTACCCCAGGTGCTTGGCCAGGGTTACGACACCGTTGACCAGGCACTTGCCGGCGACATCGCGCTGTCACTGCTCTTCACACTCTGCGTCTTCAAGATCATTGCCAGCGCGGCCACGGTTGCGCTCGGGGTTCCGGTAGGTGTGATAGGACCGACACTGTTTATTGGCGCCATGGCAGGTGGCATTCTCGGACTGGTTGGATCAACACTGTTTCCGGGAACTGCTTCATCTCCCGCCTTCTACGTCATGCTGGGTATGGGCGCGATGATGGGCGCGGTACTTCAGGCGCCGCTGGCAGCCCTGATGGCGGTCATGGAACTGACCCACAATCCCAACATCATCCTCCCTGCCATGCTGGTGATCATTATTGCCAACCTTACTGCCAGCCAGGTTTTTGGATTGCGTTCGGTTTTCCTGATGCGAATGGAAGCACTGGGGCTGGAATTCCGGCAGAACCCGCTTTCCATGGCACTCAACCGCGCCTCGGTCGCCAGCATCATGACAAGATCCTTCGACCGGACGAAACGGCTTGTCAATCGGGAGGAGGCCAGGGCCATGCTGAAGAACAAACCCGTCTGGTTGCTGGTGGATGGGGAAAAGGGCCCTGCTTTCATTCTTCGCGCCGAAGATCTGGCACTCCACCTCGATAAATCCGAAAGTGAGGAGATTGATCTTCGTGAAATTCCTGCAACACGAAAGGACGTGACCTCCATCCTCCTACAGGCGACGCTGACCGAAGCACTGGATGCGATCAACGCAAAAGGCGTGGAGGCGGTTTATGTGAACAGGATATCCGCACCCATGATCGACTCCGTCGTCGGCATCCTGACCAGGGCCGACATTGAATCCTATTATCAGCGATGAAATTTGAATCCCGCCGCAAGGGATGTTTGAATTCGCACCCCCAGCACCAGTCGGACTAATTCATGAATCGATCTCAGCAACTGTTTGAACAGGCGAGGCAACTGATGCCAGGTGGCGTCAATTCGCCCGTTCGTGCATTCGGGCGCGTGGGCGGCCAGCCCATTTTCTTCAGAAAAGGGCAGGGCGCCTGGATCACGGATGAGGATAACCGTCGCTATATTGACTACATTGGTTCCTGGGGGCCCATGGTTGTCGGCCACGCCCATCCCCGCGTCATCGAGCGCGTGATTGCGGCTGTTGGCGAGGGTCTGAGTTTTGGTGCCCCCACTGAACTGGAGTCACTGCTGGCGGAAAAAGTCAGGCGTATGGTGCCCTCCATGGCAATGATGCGCATGGTCAGCTCCGGTACCGAGGCAACCATGAGTGCCATACGGGTTGCCCGGGGATACACGGGCCGAGACAAGATTGTAAAGTTTGAGGGTTGTTATCACGGCCACAGCGACTCACTGCTGGTCAAAGCCGGTTCCGGCGCGCTGACCCTGGGCGAACCTGACTCACTGGGTGTGCCGGCCAGCCTCGCTGCCCATACCATAACGCTGGAATTCAACAACCCTGACCAGGTCCGGGACCTGTTCCGCGCCGCCGGTGACTCCATCGCAGCCGTCATCGTAGAGCCCATTGCCGGGAATATGGGCATGGTACCGCCGGTGCCGGGATTTCTTGAGACCCTGCGTGAAAGCTGTACCCAACACGGTGCGGTGCTCATTTTTGATGAAGTCATGACTGGCTTCCGCGTTGCCAGCGGTGGCGCCCAGGCCCTGTACGGCGTCACGCCAGACCTCACCACACTGGGTAAGGTTATTGGTGGTGGCATGCCTGTCGGCGCTTTTGGCGGCAATGCCGAAATCATGCAGATGCTTGCGCCCCTGGGCGGCGTCTACCAGGCAGGCACACTTTCCGGGAACCCCATTGCCATGACCGCCGGCCTCGCAACCCTCGAACTGGTGGATGTACCTGGCTTTTTCGAATCGCTTGGCAGCACAACCCAGCTGTTGATGGATGGCCTGCAGGGGATCGCCGACCGGCATGGGGTTCCATTTGCGACAACCTGTGCCGGCGGCATGTTTGGCTTCTTCTTTTCGGACACCAGACCGGTGACCACTTTCGCGCAGGTCATGGAGGCTGATTCGGCTGCCTTCAACACGTTTTTTCACGCGATGCTCGACCAGGGCATTTACCTTGCACCCTCACCCTTTGAATCCGGATTTGTCTCGGCAGCACACGGGCAGGCCGAGATTGACCTGACGCTGGCCGCTGCTGAGGCAGCCTTTGCGAAACTGGCCTGACACCTGGAGCACCTATGACAACTTATGACGTTTATGGCATCGGCAACGCCCTGGTCGACACCGAATATGAGGTCGATGACCATTTCCTCGCCGAGGCCGCATTGCCCAAGGGCATGATGACACTGATCGAGGCAGAAGATCGGGCGCGCCTGATCCGGCTGCTTGAAGAAGAACACGAGCACCAGGTCATCAAACAGGCAGGCGGCGGTTCAGCGGCCAACACGGTGGTTGCTGTCGCCCAGTTCGGCGGCCGGTCCTTCTACAGCTGCAAAGTTGCGGCTGACGAAACCGGTGACTTTTTTATGCATGACCTGGCCGTGGCTGGGGTCGAAACGAACCTCGACAGTGGCCGTGATCCCGGCATTACCGGCAAGTGTATCTCGATGGTGACCTCCGATGCCGAGCGCACCATGACAACCCACCTGGGCATCACTGCCGAACTTTCAGTCGCAGAACTCCACCGGCCTGCTCTCATCAATTCGCGTTATCTCTATATCGAGGGTTATCTGGTCACCTCACCCACGGCTTTTGAGGCCGCCAGGACCGCCCAGAAGATTGCGCAGGAGGCAGGCACGCTGGTGACGCTGACCCTGTCTGACCCGGCCATGGTCACCAACTTCAAGACTGCTTTTGACGAACTGACTGACGCAGGCGTGGACCTGATCTTCTGCAACGAGGAAGAAGCTTTGCTCTGGACAGGTACAGATGACCGGGCAAGCGCAATGCAGAAGCTGATTACCCTGTGCCCCATGGTCGCCATGACCTGTGGTAAGGAAGGCGCGCTGGTACACGATGGCAAGACCACTTCACTGGTCGCAGGTAAGCCGGCGAAGGCCGTCGACACCACGGGCGCCGGTGACATGTTTGCCGGTGCCTTTCTCTACTCTCTCAGCCAGGGCCAGTCGTTCGAGCAGGCAGCCGCGTTCGCCAACAGGGCGGCAGCAACCCTGGTCGCGAGTTTTGGTGCACGTCTGCCGATGGAAAACATCAGGGAAATTCTGGCGGGTGGCTGATGCCGGACGCTGAATCGCGGCGTCCGGACGGAAAGTTACTGAACGGCTAGAAGAGCCCCAGTTGCCGATCGGTCAGTTCTCGCAGGGATGTAGACCTGAAAGAGAGTATGGCATCAGCGATCGGTGCAAGCTGGCGCTCAATATAAAACTCGTAGTCCGGGCGTGATGTCGTATAGGCGAGTGGTTCCGGCCCATTAACCGTCATGACGTACTCGATCCAGCCACCGCCGGCAAACCGGCTTTCGAGTCCCCTGGCCCGGCGTTCGGTCTCTGCCATGCGGGCCGCCCGCACATGGGGCGGAATATTCTTCTGGTAGTCGTCCAGCTTCCGCCGCAGGCGTTTGCGGAGCACAAGCCTGTCGTCACATCGACCTGCCAGTACATCGTCCACGGTTTCCCGCACCAGGTCTTCACAGGGCTGATCCAGAAATATGCGCTCGTACAGCGCCTGCTGGAACTCCCGCGCCAGTTGGCTCCAGTCGCTGCGCACCGTTTCCAGCCCCTTGAAAACCAGTGCGTGTTCGCCGCCCCGCCGGATCAAGCCGGCGTATCGCTTCTTGCTACCTTTCTCAGAACCACGCACCCTTGGCATCAGGAATCGCTCGAAGTGAGTCTCATATTCCACCTCAAGGCAACTCCTGATCCCCGGCTCACGCGCCAGGTGGTCACGCCACCACTGGTTCAGGTGGTTCATCAGGGCTTTGCCCGCCGCGTCTGCACCTTCCGCACTGACAGTTTCGGGCAGGAGGACAAACACGGAATCGGTATCCCCATAGATCACCCGGTAACCCTCAGCCTCAATGAGATCACGTGTTGTCTTCAGGATCTCGTGGCCGCGCAAGGTAATGGAGCTGACCAGGCGGGGATCAAAAAAACGACAGCCAGGTGTGCCAAGGACACCGTAAAACGAGTTCATGATGATCTTGATTGCCTGCGACAGCGGCGCATTGCCCTCCTGCTTGGCGCGATCCCGTGCCTGCCACAAAAACTCGATGATCCCGGGCAGGATTGAGTGCGAGCGCGAGAACCTGCCCTCCAGGAAACCCGGGATGGGATCCGGCTCTTCCGCAGCAAGCACCAGGGCCAGGGGGTCAACGTGGAAAGTCCTGATGATACTCGGGTACAGGCTCTTGAAATCCAGCACTATGACGTGTCGATAGAGACCCGGTGCAGAATCAAGTACATAACCGCCAGGGCCACCGGCCTGGGAGGGATCAGTGACCACTGGCGCAACCAGGCCCTGGCGGTGCAGGCGTGGCAGGTACAGGAAATCGAAGGCCGCAACCGAACCACCGGCGCGATCCAGCTCAAGCCCGGTCAGCCGGCTGCGCTCGACCGCAAAGTCCGTCAGCCGTGTCTTCTCAAACACCTCGGCAACCAGCTCACAGTCACCCTTGTTATAGTGGGCAAGCAGCACCTTGTTGTTGTGGTACATCTGCTGGATTTCCACCGCACGCATGTCAACGTCTTCCACCAGCTTGCCTTTACCCAGCAGCGCCCTTGCGACGAACTCAAGCGAAAAGCTCTCGAAGCGCCAGGTGGCGGCACGCAGCAGTTCAATGCCATCCAGCGCCACCCGACCGGGAATCAGGGCAAACTTTTTCGCCTGGCCGCCCGCCTGCTGGCGCCAGCGCACTGCTTCCCCGTTTCGCCCCAACCGGAAGGGAATACCCAGCGCATCACACCGCATCTGCAGGAAGTCGAGATCAAAACCAACCAGGTTCCAGCCAATAATGACATCTGGATCGAGTTCCCCGAGCCAGTCAAGACAGCGGCCAATAACCCGGGCCTCATTCGGCAGGAGCTCCAGGAAACCAGGCGGATCCGCCACCTCGTCCACAGACCCCACCATAAACACTTTTTCGATGCCCCTGCCGGTCACGGCGATGGAATAAAGCAGGTGTTCGTTCCAGGAGGTTTCGATATCCAGCGACACCACCCGCAAATCAGGCGCCACCTCCGCCGGCTGCAGTCGTGGATTGACAAAGGACAGGAATCCCGGCAACACCTCGGGCTCGCCAAAGATGCTGGCGCCACTCGTGACAAAACGTTCCATCAGGTATCGGTCGGGTGGGCGCAGGTCACCCTCCCGGGGATATATGCCAATCTGCTCCAGCCTTGACCTTGCCAATGCCAGTTGTCGCTGGGTGCGGAAATAGCAGGCGACCACGGGTTCCCGCTCAAAAGTCTGCAGATCCACCTGGACCTGGCGCGCCTGGCCCAGTGCTGCGCCAGCTGCACGTGCCTCGGCTACTGACAGGAAAAAAACGGATTCGGGTTCCGTAATGATGACCCGGGACGGACCCTCCGGGGTAATGAACCAGTAGATGATTTCCTGCCGCGTCTCCTGCTCGTCGAGTTGTCGGGTCAACAGAAAGCCCGACGTTTGCTTCAACCTGTTATTCATCGGTGCCCGGCCCCGGGTGGGCAACCAGCTGTGGTACGCCCGCTGCCGTGAGCAGCCGCTCAACTGATACCCCAAACGCCTGACCTACCCGGTCGCCTGCAAGCACCTCGGCCGGTGTGCCCAGCGCGGCCGCGGTGCCGCGCGACAGCAGCAGCAGGCGATCAACAAAACGCGCAGCCAGGTTGATATCGTGCATCACCAGCAGAACAGCAGCGCCTCGGCTGCTCATGGTGCGAAGCGCAGACAGCACCACAAGCTGGTGTGCCAGGTCCAGCGGCGCGGTCGGTTCATCCAGCAGCAGGTAACCCGGTGTGGTCCAAACCTGGGCAAACACCCTGGCAAGCTGGACACGTTGGCGCTCGCCACCCGACAGGGTCGTGTAAACCCGGCCGGCCAGTGAACGACAACCAAGCATTGCCATCACCTCAGCCACAACCCCGGCTTGTTGGCTGCTCCCCCAGGGGGTCAGCCCCATGGCGACCACTTCTTCTGCCAGGAATGGAAACTCCAGCATTGACTGCTGCGGCAACACCGCAAGCCGGCGGGCGCGTTCAGCCAGGGAAACAGCGGCAAGGCGCTCACCATCAAGCAGCACTCGACCACTGTCGCAGGCCAGCTCTCCGGACAGCAGTCGCAGAAGGGATGTCTTCCCCGCGCCATTCGGCCCAATAACAGCCACCATTTCACCCGGACAAATTTCCAGGTCAACGCCATCGACGAGTCGTTTGCCACCCCGGACGAGACCCACATGTTCTGCTCTCAGACTCAAATGCCCAGTTTTCCCTTGTGACTGACAATCAGGTAGATGAAAAACGGGCCGCCGACCAGCGCCGTGATGATCCCCACCGGCAGTTCAGCGGGCGCAATGATGGTGCGCCCAATGCCATCCGCCAGCAGCAGCAGAATCGCCCCGAGCAGGGCGGCGCCCGGCATGACGACGCGATGATTTGAGCCGACTGACAGCCGCACCAGATGGGGCACAACAAGCCCCACAAAGGCAATAACACCCGCCACCGATACCGCAACACCCACCACCAGCGCGGTATAGATCACAATGCGCAGGCGCAACGCGCTGACCGATACACCAAGGTGCAGGGCCTCGGCATCTCCCAGCGTGATGACATTCAGGCGCCTGCTCTCGAGGTAGAACATCAGGATCACCGCGGGAATACATGCCGCAGCCGCAACACTATGCCAGTCCGCGCCGTTCAGGCTGCCCAGTGCCCAGAATGAAACCGATCGCAACAGCAGGTCATCTGACAGATAAGTAAAGATGCCAACGCCCGCCAGTGCAATGGCGTTGATCGCAATGCCGGCCAACAACATGCTCGACAGGTTGCCACCGTGCCGCCCAATTTCAAGCACCAGACCAGTCGCCAGCAGCCCACCCAGGAAAGCGGCCAGGGAGACGGGGATAATACCGCCTGCACCCAGCACAATTGCGCCCGCGGCAAACAGCGCCGCACCACTGGAGACACCGATGAGGGCCGGATCGGCCAATGGGTTACGGAATATCCCCTGAATAGCGGCTCCGGCGGTTGCGACACCCGCACCCACCAGTATGGCAAGCAGCACCCGGGGCAGACGGACTTCAAATACAATCGCCTGGTCCAGCGAAGTTGCGCTTCCCGACAGCATCGCGCTGATAACCGCCTCCCCGTCCAGGCTGGTGCTACCCACAAACAGTGAAGCAATTGCACCTGCAACCAGCACAAACAGCAGCAATGGGAGGGTCAGGCGTTTCATTCACCCGACACCACTGGCACAGCTTTCACCAGCCTCGCCTCCCGCGGGGTGATTCGTGCCTTGTAGGCAATCACCTCAACCCCGTTGGCAATTGCCAGGTTCAGCGTTCGCGCATAAATGGGGTCAATGTGAACAGCGGGGCGAACTTCCCTGATCCCGGAGTGCTGCACACAAAAGCAGAGCAGTGCTCGACCGCCGGACTGGACCACCTGCTGCAGGTCAGCCAGATGACGGCTGGCCCGCTCGCTCACGGCATCCGGAAAGAAACCAATCCCGGCCTTAATGGGTGACTCAAGCAGTGTGACGCTCTTCACCTCAACAAAACAGTCGGGCAAATTATCTGACCCGCCCAGCCAAAAGTCAGCGCGACTGCGGCCACTTTCATATCGAACCTCGGCCGCCAGTCTGGCATAACCGCCAAGCTCTGAAATGACGCCACACTCGATACCATCCCTGACCAGCGCATTGGCACGATGGGTGTTGATACCAATGATGTGCCCACGGGAGGTTCGACTGAATTCCCATGTGTGGGGGTATTTCCTGGCGGGATTGGTGGAGGTCGAAAAAAACACCTCGTCACCGGGATCTGCACAGTTTTTCATCGACCCCGTGTTGGGACAATGAATGGTAATGATCCGGCCATCCGCAAGCCGCACGTCAGCGAGAAAACGCTTGTACCGTCGCACCAGTTCCCCGCGACCCAGTTCGCCCATGCCTAGCGCCATGCGGCCAGTGCTCCTTCAATTCTTCTTACGCCCTCACGCAGCACATCCAGGTCCCGGGCAAAGCTGAAACGTACGTGCTGCTCTGCCTGATAGTCACCAAAATCGGTACCCGGTGTCACGGCAACAAAAAACTCCTCCAGCAGACGCTGGCAGAAAGACTCACTGGTACCAAGACCGTCGGGTAAACCCGCATAAAGATAGAAAGCACCGGCTGGTGATTCCCCAATATCAAACCCCAACTGCCGCAGCGCTGGCACCAAAAAATCACGTCTGGCCTGGAACGCGGCCCGTTGCGATTCCATGACGGCCCGGGAATCTGGTGTAAAGGCCGCAAGTGCAGCCTGTTGCGCAATACTGGAGGGACAGATGAACAGGTTCTGGGCCAGCTTTTCCATCAGAAGAATGGCATCCTCTGGCACCACTATCCAGCCCAGGCGCCAGCCGGTCATACCAAAGTATTTTGAGAAGCTATTGACGACAATGGCGCCGGGCAGATCGCGGAGCACAGTGACCGGCTGCAGCGGTGCATAGGTGAGCCCCTGATAGATTTCATCCACCACCAGGTGACCTCCCTTCGCTGCCACAAAATCCGCAATCTCCCGCAGGTGCGCTTCGGGTACCACCGCACCCGTCGGGTTCGCCGGGGTCGCCAGCAGCACACCCCTTGTATTTGTTCGCCAGTATTGTTCGACCAGCGCCGGGGTCAACTGGTATCCATCCTTGCCAGACACCGGCACAAGCTGGGCTTCGGCGTTAAACGCGGTGAGAAAATGGCGGTTACAGGGATAACCCGGGTCTGTCATCAGGAAACCTTCACCCGGATCAAGACACAAGGCGGTTGCAAGCAGCAGTGCACCCGAGCCGCCTGCCGTCACAAATATCCGCGACGCCGGTACCTCTGCCCCAAAAGTCGTCTCATAATGCTGACTGATTGCCTCACGCAAGGGCGTGATACCAGCGGCGGCGGTGTATTTGGTGACCCCGTTCGAGAGGGCAGCCTGTCCCGCGGCGACAATTGCCGCCGGTGTGTCAAAGTCAGGCTCACCCACTTCCATATGCACAACATCACAGCCGAGCTGGTCCAATTCACCTGCCCTGGCAAGCAACTTCATTACCCGGAACGGCTGTATCCCCTGCAGTCTGGCAGCGTACCTGCCAGTTGTCTTTCCTGGTGCTGATGTCATTAATAACTCCGCTAAAAGGCCCCGCCAGGCAGTCCCATTTTTGCCAAATGTCTCTTGGCGAATTGTAGATGTTCTGGTAACGTTCGCTGCTCGATTTTGAACAGCACCTCGCAGTCCTGCGAAATGGATGATCTATGGCAGCAAAACCGAAAAAATCTCCAGTAAAAAAGGCAACCGTCCAGAAGGCTCCGGCCAAAAAAACGAAAGCCGCTGCGACGGTCAAGGCTAAAGCAAAAGCGGCGCCCAAACAAAACGTGAAACCGGCAGCCAAATCTAAAGCGAAACCCAAGGTGAAGGCAAAAACACAGGTGAAAGCAGTATCAAAGACAACGCCTAAAGCGAAGACCACCAAACCAGCATCAAAAGCAGCAACCAAGGCCGCGGCACCCGCTAAGCCAAAGGCTGCGGCAAAGCCAAAAACTGCAGCCAAACCGAAAACTGCAGCGAAACCAAAAGCAGCCGCCAAACCCAAGGCCACTGCCACCAGGTCAACAACAAAGCAGGGCTCGACAACACCCGCGAACAAAAAGCCAGCGCCCAAGGTCAGGGCCACTGCAAGCGCGTCGGCCAGGTCACCAGCGCCAAAATCCGGCAAAGCAGCCAGCAACACCCGGCCGCCTGTCAAACGCAGCGAGGGCCCGGGCGAATTTGAGCCCTATGCCGCAGAGAAACATGAAGACTACATGAATGAAGAACAGCGCGCCCACTTCCGCGAGATACTGATGGCGTGGAAACGCCAGCTAATGGAAGAAGTGGACCGCACAGTCAGTTACATGAAAGATGCAGCCGCCAATGATCCGGACCCCGCCGATCGCGCAACACAGGAAGAGGAGTTCAGTATGGAACTCCGGACCCGTGACCGAGAACGCCGCCTCATCAAGAAAATTGACAGTACCATCGACCTGATTGACCAGGACAACTACGGCTACTGTGAGTCATGCGGTATTGAGATTGGTGTCCGTCGCCTCGAGGCCAGACCCACGGCAACCAAGTGCATCGACTGCAAGACGCTCGACGAAATCAAGGAAAAACAAATCCTGGGTTAACACCTCATGCCCCACATGGACAAGCCTGTTTATGTGGGGCGTTTTGCCCCCTCGCCTACCGGGCCCCTACACTTCGGTTCCCTGGTTGCAGCACTGGCCAGCTTTCTGGATGCCCGTGCCGTCGGGGGCCGCTGGCTTGTACGTATCGAAGACCTGGATCCGCCACGCGAAACACCGGCGGCAGCGCGTTTTATCCTGGACCAGCTGACTGGTTTCGGCCTGCACTACGATGGTGAGGTGCTCTACCAGAGTACGCGGCTTGATGCCTATGGAGATGCCCTGCAACGGTTGCGAGACATGCAGCTTACATTTCCCTGCACCTGTACACGCAAGGACCTTGGCAAAATCTACGGCGGCCGCTGCCGCGGTCGATCGTTCGACGAGACCGAAGCACCCTACGCCATTCGCTGCCGCGTCGACGCTACCGACATCAGTATCATTGACCGGATCTCCGGCCGTCAGCACTGGAACCTCAGTAAAAACGTTGGGGACTTCATTGTGAAACGCAAGGATGGCCTGTTTGCCTACCAACTTGCTGTTGTTGTCGACGATGCATTTCAGGGAGTCACCGATGTCGTTCGCGGTACCGATCTGCTTGGATCGACACCACGCCAGGTGTATCTCGCCAGTTGCCTCGGGTTGCCCCACCAGCGCTACGCGCACCTGCCGGTCATCACAGGCGCGGATGGTGCAAAACTGAGTAAACAGACCCATGCTGCGGCAGTGGACCCGGCTGACGCCGTTTTCCTGCTCCGCCGCGCACTACTGGCCCTGGGTCAGCCCGATCCGGGAAATTCGGCAACCGTTACCAAACTGATCGAGACGGCGATAAACAACTGGCGTATTGATCGTGTTCCCAACTGTGCGGGATTGCCGTTGTCCGGACTCTCTATCGCTCCCTGAGCTGCTTCCCAGCCTGAAATTCACCGCGGCTATACAGTTTTTACCTGTTACCCTTTAGGCTACAGACCTGAATCCGTTGCCATGCAGGATACGACTTGATGATAGACAGGGCGATCATTTTCCTGATTCTGGGTTTTTTTGTGTTTGCGCCCAGCGTCCAGAGTTTCTGGTCCGACAGCGTTGCCGGGTGGTATACCAGCCTGTTGTTCTGGCTGGCCCTCATTGTGGCCGCCTTCCTGGCTGGTCAACACGACACAGGCAACCGGCCGGAGTAAGTGATGGCTTTTTCGGCGCCACTACTTTTTGCCATTGCGCTTACCTACCTGCTGGTATTGTTCGGCTCTGCCTATGCCACAGAAAGAGGCTGGCTGCCAGAATCACTCACGCGCCATCCCCTTACCCGCCTGTTGAGCCTCGGCGTCTTCGCTGGTGCAATCAGTTTCTATGGCGCCATCGGCCTGGCCGCCCATTACGGATCCGCCTACTTCCTCTATTTTGTGGGCACAAGTGCCGCTTTCCTGACGGCACCCATGCTGCTGGCCTCCCTTGGCAGAACTGCGCTTGCCCATAACCTGGGGTCACTGGCTGATGTGTTTTCGTTCCGCTACCCGGCGCCCTGGGTGGGTGGTGTCGTGAGCCTGCTCATGCTGGTCAGCGTGCTGCCTCTGATTGCCCTGCAGATTCACGCTATTTCAATTACGTTCCTGCTGTTAAACCAGGCGCTTTCCGAAGACGTGCTGGCGGTGATTTTCTGTATCACCATGAGCGTGTTTGCCATTCTTTTTGGTGCGCGACACCTGTCAACGCGCGACAAACACGAGGGCCTGGTTGTTGCCCTGGGTCTCGAGTCACTGGTGAAGCTGGCAGCTTTCGTCGGCATTGCTGTTTTTGCGCTCTATGGGGTCTTTGACGGCCCCGCAGCACTTTCGCTATGGCTCGAGCAGAACCGGGACCTGCTAATGGCCAACGAGACAGAACTGTCCCATGGCGCTACCCGCTCACTATTGCTGATGAGTTTTGCTGCAGCCGTGGCACTCCCACACGTTTACCATATCCTGCTGACGGAAAATGATGATGCTGAACTGCTGCACACTTCCCGCTGGGGTTTTCCGCTCTATATGCTCATCATGGCGGCCTGTGTGCCCCTGATTCTCTGGGGGGCAATCCGGCTCGGCAGCAACGCGCCGCCTGAGCTTTTTGCCATTGGCATTGGTCTCGCAAGCAACAATACCGCAGTTACCGTACTGGCTTTTGTCGGTGGCCTGGCAGCAACCAGCGGTGTCATCATTGTGTCGACCCTGGCCATCGCATCCATGACCCTCAATCATGTTCTGCTGCCTTTTTACAGACCGGTCGCTGGCATCAATTTCTACGCGCTGGTCATCAATACGCGCCGGCTTCTCATCGTTGCCATTATTTTCCTGGCTTATGGAGTCAATCGCCTGCTTGACCCCGGACAGGAAATCATGAGCCTGGGCATCGTTGCGTTTGTTGCAGTGCTGCAGTTCCTGCCCGGCCTGGTCGGGGCGTTTTACTGGCGTCGGGGAAACCGGGCCGGGCTTGCTGCGGGCCTGCTGGCGGGTTACCTGGTATGGTTTGTAGCCCTGTTTTTCCCCCTGGTCAGTGACCTTGTCTACTCTACCATGCTGACGGCCTCACCCTTGCTTTACGAACCCAGGCTCTATGAACCCGCCGAGAATGCCTGGCATTTTGCGGTAACAGCGTCACTCACCGTCAACGCGATTGCCTACATTTTTTTCTCCCTGGCCACGCGCTCTTCAGCCGAGGAGATCAGCGCGGCAAACGACTGCATTTCGGACTCTTTTACACGTCCCTATCGAGGTGCACTGACCGTGCAATCGGTGTCTGAGATTGAGCGTGGCGTGGCATCAGCCATAGGCCCTGTAGCGGCCGCTCGCGAGGTTGGCCAGGCCCTGACGGATCTGCAGCTCGACATGGACGAGAGCCGTCCCTATGCCCTGCAACAGATCCGCAATCGTATTGAATCCAGCCTGTCGAGCCTCATGGGGCAGACCATTGCGCACCGGATCATTCACCGGACCATTCCCTACACCAGGGTTGGACAGGGCACCGAGAACGTTCACGCCATCGAAACCCGACTGGAGGATTTTCGCTTTCGCCTGACCGGCTTTGCGGCGGAGCTTGATGCGCTGCGACGGTACCACCGGCAAATTCTCCATGACCTGCCCACTGCAGTATTCTCGATCAACCGGGAAGGACATATCCTCACCTGGAACCGGGAGATGCAAAAGCTGACCGCCATCAATTCCGACAGGATGACCGGCTCATCAATGCGCGACCTGCCGGCACCCTGGCAGGAGATCCTTGGCAGCTTTGCTTTTGGGGATGCTGTCGATCAGTTTAAGGTCGCCGTCAAGACCGACAGGAAACCGTTACTCCTCAACCTGCACAAGGCGGCCATTGCAAATCTCCCGTCCGTGGCTGAAGGCGACGTGGTGATTGTTGTCGAGGATATTACTGATGAACATATGCTGGAACAGCAACTGATGCACAATGAACGCCTGGCGTCTATTGGCCAACTCGCGGCTGGTGTAGCCCATGAAATCGGCAACCCCATCACGGGGATCGCCTGCCTCGCGCAGAATCTGCGCCTGGAAGCGACCGGCCAGGAGCACCACGAACTGGCTGACCAGATTCTGGAGCAAACTGCCCGCGTGTCCACAATTCTGCAATCGCTGGTCAATTTTTCACACGGCGGCACCCAGGATGTCCATCGCCCCTCGGTGCCGGTCAACCTTCGCCAGTGCACTGACGAGGCAATCAATCTTTTGTCCCTGAGCCAGAGCGAACACGGTATAAGCTTTCAGAATTCGACACCTGCCAGCCTTTCTGTCATGGGAGACCCACAACGGCTGGCGCAGGTTTTTGTTAATGTTCTGGCAAATGCCCGGGATGCATCCTCGCCGGGAGGAGTGGTGCGTATCACCGGCAAACAGCAGCAGGACAGAATTGAAATCAGCATTGCTGACCAGGGACATGGAATAGCAGAAGACAAGCTCAACAAGGTGTTTGAGCCCTTCTTTACCACCAAGGAGCCCGGTGAAGGCACTGGCCTGGGTCTGGCCATCGCAAGCTCCATTATCAGGGAACACCAGGGCACCATTATGGCCGAGTCAGCCGGTGATGGCCTGGGGACGCAGGTCACCATACGGCTTCCTTGCCGGCAGCAGGATACAAGCCCACCAGCTTCCACCTGTTGACTTCAAGCCTGAATTCATAGTTTAGTGTTGCCATGCCAGTTCAAGAACGTCGTGCCTATGGGTGGGAAGAAAATACTTATCATCGAAGATGAGATTGTCATCCGTTCCTCCCTCAAAAAATTCTTAGAAAAACAATCATTCAAGGTCAAGGAAGCAGGGTCAGTCACAGAGGCCGCCGAGTTCAATCTTGCCGACTTTTCACTGATCATCACTGATCTCAGGTTACCCGGACCAATCGGCACCGACATCATCGGCATGGCGCCGGAGGTGCCCGTTGTGGTAATGACCAGCTACGCCAGTGTTGCGTCTGCGGTTGAGGCAATGAAACTGGGCGCGGCCGACTACATCGTCAAACCATTCGATTACGAGGAGCTCAAACGCACCATCACCAGCCTGGTCGGCACTGCACAGGACCCTGTCCCTGTTGCCCCGCCCATCGACGGTATGCTCGGCAGCTGCAAGCCCATGCAGGAGCTGTTCGAGCGAATTCGCAAGGTCGCACCCACCGGGACCAATGTGCTTATCCTCGGCGAATCAGGCACCGGCAAGGAACTGGTTGCCAAAGCCATTCACAAGGCCAGTGCTCAGGCCGCACACGAGATGATCTCCCTGAACTGTGCTGCCATTCCTGACACACTGATCGAGTCCGAGCTTTTTGGCCACGAGCGGGGTGCGTTTACAGGTGCAACCAGTTCGCGGGTTGGGCTGGTTGAAGCCGCGGACGGCAGTACCCTGTTCCTGGACGAAATTGGCGAACTGCCCCTGGATGCCCAGGCGAGGCTGCTCAGGGTATTGCAGGAAGGAGAGGTCCGGCGTGTCGGGTCAGTTGCCACCCGCAAGGTCAGCGTCCGCCTGATCGCTGCAACCCATCGCGACCTGAAGAAACTGACTGAACGTGGAGAGTTTCGCGAAGACCTCTACTATCGCCTGAACGTGGTGAAATTGACCTTGCCGCCGTTGCGTGAACGTACCGAAGACATTATGCCCATGGCCGAGTATTTCCTGCAGCAAAACTGCGCAAACCTCGGGAAACCCTGCCTGAGTTTTTCCGCTGCGGCCAGGAAACTGATTTCAACCTACCGCTGGCCCGGAAACATCCGGGAACTGGAGAATGCCATAGAGCGCGCTGTCATCCTCTGCGAGGGTCACGAGATACCACCGGAGCTCTTGTCGATTGAATCGGAGTCCGTTAACCAGCCCTCCCCGTCCATGGACGATCATGTCTCCCTGGAGGACTACTTCCAACAGTTTGTCATTGCGAACCAGGACACCATGACGGAAACAGAGCTGGCCCAGAAGCTGGGCATCAGCCGGAAAGCCTTGTGGCAAAAACGCCAGAAATTAAACCTGCCCCGTGAAAGGTCCAGGCGGCACAGTTAAGGTTCAGTTACTTATGGTTACAAACATTTGTAACAATAGGTTACACATCCTTTTGTCCGTTTGAGTTGCAGGACGCTATCTTACTGATTTACAAAGAAACAGATCATTGGCACGTAATCTGCTTACTATATAGACAATAAAAACAAGAACGCGCCTGCACAAAAAAAACCAGGGCAGTCGCGCATCCCCGAGAGCATTTGCCTTCGGTGATGCACCCAATAACAAGAAGAAAAAGAAATAATAAGAAAAACAAGCTGGCTCGCTGAATGGGAAAATTCTGGTTTTCCCATTTTTCTTTCTGCCCGGCATTTTGTCAGGATCTCGCCAGCAACCCCCATGTCTTACCGCTCCCGCTGCCCTGGCTACACCTGAGCCCCGATTTTGTTGGTTACCGCATTTGTCTGCTACTATTCCGCTTTCCACATCCAAACTGACAGAATGCCCAAACGCAAAATCTTGTCTGCGGCCAGCTTTTCCCCTCCAAACCTCGTTTTGAAAGGCACCCCCATGGACCGCTTCCGAAGGCAGCATACCTGCCGCAATCGGTGGTTAGGCAGATGACCCGGGAACTGCTCCGGCAGGGCCATATCAGCCTCGGTGCGCTCAAGGTGATTCGCCGGCTCACGGAGGCTGGCTACCAGGCTTACGTTGTGGGTGGTTGCGTCCGAGATATTCTGCTGGGCAAGTCACCCAAAGATTTTGATGTAGCAACGGACGCCCACCCCGACGAGGTCCGGGACCTGTTTCGTAACGCCAGGTTGATCGGCAAACGGTTCCGTATTGTCCACATTCGCTACGGTCCGGAAATTGTGGAAGTCGCGACCTTTCGCGCACCCCACAATGAAGTGGAAACGGAAATGAATTTTTCTGAAGGCGGCATGATCCTGTCTGACAATATCTATGGGACTTTCGACGAGGACGTCCATAGACGTGACTTCACCATGAATGCGCTCTACTACCAGCCCGAAACCGATACGCTGGTCGACGCCGTGGACGGTCTCACTGATATAGAAAACCAGCGCATTCGCCTGATCGGAGAACCCGAGGACCGGTTTCGGGAGGACCCCGTTAGAATGCTGCGCGCCATTCGTTTCAAGGCAAAGCTCGGATTTGCTATTGATCCCCTGGTTGAAGCCAGCATGCGCCGGCTGGGGTTCCTCCTGCAGGACATACCGCCTGCCCGCCTCTTTGAGGAAGTCCTCAAGCTGTTCATGAACGGTCACGGGGAAGCCTCGTTTGAGGAACTGCTGAACTATGAACTTTACGGCTGGCTGTTTCCCTCCAGCCGGCGTGCTCTGGAAGATACGGGTGCCCAGGCACTGGTCCAGCTGGCGTTGCGCAGTACCGACCAGCGTATCCAGGAAGGTAAACCCGTGACCCCGGCTTTTGTCCTTGCGGCGCTGCTCTGGCATCCTTATCAACAGCGGCTGAACAAATTACTGGCTGAAGGTATGACCAGCATTGCGGCTGGTCATGAAGCTGGTGCCCAGGTCATCGCCGAACAACAGCTTTGTACCTCGATTCCAAAACGTTTTTCCGGCCCCATGCGCGACATCTGGAGCCTTCAATTCCGACTGCCCATGCAGCAGGCCAAGAAGGCAGAAACCACCATGCGACACAAACGGTTTCGGGCAGCTTATGACTTCCTCCTGCTGCGCGAGGAAAGCGGTGAGATAGCACCGGGCCTGGGTGAGTGGTGGACCGCGTACCAGCAGGAAAGTGACCCGGAGGCCCGGGCACAGATGGCGGCAGGCAGCGGCGGCAGACGCCGCCGACGGCGTCGAAGAAAGAGTCCGGCCGCCAGCTGAACTTCGGCTGTTTATGGCAGCTCCCAAGTCTTGTAGTCTTTACCTCCCTGTTGCGTCGCTTTCCCGGAGCGCTGATTGAAAAATTCCGCCGAACTACCCCAGTACATTGCGGTCGAGGGACCTATTGGCGTGGGAAAAACCTCGTTTACAAGGCGATTGGCGGCGTCTTTCAATTATGAGACGCTGCTTGAAGCACCCGAGGCAAATCCATTTCTGGCGCGCTTTTACCAGAACCGGCGCCAGGCCGCCCTGCAGACCCAGTTGTTTTTCCTTTTTGAGCGCGTTCGACAACTGGAGGAAATGCGCCAGGCTGACATGTTCAGCCCCATCAGGGTAGCGGATTTCCTGCTGGAGAAAGACCGCCTGTTCGCCGAGATCAACCTGGATGCCGATGAAATGGCACTCTACGAGAAGATCTACGAACACCTGACGATAGACGCTCCCACGCCAGACCTGGTGGTTTATCTCCAGGCTCCGGTGGCCGTATTGCTGGAGCGGATTGCACTCCGCGGCATAGGTTATGAACAGCTCATTGACAAGCAATACCTGGTTGCGCTGACCGAGGCCTACGCCCGGTTTTTCCATTTTTACGACAAGTCGCCACTACTGATTGTGAACACAACAGAGATAGACCTGGTCAACAACGAGCAGGACTTTGCTGATCTTGTCAGCTTTATGCTGACAGTCAAACGCGGGCGACATTACTACAACCCCCAGCCATCGATTATCTAAAATGCCCGGACCCACTGACAGCCTCTGGCAGGCACTCGCTGCACACCAGACCCGAATCACATCCCGCTCGCTGATGCAGTTATTTGCAGAGGATTCAGACCGCACAAACCGGTATCGCCTTGAAGCCGCCGGGCTGACGCTGGACTATTCCAAGAACTACATCACCGATGAGACGCTTAATCTTTTTTCCCAGTTGATTGATGCCAACGCACTGCCCCACCGCGTCCAGCAAATGATTCTGGGTGACAGGATCAACAACACCGAAAGACGGCCCGCGCTCCATACGCTGCTCCGCACCAGGCCCAACAAGGTCCCGCTGCAGCTCAGCAATGAAGCGCGCCTGGTGGCAGAAACCCTGGAGCGGATGTCAGGTATCTCAGGTGATATTCGCCGGGGCAAATGGCAGGGCGCAACCGGCAGGAAAATTTCCGACATTATCCATATCGGCATCGGTGGATCTTACCTTGGACCACGCATGGTAGCGGAGGCACTCACGCCTTACCTGTCAGGCGGCATTCGTGCGCACTATGTCGCCAACGTGGACGGCCACCACATTGACCATCTGCTCACGCAGCTTGACGCGGAATCAACCCTGGTCATTATTGCCTCCAAGACATTCGGAACGCTTGAGACCATGCAGAACGCCGCCAGCGCACGGGACTGGCTGCTTGAGAAGATTCCGTCCAGTGACCTGGCAAAGCACCTGATTGCCATTAGTGCCAATGTTGAGCGCGCTGCAGCATTCGGCGTCAGCGAGGAAAACATCCTGCCGCTCTGGGACTGGGTTGGGGGCCGCTATTCGCTATGGTCCGCCATAGGTCTGCCTATTGCCATAACACACGGCTTCAAGACGTTCAGGGGTCTGCTGGACGGTGCAGCAGCCATGGATCTGCATTTTGAAGACGCCCCCTGGCCCGACAACATGCCCATGATGCTTGCGCTGTTGGGCATCTGGTACAACAACTTTTTTGACGCCCACAGTCACGCGATTCTGCCTTATGACCACTGGCTCCGGTTGCTGCCGGCACACCTGCAGCAGCTTGATATGGAAAGCAACGGCAAGTCTGTCAACACCGGTGGGATGGTCGTGAATTACCAGACGGGCCCTGTAATCTGGGGTGGCGAAGGAACCAATGGCCAGCATGCCTTCCATCAGTTGCTGCACCAGGGCACCCGGTTTGTATCGACGGATTTTATCCTGCCCCTGGTACCGCACCACAACCGTCAAACCCATCATGACTGGCTGGTCGCCAACTGCCTGGCACAGAGCCAGGCGCTGATGCAGGGCCGGGATACCAGCCAGACGGAAGATTTGCCACGGCTGCGGCCACAGCGTGCCATGCCGGGGAACAGGCCGTCCAACACCATCCTGATGGACAAGCTTACCCCGGAGAACCTCGGTGCACTGATTGCGCTGTACGAACACAAGGTGTTCTGCCAGGCGATGATATGGCACATTAACCCTTTCGATCAGTGGGGTGTGGAACTGGGCAAAGAGCTCGGAGACGCGGTTTACGCGGCGATTTCCGGCGACAGTGATTCCGTTGCCCTGGATCCATCTACCGCCAGACTGGTGCAGGACTACCTGGCCAGGCGCAAATAAGTTGTTTTGAGGAGGGAGACAGATGTCCGAACACAGGGTTCACGCCGTGCCTGCAGCCGTTGCTGCCCGGGCACACATCGATAACACGCGTTATCTCGAGATGTACGATGCCTCTATCAATGACGCGGACAATTTCTGGCGCGGCATGGCACAGGACTTCCTCGACTGGCAGCAGCCGTTTGGTACTGTCTCCAAAGCCAATCTTGAGCGCGGCGAAGTGGCATGGTTTATCGATGGCAAGCTGAACGCCTGCTACAACTGTGTTGACCGTCACCTCGCAACGCGGGGCGATCAGGTGGCGATTATCTGGGAAGGGGACGACCCTGGTGTGGATGCAAAAATCACCTACCGCGAGTTGCATGAACACGTCTCCCGACTGGCCAATGTGCTGCGCGCAAGAGGCGTCAAGCAGGGCGACCGGGTCTGTATCTATATGCCCATGATTCCCGAGGCCGCATACGCCATGCTCGCCTGCGCCCGTATCGGTGCTGTTCATTCAGTAGTGTTTGGCGGTTTTTCTCCACAGTCACTCGAGGATCGTATCCTGGATTCAGACTGCCAGACCGTAATTACCGCCGACGAGGGTGTCAGGGGTGGCCGTACAATTCCCCTCAAGGCCAATACGGACAAGGCACTGGCGCAATGCCCCAATGTACACACGGTACTTGTGGTGAAGCGGACCGGTGGGGCTGTTGCCTGGAACGATGGCCGCGATGTCTGGTATCACGAGGCAACCGGGGCCGCTTCCACCGACTGTGAACCTGTTTGGATGGACAGTGAAGACCCGCTGTTTATCCTGTACACCTCTGGCTCAACCGGTAAACCCAAGGGCGTACTCCATACCACGGCAGGTTACCTGCTGCATTCGGCCATGACCCACAAGTACGTCTTCGATTACCACGATGGCGATATCTACTGGTGTACGGCAGACGTTGGCTGGGTCACAGGCCATTCCTATATCGTTTATGGGCCACTGGCAAACGGTGCCACAACCCTGATGTTTGAAGGTATACCAACCTATCCGGACGCCTCACGGTGCTGGCAGGTCTGCGACAAACACGGGGTGAACATCTTCTACACCGCCCCTACCGCCATTCGGGCTTTGATGGGGCAGGGTGACGAGTTTGTCACAGGCACGTCCCGCTCAGCCCTGAGGTTGCTGGGCTCGGTAGGTGAACCGATTAACCCCGAGGCCTGGGAATGGTACTTTGAGGTTGTCGGTGAGGGCCGCTGTCCAATTGTTGATACCTGGTGGCAAACCGAAACCGGTGGCATCATGATCACGCCTCTCCCCGGCGCAACTGACCTCAAGCCGGGTTCAGCCACCCGACCCTTCTTTGGTGTCACACCCGTCCTGCTTGATGAAAATGGCAAGGAAATTGACGGCGCCGGCTCAGGCAACCTGGCTATTTCAAGGGCCTGGCCCGGCCAGATCCGCTCGGTCTACGGTGATCACCAGCGTTGTATTGATACCTACTATTCAACCTACAAGGGCTACTACTTCACCGGTGATGGCGCCCGTCGGGATGAGGACGGCTACTACTGGATCACCGGTCGGGTGGATGACGTGTTGAATGTATCTGGTCACCGCATGGGTACAGCCGAGGTGGAAAGCGCACTTGTCCTCCATGACGCGGTGGCCGAGGCTGCAGTTGTGGGGTACCCGCACGACATCAAGGGCCAGGGCATTTATGCTTTTGTGACGCTGATGCACGACGTCGCGCCAACCCAGGCGCTCAAGGACGAACTGTCGGCCCTGGTCCGGGACGAAATTGGCGCGATCGCCAAACCCGATGTGATTCAGTGGGCCCCGGGGTTGCCAAAAACCCGCTCCGGCAAAATCATGCGGCGAATTCTCAGGAAAATTGCCGAGAATGACCTGGGGAATCTGGGCGACACCACCACGCTGGCCGATCCCGGCGTGGTTGATGATCTGGTTGCGAACCGGGGCGGCTGACTGCTCAGGGGTTAGCCGGGCTCATTGAAGAGTGACGTTCTGCCACCATCAATCACCAGGTCGTGGCAGTTCACGAAACGCCCCTCGTCACTCGCCAGGAAAAGCGCGCCCATTGCAATGTCCAGCGCCTCACCGGACCGGCCCATAGGGGTTGCCCGCGCCAGGTTGGTTTGGAGCTTGGCCATTTTCCGGGCATTCTCCTCGTCCGAAAGCGTATTGGCCCGGGCTGAGCCACCCCAGAAAATTGGCGTTGCTATTGCGCCGGGCGAAATGGTGTTAACGCGTATCCCTTTCGAACCCAGTCGGGTGCCCGCCAGTTTCGTATAGTGGGTCACCGCCGCCTTGGCCGCTGAGTAGAGCAGTGCACCCTGGTTATCCCTGATCGCAGCAATACTGGAATTGTTGATGATGGCGCCACCGCCCCTTTGTTCCATGTGCGGCACGGCATGTTTGATACCCAGCACAACACTGCCAAACAAGAGGCTCATCGCATACTGGATCATGGCCTCATCAACTTCAGTGACGGTGCCGGCGGTCGGCCCGCCAGCGTTGTTGAAGAGGATGTCGAGACCACCAAAGGTGGTTACTGCCGTGTCGATTGTTCGCTTGATGTCCGCCTCACTGGTCACGTCAGCCTTGACGTAGCGGGCATTTTCGCCGAGACGCTGGACCAGGGCAGTTCCCTTGTCTTCCGATCGGCCTGAGAAGACAACCTGCGCACCTTCCCTGACAAAAAGTTCTGCGGTTGCTTCGCCAATGCCGCTGGTTCCGCCCGTAATGACTGCTACCTTACCTTCAAGTCTCATGGATCTCCCTGATTGTTCTTGATGTTGATGAATGATGTGCTAACGATCTGGCATAGCCCGTCGCTCATTATACCTGCCTTGCAGCGAAACGGTGGATGATTAAACTGACCGCTGACTTTCCGGGAGTTTCGCGTGACCAGGCAAAACACCTTCCTCACCTGGGCGTTGCTGGCGCTGCTGCCTGCCGTCTGTCTCGGCACACCACATATCGAATACGAGGTGCAGGCAGGTGTACCTACCACGCTGGTGGACGATGTACAACTGACCCTGGCCCGCGAATCTGAACGGCTCTTTGCTGAACTGTCTGCAGAGGTTCAGCGGGTGCGACTGCGCTTTTTCAGCGACAAAAGGCGTTTTACCAGGCAAACCGCCAACCAGACAGTGTCCAGCGCCAATGGCAGGCTTCGTTGGGACGGTACCAGCTGGGAAGTGAACCTGCTCTATACCGGGTTGCCGCTCTCTGAACCCTCGTTGCGTGGGCTCTCACAGATAGCCATGCTGACGCTCAACCCCGCCATGGCAGATGGACCCGTCTGGCTTTGGGAAGCCATTTCTTCTTACGAGGCAAGGCAGTTCATCTCACCCTTTCAGCTTTCCTGTATTACGCTGAGCCAGGTACCAACACTCGAGGCATTAAACCAGGCACCGCTTGCGAGTCGACTGGGGTATCTGATGGGGGAGTTCCTGTTCAACGAGTACGGCAACAAGCGGGTGGCGGACCTGATTCGCGCCGCGGGCAATGTGGAACTTATTCTGGACAGGACACCTGAGCAGTTCATGGACCACTTCCAGCGTTACGTGACAGGCCGCTATCTCATCAGCAACCCTGTTCCACCCGCCCTCTCTGCGGCTGAACTGCAGGAAGAACTGGTTGACCGGGTGCTGCATCTTGACGACGGCCGCGCCATCCTGCTCGAGAAGCGGGGCACAATTCGACTCACCACGGGTAACCGGGTTCAAACCGGCGAATGGAGCCGGCGGGCACCGGACAGTGTCTGTTGGCAGCTACTCAATTTTGCTGAATTCTGTACGGTCTTTCGCAGGTTTGAAGGTCGCTACTGGCTGGACACCCCTGCTGACTGTGAGCGATATCCCCTCAGGGTTGAACAGGCACCCTGAATACCGGTTTGGACCTGAAAACATTGCAATATGCGCGCAGGGAATGTACAACTTAAGTCTCCAAATCCCTGCAGAACCTTGACGATGGCCGACAATAATGTGAAGCACGTGGTGACCTGCCAGGAGTGCAGCCTGAACGCACTCTGCATTCCACACGGATTGTCCGTGGATGAAATTGATTCCATTAACGCCCTGATCAAGCGTGGCCGGCCGCTCCACAGGAACGAAACGGCGTTTGAGCAGGGTGACCGATTCGATGCAATCTATGCTGTTCGTGCCGGTGCGCTGAAGGTCTTTACGATGAGTCAATCGGGTGAAGAGCAGGTGATAGGTTTTTACCTGCCTGGCGAGATTTTTGGCCTGGATGCCATTGATGAGGAAATTCATCAGTGTACGGCCAAGGCACTGGAAACTTCAGCTATTTGCGAAATCCCCTACGACCGCCTCAGGGAGCTTTCCATGCAGGTCGGAAGCCTGCAGAAGCACATGTACCGTTTGCTCAGCCGCGAGATACGCAACGACCAGAATCTACAGTTGCTGCTCAGCAAGATGTCGGCTGAGGAACGGCTTGGCTCTTTCCTGCTAAACCTGGCTATCCGGTACCAGCAGCGGCGCCTGTCACCGGTGTCCTTCAGGCTGCCCATGTCCAGGGCTGATATTGGCAACTACCTCGGGCTTGCGGTTGAAACCGTCAGTCGCGCATTTACGCGCATGCAGGAAAACGGGATTATTGAGGTCAACCAGCGTGAGGTCTATATCAAGAACCGCCACGAACTCTGTCGTCTCGCGGACGCGGACTGCCCACCTGGGCTGTCTGAAGCCCTGGATGCCCGCTAGGCACGACCTGCTATTCGAAAGGCTGCCTGCCCGCCCACAACAGCAGCGCCGTTATGAGTGGGCAGACATTCAATAACGCCAGGCTGGACTAGCCTTCCTGGCGCTGCTCTTCTTCCGCAACAGGATCTGTCGCTTCTGCTTCTGCTTCCACTTCCGCGACCGGCTCAGCAGCAACTGCTTCACCTTCCCCCGCACCATCTTCACCGGGCACTTCTTTCATGGAGAGTTTGATGCGACCACGATCGGTATCCAGGCAGATAACCCTGACTTCCTGGCCTTCTGACAGGTAATCGGTCACTTTCTCGACACGTTCTGCCGCAATCTGGGAAATGTGCACCAACCCGTCTTTCCCCGGCAGTATGTTGACGAACGCGCCAAAGTCGGCAATCTTGACGACCTTGCCCGTGTAAATCCTGCCAATTTCGGCTTCTGCTGTAATCGCCTGGATGGCTTCCACGGCAGCATCACGGGACTCGGCACCTTCCCCAAAAATGGTAATTGTGCCGTCATCCTCAATATCAATCGAGGCACCGGTTTCCTCGGTGATCTGGCGGATGGTTGCACCACCCTTGCCAATCACATCGCGGATCTTGTCGGAATCAACCTTGATGGTAATCATCGCCGGTGCATTCTCGGAGACGGACTCCCTGGAGCGACCGATCACCTTGTTCATTTCACCCAGGATATGCAACCGGGCCTCTTTCGCCTGGCCCAGGGCAATTTCCATGATTTCTTCGGTAATCCCCTGGATCTTGATATCCATCTGCAGGGCCGTGACACCGGTTTCAGTACCGGCAACCTTGAAGTCCATGTCACCCAGGTGGTCCTCGTCACCAAGGATGTCAGTCAGAACGGCAAAACCGTCATCGTCCTTGACGAGCCCCATGGCAACACCGGCCACGGCCGCTTTCAGCGGCACACCCGCGTCCATCAGCGCAAGACTTGCACCACAGACTGACGCCATTGAGGAGGAACCATTGGATTCAGTTATCTCGGATACCACTCGCGTGGTGTAGGGCCAGTCAGCCGCAGAAGGCAGAACCGCAGCAACACCGCGCCTGGCGAGTCGTCCGTGACCAATCTCACGGCGCTTGGGTCCACCTGAAAAGCCCGTTTCACCCACACTGTAGTGCGGGAAGTTGTAATGCAGCATAAAGTTGTCGCGGTACGAACCGTTCAGGGCATCAATAATCTGCGCATCGCGCATTGATCCCAGGGTGGTTGTCACAATGGCCTGGGTTTCACCCCGCGTAAACAGCGCTGAGCCGTGCGCCCGGGGTAATACCCCAACCTCAATGGCAATCTGCCGGACCGTCTTTGTGTCCCTGCCATCGATGCGAGGTTCACCTGCAATAATGCGACGACGAACCGTTTTCTTCTCCAGCGCTGCAAAAGCACCGGTTACCTTGTCTTCGTCAATGCCCGCTTCGGGGTTAACAAGCTCCGCGAGTGCCTGCTGACGCAGTTCAGCCAGTTTGTCCTGTCGCGCCATCTTGTCGACGGTGGTATAGGCTTCCCCGATTGCACCGGCAAACTTTTCGGCAACAACTTCTGCAAATGCCTCATCTTTGGCGGGCGGCTGCCAGTCCCAGGCCGGTTTGCCGGCCTCAGCTTTCAGCTCATTGATCGCCTGGATAACAGCCTGCATCTCCTGGTGGGCAAACAGCACCGCGCCCAGCATCTGGTCTTCGGTCAGTTCGCGTGCCTCGGACTCAACCATGAGCACCGCATCTGCAGTACCCGCGACAACCATGTCGAGGTCAGATTCTTCCAGCGCGCTGTAGGTTGGGTTCAGCAGGTATCCGTCTTTGGTAAAACCTACCCTTGCGGCACCAATCGGACCGGCAAAAGGCAGCCCCGAAATGGCAAGCGCTGCGGACGTGCCGATCATGGCAACTATGTCCGGATCCACTTCCTTGTTGGCTGAGATCACCTGACAGGTGATCTGGACCTCATTCATGAATCCCTTGGGGAACAGCGGCCGGATTGGTCGGTCGATCAGTCGTGACGTCAGGGTTTCTTTCTCAGACGGCCGGCCTTCCCGCCGCGGGAAACCACCCGGGATACGGCCAGAGGCATACATTTTCTCTTCGTAGTTCACAGTCAGCGGGAAAAAGTCCTGGTTCGGATTTGCGTCCCGACGGCCAACAACTGCAACCAGCACTGAGGTTTCCGACATGGTAACCAGCACAGCGCCAGTCGCCTGACGGGCAATCCTGCCCGTTTCAATGACCACTTCGTGGTCACCATAGCTAAATTTCTTGATTACTTGATTCACTTATCTCTCCAATTCCATGAGTGCCAGGCGGCTGGCTGCCGCTGGCTTCGGCTTCTAGCGACGAAGACCGAGTCGTTTAATGAGCTGAGCATATCGGTCTGTGCTCTTGGACTTCAGGTAGTTGAGCAACTTTCGACGCTGGCTGACCATACGGAGCAGCCCCACTCGTGAGTGGTGATCGTGCCGGTGATCCTTGAAGTGTCCCTGCAACTTCTCGATGTTTGCGGTCAGCAGGGCAATCTGAACTTCGGGAGACCCCGAGTCCGTGGCGGAGCTGCCAAACTCCTTGATAATTTCAGCTTTTTCCTGATTTGATAATGCCATTTTTCCATTTCTCCAATATGCATGATGGGTCATTCGACCCGACAACACGAACTACCGCGCATATTTGCAGTAGCCGCACGTTCACTATTGAGTCACTACCAGTCGTCTGGGGGCAACTCTCCCATCTTCCAGAATCTCGCCAACGCCCAGGAAGTCTGCCTGGTTGTTTTCTGATCCCGAAAAAATCCTTACCCAGCCCTGGGTTGGCGCATGCGCTATCTGGACTGGCTGGCCCTGCCGCAGGTAACTGGCGGTAATTTCCGGCAGCTTCACAGCAGGCCAGTGTTCAACTGAACTCGCCGCTGGCTTGAGTAACCTGTCAATGGCTGCTGAACCCTGCGCTTCAACCAAATGGTGCAGTTCATCCAGCGTTACTGCGTCCTGCAGGTCATAGGGCCCGGAGGCCAATCTGCGCAGGCCGCTCACATGCGCGCCGCAGCCTAACACTTTACCCAGGTCTTCGGCTATAGAGCGGATATAGGTCCCCTTGCTGCAACTGATGTCGAGCACCAGCACATCAGGCTCCCGGGTGACCAGGGTCAGGTCAAAAACCTGAACACGACGAGACTTGCGTTCTATTTCCACACCCTGACGGGCGAGCTTGTACAGTGGCTGGCCGTCTACCTTAATGGCCGAGTACATGGAAGGTGTCTGTTCTATCTCACCACGAAACCCGGCCAACGCCGTCTCTAGTTCAGCATCCGAAACAACCGGGACGGGAAGCGTCTCAAGCACCTCGCCGTCAGCATCGCCACTGGTAGTAGTCACCCCAAGCGTGACAGTTGCCCGATAACGTTTGTCAGCATCCAGCAAATACTGGGAAAATTTTGTTGCCTCGCCAAAACACAAAGGCAAAACCCCGGTTGCAAGCGGGTCCAGGCTGCCGGTATGGCCGGCCTTGGCAGCACCGTACAGTCGCTTGGTGGCCTGCAGTGCGCCATTGGATGTCAATCCAGGTGGCTTGTCCAGAACCAGGATGCCATCCAGAAGTCGACCTTTCCTGCCGCGCCTGGCCATTATTTTTCCGATCCCGGTTGTGACGGCTCGGCCTCATCGGGCTTGCCATAATCAGGATGCTGCCGGTCACTTTCCAGCGCGGCATCTATTGCCCGGGCCAGACGATCGCCCGTCTCGATGGACGTATCGTAGTGAAATCGCAGCCTGGGCGTTGTACGGGTCGACAACATCTTCGCGAGCTGGCTGCGCAGGAAACCCGCTGCATGGTCCAGCGTTGCTTCTGCCACACCCGGGTTATCCGCACCAATCATCGTAAAGTAGATGTCGGCATATGCCAGGTCACGGCTCACCTTAACCTCGGTCACAGTCACCAGACCAATCCTCGGGTCCTGGATCTCCTGCTGAATGAGCCGCGCGATTTCCTGTTGGATCAGGTCCCCGATCCGTCGTCCTCTGCTAAATTCTCTTGGCACAAAAGCTCCCGAGCCTAAAGCTCGCGCGCGACCTCTCGGGTGTCAAAGACCTCAATCTGGTCCCCAACCCGGACATCATTGTAGTTGCGAACCCCAATACCACACTCGGTTCCACGGCGGACGCTTTTAACCTCTTCCTTGAAGTGCCGGAGTGATTCGAGCTCACCTTCGTAGATCACCACGTTGTCCCGCAGTACGCGGATTCGCTTGTCCTTGTACACCGTCCCTTCTGTCACCATACAGCCCGCGATACTGCCAAACTTCTTGGACTGGAAGACATCTTTCACCAGCGCAATTCCGACAATCTCTTCCCGCACCTCGGGTGACAACATACCGGACAGTGCTGCCTTGACGTCATCGACCAGGTCATAAATGACCTTGTAGTAACGCAAGTCCAGCCCTTCACTCTCAATCAGCTTGCGCGCTGCTGAGTCTGCGCGCACGTTGAAGCCAAAAATGACCGCACCGGAGGTGATCGCATAGTTCACATCCGATTCGGCAATTGCACCCACGCCGGCAAACACGACGTTGACCTTCACCTCACTGTTACCCAGTTCCTCCAGCGCCGAAACGATTGCTTCCAGGGAACCACGAACGTCAGCCTTGACAACAATGTTCAGGAAGTTGGTGGCCTCCGCGCCAAAGTTTTCCAGGATAGTATCCAGGCTGGCGGCTGGCGTTGCCAGTCGCTGGTCATTTGCCTTGTCACGCCGGAATTCGGCAACCTCCCGTGCTCGCTTTTCATCATTGGCAACAATGAAGGGGTCACCGGCATTTGGCGTGCCATCCAGTCCCAACATTTCGACAGGGGTGGCCGGTCCGGCAACCTTAACTTGCTTGCCATTCTCGTCTGACATGGCCCTGACACGGCCAAAGTTCTGGCCTGCAACGATGATGTCACCCTGATGCAGGGAGCCATTCTGCACAAGCAGGGTTGCCACCGGCCCTTTGCCGCGATCAAGCTGTGACTCGATCACCACACCACGTGCAGGACCGTCGTATACCGCCTTCAGCTCAAGGATTTCAGCCTGCAGCAACACGGCCTCCAGCAGGTCATCAATACCCTCGCCAGTCAGCGCTGACACCGGGACAAACTGCGTATCACCACCCCAGTCATCAGGAATCACACCTTTGGAGGACAGCTCGTTTTTCACCCGTTCGGGATCTGCACCTTCCTTGTCCATCTTGTTGACAGCAACCACAATCGGCACCTTGGCACCCATCGCATGCTGGATGGCTTCTTCCGTCTGCGGCATTACGCCGTCGTCTGCAGCCACGACCAGGATCACAATGTCGGTACACTGCGCGCCACGTGCACGCATGGCCGTAAAAGCCGCATGGCCAGGGGTGTCAATAAAACAGATTTCACCCTGGCCAGTTGTGACGCGATAGGCGCCAATGTGCTGGGTAATGCCTCCCGCTTCGCCGCTGACGACCTTGGACTTGCGAATGTAATCCAGCAGAGACGTCTTGCCGTGATCGACATGTCCCATGACGGTGACCACAGGAGCGCGGTGCTTTTCCTCACCTTCCAGCACCATCTCTTCCACCAACGATGTCTCAACTTCGTCCGCAGCAACCACTTTTGCAGTGTGGCCAAACTCTTCAATCACCAGCATTGCGGTGTCCTGATCGATCGTCTGGTTAATATTTGCCATCACACCCATACCCATCAGGGCCTTGATGACCGCATTGGCCTTAACAGACATTTTTTGTGAGAGCTGGGCAACCGAAATGGATTCACCAATTTCAATTTCCCGCTTGATTTCCTCGGTCGGTGCCTTGAACTGGTGCCTGGGTCCCTGGGGCTTCTGCGGTGCGCGCTTGGACCTGGCACTGGACAGACCCAGCGTGGAGCTTTCCTCTTTTGGCGCGGCGACTTCAATAATCGCATCAACGTCAGCTTCAAGCAGTTCTTCGACCTCTTCCTCAAGCAACTCCTCGACGCGTCGTTTCCGATTGCCATGCTTGGATTTCTTCTCGGAATGGTCTGGCGCATCGATGTCATGGCGATCACGCTTGTCCTTGCGAGTTGACAGCTTCGCCTCTTCCGCTTCTTTTTCGGTTTCGGTCTTTTTGGCCTGGGCAGCAGCCAGGCGGGCCTCTTCTTCGGCCCGGGCAGTTTCCTCGGCAAGTTTTGCTGCCTTTTCAGCGGCTTCCTTACGGCGACGTTCCGCCTCTGCCTCAGCCTCAGCATGCGCTGCGCGCCGCAGGGCTTCTTCCTCGGCACTGCGATCGTTTTCCACAACCGCGGGTTTGGGTGCTTCCGCTACCTCGCTGGCCGCCGCCGGGGTTTCAGCGGCCTGGGGCTCTGCTTCCTCGCGGCGCACGTAGGTGCGCTTCTTCCTGACCTCAACGTTAACGGTTCGACCACGCGCGGCACCACTGCCGGCTTTCAGCGTACTGATCGTACGCCGCTTCAGCGTTATCTTCCGGGGTGCGACGTCATCTTCGCCATGTGCTTTTTTACGGTGGGCGAGAAGCGTCTGCTTCTCTTCTTCGGATACCACGTCGTCAGGTTTTGCGTGGGGCAGGCCGGCCTCTTGCATTTGCTGCAATAGTCGATCAACTGGCGTATCTATTGTCTCCGCCAGTTGTGATACCGTGACATCTGCCATTTAATTCTCCCTTGTTTTCAAGCCTCATCGGCTTGATCTTCCGCTTCGAACCACGGTGCGCGCGCCGCCATAATCAGCTGTCCGGCACGCTCTTCTCCCATGTCTTCTATTTCAAGCAAATCGTCTATCGCCTGCTCGGCCAGGTCTTCCATCGACACGATGCCGGCACTGGCCAGGATGTATGCAAGACGCTTGTCCATTCCTTCCATGTTCAGGAGGTCTTCCGCCGGCTCCACGTTGTCCAACTGCTCTTCACTGGCCAGTTCGAGCGTGGTCAGGGCGCTCTTGGCCCGGCTGCGGAGTTCCTCAACAATATCCTCGTCGAACCCTTCTATGTTGCTCATCTCCTCGATGGGCACATAGGCAATTTCCTCAAGTGTCGTAAAACCTTCCTCGACCAGTACCAGGGCAACATCTTCGTCAACATCCAACTGCTGCATGAAGCGCTCGATGACGGCACCCGCTTCCTGGTCATGTTTCGCTGCGGCTTCTTCTTCAGTCATGATATTGAGCACCCAGCCGGTCAGTTCACTGGCGAGTTTGACGTTTTGTCCACCCCGACCAATTGCCTGGGCCAGGTTGTCTTCACCCACGGCAATATCCATGCTGCGGGTTTCTTCGTCGACAACAATGGAGACGACCTCTGCAGGTGACATGGCATTGATGGCCAACTGGGCAACGTTATCGTCCCACATCACAATATCAATGCGCTCGTTTCCAAGTTCACCGGAGACGGCCTGCACCCTGGAGCCACGCATGCCGACGCAGGCGCCAATCGGGTCAATACGCCCGTCATTGGTCTTGACAGCTATCTTGGCGCGGGACCCCGGGTCCCTGGCTGCACCCAGTATCTCGATAACACCATCAGCAATCTCGGGAACTTCGATCTTGAAAAGCTCCACCAGCATGTCCGGTGATGTCCGCGACAGGGCAAGCTGAGGTCCGCGGGCGTCCGGACGGACTTCCTTCAGCAGCGCACGCAATCGGTCGCCCATACGAAATGTTTCGCGAGGAATCCACTCTTCCCGCGGCAAAATCGCTTCAGCATTGTTGCCAAGATCAACAATCACAGCCTCCCGGGTCACCTTTTTCACCTGGCCGTTCACCAGTTCACCCACACGGGGGCGGTAAGCCTCAACAACCTGGGCCCGTTCGGCTTCGCGCACCTTCTGCACAATCACCTGTTTGGCGGTCTGGGCTGCAATGCGACCAAACTCTACGGATTCAACTTCTTCCTCCACGTAATCATCAAGATCAAGTGAAGGGTCAAGTTCCTTGGCAGCAGACAGTGTGATTTCAGCTTCCGGCGTTTCCATCACATGATCATCTGGCACAATTTTCCAGCGCCGGAAAGTGTCATACTCCCCTGTATGCCTGTCGATCTGGACCCTTACCTCCGCATCTTCCGAATAGCGTTTTTTTGTCGCCGTCGCGAGGGCAATCTCCAGTGCATCAAAAATGATTTCCGGGGGCACGCCCTTCTCATTTGAGACCGACTCAACCACCAACAGGATTTCTTTACTCATTCTCTTGCCTCAGTGTTGCTGTTACCTACAACACATCAAATCCTTTCCCAAAAACGCTATTCGAACGAAGGAACCACATTCGCCCGTTCTATTTCATCAAACGGGAACAAAAACTCCTCATCCCCAACACGAATGACAACATCGTCATTCTCCATTCCACACAGCAGGCCATTAAAACGGCGGCGCCCCTCGTAGGGGGAACGCAGGCTGACCTTGACGCCAGACCCTTCAAACGCCTTGAACTGCTCTCTTGTAAACAGTCGCCGGTCCATGCCCGGAGACGACACCTCCAGGGTATAGCGACCGGAGATGGGGTCTTCCACATCAAGCAGCGCAGAGACCTGTCGGCTTACACGCGCACAGTCATCTACATCAATGCCCGCTTCCGAGTCGATGTAGACCTTCAGGGACGCGCTCCGGCGCTGAACATGGTATTCAATACCCCAGAGCTCAAAGCCCAACCCTTCGACAACCGGTTCAATCAGCGCTCGTAGTTGCTCATTCACCTGCTGTCTGTTCCACCTTTCGCCCAAATAAAAAATGGGCACAAAGCCCATTTCTCAACATTCACATGGACTTTTCTCAGTCCTTGCATGTTCCTGCCTTGCCAGGCGGCTGGTACAAAACCGCCTGCCTGACTTAGCAAAAAGCCCCATAATGGGGCTCTTGAACTTTGGTAGCGGGGGCAGGATTCGAACCTACGACCTACGGGTTATGAGCCCGTCGAGCTACCAGACTGCTCCACCCCGCAATAACAAGGGCCGGAATTATAGGTGTACTGCCTATTCCGGTCAACTGCCAATCACAACCCTGGTAAGAAATACCCGAATGAGGGTAAAAAATGGTGCCGAAGAGAGGACTTGAACCTCCACGAGCATAGCTCACTACCCCCTCAAGATAGCGTGTCTACCAATTCCACCACTTCGGCAAAACTTTCCGTATTATTCCCCGGGCGCGTTATTTTCGCCAGCACTATCTACCCGAGGGACTTCAGAATCAGTGCTGCCCTGATCAACCGGCACTTCAACCGCCGGTACCGGCTGTTCAATGACGGTAGGAATACCAATATTACGCGCCTCTTCCGAATGCTGCTTGGCGAAAAACGCCAGCACAAAACTTGTTACGAAAAAGGCAATTGCGATGGTGGTGGTCGCACGCGTCAGGAAATTACCCGATCCAACGCTGCCGAACACCGTATTCGAAGACCCGCCACCGAAGCCCGAGCCCATATCAGCGCCCTTCCCCTGCTGCACCAGCACCAGGCCAATAATGGCCAGTGCCGCAAGCACATGAAAGACGAGTATTAATGTTTCTACTATGTCCAGTTCCATATCATTCCCTAGTTCGGGGCAGCCGCCTCACAGATGGCAGCAAATTCTGTTGCTTTCAGCGATGCACCACCGACAAGTGCACCATCAATATTCTCCTGCTGCATCAACTCAGCCGCATTCCCGGCATTGACACTGCCGCCATAAAGAATTCTCATGACCGACGCCAGGTCAGGGTCCACCGTTTCAAGCCATGCCCGAATGCCGGCGTGAACTTGTTCCGCCTGGGCCGGCGAGGCGCTCTTGCCAGTGCCAATTGCCCAGACGGGCTCATAGGCAATGATGCCGCGTCTCAACCCTTCTGCACCCACCCTGCTCTGCACGGATGTCAGTTGGCTGGTCACTCGTTCGAGCGTCTGCGATTGTTCTCGCTCTGCCAGGGTTTCCCCCACACACAGTATGGGACATATCCCGCCTTCCAGGGCGGCCAGGTACTTATCGGCAGTCACCTCTAATGACTCGCCGTAAATCATACGCCGCTCCGAGTGACCCACCAGGCAGTACTCACAGCCAAGGTCCTTCAGCATCGCGGCTGATACGCCACCGGTAAACGCACCCTGATCATGCCAGTCGACATCCTGGGCACCCAGCGATATCTGACTGTCTCCGAGCAGGCCACCAACCTGGTCCAGATAGACAAACGGGGGCAACAACAACACCTCACACCCGAAGTCATAATCCAGCAGTTCCCCGACCAGCTTTTCCACATCCGTCCGGCTGCCATTCATCTTCCAGTTGCCGGCAACCAGCGCTGAACGGGCTGTTTTCCTGGACAAATCAGCTACCATAAGTGAGCCCAAACGCGGCCGCGAATGGTAACGGCTTTACCATCAAGATGCAATCGGGGCACGAAGTGATTACACATCACACACCCTGCCCGGGTACGCTGGATCGTGGCCGCTACCAGCGGCGCCTGCCAACCTCTCCCTGCACTGTTTTGCGGGCCTGTCGCCATCGCCAATTCCCCTGGATTACTGCACGGTCGCGCTCAGGCACGCTCGTTTTTCCGACGATTCACCGATTCAGCCATGATTGCCCGGGCTACCGCTATCGCCTGGACTGTCTCAGCCACATCATGCACTCGAACAATACTGGCACCACGCGCCACAGCCATGACAGCGCCAGCAATGCTGCCATACTTCCTGTCTTCATCGGGGTCGCCCAGCACTTCACCAATCGTACTCTTTCTGGACAGACCCACCAAGATCGGCAGGCCAAAGCTGGTAAAAGTATCAAGCTGATTAATCAGCCTGAGATTTTGCGCAGGGGTCTTGCCAAACCCGAAACCCGGGTCGAGCAATAGCCGGGAGCGATCAATCCCCGCGGCTTCACAGGCAGCGATACGTGCCTGGAAAAAAGCCTTTATCTCTGCCACGAGGTCACTGTAGTGTGGATTCTGCTGCATGGTTGCCGGTTGTCCCTGCATGTGCATCAGGCACACCGGCAACCCGGTTTCTGCCGCCGCAGCAAGCGCTCCCTTACGTTGCAGGGCACGCACATCATTAATCAGGTCGACGCCCGCTGAAGCCGCTTCACGCATCACCTCTGGTGAACTGGTGTCGATGGACAAGGGGACATCAGACTCTTTCCGGATGGCGCGCACCAGCGGCACAGTGCGTTCAAGTTCTACATCAACTGACACGGCTGCGGCGCCGGGTCGCGTCGATTCACCTCCAATATCAATCAGGTCAGCGCCCGCTGATATCATCCGGCGCGCGTGCGCCAGTGCGGCCGCAGGCTCAACAAAGAGACCGCCGTCCGAGAATGAGTCCGGCGTGACATTCAGGATTCCCATGACGGCGGGAAAGGAGAGATTTAACATCGTCAATTCTGCAGGCTGTGTTCTAGCCGGGAAGAAAAAGGGCCGCGTTGTCGCAGCCCTTTTACTGTGGATCATCCTGTCTCGCTAGTGTTCGCCGGCCGGACCACCCACTGGACCACTGGGCCTCGGCGACGGATCAGGTCTTGGCTCATCCGCACCGGACTGCATGGGCTGGCTTCCGCCATCGTTACCCCAATCTTTTGGCGGTCGGGGGGTCCTGCCTTCCATGATGTCAATAATCTGGTCACGATCGATAGTTTCATAAAGCAGCAGCGCTTCCGCCATGGCATGCAGCTTGTCCATGTTGTCTTCAAGGTGACGCCGCGCCGTGTTGTAACACTCATCAATTATTGCACGCACTTCCTCGTCAATCTGCTTGGCCGTATCATCGGAATGTTGTGCGCGATTCGCCCCGGCTGACATCCCCAGGAACACTTCCTCGTTTTCCTCGGAATAAAGCAGCGGACCCAGCTTTTCTGACAGGCCCCACTTGGTCACCATGTTTCGCGCCATCTTGGTCGCCTGCATGATGTCATTGGAGGCACCGGTTGTGATTCCCTCGTCACCCAGCGTCAATTCTTCCGCAATCCGCCCCCCGAACAGGGTGCAGATCTGGCTGTAGATCATGCGCTTGCTGAGAGAATACCGGTCTTCCTCGGGCAGGAACATGGTCACACCCAGCGCCCGTCCCCGGGGAATAATTGTCACCTTGTAACTGGGATCGTGCTCCGGCACCAGGTATCCGACAATACAGTGGCCCGCCTCATGGTATGCCGTGTTGCGCTTTTCCTTATCCGACATCACCATACTCTTGCGTTCGGCACCCATCATGATCTTGTCTTTGGCCTGGTCAAACTGGGCCATGCCTACCGTGCGTTTTTCCTGGCGGGCGGCAAAAAGCGCAGCTTCATTCACCAGGTTGGCCAGGTCTGCCCCGGAAAAACCCGGCGTGCCACGCGCAATCAGCGAGGGCTCAACGTCCGGTGCCAGCGGCAGTTTGCGCATGTGCACCTTCAGGATCTGCTCACGACCGCGAATGTCTGGCAGCCCCACAACAACCTGACGGTCAAATCGACCTGGGCGCAGCAGAGCAGGATCCAGCACATCCGGCCGGTTGGTGGCTGCTATGACAATAATGCCCTCGTTGCCATCAAAACCATCCATCTCCACCAGCAACTGGTTGAGGGTCTGCTCCCTTTCATCGTGTCCACCACCAAGACCGGCGCCGCGATGACGTCCCACGGCATCTATCTCGTCAATAAAGATGATGCAGGGCGCCTGCTTCTTGGCCTGGTCAAACATGTCACGGACCCGGGAGGCACCCACACCAACAAACATTTCGACAAAATCGGAACCGGAGATCGAGAAGAAAGGCACTTTGGCCTCACCCGCGATGGCCTTGGCAAGCAGGGTTTTACCTGTACCGGGCTGGCCAACCATCAGGATACCGCGTGGTATCCGGCCACCCAGACGCTGGAATTTGGTCGGATCCTGCAGAAAATCCACCAGTTCCTGCACATCTTCTTTCGCCTCGTCCACCCCCGCAACGTCGGCAAAGGTGGTCTTGATCTGGTCTTCACCCAGCAGTTTGGCTTTGCTCTTGCCAAAGGTCAGGGGACCACCCCGGCCACCGGCACCACCCTGCATCTGGCGCATGAAAAACATGAAGACAGCAATAATCACCAGGATGGGGAAGCTGGCAACCAGCAATTGTGTCCAGATGCTCTGCTGCTCGGGCCTGACGCCTTTAAAGTCGACGTTATGCTGCAGCATGTCGTCAATGAGGGCCTTGTCGGACAACTGTGGCTGAATAGTCTCGAAGAAGGTGCCATCGTATCGCTCACCGCGAATAGTCAACCCATCCACTTCGACGCTACGCACCTGATTTTGCGTGATCAACTCCAGGAAAGTCGAATACTCGATATCGTCCGGGCGTTGACTCACATTGAAGTTGTTAAACACAGTCAGCAGCACGGCAGCAATAATCAGCCAGAGCAGCAGATTTTTTCCCATATCATTCAAAAGGCTATCCTCTCAACAAGGCCTGTTTCCGAAGCGGGCACAAACCTTACTATACACCATCAACTTCACCAAATAATGCCGAACCGATCCACAACCGCTCACCCAGGTTATACGGAATCCTGGCCAATATAGTCGCGCCCAACCAGGTAAATCTCCCGGGAACGACCGCGCGAGGCTTTTGGTTTCACGTTATAAGTACGCCTGAATCGCTCCTTAAGACCTGCGCGCAAACCATTAATTCCCTCACCTTCAAAACACTTGGCAACAAACGCGCCACCCTTTACCAATACCTGGTCAGCAAGATCCAGCGCCAGCTCCACCAGATAGGTTGCCCTTGGCTGGTCAACATCCTTCATACCGCTTAAGTTTGGGGCCATATCAGATATTACAAGGTCTGCTGGCCGTCCACCCAGTGCGTGCCGCACCTCGGCCAGGGTCTCGTCCCGGGTAAAATCCCCCAGGACAACTTCCACCCCTGGGATCGGGTCCATGGGCAAGATATCGACCGCAATCACTTTCCCTTTACTGCCAACCGCCGCTGACGCAACCTGGCTCCACCCACCAGGCGCGGCACCAAGATCAACAACCACCCGGCCAGGTACCAGCAAGCGGTGCTTCTCGTCAATTTCGGTCAGCTTGTAGACCGCCCTGGAACGAAATCCCTCGCGTCTTGCGCGCAGGACAAACTCGTCTGCTTCATGCTCCCTGAGCCAGTCCTTGCTGGTTTTTGGCTTTTTCATGGTTGTCTCAGTTCCTGTCCGCGAGTATGATCGCGCGCTCCCGATCAATAGTCCCCCAATGATAAGTCAAAGTGAAAAGAAGCGGTTCAGGGCAATTGCGCACAATCTGAAGCCCGTGGTCACCGTCTCCGGCAATGGCCTCTCTGAATCTGTGCTCACTGAACTGGAGAGGGCACTGGCTGACCACGAACTCATCAAAATCAAAGTGGTTGCGGAGAAAGATGAGCGTAGTGAACTGGTGACCCGGCTGTGCAGCCAGACCGGCGCCACCCTGATCCAGGCCATCGGGTCCGTGGCCGTCATTTACCGTTCGTCACCCAAACCCAATCCAAAGCTATCCAACGTGTTGCGCGCTGACGTTCTCTAGGCCCCTGCTGACAGGCAACCGAAGACAGTTGTGCTCAAAGGTGCTCTACCCTGCAGATTTCGTATTCTACCTCGCCGCCGGCGGGCGTCTTTACCAGGGCAACGTCACCAATAGCCTTGCCTATCAGCGCGCGCGCGATCGGTGAGTAAACCGATATCTTGCCAGTTTTGATATCCGACTCGTCATCTCCAACAATCTGATAGGTCACTTCCTCATCAGTATCGAGATTCAGCAGCGTTGCCGTAACCCCAAAAATCACCTTGCCACTGGCCGGAATTTTGGTGACATCAATGACCTGGGCCCGGGACAGCTTGTTTTCAATCTCGTTGATGCGACCCTCGATAAAACCCTGTTCCTCCTTGGCGTATTGATACTCTGCATTCTCGCGCAGATCACCCTGCGCCCGCGCTTCCGCAATCGCCTGCACAATCTGTGGACGGCGAACCGATTTAAGGTGCTCAAGCTCTTCACGCAAGCGTTGCTCACCGGTCGCCGTCATCGGGGTCTTTTCCATATCAATACCTTCTGAATATCAAAACTAGCCTGTCAGAAACAGGCGGGGTCTGTAAAGTGCCTGGTGCTGGAGCAAAGCGGGCACCCAGCGGCTGCTAGGCAGGGCCAGCGACCGCGAGGCGTTGATGGAGTTCCTGCAGACTCTGCACGACAATCTCACCCTCGTGCCGGAGCGCCAGGATACAGGCACGACCACCCGCCATGGTGGTGGTGTTGTATACCTTCTGCTGCAGAGCTGTTCGGCGAATGGTAAATGAGTCAGCAATTGCCTGCTTGCCTTCTGTGGTATTGATAATGAAATCGACCTCGCGGTTTTTCAGCATGTCCACGATGTGGGGCCGGCCTTCAGCCACCTTGTTGACAACTTCCACCGCATAGCCGGCTTCTTCAATGGTCCTGGCGCTGCCCCGCGTGGCAACAAGGCTGAAGCCCAACGCCAGCAGGTCGCGTGCCAGTGCAACCAGAAACTGTTTGTCTGCATCCCGAACCGACAGGAACACGCGACCACGCCTGGGGATGTTGTCCCCCGCTGCCAGTTGGGCCTTGCCGTAAGCCTCACCAAAAGTCCGACCGATCCCCATGACCTCACCGGTCGACTTCATTTCCGGCCCAAGGATCGGGTCGACGCCGGGAAACTTGCCAAACGGGAATACCGCTTCTTTTACGCTGAAATAGTCCGGCACTATCTCCGTGGTGAATCCCTGGTCGGCAAGTGATACCCCGGCCATGCACCTGGCGGCAACCTTGGCAAGGGAAGTACCGATACACTTGGAAACAAAAGGCACGGTGCGGGAGGCACGCGGGTTGACCTCAAGGACAAAAATGTCCCCGTTTTGCACGGCAAGCTGGACATTCATCAGGCCGATAACACCCAGTTCAACCGCCATGGCCGCAACCTGAACACGCATTTCGTCAATTTTGTCCTTGCCAAGGCTATAGGGCGGCAGGGAACAGGCCGAGTCACCGGAATGTATGCCCGCCTGCTCAATGTGCTCCATCACAGCGCCAATCACCACCTGCTTGCCATCTGACACAGCGTCTATGTCAACCTCAATTGCCTGATCAAGGAACCGGTCCAGCAGCACCGGTGACCTGTTGGAGACCTGGACCGCCGTGGTCATATAGGTCTCCAACTCGAACTCATCGTAAACAATTTCCATGGCCCGACCGCCCAGCACATAAGATGGACGCACAACCAGCGGAAAACCAATCTGGGCGGCGGCACGCAGGCCTTCTTCGATATTCTTGACGGTCCTGTTGGGTGGCTGCTTGAGCGCCAGCTTCTGGATCATCTGCTGGAAACGTTCCCGGTCTTCGGCGCGGTCGATGGCGTCCGGTGAAGTCCCGATGATGGGGACGCCGGCCGCCTCCAGATCATGCGCCAGCTTCAGCGGTGTCTGACCGCCGAACTGCACAATCACCCCAACCGGTTTCTCGATGTCCACAATCGACAGCACGTCCTCCAGGGTTAACGGCTCAAAATAGAGCCTGTCGGACGTGTCGTAATCCGTCGAAACCGTCTCCGGATTGCAGTTGACCATAATGGTTTCGAACCCGTCCTCGCGCATGGCGAGCGCCGCATGTACACAGCAGTAGTCGAACTCAATTCCCTGACCGATGCGGTTGGGGCCGCCGCCCAGCACCATAATTTTCCTGTTAGCAGTTGGCTGGGACTCACATTCGTCTTCATAGGTGGAGTACATGTAGGCGGTCGATGACTCAAACTCTGCCGCACAGGTGTCCACGCGCCGGTACACCGGCCGCACGCCCAGGGCAAGGCGCCGCTCCCGGACCTGGCCTTCACTGACGTGCATGAGATCTGCAAGGCGCGAATCGGAAAACCCTTTCTGCTTGAAACCAAACAGGGTGTCACGATCCAGCTCGTTGATATTTTCGCCTGCGACATCAGTCTCGCTGTCTACAATCTCCTGGATCTGGGACAGGAACCAGAAGTCTATGTTGGTCAGTTCGTGAATCTCGTCAATATCCATGCCATTGCGCATGGCGTCAGCAACATACCTGATCCGGTCGCCACCAGGTACCCGCAGTTCCTTGCGCAACACATTTTTCCATTCGCGCATCGTGGTGTTGAGAATGGGTGTCAGGCCATCTATTCCGACCTCAAGGCCACGCAGCGCCTTCTGCAGCGACTCCTGGAAGGTTCTGCCAATTGCCATCACTTCACCAACAGATTTCATCTGGGTCGTCAGGAAGTTGTCAGCCTGGGGGAATTTCTCAAAGGTAAACCGGGGAATTTTGGTAACAACGTAATCAATGGAAGGCTCAAACGATGCCGGAGTTACGCCGCCCGTGATGTCATTGGACAGCTCATCCAGTGTGTAACCCACAGCCAGCTTGGCCGCGACCTTGGCAATGGGGAACCCGGTCGCCTTGGAAGCAAGCGCTGACGAACGTGACACGCGCGGATTCATCTCAATCACCACCAGCCGGCCAGTTTCAGGGTGAATGGCAAACTGTACGTTGGAGCCGCCGGTTTCCACGCCAATCACCCGCAGTACGGCAATCGCCGCATTACGCATGATCTGGTACTCCTTGTCAGTCAGCGTCTGGGCCGGCGCCACGGTGATTGAGTCGCCCGTGTGAATACCCATGGGATCCAGGTTCTCGATGGCGCAGACAATAATGCAATTGTCCAGCCGGTCCCGAACGACTTCCATTTCGAATTCTTTCCAGCCCAGCAGTGATTCATCTATCAGGAGTTCTTTGGTGGGTGACAGATCGAGGCCACGTGTGCAGATCTCCGCAAAATCTTCCTGGTTGTAAGCCACACCACCACCTGAGCCACCCAGCGTAAACGAGGGTCTGATGACACAGGGAAAGCCAAGCCAGGACTGCACCTGCTTGGCTTCTTCGAGCGAATGCGCAAATGCTGATCGCGGCGTGGCGAGCCCAATCTCTTTCATGGCCTTGTCAAACCGCTGACGGTCCTCAGCCTTGTCGATGGCATCGCGCGAGGCGCCAATCAGCTCGACACCGTACTTTTCCAGCACACCCTCGCGATACAGATCCAGCGCACAGTTGAGTGCCGTCTGACCACCCATGGTGGGCAACAGGGCATCCGGTTTTTCCTTCTCAATAATCTTTTCAACAACCTGCCAGGTCACCGGCTCAATATAGGTTGCATCCGCCATACTCGGATCGGTCATGATGGTCGCTGGATTCGAGTTCACCAGGATCACCCGATATCCTTCTTCTTTCAGCGCCTTGCACGCCTGGGCCCCCGAGTAATCGAACTCGCAGGCCTGGCCAATGACAATTGGCCCCGCGCCAATGATCAGTATGGATTCAATATCGTTTCTTCTAGGCATTTGACGTTGTTCTGTGCGCGTCTATCAGTTGGATGAAGTGATCGAACAGCGGCGCCGCATCATGGGGACCCGGGCTTGCTTCCGGATGGCCCTGAAATCCGAATGCAGGGTGATCAATCAGGTGAATGCCCTGCAGCGACTGGTCAAACAGGGATCGGTGGGTGACCTGCACGGAGTTCGGCAGCGTCGAGTCATCAATACAGAAACCGTGGTTCTGGGAAGAAATCAGGACAGTGTCATCCAGCAGGTTCTTGACGGGATGGTTGGCCCCGTGATGGCCATGCCCCATCTTGATGGTCTTCATGCCGGCCGCCAGGCCAAGCAACTGCAAACCGAGGCAGATGCCGAAGACCGGCAAGTTGGCCGCAACAATTTCGCGAATGGCAGCAATTGCATAGTCACAGGGATCGGGATCACCGGGCCCATTGGACAGGAAGACTCCGTCGGGATTCATGGCAAGCACCTCCGCCGCAGCAGTTTCGGCCGGCACCACTGTCAGGCGACATCCCCGGTCCGCCAGCATGCGGAGAATGTTCCGCTTCACGCCAAAATCATAGGCAACAACGTGGTATTTGAAGTCCGTCAGTGTCGGGTAACCTTCACCAAGCCGCCAGGTACCTTCCAGCCACTCATAGGGTGATCGGGTACAGACTTCCCGGGCAAGATCCATCCCTTTCAGTCCGGGGAATGCTCTTGCCTCTGCCAGCGCCGACTCAATATCGCTGTCCGTAATCCTCGCGCCAGCAAGGATACAGCCATTCTGGGATCCTTCATCGCGCAGAATACGGGTGAGGCGCCGGGTATCCACTCCCGCTATCGCGACAACCCCACGCTCTTTCAGGTAATCCGGCAGAGACTGGGTGCTGCGCCAACTGCTCAATACGCCGGGCAGATCCCTTACCACCAGGCCAGCGGCCCAGGCGCGCGAGGATTCATCATCTTCCGGGTTGGTGCCGGTGTTACCGATATGCGGGTGGGTCAACGTGACAATCTGGCGGGCATAAGAGGGGTCGGTCAGGATTTCCTGGTAACCCGTCATCGCCGTGTTAAAAACCACTTCGCCGGACGATTTGCCTGATGCACCAATGGCAGTACCCTCAAACACGTTGCCGTTTGCCAGGGCGAGCACTGCTTTACTGGTCAATGATCAGTCTCCGATTCGTTACAGTCAGGTTACAGACCCAAAAAAAGCGAGGGGGAACTGGTTCCTGCTCGCTTTCAAACATTGATCTGCCAGGGCGTCATACTGGCGCCGTATTCTATGTTAAGCCGGCCAGCGATACTACCCCGAAAAGGGTCATTACTCAGCCAGGTTCAAAACCTGAATGTTTGAGGCCAAGCACATCCTGCATGTCACTCAGCCCATGGTCCCTACCGGCAACCCAGACCGCTGCCCGCAGTGCACCTTCAGCAAAATTCAGTCGCGTCTGGGCGCGGTGCGTAATCTCCACCCGCTCACCTGCACTGGCAAACAATACCGTGTGGTCTCCTACAATCTCACCCGCGCGAATCGAATGAAATCCTATTTCACGCACATCCCGCTCCCCGGTCACACCCGAGCGCCCGTGCACGGAAACTTCCTCCAGGGACCGGTCGAGCGCACCCGCGACCGCCTGGCCGAGGCCAATGGCGGTTCCCGAGGGTGCGTCGACCTTATGCCGGTGATGCGCCTCAATAATTTCGATATCAACCGTGTCACCCAGGATACGTGCCGCTATCTCGGCGAGTTTGAAAGTGACGTTTACCCCGACGCTGTAGTTGGGCGCAAAGACAATTGCAATATCCCGCGCTGCCGCAGTCAGGGCATCAATCTGTTCCCTGGACAGGCCGGTTGTACCAATAACCATCCGTCGGCCATGTTGCCTGCAGATCTCAAGGTTGGCAGCTGTTGCATCAGCAATGGTGAAGTCAATGAGCACGTCAAACGCCTCACAGGCACGGGCCAGGTCATCGGTAATGGCCACACCAAGCTGGCCAACACCAGCAACTTCTCCTGCATCAGCACCCAGCAGTGGGTGCCCCGGCCGCTCTATGGCGGCGGCGAGGGTCAGGTCCCTGTGCTCATGGATTGCACTGACCAGCATACGTCCCATTCGGCCGGCTGCGCCGGTAATGCCCAGGCGCACCATCAGTCGGTCAGCGAGTCGAAGAACTGCTTGACGCCATCAAACCAGCTGGTTCGCCGTGGAGAATTCTTTTCGTTCGACTGGCCGTCAAATTCACGCAGCAGTTCCTTCTGGCGTTTCGTCAGGTTTACCGGCGTTTCAATTTCCACCCGGCAAAAGAGGTCACCGACACCGCCGCCACGCACCTGGGTCACGTTGACACCCTTGCCGCGGAGCCTGAACAGCTTGCCCGTCTGCGTCGCCTCGGGAATCTTCAGGTTGACCCGACCGTCAAGCGTGGGCACTTCCAGTTCACCACCCAGGGCAGCGTCAACAAAACTGATGGGCACCTCGCAGTAAAGATCCCGTCCGTCCCGGGTAAAGATGGGGTGCTCGCGCACGTTGATCTGCACGTACAGATCTCCGGGTGGCCCACCGGCATGGCCCGCCTCACCCTGCCCGGAGAGCCGGATTCGATCGCCGGTATCAACACCGGGCGGTACTTTCACCGAAAGTGTCTTCTGCTCATTCACGCGCCCCTGTCCATGGCACTTGCCGCAGGGGTCAGAAATGATCTTGCCAGCGCCGCGGCAGCGCGGGCAGGTCTGCTGTATCGAGAAGAAACCCTGCCGCGCTGTCACCTGGCCCATGCCACCACACTGCACACAATCAATGGGTGAAGTGCCTTTTTTGGCACCGGAACCATTGCATTCACCACATTCGACCAGTGTCTGGAAACTGATTTTCTCGTTAACACCACGGACGGCCGCTTCCAGGTCCAGGTCCAGTACGTACTTCAGGTCGCTGCCACGCTGGACGGAACCGCGGGACCCGCGCCCGCCGCTGAAGATATCGCCAAACACGTCTTCGAAAATTGAGCTGAAGTTGCCCGAATTGAATCCGCCCCCACCGGCGCCGCCCTCAAATGCGGCGTGACCAAACTGGTCGTAGGCCCGACGTTTTTCCTCACTGGTCAGAATTTCAGCGGCTTCGCTGGCTTCCTTGAATTTGTCCTGGGCGTCGGGGTCATCGGAATTGCGATCAGGGTGGTACTTCATCGCAAGGCGTCGGTAAGCCTTCTTGATATCCTGAACCGAGGCGTCCCGGCTAACTCCCAACACCTCGTAGTAGTCTCTTTTGGCCATAGTGTCCGGCTCTTGTTCTGATTACCTGTTGTTGACCGCCGTTCCGGCAGACACGCAGTTTGTACACAGGAAAAACAAGCGCAGGGTTACCCCTGCGCTTGCTTGCCTGGAGGCCAACCGCGGTGCGATCAGGCCTGTTTGTCGTCCTTCACTTCTTCGAATTCCGCATCCACGGCATCCGAATCCTGGTTACTGCCCTGATCAGCGCCTGTATCGGCACCTTCGCTCGCATCAGCATACATCTTCTGGGCAAGCTGGCCGGAGACCTCGGTCAGTTTCTGGGTTGCGGCCTCAATGGCAGCCTTGTCGTCACCCTTGACTGCCTGTTCCACTGCCTCAATTGCAGCCTCAATGCTGGACTTCTCACCTTCAGACACCTTGTCGCCTGCTTCCTGCAGCGTCTTACGTGTTGCATGCACCAGTCCGTCAGCCTGGTTCCTGGCAGCAACCAGTTCCTCGAACTTGCGGTCTTCTTCAGCATGAGACTCGGCATCCCGCACCATCTGGTTGATTTCTTCTTCAGACAGCCCCGACGAGGCCTTGATCTCAATGGACTGCTCCTTGCCAGTCGCCTTGTCCTTGGCCGACACGTTCAAAATACCGTTGGCGTCCAGATCAAAGCTCACCTCAATCTGTGGCGTACCGCGCGGTGCAGGCGGGATATCCGACAGGTCAAAGCGGCCGAGCGACTTGTTCTGGGCAGCCTGCTTACGCTCACCCTGCAACACATGGATGGTCACTGCCGGCTGATTGTCTTCCGCCGTACTGAACACCTGCTGCTTCTTGGTCGGGATGGTCGTATTTTTCTCAATCAGGGTGCTCATGACGCCACCCATGGTCTCAATACCCAGGGACAGTGGCGTCACATCCAGCAGGAGTACATCCTTCACGTCACCCGCCAGCACTGCCGCCTGAATGGATGCACCCAGGGCAACCGCCTCATCGGGGTTTACATCCTTGCGCGCTTCCTTGCCGAAGAACTCCTTGACCTTACGCTGGACCAGCGGCATGCGCGTCTGCCCACCAACAAGAATAATGTCGTCGATGTCGGATACGCTGAGGTCCGCGTCCTTCAGTGCCGTGCGTACCGGTTCAATGGTTCGGTTCACCAGGTCTTCAACCAGTGACTCCAGCTTGGACTGGGTCACCTTCAGCACCAGGTGCTTGGGGCCGGTTGCGTCGGCCGTAATATAAGGCAGGTTGACCTCGGTCTGCCCACTGGTCGACAGTTCAATCTTGGCTTTTTCAGCAGCCTCCTTCAGACGCTGCAAGGCCAGCGGATCACCGTGCAGGTCCATGCCGTGCTGCTTCTTGAACTCATCGGCCAGATAGTCGATCACCTTGAGATCAAAATCTTCACCACCAAGGAACGTGTCCCCGTTGGTTGAGAGCACCTCAAACTGCTTTTCCCCGTCAACATCCGCAATCTCGATGATCGAGATATCGAAGGTACCACCACCCAGGTCATACACAGCAATGGTGGAGTCACCTTTGCTCTTGTCCAGGCCATAGGCCAGTGCCGCCGCAGTGGGCTCATTGATGATCCGCTTGACTTCAAGTCCCGCAATCCGGCCGGCGTCCTTGGTCGCCTGGCGCTGGGAATCGTTGAAGTAGGCCGGTACCGTAATGACGGCCTCGGTGACTGGCTCACCCAGATAGTCTTCTGCAGTCTTCTTCATTTTCATCAGCACCTGGGCTGACACCTGGGGCGGTGCCATCTTCTTGCCCTTGACTTCCACCCAGGCATCACCGTTGTCAGCCTTGGTGATCTTGTAAGGCACCATCTTGATGTCGCGCTGGACCACCGCATCGTCAAACTGGCGACCAATCAGGCGCTTGACAGCAAAGAGTGTGTTCTGGGGGTTGGTCACCGACTGCCGCTTGGCTGACTGGCCAACCAGCACTTCACCATCCTCGGTGTAGCCAACCACTGACGGTGTTGTCCGATCACCTTCGGCATTCTCGATGATCTTGGGGGCGGTGCCTTCCATCACTGCCACGCATGAATTGGTCGTGCCGAGGTCGATACCGATAATCTTAGCCATTGTCTATTCTCCGATTCTCGCGATGCCCTGGCTGGCAAGCCCCTGCAACCGCATATTCAAACTCAAGTGTTCCCTATATTGGCGCCCGCCAATCGATTTCAAGCCTGCATTCATTCAGATTGGGGTGCTTTGGACACAATCACCATTGCTGGCCGCACCAGGCGATCGTTCAGGGTGAATCCCTTCTGGATTACAGCTACAACGGTATTGGGCTCCAGATCACCATTTTCGACCATAGACATGGCCTGGTGGTGGTTGGGATCAAAAGGTGCGCCATGGGGGTCAACGACGTTGACACCCTCTTTGGCAAGCTGGTCAAGCAGAAGCTTCTGGCAGAGTCCAATACCCTCAATAATTGCGCGGCTTGCGGGATTATCTGCGCCCTCGGCCTGTTCTGCCGACTCCACAGCCTTTTCAAGGCTGTCCGCAACCGGGAGCAGGTTCTGTATGAAGCGTTCCAGCGCATACTTGTGTGCCTTCTCGACGTCCGCCTGTGCCCGCCGCCTGACATTCTGCATTTCAGCCTCGGCCCGAAGTGCCGCATCGCGGTACTTGTCAACCTCGGCCAGGGCCTGCTCAAGCTCGGTCTGCAGGACCGGTACTGTATCTTCACCAATGATGCCTGCCGTTTCCGGTGCTTCGCCTTCCGACTGTTCGACCGGCGACTCAGTGTCTACTGGTTTTTCCTGCTCTGGATTGGTCATTTACCCCGCTCTCATTGCCAAGTGAATCCCGAATAGGGGGGTATATGGGGATTGCGCAGGGATGGTTCAAGTGCAAAAAGGCCACTGATCAAGATCTTGCGGTTCTTGCCCCAGAAGGCCGAAGGACAGTTCGCGAATCGGCTCGCGAATCAGCTAACGCGCCGGGCGGGAGGTATCCAGGGCTGCGCTCAGTATCCTGGCAGTGGCATCCACAATTGGAATAACCCGCTGGTAGGCCATTCGGGTTGGCCCGATCACCCCAAGCACCCCCACCAGTTCACCATCAACCTTGTAGGGAGATGTGACAAGGCTGCAGTCATCCAACAACTGGTAACCTGACTCATGACCAATAAACAACTGGATGCCATCTGTGTCCATGCAGCGATCCAGCAGGTGCAGGATATCCCCCTTCAGCGAAAACGCCTTGAAGAGTTCCCGCAGGTCGGCGAGCGCCTCGGTCTGGTACAGATCGAACAGGTTTTCCTGACCGGCCATCACATAGTCCGCCTTGTCCTCTTCCGCCGCAAACGCTTTTTCCGCAACGGCGAGCGTGGTCTGCATCAGGCTGTTCATGTTCTCCCGGTCAGACTTCATCGAGTTGATTAACCTTTCCCGCACGCGTCCCAGTGTCTGCCCCAGAAAAGAGGCATTGATGAAATTGGAGGCCTCCTTCAGTTGCGCCTCGGAATAGCGCTCCTGGGTGTAGATCACCCGGTTCTGCACCTCGTGATCATCCAGCACCATAATCACCAGGATCCGGTTGTCGTTCAGGGGAAGAAACTCCACGTGCCGCAGCAGGACCTGGTCACGCCTGGGAATGGTCACGAGGCCCGCCATGTGGGTAACCTCAGAGAGCATACCCGAGGCTGATTCGACCAGTTCCTGCGCTGTCATGTCAGGGTCGAGCTGTTGCCGCAGTTGCTCCAGATCGTAATTGCCCAGCGGTTCTACCTGGATCAGGCTGTCGACAAACAACCGGTAAGCCCGGGCGGTGGGTACGCGACCTGCTGAGGTATGCGGCGAGGTCACATAACCCTTGTCTTCCAGGTCTGCCATGATATTGCGGATGGTTGCCGGGCTGACCTGCAACCCGCTGTCTTCGGACAGCGTTTTGGAGCCGACGGGCTGGCCATCGGCGATGTAACGCTGGACCAGCGCCTTGATCAGGTGCTGGGCTTTCTCATTGATCTCAGGATGACTTGCCACGACCAGACACTCACGACGTCGCACGATACAGACGTTTTTTATCGCACATTCCGCCACAGAAGAAAACAGTGTTCCTCCATTGCGGCCCAAGGGCAGTCTCTAGTTTAATTCCCCTCCCGGGTTCCTGACGCGTTTCGCCATGCTCAATCAGCTTTTTGTCCAGAATGTTGCCCTGGTAGACCAGTTGGAGCTGCATTTTGAGGCCGGCATGAGCGTCATCACCGGGGAGACCGGTGCAGGCAAGTCCATCATGCTGGATGCCCTCGGGCTTGCCCTGGGTGATCGGGCTGATACCGGCCTCGTTGCCGGCGAGGCGGAAAAAGCCGAGGTAATTGCCAGTTTTGATCTCACAGCCAATCCCGCCGCGCTCCGCTGGCTGGCAGAGCGGGATCTCAACAATGACGGCAATGAAGCTATGTTGCGCCGGGTTGTGACCCGTGATGGCCGCTCACGTGGCTATATTAATGGCTCACCCGTTACCGTGACTGATCTTCGCGACCTCGGCGATCTCCTGCTTGATCTCCATTCACAGCACGAGCACCAGTCCCTGCTGCGGCGTGAAACGCATCGGCGCCTGCTGGACGAATTTGGCGACTCGATGGCCCAGGCTGGCGTTGTCAGTGACCTGGCACGGCGCCACAACGACAGCCGGGCAAAGCTGGCAACGCTGGTCAGCGCCAGCGCGGAACAGTCTGCCCGGGTACAGCTCCTGACCTACCAGGCAAACGAGCTTGAGACCCTGGCCGTGCGGCCCGGGGAAACCGGGAATCTCGAGGAAGAGCAGAAACTGCTTTCCGGCACGGAGGAGATCCTGCGGGCCTGCAGCGAGGTCATGTTGCTGTGCGAGGAGGATGAGGAGGCCAGTGCCCTGGCCCGGATCGCGCGCGCAACCCACCTGCTGGGCAACATTGACCTGCCCCGGATTCATCCCATTCTCGAACTGCTGGAAAGCAGCAGTATCCAGCTGACAGAGGCCATGTCCGACCTTGGGCGTTTCGTCAGTCACCTCGAGCAGGACCCGGCACGGCTGAAAGACGTTGAGGACCGCCTGTCGACCATTTACGACCTGGCCAGGAAACACCGTGTTGAACCCGGCGAACTGCCATCATTGCTGGACAGGATCAGCGCGGAACTCCTGAGCCTGGCCAATGCCGACAGCGAAATTGAAACCCTGGGCGCCGAGATCGAAACCATTGATAAAAACTATCGGGAGGCCGCCAAAGAACTCTCCATGGCACGTCGCAAGGCGGCCAGGCGCCTCACCGAAAAGGTATCTCGACAGCTGGCCAGCCTGGGCATGAGCGGTGCCAGGTTTGAGGTTGCGCTCACTTCCCGTGACGACGCCGCGCCTCACCCCAACGGTGCCGAGGAGATTGAATTTCTCATCAGTACCAACCCCGGTCAGGCACCCAGGTCGCTTGGCCGAATTGCCTCGGGCGGCGAACTGTCACGCATCAGCCTGGCAATCCAGGTGGTGACAGCCGCGACTTCACATATTCCCACGCTGGTTTTTGATGAGGTCGACGTGGGGATTGGTGGTGGTGTCGCGGAAGTGGTCGGTTCGCTGTTACGCCAGTTGGGTAATCGAACGCAGGTGATCTGCGTCACCCATCTACCCCAGGTTGCCGCCCAGGGTCACCAGCAGTACCGGGTCAGCAAATCCAGCGGCAAGAAGCGCACCCGGACACAAATCGAGCGATTGACCGATGCACAACGTATTGAAGAAATCGCCCGGATGCTGGGTGGGCTGGACCTTACCGATCAGTCCCTTGCCCACGCCCGGGCCATGTTTGAAGCGGCGAGTGCCAGTTAGCCTTTACACTCCGGGCACAAACCATACATATTCAGTTTGTGGTCTGTCAGCTCAAACCCGAAAGATTTGGCAATCGACTTCTGCCTGGCTTCAATCTGATCGTCATTGAACTCTTCCACCCGGCCACATTTGACACACACGATATGGTCATGATGGTCGTCGGTCGCAAGCTCAAACACCGAGTGGCCACCCTCAAAATGGTGCCGCACCACAAGCCCGGCCTCTTCAAACTGGGTCAAGACGCGATACACGGTCGCAAGCCCAATCTCCTCATCATTCTGCAGAAGCTGTTTGTACACATCTTCCGCGCTCATGTGATGCACAGCAGAACTTTCAAGCAACTGGAAAATCTTGAGGCGGGGTAAGGTGATCTTGAGACCAGCGTCTTTCAGTTCCTGGGATTCACTAGGCATGGTATCGAAGGGTGAGGCACTATAGAATTGCCCCAGTATCCCGGCTTTTTCCCGCAATTGGAAGGTTATCTTGAGATCACTCGCTATTCTCTGTCTTGTCGTAGCACTGGCAGGCTGTTCCACCTACCGCTTTCCTGGCGTGCACCGGATTACGATTCAGCAGGGTAACGTTATCACCCAGCAGATGGTCGACAAACTGCGCCCCGGCATGACCCGCAGCCAGGTCAAATTTGTGCTGGGCAATGCCATCGTTGAAGACAGCTTTGAAGCGGACCGCTGGGATTACTATTACTCGGTACAGGTTGCCGGTGGTGATGTCATCCGGCGCAAACTGCAGCTCTATTTTATCGATGACCGCCTGAGCTATTTTGAGGGTGACTTCCGACCGACGCCGACCCTCGAGACCAGCAGCGTAACACCTTAAGGTCAGTCTGCCTGCCTTTCCCTGTCAGCACGGCGGCGCCGTGCCTCTCTGGGATCTACCACAAGGGGCCGATAGATTTCGATGCGGTCACCGGCCTTCAAAACCTGGTCATGGGCGACCCTGCGGCCAAAAATGCCGACTGGCGCGCCAGCAATATCAATTTCAGGAAAGTGCGCTGCCAGATCGGTTGCACGAATGGCCTCGATGACAGTTGTCCCGACCGGCACATCCTGCACTCGAAGCAGCTGACGTGCACGGTTACCCACAACAATTTCAACCCTGATGTCAGCCATACAACTGGTCAGCCCTGTCACAGAAGGCCGCAACCAGGGTGTCAACAACACCACCCGAGAAGCGCCCAAGCGCCATCTTGAGAAACCGGTTATCCACTTCGAAGGTCATCACAAAATGTACTTTACAACCAACCCCCGCGAGGTCCGTAAAGTGCCATGTCCCCGAGAGGTATCGGAAGGGCCCCTCCAGCAATTCCAGGTGAATGTATTCTGGACGCTCCAGGGTGTTGTGCGTCGACAGCCGTTGTGACATGCCAGCCCGTGTAATCTCCAGCCAGGCAACCATTTCCGTTTCTGTTTCACTGACCAGGCCCGTGGCCGTAACCCAGGGCAAAAACTCGGGGTAAGCCAGTACGTTGTTGGCAATGGAGAACATCTGCGCGGGTGTATAGGGCACCAGCACTGACCTGTCGATGGTCGTCATTCAGAAAGACAGGCGTTTGATGGGATCACCTGACAAACGTCATGACAAAAACGATGAACACGGCAAGAGGCGCCACAACCCGAACCAGCAGCTGCCAGATCGCAAAGGCACCGGCCGGCAGGGCCATTTCATCCAGCACAACGGCACGATTCAGGACCCAACCCGCAAACAGCGAAATAAAGAGCCCACCCAGTGGCAGCATGATGTTGTTTGACACGTAATCCATCACGTCAAAGAGGGTCATGCCACCAAAAACCGTGATATCAGCCCAGAGGTTAAAAGAAAACGCGCTGCCCAGCCCGACTACCCAGGCAATACCACCCACAATCAGCGCTGCCAGTCCCCGCGGGACATAGAGGCGTTCAATCAGCCAGGCAACAGCAGGTTCAACCAGCGATATTGAGGATGTAATCGCAGCAAAGGTGACCAGGACAAAAAACACCGTGCCAAAAATCTGGCCACCCACCATCTGGCCAAACGCCAGTGGCAGCGTGATAAACATGAGGCCCGGGCCCGCAGAGCTTTCAAGTCCGTTGGCAAACACCAGCGGGAAAATCACCATGCCGGCAAGCAGGGCCACCGCAGTATCCAGCAGCGCAATGGTTGTGGCTGTCCCCAGGATGGACGCGTCTTTGGGCATATAAGCACCATAAGTCATGATGGCGGCCATCCCCAGGCTCAGGGTAAAGAAGGCCTGCCCCATGGCTGCCAGCACACCATCCCAGGTCAGCTTTTCGAAGTGGAAAGAAAACAGGAACTCCAGGCCCGCGGCAAAATGGCCTGAGCTCATCGCGTAACCCACCAGCAAAAGCAGCAGGATAAAGAGTGCTGGCATCAGGTACTTGACCGTCTTCTCAAGCCCCTCACCCACACCACGCGCAACAATCACAATCGTCAGCATCATGAAAATCGTCTGCCAGGCCACAACCTGAACAGGATCGCCAATAAAGCTATTAAAAATTGTGGTTGCGCTTTCCGCGGTCGCGCCGACAAATTCACCCTGGGCGCTGGAGACCACATAAGCCATGGCCCAACCTGCAATCACCCCGTAAAAGGACAGGATCATGAAACCAGCAAGTGCACCCATCCAGCCAATCAGTTGCCATAGCGGACTCGCAGATGAACGGGAGGCCAGTTCCCGCATGGTATGAATTGGGCTCTGCCGCCCCGCCCGGCCAAGCAGAATTTCCGCTGTCATGATCGGGATACCAATCAATCCGATACAGATGAGGTAGACAAGCACAAAAGCGCCACCGCCATTCTCCCCCGCCACGTAAGGGAAGCGCCAGATGTTGCCCAGTCCGACCGCCGAACCTGCCGCGGCCAGAATGAACATCAGCCGGGACGACCACATGCCATGCATCGACTCAGTCATGGAACTTCCTTTCCCGATTATTTTTGGTTAGCCGGCATTGTCAGGCATTTGGCAAACTGTCTCAACAGAACCAACAAGATCCAGAGCCCTTGTACTGGCGCCCACCGGACAGGCCTTCGCACAAAACCGGCACGCCCACCCAGACCTAGCCCGTGCCGCCGCTGGGTGTTGGTGACGTCACCGCTCTTTCCGTGCCTTCTTCATAACCCAGCTCGAGGAGATTCGCCTCGTGGACAGACTGGGTAATGTCGTACTTGGAGAAAATCCAGAGTGCGAGCGCCGGCAGGAAAACGGACAGAAGCGCCACCGTAAACGCCAGCCATTCAACCGCGGCAACCTTCTCTGCTTCAGTCGCGGCATCCGAGAAACCTACCAGCGTCAGGATACCGCCCTTGATGATAAAACCAATCCCGCTGATACATTTCTGAATGAGGTTGGGACCGGCAAAAAACAGCCCTTCTGAACGCTTGCCGGTTTTTGTCTGGCTGTCCTCGACCACGTCTGCTGTCATAGAACCGACCAGCACCCAGGCAAGCACACCAATAGCCGCCATAAAGACGCTGTGGACCAGCATTACCCACCAGAGCGCACCATACTGTTCGCCGTTAGCGGGCATCAGGCTGGTACCCAGCCACAGGTCTGAAAGGCGCCCGATGAGCAGGATCGGACCCACAACAATCGAGATGACAAAAAGCCCGGTCGCCAGTTTCTTTTTGTCCCAGCCTCTCGCCAGGATACCGGCAAACGCACTGACCACCAGAGCAGCGGAGAGGTCTGCAATGGCAAACAGGGCAATGTCCGAGGGTGACCAGTCCCAGAAGAACCGGTTGAAATAGATGCCAAGGCCCGTGGTCAGGCCAATGTAGATGCTGAACACAACACCGGCAAAAAACAGCACCAGCCAGGATCGATGATTCAGCGTTTCCAGGATTTCCGCCCAGATCTCCCGGAAGTTGGGCGGGCTGCGCTTTTCCGCGACCATAAGCTCGGGAATGTTGCGATGTGTGCCTAGGGCAAACACGACACTGGCCAGCAGAATAATCGCGCACCCCCAGTAGGCCAGCGTCTGGTAACCCGCCGCATTGTCGTATGACCCGCCCAGAAAATAGGCATTGGTGACATAGGCTATCCCGGCGCCACCAATCCAGCCAAAGAAGCTGGACAGGCCGTTGAGCGTGTTGCGCTGCGCATAGTCCTTTGAAAGCTCTGCCCCCAGCGCCTCCCGGGGCACCTGGAAGAAAGTCCAGGCAACCCGCAGCCCCGTGACCAGGGTCAGCAGTTGCAGGAACAGCATCAGCTGGCCATCACCAAAATCAGCCATGATCAGAAAAAAGTAGAACAGGGAACTCGGGATGAGACTGAAATAGATATAGGGGTGACGCCGCCCCCACCTTGACGCGGTGTGATCCGATGCATAACCAACAATGGGGTCTGTTGCCGCATCAACCACCAGGGCAATGGCCAACGCAAAACTGACCAGCCAGGGTGACAGGCCAAGTACCTGGTTGTAGTAATAGAACAGAAAGGACGACAGGAGGTTGTTCTTGATGGCTGGCGAGATCGAACCCACACCATAGAAAAGTATGGTGGAAAAAGACGCTTTGGTTGACACACGCGGCCCCTGATCATCAGCACCCCGGGATCATAACCCGGCTTTTCGGCCAGATGAAGTCACTCGGCATGGCCGCTTTCGACGGCAATTTCCCTGCCCCGGCCGGGTAGGGGCGGAGTGCTATTGGGTCACTATCGCACAGGGCTCATTTCAGTCACCATCTTCCCCTGGAGCCACTGCTGGAGGAACCCAGGTGACAGACAAATCCAATCCACTCAACCTGATTATCAGCAACGAAGGTGGCCAGGGTCGCGACGTGATGGATGCCGTGATTGCCGATCCCACGCGAGACCTGCGGACGTTTTGCCTCTCTACACCAACAGACTTCGGGATGGGCAGGGTTCTACCCCTCGAGAATCTGACAGTAAACCCGAACGAGGACTGGTTTGTGGGTGTACGCAGGGACAGGCAGGTCATGGCGCTGCTGGCCGGTCAACTCGAGCATGTGCAACTGGCCCGGGTCATTCACCCCCGCGCCTGGGTGTCGCCCTGGGCAACGCTTGGCCAGAACACCTTTGTTGGTGCCATGGCCGTTATCAATCCCCAGGTTCGCCTGGGCAACTTTGTTTTTGTGAACGCGGGTTGTGTGCTGGATCATGACTGCCAGATTGGCGACGGCACCAGCCTGGGACCCGGTGTCACATTTCCCGGTTACGTTTCAGTGGGCGCCAATTGTGCCATTGGCGCGGGTGTTGTCGCGCGCCCGGGTATCACCATCGCTGACGACTGCACCCTGGGTGCGGGTGCCGTGGTGGTCAGTGACCTTCAGGCGCCAGGGGTCTACATCGGCAACCCGGCGCGATTGCTCACCCGGTCAGATGATAGCTGACACCCTGTTTCGCCTTGCCTTCGAGCCGGAGCAGGTCATGGCTTCCGCTATTCCGGTCGTGACCAGACCGAGACGTGGCTGGTGCTTTCAGCATCAAAAGGTTCCTGATGCCAGCCTGCCCAGCGTGCGGTGAGCGACATACCGGCAAGCTGCGCCATCAGGTCGAGTTCTGCTGGCCAGACGTAACGACAGGAGATTGCCGACTTCTGCAGGGCACCGTCGATTTGCCGCAGGTGGTGGGATACCAGCCCCTGGTTGACCAGGTCGTACTCATCGACACCCCAGTGTGATTCGCTGATGTCCCAGGCCACATGGCGCTCACCCGGGGCCAGCAGTTGCAGGCGCGGGATCATGACCTCAATGACAAAATGACCGCCCGGCTCGAGATGCGCCGCTGCATTACTGAAACAGGCAACCTGTGCAGCCTGGGTCGTGAGGTTCATGATGGTATTGAAGACCAGGTAAACCAGGTCAAACGACCCTTCAACCCGCGTGGTAGAAAAATCGCCAACCACCGTGCTGATCCGTTCGGCCCCCGGTTTGGCGCCAAGGCGTCGCAGCATGGCCTTTGACAGGTCAATCCCCGCGACCTCAATACCGCGCCGACTGAGTGGAAGCGCAATCCTGCCGGTGCCAATACCCAATTCCAGCGCCCGGCCGCCCTCACCCGCCAGATTTGCCAGAAGCGAGACCACCGGGTCAACAGCCTTCGAGTCAAACATTGCCTCGTCGTCGTCATAAATTGCCGCTACGGGTTCATCAAAATAGCCGTCATCTGACATAGTCTCTTTTTGACCCCTTTGACAGGTTAGTGGACCCGAGAGCTTACCCTGTTACGAACCGGGCACAACTGTACATTCGCCGTAGGCCCCCTATAATGGCCGCCCCGCGGAGTAATTATCATGGCAACAAAACCGGGCAAGCCAGCCTCCGGCACCATTGCCCTCAACAAGAAGGCGAAATTTGAGTACCAGTTGCATGACCGCTTTGAAGCGGGGCTGGTGCTCGCCGGCTGGGAGGTCAAGTCGTTGCGGGCTGGCAAGGTGCAGCTCACCGATACCTATGTGCTGCTGAAAGACGGCGAGGCTTTCCTGCTCGGCTGCAACATCACACCACTGCCCAGCGCTTCCACACACGTGCTGGCCGACCCCACCCGCACGCGCAAACTGTTGCTGCACAAACAACAACTCGCCCGCCTGTTCAGCATGGTCCAGCAGAAAGGCCAGACCTGCGTGCCGCTTGCCCTCTACTGGAAGGACAACAAGGTAAAGTGCGAGATTGCCCTTGCCACGGGCAAGAAGACCCATGACAAGCGCGCCACCATCAAGGAACGGGACTGGAACCGGGACAAGGCCAGGGTCATGAAAGAAAGGAGCTGAGACAGTCGCCAGTCACGCCTTGAACTTTTTTTGTCTCACCCCATCTAAAGTGGCGTACAATGGTGAGTTCACCTGGGGGCGACATGGATTCGACGCCGGTATTGAATTCCCACGGTGCATGCCGAGAGGGTAGTAACTCTCGTAAATCAATTACTGCAACTACTATAGTTGCCAACGACGAAACTTACGCACTAGCTGCCTAAAAACCCTGCCTTCGGGCACTTTTTAAGTTAGCTTGCCTCGGGGCGAATGTGCCCATGTATTTTAACCGAGGGCGCATGCTTCATGGGATCGCTGTGACGCCCCGCTTGTGGCTAAGCAGTTAAGAACAATACAAGCTAGCCTTGTCCCCCTGTCCGTTGGGAACGGCACGGTTAAACTGTAAACGTGACTAAGCATGTAGATCCGAGGAAGGATGACTGACGGACGGGAGTTCAACTCTCCCCGCCTCCACCAGTTCAGACAGAAGCCCGCCCGCTGACCCTTGCCGGTTGCCGGGCGGGTTTTCTTTTTCTGCGTGTTACCAGCGACTTGGCGACTTCCCGCATTTTTCTGGCATCGAAAGAACCCCCTGAAAGAGATTGAGATGTCTCCGCTACGTTCGCTTCGCTCTCTCCGGTCGACATGACAGCGCGACGTCATCTCGAGCGCAGCCTTGTCATCTCGAGCGCAGCCCTGTCATCTCGAGCGCAGCCGAGAGATCTCCTACCCTTGCAACCCCCTATTCTATGGGGGCGTCCCTCATCATGGATTCTGCCGTCTCATACCTGTAAACCAAGAAAGTGCCAGGCGTCGGCTGACTTTTTGTAGTGTCTACACCATAACCTTTGCACATTGGGTGACCGTGGGATCTGTGGTGAAATGCCGAATTGTGACCAACTTCCCGCTCTCCACATGCATTGTCACCTGCTATATTGGGAGACGTAATTGTAGTTTGCGAACGTTGCACTCGCTCGTCGCCGATGAATTGGTGGCGCACCAGGAATTGGGGCATACAGATATGACAAAGCCACCCGAAAATTTTGCGGAGACGGTTAAAGAAGTCCGCCACCATCTGGGGCTCAGCCAGGAGGAACTGGCTCGCAAGTTGGGCGTGAGCTTTTCCATGATCAATCGCTGGAAAAACAGCAAGACGGTTCCCTTCAAGATGTGGAGGAGGCAATTCGCAGCCTTGTGCAAACGGATGGCAGGGCAAGGCAAGCTGGATCTCGACATCAAGGATATTCACCCATGACCCCAGGCAATTTTCAGCAACTGGCGAATTTCATCTGGTCCGTGGCGGATTTGCTGCGCGGCCCGTACCGGCCGCCGCAGTACGAACGGGTCATGCTCCCTTTAACAGTGCTGCGCCGTTTCGATGCCGTGCTAGCCCCCACCAAGGAGGCTGTGCTCAAGCGCTACGAGACCTTGATGGGCAAAGACCCGCAGCTGGTGGACCGGGTGCTGAACGAACTGGCCAAGGACGACGAAGGAAACCCGCTGGGTTTTCATAATCACAGCCAGCTCGATTTCCGCAAACTCAAGGGCGATCCGGACAATATCGGCCAGCACCTCGCTGGTTACATCAAGGGGTTTTCCGAGAACATCCAGAAGATTTTTGAGCGCTTTGAGTTCGAACAGGAAATTGCAAAACTCGAAGAAGCCAACCGCCTCTATCAAGTGGTGTCCCAGTTCGCCGAAATCGACCTGCACCCTCGCCATGTGGACAACATCACCATGGGGCTGGTGTTCGAAGACCTGATCCGGCGCTTCAACGAGGCAGCCAACGAGACGGCCGGTGACCACTTCACCCCGCGAGAGGTCATCCGCCTGATGGTCAACCTGCTGCTGGAGCCCGATACCCAGGTGCTCACCCAGGCGGGCAAGATCGTCACCATCTGCGACCCGGCCTGCGGCACCGGCGGTATGCTGGCCGAGAGCCAGAACTGGATTCGCGCCCACAATGAAGACGCAACAGTCAAGGTTTACGGTCAAGACTACAACCCACGTTCCTATGCAGTGGCTGCCTCCGACTTGCTGATTAAAGGGCATAAGGACGGCAAAGTAGCGTTGGGTAACACTCTCACCAATGACCAGTTCCCCGACATGCACTTCGACTACCTGTTGGCCAACCCGCCCTTTGGCGTGGACTGGAAGGGGGAGAAAAAGGAGATCGACCGCTGGCCCAACTTTCGCGGCTACAACGGCAAGCTACCGCGCATCAACGACGGCGCGCTGCTCTTTCTGATCCACATGATCGCCAAGTTTCAGCCGTGGCAGCCTGGCAACCGTGACAAGCCCGGCTCGCGCATCGCCATCGTCTTCAACGGCTCGCCACTCTTTACCGGCGGCGCGGGCAGCGGTGAAAGCGAAATCCGCCGCTGGATCATAGAACACGACTGGCTGGAGGCCATCGTCGCCTTGCCCGAGCAGATGTTCTACAACACCGGTATCGGCACCTTCATCTGGGTGCTCAGTAACCGCAAAGAGAAACACCGCCAAGGCAAAATTCAGCTGATCGACGCCCGCGAGCGCTGGACTCCGATGAAACGCAGCCTCGGCAACAAGCGCCGCTGGCTGAATGAAGAGGCGATGGATGAAGTGACCCGCGAACACGGCGCGTTGACGGAATCGAAAACCAGCAAGATTTTCGACAAAGCTGACTTCGGTTACCGCCGCGCCACCATCCTGCGCCCGCTGCGCCTCAAGTTCCAGATCACCCAGGAGGCCAAGGAACGCTACCTCGACACCTGCCCGGAACTGCTCGACGCCGTGCTGGCTATCGAAGAGGTGTTCGGCAACGAAGCACATCATGACTGGAACGCCGTCTGGGACGAGGTGCAGAAGATCGTCAAACGGTTTCCCGACGATGTCGAAGGCTGGGCCAAAGGGGCCAAGGGTACGGCCCAAAGAAAGGCGTTCCGCGACGCCTTCACCGAGGTCGACCCAGAGGCCGAGCCGGTGATCGCCAAGGAACACAAGAAAGTTGAACTGGATCTCGAGGCCCTCTTCCCCGGCCAGACCCTACCCGAGCTTGCACCGGGTGAGCTGAAAGCCTTGCTGGGACTCAACCCGGCCGGGAAAGGGAAATATGTCGAATACGAGGCCGACTCCAACCTGAAGGACTTTGAGAATATTCCGCTCAAGGAAGACGTCATGAGCTACGTGCTGCGCGAGGTGCGCCCTTATGTGGCGGACGCCTGGATCGACCGCGATACCCTGGATGAGCAGGACGACGGCATCGGCAAGGTGGGTTTTGAGATCAACTTCAACCGCGAATTTTTCCAGTACCAGCCGCCGCGCCCGCTTGTCGAGATAGACGCCGAGCTGGAGGCGGTAGAGAAACGGATCATGGGACTCTTGCGGGAGGTGACGGATTGAGCGAGCTGCTCCACGAAATCCGCGACCTGATTCAATCCGCCCGCCAGGCGGTGGTCCACTCGGTTGATCTGATTCAGGTCATGACCAACTTCGAGATAGGTCGGCGCATCGTTGAGCATGAACAGGGCGGCGAGGAACGGGCTGAGTATGGCAAGGCGTTGCTCAAGGAACTCTCCGCTGCTCTGACGGCTGAGTTCGGGCGGGGTTTTTCCCGTTCAAACCTGGAATACATGCGTAAGTTTTATCTGACCTATCAGGATCGGGCTGCCCAGATCGCGCAAACACCATCCGCCAAATTCCTGACCGATGAAAAATCCCAGATGCCGTCTGGGAAATCGGTTGCCGCTCGAAAATCCCAGATACCATCTGGCACATTCGCGATTCCATTCAACCTGAGCTGGTCGCAATACGTCTTTTTGATCTCCATCAACAACCCGGACGAGCGCAGCTTCTACGAGATCGAGGCGGGGCAAGGCGGCTGGACACTGTCGGAACTCAAGCGCCAGTTCAATTCCGCTCTGTATGAACGCCTCTCCCTCAGTCGCGACAAGGACGGGGTGAAGAAACTTGCCGCCGAAGGGCAGCTCATCGCCCGCCCCGAAGACCTGCTCAAAGAACCATACGTCCTTGAGTTCCTCGGACTCGATGAAAAGGTGAAATACTCCGAATCCGACCTCGAATCGGCCATCATCGACAAGCTCGAACATTTTCTGCTGGAGCTGGGCAAGGGCTTCCTCTTCGAGGCCCGGCAGAAGCGCTTCACCTTCGACGAGGAGCATTTCTTCGTCGATCTGGTTTTCTATAACCGCCTGCTGCGCTGCTATGTGCTGATCGACCTCAAAATCGGCAAGCTGGGTCATGGGGACCTCGGCCAGATGCAGATGTATGTCAACTACTTTGACCGCTATTTAAAACTGGACGAGGAATCGCCCACCGTGGGGATTGTCCTCTGCAAGAAGAAGCACGACGCTCTGGTGGAAATCACCCTGCCCAAAGATGCAAATATCCACGCCCGCGAATATCAGCTCTATCTGCCGGATAAGGAGTTGCTGCGGAAGAAACTGGCGGAATGGGGTGAGGAGGTGACGGAGTGAGCACAACCGACTGGGGAGAACTGTCTAAGGCTTCTGTTGTCAAGGAATACTTGACAACTGCCGAGGGCGGGCAGTTGCCTGGAGCGTCAACTGTCAAGGTATCCTTGACAGTTCAAAACGAGGGCGGCCACAGGGCCGATGCCGGGGAGATCGCGGAGCTTGCGCGGATTGAAAAACAGCTTGAAAAGAAGAAGGTAACGCGATGAATTCGGGAGCAATGAAGGGCTCACACGAAGGCGCGAAGACACGAAGCGCTGAAGAAGTCGGGAAACGGCTGAAATTTATTGCGCCGCTTCGAAATGAGCGAACGGATGCGACCTCCGAGCATGCCGACTACTTGGGGCTGGAAAACATTCAGTCCTGGACCGGGAACCTGTTGCCAAGTGCAAACTCAGATACTTCCGAAGGTGGTGATTCCGCAGGCGGAACGGCGAACGTTTTCTATTCCGGCGATGTTTTATTCGGCAAGCTGCGCCCGTATTTAGCGAAAGCGCTTCACGCTGAGAAAGATGGCGTGTGCAGCACCGAACTTCTGGTTTTAAAACCACAACCCGATATTCATCCGCGCTTTCTGCTTTATTCGATGCTATCACCTGATTTTGTCGGCCAGGTGGACGCATCCACTTTTGGCGCGAAGATGCCTCGCGCAAACTGGGAGTTCATTGGTTCCATGAAGCTCCCAACCCCTACCTACGAAACCCAAAACCTGATCGCCGATTACCTCGACCGTGAAACCGCGCGCATCGATGCGCTGGTGGCAGAAAAGGAAAAGATGCTAGCCCTGCTGGAAGAAAAGCGCGCCGCCCTTATCAGCCGCTCCGTCACCCGCGGCCTCGACCCCTCCGCCCCCCTCAAACCCTCCGGCCTCGACTGGCTGGGCGATATTCCGGTGCATTGGGAGGATGAGCGAGCAAAAAACTTATTTTCAGTTCGTGATCAACGCTCCAAATCTGGTCTTGAGGAACTGTTAACCGTATCGCACATAACGGGTGTTACCCCACGTTCTGAAAAAGACGTTTACATGTTCCAGGCCGATGACAAAGCGGGCTACAAGTGCTGCTATCCCGGCGATCTGGTTATCAACACCTTGTGGGGCTGGATGGGCGCGATGGGGATCAGCCCGCTTGAGGGTATTGTCAGCCCCGATTACCACGTCTACACATCGAAAGGATTTTTGTTACCGGAGTTCGTCGAATTGCTGTGCCGCTCTAGACCTTTTGTCGCTGAAGTGAATCGTTGGTCAAAAGGCGTTTGGTCATCTCGGCTTAGACTGTATCCCGAGAATTTCTTTGAAATGCGCTTGCCTGTTCCGCCTCATGAAGATCAGCGAGACATCATTGCTGCCGTGGAAGAAAGCCAGAACAAAACTAAAGAGCTCGCTGGAGTAATGCTGCATTCGATTACCTTGGCCAAAGAGCGCCGCGCTGCCCTGATCACCGCCGCCGTGACCGGTCAGATCCCAGTGGAGGAGATGAGCCTATGAAACTGGAACGCCTCAGCTTGGCTAACTACCGAGGATTTGACCAGGTCGACCTTAAGTGCGAGCCCGATGTCACCCTGATTGCCGGTGTCAACGGTGTGGGAAAATCTGCATTGCTCAGTGCCATCGTCAAGTGCGCGTCCCATGCACTGCCCAGGTTGACTCACTCAAAAGAAGATGTCCTCTCGACGGCAGTTACTGATATCAAGTCTGGCAAAGAATCTCTCTCCATTTCTGCACAATTCAAAATATCTGCAGCAGAGGTTTATGTTGATATCACCCGTTTCTCGGGAGTCAGTGCAGCGGAGGCTGAAGCACTCACTAAGCGACGTGATGAATTGCGGTTTGCAACCCGAGAGACAAAGAAAGGCTCGAAAGAAGAAGAGGCGATAGCACAAGAAATTCGCATCATCGAAAACAAATTATCCCCTGTGGAACAGCCAACAGTGAGATTTCTCCCTTTCAATCCGGATCATGACTCTGATGAGCTGGTTAGCGATATCAGGCAAGCCACAGCACAGCCGGTCGCTGTTTTCTATTCGACATCGCGCCTTTTGTCGCGTCTCCCTCCCATGCTCCCAAAGACAAGAGAGATTGAAATTGCGACCGCATACAGCAAAGCACTAGATCAGTTGGAAATCTCGCTTAACGATTTTGCCAACTGGTATCGTGTTCAGTCAGAAACCGGACCAAAGAAAAGGACGAAGCGCGTCTTTCAGCAACTGGATTCTGCTATTGCCACGTTTTTACAGGATGTAAAAAGCCTTCAGCTTCATCCCGAGCGACCTCCGCGTTTCAGTGTAAAAAAGAATGGCGATACCTTTTTTCTGGAACAACTTTCCGACGGCGAACGCGGCCTGCTGGCGCTGGTGTTCGACCTGACCCGCCGCCTGGCCATCGCCAACCCGGAGAGCGACAACCCCATTGCCGAAGGCGTGGCACTTGTATTGATCGACGAGATCGAATTGCACCTGCACCCGAAATGGCAACGGGATGTGTTGGGCCGTTTGCGTAGCGTCTTCCAGAATTGCCAGTTTGTGGTGACCACCCATTCGCCATTGGTACTGGGTGAGGTCGAGGCGCGCTGCGTGCGTTTTCTTGAGTTTCAGGATGGCAAGGTTGTCGACACCACACCAACCGAAGCCTACGGTATGGACGCCAACCGCATTTTGCAGGAGCTGATGGGCGCACCGGTGCGCAACAGGCAGATGGAAACGGAGCTGCGCGCCCTGTTCGAGCTGATCGATGCGGAGGACTTCAGCCAGGCACGTGAAAAGATTGCGGCACTGGAACAGCAGCTGGGCGAACACGAACCGGAACTGACCCGCGCCCAGTCGCTGATCACCTTTCTGGAGGGCTCGGAGTAATGCGCACCATCCAGAAGAACGGGGAGCCCCCTTCTTTGACGGCCCACCGGCAACAGCACCAAGCCGATTATGACAACTACACGGACAAAGGTACCCTGCGGCAATCTCTGGTGACCGAGCAGCGCGGTCTTTGCTGCTACTGCCAGTCGCGCATCCGCCCCGATGCGGCCAGCATGAAGATCGAACACTGGCAGTGCCAGGCAACGTATCCGGCCCGACAACTGGATTACCGCAACCTGTTGGGGGCCTGCCTGGGCGGACATGGCCGCCCCGAACGGGAGCAGCATTGCGATACCCGCAAGGCCAACGAGACTCTGTGTTTTTGCCCGGCTGATCCGGCGCACCCGATAGAACAACGCATCAAGTTTCTGGGCAATGGAGAAATCGCCTCCGACGACAATGCCATCAATACAGCGCTGAACGATATTTTGAACCTCAACCTTGGCCAGCTTGTGAGTAACCGCAAGGCGGTGCTTGACGCATTTAAGCAGCGGCTTGGACGAGGAAACCTAAATGTTGCACGCGAACTGCAGAAATGGGACGGAACCCAGCCGGGTGACCTGCCGGAATATGCGCAAGTGATGGTGTTCTGGCTGGCGAAGAAGAATGCGCGGGGCACGGCATGAAACAAACCTCCGAAGCCGCCTTTGAAACCGCCATCGAGTCAGTGTTGCTGGATGACGGATACAGCAAACTGCCCTCAGGCGCTTTCGAAACAGAACGGGCCATCTTCCCCGACGAGGCGCTGGCCTTTATCCGCGAGACACAAGCCAAGACCTGGGAAAAGCTGGAGGCCCTGCACGGCGCGGAGACCGGCGAGCGGGTGTTGCAGGCGCTCACCAAATGGCTTGACACCCACGGCGCACTGACTACCCTGCGCCACGGCTTCAAGTGCTTTGGCAAAACCCTTCGCATCGCCTTTTTCCGCCCGGCCCACGGCCTTAACCCGGAACTGGAGGCGCGCTACCGCGCCAACCGACTGGGGATTACCCGGCAGCTCTATTTCAGCAGCAAGAACAAGAAATCGCTGGACGTGGTGTTGTCGGTCAACGGCATTCCGGTGGTGACGCTGGAGCTGAAAAATCCCCTCTCCGGCCAGACGGCGGCCAACGCAATTCACCAGTACCGCCACGACCGCGACCCGCGCGACCCAATCTTCCTCTTTACCAAACGCACCCTGGTGCATTTCGCCGTGGATACCGAAGAGGCGCACATGACCACTCGTCTGGCCGGAACCAGCACCCATTTTCTGCCCTTCAACAAGGGCTGGGACGGCGGCGCGGGCAACGCCCCTGACAGTCAGGGCCGCAACTACAAAACGGCCTATTTGTGGAAAGAGGTGTTGCAGCGTGACAGCCTGCTGGATCTGCTGGCGCGGTTCCTTCATCTCGACATTGACGAGAAGGTCAGCGACGAAGGCAAGAAGGTGCGCAAGGAGACGATGATCTTCCCCCGCTACCACCAGTTGCAAGCGGTGCGCCAGATAGTTGCAGCGGCTATCAGCGAAGGCGTCGGCCATAACTATCTTGTGGAACACTCGGCGGGCAGCGGCAAGAGCAACACTATCGGCTGGCTGGCGCATCGGCTCTCCTCCCTGCACAACGAGCAGGACGAGCGCATCTTCGATAGCGTGGTGGTGATCACCGACCGGGTGGTGCTCGACCGCCAGTTGCAGAACACCATCTACCAGTTCGACCACCGCCAAGGGGTAGTGCAGAAGATCGACGAGGACTCAAAGCAACTGGCCGAGGCGCTGGAATTGGGCGTGCCGATCATCATCACCACCCTGCAGAAATTCCCCTTCGTCTCCGGGCAGCTGATGAAACTGGCCGAGGAGCGCGGTGAGGGCAGCAGTTACCTGCCGATGCGCCAATACGCGGTGATCATCGACGAGGCGCACAGCTCCCAGTCGGGGGAGACGGCCACCGAGCTGAAAGGTGTGCTGGGCGGCGCGGAATTGATCCGCAAGGCCCGCGAAGCCGCGCAGGAGGAAGGCGAAGCGGAGCTGGAGCGGCTGTTTCGCGCCATGGCCAAGCGCGGCCGCCAGCCCAATTTGAGTTTCTTCGCTTTCACCGCCACCCCCAAGCACAAGACCCTGGCGATCTTCGGCCGGAGTGGTGAGCCCTTCCACCGCTACACCATGCGTCAGGCCATCGAGGAAGGCTTTATCGAGGATGTGCTGAAGAGCTACGTCAGCTACAAGACCTACCACAAGCTGATCAAGAAAGCCGAGGACGATCCCAACGTCGAGCGCAAGAAGGCGGCCCGGGCGCTGGCGCGCTTCATGCGCCTGCATCCGCACAACATCGGCCAGAAGACCGAGGTGATGGTCGAGCACTTCCAGCAGCATACCCGTCACAAGATCGGCGGCCACGCCAAAGCGATGGTGGTCACCGGTTCGCGGCTGGAGGCGGTGCGCTACAAGCAGGAGTTCGACCGCTACATCAGCGAGAAGGGCTATCCCATCAAGAGTCTGGTGGCCTTTTCCGGCACGGTGGAAGACGACAAGGTGCCCGAGAAGACCTACACCGAGGTCGAGATGAATCACGGCTTGAAAGAAAAGGAGCTACCGGGGACCTTCGCCAAGCCTGACTATCGGGTGTTGCTGGTGGCGGAGAAATACCAGACCGGCTTCGACCAGCCGCTGTTGCACACCATGTACGTGGACAAACGGTTGGCCGGAATTCAGGCGGTGCAGACCCTCTCGCGCCTGAACCGTACCCATCCGCTCAAGGACGACACCTTTGTGCTCGATTTTGTCAACGACCCGGACGAGATTCAGGAGGCGTTCCGCCAGTATTACGACGGTTCGGTCATGGGCGAGGAAGTTGATCCGGATCGGCTGTACGAGGTAAAGGCCGAGCTGGACGGGTCAGGCATCTACCTGCAAGACGAGGTTGACGAGTTCTCGCGCATCTTTTTTGCGCCCAAACGCCGCCAGAGCCCGGCGGACCACAAGAACATGAACGCCCTGCTGGATCAGGCGGTGGCCCGCTTTGCCCAGCTCCAAAACGATGGAGAGGAAGAGGCCGAGCTGTGGCGCGGCAAAACCCAGGCGTTTCGCAATCTCTACAGCTTTTTGAGTCAGGTCATTCCCTATCAGGACAGTGATCTGGAGAAGCTCTTTACCTATCTACGCCACCTTGCCTTGAAGCTGCCCAAGCGCAAGACTGGGCCGGGCTACCAGTTTGATGAAGAGGTGGAGCTTGACTACTACCGGCTGCAGAAGATCAGCGAAGGTTCGATCAACCTGGCCGAGGGCTATGCCAAGCCGCTCGACGGTCCGCGTGAGGTGGGAACTGGCGAGCTTCGAGAAGAGTTTGTAACGCTCTCCCGTCTCATCGACATCATCAACGAGCGTTTCGGTGCGGAGCTGAGCGAAGCGGATCAGCTTTTCTTTGATCAGATCGCTGAGGCCGCCAGCCAGAATGAATCCTTGCGCAAAGCTGCCGAAGTGAACTCTCTCGACAAATTCCAGCTGGTCTTCCGCCAGGTACTGGAATCACTGTTCATCGAGCGCATGGAACTCAACGAGGATCTGTTTACCGACTACATGAGCAAGCCGGAGCTGCAGGATGTGGTTTCCAAATGGCTGGGTAGCCAGGTTTATGACCGTCTGAGTGGTTCGAAAGACGGCATTGCCTATCCCAAGACGTGATGCAAAAGGGAGGCAACATGAAACACCAGCCGCCCTACACCACCACCCCGGCGATACTGAATCTGGTCGCAGCGATTGGCGAAAACATCGGTCGCTACACCGTGCTGGCCGAACAGAACCTGACTCCGCGCCTGCGCCGGGAGAACCGTATCCGTACCATCCAGGCCTCTTTGGCCATCGAGAACAACACGCTCACTCTTGAACAGGTGACCGCCGTGATTGAAGGCAAACGGGTGTTGGGGCACCCGCGCGAGATTCAGGAGGTGCGTAACGCCTTTGCGACCTACGAGGCCATGGAGGACTGGGACGCCAGTGTCGAGGAGGATTTGCTGGCTGCGCACGCGTTGTTAATGCGTGGGCTGGTGGATGAAACGGGTCAATATCGATCCGGCGGGGTCGGCATCTTCCGGGGAGAACAGCTGGTGCACATGGCTCCTCCTGCTGAACGTGTGCCCAACCTGATGGAGGATCTGCTGGATTGGCTTGCAACTACCCGCGAGCATCCCCTGGTGGCCAGTTGCATTTTTCATTACGAGTTCGAATTCATCCACCCCTTTGCCGACGGCAACGGCCGCATGGGTCGATTGTGGCAAACCCTGATTCTCCGGAACTGGAAGCCGCTGCTGGCCTACCTGCCGGTGGAGACCGTGATCCGTGATCGCCAGGAAGACTATTACCGGGTACTCGCGGTGGCCGACTCACGAGCGGATGCCACCCCTTTTGTCGAGTTCATGTTGGGTGCGTTGCACGATGCCGTGCGCGAGGCTGTATCGACCGACCATGTAAGCGACCAAGTAACCGACCAAGTAGCGGCATTGATCCGTGCAATCGGGAGCGGCGAGCAGGGTAGCAACGATTTGATGCAGGCTGTGGGTTTGTCACACCGGCCCACGTTCCGGAACAACTACCTCAACCCGGCCATGGAAGACGACTGGATCGAACGTACCCAACCCGATTCCCCGCGCAGCCCGACTCAGCGCTATCGGCTGACCGGTAAAGGCCATCGTTGGCTGCAACACTATGCCGACGAGTAGAAGCGGGATACTTAAGACAAACTCGCGGCATGGCATGTGACAATCAGGCCACAGCACTTCAGGTCGATGGAGGAATTCCAAGAGATGGTATCGGAGGGTGAACAAGATGAGCTGAGACGTTTGCGCGAGGAGAACGACCGCCTCAAGGCGCTGCTGACCCAGCATGGCATCGTCTGGAAAGAACCGCCCATCCCTGAACCCGTCCCCGCCCCAACCGAATCCGCACCAGCCCAAACCCATTTCACCACCGACGACAAGATTGCCCTGTTCCGCCGCCTGTTTCGTGGGCGCGAGGATGTCTACCCCCAACGCTGGGAGTCGGCCAAGGGCAAATCCGGCTATTCACCGGCCTGCGGCAATGAGTGGAAGCCCGGCGTCTGCCACAAGCCAAAGATCAAGTGTGGCGATTGCTCCCAGCGTCTGATGCTGCCGGCGACCGACCGAGTGATCTACAACCACCTGGCCGGAAACCAAACCATCGGCGTCTATCCTCTCTTGACTGATGACAACTGCTACTTCCTGGCGGTGGATTTTGACGACGCCGACTGGCGGGAGGACGCCAAGGCTTTTCTGCAATCCTGCAGGGAGCTTGGCATCCCGGCGGCGCTGGAGATTTCCCGCTCCGGCAACGGCGCTCACGCGTGGATCTTTTTTGCCGAACCGGTTCCGGCCCGCGAGGCCCGACTGCTTGGGGCCGCACTGATCAGCCACACCTGTCAACGTACACGGCAATTGTCACTAACCAGCTACGACCGATTGTTTCCCAACCAGGACACCATGCCCAAAGGCGGTTTCGGCAACCTGATCGCGCTGCCCCTGCAGAAACAACCGAGGGAGTCAGGCCACAGTGTGTTTGTCGATGAACAGCTACAACCCCATCCAGACCAGTGGGCCTTTCTGGCGTCCATCCGTCCCATGTCCCGGCGGAACTTGGAAGATGCCAACTCTCGGGTCAGCGGCGGCCGCCACCCCCTGGACGTTGCCTTTGCTGCTACGGAGGTGGATAGTAAACCATGGCTGCGACCATCACCTGTTCACGCTAGAATCGCCGGTCCACTACCGAAATCGCTACCCCTGGTACTGTCCAACCAGATTTTCATCGCCAAAACTGAGCTTCCACAGCCGCTGGCCAACCGTTTGATCCGTCTCGCCGCCTTCCAGAATCCCGAGTTCTACAAGGCCCAGTCCATGCGCCTGCCGGTGTGGAACAAACCACGCATCATCGGCTGTGCCGAGAATTTCCCCCAACACATCGGTCTGCCCCGTGGCTGTCTTGATGCGGTGCTCAACCTGTTGCACGAGAATGACATCCGACCGGAGTTCCAGGACGAACGCTTGGCTGGACGACCGGTGACGGCCAAATTCACCGGCATTTTGCGCAAGGACCAGAAGGCAGCGGTGAGCGAGATGCTCAAACACGACGTCGGCATACTCTGCGCCCCGACGGCTTTCGGCAAGACCGTCACTGCCGCCGCTCTGATAGCTCGGCGCAAACTAAGCACATTAGTGCTGGTCCATCGCACCGAACTGCTGCACCAGTGGCGCGAGCGCTTGCCTGGATTCCTTGAGCTCTCGGAAAAAAGTTTAGGTGTCATCGGAGGCGGCAAGAACAAGCCTTCCGGTAAGATCGACATTGCAGTCATGCAGTCTGTTTCCCGTTCTGAGGATCTTGGCGAACTACTCAGCCATTATGGGCAGATCATCATCGATGAATGCCACCACATTTCCGCCTTTTCCTTCGAAGCAATCCTCAAACAGGCCAAGGCAAAATTCGTAGTGGGCCTGACCGCCACCCCCATTCGCCGTGACGGGCATCAACCGATCATCTTTATGCAGTGCGGGCCGATAAGGCACCGCGCAGCAAGGCCGGATACCGCGCCGTCACAACTGGAAGTCTTGCGGAAGCAGATACCTGCACCGAAAATTCCGCCAAACTCGCCAATTCAGGATGTGTTCCGCATTCTTGCCAACGATGTAACACGCAACGGTTGTATTGCCGAGGATGTACTGGCCGCCTACCATGAAGGGCGAAAGGTGCTGTTGCTTACCGAGCGGACTGACCATCTGCCGCTGTTATTGGAAGCTTTGGCGGGTGAGGTCGAAAACTGCTTCGTGCTGCATGGCCGTTTACCGAAGAAGGCGCGAATGGTCGTGTTCGCCGAACTGGACGCGTTGGACGACTCGGCACCTAGCCCGCATCGCTCACCGATTGACGCTGGGTAGTGATTTTAACCATACCTGAGTTGTATTCGTCGCTGGTGAGCTGGGATTTCCTGCTCCATCGGTGCTGACAGGTTGTACGAGTTGATGTTTTGACGCTTATAGCGGGGAGGTGTCGCTGTTTTGGCAAAATCAGCTCGAGCGGGATTCGGCAGATCAACCGCAGTGGCGTCGGTGTTGATTCAATCGTAGGTGAACTTATCCGGGCGGCGACCAGACCGGATAGCGATGGATGTTCGCCAGGATCTGGACCAGGTCGCTGGCGTAAGGACAAGCGTCTGAGAACGAGATCCAGACCTTGCGTGCGGTAATTCGGATGCGGGCGCCGATCTTGAGGAGCCTGACGCGGATCGTCGTACACTGGGCCCTGGCGTGACGGGTGCCTTCAAGACCAAGACGACGCAGCCCATGCATGAGTTCGTAGGCGAACGACGAGAAGTACAACCGTAGCTGATTCGCCTGCATGGTTTCGCTGCTCGTGCGATCTGCAAACAACCCCAACTGTTGTTCCTTGATGCGGTTTTCCATATCACCGCGGATGCAGTACAAGTCTTCATACAGTTGCCGTGCACCGGCGCGATGTCGGCTCAGGTTCGTCACCACAAAGCGCGGGTTCTCCTTGCCTGGCAGATACTCCGCCTTGCCGACGACGCGACGCTCACATGACCACGACTTGCGGGTACGATAACGCAGTTCACGATATCGCTTCGCCGCCTTGCCAGTACGGTCATGTTCCGTTCTGGCCTCCGTCAGCGCTTGTCCCAATGCACGCCGCAAGCGCTTGTTGCGCGCCAACCCCAGCAGATAGTAGACCCGGTTCTCCTCGCACCAGTGCATGATTGACTCCCGACAGAAGCCAGAGTCGCCCCGGATCACGATGCGGGTCTTCGGCCAGTACTCGCGGATCTGTTGAACGATCCGCTCGAGTTCTTCGATACTGCCGGCGGCACCATCCTGATTCGACGTTCGCAGGCGTGCACACAACAGGTGCTCACCGCAGAAGATGTACAGGGGCAGGTAGCAGTAGCAGCGGTAGTAACCGTGGAAGAAGCGTCCTTCCTGGCGACCATGGAGCGGATCATCGGTGGCGTCCAGATCCAGCCAGATCTCCTTCGGCGGGGTCTTGCATGACTCGATGAACAAGTCCACCAGCAACCGATCTGCCTTGCCGGGATTGAAGCCAATCTTCTTGTATCGATGCTGGCGTGATGTCTCCGTTGTACTCAGCTCCAACCGGTTCAACGTACTTGATGCTGCTAAAGGGTTACCCTTGTCGCGCTCGCGGCCACGCTTTTGGCCGGTCAAGTCCCGCTTCCCTACCAATAACGCCAGCGTGCTGTCAGCACGCAAGGTATCGTGATCGTTCAGATCTTCGTAGCCGAGTGCCAGACCATAAACCCGCTGGGCTACCAGGTCGTGGATGCTGTGTTCAATGCTGTTCGGATTACGCCGATCGTCGAAACAGTTTCCCAGTCGTCGCAGCAGCCCGAGTCGCTGGTCGACCTCTCGCAGCATCAGCCCGCCACCATCAGAAGTAATGCGGCCACCATCAAACCGGCCAACAACATCCCGAGCACCAAAAGCGTGAAATTCAAGCTGAGGAGATTTACACTCTGTGTTCATAGGCCTCCCTCTGCGGTGTATCGTAAGTGCTTGCCAGCTCTCACTTTATGCAACAGATTGAGGCCTTTTTCTATACTATCGGTGAAATATGCAGGCTAGGGTGCTGCTCGCTACCGGTCGCCTGATCGGCGAAGGTTTCGACCATCCTCCGCTCGATACCCTGGTATTGGCCATGCCGATCTCCTGGAAGGGGACGCTGCAGCAATATGCTGGACGCCTGCACCGGGAACATGCCAACAAGCAAGCTGTGCGCATCTACGACTATGCAGAGACCGATCAGCCCCAACTCGCCCGCATGTGGGACAAGCGACACGGAAAAAAATCTGGACGGGTCGCTTTTTAAGTGAACGGTTCCATCTGTAGCAGAAGCCGCCAGAACGGCACCACCAAATGGCGCAACATTGGGCGCAAATGCGTGTCAAGAGACAACTGAGAGTTACCGATCTTTCCCGATCGGGAAATATTGATTGCACATGGTCTAGCTTTGGCCAATAAATTCCCGAGCGGGAAACTGAGTGGTCGATGAGATCCATTCGATCACCCCAACAACCCAGCGATGCACTGCGTACCGCTCGCAAACAACTCAGGCTGACACAGCCCCAGTTGGAGCTGGCGGCCGGGATGGGTGTCCGCTTCATTGTCGATCTTGAAGCAGGCAAACCCACCTTGCGACTGGAAAACGTGCTGAGGGTTATTGATGCTCTGGGAGGAGAGCTTCAGTTGAGTGGCTTGTCATTACCCCTGGGCCGACGATCAAGATGCGCGTGACGACCATGACGCATGAACTGGAGGGCTGGCTTTTTGCCGATCGCGTTGGCCCGCTGGCCCTGGTCGATGGACGACTGAATTTCTGGTCCCCCTTGTTGGTTGTCCCAAAAAAACGCCATTGCCTTATCCGCCTCCTTGCCCCTGCAAAATGGCGCCGTTCGACGACTGCAAGACACGTCCCTTCTTTGCTGGTCTTCTTCCCAAAGGGTAGATTCGCAACCTGATTGCACAGCAGTTCCAGGTCTCTGGTCAGAACGACTTTGCCCTGCTGGCCCACATCGGTGGAGAATGCGCCGGGGCCGTCACCTTCCCAGCGCTCGGACAGGCCCTGCCTGTGCCAATCCGTAACGGTGATGGTCAGTGGCTGAGTGACGACGAAGTCGTTGCCATCCTCAATGAATTGCCGCGCCGCCCCATGCTGGCGGGCAAGGACGGTTTGCGACTTTCTCTGGCGGGAGCCCAGGACAAGCTGCCGGTCGTGTTTGATGGTGCCCGCATTGGGCTACCCCTTATTGGCGCGCCCAGCTCCCACATCCTGAAGCCTGCTTTCCAGGCTGTTGAAGACCGTGTGGTTAGCGAAGCTTTTTGCATGGCGCTAGCTGATACCACGCAACTAAAGCCAGCAACGTCGAAAGTACATTTTGCCTTGGATCGCTCCTTTCTGCTGGTTGAGCGCTAGCTGATTAACGCCCAGGGGCGGTGTCAACGAGTTCATCAAAAGGACTTCTGCCAGGCCCTCGGCATGGCGTCTGAAATGAAGTAACAGAATGAAGGTGGCCCGGATCTGGCGCAGTGTTTTGATGTGGTACGCAGTGCAGCGCGCCACAAGTCCTGCGACTGCTCGACTACGTGATCTTCAATGCGCTGATCGGCAATCATGACGCGCACGCCAAGAATTTCTCGCTGCTGTACTCAGGTAAAGCGCCCGTTCTGGCACCGCTCTACGACACACTGTCGACAGCGGTGTATCCAACACTGACACCCAAGGTGGCGATGAAAATTGGCAGCAAGTAGAAGTTCAGCGAAGTCCACGCGCAGAATTGGGCGCAGTTTGCCGAAGGCTGCGGCTTTACCACAGCCCAGGTCAGCCGGCGAATTCTGGAAATGGCAAATCACTGCCTGCCAGGGCGCGCAGGCTCCAGTCAGACCCCGGACAGGGTTTTGGTGGCAATCCAGTGGTTGAGCAAATCAAAATCCTGATTGAATAACGCTGCGCCCTGACGATTCAGCGGCTCACCGATCCCGCCGCCGAACCCAGGAACTGAACCATGCGGTCGGAGGTTCGGATCCGAAGTTCGATGGCTCCTGTACGCACCAGGTGTGGACGAAGCTTGCCGTTGGGAGAGAAGACCCCATGGAAGCGGTTGAGGTTGGTAATCCCCGGGCAAAATGCCAGACCTCTTCTAAAAGTGGCATAGCCCGTGGCTTGAGCAAAAACAGGCGCTTGCAGCGCCGGTTCGCTGAATCAGGTCGTCCCGCCTGATGGTGAGACCGACCCCTATCTTTTCAGGGCTACAGGGTACCGCGACGGCTGAGGCCGAGCAGCGCCAATCCAGCCCCAAACAGCAACACCGTGAAAGGTGCCGGGACAGAAACGTTCTGGCACTCGGGCAAAGAGGGATTGGCGACGCAGATTTCAACCGCAGTCCCCTGCACGCCGACGGTAAAGCCGTTCCAGTATTCGTCTGTCGAACTCCGCCAGGTCACGGTGTCAAAGCTGTCGACAAAACGGATCATGCCGTGTGGTTCGGAGCCACCGACACCGTTGCTGTTCAACTGATATTCATAGTTGCCACCGCCGAGATCAACCACGACCTTGGTGACCCCACCACAACCCCAGTAACCGCAAGCGTTGCCATCGACACCACCGACACTGAGGATCTCGAAATCCTGGTCAAACGCGTAGCCGTTGCCGTTCAGGCTGACAAAGCCGAACACCGGATTGGTGATGACCTCAGAGAAGGTGAGTGTCTGTGACCCTGCCTGAGAAAGCGCGATGATATCTGTACCAGTCGGCGCATTGTCGACCAGTGAACTGGTATACGGAGAGATGCTGTCATCCCGGCCACCGCTACCAGAATTGCCATTGGCCCAGTAGTCGATGCCGCCGGATGGCTGGTAAAAGCCCACGCCATTCATATTGGTATAAGTCACCGTGACTGTGGAGGAACCGGTAGAAATTGTGCCTTGTGCCTGAAACGGGACGCCGGGCAACAAATCCGAGCCTGCCCAATCAGTCCAGTAGAAGGGTGCGGCCTGTGAACCCGCGGAGGTCCCGAGCCCCAGCAGGACCGCCACCACTTTAAGGCACGCAAAGGGTCGAATGTGAGCATATTTCATTGTGAAGCCTCCAAGACTTATTCAGTTAGCCCCGAATCGCGCACCGCCAGATTCAGTACTGGTGCTGCATCAAACCCTGGCAAAAACCCCTGGAAAGATAATGCGACAGCAATGCGGGAGTGTAAGCAAAAAAGATACCAACTGAGCCAACATGCTGCATAACGCATTGTTTATATTAGGTTTTCTGTTCCGCCTTAGCGTGTCCGATCGGGGCACTTGCAGCAAAACTTCCCGGGACTGTAAATAAAACCGACAGCTGGCGCGGCACTTCGTTGTATGTAACTCGGAAGTCGATTTAAATTCATGCGGCAAGATACGCAGCGACCCCAAGAAAATGGCGTCGAAAAAACTTTACGTTTTTTATAATCCCTTCCGGGGGCATCATCTCAAGGCATTGATTAAAAAGGACAATTAGGCATTTGGCGCAATAATTGCTGAGTTCCACGAGATACTCTCTCCTGAACAAGGAACTCGACATGAAGCAATTCTTTGGTGCGATCTGTCTGATTTTTGTCGCTGGCCAACTACAGGCTGGCATTATCAGTATCGATTTCAACAGCGGCGTCGATTCACTGGGCAATTCGCAGGGTGATCTCTACTTCACGGGTACCGATGGATTCCAGGTCATATTCACCGATGACAACTCCAACGGGGCAGCAGGCGGAGACGCTGACGGTGTTCACATTACCAATTTGAACTACGGCAATGATCAGGTCGGAACGTCTGATCTGGTGCTCGGTGCATACAACGCGTTCAACGGCCCCAACAACTACCATAGCAGCGGGATCGTTGCGAAGTTCAATCAGGGGGCCAGCAAGGTCAGCTTCGAGGACACCGACGACGATGGCACCATCAAAGCATTGTTCGCTTATGACCAGTACGGCAACCTGATCGGTCAAAGTCCGTTTGCCAGCCAGATTGACGTTGTGGTCGATACCTCCATGACAGGCGGTCAGTTGATCTATTCGGTCGAGTTCGATACTGCGGCTGGCACAGCAGGCGGTTCCTTCGACGGCACTTATTTCACGATTGACAATTTTTATGCTGAGGTTGATCCCAGCACCGAGATCCCCTTCGAGTCGCCGGTGCCAGCCCCACCTGCCTTGTTCCTGTTTGCCGCTGGACTGGGCATCCTGCTTCGGGGGCGCCTTCGCCGCTGACCCCACCCGCAGATCAACGACACAAGGTTCGACTGAGACGAGCTAATCCAAACAACTGCGAGTGAAGAAAACCCCGGAAGTAAGATTTATCGGGTGACTCGCTTCGGCAGCGGTTTTCGAGGGGGTCAGCAAGAATAAACACGATGCTTGCGTGGCGGTACATGCACTGCTGGCGGCAACGGTGACATTTGAATCATCTGAGAAGTGTCCTCGAGCCCATCGCATCATCCTCGTCTGGCAACAGGTCAAGATATTCGCGCTCAGGATCGCCGACCACTTCGCCTGCCCGCTCCAGATAATGCGCGCCGCTCTTTGCGCCGGATTGCTTTCACTTCTCTTTTGCTTCAACCCCGTTTGTGTCTTCTGGTAATGTCGGGGGCCTGTGGAGTCGGTGTCGAAACAACGAGGGGACCGTCTCGCGCCGGGGTGCAGGTCAGTGGCGTGAGATCGAAATCCCAGGATTCCTTTCTTAACCTCTGCGCGAGGCGAGCGAGAGCGCGACGAGCCCCACTGCAAGCAGGGCAAGCGCGCCCGGCGCGGGGACTAGGACAGTCGGGCCTGTGAGGCTCCACTTCGCGAAAACGTTCTCAATCGCGGGAGTGTCGTGCGAAGCTGGATAGAGGCTGTTGTCGGCAGAGTCATAGAAGGACCTCAATATGCTCGGATAAACAAAGGTAAGGGAGAAGGTCGGTCCAGCCGGAATGGAAATTCGCGACATCGCGAGGGTGCTGAACTCTATCTCTATGCCATGATTCACGTTGCTCTCGGCGTGGAGCGTATGGACGCGACAACTGTCCTCGAACGGCTGGCTGGCGCATCCATTAATTCGGTACGTTTGATTCCTCAGGGTGCCCCCAAAGAGGGGGACGGTTTCAATCACTTGCCGCAGTGCTGTCGACGCCGCCGCCGCTTCTGCGAGATTGGCGAAGGGCGCAGTGGTCGCAACGCCGTTGTCGAACCAGAAGCTGGATACTTTCCCGTCGACGAAAGTGACGTCGTAGAGGTTGCCACCCACCTCCACACCCTGAATACCAGTGACCTCAGACCCGTTCAGAACGTACATCGGAACGGCGAAGGCCGGCCTGGCGGCTATCACAAGCGACGCGAGAGCAATAACGCACATAACCTGGTTCAGCTTCTGCATAGCGGACCCCTTACAGTTGGAATCAAGACTTGACAAAACTGATTCTACTGCAATCCGCGAATCTGGCGATAGCGAAACCGGAGTTCGCCGATGTTCGGAATCTTAGCCCGCTTCCACTTGAGACTATGTGCTTCCCGGTGCGCATAGCGGTGAAGCAGCGGACTTTAGGGTATTTCTCATAGCCCGGACGTGCATGCCGAGAAGTGAACGCATTTCAAGGCGGGGGATTGCCGGGCGACACAGCGTCACGCCAGGGGCAACCGTGCAATACGCAATTCGGCAGCTAATCGATGCACCAACGATGCCGTTCATCAGATCAATCTCATCCGGCAACAGGTCAAGGTGTTCGCGCTCAGGATCGCGGACCAGATCGCCTGCCCGCCCCAGATAATGCGCGCCGCTCTGTGCACCGGATTGCTTTCACTTGTCTTTTGCTTCAACCCCGTTTGTGTCTTCTGGTAATGTCGGGGGCCTGTGGTGGCATTCTGCCGCGCTGGCAACAAAGTATGGACCAGGAGAGAAGCAGGGAATGGAAGACCTTCAATGGCTCGTTGACCTCCACCGGCCCGCGGAGCGACAGGGACCGGGCGGAGAACCTGAAACAAAACTGGCGATGAAGCTGGCTGGTCTCGACCGGTCGCGCCCGTTGAAGGTCGCCGATATCGGCTGTGGTACCGGGGCGTCAACCATGCTCCTGGCGCGGGAACTGGATGCCGACATCACTGCCGCGGATTTCCTGCCGGCGTTTCTTGACGAACTGCGCGATCGAGCCCGGAGACAGGGACTGGGTGACAGGATCACCACCCTCAACTGCGCCATGGATAGCCTGCCATTTGCAGAAGCGGAATTCGACGTGATCTGGTCAGAGGGTGCCATCTACAACATGGGCTTTGAGGCCGGGATAGCCGCCTGGCGTCAATTCCTGAAGCCTGGCGGCAAGCTTATTGTTTCCGAAATCACCTGGCTATGCGCTGGAAGACCGGATGAGATCCAGACCCACTGGCAAACCGAGTACCCGGAGATTGATGTCGCGTCAAACAAGATTGGACTGCTGGAGCAACATGGCTACAGCCCGCGAGGGTACTTTGTCCTGCCGGTGCACTGCTGGCTTGAAAACTACTATCACCCGATGCAGAACCGTTTTGAAACATTTCTTGCGCAGCACGGCCAGGCCGAACAGGCCAGGGCAATCGTCGACGCGGAACGACACGAAATTGCCCTGTATGAGAAATTCCGCGACTACTACAGCTACGGCGTTTATGTAGCGGAAAAGGTCTGAGGCATAAAGTCCCGGGCAGGAGCCCTGTCTCCTGCTTCACGCCGATTCATGAGCAGGCACAGTCAAACTGTCGTGCGAAACGATTACAGCCCGGCCCGCTCAGCGAGAGCAAACCCTTCAATGGCTTTATTCCCCAGGGGCTCTTCGACCCCCGTGACCAACCACCGCTCACCGATATAACCAGGCAGTGACGCGCTTGTCGTGGCCGACAGCCAGGGTTCCCCGATGATCTGTAGCATGGCATTGGAAAAGAAGTAACGACGCACACCCAATGGCCAGGAGAAGGCAAACCGGGAGCCGGCACCGACCGAGTCGGCAATGCCGTTAAAGAGCCCAAGCACATCCTGTTCGTTCAGGTACATGAGCAAACCCTCCGCCACAACAAAAGACCGGGCATCACGCGACCAGGCGCTATCGCCGGCAAGCAGATCAGCAATCGGCTGTTCCCCAAGATCAGCGGCGACCTGGCGCAGGTTGGAGGGACGGCCGACGGCTTCGAGCCCACGGCCCTTGGCCTCCGAGGTGGCCGGGTGATCTATCTCGACAAACTCCACGCCTGGAAATTCGGGCGCAAGTCGAAGGCAGAGGGTATCAAAACCGGCGCCAATCACCAGCACCTGTCGGGCGCCAGTGTCCAGCCCGGCCCGGGTCTGACGATCCATGAAGATCTTGCGCTCACCGATACCGGTGAATACCCCTGGCAAAAGACGCTCATACGCGAGCGACAGCAGGTAAATCGCACGCCGCTCATTCAGTGCAATCACGCCGGGCGTGTAGGGCGGCACATTGGCCGCCAGCAATAATTCACGGGTCACGTCTGCCAATCCGGCCGGCAACCTCTGGCGCCAGGCCCTGTCCGCGTTCAGCGACAACATCATTGCAGCTACCTTGAGCGCCGTCTGGCTGACCAATCCCCTGTTCAAACAACACCCCTTTATCCTGAGATTCTTCGCTTTTACCGTCATTGGGGTGCAGAAGCAAACTGGCCAGGTTCTCAGTTCCTCAACCAGACGATGCCAGCAAGCGCACACTGGTGGTATAACAGGCAACACAGTCAACTGCCGGAGTCAGACCATGAACATGCATCAATTCGCTATTACTCTTGTCGCACTGCTGCTTGCTTTTGGTGTCGCGGCCAAACACCACCGACAGGTTATCACCGAGGTGGTCTATATTTCAGACGACTACGGCAACGTGGCAGTTGATGCGGGTGCGGAAGCGCTGGCTGAGCTGGCACTCTCCAGGGGGGACACCTTTACTGTCGGCTTTGGGGAGAAGGAGTTCCCGATCTATTTTGGTGAAACCTTTTCCGATGTACCACGAGGGGACTGGGTGGCATTTTTGACACCCGCAGGAAACCTGCTCATTGCACGCAATTACGAGAATGCGGCTGATACCCTGGGGGTCAGTGTCGGGGACAAGGTGACGCTGTTTAACTAAGAGATCAGGTAAACCGCTGTCGTTTCGACCGGAGCGGCGCTGGCCTTCAAATCACCGTCGTTTCGACCGGAGCGGCGCAGCCGTCAAACCACCGTCATTTCGACCGGAGCGGCGCAGCCGCGTAGTGGAGAAACCCCGGACTGCAAAAAACGAGGTCCCTCCGCTACGGCCTTACGGCCTCCGGTCGGGACGACAGGGATGGCCCGTTGAGGGCCTCCGGAGCGGCCTTGGCCGTCAAACCACCGTCATTTCGACCGGAGCGGCGCAGCCTTCAAACCACCGTCGACCGGAGCGGCGCAGCCGCGTAGTGGAGAAACCCCGGACTGCAAAACAACGAGGTCCCTCCGCTACGGCCTTACGGCCTCCGGTCGGGACGACAGGGATGGCCCGTTGAGGGCCTCCGGAGCGGCCCTGGCCGTCAAACCACCGTCGTTTCGACCGGAGCGGCGCTGGCCTTCAAATCACCGTCGTTTCGACCGGAGCGGCGCAGCCGCGTAGTGGAGAAACCCCAGATTGCAAAAGACGAGGTCCCTCCGCTACGGCCTTACGGCCTCCGGTCGGGACGACAGGGATGGCCCGTTGAGGGCCTCCGGAGCGGCCCTGGCCGTCAAACCACCGTCGTTTCGACCGGAGCGGCGCTGGCCTTCAAATCACCGTCGTTTCGACCGGAGCGGCGCAGCCGCATAGTGGAGAAACCCCGGACTGCAAAACAACGAGGTCCCTCCGCTACGGCCTTACGGCCTCCGGTCGGGACGACGGGGGTGGGTGACCTTACGGCCTCCGGTCGGGACGACAGGGGTGGGTGGCCTTACGGCCTCCGGTCGGGACGACGGGGTGGGTGGCCTTACGGCCTCTCGTTGGGACGACGGGGTGGGTGCCCTGGGGGTATCAGTTTGCTGAGGCTTCTGGTGCCTGGTACAGGTAACCTGCAACATGGTCCCGGCCCTGTTCAACCGCAAAGGCCAGGGCTTCTCCCGCATGAACCATCAAGTCTTCTGCGGACTCGGTGCCGTGGAACTCCGTCAGCCCGCCGGAGGCGGTAATCTTGATGTCATCTGCCTCGGTCACCTGGATCTGGCCGATAAGCTGACTGATACGGTTGATAATATTAAGGGCATCCTCTTCGCCACACCCGGAGAGCAGCAAACCAAACTTGTCCGCTTCCAGTCTGGCCAGCGCATCGGCTTCACGCAATGCGGCCTTCACGATACGCGAGAACAACTGGAGCACCTCGTTACCCCGCCCCAGCCCCTGGTTCTCGATAATTTCACCAAACTGGTCAACCTGGGCAATCGCAACTGTAAACTGGTATTTGCCTCGCTCTGCCATTGCCCTGTGCTGTGCCACCAGGTCGAGAAAATGACGCTCGTTATAACATCCGGTCAATTCATCCAACGTGGTGATCTGTTCCATGCGTGAACGCATGCTGGCCATTTCACTTTCCAGCGCCTTGTGTTCCGCGTTACTCGCCTGTAGCTGGCGGGCGTGTTCAGAAACGAGCCGATTGATCAGCACCAGCGGCACCACGCTGGTCAATAACATCGCAACGGTCACAACCAGTAACTCAAGTGTTGTCGGCGCGCTCAGCAGCAGTAACACAGGGACAAGCAGCAAAATGGTGCTGGCACCAAGCAACAGGTACATCCGGGACTTTGGCATAGACGCGTTTTCCGTTGAGTGGCGGTGAATGGGTGGTGGCGGCATCAGGGGCTCGCTGGCGCTTGCCGCGTAATGATGCAATCATCCAGTGTCACAATCAAACGCTTCAGACCAGCGGGAGAAATTATGACAACCCTGCTCTTTCTCTTTTCCCTGGTATCCGGCTGGACAGCCTACAACCTTTACCACCCTATCCACCATCGCGGCGTCGCCAGCGTTGTCAGCTTCCTTGCCGGCTGGCTGGTCGGTGAACTTGCGCTGCACGTGATTGCTGTTCAGCTTTTCCTGGTGTTCCTGTTTGCCTGGGCTGGTGCCATAGAAGGACTGCTGGGCGCACTGGCCCTGCTGGTATTTGTCGTTTCCTGGGCCGCCATGGGTTACTTCTACCTTACCGGGCGAGATGCAAGGGCAACGGTCGCGGGCGCGCTGCAGGCGGGCCTGGGAGAGGGGTTTCTGGAAACCATTCCGCAGGATGTCTGGATGAAGTTTCCGAAACACCCGGACGCCAGGCGACTCAAACTACCTTTCGCCGGCATTGATTCCCGGGTTGAGGTCATCAAGGACGTGCCTTTTGGCACCCACGCTCAGCGGCTGGACATCTATCGCCCCCGCCGTCAGGTTCAGCGGCGTCCGGTACTGCTGCAAATCCACGGGGGTGCCTGGACGGAAAAGATGGGCAGCAAGAACGAGCAGGCTATCCCGCTGATGTCCCACATGGCACAACGTGACTGGATCTGCGTGTCAGTCGATTACCGGCTCAGTCCTGGCGCCACGTTTCCGGAACATTTGATTGACTGCAAAGAGGGCCTGGCGTGGATCCGGGCCAATATCGCCGAGTACGGCGGCAACCCGGACTTTGTTGTGGTCACAGGTGGCTCGGCCGGCGGGCACCTGTGCGCCATGATGGCACTCACCCAGAACGACCCGCAATACCAGCCAGGATTCGAGAATGCTGACACCAGCGTTGTTGCTGCCGTCCCCTTCTACGGCGTGATGGACTTTACGCGGCCATTCGAGTCAGACGGTGCCGCTGACCTGATTGAAAAGTCGGTAATGAAACGCCGGCGCCGGGATGACCTGACGCTGTTTGAGCAGGCATCACCCCTCTATCTTGTCAGCGAGGACGCACCGCCTTTCTTTGTCATCCAGGGTGATATGGATACCCTGGTGCCGGTTGACGAAGCGCGGCAGTTTGTCAGCGCACTCCGCAAAGTGTCGAGGCAGCCTGTGGTGTACGCCGAGATAGAGGGTGCACAGCACGCTTTTGACATGTTCCCGTCGATTCGCAGTGAACATGTCAAACACGGTGTGGAGAAGTTTCTTGCCTGGGTTCACGCCAACTACCCGGCAAAAGGTTAGGCTCTCCGGGACTAACACCACAACCTGCGCGGCCCGACCTGCGCGGCCCGACCTACGCGGCCCGACCTACGCGGCCCGTCCTGCGCGGCCCGTCCTACTCATACCGGGTTGAGAAGGTGGGATCTATCAGGGTAAAGAACTGGTCCAGCATGCGCAATGTAAGCCCCCACACCACATGCTCGCCAACGCTGTAACCCGGGAAGGACAGCGTCTGCCCCCCCACCTCAAACTCGTCGTGGGTGAAGGAATTTCCCGAATACATGTCATTCAGGGAGCCCCACAGGATGTCCGCCACCTCGTAGTTCATGGTGAATCTGGGCTCAGGCTCGGTCAGGACATACACATAAGGCTGCACCACCATGTCAATATTCCTGCCACGCGGGTTGGCGCGAACCGGCTCAATGATCCCGCAGAAGCGCGCCGTCCGCTTCAGGTCCAGGCCAATCTCCTCCAGGGTTTCACGCTCTGCCGTGTCACGCAGGGAACTGTCAACTGCCTCCTTGTGACCGCCCGGAAACGCCATGTGGCCGGACCAGGGATCACCTTCCTTGGTGGCCCGCAGGATAAACAGGGCTTCAAGGTCCTGACCTGTCTCACGCAGTATTGCCGCAACCGCGGCCTGTCGGGTCTGATCACCCACAACCGGTTCAACCGGGTCAAATGTACTGACGCGACTTTCAACGTCCGCGAGACAAAGCAGCGGTGAATTCACTCAGCCATCTCCAGGGTGGTCGATCCGGGGAAAAACGATACCCTTGTCTGCAATGGGTTCCAGGCTTTCGGTGATGTTCGGGCACACTTCAATACCGTAGGTTTCCGTGTTCCCACGGAAGGTTGCCCAACGCACGCCGTTGGCGATTACCCGCAGGATTTCCTCGTTGTAGAAAATTGGATATGTCTCATGACCGGGCCGGAAATAGAAGATCTTGCCCCGGCCGCGGTGCCACACCGCACCCGAACGGAAAACTTCACCCCCCTCAAACCAGCTGATAAACACCAGTTCGTCAGGCTCCGGAACGTCAAACTGCTCGCCATACATCTCGGCATTGGGTAACTCGATGTAGCGACCGATGCCCTGGGTGATCTCATGATTGGGATTCACAACCCAGAGCCGTTCACGCTCGGCAGCCTCGCGCCAGCAGAGGCCGCAACTCGTCCCCATCATGCGCCGGAAGATTTTTGAGAGATGCCCGGAATGCAGGACAATCAGCCCCATGCCATTCAGGATCCTGCTCTGCACCCGGTCCACCACCGCATCCGCAACCTTGGCATGCGCCACGTGGCCCCACCAAACGAGAACATCGGTCTGGTCCAGCACAGCCTGGGTCAACCCGTGTTCCGGCATTTCGAGCGTGGCATAGTTCACGGTGAAGCCCGGTTGCTGCTGGAGGTAGCTGCCAATGGCACCGTGAATGCCCTCGGGATAAAGCGCGGCAACCTCGGCATTTGTCTGCTCATGCACAAACTCGTTGTAGATTGTGACCCTGTGTTCTGCCATACACCCAAGCCCGGTTTTCATCAGAAGCCTTCCATAGTATGTTGACGGCGTCATATTCTCAAACGGGCGCCATCGGCCATGTTTCAAACCAGAAGACTGCTCCTGACCCTGCTCATGATCGTCGGCACCACCCAACTGGGAGGGTGTGCCGTCAATCCGGTCACGGGCAAGAACGAACTCTCATTGATCCCCGAAAGCCAGGAGCTGGCCATTGGCGCTGAACAGTACCTGCCATCCCAGCAGTCCCAGGGCGGGCTCTACACGGTAGACCCGACGGTCACCCGCTATGTTTCCGAAGTCGGTCAGCGCCTTGCCAGGGTCAGTGACCGTAATCTGCCTTACGAGTTTGTTGTGTTGAACAATTCGGTGCCCAACGCCTGGGCCTTGCCTGGCGGCAAAATTGCCGTCAACCGGGGACTACTGCTCCGGCTTGAGAGCGAGGCCGAACTGGCTGCGGTACTGGGCCATGAAATTGTGCACGCAGCCGCCAAACACGGCGCAAACGCCATGAACCGCGGCATGCTGCTTCAGCTGGGTGTGCTGGGTACCGCGCTGGCAGCCGGGGACTCGGAATATGCCAATTTTATTGTTGGCGGCGCACAACTCGGCACCCAGCTTATCTCCACAAAATACGGCCGGGAGGCCGAACTGGAGTCCGACTATTACGGTATGCAGTACATGAAGCGGGCGGGTTATAACCCGGAAGCCGCAATTCGACTGCAGGAGACGTTTGTAAAACTTTCTGGCGGCAATGAACCTGGCTGGCTCGACGGCCTGTTTGCCAGCCACCCACCATCACAGGAGCGGGTCAACAGGAATCGCGAAACCGCGCTGGCACTGGGCATGGCCGGCGAAGTGGGGCGGGATCGCTATCGTACCAGCATCGCAACCCTGATTGATTCCCGCGACGCCTATGAGGTGTTTGACCAGGCCCAGGCAAAAGCAGGCGCAGGGGACCTGCCCGGTGCCATTGCTGCGGTCTCCCGTGCCATTGAGCTGGAATCACGCGAACCCAGATTCTACGGTTTACGCGGGGATATCCTGCTGGCGCAGAACAAATATGGCCCGGCAACCGCCGAGTTTGAAAAGGCGCTTGAACGTGACCCGAACTATTATGAATATTACCTGGGCCGCGGCCTCGCCAACGCCAGGCTGGGCCGGCCAGTGGAGGCACGTGCCGACTTTGAGCGCAGTAACCAGCTGTTGCCCACTGCTATCGCTGCCAACGCGCTGGGTGAACTGACGCTGGCCGCCGGTGAGCGAAGCACCGCCAAACAGTATTTCCAGGCCGCCATGGCAGCACAGGGGCCTGTTGGCCAGAATGCCACCAACGCGTTTGTCAGGCTGGATCTGACCGACAACCCCGGCCGGTACATCGAGGCCCGGCCAGTGCTGACAGATAACCGACAGCTTGTGGCTGTTATCGCCAATCGAACCAGCCTGACGATCAATAACATCCAGGTGGAGTTCCAGGTAACAAGCAACGGCAATCGAATCCGGCGAGTAGTATCCATTCCCTCGCTGGCTCCAGGTCAGGGTGGCAACCTCGCATCAGGCTGGGAGTTTGGTGGCGCCGACACCCTTGAGAACCCGGGAGTAAGCGTACTGTCGGCACAACTACCCTGACCGGCACCAGGCCAGCGCCTGTTATGTCGAGGATGTCGCGCTGGCCGGCATACTGTCAGCGATGGTGTTGGTCGTCGCTGCGCGCTGCGTGACCTCAATCATTGGGGTCACTCCCTGCAGCCCGATTTACCCGCGCCTATAATCGCGTGATGTTGTCACTGGGATTTCTGTCGATCAGCTTGTTCAGCGGGTCTATCCCAACCGATACCGGCCTGCGATCCAGGGTGACCGTAACGGTCGCCACGCCATCGGTGATCTCGCGTTTCTCCAGGTAAAGTATTTCGGGCACCTTTTCCTCACCCTGTTCGGCACCAAACACGCCAATGTCAATCCACGCAGACAATGGGACTTCTGTTTCCAGCCCGCTGTCGTCCGCCTCAAACTTCCTGGCGCTGACGTCAAATGTTACGTCAAACCGGCCATCCGGGCGTTCGGTCACGCTGGCAGATTCAGCCCGCAGGTCAAACAGCACAATTCGCTCCAAAAGGTCAGTGATCAGTGCCTGCTGGGCATCGGTTGCCTCTGCACGAATGTGCCGCACCAGGTCTCGCGTTGTCGGGTAAGGCGCACCCTTGAAGGCATATTCATCAATAAAGGCGGCAAGGGCGCGGTTGACACGCGCCTCACCGAGATAATCCTTCAGCGCATACAGCACAACGCTGCCCTTGCGATAGTGGATATAGGGCTGGTTCTCCACCAGGTAAAGCGGCATTTCTCCGATCATCTCACCACCCCGGCCCTGCAGGTAGCGGTCCAGCTCATACTCCAGAAATCGCTTCATGTGAGACTCACCGTACTCCTGCTCCATGACCATCAGCGCAGAGTACTGGGCCAGGGTTTCAACAATCATGGTCTGGCCCTGCACATCAGCGCCGAGCACCTGGTGAGCCCACCACTGGTGGGCAAGCTCGTGTGCGGTGACATAGTAGACGTAGTCAATCTCCGAGGGATCACGTAAATCTGCGGTGAACCCTATCGCCTCTGAAAAAGGAATTGTGTTGGGGAATGACTGGGCAAAGGTTCCCTGGAACTGCGGAAATTCCAGGATGCGAAACTGACGATATTGATAAGGGGAAAAATTCTCCGTGAAGTAATCCAGTGAATTCTTCACTGAGCGCACCATGGTATCAACGTTGTAATCGTGCAGGTAGTAAACCTCAATGGCCACCTGGTCGCGCCAGGAGTCCCGCACAACCTTGTAGTCACCGGACATAAACGAATAGAAGTTCCAGATTGGGGCATCCATCCTGTAATGGAAGTATCGTTTGCCGTCTTCTGTCCATTCACGCTCCAGGTAGCCGGGGGCAAGTGCTATCTGCTCCGGTGAGGTGGAGACAATCGCTTCAAAAGTGACCCGGTTACCGGAACCAAAAGCGACTTCGTCCCAGGCACTCTCATCATCAATCAGGCGCATGCGTTCCAGCGGGGGCAACCCCTGCTCCCGCCGCTTGTTGTTGTCCTGCAACTCCACATCATTGCGATAGCCAATCAACGGAAAAATATCCAGGTTGTTGAAGAAGGTGCCGTTGCTGGTCACCTTGGGTGAATGGCCGTTGTTGGCAAACCCGGGCGTCAGCCAGTCCACCGCAAAGGTCACCTTACGGGCATCACCCGGCTGCATGGGCTGATCAAGCTGGTAAATCCTGTAGCCAAGCGGCGCATCAAAAGACTCGAGGGTTGCGCCTTCAATCTCAAGCTCGTTAATCCCGAGCCAGGGCCAGTGAACAAAATGTACTTCAGTGATGGGTTCATCCGCATGATTGCTGATTTCATAGTTGCCTCGCAGGCGCACATCGCGGTTGACCGGGTCAATATCAATCTCCGCATAGACTGCATCAATGGCCGGCTGCGTTTTGTATTCATACTGCGAATACTTTTTCTCGTATTCCGCCTGCTGGCGCTCTCGCTCGTTGCGCGTCACGTACTCGTTCAGAATCACCGTGTTGTAGTAGATATAGGCGCCTGACAACACGAACAGCGTGGCGAACGACCAGGTCGCAAGCACCACGCGCTGGGTTGTGCGCTGGCGCATGACCTTGATGCGACTGCCCCAGTTGTCCTCCGCCCCACGGGGCCACATCAGGTGGGTTGCAATGAGCAGCAGGCAACCAAAAAAGCCCCAGTAGGTTGTCTGCCAGAGATAAGGCAGCAGGTTGTGGCCGTACCCGGTAAAGTCCGAGTACATCGGGTAAAGCTGGCGCATACGGTAGAGATAATGCTCCAGTCCCAGTTGCGGCGCGGCGATGGAGTAAACAAAGTAGAGCACCATCAGGAACATGGCGATGTACTTGCTGCGCGTCAGTACGTTGAAGAACACTGCCATGACAATCATCAGGTACAGCGGAAACTGGAAGAAAAAGAACAGTCCCTGCAGGTACTGGAGGATGTTTATGTCATAGAAGCCCTTGTAAAGCTGGACACCAATCGCCGCCAGCATGACAACAAAAAGCATGCCGAAAATCACCGTGCCCAGGCCGGTAATCTTGGCTGCCATCATCACCCAGTTCTGGTAAGGCATGGCATCCATGAGCTCGGCAACACCCAGGCTGCGTTCACGCGCCAGCAGTTCACCCGAATAATAGATAAGCACTGCCAGCAGCGACAGGGAGAAGGCCCCGTTGATAATCTCCACCATGATGGACGTGGTCGGATAAACCGAGGTCCCGAACAGGTTACCCAGGTTGGCAAAAGCATTGGCCACCACAAGAAAGACGCCCATCGCCAGCAGGACAACAAAAGGTGCGCTGAAGACAATATTGCGAATCTCCAGCTTTGCCTGGGAGCAGAACTGCGCAAGCTGCGCCTTGCCATCAAAATGCGGGTGGACAGGGGGAGCAGCCAGGCTGCGAGGCTGGTGTGGGGCAGGATCAGTCACCTCCGCTGGCTCGGACTTTCGCCGCCACGCACGTTGCTCAATTGAAAAGGTATAAGCCGGATAAGCCAGCGCAAGGAATACAGTACCTACCGCCATCCACAGCAAGCGGTTTGCCAATAGGGCACCTTCCAGTGCCGGGACCAGCGAGTTTTTTTCGAACACGGTCCAGTAGCGTGTGACCTCTTCGAGCGCAGTGGTGCCAAACGGGTCCAGGATGCTGGTGAGCTCAACCGTGGATTTTTCGGTGAAGGTGTCCAGCAGGAAAGTCAGCATCAGCAAGGCAACCATGGCGATATACGCCGCCATCATGCTGCGCGTTACTGTCGCAACACAAAAAAGGACACAGCAGAACAGGAAAAGGTTCGGCAGCGCAATTGCCCAGGTTGCGAACCAGTAGGCTCCCCAGTGGGTGTCACCTATCCGCTCTGCATCCAGCCAGGGCATAAACTCGCCCAGCAGGATGCCACCAAGCCCCGCCAGATAGAGCCCAAACACAAAAACCAGCGCCCCCGCAAAGCGACCGTACATGTAATCAAATTTGGTGATGGGGGTAGAAAGAAACAGCTCGGACACCTGTAGTTCAGTATCGCGGAGTACGCCACTGGCACAGAAGGCAATTGCGCCAAAAAGCGCCATCAGGGAAAAGCTGGTCAGGGTTGCCACAACCGTATAGGGCGCGTTGATGTTGATGTTGTCCACACCGCCCACCATGGATACGTTGGGTGTGGTCGTGGCCAGGAACGTCAGCAGGAAAAAGACACCTGCAAGTACATAAAAGAGGTACTGGCGCCGGTGGAAATTCAGTTCGAACCGAAAGACATCAAGAAACATGAGAGAAGTCCCGCCTAGAGTGAAACGGTGATGCCATGATTCACCAGGGTGGCAAAATAGACGTCTTCCAGGTCTGCCTCCACGGCTTCAAATCCGGCCGGCCGGTCGTCACTCAACACGTGAATGACCGTTTCGCCTTCCGACAGGTGTGACAGGATCACCCGGTACTGTTGCTGGTACTCGGGCATTGAGCCCCGGCTGATTCGTTTGGACCAGACACTGCCGCGTACCTGGTCAATCACATCACCTGGCTTGCCCTTCAGCAGTATCTGCCCGTTCCCCATGATGGCCATGTTGGAACAGAGGTCCGCCACGTCATCCACAATGTGAGTTGACAGTATCACCACCACGTTTTCGCCAATTTCCGCCAGCAGGTTGTGGAACCGGTTGCGCTCCGACGGATCAAGTCCGGCAGTGGGTTCGTCAACAATAATCAGGCGCGGGTTACCAATCAGCGCCTGTGCTATGCCAAAACGCTGCTTCATGCCGCCGGAGAAAGTGTCAATACGGGTGTTGCGAACCTCATACAGGTTGGTCTGTTCAAGCAGCGCTGCCACCATCTCCCGGCGCTCACCCTGGCTGGTAATCCCTTTCAGGATGGCAAAGTGGTTCAGCATGTCGAGCGGTGTCATGCGTGGGTAAACACCAAACTGTTGCGGCAGGTAACCAAGGGTTCGACGCAGGGATTCCTTGTCGTGAATGATGTCAATGTCATCCAGCATGGCTGTGCCCGAATCCGGTTCCTGCAGGGTGGCCAGTGTTCGCATCAAGGTTGACTTGCCTGCCCCGTTTGGACCCAGCAAACCAAACATGCCGGTCGGGATATCAAGGAAAACACCCTGCAGGGCGCGTACGCCATTGGCATAGGTTTTTGACAAATCGCGAATCGTCAGCATGACAGCTCCCTTGTATATCAGCCAGGCATGTCCCAAGCAGCAATTGGGCCAGTTTCGTATCTTGATGATTTTGTTATAACTTTTTTGCGCGACACGCGCCATGCAAAACGAAATTTGCCAGCAATTCGTCAGATTGACCAGCAGACTGCTACCCAGCACCCTCATCTACCGCTCCCAGCGGGACTTCACTATGATGTTCACCTGCAAGGAGGGAGAAGATGGCTAACGCTTACTGGGAAAATCCTGAGGTGGTGGGTGTCGGCAGGTTACCTGCCCGGGCCCATTTCAGGCGGTTTGCTACCAGCGACAATGCGCGCGCAAACAAGAACGAGGTGCTGCTGTCGCTGGACGGCAACTGGCGATTCCTGCGGGCAGCTTCGCCTTCAGCGGGACCTGGCAACTGGCTCAGACCGGATTTTGACGACAGCACCTGGCAGACCATCAGCGTGCCGGGTCTCTGGACAATGGACCCTGCCGGCTTGCCGGACCGACCCATCTACACCAACGTGGTCATGCCAATTCGGAGCGAACCGCCCCTGGTACCCCCGGACAATCCAACGGGGTTCTATCGCAAAACGTTCAAACTGCCGCGCGGTTATGTAAACAAACGCATTGTCATTCAGCTTGGTGGTGTTGAAAACTGCTTTTTCATTTACCTGAACGGCGTTGAAGTCGGCTTTTCCAAGGACTCCCGCTTACCTGCCGAATTTGACCTGACGCCTCACCTGATTCCGGGGCTCAACACCCTTTGCCTGATGGTGATGCGCTGGAGCGACTCAAGCTTCATTGAGGACCAGGACCAGTGGTGGCACGCCGGGATTCATCGCAGCGTATCCCTGTACGCGACCCCCGGGGTCTACCTGCGCGATATCTTTTGCAAGCCCACGCTTGATGTCAGCAGCGGGGCAGGTGCACTCAACCTTAGCGTACAGCTTGGCGATACCAATCGCAGTGCTCTCAATCATTCGGTTACGGCAACCCTGTATGACAGCGAGGGCGAAAAGCAGGTCACACGCCTGACGCGGCAAACAGTCACCAAAGCCGCCTATTATCCGGTGGTCGGCAAAGGCGCCACGCTTGAACTGGCCAGCCGGCCACGCAAGGTCAAACCCTGGTCCGCCGAATCCCCGACGCTTTACCGGCTTGTTGTCACACTGTTCGATCCTGATGGCAATGAACTTGAATCAACCTCAGTGCAGGTGGGATTCAGGCATATCGAAATCCGGGATCGCGAACTGCTTATCAATGGCCAGCCGGTTCTCATCAAAGGCGTGAACCGACACGACCACTCGGACGAAACCGGCAAGGTCATTTCGGAATCGCTGCTGCGGCAGGATATCGAGACCATGAAACAGCACAACATCAACGCGGTCAGGACCGCCCACTATCCCAATGATTCCCGTTTCCTGGAGCTGTGCGACGAGTACGGCCTGTACGTCATTGATGAGTGCAACATTGAGGCTCATCATCACTATCAACAGCTGGGTAAAGATCCCGCCTGGGGAACAGCCTTTCTCAATCGGGTGATACGCATGGTTGAGCGTGACAAGAACCATGCCTGCATCTTTTCCTGGAGCATGGGCAACGAAACAGGTTTTGGCCCGCACCATGCGGCGATGGCAGCATGGGTGAGGGAATATGACCCATCCCGACCGATTCACAACGAAAATGCCATCTGCGAGCAGGCTATCCGCACCATGTGGAACGAAAACCCGCATGGCACTGACCTGGTCTGCCCCATGTACCCTAGCGTTGAAGATATCATCAATCACGCCAGGAACTCAGAAGACCCACGACCACTCATCATGTGTGAGTATGCCCACGCCATGGGCAACAGTTGTGGCAACCTGAAAGAGTACTGGGAAGCGATCGAATCCCTGCATGGGCTGCAGGGTGGGTTTATCTGGGAGTGGATTGATCACGGTATCAGGGATACGGCAAATGGCATCCCCTACTGGGCTTATGGCGGTGACTTTGGGGAGGAGCGCCACGATCTCAATTTTGTTTGTGACGGGCTTTGCTGGCCTGATCGGACACCACATTCATCGCTACTTGAATTCAAGAAGATCGTCCAGCCCATTCGTGTAACGGCTATCAGCGGCAAGCGCTTTCGCGTTCACAACAACCAGTGGTTCAGCAGCCTCTCCGGCTTTGTCCTCACCTATGAGGTGCTTGTTAATGGCGAGACTCTTCTCGAGGGCAAACTGGATCGAATGGCCACGGCACCACAGCAGCATGAAGATATCCGCCTGCCGGGCGCCCTGCCCCCTGCAAAAGCCGGCCAGGAAGTTTCGGTTATATTCTACTTCCGGACCGCAAGAGCAAGTCGCTGGGCACCCGCTGGGCACCTGGTTGCCTGGGAACAGCTGGAGACCAGTCGCAAGCCGGCGACCCCGGCAAAAACCGGCAGCCGCTCAGCGCCAGGCCTGAAAAAGGTCAAAGGCGGGTATCTGTTCGAACGCGATGGTTACCAGTTGACGTTTGACGAGCAGGGGCTCTCGAGCTGGCGCCAAGGCGAAAAAGCGCTCATTCTGCAGGGTCCGCAGCTTAACATCTGGCGGGCGCCCCTGGATAACGATGGGATCAAGGGGAAAGGCAACCAGGCCGGAAAACCGCTTGGGCGCTGGCGGGAACTGGGCATTGACCATCTCCAGGCAGCAAGAGCCACGCTCAGCGTGAAAGGACGGGAGATCACCCATATCCATCAGTTTGTGGCCAACACCGGGGGTATCCAGGTCAGGACCCGTTATGCCCTCATTGCCGGGCACCAGATCCGGGTTCAGCATGATTTTGACGTCGACAGGGCCCTCGCTGACCTGCCCAGGCTTGGTGTACGCCTGGTAGTGCCGGCCGGCTTTGAGTCTTTCAGCTGGTTTGGACGAGGACCCCATGAGACCTACTGTGACCGCAAGGCCTCGGGCATGCTGCGCGTTCACCAGAGCACCGTGAGTGAACAGTACGTGCCTTACATCCTGCCCCAGGAACATGGCAACCTGACCGACGTTCGCTGGCTTGACGTCGGCGACCCAAACACATCAATTCGTATCACATCCACCACTGGAGCCATGGAGGCCAGCGCAAGCCACTACCCCCACGAGCGCCTGACACCCGCCATGCATACCTACGAGGTCACCCCGGTACCAGAGACCTGGCTTTCACTGGATGTCATGCAACGCGGGGTGGGCGGCGCAAGTTGTGGACCGGACACCCTGCCCCAGTATCGTCTCAAGGCCGGCAAACACAAGCTCACCTACAACATCACAATGGTGCAAGAAACCTGAGTACGCTGCTTTCAGGCTGTGCCGGTGTATCTGGCGAGGCCGCCTGACCAGACCTTGTCTGGCCGGGCCTCTCCTGGCCGGGCCTCGCCTGCCCGGGCCCTTCCAGACGCGAGAAACCCTGCTGCAGGAGTTCACTGGCGAAGCGTCCTCGCTGCCCGCGACCCGGATCAATCAGGATAACTCTTGCGCCGGGAGCGGCATGACGGGCGATAAACCGGGCAAGATCAGCGGCATGCTCATCTTCGTAGAGCAAATCACTGCCAATGATCAGATCAAATGTGCCCATGGCAGTGTCCGGGTTTTCCCAGTTGGCCCGCAGAAACGGAATGCGGTCCCCGTCGTTCAGTTCAACGTTGCGGTCGAGGAATGTTTCCGCAGCGGGATGATAGTCCATGGCGGAAATATCAGCGCCACGTGAGTTGAGCAGGAGGCTGGCAAGGCCAATGCCACAACCTACTTCCAGGATTCGTTTGCCCACCGTATTCTCACCAAGCATGAGCTCTGCCAGGTGCTCACCCGCCGGCCAAAGTACCCCGAACAGGGACCACTGGGCGGAAGATATGCCCATGCGGGCGGCCGCAAGATCGGTTGCGTCAAACTGCTGACGATCGCGCAAGGTGCAAAGATGTATATCCACGTCACCAATCTCAATTGTCTGGTAACGCAGCCTGATATCTGACATTCGGTTGGCTCCCGCTCTGGCATCTGCTGCGTAAAACGCAGCCAGTTAACGGCAGCCGCGAAAAGGGGCACCTTAGCCTGTTGGTACCCCGATAGCCAGAACTGCAGCAGCATGGTCAGGCGCTGTCGCCTCACGCAGCCCTGTCATCAGTCACCCAGTGACTGCATAAGGAAAGTTGTTACGGCGGCGTTGAAGGCAGCCGGCTGATCGATATTGGCGGCATGACCCGCGGCCGGCAATACTACCTTGCTGGCACCGGGGATTTTGGCTGCCATGTAGTCTGATGGCACGCGAAACGGAGTGTCATCTTCCCCCACCAGTACCAGCGTGGGCAGGGTGATGTCCGGCAGTGACTGGATGACGCGGTCGTCCACCTGGGCGAGCATACCGCGGGCCGCAAGCGCAAGCCCCTGCGCAGATGTGTGCTGGGCAACCCTGACCTCATTACCCGCTCCCAGGGCCGCAAGGCCTTCAGTTTCAAAAGCCTTTGCCCGCGCCTCTGCGGTGTCGTTCCAGCCCTGCCGCGCCGTTGCATTCTTGTAGCCCGGACCGGTATCAAACAGCATCAGTGCCAGACACCGGTCCGGATATGTCGCGTGGAACGCAAGGGTCATGTAACCGCCCAGGGACAGGCCACCAATCACTGCCTGCGCCACGCCGCAAGCATCCAGAATTGCCGCCATATCGCCAACGGTGTGAGCTTCGGAATAAAGTGTGGGATCAGCCGGACTGTCTGACTGGCCATGGCCCCGCATATCCCAGGTGATAAGGTTGCAGATTTTGGTCAGGGCGTCCAACTGCCCTTCCCACATAGCACTGGTTGCGCTGTAGCCATGACTTAGCAGAACTGTTGGGCGTTGCGCATCACCCTGGTGAAATTCAAAGTAGATCCTGACCCCGTCCCGATCGAGCATTGCCATGCTGACCCCTCTTCACACTATGCTGATTGATAGAACTTACTGTAATCATTGGTACAATGAAAGCGTCTGCACATCCTGGAGCCACAATGAAGCGAACCCTGGTTTGGGATCTTCCCACGCGCCTGTTTCACTGGAGTCTGGTCGTACTGATCATTGTGTCTTTTTACACGGGATATACCGGCGGTTTTCGCGAGATGGATATCCACATGCTGAGTGGCTACGGAATTCTTGCCCTTGTGGTGTTCCGGATCCTGTGGGGTATAGTCGGCAGCCGAAACGCCCGCTTCGCCTCTTTTGTCCGTGGACCAGGTGCCATCGTTGGCTACCTGCGTGGCACCGGAGACGCCTCACCCGGACACAATCCACTGGGTGCCCTCAGTGTCATTGCAATCCTGGTTGCACTACTGGTCCAGGTCACAACGGGCCTCTTCGCCAACGATGACATCATGCTGGAGGGGCCGCTTACGCACCTTATATCCTACGACACAAGCCGCCAGCTGACAGCGATCCACGAGATCAACCGCTGGGTTATTGTGGCCCTTGTGGTGCTTCATCTGCTGGCAATAACCTTCTACCAGTTTGTTCGCAAGGCGGGAATCATTGGCCCAATGGTCACAGGCTACCGTAACGTTGATGACCGATATGCCGACGAGAAGAACAACTGGGTACTTGCACTGGTTCTGCTCGGCGTCTCAGCGGGCCTGGTGTACTGCCTGGTCAATTTTGTCTAGGTACTGCCCGCACCTGGCGCCAGCATCGTGGCGCCAGGCAAGAGCTGGAGGTAATGTCGACTAGTTTTCAGCCCTGAAGTTATCGTGGCAACCTTTGCAGGACTGACCAAGCGCCTGCATGGCAGGGCCAATCTGGCCACCGTTATTCGCTGCATCAGCAATCCCATTGGCGGCACTGACAAACTTGTCCATCGCCGCGCTGAACTCAGCAGGCTTTTCCCAGATTGCCGGCAGCGCCTCTGTCTTCGGACCACCACTGCCAGCGGGAAACACCCCGGGGGCAACTTTGGCAAGGTCTGCCATCGCATTGGCGTGCAGTCCAAACTCATCGCTATGCACGCGGCCGCGCAGGATCGCCCCCATGCTGGACATGTGGCCACCAATGGCTTTCATGACACCCTCGCGATACTTCGCTTCCGCCTCGCCATCAGCCAGGGTCGTGTGGGCAAACATCAATGTAATGACCAATACAGCAAACTTCATTCTACTCTCCTTGAACATCTCTCGGCACGGCGCGCCGCTTGCCCCTAGCATAGCCTGAAGCATACCCGCGAATAAACTCTCTCTCCCCATTAACCGGTCGCGTCAGTAGCTTGCGCCCTGTGGTAAGGTAGCGCCCAGTCAACATCTGAGGCTAACCGGAACCATGGCCACCAAAAAATCTTACCCATTTGAAGCATCGCTGGCGCGCCTGGAGGCGCTGGTGGAAAAGATGGAAGCGGGGGAATTGTCCCTGGAAGATTCGGTCAAGACTTTTGAGGAGGGTATCAGGCTGACCAGGGAGTGCCAGCAGGCCCTCAGGGAAGCGGAGCAGAAAGTTGCAATGCTCATCAGCACAGGCGATTCCGTAGAAGAGCAGCCATTGCCTCCCCTGGCTGACGACTGACAGCTGATTTATCCCATGTTTGACCAGATTCCGACGACAAGGCCCGCAACCCCTCTCCTTGACATGATCAACTCGCCTGCCGATCTCCGCGAGCTGCCGCCCGAGCGACTTCCGGAACTGGCTCGTGAACTAAGACATTTCCTGCTCTTTACGGTTGGCCAGACGGGCGGGCACTTTGGCGCCGGACTGGGTGTTGTTGAACTCACCATCGCGTTGCACTACATATTCAACACGCCCGAAGACAAACTGGTCTGGGATGTCGGTCACCAGACTTATCCCCACAAGATTCTGACTGGGCGGCGCGAGCAAATGGCAACCCTGAGGCAGCAGGACGGCATCGCCCCTTTCCCTTCGCGCGCTGAGTCGGTGTACGACACTTTTGGCGTAGGGCACTCTTCAACCTCCATCAGCGCAGCGCTGGGATTTGCAGTGACGGCTGCCGCCCGCGGTGATCAGGCACGTGCAGTCGCCATTATCGGGGACGGCGCCATGACCGCTGGCCTTGCTTACGAAGCCCTGTGCCATGCAGCAGACCTTTCCGCTGATGTGATCATTGTGCTGAACGATAACGCCATGTCCATTTCCCAGCCGGTTGGCAGCCTCTCAAGGTATTTTGCCAGCGTACTTCGCCTCAAGAACGAATCGGAATCGCCCGTTACCCTGTTTGAGCAGCTTGGGCTCCGGTACCAGGGTCCTGTTGACGGACATGACATTACCGCTGTCTGTAATGCGCTGGCACAGATGAAAGACCAGCCTGGACCAGCGCTGTTACACGTCATTACCCGCAAAGGCAAAGGTTATGGTCCGGCTGAGGCGTCACCGGTCACCTCACACGCCATGACCAAAATTGAGCCCATGGGAACCAACAGCAAACCCGGCCGGCCCTATGCCGGGGTTTTTGGCGAGTGGGCCTGTGACATGGCGGCGGCTGATGAACGCCTGGTGGCAATTACACCCGCCATGCGAGAGGGGTCGGACCTTGTCAGGTTCAGCGAGACCTTTCCGCAAAGGTATTTTGACGTTGCCATTGCAGAACAGCACGCCGTTGCATTTGCAGCCGGGCTTGCAGCCAGTGGTGCCAAACCGGTTGTCGCAATCTACTCAACGTTCCTGCAGCGCGCCTACGACCAGGTGATTCATGACGTCGCGATCCAGGAGCTTGATGTGCTGTTTGCCATCGATCGGGCAGGTTTACTGGAAGATGGGCCCACCCACTCGGGCGTATTTGACCTGTCTTTCCTGCGATGTGTGCCCAACATGATCATTATGGCGCCATCAAACGAAAACGAAGCACGACTGATGCTCACAACCGGTTACCAATACCCCGGTCCCGCCGCGGTACGATATCCCAGGGGGAACGGGCCCGGTGCAGAAATTGATCCCTCCTTCCTGACCCTGCCAATCGGCAAAGGTGTCGTGCGTCGCGCCGGTGAACGCGTTGCCTTACTCGCTTTTGGGTCGATGAATACACCCGCCAGCATCGTCGCTGATCGCATGGGCGCCACGCTCGTTGATATGCGTTTTGTCAAACCGCTTGACGACAACCTGGTTTTTTCGTTGCTGGAAACCCATGAGTTGCTGGTGACCGTAGAGGAGAACGTGGTTGCCGGTGGTGCCGGTGCCGCCGTGGCTGAGCTTTTGGCAGGCCGGTCAAGACCCGTGAACCTGCTCCTGCTGGGTATTGGTGATGAGTTTGTTCCCCATGACAAACCTGCAGAAATGCTCGCCCGGTGTGGACTGGACGCGGCAGGTATTGAACGGGCCATTCAGCGCAGGCTGGATGCAGGTGACTGATGGAGATCTCTCCACTTCGGCCCTGCGGGCCTGCGGTCGAGACGACGCGCAAGCGTCGTTTCGACCGGAGCGGCGCCAGCCGCGAAGCGGAGAAACCTCAGGACGTCTTGTCGCCAAACAGGTGGCCGAGCTTGCCTGCCTTGGTGGCGAGGTAACGCGCGTTATGGTCGTTGTGACCGGTTTCGATAGAAACCCGTTCGGTAATCTCTATGCCCAGTTTCGTCAGCGCCGTCACCTTTACGGGGTTGTTGGTCATCAGGCGAATCCTGGTGATCTGGAAATGCGCAAACATGCTTTTGCACATGGTGTAATCGCGCAGGTCCGCATCAAACCCGAGTCGTTCGTTCGCCTCAACCGTGTCGGCACCCTGATCCTGCAATTCATAAGCCCGAACCTTGTTGATCAGGCCAATACCACGACCCTCCTGTCGCAGGTACAGAATGATCCCGCGCCCCTCAACGGCAATTCGCTCGAGCGCTGTCTGTAACTGCGGACCACAATCGCAGCGCATGCTGAAGAGGGCATCACCTGTCAGGCATTCCGAATGAACACGGCAGAGCACCGGGTCGCCGTCACTGACGTCACCCATGGTTATTGCCACGTGTTCCTGCCCCGTGACGGGATCCTCGAATCCGTGCAAGCGGAATTCGCCCATCGGCGTGGGAAGCCGGGAGGATGCGACGTAAACAACGGTCAAGGCGGGACTCCGCAAGAAGATGATGAGCGATTCTAACAGACTGGCGGGAGTCACGGCGAACCCGTATCCATTGAGGCTTTTGCCTCTCAGCCGGGCGCCCCTTGCCGGGCGCCCTACAAACGGGAGGTCAGCACCAGGACACCATTGGTGTGATTGATTTCCACACTACCCAGAAATGTCATTCCCAGCAGTACGTCCTCGGGATAATCGCCTTCCAGTACCGCCGCACGCACGTTGGAGACGCTGATCGCGCCTACCTGGACCGACGCCAGGGTCACTTCCCAGGAGTTGACGCGACCACTGGCCGTAACCGCGGTCGATTTTCTCCCTGCCCGGAAATCGATACCCAGTAGCCTGGCGATATTGGTGTTCAGCGCCACAATGTTTGCCCCGGTATCCACCAGAAGTGCAACCGCACGACCATTGATGCTGCCCATAGTGCGATATTGACCATTATCATTCAGGCTGATGGAAACACTGGCATTGTCAGCGGTCCGGAATTCCGCACTGATTTTGCTGCTGAGATCGAGAAACAGGCGCCTGCCATTGACCTCAATCACGGCACCGCGGCTGCTCGCCTCCAGCAGGCTGACACCCTCGGGGCTGATCTCGCCGGTACGCAGCAATTGCTGCGTGCCGTCAATTTCAAACAGTGCGGCATCCTTGAACAGGCCAACCACATCGATCTCAAGGCTGGTCGCACCGGCGCCAGGAACCTGGCAAAGCGCCAGAAACCACAGACCCAAAGCCGCCCGCCAAGATGTGACCCGGGCACGAGTCATAACACCAGACCCTGGAGACTCACGGCAATCTGGATACAGGCCAGCGCATATAAGCCCGCAACAACATCATCAAGCATGACACCCAGTCCTCCCGTCAGTTTCCGGTCGCACCAACTCGCCGGCCAGGGTTTCAGGATATCGAATATCCGGAACAGCGCAAAACCGGCCAGCACCCAATACCAACCGCCCGGCAGGCAAAAAAACGTCACCAGGAGCCCGACAAACTCATCAAAGACGATGGCCGACGGATCTTTCAGGTTCATGTCTTGCGCAACCCACCCCGTCAGGTAGATGCCAAAGCCAAGCAACCCGAAGGTCAGGACAAGATAGTAAGCTGGATCAAGGGTGCCCAGCAGAAGACAAAAGGGCACCGCAACCAGGGTGCCAAGGGTCCCTGGCGCCCATCTCGACAAGCCGGCACCAAAGCCCAGCGCGACAAAATAGCGTGGGTCCCTGAAGGTTTTTGCTGCCAGGCTTTGATTGATCAGGCTCATTACGAGAAGTGCTGATAGCCGGTTGTGGTCAACTCAACCGGGGCACCGTCCTGGTCAACCAGCAGGATTTCAGGAATCTCTCCTGTGGTTTCCCCAATCAGCGTCAGGGGAAGCTGCAACCGGGCAGCAATGCGCTGTATCTCGACCCGCGCGCTCGGGTTGGCGGTAAAACAGAGTTCATAATCATCACCACCCGCCGTCACCATGGCCACACGCTCGGTGTCGTTAAACTGACCGGGTACCAGGGGATTCACCGGGATACGCGCTAGTTCAATTCGTGCACCAACCCCACTGGCCAAACAAATGTGTCCCAGGTCGGCAATCAGTCCATCAGAAATATCAATGGCCGCACTGGCCCGCGAGACAATCGCCTGGCCTACAGCAAGGCGCGGCTCAGGGAAAAGATAACGCCAAACCAGCGGGTCATCGTCAGCGACTGAGCCGAGCAGGCGCAGTCCCGCAGCGGCATCACCCAGGGTGCCTGAGACATACACATCATCACCGGCAGAGGCACCTGAACGCGGAATTGCGGCACCCGCGGGCACCGTCCCCATCACGGTGATTGTGATCGACAGCTGGCCACGCGCCAGGTTGCCACCCACCAGGGGTATCTCGTATTTTTCAGTCAGCTGGCACAGCCTGGCAGAAAATTGCTCAAGCCAGTCAACATTTTCTGCCGGTAATGTCAGGGCCAGTGTAAAACCCAGCGGGGTTGCCCCCATGGCGGCCAGATCGGACAGATTGGCACAAAGACTGCGGTGCGCTGCTACACTGCCGGGCGCACCAACTGGAAAGTGCACACCTTCCAGCAAGGTGTCAGTCGACACGCAAAGGGACTTCCCCGCCGGGATATCCAGAATTGCACAATCATCCCCCATACCCAGCACCACGGCATCAGAAGTAAACCTGATCCTGCCGGCAAAATAGCGGTCGATTATGTCGAACTCGTGCCCGGCCATCTGGCTTATCCCGCACCCTTCTCCGCCGGGCGTCGTGTACGTTCAATCTGGCGGTGCAGCTTGGAGAGCGCATCAAGCACTGAATTGACAAACCTGTGGCTCTCGTCGGCGCCAAACTGCTTGGCAAGTTCAACACCCTCGTTTATGGCAACGCGATAGGGAATGTCAATGCGATGGATGAGTTCAAACGCGCCAATCAACAAGGCGGCCCGCGATATCGGGTCCAGTTCTTCCGGGGGCCGGTCAAGCAGCGGCGTGACCTCAGCCATCAGGGCCTCACGATGTGCCTCAATCCCCGTCAGGAGTGCGTGCAGATAGCCGGTATCAACCCGCTTCAGGTCATAATCCTGATTGAACTGCAACTCCACCTCGTTTGCCGAACATCCTGTCAACTGTTGCTGGTAGAGTGCCTGGAGGGCAAATCGGCGGGCGCGCGCCCGTGAAGCCGGGGTTGGGGCGCTCATTCCAGGTGACGCAGCAGGCTGATCATTTCGAGTGCCGACATGGCCGCATCCGCACCCTTGTTGCCCGCCTTGGTGCCTGAACGCTCGATGGCCTGTTCAATGGTATCGGTTGTCAGTACGCCGAAGGCAACCGGCACACCAGACTCGCGAGAGATCGCCGCGAGCCCGCTGGCACACTCACCCGCCACGTAGTCAAAGTGTGGTGTACCGCCCCGTATGACCGCACCCAGTGCAATCACCGCGTCCACATCACCTTTTTCCAGTACCTTCATGGTCACCAGGGGCATTTCGAAGGCACCGGGCGCCCTCACAATCGTAATGTTGTTATCACTCACGCCATGCCGCTTGAGCGCGTCCAGGGCGCCAGCCAGCAGGCTTTCGACAACAAACCCGTTGAACCGCGCAACTACAATCGCAAATCGTGCGGTAGTTGCAGAAAAGTCACCTTCTATTACTTTAGCCATGATTTTGTCTTGTCGTGATTGGGAAGTTGCTGCAGCCACGTCTGACCAGTCACCTGTCCTGTGGCACCAGCGTCAGACGCAGATCCTGACCAACCTTACGTACATCAGAAAGTTCCAGGCGGGTCCGCGCGTGCATACTATCAAGTTTCCGCATGTTGAGTAACGAGCGCGCATCCGCACCCAGAAATGTCGGTGCTGCATAAATGATGATTTCATCAGCCAGGCCACTTTCGACCACCGCGCCCGCCAGGGTAGCGCCGCATTCAAAGAGGACCTCGTTGCAGTCTCGCACAGCCAGTTCCCGCAGCACTGCGGTGAGCTCTATACGGCCCTGTCCATCATCGTCAAGCGGCAGCAGCGTAATGCCGGCCAGCTCGCCGGCGTCCTGGTCAGTGGCGCCGGCAGTCGCCTTCAAACAGGCCAGCAGCAGGTTGGGATTGGCAAGCAGGCTGGCATGACGCTCAATTCTGAGGCGAGGATCAAGAACCACAATGGGACGTGCCAGTATTGCGCTCAGCGCCGCCGCCGGTGCATCCAGTTCTTCGGCACGGACCGTCAATGACGGATTGTCGTCGTTGACAGTCTGGACGCCGGTGACCAGGGCACTACTGCGCGCCCGCAGTTTCTGCACGTCACGCCTGGCCGCGGGCCCGGTAATCCACTGGCTGCGCCCGTTTGCCAGCGCCGTCTTGCCGTCAAGGCTCATGGCCAGCTTGACACGCACAAACGGCAGACCCTGCTCGAATCGCTTGATGTGTCCGGGATTCAGCGCACGGGCCGATGCGGCGAGCAATCCACATTCAACAGCAATCCCAGCCTCGCGCAACATCGCAAGCCCCCTGCCGGCATTCCTCGGGTGCGGATCTTCCATGGCCACCACCACGCGCGCGACACCGGCAGCAATCAGTGATTCGGCACACGAGGGCGTACGGCCAACATAGCTGCAGGGCTCCAGCGTGCAATAAACGGTTGCGCCCGCCGCGGCAGTACCCGCTTCAAGCAGTGCAGCCGCTTCAGCGTGATGTTGGCCCGCCTGCAGGTGAAAGCCGCGCCCAACAACCTTGTCGTTTCGCACGATAACACTGCCCACACGTGGGTTAGGGTGTGTGGTGTACAACCCCTGTTCGGCAAGTCGAATCGCCTCTGCCATGTAGCTGGCATCCCTGGCCTGACTCATCCCGCTGTAACGTCCGGCTTGTCTTTACCCATGCGTTCGATCTCTTCCTTGAACTCGTTAATGTCCTGAAAGCTCCGGTAGACCGAGGCAAACCTGACATATGCCACGTCATCCAGCTGGCGCAGTTCGTCCATGACTGCCTCACCCACAACCATGGTCCTGACTTCACGCTCACCCGTGGCGCGGAGCCGGGCTTTAATTCGATTGATGGCGGATTCGATGGTTTCAAGATCCACGGGCCTTTTCTCGAGGGCCCGGAGCAAGCCGTTGCGCAGCTTGTCCTCGTCAAAAGGCTGACGTGCGCCGTTACTCTTGATGACCCTCGGCATCACGAGTTCCGCAGTTTCAAAGGTTGTAAAACGCTCGCCACACCGCTGGCATTCACGGCGCCGTCGTACCTGCTCACCCTCGGCAACCAGACGCGAGTCTATGACCTTGGTCTCACTGTCACCACAAAACGGACAGAACAATTGCAAATTTCCCCTGCATGAAACCCGGCATTTTACTCCAAACACCCATCAACATAGCCATCGTGCATATTGGATGAATTTAGCTGGTAAAATGCCGGCCAGTTTTCCTTGCTGGCGAAGTCTATGGCGCAGTACGTTTACACAATGTCACGGGTGGGAAAGGTGGTTCCCCCCAACCGGACGATCCTGAAAGATATCTCACTGTCGTTTTTTCCCGGGGCCAAAATCGGCGTCCTTGGTCTTAACGGCGCAGGCAAATCAACCTTGCTCCGCATCATGGCAGGTGTTGACAAAGAATTTTTGGGGGAAGCGCGCCCCCAGCCCGGCCTGAAGATCGGCTATCTGGAGCAGGAGCCCGCGCTCGACCCTGACAAGGACGTACGCGGCAACATCGAGGACGGCGTCCGGGAAATCAAGGATCTGCTGGATGAGTTTAATGCCATCAGTGACCGGTTCGCCGAGCCCATGACGGACGATGAGATGAGCACCCTTCTTGAACGGCAGGGTGAGCTTCAGATCCAGATCGACAATGCTGACGGCTGGGACCTGGATCGTAAAATCGAGATTGCGGCTGATGCCCTTCGCCTTCCCCCTTACGAGGCAGATGTCAGTCACCTGTCCGGGGGTGAAAAGCGTCGCGTCGCCTTGTGCAGGCTGCTGATGTCCAATCCTGACATGCTGCTGCTGGACGAACCAACCAACCACCTGGATGCAGAGAGCGTCGCCTGGCTGGAACGCTTCCTCAAGGACTTCCCGGGTACGGTCGTGGCAATTACCCACGACCGCTATTTCCTGGACAACGTGGCCGGATGGATCCTGGAACTCGACCGTGGTTACGGCATTCCCTATGAGGGCAATTATTCCGCCTGGCTTGAGGCAAAAGAAAAACGCCTGGAAGTGGAACAGAAACAGGAAGTCGCACGGCAGCGCTCAATCAAGGCTGAACTGGAATGGGTGCGCACCCAGCCCAAGGCCCGACATGCCAAGAACAAGGCACGCCTGGCGCGGTTTGAAGAGATGAATTCACAGGACTTCCAGAAGCGCAATGAAACGCTGGAGCTTTACATACCGCCCGGTCCCCGGCTGGGTGACCTGGTGCTTGAAGTCGATCACGTCAGCAAGGGGTTTGGTGGTGAACTTCTGATCGAGGACCTTTCCTTTTCGGTGCCGAGGGGTGCAATTGTTGGCATTGTCGGCGGGAACGGGGCGGGCAAGTCCACGTTGTTTCGAATGATCTGCGGCACCGAACAGCCCGACAGCGGTAGCCTGCGGCTTGGGGAAACAGTGCTGCTGGGTTATGTCGACCAGTCCCGCGACTCCCTGTCCGACTCGAAGAACGTCTGGGAAGAGATTTCCGAGGGCAACGAGATACTGCAAATTGGGCGATATGAGACCCCCAGTCGAGGTTATGTCAGCCGCTTTAACTTCAAGGGCGCAGACCAGCAGAAGCTGGTTCGTGATCTGTCCGGGGGCGAGCGTAACCGCGTACACCTGGCCAAACTGCTAAAAAAGGGTGCCAATTTCCTGCTGCTGGACGAACCTACCAACGATCTCGATGTAGAGACACTACGCGCCCTTGAGTCAGCGATCGAAGCTTTTCCAGGTACGATCATGGTGATTTCTCACGACCGCTGGTTCCTTGACCGGATCGCCACCCATATGCTCGCTTTCGAAGGTGACAGCAAGGTTGTCTGGTTTGACGGTAACTATTCGGAATACGAAGAGGATCACAGGAAACGCACCGGTGACTCGGCACTGACACCAACGCGAATGAAATATCGCAGGCTGGCTTCATAACAACCAGTCTCACCGCACACCTTGCTACCCGGTCGCGCATGGGTGTGCAGGGTGGGCTTGCCAGCTACCGGGCCAATTGCATTGGATGCACAGGAATATCAGAATGGTTCGGTATCAGGATCAGGGAAATTGTGATGATTGAACTCAGTACAAGACACAGGTCAACGGGATACACCTGGCTACTGGCAATCGCCGCCGTCCTCTGCCTGCCAGGTCCGGCCTCGGCCGGCGAGGCCAAACCTACCGCAACTGGCAGGCCTGACCTTTCAGGCACATACGATACTGCGACGCTTACTCCGCTGTCACGGCCGGCGCGCTACGGGGACAGGCTTACCGTCTCTGCTGAGGAAGCGGCCGCCATCGAACAGTACTGGCGGGAAAACCTTGCGCGGGACGACATGCCCAGCGATCCAAACCGCGATGCGCCGCCCGAGGGTGGTGTTGAGGTGTATGTTCGCGAATTCAGTGGGGCTGCCGGCAAGGTTGGCGGCTACAACTCATTTTTTGTTGACCTGGGCGAAAACGTCACCGTGATCAACGGTGAGTACAGGACATCCATCATCACGAAACCGGACAACGGTCGTATGCCCCAGTTCACTCGTGCTGCCCTGAATCGCCTAAAGGCGCAACGAGCCTTCTACCACGAGAACACCGGCACCGCCTGGTGGATTGAAATGCCCGCAGGCCCCTATGACAACCCGGAGTCACGCCCTGTGGCTGAACGCTGCCTGCTGGGATTCGGCTCAACATCAGGGCCACCCATGCTGCCCGTTATGTACAACAACATGAAACGGATCGTACAGACTGACGAATACGTCATGATCCTGGTCGAAATGAATCATGACGCCCGCATCATCCGCATGGATGACCACCACCTGCCTGACGGCGTGAAGAGATGGATGGGGGATTCGATTGGTCGCTGGGAAGGTGACACCCTGGTTGTCGAAACAGCGAATTTCCGTGCCGATTCCGTCTATTCCGTGGGAACAGAAAACATGAAGGTTACCGAGCGGTTTTCCCGCCTGGATGCTGACACCCTGCTGTACCAGTTTACCGTCACCGACCCCGATACCTGGCAAGCCCCCTGGAGCGGCGAGTACACCTGGCGGGCCACCACTGATAGGGTGTTCGAATACGCCTGTCATGAGGGAAACTACGCGCTGGGTGGTATCCTGCGCGGCGCCCGTTTGCTTGAGCGGGAGGCGCTGGGCCAGGCCGTGATTTCGTCGGGGGAAGAGTAAGACTTCACGGAAGGCCGATCAGGAATTACTGCCGCCCGGGAACCTGGTCCGGGTCGCCAAGCCCCATTTGCTGCTGAACCTGCGGATCGTTGAGGTCAACATCTGTCCCGGCAAAAGCCGCCGCGGCGGGTGTACACAGGTACGCAACCGCGCGGCCCACTATTTCCACGGGCCTGTGAACTGACGGATCCATTTGGCTGACAGGATTAACACCCGATGCCCTGATCAGCACCTGCATTTCGGTTGCCACCGTGCCGGGTGACAGACCAATCACTCTGATTCCCTTGTCAGCATATTCAAGATGTCCGCAGGTAGTGAGTGCATACATACCGGCTTTCGTTGCACAGTAATGGCTCCAGCCTTCCAGCGGGAATCTGGCCGCACCCGAACTGATATTGATGATCACGCCCTCACCCTGCAGAAGCATCTGGGGCAAGGCGGCACGATAACCGTAGTAGACGCCTTTCAGATTGATATCCACGACCTCGCTCCAGGCCGTCGGATCACTGTCGCCAATCAGTGCGATTGGCAGAATCACGCCGGCATTGTTCACGAGGATATCGATGCTGCCAAATTGCCGGGTGCACTGCCCGACAGCAGCCTCAAGGTCACTCCAGCAGGTAACGTCGCCGGTCACAGCAAGCGCACGTCCCCCCTTGCGCCGGATCTCTTCAGCCAAACTGTTTATCTCGGCTCCTGAACGCGCCAGCAGTACAACCGCGACACCCTGATCGGCCAGCACACGCGCTGTCGCGGCGCCAATCCCACGACTGGCACCTGTAATCAGTGCCGCTTTCCCCTGTAAATCACCCATGTCCTGGCTCCCTGACGCGGCCCGCAGGGAAAATCCTGCATCGGGTCCGTTCAGATAAGGTTACTGTTCAATGGCAGCAAGCGCCTCTGTCAGGCTGGCCACGCCAACCACCTGCATGTTGTCGATCTTCTGCCGGGGCAGGTTCGCCCTGGGTACTATGGCCCGCTTGAAACCATGTTTGGCGGCTTCCCGCAGCCTTTCCTGACCATTGGGCACAGGGCGGATCTCCCCGGAGAGACCCACCTCACCAAAACAGACAAGATCCACCGGCAAAGCCCTGTTACGAAAACTGGACACCACAGCCAGCAGCAGCGCCAGGTCACTGCTGGTTTCGGCGACCCTGATACCACCCACGGCATTAACAAACACATCCTGGTCACCTACCTGCAGACCACCATGGCGGTGCAATACCGCCAGCAGCATTGCCAGCCGGTTCTGCTCGAACCCAACCGCCACCCGGCGCGGGTTGCCGAGTCCGCTGCTGTCTACCAGGGCCTGGGCTTCAACCAACAATGGCCGGGTACCCTCCCAGACAACCATGACGATGCTGCCCGGTGCCGCCTCGCCCGCCCGGTTCAGGAAAATTGCTGAAGGGTTGGCGACCTCCTGCAGGCCGCGATCGGTCATGGCAAAAATGCCCAGTTCGTTCACAGCACCAAACCGGTTCTTGCTGCTCCGCAGCGTTCGATACCGGCTGTCATTCTCGCCGTCCAGCATGATAAAACAGTCAATCATGTGCTCAAGGACACGGGGTCCCGCGAGGTTGCCTTCTTTGGTCACGTGGCCCACCAGCAGCAGAATTGCACCCGTCTGCTTGGCGTGCTGGATCAGTGTGGCAGCAGACTCCCGCACCTGGGAAACACCGCCGGGCGCTGAATCGACATCTTCCATGTACATCACCTGGATGGAGTCGATGACAATCAGCGACGGCTTGATGTCGTCCCATGTGGCACAGATGGAGGCAACGTTGGTCTGGGCCATGACCTTCAGGGCATCAAGCGGCAACTGCAAACGTCGGGCGCGCATGGCGATCTGCGACAGGCTCTCTTCCCCGGTCACATAAAGCGCCTTCTGCTGCTCTGCCAGCCGACACATGATCTGGATCAGGAGCGTGCTTTTACCGGCGCCAGGATTACCGCTGATCAGCACAGCCGAACCCGGCACAAGGCCCCCACCCAGTACGCGATCAAATTCTTTCATGCCAGTGGAAAGCCGCGGCGCATCTTCGGCATTGATTTCGCCCAGGCTCTTCACCGTTTCAAGCTGTCCGGCAAAACCCCTTTTACGCGCCGTGGACGTGGCCGCTTCCACTGAGAGCCGCGTCAAGGTGTTCCAGGCCTTGCAGTCGTTGCATTGCCCCTGCCACTTCGCATATTCGGAGCCACAGTCGCTGCAGACGTAAACAGTCTTAGACTTAGCCAAGCGCCTCAACTCCGCTGTATTCGCGCCCTACCCGACCTGTCAGACCGGACATAAGCGTATAGCTGATCGTGCCCCGCAGGCTGGCAATCTCGTCCACGGGGAGACCCGCCCCCCACAGGGTCACTCGATCACCAGGGCTGACCTGGTCCTGGGGTTCAAGCAGTACAAACGTCATGTCCATCGAAACCCGCCCGATAATCGACCGGCGCTGCCCATGCACCAGGACCGGCATGCCCGTGGGTACCTCGCGAGGATAGCCGTCAGCATAGCCGATCCCGATGAGCGCCACCCGCGAGGTCTGGGGGGCAATCCAGGTGCTGCCGTAGCCGATGGTCTCACCCGCCTGGATTGTGTTTATGGCAATCACCGGCGCGGTCAGCGTCATGGCCGGCCTGAGTCGGGTATCAGGGACTGACGCGGGACCGCCGCCATACAGCATGATCCCGGGTCGTATCCAGTCAAAGTGACTTTGGCTGAAATGGATGATAGAACCTGAATTGGCCAGACTGAGTTCAACGTCCAGGTCACGGGTCACGTCGCTGAAAATCTCTATCTGGGCCACATTCTCCACATGGTTTATATCATCGGCGTTTGCCATGTGGCTCATGATGCCGGCCACGTTGAGCGCTTCACCGGTTGTCATGCCCCGGCGAAAGTCCTCCACCGAAAACCCCAGCCGATGCATGCCCGTGTCCACCTTGATCCACACCGGCAGATCCCGGTGGCGCGAAGCCTTCAGCATGTCAATCTGGTACCGGGCATGCAACACCGGGGTCAGGCGTTCAATTCGCGAGATCTCCAGTTCCTGCTCGTCAAGGAACCCTTCAAGGACATGGATGGGTTTGCTGATACCAGCCTCACGCAGCTGCACACCCTCACTTGTCCGCGCCACAGCAAAAGCGTCAGCATGCGGCAGCGCCTGGCAGACCGGGACCGCGCCATGGCCATAGGCATTGGCCTTGACGACGGCAAGCGCACGACTGCGAGGCGCGAGGGACTTTGCAAAACTGAGGTTTGCCGCGATTGCGTCCAGGTCAATATGAGCAATGGGGAAATTGGCCATCAAAGGTAGTCGTCGTAGCCCTGTGCCAGGTCCTCAAACTTGGTGTACTGACCAAAGAACTTGAGTTTTCGGATCCCAATTGGCCCGTTCCGCTGTTTCAGGATAATAGCTTCGGCAAGCCCCTTGTCAGGGCTGTCCTCGTGGTAAACCTCATCACGGTAAATCGCAATAATCAGATCGGCATCCTGCTCGATGGCCCCTGACTCGCGCAGGTCTGACATGACAGGACGCTTGTCATGTCGCTGCTCCAGACCACGGTTAAGCTGGGACCCTGCAATCAGCGGGCAATTGAATTCTTTGGCGATTCCTTTCAGCATCCGGGAGATCTCGGAAATCTCTGTGGCACGGTTCTCGCTGGCACCGGGCACCTGCATCAGCTGCAGGTAGTCCACAACAATCAGGCCAAGCTGGCCATATTCGCGCGCAACCCGGCGTGCCCGTGACCGGAGCTCATTCGGTGACAGGCCACCCGTATCATCAACAAACAGTGGCCGGTCATTGAGCATGGTGACCGCCGACGTCAGCCTTGGCCAGTCGTCGTCCTCAAGTTGACCACTGCGAATCTTGCTCTGGTTGATATTGCCGAGTGACGACAGCATTCGCAGTATCAATGAGTCCGCTGGCATTTCCAGGCTGAACACCAGGACCGGGGCCTCGCCGCGAATAACCGCATTCTCCGCCATATTCATCATCAGTGACGTTTTACCCATGGACGGCCGCCCGGCAATAACCACCAGGTCACCCTTCTGCAGCCCCTGGGTCATGTCATCGATGTCAGCAAACCCGGTGGACAGCCCGGTGAGTGACCCCTTGTTCCGAAACATTTCATCAATACGCTCAACGGCTCGGGTCAGCAGCGGACGAATGGTTTGCGGTCCCCCGGTGTTGGGCCGGGCGTCCGCAATCTGGAAGACGCGCGACTCGGCCATGTCAATCAGTTCAGCACTGTCACGGCCCTGGGGATTAAATCCGCTGTCCGCAATCTCATGCCCAACCCCGATGAGGGACCGCAAAATTGACCGTTCGGAAACAATTTCTGCATAAGCCCGCACGTTGGATGCCGTGGGCGTATTGTTGGCAAGGTCAGACAGGTAGGCGACGCCACCCACGTTATTCAGTTCACCAATTGCATCCAGCGCTTCAGATATCGTGATGATATCGAGGGGTTTGTTCTGGTCCGCCAGCGAACCCATGCAGCGATAGATGGTCCGATGATCGTTCCGGTAAAAATCCTCGGGCGTCAGGAACGAGGCAACATTTTCCCAGGCATCATCGTCCAGCATTAGCCCACCAAGTACCGAGCGCTCAGCTTCCACGGAGTGGGGCGGCACCTTGAGGAGAGAGAGGGAAGTATCGTCTGGTGCTGTTGCCAAGGCGCTTTTGTGCCTGTTACTGGAAGGGGAAACTAGAGTAATTCACTCGGTGGGCAGAGTCGAGTATCAATCAGATCGGAAGGACAATTGACCGTTTTCGCACAGGAAGCAGCTTGGACGGGCCCACCCTGGCGCCTGTTAATTCACCGGTCTGTCATCGCAACCGGGGATCAGGCGCCACGGCGGAACATTGGGCTGCACCGCCCCGGTCAGTACCTGAACCCCTTGCCGGCTACCGCAGCCGACCTCCGTCAGGTCATCGGCCAGGGGCCGCCATGTCCCCGCGACAGAATGGCCCTGCAGCGGTCAGGGTTGCTCCGCGATGACACCAATTCGGATGGTTGCGGTGACTTCAGCATGAAGCTGGACGTCAATCTCGAATTCACCGAGGCTGCGGATTGGGCCTTCCGGCAACAACACTTCGCTCTTGTCGATCTCAACACCCTGCTTCTCCGCGGCTTCGACAATGTCACGCACTGTGATTGAGCCAAACAGCTTGCCTTCTTCACCGGCTTTTGCCGAGATGGTAACGTCAAGTGCGTTGACCTTGTCCGCACGCTTCTGCGCCTCGGCAAGCTTTTCTTTCTCGAGCCGCTCAAGTTCTGCGCGCCGGACTTCAAACTCGGCAATGTTCTGTTTGGTGGCCGGAACAGCCTTCTGTTGCGGTATCAGGTAATTGCGACCGAAGCCCGCCTTGACGGTTACCTGATCGCCCAGATCACCCAGATTTACCACTTTCTCCAGAAGAATGACTTCCATTTTCTACACCTCGTTATCAGGTTTTTCTGATCCAAATCGTTTTCTGAGGTCCATCCAGCTGTCCAGCAGGGCAACTGACGTCAGCAGCGGATATAGCAGCTGTATCAGCAACAGAAACGACACATAAAACACCACCAGCCAGGTCATCGGCAGACCTTTTGCCTTGATCAGCCAGTGAATAAATCCTACCGCTGACATTATCAGCGGCACGGTCAACAGCGGAATCCAGCGAGTCCAGGCCGGATCTCCTATCAAAAGCACCAGCACCATGGCGCCGACAATTACTGAGCTCATCACCGGTGACAGGCGCAGTGAGTGGATTTCCTGCTGAAACCCTCCCGGGTTGTACAGCACACTCTGCCACCAGCGGGACAACAGCAGCGCGCCAATCATGGCAACTGCCTGCCCCATGGCGAACAGCCCAACCAGCACCTGCCGGGCATCTTCCGGCAACATTTCCGGCCCCTCTCCCTGCTGCACCTGCGCAACCACTTCGAGGTACCATTCACCCAGCACCACCAGCAAATCGGCGGAAAGCACCGAGAACACCAGTCCAGACACGCCTGCAACCACCACGGCTGCACACAGCGTCAGCTCCCAGGACGCGGTCGAGCGCAGAATATAAGCCAGACCAAAAGTCCCGATCAGTACCAGAAGCGGACTGGCATCCTGATTCACCATGTACCAGGCAACCAGGGGCAGACTGGCCCAGAGCATCAGGAGCGCCCCTTCCACAGGCCCGCGGCGCAGCAACACCAGCCCTACAACCGCTGTTCCAATCCAGTGGAAAAACGGGAGTATGGCGCAGCCGATGCCCACACCCCAGGCCTGAGCGCGGCCACGCATCACAAACTCCGCAAACGCTCGCATATCAATTCCTGCCCAACCGGGCAGCAGGTACTACAAATGGGAATCCGTGTACGGAATCAGGGCCAGGAACCGGGCGCGTTTGATGGCCTTCGCCAGCTGCCGCTGGTAGCGGGCCTTGGTACCGGTAATACGGCTCGGCACAATCTTGCCGGTTTCTGACACGTACTGCTTGAGCACCTCAATGTCCTTGTAATCAATCTCCGTCACCCCTTCAGCGGTGAACCGGCAGAATTTTCTTCTTCGATAAAAACGTGACATGGTTTTCTCCGGTTATTCCGCGGTGGTTGACGTCCTGGATTCTTCTTCAGACTCTTCTTCCGAATCTGCGTCGTCATCATCGTCGCTGTCGTCAGCGGCCGCCCTGGTCGTAACCGTATCGTCACGGTCCTTGCGATCACGGCTCTCGTTCTCGAGTTTCATGATGGGCGATTCGCTGGTGTCAGCAGATTTCTTGTTCATGATCAGGTTGCGGATGACAGCATCGTTGAAGCGGAAAGCTGTTGTCAGCTCTTCCAGCACTTCCCGCGAACACTCAATATTGAGCAGGATGTAGTGGGCCTTGTGGATCTTGTTGATCGGATATGACAGCTGGCGCCGCCCCCAATCTTCAACGCGGTGAATCTGGCCGCCACCTTCCTTGATCATATTGGAATAGCGCTCAACCATTCCCGGCACCTGCTCACTCTGGTCAGGATGCACGAGAAATACCACTTCATAGTGTCTCATAAAGACTCCTTACGGGTTAATGCTTCCCTCAGCCGGGATTTACCGGGTGGGTGAAGCAAGGAGAAAAAGGACGCGCATTGTAGGCAAAGGGTCGCGATTAAGCAAGCACACTCAGGCGCTACGATGCCTGCGCTGTCTTTGTACCTCATACAAGCAGATGCCGGCAGCCACCGACACGTTAAAACCCAGGGCATCGTTGTTCATGGGAATCCGGGCAAGGTAATCACAATGCCTGGCCGTATTACGACGAATCCCCTTGTCCTCGGAGCCAAGCACAACGGCAATATCACCACACAGGTCAATTGTATCAAGCGGCTGCTCGGCCTCGAGGGCGGTGCCGACAATCCAGACGTTTTCGCGCTTCAGTTTTTCAAGACAACGTGCCAGGTTTACGACTGTCACCAGCGGTACAATGGAAGCACCACCACTGGCAGTTTTGATGGCTGCCTGCGTCAGTGACGCACTGTTGTCGCGGGGAACAATCACCGCATCCACGCCCTGGGTAGCGGCGCTGCGTAAACATGCTCCGAGATTGCGGGGATCGGTGACACCATCCAGTATCAGGAAAAGCCGGGCATTTTCCGCACCTTTGCCCGCCGCAAACAGGTCATCCAGCAAACGCTCGTCCCGGGGAACGGGCGCATCAACAAACAGTATGACGCCCTGGTGAACCACACTGGACGCGCGGTCGAGTTCCGCCTCATCAACCTTGACCACCGGGCAACCCCGTTCACCGGCCAGCTCACATACTGCCTGCAGACGCGCCGACAAACTGCCACGCCGTACCAGCAGGCGCTGCAGGCCAGGATTGCCCTGGGCCAGGCGTGCAGTCACCGAGTTGATTCCGGCGAGCGCTTCGGGTTCGATCATTTACGCCGCCCCCCGCTCCTGCGCTGCCCTGAGCGGCCTTTCTTGCGGGCAACCCTGGCTTTGCTGGTGCGTCTGCGACTTGATAGTGGTGTGTGCGTTACCAACTCGAAGTCCACCTTGCGTTCATCTACATCCACGCGGGTAATCTGCACGCTGACCGCATCACCCAGGCCATAGGCCCTGTTACTGCGCTCGCCCACCAGGCACTGGCTTTCCTGATCGAACTGATAGTAGTCACCTGCAAGCGTGCTGACATGCACCAGTCCTTCAACAAAAATATCGCTCAGCTCAACAAAAAAGCCGAACTTTGTAACGCCGGTAATCACGCCGTCAAGGACATCACCGACCCGGTCGCTGATATAGCTGCACTTGATCCACTCAAGCACGTCATACACGGCTGTGTCCGCCCGGCGCTCGGTAAACGAACATCGCTCGCCGGCAAGCTCAATCTCCTCCGCCTCGTAGGGGTAATAGTTTTCGACCTTGATTTTGCCCACCCGCCGGACTGCCGCCGTACGGGTGCGGCTGTGGATCACCGACTTGATCAGCCGATGAACCAGCAGGTCAGGGTAGCGCCGGATAGGTGAGGTAAAATGTGCATACTCCGGATAATTCAGCCCAAAGTGCCCCTTGTTCTCCGGCTGGTAGACGGCCTGGTTCATTGCCCGCAGCACAGCCATCTGCAGCACGTGGCCATTTTTCTGGCCCCGTAATCGGTCGATGACAAACTGGAAGTCGAGAGGAGTCGGCAGTCCCGTTCCCGGCATGTCAATGCCAAACCGCGCAAGGAAGCCGCGCAATGTTTCAACCCTTTCAGCATCCGGTGGCTCATGGACGCGATACAGGCCCGGCTTCTTGTGACGCGTGATAAAACGCGCCGTGGCGACGTTGGCGCACAACATGCATTCTTCGATTATGCGATGTGCGACATTGCGCGTGCGGGGTGAGATGGAGGCGACATTACCGTCCCGATCAAAGCCAAACTCAAGTTCGGTTGAGTCGAAATCGAGGGCTCCACGCTGCGCCCGCATCTTCAACAGCGTACGATACAGGTTGGCCAGTTCCTCAATGTGTGGCAGGAGTGAGCGCCGCTCCGCGCTCGCCGGCGCCCCCCCGAGCACAGCGGCTACCTCGGTATAGGTGAGCCGTGCGGCGGAACAAATAACACCTTCAAAAAACTGGTATCCGCTGATTCGACCCTGTGCCGAGATTGTCATCTCACACACAAGCACCAGGCGATCAACCTCCGGCCTGAGTGAACACAGGCCATTGGACAGTTTCTCTGGCAGCATGGGTACAACATACTGCGGGAAATACACCGAGGTCCCCCGGTCGAAAGCCGCATCATCCAGGGGTGACCCCACGCTGACATAATGGGCAACGTCAGCAATGGCGACATAAAGTCGCCAGCCGCCACTCGATTTTGTTTCACAATACACGGCATCATCGAAGTCCCGTGCATCTTCGCCATCAATGGTCACAAACGGCAAATGGCGCAAATCCTCGCGGGCCCGCTTGTCCTCTTCCCGCACTTCGATCGGCATCCGGTCAACAGCCTCAAGGACCTCGGGCGGGAAAGCAATGGGTATATCGTTATTGCGCAGCGCAATCTCAACTTCCATGTCAGGCGTCAGATGGTCACCTAGGACATCCAGCACTTCTGCTCTTGGAATCGTGTGCAAATCGGGTTGCTCGGTAATGGCGACCACGACAATCTGGCCTGCCCGACAGCTCCGCACCAGTTCACCACCCAGGATAATCTTGTGGTTGATGCGGTTGTTGAGCGGCTCGACAAAAGCCAGCGGACCCTCAAAATAGAGCCTGCCAACTAGTTGCTCCGTATTGCGCTCGACAACTTCAATGATCTCACCTTCACTCCGCCCCCGTCTGTCTCGCCCGCGTACGCGGACCATCGCCTTGTCACCGTGAAAAACGGCCCGCATCTGGCGCATCGACAGGAAAATGTCCTCTTCCGACTTGTCGGTGACCAAAAAGCCAAACCCGTCGGGGTGGGCCGAAATACGACCGGCAACCAGCTCCATCTTGCTGGCGATGGCATAGACGTTACGACGATCAACAACCACCTGGCCATCGCGCACCATGGCACCCAGGCGATTACGCAGGGCGTCACGCTGTACCGGTGTTTCAAGCCCAAGCAACTTTGCCAGCCGCTTGAATGCTACCGGTTCACCGACATCCTCCATGGTCGCCAGGATGAACTCCCGACTCGCAATGGGGTTCTCATACTTCCTGGCTTCTCGTTTCTGAAACGGATCTCGACTCAAACTTTTTTCCTTGCGCGTATTCCGCGACGCTAAAACTGAAATTATTGACAGGCATGATACGCCCTAGTAACCTTCGCCGTCCTCATGCCGAGATGGTGAAATTGGTAGACACGCTAGCTTCAGGTGCTAGTGGGGGCAACCCCGTGGAGGTTCAAGTCCTCTTCTCGGCACCAAATTTCCAACAGAACTGACCCCTGGGTCCGACATCTGCGCAACCTCCACGGGAACCCGTGGAGGCGGATGGCCGCCCCGCCAAAGTCCTCCTCCAGCCGGCAAAGGCACCGTTCATCCGACAATGCCCCGGGTTTTTATCTGGCACCAACACTATTTCACCAGGATTTGTGATAAAAATGCGCTGATCACCCCTGACCTTGCGTTCGCATCCTATGAGAAACCACGGTTTCACCCTGATTGAGCTGATGATTGTTGTTGCCATTATTGGCATCCTAGCTGCCGTTGCGCTACCGGCATACCAGGACTACATCGCCACCGCCAATATGAGCAAGGTGTCGGCCCACTATGAGGAAGCCAAGCGACTGACAGACACAACTTTTGTCAAAGGCCACGTCCAGATGTCGCTGAACCAGCCGGTTACTGTGCCAACAACCACGTCCCAGTGGATCGACATCTACAACCGGGCAGAAACCCTGGCACCTGGTGGGGGCCTCGCATTTATCTCAGGCACCGCGGTTGATGCAACCGGCCAGGTCGGCGTTGTTGCCAGTGGCACCTTTCCCGCCACAGCCCGCGTTGTTGTGTACAGGCCCGCCTATGCCGACCTCACGTCTGAATCCACCACTATTGTGGCAGCCAGCTCACTCTAGACTTTTTCTGCCCCCTGGGTTCGCTTCTGCGGGTGACGTCAGGCGGCAAAAGGGTCGCGCAGCACAATCGTGTTATCCCTGTCCGGTCCGGTGGACACAATATCAATGGGCACACCGCAGGCGTCCTCAATCCTCTTGAGATAAAGCTGCGCATTGACAGGCAGTTCGTCGAGCGACTTGACGCCGACGGTTGACGTCTTCCAACCTGGCAACTCTTCGTATACGGGCCTGGGGTTGTCGGGATCGGTCAGATCATAGTCGACACAAATGGCGACAGTTTCCAGTCCATCCATGACATCCATCTTGGTGATACAGAGTCCGGATAGGCTGTTGATCCGGATAACCCGGCGCAGTGCATGGGCATCAAACCAGCCGCATCGCCTGGGTCGACCGGTTGTTGAGCCAAATTCGTTACCTTTCTCCGCGAGCCAACTGCCTACCGAGTCGAACAGTTCCGTCGGGAAAGGGCCGGAGCCCACCCGGGTTGTGTAGGCTTTGGTGATACCCAGAATGTAGTCCAGGTCCCGCGGTCCCACACCACATCCGCTGCTGATGGCGCCCGCGGTGGTATTCGATGAGGTGACAAAAGGATAGGTGCCCTGGTCAATATCCAGCAGTGAACCCTGGGCGCCTTCAAACATGATGTTGGCGCCAGCTGCCCGCAGGTCATAGAGTTTGTCAACCACATCAGTCACCAGCGGGGACACTTCTGCTGCCAGCGCAAGCGATTCGTCAAGCGTCTCCTGCAGGGATACCGGATGAGTGTTGAGGTATTTCTCAAGCACAAAATTGTGGTAATCCAGGATCTCCTCCAGGGCAGCGGTAAACCGGTCGGGATTAAAGAGGTCGGACACCCGCAGGCCCCGCCTCGCCACCTTGTCCTCGTAGGCAGGCCCTATGCCACGGCCTGTAGTGCCAATCTTCTGGTTACCGCGCACCTGTTCGCGCATGAGATCCAGGCGCACATGGTAAGGCAGGATGAGCGGGCACCCCGGGCTCACTGACAGACGCTCGCGCACATTGAGCCCGGCCGCCTCCAGTTCCCTGATTTCCTTGAACAGGGCTGGCAGTGATAGCACAACGCCATTGCCAATCAGGCACTGGACATGGCTGTGCAGGATACCCGACGGAATCAGGTGCAGCACCGTCTTCTTGCCGCCCACAACCAGCGTGTGGCCCGCATTGTGACCACCCTGGAAACGGACAACTGCCTGCGCATGCAGGGTCAGCAGATCAACTATTTTGCCTTTACCCTCGTCACCCCAGTGAGTGCCGATTACCACAACATTTTTACCCATTTACCATTGCCCTATCGGTCCAGCCGCCGAAGTTGCCACTCGTTGTCATCAAATACCAGTAAAAACTCACAACCTTCGGCATCACCCGATTCCAGTACCTCAAAACCCTCAGCGCGAAGTCGTCTGACAAACGTCCACCGACCGCGCTCCGTCGCCTCTGTGCCTGCCTCGGCAAGCACGCGTTTTGGCCGCGAGGCGCCATTCCCGCTGAAGCTCGCCAGGGCCTTCAGGTCAATATCAAAGCCGGTAGCGGCCCTGGCACGACCAAAAACCTCACCCACGTGGTCATAACGTCCACCTTTTGCCAGCCTGATGCCAGAGGGGCCGGCATATGCGGCAAAAACAATGCCGGTATGATAGGCATAACCGCGAAGTTCACTTAAGTCGTAGAACAGCTCAGGCGCGCCAAACCGGAGTTTCAGCCCCTGCGTGACCTCCCGCAGGTTGGCCAGCCGATGGCATATTGCAGTGTCATCGGCGAACACGACTTCGGCCCGCGCCAGGGTTGCTTCACCCCCAAAGAGTGAGGGCAAGACGCTGATTTTCTCTCTGAGTCGCGCATCAAGGTTGAGCTTGCGCAGCACCGCATCCAGTTCCGCCTGGGCTTTTCGCTGGATCAGCTCAAACAGCAAATCCTGTTCAGACCGGGCCAACGAGGATGAGACAATCAACTCCCGAAAAATCCCCACATCGCCGAGTTCGATGCGAACCGGCTGTTGCACTTCCCGGGACAACACCTCCAGCATCAGGCTGACAATCTCCAGGTCACCGGCCGTGCCCGTATTACCAAAAAGCTCAGCGCCGACGGAAATGGGCGTACGCGAGGCGAGCATGTTGTCCGCCTGGGCATGCAACACCGTGCCTGCATAACAGAGCCGAGTCATCCCTTCGTGGCCGAGGCTGTGGGCATCTATGCGGGCAACCTGTGGGGTGATGTCAGCTCGAATACCCATCATTCGGCCACTCGACTGGTCCGTCACCTTAAACGTCTTGAGATCCAGATCTTCGCCGGTACCCGTCAGCAGAGATTCAAGGTACTCCACCAGAGGGGGGATCACATACTGAAAGCCCCATCGCGCAAATTCATCGAGCAGGCGACGCCTGACAGCCTCAAGATGCGCTGCCGCCGGCGGCAATACTTCTTCAACGCCGTCCGGGAGCAGCCAGCGGTCTGCGATACTCATGGTTAAACCGACCAGGTCAATTTTTGTTGTTGATCAATTTCTATGATCTTCAGTTAACAAGATACAGCAACAGGGTGCCAGTCAGCATACTGGCAAAGCCGATGATTCGCAGGGTCCGGTCATCAAACTCTGCAAGTCGCGCAACTGAATCTTTCCAGCCGCGAGGATACAGGAAAGGCAGTATTCCCTCGATAACCAGCACCAGGCAAATTGCTATGCCCAACTCCTGCCACATGACTGTGCCAGCCGTCGGTGTTACTGCGTGCTCTTCTTCAGGTACTGGAAGAAATCACTGTTCGGATCTATCAGCAGCACGTCACTTCGATCGTTAAACGTCCGGTTGTAGGCGGCCATACTGCGGTAGAACTTGTAAAACTCCGGGTCCTTGTTGAATGCAGCCGCATAAATGGCAGCGGCCTGGGCATCCCCTTCACCACGAATCTCTTCTGCCTGGGCATAAGCCTCGGCCAGAATAACCTCCCGCTGCTTTTCAGCATCCGCGCGAATACCGGCGGCAAGTTCCTGGCCCTGGGCCCGATGCTCGCGTGCCTCGATATCCCGCTCGGTATTCATCCGGTTATAGACGGACTGGCTGACCTCTGGCGGCAGATCAATCCGCTTCACCCGAACATCAACCACTTCCACACCCAGTTCTGTCCGGGCAACAGCATCCAGGCGTTTGGTCAGGATGTTCATCAGTTCATCCCGTTCGCCGGAAACCACCTCGTGCAGGGTCCGCGCACTGATCTCATTACGCAGTCCGTTGTTGACCCGCTGACGCAGCAACAACTCAGCGCGACGGTCATCACCCGAGGTTGCGGTGTAGAAAAGCTCAGCATCGTGAACCTTGAACTTCGCAAAAGAATCCACAATCAGGGCCTTCTTCTCCAGCGTCAGGAAACGTTCCGGGTCTGCATCAAGGGTCAAGACCCGCGCATCAAACTTCCTCACCTCGTTGATAAAAGGCTTCTTGAAATGAAGTCCCGGCGGAATGTCGGCGCGCGTAACAGCACCAAACTCCAGCATTACCGCGCGTTCAAGTTCGGTGACCACAAACACCGAGTTTGCACCCAGTACCGCAAGTACCGCGACGACAAATGCAATGACAAATCCTTTGGTAGACATATTCTGTGACTCCTCGATTGCGCGCTTAGCGTTCGCCGCGCCGACTGGTGGGTCGGCTGGAAGTTTCCGACCGATTCATTGAGCTGCCATCAATTACGTTTCCGGCGCCGGTTGGCGCAGTGACACGTCCGTTGGTTGATGACTCCAGGATCTTGTCCAGTGGCAGATACATCAGGTTATTGCCACCCTGGATATCCACCATGACCTTGGTGCTGTTGGCAAATACCGACTCGAGTGTATCCAGATAGATCCGCTCACGCGTCACTTCCGGCGCCAGCTTGTATTCCGCAAACAGCTTGTTGAACCTTTCAGCTTCACCGCGGCTCTGCGAGATGACCCTTGACTGGTAACCGGCGGCTTCCTCAAGCAGGCGCTGTGCCTGACCACGAGCCTCGGGGATTATCTGGTTGGCAAAGGCGTTCGCTTCATTGCGGAACCTGACCTCGTCCTCCCGCGCCTTGATCACGTCATCAAAGGCAGCGCGTACCGCATCCGGTGGCGCGGTCTCATCAATGATCACCTGGGTTGCCTGGATGCCGGTTGTATAACGATCCATATACACCTGGATACGTTCCTTGACCCGCTGGCCCAGGTCCGCTCGACCTTCCGTCAGGACATCGTTCATGGGTGAACTGCCAACCTCGTGACGCAAGGCACTCTCGGTTGCCTGGTACAGGCTCTGGTCGGGGTTACGCACACGCAGCAGATACTGCTTCACATCACTGATCACATACTGGACCGACATCTTGACCTTCACGATGTTCTCGTCTTCGGTCAGCATCTCGGAGTCATGCTCACGTGACCTTACCCGCGTCACATTGTCTTTCAGCACCTCATCGACAAATGGCGGGTTCCAGTGCAGACCCGGGCCGACAATCTCGTCCTGGACCTTGCCAAACCGCAGTACGACGCCCCGTTCCTGCTCATCAATCGTGTACACGCCCATCACCAGCCAGATAATCAAAAGCGCGCCGGCGCCAAGGCCGAGAATGCTCATGTTGAGGGGTGAAGCGCCACCCCCGCCGGCACCACCGGCGCCGCCGCCTTTACCGCCGCCAAACATCTCGGACAGGCTGTTTTGAAGTTTTCGAAACGCCTCATCCAGGTCAGGTGGACCCTGATCCCCACGATTTCCCCAGGGGTCCTTGTCACCCCCGCCTCCAGGCTCATTCCAGGCCATAACTGTCTCCGCTTGCGTTTCGATCGGGAAAAAAAAGACATTTTCCCACATAAAAGTGATTAGTCATACGATACCGGGGCCTTAAGGATCAGCAGGCGATGCTGCCAAAGCGCTGCACTATCCGGTCAAGCTGGTGCTGTTCGATGCGCAGGTGCATCGACATTGAGCCGTCTGCGCCAGTGTCTTCACCCAGCACCGCTCCCAGGGCAAAAAGCTCAGCCCGCACGGCCCCCTGATGGGGTGCCAACGTGAGAGTTGTTTCGACAACGTTACTTGATACGAGTTCACTGATGGACCTCAGCAGCAGGTCCAGCCCGAGTCCACACTCGGCGGAAACCCACACCCGCCAGGGCAATCCCTGCTCGTCGTAGTCGATCCTGGGCGTCTCATTGGTAAGGTCAATCTTGTTATAAACCTGGAGCTGCCTGACCGACTCTGCGCCTATTTCTGCCAGAACAACATTTACCTGCTCAGTGTGTTCATCTTTCTCCGGCGACGCTGCATCAACCACATGCAACAGCAGTTGCGCCTCGGAAACTTCTTCCAGCGTGGCCCTGAAAGCGTCAACCAATCCGTGGGGCAGGTGACGTATGAATCCCACCGTGTCCGTCAGGATTGCCTGTCCCACTATGGGCAATTCCAGCTGTCGCAGTGTCGGATCGAGTGTCGCAAACAACTGGTCAGCCGCGTGGACGTTGGCCTCACACAGTCGGTTGAAGAGTGTCGACTTGCCCGCATTGGTGTACCCGACCAACGAGATTGTACTCACCTCAGCGCGCCGCCGGGCTCGCCTGTTCTGGGCCCGCTGCTTGCGAACCCGCGCAAGTCGCTGGGTAATCCGTTTGATACGCGCGCCGAGCATGCGCTGGTCAGCTTCCAACTGGGTCTCACCGGCCCCCGCAACGCCCATGGCGGCACCCTGGCCGCGTCCTGAACCACCACGCTGGCGGTCCAGGTGAGTCCAGCCTCGCACCAGCCGCGTTGACGCGTGAGCCAGCTGGGCCAGTTCTACCTGCAGCTTGCCCTCGTGGGTACGTGCCCGCAACGCAAAGATCTCCAGTATCAGCCCCGTGCGTGACAGCACGCGTCGGGTCAACGCTGCTTCCAGGTTTCGTTCCTGCGCCGGGGACAGTTCTGCATCAAACACGACGAGACCCGCGTCCGTTGCCTCGGCCTCAGCCAGGATCTCCTGCAGCTTGCCTGAACCAACAAAAGTGCCGGGATCGGGGAATCGCTTGCGTACACGCACTGTCCCGGTTGGGGAAAGGCCTGCAGACGTGGTCAGCTCCCAAAGTTCCCGGGCGCTGTCATCTTCCACCTGGACAAGTAGCGCCCGGGTGCCCGCTTTCGGTCTTTCAAAAAACAATCAGTGATTCCTTGCTCACGCAACGCGAGCGTTCAGGCCTGCTCTTCAGCGTCTTCGTCGCCAGAAACCGGAATCTTGACATTCCGCGCCGGGACAACAGTGGAAATCGCAGACTTGTAAATCATCTGGCTGACGGTGTTCCGGAGCAGGATGACAAACTGGTCAAATGACTCGATCTGCCCCTGCAACTTGATACCGCTGACAAGATAGATTGAAACAGGAATACGCTCCTTGCGCAGCGCGTTGAGGAAAGGGTCTTGTAGAGATTGCCCTTTTGTCATGTTGTTCTCCTAGGTTTGACTGGCTAAACCACCAGTACCGGTCGGCACAGCCGACAAAAAACAGGTTCAGGCCAGCGCTGGCTCAATGGCTGACAAACCCGGTCAAGGACGCAGTCCCGCGCCCGACTCACCTAATATGCTGCCGGACCTGATAATTTTCAAGGCTGCAGTGATATCAGGCTCATCAATAACATGCAGATCAGGCCAGCTCCGCAGCCAGGTATACTGACGCTTGGCAAGCTGGCGGGTTGCAACGACGCCGCGAACCATCATCTCATCGAAGCCTGACTCGCCAGCCAGATATTGCCAGACCTGCCGGTAACCGACGGCCCGTATGGCCGGCAGCGAGTCGCTGAGATCTCCCCTTTCGAATAATCCCTTCACCTCGTCGACCAGCCCCGCCTGGATCATACGGGTAAACCGTGACTCTATTCGCGCATGCAGTGCCGCCCGGTCATTTGGCACTATGGCAAGCTGCAGCAGCGGAAACGGACAGGCTTGCTGGCCAGCCGCCTGGAGAACTGAAATTGGCGTACCACTAATCTCAAACACCTCCAGCGCCCGCTGCAACCGGCTGCTGTCATTCTCCGACAGCCGGGCCGCCGTTGTCGCATCGACTTCAGCCAGCCTGCGATGCACAGCCGGCCAGCCTTCCCGGTTTGCCAGGTCATTAATTCTTGTTCGCACTGCCTGGTCAGCAGCAGGCAGATCCGCCAACCCGTCTCGCAGCGCTTTGACATAAAGCATGGTGCCCCCGGTCAACAGCGGGATCCGACCCCGGGAAAAGATATCTTGCATGATCCGCAGCGCATCCGAGCGGAACATGGCAGCCGAGTATGCCTCGGCGGGATCGCGAATATCGATCAGGTGGTGGGGATACTGCGCCAGGATGCCAGGGTCCGGTTTGGCGGTGCCTATGTCCATACCCCGGTAGACCATCGCCGAATCCACGCTGACAATCTCGAAGGGGTATCTGGCAGCAAGCTCAAGCGCCAGCTCAGTTTTGCCGCTGGCGGTGGGCCCCAGCAGGCAGACGGCAGCCGCATTGTTTTCCTGGCCAGGCACTAACGTCCCCGCAGGAACAGACCATCCAGTTCTGCAACCGACAGTGTGCTCCAGGTCGGACGGCCATGATTACACTGTCCGCTTCGCTCCGTTTCTTCCATGTCCCGCAAGAGCGCATTCATTTCAGGAACAGTCAGGCGTCGGTTGGCCCGGACAGATCCATGACAGGCCATGGTAGACAGCAGTTCATCACGATGCTGCTGAATGCGCTGGCTGGCGCCAAGCTCCAGGATGTCTGACAACACGTCCCTTGCCAGTTGCTCTACATCCGAGTGGGCGAGCAGCGTCGGCACTGCCCGCACCATGATGGATTCATCAGAAACCCGCTGCAGGTCAAAACCCAGTGCCGCCAGTTCGGCGGCATGCTCCTCCGCCACAGCAGCTTCCCGTTCGCTGAGTGAGACTGCAATGGGCACAAGTAGCGGCTGGCTGCGCAGGCCCTCCTCGTCAACCTGTCGCTTCATGCGCTCATAGGTAATTCGCTCATGCGCCGCATGCATGTCAACAATAACGAGCCCCGTCGCGTTCTGGGCAAGTATGTAAATACCATGCAGTTGGGCAAGCGCATAACCCAGGGGTGGAATATCCTGGTCATCCGGTAGCGCCAATCCGGCTGGGTTTGGTGGTGCCGAAAGCAGGTCACCGTAGTGTCGCACCTGCTCCGAGATATTGCCCGCGCCGCGTGCGCCACTGCCAAAACTGATGCTTTGTTGCCGCGTCGGCAACCCGCCATCATTTGCAAACAACGGTTGCCGTGGTGCTTCCGGGGCCTCGCTGCCCGGCCTCACTTCCGCAAGCTGGTGATGGATGGTTCGAAAAATGAAATCATGGATCTGGCGACTCTCGCGGAATCTCACCTCGTGTTTGGTTGGGTGCACATTCACATCCACCAGGCGTGGATCGAGGTTCAGGAACAGGGCGTAGACCGGGTGACGGCCGTGGTACATCACATCCTGGTAGGCCTGCCTGACCGCATGAGTAACCAGCTTGTCCCTGATCATTCTGCCATTGACGAAAAAGTACTGCTGGTCCGCCTGGCTTCGCGACCAGGTTGGCAAGCCCACCCAGCCATACAGGGCCAAACCTTCACGCTCCTCGTCAATGTAAATCGCATTGTCAACAAACTCGCGCCCGAATACGCTGGCCACCCTGCGCGTCTCGTCCTCATGGGTATTGGTTGGTGCATAATGCCTGAGCTGTTTACCATTGTGGTGCAGGCTCAGGCCAACATACGGATGACTGAGACTGACCTTCCGGACCACGTCTTCAATTCGCTGCAGTTCTGTCTTTTCTGTCCGCAGGAACTTGCGCCGGGCCGGCGTGTTGAAGAACAGATCCCGCACCTCAACCGTGGTACCCCGGGGATGGGGGGCAGGCTTGACGTCAGCCACCATGTCATTTCCCGACACAGACACAACATAACCCGCATTGTCATCACGCTGACTGCTGGTTAAGGTCAGCCTTGCAACCGACGCGATACTCGCCAGCGCTTCACCCCGGAAGCCCAGGGTGGCAACCCCCTCCAGGTCTTCCATGGCAGCAATCTTGCTCGTCGCGTGCCGGGACAGCGCCAGAGCAAGATCGTCAGGATGAATCCCCACACCATTGTCGCGGATGCGAACAAGTTTCACCCCGCCATTTTCCAGCGCAATATCAATGCGGTCGCTGCCTGCATCCAGGCTGTTCTCGATGAGCTCCTTCACCAGGGAAGACGGACGTTCAATCACCTCACCGGCGGCTATCTGGTTGGACAGCCGTGGGCTGAGTTGCATGATTCGCTGTGGCATCCTGGTGTTGCCTCTGCCGGTTGGCTCAAAAAGCAAAGGTTAGCAGGAATTGGCGGTGGATTTACCTGGCGGGGCCAAATCTCAAAGTGTTTTTGCCTATAGTCACCATCACCCGAATTCTGGGCAGACTGCATGTGTTCAATGGAAAATGGTTCATCCGTCAGCTGGTGGGGATTTTCAGAACCTGCCCCACTCGGATGGTATCACCCAGCAGGCCGTTGACGCGCTTGATGTCCTCTGCATCAACCCGGTATTTCATGGCGATTCCTGACAGGGTATCGCCGCGCACCGTCTTGTGCGACTCCGCCACGGCATCTCCCCCCTGGCGTTTCCAGGCAATATAGGAACCCGCCGGGGGACTCTCTTCCACAAAGCGCTTGACGCCATAAAAGATCGCCTTGGCCATTGCCTGCTGATGTGATCGGGTCTTGAGCTTGCCTGCCTCCTGCGGGTTGGAGATGTAACCGGTCTCGATGAGCAGGGAGGGGATGTCCGGTGATTTGAGTACCGCAAATCCCGCCTGTTCCACCTGCTTCTTGTGGAGCCGGTTGACCGGTTTGATTGCAGACAGCACGGACTGACCCATCTCCAGGCTGGCTGCCAGGCTGGCGGTCATGGAGAGATCAAGCAACACCCCTGCCAGCAGGTCATCCTTGTCGCCCAGGCTGACGCCGCCAGCACCACCGATCAGGTCCGCCCGGTTTTCTTTCTCAGCGAGCCAGCGCGCCGCTTCACTGGTCGCGCCACGCTGGGACAGGGCATAAACTGATGCACCCCGGGCCTCCGCGGTGTGGAACGCATCCGCATGAATTGAGAGAAAAATGTCTGCCTCATTGGTCCGCGCAATCTCGGTACGCTCGCGCAGCGCAAGAAAATAGTCACCTTCCCGCACCAGTAGCGGCTTGAAACCCGGCTCACGCTCAAAAAGGCGCGCCAGGTCCTGGGAAATTGCCAGGGTGACATGCTTTTCGTACAGGTTTCCGTGGCCAATTGCGCCCGGATCGTCCCCGCCGTGGCCGGCATCAATGGCGATCACAACGTCCCGCATCTGCCTGGTGACACGATCTACGCGCTGAACCATGGGCGCCTGCTGCGCTTCAGTGTAAAGATCAACCACCAGTCGGTCGCCATACTGCAGGATGGGCTTCAGCACAAAAGACCTGGGTTTGACCGCGGTCTTGAGATCAAGCACCACGCGCAGATCAGTGCTGTCGCGCCTCGAGGCCCTCATGCGGGCGATTGGCGTCTCGTCAAGCTCTATGTCCTCAACGGCGGCGCTGAGACTGGCGTCTTCTATATCAATAACCAGCCGGGCGGGGTCGTCCAGGGAGAAGACACGATGTTCAACCGCATCGCTGAGGTCAAACACAATCCGGGTCCGCTCGGGTGACGGACGCACCCGGACACCCTCAATTGCCGCCTGACCTGCGTTCAGTACCGGTGTCTGCAGCAATAGACCAACCAGTAGCGCCCCTATCAAGGTTCTCATAAGACAGACTCCCGGGACGCCTGAAACTGTCCCACAATATGCTCTCCCCTGGGTGTCACTGGCGCCAGTGACAGTCGCCGGCCACCACCATCCACCTCCAGCCGAATGATGATGTCAGGTGTGGGCAGCTTGTCCTCCCCACGCTCCGGCCATTCCACGATGCAGAGACCTGGACTTTCGAAATAGTCCTGGAAGCCGATGTACTCCAGTTCCTCGGGGTCTCCCAGCCGATAAAGATCAAAGTGATAAACGGCAAACTGGCCAAGATCATAGGGTTCTACAAGGGTGAAAGTCGGACTCTTGACGGCACCGGTATGTCCAAGGCCCCGCAGAATGCCGCGGGAAAAAGTAGTCTTGCCGGCACCCAGCTCTCCCGACAGAAACACCACAGCACCTTCAGTCAGCAATGGCGCCAGGCGCGCTGCGGCCGCCAGCGTTGCTTCTTCACAGGTCAATTCAAGGCAAAGTGCGGGGTTCACCCTGGTCGCCCTTGCAAAAGGTCACGTACGTGCGGTAGCAAATCCGTTGCCAGAAGGCCGCGCTCACCCGTCAGGCGCGCTTCCCTGTCACCTGCCATGGCATGCACCAGCACTCCCAGGCGAGTTGCAATCGACCCTTCAAGCCCTTGCGCCACAAGCGCGCTGACAATGCCACCGAGAACATCACCCATGCCGGCTGAAGACATCCCGGGGTTGCCGTGGGCGCACAGGTAACACGCCGTACCATCACTGATGACTGTACCGGCCCCTTTCAACAGGACGGTACCGCCATATTGCTGCTGCAGCTTGCGGACAGATGAAAACCGGTCTGCCTGCACCTGGCTGTCGCCGAGCAGGTTGCCTGCCTCTCCAGGGTGTGGCGTCAGAACCCAGTTGGATCGGTATGCAGGTTGTTCCGCCAGCAGATTCAGCCCATCAGCATCCACCACAAGAGGTACTCCACTGGTGGTGGTCGCAGCAAGTGTGCAGCCAAACAGCCGCCTGGACCAGTCCGAGCGCCCCAGACCGGGGCCAAGCAGAACCACACTGGCACGTGCCAGCAGGGGTTCCAGCCCGGCCTCGGATTCAACACCCCGGACCATAAGTTCGGGCCGCCGGGAAAGGCAGGCACTGACATTCAGCCGATGTGTGGCGACACTCACAAGACCAGCACCACTGCGCAGGGCCGCCTCCGCGCTCATGGCCACGGCGCCTCCCATACCTTCGTCACCTCCCACCACAAGGACATGGCCAAAGCGATTCTTGTGGGAGTTTCTCGGGCGTGCCGGCAGGTGCCCAACCAGCGCCGTGTAGTCCAGCAGGTGAGCGGACGGCGTTACCTGTTCCTGTACACCGTCAGGAACACCCAGTTGGGCAAATATCAGCCTGCCCGCACAGTCCGGACCATCAAGCGTAAACAATCCACGTTTGAGGCCAATAAATGTGACGGTAACATCAGCCAGAATTGAAGTGCCGAGGCGTGCCCCCGTGTCGGCACAGAGTCCGGAAGGGATATCAACCGCCAGCACCGGCTTGTGGGTTGCGTTGACAGCGTCAATCACCACCGCATAGTGTTCTCGCACCTTGCCACGCAGACCCGTGCCCAGCAGGGCATCCACTATCACGTCAGCCTTGTCCGGCTCACAGGCGTCGAAGGTAGCCAGGGTAGCATCGGACTGCTGACAGTAATGGTAAGCGGCCTCGGCATCGGGTCCCAGGCCCTCCGGTTCACCCACTACGGCCACTTCAACCTGCAATCCTTTCTCAGCCAGCATGCCGGCAACAATGTATCCATCACCGGCATTGTTACCGCTGCCACAGCAGACAAGCACACGCTGCGCATCGGGCCAGGTTTCGCGCAGCGTCCCAACACAGGCACCGGCTGCGCGCCGCATCAGCGTCAGCCCGGCAATACCCTGTTGCTCAATCGCAATGCGATCAAGTTCGCGGACACCCGCGGCCGTATAAAGCCGGTTTGGCAGGTCCTGGTCGGTCACCTTCAGTATCGCTCCTGACGACATTCGCGTTAACCTATGTCACAGATTTCCAAATTATACAAAAGTTTCCCTCGAAATCCCTATGAAATCAGAGTTTTACACCGAACTTCGCGAAAAAATCGAGATTTGGGCCAAAGATCTCGGTTTTCAGCAGCTTGGCGTCACCGATACCAACCTTGAGGAAGATGAGAAAAGGTTGCGTGCCTGGCTCGCCGAGGGGCGACATGGTGAGATGCACTACATGGCATCCCACGGCACACGCCGTAGCCGGCCCGCCGAGCTGATTCCGGGCACCCTGCGGATCATTTCCACCCGCATGAACTACCTGCCCCGCGATACACTGCCGGAGGAAGTACTTACTTCCCCCGAAATCGCCTATATCAGCCGCTATGCCCTGGGGAGGGACTACCACAAGGTCATCCGCAGCAGACTCAGCAAACTCTGGCAGAAAATTGCCGCCTGTGTTGAGGAACAGGGTGAAACCGGCTACAGCGGCCGGGTATTCACCGACAGTGCGCCGGTGCTCGAAAAAGGGCTGGCGCAAAAGGCCGGGCTTGGCTGGATCGGCAAGAACACCCTGTTGCTAAACCGTACCGCCGGTTCATGGTTTTTCCTCGGGGAGATTTACACCAACCTGCCGCTGCCAACAGATGACCAGCCCGGGTCCAATCTCTGTGGTTCCTGCAGCGCCTGTATTGACGTCTGCCCAACCGCCGCGATAGTGGCGCCTTACGAACTCGACGCTCGCCGCTGTATCTCTTACCTGACCATCGAACAGAAAGGGGCAATCCCCGAAAATTTCCGTCGCGCTATTGGCAACCGGATTTTTGGTTGTGATGACTGCCAGTTGGTCTGCCCCTGGAACAAGTTCGCCAGGGTCACAACAATTGAGGACTTTGAACCCCGCCTGGGTCTCTCCAGCGCAACGCTACTCTCGTTGCTGAACTGGACCGAGGCGGAGTTTCTGGAAAAAACCCGCGGCTCGGCCATTCGACGGGCAGGATTTCAGGGCTGGCAGCGAAATATCGCAATTGCCCTTGGTAATGGTCCCGCGGATCGGGAAGTGGTACGCACGCTGACTGACCTGCGTCCCCTTGTCAGTGACATGGTTGCAGAACATATCAACTGGGCAATCAGCGAGCTGGCAGCCAGGGCTCAGGACAAGTTAAAGAAGTGATCGCGGTAAAAACGCAGCTCGGCAATACTTTCCCGGATATCGTCCAGTGCCCTGTGGGTGCCCTGTTTGCGCACCTCCCGGAAAACGTCCGGGCGCCAGCGCATGCAGAGTTCCTTAACCGTACTCACGTCCAGGTTTCGATAGTGCAGGTACTGCTCAAGCCTGGGCATATAGCGGACCAGGAAACGCCTGTCCTGGGCGATACTGTTGCCGCAGAGTGGGGACTTGCCAGCCTCCACATGGCTGCTGATAAAAGCCAGCGTGATCCGTTCGGCCTCGGCCTCAGGCACACCCTCACGCTGAATCAGATCAATCAGCCCGGACGCAGAGTGATGTTCGCTGTTCCACGCATCCATCCCGTCGATCAGTGCCTGGTCCTGGTGAACATAGACAACTGGCCCCTCCGCAATAATGTTCAGGGATGAATCGGTGATAATCGTCGCGATCTCGAGTATGCGCTCTGACTCCGGATCAAGCCCGCTCATTTCGAGGTCCATCCAGACCAGATTTTCAGAGTAGTCCACGCACTGCTTCCGGCGCTGCAAAAGCGCATGTTAACTGATATCGCGGGTCAAGAACCATGCCCCGCCCGGGCCAGGCGCCGCGCCAGTCCAACCGGCTTCATGTTGTCGCCGGTTGCGGGTAAACTTCCGCCCCTCACCCTGGAATGAACCAGACCTGCATGTTGCCACTCATTGTTGAGCCTGCTGACCTCAAGCCGCTGTTGGATGATCCCAACCTGCTGATTGTTGATCTGTGCCGGGAGGAAAATTACCTTCACGCACACTTGCCTGGCGCCCTGCATGTGTCACCGGCCGAAATCATCAGCGGCAAAACCCCGGCGGTGGGCAAGCTGCCCGACAGGGCCCGTTTGAATGCGCTTTTCTCGAGGCTGGGCTACACGCCGGATAGACCAGTGGTGGCTTACGATGATGAGGGCGGTGGCTGGGCCGGTCGTTTCATCTGGACCCTTGACGTGATTGGCCACAGGCAGTCGTCCTATCTGAACGGGGGGCTCGTCAACTGGCTAGCGCAGGATGGACCTGTTACAGCAGAACCGGGTCAGGCAAAACCCACCCGTGTCAGCGTCACGACAGATCCGGCATTGATTGCCAGCATGCAGGACGTACTGGACAGCATCAACAGCCCCGACACGGTCATCTGGGATGCGCGTTCTGCCGAGGAGTATGCGGGCACCCGCGTTGTGGCACAGCGGGGTGGACATGTACCTGGTGCAATCAACCTGGACTGGCTGCTGGTGATGGATCACAACGATCACCTGCGAATCCGCTCGGACGCCCGCGAGATGCTGGCAGCTAAAGGCATCACCGGGGACAGGTCGGTGATTACCCACTGCCAGACTCACCACCGTTCAGGCCTGACATACCTTGTGGGCAAATCGCTCGGCTTCAACATCAAGGCTTACGATGGATCCTGGTCTGAATGGGGCAACGATCCCAACGTACCAGTGGAAAGCTGATGGCAGGTTTTTTTGTCCTGCTGCAGCGGCTGGTTCCCCAGCACCTCCTGTCGCGCCTGATTGGAGTTATCGCCAGCAGCCGACTGGGTTTTATCAAGCGGCCATTTATCCACCTGTTTATCCGGGCCTACGGGGTCAACATGGCAGAGGCCCTGCGACCGGAAGAAGATTACGCCTGCTTTAATGACTTTTTCACCCGCGCGCTGAAAGACGGGGCACGACCGGTCTCGGGCACCATCAGCTCGCCTGCAGACGGCGCAATTTCCCAGTTGGGCCACATTGACGGTAACCAGCTGTTACAGGCAAAAGGGGTCACCTATTCCCTGGAAAAACTCCTGGGTGAAAGCGCAACCCGGTTCCACAATGGCAGCTTTGCAACCATCTACCTTTCACCCAAAGACTATCACCGGGTCCATATGCCCATCGCTGGCGACCTGCAACGCGCCCGCTATATCCCGGGCCGGCTCTTTTCCGTCAACGCCGCGACAACCCTGCGCGTACCGGACCTGTTTGCCGTCAATGAGCGGCTGGTACTCTGGTTTGAAACGCACCTCGGACCTTTTGTCGTCATCATGGTCGGGGCAATGATTGTTGCCGGCATCAGGCCAGTCTGGCGCGACGCCGCCTATGAACCGGGCGTTATCCAGGACGAGGTGTTCAACACACCAATGCCGTTTCAACAGGGCCAGGAACTTGGCCAGTTTGAACTGGGCTCAACTGCCATTATCGTGTCATCAGTACCACTGGATTTTTGCGGTGGTCCGGGTGACACCATCCGCATGGGGGAACCCCTGGTAAACAACTCTTAGGCGCCCCCGACAACACCCGGGAGCAGCCAGGGCATCAAAGCCGGTCCAGCCCAAAAGCCATGACCTCACCAATGGTCGAACGGCCGGCCAGCAACATGTGCAGGCGTTCTACACCCATGGCAACACCGCTGGCCGGTGGCATATGCGGCATGGCTGCCAGGAATTTTTCATCCAGCGCCACTGTCGGCAAGCCGCGGGTCGCCCGCAGATGGTTGCTGATCAGGAACCGCTCGCGCAGCATCGCCGGGTCACTGAGTTCAAGGTAACCATTGGCAAGCTCCACACCTTGCCAGAAGAACTCGAACCGACGGGCGACTGCATCGCCTCCCTGGCTTTTGCCCGTTTGTGCCAGTGCAGCCTGGCAGACCGGAAAGTCGAGCACAAATGTGGGTGATACCAGTGTCGGCTCTATCCCCTGGCTGAACATCAGGTCAAGCAGGTCTGCGCGGGTGCCCTGGTCCGAACAGGCAGCAATATGAGAGCGGAAATCGGGAAAGGCGGTTCTGGCAAGGTCATCAAGTTCCAAGAGGGTTGCCCGGTGCGGGTTGATGCCAAAACGTCCCTCAAACAGTTCCGCATAACTGACCCCGGCAAAAGCGGGTGTATCCGCCAGCGCCGGCTGAGCACCGACGCCCAGATGTCTCAGCAGTGCTTCCACCTCACTGACCAGATGTTCCAGGTCGAACCCGGGTCTATACCACTCCAGCATGGTGAATTCAGGATTGTGCCGGCGACCCGACTCACTGCCACGAAAGGCCGGTCCCAGCGAATAGATAGGGCCGCTGCCCGCTGCCAGCAGGCGCTTCATGGCATATTCCGGAGACGTTTGCAGGAAAAGTGTCCTGTCGTTCACGGCAATTGAGAGATTCTCCAGGTGGACATCGGGAACACCCGCCCCACCCAGAACCGGGAGTGACACCTCCATGACGCCCCGATCCGCAAAGAAGGCGCGGATCGCACTTAACAGCCCGGCCCGCCGGACCAGTTCGGAGCGTGGCGCGCCGGGTTGCCAGTCGGCCACTTCAGCTCTTGGCGCGGTTCTGGTACTCACCTGTACGGGTGTCTACGCGGATAATTTCGCCCTGGTTGATGAACAGGGGAACCTTAACCACGGTCCCGGTAGACAGGGTTGCGGGTTTGGTACCACCCTGAGCCGTGTCACCTTTAAGGCCAGGGTCGGTCTGAACCACTTCCAGTTCGACAAAGTTGGCTGGCTCCACGGCAATTGGGGTGCCGTTCCAGAGGGTCACCATGTACTTGTCCTGTTCCTTGAGCCAGGGTAACGCGGTGGTCACCGCTGCGGCATCAGCAGCAAGCTGCTCAAAACTGCCATCGGTCTTCATGAAGTGCCAGTACTCACCATCGTTGTAGAGATACTCCATCTCGGTTTCCAGGACATCTGCACCCTCCAGCGATTCGCCGGATTTGAAGGTTCGCTCCCAGACGCGATTGGTTTTCAGGTTACGAAGTTTTACCCGGTTAAAAGCCTGGCCTTTGCCCGGCTTGACGAATTCATTTTCCACAATTGAACAGGGGTCACCTTCCAGCATGACCTTAAGACCCGATTTGAATTCGTTGGTAGAATAGCTAGCCATTGATCACTCTCTAAGTGCCAGAAAACGCGAATGATACCGCTTAAAGACATGAGTTGGCAGAGCCAGCCCTGGCAATGGCAGCTACAGAACGCCGTGACCAGCATTGATGAACTGGTCCGGCTGCTGGAACTCAATTACCCACTGGTTGCCGACCCGTTTCCGGTAATGGTGCCGCTCCCGTTCCTTGCCCGTATGGAGCCCGGCAATCCGGCCGACCCACTCCTGCTGCAGGTACTACCCAGTGCTGCCGAGCGTGCCAACGTGCCCGGTTTTTCCGTGGATCCGGTCGGTGAGCAGGGCATCAGTGCGGTCCGGGGGTTGCTTCACAAGTACCATGGCCGCGTACTTGTTGTTACAACCGGGCAATGTGCAGTGAATTGCCGCTATTGCTTCAGGCGACACTTCCCTTATCAGGACACCACACCTGGCCGCCGCGACTGGCAAACAATTTTTGATCACATCCGCGCGGATGCCACAATTTCCGAGGTCATCCTGAGCGGCGGTGACCCGTTGATCCTGCCCGACGACCGGCTGGCGTGGATAGCCGACGAACTTGCCGGGATTGCGCACATTGAGACGCTTCGTATCCATACACGCCTGCCGGTCATGATTCCCTCGCGTGTCTCCACTGAGTTGTTGACCTGGATGGCAGCAAGCCGATTGCAATTGGTGCTGGTCACCCATATCAATCACCCCCGGGAAATTGACGAAAGTGTCAGCCAGGCCGCCGCGCGCCTGAAAGCGGCAGGTGTCCTGCTACTGAACCAGAGTGTACTGCTGCGCGCCATCAACGACAGTGCGATAACACTGGCTGAGCTGTCACGGAAGCTGTTCAGGGCGGGTATACTGCCGTATTACCTCCATTTGCTGGACCCGGTATCGGGTGCCGCCCATTTTGACGTGCCCCGGGATGAAGCGCTTCAACTGGTCACCCTGATGGGTAACATGCTGCCAGGTTACCTGGTGCCAAGGCTTGTCAGGGAGGTGCCGGGCGCTTCGTCGAAAGTCGTGCAGAGCGCGACTTGAGCCGCGCGCTGTCGTGGTATAGTAGCCGCTTGTCGTTGGAATCCGCTGGATGAAAAAGAGTGATCCTGTCAGGCTGCTGATTCTGGAGGAATCCCAGAATCGCGCAGAAGAGCTGATCGTGCTGTTACGCACAGCAGGACGGGCCACGCGCGCGCATCAGGTTGAATCCATGGCTGACCTGACCAGCAAACTGTCGGAGCAGACCTGGGATCTGCTGGTGGCCCGTTCTGAAGCCAATGATGTTACTGCCGAGGACGCCATCAATCTTATTGGCCAACTCGAGAAAGACATCCCCGTCATCCTGATCGCCGACGACCGTAATCCCGAATCCATTACCACAGGGTTACAACTGGGTGCGCAGGACGTTGCCCTGGAAGATGACGATGAACGCCTTGTGCTGGTTATCGAGCGAGAACTGAAAAACCTGGATAACCGGCGAATGCGGCGCCGGGCTGAAGTTGAACTGCGCGAAACCGAACGCCGCAACCAGTTGTTGCTGGACAGTTCCAACGCCGCCATCGGCTACGTGCATGAAGGCATGCACATCTACACCAACCGCGCCTACGCTGAACTGTTTGGTTATGATGATCCCGAGGAGTTTGCCGGCATTCCGATTATCGACCTGATCGCTGAAGAGGATCAGGACAAGTTCAAGCTGTTCCTCAAGTCATTCGAGCAGAACAAGAACGATACCGAAGAATTTACCTGTATCGCGAGTGACGGTTCGCGCATCCTTTCGAACATGTCACTGTCCCCGGCAGCTTACGACGGGGAACCCTGCACCCAGATTATTTTCCGTCCACTCACCGACGATTCAGAGCTCGAGGACCGGCTCAAGGAAATTTCCAGCCAGGATCTGCTGACTGGCCTGTTCAACCGGCAATACTTCATAGAACAGCTTGAAGCCGCTGTAAACACGGCTACCAACGGCCAGCAGGGTTACGTGTTGTTCTACATCAGCGTCGACAATTTTGCCCGTATTCGGACCGAGGCCGGCATTTCCAATGCCGACCTGGTGCTGGGAGATGTAGCCGCACTGATCCGCAGCAAGGTTGACAGTTCACACATGATGGCCCGTTTTGGTGATGACGTCTTTACCATGATCTTCAAGGGTGGTGACAAGGAAGCCGCTGCCGCTGTCGGCGAAGAAATTCGCGCCGCTGTGGAAGGCCATATTTCTGATGTTTCGGGCAAGTCTTACCAGCTCACAGTCAGCGTGGGCATGTCGATCATCAGTGAAAACGCGCCATCGGGTGAAGAGCTGATTTCACGTGCTCACCGGGCCGCTTCTTCCATTGAGGACGGCAATGGCGTCAACTTCTACCAGGTTGAGCAGGTTAAGGTGGGTGAGGACGGCAAGTCACTCACCACCGAAGACGTCAAGGAACTGGTCCGCAAGTCACTCAAGGAAAACTCTCTCAAACTGTTGTTCCAGCCCGTAATCAGCCTGCACGGCGACGACGATGAACAGTTTGAGGTGCTGCTGCGGCTGTTTGATGAGGATCAGAACGAACTTCTGCCGAGTCAGTTCCTGGGACCCGCAGAGGACGCCGGCCTCCTCGAGAAACTGGATCGCTGGGTCATCCTGCAGTCAGTAAAACTGCTTTCAGAACACCGCGCAGCCGGACACAAGACACGGCTTTTTATCAACGTCACACACAAATCAATCAGTGACGACACTTTCCTCCCCTGGTTCAGCGTTGCCCTCAAGGCAGCCCGCCTGCCCAGTGACGCGGTGATATTCCAGATCCATGAGAATGACGCAACGGCTTACATCAAACAGGCAACCCGGTTTGCGCAGAACGTGTCCCAACTGCACTGCAAGACGTCCATCAACCATTTTGGCTGCTCCCTCAACCCCTTTAACCTGCTGAAACACCTGACCCCGGACTATGTCAAACTCGATGGCTCTTTCGCGGCCCAGATTGAAGATGACAAGGAGAAACAGGCTGAACTGATGGAGATGGTCAAGTCGCTGCAGACCCAGGGTGTGCTCACGGCAATATCGGGTGTTGAGTCACCCAACGTCCTCTCTACCCTCTGGCAGGCGGGCGTGAATTTTATCCAGGGATACTACATCTCGCCGCCGCTGGATGACCTCGACTACGATTTTGCGTCAGAAGACCTATAGTTCCGATAGCCTGACGGCATCCCGGTCGCGAATACCCATCAGGTAAAGAATACTGTCGAGTCCCAGCGTCGAGATCGACTGCTCAGCGCTTTCCTTCACAATAGGCTTGGCGTGGAACGCAACGCCAAGGCCCGCGGCACTCAACATGGCAAGGTCGTTGGCGCCATCACCCACCGCGATACACTGCTCCAGGGAAATGTTCTCCTTCGCGGCCAGGGTTCGCAACAGTTCAGCCTTGCGCTCGGCATCCACAATGGGCGCCAGCACCTTGCCTGTGAGCTTCCCGGCCACAATCTCGAGTTCATTGGCATACACGTAGTCGACGCCCAGCTTTTCCTGCAGCAGCTTGCCAAAATAGCTGAACCCACCTGACAGTATGGCAGTCTTGTAGCCCAGCTTGTTCAAGGTCGCAAACAACCGTTCCGCCCCTTCCATCAGTGGCAATTGCTGACCGACTTCAGCCAGCGTCGCTTCTGGCAACCCCTCCAGCAGGGCAACCCTGGCGCGCAGGCTTTCCTTGAAATCAAGCTCACCCCGCATGGCACGTTCTGTGACTGCCCCTACCTCCTCCCCGACGCCCTTGCGCCTGGCCAGTTCATCAATCACCTCGGTTGAAATCAGCGTTGAATCCATATCAAAGGCAACCAGCCTGCGATTACGCCGATACAGGTTGTCTTCCTGGACTGCCACATCAATGTCCAGATCCGACGCGATGTTGACCAGTTCAGCCCGAAAAGCCCGCGCATCAGCCGGCTCCCCACGCAGGGAAAACTCAACGCAGGCGCGCGTCTCCCGGTCTTCATGGTCCATGGGTACCCGACCCGACAATCGCACAACGCTGTCAATATTGAAGCCATTCGCCGCCACAATCCGCGCCACCTCGGCAATATGGGCTGCCTTGATCTTGCGCGCGAGGAGGGTGAGGATAAATCGGCTACGACCCTGCAGGCCGACCCAGTCATCGTAACTTTCCTCTTCGACGGGGGTAAACTTGACCTGCAGGTCCAACTCATGAGCAAGAAAAAGCACTTCTTTCAAAACCGGGTCTGACGCTGCCGGGATGTTAATCAGGATACCCAGGGACAAATAGTTGTGAATGACGGCCTGCCCGATATCGAGAACGTCGATGTCAAAGGTACCCAGCATTCCCGTGACCGCCGCCGTAATGCCGGGTCTGTCTTCCCCGGAGATGTTGATAAGAACAAGTTGGGTCATGGTACAGCCTGCAGACTTCAGGAGGCCGATTATCCGTCAATCCGCCATCCCAACACAAAGATTGCTGTGCATTCCGTTATACTGCGCGGGCAAGCCACCTGCCAGGCAAAGACGCTTCGTGATGACCCCGGTTAGAACCAAGATGCTGATCGTGATGCTGCTGCCCATCACGCTTATCGGCGCGGTAGCCATCATTGGCAACTTCCTGGCTGCTGCCAGTGAGGTCAATTCCAGGGCAGAACACTATGGTGGTGCCATTGCCGATCAGCTGGCACAGACCATTACCGATCAACTGGTGCAGGAGGATGTGCTGGGCCTGAACGTCCTGCTGGCAGACCTGCTCAGGAACGACGACTTTGCCTTCGCCAGTGTCTACGCAACAGACAACAGGCTGCTGGCGCAGGTCGGCAGGAACAGTGACCATCTGAGGTCTTTTTCAAGAGACATTACCTTTCAGGACGCTGCACTGGGTTCCGTCACAATTGGCTTCAACCCGGGTCCGTCATTTTCCGGACTACACACACTGCTTGTCACGTCGCTACTGCTGCTGGCGCTGGTGATCGGCGTGCTGGCCGGTGCAATTTTCCTCTACGGCGATATGATCTACCTGTGGTTTTCGATTGCATCGAACCGACCGGGAACCGGAGCCACGCCAGACGAACCGGAGGCCCATGACCGCCAGGTTGCGGAAGTCATACCGGAGCCCATAGGGCTCCTGACCATCCTGGTGATCAAGATCAGGCCCATGCGCCAGTTGGACAGTCACCGGCAGCGTGTACTGAACGCACTGTCGCTTTACCGTGGCGATCTGCTGGATGAGGACGGCGAGGATCTGGTTGTCGCTTTCGAACAGGCAGACCAGGTGTTCCGCGCCATCTGCGCAGGCCAACTCATTCGTCGTCTGATGAACCAGGTACGCGGCAATATTGCCGTAAAGCAGGGCATGAACAGCCTGGCCGAACCGGCCTCAGAGCGCGACCGCCAACGGGCAATCAAACAGGCAACCTACCTGGCATCCATTGCTTCAGACCAGCTACTTACCAGTCGCACCTCAAGGGAGGCTGTACAGGACACCCACGGGATTCAACTGGTTGCATTTCACAGCTCACTGGCACCGGAAGGAGAGGTCTTCTGCCTCGAGTCACTCGACGCATCACACGAACACCTGATCAACCAGCAGGCCAACCAGTTGCGCTGAGGCGCACCTCCCGGCCGGCACCCGGTCGACTATCCCCGGACGCACTCAACGGCATCAACTTTCTGGAAGCCTCGGGGCAGCTTGAGCCCCCGCCGTGCCCGCTCACCGCGATAATGCGCAAGATCATCTATCTTGAGGCTCAGGTGACGTTTGCCGGAGTGGACCACGATGGTATCAACCTCGGAGAACACCACCAGGTGAGACATCATTTCCAGACGGTCAGCTACCCGCGCTGGAGGAATACTCAGAATCTTGTTGCCTTTGCCACGCGCCATCACCGGCAGGTCAGCCACCGGGAAAATCAACAGACGGCCTTCATTGCTGAGAGCAGCGATAAACTCGTGCGCCAGGTCTCGAACCAGAGCCGGCTGGATGGTCAAGGCGCCTTTAGGTAGGGTAACCAGCGACTTGCCTGCCTTGTTTTTTGTCACCATGTCCGCAAGGCTGGTCACAAAACCGTAACCCGCATCACTGGCGACAACAAACTGGCTGTCTTTCTCGCCAATCACCAGGCCCGTGAAGAACGCGCCGGCAGGCGGATTCAATCGCCCGGTCAGTGGCTCACCCTGGCCACGCGCTGACGGCAGCGTATGCGCTGCAAGCGTATAGGCCCGGCCGGTGGAATCGATGAAGACGGCATCCTGATTCGAGCGACCTTCTGCCGTACGCAGCAGCGTGTCACCGGATCGGTAGCTCAGGTCTGCTGCCACGACATCGTGACCCTTGGCAGCACGAACCCAACCTTTTTCCGACAGCACCACCGTCACCGGCTCCGTTGAAATCAGGTCTTTCTCGCGAAACGCCTGGGCTTCCTCACGCACCGTCAGGGGCGACAACCGATCATCACCAAATTCTTCCGCGTCACTGGCGATCTCTTTTTTGATCAGCGTCTTGAGACGGGCTTTGGAGTTGATGGTCTTTTCGATATCCACACGCTCCGCGTCAAGTTCATCCTGCTCACCACGGATCTTCTCTTCTTCCAGTCGAGCGAGGTTACGCAGGCGCAGATCCAGAATTGCATCTGCCTGTCGATCAGAGAGTTTGAAACGTTCTATCAGTGCCGCTTTGGGCTTGTCCTCTGTCCTGATGATGTGTATGACTTCATCAATGTTCAGGTAAGCGATCAGCAAACCTTCCAGGATGTGCAGCCGATCCAGGATCTTGTCGAGCCGGAACTGCAGTCGCTTCAGCACGGTATCCGACCTGAACTGCAACCACTCAGACAGCAGCATCTTGAGTGACTTCACCTGCGGGCGACCATCGATGCCTATCATGTTGAAATTGACGCGGTAGGTCCGCTCAAGGTCGGTGGTGGCAAACAGGTGATTCATCAGCCCTTCGATATCAACGCGATTGGACCTCGGGATGATGACAATCCGCGTGGCATTTTCATGATCGGATTCATCCCGCAGATCGGCCACCATGGGCAATTTTTTGGCCTGCATCTGGGCAGCAATCTGCTCGAGTACCTTTGACCCGGAGACCTGGAAAGGCAGCGCGCTTACAACAATATCACCGTCCTCAACCGTGTAGACCGCCCTTGCCCGGACACTGCCCCGACCCGTTTCATAAATCTGCCGGATATCAGCGCTGCCGGAAATGATTTCTGCACCTGTCGGAAAGTCCGGCCCCTTGATGTGCTCACACAGGTCAGCAATACTGGCAGCTGGTTGGTCTAACAGGTGAATACAGGCGCTGGCCACCTCGCGGATATTATGCGGCAGTATGTCGGTTGCCATACCCACCGCAATGCCGGTGCCACCGTTCAGCAGGATGTTGGGCAGACGGGCCGGCAGGGTCACGGGTTCTTCCATGGTGCCGTCAAAATTGGATATCCAGTCCGCGGTACCCTGACCCAGTTCAGATAACAGGAGTTCCGCGTATTTGGTCAGGCGCGCTTCCGTGTAGCGCATGGCCGCGTAGGACTTGGGGTCATCGGGAGAACCCCAGTTACCCTGGCCATCAATCAACGGATAACGGTAGCTGAATGGCTGGGCCATTAACACCATGGCACCATAACTCGCCGAATCACCATGGGGGTGGTACTTGCCAATAACATCACCCACGGTACGGGCAGACTTCATGTACTTGGCGTCAGCACCCAGTCGAAGTTCGCTCATGGCATATATGATGCGCCGTTGCACCGGCTTCAAGCCATCACCAATGTGGGGCAGTGCACGGTCATTGATGACGTACATGGCGTAGTTCAGGAAAGCGTTTTCCGTATATTCCCGCAGGGAAATCGTTTCGGTTTCAAATTCGCTCATGGATCAATCCAAAATTTTAGTTTGCCATTGGAGTGAGTGTTGCGGACCAGGCTGATCCGTTTGGATCGGGCACCAGGCGCCGGAACCCTGGCCAGCGGACCAATCACCCGGAGGCGCCTAGATGAGTTCTGCCTCGTTACCCTTCTGTTCCAGCCAGTCGCGTCGATCCGAGGCACGCTTCTTGGAAAGCAGCATGTCCAGGATCTCCATGACATTCTTGTCCACGTCCAGATCAAGCTTGACCAGGCGACGCGTTTCTTCTGCCATGGTGGTCTCGCGCAGTTGTGACGGGTTCATCTCACCCAGCCCCTTGAAGCGCTGTACTACAACCTTACCCTTCTTCTTTTCGGTCTCGATCAGGTCAATGATGCCCTGGCGCTCCGATTCATCCAGCGCATAAAACACTTCCTTGCCCACATCAATCCGGTACAGCGGCGGCATGGCCACATACACGTGCCCCTGCTTCACCAGTTCAGGATAATGTCGAACAAACAGCCCGATCAGCAGGCTGGCGATATGCAGCCCGTCTGAGTCCGCATCAGCAAGGATACACACCTTGCCATAACGCAGGCCTTCAATTGAGGTGGAACCGGGATCAATGCCCAGCGCAACCGAAATGTCGTGTACTTCCTGGGAGCCAAGAATTTCTGCCGGGTCATCTTCCCAGGTATTGAGGATCTTGCCACGCAGCGGCAGTATGGCCTGGTAAACACGATCGCGTGCCTGTTTGGCTGAGCCGCCGGCCGAGTCACCCTCAACCAGGAACAGTTCACCGCGCGCCGGATCTTCCGATGTGCAATCGGCCAGTTTGCCCGGCAGTGCGGGGCCAGAGGTTACCTTCTTCCGCAGGACCCGTTTGCCTGCCCGCAGCCTGGCCTGGGCGTTGGCGATCGCCATGTCGGCAAGTGCTTCTGCCTCTTTGATATTCTGGTTCAGCCACAGGCTGAAACTGTCTTTTACCACACCGCCGATAAACGATGCTGCCTGTCTCGAGTTCAGTCGCTCTTTGGTCTGGCCGGCAAACTGCGGATCAATCATCTTGGCCGAGAGTACGTAGCTGCACTTGTCCCAGAGGTCATCTGCCGTAATCTTGATGCCCCGGGGAAGCAGGTTACGAAATTCACAGAACTCCCGCATGGCATCCAGCAGTCCGGCCCGCAGCCCGTTGACATGTGTACCACCCTGGGTTGTCGGGATCAGGTTGACGTAACTCTCGGTGAGCAGGTCACCGCCTTCCGGCAACCATTGCACCGCCCAGTCCACGGCCTCATTGGTGCCGCTGACGGAACCCATGAAGGGTGCCTCGGGCAGCACCGTGAAGCCGGTGAGTTCATCCGTCAGGTAATCTCGAAGACCGGCCTCAAAATACCATTCAAAGTTGGCCTCTTCCCCTTCCCGCGCAGTCTCGTTGGTAAAGAAAACTCGCAAACCCGGACAAAGCACAGCCTTGGCGCGCAGCAGGTGCTTGAGGCGCGAAACAGAAAATCGCGGTGAATCAAAGTACTTGGGGTCAGGTTTGAACCGGATCAGGGTTCCGGTATTCCGTTTCCCGACATTTTCGGTCACGGTCAGCTTCTTGACGGTTTTGCCGTCCTTGAAAGCCATGTGATGCAGCTTGCCATCCCTTTTGACAAACACCTCAAAGTCCTGCGACAGGGCATTCACCACCGAAACGCCTACACCATGTAGTCCACCCGAGAACTTGTAGCTGTCGCTGTTGAACTTGGCACCCGAATGAAGCCTGGTGAGTATGAGTTCAACACCCGGCAGTTTTTCTTTTTTATGCAGATCAACCGGCATACCCCGACCGTTGTCACTCACTGACATAGAACCATCCTTGCGCAGCGTCACGCGAATTTCTGTGGCGTGACCTTCCAGCGCTTCATCAACACTATTGTCGATGACTTCCTGGGCCAGGTGGTTGGGGCGCGTGGTGTCCGTATACATGCCCGGTCTCTTCTTGACCGGATCAAGCCCTTCAAGGACTTCAATTGAATCAGCTTGGTAACTCTTGTTTGCCATGGCCTTCCAATAAAAACAGGTGTAACACGAGAAAACCCGGGTTCACATTTTAAGGGTAGTGTAATTGCCGTCCAGACAAGACAGACGGAAACCTGACACATCTTGAGTAGGACATTCGCCTCACAGGATCGCTGAACACCGTCTATGAACAGATACTGCGGCCGACAACCGGGATACCGGCATTGATGACAATGGATTATAGCGAGTCGCCTTTGCGAATGCCTGTGATTTTTTCTGTCAATTGATGGGCGGGCAGCACAACCCGATTAATCGCGGGGAATGAGCACCGGGGCAAGGGAGCGTCCGCGTTCCGCACAGAACGTCAGCAATTCCCCCAGGAAGCGATTAATCTGGGATTTTTCGTCCGGCTGATACATATGCCGGTTGGGTGTGTAATAACGATACTGGAAATTCCGGTGACGCTGGAAACTGACAACCTCTGCTGACTTGACGTCATGGTAAAGCCGGACTTCCAGCAAGGGCCATTTTACCCAGGGTTTATCTTCCTCATTCTCAACACGAACCGACAGCATGGTGGTATAGGGGCAACGTTCACTGATGACAATGCGCACGACAGCCCCATCTTCCGTTGTGCTTTCAATACCAAACGCCAGGCTGTCTTCCTGGGCGAGCGTCGGAAACAGGCGTATCAGCCGAATGTAATTGGCATCACATTCCGCCATATCGGAGATCAGATCCGGCACATATCGTCGTCTTTGCTCTGTCATCAGAACATCTTGTTTCCAGCTACAACCTGCCAAAGGTTAACACATTCCCAAAACGTAATTCCCGACTTATTGCCTGGTTTTAACCCAGCCATCCAGGCAAGCAATACCCTGGCTGTCAAGTATTCAGCACAAGCTTTTCAACCCGGTCCAGCACGCCCCTGTTGGCGTCAAGCAACCTGGCCGCGTTGTCAACCAGCGATTCTCGCAGGGCATCCTCATCAAGAATACGACGAATGGACAACCCGAGTTCATCGGCAGAACGCACGACCAGCATGGCACCGGACTGGACAAAATCGTCTGCAATGTCGTCAATATTGAACAGGTGAGGCCCCATGACAAAAGGTACGCCGACTGCTGCCGGCTCAACCGGGTTATGCCCACCCACGGGTACAAGACTGCCACCAATAAAGGCAACCTTGCTTGCCGCGAGAAAGTGGATGAGTTCACCCATGGTGTCCAACAACAGCACCCGGGTGTCCGCCTGAACGGGTGCACCCGCCGCATGCCGCACAAGGCTGAGCCCTGCGCGCTCGCAGAGCCTGGCAACCTCGTCAGCGCGGTGTGGATGACGCGGTGCCAGCACCAGCAGTTCATCACCACGGCCATGGGCCAGGAACGCCTCAACCACAAGCTGTTCTTCACCCTGATGCGTACTGGCCGCCAGGATCAACGTCCTGCCGCCGGTCTTGTTTCTTATTGCTGCAACCCGGTCGTCCAGGTCACCCGGCAGGCTGATATCAAACTTGATGCTGCCGGTCACCTGCAGGTGATTTTCAGGTAACCCAAGCGCAACATACCGTTTTCCCTGGGCAACTGTCTGGCAGGCAACCACATCTATCTGTGCCAGCATCGGGCCTACCAGCGCAGGGATCCGGCCGTATCGCCGGGCGGACCTTTCCGACAGGCGCCCATTTACGAGGAGAATGCGTATACCCTGGTCGCCCGCCGCATGAATCATGTTCGGCCAGAGTTCCGTGTCAACGATCACAAGCGTATGCGGCCGAACCCGGGCAAGAAATCGCGCCACCGCACCAGGCACATCATAAGGTGCATAGGCATTGGACACCCGGTCGCCAAACAGGCTTTGCACCCGCGCCCGGCCGGTGGGCGTCATGTTGGTGACCAGCACGGGCAGTCCCCTGGCCAGCAGCCTGTTCACCAGCGGCGCCACGGCATTGGTTTCACCGGCCGACACCGCGTGTACCCAGACAGGTTGGGGGCCAGTCACCGGCTCACAGAAACCAAAACGTTCGCGCAGTCGAAACCGGTACATGGGCTCACGCCGCGAACGGATGAGCAGTCGCACAATTGCCGCGGGCAAAACAAGGTAAAACAGCAGGCTGTAGACGTGTCGAAACAAGACCAGATTCCGGGTGGCGGATTCACCGAGCATATCGGTAATCCATTTGGTGCACCACCAGCACTCCGCTGAATTGATATACTCAGTCCCCGGAAGCCAGACAGGTCACCATGACAGAAACAGTTCACACGCAGGTTCTTATTATCGGTGGCGGTGTCTGCGGCCTGTGGCTGCTCAACCTGCTGCGGGACAGGGGGTATGGTGCGGTACTGCTGGAGAAAGATGTGCTTGGCGGTGACCAGACGCTGGCATCCCAGGGCATGATTCACGGCGGCATCAAGTATGCACTGGGGGGCTTCACCACACCCTCATCGGAGACCATCGCGGGTATGCCGGCACGCTGGCGTGCTTGCCTGGATGGCACCGGGACCCTGGACCTGGCGGAAACACCCATCCTGTCCAATGACTATTACCTGTTTTCAGACAAATCCCTGACATCCCGGGTCACCGCTTTTTTTGGCAGCCGCAGCCTGCGCGGGCGAGTGGAACCCCTGGATCGCGCAGATTACCCGGACCCCTTCTCCAGAGACACTTTCCGTGGCCTGCTGTATAGGTTACAGGACATTGTGCTCGACACCAGCGCCCTGCTTGGGGTCATGGCCAGCAATGCCGCCGGCTCAGTCTACCAGGCGACCCCCGTGGTGCAGGTTGATGATGCGGGTCAGATTACCGGCCTTGGGGTGTCCACGGGCCTGAACCTGACCGCCGACGTTTACATTTTTGCCGCAGGCGCCGGCAACGAAGCGCTGCTGGCCAGGTCCCGCCTCGGCCAGACCAGGATGCAGCGGCGCCCACTCAGCCAGGTGATGGTCAAGCACGGTGAACTGCCCGTCACCTATGCGCATGCTGTCAGCGCAACAGCCGGGGCCAAACCCAGGGTAACCATCACTACACACTTTACGAGAGACAACAGCAGGGTCTGGTACCTGGGCGGGAACCTGGCTGAGACCGGCGTCATCCGATCAGACGATGACCAGCTCGCTTTTGCCAAAAAGGAGATGACCAGCCTGTTTCCGGACCTGCCCTGGCAGGAAGCCGAGTGGCGCACTCTCAATATTGACCGGGCTGAACCCGCACAGCCAAAAGCCAATCGGCCGGACTCGCCATTTGTCCATCGCGAGGGTAATGCGCTGGTCTGCTGGCCAACAAAATTGACGCTCACGCCATTGCTGGGTGACGAGGTGCTTGCACAGCTTGAGGATACAGAGCCCGTGGGTGAAACGGTCAGCGCGCTGCCACTCCCTGCCGCGAGAGTTGGCGTCCCACCCTGGGACCTTGCGTTTTGACCGGGGCTTTTACCTGATGAACGCTTTTCGAAGTCTGGGTACTACGGGTCTGCAGGTGTCCAGGATTGGCCTTGGCACCGTAAAGTTTGGCCGGAACACGGCGGTCAAATATCCCACAGCTTTCGACCTGCCGGATGACAGTGCCCTGCAGACCCTGATTGGCGTTGCCAGAGACTGCAATATCAATCTGATTGACACGGCGCCAGCCTATGGCACCAGTGAAACGCGACTGGGCAAACTGCTGCGCGGCCAGCGGCACGAGTGGATCATTGCCACCAAGGTCGGGGAGTATTTTGAAGACAATACCTCCACATTTGATTTTTCGCCGGACGCCACAAGGGCCAGCGTCGAGGCCAGCCTGCGGCGGCTGAACACCGACTTTCTCGATATCGTGCTGGTTCACTCTGACGGCAACGATGAGGCGATTATCAGACACTCGGGTGCGCTTGAGACCCTGTCCCGGCTGAAGTCCGTGGGCACCATCCGGGCTTTTGGCATTTCAACCAAAACGCTGGCCGGTGCCCGCCTGGCACTTGACCTGTGCGATGTGATTATGGTCGCCTACAGTGCGGCTGACACGAGCCATGCGGAGGTTCTCGAACTGGCCGCCGCCAGGCAGAAAGGGGTGCTTGTCAAAAAGGCCCTGGACAGCGGCCATGTGACCGACCCGCTTGCCTCGCTGCGGTTTGTTCTGGGGCATCATGCGGTATCAAGTGCCATTGTCGGCACCATCAATCCTGACCACCTGCGGGCCAATGCCGCAGCCGTGAACGAATAGCCGCGCTATGATATTGGCCTTACGGTTGGCCAGGAGAACCATATGAACAGCTGGATCACCGCCAGGTGACCGTGCACCTGACCGGAGGCAGCAGACCATGTTCGGGTCTTTGAGCCGCGCCTGCTTGACCGCAATTGGCGTCCTGTACAGCAGCGCGGCACTTGCGAATAACCTGTTCTACGACAACTTTCAAACCGGGGAGGCTGCGGGCTGGGCGATTGGCGGTGAAGGTGGCTCAGCGCTCCACAATTATCAGGGCAATTTCAGTCTGCGTCTCAATCGGCAAGCCTATGCCACGCAGCGGATACCAGCCGCCGGGGCGTCGAATGTCCGGGTGGGCGCTGCGCTGTCAGGTGGTTCGCTGGAGGATACAGACCTGTGCCTGGCGGAGGTTTCCCTGGATGATGGCAAATCCTGGCAGACCATTACCCGGGTCGACAGCATCACTGCGGACAGTCTCAGCATGCATTCAGGCGCACTGAATCTCGCTGTGCCTGATTCCACAAAAGAAATCCTGCTGCGCGCCCGGGTGGCAGGGAACGCAGATGATGACACCTGCTGGCTGGATAACGTCTACGTGGCACTGATCGAACCTCAACACACTTCCCCTGCTGAACCGAAACGAAATTTGACTGTAGACGTCTTGTTGGCTGCAGAACCCCTAAAGGCACCGCTAGCCATGGATGAGTTCAGGCCCGGTGCTGGCAGTGTGTTTCCCTTCACGGGCAAACTGAGAGTTGAAGGTGACCAGACGCCCGGGTTTAACGTCGTCAGGGACGGAGCACACCGGGCAGACAACGAAAGCGTGCGCAGCCTCCCAGGCTTTTCAGTTGAGGTGGTGACGCTGGACAACATCCTGCTGCCAGTCAACCGTAGCATGCAGAAACTCGATCATCCCTACTGGGAGATTGCCCTCCAACCAGGTCGCCTCTGGCACGAGACGGCGGATGGCGATTGGCGCAGGGCCGCACTGCCTTTTGCCCTGTCTGAACGTGCGGCCAACTGTACGCACAACGGTGTCATGACCTGGCTCTACAACGCCGAGGGTGATACTTCCCAGGTGGCCTACCAGGTGACCGCAGAGACCTGTAGCTATTTCCAGTTTGATATGTGGGGATCATCAAGAGCCGCTTTTGAGCCCGGTCTTCCCGCGGCGGCATCCCAGGCTATCCAGCGGTATGAGATGGAGCTTTCCTCCCGACTGCCGGTTCAGCCCCTGACACGGCTCGACCACCTGTACCCTGGCGCCGATCCACTTGGGCTCGGACTGGACGATGGCATACACCCGGCTGATACCACCGCGTTGGGTATACTGGTGAATGGCGTTCACTACCGACGCAATTGCCCCACCCGCTACGGGGATTATCCATTCTGCAGCGAGATGGCCCTGCCATCCTACTCCCTGGCAAAGTCAATCCTGGCTGGTGTTGGACTGATGCGACTGGAGCGCCGCTACCCCGGGCTGGCCAATCGCACCATTGCAGAACTGGTGAAAGCCTGCGAACTGGAGCAATGGCGTGATGTGACCCTGGAGCAGGTGCTTGATATGACCTCTGGCAACTACGGTTCAGCCAGTCCGGATGCCGATGAACGCTCTGCGCCACATGTCCGTTTTCTGTTCGAAGAATCACACGATGCCCGACTGCGCTTCGCCTGCAGTCACTACAAGCGCAAAGCTGAACCAGGTTCGCGCTTTGTTTACCGTACATCAGACACCTATCTGCTGGGCACCGCCATGAACGCCAAACTGGCCGCGATGCAGGCAGGGGAGCTTTACGAATTCGTACATAAACCCCTCTGGCAGGCGCTCCACCTGTCGCCACTGCTTGATGACAGCAAACGTACCTATGACGCTGCTGCACAGGTATTTACCGGTTATGGCATGACTCTGACCGCTGACGACACACTGCGCATAGCGGACTGGCTGTACAATGGTCGTGGGCGCATCTTTGATGAGCCGATGCTGGCCAGCGACATGTTGGCATCCGCGATGCAGCGGAACGCTGAGGACAGAGGAGTAGAAACCTGGTACCCACGCACGCGCTACAGGCTCGGATTCTGGGCCTACGATGTTGGTCCAGCACTGCAGTGTCCAACGCCAGTCTGGGTGCCGCATATGTCGGGTGTGAGCGGTATTACCGTCGCCATGTTCCCCAATGGCATCATTTACTATTACTTCTCCGACGGACGACGATTCGTCTGGCAGGAGGCTGCAAGCGTGGCGCATCGCATAGCGCCCATGTGCAAGGGAGACTCTTGATGAGCAGATTTGCGATAGCCGGCCTCCAACTGGCCCTGGAACACGGCAACAACCAGGACATGATCCTGCGCGAGATTCGCCTTGTAAAACGCCGATTTCCCTGGGTCAACATGGTTGTGCTGAGCGAGCTTGCAACCTACGGCGCCAACCCGGACAAGGCAATCCGGGCAGGGCATGATACCGAGCAACGGTATTGCGAAGCCGCAGCGACCCTCGGCATCTGGCTGATCCCCGGTAGCCTGTACGAGCGCCGCGGTGAACAAATCTTCAACATGTCACCCGTGATTTGCCCCGACGGAGAAGTGGTCGCCCGCTACTGCAAGATGTACCCATTCCTACCGTACGAATCAGGTGTCGCTGCCGGCACGGAGCCGGTGGTTTTTGACGTGTCGGGCGTCGGGCGGTTTGGCGTCTCCATCTGCTACGACAAGTGGTTTCCGGAGACAACCCGGGCGCTGGTCTGGCAAGGTGCAGAGGTCATCATCCATCCCACGCTCACAAATACCATAGATCGTGATGTTGAACTGGCGATGACGAGAAGCAGTGCCGCGACCAACCAGTGCTATTTTTTTGATATCAATACCGCGGCCCCCATGGCGTTTGGTCAGTCCATGGTTGCCGGGCCCGGTGGTGAAGTCATCCACCAGGCGGGTCGCGCCGCAGAAGTCTTTCCCATTGAAGTTGACCTTGATTATGTGCGACGGGTCCGCAGGCAGGGATGGCACGGCCTGGGCCAGCCGCTCAAATCATTTCGTGACAGCGGACATGAATATCCGCAATACACCGGCATCGCGTCCAGCACGCTGGCTGACCTGGGACCTCTGGAAGTGCCCAGAACCCTGGGTTAACCCTCAACCCTGCACAGTTACTCTCACAGACACATGACAATGGTACCTGCATGCTGGTTTTTTCGATAAGTTCCTGTGGGTTGTCCGGCCTGGCCCGGACCCTGATGCGCCTTTGCCTGCTTCTTGTCATTATGTCGAGTGCAGCCACCTCAAGTGCCGCGAGTACAGGCGATAGAACCACAGTTGGCGGCTACAACGAGTCTACCGGCACACTCGTTCTGCCTCTGGCCCAGGAACCCCGGACGCTCAACACCCTGACGGCCGAGTCAGTCGGCTACACCGCGCAACTGCTGGCTCATGTCCAGGAGGGGTTGATGCGGTATGACCGGCGCCGCCAATTGGCGGGTGGCGTGGCTGAATCCTGGAAGCTGACGCCTGATTCCATGCAATTCGTGTTGCGCGCTGATGCAAAGTGGCAGAACGGTGAGCCAGTGACTGCTTTGGACTTTGTCTTTGCCTGGCAACAGCTGGTCAGTCCGGACAACGCATCTCCATCAGCGAACCTCGCTTCTCCCATCCTGAATGCATCGCGCATTGCAGCAGGAGAACTGCCCAAATCAGCGCTTGGGGTAACGGCTGTCTCTGAATCAGAACTGCTGGTCAGACTTGAGCATCCCTGCGCCTGGTGCCTCAAGCTGATGACAAACCCGGTGTTCTATCCGGTTCACCAGGGATTTTATGAGAGCCGGGGTGAACATTACGCCACCGCTCCCAAAGACCACCTCGCCAATGGCGCCTATCAGCTTTCCGGCTGGGAGCGTGGCAAAAACATCCGGCTGGCAAGGAACAAAAATTACTGGCGCGCTGGTTCTGTTGCCATTGCCAACCTGCATTTCGATTACATCGGCATTGATGCCAAAACGGCGCTGAACCTGTTCCGGGCAGGCGAAATTGCCGTGGCCGGGTTGGACAGGGACACAATTCCGGATGCGCTCGGTCTGGGATATCGCATCCGGACATTTCCGTCAGGGCACCTCTTTCATATCCAGTTCAGCCATCTGCCAGGCATGGCAAGTGCAAATGAAAACCTTCGCCGGGCCATTTCACTTGTCGTCGACAAGACCGAGCTGGTCAACAGGGTAGTTGCCAGCCCTGGCACCCGCGTGGCCGACTCCATGTTCCACGACTGGCTTACGGTGGAGGATGCGATTTTCCTGCAAGCCCGACCGGTGACACCACACAGGGTCGACCTGGACATGGCCAGAAAACACCTGGTACTCGCCCGGCAAGAACTGGGCGTTACAGGGGATATTGAGCTGAGTCTCACCATCAACGATGTTGACCTGTCACACAGGGTCGCGCAGTACCTGCAGGCCCAGCTCATGGACAACCTGGGTATTCGGGTGACCATTGATCCGCAGATTACCCAGATTATGGTGAACAAATGGCGCCAGGGTGTATCTGATATGACGCTCATCACCTGGCCGGTGGATGTCGAAGACCCTATGGACCAGATTTCGTTTATGGGTAACCCCGACTTCCGCGCTGTCTTCCGGGGTTTGTATGCGGGTGACGATATGGCCGCACTTTACCTGCGGAATCGCAATGCGGTAGCGCTTGAAGAGAGGCTGGACGCAACCCGGGCCGTCCACGATCTATTCACGGAACGGGTCACCGTGTTTCCCCTGTTTGAGTCTTATGGGGCTGTGGTCATGAATCCACGCCTGCGCGGTTTTGTCTGGCAACCCGTTCGCGGGTATGCCGACTATCGCTACCTGACCATCCAATGATTCGGCCTTGACGGCATGCACTGTCGTCCCGACCGGAAGCCGAAGGCACACACCTTGTCGTCCCGACCGGAGGCCGAAGGGCACACACCTTGTCGTCCCGACCGGAGGCCGAAGGGCACACACCTTGTCATCCCGACCGGAGGCCGTTAGGCCGGAGCGGAGGGATCTCGCTTTTACCCCTGGGGTTTCTCCACTCCGCGGCTGACGCCACTCCGGTCGAAACGACGGTTGTGTCGTCCCGAGCGGAAGCCGTTAGGCCGGAGCGGAGGGATCTCGCTTTTACCCCCGGGGTTTCTCCACTCCGCGGCTGACGCCACTCCGGTCGAAACGACGGTTTGTCGTCCCGACCGGTGGCCGTTAGGCCGGAGCGGAGGGATCTCGCTTTTACCCCCCGGGGTTTCTCCACTCCGCGGCTGACGCCACTCCGGTCGAAACGACGGTTGTGTCGTCCCGACCGGAGGCCGTCAGGCCGGAGCGGAGGGAACTCGCTTTTACCCCTGGGGTTTCTCCACTCCGCGGCTGACGCCACTCCGGTCGAAACGACGGTTGTGTCGTCCCGACCGGAGGCCGAAGGGCACACACCTTGTCTTCCCGACCGGAGGCCGTTAGGCCGGAGCGGAGGGATCTCGCTTTTACCCCGGGGTTTCTCCACTCCGCGGCTGACGCCACTCCGGTCGAAACGACGGTTGTGTCGTCCCGACCGGAAGCCGTTAGGCCGGAGCGGAGGGATCTCGCTTTTACCCCCGGGGTTTCTCCACTCCGCGGCTGACGCCACTCCGGTCGAAACGACGGTTGTGTCGTCCCGACCGGAGGCCGTCAGGCCGGAGCGGAGGGAGCTCGCTTTTAACCCTGAGGTTTCTCCACTCCGCGGCTGCGCCGCTGCGGTCGAAACGACGGTTTGTCGTCCCGACCGGAGGCCGTTAGGCCGGAGCGGAGGGATCTCGCTTTTACCCCCCGGGGTTTCTCCGCTCCGCGGCAGCCAAATCGCGAGGTTCAGATTGCTACAGCTCGGTAATTTTCCTCGCCAACAGGCTGGTTGAGGTGCCGGGCACCAGCTTCAGTACGCGGACCTCACCCTGGTACTCGCGCACGATGTCAGCACCCACAACCTGCTCAATACCGTAATCGCCACCCTTAACCAGGACATCAGGCTTCAGTTCCCGTAGCAATCCTTCCGGCGTGTCCTCGGAGAATGACACCACCCAGTCCACGGCCGAGAGACCGGCCAGCATCGCCATTCGCCGGTCAATGGTGTTGATGGGTCGGCCGGCGCCTTTCAGGCGATGGACACTCTCATCATCATTGACAGCAACAATAAGGCGATCGCCATGCTCACGGGCTTCCGTCAGGTAGTCAACATGTCCCGCATGCAGGATGTCAAAGCAGCCGTTGGTAAAAACAATGCGCTCGCCCCGCAGACGCGCTTCTTCCACGGCCATCTTCAACTGCTCTCGTGACATGACCCCGTTACCAAAACCCAGCGCATTGGCAACTTCAAGGCGCAGTTCCGGCCCACTGACGCTGGCGGTCCCGGAACGACCCACCACTATGCCAGCAGCATAGGTTGCGAGGCCTACTGCGTCTTCCAGGGTGGCGCCCGCCGAAAGTGCCGCAGCCACAGTGGCAATAACCGTGTCACCTGCCCCGCTGACGTCATAGACTTCACGGGTACGTGCTGGCAGGTGGACCTCCGGGCTGCCACGCTTCACCAGGGTCATACCCTCACTGTGACGGGTAATCAGCAGCGCTTCGATACCGAGCTTTTCAATCAGGCTATGGGACCTGGCCACCAGGTCCGCCTCGCTGGACCAGCGGCCAACCGCCTTTTCAAATTCAAGCAGATTGGGTTTCAGCAGGGTTGCTCCGGCATAAACTGAAAAGTCCTTGAACTTGGGGTCAACCAGTATGGTCTTGCCGGCAGCGCGCAGCCTGCTGATCAGAGGTTTCGGATCTGCCAGCGCACCCTTGTCGTAGTCCGACAGGATAACAATGTCAACGTCCGGCAGGAGGGTTTCAACCAACGGCAGTATGTCCTGAACATCAATCGGCCGGATCTTCTCAAAATCTGCCCGCAGCAATTGCTGCTGGCGACTGATGATCCGGAGCTTGGTGATCGTGGGATAGTCCGCTTCCGCGTGCAATTGATACCGGATGCCAGCGCTTTCCAGCTTGGCACGCAACAGGCCGGCGTTATCGTCGTCACCCGTGACAGCCACCAGCGCTGCGGACGCACCCAGTGCGGCAACGTTCAGCGCAACGTTCGCCGCTCCACCGAGCCTGTCTTCAGATTCGGTGACATCCACCACCGGGATCGGTGCCTCTGCGGAAATTCGGTTGGTGGTGCCGTGCCAGTATCGGTCCAGGATGGCGTCCCCCACGGTGAGGACACTGGCCTTGTCAAATCGCGGTACTTTCATCTGTCGTTTTCCGTCATGCGGCCAGCCTTCCCGAATCAGTGCGAATTGCCGGCTGCAGACCGGCTTGCCGGAATTTTATCACACTGGACGTATTGGCCCGGTGTCCCGCAGCGGGGCAATGGCCCAGATGCGGCGCTCAAAGGCCGCCAACGAGTAATCTGCTGCCAGTCTCTCCTCTGCCCGCGCCACCATCTCTACCCGCGACTCTGGCGCCATGGTGCAGACCTCAAGCAGGCGGGCAGCCAACGAGTCGGCGTCTCCAGCAGCAAACAACAGCCCGGCGTCACCGACCACCTCGGCCGGTCCAGCCGCATTGCTGGCAACAACCGGGACGCCGGCCAGCATGGCCTCAAGCAGAACCATGCCAAATGCTTCCATACTGCCCGAGGGCAGGACAAAGACATCCAGCGCAGGCAGCAGGCGATAAGCGTCATCCACCCGACCGGCAAAAATCACCTGACTGCTGATACCCAATGACTCCGCTCGCGCACGCAGGAGCGGTTCGTTGGGCCCATCTCCAATAACAATCAGGCGGGTATTCCTGTCTTCCCTGAATCGCGCAAACGCATCAATCAGGACATGTTGCTCTTTCTTGTCAATCAGGCGGCCAATGGTACCCACCAGAAAGACATCGGGGCTTATGCCAAATTCCCGCCTTGCCTGGTCCCGCGACAGCATTTTCTCTCGCTGGCTGCTGTCGATGGCATGGGGCAGGGTAAACAGTCGGCCAGCAGCAGACAGGTTGCCACAGTACTTTTCAATATTGTTACTGACGCTGGCAGAGACACCAATGCAGACAATGTTGCGACACCAGAAGGTGATAAAAAGACGTCGCGTCGGCCGGCGAAAAACCTCGTGCTCATGGATCACTGCCAAAAGGACCGGGATGCGGAAGAAATAGCTCATGACACCGGCAAAGTAGATAGGCTTGTAGCGATGCGCAACCACAACATCAAACCTGTTATGCCGAAAGAGGCGCGCTATCATGAACAGGGTCTTGAACTTGATACCCCGCATGGCTGAAGTCGGCTGGGCCAGGAAAACTACCTCGTCACCACCTGTCTGGCGCTTTACCGTTTCACTTTCTTCGCCGCAGACATACACGGTCGTAACATGATGGTGCCTGAAAGCGTGGGCATACTGGTGGCAAATGGCCTTGAAGGGCCCTTCATAGTCGTGGCAGATCTGGAGTACGCGAAGCGTCAATGGCCTTCCACCCTGTGGCAAATTGGAAGTCTACAGGAGGCAGTGAACACGCGTCGCCTGCAATCAGGGAGACAGGTGCCCGATAAGGCCCGCAAATCGATTCGCCAGTTCCGGCTTGTCCTGCCAGTTTTGCATGAAGCGACGCAGATCACGTCGGAAGGCGCGCCGAAAACCCTCGCGCGTCTTATGTTCCCGCATCGCATCCAGGTCGAGAATAACCGGCCCGGCATCAGAAATCAGGAAATTTGTCGCCTTCATGTCACCATGCGATATACGACTGTCTGACAGATCATGCAGCAGGGAGGACAGCGCCTTCAGTTCATCGTCAGGGTTCTTCAGGCGCTTGAGGCAGGCGAGTGCATCTTCTCCCTCAACGTACTCGGTAATGAAGTAGGCCTTGCCGCGCAGCGGACCATAGCGGTGCTCCACCAGCGCCACGGGACGAACCGCAGGTATACCCAAGAACTCCATCCGGCAGGCATTCGCCCAGGAATGCCAGGCCCGGGTTCTCCGGAATGCCCGTCGCAGCCGGTGCCAGGGACTCTTCAGGTTGTAACGCTTGATAACAAGCGATCGATCCGGGAGATGCACAAGTGCCACCGTGGACGTACTGCCGTCCTTGAGCAGTGTCCCGGACTGAATCATGGCATCCGGATCGGCAAGCAATGCCTGCATTTCCGGGGAGTAAGCCGATCGCTCACACACCTCAAAACGGGTGAAGCTGCGCTCGCAGACGAACCGGGTACACTCCCGAAAAGCCTTGCTGATGTAGATCCGCTTGCGTTTCTCTCGGTTGGCAGAGATTTCCCGCGCAATGCGTTCCAGTCTCGATTCATCCATGGTCCAGCCACGGACCGCCTCGTAGGCCGGAAGTACAACCCGGGCAAAATTGTCATGGCGCGGATAAAACTGCGCAAAAAACATACCCAGGTTGCGGAGGCTGGCGGCTTCCGCCAGTGGTGGTCGGGAACGCTTGACGATGTCACCGCCGTCAATTGTAAACAGCCTGCCGCTCGACAGCAGAAAATTGGCCAGGTGAATATCGTTCTGCACAACACCTTCATTGTGCAGTTTGCCAATGATGACCATCGCCCGGGTCAGCACGTCCACTTTTTCTTCTTCAAGTTGTGCCTCGCGCCAGCGGTCATAGAGGCTGACTGCATCGGGGAGGTAATCGAATACCAGTACTTCACCCTGACCATCAACAAGCCGGCCATGCCACCTGAGCGCCGGGGTTCGCACACCCGCACTGACAATCAGTTCCACACCCCGCTGTTCGCGTCGAACGTACCGGGCCGCAGACCGGCCAAGGTAAGCTTTAACGAGAAACTCCCGGCCATGGAGTCGTGCCACGGCAACAATCCGCTTGCATGGCAGCAGGCGCAGGATGCGCACAAATTCGAGTACCTCGGTGTGCTTGCCATGAACAACACGCAGCGCAAAGGGGACTTCTATGTTTCGTCCAGCTTCTACCAGGGTATCGACGCTGGCGATACGAACCATGGAATCAGTCAGGTTCATCTACCCCTGTTCCCGCCCGTCAAAAAAACGCAAAATTTGCTTCATTTGCTGCCGCTGTTCGTCAGTCAACTTGTCTGTCTGGTGGTAACTCTTGAAAAACCTCAATCGCTGGCTCCTGGATAACAGGCGCTTGGCAACCCGGTCAAGACAGGCCAGATCTTTAGTGATTCCCCGATGAAGTAACGGGCCAAACAAAGTACGGCCAAGAGGACAGTCGATTATATAGACTTCCGGACACTTACTGAAATCCACCAGGATATTGCGCCACTTTAGATCATTGTGGACAAACCTGTGACTGTGCATCGACCGAACGTGCCGTGCCAGCCGATCAATGACAAGATTGACCCACCGGCGGTCAGCTAACCTGGCAGGTTCGGATCGCGCCAGCTCAAACAGATCAATGGAATCGGGCACCTCCTCGGTGACAATGACACCCTGGCGATTCCCCGGTAGGCCGCTTTTTTCCCCAAAGGCAACAATGCGTGCCGAGGGGATCCCAAAATCACCAAAACGGCGCTGGTTACGCCACTCCGACCGCACCCGGGAACGACCCACAAACCGGCGCAGATTCCGACCGGCATAATGGTAGACCTTTACGTAGTAACGCTTGCCACTCACTTCCACCCGGGTGAGGTGGCTTAGTTTGCTTTCATTAATCAGCGTCCCGCGGATGGCGGCAGCGGATTCAAGGGATGCAAATGCATCCCGCTCAGCATGATTGGCATCGGGCGACAGCCAGTAGGACTGGCTCACAACCACATCTCCTGTAGTCGCCTCGGCACAACACCTGATTCCCGCTGGTACAGGCGGCCTGCGCGCTTGACCACATCGCGCCAGAATTGCCCTTCTTCGGTAAGGCTCTGGCGCAGCGGTTTACCCGAATAGGCAGTGACAAACAGCAGGTAATCGCGCTGGGTGAATTCAAAATCCAGCGTAGAGAACAGGAGCCCGGCAATATCCTTGAGACGCCAGCGATAGGGTGTGCGGCGGCGAATCTGCGCACGATGGAGATCAATCAGGTATAACCTCGGTCTGTCCACTTCCGAACCCGCCGCCAGGTGAAAGTGACAGATATAAAGGTCCCGGTGATTCATGCCCCCCTGGTGCATGGTGCGTGTAATCTGCGCTACAGCGCGGATCAGCCGACGGCGTCGCCCCTGGGGAATGGGCCCCGCCCTGGCAAGATCTTCCAGGCTCAGGGTGTTCTCGAGCGCCCTTGTCACGATATAGGATTGTCTGCGCGCGGGATTCCGACCGGCTTCCGCAAAAGCAACTGCATGCAGCGTATTGATGCCAAGGCGTTCAAGGTGGGCAATTGCGTCCCACTCGTTGCTCGCACCCAGCACTGGCAGGCGAAAAGACAGGAGATTCTTGAAGATCTCCCGCCAGCCAACACCAAAATGCTGTTTGGCAAAATAATGCCTGCCGTTGTGTTCGAAGCGAAAAGTCCGCCGGTTCTCCAACTCGCGATACACCTCCAGCCGGCGTTCACCGAGTCTGTTGAACAGCGCACTGGCGTCGCCCAGCCCAGCCAACTCTGGTGCTACAAACGAAGGTTTCACTGTGCGTTGACCCTCATTTTTTCATCCAGCGCCTGCCAGACTGCCGCCGGCCCATACTCGTCAAAACAGGGTGGTGTCGATTGACCGGGCTGCAGCAGGCGACATTCCCTGGCAACACAGGGAATGCAGGGTAATCGGTTGCTGGCCAGGGTCAGCGTTGCTAACCCCGGTGGGGCAGTCAGGCGCGGATTTGTTGGCCCAAACAGGGCAATCAGTGGTACGCCAATGGCACCCGCGAGATGGCCGGGCCCGCTATCAACGGTTACTGCACCGGCGCATCGACGCATCTCCTCTGCGAGGCTGGCGAGACCGCCGGCAGCGAGCACTTCCACGCCGGGGACACTGGCCGCAATATGCTGTGCGCGCTCACGTTCTGCGGGTGTCGCGCCAGGCAGCACCACGGTATAGCCCGCACCGCAGGCGAGAGCCGCCAACTCACGCCAGTATTCCTCCGGCCAGTGTTTTGAAGGCCAGGTTGTGCCATGCAAAAACATCAGACGTGACTCTGCGACCCTGGTGCCGGCACCACGCAGACCAAAGTCCGGCGCCGTTTGGGGCAGTTGATAGCCCAGTGCCTGGGCAAACAGCTCGCGCCACCGCTGCACCGCATGCTGATTGCTGGCTACTGCAAACCTGCGGGAATAACACAGGGAGGCCAGTGATTCCCGCGCAGAGCCCCAGTTCAGTCCCGCAATGGGCCCCCGCGCCAGAAGCCCCACCAGCGCACTCTTGAGCAACCCCTGGGCATCAATGATCAGGTCGTATTGCTCCCGGCGCAGCCCCCGGGCAAATTCCGCCAGGGGAGAAACTGAAGCCGTCGGATTGCGTCGCCAGCGCCGCAGGGCAATAGGGATTGTCCGGCGAACACCCTCATGCATAGCGGGAATCTCGACAAATGCCTCCTCGACCACCCAGTCAAGCTCAAGGTCTGGCAGGGCTGCCAGCGCATCACTCACCGCCGGAAGGGCATGGATGACGTCACCCAGGGAGGACATCCTGACAAGCAGCACTTTCATAAGCGGACTGCCTTACGGGCAGCCGCATCAATCTGCGGAAACACCCGCTCCGGCAACAGTTTGTTCAGGCAATCCTTGTGGCCCAATGGGCAGGTGCGCTTGAAGCAGGGACTGCAAGGCAAGTTGTCTGACAAGACGGTGGCCACCGCAGAGAGGGGCGGCGTAAAGGCTGCCGTGGTGGAGCCATACACCACCGTCAGGGGGCAACCGACTGCGGCGGCCATGTGCATCAGGCCGGAATCATTGCTCACCACGTGACTACAGAGGGAAAGCAGGTCGATGGCATCCTGGAGCCGTGTCGCGCCGGCCAGATTGCGACAATGTGCGCTTTCTGCTGACGTCAGGCTTGCTGTGACAGTTTCGCCCGCTTCGATATCCGCGGGGCCGCCAAACAGCCAGACATCAAACCCGGCGTGAATCGCATGGCGTGCCAGGGTTGCAAAATGTTGGGCTGGCCATCGCTTGGCATCACCGTACTCTGCGCCCGGGCACAGACCCAGCACCGGTCGGCCCGCGGCCAGTCGGTGAAGTTCGAGCAGACTCTTCTGGTTGGCCTCGTCCACAAACAGCTCCGGATACTCCAGCGGTGGCGGTGGATCCGCCGCAGGCACCGCCAGCGCCAGGAACCGGTCTGTCATGGTGGGTAACCGACGGGGGCTCAGCATACGCATGTCGTTGATCAGCACATAACGGTACTCACCCCGGAATCCCACTCGCACCGGGATATCCGCAAAAAAAGGTACCAGGGCAGACTTGAAGGAATTGGGCAGGACAAATGCCTTGTCGTATTCCCGCTCCTTCAGTTTTTCCCCCAGGCGGCGCCGATAGCCCAGTTGCAGATCGCCATGTCCGGTTTCAATGCGGATTCCCATCCGCACTTCCCGCATGCGCCCGACCAGGGGCAGGCTGGCTGCCGGTGCCAGCACATCAATTTCAGCGTCAGGGTGCCGTTTCTTCAGGTATTTGTACAAACACTGGGACATGATCATGTCCCCTACCCAGGAGGGACCAACAACCAGGATACGTTTGTTACCTGTCCGCGCCATACCGGCCTGTCAACTTACCGGTGTAGACCACTCCCTGTGGACCTCACGTTTGCCAACTACCTGATCAAAATACATCGACTGCAGTTTTTCGGTTATCGGCCCGCGTCCTCCGGATCCGATCACCCGCCCGTCGAGTTCGCGGATAGGAAGCACCTCGGCAGCAGTTCCGGTAAAAAAAGCCTCATCAGCAACATACACTTCATCCCGGGTGATGCGGCGCTCAACCACGGGGATATCCAGTTCTGCGGCAAAGTCGATGACCGTGGCCCGGGTGATACCTTCCAGGCATGACGTCAGTTCGGGTGTGATCAGCTTGCCTTTCTGCACCAGGAATACATTCTCACCACTCCCCTCGGCAACATACCCCTCATTGTCCAGCATCAGGGCTTCTTCACATCCACTGTCAAGCGCTTCTCGCAGGGCCAGCATGGAGTTGATGTAGTTGCCATTTGCCTTGGCCTTGCACATGGTGATGTTGACATGGTGACGGGTAAAAGAGGACGTCCGCACCTTGATGCCCGTAACCCGGGCTTCCGGCGTCATATAGGCCGGCCACTCCCAGGCCGCGACAATACAGTGTGGCTGAAGGTTGTCTGCCCGCAGCCCCATGCCCTCGGAGCCAAAAAAGCACATCGGTCGAAGATAGGCTTCCTTCAGGCCGTTCTCACGCACGACCTGTTTCTGCGCCTCGTTCAGCACGGTCTTGTCAAATGGCATGGGAAAGCCAAGTATGTGCGCAGAACGAAACAGTCGATCCGTGTGATCGTGGAGCCGGAAAATCAGCGGCCCCGCGGGCGTGGCATAAGCCCGAACGCCCTCAAAAACCCCAAATCCGTAGTGCAGCGTGTGGGTGAGCACATGCACTTGCGCCTCTCGCCAGGGTACAAGTTCACCATCAAACCAGATAACTCCATCCCTGTCCGCCAGCGTTTCAACCATCAATATTTCCTGTCTTTTCCGTAGGATTCTCTTCAAACGGGCCGTATTCTACACCAGCACCAGCCCAAAAAGACCCGACACCCTCATGTGGCTGTTCGCCTGCGCCAGGCAAAGCCGTCAACCGGAGGGCAATTCACTGCCGGACATGTACCGCTGCCAGATATCAACAACCCTGGCACGCAGTTCGATCAACTGATCCGTGACAGCAGGCGCACCACCCAACCAGCGATAGTGCACTGCTGTCCTGTACAGCAGGTAGGCTTCCTGCAACACCTTTACCTCTCCGGTGCTGAAGATGCCAAGCTCGCCCAGGTCGTCGAGAATGCGCATCTTGTCAGTCCACCGTGTGAGTTCCGGGTACTCGCAGGATTTTTCCAGCACCGCAAACTGCACCATAAACTCGATGTCAACGATGGCGCCTGCTCCCTGCTTCAGGTCAAAACCGGACAGCAGCACCTGGTTGCCTTCGGTCTCAAGGGTGGAAGACGGCTCACTCTTGTCGAGATGTCCCCGCATCTTTTCCCGCATCATCAGCACGTCCTGGCGCAGCCTGTCCCGATCTCGCGACCGGGCAAGCACCCGGTGCCTGATTTCTGCAAACCTCGACCGCAGTGCAGGATTACCGGCCACAAACCGGGCTCGCACCAGGGCCTGGTGTTCCCAGGTCCAGGCTTCCTCATTGAGGTAACGTTCATAGGCGCTGAAGGTGGAAACCAGAGGCCCCTTGTTACCGTCGGGGCGCAGGCGCAGGTCTACCTCGTAGAGCACACCAAAATGGGTATAGCTGGTCAGGATATGGACAATGCGCTGGCCCAGACGTGAAAAGAAAACGCTGTTCTCAATCTCACGCTCGCCGTTGGTCCGACCGCGGATGTCCGCGTCATGCAGAAAGACGAGATCAAGATCCGACCCGTAACCCAGTTCGATCCCACCCAGTTTGCCGTAGGCAACAATGGCAAAAGATTCACCAAAGTCCTCACCGTCGCGACTGCAGGGACTGCCGTGTCTCTCAACAAGATAGGTCCAGGCAAGCTCAAACGCCCGGTTCAGCACCAGTTCGGCAATGTGGGTCAGTGCATCTGACGCCTTCATCAGTGGCAAGAGTTCAAGCAACTCAAAAACCGCCACTTTCAGCACGGCACCATGTTTGAACTGCCGCAAGCTGTCCATCTGTGCCTCAAGGTCACCCGGTGCCAGGTTCTGTACCAGTTGATGCATTTCGCCGGCAAGGCGCTCCCGGTCAAACACGGCATCCTGCGTCGATCGGTCCGAGAGTTCATACAACAGAATGGGGAAAGTCTGAACCTGCTCTGCAACCCAGGGGCTCAGCGCACACAGGTGTACGGTGCGCCTGAGCGCATCGACATTCTCGAGCAAGAAGGCGATATAGGTACTGCGCCGGGCGGTGGTTTCGATCAGCGGCAGCAAGCGGGACAGGGTCGTGTCCGGATCAGCTTCCTCTGCTACCAGTGCCAGCAGCACGGGCAGCAGCCGATCAATTCGCTGCACACCCAGTTCATGCACATCTGTCTTTTTCAACTCGGCCTCGAAAGCCTTCAGTTGATCAGCCACAGCCTGCGGATGCTGGAAACCCGCACCGGCAATTTTTTCCAGCGAAGAAGTTGAGCCGGGATCCTGCCAGACCAGATTCCAGAACTGGCTACCCGCTACCGGCGTCTCACCATCTGCCCGGTTGGAGCCCATGAGGTTTGAAAAACACGCACGAACAGCGTTGCGGTGCTGGGTCAGGGCCTCCAGGTAGCTTCCGGTGTCGATAAACCCCATGCCCAGTGCAAGCCGCTCCAATGACAGCGGCGCCTTGGGCAGGCGCTGCGTCTGCTGGTCAGCTTCAGCCTGGATGACATGCTCGCTATTGCGAAGAAAGCGATAGGCAACCAGCAGCCGCTCGACATCCTCGGCAGGTAGAAGTCCATCATTCGCCAGCAGGGAAAGGACGCGCAGCAACCGGCGCTCACGCAGGTGTACTTCCTGCCCACCCCAGACGATCTGGCAGGCCTGGGCGATAAACTCAACCTCACGGATGCCGCCGTGACCCAGTTTCAGGTCATCCTGCAACTGCTTGACGTCCACCTCATAATTGATCAGGCGTTTCATTTCGCGCAGGGAGTCAATTGCACCAAAGTCCAGGTGCCTGCGGTAAACAAAAGGTGAAAGCGCCTGCAGGAACTCGTTACCCAGCACCAGGTTGCCCGCGCAGGGCCGGGCCTTGATAAAAGCATAGCGTTCCCAGTCGCGGCCCTGCTCAACAAAATATTTTTCCATGGCAGCCCGGTGCATGATGAGCGAACCACTGATGCCAAAGGGTCGCAGTCGCATGTCGACCCGAAAGACAAATCCCTCCTGGTCGACACGATCAAGGGACGCGATCAGACTCCGCGCCGTACGAATGAAAAACTCCAGGTTGGTCAGCTGTTTGCCGTTGCCACCACGCACCTCACCCGGTTCATCGTAAAGAAAAACAAGATCAATATCTGATGACAGGTTCAGCTCGCCGGCACCCAGCTTGCCGAGTGCCAGTACCGCCATCTCCTGGGGCAGTCCGCTGTCCTTGCCAATCGGGACTCCATAACGCTCACAGTTGTGCTGATAGTGAACCTTCAGCGCAACTTCAATACAGGCATCGGCCAGGTTCGAAAGGTCAGCAGTCGTGTCCTCCAGGGTGGCAATGCGCGTCAGATCACGAAAAATGATCCTGCACATTTCCTGCCGCCGGCGCTGGCGGAGCAGGCTGTCCAGATTATTAACATCAGCGTCAGCGAGGAGGCCGAGGTAGTCTGCTTTTGAGCGCTCCAGGTGCAAAGCAGCCAGCAGCAAACCTGTCTCTTCCTGGTCACGCACCAGGTGTTTGAAAAAGTACTCGCTCAGCAGGGAGACCTGCACCAGTTGCTGGTACAGGGCCGGGTCGGGCGCCGGCGACAGGTTGGCCAGTTCCGCCTCAATCTGCGGACGAAGACTCTCTATAGCAGGAAACATCATTCCACGCCCGAGAAGGGCGCAACACGCAATACCTCATCAATGGTCGTTTTGCCCGCGGCAATCTTGAGGGCACCGCTCAGCCTGAGTGTCTTCATCCCCTCTTTCATTGCAGACATGCGGATTTTGCCAATGTCGGTACCTTCCGTGACCAGAGCCTTGATGGTGTCGGACATGGGCAACACTTCATAGATGCCTTCCCGCCCCATGTAGCCCGTTTCACGACACTCAAGACAGCCAACAGTGTGATACATCTGTTTTGGCATGTTCATTTTCCAGGGTGCCGTGACCACTTTCCATCCCTCAGCATCCGATTCACCCCTGGCCTTGCAGACCGGGCAGAGCGTTCGCACCAGGCGTTGCGCCATGATACCCAGCACGGTTGCCTTGATCAGGTAAGGTGCCACGCCAAGCTCTAGCAACCGTGTAATCGCCGAGGGCGCATCGTTGGTGTGGAGGGTTGATATCACAAGGTGGCCTGTCAGGGCTGCCTGTATGGCCATTTCAGCGGTCTCCAGGTCCCTGATCTCACCCACCATGATGATGTCAGGGTCCTGCCGAAGTAGCGCTCGCACACCGTCGGCAAAGTTCAGGTTGATGTTGCTTTGCACCTGCATCTGGTTAAACGCGGGCTCAACCATTTCGATGGGGTCTTCGATGGTGCAGACATTAACCTCCGGTGTTGCCAGGTGTTTCAGGCTGGAGTAAAGGGTGGTCGTCTTGCCGGAACCCGTGGGCCCCGTCACCAGGACAATACCGTTTGGATTCTTTACCATGGTCTGCCAACGGTCGTAATCCTCGTTGGCAAGCCCAAGCTGGGCAAACGTCTTGAGCAGAATTTCCGGATCAAAAATCCGCATGACCATTTTCTCGCCAAATGCGGTTGGCAAGGTGGACAGCCGCAGTTCGACCTCATGGCCATCTGTACCTTTGGTTTTCAGGCGACCATCCTGGGGCCGCCGCTTTTCTGCCACGTCCATGCGACCCAGCGTCTTGAGGCGGCTGGTCACCGCCGTCATGACCGGTGCGGGCAGTTCATAAACCAGGTGCAGCACACCATCAATTCTGAATCGGACACGGCCTTTTTCCCGGCGCGGTTCCAGGTGAATATCACTGGCCCGCTGGGTAAATGCGTATTGCAGCAGCCAGTCAACAATGTTGACAACATGGGCGTCGTTGGCCTCCATTGAATCGAGCTGGCCAAGCTCAAGCATGGATTCAAGGTTCGACAAGGTGCTCGCATTCAGCCCCTGTGCCTGGGCTTTGCTGACCGAGCGGGCCATCTGGTAGAACTCCATCGTATAGCGACGGATATCAGCCGGATTGGCAATAACCCGGGTCAGCAGCTTACCGGGCTGCGATTGCATGATGGTGGCTTCCCAGCCAGAAACATAGGGCTGGGCACTTGCGATTACAACCTCGTCATCCCTGACCTCCAGGGCCAGTATCTGGTGGCGCTTGGCAAATTCATGTGACATGACGCGGGTGACAACCTGCGCATCAATCTTGAGGGGATCTATGCGTTTGTAAGGCTGCTTGGCTTTGCTGCAGAGCCAGAGTGTCAGGGCTTCCAGTGTCAGAAAACTGCCAGGGGTTTTCAGGTCTGGCGGCTCGTCCTCGGCAATCAGTTCAATGGGATTCCAGTCGAGCTGGTCCTTGCGGCGGCTTTTCAGGGTCAGCGCGTCAGCATCTTCTGTGGACAGCCGCCCTTCCGCAACCAGGTCATTCAGCAATGTCCTGAGGTTCAGTGAGATATCGGGTTTGGATTTGACTTCGTGAAGGCTCATGACCGCGCTGGCACAATCCGGGAGCGAACAGCTTACACCTTTTTGAGGGGGTTTTCCCTGATCTGCCCGCCTGCTAATACACCCTCCGGAACGCCCGGTTCCACGCTGTCAGGGCAAGTCACGAACAATCTTGCTAGACTCGCTTCACGCGATTCTGCGCGGTCACAGCCAGGCAGACTGATCCCTGCCCCAGATTGCGCCCCCAACCCCAGCCAGGACAGGTTTTGATATGCACGCAGTCCCCAAACTCAAGGAGATGCTCGAACAGCTTGTCGCGACAACCTCAATCAGCAGCACCCAGCCTGAATTTGACCACAGCAACCAGGGTGTTATTGACCTGCTGGCAAACTGGCTGGAGCCAGCCGAATTCGGGGTGGCAATCCAGCCTATTGCCGACCGGCCCGGCAAGGCCAACCTGATCGCTACCCGGGGCCGGGGTGAGGGTGGCCTTGTCCTCTCGGGGCACACGGACACGGTGCCGGTCAACCCCGAGCTCTGGCAGTCTGATCCGTTTCGCCTGAGCGAACGCAACAATCGCTGGTACGGTCTCGGCGCCTGCGACATGAAGAGCTTTTTTGCGCTGGTGCTGGAAGCCCTCGCACCCTACGCCGGCGTGCCTTTCAGGCACCCCCTGGTTGTGCTGGCAACGGCTGATGAGGAGTCATCCATGAGTGGCGCGCGCGCGCTCAACTCCGCCCAGCTGATGGGATCGAGATTTGCACTGATCGGTGAACCTACCTCGCTTCGACCCGTCACCCGCCACAAGGGCATTATGATGTTATCGCTGCGTATCACCGGCAGTTCCGGCCATTCGTCCAACCCGGCCCTTGGCAACAGCGCACTTGATGCCACCGCCGGCGTCCTGTCAGCCCTGGACGACTTCCGCCAGCTGCTGCGTAAACAACACCAGGACCTGCGGTTTGACGTCAGTTACCCGACCCTGAACTTCGGTTGTATTCACGGGGGCGACAATCCAAATCGTATTTGCGATCACGTGGATCTTGCCTTTGATCTGCGCACCCTCCCTGGCATGGACAATGGCGCCATCAAACAACAGATTGAAGAACTCTTGCGGCCTGGCCTGCAGGCCAGGGGACTCAGGATGGACCTCACCCTGATGCACCCCTGGGTTGACGCGTTTGACAACAGCGACCCTGATTTTGTCAACGTCATGCACGGGCTCACCGGTGCTGAACCCATATCTGTCGCATTTGCCACTGAAGCACCGTTTCTCTCGGCCCTTGGCATGGAGACCGTGGTGATGGGGGCCGGTTCCATAGACCAGGCACATCAACCCAACGAGTTTCTGCCACAGGACGAAATTCCACGCGCAGTTGCTATAATCCGCGCCCTGATCGAGAAGTACTGTATCAACTGATCGACCAGGCCCCAGTCAACCGCCCACCTGATAAGGGCTTGCCGCCGCCCGGGAACAAGACAGATGAGTGAAAACCAGCCTTACGTGAAGTGGTTTCGGGATTCATCACCCTATATCAACGCGCATCGGAATCGGACCTTTGTCCTGTATCTGGGTGGCGCCACACTCGACCATGACAATTTTCCGAACATTGTCAGCGATATAGTCCTGCTGCATTCACTGGGCGTCAAACTGGTAGTTGTCCACGGCGCAGCGCCCCAGATTGATCAGCACCTGGCGGCGCTTGGCCTCACAACCGCTTTTGTCGACGGTATTCGCGTGACAACGGCGGAAGTCCTGCCCGCCGTCCAATATGCCATTGGCAAAATCCGTACAGATGTTGAAGCCCGGCTCAGCATGGGCCTGGTCAACTCTCCGCTGCACGGATCAGACATTGTTGTGACCTCGGGTAACTTCCTGCGTGCACGTCCTTTTGGCGTCCGGGACGGTGTTGATTACTGCCACACCGGAGAGGTCAGGCGAGTCAACGCCAATGCCATTCGGCGGCAGCTCGACAGCGGTGCCATTGTGCTGGTGTCACCGCTCGGATATTCCCCGGCGGGTGAAGTCTTCAATATCAACTCGCTGGATGTGGCGGCTGAAGTCGCCATCGCGCTCATGGCAGACAAGCTGGTGTTCTTTACCGAGGATGACGGCGTCAGGGACGAACAGGGTGAGGTCATCAGTGAGCTGCAGGTGTCTGCAATCCCGGGGGAAGGCCTGGATCAACTGTCACCCCTTGCCCAGGCCAAGCGTGCCTGCGTCAAGGGGGTTCCACGTTGTCACCTGATAAGCCACCACAGTGATGGCGCACTGCTGGAAGAACTGTTCACCCGGGACGGTGCTGGTACGCAGGTAACACGCCAGAGTTACGAGCAAATACGGGCCGCAAGACCGGATGACGTGGCCGGCATTATCGAGCTGATCACGCCACTGGAAGCAGAAGGTGTACTCGTGAAACGGCCCCGGGAGTTGCTCGAATCGGAAATTTCACATTTCACCGTGATCGAACGGGACGGCATGATAGTCAGTTGCGCGGCCCTCTATCCGTTTAACGACAGGGGAGAACTGGCTTGCCTTGCCACCCACCCTGACTACCGCAACAACGATCGTGGTGAGCGCCTGCTACAACAGATTGAAGCCAATGCCCGCGCCCAGCACATGAAAGCCATTTTTGTGCTGACAACGCGCACTGCCCACTGGTTCCTGGAACGGGGTTTCACACCCACACGGGTGGAAGACCTGCCCGATGCGCGTCGCAATCTCTACAACTGGCAGCGGAACTCCAAGCTGTTCGAAAAACGGCTTTGACAAGCCGCCTTGCAAATAGGAATGATTCTCATTATTATGCGGAGCCTACGTCATCAGGTAACAGGTCATGGCCCGGCAAACGCGGACCGTCACGGTTGCAAGGAAAGAAGCTGTTTCACCCAACATGATGCGGGTCACCCTGACGGGTGACGCATTGCAGGACTTCCCGGTCGGGTTTGATGGTGGCTACGTCAAGCTGAATCTTGTCGACAGTAGCGGCAAACCCGCGGTCCGTTCCTACAGCATCCGGTCTTTTTCTCCCGCCGCCCGGGAACTGAACCTGGACATGGTCGCACACGGTGATACCGGCCCTGCAACTGCCTGGGCACAACACTCGCGCCCTGGAGACGAGGTCGCCATCAGCGGTCCCGGTGCCTGCCAGGGTATCAACACTGCGGCTGACTGGTTCCTGCTGGCGGGCGACATGAGCGCCCTGCCCGCCATTTCGGTCAACCTGGCACAGTTGCCACCTGATGCAAAAGGTTATGCGGTTCTTGAGGTAATGAGTGAGGCGGACCGGCTGTCCCTGGCCGCACCGCCTGGTCTCGAGATCATCTGGATTATCAATCCCGACCCGGAAAGCCCCAACACCCGACTGGAGGACACCGTCATGTCACTACCCTGGCACGAGGGCAGCGTTGCCGTCTGGGTCGCCGGGGAATTCAGCGCCTCCCGGACCCTGCGTCAGTACTTCCGCACCGAAAAAGGTGTGCCAAAAACCCATACCTACATCAGCTGCTACTGGAAAGTGGGTGATACCGACGAGGGCATGAAAGCCGCCAAGCGAGCGGATCCCGAGCCCTGGTAGCGGCCGGACCGCACCGCAACAGGGTCAACCCATCAACTGCTGCGGCGATGGTTCTGCACACAGTCCACCAGCGCCTTGACGTTGTCGACCGGTGTCTCGGGAATAATGCCGTGACCCAGGTTGAAGATATGTCCCGGCCGCCCGTTCACCTCGTCCAGCAACGCGGTTGCCTTGTTGATCACAGCCTCCCGCGTGGCGCAAAGGATAATGGGATCAAGGTTCCCCTGGACTGCTTTCACACCGGTTGAATCCCAGGTCTCCATGAGCGGGGCGCGCCAGTCAAGCGCCAGCACGTCTCCGCCTGCCTCCGCCATCAGCGGTGCCAGTGCAGGATTGCCGGTTCCAAAGTGGATCACCGGCACCCGGCCGCCGATCGCTGCCAGCATCCGCCGGGTATGCGGCAATACATACTCCCGGTAATCTGCCGGTGACAGGCAGCCAACCCAGGAATCAAAGAGTTGTACCGCCTGCACGCCAGACTCAATCTGGTAGTTCATGTAGTCGATAACACAATCGGTAATTCGGGACATCAGCTCGTACCAGGCCCCCGAGTCGCCATACATCATCTGTTTGACAAACACGTAGTTGCGCGACCCTTTACCTTCGATGGCATAGGAAGCCAGCGTGAAGGGTGCGCCACCAAACCCAATCAACGGAATGTCGGACGGCAACTCGGCCCGGATCAGCCGGATAACTTCCCCGATGTAAGGCATGGATTCCGCGGTCTTCTCCACCCGGATCGAATCGACGTCAGCAGGCGTTCGCACCGGGTTGTCGATGTTGGGTCCAACACCCGGCAGATAATCCAGGTGGAGCCCCATGGGTTCCAGAATCGGCAGCAGGTCGGCAAACATGATGGCCGCATCAACACCCAGGATTCGCTGGGCGTCACAGGTCGCCTGGGCTGCCAGGTGAGGTGTCTTGAAGAATTCGAGGCTGGGTGTGCTGCCTTTCACCTGGTGGTATTCGGGCATATATCGACCCGCCTGCCGATTGAGCCAGACAGGTGTGTAATCCGTGGGTTCACCCCGGCAGGCGCGCAGGAAAGTCGAGTTGTACAGCTTGTCAGTCATATGAGTGCTCTAAGTGTCAGCTGGCAGGATTTACGAGTGGCATCCCGACATCAGGCTCTACATCAGCGGCATAGTCCACGCCCGGTAAACCAAAACCGTGCATTCGCAGGAAAGCCGCCCTGTATCCCTCAAAATCAGTCAATTCAGCCAGGTTTTCGGTGGTGACCTGGGGCCAGAGCGCTTTCACCTCGTCCTGCACTGCCGGATCAAGTTCAAGTTCATCCATCCTGATTCGGCCAGACTCATCCAGCCGCATCTCACCACCGCCGAACAGCTGTTCGTGGAAAAGCCGGGTGGTCTGCTCAATACAATCCTCGTGAGTACCTCTGGCCTTCATCACCTTGAAGAGGAGCGACAGGTAGATAGCCATACCGGGAATTGCAGACGCGGCCTGGGTCATCAGTCCTTTCATCACCGCAATGTAAGCGTGTCCCCCGACGCTCGCCATGGGCTCAGCCAGCGCCCCGGCGGCACGGTCGAGATCGTTCTTGGCGCGTCCGATGGTGCCGTGGTAGTAGATAGGCCAGGTCACTTCGCTACCCAGGTAGGTGTAGTTGGTAGTAATGCAGCCCTCGGCCAGTACGCCTGCTGCCAGCAATGCCGTGATCCACCTCTCCCAGTCGTCACCACCCATCACCTTTACCGTGTCATCAATTTCCTCCTGGCTGGCCGGTTCAAGACTGATGGAACGCATCTCACCGCTCTTAAAGTCAATTGTACCGCCTTCAAAGGGTTCACCAATTGGCTTCAGGGTACTCTTGACCAGGGTGCCATCCGGCATCTGCCGGGCTGGCGCTGCCAGTGAATAGACCACCATATCCACCTGGCCAAGATCCTGTTTGATCAGGTCAATCGTGAGCGACTTGATCTCATCACTGAAGGCGTCGCCATTAATGTTCCTGGCATAGAGGCCCGCTGCTTCAGCCAGGCGCGTGAAAGCAGCCGACTTGTACCAGCCGGCTGAGGCCGTGCGATTGTTTGCCGCCGGCCGTTCGAAGAACACGCCGATGGTACTGGCACCACTCCCGAACGCCGCACTGATACGCGAAGCCAGCCCATAGCCGCCCGACGCGCCTATAACCAGGACACGTTTTGGTCCACCCTGCAGCTCGCCTTTGGACCTGACATGCTCAATCTGCGCCAGGACATCCGCCTCACACCCCGCCGGATGTGCTGTGGTGCAGAGAAACCCCTTGATTTTCGGTTCAATTATCATGCTTTACCTTCTTCTTTTTTCGATTTGGTGGCCGCACCGGTTTAGTTGTCGACGGAGGATTTGGCGCCACAACCGACGGTCCTGCTGTTGCCGAGCGATAGGCAAATACCATCATGCCCGCACCAGCCAGTGCCATTGGCAGGGACAGGGTCTGCCCGACCGTCACCCAACCCCAGGCGATAAACCCGATATGTGCGTCCGGCTCCCGGAAAAATTCTGCGACTATCCTGAGACTGCCGTACCCTAGCAGAAACAGGCCGGAAACAGCCATCATCGGACGCGGCCGATTGCTGTAAACCCACATCAGTGCAAACAGCACAATCCCTTCAAGCACAAACTGGTAGAGCGATGACGGATGCCGGCCAACCACATCCCCGGGATAAACCAGCGCCCAGGGTAAATCAGTCACCCGGCCCGGCAATTCCCCATTGGCAAAATTACCGAGCCTGCCACAGCCCAGCGCAATCGGTATGGCGGGCGCAATGTAATCTGTTATCTGGAAAAAGTGTCGTCCATGCCAGCGGGCGTACAGGTACATACCCACCAGCACCCCCAGCATACCACCGTGGAATGACATGCCGCCTTCCCAGATACGAAAGAGCGACAACGGGTCTGCAGCCAGTACCGGCAGGTTGTAGAAGAGCACATAGCCCAGGCGCCCACCCACAATCACACCCAGCACCCCGTAGAATACAAGGTCCGAGATCTGCTCGGGATTCCAGTCCAGGTCCGGCCGGTGTCGCGCACGATACCCGACCAGCCACCAGGTGATGGCAATACCTACCATGTAACTGAGTGCATACCAGTGAATGCTGAGGGGGCCAAGACTGATGGCAACGGGATCTATATCCGGGTAGTTCCACATATCGGTGTGCCGGTAGGAAAGGCGCATTATCCCGGATGTTGCGACTCTGATAAACTTTTCATCCTGCGATCACACAAAACCTTTTGCCATGTGCCTCATTTTTGTTGCCGTCAGGCCCGATGACGACACCCTGCTGGTTGTTGCCGCCAATCGCGACGAGCACTATGCGCGACCCACCGCCCAGGCGGCATTCTGGCAGGATCACCCCAATGTCCTGGCCGGCCGCGATCTGCAGGCCGGTGGCACATGGCTTGGCGTAACCCGATCCGGGCGATTTGCCGCTGTCACCAACTTCCGGGAAGATCCCCCCAGGCCACTGCCGCCACTCTCCAGGGGTGAACTGACCGCCGGATTCCTGAACTCATCGCTCAACCCCACTGCCTACCTGACGAATATCGACACGCAGCGCAACAATTTCCGCGGTTTTAATTTGATCCTGAGTGACGGCGAGGAGACAACCTACTACAGCAACCGGGAGGGCAAAATCAGGGCTCTATCGCCCGGCACTTATGGTCTCTCGAACCAGTTACTGGATTGCGACTGGCCCAAGGTGGTTGACGGTCGCCGCCAGTTCAACAGCCTTGCAGCGGCCGGATATCCCCGCGAGGACCTGTTTGCCCTGCTGGCCTGTCGGGGTGATGGCAGCGCCTTTTCGCAGCGTTTTATTGCAACAGAAACCTACGGAACCAGCGCATCAACGGTTGTCCGCATCAGGGTGGATGGGTCCATCGAGTTTGAGGAGCGCAACTTTGGCCCCATGGGTGAACCGGACCGGGTTCATCAGTTTTTGATCGAGGGTTAGGTAATCATCAACCACCTGTCAGATCGCACGCCACACCAAATCGTACCGCGTGCTGAACCAGGACGACCTTACCAAAAGCGTCTCCTCTCTGAAGCCACGGGAGGTCTCGACCATGCTGGACGAGACCCGTGACGCCCAGTCCCGCTGGGAAGACTGGTGTAAGGCGGCCGGCCTTGATGAATCCCTGGCGCGGCGCTACTTGATAAAACTCATCTTGCCCGGGTTACGCATGCTGAAGATCCGGTGGATGCGGCCGTCTCGCACAGTAAAAGAATGTGTGGAGCTCACCTTGCTGCCTTCATAAGAAACCAGTCCGGGGGCACCATTCACCCGGCGCCAGGCAAGTGTCAGGTTCTTCTCTTTACCCAACAGATGCAGCACCACCGTCAACACCCGGTCGCGACCTACGAGCGGAATCAATGCCGCAGTCGCACGCCCCCCACCGTCAGTGAAGGCCACAACATCTTCGGTCAACAGCGCCTTCAACCGGTCCATGTCACCGCTCGCTGCCGCCGCCAGGAACTGTTCCACTACCGGTGTGGGGTCGGCCGCCAGATCATCCAGGTCATCCACCTGGAGCCTCTGACGAGCGCGTCGTAACAATTGACGCGAGTAGGCACCCTTGATATTGAATACTGCCGCTATTTGTTCATGCTCAAAATCAAACGCCTCCCGCAAGACGAACACCGCACGTTCAAGTGGTGTCAGTCTTTCGAGCAACACCATAAATCCCATGGACAGGAACTCTCGTTGTTCATGCTGTTTGGCCGGGTCATTGAGGCCATCTACCGCTGTTTCGCCAAGGGGCTCTGGCAACCAGGGCCCCTGGTAAATCGCTTTCTCGACTTTCCGGCGCCGCTGTCTGTCAACACAGAGCCTTGAAACAACCGTTGTCAAGAAAGCGGAGGGTGACGCCACATCAGCAAGCCGGACCAGCCGCCATCGCAGATAGGCATCCTGCACGACATCTTCTGCCTCAGAGAGGGATCCCAGCATCCGATACGCAAGCCCGTTCAGGCGTGAACGGTTTGCTTCGAACACTCGGCCATGTGGATTACCAACCTTCATTGACTCAGGTCCAGGTCAAATAACTCTGCATAGGTTCGAGCATAGTCATTGTCGATCGGATTACCAATTTCAAACAAGTGACCACCGAGCGCCAGCAACACCACAGCTATCCACACGGCGGCGACCAGGGTCATTGGCACCTGGTACTTCGCCCTCGTCACCACACCAACTCGCGCCAGCAGTATCCGCACACCCTGAGTACCATGGTAAAACCCGGCCAAAGCCAACAGAAAGTAGTAGGGATAGAAGTAGGCCGGTGCCCACCAGAAGGTGAAAGCCACACCTTCGAATCCGGGATAAGCACCCAGGAAATAGGAGACCCCGCGGGTTGCGGTCACGTGCTCAACAATAAACAGACTGAGAAACACGCCCGCCCAGGTATGGACACGCTGGCGCAGCGCACGCCTGCCCCGACGGCCACGGCGCAGTACCGCCAGAGATATCCCGGCAGCGACGTGAACCACGAGCGGCAGGATAACCAGCACCAGCTCAAGGATTGGCTGCTGGTAGATTTTTCGCAGCTTGGCCTGGTAACCGTTAAACGCCTCGGCACCGAGTGGTGCAATGGCGATATTGCTGAGATGCATGACAAGAAACAGAAAAAACAGCGACCCTGCCACTGCCTGAACACGGGAGAGTCGCCGCTCAATGTTCTGTCCCGCTGCCAGCGGACCGGTTGTGCTGATCATTGACATCAAAAATCTCCTGCATTGAATCTTTACCCTTCCTGACGGATAAGCCACACGAAACGTGACAGGCGACGGCTGTTATTCACCTGGGTTACCCCGGGGGAGTGGCAAATGCAGGCGACGTACAGGGAGATCAATCCACTCTCACCCCCCCAACAGGTGCGTCCGGCCTCCGCTATCGCTTTCCCCTGATTGGCGATAGATAGCTCGCCGAAGGAAGTATTCATTGCAAGACCGGACCTGCAGCGGGACAAGACATCAGGAAATCAATAACTGCTCCGCTCGATGCAGCTCCATCGCATTGCACGTTGCGCATTACCTCAAAAGGCTCGCGAACGACTCGGCGATCCCGAAGACGAATGCCTCAGCCTGATGCCTGTCGGGGACAATGCCATGGATGGTCTCGTCTGCGCTTCTGCTACAGGGCTCAAGAACTCATGGTATCGCCCGCGCCATGCGACAAGGGTTACTGCGATGGCATAGTGGGCTGCCAGTGGAGAAAAAAAATAGCAAGTGCCAATCAGGCCCTGGGACTGGCCATCGGGTGTAACCTGTCTACTGGATGGCCTTGGTACGCACAATCTGGCCAAGCCCGGCCTTGCGCAACTGGCCTTCGACATAATTCCGGATAAGAACAGCATTATCCATTTTCAGCACTTTGGAAAGAATCCGCTTCGCCTTGGCCATTTCAATCGAACGCAGTACCGCCTTCACCATCAACAGGTTGGTCGAGTTCATGGAAAGGACATCAAACCCCATTGCCATCAGCAGCACTGCCGCCGTCGGATTACCGGCCATCTCGCCACAGATCCCCAGGTATTTTTTCTCGGCATGTGTCGCGTTCACCACGTCCCGCAACGCATGGAGTACCGCCGGGTGAAACTCCTGATAAAGTTCAGCGACCCGGGCGTTGTTCCTGTCGACCGCCAGCATGTACTGGATCAGGTCATTGCTGCCAACGGACAGGAAGTCAACCCGCTTGATAATGTCCCGCGCCTGGTAAACCGCCGCGGGCACCTCAATCATCACCCCGACATCAGGCATCTCAACTTCAACACCTTCCTCAACCAGTTCCCGGTAACACTGGCTGATCAGTCGCTGAACCTCATCCACCTCAGCCACGCTGCTGACCATGGGGACCATGATGCGCAGGTAGGCATCAATGCCCTCGTTAGCCCGGATCATCGCGCGCACCTGGGACAGGAACAGTTCCGGATGATCAAGACTGATGCGCACGCCACGCCAGCCCAGGAAAGGGTTTTCCTCGTGAATGGGAAAATAGGGCAGCGCCTTGTCTCCGCCGACATCCAGCGTGCGCATGGTGACCGGCCTCGGCGCAAATGCCTGGAGGTGTTCCCGATAGATCACTCGCTGTTCTTCTTCGGTGGGAAAACGGTCGTTCATCATGAAATGTATCTCGGTACGGTAAAGCCCCACGCCTTCCGCACCACGATCCAGCGAACGGGCCACATCCGCCATGAGACCTGTATTGACCCAGAGCAGCACCCTGTGGCCGTCCGGCGTGATACATTTTTCATCCTTGAGTCCCTCCAGGCCCCGATTGAGCTCGGCTTCCTGGCGAACGACTTCCCGGTAAAGGGAAACCTGTTCTGCGCTGGGATGCGTGATCACAATACCCTGGAAACCATCAACCACAATCGGCTTGTCTTCAACCAGTGAAACTGGGAGGTCTTCGACACCCACCACGGTTGGCAGATCCATTGCCCGCGCCAGAATGGCAACATGGGAACTGGGTGACCCTTTGACTGATACCAGCCCTTTCAGGTGAGATCGCGGCACTTCAACAACCATGCCCGGCGTCAGGTCATCGGCGACCAGCACAGTGTCTTCCGGATAAGACCTGCGTTTTTCCTCCCTGGACTGCAGCTTGGCCAGCACCCGGGCACCCAGGTCAAGCACGTCACTGCCGCGCTCCCGCATATAGGCGTCTTCCATCGCCTGGAAGCTGTCGACATGTGTTTCAATCACCTGGCGCAGAGCGCTCTGCACCCAGAGCCCACCTTCAATCAGTGTAACCACCTCGCCGGTAATGGCCGTATCGTCAAGCATGTGGACGTAAGCCTCGAACAGGCCAAGTTCTTCCGGTCGCAGGCGGCCGCTGAGCTTTTCTGCCATGTTCCGGATTTCCGCCCGTGTCTCATCCACGGCAAGGCGGAGCTGGCTGATTTCTCCCTTGATATCAACAGCCGGTCTCTCCGGCACGGTATAGATATCTGCCTCCGGATACACCACCACGGCAGTCCCGATCGACACACCCGGCGAACCCGGTTTACCACTGAACCGGCTGGCGGCGGGCAGCGAGTCCTTGTCCGCTTTCATCCGCAGGCTCCCGGTTGCCCTGGCGTGCGCTATCACACCGGCAAGCTGGGCCGAGAGCGTAATCATGAATGCTTCTTCACCCTCATCAAACCGGCGCGCGGCCATCTGCTGCACAATCAGCACACCAAGCACCTTGCGATGATGAATGATCGGGACACCCAGGAAGGCGTTGAACGGATCTTCGCCCACCTCCTGGACGTAATGGTAACGGGGATGCTGGGGTGCATTTTCGAGATTTATCGGTTCGGCGCGCTCACCAACCAGCCCAACCAGTCCCTCATGCAGGTCAAGCGTAACCCGGCCTTCCGCGTCCCGGTTCAGCCCACGCGTTGCCATGAACACGTACTTGCTGCGATCCTCGTTGAGCAGGTAGACAGAACAGACTTCTGTTCCGAGGGCAGACTGGACACGATCAACAATGATATCAAGCGCGGTTGGCAGATCACGCGCGGCATTCACTTCCTGTATGACCCGGCGAAGCGTTTCGAGCATTGGAACCTCTACTCGCGCGAGAGACACCGGGACAGGTAAGGTGCGAGTTCCTTCATTGCCCTTCGATAAACGTCCCGCTTGAAGGGCACTACCTGACCCAGCGGGTACCAGTAACTCACCCATTGCCAGAAGTCGAATTCCGGCGTGGGGGAGTGATCAAATGAGACTTCCCCGTCGTCAGCCAGCATCTTGAGCAGGAACCAGCGCTGTTTCTGGCCAACAAAACTCGAGTTGTTCTGGCGCAGCAGTCTTCGGGGCAGTTTATATCGGAGCCATCCCCGCGTACTACCAACAATCTCAACGGCCTCGGGCAGGAGTCCCACCTCCTCCTTGAGTTCACGGTACAGCGCCTCTTCAGGACTTTCCCGGTCCTTGATACCACCCTGGGGAAACTGCCAGGCATCCTGCTGCCCGACCCGCCTTGCCCAGAGTACCTGGCCCTGATGGTTGGCCACGATAATGCCCACATTCGGTCGATAACCGTCCGAATCAATCAACGTCAATCCCTCAATGCAAAACCCGCAAACGGAAATCCTGAATTTAGTCCACTGCTACCTGACCCATAGTCGCATGCCAGGACCCATTCGCCAAAGCACACCCGATGCCAGCAAACCAGTTTCAACTGGCCCCTGGCCCGGCACCACCGCCAGCATCATTCCCGGCAGAAAACATTAATGTCTGTTGACGGCGTCATCGCGACTTTGAAATCATTGTCGCTGAATCACTGGCGCACGGCAATCAAGTGAAAGCGCCCCCTTGTGGAGAAACACCAATTGGCGCTTGCAATTTTTGACCTGGACGAAACCCTGATCGGTATCGACAGTGACCATGCCTGGGGTGACTTTGTTGCCGACAGAAAACTGGTTGATCCGGACCAGCACCGCGCATTGAACGCGGCCTTCTATGAGGACTACAAGGCGGGCAGGCTGGATGTCGATGCCTATTACAAATTCTCCTGCTCCGTTCTTGCAGCTAGACCCCTGCCTGACCTGCTGTCGCTCCGGGCCGAGTTTATTGATGAGAAAATCAGGCCACAAATTCTCCCCCGCGCGCTGGAGCTTATTGAATCGCACCGCACCCGGGGTGACAGCCTGCTGGTGGTGACAGCAACCATCGAATTCATTACGGCCCCCATTGTGGCGTTGTTTGGCATTACCCAACTGATTGCACCCATGCCTGAAATGAGTGACGGCAGCTATACCGGAAACATCAGTGGTGTCCCCAGCTTTCGGGAAGGGAAAGTAACCCGCATCCACCAGTGGCTGGCGCAAACCGGGGAGTCGCTTGTGGACAGCTACTGCTACTCTGACTCCAGGAACGATTTGCCAATGCTTGAGCTGGCTGACCATCCAACCGCCGTAGACCCGGATCCACGATTGCGAGAAATCGCCAAGGCACGCAAATGGCCCATCATTTCGCTTCGCGACTGATTCTGGCATCACTGGCCTGCATTACCCTGTCTGGCTGCGATCGACCCCCTGAGCCTGAACCCCAGGTACCGGCCTTTTCCCCGGGTAGCGCCGACGAGGCGCAGATCGGCAGCCAGGTTGATGTGTTGGTCCGGCGGCAACTCGATCACGTCGGGGTCACCAATGCCGGGTTACGCCGGGCCGCAGAAGCTTTTCTGGCTGCGCCCGATGCAGAAAACCGACTTCTGCTGCAAACCGCCTGGCGGGAAGCACACCTGGCGTTTGCCTCTCTTCGCGTACTGCCGCCATTTGGTGCTGACGTCGAATTGCTCTTTGAGGTTGACGCATGGCCCATGGAGCCAGGATTCCTCGATTCACTCGACGGCTATCCGGAAAGCGGGATTGTGAACGATCCCACTCTCACCATAGATGCGGCGACTATTGCCGGGCAACACGGCATCACGGATCCCGGGGAGGTGAGCCTTGGTTATCATCCACTGGAATACTATGCGTTCGTCAGGCCGGTCACAGACTTTGTCTCCAACCCCGGCGGTGACGACCCTGAGCTGGACGAGACCGTAATGCGCAGGCGGCAGCTCTTCTCACTGGTCACCGAGGCACTGACAGACAGGATTGCCAACCTGGCCATCCCGGGAAATGCCGGCCGAGAGGAGCCGACTACCCTGCTTGAGACAATACTCAGGACAACACGAATGGCCGCCCAGGAAGGCTTTCAGCAGGCAGCACTGATTGTGGACGCCGATCGGGGACATGCGGAATTCAGCCAGACTTCACGGGAGACCCTGGCGGCCCAGGTGCAGACCCTGCGCGTGTTGCTTGCGCCCGAAACACCCCTTGCCGGTGTCCTGCAAGACCTGTCCCCGTCAACCGCTGCTGATCTTCAGGAAACGCTGGCCCGGGCCGAGCAAGCCTTGACCGAGGAAAACCCGGCAGAGCAGGAACTCGCTCGCCTGCCACTGATGATGTCAGCGATCAGCCACCAGCTGGAAGAGTTCTCCAGACTGCTGCAATACCCGACCGCCGCACCCTGATTGCATCAGCCCGGCGTATGGACCAGGTCAAGGTCGCGGGCTGCCTTGACGTCATCCAGACGTTTCACCGGCATGGTGCTTGGGGCCTGTTGGACTTTTTCGGGACAGGTACGGGCCTCATCCAGGATGCTTGTCATCGCGGCAACAAAGCCATCAATCTCTTCCCTGGTTTCTGTTTCGGTTGGCTCAATCAGCAGGCATTCCGGAATCAACAGCGGAAAATAGGTTGTCGGCGCGTGGTACCCGTAATCCAGCAGACGCTTGGCAAAATCCATTGCATTGACTCCAAGCTCTTTCGATTCCCTCGACAAGGTCACGATAAACTCGTGCGTGGCCCGGCGCGAGGGATAGGCAAGCTTAAAGCCAGCCTGTTCCAGGCGTCGTGCCATATAGTTGGCATTCAGGGTCGCGTACTCCCCGACCCGATGCATACCCTCGCGTCCCAACATGCGTGCATACGCATAAGCACGCAGGAGAATACCGGCATTCCCCATAAACGCCGAGAGGTTTCCAATGCTGTCAGGAATCTCGTCCTTGCCCATCCAGTAGTAGAAGGTGTCCCCATCCTGTTCACGTCGACCAACAATTGGCGTCGGGATAAACGGTTCCAGTCTTGGACCCACACCCACCGGGCCGGCGCCTGGACCGCCGCCACCATGGGGAGTCGCAAAGGTCTTGTGAAGGTTCATGTGAAGGACATCAAAGCCCATGTCGCCCGGACGCACCTTGCCAAGAATTGCATTCAGATTCGCACCGTCGTAGTAGAGCAGCCCACCCGCGTCATGAACCACGCTGGCTATCTCCTGGACCTTGCGTTCGAATACCCCACAGGTTGACGGATTTGTCATCATCAGCCCGGCTGTCTGCGGACCCACCGCTGCCTTGAGCGCAGCCAGGTCAACGTCGCCATCCCGGTCGACATCAACCTCACGCACCTTGTAACCACACATCACAGCAGTTGCAGGATTGGTCCCGTGGGCAGCACTTGGGATCAGAATTTCGTTGCGTTCAATGTCGCCCCGCTTTTCGTGGTAAGCGCGAATCATGGCAACACCGGCAAATTCGCCCTGGGCCCCAGCCATGGGTGTCAGCGACACCGCACGCATACCGGTTACGTCCTTGAGATACTCCTGGAGTTCATACATGCAGGCCAGAAATCCCTGGCTGAAACGCTCGGGCGCCAGCGGATGCCGATTCAGGAAACCCGGAATGCTCGCCGCGCGATGCGCACCGCGCGGGTTATATTTCATGGTGCAGGACCCCAGCGGGTAGAACTGCCCATCAATGGAGAAATTTTTCCTGGAAAGGTTAGTATAGTGCCGCACCACCTGGAGCTCCGAGACTGCCGGCAAACCCGCCGGCGCGCTTCTCAGCATGTCAGCGGGAATTTCGCTCCCGTATTTTTCCGGCTTGTATTGCGCACGCGCGCCACGCCCTTCACTTCCAATCTCAAAAATCAGCATGACATTTCTCCCAGGACGGCGGCCAGCTCAGTGGCAAAACGCTCGATATCAGCAGCCGTCTTGCACTCGGTGACATTGGTCAACAGACAGTTGGCAAGCCCGGGCGCAAGCTGACCCAGGTCGTAACCCGCGAGGATTCCCCGATCGAACATCCGATAGACCACATCGCTCGCCTTGACGGGCAACTCGAGGACCACCTCGTGGAACACAGGCGCGCTGAACCGGCGACTGACGCCGCTGATATTCGTGACGGCATCCACCAGCATGCGCGTACCCTGGTGACACTGGCTCGCAACCGATGAAAGCCCCTCATCCCCCAGCAAACTCATGTAGATGGTTGCGGCTGTCATCAGCAACCCCTGGTTGGTACAGATATTGGAAGTCGCCTTGGCGCGCCGGATATGCTGTTCACGGGCCTGCAGCGTCAGGGCAAAACCGGTCTTGCCGTCAAGGTCCAGGGTCCTGCCAATTATCCGGCCGGGCATCTGCCGGACAATGTCCTTGCGGCAGGTCATGAAACCACAGTAGGGGCCACCCGAGGAGACCGGGATGCCGAGTGGCTGGCCCTCGCCGACAACAATATCCGCACCCGTCTGCCCCCACTCACCGGGCGGACGTAGCAGCGCCAGTGCTGTCGGATTGACGACCCCGATGACCAGCGCACCCTGCTCATGCGCCCAGTCGGTCATGCGGTCGACCGCCTCTATACAACCAAAAAAATTGGGATAGGGGATGACAAATGCCGCATAGTCCCCTGTTGCCGATTTGATCATGGCATCCACATCCATCGTGCCGGTTGTGTCGTCCCAGGGCAGGATCTCGAGGTCGAGTCCCTGGTTACGCACGATGTTCCGGGTTGCTGAGATATAGCCGGGATGAACCGTCCCGGGACACAGGATGGTGTGGCTCCTGGATTTTCGATTCGCCCGAACCGCCATGAGTACCGCTTCCGCCAATGCAGAACCACCCTCGTAGACACTTGCGTTGGACACGTCCATACCCGTCAGCCGTGCCATCATGGTCTGGAACTCGTAGATCACCTGCAGGGTGCCCTGGCTCGCCTCGGCCTGATAGGGGGTATAAGCCGTCATGAATTCACCGCGGCCGACCAGGTCCCAGACAGCACTCGGGATATGATGCTGGTAGGCACCTGCACCCATAAACGAGAGTGCAACCTCGTCCATCGCCGCGCGCTCGTTCATCAGGCGCAACATTTCCATTTCGGATATCGCCGTGGGCGTATTGTTCAGCCGGCCGGTCTTCAGCTCAGCCGGAATCTCGTCAAACAGCGTTTCAATCGAATCCACGCCAATGACGTCCAGCATAACCCTGACGTCTTCCGGTGTATGTGGAATAAATGACATACTCTTACCTCTGGTTAATCCTGCTACCCAAAGTGACCAGGGCACCTGCCGGTAGATCCCGATTGGCGCACGCCCCTGCTGGATATTGTTAGAAGACGCAAGGCGGTCAGCGCGGGTGGCGCACTGACTCTAGCCTGGCCCCGGCAATCGCTAGTGGCTGTCTTCGTTCTCGCAAAATGTCTCGTAGTCCGCCGGGGACATCAGGCTCTCCATCTCTGTGAGGTCAAGTGGTTTCAGCTTGAAAAACCAGCCCAGGTCATAGGGTGATTCGTTGACTGTTTCCGGCGCTTCTTCCAGCACCTCGTTGACGGCGATGATGGTGCCCGCAATTGGCGCGTAGATGTCCGATGCGGCTTTGACCGATTCGACAACACCGGCCTCACCCTTTGCAGCAACCTCAGCGTGCAGTTCAGGTAACTCAACAAAGACCACGTCACCCAGCGCATCCTGCGCATGATCCGAGATACCCACTGTCACAGTACCGTCACTTTCAACCCTGGCCCACTCGTGGGATTCGGCAAACCGCAGATCTCCGGGAATTTCAGCCATTTTCAGTCCTCTTGCTATCTCAACCTATGTTATCGATGGGCTTGTATACGCGTTTGCCATTACGCACAAATGGCAATTTAACGCGATACACAGGCAGTTTCTTGCCGCGAATCTCCACGTGGAGCGGCCCCGACACGCCGCTTGTTACCCTGGCCAGCGCAATCGAGTGACCCAGGGTCGGGGAAAAGGCACCGCTCGTGATTTCCCCTACCTGCAGGTCTGCGCTGAATACCGGGTAATGCGATCTCAACACTCCCCGGTCCACCATGACCAACCCGATCAGTTCCCTGGGCACACCCGCTGCCAGCTGTGCCCGAAGTGCCTCCGAACCCACAAAACTGTGGTTCTCGAGGACCGCCGTAAATGCCATGTTGGATTCGAGCGGTGTAACACTCTCATCCATGTCACTGCCATAGAGATTCATCCCCGCTTCAAGCCGGAGCGTGTCCCTTGCGCCAAGGCCAACGGGCGCTACACCTGCTGCCATAAGTTCAGACCAGAGTTGTACTGCTTCGGTCCCGGGGAGGATCACTTCGATACCGGGTTCACCGGTATAGCCGGTACGGGCAATGAACCAGTCTCCCTGCCTGACGCTGGTAAAGGGTTTCAGCGACGCGGCCACCTCAGCGATCCGTGGAATGCTTTTCAGGCTGTCCGGACCCTGGACAGCCAGGATCGCCAGCGACGGCTGCTCCGTGACCTCAACTGAAAAGCTGGCAGCCACTGCCTGCATCCACTTCAGGTCTTTCTCCCGGGTTGCACAGTTCACCACCACCCGGTAGCCGGGGTCATCCCGATACACAATAAGATCATCGAGCACACCACCAGATTCGTTCAGCATACCGCTGTAGAGTGCCTTGCCATTAACATCCAGTCGGCGCACGTCATTGGAAATCAGGTGAAGCAGATAGGCCTCGGCATCACTGCCCCGCACATCCACGACCGTCATGTGGGAGACGTCACAGACGCCCACCTTTTGTCGGATGGCATGATGCTCTTCGATCTGGGAACCATAATGGATTGGCATGTCCCAGCCGCCAAAGTCGACAATCTTTGCGCCCGCTTCAAGGTGCTGGGGATAGATGGGGGTCTTTTCACCCATAGACAAATCGTCGCTTTATGTAAACCCGGTATTCTATCGGTTTACCCCACGCCGGGACAGTGAGATACGTTCAGCCGGGACGTGAAAACAATTGTATGCCCATGACCAGGCTGGCGGGTCCAACGGCTAGCCGCCACTGGCGCCACGAATCAACATTCGCTTCAGCATTACATTGCGGTTGAACGTCCGTGATCCCATATTCCGGAGCCAGCCGACGGCTGGATCATCAAGTGCATAAATGCGCTTCAGGAATTCCATGAGTCCGGTCATCAGCAGGTTCTGGGGCCTTCGCTCGCGCTGGTAGCGGGACAGGACCGCCAGATCGCCGGGCGCCTCATCGGTAAACCGGATATCTGCCAGCACCCGGGCCAGGGTGTTCGCATCCGCCAGGCCCAGGTTTGCACCCTGGCCAGCGAGCGGGTGGATTGTATGAGCCGCATCACCAATCAGCGCCAGGTGTTCTGCCACATAGGTGATGGCATGCTGCTGCCGGAGCGGGAAGCTGAATCTCCTGTCCACGGCCAGCACCGCCCCGAGTTCACCTTCGCTTGCGCGGGTCAGCGACGCACAAAAGGCCGCGTCGTCCTGGGCAAGCAGCGCTTTTGCCTCACTGGATGACCAGACAATGGAAGAGAGCCTGCTGTCATTGTCAGGCAATGGCAGGAACGCCAGCGGGCCGGTCTCGGTAAACCACTGTCTTGCCGTATGGGCATGGGGCCTGGTGGTCAGAATGGTTGATACCACCGCATCCTGACCATACTGCCAGTCCAGGGTGCGCAAGCCGCTCGCGGCCCGCACCACAGAATTACCGCCATCAGCACCCACCAGCAACTGGCACTCAATGGTGCTGCCATCTTCGAAAGTTACCCGGTAACCATCCGGCTGGCGCACGACCTCGCTAACAGCCAGGCCACGGCGCATTTCCACACCACCGGCCCGGGCAGCAGCATCAAGCGCCTGCAGTATATTGCCGTTTTCAACAATGTCGCCGAGCCGGTCACTGCCCGCTTCGGTGGCATCAAAAGACAGTCGGCCCGTACCACGCGCGTCCATGACAACCATATGGGTGAACGGTGCTATGCGCTGCTCCGGCCAGCCGCCAATACGTTGCAGGAACTGCCGGGAAGCGGGATTAATTGAACTCACCCGGGCATCAAACCCTGACTGCAGACTGGCACCGGTGACCGTGGTTGTCCGATTGGCATCAAAGGGCGGCAGCGCCTGCGCATCCGCCAGCACCACCGACAGCCGGCCTGGCGCGAGTGCTGCCGCAAGTGACAGGCCCACCAGGCCGCCGCCAATAACCAGCACATCAGTTTGCAGCGGCATGTCTTGTTCCTTTCATGCTGGCTTCGATTTCTGCAACGGTTCTGGGAATGGCCGCGGTCAGCACCTCGTTGCCATCCCGCGTGACAAGGACATCGTCTTCAATTCGGATCCCAATGCCGCGATAGCGGGCAGGGACATTGTCTGCGGTGTCCGAAATGTATAACCCCGGTTCAATGGTTGTCACCATCCCGGGCTCAAACACCCGCCATTCATCATCGACCCGGTACTCGCCCACATCATGGACATCGAGGCCCAGCCAGTGCCCCGTCCTGTGCATATAAAACGCCTTGTAGGCTTCCGCCGCGATGAGTTCAGGCACAGTGCCCATCAGCAGTCCCAGCCTGACCAGACCCTCGGTAAGCACAGCCACTGCGGCCTCATGCGGCTGGTTCCAGTGGTTGCCCGGCTTTACCTCATTGATGGCCGCCTCCTGCGCCAGCAGCACAACCTCGTAAACTTCTTTCTGCGCCTCACTGAAGGTGCCCGAGACTGGCAGGGTTCGTGTCACGTCGCTGGCGTAATACTCGTACTCACCCCCGGCATCTATCAGCACCAGGTCACCTGACTTCAAGGTCTGGTCGTTGGAAACATAATGCAGGATACAGGCATTCTCGCCGCTGCCGACAATCGAAGGGTAAGCCGTGGACCTTGCACCCTGCATCACGAGTTCGTGTTGGAACGCGGCTTCGAGCTGATATTCCTTGATCCCCGGCGCCGTCTCTGCCATCAGGCGACAGTGGGCCCGGCCGGTAATTTCAGCGCCATGTCTCATCACCTGGATTTCAAGTGGACTCTTGAACAGCCGTAACTCGTGCAGGTAACGACCGAGCTCCAGGAATTCGCCCGGTGGACGCGCGCCTGACTGCCGGTTGCCGCTCAAACTCTTGACCCAGCGAATCAGCCTTGCATCAAATTCAGGTTGGGCCCCCATGGTGTAGTACAGCTTGTTTTTTCCTTCGATCAGGCCCGGGAGTATGTCGTCGATATCTGTAATCGGAAACGCATCGTCGATGCCAAAAAGCTGCATCGCCCGCTCCGGCCCGGTAATTTTGCCGTGCCACATCTCCTGGGTTGGGTCCCGCTCACGACAAAAGAGAATGGCCTCACCATGCGGGCGCCCGGGCACCAGGACAAAAACCGACTCGGGTTCATCAAATCCGGTGAGGTAGTGGAAGTCGCTGTCCTGTCGGTAGGCATGATCAACATCGCCGTTACGCCGCGCAGGCAGGGCCGACGGCAGTACTGCAATGCTGCCCGGCTCCATCAGCGCCATCAATTCACGCCGCCGACGCGCGTATTCCTTCAGTGTAATTCTGGGTGTTTTCATTTCCGGCCTGGATCTGGTCCTGGGGGAAGCCTCCTGGTGATCAGTGCACTGCCTTGTTGGCACATTCTGTAAAGATCAGCAACGCAGACATACGAACATACTCCCCGATCTCGATCAGGTCAGCCTCGTTTTCGTCATCATCGGGCACCTCATCCACCACCCTGGAAATTTGTTGCAGATCCGCAAACACTTCACTGATATCCGCATTGAGATCCTGCTCCTGGTAACGCCCGGTCATGCCAAAGCCGGCCAGGAATCCACTACACCACTGGCTGGTCGCCCGGGTTCGCTCGTTCAACGGCGCTGCGTCGTCCGGGATCTTGATGCGAAACCCGAAATCATCATCTTCAAGCCCTGCCAGTGCCTCACTGTGCAAGGCTTCCAGCAGGACAAAGTCAGCGCTTTCGATCGACGCGTCGAGCCAGCCTGCCAGGGTGGCGCGCGCACTATCCTGCTGCCAGTTGGCACCGGAGCATATCCAGCCCGCAATGAGGCCGTGGACCTCCGACGGGTGGTGTGGAATGCCAAGGCGCTCGCTCCAGCGTTTCAGTTCGTCAAATGATACTTTTGCCATAACGGGGTTGATCAAACCACTTTTGCTAACGATAACATGCCGACCGGTGACGTTTGACCTTTAATCGGAGCGGGACGTATAGTAGCCGTCGGGACGACCCGGGAAAAAGCCTTGGAAATTAAAGATCTGGAAGCAAAGATTGACGAACTCATTCAACTGATGGACGAGCTCGAGCGCAAACACGCCCTGACCGAGGCTGACAGGGACAACCTTATGCGAGAGAGAACCCGGCTGATGGAAAAAAACGAACTCGCCAAAAACAAGGTTGAAGCCATGATCATGCGGCTTAAATCTCTTGAGCAGGACTGATCACCGACCATGAGCAATGTGCAGACCGTGACTGTCTCCATCCTGGACAAGAGCTACCAGGTCAACTGCAAGGTGGATGAAGTGGCTGCCCTTCGGCAGTCCGCCAGCTATCTCGACGAGAAAATGCGGGAAATCAAGGCCGCGTCGGGTGTGGTTGGGCTGGACAGAATTGCCGTCATGGCCGCATTGAACATTGCCAATGACTTCCTGGCCGAGGCACGCAAGAATGAAGGTGTTATCAAAGCCCAGGACAGCGAAATTTCTTCCCTCAATATGAAACTCGACACTGCCCTGGACCGACTGCGTGCCAGCAACCGTCAGTCGAATGCTTAGTTTCTTGCGCCGGAATCCCCTATAATCAGCCAATGTTCCCTGGGTTGTTTGCCAGTCGATATGTCCTCGACCCTATAAGCGATAACCAGGAGGTCATTTTTCGTGACTGATGTGCATGTCCGTGAAAGCGGGAAGCCTGTTGTCTGTTAGTGGCCACCGCCTTGAACCGCTGGGTTCAAGGGCCTGTCCGACAGCGGCAATCCGGGGAATCTTTTGACTCGCAAGACCCTTCGCGCCCGCCGGCGGGCCCTGCCCGCTTCACTGCGTCGGCAGGCTGCTGCTGACCTCACCCGCAACATGATGACCAGCCTGCGATTCCTTCGTGCACGCAACCTTGCCTTCTACATGGCGAGCGACGGCGAAATTGATGTTTTGCCGTTAATGATGGCTGCGCTGGACGCCGGTAAAACCTGCTTTCTGCCAGTGATGGTTGATCGCCTCCAGCGTTTCCGGCGCTCACCGCTCGTCTTTCAGCGGTTTGAAAACAAAGAGCAGGTCCTGGTGCGAAACCGCTGGGGTCTGCTTGAACCACCCCTGGATGCCAGGCACCAGATTGCTCCCCAGATGCTGGACCTGATCATCATGCCACTGGTTGGCTTTGACCGGCAGGGCAATCGACTCGGCATGGGCAAAGGTTATTTCGACCGGGCGCTCTCCCGCCTGCGCACGGCCTATCGCCGACCAACGCTGGTTGGTGCAGCATTTTCATTTCAGGAGGTTGCAGATATAACGCCACAGCCCTGGGACATACCCCTCGACGGTATCGTGACTGAGAAGTCCCTGTGCTGGGTAGAGGGGCAGGAAGAGTAAACGACATGAAGGGGGAATGGTCACGGCACCTCTGCGAACCAAGCGCTGGTCTGTGAGCAATTGCACCTGGCCGAGTACGATAGGTGAGGTGCCGTCGTCATAGGTTAGCTTCAAGCCGATAATGACATTGCCATTGCTCGCGAGTGATAGTCGCTGCCCGGCGATGGCGTTGCTATGTTGCAAATGCCGGTTCTGGAAATCAGGGCGTCGAACTGGCGTCCCGCAGCCACGCCACCTTGGCGATCAACCACAATGGCACATTTTTCCCTAATAGCAAGCACGTCAGCTGCCATACCCTGACGACCACGGCGCAGCGTTTCGCGCTCGAGCCTTTGCCGAAGCGACTCGATAACTGCCTGCGTTTTTGACGCCCCGGTTAGGTTGGAAACCTCGGTGACAAGTCGGTCCGCCTCTGCACTTTTGATGTTGAGAGACATAAGGTGCTCATGATGGTAGAAAGACAGAACATCTTTCTACCCTTCTTTACGCCGCACGCCAAGTCGGCGATTTCAATTTGGGGTTCTTTATCGGTTTACTGTTACTCGGATCGATTCAGGACCAATGCAGCTAACGCCCTCTGGCGCGAGGCAAACAACACAGGATAAAAGCTTTGAGTCAGCGGCCGGAATAACAGACCCGGGCTAGAGTCCAAACGCCTGCCCGACCGCATTAACGGCAATCCCGAGACCAAGGACCGCAAAAATCAGGAATACGAGATCAGGCTTCTTTCTCATCGGAAAAGTTGTTGGATACCCCGGCAGTGAATTTTGCGTAAGATAGTACCAGCGACCCCAACATTCAATAGGCAGGTTGCACTTATATGCGCCAATTTGGTGCTGCCGGTTCAATATATACCGGCGATTGTCTGAGAGTAAGCATTTACATCCCTGTGTCAGCAATGGTGAGGTTGATTCATGACGGTACGCAACATTATTAGAATGGGTCACCCAACACTGCGTGAGAAAGCCCTGGCCTACCCGCCAGGCAAAATTGGCGGTTCAGAATTCCGCACCCTGGTTACGGACATGCGGGACACCATGTACGCCGCCGGTGGCATAGGCCTGGCCGCGCCCCAGATTGATGTCCCCTTCCAGCTGGCCGTCATCGAAATTCCGGCATCGGGCACGCGCTATGGGGATGTCGCGGAATTGCCTTTTGCCGTCTACGTGAACCCCACCATTACGGTCCTGGACACGGCAGAGGCAGGTTACTGGGAAGGCTGCCTGTCTGTCCCCGGCATGATGGGCTACGTCGAGCGGCCCCAGCATATACGGGTCGACTACCTGGATGAGGCAGGCGATGCCCGTTCATTGGAGGCAACTGGTTTCACAGCCACGGTTTTCCAGCACGAATTCGACCATCTCTACGGAACCCTGTACGTGGATCGTATCCGCGACATGCGGATGTTCATGTACGAGCAGGAATTTCACGATTTCCAGGAAGATGATGCCCCGTTGCTGGACTGAGTCAGCCCTGCCTATCCCAGGAACAGGCGGTAGGCCGGATTGTCAGACTCTTCCCAGAAGCGATAGCCAATACCCCGCAGGCTCTGCTCAAACCGCTCTGAATCTCCAAGCGGGGGGTTAAGGAGAATAAACGACACTCGGTAGGAACAGTCAAAGCATCTTGTCGGTCAGATGACTGTCTCGTGAACGATCGGGTCAAGCTCTGGACTGCAGTTCTGGCCAAAAAGAGAGCAAAAAATTGTCGATTGCCGAACTTTTGTCGAGCGCAACTCCGCCAATCAGTGAATTGGCGTCAGAAGAGATTGGGTGAATGGTCGAACAGCGTCAGTGCCTTGCGTCCCGCATTGTGACCGAAGGTGAGGCGGCAGGTAATTGAGGCGCCAGAAATGCCGTTCATGGCGTCGTCCTCATCCCGCATCAAGTCGAGGTATTCATGCTCGGGATCGCGGATCAGATCGCCAGTCTTCTCAAGGTAACGCGCAATCCGCTATGCGATGGTGTGGGTGGCTTCACCGGCCAGAAGTAGCCGCTGGCGTCGTAAACACCATCAAGGTAGAGCATAGTGCTGCTCGATGAGTTGATAAAGCAGCGTCGTCTCGGGACGATGGCGGGAGTAGCGCCCCGTGGACGTCCAGTCGGCGTCTGCAACCTGGAAGGAATCCATTGATGGCAAGTCCATGCGGACCGGGCTAGACAGTGTTCATCGCAACGCACGTTGCCGGTAGCCGCTATCATCGCCAGAGCCATCCAGAGAATCTTCAACGGGAATGTCGGTCGTTTCCCTGATCAATCGTCAGAGAAGGCACGTCTTCTGCCAGACATCACCGATTCCTCGGATAGAGTGCCATTAACTTGCTGTCATGGTTGGAACTTGTGACCGAATCTCGAACAATTTCCCCGCCACTATCGTCCTTCGACCAGGGCGTCTAAACCAACTGAGTTGGTACGCCGAGTGAGGTTGATGCCCATCAAGCCTAAGACTTTCGGCGAGCAAGTGGCAGGTATACTTCTGTAATCATCTCGTTTTCGCTGACATCTGGGCCAACGTTAACGTAGTGGAAAAAATCGGCAAGTCGCGCAGCGGCCGCCAGGAATCTTCTTGTTGGCGACGCCGAAATCATTGTTCTCAATCGGGTCATCTACAGTAGCGGTAATATCCAGCCTGTAGTCCTCAGGCAGGCTCGTCTTTGGATCGCTGTAGTGGATACCAAGCGTCATTCCCTGGTCCGGTCCAATGCCATTGGCCTGCCGCTATGCGATGAACTTTCTCGTCACGACGTGTTCAAGGTGCTCAGAACCACTGTACTCCAGGGCTGCAATCAGCATGTCGGGGAAGACTACGATGTCCACGTTTTTCTCATTCATGGCTTCGGTTTGATTTGCCGAACACGATCCGGCTAGTTGATACCCAGGGCGCTGGCCCGGGCTTTGTTGTATTCATCATCAGTGATTACGCCACGGGTTTTCAGGTCTTCCAACTCTTTGAGCTTAAGCTCCAATTCGCTTTGTTTGGCTGAGTCTTGTGCTTGTGCTGGCATGAGGTCAGCGCCACCTTCACGCCCCTTATCTTTCTCTGCCGCTGATGCCAATATCTCATCGGGCGATACCATGTTGATGGCGCAGCGCTTCTGAGTCGCTGCTTGTCGCAGTGCTTCAAAATCGCCTTTGAGCTGGGAATACTCGGCTGCGTCAGCGCCATCGCCGCCTTCGAGCGCAAACAATGCCGGCCAGAACAGAACGAGGCCTACCCCCATTTGCCAGCTATCAGCCTGTCGCTTTTCCTTCAGGTTTTGATAAAGGAGGGCTGTTCGTTGACCGACATAGCCAAGCTCCGTGGATATTTGATCGCAGTCGTATTTTGCGTACTTGAGCGGCGAGACATAGGCGGCATCGATACTGTCCGGGTTTGACGCGCAGCCAGTGGTTCCCAATAGCGCGGCAAGTAACAAATGCTTCGGAATCAATTGATATGCCATGCTGCTAGTTCCCGGTGTCTGTGTTCTCACTTTCCAGCAAATAGTAGATATCACTCACTGCTCGATTAAGCAGCTCGGTCAGGACTTCATGTGTCAGCTTGTTTATTCTTTCTCCCGGACTTCCGCTCATCATGTAGGAATCGCCGTCTTTAGTGCCTGAACTATACAGATTTGAGAAAAGCACATCGCTGCCGTCTTTCGAAACCTCTACGGCGAGTGAAATATCCACCTGGGGCGTTATCAATAGTCCGGCGTTCTTCAGTTGGTTGTATGCATATGAGAAGTTTGATGGACGGGTCTTGATGACGACGCGGTAGTCGCTGATCGAATCAAGGTCCTGGGAAACGACAGCGCCATCACGGAAAACTCTCTGAAAAGCACTCCTGGTCAATTCTCTGGTGATCATTCCAAGGGGAATGCTGATTTTTGAGGCACCTCCGGTGAAGCTGGTAGGGTTGCCAACGAACACGTAGTTGTCATCGATATCGGTGGTCAAAACCACAGCTCTGCCTGCCAGTTGGGCGCCTGGAATAGAATCCAGTCTGCCCGCATGTTCCGGGTTGTAGGCAAGGGTCGATGTACAACCGCCAACAAACGCGAGGAGTGCTACAGTAATTATCCTGTAGATATTTCCGGTCATGGGTTTGGATAGAGTCATGCTTCTGGTCATAGCCATACCTTGGTGAGGGCGCAAACTGAGAGATGTAGTCAACAATCTCAGAAGAGATATATGAAATCAAGTTCTGACTGGCACAATCCAAGACAGTCCAAAGCGTTTGGGTGCATAAAGCATTGAGTCGCTCGATCTATTGCCTCCCGGGACGAAACGGCAAGGTCGCAGAAAGGCTGGGAACGTTCCTGCAGGAGTATTGTGATCGGCTGTCGGGCCGCGAAGTATCCGGCGACCTCAAAGGGTTCAGTTTTAAAGAGCAGCTTAAGCTGATTCGTCGTGATCTCATCAATAATCATTGGCATGCTGACGGTCGAATCGTTGCGTATTCGGGTTTAAGGAGAATAAACGACACTCGGTAGGAACAGTCAAAGCATCTTGTCGGTCAGTTGACTGTCTCGTGAACGATCAAGTCAAGCTCTGGACTGCAGTTCTGGCCGAAAAGAGAGCAAGAAATTGTCGATTGCCGGACTTTTTTCGAGTGCGACTCCGCCAATGAGTGAATTGGCGTCAGAAGAGATTGAGTGAATGGTCGAACAGCGTCAGCGCCTTGCGTCCCGCATTGCGACCGAAGGTGAGGCGGCAGGTAATTGAGGCGCCAACAATGCCGTTCATGGCGTCGTCCTCATCCCGCATCAAGTCGAGGTATTCATGCTCGGGATCGCGGATCAGATCGCCAGTCTTCTCGAGGTAACGTGCAATCCGCGATGCGATGGTGTGGGTGATGAAATCGACATCGTCTCTGGTGAGTGGCTTCGCCGGCCATTAGAACTTGCACTCATATGACACCATAGGTGGATCGTATCCGCGACATGCGAATGTTCATGTACGAGCAGGAATTCCACGACTTCCAGGAAGGTGATGCCCCGTTGCTGGACTGAGCCAGGACTACCGCCCTGCCTATCCCAGGAACAGGCGGTAGGCCGGATTGTCAGACTCTTCCCAGAAGCGATAGCCAATACCCCGCAGGCTCTGCTCAAACCGCGCTGAATCTCCCGGCGGCACCTGGATACCCACCAGCACCCGACCATAGGCGGAGCCATGGTTCCGGTAGTGGAACATGGAAATATTGAAATCGCCGCCCAACATCGTCAGGAATCGCAGCAAGGCACCGGGACGCTCGGGGAATTCGAAGCGCAGCAGTCGCTCGTCACCCATACCTGGCGCCCGCCCCCCTACCATGTGGCGCACGTGCAAGACGGCAACCTCATTGTCCGACAGGTCGTGCACCGCATAGTGTTTAGAGAGCCGGGCAACTATGTCAGCCCGATCAGATTCTTCCGGCGTGGTCTGGAGACCGACCAGCACGTGCGCACCTTCGGGCCCGGCGTAACGATAATTGAACTCGGTGACAGCCCTTTTGCCAATTGCGGCACAGAAACGGCGGAAACTGCCGGGTCGCTCGGGAATTGTCACGCCCAGCAGGATCTCACGCCGCTCGCCAATTTCCGTGCGCTCGGAGATGTGCCTCAGCCGATCAAAATTGACATTGGCGCCACTGACCACAGCAATACAGTCCGCGCCCGGTCTGCCGCGTTCAGCAATGTACTTCTTGAGGCCGGCAACGGAGAGGGCGCCTGCGGGTTCGGGAATACTGCGGGTGTCTTCAAACACATCCTTGATTGCGGCGCAGATCTCGTCTGTGGTCACCGTAATCACCTCGTCCACACACTGGCGTGCCAGGCGAAAAGTCTCGCGGCCAACCTGCAGCACTGCCGTGCCATCCGCAAACTGGTCCAGTTTCTCGGGATTCAGCCTGACGCGCCGACCGGCCCGCAGGGCCTCGTACATGCAAGCAGCACCCACGGACTCGACGCCAATAATCCTGACCTCCGGTCGCAGGTACTTGACGAAGGCGCCAATCCCACTGATCAGGCCACCACCACCAACAGGCACAAAAATGGCGTGCAGCGCGCCCCCATGCTGGCGCATGATTTCCATCCCGACGGTTCCCTGACCCGCAATGACATCCGGATCGTCGAACGGGTGTACATAGGTGTAACCCTTTTTTTCCACCAGCGCTGCCGCGTGGTCGGCAGCCTCGTCGTAACTTTCACCAAACAGGATCACCCGACCGCCCAGGCGACGCACGGCTTCCACCTTGATTGACGGGGTGTTTACCCCCATGACAATAAACGCCTTGATTCCCAGGCGCGCTGCCGCCAGGGCGACCCCCTGGGCATGGTTGCCAGCGGAGGCGGTGATGACCCCCTTCCGTCGGGCAGCCGCATCAAGGCGCTTCAGCTTGTTATAGGCACCGCGCAGTTTGAAACTGAAGACCGGCTGCAGATCTTCCCGCTTCAGCAACACCCGCTCGCCAAGTCGCTCACTCAGGGATGGACAGAAGTCCAGCGGCGTCTCCTCGGCCACGTCATAAACGTCAGCTTCAAGAATTTTTTTGATGTATTTGTTCACGACGGGCAACTGCTCGAACACCGGTGGATGGGTTAGTATAACCAAGACGAGCAGGCACGTCGGTGGAGTGCAGGAAAATGATGGACCAGGATTCACAAAAACGCAGGGTTGCGGTCTATGCCGCCAACTACATTGACCGGTTCCTGCTGCCCGACACAATTATTGGCGTCGGCACCGGCTCAACCGCAAACTACTTTATTGAGGCGCTGGCCGAAAAGCGGCACAAGTTCGACGGCGCCATCGCCAGCTCCGACGCCACCGAGTCGCTGCTCAGGGCACAGGGTATCAAGGTGTATGACCTGAACAGAGTCAGGAACCTGACTTTCTACATTGATGGGGCTGATGAATCCAACGCGCGCCTTGAACTCATCAAGGGCGGTGGAGGCGCGCTCACCCGCGAAAAAATTGTCGCGTCCGTGGCCGAGACTTTCATCTGTATTGTTGATGAATCCAAACTTGTAGACTGCCTTGGCACCTTTCCCCTGCCCGTGGAGGTTATTCCCATGGCCAGTTCCGCCGTCGCCCGGGCCCTGGTTGGGCTCGGCGGGCGCCCGGTGCAGCGAGAGGGGTTCCGGACCGACAATGGCAATATCATCCTGGACGTGTTCGATCTTGTTATTGACACACCCATGGTGCTTGAGAAGTCGATCAACAACATTCCCGGCGTGGTGACCAACGGCCTGTTTGCATTGCGCGGTGCAGACCTCCTGTTTATGGCTGACAGCGCAGGTGACGTGACAGAGTACCGGGCAGACGACCCGGTCCGCAACTAACCTGCCGCCAGCAGCTTCCCGGGATTCATGATGCCATTGGGGTCAAACATCCGCTTGATCTCTGCCATCAGGGCCAGTTCGGTTGCCGACCTTGAAAAATGGAGCTGGTCACGTTTCAGCAATCCCACGCCGTGCTCAGCAGATACGCTTCCACCAAAGTCGCGTACCAGGGCCAGCACTTCCTCGCTGACAATTTCACACTCGCGCTTGAACCTGGCCACTGCCCAGTCCGTGGGTTTCAGAATGTTCAGGTGAAGGTTGCCATCACCAATGTGGCCAAACCAGACAGTCTCAAAATCGGGATAACGCCGGGTGATAACCTCATCAACCGCCGCCAGGAATGCCGGGACGCGCGACACCCTGACCGAGAGGTCATTCTTGTAGGGCAGGTGTGGGGTAATTGATTCAGAGATGTACTCCCGGTACTTCCAGAGGTCCCTGCGTTGCTGCTCGCTCTGGCTCAGCACGCCATCCGACGCCAGGCCTTCCCCCACACACTGCTCAAACGCCGCCATGGCGCGCTCAAGCTGTTCTGCCCCGTCGTTCTCAAACTCGAGCAACGCATAGAACGGACTGGCGGCTTCAAAAGGTGGCCGCACGCCATGGTGAGCCATCACGTGGGCAAGGGCCCGATCCGAAAAGAATTCAAACGCCGTCAGGTCAAGTTGCTGCCGGAAGACGCTGAGTACCGCCATCACGTCTGTCATCTGCGGAATTGCCAGCAGCACCACGGTCAGGTCCTTCGGCGGCCTGACCAGCTGGATTGTTGCCTCAACAATAAACCCCAGCGTGCCCTCGGAACCAATAAAGAGGTGCCGCAAATCATACCCCGTGGCGTTTTTGGTCAGACCCTGGTTCAGGTCCAGCACATCACCGCGCCCTGTGACCACCTTGAGTCCGGTAACCTGGTCCCTGGTGAGTCCGTACCGCAGGACCTTGATGCCACCGGCGTTGGTTGCAATATTCCCACCAATCTGGCTCGAACCACTGGAGGCAAAGTCAACCGGATAGTACAGGCCCTGCTCGGTGGCAAACGCCTGCAGCACCTGGGTGACAACCCCGGGCTCAACAACCACTGTGGCATCACGCTGATCAAAATCCAGGATTCGGTTCATCCTGTCGAATGACACAACAATCTCACCCTGGGCTGCCACTGCACCGCCACTCAATCCGGTTCGACCACCGGAGGGTACCAGCGCCAGGTTGTGCGTATTGGCATAACCAACAAGCGCACTGAGCTGCGCAGTATCGCGGGCGAAGACAACGGCAGATGGCGCCGGCGTAAAGAATCGGGTCCAGTCCTGGCCATAGGTCTGCAGCGTGGATACATCCGTCATCACACTGGATTCACCCACCGCCTGCTTCAGGCCTTCCAGCAAAGTCTTGTCCATACCCGTCAATGCTCCAACAAAAAGGGTTCTATTGGCTCCCAGGTCCGGTGGCGCCACTCATCGATCTCGTTCAGCAACTGGTGTTTACCCTCGTTGACTATGTGGATACTGGCACCCGGAAACTTTTTCCTGATCATCACGATGTTGCCGCGCCAGTCCACGGTGCCATCATCCGTACCCTGCACAACCAGGACGCGGGTTGCTACCGGCGCAAGCTGGTGGAAGTCCCTGACCCAGGCAAACATGGCGGTGACCCACTCGGTCGGAATAAAACGCGGACTCAATGGGTCCTTTTCGCGAATGAACTGCCGGTATTCCTCATCCCTGGTGTTGTCACGAAACAGCCGGCGTTGCCCCCTGATCAATCGGCGGCCAAACACGTGTACGGTACGAAGCAGCCGCCAGGACTTGGGCCGAAACAGCGGCGCAATCAGTACCGCGCGTTCGAATACGCCGGGATGTTGCAGCAGGTAGGTCATCGCGATAGCACCACCCATACTGTGCCCCATCACCGTCAGCGGCGTCTGCACATCCGGAAAGTGCCCTATTGCCGCAGCCAGCGAGTCAACATATGCCTGAAACCCGGGGATACTGGCACGGTCCCCGCTGGACAGACCATGGCCCGGATGATCAAGGGCAACAACATCAAATCCAAGGTCCAGCAGCCTCGAGATTGAAGGTGCCTGGAGACCGGAATGATCCAGGTATCCATGCAGCATGAGCACAGTGCCGTGCCGTTCCCCATGCCGGGAAAACTTCTGCACAAAGACCTGGAAGTTCCCTGCCTGTACCAGTCCCATCTCATGTGCTGTCGAGGGAAATTCCAGCGAGTAGAACCGGCTATAGCTGCGCCCCAGCGGCGATGCCGTGGCCGGACGCGGCCCGGCAGTCTCTGCCAGCCAGGCAATAATTCTGTCAGGTTCTATCATCCTGCCCGGATGCACGTGCTTCGAGTACAGCAACGGCGGGCAGCACCTTGCCCTCTACAAATTCCAGGAAAGCGCCACCACCCGTCGAGATATAGGAAATCCGGTCGGCAACATGGTATTTATCGATGGCCGCCAGCGTGTCCCCACCACCGGCCAGTGAAAATGCCTCACTTTCCGCAATCGCAAGACCCAGGCGCCGTGTTCCCTCCTCAAAAGCCGCATTCTCAAAGACGCCAACCGGGCCATTCCAGATGATTGTCCTGGCGGAAGCGACTATCGCTGCAACGGCGTCTGCGGTGTCCTTGCCAATATCCAGGATCATCTCATCGGGCAGCACCTCATCCACACGCCTGGTGATAGCTGTTTCCGCATCCGGCCCGCTGCCCACAACCACATCCACGGGCAGTGGTATGTTGACCCGTGCCAGCAGATTGCGCGCGGTGTCCAGCAGGTCCGGTTCATGCAGCGACTTGCCTACCGGTTTGCCCGCCGCAGCCAGAAAGGTATTGGCAATACCGCCACCCACAATCAGGGTGTCTACCTTCTCCGACAGCGCATCCAGTACCTCCAGCTTGGTTGACACCTTGCTACCACCCACAATCGCAACCACGGGTTTCTCCGGGTGCTTCAGGGCCCGCGCAAGCGCGTCCAGTTCATCAATCAGCAGCGGACCCGCACAGGCGACCGGTGCAAAGCGCGCAATTCCCTCGGTGGTCGCCTGGGCCCGATGGGCAGTGCCAAAAGCATCCATTACGAACACATCACACAGGGCAGCAAGCTTTTTGGCCAGCTGCTCATCATTCTTGCCCTCGCCAGGATTGACCCGGACATTCTCGAAGAGCACAAGATCTGCATCCGGCCAGTCAAAACCATCCAGGTAATCAGGTATGAGGGCAACCCGCCAACCCGTCAGCTTCTCTATATGGGCGGCAACCGGGGCCATGCTGAACTCCGCCTGGTCAGCGATGGGCACACCTTCTGTTGGCCGGCCAAGATGTGACATGACCATCAACCGCGCACCGGCGGATATGGCGAACTCAAGGGTTGGCAGTGCCGCGCGAATCCGGGCATCGCTGGTCACTTCACCGTCTTTCACCGGTACGTTGAGATCCTCACGAACCAGGACCCGTTTACCGTTAATGTCCAGGTTGCGTACATCCAGCACAGTCATCTTCTAGTCTCCCAGCATTTCTTTTACAGAATCAACAATGGCCGCCGCAGAAAAGCCAAAATGGGCCATCACTTCCTTGCCGGGTCCTGATTCCCCGAAGGTAGCGAGCCCAATGACCCTGCCGTCCAGCCCGACAAACTTGTGCCAGTAATCCGGGTACGCGGCTTCAACGGCCAGCCGATTCCGTTGTTCCGGGGGCAACACCCTATTTCGGTAAGCTTCGTCCTGGGCCAGGAAAACATCCGCACTGGGCATGGAAACAACGCGCACGGGGATACCCTGGCTCTCCAACTGTTGTTGTGCTTCAACAGCAATCGAGACCTCGGACCCGGTGGCAATCACAATCGCCCGTGCTGCTTCGGCGGGTTCACACAGGATATAAGCGCCGCGGCAGACCTGCTGCAACTGCTCTGCACTGCGAGGCTGGTGCGGAATGTCCTGGCGGGAAAACACCAGCGCGGTTGGCCCGTTCTTTCTTTCCACGGCCGCACGCCAGGCAACCACCGTTTCTACCGCATCACAGGGCCGCCAGACCGACATGTTGGGCGTCCCGCGAAGATTCGCCAGCTGTTCAACAGGCTGGTGGGTCGGCCCGTCTTCACCCTGGCCAATCGAGTCATGCGTATAAACGAGAATGTTGCGCACACCCATCAGTGCTGACATTCGCACTGCATTACGCGCATATTCCATAAAGATCAGGAACGTCCCGACAAATGGGATCAGCCCGCCATGCAGCGCAATGCCGTTGGCAATCGCCGTCATGCCAAATTCGCGCACGCCGTAGTAGACGTAATTGGCATCGGGATTGTCGCGCGCCAGGGGGATTGCGGCTGGCCAGATGGTCAGGTTGGAACCGGAGAGGTCAGCCGAACCCCCGGTGAGTTCCGGGAGAATATCGGCAATACGGGCAATGACACTCGCCGATGCCTTGCGAGAGGCAAGGGTGGCGCCACTTTTTGCCGTTTCCTGTAGCAGCTGGTCCATGAACTCAGCCCACCCCGCGGGCAGGTCGCCTGCCATCACCCGCTCAAACTCCGCGGCCGCATCAGGAAAGGCGTTGGCATACTCGGCAAACCGCTGGCGCCAGCCTGCCTCGGCGGCAGCGCCCCGGGGCCGACAATCCCAGCTTTCATACAATTCCGCTGGAATCTCGAAGGGCGGATGGTCCCAGCCGAGCCGGGTGCGGGCGCCTTTGATCTCTTCTGCCCCGAGTGGCGCGCCATGACTGCCCGCGGTCCCCGCCTTGGTTGGTGCACCAAACCCGATCTGGGTCTTGCAGCAGATGAGGGTTGGTTTATCCGTTTCTGCAATGGCGGCATTCAGCGCTGCCAGCACGGCTTCATGGCTGTGCCCGTCCACTTCGCGGACGACGTGCCACCCATAAGCTTCGAACCTGCCCGGGGTGTCATCGGTAAACCAGCCATCCGTCGCACCGTCAATCGAGATGCCGTTGTCATCATAGATACAGGTCAGTTTCTGCAGACCCAGCGTGCCCGCCAGCGAGGCAACCTCGTGGGAAATTCCCTCCATCAGGCATCCATCACCGACAAAAACCCAGGTCCTGTGATCCACCGGTGAGAAAGTGCTGCTGTCGATCTGTCGGGCAAAACGGGCAGACAGGACCTTTTCGGCAATCGCCATGCCAACCGCATTGGCAAAGCCCTGGCCCAGCGGACCCGTGGTTGTTTCAACTCCCGGCGTATAGCCGTATTCAGGATGACCGGGCGTCCTCGAGCCCAACTGGCGAAACCGCTTTAATTCTTCAATTGGCAGGTCGTAGCCAGTCAGGTGCAGGAGCGAGTAAATCAGCATTGAACCATGACCATTGGACAGCACAAACCGATCCCTGTCGGGCCAGTCCGGGTTTGCCGGATTGTGTTTCAGAACCCCGGTCCAGAGCGCCTCCGCGATATCTGCCATACCCATTGGCGCACCCGGATGCCCGGAATTGGCTGCCTCTACCGCATCCATGGAAAGTGCCCGTATGGCATTTGCCATGTGCCTGTGTAAATTCAAGCCTGCTTCACTCATCAATTCTCGCCGCTACCGGATTCTGGGGCCGCTATTCTCCCTTAAAGGCAGGGCTGCAACAACTTGCAACAGAGAATAGGGTGCCAGGGTATGAGCAGGACTAAGATTCATCTTGAGTGATAATCACGGGTCTTGTGTAGGAAAGCGGCTGGCCAGAAGTTAGAATTTCGACCCCATGCTTCCTGGAACAGCAATCAATGAGTATCAATCGCACTTTTACCTCTGAGTCAGTTTCCGAGGGCCACCCCGACAAAATGGCTGATCAGATTTCCGACGCCATCCTTGATGCGATCCTGGCAGAGGATGCTGACGCCCGCGTGGCCTGTGAAACGCTCGTCAAGACCGGTATGGCGATTATTGCGGGTGAGATCACCACCAGTGCCTGGGTTGACCTGGAAGACATAGTGCGCAGCGTCATCCTGGACATCGGCTACAACAGTTCCAGGGTTGGCTTCGATGGTGCGTCCTGCGCGGTGCTGAACGCAATCGGCAAACAGTCACCGGACATTGCCATGGGCGTCAATGAAAGCGAAGACCATGAACAGGGTGCAGGTGACCAGGGTCTGATGTTCGGTTACGCGAGCAACGAAACCGACGTGCTGATGCCAGCGCCGATTACCTACTCCCACCGGCTGGTGAAAAAACAATCGGAAGTACGCAAGTCAGGCAAACTGCCTTTCCTTCGACCAGATGCGAAAAGCCAGGTCACTTTCCGGTACGACAGCAACGGTGTGCCCGTGGCCATTGATGCAGTGGTGCTGTCTACCCAGCACGACGAGGATATCTCGCAAAAAGACCTGCACGAAGCCGTGATGGAGGAGATCATCAAACCCATTCTGCCCGCCAACTGGCTCCATGCCGGTACGCGCTTCCACATCAACCCTACCGGGCAGTTTATTATTGGTGGTCCGGTCGGCGATGCCGGTCTTACCGGTCGCAAGATTATTGTTGATACCTACGGTGGTATGGCGCGGCATGGTGGTGGCGCCTTCTCGGGCAAGGACCCCTCCAAGGTGGACCGAAGCGCTGCTTACGCCACCCGTTACGTGGCAAAAAACATTGTTGCTGCAGGTCTCGCAGACCGCTGTGAAATTCAGGTGTCCTACGCTATTGGTGTTGCTGAGCCGACGTCAATCAGTATCAATACCTTTGGTACCGGGAAAATTGACGATGAAAAGATTGAAGCACTGGTGAGGGAACACTTCGACCTTCGCCCCAAGGGGCTCATCGCCATGCTGGATCTGAAACGACCCATCTATCGTGATACAGCGGCCTACGGTCATTTTGGCCGCGAGGACGCCGATTTCACCTGGGAGCGCACGGACAAGGCCGCAGCACTGGCTGCTGAACTATAAATGGGCAGATTCCCCGGGACATTCAGCTTTGAGTTCTCCGCACCGCGGAGCGAAGAGGCTTCGGAAAAGCTGGCTGAAGTGCATGAACGGTTGTGTGCACTGAACCCGGCTTTCTTCTCTGTCACCTATGGTGCCGGTGGCTCAACCAAAGACGGCACAAAACAGGCTGTTCTGGATATTGCAGCCAAGGGATCAGACGTTGCCCCCCATCTCTCTTTTGGCAGCGATTCCGCCGAGAAGATTGAAGCGCTGATTAACGACTACCGGGCGGGAGGCATCAATCGGGTGGTTGCGCTTCGGGGTGATGCACCCAGCGGCTATGGTAGCGGCGCCATGCGTTACGCCAACGAACTGGTGGCGTTTATCCGGGAGAAGACCGGTGATCATTTCCACATTGAGGTTGCAGCCTACCCGGAGATCCACCCGGACTCTGATTCGGTCCAGTCAGACCTCACCTACTTCAAGAGGAAGGTAGAAGCAGGCGCCAATAGCGCAATCACCCAGTACTTCTATAATGCCGATGCCTATTTCCGGTACGTGGACGCCTGCGGGCGCATGGGCATCGATATCCCGATCGTGCCCGGAATCATGCCCATTACCAATTACAAGAACCTGGTGCGGTTTTCCGACAAGTGTGGGGCAGAGATTCCACGCTGGATTCGCCAGCATCTCGAGTCTTACGCGGATGATCCAGAGAGTCAGCGCGATTTTGGCACCGAGGTGGTCACTGACCTGTGCCAGCGGTTGCTTGATGGCGGGGCGCCTGGCCTGCACTTCTATACCCTGAACCAGTCACTGCCGGCGATGCGTATCTGGCGCAATCTCGGGCTCTGATAACCCTTTGCCACACAACCTTCGCCGGTCTCTGGTCTGCTACACTCAACACTGGTCCTGAGGCAGGCGCGCCATGAGAGTGTCCCGGCTTTTTGTTGACATGCCGCTCGCAAAGGGCGAACGCGTCCAACTTGGTGACGACCGGGCCCACTATCTCAAACATGTGCTCAGGTGCACCGAGGGACAACCGCTGGTGCTCTTTAACGGCCAGGGTGGTGAGTTCTCGGCGCTGGTCAGGCAGGTGGGCAAACGTGTGGTCGAAGTGGAGTTGACCGACTGGCACGATACCAGCCGGGAATCAGCCCTTCACACCACCATCGGGCTGGCTGTCACAAAACGAGACGCCATGGATCTTGCGATTCAGAAATGTACCGAACTCGGCGCCACTACAATTCAGCCACTCATCACCCGGTTCAACACGGTTCCCGCAAAAGCCCTGCCAAAACGCCGCGAGCACTGGCAGCAGGTAGCCTGCAGCGCCTGTGAGCAGTGTGAACGCAACCTTCCACCCGCTGTGGGTGAACTCATGACACTTGATGCCTGGCTTGCCCGGGTGGAAGCTGACCTGAAAATTGTGCTCCACCCTGGCGGCGCCAGCGCACTTCCTGAGACAGTGGCAGGCAGTCCGGCGAGCGTTGCTGTCCTGGTCGGACCGGAAGGTGGGTTGGCGGAAGCCGAGGTCAGCGATGCCATAGGGCAGGGTTTCGTGCAACTCGCCATGGGTCCGCGAATCCTGCGGGCGGAAACCGCGCCGCTGGCGATACTGACGCTGCTGCAATCACGCTGGGGTGATCTGGGAACTTTGCCATAAAACTGAGTAACTGCCCGGTGATCAGCCGCTCAGCACTCCCGGTAAGGATTGAGGAAGTTCAGGCGGCGGAGGCCAGGGAAGACAGGATAGCCGATTCAACATAGTCCAGGTCAGGGATGGAGACCAGGTCATCCGCGAACCGGACCCGCATGAGTTCCGTTCGTGCAGGCGTTTCCCCAATATCAAAAATCTCGTCTGCCTTGATACGGTAAAGTCGCGGCAAGGTCTGCGCCACTATCGCAAAAAACCGCAGCCGCTGTTTACCGCCCGGTGCCTTGAGTACTACCAGACTGGCAGAGGAGACACTGACAAGCGAAAAGCTGCCCCGCTCCACCGTTAACATTTCAAACGAAACGACCGGCACCTGCACACCTCGCCATCCCAGGATGCCAAGCAACCAATCCGGAGAGTCGGGCACACGTTGGAGCGGTTCGTAGGGAATAATTTCAGCAACCGTTGCATTGGGTATCAGCAGGTTGCTTTTCTGCAGCGGGACAAGAAATGTGGGCAACTCCAGTTCTGCTTCCGACACGTCAGCGATCCCGGGTTTCCGCCAGTACTTCGTCAATGGTAGAGAGCAGATTCACTTCCTGGAACGGTTTGCCGAGATACCGGTTGACCCCCAGTTCCAGTGCCTGCTGCTGGTGTTTCTCACCTGTCCGCGAGGTGATCATGATAATGGGAAGGTCTTTCAGTCGCTCATCACGACGAACCGCACGCAACACTTCAAACCCGTCCATGCGTGGCATTTCGATATCCAGCAACACAATATCCGGATAAACGTCCTGTAGTTGGTTCATGGCATCCACACCATCTTTGGCCGTAATCACTTCCCAGCCCTGGCGCTCCATCAACCGCGATGTCACTTTCCTGACTGTCACCGAGTCGTCCACAATCATGACGGTATGCACCTGGGCCTCCGGCGCAACCTCGGTGGTATCCGCGGACCCGGCAGACCGCATGTCAGCACTCCGCACCAGTGCCATGACGTCAAGGATCACGACGACACTGCCATCCCCCAGCACGGTCGCCCCCGAAACACCACCCACTTCATTAAACTGCGGACCCAGGCTCTTCACCACAACCTCGCGACTGCCAATCACGCGATCCACCTGCATGGCCACCGCATTGTCACCGCTCCTCGCAAGAATCACCGGCAGGGGAGCAACCTGGCCTTCCAGCATCGGCAGCTCTCCCTTGTCCAGCATCCGGCCCATATAGACAAGGCGATAGGGCTGCCCGGCATATTCGAACATGGGCGCATCAGGCTGGTAGTACGCCTCAAGCTCATAAGGACTGACCCTGACAATACCTTCAATGGTGTTGAGCGGTACGGCATAAATCTCATCCTGCACCACCACCATCAGCGCCCGGTTGATTGAGACGGTAAATGGCAACTGGATGGTGAACTCGGTGCCCACACCAAAGGTGCTGTCAATTTCTACCGTGCCGCCCAGGGCCTTGATCTCGTTGACCACAACATCCATACCGACACCGCGGCCGGAAATCTGGGTTACTTTTGCCGCCGTGCTGAAGCCGGCGTTCAGGATAAACTGTCGCACCTCGTGGTCTGACACCACCGAATCGCTGGTGATGAGGCCGCGCTCGATCGCCTTGGCCTTGACCGCATCAACGTTGATACCACCCCCATCATCACTGATCTTCAGCACAACATAACCGCCTTCACGCGACAGGCGGAGGCTGATTCTGCCCTGCTCCGGTTTACCCGCCGCGGCGCGCCGCGCCGCATCCTCGATGCCATGGTCAACCGCGTTCCTGAGCATGTGTTCAAGGGGCGCAACAATCCGCTCCAGGACATTTCGATCCAGTTCACCCTCAACGTTGTAAGCATCGAACCTGACGGACTTACCCACTTCCGCACTGATCTGCCTGACAATTCTTCGAAGGCGAGGAATCAATCGAGCAAACGGCACCATTCGGGTGCGCGTCAGCCCCTCCTGCAATTCGCTGCTGATGCGGGCCTGCTGGTGCAGCAGGGTTTCAGCATCCCGGCTCTTGTTCAGGAGCGTGTCCTTCAGGTCCATCATGTCTGAGGAACCTTCCGAGAGTGCACGAGAGATCTCCTGCAACATGGAATACCTGTCCATCTCCAGATCATCAAAACCGGACTCTTCGTCTTCCTCGGCCCATCGGGTCCTGAAAACTGTCTCCCGCGACTCAGCCTCAATCTCCAGCCGCCTCACCTGATCGCGGATCCGGTTGATGGTTTCATCCATCTCCTGCAGGGCTTCCACAAAATCTGCAATCTGCTGCTCTACCCGGCCACGCGTGATGGACGATTCACCTGCGAGACCAATCAGTTCCTCCAGCAGGTCGGATGAAACCCGGACCATTTCCTGTGGTGCCTGGTGCGCCTGGGCCGGTTCTTTTGTTGCCTCTGCCTCAAGGGGCGGCGTGCTCTCCGGTGCTGTAACGGGGGGCTGGTCAGCCTGGACTGAACGCGTGGATACGGACTGGCCGGGCACACGCATCGTCCGCATGGATGCAAGTTCAGCTTCCGTGGCCTCTCCCTGGGCTGCTTTCTGGTAGATGGTCACTCTGCGGTTGATTTCATCCTGCAGGCCGTTGAGGAGTGCAAAAAAGTCTTCACCCAGATTGACGGGATGGTTTTGTATCCCTATCAGGTAGGTCTCAACGTTGTGTGCAAACTCACCCAGACTGGCAAGGCCGCTCATGCGCGAACCGCCTTTCAACGTGTGCAGCTGACGAAGGAGATTGTCCAGGTGGCTGAGGTCATCCGGGTCAGCATCCCACTGGGTCACACTCTCGTCGATTGCTTCAACCAGTTCCTCCGCCTCTTCAAGGAACACAGGCAATATGTCCTCGTCCATCTCATCAGACGGCAGCTCAATTTCGTCTGATGAGGCCTCAACTGGCTCTTCATGGACCAGCGGCGCAGTTGAAGCGCTGGCAACAGCTGTCGCGGGGCTGGGCGCCTGGTCATGCCGCATGGACGCCAGCTCTTCAGCTGATGCGGCACCTTCTGCCAGCCGTCCATAGATCCCGATTCGCCGGATAATCTCATCCTGGCGCTGGTTAACAAGGGCAAAAAACGCCTCATCGAGCGGCACCGGATTATTCTGGATGCCAATCAGGAATGTCTCGAAATTGTGGGTAAACTCACCCAGGCTGGCGAGGCCGCTCATGCGTGCGCCACCTTTCAGCGTATGAAGGTGACGCAGCAACATGCCAAGCGGCGCTTCGTTTCCGGGTTCTGCACTCCAATCCACAATGCTCTGGTCAATATTCTCGAGCAGTTCTTCTGCTTCTTCCAGGAACAGGGGAAGAACGTCCTCATCTACTTCATCAGCAGGCAGGAGTGCTTCTGCGCCGGTAGCCGCTGCTTCTGGCTCGACCATTGGCTCCGTTGGTTGCGACGCATCCGTTACTCCGGGTAATTCGTCTGCCACGTCCGCCGCTGCCTCATCAACCCGGGCCGGCGCCAAACGCAGGGAAGCGAGCAAAGCGACGGTATCATCAGCCGGTGGCACATCCTGGCTGGATGCAATGTGGTCAAACATGGAAACAAGTTGCTCATGGGCGCCCGCCAGTACCGAAGCAACTTCGGGCTCGGGTGGACTGCTGCCGGACTCGTAAACGGCCAGAAGTGCCTCGGCAAGACGATGCAACCCGTCCTGGCGAATCTGCAGGGCTTGCGCAGCAACTTCTTTCAGTTCCTGCTTCAGCGCATCCAGTTGCTCCTCGTCCCAGCCGGCCAGTACCTCTTCTGCCGTGCAGAGTATCCGGATGTTGCGGAAATCGAAGGCGGGCAGTACCTCTGCCAGGGTTGAGGCATGGCTATCCAGGTTGCCTGCCTCGGCAACAAATTCATCAATGCCGAGCATGTCATACCGGTGTGCCGACAGGTCAGCCAACACCTCATCAATCAGGTGGGCACCACGCTGGACCAGGGCAACAAAAGATGCCGGCACAGTTTCAGTTCCCGCAAAGCGGTTAGACAGCATCTCCAGTGGCGCGGCAATTTTCGCAACTGAATTGACTTCGGCCATGCCCCCGCTGCCCTTGAGCGTGTGGAATGCTGCCACCAGGTCTGAGGAAATCTTCCGGGGATCTGCCACAAATTCGCGAACCACGGCCATCCTGTCAGCGGCTTCCTCCAGGAAAATTCCGTCCAACTCACTATCGCTATCCGCCGCTGCCTGCGGGTCGGACAGTTCAAAATCCAGTTCTTCAAGTTCTTCCAGCTCAATACCCGCCGCGTCTGCCTCGTCCTCCGCAGACGTCAACCCCAGCTCGTCGTCGGTTTCGACAAAATCAGCCTCGCTGGACACCGGGGATTGTTCATCCGGCTCGGCCGAAAAGTCGTCCAGCGATTCAAAGGTGATTTCTTCCAGCTCAGTGCCTTCGACAGTGTCAGCCAGATATTCCGACTCCTCGGGAGGCGTGGTCGTCGGTGGCGTTTCTGTTTCGGCATCAGTTTCTGTGTCTATCCCTGCTTCTACCGGCCCAGTGTCAAAGCTGTCCAGGGACTCAAACTCAAAGGCGTCCTCTTCCGGCACCATCGTGTCGGGCAACCCGGGTTCGAGGTCGGGTTCTGTCGCTTCTGCTTCTGCCTCTACGGATTCCGCATCAAAGCTGTCCAGGGATTCAAACTCGAGGGCGTCCTCTTCCGGCACCACTGTGTCGGGCAACCCGGGTTCGAGGTCGGGTTCTGCGGCTTCTGCTTCTGCCTCTACGGATTCCGCATCAAAGCTGTCCAGGGATTCAAACTCGAAGGCGTCCTCTTCCGGCACCATCGCGTCGGGCAACCCGGGTTCGAGGTCGGGTTCTGTCGCTTCTAATTCTGCCTCTACGGATTCCGCATCAAAGCTGTCCAGGGATTCAAACTCGAGGGCGTCCTCTTCCGGCACCATCGTGTCGGGCAACCCGGGTTCGAGGTCGGGTTCTGTCGCTTCTGCTTCTGCCTCTACGGATTCCGCATCAAAGCTGTCCAGGGATTCAAACTCGAGGGCGTCCTCTTCCGGCACCACTGTGTCGGGCAACCCGGGTTCGAGGTCGGGTTCTGCGGCTTCTGCTTCTGCCTCTACGGATTCCGCATCAAAGCTGTCCAGGGATTCAAACTCGAAGGCGTCCTCTTCCGGCACCATCGCGTCGGGCAACCCGGGTTCGAGGTCGGGTTCTGTCGCTTCTAATTCTGCCTCTACGGATTCCGCATCAAAGCTGTCCAGGGACTCAAACTCAAGGGCGTCCTCTTCCGGCATTTCTGCATCGGAGATTTCAGCGTCGAGACGCGATTCATCCGGCGACAAGTTCTCCGGCTTTTCCGTACCAGCGTCGGCTTCGAAGCCTGTTCCTGTTTCTTCTGCCTCGACATCAAGGCTACTCTGCATTTCAGACTCTACCGTTGGCGCTACGGACGCTGCCCCGGGGCTTTCGAATGTTTCCTCCGGTGCTGCCTCGCCTGGCGGTTCAACATCCGGCTCAGGAGCAGTTGACTCTCCACTGACAATAGCCTCGGCGCGTGCCACCAGGGCAGTTGTGTCGAAGCTCTCCTGATGGCCATCACGGAATGCAGCAACCCCGTCAGGGACCCGTGTAATGACTTCTTCAATCAGGACAAACATTGTTTCGCTGACTTCAACTGACCCGTCGATAACCCGGTTCAGCATATTCTCGATTGCCCAGGCAAGTTCACCTACCACCGTGGCACCAACCATTCGCCCTGAGCCCTTCAGCGTATGAAATGCGCGCCTGACTTCAGTACGGGCAGCTTCGTCTGCCGGGTTGGACTTCCACTGTGGGAAGAATTCACCCAGGGTCTCAATGACCTCAGCAGCTTCCTCGATGAAAATTTCCAGAATCTCATCGTCGATCAGGGATTCTTCTGCCGACTCAGCCACAGATGGTGCCGCGTCCGGTTCCTGGCGCGTTTCGTCTACTGCAGGTGCGGGTACCGGATCAGCCGGGGATTCTTCGGTGTCCGCGGCAAGGGCTGCCTCTGCTTCCGCGCTTTCCCCGGGTCCGATGGTGGGTTCCTGCCCTGGCTCGACGGCCAGGGTGTTCTCGGCCAGTTCTGCCTCGTCACCCGTTTCCGCAGGAAGCGCTTCCGCCGCCGCTGGTATATTCGGCTCATCATCCGACGATTCAACAGGGGCCGCTTGCGGTTTATCCATATTTTTGGCAGCAACAACACCGCCACCCGGGGCAAACCCGAGTTTGGTAATGGCGGACTCCGCCACTTCAATCATTTGCAGGTAAGGATCGCTCGTACTTTCCAGCAGTCGCTCAAGAAAATAATCAATGCTGGTGATGGCATCTGCCAGATCATCCATGGCCGCAAGGGTAGGCGGCTCGTCAGCTTTGATCAGGCGCTGCTCCACATAGTCTGCACAGGACACCAGCACTGCCGCACATCTTGGCTGGTTCACCATCGAGAGACCACCGCGCAGGGAGCGCAGCGTGGCGGGAAGGTCCTGGACCCGGTCCGTGTCAAAATCTGCGGTGACAAATTCGATCAACGCATCTTTACACTGCGCAAGCCCGTTCCTGGTCTCCCGGATGACCGTTGCCTCAGCATCACTCACACTGCCAAGACCATCAGATTCACCATCTTCAGACTCGCCCACCAGGGATTTGAGCGCAGCCTCAATGCCGAGTAGTGAACCCGCCATTTCGAGCAGCACCTCGTCGTCCGGCAGGTCACCAGAGCGCTCAATGCCCCGGATCACCTCAACCTGGCGGGTTACCGACGTCTGGTGCTGGGCGAGGCCCACCAACGACAGGGTTCCCTTGATCTGCTCAAGCTGGGGTAACAGTTCAGTCAGGCTGTCCACCCGTCGGTTTGTGGACCTGACGTAGAGGTCCAGTTTGTCCGTGATACTGGTCAGTTCTTCAATCAGAATAGTGGCGACCGCAGCCAGGGTCTCATCATCCGGTCCGAACGAGACGTCCTCCTCATCCTCCAGGGTACCGGATACATCACCCGTAAACCGTAGCAGGGTTTGCGTAACGCGAGGTATCTCCCTGGTCGCCGCGTCCAGTCGGGCAAGCAGTTCTTCCGCCAGTGTCTCGGGAACTTCTGTCGCCAGACCACCCTCAATGGTGGCCTTGAATTGGGCATCAATCTGTTTGAGATTCCTGGCCGCCGCGTTGTCAAACTTCAGCGCGCCCGCGGCAACACCTTCCACTGTCGCCAACCCGAGCCAACCGAGGTTCCCGAGCGGTGACTCACCACATATCCGGACAACCATGGAAAAAACCTTGGCCAGCAGCGTCAGATTCTCCCTGGCATCTTCTTTCTTCAGCAGCGCAACAAGCGACTGTTGATATCGGGACCGTAGCTTCTTCAGCGTCGATTCGCCGCCGGCAGCAGCAAAGGCGGTGAGCACAGCAGCCGCAGGCAACGCGGAGAAACCTGTCAGGTTGAACCCTTCCGGCTCGGCTGGTGTCCCGGCCAGTTTCTCAGCACCACGCGCCAGGCGGAGACCATTGACGATGGGGCGTATGACCTCGGGCATGTCACGCTGGTCCCGCTGGATTCGATCCAGGTAACCTGGCATCTGCAAAATGGCCTGCATGAGCATTTCCTGCGCGCGCGGTATGTCTGGCACCTCATCGCTGAGCAACGCCTGCGCAAGCTCTTCCATCTCTCCGGAAAGTTGTGTGGGCCCAAGCAGTTCCACCATCCGCAGGGTGCCGTGCACCTGATGCAGGTGTGTCAGACACGCCCGCATGCTGCTGGCATCATCCGGAGATTCTGCGACCGCTTCGAGAGCGTGCTGCGCCTGGTCAAGCGTCTGCGAGATTTCGCCCTTGATCCAGTCCAGCGCTACAAAGTCCTGCCTTGCGCTCATGTTGGCCCTTTTGCCTGTTCCTTGTGCCTAAGAGACGTCCGGCAGCTTAAAGCCGGTGACCGAAGACCTCAGTTCGTTTGTCATGTCAGCCAGGTTGCCAACCGCGTCTACCGTGGAGCGAGTACCTTCCGTGGTCTGCGAGGTGATTTCCTGGATGCTCTTCATGGTGTTTGAAATGCGTCCCGCCGAGGCCGCCTGCTGTCGCGCCGCGTCTGAAATGTTTTCGATAATTTCTGCCAGCGACTTGGAGACACTTTCAATTTCACCCAGCGCCACGCCGGCGTCCTGCGCCAGGCGTGTACCCTGTACGACCTCAGCAGTCGTTTGTTCCATGGAGGTGACAGCCTCGTTGGTATCACTCTGGATGGTCTTGACCAGCGCCGAGATCTGTTTCGCGGCTGCACCGGACCGTTCTGCAAGTCGTTGTACCTCATCAGCCACAACGGCAAACCCCTTGCCTGCATCACCAGCCATGGAGGCCTGGATTGCAGCGTTCAGAGACAGGATGTTGGTCTGGTCAGCAATGTCGTTAATGAGGGACACAATGTCACCAATTTCCTGGGAACTCTCACCCAACCGCTTGATCCGTTTGGCTGTTTCCTGGATCTGGCCGCGGATCTTGTCCATGCCATCAATTGTGTTCTGGACAACCACCGCACCTTTGCTTGCAATGTCCACCGACCGCTCGGCAACGGACGACGACTCGGCCGCGTTATAGGAAACCTGGTCAATGGAAACCGCCATTTGGTTAACGGCCTCGGAAACATCTGAAATTTCTTTCGACTGCTGCTGCGAGGCTTCAGACAACTGGCTGACAGAACTCTTGGTGGCTTCTGCCGCTGCCCTTACCTCAGACGATGTCTGGTTGATCTTGGAGACAAGGCCACGCATCTGGTCAATGGAGAAGTTGATGGAGTCAGCGATTGCGCCGGTGAAATTTTCGGTCACCGTCGCCTGCACCCGCAGGTCGCCGTCCGCCAGGTCCGCCAATTCATCCAGCAGTTGAAGAATGGCTGCCTGGTTCTGTTCGTTCTGGATAGCGGATTCACGCACGCTACGCGCTGTAGCCCTGTAGATCAGCAGGCTGATAATCAGGATGACAAAAAACGCACCGGCTGCCGCACCCGTGCCGACCAGCGGGGAAGCAAGCCCAACACCACGCAGTTCCTCAATGGAATCTGCCAGACGTTCGGTTGCATCAAGCAGGCTGTTAGCACCAAGGCTGACACCCAGTGCAGCCTGTCGGGCCCTCACAACTTCTTCTGATCGTGAAACGATTTCATTGGTACGCGCGGAAACCGACCGGTAAAGCTCCTCAACCCTGGTCAGGCTTGCCTGCACTTCGGGATCAACTGCGGCTGTCAGGAGCAGATCCCGGTCACCGTTAATCAAACCATCGAGAATTCGATTAAAGTTTTCATTGTCACGAGTGAAATTGGCGGACAGCCCCTCGGCACCACCGGTATCAACCAGCTTGTCGACGGCCCTGGACATGCGCTCAATCAGCAGGTTCTGGCGTTGCGCAAGTGCAATCTCGTTGGCGGGCACACCCAGCCGGAGCATGCTGGCAACTATCTTGTTATTTTCCTGCTGAATCGCAGACATGGAAATTGCCAGGTCCCCTGACAGGTCCCGCAGGTACACCATCGATTCCCTGGTTGCCATCAGGACGTCAATCTGGGCCCGAATGGTTTCCCATTCCGCGCTGACCGCACCCACCTGGCCGCGAACTGCCCCGGGTGCCGGGGGTACGCCATCAACGGGATTACCGTCAGCGAGATACCCGAGGTTACTGTCAAACCTGGAACGGTTTTCCGTCAATGCGGCAAACGACTCCAGTTGGCCATTGGCAATGGCGACCGCATTCTTGCCAACCCGTTGGGACAGGACCTTCAGCGCACCGGAATATCGAAGGTAACTCTCCATGCGCTGCGTTTCACGGCTGGCAACATAAAAGTTCGCCGCAAACACGCCAACCAGCAGCACCAGTACTACAACAAGTACGGCAATCGCGGGGTTTCTGATGATATTGCCAACAACGCTGGGCCTTTCTGCCATTTTCCTGTGTCCTTATCTGTCTCTCACGCGGCCGTTGCCGCCAGCTTCTCAAGCGCCGGGTGTTCTGCCAGTTTGGCCAGGCTGAAGACAGGCCAGACAGCACCGCCAAGGCTGTAGCAACCATTCAGGAAAGGCGCCAGTTTCGGGTCTGCACCCTCAACGGTTGCAGAGAACGCCTCACTTGGAAAGTGCTGCATGCCCAGTGATTCATCCACCAGGAAGCCGAAATATTGATCTGTAGTTTCCATGGCGAGAATTCTTCGCTGGGCGCGTGCCAACTGGCTCGCCTCACCGATCAGGACCGCAACGTCCACCACAACCAGCAGCCGTCCCCGGACATTGGCCACACCCAGCACATAAGGTTTGACGCCAGGTAACTTGGTTGTTGGCGGTACCCGCAGTAGTTCACCAATTTCACTCATAGGCACAACATACCGCTGGCCCAACAGGCTGAAACCAAGCCCGTTCCAATGCGTCCTCGCGTTCTCCCGCGGTGGCAGTGCCACGTTCAACTGCTGGCTGCGCTCAGCAATGGAAAACAGCAGGTCAAAAGGCGAGACTACACTCACTGCTTGATTACCCGCTTGATAATCGCAACAAGCTCATGCCCGTCCACCGGCTTGGTAATGTAGCCGCGCGCACCCTGGCGCTCCCCCCAGACCTTGTCAGTTTCCTGATCCTTGCTGCTGACAATAATGACCGGGATATGTTTGGTTGATTCACCCCGGCAAATCTGCCGGGTTGCCTGAAAACCGTTCATATCCGGCATCACGATGTCCATCAGAACAACATCCGGCTGTTCCGAAGACGCTATGGCAACGCCATCCCGGCCATTTTCCGCCGTGATCACCGTGAAACCCAGGTGCTCAAGCATGTCCTTGAACTGAAAAATCTCGGTTGGTGAGTCGTCAACCACCAGAACTTTGGCCATAGCAATAACTCCGTTAGGTCCCGGCCCTAGTCCAAAACCTTGACGTGATCCCGAATCGCGCTTAGCAGTTCATCTTTGCTAAACGGTTTTGTCAGATACTGATCCGATCCCACGATCCTGCCCTTGGCACGGTCAAACAGTCCGTCCTTGGAGGACAGCATAATGACCGGCGTGCTCTTGAAGTCACTGTTGTTCTTGATGAGTGCACAGGTCTGGTAACCATCAAGCCTGGGCATCATGATATCAACGAAGATAATTGACGGTTGCGTATCGGCGATTTTCGACAGGGCGTCAAAACCGTCCGTTGCTGTCGTCACCTCACAACCCGCCTTGGACAATAGTGTCTCTGCTGTTCGGCGAATGGTCTTGCTATCATCAATGACCATCACCCTGACACCCTCGAAATTATCTTCCATAGGCGTTAACCCCTGTTTGCAAACGCCGGGCACTACAAACAAAATTGTTTATTCTGTCGATGCCTTGCAGCGCATTTTGTAACACAGTTGTTAACCTCATTCCATAAGTACCAGACAGATAAGGGAATTGTGCAAAATTCTGGTTTAGAATCAGACAACCTGTTGCACCCGGTACCTCACCGATGCACACCATTGTACCCTTGATGAGGACTTCATACGTTGACTAAAACGCTGGGTGTGGTGATGGACCCGATAAACGCCATCAACCCGAAGAAGGACAGCACATTGGCCATGATGCTGGCGGCGCAAAAGCGTGGCTGGCGCCTGCATGTGATTGAGCTTGGAGGGCTGTTCGCACAGGCCGGAGAGACGCATGCGATCCAGACGGAAGTGACCGTCGCGGACAACACTTCCGCCTGGTATGAATTGAAGTCCACCCTGACCGCGCCGCTTACAACCTGCGATGCCATCCTGATGCGCAAGGACCCACCGTTCAACATGGAATACATTTATGCCACCTACCTGCTCGAACTCGTCGAAGCACAGGGGGTGCCGGTGCTCAACCGGCCGGGCAGCATCAGGGACTTTAATGAAAAGCTCTCAACGCTCCGCTTTCCGTCCTGTTGTCCTCCCCACCTGGTGAGTCGCAACGCCAACCTGCTGCGGGATTTCCACCGGGAACACGGTGACGTGATTTTCAAACCGCTTGACGGCATGGGCGGCAGTTCCATCTTCCGGGTCCGCCAGGATGACCCCAACGTCAACGTCATTATCGAAACCCTCACCGACTACGGCAGGCGCCAGATCATGGCACAGGAATACCTCCCTGCCATCAGTCAGGGTGATACCCGTATCCTGCTGGTCAACGGCGAACCTGTACCTTTTGGCCTCGCGCGAATACCGGCCGCCGGCGAAACCCGGGGTAATCTTGCGGCTGGCGGCACCGGGGTCGGCAGACCACTGACTGACCGGGACTACTGGTTGTGTGAGCAGGTTGGTCCAGTGTTGCGGGAACGCGGTCTCTATTTTACCGGCATTGATGTGATCGGCGACTTCCTGACAGAAATCAACGTGACCTGCCCCACCTGTATCAGGGAACTGGATCGGGAATTCGGGCTGGATATTGCCGGCCAGTACATGGATTTTGTTGAGACCCTGATGACCTGATGGCTGCAGTTGCACCCGCGCTGAATTCACCCCGGGTTACCGCTGGTGACCGTCTAACCTTTACCGTGTTTCTGGCGCTCGCCATACATGCAGCCATTATCCTTGGCGTCACCTTCACCTTCGATGATCGGGGCATCACGTCACACACCATGGAAATTACCCTGGCGCAGCATCGAAGCGAAAACCGGCCAGACAAGGCAGACTACCTTGCCCAGTTTAACCAGGCGGGCAGTGGTACCCTGGAGGAAAAGGCGCTAACCACCACAACCACCGAGGCCGAGTTTCACGACACGGTCATCCGGGAAACAACACCCGAACTGCAGATCGCCAGTGCCCCCAGCACCAGAGTCACGGACCGGAAGGTCGTGACAACTCTCACAAACACAGCCAGCAAGACCACCGAAGTAACCGAGACCCTGCCGCCCGAACCCATTGAAAGTGAGAGCCCAATCGAAAAGACCCTGCTGCAAAAGAGCCTGGAGATTGCGAGCCTGGAGGCAAGACTCGATCAGCAGCGCCAGATTTACGCAAAGCGACCGCGCATCAAGCGGTTGACCAGCCTGTCAACAGCTTCCAGCCTGGATGCGTTTTACCTGAATTCCTGGCGCCGCAAGGTGGAGAAGGTCGGCAACCTCAACTACCCGTCCGAGGCCAGGCAAAAGGGGATATACGGCAGCTTGCGGCTCATGGTTGCCATTCTCCCTGATGGTTCCCTGAAAGAGGTGGAACTGCTCGAATCCTCCGGCCACAAGGTCCTGGACGATGCCGCCATACGCATTGTCGAACTGGGCGCACCTTATGCACCATTCCCGGATGAGCTCCGGCAGACAACAGATGTTCTGGAGATCATCAGAACCTGGCAATTCCGCAAAAACAGCTCATTGCGAAGCTTCTGATGGAAATCCGGCAAAGTTTCAGCAATCAGCTTCTGGTCGCGCTTCCTGCTCTCAAGGGTGACTACTTTGAAGGCAGTGTCAGCCTGCTGGTAGATCACAATGACGACGGTGCATTTGGCCTCATGATCAACCGCCCACTGAAAACCCGCCTGGTCGAGCTGTTTCCCGACCTGGCCGGACGATTCGACTGTCCCGTCATGGAGGGTGGGCCCGTGGAACAGAACCGGGTATTTTTCCTGCATGAGGCCGGTCCGGTTTTTGAGTCCACCTTTGTCATAGGGGACGAGGTTGCGCTGACCACCTCCGCGGACTTCATTGACGCCATGAAAGCACGCGAGGCACCTGAACGGAGCCTGGCCTTACTGGGTTACGCGGGCTGGAGTGCACACCAGCTTGAACACGAAATTGCCGAAGATGTCTGGCTGCTGACACCTGCCAGCAAGGCAATTGTGTTTGACGTGGCGTTCGAAGAGCGCGCGGTCTCCGCTGCGGCAATGCTGGGAGTGGATCTTAACCTGCTCTCCTCCGCGCCTGGCACCGACCAGGAGCACTGATGCCCACGCAACTTGTCATGGGTTTTGACTATGGCCTGCGGCGAATTGGTGTCGCCGTTGGTCAGAGACTCACGGGTACAGCTTCACCCATTGCCATTGTAGGCGCCAGGGACGGTATACCGGCGTGGGACCGGATCGAGAAACTCATCGCCGAGTGGCATCCGGTTTGCCTGGTGGTTGGCCTGCCGCTCAACATGGACGGCAGCCGCAGCGAAATGACTCAACGGGCGGAAAAATTCTCGCGCCGTCTCAAGGGTCGCTTCAACCTTCCCGTTGAAACAATCGACGAACGTCTGAGCAGCCGCGAGGCGCGGGACCTCTCTGGTCGGGACGACAGCCTGGATGCCATCGCGGCAGTTGTGATCCTGCAGTCCTGGCTTGGCGCTAACGGCGGCGAATGTTGACGTCGTCGTCAATAGAATCCAGCGACAGTCCCGCCAGGTTACCACTGGCCTCGGGTGCGTCGCCGGCAAGCTTGATCATGAGCCGCAGGTCGTTCGCGGAATCTGCCGCGGCCAGCGCAGAGTCATAGGAGATCTGGCGGGCCTTGTAGAGCTGGTACAACGCCTGGTCGAAAGTCTGCATACCCTGTTCAGTCGACTTGGACATGATTTCCTTCAGCTGGTGTACCTCTCCCTTTCGAATGACGTCAGCGACCAGTGGCGTATTGATCAGCACCTCAATGGCCGCCTGACGTCCACTGCCATCTGCCGTCGGGATCAATTGCTGCGCCACCAGGGCGCGCAGGTTCAGGGACAGATCCATCCACACCTGGTCGTGCCTGTCAGCCGGGAAAAAGTTGATGATCCGGTCCAGTGCCTGGTTGGCGTTGTTGGCGTGCAGCGTGGCAAGGCACAGGTGCCCCGTTTCGGCAAAGGCCACGGCGTGGTCCATGGTCTCGCGTGACCGGATCTCACCAATCATGATCACGTCCGGTGCCTGCCGGAGGGTATTCTTGAGGGCGACCTCAAAGGTCGGGGTATCAACGCCAACCTCGCGCTGGGTCACCATACAACCCTTGTGTTCGTGGATAAATTCAATGGGGTCCTCAATGGTGATGATGTGCCCCTTGCTGTGCTCGTTCCGGTAACCAATCATCGCGGCCAGTGAGGTGGACTTACCGGTGCCGGTTGCACCTACAAACACAATCAGGCCCCGTTTGGTCATCGCCAGCTTCTTGATGATCTCAGGCAGTTTCAGTTCGTCTACCGTTGGAATCACCGACTCAATGCGCCGCAGCACCATGCCGGCAAAGTTCCGCTGATAGAATGCGCTGACCCGGAATCGACCCGCCACGGGCGAATGGATCGCAAAATTGCATTCCCGCTCGGTTTCAAATTCGTGTACCTGGGCTTCGTTCATGGTGCTGTGAACCATTTCCCGGGACTGTTCCGGCGTGAGCGGTGTCTTGGACATCGGCATCATTCGTCCGCTGACCTTGATTGAGGGTGGCAGCCCCGCGGTGATAAACAGGTCAGACGCGCCCTGGTCGACAACCACTTTCAACAGCTTGTCAAAATCAATCATATGGCAAGTCCCGCCTAGCGGAAGTCCTCCGGCATTTTGGCTTTTTCAGCAGCAGCTTCCCTGGTGATCAGGTTCTTCTCGACCAGCTTTTTCAAGGTCTGATCAAGTGTGGTCATTCCCAGGGCCCCACCGGTCTGGATTGCGGAATACATCTGCGCCACCTTGTCTTCCCGGATCAGGTTCTTGATCGCAGGAGTGCAAATCATGATTTCGTGAGCGGCAACCCTGCCGCCGCCCACCTTTTTCAACAGTGTCTGGGACACTACCGCAGCCAGTGATTCGGACAGCATGGACCTCACCATGGACTTCTCCGATGCCGGGAATACATCAATGACGCGGTCGATGGTCTTGGCGGCTGACGAGGTATGCAGGGTGCCAAACACCATATGACCGGTTTCTGCCGCTTCCAGTGCCAGACGGATGGTTTCAAGATCGCGCATCTCGCCAACGAGAATAATGTCGGGGTCTTCCCGGAGTGCACTTCGCAGAGCCTCGTTGAACCCGAGCGTGTCCCTGTGGACTTCCCGCTGGTTAACGAGGCACTTCTTGCTCTCATGCACAAACTCAATGGGGTCTTCAATTGTCAGAATATGCTGGTAGCGGTTGTCGTTGATGAAATCCATCATGGCCGCCAGCGTGGTGCTCTTGCCGGATCCGGTTGGCCCGGTCACCGTAATCAACCCGCGAGGGGTCTGGGCAATTTTCTTGAACACGTCTCCCATTCCCAGGTCGTCCATGGACAGGACTTTTGAGGGAATGGTCCGAAACACACCACCCGCGCCACGATTGTGGTTAAAGGCATTAACGCGGAACCTGGCCACACCAGGCACTTCAAAAGAAAAGTCGGTTTCAAAGAATTCTTCATAATCTTTTCTCTGCTTGTCATTCATGATCTCGTAGATCAGTGAATGGACTTCCTTGTGATCGAGTGCCGGCAGGTTGATGCGGCGGATATCGCCATCCACCCGGATCATGGGCGGCAAGCCGGCTGACAAATGCAGGTCAGATGCGCCCTGCTTTTCGCTGAACGCCAACAGTTCTGTAATATCCATCGATAAGTCCTGATCTATGCAGAGTTTTCAAGTTTTCAGGTAGAGCCGCGAGGCACTTTGCTAATAGTATTATCGAATACCCCAATAAACCACTACTTGTAAATGTACCCGACATGAATGACAGGGTGGACATCGCAGATCGTCTGGCACAGGTTCGTGCTCGTATTGCCGCCGCCTGCCAGCAATTCGGCCGGGACCCACAAACCGTCAATCTGCTGGCAGTGAGCAAAACCAAGCCGATTGACCAGGTCATCGCTGCGGCCGGATTGGGTCAGGCACACTTTGGAGAGAACTACCTGCAGGAGGCCGTCGCCAAGATTGCGGCGGCACCACCCGGGCTCACCTGGCACTATATTGGCGCAATCCAGTCAAACAAGACGCGCCCGATCGCAGAGTCTTTTGACTGGGTGCACACAGTTTCGAGCGAAAAAGTGGCGCACCGGCTGGCTCAGCAAAGACCGGCACATTTGCCACCGCTCAGGGTCCTGATCCAGGTGAACATCAGTGGTGAGGCTTCCAAAGCCGGCGTGGCGCCGTCTGGCCTCATGCCCCTGCTTGGCAAGATTGTTGATCTGCCCAATCTTGAAATCCGGGGGCTGATGACAATACCCGGCCCCGAGCAGGACTTTGAACGCCAGTGCGCGAGTTTCAGGCAACTGGCTGAACTCAAACAGGAAATGACCAGTCACTTTGGCCAGGCGTTGCCTCATTTCAAGGATCTTTCCATGGGCATGACCGGCGATCTTGAGGCTGCTGTCAGGGAAGGCGCAACCTGGCTTAGAATAGGTACCGCCATATTCGGACAAAGAAACTGACAGGCCCTCAAGCGGTCTGAAGATCAGCGTCCCGCACTTCTGGCCCTGCACCAGGCTCTCGTCAAAATAAGGCAGGGCAATCACCAAAAACCATCAGACAGGAAATTGACCATGGCAACGGCAAAACTCGCATTTATCGGGGCGGGTAACATCGCGCAGGCGCTTATTGGCGGGCTGATCAACGACGGCATAGCCGCGGGCAACATCCTGGCAATCGACCCGTCCAATGAACAACTCGCCCGGCTCCCAGGCGGCGTCAGTCGGGCAACGGCCGCAGCCGGTGAGCTTCTGGACATGGATGCCATTGTCATCTGCGTCAAACCCGGTCTGGTCGCCAGGGTTGCGGCTGACCTGGGTGCTGCGGTTGCGAACAAACTCATCATCAGCGTGGCCGCCGGTATCACCACGGCCACACTCGCAGAATCCATCGGTGGCAATCCCGCAATTATCCGTTGCATGCCCAACACGCCAGCCCTGGTGGGCACCGGCATGACCGGGCTATTTGCCTCGCCCGGCGTCACAACGACACAGAAACAGCTGGCCGAACTGGTACTGGGTGCGGTAGGCGAGTTCATCTGGTTCGACCGGGAAGCTGACCTGGATGCCGTCACCGCGGTTTCCGGCAGTGGTCCGGCGTACTTTTTCCTGGTGATGGAAGTGATGCAAAAGGCCGCGGAGTCACTGGGTTTGGCGCCGGAAACCAGCCAGCGGCTGGTTCTGCAGACGGCACTTGGGGCGGCACGTATGGCAATGCAGGGCCCGGAATCCCCGGCCCAACTGCGTCGAAATGTCACCTCTCCCGGTGGCACGACGGAAGCGGCAATCAACAGCCTGCTGGCAGCCGGGATTGAACAGGCTTTTGCGGACGCGCTGCACGCAGCCGCGGAACGTTCACGGGAACTCGCCGGGACGAACCTATATAATCGGGACTAAACCGGCCATTCCAGCGCGCCGTAGTTAACAGGATCACAAGGGCGTTACCAAATCATGAGTGCAAATCTGGCCCAGGCGGGCGCTTACATCGTTCAGACTATTTTTGGCCTTTACGTCATCGCCATCATGCTCAGGTTCCTGATGCAAGTTGCCCGCACCGATTATTACAACCCCATATGCCAGGCGATCGTCAGGATTACTGATCCCGGCATCAAACCCTTCAGCACAATACTGCCGACCTTCGCGGGCGTAAACTTCGCCACGCTGGGTGCCGCATTTGTCATTCAGCTTATCGCCGTTGTTCTCATCATGATGTTGAGCGGCGGCCCGGTATTCCATCCCCTTTATATCGCCTGGGTGCTGGTGGGTCTTTTTTCGCTGATATTCGACATCTATTTCTATTCCCTGATCATCATGGTGATCGCCAGTTGGATCGCGCCTTATTCAAACCACCCGGCCCTGACCCTGGTCCAACAGTTGACCGAACCACTTTGCGGACCAGCACGAAAACTGCTTCCTCCCATGGGTGGCCTGGACTTCTCGATTATCCTGGTGTTCCTTTTCATCACCATTATCGACAAGATCCTCGTTATTGAGCCGCTTGCCTACCAGTATCTGCGGATACCCGCCGGGCTGATCATTGGTCTTTAGCGCACAAACCCAGGGCTCCCGAATCCCGGCTGCCAGCGGCCTGGTCGTGCTGGCCCTGCTGATGTTTCAAGCCACGGCCGCCCGGGCGGAAGTTCAGGTGTTTGGCGACTACGAGGTCCATTACACGGCTTTCCGCAGCACGCTGGTACCGGCCAGCGTCGCTGCAGCGCACGGTATCATCCGCAGCAATACCCGCATCATCACCAACGTGACAGTGAGGCGCGAGGGACAGCCGGTGCGCGCTGAGGTCAGTGGCACCGTCAGCAATCTGCTTAACCAGCTGTTCAAACTCGATTTTGTTGAGGTCACCGAAGAAACGGCAGTCTACTACCTGGCCAGCCAGGTCATCGATGAAAGAGACACGCTCAGGTATCAGCTGAAGGTCAGGCCAAGTGGTGCAGACACCAGTTATGACATCAGCTTCATGCGACAGTATTTTGGCGGCCAGTCTCCATGAAGATGGTGCTGGCGAGCGGCAACGCCCACAAGGTGCAGGAGATTCAGCGAGCCCTCCCGGACCGCTATGAGCTGATTCCACAAACGGTGCTGGGTGTGAGCCCGGCTGAAGAAACAGGTCTCACTTTTGTCGAAAACGCCATCATCAAAGCCCGCCATGCTGCACAGGTGACCGGTCTGCCGGCTATCGCTGACGACTCAGGCCTTGAGGTCGATTTCCTGAAAGGCGCACCCGGCATCTATTCCGCTCGCTACGCTGGCCGGGAAGCGACCGATGCGGACAACAACCGCAAGCTGCTGGATGCCCTGGCGGGCGTGTCCGATGAGGCGAGAACAGCCCGGTTTCAATGTGTCATTGTTGTCATGCAACATGCGCTGGACCCAACACCACTGATTGCCTCTGGTACCTGGGAAGGGATGATTGTGCATTCAGCCGAGGGGGCCGGGGGGTTTGGCTATGACCCCCTGTTTTTTCTGCCTGACCATGGCTGCACTGTTGCCATGCTGCCCGACACGCAAAAGGACAACCTGAGTCACCGGGGCAAGGCGATTGGCCAGCTCAAAGCGCTGTTGCCCCAGTGATTTCCGTACCCCTCGCGCTTTATATTCACATCCCCTGGTGCGTCAGAAAGTGTCCCTACTGTGATTTCAACTCGCACGAGGTCAGGTCCGCGGTTGATGAAGCAGCCTACGTGCGCGCACTGGTTGATGACCTGACGACCGAGCTTGACCGCGGTATTGACCGGGACATCTGCACAATTTTTATTGGTGGTGGAACACCCAGCCTGTTTTCACCCGACTCGATTGGCACGCTCCTGCAAGAGATCAGGAAATATTGCCACATCGAGGCTGATGCGGAGATTACGCTGGAAGCCAACCCAGGCACGATGAGCGAAGGGCAAAACCGCTTCCGCGGTTATCGGGATGCCGGCATCAACAGGGTCAGCCTGGGCGTACAGAGCTTCAGTGACAGTCACCTGCAAGCGCTGGGTAGGATACATTGCGGCGAAGAAGCCAGGCTCGCATTTGAGGCGGCACGTGCGGCTGGCATCAGCAACATCAACATAGACCTGATGCACGGCCTGCCCGGACAAACCCCGGATGAAGCACTCGCCGATCTCAATACGGCCACTTCGCTCGAACCCGAACACATCTCCTGGTACCAGTTGACCATTGAACCCAACACGGTTTTCTACAAGCGCCCACCGGTACTTCCAGCAGACGATGTGCTCTGGGAGATCTACGAACAGGGCAGCCGTCAACTCGCCGGTGCCGGCTTTGAACGCTACGAGGTGTCAGCATTTGCACGGGCTGGATGCAGGAGCCGGCATAACCTGAACTACTGGACTTTTGGCGACTACATTGGAATTGGCGCAGGTGCGCACGGCAAGTTGTCACTGCCAGGCGGCATCATCCGGACAACAAAAACCCGTCGCCCCGAGGATTACCTGGCAAGTCCGGGCACACGGACGCAACCGGTGGCAACCGATGAACTTCCGCTTGAGTTCCTGATGAACGCGCTACGCCTGGCCGGCGGATTTGATCTGGCGGCTTTTACGCTCGCCACCGGCCTGCCCTCAGGCACCCTGGATTCTTTCCTGGCAAGTGGCGTGAAGCGTGGCCTGCTCGACGCCGATGGCAGTCATGTCAGGCCAACGGCACTTGGCATGCAGTACCTGAATGACCTCCTCATGCTGGTGGAAACACCCGGGATCATCACACGATCCTGAAAGGACAATTGTTTGTCGTCGCTAACCGGGCTTGCACCAGGCGAGATCCGTTACTGCATGCCCCAGTCTTTGCCCACGCTTTTCATACTTGGTGTCCGGGCGGGCTGGTGGCGACACAGGTGCCAGTTCAAACCCGGCAAAAACAGCCTCAATGTACTCAGCGTAAGGCTGCCAGTCGGTTGCAATATGGATCAGGCCGCCCGGCGCCAGCCGATCCAGCAGCAGCGAAACAAATGCCGAATTGATAAGCCTGCGTTTGTGGTGTCGCTTCTTGTGCCAGGGATCGGGAAAAAACACCTGGATACGATCAATTGTGCCGGGTCCAAAACAGTCCTGCAGCACCAGCACACTGTCACCATGGTAGACCCTGAGATTGTCGAGACCTGCCGCACCGGCACGCAGCAGCAGGTGCCCCACGCCCGGACGGTGCACCTCAATACCCACAAAATTCCAGTCGGGCTGTGCCTGCGCCATCTCGAACAGCGAATCACCCATACCAAAACCGATTTCCACGGCCAGTGGTTGTTTGGCAGCAAAACACGCTGGATCAAACAGCTTGTTGTTCGGAAGGCCAAAAGCGGGCCATTCACTGACGAGCGCCTCACGCTGTCCTGCTGTCATCCGGCCTTCCCGGATCACGTACGAGCGAATGGGTCTGTTCAGGTTGCGTTCTGCCATATCCCAACGGCCAGCAGGCCCCAGCCAAGGATCAGTGCCAGACCGCCCAGGGGTGTGACGGGACCAATCCACTTGATGCCTGTCAGGGCAAGCAGGTAGAGGCTGCCACTGAACAGCACAATACCAGCGGCAAATGACACTGATGAAGCCGTGAGCGCCCAGTGTTTGCCCCAATGGGCCGCCGCCAGGCAAACAAACAGCAATACCAGCGAATGCGATACCTGGTAGTTGACGCCGGTTTCAAACGCGTGTTGCAGGCGCTCATCGAGCCGGCCTCGCAGCGCGTGGGACCCGAAGGCACCAAGCACCACACCCAGCATCCCGGAGCATGCAGCAAATGTGAAAAGGAGTTTTGACAAGATTCAGGCCTGACTGGCGATCTGCTTTCTGAGCTTCCTGAGCGCGTTCTGCTCAAGCTGCCGAACGCGCTCAGCCGAGATGCCATAGTGCCCGGCCAGTTCGTGCAAGGTCGATTTCTCTTCATTGAGCCAGCGTTGCTGGACGATTTCTCTTGATCGATCATCAAGTTGCTCAAACGCCGACGCCAGTGCGTCCAGCGAACTGGCGCTTTCGTCCGCGGCCTCGATAATCAGCGCGGGATTGCTCTCCAGATCTTCCAGTACGCGCGAGGGGCTGACGTAGTCATCATCATCCTGGGGTGTCGCATCATATGACTCATCCCGTGACGACAACCTTCCCTCCATCTGTCGCACGTCAACGGGCTTTACACCCAGGTCGTCAGCGATGCTGCGGGTTTCCGCGTCATTCATCCAGCCAAGCCGCTGGGTTGAACTGCGCAGGTTGAAGAACAGCTTGCGTTGCGCCTTGGTTGTCGCCACTTTGACAATCCGCCAGTTCTTCAGAATAAACTCGTGGATCTCTGCCTTGATCCAGTGCACGGCAAAAGAGACCAGGCGCACACCATATTCGGGGTTAAACCGTTTCACGGCTTTCATCAGGCCGACGTTGCCCTCCTGGATCAGGTCCGCCTCGGCCAGGCCGTAACCCGAATAGGACCGCGCGACATAGACAACAAACCGCATGTGCGACAGCACCAGCTCGCGTGCTGCGTCAACGTCACCGTCGTAAAACAGCCGGCCCGCCAGCTCCCTCTCCCGTTCGGGAGTGAGCAGGGGTATGGTATTCACGGACTGAATGTATGCCTCGAGGTTGCCCCCCGGTGACAGCATGTTCAGTGGCTGGATATTGGTGCTCATGAGCAACCTTTTCCCGAAAAAGGGCGCGTATTCTACCACTCATACGCGCTCGCGCCTATTCCGGCTCAATCTCGCCTAGATGGCGGCGAACAGCCAGGGCTGCACCGAGTACGCCAAGGCCCGCTCCCAGCGCCATCAATGTCAACGACCCGATCAGGCCAAGACCGACAACGGCAAACTCACCACTGTAGGAACGAATCAAGGTGTTCACCGGCCCGGCAAGGAAAAGCAGGCTGGCCTGCACCATAACCCACGCCGTCAGTGCGCCACCGGCACCGTACCAGAAACCCAGGTACAGGAAAGGCCGGCGGACAAATCCATCGGTCCCGCCGACAAGTTTGACGACCTCAATCTCGGCACGACGGTTTTCGATTGCAAGCCGGATGGTATTGCCGATGGACAGCAATACGCCAAGCCCCAGGAACACCGCCAGCGCCATGACAAATCGCTGCCCGAGCGCAACCAACGCGTAAAGCCGCTCGATCCACTCGATATCAACCGAAACTGAATCGACCAGTGCGTTCTGTTCCAGGCTGGCGACCATCAGGCGGATCGCCGCCGTATCAGTACCAGGCACAATTTCTATCACCGCGGGCAAGGGATTCTCATCAAGCACCCTGACCACATCGCCAAAGCCGGAGCGGGCCTGAAACTCCTGCAGCGCTTCATCTGCGCTGATAAAACGCACGGAATCCACGGTTGCGTTGGTTCTTAACTGTTCAACAAGGGCCCGGCTTTCGGACGCTGGCGCTGAATGCGCCAGATAGACACTGACCCGTGGTTTACCCTGCCAGTCTGCGCTGATATCGCTCACATTGGCGAGCAGGAGGAAAAAGATTGCCGGCAAAGCCAGTGCCACGCCAATCACCAGCCAGGTCATCAGGCTGGAAATCCAGGTGGCCAGCAACTCTCGCAGGCTCTTGCCAGCTACCTCAAGATGATTGCGGCCCCAGGCACGCAGCCGGCCGGCAACGTCCGTTCGCGCGGTAACAGCCCCCCTGCCTCGCTGTGAAACTGCCAAATGTTACTCCACCACCCGGAGCTGTCCCTGGTTCAGGGTCAGCTGCTTCTTTTTCATCCTGGCAACCAGGTCCAGGTCGTGGGTGGCAATCAATACGGTGACACCCACCTGATTGAATTGCAGGAACAGGTCCATGATTTCCCGGGATAACTCGGGATCAAGGTTACCGGTCGGTTCATCTGCCAGCAGCAGCGCCGGCCGGTTGACCACCGCACGCGCTATGCCGACACGCTGCTGCTCACCGCCGGACAGCGTTATCGGGTAATTTTTCTCCTTGTGAGAAAGCCCCACCTTGGACAGCGCGGCCCGGACCCGACGGCCAATATCGCGGGCGTCGTATCCCGCGATCACCAGCGGCAGCGCAACATTGTCATACACCGTTCGATCAAACAGTAGCTGGTGGTTCTGGAAAACAACGCCGACGTTTCTCCTGAGGTGCGGAATCTGGCGCCGCGACAGCCGATTCAGGTTGGTCCCCTGCACAAACACCTGGCCCTGGCTCGCCCGCTCCATCAGGATAATGAGTTTCAGCAGGGTGCTCTTGCCAGCGCCCGAGTGACCTGTCAGGAACGCCATTTCATCATCGGCCAGCTCAAAACTTACCCTGGACAGTGCCTCGTGACCGCCCGGGTATCGTTTGCTGACCTGATCAAACCGAATCATTCCGGCGAGCCACCGTTCACCCCCTCAAACAGGGCGCTGACAAATGTTTCAGCGTCAAACGGCCTCAGATCGTCAATCTGTTCACCCACCCCAACAAAACGTATCGGCAACCCCAGTTCGCGGGCAATCGCAAAAATAACTCCACCTTTGGCGGTGCCGTCCAGTTTGGTCAGGGTAATGCCGGTGACGTTCACGGTGGCAAGAAACTCGCGCGCCTGGGATATGGCGTTCTGGCCGGTGCCCGCATCCAGTACCAGCATAACTTCATGGGGTGCTTCCGGATCGATTTTGCCCATCACGCGTTTGATCTTGGCCAGCTCATCCATCAGATTCTTGCGATTCTGCAGTCGGCCGGCAGTGTCGGCAATCAGGACATCAATACCTTTCGCCCTGGCCGAGGCAAGCGCATCAAAAATCACCGACGCGCTGTCAGCGCCACTGCCCTGGGCAACCACGTCAATACCATTCCTTTCTCCCCAGGCGACCAGTTGCTCCACCGCGGCTGCGCGAAAGGTATCACCTGCAGCGAGCATGACCGACTTACCCTCGTTCTGCAGCCGGCGCGCCAGTTTGCCAATAGTGGTTGTCTTGCCTGCACCATTTACACCCACCATCAGGATCACAAAAGGCCCGGCGTCCGCGTCAACCTGCAGGGGCAATTCAACCTCCCGCAACAAACCCGCAAGTTCCGACTGCAGGTGTGCATTGAGTGCAGCCGGATCACCCAGTTCCTTGCGAGCAACTTTCTGGGTCAGGTTATCAACAATCATCCGGGTTGCCGAAACGCCCACATCCGAAGACAGCAGGATTGTCTCTATATCCTCCAGCAGTTCGTCATCGATAACCTTTTTGCCCAGGAACACATTGCCTAGCCCTTCGGAGAATCGTGAGCGGGTTCGCGAGAGCCCGGACTTGATTCTGGAGAAGAATCCCGTCTTGCCTTCCGACTCACTATTTGCAACAGTATTTTTCATTTGCACCATCTTGTACTGGTATTGAACCGGGTTTAACGAGCCGAGGAAGGCGTGAACAGCATGGACCGGCATCGAACCCTCAGAATTATCGGCGGAAATCACCGCAGCCGCAAAGTTTCATTTCCCGACCTCCCCGCCATACGCCCAACGCCCGACCGCGTGCGGGAAACACTGTTCAACTGGCTCCAGTTGGTTGTACCGGGCTCGCGCTGTCTCGAATTATACGCCGGCAGCGGCATCCTGAGCATGGAGGCCCTTTCCCGGGGCGCTGCCCACGTTGACCTGGTGGAAAAATCCGCAGTGGCACTTGGTGTCGTTGAGGCCAGCCTGCGGACGCTGGGGGAGGCAGAAAGTCGCTTCAACCTGCACTGTATGACAGCTGCGGCTTTCCTTGACAGTTACGAGGGCCCTCCATTTGACGTTGTTTTCCTGGACCCTCCCTTTGCCGAACCGGAAGAACTGATAAGCGCCACGGCCCGGTTGGCCAGCCGACATCTCCTCGGCCCCGATAGCAGGATTTACGTTGAGTCCGCAGCGCCCCTGACCGGGCAAGACCTGGGTCCGGGATTTGAGATCCTGAAACACAAGCGCGCTGGCCAGGTCCACTATTGCCTTGTTGCACCGGCACCACTGAATTAGGCATAAACCTTGTGTATGATGGCGCCTTTACGAGGGAGCAAGGAAACAGCCAGTATGACGACGGTCTTATATCCGGGGACATTCAATCCCATCCACAATGGCCACGCCGACCTGGTTGAACGGGCCGCCGAGATTTTTGACAGGGTCATACTGGGTATCGCCACCAGCCCTCACAAGAGCCCCTCGGTGCTGGAACTCAGGGTCAACCTGGCGTCTGAGGCGCTGGCACATATCCCGAATGTTGAGGTGCAGGGATTCAACACGCTGACGGTGGATTTTGCCAAACAGGTGGGTGCACAGGTCATTCTGAAAGGCATCCGGACGGTGACGGACTTCGAGTACGAGTTCCAGATGTTGAGCATGAACCGGGCGCTGCAGCCAGGCCTTGAAACCATCTTCCTGGCGCCCTCGGAGGAGTTCAGCTATATCTCATCCACCCTGGTACGCCAGATAGCCAGCTACGGCGGAGACATCAGCCAGTTTGTCCACCCGTCCGTGGCCAAGGCACTGAAAAATGGTGAGATAGGCTGAAGGCAATCGGTGCTTCCAAACGGTCTGGAAGCACCATCGCTCACTCAACGGCCGCTACCTGACCTTTTCTTTCCGGCCGGGTCGGGTGCATCCAAGGCAGCGCACAAAAACCTCTTTGGCAGGTTCTACCACCAGCGTCTTGCCTGCTTCTCCCGCGTTGCCGCCAAGAATTGAAAACGGCAGCGTTGCAACGTAGGTCACAGAACCGAGTGCAAACAGCGCAACGCCGATAGGTCTCGCTACCAGCAGGTCCCCCGCCATGGTAAATCCGCTGGGCTGCTCATCAACTCGCTCCGCCATCACGACCGTCGGCACCATGAGAAAAACCGCTGCCAGGAGCCAGGCCTGGAATCCCTTTTTGTTCATCACGTGCTTCCTGTATCCAGATATTTAAGTCAATTTCTAGGTGAACCCGGTAAGTTTCTAATTTTAAAGTCTAAATTACAACAGGTTCCCCCAGGCAACTTGTCGGCAGGCGCTGGCGCGGGGCCGCAGCAGGTAGTGCTACCCGATTGTCGGGTCATGTTTCCGGCCGCGCGGCAGACCGGTCGGTTTCATACTCGATGCCGCCGGTCAGTCTCGCGACCAGGTTATAGATCGACGCCGCCACGCCAACCATGATGTAGGTCATCACGAAGTAGGCGACAGGCATCCCCACCACAAGACCGGCGAGGAGACTGAGATTAATTGCCCTGTCGCCGGCGCCTGAAAGAAACAGGGTGACCAGACTGAAGGGAATGGCCAGCACAAGGACGACAACCGCCAGAGTAAGGGCCACAGACAGGGCGGTTCTGTGTGGTGATACGTTGAGTATTCGGTTTTTCATCTTGTTCTCCAGGGAAACGTTCGCCGGCCATCAGGGCGGGTGCTGGTCAGTCGAATGTGTCACAGTTTGCACACTTCTCTCATCTAACAACCAGACAAGGCGCGGGTTGCTGACGCAAGGATGATTGCCCAAAACCCTCGACTTTTGCAAAATTCTGCTGGACGATTGGCGGAGGACGCTGCCGGTATTGGAAGTTGACGGACATCCGCGCCAATAAGCAGGGCGTTTTGGCAGTCTCCCTGGACAAGCAGGTTTGTGCTGTCCGGTCGATTGAGACCGGGTCCTGCCAGGTTGGTATTTTTGACTGTCGAACGGGTATGGCTGGCGCGCCAACAATGCCGTTTGTACCTGAACTTGCGTTAGCTGCTTAAACATACCAGGAGTGTTTGTGATGGAAAGAGAAGTCACAGAGAGCCGCCATCCGGCCACTGTCGAAACGAGTCAGCGTCTTGACCGGATGCGTGACGAAATCTTCAGACTTGGTCTGGAACGCAACATTGTCGAACTTGAGCTATATGGCTATACCGTGGTGCAGGACGCGAAGCCGCTGGCCTTTTTTGACGAACTCCGGGACACCATCCTGGCGCTAAACGAAGAAGACCGAGTTTCGGGCCGGCGAATACCGCTGTCGGGTCCCAACGGGAACAGCTTCCTGATTACCTGGCTGCTGGCCCGCGGCCGAATTTTCGAAGAGGCAGTGATGGCCGAGAAGCCGCTTGCACTCATTACCTACCTCATGGGTGAAAGTTGTCAGATCAGCAGCAATCACGCGCACATTCGGGGAGAGGGCGACCCGCCCCAGGGAATGCATACAGATGCACCCCTTATGCCAGAACCCCTGCCGGACTTCCCGGTTGCATCCAACATGATGTGGGTCATGGACGATTTTTCACGGGAATCGGGCGGCACCCTGGTTATTCCCGGTTCGCACAAAAAGCGTGTTCATCCATCGCCCGGCACCATCAAGATGGCCGTGCCGATCAGCGCACCAAAAGGTTCGGTCATCGTCTTTAACGGCAACCTCTGGCATAGCGCCGGCGCCCGTAGCCTGCCGGGTGTGCGTGTGGGTATGACGATCTACTTCACGCGCATGTACGCGCGCCCCCAGGAAGACCTGAATGCGGTGATCAGTGATGAGGTCGTCGCCAGGAACCCGCCGCGATTTGCACACCTGATCGGCAGGAACAATCCCTATCCGGCCCGAGATTTTGATTTCTTCAATCCGCGAGGAGCGAAGTACTTCGGCCCGACCCGGGATGGCAGGGGTTAGCGCCAACACGCCTGTCTTGCGAGCGAATTCCGCTATGCCTGCTCCGCCGACGTGAATATGGCGACTAGCGCTGGCAGTGGCGACAGTACACCGTGGTTCGCTGACCCAGCCGGACTTCCGTCAGTACCCGCCTGCAGGCAACACAGGGTAAAGCCCCGCGGCCATACACCTTAAGATCGTTCCTGAAGTAACCGGGTGACCCGTCTTCATGAGTAAAGTCACGCAGCGTGGTCCCACCCGCTGCAATGGCGCTGGTCAGAACAACCTTGATGGCTTCGGCCAGCTTCCCGAATCGGGCCCGGGAGATACTTCCGGCCATCCGGGTGGGCCTGATACCAGAGGCGAACAGTGCTTCATTGGCGTAAATGTTGCCAACACCAACAACCACCTGGCTGTTCATGATAAAAGTCTTTACCGGCGTTTTTCTGTCCCGCGACTGCCGGAACAGGTAGTCGCCGGAAAAAGATTCGTCCAGGGGCTCGGGACCCAACTCTGCCAGCAGGGGGTGCCCGGCACTGGCCTCCAGCCAGAAGACGGAGCCAAAACGCCGCGGATCGCGATACCGCAACAGCCGGCCGTCGCTCAGCAGAATGTCAATATGGTCGTGTTTGGCTGGTGGGGTGTCGGCAGCCAGCACCCGCAGGCTGCCCGACATGCCAAGGTGGATCATCATGTCGCCGGCACGGGTCCGAACCAGCAGGTATTTGGCTCGTCGATCTACGGCATCGATGGTCTGACCGGTCAGGCGCTGGCCCAGGTTGTCCGACACCGGCCAGCGCAGGGACGGTTGCCGGACCAGCACCTGCTGGACTTTGCGCCCAATCAGGTGCGGCGCTATACCACGGCGGGTCGTTTCGACTTCAGGCAATTCAGGCATATGTCAGGGTGATACCAGGGGTTACGCATGGCGGCCTGATTCTAGCCAGTTCCCGTCTGGAAATCCCGGTTCAGATGCAAATCGGCAAGGTCATCAGGACAATGCAGATTAATGATCCAGCAGGCTGGTGCGAAAGAGCCATCAGGGGGCTTCCTGCCAGCGGGCCTTTAAACCGGCCGACTAAACAGTTACCTTGCGGTCCAACTTCCCTGTTCACAAAAAGGTCTCATGCAGCACATGTTATTGGGGATCGACACCGGCGGCACATTCACGGATTTTGTGTTGCTGCAGGATGCCAGGCTGGTGGTCCACAAGGTCCTCTCAACCCCCACGGCACCCCAGGACGCCATCCTGCAGGGTATTGCCGAGATGGGAATCCGCGAGGCCGTAGCAGCAGGTCGGGTGCACATCATTCACGGCACCACGGTGGCAACCAATGCGACGCTGGAAGGCAAAGGTGTGCGCACCGCCTATATCACCAACAGGGGCCTGGGTGATGTATTGCGCATCGGTCGGCAAACCAGGCAGTCGCTGTACAGCCTCTCGCCAAAAGCCAGGTCACTGCCCATTGATGATGACCTGGTTTTTGAGGTGGACTGCCGACTGGATGCATCAGGCAAAGAGCTGCAGGCGTTGACAGAAGTTGAACTGCAGGACCTTCGCACCCGGGTTCTCTCGGCACAGCCGAAGGCGATAGCAATCAACCTGCTGTTTTCTTTTCTCGACCCTGCCCATGAACTTGCCATAACGGCGCTTTTTGACGACAGCGAGGATAACCTGTTTGTCTCGCGGTCCTCGGAGATTCTGCCTGAATACCGCGAGTACGAACGTGGTATGACAACCTGGGTGAACGCCTGGATTGGACCACTGATCCACGGATACATGAACAGGTTGCAGGCGGCACTAAGGCCCACACATATTGCCATCATGCAATCGAACGGACTGACCATTGGTGCCCATCAGGCCGCAAGGCGGGCAGTAAACCTGCTGCTGTCTGGACCGGCAGGGGGACTGACCGGGGCCATGCACATCGGCAGGACCAAAGGCAGGGACCGGCTCATGACCTTTGACATGGGCGGTACATCAACCGACGTGGCCCTGCTGGACGGACAAATCCGTCTCACCCGATCTGGCAGTATTGCCGACCTGCCCATTGGCGTACCCATGGCGGATATCCACACAATCGGGGCTGGCGGCGGGTCTATCGCTTTTGTTGACGCCGGTGGACTGCTCAACGTCGGGCCTGCCAGTGCCGGGGCAGACCCTGGACCCGCCTGCTATGGCCGAGGCGGCACGCTGCCCACCGTTACCGACGCAAACCTGGTACTGGGCAGGCTACAACCCATGGCATTTCTCGGTGGCGCCATGCAACTGGACTACCAGGCCGCGGAGCTCGCCCTGGCACCACTTGCCAAGACCCTGGGCCTTTCCGTGCAGGCACTGGCTGAAGGCATCATCCGGATAGCCAATGAACATATGACCCAGGCGCTGCGCGTGATTTCTGTCCAGCGCGGCTACGATCCCCGGGACTTTACCCTGGTCTGTTTTGGTGGCGCCGGAGGGCTGCACTTCTGCGATCTGGCCGAGGCACTGGCGATAACCGAGGCAATTGTACCCATTCACAGCGGCGTGCTGTCAGCACTGGGTATGCTGGCGGCAACACCGGGTCGCGAAATGGTCAGGACCTACCGGGCAGACATCACCCGGACATCAGACCAGGCGCTTGAAGAGATTTTTGCGCAATTGACCGCTGATGGGATGCGCGAACTCGAAGACGAGGGTGTTGTCGCGGTCAAGACAGAACGCAGTCTGGACCTCAGGTACGTCGGACAGACTCATACGCTTAACCTGCCTTACACCAACCTGGCTGAAGCCACAGCAGATTTCCATGCAGAACATCGCCAGCGATATGGCCACGACCTGGAACAGGCGGTGGAACTGTTAAACCTGCGGGTGCATCTCGAGGCGGACAGGGACCCCCTTGAACTGCCCGCGGTTTTCAGTACAAGTGAGGATGCGCCAGGTTTTGCAACCATTGCCGGCATCAGTGTACCCGTGAGCGTTGTTCAGAGGGAATCGCTGGGTGCGGGACAAACGCTGGACGGGCCTGTTCTTATTACAGAGAGACATTCCACCACCCTGATTAATCCAGGGTGGCGTGGACAGGTCGACGGGGAGGGGAACCTGCTGCTGCGCAGGATTACTTGATCTTGCCTTCCTTGTAGATCACGTGCTTACGGACAACGGGATCGAACTTCTTGATTTCCATCTTGTCGGGCATGTTTTTCTTGTTCTTGGTGGTGGTGTAGTAGTGCCCGGTACCTGCACTTGAAACCAGCTTGATTTTGTCTCTCATCTTCTTTTCACCCTGCTGCTGCGATAGTTCGCTTTGTGGCTGCTGACCCGCTAGACGCGCGTGCCGCTGGCACGAAGCTCCGCGACTATGGTGTCTATCCCTTTCTTGTCAATAATGCGCATGCCTTTGGTGGAAACACGCAGTTTGACAAAACGGTTTTCACTCTCCAGCCAGAATTTGTGGTCGTGGATATTCGGGACAAACCGTCGCTTTGTCTTGTTGTGGGCGTGCGAAACGTTGTTGCCACTGATTGGCCTCTTGCCCGTTACCTGGCAAATTTTTGACATGTTGATGCCTTCCTGTTCAATTGCCCGCGGGCTACTTCGCCCGGGGGTCTGCTGCGAGCCGTGCTTTATACCAGATGACCCCAGCCACTTCAAATGATTTTCCACCACACAGACTCCACACTTCCTGTCGCCGGGCATTCTCATCCCGGGCTACAGCAGGCCCCGCTCGGCAAATGACAGGACCTCGCTGTCACCCACAATCATGTGGTCAAGTACACGCACGTCAATCAGTAACAATGCAGACTTGAGCCGATCCGTGATGCGGCGATCAGCCTGGCTCGGCTCTGCAACGCCAGAGGGGTGGTTGTGGGCAAAAATGACAGCCGCGGCATTGTGTTTCAATACGCGCTTGACCACTTCCCGGGGATGTACACTGGCGCCATCAATGGTGCCAAAAAAGAGCTCCTCATACTTGATGAGTCGATGCTGGTTATCCAGATACATGCAGGCGAAGACCTCGCGCGCGTAACCCCGCAGGCGACCCGTGAGGTAATCGCGGGTCACCCCGGGGTCCGAGATGACGTCACCCTTTTCGCAGGTGGATCGGAGGCACCGGAGGGTCAGCTCATAAGCCGCCTTCAGCTCGGGATAGGTTGCTGCCAGCAACTCTGACGGATCCGTTGCCAGCAGCGATGCCTCATCAGCCTCCATTAACCCGCGAACCCCACCAAATTCATTCAGCAGCGAGCCCGCCAGTACCTCCGCTGGCAGTTCGCGCACATCCGCGCGCAGCAGCACGGTGAGCAACTCCTGGTCTGATAATGAAGCCGCACCACAGGTGATCAGTTTTGCACGCGCCTGGTCCTGACCTGCCAGCAACTTCCTTCTGCCCCTTGTCATCGGCTTACACTCCTGCAATCCGTGTGTGATAACCTTTACCGCCCGAATTGTTACCCAGGACGATGGGAAGGATCGTCGGGCAACAACGGGAACTTGTGTAAGCGCTCTATCATCAACCGGGTCAGATATGTCCAGTCTCACCAATAAGCGAATTCTGTTGGGCGTTACCGGCGGCATCGCTGCCTATAAAAGTGCAGAGCTGATCAGGCGCCTGCAGGATCAGGGTGCAGACGTTCGTGTTGTCATGACCCGGGCCGCAGCAGAATTCATCACGCCACTGACACTCCAGGCGCTGTCCGGCCACCCCGTGCACCAGGATCTGCTGGACCCCGAAACCGAGTCAGTGATGGGCCACATTGAGCTGGCGCGCTGGGCTGACGTGATTCTGGTAGCACCCGCCAGTGCCAACTTTATTGCCCGGCTCGCCCACGGCCACGGAGACGACCTTCTGACCACCATCTGTCTCGCCGCCCAGTGCAAAATTGCCGTGGCACCGGCAATGAACCAGGGTATGTGGTCAAACGAGGCTACACAGCAGAACATCGACCAGCTCATCCAGAACCAGGTGCATATTTTTGGTCCCGACCAGGGACTGCAGGCCTGTGGCGAGGTTGGACTGGGACGCCTGCTGGATATTGACGGTATTGTTGCACTCACGGATCAACTGTTCCCGTCGGGACTATTGGCCGGCAAAAAGGTTGTCATTACCGCCGGACCAACACGCGAGGCAATAGACCCGGTGCGTTACATCAGCAATCACAGCAGCGGCAAACAGGGTTACGCGCTTGCCGAGGCTGCCCTGGAAGCCGGTGCAGAGGTTGTTCTCATCTCGGGCCCAACCAATCTCACCCCACCGGACAGAGCGCGCACCATTAATGTTGTCAGTGCAGACGACATGTACCGGGCTGCCCTGGCTCACGCACCGGATGCTGATATTTTTATTGGCGTCGCCGCCGTGGCGGACTTCAGACCCGAACTGCCTGCCGGGCAGAAAATCAAGAAAGGGGAGGCGGCCGCGGACCAGATCCTGAACATTAAACTCGTCGAAAATCCTGACATCATCAGGACCGTCGCCCAACTGGACCCGCGACCTTTCACCGTGGGATTTGCCGCAGAAACTCAGAATGTTGTGGAATACGCACGTCGCAAGCTCGGCAGGAAGAACCTTGACATGGTGGTTGCAAATGACGTGTCCGACACCTCAATCGGCTTCAACAGTGATGAAAACCGGATCACCCTGCTCTGGGATGATCAGGAGGAGCACCTCCCCATTGCCTCGAAACGGGGCGTATCATCCAGAATCATCGAAAAAATCGCGCACTTGATGTCTGAAAGGACCAGTGCCTGATGCGCAAACTGCAGGTTAAAGTGCTCAACCCGCTGATTGGCGACACGATTCCGCTGCCGGCATATTCAACCAGCGGCTCCGCCGGCATGGATCTGCGCGCCTGTGTTGTGGAGCCGGTTACCGTTCTGCCGGGTGAAGCGAAACTGGTGCCAACCGGGATCGCAATTTATATCGAGGACCCTTCGCTGGCCGCCGTTATCCTGCCGCGTTCAGGCCTTGGCCACAAACAGGGAATTGTGCTGGGTAATCTTGTGGGCCTTATCGACTCCGACTACCAGGGTGAGCTGATGATTTCTGTGTGGAACCGCAGCGGGGACCCCTTTACTATTGGACAGGGTGATCGAATTGCACAGTTGGTCGTGGTGCCGGTCGTTCAGGCAGAACTGGCGCTGGTGCAGGAATTTACGGAGTCGGACCGGGGAACAGGCGGATTCGGGTCGTCAGGCACCCACTAGGAAAAGGTTGTGGCCGAAAGAAAAAGCAAAAACGAAATACTGACATTTGGGATTGTGCCTTTTGGCGGTATCCTGGGCGCATTTGTGCTTGCCTCCCTCACCTCTCTGGTTCTGCTCAGCCTGTCAATCAACGGTGAACATCGCGAGCGACTTGCCGCCCAGGCTGCCAAGGCAGTCAAGTTTCAACTGGATCAGCGGGAATCGACCCTGCTCAAACAAATGCAGGGGGCCGCAACCAGCATATTGTTGACCCAGCTTGTTACCAGCGACGACGAAACGGCGCGCCGCCTGGAAGAGTCCCGGCTGCGCGAACTGATTCCTTTTGCCATCAAGGTAAAACTCATTCCACTCGGAACAGCTCAGGTTGACCGAAATTCAAATCCACCCTTCTCTTTTACTTCAAAAGACCTGGTCAATCGGGTTGAGGGTGGCCTCCCGGTTCACGCTGAGGCAATTGATGCGGGGGGCAACTGGGTGCTGAGTGTCGCGGCACCAATTCGCACACCGTCAGAAGAGACTGTTCGGGGCACGCTTTTTGTCTACCTGGACATGGCCTCACTGAGCAGCGGCCTGGGAGATCTTGTTGATGGCCAACTGAAGCTGCTGCAGGCATTTGGCAACAGCGACTCGCGGGCCATCCTCGACATTGGCGCGAGCACGTCCGACGAGGAAACAATTACGCTCGCGCTGAACAATCCAAACTGGTCCATAACATTTTATCCGTCTGACGAAATAGCCGGGGCAGCAGTGGGTTCTCTGGTTGACTTCCTCCTGCCAGAGCTTGTTTTCCTGCTGATTGCACTGGGCGCCACCTTTCTGGGCATCAGGAACCTGCTCGGGCAGATCAAGGACGACGTCGACACCATGGCCAACCAGATTACCGATGTTATCAAAGGTGAATATGAACCCCACGGTGGTTACGGCATTGCTGCTTTTGTTGAACTCGACGCCAATCTTGGACGGCTTGGCAAAAAGCAGGAGACCAGGGCGCCGGTAGAGAAACTCAATGTCACACTGCGCCCCAAAGAAGCCTCAGCCAGCGAAATGGTTGACATTGAGATGATTGATGAAGACGAATACGAGGCGGCACTGACCGGCCAGAGCGGGCGCCAGGAGACCCCACCAGCCGCACCTGAGCCCGCAAGCGAACCGGATGTCGCCGAGATCTTTCGCGCTTACGATATCCGCGGCCTGGTCAATGAGACCCTGACACCCGACGTCATCAAACGGATTGGACTCGCCATAGGCACCGAGGCCCAGGAGGTCGGGGAACGCACGCTGATTGTCGGCTATGACGGGCGGGTTTCAAGTCCCACGGTCAGCACGGCCTTGATTGAGGGTCTGGTCGAGTCCGGTTGTGACGTGATCAATATTGGCATGGTCGCAACACCGCTGGTCTACTTTGCCACTCACAACTCTGATGCCAGGAGTGGCGTGATGGTGACAGCAAGTCACAATCCACCTGACTACAACGGATTCAAGATTGTGTTCGACGGGCGCACCCTGGTTGAGGAAGACATCCAGCAGATTTACCAGCGTTACCTGTCCAAAGACTTTGCAGAAGGTGCCGGTAGCACAACCGAGATAGATATTCGCAGCGATTATATAGACGCAATTGCTGATGACGTGGTTGTCGCCCAACCCCTCAAGATTGTCCTGGACTGTGGCAATGGCGTCGCCGGTGATGTTGCACCCACCTTGCTGGAGGCACTGGGATGCGACGTGCTGCCGCTCTACTGCGATGTTGATGGTACATTCCCCAATCATCATCCTGATCCGATGGTCCCCGCCAACCTTGCCGACCTGATCCTGACCGTCAAATCCGAGGGTGCCGACCTTGGCATTGCACTCGACGGTGATGGCGACAGACTGGTTGCAGTTACCAGCAATGGCGATATCGTCTGGCCCGACCAGCTCATGTTGCTCTTCGCCAAAGACGTTGTATCACGCAACCCTGGCTCGGACGTGGTTTACGACATCAAGAGTACCCGTCACCTGAACGCCGTGATCAGCAGCTTTGGTGGCCGGCCGGTGATTTCAAGATCAGGACATTCATTTATAAAGGCAAAAATGGCTGAGACCGGTGCCGTACTCGGTGGTGAGATGTCCGGTCATATTTGTTTTGCCGAACGTTGGTACGGCTTTGACGATGGGCTTTATGCCGCTGCGCGCCTGTTGGAAATTGTTGGCGCACAGACTGAAGGTCTCGCTGAGTTGCTTGCTGAATTTCCCACCAGCGTCTCAACGCCAGAGATTCATATCCAGGTAACTGAAGCGACCAAGTTCAAGATTGTCAAGGCGCTGGTTCAGACCGCCAATTTCCCCGATGGCACCGTTACCACAATCGACGGGCTGCGCGTGGACTTTGCCCAGGGTTGGGGACTGGTGCGCGCATCAAACACGAGCCCCTCGCTTACGCTGCGATTTGAAGCTGATGATCAACCCGCCCTGAATGCCATCGAAGAAATGTTTCGTGAGCATCTTGTGGCGATTGATGAAAGCCTTGATTTTTAACCTTATCTGGCAGGGAAACTGACCAATGACGCTTTCGCGGGACAATGCCATTCAGGTTGCCAACGTTCTTACCGAGGCGCTGCCCTACATCCAGCGATTTACCGGCAAGACCATTGTCATCAAATATGGTGGCAATGCCATGGTTGATGAATCGCTGAAGCGAAGTTTTGCCAGGGACATCACCCTGATGAAACTGGTTGGCATGAACCCCGTTGTAGTACACGGCGGTGGCCCGCAGATTGGCCAGGTGCTGAAAGACCTGGGTATCGAATCCAGCTTTGTCGACGGCATGCGCGTGACTGACAGCAAAACCATGGACGTTGTACAAATGGTGCTGGGCGGGCTGGTAAATCAGGAGATCGTGAGCCTGATCAACAGCAGCGGGGGCAAAGCCATTGGCCTCACCGGCAAGGATGCCGGCCTGATAGAAGCGAGGAAGCTGGTGATTGAGCGCCCCTCGCCGGACATGCAGGCGCCGGAAATAATCGACATCGGTCAGGTGGGGGAAGTTGCCAGAATCAACCGGAGCGCAATTGATCTTCTGGTGGGCGGCGACGTGATTCCGGTCATTGCACCTATCGGCGCCGGTACAGATGGTGCTACCTACAACATCAATGCCGACCTGGTAGCGGGCCGGCTGGCTGAAGAACTGCAGGCCGAAAAGCTGATCCTGCTCACCAATGTGCCCGGTATCGCAGACAAGGCGGGTAACCTGATTTCCCATCTTGGGGCAGCAGACGTTCAGGCACTCATTGATGACGGCACCATCGCCGGTGGGATGTTACCCAAGGTCAACTGTGCCCTGAGTGCTGTGCTTGGCGGCGTAAACTCTTCGCAGATCATTGATGGCCGGGTGGCGCACGCGGTGTTGCTTGAGGTACTGACGGACGAGGGGGTGGGGACAATGATATCCCGCAACAAGGCGATCCATGGAGCGTGACCTGATTGAGCGATAAACCTTCCAGAAAACAGCAGATTCTTCAGGCATTGGCAACCATGCTGGAGCAGAGCCCGGGCGCCCGTATTACAACCTCTGGTCTTGCCAAGCAGGTGGGTGTGTCAGAGGCGGCGCTTTATCGGCACTTTCCCAGCAAGGCAAAAATGTTTGACGCGCTCATCGAATTCATCGAAGACACCATTTTTTCACGCATCAATGTCATCATGACTGAAACCCAACGGGCAGAAGACCGATGCGGGCAGGCACTTACGCTGCTCCTGACCTTCGCGGAGAGAAACCCTGGGATCACGCGTATTCTCACCGGCGATCCTCTTGCCGGGGAAACGGACCGGCTGAGGCTGAGAGTGGCACAGTTGTTTGAGCGCCTCGAAACCCAGTTGCGACAGATTCTGCGGGAAGCACAGCTACGTGAAGGGGTCAGGCCAGCGGTTGATGTCAACGTTGCCGCAAACCTGATGCTTAGCGCGGCAGAAGGGAGGATCAGCCAGTTTGTTCGCAGCAATTTCTCACGGCCACCAACAGAAAACTGGCCCATGCAGTGGGAGGCGCTTCGCCTGGTGCTGTTCCTTGAACCGCATCAGCCTTCCTCAGATGACCGTTTTCCCTGACCATAAAGCTCCCGTACCCGCTTGAGATCGGCAGCAAAAGACGCCTGGAGCTGATCCAGTTCTTCCTGTTTATCTACAATCTCGTTTTCGATCTGCTTGATCCGGTTTTCGATGGTCCGGATGCGGGCAAGACTATCGCTGGAAATTGTGCCACCAGCACGCTCAACATCTGCAAGAGCACCCTCAATTGCCTGTTTCTGGTCCTGCAGCCGATCAATATTACCGCGACTGGTCTCTATAAAGCCGTTGATACTGGCCAGCTTGGTATCACGTGCGCGGATAACGTCTTCCGGCCGGGTGTACAGTCGTAACAGGTTCTGGTCGGCGATCTGCTGGGCACGCTCTGCTTCTTCCCTTCGCTGCTCTTCTGCCAGGCGACGGTCCCGCTGCCGGATTTCTTCATCAGTCAGCGCGCGCTGCACCACTTCAAGGACACGGCCGTCCAGGCTGAGGATGGTATAACCATTTTTCACATACCGGGCAGGGACGTGACTGTCCAGCACCGTTATGCCGTCTTCATTGGTGTACTTGTAGAGTTCAGCCGAAACGGGACAGGCGGCAATCAGCAGCGCAAACAGCACCACAACGCCAAGCGAACAGCGCCATTCGGTGTTCTGAATCAGACGTACGGGCGTCATGTGATACCCAGTCTCAAGCCGCGACGCCAAACGTATCCCGATAGCGCCGGATACTGTCCAACTGCTGCCGGTCTCCTGCACCATGGGCCTCAATATAGGCAATAATGTCGTCCAACTTTACGACGCTGACCACACAAACGCCATAGTCTCTCTCGATCTCCTGGATGGCGGAAAGTTCCGCCCGACCGCGTTCCTGGCGGTCTATGGCAACCAGTGCACCCACGGGCGACGCGCCTTCTTCGGCAAAAAGATCCATCACCTCGCGAATTGCTGTACCCGCGGTTATAACGTCATCAACAACAAACACCCTGCCTGCCAGGGGTGCGCCGACCAGGCGACCGCCCTCACCGTGGGTTTTTGCTTCCTTACGATTGAACGCAAAAGGCACATCCATGCCATGACGCTCGGCCAGCGCCATAACGGTAGCGGTCACCAGCGGAATCCCCTTGTAGGCTGGCCCAAACAGCATGTCAAAGTCGACCCCGCTGGCCAGCAGTGCCTCAGCATAGTAGCCACCCAGTTCCCGTAACACGCGACCCGAATTAAATTTCCCTGCATTAAAGAAATAGGGGCTCTGTCGACCCGATTTAAGCTCAAAACTGCCAAACTGCAGGATGTCGTTTTTTATCGCAAACTCAATAAAGCGTTCTCGATAATCCAAAGCCATTGATTGCCTCCCGCTTTACGCCTGTTAAAGCCCCAGCACCTTTCTCTGGGCACTAAACAGGTCACCTATACCTTTTTCGGCCAGTCCCAGCAGCAGGTCCAGTTCTGCCCGCGTAAACGGCTCACCTTCCGCTGTTCCCTGGATCTCGATAAAATTCCCGTCTTCTGCCATGACAACGTTCATATCGGTACCGGCGCTTGCATCTTCCTCGTACGCAAGATCAAGTACCGGCCTGCCTGCTACCACACCAACGGATACCGCCCCCACAAGCTGGCGAAACGCCTGGGTCCGGTCAATTGCGTCCAGTGCCTGGTAGAGGGCAATACAGGCACCGGTAATTGACGCCGTCCGTGTACCGCCATCAGCCTGTAATACGTCGCAGTCGAGCTTTATCGTGTTCTCGCCCAGCTTCGAAAGATCAACACAGGCCCGCAGCGACCGCCCGATCAGGCGCTGGATTTCCACTGTTCGGCCACCCTGTTTACCCCGGGCCGCTTCCCGATCCATCCGCGTATGGGTCGACCGCGGCAGCATACCGTATTCCGAGGTAATCCAGCCCTGTCCCTTGCCACGCAGGAATCCGGGGACCCCGGCCTCAACACTGGCGTTACACAGCACTTTCGTATCTCCAAAGGAAATCAGGACAGACCCCTCCGCATGTCTTGTAAAACCACACTCAATTTTGACCTCACGCAACTCATCAGGTTCGCGCGTTCTACCGGATTGACTGACCATGACTGCTCCTTGTGTCACAAACTCCATTATACTTAACCCTGCCCGGTGTGCTCGCTTCCATTTCCCTGACCGTTTTGAGGCCTTATGACAAAAAGTATGACGGCATTTGCCCGTGCTGGCGCTGACCACATTGCCTGGGAAGTCCGCTCGGTAAACCAGCGCTTCCTGGAACCCAGCTTCCGGATGCCTGAAAACCTGCGGCAGCTGGAGCCGGAGCTTCGGTTGCTCCTGCGCGACCGCTTGCAGCGGGGCAAGATCGAATGTGCCCTGAAAATTGATGCCGAGGTCCTGACCGGTACGACACCCGAGGTGAATACCGCGAGCCTGCACCGTCTGGCGCGTCTTATTGATCACGTGGCATCGGTGTCTGCCCACCTGGCGCCGGTCAATCCGTTGGAGGTTCTGCGTTGGCCTGGGGTGCTCCAGGAAGATCTGGTGGATTTCGACGAACTCGCGAAACGGGTGCGCGATGCGTTTGTCGCCGCACTGGATTCACTGGTTGCCATGAGGGAGCGGGAAGGGACCCTTTTGGCGGGACTGATCCTCGAGCGACTCGATCTGCTGGAAGCCATAGTTGCCGAAGTTCGTGCCCAGGCCCCGCAGATGAATGAACGGCTGGCCACCCGGATCAGAGACAAGATCAGCGAAGTGAACGTTGAGGTGGATGCCGGCCGGATGGAACAGGAACTGGTTTATCTTGCCCAGAAAGCTGATGTGCAGGAAGAACTGGACAGGCTGGATACCCATATCGGGGAGATCCGCGCTACGCTCAAGAGCAGCGAGCCCGTGGGACGCAGACTGGATTTCCTGATGCAGGAACTGAACAGGGAGGCCAATACCCTGTCCTCAAAAGCAACCGCTGCCGAGACGTCAATACAGGCTGTTGAGCTGAAGGTCATTATTGAGCAAATGCGCGAGCAGGTTCAGAACATCGAGTAGTTATATGGCGACCAAAAATCCCGGCCACCTGTTCGTCGTGGCGGCCCCTTCCGGCGCCGGCAAGACAAGCCTTGTCAAGGCGCTCATCGAACAGGTACCGCGCGCTGCCGTAGCGGTATCCCACACGACCCGTTCGCCAAGACCGGGTGAAGTTGAGGGTGTCAACTACTACTTCGTGGATCGACCCGCCTTCGAACAAATGCAGCGAGAGGGTGCGTTTCTCGAATCCGCCAACGTCTTTGGCAACCTTTACGGCACCAGCCTGGCTGAGGTAGAGCGGGTCAGGCACCGCGGCGACCACGTCATTCTCGAGATCGACTGGCAGGGTGCCCGCCAGATTCGGGCCCTGGTGCCCGAGTCACGCTCCATTTTTATCCTTCCCCCGTCCCTGCAGACCCTGAAGCTGCGCCTGCTCACCCGGGGCCAGGACGACGACCGGACCATCGCCAGGAGAACCCGCGAGGCAATCGGTGAAATCTCACACTACCCGGAGTTTGACTACATTATCGTCAACGACAACTTCAATCGTGCCCTGGCTGAGCTGATCTCAATTATTGAAGGGAAAGGGGAAGGGCACCGCCTGGTCAGGCAAAAGAAGCGACTTGCGCCGCTCATTGCCGATCTGTTGCCACGGACCATGCCATAACCTTGCTATCCTTCCTCACTATTGGGTAAACTGCACGGTTCCGCAATACATGCATTGGTCAATTCCGGAATCCGCATCTGCCGGATATTTTGGAGTCGTTTATTTTGGACCCACTTTTTTGGAGTGCAGCGCAAGATGGCACGAGTTACCGTAGAAGATTGTCTTGAAAATGTCGAAAACCGCTTTGAGCTGGTGATGGTATCCAGCAGACGCGCACGCCAGATTGCCACCGAGGGCAAAGAGCCCCTGGTACCCCTTGAGAACGATAAACCCACAGTCATTGCATTGCGGGAAATTGCAGAAGGCCTGATTGATGCGTCTATCCTGAATGAGCCTGATCGCCCCGATCGCTCACAGGCGCTTGCCCTTGCTGCGGCCCAGAGCACCTTTGACAACAGCCCGGATACCGACTTTTAAAGCAAACACCAAAAGCCCGCTGGTTAAAGCCTGCAATGGGGCCCCTGGAGGTCTCCTTGTACACTATTGACCTGCTGTCGGAACAGCTCCGCACCTATCTTGATGAAGGGCAGGTACAGCAGGTCAGGAAAGCCTATTGCTTCGCCGAAGAAGCCCACAAGGATCAACGTCGCCGGTCCGGCGAGCCTTACATTACCCATCCGCTTGCCGTCGCGGGCATACTCGCGGACATGCACATGGACCACCAGTGCCTGATGGCGGCGCTGCTGCACGACGTCATCGAGGACACCGGCGTACCCAAACACATCCTTGGCCGGGAGTTTGACGACGAGGTTGCGGAACTGGTTGACGGCGTCAGCAAGCTGAAGAGCATCTTCCGTTCCCGCGCGGAGGCCCAGGCCGAGAACTTCCAGAAAATGACCCTCGCCATGTCACGGGATATAAGGGTCATCCTGGTAAAACTGGCTGACCGACTCCACAACATGCGAACGCTTGGCCACCTTGAGTCCGAGAAACGCAAGCGCATTGCGCGGGAAACCCTTGAGATCTATGCACCGATTGCGAATCGGCTGGGCATGAACAATATTCGCGTGGAGTTTGAGGAACTGGGATTCAAGGCGCTCCACCCACTACGCTCTGCGATGATTGCCAAGGCAGTGAAAAAGGCGCGGGGTAACAGGAAAGAGGTGGTTGGCAAGATCCTGGAGTCGATCAAGACCGCCCTCGCGCGGGAAGGCATCACCGCGGAAGTTTTTGGCCGGGAGAAACACCTCTACAGCATCTACGACAAGATGCGTACACGCCGGAAATCGTTCAGTGAAATCATGGATGTGTACGCATTTCGTATCATCGTTGATTCGGTTGATACCTGTTACCGGTCACTGGGGGCGGTTCACAACCTGTACAAACCCGTCGCTGGCCGGTTCAAGGACTACATCGCCATCCCCAAAGCCAACGGCTACCAGTCGCTTCACACCACACTCTTTGGCATGCACGGTATCCCGATTGAAATCCAGATCAGGACGGGTGCCATGGAGATGGTTGCGAACAATGGTATTGCCGGGCACTGGCTCTACAAGACCAATGACGAGTCAACATCCGGCAGCCATAAACGTGCCCGGGAGTGGATGAAGGGGTTGCTCGAGATCCAGCAGAGCGCCGGCAACTCCCTTGAATTTATCGAGAACGTCAAGATTGATCTCTTCCCGGATGAGGTCTACGTGTTTTCCCCGCGGGGTGAAATCTACGATCTGGCCCAGGGTGCAACACCTGTGGATTTTGCTTATGCCGTCCACACCGATATTGGTAACACCTGTGTTGCCTGCCGTATTGATCGGCGCCTTGCACCGCTGTCGGCCACCCTGGAAAGTGGCCAGACGGTAGAAATCATCACCGCGCCCGGCGCACAACCCAATCCCGCATGGCTCGGTTTCGCAGTTACCGGCAAGGCACGCAGCAGTATCAGGCACGCCCTCAAACACCAGCAGCGCAGTGAATCAATTACCCTGGGGCAGCGACTGCTGGAGCGCACCCTGAAAGCGCAGGACCTCGCCCTCGACGACATCGACCGGAAACGCCTTGATGCTGTTGTCAAGGAAAGGAACTTTGAGGACTTCGATGCCCTGCTGGAGGCCATTGGTCTCGGCAACCAGATGGCATACGTCATTGCCCGCAAACTGATTTCGGGTGAAGACAATCCGGAACCGCAAACCGCCCGACCACTTGCTATCAAGGGTACAGAGGGGCTGGTACTGACCTATGCAAAATGCTGCAAACCGATTCCCGGCGATCCAATTATTGGACACATCAGTGCTGGCCGGGGGATTGTTATCCATACCGAAACCTGCAACAACATGCACGAACTCCGCGAAAAACCGGAAGAACTCATGACCGTTCGCTGGGACCCGAATGTGAACCAGGAGTTTTCTGTGGAACTCCGCGTTGAACTTGAACACGAGAAAGGAATTATTGCCGTGCTGGCCTCCACCATTACCAACGCGGATGCCAGCATCGAGCGGATTAACATGGTGGAACGGGACGCTGTCCTCTCCACTATCAACATTGTGCTTGCGGTACGTGACCGGGTTCACCTCGCCCATGTCATCAAACGTTTACGTACCCTGAAAGGCATCAACCGAATTGTCAGGACGAGAAGCTGATCATGTCCAGAAGCATCATTACAACCCCGGCTGCACCCGCCGCCATTGGCACCTACTCCCAGGCTGTCAGGGCAGGCAACACACTGTACGTCAGCGGCCAGATTCCCCTTTCGCCGGAGACCATGGACCTGGTGAGCGACAACTTTGATGCCCAGGCGGAAAGGGTCTTCATGAACCTCGCCGCCATCTGCGAGGCCGCTGGCGTATCCCTCAACGATACCGTCAAATTCACGGTTTATCTCACCGATCTGGGCAACTTTTCCCGGGTGAACGCCGTCATGGAACAGGTGCTCAGTGCACCCTATCCCGCCCGGGCGGCGGTCGAAGTCAGCGCGCTGCCAAAAGGTGCGCAGATCGAGATAGACGCGATCGTGCTCATCCCGGAATAGGGCAGCGCCGGCCGTGGCTGAACGCACCACGCTTGATCACGCAGCCGTCACAACACTCAGCGGCGTAGGACCAGCCATCGCGGACCGGCTCAGCAAACTCGGGATTACGACGCTCGGCGACCTGCTGTTCCACCTGCCCCTGCGCTACGAAGACCGAACGCGGGTTGTTCCGGTGGCATCCGTCAAGCTGGGTCAGTCTGTTGTCCTTGAAGGGGAGATTGTTGACTGCAGGATCACCCTGGGCCGGCGCCGGTCACTGCTGGCAACCCTGCGGGATGAATCGGGTTTGCTGGGGCTCAGGTTTTTTCATTTCTCCCGCGCCCAGCAAACCAACCTGGAGAAAGCAGGCCGAATTCGCTGTTTTGGTGAGATAAGGCGGGGCGCGTCGGGGTTCGAGATGTACCACCCCGAATATGGTTCAGTCACAGACACTGATCCGCCCGATACCCTGACCCCGGTGTACCCCGCAACCGAGGGACTCAGTCAGGTGCGCTTTCGCGCAATGATTGCACAAGTGCTGGCATTGATGGACCGCGGCAGGCTACTACCTGAACTGCTCGACCATGGCGACCACATGAGCATTAACCAGGCAGTCAGCCTTGTGCACAGGCCGCAACCCGGGGAGGACATAGCCGCACTGCAGGAAGGCCGGCATCCTGCCCAGCAGCGACTCGCCTTTGAAGAACTGCTCGCCCACCATACCAGCATGAGGCTTATCCGGGAGGAGGTTGCGAAACTCCATGCCCATGCACTGAAAGCCCCGGGCAGGACCCGGGACCAATTGTTACAGGCGCTGGGTTTTGACCTGACGAAAGCGCAGCGGCGTGTTTGCCAGGAGATTGCAGTGGACATGCAAAAGACCACGCCCATGCTCAGACTTCTGCAAGGTGACGTGGGATCCGGGAAAACCGTGGTTGCAGCCATGGCTGCAGTCCATGCCGTGGAAAACGGCCTGCAGACTGCAATCATGGCACCCACCGAACTGCTGGCGGAACAGCACTTCATCAATTTTTCCAACTGGCTGACTCCGCTTGGCATCACAACCACCTTTCTGTCTGGACGGGTCAAGGGCAAAAAGCGGGAGACGGAACTTGCACTGATTGCGGCAGGTGATGCTTCCGTGGTGGTAGGTACTCACGCGCTGTTCCAGAAGGACGTGGATTTCAGCGCGCTTGGCCTCATCATCATAGACGAGCAGCACAGGTTTGGTGTCCACCAGCGACTTGCGCTGCGGGAAAAGGGTGAAAAGGATCAAGTCATGCCCCATCAGTTGGTGATGACGGCAACCCCGATTCCACGCACCCTGACCATGAGTATGTATGCTGACATGGACTGTTCTGCCATAGATGAACTGCCACCCGGTCGATCACCGGTTGTCTCAAGCGTACTGCCGGACAGCCGCCGACCTGAGGTCGTGCAACGCGTAATGAGCGCCTGCCGCGACGGTGCCCAGGCTTATTGGGTCTGTACCCTCATCGAGGAATCGGAACTGCTGCAGTGCCAGGCTGCCGAGGCTACCTGGGCGCAGCTCCGGGAAGCACTGCCAGAACTCAACATAGGACTGGTTCACGGCCGCATGACATCCGGCGAGAAAACCAGCGTGATGTCTGATTTCAGTCGTGGCAACATCCATCTGCTGGTTGCGACCACGGTCATCGAAGTTGGCGTGGACGTACCCAATGCAAGCCTGATGGTCATCGAGAACCCCGAGCGCCTTGGCCTCGCCCAATTGCACCAATTGCGAGGACGGATTGGTCGGGGGGCACGCAAGAGTTTTTGTGTCCTGCTTTACCAGCCGCCGCTTTCCGCCACCAGCAAACGTCGACTGAACGTGATCCGAGAATCAAATGATGGGTTTTTTATCGCGGAGCAGGATCTCAAGATTCGCGGACCCGGAGAGGTCCTCGGAAGCCGACAGTCCGGCAGTCTCAGCTTTCGTATTGCTGACATTGTCAGGGACAATCACCTGCTGCCCGATGTTCGCAGGGCCGCTGACAGACTGCTGGCTGATGATCGCCGGGGTGCTGACGCCATCATGCGGCGATGGATTACCATGCCGGAGAAACTCAGCCAGGTCTGAGGCCCTTGCCTCAGGGGCGGCAATCAACCTCCCCCTGTCTCAGTCTGAACGGGCGCCGCAAGTTTGGTTGCCCGTTCCGGACGATTTTCAGTCCTCCTGCAATTGATCAAGACCATAGGCTGACATTTGGGCCTGGAATCGCTCCACATCATGACTCATGACCAAAAGATCGTGATTCTTGCCCTCCCGGTCTTTCACGTGATCACGGAAGTGTGCTTCGCTGCGGAATCCAAGCTCCTCAAACACGGTGATGGCGCTCTCCTGATCCAACGTCATTCGAACCGTGAGTTTCTCAAGGCCAAGGTCAAGACCAATCAGGAAACTTTCCTGGATGAGCTGACGGCCAAGCCCTGTCGCGCGGGCATCCGGCGCCACCAGGACCCGCAGTTCACCCACATGCGGAGACCAGGAATACCTGTCGGTGACAACCGCTGTAGTGCCCAGCACACGCTCGCCCCGACGCGCTACGACACTGACAATATCGCCATTTGCAATACTCTCCTTCCAGGCGGCCAGCACTTTAGGTTCCTGAATATCCCGGGACAGGAATAAAAGATCCAGATCGGGGAGAGAGCGGGTGAAGTCCAGCACTTCCGCATCAGACGGGTCCGTCAGGAGTGACAGGGTGACCGGTCCGTCCTTCAGCTCAAGTTCTCGCGGATAGCGCGCCGGGAAATCAGTCATACGGATCTTTCTCCCAACCAGGCGTTCAGCGCCGGCCACATGCGTTTTACCGCATTAGGCCCGGCAATCAGTGATACGTGCCCTCCTTTCAGGACCACTTCCGTCTTGTCCGTTGACCCAACAAGGTCAAGCAGGGGTTTCGTGGCTTCAATCTGGGCAATGTGGTCGTGTTCCGCCATGACGGTCATGATGGGAATGGTAATGTCGGCCAGGTTTGCCGGCTTGCCATCAACCACAAGATCACCCGTGTACAGCTTGTTGCCCCACATCAGTTCGCGGGTTGTTTCGCGATAATATTCTCCGGCAAGCGGCAAGGTCTCATTGCCCCAACGCTCAAACGCCCGGTAGGAACGCACAAAGTCATCGTTCCACATCTCGTTCCAGACGCGTAATCGGCCGGCTGTTCGCTGCGCCGGCCGCAGCATTTCAAATGAACGTTCGATAAAGTCGGCCGGCACTATACCCAGTGTGTCCACGAGTTTGTCGACGTCCAGGTAGCGCTCGTCAGACCAGAGCCTGAACAGACCCATTTCGTGCCAGTTCACGGGTGTTGTCAGGCATGCCAGGTTTCTGAGCGGACCATCAAGGTGGGTCGCTGCATAAATAAGTGAGAGGACCCCACCCATACAGTAGCCGATGATATTAACGTCCTGTTCGCCCGTGATCTCCATGACCTTGTCCACACAGGCAGGCAGAAAGTCCTGGGTGTAATCTGCGAGTCCAAGTCCCCGTTCAGATGGCAGGGGCGGGTCCCAGTCCACCATAAAGACGTCGTACCCGTTCTTCAGCAGGAACTCGATCATGCTCTGGCCGGGCAACAGATCAAACAGGTAGCCCTTGTTGGTTGTGGCCATAACCAGGATGACGGGAATCCGGTAGATCTCGTCTTCCATGGGATGATAGTGGTATAGCTTCAGGGTGCCCTTGTCATACACCAGGTCCTTGGGGGTCAGACCAACATCTGCCTTGCCCGCCCGAAGAAACTGAACACCCTTGACAGTGCGCTGGATGGTTTTATCAACCAGTTCGCGCATCTGGCCAACCAGTTCGTTATCAACACCTGCTTCAGACATTTAGCTCTCCTCGCGTTTTGGCGCGGGCTTCCTGGTACGCGGTGGCGACCTGCGCCTGACACCCGCCTCATTTGCGCCGGCTGGCAGCAACTTGTTCAACGTTGCCTCCATGCGTGCAATTCGCCTGTCGAGTTCCCGTACATCTTCGCTGAGCTGCAACACATCATCCCGTGAAGGCATGTTGAATGCTGCCAGCTGGCGCGCCATCTGTTCCCCAAAGGCCCGTTGGAACTCAAGCTGAAGATTCTGCATCTGGTTCAGTGAACGACTGAAATCTTCTGTGCCCATAAACTGGTTCGAGAACTTGTCTACCGTTCTCTCCCACTGGGTAACCCATTCCTGGAACATTGCCGATGGATCTGTTGGCTTATCCTGTGCCATGCCGACCTCCTCTGGTGGGCTGCAATTCAAGTTACCGCTGCCTTATGGTACGCGATTCGACAGTCACCCTGAAGGCTTCATCCCGGCACGGGGTGAAGCCAGCTCATTCGCGCTCCACCAGGCACGGGTACGCAAGATGGCGTTATCGCGTATGTCCATGTAGAACAGGTTGTAATCGAGTCCATGATAATTGCCGCCCTGGCCCCCATTCGACAGCGGCCCTTTACGCTGGTTTTCCACAAACAGGGTGCCATTGCGACATTGCGCCCAGGTATGGCCGGGTAGGGGAGTGCCCAGGGTGTCGAATACCACCCCCCTGGCAGCATTGTCACGATCAAAGCTGATGTCGTAGGGGACGAGAATGGGCACCGCACCATGATTGAGATTCGCCGGCGCGCGATCTTCGTCTGTACGCCAGGTCAGCGGATTGGTGCACAGGCTGTTCTCGGTTCGCTTGAGCCCCTCGCTGCCCTCGGCGAAGGTGTCCCAATGGATTACACAGGCCAGTTGATGGGCATCCCGGCAGGGTGAGATGTCATCAAGCGTGGCAAAATAGCTGTCAGAAAGCTCTATATTGACACTGCCGATCAGGTAAGCCGCCACCAGTTTCTGAACCAGGGGCGTCCCGTCAATTTTCTCCTGCAGGAGGCGCCGGGCGTGGTGGGTGCCCTGGGAGTGACTGGCAATCAGGAATGGCCGGTTCTTGTCCCGGTTTGCAAGAAAGTAGTCGAACGCTGCCGCAACATCCTGGTACGCAAAATCCAGCACGGCGTCCCTGGAATCGGAGAAATAGGCAAAAATCGACGCTTCACGATAGCGTGGTGCGTAGACGTCACAACAACCATTGTAGGCACTCGCCTGGTTGGCCATCATCCAGCGCGTGTTTTCTTCCGCCGCACTTTCGGAATCCATGGGTGAGGTCCAGCTTGCCCCGCTCAGGTAACCGGTGGGATGTATGAAAAAGACATCTGCGAGTTTCTCGGCTGTCTCCGGAACGCCGGGCGGCACCAGGTCAGCGGGGTCTGATTTTGTTGGTAGCGCGGCCCAGAACCTGTCATCTGCGTAATCCGGCGCCGGCACCACCCCATTGCCATCAAAAGGTTCATCCGGGCTGTAGACGGTCATCAGGGCACCAAACATGACGGGTTGCGCCAGACCGGTGAAGTAGAGGACAAGACCCGCAACAACAATGGAACTTATCCCTGCCAGGCTGTACCTGATGAGTTTCTGCATAATCCCCTCCTGGTACAAGACTATCGCATCAATGACACAAGGTGCCATCAGCAGATGGTCTTGACCCCGGACATTGTAGCAAGATGCGCTTTTGGTCAGCATGGCCGACAGAATCTACCGGGGGACAGCCGTGACGAAACGAAACCTGATCAACATAATGCTGGCTCTTGGCGTGGGTTACCTGGTCTCCGTCATGACCGACGCCTCGCGCGAGGTACAGCTTGGACTCGGCCTGTTTGCCTGTATTGCCTGGCTGTGGATTTCAGAAGCCCTGCATGTCAGCGTGACAGCGCTGCTGGTACCCCTGCTTGCCTCGCTGCTTGGCCTGCTCAGCGTCAAGGCATCACTGACAAACTTTTCCAATCCGGTGATATACCTTTTTATGGGAGGGTTTGCGCTTGCTGCGGTGTTGCAGAAATTTGGCCTGGATCGCCTCTTTGCCGTGCGCGTGCTCAGGCTTTCCCGCGGCAGCCCGCTGGTTGCCACGATCATGCTGTTCCTTACCACTGCGCTCCTGTCCATGTGGATCAGCAACACCGCAACGGTTGCCATGATGTTGCCGCTGGCCCTGGGCTTGCTGGAGGGTCGTGATGCCGAAAAGGAGCCAGGCCTGTTCCTGTTTGTACTGCTCGGTCTCGCTTATGCCGGTAACATCGGCGGCATGACCACGCTGATTGGCAGTCCGCCCAATGCGATTGCTGCTTCCGCCGTGGGGCTGGATTTCAGCGACTGGCTGGCGTTTGGGGTTCCCGCCTTCCTGCTGCTCTTTCCGCTGATGATCCTGCTGCTGCTCATTCTGATCAGGCCATCTTTTGGCGCGGCCCTGACCCTGGCCGAAAGTGAACACCTGCCTACAGAGGGCAGGGGTCTTGCCCTGACCATTTTTGGCCTGACGGCCACGGGCTGGGTAATGAGCGCACCGCTGGCAAGCCTGATGGGTATCACGGGCGGTTTTGATACGCTCATTGCGATAGGCGCTATTGTCCTGCTGATTGGCACAGGCTGTCTCACCTTCCGTGAGTTCTCCGCCAAGGTGAACTGGGGCATCCTGCTGCTGTTCGGGGGTGGCCTTACGCTCTCAACGGTGCTGCAGGAAACCGGCACCAGCGCTTACCTGGCAGCTACCATCGTCGAGATTCTGCCCGTCGACAATGAATACCTGATACTCCTGATCCTGTGCCTGTTTGTTATTTTCCTGACCGAGCTGGTGAGCAACACCGCATCCGCCGCGTTGCTGGTGCCGCTGTTTGTGACCGTCGCAGCGGGATTTGGCTACAGTGAAACCAACATGGCCGTTATGGTTGCCATCTGTGCCTCCTGCGCATTTATGCTCCCTGTCGCTACGCCACCCAATGCCCTGGTATTTGCCACGGGCCACGTGCCCCAGCGCCAGATGATGCGTACCGGGCTCGCGCTGAACCTGACTTTTGCATTGGTGCTGGCGCTGCTGTTCCGGCTGCTCTAACGCGCAGGATAAGGCGCGCACCGGAACGGCAAGCACAAGAAACACGAGCAAACGCTGGCGCGATTCTGGTACATCAAGGAGACTGCCTCCGCCGCAAAGCAGGCCATGGCGACACTGTTCAGTGCAGGATATTGAGTCAGGGTCTGATGCACAGTCATCGCATGCTGTATCCTGACTGAAGAATGCCTCTCCCTGGAGTAGATAGACATGACCAAGATCCTGATTACCGGCGCATCGGGTTTTATTGGCGCCCACACGGTGCTGGAGTTCCTGAACAACGGCTATGAGGTAAGGGGCAGCGTTCGTGACCTGGCCCGCGCCGAGAGCCTGCGGACGATGCTCGCGAGCCATACAGCGCATGTCGAACGCCTGGAGTTTGTCGCCGCAAGCCTGACCGAACCGGCAGGCTGGACAAACGCTGTCGCCGGTTGTGACGGCGTCATCCACATCGCGTCACCGGTTCCCATTGAGCAACCCAAAGATCCCGATGAACTGATCACGCCGGCACGGGAGGGTGCGCTGAACGTACTGAAAGCAGCACAGGCAGCGGGGATCAGGCGGGTGGTGCTGACCTCGTCAGTTGCAGCCGTCAGCTACAACAACAAAGGCGATTCTGCGCTGCAGACAGCTGATGACTGGACGGACATCCATCACCCCACGGCCAACCCCTATGCCATGAGCAAGACGTTGACGGAACAGGCCGCCTGGGCGTTTGTTGGGCAGCACGAGGGGATGGAACTTGTCACCATTGCACCAGCGATGGTTATGGGGCCTGCGCTGGAAGCCGACTACGGCAGTTCTCTTGAAGCTATTTACGTGCTCATGACTGGCAAGTACCCCATGCTGCCTCACATGGGATTTTCCATCGTGGATGTACGTGATGTTGCCCATTTGCACCGGATAGGGTTCGAGCATCCCGACGCTGCAGGCCAGCGGCTACTGTGCAGCAACGGTTTTCGCTGGTTCAAGGCAATTTCTGCACATTTGCGGCAGGAGTTTCCGGCCTACAAGAAGAAGCTGGCGTCGCGGGAATTACCAGACTTTGTCATCAGGCTGATGGCACTGTTCGATCCCGTGATGGCATTCACGGTGAAATCGCTTGGCCAACAGGTTGAGTACGACTCTAGTCCCGCCAGGGCGCTGGGCTGGAATCCGCGGTCGCCGGAAGAAGCCATTACCGCCGGTGCCAGGAGCCTGATCGACCTCAAACTCGTCTAGCGGGTCTACAGCCGCTGTGTCAGCTGAGCCTGATGCCCAGGCATCGAAAGATTTTACACCATCACGTCTTCGCGCATTTCACTCTTAGCCAGGGTATTGATTTAATTGAAATAGTTGCTTCTGGCATGGTTAATGCTGCAAGACAACCAATCAACAACCGACAAAGATTATGTTAAAGAAAATCATCGCATCCGTCGTGATCCTCTTCACAGCCAACCTGGCTTCTGCCGCAATTCTTGACCTGACGGGCAGCATTGGCGCCGGTACACCAGCATTTACCACTGTGGCCACCGACGGCACCCTGGTTACTTTTTCAAATGTGATCCAGGAAGGCTCTGGTACCAACTTCTTTAATTCTGCCGGATTGGCCCTGGGGTCTGGCGGGCTTGGATATCAGTGGGACGTCGTGTTTAGCCAGTCGATAACGTTCAATACCATTCGATTTTCCTCGGTCATCACTAACCTCGGCTTCAACATTTCAGGTCCTGGTGTCTCGGCGACGGATCTTTTCGTCGGGGTTAATGGTGGTATGACAACCTATGCAATGCCGTCTATTACCTTTATTGGCAATGAAACCTACACCTTCACCAGTAACAATTTGTGTCCCAGCTGCGGTGGTATCGAAATTGCCGAGTTCGGGTTTGAGCAGGTCAGCGTACCTGCACCTGCCAGTGTTGCTGTCATGCTTGTGGCCCTGCTGGGTGCGGGTTTCTGGCGCCAAAAACAGATCTGATCATTTGGGGCATAGGGCCAGCCATCAACTCACCGTGGCTGACCCCATCCGCCAGTCCTTGTTGCAGCCCCTGCTGCATGAAGCCGGTTACTGCTGTTTGAACTTGTAGAGTGATGTCAGCTGGATACGGTTCAGCGATCCCGACCGACCGTCCAGCAGCGACCGCCGCGCATGGATCCACTCTAGGCCAACAGTTGCCTCCGGGATTGGGCTCCAGAGCAGGTTCATATGCACCGACGCAATGGATTTTGTGCCCTGCCCGGCAAAGAGGGCCGGGTCAAGGTCTGCCCGCGCAATACCCGCTACCAGCGTCGACCGCAGGCGACTGCCATACCAGTGCTGGTAACCCAGAAAAGCGGCACCAACGGGCGTCGGCCGGATATCACCACCCGCTGTCAGGGCCCCGTCGTCAAAGGCGTTAAAGGACACATAACGACCGATGCCGTGACCCACTGTCGCGGCAAAACGCAGGTTGTTCTGTTCAGAGAGGTAAATGCGCCCGGAGGCCGATAATCCGCCCCCCCAGGCTGCATCAACGGCACCGGAGCCCGGCTCGTCAATCCGCAGGTTTCGCAATATGGCGGCCACGGACCAGTTGCCCCAATCCCCGTCAACGTCGGCCCTTGCCACCATATCGGGCCAGCGATCGTCATCCAGCGCCTGCCGGGTGCCGGCGACATCCAGCACCGTTTCCGGCTGCTCCACGGCAAAACTAGCGCGCACGCCACCAACACTACGCGAGTATCGCAGCAGCGGCTGCCGGATATTCAGGATACCCACCGGGCCATTGGCATCATTGAGTTCGGGGTAAGCCAGCGAGTTGAGAAACGTGGTGTAGGTCTGACCAACCGTAAACTGCCGGAAGGTGCCGTAGGCATGGCGCAATCGAAGATTATAGGAGTTGCTGATGCGTTCGTTGCCGGAGCCATCAAAAGAGACAAAGTCGACTTCCAGATAAGCACTTAGATCGCCGAAGTCCGTGGGTGAAACGGCATCAATCCAGAACCTGGAGTCACGGGCACTGGCTGAAAGCTGCCCGTCTTCCCCGGCGCCGTCGAGGGGAATTGAGCGGGGCGTCAGCGCTGTATCAGCGCGATTGGTTCCACCCGGGCCACCCGCGCTGACAGAATTGGCAATCGCGTCCACCTTGACCCGGCCGCCCATACCCATTCGGCGCGACGGGACCGGCGCCGTGTCAATTGCCGGGTCTGGTGCTGACGAGGGCACTGCGGTGCTGTCTCCCGCAGCAAGCAGTGCCTCGAGCCGGGACTCAAGGTACTGCACACGCGCTTCCAGTGAGCGCACCTTGTCCCGCAATTCCTGATCTGCAGAATCTGCGCACCTGGCTGACGAGGAAAACAACAGCAACAGGCAAATGGCGACATGGCGCATGGCTACAGGGCTCTGTAGCGCACATGGCAGTTGTTGCAGGCGGTTTCCATGCCTGCAAATGCATCCCTGAGCGCCCTGCTGTCACCCACTGCCGCCGCTTCACTGACAAGGCCCGCCTGGGTCACCAGTGCAGCGGCCAGGGCGCGAAACTCCTCACGCTGCGCGGCGTCCGGACCACCGGGTGCCAGCAGCAGTTCATCGGTCACCTGCTGCAATTCTTCAGCCACCCGGCCGAGGGCCCTGGCCTGCTGAAGCCGCAGGCGCCGGATTTCACCGGCGGTGAGTTCTCGCTCGTGAACCAGGCTGTCCATGCGGCGCATCACCGACCGAAGCTCGTCGCTGAAGCGGAAATGCCTGTCCAGTGATGCCCCGGCAGGCGGCAGGGGCGCACTGCACCCGGTAACCAACAGCAGGCAAATGAGAGGTAAATGCCGCAACTGAACCTGACCAAAAACTGATAACCGGCTCAGCATAACGCGAACGGCCCGTCTGGCAATTGATTCAGCGCAGGTCGGAAGGCAAAGCAGACACGGGCCGAACCTCAATCAGCACTTCATTGGTTCGCAGAAAGGAGGGCACAAAAGGCGGATTGTAGCGCGCCCACATGGTGGTACCGACAGTTACGTAGCGACTGTCTGAGCGCAGTGCTGAAAGCAGGATGTCAGCCTGTTGACGAAATTTTTTTTCGCTCCAGCCACCCCGGTAGCGAAGCGCTGCCAGTGTCTGGGCAGGTTTATTGGTCAACTCAACATTGCCATCTGCCGGTCTGGGCAAATCATCGAGGGTATAGGCTGCAGGCATCATGAACGTAAACCAGTAGCTGCTTTCAGATTCATCCTGTGGGTACTGCATCACAGGTGCCGTCATCGCTATCTTTTCCGAGGTGGCATTGTCGCCAAATATATAGCCCGCCAGCCGGCGAAACGCCTGGTTCCCGGCGCCGGAAAAATCCCCTGCTATGTTGGTGCGAGCAACCAGGTAGGGCTGGTACTGCCTGATCTCCACCTCACCCACCCGGTCAATTACCTCAAAGGCCGGTTGCTCAAGTGCCATGGCCGCTCCCCCAGGTAACATCGCCAGGTACACCAGGATCAAACCCACCGCAACGCGATTGCAGACCATCAGCTTTTCAGGCTGCTCCTGTGGCTTTGGGCGGCCTCGGCACCAGCACGGGTGTTCTGGCCCTGTAGGCCTGGAATTCCGGATCCTTACCCCAGCGCCTTTCTGCCCGGACCTCCAGCATCCGCACTCCGCTGATATAGTTGAGCAGAACAAATACAAATACCGGGGAAATTAAGGTCAGGTATTGCCAGCCTGACAGGTGTGGCACAGCAATCAGGGCTATGCCGGTCCAGAGCACAATTTCACCAAAATAGTTGGGGTGACGGGACCAGGCCCAGATGCCGCTGGAGATATAGCTGTCGCGATTCGTCGGGTCAGAGCGGAATTTTTTCTTCTGCTCATCCGCAACGACTTCGATCACAAAACCGGCCAGCCACAGCAGTAGCCCCACCAGTCCCCAGGCGCCGAGCGGTGCTGCTGCAGCCGAGGTAATTGCAGCCAGGCCCGCGCCGGCCGTCACCGTCACCCAGAGTCCCTGCAGGGTCCAGGTCATCAGGAACTGCGCAAAGTTGGTCTTGATCCTGTTGAAGCGCCGATCGAATCCATCCCGCCTGACCCTGGCATACAGGAAACTGCCAAGCCGGGTTGCCCAGATGACAATGAGCACGGCAATCAGGATGCCTGATGCCGTGACGTCAGTGACCAGGCAAGCAAACAGCGCCAGCGATACATAGGTCAGGCTGCCTGTCAGGTCAAAATACGTCTCTGTCCTGTTGCGCCATGCGTGCACAAACACCAGCCACTGGATCAGGAGCGCCATAACAACACAGAGCCCAAATACGGGCAGACCTCCCAGGGTGACTGACCCCTGGGAGCCGGCCCAGCCGATTAGGCCAGCCAGCACCAGGGCCGCCAGGATACCCAGTATTGATTGTGGGGTTGTGTCTTTCATAGGGCCATTCTGCTGCTATTGTGGCGTTTCCGCGAACTTTTTTATTGCCGGGGATACGCGCCTGACAGGCAATCAGTTTTACCCGCTCTTAATTTTGGCGTAATTTCCGGAGATCTGGACCCTGGATGGTAACCTTATGGCAATACGAACACGCTTGCTGCTATCGCTATTTGTACTCACTGGACTCCTGCCGGGCTGCACCAGTGTCGGACCCGCGGCTCCGTCCCGGCCGCCCAATATTGTGCTGATCATCGCAGACGACCTGGGTATCGGTGACACCGGCATCTATGGCAGCCAGACCATCATGACACCCAACATTGATTCGCTGGCTGAAAATGGTGTGCGCTTTACCGAAGGATATGTCTCGCACCCGGTCTGCAGCCCATCACGCGCCGGATTGCTGACGGGACAATATCAGCAGCGCCTTGGCTGGGAGTTCAACCCTGCAGGACGTGATGTTAATTCAGGGCTCGATACCAGCGTTGGCACTTTTGCTGACGCGCTCGCGGCCAGGGGTTATGCCACGGGCATGATTGGCAAGTGGCACCTGGGCTACGCGGGTAACTTTCACCCGCTGAAGCGGGGATTCGACGAATATTTTGGGGTTCTTGCCGGCGGCAGCATTTTTATTGATCCCCAGACGCCGGGGGTGGAGTCGATCGGCAGCGTCAGCCGACAGCGGGATTCCCGCATTGCGGTTTATCGCAACACCGAAGAGGTCGCAGTGACTGAATACCTGACAGACGCCTTCACCCATGAGGCCGTCGACTTCATCAGCCGCAATGCCGACCAGCCGTTTTTGCTCTACGTTGCACACACTGCACCCCATACACCCCTGCAGGCCACGGCGAAGTACCTTGATCGCTACCGGCACATTGCTGACCCGACCACACGCATTTATGCCGCCATGGTTTCATCAGTTGATGACAGTGTGGGCCAGATCGTCAAGGCGCTGGCCGACAACAACCTTCTCGAGGACACCATGATTGTTTTTCTGAGCGACAACGGTTGTGCTTCTTACATCGGCAGCGCCTGTTCCAATGCCCCTTTTGCCGGCTTCAAACGTTATCACCAGGAAGGTGGCATACGCGTACCCTTTATCATGCACTGGCCGGCACAACTCACGCCGGGCACCTTCGACAAACCCGTCATTTCACTGGATCTCCTCCCGACATTTGTTGCGGCAGTCGACGCTGCGGCAGTCGATACTGCGGCAGCCGACGCTGCGGCAGTCGATACTGCGGCAGTCGGTACTGCGGCAGGCGGTACAGCGGCTGGGCAGGACGGCGTCAACCTGTTGCCCTACCTGACCGGTGCAACCAGCGCTGCTCCCCACGACTTCCTTTACTGGCGCAGTGGTCCCACCGTGGCAATTCGGGACGCTGAGTGGAAGTTGATCCGGTACCAGCGCTCGGCGCTGACCCCGGGGGACCTGGGGGATGACGGGCGGCTTGCGCCACCCGAAAATGGCTGGATGGCGGACGCGTCACTTGGCTATCTGACCCTCCTGTACAACCTAAGGACCGATCCCGGTGAAACAACCAACCTGGCGGACGCCTACCCTGACGAGGTCAACCGGCTGCTCAAACAACATGGCACCTGGGCCAGGACGCTTCGAACGACGCCAACCCTGCCGCCGATACGCTCAACTCTGGCAGAGATGGATGGCGAAACCGTACAGCTCATTTTCTGAAAGCCTGGCGCGGGGATTCAGGCAAGAAAGCCCATATCCCGCTGCTGGAAATTGCCAAGGTTGGGGGCCACTTCCACCAGTTGATCTTCTGGCACACCAAACCACCGGGCGAAGGTTGCGGCATATTGATCAGCGGACATGGTCGGAATAATCCGACCGCCTGTCACGTCAGCTTCACCACCAATCTCCAGTACCGGCATCTGGCCATAAATCCTGCGTCCGAGTACTGGGCCCCCACACACCAGCTGGTGTGAGCCCCAGCCGTGATCAGTGCCGTCACCGTTACTGGTAAGCGTTCGCCCAAAATCAGACTGGGTAAAACACACGGCCTGGTCAAATACGCCCAGTTCTTTCAGGGCGTCACAGAATGCGCCCAGGGAATCACTGACATCACCCAGCAAACCCGGCTGGTTTTCGTTCTGGTCGTCGTGTGTATCAAAGCCCCCGGTGCTAACAAAAAAGATCTGTCGCGAGGCCATAAACGCCTCTTTTACTGCCAGCAGCCGCGCAACAATTTGCAGTTGCCTGCCAAGATTGGTGTCAGGGAAGGTGGTGGTTAAGGTCGGCGCAAGAGCCAGCGCATTGTTCACCAGGTCTGCCGTCCCCAGGGACCGCTGATGCACATCTCTCAGGGCACGCGCGTGCATGTTACCCGGGTCAAGTGCCGACAGGCGTTCAAAGGCGGCCCGTCGCTCCACACCAAACTGTACGTCGGGGGCAAAAGCACCGTAGGCGTTAGCGCCTTCGAGGCCAATAGTATAGGGCACCGTCTGGTTACCGGCCTGGAAGATCACATTGCCGGAAGCTGATACGTTCATGGGCAGCAGTTGCCCCTGCCCCTCCACCGCCAGTATGTCTGCAATACGCCCAGCCCAACCGCTTGACAGGCCGGACTGCCCCTTCAGCGTCTGCCACTGGTCCTGCTGGTCATTATGGGAAAAGAGCTGGGGTGGAAGCCTGACCGAACCATCCAGGTAAGCAGATTTTGTTACGGGTTCAACCAGCGGCCCCACATTGGCCACAACCCCCAGGTCACCTGCTTCAAACAGCGTCCTGGCACGCTGCATTGACGGGTGCAGTCCATAGGACGCGCCATCGGGGTTATCCGGACTGATTGCCAACAGGTCATCCCGGGCTACGGCAAGATTCTGCCGCGACCGGGCGTAAACGTTGTACTCGGCTGTGCTCGACGGTGCAATCATGTTGAACGCATCATTGCCGCCCAGCAGGAAAAGGTTAACGAGGCACTTGTAATCACCAAACGCCATCGAATCGGCAAAGGATACCACCGGGCCCATACCAAATTTGCCCAGCGCCATGGCGCCGGCTCCCAATTTCAGCAACTGTCTTCGCTTCATGGCAACACCGCAAATTCCGGAGAACTGGCTATCGAATGTATGGCTTCCATGACCCGCCCGTCGGGCCCCTGCCAGAGCGCAACCAGCGCCTCGGTTTCGGCCCGCAGTTCGTCTGAGATAGTACCGCCCAGGAGCTTGTCGGCAATTCTTTGCACCAGCACGGACGGATTGGACGCAAAGGCCACATCATCTTCGAGACTCAAATAAATGTCCCTTGGCCTGAGGTTGGCGGACCGCGAGTTACGCAGAAAAATGGCAAATGCCAGATAGTTGTTGACGCTCGACGAGGTGGTCTCATTGGTAATCTGCATTTCGGGTGAGACCAGGGAAGCCAGCTTGATTTCCCCGGAAGGCGCAAAGTCCGGGCTGAAGAAATTGAACACCGAAGGTGCGCGCAGGGGCGCCTGGGAAAAAGCGTCTTCTGGTGACGGGAAATAATAGGTGCCTTCTTCTGACCTGGCGTCAAACGCACGCCAAAGCGCCGTCAGGCGCAACAGCGGTTCGGTCAGCTTGCCACCCGTTTCACCCTGGCCTGGCGAACGCGCTTCCTCATCCAGGAGTATGGCACGAACCACGGCACCCAGGTTACCACGGATGCCATTGCCATCGTCATTAAAAACGCGGGCCACGCGCTCTACGTAGGCCCGTGATGGATTTGCACTCACCAGTTTCTGGATGAGCTGACGAGAAACAAAAGGGGCTACATTCGGATGCTCAAAAATGTTATCGAGCGCCATGGCCAGATCCTGTTCCGGGGTCTGGCCCGCCGGCAGAACCAAGCCACCCAGCAACCGCTTCGGGTTGGTGTCATGGAAGTCAGCGAATGCCTGCATCGGGCGGGTAAAGTTTCGGCGCGGTGACCGGAAGCGGGGTGATCCGCCATAGGTCCAACCGGTAAAGACATGCGCAAAGCCTTCTATCACCGACTGGTCATAGGTTGGAATCGTGAGCCCGTTACTATCGAGTCGGGGTGTGCCGTCCAGGTTCAATTCCACCAGTCCAATCGTAAAAAGCTGCATCAGTTCGCGTGCGTAGTTTTCATCCGGCCGGATGTTGCGCGCTTCATCGGGTTTCTCGTTGCCCAGCATGGAGAGATAGACGCCCATTGCGGGACTCAGCGTCACGGCTTCCAGCAGGTCCCGATAGTTGCCAAAAGCCCGCTGTGCCAGCAGGTCGTAGTAGGTTGCGAGACCATAGGGTGCGTTAAAGAGCGCGCCTCGTTCTGACACCACAAGAATCTGGGACAGCGCAAATGCAACCCGCTGGCGAAGCTGGTCTTCTCCCTGCAAGGCTGCCTGGAACCAGGCATCAACCCGGTTGGCCTGGGCAACAAAGTTGTTCTGTGGCTCGGGCAGGGACAACATGTATGGCACCTGAAGGGTGGCTGGCGTAAACAACTGGCGGTTGAGCCAGGGCTCAATACCCGACTCGCGTAGCTCGATTACCGCATCCGTGGTGGGTCCAAATGTCGCCTGTCGAAGAAACCGGTGGGCTTCCTCCAGCGTGAGTGCTGTCTGGTCCGGTGGTGCTGGGGCGGGGGTGGGTGCCGGGATCGCAGGTGTGACCGGGCCTGGACCGCTACCACTGCTGCCACCGCCGCCACAGCCGAGCAGCAGAGTGACCACAAGACCACACAGGATTACTCGGGCCATCGCGACGAAATCCGGTTTGATTGGTGAGATATTATACGCGAGAGTGCTGTATTCCCGTCGCAATACCTTGACCGGTGCCCACTGGAGGCATGTCTTAATGCAGAACTTTTCACAGGCCGCGGCCAACAACAGTGAACCCATACTGGCCGTCCTGAAACGGTTGCTGCCCGAACCGGCTACCCTGCTGGAAGTGGGCAGCGGTGCGGGTCAGCATGCAATCTGTTTTACAGACGCCATGCCCGGGCTCAGCTGGCAACCCACCGAGCAGGGTGACCGGTTCGCTGGCCTCTGCGAGAATGTTAGCGAATACGGCAATTCTCGCGTGCTTGAGCCACTGCGGCTGGACCTGGCTGACGACTGGCCGACGGTACCCGCAGATCATGTTTATGCGGCAAACGTGTTGCATATTGTCAGTGAAAAACTCGGCCAAGCCCTTATTACCGGGGCCGGGCGCTGCCTTTCCAGCGGGGGCATGCTGCTGCTGTACGGACCCTTCTGTTACGCCGGGCGTTATACCAGCAACTCAAATGCTGATTTTGACCACTGGCTCAGATCACGTGACCCGGAAAGTGGTATCCGCGACGTCGAATGGGTGCAAGCTATTGCGACCCGGGCCGGTTTTTTGCTGCTGGAAGACTGCGATATGCCCGCAAACAACCGCCTGTTGGTGTTCCGTCATCGCTGACCGGCTGGCCTCGCTGTCAGGTGCCGGACCCGTCTGCATTGATCAGGGCGTGAAGGGGATTACTGTTCACCCCTTGGCATGGCGCGCCGCACTTCCGGATCAAACCCGGACGCGACCCATTCTCCCTGTGCCGTGTTCCAGTGTGAAAAGAAAAGCCGAATTGCGGGATCAGCGTGCAGGGCCAGCCGCTCAGGAAACAGGTTCCAGTTGGTGAGAACCGGGGAGGGTGGTCTTACATACCTGTCCGTGGTTGGCAGTGAACTGCGCAGCCAACCACCACGCCCGTAATACTGATGCCAGGTTCGCCGTGAACGAATGCCATCACCATCAAGGCGCGTATGAAAGGTTGCCGTGTCATACAGGACACAGGACCCCTTCGGGGCGTACAGCGGTACCTCTTGGTAACTGTCACCGAGTTCTGCAAACGCCAGCGCAAGGGTTTCGAACCTATTGCTGCCCGGGACAACGGCAAAAGCCGGTGTACCCGGCTCCACGTCCGTCAGGTAGTGAATTGCACAGAGCCAGTCGCAGGGCATGTAGGGCTTGCGCAACAGGCGGTCTTCCGAGGTCATGTCATGGTGAAAGTTCATGGTACCCAGGCCGGCATTTTCCGGTGTTTCACGAAAGTTGAATTCCGCAAACCGGGGCCGGTCAGGGCCACCCAACAGGTCACAGACAAGCGGGTAGGAACTGGGGTGTTGGGTGTATCGATCCAGCTCGGGATAGTCCAGCAGGGGCTGGGAAAAAATGAGCCCCTGGTTTCGATGATGCGGCTTGCGCTTTTCGGTGAGGCCCCAGACTTCCGGGTGTTCTTTCTGGGTCCGGTCATAGAAGCCATTCAGGTGTTCAAGCTCTGCCTCGTCAAGGCAGTTGCTGAGCACAACAAATCCCTGTGCCTCAAAGTAACTGGCCGCCTCCTTTCGCTGCAGCACAGGGTCAAACAGCGGCGCCGTCTCCTTGCTGATTCGGCCAAAACCCTGAGCGGCCAGTTTGGGATCACCGCTCTTGTTTTCCTGTTGCGTCAGCTTGACCTGCATCGCCTGTGTCTCCCCTCATCCGGATACCTGGATTATAGGCGACCGCGCAAGCTGCCGCGACACACCCTGACCATCGAAATGATGTGATCCAGGCTTGCCCATTCAAGCGACTTGCGCCTGCAGGCCGGCACTGCCTGGAAGATCCAGGCCGCTAACGCCACAGATACCCAGGCTGTCCGCACCCGAACCGGCGACATGCTGCGGCCAATAAGTCAGGGCATCACCGAATGCCCCTGGCTCAAGGACAAAAAAAAACCGCGTCTCCGCGGGATTTTTCAATAACCAATGCTGCGCCTTTCCGTTACTGCACCTTGAGCTTGCGTCTGCGCGATGCCATCAGACCGGCAATTCCCAGGCCAAAAAAAGCAAACGCCGCGGGTTCCGGTACGGCGACGCTATGAAGCGCGGCGACACCCATGATGTCCGACTGGCCTGAACCTCGAATTGCGAGATTCGTCACCGTGGCACCATTCGCGATACCCCAATCAGAAAGGTCAATCGCTGCGCCGAAAAGGCTAAAGCCGCAGCCACAGTTCTTCAGGGTAAAATCCAGACCCGTGTCGATGAACGAACCCGCGCCAACCAGAAATTCACTACCACCAATCTCTATTTCCATATACAGGCTGTCAGCGGAGAATCGACTGTCGAAGACCACGAGATCAGCGCCCGCGTTGTTGACAATGCCGGTATCAAAGAACAGGCCGAACTTGTCGCTGGTACCAATATTGATGGCCCCGTCCGTGAGATCATCACCGACCAGGGCTGCCACAGCATCGACACCGTTAAAGTTTCCGCCCGAGCCACTGATCCGCGTCGCGCTGCTCACCCAGTTCGTCAGATCACCAAATGGACCCACCACAATTGCGCTGGCGCCAGGGGCAACCAGAGCGGTAACGACGGCTAACATGATGCTTTGAATTGATAATTTTTTGCTCACACGCACATCTCCAGGGTAGGAATCATGGGATCAGGGTGAGTTAACGCCCCTCGCTCCCGTCAAACAATACGTACGCAATTATTACGCCACCTTAATCGCGGCAGAGTTTTTGCTTTTAAATTAGATAGTTAGGCAGCTTGACCAGTTGCATCGCCTTTCAAGCAGCCTGCCAGCGTAAAAAATCTCGACGTTCTTGCGAGGTCCAATCAGACCAGGGAGACACAGTTGTGTCAGCTTGACCTGCATTGCTTGTCTCTCCCCATGATCCGAATGCCAGCTTACAGGCGGCCGCCCGAATCGCCGCGACCCACTTCACTTTTTCTATATTCTTTACTCTGCACCCGCGGCCCGGCGGGCAAGTTCTTCCTCTTCCAGCAGGCGTGCCCCACGCAGTATGTTACCCATGGAATAGTTGCCTTCATGGCAGGCATATTCAAAAACCTTGTCGGTGCTCTTCTGCCAGACATAGGCACCGCTCCAGGGAGATGTCCAGGCAGAGGGATCATCCACCGTAAAGTCGTACAGCAGGTTTCCATCCGCCTGCAGGGTGAACCGCTCAATCAGGTGCAATTCTTCACCCGCGCCCCCGAGGCCCGTGGCAGACTTGAAATTCCTTGTATCCACTACAAGCGTGTCTCCCTCCCAGTGCCCCACCGAATCGCCAAACCACCGCGTCATCCCGGCAGGCAGGTGCTCATCATTGAGACGAATAATGCGCGCGTCATGCACCATCTCGAGCAGGATCATGACGTGCGTGTCTGTCTGCACAATACGTTTGAAATTGTTATACAGGCCGGGCAGCATGGGCGGGCCCACACTGAAGCCGAGCAGGCAACGCTCGGCCAGCGCCAGGCTTTCAGGGTTATCGAATGGTCCAGGCCCGTCGTAATCGAGCCAGGAGGCGGTGCCATCATTGCGATGGCCAAAAGAACTGAAGTTGTCGGCCATCCGCATGCGGCCAACCCGGGTCATGGCGGGCTGTCGTCCATTGGGCGGGTCGTAGATGATGGAGGTGCGGATCTTGCCATCAATGGCAACAACCTCGCTGCCAGGATCAACCCAGAAGGCGTTATAACCCCCTACACCCCCGGCGCCCAGTGCCTGGTTGCCATCCCCGCCAACCACCGGCGCGCCCCGTTCAGGATCGCTGGGTGCATTGGCTGCTGCAAGGCTCGTGGCTGCACGCGCCATAATGGATGCAGCTTCCTCTTTGGTCATGAATTGCTTGTCACCAAACTCCCGCGGTCGGTTGAGTGGCGTTAGCGTGCCGGAATCGTAAAAACCGGACAGGTCCGGATGCCCTGATGCGGTACGGGGCAGGGTATCTGCCGGGGCGAGAGGTGCCACCAGCATCAGCAGAACAACAAACCAGTTCCTAGAATTCATCATCTTCCTCCCGGCTTTCCAGTCCCGCGGTTCCGTTGGTGCTTTCATGCTCTGCCGGGCCAAAAGATGTGCCCGTCAGTGATTCGAGCGCGGCCTCCAGTGCCGCGACGCGGGCTTCCAACTGTTCTATACGTCCTGGCCGGGTCTCCCTGCCAGCCGCCGGGGCTACCACTTCAACCGCGGCCGATTCCATTTCGCCGGCCAGCTGGTGCATGTATTCATGGTCCTGGCGTCCCGGTTTCCTCGGCAATCTCGCCACCAGGCCCCGCTCAATCAGGTTTTCCAAGGTGGCGGCAACCGCGGCATTGTCAGCAAACTCGTGCAACCTGCCGGACCGGGTCCGAAGTTCCCCGGGTGTTTGCGGACCACGCAACAGCAACAGGCAGATAACGGCATATTCTGCTTCGGAAAACTGCCACTCTGCCATTGGCGTATTGCAGATTCTCTGTGTGTACTTTTCCACACCGGCCTTGGCGCCCTCCCGAACCATCACCAGGTGCTGCTCTGCGAGCTTGCGAGCGGTACGCTGCACCAGCCCCTGTTCAAGCTGCATGACCGGGTCGCGACTGGACTTCTGGTTGCAGGCATTGGTAAGCGCGTTCAGCGTCAGCGGATACTGCTCTGGTGTTGTGACGGCCTTTTCCATCAGGCAGCCAATGACCCGGGCTTCTGCCGGATTCAGGTTCAGACTCATGATGCTTGCCCCTCCAGGGTTTCGGTTGGCGATTGTAACCCGCGCTTGCCTCGGGACGTAGATCTCGCATGGCGGTTCGAACACCCGGGCCTGGGTCGGCTACAACCGAAACGGGGATGGCAAGGTTACCAGCATGCCTTTTATCCAGTCCCGGCCCTGCAACAGGCGCGAGACATCAGCCGCCCCGGTTGGACTACTGATATCAAGCAATGGTGCCCAGCTATAGGCAGCAATACCCTCTGCAACCAGCCGCGGGCCCAGATAGGCCTCGATGAAAGGCAACAGTGCCATGTCGAATGACATCGCAGTAAAACCCTCGCGATCAAACGTGGCCCAGAGCTCTCTCGCCAACAGGGCCTGCTGATCGGGTGAACAGGTGGTCATACAGTCACTGATTCGGCTGGTGGGCAGGTAAAAGCTGGAGACCCAGCCCGCTTCGGCGAGCAGACGGGCGGCCGGCCCCGGTGCTGTCTCCACCAGCACCCGGTCCTTGAGCTGGTGCTTTTCATCCAGCGCTGCGAGTGACTGTATCGCGCGCCCCAGGTTCTGCGGGTCCGGATTTTTCCAGTCGAGCCAGTACCGAAGCCCCGGCCGATCCTGGGCAAGCTGCATGTTCAGGGTCAGCCCCACGTCCGGCGCAGGTGGGTGATAAACCGCAAAGTCTTCGTCACGCCACACCAGGTCCATCTCGACGCCGGCCAGCACATCACGCGCTTCCAGCATGGCAGCACCGCTGTTGATACGATGGGCCCACACCCGACTACGCACCTGCTGCGCCAGCGTAAAGAGGTTGCCCCGAGCCCGCTCAACCGTATCGCCGTCCGGGTCAAAGCGGTCGTAACCTATCCTGCCGTCCAGTGTACTGCGCGGGGGGATTTCATAGTGCATCGACAGGAGGCTGCGGCCCGGCAGGTCTGCCAGTGGACCAATGTCCAGCAGGTCCGCAAGGGTCCAGCCCAGGTCAACCAGGCTGCCGGGACGGGTTACCTCTGCCAGCAGATCACCGTGGGGCCAGGACTTGTTGTGCCAGGTAATAAAAGGTACCTCCACGTGGAAGTGGGAGTGCTGGCGACTCTCATGACCGGTGTCAAAAATCGGTGCTTCACCGTGATCTGCCGTAAACACGAGAAAGCTTGGCGCCTGCTGTGCGGCGAGTCGCTGCACGACGCCGGCATAAACACTGTCGAGGTAATGCACTGCCCGGTCATAACAGTTGTAAGAAGCCAGGAAAATTGCCAGGGCTGCCTCATCAACCTGGTCCTGCATCTGGTAAAACCAGCGACCAAAAAAGCGCTGGTCAAAAAGGGGTTGGGCGTAGTTGAGTCCCTCAGCCTGGTAACCGGCCGGCACCATGTCACAGTAGGGAAAGTGTGTCGCCATGGTATGCAGGACAATCAGCTTGCCGCCTGGCAATGCCAGTGCCGAATCCAGGGACTCAAGCAGGGCATCATCAAACACCTGCCGGCGAAGCTGCAGCCCGCTACCGGGATCATGGTATTTGACCACATCTGCCTGGGCAGCAATCGCCGCCACCGCATTATCCCAGATGCCAATGGCATTCTGGTTGCTGAGCCACACCGTTGTGAGTCCTGCCGCTTGCGCCACTGTAATAATGTCAGGCAGTTCAAGCAGTGACCGTCGTTCGCCCCGGGGATTCAGGGTTAATGCCTGGGACAGGGATTCACTGGTATGTGAATGACTTGAGATAACATCCCGATAAAGGGTCAGGTCACCCCCGATTGAACGCATGTACGGCGTGGTGTTACGCGGGTAACCGTATATCCCGAGGTGATGACGCGACAGGGATTCACCCAGCAGCAACACAACATTGCCCTCAAAATCTGAATCGAGCGGCCCCAGCCGGGCCAGCTGTATTGCCCGGGACGGGGCATAGTCTGCCAGTTCCTGCCGGTATTCACTGGCCGTGTTAAACAGCAGCATCGGCAGGTCACGCCCCAGCCAGAGGCTGCCTGACCCCAGAACAATCAGCAGAACGCCCGGGTAAGTGCCCGTAACCGGCGGGACAAGTCGCCACAGACTGGCCAGAAGACCCAGTACCCATACACCCAGCACCACCCATAGCCAGGGACTGGCAAATGTCCTGAGGTAGGAGACGGCCTCGGCGTTGGACGTCTGGAAAACCGCATCAAGTGTTTCCCGCAAAATGGGACCATAACTGTTCAGGTTATCCGCGTGGATCACCGCCATCGTCTGCAGGCAAACGACCAACAGTGCGTAGCCCGGTCGGGTTATCCTGAACCAGGCAACCGGCGCAACCAGCAGGATGCCGGCTGAAGCCGCCAGCAGACCTGTATAGAGGAAGACAAAATCCGGACCAACCGTAAAAATGCTGCTGACAATCCCGAGCCCACCAAACAGCACAGCGAGGTGGATAAGCAAGTGCCTGCGAACGGGCATGTCAGATAAAATCAGGCAAGAGTGACTGGACCACAGCAAGTGTCCACGCAATTGCCTCCCTGCGGTCAACCTCCCTGCGATGATGCGCCCAGCCCAGGGACGCGAGTCCCCGCACCAGCCGGAACAGGGAATAGAGTTCAAGGTGGGCATCGGGGAGTTCCCGGACAGTTCTGTACCCTGCCACCCAGGCGGCACGAATCTCTGCGGCCTGGGGGTGGTCTCCGACAGCAAACAGCGACACCGCCATGTCGTAAACATGCCAGCCAAACCCGGCATCATCAAAATCAATAACGGTTATGGCGTCCCCATCAACCAGCAGGTTGCTCCCGTGGAGATCGGCATGAATCATCGAGTAGTGGGCCGGGTTTTTGTCCAGGCGGGACAGGGCATGGTGCAGAACTCGCCTGGCTTCACGCATCTCTGCGCTGGTTTGCCGGTCATACTCTGGCAGGTCCCAGAAAGGACCCCAAAAAGGTGTTTCCCCCATCAGGCCGTCCGCATCCAGCGAATGGCGCTGGAAATTTGCGGGAACCTGCCAGTTCGCGGCCTGGTTGTGGAGCCGTCCGGTCAGCTTGCCAATGGCAGAATAACAGGCCGTCACCTGCTCCAGCCCGGGATTGTCTGCCAGTACCTTGAATAACGGCACGCCGGAACGCCATCCCACCAGGCCGGCAAAACGCTCTTCTCCGGTGGGCAGCACAACAGGCTTGTAGTAGTGTCCAACAACCGTGGGCTCACCTACCGGCACACTGATGCCGGCATCGTTTAGTGCCGCGGTCCACTGCTGTTCAGCCTCAAGTTCAGCCAGCGAGTGGTAACCCGGCCGATGTAGTCTCAGGGCAAAAGTTTGATCCCTGTCCGTCTGTACGCGATAGACCAGGTTCTCAGAATGACTCACGAGTGCAACTGAAACAGCATCAACGCCGAATGTGCGCGCTGTCTGCTGGACCAGGGCAAGGAAAGCGGGTGAATCAGGTGACATCCATGGCCCTCAGACTGTCCTCCCAGGCGACCAGGAACCGGTCAGCATGGGTCTTGGTGAAGACCAGCGGGGGCCTGATCTTGATCACGTTGCCCAGGGCGCCGGCATTGCCCAGCAGCACACCACGGTCTTTCAGGTGGTTGGCAAGGGTCACGGCACCTTCCATATCCGGGGTCTTGCTGGTGCGATCCGTCACCCATTCCACCGCCGCAAACAGCCCGCATCCGCGGACATCGCCTGCCTGCTGACAGCCCTGTGTGGTCGACCTGATCCGGGTCAGCAGGTAGTTACCTGTTTCGCTAACGTTTTCCCAAAGGCGCTCGCCCTCGATAATATCAAGCACGGCATTGCCGGCCGCAGCCTGAAGGGGTGATGAGGCAAAAGTATTGAAATAACGCGTTTCGCTGCGAAACTTCTCAACAAGATCCCGGCTGGCAGCGGCAGCAGACAGCGGCATGCCGTTGCCCAGGGGTTTGCCCATGGTGACAATATCCGGGACAAATCTGTTTACGTCATATCCCCACCAGGTACCGGTTCGGCACATACCTGCCTGTACCTCGTCCGCAATCATGAGACCCCCGGCCGCATGCACCATTTCAGCCGCTTTTGCCATAAAGCCGTCGGGTACATCAGGCAGGCCCTCGTTGGCAAGGATCGGGCAGACGAGCATGGCTGCCAGGGGAATCCCGTCAGCCTCAAACCCCCGGATGACTGCCTCAAGCCGTTCAAGGTAAAGCGCCGTGAGCGCAGCATCATCCAGACCCTCCGCGAGGGGACGATAACGCTGGGGAAAAGGTATTGACCTGACTTCACTCCCTTTGGCCTCGAGGCCGCGGGTACGACTGAGCTTGCGTACTTCCGTACTGTTGCCGTGGTAGGCGGCGTCAGTACAGATAATCCCCCGACCACCCGTTGCGAATCTTGCCATCATGATGGCAACCTCGTTGGCCTCGGTGCCGCTGCAGGCAAACACCAGGCTCTCGATATTGTCAGGGTGGTGCGCCAGCAGGCGTTCCGCATAGTCGAGAATGCCCTCATGCAGGTACCGGCTGTGAACATTCAACAGGCCAGCCTGGCGGGACATGGCCTCAACAACATGCGGGTTGGCGTGACCCACGCAGGGTACGTTGTTGTACATATCCAGGTACTCGCGACCGCTGGCATCGTAGAGCATTACCCCGTCACCCCGGACTATGTGCAGGGGTTCCCTGTAAAAGAGGGCCGCCCCCTTGCCAAACAACCTCTCCCTTCGCTCGACAATGTCATTCACGCAACCACTCCTTATCCAGGTGATTCTCCGGGATCATGATTTACTTTCTGCCCCCGGAAGACAAGCAAGGAAAAATTGGGGTGCCGACCGGAGCAGGCGGTACCTGGTCACGCTATCTGCCATGACATGAAGCAGCTAGCGCGACTCACTAGGAGGCGGACGCTATTTCAGCCTGACCAGCACCGCACCCGCATTGTGAGGTTCAGTAGCAAAGTCCCTGACGTCTCCCCGGAACTCAAGATCAGCCAGCGCACTGATCACGGCTTCGCGAATCAGTCCGCTGCCAACAACCAGGCGAAGCTGCATGGCAACACCCCGCTTCGCCAGCATAATTTCCCTGTTCATCTTGCGGAGGGCATCGTCAATGCGCTCACCCTGGTGCGCAATATCAACCGTGAGGGTTGAGCCGTCGTGCTGGCTGTCCAGGGCATTGTCGCACTTGGGACAGGTGCGCGCATCCGGATGCACGCGCATACCACAGACAAGACAGACTGGCTGCACCGGGGTTACTCCGGCGCCAACACATGTTCCACAATGCCGGCAAAAAAACTGGCGCCGTAGACTGCCGCATCGTCATTAAAGTCGTAGTGTGAATTGTGCAAAGGTGCACTGTCGGCACCATTGCCCAGCACCAGGTAACAGGATGGCACCTGTTCCGACATGAACGAAAAATCCTCGGAACCCGTGCCGGGTGGTGAGTCCGTCAGTACATTGTCGCTGCCGGCAAGTCCACGGCAGACCTCTGCGGCCAGGTGGGTTGTGTTTTCATCGTTGATGACGGGGTGGAAAACAGTACGGAAGTCGAGTGATGCGGAGCCTCCAAACGCAGCGGCTATGCCGCTGATACGTTGTTGCATGAGCGCTTCTATCTTCTGCATCAGCGCAACCGACAGGGTTCGGACAGTCCCTGACAGACGGGCGCTGTCCGGTATGACATTGTAGGCGTCACCCGAGTGAATGCGGGTGATCGAAAGCACCGCGGTGGCGGCGGGCGCAAGATTGCGGGAAACGATCGACTGCAGCGACGTCACCATTTCAGCCGCCATCACAATTGGATCAACACCCTGGTCCGGGAAAGCCCCATGTGCGCCCCTGCCCGTGACCTCAATATCAAAAAAAGCACCAGCCGCCGTGCGTATGCCAGGTGTTGCCCCAAACTTGCCCACCGGTAATCCCGGTGCATTATGCATGGCAAACAGCTGATCACAGGGGAACTGCTCAAACAGTCCGTCTTCGATCATCGCGCGGGCCCCGCCAATCCCTTCTTCGGCCGGCTGAAAGATAAAATTGACCTGTCCGCGAAAATTCCGCGTTGCTGCCAGATACCGGGCAGCACCCAGCAGCATGGTGGTATGGCCATCGTGGCCACAGGCATGCATGGTGCCATCCCGGGTCGAGCGATGCTCAAACTGGTTGTCTTCAGGAATCGGGAGGGCATCCATATCCGCACGCAAACCGATTGAGCGGGTTTCATTACCCTCGCGCAGCACACCAACCACCCCGGTCCTGCCGATTCCCCGGTAAACATCCAGACCAAACTCGGTCAGTTTCCGGGCAACAAAGTCTGCAGTCCTGTTCTCTTCAAATCCCAGTTCCGGATGTGCATGAATGTCGCGCCGCCATTCACGCATTTCTGTTTCCATTGCAACAATGTCAGCTATCAGTTCCATGAAGTCCATGCCCTTGCAGAGTTGACTGGCAGGATAAATGAACCGGGGAAGCGCGGCTACAGGGTAGGTCTAAGCTGTCCCGGTTCCACGCTGGCGCGGTAAACCAGAAAGCGCGGTCAGCCCAGGCGAATTCCATGCTTGCCAAGCAAGGTGGCAAGCTGATCCGGTCCCTCGCGCAGGTGAAACAGGACTGCGTTTAAGCCCGCCTCTCGTGCGGCACTGACATTGTCAGCATTATCGTCAATAAACAGCAGGCGCCCGGGTTGCTGGTCAAGCCGCTCGACTATCTGCAGAAAGAAGTCGGCTGCTGGTTTTGCCACACCCATTTCGCAGGAAACAAACAGGTGATCAAACTGTTCGCTGTAGCCCAGCGTTTCTTTCATGTAATTCAGCCTGTGGGGCTGCTGGTTGGTGGCAAGCGCAACCGTTGCGCCTGTGCGGCGGGTGGCATCAACCAGCGCCAGCATCGCCGGGTCTGGCGTAACATGAGTCCAGAGTCCGAGCGCATCTTCAACCGGTCGGGTTGATCCCCACTTTTTCAGCACCTGACCTATGGCTGTGCCCAAGCCAGGACCACCCGTAAGGTAAGGCAACTCAGCGGCGAAAATATCTTTCAGGAAATGGTCGGTGTCAGCGGGGTTTTCAATCAGCGCACCCCAGCGGGCATACCAGTCGGCTGGCGTTGTCTGCACAACGCCGTCGGCATCAAAAAGCACTGCTGCAACGGGCATCATGACCGGGGCCCCCGCACACCAGGCCGGTGAGCTACTGGCGATTTTCCCTGCGGCTGACTATATGACATAACCTTCGGGACGATTGGGTCGATCGAACACGGCCTGGTCAAATTTGCCTTCGCTCTTGGCCACAATCGTTGCAACCGTCGCATCACCAGTCACGTTTACCGCGGTCCGCATCATGTCGAGCAGCCTGTCCACGCCAATGATCAGGCCAATACCTTCTACCGGCAGGCCAACTTGCTGCAGGACCATTGCCAGCATAATGAGGCCAACGCCAGGGACGCCCGCCGTACCAATTGAGGCAAGTGTGGCGGTCAGGATCACCATCAGGTAACCCTGGAGGCTGATGTCCACATTAAACGCCTGCGCAATAAATACAGTCGCCACACCCTGCATGATGGCCGTACCGTCCATGTTGATGGTGGCGCCCAGGGGTACCGTAAAGGCTGCAACCTCGTTTTTGACACCCAGCTTGTGCTCAACCGTTTCCAGGGTCACCGGCAACGTGGCATTGGAAGACGAGGTGCTGAAGGCATAAGCAAGCACGGGTGAGAAGTTCCTGATAAAAGCCACGGGACTCAAACGGGCAACAAATCTGACCAGTAACCCGTAGGTCAGGACAAAATGGAGGACAAGCACACCGGCAACACAAAGAAAATACTTGAGCAGATCGGCAATGGCACTGAAGCCCATGTTGGAGAACAGGGCAATCAGCAGGCAGAAGACGCCAATCGGCGCAACATTCATGAGCATCATCACCAGTTTCATGATGATTTCGTTCCAGTCCTCAAACTGCTTGCGCACGCGCTGACCCGGTTCACCGCACCTGGACATCGCCACACCAAACAACAGCGCAAACACAATAATCTGCAGCATGTTGCCCTGGGCCATGGCATCTATGGGGTTGGAGGGGAATATATTGATGATCACGTCTTTGAGGGGTGGTGCCTCGGGCGGCGTGAAGTTGCTTGCCGTCTTCATCTCGATGCCCACGCCGGGGTCAACCAGCTGCGCGACGCTGAGTGCCAGGGTCAGGGCAATTGCCGTTGTCAGCAGGTAAAGGGCCACGGTCTTGGAGCCAATCCGGCCCATGCTGGAGCCACCGCCGAGGCTGCTGGAACCACACACCAGGGACACGAACACCAGGGGAACCACCAGCAACTTGAGGCTGATGACAAACACCTGCCCGCCTATGTCGAACAGGCCATCAATAAAAAACACCTTGATGAAGTTGTCGTTGGGTATGTCCATGGCGTAGACAAGAGACCCGAGGACAATCCCGAGCGTCATACCAATCAGAATATTCCGGGTTAGCGCCGCTCGGTCCATAGGCTTTACACTTCTACCATTTCAAAGTCTTCTTTGGCCACACCACACTCCGGGCAGACCCAGTCATCGGGTACATCTTCCCACAGGGTGCCAGGTGCAATCCCCTCGTCCTCGTAACCTTCCGCTTCATCATAAATGAAGCCGCAGACGATACACTGGTACTTTTTCATCTTGGTCTCGGTCTCGCTTTTTCAATACGGCTGACATGCCACCGTTTTATCCGGCAAGGCAAGCGCCGTATACTAACCCATTTGCCGTTGGCGGAACCAGAATTGGCGCGACTTGTTGGATTGCAGGAGAATTTGTGGGCCAGGTTTCCGCGCTTGCCCTCCTACATTGCGATCGCCCGCCTTGATCGGCCCATTGGCATTTACCTGCTGCTCTGGCCCACGCTCACCGGGCTCTGGTTTGCAGCAAGCGGATGGCCCGGCTGGCACCTCCTGCTGGTTTTCCTGCTGGGTGTACTGCTGACCCGTTCAGCCGGCTGCGTGATTAATGACATCGCTGATCGTAATTTTGATGGCAAGGTGAAACGTACGCTGAACCGGCCCCTCCCCTCGGGTGATCTGTCCATTGAGGCTGCAGTCATTTTTGCAGCTGTTCTTGCTTTTGTTGCCCTCATTGTTGTCCTCACCACAAACTGGCTGACAGTGGGACTGGCGTTCCTGGCCGCCCTGGTCGCTGCCATCTACCCGTTTATGAAAAGGTATACCTACCTGCCCCAGGTGGTACTCGGCGTTGCCTTTTCTTTTGGCATACCCATGGCTTATGCCGCCTATACCGGCACTGTTCCCGCCATTGCCTGGCTGCTGGCAACAGCCAATGTCGTATGGACCGTGGCTTATGATACCGAGTACGCCATGGTGGATCGCGACGATGACCTTCGCCTGGGACTCAGGTCGTCCGCTATCCTTTTTGGTGAGATGGACAAGCTGATCATCGGCATTCTGCAGGTCCTGTTTGTTGCGATACTGCTGCTGGTTGGTCGCCAGGCAGAAGTGGGCAGCTTTTTTTACCTGGGTGTGGCTCTGGCCAGCGGTCTGCTGATTTATCAGCAGTACCTTCTCAAAGACCGTGCCCGGGAGGATTGTTTTGCCGCATTCCTCAACAATCACTGGGTTGGCCTGGCTATTTATGGCGGTGTTGTGCTCGATTTCTGGCTCAGCTGAACCTGTCCAGACTGCACAATAATATTGATTGCTGGAATGTTGCAGTACTGGCCTGAAAACCCCCGTTCAAGGCCGGTCGAATCGGATGTTATCAGCCGCAGGGTGCGGCAACCTTGGAGACTAACAGATGCTTGCATGCAGCATTGATGGAAAATTGTGCACTTTGGAAAATGCCGTAATACCGGTCAACGACCACGGCTTGCTTTATGGTGATGGTGTCTTCGAGGGGCTTCGCTTCTATAACGGCAGGGTTTTCCGTTATGAGCAGCACATGCACAGACTTGCCCAGTCCGCCAGGGCAATTGGCCTGCGGGTGCCCATGAGCCCAGATGCCATCCATGCCAGCGTTCAGGCAACCATTCTGGCCGCCGGCAGGCGGGAAGGTTATGTCCGCCTGGTAGTCACGCGGGGGTCTGGCTCGATGGGGATTGACACCCTGAGTTGTCACGCTCCGCGGACCATTGTCATTGTGGATGAACTCACCATGGTCTCGGCTGAAAAGCGCCAGCAGGGCGTCGCTTGCATCATTGCGTCTTCCCGGCGACTGGGTCCGGATCAGCTGGACCCCAGGATCAAGAGCCTCAACTACCTGAACCAGATCATGGGGCGCATGGAAGCCCAGGCTGCCGGCGCTGACGAGGCGATTGTGCTCAACACCCAGGGTCGTGTTGCAGAAGGGACAGCAGACAATGTGTTTATTGTGCAGGGCGGCGAGCTACAGACCCCACCGGTTACAGAAGGCGCGTTGGATGGCATTACGCGCGGCGCAATCATCGAGGTGGCAATCAGCCTGGGTATTCCGGTGACCGAGAAGCCGATGGGCACCTGGGATCTGTTTAACGCGGATGAATGTTTCCTGTCCGGTACCGGCGCAGAGCTGATTCCAGTGGCTACCATAGCGGGGCGCAGCACGGGTGGGGCTGGACCTGTATTCAAACGGCTGGCTACAGGCTTTACACAATTGATCGAGCGAGAGACGACCGGCAGGGAACCCGGGATCCTGTGCTAGAATCGGCGCATTTTGCATCCTACCAGACACAAAAGCTGGAGCACGCCGGTTGGAAAGACTGACTTCCCTGCTAGACAGTTTTGCAGACAGGACCGGGGCGCTGATTGCACCATTAACGCTGCTGATGACCCTGGCAACCTGTGTTGTGGTCGTGGCCCGGTATGCGTTTGGCACTGGCGCCGTTCCGCTCCAGGAAGCCGTCATCTACATGCACGGTGCCGTGTTCATGCTGGGCATTGGCTATACTCTGAAGGCACAGGGGCACGTGCGCGTGGACATCGTCTACCAGCGGCTCTCTGCCCGGACACAGGCAACCATTGATCTGCTGGGGGCCCTACTGTTTCTGCTGCCGGTCGCAGGGTTCATTTTCTGGACCAGCCTCGATTATGTTGCACTGTCCTACCGGATGGGTGAAGGCAGTCCGGAGCCCGGTGGACTACCGGCCCTTTACCTGCTGAAAGCGCTGATTCCCCTGGGTGCCGTCCTGCTGTGCCTGCAGGGCCTTGCCGAAATCAGCCGTTCGCTGTCGAAACTGGTCAACCGGCATGGGTGAGTATGCTGCGCTTGTCATGTTTGGGGCGGTGTTTGTCCTGCTCCTGCTGGGTTACCCGGTTGCCCTGACCCTGGCCGGCACGGCGCTGATAGCCGCGGGCATCGGGATTGTCGCGGGCGGGTTTGAACCCAGCTTCCTGTTTGCGACGCCCAATCGACTGTTCGGGATCATCACCAATCAGACCCTCGTGGCGGTACCGCTGTTTGTTTTGATGGGCGTTACCCTCGAAAAGTCGCGGATCGCCGAGCGCCTGCTTGACGCCATGAGCCGGTTGTTTGGCCGATTGCCGGGTGGCCTCGGATTTGCCGTGACGATTGTTGGCATGCTGATGGCCGCCAGTACCGGTATTGTCGGTGCAACGGTGGTAACCATGGGCCTGATGTCTCTACCCAGTATGCTGAAAGCCAACTATGACAAGGGGCTGGCAACCGGGGTCATCTGCGCCACGGGAACACTGGGACAGATCATACCGCCCTCCATTGCACTGGTGCTGCTGGGTGACGTCATCTCCAATGCCTACCAGCAGGCCCAGCTGAACATGGGCATCTTTAACCCCAAAACCGTGTCAGTGGGTGACCTGTTTGCCGGCGCAATCATTCCCGGTCTTTTGCTGGTGGTCCTCTACCTGCTCTATATCGCCGCCGTTGCGATATTCAGGCCCCAGGCAGCCCCTCCTCTGGCCGAGACCGAAACGGTCACAGCCGGGGAACTGATCCAGGCCATTATTCCACCGCTGGTCCTGATTGTGGCCGTTCTTGGCTCCATTCTCACCGGTGTTGCCACACCCACCGAGGCGGCCGCAGTGGGGGCGCTGGGCGCACTCTTACTGGCGGCGGCCGGGCGGTCCATCTCGGCGGTTGACCTGATGGAGATTGCAAAGTCTGCCACGCGCACAACGGCCATGGTCTTTTTTATCCTGATTGGCGCCTCAATCTTTTCTCTGGTGTTTCGCGGTTACGGCGGTGATGACCTGGTGCACGAGATTTTTATGGATATGCCGGGCGGGGTTGTGGGTGCAACGCTCATTGTGATGGCCGTGATTTTCCTGCTGGGGTTTATCCTGGATTTTATTGAGATCACCTTTGTTGTAGTGCCAATTGTCGGCCCCGTGCTGCTTGCCATGGGGCTGGACCCTGTCTGGCTAGGCATCATGATTGCAATCAACCTGCAGACCTCTTTTTTGACTCCGCCTTTCGGTTTTGCCCTGTTCTACCTGCGTGGTGTTGCACCAGCAACTATCAGTACAGGTGATATCTATCGCGGCGTCATCCCTTTTATTGTGCTCCAGCTTTTCATGCTGCTGGTGCTGGCCTGGCAGCCCGCCCTGGCAACCTGGCTACCCTCCGTCCTGTTCAGCTAGTTCGCTTCGTCGACAACCGCTGTCGTTTCGACCGGGGCAGCGTCAGGCGCGGAGTGGGGAAATCTCGTTTTTTTGGAATGTTGGGGATTGAGGTCTCTCCACTCCGGCCTGCGGCCTCCGGTCGAGACGACGGGGGTGGCGGGCACTGCGGCCTCCGGTCGAGACGACAATTTACCGTCGTTTCGACCGGAGCGGCGATAGCCGCGGAGCGGAGAAACCCGGTGCCAGAAATTACCTGGGGGCAGAATCCGCGCGCGCATTGATGTAGGCCCGTTCAGAGATCTCGTGATAGGCAACAACACTGTCCCTGAAGGTCGTATAGGACTTGAAGATTCGCTGCGCCAGCTCATCGTCTCCCGGGATTTCCTTGATCAGTTCGTCCGAAATGGTGCGAAGTTCCTGCAGCACATCATCAGGCAGCCGGCGCAGCAGAACACCGTGGTCATCCACCAGCTCACGCAAAGCCGCGTTGTTCCGGGCTGTATACTCAGCAAGTAGATCATCATTCATCGCCTGGCTGGCCACTCGCAGGATCTCCTGCAGGTCCGGTGGCAACGAATCAAACTTCTCCTTGTTCACAATGGTCTCAAGGGCAGGACCGGGTTCCTGCCAGCCTGGATAGTAGTAGTACTTGGCCACCTGGTGCAGCCCGAACGCCAGGTCATTGTAGGGCCCTACCCACTCGGTGGCGTCAATCACACCCGTCTGCAGGCTGGTAAAAATCTCTCCGCCCGGCAGGTTTATTGCGGTGCCTCCGGCGCGCTCAAAGACTTCTCCCCCCAGCCCCGGAATGCGCATTTTCATGCCTTTCAGGTCAGCCAGCGAATTGATCTCCCTGTTAAACCAGCCGGCCATCTGAACACCGGTGTTACCGCCGGCCATGGGCACCAGGTTGTAACGGGCGTAAAGCTCTTCCCACAGTGGCATGCCACCACCGTGTCGCAACCAGCCATTCATTTCCTGGGCCGTCAGGCCAAAAGGTACCGCGGTAAAAAACTGGGCCACGGGCACCTTGCCCTTCCAGTAATAAGCGGCGCCGTGACCCATTTCAACGTTCCCCAGCGACACGGCATCAAACACGCCCAGTGCCGGCACAATCTCCCCTGCACCATAAACTGTTATCTTGAGACGACCGTTGGACATGGTATCAACCGTCTTCGCCAGATGTTCTGGTGCCAGCCCCATACCGGGCAGGTTCTTGGGCCATGTGGTTACCATGCGCCACTTATAAACCTTGGCCGGTGCCTCGGCCACACCACCCTCTGCTGAGGAGGTGGCCTGTCCACCACCGCAGCCAGCCAGGGAGATGATCAGACAGATTGCCAGGAGCTGTTTCAACGTTGTTTTCCTCTTTGGATATTATGAATAAGGGCTATAGCGTTTCGAGGTTGGCATAAGAGACCATCAGCCACTTGCTGCCCTCCTGGTTAAAATTCACCTGCACCCGCGCCTGTTTGCCTTCACCCTCGTAATTGAGAATCACGCCTTCACCAAACCTGGCGTGCATGACGCGCTGTCCCAGCCGTAGCCCGGTACCATCAACCTCGCCGGTCAGCCTGGCCCTGGCATGAGACGTCACGGGCTTCTGGGGCCGCACCGTATCAGCCCGCAAGCGCACTTCCTGTAACAGGTCAGCCGGGATTTCACTGACAAAGCGAGACAACCGGTTGTAGGTTTCTGAACCGTTGATGCGCCGCGATTCCGCATAAGTCAGGTACAACTGTTTCATCGCCCGGGTGATACCGACATAGCAGAGGCGGCGTTCTTCCTCCAGTCGGCCGGGTTCCTCCAGCGACATCATATGCGGGAACAGGCCGTCTTCGAGCCCGGCCAGGAATACCAGTGGAAATTCCAGTCCCTTGGCGCTGTGCAGCGTCATCATCTGCACGCAGTCCTGATGGGGATCACCCTGGCCATCACCAGCCTCGAGAGCGGCATGACTCAGGAATTCATCCAGCAAGGTCATGTCCTCCTGCCCGGTCTCAAACTGCAGGTCCGACTCCGGATCAAAAGTTCGCGCGGCGGTGATCAGTTCCTGCAGGTTTTCCAGCCGTGCCTGCCCGCGCTCACCCCGTTCACGCTCGTGATATTCCTTCAGCCCGCTCATGTTGATCACCTGGTCAACCAGGTCGGCGAGGTCGCTGTCCGCGGTGGCACTGTCCATGTCATCAATCAGCGCCATGAACTGCTGGATGGCGTTTTTTGCCCGTCCGGACAGACTCCCTCCCTGGACCAGGCGAACTGCAGCCTGCCAGAGCGGGATATTGCTGGCGCGCGCAAACTGCCGGATATCGTCAATGGTCTTGTCGCCAATACCACGGGTTGGGGTATTGATGATTCGTTCAAATGCCGCATCTGACTCCCGGTTGCTGAGCAGGCGCATGTAGGCGAGGACATTGCGAATCTCGGCGCGTTCAAAGAAGCGCTGCCCGCCATAGATCCGGTAGGGCATACGCGCGCGCAACATGGCTTCTTCCAGCACCCGCGACTGGGCATTGGATCGATACAGGATGGCACACTCCCGGTGACTGTTGCCCTGTCTGACCCAGTCTTCAATCCTGGCCACGATAAACCGGGCTTCATCAATTTCATTGAAGGCGGCATAGAGGTTAATCGGGTCACCTTCACCATGATCAGTCCACAGTTCCTTGCCCAGACGCCCGGCATTCTGGTCGATAAGTCCATTGGCGGCCTTGAGTATTGCGCCAGTCGATCGATAGTTCTGTTCAAGGCGAATTGTCTGGCTATTGGGGAAGTCGGTGGAAAATCGCTGGATGTTCTCGATTCTCGCGCCGCGCCAGCCATAGATCGACTGGTCGTCATCACCCACAACCATCAGGTTGTCATGATTACCGGCCAGGAGCCTGAGCCAACCGTACTGGATCGCGTTGGTGTCCTGGAACTCGTCAACCAGGATGTGGCGAAAGCGCTCACGGTAGTGGCGCAGCAGGGTTTCATTATCGCGCAGCATTTCGTGGGCCCGCAGCAGCAGTTCCGCAAAATCCACCATGCCACCCCGATTCAGCGCCTCCTCATACGCCCGATAGATAGAGAGATGAGTCTTGAGATAAAGGTCGCCGTAATCTTCAATGTGCTGGGGCCGCAAACCCTCGTCTTTCTGGGAGTTGATCCACCAGGTGGCCTGGCGGGCCGGCCACTTCTTTTCGTCCAGATCAAGGGCCGCAATCACGCGCTTGACCAGGCGCTGCTGGTCATCCGCATCGAGGATCTGGAAGTTCTGCGGTAATCCGGCTTCCTGCCAGTGCGCCCGCAACAAGCGGTGCGCAATACCATGGAAGGTGCCAACCCACATGCCACGCAGCGGCGTGGCGAGAATTGATTCGATTCGCGACCGCATCTCGGCCGCAGCCTTGTTGGTAAAGGTCACCGCAAGAATACTGAAAGGAGAAATGCCTTCGGTCTGGATCAACCACGCAATCCTGTGTGTCAACACCCGCGTCTTGCCACTGCCGGCCCCTGCGAGTACCAGCATGCTGCCGGGTGGCGCCGCCACAGCCTGGCGCTGGGCATCATTCAGCGAATCCAGCAGATAGGACACATCCATTTGCTACTCGACCGTCACAGATTTCGCCAGGTTCCTCGGCTGATCAACATCGGTGCCTTTCAGGACAGCCACGTGATAAGCCAGCAGCTGCATGGGTATGGTGTAGACCAGTGGCGAGATGAGATCTGGTGCATGTGGCATCTGCACAATGGTGATCCCTTCCTCGTCGGCAAAACCGCTGGCACTGGTGAACACGATCAATTCGCCACCCCTCGCCCTGACCTCCTGCATGTTGGATTTGATCTTGTCCAGCAGTTCGTCCTGGGGTGCTATGGTAATGACAGGCATTGACTCGTCGACCAGCGCCAGGGGGCCGTGCTTGAGTTCGCCGGCCGCGTAACCCTCGGCGTGAATGTAGGAAATTTCTTTCAGTTTGAGTGCACCTTCAAGCGCGATGGGATAGTGATCACCACGGCCGAGGAACAGGGCATTGTGCTTGTGCACAAAGCGTTCGGCAATTGCCTCAATCTCGGGTTCCAGGGCCAGTGCCTGTTCGATCATCGCCGGTGCCTGACGGAGGGCTGCCACCATTTCTTCTTCCTGTTCACTGGTGAGGCCGTTGTGTTTTGAAAGCGCAATGGTCAGCAGCAGCAGGTCCGCCAGTTGCGTGGTAAAAGCCTTGGTTGACGCAACCCCAATCTCCGGCCCCGCCTGGATCATCAGCGACAGTGCTGATTCACGGACCAGTGAACTGTTGGGGACGTTACACAGGCAGAGGCTCGACAGGTAATTGCTGTCCGTGGCATCCCGCAGGGCCGCGAGTGTGTCGGCTGTTTCACCTGACTGGGAAATGGTCACGAACAGGGTACCGGGTGCCACCGCTACTTTCCGGTAGCGAAACTCACTCGCGATCTCTATCTGGCAGGGGAGGCCGGCGTACTTCTCTATCCAGTAGCGAGCCACCATGCCGGTGTAGTAGCTGCTGCCACAGGCAACAATCTGAACCGCACGGGTCTGCCGGAAAATGTCATCCGCGCCAAGGCCAAACGCGTTCTGCAATACGTGTCGCTGGCTGACCCTGCCTTCCAGGGTTGCATTAACGGTGGCCGGCTGTTCATGGATCTCTTTCATCATGAAATGCCGGTAGTTGCCTTTGCTGCCAGCATCCTGCTGATCGCGCAACTGCACCGTTCGACCCGCCAGCGGGGCTTCCTGGCCGCGGTGGAAGACCACACCATCGGCAGTAACTTCAACAACCTCGCCTTCATCCATGTAGATGAACCGATCGGTGACAGGGCTAAGGGCATGGGTATCCGAGGCGACAAAGTTTTCGCCTATGCCAAGCCCAACCACCAGTGGGCTACCGGCCCGGGCAGCAATTATCTTGTCCGGGTAGGTGCTATGCGTCGCGGCAATGGCAAAAGCGCCATCCAGTTGTGCAATGGCCGCAAGGAATCCTTGAAGGAAGTCACCCGCAGATTCAATCTCCTTGTGTAACAGGTGAGCCACCACTTCCGAATCCGTTTCGGACGCAAACGCGTAGCCGGCCTCAAGTAGCATTGCGCGCAGCTTTTCGTGGTTCTCAATGATGCCGTTGTGCACAATGCTGACCGCATCCTTGGACAGGTGCGGATGTGCATTGGTCTCGGTGGGTTTCCCGTGAGTCGCCCACCGCGTATGGGCAATACCCACCACGCCACTGATGCCAGCACCCTCGAACGCGGCGCGCAATTCAGCAACCTTGCCGACCCGACGCAGCCGTTCCGGTTTGCCGGACGCTCCGGCAACCGCCAGGCCAGCGGAGTCGTAGCCGCGATATTCCAGGCGCTGCAGCCCTTCCAGCAAGATCCCACCGACCTGCCGCCGCGCGGCGGCACCTACTATTCCACACATTATGATTTGTCCGGTCGTTTCCAGTGACTGATATTTTTCTGGCGGCCCCGGGCCACAGCCAGTTGCCCGGGGTCTACATTTCTCGTAATGGTTGAGCCGGCACCAATGGTTGCGCCGCTACCCAGCTCAACGGGCGCCACCAGCGCCGTGTTTGAACCCACAAACACATGATCGCCAATATGCGTCTGGTGTTTCGTCTGGCCGTCATAGTTACAGGTAATGGTACCCGCACCAATATTTACACCAGCTCCCAGCGTCGCATCGCCGAGATAACTGAGGTGACTGGCTTTTGTGCCCTCACCAACGGTTGTATTTTTGACTTCAACAAAATTCCCAATGCCCACGCCCCGGGCGAGGACCGTACCCGGTCGAATGCGTGCAAAAGGACCGATTGTACAGTCTTCGCCAATCCTTGCGCCTTCAATGACCGAGTTGGCACGAATCTCCACGTTGTCACCAATCATGACATCCCTGACGAGGCAATTCGGCCCGATGGTGACGTTATTGCCAAGACGACATTGACCCTCAAAGACGCAGTTGATGTCTATGGTGACATCCGCGCCGACAATAAGCTCACCACGCACATCCAGGCGCGCCGGGTCCATGAGTTGTACACCGGCAGCCATCAGGTGCTCAGCCTGTCGGCGCTGGTATTCCCGCTCAAGCGCAGCCAACTGGGCCCGGTTGTTGACGCCACTGACCTCCGCTTCTCCTGCCGCCTTGACCGCATGGACGCGCAGGCCATCGCGTGAGGCGATACCAACAATATCCGTGAGCAGGTACTCCTTTTGATTATTGTCCCTGGTCAGTTGCGAGAGCCAGGTTGACAGCAAGGAAACGTCGGCAATCATTATGCCCGTGTTGATCTCGTTGATCTTTTGCTCTTCCGGGTCAGCATCGCGTTCCTCAACGATCCTCTCGACCTTCACACCTTCGCCCCGGACAATCCGTCCATAATTGAACGGGTTTGCCGCGTCTACCGTCAGGATGCCCAGGTCACAGGATTCAGCCACCAGGCAAGCCAGCGTTTCGGCCGTCACCAGCGGGGCGTCACCCACCAGGATCAGCAGCCTGGCGTCGGAGGACACCTGGGGCAAGGCCTGCATGACAGCGTGCCCGGTGCCAAGCTGTTCTTCCTGTTGCACAAAATTGACGGGGCTTTCGACAAAAGCACGCCTGACGGCCTCGGCACCACGGCCGATCACAACATGGATTCGGGTCGGCTGAAGTGCTTGCGCGGTGGCGAGAAGATGCGCCAGCATGGGTTTGCCCGCAATCGTGTGCAGTACCTTGGGACGGGCAGACTTCATCCGCTTGCCCTGGCCTGCTGCGAGAATGCAAATTTCGAGTGGTGGGCGCATGGGCAGATTTTACTCCGTCTGCGACCTGTTGGGGAAAGAAATACAGCGGCCGGGTTTAGCCGCTGTCACCGCTAGCGTTTCTGCTCGCGATGCTTGCGGATGGTTCGCAACATGGCGGCCTGTTCCGCAAGGTCGGAGTTAACGCGGGCAAAATCAATCTCGGAGCGGTTTTCCGCAAGCTCCCGCTGGGCTTTTTGCTGGGCTTCAACAGCGGCCGCCTCGTCAATGTCATCAGCCCGGATCGCCGTGTCCGCCAGGATGGTGATGGCATGGGGCTGGATTTCGATATAGCCACCCGAGGCAAAAAAGACTTCTTCTTCACCACCTTCGAGTCGCAACCTGACCGGGCCCGGCTGCACACCGGACAGCAGGGGCGTATGCCCTGGCAATATACCAAGTTCCCCTTCCGTACCTGTTGCAACAACCATCTCGACAGTGCCGGAAAAAATTTCTTCCTCGGCACTGACAATACTGCAGTGGACTGTTGAAGCCATGTGACCTCCTAGAGCTTCTTGGCTTTTTCGATTGCCTGCTCGATGCTGCCGACCATGCTGAATGCCGCTTCGGGTATGTCATCATATTCCCCGTCAAGGATACCCTTGAAGCTGCGGATGGTATCAGCCAGTGGCACATAAACTCCTGGCTGGCCGGTGAACACTTCTGCCACGTGCATGGGCTGGGAAAAGAACTGGCTTACTTTCCTGGCACGGTAGACGGTCAGCTTGTCTTCTTCCGAAAGCTCGTCCATACCAAGGATGGCAATAATGTCCTTGAGCTCCTTGTATCGCTGCAGAACGCTCTGCACGCCCTGGGCCACCTGGTAGTGTTCTTCACCGACCACCAGCGGATCGAGCTGACGGGAGGTTGAGTCGAGCGGGTCAACAGCCGGGTAAATACCCAATGACGCAATGTCACGCGACAGCGTCACCGTGGAGTCGAGGTGGGCAAACGTCGTTGCCGGTGACGGGTCAGTAAGGTCGTCCGCAGGCACATAGACCGCCTGGATGGATGTGATGGACCCATTCTTGGTGGTGGTAATCCTTTCCTGCAGCACACCCATCTCTTCTGCCAGGGTCGGCTGGTAACCTACGGCAGACGGCATACGTCCCAGCAGTGCGGATACCTCGGTACCCGCCAGGGTATATCGGTAGATGTTATCGACAAAAAGCAGTACGTCACGACCTTCATCCCGGAACTTCTCGGCCATGGTCAGGCCGGACAGGGCAACGCGAAGCCGGTTACCGGGCGGCTCGTTCATCTGCCCAAACACCATGGCGATCTTATCCAGTACGCCGGCGTCCTGCATTTCGTGATAGAAGTCGTTACCTTCCCGGGTACGTTCACCCACACCGGCGAACACCGAGAGGCCGGAGTGTTCCCTGGCGATATTGTTGATCAGTTCAAGCATGGTGACTGTCTTGCCCACACCCGCGCCGCCAAACAGGCCAACTTTACCGCCCTTGGCAAAAGGACAGATCAGGTCAATTACCTTAACGCCCGTCTCCAGCAGATCACGTCCACCGGCCTGTTCTTCATAGGATGGCGGCTTGCGGTGAATGGGCATGCGTTCCTTTTCGCCAATGGGGCCTTTCTCATCGATCGGCTCACCCAGCACGTCCATGATACGACCCAGTGTTTCTGCACCGACAGGCACCGAAATCGGGGCACCGCTGTTGGATACGGCAAGCCCCCGGCTCACACCTTCCGAGCTACCCATGGCAATGGTACGGACCACGCCATCACCCAGCTGCTGCTGGACTTCAAGTGTCAGGCCCCGTTCGTCGACCTTGAGGGCGTCGTAGACCTGGGGCACCTCGTCACGAGGAAACTCCACATCAATGACCGCACCAATCACCTGTACGATTCGTCCGCTTCCCATAATCGATTCCTCTGTTCTCTAATCCTGTAAGGGTAGTGACCGCTAGACCGCGGAGGCACCACCAACAATTTCTGCCAGTTCCTGCGTAATGGCTGCCTGGCGCACGTTATTCATAATGAGCGACAACTCGTCAATGAGATCACCGGCATTATCAGTTGCATTTTTCATGGCGATCATCTTGGCTGCCTGTTCGCAGGCACCATTTTCAACCACCGCCTGGTAGACCTGCGATTCAATAAACCTGGATATGAGACCTTCCATCAGGACCTGGGCCTCGGGCTCATAAATATAGTCCCAGGGATATCGCCGATCACTTTCCTCATCCGGATCAAGGGGTACCAGTTGCCGGATGGTTGGCGTCTGCGTCATGGTGTTCACAAAAACGTTGTTCGCCAGGAAAATCTTGTCAACACGACCTTCCTCGAAAGCGTCAAGCATCACCTTGATCGACCCGATAAGATCAACCATGGTCGGTTCTTCACTCTGGTGGCTGCTGGTTGCAACCACGTTGCCACCATAACTGCGGAAAAACTGCGCCCCTTTGTTACCGATCAGGCACAGGTCAACCTCAACTTCCTTTTCCCGCCACTTCTGGATGTCGCGAACTGTATGCTTCAGCAGGTTCACGTTCAGGCCACCACACAGGCCCCGGTCGGTGGTTACTATGATGTAGCCGATGCGCTTGACTTCCCGTTCGACCATAAACTTGTGCCGATACTCTGCGGATGCATTGGCCACGTGACCGATCACTGCCCGGATGTGATCCGAGTAGGGACGACCGCGGGACATTCTCTCCTGCGCCTTGCGCATCTTTGAGGCTGCAACCATTTCCATCGCAGAGGTAATCTTCTGCGTGTTCTTGATGCTGCCAATCTGCGTCCTGAGTTCTTTGGTATTCGCCATATCTGACTCGTTAGTCCGTGCTGCTTACCAGGTTTGTGTGGCTTTGAATGTCTCGATGAACTGTTTCATCTGGGCAACAATGTCGTCGGAATAAGCACCGGTTTCATTAATGTTATCCATAAAATCAGCATGTTCTGCATTCATGTAGCTGCGCAGCGCAGATTCAAAATCCAGCACCTTGTTCACCGGCACATCACGCAGGTAACCCTCGTTGGCTGCAAACAGCACAAGTCCCATTTCGGCCACGCTCATAGGGGCAAACTGCTTCTGTTTCATCAGTTCGTTGACGCGCTCGCCGTGTTCCAGCTGACGCCGGGTGGCCTCATCAAGGTCAGAGGCAAACTGGGAAAAAGCAGCCAGTTCCCGGTATTGGGCGAGCGCCAGCTTGATACCGCCAGAAATTTTCTTCATGAATGACACCTGGGCGTCACCACCTACGCGGGAAACCGAGATGCCGGGGTTCATGGCAGGCCGTTCACCTGCGTTGAACTTGTCCGTTTCAAGGAATATCTGCCCGTCTGTAATTGAGATGACGTTGGTCGGAACAAACGCGGACACGTCACCAGCCTGGGTTTCGATGATTGGCAATGCCGTGAGCGAACCGGTTTTGCCTTTGACTTCACCTTTGGTAAACGCCTCTACATATTCAGCATTGACGCGCGCTGCCCTTTCGAGCAGACGCGAATGCAGGTAAAAGACGTCACCCGGGTAAGCTTCACGTCCCGGTGGCCGACGCAGCAGCAGTGAGATCTGCCTGTAAGCCCAGGCCTGTTTGGTCAGATCATCATAGATAATCAGCGCATCTTCACCGCGGTCGCGAAAGTATTCACCCATGGTGCAGCCGGAATATGCCGCAAGGTACTGCATGGGCGCTGGGTCCGAGGCCCCGGCAGCAACAACAATGGTGTTTTCCATGGCACCGTGTTCTTCGAGTACCCGCACAACATTGGCAATGGAAGAAAACTTCTGTCCGATTGCCACGTAGACACATTTGATACCGGACTTCTGCTGGTTAATGATCGTGTCAATTGCAATAGCGGTCTTACCTACCTGGCGGTCACCAATGATCAGTTCCCGCTGACCACGACCTACAGGGATCATGGAGTCGATACACTTGAGTCCGGTCTGAACCGGCTGGTCCACGTGCTTACGTGCAATAACACCGGGGGCAACCTTCTCAACCGGATCCGTCAGCTTGGCGTTGATTGGACCTTTGCCATCGATCGGGTTACCCAGCGCATCAACCACGCGCCCAAGTAGCTCTGGCCCTATGGGCACTTCCAGGATGCGGCCAGTACATTTGGCTGTCTGACCCTCACGCAGCGGTTTGTAGTCACCCAGGACGACCGCACCTACAGAGTCGCGCTCGAGGTTCAGAGCAAAACCAAACAGATTATCGGGAAACTCGATCATCTCACCGTTCTGAACGTCGGCGAGGCCATGGATTCGCACGATACCGTCAGACACGCTGACAATGGTCCCCTCGTTTCTCGCTTCTGAGGAGACATCAAGCTTTTCGATTCGCTGCTTGATAATCTCGCTGATCTCGGAAGGATTCAGTTGTTGCATGTTCCGTTCCTCAAGGAATGGTTAATTTGGATTCTCGTTGGCCTGATCCGGCTAGCTGAGAGCTGCGGCCATTTTCTGCAGCTTGCCGCGTACTGAATTGTCTATCACCGTATCTTCAGCACGAATTACAACGCCGCCGATCAGTGCCCTGTCAACACGTGTGGACAGGTTGATCTCTTTCTGCCACCGGGCTTTCAGTGCACTGACCAGTTGCTCCTGGTCAGTCTCGTCAATGTCGAACGCGGTGGCGACTTCAACATCCAACGTTTTTTCATGCTGCGCCTTGAGATCTTCAAAAAGCGCGGCTATGTGTGGCAGGAGTGGCAGACGCGCATTTTCTGCCAGTACAACAACAAAGTTGCGACCATTGTCCGTCAACTCCTCACCCAACAGGTCAATCAGGAGGCCTGATTCCTGATCGGTCCGAAGCAGCGGATTTTCGAGCGCATCCCGCACCAGGTCAGTGGCAACAGCCTCCGCCAGCAGGGCAAGCATCCTTGACCAGGCATCCAGCCCCTGGCCAGGTTCAAGCGCAAACGAAAACGCTGCCCGGGCGTAGGGACGTGCAACTGTCGTGAGCTCTGCTTCTGCCATACGCTTGTTCCTTTAGAGCCGGGCTGCCAGCTTCTGCAGCATGTCCTGGTGAATGTTGCGGTCGACCGACGCTTCGAGAATTTTCTCTGCACCTTCGATCGCCAGTTCACCCACCTTGGCGCGCAGCGCCTCACGGGCCCGGTTTATCTCCTGGTCAATTTCCGCCTCAGCACCGGCCTTGATACGTGCTGCCTCTTCGGCCGCCTGCGTCTTGGCTTCTTCGACAATCTGACTCGCCCGATTCCGGGCCTGGTTTATCAGCTCCGCTGACTGCTGCTTGGCCTCAGCCAGCTCAACCTCTGCGGCTGAACTCGCTTCTTCCAGCTGCTTCTCGGCACGCGCGGCTTTTTCCAGGCCATCCGCAAGCTGACGCTGACGTTCCCGCATGATCTGCGTCAGCGGCGGCCAGACGTACTTCATGCAGATAATGACGAACATGGCAAAAGAGATCGCCTGTCCGATTATCGTCAAGTTAATGTTCACGCATCACCTCGGTTTGTGACTGATTTGAGTGGTGTGTCGCTCAGAGCGCAAAAATCATGTACAGCGAGATACCCACTGCGATAATCGGCACCGCGTCAACCAGTGCAAGTACAAGGAAGAGTTGGGTCATCAGCATGGGCTGAAGTTCTGGCTGGCGAGCAACACCGTCCAGGTACTTACCACCCAGGATACCGATGCCGATAGCACTACCGATTGCACCGAGACCCATCAAAAAGGCGCCGGCGATAAAAATGAGGGATTGTTCCATGACTTACTCCTGCGGTTGCTAGTCAGATTGGTTAAGAGTTAAACGTTTGCGTTAATGGTGCTCGCCCGTGTCATGCGCCTGGGTCAGAAATACGATGGTCAGGATCATGAAGACGAACGCCTGGAGGCTGATGATCAGGATATGGAACAGCGCCCAGGGTAATGACAACACCCACTGCGCATAAAAGGGCAGCAGCGCTATCAGGATAAATATCATTTCACCGGCATAAAGATTGCCAAACAGACGGAGCCCGTGCGAAAGCGGCTTGGCAAACATGTCAACGGTTTCCAGAATCAGGTTGAACCAGTACATGCTCCAGTGGGGAATCGGGTGTGTCACCAGCCCCGCACCAAACCGTATTGGCCCCTTGATCTTGAAGTTGTAGTAGATCACCAGCAGGAAGACACTGAACGACATACCCAGGGTCACATTGGGGTCAGTCGTGGGTACCACTTTGAAGAACGGAACACCGGCAAGTGCGGCGGCATGGGGTATCCAGTCAACCGGTACCAGGTCCATGAGGTTCATGAGGAACACCCAGATCAGGATGGTGAGTGAAAGGGGGCCAATAACGGCATTGGGGCGTGTGCCGAATACCTGCCTGATGTTGTCCTCAACAAACTCGACAGCCATTTCACAGGCGTTCTGCAGACCACCGGGTACACCGGACGTGGCCCGGCGAGCACCGGCAATAAAAATCGCAATAAACACGAACCCCAGTGCAATGGACCAGAACATGCTGTCCACGTGAATGGCCCAGAAGCCCATCTCGCTGATTTCTTCCTGCGATCCTGCCCAACCCCAGCTGCCGTCCGGGTGCTGTCCGTACACCAGGTTCGTGAGGTGATGCTCGATGTAGGCTTCGGAGGTCAGTACGCCGTTTTCACTGGCCATATTTGTCTTCTTGTCCCTATCCCAACATTTTCTGTTTGTGCCTGTCCATCAGCGGCACGATAATGTAGAACACATGCGCGACAACAAGCGATCCAAAGAAAAACAGCGCATCAAGTGGCTTCACCTGAGTAAAAATCACCACCAGCAACCCAAATGTCAGCGCAAACTTGCCCAGTTCTGCCATTACCATATCGCTGGCAGCTACACTGACGTTTGCTGTCTGCCTAGACAAGCGGTAGGCAGCAAACATGCCGGGCACCACACACGCCAACCCACCCAGTAGAATCGAGTAGGCAGCAACCCGGTCAAACGATACACATAGGGTTGCGGCGAGAATCGTCGCTATCAGCTGCGTCCAAAAAATGCGGTACGCGGGTCTTGGGCCTCGGTTGTTGATTGAGTCAGGCTCGCTCTTTTCTCTTGTCTCGGAACCCAGCGTAAAAACCCGGGTTCGTCGCGGGGGCAGAGTATAGAGATTTCACTGTGGCCAATCAACTTGAAACTACAGCAAATTCAAGGGTTTTCCTCAAATTTCATCGGAAAAACCTGCCTGTTAATCGAGATCACCGAAGTGGCTCAGAATACCGTCGAGTTCGTCCAGGCTACTGTAGTTGATGACGAGTTTGCCTTTGCCTTTTGCCGAATGCTGGATCTGCACAGGCTGGCCCAGACGGGACGAGATTCTTTGCTCCAGGGTTCGGGTATCAGCATCAACCCTGCGCGCTGGCGCCTTTTCTTTCTTGCCCGCCGCCAGGCTTCTGACCAGGGCCTCTGCCTGCCGCACATTCAGCGACCTTGCGGCAATCTCGCGTGCCGCTACTGCCTGTTGATCATCCGGCAGCCCCAACAGCGCGCGGGCATGACCCATTTCGATATCCCCGTTGCCCAGCATCCGGGCAACGGCAGGGGCAAGGTTAATCAATCGCAGGAAATTCGTTACGGCCGCGCGACTTTTGCCTACCGCATCCGCTACCTGTTGATGTGTGAGTTCAAATTCCTGGATCAGGCGCTGCAATGCATGCGCTTCTTCCATGGGATTAAGGTCTTCGCGCTGGATATTCTCGATCAGGGACATGGCAATTGCTGCTTCATCGTCCACTTCGCGGATGACTGCGGGCACCTTTTCCAGGCCAGCAAGCTGGGCGGCCCGCCAGCGCCGCTCACCGGCGATGATTTCATACCGTTGTTCACCGACGCTGCGCAGCACTATCGGCTGCATGACCCCCTGGGCACGAATGGAGGCTGCCAGTTCCTGCAGGCTGGTCTCGTCCATTGCCTTGCGCGGCTGGTATTTGCCGGGTTTTACCCATTCAACGGGTACTTCCTGAAGTAGCTGACCTCCCTGGGGAGCGGTCGTATCAGGGCGGGCTTCTGCGCCCAACAGCGCATCCAAACCGCGACCCAGCCTTCTTTTTCCTGCCATTAATCTGTCCCTGGCCAGTGTGCCTGACGACTATCCTGTTATCTGGAATGCTGTTGTAGCGGGCTTCAGGGCCCATCCGCGTTTTTTGCCTGTTCAGCACGACGCTCGTAGCGCTGCATCAGTTCGCTGGCCAGCGCCAGGTATGCTTTTGCACCACGAGACTGCTTATCATAATACAGTACGGGTAACCCGTAACTCGGCGCTTCGGCAAGCCGGACGTTACGCGGCACCACGGTTCGAAACACCCGGTCACCAAAATGGTCCAGCAGCTGTCGGGACACGTCAATGGTCAGGCTGTTGCGTGGGTCAAACATCGTACGCACAATCCCCTCTATCTGCAGGTCCGGATTCAGGTTGGCACTGATGCGCGACACGGTATTCATCAGGGCCGAGAGCCCTTCCAGTGCGTAATACTCACACTGCATGGGAATGATGACGGCATCCGCGGCCACAAGCCCGTTGATGGTGAGCAGGCTCAGTGACGGGGGGCAGTCAACAACAACAAAATCGAAACGTTCCTGCACTGCCTGAAGCGCAGTCCGGAGGCGGTATTCACGCCGCTCAGCAGCCATCAGCGCCAGCTCTGCGCCGGTCAGATCAGCATTGGAACCAAGTATGTCGTAGCCCGCTGATTCCGCTTCAACCATGGCCGAAACTACCGGTAGTCCCTCCACCACAACGTCATAGACACTGGTTTCAAGTTCACTCTTGTCGACGCCGCTCCCCATGGTGGCATTTCCCTGCGGATCAAGATCCACAACCAGTACCCGGCGCCGCATGGCGGCCAGCGACGCCGCGAGGTTGACGGCCGTGGTGGTCTTGCCAACCCCGCCTTTCTGATTTGCTATTGCCAGGACAATTGCCAAAACCGGCTCCTTACCTTTTTTCCAGTACAACAAGCTGGCGACAGCCTTCTATGCCAGGTACCGCCAGCTTGTGGCAGCACTGGAATACGACATCCCCGGAAGTTCGCGCCGCTTCTGTCATTGCTTCTGATCCTTTCATCGCCAGGATCTTCCCACCCGGCGCCAGCAAGTGTGCCGTCAGGCGACAAATCTCTGCCAGCGGTGCGAATGCCCGGCAGGTGACCGTCGCAAAGCGACCCTCGAACTCCTCCACTCGCGCATGAATCACCTGGAGATTGTTAAGGCCCAGGCTGATTCGTGCCTGTTCCAGAAAACGCGTCTTTTTGCCGTTGCTGTCCAGCAGCGTGACGGTGACGTCCGGTTTACAAATGGCCAGTGGTATGCCGGGTTGACCCCCGCCACTGCCCACATCAATCAAGGTGTCACCCTGCAGAAAAGGCAGGATGGCAAGCGAATCCAGCAGATGGTAGGCGATTGACCGGGACTGCGGGACCCGGGTCAGGTTAAAGACCTGGTTCCACCGCTGCAGCAGCTGGTCATATTCGAGCAACCGCTGAACAGCCTCCTTGCCGGGCCTGATACCCAGTGCTTCGAGTCCGGCTTCAAGCACTGCCTGGTCCTGTTGTGGTCCGGCCACTAGGCTGACCTTCTGTAAAAACCTGCCTTCTTGAGATGGACAAGCAATAGCGATACTGCCGCGGGCGTCATCCCGGGTATACGTGACGCCTGGCCAACCGTCGTCGGCCGAACCTGATCCAGTTTCTGCCGAACCTCATGGGACAACCCACCAATGGCCTGGTAATCAATGGCCTGGGGTATTTCAAGTCCGTGCTGCGCAGCGGCGCGATCTATCTCTTCCTGTTGCCTGTTGATATAACCTTCATATTTGAAGTCTATCTCCAGTTGTTCGTTAACCTCGTCATCGTCCCAATCAAGGTCCACGCAGGGCAGCAGAGCATCAATCGTAATGCCGGGGCGTTTCAGCAGGTCTGCCAGCGTATACTCCCGGGCAAGCGGCTGACCAACCAGGGCCTCAACGCGGCTGTTGCCCGGGCGACTCAGACTTGATTCCAGCACAGCACGACGGCTGGCCAGTTTCTCGCACTTCTCGCTGAAACGTGCCCAGCGCTCATCATCGATCAGGCCCAGTTCGCGGCCGCGCGGCGTCAGCCGGCGGTCAGCGTTGTCCTGCCGCAGTATCAGGCGATATTCCGCTCGGCTGGTAAACATTCGATAGGGTTCTTTGGTACCCATGGTGATCAGGTCGTCGATCAGTACACCGATATAAGCTTCACTGCGCGCGGGTGTCCAGGGTGCCTCCCCAAACGCCAGTCGCGCCGCGTTGATACCCGCAATCAGGCCCTGTGCCCCGGCTTCTTCATAACCCGTGGTGCCGTTGATCTGGCCGGCAAAAAACAGCCCCTGCAGATGACGGGTTTCAAGAGACGGTTTCAGTTCCCTTGGCTCAAAAAAATCATACTCGATGGCGTAACCTGGTCGGGTTATGTGCGCTCTCTCAAAACCCTTGATGCTGCGCACCAGCGCCAGCTGCACATCAAAAGGCAGACTGGTCGAAATGCCGTTGGGATAAAGCTCATGCGTGCCAAGTCCCTCGGGTTCAATAAAAATCTGGTGTGATGTCTTGTCGGCAAAACGTACAACCTTATCCTCAATCGAGGGACAGTAGCGTGGGCCAACGCCGTCAATCTCGCCGGTATAGAGCGGTGACCGGTCGAGGCCGGCGCGGATGATGTCATGGGTCCGCTCGGACGTATGGGTGATAAAGCAGGAAACCTGCTCAGGGTGGTCTGCCTGGCTCCCCATAAATGACATCACCGGGCGGGGGTCATCACCGGGCTGTTCCTCAAGACCCCTGTAGTCAACGGTCTTGCCATCAATCCGCGGTGGTGTGCCGGTCTTGAGGCGTCCTACAGTAAACGGCATTTCACGCAGCCGGTCAGCAAGGCGGTTGGAGGGTGCGTCTCCGGCCCGACCACCGGCCTGCTTGTCCATGCCTACATGGATAATGCCGCCGAGGAAGGTACCCACGGTCAGAACCACGGCGCTACCCATGAAGCGCAGCCCCAGATTGGTGATGACGCCGGTGACGCGCTCACCCTGGCACACCAGGTCATCAGCTGACTGTTGGAATACAACCAGGTTTTCCTGTGCTTCAACAAATCCCCGAATGGACTGGCGGTACAACACGCGGTCAGCCTGGGCCCGGGTTGCCCGCACTGCCGGACCCTTGCGAGCATTTAGCGTCCGAAAATGAATGCCCGCCTGGTCGGCGGCCCTGGCCATTACACCACCCAGGGCATCAATTTCTTTCACCAGGTGACTCTTGCCGATCCCGCCGATAGCAGGATTGCAGGACATCTGCCCCAGGGTTTCTATATTCTGGGTCAACAGCAGGGTTTTTGCCCCCATCCTGGCAGCCGCAAGCGCGGCTTCGGTGCCCGCATGGCCACCACCAATCACGATGACATCAAACTGTTCCGGGTAATCCATGAGTCACCCTCCTGTAGGGACGGGCAAGTATACGGATGGGGAACGGGAAGTCCACGCCAGGTCGCATAACGCGACAGTGTGACTGGCACCGGCGGATCTGCTGGCACTGACCAAATGCGGCCTTGCCTGTAATCCGGGACTGTTACTTGCCGATACAGAAACTCGAGAAAATCTTGCCAAGGAGATCATCCGAACTGAACTCTCCCGTTATTTCACACAGGGACTCATGGGCCAGCCTCAACTCTTCGGCCAGCAGTTCACCTGCCTTGTTCTGCAGGAGTTCCTGGTGTCCCCGCACCAGCGCAGCCTCGGCCCGGCGCAGCGCATCAAGATGTCGCCGCCTGGCAGTAAAGCTGCCTTCGCCGGCGCTGTCGAAACCTGCGAGGCGCTTGATATGGGCTTTCAGTTTGTCCAGGCCTTCCCCGGTTTTGGCGGAAACCAGCAGCGGCGAAACCAGGTTCCGCTGCCGCACGCTGTCAACAAGGTCGACCTTGTTCAGTACCACCGTGACATTTCCGGCACTGGCGAGTTCTGATTTGAGGCTTTCAACCTCGGCAAGCTGCTGATCCGCACCCAGACTGGCATCAATCACCAGCAGTACCTGGTCCGCAGCACTTGCCGCCTGCAACGCACGCCGAATGCCTTCTGCTTCCACTTCATCCGGACTCTGCCGCAGACCTGCGGTGTCAACCAGCCTGAGCGGGATACCATCGATGTGAATGTGTTCACGAACCAGGTCACGCGTGGTTCCCGGTACACTGGTCACGATGGATGATTCGTTACCCGTTAGCTGATTCATCAGGCTCGATTTACCTGCATTGGGTCGGCCCACGATCACAAGGCTGATACCTTCCCTCAGCAACGCACCCTGACTCGCCTCTGCGAGGGTAGCTGCCAGGATTTTCTGTATCTCTACAAGAGCGGAACCGATTCGATCATCGTCCAGGAAATCAATTTCTTCTTCCGGGAAATCGATGGCTGCTTCTACCAGCATACGAAGGCCAATCATCTTTTCTGAGAGTTCGTCTATTCGCTGGCGGAATTCACCGGCAAGTGATCTGACTGCCCCTCTGGCAGCCTGTTGGCTGACACTGTCGATCAGGTCGGCAATCGCTTCCGCCTGGGTCAGATCAATTTTGTCGTTAAGGAAAGCCCGTTCGCTGAACTCGCCCGGCAGGGCAATCCTTGCGCCTGCGTCCACCACGCGCTCCAGCAGCATGTCCATCACCACCGGTCCTCCGTGTCCCTGCAGTTCCAGCACATCTTCCCCGGTAAATGAATCTGGGCCAGGAAAAAACAGCGCTATACCACGGTCCAAGACGCTGCCATCAGCGGCAACAAAATCTGTCAACCAGGCTTTCCGGGGTTTGGGCAGTTTGCCAAGCACCGCCGCGGCAATGTTTGCCACCCCGGTGCCTGAAATTCTCACAATGCCAATGCCACCCCGGCCAGGTGGTGTCGCCAGGGCGGCAATCGTGTCTTTACTTGAGACGCCACGGCTCATGGTGAATGTTCAGGCTTTCTTTTCAAGCTGCCTTGTGACGTACCACTGTTGCAGGATGGACAGCAGGTTGTTGACAAGCCAGTAGAGCACCAGACCCGAGGGGAACCAGAGGAAGAAAAAAGTAAACATGATGGGCATTAACTTGAAAATTTTTGCCTGCATGGGGTCCGGTGGTTCCGGTTGCAGCATCTGGGTCACGTACATCGAGATACCCATGAGTATCGGCAGGACAAAGTAAGGATCCATGTCCGAGAGGTCGTGGATCCACAACATGAACGGCGCCTGCCGGAGTTCAACGCTTTCCAGCAGTGTCCAGTAGAGCGCAAGGAAGACAGGCATCTGCAGCAGGATCGGGAAACATCCGCCCAGAGGATTGGCCCCTTCTTTTTTGTACAGCTCCATCATGGCCTGGGAAAACTGCTGGCGATCGTCGCCATATCGCTCCTTGAGCCTGACCATTTCCGGCTGGAGTTTTCTCATTTTCGCCATGGACCGGAAACTGGCTGCCGACAGGGGGTAGAGCAGTGTCTTGACAATGACGGTAAGCAGAATAATGGCGATACCCCAATTGTTCACTACCCCGTGAATCAGATTCAGCAGGTCAAACAGAGGCTGCGCGAGCCACCAGAGAAAACCGTAGTCCACGGTGAGATCAAGTCCCGGTGTGATCTGCTCCAACCGATACTGGTCTTTCGGGCCCGCATAAAAGCGTGCGCCGATCGCTCCCTGATCACCTGGTGAAATGGTCTGCAGGGGCGAGGTGAACTCGAACAGGAAAACGTCCTGGCCCGGGAGTTTTCTGGCCCTGTAGGTGTGCGTGACATTGGGCTCCGGAATCCAGGCACTCAGGAAATAGTGCTGGACCATAGCCATATAGCCTCCCTCGACATTCTGTCTGTAGGCTTCTTCCTCTATGTCATCAAATTCGAGCTTGGTATAGGGTGACCCGGGTTGAAAGGTAGCAGCGCCCACGTAGGGGGCAAGGCCCATGCCATTTTCATCGCTGAAAACCGGGCTCTGACCATTTCGCTTGATCTGGCCAAACAGCGCTGCAGTCCAGGGTGAAAGGGAATTGTTTTCGACCAGGTATTCAATCTCAATGAGATAATCGCCGCGGCGGAATGTGAAACGTTTGGTGAGTTTGACACCATCAGCATCCGGAAGCGTCAGGTCAACAATCAGTTCATTAGCGTCGCCAAGCTGGTAACTTGATTGTGCTGCCTGGAATAGTGGTCTGCCTTCCGGGGTGTCCGTGCCGTTGGGTCCAACCAGACCACTTTGCGCCGCGTAGTTATTCCTCGGATCAACCAGCGGGAATGGTACGTCGGGCGTGTCTATCCGTTCCGGGAAGGCGGGCAGCAGTACATGTTCTATATCACCGCCATTACGATCAATGCGGATATTGAAGACATCAGTTATTACCTCAATGAACCTGCCGGTGTCCGGCGCTGACGGTGCCGGTACCGCAGTTTCAGCCGGTGTTGTCAGGACTTCTTCTGCCAGTGGTATTTCACCTGGCGCGACCCCTGTAGTCTCCTGAACCAGGCTGGGGATTGTATCCGCCGATGGTGCGGCAATGACCTCCGGCTGTGACGCTGGTCTGTCACCGTAGTCTTCGTTCCATGCGAGCACCAGCATGTAAGACGTTACCGCGAGGCCAAGCAGGATAAGGATTCGTTGGATATCCACGATTACTCCGTTGCGACCTGGATGGGATGTTCCGGTCTGGCGCGACGCGGTCCACATTGATCGGCATTGACCGTAGGACGAGCTTCAGGCACATGGTCAATACCCCCCGGGTGGAAGGGGTGACATCGGCTGAGGCGTTTGATGGTAAGCACAGAACCCCTCAAGGCACCATGAATGCGGATGGCGTCCATGGCGTAGCTGGAACAAGAGGGATAAAAGCGGCAACGCTGGCCAATCACCAGGCTCAGGGTTAACTGGTAGAACCGTAACATGGCAATCAGGGTTCGCTGCAGGATGTTCATAACTGTTTCCAGCGTTTTTTCGCCAACGCCGACCACATGGCTTCCAGGGTGACAAAAAGATCGCTGTTTACGGCGTCCCTTGCCGGTGGCCTCGCGACAACTACAATATCAATCTTTCCTTCGTGACACCTTTGCCGAAAAGATTCTTTTATAACGCGACGGATACGGTTGCGGTTCACGGCTGTGCCAGCAACCTTTTTGCTGACTACGGTGCCGATCCGTCCGGATGACGTCGGGTTGGAAGCGGCGAGCAACAGAAAAGGTGGCCTGGAAAACCGGAACTCTGCTGCAGCAAATACCCGATCAAAATCAGCTTTCGTCAGGAGGCGGTTTTGCCGCCTTAATTGTTCGGACTGATGGAAATCGATCAGGCCGACAATACCTTTCGCCCCTTGGCACGACGTCGTTTCAACACCAGTCGTCCGGCCTTGGTTGCCATCCTGGAGCGGAAACCATGAGTACGCTTTCGCTTGAGTACACTGGGTTGAAATGTTCTTTTCATCGTTACACACCGGAGACCGGAAAACAGGAGGCGCGATTCTAAAGAAGATGGTCAGGCAGGTCAATTTAGTTTCAGGCTATTTCAGGGCGGCAGTTTGCCTGTCAGTGTCATTCCAATAGAAAAGACCTGATATATATAAAATCTTGTTACTACTATTCTTATTAAGGAGGGTGGTTCTGTGGGTAGTTGGTGTCAGCGCCTGCTTTATCAAGAGGTTAACGCCACTCAAAGCCGGTGGTCAGTCGGTTGATGGACGGAGGGGTTCCTGTGGACAAGCTATGGACGGTTTCGGCACTTGTCCACCGTGCCAGGGGGCAGGTTGATCGGGGTTTATTTATCCACAGGTTACACACAGCTTAACCACTGCATATTGACCGGATGTTAGACATAACTTATTGAAAAATAAGAAAAAATAAATCACTTTTTTTGTTGTTAACAGTTGGCTTGTGGTGATGTTTGGAGTTACTATGTCGGTCGTCAGCAGGGTCCAATCGTTTTGCCCTTGGCTGGTGATCTCCATCTTTTAACAATAAGAACGCAGTCTATCGGAGGATCTGTGGGGGCTTTGGTCTGGGAAAAATGTCTGGATAGTCTGGAAGGTGAACTGACATCCAGGCAGTTCAATACACTGATTCGACCGCTACAGGCGGAGGCGACCGGGACCGAGATCAGGTTGTTGGCGCCAAACAAATACATTAGGGACCAGGTGTCGGACCAGTTGCTGCAGAGGATTATAGAACTGGCGCAGGCAAACGGTTCCGGTTCGGTATCACTGCAGATTGGAACAATGCGCCAGCGTCCAAGGCGCAGTGATGAAAAGGTGTCAGCGGCGGATTTTGGAAACCGGGACAGCTTTTATCCTTTGCTGGACCTCAATAAAGAATTTACGTTTGATACTTTTGTCGAGGGCCGGTCGAATGAACTGGCAAGAGCGGCGGCATACCAGGTCGCTGAGAACATGGGTTCAACCTACAAGTGCCTGTTGCTTTATGGTGGTGTGGGCCTTGGCAAGACTCACCTGATGCATGCAGTGGGCAATGCGATTGTAGAGAAACATCCCGGTATCCGTGTTGCCTATATGTATTCCCAACGCTTTATGGAAGACATGGTCCGGGCGATTGAGCGGGGTGCCATGTCCGAGTTCACCCAATATTACCGGTCGGTTGATCTGTTGCTCATGGATGATATCCAGTTTCTTGCCAAAGGCATGAAATCGCAGGAGGAATTTTTTCACGTTTTCAACCGGTTACAAGAAGATGGCAGCCAGATTGTGCTCACTTCGGATCGTTATCCAAAAGAGATTGAGGGCCTGGAGGAGCGTCTAAAGAGTCGGTTTGTGTGGGGAATGACGGCACCGATGGAGCCACCGGAACTCGAAACGAGAGTCGCAATCCTGATGAAGAAAGCGCAGATGGAGCAGGTTAACCTGGCACATGACGTGGCCTTTTTTATTGCTGAACGAATCAGGTCAAATGTTCGTGAGCTTGAAGGCGCACTAAAACGCGTCAAGGCCAATGCGTTGTTTACAGGCCGCGAGATTACCATCGATCAGGTAAAAGATGCGCTCAAGGATCTGATAGCCATCTCTGATCGGCAGGTAGGTATCGAGAATATTCAGCGTACTGTTGCGGACTATTACAATATCCGTGTCGCCGACATGCATTCAAAAAAGCGGTCCAGGTCGGTGGCCAGGCCAAGACAAATGGCGATGGCCCTGGCGAAAGAACTGACCAGCCGCAGTCTGCCGGAGATTGGCGATTCATTTGGTGGCCGGGATCATACGACGGTACTGCATGCCTGCCGGAAAATAGAGGAACTGAAAGAAAGTATGCGGGACATCAGGGAAGACTATAACAACCTCCTGCGAACGCTCACCGGTTGACATTGGCGCCTTTGGTTGTGGCCAGATGCAGGTAGTTATCAAGCGGGAAACGCTCCTTGTGCCGCTGCAGCTGGTGGCCGGTGTTGTGGGGCGTCGCCAGACCGTGCCTGTGCTGGCTAACCTGTTGCTCGATGTGACGGGCGACGCGCTCAAAATTACCGGATCTGACAATGAAATCGAAATTGGCGTATCGACAACGGATTTCCGGTCCAATGGAATTGATGCCACGACTGTCTCTGCCAGAAAGCTGCTGGAACTCTGGCGCAACATCCCCCCTGGGACAGAAGTAGAGCTCGATTTTGACCCACGACACCTGACGGTAAGTTTTGGTCGCTTCAGGTCCAGCCTGGCAACAATCCCCGCTTATGAATTTCCCCTTGTAACTGTACCTACTGATGGCACGGCCTTTTCCCTGCCGGCGGAGTTGCTGCGATTGCTGATTGATCGGGCCCGCATAGCCATGGCACAACAGGATGTCAGGTATTTTCTGAATGGCATGTTGTTTGAGGTGGAAGCGGGGTCACTTCGGGCGGTCGCGACCAACGGCCAACGACTGGCAAGCACTTTAATTCCGGCGGATGTATCGGTATCTGACACAAGGCAGTTTATAATTCCCGCCAAAGGTATCATTGAGCTGGCACGGGTGCTTGCAAGTGCGGAAGGAGAGATAAAGCTCCACTTTTCAGAACAACACCTGCTTGCCACGGCCGGGCAGGTTACGCTGATCAGCAGTTTGATCGACGGCAAGTATCCAGACTACAAGCGGGCAATACCTGCTGACACTACAGTTGAGCTTGAAGGTAACAGGCGTGAGTTGAGGGACGCGCTGGTTCGGACGGCAATCTTGTCGAATGAGATTTACCACCAGGTGGTGCTGGCATTGCGTCCCGGGGAACTGGTTTTTCGTGCAAGTAATCCCCTCCAGGAGGAAGCGGAAGAGGTTGTCAATGTGGTCTATGACGGTGACGAAGTTGAGATGGCCTTTAACCTTCGTTATCTGCTCGACGCCATGGACGCCATGGAGGGTGACAGGATACGGTTGCAGGCCGCTGGTCCTGCTGCACCGGCATTGTTGACCGACCCGGCAGACAGCAGGTCACTTTTTGTTGTCAGCCCGATGATCATATAATGTGCTTCTGTAGGATGTGAACACTTACTAACTGAATTTGGTATCGAAGATGAAATTAAAGCTTGACCGTGAAGCGTTGCTCCGTCCACTGCAGCAGGTTGCGGGCGTTGTTGAAAGACGACAGACACTACCTGTCCTTTCCAACGTGCTGTTGCAGGTCTCTCCCGATGGACTGTCAGTGACCGGAACGGATCTTGAAGTGGAACTGATTGGGCGAGTGACCCTTGAAGGCGCCGAGGCAGGGCAGGTAACGGTGCCAGCGAGAAAGCTGCTGGATATTGTCAGGGAGCTCCCGGACAAAGCGCAGGTTGAGCTTGAGGTGACTGAGCAACGATTGACGATCAAGTCAGGTCGTTTTCGGTCTGCGCTTTCAACACTGCCCGCGGATGATTTTCCAACGGTCGATCGCTCTGAAACAGAAGTGACGACCACACTGAATGCAAAAGCCTTCAAGCGCTTGATAGACCGTACCGCGTTTGCCATGGCACAACAGGATGTTCGCTTTTTCCTGAATGGAATGCTGCTCGAATTGGGTGCGGGTTATGTGCGTACGGTAGCGACAGATGGGCACCGACTGGCGATGTCCAGTCTGGCACAGGAAAGTGGGGAAGCCGAGATGCGGCAGGTGATTGTGCCCCGGAAGGGGGTACTGGAACTGCAAAGGTTGTTGAACGAGCTTGATGGTGAGGTGGAAATCACGATTGGTGGCAACCATTTGTGTGCAAGTACCAGTGATTTTACATTGACAACCAAGCTGGTTGATGGCCGTTTTCCTGATTATGAGCGGGTTGTGCCAAGGAACGGCGAAAAGATTGTGCTGGCAGACAAACAGGAGTTCAGGCAGGCCCTGAGCAGGACGGCAATCTTGTCCAATGAGAAGTTCCGTGGAATACGGGTTAACCTGTCGGCCGGGCAACTTCAGTTAACCGCCAATAACCCCGAGCAGGAGGAAGCTGAAGAGATAGTGTCCGTCGACTACGAGGGGGCAGAGCTTGAGGTCGGTTTTAACGTAAGTTATATCCTGGACGTGCTTGGCGTGGTCGAAGGTGACAAGGTTCGCATTACCCTGCATGACAGCAATAGCAGTGCACTAATGGAAGAGCCCGGTGACGATGATTCTGTATTTGTTGTCATGCCCATGAAGCTATGACGCTGTGCCGTCTTGGCATCAGTCATATCAGAAACATCAGTAATGCCAATGTCGAGCTGAGCAACGGTGTAAATCTGTTTGTTGGCCCCAATGGTAGCGGCAAGACGAGCATACTGGAGAGCGTCTACTTTCTGGGTTCGGGCCGTTCCTTTCGAAATAACAGCGTAGAGCCATTAATCAGCAGGGGCGAGCAGGCATGTGTTGTCTTTGGTTCGATCATTGGGAAACAAAATCAGCGAGTTACCCTGGGTGTAAAGCGCGGTAGGGACGGTAGCAGAGAGATCAGGCGCAATGGCGAAAAGGTTCAGCGAGCTTCACTGCTGGCCCGCAGTCTGCCGACAATTGTCCTGGGGCCGGATACGATTGAGCTGCTCACAGGTCCACCAGCTAACCGACGGCAGTTTCTGAACTGGGGTGTGTTCCACGTGGAACCATCCTTTGCGGAACTCTGGGAACAGATGACCCGTTGCCTGCGGCAGCGAAACGAATTGATCAGGCATCCAGCCATGCAAAGGCGGGAACTGGACGGCTGGAATGATCAGTTGGTTAGCCTGGCAGAACAGATCGATCAACAACGGTCGCGGTATTTTGACCACCTGAGCCAGGCGTTTGGGGAGATTGTAACGGAACTTGCGGGGCTCTCCGGTGTGAGCTGCACTTATTACTGCGGTTGGGACAGCACCGAGGGGTTGGCCAGACAGTTGGAGAGACAGCTGGAAGGGGACCAGCAAAGGGGATTTACCCAGGCGGGTCCCCATCGAGCCGATATTCGTCTCCGAATTGGCCGGCAGGCTGTTGCTACGGCTGGTTCTCGGGGAGAACTGAAGATTCTGGCCTGGTCACTCGTGCTGGCGCAGGGTCGGGTTTTTGATAGTTTGAACACAGGCACACTGGTATATCTGGTGGATGACCTGGCCGCGGAGTTAGACCAGGACCATCGGCGCAAGGTGTGTGCGTTACTTGAGAACACAGGTGCACAAATACTGGTCACTGGTATAGATCGGTCACATATTGTGGATAATTGGCGTGATGCTGATATACGCGTGTTCCACGTGGAACATGGCGAATTCAGCGAAGAGGAAAGGCAGGATGAGCGACGATAGAACTTACAATTCAAGCAGCATCAAGGTACTCAAGGGACTCGACGCGGTACGTAAGCGACCCGGAATGTACATCGGTGATACAGATGATGGCACCGGTCTGCACCATATGGTGCAGGAACTGGTTGATAACGCCATCGATGAGGCCCTGGAAGGCTACTGCTCCAACATCACCGTCACTATCCATCCCGACGAATCCGTTACGGTTACTGACGATGGCCGCGGCATACCCACGGATATGCACGAGGGGGAGGGCAAGTCAGCAGCGGAAGTCATCATGACGGTACTTCACGCCGGTGGTAAGTTCGACGACAGCAACTACAAGGTCTCCGGTGGTCTGCACGGTGTCGGTGTATCGGTGGTCAATGCATTGTCAGAGACATTCCGACTGACAATCTGGCGGGATGGCAAAATCTGGGAGCAGACCTATCGGCACGGTGTACCTGATGCGCCTCTGGCAGCGGTCGGTGAAACCTCACAGACCGGTACCAAGTGCCACTTCAAGCCCTCCGCCGAGACTTTCTCGAACATTGAATTTCACTACGATGTCCTGGCCAAGAAGCTGCGCGAACTCTCCTTCCTGAATGCCGGAATCTCCATAAAACTCACAGATGAACGCACCGGCAAGACGGACAGCTACATGTATGAAGGCGGATTGCGAACCTTTGTTGAGTACCTCAACAAGAACAAGACTGCCTTGAACCAGATTTTTCACTTCTCCGTTCAACGCGACGATGGTATCGGTGTAGAGATAGCCCTGCAGTGGAACGACTCGTACCAGGAAACACTCTTTGCCTATACCAACAATATTCCCCAGAGTGACGGCGGCACCCACGTACAGGGTTTCCGGGCGGCACTGACACGCACACTTAACACCTATATCGAAAAGGAAGGCCTGTTAAAGAAAGCCCAGGTCGCCACCACTGGGGATGATGCCCGCGAAGGTCTGACAACCATTATTTCCGTTAAGGTGCCCGATCCCAAATTCTCCTCCCAGACCAAAGAGAAACTGGTCTCGTCCGAGGTAAAAACGGCCGTTGAGCAGGAAATGGGTGCAGCCTTCAGCGACTATCTCCTGGAGAATCCTGGTGAGGCCAAGGCCATCGTCCAGAAGATGATTGATGCTGCACGGGCGCGGGAAGCCGCCCGCAAGGCACGAGAAATGACCCGTCGCAAAGGTGCCCTGGATATCGCTGGCCTGCCTGGCAAGTTGGCAGACTGTCAGGAGCGTGATCCCGCGCTCTCTGAAATCTACCTGGTGGAAGGAGATTCGGCCGGTGGATCAGCCAAGCAGGGACGAGACCGCAAAAACCAGGCCATTCTGCCACTGAAAGGCAAGATCCTGAATGTCGAAAAAGCGCGGTTTGACAAAATGTTGTCATCTGTTGAGGTAGGTACCCTGATTACGGCGCTGGGATGTGGCATTGGTCGTGACGAGTTCGACCCCAACAAACTTCGATACCATCGCATTATCATCATGTGTGATGCTGACGTGGATGGTGCCCATATCAAGACACTGCTGCTCACCTTTTTCTTCCGTCACATGCCCGAGTTGATCGAACGTGGTCATGTGCTGATTGCCCAACCGCCACTGTATAAGATGAAACGCGGCAAGCAGGAGCGATACATCAAGGATGAAGCACATCTGACAGCCTACCTGCTGGAGATTGCCCTGGAAGACGCACAACTCCTGCCTTCGCCGGACGCTGCCCCAATCGAAGGCGAAACACTGCGCACCTATGCAGTATCCTATTACCGCGTGATGGACCAGGTGAAACGGCTTGAACGCGTTTTTCCCGCGGAGATCCTCGAGCAGATCGTTTACCTGCCCAGGTTACCTGCCAATCAATTATCCGATCGGCCCGCGGTTGAAACCTGGACCAGCGCCCTGGAAGCTGTGGTGGCTGAGAAAGTCCAGAGTCGGACAGAGTACGTTTTTAGCGTGACAGAAGATCCCGAGCGTCATCTCTTTTATCCCACGGTTGCGGTGATCAATCATGGTGTCAGCAGGGAGTACGTTTTTACCAATGACTTCTTTATTTCGCAGGATTACGAGTCCTTCGTGCGCTACGGCGAGTCCGTAAACGGGCTGATCCAGAAGAACGGTGTGGTTCGCAAGGGCGACAAGGCTGAAACGGTAGGCAGTCTGGAAGCAGCACTCGAATGGTTGCGAAACGAGGCTCTGAGAGGACAGACTCGCCAACGCTACAAGGGCCTGGGAGAAATGAACCCTGATCAACTGTGGGAAACCACCATGGATCCGGAGAGACGTTCCATGCTGCGTGTGACCATTGAGGATGCTGTGGCTGCCGACCTTATGTTTAATACCCTGATGGGTGACCATGTGGAACCGCGCAAGGACTTTATTGTCAGCAACGCACTTAAGGTCGCCAATCTGGACGTGTAGCAACCAGGGTAATGATGCCCGGCTCGGCCCGGCCCGGCCCGGTCGGGCCTGGCGTGGTCCGGCCTGGCTTTGGCTAGGCCGGTCCGGCACCCAACAAGTGCGTCACAAAAGCCAGCAGATCGGGAAATACTGTCTGGATGTCCGGTCGCTGCTCGCGGGTTGCCTTTCCGTTGCCGGTCAACACCAGGACCGGTTGGCACCCTGCTGCCTCCGCAGCAATTATGTCCTTCTCGGAATCACCTACAAAATAGACCCTTTCAGGCGACGTCAGTGAGCGCTCGCATATCTCCAAAAGCATACCTGGTTTGGGTTTTCTGCAGAGACAGCCCTCGTCCGGGTGGTGTGGGCAAAATACGATGCCGTCTATCCGGCCACCTGATTGGCTGACAAGATCCAGCATACGTGAGTGGATGGCCGCCAGCTTTGCCAGGTCAAGCTTACCGCGAGCGACACCGGCCTGGTTGGTGGCGACGTAAACCTGGTAGCCGGACCGGTGTAGTTGTGCAATGGCTTCGAGGCTGCCGGGAATCGGATGCCACTCAGCGGGCGACTTGATGTAGTCCGGTGAGTCAACATTGATAACGCCGTCGCGATCAAGGATGACAAGTTTGCCGGTCAAAATCTGGATCCACCTCGTCAGGTTTGCAGCATTGATACATCAGCTACGGCAAGAAACAGGCCCCTCAGGATCGCCAGGGTCGCAAGGCGGTTTTGCCTGACAGTTTCGTCCTTGTCCATGACCAGAACGTCATCAAAGTAGCCATCAATCGGTTCCTGGAGTTCTGCCAGGGCAAGCAGGCGTTCTTCCAGTGTATCGCTTTCGGTTCGCTGGGCGGTGTACGCCAGGATAGCGGTATGCAGCGCCTCTTCAGTTGGCAACGCGAACAGTGTGGGATCAATGTCAGGCAGACTGGCAAGATCAACCGGTTTCAGCAGGTTTGCCACGCGTTTGTTGGCGGCAATCAGACTGCCCGATTTCGGGTTTTGCCTGAAAGCATTAATGGCCTGAATCTGGCGGTCAAAGGCGGGCAGGCGCCATTCACTGCGTCGGGCGTAGCGAGCCGCGTTAAAAGTATCTGCCGGGATACCACGCTCCTGATAGTAACCTGCCAGCCGCTCCAGCAGGTAGTCGAGCAGCGCGGCTGTGGCAAAACCCTTGTTATGCCCTGCCGCCGCATCCTGGACCATCTGTGCCAGGTCGACATCCAGGCCACCTTCTATACAGATCCGAAGTACCCCCAGGGCCTGCCGACGCAGCGCAAAAGGGTCCCGCGACCCGGTTGGCGGCTGCCCAATGCCGAAAATCCCCGCGAGGGTGTCCAGTTTGTCAGCCATTGCCACCACCTGCCCGATGGGCGAGCCGGGTATGGCACCGCCGGATTGTGTGGGTTGGTAGTGTTCACCAATGGCAACAGCAATTTCCTCGCTTTCACCGTCATTCCGGGCATAGTAGCTGCCCATGAGGCCCTGTAACTCGGGAAACTCACCCACCATACTTGAAACCAGGTCCGCTTTTGCCAGAAACCCTGCCCTTTCACAGCCTGCCGGATCCAGTGACAGCTGGCGGGCGATTTTTCCTGCCAGTGTCGCGATACGCTCGACTTTTTCGTAATAGGTGCCGAGGCTGGACTGGAATACGATGTCACGGAGTCGCTCTGTTTTTTCCGCCAGAGAGGTTTTACTGTCCTGCTCATAGAAAAACAGTGCGTCGGTCAGCCTTGGCGTAATCACACGTTCGTTGCCAGCGATCACAATGTCCGGGTCTTTGCTGTTGATATTCGAAATGGTGATGAAAAGTGGCATCAATCGACCGGCCTGATCCAGCAGGTGGAAATATCGCTGGTGTGATTTCATGGCCGAGATAAGGGCTTCCTCCGGTACAGAAAGGAAACGCTCATCGAACCTGCCACAGAGAGCCACAGGCCACTCCACCAGCGAAGTCACCTCGTCAAGCAGCGCGGGATCAATGACCACCCTGCCGCCCAGGGATTTGCCGAGTTCAAGCAGCTGGTCTTCGATGTTGCTGCGCCGCTCGGCAAAATCGACAATCACGCGATTTTCCCTGAGCGCCTCCACATAGTCGTTAGCAGTTCGGAGTTCAATTTTGTGTGGCGCCATGAACCTGTGCCCAACAGAGAATCTGTCGGCGCTAATGCCGAACAGCCTGGCCGGTACTACCTGGTCGCCGTAAATCATGACGATCCAGTGTACCGGGCGAATAAACGTCTCCCGGCTTGCGCCCCATCTCATGGGACGCTCTATGGGCAGTGCGGCGAGTGCCCGGGCGAGAATGTCCTCCAGCAAGGTCGGGGTGGCGGCACCCGGCTGTTCAGCACGGAACACCAGCCACTCCCCCTTGTCCGTCTGGATCCGGTCGAGCTGGGAGGGATCTTCCAGGCCGCAGGACCGGGCGAAGCCAAGTGCTGCTTTTGTTGGCGTGCCGTCGGCTGCAAATGCAGCACTGACCGCGGGCCCCCGCTTCTCTGTCTTCTGATCCGGCTGGGCAGCAGCAAGACCAGTGACCAGGATCGCAAGCCGTCGCGGCGTCGCGAAACATCTTATCCCTTTATGAGCCAGCTGCGCCTGTTGCAGTTCACTGGTGAAGCTTGCTCCGAAACTGTCCATTAGCAGCTTCAGGTTTTTTGGTGGCAATTCTTCCGTGCCAAGTTCGACGAGAAAATCAGCGGTCTTCACGATCGACCTCCTCCATATACAGGGTTCGGGTCGTTGCTTCAGCCAGCGGGAAACCCGCCTTGCGCCGGGACGCAAGGTAAGCTTTTGCGACCCCCCTGGATAGCGTCCGCACACGCAGGATGTACTGCTGTCGTTCAGTTACCGAGATTGCGTGGCGGGCATCCAGCAGATTAAAGACATGGCTCGCTTTCATCACGAACTCGTAGGCCGGCAGCGGCAGCTCCGCCTCAAGCAGACGCAGCGTCTCGGCCTCGAAGAGATCAAACTGCGAAAACAGTGCGGCCACGTTGGATTCGTCAAAGTTGTAGGCTGACATTTCGACTTCGTACTGATGAAAAACATCAGCATAGGTAATAGTCTGGCTGTCCGTTCGGGTCCAGATGAGTTGCTGGAAATCCTCCACACCCTGCAGGTAAAGCGCCAGGCGCTCGAGGCCGTAGGTGATTTCACCGGAAACGGGGAAACATTCCAGGCCGCCAACCTGCTGGAAGTAGGTAAACTGGGTAATCTCCATACCGTCCATCCACACTTCCCAGCCCAATCCCCAGGCGCCCAGCGTTGGCGATTCCCAGTTGTCTTCGACGAAACGGATATCGTGTACCTCGGGGTTGATGCCAAGGTGACGGAGTGATTCGAGATACAGTTCCTGGATATTGTCGGGCGAAGGTTTCAGGATGACCTGGAACTGGTAGTAATACTGGTAACGGTTCGGGTTCTCGCCGTAACGACCATCGGTAGGCCGCCGGCAGGGTTGCACGTAAGCACTGCGCCAGGATTCCGGTCCGATTGAGCGCAGGAAAGTTGCGGGATGAAAGGTGCCCGCACCCACCTCCATGTCATAAGGCTGCATGATGATACAGCCCTGTTCTGCCCAGAATTGCTGCAGGGTAAAAATCAGATCCTGAAAAGTTCGGTTGCTCATGCGGCTCGCGGCCCAAAAAAGTGCGGATTATACCTGAACCACCGCATCAGCATGCACGCATCTGCTGGGGCGCGGGCAGAATCCTCTGATGCCATCACGAAAGCGTCTGTGGATCATGGCAAGCTGACCAGATCAGGAGTACTGAATTGCGACTGCTCCACCCCGTCACCGCCACGGGAGCGCTGAATGTTTGTCGCGTATCGTGCTATCACCAAGCCAACTGCCGTAAAATGGCGCAATGAAACTGAGCCACCAACTGGCCGGCAAGCTGATTCTTGCCCTGATGCGGCTGATTGCCCTGCTGCCCCTGGCTGCCAGCCAGGCTGTAGGCCGCTGGATAGGCGGGATGAACTACCTGTTGGATTCCAGGGGTGCCAAGGTAACCATGACAAACCTGTCGGTCTGTTTTCCCTCTCTTGACGAGGAACAGCGCCGCGAGCTGGCACGCCAGAGCCTCGAGCATACCGGGCAGATGCTGATGGAAACACCCGCATCCTGGCTGGGTAACCAAAAACGGGTGCTTGGCTGGATTGCCGAGGTGGAGAATGAAGACCTGCTGAAAAATGCCATTTCCGCCGGTCGTGGCGCTATTGTCATCCTGCCGCATATCGGTAACTGGGAGTTACTCAATGCCTACATGAATACCACGGGCAGTTACCACACGGGTCTTTACGCCCCGCCCAATCAGGACTATATGAAAGTCCTCATGGCACACGTCCGATCCAGGTTCGGTAATGAGATTGTGCCAACGACAGTGAAGGGCATAGCAACCCTGTATCGCCGGCTGGAGGAAGGAAAACTGGTGGTTGTGCTTCCTGACCAGGTACCGGCAACCGGGCAGTTTGCGCCCTTTTTTGGCGTTGAGGCGCTGACTGACGTACTGATTACCCGCTTGATACGACGCACACCCGGGGTCAAGGTACTCAGCGTTGTTGTAAAACGCTTGCCGCACGCAAGAGGATTCAAGGTAATTTTTAACGAGGCACATCCGGATATCTACAGCACGGACGCAGCAACAGCCCTCGGCGCCATGAACATGACTGTGGAGGCCTGTGTCAGGCTTGCGCCGGCGCAGTACCAGTGGGAGTACAAACGCTTCAAGGAACGACCAGCCGGTGAACGGCGGTTATACAATTACGACAACGAGCCCTGGACGCACCATTAGGTCAGCTATTTCCGCCAGAACATGGGTGTAAACAGGACCAGGAGTGTAAAAATCTCGAGCCGACCCAACATCATGGCGAAACACAGGATGATTTTTGCCGTATCGCTGATGTTGCCATAATGGGCGGTCACATCGCCGAGACCGGGGCCGAGGTTATTGATGGACGCGCCTACGGCTGAAAATGCGGTCAGGAAGTCCATGCCGCAGGCCACCATGGCGAGGTGCATGAACAGGAAGATGATCACGTAGATGGAAAAAAAACCCCAGACAGCTTCAACGATGGAAGTGGAAACGGGACGTCGGTTGAGTTTGATGGGAAAGATGGCATTGGGGTGAATCAAACGATGAATTTCGCGCAGCCCCTGTTTGCAGATCAGCATGACACGCATCACCTTCATCCCGCCACCTGTTGAGCCCGCACAGGCCCCGGTAAATGCGCCAAAAAAGATGAGGTAAGGCAGCATGCTGGGCCACTCGGCAAAATTGTCCGTGGCGAACCCGGTTGTGGTGAAAATGGAAACCACGGTAAATGCCGCCATCCGAAGCGCTGTTGGCAGTGGATAAGTGCTGGTGAGGGTAAGCACAAGGGTGACCACCAGTATCGCGGTACCCAGAATCATCAGGTAGAACCTGACCTCATCATCCTGCAGGTAATGCAGTACGGTTTGTTCTTTCCAGGCAAAAAAGTGCAGGCCAAAATTGATACCGGCCAGCACCATAAAAAAAATGGCAATAGACTCAATCAGCGGTGAGTCAAAGTAGCCAATACTGGCATCGTGGGTCGAGAAGCCACCAATGGCGACCGTGGAGAAGGAGTGGCAGAGCGCGTCAAACCAGCTCATACCGGCGGCCCAGTAAGCGAGACCACAGGCGATGGTAATGCCAACGTAGATTGACCAGAGCGCCAGCGCTGTCTGTTTGATTCTTGGCGTCAGCTTGCTGTCCTTGACCGGTCCCGGGGTCTCTGCCCGATAGAGCTGCATACCACCAATACCCAGCATTGGCAGCACTGCCACGGCGAGAACAATAATGCCCATACCACCCAGCCATTGAAGCTGTTGGCGATAATAGAGCACCGAAGCAGGCAGGGTGTCTATGTTCGTCAGCACGGTTGCTCCGGTGGTGGTCAGGCCGGAGAAGGATTCAAACAGGGCATCTGCCACGGAGAGATTGATGCCGGCGGACTGGATGAGTGGCAATCCGCCAAAAGTCCCGAGCGCTGTGTAGAACAGGAAGGTAATCAGGAACCCGTCGCGGGTTCGCATCTCTTCCCGGTAGCGGTTGAACAGGCCAAACAAGATCCCGCCGGACACCAGTGTAATCAGGAAGGTATCAATAAAAATGATCGCAACGCCATCATCAAAAAGCCAGGAAAAAAACAGCGGCGGCAACATGGTGACGCTGAACATCATCAGCAGTGCACCAAGAATTCTGAGGGCGACGCGAATATGCATGCGGCAGCTAGAAGAAGGAAAATGGGGCCTGAAACAGTTTCTCGACTTCCGGTACCCGGCTTTTGTCGACTAGAAACAGGATCAGGTGATCGTCTGACAGCACCATCACGTCGTCATGGGCGATGATCACGTCATTGCCGCGAACAATGGCCCCAATGTTGGTGCCCGGTGGCAGTTCAATCTGGCCGAGGGTCTTGCCGACGACCTTGGAGCTCTTGCGGTCGCCGTGGGCGATGGCCTCAATCGCTTCTGCGGCTCCCCGTCGCAACGAATGTACCCTAACCACATCCCCTCGACGAATATGTTGGAGGATGCTGCCCAGTGTGGCCTGTTGCGGTGAGATCGCGATATCGATCTCGCCCCCCTCAATCAGGTCAACATAAGCGGGATTATTGATGAGCGTGATGACCTTTTTGGCGCCGAGGTTTTTTGCCAGCATGGAGGACATGATATTGGCCTCGTCATCATTGGTAACGGCACAGAAGACATCAGTCTCAGCAATGTTCTCTTCCAGCAACAGTTCCCGGTCGGAAGCGTCGCCGGCGAGGACAATAGCCCGGTCAAGGGTTTCAGAAAGCTCGTAACAACGTTGCCTGGAACGCTCGATAATCCGTACGCCGTACTTGTGTTCAACAGCACTGGCAAGCCCAGCACCTATGTGGCCACCGCCGGCAATGATCAGGCGGCGATTGGGACGTTCCACGCGGCGCATTTCGCTCATTACTGCCTGGATATCGGCAGCGGCGGCAATAAAGAAGACCTCGTCCTCGGCTTCAATGATGGTGTCGCCCTCTGGAATGATGGGCCTGTCACCACGGAAGATTGCTGCCACCCGGGTGTCCACCGTAGGCATGTGCTGGCGAATGTTCTTCAGTTCCTGGTCCACGAGGGGTCCGCCATAATATGCCTTGATACCCACCAGCTGGACCTGGCCGTCGGCAAAATCCATCACCTGCAACGCGCCCGGATTGTCAATCAGGCGCCTGATGTCCTGGGTGACAATCTGCTCGGGATTCACGATGAAGTCGACGGGCATCGCCTCATTGCGGAAGATGCCGGCATACTCGGGCCTGACATAAGCGGTAGTTCTGATCCGGGCTATTTTGGTGGGTGTGTGGAACACGGTGTGGGCAATCTGGCAGGCCACCATGTTGACCTCGTCACTGTTGGTCACTGCAATCAGCATGTCCGCGTCCTCCGCACCCGCCTGGCGCATGATGTCAGGATGGGAGGCCATGCCCCTGACTGTGCGGATATCAAATCTGTCCTGCAGTTCCCTGAGTCGGTCAGCGTTGAGATCGACAACGGTAATGTCGCTGGCCTCTTTTGTCAGGTTTTGTGCCAGGTTGCCACCAACCTCGCCGGCACCGAGGATAATGATTTTCATATCTCAGGCTTTCCTCGACAGGCGGGCATAGAAGAATCCATCGTGCCGGTCCTGGGTCGGCAACAGCTGTCGGCCATCACCGGCTGGCTGGCCCCAACTGGCGTCTATGGGAAGGGTACAGGCATCAGGCGTCTGCGCCAGGAAGCGTGCGACAACCTCTGCATTTTCCGCCGGTAAGATTGAACAGGTGGAGTACACGAGCTCGCCCCCCTTTTTCAGCAATTGCCAGGACCGGGATAACAACTCAACTTGGGCGCTGGCAAGCTTAGCAATATCCGTTTGCCGGCGCAGCAGTTTAATGTCCGGATGGCGGCGGATGATACCCGTGGCTGAGCAGGGTACATCCAGCAGGATCCGGTCGATACTCTCCGGCTCGCAACGCCAGTTCAGGAGGTCTGCAACCACAACGGTACAGCTTTGGCCCAGTCGTTCCAGATTCTGCTCAATCTGTCGGCAGCGGCGCTGGTTGATATCGAGTGCGGTGAGATCCAGGTTGTCCAGGATTTCCAGCATGTGGCAGGTCTTGCCGCCTGGTGCCGCACAGGCATCCAGCACCCTGGCGCCCGGAAAAAGGTTCATCAGCCCCGCTGCAAGCTGCGAGGCCTCATCCTGAACACTGCAAAGTCCCTGGTTGAAACCGGGTAAGCTCGCCGTTGCCACGGGTTCTGCAAGATAGAGGGCAGACAGAGCCAGCTCGCCGGGTGTTGCGCCAAGGCCGGCTGCGTCGAGCAGGGACTGGTAGTCAGCCACAGATGTTCGACGCTGATTGATGCGCAGTGTCATGGGTGCGTGCCGGTTGTTGGCATCCATGATGGCTTCTGCCTGGTCACCCCAGGCGTCGCGCAAGGCGGTAATCATCCAATCAGGGTGGTTGGTTCTTGCCTCCTCGCTCTTAAGCACATCGGCATCAATCGATTCCCGGTTGCGCAGATAGTTGCGCAAGACTCCGTTCAGCAGCGCTTTGGCCCAGGGTTTACCGATTTCCACAGCGGCCTCGACCACGGCATTGACGCTGGTGTAGGTGGGCCGTTTCAGGCGGTTTGCGCTGTACATGCCTGCGAGCAAAAGCACCTGCAGGTCGAGGTTCTTCTCACCCAGGGGTTTGCTGACCAGCCTGTCTACTACCGCAGTGAGGTAGTAGTAATCACGCAATACGCCATAGGCGATTTCCCGTGCAAGTGGGCTGGCGTCGTCAAATTCCAGCGATTGACCCGCCCCGATAACGGGGACCAGGGTTTTGACGACGTCAGCATATTCGCGCATCAGGAGGTTAACCTTTGGCCGGGCGAGAAAAGTGCGCGCCGGGCATTAAGAAGTTCTGCGACAGAAAGCACGGTGCCCTTGCCGAGCGGCACCTGGAGTTTTGTCACCTTGAGAACACCTTCGCCACAGGCGACGAAGATACCCGTACTGTCTGCTGCGACAATTGTACCCGGTGGCTTGTCTGATGTTCCCGCCTGGTTTGCTGTAGCAGCTGCCTCCCAGAACCGGATTCGCAGGTCAGCCAGGAAAGCATAGGCAACCGGGTCAGGGTTAAAGGCGCGTATGGTGCGCGCGAGTTGGACCGCGGGCAAGGAGAAATCCAGTTTTGCTTCGTCTTTTGTGACCTTGCTGGCATAGGTGACGCCGGACGCCGGCTGCGGTCGTGCGACGGTCCGGCCCCGGGACAGGTCATCCAGTGTTGCCAACAGCGCCTGGCACCCGCTGGTGGTGAGCCTGTCGGTAAGCGTCGCCGCGGTATCCGTGGCCGTGATCGCGACCTCTTCGCAGCGAAACACCGGACCGGTATCCAGCCCCGCTTCCATCTGCATGATACAAACGCCGGTTTTTTCGTCGCCAGCCTGAATTGCCCGCTGAATGGGTGCGGCACCTCGCCACCGGGGCAGCAGGGATGCATGCACATTAATGCAGCCGAACTTTGGCAGGTCGAGCACGTCAGGTCGAAGGATCTGCCCATATGCGACGACAACCAGTACGTCAGGATCAAGCCCGGCAAGCTGGTTGATGCGCAGTTTCCCCGGTTGCAGAAGGTCGAGGCCCGCGTCGGTTGCCACCTGTTTGACAGCGCTTGCGACAGGCTGCCGGCCCCGCTTGCCCGGTTTGTCAGGTTGCGTTACCACGCTGATCACCTCGTGATCACTTTCGATCAGTGCCTGGAGATGAGCTGCCGCAAAAGGTGGTGTGCCCGCAAAAACCAGTCTCACTCCGGAATACCCTTTTTGTTGTTCAGTTGTGTTGGTAAGTACCAGTCGGTGATCAGGCTAGGCCTGTTGTTTCTGCTGCTTGATCAACTTCTTGCGGATGAGCTGGCGCTTTGTGCTCGAAATGTAGTCAACGAACAGTTTACCCTCAAGATGATCCATCTCATGCTGGATACAGACTGCAAGCAGGTCAGTCGCCTCCATGGTAAACGGGTTTCCTTCCCTGTCGATGGCGCTGACCTGAATTTGCCTGGCACGAAATACGGGCTCATAGTAACCCGGTACCGACAGGCAACCTTCGCTGGTCTCTATCTCGCCTTCGCTGGCGACAATCTCCGGGTTGATCAGGATCAGGGGACTGCGCTTGTCCTCCGAGACGTCTGTGACCAGCAGGCGCTGGTGCACATTAACCTGGCTGGCGGCAAGCCCGATTCCTGGTGCCTGGTACATTGTTTCCAGCATGTCATCGGCCAGCTTTGCTATCTTGCCGGTGACATTTTCCACGGGCCGGGCGACGGTTCGCAGCCGCGGGTCAGGGAATTCCAAAATCTCGAGTAACGCCATAAGGTTTAATCAGATACCTCTAGTAATAATGCAAGTTGTGCTGCTAAGATGATGAACAACTTGATAATTCAGCTGGTCGCCGCGTGCGTGTTCCGCCCCGACGAACCTGCTATTGTACTATTTTTGGAGACGGGATTCGCCCCATGAGGAAATTTCTTCTTGCGGTCGTCGTGATTCTGGCCTGGGGTCAGGCGTTGGCTGCAGATTCGATCCTGCGTCCGAATCATCCTGACCGTTACACGGTCCAGCAGGGTGACACACTCTGGGATATCGCGTCCAGGTTTCTGACAGACGCCTGGCTCTGGCCGGAGATCTGGCATGTGAACCCTGCCATCGAGAATCCCCACCTGATTTACCCGGGTGATACGATTTCCCTGAACTGGGTAGATGGTGAGCCCCAACTCACCCTCGAACGCGGGCTGGCTGGTCGAACCGAAAAGCTGAGTCCCGCCCAGCCCGTATATGGGGGTGACAGGAACCAGAAACTTGAGCCGCGCGTACGCAGCCGGCCACTTGCCAGCGCTATACCGGCCATTCCGCTTGATGCCATCGCCAGCCTGCTGACCACAGGGCGAATTGTTGAGGCGGACACCCTTACTTCGGCACCACACATCCTCGCGGGTACCGCAGATCGGCTGATATTCGGGCCGGGCGACGGTTTCTACGCCCGGGGCAACTGGCAGGGTGATGCAACGGTTTATGGTATTTTCCGGGCAGGTGAAATCTACCGGGATCCTGAGACACGGGAGATACTTGGCTATGAAGCCATTGAGGTGGGTGCTGCCAGCGTCGAGGCGCGGAACGACGATGTCTACACCATGGCACTGACCAGCGTGAAGCAGGACGTCAGGATTGGTGACCGACTCCTGCCGACGGAAGAGCGCCGGGTGGAGTCCACCTTTTATCCCTCTGCGCCGGCTGAAGATGTGAGTGGCGTCATTATGACCGTGCTGGGCGGCGTCACCCAGGTGGGACGCAATGATGTGGTTGCCATCAACCGGGGTGCCCGACACGGGCTGGAAGTTGGTCACGTACTGGCCATCAGCAAGAGTGGCAACGTGGTTCGTGATCGTGTCAATCGCGACCAGGTCAGATTACCCTCCGAGCGGGCCGGGCTGATGATGGTCTTCCGCACCTTTGAAAAAATGTCCTACGGCCTGGTGTTGCAGACGGAAGAACCCCTGCGCGTGGGTGATATCGTCCAGAAACCCTAGCAGAAGTCGCCTTTCAGGGTTTTGGTTGTCCGCCATAGACTGCCGGCATTCACCTGTGTCTGGAATGCCCGGTGCTGGATCCCAAGGAAAGACGTGCCCGCCTTCGCCTGCATCGCGAAACAGGCAACCGCTGGCGCCTGCACAAATATCTGTTGGCTGAGTTTGGCTCCGCAACCGCGGTATATGATGCCGTGGCTGCCGGGCATCCTGCGGTCAAGCTGCTGCCACCACCTATTGTAGAACGCCTCTCGCGTCGCAACGATAACAGGCTGGAGCGGCAACTTGATGCTGATGAAGCCTGGCTTGCCGTACCGGGCCGAAGTCTCCTGGTTGCCGGCGAACCGGATTACCCGGCCAGACTGGCGGCAATCCATGATCCACCCCACCTGCTGTTTGTTCATGGTGACAGGACCCTGTTGGCCAGCAACCAGCTTGCGATGGTCGGGAGCCGCCGCATGACAGCTTATGGCCGCCGCACGGCACATCGCCTGGCGCGCGACCTGGTGCGCGACGGGTTTACGATAACCAGCGGCCTCGCCATAGGCGTAGATACCGCAGCTCATGAGGGGGCGCTGACGGCGGGTGGCACCACCATTGCCGTGCTGGGCTCTGGCTGTGATGTCCATTATCCACCTTCCAATCGACGTCTCGCCGAACGTGTCATTGAGGCGGGCCTGATTGTCTCGGAATTTCCGTTGGGAACACCCGCCCGCCCACATCAGTTTCCTGTCAGAAATCGGGTTGTAACCGGGCTTGCACTGGGTACCCTGGTGATTGAGGCAACGCCACGGAGCGGTTCATTGATCTCCGCCCGCCTGGCGCTGGAACAGGGTCGCGAGGTGTTTGCCGTCCCCGGTTCCGTGGAAAGCCCGCAAAGCCGGGGCTGCCACGAGCTGATACGCAGCGGTGCCTGCCTGGTTGAAACAGTTGAAGATATCTACCAGGAACTGGGATACACGGCGCCAGCAACAGACAATGCGGCAGCAGACAGGAATGCGGCCAGCTCTGTTCTGTCCGGGGAGCTCAAGGCTATCCTGCTGCACCTGGGCGGGGAATCGCGCCTGATTGATGAGCTTGCTGAAGTGACTGGCAAATCCGTTGCAGACCTGCTTGGCCTCATGACCAGGCTTGAGCTGGAGGGGCTGGTTGAGCGCGGGCCGGGTGGTTATCGTCTGGCAGCGCGTCTGCTTGAAAGCATCGACTGAACCGGTTACCGTGCCGCACGCTTCGGCGCTGGTGACCCAGCGCCGATTTGTATGGCTGGAGGCTGGGCTTGCCTGCCTGCTTGTCCTGGAAGCCCGGTGTTGGGTCTTGCCGGCGACAGTCCTTCGCAGGACAACAGGCAGCATGGCCTAAGGGCGGCTTGACAGGAGATTGCGGTTGAACAGGTTGGCAGTGATAGGCAATCCGGTGGCACACAGCCGCTCACCGGATATTCACGCGGCGTTTGGACAGCAGACAGGAATAGCCCTGTCATACGAAAAAGTGCTGGCGCCATTGGACAGGTTTGTCGGCGTTGCCCGTGACCTGGCCCGCGGCGGTTTTCGCGGGTTTAATGTCACCCTGCCTTTCAAGCACGAGGCTTTTCTGCTGGTGGACAGGGTATCAGCATCTGCTGCTGCCAGCGAAGCCGTTAACACCGTTACCATATCTGCAGCGGGTGAGCTGTCCGGTGACAATACTGATGGTGCCGGACTGGTGACAGACCTGACGCAAAATCTGGGCTGGGAAATCAAGGGCGCACGCATATTGCTGCTTGGGGCTGGCGGGGCAGTAAGCGGTATTCTGCCCGCCTTGCAGGCGGAGCGCCCTGCCAGCATCGATGTCATGAATCGAACCCGGTCAAAAGCGGAAGCGCTGGCAAATCGCTTTGGTATTCAGGTGGTCGATGATCCCGGTCAGGCGTATGACCTGGTGATCAGCGGATCATCGGCGGGTCTTGCCGGCGCCGCAGTGGACCTGCCGTTGGCAACGATTTCTGATGCGACCTGCTGTTACGACATGATCTACGGGCCTGGCACGACACCGTTTCTCAGTTGGGCGGCAGCAGCAGGGTGTGTGCAAACCAGTGACGGACTCGGCATGCTGGTGGAACAGGCCGCGCTCGCGTTCAACTGCTGGTTTGATGTCATGCCCCGTACAGAACCTGTTATTGCTGGGCTGCGTAGAACGATCGGAGGATAGGAATGACCAACGTGTTACTCGAAGATCATGAATTGCCGCCGTTCAGCCGGATTACCGCTGCGCAAGTAGAACCGGCGATAGATAGTCTGCTGGAACAGAACCGGACAGCCCTGGCAGAGATGTTGGCGCGGGGTGAGGCCAGCTGGGACGGGCTTGTGAAAGCCCAGGAAGAAAATGATGACCGGCTTGCGCGCGCTTTTGCGCCGGTGAGCCATCTCAACAGCGTCATGAATTCAGCTGAGCTGCGCGGCGCCTATGATGCCTGCCTGCCGAAACTGAGTGATTACTACACCGAAGTCATGCAAAACCGGTTGCTGTTTGAAGCTTACGAGTCGCTCAGGAACAGCGCAGGGTTTGCCTCGCTGGGCACCGCTGAGAAAAAGGTGATCGACAATACAATTCGCGATTTCAGGCTGGCTGGGGTCGACCTGCCGGCAGCGGACCAGGAGCGGTTTGCGGCCATCAGCCGCAGGTTGTCCGAGCTGTCCAGCCAGTTTGGCAACAACGTACTTGATGCCACCATGGCATGGACAGGTGTTTTTGACACGGCAGATGAACTTGCCGGGCTGCCGGCCAGCACGCTGGCACTCGCGGCGCAGAATGCGCGTCAACGTGGGCTCGAGGGTTACCTGTTTACGCTGGATGCGCCCTGCTACCTGCCTGTCATGACCTACTGTGAAAATCGCGCATTTCGCCGTGACATGTATGAAGCCTTCGTGACCCGTGCCTCTGAACTGGGGCCCAATGGTGGCGAGTTCGACAACAGCGACATCATGCAGGAAATATTGGCCCTCAGACAGGAAAAGGCCCGGCTGCTGGGGTACGGGAATTTTGCTGAACTCTCACTGGCGACCAGGATGGCGAGGACAACAGCGGAGGTCATGAACTTTCTCACCGAATTGGCGACCCGGGTCAGACCAAAAGCGGAAGAGGAGTTTGCGGAGATCTGTGAGTTTGCCCGTGCCCGGTTTGGCGCTGAAACCCTTGAAGCCTGGGACCTGGCCTTTTACGCCGAAAAGCTCAAGCAGGAGCGATACGCCATTTCGGATGAAGATCTGCGTCCGTATTTCCCCGCGCCCCGCGTACTGACGGGTATGTTTGAAGTGGTGCGCCGCCTGTATGACATAGAGGTGCGCGAAACCCACGATATGGAGACGTGGCATCCGGACGTTTCAACCTACGGCGTTTACCGGCAGGGCAAACTCATTGCCCGGTTCTACCTGGATCTCTACGCGCGGGCCAATAAACGTGGTGGCGCCTGGATGGATGACTGCCGGGTCAGGCGCGTTCGACGGGATGGCAGCCTGCAGCTGCCGGTGGCGTTTCTCACATGTAATTTCAGCGCGCCGGTGGATGGCCAACCCGCCCTGCTGACGCACAATGAGGTCACCACCCTGTTCCATGAATTTGGACATGGCCTGCATCACATGCTGACCCGGGTTGATGCAGCGGCGGTTTCGGGCATCAATGGCGTGTCCTGGGATGCCGTTGAGCTGCCCAGCCAGATCATGGAAAACTGGTGTTGGGAGTCCGAGGCGCTTGAATTTATCTCCTCACACGTCGAAACGGGAGAGCCCCTACCGGCCGCTCTGCTGGAAAAGATGCTGGCTGCCCGAAACTACCAGTCTGCCATGATGACGGTTCGGCAGCTTGAGTTTGCGCTGTTTGATTTTCGGCTCCATATGCTGTTTGACGCCGCAGCCGGACCTGACCAGGTCCAGCAGGTACTGGCAGACGTCCGCAGTGAGGTATCGGTGGTGCCTGTGCCCGGCTTCAACAGGTTCCAGCACGGATTCAGTCATGTTTTTGCCGGTGGCTACGCGGCGGGCTACTACAGCTACAAGTGGGCAGAGGTCTTGTCCGCGGACGCTTTTGCCCTGTTCCGCAGCCAGGGGATATTCAACCGGCAGACCGGCGAGCGTTTTCTCGATACAGTGCTCGAACAGGGCGGCAGCGTTGATGCCATGGCGCTGTTTGTGGCCTTTCGGGGTCGTGAGCCCGATATCAACGCCCTGCTGCGTCAGGACGGGATTGTTCAGGGTGGCTGAACCGGTGAAACGTTTTATTGCCGGTGCCCGCTGCCCGTCCTGTGGCCAGACAGACACTGTCTATATCCTGAAAGCCACCGAGAGTGTGTCCCGGCACTGTACCAGGTGCAATCTGAATGAAAAGCTGCCGGACGCGCCTGCCGCTGTCTCGGCATGGGCACCGGTGCGCCTAAAGGACTAAAAGCCTGTTCGCAGCATGGTATTTACCGGGTTTCTACCGGCCCATAAGATCCGCTGAAAGGCTCAATTTGACTGGTTGAGAAAAGGACGGTCGCTGCTATAATTGCCCGGCGCTGATACCCTCCCTGGTAAATGGTCTCTCCGCGGTAAACTGCGTTTTATGTAATGCAGAAGAAAGTATTATAAAAACTAGAAACCGGGAAATGTGGTCGTCTCGACAGGTACAAGCAAGGCTTGTGGCCCTGGCGCTCGAAAAGCGCAATTGTCATTAGCCTGGCGAGATAGCCAGATGCACCTGCTGAACCTGTACAATCCCTGGTGTCAGGAAAATTGATTAAAAATTTGGAGTATCGGATGGAAAGAGCGAAGCAGTTCGCATGGCCAGTTGCTTTGATGTCGCTGCTTTACAGCGGTGCGGCTGCGGCAGACTGGTCGGCAGTCAACATGCGTCAGGGCGTGACCGAGATCAGTCGGCAGGTGTATGAACTGCACATGATCATCTTTGGTGTCTGTGTTGTGATTGGCATCATCGTATTTGGCGTCATGATTGTTTCCATGCTGATGCACAGGAAATCGCTTGGCGTACAGCCAGCCACTTTCCACGACAATACACGGCTGGAGATACTGTGGACGGTCATCCCGATTATCATCCTGCTGGTTATGGCAGTGCCTGCCACTACCACGCTGAACGCCATGTACGATGCGGGTGATGCTGACATCGACATTGAGGTGCGTGGTTACCAGTGGAAGTGGCAGTACACCTACCTGAACGATGACCCGGCAAAAGAGGTCAAGTTCATGAGTGCACTGCTCACGCCCCAGGAAGAGATCTACAACCAGGCGGCAAAGCGGGAGCAGTATCTGCTGGACGTTGACAACCCGCTCGTTATCCCCATCAACAAGCGTGTGCGTTTCCTGGTGACATCCCAGGATGTGATCCATGCCTTCTGGGTGCCGGACTTTGCGGTGAAGCGGGACGCCATTCCCGGTTTTGTTCACGAGGCCTGGACCGTTGTTGACAAGCCGGGTATCTACCGGGGTCAGTGTGCAGAGCTGTGTGGCAAGGACCATGGGTTTATGCCCATTGTGGTCCGGGCGGTTGAGCAGGACGAATACGATGCCTGGATTGAGGAGAAACGTGCTGAGGCTGCTGCTGTATTTGAGATTGTTGGCAAGGAATGGTCCATGGACGAACTCATGGTAAAAGGTGAAGAAGTCTATCTGCGCAACTGCGCCACCTGTCACCAGGCCAACGGCCAGGGTATCCCGCCAGCCTTCCCGTCACTGGTAGGCCAGGGTATTGCGGTGGGTCCCATTGCTGATCACATAAACATCATTCTGAACGGCAAGGCCGGGACCGCCATGCAGGCATTCAAATCGCAGTTGAATGCCGCCGAAATTGCCGCTGTAACAACCTACGAGCGAAATGCCTGGGGTAACAACGTGGGTGACATGGTTCAGCCACGCGAAATTAATGCAATGATGGGCCAGTAGGAGGCTATCGATGAGCGCAGTAATTGAAGAACACCATCACGATGACCATCATCATGGCCCGGACAAGGGGATCATGCGTTGGGTCCTGACGACCAACCATAAAGACATAGGTACACTTTACCTCTGGTTCAGTTTTGCCATGTTCCTGACCGGCGGCCTCATGGCGCTGGTCATCCGGGCAGAACTGTTCCAGCCGGGCCTGCAGATTGTTGCACCGGAATTCTTCAACCAGATGACAACCATGCACGGACTTATCATGGTGTTTGGTGCAGTGATGCCCGCGTTTGTTGGCCTCGCCAACTGGCTGGTTCCGATGATGATTGGCGCGCCTGACATGGCGCTGCCCCGCATGAACAACTACAGCTTCTGGATTCTGCCGTTTGCGTTTGCCATGTTGCTGAGCACGCTCTTCATGGAAGGTGGTGCCCCCAACTTTGGCTGGACCTTCTACGCACCGCTTTCGACCGAATACGCACCACCCAGCGTCACGTTCTTTATTTTTGCCGTGCATATCATGGGTGCCTCTTCGATCATGGGCTCCATTAACGTCATCGTGACAATCCTGAACATGCGTGCCCCTGGCATGACACTGATGAAGATGCCGCTTTTTGTCTGGACCTGGTTGATTACGGCCTACCTGCTGATTGCCGTGATGCCGGTACTGGCCGGTGTTGTGACCATGATGCTGATGGACATCCATTTTGGTACCGCGTTCTTCAGTGCGGCAGGTGGTGGTGACCCGGTGCTGTTCCAGCACGTCTTCTGGTTCTTTGGTCATCCTGAAGTCTATATCATGATCCTGCCAGCATTTGGCGTGGTCTCTGCCATTATCCCGACCTTTGCACGCAAACAGTTGTTTGGTTATGCGTCGATGGTTTATGCCACTGCCTCCATCGCTTTCCTGTCTTTTATCGTTTGGGCGCATCACATGTTCACGGTGGGTATGCCACTGGCCGGTGAGCTTTACTTCATGTATGCCACCATGCTGATTGCTGTCCCGACCGGGGTCAAAGTCTTCAACTGGGTAGCGACCATGTGGCAGGGTGCCATGACGTTTGAGACGCCCATGCTGTTCGCCATCGCGTTTGTCATCCTGTTTACCATTGGTGGCTTCTCCGGGTTGATGCTTGCCATGGCGCCGGCTGACTTCCAGTACCATGACACCTACTTCGTCGTGGCTCACTTCCACTATGTGCTGGTGCCGGGCTCCGTGTTCTCGATTATGGCTGCTGTCTACTACTGGCTGCCAAAGTGGACTGGCAACATGTACGACGAGACGCTGGGCAAGACCCATTTCTGGCTGTCATTTATTGGTGTCAATATCACCTTCTTCCCGCAGCATTTCACCGGGCTTGCGGGTATGCCGCGAAGAATCCCTGACTATGCGCTTCAGTTTGCGGACTACAACATGATTTCCAGTTGTGGCGCTTTCCTGTTTGGCTTCAGCCAGCTGCTTTTCCTGTTTATCATCATCAAGACAATCAAGGGCGGCAAGAAAGCAACTGACCGCGTCTGGGAAGGTGCACACGGGCTTGAATGGACGCTGCCATCACCGGCACCCTACCATTCGTTCAGCACACCACCGACCGACATGAAAGAGGCACACGGTTAACCCTTTGGGGTTAACCTTGCGAGGTCAAGATGGATCCAGCTAATCAGACATCAGCACAATCCTCCGCAAAGTCGGCCCTGAAGCTGCTACTTGTGGTGTTTGGTATGTTCGGCTTTGGCTTTGCGCTGGTGCCACTCTACGATGTGATCTGTGACATCACAGGTCTCAACGGCAAGACAGGGGATCAGTATGTGGTCACCGAGACCCTGGATGTTCAGGATGACCGGATGGTAACAATCCAGTTCCTGACCAATAACAACGACGGAATGCCCTGGGAATTCCGTCCGGCAACCCGCTCGCTGCAGGTTCATCCGGGCGACATGAACGAGGTCAGTTTCTTTGCAAGAAATCCGGTCGACGGCGCCATGGTTGCACAGGCGATCCCAAGCGTTACGCCTGGCTATGCCGCAAAGTTTCTGCACAAGACAGAGTGTTTCTGTTTTGAGCAGCAGGAACTGGCGTCAGGTGAGTCCATTGATATGCCGATGCGGTTTATCATCGACAAGGAACTGCCGGCAGACATCACCAGGATTACACTCAGCTATACACTTTTTGATATCACGGATCACTCGAACGATGCGCCCGCCGCTGACTAGAGTTTTTTGCGCCAGGGAATTTCCGGAAGGGAGACACAAAAAATAATGTCCACTCAAGATACCTACGAAACCTACTACGTTCCGCACAACAGCAAACTGCCGATTTTTGCATCCCTCGGCCTTTTCCTGACCGTGTACGGAATAGGTACCATCCTGAACCATATGACGGCCGGGGTGGAAAGCTCGCTCGGTATCTGGATCCTGCTGGCCGGCGGCCTGATTATGGGTACAACCCTGTTTTACTGGTTCGCCTCCGTCATCGAGGAAAATCACAAGAAGCTCTACAGCAACCAGATGCACAGGTCATATGTGTGGGCCATGAGCTGGTTTATCTTCTCGGAAGTGATGTTCTTCAGTGCCTTCTTCGGTGCACTCTTTTACATTCGCGTCTTTAATGTCGACTGGCTCGCTGGCGAAGGTAACCGGGGACCGTCGGATATGTTGTGGCCGGACTTCAAACCGGTGTGGCCCATGATGGATACACCAGACCCTTCCAAGTTCCCTGGTCCCAAAGAGTTGATCAGTCCCTGGGGACTGCCGCTGCTCAACACCATACTGCTGGTAACCTCAAGTGTCACCATCACTTTCGCCCACCATGGCGTCAAGGAAAACAACCGGAAGAAGCTCGTCAACTGGCTGGGGCTGACCATTGTGCTGGGTCTGGTATTCCTGTGTGTGCAGGCATATGAGTATCACCATGCCTATTCCGAGTTGGGACTGACGCTGAATGCCGGTATTTACGGTACAACCTTCTTTATGCTCACGGGCTTTCACGGCGCTCATGTGACGCTTGGCACCTTCATGCTGATTATCATGTTCTTCCGGGCGCGCAAAGGCCATTTCTCATCGGACGACTGCTTCGGCTTTGAGGCCTCATCCTGGTACTGGCACTTTGTTGACGTTGTCTGGCTCGGCCTGTTCCTGTTTGTGTACGTACTGGGCAGTTAAACGGTGATCACGCCGGGTGCAGCGACGCCCGGCGCAAGGTCCGGTTGTTCAGGACCAATCAGGAAAGAAACGAGCGCTTGCTAATGCCAGGGGGAGGAGACGCCCAACTGGCCGCTCCAGACACCAAAGGCCACAACAACCAACAAGAGCGCTGCCAGCGAGACTCTGACGAGGAGCAGATTGGCGGTGCGCTTGCCTCCCCTGCCCTGATCCACAAGCAAAGTGTAGAGCGCGGTACCCAGTGCGCCCAGGTTCGCAATAAAAAGTACGACAATGAGGATCTTTAACCACATAGTGCGATCTTACGATTGTGTGACGCTAATTGATACGACGGAGGCTCTCCCACGGTTTGCGCTTTAACTGGAAGGTGACAGTCTTCAGCCTGGTGTGCCTCGCACTGTTTTTTCGTCTGGGACTCTGGCAGCTTGACCGCGAGAAGGAAAAGATTGCCATGCTCGCGGCCAGCCAGGCCCGCCAGCAAGCGGCGCCCGTTTCCCTTGCCAGCCTGGATATGGCAAATCGCCAGGACCTTCAGGGTGTGGCCGTTACTGCCACGGGATTCTATCTCGCGGAACAGATCTTCTTGCTGGATAATCGCGTATTGAACGGCAAGGTTGGCTTCGAGGTACTGGTACCGTTTTCTGACCAGCAGAGTGGCATGACCTTTCTGGTCAATCGGGGTTTTGTTCCAATGGGCATCAATCGGGAAGTCGCAGCAGAGATTCCGGAACTCGAAACTGACGCCCCGGCTACCGGCTACATTGACATTGCTGACGAACCCAATAATGACGTCCGGGAAAATCCAGCTGGTTATGCTGCGCCGGGTGCCGGGCATGTGATTGTCCAAATGGCAGACCCCGGTCTCATTCAGGCCGTATCCGGCATTATGCTCGCGCCTTTTGTGGTGCGCCTGAAAGAAAGTGACCAGAACGCATTACCAAGATATTGGCCCGTCACGGTTATGCAGCCGGAAAAACACCGCGGTTACGCGGTACAGTGGTTCATGATGGCCTGTGCCGTGGTCATCGCATGGACAGCGTTCAGCTTCCCTTCACTGTTCACAAGATCGGATCAAAAACATGGCAACTGAATCCAGGGAAATTGACTTCACGGCTCGCAGGCGCAGCCGAATCAGCCTGCTCGTCATGGCGTCGATCGCTATTGTGCCGCTTTGTGCTGCCTACGCGCTCTTCTTTTTCTTTCCACAGTTTGCCCCCAGCGGCACCACCAACCAGGGTACCTTGATTGAACCGGTGTTCCAGGTTGAAGCGCTGGGACTGGGTGGGGCACTGGCCTTACCTCCCAAATGGACCCTCCTGATGACAAGCGAGTCAGCTTGCGAGATGGAATCAAATTGTGCACACGGTCTGTACCTGGCGCGCCAGATCAACATAGCGCTGGGCAAAGACGCGGAAAGGCTGCAGCGGGCTTTTATCATAGGTAACCAACCTGAGTTGCGGCACCGGCTGGAAAGCGATTATCCAGAGATGCTGATCAGGCAAATGAATACGGATCGGCTTCTACCAGCGCTTGAGACGGGTACAGGCCTTTCCACGGTTGACGGTCATCTGTTCCTGGTTGACCCCAACGGCAACGTCATCATGTTTTACACACCGGACCAGGATGGGAAGGCAATACTCAAGGATCTGAAACACCTGCTCAAGCTGTCCAACATCGGTTAGGAATGCGCGGCAGATTTCGGTAACATGCGCGCCTACGGAAACAAGATAGACCCAATGTCCGAACAAATTCAAAGTCAAGTCGCCGTCAGCTGGCGGGATTACCTGGAAATGTGCAAACCCCGGGTTGTGCTGCTGATGCTGCTATGCACCCTGGTTGGCATGTTCCTGGCTACTCCGGGCATGGTCAGCTGGGACATCCTGCTGTTTGGCAATCTGGGCGTCGCACTGGTTGCCGGTTCAGCAGCGGCCCTGAATCACCTGGTGGACTTCCGAATTGACCAGGAAATGGCGCGTACGCGTAATCGCCCCGTCGCCCGTGGCCGGGTCACACCCCTCCAGGGCTACATGTTTGTTGGAGTAACCGGTGTGCTTGGCATCGCCATACTGGCTCTGCTGGTTAACCCACTCACGGCCTGGCTCAATCTTGCCTCCTGGATAGGTTACGGCATGATTTACAGCATGTATCTCAAGCGGGCCACACCCCAGAATATTGTGATAGGCGGGCTTTTTGGTGCGGCACCACCGCTGTTTGGCTGGACGGCGGTCACCGGCTCCATTGACAGTGGCGGATTGTTGCTGGTGCTGATTATTTTTGCCTGGACACCGCCCCACTTCTGGGCTCTGGCCATCGACCGCGTAGAAGAGTACAGGAAGGTGGACATTCCCATGCTGCCCGTCACCCATGGTGAACGTTACACAAAGTTTCATATCCTGCTCTATACCATCATCATGGTGCTGGTCACCTTCCTGCCTTACATAATTGGTATGAGCAACCTGCTCTATTTTGGTGCCGCCATCGTGCTTGGTGCCGGTTTCCTGTACTGGAGCATTGTGTTGCTTATTGGCAAGAACCGACGTGCACCCATGCAGACTTTCCGCTACTCCATCGTTTACCTCATGGCGCTTTTTATTGCCCTTCTGCTTGATCACTGGCTCTTGCCAGTCAATTACCTGGCGTTACAGTCATGAGCGTTGGTGTTCGGAATACCCTGGTGGGAATCGCCGGTTTTATCGCCCTGATACTTGGCCTTTTCTTCTACTCTTTCTTTTCAACCCGCGGGCTTTCCGAAGAACAGTACGCGGCCCTTGGGTTCTATCGTTTTGAGAACCCCCGCCTCATCGAAGATTTTTCATTGCTGGATCAGGATGGTACGCCGGTTAATATCGACAATCTGAAAGGCCAATGGTCCTTGCTCTTTTTTGGTTTCACCTTCTGCCCCGATATTTGCCCAACTACAATGGGTGTCCTTGCCAGGGCGGTTGAGAAGCTTGACGTCGATCCACAGGTTGTCATGGTATCGGTGGACCCGGAACGGGACAGCCCGGCGCAGCTCAAGCAGTATGTGCCAGCCTTCAACCCGGCGTTTATTGGCTATACGGGCGAATTTGACCAGATTGTCAAACTGGCCACGCAAGTGAACATAGCATTTGGCAAGGTGCCCGGACCCACAGCGGGGTCCTATCTTGTTGATCATTCTGCCAGCATTGTCGTCATCAACCCGGACGGCCGATATGCCGGTTTTATCAAGACTCCCCATAGCGAAGCGAATATCGCCACGATCATGCAGAGCCTTATGTAGTCCCGGAACTGCTGTCGTCCAGGAGCATCAATGCCGCGACCAATCGAAAGCCTGGCGGAAACCTATCACCGGATACGAGAACAAAGTGTGCGGCTGTGCGAACCGCTCGAAATTGAAGACTATGTTGTCCAGCCGATGGATGACGCCAGCCCGCCTAAGTGGCACCTGGCGCATGTCACCTGGTTCTTCGAAACTTTCCTCCTGAAGCCTGGCCTGCCGGACTACCAGCCGTTTGACGCATCCTTCGAGACACTCTTTAACTCATACTACAATGGCGTTGGCAAACCATTTCCACGGGCAAAACGTGGATTTCTGTCTAGACCTACGGTTTCGGAAGTGATGTCCTATCGTCAGCATGTCGATGCGGCCATGGCAAAACTGCTGGCTGCGCCCATGAACGACGATATGGCATTTCGCGTGACCCTCGGGCTGAATCACGAACAACAGCATCAGGAACTGCTCCTGACAGACCTCAAGTACAACCTCGGTACCAACCCCCTCGCACCGCCTTATGTGGCAAGCGCCGATGCTGTCAAAAGGCCCGCGTCTCAACTTTCCTTTGCCAATTTGAATGGGGGCATCTATGAGATTGGCACCGAACCGGCGAAGGACCACTTCTGTTTCGACAACGAATCCCCGCGGCACCGGGTGCTAATCAGGGATGTTGCGCTTGCCAGTCGGCTAGTCACCAATCAAGAGTACCTCGCCTTTATGGAGGATGGGGGCTATGCACGCGCCGAGTTATGGCTCTCTGATGCCTGGAGCCTGGTGAATCATCCCACCGAACCCCTGCAGGCACCGCTCTACTGGCGGCGGGACGGTAACAGATGGTTTGAATACACGCTGGGTGGGCTGAGGCCGCTGCAGGATGAAGCCCCGGTTGCCCATGTGAGCGCGTACGAGGCTGATGCCTACGCACGCTGGGCGGGTTATCGCCTGCCGACTGAACCGGAATGGGAAGTCGCCGCAGCAAACCTTCCGGTTGCCGGCAACTTTGCCGACTCAGCAATACACCATCCGTGTCCTGCTGACGCGTCACCCGGCCTGCAACAGATGTTTGGTGACCTGTGGGAATGGACCCAGTCGAGTTATGGCCCTTATCCAGGCTTTTCACCCTTTTCCGGTGCACTGGGTGAGTACAACGGCAAGTTTATGGCAAACCAGCTGGTACTTCGCGGAGGCTCCTGTGCAACGCCAGCTGACCATATCCGTCCCAGCTACCGAAACTTTTTTTATCCGAAAGACAGATGGCAGTTCTCCGGAATAAGGCTGGCATCTGACGACTACCATATGGGGAAGACAGTTTGAGTCAGAAGGCCAGCTTGCGTTTCTACGATCAACTTCCGGAACCCGAGGATGTCACCAGCCAGTTGCTCGAAGGACTCGGCAAGGAACAGAAAGCCATACCGCCAAAGTTCTTTTATGATGAAAGAGGCTCTGAGCTGTTTACCGAGATCACCCGGCAACCGGAATATTATCCGACCAGAACGGAAATCAACCTGCTGAAAGACCTGCGCCAGACCCTGAAGCAGCTGATTGGCAGCGAGGTGGTTCTTATTGAATACGGCAGCGGCAGCAGTGAAAAGATTCGTCTGCTGCTCGAAACCCTGCGCCCCAGTGCTTATGCGCCGCTCGATATATCCCGGGAGTACCTGGCCCGGGCGGCTGAGGAGATTGATCGGGAATACCCCTGGCTCGCGGTACATGCGGCCTGTATCGATTACACCCACGACTTTCATTTGCCGTTCCAGCTGCCGGGACGGAAAGTAGGATTTTTCCCCGGTTCGAGTATTGGCAATTTCACTCCCGCAGACGCGGCAGAGTTTCTCTCCAAGGTGAACAAACAGCTTGGCAGTGACGGAGCGCTGCTGATTGGTGTTGACATGAAAAAGGATGAGGCGGTGCTGCATCGTGCCTATAACGATCGCGCCGGAGTGACCGCGGCTTTTAACCTGAATGTGCTGGAACACCTGAACCGGGTATATGACGCAACCTTTGATCTTGACGCGTTTGAGCACATGGCGCGGTACGATCCAGTTCAGGGTTGCATCCAGATGTTCCTGGTCAGTCAACGGGACCAGGCAGTCAGTGTCTGTGGTGAGCAGATTGAATTGGTGAAAGGAGAACGCATTCACACGGAGAACTCATACAAATACGCCCGGGCCGAGTTTGAAGCCATGACCAGTGCCGCGGGCTTTGTGAACCAGAAGGTCTGGCAGGATCCCGACGGCTGGTTCAGCATTTTCTATCTGCACGCGAGCTGAGGTTCGCGCGGTGGGTATTACCTCAGTCGAGCGCGTCCAGCAGTCTGGTAAACTCACTGGGGTCTTTCAGGTGTGATCCGCCGCTGCCACTCAACAGCCTCGTTAGTGCAAATCTCAGTGCACCAAATCTCCGAAGCTCGGGCAAAGCTGCTGTCTCGGCGGCACTCAGCACCCGAACCCGGTTATATCCCGCGAGGAGAGCGGACAGTCGATCTGCGGCGGTTGACCCATCAGCTTCGGTGCACCAGTCGTTAATGGTAATGGCCAAATCCTGCGCATAATAGTCACGACAGGCATGGTAGAAATCGATAATGCCTGTCAACTCGTCACCTTCAAAGAGGGTGTTGTCGCGAAACAGGTCGCCGTGAATGATACCTGCCGGGAGGCTGTCCGAGGCTACAAAACGGTTGTATTCGTCCGCGACCCGGTGGAATCTCTCAAGGTCTGCGCTCGAAACAAGACGTGATACCTGGTCGAGGGTTGAGGTTACCCAGGCGTGATTGTACGGATTAGCCCTTTCATACTTGATGCCGCCTGTTGACAGGTGGATTGAAGCAAGTGCGGCGCCAATGGCCTCACACTGGGCCCTGGATACAGTTTCCGGATGGGTGCCAGGCAGGCGTGGAAAAAGCCAGGTCGGTTTCCCGCAGAATATTGTGCTGGTCATGCCGTCCAGCGTGCGTTCGGGGTTGGGTACCGGCAGGTTTTTTCGGCTAAGTTCTGAATACAGGTTGTTGAAAAAGGGGGCTTCCTCAAACGACAGGTTTTCGGTAATGGTCAGCACAAACTCAAAAGTCTGGTCGCCATTTTCCAGCGTGACAAAATAGTTGGAGTTCTCAATGCCACCGGGAATGGCCTCATAATGTTTGAGATCGCCGATGCCATACATGACAAGGTAGCGCTCAAGCGCCGACTCAGAAAAGGTTGTAAAAACCGCCATCAGTCACCACTCCAGCAAAACCCACGACGGATAAAGCCGCTTGCTGTGGTCAAGTGACTCAAAATGGGCAGAACCGTCAGCGGGCACCATGTAGTAGGGTTTGCCCTTCTCCGGTACCACCTTGATCATTGTCAGAATACCGTTGGTTCGATATTCGAAGATCGTGCGGTCTTCACCCACAACAATTTCTATATCGTCTGCGGCACTTTCGGCAGGTGGCAGGTAGCGTTCTTCCGCTATGGCCGACAAGCCAGGGTGGGCGACAAGGGCGATGGCGAGCATTGGTAAAATGAAGCGGTTCACAGTATCTTGCTAGGTCTCGTTAAGGAGTGTTCGACTCGATGAAAAAGGAATACCCGGTCGTTCTGATAGACGGTTCATCCTACCTCTTTAGGGCCTTTCATGCACTGCCCAAGCTGGTCAGCACCAAAGGTCAGCCAACGGGAGCCATCAAGGGTGTCATCAGCATGATTCGGCGCCTGATGGCCGACTATCCCGACAGCCATATTGCCGTGGTTTTCGACGCAAAAGGCAAGAGCTTCCGCAACGACCTTTATCCCGAGTACAAAGCCAACCGCGAAAAAATGCCTGATGACCTGCGCCAGCAGATAGCGCCAATCCAGGAAATCATAGGTTTCATGGGTGTTCCCCTGATCATCGTGGACGGTGTTGAAGCTGATGATGTCATCGGTACGCTGGCAGACCAGGCGGTTGATGAGGGGCTGGATGTGCTGATCTCAACCGGTGACAAGGATCTTGCGCAACTGGTCAATGAGCGCGTGACACTCATCAACACCATGACCGACACCCTGCTGGATGAAGCGGGCGTGGTAGAGAAGTTTGGCGTGCGTCCGAACCAGATCCGCGACTACCTGGCACTGGTTGGTGACAGTTCCGACAATATTCCCGGTGTGCCCAAGTGTGGACCCAAAACTGCGGTCAAGTGGCTGGGTGAGTATGAGACGCTGGATGGTGTGATTGAACATGCTGATGAAATCGGTGGCAAGATTGGTGAGTACCTGCGCGAAGCCATACCCACGCTGCCCCTCTCCAAAGAGCTGACGTCCATCCGACTGGATGTTGAACTGCCGCATGCACTGCCAGACCTGCGTCAGTCCGAGCCAGACACAGAGGCGTTGCGCGCCCTCTTTACCGAATATGAGTTCAAACAGTGGGCGGAAGAGCTTGGCGCATCAGCGGACACATCAGAGAAAAATGCCACGCAGTACGAGACGTTGCTGGATGAGGCTGACCTGGATACCTGGCTGGAGCGACTGGGTGCTGCAACGCTGTTTGCATTTGACACTGAGACGACCAGTCTTGATTACATCGAGGCAGAGCTGGTTGGCGTCTCGTTTGCCGTTGAACCCGGGCGTGCAGCCTATGTGCCCTGTGCCCACGACTACCCGGGCGCCCCGGATCAGCTGTCAAGGGAGTTGGTCCTCACCAAACTGAAACCGCTGCTCGAAGACGAGACCCGTGCCAAGGTTGGGCAGAATCTCAAGTACGACATGAGCGTGCTTGCCCGCTATGACGTGACGCTGCGTGGTGTCAAATACGACACCATGCTTGAGTCATATGTACTGAACAGCGTGGCGTCCAGGCACAACCTCGATGACCTGGCACTCAAGTATCTCGGTCTTGGCACAACCCACTTTGAGGAGGTTGCCGGCAAAGGTGCCAAACAGCTGACTTTTAACCAGGTTCCCCTCGAGCAGGCAGGACACTATGCGGCTGAGGACGCGGACGTCACCCTGCGCCTCCATGAAGCCATCTGGCCCAGGCTGTCCGGGGAGCCGGGTCTGAAGCGGGTGTTTGAAGAGATTGAACTGCCGCTGGTCACAGTACTTTCCCGTATTGAGCGTAATGGGGTGTTGCTCGATACCGGATTGCTCAGGGAGCAAAGTCGAGAGCTGGCAGAGCGAATGGAAACGCTCACCGAGGAGGCTTATGAACTCGCCGGTGAGAAGTTCAACCTTGGCAGCCCCAAACAGTTGCAGCACATCTTTTTCGAGAAGCTCAAATTGCCGGTGTTGCGCAAGACACCGAAAGGCCAACCGTCAACTGCGGAGAACGTCCTGTCTGAACTTGCCCTGGACTACCCGTTACCCAGGGTCATCATGGACTACAGAAGCCTGAGCAAGCTCAAGTCGACCTATACTGACCAGTTGCCGAAACAGGTACACGCCAGCACGGGTCGCGTCCATACATCCTACCACCAGGCTGTAGCGGCGACAGGTCGACTCTCCAGCCAGGACCCCAATCTCCAAAACATTCCGATCCGGACGGAAGAAGGTCGCAAGGTCAGAAAGGCATTTATTGCCGCCCCGGGATACCAGCTTGTTGCCGCTGACTACTCCCAGATTGAACTGCGGATTATGGCGCACCTGTCCCGCGACGAGGGCCTGGTTCGTGCCTTCAACCAGGGTGAGGACATCCATCGGGCAACGGCCTCCGAGGTGTTTGGTGTTGCGATTGATGACGTTCGGGATTTCCAGCGCCGTAGCGCCAAAGCCATCAATTTTGGCCTGATCTATGGCATGTCGGCGTTTGGCCTGGCGCGGCAGTTGGGAATCGGCCGCGGTGATGCCCAGGAGTACATTGATCGGTATTTTGAAAAATATCCGGGTGTTCGCCAATACATGGACCAGACCCGCCGTCTGGCGGCAGAGCAAGGATTTGTGGAAACCATTTTTGGTCGCAGGCTGTATCTGCCAGAAATCACGGCAAGCAATTTCCAGCGTCGTCAGGCGGCCGAGCGTACCGCAATCAACGCACCCATGCAGGGGAGCGCGGCGGACATCATCAAGCGCGCCATGATCCAGGTTGACCGGTGGCTGCAGGAATCGGGTGTGGACGCAAGAATTATCATGCAGGTACACGACGAACTGGTGCTGGAAGTGGGTACAGAGGCGGTAGATGGGGTTGTTGCCGAACTGGCAAACCTGATGGGTGGGGCCGCGAGTCTGTCCATTCCGCTGGTTGTGGAAACAGGCGTTGGCAGCAACTGGGATGCAGCGCATTAGGCTTTTCTTTCTGCCTGATGTTGGCTGCAGGGCGAAAAAGAAAGGCCCCGGCTACCTGTTGGGGAGGGAGTAGCCGGGGCCTATGACTTCGGTTCTTTTGGGGGAGAAAATTACCGAAGTTTTGCTGCCGAAACTCAATAGATCAGAGATTCAAGAAGTTCGACTCAGCTAGTGTAGAGAAGTTCCGGGACCAGGGAAGAAAAAATAGTGGAAGTATTCTGGAGCTTGCAACAAGATTTATTAAAGGTCGGTCAGCCAGTGATTCAGCACGTCAACCAGTTCATCCCGCCCCTGCTTGTGGCTGGAGGAAAAGAGCTGAACAGACATCCCGGCTGAAAGCTGCCTGCGGACCTGCAGGAGCACGGCATTCTGAGCCCCGCGCTTCAGCTTGTCACACTTGGTCAGCAACAGATGCAGGTTCAGGTTGGTCTCCAGACACCAGTCGAGCATCATCTGGTCAAATTCCCGCAGCGGATGCCTGATATCCATGACCAGCACCAATCCGGCGAGTGAGGGACGATTCCGCAGGTAATCGTCGATATGCCTGTGCCACGCAGCACGTACCGCCTCCGGCACTCTGGCATAACCGTAGCCAGGAAGGTCGACCAGTCGGCAGTTGTCGTTCAAGCTGAAGAAGTTGATGAGCTGGGTCCGGCCTGGTGTTTTGCTGGTGCGGGCCAGCTTTGCCTGCCCGGTCAGGTAGTTGATGGCGCTGGATTTGCCCGCGTTGGAGCGGCCCGCAAAAGCCACCTCGCGGCCGACATCTGGTGGGCACTGTGCCAGGGCTGCGGCGCTCTTGAGGAAAGTAGCCTCGGTAAAATCAAGATTTTCAGTCATGCAGATTTTTGCTCATCGACTCGCGAGCCATCAGGTACAGATTGTTATATAATGTGCGCTCAATTTTAGCCACAAAATCAGCGAACCAACCCAGGAAGTATCGGGCATGTATAAAATATTGTTTGGCGCCATTCTGGTTATTTTCTCCCATCCTGTGCTGGCACAGGGCGACGCATCGCGGGCAGAGGGACTGGTTGTCGCCTGCGGCGCCTGCCATGGTTCCGATGGTAACAGCCCCGCCGGTGCGTTTCCCAATATTGGCGGTCAACATTACAACTACCTGCTGAAACAGTTGAATGACATCAAGAGCGGGGCGCGACCCGTCGCTGTGATGGCAGGTCAACTGGACAATATGTCAGAACAGGATCTTGAGGACATTGCAGCTTTTTATGCAGGTCAGCCCATCGCGCGTGGTGCGGCGGATCCGGAGAAAGTTGAGCTGGGTGAAACCATTTACCGGGCAGGTATAGCACGCAAGAACGTGGCCGCCTGTACCGCCTGTCATATGCCAAACGGTAAAGGTAACAATGCTGCGAAGTTTCCAGTTCTGTCGGGGCAGTGGCCGGAATATACCGTTTCCCAACTCAATATGTTCAGGAGCGGCGAGCGTAAAAATGACGGGGACTCCCGCATGATGCGCACGGTTGCGATGGACCTGAGTGATGAGGAAATTGCCGCGGTGGCAAGTTACATTCGGGGACTGCAATAGGGAACATCTGGCGCTGGTTTGCGGTCCAAAATGCTGTGGTACGGAAATGCCGTATCGCGCTGAATCACTTCGCAGGAACCACACAATGAATCGTCTTGCACTTGGAGTAATGTTTGGCCTGCTGCTGTTCGCCAGCGGAAACGCGGCGGCAGAAGCCTTTGAGGAAGGCACACACTATGTTGAGTTGCAGATCCCGGTCAAGACACGTACGCCGAACAAGATAGAGGTTGCTGAGTACTTCTCCTACGGCTGCCCGCACTGTTTTGAGTTCGAGCCAATGATCAACCAGTGGAAGAGCAGCCTGCCTGAAGACGTGGTCTTCAAACGCACGCCAGCAGTCTGGAATCGCGATTACCAGGTCTACGCCCAGACTTACTACACCTCGGAAGCGCTGAATGTCCTGGACACCATGCACACCCCTGTGTTCAGGGCAATTCACATGGAACGGCGGCGACTGAATGATCCCGAACTGATGGCAAAGTTTTTTGGTGAATATGGTGTAGATCCGGTCGATTTTGCCAAGACCTATGCGTCTTTCGGGGTACGTGCAAGCGTGCAACAGGCAGAAGCCCTGGGGCGAGCCTATCGGGCCCGGGGTGTTCCAACCCTGGTCGTTAACGGCAAGTACCGGGTCGAAAGCGCCATGGCGGGCAGCAATGCGAACATGTTGCGCGTGGTAGATTTTCTGATCGGGAAAGAAAGGGCCGCATTGGCGTCTGATTAGGGCCGGGGCCTACAGTTTTTCCTGCTCGCGTGATTCGTCAACACGCTGTTTCAGTTCTTTGCCTGGTTTGAAGTGGGGCACATATTTGCCTGGCTTGAAGATGCCGACTTCACCCGTTTTCGGATTGCGAACGGTCCTGGGTTTGCGATAGTGATTGGAGAAGGTGCCAAACCCGCGGATTTCGATCCTCTCCCCTGCCGCAAGGCTTTCTGACATCACTTCGATAATCGTGTGTACCGCGAGGTCCACGTCCCGGGCACTTAGCTGGTCCAGCCGGTCGGACATTCGTTTGATGAGTTCGGATTTGTTCATACAGGTCGCGCCAGCTCATGATCATCCGTATCTTACGAATTTTTATACTTATATCAATATGTTAAGAACATTAACTAAAGTATTGGCTTAATTATTGCGCTTTTCCTCCCGCAAATGAAAGCTTAATTCAGCGTCAGGACAAGCTGTTGGTGTTGATTCGCGCTGTTTCGGTTTGAAACCCCAGGGGGTATTTCGTAGAATCCGCCATGGCGAAAACACCTCCCAGCGGAAACCACAGGTTTCCCCTCCAGTTTCAACCAGTACACGCACTTGCCTGCCTGTCCACCCCTCGGAGAGGCTCCGACGGTGTTTCGTGCGCTTTCGCCTACGCTCTCAAATTCAGACAAGGAGTCCTAAATGGCGACGATTCTTGATGACATTTCCCGTACCTTTTCGGAATACCTGTTGATTCCAAGGTTGACACGAAAGGGCCAGCGACCTGATCAGGTTGATCTGTCGGCACCCCTGTCGGCGGTAGAACCGAACCAACCACCTCGCTTCAAGATCAACATTCCGGTTGTCTCTGCCTGCATGCAATCGGTATCCGGTGCCAGGCTGGCGATAGCGCTTGCCCGCCAGGGTGGACTGAGCTTCATCTTCTGTTCCCAGCCGGTTGAGAGCCAGGCGGAAATGGTGAGACAGGTGAAGACCCACAAGGCAGGTTTTGTCCAGAGCGACTCCAACACAACAGCCGAGCGGACCCTGGAAGAGGTTATCGAACTCATGACGAGAACAGGTCACTCAACAGTACCGGTGACCGATGATGGCACGGCAACAGGCCGGTTGATCGGGATTATCACCGATCAGGATTTCTGGCAGTACGAAGATGATCTCTCGCATACGGTTGGAGAACATATGACACCGATTGGCGACGTCATTTATGGCCGTGAGGGCATCAGCCTCCGGGAAGCCAACCAGCTGTTGCACAAACACAAGAAAGATTGTCTGCCGATCCTCAATGAAACGGGCCACCTGACCGCGCTGGTGTTCAAAAAAGACTATGAGGACCACCGGCGCCACCCGCTCGAACTGTTGGATGACTCCAAGCGACTCTGCGTCGGCGCGGCGATCAACACCCATGACTACCAGCAACGGGTTCCGGCCCTGCTCGCTGCGGGTGCTGATGTTCTGTGTTTTGACTCCTCGGATGGCTTCAATGAATACCAGGCGGATGGCATCCGGTGGATCAGGGAGCATCATGGTGACGAGGTGGTTATTGGGGCGGGTAATATCGTTTCGGCGGAGGGTTTTGACTTCCTGGTTGAGCAGGCTGGTGCGGATTTCATCAAGGTAGGCATAGGCGGTGGATCCATCTGCATCACCCGTGAGCAAAAAGGTATTGGTCGGGGACAGGCATCAGCGCTGCTGGAAGTTGTCGCCCGCAGGGATGCATATTTTGAGAAAACCGGTCGTTATATCCCCATTTGTTCTGATGGTGGGCTCGCTAACGACACACAGATCGTCATTGCACTCGCGATGGGGGCCGACTTCGTCATGATGGGGCGATACTTCGCCATGACCGAAGAAAGCCCCACCCCCAAGACCTCAATCAATGGCCAGATGTACAAACCCTACTGGGGGGAAGGCACAAGGCGTGCACAGAACTGGCAGCGCTATAGTGAAGAAATGGGCACCCGTGATCTGGTGTTTGAAGAAGGGGTTGACGCTTACGTACCCCTGGTTGGCTCGACCGCCGAGGTGCTGAACACAACACTGTACAAGCTGCGAAGCACCATGGTGAATGTTGGGGTGGATTCACTGGGCGAGTTCCGGGAACATTCAATTCTGACGCTTGTATCCGAGCAGTCTGTGATCGAAGCCGGTACGTCAAACGTATTCCAGTTCTCACCCAACCGCGTTGTTGAAGACGGCGCCTGGAATGGTGGGCGAGGTTGACGGCAGATGGAATACTTCGAATCTGATGTCAGTTATACTACGGCGCGAAATTCAGGGCGGAAACGCAAGGCAGGAGTAGTTGTGAAAAACTTTTGGATGTTAGTGCTTGCAGGTGTCTTCACAGCAGGCTGCGTGCAGTTTGTTGGGGCCACGACGGTCAAGGAGAGCATCGCAGAGCGCATCAAGAAGGTCGGTACCGTTTGTATCCAGGGCGAAGACTGTGCCAGCGGGAGTGCGTCAACTGAAGTTGCGGCCGCGAGTGGCGCCAAGAGCCCGGAAGATATCTATAACCAGGCCTGCGCTACCTGTCATGCTATCGGTGTTGCCGGTGCACCCAAGTTAGGTGATGTGGCGCAATGGGCACCCCGGATCGACAAGGGTATTGATGTCCTCTATGGCAGTGTGCTGAATGGACTGGCCCCGGGTATGCCCGCCAAAGGCATGTGCTTTACCTGTTCGGATGATGAGCTCAGGTCCGTTACCGACTACATGGTTTCCCAGGCACAATAGCCCGAGGCCGCACCAGGCGGATCGGCGATGTCAATGTGAGTTTGTTCATGTCTGGCCGGATTCGACCATTCCCCGGAATGCCATGGCCTCCCCAAGATGTGTTGTTTCTATGTGTTCGCAACCGGCCAGGTCCGCGATGGTCCTGGCAACCTTCAGCACCTTGAAGTAGCCCCGCGCTGACAGGCCGAGCTTGTGAACAGCGCGGTCCAACAAAAGCTGGTCACTGTGACTGAGCGGGCAGCTTTTGGTGGTTTCCGCTGCCGTGAGATGTGCATTCAGCTTACCGGCCCGCGCCACCATCATGTGCCTCGCTTGCGCGACAATGTCCACTGACCGGCGATGCTCATTGACCTCCGGTTGCAGGGAGGCATCGGAAAACGCACCCATGGGAAGCGCCGGCACATCAACGTGAATGTCAATGCGGTCCATGAGGGGGCCCGAGACCCGACTCCGGTATTTCTCGATACGATCAAGACTGCAATGACAGCGCGTTGGATCATGCCCATAAAAGCCGCAGGGGCATGGATTCATGGCCGCAACAAGTTGGAAACGCGCGGGATAGGCGACCTGATGGTTTGCCCGGGATATCATTATCCGGCCTGATTCCAGCGGTTCCCGCAACACTTCCAATACCTGCCTGGCAAATTCCGGCAGCTCATCCAGGAACAGGATGCCGTTGTGAGCCAGAGATATTTCACCGGGCTTCGGTGGGTTGCCTCCCCCCACCAGCGCCACGGCTGACGCTGTGTGGTGTGGGCTGCGAAATGGTCGAATACCAAATCCCGAATGATCAAAACCCCGGCGTGAAATCGACTGTAGTGAGGCAAGCTCCAGGGCTTCTGCAGTCGATAACGGTGGCAGCAGGCCAGGCAGCCGACTGGCCAACATGGTCTTGCCGGTTCCCGGCGGACCTACCAGCAGCAGATTGTGTGCACCGGCGGCAGCAATTCGAAGAGCATGTTTGGCAAGTCCCTGGCCCCTGACGTCCGAGAGGGCTGGCTGTGGCGGTTGCCCTCTACTGGCTGGGGGCTCCAGCGGCGTTGGCAGCGTGATGTCGCCCCGCAGGTAGGCAACCACATCACCGAGTGAAGCTGCCATCCGCACATTCCTGTTGCGGGCCAGGGCTGCTTCAGTGGCGTTGCCCGTCGGAACAATCAGTACACGTGCCGTATCTGCATTTGCCATCACAGCGGGCAGTACGCCCTTAATTGCCCGGAGACTACCATCCAGTGCCAGTTCACCCATGACCTCCACGCCACGCAGTGATTCTGCAGGCAGTAGGTCCTTTGCTGCCAGCAGTGTCAGCGCAATGGCGAGATCGTAGCGACTGCCCTGCTTCGGCAGGTCTGCAGGTGCAAGGTTCACCGTCGCCCGCTGCTCTGCGAAGCCAAATCCGCCGTTTCGAATGGCAGCCCTCACCCGGTCTTTGCTCTCCTTGACTGTGGTTTCCGGCAGTCCAACAATCAGGGTCTGCGGCAGTCCCTGGGCAACGTCCGCCTCAACGACGACCAGCGGTGCTTCGATACCAATCTGCGCCCTCGTATAGGTTCTTGCGACGGTCATGGTAGTGTAAATCTGCGGCTCATGGCGTATGGTTGCACCTGGCAATCAGTTGGTCTGTCAGTCTTGTACCCCAAAACCTGTCAGCCTGCGCCCTGTAAGAGTGCACCTTAGTGGCCCTCAAATGGCCACGCGGCACCAAATAGGTGCAAAGCGCTGCAGATAGATGTGCCGGTTAACTTATAACACATTGATTTTATGGAATTTTATGAACTTGGCACGGTCAATGCTGTTGATGTTGCAGCATGTGGCGTCTTGAGGGCTACTCCTGCAAGGGAGCGGCTTCCCTGGCATCACAAAAGCCGGCGAAGCGAGTTGCTGTCGGCACAGGGTAGTATTTGCCCCCCGGGCTGACGACTACTTTGAAAAAGGGAAAGCGTTTGATAATTTGGATACTTTTGCCCCCAGAACAACAAATCGGGATCGGGGCAATCCTGACAAAGGAGAAAACACATGAAATTAGTCACAGCGATCATTAAGCCGTTCAAGCTGGATGATGTGCGCGAGGCCTTGTCCGAAATCTCCGTGCAGGGCATGACGGTAACGGAAGTCAAGGGTTTCGGCCGTCAGAAAGGTCACACGGAGCTCTACCGCGGCGCGGAGTATGTCGTCGACTTTCTGCCCAAGGTGAAGATTGAAGTCGCGATTTCGGATGAGAGTCTGGATGCTGTGATTGAAGCCATTACCGGTGCTGCCAACACAGGCAAGGTGGGTGACGGCAAGATTTTTGTCACTACCCTGGACGATGTCATCCGTATTCGCACGGGCGAGACAGGTGGCGAGGCGGTCTGACGCCTCGCTCAGGTGAACAGGGGCGCGTCCGCGCCCTTTTTCTTGCCATGGATTTCCCGGATTTGTCCGGCCAAAGCGAACCAGATTGGCAGCCAGCGCTGGCGTTTGTTGCCCGGGGATTGCAGGCTGTTCGGTTGTATGTGAAAGGCAAGGTGCTGTGCGACCCTCCTGCAGGGTCCAGGAGACCTTTGTGAGTACCGGGGATAGACTCTATAATCCTTCCCTCCTTGGCAACAACGCCCCCTGATGAAGTATAAAAGCACGCGCGGTAACGTGACCGGCCTCTCGTTCAAGGAGGCGGTCCTGATGGGGCTTGCAGATGATGGTGGTCTGCTGATTCCCGAAGCCCTGCCTGACGTCGCGGCCCAGTTACCTCGTTGGCGCACACTTTCTTACCCGGAACTCGCGACCGAAATCATGTCGCGTTTTATTGGTGATATCCCTGTTGCTGACTTGCGGGAAATTGTATCTCGCAGTTATGAAACTTTTGACGATGCGCGTGTTGTGCCAATACACGAGATTGACGGGTTGCATGTCATGGAACTGTTCCATGGTCCAACCCTCGCTTTCAAGGATGTGGCGCTGCAATTCCTGGGAAACCTGTTTGAGTACATTCTCACCGAGCGTGGCACAGACGTGAATATCCTTGGCGCTACCAGCGGCGATACAGGGAGCGCTGCCATTGCCGGTGTCAGGGGCAAGAAGAATATCAACATTTTTATCATGTTCCCCGAGGGGCGTACGAGCCACGTCCAGGAACTGCAAATGACCACCATCCTGGACGACAATGTGCATAACATCGCAATTGAAGGCAGTTTTGATGATTGTCAGTCGCTGATGAAAGTCGTCTTTTCAGACCTGTCGTTCAAGGAGCAGTACAACCTGGCGGCTGTAAACTCTGTCAACTGGACCCGGGTTCTGGCCCAGATCGTCTACTATTTTTCCGCCTATTTCCAACTGGGTGAACCCCAACGGTTCGATGTTGCTGTGCCAACCGGCAATTTCGGCAATATATTTGCCGGTTACTGTGCGAGAAGAATGGGATTGCCCATTGGCCGCCTGGTGCTTGCCACCAATCAAAACGACATTCTTTGCCGGTTCTTCAATACTGGCGAGTATCGGCGTGGTGAAGTGCACTTCACCCAGAGTCCTGCCATGGATATCCAGGTGGCCAGCAACTTTGAGCGATACCTGTACTACAAGCTGGGTCAGTCACCGGACAAGGTTCGGGAGTTCATGACGTCATTTTTGGAGCGTGGCTATCAATCGCTGCCGTTCAATACAGAGCACTTTGACGAGGCATTTGTTGCGGGTGCCGCAGATAATGAGACGACACTTGACACAATTCGGCAACTCTATGAATCCTGTGATTACCTGGTTGATCCACATACTGCGGTCGGTATCACTGTAGGTCGCCGCTTCCAGCGCGACGGTGTGCCACTTCTCTGCCTGGCGACTGCCCATCCTGCCAAGTTTGAGTCGGCCATCACGGCAGCACTGCCAGGTGTCAGGGCGCACCACCCAACGCTTGATGCCCTTGAGGGTATGCCAACGCGAAAGGCGAAGCTCGACGCCAGCGTCGCGGCCATCAAAGCATTTATTGCCTCGGCTGCAACCGAAGCCTGATACCCTCGCTGATCAGGGGGTCTCAGGTTCGGTCAGCAATGAGCTGATCGACTGCCTCAGGTACAAATCGCACATCAGAGACGACCTGATCGGCGACGGTCTCACCAGGCTTGGCGGCCTGGTTGCGCTTCACCCAGATAGTGCAGAGACCCGCTCGCTTGGCGGCATCGACATCGAGATGGGGATCATCCCCCACGTACACAAATTGATCCGGCATGACCCCGGTATGCGCAAGGGCCGCGTGGAACAGTGCGTGATCAGGTTTAGGTGCTCCGACTTGCTCAGCAGAGAAGGCGAAAGCGAAGTGACGATCAAGACCAACCCGGCGAATGTCAGCATTGCCGTTGGATAGTGCCCCCAGGATAAACCGGCGGGATAATCGTTCGATGGCTCCCAGGGCGCCGCCAAACAACTCCACCCGGTTGCGCCAGGCAAGAAAAACGTCCATCGCGGCCGCTGCTGTTGCTCCCGCATCCGAGGGTGTTAGGCCATGGCAGGTCAGGGCCTCATTCAGCACGCGCAAACGTAGTTCCGTTAGCTTGCCCGCCAGTGCTGGCTCCTGTTCGAGCAGCTGTTGGCGTATCGAACGCATTTGGCCGGGGTCGTAAGTGAATCCTGGTACAGCGGTGGTCAACCAGGCAGCCAGCTCCTTTTCCGCTCGAATCATCACGGGTCGCGGGTCCCAGAGCGTATCATCCAGGTCAAACGCGACAACTTTAATCATCTTTTCGTCCGGCTTTTGCACGCGGGTGTGCCTTGTCGTAGACCTCCGCCAGATGCTGGAAGTTAAGGTGCGTGTAGACTTGCGTTGTGGAGATATCCGCGTGGCCAAGCAACTCCTGGACGGCGCGAAGGTCACCGCTGGACTCGAGCAAGTGGCTGGCAAACGAATGCCGCAGCATATGTGGATGTACGCTGCCAGCGATGCCCTGGGCGCGGGTCCAGTGATTGACACGTGCCTGGACAGAACGCGGATTGAGCCGGGTACCACGCTCACTGAGAAAAAGTGCGTCAGTATCCCTGATGGTCCGCCGCTTGCCTGGCAGGTCTTCCCGCACCTCTAGCCAGGCCTCAAGGGCGGCCAGCGCATGTGATCCTACAGGCAGCAGTCGCTCCTTGCTACCTTTACCAAGTACCCGAATGCTGCCTTCAACCGGATCAAGGCTGGTAAGGTCCGCCCCAACCAGCTCAGAGAGGCGCAAGCCGGATGAGTAAAACAACTCAAGGATTGCCCTGTCCCTAGTTGCATGCCAGGTGGAACCGGCCAGTGACAGGAGGCTTGAGACCTGGTCAGGATCCAGGGTCCTGGGTAACTTCTGTGCTGTTTTTGGTGCCTGTACATCCAGTGCCGGATTGCCTTTTGCCAGGCTCTCGCGCACCAGGAAATGGAAAAACGTTCGTATGGACGATAATCGGCGTTGCAGTGTCTTGCCCGAGCTGCCGCGCCTGTGGGACAGCGCAACAAATGACCTGATGTGATGACCCTTCAGATCGGACCAGTCAACAATAGTGTTTGTCTCGCAGAATGCCTCGAGAAAATTAAGATCGCGCGCGTAGCCCATCACCGTATTGGGCGAGAGCCCGCGTTCATTGCCGAGGTGCAAAAGGAAGGTGTCGAGTTGCTGCTGCCTTCTGGACATTCAGGTTGGATCGAGATAAACGTAGCGTGGTAACAGGCGCGCCAACACATCAGCGATGAAACTGATGAACAGTGTGCCCATGCCGGATCGGAAATAGTTCGCATCGTCACTGCCTATGGCGAGCAAGGCAAGCTGCCTGCGTGACTTGATTGAGAGAACCGCGGCGGATTTGACCCGCGCACTGGCATGCCGAAACAGAAAGTCCTGTTCGGAGGCGCGCAATACCCCAAGATAGGGTGTCCTGCTTTTCATCAACCCCCCGACATATTCCTCCGCGCTGGCAGCAGGAATGCTGGAGGTGAAGTGGTTAATCTGGTGGGCATACTCGCTGAAAATAATCACGCTGTATGCCTGGCTTTTGAAATCACGCTTCAGGCTGTCTTCGAGCGCCTTGAAAAAGCCGTTTACATCCTTGGCTGCAATCAGGGCAAGCACCAGTTTCTGACACTTGTTGAAAATCTCGTCATTCTGTCTTGCTGCATCCAGCAGTTCTTCCAGGTGGCGTCGCGTTTCCATGTTGCGCTCACGCAGCAGCGCAACCTGGCGCTCGACCAGGGAAACCGCCTTGCCATTATTGGTTGAGTGCGCGTGAGGCAACTGCATCTTGAGCAGCAGGGCATCGCGACCCTCAAAAAAAGCCGGGTTTTCCTCCAGGAAGGCGGCCACCTCTGTCGCGGAGATTCCCTGGGGTAAGGATCTGGTTTTGCTTGTCATTGCCTTGCCTTGCGTTTCTTTTTGCTACAGGTGGAGCCTGCCCTCGTAAACCCGGCAGGCAGGGCCCGTCATCATCACGGGACTGTCTGCACCTTGCCAGGTGACGCGCAGGTTGCCACCGGGCAGAGTTACGGTCACGGTCTCATCCAGCTTGCCCTGCAGGCGGCCGGCTACCACAGCGGCGGCGGCTCCGGTACCGCAGGCCCGGGTTTCGCCCACACCACGCTCGAATACGCGCAATCGAATACGTGACCTGTCAATAATCTGCATGAATCCGACGTTTACCCGGTTCGGGAACCGTGGGTGGGATTCTATCAGGGGCCCCAACTGGCTGACGGGAGCGCTGTCTGTGTCCGGCACTGTCAGGACTGCGTGAGGATTACCCATACTGACAGCTGCAATCTCGACCTGCCGCATGTCCGGACAAACGGCCTGCTCAACGTCAAGCGGGTAGAGAATCGCGGCTGATTCGGCAACAAACGGTATTCGTTCGGGTTCCAGTAAAGGTTGTCCCATGTTGACGGTCACGTTGCCATCTCTCTCGAGCCGACAGTGGATGACCCCAGTGGTGGTCTCCAGCGACACCTCGGTTTTGGTTGTCAGCCCACGGTCGCGGACAAACCGGAGAAAACAGCGTGCACCGTTGCCACATTGCTCAGCTTCAGTGCCGTCGGCGTTGAAGATGCGGTAACGGAAATCCAGGTTGGGGTCGCGGGGTGGTTCAACAACCAGCAACTGGTCGAAGCCGACTCCCAGACGCCGATCAGCGAGTGCCCTGATCTGTTCGGGCCTGATCTGGAATCCCTGGGAGATCAGGTCCAGCAGCAGGAAGTCATTGCCCAGCCCGTGCATTTTGGTAAAACGTATCAGCATGTCTCATTACAGCGGTTAGGGTGCCGCCTCTGTTGGTTCAGGTTTTAGATTACCCCGGAGACCTGTCTATGCAAACAACTCATCTTGCCACCGTCCCGGCGTTCCGGATATCAAGTGCGGGTCAACGGGGTGTTATTCAACCACCTGCTGGCCGGGTCTGCCGCATTCAGGTATCCAGCGTGGATTCCAGGGCAAGAATATCGTCAATGGTTTCCCTGCGGCGAACGCAGACAGCTGCATCTCCGTCGACCATCACCTCAGCAGCTCGTCCACGGGTATTGTAGTTTGAACTCATGACAAAACCATAGGCACCGGCTGACATGACGCTGAGCAGGTCACCTTCCCTGACGTCCAGCAATCGCGATTTCCCAAGGAAGTCCCCGGTTTCGCAAATGGGTCCGACGACGTCATAACTGGTGGCTGTGCCGCCGCGCGCTACAACAGGTTCAATGCCCTGGTAAGCCCCGTACAGCGATGGTCGAATCAGGTCGTTCATGCCGGCATCCACCACGGCAAAATGTTTGCCCTCGTTTTCTTTCAGGGTAATGACGCGCGTCAGCAGCCAACCAGCATTGGCCACCATGTATCGGCCCGGCTCGAACCACAGGGCAGGTCGCCTGTTCCCAAGCGCTGTCAGGGTGGCTTTGGCGTAGTCCTCGATATCGAGTGCCACTTCATCCTTGTACCGGACACCGATGCCACCACCCAGGTCGATATGGTCAAATTCGATCCCTTCTGATGCCAGTTCATCAACCAGGGCAACAATCCGCCTGACGGCGTCTTCGAAAGGGCCAAGGCTGACAATCTGTGAGCCGATGTGGCAGTCAATACCGGTAGCCCTGACGTTGGCCAGCTCCCTCATGTACCGGTAGAGCCGACCGGCCTCGGTAATGGAGACACCAAACTTGTTCTCTTTGAGACCCGTTGAAATATACGGGTGCGTTTTTGCATCCACATCAGGATTGACCCTGATGGAAACGGGTGCAATCTGGCCACGTTCTGACGAGATTGTATTGATACGAACGAGCTCCGAAGCGGATTCCACGTTAAAGCAGGCAATGCCGGCATCCAGTGCCGCCGCAATTTCCCAGTCCTGTTTGCCCACCCCTGAAAAAACGGTCTTTTTAGGGTCGCCGCCGGCACGCAGGACCCGCTCCAGCTCACCACCAGAAACAATATCAAAACCCGAGCCCAGCTGCGCCAGCAGGCCAAGGACACCAAGGTTACTGTTGGCTTTCACCGCGTAACACACCTGGTGCTCATGTGTGCTGAATGCCGAGCTGAAACGCAGGAAAGCCTCGGTGATAGCGGCGCGGGAATAAACAAATGTTGGTGTCCCGAAGTCGGCAGCAATCTGCTCGAGCGAAACGCCTTCAACGTAGAGCCGGCCACCCCGCCGGTCAGTGGTATTCATCAAGCTGTTTCCTGTTCAGACGAAAATGTGTTGCGCCGGAGGATCATGTTCTTAAAACACCAAAGTTCAGCAGGAAACAGCGACCCCATTCTCCGGGCGTGCACCTTCAAGCTGTTTCCTGTTCAGATTCTTGTTTTCCAAAGTGCTAAAGGTTAGCAGGAAACAGCGACCCCATTCTCCGGGCGTGCACCTTCAAGCTGTTTCCTGTTCAGATTCTTGTTTTCCAAAGTGCCAAAGGTTAGCAGGAAACAGCGACCCCATTCTCCGGGCGTGCACCTTCAAGCTGTTTCCTGTTCAGATTCTTGTTTTCCAAAGTGCTAAAGGTTAGCAGGAAACAGCGACCCCATTCTCCGGGCGTGCACCTTCAAGCTGTTTCCTGTTTGGGCTGGTGTTCAGACCTGAATTCGGCAAGGTGCATACGCCACACTGTTGGCAGTTGTTGAAACTGTCTTCTCACCGGGCCGGTACAGCGGACCCTTTTGGCCACAGCCGGTAACGATAAGAACCAGGGTCAGCAGGCAGAGAGAGCGCAACATGTTATGGGTCCGGTTAGGAGTGCAGGTGTCCGTTGGCAGTATATACCGGAGGCCTGATGCGGGACAGGCGAGACGCCAATATCAACTGCACCAGGCGCTGTTTGTTGTCTGCCTAGCCGGCTTCAGCACTGCGTTTCTGACGCGCGCGGGCAATGGCTGCCCGAACTTGGGCGGGGGCTGTACCCCCAACGTGGTTCCTGGCTTCAACTGACCCTTCAAGTGTCAGTACGCTGTAGACCTCGTCACTGGCAAGCAGTGGCGAAGCCTCACGGAGCACGCCCAGGCTCAGCTCAGACAGGTCACAACCGGCATCAATTGCCTTTGCCACCAGTTTGCCCACAACTTCATGGGCGTCCCGAAATGGCAAACCGGCGCGCACCAGGTAGTCGGCAAGGTCTGTTGCCGTTGCAAAACCTTTCATCGCGGCCGCACGCATGGAGTCCCGGTTGGCTTTTATCTCCGGGATCATGTCAGCAAAGGCCATTGTGCAGTCGTGGAGTGTCACAACAAGGTCAAAGAGAGGCTCCTTGTCCTCCTGGTTGTCCTTGTTGTAGGCGAGCGGCTGACCTTTCATGAGTGTCAGCAGGCTGACAAGGTGACCAAAGGTGCGACCTGATTTGCCACGAACCAGTTCCGGTACATCAGGATTCTTTTTCTGGGGCATGATGGAGGACCCGGTGCAGAACCGGTCAGGCAGATCGATAAAGCCGAACTGGGGTGATGCCCAGATCACCATCTCTTCGGACCATCTGGAAAAATGCATCATGGTGAGGCTGGCACAGGCAGCAAACTCGATCGCAAAATCGCGATCGCTGACGGCATCCAGTGAATTTTCCGCAACACTGTCAAACCCCAGCAGCCGCGCGGTCATTTCCCGGTCAATGGGATAGCTTGTACCCGCCAGCGCCGCCGCGCCAAGTGGCATGATGTTCACTCGCTTGCGACAATCCTGCAGTCGTTCCCGATCCCGTTCCAGCATGGCATACCAGGCCATCAGGTGGTGGCCGAAAGTGACGGGCTGGGCAACCTGAAGGTGGGTGAAGCCAGGCATGATGGTATCGGCTTCCTGTTCTGCGAGGGTAAGCAGGCCATCCCCCAGCCTCGTGCACTGCACCAGAATATTGTCGATTTGTTCCCGCAGGTAGAGCCTGACATCAGTGGCTACCTGATCATTGCGCGATCGGCCGGTATGAAGCTTTTTGCCAACCTCGCCAATCTTTTCGGTCAGCGCCCGTTCAATGTTCATGTGAACATCTTCGAGGGCAACGGACCAGGTAAAACGCTGGGCGACAATATCGTCGCGAATTTCCCGCAATCCGGTTTCGATCTGCCTGGCCTCGTCATCGGTCAGCACACCAACACTGGCCAGCATGGTGGCATGGGCAATGGAGCCATCAATATCATGCAGGGCCAGCGCAATATCAAAGCCGACCGAGGCAGTGAATGCTTCTACAAAAGCATCTGTTGCCTCGGTGAAGCGCCCCGCCCAGGGTTTTTCCGTTTCCGTGGTGTTTGTCATAATCAAGTGATCGCTGAAAATTCGGGGCGGATTATATCAGCATAGCCGGCAGGGATTCCGGGCTATACTGGGCCCTGTTGCCGTTTGAATGATCAATCATGTCCAGCGCCGATAAAGACGACTTTTTCCTGCCGGACCTCTGCCAGACCCAGAGTATCCTGTTCCTGGTACTGGTAGCGCAGCTACTGGTTTTTGTGGCCGTGCTGTTTCATTCGTACCTGGTCGATTTTGACTGGATGCAGCTTGGTCTTGCTTCCCTGTTCGTCCAGTGGGTTGTCCTTTCCAGCGCGGGCTTGCTGTGTAACCTGCGGCCGCTGCTCTCCAGCATGACCACGGTACAGGCCACGGCAGTTGCCTATGCCATCATTCTGATCATCACAGCGCTCTTCAGTCTTGTCGCCGAGTGGGCTTTGCTGGCTGGGGACTGGGGGGCGCACCAGTGGGGTGCCGTTGGGCGAAACCTGCTGATTGCCGCTGTCATGACCGGTATCGCGTTCAGGTATTTTTTCCTGCAGTACCGGCTGCGGCGCCAGGAACAGGCAGAACTGACATCGAGAATCCAGGCCCTGCAGTCCAGAATCAGGCCACATTTCCTGTTTAACTCCATGAACATTATTGCGAGTCTCATATCGGTTGATCCTGAGACGGCTGAGGAGGTTGTGGAAGACCTGTCGGTTCTGTTTCGGGCCAGTCTCAACGACAGCAGCAATAATCCGGTGCCCCTGGCGGATGAAATTGACCTGTGTGACAAGTACGTGCATATCGAATCATTGCGGCTTGATGATCGACTGGCGGTGGAGTGGCAGGTCGATGTGGATCCCCTGCACTACCATATCCCGCTGTTGACGCTGCAGCCTGTTATCGAAAATGCCATCTATCATGGCATCCAGCCGAATCCGGCAGGTGGCATAGTCACCGTCGAAATCCGGGAAAGTGACGGCCTTCTGATTCTTGAGGTTTCCAATCCGAAAACGCCTGAAAATTTTTCCCACGAAGGGGGTAACCGGATGGCGCTTGACAACATCAGGCGCCGGTTGGAAGCCATTTACGGGGAAGACGCGAGCATTACAACCCGCGAAGACGGTGAGATTTTCCGCACACGTATAGCCTACCCATCCCGCGACACCTGAGAGACAGGCGGGATTTTTCCTGTTTTGTGAGGCCCGTCACATTTCTGGTGCGATGCGCCGACGGAATACCGGATAATGTGCGCTACGTCGCAGTTTTCTGGCGGATTCCGGGTAACTTAGCTCTCATGGAGGCTCTATCGGCCTTCGCAAAACCGACACTAGAAACGAGGTGTTACCAATGAGAGTGTTAGTCGTAGACGATGAAAAACTGGCGCGTGACCGACTGATCCGCATGGTGGGAACCATCAGTGATTACGAGGTGGTAGGCGAGGCCGCCAGCGGTATGGATGCCGTTTCCCAGACCATGGAGAAAGATCCCGATATTGTCCTGCTGGATATCCGTATGCCCGGCATGGACGGTATGGAGGCAGGCAAAAAGATTTCGGAGTTACCCTCACCACCGGCAATCGTCTTCTGTACTGCCTTTGGCGAACACGCTGTTGAGGCGTTTGATGTCAATGCGGCGGGTTACCTGCTGAAGCCGGTGCGCCGGGAAACGCTGACTGACACGCTGGGCAAGATCGGCAAGGTCAATCGCGTTCAGATGAAGTCTGTTGTGGGTGACGAGGTCGACAAACCACGGGCGCGAACCCACATCAGCGCCAAGACACGGCGTGGCATTGAACTGATTCCACTCAGTGAAATCCGTTACTTTCTTGCAGATCACAAATACGTGACCGTCAGGCACGAAAACGGTGAGGTGCTGATTGACGATACCCTGCGTGAGCTTGAAGACGAGTTTGGTGAAAGGGTGGTGCGCATCCATCGTAATGCCCTGGTTATGGTGGATTACCTGGAAGGACTTGAACGTGATCCGCGGGGGCATTACCAGGTGCGCATGCGCGGCGTGGAAGATCGCCTGGATGTCAGCCGTCGCCATGTGGCTGGCCTGCGAAGACTGGTGCAGTCGCTCTGAACGGTTGAGCCGGGCTGGCTTGCGCGGCCCGACCTGCGCGGCGCGACCTGCGCGGCCCGACCTGCGCGGCCCGACTTGAACTTTTGCGTACATCCCCATACTGTCGCTCTTTTGGACAGGCGGCACGCCAGTGATGCAGGAACAAGTTCGTATTGCCACCAGGGAAAGTGCCCTGGCGCTGTGGCAGGCCAATCACGTCAAGGACCTGATCAGCAGCGCCTTCCCCGATGTGGTGGTCGAAATCTGCGGTATGACCACCGAGGGTGACCGAAACAAGGTATCCCCCCTTTCCCGTCTGGGTGGTAAAGGTGTTTTTGTCAAGGAACTGGAATCGGCGTTGCTGGAACGTCGGGTCGATATTGCCGTCCACTCCATGAAAGACGTGCCTGCGGAACTGCCTGCCGGCCTTGAGATTGGCGCGGTGTGTGAACGCGCCGACCCTTTCGATGCGTTTGTCTCCAACCGCTGGCCTGACCTTCAGTCCCTGCCTGCCGGTTCCAGGGTAGGAACCTCCAGCCTGCGCCGCAGACTTCAGATTGAGGCTGCCTTCCCCGAACTGGTGTTTCCGGAACTGCGTGGCAATGTCGATACACGCCTGCGCAAGCTTGATGAAGGAGACTATGATGCCATCATCCTCGCCGCTGCTGGCCTGAAACGGCTTGGCCTGGGTGACCGAATCCGTCAGCAGATTGCACCGTCTCTCTGCATCCCGGCGGCTGGGCAGGGTGCTGTAGGGATTGAATGCCGAACTGATGATTCCGGCATCAAGGCCATCCTGGCCAGGGTCAATGATCCGGAGACAGCACTTCGTATCGCCTGTGAGCGACTTGTCTCGGCTGGTTTGGGGGCTTCCTGCAATTTGCCCATCGCCGCCTTTTCCACTTGCGAGGCGGGAGAGTTTGCCATCACGGGGTTTGTTGCGAATCCGGAGGGCACCAGGCGCATCACTGTGGCGCGGCAGGGTCCGGTTGCCCTGGCAGAAAGCCTGGCACAGGAGGTGGTTGCGGAACTCATCGACCAGGGTGCGCTAGCCCTGATTCCATGACCGCATTTCTGCTAACCCGGCCACAGGGACAGAACGAGACAATGGCGGGACGGTTGCGGGCCATGGGCAAGCCGGTGCTGGAGTTTCCCATGCTGGAGATAGTTGCAACGGCTGGCGACAGGTCTGTCATGCTGGCGCTGGATCAATATGACCATGTTGTTTTTATCAGCTCCAATGCAGCGAACCTCGGTCTGCGAGCCCTCTCTGACCTTTGGCCCCAGTGGCCGCTGGCACCAACCTGGTATGCGGTAGGCAGGACAACGGCAAAAGCCATGGCCGCATGGAACCTGCAGGCAATTGTTCCTGCGCAGGAAGATTCTGCTGGCCTGCTATCCCTGCCTTCACTCTCTGGCATCGCAGGTCAGCGCGTGCTGATTGTGCGCGGACAAGGCGGCCGGGAATTGCTTATGGAAACGCTCAGCCAGAGAGGTGCGCGGGTTGACTACCTTGAAGTGTACGCGCGCCGACCGGTACAACTGGAGGTCGAGGCAAAAAAGCAGGTCACCGCGTTTAACCCCGTCATCGCTTTACTTTATAGTGGTGACTCTGCGGCGGCGCTGGCGGGTAACTTCATGGGCGACCTTGGCAGGTTTCGGATTGTTGTCCCCTCAACAAGGGTGGCCGATGTTGTAGCGAAGCTGGGTTTTGCGTTTGTCAGGAGTGCCGGTGGTACCAGTGAAGCGGACATGACGGGTGCGGCCAGGGAGGTACTCATGGGGGTTCTGGCTGCCGCGGAGACAAAAGACTAAATCAGCCTACAGGTGATAGCATGGCAGAAAAACCCACCAGCCGGACGCCGGAAACGCTGTCAGTGGAGCTGAACGAGGCATTTGAAAGATTGGAAAAATCCACACCCACGCTGGCTGATGAAGACGATTATCGTGATACGGATTCTGCGCCAGGCGGCAATGGGCCACTGCCGTTTGTCAGCATGCTGCTGGCATTAATTGCAATTGGCCTCGCCAGCTATGCCGTCTTCATGTTCCACACGATGCCCGCACCGGTGGTATCAGGGAGCATCGCTGGGCCTGACCCCCGCCTTGATGTTGTTGAAGTTCAGCTTGGCGACGTACAGTCCAGGCTGTCAGCCGTTCAGGGCAGAATGGACGAACTGGCGGGCAATTCGGGCAGCCTGACACCCGAGACGCTGGCCGGGGTTGAAGCGCGGCTTGATGCGGCGATTGCCGGTGTGCGGGCTGAGATGGGTACTTCAAGCCAGGACTGGCTGATGGCGGAAGTTGAGTACCTGATTCGGTTGGGTAATCAGCGCGTTGCCATGGAGCGTGACGCCGCTGGTGCACTGGCATTGTTTCGCGCGGCAGATGACATTGTGCGAAACGCAGAAGGTGTCGCCGCATTTGAGCTCCGGCGGACCCTGGCGGCTGATGTTGCTGCGCTGGACGCGGTAGACAGTGTTGATGTTGACGGTATTTTTGTGCGCCTGGCAGCACTGGTGAGTCAGGTGGACCGGCTCCGCCAGGTAGAGCCCCACTTTACGCCAACGGAGGTTGTCAGCGAGGCTGCGCCTCCCGCCGGGGCTGATGCCTGGTCAAGAATCAGTGCCGGGTTTGTTCGTATTGGTACCCGGTTGGCCAGCCTGGTTGATTATCGCAGCGACGGCGAGCGTATCAGTCCGGTCCTGCCACCCAAAGAAGAATACTACCTGCGGCAGAACCTGGTGCTCAAGATCCAGATGGCACAGCTGGGACTGCTCAGGGAAGACCAGGCGGTGTATGACGCCAGCCTGGCTGAAGCCAGGTCCTGGATTGCCAGGCATTTTGATCCTGTTGATGCAGCTACCACAAGCATGGTCCGGACGCTGGACGAACTTTCGCGGGTGAGGGTAGCACCGGTGCTGCCGGACGTCAGCGACTCCCTGCGGGAAGTCCGAAAGTTGCAGCGCAGCTTCCACCAGGAGGCCCCCCGTGATGAATAGTTGCGAACGGCCGAGTTGTGAACGGCTGAGTTGTGGACTGTCTCGTTCTTCCCGCCGCCAGCCCGGGATCTACGCATGAAACGCCTGTTGCTCCTTGTCCTGGCTGCCATTGTTGTTGCAGGCTGGCTGGGCACACTCATGGCAAGGGATGCGGGTTATGTGCTCGTTTCCTACGATGGTTCAACCCTGCAGACCAGTCTCTGGGTAATGTTGGGTCTGCTTGTCCTGATTGTGTTTGGTGGTTATTACCTCATCAAGTTAACCCGCTTCCTGCTGCAGTCCGGCGGTAGCTGGCGCGCCTGGCGTGGTTCTCGTGCCCACAAGAAAGCGCTCGGCTTGACCAGCAGGGGCGTCACCTACCTGCACGAGGGAGATTATGCGCGTGCCGAGCGTTTCCTTGCCTCTGGTGCCGAGGACAGCGGCCATGCGGCACTCAACTACATCTACGCTGCCCGTGCCGCGGATGCACTCGACAACCTGGCTGACCGGGAGCGATACCTGCGGCTTGCCGTTGAGGCAGAGCCAGGCACTGAACAGGCTGTTGCGGTTGCACGGGCTGAAATGGCGTTGGCGCGTGGTCAGTTTCGCGAGGTGCTGGATGTGCTCGAAGGCGCAAGAGGTTCCGACACGGTCACGCTGCTGCGCAGCAAGGCCATGCTGCCGCTGCGTGACTGGCAGGGGCTCTGGGATCTGATGCCAGCGTTACGCAAGGCGATCAAGAATGCTGATGAGTTGAAGTTGTTACAGCGTCGTATCGCCATAGAGCGACTTTCCGGTCCTTCGCCAAACGATGATGCACTGTCGATCATCTTCAAGAGTTTGCCGGAAGAACTGCGGAGCGATCCCCAGGTTGTTCTCGTCTATTGCGATCACCTCAATGACGAGATTGCCATAGAACACACAATTCGACAGGCGATGAAACAGCGCTGGACGCCGCGCCTGCTGCCTCGTTATGCCGGCCTTGGATCGGCAACCCTGGCGCAGCGTCTCAAGACCTGTGAGGCCTGGCAGCGAACGCACCTCGACGACGGTGACCTCCAGCTGTGTATTGGCCGCTTGCGGGAGCAAAGTGGCGACAAGCAGGGCGCAATGGAGGCATTCCGGAAAGCGGTTGACCTGGCCGATCTGCCCGAAGCGCATGCTGAACTGGGGCGGCTTTATGCGTTTGAGGGTGACTACAAGCGCAGTAGCGAGTCATTCGGTCGTGCCCTGCGCTCATCACCACAGGCCCTGCCAGCACCGGCCCCTGGACCGGTCGACGCCGGGCATTGAGTCGGGGTTGCTTGCTTAACCGCTGCGCCCCGGGCGTGGGGCGTAAGAAAAAATATCGGAATGCATGCTGGCCTCTGGCATACCGCGCGCCACAAAGGCATCAAGGGTTGCGTACACCATGGCTGGCCCACCACTCACTACTACGGTGATGTCGCTGACATCCTGCATATCCAGGAGTGCCACCTGGCCTACCAGTCCAATTTGACCCTGCCAGTCCGGTGAGGTTGCGGGCTCGCTGACCACCGGGGTGTAGTGAAAATTTGGGTACAGGCCCTCGAGCTGCCGCCAAAGCGAGTCCAGGTAAAGATCCTGCGCGGAAAGCACGCCCCAGTACAGATGGACGGGTAACTGGTGGCCACCGGGTAACAGGTGTTCAATGATGCTTTTCATCTGCGTGATGCCGGTGCTGGCAGCAATCAGGACAAGCGGGTTTGAGGGTGGCGTAGCAATAAAACAATCGCCTTTCGGGATTTCGATCACCAGTGCCGACGCAGTGTCCAGCAACGCCTCAATCTGGCGTGAATCTTCCGAGTTGGGTGTAGGCCGGACATGCAGTTCAATTTGTTCGGCATGCTCCGGTGCGCTGGCAATGGAGAAGGGACACATCTTCGCAGGCAGCTCAATCTCGAGATACTGTCCTGCGTGAAAGGAGACGGATTCGCCTTCGGGTAAGTCAAGCATGACCTGCCGTACACTCGCGCCGAGGTCACGTATTGAGGCAATCCTGCAGGTAAGCCGCTTCAACCGGATGAGGTCTCAGGCAACAATTAATTGCGTTTCATGGAAGAAAAGAATTCTTCGTTGGTCTTGCTCTTCTTCATTCGTTCAAGCAGAAACTCAATGGCCGCCAGGTCGTCCATTTCATGCAGGATCTTGCGGAGAATCCAGACTTTCTGCAGGTCTTCTTCGGTCATGAGCAGGTCTTCACGACGGGTACCTGAGCGACGAATATTGATGGCAGGGTAGACGCGCTTTTCAGCAATCTTGCGTTCAAGATGCAGTTCCATGTTACCCGTACCCTTGAACTCCTCGTAAATCACCTCGTCCATTTTGGAACCGGTATCCACGAGGCAGGTGGCGATAATGGTCAGGCTGCCGCCCTCCTCGATGTTTCTTGCCGCACCAAAAAACCGCTTGGGCCTTTCCAGCGCATGGGCATCGACGCCACCCGTCAGTACCTTGCCGGATGCCGGGATAACGGTGTTGTAGGCGCGCGCCAGGCGCGTAATGGAATCAAGGAGGATAACTACATCGGTCTTGTGTTCAACCAGGCGCTTGGCCTTCTCAATGACCATCTCAGAGACCTGGACGTGGCGTGAAGGAGGCTCGTCAAAGGTGCTTGCCACGACTTCACCGCGCACGGAGCGCTGCATTTCCGTCACTTCCTCAGGGCGTTCATCAATCAGCAGCACAATCAGGTGGCACTCAGGATTGTTGCGCATGATGGACTGGGCAACGTTCTGCAGGATCAGGGTCTTACCGGCCTTGGGCGGCGACACAATCAACCCGCGCTGGCCTTTGCCAATGGGTGACGTGAGATCAATAATCCTGGCAGTCAGGTCTTCGGTTGAGCCATTGCCCGCTTCAAGTGCCAAAGGCTCGTCCGGGAAAAGGGGCGTGAGGTTCTCGAACAGGATCTTGTTCTTGGACTCGGCCGGATCTGTATAGTTGATCTGGTCCACCTTGAGCAGGGCAAAATAACGCTCGCTGTCCTTGGGTGGCCGTATCTTTCCAGAAACGCTGTCGCCGGTTCGCAGGTTGAATCGCCTGATCTGGCTTGGCGAGACGTAAATATCGTCCGGCCCGGCAAGATAGGAGGAGTCTGCTGACCGCAGGAACCCGAAGCCGTCCTGGAGAATTTCCAGGGTACCGTCGCCATAAATGGCTTCCCCGCCTTTGGCGTGTTTCCGCAATACGCTGGCAATAATCTCCTGTTTTCGGGAACGCCCGAGATTTTCAAGGCCCATTTCGTGAGCGATTTCCAGCAGTTCAGGGATAGGCTTCGTTTTGAGGTCGGTCAGGTTCATAGGTTCACTTGTGTTGATTTCTGATAGATAAACGCAGCTCTGGCGTTTGAGATTCTTGTTTGGATTTTGAAGTTGGAAAGGGATGGGCTAGCTTGGGTTTGCCGGCCAGGAACTATGCGGGTTAGTCGCTTTGTCCAAAAGTTATCATGGGTTGCCGCGTAAAATGTCCGTTTTGGCGGCTGTTGTCAACAGTTTTTTGGTTTCGACTCGCGAGGCCTCAGCCCCGCGAGTCGAAATATGGGCACCTAGATGTTGCTGTCCAGAAATGCGGTAAGTTGGGATTTTGACAATGCACCAACCTTGGTTGCTTCCACGCTGCCACCCTTGAAGAGCATCAGGGTTGGAATGCCGCGGATACCATACTTGGGGGGCGTGTCTTCGTTGGCATCAATATCAAGTTTGCAGATCTTCATCTTGCCGTCATATTCGGACGCTATCTCTTCGAGAACAGGCGCAATCACCTTGCAGGGGCCGCACCACTCGGCCCAGTAATCCACCAGCACGGGTACCTCGGATTGCAGCACCTCGGACTCGAATGTATCGTCGGTCACATGAGTGATGTCGGTCATTGTTAATCTTCTCCTGAATCGCGTGTTTGCAAAATGAATGGCAAATGAAGGCGCTATCCTAAGCCGGCCGCGTTGATTTCACAAGATTATCCCGTCTGTTTCCGTAATCTACGCACCTTTCAGCCGGCTATTGCGGGCGGTTGTTCAGCTCTGTTGCGACGCGCTTGGCGAAATAAGTCAGTATCCCGTCGGCGCCTGCGCGTTTCATGCCAAGCAGGCTCTCCATGATGACTGCCTCGGACAGCCATCCCTGCTGGATTGCCGCCATGAGCATGGCGTATTCACCACTCACCTGATAGACCATGGTTGGCACCCCGAAGTGGTCTTTCACCCGCCATACCACATCAAGGTAAGGCATTCCCGGCTTGACCATGACCATGTCAGCACCTTCCTCGAGGTCCAGGCCAACTTCAATCAGTGCCTCGTTGGTGTTGGCCGGATCCATCTGGTAACTGAACTTGTCTCCGCCCTTCAGATTGCCCGCAGAACCAACTGCATCACGAAAGGGACCGTAAAAGGACGAGGCGTACTTGGCGGAGTACGCCATGATCCGGGTATTGACCTGCCCTGCGGCCTCCAGCGCTGCGCGAATGGCGCCTATGCGCCCATCCATCATGTCGGAAGGCGCAACAATATCGGCGCCTGCCTGTGCCTGTGACACCGCCTGCTTGACCAGGGTCGCCACCGTGAGGTCATTGGTGACGTAGCCGTGCGCGTCCAGAATGCCGTCCTGGCCGTGTACCGTAAACGGGTCCAGCGCAACGTCAGTCATGATGCCCAGTTCCGGCACCGCTGCCTTGATTGCCCGGACCGCCCGCTGGGCCAGGCCGTCCGGGTTAAAGGCTTCCTCGCCCAGTTCGCTCTTGCGGTCAGCAGCAACCACGGGAAACAGGGCCATCACCGGTATGCCAAGCGCCTGTATGGTCAGCGCTTCCTCGACAAGCAGGTCAACCGTCAGGCGCTCAACCCCTGGCATACTTGCCACAGGTTCGCGAGAACGGGTGCCCTCAATCACAAAAACCGGATAGATCAGGTCTGCGGGCGATAGCGTGTGTTCACGCACCAGCCGGCGGGAGAATTCTGCCGCCCGCAGGCGGCGCATGCGGGTATTGGGATAGGTTCTGCTCATGCGTGGCCCAACTCCGGATCCATGAATCTGGTTATCAAGGTTCACGATTATACCCGAGGCGGCGCATCTTAAGTTGAGCTGTGTCATTGACAAAAGTTGGGTAGGCTCGTTTAGTGGAAGCCAAACAGGATCAGAAAGAGGAGACCGGCAAAGATGGCGAGGCGGCAATACACAAAAGAAGAACTGGAGGCGGAACATGACTATGCGGCGCCACACGTCGAGTGTGGGCTGAAGCTGCATGGAGGGTTCGACGCGGAAGGCAACTACCTGTCTCCCAGGACGCGGTATCGCTGGGATGCCGTCAAGGCCTGGCAGGCGCAACTGGCCGAGAAAGGTATCCCGGTTGTGGAAGCCACCACCGAACTCCTGACGGAACCCAATTACCCGACGGTGCCCCAGCAGATTTTCCTGCTGAAGCACGGCGTTGAACAGCCGCTCTGGGACTCGCTGACGATCACCGGGTTGATTGAAGCCAGGGGCAAGGCCCTGGCGGACCTGACGCCACCCGATTTCCAGGAAATTATCCAGGAGGACATCAGTGAGATGGCGCTGGGGCACCTGTCGAAAGGCCTGCTCACCTCACATGGTTGGGATGAGGGCGGGAATCCGGCGACGGACCTGGGCGGCCATGACGTGATGTGGTTTGCCGTGAGGGACCTGATTTTTGGCAAGGACCAATTTCCCCTGGCGACGCCGCCGGCAAGTATCGGACGCCAGAAAGAGGCGCGGGAAATGGAGGAGTTGCCGGCTGCGCATGAGCAGGTCATTGCCTTTCTGATGAACCTCCTGATGATCGAAGTACGGGCGGAACGGGCGTTTGATTTCTACGAACGCGTGATCTCCTCACCAGAAGTTTTTGTCGACAAGCGGGACGAGGCCGCCCGGGCCGTGGCACTGGTTAATCGCATTCGACAGGATGAAGCGGTACACGTGGCCTGGCTGAAGACAGCCATTTCGGAATTTCGTGCGGCGACCATCAAAACGGTGGACGGCAAGCTGGTCAAGGGCAGTGAACTGCTGGACCCCGTGTGGCAGGCGATGGTGCGCTGGCATGCAGTCGAGATGCACGAGGCCAATCGGGAAATCAACCGTGCTGCACTACATGAGAAGATTCTGGCAGCGCCCGGCGGCGCAGCCATTATTGACGAGTTTGACGCCATGGCGGCCTGAGTCAGCCCGGCGCATTCAACCAAAAGAGCAATTCAAGGAGAGAGGGACCCTATGAAATTCGGCATTTTTTACGAGCACCAGTTGCCACGACCCTGGTCTGACGGCGTTGAGCAGAAACTGTTTCAGGATGCACTGGACCAGGTGGAACTGGCCGACCGTCTCGGTATCGACTACGCCTGGGAGGTGGAACATCATTTTCTGGAGGAGTATTCACATTCATCTGCCCCCGAGATTTTTCTCGCGGCAGCGTCCCAGCGAACCAAAAATATCCGCCTCGGGCACGGTATCCGCCAGGTGATAGCGGGCTACAATCACCCGGCGAGGACAGCAGAATGTATTGCGACGCTCGATCTGGTGTCCAATGGCAGGGTGGATTTTGGCACCGGCGAGTCATCTGCAATCCTTGAACTGGGCGGCTTCAACATCCCCGTACAGACCAAGCGGGAACAGTACCTGGAGGCAACCGAGCAGATTGCCAATATGCTGGCCATGGATCCTTACCCGGGCTACCAGGGCAAATATTTTGAGATGCCCTGCCGGAACATTGTGCCGAAGCCCGTGCAACGGCCCCACCCGCCGATCTGGGTGGCCTGTTCAAACCGCGAGACCATCAAGATGGCAGCCCGTCTGGGCATTGGTGCCCTGACCTTTGCCTTTGTTGACCCGCTGGAAGCAAAACACTGGGTGGACGAGTACTACAACATTATCAAGAGTGACGAGTGTGTGCCGATTGGCCATGCCGTCAACGCAAACATCTGTATGGTGACCAGCTTTTCCCTGCACCACGATCGCCAGACTGCAATCGAGCGTGGCCTGGAAGGTTTTGAGTTTTTTGGTTATGCCCTTGGCTCCCTGTATGGCTTTGGCGAACACAAACCGGGCCGGACCAATCTGTTTGAAGAGTTCCGGGCCCAGCGCGCCCGCCGCCTCGCGGAGAACCCGCTGGACATGAGCCAGGCCCTGTCGGCTGAACGTGGTGGCATTGGCACACCGGCGGACATGAAAGTGCATCTCAAGAAATTTGAGGATGTCGGGGTTGACCAGGTGACCTTTATCCAGCAGGCGGGCATGAACAAACACGAGCACATCTGCGAGTCACTCGAGATATTTGCCAGTGAGGTGATGCCGGAATTCAAGGCACGTGAAGCGGATCGGCTTGCCAGGAAAGAGGCTGAACTTGCCCCTTACATCGAAGCCGCAATGAACCGCAAGCAGTACATGCCGCCACTTGCCGATGCTGATATACCAACGTTCCCGGCGCTGGGCCGGTCCATCGTGGAAGGCAAGGCTGATCCCAACAAGAGCGCGGCGAGCTAGTCGCAACCGGGTGTGGCTGGTGGCAACTCAGGACGCTTCAAGGCTTTCGGTTTTCTCCAGCCACTCCGCTTCCAGTACCTCTATCTCCTCCTTGAGCCCTATCTGCTCACGGAGCAGGCTCTGCACCTCACCATCGCCCTTGTCGGCACACTGTCATCTCGACCGTAGGCCCGCAGGGCCGAAACGGAGAGATCTCAATGTTGCGATTGAACAATAATTGACCGCACTGGTCCGACAGCGTCCATCGGGCTAGTATTTGTGTCCGTTACCAAAGGCGCTGATCCCGCCGGTGAAAATGACTTTCGACAAAAAGCGTTCACGCCGGTGGGCCAGCATTTGCTTGCTCTGCCTCGGACTGTTCTGCTCTGCCTCTGCGTTCACTGCCCTTGTTGAACAGGAGGTGAATGATGCATCCATCGTGGCGCAGTTTCTGCCGTTCGGTGAAACGCTAACGGGCACCAGCGCCTCGATCTATGATTACGACTGGTTTGCTGTTGAGGTTGCTGGTGCTGGCAGCATTACACTTAAATTTCAGGCCGAGGGCACTGGAGGCAGCAAGTGGGTTTACAGCCTCGTCGGCCCAACACATGAAGAGCTTGGGAGTCTCTCCTGCACGGGAACGCCGTGTAGCACTGAGGTTCAACAGCTAATCATCAATGTCATTGCCACGGGCACCTACTATGTCCGTGTGCATGGCGACTGGCCTTATCCGCCCCCAACTGACCCCTACCAGATTACCGTGGACTTTGAGGCGGCTGCTGATGCACTTGAAGTGGAACCAAACGATCAGACCGCACAGGTCATTTCGCTGGGTGATTTGCTGCTTGGCGCCTTGTCCGGTGATGATGACGTTGATCGCTTTGAGGTAACAGTTGAGGCGGCCGGGCTTCTAACTTTTAAGCTTGAGGGGCCGCCTGTCAATCTTGGCTGGGCCCTTCGAGTGCTGGATGCGGCCGACAACCTGATACACAGTGCCCGTTGCAGTCCCTGTGGGCCGTCTGACGGCACGACAGCGGTTGGCCTTGCCGCCGCGGGGAGCTACACGGTGGAGCTTTCGCGAGATTTGCCGCATCCGGCCACCTTGAGCGTGTACGCGCTCACTGTTGAGTTTGATCGCGTGACTGGTCCGGTTGAACTCGAACCTAACAACAACTCGCTGGCGGCGCAGTTTATTACCGATGGGGAAGTACTGGAGGGTGCATCGGCGTCGGTGACCGATGAAGACTGGTTCATGCTGTCGGTGCCAGGTCCCGGTCGCGTGACAATGCGGCTGTTGACCTCAGAGCCGCGAAGTCGCGGCTGGACGTTTGGCCTGGTTGATCCTGCGGGAAATTTGCTGGCGGCGAGCTACTGTGCCTACGCGTTTTGCCGTGTTGAGGCAGAAGAACTGACGACAGGGGTCAGCGTGCCGGGAATCTACCACCTGTGGGTTCGACCCGACGGTACGGAGCCGTTGCCCAGTGGTCGGTACCTGGTGAGCGCTTCTTATTCAACAGTTGAGGGTGGTTTGGAGCTTGAACCCAACGATGTTCAGGCCCAGCCGATACTGCTGGAAGAACCCATCGTTGGGACACTATCCTCGCTAACCGATATCGACCTGTACCGGTTGGACCTTCAGACCCCTGGTCAACTACGCGTTCGGTTCAACGCAAGACAGTCCGAACTGCTATCAATTATTGATGCGGCGGGAAATGTGTTGGCCGGTTGTATCGCCTGCGTCGCGATAGATCCCGGTGCGGAGAGCGTCGCTGAGCTTGTGGTTGGTATTCCCCTGGCAGACACCTATTTTTTGCGGGTGACCGGTGGGTACCAGACGCCGTATCGCAACTATGACCTGGTGGCGGAGTTTTTGCCTTCGACGGCTGCCGTCGAGTTTGAGCCCAACGACACGATGGTGGCGCCGCAACCGATTGAAGCAGGTGAATCCATTCGCGGCAGCCTGTGGGGGATAGTTGATGAAGACTGGTATCAGATTGACGTGCCCGGCGCGGGTGGCTTTAGCGTTGAACTGGCAAATGAAGTCTCTAACCGACTAAACGTTGAGGTCGTGGATGCGACAGGGCACCTGCTTGCTTCGCTGTGCTGCGGGGGAAGGCAGTTCACTACAGGGTTTACAGGACCCGCCACCTACTTCCTGCGGCTCTATGGCGCGAGCACGCCAAGAACCTATGAATTCACTACAGCTTTTGACGCGGCGCTGACGAACCTGGAAGTTGAGCCGAACGATACCGTTGCGCAGTCTATCGGCCTGAATCAGGAGGTTACCGGTACATTTAAAAGCGAGGTAGATGTAGACCTTTATGCGATCAACCTGCTAGCGCCAGGCAGGCTGACGCTTCACACCTCCTCGGCGTCTGGCATCTGGCAGCTTGAGTTACTTGACGCTGATGGCAACCTGCTTGCTACCTCGTGTTCTTCCAGGTGTGACGCTGCAGCGGGGGTGACCACTGGCATTGCTCGTGAAGGCACCTATTTTGTGCGGGTCACGCCCATAAACGTATTCCTTCCGTCATATACCTTCAGCCTGTCTTTTGCTGAGGATCCGGCCGGCGCTGAGTTCGAGCCCAATAACGACCAAGAGTATGGGCAGCCAATCGTGCCGGAAGAGCCTGTGATCGGCAATCTGTCGTCCACCCTCGATGTCGACTGGTACTCGGTTAACGTCGAGGCGCCGGGTATTCTGACCCTGTCGCTGCAGCCCCCCGATGCTGCTGTTAGCGACACCGGCTGGCGCTACAGCATCCATGACGCCTCGGGTGCCCTGTTGATCGCCACGCAATGTGTACACGATTGTGGCGAAGCGCACAGGCAGATTTCAGTCGGCCTTGGGTCAGCCGGTATCTACTCAGTTAGAGTAGACGCGGCCCACTATCGGGTGCCTTCTGTTGATTATGAGATCACAGTTTCTATAGCGCCCAACATTGACGGGGTTGAGCTTGAGCCGAATGACGAATTGGCACAATCGATAGCACTGGATGACACTATTGCTGGCTCCCTGTGGTCGTCTGAAGACATTGATACCTATGCTGTCACGGCACCCGGGCCGGGCCGATTGACGCTGGAGTTGGACGCCTCGTTGTGGGGCGAGGAGGTGCAACTGCAGGTGCTTGACGAGAGCGGCGATGCGCTCGCCCGGGGTAGTTGTGTGGTCAGGTTCTGCACAACCTACACTGGAGACTTTAGCGTTGGGCTCAGCGCCGGCGGCACTTACTACATTCGAGTTATCAGTGAGTTTTCGCGGGCTGCACCCGTGGCCGCTTACAGTTTCACGACTCGCTACTTAGCCGATTCGCAGGGACTGGAGGTTGAACCCAACAATACCCATGCAACGGCTGGTACAACAGGTAGGGGTGAGTTGATTCGTGGATACCTCCAGGCAGAGGGAGACGAAGACTGGTATGCCATTTCGCTTGAGGGTGCGGCACGACTGACGGGCAAGTTCACTGGCAAAGAAAGTTCTGTGCGCTGGCATGTTCGAATCGAGGATGCAGATGGTGAGGTTTACTTCTGGATCTCCTGTGACGGCAGTTGTATTGATCTGCCCATAGACCTGGGCGTAATGCGCGCCGGTATCTACTATCTCGTCGTGAGTGATTCACATCAGTTTCCGGATCCGGATGGCGAATACAGTTTTACGCTGCAGATTGGCGATACTGCCGGTACGGAACTTGAGCCTAACAATGAAGCGGGGCAAGCTACCTACCTGGTGGCGGGCGAAACATTGACAGGGACCCTATTGCCCACCGATGAGACAGACTGGTTCACCTTTGAAACCCTTAGTACGGGCAGGCTGATTTTGTCGCTGGGCAGCGAAGAAGAGTTTAACGAGGGTGTGCGCTATCTGTTGTACGACGCTGAATTGCAGCGCATTGCGTCGGGTGATTGTTACCTGATTTCATGTCCATCTACTGGCGGTCTTGATCTGGAACTGCCAGCAGGTCGCTATTATATTTGGCTGCTAAAGACCACTTCCTATTGGTACGAGACCCTCAGGTATTCGCTAAACATAGATTTTTCGCCCGCGCCGGCGGTGCCGACTGCCGTTCAGAACGTCAGGGCGTCGCAGGGTGCCTCCCAGCACGAGGTTGTTATTGAATGGGATCGAAATCCACCGGGCACTTCTTATCTCGTTTTTAGATCAGGCGCTCAGGACGGCACTTACGCTGAGATTGGGCATACCTCGGATGTCATCTATCGCGATCAGTCAGCAAAGCCTGATACCGTCTACTACTATCAGGTTGTCGCGCGGAACATCAGCGGCAGAAGTCTGCCCAGTGAAGGGGTGACAGGATTCCTCGCCAGTGGCCCCCGGCCGATTGCCAATCTGGCGGTTCTTGAAAACACCCCTGACCTGTTGCAGCTTGCCTGGACCGCACCAGCCGCGCTGGCGGCGCCGGGCGGTTCAGTTGAGCGATATGAAATCCTGTATTCGCCTTACCCTATGACTGCCGCGACTTTTGAGAATGCCACTCGGCTGACGCTGCCCTTGGTGCCGGCGCCGCCAGGTCAGGAAGAGCTGTTTGCTCTCGATCAGCTTTTGCCAGCGACCCGTTATTGGATTGCCGTGCGGTCGTATAGCCAGGATGCGCTGGTTTCGACGCTATCGAACATACTTGTGGTAACAACCGCTCCGGTCATTGAGGTTAACCCATTCGAGCTCGAGTTTGCGCTTGATGGTAACGAGCCTGTTGATGTCACCCTGCAGGTCCGCAATCTGAGCCTGACGCAAACGTTGTCAATCGCGGCGGTTGTGCGCGGTGTGGCTGCGACGCCAGACCCATTGGGAGATGACGCCCGGTCGCTGGTGCAGGCTTCAAAGGCGCTGCGTCGACTGCCCGATCCGGTGCCGACTGATATTGATCGGTGGGTTTTCAAGCTGGCGGGCGCTCTCAGCCAAAGAGATCTAAACGATTTTGAGCATTCGCTTGTTTCGCTGGGCGCCACGCCGACGAGCGAAGTGAGCCGGGAGCGGCTTCAGACCTGGAAGCTGCCTGTTAACCAGAGAGACAGTTTTGAAAGTGTGATTGCCTTTTTGGGGAGCGACGTGCGGCTTTTATACGCGGAGCCGCAGTACCCCTTATCGCTTCGGGACTTACCCCTCGACGCGCGCTTTGGTGAACTCTGGGCGCTGCAGAACACCGGACAGGAGTGTGTTGACTGTACGCCAGCAAGCAGCGCGGCTGAAGTAGGCGTGGTTGACGCTGACATCGATGCCGATGAAGCCTGGGATATCGGTAGGGGGTCACGCGATGTGGTGGTTGCCGTATTTGATTCGGGTATTGACGTCACACATCCGGATCTGGCGCAGAACCTGTGGCGCAATCCGGGCGAAATCAGCGGCAATGGAATCGACGACGATAACAACGGGTACGTGGATGATATCCATGGCTGGAATTTCTGTAGTGACTCTAACGACCTGACAGACGCTGACGGGCATGGGACGCACGTGGCTGGAACAATCGGCGCGGTCTCCAATGATGTCGGGGTAGTTGGCGTATCGCCATTGGTGTCCATCATGACCCTGAAGATACTCGATTCCAACACAGCCTGTGGCGACGATTCTTACATCCAGATTCAGCGGGCCCTGAAGTATGCCGCGGATAATGGCGCCTCGGTCATGAACCACAGTTGGGGCTGTAATGGTCAGTGTGCGCCGAGTAATACTGTCAATGAGGGTATTGAGTACACCGAGGCCAGGGGACTGCTGTTTGTGCACGCCGCTGGCAATGCCGCACTCAATACTGATTATGTTTCGACTGTGCCGTGGAGTGATTCTCTTGCGAGCGTTGTGAGCGTGACGGCAACCGGGCGCGACGACAAACTTGCCGCATTTGCCAATGTTGGCAGAAACACCGTCGATCTGGGGGCGCCAGGCATCGAGATTCTGAGTACCACGCCAGGCGGTGAGTACACCTATCTTTCGGGGACTTCAATGGCGTCGCCGCACGTGACCGGCGCCGCGGCGCTGCTAAAGGCGCTGGACCCGACCCTGAAAGCGAGTGGAATGAAATCGCTGCTGATGGGAAACACTGACCCGATGTCTGGTCTTGCCACACGCACCGTAAGTGGCGGCCGCCTGAACGCGGCCAGGTCGATGCGAGCCCTGGTGCCGGCGTGGATGTATATCACCGGTGGCGATAATTTTGAGCTGCTGCCCGGGGCGGTGGCTGAGGTGACGTTGCGGCTTGATCCAGGTGGTCTGTCGCGCAGGACTTACGTGGGGCGCATGGATGTGAGTTTCAGCGGTCGGACCGTCAGTCGTACATCGGTGCCGGTCACGCTGAGATTGGGCAGCGTCGTGAATGGTGTTTTCCTCGCGACGCCGCAGAACCTGACCGTCACCAATCGCCCTAACGCGAGCTACTTGTCGCTGACCTGGGATCCGAGTCCTGGTGCCGAGTCATATCTGGTGCAGCGATCAGAATTGGTCGATACGGCGTATGAAGATCTGGGCATCGTGGCAGTCGGTGCATTTGATGATACGACCATGTTGCCCGAAAGGCAGTACTACTACAGAGTGATAGCCCAGTATTCAGCGGGTAGTAGTCTGCCCAGTGAACCTGCAGCGGGCCAAATTGTAGGGCGATTCGCGGATATTGAATTGAGCACCACCAGTCCCCTCGAGCAGTCTGTGGTATCAGGTGAATCGACGACCATGCACCTGACTTATCATAATCATGGTCCCGACGACATAACGCAGGCAATTGTAAGAGCAGTGCTTCCGCCAGGGCTTTCAATGACAGACTCCGATACCGGTGATGGAGAATGTCGAGAATTTGGCTTCTATGATGTGATCTGTGATCTGGGTACGGTAGGTTCGGGTGAGGAGCGGCAATTGCGCCTTGTCGTCACTGCAGGCGCAGTGGGGAGCTTCCTGTTGAACATCACGGCCACGAGCGCCGTGATCGGCCCGGTTGACCGGGACTTGAGCAACAACACGATTGTCTTCAACACGGTTTCGTTGGACCCATTTCTGATCGATACCGACAGGGATGGCATTGTTGACGCAATTGATACTGACGACGACGGTGATGGTATTCCCGATATAGATGACGCTTTCCCGCGTGACGCGACAAATCCCGCATCAGGTATTGCCAGTCGTTTGCAGAACCTCTCTGCCCGCGGGTTTGTTGGCACGAGCGACAACGTGCTGATTGGTGGTTTGATTATCACGGGCACGGAGCCCAAGACGGTAGTGATTCGGGCACGTGGTCCGTCGCTCAGGGATGCGGGTGTGACCGGTTCGCTGGCGGATCCCGAGATGACGCTCTTCTCTGGCGCCACAGTGATCGACAGTAACGACAGCTGGGAAACGCACCCTGGCGTTCACCTGATCCCCGACGACCTAAGGCCCACGGCATATACCAGTGAGGCTGTCATTGCGACGACGCTGAGTCCTGGTGCTTATACCGCGATTGTTGGCGGCAAGGACGGTTCCACCGGGATTGGTCTGGTGGAGATTTTTGAGGTGGGTGATACGGGCGGAACGCGCCTGCAGAACATTGCCACCCGGGGTTTTGTGGACACGGGCGATGGCGTACTGATTGGCGGCCTCGTCATTGCTGGTACGGAGCCGAAAAAAGTGGTCATTCGTGCAAAGGGGCCGAGTCTGGCAGGGCAGGGTGTCTCTGGCACACTGGCAAATCCGCGCCTCGCCATTTTCTCGGGTGCGAGCGTGATCAAGACCAACGATGACTGGGACAGCGAGGATAATACCGACAAGGAGAAGATCCCCGTCGACCTGCGCCCCACCAACAGCCTTGAGGCGACGGTGTACCTGGAACTGCCCCCGGGTCCTTACACGGCCATCGTGGATGGCTCTGGCGGCGGCACCGGCGTGGGCATCGTTGAGGTATTTGAGGTGCTCGACTAGAGGTGAGGTTTCTCCGTTCCGCGGCTCACGCCGCTCCAGTCGAAACGACGGCAACGCCGTCGTCCCGACCGTAGGCCGTAGGCCGAAGCGGAGGGATCTCGCCTTTAAAGCCCACTCAGATCTTCCCACCCTGGATTTAGCCTCTTAATCAACGCGATCGTGTTTTCCCGACACCAAAGTTTGATCTGCTTTTCTCTTGAGATCGCCTACATGGTATCTGTTGCCTTCTCCGCAAAAACCAGATTAGGGAATCTAACTCATTGATCAACGTTCGTTCTTCGCTTCTGGCACGTCGATTGCGTCCAGCAATAAACTCACTCTGAAACCCCTGTAATCGACATGAAAAGAATTTTGCCCTTGGTTGCCGTCGTTTTCTCATCCTATGCCGCTGCCGTGCCCATCGAGTCGGTCAGCGGTGCGGGAGGTATCCTGACCTGGCGCGACTGCACGACGCCGGAGCAGCAGTTCTGCAATGGCGCACTCGGGCCCAGCAATCCAGCGTACAGCAACAGCACATCGGATCTGGCTATCACCGGCGGACTGGGCTCGACAGCGGACGCAAACGCGCTCTCCGGCCCTCGTGCCGAGATTGGTTCGACGACCTTCGCACTCGAAGTCGCCAACGCAGGCCTTGGCGTCACCGCGAATCTTGGCGCCTATGCAGGCAGCGAGGGCAGGGTCGGTACGACGATAGGCGGGTACCAGGGCTATGTCTATACAGGCTCAACGGCGACCACCCGGACGATGAACTACTTGGCGACCTACTCCAAGACCGCGGGTTTCTCCGAACAGGCGGGAGAAGGTACTGCCCTCATGCACCTGGCACTGGTCCGGACGAGCACCAACATGGTCATTGAGGATTCCGCTTTCGGTGTGGATCAGGCGCGATCAAACGCTTTCAGCCTAGCGAACGGTTTCGGAAGCTTCAACACCGTCACGGTTGACGACGTCTTTACCCTCGACGATACAGCCGCAGCTACCGGCGCAACTGTCATCGGCAGCCTTTCGATTTTCCTCAATCCGGGCGACGTCTTCTTCGTCACCGGCGCATTCCAGTCTGTCGCCAACCAGGGCGGCTTCGGTGAGATCACCTTCGAGTCCTACTTCACAGACACCAGCGAACTGACGACAGCCACAGTGCCGGCGCCCCCTGCGCTCGTCTTGCTATTGGTCGGCTTGCTGCTCGGGAGCGCCGACCGAGGACGTCGCGGGTGATATTTCTTCCCCATAATCGGCGAACGAATTCAGGCAGGTCAAACGGAACCTCCCTCTGCCAAAGGGCTACGATGGTTTGCCGCAGAACTCAAAATCTCTGTTGGTTGACCAGAACAAGCTAGTTGCAACCGGGTGCGGCTGGTGGTAACTCAGGAAGCTTCAAGGCTTTCGGTTTTCTCCAGCCACTCCGCCTCCAGCACCTCAATCTCCTCCTTGAGCCCTATCTGCTCACGGAGCAGGCTCTGCACCTCACCATCACCCTTGTCGGTATAGAGCGCGGGGTCAGATAACCGGCTTTCAACCTCACCCAGCTTACCCTGCAATCGTTCGAGTCGCTGTTCGATGGTGCCCAGACGGGTGCGGATCTGGCGTGCTTCCCGATTACCCAAAGCCGGCCGCGCGCTGGTGGTTGCTGCTGGCGTGACAGGTTTTGCTGGCACTGCTTCTGCAGTCACCTGGCCCGGGAGCCTGGAATCGTTGAACAGCCTGCGCCGGTAGTCCTCCAGATCGCCGGTAAAGACCTGGACCCGTCCGTCATTGACCAGGATAAAGTCATCCACGGTATTGGCCAGCAGGTGTCGATCGTGTGATATCAGGACGATAGCGCCGTCAAAATCCTGTAGTGCCACGGTAAGGGCCTGACGCATGTCCATGTCGAGGTGGTTGGTTGGCTCGTCCATCAACAGCAGGTTTGGTTTGCTGAAGGCAACCAGCGCCAGGGCAAGCCTTGCCTTTTCGCCGCCAGAAAACGTATGCACAGGTGCCTTGACCTTGTCGCCCTGGAAATCAAAACCCCCCAGGAAAGTCCTGATCGCCTGCTCGGGGAGCCTGGTGTCCAGTTTCGCTACCTGGGCAATGGCATTGCTGCCAAGGTCCAGTTCATCCACCTGGTGCTGGGAGAAGTAACCAATACTCAGGTTCTGCCCTTCCTGCCGGGTACCGGAAATCAGTGGCAGTTCACCGCGCAGGGTCTTGACGAGCGTCGACTTGCCGGCACCATTGTGGCCCAGCAGTCCGATCCTGTCGCCGGGTTGCAGGCCCAGGCGAACGTCCTTTAGTACAACCTCGCTACCATAGCCAAGATCAGCCTGATCCAGCACCAGCAGGGGTGATGAGGTGCGTTCCGCAGCGGGAATGACAAAATGAAACGGTGAATCTATATGGGCAGGCGCAATCAGTTCCATGCGCTCCAGTGCCTTGATGCGGCTTTGCGCCTGCCTGGCTTTGGTTGCCTTGGCGCGAAAACGGCGGACGAAGTCCTGCATGTGCCTGATTTCCCGCTGCTGCTTTTCATAACTGCTCTGTTGCTCAGCCAGGCGTTCAGCCTTGACCCGCTCGAACCTTGAGTAGTTGCCCGGGAAAAGTTCAATGCGCTGATGGTGCAGGTAGGCAATACCGTCCACGGTCTCATCAAGAAACTCTCGGTCATGGGAAATGAGCAGCAAGGTGCCGGGGTAGCGCTTGATCCAGTCACCCAGCCAGAGAATGGCATCCAGATCCAGGTGGTTGGTGGGCTCATCCAGCAGCAACAGGTCTGACGGCGCCATCAGGGTGCGCGCCAGGTTAAGCCGAATGCGCCAGCCACCGGAAAAGGCCTTCAGCGGTTGGGAAAACTCGTGTTCAAAAAAGCCCAGGCCAACCATTAACTGTTCGGCGCGGGCTTTGGCGGTGTAACCGTCTATGGCCGCCAGTTGATCATGCAGCGTCGCAATATTGTCGAAATTGCCGCTGGCTTCCGCTTCACGGATGCGGGTCTCAATCTTGTGCAGGGCGCTGTCCCCTGCCATGACATAGTCAAGGGCCGACTGGTTGCTACCTCGGACCTCCTGTTCCAGGTGCGCGATACGCGTGCCGGCAGGCAGGTCAACCTCACCACGGTCACTGTCCAACTCCCCGGTAATCAATTTGAAGAGGCTGGTCTTGCCGGCACCATTGGCACCAATCAGGCCAATCTTCCGACCCTGGTTGACGGTGAAGCTGACATCCTCGAATAACAGTTCAGTACCGCGCCGGAGGGCAACATTAATGAGACTGAGCATTGCTGTTCATGGCAGTGGGAAAGTGGCAATTGTAACAGGCGTGGTGATCTGCAATGCCATCAGCGGGCATAACGGACCTTGAGTCCTTGCAGGAAGGATATAACCCTGGCCTGGACCGGGTTGGTCTGCCAGTTTCGCCGCAGCCGCCACTGCCAGTTACCGGTTGTTGTGCCCGGCGTGTTGGTTCTGGCCTCGCTGTCGAGGCCAAGCAGGTCCTGCATCGGAATGATGACGGTTCGTGCTCGGCTTGCGAACGCGCACTCGATTAACGAATAAGGCATGGGCTGGCCAAACCGGGCCAGTTCGGTGTTGACCCGGTCGCGCTGCCAGTCAGGCAATGCCTGGTACCACCCCAGCGTGGTGTCGTTGTCGTGTGTACCGGTGTAGAGGACCGTGTTCTCCTCCAGGTTGTCCGGGTGATGTGGATTGTCCGACACACCGTCGTAGCCAAACTGCAGCACCCGGATGCCCGGCAGAACGAAAGCCCGCCGCAACTCGTCGACTTCTGCCGTGATGGTGCCAAGGTCCTCGGCAACCAGCTGGATGTCACTGATCTCGCGCACGAGTGGTTCAAGCAATGCGGCACCTGGCCCTTTACACCACTCTCCTGTTTCTGCCGTCGCTGCGCTGGCGGGCACAGACCAGTAGGCCTCAAGGCCCCGAAAGTGGTCAATCCTCACGATATCGAACAGGTTGGCCTGGGTTTTCATGCGGTCCAGCCACCAGGCATAGCCGCTTGCTGTCATAGCGTCCCAGTCATACAGCGGGTTGCCCCACCGTTGTCCCGTTGGGGAAAAATAATCGGGGGGTACGCCCGCAACACTGAGCGCGCTGCCGGTTTCGGTCAGGCAGAACAGGTCCTGGTGTTGCCAGACATCTGCACTGTCATGGGACACATAAAGCGGTACGTCACCAAACAGGGCAATACCTGCCGCCTCACATTCACAACGAATCATCTGCCACTGCTCGTGGAAAACAAACTGCTGCCAGGAAACGTAATCGATAGCGCTGCTGAACTGTTCGCTCGCCTGACCCAGGGCAACGGGCTCACGCTGGCGCAGGGCACTCGGCCACTCAAACCAGGGCCGGTTGTCCTGGCTCTCCCTGATCGCAAGGTAGAGCGCAAAGTCCGGCAGCCAGTTGGCATTGTCGGCAGCAAATGCCTGGAAAGCGTCTGACGCCATATCCGCGGCACCCGTTTGCTGGTAGACCTGCGCAAGTGTGCCACGGGTCATGTTGCGCGAGTGGCAGAGCAGGCTGCGGCCAATCAGCGCCGGATTGCCGGCCCGCGATGACAGGGCAAGGTAGGGCGACAGGTCACTGTGCGGCGGGCCCAGGGGCAGTACCTGCCAGATGTGAACGCCACTGCGCTGGAAAAAGTCTATGGTTTCCCGGGCCCCGTCCAGCGTGCCGTTGCCGGGCAGTGAAAACACCGGCAACAGGATGCCATAACTTCGCGTCTCCAGTTTCATGGACCCTGGTAGAGCTCCTCGTATTCCCGGGCCGCATCATTCCACGAAAACCGGACCGCGGTTGCTGCTGCACGGATGCGTTGATAGTGGTTCGTATTCAGCTGTGCTTCAGCGTAGGCGCGCGAGAATGTCCGGGTCAGCTGTCTCGCCTGTTGTTCAGGCCCGTCACCGGCAAAAGTCCAGCCGGTTTTGCCGTCTGTCACGGTATCCTGCAGGCCACCCACGGCATGCACAAGGCAGGGCTGGCCCGCACGCATGGCCAGCAGCTGACTGAGCCCTGAAGGCTCGAAAGTACTTGGCATCAGGAACAGTTGGCCTGAACGGTAGATGTCGTCAGCCAAGGTTTCACCAAATCCGTTGACAAATATGAGGTTTTCGAAGGCCGCGGCCGTTCGGGTCAGGAACATTTCGATATCTGGCGTACCTGTCCCCAGCACCAGCATCAGGCTGTCGGGTTTCATGGCACCCAGCAGGTGATGTAACACCGGGCGTCCGTCGAGTTCCTGCTGCAACAGGCCAAATTTCTGCGCCGTGAGCCGTCCAATACTGGTAATGAGGACCTTCACATCGTGCTGCAGTGCGCTATCGATGCGCGCCAGCGCCAGCATGTGGGCCGTTCGCAGCACCGGGCTTTCCGCGGCCATAACAAACAGGGCAGCCTTGATACGGTCCAGCAGAAGCGAAGGTGGCAACTTTTCGCCCGGGATGTCGTCGGGATAATCACAACCATTCTGGATACCGGCAAGTCGGCCACTGTCGGCAATCTGCCGAAGATCGGCTTCGAGTCCTTCGCCCCCGTGAAAGCCCATTTCAGGGTCGTCGGGTTCGAGGATTTCGCGGGCGTAGGTTTTTGACACGGTGTTAACCCGATCGCACAGATTGATCCCTGCCCGCATCAGGTTGACACAGTCCGGCCAACGAGGGTCTGTGATAGTTGGCATGACCTCAAGCGTTGGGAACCACTCGAACAAGGATGAGGAATGTCCGCGCAATGGCCGGATACCCTGCAGTGCAAGATTGTGGATGGTGAACACCAGCCTGGCCTGCTGCAGTGCGCTGAATTCCGGTGAATAGGCACGCAGGATTGCCAGGGGTGCAGCGTGCCAGTCATGCAGGTGAATGATGTCAAAACTTTGCTCCCTGGCCCAGGTTGCTGCCGCCGTCGCAAACAGGGCAAACCGCGTTGCGTCGGTCGCAAAAGGCTCATTCTGCTTGTCGTGATGATAGATCTGGCCAGGGTCGTCGCGTGTGATCAACGCGTGGTCAACAACCACGGATTCCACGCCGGCCCGGTCCAGCCTGTGCAATGCCAGCTGGTGTTCCAGTCCATGAAATGAGACGCCCAGCTGTCCGATGGGCTCCATGCTGTTGTGACTGGCGATGGTGCCATAGCCCGGTGTTATCACGGTGACCTGCCAGCCACGCTGTGCCAGTGCCCTGGGCAGGTCCCTGACAACGTCGGCAATGCCGCCGACTTTGGCGCCTTTCAGGGCACCGTTTTCCGCCGCAACAAACAGGATTTTCCTGCCGGGATTCTGTCCTGTCATCAGCGTGTCACGTGCAGGTTTTGGCCAAGCATGTCCGGTGTGACCAGTACCCTGCCTTTCTCGGTCAGGCGGAATCCGTTCGATCTATCCTCTTTCGGATCAATGCCAATCCTGGTTTTAGGTGGGAGCCTGCAGCCACGATCAATAATTGCGTTGTTGACGATGGCGCCACGACCGATGTCCACGCCCGGCATGACAACCGTATCGGTCACCTTGCAATAGGAGTGTGCGGTAACCCCGGAGAACAGCAGGGAGCGCCGAATGGTTGCGCCAGAGATGACGCAGCCGGGTGAAATCATGGAATCCACCGCCATGCCACGCCGATCGTTCCGGTCAAACACAAACTTCGCGGGGGGTAACTGGGGCTGGTAGGTAAGGATTGGCCAGTTCTCATCGTAGATGTTTAGCTCGGGTACTACCGATACAAGCTCCATATTCGCTTCATAGTAAGCATCAAGTGTACCCACGTCGCGCCAGTAGCCCGGCAACCCCGAGTCGGGGTCACGGAACGGAAAGGCAAACACGCGGTACTTGCTGATAATGGAGGGGATGATGTTCTTGCCGAAGTCATGCTCCGATTTGGGATCATCTGCGTCTTTGGTGACCTGCTCAAACAGGAAATCACGGTTGAAGACATAGTTGCCCATGGATGCCAGGCACATGTCCGGCTGGCCGGGCAGCGGGGTAGGTTCAGCAGGCTTTTCCGTAAAGGCGGTAACCCGGAAATTTTCGTCGACCGTCAATACTCCATAGCGGTTGGCAGCCTCACTGATGGGCACCTCAATGCAGGAGATGGTCAGGTCAGCCTCAAGGTCAGCATGGGCAGCCAACATGGTGCCGTAGTCCATCTTGTAGATGTGATCACCCGACAGGACCAGGATGTACTCCGGGCTTTCATCCCGGATAACGTCGATGTTCTGGTAAATGGCGTCTGCTGTACCGGAGTACCAGTTTTCGCTGGTTCGTTGTGATGCTGGCCAGACCTCCACAAACTCGCCCAGTTCCCGCCTGAAGTAGGTCCAGCCGCGGATCACGTGGGTAATCAGGGAATGGGCCTTGTACTGCGTCAGCACAGCCACTCTTCTGATATTCGAGTTGATGCAGTTTGACAGCGGAAAATCGATGATCCGGAACTTGCCGCCAAAATAGACGGAGGGTTTGGCACGCCAGTCCGTCAGCTCATGCAGCCGGGAGCCTTTGCCGCCGGCAAGAATCAGGGCAAAAGTGTCCCGGGTGAGTCGACTGATATAGCGCTGCTGTTTGATAGCCATTATCTGTCCTCTGGTGCCTTCTGGGTGGTCGCCGGAACCCACAGGTGCCAGATGTCACTGGCATATTCCCTGATGGTCCGGTCACTTGAGAACCAGCCACTTGCTGCAGTATTGCGGATACTCATCTGCTGCCATCGAGCGGTATCCCGGTATGCGGATTCGACCGCCGCCTGGGTGTTGATGTAACTGCGGAAGTCCGCGGCTACCATCCAGGGATCCTGCGGACTTCTGATGCTCCCCGTAATCCCGGCAAACTGGCCCTGGGAAAACAGGCTGAAGTGATCAGCATCAATCAGGGCGAGGACGCGGCGGAGATCCTCATCCTGGCTGATGATTGCTGCCGGGTCGTAGTGAAAGCGGCGACTGGCCACCTCGTGTGCCTCAAGACCAAAGGCAAAAAAGTTTTCTTCGCCAACGCGCTCGAGGATTTCAATATTGGCGCCGTCCAGCGTACCAATGGTGATTGCACCATTCATCATCAGTTTCATGTTGCCCGTCCCTGATGCTTCCTTGCCCGCCGTGGAAATCTGTTCCGACAGTTCGGTCGCGGGACAGATAAGCTCCATGGCGGTGACGTCATAGTTGGGAAGGAACAGGACCCGCAACTGCTGGTTGACCCGTAAGTCGCGGTTTACCGCGTCCGCGACTCTGCTGATCAGCGAAATGATCAGCTTGGCCTGCTGGTACCCCGGTGCCGCCTTGCCGCCAAACAGGACCGTGCGCGGTACCAGGTGGTCTCCTTCACCCCGATGAATACGATCATACAGATGAATTACGTGCAGGATATTAAGAAGCTGCCTTTTGTACTCATGGATGCGCTTGACCTGCACATCCAGCAGCCAGCCGGGTTCAAGCGAGAGGTTCATCCGTCGTTTGATGTCCCGGCACAGGCGCTCCTTGTTGGCATGCTTGACGTCGCGCCAGCGTTCCTGAAATGTAGTGTCCCCAGCCAGTTGTTGCAGTTTAGCCAGTGCTTCGAGGTTGGTCCGCCAGTCGGTGCCAATACTGTCATCCAGCAGGTTGGCGAGCTTAGGGTTGGCGTGGGCAAGCCAGCGGCGTGGGGTGACGCCATTGGTCTTGTTATTGAATCGCATTGGCCAGAGATCAAAAAAGTCCTGGAACAACTGTTCCGTCAGCAGCCGGGAATGGAGTGCAGCAACCCCGTTGATGGAAAAACTGCCCACAATCGCCAGATACGCCATGCGCACCCGCCGCGTCGGCCCCTCCTCGATAATCGACATACGCCTCAGCCGATCGGTATCACCGGGCCAGCGTGATGCCACTTCCTGCAGGAAACGTGCGTTGATCTCGAAAATGATTTCCAGCAGGCGCGGGAGCAACTCCTCGAAAAGCGGGACCGGCCAGCTTTCCAGCGCCTCTGGTAACAAGGTGTGATTGGTATAAGCCATGGAGGCTGTGGTGATCTCCCATGCCTGGTCCCATGGTAGTTGATGATCGTCCAGCAGGATCCGCATCAGCTCAGGGACAGCCGTGGCCGGATGTGTGTCGTTGAGCTGGAAGACATGGGTGGCGGCAAAATGATTAAAATTCGCACCTTCCCGCTCCACCCAGTCGGCAATGACGTCCTGCAGGCTCGCGGAAGTCAGGAAGTACTGCTGGCGCAGACGCAGGGCCTTGCCGTTTTCGCTGACATCGTTGGGGTAGAGCACCATGGTAATGTTTTCAGCCGTGTTTTTTGCCGCGACAGCCTCCGGGTAGCTGCCTGACTGGAATTCGCTCAGGTCAAACTCGTCCGTGGCCGCCGCTTTCCAGAGGCGCAGGCGGTTGACGGTCATGGTGTTGTGGCCGGGAATCATCAGGTCGTAAGGAATTGCCAGAACATCATCGGTATCAATCCAGCGTTGACCCTGTCTGCCTGTTGTGTGACCACCAAACCGGATGCGGCGGGTGTCTTCCAGGCGCACCATCTCCCAGGGGTTGCCATGCATGAGCCAGTGGTCCGGGTACTCAACCTGTTCATTGTGTTCAATCCGCTGTTGGAACATGCCGTATTCGTACCGGATACCATAGCCCGTAACCGGCAGTTCCAGGGTTGCACAACTGTCAAGAAAGCAAGCAGCAAGCCGACCCAGACCACCATTGCCAAGACCGGCATCAACCTCTTCACCGGTCATGGCTTCAAGGGCGAGGCCATATTCAAGCAGGAAAGCATTGAGCGGCTCATTGAGGTTCAGGGCATGCGCGGCGTTGGTCAGCGCACGTCCCATCAGGAACTCCATGGACAGGTAAAATGCCTGTTTGCCCTGGCGCTCACGTTTGGTTGACTTCCAACGGCCTACGAGCCTGTCGCGTAGCGCGAGTGCCAGTGCCTGGTACAGGTAATCGCGCGACAGGCGATCCACATCCTGGCCCAGGGTCAGGCAATAGTGCCTGAGGATGTCATATGGCAGATTGTCGTCATCAAGGGTGACAACAGCCAGTTCTGATGGGTTCATAAGGCCTCCTCCTGCGCAAAGACAAACAGGCTGACTGACTTTTCCTCAAGCACAATCTGCGCCAGCGTCTCGACGCGCTGGCCTTCATGGTCCCCGTCCATGGCGGAGGTCATGATGCCCTGCCAGCTGCCAGCCAGTGGCACCCTGGGCAGGTGGAACGGGACGGGCATATCCCGGGCATTAAACAGCACGAGCACCAGGTTGGATGACAGATGGTCTTCCCGGAAAATTTCTGCGCCGTGGAGCATCAGGCCCAGTGTGGCGAGTGCCGGATCCTGCCAGTTGGCCTCTACCATGGGCTCACCGCTGGGGTGATACCATTCAATTTCATCCAGGCCGGTGTAGTTTGCATACTGGACGCCGTGAATGAAACGTTCACAACGCAATTCCGGCAACCGTCGGCGCAGCTCAATGGCACGCGCAACAAAGGTATGGAATTGCCTGACTTCCTCCCGTTCAAGCGCCCGCCAGTCAATATGGTTAATCTCGTTGTCCTGGCAATAGCTGTTGTTGTTGCCAGCCTTGGTGCGACCCAGTTCGTCACCGGCCAGCAGCATGGGCACACCATGGGAGAACATCAACGTCATGATGAGGTTGCGGCGCTGTTTGATGCGCAGACGGTTCACCGCGGGCAGGTCTGTCTCCCCTTCTACACCACAGTTGAATGAGTAGTTGCTGTTGTTCCCGTCCTGGTTGTTTTCCAGGTTGGCATCGTTGTGCTTGGACTCATAGCTGACAAGGTCAGAGAGGGTAAAACCGTCATGGCTGGTAATAAAGTTGATGCCCGCCTGTGGCGTGCGCCCCTTGTCCTCGAACAGGTCGCTGGCGCCATGTACCTGACGTGCAAGGTCCGGCAGCATACCCTGGTCACCACGCCAGAACCGGCGGATGGTGTCACGGTACTGGTCATTCCACTCGCTCCAGCCCTTGGGGAACTGGCCCAACTGATAGCCACCCGGGCCCAGGTCCCAGGGCTCCGCAATCAGGCGGGCCCTGCTCAATATAGGGTCCTGCTGAATGACGCTGAAAAAACTGCTTTCGGTTGAAAACCCGGTTGGGCCGCGTGCGAGGCTGGTTGCCAGGTCAAAGCGGAAACCATCTACACCCATGTCACGGACCCAGAAGCGCAGGCTGTCCATCACCAGGCGAAGTGTTGCGGGATGGGCCAGGTTGAGCGAGTTGCCGCAGCCGGAGTCATTGATGTATTGGGCCGGGTTGTCGTGGTCAAGGCGGTAGTAAGCCGCGTTGTCGATCCCCCGCATGCTGAGTGACGGACCCAGGTGGTTGGATTCACCCGTGTGGTTGTACACGACGTCCAGGATAACCTCGATGTTTGCCTTGTGGAGCGCCCGCACCATGTCGACAAATTCCTGTCGCGGATTGTTGAGCGCATATCGCTCAGTCGGGGCAAAAAAGCAGATGGGATTGTAGCCCCAGTAGTTGGTCAGCCCAAGGTCAGTCAGGAAAGGCTCGTCAACAAATGCCTGAACCGGCAGGAGTTCAACCGTGGTTATCCCGAGTGAGCGTAAATAATCCGTTACCTCTGCCTGGGCAAGCCCGGCGTACCGGCCCCGGGCCAATGGCGGAATGGCAGGATGGCCGACGGTAAATCCCTTCACATGCATTTCGTACAGGATCATCTCGGACCAGCGGGCGCGTTTCATTCGACGCGGCGGCCGGTCTATGACGTCATGGACCACTGCCAGCGGCACCTCACGGGCATTGTCCGTGGTATCCCGTTGCAGTTCACCCGCCTCGTTCAGGTGGTAGTCGTAGTGGCCCGGTTTAATGTTCAGTGGGCCAGTCAGCACGCGCGCATAGGGATCCAGCATCACCTTGGCAGGATTAAACCTTTGCCCGCGGGCTGGATCCCAGGGACCATGCAGGCGATAGCCGTAGACCTGGCCCGGTGCAACGCCATCAATAAACGTATGCCAGATATCGTCAGTCCGGTGATCCATATTGATGCGCTGTTCATTGCCGTGCCCATCAAAGAGGCACAGCTCAACCCGTTCGGCACTGGCAGAAAAAAGTGCAAAATTGGTTCCCCGCTGATTACTGCGGACGCCCAATGGATAGGGTTCTCCCCTGCTGACTCGCCGTTTCATGCCACGGGTTCCAGATAGATGATGCCAAGTGGTGGCAGCACCAGGCGTAGTATTGATCCGTCCCGGCCCAGCACGCTCTGCAGCCTGCCAGGGTTTCCGATGTCCGATCCACCGTAAAAGCGGCTGTCGGTATTGAGGATCTCCTGGAAGTCATATCCTGCGGGTACGGCCAGCACGTAGTCATGCCGTATGACAGGGGTTAGGTTTGCCGCCACCACAACCGGGTGTCCTGACAGGTCCCAGCGTACAAAAGCCAGTACCGAGTGGCCGGCATCATCCGCGACCAGCCACTGAAACCCCTGCGGGTTGTTGTCCGCTTCAAAAAGGGCAGATCTGGATCGAAGCAGCCGGTTCAGGTCTGCAACCAGCCTCTGGATACCTGCACTGTGCGGGTGCCGGGTTTCCGGCCAGTCCACCACACCGTCATGATTCCACTCGGTCTTCTGGGCAATATCACAGCCCATAAACAGGTGCTTTTTCCCCGGATGCGCCCACATCCATGCCAGCAGGGCGCGCAGGTTGGCATACTGCTGCCAGGTGTCCCCGGGCATTTTGGCAAGCAGTGAGCCCTTGCCGTGTACCACTTCATCATGGCTGATGGGCAGGATATACCGCTCACTGTAGGCATAAACCATGGCAAAAGTCATGTCGTGGTGGTGGTGGCGGCGGTGAATCGGGTCTTTCGACATGTACTGCAGGGTGTCGTGCATCCATCCCATGTTCCACTTGAAAGTAAAACCCAGTGCGGATGTGCCCCCGGTACTGGTGACGCCAGGCCAGGCAGTCGATTCCTCGGCAATCATCATGACCCCGGGGTGCCGGTCGTGGATCACATGATTGACCTTCTGGAGCAGGGCGACAGCCTCCAGGTTTTCCCGGCCGCCGTGCCGATTGGGCAACCACTGCCCTTCCTGTCGGCTGTAATCGAGGTAAAGCATTGAAGCGACCGCGTCCACACGCAGGCCATCAACGTGAAATTCCTCGACCCAGTAAAGGGCATTGCTCACAAGGTAGCTGATGACCTCACTGCGGCCAAAATTGAAAATCAGGGTGCCCCAATCGGGATGTTCACCCAGGCGCGGGTCTGCATGTTCGTAGAGCGCGGTGCCATCAAATTGTGCAAGTCCGTGCGGGTCTTTTGGGAAATGGGCTGGTACCCAGTCGAGCAAGATGCCAATACCCCGGTTGTGGGCGCTGTTGATGAGGCGTTTCAGTGCCTCGGGCTCCCCAAACCTTGCGGTGGGCGCAAACAGTCCAATCGGTTGGTAACCCCAGGACCCGGTAAAGGGATGTTCAGACAGCGGCATGAACTGGATGTGGGTGTAGCCCTGTTGTTCCACATAGTCGAGCAGGCGACCGGCCAGCGTGTCGTAGTCAAGCGGTTCCCCGTCAGGCTGTCTGTCCCAGGAGCCGGCGTGTACCTCATAGACCGCAACAGGAGATGTTCGAGGGTCAGCTGCGCGTCGCGCCGCAATCCAATGCGCGTCCGACCAGTCAAAACGATTGTCGGTTACGCGTGCAACCGTATCGGCGGGCGTGATCAGGGCGCGGGCGTAGGGGTCCGCTTTCTGCAGGCGGCGCCCGCCAGCTGTCATCACCTCAAAGCGGTAGTGACAGTTGATCCCGGGACCGGGCACAAACATTTCCCAGATGCCGCTGCCAGGGTGGAAGCGCATGCCATGGGTCCTGTTGTCATAAGCATTGAAGTCGCCAAGTACAGCGACCCGTCTTGCATTGGGTGCCCAGGTGGCAAAGTGGACACCGGCGACACCATTAACCTCCCGTGCGTGGGCACCGAGCATTTGCCAGGCATGTGCCAGCGTCCCCTCACTGAAGAGCCAGGCATCATGATCAGAAATGCAGGATGGAAAATGGTACGGATCTTCAACGCGCTCGACCCGTTCTCCATGTGTGACCTCATAGATGTAACGGGGCGGGATCCTGGAGAGGCGGTCCTCGCCGGTAAAGAGCCCGGCAGGATGCACCTGTGCCAGGGTTGCGATGTGGTGTCCGTTCAGGCTGAGCATTCGAACTGCATCGGCGCCAGGCTGGAATGTGGTGATCCGCGCCACAGATCCCTCGGCATGACAGCCAAGCACGGCAAATGGGTCCACCAGTGTGGCGTCCAGCAGGCATTGGATCTGGCTGGCAGTCAGCTGAGACATAACTTGGCGCAATGTTGGTCCAGGGTCCGGGGCTAGGCATCATACCGCAAACCGGGCTTCCGGTTGTGCACTGCGGCGTACGCTTGACTCTCCTCTTCTGACAGACCTTAATGTTGTGGTCTGGCCAGCCATTGGAAGAACGCCATGTTCCTGAAACTGATCATTTTTGCTGCGATCCTGGCCTGTGTGGCGCCTTTTTTTCTCAAGGGGCCCGATGGTCAGCCACTGATGACCCTGGATGACTGGTTGCCCGCGGATGCGTCCGACATGGCCACTGGCCGTTCGGGCGGCCCGCCGGAGAAGGTCACCGTCTACAAGTGGCAGGATGAAAACGGCGTCTGGCAGTTCTCGAATGACCCGGCCGACGCCGGGGCCGCAGATACCCTGGAACTGGATGGGAATATCAACATCATACCGTCAGTGCCGGTTGGAACTGCTTCTGCAGCCGTGGCGCCTGTCTCGCCTTCAGTCGGCGCCTTGCCGCCGGGTATGACCAGCGTTTCTCCAGAGCGGGTTCAGGCGATGATGGATACGGTCAACAACCTGCAGGAAACAGTTGACCAGCGTAAAGCTGATTTGGACCGTGCCGTCAGGCCGCAGTAGCGGCTGATGCTGATGCAGGGGTGTCAGGCTCAAGGTGGGGCGTGGAGAGGATTTTCCTGCCGGCTCGAGGGACCTTTACTTGCGGCGGGAAGGAAAACTGAGGATCCTGGCACTGCGGCGCGGGCTGGCCTGCCCGGAGCCTGCCCCGGCGCGGTAGGCAGCAGTAATTTTGGGTGATATCTCGTCGAACCGGTGCCATTCATTGTCACCCTCGTAGGTACAGGCATCGAAGTCCTGCCGGTACTGCCCGGACGTCAGATAGCGCTCGGCAAATTGTCGACCCGCAGGGGACAGGTGATGCGGGCCAAGTTCACCATGCAGGGTCGTGGTAAGAAAGGCTGCCCCGGTGAGATCCTGCATGCGGACGCGCGCGATAGCGGTTGCTGCTGACGACTCGAGTTGATCCGATAGCAGGCGGTTGGTGATCAGCCAGGCGACAAATGCGCCCAGGTACTCAACGTTTCGGCTGTCCCCGCCCAGACGGAGTTCCTCATAAGAATCATTCATGACCTGTTGCCCGCGGCTGGACGAAAGGGCGGCAAAATAGCACAACCCGGCCAGTTTGCCGAGTCCCGCACCTGGGTACAGCCGTGGCGCGCGGCGTTACAATGAGGCCTGCTACACTGGCTGAAAAACAGGAGAAGATGATGGCACAGCGGTTTGTTGACCTTTCGGTCTACATCGACAATAACGAGCACTCGGATCATCCCGGCGGCAGCCCGAAGGTCACCTACAGGACACACAAGGAAACCGCTGGCGGCCTGGCTCACTTTTTCAAGGGATTGAGAGAAGACCAACTCCCCGATGGTGAAGGTTGGGCCGTTGAGACCATTACGCTTTCCACCCATAACGGAACACACATGGATGCGCCCTGGCACTTCCACTCGACCACCGACAATGGCAAACGCAAGGCCCCGTCCATTGATGAGACACCGCTGGAGTACTGTTTCAAACCCGGGGTAAAGCTGGACTTCCGGCATCTGCCTGATGGCCACCTGGTATCTGCTGCGGAGGTTGAAGCGGAACTTGCGCGAATTGGCCATGAACTGCAGCCGCTTGACATTGTGCTGGTCAACACCAGCGCCGGCGCGGCTTTCGCAGAGCCGGGTTATGTTGATCGTGGTTGTGGAATGGGGCGTGAGGCGACACTTTACCTGACCGAACGTGGTGTCAGGGTGGTCGGTACCGATGGCTGGTCCTGGGACGCTCCTTTCAATCATACGGCGAAAAAATGGGAGGAAACGGGCGACCCGTCAATTGTCTGGGAAGGACACAAGGCCGGCCGTGAAATTCCCTACTGGCAGATGGAAAAACTGCACAATCTTGAAGCCTTGCCGCCGGACGGTTTTACCGTCGCCTGTTTCCCGGTCAAGATCCGGGATGCGTCAGCAGGATGGACCCGTTGCGTGGCCATTTTTGACGAATAAGCCAGCTGGTAGGGAGATTTTCCCACCGATCGCGAATCCAGCTCCTCTTTGGCGTCTTGAGGCACCACCACGTTAAAATCCGTTCGGTAGCGACAACGGATCAAGCAGGTTTGGCGGATTGATGGCAAGAGATATTCTGAGCTCTGCCAATTGGTGAAGGATATTACAAGAAAGTGGGGCCTGACTGCGATATATGGCCTCAAGAACCTGTGAAAGTGGGGCGTGAACGCGAAAGGGTTCAGGAAAATTATGTTAGGAGGCGCCGCCGGGCCGGTGTCTGGCGCCGACCAGTTGCAGTCTATCTTACCGGTTACATACGAGCCGAAATATTGTTGTAGTATCGGCATCAGGAAAGGCGGATACAGGTGCGCTCCGTGAACACTGACCAGAACCAGAATAACAACACTCCTTCTTCCCACCCCTCGGTGCTGTTACCGGACGCCTCCTTTCTGCTGTTTGGCGATTTTGCCCGGGTTGGCTTTGACCTGGTCATTACCAATCCGGCGGGTGAGACGTTTGTCGTTCATGACTATTTTGCCTTCAATCCGCCACCCAACCTTGTCCTGGAAAATGGCACCGGCCTGTCACCGGAGATGGTGGCTGCTTTCCTGCAGTTGCCGTATGAGGACGTTATGTTTGCTGGTGAGGCAAACAGCGCCGCCGCACGCGTCGAGATTGGCAGCGTCTGGATTGTGTTTGGCGACGTGAAAGTGCGCCGCATGGGTGCTAACGGACAGGTTGAGGAAACAGCGCTGAAGAAAGGTGATGTGCTGTACAAGAACGACATCCTCATCACCGGGGACCGGGCTTTTATCAAGGCAAAAATGCTGGATGACACGCGGTTTCACCTGGGTAAAAACGGCCGTGCTGCGCTTACGGACTACGAGTTCAATGAGCAGGGCAAGCTGGGTAAATTTGAGGCCAGCGTACAGGTAGGGGGCTTCCACTATCGCAGCGGCAAGATTGGTGAAATGCTGGCGGACCAGAATCGCTCTCATTCAACGATTCGTACACCCTCCGCCATTATCGGGATCAGGGGCAGTGAACTCGACGGCACGGTAGACCCGTCCGGACAGACCATTATTGTCCACAAGTCGGGTTACCTGGTGATTTCGGACATTAACAACCAGTCTGAGGTCATCCTGCAGGCGACCGGTAATACCGCCGTTATTGTATTGAACGGAACGCCTTCGTTTACCGCTGAACCAACACCCCAGCAGGTGGAGACCCTGCAGGGCACGCTGCCACCGCCGGACACCGGTGACGATCTGAATGGCGAAGACCCGACCGAGGAGGAGTCGGCGCAGGAAGAAACCACTGACACCACTGAGGATGCCGGCGAAGAGGGTGTGGTTGATGAGGCCAGTGAAGAAATCTCTGACGAGACCGGAGAGGTGAGCGAAGAAGAGTCTGAAGATTCTGAAGAGTCGGAAGAGTCATCGGAGGAAGACACAGAGGAACCCCTGCAAGATGATGCGGGCGAGGAGACGCCGGGCAACGAAGACCCCGGCGTGGACGAAAACACGGCCCCGGAGGGAGATAGCACAACGGCCTTTGCCACGAATGACGGTGATGTGTTCGTGCAAACCCAGGACCCTGACGGGACGGGCACTGATGACACACCACAAAACACCTCATCGGAATCGGGTGATGGCGTGCAACCAGGCAGTAGCGGAAACAACAACACTGGCCAGGAAGAGCTGCCGCCGCCAAACAATCCACCTGTGGCGCGCACAGACACGCTTGACGTTCAGGAGGGCGCTACCCTTACCGGACTTGGGTCCGTTCTGCTTGCCAATGACAGTGATGCCGACATCAGCAACAGCCTTCGTATCATTGCCGTCAACAGCAGTGCAACCCAGGGCACCGTCGTGTTCACGCCCGCAACCGGTGCCATCAGCTATACCGCGGATGCAGCATCACACAATGCACTTGGCGCGGGCCAGGTGGCAACGGACAGCTTTCAGTACACCATTACGGATGGTGCCGGGGGCACGGCCACCGCGCTGGTCACCGTCAATATCAGTGGACTGAACGATCCACCGACCGCTGTTCCTGACAGCTATGCAACAACTGAAGACCAGCTGTTAACGGTCACGAGTGGAAATGGGCTGCTGCAAAATGACTCTGATCCGGATGCGAGCGATGTGCTGACCCTGGTGGGTGCGGAGACCACCAGTGCTGACGGGGCTGTGGTTGCCATTCAGGCTGATGGCAGTTTTGTCTTTACTCCCTCAAGCTCAGCCGTGCTGAATGCCCTTGCCCCGGGTCAGACCTTCGATGCGACTTTTAACTACACCATCTCTGACGGGCAGGGCGGCAGTGCGTCAGCCACGGCAACAATCACTGTCTCCGGCGTTAACGATAACCCGGTGATCATGGGTCAAAGTTACACCATTGATGAAGATACGCCCACCAGTGTCAACCTGTTAGCGAACGCCACGGATGTGGACAACGGTGACAGCCTGAGCCTGGTATCAGCCACTGCAACAACACCCGGCTTGACTGTGATTCTCGATAACCAGCCTGCGGGTACCATCACGCTGATGCCGGATGCGGAACTCCAGGCGTTGGGTGCAGGTGACAGCCAGGTGCGCGAGGTCAGTTACACCGTCGTCGACACTTTTGGTGGTTCTGCCCAGGGGGTCGCTGTCATCACCATCACGGGTGTGAACGATGCTCCGGTAGCGGAACCAGACCAATTGACGGTGAGTGAAGACAGCGAACCGCTTGTCATCGATTTGCTGGCAAATGACAGTGACATTGAAAACCAGGCGCTAAGCCTCGTGAGCATTTCACCGGTTGATGCGGTGGGTACCCTGCTGGTTGGTGGTGATGGCCTGGTGCGCTACGAAGTGGCGAGCGCGTTTCAGGCACTTGCAGCGGGTGAAACGGCCACAGAGCTATTCAGTTATCTCGTTGCAGACGAAGACGGAGCCACGTCAGCGGCAAACGTCACGGTGACTGTTACCGGCGCCAACGATGCTCCGCTGTTTGAGAGTGCCAGTTTTTCGGCCAGTGAGAACAGTGGTGTCGTTGAATTTGACCTGAATCCGCTTGTGAGCGACGTTGATACCCCGGACGTCCTGGTGCTGACCGCGCAGAGCATTTCAAGTGATGTTCTGGACATCGGTCTTGTTGATATCAGCCTTGGAACAAACGGTGTCCTCTCACTGAATACGGACACCATGCCGTCACTCGCAGATGGCGAGGTGGCAACGCTGACGATTGTTGGTCTGGTGGATGACCAGTCTGGCGAGGCGAACGCCACTGGCACAGGCACGGTAACCATTACCATCACCGGAATTAACGATCCGCCCGAACCCGTGAACAACGAGGCACCTTCTGTCCAGGGTGGTGGGCCAGTTGTGGTTGATATTACCCAGTTTGATCCCGAGGGCGATATTACGCTGGTGTCGATCGTCTCGCCGGTCACCCGCGGTACGCTCACCGTAGATCCCTTGGGTAAACAGGTAACCTTTGACCCGGGCACGGATTTTGATTCGCTGGCCCAGGGTGAAACCGCGGGTGAATCCTTCTCCTATCTGGTAGCTGACGATGGCACCGGCACCACGGCAACCCATACACTGACCTTTCAGGTTGAAGGTATTAATGACGCACCGGTAGCGGCCCCCGATGTGTTAACCCTGCCAGCCTCCACAACACCCTCAGATCTTGAACCCCTGCTGCTGGGTAACGACCTTGACGTTGATAACGGGGCAAGCCTGTCCATAACCGCTGTTGATACCCAGAACACCATTGGCACTGTAACCCTGGGAAGCGTCTTCTATGACCCGTCTGGCAAGTTCGATTACCTGAATGCGGGAGAGTTCGCCACCGACAGCTTTGGTTATACCGTCACTGATGAGTTTGGCGCCAGCAGCCCTGGCATTGCCACTATCACTATTGAAGGTGTTAATGATGCACCGCGCATAGTGGGTACCCTGGCTGACCTCGACATTTTCGAGAAGAGTCCGGCGAACCTGGTGCTGGATTTTTCCGTGTTCGACGAGGTGGACAACGGTGACTCACTGGTTTTCAGTATCTCGGGCCTGCCCGCTGGCCTGGCTTTTGATGGCATTGACAGCCTGACCGGGACACCGTCCAACAGCGACGTGGGTTCCTATACGGTGACAGCCATTGCGACCGACCAGGTGGGCCAGACGGCATCACTCGACTTCAACCTGACCGTCATCAACGTCAATGATGCACCCCTGGCAACGGACGATACATTTGTCACGGACGAGGACGTGGCGCTCTCGGGGAATCTACTTACCAACGACAGTGATCCTGATGGTGATCAGCTGGAGGTTGATACGACGCCGGTGGCCGCCCCGCTATTCGGTAGCCTTACCTTGCAGGCCAATGGTGATTTTGTTTACACGCCGAACGTCGGGTTTGCCGGCACCGACAGTTTTTCGTATTCCGTGCATGATGGTAACGGCGGCTCAGCCAATGCAACCGTCAACCTGACGGTCACTGCCATTCCTGATCCACCGCAGGCGGTTGATGATGCCTATTCTGTGCTGGAGACAGGCCCGGCCCTGCAAAGTGACGTGCTGGCCAATGACTCTGATCCGGACGGTGATTTGCTCACGGTTGTTGCCGTGAGCGGTGGTAGCCTGGGCACCCCCTTCCTGCTGCCCAGCGGTGCACTTGCATCGCTGGATGCGCAGGGGAACTTCGTTTACGACCCGAACGGCGCCTTCAGTTATCTGGGTGGTCAAGCCACGGCCACGGACACCCTCACCTATACCATCAGCGACGGCGCAAGTACCGCCAGTGCAACGATCACCCTCACGATATCCGGTGTGGACCTGGTTTTAGTCACAACAGGACTGTCAACAGACTGGAATGACGCCGCTGCCTGGGACGGCAACATTGTGCCGCGCCAGGCTGACGCAGTTGAGATCAGGCACGAGATCATTGCAGGGACAGGCGTCAATGTCGCCGACGACATTCTTGTGCTTGGCAACGCGGGTGACCTGACCCTTGCGGGGACGGCAACCCTGGACGTTGCCCGTAACCTGTTTGTGGATAATGGCAGTGTCCTCGCGCTCACCACCTCAGGCAGCATGACCATCGGCGGAGATCTGGTCAACGATGGCAGTGTGAGCTGGAGTGGCGGCGCGATTGGTGCGGCAACCACGACCAACAATGGCGTACTGACCAACACCTCGACAGCCGCCAATCTGCTTGAGGGCAATTTTGTCAACTTTGGAAGTGCCCTGTTTCTTGCTCAGCTGACCGGCAATGGCGACCTGGTCAACAAGAGTGGTGGCGACCTTGTGCTGGAGGCGCGCAGTAACAACGCCTATGAGAAGCAGCTTATCAACGAGGCGGGTGGCGTCACCACGCTTGAGGGGGGTGGGCCCGGCTTCGATTTCAATTTTGCGACCAGTATTATCAATGCCGGTGAACTGCTTCTGTCTGAAACCAGTTCTGCCGGCGGCAGCGTTGACCTGGTTTTCACCAGTGGTTCCCTCAGCAACCAGGCCACCGGGGTGGTGCGCTCAACGGGGACGGAGCTGGGCAGATCCATCAACGGTGATTTTTCCAATTCGGGCCTGCTCGACGTGGCCTATGATCTCCTGCTGCAAAACACCTTCTTCACCACGGACGAGGGCGACATCCACGTTGCTGGTGGTACCACGCTGGATATTGATGGTGCGACGGTTATTGTGGGTTCCGGTACTACCCTGTCGGGGACTGGCGCAATACAACTGACCGGTAGCACCGGGCTTAACCTTGCCTCGGATTTTGTGCTGGACAGCGGGCCATCAGTTGACTTTGCTGGCGCTGTCAACGTGGGGTCGGGCGCGGGAGCAACTTTCACCAATGCGGGGCAGCTGGGCCTCCTTGGCTCCAATGATGTTTTTGCGGTTGATGTTGTTAACACCGGAACCATGACAGCGTTTGGGCGCGGCGATACCGGGCATGCCCTGGCAACCTTTGATGGTGGCCTGGTGAACAGCGGGACCCTGGTGCTCGACAGTCTCAGCAGCTTGAACGCGCAGGTTCTGCTGTCAGCAGGCACCCTCGTCAATCAATCGGGTGGTGTTATCCAGAGTGTTAATCCTGGCACCCGGGTGATTAGCGGCACCCTGACCAATGCGGGCCTGATTGATGTGGACAGTGCGCTCACCATTGAAAACGTCGGGCGGGTGTTTGACCAGACAAACGGGACTGTGGACGTCTCCAATAATGCTGACCTGACCGTAAACGGTGGTACCACACGGATAGGCGCCGATACCCTGTTTGTTGGCACCACGGGTGATGACGACCAGGTGGTACTGGCCGGGAACCACACGCTGGCACTGGCCAGCACCTACACGCACAACACGGACGTCAACCTCGATTTTGGTGGCGCGGTGACGGTCACGGGCGCGGACTGGGTGAACGCGTCGCCGCTGTTACTGCACAGCGGCAATGACAGCTTCCAGGTGTCTTTCACCAACAATGACCTGGTGCAGGTGAAAGGGGGTACCAACGGTGCCCATGCCAACCTGACTTTTGAGAATGGACTGGTCAACACCGGTACCCTGGTCCTGGACAGCATCAGCAGTTTCAATGCCACTGTCACGCTGACCGGCGGGATCCTGGACAACCAGGCGTCCGGGACCATTACCTCGGTCAATCCTGGTGGCCGGACCCTGGTAGCGACGGTGCTTAATGATGGTTTGATCAACGTGGGTGCCAACAGTCCACTGACCATCACAAATACAGGTCGGGTCTTTGACACGACCACCGGTGAGATTGATGTCAGTGCAGATGCGGATCTGGTTATCAATGGTGGTACCAGCCGCATAGGCAGCGGCAGCATCTTTTACGGCGGACCGGGTGACAGTGACCAGGTGGTGTTTGCGGGAACCCAGGTACTTGAACTGGCCAGCAACTACACCCACGTGACCCAGGCCAACCTGAACTTTGACGGAGCGGTGACGGTCACCGGGCCGGGTGCCTGGGTCAACGAAGCGCCGCTGCTGCTCCACGGTGGTAATGACACCTTTAACGTGGCATTCGACAATAACAATACCCTGCTGGTCACGGGTGGCGTCAATGGTGCGCATGCCAACCTGACCTTTGACCAGGGACTGTTGAACGCCGGCCTGCTGAAACTCGACAGTACCTCAAGCTTTAACTCGGCGGTGTCGGTCAACGGCAGTGGCCTCACCAATAGCGGGACCCTGCAGTCGATTAATCCCGGTGGCCGAACGGTAGACGCCGAGTTGACCAATACCGGCCTGATTGATGTGGACAGTGCGCTCACCATTGAAAACGTCGGGCGGGTATTTGACCAGACAAACGGGACTGTGGACGTCTCCAATAATGCTGACCTGACCGTAAACGGTGGTACCACACGGATAGGCGCCGATACCCTGTTTGTTGGCACCACGGGTGATGACGACCAGGTGGTACTGGCCGGGAACCACACGCTGGCACTGGCCAGCACCTACACGCACAACACGGACGTCAACCTCGATTTTGGTGGCGCGGTGACGGTCACGGGCGCGGACTGGGTGAACGCGTCGCCGCTGTTACTGCACAGCGGCAATGACAGCTTCCAGGTGTCTTTCACCAACAATGACCTGGTGCAGGTGAAAGGGGGTACCAACGGTGCCCATGCCAACCTGACTTTTGAGAATGGACTGGTCAACACCGGTACCCTGGTCCTGGACAGCATCAGCAGTTTCAATGCCACTGTCACGCTGACCGGCGGGATCCTGGACAACCAGGCGTCCGGGACCATTACCTCGGTTAATCCTGGTGGCCGGACCCTGGTAGCAACGGTGCTGAATGATGGTGTGATCAACGTGGGTGCCAATAGCCCGCTGACCATCACAAATGCAGGCCGGGTGTTCGACACGACCACCGGCGAGATTGATGTCAGTGCAGATGCGGATCTGATCATCAATGGTGGTACCACTCGCATTGGCAGTGGCAGCATCTTTTACGGCGGACCGGGTGACAGTGACCAGGTGGTGTTTGCGGGAACCCAGGTACTTGAACTGGCCAGCAACTACACCCACGTGACCCAGGCCAACCTGAACTTTGACGGAGCGGTGACGGTCACCGGGCCGGGTGCCTGGGTCAACGAAGCGCCGCTGCTGCTCCACGGTGGTAATGACACCTTTAACGTGGCATTCGACAATAACAATACCCTGCTGGTCACGGGTGGCGTCAATGGTGCGCATGCCAACCTGACCTTTGACCAGGGACTGTTGAACGCCGGCCTGCTGAAACTCGACAGTACCTCAAGCTTTAACTCGGCGGTGTCGGTCAACGGCAGTGGCCTCACCAATAGCGGGACCCTGCAGTCGATTAATCCCGGTGGCCGAACGGTAGACGCCGAGTTGACCAATACCGGCCTGATTGATGTGGACAGTGATCTGCTGGTGCTCAATCCGGCCAGGACGTTTGATCAGCAGGCTGGCACCGTTGACCTCAGCGCTGGTCACTCGCTGACAATTGATGGTGGTGAAACGCTGCTGGGCGGTGGATCAGTGTTTACAGGGACAATCGGTGACAGCGACCGGCTTGTGTTTGCGGGGACACATGCCATTGAGCTGGTCACAGACTACATTCATGGAACGGATGTCTATTTTGATTTTGCCGGTGCCGTTGATGTGAACGGGGCCAGTTGGACCAACAACGCGCCCTTGACACTGTATGGCGCAAATGACGTCCTGAATGTCCAGTTTGACAACAATAGCACCCTGGAAATCAAAGGCGGCATTAGCGGCTCTCATACCGATGTCGTATTTACCAATGGTCTGACCAATACAGGCCAGCTGTTGTTGACCAGTACATCAGGCTTTAATGCCGCGCTGACGGTGTCCGGTTCTGACCTGGTCAATGCCGCTGGCGGCCTGATTGAGTCAGAAAACCCGGGTACGCGAGCCTTCAACGCCAATGTCAGCGGTGAGGGGAATTGGGTTTTTAATGCCGCGACGACCATTGACGGCGATGCCATTTTTGATGGCGAGGTTGATGTCAACCAGGATTTAACCATTACAGGTGACGTGACCGTCGGGGGCGTGGTGACTGTTGCCGGTTCAAGGAATTTTCTCCTGAGCGGACCGGGCGTTTTCTCCAACCTGGGGATTATGGCGGGGTCCGGTACCTTCAGCCTGGCTGCAGCCGCGCTGGTGGTCAATGACGGCACCATTGCCCCGGGGAGTTCGATTGGCACCCTGACCATAACCACAACAAGTCTCGCGCAATCCGACAGTGCCCGCACCGAGATTGAGATTGCGGGCATCGGCAGTCGCGACACGCTGGTAGTCTCCGGTGAATATGAGATTGATGGGACCCTGGACCTGAACTTCCTGCCCGGGCACGGCCTTGTTGAAGGAGACTCATTTTCAATCATTTCGTTCGGTTCGAGCCAGGGCGCCGCGTTTGACGCGGTGACTGACAACCTGGGTGGGGGGCTCAGACCGGATATTGTTTATGGCGCAAACGAGATTTCCGTGACAATTGTCAGCGTCAACTTCTCCACCAGCTTTGATAACGATGGCAGTGACGGGCTCTGGGACACGGCCATCAACTGGAGTACCAATGCGCTGCCGACTGCCTCCGATGATGTAGGGATCAACGGCTTTTCAGTCGTGCACCAGTCGGGCACAACAGCAATAAACTCACTCACCCTGCAGGGTGGTGCTGATCTCACGCTGAGTGGCGGATCGCTTACGCTGCTGGCAAATTCGGACCTGGAAGCTGGTACCAGCGTGCTCCTCAACGGAGGTACCCTAATCGCAGACGGCAATCTGACTGCAGCAGGGAATTTTGACTTTACCGCGGGGACGGTGTCTGGGGTCGGTACATTTGTCAACGAGGGCAGCCTGGTTTCGAGTCCGACGACCAAGAGTTTTTTGCTGACGCTGGACAACCGTGGTGACCTCGACATCATTGGTGCGGGTGGTACGCCAAGGTTTGACATAGACAACAATCTGGTCAACAGCGGCACGATCACCCTGGACCAGACTTCAACCAGCAATCTTGCCGCCAGTCTGACAGTAACGTCAGGAACCCTTACCAACAGCGGCATTATCCTGGCGCAGGATACCGGTGGCGGCATGTCGAGTGTCTATCACCAGCTCAGCGGTGATCTTGTCAATACCGCAGCAGGGACGATTGATATCCAGGCGCCGCTTCGGTACCTGGGCGGGAACCTGGACCTGACTGATGGCAATCTGGTTGTTGCGGCAGGCAAAGAATTTTTTGTTGATGGCGTGAGCCTTGACGTTGGCACCAGTTCCAACTGGAGCGGACCCGGTACCCTGCGTTTTGGTGGGGCCAGCACGCTGAATGTAGTGACCGACTTTACCCTGGCTGCGGGTGCCCCCGGAGTTGACCTGTCTACCACAACTCTCACCGTTAACGGCCCGGGTCACCTGATAGTGGGCGCGGGCCAGAGTATTGGCCTGACCAGTGATGCCATTCTGGCGCCGCTGGAGATTGCAGGCACGGTGACCGTGGACAACAGCAGCCTGTCCAATGTGATTGACACGGTGGTGAGTAACACCGGTGAGCTGAAGCTGCAGGGTTTGGGTTTTGACGATGGCATCCTGACGGTCAACAACGGCTTTACCAATGCGGGTAACCTGGTATTTGACCAGGTGGGCACCTCCAACGACTTCTCCCGGCTGACGCTGGGCAGCGGCCAGATTCTGAACGAGGGTGTGCTGCTGGCCCAGGACACGGCGGGAGGCATGACCAGTGAGTTCCACCGGTTGCTGGGTGACTTTGCCAATGGGTCCACGGGCACGGTTGATATCAACTCACGCTTTCGTTTTGACAGCGGTTCGGTGGATCTGTCTGCCGGCACCCTGGATGTGGCGGCCGGTGCGGTCCTGTCGCTGAACAACAGCACGGTCACCTTTGATTCGCCGCTGGCGCTGGCCGGTACGGGTACGGTGCAGGTGGATGGCAGCAGCACCTTTAACCTGGCGGGTGACCTGACGCTGAGCGCGGGTGGACCCCAGTTCAATCTGAACCCGGGTAATGTCACCATCAACGGCCCGGGTCACCTGATAGTGGGCGCGGGCCAGAGTATTGGCCTGACCAGTGATGCCATTCTGGCACCGCTGGAGATCGCAGGCACGGTGACCGTGGACAACAGCAGCCTGTCCAATGTGATTGACACGGTGGTGAGTAACACCGGTGAGCTGAAGCTGCAGGGTTTGGGTTTTGACGATGGCATCCTGACGGTCAACAACGGCTTTACCAATGCGGGTAACCTGGTATTTGACCAGGTGGGTACATCCAACGACTTCTCCCGGCTGACGCTGGGCAGCGGCCAGATTCTGAACGAGGGTGTGCTGCTGGCCCAGGACACAGCGGGAGGCATGACCAGTGAGTTCCACCGGTTGCTGGGTGACTTTGCCAATGGGTCCACGGGCACGGTTGATATCAACTCACGCTTTCGTTTTGACAGCGGTTCGGTGGATCTGTCTGCCGGCACCCTGGATGTGGCGGCCGGTGCGGTCCTGTCGCTGAACAACAGCACGGTCACCTTTGATTCGCCGCTGGCGCTGGCCGGTACGGGTACGGTGCAGGTGGATGGCAGCAGCACCTTTAACCTGGCGGGTGACCTGACGCTGAGCGCGGGTGGACCCCAGTTCAATCTGAACCCGGGTAATGTCACCATCAACGGCCCGGGTCACCTGATAGTGGGCGCGGGCCAGAGTATTGGCCTGACCAGTGATGCCATCCTGGCGCCGCTGGAGATTGCAGGCACGGTGACCGTGGACAACAGCAGCCTGTCCAATGTGATTGACACGGTGGTGAGTAACACCGGTGAGCTGAAGCTGCAGGGTTTGGGTTTTGACGATGGCATCCTGACGGTCAACAACGGCTTTACCAATGCGGGTAACCTGGTGTTTGACCAGGTGGGCACCTCCAACGACTTCTCCCGGCTGACGCTGGGCAGCGGCCAGATTCTGAACGAGGGTGTGCTGCTGGCCCAGGACACAGCGGGTGGCATGACCAGTGAGTTCCACCGGTTGCTGGGTGACTTTGCCAATGGGTCCACGGGCACGGTTGATATCAATTCACGTTTTCGTTTTGACAGCGGCTCGGTGGATCTGTCAGCGGGCACCCTGGATGTGGCGGCCGGTGCGGTCCTGTCGCTGAACAACAGCACGGTCACCTTTGATTCGCCGCTGGCGCTGGCCGGTACGGGTACGGTGCAGGTGGATGGCAGCAGCACCTTTAACCTGGCGGGTGACCTGACGCTGAGCGCGGGTGGACCCCAGTTCAATCTGAACCCGGGTAATGTCACCATCAACGGCCCGGGTCACCTGATAGTGGGCGCGGGCCAGAGCATTGGCCTGACCAGTGATGCCATTCTGGCGCCGCTGGAGATTGCAGGCACGGTGACCGTGGACAACAGCAGCCTGTCCAATGTGATTGACACGGTGGTGAGTAACACCGGTGAGCTGAAGCTGCAGGGTTTGGGTTTTGACGATGGCATCCTGACGGTCAACAACGGCTTTACCAATGCGGGTAACCTGGTATTTGACCAGGTGGGCACCTCCAACGACTTCTCCCGGCTGACGCTGGGCAGCGGCCAGATTCTGAACGAGGGTGTGCTGCTGGCCCAGGACACAGCGGGAGGCATGACCAGTGAGTTCCACCGGTTGCTGGGTGACTTTGCCAATGGGTCCACGGGCACGGTTGATATCAACTCACGCTTTCGTTTTGACAGCGGTTCGGTGGATCTGTCTGCCGGCACCCTGGATGTGGCGGCCGGTGCGGTCCTGTCGCTGAACAACAGCACGGTCACCTTTGATTCATCGCTGGCGCTGGCCGGTACGGGTACGGTGCAGGTGGATGGCAGCAGCACCTTTAACCTGGCGGGTGACCTGACGCTGAGCGCGGGTGGACCCCAGTTCAATCTGAACCCGGGTAATGTCACCATCAACGGCCCGGGTCACCTGATAGTGGGCGCGGGCCAGAGTATTGGCCTGACCAGTGATGCCATTCTGGCACCGCTGGAGATCGCAGGCACGGTGACCGTGGACAACAGCAGCTTGTCCAATGTGATTGATACGGTGGTGAGTAACACCGGTGAGCTGAAGCTGCAGGGTTTGGGTTTTGACGATGGCATCCTGACCGTCAACAACGGCTTTACCAATGCGGGTAACCTGGTGTTTGACCAGGTGGGCACCTCCAACGACTTCTCCCGGCTGACGCTGGGCAGCGGCCAGATTCTGAACGAGGGTGTGCTGCTGGCCCAGGACACGGCGGGTGGTATGACCAGTGAGTTCCACCAGCTACTGGGGGATTTTGTTAATGGTACCAACGGCATTGTTGACGTGGATGCCCGCCTTCGACTCACAGGTGCAATTGACCTGACCGAGGGCGCCATTGATGTTGGCCAGGATGCGCTGCTTTCGCTCAATAACAGCACGGTCACGATGGGTCACAGTTCGCTCAATGTGGCGGAAGATGGTCTGCTGCGATTTGATAACAGTACGCTTGATATTGGCTACCAGGCCAACTGGACGGGCACGGGTACGGTCGCGGTAACGGGAAGCACGACCTTCAATATTGTAGACCTGTTTGTCCTGCACGAATCCAGTCCCGTGCTTGACCCTGTGGGCGGTACACTGATTTTTGCGACGCCGTCCAACGGCATCTTCAGGATTGGTGAAGGGGCATCACTGACCCTGTCCGACGACGTCATCAATACCAACTTCCTGTTAGACGGAACACTGGGGGTCACGGGTACTGGTAACAGTCTGACCGGCTTCATGAACATGGGCAACAACAGTCGAATTGAGCTGCTGGCGACCAGTGCTGCCAGTGCGCAACTGAATGTGACCAACAGTTTCGCCAACGCGGGTGAACTGGTGTTTGACCAGCTTGATGCGAGCAACAACCCGGCGCGCCTCATTCTTGATGCCGGTGAATCGACGATCAACAACGGTTCACTTGTTGCACTGGATTCGGGTGGTGGACTGACCTCTGGATATCACCGGTTCGAAGGCAATTTCCTGAATGGCATAACCGGTGAGCTGGACGTACGAGCGCAATTCGGCTTTTTTGGCGGCGACATCAACCTCTCGCTTGGCACCATCAATGTGGGTGTGGATGGCGTGCTGCGCTTCGACGGGGCGAGTGTGACCACAGGTGGCTTTGCGAACTGGCGGGGTGAAGGTGAAGTTGAGATTACAGGCAATACAACGTTTGTTCTCAATGCCGACCTGGCGTTGGATGCTGAATCGCCGACGTTTGACCTGGCAGCCGGCACCCTGACAATAAACCCTGACACCACCGAAGAGCTGGCCATTCGCCCTGGCGCTGAACTCGTACTGGTCAACGGTGATGAAATTGCCACGAATCTCTTTCTCCAGGGTCGCCTGCTGGCAACCGGCGCCGCCACCAATACCCTGTCAGGAAGCAGCATCTTCGTCGATGCTGACGGGGTAATTGAGGTTAATGCCACGGGTGCCAGCGTGGCCAGCCTGCAGGTCGACAATGGTGTTTCTAACGCCGGCACCATTGTGCTGGATCACCTGGGTTCGGGCTCAGCCAGGGCGGAACTTGATGCACCCGGTGGCTCGGTCTACAACGACTATACGGGTTTGATTTTTGCCAGGGACACGGGTGGCAACATGGGTGGCGCTGCCCACCTGATTGCCGCTGAACTCAACAACGAGGGTGTGATCGACGTACAGCAGAATCTCGACGTTGTTTTTGCGGCTGCCGGGCACACAAATAATGGCTCCATTTCAATTGCAAGCGGCGAGACCCTGACACTTGGTGGAGTTTCGAGTACGTTCGACAACACAGGGTTTATTGAGGGCCTGGGGACCCTGGATGTCAGTGGCATCGACACGCTGTTGCAAACGGGGCAGATTGCGCCCGGCATAGGTAACACGCCTGGAACGCTGACGGTAGTTGGGGACTTTGAAGCGCCTTCACTCCTGATTGATGTTGAAAATACGTCGTCCTACGACACGCTGGCGGTCACAGGTGATTACCAACAATCAGGCACGCTACAGCTTTCTTTTGCATCGGGCCATGACGTGACACCGACAGGTGCCGTGTTTACCCTGGTTAACGCGGGCAGTCTCAGTGGTGCCAGTCCCACTCTCGTACACGACCTGGCGGCTGGCTATGACATTACGGCGGGCACTGTTGGTAACAGCGTCACGGCCACCATTTCCGACGGCTTTGAAAAAACGTTTCTTGCCAACAACAGTAGCTGGTCCAACCTGCTCAACTGGCTCCTGAGCTCAGCCCCGGGTCCTGGTGACGATGTACTGCTGGATGGCGTCAACAGTGTCTTTAGCGCAAGCGCTGTTTCCATCAACTCGCTTTCCCTGGAAGACACGGCAACGCTCCATATCACCGACGGACTGTTCCAGCTGGCCGCCAACTCACGGACATCACCCGGAACAACACTTAACCTGAATACCAGTGCGCCCGGCACCGGGTCGCTGACCCTGTCCTCCCTGATTGTTGACGGGAATCTGAACTGGGCCAACGGCACTATCACCGGTGGCACTGTGACGGTCAACGGTGACATGGCTTTGGCCATTGGTGGTTCAACCACGCTGGATGCAGAACTCAAGCTGAACGGTACGGCGTTAATTGAATCGTCCGGCGGTGATCTGAATGGTTCCGGCCTGCTTGAAAACAACGGTGTGCTGGAAATCCAGGATGGCCCCAATATCTGGGTTGACACCCTTAACGACAGTGATGGCGTCCTGACGGTGCTGGCAGACACCGCTGCGGCCCAGGTCGACTTCCAGAGCAGTGTGGAGAACTACGGGCTGTTTGTTGTTGACAGCCTGGCGGCATTCAATGCCAACGTCGGCTTTGAGGGCAGTTATTTTGATAACTATGGCGTTTTTCAGGTGCAGAATAGCGGTGGTCAACTGACCGATCGGACCATTGTTGTGTCCAGTGCCTTTACCAATATCGGGACGGTTGATATTGATCATGACACGGTTGTGGACGCAAACGGCGCCTTCATTTCGCTTCAGGGTGAGGTAGACATTGCTGCAGGCAAGACGCTTGAATTCAGGGGCAGCGCAGATGGATTGCTGGTATCTCTGGATGCGGGTGCTTCATTTACCGGAACGGGCACACTGCTTTTCAGCAATGCCTCGGTTGGCCAGACGATGATCGACCTGTTTGGTGACCTGGTGTTTGATGCGCCCGGCTTTACGCTGGATTTTGGCGCCGAACCCGTGACCCTGGGTGGTTCAACAGCCTCGCTCACCATCGCCAACGGTTCCACGCTGGAGATTCCGGATACCACCCAGGTTGACTCACTCTTACCGGTCTATAACGAGGGTACGCTGATACTGTCGGGGACCGATGTCCCGCTGTCGGGTGAATTCGAAAACCGGACGGGCGCAACACTCGAGATAACGGGCAGTGGCGGGACCAAGACGTTTGACTTTTTTGCTGTGAATGAAGGACTCATCAACTTTACCGCAACAGGTGGTGGCATCAATACCCTGGAATTTGGCCAGTTTTCACTGGTAAATACTTTCACCAACCAGGGCTCAATTGAAGTGTCGCATGTCTCTGCATCCGGCCCGAGTGAGTTCCTCGGCATACTTGTGAACGAGGGTTTGCTCAGCGTGGGTTACAACCTGACCTTTGCGGAACCGGACCTTGCCGTGGAACATGTCAACAATGGGGTGATCGAGATTCAGCCCGGGTGGACGTTGGGCTTTGATGCGCAGAATGACCTCAGGAATGATTACCAGGGCGAAATTTTTGGTGAAGGCTCGCTGGATGTTTCCGCCGTATCCTTCCTGAACGAGGGTGTCATCAGTCCAGGGAGCGGCACCGGTGGTCTAACGGTGATCGGGGATATCGAGTTTGGTCGTACGGGGCAACTTGATATCGAGATTGGTGGGCCGGTGCAGGCGATTGATTATGATGTGCTAGATGCAAGTGGTGGGACACTCAATCTGCGTGGACGCCTGAATGCCAATCTGGTTAACAGCTTTACTCCAACCGCAGGCAACACCTTCACAATTGTACTCGGGTCGGTGGTTGGCAGTTTTGACCAGGTCAGCGGGCTTGATTTCAGTGACAGCGCCGTCCTTGAGTACGTTGACCTGGGTACCAGTTTGCGACTGGATACCATCGCCGTAACCGAACTCGGCACCCCCTTCGCGGATTCGATCACCGCCACCGGCGGGATAGATGTCATTGTCTCGGGTGCTGGCGCAGACGAGATTGTCCAGGTGGGTGCAGATGACACGGTTTATGCCCAGGGTGGCGATGACGTGATTCACGCCAGTGCCGCGGCCAGGCGCATCGATGGCGGCAGCGGGATTGACCGCCTGGTGATGCCGGAGAATGTGGATTTTGTCAGTGTTGCCGGTCATACCATCGAACAGATCGAAATTCTGTCACTGCGGGACGGGACGGGCACCCAGACTATCCAGCTTGATGCTGATGCCATTGTCAGAATGGTTGATGGCCTCAATGGACTGGCGGGTGAGTACGACGCCCTGGTTGTGATTGGCAACGCGGGTGATCGGGTTGAAGTTGCGGGTGACTTTACGGCAGACGGGACAGGTTACCTGGCCGCGGCTGGATCAAATGAACTGTTCCATCGGTTTGTGGATGGTAATGGTGTGTCATTTTATCTCGACCAGCATATTGAACTGGAAGTTTCGCGCACTGATGGATCCAAAGTGCTGTTTGGTGGTCCGGCAGATGACGCCCTTGTCGGCACGGCACAGGGTGACGAGCTCAACGGCCGGGAAGGTGCAGACAGTGTGCTTGCGGGCGCGGGTGATGACAGGGTCACGCGGGACCTGGATGACCTGGGTATTGATGGTGGTACCGGGCTGGATACGCTGCGCTTCAGTGACGAGGTTGACCTGACTGGCGTCACTGATTTTGAGGTGCTCGATATGGCGGAGGGACGCCTTGAATCGCTTTCCCTGACTCTCACCGAGATTATTGATGCCGCCAGTACCGATGCATCGCTGGATACGCTGCTGGGCGCTTCTGCGTTTGACCGCATGATCATCAAGGGTGATGCGGGTGATGAGCTGACCCTGGGCGGGGAAAATATTGCACAGATTTCCGGCCTGGCGCAGGCAGACAACCAGAGTCTTGGACCGTTTGACGATGTTGACCTTGGGAGTCCCATCGATGTGTTTGGCGACGGCGACAACTACTTCAGTTTTATCAGCACCAGCAATTCGCTGCAGTTGCTGGTCCATGAGAACCTGGTAGACCCCGACCCGGTACTTTGATGGTCATCTGGGAGATAGAAGAGATATGAGAGGCCGATAACAGACTCTCCCGGCCAGGCTAACGCCATACTTCTGAGCTTCTGAGCTTTTGGCTGGACGGGGCCAACAGCCCGCCTGAGCCCTGTCATGGCAACAAGCCATCCTGCCCCGGCGGGATAGCTTATGTCGGCGGGGCAGGACCGCAGTGTCGGCGAGGTTCACGTCGGCGGATAGTCACTGATGTTACAGTGCATCGTAGAAAGCCTTACCCAGCCTGCCGCCCCGGACATCGCCCACAATGCCGGACTTCATCTGGTTCATGACATAAGACAGGCAGACCCGCGCCGACTGGTCAACCACGATGGTTGAACCACCGGCACCACCCCAGAACATGGCCTTTTCGTTGGGTGACATCGGCATCATCTCATTGGGAAAGGCATAGCCCATGCCAAACCGAATCGGCAGGATCAGAACGGCATCGGGGCCATTGGTCTGTTCCTCCAGTATTTTCCTGCAGCCGGCAGGCGACAGGAGCTCAACGCCAAAAGCGCTGCCGTTGTTGGCCAGCGGCGTTTGCGCACGCACCACGGCGCGGGCGTTACCATGACCGCCTGCCGCGGGAATTTCTGCGCGTCGCCATTCAGGCGTGTTAACAGCTTCTGTGCCGGCATTGGCGCTGCTGAATACCCGGCCGGGAATTGAGTCCGGATCCATTTGCGCCGGACCAGCGGCCGGCGACTCTGCGGGGATCATCTCGGCCACGCGCGGGAACACCGTGTCAGGCATGCCGATGTGGAAATCTGCGCCCAGCGGCGTGGCAATTTCATCGCGGAAAAATGTCCCAATAGACTTGCCGCTGATGCGGCGGACCAGTTCCCCTATCAGGTATCCCTGGGTGATGGCGTGATAGCCACTTTTTGTGCCGGGTTCCCACCAGGGGGCCTGGGCGGCGAGATTATTGATACAACCTTCCCAGTCGTAAAGATCGGTTGCAGCTGACAGTGCTGGATCAAACCCGGGTACACCGGCCGCGTGGCTCATGAAGTGACGAACCTCGGTCTGCTCCTTGCCGTTGCGGGCATATTCCGGCCAGTAGGCTGAAACCTTTTCGTAGAAGTCCAGTTGGCCCCGGTCTGCCAGGACAAGGGCGCAGAGAAACGACATGGTTTTGGTGGTGGAGTAAACGTTAACAATAGTGTCTTCTTCCCAGGGCCTGGTCCGTGCCGCATCAGCGTGCCCACCCCAGAGATCCACGACAAATTCGCCTTCCAGGGTAGCTGCAAAACTGGCACCGACGTCTCCTTCCTCGGTAAAGTTTTTCTCGAACAGCTCCCGCACGGGCGCGAAACGCTCGTCACAATATCCATGTACTTCCATTTTTGCTCCCGGCTTGATCGTTCAGGCTGCCAGTGTAGCACTCCCTGTCCGTCAGGGTGTGGCCCCTGCCTGCGGCAATTGCACTTGCACTGGGGTGGGGTTAACGTAGCCCGATTCCTGGAAGCAAAGGCTGCTTATGGCCGACATTTTTGTCAGCTATGCCCGAGAAGATCACGCGAAAGCAAAGGCGCTTGTTGGACTCCTTGAGGATCAGGGCTGGAGCGTCTGGTGGGATCGGGAAATTGGGCCAGGCAGCGCTTTCAGCCGGGTCATCGAAGAGGAGATCGAGAAGGCCAGGTGCGTCCTGGTACTCTGGACGTCACATTCGGTGGCGTCCGAATGGGTGAACGCGGAAGCCAGTGAAGGACTTGCCCGACGGATCCTGATCCCCGTCTTGCTGGAGGGCGTTCGTGTACCACTGGTGTTCCGCCAGATGCAGGCTTCGGACCTGACCGGCTGGCCCGGGCGGGCCAGGCCAGAGGAGATCGCCAGCCTGCTGAACGCCGTTGGCGCCGCCATAGACCGACCGGTTGAACTGCCGGCACCGCGGCGCATCACACTCTTTTCTCTGCCGGTTTTGACAATTGCGAGCGTGGTACTGGTCAGTGTGCTGGGTTACTTTTACCAGCGGTATCTGGTGGAGCCCGGCGCATTGTTGGACACACCAGCTGGCGAGAGCACTCTGGTGGAAAGTGGAATCGATAGTGCCGCTTCGGCTCCCGTCAGTGTCCTGGTGACCCCTTTTCAACATTTGCCAGAGGACATCAGTGAAGAGATTGCCACGCTGCTGGCGAGAGCACCGCGCCTGCAGGTGAGATCATCCGGTTATGCGCAGGACACCTCAGCAGATGCCGCAGCCTACTCCCTGCACGGTGTGCACCTGGACGGCCGGCTGGCGGTATCGCTATATGACAACATTCGCCAGCAGACCCGCCTTAAGCTTGAGATTGACCTGGCCACAACGTCAATTCCGGATACCATCCAGACGATTGTCCGGCGGGTTTCACAGGAGTTTGGCCAGGCGATATCGTTGAACGAGCCGGATGTAGGCAATGAGGTCTACCTCCGTTACCTGGCGCTGCAGGCCCGAGCAAAACGCCAATTGCCCATCGACGAACGTCGTGAGGTTGCCGCCCGGCTCCAGGCGCTGGTTGATGACTCCCCTCGTTTTGCTGAGGCAGTGGCAGGCCTTTGCAGCGCTTATCTTTCGATCTACGCCCTGACCCGGGACGTTAACGACTTTGGGCAGGCGGAACGCAATTGTATCCGGGCAGCGCGTCTCGACAGCAACAATCCCTGGGTCGACATTGCCATGGGTGATCTCTACCGCGTTGCCGGACAACAGAAAGAAGCGGCAGCGAGCTACCGGAAGTCGCTGGAAACCTCCGGCTACCTGACGCCAGCGCTGGTTGGACTGGCCCGGCTCGCTGATCGGGACGGTGATCCTGAGCGTGCTCGCACTTTGATTTTGCAGGCACAGTCTTACGAGCCGGACAACTGGCGGCTGTTTGAGGCCCTGGGGGCCATCTATTTCAAGCGGGGCAACTATGCCGAGGCGGCAAGCCAGTACCGACGTGTTGCGACCCTCACCAACGACCAGCCGTTTGCGCTGAACGATCTCGGTTCAAGCTATTTCATGATGGCGGAATTTGAACGTGCTATCACCGAATGGGAAAAGTCTGTTGCGGCTGAACCCAACTATGCTGCCTATTCGAACCTGGGCTCTGCCTACTTTTTTGCCCGTCGCTTTGATCTTGCGCTGACTGCCTACCAGAAAGCCAGCCAGATCAACGACAAGGATTATCGTATGTGGTTAAACAGCGGAGAGGCCGCGCACTACCTGCCAAACGAGGACAGCCGCCCCTTTTATCAGAAAGCCGTGCAATTGGCGAAAGCGGCCTGGCGTGTTAACCCGGACGCGGCAGACGTCCTGTCAGCACTGGCACTTGCCCACGCGAGCCTGGGAGATAAAACGCAGGCCAGGGATTACATCGCGGAGGCACTGCAGCGGAGTCGCGACATCTATGTGCTCTACGATGTTGCGGTTGCGTTCAGGCGCCTTGGGGAGCAGGGCGAGACTGATGCCCTTATAAAAGAAATGGTGGCAAGCGGTTACTCGCGGGTATTGATCGAGCAGGATGCAAACTTCTCGCCGCGGGAACAGATCAGTGAATAGCACCGCAAGTTTGTTGACGGCTTTGGCCTGCCAATTGCGTCGGGACCGGATGACTCAGGCGCGGGTGGGCCGGATAATCTGGAGCAAACTGATGGCAATAAGCCCGATAAAACCCAAAAGGGTCCAGCCCGGAATACTGAGCCCCAGCAACGACCACTGTACCTCCGCACAGGACCCATCACCGGAGAGGACCATGCTGATGACCTCGGTCAGCGGAAACACATCCATCAGGTAGTCAAGGTCTGGTCCACAGGAAGGCACCTGGTCTTCCGGCAGGCTCTGTAACCACAATTGCCGAATGGCAATACTACCGCCAATCACTGCTGACAGCCCAACGAGGGCGCCATAAATCCGGATACCGGTAACCCCTGGGTTGTGGACGGCTGCAACCAGTGCCACAGTGCCGGCAACAATGACAAAAACCCGCTGGAAGATACACAGCGGGCAGGGCTCAAGGCCCATGGCATGTTCCATATAGAGGGCGACGCCCATGAGAAAAGTACAGCCGCCAAAAACAATCAGGTAAATCAGTCTGGAAGTAGGTAGTGCCATGACAGTTCCATTCTAGTGATTCATTTGCCAGCGCCTGCTGAATGCCAGCAGATCCGGATAGAAGGCATGAAAGTCGTCAATCAGGCCCTGTTCGTTTTGTTTGAATTCCCCAAATCCTTCGGGTAGCGGATTATCCCGCTTCAGCCTGCTGCCCAGGTAACCAAATGATCGCCTGATGAAGGCTTCGTCCCGGTAGTTTTCAAGTGACCGCGCCGACCGCATGCGCGTTGCTGCATCGCAGGCGGCTGGCGGTAGCCCCGTATCACAGGCATCAATCGTGTCGAAAACCATGTCGGAAAACCGCGCAAGCGAGGTTGCCGAACCAGACTCATGCGCGCCTGCCGCCAGCGACTCCCATTGCCTGGCCAGCAGGTGATCGTAGATGACGTCAACCATGATCGGGCCAACCCGGCGAAAGTCCGGGGCGAAGCGCAGGACACTCCTGCGGGTCATGGCATGCTGGTCGGTATAGGCATCAACGGCGCGATGCAGCGCGATGCCACGCTCAATCTGCATCGGGAAATCACCCTTCAACTGTCCTTTGACAAAGTCGCCGAGAAACCCGCCGACGATGAGTCCCGGGTCAGGCCAGGCAACCCTGAAGTGAGCCAGATGATTCAAAACAGGTCCTGGTAGGCCGCGTTAATGCGGGTGAGGTACTCACCAAACGAGAGATTGTCCTGCGCCTCAATGCTGTGTTGTGCTTCGACAGATTCTCGCGAAAGTTCCTTGAAGTAATCAAGACGGTCTTTTGGCAATCCGGCTTCTACAAATCCGGCCGTATGTGACATTGCCTTGTTCATCGCAAATCGAAAGAAGGGTATCGACTCCGCGCGCATGTCCTCCAGGACCCTGCTGCTGGGCGTAAAGGCCGTGTCATTCAGTTTCTGCTGTTGGACCTTCAGACTTTCGGCATAAGCAGTGTTGCCGCTGTCCCGGTCCAGCAGTTCAGCCAGCGGCTGCAGGGCGGCAATGACCTCAAGTCCCCATGTCGGTACACTGCGCGTCGTGTCGCCGTCGTCCAGCATCGTTGACGTATTCCGCCCTTCCCACACCACGCGCTGCAGGTTCCTGTTTACCAGGTTGCAGCGCTCATCGTCGTGCTCCGGGCTGGGCGTGAGCAAACAGTGCAGCAAGAGCAGATCGAGGAAGCGAATCTGGGTTGCGTCAATCCCAGTTGGCAGATAAGGGTTGACATCAAGCAGCCTGACTTCCAGGTACTCGACGCCATTTTCCTTCAGGTGCCGCAGGAAATTTTCGCCTTTCGGCGGTACACACTTGGCGCGAATGGTTGTATAAAACTCCGCCTCTGATTGCAGCACGTTGCCATTTACCTGCAGATACTCATTGCCGACCTTGACCCCGGCGGCAAGGTAGGGCTCGTGCGGTGTACAGATGGCGCGAGCCAGTGTTGAAACATAGTTTTCCAGGCTGTTGTAGCAAATGTGAAGCATGCCGCCCTGGGTGTCACTCTGGTAACCGAGGTTGCCGCTGCGCAACGAGGTTGCACCCGGTGCATAGAGACTGCCTTCGTCGAACCGCACCAGATTGTGTTCCCGGCCTTTGACAAATGAATTGCAGACGGCAGGAGACGCGCCAAAGAGATAAACCGGCAGCCAGGAAAGCTGGCGGAAATTTCTCATCAGGTCGAAGTAACGCCTTGACTTGTACTCCTTGCTGGCAAGTTCACCTTCAACGCTGGCAAGCAGCGTCCAGAAAGAGTCCGGGAACGAGAAGTTATAGTGAACCGCACAAATGGTCTGCATGGCCCGCCCGTAGCGCTGTCCCAGTCCATGCCGGTAGGTAGTCTTCAGCCTGGCCAGGTTGGAGGAACCATACATGGCCAGCGGAATGGTATTGTCACCCTGCAGTACGCAGGGCATGGACGCAGACCAGAGCACCTCGTTGGACAGTCCCTGGGCGACAAAGCGATGTACCTCGTCGAGCGTCGCGAGGGTTTCATCAATGGAATTTGCCACAGGCGTGATTAGTTCCAGCTGGGATTCGGAAAAGTCCGTTGTAATGCTGGGGTGGGTCAGCTTTGAGCCGAGGAACGCGGGATGTGGTGTCCGGGCAAGGTTACCCTGCAGGTCCACGCGCAGGGTTTCGCGCTCCACGCCACGACGAAAACCCAGTGTGTCCGGGTTGTTGGCCAGTGCGGTGGTCGCTTTGGCGTAATTTGATGTGGCCATAAGGCAATCCTGCAGTTGTGGTCAAAGGTTTCAGGCTGAGGGCCCCGCCTTTGTTATCTCGTCAGTTACGTCAAACCTGCGAAAGTTATCTGTAAACCGTGTAGCCAGCGCTGCCGCAGCCTGCTCCCAGGCTGCCGGATCCTGCCAGGCCTTGCGTGGGTCAAGCAACAAGGGATCAACACCGGGCAGGCTGAGGGGAATTGTCAGGTTGAGCCTGGCCAGGTGAGTGGTTGCTGCGTTCAGTATCGTACCATCCTGAATACACCGGATGACCTGCCGCGTTGTAGGAATGCTGAATCTTTCGCCGCCAGCCCCTGCCGGCCCGCCGGTCCAGCCCGTATTCACGAGGTAAACCCGCGTATCAAACTCTGCAATCCGCTTCATCAGAAGGTCAGCATAAACACTGGCCGGGTGGGGAAAAAAGGGCGCACCGAAGCAGGTAGAGAAGGTCGGCTCGATGGCGGTGCCACCGGCCTCGGTTGATCCTACCCTGGCTGTATAGCCCGACAAAAAATGATAGGCCGCCGCTTCTCTTGTCAGGATGGCTACTGGCGGCAGAACGCCGGTCAGGTCGCAGGTCAGAAAGATGATGGCTGCCGGTTCGCCGCCACGATTCTCCGGTACCCGGCGGTCGATATGCTCGCGAGGATAGCAGGCGCGGCCATTCTCCGTGATGGACGTATCAGCAAAATCAAGTTGCCGACTGGATTCGTCCATCACAACATTTTCGATAATGGTGCCAAAGCGAATGGCGCTCCAGATCAAGGGTTCGTTTTCTTCAGTCAGATTGACACATTTTGCATAGCAGCCACCCTCAAGGTTAAACACCGTGCCTTTGCCCCAGCCGTGTTCATCGTCCCCGATGAGGCGACGATCAGGGTCAGCAGACAGGGTAGTTTTGCCTGTCCCGGAAAGACCAAAAAAGAGGGTCACCCGACCCTCGTCGTCAGCATTGGCGGCACAATGCATGGGCAGCACATCTTTCTCGGGCAACAGGAAATTCTGTACCGAAAACATCGACTTCTTCATTTCGCCCGCATATTGCATGCCCGCCAGCAATACCTTGCGCTGGGCAAAGTTGATAATGACAGCACCGTCGCTGTTGGTACCGTCGCGCGCCGGATCGCAGACAAAGTGTGCCGCGTTGAGTATCTTCCAGACTTCCTTGTGTTTCGGGTTGAACGTTTCTGGCGAGATAAACAGGGTCTGGCCAAACAGGTTGTGCCAGGCTGTCTCGGTTGTGATGGAAACAGGCAGGTAATGTTCAGGGTCTGCGCCTACGTGCAGATCTGCCACAAAACGGCAGGTGTCATAGAGGTGTGCCTTGACACGATCCCACAGGGCGTCAAATTTCTCGACGGGGAAAGGTCGGTTGACCTCACCCCAGTCTATGGCGTCGGAGGTACTGGGTTCGTCAACAATAAATCGGTCAAGGGGATGCCTGGAGGTTCGCTTGCCCGTATTAACAACCAGTGCTCCATTGTGAGCCAATCGGCCTTCTTCACGCTGAATGGCAATCTCAACCAGTTGGGCAACGTCCAGGTTGGCGAAAGACTGAATCTCGCTCGAATCCTCTATTGCTTGCATGTCAGTTCCTGTAGACCGGTAGGGCTGGGCCGGGATTATGCCAAATTCGGCGCATGGCGTGCACGAACGAGGAATGCAAAATGTATCGGTCAGGCATCAGGTGTTGTTCAGGTCTTTGAATCGGGTGATGTGGCGCCGATCCCGCTTGGATGGCCGCCCGTCCGTGACGACGTTTTGCGCCAGTCGCCGACGCTCAGCTTCCGCTTCCCGGCGTTTGACACTCTCTGCGGTTTCTTCATAGAGCGCCTCTGCCTCTGGCGCGCCTCGTCGTTGGTCAGACAAAGCCCTGACAATAACGGTCTTCTCATCCCATCCCTGGCGCACTTTAAGTTCATCGCCCACCTGAACTTCCCGGCTGGGTTTGCTCCTGGACCCATCAACCTGCACCTTGCCGCCGTCAATCGCTTCCTTGGCTTTGGCCCGTGTGCGAAAGAAGCGGGCCGCCCATAACCACTTGTCCAGCCTGACCCTATCCATGTGAATGCAACAGGTCGTTCAGGTTGTCGACGAGCTGGAAGCCGCTTGTAGTCTGGCGGGGACCACGGGAATCGGGCGTTTCCACGCAGATCGGGTGAGCCACGCCGAACTGCCTTGCGGCGATCAGCACACTTTCACTGTCGTCGATCAGCATGGTTCTGGACATGTCCAGCTCCTGTTCTTCGGTCAGCTGGTGCCAGAATTGCCGGGCTTCCTTGGGTACGCCGTAGTCGTGGCTACTGATGACCCGTGTGAAGGTGGCAAGCACGCCGGTGGTGCGGTCTTTAAGTTGGATGACGTCGGGATGGGCATTGGTCACCAGGATAACGCGTTTGCTGCCGCTGGCCAGTGACTGAAGGAACGCTGGCACACCGGGGCGGTATCGAATCAGGTGTTCCAGTTCTGCCTTGATCTCCATGATGTCCAGCCGGAAGGTCCGCGTCCAGTGGTCTGTGCAATACCAGTTGAGGGTTCCCTCAGCTGCGGCCAGTTCGTGGGCCAGCCTGGTTCGAGCCTGGTAGAAGTCCATACCGTGAATTTCCGCATATCTTATCGGGAGATATTCATTCCAGAAATGGCTGTCGTAGTAAAGGTCGAGGAGGGTACCATCCATGTCGAGCAGAAGGGTGTCCGCTGCGTCAAAAGCTTCCCGTAGTCGATTCTGAGACAATAAATTCTTCGCCAGATGTTCATTGTTACGTGAGTACGCCATTCTATCGCGAATAACTCAAATCTTTTGTACGGAGCACCCAGATGATTGACCAGATTGCCGAAATTTGCCGAATCAGTCGCGAAGCGGGCGCGGCAATCCTGGCAATTTATGCCAGAACTGACCATGGCGTTGAAACAAAGTCCGATGATTCTCCGCTGACTGCTGCCGATATGGCTGCTCACCGGATTATTGTCAGTGGACTCGAGGCCTGCTTCCCTGACATACCCGTCCTTTCGGAAGAATCCGGTGAGATTGATTATGAAACCAGGGCCGCCTGGTCGCGCTATTTCCTGGTGGATCCGCTGGATGGTACCAAGGAGTTCATATCCCGGAACGGGGAGTTTACGGTCAACATTGCCCTGGTCGAGAACGGTTTGCCTCGCCTGGGTGTTGTTTATGTGCCGGTAAAAGACCTGTTGTACGTCGGATACGACCTTGAGGGAGAGAAAGCAGCGTATGTAGAACAGGCTGGCCAGCGAAAAGCTATCAGGACCCGCGCGCTGGCAGATCACCTCGCCGCTGGGGAGGCGCTTACCCTGGTTGCCAGTCGGCGGCACGGTGGTGAGGCGCTGGAAGCCTGCATGGCGGTACTTTCCCGTCACTTCGACAAAATCGACACCACCAACATGGGTAGTTCGCTCAAGCTCTGCCTGGTTGCGGAAGGCAAGGCTGATCTCTACCCCCGGCTGGCGCCGACATCCGAGTGGGACACCGCGGCCGCCCACGCTATTGTTGCTGCAGCAGGAGGCTCCGTTGTGGATACCAGCCTTGCGCCGCTGCGGTACAACACCAGGCCCAGCCTGCTGAATCCGCATTTTTTTGTGCTGGGCGACCCGGGTTATCCCTGGCTCGACCTGCTTGCTGATGTATCTGCATGAACCCGGTCACACAGGATTAATCCCAAGACCCAACAGAAGGAGGCTACATGGCTAACCTTGAAAAACTGCCCCTGCCGGTACCCACACCGGAGACCCATCATTTCTGGGAAGGCACGCGGCAGGAGGAGTTGCGCCTGCAGCGCTGCGATGACTGCAGTGCAGTCTACTTTCCCCCTCGACCATTTTGTCCAGAGTGTTCGTCGAAGGCAGTCAGCGTGTTCCCGGCAAGCGGAAAGGCAACCCTCTACAGCTATGTCATCAACCACCGGGCACATCCGGCAATTGATGCACCCTATTCCATTGCGGTGGTGACGCTGGCGGAAGGTCCACGCATGATGACCAATATTGTCAACATTGAGCAAACGCCAGAAGCCCTGCAGCTTGATATGCCCCTTCAGGTCACCTACCGCAAGGTGAACGAGGAAATTACGCTTCCCTATTTTGAGCCCGCTGGAGGTGCAGCATGAAGCCTGGATCAGTTGCCATAGTCGGTGCTGCCGAGACAACAGAGCTTGGCAAGATTCCCAACATGAGCCAAATTCAGCTTCATGCTGATGCAGCACTCAATGCGCTTGTGGACGCGGGCCTGTCGATTGGCGATATCGACGGTATTGCCACCGCGGGTGAATCGCCCACCTCGCTGGCCCACTACCTGGGCATTGTGCCCGAGTGGGTAGATGGAACCTCGGTTGGCGGCTGTTCGTTCATGCTGCATGTTCGGCATGCGGCTGCGGCAATCAACGAAGGGCTCTGCAAGACAGTGCTGATTACACATGGTGAGAGCGGACGCTCCAACGTGGGGCGTGGAGGCTTCCGTGGGGGCGGTGGTGGTGCAAGTCTGCCGGGTCAGTTTGAGTCACCTTATGGCCCCATGGGCCCCACCACACTCTTCACCATTCCCTTTCTGAGGTACATGAAAGAGACAGGTACCACACTTCAACAGCTCGCCATGGTGGCAGTCATCCAGCGCGAGTGGGCCGGGATGAACCCACGGGCTTCCTATCGGGACCCCATTACGGTTGACGAAGTGATGAATGACCGCATGATTGCCTACCCGTTTACCAAGCTGGAGTGTTGTCTGGTTACGGATGGTGGTGGTGCCCTGATTCTCACCGCAGCGGATCGTGCCAGTGACTTCCCCCAGAAGCCCGTGTATGTGCTGGGTACCGGCGAGAGTGTCGAAACCCCGATGATCAGCCAGATGGCCGATTTTACACGGTCCAGGGCCTTTCAGGTGGCAGGCAGGAAGGCGTTCGCAGAGTCCGGTATTACCCACGCCGATGTGGATCACCTGATGATCTACGACGCCTTCGCACATCTGCCCTTTTACGGGCTTGAAGACCTTGGTTTTTGCGAGCGAGGTGAAGCCGCAGGCTTCATCTGGGAACGGAATACAGCACCGGGCGGAAGGCTGCCGCTGAACACGAACGGTGGTGGTCTTTCCTACATGCATTCCGGCATGTACGGCATGTATGCGCTGCAGGAGAGCGTGCGCCAACTGAGGGGGTCTGCACCAGCGCAGGTGCCTGATGCACAGATCTCAGTCTGTCACGGTGTTGGCGGCATGTTTGCGGCTAGCGGGACGGTGGTGATGTCTAACCAGAAACCCTGAACGACGCCGGGTTGGTCTCGGCTAGCCAAGCTGTATGCGCATCCATCCTGCCGAGGAGAATACTGTATATACATACAGCTTGGGCTAGCGAGGGTTGTAATATAGCGACAAAGTCTGGTGGATAGAACCCCTGAAAAGTGGAGATTCCTTGGTACTTGGTCGCTTGACTTTTAGAAAACAGATCTAAGGTTCTGATATACCGTAAAAATCCCCGGGGTATCCTGATATTGCCTGATCAGGAAATCTTTTCATGTAGCCAGGTCCGTGCTGGCACGGAACCTGTCCGGTTTCAGTGGCCAGTTTCGACCGTTCGTCGAAAAAATGGACTAACTGGCAAACTTATTGCACTCAATCCGGAACCAGGATTTTGCGCGAGTGTGGGAAATTTTCTTTTTTTTTGAATTAGTTATGGACAATCGGCAGGTGGGCAAACATAATACAACCCCATCCAGTCAAGTGGGCACGCACTACTGGCCGAAGCATTATAAGCATCGAATAGTGTGTTGTACAGATAGTCGTGCTGCTTGCCCTTTAATTTTCGCTACCTGACACGATATAGCGTCGTGCGCGTAGGAAGAAGGAAGGAGGTTCATTTTCTCCCACAACCAATCGCTTGCAATCAATAATCAGCCAAACCACGGAGCCCTAGCCCTATGACCAGCAACGCAAGAGAAGGTGACTTCGATTCGATCCTGGAAGATGACTCCCTTGATGAAGGTCAGGACCTGGACCTGGAAGCGCTCTCCGAGAGTGAGGCGCTAATTGATGCTGACGATGAAGATAGTGGTAACCAGTCTCGGCTCAAGATCCTGATCGACAAGGGCAAGGAGCAGGGATTCCTGACCTACGACCAGCTGACAGAAACCCTGCCTGAAAGCATTACCGAATCGGATGAGTTCGAGAACATCGTACAGATGTTCGAAGAGATGGGCTTGACCGTCTATGACCATGCGCCAGAACGCAGCGACCTGAAGGACGACGATGATGACAGCAACGTTGATCCTGCGCTGGTTGCCATCGACTCCGTGGTTGGCAAGACTATGGATCCGGTGCGCATGTACATGCGCGAAATGGGTACGGTGCCGCTGCTGACTCGAGAAGGGGAGATTGTCATTGCCAAGCGAATTGAAGAAGGCATTCGCGAAACCATGGCAATTCTGTCCCGCTACCCGGGCGTCGTTGAAATTGTTCTGCGCGAGTACGATCGTGTTATCGCAGAGGAAGGTGACCTTGCCTCAATACTCAGTGGATTTTTGGACCCGGAAGATGTCATTCCTGACATGTCGGAGGTTGCTGAGGCCAAATCGAGCGGCAATTATGATGCCAGCGAAGTTGAGGAACCGAACAAGGGCCTTGACGAAGCGCTGGTGCATTATCGCCTTGACCTGATTCGTCAGCACCACACAAAACTGCTTCAACTGATAAGCAAACATGGGCGGGCGCACAAGAATACGCAGAAGGGCTTTGACAACCTGGCGGAAGTCTTTTGCACGCTAAAGCTGGTGCCGGCGGTGATGGACCCGTTGCTTGAACTGGTGCGTGAAGACATGCAAAGCATCAGGGATCAGGAGAAGATGGTCCGGGATCTTTGTGTCGACAAGGCCAGGATGCCAAGGGATGAGTTTCTGGCGACTTTTGTCGGCAATGAGACGGATACAGGTTGGCTGGACGCGAAAATTGCCGCGGGCGAGACTTACTCTGAAAGCCTGCAGCGTTATCGGGTTTCTATCCGGCATGCTATCAAGATCATTCGCAAGATTTCTGACCGAACCGGTGTGGACGTCGCTGAGATCAAGGACATTAATCGTCGACTTTTTGTCGCCGTGGGCAAAACTCGCGCCGCCAAAAAAGACATGATTGAAGCCAACCTGCGTTTGGTGATTTCCATCGCGAAGAAGTACACGAACCGTGGCCTGCATTTCCTGGACCTGATCCAGGAAGGCAACATTGGTCTGATGAAAGCCGTCGACAAGTTTGAATACCGGCGGGGTTTCAAGTTCTCGACCTACGCTACCTGGTGGATCCGTCAGGCAATCACAAGGTCGATTTCTGATCTCGCGCGCACGATCCGTGTTCCGGTTCACATGATGGAAACCGTTAACAAGCTGAACCGTTTGACCCGTCAGCTGGTGCAGGAGCTCGGACGGTCACCGACGATTGAAGAACTCAGCATCAAGATGGACCTGCCAGAAGACAAGGTGCTGAAAGCCCTTGATGTGGCCAAGCAGCCCATTTCTCTGGAGACACCCGTCGGTGACGACGACGATTCCACCATGTGGAACCTGGTAAGCGATACCTCAGTTGAGTCGCCCATGGATCACGCCACGGACGAAGGCTTGAAGGAAACAACAACCAACGTCCTGACGGCGCTGACCGAGCGGGAGGCGAAAGTGCTCAGAATGCGATTTGGCATCGACATGAACACCGATCATACGCTTGAGGAAGTGGGTCGCCAGTTCTCTGTCACGCGAGAGCGTATTCGCCAGATTGAGGCGAAGGCACTGCGCAAGCTGCGCCATCCCGCAAGGTCAGAGCAGTTGCGTTCGTTCATCGACGCTTGAGCAGGCGAGATTTCTCCATTCCGCGGCTGGCGCCGCTCCAGTCGAAACGACAGGTAACTGTCGTCTCGACCGAAGGCCCAGAGGGCCGCAGCGGAGAGACCTCACTTTCCCCAGATACGCAGCGGAGCACCTTCCCCTGTGGCAACCCGGGGTTTCTCCATTCCGCGGCTGGCGCTACTTCAGTCGCATAGCCTGTCGTCTCGACCGAAGGCCCAGAGGGCCGCAGTGGAGAGACCTCACTTTCCCCAGGCACGCAGCGGAGCACCTTCCCCTGTGGCAATCCGGGGTTTCTCCAATCCGCGGCTGGCGCCGCTCCAGTCGAAACGACAGGTAATTGTCGTCTCGACCGAAGGCCCAGAGGGCCGCAGCGGAGAGACCTCACTTTCCCCAGGCCCGTAGCGGAGCACCTTCACCTGTGGCAACCCGGGGTTTCTCCATTCCGCGGCTGGCGCCGCTCCAGTCGAAACGACAGGTAACTGTCGTCTCGACCGAAGGCCCAGAGGGCCGCAGCGGAGAGACCTCACTTTCCTCAGGCCCGCAGCGGAGCACCTTCACCTGTGGCAATCCGGGGTTTCTCCAATCCGCGGCTGGCGCGGCTCCAGTCGAAACGACAGGTAATTGTCGTCTCGACCGAAGGCCCAGAGGGCCGCAGCGGAGAGACCTCACTTTCCCCAGGCCCGCAGCGGAGCACCTTCACCTGTGGCAACCTGAGGTTTCTCCAATCCGCGGCTGGTGCCGCTCCAGTCGAAACGACAGGTAACTGTCGTCTCGACCGAAGGCCCAGAGGGCCGTAGCGGAGAGACCTCACCAGTCGACGACCGGGATCTGACTTACTCGTCCCGGTACCCCGGAGACCGTTTCTCCATAAATGCACTAACGCCCTCCCGCATGTCACCAGTCTGCGATGCCAATATCTGTTGCCGGTCTTCCATAGCAATCACCGACTCGAGGCTAGGGGCATCCACGCTCATATTCAGGCACTCTTTGGTCAGGCGAACACCCAGCGGTGAATTGCGCACAATATCCGCTGCCATCTCCCGACCAGCATCCATCAATTCATCGTCGGCAACAATCCGCGATACCAGTCCGGTTGCGAGAGCACGGTTGGCGTCAATAAAGTTGCCGGTCAGCAACAGTTCTGAAGCGAGGGAGGAGCCCACCAGGCGTGGCAGAAAATAACTGACGCCAACATCACAGGCGGAGAGACCAATCCTGATGAACGCCGCGTTCATGCGTGCACCGGGTGTTGCAATGCGGATGTCAGACGCCAGCGCCAGGCCAAAACCGCCACCGCTGGCGGCGCCATTGATCAGCGAGATAATCGGTTGTGGCGCCCGCCGCATGCGCATCATGATCTCGCTCACCCGCCGCTGAACCCTGAGTCCATTTACGGGACCACCGCCTTCATCTGACCTGTCTTCCTTGAGGTCGAGTCCGGCACAGAATCCGCGCCCGGCGCCTGTCATCACTACCACTCGCACACTGTGGTCGGTATACAGCCTGCCAAAATAATGCTGTAGCTCAAGCATCATGGTGCGGCTCATGGCATTCAGCGTTTCAGGTCGATTGAGTGTTAGCCAGTCAACGCTGCCTTTCTTCTCTATCCTGAGGGTGTCATAGGTACCATCCTCGTTGATAGAAGGCTCATAAAACGACATAAGGTGTCTCCCCGTTTATCTGTTTTACTGTCAGTTGGTGTTGGTCCATGAAAAAAACGATACCACAATGCCAACGGGCGATTGCCGTACTGAACGGCAACTGGAATAATTCCGCTCAATAGTCTCCGGCTGCAGCCATGGATACCCGTACGAAGACCCGGCCCGCGCTTCGATTTATTCCCTTCCGAAAACGCGACATTATCGAGATGTGTGTCTCGGCAAGCTCCCAGTCCGCGACCGAGCAAATGCGGTTCCGTGATTTCTGCCGGTTGCTCCAGAGTGTTTTCCACTTTGAATTCCATGAGAAGCTCGAAGCGCTGAAAGATACCTACGCGCCCATGAATCCCGACCGCGATACGCGCAAGGTCGCAGTTTTTACAGAGCGTTCCGGGACAACATTTGTTCAGCAACTCGAAGCACTGCTGGACAAGGCGAATTACGAACGGCTGTCTGACGAGGACCTTGAGGCGGCTTTCAAGGCATCCTCCCTGTTCAAGCTCAGTCTCAAGATTGACTTCAGTGCATTTGATGATGTCTTGCTGTTTGTAAGAGGCGAGAGTCTGAAGCGCGAACGCCTGTTACGGTTCTTTGGCCTCTGGACCAGCGAAATCGAATTCGCGAACTTTGATCGTGTGGTCATCTATATCCGATTCAGTGAAGGCGCACAGTTTGATCGGGGAACACAGCGTCCTGGAACGACCATGCTGAAAATGTTCCAGAATGTCCCCAAAGCCGACATCGAGATGCTGTTTCCCAACACGCGCCTGGGCATGCGGCTGATTGACAAGTTGATGATAGGTGTTCCTGCCATTCTTGGTGGCGGCGTAATCATGACAACCCAGCTTGGCACCGCGCTGATCCTGCTGGGGGCCCTGTTTGGCTACTGGTTGGGTCTGTCGAACCAGCCGGTTGAGCTGGATGAAGCAGCGCTCATTGCTGTGGTGGCCGGTATTGGCGGACTGGGAAGTTTTATCTGGAAACAGTTTGTCAATTTCAAGAATCGCAAACTCACCTTCATGCAAGCACTGACCCAGAACCTCTATTTCAAGAACCTCGACAACAATGCGGGGGTATTCCACCGGCTGATCGACGATGCCGAGGAAGAAGAATGTAAAGAGGCCATACTGGCATATTACTTTTTGCTGATGGCAGAGACTGAAGGTGTTGACGCTGCCGAGCTTGACGATCGGGTGGAGCGCTGGTTTCTGGAACGCTGGAATTCGAAGATTGATTTTGAAATTGACGATGCGCTGGAAAAACTCCTGACGCTCGGGATCGTGACCCAATCGGGGGGAATTCTCCGGGCGGCACCACTCGAGGCCGCCTGCCAGATTCTGGACCAGCGCTGGGACGAGTATTTTGGCTACAATGCTTCGCACCCGCCAGGCTCCACCTGAATTCTGCGGACAAGCAAGGCTGCACTCGAGTCCTCTGCCCCTCGCGAAGATTATTGCCTGCTGGGCACCAAACGTTATCTGGCGCTCAACTGGAGCAGGCATCCCGCATGTCTGCAATCGCTTCGCTCAATTCATCGGGATTGTTGCGTCCCCTCAACCGCTGTGCTGCCCGGACCTCGTCCAGCCGTGACCTGCGGGCTTCGCAGGCGGCACGGCGCTCTTCGAAGTCCCGCACGATACGACGCATATATGCATTGTGCCTGGCCCGGCGCTCCTTCAGCGCGTTTTCCGCATCACTCGCGATCCGGGACACCTGGAGGGCATCTTCCTCAGAAACGCCAAGCGGCAGTGAATTGCTGTACTGATGGTCAATCTCCAGTGACGTCTGTCCCGCATTGCAGCTGGTCGCCTGGTAGATGGTCCGCCCCGAATCGTCTCTGCACTTGAAAATATCTGCACTGACCGGGACGACACTGGCAATTGCTGAAAGCAATACCACAACAAGGCGCTCTGCCATCCGTTTCCTCCTTCTGAAAGCTGTCAGTAGCCATGATCCCTCCCTGCACTACCGGCCGACAGCGGACAGCAACGCTTGGCGTTGTAGGTAGGTGGCTACCGCCCCTGTGAGTGCCGGTGTTAGTCTTGGTCAAGAATCAGGGGGCAGCGTTATGGTGAATACAAGGCAAAACTGGCGGTGGTCCGGGTCACTGGACAAGTCGCCGGTCACGGGCTCAGCGGGCATGGTTGTGACCAACAACCCGCTTGGCAGTGCGGCCGGTGCAGAAATGCTGGCGGCGGGTGGTAACGCAATTGATGCCGCCGCTGCCTCGCTGTTTGCGCTGACAGTTGTCGAACCGATGATGGTGGGCATTTTCGGTGCCGGTATGTCGACGATCCGGCTTGCGAACGGGGAACATCATTTCATTAACAACTATACCGTGGCGCCGGCTGCCGCCCGGCCAGACATGTATGAGCCGCTGTCGAACACCTGGCCCGACTACCAGAATGTGCGGGGTCGAAGTAACGATATCGGCGTCCTCGCGACCGGGGTGCCGGGTAGCCTCAAGGGCTGGACCCAGATGTTGGCAGAGTTTGGCACCTTCTCGCTTGAAGACGTGCTGCAGCCGGCCCTGCGGTATGCCCGCCGCGGTTACCGCGCCACAGGATACCTGTCGGACATTATCAAGAAATACGCCGCGGATCTGGCCCTGTTTCCCGAAACCGCCAGAACCTGGCTGCCGGGTGGCCTGCCCCTCGAGCCGGGTGACAGCGTGGTTCAGCCAGCCTATGCGGAAACGCTGGGGCTGCTGGCTGCGCAGGGGCCAGACACCCTTTACGGTGGGGAACTGGGCCGAATTGCCACGGACTACATTCAGGCTGAAGGCGGTCTGGTGACGCTGGCCGACCTCCTGGCATACCGGACGACTTCCGACCCGGTGGTGCGCGGTACTTACCGGGGCTACGAGATAATAGGGCCACCGCCGCCTACTGCCGGTGGTGTTCATGTGATCGAAATGCTGAATATCCTCGAGTCTTTTGACGTGGGTGCAATGGGTTTTGGAACGCCCGACGGGTTGCACCTTCTGATAGAAGTTCTGAAGACAGGCTTCGAGGATCGTCGTCGGTATACGGGAGATCCCGCGTTTGTTGAGGTGCCGGTGGCCATGCTGATCGACAAGGCATTTGCAGCTGAGCGTCGGTCACTGATTGATATGGCCCGGGCCAGGGCGGTGGTAACAGCCTACTCGGCTGAATCGCCTTCAACCACACATATGTCAGCTGCTGACCAGGCGGGTAATGTAATTACCGCCACCCACACGATACACAGCGCGTTTGGCTCCAAAGTTACGGTGCCGGGGACAGGGATGTTGCTTAACAACACCATGAACATTTTTGACCCGCATCCGGACATGGCCAACTCGATTGCGCCGGGTAAACGCGTGACCAGCAGCATGTCACCCATTATTGTCGAGCGGGGTGGAAAGCCGGTTTTCTGTGTGGGCCTGGTGGGCGGCACACGTATTTTCCCGTCAGCACTGCAGGCGATTGTCAATTTTATTGATCATGGCATGTCGCCACAGGAAGCCGTGGAAGCCCCGCGAATCTGGACACTGGGTGAGGAAGTTGAGGTCGAACCGGGGTTTGATACCGAAAGCCTGAACGCATTGCGCTCGCGCGGTCACCGGTTGCTGGAACTGCCGTATATTGGCGGCGGTATGGGACTGATTGCTTTTGCAAATGGCACCATGACAGGGGCTTCATGCTGGCGCGCTGACGGTTCGCCGATCGGGATGGGTGGTGGCATGGCAAGAAGCGGGATTCGCTTCCAGGTCTGAATGCCGAGAGGCGCAGACAGGGGCGCAAAAGAAAAAGGCGGCTTGCGCCGCCTTTTTTGCTTTTGGTGGTAACCAGCTACTGGCTGGATATCTGGCCGGTCAGAACTGGTTCATGGTGTTTTCTTTACCACCGGCCAGCAGTGCGTTTTCACCGGCGAAATATTCCTTGTGGTTGTCACCAATGGTTGTGCCAGCCATTTCCTGGTGTTTGACCACAGACATCTCACGGCGAATTTCCATTCGCTGGACACCCTTCACGTAGGCCAACATACCCGCATCACCGAAGTAACCCTCCGACAGGGTATCTACTCCCAGCGCTGTCTCATGGTAAGTCGGCAGCGTGATGAGGTGGTGGAAGATGCCCGCTTCACGCGCTGCATCCGCCTGGAAGGACTGAATCAGGCGATCAGCTTCAATGGCCAGTTCAGAATCATCCAGTGCCACGTCCATCAGGGCTTTCTCACCTTTTGACGGATCGGGGTAAGCGGAGACATCCTTGCCCGCTGCTTTCCAATCCTCGTAAACCTGCTGGCGGAATTTCAGCGTCCAGTTGAAGGACGGTGAGTTGTTGTAGACCAGTTTTGCGTCCGGTATTTCCTTGCGAACAGCATTTACCATCTCGGCAATCTGCGCCACATTGGGTTTTTCAGTTTCGATCCACAACAGGTCTGCACCGTGCCGCAGGCTGGTCACACAGTCGAGCACAACCCGATCGAAGCCTGTCCCCTCACGGAAGGAATAAAGGCCGTTGTCCAGGCGCACTGGCTTGACCAGTTTGCCGCGCTGGTGAATGGTGATGTCATTCTCTTTCAGTTCGCTGACATTGTGGATTTCCTGGGTTTCCAGGAAGTCGTTGTACTGGCTTGCCAGGTCGCCGGGTTCGCGTGACACAGGAATCTTCTGCGTGAGACCCGCACCCAACGAGTCGGTGCGCGCCACGATAATGCCGTTATCAATACCAAGCTCAAGAAACGCGTAGCGAACGGCGTTGATCTTGGAGATAAAGTCCTCGTGCGGCACTGTTACCTTGCCAGCCTGGTGGCCACACTGTTTGGCTTCGGACACCTGGTTTTCAATCTGGATTGCACAGGCACCTGCCTCAATCATCTTCTTGGCCAGCAGGTAGGTGGCCTCCTCGTTGCCGAAGCCGGCGTCGATGTCTGCGATAATCGGCACAACATGGGTTTCAAAATTGTCGATTTTCTCGATGATGGGTGCTTCATTGCCCCCTTTTTCCCGCGTTTCGTCCAGTTCGGTGAACAGTCGCTCAAGCTCAACGGCATCTGCCTGCTTCAGGAAGGTATAAATCTCCCGGATGAGATTCGGGACTGAAGTTTTCTCATGCATGCTCTGGTCGGGCAGCGGCCCGAATTCGCTTCGCAGTGCCGCAACCATCCACCCGCTGAGGTAGATGTAGGACTTGTCCATGGTGCCGCGGTGACGCTTGACGGCAATGGCCAGCTGTTGCGCGGTGAAACCATGCCAACATCCCAGTGACTGGGTGTACTGGCTGGAGTCGCGATCATAGTCAGCCATGTCCTTGCGCATGATGTCTGCCGTGTACTGGGCAATGTCCAGGCCAGATGTGAAGCGGTTCTGCAGCTTCATGCGGGCCGCGTACTCTGGATTGATGCCTTTCCAGGTATCCTTGTTCTGGCTGATGAGGGCTTTGATAGCCTCGACTTCTTTCAGGTAAGGCGATACAACCGTCTTGGGGTTTGCTGCCATTTGTGCTTTCCTCCAACAGGACTCGGGTTCGGTTAATGTGAGCGGGCGCAAAATCTATCAACGGACAAGATAGAAGTTAATGGAATATTTGGACACTAACGTATTCCAGTTATTCATCAATCGACGTCCTTCCGGACGGGCATGGAAACAGGGAAATTCACAATGGTCAAGAGAAACAGTCTTCTTATTTTCCTCCTGCTGGTCGCCGGTGCCGGCAAAGCGGAGGTCGTGTCGAGTGCACCTCAGGGATTTGAGGTGCGATTTACGGCGGATGTTGCAAATGTCAGCGGCGGAGGCCTATGCCCAGTTCCTGCGGGTAAATGAGTGGTGGGATGGCAATCACAGCTGGTTTGGCCGGGCAGAAGGTTTTTCCATCGATCCGCGCGCAGGGGGGTGCTTCTGCGAGGTTGCGGGCGAGCGAAGCCACCTGCACATGACGGTAAGTCACGTGGACCCTGGCGTCGAGGTCCGTATGATTGGGGGGCTTGGGCCCCTGCAGGACCTGGCGCTACAGGGCGCCATGGTGTGGCGTTTTGAGGCACTGCCGGAGGGTGGTACCCGCATCATTCACAGCTACCGTGTCTCGGGTTACCTGAAGGATGGACTTACCGGCCTGGCACCAGCGGTTGACAGTGTGCAGGGTATCCAGTTCAGCAGACTGGTGGCCCGGCTGCAGCCCTAGGACGGCAGGGTTACCGGCGAGGTAAAGCCCTCTGGTTTGACAATCATTACGTCACACTCGAGGAAGTCGAGGACCTTTTCCGTGGTACTCCCGATAAACACTTCCGAGAGTATGCTGCGGGAAATGGCACCCATGACCACAATATCCGCCTTCAACTGTTGCTGGATCTGGTCCAGGGCAAAGTCTGGTGCTTCCTCTGTCAAAATGCAGTGGTCTGCCGGCAGGTCAAAGTCGGCAACCAGCGTATCAAATGCCGCCTGATGTTCGGCTTTCACGGCGGCCTGACGGGCTTCAGGTACCGGCAGTTGGCTGTAGGAGTGCACCGCGTAAAGTGCGCCACCGGTTAAGGTCGCAAGATCTGTTCCTATGCCGAGAATGGTGTGGTCCAGCCCTCTGGGTTTGTGCCGGGCGTGTTTCGGATCTACCGCCGCCAGGATGACAGGAGATGCCTGCCAGGCTGCCTCCTTGACCAGTAGCAGTGGCACCGGACAGCAACGCACCAGCTGCCAGTCATTGTGGCTCAGGAACAATCGTGAGACGGCTGAATGTTGTCTTGTATGCTGGATGACCAGGTCGCAGTCACGTGCCATCGCCTCGCGAATTACGGTTTCGTAGGCAGGATGCCCCCAGCGAGTGACCGTTTCGACCGACAGGCCATTGTCCCGCAGTGGCTGGGCAAGCGTGTCAAGCGTCACCTTGCGTTCTTCCAGGAGTTCGCTGCGCAGCCGTGGCAGGTCGATGGCGTCAAAGTAGTAACCCTCGACGAGGTACTGGGTGTATTCAACCGAGATAAGTGTGATCTCAAAATCGGCCAGTTTCGCCAGGGCGACAACCTTGTCGAGCGCCGGTTGCTGTTCCTGCTCCGGACTCAGCACCACCAGCACTTTCTTCAAATTGAGCATGCCTAGCCTCCGTCCGCCCGGGCGCAATTGATACAGAGCGCGGCATATGGCAGTGCCTTCAGCCGCTCATCACCTACCTGGGCGCCGCAATGTGTGCAGGTGCCATAGGTGTCGTTGGCAATCCGCGCGAGTGCAGCCTCGATCATTCGCAGTTCGTCCCGGCCCTCGGCATCAAGCGACATCACCAGCTCCTGGTTTTCCATTTCCGAGGATTGTTCAGCAAAGTCAGCACTCACCCGTTCTTCCCTGCCGTGGATGTGTTTGTGCGTCCGCTCAACGCGTCCGGTCAGTTCGTCTTTGAGTTGCAGCAGTGCTGCTTTTGCAGATTCAGGGTTCACAAAAACCTCCGGTATGCTGAAAAAAATGGGGTCATGGTCCCCGGTAACAATCCTTTGGCAGGACTCTACCCCCTCACTGTCCGGTTCCCGTTGACCATTGTCAACAGCGGGCCAGATTGCCTCTTGAAAGTCTGTGGTTTGACCCTAGGTAGCCCGGGACTGGGCAACTGAAGACAGGAGATAATGAAATGTCCCGATTTGAGGAGTTGACGCATAGCCTGCGCGAGTCCCTGGATGGACTCGCCGAGGGATGGCAGGACCTCTGGCACAAGGCCAGGAACTCCGTGACGCGATTTACGCCCTTCCGGGACGAGGAAGGTGAAAGGCATCCGGATCCGGTGCATGTGAGTCGATGGGGTGTCATGTCGGCTGAATTGCAGGAAACGGACGATGCGCTGGAAGTGCAGTTAGAGGCACCAGGAATGTCGGCCAGCGACTTTGACATCAGGGTGGATGGGCGGTATCTCAGTATCCGGGGCCGGAAACACTATCGCAGCGATCGAACCGAAGGCCGTTTTCACATTTCGGAGCGGGCTTATGGCAGTTTTGAGCGATCCATCCCGCTTCCCTGTGAGGTTGATGTTGGCAAAGCATCCTATCGGGATGGCGTGCTTGTGGTCACCTTGCCCAAGGTTGCAGCCGAAAAAGTGCGGCGCATTACCGTCGAATAGATACGCGTCAATGTTGGCGCCGGCTTGCTGGGGTAGAATCCGGCTCTCAAATCTTTCCAGGAAAGCCTGATGCGAGTTCTGCCGCTACTCTTATTCCTTATGCTGGTCTCTGCCCGGGTGCCAGCGCAGGATATCAACGAGTTGATGGGGGACGCGGGCGACACCATGTTGCGTATGCTCCCTCATCTTTATGACGAAGATCCCGACAGGGTGGCCCTGCAGGAAAACCTGATCAGGCTCGAATACCTGTTTAACCAGGCTGCACCGCACCTGCAACAGCAGGGTGAAGGTTCGAGGGTCACTTTCGAACTGATGCAGGCGCGCCTGAAAGATGCTGTTGCCATGGGTGAGCGGCGCAATATTAACCTCCTGCGCAGCGCCGTCTCTGACGCCTTTGAGCTCTGCTCTTCCTGCCATACCCAGGACAAGCGGGGCAAGCGCGCTTTTGGTGTATCACGCATCAGGGAACTGGATGAATATTCGGCAGCGGAATTCAGTTTTCTGACTCGGGATTATGAGTCCGCTCTCACCTCGTTCGACAACTATTTTTCGGGCACCGATAGAACGCCTCGCCGCGATCTGGATGCGATGTATCGCATCATGGTGATTGCAGCGGAAGTGTATGCAGATCCGGCACTGGCACGTGACCGGTTGGCGGCCGTCAGACCGAAGCTGGTTACAGGTAGTACGCTTGACCGGACGGCTGCGGCCTGGACAGGCATATTCTCCCGCCTGGCAGCAGAGACTGACAGCCTGCAGTCACCCCGGTTAATGCGCAGTGCGCGTGCCCTTGATGCGTTCCTCCTGAATGAATGGCCAGCAATCCAGTCGACGCTCGACTGGAATGAGCAGGAAGCCTACTGGATTGTCATCCGTGGTGAGCTGAACCGGTTCCTGAACCAGGGCCCGCGGGCCGACGATATTCCCCGCCTGCTCTACTGGCTTGCAGTGAGCGACCGTGCCCTGCATTACCGGTTCTACAACTCGCTGTCCCGGGGTTACTTGGAGCAGTGTATCCTGCAACACGCAGACCACCCTTATGCCCGGCGGTGCCTGGATGAATATGAAATGCTGGTGCTTGTCAGCTTTTCCGGCTCTGGCGGCACCAATATTCCCATTGAAGTCCAGCAGCGGCTGGGTGAACTGCGCCGGACCCTGGTTGCGGCGGGCAACCAGTGACCCTCAAAGGGGTTGAAGCTCGATGGGCACCGAGCCCTCCCGACTGCCAACAAGATGGCCAATCAGGGTGTCACCCCAGGTGTACTTGGCCTGCATGAGGTTGTTCACAATGTCGCTTTTCTCCGGTCTTGGCACGGCCAGATAGTCCGCCCTGCTACCCTGGCGCGTCACGCTGATACGGGGTGTGGCGGAAAGCCTCGCGTACCAGCCTGAGCCATCTGCGCCCACCCGCAGGTAGGCTTTGCCGTCATGATCTACAACCCACAGGCGTGTGGTGACTGTTTCGCCCGAGGCGGGATCGAGTGTGTGTAACTCAACAACCTCAACCCGTTCCGATGCCACCCACTGCAGGACAAAAATACCGACAAAGACGGCAACCAGAATTCCCAGTGTCCAGCCCACGATCTTTTTCATTGGTTACTCCAAATGTTTAACATTAAACAGTTTGATGCCATATTATTTAACGTTAAACTATTTGTAAACACCTGATCACCAATAACAGGGAGCGTCAGTGACTGAACCAGACCCCACCGAAACCGCTTTTGTTTTTTTCAACGAGATCAACATCATTGCGCAGCTTTCCAGCAGCCAGTTTGACCGCGTCCTGCCGGGTGGGTTGACCGGCTCACAATTTGGGGTCCTCAACTGGTTTGTCCGGGTTGATACCCAGGCGACCCCGGGCAGACTGGCCAAAGCCTTTATGGTCACCCGTGGGGCCATGACCAATACACTCCAGAAACTCGAACAGAAGGGCCTGATTGTCATGGAACCAGACCAGACGAGTGGCCGTCAGAAAATTGTGCGCTTGACGGATGCGGGTTTTGCCATGCGAGAAGCGGCAATCAGGCAGGCAAGCCCGGTACTGTTGGCGGTACTCGAGCAGTTCCCGGCGGAGCGCCTGGCCGAAGCCTTGCCACTTCTGCAGTCACTCAGGCGGTGGCTCGATGAGGAGCGCTACAAACGCTGACCAGAAAACCCCGGTTTCAGGTCATCCGGTCGAGCAGGTGCTCCAGATAGGCAATGCGCCGTTTGAGACGCGCATTGCGGTCCATCAGCTCCAGTGCAAGGGCTGCGCCGTGCAAGTCCAGGCCCAGTTCGTGTGATAAGCGATAAGCCTTGATGCAGCGACTGATATCAGCTGACTCAAAATACCAGGCCTCATCCTGTCGACCCGGTTCGACGACACCCTGCACAATCATTTCATGAACAGTGGTGACGTCCAGTCGGGTGATAGCACAGAATTCGGTCAGGTTGTACTCGCCAGGTTTGGTACTCATGACTGACGCTCCAGTTGGGCCCTGGGGTCAAAATCGAAGGCGGCATCCAGTGCCTCAAACGCCTTTCGCTGAGCGTCGTTGGTTACCCTGGGGTTGACGAACTTCAGCAACACAAACTGATCGCCGTCGCCCAGTCCGCGACCCTTCAAGCGCAGCCTTGCGCCGTTCTGGCTGTTCGGCGGTATCTTCAGATTGACCTTGCCGCCCAGCGTTGGTACCTGGACCGAAGTGCCCAGCGCTGCTTCCCAGGGTGCAACCGGCAGGACCAGTACAATGTCATTACCTTCTACCGAATAGAGCGGGTGTTTCTCATGCGCAATCTCGAGATAAAGATCACCGGCCTCACCGCTTCGCCCAGACTCACCCTGCCCCTTGAGCCGAAGCTCCTTGCCCTGAAGGACACCCTTCGGGATTTTTACCGCGATGGTCTTGTCGCCCCCGGGCGCAGCCAGTCGAATGTTGCGTGTGCCGCCATGGTAGGCCTCCTCCAGTGACACCCCAAGACGGTAGTGAATGTCCTGTCCGCGCGTCGGGAAACCACGACCGGGCCCGGCGAAACCCCGTCCACCGGCGCTGGCAAAACCACCCTGGTCGCCAAATATTGACCGGAGCAGATCCTCGAACTGGTCTTCAGCTGAAAAGTTGCCGTCAAAGCGGAAGTGTTCACCGCCACCGCCCTGGCGAAAAGCGTTCGGATTGTTAACGTATTCCCGCAGCTCGTCGTACTCCGCCCGCTTTTCCTTGTTCCTCAGAACCTCGTAGGCCTCGCTGACCTCCTGGAACTTCGCCTGCGCGTCTGGTTCATCGCTGACGTCGGGGTGATACTTTCGGGCCAGCTTCTTGTAGGTGCGCTTGATATCGTCAGCGCTGGCGTCTGGTGCCAGGCCCAGAGTCTTGTAGTAGTCCTTGAAATCCACGGATGCACCGCCCAGTTAGAAAGCTACTCTGGTATATCGGGCAGCCTGCAGGATATTCAAGTCGCGCATGATTTAAACAGGGTGTCGCAGACGCTTGTTCATGCGTGGTTCAGCTGTGCGACCATAGGATTCAGGTGTTCGGGATGGAGTTTGTTGACATGAAAAAATGCCTTTTTGTCTTACTGGGGCTGGGATTGCTTACTGCCTGTGCCAGTGACCCTATTGTTGATATGCGTGGCGTAGACCAGGCCCGCTATGACGCCGACCTAGCCGAGTGTCGCAGTTATGCAAACCAGGTGAAGACCGGTGAACAGGCTGTCACCCAGGGTGCCATTGGTGCCGCGGTTGGTTCTGTGCTGGGTGCAGTCATTGGCGATAGCGATCTCGCACAGCGCGGCGCGGGCGTTGGTGCTGTGAGTGGAACAACCCGGGGCGCGTCGAAAGCGCTGAACCGCAAGGAGCAGGTTGTCATGAATTGCCTGCGGGGCCGTGGTTACAAGGTACTGGGATAAGCAGCCGTGTTCAGACTGGCCTCGGCTCAGGTTGATCCAGGCCCTGTCGCACCATTCGCGCCTTGTGGCTCTCCAGGTTAAACAGCGGCCATAACAGCAGAAAGCCAGCATTCATAGCGGCCGCCACCAGGAAAATCTGGTGCGTCGCAAGCGATGTCGCCAGAAAGGCGACGGCGGCGGATCCGGCCGGCAAGGCCAGATTTGAACTCGCCATGTAGACCGCAAATTGTGTTGCAGCGACCTTGTAGGCACAGATGTTCATGAACAGCGCGATGATGGCAATGGTGACCACCTGGCCGGCGGCGTTGTACAACACAATCAACGCCTGGAAAAAAACCGGCGACGACCAGAGCCCGGGCAACAGGCCCGCGGCAGCCAGGAGCACAACCTTCCCCATTACACCGCCAACGAGCGCCAGGGCAGCCCCCCTTTTGTCAATCCAGGGCGCCAGCAAGATGCCAAAAACCGCCGCCAGGAGGCCACCCGTTGCCTGCCAGTTGGCGTAGTCCGTGTCCGCCCAGCCCATGTCCTGCACCGTGGCCACGGGTGTCAGCGCAAAAAACATGCCCCCCGATGCCCGGTCAACAAAAGAACAAATAACAAGCAGCAAACTCATGGGCAGGATCAGGGCGCGAATCAGGTCGCGGAAGATGGCGGTGATATTGTCAGCCTGGTGGGACAGTGCCGCGGTTGAGGCGGAACCTTCACTCCAGGGGAGTAAGCGCTCGCCACGCCGTTCACGCAGCAACAGCGGGACCATCATCAACAGGATGATGGCAAGTGCGACGATCACGGCAGCTGCGCCAAGCCCAAGGTTGGACAGCAGGTAAGCACCACCGGCAGATGAGGCCGAGATCCCGGCAACCTGTCCGCCGTACATGAATGCGTTTGCCCTTGCGCGCTCATTCTCCGGCAGGATGTCAATTGCCATGCCGTCAACGGCCACATCCTGCAATGCACAAAAGGCATTGATCAGAAAGCCGATCCACGCAATAAGCATGATGTTCTCATCAAGTGCCGGTGCTGTCGCCAGCAGCAGCATGCCCGCCAGGATACCCAATTGAGCACCCAGTACCCAGGGACGACGGCGACCCATGGCAAGCAACGTGAAACGGTCCATGAAGGGGCCGGCAATGAGCTTGAAGCTCCAGGGCAGGGCGGCAATCGCAACAAAAGCGCCTATCTCGGTAGCCCCAAAACCCTGGCCAGCGAGCCAGCCCGGTACCGCCACGATGAAGAGTCCCCAGGGCAGGCCCTGGGCTGCATATAACAGCGCAAATGCGCCGAAGCGCAGGTAGGTATTTTCCTCGAGCGCCGGGAGCCTGTGGCTTGGGGTCGGTCGCGTTGGCGGGTCAGCAATCAAGAGGTCAGGGATCTGCCAGTGATTCGAGTTGAGCCCTGATCTTGTCAGAACCGGGTGAAAGCTCAAGCGCACGTTCAAACGCCTGGCGTGCCTCCTCAAGCTGACGCAGGCGCATATGCGTCAAACCCATGTTGTACCAGGGCGTGTGACGGGGATTCGCTTCCAGGTCAGCCGCTCTCCGGTAGTCTTCAAGCGCGCTGGCGTAATCCAGGGTGTGGTAATAGGCATTGCCACGGTTGATATAGAGTTCAGCGAGGTTGGGTAAGGTGGCAATGGCTTTCTCATGATCCTGCAGTGCCTCGGAATAGCGGCCGATCCGCGCAAGGATAATACCGCGATTGGAAAGCGTGGCCGCAAGGTCACGCCGGGTCAAATCCCCCTTCTTGATCGCGTTGTCACAATAGGTAAGGCCGTAGTCGCTGAGCGGTAATCTGCTCTCGTCAAAACAGCGCTGTGCATCCGTTGCACCGATGGTGGTGGACGACGCCGCGACGAGTGAGGCGGACCACAGCAGTCCGAGAACAAAAAGCGTATATCGCATTAACCGCCACTGCCTGGTGTTGTATTGATCAATTGGGTCTCCACCCTGGTCTTGCCGCTACCGCTTGCCGCGTCGAGTCGAAAGACAAACCGCATCTGTACATCCTGTACGGACATGGTATCTCCCCCGATTGTCCTGGGCTGGAATTTGAATTTGGCCACGGCGCTCAAGGCTGCATCATCAAACAATCGACCCGGTGCTGAGTCCACGACAACCGGGTTCACGACGGTGCCATTGGCACGGACGCTGAAATTTATCAGCACAAACCCCTCTATTTCTTTCATCACCGCAGAGAAAGGGTAGACGGGTTGCACAACGTAAATCGGCATCAGGTCCTGAATGGGGGGGAATGGCTGGAAGTCCTGTCTTGCAGTGTCGACCAGTTCCGCGACCGAACCCGGTGTGGGTCTCAGTGCCTTGACGGTGACGCGGACATCCTCGGGAGAAATCGGAATGCCTTCCGGGTCCGGCGGCAGCTCAGCGGGCACCAATCGGGTGGGTCTTTGCCTGACATCCTGCATGATTTCGGGCGCCTGCTCCATGATGGGGGCGGAGAACCTGACAATGTCCAGTTCTGGTGCCTGCTCGAGTGAATGCTGGATCAGGAATTGCATCAGCAAAAAGCAGATAACGGTCGTCAAGGCGGCCGCTGCACTCACACCTAGGTATTTCAGGGTTATTTCCATGTACTATGCCAAATCTTGCTGGCATAGGCAGGTTACACCCGGGCGCGAGGTTTCGCTACTGTGGGAAAGACCCCGTTTGGGCACGTCTGCCAGCAACAAGAACTGTTTCTTTACCACCCTTGAACCCAAAGAGAGGACTATTCATGGCAGATCAGATTGCGGAAACCGGACTCCAGCTCCAGTCAAACCTCAAATCAAGCGGCACACTCGAAATCACCCTGGTTGAGGTGCCCACGCCAACACCCAGGGAAGACCAGGTATTGATCCGGGTAGAGGCGACGCCAATCAACCCGTCTGACCTGGGCCTGCTGTTCGGTCCAGCAGATATGAGCCAGGCGACGGTCAGCGGTACACCCGAGCGCCCTTTGGTCAGCGCACCCGTACCCGAGGCCATGCTGAAGGCGGCCGCAGCCCGGCTGGATCATTCCCTGCCGGTAGGTAATGAGGGAGCAGGCATTGTGGTCGCGGCAGGCAGCAGTCTCGAGGCGCAGGCGTTGCTGGGCAAAACCGTTGGTGTTGCAGGTGGTGCCATGTACTCCCAATATCGCGCCGTCCCTGCCAGTCAATGCCTGGTGCTTTCGGAAGGCACAACGCCGGAACAGGGCGCATCGTGTTTTGTGAATCCGCTGACAGCGCTCGGCATGGTGGAAACCATGAAGATGGAAGGCCACACGGCACTGGTGCATACCGCCGCAGCCTCTAACCTGGGCCAGATGCTGGTGAAGATCTGTCTCGCTGACGGTGTGGAACTGGTCAATATCGTGCGTAAACAGGAGCAGGTTGACCTGCTGAAGTCCCTGGGTGCGAAGTGGGTGTGCAATTCCAGCGACGATGATTTTGTTGACCAGTTGACTGATGCGCTGGCTGCGACCAAAGCAACAATCGCGTTTGACGCCACCGGTGGCGGTACGCTCGCCAGTCGAATTCTTTCCTGCATGGAGGCGGCGGCGTCCCGTGGTGCAGACCAGTTTTCCCGCTACGGCTCTACCGTGTTCAAACAGGTCTACATTTACGGTGGGCTGGACCGAAGCCCAACTACCCTGCACCGGAACTACGGGATGTCCTGGGGGCTCGGAGGCTGGCTGCTGACGCCGTTCCTGCAGAAAGTCGGCCCCGAAGTCACGAACCGGCTACGTCAACGCGTGGCTGATGAGATTAACACAACCTTTGCAAGTCATTATTCGCACCGGGTCTCGCTTGCCGGGGCTTTGACGCTGGAAGCAATCAGCAATTATGGCAGGCAGGCGACGGGAGAGAAGTACCTGATCTGTCCCCAGGGGTAACGACCAGAGCAGCCTGTGCAGGCTGGAAACAGACGTTGTTTCAACCAGCCTGCCAGGTACAAATTTTTGTCATGCCGGGACAAAAATTATTTTTTGTGTTGGCCCGATATATCTCTTGCATATTTGTACGAATGTTCTTAAATACGCGCGTTGGCGGGTGCCCGATATCGGGAACCCGCTTTTTTGATGGGCCTTCTAATTTAAGGACAAGACCATGGACCGATTTGACGCTGACGAGGAACCTCCTGGCGAGCGGGGTAGCAACCCCTCCACGACTTCCACTATTGCACTTCTTCCAATTGTTTCCCCAACCCGGATTGCCCGGGCTTCAACTGAACTGAATCTGGACATGCAGGCCACCGGATCTGCTGATGCCGTGCCACTGCGCATGGTGCCGTCCGCGCGCCCGGGCAAAGTGGTCAGGCTGCGTGCCAACCGGGGCACCAGTGCCATAACTCTGGCCTTCAGACGGAAGTTTTTCCCGCAGGTAAGTGACAAGGAATGGAAAGACTGGCGTTGGCAGTCCCGTAACCGGTTCAGGACCCTGGCCCATTTTGAACGTGTGCTCACCCTGTCTGACGACGAGCGTCTTGCTTTCAAGCAGGGTGGCATGATGCTGCCGACCGGTGTCACACCCTATTACATGAGTCTGCTCGACCCCATTGATGCAAACCAGCCATTGCGGCGCACGGTGATGCCGTCAACCAACGAGTTCCAACGTTTTCCGGGTGAAGCCGACGATCCCCTGGGTGAAGACGGTCACAGTCCCGTACCCGGGCTGGTACACCGTTACCCTGACAGGGTGCTGCTGCTTGCACTGGACTTCTGTTCAACCTACTGCCGTTACTGCACGCGCTCGCGCGTGGTTGGCCATGGTGAGATTGCCCCGTCAGATTCGCGATTGGAAAAGATTTTCGAATATCTGGAACAGGCAACAGAAGTCAGGGACGTGCTCATTTCCGGTGGTGACCCGCTGGCGCTCAGCGACGAAAAGCTGGACTACCTGCTTGGACGTTTGCGTGCCATTCGGCACATCGAGTTTATTCGTATTGGTACCAAGATGCCCGCGGTGCTGCCACAGCGTATTACCAAAGAACTAACCCAGGTGCTCCGGCGTCATCATCCGATCTGGATGAGCCTGCACTACCTGCACCCTGACGAGTGCACGCCGGAAAGCCGACTGGCAACGGAAAGGCTTGCTGACGCTGGTATTCCGCTTGGTTCCCAGACGGTATTGCTGAAGGGCGTAAACGACGATGTGCCGGTCATGAAGTCGCTGATGCACAAGCTGTTGACCATGCGGGTTCGACCCTATTATCTGTACCAGTGTGACCCGATCAGCGGTTCTGCCCATTTCCGCACGACGGTCCGCAAGGGACTGGAAATCATTGAAGGTCTGCGCGGCCACACCACGGGTTATGCGGTACCGACCTACGTGATCGACGCGCCCGGTGGCGGCGGCAAGATTCCGCTGCAACCTGACTATCTTGTTGGCAGGGACGGTGACGACATAGTGCTGCGTAACTTCGAGGGTAAGGAGTTCCGTTACCCGGACCCGGAGCCTGTGCTCACCCCGGCCGGGGAGAAAGCGCCATGTTGATTGGCCTGACTTTTGACCTGCGTTCCGCCTACCTGGCGGAAGGTTATGGCGAAATCGAAACGGCTGAGTTCGATCGCGATGACACCATCACGGGCATCGAGCAGGCCCTGCAGCAACTTGGACACCAGACCGTTCGGATTGGCCATGTCCGCCAGCTTGTAACTCGGCTGGCGGCAGGGGAACGTTGGGACCTGGTCTTCAACATCTGCGAAGGCCTTTACGGGACTGCCCGGGAAAGCCAGGTGCCTGCATTGCTCGACGCTTATGCCATTCCCTACACCTTCAGCGATGCCGGGGTTATGGCGCTATCCCTGAACAAGGCCTGGACCAAGGCTGTGCTCGGTAACTCGGTGCCCACGCCCTGGTATACCGTGGTGGATTCGGTTGCGTCGATTGATGATGTTGACCTGCCACTACCGGTTTTTGTCAAACCGCTGCTGGAAGGTACAGGCAAGGGTGTTGGGCCAGCGTCTGTTGTGCGCAACCGGGACGCCCTGCGTCGCCAGTGCAACAGCCTGCTGCGTGAATTCAACCAGCCAGTGCTGGTGGAGACTTATCTTCCGGGGCGTGAATTCACCGTTGGCCTTGTTGGCACGGGCGAAAACGCGCGAGTCCTGGGTACGTTTGAGATCATTCTGCTGGCGACGGCCGAGGCTGATGCCTATGGCTATACCAACAAGGAAGAGTGTGAAGAGCGCATCAAATACGAACTGGTTGACGGCGCAACTGACCCGGTGGTCCGACTGGCAGAGGAATATGCGCTAACGGCCTGGCGCAGGCTCGACTGTCGTGATGCGGGCCGTGTGGATTTGCGGTGCGACAGCTTCGATGTTCCCAACTTCATCGAGGTAAACCCGCTCGCCGGTCTTAACCCCGTGCACTCTGACCTGCCAATGTTGGCAACTGCGCGCGGTGTCTCATTCGTTGAGCTTGTCAGGCAGATAGTGGATTCAGCTGCCGAGCGCGTGGTCACACCAGCGGTGACGGTTGCCAGGGTCGCCTGAATGCGCATTGCAATCTGTTACAACGAACCGACACCGGGCGACATTGCGGACGAGGATGTGCTGGTTCAGGTTGATGAGGTATCGGTGGCCCTGCGTGAGCTGGGCTACCAGTGCCTGCATGTGCCCTGTACCCTCGACCTCGGGGCAATGGTAGATACCCTGTCCCGGATTGAAGCACATTCTGTGTTTAACCTGGTTGAAGCGCTGGGTGGTACCGATCGGCTTGCGGTCCTGGTGCCGGAAGTGCTTGAAGCCACCGGAGTTCCCTACACCGGGGTACAGGTTCCCGCGTTTCGCCTGCTGGTCGACAAGCTGGCAACCCGACAGTTGCTGGAGTCCAGCCAGATTGCGGTGCCTCGTTGCGGCACCCGGGATTTTCTGCCCGGACGCTACATTATCAAGGCCCGTTATGAACACGCCTCGGTGGGTATGGACGACAGTGCCGTCGTGAACGTCAGCACGCGCGAGGCGCTGCTCCGCCAGATCCGGCAGCGAGCCGACAACACCGGTTTCGAGATGATCTCGGAAGCATTTGTTGATGGCAGGGAGTTTAACGTGTCCCTGTTGGGCAACAGCGATGGCAGTGTGAAAGTGTTGACGCCGGCTGAAATCGACTTTGCCGGGTTCCCGGCGCACAAACCCAGAATTGTTGGCTACGATGCAAAGTGGATGCCGGCATCATTTGAGTATGGTGCAACGCCGCGAAGGTTCGACTTTCTGCCGGAGGACAGGGTGCTGATCAACACGATAAAGGCGCAATGTGAAGCTGTCTGGATGACCTTTGGTCTCACCGGCTATGCCAGGGTAGATATCCGGGTTGATGCGACAGGTACACCTTACGTCGTCGATATAAACCCCAATCCGTGCCTGTCCCATGATGCCGGCTTCCAGGCAGCGCTGGCGCAGGATGGCACAGATTTTACCGAGGCGGTTGCTGCCATCATGGCACTCAGCTTTGCCTGATACCCCCACAATGAATACTGTGAACCTGCGGACACAATTGCGGGCATCTGATCGCCAATCAATTGGGGAGATCACTGCGTCCAGCGGCTTTTTCACCCCTGCGGAAGTGAAGATTGCGCTTTCCGTCTTTGACGATGCCATGTCGGGCGCAGAAGATTATCGTTACATCCTGGCTGAGAGCGACGGCAAGGTTGTCGGTTATGCGTGTTTTGGCCACGACGAGCAGACGATTGACAGTTATGAGCTTTACTGGATAGCGGTCAGTGATACGCAACGAGGTAAAGGAATTGGCAAGTTGTTGCTTGGTGCTGTCGAGGCAAGAATTACAGCCGATGGTGGTGGCAGGCTGTATATAGAAACTGCAGGCCGTGACCAGTATCTGCCAACCCGCAGATTCTATGAGGAACAAGGATACGACCTGGTCGCAAACCTCGAAGACTATTACGCCCCTGGGGACGCGCGCGTCATCTACGCCCGCCGGGCCCCACCCCCGTCATCCCGACCGTAGGCCCAGGGCCCCACCCCAGTCATCCCGACCGTAGGCCGTAGGCCGAAGCGGAGGGATCTCGCTTTTAGTCCCAAGGTTTCTCCACGCCGCGGCTGCGCCGCTCTGGTCGAAACGACAGAGAAACTGTCGTCCCGACTGGAGGCTCGCAGGGCCGCACCTCCTGTCGTCCCGACCGTAGGCCGTAGGCCGAAGCGGAGGGATCTCGCTTTTAGTCCCGAGGTTTCTCCACGCCGCGGCTACGCCGCTCTGGTCGAAACGACAGAGAAACTGTCGTCCCGACTGGAGGCCGCATGGCCCCACCCCAGTCATCCCGACCGTAGGCCGCAGGCCGAAGCGGAGGGATCTCGCTTTTAGTCCCAAGGTTTCTCCACGCCGCGGCTACGCCGCTCTGGTCGAAACGACAGAGAGACTGTCGTCCCGACTGGAGGCTCGCAGGGCCCCACCCCAGTCATCCCGACCGTAGGCCGCAGGCCGAAGCGGAGGGATCTCGCTTTTAGTCCCAAGGTTTCTCCACGCCGCGGCTACGCCGCTCTGGTCGAAACGACAGAGAAACTGTCGTCCCGACTGGAGGCTCGCAGGGCCCCACCCCAGTCATCCCGACCGTAGGCCGCAGGCCGAAGCGGAGGGATCTCGCTTTTAGTCCCGAGGTTTCTCCACGCCGCGGCTACGCCGCTCTGGTCGAAACGACAGCGAAACTGTCGTCCCGACTGAAGGCTCGCAGGGCCCCACCTCCTGTCGTCCCGACCGTAGGCCCAGGACCCCACCCCAGTCATCCCGACCGTAGGCCGTAGGCCGAAGCGGAGGGATCTCGCTTTTAGTCCCAAGGTTTCTCCACGCCGCGGCTACGCCGCTCTGGTCGAAACGACAGAGAAACTGTCGTCCCGACTGGAGGCCGCAGGTCGAAACGACAGTGCAGCCGTCGCTCCGGCCTTATCGACGACTGCCTACAACGCAGCAATCATCTGCTTGTACACTTCCCTCGTCTGCTGGAACCGCTCAAAAGGAAACTTGATCGGCACACCCTCAAGCGCTGCCAGCAACATCATCAGGTGAGCCTCCCAGCCAGCACAGGAGCGGGCCATGTCCTCGTTATCCGGGACCGCTATTCGCAGTACCAGACGCGTGCCCCCGGCGACTGGCTCAAGTTCAAACCGGATGGGTCGATCGGGCTCCCCGCTGCTGCTCCAGGAATATTCCAGTACCTCGGGTGCATCAAACTCTGTCACGGTGCTGTCAATCACGATACCGCTGTCGACAAAATCCAGCCTGGCAAGGCCGCCGCGGCGTTTTTCAATAGTGCCCGGCGCAAGCCAGTTCACAAACTGTTCCGGCTCGGTCAGGGCTGCCCAGACGGTTTTGGGTTCATGGGCAATGGTTCTTGCCAGCCTTGCTTCAAAGTACCCATCCTCGTGGGTGATGGCCCCGGGTGCCTCATTGTTGTCTGTCATCAATCTCCCTCCTGTCTGGCGAAGGCGCCTATTGAGGCATAAAGTCGGCTGCACTGCCATTGATCCGTATCAAAGACTGGCAGTGCAGCCTCCCGTGTGTAAAATCAGGTATCCCTGAAGGAGTATTTCATGAACTATTTGCTGCGTACCTGCGTTGCGCTGGGTTTTGCACTCTGCAGTACCATCGCTCTGGCTGCCCCTGAGGTTGGCGACCCTGCCCCGGACTTCAGTCTGATGGGCTCTGACGGTGTAATGCATTCACTGGCGGACTACCGGGGCAAACAGGCTGTTGTCATCGCGTTTTTTCCCAAAGCCTTCACCGGTGGCTGAACCATCGAATGCAAAGCGCTGCGTGACAGTGACAAGCAGATCAGGGCGTTTGATGTCGCCTACTTTATGGCCAGTGTTGACTCACCTGAAGACAACCGGGGTTTTGCCGAGAAGAACGAGGCCACCTTCCCCATCCTTTCGGATCCCGAAAAGCAGATGACAGCCGCCTACGGGGTGCTGTCTGAGCGGGGGTTTGCCCGCCGCTGGACTTTTTATATCGATCCAGAAGGTATTATTCGGTACATCGACAAGGCAGTGAATCCGGGCACGGCGGGAGAAATGCTGGTCAGGAATCTGGATGAACTGGGCTTTGCAAAGGCTGGCGAATAATTAGGCCAGGTGCTGATCAGCGGGAGTCGGCAACCCCAAAGCAGCCGTGAAAGACGGCCAGATTGGCGGGTGGAAACGGCTGCGCCTCAGAATAGAGTGACGCTGGTCGGTCGAAGCGCTGGGTGATTCTAATGGAATGGCTGATCGGCGAACCCTCCTCGAGACGAGGTCGGAATCTCGCCTGTGAATACAGGCGTGCCGCCAGCAGATTAACCTGGGGAGTGGCGTTGCTCTCAAGGATAGTAAGCGCTTTGACGCGACCGTTTTCCAGAACTGTTAACTCGAACTGGATGACATAGTTGTGGTAGTCCTGCCGGCGCGATAGTTCATCAACTCGCGCCTCACAAAACGGTAGCGGCGAACCAATCAGGCTACCGGGCGGAATTGGCGCATCTCTGGAAGGGAGGGTCTGGCGCCTGTTGCTTGCATGTACCATCAGGTCACGGTAGGTACGCGCCATACGGTCGCTGCTTGAAACGCCAAGCAGCACCGGTACCTCTGCAACTCCGGGAAGTCGGGAATCGGCCAACTGATACAGTACCTGTGCTGCACCGGCGTCCCCTTGCATCAGCAGCAGGTCACCCGCCGTGACCAAAGCCATCGACTGTTCGACATTGTCAGCAGCCTGGTCCCGGGCCAGTTGGTGGACGATCTGCTCAAGTTCCTTGTTCCTGCAGCACCGCCCATCAAGGTAGTCAGTATAGGCGAGAGCAGTTGCCGGGCGCACGAGTGACAGCTGAGGTGCATTGTTGGCAGCAAGCAGCGTGAATGCCTCGGAATAGAGCTCACGTGCGTCGGCATACATGGCGCGCAGCTGGTACCAGTCGCCAAGAGCCAGTAGTTCCGGCGCCAGCCCCGGGTTGTTGTGGCCGTAGTGCCGACGATAAAGGTCCAGTTTGAACTGACGCAGGCGCGTGGTTCCGCCAAGATCTCCCATTGACAATCGCACCTGGCTCATCAAGTCGACAACCGTTGCCTGTCTCAGGGTGTGGACGCCAAACGCCCGATGAATCAGGTGCTGGGCTTCCTGCAGGAGATCAAGTGCAGGCTGATACTCTGCGTTTTCCAGGGCGACCTGTCCCTGCTGGATCAGGGCATGAACCCGCTGCTCCAGCACCACGACATCCGTAGCGAGCAATTTCGGCGCAGTCTGCGTCACCGGGTCGGCCAACACGGCTGGCGCTAGCAGGCAGACGATTAATACGACTTTGTATGAGAGAGGCATTGTCCCTGCATATTAAGCAATCTTTACCGTCTGTTAAGAGATGGTTAGGAACTTCCATCAGATTTCCATCAGATCTTTATAAAGATGTGCCGTCGCGTGGCAGAGACTCCGGTGAGTAGAAGCTGGCATGGAGTCATAGTCGACCGGTTAGTACCGGGTCTCAGGCGATGGTTGCTGCCTCGTGGTAGACAAGACCTTCAAATGGCCCCACACCGCCCTTGTAATGTACTGCAGCCCAGCCATCTTCTTGTAGCAATAGCGCCATAATTAAATCGTTATCCTGGTCAAGTGCCAGCGTGGTTGTTGGATCCAGGCCCATCAGGTGGGAGATCATCGCCTTGCCGATCATGCCGTGTGAAACAATGGCAATGTTGCTTTCGGTCATGCTAACGATTGATTCAAGGAGCGGCGCGGCCCGAGCAATCATGTCAGGGTAGTTCTCGCAGGCTGGGCCGCGAAAGTGAAACCTGTCTGCCTGTAGTGCGGCCCATTCATTAGGCCATTTTTCGGCGACTTCAGCATAAAGGTGTCCACTCCAGTCCCCGCAGTCCCATTCCATCAGGCGTGCATCGAAGGTAATCGGCAGATCGAGAAAACGATTGATAATATCTGCGGTCTGTCGCGTCCGGTCCAGTGGTGAAGCGAAGAGCGCGTCAATCTCGAGTCGCGCGAGGAGTTGCCCATTGACCTCTGCCTGGCGTCGGCCGCGTTCGTTCAGGTCAGAGTTCCACTGCCCCTGCATTCGCCTTATGGCATTCCACTCGGTTTCGCCGTGACGAACGAAATAGATGGTTTTGGTCATGGAAGGTCCTGCTGGCAACTTTCAAATGAATCCGATCATACTATGTGGCGGTAGAATGAGGTGTTCTGGAGCGTGCATTTGGACCTTCTCGCGTGGATTTTGAGGATTTGACACTGGTTGATGGCAGGCTGCGCCTATGGCGCGGGTTTCTCGCTGCCAACGCTGCCGATGACTATTTTAACGCCCTGGGTCGGGAAGCGGCCTGGGAGCAGTCCGTCATTCGGATCTACGGGCGCGAGTGTCCCATTCCCCGTCTTAACGCCTGGCACGGGGACCCCGGCGCTGCCTACACCTACTCGGGCAGGTGCTTTCAGCCGCATCCCTGGACGCCCGCGCTGCTTGAGGTCAAGCAGAGAATCGAAAGTCTGACCGATGCTGCTTTCAACAGCGTGCTGGTCAACCTGTACCGTGACGGTAACGACAGCGTGTCCTGGCACAGTGATGATGAACCCGAACTGGGCCAGAATCCGGTAATAGCGTCGGTCAGCCTGGGGGCCGAGCGCAAATTTGTACTGAAGCACAAACGTCGTCGGGACCTGCCACCGGTCAATCTCTGGCTACCCACGGGTTCACTGCTCCTGATGTCAGGTGAAACCCAGCACCACTGGACGCACCAGGTGCCCAAGACCAGAAAATCCGTGGGACAACGCATCAACCTGACCTATCGCCTTGTTCGACACATGGCTACCAGGGCTGCCAGTTAGAGGTTCTGCAATTCCTCCTGTCACCGGGCTGGTCGCGCTAATGTTCAGGCGCTTGCGTTAATGCTCTCCAGGACCTCGGCAAGAAACAGCCGTTTGTAGTCCTGGTACACACAGGAAGAATGCGGCGTAATCATGACGTTGGGCAGGCGCCAGAGTGCAGAGTTGGGTGACAGGGGTTCCTCGTCAACAACATCCAGAAACGCGCCTCCGATATGATTCGCCACATGACACAGTGCGTCGCTTGAAACTGCATTACCCCTGCCAAAGTTGTAAATGTAGGCGCCCGGCTTGCAGCGCCGGAGCCTGGTCTCACTCATGAGCCCATCCGTGCTCTCATCGCCGGGCAGCACCAATGCAACATGGTCCGCCTGGGGCAGGAACTCATCAAGGTCGCTGGCGGGGATAACCTCAACCCCTTCAAGGGCAATGGGAAGTCGGGTCACATCCCGCTTGAAACCGAGTACCCGCGCACCTGTTCGGCTGATGAGATTGGCGCAGTGGCTACCGATATGGCCGAGCCCGACAACCATCACGGTCTGTGTCCGGAGCAGGCGGGCATTACGCTGCAGGTTTCTATCCCATGCACGCAGGGCAAAATTCCGAATCATGGCCGGCATCTGATGATTCATGAACAGGATTGCGCTGAGCAGGGATTCCGCAATCAAGGGTCCGTGAAACGAACCGTGCACCACCCTGACCCGTCCGGAAGGATCGGGCTCAACCCATTCACTGCCGGCCGCGGGCGTGAATACTGCCTGCAGGGAGGGACAGGCCGCGTACCAGTCAGCCGGGAAATGCCACGCCAGGACATAGTCTGCATTGCCAGCGTCCCGCAGGAAACTCGCGGCATCAACATGAAACCAGAGCTTTGCACCGGGTACATGCTGGCGAAACTCGTCGAAGTCGTCCCGGCTGAAGTCGAAAGCATCAACTTCTGGCCACCAGAGTAAAACGTGAATGTTCATAGCGGATGCTGCCTATTGGCGGGTAGCCAGTGCCTCGTTGATGAAGCTGCGCCACTGCGGATACTCGGCGAAAGCAGCGTCATCCCAGATGGCGAGCAGGTCGGCCCGCGCCACCTCCTCGTCAACACCCTCCCGCAATACTCGGTACAGGAAGGTAAACGCGGAAGCACGATAGTTGGCAAAACAGTGAACCAGCGTCCTGCGCCCACCCCTGGCATCCATCACGGCAAAAAAGAGATTAAGGTCTGCCGGTGTAGGGTTATCCCAGGCAACCGGAATCTGGACATAACTCATACCTGCTGATGTCACGTGGAAGGCTTCTTCCCCGTTGCGTGCCTGATCTGCTGTCGCCAGGTTGATGACGAGTTCAGTCTTGTCGCGACTGAGACCGGGTACCTGCACCGGAAACACCTGGCCGGCCGTGGCCAGGCTGTCAGAGACCCTGTGGTAGTTGTAAATATTGTCCGGATCCGGCGCGTCGGCTGCAGCCTGCGCAAATGGCGCCAGCAGGGCCGTCAGTAGAAGTATGGCAAACCGTTTTGGCATCTGGCTGTTACCCTGAGTCGGTGATCGAGGTACCTATTGTGCCACTGCGGTGCGCAGTCATCGACCAGGGCCTGCACCCCGGGGGGCCGACATCCTGTCAGCCCGGGACCTCACTTCCTTGTCAGTAGACAATCATGCCCATTATGATCCGCCGGTGTATGGGAAATAAGCCACCATTGGCGTGAGAGATTTCTGACGTCTGCCGGCACCTGAATGATGTTGTCTCCAGTCTGGCCATTTGACGTCAAGCGTACGCCCTTCTTTTATGGTTGGGTCATCTGGCTGTTCAGTACGCTGGGTTTTCTGCTGAGTGTACCCGGCCAGACCATGGGTATGGCGGTCTTTACGGACCCGTTTATCGAGGTGCTTGGCCTTACCCGTACGCAGCTTTCCATGGCGTACCTGGTTGGCACCGTGAGTTCGTCGCTGTTTCTTACCGCGGCCGGGCGCTGGTACGACCGCCTGGGCGGCCGCATCATGCTGGCAGTGTCGAGCTTTGCCCTGGGTGTGATGGTCCTCTACATCAGCTTTTCGGGTGACATCGCGAGCCTGCTGGGTGGTGGCACGACGGTCACTTTCCTGGTTATCCTGCTGGGATACTTTGGTGTCCGCTTTTTTGGCCAGGGTGTCATGACCAGTGCGGCCCGCAACGTCCTGCTGGTCTGGTTTGTCAAACGCCGGGGCCTCGTCAGCGGTGTCCGTGGTGTGTTTGTCTCGCTGGGTTTTTCCCTGGCGCCCCTCCTGCTCGCTTTTATGATCGCCAGCGCCGGGTGGCGTGGGGCACTCTGGATGATGGCGGGTGTGGTAGGGGTTGTTTTTGCCCTGCTTGCGCTGGTTTTTGTGCGTGATTCGCCGGCGCAGTGTGGACTCATGCCGGATGGTGCCCCCTGGCGAGATGACAGTGAACAGGCGGCGCCTGCTGTCAGCAGCATGGCGCTTGCGCAGGCCCGTCGGACGCCGGTGTTCTGGATCTATTCCCTCTCACTTTCAATGCACGCCCTGTTTGGCACTGCGCTGACCTTTCACGTGGTATCCATATTTGCCGAGGCCGGACGGGGCCGCGAGGAAGCTTTTGGTTATTTTCTTCCGGCGGCGGTTTTTTCCACGACGGTCAACCTGCTGGCTAGTTATGTGGTGGACAGGCATCCACTCAAACCTTTCCTTGTGCTGATGCTGCTTTGTTTTATCGCCGGTGCCACGGGCCTGCTGTTTCTTGAGGCCTTCTGGGGTTTCTGGCTGTTGGCGGCCGGCTTTGGCGCCGGTGACGGGCTCTGGGGCGTAATCTCCAACCTGGCGTTTATCCGCTTTTTTGGTCCTCTCCATCTCGGAGAGGTGAGCGGTTTCAACACGTCCCTGACCGTGTTCGCGAGCGCCATAGGACCAGCCGCGTTTAGCCTAGGGCTCGACTACTTTGGCGCCTATGACCTGCCAGTCTCGGTGTGCCTCGGGGCACTGACGTTGCTACTGGTTGCCGCCATACTGGTTCGGCAGCCGGAACTGGTGCACGAATAGCCGCACCAACCAGTCAATCCACCCATTCGGGTCCACCCTTTCGGGTCACACCCATTCGGGTCACACACGCAAAACCAACTGCAATCCGCGTGGGAAATGGCTGGCGGTTGTCGTGAGTCCAGGCGCACCCGGGTCGGCCGATGGCGCGGCTACTATTACCTCACTGCTACCGGCGATGCTATTCTCACGCCAGGTCTGGGTTGAAAACAAAGTATTGGGCAGGTTAACCGGGAGACAACCATGGCGGAACTCAATGTCGGACTACTGGGTGGCGGCAGCTGGGGTACCACGGTGGGTGCACTTGTGGCGAGAAATGCACCAATCACCCTCTGGGCACGTGATCCGGCAACTGCAGAGGAGATTAATCTTAACCACACCAATGAAAAATACCTGCCAGGCGCGAAGTTGCCGCCGCGACTAACAGCAACCAACGATCTTGCAGAAGCGATGCATAACGCGGACGTCATCATTGTTGGTATTCCAGCCCAGAACTTCCGCCTTGTACTACGCGACATCAAACCCTATGTGCGACCCTGGGTTCCCATTGTCAGCCTGAGCAAGGGGCTCGAGCTGTCTACCAACTTGCGTATGACCCAGATTATTGACGAGGAACTGCCCGGCCATCCGTGCGGCGTGCTTACGGGACCCAACCTCGCTCGCGAAATTATGTCCGGCTTTGCGGCCGCCAGTGTCATCGCCATGCCAGACGGGGTGATTGTCAAAGAGCTGCAGAAAATCTTTCACAGCGGCCTGTTTCGCGTCTATACAAATCACGATGTGATTGGTTGTGAACTGGGCGGTGTGCTGAAGAATATTATTGCCATAGCCGCAGGTATGGGTGACGGACAGGGAGCGGGTGACAACACGCGAGCAGCAGTGATTACCAGGGGCCTTGCGGAGATCACCAGGCTGGGTGTGGCGCTGGGTGGGGAGGCGCAGACGTTTGCCGGGCTTGCTGGTATGGGGGATCTGGTAGCAACCTGCACCAGCCCGCAAAGCCGGAATCGGAGTGTTGGCGTGGAACTGGGCAAAGGTCGCAGCATCGATGAAATTACTGCAGAAATGTTTATGGTGGCCGAGGGTGTCAAGAGCGCCGCTGCCGTGATCGAGCTTGCCAACGAGCACGAGATTCCCATGCCGATTGCCCAGGAAGTGTTTGACGTCATCCAGGGTAATAGCTCAGCAAGCCGTGCCTTCCGGGGCCTGCTTCGCGCCGGCATTGGCGCTGAAGATGAGCCGGGCTGAGTGAGTTTGCGGAAATTCCCTTCTCCAGGGATCAGAGACTGACCAGGCACAAGGTTGGGCAGTTTCACTCGGTCACGTGCTGGCACATCAAGCCCCAGCCCTGGATGTCAGGAAAGGCGTCCCTTTAGCTTCAAGTGCTTCCATAGGTTTCCCCTCAAGTGTCTCAAATTTAGGGAAGCTTACGTCTGGCAGATCGGCCTCCGGTCGGGACGACAGGGTGCGGTTTACGGGGCCTCCGGTCGGGACGACAGTGCTATTGTCGTTTCGACTGGAGTGGCGAAGCCACGGAACGGAGAAACCTCGTATTTTTGAAAAGCGAGATCCCTCCGCTTCGGCCTGCGGCCTCCGGTCGGGACGACAGGGTGCGGTTTACGGGGCCTCCGGTCGGGGCGACAGTGCTACTGTCGTTTCGACTGGAGTGGCGAAGCCACGGAACGGAGAAACCTCGCATTTTGAAAAGCGAGATCCCTCCGCTGCGGCCTGCGGCCTTCGCTCGGGACGACAGGGTGCGGTTTACGGGGCCTCTGGTCGGGACGACAGTGCTATTGTCGTTTCGACTGAAGTGGCGAAGCCACGGAACGGAGAAACCTCGTATTTTGAAAAGCGAGATCCCTCCGCTGCGGCCTGCGGCCTCCGGTCGGGACGACAGGGTGGGGTTTACGGGGCCTCCGGTCGGGACGACAGTGCTACTGTCGTTTCGACTGCAGCAGCGCAGCTGCGGAATGGAGAAACCTCGAATTTTGAAAAGCGAGATCCCTCCGCTGCGGCCTGCGGCCTCCGGTCGGGACGACAGGCTGCGGTTTACGGGGCCTCTGGTCGGGACGACAGGGTGCGGTTTACGGGGCCTCCGTTCGGGACGACAGGGTGCCGCCACCATGGCCGTGTAAGGGCGGGGCGTCAGTCCATGCATCCTGATTCAATCGTCTGTTAAGATCCTGCAACTCAAACTCACAAAAAAGAAGCCGCTTGTCCTCGCAGATAAAACTTGTTGCGCTCGATATTGATGGCACCCTGCTTGCGCCCGGTGTACCGCACAACGCAATGCCCGATGATGCATTTGTAGATGTTGTCGCCGGTTTGCACGCGCAGGATATTGTCGTGGTGCTCGCAACCGGGCGCATGTATCCCGGCGCGGCACCGATTGCCGCTCACCTTGGACTTAATGAGACCATCATCTGCCAACAGGGTGCTTCCATTCACGAAGCCGATGGTTCTTTGCGGCACAGTCTTGCGATTGATGCGGATATCGCAGAAGAACTCTATGACTACGCGGTCCACCATGAATACAGTCTCGCGTGGTTCAACCATGAGCGCTACCTCGTGACCCGAACATCGGAAGCAGCCGAGTTCTTCGCTGGCGTCTCCGGTGTTGACGTCGAGGTGAATGAAAGGCCGCTCGAATCCGGTGTCGTAGCAACAGGTATCGATATCGTCAGCAACCAGTATGTCTCGCGCGACGTACACCGGTTTCTGGAGGCGCGATATGGTTCCCGGGTCGGGCTGCTGGATTTCACGGGCGTTACTGCCGTCCACGCACCGCTCGCCAGCAAGGGCAACGCAATCGCCCAACTTGCAAGGGAGCTTGGCATTGAACAATCAGAGGTGCTCGCCATTGGCGACGGTATCAACGATGTGTCGATGTTGACCTGGGCTGGGTCGAGCGCAGCACCGGCGCATGCAGACAAATTCGCCAAAGACTGCGCCGGGGAAATACTCGATGGTGACGGTGTCAGCGGTGTTCTCGCCTGTCTGCGAGCATTGACCTGAGGTCGTTTGAAGACACGCAGTGACTAATCCTCACGATCCCTACGCTGCGCTGCGGATTCCGCTTTTCCGCAACTTCCTGACCACAACCTGTCTGGTGGGGATGGGCACTGCCGCGCAGAGCCTCGCTATCGGCTGGGAAGTCTACGATCGCACAGAGCAGGCAATATCACTCGGGTGGGTCGGTCTGGTACAGGCAATCCCCATGCTCCTCTTTACGCTGCCCGCGGGATATATGGCCGACGTCTTTGACCGGCGAAAGCTGATGATGTGGAGCCTGCTCGGCGCCACCATCTCATCGCTTGCACTGGGCGTGGCCAGCTACTACAGCGCGCCTGTCGAACTGCTTTACCTTTTACTCTTTATCGACGCGACCTTTCTTCGCATTGGCTGGCCGGCACGCTCCGCCATTCTTCCCCTGCTGGTTCCCGAAGAAATCTTTGAGAATGCCGTCAAGTGGCGAACCAGCCTGATGCAGGTCACGGGCATTGCGGGTCCGGCGATTGGCGGATTCCTGATTGCAATCAACATCCAGGCGGCCTACTTCCTGAGCGCATTGTCCTCTGCAGCCTTTATTCTTTTTCTCGCCGGCATGCGCCTGCCTGTTGCGCCCCGCAGCCAGCGGGGCAATATGGTCGGACAAGTGGTCGAAGGATTGCGTTTTGTCTGGCGCCGGCAGGTGCTGTTGGGCGCGATCTCGCTCGACCTGTTTGCCGTGCTGCTTGGCGGCGCTGTGTACCTGCTACCAATTTTTGCACGCGACATCATTGATGCCAGTGCGCTCGGTCTTGAACCGGAGCAGGTGCTCGGATGGCTAAGGTCGGCTCCCGCAGCGGGCGCCGTGGTCATGGCGTTGCTGCTTGCGTATCTGCCCCCAATCCAGCGATCCGGACATATCCTCTACTGGTCGGTGGCCGGCTTCGGCGTCGCGACCATTGTGTTCGGGTTCTCTGAGAACTTCTGGCTCTCAATGGCAGCTTTGGCGCTGACAGGTGCCTTCGACAACGTCAGCATGGTCATCCGACAGGTGATTACCCAGATGAGTACACCCAATGAAATGCGCGGGCGGGTTTCTGCCGTCAGTTCAATCTTCATCGGCTCGTCGAATGAATTGGGTGGTTTCGAGTCGGGTCTTGTCGCCCAGTTGACCACGCCGGTCATTTCCGTAGTCGCAGGTGGCGTCGGAACGCTGGTTGTTGTCGGCACCTGGTGTGGTCTCTTTCCGAAACTGTTGTCGCTCGGCCCGCTGTCATCACTAAGACCGGAGCGACTTGAAGAAGACGACAGAACCTTGTCGCGCAGATCTGAAAGCGGCTAGGCAGAGAAACGCAAACCCGGCTTGGGAAGCCGTGCGTGTCCACGCCAATGACTGCCGAGTCAGATTATTCGGGAATGAAAAGAGCTTGCGCCAGGGGCAAGGCTGACCTTTGTTGTTCTCATGTTGCTGGTTCTGGCTGAGGGGCTCTCGAGAGGACAGGAGTCTCATGTCAGAATGTCCCCATACCACTCGCCTCCTGCAGCCGGTAGAGGAGGCGTTTCCAAAGCGCAGTGTCCCGGTACATGGGGTAATCGACGCTGAAGAGCCGATCCGCATCGTTGCGCCACATTTGTTCAAAGAACAATCCGGCGTCGTGTATTGCGGTGCTGTGAATGGTGCCAAGCAACTCCACATTGGTCTCAAGGTTCAGGTCATCAAGGTTGCGGCGGGTCAGGTTGGCCGAGCCGCAGATCAGTGATGCCCTGTCCCCGGGATATCGGGTGAGCAGCATCTTGGCATGGCACTGCTCCCCGTGCGTGTCACACCAGCGTACCGCGATGCCCTGTTGTACCAGTTCATGGGCTACCGGCCGGTTGGGTATGCCGTTCTTGCGCCAGCCGAATGCGTCCTTGTTGGGATCAAGCAGTATCCGCAGTTTCACGCCACGCTGATGCGCCGCCTGCAGGGCGTCGATCACCTCCCGGTCGGAGAGGTAGAACATCAAGAGATCCACTGAGCCACCCGCTTCGTTTTGCGCCAGCGCGGCCAGCACGGCTTCCTTGATTTTTCCTTCCGTGAGTATCCTGATGTGCTGATTCACAGTTTGTTGATCACATGATGGTGGTTTCAGGCACGGTAGCGCCACATCCACGCCCGATAGCGCAAGCACGGCGATTTCTGTCTGCAGCAGGTCCAGGACTGCGGGGCCGGTAAACCGTAGCGCAACATTCCGATGGGCACTGCTGCCATCATGTGGATTGGCAGAGGTCACCAGGCCAACCGGGATCCCGCTGTCGTCGGCAATGATCACTTTGCGGTGGTTAGCTTTGAAATTCAGCATGCAGAGCCAGCTGCGCAGCGATACGCGACCTTTACCAAACGGGTTCGGCATCAGCCTGCCTGGCCCAGTGCCGAATGGCTTCAGCAGCAGTCGCCAGGGCACGGAGTAGCAGGGGTTGCTGTCCGGCAGGCAGTTGAGGTCCGTGATGACCACCTGGATCCCGGCATCTTGAAGAGCCTCGAACTCGGCTGAACGAATGCCGCCGTAAACCGTGTTGATCGGATCGGTAATCAGCACGATGGGGACATCCGGCTGTGACTTTCGTTTCTGCAGGAGCTGCCGGGTCAACTCACTGGAGAGCGCCCGGGTCCGTTCGGGTTCACGTCCCTGGAAGCTGTTGTAGAGAAACAGGTCCAGCACCACATACTGATGCGCGCCCTGTACCAGGCGGAACACCTCATCAAAAATCTGTTGTTCCGTGTGTCTTGTGTCCTGCGCGTCAACCCAGGTCAGATCACCCAGGAAACGGACATCGGCAACGGGATGTGCAGGACCCTCAAAAGACAGCCCAGGCGGCAGCCGCTTCATGGCTCCGCATCACTGCGACAATTTTGCCAGGCGTTCATCGCGCAGCAGTTTCCGCCTGACCTTACCCGCATCGTCCCGCAAGGGCTCGCGCACAAACTCGATGGTGCGGGGCAGCTTGTAGCGAACAAGTCGCTGCTCGAGGTGAACGAGCAGATCTGCCTCTGAAACGTCACCGGCAGGCGCATCCACAATGGCATGTACCCTGTTGCCAAGGTCATCATCGGGTAACCCGATTACAGCCGAGGAGCGAACCCCCGGAAAGGCGTCAATTGCAGCTTCAACTTCAGCCGGATAGATATTGGCGCCACCCGAGAGGATCATGTCGGTAAGACGGTCGGACAGGTAGAGGTAACCCTCCTCGTCCATGTAGCCCAGATCTCCCAGTGACTCGAAGCCTCCCTCCATGGCCCTCGCATCAGCACCGATATAACGGTAGGTAGTGCCCGGGCCTGACCTGGGGCGGATGAATATTTCGCCAACCTGACCCGGGGGTAGTCGATTGCCGTTCTCATCAACGACTATCATTTCACAGGCTTCGGTTGGCTTGCCGACGGAACCACGGTGAGAAAGCCACTCAGCGCCCGAAATAGTGGTTGATCCCTGTCCCTCGGTGCCGCCATACAGCTCCCAGATACACTCGGGACCAAGCCAGTCAATAAACGCCTCCTTCAGCCAGGCAGGACAGGGTGCTGCCAGGTGCCACAGTGTCTTGAGTGAAGAAACATCGTAACCCAGTCGGGTTTGCGACGGCAGGTTCCAGATTCGCTGCATCATGGTTGGCACCAGGTAAATGGTATCTACCCGTTCCCGTTCGATAATGGCGAGCGTTTGTTCAGCATCGAAGCGCGTGGTCACCGTCACCTGGTTTCCGCGAAACAAGCCAATCATGGCCCACATGAAGGGGCCATTGTGATACAGCGGGCCGGGTATCAGGACAGAACCCTGTTGCTGGAAATTGAGGTACTCGAGATCCAGGTCCCAGACTGCGGGTTGTCCTGCCACAATCAGTTTGGGTCGGCCGGTGCTGCCACCCGATGTCATCGCCTTGAAAGAATCAGCCGTCAGTTCGGGCAGCGGATCCGTCGCCAGGGTTGGCGGCGGCGTGTAGCCTGCACCAATAACATGGTAGTCAGGGTGATCGCCAGCCGGCGCACCAACAACCAGGCTTGGCCGCGCCAGGTCAACAATCTGCACGCGTTCAAAAGCAGGCAGTTTTGCCGAGACGGGTTGCGGGGTTGCGCCCAGTTTCCAGGTGGCAATGCAGGCCTCAAAAAACTCGATACCATTGGGCAGGCCAATGGTAACGAAGTGATTCGGTTCAACGCCCAGCTCAGCGTAGGCACGCGCCAGGCGATTGGTGCGCTGCTCCAGTTCCAGCCAGGACAACGCCTGATCATCGTGTTTGAGCGCGGTAGCGTCGGGCTGCAACGCAGCCCAGTGGGCGACAATCCGCGAGAGCGAAATGATGTGCATGAGACTGCTCCGGTTCCGGTCTGTTATGAAGCTGTCCATGGTTGCACATCGGCAATCACAAATCATGCAGGTTGCACGCCAGACGTCCTTGCACAACGCCGTCCCGGGCTGGCACAGCCGCACATAGATCTCGAACAGGACGGGACCGCTTAAACCCCCAGCTGGCGACCCGGAAGCCATTCATCCAACGTGAGCTCCCCCTCATATTCCTGGGCATCACCATCCGGGCGCGTCGCCCACATGCCGGGTGTCAGTGCTGACTTGTTCTTGAGCATGTCATAGAGTCGCTGCAGGTTGGCTTGTTGCTGGACAACCCAGGGGTCCTGTCCGGCGCCGAACTGCAGGGCCTCGCTGACGTCTTCATACAGATACAACGTGTACCAGAAGGCCCGCTCCACCAGGGTCGGCGGCCCAAGTTTTTTGCCGCCAAACTGGGCGTGCCAGTCCTGCAGCACCTCGTCGACAAACTCAAGGGCCGCAGCTGGTGTCACGGGGTGCATCAGGCCCGGGCGCAGGTGGCTGAGCAACTGCTTGCGCCGGAAATTCAGGAATTTGTTGTACTGGTTCATGCGTTTGCTCCACTTGTCAGGTTCCCGGTCAAGATAGCGATAGAGCCGGTCCGCTGGATGTAGGCATTCCACGGTGATTGCTGTGCGACTTTGGCTTGCTGCCGGGTCAGGCGCGGCAGGGTGGAATGGCTGGGGCTCCTGAGCATCGTGGCAGCGATCCTCACGCGACAGGAATCAGCGCACCTGACTGGGTGAACAATCGCATCTCGTTCGGAGCACTGAGCCCGGGGGAAGGGGAGTCGGGCGCTTGTGCCCGGCGTCCAGAGTCTTTATTCTCGGATTTGCTACCTGAAGTGTCCTTGATAACGATGAGAATTTGATCGTGCAGGCGTTTATTATCCGGCGCTTGCTTGCCCTGGTCCCCACGCTGATATTCACGAGTATCATCGTCTTTGCGTCTATCCGGCTGATTCCGGGTGACGTCATTGACCTGATGCTGGCGCAGAATGATATTGCCACGGGCAACGACCGGGCACGCATTGAGGAAGCGCTGGGTTTCGACCAGCCGATTCACATCCAGTATTTCCGGTGGATCTGGGCCGCAGCCCAGGGGGACCTGGGTCGCTCCCTCTGGCAGAACACGCCGGTGACCCAGCAACTGGCGGAAACACTGCCCATTACCTTTGAGCTGGGTTTTCTGGCGCTGATTGTTGCGCTGACCGTCGCCATCCCCATTGGCATCTATTCAGCCATGAAGCAGGACACCATGGGTGACTATGTGTCCCGTTCCTTTTCGTTGCTGATGCTGGCCATTCCCAGCTTCTGGCTGGGTACGCTGGTGATGGTGTTCCCCTCGGTCTGGTGGCGCTGGGCCCCACCCCTGGAATACACCCCTTTCTTTGAAGACCCGCTGAAGAACCTGGGACATATGATTGTCCCCGCCATTTTGCTGGGGTTGTCTCTCTCGGCCGTGACCATGCGTATGACGCGGACCATGATGCTGGAAGTCATGCGCCAGGATTACATTCGTACCGCTCGTGCCAAAGGCCTGGGCGAACGCCTGGTGGTGATGCGTCACGCGCTCAGGAACGGACTGATTCCGGTGGTGACGCTGATTGGCCTGCAGGCACCGCTGCTGGTGGGTGGCGCGGTGATTCTGGAGCAGATTTTTGTGGTGCCGGGCATGGGCTTGCTGTTACTCGAGGCCGTGTTCCAGCGTGACTATCCCGTGGTGACCGGTGTTTTCCTGGTTGTAGGTGTTGCCATCCTGGTGATCAATCTCCTGGTTGACCTGACATACGGATTCCTGGATCCCAAGGTGCGCCAGCAATGAGTGAAATTGCGCTGCCCGTAGTACCGGAGACCCGCTACCCGCCGTTTATTGCGTTTACCCTGCGCATGATGCGGGAAAAACCTCTGGGTGCAGCCGGTGGTTTCATCTTTTTCCTGTTCCTGTTCTGTGGCGTTTTTGCTGATGTCCTGGCGCCCTATGGTGCCAACGATACGGATATGTTCCGCCGGCTGCAGCCACCGTCGCTGGATTTCTGGATGGGCACGGATCACCTGGGGCGGGACGTGCTGTCACGCATTCTCTATGGCGCGCAGCTTTCCATGATTGTTGGCTTTCTTGCAGCGGGGCTGGCCACGGTCATCTCCATCGTGCTCGGGATTGTGTCGGGCTACGTGGGTGGCAAGACGGACATGCTGATCCAGCGGTTTGTTGATGCCTGGATGACCTTTCCGGACCTGGTGCTGCTGATTGTGGTCATTTCCATCGTGGGGCCGGGTATACCCCAGATTGTGATCATCCTGGGACTGTTATATGGCATCGCCGGGTCCCGGATCATTCGCGGTTCGGTGGTCTCTGTGCGGGAGAACATGTACACCCACGCGGCCCAGTCCATGGGGGCAAGGACAATCTATATTCTCTGGCGGCACATTTTGCCCAACGTGATGCCGGTGGTGATTGTGCTGTTTACCACCCGCGTGGGCGCTGTGATTCTTGCTGAAGCTGGCCTGTCGTTTCTTGGGCTGGGCATTCCGCCACCCACACCAACCTGGGGCAGCATGTTGAGCGGCACCGGGCGTACCTACATGTACCTGGGACCCTGGCTGGCGCTGGCACCGGGGCTCTGTCTCACAATTGTTGTCTATGCCATTAATGTCTATGGCGATGCGCTGCGCGACTTGCTGGATCCGCGTATGAGGGGCAGTCGATGAAAACCCTTGCCACACTGATCCTGTGCAGCCTGCTCGCGGTGGTTGCAAGGGGCGAAGACCGCAAGGAAGTACCCCAGTATGGTGGAACGCTCAACGTGGGTACGGTAAGCGTGACACTGTCTGCACTCTCCTGGGACCCAACCGACTGGACCTGGAAGAGCAACCATGACACCGGCATGGTGCGGGAACAACTGTTTGTCGGTGACCTGGAAAAAAGTGTCAGGAAAGGTGGGCCATTCCCTTTTATTGCAGATGCCTACCTGCCCGAAGCATCCATCAAGGGTGAACTGGCAGAAACCTGGGAGTGGCGCGACCCGCTCACGCTGGCGATCAGGCTGCGAAAAGGTGTCATGTTTACCGAACTGCCCGGTGTCATGGCCGCGCGCGAACTGGTGGCTGATGATGTGGTGTTTACCTTCAACCTGCTGGACCAGAGCCCCAAGCGGATTCCCACCTACTTTGACCACATCGACAACGTTGAAGCAGAGGACGAGCACACGGTTGTTTTTCACTTCAACGAGTTTAACGCCGAGTGGGCCTACCGGTTTGGTTATGGCTATTACTCGGGCATAGTGCCACGGGAAACGGCTGACATTGACCGCAAGAACTGGCGCAACCTGGTGGGTTCGGGTCCTTTCAAGATGGAGCGCTATATCCTCGGCAACAAGCAGAGCTATATCAAGAACGAGGATTACTGGGGCACTGAGACAATTGACGGCAACGAGTATCCCATACCCTTTGTTGACCGGGTCAACTACCGGATCATCAAGGACGAGGCGACCCAACTGACGGCAATTCGTACCGGGCAACTGGACATTCTGGAGGGCATTCGCTGGATTGCGGTTGATCACCTCAAGGAATCGTCGCCGGAGCTGATCTGGAATCGCTGGCTGGGTACGGGTGGCAACTTCATGGCGTTGCGTGTGGATCGGCCACCACTGGATGACGTCCGGGTGCGCCGCGCCATGAACCTGGCAATTAACCAGCGTGAGATTGTTGATATTTACTATGGCGGCAACGCGGAGCTGATGGCGTATCCCCAGCACCCGGGCTTTGGTGATTACTTCCAGCCGCTGGAAGAAATGCCGGCATCGGTGCAGGAACTGTTCTCCTACAACCCGGAGAAAGCGCGTGCGTTGCTGGCTGAAGCCGGCCTGGCAGATGGCTTCGAGATTGAGGTCAATGTGTGCAGTTGCAGTCCTGACAACATGGACCTGGTGCCGCTACTTGACAGTTACCTGTCCAAGGTCGGTATCCGTCTTGTCATCAAGCCCATGGAGTATGCATCTTTCCTGTCTGCCATGACCACGCGCACCCACGCACCGGGTTACCTGATGGGCAGCGGCCATGTGAACCCGACAACGTCATTGCGCAAGAGTTTTGTGACGGCCCAGACATGGAATCCGTCCATGTACGCTGACCCGTCATTTGATGAGCGGATTGCAGAACTGCATCGCACCCGGGACGAATCCGAGCGGGTCAGGATGATTCGTGCGCTGACCATTGAGATACTCGACCAGGCGCCTTACATCTGGCTGCCAACCGGTTATGTCTATTCCGCCTGGTGGCCCTGGGTCAAAAACTATGGTGGTGAACTGCGCGTGGGTGCGGTTCGCCCGGGGCCCATCTATGCGCGTATCTGGCTTGATCACGAACTGAAGCGGGCAATGGGATTCTGATGAGCCATTCCGCCCTGCTGAATATCGAGAACCTGACGGTATCTTTCCGAACCGACCGCGGCACCGTGCGCGCGGTGGACGGTGTCTCCCTTCATGTTGAAGAAGGTGAAACCCTGGCAGTCGTGGGGGAGAGTGGCTCCGGCAAAAGCGTAACGGCCCTGTCCATTCTTGGGCTGATTGGCGACAACGGCCAGGTAGATGGGGGCCGCATCATGTTCGACGGCGCGGACCTGACCAAACTCAGCAAGGCGGATCTGCGTTCGGTCCGGGGTGACCGGATTGCCATGATTTTCCAGGAGCCCATGTCCTCACTGAACCCGGTACTGACCATTGGCAAGCAGGTTGCAGAACCCATGTGGCTGCATCGCAACATGTCCTGGGATGAAGCTTATGGCCGCGCAGGTGAACTGCTGGCACGGGTGTCCATTCCGGATGCCGCCCAGCGCCTGGACGACTATCCGCACCACTTTTCCGGCGGTATGCGCCAGCGCGTGATGATTGCCATGGCGCTGGCCTGTGAACCGCAACTGATTATTGCTGACGAGCCAACCACGGCGCTGGACGTGACCGTACAGGCCCAGATACTCTCGCTCTTGAAGAACCTGACGCAGGAGATGAATACCTCACTTATCCTGATCACCCACGACCTGGGTGTTGTCGCGCGTTATGCCGACCGGGTTGCGGTGATGTATGGGGGGAGGGTCATTGAAACCGCCAGTGCCCGGGCGCTCTACAAGACACCCAGGCATCCCTATACGGAAGGACTGATTGCCTCGGTGCCGAGCCTTGACGGCAATCCCGGGGAACCGCTGAAAACCATCGCAGGCCAGCCACCTGACCTGGCCAATCTGCCTGCCGGTTGCTCGTTTGCGCCGCGTTGTGCTTATGCCCGTGACGCCTGTAGGGTTTCCAAACCACCGCTTGAAGTGATTGAGCCTGGCCATGCCCGGGCCTGTTTTGGTTACGAGTCATCCCATGCCTGAGACCCAATCCGAGAATCTCGTGTCGGTCAGGGACCTGAAGGTCCATTTCCCCATTACCGGCGGCATCCTGAAGCGCACCACGGGATACGTGCCCGCGGTGGATGGTGTGTCGTTTGACGTAAAGCGTGGTGAAACCTTCAGCCTGGTGGGCGAAAGTGGCTGTGGCAAGTCCACCACCGCGCTGGCTGTGCTGCGTATGCAGCCCGCCACTGCCGGGCAGATCATCTTTAACGGCGTGGATGTGACCCACTATACGCCGTCGCAAATGCGCCCCATTCGCCGTGGCATGCAGATGGTTTACCAGGATCCGTTCGGCTCACTCAACCCGCGCATGAAAGTGGGCGACATTATCGGTGAACCGCTGGTGGTACATCGACTTGCGCCGGACAAGAAAACCTTCCGGGCACGGATTCGCGAACTGATGGATCTGGTGGGTTTGCTGCCGGATATGGCGGACCGCTATCCACATGAGTTCTCGGGCGGACAGCGCCAACGGATTGGTATTGCGCGCGCCCTGGCACTCGATCCGGAACTGATCATCTGTGACGAACCGGTGTCGGCCCTCGACGTGTCGATCCAGGCGCAGGTGGTTAACCTGCTGATGGACCTGCAGAAGCGACTCGGACTCACTTATCTGTTTATTGCCCACGACCTGTCTGTTGTGCGCCATATCAGCCATCGGGTTGGCGTGATGTACCTGGGCCAACTGGTGGAGGTGGGTACCCGGGATGAACTTTTTAACAGTCCAAAACATCCCTATACCCGTGCGCTGCTTGATGCCGTGCCGGTGGCCAACCCGGAGATTGAAGCTGAGCGACCCCATAAGCTGATTGTTGGTGAAGTGCCCAGCGTGCGTAATCCACCGCCGGGCTGTCCGTTCCATCCGCGCTGTCCTGATGCCATGCCGGTTTGCCGGGAAGCCAAACCCGTGCTTGAGCCCGTTGCCGGTGCGCTGGTGTCCTGCCACCTGTATCGTTAGCCACACAAACCTGGAGACTACAAGATGCTAAAAGCCGTTCCCTTGGGTGCAAATACGGGCCTTCGGGTCTCCCAGCTTTGCCTCGGCACCATGAATTTTGGTGAGCCTGGTCGCGGACACCAGGGCGACTGGACCCTGGGCCCCGATGAGGCGCGACCCATTTTCAAGGCAGCGATTGATAATGGGCTTTTCTATTTTGACTGCGCCGATGTGTACGGCGTTGGGGCCTGTGAGCAGGTGGTTGGCCAGCTATTGAAGGAACTCTTACCCCGGGACGAGTATGTCCTCACCACCAAGGTTTCCATGCCCATGGGACGTGGCGCCAACCAGGGTGGCCTGTCGCGCAAGCACATCATGGAAGGCATCGACAATTCGCTGCGTCGAACAGGCCACGACTATATCGACCAGCTCATTATTCATCGGCATCCGCATGCTATTCCGGGCCAGGCGCAAACACCCATTGAGGAAACCCTGGAGGCGCTGCACGATGTTGTCAAAGCCGGCAAGGCGCTTTACCTCGGCGCATCTTCAATGTTTGCGTGGCAGTTCACGGAACTGCAGATGACGGCAGAGCGAAACGGCTGGACCAGGTTTATCTCCATGCAGAACCACTACAACCTGATCTATCGGGAAGAAGAGCGGGAGATGAACCCCTATTGCCTGCAGACCGGCGTTGCCCTGACACCCTGGTCACCGCTGGCCCGTGGCATTCTGGCGGGCGCCTACCGGGGTGGTTTTGAGGCCGGTACGACTGCGCGCTCAAAAGGGCAGGACAAACAGCGGACGCAAAGCCTTTACCGGGGCGAGATGGATTTTGCCATTGCGGACCGCGTGATCGAGATTGCGGAAAAATATGGCAAAAAGCCTGCCCAGATTGCAGTGGCCTGGGTACTGTCCAAACCCGGTGTGGTCTGCCCGGTGGTCGGTGTCTCGAAACTCACCCAGCTTGAGGATCTTGTGGAAGCGGCCAGCATTGAACTTGATCCCCAGGACGTCACCTATCTTGAGGAACTCTACAAGCCGGTCCACAACCTGTTGACCCTGGGGTCTTCCTGACAGCTTGTGGCCATCGCTGCGACGCGTTAGCCTCAACGCATGAAAAATCCAGGAGCGTAAAATGACAGCAAACCAGTGGACAGCCGACGACTACAAGTCTGTGGATGTGGCCCGTGCCAGAGCCTATGCAGAGACTGCGAGCCTGGATGCGCTTGATGTCTCCAATTTCCACCTGTTCCAGTCGGATGCGCACTGGCCGTTCTTTGAACGGCTGCGCAGGGACGATCCGATCCACTACCATGCTGACTCGCGCTACGGACCCTATTGGTCGATCACCCGCCATTCACATATCAAGGAAATCGACAGTGATCACCACCGCTTTTCCTCTGCCCGGAACATTACGATCCAGGATGCGGGTGTGGTTGATACCGATGTGGACACGTCCAGCTTTATTGCCATGGACCCACCAAAGCATGACGAACAGCGCCGTGTGGTTTCGCCCGTGGTTGCGCCACCCAATCTTGCCAGGATGGAATCACTCATCCGTTCGCGGGTAATTGACATCCTTGAGGGACTGCCGCGGGACGAGCCGTTCAACTGGGTGGATCGTGTCTCCATAGAACTGACAACCCAGATGCTGGCAACGCTGTTTGACTTCCCGTTTGAACAGCGCCGCAAGCTGACCTTCTGGTCCGATGTGGCAACCGGCGGACCGCGCTCCGGCCTTGTTGCCAACTGGGAAGAAACCCGGGAAGCCCTGCAGGATTGCCTGGTCAGTTTTCAGGCGCTGTGGGCAGAGCGGGTCAAGCCCGGGCATGAAGGTTTTGACTTGATTACGATGCTGGCGCAGAACCCGGAAACCCGCAATATGCCGCCGTCACAGTTCCTCTCCAACCTCATGCTGCTCATTATTGGCGGCAATGACACCACCCGGAATTCGATTTCAGGTGGTGTGCTTGCGCTGAACCAGTTTCCTGACCAGTACGCCAGGTTGCGCGATCAACCCGAATTGATCCCCAACATGGTGGCAGAGATCATTCGCTGGCAGACGCCGCTCACGCACATGCGGCGTACCGCGGTGGAAGACGTGGATTTCCACGGCAATCTGATCCGCAAGGGCGACAAGGTGGTCATGTGGTACGTGTCCGGCAACCGCGATGCCGAGGTATTTGAAAATGCAGACAAACTGATTATTGACCGCAAGAACGCACGCCAGCATGTGTCATTTGGTTTTGGCCTCCACCGCTGTATGGGCAATCGCCTGGCAGAGATGCAGTTGCGCGTGCTCTGGGAAGAAATCCAGCAGCGGTTCAGCAAGGTAGAGGTTGTTGGTGAGCCAAAGCGAACGCTGTCCAACTTCATCAAGGGGTACACGCACCTGCCGGTCAGGGTTCATCCCCTGTAGGCGCGTGGACTGGACGCCAGGTTTTCCGGGCTGTATTTGGCTGTCACCCGTTTGCCGTCAGTCGCAATGGACCGACACTACGAGCGCTATCGGGGTGAGCCTGGTTTTGGGGCGCATGCTGGAGGCATCGATGTTGAATCTCAGGCAGATGGTCACTTCCCTGTTTTTGCTGGCGCTGCTTGTCGTGCCTACCGGCACTAACGCCGAGGAAATTGATCGGCAGCGACTGGCAGCGTTGATGACGCCGCTGGCTGTCGAGCAGGTCCGGCAAACCCTGCCCGAGGATATCGAATGGATACCGGACATTGCCTACCGGGAAGGGCACGGACTTTGGAAGCTGGATCTTGCCATGCCAAAGGCGCACTCAGAGTCGCCCCGGCCCGCGGTTGTCATTGTGCATGGGGGTGGCTGGAGTCGTGGGGACAAGCGCGCAAACGTCTGGGCCCGTTATCCCGTGGAATATGCAAAACGGGGGTTTGTGGCTGTCTCCGTCAATTATCGTCTGCTGCCCGACCATCCGTTTCCTGCCTGCATTGAGGATGTTAAAACGGCGGTCCGGTGGCTGCGGGCCAATGCAGACAAGTACAACGTTGACAGCAACCGCATCGGGGCCTACGGCAACTCCGCGGGCGCGCACCTTGCCTTGATGCTAGGACTGTCCGGCCCAGACCCGGTACTTGAAGGTGACGGTCCTTACCTCGATCAATCCAGTAGAGTACAGGCGGTTGTCGGGTCTGCCTCACCGACGGACCTCTTCAACTGGACCTCTGAATCCGAGAGCACCAATCGACTGCTGGGTGGCGATCCCGAAACCATGCCGGCACGTGCCCGCCTGGCGTCCCCGCTTTATCACGTGACTGCTGACGCACCACCCATTTTGCTTATCCATGGCACCAACGACGCGACAGTTCCCTACGAACAACCACAACGCCTGATGCAGGCCCTGGTGGCGGTGGGTGCACGCGATGTTTCCTTCAAGAGTTATCCGGGTGCTGGCCACGGTGCCTTCATGCAAAACATCAATGCAACCTTGCCCATGTCGATTGCGTTCTTCGAGCGTACCCTCGCGCTGAAGTGATTGTGGTCGCCTGGTGAATCTGCTGTTCATTTGCGATGGTTACCCAAACCTCGTAGATTGCCTTGATCAGTCGGAGGTTGTTGATGAATCGTGAGGTATTGGAAGGGTCTGTTCGTCTCGTGACGGCAGACGAAGCACGAGCGTACACCAGTGCGCTAAAGGCGAATCAGCCGGAGGCGATGGAGGCCATCTGTGGTGCCCTTGCCTATGCGGCTTATGCGCATCCGGGTGCAATCCCCCAGGCATTTGGCAGCGTGGCTGCTGGCTGGCTCGGGCAACCCTTTGAATCTGAAGCCGTGTCCGGTACCGCATTGCCACTCACGGATGCCTTCTGGTCCGAGTTCTGGTCGGTGATTGATGGCGCAAGCCAGGGCTACGACGCAGGTACGATTACCCTGCGTTCTGCGGCGCTTGCAACCGTGGTGTCTCCCCTTTATCAGGCTGCCGCTGAGGAGGCAGCAGCACTTTATGCCGGTGGGGAAACGGCAGGTGAACGTCCGATCCCACCGCGCATTTCGCTGCCGGCATTGGCCGCATTGCCAGCCGGTTCTCTCGGTCGCGAACTGCACGCCATGTGGGTTGATAATGGCTATGACCCCGAGGTGTTGGATCGGGACGCGATTGGCCTCACCAATCTGCCACCGCGCCTGCGCTATCTGAATACCCGCATACTGCAGATGCATGACACCTGGCATCTCACCATGGGCTACACAACATCACCGCTGCATGAGGTGGCGATATCCGCTTTCCAGCTGGCGCAGTTCGGTCACAACTACTCGGCCATGTTCCTGGTTGTGGCGCTGACCATTACCGCGTCGCGGTCACCGGAAGGCTTCCCGGTGTTGCTGCAACTGATTGCGGAAGCCTGGCAGCATGGCCGCGCATCACCCGCACTGATGAATATTGAATGGGAAACCATCTGGCATCAGCCCATCGACCGTATTCGCGAGGAGCAGGGCCTTGCTGCGTTCTCAAGCGAACTGCCGGCGGCGCTGTTCGGTGGCGCTTAAGGCCCCCGGACGTTGCAGTGAGTCTGATTCGGTCTGGTTCCCGTTCGGAGTGGGGCAAACGCCAGGGGTCGAGTCGGTTTGTGGTCCCTGTCCTAACGGGCTTCCAGATAGGCGGCTTTGATCAATTCCACCAGTTCAGCATCAACCTGTGATTTGTCGGTGATCTGCACGCGGTGTGTACACATGGTGCCGAATGGACCGGAGCTTTCAAGGCGACCCGCAACCGGGCGGTTGTTGAACTTCAGGCCAAGGTCGATACGGGTTTTGGTCGAAGGTTGGACCAGCGCAAACTGGCGCTTGACCCGATAGCTGACGTTCGCTTTCTTCGGCGCAACCTCGACGTCTTTACCCAGTTTCACAATCTGCTTGTGTAGTGCGTCGTAGATCGGCTTCAAATCAGGCTTCTTTTCGTACTGGCTCGCGACCAGATCCTCGTCACTGGTCGACCCCGCATCAGCCTCCCGCGCTTTCAGCGCAACAAAATTGGCGAAACCGTGGGTAAACCCGTGCTCTGACTTCAGGAAAGCGACCATCTGGCCGTGTTTTTCCAGTGCCGGCTGTTGCTTTAGCAGCTTTATCCAGTGTGTGAGCGGTTTGCCGGTCCTGGCTAACAGGCTGTCTTCCATTGTTGCGACTCCATGCGGCTGATTGACGGCCAAACAAAATCTACGCCAGATTGGCGTGACGAAAAAGCCTTCCCGCGGCGAACCGACACGGACCTGCGGCAAGCGGCACGCCAACTCATTCTCGCAGGGTCGAACACGACCGCGGTCCCGCAATCGGCAACTCTTAGGTAATATTTCAACCAGGTCGAGGGTACGCAGACCGATGTAATTGCTCACATTACCGCGCTTGATCCGCAGAAGTGCTGTGACCATTCCCCAGGGATGTCGTTTATCCTCCTTAGACCCTAGACCCGACAACCCCTGCGAGTACTAAAGGTAATGCTTTTTCCATGATGTCGAACCTCTGTTGGTCCGCATCAGCATGACCCCAGTCAGGAGAAACCAAATTGTGGCGGGTGCCGGTACGCTGATCGAAGTCAGGTCGCTCACAAAAAACTGCTGATTGCCACCGCCGTCCACTTCACTCACGTAGTATCTGGAAATGATCATCGCTGACAGGTCTGGCAACATCGTTGGATAGAACGAAGATTCAAACGCCGTACTGTACTGGTCAGTCGCGAATCTCAGCACCTGCAACCGGCTGGTACTGTCAAGGTCAAGATCGGTGGGTGCAAATGTGTCGTAAAGAATTCCATCCAGTTCGGAATAGAAAGGGGTGTCCTCGTTGTCACTGACACGCATGATCGAAAGCGGGTTCGAGTATTCTGGTGCATAGAGTACAGGGCCGCCTGCTGTCGTGATGGTTATTCCCGAGAAGGTAACAAGGTTGGGTGCAGAACGACGGCGCTCAGTTGTGACTTCCGATGAACCGGGTATGGGTGACGTCAGAATCAACGGGGACACGTCTGTCTCGAACGTAATTGTTGCAGAGATCTCGTCGCCTACCTCGACTCCCAGCAGATCCCAATATTCTCCATCACCCCCCATGGAGGTAATTTGTGATGTGAAGTTCCACGTAACGCTGGTAGCCTTGACCTCGTTGTGCCCCGCAATAAGCGCCAACACTATCAATAATTTACCGATTCTCATGGTGTTGCTCTCCCTGTCAGGATGCCCGAGCTGGAAATCCAGCAATCTACATGCCAAAGGACGTCTGAGTCCCGATTTTTCAAGCCTCCCGCCGTTGCCCCTGTCTATTGAGGTACCTGTGTTGGACTTCGACGTAAAAATTATCGACGTTTCTCAATTTGGGACCCTTGCTACGCAGCGCGTGTCATTGGGTAGCAACGGCAATGTCATTGTAGGGTTGAATACACCCTATGACGACGGCTCGATGGGGACGCCCAGTCGCATGTAGTACTCAGCCCACAGAAATTGATCGGTAGGTTGGCGGCGCTGGTGCCAGGGCCGCGCCCACCCCGGACAACGCTTGAAACGCGTCTACGCCATTGATATCGGGAAGAGCGAGAAGTGCGGCGGGCCGGTTCGGGTCATTGTCGAAGCGTCGAACCATTACATTGAGGACCCGCAGGTGATCCAAAAGATCCTGAAACACCTGGGTCTGGATGAGGCAGCGCAGGCGAGGAAACCTTCATCGCCAGAGCAGCTGGAGGTGCATGCATGGTTGATGAAACAGAAATGGCGTTAACTCGTCTCTTACCTTGTGATCCTTGTCCTAGTTGCCGGTGGATGTGTAGTGACGAACGCCGATAGTCTGGAAGACAAGGATGGCGAGGGCAAGGAACAGCATGCCTGAAAGCGGCGCCAGTGTCTGGAACGTCCGCGACGTGCCAAGCGGGTCCTCAACGCCAAGGATCGCCACCACCGGAAAGTAGGAAATACAGGCGAGTGGGATGACATAGGTAAAGAACTTCGTAAACCATTCCTCGTAGATCGCCATGGGATACTGTGCGCTTTCCACGCCACCGTAGGTGAGCGTGTTCATGATTTCGAGCGATTCTGTGGACCAGAAGCACAGGGTTGCCTGGAAGATGAACAGCGCGAGAAAGAAACAGACCGCGGACGCCATCGTGAGCGCGATCATGAACGCCTGGTAACTGTCCAGCTGCACATCAAGACTGACAAGCGCCCAACTGAACACCACGAGGCCCTGGGAGAATCGACCCACCCGTCTGAGACTCAGTTCGTGCCCCATTAACTGGACGAAGAGGCTTCTGGGTCGCAGCAGCAGACGATCGAAGTTGCCGGTTCGAACATAAGCAGTGCCGAACTGGTCAAAACCGGTGGCCAGTGCTTCACTGATGGAAAAGGACATGTTCACCAGCCCGTAGAACATACAAACCTGTGCCATGTTCCAGTCCGGCAGGTTGCCGAATCGGGTAAAGAGCGCCCAGATCGCTGCCACCTCGATGATGGTGACGGAAAAACCGCCGACCGCTGAGAGAAAGAAAGACAGTTTGAACTGCATCTGCGACTTGAAGGATGCCAGCACGAAGCGCCAGTAGAGCGACAGCTCGGTCGGGCCCTCCCATGATGTCGCAGGTTGCTGCGTAATCTTATCCACCCTGCACCACCAGTTGTTTAAGGCTTCTCGACAGGAGCCACCGGCCGATCAGGATGAAGACAAGTGTCCAGACGAGTTGATGCAGGATGTCCGGCGCCGCCTCCATGGCGGGAATATTGCCGGTGTAGATGCGAAATGGTACATCGACGAGGCCGCGGAACGGCTGCGCATTCAGAAAAGGTTGCAGCCACTGCGGAAACAGCGGGAGTGGAACTACCATGCCCGAAAAGACCATCGTAAGAGACGGCATGATGCGATTCAGCCCTTCTCCCGATATCGTCCAGACGAGGAACACGTGCATCAACATCGTAAACGCAGAGGAGAGCAACAGCGCCGCGAACAACGAGACCAGGAAGCAGAGGAAGGCTGCCAGGTCGGCAGGCGGCTGAAGCGCCCAGTCGTCAAGGCCGAAGAAGGGTAGCAACACCATCGCAAAGGCAATCATCGGGATCGACCTGAGCGTGGTAGTAGCGGTTCTCAGCGCAACGGTTCTTGCAAACCAGAAGTTGTAAAGATCGAGCGGGCGAACGAGTTCATAAGAGACCGAACCCTGCCTGATGAGCGCCTCTATTTCCTTATCGACATTCCAGGGAAGCATGCCGAGCAGCGCCTGTCCGAGCCAGACGTAGGATACGACCTGCACCAGACTGATCGGCTGTTCTTCCGTCGACAGCGAGTAGAAGGCGAAGAACACCATGATCTTGATCGCACCCCAGAACAGCTGCGTGATCAGTCCGGCGATCGCCGCCGCACGGTACTGGAGCAGCGTCCGGTAGCGTGCGCTGACAACCGAGATATAGGCGCGCATCATTCGTCCAGTCCAACGGCGTTTGCGCTATAGAGCTGTGCAATCAATTCTTCTATCGGTGGATTCTCAACAAAGATATCCTTGATCGGGTAGGCCTCCGCCAGTTCGCGAATCAGTTCGGCCGTAGTGATCTCCTCAGGATCGAACCCGAGATGAAGCGTCGTCCCTTCGGAACTGATCACTCTGACTCGATCAGTGTCGAACGCGGTTTCCTCGGTCAGTTCCAGCTTTATTCGCCGTTCCGAGCGCAGCCTGGTGCGAAGTCGATCGAGACTGCCGTCGCTCATGATTGTCCCGTTGCCAATCACGATGATCCGCTGACAGAGCGCTTCAATGTCATCCATATCGTGCGTGGTCAGGATCACCGTGACGCCATGCTCACTGTTCAGCTTCTTGACGAATTCACGAACCGCGAGCTTTGAAAAGGCGTCGAGCCCGATGGTGGGTTCATCCAGGAACAGAATCGAGGGGCGATGCAGAAGTGACGCCACCAGGTCGCAACGCATGCGCTGCCCCAGGCTGAGCTGGCGAACCGGCGTATCAACAATGGTGCTGATGTCCATGATCGATATGAGTTCGTCACGCGTCGACCGGTAGCGTTCCGGTTCGATGCGATAGATGTCCCGGAGCAAGTCGAAGGATTCGATCACCGGCAGGTCCCACCAGAGCTGCGTTCTCTGACCGAACACGACACCGATGTTCGAAACGTGCTGACGGCGATCTCGCCAGGGAACCAGTCCGTTGATTTCACAGCGTCCTGACGTGGGGGTCAGGATGCCGGACAATATCTTGATGGTTGTGGATTTACCTGCGCCATTGGGGCCAATGTAACCGACCAGTTCGCCTCGTTCGATTTCAAAATCGACGCCGGCGAGGGCCTGGATCGAACGATACCTGCGCTCAAAAAGACCCTTGATTGCGCCGATGAAGCCGGGATTGCGCTCTGCAACCAGAAACTGCTTCTCCAGGTTTTCCACAACAATCTGGGACATGGCGGACTCGGAACGGGCGGAGGCGGCGCTGCATGATAACCAGTTGGCTGGAACGAGTCACGGCCTTGAACCTTCCATGGTCAGACTTCGCGTTCTGGCGGCTGGGTGGACAGTCGCTGGGCATGCAGGTCTGGCAGATCCGGACCTTCAATGAAAGTGACGAGATCCTGACGCCGCACGTTGTTCTGAGCGTCATAGCGTTTATGGTCAGCCTGGCTTGCGTTGGCCGCCCCGTGTCATCTTCACCACTAAAGCGGTCGCAGCAGTCTTTGAAAAAATGCTGAAGCTCCTGGGAGGGGATGAGGCATGGCAGGCAAGGAATCGATTACCGCCAGAAAGGCTGTTCTCTTACTCGCCCCCGACTCGCCGGCTACCGGCGGATGGGCCGGGACTTTTGTAGCGGCTCTCGGCTCATCTGCGTCAAGCTCGATCAGCAAGGTTGATCCCGGCAACCTGTTCAGGCGTACAGGCTGCCGGGATGTTGTGCGCTGGCTGGCACGCCCAGTTCTTTTGCCCATGCCGCCTGGAATTTTGCCGCGCGCTTCGCACCTTCCAGGGAGTTCGTGTAGCTGTCCCAGCCAAGGGCTATAGCCTGGTGCGTGAGAATGGCAAACCTGGCTGGATTTCGGCTGAGCACTTCGGTCGGGACCTTGCCGATCAGGCTTTCCTGTGTGCGCACGCTGGGGCGCGCCATGTAGACAGGAATGGAAACGCGGAGCCCGGGCGCGGTCCGGTTGAAGGCACCGTGCCACAGGTTGCCATGCCAGCAGATGAGCGAGCCTGCTGGACACTCGACAGCCACGGTCCTGGGGTTATCCTTGACCCGCGTCTCATCACCCAGCGGTGCCCGGCACCATTTGTGGCTTCCGGGGACAACGGCAGTAGCGCCGTTTTCACCGTTGAAGTCGGTGAGCACATAGGTCAGGTTGGTAACCAGCGAATAGGGTGGTAGCGGCGAAGGGAACGACGTATCAGTATGCAGCGGCAGAGGCGAATCGTTGGGGCCTTTCATGAAGCAGCCCATGCTGTTGAGGATGACGCCATATCCGCACAGGTATGTGGCCAGTGCCAGCAGCACCGGGTTCATCAGGGCTTCCTCGAACACGGCATCTTCAAGCAGGATTGACTGCATCAGGTCGCCAATGGGTGAGTCCACGCCTTCTTTTGTTGGCAGACCGAGTTTGGCGGTAAAACCCTGGTGCCGCGTGTGGGTCGAACCACCTATCAGGTCCGGGCGTTCGCCGTTGCGGCGCTCGGCCACATCCAGCACGGCACTGAGTAACCGCTCAGACAGTCCATCCGGAGACGCCAGTTCTGGCGGGATGACGGTATAGCCATTAACGTCGAGCTCTGCAATGTAAGACTGCAGACCAAGGGACTGTATTTCGTCCCAGACCTTGGCCTGCAGGGGGTCGACAATTCCCTGTATATCCTTGCTGCTGTTCATGCTGTTCCCCGGTAACCTTATGCAAACGGATCGGTGCCAGTGCGCATGAACGGCCCAACGCGCTCACGTTCACCCTGGTGTGGATTCTCGTAGGGGTAAAGCGACTTGCCGATGACGCGCTCAAGCTCGGGATACTTCTGCATCAGCTGCGGCGATGTACTTTCGTAGTTGTGTTGTACCCGCATGTAGCTGCGCATGTAGTTCTGGACCAGCGTTACCCTCAGGCCCGGATTCTTGCGCGCAGTGGAAGCATGCCAGGTGGCGCCGTTCCAGATTGCGAGTGAGCCAGCCTTGGCAATCAGCGGAACATACTTGAAGGGCGTCGTGGACATGTCCTGTTCGTGGGGCAGGGTTGCGCGTCCATAATGGTGGCTCCCGGGCACAAAAACGGTGGGGCCATCGTCTTCGCTGGCGTAGTCTGTACAAAGCCAGGAAGCATTACACATGTGTGCAATCTGGCCCGCGCCGGGTGGAATGCCGTGTGAATCGCTGTGCAGCCCGATACCCGGTGAACCCTCCCCTTTGATAATCCACGTCTGCCCGGAAAAGATAGCGCTCTGGCCGAGCAGCCAGCGCACGAGTGCCAGGTTAACAGGATTGGTGGCGGCCTCGACGAAGACCTCGTCCTCTTCCAGCAGGTGCCAGCCATTGCCCATCTTCTTCTGATCGACTTTTGTTGTCCTGTAGTCACCGATGGTGACACCGTTGCGCTTTTCACAGGTACGGAGGATCGCAGCACGCAAGCGATCGACAAATCCGTCGCTGCTATGCATCTTCTCCGGCGGCACAACCGTCATGCCGTAGGCTTCAAGTTCGACGACATGCTCAAAAAGATCGTATTTCGCGATCTCGTTCATCAGTTTGTCGACATCCGGGTAAACGCCGTAGTCTGCCAGGCTCATTTGATTTCTCCTTGTCTTGATTGTTAATGCTACAGGCGCCAGCCAATCTCCACGCCAATTGATCGGGGTAAGGTGAAGACCAGTGGATCACCTCCACCGTTCTGAACACGGGCTACGAGGTCCTGTTCATTTGTCAGGTTGCGGGCAAACAGCACGATTCGCCAGTGCTCGGCAGTGTCTCGCAATGTGACGCGCGCGTTGACTGTGTGACGTGACGGCAGCATTGAGCCCGACACGTTAAGTGAGGTGCCGTAGGAGTTGGACCATTTTTGCTCGTCGATCCAGGATCCATTGATATGCAGGTTGGCTGACCAGTTTGTAGTCAGCGGCAGATTGTAGTCCGCCATAACCGACAGACTGTATTCCGGCGCGAATGCGAACGATTCCCCGGCGACCGGTGCATGCTTGAATTCGGTATCCAGAAGATCGCCCGCCAGGCGCAGCATCAGGCGGTCTGTCGCCAGGGCGGTCAGTTCAAATTCGATGCCCTGACTTTCTGCCTTGCCAACGTTGGCATGAAAGACAGACGGATTACCCGTTGTACTGGTGACCGGCACAAAAGGTGTTTCCGCGGGCATGATCATGTCTTCCCACTCCATGCGATATGCCGCCGCTGTCACCTGCAGCCGCCGCCCTGCGGAACTCCACTTGAGTCCAGCCTCGAAACTGTTCAGCTCATCACCCTCGTAAGAGAAGTTGTCGCGATAGTAGGCAAGATCGCGATCGGCCAGTGCCGCGGTTGCCGCATCGTTGTTGAGCAGTGCCGCTGCCCTGGCTCGTTCTGCGTTGGGGATGCTGAACAGGAACAGGGTATTGGCGTTACCGGGCCTGAACCCTTTTGCGTAGCTTGCATAGGTGAGCAGGCCGTCGTTCGGCCGCCATGCCAAGACCAGCTTCGGGGCAAACCAGGTCTCATCGTAGCCCAGGTCCAGGTTATCAGTGGGCGTGTCAACAAATACACTGTCGCCTCCGAATGGTGTAATCGTTTGCTCGGGGCTGGACAAGCGGGCGCCCAGGGTGACCTCGACAGTATCGGTCAGGTCGTAGCTGACCTCGCCATAAGCGGCCAGTTCCTTGAGTTCGTTGCGATATTTGTTGGTGGGGCTGTCGAAGATCAAATCGAATGGTTCCTGCAGGTAGGACCGGGCCGGATTGGCAATCACGGGAATGGCCAGGACAATCTGATCGTCACTTTTCTTGTAGAACAGCCCTGCTGTCCAGCGCAGGCGCTGGTCGGCCGGCGATACCAGTCGAACTTCCTGAATGAAGCGGTCTGTTATCGTGTGGTGGTCAAAGCCGCCGGCGACAATGTTGTTCTGGTCGTAGGCAACAGATCCGGTCGGGCCAACCGGTGGCCAGTTGCCGAGGGTAATCTGGGTATTGAGTTGGAACGCCAGGAACGAGTCGAGGCCGGCCAGGGTGCCGGGTGGCGAACCTGTGATCGAGCGTGCTTCCCGGTCCAGTCCGGAGGTAACGGATGTCAACAGTGCCCAGCCAAGATCAATCTCAGCAGTAAAGTCCAGGATGTCGACATCATCAAATGAGCGCGTTTCCAGTCCCGGGTAGACTGGTGTCTGTGCGACGTAGGGCGAAGTTACCAGCGGCGCGCCGTCAGTCTTCATGCGCGAAATGTAGGCCTGGCGGTCAGTTTCACATTGTCGCCCGGGCGAAAGAGGGCGGAAACGCGGCCGCCTTCACTGCTGCGCGTGTTGTAGTCCGGTTGCGCGGGAGCAGACGTGAGATCCACATAGCCAGCAGTTTCTGAGCTGAAACCCAGCAGGCGAACGCCGAAGGCATCGCTGACGGGAAGATTCACGACACCGTCAATTCGATGGGACAGATCGTCCGATTCGTCCATTGAAGCCAGGCTGGTGTTTATGGACGCTGTGGTCTTGCTGAGGTCCGGCTGGTTGAAGATGTAGCGAATAGTACCGCCTTGAGATCCTTCACCAAACAGTGTGCCTTGTGGCCCCTTCAGCACCTCCACGCGATTGACGTCAAAGAGGTTGCCGTTGGTTTGTCCCTGCGGACCCAGTGCGGACGTCACCGGTGTGTTGTCGATGTAGACCGCTACCGATGAAAACGTATTCTGCTGTTGGCTGGCACCAACCTGTGAAGAGATACCTCGAATGGCATATCGGCTTGCACCTACTTCCTCACTGGTAAAATTCAGTCCAGCGACATGGGTGAAAACATCGTCGATGGATTCGGCACCCAGTTCCTTGATCATCTCCTCGCCGACAGCACTGATACCGGACGGGGTATCCATCAGGTTGGTCTCGCGGAATGTCGCCGTTACAACAATTTCTTCCAACTGTTTGCCCGGACTTTCGCTAGCTCCGGCTGCCCATGGAACACTCCACAGCAGGGCGGCGATTGATGTAAACGTAATTCGATTTTTCATTATTCTTCTCCTCTCAGGGTCTACTTGACGTCTACTCCCACAACAAAATGTAGATACTACATTTTCAGAGATTTTGTAGAGATTACACATTTTGTTCAAAATTGCACTACTATTTGATTCGGATCATTGAACAGGAAGAGGATTTGAAATCGGAAAATCGTCAGGATCGTTGGCATGTCACCCAGGAAATCTGCCTCAACGCTGCCAGGGACCTGCTGGCAGAAAGTGGCTTTGAGAACACGACAATGGGTGATATTGCGTCACGTGCAGGGGTGCATATCCAGACCTTGTACCGCCACTTTCCCACCAAGAACGCGTTGGTTTCCACGCTTTACCAGCAGGAGTTCAGGGCCGCATTGGAAGCGCGCGAAGTCGATGTGCTGGCCTTCTGGCATGACTGGATTCATCGTACCGCGGCCCTGTTGGACCAGAAGGAAATGCCTCAGGAAAAGGGCGGCAGCGACGCACTGCACCACCGAACCGGGCTTCCGCTTGAGTACGCACTGGAGTATATCGAACTGCTTGCCGAATCTGTTGCGGAGGATTTTGGCCTGGATCTCGAGTGCAGCGTGGTGCCGACCCTGGTGGCGAACATGATCTGGGGTGCAAATGTGCATGCGATCAAGCTGTCCCCCAATGGGCAGCGCCTGGAAGTCTCCATGCGGGTGCTGGACGAGACCAACGAAATTGCCCGTGGCGTCATCTCTGCAGCCGGGGGCAAGTCGCGATGGTCACGTCGTCGGGTAGCCGGGCGAAAAACGCAGAAAACCAAAACGGTGAAAGCCAAAGCAAGCAAGAAGCCAGGTGCCGGCAAGCCATAATGAGCGGATACGTCCTGAAGCGCCTGTTGCTGATTGTGCCCACGCTGGTGGGCATTATCACCGTCAATTTTTTTATCGTACAGCTGGCGCCGGGTGGACCAGTGGATCAGATCATCGCCCAGATGACCGGCAACGCTGTTGATGCCGCGGCGCGCATCGGTGGCGAGGCGGCGCCGGTATCAGCGGGTGCCGCGGAAGCGGGTACCCAGTATCCCGGCGCCCAGGGCATTGATCCGCAGCTGATTGCTGAACTCGAGGCACAGTTTGGGTTCGACCGGCCACTGCATGAGCGTTACTTCAAGTTATTGTGGGATTACCTGCGATTCGACCTCGGCAGGAGTTACTTTCAGGACCGGGCAGTGAGCGACCTGATACTTGAGCGTTTTCCGGTATCAATCTCGCTGGGCCTCTGGTCGATGTTGCTGACCTATCTCATCTCCATACCCCTGGGTATTGCCAAGGCAGTGCGGGACGGGTCACGTTTCGATGCCTGGACCAGCGGTGCCATCTTCGTTGGCTACGCAACCCCGGGGTTCCTGTTTGCCATATTTCTCATTGTGCTCTTTGCCGGGGGCAAATTCTGGGACCTGTTTCCGCTACGGGGGCTCACCTCCGACAATTTTGCTGAACTCAGTACCCTCGGCAAAATTGGCGATTACTTCTGGCACCTGGTGCTGCCTGTTACGGCGCTGACGATTGGCAGTTTTGCCACCCTGACGATGCTCACCAAAAATTCTTTCCTGGATGAAATCAGCAAGCAGTACGTGTTGACGGCCAAGGCCAAGGGTATTCGACGCAACCAGGTGCTCTACCGCCACGTGTTTCGTAACGCAATGTTGATCGTGATCGCTGGATTCCCCGCAGCCCTGATTGGTGTGTTGTTTACCGGTGCCCTGCTCATCGAGGTGATCTTTTCCCTTCAAGGTATGGGGCTGCTGGGTTTTGAAGCAACCCTGACACGGGATTACCCTGTCATGTTCGGAACTCTCTATGTGTTTACCCTGGTCGGCCTGCTGCTGCACCTGATTGGTGATATCACCTACACCCTCGTCGACCCACGTATCGACTTCGAGACAAGGGAGACCTGATGCTGACGAGGTTCGAAGAGCGCCTCACGCCGCTCACACGCCGACGGCTTGCCAACTTCCGGGCGAATCGACGCGGCTACCGGTCTCTGCAGATATTTTTATGTTTGCTGGTGCTCTCACTCTTTGCCGAGCTGATCGCCAATGATCGACCGCTGGTCATGAGCTACGACGGCAGTCTCTATTTTCCAGTGGTCTTCGAATACTTTGAAACCGAGTTTGATGGTGACTTCGAGGTGGAGGCCGAGTACAGGGATCCTTATGTGCAGGGATTAATTGAAGAGAACGGCTGGATGTTGTGGCCGCCGCTACCCTATCGGTACGACACGATTGATACCCACATCCCGCAGGCAGCACCCTCACCACCCTCGCTGCGACATCCGCTCGGCACCGATGACGTGGGCCGTGACGTATTGGCGCGCATCATCTATGGCTTTCGCCTGTCCGTGTTGTTTGGGTTGGCGCTAACGCTCATCAGCGCGGTGATTGGTGTTTCAGTTGGCGCGGTGCAGGGTTATTTCGGCGGCATCATCGATCTGCTCGGACAGCGCCTGGTTGAAATCTGGGCCGGACTACCCGTGCTGTTCCTGCTCATCATCCTTTCCAGCCTGGTGGAGCCGGGTGCGTTGACGCTGCTTGGCCTGTTGCTGCTGTTCCAGTGGCTGGCGCTTGTGGCTGTAGTCCGCGCCGAGTTCCTGCGGACCCGCAACTTTGATTATGTTCGAGCATCCCGCGCCCTTGGTGCATCGGACCTGGCGATCATACGCCAGGATGTGTTGCCGAACGCCATGGTAGCAACGCTGACCTTTGTACCCTTCCTGCTGAACGGGTCCATCACTGTCCTCACTTCGCTCGATTTCCTGGGCTTCGGCCTGCCCGCCGGATCACCCTCGTTAGGTGAACTGCTTGCCCAGGGTAAAGCCAACCTGCATGCGCCATGGCTTGGGCTCTCCGGGTTTTTCACCCTGCTGGTGATGCTGAGTCTGCTCATTTTCATCGGCGAAGCTGTTCGCGATGCTTTTGATCCGCGTCGCTCCACGGCTGCCGTACAGCGAGTTGGCATATGACCGAGCGAATTCTCGACATCGAGAACCTGTCTGTCGCCTTTCACGACCAACCGGTGGTGCAGGGTGTGGACCTGCACGTCGACCGGGGTGAAACCGTTGCGCTGGTAGGAGAATCCGGTTCCGGCAAATCCGTCACAGCCCTGTCTATCCTGCAGCTGCTGCCTTATCCCCAGGCAAGCCATCCCATGGGGTCGATACTGTTGGATGGCTATCAGACGGTTGGAATGGATGAAGACAGGCTGACAGCGCTGCGTGGTAATCGCGCCAGCATGATTTTCCAGGAACCGATGACCTCCCTGAATCCGCTCCATACCATTGAGCGCCAGGTAGGTGAGGTGCTTTTTGTTCACCAGGACATGGACCGGAAGCGGGTCCGGGAACGTACGCTTGAACTGCTGCATCTTGTGGGTCTGCCAAAACCGGAGGAGCGATTGCGGGCATTTCCACACGAGCTTTCCGGCGGCCAGAGACAGCGCGTGATGATTGCCATGGCCCTGGCCAACGAGCCCGATTTGCTGATTGCTGACGAGCCCACAACGGCGCTCGACGTAACCATTCAGGCGCAGATACTTACATTGCTCAATGACCTGCAATCACGCCTTGGGATGGCCCTGCTTCTCATCACTCACGACCTGGGGATAGTACGCAAGCTCGCGGACAGAATTTACGTGATGAACGGCGGAACTATCGTTGAAACGGGTGAGTGCACCAACCTGTTTGATTCGCCGCAACACCCCTACACCCGACAACTTATCGATGCTGAACCTAGCGGACAACCGGTACCGGTTAACCCGGATGCGCCGCCACTAATGGAAGGTCGCAACCTCAGGGTGCAGTTTGAGCTCTCCCGTGGATTCCTGACACCCAGGCAGGTTCTGAAGGCGGTCGACGACATCAGTCTGACGGTACGTGTTGGTCAAACCGTGGGTCTGGTGGGCGAGTCCGGATCAGGTAAAACCACGCTCGGGCTCGCGCTGCTGCGCCTGCTCGGGAGCAAGGGCAGTATTGTATTTGACGGCATTGATCTGCAGGGAATGAAATCGAAGGCGCTCAAACCCTATCGGCAGATGTTGCAGGTGGTCTTCCAGGACCCCTTCAGTTCCCTGTCGCCCCGTCGTTCGGTTCGACAGATTGTGGCCCAGGGACTGCAGATTCATGAACCTGGATTGACGGCGGCGGAGCAGGAGGAAAGGGTCAATCAGGCCCTGACCGACGTCGGGCTTGATCCGGCGGACAAAGACCGGTACCCCCACGAGTTTTCCGGTGGCCAGCGTCAGCGGATCGCCATTGCGCGCGCTGTAGTTCTGCGGCCGCGCCTTATTGTGCTGGACGAGCCGACATCTGCGCTTGACCGCTCCGTGCAGGCCCAGATAGTTCATCTCCTGAGAGACCTGCAGACGCGGTACGACCTCTCCTATCTTTTCGTCAGTCACGATCTACGCGTGGTTCGGGCGCTCGCGCATCACCTGATCGTGATGAAAGATGGCCGGATCGTTGAACAGGGTGATGCGGCACAAATTTTCGCGGCGCCGAAACACGAATATACCCGGGCCCTGCTGTCTGCATCCCTGGACATAGAGGTGGTGGGCAATGGCGTATCGTAGCGGGTTGTTGTTGTGGGGACTTATTCTCAGCCTCTCGGCCACGGCGGAGATGGGTCCCTGGAGACACGGCATCTCGATGTTCGACAACTTCAAGTATGGCCCGGAATTCCTGCATTTCGAGTACGCCAACCCGGACGCACCCAAGGGGGGGCGGATTGTCCTGAGCACAGGACTCAACTTCACGAGTTTCACACCCTTCCTGCCTCGCGGTATGTATGCGCCAGGCATTCTCTCTCCTGGTGTGTTGTACGACGGCCTCTTCGTCCGTGCCAACGATGAACCCTATACGATCTATGGCAATCTCGCCAAAGAGGTTCGATTTGAGGACGATCTCAGCCGCGTTCATATCAGGCTACGGGAGAATGCCTATTGGCACGATGGCGAGCCAATCACCGCCCGGGACGTAAAGTTTTCCTTCGACCACGTCCTCGCGCATGCGGCGTCAGGCGTGCGTGCAGCACTCTCTGCCATCGAATCAGTCGAGATCCTTGGCGATTATGAACTGATGTTCCACTTTCGGCAGCAAGTTGGCCTGAACATCAATGCATTTGCCAGCCCGATGACCTACGTGAATATCCTGCCCGAACACTACTGGCGCAGCCGGGATCTGTCAGAGGTCACGCTGGAACCACCACTTGGCAGCGGCCCCTACCGGATTGCCGACTTTGAGCAGGGAAGATTCATCCTTTGGGAGCGGGTAGAAAACTACTGGGGGCGTGATCTGCCTGTGCATCGTGGACGCCACAACTTTCAGCAGGTGCGCTACGATCTGTACCGTGATGCCACGGTTGCGCGCGAGGCGTTCCTGAAAGGTTTGCTGGACCTGAGGGTTGAGGGTGATCCCTACTTGTGGCGTACCGCTTATGATGTGCCGGCGCATGACGCTGGCTGGCTGGTAAAACAACAGCACAATGCGAAGATGAGCGCCGGGTTCCAGAGTGCCCTCGTGTTCAACACCCGACGCGAAAAGCTGGCTGACGTCCGGGTACGTGAGGCGCTGATGCGGGCTTTCGACTTCGAATGGACCAATCGCGTAGTCTACGACAGCTTTTACAAACGGGCTGACAGCTTTTTCGACGATACTGTTCTTGAGGCGCAGGGGCTGCCCGAGGGTGATGAACTGGTGCTGCTCGAAAAGTTCCGTGACGAACTTCCAGACAAGCTTTTTACAGAGCCATTTCGGCTGCCCAGGTCCACGGGGGAAGGGCGCAACCGTGAGGAACTGTTGGCAGCCAAACGGCTCTTTGAAGCGGCTGGTTGGACGCTTCAGGATGGCGTAATGCGCAACAAGGCAGGTGAGGCTTTTACCCTGGAGTTCCTGAGCGACTCCACCAATGAAAAGCGCACCTTGCTCCCCTACATGAATCAGTTGAGGCGCCTTGGCATCAACAGCAACATTCGCCTGGTGGAATCGTCGCAGTACGTCAACCGGCTGCGCTACTTTGATTTCGACGCGCTACTGACGGGTGTGCCTTATGGCTTTCCTCCTGGCATTGAGATCAAGGCCTATTTCCTTTCCAGTGTTGTGAATTTGCCTAACTCCGCGAACCTTGCCGGCATCGTGAGCCCGGCGGTAGATGCGTTTGTTACGGCGATACTTGACGCCCGCACCCTGGAGCAACTGACCGCCGCGGCGCGGGCGCTGGATCGTACATTGCTATGGGGCCACTACCTGATACCGATTCTGAGTCCCCAGCAACCACGCGTGGTGTACTGGAACAAGTTTGGCAGACCGGATATTGACGCCGCATACGCCACCGACTTCCCGTCGAGCTGGTGGTGGGACGGCGACCGCGCCGCCCGCATTCACCTGGAGAATTAGCTCGCACGTTCCACGGGCCAATAGACTCAACAGGATGAGCCTACCGGATTGTGCCCAAGGTCTGATCATTTCCGTCAGATCATGGATTCCTTCTTGCGGAGCGGAACGCCACAGAGTGCATGGGGCTTTATGCCATTCTTCGCCGGGTCAGTCGCCTGCAGCTTGATTCTGACACCACTGTTTAACAGATTAGGGGGTAGCATTATCCTGGCGATGATTTTCCATTTCCAGATGAATAATCGCCTGTGGCCTGATACGCAGCCATTTGACAGTTTTGCTTCGTTGTGGCTGCTGTAGTCATCGTCTGGCTTAATCGATCATCCATGTTCACGTCGGCAGGCAGTGTCACTGCTGTACCGCCATAAGTGAGCCAATTACCCGGCGGGGACGCGCATGAAGTCAATCAGAGCGGTGTAGTCGTCATCGGAGTAGTTGAAACACAATCCCTTCGCCGGCATGAACCGATAGCCGTACTTGGTGGATTGCAAGAGGCCCGCAGGACCACGTTCGCTGAGTCGCGGCGCCCAGACTTCCTGATGGCCCGTCATCGGCGCGCCCGCACCGGATACCGCGTCGCAGTTTCGATATGACCGGGTGTAGATGCGCGCCAGCCGTTCGCCAGCGGGCTTCGCAGAGATCGCACAGGCCATCTGCGCGTCAGATGTTAGGGCGGTGTTAGCGTTGGCAGGGCTGCGCGCACCTCCTTGGCAACCCCCAACGGAATCGCAATGAGGTAAGTCAGTAGCATCGACCAAAGGCCCAGGGAAATCGACATAGGAAAACGCTCGATGATCAGGTCCACCACGCGCCGGTTCTGATAATAGCTTTCGCCGGGGTCAAACCGCAGGTAATCCCACAATAGCTTGAAGTAGCGTTCGTGCGCCGGCTTGTCGACCCCGAACTATTTTTCCAGCTAGGCCATCATCTTCGGATCAGTACCTTCCGCACCAGGGTATTGCGCATTTGATGATGAAAAGTGAACCTTAACGGCCGCGCCCGCAATGCGCGACGTCACGGAAGTGGCCTCACTACTGATCTGCGCAATCATCTGCTCCACCGGCCTACCCGGCGCCAATTACGCAATAAAAAAACTGACGTTGATGATGCCGAGCAGGGTCGGCACGATCAGTAACAGTCGTTTGATGACGTCTAAGAGCAATTGTTTCCTGATGGGTGGATTAGCCAGGCGAACTAGCGTGGATCGGCCTCGGCGTTCCTGGTCACCCTGTATGTGCTCTCCATGTATTGCTTGAAGCCGCGTTCTCCCACAACGCTGTTAAACACACTGGAGAGGTCGGCAAGTTCTGCGTCTGAAATTGATATATTGGTCGCTTCGCAGTTGCTCTGCATGTTCCTGATTTTGGTTGTGCCGGGGATCGGCACCACGTCGACGCCAAGCTTGTTGCCCTGCGCCCAGAGCCAGGCCAGCGCTAGCTGTGCCGTATGGCAGCCTTTGGATTTTGCCATCACTTCAACCCTGGCGCGCAGTGCCTTGTTGGCCTCGAACGCGTCTCCCGTCAGCCGGGGGAAGTGTTGCCTCGCGTCGTTCGCCGGCGCGACCATATCGTCGCTGAGAAAACCGCGGCCGAGCGGCGAGTAGGGAACGATCCCGATGCCCAGTTCCTTGCAGATCGGGACTATGTCCTGTTCCAGGTCCCGGGTGTAGAGGGACCACTCCTGCTGCACACAGGTGATCGGGTGTACCGCGTGCGCACGGCGGATGACTTCCGGCGAGGCTTCGCTGAGACCAATATGCTTGATCGCGCCTTCCCTGACCAGTTCAGCCATCGTTGCCACAGTCTCTTCGATGGGTACGTTTTGATCGACCCGATGGAGGTAGTAAACATCAACCGTGTCTGTCTGCAGGCGCTTTAGCGCTGCATGGCAGGCGCGCTTCATGTGTTCGCCTTTTGCAGGACCGGTCATCGCCGATCTGCCGCCAAACTTGGTGCCGATTTCTACATTGTCACGCCCGATGGTCGCGACCGCTTTGCCAAGGATCTCTTCGTTCCACAGCAGTTCTTTGGTGATGGGATGCTCGGCAACGTAAGCCTCCGCCGTGTCAAAGAAGGTGCACCCACTCTCCACGGCCTTCTGGATGAGTTCAATCGCGTCCTTGTCCGGCATTGGATCACCATAGAACGCGGTGATGCTCATTACCCCCATGCCGCACTGGGAAACATTCAGGCCGCTTTGTCCACCAAGTTTTACTCTCTGCATGGGTGTACTCTTTTTGGATTGTCGATCGAAAAACACCTCGCACACGCTGAAGCGCCTACCTGTCTAACCATCTTTGGTACGAAATTTTCCAGAAACTCTCGTGATGCGTTGATCCACGCAGCGCTGCCAAAATCAACTTTCCAGATCACATCAATCTCCTGGCCGTTTGAAACAGCGAGAATTCTTACCCGAGTTTCAGGCCTTCCATTGAGCCTTCATCTCGCCAGGCTCGCATCCTGTTGAAAAACGCGACTGATCCGCCACCGTATGGCCCATTCTGGACGCTCTTCGGGTTTGGTTTGCCCTCGTTGTTATAGTAGCCGGGTGTGCAGCTTTCCTGAAAAGCCTCGCCGAACCGTGACAACGAAATGATCTCCTGCACCCAGGCCTCCTCGGCTTCGGACGTCGCCTCAATGGTGCGCACATTGCCGGAAAGACAAGCATCAACAATGTGGGAGATGTGTTTCGCCTGTTCATCCATCGCGTGCGGAAAGTTGACCGTGAACGCGCCTTGCGATTGCTGCATGATGAAACAGTTGGGGAAGCCGTTCGTGTGTAACCCGTGCAATGTACGGATGCCGTCTTTCCATTTCTCTGACAGGGTCAGGCCGTCCCGTCCTACCAGGTCGTAGCCGGATCGGCGTGTATAGCTTGTGCCCACTTCGAAGCCGGTCGCAAAAATGATGCAGTCAACTTCGTACTCAGTGCCATTGGCGACGATCCCTTTCTCGGTAATACGATCGACGCCTTTGCCTGCGGTGTCGATCAATTCGACATTCGGGCGATTGAAGGTCAGCAGGTACTCATCATGAAAGCAAGGACGTTTACAGAACTGGCGGTAGTAGGGCTTCAGTGACTCTGCGGTGTTGGGGTCGTCAACCAGTTCCTGAGCGCGTTGGCGGACGGATTCCATCTTCTGAAAATCCGCCAGCTCCATCTTCTGGGCAATTTCGGTCGGCGAAATGTTCTTGTCCTTGAAGTTCACCATGGTTGCCAGGTTGCGAATGATTTCTGTCCAGCCGTCATTGACCAGATCCTCTTCCACCAGGCCGCCGGAGACCAGGGTGTTAAAATTCTCCATGCGACGCTTCTGCCAGCCTGCTTCAAGGCTGGCGGCCCATTGTGGATCCGTGGGCCGGTTGTTGCGGACATCAATTGACGAGGGCGTGCGCTGGAACACGTACAGCTGTTGTGCAGCGGCACCCAGGTGCGGAACACACTGGACTGCGGTCGCGCCTGTGCCGATAATTCCTACACGTTTTTCATTCAGCCCGGTCAGGTTGCCTTCGGACGTACCACCGGTGTAGTCGTAGTCCCAGCGGCTGGTGTGGAAGGTGTGTCCTTTGTAGCTGTCGATGCCAGGAATGCCAGGCAGCTTGGGGCGGTTCAGGGGACCATTGGACATGACGACGAAGCGCGCCTTCATCTGATCGTTTCTGCTTGTCTTGACTATCCAGCGCGAAATGGCGTCATCCCAGTTGAGCCCGGTTACTTCAGTCTGGAAACAGACGTCGCGGTACAGGTCAAACTTCTCGCCAATAGCGCGGCAGTGCGCCAGAATTTCGGGTGCGTGCGTATACTTTTCCCGGGGCACAAACCCCAGTTCTTCACAGAGCGGAAGATAGATATAGGACTCCACATCGCAGGCCGCGCCCGGATAACGATTCCAGTACCAGGTACCACCAAAATCGCCACCTTTTTCGATCATGCGTAGCGACCTTACACCCGCTTCACGCAGGCGCGAGCCAGCCAGCAGGCCGCCAAATCCGCCACCGATCACAACAATATCCACTTCGTCTGTCAGGGGGCTTCGCTCAATGGGCTCCTCAATATACGGATCGTCGATATAGTTCGCGAAATCCCCCTTCACCTCGATGTATTGCTCATTGCCGTCTGCACGCAGGCGCTTGTCTCGTTCCGTGCGATATTTTTTGCGCAGCGCATCGGGATCGAAATCGAGCTTGATCTGTTCACTCATCATGGTTTCTCTTCTTATTGAATAGCCGAGACCGGCACTGGCGTACTTTGACTCAGGTACGGGAACATATCGTCAAAGCCGATCAAGTCGCGCATTCGTGCCGGGTCGTCACAGTCGGTCCACGGCTGGCTTTCCATGGTCACGGTCAGGTTTTCCTGTGGCAGTACAGAATGATGCCGGTAATAACTGACCGCACACAGGCGCAGGCCGCGGGTCTGCTTCGGAAATGCGCCGTGCCAGGTCGCGCCGTGAAAGACGATAGCAGAGCCGCGCGGACATTCGGCGGCAATGGCCGCCTGGGTAGCCATTGGCTGCATTGGATGTGATGCTCGCTTGTGAGATCCCGGTACCCACGCCAGGGCACCGTCTTCCTTCGTATAGTCCGTCAGCGTCCAGGTCGCATTTGCCGTCAGCGCAGTCGGGCCCCAGGGTAATGGACATGCGCCCTGATCGGCATGCAGGCCGAGCGCGGGTCCATAGCCATAGTCACCCTGCCACTTGACGAAAGAGTTGGCGCTCGACAGGCGACGGGCCGAAGCACCGGTACCACTTCGACCCATCATGTGGCCAATGAGCGCATCAACCGCCGGGTTGACCGCCAGATCCCTGAAACAACGATCAAGTTTCAGCAATTGCTGTATTAGCATCTGCGTCGGTTCAGGTGCGTTTGAGCCGCGGAGGCTGATATCTTTTCGATTTGGATCGAGTTCGGGCCAGTTGAGTTTCCCCTCAGGGCCGTTCTCCAGACTAATGGGGCAACCGGTCATCTCGGTGAACCGTTCAAGCAATACTTCTGTGCAGTGGTCCAAAAATTCCGGTGTGACACCGGTGACTTCGGGTGGCACGATGGTTAAACCATCGCTCTCAAGCTCAAGTACGTACTGCTCGAGCCCCAGTTTTTTTATCTCATCGCTCAGTGTTTTGGCGTGCGATTGCATCTTTTCTCCCAGGTTTAGGTAAATGTCGAGCTAAGCTGTCATTGTGGCGAGCGCGTCATGCAGTCCCGCGAGAAACGTAAGTGACGCCATGGCCGACTCGTCGCCTTCCCGCCGAAACCGGCCGTCTGCCGTCGCCGCGGCAATCGTCTGCTGCGCCGCGGCGGCCGCCTTGGCGTCGCCTTCAAATACTGTTCTGGCCAACGGGACAACCGTGTCGTAATCCGCGGTGATGCGCAGGTCCGCCTGGTCCAGTATTCCTTTTCCTACTTCGATCGCGCCATCCTCGACGCGGATAAACCAGCCGATCAATCCGTCCTCGTTTGCCCCAAGGTGCGACGGAGCGCTGGTGAAGACCTCGTTGAACGAAACCTTCAGGCCGCTGAGGTCTGCGCCCCTTGCGGCCGTTGTGACATAGTGTCTGGTGGCCTTCACCCAATCATCACTGCAAAACTCGTGTCTGGTGTGGTTCATTTTCTGCCTTTGTCTCCTTTGGTATTTCACTCGTTCTCCACAGTAAAAGTGACGCCAGCTCCTTCCTGCAGCCTCACCAGCATCTGTTCCGCCAGCGCCGACGCGGCCGTCCAGCACCCGCCTGGAACCTTGCTGCGTGGAGCATCAAATGCCAGGCATGCGCCTGCTTCGACAAAAATCTTCGCGGTGCCGCCGTAGCCCGGGTCCATGTCACCTTTGACAGCGGCCCGCACGGTCCTGCCGTCTGCGTATTCGGCAATAAACAGCATGTCGTAGTAGCCAGACTCGCGTTCTTCACGAGAAGGCCCTTCTCCGGGGTTCTTGAACGGTGGTGCGTTGAAGCCCGCCGGCGTTCCCTCTGGCCCATCCATCATGGACATCTCGTCGTACTGAAAATCTTTGCCCCAGGGGTGGCCCAACAGGTAGTTCGTGCGGTGAACAACCTTGGTGTTGATTGGCGCCATCACGAAGGGTGCAACCCACGAGCCTGTCACTCTGTCTTCATAGATTTCGTTGGCTTTCGGTTGTGGCGGCCCCTCAAATCCTGGCGTCAATGCAAAAGGATTACGCAGCAGCGCAGGAATCGAAGGATCATTTGCGATCGCCGCTAATGTCGCCGGGCCTCCAGCCATTGAGCCGCCTGATCCGCCACCAGACCGCATGGCACGAACGCGTCCTCGCACACGCGGCGCATAGCTTCCAAATCGCTTCCTCGCCTCAGACTGAACGAAATAGACACCAAGATCCGAGGGAATTGAGTCAAAACCAGCGGAGAACAGCAGTCGCGCTCCGGTCTGCTTGGCTGTTGCGTCGTGCAACTCCAGCATTTTCGCGATCCAGTTCGACTCACCGGTCAGATCAGCGTAATCGGTTCCTGTTCGAGCGCAGGCCGCCACAAGATCATCTCCGTAAAGCTGAAAGGGGCCAGCGGTGGATAAAACAACGCTGGTTCGTTCTGCCATGGCTGTGAGCGCTGCCTCGTCGTGGGCGTCAGCAACGATGAGCCCCACCTCATCCGGCGCACCTATCAATGCCTTGATCTCAGCCAGTTTGCCGGCATTGCGACCAGCCATCGCCCATCGTGTCGATCCGCCGGTCTCAATCATGCGCTCAGCGACAATTCGGCCTGTGTAGCCGGTTGCGCCGTAGATGATCAGGTCAAAATCGAACGCGCCATCATCAGATTGCATTCGTCGCAGACCTCGCCTTTATCCGAGGCAGGAAGCCGGGATTGTCTCCGCGCATCGGCGGCGTTCCGCAGAGCATCCTGAACAATCCGGGCTCACGGGATCTGGCGATGACATCCTCGCTGGTGTCGCTGAAGTCCCACAACGGCAATCCAGGCGCGCCTCGCATCGTGTGCGTGGTGAGCCGAAGTCCTGGCCGCTTGCGAGGCCAGGATCCGTGCCAGACGTGGCTGTTGAACACAACAAACGATCCCGCTGGTGCCTCTATCGGGCGAATTTGCGCGCGCAATTCATCGGTGATGGTGTCCGGGCCGGGAAGACCATCAAATGTGTGTGAGCCTGGCAGGAAACAGATTGGCCCATCGTCGGCTTCAACGTCGTTCAGCAACCAGTTTACGTTGGCGATGTAATAGCGCCCCTTCGCAAACTCAAGGCCCTGGGTGTCGGTGTGGAGCCCGTGATTGGGTCCCCACCCGTCCTCATTGGCCCACTTGAACATGCCGTTGGCAGTGCGCATGCGAAAGCGATCGCCGATGATGTGGCGATGCAAGGTGTTCAGAACGGGGTTAGTCTGGAAGTCGAGGAAGACCTGATCGGACTCAAACATGCGGGTGACGTAGGCATAGGCGGGTGGGTGGGAACCCGGTTCAAACGCGTCCAGCGCAATTTTTTTTTCATCCCAACGGACACCAGTTCGCCGTGTCATTTCCGCGATCAGGACTTCCTTTGCGCGAGCAACCTTGGCTGGCGAGAACAAGGTCTTCTCTGGTGGGACTATTGTGTAGCCATTCGAGTCGATCTCGGCAATCTCTTTGGCGAGATCGTATCGTTCGACTGCGCGCTCTACAGTTTCGGGCCATTGCCACACCGTGAACCTCCTGTTCCTGAGTAATGGATGCTGATCGATACAGTAGAGCAAGCCTCGTGCCAACGTCTGGTGCGGTGATCTGGCACGCAAGGCGGATGTTTGCGGCGGTTTTCCGGAGCTTTAGTTAGCCATCGCATACTACATCTGGTATTTCCACGAATAATCGTTGATATTTCGGAATCTGGTGTGTTGCAATTGATTGCACTAACATCCTGGCCCGGCATGAAAGATGAGCGAAGCACGCGTACCACAATCAAAAGTTGTGACAGATGAACTGCTTACCCTGGCTTGCCTGTTTTGCGGATCCTTCTCGGTTGACTGGATTCTGGAGCTTTCGGGCCAAAAGGCATCGGCGGTACTGGTTGCGCTGGACCAGGGGGTCCAATGTGGGCTGCTTGAGCGAACATCCCTCGATACCTTCTGCGTAATCGATTCGGACCAGCGTCAAGCGGCGCTTGCAGGTTTACCGGCAGACGCCGGCAATTCCTGGCGCCGACAGATTGTTGAGTTGTTGAGCTCTGCGGGTGGCGATGATCCAGCGCTGCGGGAAACCGCTCTTCAACTCGCACAACTCCCGGCCGACGTTGAAACCCTGGGCCGCCTCCTTGAGGTTGGACGGGTACTCAATCGCCGGTATCGCCGGACCGAGGCACAGGCCAGCTTTCAGGCAATTATTGATTCCATCAGCCCGGAAACTGACCCCGACGACCCGGTTGTTGGTGTGTTTGTTGACGCGGTGCATGCGTTTTGTCGCTACGTCACTGGTAATGAAGAAATCGACTGGATGCTTGAGGCGGTCGGCCGAGCCATCGCCTATGCCGACCTGGCTGGCACCCTTCAAGTTGCGGACCTGCTCAGGCTCAATCAGGCCATGTTTTTCTGGTGGCAGGGTGCCCATCAGCAGTCTGTTGACCTGTTCGAGCATACCTGGGCGCGGGTTGAGGCGCGCGACGATGATTCCGTCATGCGGACCGCGGTTCACTTGCGCATGTTTTTTCTCTGGCAGCAGGGCCGGTTTGGTGAAGTTGTTGCGGTCTATGAACAACATCGGCCATTGCTGATTCGATACCCAAGGAGCCAGTCGCCTATCCTGGTAACGTCGATGCTGGGTAACTGTTATGTCTGGCTGGGCCAGGTGAGTATGGGAATGGGGCTCATGAACGGCCAATACGAGCAGTGCCAAAGACTGGGGCAGTCGCTGGGTGCGCTCCAGGTTGCCTGTGGCCTCGGCATGTCATTTATCGACCTTGGCCAGCCAGAGCGTGCCATTGATATCATCAGGGATACGCTTGCCACCCACCGCGAGTTTGCCACGCCACAAGTGTTGGCCGGTTGCCATGGCAATATGGCGTTGGCTTATGCAGTGCTGAAGGATCCGTCGCGGTCGCTTGAGGAGTGGAATCACCAGGCGGCGCACCTGGCTACCTCGCAAGCCCCCTGGCCCAAACTACTTGTTGCGTTGCTGGATGCTTACCCGCCCGACGACCTGCCGGAGTCGTTGTTGGATTCTGTCAGGCGCGTCGTTGAACGTATCGACACGATTGAGGTGGTTCGGGAGCGGGGACTGGTTATGGTGCTTGAGGCAATCGTACTGAGCCAGCACGAAAACAAGCCCGAAAGTGCTGCTGCAAGGCTCGAGGCTGCCGTCGATCAACTTGAACAGGCCGGTGATCTGATCGAGCGAGCCAAGACCCAGTTTCGGCTGGCCAGGGTGCGGCTTGCGCTTGGGCAGGTTGCAGCCGCGGGCAAGGCTACGCGCGAGGCCGCCAGCTTTCTGGAGCCAATCAATCCGGGACTGATCCCGGCCGGCCTGATGACGCAACTCGATGCGGACTTCGAACATCTCGATCTGCCCCGGGAAATCGAGGCGCTCAATCGGGAGATCGTGGGCATTCGTGACTATCGACAGTTGGTACAGCGCCTACTCGCGAGGGTCAACCAACTCGCCGGTGCTGAGCGCGGTGCCTTGTTTAAGGTTGTGGATGGGGAAGCGGTGATAGAGGCAGCGGTGGTATTGACCGCAGAAGACGTGGAGAGAGAAACGTTTACGGGAGCGCGGGCGATGATCCAGCGTGCCGCGGCGCGCGGGCAACCAGAAATATATCGTCGGGAAGACCCGACTGGATGCAAAGAGCATAACCAGCAGCGCGCTCCCATTCGTTCCAGCTTTTGTCTGCCGATGTCTCTGGGTGACCATGTGGTTGGTGTCCTCTACCACGACAACTGCCTGCTCCCGGGGCGCATCAGCGAGGCGGATATTCCGTCGTTGCTGCCGCTGGTTGGACTGGCCGCAATTGCGATTGATAACGCACGTGCCTATGAAGAAATCCACCGACTGAACACGCAGCTTAACCGCGAACGGGATTATTACCAGAATGAGCTGGAATCGGACCAGCAGTCGGGCAACTTTATTGGTAACAGCGCCGCAATCCGCAAGGTGTTCGACCGCATTGCGCAGGTCGCAACCAGCAATGCGACGGTGATGATCCTTGGCGAAACAGGTGTTGGCAAGGAACACGTGGCCAGGGCGATCCATGAGGCCAGTGATCGACGGCAGGCGCCTTTTATTCGCGTCGACTGCAACAGCCTGTCGGAGTCACTGATCAGCAGTGAAATGTTTGGCCATGAGAAGGGTGCGTTCACCGGCGCACTGCAACGGCGTATCGGCCGCTTTGAACTTGCGGACGGCGGTACCCTGTTTCTGGATGAAATTGGCAACCTGTCAGCTGAAATTCAGGCAGCCCTGTTACGGGTACTCGAAACCCGCGAGTTCCAGCGCGTGGGTGGTAACACCGATATACGATCAGACTTCCGGCTCATCACGGCAACCAATGAGGATCTGGCGGCGCGGGTCAGGGAAGGCACCTTCCGGCAGGACCTGTTCTACAGACTCAACGTTTATCCCATTCAGGTGCCGCCGTTGCGGGACCGTCGCGACGACATACCGCTCCTCGCTCATTTTTACCTGTCGCACTTCAGCGCGGAAGCGGGCAAAAAAGTTGATCGTATCGACGCCGCCGCTCTTGAGCGATTGCAGGCGTACGATTGGCCGGGCAATGTGCGGGAACTGAAGAACCTGATTGAGCGCGCCGTGCTGCTCAGCACGGATGCCTACTTGCTGATCCCGGAGTTCCTCACGGAACCTGCGGCAGAATCCTCACACGAGGGCATGACCCTGGCTGAACTGGAGCGTCACCACATACTGCACACGCTGGCGGGGACAGGTGGAAAGATAGATGGTCGCGGTGGCGCTGCCGAGCGCCTTGGCCTGCATCACAACACGCTACGCTCCCGCATGAAGAAGCTGGGTATTGTCCGCAATGCCGGATCGGCCTACGTCCACCAGGGGGCGGACTGAGTCCTGGTGCCCAGGCGGCGTGATAACGCGATTGGCGAAACAGTAAATCCGCGAGCGGATGTCCCGCGTTCGCCCCATGATCCTCAAGTAACAGCGCCAGTAGCCAGTAGATAGTACGACCTGACCTGGCCAGGCAAGTTCGCGGTTGGCATGGTAAATGCTTTGGGTATAAGAGATCAGGTGACGGCGATGCCCGGCACCTGACCCGGTGTGAGGATGCTGTGATGGCGAAACCGCTAAGCGTTGGACTGATAGGCGTGGGGCCCATTGCCCATGCACATTTGGCCGCTTACCTGGAAAACCCCGGTCAGGTCCGGTTGACCGCCGTGTGTGACCCAAACCCTTCTGCGGCAGCAGCCTTCGCCGAACAGGCCGGCGTCGCCGCGGTCTACTCGGACTTTCACGAGATGCTGCGGCGGGCCGACATTGATGCCGTGGACATCTGCACTAGCCACGACCTGCACCCGTCGCAGGCCATCGCCGCCGCCGAAGCGGGTAAACACCTGCTATGCGAGACGGCAATGGCGCATACCCTGCCGGGTTGCCAGTCGATGATCGACGCGGCCGATGCAGCTGGCGTTACGCTGATGATTGCCCAAAACCTGCGTTTCTCCCGAACTGCCGTGGCCGTCAAGCAGCTGATTGACGGTGGCGGGCTCGGCGAGATTCAGGCGGTGCGCGCCCATGCAAGCTTTGGAGCAGGCGCGTCGAATCCCCGCGGTCACTGGGCAAATGACGGCCGACGGGCCGGGGGAGGCATCCTGATGACCCACAGCATTCACCATGTTGACCTCCTGCGTTATTTCCTGGGTAACGTCAAGCGGGTGGTTGCCGCCTGCCGCTCTCTTCAGCCAGAAATGGTCAATGGTGCGGAAGACCTGGTCGCGGCAACCGTAGAGTTTGAGAGTGGTGTGATTGGTGCTGTCTTCAGCAACCAGAGCACATTTCTTGTCCCGGACGCCCTGTCCTGCGCAATTTTTGGCAGCGAAGGCACGCTTCTGTCGACACCGCCGTTGGCGCCGGAGCAGGGCCTGGCGAAATTGGGCACGGCCATCGTGGCCAATGCCATGGCGCGCGACCCCGGTACCGGAAGATGGCACCCGCGCTTTGAGCCTGTGTCTACCTTGGATGTGAACCTGCCGTCGAAAAACCCTTTCGTCAACGAGATCCTGCACTTTGCAGAGTGTTGTCGTACCGGACAACAACCGATTACCAGTGGTCGTGACAACATCGAGACTATCAGGCTGGTTACGGCTATCTACGAGTCATCGCATACCGGCGGCTGGGTTGACCTTCACACAGCATAGATATCGTTACGATTTTTCATTGATTGACGATATGTCGTATCTCACGCTGGTTCTGCAACGCTCTGCTGATTTTCCGAGCTCTCTATTTGTCTGGCGCTCCGCCTCCCGCGCAAGTTGGCATGCAAAGTGCTCCTCTTGGTCCGGACAAAGCGATTCGCCCTGAAGAGATGGTGCGCAGTCGGGTTTACGGAAACCACAAAACATAATAATGACTAGAGAGGGATCAATATGAACACACGACCGCAAGTGCGGGTGCTCGCTGTCTTGCTGGTATTTATGGGCAACGTCAACGCCGCTTCCGATGACATTGAGGAAGTTGTTGTTTCTGCAACCTATCGTGACACCCGGTTGATGGATACGCCTTTGACCATTTCCGCTGTAACAGCCGAAGATATTGTCGCGAAAGGAATCGAGGACATACAAACCCTGTATCAGTCGATCCCTGGTATGTCTTACAGAACCAATTCGGCAACCTACAACACCCTGTCAATCAGGGGCCTGACACCACCTGCTGGTGGGGGTGGTTCTGTGGTTGGTGTGTACCTCGACAATATGCCCATTACCGACGGCACGAACGGCGGCCTGCGCCAGACGATGGGTCCGTTGTTTGATATGGAACGTGTTGAGGTGCTAAAGGGACCGCAGGGCACCCTGTACGGCGAGGGTAATATGGGCGGGGCGCTGCGGTACATCACCAAGAAGCCGGACCCAACGGGATTTTCGTGGGCGGTGAAGGGCAGCGGAGAATCAATTGGCGAATCGAGCGGTCTTTCATTCCGCGGCGACGTGATGGTCAACATTCCTGTCGCGGAGCGCCTGGCTCTTCGGTTGGTCGCCTACAAGCGCGATCGCAAGGGTGTGCTTGACCAGGTCGCCCCACGAAACAAGAAGGATGTTGACACGACTGAAGAGGAGGGGGTTCGCGCCCTGGTCACCTGGTTCGCAACAGATACGCTGGAGCTTTCCGGTATGGTCAACGTCATAGACAGCACCTATGGTGGACCCGGTCTGGGGTATCATTGTTTTACCGAATCGACCCCGTCCGACCCGGCCGGTCAGGTGCCGCGTTACGCGCTGCCAGGGACCACCTGTGGCGGCCAGTATGATCAACTGGAGCGGGACCCCTACGTGACACACCTGGCGCATCCCACCCACACCAGTGGCGGCTACGATGAACAGGCAATGTACAACTTCAATATCGAGTGGCAGACGTCACTCGGCGTGGTCAACTCATCGACCTCGTATTTTGATCGAACCACCAATTACTCAGAGGAGACCTCCCCCCGATTTTCTGCCGGTCTGAACGCGCTGGTTGATGGCGGTTGTTTTGGCGCCCTGGCCGCTTGCGGCCCCAATGTGATTTCGGGGTTGGGCGGCGACGGGTCGTTTGCAGCGTCAACCGAACGCTTTGTCCAGGAAATCCGACTGGTCTCCAACAATGCGGAGAGCAACTGGAATTATGCGGCAGGCATCTACTACAAGAGTGAAGACTCACAGACCGGTGAACACGATGGATGTACGACGGGCGGAGGACCCGCTTACGCTGATTCCTCAATTGGCCATTGCTGGCTTCAGTATTCCTTTCTTGACGGCGTGTCTGTTGCCGACCAGGTGGCGATTATTAACTGGTTGAACGCCATAGTCCCGGGAACCACCAACTTCCCAAGCTTCGGCGAGCAGTCAATCTTCGGTGAGATTGGTTACCGCTTTAATGATCAGTGGGAAGTGCTGGCTGGCTTGCGTTACGCCGAGGTGAATTATGATCTGGATGTGGGCCGTCCCGGCACGGATTCCCGGGCGAATCCCGTCAACTCATTGTCCAATGAAACCAAATCGATTTCACCCAAGGTCACGGTGACCTGGCGGCCCGCTGACGACTTGATGCTGTACGGCACCGTGTCCACCGGATTCCGTCCCGGCATCATTAATGCCGCTTTGGCCGCGCGAATTGCTGAACTCGAACCGTTACGTGCAACGGACCCGATTGCAGAAGGCCATTACCAGCGGCTTGTTGACCGCCAGTTGGTCGACGGCGACCAGGTGATCAACACTGAAGTTGGCATCAAGGCAACCGTCATGGATGGCGCCCTGAGTTTCACCGGCGCGGCCTACAACGTTGCCTGGAAAGATACAATTATCGCAACGCAAGATGAAATCAACGATGTGGCTGGCGTTACGCCGTTTGCCTACAGCTACAACAGCAACGTGGGTGACGCAAAAAGTCAGGGAATGGAGCTGGAGATTCGTGCGTCCCTCTCCGAGCGCCTGGCCCTCACCGTCGGCGGTGACTACAACTGGACCGCAAAGATCAACTCGAGCGGCGCAGGGCGATATCTGGGTGTGGAGATCCGCCCCGGCAATCGGCTGGCGAACGCGCCCAAGTACAGTGGCTATATGTCTCTGGCGTACGACTTTCAGCTGATGGGCATAGATGCCACCGCGCGCGCTGATGCTTACGCCGTTGCTGAGTCCTGGAATACCGCCAACAACGAACGACCCGCGCCAGCGTATCAAACGCTTGACCTGAAGATGGTGCTGCGGCGTGACAATTGGTCGGCGTCAGCCTACGTGCGAAACCTGACTGATGAAATCATTGTGTACGAATTCAACCAAGTGGGTTTCCGCTTTGGACGTCCAAGAACGCTTGGCGTTGAATTCAGCTACTCGATGTGACGTTTCGGCTGCAGGGCCCGCGTTGGCCCTGCAGCGCATTGCGCCTAAGCAGACAAATCAGCAGGCAACGGAGAAACCAATGGAAAACACTTCTGCCGCAACAACAACGGAGTTCGACGCACAGGACAATGTGCTGAAGCGACGTGAGTGGAAGGGCGACTATTACAAGCCCCTTGTCGACCTTGGGCTCGAGATGCATGTTGCTGAACTCGAAGCGGTTGGTTTTACGATCGTTCCCCCTGAGAAGGTTGCGCCGCCCGCGTTCCTCTCGCGAATCAAGCGCGCAGTCTTGCGCATCGCGGAGGCACGCCACGGCGTTTCCTTCTCACCCCAATCTAACCCCGCGCTGGACGTTCCCGCCGGCGGCGTACCGAACTCGGTCTACGACTTTTACCTGCTGTTCGAGGACGATGTTTATCCGCGCACAATTGATGGGCTCCGAATGACCACTACCAATTTTGTTGCCATCGTGCCGTCAAAACACAGGAAAACTACCAGACTGCGGTACCAGAGGAGATGCTCCGGCGCCGGAGCGCGCGTTTCGCGCGTTTTCTCGGCGCTGATGATTTTTACGGCTGGGGTAAAGAGGGCCCGGGGCCGGGTCGCGCACGTGCTGCGAGTTATCGCGAGCGAACCCGGGAGGCTACACAAGACTAGAGCCGCCGGCCCAACCATCCAGGATTCGATTCTGTACGGCAAGGCCTGCCATACCCACAACGACCTGAGAGTTAACAGGAGAATATTGACATGTCAGAGACACTAACTGCGAAAAAGCCGGTATCACCAGTACTTAGAAACATCACTAACAACGATGCTGAGGCGAAGCAACGCATCCTCGACAACATTGCTGCGCTCGGGCTGAACGACAATCTGCTGGAGCTTGAGGTCCACGGCTATACCGTTTTGCCGGGGGTCCTTTCCGAGGATCGCATTGAGCGAGCAAAAGCTGCGATATTGCGGCGCGTGGAGACCAACACCAAGCGCAAGATTGACCCGCTGAATGCGACCACGGCTGATTTTCATGGCATGGAATACTTGCACTACCTGATCTTTGATGATCCGGTTTTTCCAGAGATACTGCTTGAGGCCAAACCGCTTGCGCTGATGACCTATCTGCTCGGGGAAAGCTGTGTGCTGTCTTCCATGGGCTGCCATTTTCGCGGGCCCGGCGGTATGCCCCTTGGTGTACATGCGGATGGACAGTCTGATGGTTTCCTGACGCCAACGTCGATGGTGGCGAACTGCAATTATGCGCTGACGCCTTATACTCGGGAGAACGGTGCACTGGTAATGTTCCCTGGCAGTCATCGTTGGCAGCGCCAGCCCAGAATTCACGAGAACTGGACCGCGGGCGGCGAGACGATTCCTGAAATCATGGCAAAGGAGCTTCCGCCGGAGGAACTGGACAAGGTCGAGTGGGAGCTCCCCGGGGGTGGCGTCACCATGGAGATCAACCCGGGTGATGCAGTGATCTGGCACGGTAACTCATGGCATGGTGGCTGGCGCCGGGAGAACCCGGGCGCGCGCATGAATCTTGCTGCCTATATGTGCCGGCCGTTCATGTCGACCCAGGAACTGCGTCGTGATACGCGATACCCCGAGGTGATGGCGCGTTACGCGAACGAACCACGTTTTGCCCAATTAATGGGTGAAAACATTTTTAACGGTTGGCGTGAAGAAGGTCCGGATTTCACCAAAGGAGGTGGACGCGGGTTGTTCGACTAGGCTGGCTTGGTCAATGTTTGTGAGCAGCAAGGCCCGGTTCGGGTTCTGATAGATTCCGTTTCGCGGTAAGTTGGGGGCAATCATGAGTTTCTACGACAGGCTGTTTGATGTGTCTGGCAAGGTAGCGCTGGTCACGGGTGGTACTCGCGGCATAGGCCTGATGATTGCCGAGGGCCTGGTGCGGGCTGGCGCGAACGTCTATGTCGCGTCGCGCAAGGTTGAAGCCTGCACCGAGACCCAGGCCTCGTTGGCCGCACTGGGCACTTGTACCGCGATACCGGCTGATGTGGGTAACATTGACGGCTGCAGGGCGCTGGCTGCGAAACTCGGAGAACGCGAAAGTCGCCTCGATATTCTGGTTAACAACGCAGGGGTTACCTGGAGCGAGGATATTGACGCTTTCCACGAAAAAGCCTGGGACAAGGTCATGGATCTGGACGTCAAGTCCCCCTTCTTTCTGACACAGCAGTTATTGCCAATGCTGCGAAAGGCGGCAACGTCAATGGCCAGGGCCTCGGTGATCAACATCACGTCGATCAACTCGCTTAAACCCAGCGGTCTGCGAAATTACTCTTATGTGGCGGCCAAGGCGGGACTCGGCCAATTGAGTGTTCAGCTTGCCGCAGACCTTATGGCCGAAAACATCAACGTAAACGTCATTGCGCCGGGGCTGTTCGAATCAAAGATGACGGCAGCCCTGTTCGCCTCCGACGCCAGCACCAGGCAGTTGCTCGACGCGCAGCCAATGAAGCGAAGTGGCTGCATGGAAGACATTGCGGGGCTTGTGATCTATCTCTCCTCCAGGGCAGGCCAGTTCATCACGGGCGCGACAATCGCCTGTGATGGCGGTGTGACCAGCACAACCTGATCGCGAATTGACAGCCTCTTCGCCCGATACGGAGCAGTAGCACATGTCAGAGCCTCGCCGACTATCAGTACCTACCATGATCTCCTTCGGCGTGGGTGAGGCTTCAGGCGCGTTCGCCAATACAACCTGGGGAGTGTTGCTGCTGTTCTACTATCAGCAGGTTGTCGGCGTCGAAGCAGCGATGGTGGGCCTCGCTATCGCCATTTCTGTGATGCTGGACGCGGTGAGCGATCCCCTGGTTGGCACCTGGTCGGATCAGCTGACGACGCGTTGGGGACGGCGGCACCCATTGCTGGTGGCTTCTGCATTGCCGCTTGCGGTCAGCTTCGTATTGCTGTTTACACCACCGGCCGGCATGACCGACCTGCAAGGTTTTTTGTGGCTGATGACGTTCGGGATTCTGACCCGGTTCTTCTATACGTTTTACAACATTCCTCACCTGGCGCTGGGTGCGGAGATGGCGCAGGACTACTACCAGCGGTCAACGCTGTTTGCCTACAGCAGTTTTGTTGGTGCGATGTCGGTCGCAGTTGTCTACGGCCTGATAACCGGCCTTTTTTTTCCGACGACGCCTGAATTCGATCCCGGATTCCTGAATGCTGCTGCTTACCCATTCATGAGCATCTGTTTTGCTAGTGTCATGGTGGCAGCCATTCTGATCTGCGCGATCGGGACGCGCGGCGAAATTGCCCATCTCAGAAAAACACAGATCCGGCCGCGCATTGGGTTGTTTACCGTGTTTACAGAAATGCGCGCCGTGTTTGGCAATTTGTCATTTCGAGCCATTTTTTTTGGGCTGGTGCTGGGGTCTTTGGTGGGAGGGGTTGAGTCCGCTTTTATGCCATTCATGGGCATTCACTTCTGGGGCTTTCGTACTGAGGACTTGTTTTATCTGACTTTTGTCGGCCTGTTTGGCTTCCCCGTTGCGTTTGTCCTGATCCCGTTCCTGACGCGTGTGCTCGACAAGCGGATGGCTGTCATGCTGCCCCTGGCCAGTTGGATTATTGCCGTCAATACACCCATCTGCCTCAGGCTGCTGGACGTGTCCTGGTTTCCGGACAACAGCTCAGCCTGGATACTGCCAATTTTCCTGGCGGCCTCAACAGTGGGTGCGCTCGCATCACCCATTATTGGCGCAACGACCAACTCAATGCTGGCAGATGTAGCGGATGAGCACGAGCTTGAAAGTGGCGTGAGGCGAGAAGGCGTGCTTTATTCGGTGCGGGCTTTTACCTCCAAGGCAACAGCGGCGTTTGGCACGCTGTTTGGCGGTATATTGCTAAGTTGGATTGAATTTCCAGCGCATGCAGTCCGCGGTGAGATTGACAGTAGCACCATCTGGTCTCTGGGTCTGATCGCCGGGCCCGCCACGTCAATCTTTTCGCTGGCGGCACTGGGCTTTTACTTCATGTATCGCATTAACCACAAGCGTCACCTGGAGATCGTCGAACAACTGTCATCCCGGCGACGTGACCTGGCGGTTGGTGCAACAGAAACTGTTGGCTGACTGATGGGATCCGGGCCCGTGCAAATAGCGTCGGGTCCACACCAAATATTATGGGAATAAGGAAAAAGGGTTTAGAACATGCAGATAAAAGACTGGGCATCCTGTCCAACACAATCAAAGTTGTACCGCGAGCTGGCGGAACTTGATCTCCTGGAGAACATTGCCGAGCTTGATGTGTTCGGGTTCACGATCGTGCCACCCGAAAAGGTGGGACCACCTGAATTTCACGCGGCGCTGAAGCAGGCTGTTATTGATGTGGTAAGTAAACGGTTTGGTGCACCCGGCAATGACGGTCTCAGCTGGAAAGACAAAAACCAGATCATCCGCATGATCCTGTGGGAAAACCCGGTCTTTGAAGAGCTGCTGCTCAATCCCGCCGGTCTTGGCCTGATCCAGCACTTGGTTGGCAGCAACTGCATCCTGTCGCTGTTTGATGGATGGGTCAAAGGGCCAGGCGAGGGTCGGACGCCAATTCATCGCGACAACTGGGACTTCACGCGTCATGCGTCACCGCCAGAACCCAACAGCGCGAACTTCAACTACCTGGTGACGGATTACTCGGCTGCAGACGGTGCCATTACGTTTGTGCCGGGCAGCCACAAGTGGCGGCGTCCGCCGTCACCGGCAGAAATGGAGCAGTGGGCTGATAAGGCGGAACCCATTGAGGCGCCCGCAGGCTCAATGGTCGTGTGGGGGGATCTGACCTGGCACGGTTCGGCATTGCGCTCCAATATAGGTGAACGCCTCATGATCCTCGGCACCTATTCACGCCCGTTCATGCAAACGCAGGGGCCCTACCGACAGACGGTAACGGCAGAAGCGCTGGCGCGCAACCCGCTTCGGTTTGCTGGTCTGATGGACGTCTATGGGGCTTTCCCATTCGGCGAACAGGACGTGGATGGTGATCGAATGCGGGAGGGCGCAAAGGTGTCGAGCGGCGCGCTGGACATGAGCCCATACCATAGCCTGTTTGACCGGGAGCCAGCCGGCAGCAAGGTCAGCGTGCGCCCGGACTACGATTACTTTGCGTTTGATATGGACGCCCATCGCGAAAACATGAAAGTGCGCATGGCGATGCGCGGTGGGGCACCGAAGAAGCCCGCGGCGAAAACAAAGGCGGCGAAAGCGAAAGCAACAACGAGGGTGAAAGCTGCATCTAAGGTAAAGTAAGCTACAAAGTCGAAAACCAAATTGATGCAGGAGAAACATAATGTCAAATGAAGCCACCACTGGTTATCGCCGTTTGGGCCGAACCGCCCTGCAGGTTGGCCCCCTGGCCGTGGGAACAGTCAATTTTGGCTGGTTGACCAATGAGCAGGACAGCTTCGCCATTCTTGACGCTGCTATCGAACGAGGGCTCAACCTGATTGATACGTCCGACAATTACAATGCCGGTGTCACTGAATCACTGCTTGGCGAATATTTTGCCGGTGGCGGCAGGCGCGAACAGGTGGTGCTCGCCACCAAGTGTTTCAGCCCACCCAATGAATTTGGCTCAAAGGATCCAGTAAAGGCGAGTGGATCATGGGTCGGGCCAAATCAGCGTGGGCTGTCCGCAAAACACATTATCGAGGCGTGCAACGCCAGTCTGAAGCGGCTTAATACGGACTACATTGACCTGTACCAGATGCATCACGTTGACAGAACTGCCCCGTTCGAAGAAGTCTGGCAGGCCTATGAGACACTTGTTGCGCAGGGCAAAGTCATCTACGTGGGTACCAGTAACTTTGCCGGCTGGCAGATAGCAAAGGCGTGTGAGAGCGCAAGGTCGCGTCACTTTCTTGGGCCCGTGTCAGAACAGAGCGTTTACAGCCTGATGAATCGGACAGTGGAGCTGGAGGTGATCCCGGCATGCCGTGATTACGGGCTGGGTTTTATCCCCTATAGTCCACTTGGCGGCGGTCTGCTCGCCGCCGCGGCAGGTGCGGAAGACGGAAAGCGAAGTAAAGGTTTGTTTAACGTGGCCAGCGACCAGAAGCGCCAGCAGCTAAAGGACTATGCAGAGATCTGCAAGGAGCTGGGTGAACACCCGGCTGATGTCGCCATCGCCTGGGTTGCATCGAATCCGGACGTGACTTCACCCATCATCGGACCAAGAACCATGTCGCAACTCGAAGGTGCATTGCGCGGTGTGGCCATTGAGCTTCCGCCTGAAATCCGTGAACGTCTGGATACGATATTTCCCGGTCCGGGTGGAGAGGCGCCAGAGGCGTATGCCTGGTAGCCAGGGAAATCGTTGGCCAGGTTCGCCTGGCCAAGCACTTGATGGCACACACCTGGCAAAACCTCAGGAAGACGAATCACCGTCGCTGACGATAAGCCTGCAGGCCGGAACTTTAAACGTCTCGACAGTCGACCGAGCTACGGAAGAATGCGCTAGACGTCCTGAGGTTGTGTGAGTGCCGGCATCAGGTGTCACGCGGCTGCCAGAGGTTCAGGTACTCGACATAGGCGGCTGCCTTTTGACTACCCTCGGCTTCAATGTGGTGGGCAGTCTTGATCAGTCGGCGTCCCTGGTCCTTGTCCTCGACACTCATCACGGAAATGCGGTCACGCAGGCGGACGCCATCACCCACTACAACGGGTGACAGAATCCGCACCTTGTCCATACCGTAGTTGAGTGGGCTCTTACCGTCGGGATAAAGCAGGCCGCCGAGTTCCAGGAAGTGGGTGACCAGGCTCACCATAAAAAAACCATGTACCAGGGTGCCACCGTAGGGACTGTGCTGTTCCGCCCATTCACGGTCGTTGTGGCCGCGCTTTGGCCATCGGGTGATCTCTCCAAAAATATTGACCTGCATCTGGTCAAGGTGGACCCAGTCGGTCACAGCGACCTCACGGCCAATGTGCTCGTGGATGTTCGAGAGCATGAGGGGCATGGTTTTCTCCTGCCTGTCTGATGGTTAGCTGATCCGGGTTTGCGCGTCCAGCCTACATTCTGACGACTTCCTGGGATTGTCGCTAGCGGGCAATCGCGTCTCGCCTCAATCACGAGCGATTGAGAAAACCAATCAATAACATCGTTTTATTTCAATATACTGATACAAGTCTTTGAACTTACTATCCGAACCGTGACGAAAGACCCTGCGTCAGGTTGTACAACAATTGTGGTTATCACGCACAGAGAAAGAGGAAACAGGTTATGAAAATCAACGAGAAGGCGTCGGCCGGAAGTTGGCTGGCGGCGTCAATGCTGGCGCTGACATTGATCGCGCCCCCGGCGCTGGGGGATGCCCATGGTGGGAAAGCGATGGGTGCCGGCAAGGCAGAAGCGACGAAAACAAACCAATACTGGTGGCCGGATCAACTGGATCTGTCCGTCCTGCGCGATCACGATGCGCGCTCCAATCCCTTTGGCGAGGACTTTGACTACGCCACTGAGTTTGCCAGGCTCGACCTTGATGCCGTCAAGGCTGACGTTAATGCGGTTCTGACAGATTCCCAGGACTGGTGGCCGGCAGACTTCGGCAACTACGGACCGTTTTTTATCCGGCTGTCCTGGCACAGTGCCGGTACCTACCGCACGCTCGACGGGCGTGGCGGCGGTGATGGTGGCCAGATGCGGTTTGAACCGCTCAACAGTTGGCCAGACAACGGCAATCTGGACAAGGCAAAACGTTTGCTTTGGCCTATCAAGCAGAAGTATGGCAAGAGTCTTTCATGGGGTGACCTGATGATTATGGCGGGCACCGTGGGCATGGAAAACATGGGTTTTGAAACCTATGGCTTTGCCGGCGGGCGAACGGACGACTGGGAACCCGACCTGGTCTACTGGGGTCCGGAACTGGAAATGTTGGCAAGTGACCGGAAGGACATAGACGGCCAGTTGCAGCGCCCGCTGGGCGCAACCCACATGGGTCTGATCTACGTAAATCCGGAGGGGCCGATGGGGAAACCCGATCCCGTGGGTTCAGCTAAAAATATTCGCGTGGCGTTCGGTCGAATGGCCATGAACGATGAAGAGACAGTTGCCCTGATTGCAGGCGGTCATACGTTTGGCAAGATGCACGGTGCGCGCAAACCGGACTGTGTAGGTGCAGAGCCGGCCGCAGCTGCGATTGAAGACCAGGGCCTCGGCTGGAAAAACAGCTGCGGTAAGGGGCACTCGGAAGACACGGTCACCAGCGGACTGGAAGGCGCCTGGACCCAGGCTCCCACCCAGTGGACAACACTCTACCTGTCAAACCTGCTCAACCTCGAGTGGAAACAGACCCGCAGTCCTGCTGGTGCCATTATCTGGATTCCCACCGACGAAGCCATGCACCAGACGGTGCCTGACGCGCATGTACCCGGGAAGTTTAACTCTCCGGTAATGACCACCGCGGACCTCGCGCTCAAGTTTGATCCCGAGTACAAGAAAATTGCTGAAAGGTTTCTGGCCAATCCGGATCAGTACCAGAAAGCGTTTGCCATGGCATGGTACAAACTGACTCATCGCGACATGGGTCCGGCCACGCGTTACCTGGGTAACTCGGTACCGACCGAACCCCTGATCTGGCAGGACCCGGTGCCTGCGCCCCCTTACAAGGGCATCAGCTCACGCAATGTCAGGAAGCTGAAGCAGGAAATCCTGGAGTCCGGTTTGACTGTGCCTGAGCTTGTTCGTACCGCCTGGGGTGCTGCTGCCAGCTTCCGCGCGAGTGACATGCGGGGTGGTGCCAACGGCGCTCGTATTGCGCTGGCGCCACAGAAGGACTGGGCCGTGAACAATCCTGCGGAAGTCGACAAGGTCGTAGCGAAACTGAAAGAAATCCGGTCGGAGTTTGGTGCCAACAAGGTGACCCTGGCTGACCTCATTGTGCTCGGCGGTGCCGCGGCTATCGAGAAAGCGGCTGCAGATGCAGGCATCAAGGTTGAAGTACCTTTTGTTCCCGGCCGTGGAGATGCCACCCAGGCACAGACCGACGTAACCTCGTTTGCCTTGCTTGAGCCAAAGGCGGATGCATTCCGCAATTACTTTGACGCGGCTGGCAGCTACCGGTCGCCCACCGAGATGCTGGTTGACAAGGCTGATCAGCTTCGCCTGACCGTGCCGGAAATGACCGTTCTGGTTGGTGGCATGCGGGCGCTGGGTGCCAATGCTGATGGCTCCAGTCACGGCGTATTTACAGACAGGCCGGGTACGTTGAACAACGACTTCTTCGTGAACCTGCTCGACATGGCTGTAATGTGGCGCAAGACAGGCACCGAAGGCATGTACGAGGGTGTCGATCGCAAGAGCGGCGCTGTGAAGTACACCGCAACACCGGTTGACCTGATCTTTGGCTCAAATTCAGAGCTCAGGGCTGTTGCTGAAGTCTATGCTTTTGATGGCGCCGAGCAGCAGTTTGTAAATGATTTCGTGGCCGCCTGGACCAAGGTGATGCAACTCGATCGCTTTGATCTGAAGCACGATATCTAGCTCCCGCCAGCGGGCCTCCCGTCGACCCGACCGGAGGCCCGCTGGCCCCCCCACCCGTCGTCCCGACCAGAGGCCCGTAGGGCCGTAGCGGAGGGACCTCGTTTTTGCGCATGAGGTTTCTCCATTCCGCGGCTACCGCCGCTCCAGTCGAAAGGACACATAGACGTCGGCTATCGCCGCTCCAGTCGAAACGACGTATAGGCGTCGGCTACCCCCACTGCATTTGAAACGACGTGAAGGCGTCGTCCCAACCGGTGCGCGAAGGGCTTCCTTCACCCCGTCGTCCCGACCGAAGGCCCGCAGGGCCGTAGTGGAGGGACCTCATTTTTGCGCATGAGGTTTCTCCATTCCGCGGCTACCGCCGCTCCAGTCGAAACGACACATAGACGTCGGCTACCACCACTGCAGTCGAAACGACGTATAGGCGTCGGCTACCACCACTGCATTTGAAACGACGTGAAGGCGTCGTCCCAACCGGTGCGCGAAGGCCTTTCTTCACCCCGTCGTCCCGACCGAAGGCCCGCAGGGCCCCCACCCCCGTCGTCCCGACCGGAGGCCCGTAGGGCCGTAGTGGAGGGACCTCATTTTTGCGCATGAGGTTTCTCCATTCCGCGGCTACCGCCGCTCCAGTCGAAACGACACATAGACGTCGGCTACCACCACTGCAGTCGAAACGACGTATAGGCGTCGGCTACTACCACTGCATTTGAAACGACGTGAAGGCGTCGTCCCAACCGGTGCGCGAAGGGCTGTCTTCACCCCGTCGTCCCGACCGAAGGCCCGCAGGGCCCCCACCCCCGTCGTCCCGACCGGAGGCCCGTAGGGCCGTAGTGGAGGGACCTCATCTTTGCGTATGAGGTTTCTCCATTCCACGGCTATCGCCGCTCCAGTCGAAACGACGTATAGGCGTCGGCTACCACCGCTCCAGCCGAAACGACGTATAGGCTTCGGCTAGCGCGCTCCAGTGGAATCGCGTCTCTCAGGTCAGGAACATCCCAGGCTTTAAAGCAAAGCACTCGCTGACTAGAATCGGGTCTGAAGGTCTTATCAACACGAATCCCTGGTGTTTTTCGAGTCCTGAGGTGCTAAAAGCGGTAGGAGTCCGGCGCAACAGTTAGCGCTAAGCTGTCGGGTTGGCGCATACTCCGATGTGGAAGAATCGGGAAGAGGTCAATGGACAAGTTTGCTGCATGGATGGTGCATGTCTTTACAGCATCGGGGATTATCCCGGGTTTTTTTGCCATCGTTGCCATTTCAAACGATCGGATTGCACTTGCCTTTCTGATGTTGCTGATCGCCCAGGTAATAGACGGCATTGACGGTACCCTGGCGCGAGTGTTCCGGGTTCATGAAGTGTTGCCCACGACGTCAGGCAAGATGATGGACTCAGTCATCGATTTTGCGACCTACGCGATCATCCCGGCGTACCTGATTTACATGTCCCCGGCGATCCTGCCGGACGGCCCCTGGATTCGAGAGTTCACCGTGTCAGTCATCCTCGTGGTTTCGGCGCTGTATTACGGCAAAGCCGGCATGATCTCCGATGATCTTTATTTTGTTGGCTTTCCCGCGCTCTGGAACTGGGTTGCCTTCTATCTCTATTACATTATTGGCGGCAGTCCGTGGGTTAACTTTGGGTTGATCCTGTTGTTTGCATTTCTGCATTTTGTACCGATCAAGTATGTTTACCCGAGCCGTAGCGAACGATTGTGGTGGCTGAATGTGGCGGTGACCATTGTCCTGTTGCTATCAATACTTATGGTGCTACTGCTTCAGGAAGCGTTGATTGTCATCGAAGGGGCTATCCAGCCGCTACGGGTTGTTGCGGTGGGCGCCATGTTTTACTTCTTTGGTGTAGGTGTCTATCAGTCCTGGCTCGACCTGAGAGCAGCATCTGCTGACAAGTGACGTACCCGGGTGTCGCACCGGTTCTTTCACTGCCTCTGGTAACATACGCCAGTCCTTTTTCCTACTTCTGAGTCATGCCCGAACATCCCCAACTGGTTATTGGTCTTGCGCTGGGTAGCGGCTCAGCCCGTGGTCTGGCGCATGTGGGTATCATCCGGGAGCTTGAGGCACTCGACATTGTGCCCCAGGTTGTCTGCGGCACCTCGGTTGGTGCCATGGTAGGAGCCGCCTGGGTAACCGGTCGAATGGACAAACTGGAAGCCTGGGCACGTGGACTGACGCGGTTTCGAATGGCCCGGTTTCTGGATATCAATGCACGTTTTGCCGGATTCCTTGATCAATCCAGGTTCAGTGAATTCCTGGACGAGCACGTTGCAGACCCAGACGAACTTATCGAGGAATGTGATACAGCTTATGGTGCAGTATCAACAGAGCTGGCAACGGCCCGCGAACATTGGATGATCCGTGGCTCGCTCAAGGAAGCGGTCTGGACTTCCATGTCTCTGCCCGGGCTGTTTCCGCCCCGGCGCCATGAAGCGATGTGGCATACCGATGGTGGCCTGGTAAATCCGGTGCCCGTCTCCCTGTGCCACGCCCTTGGCGCCAATTTTGTGATTGCTGCCAACATGAACGGTGACCTTGTCACCCGAAAATTTGAAGCCGTATCGCCGGCGGCAGATGACGCAGTACCGACTGGGCCCCACCTGACAGAACGTGAAGCTGAAAACAGGAGCAGTTTCGCCAGGATAGTGAGCAGCCTGACTAAAGAGTATGCCAACGCCCTTCTGCCATCCTCGGAGAACAGTGAACCACAGCCTCGAGTGCCGAGCGTTGTCGATACACTGGCCATGGCCATCCATATTGCCCAGGATCGTATTACTCGCAGCCGGATGGCGGGTGACCCGCCGGACCTGCTGCTGACACCGCGACTTTCAGACATTGGGCTATTGGACCTGCATCGGGCGTCGGAAGCGATTGAGGAAGGCAGGCAGTGCGTACAGCGCATGCGGGCTGAAATTGAGCATGCGCTTGGTCGCTAGGAGTTGGTATTGCGGCAACCCTTGAACCTCCCTTGAAGACACACCCCAACACGCGGCTCAACGGGCTGTGGGAGATTATCCCGTTCTGGCTGGTTCCCTGGCGCACAGCGGGTAAGCCTGCCGAATGCGTGTGGCACTTTCTTGGGTGACCTCATCTATCTCAAGGACACACCCCAACACTGGGCTCAACGGGCTGTGGGAGATTATCCCGTTCTGGCTGGTTCCCTGGCGCACAGCGGGTAAGCCTGCCAAATGTGTGTGGCACTTTCTTGAGAGCTTTCCTGGTCGCCTGCGAAGCGGGTTGGGCTTTTCAGTCAAGTACGCCAGCATCTTCGGCGGGCAGGCGCCGGGTTTCACCAACCCTCAGGGTGAAAAATGATTCCGGTGACAGTTGGCGTTTACGCCTGGCGACCTCCAGGTCTTTCAGCGGATCATCGATACCTTCATTGGTGAGTTGGAAGGTGCCGTAGTGAATCCCGACGCTCTGCTGGGCCTGCAGGTCGATATGCGCCTGTACGGCCTCGGCGGGGTTCAGGTGCACTTCTTTCATGAACCAGCGTGGTTCGTAGGCCCCGATGGGTAACAGCGCCAGCCTGAAGGGCCCAAATGTCGCTGCAGCCTCGGCAAAGTGCGGACCGTAGGCCGTATCACCGGCAAAGTAGAGGTTGCCCCGGGAGGTTTCGATCACAAACGAACCCCACAGGGTCTTGAAGTGGTCCGCAACACCGCGGCCGGACCTGTGCCGGCACTCCACAAAAGTGAAGGTAACGCCATCGACCCTGTAGGCGTCGTCCCAGTCAAGGTCAAGGTGGTTATCCAGGCCAAGCCTGTCGAAGAGAAGCCCATTGCCAAGCCCGGACAGGATGAGCGGCGGCGTGCCGTTCTGCCGCGCGAGTTGTATGAGGGTTGCCTCGTCGAGGTGATCGTAGTGATTGTGGCTGATGAGCACCACGTCGATGGGCGGCAGGTCTTCCAGTCGTACACCGGGCAGGTGAACCCGCTGCGGCCCGGCAAAAGCAAAAGGGCTGACCCGGTTGCTGTAGACCGGGTCGGTAAGAATGTTCAGCCCGTCCACCTGGATAAGGAAACTGGCATGATTGATGAACGTGACCGAAAGGCCATCCGTGACTCTTGCCTGTGGTACGCGTTGTTGGGAAACGGGGACCCGGTCGGGCCATACCTCACGCTGTGTCATGAAGCTCCAGCCATAGCGCAGAACGTCGAGGGCATCCTGGTCCAGCGGCGACCGGTTGTGAAAGCGGGTGCCATCAAAATGTTCTGATGTGTCCCCCCTGAAAGCCGGCGCGTCTGTACATCCAGCAACCATCACCACGGCCAGTAACAAAACAGGAAATCGGGTCATTGACGTGGCCTCAAGGCTCAGGGCAACCAGTTTTACGTCGGCTGGCTTCCACTGGTGCTGTCTGCTGTGTTCGCCGGCACCCGGGACAGATCCCCGCCACCCATTTCAAAAAAGTGTTCGAGCTTGTCTTTGAGTCGCTGGGAATAGGTGATGAAATTTGTCAGGGCCCCGGCGTCCCGGCGATTGGGGTCCGCCAGCAATCGCAGCAGGCTCCGGTTCGCCTTCTCAAGGTGAGACTGCAGCCGACGTGCGGACGGCCTGATGTCCACGACCTCGCCGTCAGCCGGCGGCCTCGACATGTCATCAAACAGCGCCAGGGTCTCACTGGAAATCTCCCTGACCAGCAGGAGCATGTCGCTGCCCAGTTCAATGTAGTTTTCGGTCAGCGACTTTTTGGATTCAAAGATATCGTTGATCGAGTCGTGTATCTGGAACAGGTAGTCGAACTGGTTGAACGTACGCAGCAGCATTCGGCTCTCGTCCTCGTCTCGCACGGAATCGACAAACCGGGAGAAATGGCTGATCAGTTCCCGTTTCAGGAAGTTGACATAGTCAATACGCTTGCCGGCCGCCTCGTAGATGCCCTGGTAGTTTGACTCGATTGCCAGCGTCACAAGGCTGTAGTTTTCCTGCAGGAACTTCAGCAGGTCGCGTTGGTTCTGCAAAAGACTTTCCCGGATCTCCTCAAAGGGTCGCTCCTGGTCCAGCGTCGGGAGCGCAATCCGCTCGAAGTCCATCTTGCCTTCGCCCAACAGACGGTCGATCAGGTTCACAAAAGGGTTGATCATCAGGATGAAGACCATGCTGGTCACCAGGTTAAAAACGACATGGATGCCCGCGAGCGCAATGGCTGGATCGTAGGGCAGGTCGTTCAGCCTGTTGCCAAACAGCAGCAGCACCGGCGTAAACAGCAGCACACCGCCAAAGTTGAACAGGAAGTGAGACAGCGCAGCCTTTTTTGCCGCGATGTCCATGTTGAAAACGGCGATCAGGGCGGTGGCCGTAGTGCCGATGTTCGCACCCATGATTAGCGGTACAGCATTTTCAAGGTTCAGAAAACCCTGCTGTACAAAAACGATCGCCAGACCAGTGGTGACCGACGAAGACTGTACCGCGGCGGTAAACAGCATACCGGCCAGTATTGCCAGCAATGGGTTCTGCGGCTGGGTGAGAAAATCGTGCAAGGCCGGAATCTGCTGGATTGGCGCCAGCGATGAAGAGATCAGGTTGAGACTGAAGAACACAAAACCAAAGTAGAAAATTGCCTTGCCGAATACGCTGTAACGGGAGCGGATCAGCGACAGACCAAACCCAACGATAATAATCAGCGGTGCAAAAGCTGTCAGTTTGAACGCGACCAGTTGGGCCGTGACGGTGGTGCCGATGTTTGATCCAAAGATGATGCCCACGCTGTTCTTAAACGACAGAACGCCGGCGTTCACCAGGCTGATAGCAATCACCGAAGTGGCCGAACTGGACTGGATCAGTGCGGTAACCCCGGCGCCAATAGCCACACCAACAACAGGACGGCGCGTGGCATTACCGAGGAACTTCCGAAACCGTTCGCCGGAAATATGCTCAATTTCCCGGGAAAAGTGTTCCAGTCCAAACACAAACAGGATGACCGCGGTAACGCCAGCCATGAGCACCTGCAGGTTTTCCACGTCAGACAACCTCCATTAACAACCCCTTGAGTGTGACCCGGCGTCCAGTTGCTGCCCGGCTGAAAGTCACCTAAACGCTGCGTCCACCGTCCACGTTCAGTGCTGTACCGGTAATCATGCTGGCTTCGTCAGATGCAAGGAAGCAAACAGCGGCAGCCACGTCGTCCGGGGTAGACAGGCGCCGCAACGGAATGGTGCTGGTGAGATTGCTGGTCTGTTCAGCCGAGAGACCATCGGTAACACCCATGGCACCTTTCATAAAGCCGGTATCCGCAGCAACCGGGTTTACGCAGTTCACGCGGATGTTGTGGCGCGCCACTTCCAGCGCAAGGCCTTTGGTCATGGTCAGCACCGCGCCTTTGGTTGCATTGTAGGCGGTCACGCCGGGCCGCGGTGCAACAGCACCAATCGAAGCCGTGTTGATGATGACCCCACTTTTACGTTCAATCATATGTGGCAAGGCATATTTGCAGCCAAGAAACACACCCTTGACGTTGGCGTTGAACACGCCGTCATACTCCTCTTCGGAGAGATTCCACATCAGCATGGACCGGTGTGAATAGCCGGCATTGTTGACAAGGATGTCGATTTTTCCAAAGGCGTCAAGACAGCGCTGAACCATGCCCTCGATATCGGTAGCCTTGCTGACGTCGCAGCCAATGAAACCCGCGGCATTTCCGATGCTCTCGGCCACGCGTTGAGCGGATGCATCGTTGATGTCAGCAATCAGCACGTTGCAGCCTTCACTAGCCAGCCGCCGGGCAATAGCTTCACCAAACCCTGAGCCGCCACCGGTTACGATGGCGGCGCGATCCTGAAATCTGGCCATCACGTGCTCCTCTCTTTTTGCTGGATGCTAACCCTCCTGCCAGGATCCGTCATTGACCCAGCGCAGTGTCTGGTAGAGTGTAGCCGAAGAAGCGATGAACGCGGAATGCGGGGAGAAATACTTGTGCTCCACTGGCAGAAGCAGGCGAGCCAAAAATGGCAGCGGTGGGGGATATTAGCCTGTTGGCAGGCCATGCAGTCTGGCGAGGTACTTCGATGATTGTTGTGCGGTCCATCAGTCCCCAGGAGGGCATGCTCTACAAACAACTGCGCCTTGGTGCTCTTGAGGACGCGCCAGATGCGTTCTCACCGACCTGGGAAGAGATCAGTCAACATGACGACAACTACTGGATCAATGCGGCCAATCGCATCAATGCCGACCCGGATTTTGAGCTGCTGGTTGCCGAGCGCCATGGCGCGCCGGTAGGACTGGTTTCAGGGCAGGTGGATAGCAAGGGCGTTGGGCATATTGGTGCGATGTGGGTTGCCCCCGTTGCCCGGTCTGCCGGCGTGGGAAAAAGGTTGCTCGAAAGCGTGATCGATTTCCTCTGGATGCGTAAAGCGATTGAGATACGCCTGACTGTAACCGAAAACAATGCCAACGCAGCAGCGCTTTACCGGCGTTGTGGGTTCGAGTTCACCGGCAGGAAATGGCCCTTGCGCGCGGGTTCTACGCTGATGAACCTTGAGATGGTATTAAAACCGGCTACCCTTGTCACAGAGACTGATCCGGCGAGTCGCGGCCGTTGAGAAGGGCAGTGGGCGCATGACTGCTCGACTTGTGGCGGCCGCTTCAGGACTCTTGGTTCGCAGGAAAAGCAAGACGCGTGCAACGGATTACCTGTGCGCTCGACTATAAACGCTGTCGATGAGCCATAGCAGGCCTGCTACAAGCCCCGCATATCCCCAGACCGGAGACAACTCACGGATGAGCTGAATACCTGGCGGACGGATATCCGTCGCGTATCCCAGAGATGCCATCAATATGATGACCGCATATCCCGCAACCAGCGCAACGCCAGCAACCAGCAGCGGTATCAGCGAAGCCTCACCGGCGCCCTTGGCGAGATGTTTCCTGATCAGTTGCTGGCGAACGTGATAGGCAAAGTTTGTGGGCAGCGAGGCGTCTGACTGGGCAAGCGCCCGGTAGACTCGTTGATACGCCCGAGCATCCCGGTTATCAGGTGCCCGCTGCCCGCTATCCAGACTGGCCTGCAGCATTTCATCTGCACTGGTTTCATCAGAAGTCATTGTTGATGCACCTCTTCGTCAAAAAATTTCCCCGTGTTCAAGCAGGATGCTGTCTTTCAGACGTTTGCGAGCGCGAAACAGGATACTCTTTATTGTACCCGCCGGCTTTTCCATGATCTCGCCAATCTCCTCCACACTGCAACCCTGCATGTGATACAGCGTTACTGCCGCCCGATCCTCCGGCGCAAGCCGCGCGATCAGCGTTGCCAGCACGCCTGCCAGTTGATCGCGTTCTACGCCCGCTTCCATGACAACCGACGGGTGGTCAGAGATTTCGAGCGGCAGTGTGTCCAGGCTCTTTTTTCGCACTCGCGAGATCGCCGTGCGCCACGCAATGCTATACAGCCAGGTACTGAATTTTGAATCAGACTTGAAGCCCGCAAGATTCTGGTAGACCTTCACAAACACATCCTGGCAAACCTCTTCCCTGTCCTCTGCCAGCGGCACAATACGCCAGATAAATCCTGCCACAGGGTTTTGGTAGCGCATCACCAGAAGCTCAAAAGCCCTGTTGCTGCCCTCCAGTATTTCCTGCACCAGTGTTTGATCAGACACTTCAGTCATATTGGTTGGACGCGCTGCCCCTGAAATCGGTTGCAGCTACCACCGGCAGTTTGTTTGCGTCCTTTTTTGGAAATTGTGCAACCGGCGCAGCAAAGGTTGCGTCAGAGCCATTGAACAACCTGATGACAACCTTTTCAAAACACAATCGTTTCAGGCACAAGAGGAATCAACATGGAAGGAATAATCGCTTTATCAATACCCATCGCTTTTCTCGTCTGCGTCGCGCTGGTTGCGCGCTGGCTGTCTGACAACCGCGTGCGTCGCGAACTCAACAACAGTGGCGCTTCCCCGGAAATGGTGGCGCAGATCATGCAGAACCCGGTACAGGACCCGCTCAGCAGCCTCAAATGGGGCATTGTTGCCATCAGTATTGGTGTTGCCCTGGTTGGCATACAGTTGCTGGGGCTGGGCGGCGAGGACCCCATGGCCTTTGGTCTTGTGTTTATACTGGGTGGTGCGGGCCTGCTGCTCTTCTACCGGATTGCTGCGCGAAAGGAGTAGGACAGCATCGGTCCTCGACCAACGAGGACCCGTTTGTAAATCGGCGGATGACAATTGCGGGTGTCGGTCTTACTGATGCGATCACATTGGCCGCCACTGGATCCAACATACATGTGTTGCTGCATGCGCAGTATCGTCAGATGAGCGGCTGGATTTGACCGGTCCGCGGATCAGTACCACTTACAAAGTGTGTTTTCATGCGACTGTCTTCTTTGCGAACCCTGGATCCGCCTCTTCAAGAATGTCGTCAATTTCATCCTGGAAAGACTGCCTTGGGAACTCAATGCCCAATTCGATCCATAAGGGTGCCCACACTCGAAGCAGCTTCCTCAACAGCGTTGCTCAATAAACCTACCGACACGTTGAATTGCACTCTGTGCTTCTGGAACAGGCAACATTTGCCACACGTGAATCAAACCTTCCTCGACTTCCAGGGTTACCTCGACAGCTGCATCCCGGGCTTTGTCAGCAAAACGTGTGCTATCAGACAGAAGGACCTCTCTGGTACCCACTTGTAGCAGCAGAGGGGGAAGTCCCTTCAGGTCACCATGAAGTGGCGCCGCTAGCGGGTTACGCAAATCATCACCGGCATACAGAAGACCACTCGAGCGTAAACCATCCGGAGTAAGCATCGGGTCGTCCACAGCTCCTGGTTCAGCTGTCGGTCCTTTCCCCTCAAGATCAGTCCAGGGAGACAACCCCACGGCACAGCCAGGTAGCGGATCTCCCGCGGCTTTTAATGCCAGTAGCGTAGCCAACGCCAGGCCCCCTCCGGCGGAATCACCGGCAATCGCCATATGTTCCGGGGCATGGCCCTTTGAGATCAACCAGCGCCAGCACCTGATGGCGTCCTCAACTGCTGAAGGAAACGGATGTTCGGGTGCAAGTCGATAGTCGGGCAACAATACATTTGCCTTTGCCGCCCTGGCCACACGACCAGCAAGACCACGATGAGTTTTTCTGGATCCCATGCAGTAAGCACCACCGTGAAAATAGAGAACCACACGATCTGTGGTTCGCTCATCAATGGTAATCCAGTCTGCCGGTACACCATCAGCATCTACTTCGCGAGCAGACACGTCCGGTTCAGCTGGGGACATATCTGCGAAGTCTTCCATGACAGCGCGCTGTTCTTCGACAGATAGTTCCGCAAGTCCAAGTCCGCTTGCCATCATCGCAACAAACTGTTCATGTTCAACGCTGGGCATATCAACAATCTCCGTTCATTTGGTATCAGCTCCGCCCTCGATGAGCGGGTCAAAACGTACAAACCCGACAGTTAAAGTTGACCCAGTGACTCAAATCCGGGGACCTGAATCCCATCTGGTTCCTAGTCAGGGAAGATGAAGCCATCCGGGATCTCTCCAGGGCGCGTGAGGCTGCTGTGTATCGCCTGATCGCTGTGCGATATCAATTGACGGCGCTGAAGCGATCTGTGCGACAGGTTGCAACGTCCAATTCACCTTTATCTTAGGCACTGCCCGCAAAGTCCAGTAGAGAAGAAGAAGCGACCTTCAAATTCTCATCAAAGTCGCCCCTGGCCATGTCAATGTATGTGTAGCCGTCTGATTGGGCTTCTACCCACGAGCTCCAACGAGGAACATCCGCTGCAATCTGCTTGCACAAAGACTCCGATAGCTGCGCGTATCCAGGCGATTTTCCGACACGTACCTGTTGTGGCGTGATGATTGATCTGCCGAGAAAAATTGCCCTCAGGTTTATGCGGCTTTTGAGATCGTTCAGCTGATGGGGAAGAAAATCGACTCCCTCAATCACGTAATGCTGAGTCATGGACTGCAGACCCAGGGAAAATCGTTCCAGAAAAGGAAAGAATGTCTCACATTGATTGCGTACGCGCTCTGGATCCGCATCCCAGGTCTCGGCGAGTTTGACTCCTGCCTCTCGGAGTACCTCTGCAATCAAGTCAGTTGATAACCAGCCAAATCCTTCCGAACGCGCGATCATTTGGCACAAGGTGCTCTTTCCTACCCGGGGTGCTCCGCCAATAAAGTAGATCATGTGCCCTTAGTCTTCGTAAATTAATGAGAGCCCAGTCTCCACTGCGCCACATAACGAGGCTTTAAAAGCAACCTCTGTTCGCATTACGGGGCAAGTTGCTTCGTCCACCTCAACATAACGTTATACGGTGCCTGAATATTCTACTCCAATCCCTGTACTTGATAGTCTCTGGTGACGTTTTTCGTGACCTCCCCCCATTCAGAACAACGGACCCGGCGCTGATGGCGTTCAAAAGCGGAACGATCCGTGAACTCCTCATATACGTTGAACCGATTTGGCTGTTTATCGTCACGAGTGACTTCAAAGCAGATGCAGCCAGCTTCCTGGCGTGTCAGCTGAACATGCTCGCTCAGCGCTGCTTCTACTACACCAAGATCAGCTTGAGGCACTATGATGTGACCTTGAAGTACAACTTTCATGCCTGGCTCGACCTCGCGTGAATTCTGAAGCGTCTAGCACTTGAAAGGTGTTTTGAGAGAACCGTACGCATGAACCCTTTTCTCCAAAATTCTGAAATAAGGTTCATCTACAGCCTCAACGCCCCGTTATTCAGGTTGCCACGTTCGCTTAAACCTATTGTCAGGCAGCCGTTCTCAAAGATGTTTGCTCATGCTGATACGTTCCTCAAGCTCGTAGCCCACGCTCTTGTAGAAATGCGCTGCAGGGTCGTTTTGCGATCGAACCTGTAGATTCAGTTTAACGCAGCCAAGGGATTTGAGCGCTGCCTCTGCATGGGACATGAGAAGCCGACCAATACCTTGGCCTTGATAGTCGGGATGGGCGGCAAGCTTGTGCACCCAGCCACGAACGCCATCGTAGCCAGCGATGACTGTACCTACAATTTCAGTGTCGAGAAGGCAGACAAAGAATAGATCTGGTTGGGTGGTGAGCTTTTGTGCGATCAGGGCGCGTGACTCGTTCCAGGGAGGCTCGTTTGGAAACGTGTGTTCCCACAAACCGACGACCGCATTCTCATCAGAAGGACTATAAACGCGGACTTGAAGTGGCTTTCCCACGCCTCAGCACCGGGTTAAGCAACAGGCCAATGTGGCGCAGCTATTGCGATCGCAGAAGGTGTGACATGTTGGCCTGTCCGACTTGCACTCCATGTCAGTTTCTGTCATTGAATTGTCTCGCCACTCCATCGATCACGGTTCGCCCAAAACGGACATCGCGGGCACTTTTCATCTTCCGGGTAGTCTATACCTTCCTCGTGTGGACACCCAATAATACGGTCGACCATCGCGACGCTCTTTACTCCAAGCTCTTTCAGAATCACCGCAATTCGTTCATGGGTTTCGTCTGTCCGAAGGTCGACCGTGTCGTTCTCGGAGTACATGCGTTCGACAATTTCCGCCTCACCGTCCTCTGAACGGACAACGCCAATAGCGAGTTTGGTAGCCGTCTTGTCTGTAGGTCCGTAAAAGGACAACGTGGCTAAGGGGTATCCACGGAATCTCTGCCGTTTCTTCTTCGAGAGCCATTGTCGTCTTCGTTGTTTCGATAGTGCCATAGGAATCTAGCCAGGCTGCTCATCCTCAGATTAGGCGTCGCCCTCTTGTCGAGTATCTCTCCCACCCACAAAGCTGGGAATGGCCTTGATAGCTGGTACCCAACTGTGTCGACGCTTGGCATAAAGAGATACCGTCGGTTGAGGGAACTCGGGGTCCGCATAGCACCCAACCGCCACTACATTAACCCCATCATAAATCCAATGCACGTTAGAACCACACTTTGGGCAAAAGTGAAATTCAATATCCAGACCCAGATCGCCAGTTCGGTGATAGGTCGAGTATTCTCCTCTCAGCGAGACTTGCGATTCCTCATATACAGCGCCGAGGTTAAAAGCACTTCCAGTCCGGCGCTGACAATCCTCACAATGGCAGATTGCCACGCGCATCGGTTCGCCGGTGGTCTCCACGGTAAACTGTCCGCAATGACAACTAGCTACGCGAGTCATGAGACACCACATCATGTTGTACGCCGCATTCAAACGGCCCACTCTCCTGTAGTCCACCACCTGGCATTACCCAGAACTCTCTGTCGCTATCCTGCTCGCGCGCGTGCAAATAGAGCAAGTCGTTCATGTCATTAAACAGAACAACTCGAGCGGCCGGTCTTGAACCTTCTGGGATCACGATACTCATCAACGCGTCAGACGCCAGGTTAAGCCGACAGGACGTTCTGGCTCGCTGGTTGCGCATACAACCGGCGTCACAGGTTGCTTCGTCGGCATCAATTTCATGTTATGGAGCGCCCCCAGCTACGTTCTTGACTGCCCTGATATAGGTCGTAGGCGTCCTGCATCGCGAGCCAACTCTCCTGAACGTGTCCCAGTGCTTTGGAAAGCCGGAACGCCATCGCTGGGGAGACGCAACTCTGATCATTGAGCAATCGAGTGAAGGTGGAGGGCGAACCCCCAAGTCTATCTGCGACTTTGCGCACGCTCGCGCCCAGCCCTGTAAGGTAGATCGAGCGGATAAATTCTCCAGGATGAGGAGGGTTGTGCATACCCACTAGTGATAGTCCTCGCAGTTCATGATTTAGGCATTGCCGTCCTCAAACGCGAACGTCACTCGCCAGTTTCCATTCGCCCAGTACAAGTAGCTATTACCTGCCTGGTAATTGCATACATTCTGCTCCTGGCTGAAGATCAGTTCCACCCATTCTTCTGGATATTCCTTATGAACGAGAACGACATTGTTACAGCGTTCCTCAAAGCTTTCGAGAAAAAGGATTACGATACTGCACTCAAATTCGTGTCTCCGAATTGCAGCTACGTAAACCCACCACCGCTTGGCACAGTTATAGGAGCAGAGGGAATTCGCAGTGTATTGGAGCCGTTCTTCGCGCCCGTTCTCAAGAATGATTTCGTGATCAGGAATCAGGCAACAGCGGGCAATGTCACGTTCATTGAAAGGCTCGATCGCCATCAACTCCCTGGCAAATGGATAGAGCTACCCGTTACCGGTGTATTTGAGGTGAACGAAGGGCTAATCACCTACTGGCGAGACTATTTCGATCTGGCAACGCTCATGGCCGAGTGGACCCAACCATAAATCCGAGGACTCTATGCGGAAGGTTGCCTTGGTCGAGTCGCATAACACCCAGTTATGCATCTCTCTCAATCAGCAGGGACTTCGCTGCATCATTCATGGTGGTATCAGTTTTAGAGGTTTCCTCAATAAACTCCCGAAAATCCTTCGGTAGCGTATCAGCTGCTGTCTCCAAATAGTATTTCAAACCCGGCTGATTCAGGGTGCCAGTCAGCGCCGATACACGCGAATCCCAAAGATGGTCTGGCATCACACCCTCTTTGTGTAGATAGAATGCGACAGACTCCCTGCGCATGAATGTATTGAGCGCAGTTACAAATTTCCTTTTCCCCGCAACGTCCAGCTTCTCTGGGTTCGACAATCCGAGCCAAAACACCCGGGCAACTTCATCATCTGCCAACAGCATTTCGGAAAACTGGGCGGAGTTTTCCATCGAGCTTTGAATCGCCGTAATTCGTGAGGCTTTTGTGCTCTGTCGCAACTGCACGGATAGGTATATCAAAGTGACAATTACACCAGCCGCCCCAGCTATCTCGCCGATTGCTCCAATCGCGTCCCAGTTCACCACGACACATAAATCCAGGATAAGTTGCGAAGCGGTTCTGGCGCGGCAATTGCGCCAGCAATTGATGTGACAGGTTCCTTCGTTAGCTTCATCCTCATGCTAGGTTCGCTCACGATCAGCCAGGCTGAATTTACGCGATTCTCGTTCGCTGCCTGCCGCTTTAAAGTCGTAACGAGCCCTACTTTCATAAAGTGATACTGGTCTATCACTCGATCGAGAGCAAGGGTGGTAGGCAGGGTCAAGGCGTATAACACCGGGTTAAGTGACGTGACACGGAAGGCTCCGTTTGCACAACGATGGCGAAGCCATGCGAAAAACGAACCTGGAGTGGTAAGTCCGAGCGGCAGCCAGGCCGCGCCCCAAGCTGCATGTTAGACCTCACGCTCATCGCAACAAACCTGTGATCAAAAGAGACAAAAGAAATACTAGCGACAGACCAAAAGTAATGGATCTTAAAGTCTGTAGATTTAGATAGTAAAGAGCCGCGTAAACCGCTCGGGCGGTTACGTAACCCCATGCACCAATCGCCGTATATGCAGGAGAGGCACCCGAGAATATGCAGAAGATGACTAGCAGAATGAACACGGCAATACTTTCGTTAAGGTTTGCGACTGCACGGGAAGCCCGAAAGTGCCGATCGCTATGATCAGGAACTATAGGTGTCCCTGGCACGTGCTTGGAAATAATACCGATCACATCTGCAACAAGTAGCTGAATGATTGCCAATGCGGCAAGGCCAGCGAGAGAATAGATCGTGATCTTGTACGTGACTAAAATAGTGTCCATTGGGCTCATACGGTGTAGCACCAGGTTAAGCGGCAAAGCGGTTCTGGGGCGGCAATTGCGCCAGCAATTGACGTAACAGGTTCCTTCGTTAGCTTCATCCTCATGTTATGCGTTGCCGGATAAATGTCACGAATTGGGGAGTAAAGGTCTGCTCCCCAGCTGAGTGCCACCAATGTTTGCCACCGGGCTGGCTGAGTACGTTGTCGATGTATGGTACCTGGGCTTCCAAGAATTCCTCGCCGATTGTCCCACTTTGCTGTATGTAAAATATCGTCTGCAAGTTCTGGAACATTTGGACCAAAAACATCGAAACCCGAATGGTGTCCGGGTCGTCCTGTGTCCAATCATCGCTCGAGAGAAACCGTTGTAGGAGCTCGACGAACTCACGATCGCGAATCATGTGGTCAATAGTGAAAGACGAGAAGGTCGCCCATTGCGACAAAGCTTGTGCCTGGTTGGATTTTGTATTGCTGCGGATTTGAATTGCCAGATAGATCAGCGAACCAATTACAGCAATTCCTCCGATGAAGTCGCCGAGGTTTCCCAACGTTTCGATCATGTAAATGTCCCCAGCGGCGCATAGACATGATGACTTCCCACGAAAGGCGCTGACCCCCTTCGAGGGTTAGCAGAGCCAGAGCCATGAGATTTGTTCACACCAGATAATCCGGAGGTCAGCACGTGGAAAACTCTAGCATAGTCTTTATCGGAATGGACACGTACAAAGAAACAACCGATGACGCCCTCAAGGGTCGGGACAACCAGCCCCAGTCCCTGGGTCAAATCGCGACTCGCAAGCAAGTGGTTATGGAGTGATCCCCGATCGTGTTAGGCAGGCCGGTAAGCTAGTACTACCGAATCTTCGCACATAGACTGAGGCAAGGCTCCTCAGCTTCAATTTCATGTTATTCAGCGCCCCCGACAACTCTCTTGACTGCCCTAAGGTCCACTTCCTTTCTCGCATGCCAGAGGTCGTAGGCGTCTTGCATCGCGAGCCAACTCTCCGGAGAGCGGCCCAGTGCTTTAGCGAGCCTTAACGCCATCTCAGGGGAGACGTTACTCTGACCATTGAGCAGTCGAGTGAAGGTGGAGGGCGAAACCCCAAGGCTTTGTGCGACTTTGCGCACGCTCACGCCCAGCTCTGCAAGGTAGATCGAGCGGATAAATTCTCCAGGATGAGGAGGGTTGTGCATGCTCACTAGTGGTAGCCCTCGTAATTGACGATGTAGGCATTTCCATCCTCAAACTCGAAAGTCACTCGCCAGTTTCCGTTCACCCAGATTGACCAGCGCGGCGGCTTGATACCCTTTAGCCGATGTAGCCGGAATCCAGGGATATCCATGTCATCAACGGATTGCGCCGAGTCCAAAGCCGCCAGCTGCAGACGGAGCCGATTCTTGTGCTTCGGCTGAATCCCGGCTGTACGGCCCCTCAGAAAAAACTGCTCGAGACCCTTGTGCTTGAAGGATTTGATCACTGAGAAATCGTAGCACGTTGCGCACTACGCAACAATGGCTGCATAACACCAAGTTGAGCGGCGGGACACGGAAGGCTGCGTTTGCGACAAAATGGCGAAGCCATTTGCAAACGCAGCCTGGAGAGGCACGTCCGAGTGTTGAAGCAGCTTGCTGCGGAAACACGGCTTGAACATCATGTTATGCGGCGTGTAAGGGTTTAATTTTTTGGACGTCTTTCTTGATGGTCTGAGACGCATCCCATAGATCTACAGCGCGCTGTGCGTTCATCCAAAATTCTGGAGAGTTGCCAAATAGCTTGCTAAGTCTCAGCGCCATCTCCGGACTGATTGCTCGTCGTTCCCTCAGTATTTCATTGACAGATTGACGAGATACTCCAATAGACTCCGCTAGCCCTGATACCGTCAAATCAAAGTCCGGCAGGAAATCTTCGCGCAGCATCTCGCCCGGGTGTGTCGGCCTTCTCAACATCTTTCTGTCGTTCATTACACTCATTAGCCTGTCCTCAGTGATAATCACAGACTTCTACATCATATGCGTTGCCGTCAAGAAACTTGAAACAGATACGCCATTGATCATTTATGGAGATCGAATACTGTCCTTTTCTATCGCCAGTTAAGGAGTGAAGTCGGTTGCCGGGTAGCACCCCAAGATCGTCAATCTTTTCAGCTAGATCAACGTACTCAAGCTTTCTAGCGGCCCTCTTTGAGACATCCGCAGGAAACTTCTTGGCTTTCCCCTTGGAATAGAGATCGTAAGTTCTCCGATCTGCGAATGACTTAATCATGCGTCATTGTAATGCGTCACGTGACAGCGGTCAACGAGCTAGCCAGCCGCATAACGAGGCTGTAGAAAAGCCCCTGTTCGCAGAACAGGGCTAAATCTGCTGAAGGCAGGGATGCTGTGGTGCGTGCTCACGCGAATTCTGAATCGTCTAGCACTCGGAAAATAATTTGAGAGAACTGTACGCACGAAACTTTTTCTCCAAAATTCTGATCAAGGGTTCTTCTACAGCCTCAACACCTCGTTAAGCGGCGTGGACGTTCTGGCGGACAAATTGCGAACGCAATTTGTGCGACAGGTTGCGTCGTCCGCTTCAACTTTTTGTTATGTTCCGCGATCATCGGCGCTCCTGTCCGAGTTCTGAACGCTGCCTATGGTGGCGTATCACCAATACACGAATGGTGTCTGCATCAACTACACGGTATAAGACTGAGAACGGAAAACGATGGACCAAGCATCGCCGAATGTCTGCTTTAACAAAACGAAAGAAGTAAGGATCGGCCGCGATTCGTTCAATCGTTCGATAGATTTCCTCGCGTAGGTCCTTCCCAAGTCCAATCTGCTGCCGCTCGTAGAATTCGATAGAGTCATTAAGATCGGCAACCGTGTCCGGATGGAATTCGAGCGTCATTATCCGCCCGTTCGGCGGCGAAATTCCTCAGACTCAAGGGAGCTGGTGCCTGAGTCCAGATCGGCGTCTCTCGCCTGCGCGAGTTCGAGTCCCGTTGGGTCCAGGTCTGGGTCGGCGGCAGCCAGCGGGTCGCGAGCAAGGCTCTCCCACGCAGCCACTGCAATTCGTGCGCGCTCAGATGGACTGAGTTGCAGCATTTCCTTCTCGATTTCAGCGATAGTAGCCACGGTCCGATTGTACCTCGCAAATGGCCAAAGGAACATAACGAGGCTGTAGAAACAGCCACCCAACACACGCGTGCTGCCACGACGATGTTGTGTTTCGGGCATCCCTCATTTCGTGCCTCCCCAACCTGTGTAATAACCGAACCGGCCAATCTCTATTCATGCGTGGAAGCCCGAGCCTGATGGCTTCAGACACAGCAAAGACTCTCTTTTGCGCCTTTACCGACCCAGTTGTCCATACCGCTGTAGCTTCTCTACGTTGTGGACCAAGCAGAACATCAACCACTGCCCGTTCACCTTGTGCTTGCCACGCAAGCTAAACCGGTTCAGGCGCTTCGTGGTGTTGATATTGCCAAATACTGGCTCTACTGCACCCAATCGCCGGCTGTAGTGGTAACGCCCCTCCGGGCTGTCTATCCGCGTCTTCATTCGTTCTACTGGCGACGTCCTGCCGGTTGACTCGGACGACCTGAAAGACACCTGGCGACCACGCACAGTTGCGCCTTTGCGCATACATCGCGCTTCCAGTGGGCAGCCGCGGCACTCACTCAGCCGGCCCACGAAACTCACGTACTCGACGTCACTCGCGATATATGTGTGACTTCGCTTCAGCGATTTCCCTGCGGGGCAGCGGCACGTCTGGCTAATCGGATCGTAGTCGAAGTCGGCAGACCTGAAATGGTTCGCCTGCCGCGCTTTTGGTTGATGACGATCGCGGTCCGCGAACCGCGGATCCCGCTTTCTGAAGTTGCCATCGGCGATCAGTGCGTTAAGGTTTTCCTGCTCACAGAACGCGAGCGTATTCGCTGAATGGAAGCCTGCGTCCGCGGTCATTAAGGCATCCCGGACATAGTCATCACCCAGGCGAGTGCGAACCTGGTCTACCATCGGCGCTAATAGATTGTTCTCAGGACCTTGACCAAACGCCTCCGCCGCAATGACGATCTGGTGCTGGTCATCCACTGCTGCGACACCGTTGTAGCCCTGGATGCCACCATGCGAGGTCAGCATGTTGGCACTATCGTTGTCCGTGATATTGCCTTTCACGGGTTTCCCCGACTGGCCTGTGCGTTCCTCAGCCGCCGCGCAGTGCTTTTTTAGCTTCTGTGATGCCTTGCGCAGGGATTCGATGTTTTTCTCTTCGGCAGCCCGCCGCGTCTGATCATTGACTTGCCCGGAGTCGTCTTCTTCACGGTGTTTCTGCAGCATGCGATGCACCGCCTGGTCGATCTTCTTGTGTTTCTTGTCCAGCTCAGACTTGGTGCCAGACCACCGCCGCGACGCATTCGATGGCATCTTGCAACCATCAATCGCGAACATATGCCCGCCGATCAACCCCTCCTGATCACAGACCAACAGGACCTGCGTGAACAACGACTGCACCACATCGCCCATCTCGGATATGAATCGGGCAAACGTCGTGAAGTGCGGCTGGCTGTCACCCGAGAGCGCCATGAACACCACGTTCTCGCGGCACAGCTGCTCAATCTGGCGGCTCGAGGTATGGCCACGTGCATAAGCTGACAGTATCACTCGCAACAACATCGCCGGGTTGTAAGCAGGGCGGCCTGTCTCATCGTTCTTGTAGCGTGCATCAAACACCGACATGTCGAGGTGTTCATCGATCAGGAACGTGACAGTGTGCTCAAAGGTCCCGGGAGTGATCTGCTGCGAGAAGATGACCGGCAGCAGTTTGCTTTGGTCTTCGGGGAGATAACGAGCCATGGCGTCTACTCAGCAGAAATTCTAACGATTTTATTACAGTGACGGCGCTCGTTGGAGGGAAAAATCGACTAATGGCGGGTTTTTCTACAGCCTCAACACCCAGTTAAGCGGCGTAGACGTTCTGGCGCGGAAATCGCTACGCGATTTGCGTGACAGGTTTCTACGTCCGAGTGGCGAAGCCACGACTTCAACTGCATGTTATGTGGATATTTCATGGCTTACACCAATCCGCCTTGAATGGATCATGAATGCGATACTCAGCAGCCAGGAGATCAAGAAGGTAATCGTCATGATCAAGAGGTTAGTGTAAAAAACCGAAGCACCGGTTCTCGCTTGCATAAGTGCCACAGACTCTACGGAAAGACCCCAGTAGCCAAGGATCGTGATTAGAACTGTTACTGAATAGACCACCGAGATTGCAGTTATTTGAAACAGAGAAAGTTTCTTGGCAGCAAAATAGGCCACGATGGTATAGGCCGACATTTCCGTCAGCATCACCGATACTTGCTCCAATCGCGTTGCATGGTAATCAAGAGCCAGTTGCGCAAGTTCCAGTTTCGACATATCTGCATAGAATGTAGGGTCAGTTGGGTCCACTACCACAGCCTCCGATCCACATAACACCAAGTTAAGCGGCGTGGTCGTTCTGGCGCGGCCGTTGCGCACGCAACGGCCGTGACAGGTTGCCACGTCCGCTTCAACTGCATGTTAGGTGCCTGTCGGCCCAAAGTCTTTGTATGCATAGTAACAACCTTGATTGTACAGCCGACCTAGATTCTTAGGACTAACCCACGGATAGAGTTCCAGAGCGTTTCTTTCAAAGTCTTGCCAAGGCAGATCGTCTTCGTTGTTCTCTCGATGTGCGTAAACAATATTGTGGCACCCATTCATCGCGTTACGACAGATCTCGTCATAGTGATTCAGCTTCGCTCGATCGAGGGCAGGATACATTTTCGCCAACCTTGTATGTATTGGCTGCATCCAATCATTGCCAAATGCCATCGCTAGCGCCAAGCCATCATTCAGTATCTCTAGCTCCTGATACGGCTCTCTTCTACGTCGCAGCCAGGTGAACACCTTGGGCACCTAACACCAAGTTAAGCGGCGTAGTCGTTCTGGCGGCAAAATTGCAGCGCAATTTTGATGACAGGTTGCTACGTCCGACTTCAACTTTATGTTATGTGGCATCTTGATCCCAGTATCCATCATACGCCGGAGCTCTCATGGCTTCATCGATCCAATCTGGACGATCCTTCCAAAATATTCTGGCTGAAGCATGCAGTTCTGGTTTCTCATCCAACGAACCAGCGGGAACTATATAGAATTCACGTCGGCGGCCCAGATACGCCACTGTGGAGCCACATATGGAACAGAAGTCTGAGCAAAAAAACTCGGATGCAGAGTGCTCGTATCTAGTGACGCCAGCTTGACCCGACGTCCATTCAACCGCGTCGAGCGAAAAAATCAAGTTGGATGCGAAGGCAGATCCAGTCTCCTTCTGGCACCTGGAACAATGGCAGGTATAGAACTTGAGAGGATTTCCGTTCACTTGAAATTTCACAGTTCCACAGAGACAGCTACCTGCAAATTTCATTCCCTAGCCCCCGTTCTAGTAACGCACATCGCCACATAACACCAAGTTAAGTGGCAGCACGGTTCTGGCGCTTGGCTTGCGAAAGCAAGCCGAGTGCCAGGTTCTGCTGTCCACTTCAACTTCATGTTATGCGTCGGACTCGCTCGACGATGTAGCGCCTTTTTGGGCGGGAAGTGCACGAAGCTTGAACATCAGGATTCCGAGGTATTTGTTCATCCATGCTTCCTTGTGCGGATAGCGTCGCCGAGAGTCGTCAGACATTTGAGGCTCGATCGCTTTCTCAATCCACAAACCGGCCGAGCTAAAAGTGTTTAAGAGATCAGACATAGTGTAAGGACTCTTGGTCAGAAGTATCTGATCGTTCCATGGGCTTTTGTAGGAGAAGGACTTGGTCGTGAAGTATTCTTCGCCCAAAGACGTTCCATTCTGTTCCGCGCGCTCCATGGCGTATCGAATCGGCTGTGTCCGAGTTAACAGAATAAATCCATCGTCCGCCAGCATCGCGCGCGCCGCCTTCAGCGTTTGAATGGGGTCTCTTGCGTAGCCGAACGATTGCAGAAGCAAGATTCGATCGAACTTGCGCCCTGAAAGGTTAGCGATAGCACCCAAATCAGAGAGATCACCTCGGATGAACTCAAGGTTAGGCGATTGCGTAGCAAGGAAATTGCCACTGATATCGATACCTATTGAGTCGATTGCTCCATCTTCAACAAGCTGCGCTAATTTGCCTCCGTTACCGCAACCCAGGTCAAGAAACGATTGTCCGGTGACATCGCCCAGTAGATCCCGCTGCGCGGGCCACTCAACAAGCCTGTCTAAGGAGTCTTCTCGCGCCCTACCCTGCTCATAGTCGGGAGCAAGTTGTTGCCACGGCTGGCTCCGGTCCTCTTCACCCATGTGAGAATACTCCGTGCTGCGTGTCTGTAGACGCATAACACCAAGTTAAGCGGCGTGGACGTTCTGGCGGACAAATTGCGAACGCAATTTGTGCGACAGGTTGCCACGTCCGCTTCAACTTTATGTTAGGCGCTTGAGACATCATCGTCTTTGACCATGTCTAAATCTTGAGAGAACCACATTAGATGCCCACAGCCCCAACATTCAAGTACTGTTGCGGTACGATTCAAGAAGTCCCAATTCAAAAATGTTAGCCCCCGCGAATTTAGCATTCTGCGTGAGCCAGAGAAGTAGTGTCCGCCACAATGCAAGCACTCGATTCGCTTGCCGGCAGCGTAGTATGTCACGTTCATTTTACGCGACAAGGGAGAACTCGCTTCAGATCGATCAAAGAGTAGATTTCTAGCCCTCCAATTGCTTATGTACAAGACCACCACTACCACGAGGAGGATGCCTACTGTGAGTGTGATTCCATCCATCGGCGGCGCCTAACGAGGCTGTAGAAAAAGCCGTTCAACACACGCATGCGGCGAGGACGATCGGATATTTCGCGTATTGTTCATTTCGTGCGGCTCCCCAACTGGTGTATTCAACGAACCAGCCAATCTCGATTCAAGCATCGAAAGCCGATACTGACGGCTTCAGACACAGCAAAGATTCTCTTTTACGCCTTTACCGACCCAGTTGTCCATACCGCTGTAGTTTCTCTACGTTGTGGACCAGGCAGAACATCAACCACTGCCCGTTCACCTTGTGCCTGCCACGCAAGCTAAACCGGTTCAGGCGCTTCGTGGTGTTGATATTGCCAAATACTGGCTCTACTGCACCCAATCGCCGGCTGTAGTGGTAACGCCCCTCCGGGCTGTCTATCCGCGTCTTCATTCGTTCTACTGGCGACGTCCTGCCGGTTGACTCGGACGACCTGAACGACACCTGGCGACCACGCACAGTTGCGCCTTTGCGCATACATCGCGCTTCCAGTGGGCAGCCGCGGCACTCACTCAGCCGGCCCACGAAACTCACGTACTCGACGTCACTCGCGATGTATGTGTGACTTCGCTTCAGCGATTTCCCTGCGGGGCAGCGGCAGGTCTGGACAACAGGATCATAGTCGAAGTCGGCAGACCTGAAGTGGTTCGCCTGCCGCGCTTTTGGTTGATGACGGTCGCGGTCCGCAAACCGCGGATCCCGCTTTCTGAAGTTGCCATCGGCGATCAGTGCATTCAGGTTTTCCTGTTCACAGAACGCGAGCGTATTTGCTGAATGAAAGCCTGCGTCCGCGGTCATTAACGCATCCCGGACATAGTCATCACCCAGGCGAGTGCGAACCTGGTCTACGATCGGCGCTAATAGATTGTTTTCAGGACCTTGACCAAACGCCTCCGCCGCAATGACGATCTGATGCTGGTCATCCACTGCTGCGACACCGTTGTAGCCCTGGATGCCACCATGCGAGGTCAGCATGTTGGCACTATCGTTGTCCGTGATATTGCCTTTCACGGGTTTCCCCGACTGGCCTGTGCGTTCCTCAGCCGCCGCGCAGTGCTTTTTTATCTTTTGTGATGCCTTGCGCAGGGATTCTATGTTTTTCTCTTCGGCAGCCCGCCGCGTCTGATCATTGACTTGCCCGGAGTCGTCTTCTTCACGGTGTTTCTGCAGCATGCGACGCACCGCCTGGTCGATCTTCTTGTGTTTCTTGTCCAGCTCTGACTTGGTGCCAGACCACCGCCGCGAGGCATTCGATGGCATCTTGCAACCATCAATCGCGAACATATGCCCGCCGATCAACCCCTCCTGATCACAGACCAACAGGACCTGCGTGAACAACGACTGCACCACATCGCCCATCTCGGATATGAATCGGGCAAACGTCGTGAAGTGCGGCTGGCTGTCACCTGAGAGCGCCATGAACACCACGTTCTCACGGCACAACTGCTCAATCTGGCGGCTCGACGTATGGCCACGCGCATACGCTGACAGTATCACTCGCAACAACATCGCCGGGTTGTAAGCAGGGCGGCCTGTCTCGTCGTTCTTATAGCGTGCATCAAACACCGACATATCGAGGTGTTCATCGATCAGGAACGTGACAGTGTGCTCAAAGGTCCCGGGGGTGATCTGCTGCGAGAAGATGACCGGCAGCAGTTTGCTTTGATCTTCGGGGATGTAGCGAGCCATGGCGTCTACTCAGCAGAAGTTCTAACGATTTTATTACAGTGACGGTGCTCGTTGGAGGGAAAAATCGACTAATGGCGGGTTTTTCTACAGCCTCAACACCCAGTTAAGCGGCAGACGAAAGTGGCGCACCTTTTGCGAAACGCAAAAGGTGTGACATTTTTGGCTGTCCGCTTCAACTGCATGTTATGTGCCTAGCCTTCGGTCTACGGCATTCAGGTCGCGTGCAAATTCCTGTAGATAAGTTTGATCTGCTTCGAACTCAAACTCCAGCTTCTGGGTGAGATGACTATGTTCGTAAAGTTCACCCTCGATTCTGATGTGGCCCAAACTTCCAAAGCGGAACCGAATCTCGTCTCTGTCGTAACGATCCGCCAATGTCACCACACCTTGCAACTCCTCAAGTGCCTTCTGCAAAGACAAGCAAATACGATTGAGTTCAACAAAATGAAAGTGCTGTTTGACGCAGGAAAAGCCGTGGGACGAGATCTCCACAGTGGCGGTATAGCCGTTTGCAAGATCACGTTCGAAGCCTGACATCTTCAAACAGCACTTGTCATCAATCTTGATGGAAGCACAGTCAGTCATTGGGCACATAACACCGGGTTAAGCGGCAGGCCAATGCGGCGCAGCTTTTGCGAATGCAAAAGGTGTGACGTGTTGGACTGTCCGGCGAAGTGACCGAAGGGAACGTAGCGAACTTCAACCCCATGTTATGCGGCGTCTCCTAGCTGCTTGCGGTAATACTGACAATATTCTCGTCTGGGTCAAGATATCTTGCAGTTCTTCCCCACGGTTCCGATCTCGGTTCTTGGACAATCTTAACGCCCGCAGCGACAACACGAGTATGGACCTGCTCGAAATCCTGAACATGAAAGCCAATTTGCACAGCCGTAGCCACCGGCCGCTCCGGAAGTCTCTGCGGATAAAGCGCGAAATGAATGAAGGCACCATCGGTCCAGGAGTACGCAGCATGCGGCCCGCCATACCAGGCATCATTCTTCTCGGCGTCATGTGATTCAGGCGTAAGAGGAAGACCAATTAGATTTCGGTAAAACTCCAGTGACGCCTGAAGATCGCTAACGCTCAACGCTACGAACGTCAATCTGGTCGGTGCGCTCATCGCCGCGTAGCCGCATAACACCAAGTTAAGCGGCGTGACGAACTGGCGCTGAAATTGCGAACGCAATTTGAGTGACAGTTTGGCACGTCCGAGCGTAGCGACTTGAACTTCATGTTATGCGGCGTCTGTTTCAACCTTGCCAGGAAGACTACTGACGATGAGTCGATCGAGATTTACTTTGTTCGAGGCGTTGTCGATGTCAATACCAACGAGCCTACCCTCTCGGTCGTAGTCCAGGACGATACCTTCAGATACCTCCGTGCTCTCGGCACTCGGACTTTCTGAAAGGTCGATATAGAGCGAGTCTGTATCTTTGAAGTATTTCATTTTCATGGCTTGAACCCTCGGTCCGGGAAGGCGTTATGGATGGTAGTTTGTTCCTCAAGGGTTACTACGCGCAAGTACCGATTGCCCAATTCGGGGATCTGAGCCCAGAACCTGAACCGATTGTGCTCCTGAGGCTCCGAACGGACCGCGTTTTCCACAACAAACACGCACATCTCTTTGGTGAGATAGGGGCGTTTAACGAGAACACGATTCTCGAAATATGGTGTGAACGTGAAATCTTCTATGGCCATGAAGCCTATGCGTCGCTCTCGATTACGATAGCCGCATAACACCCAGTTAAGCGGCGTGCCGCAGATGGCGCAGCTTTTGCGTATGCAAAAGATGTGACATTAAGGCACGTCCGCTTCAACTGCATGTTATGCGCCGCCCCCAAAAAATTGCTTCCTTTCTTCTTCGCTGAACCACGGGTGCCCGTAGGATTCAATCACTGGTACGACCTCACTCGTATAGGCCTCGTCCCAGTAGATGTACGAATACTCGCCATATGGGCCACGATGTCGATAGACGTAGCTATCAATCCCGCGTTCTTTAAGGTCTGTTTGTAGCTTCGCGTATAGAGTCTCGTCAATGAACGAATAGCTTCGGCCCGCTGGAGGCGCTTTCCCGAACAGCTCCTCGCTAATCGCGGCAACTTTCGTATCGTATGATTTGGGCCATCGAATCGTTCGGTCCGATTCCGCTTCGACGATGGTGAATGGAATCTCGGCAGCCGAGAACGCTGCAAGCACTACTTCTTCACTGACGGGATCAAGTATCCAGCCGAGTGACTGTTCTTCTAGCTGTGCTGGCGAGTCATCTCGATCACACGCTACTACTAGCGAAAGAAAGAGCACGGCTAGTATGAGGCACTTAGTGCGCATAACACTTAGTAGACGGAACTTCGCCGTATATGCCGGCCTGCTTCCATTTTATTGAATGGAAACAGAGACCTACGACACGCTGAAAGTTATCCATACAGCAATTCCTGCAAATGCACCCTGTGGGCACGTCCCCCGATTACATCTAATTCCCTCGAAGATGTAAATCGGGAGGCTAAATCCGGGAAAGACGGCGATTTGGTACATAACTAAGGGTCACCTATCTGCAGGGTCCCATGACGATATCGGTCTTAAAGTCGGAATGCTGTTCTCGACGAACACGTTTGGTCGTTCTGAGTTACTTGCCAGAAGGCTAAACCGGGGCTGGGTTTACAACGTATTTTTTGGCCGAAAAGAAGGTGAGTTAAAATGGCGGCCAGCGGCTCCAGGCCGTGGGTCGCGTTACCCTGAATCGATTGAGGCCCAGTGTATGACGTCATTAAAGACATCGGAAAACCCCATGTTTGGCAAGCTGGCGGTGGTTCTGGGCTTTCTCTCATTCGCGGGTGTCGTCGGACACTTCTTCGTAGGTCCCGTTGATCCACCCCCACCGATCGAGGTATCCATCGCCGAAAAGGCCGTCAATATTCGGGACGCGACGGTCGCTGCACTGAAGGGTGAAGAGTACGAAGTCGAGCGCAAAGTTCAGCCGAGAACGCTGGACGACTATCTCACTTATTCATTCATCGCCATGGCGGTTGTCGCGATGCTCATGTCCGTCATTGGTTTCGTCAAGCACGAGCGTTTAAGGCCAGGCATCGCCGGCGCAGCTCTCGGCGGGCTGGCGATCACGTTCCAGGTTGCAACCATCGTATTCTTCGGCTTGCTATGCGCGATTGTGCTCGCAGCCGTGATCGAAAAACTGGGTTTTGATACCTGAGATCACTGGTCATTAAGTCTACCCATTGGTCCACTTCTGGCCGGAAGACATTTACCTCGGTTGGAGGCCTCGACCTCATTAAATCTCTGTGTGTTTGATCAACTCAGGCACCTCACCCGTGGAGGCGCGGACACGAAAAGTGCCTGTGCGGATCGCGCGCATTCAATACCTTTGCGGTGTAGCCCTGTTGGCAGCGATTACGCCCTGATGATGTCCATGCCTTGCGCCTGCGACGTTGAGTGAGCAGTCGCCCAAACAGGAAGGATCGCTAGCAGGCTTCCTGCTGGTTGATTTGCGGTAGCATCTCCAGGATGTGGGGTTCGCAGGTGCTGATCGGCAGGAACTGCGCCGTCCGACCGAACATGGGCAGGCCAATGTAGCCCCGGATCTCGAGCAGGCCTTCGTTGTTAACAGCCATTTTGCTCTGGTAGGTGTTGCCGGTTTCAGGGTCGTAGATTTTCCCCTGCCATTGCCCGCCCTTGTATTCATATTCGGAGAACATGTGAATGCCCATGATGGGCCGGGAACGCTGGGCTGCGTCGGGATTATTGAGATCCATGCGCGCCTGCCCGGCAAGGTCTGGATTCTCCTCCGCTGAATAGACAGGTTCACGCAGCGCTCTCACCTGGCCCAGCAGGGTGCCGTCCTGTTCGTATATCTCGAAAATCGAGCCGTCCGTTGCCCAGTAACCCTTAACGTCATCGCGATCAGCAATCGCCCCGGGAGTTAACAGGAGTAGCATATAAAGCAGGTTGCGCATCTGGATTTTCCATCGGGTTGTTGCAGCCATTGGAGTATATTTCAATTGACCTTTATTCCGGGAGTGGCAGATGGATACTCGCGTGGATGACTATATATCGCGTCAAAGCGAATACAAGGCAGTGTTAACGCGGTTGCGCAAACTGTTACTTTCCTCGGGGCTTGACGAGACTTTCAAGTGGGGAACACCGACCTACGTGCTGGAAGGGAAAAATGTTGTTGGTCTTGCCGCCTTCAAATCTTACGTTGGGCTGTGGTTTCACCAGGGCGTTTTTCTTGAAGACAGTGCGGGCGTTCTGATCAACGCACAGGCAAACAGGACACGTGCCATGCGGCAGTGGCGATTCGACCCGGTTGGGAAAATCGACCTGGCCCTGGTGCGCGCCTACATTGCCGAAGCGATTGCAAACCAGCAGGCCGGAAAAGCCCTTGTACCCCGGCGTAAACCTGAAATGGCGATGCCTCGCGAGCTGGCCGAAGCGCTGGAAGAAGGTGTGTTAGATGCCCGGTTTCGAGCGCTGAGCGAGGGTCGCCGCCGCGAGTACATCAACTACATTGCAGAGGCGAAGCGTGCTGAGACGCGGCTGCGTCGCGTGAACAGGATTCTTCCGCTCATCGCGGCCGGTGTGGGTCTGAACGACCGGTATCGCCAGTAGCGCGCTAAAGGGACTCAATAATCGCGTTGGCAATTGCCATGCCGCTGGTAAATGCATCCTCCACGCGCTCACCCAGGCACCAGTCACCACAGGCACCAAGGCGGTTGTCCTCGGTAAGCCAGTAGGGAGCGCCCAGGGGTTGGGTGGTGCGCGCGTAACGCCAGCGATGCAGACTGGAATTTGCGATGGCATCTTCCGGCAGTCCCGTCAGCGTCGTCAGTGCATCCCCTATCTGCTGCCTTATCACAGCGGGATCGTCATCCAGGTGCTCTCGCGCCCAGTCGCCCCTGCTATGGGCAATCAGGGAGGGCGCGCAGCTGCGGCCCGGATTGCTGTCGGTGAAGGCAAGCCAGGAGATCGGGCTGTCCCGCACAACTGCCGCGTCAAACGATGGCAGGGTGTCCTCCTCCGTCAAAGGCACCATAAGGGCAAAACAGGGATCAAAGCGGACAGCGTCGAAGGGTGTTGTTGTGATGCTGCTGAAAATCCTGGCCGTCTGTTCGGCAGGCGCACTGCTGATGACCCGATCGAAGGGACCGTAACGGCTGCCGTCTTTCGCCTGCAGCAGGTAACCGTCAGAGCAGCGCAGAATGTTGGTGATTTCTGTGCCAAGAGACAGGTTTGCATGCAGAAATACTTTGCGGCATAGGCCATTCATCCTTGGTGTCGCGACATAGTGAGGTTCATACCAGATTCTTTTGAAGGGCGCCTGATCCCGGGTCAGTGTTGTGATGTTGGGCGTCCAGGCCGCGATTTCGTCGCGCTCCTGCAGGAAAGACTGGAACGCGGCAGTGCGGGCAGTGAAGAACTGCGCGCCATGGTCAAACTGGTGGGTGTCGGTATAGCGTGTCGCCAGTCGTCCACCGATGCCGCGCGATTTGTCGAACACCTGAATGTCGACGTTTTCCTCCTGCTGAAGTCTTGTATGGACCGCCGCGGCGGCCATGCCCGTGCCCAGCAGGGCAATCTTTACTGGCGTTTTCATGCTCCTGTTACGCTCGCGCCCGGGTGCCGGATGATCTGCCGCGTGCGGCCAGTCGTAACAGCCGCATGGATACCCCTACTGACACGCTTTTTTACGATGGACGCTGCCCGCTGTGCAGTGTCGAAATTAATCACCTGCGCAGGATGAGCCAGGATCGGCTGGCATTTGTTGATATTCACTCGGCTTCCGATTTGCCACTCGACAGGGAAGCGCTGTTGGGGGTTCTGCACCTGCGTACTGCGGATGGGGAGTGGCTGCGCGGTATTGATGCGTCCGTGCAGGCCTGGGCTGCGACCCGCATCGGTTGGCTGTGGCGGGTGCTGCGCTGGCCGCTCATTCGGGTGGTGGCGGACGCGGCATATCGAAAGTGGGCGGAAATCAGGTATCGCCGTCTATACGGGCGCGAATGTCCAGCCAGTCAGGAGGTGTGTTCCAAGGGCAACCATTGAAACCCTCACCCGCATCTGCCGGTAGTAAGCAGGCTGTCTCGAAAGGCCCGGCAGGAGTCGCTCACCGGCAAGCAGTGCCGGGTAAAAGGCGGCCAGCGCAAAAGTGGCGACGCCGGGTGGCGCAAGGATCACGAGGAACACCGCGGCAATAACAACAAGATTGCTGGCCAGCAGGATAGCGGCACGGGTCTTCGGCGGCGTGTTTTTCATCATCAGTGCAAACCCCCACCAGGTGCCCGCCAGGAAAGTGATAATGGCGGTTGAGTAGGTATTCAGTCCCTGCACGGCAAAATCGGGATAGATCTGCAGGAAAGCCAGCAGCGTGAAAATGATGAAAGGCAGCAGGCCTGCGGTAGCAAGCAGGCTGACGAGTCGCTGGTGCGGTATTGGGTGCGGGTTCATGGAAAAAGTATACGCCCGAAACAACAGGAACGATGACGCGGAAATCCGAATGTGAGATTCTCCGGATCACACATCCAATACACAAGCAGACTGAGGGAGACTGACAATGCGAAAAAACACGGCGTTGGAGAAGTGGCGCGCTGGCGAGCAGACCATCGGAGGCTGGCTGTCGCTGGCAAATACCCACTCGGCAGAAATGCTGGCCAACGCCGGGTTCGACTGGCTTTGTGTCGACCTGCAGCATGGCCTGCTGGACTACAGTGATTTGCGGCACATGCTGCCCGCAATCTCGACCACCGAGACCATCCCCCTGGTGCGGGTGTCCGGGAACAACCCCTCTGAAATTATGAAGGTGCTGGATGCTGGCGCCATGGGCGTGATTGTTCCGCTGGTCAACAACCGGGCGGAAGCCGAGGCGGCCGTATCAGCCTGTATGTACCCACCCCTTGGTATGCGTTCTTTTGGTCCTGTGCGCGCTGCACTCTATGGTGGGCGTGGTTATGCAAGTGAAGCCAATAGTGAGATAGCCTGCATTGTGATGATTGAAACCAGGGAAGGCATCGAAAAGCTGGAGGAAATTGTCACAACACCTGGACTGGGTGGGGTTTATATCGGCCCGTCCGATCTTGCGCTGGCCCTTGGCCTGCCACCGGCTGGCGACACTGACAATGAACTGCACCTGGAGACCGTTGGACGTATTCTCGAGACCTGCAAGCAGCACAAGGTGCCGGTGGGTATTCACACGGGCGGCCTTGCCTGGACCCAGCGCCGCCTGGAAGCCGGTTTCAATTTTGTCACCCTGGGTTCGGATGCCGGTTTCATGATGAGCGCCGCCGCCAGGGAGCTCGCCGAGGCCAAAGGCACTCGCGAGAAACAGCGCGAAAACACAGGCTATTAGCAGGTTGTCGCTGGCATGAAAGTCGATGCAAGCCTGACAGCGAACCTGGCAAAAGCGGGCACGGCAGCGCGCGAGCTTGAAGCCTTGGGCTATGACGGCGTACGGGTTGCCGAACTAAACCACGACCCCTTCCTGCCCCTGACCCTGGCTGCTGAACATACCTCGCGGGTGGAACTCGTCACCTCGGTGGCCGTGGCGTTTTCCCGCAACCCGATGAACATGGCGTTGCTTGCGCATGACCTGAATGCCTTTTCGGGCGGCCGTCTGGTGCTGGGGCTGGGCTCCCAGGTCAAACCCCATATCGAGCGGCGGTTCAGCATGCCCTGGGGCAAAGCAGCACGACAGATGCGCGAGTTCATTCTTGCGATGGAAGCGATTTTTGACTGCTGGTACGAGGGCGACAGGCTGAACTTTAACGGTGAGTACTACCAGCACAACCTGATGCCTGCGACATTTGTGCCCGAAAACACCGAGGTGGGCCGGCCCCGGATCAACCTGTCAGCAACCGGTCCGCTGATGACACGGGTTGCCGCCGAGGTGGCGGACGGCATGATCATGCATCCCTTTTCCAGCGAAAAATATATTCGGGAAGTCACCTTGCCGGCCATTCAGGAAGGTCTTGCGAACAGTGAACGAACGCTTGCAGATTTCGAGCTGGACTATGCGCCGATAGTCGCAACCGGGACAACCGAAGAAGCCCTTCAGCGCTCAATTTCGGCAGCCCGTGACAGGATCGCCTTTTATGGCTCAACCGAGGCCTACCGGCCGGTGCTCGAGGTCCATGGCTGGGGTGAGTTGCAAACGGAACTCAACCTGCTGAACAAGCGGCGCCAGGCGCACGAGATGGCAGCACTGATTGATGATGAAATCCTGCACACCATTGCCATTGTGGGTGAGCCGGATGCGGTGGTAACAGAAATCATCGCGCGATTTTCAGACATCATCGACCGGACCGGCTTTTTTGTCCCTGGCCTGCACGCGGACCAGCAGGCAGCCCTGTTGGCGCGGCTCAAGGCTGCCTGATTTACGGAGTAGTTATGGGGCTCGAAATTAACCAGATAGACTTCAGTGCCGAGGACCAGGCAAGTTACATTCAGCGACTCGAGGACAACCTGGCTGCACTCGATCATGTGCTGGCCAGGCCCGGGTTCGGCACGGGGGCGGGTTCCCTCGGTGCTGAACTGGAAATGTACGTGGTCGACAAGGCAGGCCTGCCGCTGGCGAAAAACGAGGAAATCCTGGCGGTTGCCAATGACCCGCAGCTCACGCTGGAGCTGAACCGCTATAACCTCGAATACAACCTGACACCCTACCTGCTGTCAGACGCTCCGTTTGAGGCAACAGAGCAAGAGATCAGTACCAGGCTGGAGACGGCAAACACCCTGGCGCAGGCATTTGGCGGCAGGATTGTGCCAATTGGCATTCTGCCGACACTCACCCAGGCGCACTTCGGCGCCAGTTTTGTGACCAACCGCAAGCGCTATTATGCGCTGGTCGCACAGCTTATCCGGCGTCGCGGTGCCAATTTCAGGATTGATATTAACGGGGCCGATCCGCTGAAGCTGGACATGACCGACATTACGCTTGAAGGCGCCAACACTTCCTTTCAGGTGCACTATCGGGTTAATCCTGCGGATTTTGTCGACTGCTTTAATGCGTTCCAACTGGTGACCCCCCTGGTGGTTGCAATCAGTGCAAACAGTCCAACCCTGTTTGGCCACAAGCTCTGGCAGGAGACCCGGGTGCCCTTGTTCAAGCAGTCAATCGACTGTCGGGTTGCCCACCGTTACGGCTGGCATGAACCGGCCCGGGTGCACTTTGGCTATGGCTGGGCCAGGCGTAACCCGGCTGACCTCTTCCGGGAAGTTGCCCGGCTGTATGAACCCCTTTTGCCCGTATGCGGCGACGAAGACCCGCTGGAAACCGCCATGGCCGGCAAGGTGCCAACACTGGCGGAACTGAAACTGCTGCAGGGAACCGTTTGGCTCTGGAACAGGCCCATTTATGATGATGCCGCCGGCGGCATGTTACGGGTGGAAGCAAGGGCCCTGCCCGCCGGGCCAACGCCTGCTGACATGGTTGCGGGTGCCGCATTCCTTATTGGCCTGGCTGAAGGGACAAAACCGGATATCAATGCGCTGCTGCCCGGGATCCCTTTCCAGATGGCAGAGCATAATTTCTATCGGGCTGCACAGCACGGACTCGCGGCGCGTATTGTCTGGCCATCAAAGACCCAGACAGGCTGTGTTGAGCGGGATATCCGTGATGTGATTGAGGAAATGTTGCCCGTTGCTGCCGCCGGACTCGCCCGCATCGGCATAGGGGAGAAAGAATCCGGTCGGTACCTGGGTATTATCGAACAACGCTTGCGGGCCAACCAGACGGGCGCAGACTGGCAATTGCGCAAGCTGGAAAAGGCCGGGCAACGCCAGGATCGGCAGTCTGCCCTGCATGAAATGCTGGAATCCTATATTGGCAACAGCCGGTCCAATCAGCCGGTCGGGGAGTGGCAGGTCTAGGAAGCCTGTTTGCTTAGAGCTTCCCTGGAGACAGTCGGGCCTGAAACCGACCATAGGCGCTCTTTATGTTCGAAAGCACTGGAAGAAGCTGGTATCGCGTTGAGAGTCAGTGCCGCTGACAGCCAACCCCGGGCGACTGTCTTGCAGTGTGACGGTCGGGGATATCACCCGGGCTGGTACCATAGGATCAAACGGCAAACCAAGAGGGAGCAGATATGAACGGTTTTGAATTGATTGCCCACTGCCTGAAGGCTGAAGGGGTGGAGTGGATGGGGTGTTTCCCGGCGAACCCGCTGATTGAGGCAGTTGCCAAAGTTGGCATCCGGCCCATTGTGTTTCGCCAGGAGCGTGGTGCCATCAACGCCGTGGACGGCTATTCGCGCCAGACCCGGGGCAAGCAGTTGGGCATTTATGCGTCCCAGTCGGGGCCAGGCGTCGAGAATTCTTTTGGCGGCATCGCCCAGGCTTTTGGTGAGGCAGTACCCATGCTCTACTTCCCACTCGGCGCCGGCCTGCGCAGCTACGATGTGACGCCCAATTTTTCCGCGACTAAAAACTATGCGCACATCACCAAGGCAGCATTGTCGATTGATCGACCCGATCGTGTGGTGACCCAGGTCCAACGCGCTTTTCATGTCGCGCGCCACGGTCGGCCGGGTCCCGTTCTGGTAGAGATGCATCCGGACGTTATGATGCGTGATGTGCCGGACCACGCGCTGCACTATGAGCGATCAAAAGTGTTCAGGTATGCACCCTCTGCCGGCGATATCAAGGACGCCGTCAAGGCGCTGCTCTCGGCCAGGCGACCTGTCATATGGGCCGGTCAGGGTGTGCTCTATGCCGATGCCACAGAACAGTTGCGCCAACTGGCTGAACTGACCCAGATTCCCGTGATCACGACAATGCAGGCAAAAAGTGCGTTTCCCGACGCACATCCGCTGGCGCTGGGCTCTGCCAATCGCACCGCGCCGCGTAATGTCTTCAAGTGGCTTGGCGAGTCAGACGTGGTGCTGGCGATTGGTTCAGGCCTCACGCGCACCACCTTCGGCATCGACATCCCGGCCGGGAAAACGCTGATTCACAGCACGGTGTCCGCGGAAGACATCAACAAGGACTATACCGTCGACATTGGCCTTATTGGCGATGCCGGGTTGACGCTGGAGATGCTGATCGAAGAAGTCCGGGCGAACCTGGGCGCAGAAGGGCGCGAGAAAAACCAGCAGTTGCATGAGGAAATTGCCGCGGGCCACGCGGCCTGGCTGGCAGAATGGGCACCGCTGTTGAACTCGGACGAAGCGCCGATTAATCCCTACCGGGTCATCAACGAGATCAACAAGGCCGTTGACCACGAGAACACCGTGCTGACCCACGACGCGGGTAATCCGCGCGACCAGATAATGCCGTTTTACCGGGCGACAACACCTCTCGGTTACATCGGCTGGGGTAAAACCACTCACCTGGGTTACGGTATTCCCCTGATGGTTGGCGCCAAGCTGGCAGACCCTGCCAAATTCTGCCTGAATTTTATGGGAGACCTGGCGTTTGGTCATACCGGGTTGGATATAGAGACTGCCGTGCGCGCAGGTGTGCCTATCACCACTGTTGTCATCAATAATTTCACCATGGGCGGGTACGACAAGAGTATGCCGACTGCCATGGAGAAATATGGCGCCGGCAACCAGGGGGGTGACTATGCCGGGGTAGCGCGTGCGCTCGGGGCCCATGCGATCAAGGTTGAAAAACCGGAGGCCATAGCCCCGGCCTTGATCGAAGCGCAGCAGCGCAACAGCGAGGGTGAGGTGGTTGTCATAGAGATTATTACCCGACAGGATACCCGGTTCTCCTGGTACAACGACCTGTTGAAGCCAGCAGCCACCTGATTCCTTGGCATCGCTGCATGCGGCGCCTGTTATCGACAATAGACCAGCGGGTCACCGGAAGGCCCGCGCAAGGAGGAAATGAAAATGCCTGCAGTCATGAGCCAGGGCCACCGGATCAACTATACGCTAGCGGGCACGGGCCCGCTGGTGGTGTTGCAACACGGGTTCCTCGACAGTTCAGCAAGTTGGAATGACCTTGGATATGCGGCGGCAATCAGTAACAGGTACACCGTCGCCTGTGTGGATTCGCTGGGCCACGGCGACAGCGACAAACCGTTGGAGGCGGAGCGCTACCAGCAGCAGGCACGCGCCGCGGACCTGGTTGCCGTGATCGACGACCTGGGGTTTGAGCAGGCGCACCTGGTGGGGTACTCCATGGGCGGTTGGATGAGCGCGGGCGTCGCAAAGTATTTCCCGGAACGTCTGGCGTCGTTGGCGATCGGTGGCTGGGACTATGTTGATGGCATCAAGACGGCGTTTGCCGGCATGGGTGTTGAAAGAATCGAGTTCGAAATGTTTATCGGCTTTGCGCGTGAGAGTGCGCCTGCGCTTACCGAGTGGGTGACAAATGAGGTATTGGGTGCGCTGGCCCCCTGTTTCTCTGCACTTTACGAGATTGACGGAAACGCTGACGCCGTAAACGCGCTGGATGTACCAGTGATGCTCTGGAATGGAGAGGCGGATGCCTATCATGGCCCGATGAGATACGCGGCCATTGACCAGGGATTTTCCTACTTCTCTGCGCCCGGCGACCATCTCAGTTCCTACATGGAGCAGGCGCCTGATTTTTCCCGTGCGCTGCTGACTTTCTTTGATCGCGCGCAGGCGCGGGGTGCGCGGTAAATTGCCGCAGCAAGCCGTCTGGTTGAATCCTGCGGTGGTTGAGTCCCCTGGTGTCGGGAATCTTTACAGAAATCACCGGTACTGCCTCGATCATAACTTTAACCTGTTGAATTTCCGCAATAATTGCTGATCTGGTACCAAATTTGCCTGCCTTTATGGCATCAAGTTTGGCATGAAGACCAACAGGTGAAAGACATGATGCGTACCTCACTCCTCACGCTGCTTGGGTTCTGTTGCCTTGCGGCTGATGTCAGCGCCTCGCTGGTAACTCTCGATAGCACGCTGATTTCCGCCCGGGTCAGGGAAGGTACAGGCGCAACATCACTCAACTTTCATACGGGTGCTGACGTCACGGTATCAACCAGCCTGGTAGCGGAGGTTGGCGACAATCGGGCGGAGACCAGCCTTAACTGGGCTGGAACTGGCACCGGGCAGACGTTTGGTTTTGGTTTTGACCACCAGCGGGATATGGCAAGAAATTCGTTTGCCAAGACTGACGCCTTCGACCTGACCTTTTCGGTAGCAGCAGCGAGTACATTCGCCCTGTCCGGCGAATATTCCGCCGATGTGACAGATGGGACCGTGCTGTTCGCGGCAAACCTGTATGACGTGACCCAGGCCACTTACCTCTTCAGCAATATCCAGGAATCGCGCGGTTCTGCCCTGACCCCTGAAACATTTGTCCTTGGGGGTACAGCGGGCAACTGGAGCAGCGTGATGGTAACTGGCAGTCTGAACGGTGTGCTGCAGGCCGGGCACCAGTACCGGCTGTTTGTTGATGCGTTGATCCAGGGGATACCGACGCCCGCAGCGCCAGGCTCGGCGAGCGGCTTTCTGAACCTGGAAATTGTTGCTGTTCCTGAACCCGGAACCCTGCTGTTGTTGCCTCTTTGTCTGGTTTTGCTGGCCGGAAAGAGATCAAACGCTTGAATATACTTACCCGGGTGTCGAGTTTTTTTACACTTATATGAGTTTTGATTACTGCTGCCAGAACTAGTGTATATAATTCAACAAGTTACAAAATCGGTCTGACAATTGCTAGAATTTCAGGGTCTTTGGAAAATTCGGGCAGGATCAAGTTGTATAAGCGACTTTTAGCTGGAAGTGTCCTGGCGCTGTTTTATGCAGGCGCCGTTCAGGCGAGCAACATCATTACCTTTGAAGGGTTCGACAAGGGAACCATCATTGATGATGAATTTGTTGTATCCAATGGCGTTACGATTAATGGCGTTAACGTGGACAGGGGCGCCAGTAACATGGCGGTCATTTTTGATTCCAATGCGTCATCCACGGCTGACCCTGATCTTGAGGCGCCCTTTTACAATACTAATGGCCAGAACCTTGGTGTGGCCAATCCGGGTAATGTGCTGATCATCCACGAGCATCCCAGCGAATGTAACGGCATTACCTGCGGCGATGACCCGGATGACGAGGGGTCACGGCCCGCTGGCTACTTTGACATCATTTTTGACCAGCCCGTTACGCTGAACAGCATCGACTTTTTTGATGTTGAATCCGGCGAGAATGGCAACACCAGCAACAACCTGATTACGGTACTGGGGACGGGGACCTACGATCCCTTCTACACGCCTAACACGGGTGGCGATAACACCTGGGCACGGCTCTACTTTAACCTCGTCGGCGTGACGTCATTGAAAATCAAGCTGTACGGGTCGGGTGCCATCGACAACATCGATTATTCGCTGGTTAATGTACCGGCCCCCGGCACCCTGGCGTTGTTTGTCCTGGGCCTGATTGCAGTCTGGTCTGGCCGGTCGCGCGCCAGGTCCAGCGCTCGCCCACTAGCGCAGGCGCTCGTATAGCAACCTGGCGGCTTCCCGGTCCGGGAAGTCACCCCCTTCAGCCAGTAACGTGCGGAGTTCCCTGGCCGCAGCCTGTGTGTTGCCGTTCCGGTGGAGTGCAACCGCGTAGTGGTAACGTAAATCCGGGACATCAGCCGCGCGTGCAAGCGCGTTCCGCAGAATGGTCAGGCCCAGTGTGACTTCCCCCTGGTTAACCAGGATCCAGCCGAGCGTATCCATGATGGCATAGTTTTCCGGCGCAAGATCGTAGGCGCGTTGGGCAAACTCACGTGCGCGCGGGTCTGCTTTCTTGTCATAGGCCAATGCCAGGTTGTTCAGCACGATGGGATCGTTGGGCTGGTCATCCAGCAGGGATTCATTGAGCGCAATGGCCCTGTCGAGTTGATCTGTTTCAGCATAGCCAGCGGCAAGCATTCGCAATACCGCGTAGTTGGCGGACGAATCAGAACGCACGAATGTCTCAAGGCTGGCAACGGCTGCCTGTATGCCGAGATGCTGCCGCTGCAGCAGGTACCTGTTGCGCACCAGTTCGAGACTGCCGGGCGTCTGTTTCAGGCCTTCCTCGTAGACTGCGAGGGCTTCTTCCTGCTTTCCCGTTGCGCGCAACGCATCACCCTTCAAGCGAAAGCCGATTGGCTCCGTCGGTGCGCGCCGGACAATGTCGTCTGCGAGCTTGAGTGCTGCCGCATGATCTCCCTCCAACTGGCTGAATTCGGCACGTACGATGGTGACTGACAGATTCGCCGGGTCGAGTTGCTGGGCTGCCTCAAGTGTACGGAGCGCATTTTCCTTGTCTTCAATGGCGTACTGTTCACGCGCGATGGCAATAAGCGCAGCAACTGAACTGGACTCGACCGCCAGGTCCCGCATGTTGACGAATATCTGTCGCGCGCGGGCGACGTTGTCACTCTGGACGTTAAACTCTGCATCCAGTGCCATCACTTTCAGGTTGGACGGGAACTGTAACTTGAGGTTGCTGAGCGTGTCCCTGGCATCCTGCCCACGGTTATCAGACATCAATAGCCTGACAAGCCGAATGCCATCTTCAACATGGGGTTTAACCTTGATGGCATCTGCCAGGTATCGGGCTGCGCCTATCCTGTCATTCTGGTTTTCGGACATTGCGGCCAGTTGCAGCATCGCGAGCCTGTGGGCGCGGTCGATGCCCAGGACTTGCTCGAATGTTGTTCTTGCGCCGGACGAATCGCCAAGCTGACGCTGAATGACGCCAATGTGGAACAGGGCTGCTGTTGCGTCAGGGTCAGTCGAGAGCACCTCGTCAAATGCCGCCCGGGCTGCGCTGAGATCACCTTTGCCCAGAAGGGCCTTGCCCCGGGTCATGGTTGCCGTCGTTTCATCCAGGATTCCCGTTGCCGTGATGGCAATCACATCGTCGAAGCGGCCGAGTGCCAGTAGCAGGTCAGCCAGGACAGCGCTAACGGCTGCGTCGTTTTTCTCGTCCTGCATCAATTGCAGTTCGTTCACCGCGCTTTCATAACGCCCGAGGCTGGCATTGACCTTTGCCCGTTTCAGGCGCGCATCGCGGTAGTCAGGCATTTCCTGGAGCACCTGGTCCAGATAGGGCAGGGCCGCCTTAAAATTCTTGTCAGCAATGTGGGTGTCCGCATAAAGCAGCCATAGAAGAGGGCTGTCCTTGTGATGGGCACTGGCTGTTCCCAGTGTCCTTAGGGCCGCCGCCGGTTGTTGCTGGCTCAATTGTGCACCCACCAGGAGTCTGACTGCGTCAAGGTCAGCAGGAAAATACTCCAGGTACTGGGAAAACAAAGCCGCGGCTTCCGACATATGATCCGACAGGTAGTGGATGTTACCCACGACGTTGAGCGCAAATGGATCTTCCTGAAGCCGCGCATAGTCAAGCCGGCTGACAACCTTGTTGGCTTCGATAATCACGGCCTCGGTGCGCGCCTCGTCACCCGACGCCCTGGCGATGGTGAGTTCCAGCAGCAGTGCCCGCAGGTCATCGGGGTACCATTGCCTCACCTGTTCAACCAGCGCCTGTGCTGCGTTCAAGTTGCCTGACTTCAGGTGGAGGTCAGCCGCGGCGCCCAGGGCAAGGCGGTGATCGGCCTGCAGGGATATCGCGCGCTCATAGTGCTGCAGGGCCTCACGGTACAGGCCCTCGGATCTCGCAATCTCACCGCGCAACAACCAGTAGTCAGGAACAAACTCCCCCGCATCGCTAATTTTTGCAAGCGATTGCCGGGCTTCGGTCAGCTCACCAAGTATTACCGAGAGGCGAGCCGATTCAAGGTGTACCGGCACCAGCGTCGGGTCCTCCTGCAGGGCAGCCTCAAGCATCGCGCGAGCTTCCTCGAATCGCTGCAGGCCGGCATAAGCGCGGGCGTGGAAGGCACGGAGTCTTGCCTTTCGCGATGCTGGCAGACCGGTCAGGGGCAGATCATTGATCAGAACATCGTATTGTTCGCTGGCGATCAGTGCCTCTGCGAGAGGGACCATGACAAGATTCGGGTCAGCCCCGTGCAGGAGTGATTCCCGCAGGTACTGCTCTGCCATCTGGGGAGATCGCATGTCGCTGTAGGTCTCGGCAAGTAACAGGTAGGCGGCGAGATTGTTCTCGTCTGCTTTGATGGCGTTCTTGAGTTGTATCAGTGCGGCGACCTGTTCACCCTGCTCAAGGCGTCTCAGTGCGTCGTCGTAGAAGGCACCGGAATCCTCAAGGTTCTGGTTGACGCCTGGTGCTACCTCCTGGATCGGCTGTCCAAAGCCCAGGTAAGACTTCGCCAGAAGATACCAGGCCCCCAGGTCAGCCGGTTCCTGCCGGACTCGCTCTTTGAGTGCTTCAACCGACGATTTGTCGTCGGTGCCCGTATTGGCACTCGCCAACCCTGGCGCGAGCAGCATCAACAGGAAACCTACTTTCAGCGTTTGCATGTTACTCATGCCTGATTGCAACACCTCGATTCTAGCATCTTGGCGGGAAGTGGTTGAGGCCGGGACTTTGGCATTGCCGAGTCGAGTGGGATGAGTGTTTCAGCGAATCCTGTGAGCTTCCGACGGGTTTAAAGTCCCTGGTAGGCCAGGTATTGCGGACGGTCACTAACCTGCCCCCTGCTGCCAGGATGATATTGCGTATTGACAGGTTGACGCGGGCTGTCACTGGTGTTTTATTGGCCAAACTGTCCGATTGCCGTGCCCTGAATCATGGAAGAAGCGCCCACGCTGGATAAGGAGAACGAGGCCAGGCGGCTTGCAGCGCTGCAGGCCACTGGCTTGCTCTATACGCCCGCAGAAGAGCGTTTTGACAGGATTACCCAACTTGCCACGCAGATTTTTGACGTACCTGTCGCGCTGGTATCACTGGTTGCGGCCAATGTGCAATGGTTCAAGTCGGCACAGGGACTGGCGGTGTCGGAAACACCGCGAGAGATTTCGTTTTGCGGCCATGCCATTGCCAGCAACACTGCGCTGGTTGTTCAGGATGCGACCGCCGATGCCCGATTTGCCGACAACCCGCTGGTCCTTGGGGACCCAGGCATTCGCTTTTACGCCGGTCAGCCCCTGAGTCTGGATGGCGAGAACATCGGCACGCTCTGTGTCATTGATCGCCGCCCACGGGTGTTCAGCGAAGCAGAAGCCAATACCCTGGCGTCAATGGCCAGGTGGGTTGAAAACGAAGTGAAGATCACCTCCCTGTACGAGAGCCAGAAAGAACTGTCCGCTGAACTCGATGAGGTCAGGCGCGCTTCCCTGATAGATCCACTAACCATGGTCTGGAACCGGCGTGGTCTCGCGCACATGCTTGCAACCGAGGTGAATCGTGCCCAGCGTAAGGGGACACCCGTCAGCGTCATGCTGGTCGATCTTGATTTCTTCAAGGAAGTTAACGACACCTATGGGCATCCGGCCGGTGATCTGGCACTCAAGGAAGCCGCGCGGATACTCAGCGCAGCGCTTCGACCCCAGGATGTTGTCTGTCGGTATGGTGGTGATGAATTCCTGGTACTGCTTGGTGATTGTCCGGAGGAGACAGCGGTTGCGGTCAGCGAGCGAATTCTGATGCGCGTACGGGACAAAGTGCTGAAGCTGGATGACCAGCGGAAATTTGGCATCAATTTCAGTATCGGTATTGCAACATCCGACTATGTTGACGACTCAACGTTTGACCAGTTGGTTGAATATGCTGACAGGGCAGTCTACCAGTCAAAAGACGCGGGTCGTGATCGGGCCTCGCTGTTCGCGCACGCCCTGTCTGGTTAGTGTCCCTTTCTCGGTCTGTGATCCCAAACCTTGTCGATTAGCCCAACCAGGGTTGCTGGATGCTGCCCAACGGTTCATCTGCGCGGCTGATTGCAGCACCGATTGACGGCTTCATTGTATCGTCAGACGTTAGGGCGGGCAGGGCATAACCATGAGGCATGTGCTTGCCGCCATGGAGAACTGGATATTGCTCTCGACCTGCGGCAGGTGCAGGGTTGGGCCGCCCGGGCCCACGGTTTTCAACCTGAGAACTTTCGATTTGACACGACGGCGCCACCTGCCACAAAGTGTCGGCACAACAAAACTCAAGTGGGAATTGCTCAATAATGAAAGACTTCAGCGGGAAAATTGCCGTCATTACCGGTGGTGGCACGGGTATGGGACGGGAACTGGCGCGGCAGCTTATTGCCGAGGGTTGTGACGTTGCCATTTGCGACGTGATTGTCGAAAACATGGAAGAAACGAAACGCCTGTGTGAGGCAGAAGCGGCCCAGGGGCGCGTCATCAGCACTTTCAGATGTGATGTCTCGAACGAGGAACAGGTGCTGGCCTGGCGCGATCACGTCAAGGAAGCACACAGGACCAATCATGTAAACCTGCTGTTCAACAATGCCGGTATCGGTGGTGGCGGCAGTTTTGTCAACGATACCCGGGAGAACTGGGAGCGTACATTCAACATCTGCTGGAATGGTGTCTATTATTGTGCCCGCGCTTTCCTCCCGCTGCTGATCGCCAGTGACGAGGGGCGGATGGTGAACACCAGCAGTGTCAATGGCTTCTGGGCGTCACTTGGCCCGGGAACAGCTCACACCGCCTACAGTGCTGCAAAGTTTGCGGTCAAAGGGTTCACCGAAGCACTCGTCAGTGATTTCCGGCTCAACGCACCACACGTGAAGGCCTCTGTTGTGATGCCTGGACACATAGGTACCGACATTGGCATCAACAGCCGGACCATTATGGGAGGGCCATCACCCGAGGAAATGACCGAAGAACAACTTGAGGCGTCCAGGGCATTTATGGTGAAGCGTGGCTTCCCGGTACAGGACGTATCGCTGGACCAGATTCGCGAGTTTATTGCCCAGCAGGGTGTCGCCTTCCGCGAGAATGCGCCCACAACCGCGGCACAGGCTGCCAAAGTGATACTTGATGGCGTCAAGGCTGACAAGTGGCGTATCCTGATAGGCGACGACGCCCACCTGCTTGATGAACAGGTGCGGGGGGCGCCCGAGCATGCTTATGAGCCAGATTTTACGGAACGCTGGCGTGATCTCGTTAACACAAGGAAACAGTCATGACCCTCCAGATTACCAAAGATTCTATTGACCTCGGCATTATCACGCTGGATGCGGAACCCATGCTGAAGTTTTACCGCGATACGTTGGGTCTCACGCCCGATGGCGAAATGGACATGGGCGGTGGTGGCAAGATGACGCGGCTCAAGTGCGGGTCTTCGGTCATCAAGATCGTTGTGCATGGCAGGCCACCAAAAGCTGAGGCGCATCCAGGTGGACTAAACGGGGCCACCGGCTATCGCTACTGGACTATCAGTGTGAGCAACATTGATGAGGCCACCGCTGCCTGTTCAGAAGCCGGTTACAAGGTTGCCGTACCGGTGACCGAAATCCGTCCGGGGATACGCATCTCGATGATTGAAGATCCGGATGGCAACTGGGTTGAATTGCTGGGCATAGGATAAGCGGAAGCATGACCTTTACGGGCGCGGACCTTGTTGCCAGTGCACTGGCCCAACTGGGCGTTGAGCACGTGTTTGGAATTGTCTCAATCCATAACATGCCATTGCTGGACGCGATAAACCGACTGGGCAAAACCCGGATCATCAATGTCCGGCACGAGCAGGCCGGTACGCATGCTGCTGACGGTTATGCCAGGGCGACCGGTAAACTTGGGGTGATGATCGCCTCTACCGGGCCCGGTACTTCCAATACGGTGACCGGGCTGTACGAGGCAAGTTATGGGTCGTCACGGGTACTGGTGATCACGGGCCAGGCCGAAACCGCGTTTTACGGCAAGGGCCTGGGGTACGTGCACGAGGCGGAAAACCAGCTTGCGATGCTGGCGACCGTCTGTCGCCGCGCAGAAAGCCCACGTCATATCAGGCAATTGGGACCAGCCCTGCAGGCCGTGATCGATGACATGTACACAGGGCGTCCCGCGCCGGGTGCCATCGAGATTCCTATTGACCTGCAGTATGCCGGGGCTGAACCTTTCGAAATGGGCCTGCCGGGGCCTGCCGCCTACCCGCCGGACCCTGTAAAAGTCGAAGCCATTGCAGCGAGGATAAGGTCTGCATCAAAGCGGGTGATTGTCTCCGGCGGCGGGGTTATCTCCGGCGAGGCAAGCGAGCAGTTGCAGTTGCTGGCCAGGACGCTGGACGCACCGGTACTGACCACCGTGGGCGGCCGTGGCGCCATTGCCGAGGATGATCCGTTGTGTATCGGTAACTACTACACCAGTGCGGGCATCTATCGCGCCATCCAGGATGCCGATCTGACCATTGCAGTAGGAACACGGTTTACCGTGGGCGTGGATGGCCAGGGACAGGCGCTGGTCCCACCGGGTGACCTGATTCATGTTGATATTGATGGCAACGTGGTGGGACGTACTCATCGAGCGACTATAGGCATGGTAGCTGATGCCCGTTCTGCCCTTGTAGCAATCAACAGCGCCATCACCGACGTTTCCAGGAATGATGCCCAGTTTAACCAGTTTGTGTTTGAGGCAAGGGATGGTGTGCGCGCTTCCATGCGTGAGCGCCTGGGGGCCGACTGGTCATTAATCATGGACGCCATCCGGGCGAAACTGCCGCGCGACGGCCTTTTTGTCCGGGACCAGACCATCTCTGCGTACAACTGGGGCAACCAGCAGTTTCCCATCCTTGCGCCTCGCACCTCCATCAACCCCACGTCCGGTGCTATTGGTCCTGGCCTGCCGCTCAGTATTGGTGCCGCGATCGCCACTGGCAAGCGTACCGTGGTTGTCCACGGTGATGGCGGCTTCATGTTTCATGCAACGGAACTTGCGACAGCCGCGCAATACCGGGTGCCCCTGGTTATCTGTCTCTGTAATGATTCGGGTTACGGCGTGCTGCGCTGGCTGCAGGAAAACCGGTTTGGACGAGTTAACGAAACAGACCTCGGCAAGGTAGCCTTTGCCCAGATGGCAATGAGCATGGGGGTGCCGGGCAAACGCGTGAGTAGCGTTGATGAGTTCCGCAGCGTTCTTGCTGAAGCCATGGAAAGGGAAGGTCCTTACCTGATTGATATCGACATGGAACATTTTGCACCCATGGCAATTTCCATGATGCCAAAAGAAAAGAATGAGGTTGATCTGTAGAACACAGAGCTCACCCACCACTAAAAAAGAAGGGGATTCAACAGATGGAGTTACAGGGTAAAGCTGTTGTCATAACGGGCGGCAGCGGGGGCATTGGCAAAGCCATGGCAAAAGCATTTCTTGCTGAAGGTGCCCGTGGCGTCATGCTGGCAGATCTCAATGCAGATGCTGTGGATGCCACAGCATCGGAGCTTGGCTGTGACGGCATGGTGTGTGATGTTACGAGTGAGTCGGATATCCAGGCACTCACCGCGGCCGCGATAACCAAGTTTGGCGGTGTAGACCTGTTCTGTTCCAATGCCGGTGCCGGCGGTACGGGCCTTCTGACAGATGCGCCCAACGAGGTCTGGCAGAAGCAATGGGAACTGCACGTGATGTCGCACCTGTATGCTGCCCGTGCGGTGCTGCCTTCAATGATTGAACGGGGTAATGGTTACCTGCTGAATACAGCATCAGCGGCGGGCCTGCTCGCTGCCATTGGCTCTGGACCCTATACCGTCACCAAGGCCGCCGCTGTAAAACTCGCTGAGTTTCTCGCCATCACCCATGCTGACGATGGCATCAAGGTGTCGGTGTTGTGTCCCCAGGGTGTCAATACGGCCATGGCGCCAAAGCGACTGGGGGACGGCCAGACTGACGGCATTATTGAGGCGGATGACCTGGCCCGGGTGGTGGTCGAGACACTGCGGGAAGAAAGATTCCACGTGCTGCCACACCCCGAGGTGGAGGATTACGTGCGTCGCAAGGGTGACGATATCGATCGTTGGCTGCATGGCATGCAACGGCTCAGGCGGCGTTCACTGGAAAACAGCTGATAACCTTATGTGTTTCACTGTTCCCTAATCAACCGGGAAAAATATGATCCTTCGTTAGAAACAGTTTTTATAACTGTGCGGCTTTTTATGCCATGGATTTCTAAGAAGGTGATTCCGGCAAGGGATTGCACCCATCCCTGATCGTCGAGCATTAACGCCTGCGTTCCTGCAACCCTAGAAAAACAGCGGCCTCGCGCGCCGACGCCGCTCAAAGCAGCAGGTTTCCGCAACGCCTGCGCCACCACAAACGCTTGCCACAATTTCCTGTGGAACGACACCTGTGTCGATTTCATGTTTTTGCCCGACTGCGGTATAAGATAACTGTCGGGAGGCGACAGTGGTACTCGACAGAATAAAGGGGTGCTCACAAGCACTTCAATAATCAGATAGAGGGAGAATGCGTATGTCCAGTAACTGGTATTGCGCGCGAACGCTCGCTTTTGCCTCACTTGTCGGGGTGTCAACCCCGGTTTCGGTAGCCATCTCGGCTGAATCCATCGAAGAAGTTGTGGTAACAGGCAGCTACATCAAACGCGCAGAAAACTTTGATCTCGCCAATCCGCTCAATGTGCTCGATTCCATCGACATTGCCGAGCAGGGTATGGCTAACATGGGTGACATCGTCAAGAACCAGACGTTCAACTACGGAACGGTTTTTGTGACGAGTGCAACTTCCAGGATATTCCAGGAGGGGCTCAGTTCAGATGCCAATCTCAGGGGGCTCGGTTCGGGGGCAACGCTAACGCTGGTTAACGGCCGGCGCACGCTGACGCAGAACGTGAACAACCTGCTGCCACAAATTGCAATCAGCCGCATTGAAACCGTCAAGGACGGGGCCTCGGCCATTTACGGTTCAGATGCTGTTGCGGGGGTAGTGAACTTTATCCCCGACACCAATTTTGAAGGGCTGGCAATTGAAGCCTGGGGTATGACCCCCCAGCAGGAGTCAGGTGAATATGATGAACACCAGTGGCAGGTGAAACTGGGAACTGGTAACGAGACGACGAGACTCGTGGCCGCGTTTGAATACCGGGAACGGGGTACGCTGAAGTGGCGTGACCGCCCAGCCTACAACAACCAGCAATATGGTGCCTCGAGTACGGGCAATCCGGGCACCTGGTCGGTACCCACCAGGAATCCCGATGGTTCCCTGGGGGCTGCTATCAGGCTTGCTGACCCCGGATGTGGCGCCAACAACGGTCCGGGCGGAACCGACCTGAATGCCCAGAGAAATTATATGTCCGGCCGACCGGGCGAATTCCGTGCTGATGGCCGCTCGCAGCGGTGTTTCCTTGAGTTTGGAGAGTTCTGGGACTACAACACCGAACTTGAGAGTTATACCGGCTGGGCGTTTGCCTCGCATGACCTCAGCGACAACGTCACAATTGAGGCGGAATTCAGTTTCGCCAATTCTGATGCCCTGGGGCGGGGTTCACCCTCCAACCCTGGTGGGCGTTTTGCCGAACTTGGGCCCATCCCGGGTGACCTGCCCGGCAACCCCTGGCGCGCCTTTTCAGACCTTGACGGTGATGGCGTGATTGACGATGGCGAACGATTGTTTGCACAACAGGCGATTGATGGCACCGGTGCCCTGCTCTTTGACAGGTTTGGCACCCCCATACCCGCGCGGGACGCCAATGGTGACGGGATTGCCGATGTGGGTGCACATGGGAACACGGCAAATGCGGTGGTACTGACGGCCACACCGTTTGATCCGGCCTCGGGTATTCCCTTTAATGAAGATGTCAATGCGGTAGGCTTTCGTATCCAGGGTAAACTGGATCCGATCCCCTCGCAGCATCATCCTACCGGCGCCGGTGCCGCATCTACCAGTGGACAGGATTACTTCTACCAATGGCGTGGTGGCGTACGGTTTGGCATTCCTGATACCACCTGGTCCGGCGAACTTTTCTATACGCACCAGTTCCATGGGCGATCAGACCCGGAAAACCAGAATGAAATCTTCAGCAATGTGGTTGACGGTATCAATGGGAAACTGGGTCTTGCGGGCAATGAGTATTTCAACCCGTTCGCGACAAGAATGTTCCGCTGTGTCGACCGCATCTGTGATGGCAATGCGCTTACTCGGTTGCCAGATCCCGATATGGGATTCGTAGGCGATCCGGGCTATGTCAGCCAGTTTGCCATTGACGAGATTTCGTTCAACGCTGAAAACATTGATGAAGACTATTACGATGTGGTGGATTTCGTGATGTCGGGTGACATCTTTGAACTGCCGGCAGGGCCGCTGGCGATGGCAGCCGGTCTGCAGTATCGCGACGTACGCATCGTCCGGGATGAAAATGACATTGCCAACGCCTGTGACCAGTGGGTCAATGCCTGTGCCTTTGACATTGATGTCAGTCGCCAGACCAAAGCGGCATTTGGCGAATTTTTCTTCCCGATCCTGGGCGGTGGTGAACTTGGTATTCTGGACGTCACGGCAGCGGTCCGCTGGGAAGATTCGGGTGGTGCGCTGAATTCGACGGACCCGAAGGTTTCGGTACGCTGGGAACCACGTGAGTGGATTGCCACCAGGGCTTCCTGGGGCACCTCCTTCCGCAGTCCGGCGCTCACGACCCAGTTCACCCCGGCGTCGTCTTTCCTGCGGCCCATGAGCGACCGGACCTGTGAGTTGTCACCTGACTGTATGGCGGATGAGGGTACCTTCCGCACTGAAACTTTCAGCGGCAATGAATTCCTTTCCCCGGAAACGGCTGACGTCTGGAACATCGGTTTCACGCTGAACTTCCTGGAAGACGGGGACCTGCAGTTTGGTATGGACTTCACCAACTTCGACTTTACTGACCGCGTTGCGCGGATCAGCGCCCCCCAGGTGATTGACCAGGATTACCTGCGCTACCAGGCTTTCATCAACGGTGGCGGTACGCGCGCAGCCTGGATCGGCTGTGCGCCCGTGGCACAAAGGGCCGTGCTGCGGGATGGCTGTGAGACATCCTCAATCCGGCGCAACATCGCGGGTGAAATCATTGAGGTGTACACCAGCGCAATCAACGCGGCATCCATGGTCTGGGAGGGATTCGATTTTGACCTCCGCTACCGGTTCGAATCCACGGAAATCCCTGTGATTGGTGGTGAGTATGGCAGCTTTACGGCCAGCCTGACCGGTACCTATGTGAGTTCGTTTACGTACAAGCTCACCATTGACCCGAATGAGGCCTGTCCGGGAGATGGCGGTAAGGCGTTGGCCGACCAGTTGATTGGCGTAACCCCGCCCTGCGAGGCGGCCGGTAATCGCAATGATACCGTGCCCGAGATACCACCCATTCCCGAATGGAAAATCAATGGCCGCCTGAACTGGACCATGGGTAACCACAGCGCCACATTGCTGGCTCGTTACGTCGGCAAGGTTTATGAGGATTCCGGGGATAATCGCAACCCGGATTTCCTGCCGGCAGAAACCTACTTCGACGCGACCTATACCTACAACCTGACCGAAATTTTTGGTTCGGATCAGCGCGAAGCGAAGCTGACCATTGGCGGGGTCAATATCTTTGATACGATGCCCGACCCAATCTATACCTTTGGGGCCATGGAAACACTGCTGCACGACCCGCGTGGCGCACTCTGGTATGCAAGAGTGACTGTCACGATGTAAAGCCTGGTCAGACCCCTGGCGGGATTATCCCCCAGGGGTCTGCCATCACTTTACACACTCCCGCCGGTTACCCGGTGCAGCTTACACTGCTGCTATCATCTTACGTGGATCCAGTGCGTCCCTGACTGCCTCACCGATAAAGATCAGCAGGGTTAGCATGGTGCCAAGCGTGACAAATCCTGTCAGCCCCAGCCAGGGTGCCTGAATGTTGGCTTTGCCCTGGGCAAGCAGTTCCCCCAGGGAAGGTGAGCCGGCAGGCAGTCCAAACCCGAGGAAATCCAGCGCGGTCAGTGTCACCACGGCGCCGCTCAGAATAAACGGCAGGAAAGTCAGGGTTGCAACCATTGCGTTGGGCAAGACATGGCGCCTGAGAATCTCGAGGTTGCCGAGACCAAGTGCCCGTGCCGCACGGACGTATTCAAAGTTTCGCGTGCGCAGCACTTCTGCCCGTACCACGGCGACAAGCGACATCCAGCTGAACAGCGTCAGTAAACCGAGTAACCAGAAGAAGCTGGGTTCCACCAGGCTCGCCAGGATGATGAGTATCAAAAGCACGGGCAAGCCGGCCCAGAGTTCAACAATCCTTTGTCCTAACAGGTCAACAAGGCCGCCGAAATATCCCTGTAGGGCGCCGACCGTGACACCAATGATGGAGCTGAACAAAGTCAGCACCAGGCCAAACAGTACCGACAGCCGAAAGCCATAGATAAGACGTGCCAGTGTATCCTTGCCGCTGTCGTCCGTACCCAGCCAGTGGCGACTTGACGGTGGTGCGGGGGCGGCTGAATCCAGGTAAAGATCAGGCTGGTCATAGCTGAAAGGTATGGGTGGCCAGATCATCCAGCCACCACTGTCTGCAACAAGCTGTTGCACAAATGGGTCCCAGTACTGTGCCTCAATCGGCAACTCGCCACCCAGTTCCTGCTCGGTGTAGGTGAAAATTACTGGCAGCCACAATTCACCCTGGTGTTGCATGACAATAGGCTTGTCATTAGAGACAAGTTCAGCAAACAGGGTAATGCCAAACAGCCAGGCGAAAATGACGAGTGAATAGTAGCCACGCTTGTTCGCGCGAAACTGGGCGTAACGACGTGCGTTTACGGGCGACATCAGACTTCCCTCCCTTCAAAGTCGATCCTGGGATCAACCGCCACGTAAATCAGATCGCCAATCAACTGCATGATGAGCCCGATCAAGGTGAAGCAGAATACAGTGCCAAACAGGATCGGGTAATCACGCTTGATTACTGCCTCGTAACTCAGCAGGCCCATGCCGTCCAGGGAGAAGATCACTTCAATCAACAATGACTGTGTAAAAAAGATGCCGATAAAAGCACTGGGGAACCCGGCAATCACAATCAGCATGGCATTGCGAAAAACGTGACCATACAGAACACGCCGCTCAGTAAGCCCCTTGGCACGGGCAGTCATCACAAACTGTTTACCAATCTCCTCGATAAAGGAGTTCTTGGTGAGCATGGTGAGCACGGCAAACCCGCCAATGGTCAGCGCGGTAATTGGCAGGGCAAGGTGCCAGAAATAATCCTTGATGCGATTTGGCCAGGAAAGGCTGTCCCAGTTGTCAGAAACAAGGCCGCGCAGCGGAAACAGGTCAAAATAATTCCCGCCGGCAAAAATGACAATCAGCATAATTGCGAACAGGAAGCCGGGAATGGCGTAGCCCACAAAAATAGCCGTGCCGGTCCAGAAGTCAAACGGTGTACCGTCCCTGACGGCCTTGGCGACACCCAGTGGAATTGAGATGCCGTAGATGAGCAGGATCGACCAGAGGCCCAGTGAGACGGATACGGGAATGCGCTCCAGGATCAGGTCAAGAACCGGTCGATCCTGGAAATAGCTGGTGCCAAAGTCAAAACGCAGGTAATCGACAAGCATCTCCAGGAAACGCTCGTGTGCCGGTTTGTCGAAACCAAACTGGCGCTCCAGGTCAGCAATCAGGTCCGGGTCCAGGCCGTAGCTGCCAAGGCTTTGTCCACCGGTTTCCACCGCTGCACTGTTGACGCCGGCGTCTCCGCCACCACTGATGCCGGATGTCGTGGACATGGTGCCGGTTGTGACCTGTGCCACTATCTGTTCGATGGGCCCGCCCGGCGCAAACTGTACGATGACAAAATTGACGAGGATGATGCCAAACAGCGTAGGCAGAATCAGGAACAGCCGTTTGACGATATAGATGCCCATACTCAGTTCCCCAGGATTGCCTGCATGCCGAGACGGGCACGCTCTGCTTTCTCCGGGTCCCACCACCAGGTGTCAAGCCAGCCGGAACGGCTGAGGTGATGATCCCCCTCGGGCTGGCCAAACTTGTCCCAGTACACCAGGCGATAACCGGGCTGTGCCATGCCCGGGATAAAATAGAAGTTCCAGAGCAGCACGCGATCAAGGGCCCTGGTTGCGGCATAAAAGTCCCGTGCGTTGCTGGCGCTGTTGACCTTCTCGATCAGGAAGTCAACGGCGGGATCCCTGATTTTCGCCCAGTTCTGGGCGAACGGCAGATCAGCCGCACCAGAGCTGAACCGGTTGCGCAGTTCAAGGCCGGGTGTGTTGCCGGGAATGTAGTTGTCAGAGCCACCATCAAAGTGCCCGTTACGCATGCGAAACAGCCAGTTGGAAACTTCCGGCGATCGGGCCGTTGCGAGAATGCCCACCCGGCGTAGTGCATAGACAAATGGCATCTTGCTGCGCAGCAGGGCCGGTGAGACAAAAATGAAGTCTATCGTGAAGGGCTCGCCGGTCTGGTTGTGCACAAGCTTGCCGTCCTGCACTTCCCAGCCTGCTTCTGCGAAGAGCCTGATGGCCCGCTTGAGATTGTCGCGATTGACACCGTAGCCGGTTGACTGAGGGCCGGCATAGGGCTGCGTAAACACGCGTGCCGGGAGCTGGTCTCGAAATGGCTCCAGCAGGGCGAGTTCATCTTCTGATGGCAACCCCTCATGTGCCATTGGCGAGTTGTAGAAAAAGCTGTGGGCATAGTCGTAGAAGCCGAACAGGATAACCCGGTTGTACCACTCGAAATCGTGCAACAGCCAGAGGGCCTCGCGAACGCGGATGTCCTGGAAGCGTTCCCGATCCAGGTTCCAGAACGTAGGCCACCACATGCCCCAGGGCCTCTTGAGCTTGACCAGTTCCTTCTTGACGTAACCGGCTTTGACAGCAGGGAAGTTGTATTCACCAGCCCAGGCCTTGGACACGGTTTCGTGGCGAACGTCCAGCACGTCACCCTTGATGGCCTCGAGCATAATGGCTTCATCCCGGAAGTAGTCAAACTTGACCCGATCAAAATTGTTGCGGCCCAGGTTCACGGGAATCGCCTCACCCCAGTAGTCAGTGACTCTTTCCATCACGATATAGCGGCCTGTCTCGAACTCGCCGATCCGGTAAGGACCGCCACCCAGCGGTGGCACCACTGTCGTTTTTGTGATGTCGCGCGTTTCCCAGTAGTGCGCGGGCAGAATCGGAAAGCTGCCAATGGTGAAGACCAGTGTGATGCCGGATTCTGCGCCAGGCCTCGCTGTAAACAGGACCTCGCGCTCGCCAATCTGCTCCACGCTTTGCAGGTCAAGCAAGGCCGTTCTGATACCCGCAGAACCTTTTTCCTTGTAGGTGGAGAATGTGAACAGCACATCCGCTACCGTAATCGGTTTACCGTCATGCCAGCGTGCGTCTTCACGTAGCCGAAAGGCCACCGAACCCAGGTCGGCAGCAACATCAATACCCTCGCAAAGTCGACAGTAGTAACTGGCGTTCTCGTCGATGGCAGGCTCCAGCAGGCGTTCATAGAGCAGATTCATGCTGCCAAGAAAGGAGACGCCAAGCGGTATCCTGCCTTTGTCGAGAATGTTGTTGAACGAATCGAAAGTACCCAGTTCAGGATATCTTATGGTGCCTCCCTTCGGGGCATTGGGATTGACGTAATCGAAGTGGAGAAAGTCGCTGCGGTATTTCAGGGGCTCGATGTAGGAAACGCCGTGCTGATAGTCACGTGCTGGCACTGGCTGTGCTGTCAGCGTGGCCAGCAATAGCGTGCAGATTGAGAGCAGTCTTGTCATGTTGCCCCTGGTATCCCTCCAAGTGCTGGACCATTAAAACCATACGGACACAATACATGTCAAACGACGGGTAATGGCCTGGCGGCTGGGAATCAACGCAATCCGTTTTTCCGGAATATCGGCAGCGTCAGTTCATCAGTCGGGATGTAATGAAGGGCGCAGGTGCACCCTGCCAGCGCAGCGCCTTGTCAGAGGATAGGCGTTTCCGCTGTTAGCGAGTCAACTGGTTTGTGCCTGGTCGGGCGGAGTATCAGAAAACAGGCATGATTCGGAGATAGTGACTTCAATCCTGTCCAGGGTGCCATCGCGGGAGAAAATTGCTTCGCTGGTTGCCGGGTCAACTTTTAATGGCAGGCCCTCACTTGATTTGCCATTGCGCCAACGTAGTGTGAGATGCGATTTCGGGGCTTCCCCCAATCGGTAGATGACAGGTGTCTGGCACCAGGTAAAACCCAGTGATCCAGGCGGCAGGCTGACTTTTTGCCACGCGTTGCTGACATCCAGGTAACGAAATTCGGCCGGTTGAGACAGGAATTCCTGTTTCCGCAACAGGCCGGGGTCAATTTCCACCTGACCGGCTCTAATGCGAATGCCCAGTTCGCCAAACCGCGTCAGCACTTCTTCCTTAACCTGCCCGGTCATGCCGGGCTGCTGGGCGCCGGCGTGACCTGGTGTGTGGGAGTAAGGGTCTGTGGGGAAAGCACCATACTCCTCTGGTGACTTGTTGAACCCAAGTCCTTCCCGGGTCCTGTAATAGTATGTCGCCAGTGCCTTTATCTGCTCCGGTTCAGCCTGCTGATCTCTGGCGGCAAGGTAGCACTCCTGGATTGCCAGCAGTAACTTCGAGACCATGTGCCAGTAGATACATCCGAGGCCTTCGAAGCCAAACATGGTGCCCGAGCGTCCGGTAAATGCACGGTGCTGAAAAACCTGCTCGTACAACGCCAGAATGTCCTCCCGGCTGGTTTCCAGTAGTTGTGGATCCATATCGCCGGGATTGTTGAGGGCAGACCGGAGATCGTTTGCATTGTGGAAATCACTGTTGAATCGGAATCCCTGGTCCAGATCCTGTGATATCAATCGTTCATCACCCCTGGCAGCCATGGCAGCGAGCAGTGGGATGGCCTCAACCTGTTGCCGGGACAACCGGTTTTTTTCCAGGAATGCGGGCAAAGCCCGGTCGGGATAAAGCATGAAAGATTTCTGGTCGGGGCGATACAGGTTACTGGCAAACAGGCTCTCCAGCAGGCTGATGGTGTCGGCGGGCGCGAGGGCGCCAGAACTGAGTACCGCAACCTGGCCTTCAAGCATGGTGTAGAGGTGCGCTACCTCCAGTCTCTCACCATCGAGTTGGAGCAAATTATAGGCGTGATACAGGTGATCATCCCGTTGATTGGCAGCGATGCTGTGATCAATGACCATAAGGCTTGATGTCAGCAAAGCCAGAATGTCGCTCGCTGGCCGCTGCACTTTTCCGGAATAGCCAGCGTTGTAAACCTGCTCCCTGTAGGATGACGCGGCTTCACCCAATTGTCTCAATACTGCCAGGCGGAGTTCTGGCGAGGTTTTACCCTTCGCCAGAGTGGCCTGGGTCTCTGCCAACACGCCTGCGGTGTCGTCGAGCCACTGACCAACCTCCGCGGACAGGGTCACAGTTGCCTGGGGTGTTGTGATGAGCCTTTTGAGGAAAATCACGTACCGTCGAAGATAGTACAAGGTCACCATGGAAAGTCCGTTGCCGACAATGGCGTTGTTGGCATCGTTCCATTCCGGTCGCTGCGTGTTGAGCCAGATCCCGCCCTCCAGTACCAGGTTGCTGACTTTTGCCAGCAGCGGTACCAGGAGTTTCTCCAGCAACGTCACCAGGTAGACCTGCCCGTCCCGATCAAGTACCAGTTTCCCGTCCGCACCCATGGCGTTGACACGGGACTCGATAAGCGTTGCGGCAGCTTCATCATAGGTCACGGTGTTTTTCGGATCGACCAGCAGGTCAGCAAAAACCTTGATGCGATAGGGCACATTGGCGTAGGAATAGACGGGCCTTGCCAGCAGTTCCTGCAGCCGAGAAGGATGAAACTTCTCAGACAATTCCAGTAGCTTCAGCAGGTAGATGATCTGGTGATCACCCCAGTAACCGATATAACTCCAGGGGTCATCGGGATCTTCTGTCTCCCAGTCGATGCCGAGGTGCGTAATGCGATAGGGGTTATAGCCGTCTACAGTTGACGCGTTGACGAACTTGGCAATGGTATTTCCGATGAAGTCGGGATAACTGAGCAGCAGGGCTTCCCAGTTCTGGAAAATATCCCGCCAGTTCCCCTGATAGGCCAGCAGTGGGGCGCCAGCCGCGTCTTTCAACCTGAGCGTAAAATGATTCCAGGGGCGACTGGGGTCGCCATGCCGGCGCCCAAAAGTGATGGGCAAAAATTCGTAGCAGAGTCTTTCGAGTTGCAGGTCTCCATTCAGTCGAACCCCTTCGAGCAGCCTGCCGAGGTCCAGGGTTGCTGGCAGACACTCAAGAAAAGTGCGGTTGGCTTCAAAAACCGGCTCATTAAAATGCCGCACTGATTGTATGAAATCCTGACGTTTGACCCTGTACTGATCACTGAAGATTCCACCGCGCATGACATTAAACAGGATATTGGCCTGATGGTGGACCTGGACGGTTGATTCGTTGGTGGACTGAAACCCGTCAGCGCGGGCGATGATGCGATCGAGTTGGTCGTGACCCTTTTTGATGTCCAGATGAATCGCCTCTGACAAAGCTGCCGGGTCGGCGAGGTCGTGCTTGATGCGTGATACATCAACCTGTGTTTTCTCGACGTCTGCCACAATCTGCCAGCGATGTGCTGCGCCCGGCGCCAGCACTACCTGCATGTTCAGAAGGTAAGCGCCACGCAGTCCACGCTGATGCTGTTCGGTCTCGAGCGCAAAACCTTTACGGAAGATCTCCAGTTGGCGGGCGCTGAGCAGTACCCGTGCCTGCCCAGCGCCCAGACAGAATACCGTGTTGGCCCTGAGTGATTCGCTGGGTTCAGCCCGGTCGGTGATATTTGAGTACAGCGTGTAGAGCGCGAGGCCCGTATCAACGTCCAGTTCGTTCCATTTGTAGGCATCCACCAGGTTGCTGGTATTCGCCTGGCTGTGAGCGGGTGTACCGGCAGGCAGGAGGTTCTGCAGTCCATCCAGGATTTCCAGGTTATGCTTTCTGTTGCCCCAATTGATCAGTTGCGCAGACCTGACAAATCCATAGCGGTCGCTGCAATCCCAGCTATACCGAAACGTCAGTCCCAGATCGTAATTGAGCTCTTCAAAACTGATGCGTGTACCCGCCAGGCTTTTGTACAGGTTGCGTGCGATCGTGTGGCGACCATATTGTTCACGGTTAAATGGTTCCCAGAGGCAAACCCCACGGGAGTCGGTAGTCCTGATCAGGGTACGACTGCCCGTGTGGAGGGTGCTGTCGTGAATTTTGTCCACGGTAACGTAGGGGAACAGAGCGGTATCGGGCGAGACACGACCTGCGGTCAGGCCCCCATTGGATGAGACAAAAAGCCAGTGATCGCTGGCGGATGCCAGGCTCATGAAAAAATCCGCCATTGCGTCCACGTTGTGGATGGCATAACAGTCCATGCCATCCAGGTCCGTGGCTTTTTCCAATTGTGTCGGGGGCGCTATCTGTTCAATCCTGGTGGCGCTCATGGTTTTCCCTCGTTGTTACGGGGCGCATGATAGAACGGGACGACAACGCTGTCATCTACCAGGCCGCTCAGAGTTGACCACGCACCAGCCATTTGAGCTGAAATAGCTAAATTATCAGTCCAGACGTGTTGGCAAACGGGCCTATTCAAATTATCCCTAGGTATTGACAACGTTGTCAGGTGCCATTAACTTCAGTGACAGCGTTGTCAAGCAGAATGCGCAGGATTGGCCAGCCGGGGCAACAGGTTGGCGATCAACAAGATAAAGTCACCTAAGGGGGAAGCCGATGTTGTCGAGAAAAACGTTAGTGAAAAGCATTGCGCTGGTGCTGGCAGGCATGTCGCACCAGGTCCTGGCGGAAGATGCAGGCACTGATGCGCCCGTCATGGAAGAGATCATGGTTTATGGCATTCGTGCCAGCCTCAGGGATGCTATTGGTATCAAACGAAGCAACGTGGGTACCATGGAAGCAATCTCTGCGGAAGACTTTGGCAAGTTCCCGGACGGTAACCTTGCAGAATCCCTGGCCCGCGTGCCGGGTATCGCTATTGATCGCAGCAATGTTGAGGGCCAGAAAATTGCAGTGCGCGGATTCGGCCCCGAGTTCAACCTGGTCACCCTCAACGGCCGACAGATGCCAACTGCGCCAGGCGTCTATGAAGGCGGGCGGTCGTTCAACTTCGGTGATATTGCCTCCCCCGGTATTTCAGCCGTGGAGGTCTACAAATCTGCCAATAGTTCCCTGCCCTCGGGCGGCATTGGTGCAGCCGTTAACATGGTGACAACCAAACCCCTGCTTGTTAGTGGCACCAAACGTTCGCTCAGCTTCAGCCTGGTTGAAGACACAACCAGCGAAGACAGTGGAGTACCTTTTGAGACAGCGTTCCTCTTTGCCACCAACCAGGATCGCTGGGGCTTTTCTTTCTCCGGTTCCTACCAGGAACGAAGCAATCGGGAAGAGGGTACCCGGGAGTCAAACTGGATCACGCCGGAGTTGCTTGCCTTGACCGAGGGTTATCTGCGTGTGGATTCCAGTAACCCGGCTTACACCAACAACAACGCCCGCGCGGATGGCTTTACCTTCTACCAGGAACCCAGCGCCTATCAGATCAAGGACAACTACCGGGAAAGGACCAATGCCCAGGCGACCTTCCAGTTCAGGGTCACTGACGACGTTACCGCGACGGTCGACTATACCTACTCCAACGTGGATTTCGACGCGGAAGGTGTCATGTTTGGCTCCTGGCTGGGTGGCTGGGACACCAACACGGCAATCATTGATCGAAACGGCGTTTACACCGACGTGACTGTCGGCAACCGGTCTTATGACCACGAATTGATCTGGCAGACGCTGGTCAACACCAACAAATCGCTTGGATTTAACCTGGAATACCAGGTTAACGAGCACCTGGTGCTGCAGTTTGACACACACCATTCCACCGCTGGCGTGGATGGTGGTGAACTGAATAATTCGATTGGCTTTACGACCGACAACAAGGGCGTAATCAGCCACACCAACGGCGGCAGTAGCGGGATCAACACCTTCTCCTATGACACCGTATTTGGCCCGGGAAACTACCTCGCCACCAATGCAACTATCCGGGACGGCTACAAGGAAAATGAAATGGACCAGTACCAGATTACCGGTCGCTGGGACAATTTTGATGGTTTTCTTGTTTCTTCCGTTGAATTTGGTCTCTCTCGTGTCGACAACGCTTTCACGAAAGTCAGGCGTATCGCAAACTACGCCGCCATGGGACCCACGGCGGCTTCCTACGATGACTCGCTGTTTGTCCGCACTGAACTGGGTGACTTCATGAATTCATTCAGTCCGGCTCTGGGCACCAGTTATTACTACAGGATAGACCCGGCCGCAGCCCTCAGCGCTTTTGCAACCAACAATGGGGGTGTGACCGACGTCGATGGCGCGGTATGTTGCGGTCCGGGTGATGTTGACCATAATGATCGCGTGATTGAGACCCTCGATTCGGCTTTTGTCCAGGTCAACATGACGTCCGAGATCGGCAACATGCCACTGGATATAGTGGCGGGTCTTCGTTATGAAAAATCGGATACCACGTCCATCAGCTACTATCCAGTGCCAACAACATTGCGCTGGGACATGATTGCGGGTCTGGTTGGGGTCAACGACGGCAGTGGCTCGGCTGACCTTCCACGGTCTGGCAGCAACAACTCGGTTCTGCCGAGCCTGGCGTTGTCACTGGGCCTGACCGAAGATCAGGTCCTGCGTGTGTCTTTCAGCCAGACCATGTCCCGACCGGACCTGTTTGACCTCAGCTCACAGGTTGACATAGGCAACCGGGACTTCTTCCAGCCAACAGCAACCGCTGGCAATCCGGACCTTAACCCACTGAAGTCGACCAATTTTGACCTCAGCTACGAATGGTATTACGAAGACGAAAGTTACCTGGCGGTGAACTACTTCCGCAAGAAAATCAAAGACTTTATCGGTTCAAGGACAGAGGGCGGCCAGAATTTTAATGGCCTGACGGATCCAGCCCAGTCTGCCATTGGCATTCAGGCACGGACATGTGTTCAGGCATGGATTGACGCCGGTCGGCCGGACCCTGGTGTTCCCGGGGATCCGGGTGCAACCGGGGACTGCGTATCCCAGCAGGCGCTCTGGGCCCAGGGCTGGATGAATGATTTCCAGCATATGGGTTGGGTTGCGTTGGGCATACAGTCCGGGGTTGACGTATCCAATGGTTATCCCTGGTCTGACGGTGCCGCGGATGATGCCCTGTGTGCCTACGATGGCTGGTGGCGCTGTGATCCCGGCTATATTGACGGTTCCGCCGCTGATCCGCTGGCCAGTTTTGAGGTCACCGCACCCTACAACATGAACTCGGGTACCGTTAGCGGATTTGAAGTTGCCTTGCAACACCTTTTCCGTGGGACTCCTTTTGGTGTGCAATTCAACTTCACCAAGATCAGCGGCGGTGACGTCGACATTGATCGGGAAGCTATCGGCGAACAGTTTATCCTGCCGGGCCTGGGCGATTCCGGTAACTTCTCGGTATTCTACGAGGATGATCGTCACACGGCACGTCTCGCGCTCAACTATCGTGGTGAGACTGTCGCCGGCTTTGGCAACTATGAACAGCCCCTTTATGTTGAGGAGCGCAAGCAGATCGATTTTTCATATCAGTTCCGCTTTAACGACGCGACAACCTTCTTCCTTGATGTGTCTAACATTACGGATGAGTCGACAAGACTGTACGTCCGCTACCCGAACATGTTGTTCCTGTCACAGGATCATGGGCCTATCTACAAGTTTGGCGTCAGAACCAATTTCTGACGTCTGACTGAATTTTGTGGGGAGGGTTCTGGCCCTCCCTGTTCAAGTAGCCCTAGTTCCGGAAACTATGACCTTGTCTGCTCCTGCACACGAAACGGCACCAGAAGACAGAATTCCCCTGCCGCAGAAGGTAATCTACGGTTTTGGCGGATTTGTAAACAACCTGTTGGCAGCAGCCATCGGTGGTATGGCCATAGTGCTGAACCTGGGTCTGGGGATGAACCCGGCCCTGGTGGGATTGCTGGGCGCCATTCCCAGGCTGACCGACGCTATCACTGATCCCCTCATGGGGTACATCTCTGACAACACGCGTTCGCGTTGGGGTAGACGGCGGCCCTATATTTTTGTTGGCGCGATTGCTGCGGGAACAGTGTTTTTCCTGTTGTGGCAATTACCGGTGGGCAAGAGTGAAGACTTCTATTTCTGGGTTTTCCTCGCGGGTTCCGTGGTCTTCTTCCTGGCTTATACCGTGTTTGCCACACCCTGGGTTGCGCTGGGTTATGAACTGACACCCGATTACCACGAGCGTACCCGGGTCATGGGTGTGCAGAATTTCATTTCCCAGATAGCTTACCTGGTCTCTCCCTGGTTCCTCTGGTTCATGCAGCTCAGCCTGTTTGATGACCTGATGGATGGTGCCAGCACACTTGCGGCCCTTGTTGCACTTGTGGCCATCGGTGTTGGCATTTTGCCCGCAATTTTCCTGCGTGAGCGCTATCAGGCGGTAGCCCAGGTGGAACTGGCCCAGCACGCACTATCTGTGAAGGAGTCCAGGGGCTCAGTCTTGCTGCGTAACCTGCGGGAATTCTTCAAAGGTTTTCTGATTACTATCCAATTCCGACCTTTTCTGCAACTTTGTGCAGCAACCTTCCTGGTGTTTAACGGATTCATGCTGATCTCGTCGTTCCAGTTCTACGTGATCATCTACTACGTGTTCGCCGGTGATCAGGCCCTCGGGGCAGAGTATGCCGGCTGGTCTGGCACCCTGTCGGCCATTTCTACTTTTGTGGTGATATCGCTGGTCACCTGGCTTGCGACCCGTATTGGCAAACGCCGGGCGTTCTTCTTTACCACCAGCGTGGCAATGGTGGGGTATTGCCTGAAGTGGTTCTGCTACAACCCCGAAATCCCCTGGCTGCTGCTATTACCGGCACCGCTCATGGCCTTCGGGTTGGGGGGGCTGTTTACCCTGATGGGTTCGATGATGGCGGATGTCTGCGATCTCGACGAACTGGAAACCGGAGAACGTCGTGAGGGTATGTTTGGCTCCATTTACTGGTGGGTTGTGAAGCTTGGCATGGCGGCTGCACTTGCGGGTGGTGGTTTCCTGCTTAACGCTACTGGTTTTGATGTGGCGCTGGGTGGCACCCAATCCAGTGAAACCATCTTTTTGATGCGGTTCTTTGATGTTGTTGTTCCGGTCCTGGGCTCGGCCATCGCCATCTGGATGATTGCGCTGTTTCCCATCACGGAAGACCGTGCTGCTGAAATCCGCGCGGAACTGGAAGCTCGCCGTGGTGCGGTACAATAGGCGGCTAGTTGCTGAACGGACATTTTTGTAATGGCGCCTGGACCCTCCCGTAAAAAATCGACGATCTTTGACGTGGCTGCCCTCGCTGGTGTGTCCATCAAGACTGTCTCGAGAGTCGTCAATCGCGAAGCAGGCGTACATGAGAAGACGCAGGCAAAGGTTGAGGATGCCATAGCACGCCTCAGCTATCGGCCCAATATTGCCGCGCGTGGGCTATCGGGCAGGCGGTCTTACGTGGTGGGGCTAGTGTACGAAAATCCGCACGAGTTCAGCTATATGAAGGATGTGCTGAACGGGGCACTCCGCGCCTGTGAAAGGGAAGGTTATACCTTGCTGCTGCGCCCGGTGACTTTGCCTGACAGGGCACTCGCGGAGAACATTCGCCAGTTCAGCATCCAGACCAGCATGGATGGCATCATTCTGCCGGCTCCCCTCGGTGATATCGATGAAGTACAGATGCTGTTGAAGGAACTCGCACTGCCGTCTGCTCTCATAGCGGCGAAAACACGAGGTGAGGGTTCACTTAACGTGCTTGGCAACGACGAAGAGGCCAGCTATATGGTCACGCGTTACGTCTTTGAGCAGGGCCACTCCCGGATCGGCTTTATCAAGGGGCATCCTGATCATGGCGCCACGGAAAAGCGTTTGCGGGGATACCGACGCTGTCTGAAGGACCACGGGCTTGTCTACGACCGGTCGTTGGTCAAGCCTGGACATTTTGACTTTGAGTCTGGCCGTGACGCGGCACGCAAGCTGTTGTCCATGTCGGAAAGACCGACAGCAATCATTGCAAGCAACGACGATATGGCTGCGGGTGTGCTGTTTGAAGCACACGAGAGGGCGCTGCAGGTGCCGGGCGACCTGACTGTCATCGGTTTTGATGATACGCCGGTTGCCAGTCATGTCTGGCCACCCCTGACAACGGTGAGGCAGCCCATCATAGAGATGGCGGAAGCCGCAACACAAATGCTGATCAGGCAACTGCGTGGCGAATCGGTGGTGGTGCCAGACGCCCCCTTCGATTGTGAGTTGATAGTCCGTCAGTCATCCGGCCCGCCCAGGTAGGCCCCGGGGTGGTCTCTTGAAGCAGCGACTGGCAGCAGCACGCGAGCGCGCGAGGGCGTTGTTGAATTCGCTGTCGCTGGCCGAAAAAATTGGTCAGATGGTTCAGTTCAGCGGCGAGCGTGACAGGCTCTCGGCAGATCTGGCGGCCGAAATCCGGGCAGGCAGGGTGGGAGCCGTTTTGAACGTTGTGGAACCCGCCGCGATTGAGGAGATCCAGCGGGTAGCAAGAGACGAGAGTCCCCACGGCATACCACTGCTCATTGGCCGCGATGTGGTCCACGGATTCAGCATTGTTGGGCCCATTCCGCTGGGGCAGGCGGCTACCTTTGATGAAGACCTTGTCAGAGCAGGAGCCCGTGTCGCCGCCGCGGAGGCAGCTGAAACAGGTATCAACTGGACTTTTGCGCCCATGCTCGACGTTTGCAGGGATCCACGCTGGGGGCGTATCGCGGAGTGTTTTGGTGAAGACGTACTCCTGACCTCGCGAATGGGGGCGGCCATGGTCAGGGGGTTCCAGGAGGATCCGGCAACGCCACTGTTGAGTTGTCCAAAACATTTTGCCGGTTATGGCGCCAGCGAAAGCGGTCGTGATTACAACCGGACCTACATCCCCGAGATTGAATTGCGCAACGTCTACCTGCCCCCGTTCATGGCTGCGCTGGAAGCCGGTGCACTTTCACTCATGCCGTCGTTTTCTGACCTGAATGGTGTGCCAGCCACCGCAAATCGCTGGCTTCTGCGCAACGTCCTGAGGCAAGAGTGGAATTTTCAGGGATTTGTGGTCAGTGACTGGGCGGCCATTGCGCAGTTGATTGACCACGGTGTAGCCGGGAACCTGACAGAAGCAACTGCGCTGGCGCTGGCTGCGGGCATCAACATGGATATGTCGAGCCATGCCTATTGTGAGCATATTTCCGGTCTGCTGGAGCGCGGCCAGATAGACGTAGCGGTAATTGACGGTCTGGTAGAGGAGATACTTGCGGTCAAGTATGCTCTTGGCCTCTTTGAACCGGTCCGGTCAACCAGGAAGCAACATGACACTATAAACGAGTCGATCCGCGTAGCCAGGGCGCTTGCGCTTCAAAGTGTGGTGTTGCTCAAGAACGAGTGCAATGTGCTGCCGATTGACTTCGCAGAAGCCGGAAAAGTTGCGCTGCTTGGTCCCCTGGCGGACCAACCCTACGAGCAGCTGGGCACCTGGGTGTTTGATGCGGACGCCGATATGAGTGTATCGGTGCGCCAGGCGCTCTGCGACAGGTTGGGGAAAAGGTTGCTGTATGCGCCGGTGCTTGCAAACAGTCGGGATCAAAATACTGACGGTTTTGATGCGGCGCGGGCGCTTGTTGCAGAGTCCGAGTTTGCCATTGTGGTGCTGGGCGAGGAGTCCATCCTGTCGGGTGAAGCGCACTGCCGCGCCGACATCACATTGCCGGGGGCGCAACAACAGTTGCTGGAGGCTATCAGCAGGATCGGTACGCCTGTTGTTGTCATCATCATGGCCGGTCGTCCCCTGCTCCTGCAAAACGTTCTGCCCTTTGCCGACGCGCTGTTGTTCAGTTTTCATCCCGGTTCCATGGGCGGACCAGCACTGGCAGAACTGCTGGCAGGAGACAGCTCACCTTCTGGCAGGCTGCCGGTCTCGTTCCCCCGGGTGGTGGGTCAGATCCCCATTTACTACGACCAGGGCAACACGGGGCGCCCGGCCACAGCGTCCACGATGATGGCTATTGACGAGATTCCCCCTCAAGCGCCCCAGTACTCTACCGGTAACACCTCCTATCACCTCGACCAGCCTCCTTCACCGCAGTTTGCGTTTGGATTTGGCCTGACCTACACACGTTTTGTCTACGAAAACCTGCGTATTATCAGGTCCTTTTTACCGGGATCGACCAGCCTGGAGGTGGCCGTGGACCTGCTGAATGCAGGTGACAGGTCCGGGATCGAAGTGGTCCAGCTTTATATCAGGGATCTGGTCGCCAGTGTGACCCGACCAGTAAAGCAGTTGAAGGACTGGCGCCGCGTTGCCCTGGCCGCAGGTTCCAGGACAACTGTCCGGTTTGTTGTTGAGCGAGAAACCCTCGCTTTTTATAACGGCGTGGACTGGGTTGTTGAACCCGGTGAGTTTGAGATCTGGATAGGCCCGGACAGCCAGACCACCCTGTCGGTAATCACGGAATTGCCTGCATGATCTCACCCCGGTTGTACCTTCTGACGGTAACCCCCAGTGTAGCCCTGGGTGGCTTTCTCATGGGATTTGACGCGTCGGTCATCTCGGGTGCAGTTGACCAGTTGCGCAGTGAGTTCAGGCTGACAGAAATCGAACTGGGATGGAGTGTCGCCTCGCTGACGCTGGCGTCCACCCTGGCCATGCTGGTTTCGGGTCCGCTGAGCGATCGCTTTGGCCGGGTGCCTGTGCTCAAGCTGGCCGCGTTGCTTTTCCTGGTATCTGCACTGGCCTGTGCCCTGGCGCCGAGTTTTACGGTGCTGGTGGTTGCCAGGATGATTGGCGGGCTGGGTGTCGGTGCGGCGCTGATTGTTGCTCCCATGTACATTGCCGAGATAGCGCCGGCGGCTCTTCGCGGGCGTCTTGTCTCCATCAATCAGCTGAACATCGTGGCAGGAATCTCAATTGCGTTTTTCAGCAACTACGCCCTGCTTCAGATGGCCAGCGACGGAAAAGATGCCGTCATAGACAAACAGGTTTTGTGGCGCTGGATGCTGGGTGTGGAGATGTTGCCGGCATTCATCTACCTGGTTGCGCTCCAGTGGATACCTGAGAGCCCGCGCTGGCTCATGCTGCGGGGGCGACATGAGGAGGCACTGTTGGTGCTGACACGCTTTAACGGCAGTTATGAGGAGGCTGGCAAGGAACAGGCCCTCATTGATGCGTCCATTAATGGATCAACAAGGTCCGGGTTGGCTGACCTCTTTGCGCTCTTCCGCCCGGGTTTACGGCTGGTGCTGCTCGCCGGGTTGACGGTGGGTGTGCTGCAGCAGATCACGGGGATCAATGCCGTCTTTTTCTACGCACCCCTGATTTTTGAACGATCCGGCTTTGATACGGACGGCGCTCTGTTGCAGGCAGTGCTGGTGGGCCTGGTCAACCTGGTGTTTACAGTTGTTGCGATCCTGACCATTGACCGGATCGGCAGAAAGCGGCTTCTGCAGGTTGGGCTGGTGGGGATAACACTGTTCATGTTTCTGTTGGCGTTCAGTTTTTCCGCGGCTGACTTCCGCCTGCAACCAGCTTCACTCAAGGAGGTCCAACTGGAATCAGCGGTGCTGCTGGTTGATATGCAGGAAACTTCCTATGGGAATGAAGCAGCCTTCCGGGCGGCCTTGAACGAGCGCCTGGGAGATCAGGCCACTGAGGTGGTAGACAAGCTTGTCAGTGAGTCCATGCAGATTAACGCCGCCTGGGTGATAGCAGGGATACTGGGTTTTGTTGCCTGTTTTGCCGTCTCCATTGGCCCGGTGATGTGGGTTCTCTTTTCAGAGCTGTTTCCCAATACAATTCGCGGTGTTGCGATCTCGTTTGTTGGCCTCGTTAACTCAGCGTGCAGCTTCATGGTTCAACTGGTGTTTCCCTGGGAGTTGACGCATTTCGGACCGACCTACACCTTCTTTATTTATGGCGCTTTTGCGGCTGTCGGGTTACTGGCTGTCAACAGGTTTGTGCCTGAAACCAGGGGGCAGTCGCTGGAGGAAATTGAAAAATCCCTGGTAAGGAGGCATTAATGGTCAAACGTTCGCTTCTTCTCATCATGTTGTTCTGGGGGCATACCGCAACCGCCCTGGACCGGGAGCACTGGCAACCGGTGAAGGTTGAAATCCGTGGTGGCCCGGGCAGTTATGAACTCTACCGTGGGGGCAAACCCTATGTCGTAAAGGGAGTCGGTTCATCAGACTATCGACTGGACCTGGTCAGGCAGTACGGAGGAAATTCCATCCGAACCTGGCATGTAGGTGACGGGAGCATCCTTGATGCAGCCCATGCCAACGGTTTGACGGTGGCCTTGTGCCTGAACATGGTCCGAGAGCGCCATGGCTTTGATTATGATGATGAGGCAGCAGTTCGGGCCCAGTTTGAAAAGATGCGGCGCCAGGTGCTCGAGTTCAGGGATCATCCAGCATTGCTTGCGTGGATCATTGGCAACGAACTCAACTTCGACCACACCAACCCCCGGGTTTGGGATGCCGTTAATGATGTTTCAAAGATGATTCATGAACTTGACCCCAACCATCCAACCACCACCGCGCTCGCCGGAATCAGCGATTCGATGTATCAACTGATCAGGACGCGGGCGCCGGATCTGGACTTTCTGAGCGTTCAGGTTTACGGCATGCTGGCTATACTGCCCAGGTTGTTCAATGAGATCGACATCACTATGCCGTTGATGGTGACCGAGTTCGGAACCGTTGGTCACTGGGAGACCTCACAAACTGCCTGGGGTGCACCTGTGGAACTGACGAGTCACGAGAAGGCGGCCAACTACCTGAAAGGGTATCGTGAGGTCATTACGCCATTCAAGGGTAGAGTAATTGGCTCCTACGCATTCCTCTGGGGGCAGAAGCAGGAGCGGACGCCAACCTGGTATGGCATGTTCACGCCGGAAGGGGAAATTACCGAGGCAGTTGACGCTCTGCATTATGCCTGGAAGTCGGCATGGCCAAAAAACCGGTCACCGGCTTTGAAGCAACTCTTGCTTAACGGCAAAACGGCGCGGGATAGCGTTCGTCTGCAGGCCGGTGAAGTCTATCCCGCGCAGGTCTGGGTCGAAGACCCCGACCAGGACCCTGTCGTATACCAGTGGCAGATCATGCGCGAAAGTACCGCGACGCAGGTCGGTGGGGACAAGGAGTACGTGCCGGTTTCGCTGCCGGGGCTGATTGAGCCCGCGGGGAACGGTCGGGCACGGGTTACGGCTCCGCGAGAACCAGGCGCCTACCGGCTGTTTGTCTATGCGCGCGACCCGAATCGTTCGGCAGCGCATGCCAATGTACCCTTCTTCGTGGATCCTTGAACAGTGACTGGATGAATGCGACATTCAGGTCTGATGCAAACGCCCAGGTAGTTGATAATGCCGACCCCCCTGCTTGTGAGCGGTACCCCCGGTGCAGGTAAAAGCACACTCGCCAGGCTGTTGGCAGGACGGCGGTCCCGGGCCGTGTTGATTGAAACTGACCGGTTCTTTGACTTTGTCTGCCACATCATTGACCCCTCCACGCCGGCGGCGGAGCAGCAGAACAACACGGTTGTTGCAGCCTACTGCAGTGCTGCCAGCGTTTATGCCGGTGGCGGATATGACGTGATCCTTGAAGGTGTACTTGGCCCCTGGCTGTTTCCACTGGTGCTCAGGGAGTTTGATACATTCGATTACCTGTTACTGCACGCTTCGCGCACTACCGTGGAAGAACGCATCAGCCATCGTGATGGTGCTGAATCCGGTATGGGTGACATTCTGGAGAGGATGTACCCCCAGTTTGAGCGGGTACTGGACAGCTTCAGTACAAACGTTCTGCACACGGACAGCCTTTCATTGCCAGAACTGGTGGACCGCGCCGAGCGCATGCTGGCGTCGGGGCAGTGCAGGATTACAGCAAACCCTCAGGTATCACCCAGCCGGTAACTGCGCCGCCTGCTGTAGCAACTCCCGTCATCCACACCTATCTCCAATGCAATCAGTTCGTTCAGCCGCGTGTTAAGCGAGAGCAGCAGGTCCCTGTGGCTGGTGTCTGCTGCCAGATTGTTCATCTCAAAAGGATCGGCAGCCGTATCGTACAGTTCGAGCTCGTTGTGGCCTTCGAGCGTGGCCCAGTCGGTGGGTATGTGGTGCTCAGCCGGCTTGAAGTAGCGGGCGAATTTGAACTGGCCCGAATTGATGCCGCGATAACAGGCATACCGGTCAAGCCGCTGGCCAGCGCCGAGCACTTTCTTTTCCTCTTCCGTCGGGGCGCCACGCACCTGGGAGCGAAACAGGGTTTCTACAAAATCCACATCCCAGGCCAGTGTAGCAGTGTAGTTCATGAGCATTCCGCGGCTGTCTCTTTGCGTAAGCTGACCCGTGAGTGCGTCAGCAAGTGAGACACCTTTCAGCCCTGGCCATCGGTCCTGGACTTTCCCAGGGCCCGCGCCGGCGAGTTCCAGCAGGGTGGGTATCAGGTCGATGGATGTGCCCATCGACCCGGTTGTTACACCACCGGTAATATCGGGATGAGTGATCATCAGTGAGACGCGCAGGTTCTCCTTGTACATGGATGCCCCTTTCTGCCGCATGCCGTGTGCGCCTGCCATTTCGCCGTGGTCCGAGGTAAAAACAACAATGGTCCTGGCGGCGTCGCCACTCTTCTCCAGTGCGTCCAGCAGGGTCAGGACATGCCGGTCAACATCGCGGATGCAGTTGAAATAATAGTTGCGGTGGTTCAGCCAGCTTGCTTCGTCAGCAAGCGGGAGCCTGCCGTACATCAGGTCGGCAAGCCGCTGGTCCTCCCTGTGTGCTGATGGCTTTTTTGACAGGTCATCATGAAAGCTTGCTGGCAGGACAAGATCGAGTCGGTCGCGGTAAATGGGGGCGTTCGGCTCCGGCAGCATAGGGGCCACCCGAACGGGATCAAGGCGCTCTTCTGCCATTCTCCCCGTGGCGTCAAAAAACATGATGTCGTGTGGGTTGATGAAATTCACCGCCATCAGCCAGGGCTGGTCACCAGGTTTCCTGCCGTTGCGGCCGAGTAGCCAGTTGGCAGCATCTGCGGCGATGGCGTTGTCATTGCAGAAGCCGTCCCAGGCGTGGCCATGATGATCGCCATCATGGGTGTATTCAGAGAAACCCCAGGGTTCAAGTGCTCCTGTGGTCGTTGGGAATCGCTGACTGTCAAAGTCGAGCCCGTGATTGATGTGTGAAAGATGCCACTTGCCCTTGTAGGCCGTGTAATAACCCAGTTCACGAAAGATGCTACCCAAAGTGGGCATGTCCCGCGGCAGTTCTGGATGCGGGGGTACGTTGGGGTTTACGAACAAACGCGTATGTTGTGTATGTTGCCCCGAGTAGATTACTGAGCGTGATGGCCCACAGGGTGTTGAGTTAACCTGAAAGTTGGTAAAAGCGGTACCACCCGCCCGCAACCGCTCATGCGCGGGCAGGTCAAGGTTTTCAGGCAGGTCGACAAACGACTGTTCCTGGTCGGTAGTAATAAAGAGGATGTTGTAAGGTTTCAAGTAGCCTGCTCCCGTTGTTGGTCCGACACGCCTCGCGATCAATTGAGTTCCAATTAACTGCCACCGTCAGGTTGCAGGTTATGCCGGGAAACAATGCCTGCCTGAACAGGTTGCGACCTAGCGCTCGCGGCTTGAGGCAGTGTTGATCGCGGCCGCGCTTCCGCTAAAGGATACCCCGATTGAAGCAAACAGGGGTGAGACGAGAGCCGATTGAGGGTAACATCCCGGAAAGAATTTTGACCAACAGTTGGCGGCGTGGCCCGAAGACCAGATCAGGTATCAGAACGGCTCTGCAGGGGCGTGGCCGGAAGTTGGCAAGGATATTGGCTGGAAAGGTTCAAGGCAGGTGCGCTGCCGGTTGTGCGGCACAAGTCGGATGCGAGCGGACCGACACAAGCCGCTCGCGCCCGATGCTGGGTCAGCGAAGTGCCACCTGGTCCTGACCCGGAGCAAATTCCCCATCCCGCATTTCGAGGTTCATGACCTCACGACCATTGGGGCTTGTTTCGCAGGTTGCCGTGACGGCGGCGCGTTCCGCGAGATCGGACCAGACAGTTGCGTTGATAAAGTAGGTTCGCTTGTCAGTTGATTCCTTGAAAAAGAATCGACGGTCTGTCACCAGGCCACTCTGCGGCAAGCGGTCTTTCAGTTCAGCCTCGCAAACCTGGTATCCGCGGTGATCAACCAGGGGTGAGGCATTCACAGCGACGGAAAATCCGAGGCCAAGTGTCAGTGCTATAAAACGCTTTCTCATAGGTACTCCACAACGTTGGTGCAGTGCCCAAGGGCACCGGGTTCAGGGTTTGAGTTTGTGTCCGAAAAAGCTGCCAGCCGGTCTGCCGGACCGCAGCTTTCAGTGTTGCGTTTTGTCGAACCATCGAGTGGCAGACAGCAGCGTCTGTATTACGCCAGTCAGCGTGTCGGGATCACTGTCGGAGCAATATTTTCTGACCAGGCTGTGGAGCGACTGGATTCCCGAACAACGTTAGTCTGTTGCAATCGGTCAGGCTTGTCAGTCGATCGAAAGCTGTAGCTCTCTGCCTGTTAATGCTTGAAGGCCGAGCATCGGTGATCGCTGCACTTGCCTGCCTTATACCTTGTGAGGGATTGCCATGATGCGCCCTGCGCGTTCCGGGCGTGGCAGGTTGCGATGCGCGTTCATCATGTCTGCCAGCGATCCGAGCACACGGTCAGGGTAGGGAGCACTACGTCTGGACTCCATGCTCACATGCATGCTGAGTTGCTCAGATGTTGCGGCAAGGTAGCCTGCGTCTGCGTGGTACATTTCCTGGTAGAAGTGCATTCGCTTCTGGTCGTAATCGAGGAGCTGAAACGTAATGGACAACAGGTCTCCTTCTGCCACCTCATTCAGGTAACACACATGGGCTTCCAGCGTAAAACAGGACGCCTGCTCGCGTTTAACGTAAGCGGCACCGATATCAAGTGTGTTGAATACCGCATCAACCGCGCGGTCGAAGATGAGGTTATAGAACGCCATGTTGAGGTGACCGTTGTAGTCAATCCACTCACTTTCGACACGAGCAGGCGGGCAAATGATGGGTGATTCAAACACGCGGTTTACCTCAATTCGCTGGCGAAGGGGTTACTGGATAAATTACCAGACTGAAGGAGTTCAAACGACACCTGGTCGGCATGCGTTTATGCAGGAACCCGGGCATTAGGTTACCATACGATCAAGTCACGATTACGAGATTTTTCATACTGGCCGGAGCTTCACAGGGCTGCTGATGCCTGACGAGAAACAGTTTCCTATGAATGCCACCAGTACTGATTATGTGATTGTGGGTGCCGGTTCTGCCGGTGCTGTGGTCGCGAACAGATTGTCCGAAGATGCACGAGTTACGCTACTTGAGGCAGGGTCAACGGACCACGGCTGGGACTACCGGCTGCACATGCCGGCTGCACTTTCCCATGTACTGGCCTCGGACACTTACAACTGGTCCTATTTTTCACAACCCGAGCCGGGTCTCGCGAACAGGCGCATATACTGCCCGAGGGGACGGGTGCTGGGCGGATCCTCATCTATCAATGGAATGGTTTTTGTGCGGGGCAATCCGCATGATTTTGATTTGTGGGCAGCAGACCCCGCATTGTCGATGTGGCGATACGAACACTGTCTGCCGTATTTTCGCAAGAGCGAGCGACGACCCCATGGTGACGAGGGGTACCGGGGAGAAGAAGGTCCAATGCAGGTTGCGAGGGCGCGCGGGGCAGGGGTGCTCAACGAGGCCTGGATACATGGCGCAATGCAGGCGGGATACCGACAGTCAACGGATTTTAATGGTGAAGTGCAGGAAGGTGTGGGTCGCTTTGATTGCACGATACGCAAAGGCCGCCGGTTCTCGACCGCAAGAGCATACCTGCACCCTGCTCTGGGCAGAACCAACCTGGAGATTGTCAAACGCGCCCTCACCACACGTATCGTATTTGAAGGTAATCGGGCAGTTGGCGTTGAATACCACAAAGCTGGTCGTTTACACCGGATACATGCGGATGCTGAGGTGATCCTGTGTGCAGGTGCAATCAACTCACCCCAACTGCTGATGTTATCAGGCGTCGGCAATGCTGACCGACTCCGCGAACTGGATATTCCGGTACACCATGATCTGAAGGGAGTGGGACAGAATCTGCAGGATCACCTGGAACTTTACGTGCAGTACAGTTGCCGCAAGCCGGTGTCCATTTACCCCTCGGTCAAGTGGTATCGCAAGCCGTTTGTAGGATTGCAGTGGTACCTCTCAAACACGGGTGCCGGTGCAACCAACCACTTTGAAACAGGTGGTTTTTTACGCAGCAGTGACACCCTGACTTACCCGGACCTGCAGTTCCACTTTTTGCCCATTGCAATGAATTATGACGGCAGGGATCGTTACAATGGCCACGGGTTCCAGGTCCATGTTGGCCCCATGAAGCCGACCAGCCGCGGTGAGGTGAAGCTCCGAACGGCTGATCCGGGTGATGCCCCCCTGCTACAGTTCAATTACAACAGTACGGCAGCCGACCGACAGGTGATGCGGCGCGGCATTGAGATCGTCCAGGAGATAGTGGGGCAGGCGGCGTTTGATGGCCTGCGGGGTGATGAACTCAAGCCCGGTAACACGGACATCAGCACCTTCATCGAACAACATGCAGAGAGCGCCTACCACCCCAGCTGCACCTGCAAGATGGGGTCAGACGAAATGGCAGTTGTGGATGGTGCGGCCCAGGTTCACGGTCTCACCAACCTGCGCGTGGTTGATGCGTCCATCATGCCGGATATCACCAATGGTAATTTGAATGCCCCTGTGATCATGATGGCGGAAAAATTGAGTGATGTTATCCGCGGCAAGATAACCGTATAGCCAGGGAGCCTTGCATTCCACGGCGGCAGTTAATGTGTCTGACCCTGATCCGACGGCACAATCCTGTCGGAGAAACTGCCCGGAGCGGCCTCCCGCAGCTGTCGCAAACAGAAGGAAGCTTTACCTCGAGCCGTTAAGCAGTTTTCGCGGGTCAAACGCATCCCGGACCGCTTCGCCAACAAAAATCAGCAGAACCAGGATGGTTCCCAGGGTGATGACGGCGGTTAGTCCCAGCCAGGGTGCCTGCAGGTTGGCATTTCCCTGTCGAAGCAATCGGCCCAGTGAGGCGCTCTCAGGCGGCAGGCCAAAACCGAGGAAATCGAGTGAGGTCAGTAGCGTGATTGACCCGTTCAGGATAAATGGCAGGAATGTCAGTGCCGCCACCATGGCATTGGGGAGTACGTGGCGGGTGATGATGGCCAGGTGACCAAGCCCCAGTGCACGTGCCGCCTTGACGTATTCAAAATTCCTGGCGCGCAGGAATTCAGCCCGCACCACACCCACCAGTGCCATCCAACTGAACGCAATAAGGATACCCAGCAACCAGTAGACGTTTGATTCGACAATGCTGGCGAGAATAATCAGCACAAACAGGATCGGCAGGCCGGCCCAGATTTCGATAAAGCGTTGGGCCAACAGGTCAACCCGGCCGCCAAAATAGCCTTGCAAGGCCCCGGCAGCAATGCCGATCAGGGATGAACAGATAGTCAGCACTATGCCAAACAGGACGGATACGCGAAACCCGTAGATGAGGCGGGCTGCTACCGAACGGGCACCATCATCGGTGCCCAGCGGGTGCCTCGCTGAAGGTGGTGCGGGTACCGGGGTTTCAATGTGGTAGTCGACAGTGTTGTAAGAGAAGGGAATGAGCGGCCACACCATCCAGCCTCCGTCCCGGCGGATCAGTGACTGTACGTAGGTATCCCGGTAATCAGCCTCGGTTTGAAACTCTCCACCAAATTCCGTTTCCGCGTAGGTAATGAGGGCAGGGAAAAAGAGTTCACCCTGGTAGCTGACGACCAACGGATTTTCATTGGCAATCAACTCAGCAAACAGCGAAATGAAAAACAGGACCATAAAAACCTGGAAAGACCGGTAGCCACGCCGGTTGGCTTTGAAGTTTTCCCAGCGTCGCCGGGTCACGGGATTCATGGCCATATCAGGTTTCCCGTGTTTCAAAATCGATACGCGGGTCGACCAGCACGTACATAAGGTCACCAATCAGGTGCAGGATGAGTCCCATCAGCGTAAAAACGTAAAGCGTGCCGAACACAATCGGGTAATCGCGAGTCAGTGCTGCCTCGTAGCCGAGCAGGCCAAGCCCGCTCAGCGAGAACACCACCTCAATGAGAAGCGCGCCCGTAAAGAGGATGCCAACAAAAGCAGAGGGGAATCCCGCAATCACAATGAGCATGGCATTGCGAAATACATGGCCATAAAGCACACGGCGCTGGGTCATTCCCTTGGCACGCGCCGTGAGGACAAACTGTTTGTTGATCTCCTCCAGGAAACTGTTTTTTGTCAACAGGGTGAGCGTGGCGAAACCGCCAAGCACCATGGCGACAATGGGCAGGGTCATGTGCCAGATATAGTCCAGTATCTTGCCCATGAGGGACAGCTCAGCGAAGTTGTCAGATACAAGGCCGCGTAATGGGAACAGGCGCAGGAATTCGCCGCTGCTGAAGAAAACGATAAGCAGAACGGCAATGATAAATGCCGGGATTGCGTAGGCTGTGAAGACGATTGCGCTGGTCCAGATGTCAAAGGGCGTACCGTCGCGTACCGCTTTTGCGATGCCAAGCGGAATGGAGATCATATAGACGAGCAGCAATGTCCAGAGCCCCAGGGAAATTGAGACGGGCATCCGCTCAATGACCAGGTCCACCACGGCGCGGTCCTGGTAGAAACTGTCGCCGAAATCGAAGTGAAGGTAGTCCCAGATCATGATCAGGAAGCGCTCATGCGCCGGTTTGTCAAAACCAAACTGTTTTTCCAGCTCCTTGATGTAGCTGGGGTCAAGTCCCCGCGCAGAATCAAACCCGCCTGACGCGCTGTCCATGGCGATTGCGTTGCCGAGGCCTCCCTCGCTGCCACCAATAGAGGCGGTCGCACTGGAGTCAGTGCCCTGCAATTTGGCAATTGCCTGGTCTACCGGTCCGCCAGGTGCACTCTGGATAATCACAAAGTTTATGAGCATGATGCCCAGCAGCGTTGGGATGATCAGGGCGATACGCTTGACAATGTAGGCACCCATGTTCTCGCGTCTCCTCGCCTACTGTCCGGTGGATGCGTTTTTGATAGCGCCAAGGTATTGATCTACCTGCAGGCTCTTTATCGGATCAAACCACCACATGTCGTGATATCCGGTGCGCGTCTCTGCCCGACGTGGGTCGTTGAACCTGTCCCAGTACACCATGCGCTGGGCAGCGGGATAGCCACTGGGAATGATGTAGAAACTCCACAGCAGGATCCGGTCCAGAGCCTGGCCAAGCGTGTTCATTTCCTCCTCGGATTCCGCAGCGATGATGCGTTCCACCAGGTAGTCCACGGCCGGATTGCTGATGCCCGCATAGTTCTCGGTATTGAAGGCCGCTGCGTTGGTGCTGTTCATGCGGCTTCTGATCAGCCAGCCGAGGGGAATGTTCTGTGCACCGTAGCCAATGCCCATCACTTCAAAATCGTGGTGTCTTACCCTGTAACGGTGTTGGCTCGATTCCACGGTGCGAACCCGGGTTTCAATACCGAGATGGTGCAGGTTGTCAGCATAGGGCATGACGTTACGCTCTTCATCAATGCTGGCCAGGAGGAAACTCAAGGTAAAAGGTTCCCCGGTGGCTTCATTGACGCGGCGATGATCCCTGATTACCCAGCCTGCCTCGGTCAGCAGTTCGTCGGCCCGTTTCAGGGCGGCACGGTTTCGTCCTGGTCCCTTATTGACCGGCAGTACAAAAGGTTCGGTAAAAACACGCGGAGGGATGACATCGCGAAAAGGCTCAAGCAGGGCGAGTTCTGCAGCATCCGGTAGCGTACTGCCCGCGGCCATGGGAGAACCCTGGAAATAACTCTGTACCCGCTTGTACTGCTGGTAGTGCAGCACCCGATTGTTGAAGTTGAAGTCGTAGGCCAGGGTCAGCGCTTCACGAACGCGTGGGTCGGCGAGTTTTGGCAGGCGTGTGTTAAACAGCAGACCCCAGTAGATTCCCCAGGGGCTGCGTACTTCCCTCGCGTCGCGCACAAATAGCCCACGGTCAGAACCTTCAAAGTTGTACATTGTCATCCAGGCTTTGGCGTCTGTTTCATAGCGAAAGTCAAACTCACCGGCCTTGTGTGCCTCGATCACAACATTCTTGTCGAGGTAATAGACGTACTCGATGGTGTCGATGTTGTACTGACCGCGGTTGACCGGCAGGTCAGCCGCCCAGTAATCCTTGACACGTTCGTAGACAATTTTCTTGCCGGGGTCGACTGATTTAATGCGGTAAGGGCCCTGACCCAGGGGGATCTCGAGGGTTGTCGCGTGGAATTGGCGATTCTCCCAGTAGTGTTTGGGCATAACCCAGAACATGCTGATGTGCCGGGACAGTTGTGGTGTTCGTGGCGCGTCTTCGCTGAAGTTAAACCTGAAAGATCGCTCACCGGTCTGTTCCACCGAGACAATGTCGCGATAGGAGGTTTTCCAGCCAAAGGATGCTTCAGCCTTGATGATGTTAAAAGTGAAAATGACATCCTCAACCGTGATGGGTTTGCCATCGTGAAAGCGTGCGCGGGGATCCAGCCGGAATTCCACCCAGCGAAAATTGTCATCCAGGCGGACTGCCTCCGCGACGAGTGCATAGGAAGATGCAATTTCATCGCTTGAGGGTTTCATCAACATGTCATAGGGCAACATGCAGCCGATATCGACGCAGGCCGCGGCCCGGCCTTTGTCGATGTAGGGATGCAGGTTGTTGAAGGTGCCAATGACTGCCTGACGCAGTCGGCCGCCTTTGGGGGCATCCGGGTTGACGTAGTCAAAATGCTGGAAGCCCGCGTCGTATTTGAGGTCGCCAAAATGTGACAGACCATGCTGCCACTCACCCGCGCGTGCGGCTGGCGGCAGCAACAGGAGCAGAGTCAGCGCAAGCCCTGGCAGCTTTGTCATTCATCCCTCTTGAAACAACGGCTGCTGGCAAAAGGCCCGGTAGCAACGCCGGCAGCCTCGACAATATGCCAGATACCATGGGGTGGGGCAATTCGTGATCCTAGGCCGATTCCAGCGCCCGGCGGATCTGACCCGGTGGCATGCCAAAGATGCGTTTGAACGCCCGGCTGAATGATGCCTCGGACTGGTAGCCGTATTTTTCTGCCAGTGTGGCAATGGTCTGCCGGGTTCCGGCCAGTTCTTCCCGGGCCAATTGCATTCGCCATTCCGTCAGGTATTGCATAACAGATTGTCCGACCAGTTCACTGAATCGGGCCGACAGGGCGGAGCGCGACATGGCAACCTCGTTGGCCAGTGATTCCACCGTCCAGTCTTTCGCCGGTTCCCGGTGAATGATCGCGAGTGCTCGCCCGACCTGTTTGTCCCGGAGTGCAGCAAGCCAGCCTTGCTGGCCGTCAGCGGCGGAGAACCATGCCCTGATCGCCTGTACCACAACAATGTCCGCCAGGCGCGTAATAATCGCCTCGCTGCCAGGCAAGGTGGCGTTTGCCTCAATGTTGATGAAGTTGGCGGTTCTCTGCAGCCATTCGTTTTCCTGGGCAAAAGTGTCGATGTGAATGACCAGTGGCAATACCTGAAGCAATCGCTGTGCCGCCAGTCGATCGAAGCGCACACCGCAGTAGCTGATACTGGTTGCTGCACCGCCGCCGCCAAAAGACATGCGTTCATAGCGATCTGTCACCAGGGTCACGGGCATCTCCGTCAGCGGCGTCACCTCAGCGCCCGGATGACTGCGCAGGGCGTGTTCTGTGCCGTGGGGAACCAGCACCAGGCTACCTGCGGCAATCTCGCGTGACGGCTGGCCGGCGATATCAAGGTAAAAGTGGCCGGCGTTGACAATATGAACGGCCATGCAGCCCGGTATGCGCGGCAAGCCCAATCCCCAGGGCGCTGTGAATTCGGCCTGGCAATAGAGTACACCCGTCAGTTTCAGCAGCCGCAGGGGCGCTGCCAGTGGGTCATCGGAAGGTGGCAGCTCAGTCTGAATTTGTGGCGTCACAATGCGCGCTTTTGGCATGGCAGGCAATTCTGGACGAATGAGCAGGAATCATGGCGCCCTGGCGATTCCCTGTCCAGTCCACACCGGGCAAAGTTGCATCCACTTAAGTCAATACACTGAAAACACAAGGAGTAACACCATGATGCATTCAAACGTACTGGTAGTCGGGGCCAACGGCAAGACCGGCAGGAGAGTGGAGGCGCGTCTCTCTGCAGCAGGCGTCACAACGCGTGGCGTCTCGCGCTCGACACTACCGGCTTTCAACTGGGCCCAAAGTGAGACCTGGGCAACTGCCCTGAAAGGCATGGACGCGGCTTACCTGACCTATCATCCTGACCTCTCGGTGCCCGAGGCCGCAGACCAGATACACCTTTTCTGCGACCTGGCCAAGGCTGCGGGTCTGAAGCAGGTGGTGCTGCTGTCCGGGCGCAATGAACCTGGTGCTCAGCGCGCCGAGCAGGCATTGAAGGAAAGTGGTCTCACCTGGAACGTGATTCAGGCCAGTTGGTTTGCGCAAAACTTCAGTGAGGATTTTATGGTCCACGATGTCTTGAGCGGGAGGTTTGTGATCCCGGCGGGGACCTCGGGAGAGCCATTTATCGACGCTGATGACATTGCTGACGTGGCTGTGGCAGCACTGATGGAACCCGGACTGGGTAACCGCCTTTTTGAGGTCACAGGTCCCAGGGTCATGTCGTTTGAGGATTGTACCCGGGAGATTGGCGCTGCCGCCGGCTTCGCCATCGACCTGGTCGAACTGCCGCTCGACGAATATCTGGAGGTATTGCGGGAACGTGATCTTCCTGACTACCTGGTAGAGCTGCTGCAGGAGCTTTTTGGTCAACTTTTCGACGGCCGCAGCGCCAGTACGGCGCAAGGCGTGCGTGAGGCATTGGGTCGGCCAGCGACAGATTTTTCTGAATATGCCAGGAAAGCTGCCGCGGCGGGTGCCTGGAATCGGGCTGTCACCAGGAGGACTGCCTGATGCCAGAATCGGTGTTTACAGGGCTGGTCTGGGTTTTGGCTGTTTCCAGTGGCCTGATGGCGGGCGTCTATGCCACCTTCTCCGCGGTTATCATGAAATCGCTGACAAGGCTGGAACCCGATCACGCGATTCAGGCCATGAACGCCATCAATCGCACCATTGTGCGAACAGCTTTCATGCCCCTGTTTTTTGGTTCTACCCTGGTTGGTGCGCTGATGGCGTTACATGGATTCTGGTCCTGGCAGGGTCCGGGTGCGCTTCACGCCGTTGCAGGTGGTGTGATCTATGTTGCCGGCATGTTTGTGTCCACGATTGTTGTCAATGTGCCGCTGAACAATGCCCTGGCACGCATCAATCCTGGCACAGGTGATCCCACCCAACACTGGGATGACTATCGGGTTCGCTGGACACGCTGGAACAGCGCGCGTGCCATTGCGTCCGGGCTCACGCTGGTGATCTGTCTTGACCTGCTGGCCCGCTAGCAGATGGCACCAGGAAACGTTCAGGATGCCGGTGACTGACTTCTCCTGCCTTGACCTCGCGTGTGCGAAGCAATGTATGAAGTCGCCTCCGAGAAACTGCGCCGGATCAAGCGGGCGTTTCCACTAGCCCGCTGGTGTCTTAGCCAGCAGGTTCCCCGGGCAACATCAGACGCGAATTTGGCCGTGATTTCCCTGATGGAAAGCGGTTTGTCGCCGGCGCCGGCCTGACATCAGCAGGCCAAAGGCGAAGACACCGAGTGCTGCCGGTGCCGGTACTGATGTACCTACAACGCCGATGGTCAGGCCGTGCCAGTACTCGGTTGTATGGGTCATTGAAAAGCTGGTGACATCACCCGTCATGGCAACGACACCGTGAAACTCTCCGCTGCCGGAAAATCCGGTTGACGTGATGTTCACAGGTACCCCATTACCCCAATAGCCTGCGCCATAACTGTCAATGTTGACGTTCTGGCTGAAGTTCACCACATTGGAATTCCAACTGTTCATTGCGATCAGGGGGGTGTCGATTGCCTGTGAGAAGGTAATGGTAGCGGTTCCCCCTGCACCCAGCATGATCTGGTCCTGGCCCAGCGGCGAGTTGTCGACTATGCCATTGGTGTAGGCTGGACCCGTCCAGTAGGGACTGCCATTCAGGGCCCAGCCATAGAAGGCCGAGTTTGATGTCAGCCAGATATCTACCGTATCACCGCCATTGACAAGTTGGCCGTGTGCGGTCTGGCTGACGCCATTCCAGCTTGTGACGCTCAGCCAGTCAGTCCAGGTCACGGTTGCGGCACTGGCGTTGAAGGTGAGACAGAATACACATGCAGCAATAAGGCGTTTCATCGGTAAGAACCTGCATTGGCTGTAGTTGGATTACTGAGAGCAATTGGAGTGCCATATTTCTTAACCTATTGTAAAAATTGGCAAATTGATCAGGTGCCGCTTTCTTTTTGTCTGCTGTGTAAAACAAGCCGACACCTTGGTCAGTCTCCGGCCACTCTTTGATGCGATTGATTGCCCGCTGAACCTGTCACACAAAAACCAACCCGGATCGTCCAAATTGGTGTAAACCACACCTATTGGCGTCCTGGGATGGGGGCGTGGTCTGGTTGTTGCGGGATGCTGGGTCGGGCAGTGTCCGGACTGATATCGGGTAGGCGAAGTAGGCTTGCGAATTCTTAATATAGCACCTAGAATGCGCACTTCGGAACAAACCGCCATAAGCATAAGAGACTGACGCAGACGGACAGGCATCCGCATTGAGTCAACTGTCCTTTGTGCCTGGCGCGGCCAGGAGGTCAGGTGAGAACAAACAAGGTGCTCGAACGTTGGCGCGCCGGTCAGGTGGCACTCGGTGGATGGCTTGCTATCCCCAGCGCTTTCAGCGCCGAGGTGATGGCCTATCGGGGCTTCGATTACGTCTGCCTCGACATGCAGCACGGAGTCATCGACTATCAGGTGGCCGTTACAATGATTCAGGCGATTGATGCCTCGTCAGTGACGCCATTTGTCAGGGTGCCAGGCAACGACTTCTCCATAATCAACAGGATGCTTGATGCGGGAGCAATGGGCATCATCGTGCCGCTGGTAAATACGCCCGATGATGCGCGGCGGGTTGTGGACGCTTGCCGTTATCATCCCCAGGGTTCGCGGAGTATCGGGCCAACGCGGGTGTCCATTGGTGCTGGACCCGGGTACGCTGAGACAGCAAACAGCCAGGTGGCATGTATTCCGATGATCGAGACGCGCGAAGCGCTCGGGAATCTGGAGCAGATCCTGGAGGTGCCCGGAATCGACGCCGTCTATATTGGCCCCTCAGATCTCAGTCTTAGTCTGAACCTGCCTCCAGGGTTGGACAATGGCGGTGCCTATGAGGAGGCGCGACTTCGGGTCGCTCACCTGTGCAACGAGCATAGCATCGTCGCAGGTGTCCATGCGGAAGCGTCCCTTACAGGCAAACACGCCAGTGCAGGGTTCAGGATGATCACCGTAAGTGTGGACTACAAAGCGCTGCTTGGCGCTGCGGATGCTGATCTGCAGTTGGCTCGTGAACAACTGGATCTAGTACAGCTGACAGAAAGGTAAGCGAGAATGCTCATCAGTTCAAAATTTTCAGTTCGTCGCAGTGGGTCGATCGTTGAGTTGGTGCACGTTGATAATCCTCTTCCTGTGCTGCGCATCAACCCCGGGGATGGCTGCATCACCGCCGGCTACGCTGAAGGCTCTATCCGGGAGGTCATTGATTCCAGCGGGCTGCCGCGTCACGGTCATTATCCTCTCGACTATTGCGTGCAGGAGAAAATTATTGAGCGCTTTGAATCCACTGAAACCTGGAAGCTGACTCTCAAGCCGATTGGTTTTGAAATTAAAGGTGTACTGAAAAGCGCCAGTTCATCGGTGAATTACACCATGGCGGTGCAGGTCGCTTCCGAACAGGAAGTCTGTTTTCGGGTAACAGTGGAGTCAGAGAAAGTTAACCGGGTCTGGATGCGGTTTGGCTCGCCAGCGCAGGAATATATTTTTGGTCTGGGCGAGCAATTTTCTTTTCAGAATCTGAAAGGTCATAGAGTCCCACTCTACGTGATGGAGAAAGGCATCGGGCGAGGGTTGGAACCCCTGACTTCATTTATTGACCTTGCACCATTTCCGGCGCCGATGGACCCTGTTGATGCCCTTGTCGATGAGATCAGGACAGAATCGCATTATGGCACCCACTCCTATGGCACCTACATACCGGTACCTTTCTTCCTGAGCAATCTTGGCAGAGGCGTGCTACTCGACAATACTGAGTACAGCGTATTTGATTTCAGTGCAGCAGACACTGCGGAGATTGGGCTGTGGTCCCATGAAATGTGGGGCAGGATATTCGTCGGCGCTACTCCCCGGGAAACCCTCGAGTCCTACACGGCCTATGCGGGGAGGATGCATCAACTGCCGGAATGGATGATTGACGGCATGATGATTGGGGCCGGTGGCGGTTCGGCAGCCGTAAGGAGGACCATTGAAAATGCCGTACGGGCCTATAGCAAACTGGGAATTCCTGTTACTTCTGTGAACATACATGACTGGCAAGGCAGAAGAACGGGTGATGTGTTTATACCCAGTCGGCTGTGGTGGACTTTTGAGCCAGATGCGACCCTGTACGCCGACTGGGAGCAGATGGTCAAGGAATTTCGCGACAGCGGTATTCGAGTCATTATCTACTTCAATCCAATGATTGCATCTGAGGCGGGCGAGCAGAAAAAGAACCTGCGCAGGGATGTATTCAAACTCGCGGAGCAAGCAGGTTATCTTGTTCGGAAGCGGGACGGAACGCCGTACATCGTATCTTCAGGTATCGTCAAAGCTGGTTTTATTGATCTCACCAACCCCGACGCTCGCGAATGGATGAAAGACCTGATGAAGGAGCAGGTCAAGGTCGGCGTATCGGGTTGGATGTCTGACTTTGCGGAAGGACTTCCTCATGACGCAGTGCTGTTCTCTGGTGAAGACGCCGCGACTTACCACAACCGTTATCCGGTTGAGTACGCCAAACTGAATAGGGAAGTGCTGGTGGAAACCGGGATGGAAGATGAAATCAACTTTCATTCCCGCTCAGGCTATGCATTCAGCTCGAAGTACAGCACAGGATTTTTTACCGGCGATCAGTTGAATACCTGGGACGACTATGGTGGTTTCAAGACAACAGTCAACGCACTGATCAGTGGTGGACTGTCTGGTATCCAGTTCTTCATCTATACCTATGGCGGGTTCTGGACCATCATTCCCGAAGAAGTTTTGCCGAAACTTCCGGAAGAAGTGACCAGGCGCATCCCTGGGGATGTGATCCCTCGGTTGCGTGCCGACATGACGCCTGAGTTGCGGGCCAGACGCCTGGAACTGGTTGCGTTCGGCGCTTATGCCATGATCGGTGTTCCCGAGCCCGACGAAATGTTTGGCCACTTTGCAACGCTGGTCACGCTGCTTGCCTCCTACAGGAAGCAGATGGGTGCAGAGGCCGCGGAAAGGGGCGTTCCGTTGATTCGCCATATGATGCTCGAGTTTCCTGCGGATCCGGCAGTTTATGAGCTGAAGTACCAGTACATGTATGGCAGCGAGTTTCTTTTCCGTCCAGTTGTCGATCCCGGTGTGACAAGCGTGTCTGTTTACCTTCCTGCAGGTACATGGGTGCACCTGTTCACCCAGCAGTGCTTTGGTAAGAAAGAGAGTGGTGAATGGGTCGAAGTGGACGCTCCGGTGGGCAAGCCCGCTGTGTTTTTCAGAGAAGGTTCGCAAGTGGGTGAGGAATTAATGAGTCAGTTACAGGCCCGTGGCATCCTCTAGGCGCTGTGATCTCGTGTCGGAATTGCCGAGCTGAATCCGTTCCGGGTTGCGTGCGCTTTAACAATCTCCACCACGAGTTGAACGTGGCGGGACCTTATTCCGGCTTCGTCCCGGATGCGTCGGATTTATCTTGCTCCGCGATACCTTTACTGAATCCCAGTTCGCTCGAGATATCCTGTGACGCAGCGCTCACCTGTGTAGTAAGTCGATCCAGTTCCCCGCGTGAAACCCGAAACGCTGGACCGGTGACGGAAATCGCGGCAACAGCAAGGCCGGTGTAATCCATAATCGGCGCAGCCACGCAACGAATTCCCTGGGTCATTTCTTCATCATCCACAGCAAATCCGACTCGACGGACCCTGCGAAGATGAGCCTGCAGTTCTTCCTTGTCCCTGATCGTGTTTTCGGTATATGCCTTCAACTCAGGCTCCTTCAACAACTTGAACAGCCATTCATCCGGCCCAAAGGCGAGGAGAACTTTTCCCATAGCCGTGGAATGCAGCGGACGACGCTGCCCGATCCTTGCGCGAACTACAACCGCTGCGCTGCTGCTCTTTTGAGCGAGATAGACAACTTCACCGTTGTCGTAAGCACCAAGATGGATTGTTTCACCTGTATCATCACGAAGTTGATTAAGATATTGGTCGGCGACACTGAGGGCTCTGGTCCGCTGCGCGGCCAATGCCCCAAGCTCAATGAGTCGCCAGCCCAGCGTATAACTGCGGGTCTCGGGGTCAAATCGCAGGAGACCGCCGTCGGCGAGCGATCGCGCAAGCCGGTGAGTGGTTGTCTTTTCGAGGCCTGTCTCAGCCACCAGTTCGGTCAGGGTAATTGGCTCTTCAGATTCCGCGACCGCGTCCAGTACATGCAATGCCTTGTCCACGGTCTGCGCTCGCTGTTTCTGTGCGCGAGGAATTGATTCTTGCTGCGCCATCTATCTGAACCTCTTGACTGAATCAGTTTCATTTCGGTGGCTACCTCGCCACCCCTTGTTCATCTTGCCAAAGTATAGGCCGCTGTGGCCGGTTGGCGGTACGCTTGTAATCAGCCTGAGACCGCCCCGCTGTCAGCTGTCCTTTTGGTTACTTGCTGACTGCTTGTTCCAGTTTTGGTAATCGGCGAGCGTCGGGCATCCTGTGTAACCTTCCCGCAGAATACCAGACTAACCAGTTTCGCTCTCCGCGATCCCGCCCTTGAGGGCCGACGCCGCGATCTCATACCAAGCAGTCCACTCCCGACCCGCTTCCAGCACCTCGAGCCCGGGATCGGGCCGGCCGGCCCCCGCGAGGTTAAACGCGTTGGGCATGCCTGTATGAGGCTCAATAGACGCTGTCGAGAGTCCTGGCGGCGTGTAAAAGACTGATGCGCTGAATTCCTGGCTTGCCAATACGGACAGTTCGACCTGATTTTCGGGATCAACTACCCGACCCAGCAGGCGCGGCAGCCTGCTGTCCTGTGCGTGGAATCTGAACCAGTGGTTTCGAATGACACCATGAGTTGTCGTCAGGTTAACCTCAATATCGCCTATGGGCAGAGGCCGGCGAGGCCAGTCTGCAGGTCCTATCGGTACAACCTTTGCCCGTGGTTCAATCAGGTCCGTCCATCTTTCATCTGCAGGAATCGTAACTTCGCACTGTTCCTGGCTCCCACCTTGTCCAAGGGGTGTTGGGAAGTAGGGATGAAATGCGAGTCCAAACGGCATGGCTTTGTCACCCTCGTTTCGAATACTGACTTCAGTGCGCAGGCGCCCGTCCAGTAACTGGATCTTGAGGGAAATGGTGAATGGATAAGGCCACTCCTGTGGAGAAATGCCGTCCTGAATGCTGTTCAATGCCGTCTGAACCCAGGCGCCGAGTGATGGCGAAGCCCCCATGTCCAGAACCCGCCACTTCCGCCTTCTGACAACGCCGTGCATAGCATTCCCCGTATCAGGATCAGCCAGGAGTCGGACGGTTGTACCCTGAAACTCAAAACCATCATCACGAACGCGGCCAGGGTATGGAAACAGAACACCCGCGCCCCAGCGTGTCGGCAGTTTGCGTAAGGTTTCCAGGTCGGGTGGAGTTGCAAGTACTTCGACCGATCGGCCCGCAACCCTGGTCACGAAACGAAAAACGTTGCTGCCGATCGCTGGGACAATATAAACCGTTGAGCCGGATGAAGGTTCTGACAGGGCGACGACGGATTCGCCGTCAAAGGCTTCCAGAGAGGCGTGGGGTTGTTGGGCTCCCGAAGTTGCGTGATTATCACCGGTCATGAGTTGTGGGAACCAGGCTCCTCCAACTGTAGTTTGGCTTATATCCGAGCATACGTTTCGCTTTTGCCGAAGTGATTGGCCCCTCATGGCCGGTCAATTTGGCTGCAACGCTTTCGCTACCAGGGAAACGCCGGGGAAATGCCACGCTCAACGGTTCCCGACTCAGTGCGTCATCCGCCGTAATAAAGAAACGGTCGTGGGTGATCCCTTCAATCTCGAGTGCCAGTCTGACTGCCTGTGCGTAGTCCCGTGCATCAACATACGCGAAGATACCAATTCCGCCGGGCTTGTCGAGAAGGGCTGGAATCAGAGAGTTGTAGTCTTCGGGTGTGACGACAGTTGTTGGTCTCAGCGAAATTGTCGTCATGTCCGTACGTCGCGTCGCTGCAGCAAGTATCTCCTCACCCAGCCACTTCGACAGCCCGTAGGCATCCTGTGGCCGGGCAGGATGTTCTTCATCCATAGGCATGTAGTCTGGAATCATCGGCTTGGACTGAAAAGCGAATCCGAGCGTTGAACCGCTGCCACTGTAGACAATGCGACCAATATTGTTTCTGACTGCTGCTTCTACAATGTTGAAAGTGCTGGTCATATTGTTCGCAAAGACGAACTCCGGATCTCGTCCAATCGGCGACGGTATAGCCGCGAGATGTACGATCGCTGTGACGCCGACGAGCACCGGATCAATGGTAGAAGGGTCAGCCAGATCAATGGTGCAGTATTGGACGCCCTCGACAGCACGATCGCCAGGGTGCTCAAGGCTGGCGACAACAATCTCATGGTCCGTACAGAGTTCACGGACAACCCAATGGCCCAGACGGCCTGTTCCTCCTGTGATCAAAATTCTGGTCATTCGTTGAATCCGTGCTCTAGGCTCGTTTCCGGGGTGAGTCCATTGGCCATGCCATCGAAGATGAACGACACCAGTAACAGTCCTGTTACTACGCTTTTGCGCCAACCACCCGCCTGGAAAGCAGTTCTGGCATCCTGGGCGTCTCTCTTTTCTCCCGCCACCCAGCCTGCCCCTGACAGTTAAGTGAACGGAGTATAGTGTTGAATCCGCATTTCGCACAAGTGTTGCGTTAATAGTACCCGCTCACGTAACCTGCGCGTACTTCAAGCAAAGAGTTGGGAGATCTGTCCATTGCCCTCCTGGCGTGGATCAGTGATCTTGATGTGATTGGGAATGTGCCCGGGGAGGAACAAGATGACAAACGGTGACAGCGTCCGAGCATTCATAGGCACCTTTCGAAGGCCTGGCGGTGCAGGCATTTACAGTGTTGAGTTGGATCGTCGAACGTTGAAATTTGGTCAGGTGGAGATTGCTGCACAGGTGCTTGACCCGATCTACCTGGTGTTCGGCGCAGAGGATCGGGTACTCTATTCGGTGGGCGCGATTGATCTCGAAACCCGCCAGGGACTTCTCGTTGCTCATGAGCATGATGCGAATTCAGGACAGCTGAACGAGATCGATCGAAGACCAACGGGCGGTGCAGCCGCATGCCACATTGCATTTGACGGGTCGTCCGGGACTGTTGCTGCCGCAAATTACCTGGGCGGCAGCATCAGCGCCATCGGGACCGATGGCGATGGCAGATTTGCCGAAAGTGTACAGGCCATCCAGCACCGCGGTGCATCGGTGAATCCACAGCGTCAGTCTGGTCCCCATCCTCATTCGGTCATATTTGATCCAGCCGGGACGCGAGCGATTGCCTGTGACCTGGGTACTGATCAATTGTTGCAGTATGACCTCAGCCAGCAATCTGCCGCCCCCTTGTGCTCGCCACCCGTGCCTTTTGCCTGTACCGGCGGGTCCGGACCCAGGCACCTGGTTTTTCACCCGTCAGGTGCTTACGTGTACGTTGTAAATGAACTCAGTTCTACCATTACGGGAATCGGCTATCGGCAGGACAAGGGCCTCACCAGCGCTTTTGGAACCTGGTCTACGGTACCCCCATCCTGGCAAGGAATGAATTTGCCGGCAGCCATTCGTCTCAGTCAGTCAGGTGATCGGCTTTATGTGTCAAACAGAGGCCACGACTCGATTGCCTCTTTCACAGTTGATCCTGCCTCCGGTGATCTTGAACCAGCGGGCTTTTGTGCCAGCGGCGGTAAAGTTCCTCGGGATTTTGCGCTCACACCGGATGGAAGGGCAATGGTCATTGCCCATCAGGAATCCGGTTCGGTGGTGGCACTTTCTATTGACGGGGAGAGCGGGCTTCCGGCTGAGATTACAGACAAGGTCGACATCCCTGGCGCAGTTGCAGTCCTGTTTGGTTCCGTTGGGGCTGGCGAGACCGCTTAGCGTTCGGCGCAATATCAAACCTGGTCGCTACTGATCAGAAGCCTGCTCTACCGGGATTCGCCAACAGAGAGACTGTTCCGGTCCGTAATCTTTCGGATGATCTCCCGATGTTGTGCAGCGGTAAGACTATAGAATCGGTAGCAAAGCAGCGAGAGAACAGCAAAACTCGCCATTACCGGTCCCGCTACAATACCCAGTCGCGTCAGTGTTGCATCATCCAACTGCCCCGGTACAGTGTTGAACGGCAAGCGGATATAGACATCGAGGAGGATACCGGCGAACAGGTGTCCAAAAGAATAGGAGGCTTTGGCAAAGAAGGCGCGTGCAGAATAGTAGAGCCCTTCCTGACGCAGACCTGTAACGAGTTCGTTCTCGTCGATGATGTCGCCGATCATCCCCAATATTGCAACCCCCGAAACACCAACCGTAAATATGAACGCGCCGGCGTTGGCGAGAAGCGCCGGGAGCAGTAACGGGTCACCGTTGTCTGGCATCAGTCCAAAGAGCCTCAAGGTGACGGGTAGCTGTGCGAAGACCGTCATCGCACCCAGGGCGCCGAGAACAACAGGCTTTCGATCGAACCGGCGCATCAGATGTGGGGACGCCAGCGCCCCGACGACCCCCATGGGTCCTGTTGCCAACCCGAACCAGCGTATTTGCTCGGGCATGAGTTCCCAGAAATAGGTATTGATAAATACCGTTAGCGTGTCATAGACGCCGCTGGCGATCATGAAGAAGAAAAATCCAGCGATGAGAACGACATAATTGCGATTGCGAAACGTACTGCTGATTGAGGTAATCATGAGCCGGATGGAGAATTTCACGTCTGACGGAGGAGCCTGGGTCAGGCGAGGCACGTGTTTGTAGGTAAATGCTGCACAAGTCCAGATGGCAATAATCACCGTTGCGCAGGCCCACAGGATCATTGGCGTGTAGGCCGCCGGATCAAGATGACCCGGCACAAGTTGCCCATCGGTCGCCCGCACTCTTTCACCGGCAAAGAAAAATGACCATGTGATGAAAGCGATGGAGGCGCCAGCAATAACCCCGATGATCTGATTTGTGCTGAACAGTTGGGAACGTTGAAACTGGTCTTTGGAAAGTTCGCCTCCCAGTGCCAGATGCGGTATCTGATAAAGCGTGAGGAACGCACGGCTGGAAACGGTCGTGACTGCCAGCCACGCAAACAGGCCCAACTGGTGATTGGTCTCGGTGAGTGCCTGGGGAGGATTGAATATGAGATAGATCATGAGCGCCAAAGGCACTGGCGCGGCAAACAGGAATGGATGACGCCTGCCGTGTCGTCCTCGCCACCGATCGGAAATTACGCCAACGATGGGGTCGGTAATTGCATCTGCAATTAGCGCGAGCATGATTGCAATACCAATCAGGGTGTTCGGTAACCCGATAACCTGGTTATAAAAAATTGTTACGAAGGTATTGAACAGCGAGTTGTACAAGGATTCGGCCACTTGTCCAGAGCCAAATGCGAGCCTGGTACCGAGGGTCAGGCGCTCGACCTTACCGGCCTGGTTGGAATCATTCTGTGATGGCATTTTTTGCCCTGCGTTGTTATGCGCACTCGCTCGGCGAAGCAGGTGGCCGGTAAAGTTCACTCAGGCGTCTTGATGCCGCCCGTCACCTACGCTGGCGCAGGTGACGGGCGGCAGCTGACTCGTCAACAAGACGCTTAAGCCCCCAGGATTGGCTGCGCCCATCCCTGGGCCTGGCCTTCAAGACGATGGCGTTTGGCTACCAGTCACCCACGCCACCATCAGCCAGCGTTGGATGACGAACGTCCCGGGCCTGAAACGGATAGCGATCGGCGAGCGACTCGTCAAATCTGATGCCAAGTCCAGGAGCTTTGGGTAAAGCGAAGTAGCCGTCTTCAATTGTTAATGGTTCGACCAGCATCTCGTTCCAGATTTCGGCATCCCGGGCCTGGATTGCAATTTCCTGAATCAGGAAATTTGGTGTAGCGGCAGCGATATGGAGGCTGGCCATCGTGACAATGGGCCCCCTTGGATTATGAGGCGCCAGTTGCATGAAGTAAGTTTCGGCTGCGGCAGCAATTCTGCGTGTCTCGGAGATGCCACCCGCGTGACCTAGGTCTGGTTGCAGGACCGCAACAGCCTGTTGCTCGATGATGGGGCGGAAGTCCCAACGATTGTATTCGCGCTCACCAGTCGCAAGTGGAATGGGGCTGGTGCGGGTGACCGTCAGTAGTGCGTCAATATTGCGTGGTGGTATTGGCTCCTCGAAGAACAATATATCCAGCGGCGCGATTGCATGGGCGATTTCAAGTGCCACGTGGGGCGTCTGTTTGCCATGCGCATCGACCATCAGGGCAATGTCTGCACCAACCGCATCGCGAACGGCTGCCACGGTTTGATAGGTCAGGGCGGCTGCTTTGGCATCACGTACCGGCTCAGGACTACCGGTTACCTGCAGTTTCAGTGCACGATACCCTTCATCCACCAGTGCAAGGCTGCGTTCGACAACCTCATTCCTGTCCCTTCCCAGCGGATGCGAGTACATCCAGATGCGATCTCTCACTGCTCCGCCAAGCAACTGCCAGACTGGAAGTTCGAGCCGTTTGCCGGCGATGTCCCAGAGCGCCTGGTCGATTGCACTGAGTGCTGTTGACTGGATTATGCCGCCGCGGTGAAAGCTGTTACGAAACAATACCTGCCAGTGTCGCTCAATCTGGCTGTCATCCTGCCCTACAAGATACTCTGAGAAATCCTCGACGGCCCCGACAATTGCACGCGCTTTATGAGGGATGGTTCCTTCGCCGTAACCTTCAACGCCATCGGCGGTTCTCACCCGGACAATGACCATGTTGCCGTGGCCAAGATTTACAACAAATGGTTTTACTTCGACTATCGATGCCATGTGTCTGGTTCCTGTTGGTCTGTGTTGTTAATGTTTAATATTGCAACAATAGTGCGTAATACGCATTAAATAGATGTCGTGCCGCCCGGTCAAGCATGCCCGGGGTTTCCACTACCAGATTGCGAGCCTGCCCTGCTTCCGCGTGCTCGTGAACGATATGCCTGTTTTTTCAGCTTATTACTGCTTACTCCGGGAGCAGGCGACAACACCACGAGTAGTTGGCAAACAACCTCAGTCAGATTTGACTGGCATGTTGCAAATGGCTAATAAAGCACCTAGTATGCGTTAGTCGCAACGAAGGGCTGTTAGTTTTGATGCCCGCACTTGGGCGATGGCAACCTGAACGCTGGTTGCCATCTGCAGAATAATTTTGGGGCCATGGGAGGGTCTTATGTCTGTTTACTGGCATTCAACATTAGTTTCAGTGGGTCTACTTGCGTTTGCCTGCACGAGCACGGCAGCGTCACAGGCGATCGAAGAAATTACGGTTACCGCGTCAAAGCGGGAGCAAACACTACAGCAAACCGCCATCGCGGTATCGGTTGTCGGTAAAGAGGAGATCGAGCGCAGCATGGTTCTTGATCTTCATGATCTGCAGGTGCTTGTCCCATCGCTGCGCATTGAGACTGGCAACAGATCCGTAGAGGCAAACTACTCAATCCGGGGCTTTGGCAATGGCGGAAGCGCCCCAGGCACCGAGCCCGCGGTTGGCGTGTTCATCGACGGCGTGTTCAGATCCCGCTCCACCGCCACCGTTCTTGACCTCCCGAGGCTTGAACGCGTGGAGGTACTTCGGGGCCCACAAAACACCTTGTTTGGCAAAAACGCATCAGCAGGCGTGATCAGCATTATTACCCCCAAACCCGCTTTTGAACCTTCCAGCAGCGTCGAGGCCACGGTTGGCAGATTCGATCAACGCGTCGTCAAGGGTTACTGGACGGGTGCGGTGTCTGAACGACTGGCGTTGAGTCTCTCAGGCACCATTAACAAGCGGGACGGATTTGCCGAAACACCACTCGGACTTGATAACCTGAATGAGAAGAATCGCCTCGGCGTGCGGATGCAGGCCCTTTATGAGCCCTCCGATACGATGAGTTTCCGACTTATTGCTGACTATTCCGAAATGGATGAAAGTTGTTGTGTGACCGGCAACGTGCAGACTGGCGGTACTGAGCCCATCATTGTTGCACTGGGTGGTAAGGTTCGGAGCGACTCTGCTGACAATTTCACTCGTGAAGGTTTCATCAATTTCAATCAGGAAAACAAGCTTGAAGACAGCGGCCTGTCGTTTCATGCTGACTTCGCTTTTGAGGGGTTTTCCCTGACTTCCATCACGGCGTATCGCAACAACCACCGTGGTCCTGTACGCAGTGACACCGACTATACAACACTGGATATAGCAGGCGCGCTCAACGAGCGAAAAATCCGGACCTTTTCCCAGGAAGTCAGGCTTACGTCAATGGGTGATGGTTCCCTCGAATGGATGCTGGGTGCATTCCTGTTTAATGAGGACATCTCAGACAATGGCAATACCATATATGGTGAAGACCTCCGCGAATATGCGTTCAGGCTGGTCGGCGGTAACCTGGACGGAACAGGCGGACCGCTTGGTGCACTCGAAACTGCTCTTGGACTTGAGGGCCAATTTTTCAACCCGGACATCATCGTTGGCGCGCCTTCCTCGCAAGATAACCTCGCATTCTCGATTTTCGGCAACCTTGACTATGCGCTGACTGATGCGATCACTCTGTCGGCTGGTGTGAACTACACGAAAGACGACAAGGATGTCTGGTTTGAGCCCAATGTACCCATTCCAGATGTGTTTTCGGCGCTTGACCTGACCACGGCTGCCGGGGGCGCATTTGCCGGTTTGCGTGGTCTGCAGTTCCGTCCGCCCTCGCTGGGGTTCCCCAATGCGGTTGAAGATGGCAAAACTTCTGACAGTGATACGACCTGGCTGGCCAGAGTCGCGTGGGATATCAACGACAATCTCAATCTCTACATCAGTGCCGCTACCGGCTTCAAGTCGAGTTCCTGGGTTATAGGAGATTCCAACCCATTCCGGTCAGATCAGGCTGCCATTGAAGCTGCCGGCATCGCCACCTCCAACCAGCAGTACGGCGCGCGATATTCAACGCCGGAGTATGCAGAGGTTTATGAAATAGGTTTGAAAGCACGCTTCGACTACGGACAGGTCTACCTGACCTATTTTGATCAGAGTATCGAGGATTTCCAGACGCGGGCCTTTGACGGGGTCAACTTTATTGCTACCAACGCGGGCAAACTGTCGGCTGACGGATTCGAAGTAGAGGCGCTGTTTCGGCCAACCGAGAACTGGCAATTTTCACTCAGCGGTACCTGGCTTGACCCGATTTATGAGGACTTTCGCAACGCACCCGGACCATTCGGTGGGCCGCGAGTGATCGACAGGTCCGGCACGCGTCCGGGCGGCATCCATGACCTGAGTGCAGTTGCAGTCGCAACATACAACTTCAGCTTTGGTATAGCTGATGGCTTTGCGCGAATGGGCTACCTTTATGAACACGGCACCGGACTGGATGACACCTTCCCCAATATCGAGAGGGAAGTCGGTACGCTCAATGCCAGCATTGGTCTGGATTTCAACAACGGTATCACCGCCCAGCTCTGGGGTCGCAACATCAATGATGACAAGTACTTTACGGGCGGTTTCAACGGGGTCGCACAGGGGGGCACGGTAAACTCCCGTCTGAGTGAGCCACCTACCTATGGTCTGACTGTGCGCTACCGGGTCAACTAGTCACTGCGTCTCCCGGGTAGTCCGCTTCCACTGGTGAAACCCTGTTGAAGTGGACTGCCCTGAGACCAAAACAGCCCCAACCAGGCTCACAACTGCGCTTTAGGGTCTGCCCCTGCTGTGGTCATACCGCCTTACAGCAGACTCATTCTCAGTGCTGTTTCAGCCCCATCCTTTCCCGCCGCCTCTTAGCCATGACTGAGCAGCAGTTGTTGGCGGCGGTAAAGCCTTTGGCACCTGGAGCACTCAACGCTGCTCAGGCAGCCGGCTTGGCCTCTGGCAGCAGCTCCATCATTGCAAATGAAAAAGTTTTTCTTGTCGCCATGTTCAAGCCCCCGCGCCGAATTTGCAGGCTGGCGAGTTAAGGCGTATTTTGGCGTTTTGCGTCGAAGAGAGGGACTCAGATGGCGTCAGGTGCAACCACCCGGGAACTGCCCGCTACCGCTTTGTCGTTGGAGCAGAAGCGACAGTTTTATCGTGACGGCTATATCGTAATCAAGAACGCAGTGCCGCAGGCTGTGGTCAACGCGGCGCTGGGTCGCATCAGGAATGCCCGTAAAGGAGAAAACCTGATGGGCGCGCCAGAGATGACTGACCTGGTTAATGCCTCGTCCATAACGCCAATTCTGCACGAGGCGATGGGCCAGTTCGATCCACCGACGGCCTGCCAGGTGGGTGTGCTGAAGAAGCGACCACCGGGTGAGCATTTCAACAACCTGGGTTACCGTGACAAGGACATGCCTTACTTCGGCGCTGAACTGCACATGGACGGCAATATCACCATGACAGCGCCGCAGGAAGTGCAGGCAGGCACCCCGGATGAGATTTACAACCGCTTTATCCGCTCTGGTCCAAAGGGTGACATCGGGCGCTGCGCTGAGGTGATGGGGCATAACTACACCCCCCTGTTCCAGGACCCGGAGATGACCCTGGCGCTCGGCAGCTTTACAGCTTTTGTGTTTGTCTGTCTCAACGAACAGATGCAGCCTGGCTATGGCCAGACGTCGGTACTGCCAGGTGCGCATCACGCCTCCGAGCGCTTCTTTCGCTGGCAATATGAACAGAACGGCCACCTGGGACCAGAAGGCCCCGGCTGGCCGCGGTTGAATTACAACTCACCGAACCGGTCCGGTATGAACTACCTGCCTGAGAGAATCCTGGATGAGTTTATCGATGAGACCTGCGAAGCGACCCCGGACGGGCGGCGCTGGCCGCGGGCAGTTCAGGTCATGATGGAGCCCGGTGACGCCTGCATCGCGATGTACAACATCCCGCACTCGGGGTCGCGCAACGAAAATGGCACTGAGTCCCGCAAGAACATGATTTTTCGGATTCGAAACAAGCGCCGCCAGCCCAACAAGGTGCTGACGGGCATTTCCGATCATCCGGATCGCGGCTGGCTGGGCGAGTGGCTGGATTATGAAGCGGGCAACAATCCCTGGGAGCGATCCCGCCAGGCCATGATGAACATCTGGGATGAATGGGAAGGTATGCAGGCTGTGGTGGCTGAAGAGCAGGCTGCCGCGGCGACCAGAGAGAAACTTTAATATGATGTCCGGTGTTCGGGCGCCGTTTGTGTCGGCGCCCGACGCTGAAAAATTGCGATAACTTGTGAGATAGAGAGGGAAAGCAGATGCCAGCAGTCAAGCCTGCCGATGGTCCGGTTGCAGTTACCGGCGCGTCCGGTTTTATCGGGTCACACACCGTGATGGCCCTGATGAAACGGGGATACGATGTTCATGCCTGTGTCAGGGAAAAATCAAATCCTGACAAGACCGGGTTCCTGCTCGACATGAACGAGAATTTCCCTGGCTCCCTGACACTGTATGAAGCGAACCTTCTGCAGGAAGGCAGTTACGACGAGGCGTTTCGCGACTGCAGTGCCGTGCTGCACGTGGGTACGGCGATGGGATATGGCGGTGCAAACAAACCCCAACAGGTATATGACGGCGCGGTCAAGGGTACCCGGAACATCCTGGAGTCTATCAGCAAGGCCGGTACCGTCCGGCGCCTTGTCTATACCAGTTCCTTTGCTGCGATCAGTCATCCGGCACCGCCCGGCTATATGTTCACCGAGAGTGACTGGGCATCAGACAACCGTGACAAAGATCCAAACTGGAACCTGGATAACCTGAACGAAAAGGGTGAGGTTGGTTACGCCATGGCCAAGGTGGAATGTGAGCACATGGTGAACCGCGCGGCCGAGGCAAGTGGGGTGTTTGATTCGATCTCCGTCTGCCCCATTGTAGTGCTGGGACCGCTGCTGTCACCCGTTCATGAACTGGTTTATTCCTGGCAGTGGTACCTGGGCCGGATGCTGGCCGGTAAACCTGTTGCACGTGGCTGGCAGCACCTCTGGAACTGCGTGGATGTTCGTGATGTGGCCGAAGCTGAGGTGCTGATTGCCGAGAGTGACGTCTGCGGGAACGCTTCGCGTTATCAGCTCAGTGCCACTGACGCGTCAGGTGAGCTGACAGCCCGCGAACTGCAGCAGCACCTGCAGCGCCTCTTCCCCGATATTGAGGTAGGTGGGCCGCCACCGGAATATGATGCCATGATTGAAAAGCACGGTCAGCCTTATGATGCGCCTCGTGCCCGCTGTGACAGGGCGAGGGCAGAGCTTGGGCTTCAGACTCATGCGATTGAGGACACACTGCGCACAACTGGCGAGACGATGATTGCGCTTGGGCTCGTAACACCCAAACAAAAGACCTGAATTGACGTTAAAACGCAGGGAGCACGCGTGAGCAAGTTATTCGGAACCAAAGACATTATCTGTGGTGAATTCCGCCACCCGCGGCAGATGCTCGGGCACCAGGAGTACGACGGACACCTTTCCATCCACGATGACAAGATGGCGGAGGACCTGGGGTTCAGCGGCGCACCCATTGAGGGCCCGACCCACTTCAGCCAGTTTGTGCCACTGTTGTATGAGATTTTTGGCACAGCCTGGTTTGAGCGCGGCTGTATCAGCGCGCACTATCAGAACATGGTTGTGGAAGGCGAAGAAGTGCGAGCTTTTGCCGAGGTGCCTGAACAGGGAGCAAACATCACCAGGATCTGGGCGGAAAAGCGTGACGGGACGCCGGTGCTGACAGCCACTGCATCCGTGGGGCCAGACTTTCCGCTTTCCGAACTGGACCAGCGTCGTGCGAAGCTCCGGCCTGCCGACCAGCTGGTGATCCTGCAGGACCTGCACCTGGGGCAGAAAGGTGCGGGTAACCCGGAATCCGTCGTCATGGACTTTGACCAGCACATGGGCGCCATGTACCCGTTTACCCTGCAGGAAAAGCTCGCCGTGATTACGGAAACTTGCCCCTGGTATACCGAAAAGGGTAGCGCAGATTCGCCCTGGGGCCGCCCGATCATACCGCTGGAAATGATCAGCGTGTTGACCCAGTACACCAGCGGGCAGGCCGGGTTCCGAACCCGGGGACCAGCCGTTGGCCTGTTTGCCGGCCAGGAAATCAAATTGATTGATGGGCCGCTGTTTGTTGGCCAGCCCTACCTGCTCGAGCGGGAGATTGTCGGCCTGAGTGAAAGCCGCCGGACCGAGTCCAACTGGATCAAGACGTCGGTGTTTGAGCCCGGTTCGGACAAACTTGTCGCCGAGGCGATACTGAATTCTGCCACCATGAAAAACTCCTACGCGCGGTACGAGGAAGAAGCGCGGGCGCTGGGTAAGCAGATCGAACAGGGGTAAAAGATGGGAGCACAGGACGGGGTCCAGGAAAGGGTGCAGGAAAGGGTGCAGTCGTCAGCATTGCTGGCGGTGATGGCGGACGGCATTGGTGAATTCGCTTTTGGCGCAGCTGACTGGGTAGCGTCGGCGAGAGACATACTGGAAGACCTGGTGGCCCAGCGTAGGGAGCAACTGGCGGGTCTTTCATTTACGCTGTGCGAAGTGGGTCACAACGCACCGGCCTGGCTCCACGCCGGACCCACGCTTGCCTGGCACGCAACCTTTCGGGATGGCCAGGTTGAAGTTGTGTCCGGCGAACTCCCGGACAGCCAATGTGACTTCAAGGTTCAGGGGGATCACTCAATCCTGAGCAACCTGGCGCGTATTCAGTACCATGGCAAAGATCCAGGGCTGGTTGCCGCAGCACAGGCACGGCTGCAGCGGCTGTCACGATGGCAGGTCCACGGCAAACTGCCGGAACATCCGGCACTTGCGTCGGTGTTGCGCCGCCTGCACGACCGCATGGCAGCAAAGACGCTACCTCGTTTTGTGTTCATGACACCTGAATGGGTCAGCTGTGCACGCCACCTGCTTTCTGCCCGGGCAGCGTCGGAGAAATACGCGGCTGACCTGCAGCAGGTTAATTACGTCTTCTCGGAAGAGTTTTTCAATACGCCGGGATATGCGTTCCCGGATGGCAGTCACGGCGGCTTCTGGGTACATTGCGCACTCGGTGACATCACCGTGGGCGCAGGGCCATTGCCCGCGGCGCTGGGACCAGCAGATGCCCTCACACTTGGAGACTATACGCCCGTGGTGCCGGTCGGCAGAACCGTCAATGCGGCAATGAGTGATGCCGACAAGGCGGAGCAGACCCGGTATTCGGCAGCGGCATTCCGGTTTGACAAGGCGGCCGGGCGTCGAGCAGTGGAACAGACCTCACCCTCAGGCAGGGGTGCCATGCCACCCGCACTGGGCCGCGTGTTTCTGCCGCTCCACGATGAACTGTCGAAACGCACCTCGGGTGAGTTGCCGGCAGACTATGAGCCGGTCGCCAACCCTGCCTGGCAATCGCCCCAGGGTTTTGACCGCCCAGCGGGTTATGATGTCTCCTGGCTCCGCTATGACAAGGTGGACATCTATGGCAACCCGCGGTAACAGGCGGAGCGGCACGGTCAGGAGGTAATTGTGGTAGATAACATGTCGAGGCGCGGGTTTGACCCGCTGACCTATCGATTCCAGGATGAAGCGCCAGGACCCGGCGAAATTACCGAGGTTGCAGACGGCTGCTACTGGATTCGCATGCCCATGTATGGTCGGCTTGAATTTATTAATGTCTGGCTGTTGCGCGATTATGATGGCTGGACGATTGTTGATACCGGTCTGATGCGTGACGATGTACAGGGGCACTGGACGACAATCTTTGGCAAGTACCTTGAAGGTAAACCGGTAAGGCGCGTGATCGCAACTCACCTGCATACCGACCATACGGGTAATGCCGGCTGGATCTGTGCGCAATGGGATTGCCCGCTGTGGATGAGCCGGTCCGATTTTTACATGTGTAAGGTAATGGCGGCGGATGGACCGTCCGACGTACCGGACGACGCGATCAAATTCTATCGCCGCGCCGGGTTTGACGAACCCCGACTGGATCGTTATCGCAGCCGGTTTGGCCAGTTTGGTGCCAGCATTTCCCCCTTGCCGTCAGGCTACCAGCGGATTACAGATGGCCAGTACATTGATATCAACGGGCGCGAGTGGCGCGCGGTGATTGGTTACGGCCATGCCCCGGAACACGTCTGCCTCTATTGCCCGGAGCTAAAGATTATTATTGCCGGCGACCAGATTTTGCCACGCATTACGCCCAATGTGAGTGTGCAGCCGTCGGAGCCCAACGCCAATCCGCTGAAGGAGTGGATCAATTCCTGTGTCCGTTTCCGTGAAATATTGCCACCCAATCTGCTCGTGCTGCCCGCGCACGAAAGTCTTTACGAGGGAGTACACGAGCGCCTGACCGCACTCATCGACTGGCACGAAGTGGCGCTCGAAAAACTCTATGACCTGTGCGCGACACCCAGGCGTGCGGTTGACGTGTTTCCCGCGCTGTTCCGCAGCGAAATCACCGACTGGACCTTTTTCCCGGCGACCGGTGAAGCCATTGCCCACCTGCACTGCGCCAGGGAACGCCGGATGCTGAAGGTGGAAGAAGATGAGCAGGGGGTTGCCTGGTGGCGGCAGGCCTGAGACGCCGCCATACGGAAATTGCAATAGCTTTAACGTTTCTCGCGAGGGAGGAAACCCATGGCAAATGCAGTCAGGTTGAGTGAAGAGGCAAAACGCCTCGGCCTTGAGGAGTACATACTGGCGCTGGAACTTGACGGGCTGGCGGTGGTGCCGCCCGAGGTTCACGGTTTCCCCGAGCAGAGACTTGATCAAATTGTTAGCCTGATTCTGCAGTACGCGGAAGAGATGACCGGAACGCCTTTCACTCTGGCGGGTGGTCCTGAGCACAAACTTGAGTTTCCCGATCCGCCCCAGGGACTCACCCGGGGCGCGCCTGAACCCGGCCAGTTCCTGATCCAGCAACTCGGGCGCAGACACAGGGTATTCCGGGACCTGGCCGTAAATCCTGTTGCCGTTGAACTGATGCGGCACATGATTGGCCGGGAGGTCACACGCTTCTCCAGTCACAATTCGTTTGTGAAATGGCAGGGTGACTTTGGGTACGGCCCGGGCCTTGGCATGCATGCGGACCAGACTGCCATGCCCCTGCCCTGGGGGCGTGGTGCACTCACGGCCAATACCAACTGGTGCCTGACGGAATACACCCATGCCGGTGGTTGCCTTGCCTATGTGCCGGGTTCACACCGCTACGGCATGCCCGCCCAGTTTCCCCAGGCCGTGAAACAGGCTGTGCCGGTAGAAGCGCCCCGGGGATCCCTGATTGTTTTTCACGGTGCGACCTGGCACGGGGCTTTCCCCAGGGAGTTGCCGGGCATGCGTCTCTCCATCGCCAACTACTATCGGCACATGATGGTAACCTCCCAGGAGGACATCAGCGGATCTTTCCCGCGCGAACTGGCGGATGACTGCGACAACCCCGACCTGTTCCGTACTTTGTGCGGCTTTGCCGACCGGTTCCCCTACCAGAAGCAGAGTGAATTGGTGCCCAGGGTGGCTGCGCAGTAAGTCAGTAGTCGGAGGGCGTTTCCAGCGAGGGCATAGGGCAATTCGATAACACTGCCCGGACTGCTGCCCGGCTGTGTTTCCAGCAAGACTGCCGGGGGCCAAAGGCTCCGTTCGGCAACTCTCTTGTTACATGGGAGGGGCATTCTTCGTTTTGCCTACCCGGTCACACTGATTTCCTTCGGAGCGGACAAGATGACACACGATCTGGTAATCCGGGGCGGCAGGATTGTCGATGGCACCGGCGCCGAGCCATTTAATGGGGATGTCGCAGTAGATGGCGACACGATTGTCGGAATCGGCAAGGTTGCAGGCTCAGGCAAACGCGAAATTGACGCCTCTGGACTTGTTGTTTCACCGGGTTTTATCGACCTGCACACACATTTTGATGCTCAGATTGGTTGGGAGCCAGAACTGAGGTCAGTATCCTGGCATGGCGTGACCACAGCGTTGATGGGGAATTGTGGCGTGACCTTCGCGCCCTGCCGGAAGTCCGACCGCGAACTGCTGGCAAGTATGATGGAAACGGTTGAGGATATTCCGCGGGAGGCGATCCTGGAGGGCCTGCCCTGGACCTGGGAATCCTACGGTGAATATCTTGATACCGTGGAGTCGTTGGGACCGACAATTAACGTTGCAGGCATGGTCGGTCATTGCGCCACGCGTTTCTATGTCATGGGGGAACGCGCCATTGAGGAGCCTGGTGACTACAGGCGTGGTTGGACACCTCTGACCAGGGCGACCGCCGAGGAAATCGAAAAGATCGCAAAGCTGGCCGCGCAGTCAGTAAAGGAAGGCGCTATCGGCTTTTCCACCAATCGTCTGCCCGGCCACCGGCTCCCCGATACCCGCTCAATTCCCGGTACTTTTGCACATCGGGATGAGCTGAGGGCCGTGGCACGCGCTGTTGGCCAGCACGGTGGGATCATGCAGACGGTCACAGACTTCAAGGAATTTGACGAGGAGATGGAGCTGATCGCTGATGAGGCGCGACTGGCAGGTTCCGCCATCTTCAGCGCACCTACCGAAGCAGGTATCTCGGCGTTGGATGAAAAAGTGCGCGCGATGAGACAGCAGGGCCTCAATGTGACAGCGCTTACCTGTGTTCGTTCAGGTGGCGGCCTGGGGTGCCTGGCTAACGACACTTTCTTCAACTTTTTCCGGTCCAGGGCCTGGCAGGATGTCAGGTCACTCGCGCCTGCCGATCGCCTGGCGGCGCTTCGGAATCCGGAAACACGTGCGCGACTCATCAATGACGCCAGGCAGGCAATGCCAGATCCCAATCGTGCTCGAAACTGGTTCTGGCTCGGCGATGGGTCGCGTCCGAACTACACCCGGTCAAAAGATGACAGCATCACATCCATGGCGCATGCAGCGGGTGTGCACCCTGTCGAGATGGTCTTGCGCCTGATGGACGAATCGAACGGCCAGGCAATGTTCCATCTGCGGGGCTTCAATGTCGAACTGGATGAAGTTGCTGAACTGATCTGTAAAGACTGGGCTCTGCCCAGCCTTGGCGATGCGGGAGCCCACGTGACTGGGCAGGTGGATGCTGGGTGGGCGACCTTCGTCCTGTCACACTGGCATCGTGATACAGGTATCTACACGCTGCCCGAGGCCGTGAGACGACTCTCGGGTGCGCCGGCGGCAGCCATTGGTCTTGCTGATCGTGGCGTATTGGCGGTGGGCAAGCGAGCAGACATCAACGTCTTCGATATCGAGAACCTGGCGGAGCGACAACCGCAGCTTGTGTATGACTTCCCCGGGGGCGCTGCCCGCTTTACCCAGCGGGCGCAGGGTTACAAGGCAACCGTCTGTAACGGACGCGTGACCCTGCTGGACGACGAACTTACCGGCGAACGGGGCGGCCGTGTTCTGAGGAGTACCGACTTGTGAAGATTGCTGATCTGGAAACGTTTGTCGTGGGAACACCGCCGCCGCACTATGGTGGTCGAAACTGGGTGTTCGTGAAGCTGACAACTGACAACGGAATAGAGGGGGTTGGCGAAGCTTATGCAGTGCCATTCCATCCTGACACCATCAAGACCATGATCATGGACATGGGAGAAAGGTATGCGATTGGCCAGGATCCCTTCCAGATAGAGAAGCTCTGGCGCACTGTTTACTACGGGGAAGGTTACGAACGCCTGCAGCACCATCAGCACCCTGATCATACAGTGATGGGTGTGCTGAGCGCGATCGAGACTGCATGCTGGGACATCATGGGCAAGGCTGTTGGGCAGCCAATCTACAACCTCCTTGGTGGCAGGTACCACGAGCGTCTGCGTTCCTACACCTACCTGTATCCGGAGCCGGGTGCCACGGACAGACGTTCGCCTCACCTGGTTGCGGATCTCGCTGGTGAGCGGGCTGCTGCGTATCTGGCGCGAGGGTTCACAGCTGTCAAGTTCGACCCGATTATCGACATCATGGGAAGCCTGGATCCCAGGGAGCCGCCGCTTGACCGTTTGGACAACGCCGAGGCCGTGGTCAGGAGCGTACGCGAGGCGGTGGGTAACAAGTGTGACATCCTTATCGGTACTCACGGACAGATCACCACCTCGGGCGCTATCCGGTTCGCCCGACGGATGGAACAATATGACCCCTTGTGGTTTGAGGAGCCGGTACCGCCAGAGAACTATGACGAGATGGCCCGTGTGGCGAGATCTACTACAATCCCGGTGGCCACGGGGGAGCGTCTTGCCACCAAATACGAGTTCCGCGAGCTTTTGCAGCACCAGGCGGCAGTGATTCTGCAGATGGCACTGGGCCGTGTTGGCGGCATCCTGGAAGCGAAAAAAATTGCGGGAATGGCCGAGGCGAGCTACGCGCAGATTGCGCCACATCTTTACTGCGGCCCTATTGAGGCCATGGCAAACATCCAGCTTGATACCTGTAGTCCGAATTTTCTTATTCAGGAGAGCATTGAGGACTTCACCGGCTTCCACGCGGAGATATTGAAAAAGCCAATCCAGTGGGAGGAGGGCTACATTATTCCGCCGACCGAACCTGGACTTGGGGTGGAGCTCGATGAGGCAGTCATCGCGAAGTATCCGATGAACGAGATACCGGCTCGTGCGAAGGGATGATCGCTGTTGGTGGCAGGTACAGGCTTCAGTCGGCGGAGGATTGCTCCGCGCGCGGACTGAAAACCATTTCGAGTGACCATGGTGAATCGCCGTCTCCGGACTTTGCGAGCCAGGTTCCTGCGGGCGGGGCAGGGTTACTTGCATCGAATTGTACGGTGTAGGTTTCCATTTTTGCTCGTGTCATTCCCAGTGTTGTAAGGATGAGCTTCATGGGGCCACCGTGAGTGACGAGGCAAATTGGACCCTGCTGCGCGGCTTTGATGCAGATCTGTTTCCAGAAGGGCAGGATGCGAGATGATACCTCGGTGGGCGTCTCGCCCTCTGCCCATTCCCTTATGGCGCCATCTTCTGTCAGCGGCATACCGATCACCTCCGCTGCAAGTTCGGCGGTCCTGTGTGCGCGCTCGAAGGGGCTGGTGTAGATGTGGCTGACTGACCTTGCACCCAGGAACCTGCCCAGTTGCTGCGCCTCTGACTCGCCGAGTGGGGTGAGCGGTGGGCCAGGCAGGACATCGTAACGGAGGTCCTTGCGGCTCCAGTCGGGTGTGGCGTGACGTGCAATGTAAATTTCGATCGACATGAAACCCGCCTTAGTATCCTGTCGCTTCGCGGACCTTTTCTTCAGTACTGCGGGCCTGGGCAAGTTCGTAGGTCACCGCGTTCATCATGAATCCGGCATCACTGCCGAGGTTCACGAAATTGAAACCGGCTTCCAGGCGTCGCCTGGTGAATGCGAGACTGTTGGTATGCATACCAACAGGCAATCCGTGTTTCCTCGCACATGCCATTATGTCTGCAACAGCGGCTAGGTGCCTTGGGTCGTCAGTATCCCCGTTGGGCGGCAGACCGAGCGCAAGCGCGAGATCCGAAGGACCAATGTAGATGGCACTCAGTCCCGGCGTGGTGACAATTTCCTCGATGTTGTCGATAGCTTCCCGGGTTTCGATCATGGCCACGCAGGCGATTTCGTTGTTGGCTTGAGCAGCATATCCCCTGCCACCATACATTGCTGCACGCACCGGCCCGAATGAACGGTTGCCCAGGGGTGGATACATGCAGGCAGCAACGGCTTGCTCGGCTTCAGCGCGATTATTGACCAAAGGCACAATAACGCCCATGGCGCCTGCATCCAGCGCTTTCATGATTTCCTGTGGCGCATTCCAGGACACCCGGACAAAGGGTATTGTGTCCGTGGTGGAAATCGCCGGGAGCAGGTTCCGCAGATCTCCGTAGTCCAGCAGGCCATGTTGCAGGTCGACACAAAGCCAATCGAACCCGGCTTGTGCCAGCATCTCGGCGACATGAGTGCTGGAGAGGGACAACCAGCCCCCAATTGTCTGTTCCCCGTTTCGCCACTTTTCGAGGGCCGTATTTTTTCTCATTGGGGTCTCCCTGATTCCTGCCGGTAGTCTGTTTAGCTCATAGAGCGCACACGCGGGCTTTGTGGCCCCGTGAAAGGTCGTGTATATAATGTCGAAACAGCGGGTGGAGAGAGGATATTGGCCAATCGGATTGATTTACACAGAATGCGTTGGGTAATCGAGGTTGCCCGTCGTGAGTCCATCAGTGCGGCTGCTCGAGCCCTCGGTGTCTCGCAGCCCGCGTTGACCAGAACGATTGGTGAAGTGGAATCTGAACTGGGTGTTGAGCTTTTTTACCGTTCCCCCCAGGGAGTGGAACTCACCGAAGAAGGTGAACGATTCAATGCAGGCGCGTTGCGGATATTGAGTGACTTCGACAGCCTGCTGTCAGAATTTCCGGCCGAAGACGGGCCGCTTTCAGGATCTCTTCGTGTAGGCTTTAGCCCTTCAGGCTGCCTCACCTATGCGCGCGCGGCCCTGGCGAAGCTTGCAGCCAGCCATCCGAAACTTCACATCAGCGTTTTTACCGGTGCCGCCGAAGCGGTTTGCCCACGTTTGCTCTATGGTGAACTGGACATTGTGGTCGGGTCCAGCAGTTACCTTGAACGGTGGCGGGAGCTTGATGTTCAGCGCCATCATCAGCTTTGTTCGGTCTGCCTGCTTCGACGCGGACATCCGCTCGCAGCTGAGCCGAACCCTACAGAGATTGACGTGCTGCGTTATCCGGCGATTATGGTATCCAGCGTACACCCGGTTCACTCAAACCTTGCGTCGCGACACATTGAGCTCGGCTTACCGCCTTTTCAGCCACATTATGTCACTGACAACATGGACCTGATCCTCCAACTTGTGGAAAACACTGATGGCTACTTTCCACTCACCGAACTGGGGCCGGGCGTTGAGGCGTATCGCAAGAGATTCCACATTCTGGAAAACGTGCTGAAGTTCCCGATGCACTATCTTAGTGTTGCGCGTCCGCGCAACAGAAAGGCCACACGTGCGAGTTGCCTGTTTGAACAACTTTTCCTGGCATCCCTGGCATGATCAATTCCGATGACCTGTCACGATAGGGCTATCCAAAAAAGTTATATGTTGTGACTTTCCCATACCCTGATTAGACTCGGCGAATGACATGTTCATAGCGTCTAAGAGGGGCCCATGCACAGTTATCAGATTGCCGTTGTGACTGACTGGTATCTTGGATCACAGGATCGGATAAAACAGGCGCTGTCGACACGCTTGTCGAGAGCTGAAGATATCGAAGATCTTTCGCAGGAGGTTTACCTGCGTTTGCTGCGTGTTCCAAAGCCGGAAGATGTCAAAAACCCACAGGCTTACCTGTATCGTATTGCGCTCAACGTGGCGCAGGAGTGGCGGCAACGCGCCGCCCAGGCCTGGGATCACAATGCGCCAGTTGACGCACTTGAAGCCACTGAGTCACCTTATGACGAAGTGTCTGCAGTTGAGCAGGACAGCGCAGCACTTGAACTCATCCATGATCTGCCGCTGGCGCAACGCACTGCGCTCACGCTCCACGTTATCGAAGGCATGACCTACGAGCAGGTCGCGAGCCATATGGCGGTGAGCAGGCGCGCGGTCAAGCGGTATGTTGCGAATGGTTATGCCACATTGCGGGAAAAATTTGCCGAAGGCTGTGTGACGCTCAACTGACAAACGGCAAGACCTGCTGAAGCCCCGGCAGGGTTTTGCGGTTGCCGGCGAACCGATGATCGCCCGGTGCTGCCAACCGTCATCCGGCATCCGGCATCCCGCATCCGTTCCGGAAGGATTGCCGTTTTCTTCCCAATCCAGCGTTTTACCTCCCCTCGCCGACTTTGGATTTGGGTAATCCGGAACCTGCGGCCTTGCATCAAACCGCCTGATCTCTCGATCCAGCTTCCAGCGGGGGGCCACTCGTGACAACCATCCGGTCTAAATCTGGAGGGAGGCACGAACACCAAGATTTCTGTTGCAGGCGAAGCATCAACTCGCACTGCTGTTTGGCAACCGTACTCTCCCCGCTTTGCGTTATTGCGCCTGCAACCATTGCGCAAGGCGCATTTGTTAGTGACTCGCCGGTGCATGTGGCTGGCTGGTCCGCCCACTATTACGAGGGAAAGGCGAAAATGAGAAAGTTAAAAACAAAATTGCCGAACTGTCCGGGCTGTTCTGTCAATCCTGTTCGATTGAACCTGTTGCATTCCACCTTGCTGGTTGTGGTGTCGCTTGCCGTTCCTCTCAAGGCGATGGCAGCCGAGAGTCAGTCGGCCGAGAAATGGATGGAAGAAATCCGGGTAACTGCAGAAAAACGTGATGAAAACCTGCTTGAAGTGCCATTGACGATGACGGCATTTAGCGAGCGGATGATCGAAGAGCTTGGGATGACCAACGCCCAGGATATCGAGCAACTTGTGCCGGGGCTGCAGTTTGGGGCCGCTGCGCTCCAGCAGCGCAGTGACGGCCAGGGTATCACCATTCGCGGTATTGGGACCCAGAGCGCAAGGGAACTGCACTCAGACCTTGCCGTTGCTGTTTACGTCGACGGGGTCTATACCGTTGATACTTACGGTCTCGCACCGAACCTGTTTGATATCGAGCGGGTGGAAGTTGCCCGGGGGCCGCAAGGAACACTGAACGGCAGAAACTCAATCGCTGGCGCTATTCATTTTCACTCCAAGCGGCCGGATGACGAGTGGGAGCTCAAGGTGCTGAGCGAATTCACCGATCAGTTCTCGCAGCGCTACAATATTGCTTTTGGTGGCGGGATCGTCGAAAACTGGAGTTTTCGACTGGCCGGGGGTTACTACGAGGGTGATGGCACCCAGGAGAATACCGGTTTTGGTGATGACCTGGGCGCGCCTGACCAGACATCGATTGTCCCGCAGATACGCTTCAGGAATGATGTCTTTGATATCAATCTCAAGTACCAGAACGTGCGTGACAAAGGTTCGCAGGAGCAACTCGTTGCTTTCGCTGAACGAGATAGAACTATTTCAACACAGGGAAACTGGTATCTCAGCGATGAGGTAATTCCGTCGATCGCTGCCTGCGCTGATCCGCCAATCTCCAGTAACGGTCTCACGCCGCAGATACTCACTTCCAAATTTATCTGTGATGACATTCAGAACAAGATCTCCAGTAACCGCAGTGGGGATCAGGACAGTGAGACTGAACGCTACACTTTCAACTTCGACTGGAAGCTGGCACCGGGATTGACAGTGCAGTACACCTTTGGTCAGGGTGACACCAGTACGCTATCGACCCAGGACAGTGACGGTACCAACCGGATTGGCTCTGCTGCTGACCCTTCCATCCCTGCCGACCTGGACAGCACCCCGGTAGCCGACTGTGATTTTGATTCAAGCAACGGCCTGCAGCCAGGGACAGAACTCGAATGTTGGGCCATGATGGGCGCCTCGTTTACTGATGGTTACAGTACTTCGGAATTTCGTAACGAAGAAGAGTCCCATGAACTGCAGATCATTTCGGATTTCGAAGGCAAGTTCAATTTTGTTGCGGGCGTGTACTTTTACAAGAATGAGACCTTCTGGGAATCAGCGACAGTAGATTTCTCGTTTCCATTTCGCAATGCTGATGCCGACCAGGTGGCGGCCAACGCCTCCCCCGTACTTGGTGTTGCGGTGACCAGTTGCCAGGACATGATCGACAATGCATTGACACCCGCCTTTGGTAACCCCCTGTTTGGTTCACTGGGCATGTCCTGTCCTGAAGGGACCAATCACCTGAAGACAGCATCATTCTTCAGCGGGACAACATCTGAAACCCGTGCGGTGTTCTTTAACGTGGACTACGACCTGAATGACGCTTGGAGCCTGTCGGCTGGCTTGCGATGGACTGAAGACGAAAAGAACAGGATTTCACGGATTCCGGATGATTTTGTTGGCGCAAATGCGCCCACGCCTGATCAGGTGCCCAATGGATTGTTTACCAACGATCTTTCTTTCCTGGGGCTTTCGGTTCTGATTGAATTGAGCAACTTTGCGGGCGTCCCGCAACCAAGAAGCTGGAGTGATACCATTGGCCATATCAGCGTCGAATATTCGCCGGTTGATGACCGGATGTACTACGGGCGAATATCGACCGGTTACAGGGCAGGTGGTTTCAATTTCGACTTCGAAGGTATCAAGGACCATTTTGACGAGGAAACACTGATCAACTATGAAACCGGCATCAAGGGCCTGTTCATCGATCGCAGGTTGCAACTGACGGCTGGCTTGTTCTACCAGGATTATCAGGGTTATCAGTTGACAGCGAATCAGCCGGTAGACACGGCGTTCCTGAATCCAACCGATAGTTCTCCCTTACGTGAACATACCCTCAATGTGGAAAGCTCGACGAAGATATGGGGGCTTGAGGTTGAAGGCGTTTACTATTTTAACCAGCGCTGGCGCTTGTCCGGTTACTACGCATACCAGGGTTCGGAACTGGGTCGCCATTCAACCGTAGTTCGGGCAGATCCCGATCAGGAATTTGTCGCTTACACCTATGCCACCGGCACGGGGCCAGACAACGTGTTTGGTACAGCCGATGATGTCACCCGAACGGTGCAGATACCTCAACCGCGGGATCATTCAGGCGATGAGTTGCCACAGATGCCCAATCATAAGGGTGCGCTCACGCTTGCGTACACGCACCCAACTGAACGACTCGGCACCCTGCAACTGCTCAGCACCCTGAGTTACACGGGGACGCGCTGGCCTCAGCGAGCAGGCAATATTCCGAGAGCTGAGGTACCTTCCTATACGCGTTGGGACCTTAGAGCCAACTGGAATTCTGACGACGGACAATGGTCTGGCAGTGTGTTTGTTCAGAATTTACTGGATGACAGTGGCATCGCGGAATCGATTGCAATCGACCTGCGTGGCGCCCTGACTGAGCCTCGCCTTATCGGGCTGCAGCTTCGCTGGCAGCCACAGCTCTGAGCAGATGGCGCCAGGGATCAAGCGTCAGCATTTCGAACCAGAGGCGCCTGTACCCGTTCGGGTATGGGCGCTATCGTTTCCATTAGTGCCTGTTTGCCCGTGACACGAGACGATCTGGCCAGGCTACAGGTAAGCTGACCCTTGTGAGTGACCCAAACGTGGACAATAGGGACGTCTCGATACCGCGATTCAGTTTGCTGGATCTCGCACGACTGTTCCTTCGAACCTGGCCGTATCTCAAGCCCCAGTGGAAACACATTCTGGCCTGGTTCACGCTGCAATTTGCCTCGGGTGCATTGGTGTCCGTGCTCCTGATTGTTGTGCTTGACGTATTCAACAACAAGGTGTTGCTCGGTGAGCCGCTTGAAGCAGTGCAGGCGCAGATGCTGCTGCTTGACCCTGTCTTTGCGGAAGCAGAGTCCCTGTCCAGCGAGCAACGGGCAATTGTGCGTAATCGGCTGATTGTCTGGACCATCCTGGGCTATTTTCTGCTGGTGATCCTGATCCAGCGGGCAGTGACCAGTTACTATGAGATGTGGATCTCCCAGCGTATCAATCAGCATCTTCGGGTGACGATGATCGAGAACGCGGAACACCTGTCACTGCGCTATCACAGTCAGTCCAGACCGGGTGATGCAATCTATCGGGTCTACCAGGACAGCGCGATGATCAGCAGCATCATCGACACGGTGATCCTGGACCCGGTGAATATGCTGTGGAATTGCCTGCTGGGATTTTTCATTCTGTGGCTCTTCAGTCCCTGGCTGGGTCTGCTGTTGTTCGCCACGACTGTTCCGATTGTGATACTGGTTTCCTGGTTCACGCCACGACTCCAGGCACGTTCGTTTCGGGCTCGCAGCACCAACAGCGACCTGACCTCACGTATTCAGGAAGTCTCATCCGCGATTCGTATCATAAAAGCGAACCAGGCGGAGAAGCAGGCGATCGAACGATTTAATGCCGACACCCATCGGGCACTGGATAACGCCTTCTGGTTGCGCGTCGAAATGATTGTCATGATGGCACTGATTGCAATTGTGGTAGGCCTCTCGCTGGTTGCCGCCGACTTTGTCATGGCGCGGTGGACGATCAACGAGGAAGCAACCCTCTTCGGAGGGGCGATCGCTTTCGTGGGTTTTGCTGCCTGGAACCTTGGTGCATTTGAGGCCGCCCGCAGCCGGTTCCAGCAATATTACTTCTGGGGCTCAGCGCTGATCAGCAAGTGGAGCATCATGCAGGACATGGCAGTTGGGCTGGAGCGGGCGTTTTTTTTACTGGACCTCAAGCGCGACGTGGTGGATGCGCCGGATGCGCAGGCTGTGCCTCTGCCGATCAGGGAAGTCAGGTTTGACGGTGTTCGCTTCAGCTACCAGCCGAATCGCGTGGTGCTGAAAGATGTCAGTCTTTCCGCTCGTGCTGGTTCCGTAACGGCAATCGTGGGGTCGACAGGATCGGGCAAGTCGACGCTGATGTCGCTGCTCCTGCGACTTTATGACCCTGACAGTGGTTCGGTCACGATCAATGCAGTAGACCTTCGGGATATCCGGGTGCAGAGCTTGCGTGACAACCTGGCCATAGCCCTGCAGCAGAATGTCCTCTTCGCCACCACCGTGGGCGAGAACATTGCTTACGGGGTCAAGGACGCGGAGCGCGATGCGATTCGTGAGGCTGCTCGCGTGGCATGTGCGGACGAATTCATCGAGCAATTGCCTGGGGGTTACGATACCGAACTGGGTGAACGTGGCAGCCGGTTGTCCGCTGGGCAACGGCAGCGCCTCACTATTGCTCGTGCTGTCATCCGGAATACCCCGGTGCTGATTCTTGACGAGCCAACGGCGTCGCTTGATGCCGTCACTGAACAGCGTGTGCTTGCAAATCTTGCCGAGTGGGGCCGAAACCGTGTCATCTTCCTGATTACGCACAGGCTTTCGACCATCCGCAACGCGGACCAGATTGCCTTTCTTGAGGATGGTGCCATTGTTGAATCGGGTGACCACAACTCGCTCATGGCAATCGAGGGAGGACGTTATCGCAACTTTGTCATTTCAGAGAGTACGGGACCGGTAGCTGATCATGAGTGACGCCAAGCGATCGTCTGCCATTGCGCGTGAATTCGCCGGGCTGTTCAAGTCTGAACGCTTCGATGATCGAATCGATGTCAATGCGGAGATCAGCAATCGCGAGGTTTTGAAGATTATCGGGCGCTCGCTGACGCTTCTTGGCACTGTTCGCTACCTGTTTCTGGCAAAATTTTGTCTCGCGATTTTTGCCCTGATACCGGGATTGATAGCGCCCTGGATTGGCAAGATCACAATTGACCAGGTGATACTCGGTAAAGCGGTCGACGAATCCCTGGTGCGGTTCCCGCCGCATATCTCTCCCTTCATCGATTACATCGAGGGGATGGGCCGTGTTGAGGTCATGCTCGCCATTACGACCCTGCTTGCTGTCATTATTCTGTTATTCGGCCGTCTGGGAGCCGGGTCAGGTGTCATGCTTTCGACGGGTGCAGACAGCGCAACACAATCCGAGGCCAAACTGAACTCGGGCTATAGCCAGGCCAGCGGACTCTTTGGTGCCGTTGAGGCGCTCATACACGTCCGGCTGACCCAGTACCTGGTAAACGGCCTGCGTACGCGGCTCTTTGAGGGCATGGCGAAGCTACCCATGATGACTATCGATGATCATCGCATCGGCGATTCTGTGTACCGCGTCATGTACGACGCACCGGATGTGCCGCTGATCTGCTTTCGCCTGACGCTCGAACCGATTTTCACGCTGGTGGGCGTCCTGATCTCGCTTTACCTGATCCAGTACAGCTATGGTGAGGTTGCACCGGAACTCGTCTGGGTCGCGGCACTGCTGATTCCCATTGCCCTTGCGGTCACCTTGCCGCTCTCCGGCTATATCCGACGGGTTCAGCAGGCGAGCCGGGCTTCAGGAGCCGCAACCACCAATGCGATCGAAGAAAGTATGAGTAACATCCAGGCAGTGCAGAGCCTTGGTGGAATGTCACGGGAACGAGACCGAATCTCCGACAAGAGCAACGAATCGTTCCGTCGGTTTCGGCACGTGCGCCTTATGGAGATTGGTGTCAGCGTCATGTCGACTTTGCTGACCGTTGGGCTTGCGGTGTTCGTCACGATTTATGTGACTGACAGGGTGTTTCAGGAGACGATGACGCCGGGTGACTTTTCAGTGCTTTTCGGGCTCGCGCTCACGATTGGTGGTGCAGGACTCTCGATCGGCATGCTTTGGATCGGCCTGCAGGGCAACGTTGCTGCCGTGCGTCGGGTTTTCTTTTTTGTCGATCTTGAGACTGAAGACGAGCTGCACGGGTTGCCTGATCTTGGCGAGATCCGCAGGGACCTGCGCTTTGATCACGTACATTTTGCCTACCCCAACGGGCACCCGGCCCTGACGGACATCAATTTTGAGATGAAGGTGGGTGAACTCGTTGCTATCGTCGGGCCAACGGGTGCGGGCAAAACGAGTCTTGCGCACCTGATCCCCGGGTTCTATCGCCCGACACGGGGGCGGGTGCTCATCGATGGCCAGGATATTGCGCGGGTCAACGTTGATTCGGTGCGCTCGCAGGTGAGCTACGTCTTCCAGGAACACATGCTGATGAGTGAATCGATCCGTGACAACTTCCTGCTGGTCAATCCACTCGCAACAGACGCTCAGATACGCGAGGCCTGCCGAATCGCCGAGGCGCTCGAATTTGTTGACGAACTGCCGGACGGTCTTGACACGGTGCTCGGACAGTCGGGCAATACGCTGTCGGTTGGGCAGAAGCAGCGCCTCTGTATCGCACGCGGCCTGGTGCGTGATACCCGGGTGCTGATTCTGGATGAGCCGACCGCGGCACTTGATCCTCGCACTGAACACCTGCTGGTTCGCGCATTGCGAACGGCATCCGTCGGCAGGCTCGTTGTGGTCATTGCGCACCGGCTCTCAACGATCCGGCACGCGGACCGGATTGTATTCCTGGAAGATGGCGTTGTAACCGACATTGGCAGTCACGACGAATTGGTTAGCGACCGGGATGGTCGCTACCGACGATTTGTTGAACTGCAGGGTGGCCTGACCGAGCAGCCTGATGCCTGAGTGATACCGTTAACGGCAGCGCAGCAGACAATCACGACTGACCGCTGCTTTCCAGGCGGGCCCGGTGGCGCTGGCGAGCATGCTTACCCGGCGATACTCTCATAGCGCTCAATCTCAGCGCCGCCGGCCATCAGTCCGGCAAGCTTCTGCCCCAGCACTTTCATCTGCTGGCCGTGGGCATCAAGTGCGGCCTTGTCCTTATACTGTTCCAGCACAATGTAAACGTTTGGATCATCGGTGCGATGGCATGCATAGAAGTTGCACCCGGGGTCCTGGTTGACTTCTGCCTGGATCTCCGCGAAAGCGCGTTCGAAACTCTCGTTCTTGCCGGGTTGAATTTTCAGTTTTGCAATCAGGCCAATAGCCATGGTTTTTCCTCTCTTCCGGGTTTGGTTTCATTCAGGCTCTCGTCGGTGCGCGAGCAGCCATTCCGTAAGTGCAGTATCGAAGCAGTGATTCCAGACATCGTGGTCAACGTCCGCATGGACATCGAAGGTGACGTCGATACCGGCATTACGCAAGGCGCGGACCATTTTAACGGATTCGCCGATTGGCACGGTTGAATCCATGGCGCCGTGAATGACGCGCACTGCCAGGCCCGCATAACCTGCCGGATCAATGCGTACCGCGGGTCCACAGACAGGCACAATTGCCGCGAGTCGATTTGCAACGCGATTGGAGAACATCCAAGTACCCATTGCACCCAGGCTCACACCACAAAGATAGAGTCTGGTCTGGTCAACATTGAATCCTTCGACGACATGATCAAGCAATACAGTGAGATCGTCAGGCTCCCAGCTCAGGCGGCATTGTGGGCAGATTACGACAAAAGGCAGGTCAAGACCTTCCTTCAGGAAGCGTGGCAGCCCCGCTTTCTCCAGCAGGTTGAGATCGGTACCACACTCGCCGGAGCCATGCAGGTAGATGAGCAGCGGGAACGGTTTGCTGTCTTCGGAGTAACCGTCTGGAAGATAGGTGCGGTATGGCACCATGACTGGCATCAGGCGCGTGCTCTTGAAGAGATTGTCCCGGGATTCCATGCTGCTAGGGTAACCGACGTTCTGGCTCATGCCCCAACCTGCGCATGTGCTCGAGGTAGGGATTGCGTTTGAACAGTTCATTGAAATCGGCGTCGGCCATGACATCAAGACGACCGAGTTCTGCAAGCCGACAGTTCATCATATAGGCGCCGATGGCAAAGGTGAGCTCAACGATCTGCCGTTGGGTGAAGCGTTCCTGCATTGCCGTCATGGTGGCCTCCGATGCCCTCACCTTTTCGACAATTTCCGTCGCAAACCGCAACACCAGTTTCTGGTCCTTGTCGAGCACATCGGACTCGATATTCCGCTCGATCACCACAGCATCAATCTGCTCAAGCGGCAACTTGAACAGGTGCATGGCGTTGCGTGCGTGTGCTACCCACTCGTAGGGTGAATCGCACAGCAGGCAGGTCTGAATCACGGCGAGCTCCCGCAGCGAGGTCGGCTGGATGTCGGATTCCCTGGGGCTACCGTTGTTCATGATGGAGCCATTCAACTGCATCCAGGGTTCGAACGTCGCCTGGGCGTGCGCGATAATGCGCCAGAGCGCGATGTCGTGCGGGTGCTTGTCAAAAATCTCATTGATTCTTGCGCTCGATGCCTCGCGGGTAATATAAGGGATTCTATCGACCATCGTATTTCCGGTTAAACACGGTTTCAGTTCTTTTCGTCGGGAAACTGCCGTTCCATTGCCGTCACCAGGTTGTGAAAGCGCGTTTCCAACATCTGCCTGGACTGTTTACCGTCCGTAAAGATGTACATCTCGTCGTTGAGGATACCCCGTACCACCATCTCACCGACGTTGTCCGGTGATTCCAGCACAATCCCGTGTTGCTGCAGGTATTCGGCCCGTTTCCGGCGAATCTCGTCGGTATCCCCGGGGCGGTCCCGAAAGGCTGACATGGGCGTAAGTACCGTGTTGGGACACAGGACTGAGACGGCAATCCCTTCATTTTCCAGGTCGTCGCGCAGGAATTCCGACATGCCGACGATCGCGTATTTGGTCGCACCATAGACAAACTGGCTCCTGTTAGGATACAGGCCTGTCATCGAGGAGGTGTTGACGATGTGTCCACCCTCGCCATGTTTCCGGATGCGCGGCACAAAAACCTGGATACCATTGAAGGTACCGTGCAGGTTGACGTTAACAACCTGCTCCCATTGTTTCACTGGTGCTGTATGTCCCGGCCCGGAGCAGCCAATGCCGGCGTTATTGCAGAGTACGTGGACATTGCCGAACAAGGATTCGGCTTCGTCAGCGGCACGTTCGACGTCTTGCCTGTCAGCAATGTCAACGCGTAACGCCCGAACCCGGTCATCACCACCGAGGTCTGCGAGTACAGTATCGAAGTTGCTATCGTTGATGTCTGCGATCACAACCTGCATGCCCTGACGCAGGAAAGCTCTGGCGATTCCAACGCCGATACCGCTGGCTCCCCCGGTGACAAATGCGGTCTTGCCGGCTAACGATTTCATTGGGTCACCTCTTGCTATTGCTGACACCGGGCGCATCTGTGACCCAGACCCTGCCCTGTACACTGCCGCCATCGAGAGAACCGCCGATGACGTAGAATTTTCCATTGATGATACGGGCGGCCGGGGAGGACAGGGGCACGGGCAGTTTTCCAACCAGTTCCCATGCACTCTCCCCCGGTGTGAGCGCGAGGATATCCGGGTCGATTGCCTTGTGTCCGCCTTTTGGTGTGGTGTGTCCGCCAACCATGTAGATGCGGCCGTCGTGCACGAATGTGCCACCTTCGGAATGTGAATGCCCCTTGGGCAAGTCTGGCCCCTTTGACCAGCTGTCGGTATCGGGGTCGTAGATGTCAACATCCGGTTGGTCGAGTTGGCAGCTATCGTGGTGGAACTGTCCACCGATGAGATATATCTGGTTGCCATAGACGATTGTGGAGAACTGGTTACGTGGTTTTGGCATGGGGGCCGGGCCAACCCGCCATTGTCCAATACCGCGCTCGAGTTCATCCAGGTCCATTACCCAGTGGTCTGCGGAGTCCGTATCGCGATCGGGTTCGAGTCCGCCGATGTAATGCAGTTGGCGACCGATTAATGCGAGTCCACCGCCGCCGCGTTTGCCAGGAAGCAGGGGGGCCGCCGTGTAGCGATCGATATCTATGTCATAGTGCCAGACTTCAGCAACACAGTGATCCTTGATTGACGGGTTGGGTGGTACCTTGATGCGATCCTTGAAGCCGCCAGCGAACCAGACCCGCCGGTTGTCCAGGACTGCGTTGACGTGCGAAATTGCGCTTGGCAGATCCTGAATCCGGGTCCATTCCAGGGTCGTGGGGTCGAATGTATGGCAGCTGCGGCTCGTGTGAACGTGTGTCGTGTAGCCACCGAGAATCCAGATCTTGTTGTCCAGAACAAATGTTGCCGCTTCCCACTTGTCGATCGGCATGTCGGGAAGCGACTGCCAGTCTTCTGGTCTGATAGCGAGTTCACTCATCAGCTCTGTCCTCCTCCTTCGGTTGGTTCGATGCCCCCTTGCACAGCGTCCGGCGATTCCAGCGTCACAGTTCCGCGATCACCGTCAACCGTAATCAACTGGCCATCCCGGATCTGTTCAGTGGCTCCCTCAATGCCCAGCACCGCGGGAATCCCGTACTCCCGTGCAACGATGGAACCGTGGGCAAGGATACCACCGATGTTGGTGACGAGACCGACCGCCTGCGGAAACAGTGAGGTCCATGCCGGCGTTGTTGTTGGACAGACCAGGATTGTTCCCGGCCGCATCTTATCGAATTCAGCAGGCGACAGGACCAGGCTGGCTAGCGCGGTGACTTTGCCGGGGCTGACGGGTGATCCGGTCAGTACATTGTCAGCGACCGCCGCATCTTCCTCTTGTCCTCCCGGTTTGCGCGCCCAGGGTGGCGGGCCGGGCACATGGAAAGGTGGATTGAGTTGCCGCCGGGCCTCGCGCAGGTCTCGCCTGGCAACGGCCTGGTCTGCAAGTTCGATTACAGCTGGCGTGCTACCGCTTATGCCCCTTGCCCTTGCCTGTGCATCTGCAACAAGGGCCCGGACCGCCTTGCCAAGCTCGGCGGTCGTGAGGAAATAGATGTGGTCAGCCTCATGCAGTGTACCTGCTTTCAACAGGCGCTTGCCCAATTCACGCGCCAGCGGGCGAAGCACAGTCCACGCTTTGCCCATGTAAAACATGGCTTCTTCCCGATTCGGGTAATAGTGTCGCGCTTTCCATAACAACCACTTGAACTTCCGCCGCTGTGCTCCCCTGAAATAACTGTTTGCTTGCTCTTCAGCCAGCCTGCGCTTGCCAGCGAGTTCGCGCTGTCGTTCGATGGGATCGAAGTCTGGTTGCAATACCATGGCGTGCAGGTTATGCATCGTGTTGATCGGCGATTCGGCCTCACATGGCTCAGCGAAATCGAGCGTGAAAATCTGGTGGCCGTACTCAGCGAAGTAGTCGTCGAGTGCGTTGGCCACATCAATTGCTTCCGGACTACTGCGTAGAAATTCCAGCAGGCGGCGGGGTGGTGTCTCGATCACCTTGGCGTGCAGTGACTGATTGGAGCGGATTTTTTCGGCAATGCGCCACAAGTTGATTTGTCCCTCGAGTGCGACCGAACGCAAGCCGCTAAGGAACTGGCCGCTGGTAAAATTGCCGGACGTCTGCTGCTGCAGGAATTGGTGAAGCTCGAATTCTGTACCACGCGTCAGGGAAAAAGCGTTCCATACGCCGCCTCGATACCAGTACCTGGCGTCGGCCCGGGACATTTCACGAATACCTTTCCAGAGTTGTTCCGTGGTTGCAGTCACCGGATCGAGTGCGCGCCAGCGTTCGATAATCTTCAGGTAACGGGGCAGTGAGAAATAGCGCCACTCTGGTACAAACCAGAGATACAATTTTGCCTGGAGCCAATACCCGCGAAGGCGTCCGAGCAGTCGGCTGGGCCGACGGGGCATATGACCTGCCTGTCTCCTCGAAGGAGGTTTGCCTGTTCGGGGTGGCTCTCCAAGGTGCCGGTACGCGTAACCGTTGATTGTGGTCTGCACGAAGAAGCTGGCGGGTGGCTGGGTATCCTCGAAGTCGTGTTGTCCACGCGCCGAGAGGTTCATGCCCCAATAGTGCTGCAGAGACTGCTTCATGTGCAGGTCCTCAAACAGCGTGCTGACCGGGTCCGGGAGATGTTCGACGAGTTGGGAACGACCCAGGTAGGCGTTTGGCTCCGGTGGCTCCCAGGTGACATCCCGCAAGGGTGCCGGGGGAAGGTTGGTGATTGGCCGGGATTGCAACAGCCAGAGCCTGTCGTCAGCGAATAGCCACTCAATGTCCTGGGGCTGTCCCTCGAAGTGGTCTTCGACCTTGACTGCGAGGGCGACAAGGTCCAGCAACTGTTGATTCTGAAGAGACTCGATGTCACGTTGCGCCGGTGCTACATCCATGAGTCGGGTACCGGAGTCACCATCCGAGACTATCATCTGACCCTTGGCACCCAGAGCGGACTCCTTCACCGTAAAGGTCCCGCGATCGATGATGTAGGCATCTGGCGTGACCTGGCCGCTGACAATGGCTTCTCCCAGTCCCCAACTTGCGTTGACAATAATCTCGTCCCTTGCACCGGTCGCGGGGTTGGCGGTGAAGAGCACACCTGAGACATCAGCATTGACCATCGCCTGCACCACAACGGCCATGGCGATATCTTCATGTGCAATCCCCATCTGGTGACGATAGCCGATAGCCCTGGCGGTCCAGAGTGAAGCCCAGCACTGCTGGATCGCTTCCAGCAATCGCGCCTCACCGCAAACGTTCAGGTAAGTGTCCTGTTGCCCGGCAAACGACAGGTCAGGCAGGTCTTCTGCCGTTGCGGAGGATCTGACAGCAACCGGTGTGTCCCTGAAGCGTGTCCACGCCTCGAGAACCTCTTCCCGGACCTCCTCCGGAAACATGCCTTCCATCATCATTGCCTGTATCCGGGTGGCCGCAGGCTCGAACGACAGCGATCCCTGTTTCACGACTGGTTTAGCGAGGTTGTACAGCTTGTCGTGAAGGCGGTTGTTTTCAAGAAAGCGGCGATAAGCGCGCGTCGTGATATGAAAACCGTCGGGCACCGCAAACCCTGACTTGATGAGACTGGCGAGCGACTTGCCTTTGCCGCCAAGTGAACTCAGGGAAGGGGTGGTAGAGAGTGACTCAACGTAGTGGTAAGCGGCCTGGGACATGTTGGTTGTCTGTCGCCGTCAAACGCGGCGCCCCCATCTTGTTCGGTTTGGCAGTGGGTTGGGATAGAGGTGGTGCCGCCTGCTGCGCATGCGCCCTTCCATTGATTGTAGATGACGCCAGCGCACGAAATGGCCCCCCATCCTGGTGGTATACCTGCTGACAGGCGCCTCGGGTGTTTGAGTATGCCGATTCGACAGCACAAGGTACAAAACAGGATAAGACTCACCACTTAGTGACTGTCGAGCCAGGAGCGTTCATTCTCCATCACGACCGGGTGATACCGGGGGGGGGCAGGTGTTGATTCGGCAAGGGTCACGATGCCGCGGTTGCCGTCTACCTTAATCACGCTGCCGGTTTCGATTCGGCGGGTGACGTCACCAGTACCCAGCACGGCAGGGATGCCGTATTCGCGGGCGACGATCGAGCCGTGGGCCAGGATGCCACCCGTGTCGGTGACCAGTCCAGCTGCAATTGAAAACAGTTCTGTCCAGACCGGAGTCGTCGCAGGACACACCAGAATCGTGCCCGGCTTCATCAGGTGGAAATCTGCCGGGGACAGTATGACGGTGGCTTCTGCCGTGACCACGCCGGGGCTGCAGGGGAAACCTCTCAAATTGGTGCCGCCCGCCGTGTTGTTGACCATGTTGTACGCAGCGGTGCCGCCTTTGATGGTGATTCCCCACATGTCCATCTCGTGCGCAGCATCCTCAGGTTCTGGCGCTGGAATCTGGAAGGGTGGGTCCAGTCTTGCACGCGAGGCTTGCAGTGCCTTGCGCTCGGCCACCACTGCCTGGAACCGGGGTGCGCGAATACGCCTGCCGGTCTGACAGGCTTCGGTCAACTCTTCCATGGTCAGATAGAAAACATCGTCGGGCACAGACAGGGCGCCAGCGTCAACCAGGCGCCGGCCGAGTTCGAGTGCAAACCTGCGCAGCAGCGGCCATGCCTCGCCTACGTGGAACAGGGCTTCCTCTCGCCACGGATAGAGATGTCGGGCCAGGGCCCAGGTCCAGAGGAAAGCGGGATAGCGCCAGCCGAACACCTTCAGTGCTCGCCAATGGGCCTGCCTTCGTGACTTTGCCAACCGTGCATCCAGCCCTGCCGTGTGGCGCCTGGCCCCGAGTACCCAGGCGCGGATTCCCAGCAACATGGGCAGTGGATTGTCAGCCTCGTTTGGTTCCGCGAAATCCAGCGTATGAGACTGATGGCCGAACAGATCCAGGTAGGCAGTAATCAAATCATTGACTATCCCGGCCTCCGGGTGAGCCCGAAGCATCGCCATGAGTTTGGCAGGGGGTGTGGTCGAGAACAGTTTGGTGAGCTCAGTGTTTGAACTGATGACATCTGCAATCACCGCCAGTCGGCGTTGGGACTCCCTTGCTCGCGAGGGGAGACCGGTCAGGAACGCGCCGCTGTTGAGTTCACTGTCGGAATGTGTCTGCAACAGCCCCTGCAGGCGCGCCTCAATCTGTCGGGTCAGGACCAGCAGGCCCGCGGTGCCGGAGAACCAGTAGGTTGCGTCAGCGAGGGCGAGCTTGCGGACACTGTCAAGCAACGTCTCGTCAGCCGCTGTTGACGGTTCGATGTCGCGGCATTGTTGGATGGCTGTCTGGTAGGCCGGTAGCGTTCGTTCGCGCCAGCGCTTCGGGGTATTTCGGTAGTAGCGCAGGGTGAAGGTCAGCCGTTTGATCGCCTCACGTCCACGCTGGACCCAGGGTGCGGTTGACGGCTCAGGCTGGTCGCGAGCCTGGCGTCGCCACCACCGGGGTATCTGTTCCATCTCTGGTCCGCCGACACGCTTGAAGGCAAAACCGTTGACGGTCGGATGGATAATTCGATGCTTCTGTTTTTCATAACTGTCGCCGGTCGCCGCGCGCTGGAGAGCGTCGAACAGGTAGAGGGATTCAAAGAGTGGACTCACAGGGCCCGGAATGTGTTCGACAAGCTGGCGGCGCAGTAACAGGGCGTTTTCGGCGGGTGGCTCCCACCGCACTTCCCGAGGCAGGGCCGCGGGCAGGTTGGTAACAGGGCGCGACTGCAGAAGTTGGAACTCGCCTCCTGCCAGGAGCCATTCGATGTCCTGGGGCTGGCCGTTGAAATTTGCCTCCACACGGCTTGCGATATCACACAGGGTGTGGAGTTGGCTGTCATTGAGTGTGGCGGTCGCACGCTCTGCATCGGCCACGCTTTCTTCCCGGGTACCTGAATTGCCATTGGTGACAATTTTTATGGCCTTAGCACCGAGTGTCCGCTCCCTGATTTGGCCAGATACCCTGTCTATCAGGAAGGTGTCTGGCGTCACGGCACCACTGACTATCGCCTCGCCCAGGCCATAGCTGGCATTCACGAGCATCTCACTTCGTTCACCCGTCAGGGGGTTTGCGGTAAACAGGACGCCTGAAACCTCGGCGCTCACCATTGTCTGCACGACAACCGCCATTGCGGTATCACGCGGTTCAAATCCTCGCTCGAACCGGTAGCTGATGGCGCGTGACGTCCACAGGGAGGCCCAGCAAAGCTGGATGTGTTCTACCAGCGCATCCTCTCCCTGAACGTTCAGGAAGGTGTCCTGCTGACCCGCAAACGAAAACTCCGGCAGGTCCTCTGCTGTCGCCGACGATCTCACAGCGACATTCTGGCCTCCAATTGCCCTGTAGGCCTGGCAGATTGCGTGCTGCACGCCGGGTGGCATCGGGGCGTCGAGGATGAGCGCCTGAGCCTGCTCTTCTGCCTCGTCGAAGGCCAGAACGCCGTTTCTCGCCCTTGGCCTGGCGGCGGTCTCCAGTCGGGATTCGAGATTGTTTTCCCTGACAAATTGCCAGTAGGCCTGCGTCGTAACATGGAATCCACCAGGTACGTCAAAACCGGCAGCCAGCAGGCGCGAGAGGGAAAGGCCTTTGCCGCCCAGCATTTCGAGCGAGCGCACCGGCGTCTCAAGTGGAAGCGTGAGGGCTGGGTCTGCAGACATTGCTGGTGCCTTTTTTTCTAATGCCAAAACGCCTGTGAGTCGCCAACGCGTCCAGATGGCCCGTTCTTGTGGGGCCATCATGCGACCTCGCCAACTCTCACGAATAAACCGGAGTGCTGGGCATGATCAAGTACCAACAAGAATTACTCACTCGCTTCGCTACGCGCATTTTTGAGTGTCTCGGTACCGAGACGGAGCGTGCACTTGAGGTTGCAGAGCATCTCGTCGAGGCGAACCTGAAGGGGCACGACTCCCACGGCGTAGGAATGATACCGACTTATGTGGCCAATGCTCGCAATGGCACACTCAACGTCAACCAGGATGCGGTTGTGGTGCAGGATAAGGGCGCGGTGCTGCTCATAGATGGACAATTCGGCTATGGGCAGGTGGTCGGTCGCCAGGCAACAGAGGTTGCGATCGCCCGTGCCCGTGAAACCGGGATGGCCTGTGCTGGTGTACGTAACAACCATCACCTCGGCCGGATCGGTGCATACGGCGAGCAATGTGTCCGCGATGGCATGATTTCTGTTCACTTTGTGAACGTGGTTGGGCATCCGCCTTTCGTCTCACCCTGGGGCGGGCGTGAACGCCGTATTCAGACCAATCCTTTCTGTTGCGCTGTACCCGCGGGTGACGGTTATGAGCCGATTGTCCTGGATATGGCAACCAGCGCGGTAGCGTATGGCAAGGTTCGCGTGGCGTCGATGAAAGGAGAGCCGGTGGTTGAGGGAGCGCTCTTTGATGCAGCAGGTGCGCCAACGACCGATGCTGAAGCGATTGCCGCGGGTGGTTCACTGGGACCATTCGGTAAACACAAGGGTTCCGGGCTCGCAGTTATCTGTGAGTTACTCGCCGGCGCGCTGGTGGGTGAGTGGACCATGCAGGACGTGAGTCGTCAGCAGACGACCACGGTTAACCATATGCTCATGTTCGTAATCGACCCGGACCTGTTCGGCGGAGCCAAAGCCTTCTACCGTGAGGTGGCCGGTATGGTCGATTGGTTACATTCCTCGGCACCGGCACGGGGTTTTGATCGGGTTCAGGTTGCGGGTGAGCCAGAACGGGAAACGATGGCAGAACGGCAGGAAAATGGCATCCCCATGGATGAGCAGACCCTGACGTCAATCGTGCAAGCCGCGAGAGCTGCAGGCATGGACAAGTCGGATATTGACAGTTTCCGATAGTGTAGTGAGACGAAGGAGCGGCATTCTTGAGTGAGAAGCAAAAAGTGCTGGTCACGGGTATATCCGGCCGGATAGGACAGCTTGTCTGTGAACACCTTGGCGACCGCTATGACATATCGGGCCTTGACCGCAATGCGTTCGACGGAGTTCCGACGCGAGTCGCTGACATAGCGGAATTTAACGCAATCGAAACTGCGTTTGAGGGTATGGACGTGGTGATTCACCTCGCCGGCAACCCAAGTCCAAGAGCTGCCTGGGAGGCAACGCTTGAAGCCAATATTGTTGGCACCCGCAACGTATTTGAAGCGGCGAGAAGAGCGGGGGTTAAACGGATCGTTTACGCGAGCAGCCACCATGTTGCCGGTTTTTTTGGTCTGAAGCAGGATCCGTGGAAGAGTGTTTACGAAGGGAGGATCGGCGAAATACGTCAGCCGTTGCCACTGCTCGGCACAGATCTCATACGACCTGACAGTTACTATGGTGTCAGCAAGGCATTCGGCGAATCACTCGGTAGCTACTTCCACGATGCCTTTGGTATCTCCGTGATCTGCCTGCGAATCGGATGGGTCATGACACCTGACGATCCGTCATTTTCTGCCGCCTCACTGTCCTTGTGGATGAGCCACCGCGATACGATCCAGTTGTTTCAAAAGAGTGTCGAGGCTCCCGCGACCGTAGGTTTTGCAATCATAAACGGTGAGTCAAACAATAGGCTGGGTATCTGGGACCTCGAGCCAGGGCGACGTATTCTGGGTTATTTCCCGGAAGACGATGGCGGAGAGAAGTGGGTTGAGACGCCGAACAGTCCACCTGTGATCTAGGGGGTTCTTTTGGAAACGAGTATCTGGTGCAGTGAGTGCTGCGCCCTTGGCGAGGGGCCGCTTTCCAACCATGCCCGCGCCAGTCTGGTCTGGTGCGACATTCTTGCCCGCGCCGTGTTCGAAAAGAAATTCCAGGGTGGTGAGGTGCGACGTTTTGACCTGCCGGTCATGCCATCTGCGCTTGGCATGATTGACGAGCGCTCGGTGCTGGTCGCAACCGAAACAGACCTGCGGCGCCTTGACCTGGAGGACGGTACAACCGAAGAGATTATTTCGCTGCCAGTTCGTCCTGAAATGCGTTCCAACGACGGAAGGACCCATCCCAGTGGGGCATTCTGGATCGGCACCATGGCGAAACGAGGTATCTATCCGTTGGGAGCAATCTACCGCTATTTTGAGGGAAAATTGACATTGCTGGTGGATCAGCTGGGTACGCCGAACTCGATCTGTTTTTCCCCGGATGGTCGATTGGCATATTTCGCTGATACGCCAAAACGTACCATCTGGCGTGTACCTACAAATCCGAAAACTGGTGAGATTGTCGGCGAAAGAGAAGTGTTCACCCAATTTCACAGCAGGCTCGCAGGCGGGCCGGATGGCTCTGTGCTGGACGATCGCGGATGGCTCTGGAACGCCCGCTGGGGTGGTGGCGCCATAGATGTATATGACCCTTCCGGCAATTTGGTTGAATCCTTTCCCGTACCATCGCGACAGCCTACCTGCCCTGCATTCATTGGTGGTCACCTTGATGAACTTGTTACCACGTCGGCTTGTGTGGGGCTGACTGAGCCGTCGGTCGCTGACGGCGCGGTTATACGTCTTGAGGTCAATGCCCGTGGTATCCCTGAAGCTTTGGTGCGGTTATAGAGGTTACAGGAGAACCAGGTGGAGAATTGTTACAGAAAGTCTGCACTGTCCAGCCTGATGATGACCAGCTTCTGCGCCACTGACGGCAAGGGCGCTGGCACCTGGCCGGAGACATTTACTCAATGAATAACAGGTTGAAATAACAGTCATGATGAACTGGCGAGTACTCAGGAAAACGGATTGGGAATTGCTCCATCTCGGACTGGTGGTGGTAGATGCCGAGCGGGTGCTGCGGAAATACGATTCTCTGGGTTTGCTGACAGCGGTGGGCGAATTTCCGGACGACTATACCCCACCCAGGTTTGAGGTGACCGACTACCAGCGGAGTCGGTATCGAGCGGATACGGATACCAGTGGCAACGACCGAACCCTGTCGATCAAACAAGCCAGGCTGGGGCCGCTTCCCATTGAAGTCCTCCAATTGCCTAGAGCGGGCATTGACCCCAACAGTGAGTTCCTGAATCAACGGGGTGAAGGCGTCGCTCACATTGGATTTCTTGTTGACGACCTGGAGGCGGAAACCGCGAGGCTCGTGAATGCAGGTGTGAAGGTGCTTCTGGTTGAGCGAATGAATGACGCTGTGACGATGCGTTACTTCGATCTGCGGGAGTTTGGTGGTGTTGTGCTGGAGCTGAAGCAGAAAGGGACCTGGTGATCACCCGCGGGCAGATTCTGCACCCCACATCCTACAGCACCGTGACCCAGTTTCCAGACCTGGCGGAGGCAACAACAGCGTCAATGACGGTCTGATTTCTCAGGCCATCCTGAAAATCAGGACTCATCTTCTTGTCCTGACTGATCGCTTCGACAAATGAATAGATGTTTTGCCGCTTCAACTGGTGGTCAGGCGCTTTGAAACGCTCGGGGATTGGCACCTCAAGCATCTGGTTTTCATCAGCAAAGTGACCTACTGACAAGCTGATGGTTTGCTGGTTCTGCCAGCGAAGGGCCAGTGCGCCTTTCTCGCCGAATATTTCGACCTTTTGCTCCATACCCTGGGCCGTACCATAGAAGGTCGAATGTAATGTACCCATACCGCCCCCTTCCAGCCTGGCCAGTATGGAAACAGCATCGTCGACGTCCACCTCCCCGACGCCGGACCCATCGGTGAGAGGCCGTTCTTTCACGAATGTATTAAGGTCAGCAATCAGGCGGGTGATGCGTTCCCCGGTTATCCATTCAACCAGATCAATGATGTGCGAACCGGTATCACCCAGTGCACCGGTACCTGCAAACCGCTTCTGCAGCCTCCAGATCAAGGGAATCTCCTTATACCGGCCAAAATCCGAGATGTATGAGCCATAGACGTGGTAGATCCTGCCTAGCTGCCCTGTTTGCACGATATGTTTTGCATAGCGCGCGGCGCCGGCGTTCCTCCATGTGAAGTTGACGCCGGCTTTGATGTTGGCTGCAGTTGCAGCCTCAAACATCTCCCGCGCTTCAGCGACGTTCATTGCCATTGGCTTTTCACACATGACGTGTTTGCCTGCTCCTATCGCGGCCAGGACAACTTCTGCATGGTTCACATTGGGTGTGATGACATCGATGGCGTCCACATCGTCTCGGGCGATCAGTTCCCCGTAGTCGATGGTGGCGAACTCTGCGCCGAATCTTGCAGCAGCCTGTTGCGCGCGTTTCAAGCTGATGTCACAAACGCCTACCACCTGGGCCAGGGGATGATCCTGGTATGCAGCAAGGTGCACATTGTTTGCCCATTTTCCTGTACCAACCACGCCTACCCTGACCATACCCGTGTCCATGCCTGAACGCTCTCCCTTTTAATGCTGGCCTTTACGAACGAGAGGGGATCGAATCGCTGTATGGCCCCGTAGATGATGTCACAGTGGTGACTCCCGGCAGCCACAAACCCAGGTTTGTGCTGTCCTCAAAGGACAGACCAAGGCATGAGGCCCGGTGCAAGCGCAGCGGAACCCGATCCAATACCGCTTCGCCTGCCTGGCCAGATGGACCCTGCCATCGATCGTTTGGTGAAATATGCCGGCCGGGTTTTAAAGGAAATTTCTTTTCGACAACTGTCATCGCGGATGTCACCTGCGTCCGAATGAAGGGCGGCCAGCGATGGCTAATCCGGCAGACCCAGAACCCGCTTGGCTATAATGTTTCGTTGAATTTCGTTTGAACCCCGGGCGATGGATCGGCGCTTGATGCTGAGCCAGTGACGGGTGGCGGCAATTTCGCTCCCGGTAAATCCTTCACCTTCCCAGCCGAGGCCGTGGATCCCCCGGATCAGTGCCCGGAGGTTGGCGTCTTCTTTCTCCAGTTCTGCCGTGACCAGTTCCATGATTGACGTCTGGGGCCCCGGGGTTTGTCCGTCTTCTGATTCCGCAACCGTGCGACGCTGGGTCAGGCGGTATGCCCGGTCGCGCATTTGGTGGGCAATGGCCTGATCAATGAGCGCCTGGTCTGCGCCATACTCCTTGATCAAGCGGACGTACGGGTTTCCCGTGTCGGTTGGACCAACCGAGCCACCGGCGAGTATTGTCATGCCGGAACGCTCGTGTTGCAGCAGGCGTTTGCCAACAGTCCAGCCGCGGTTCAGTTGCCCGACCAGGTCCTCGCGATTGGCAATTGCGTTGTCAAAAAAGGTTTCGCAAAAGGGTGAGTCGCCACTGATGAGGCGAATGAGGCGTGTGGTGACACCGGGCTGGTCCATGTTGAGGAGCAGCAGGCTGATGCCTTCATGTTTGGGTGCAGCCGGGTCAGTTCTTACCAGGCAGAACATCCAGTCGGCGAGGTTGGCACCAGAGGTCCAGATCTTTTGCCCATTGATAATAAACCGGTCCCCGTCTGCAACTGCGCGGGTTTGCAGACTGGCAAGATCGCTGCCTGCATTGGGTTCGCTGTAGCCCTGGCACCAGCGGATCTCTCCCCTGGCAATGGGTGGCAGGTGTCGGCGTTTCTGGTCGTCAGTACCAAACTCCAGCAGCGTTGGCCCAATCAGGCCAATGCCCATGCCCTGCAGAGGGGAACGTGCCTTGATGCGGCGCATTTCCTCAAGCAGGACAAGGTACGCATCCTTGGAAAGGCCTGCGCCGCCAAACTCGACCGGCCACATGGGCACGGTAAAACCTTTCTCGGCGCAGCGGTCCAGCCACAGCTTTTCGTCGTTGGTCAAAGGTGGCGCTTTTTTCCCGCCCCCGGCAACGGCCCCGGGTCCCCGCATACTGGCTGGACAGTGGGTTTCCAGCCATTCACGGGTCTGTAACCGGAAATCTGCCAGGTCCGCTGTCGTCATCTATATTCCCTCCTTTATGCCAAGCCTGCCGCAGAATACTGGTTTTATGCAATTGAGTCTTGGGTGAGATTTCTGGGTGAACGCCGGGTGGTGGCTGCCCTGCGTCAATGTTTGCTGTCTGAATGGTGCTAGAATCCGGGGTCCAGTCCCTGATACAGCTGTGCCCGCCACCGTCATGATCCAGAAGTTTCTTTTCCCCGCTGTGATTGTGGTGGCCTGCGCCGGTCTTGCCGTGTGGCTGGTTATGCAAAAGCCTGCACCCGCCCAGCGCCGGCCGGAACCGCCGGTTTTGCTGGTTGAAGCCCTGCCGGTCTCGCTGCAGACGGTAAATCTCAGCGTTCGTGCCCAGGGCACGGTGACGCCGCGAACTGAAACAACCATTGTCTCGGAAGTGTCGGGGCAGATTGTGGAAGTGTCGCCAGCGTTTGTTGCTGGTGGATTCTTCAAGTCCGGTGAAACACTGGTGCGAATCGATGACAGGAATTACCGTGCTGACCTGAAGCGCGCCCAGGCGGCGGTCGCCTCAGCCCGAACCATTGTGACCCGTGAACAGGGGCTTGCTGATTATGCGGCCGCAGACTGGGCCAAACTGCAAAAAAGTGAGCCACCCACGCCGCTGGCCCTGCGCGAGCCCCAGCTTGCCGAGGCCAGGGCCAACCTGCAGTCTGCGCTCGCGGACCTGGAGAGGAAGCAGGGTGATCTGGACAGGACCATTATCCGGGCCCCCTACAACGGCATGGTGCGGGAAAAGCGCGCGGACCTCGGGCAGTATGTCGGTGCGGGCAGTCAGCTTGGTGTGATGTTCTCGGTAGAGGTTGCAGAGATTCGACTGCCGTTACCCGATCGGGAATTACCTTTTTTGGACCTGGAACAGAACCCGGCAGTTCTGATCAGGGCGTCAATCGGTGGTACGCAATTTAGCTGGCGCGGGCAGATTGTCCGTACCGAGGGCGTTTTTGATGAGCGCAGTCGCGTTCTGTATGCGGTGGCTGAGGTGCTGGACCCCTACAACCAGACCGGTGATCGCTGGTCCTATCCGCTGCGCATCGGTACTTTTGTGGACGTGACCATAGAGGGCACCCAGGTACAGAAGGTAGCAGTGCTGCCGCGTACCGTGCTGAGACAGGGCAATCGCGTCTGGACTATCGGCATTGACCACAAACTGGAGCCAAGAGAAGTCACAGTGTTGCGTACAGATGAGACCAGCGCCTATATCAGTCACGGCCTGGACGAGGGGGACCTGGTCTGCCTGACGATGCTGGAGAATCCATTGCCGGGCACGGTTGTCCGATATAGTGAAAGTGAGGCCATCGGTGATAATTGACACTCACCGCGGCATCATCGCCTGGTTTGCCCGTAATCACGTGGCTGCCAACCTTCTGATGATTGTGCTGGTGCTGGCTGGCCTGACTGCCGTCATCACCATGCGGACCCAGGTTAACCCGAGTATCGAACCCAATCGCATCACCATCGATATTCCCTATCCCGGTGCATCACCGGGTGAAGTGGAAAGTGCGGTTGTGCAGCGGGTCGAAGAGGCGGTAGCCGATATCGAGGGCATAGAAGAAATGCGCTCATACTCCCGCGATGGCTTTGGCCAGGTGCACATCATGGTCGAATCCGACTTTGATGTGCAGGTGGTGCTGGACGAGGTCAAGCTGGCTGTTGACCGCATCGCCAGCCTGCCCGGGCAGGCGGAAAGGCCGGTGATTTCCCGCGCGCTGAATGAAGTGCGCGCCATTGCCGTGCAGTTGTACGGTGACCTGGACGAGCGCGGGCTGAAGTCACTGGCGCACAGGGTCCGGGAAGAAGTGCTGGCACTGCCCAGCGTCAGCAAGGCGGAACTTGCCGGTGCCAGGCCATACCAGGTCAGTATTGAAGTCACCGAGTCGGCGCTGCGGCAGTATGGCCTGACACTCGAGGACGTTGCACGGGCCATTCGTACCTCTTCCATTGACCTGGGTGCTGGCACCATCCGCACGGATGCCGGTGACATACTCCTGCGTACCCAGGGGCAGGCCTACTCGGAACGGGATTTTGCGGACCTGGTCCTGCTCTCCACGGGCGACGGTACGCGGCTGACCCTGGCGGACATTGCCAGGGTTGACGATGGTTTTGCCGAGCAGGCTTTCTATTCCTATTACAACGGCCAGCCCAGTATTGGCATTAATGTCTTTGCCATTGGTGACCAGAACCAGATTGATATCTCGCGCGAAGTGCGAGCCTACGTGGCTGACAAGCAGTCAAAGCTGCCAGAAGGTATTCATATTGATACCTTCCTCGACAGTACCGAGTACCTCTCGGGTACGCTGAACATGATGATGTCCAACATGCTTTCCGGCGTGCTGCTGGTGCTCATCGTGCTTGGCATTTTCCTGCGTTTCAAACTGGCTTTCTGGGTCATGCTGGGCATGCCCATTGCTTTCCTGGGTGCATTTGCGCTGCTGCCACTCACCGGCGGTTCCATCAATATGCTGAGTCTCTTCGGGTTTATCCTGGTGCTGGGCATTGTGGTTGACGACGCAATCATTATTGGTGAAAGCGTCCAGACATCACTGGACAACGAGGGCTACAGCATTGATGCCGTCATCCGGGGGGCAAGGCGCGTTGCCGTACCGGCAACCTTTGGTGTCCTGACGACCATTGCCACCTTCCTGCCGCTGCTGTTTGTGCCAGGCAGTTTTGGCGCACTCCCCGCTGCAATTGGCTGGGTTGTGATCCTGTGCCTGATTTTCTCGCTGGTTGAGTCAAAACTGATTCTGCCGGCCCACCTGGCCAGCCTGAAACCGCCGCGTGTGAAAGACCTTCAGGTCAAGCGTCTTGCCAATTTACCGGCGCGGTCGCAGCAGTACATGACCAGGGCACTGCATCGCCTGATACACGACTATTACATGCCGGTGCTCGACCGCGCTATCCGGATTCGCTACATCACGACCGCCGCTTTCCTGGGCATGCTGATTCTGTCCATTGGCTTCACGGCAGGCCCTTACGTGCGAACCGTGATGTTTCCGGACATGACCATGGACTACGTGGTTGCAAGTATCGAAATGGCCGAAGGGACTTCAGCAAACCAGACGATTAACGTGGTGGCAGAGGTGACTTCCGCGCTGCAGGCGCTTGAGGCCAGGGCGCCAGACGACGGGAAATTTGTTGATGATTTTATTGCCTACACCTTTGGTGCCAACGGCAACGTAATGGTTGACCTCCGGCAGGGTCCCGACGTCAGTCCGGAAGAAGTTGCAGCGGCATGGCGGGCGGAAGTGGGCGAAATTGTGGGTACCAAGAAACTTGAAATCAGTGGGTCACAGAAATCGCACGGCGGCCGGGGGGATATCAGTTTCAAACTGCTTGGCGGCAACGTTGATCAGCTTAAGGGTGCTGCTGCCCTGCTGCAGCAGCACCTGCGTCAGTATGATGGCCTGCACGAGATCGAGAACAATGCACAGGGTGTCATTCCTGAAATGGATATCAGGATAAGGCCTGCCGGAGAATCGCTCGGTTTGACCCTTGGCGATCTTGCCAGCCAGGTGCGGGCCGCTTTTTACGGGGTTGAGGCGCAGCGCCTGCAGCGGGATGGCGAAGAGATCAGGGTGCTGGTTCGCTACCCCGAAAGTGACCGCCAGTCACTCGGTAATCTTGAAGGGATGTATGTGCGCACGCCGGCGGGTGAACTGGTGCCTTTCTCCGTTGTTGCGGAAATCAGGCCAGGTGTGAGTCCTTCGGTGGTGACCAGGATAGACGGTGATCGTTCCGTGGAAGTCTCGGCGAACCTTGATGCCACCGTGACCCGATCCGCGGATGTGGTCCGGGACGTCATGACCGGCGCATTCCGCACTGAACTGGCAGAGCGATTTCCTGGTGTACGCCTGTCGCTGGGTGGTGCCAGCGAAATGGAGTCCGAACTGTTGCTGGGTGTTCTCTATGGCGGTGCCCTGGGGCTGTTCGCCATTTATGCCCTGATGGCCATTCCGCTGAAGTCCTACCTGCAACCTTTGATCATCATGTCGGTGATTCCGTTTGGCATGATTGGCGCCTTGATTGGCCATTTACTGGTGGGTATCCCGTTCAGCGCCCTGTCGCTGTTTGGCCTGGTGGCGCTGGCCGGTGTGGTGGTGAACGACAGCATCATCATGGTTGATTTCATCAACCAGTCGGTTGATGCGGGCATGAAGGTCAGGGATGCTGTCCTGAAAGCGGGTTCGGAACGCTTCCGCCCCATTATGCTCACCTCACTCACAACCTTTTTTGGGTTGCTGCCGATCCTGCTGGAAACCAGCTTTTCTGCCCAGATAGTGATCCCCATGGCGGTCTCGCTTGGGTTCGGAATTATGTTTGCGACCCTGATTACGCTGGTGCTGATCCCTTGTCTCTACGTCATGCTCGATGAGTTCAAGCAGTACTGGCAGGCGATGGGACAGGGGACGCCCGCAATCGACTCGAAGTAGGCGGGGCCCGGGCCTCCGTTCATACACCCGCTTCCAGGCTGTCCAACTCCGTCAGTCGTGCCTGTTGCAATGTCATTGGTGGCGGGCAAAACTGAGGTTCCCGGTTAATAGGAGCATTGCGATGGCAATCCTGTATGACAAGACGCTGACGCTCAATGTGCAGGTTTCGGATTGGGAGAAGTCAAGAACCTGGTACCAGGATGTTCTGGGCCTGACCCTGCAATATGAGCTGCCCGACATGGGTTGGTGTGAGTTTGAGATGCCGACACCAGGCGTTACCCTGGGGCTTGATCGAGCACCGCCCGGTACCACTGTCCTGGCGACTCCTGGGGTGACGCCCACCCTGGGTGTCGTGGATATTGATGAGGCGAGAGCCCACCTTGAATCTTTTGGTGTAGTGTTTGCCGGCGACACCCTGGTGATTGACGGCATGGTAAAGCTTGCCTACTTCCCGGACCCGGATGGTCATCGGCTTTGCCTGGCGCAAAGTCTTGTTGATGCCTGAAGCGGGTTTTCGGGTGCCGGTCTGAAACCAGAAAACGATGATCGTTCTACTCCAGCGCCATTGTTGGTATGGTTGGACGTTTTTTGAATCTGTGACACTGAAATGAGGGAGGCCGCCTGTCGGGCGGTGGGAGAGAAGCATGAACGGAAATGACTACATCGCGAGTATTCTGAAGAGTGAGGGTGTGGAACTGATGCCCTGTTATCCCAGCAATCCGATTATCGAATCAGTGGCGGAAATTGGGATTCGCCCGGTGGCGTTCCGGCATGAGCGTGGCGCGATAATGGCGGCGGACGGCATTTCACGTACCAGCGACCGCAAAAAGTTTGGTGTTGCCGCGATCCAGTCACAGGCGGGTGCGGAAAATGCGATGGGCGCGATTGCCCAGGCTTATGCTGACAACATCCCCGTCCTGGTCTTGCCGGGTGGCGTGTTCCGGCACCAGATAGCGGTGAAACCCAACTTTTCGGCTGTGCAGAACTACCAGGGTATCGTGAAGTCGGTGGAAGCAGTCTACCGCCCGGAAGACATCGGTAGTGCCATGCGACGTGCCATGCATGCCCTCAAGAATGGGCCGGGTGGTCCCGTGGTGCTTGAACTCACGGCGGACGTCTGTGCCATGGAGGTGCCAGAGAATTCCCGGAACTACCAGTCACCCAGGGTGGTGCAGTCCATGCCCACGCCGGGCGCTATCAAGGATGCCGTGAAAGCGCTGCGCGAGGCGAAAAACCCGCTCCTGTGGGCGGGTCAGGGTGTGCTGATGGCCGGCGGCACGGATGCGCTCAGGGAACTTGCGGAACTGACCGGATTGCCGGTCTTCTGCACCATGCCGGGCAAGTCGGCTTTGGATGAGCGGCACCCGCTGTGCCTGGGTGCGGGTAGTGGTCTGACCACCAAAGCCGCGGGTACCTGGCTGTCCGAGTGTGACCTGATTCTCGCGCTTGGTTCCAGCCTGACCCGCACCTTTTATGGCCAGCCCATTCGGTCCAACAATCGGGTGCTGATCCAGAACACGGATAACATTGCTGACATCAACAAGGACGAAAATGTTGATATTGGCCTGTTGGGTGATACCCGCCTCACCATCGAAATGTTGATTGATGAGATCAAGGGACAGGTGGGCGAAAGCGGACTCGGTAACGCTGATGCAGTCAAGGCGCGTATCGCGCAGATCAAGACAGAGTGGCTCGAAGAGTGGCGCCCGTTGCTCGAATCCAACGAGGAGCCTCTAAACACCTACCGGGTGATTCATGAAATTGACCAGATGCTGGACCGTGAAAACAGCATTGTCACCCATGATGCCGGCGCACCGCGGGACTCCATTGTGCCTTTCTATACAGCCACCAGTCCCCACAGTTATGTTGGCTGGGGCAAAACGACACACCTGGGTTTTGGCATTCCCCTGATGATTGGGGCAAAGATGGCAAACCCCGACAAGTTCTGTCTCAACCTGATGGGTGACGGTGCCTTTGGCATGTCCGGCACCGATATCGAAACGGCCTCCCGCAGTGGTTTTGCGATAACCACCGTGTTGCTGAACAACGGCGGCATGGCAACCTATCCCGGTGGTTTTCCGAATGCCCGCGAAAAGTACGGTGTCTCTCACATGCAGGGTGACTATGCCAAGATTGCCGAGGGGATGGGCGCGGTTGGCATCACTGTCAGGAAAGTCGCAGAAATGGCACCCGCGCTGAAAGAGGCCATGCGCATCAACGCGGAGGGCCAGACGGTACTGATAGACGTCCACTCGAACATGGAAGCGAAAAAGTCTCGCTACTGACAACAACCCTCAATCGAAACACGGGTAGTTCTTCGATGACGGAAAAACGACGAGCGACGACCCTGGCCGAATACGGTGAAAAGGCCGGTACCCTGTTTGCAGTTGCAGCCCAGGGTGGTAAACCTTATGAGCCGCGTGCCACGGACGTCATTATCAGTCCATTTGCCAAATGTGGTACCACCTGGCTGCAGCAGATGTTCCATACCCTGCGAACCCGTGGTGATATGGATTTCGACGATATCTCCCGTGTTGTTCCCTGGCTGGAAACGTCGCCCGGACTTGGTATTGACCTGAATGCCGACCAGCGGGGAGAGCCCCGTGGTTACAAGAGCCATCACAACTGGCACACCCTGCCCCGGGGACCAAAATACATCGTTTCGATCCGTGACCCAGGTGACGCGATGGTTTCGATGTACCGGTTCATGGAAGGCTGGTTCCTGGAGCCTGGCGCCATTCCAATCGCAGAATTTACCCGGACGATCTATATGAGTGATCCGGCCAAAGGGTACTGGGGGCACCTCAATTCCTGGTGGGAACACCGACATGACGAGACGGTGTTGCTGCTTTCTTATGAAGGCATGCAGCAGCACCCTGAAAAAACCATTGGTCGTGTTGCCGAATTCTGCGGTATTACCCTTGATGATGAATTGCTGGAGATCACGCTCAAGCACACCTCACTGCCGTTTATGCTTGAGTACAAGGACCGGTTTGATGATGCAATGCTTCGCACCCTGAGCGAAACGGTGGCTGACTTGCCGGGCGGCAGCGATTCTGCAAAAGTGCGCGAGGGCAAGGTTGGGGGGCATGTGAGTGAACTCTCGGACGAAATCCTGGAAGAACTTGATACCATATGGCAAACCCATATCCTGCCCGTCACAGGTTTTGCCAGTTATGCCGCGCTGGAAGCAGCCCTTCAGCGGGGTGAATGATGCCATTTGGGTGTCAGTACAGCTTTTCAGGAGCAGATTTTGAAGCAGGAACCCGGCTTGCAGGAAGCCAAAAGCCAACGAGCCCGGGAGGCGATCTCCGAGGCAACCATTGATTCCCTGGTCCAGGTGGGATATTCGGAAACCTCGCTGAGTCGGGTCGCGAAGCTGGCCGGATTTTCCAAGGGGGCAGTACAGCACCATTTTACGTCCAAGGAAGACCTGATTGCCGCCACACTCGACCGGCTGTTGGAACGGACCTTTCAGCCGCGTGCACCCTCCAGTCGCGCAAGAACCGTGGAAGATGCGCTGATGACAGCCTGGATGCGTTTTATCAATACGCCTCCCTACCGTGCATTGATGGAAATCCTGATTGCCGCCCGTACGGATGCCCAGCTTCGAACGCGCATTTCAAAAGACCTGGTGCGCTGGGGTCGACGGATGGACCGGCAGTCGCTTGAGAACTACGAGGCCGTGAGTGGTGATCCGGAAGATGTGGTCATGCTGCTCAACATGAATCGCAGTTTCCTGCGCGGCCTGTTGCTGCAGGAGCAATACGGCATCAGCAAGAAAAAAACCCTGCTTTACGTCCAGAAATGGATAGAACTCATTGCGCCGCTTCTCAGGCTGAAAAACCCGGGGAAGTGACGGCTGCATTGCATCTGCCAATACGGCCGCCGCCCCGGCGTGATTCTGTTTGTCCGTTACCCCGTTACGCCACCGCTGGCCTGGACCGCTGTGATGGCTTCATCCCGCAGTGCTCGCTTCAGGATCTTGCCGGAGGCTGTTCGCGGCAGCGGTGAACTGCTGAAGTGGATGTACCTGGGTATCTGGAAGCGGGCGAGGTGTATGGCGAGGAATTCGCGCAGTGCCGTTTCATCCACCGGCTCTGCACAATAAATGGTTGCCCCTACTTCCTCTCCGAGTCGTTCATCGGGCACGGCGTAGACCGAGGCCTCAATGACATCGGGATGTGATACCAGTGCCGCCTCAACTTCGCCGCAGCCGATGTTTTCACCACCGCGAATAACCAGGTCCTTGATGCGATCAACAATAAACAAAAAGCCCGCATCGTCGAGGTAGGCGACATCACCCGTGCGCATCCAGCCGTCAACGGTAAAAGTTTCAGCATTGGCATCAGGACGGTTCCAGTAGCCGTGAAACACACTGGCCCCCCGTACCTGCAGTTCACCCCGCTCACCGGCGGCAAGCACATGCCCGGTCTCGTCAACAACGCGGAGTTCAAGCACGGCAGAGCAGCGCCCGGAACTTGCCGGCCGATCGAGGTATTCCTGGCCCCCGATCCCGGTGCCAATGGCGTTGGTTTCGGTCATACCCCAACCGGTACCGGGCAGTGCGTTCCGGAACGATGCCTTGATATTGTGGACCTGTGCCGGTGCCCGCGGGGCACCACCACCGCCAACACTCACCAGGGTGCTGAGATCCCGATTGGTTCGCTTTGCCTCTTCCACCAGGTCACCGGTCATGGCTGCCGGTGCAGTCACGGAAGAAATTTTTTCCTCTTCAATCAATTCAGCCGCCCTGGCCGGGTCCCAGCGATACATGCAGACAAGTTTCCGCTGGGCACGGTAAGAGGCAAGATAAACCGCGTGTGAGCCGGTCGCGTGGAACAGTGGTACGGCTAGCAGAGTTGCTGGCTGGTTGGCCGGTGCAGCGGGTTCAATCCCCAGCGACTTCATACGGGCAGCGCCGTCGAGTTCCCATGACAGGAGTGCGCTGATGATGTTGAGGTGACAGGATGCGACGCCCTTGGGGTGACCCGTGGACCCGGAGGTATACAGCAAGGTTGCAATATCTTCAGGTTCCGGGCCTTCGGCCGGCATCGCGGTAGCTGCCGAGGCAGCAATCAGGGCGTGGAATTCAGGGTATTTGTCATCCCCGGTGCCTGGCCGCACGGCAATCACATCAAGTGACACCTGGTCTTCAATATCCGCCAGGCGCGCCAGACGCTCGCCGTCCGCAATCAATACGCGGGCACCACTGTCATTCAGGCCGTACGCCATTTCCTCGGAAGTCCAGAGGGCGTTCATGGCAACGGCAATGCCACCCATTGAAGTGACTGCCACAAACGAAATTATCCACTCGGGATAATTGCGCATGGATATGGCCACCCTGTCGCCTTTTGTGATGCCGTAGTCCCTGGTGAGCACATCAGCCAATTTACAGGACTGGGTATAAGCTTCCCTGAAGGTCAATCGCTCATTGTCGTAGACCAGAAACGTCTTATCCGAGAGATTGTCCTGGAACAATTCGCGCAGTGTTTTTGGGCCGTTCCTGAAAAGGCGCGTGGGCCTGCCGAAAACGGTGCCGTGGACCAGTTCGAAAGGCTGGCCCGGGGCCGTAAGGGCACGGATGGCATCCGCCCGGCTGACTATTTCGTCACTCATGAATCCCTCTTATGCCGCGGCGAGGCGACGGTATCTGTGAAGCTCTAAGACAGGGCGGAAGCATAATCCCGAAAGTGTCCCGCCAGCAACCGGTGGTCCGCAAAAAACATTACGCACGGACTTTTTTTGTGGTAGGTTGCTACTTTGCTCGTCACAGAGGGTAAGGAGGGAGCCCATGCCCATACTGGATTCAAAGATTGATACCAGGGCAGAAACGTTCCAGCGCAATCGGGCTGAAATGCTCGAAATGCTGGCAATGCTGGAAGGTCTGCTGCAGGAAGCGTCCGAGGGCGGTGGCGAGGAGGCGATGACGCGACTGCGGTCCCGGGGCAAGATGCCGATCCGCGAGCGCATATCTTTTGCCCTTGATCGCGATTCCCCGTTTCTTGAAATCAGCCCGTTGGCTGCCTGGCGCTCACCGTTTGCGATAGGTTCAGGGTTTGTTGTCGGGATAGGTGTTATTGAGGATGTTGAGTGTGTGATCCTTGGGCACGATCCCTCGGTGCGCGCCGGTGCATTCAATCAGTTCAACTCCAAGAAACTGATGCGCGGCCTGGAAATTGCGCGCGAGAACCGGTTGCCTTATGTCCAGTTTGTCGAGTCCGCCGGGGCTGATTTGCGTGGCGAAGGGGGTGGTGACCCCGAGGCTGCAATCCAGCGCGAAGGGGGACACTTTGCGGAATCCGGAAGATTGTTCTACGAGATTACCGAACTCTCCAAAATGCGTATCCCCACCGTTTCTGTTGTGTTTGGCGCCTCCACGGCGGGTGGCGCCTATCAACCCGGGATGAGTGACTACAATATATTCATCAAGAACCAGGCACGGGTGTTCCTCGGCGGACCGCCACTGGTCAAGATGGCAACCGGGGAAGATGCTGATGAGGAAAGCCTCGGGGGTGCCGACATGCACACCCGGATTTCCGGGTTGGGTGACTATCTCGCTGAAGACGAGATGGATGGTATCCGGATGTGTCGCGAGGTGATGAAACATCTCAACTGGCGCAAACTGGGCCCGGAACCGGACGCCGAGTTTGAAGAGCCAAAGATGGACCCGGAGGACCTGCTGGGCCTGGTGTCCAAAGACCTGCGATCACCCTTTGACATGCGCGAAGTGATTGGCCGTATTGTTGATGGTTCCTACTTCGAGGAGTTCAAGGCGCTGTACGGGCCAACGCTGGTCTGTGGCTGGGCGAAGATTCACGGTTATCCCGTGGGGATCCTGGGGAACAACGGCGCCCTGTTTTCCGAGTCGTCCGAGAAGGCAGCGCAGTTCATTCAGCTTTGTAACCAGATCCATGTGCCTCTTTTATTCCTGCACAACATCACCGGTTACATTGTCGGTACCGATTTTGAACAGGGTGGCATCACCAAAAACGGCTCCAAGATGATTAATGCCGTTTCGAATTCCACAGTACCGCATATCACTGTGATCTGTGGTGCCTCTTATGGCGCGGGCAACTACGGCATGAGTGGCCGTGCGTTTGGCCCGAGGTTTACCTACATCTGGCCCTTTTCCAAAATTGCCGTAATGGGGCCAAAGCAGATGGCCGGTGTCATGTCTATTGTGGGCAGGAATGCGGCGGCGCGTCGGGGTATTGAGTTTGACGAGGAAGCTGACAAAAAGCGGGCTGAGGTGGCGGAGTACTGGGCAGAAGAACGCAGCAAGGGCCTGTTTGCAACTTCCCGGGTATCCGACGACGGCATGATTGATCCACGCGACACCCGTACCGTGATTGCGATGTCACTTTCTGCCTGTTACAACAATGAAGTTAAGGGGACCAAGGAGTTCGGCACATGGCGAATGTAACCCCCATCACGCGCATCCTGGTGGCCAATCGGGGTGAGATTGCACGCCGGATCATGCGAACAGCCCGTGACATGGGTATTGGTACCGTAGCTGTTTATGCTGACGCGGACGCGGATGCGCCTTTTGTGCGCGAGGCTGACCTGGCGATTGCCCTGGTGGGCACGACCAGCACGGAAACCTACCTGGATATCAACAAGGTCCTTGCGGCCGCCACAAGGAGTGGAGCGGACGCGGTTCACCCCGGTTATGGGTTTCTCTCGGAGAATGCGGCGTTTGCCCAGGCAGTAATTGATGCCGGCCTGAAGTGGATCGGTCCTTCCCCGGACGCCATCGCACAGATGGGTGACAAACTTTCTGCCAAGCGCCTCATGACTGCCGCTGGTGTACCGACGCTGCCGGCGGTGGAAGTGACCGCCGAAACGGATATCGCCGCCGCGGGACAGGAGATTGGCTACCCGGTCCTGGTTAAAGCCTCCGCCGGTGGTGGTGGGCGTGGTATGCGCATTGTGCAGGATGAGGCTGCGCTGCGGGATGCAATTGATGGTGCCAAACGGGAGGCTGCCGGTGCCTTTGGTGATGACACGGTATTCCTGGAGAAGTGGCTGGACTCGTCCCGTCATATCGAAATCCAGATACTGGGTGATACCCGTGGCAATATTGTGCATTGCTTCGAGCGTGAGTGTTCAATCCAGCGTCGCCACCAGAAAATTATTGAAGAAGCCCCGTCATCCGCCGTGACACCTGCAATTCGTGAGCGCATGGGTGATGCGGCGATCAAAGCGGCAAGGCAACTGAGTTATTGTTCGGCCGGCACGGTCGAGTTTCTGCTGAGCGGCAACCAGTTCTACTTCCTGGAGGTGAATGCGCGACTGCAGGTGGAACATCCCGTTACCGAAGAGATTATTGGTTACGACCTGGTGCGCGAGCAGATCAGGGTAGCTGAAGGTGAGGCCCTGTCATTTACCCAGGCGAGCCTCGCAATCAACGGGCATGCGATTGAGGCCAGGCTATATGCGGAAGATCCAGAGCGTGACTTCCTGCCGTCGCCCGGTCCTGTTGAGGTCTGGCAGCCTTCATCACTGGCTGGTGCCCGATTTGACTCAGGCGTGGAAACCGGCAGCCTGGTGGGTGCAGACTTTGATCCCATGATTGCCAAGGTCATCGTGCATGCGCCAACCCGTCGAGAAGCGGCCAGCAGGCTTGCCAGCGTGCTGGAAACAACCCGGGTACAGGGGCTGACAACAAACCGCGAGTTCCTGGTCGCCACCCTGCGAACCCCGGCGTTTCTTGCGGGTGATACCACCACTGACTTTATTGAACGAATCAATCCACCCCGAACCCGTGTGCCCCCCCGCGCTGAGTTGGTGGATGCCTGTATTGCCGCCATCATGGAAGGCCAGGCACTACGCCGGGCTAAAGCCAGGGTAATGCGAACAATCCAGAGTGGCTGGCGCAACACGCTTCTGCCCCTGGAGCAGATCAGTTTTGTGTATAGGGATGAGGAGATCAGCCTCGCGTACCGCTCTCGCCGGGACGGCCGCTTCCGGCTGGTGGTTGATGAAAATGAACACCTTGTCAGGCCTTTTGCCTGTGGCAAGGGGCATGTGGACGTTGAGATTGATGGCCGCCGCATGGCATTTGATGTGCAGCCCCTGGAGGACCGCTGGCTGATCCACGGCCGAAACGGTGATCTTACGCTGCGCGAAGTGCCGCGCTACCCGGTGCCCGGCATGGGAGAAGCCAGTGGCGGCCTGACCGCGCCCATGCCCGGACGGGTTCTTGATACCCTGATCAGCAATGGTGACAGTGTTACCAAGGGGCAGCTGCTGCTTGTTCTTGAAGCTATGAAGATGGAGCACAGGATAGTTGCGCCTTCCGATGGTGTCGTGGCAGCCGTTCACGTGAGTACCGGCGACCAGGTTGCCAACGACCAGCTCCTGGTGTCATTTGAGGATAACAGTGCTGACAGCGCAGATTAGGATGGAGGAGTCGAAAAAACATGGGATCAACTGAAGCAACACTTTATGAGATCAAGGATGGTGCTGCCTGGATAACACTCAATCGCCCGGAAAACCGCAACGCACTGTCGGCCGTGCTGGTGAACGAACTCTACGACCACCTGCTTGAATCCAACCAGAACGACGAGGTGCGTTGTATCGTCATCACCGGCACCGGTCCTGCTTTCTGCGCCGGGGCTGATCTCAAGAGCCCGCCAGGACAAATTGCCGGTGGCGGCAAGGCCATCCCCTATGCCGACGTGCTGACTGCCATTGTTGAGAGTCCCAAACCCGTGATTGCCGCCATCAATGGTGCAGCCTTTGCGGGTGGTCTTGGGCTGGTGGGTGCGGCGGATATTGTTGTGACGGTGGATGACGTGCAGTTTTCGTTCAGTGAAGTCCGGATTGGGGTCATCCCCGCCATCATTTCCGTGGTTTGCCTGCCGAAACTCGGCAGCCACCACGGCATGAAACTGTTTATCACCGGTGAAAGGTTCAACGGTCGCCAGGCGGTCGAGTTTGGGCTCGCGCACCGGGCAGTGCCTGCTGACCAACTGATCGATGCTGTCCAGGAAGAAATAGACATGATTAATCTCGGCGGGCCAATTGCGGTACAGGAGTGCAAGAAGCTGGTGCGCCGGGTACCCCAACTGAGCATGGCGGAGGCCTTCAAGGAAACGGCAGAGTGGAGCGGGCGTATGTTCCGTTCTGAAGAGGCCACTGAAGGCATGGCTTCATTTCGGGAGAAGCGCAAGGCAGCCTGGGTCAAACAATAATCATTGCGTGAGGCTGCTGCCTTGCGATGACGCGAAGGGAGACGAGACATGACTGACATCATTCGAATTGCCAACTGCAGTGGTTTTTACGGTGACCGCCTGGCGGCGGCAAGAGAGATGGTTGAGGGTGGGCCGATTGATGTCCTCACCGGCGATTACCTGGCCGAGCTCACCATGTCGATACTGTACAACCAGAAACAGTCACGCGGTGCTGACATGGGTTATGTCGGCACTTTTCTCAAACAGGTGGAAGACGTGGCGAGGCTCTGCCAGGACAAGGGCATCAAGATTGTATCCAATGCCGGTGGCCTGAACCCGAAAAGCCTGGCCGCAGAAGTGGAGAAGATACTGGCGGCACAGGGTATCGACATGAAGGTGGCCTACATCGATGGTGATGACCTGCTGCCGGAACTTGACCGGTTGCAGGCAGAAGGTGAAACCTTCACAAATCTTGATACCGGCAGAACCCTGAAAGATGACAATACCCGGTCTGTGACCGCAAATGTCTACTTTGGCGCCTGGGGCATCAAGGAAGCATTGGATCAGGGCGCAGACATTGTTATCTGCCCGCGGGTTACCGATGCGGCTGTGGTCATAGGTCCCGCAGCCTGGAAATTCAACTGGCAGCGTGATGACTATGATGCGTTGGCCGGTGCCCTGGCAGCCGGCCACATTATCGAATGTGGCGCCCAGTGCTGTGGTGGCAACTACGCCTTTTTTGAAGAAGTGCCCAGCTATCGCAACGTCGGATATCCCATTGCCGAGATGGAGGCAGACGGCTCGTTTACAGTCACCAAACATCCGGGAACGGGTGGTCTCGTTTCAGTGGGAACAGTCACCGCCCAGTTGCTCTACGAGATTTCGACGCCGGCATACTACAACCCGGATGTCATAGCCCACTTCGATACCATGAAAATTGAACAGGTGGGGGACGACCGGGTCCGCGTGAGCGGTTGTCGTGGCAGCAGTCCGCCACCAACACACAAGGTATGTTTTAACACCCTGGGTCCAATCAAACAGAGTTTTGAAGTGCTGTTGACGGGGCTGGATATCGAGAAGAAAGCAGAGGTTTACCTCGACGCGGTCTTTCATAACCTCGGCGGCCGGGAGCAGTTTGAGGACGTGGATGTGCAACTGATCCGCAGCGACAAGGAAGACCCGGAAACCAACGAGGTTGCCTACGCTGCACTTCGCGTCACCGTGACAACTGACGACCCAAAAAAGGTGGGGCGGCTGTTCCAGGCAAAAATTACCGAGCTTGGCCTGGCCGGTATTCCGGGCAATACGGGTCGGGGTGGGGGTGGCTTCAACGGCAGCCCGGTGATTGTGCACTGGCCATCAACCATCGACAGCCGCAAGGTGACTGAACATGTTCACGTGGATGGCAAGACAATTGACGTCCTGCCAACGCAGAGGCTGGACCTTGAAGAGATTTTTTACCAGGAAGTGCCGGTCAAGCTTGCCCCCGCGCCTGGTGGTGAGACCGTCAGGGTTCCGTTTGGCCGAATCTTCGGCACACGTTCCGGCGACAAGGGTGGTAATGCCAACTGCGGCGTCTGGGCGCGAACAGATGAAGCCTACAGTTTCCTGTCAGAGTACCTGACGGTCGAGGAGTTTCGCCGGCTGCTACCTGATATGGCGCCTTATGAAATCCTGCGCTACGACATGCCAAACCTGCGCGCCCTGAACTTCTACATCAAGGGTGTGCTGGGAGGCGGCGCCTCGTCAAATCACCGCATTGACAAACAGGCGAAGTCCCTCGGTGAATACCTGCGCGCCAAAGTCATCGAGGCACCAAAAGTGCTGGTGCAGGAAGCTTAGCCGGTCCTGATCCTTGCGGGATCGCCTTCCCCGGGGCAGACGATCCCGCTCCATCTCCTGTGCGACGAATATCGATCGCTTTCTGAAAGTGAAAAACTGATTTGCTTTTCCCGACGTTTACGCGGCCAGGGCTGGTGATTAGTGTTGTTTACGGACAGGCAACCAATCAGGAGAGTCCACATGAAGCAACTGTTTATCACCATGTTCGTTACCAGCATCTTCAGCGCTGGGGCTATTGCCTCGCCGCCGGCAGAGCGGGGATACCGCACCTGTGAGGATGCCATCATGACCGAGTTCCGCGATGCGGGTGTTGTCGCGAACCGCGATTACTATTTTGTTCGGAAGGATGACAAGTTCGTCTATTTCCTCAATGGCCACGTCTGGAATGAGGCAGGCGAGCGGGTGGCTGGCCGTGCTACCTGTTACACCACGGCAAATGGTCGGCACCTGATCGAGTTCAAGGCTGAATTCGGAAGCTACGGTAAGGAAGGGAATCACCTGGTTATCCGGTAGGCAAGAGGGGAGGGATTACTACCTCCCCAAGCCTTCGTTGTGCCCGCCCGTGAGCAAGCCGGTCTTCTGTTGATCTGGATCAATGAGCGAAGGCCCCGGAATAAAGCAGTATCACGAATACCTGTTTAGAAACTCAGAGGATCGGACAAGATGAGCCAGGTAGAGCAATTGCGCGAGAGTGATGATCGAAAACAGCAGCTTGTCGACAGTTACAAGGCATTAATGGAAGTCAGCTGGAATTTTGATTACGACACGGATATCACCAAGGTCAAGGACCTTTACAAGCGGGCCAAAACCAACCAGTGGAACGCAGACGACCTTGACTGGGACGTCAGTATTGACCCCTCAAACCCCATCATGCGGCGCGAAAATACGCAGTACTACGACATGCCGTTTTTCAAACGGTTATCGAAGCCGCAGCAGGAAACCTTTATTGCCCACTCAACCGCGCAGATGCTGTCCCAGTTCCTGCACGGAGAGCAGGGTGCCCTGCTGACGGCTTCGACCATAACCCATGGTGTGCCGGATGTTCAGGCAAAATACTACGCCGCCAGCCAGACCATGGACGAGGCACGGCATGTGGAGGTCTATGACCGGTACGTCAACAAGATTGCCATGCATTACCCCATGGTCAGCTGGCTCAAGGAATTGGTTGACGTCACGCTAAAGACAGAAAACGTCCATAAGATCATGATTGGCATGAACATGATTATCGAGGGACTCGCCCTTGGCGCCTTCAACAACATGTACCGACAGACAGAAGAACCCCTGCTCAAGTCCATCACCTTCAACGTGATGCGTGATGAATCACGGCATGTCTCTTTTGGTCATGTGTTCCTCGCACCGCGTGTTGCTGCCATGCACCCGGACGACCGGGAAGACCTCGCCCAGTTTGCATTTGACGCCGTGAAGATTCTCATGGAAGGTCAGAGGGATATTGACCCGGGTTTCCTGAAGGTGCTGGAGGCCAGCAATATTGACGCCAATGACTTCATGGCAGGCATGAAAGAAGCTGCCGACCAGGGCCTCACCCAGGAACTGCCTCCGGGCCAGGTGCATTCCCTGAAGGACCTGATGATGCCAGCCCTCAGTCGAGCCGGGTTAATCACGACGAGAACGCGTGAATTATTCGTTCAGGCCGGCATCCCGGTCAGCGACGACCTGTCAGTCCTGGAGTCAATGGAAGACGCCAGGTCTGATCGCAACGTACTGAACGAGGCGGGGGCCAGCTACTAGCCAATGCCCGTGGACTTTGACGGTGTCAACGCATCAGAATTGATGCGGGATCTGCCCGAGGCGCTGTTCGTCATGGCGCCTGATGGGCAGATCCTGTTCGTGAATCCGGCCCTCACGGCACTTGCCGGTTACGAGGCCGCTGATCTTGTCGGTCAGCATGTCCGTCAACTGATGCCGGCCCAGGCCCGACGCCGGGTTGATGTGGTGGCGTGGCTGCAGCGATGGGCTGTTGACCCTAATCCAGCACAGCTCAGGTTCCTGAAGCTTGAACTATTGACCGGGGCAGGTGACACGCGGCTGGTCAATGTCAGGGTCTCGCGTCACAACCGCGCCGACTCGCCTTACTTCCTGGTCCTGTTGCGGGACGTCACCGAAGAACACGAATCCAACGCGGAACTTCGCCACACCCAGCTTGTTACCAGCCGGATACTCGCGATTGGGGCTGACGCTGTACTTTGCCTGGGCGCTGACCACAGGATCACCTACTGGAATCAGGCGGCAGAGAAACTCTTTGGCTACGAGCGCGTCGATGCTATCGGTCAGCCACTCTCGCTGATCCTGCCGGAAGGGCTAGTCGACCAGCACGACCACTGGATTCGCCAGTTCGAGCGGAGTGCCGAGGCAACGCGGCTGATGGGCGAAAGAGCTGAGGTGCGGGGGCGTACGCGGGACGGTCGTATCCTGCCGCTTGAGATATCCATCACCAAGACAACCGTAGAAGGCAGCATCATCCTTGGTGCGCAGATTCGCGATATCAGTGACCGTAAGAGGAGCGAAGAGGCCGTCCGGGCCAGTGAAGCTAGGTTCCGTGCAATATTTGAACACGCAGTGGAGGCGATGGCCCTGCTTGATCCGACAGGCCGGGTTGTCGAGCTGAATGCAGCCGGGCATGCCATGCTGCCGGTCTTTGATGACAACCGGATGTTGTGGGAACTTGACTGGTGGGGAGGCGCCAGCGCTGATGCTGCACGTGACAGTTTGCGACTGGCGGTTACCGCGGCTGGCCGGGGAGAACGCATCGCGGCCAGGGTAGTGCTTGGTCCGAACACGGGCCAGGGCACACGGGAAATTGACTTCTCGCTGATCCCGGTTATTGGCCCGGATGGTAACCCGGACTGGATTATTGCGGAGGGGCGGGATATCACGCCGGTTGCCTGAACATGCCGAAGGTCGTCTTTATAGAGCATAACGGCACGCAGCATGTTGTCGACGAACGACCTGGCGTCTCGGTGATGGAAGCCGCCGTTCATCACATGGTGCCTGGCATTGAAGGTGATTGTGGTGGCCTCTGTGCCTGTGCCACCTGTCATGTCTACGTTGATGAAGCCTGGCGAACGCGATGTGGTGAGCCCGAGGAGCTTGAGCAGAGTATCCTCGACTTTGCTTTTGATGTGACCGATGCGTCCCGTCTTGGATGCCAGATCAAACTTTCCGAAGACCTCGATGGCCTTGTAGTTCGAATTCCGGAGCGCCAATACTGACCGTCCAGGCACTTCAGGTGGAATCACCCACCAGCAGCAGACGCAGCACCTGAAACAGGATGATGGCCAAAACCAGGATAAGAACAAAAAACACCCAATTACGGTAGGGTATGGGTTCCCCATGGAGTCTTTCCAGCGCACGCAACGCCGCGTCTGTCAGCAGATAAAGCAGGATACCCGCGATGGTGTACAACAGTATTTCTGTCATGGCTGTCTCAGCCTGTGAATCTGGTAGACGCAGGTAAACATGAGCACCAGAGCCAAAAGGTTGTGCAGGCTTGCGGCTGCGAGGGTTGGCTGGCTGCCCTGATAGATTGCAACAATTACAAGCACCGTGAGCGCTACTGGCGGCGCCGCCATCCAGTGTTGGTAGCCCCGCAAGGCAAAGGCAACGGCACCGCTGTAAATCACCATGAATGTCACGATCGGCCCCATCGCGTGGTGCACAAACAGTATGACGGGATCTTCTGCTGACGGTTGTACTGATGTTCCTTGAAGCAATAGCTCCCGCGCCGGGCTGAATGCTGAAACCAGGTCGAAGTGCGCGGGCATCTGACAGAAGGCGTCAGCCCCACAGCTTCCTGCCGCGTAGTTTGCCGATACCCAGGCACCGGTCACCACGGCGAACAGGATTGTTGCGAGGCTCACCATGGAGATCAATGCGACAGGCGCCGGCGCCGGGGAGGGATTCATTTGTTCCAGGGTCAGGTGAAACAGAACAAGTGACAGGCACATGCCGCCGGTCAGGTTGATGGTGGTGATGATGGGGTGTTGGATATCCGGCGTGCTCATCCCGACCCACGCCAGCACAAGGGTAAGCGCAAGGGCAACCGTACACCAGAATGCCCGGGTCGGCTGTTCGCGCCGAAACCACAGTGCAGCAGTCGCCATACCCACAACCAGTACTCCAAAGAGACTGGCCATAATCCGGTGCGTTGCCCTCAACCCCCGATTGGTATCATTGATATCAATGGAGACGCCCGGTGCGCTGTCAATTCTGAGTGTGGTGCCATGACACGCCGGCCAGGGTGAGCAGTCCAGTGTGGAATCGGCCAGACGCAGCCATGCACTCAGCGTCGACATGGCGATGCTCATCGCCAGGGCAAGCAGCGTTGCCACAAGGAAAGAAGACCGCCCCGGCTTCATGGCGAGCGACCAGTCGCGTCAGCGAGTGTCCGGTAAATCTCGCGTAGCTGCGCTTCATGCAGGGGCGGGCGGATATAGCCGGCAAAGCGGCCGTCAGGATCAAGGACAACAAGTGCCCCGCTGTGCGCAATGGTGTACTGGCCGGGCAATTCACCCGTGGGCACTTTCTCGAAGGCGATGTGAAGTTCATCCGTAAGACGTTGCACGGCGTCCGGCGAACCGGTGAGCCCCCTGAAGTGCGGATTGAAGCTCTGGACATATCCCTGCAGCAGGTCGGGCGTATCACGCTCGGGGTCCAGGGTGACCATGATAACTGCAGGGGCGTCGGGCGAATTCTCAAACGCAAGGTTAATGATGGACAGGGTTGTGGGGCAAACGTCAGGACAGGCTGTAAAACCAAAAAAGACAAGCGTCCACTGTCCACCTCCCTCGTCCAGCCTGACCGATCGACGCTCATGATCAACCAGGCCAATGCTTGGCAGCGCACGGGGTTCGCCGAAGGCAAAATAGCCGAGGTCCGAAAGTACGTCGGGTCCCGGTTCCAGCAACCGCTGGAACTGACCCGCGAGGACAAGCGCGGTCAGCAGGGTTGTTGCGACTATCCAGAGCAGCGCGCGTTTCACGGTATCATGTTCTCCGCTGCCGATTGGGTAGATTGGGCTTCATGTTAAGATGAATCAACCTGTTTTTGGCCGCTTGCCAATGAAGCTGCAGCGTTTTCTTATACCAGCAGGTGGACTTGTTCTGCTGTTCATTATCTTTGGTGTGCCCGCGATCCTTGTACCCATGAGCATGGAAAACGTGCCCGAGCGTTCCAGGATCAAGGTGCTTACCCTGCATCAGCAGATTGTTGATACCCTGGCCATGAGATTTGCCGAGCACAGTCGACCTGACCTTGCTGATGGCCGGGTTGCCCCGCTGCCTGACAACTCCCATGACTGGATAGAACTGGTGAATCCCATGGGCCGCAAGGCGCCGGGTGGTGGACTTGCCGTGCTGCCGGAGGCCAATGACGCAACCGGCGCGATAGGTGTTCGCGGTGATGCCGGCAGTGTTGTTGTGACGTTGCCTGCATTTGCGGGCCTTCTCCGCCAGGAAACGGTTGTCAGTGATTCGACTGCGCCGCCGCATGCGGGTGCCTCCTCGCCATCAGAACCCTGATTGCAATGATCACAAACAGGAAACCACCGATGGCGGACAACAACCCGCCAAACCCCATCAGTCCCATGCCGGCAATCCGCTCTAACGAGTCGAGACCCTGCTCTGCGCCGGCGACCTTGCGCTGGACACCATATCCGCCTGACCAGACCAGCCCGGTGATGTGAAGTAGCTGTCCCGAACCGTACACCCAGAGCTGGATGTTGGCCCATCGGAAATTCAGCGGTGCCGCACCCAGCCTGGCCAGAATCTCGTAGGCAGTGCCCATCAGGGCCAGGGTTACACCGACAATGCAGCCGTGGTAATGGGCTGGAATTGTGACGTCGCTGCCCTGGATAAGAAATCCGATCAGACCACCTATGCCAAACAACAGCAGTGACGTCATAAGTGCTGAATGGGCACAACGGGTGCGCTCATCCCCTGGTCTATTGCTGACCAGCCCAATGTAAATGGCCAGACCCAATGGAAAAGTTGAGAGACTGCCACCAAAACTCATCAGCCAGGTGAACAGTTCACGATGTTCAACACTCGTTACCGGATAGCTGTAATAGATCAGGGGCGCAAGAAAAACGGCAAGCAGCCCCACGCAGAACAGCAGCACTATCACCCTTTCGCTGACAATCAGTTTCAGACCGGCCACGTCAACCAGCCAGACCCAGCAGACCATCATCAGCAGAACGTAGGTAAACTGGAGCAGGTGGCCCCCGCCCCAGAACAGGTATTCGTAGTAGACGCTGCCTGTTAGCTGTTCGGGCACTGCTGCCCAGGACCAGATAAAAGCCATGAGCGTCACCAGTACGGAGATCGCGGCACAGTTGAGGCCAAAGCGAATAACCCCGGCCCGGTCTATCACCCTGCCCAGGGGGGGCGTGATTGACATGGCAGTCAGCACCTGGGCACCTATCCCAAGGCAAAACAGCGCCAGGCCGGTTTTGAACAGCGGGTTGTCGAGTACCGGTATATAGTTGGACATGATGGGCCTGGCGTCAGGCACAAATCCAGAGATGGTGATGGTAAAGGTAGCGATGGCTACCAGGTAGAAGGTGACCTGGTGTACCGCAATGCGGCCAGCTCTTGCAACCAGGCTCCAGAGCACGCCTGCAAACGCCATGATCCATACCAGTACCGACAGGTCTACATGGATGACGAGTGCTGTATGGAAGAAATCGGTAAACGGAACTATCTCGCCGATATAGGGTGTCCTGGCCAGGACAAGCAGGACGGAAAATACTCCGGCCCATAACAGCGCCAGTACGCTCAGCCACAGCCAGCGAACCACCATCACCTGGCGCTGGTCAACGGGCATTGCCAGGTCGTAGTCCCTGGCAGCAGATAACTCGCTCATGTTGCACCTCCCACGTCAAATCCCCTGTCCGTGAACTGGATCGTCACAATGTGACCGTCTTCAATTGTGATCAATCTGTCCAGGACGTGAGTAAAGTCAGGAGCACCCGAGTGATCACGGATGCGGAGCGTGATGCGCGTCAGACCGGCCGGGACGGTGATCTCCCGGTACTCGGCCAGGACGCCATCGTTGTGGACTCCTGACGGTGAAATTGTGTTGCGGTATAACATCTGCTTGTCGATCTGCAGCTCAGCATAGAGTGGCGATTTTTCCGGCGGGCATAAACTGGCCTGGCGCATGTTTGGTGGGAGCCTGGCAAGCTCACTTTCGTCCAGTGTCCTGCAGTCACCGAGTCGCTTGCCGCTGTAGCGGATCATGAGTTTCAAGACGGTGTTTCCCGGTGGCGTGACGGAAACGGCTGGCGCGTGGCTCAAGGTACCCAGCGATACCATGAGCACTGACCACAAGAGTGTGGTTGCCAGCCACTGGGCGGGGGTGAAATCAGGCAATGTCATTGGCTGCATCCCCCCCTGTCTCGCGCTCACTGTTGAGCTGGCGCTTGATTGCCGAGACGGCGTCACGCAATTCGGCATCGCCGCCCCGGCCTACCCAGAGTTGGTGGATTCTCTCGCGCACGTCCGCATACCTGAGATGAGGTTCTCTGAGGCGGTGCAGGCGTTCTTTCTGTAGCTGAACGCCCAGGCGGTGGTAACAGTCGCCCTCCTGGCACCCGGTCAGCAGGACGGCGCCGACCTGCTCGCGGCGACAGAGAAAATCCATGTAGGAGGGCGGCAACTGGCCGATACATTCCAGTTCAACAACAGCCACATCTTCGCCAGCGATCTGGTTCAGGTCGACACCGTGTGCACAACCGACAACCAGGATACGCAGCTCGCCCGGCAGCGCCTGCACCCGTCTGCGCGCGCCTTTCAGCATGTCAGAGTTTTTGAAGCCGACCAGGTCGATGCCACTATTGGCCTGGTCAAAATGTTTGAAAGGCGTAACCGACGGGCAGGCGCCCGCGCAGATGCCACAACCGACACACTGGTCAGCGATGACAACCGCCTGCTGATGATTGGGCTTCTCATCGTGCGGTTTCATGTAGATGGCTTCAAACGGGCAATCGGCGGAACACCAGCCGCAGCCGTTACAGAAGTCCGGGTCGACGCGAGCGATGGGACGGTCTGCGGTGCGCACTGTCAACGGTGCAACAAGCAGCAACGTGGTGACCCCGAGCAGAAGTCCCCAGACGGGTAGTGGGCCGACAAGGTCTACCAGGAGGAACGGATTCATGTAAAACCAGTCGACCTCAACCTGTCTCAGGGGCACATCCAGGTTGGCTGGCGCCATGCTGGTCGCGGGCATGACCAGTGACAGAATCACCAGGCAGCCGAGGCTCCAGGCCGCGTAGTCATATCGCGGAAATATGCGGGCGTTGTTGATGCGCTTGATATGAATAAACATCCCAAGCAGCAGCACCAGGGGGATCCCCACGTGCAGGAAGATCAGCAGGCTGAAAAACCGGTCACTGACGGTACTGGCGTTCAGGAAACCAAAAGCCATTGGCTCAACGACAATGGGAAGTACATCAAACAGCCTTGCGGTAACCTGAGCCACATATTGCGCGCGCTGGTCCCAGACCAACCAGTAACCCCCGATCGCCGAGGCGAACAACAGCCAGAGCAGCGGGACACCACTGACCCAGGAAAACCAGCGGGCACCGACAAATCGGCGCCTGTTGAATTCGAGCAGCAGGTGCAGGGTCACGGTGACGGCCATGGCGGCGGACGCATAGCGATGCAATCCGCGCATGACCTGCCCAATATAGAATTGCTCATGGGTAATCACCTCAACGGACGCGTGAGCGCCATTGATGCTGGTTTCAAAGAAAGCAAACAGGTAAAGCCCGGTTACCGTGACAATCCAGAACAGGTAGAAAGATGTGGCGCCCAGACTGTGGAGAGGATTCCACGAAGACGGGAGCAGCCGCCGCAGCCTGGTCAGCAACTTGACGCTGGCCATTAGCGAATCCCGCGCTTTGCCAGTGTCTTGTGCCACTCGAAGACGAGCACAACCCCAAGTGTGCCGACACACAGGAATCCGATGAACATGCCAACAAACAGCGAATAGTCAAAGCGATATCGGTCAGACGCCGGATCATAGACGGTACAGAACAACCTGACCTGCTTGGCCAGGTTATCAAGCAGCGTGTCGTCATCGTGCGTGCGGTACACCAGCCGTTTTAGCGGCTCTATCAGCAGCGGAGGCTCAAAACCCATGCCGTAGACCTGTTGGTAAACGCGGCCCCGTTCGTCAATGACGCTGACCTGGATCAGGTGGTCAAAGCCACTGGCGGATGGGAAGTACTGGAATCCCAGTGTGTCTGACAGGCTGTCCACGCTGGCCTGGGTTCCGCTCAGAAAATCCCAGCCGGGCAGGTCGATTCCCTGGGCCTCGGCAAAGCGCGCCATCATGGGTGGTGAATCTTTCAGCGTATCAAAGCCGATACTGATCACATGGAACGAATCGACCCCAAGCGCATCACGTGCCTTGGCAACAACCGCCTGCAGGTGACGCGTAGTCATGGGGCAGATGTGGTGGCAGCTGGTGTAGATCATGCTGATAACCAGTGGCTTGCCCTGGTACCCGGCCAGGTTCACCTGGTGTCCCGATGTGTCGGTGAAAGTGACAGCGGGCAGGGAGCGACCGAGTGCCGCTTGACTGAGCGCCAGGGCGCTATCCCGGTCAAACTGACTCTCGCCAAAGGCCGCCGTACAGGTGATCACCAGGGCCAGTGAAAGGGCCAGTCCGCTGACAGCGGAACTGGCTTCACTATTATTGCTGCTGTTTGAATCAGTCATTTCAGGGTTCAGTGTGTTGGTCGCGCGTCTGTTAGCTCATACCCCAGGTTTCGGAGAGATATTTCCAGTTAATGAAGTAGTACAGGGCAAAAGCAACAAAAAATACGAAGGTCAATGCGAGGGTGCCGGGCACCGCGATACCCCTGACGCCAATACCCTCGTAGGCACTATCCGCCGGTGGTGTTGCCATGATTGGCGTTGCCATCTTCTGATCACCCAGTCGCTTGCCGAACAACAGTGACCCGACGATGATCACGCAGAAGGCCGCGCCGCCAATAACGGCCAGCAGCACCGAGAGCCCGTTAAGTGCCAGTATCGTGTTCGCTGCTGCAGGAAACTCATGCACGATGCCACCGGTCATGGAAAAGGTGATGTCCCAGTGACGTCTTGGCACACCCAGGGTGCCTGCACCCATCAGGAACAGGGAAACACCCGCCATGCCCAGACCAAACAGGTAGGGCTGCCAGCTTGCCAGGCCTTTCCAGATGAGGTCGCGCCGGAACAGGACAGGCACCAGCCAGTAGGTCAGTGCCATAAATGCGAGGGTGGTGCCAATGACCACCGTGGCATGGAAATGGCCCGGGACGTAAAGGGTATTGTGGATCAGGATGTTGATCTGCTCCGCACCCATGACTACACCTGAGATGCCGCCCAGGAAACCGAAACCGACCAGGGAAATAAACATGCCGGAGAAGGTCGGGTTGCCCCAGGGCGCACGCCGCAGCCATTCGAAGAGCCCGTTGTTGTAACCTTTGGCGCGCTGTGCCGCTTCAATTGAGCCCGGCACAGTAAGACCGTGAACCATACTTGCCATGACAGCGAGGTACATGGCGTAGCTGGTGTTGAACATCTTGAATTCTTCGCTGACACCCGGGTCTACCAGGAGGTGGTGGGCGCTCGCAATCTGGAGGAACGCGATGTACATCAGGAATGCCATGCGACTGACCTTTTCAGACATGGGCTTGGCGCCAAAAACAATCGCGGCAATTGCGTACCAGATGGCGATGTGGGCTGCGACGTTGATCTGCTGGGATGAATGTCCAAAACCCCACCAGATCAGGCGGTACATCAGCGCATCGACGTTGGCAATAAGGCCGAGGCTCCACAGCAGTGTCGGTACCAGAATGATGGCGCCGCTGACAATCGTAAACACGGCAATGATGGCAGCGGTAATAGCGCCGAAGGTGACCAGCGAAACAGAGCCTTCATAGGTCTTCTCGTCTTTTGCCACGACCAGTGTTCCGAAGAAGATGAAGACCCCCAGCAGTGCGCCAACGGCAAAGAGGATGAGACTCAGGTAGAACAGCCAGTGCGCACTCATGGGCGCATAGGAGGTCATCATTACACTTGCCTGCCCGGTGAGCACAATGTAGTTGTTGAGAATGGCGCCAATGAGCATGAGCATGAAAGCCAGCCAGCCAATTTTTGGTGCTGCCAGCCGACTGCTGAGCAACACCGCTGAGCAGAAGTAAAGAACCGCAATCTCAAAAAAGATGATCCAGAAAATCAGGACATTGAGACCATGTGCGGTTAATGCCAGGTAGAACCAGTCAGCGGGTAGCAGGTGCAGCGTTGGCCAGCGCGTCAGGCCCACCAGCAGCCCCCAGAACCCGCCAATCACGAGGAATACCACTGCTGCAACGGCGTTAATTTTTATGAGTTTCTCTGCCGAGTCATAGAAGGTGAGGCCGGTGTCAGGGCAAACTCTGAAGGATTCGTTCATGGCTCTACTCCACGACGTGAATTTTGCCGATCATCATGTGATGACCGATGCCGCAGTATTCGTTACAAATAACGCTGTACTCACCAGCACGATTTGGCGTGAAATTGACCACGTGCTCATAGCCCGGGACGAGCTGGATATTGATGTTGGCGGGCTGCAGGGAAAACCCGTGTTGCCAGTCCATGGATGTCAGATGGAAACGGTAGGTCTGGTCCTTCTCCAGTTCTATGATTGGCCAGAACTCCCAGAGCCGGGAAACCAGGTAAACATCGCCACCGGGAGGCGGCTTGACCACGGGGTACTGCCTTGGCCCTTCCCGGCGAACCGTATATTCATCGACCACTGCCTGGGCAGAGGCAAGGAATCGTTCCGGCGTTGTCTTGTAGGTTTCTGTGGACAGGTTCTGGTTTCCAGTGACATGCCAGAACGGCATCATGAACGTCATGATCAGGCCCCAGACAAACACAATTGAGATCCAGATCAGTTCAGATATCTCGATGGGTTCTTTCCACCAGTTCTTCTGTTTTGGCGGGGCGAGACTGGTCACGTTGTTTCTCCTTTATACAGGTATCACGCTGCCCTTCCGCTAGTTGGCGATGGGGACGCTGATTATTTCCATGATTCCCCAGATCAGGTAGAGCACAGAAGGTACTGCGACTCCGACAAACAAGAGGATGAAGGGGTTGTCGAGAATTCGCTGCATGAGCGGGATCTTGTCGTCGTCTTCCATGGTGTTCTCCGGTGTTTATTATTCTTAAGAGGTATACAAAATACCTGTTACGAATTATTACGCCGGGACTTCAGGGAATTCCTTGATCCAGATCAAGAGTGGTGCAGGATGATCAGGCCGGGGGCCCCGCAGGCACGGTTGATTGGGAGTGCGGAGGCGCACTGTCGAGGGGGTTTGATTGCTGTGCCTCTGGATTGCCTGGCTTTTGCGCGGGAGCCCGCGAGGCCTGGACGCTGGTCAGTCGGATGCTGTCCGCCGCGTGTTGTGCGGCTGTCTGCCAGGATGGGCCCGACGATCTTCCCTGGGTTCCAGTGGGTGATACTTGAGCCGAATAAAATCTACAAACAGTGTCTGTAGCCTTGATGCATGGGTTCTTGAGCGGGAAACCAGGAAGACATCACGTTCAAGCAACTCCTCGGCCGGGAAGAGCTGGACCAGTTTCCCTCCGGCAATCAGGTCCCTGACAGAGCCGTCGAGGAGCAGTGCAACCCCCATACCCTTAACTGCCATGGCCAGAATTGCGGCTTCACTGTTGGTGCTGTGTGAAAGGTCAATTCGGGCGGGCTGCGGCCCCACGATGCTTCCCAGCAGTCGGGACACCCGTGGAATGTTTACGTAGGATGGCAGGATCAAGTGATTCTTCTCGACCAACGCTGCCAGGCTTTCCGGATCTCCGTGCCGCCTGATGAACGCCGGAGCTGCCACAACCAGCAGCCTGAGTTCGGTCAGTGGCAGGGCGACCAGCCTTTCGTCGTGCATCGGTTCAATACGGAACGAAAAATCGTGACTCCGTTCAATGAGATCTTCCGCTTCATTGGAGACGCTGAGATTGAACTTCACTTCGGGATGGTTCCCTGAAAATTCAGCCAGGTGGGAAAGCAATTCGGTGTGCAGCAATACTTCTGGCAATGAAATTGACAGTTTGCCGCTGGGCTTCAGCAGACGGTCGCGCACCATCCGCTCTGCCTCATCAATATCGCGCAAGATCTGTTTGCAGTAGTGATAGAACTCCCGCCCAAGAGGCGGAACAGAAAAGGTCTGGGTATTGCGCTCCACCAGGGTTGCACCGAGTTCTTCTTCGAGCCTGGCCAGTTGTTTGCTGATGGTTGAGGTTGATCTGTGCAGTCGCCCGGCCGCTGCGGACAGGCTTCTTTCTTCGACTATTGCAACAAAAGTGCGGTATTCCTGGATTTTTGACATGGTTCAATTCCGGTTCCATGACCAGCGCAGTATAAGATTGTGCTGGTCAGCGCCAACACAATTCGCGCAGAGCCATGACCTCGATCAATCTCCGCGGCGGGAAAAAACCTCCGTAACCTTCAGTGCTGACCTCTGCGGTCTTGAGTTCGGGGTGGGGATCAGGCTAGTGTTCTGTTGCCATGATGAGTTACTCACTGCTTTACAGTATCCACGTTACCTGCGTTGGACTTTCCCTCACGTTCTTTTTCCTGCGAGGTTTGTGGATGCTGGCCGACAGTCCGCTATTGAGCCATCGCATCGTCAGGGTTGCGCCCCACCTCATCGACACTGTCCTGTTGGTTTCGGCCCTGCTGCTGGCGATGTTGATTCAGCAGTATCCGGGTGTACACGACTGGCTCACTGTCAAGGTCGTGGCACTTGTTGTGTACATACTGCTCGGCATGGTGGCACTGAGGCGTGGGCCGACCAGGTCTATAAGGGCCGGGGCTTTTGTACTTGCCCTGGCAACTTTTGGCTTTATCGTGTCAGTGGCGATTTATCACCACCCGGCCGGCCTGTTCTGGCGGCTGCTGGCCTGACCAAAGTCAGAAGGCTGTGGTCAGCATCAGCCAAACTTTGGTGGTATCGCTGGCGAATCCCTTCGTTTGGTAGCGTGCGGCCTTGACCAGCAGGTTGACGCGGGATGCAATGGTTGCCGAATAGGAGATATCGAGTTCGCGGCCATAATCCGTGCCCCCGGCGTCTGCATCAAAAGTGTGCAGCGTTAAGTCCATCCGGCCAGAGCCAACGGGCGCTCCGAAAGATACGTATTGATCCCGTAAGCCGGCGGCCGGTGTGGACAGGAATTTGTCTGCCCAGCCATTAAATTTGTGCAAGGTGGCCAATGGCGTGGCAAACGCCTGCATGGCACCACTGTCCGCACCCAGTTTTTCAAAGCCCAGCGACGCGGAAAGGCCCCTGGTCTCAACTCCAATACTGGTATGTAGATAGCTTGCGCCGTAATCAACAGGGCTATTGCCGGCATCCACCTGGTGGGCGTATTCCAGTCGAACCGGGAAAGCGAGGCGCTGATCACCAAACCGGTTGGTGTAAGCGGCGCCGATGGTTTGACTGGACAGTGCGGCAGCGTTGTCGAAGTCCAGCAGGAAGCCGTATCCGCTCAACGTGCCCGACCCCAGTTGAACCCTGCCGGTGACCAGGTGTGAATTCGCGTCCAGGGTCTTGTCGGGCGTACCGTTTTCGGGCCCAAAGACACGTGATACCCTGTTGATATAACAGTACTCCAAACGAATCTCTTGCCGAATTGTCCAGGTGAACGATGCGGCATCGTAGGTTTGTTCGTTCTGTCGCCAGCCCACCCCGCCTATGAAGCGCTGGTTGTCGAGGTTCAATCGCTGACGGCCGAGCCGGACTGATCCGTGTTCACCCTGGAACCCCAAAAGTGCCTGGTTGACGTCGGTACCTTTGGGGTCCGCCACAACAGGATAGTTTGTCTGCCCGTTTCGCGTGTTGTTGAAGTTGTCATTCCCCAGGTAACTGACGTTATCCACCTCAAGCAGGCCATCCCAACCCTGCCACTTTGCCGTCTGGAACAGCAGGCGCGTTCGCAGGGTCGAGGCAACCGCATCTTTGGCAAGCCCTGTCTGGTCCACTGTCTCAAGGCGATATCGGAAGGATAACTGGGCGTCACCCTCCTGCAGTGCCTCCGTCAGAGACGTCGCTTCCGTGGCAAGGGTACTCACCGGAGCAAGGCTGATAAAACCCGCAGCGGCAAGTTGAACCATTTTTCGTCGCCAGGGATAAGGCGACTGTTCCGAAATCAACACTGAAAAACCTGACTGGCCCATGTTGTTGCCCCCATTTGGTGAAAGCCTTGCCCCAGTGTGGGGCGAATTTCTTTCGGCTTCCTTGACCCTGATCAATTGCGAACAGAGTCCTTGCGGTTAGCCTCTCTCAAAATGAAGTATTTTGAATACATCTATGAAAACCAACTCCCCAAAGGCTCTATTTTGGTGCTAACAGTGACCATGAGTGGTGCATCTATCTGATGGACAGAACGACAGATAGTGGAAGGGTTGCAATCGCTGGCCAGCGAAGACAGCCGAACAGGACTTGCCGGGTGATTCTGGCGATATTGGGACTGGTCACGGGACCTGTTGCTGTCGGTGACGACAGCAATGCCCCCTACGACTGGCTGGAAGAAATTGTTGTTGTCGCCAACAAGGTGGCAACACCCCTCTGGCGAGTGTCGTCCCAGGTGACAACCCTTTACCGCGATGATCTGCGCTATCAGCAGGTGCGCAGCTTCGGGGACACCACGCGCTATGAAGCGGCGATCGAGGCGGAGGATCGCGGTGCGCGGTTTGGTGATAGTGGCGTCTCTATCCGCGGCATCGGTGGCAATCGGGTCACCATGGAACTGGACGGCGTACCTTTGCCCGGTGGTTTCAGTGTTGGTGAGTTTGCGAACAGCGCGCGCTCGGCACTGGATCCCGCCATCATTGAGCGGGTCGAAATGATGCGGGGTCCGGCATCAGCACTTTACGGTTCAGATGCCCTCGGGGGTGTTGTTGCCATTACATCCATCCGACCGGCTGACCTGCTTGGTGCGAACCAGCGCCTCTATCTTGGCGGTGGTGCAGGTTATGACAGTGCTGACAGCAGCAACCTCAGCTACGCCACCCTGGCAACTTCATTGTCTGAACAGAGTGTACTTGTCTCCTTCAGCCATCGCGTGGGCAGTGAAGCAGATGCTAACCGCTATTCCGGGCCCAAGGACACGATAGACTACGAGACCACACAGTCTTTTGCCAAGTGGGTCGCCGGTGTGGGTAGGCGCGCCTCAGTAGAACTGGTTGTTGATCATCACAGCCGCAAGGTCGGCAGTGACCTGCATACCGTTCTCGGTTTTGGCCGCCAATTTCGTAACACGATCGATTTGAGGGGTCAGGACGAACAGGAACGCACACGCATCTCCCTTGGCTACGAAATCCACCCTGAGCATCTGCTCGATTTCGCCAGCCTGATGGTTTTTCGGCAGGCTACATCTACTGACCAACACACCCGGGACCTGCGCGCAGATGCCGCGGGCGCGCCTGACCTGCTTGTCAGCCGACGGTTCCTTTTTGAGGAAAAAACCTGGGGAGGGGAAGCGAGGGTACGGCGGGACTTTGACGCAATGGGTGGCCGCCACGTTCTGGTAGCGGGTATGGAGTTCGAGCGGCAGGATATTCGTGAACTGCGCGACGGCCTGCTGACAGATCTTCGTACGGGCACAACATCCAATGTGCTTCCACCGGGTGAAACACTGCCGACCCGAGATTTGCCGGAATCCCGCGCTGACCAGTTTGGTATCTATCTCCAGGATGAAATCACCTGGGACCACATCACCTTGATACCAGCGCTACGCTGGGATCGGTTTGAGCTTGATGCGATGCTGGACCAATTGATCATTGATCCAACCCGCGTCTCGGACCTGGCGAGAGAACGTGTAACGGTCCGCCTGGGTGCAGTGGGTCGCCTGGGTCAAGGATCGACCTGGTACGCTCACTATGCCGAGGGCTTTCGCGCACCACCCGCTGAAGAGGTCAACCTGTATCTTGATTATCGGGGCGCTGTCATCGTTCGGGCCCTGCCCAATCCTGACCTGGTGCCCGAGGCATCGACCCACCTTGAACTGGGCGTGCGCCACGAAGGTAGTGGGCTTTCCCTGGAATTGGGTGGTTACCAGTCCAGCTACCACAATTTTATTGAGTCGCGAGTCATGATTGGTGTAGATCCGGCTGATGGGGCGCTGCTTTTCCAGTCACGCAACATTGAAGCCGCAACCATTTATGGCGTCGAAGCCCGTTTTCGCCAGCAACTGGGTGAGTTTTTTCAACCATGGCAGGCTTTTTCTGCAGAACTGGCTTTGCACTGGTCCCGGGGCGAGAACGACACAACCGGCATGCCGCTTAACGTCATAGCCCCACCAAAACTCGTTGCCGGGCTGCACTGGCAGGAATTTGCGCCTTTTTCAGCAAGCCTGATGATCCGATTACTTGAGCAACAGTCCCGTACTGATTTTTCTGCCAGTACCTTTTTTGTGCCACCGTCAGCAACGGTGGTTGACCTGCTGGCTCGCTGGCAACCGACCAGCTGGCTCTCCATCAATGCAGGTGTTTACAACCTTACTGACAGGCACTACTGGCGCTACGGAGATGTGCAATATCTTGATGCCAGTGACCCCCGCGTGGCGTCACTGGCCAAACCGGGTCGAACTTTCGGTTTGACCCTTCATGTTGGAACCCCATGACGGGGTAGTTAGGAGGACTTATGAACGTGCTAAATTGGGCAGGGTCAGTATTCACCCTGATCACTCTTGCCCTGTCGTTTTGCAGTTATGCCGCGACTGATGCAACCCAGGGCCATCGCGCCGAAATGGCGATGGGTGGCGTGGATGGTCGCCAGGTGTACGAAAGTGTTTGCGCGGCCTGCCATCAGCCTGATGGCAACGGTCTGCCGGTGCCTTCCCGCCGCTGCGCAACTCTGACTACCTGCAGGCGGACGTTCGGCGCGCCACACGGATTGTCCTGGAAGGTATGTCCGGCGAGATCAAGGTTAATGGCAAGAAATACAATGCCATCATGCCGCCGATGAACTACCTCTCAGACGAACAGATTGCCAGTGTCATGACATTCCTGCTGCAGGAGTGGAACGGTGGGGGTAGTGTAACCGTGGCCGAGGTTGCCGCGTTGCGAACAGCCGAGCCGAGACCACCTCACCCGGTGAGCAGCCAGGAGGAGATGCGGTATCGGGGCACGCCAACGCCCATTTCGCCCGACCTGGCACCCAACTACATGGAGTCAGATGGTCCCCTGATCACCGAGGCGGAGTTCAACGAGGCGAAAAAAGTCTACTTTCAGCGCTGTGCCGGTTGCCACGGGGTGTTGCGAAAGGGGGCTACTGGTAAACCCCTGACCACAGAGGTGACGCGTGAGAAGGGCACCCAGTACCTGAAGACGCTTATCACTTATGGTTCTCCGGCGGGTATGCCCAACTGGGGAACATCGGGTGACCTGACTGACGGTCAGATCGATATCCTTGCGCGCTTTCTGCAGCACCCACCTCCTGCACCACCGGAGTTCGGGCTGGCAGAAATGCGGGCAAGCTGGAAAGTCACGGTGCCGCCGGAAGACCGGCCAGACAAACCACAGCATAACCTGGATGTGGAAAACCTGTTTGTTGTCACCCTGCGCGATAGCGGCGAGGTCGCAGTGATTGATGGTGATTCCAAGGAAATTCTCACGATCATCAAGACAGGTTATGCGGTGCATATCTCCCGCCCTTCAGCTTCAGGGCGATACTTCTACACGATTGGGCGCGATGCCCGGATCGACATGGTGGACATGTGGATGAACCCGCCCCAGAAAGTGGCCGAGATCAAGATTGGGCTGGAAGCACGTTCGGTGGAAACCTCCAAATACCACGGTTATGAGGACAAGTATGCAATAGCGGGTGCCTACTGGCCGCCACAGTACGTCTTCATGGAAGGCGATACGCTGGAGCCACTGAAGGTCATCTCGACGCGCGGGATGACGGTTGATACCCAGGAGTACCACCCTGAACCCAGGGTTGCGGCAATTGTGGCCTCCCACAACCACCCGGAGTTCATCATCAACGTCAAGGAAACCGGCAAGATCCTGCTGGCGAACTACGAAGATCTGGCCAACCTGTCTGTCACCACAATTGATGCCGCGCGTTTCCTTCACGATGGTGGGTGGGATGCCAGCAAGCGCTACTTCCTGACCGCGGCAAACCAGTCTGACAAGATTGCGGTCATAGATTCCCTTGACCGGACCCTCGAGGCACTGGTTGATGTCACCAAAATCCCGCACCCTGGTCGAGGCGCCAATTTTGTTGATCCAGAGTACGGCCCGGTCTGGGTCACGAGTGCACTTGGCAACGGCAATATCACCTTTGTTGCCACCGATCCCGAGAAACATCCCGAACATGCCTGGAAGGTGGTTCGAACCATCGAGGGCCAGGGTGGCGGGTCACTTTTTGTCAAGACACACCCGAACTCAACCAACCTCTGGGTGGACACCGCGCTCAATCCGGACAAGGCCATTTCCCAGAGTGTTGCGGTGTTTGACACGCGCAAACCGGATGGCGGCTTTAAGGTACTGCCGATTGCGAAATGGGCGGGCATCAAGGAAGGGGTCGCAAGGGTTGTCCATCCCGAATACAACAAGCAGGGTACCGAGGTCTGGTTCTCTGTCTGGAATGGACAGGACCAGGAGTCGGCGATTGTCATCGTGGATGACAGGACACGGAAACTCAAACACGTAATCAAGGACCCGCGCCTGGTTACGCCAACCGGTAAATTCAACATCTACAACACGCTGGGAGATATTTACTGATCCCGGCGCAGCCTTGAGAGGTTGATTCGTCAGGTCGTTCGTCGCCGGTTCTTGCGATGAACGGCCTGTTTTCTTTGGCCGATGAGGGCAATCGCCGTGCCTGGATCAATTAGAGGTTACCGGCATGGCTCAAGTAAAACCCACCTCACGCGCCTTCCCTCCAGCGGTCGGGCCATACCAGCTTCGTTGAGGTGAAATCACTGTCATTGGTGTTGCCAAGCGCTGTACACCGACTATGGCTGTTGCCGGTTGCCCCCGGTAATCGATTGATGGTTTATCAACCGGGAAGCGCCGCTCGATAGGGTCGATGTTTCAGAGCTAAAGCCTGGCTTTCAGCGAGCCGGACGAACCAGGATCGGCAGCATGGGTATTGCAAAGCTCACAAATGCCAGGGACCAGGCCAGCGCGGACCAGATCAGGAACTGCGGATTGAAACTGGCGCCTACCCGCAGCAACGCCGCAGCATGAACCAGCAGGAAGCTGGTAGCCAACAGCGGACCCGCGGCGAGGCGTCGGCCAGTGTGGCCCATGGCTGCCCGCGAAGCAACGGCCATGATCATAGCGGCCATTGCACCTGCGCCAAGCGCATGAACACCGGCACTTGTCAGCGGCACTGCGCCAAGCGCGGTGAGGCCAATCAGCAGGAATCCGATACCCAGCCAGGCATAACCTGCGTGCAGCGCAAACAACAGCGGTTCTGCAAGCGTCCGATGGCCCTGCCAGAAACACAGGCGAGCCAGTTGCAGCAGCCCGGCAACAACGGCCACCGCACCGGTTAATGTGTCCTCCGGCATTATCGTCCAGCAGCCGACCAACATCAGTGTGAAGGTAAAAGTTGCTGCCTCAAGGGCGCGAATATTTCCGGGCAAGGTGGTCATCGGACGGTTTGCCCGCAACCAGTTTGTCGTAAATGCAGGAATGATACGCCCGCCAATCAGGGTAATGAGCAGGCTGGTCAAAATAAGGGCACAGCGCAACAAGGCGCGTTGCCAATCAACGGCCGGTCCACCGAGGTGAAAGGCAAGTGTCAGTGCCAGGAAACAGCCAAGGATCAAAACTACCTTGAGGTTACGGTAGTTCCTCGCCAGCAGGATTTCGCGCCCGACCAAAGTGGTGAGGATGAACCAGTAGGCACAGTCCATCAGCGCCAGCCAACCAGGTGTAAGGCCCAGATCAACCGCAAACGCGACTCTGGTCAGCAGCCAGCTTGTCACGATGAAAGCCAGGGGTAAGCCGCTGATGGGTGGCCGTCCGGTCCAGTTTGCAACCGCGGTCAACAGGAAGCCGCCAATGGCTGCACCCGCAAAACCGAATATCATTTCGTGGCCATGCCAGGAGATGACCGGCAATGGGCCAAGGTAAGGGACGGCGCCAAAAAAGATTGCGATCCACCAGGGGATCAATATCAGTGCAACGGCAACAACACACAGGAACAAGGGCCGGAAACCATAACTCAGTATGAGCGCAGGCATGTCTGCCCTTAATTCCGGGTGGGTATACGATAAATGAGGGTAATCGCCGCGCAGCCAATAATGCCCATGATGATCTGCGCGGGCAGGTTCGGCAGGACAAACAGGATGCTCACCGTGAAGCTGAGCAGTATGGTTACTGTGGCGAGGGTACGCGTCTCTTGTGCAATTGCCTGGTGCTCCTGCCAGTCGCGAATTGCCCGGCCAAAGACAGGGCTTTCCAGCAGCCACTGGTGCATGCGCGCCGACGACCGGGCATAACAACCTGCTGCAAGGAGGAGGAAGGGCGTGGTGGGGAGTACGGGCAAAAAGGCACCCACAATGCCGAGGGCAACAAACAGGGTGCCGGCAATGCCAAAGACCAGTTTCATCCTGCAGCCCCGATGTTGAGGAGTTGCATCAGTTGTGACCGCGAACGCGCCGGCAGCAGGTCTGCGAGCGTGTACCGGTCAAGATTATCAGTGAACAGGCGCATGGATTCCTTCAGTATGGCCGACAGTTTGCAGGCCGGGGAAATGGCACAACTATTTTGTGAACGCAGGCACTCCACAACACCGAAGTCAGGCTCCATCGCCTGGATTACCTCACCGATTCGAATCTGTGCTGGCGGATGCTTCAGCCGCAACCCGCCACCCTGACCCCGAACCGACTCGATGTAGCCGTTCTTTGCCAGTCGCTGTACAACCTTCATCAGGTGATTCTTCGAGATGTCGTAGGCCTCGGAAATTTCCTGGATGGTGGCCAGCCGGTCTGGACACAAACCAAGATGAATCAGTACCCGCAAAGAGTAATCGGTGTATTGGGTGAGGCGCATGCAGGTTCCAAGTCAGGTCGCTAAAGGTAAGGCTATTGTAGCGCCTATAAACAGGCATTTTGAATGCCTTTTAACGCTTGCATCATGCGCAGAGCCCGAGGCTGGCATTCGACGGAACTGGGAACGCAACGCCGTTTCATTGTCCGGATCAAGTGAGTGTCATGGACTGACCAACAGGCTCTCATCGGTGATGATAATGCGTGGGTCCAGTTCACAGCCGGTTGGCGTCTCAACTGTAAACTTGATGTCGCCAGTTCGCTGCAGCAGTGTGCACGCCTGGGATTTGGCCGGTATACCCGGTCGGCAGGACAGCAGCCCGGCTTTTGCAGTAGTGATGACAAACTCTTCTGAACCGCTGAAGTCGACCCGCGTGGTTGCCAGCGGAACGCAGGCAGTACTCAGGTCAAACCTGCTGCCCCTGGGACGGCAATAGCGGGTCTTGTTGCTGGATCTAGGCTCAATCAGCACCGGACATTTGATCTTGACCGGGGGTGGGCCTTCCACCACGGTCACGTTCTCGAATTTGATCCTGACGTCTGCAGATTGCGCGCTGCCGACGACGGGCCAGGCGAGAAGCAGGATGAGCAGGAAGGAGGAGTATCGGCGGAGTTCTGGCATCATCAAATCCTCAGCTAAAGTTCTTGTTCTCATTGTCTGAGTGCATGTTTTGCGGGTAAAGCCTCACTATTTTTACATTTTTTTGTGAGAAGGTCCCCCCGGGATTGCGTAAGAACTGCGGTCGTTGCAGTGGAGATGATTTCTCCTGGAGCCATTCTTGACGATCCTGGGTCAGTTCCGGAAAAGTGACCTGAACGAGGATCCACTCAATAACAAGCGCAACTGCGGTGAAGGCCGGTCGGAAAAGCTGGATCAGGGGCTTGCCGAGGGTCCTTGAGCGCAAGAGAATGTTTGTCATCCATGCGGTTGGATTTCTGGCGGGAATTCACGCTGAACCAGGACACCAGGACGGGAAAGAAACCATGATTGAATTCAGATTGAACGGCAGCCTTGTGCAGACCGACGATGACCCCCAGACCCCGCTTCTTTGGGTCGTAAGGGATACCTTCAAGCTGAAAGGCTCTAAATATGGCTGTGGTGCAGGATTATGTGGCGCCTGCACCATGCAGATTGATGGCGCTGCCGTCCGCACCTGTATCCTGCCGATTGCTGCAGTTGCCGGTAAGGAGGTGCTGACCATTGAAGGGCTGGGTTCTCCTGATGCACTCCATCCCCTCCAGACGGCCTGGGTTGAACTCAGCGTTCCCCAGTGTGGCTATTGCCAGTCAGGACAGATCATGGCCGCGGCGGCGCTGCTGGCCACCAACCCATCGCCAACCCCAGCCGATGTTGATGCTGCGATGGCAGGGAATCTTTGCCGCTGTGGCTGCTACCCGAGGATCAAGCAGGCGATACTGAAGGTCGGGCAGACCGGACTTGCCTACAACGCGGCAGCAGTGGGGGAACAATCATGAAAACGGTAAATCTCTCGCGCCGCAAGTTTCTGCAGGCAACCGCTGTCGTTGGCGGGGGGCTGGTGGTTGGATTTTCCCTCACCGGCTGCTCCAGTCCGGAACTGCCAATCAGCAGGGTCAGTGGAGATTTTGTCCCTGATGCGTTCCTGCAGATTTTGCCGGATAACACGGTGCGGTTTTATTGCCCCCGGGACGAAATGGGGCAGGGGGTAACAACCGGTCTGGGTACCCTGATCGGTGAAGAACTGGATGTCCATCCCGCTAGCCTCGATATTGTGTTTGCAGGTGTGCATGGCGATTACAAGAACCCGGACTTTGGCATCCAGGGCACGGGCGGCAGCACTTCCCTCAAGGCACATTACCTTCAACTGAGACAGGCGGGTGCATCGGCCCGTAGCCTGATCCTTGCTGCGGCAGCCAGGGATCTCAACGTACCTGAAACCAGCCTGACAACCCAGGAGGGTTTCGTCATCGCGGGCGCTGAAAAATATCCCTATGGCAAATTTGTCGCCACGGCCGCCACCCTGCCAGCGCCCGAAACCGGGTCAGTAGCGCTCAAAGCCAATGCCGACTTCCGCTACATTGGCAAAGAATTTCCGCGCGTGGATGCACTCGCGAAATCCACGGGGGCAGCGGTCTATGGCATTGATGTTGAGGTGCCGGGTATGCATCACGCGGTTGTAGTGCGTGCGCCCGTCGCGGGTGCCCGGCTGAAAGCAGTGGACAAGACCCAGGCCCTCGATATGCCAGGTGTTACTGACATCATTGAAATCTCGAGTGGCGTTGCCGTGGTCGCTGAGAAGTACTGGCAGGCAAAAACGGCGGCCGCGAGGCTGAATCCCGTGTGGGACCAGGTGCCGTTGACCTCAGTAGATTCGGCCAGGGTCCGGTCTGATTACGAGCAGGCCATGCTCGAAGGTGAGGGGTTAAACGATGCGGAAGAGGGGAACCTGGATGCGGGATTTGCCAGCGCCAGCCAGGTGATTGAAAGCCAGTACTGGGCGCCGTTTCTTGCGCATGCGCCGCTGGAACCCATGAATGCCGTGTTGAAAATCGAAAATGGTGAAGCTGATCTATGGTCGGGCACCCAGGGCCCCGTTGGTGCCCGTGGTCTTGTGGCACGATTCTCCGGTCTGGATGAAGACAGGATCCGTGTGCACAGCACCTATCTTGGGGGCGGGTTCGGTCGACGTGGCACCTTGACGCACATCGTTGAAATCACGGAAGTTGCAGTTGCAACCAACAAGCCTATACACCTGCTCTGGTCCCGTGAAGATGACCTGAAAAATGGCGTCTACCGTCCCGCGTCACTCATGAAGATCAGGGCTGGCGTTGATGAGCAGGGGCAAATCACTGCCTGGCAGGCCAGGCGTGTTGGCGGCAATATTACGCCTGATACCTTAAAGAACATGATTCCCGGCTTATTACCCGGACTCGGTGACGGCACTGTGGACTTCCTGGTTGGCTTGTCCCGTGACCTGTTCCAGGGCTGGATGATTGATCATTCGAGCATAGAAGGTTTGTATGAAGACTATGCTGCGGGCAGCAAGCAGGTCAGTCATGTGACGGTTGAACACGGCGTGCCCCTGACCTTCTGGCGCTCGGTGGGTCACTCCTACACGGCGTTTGCCAAGGAGTCTGCCATCGACGAACTGGCGGTGCTTGCTGGCAAGGACGTGGTGGATATTCGTCTGCAGAATACCAGCAACAATCCACGGCTCAATAACGTGATTCGCGTTGCGGGTGAACACATGCGGGCCATGAAACCCGCGCCTGGTCGCTACCTTGGCTTTGCGGCACACAATTCATTCGGAACCGATGTGGCCGAGATTGCGGAAGTCTCAGTTGAGAACAACCAGATCAGGGTGCACAGGGTGACCTGCGTGGTTGACTGCGGGCTTGCAGTCAACCCGGACGTGGTGCGAGCGCAAATGGAAGGTGCGGTCATGTTTGGCCTGACGGCAGCGCTCTATGGCAACCTCGAGTTGAAGGATGGCGCTTTTGCTGAGAGCAATTTCCACGATTATCCCATTCTGCGAATGAACGAGGCGCCCGAGGTGGATGTGATTATTGTTGACAGTGGCACAGCACCCACGGGGGTGGGTGAACCCGGCCTGCCGCCGATTGCCCCGGCAGTTGCAAACGCGGTTTTTCGGGCAACAGGCCAGCGCCTGCGCTCCTTGCCGCTGACGCTGAAGGCCTGATCGAAGAGGAGAATCCGCTGGATTGAGGTCTCTCCGTTCCGGCCCGACGCGCAAGCGTCGTTTTGACTGGAGCGGCGATAGCCGCGGAATGGAGAAACCTCTGGGCTGGGATCTCTCCGTTCCGGCCCGGCGCGCAAGCGTCGTTTCGACTGGAGCGGCGGTAGCCGCGGAATGGAGAAACCTCTGGGCTGGGATCTCTCCATTGCGGCCCGGCGCGCAAGCGTCGTTTCGACTGGAGCGGCGATAGCCGCGGAATGGAGAAACCTCTGGGCTGGGGTCTCTCCGTTCCGGCCCGACGCGCAAGCGTCGTTTCGACTGGAGCGGCGGTAGCCGCGGAATGGAGAAACCTCTGGGCTGAGATCTCTCCGTTCCGGCCCGACGCGCAAGCGTCGTTTCGACTGGAGCGGCGATAGCCGCGGAATGGAGAAACCTCTGTGCTGGGGTCTCTCCGTTCCGGCCCGGCGCGCAAGCGTCGTTTCGACTGGAGCGGGGATAGCCGCGGAATGGAGAAACCTCTGCGCTGAGGTCTCTCCGTTCCGGCCCGGCGCGCAAGCGTCGTTTCGACTGGAGCGGCGGTAGCCGCGGAATGGAGAAACCGCTGTGCTGAGGTCTCTCCGTTACGGCCCTTCGGGCCTCCAGTCGAGACGACGGCTACGCTGTCGCATCAGGTCCCGCAAAAAGTTGCGGTAACAACAACATCCTCAGGCCCCGGTGGCAGGGCGTAACGCTCGTTTTCTCCAGGGTCAGCAAAAGGCTGCGCCAGCACGTCCACCAGTTTGTGGAAAAGCGTGAGGTCGCCGCTTTGTTCCGCCACCGTAATGGCTTCATGCAATAGGTGATTGCGGGGGATGAACACGGGGTTGACCCGGTGCATGCGGTCAGCATCGGGGTTCATGGCTTCCCAACGGGACAGCCAGGGTGCAAATGAATCGGGCAGTGTGATGTGCTGTGCCAGAGTCCCCGTGCCGCGCGCAATGTCGGTGAGTCGGGCGAACGTCAGGGTAAAATCACTGTTTTCTGTTCCCATCAGTTTCAGCAGATCGTGGCCAAGGTCGCGTGCGGCGTCGTTATCCTGCAGGCCAATTTTTTCCAGCAGCCTGGCGTCATGTGCCTGAATGAATCGCCCGGGGAAACTGTCCAGTAGTGCACGCGCCGGTGCTACGGCCTCGTCGGTATCAGGGTTAATCAGGGGCAGCAATGCCTGGGCCAGGCACATCAGGTTCCAGTGGGTGATGCGCGGCTGATTCTGGTAAGCATAGCGGCCACCATGGTCAATTGAGCTGAATACCGTTGCCGGATCAAACGCATCCATAAAGGCGCAGGGTCCATAGTCTATGGTTTCTCCTGACAGCAGCATGTTGTCGGTGTTCATGACACCATGAATAAACCCAAGCAACTGCCAGGTTGCGACCAGGCTGGTCTGCCGTGTGATGACCCGGTCGAGCAGCGCCAGGTAGGGGTTTTCCACCGCGGTAAGGTCCGGGTAGTGGCGGGATATAACATGGTCCGCCAGGATCTTTAATCCCTCTGTATCCCCCTGGGCAGCAAAAAACTGCAGGGTTCCTATCCGGATATGGCTTCTGGCGACACGTGCCAACACAGCACCGGGCAGTGGCTCCTCGCGATAGACATATTCGCCAGTCGTCACCGCCGCAAGGGAGCGGGTAGTGGGTACACCCAGGGCGGCCATGGCCTCGCTCACCACATATTCCCGCAATACCGGGCCCAGCGGCGCACGACCATCACCGCCACGAGAATAGGGTGTTGGTCCAGAGCCCTTGAGTTGCAGGTCAAAACGCTCACCCGCCTTGTTCACCAGTTCACCCAAAAGAACGGCCCGGCCATCACCCAGCTGCGGATTCCAGTTGCCAAACTGGTGCCCCGCGTAAACCGTTGCAATGGGTTCAGCACCCGCTGGAATGGTATTGCCGGCAACCGTCTCAATACCTTCGCGGGACTCAAGCCAGGCAGGATCAACGCCCAGAGACTCTGCCAGGGAGTAATTAACACGAATGAGCCCAGGTGCCTTGACGGGCACGGGTGCCTGGTGCCGGTAAAAGCGCTCGGGCAATTTGACGTAGCTGTTGTCGAAATGGGGTGGTGAGATATTCATAGGACGGGTGATATCGGGGTGAATGGACAGGATATCAAGTAATACGCTGTGTCGCTGCACTTGAGTCACTTGCAGCCGGGTGATAGATTTCAGGCAGCACATCAGGGTGCATCCTGTCCGCGGAAAGGGATTGTCCCACCTGGATTAAGACTGATTGCGTCTCTGACGACCACTTTTCAGCCTTCTGTTTGCGGACCTGCAAGGCAGTAATGAAAGGAGGTCTGTATGTCTGTTCTTCCCCACCACCCCTCAATTGAATATGACCGGAAACAGGCAAAACGCCTGCTTGGAGCGGCACGGCGACGAGATGGTGAGGCGCTGGCACGTTTCCGTTTGCAGCATCCGCGTTACCCGAACCTTGACCCGAATGGGGTATCAGCGCTCAGGCTGAGTGACGCGCAGCTGGTGATTGCGCGCGAATATGGCTTTGTTTCCTGGCCAGCCTGGCGCCAGTATGTCGAAATTTCCACCCTTGATGAACTGGCGAGAGTTGACGCTTTTCTGAAAGCCGTTTGCGGAGGTCAGGTGCAGTTGGCCCGCGCCCTGCTTCAGGGTGATACCGCCTTCCTGCGCTCTAGCCTTGCTGCGGCATGTGCAGCGGGTGAAGTTGACCTGGCCAGGAGCCTCCTTGCTGGAAACGCCCCGGGGGCAACTGCACGGACCGGGCCTTTTGATGCCGAACCACTGGCCTATGCCTGCCAGTCCCGGCTGTTGGGGTGGGACGTTGAGCGTACGCCCGGGATTGTTGCCTGTGCAGCAATGTTGCTGGCGGCCGGCGCTGATCCCAATGCGGGTCTGCTCTTCGAAGGGGGTAAAGATCCCGGGGACAGGAAAACAGCAATTTACGGTGCCGCTGGCATCGCAAACCACCCGGAACTTACCCGCATGCTGCTTGATGCCGGCGCCCACCCCAGTGATGGCCTTGAAGGTCAGGCAGGCGAAACCCTGTATCACGCGGCCGAGTTCTCTGACACGACCTGCCTTGAAATGCTGCTTGCAGCGGGGCCTGACAAGTTTGCCCTGGACTACTGCCTGGGACGTGCACTGGACTTCACTGACCCTGCTGCCGCCCTTTTATTTGTTGAGCACGGGGCTGATGTCGAACATCGCGTGCCATGGTTTGCGAACCGGACCCACCTGATGAAAGCCATTACCAACGGCAGTGATGCAGGCCTGGTGCGCCGGATGGTGGCTCGTGCCACGCACCTTGACCTCACGGACGACAATGGACTGACAGCTTACCGCCGTGCGGTCCGCGCCGGGCGGGGCGACATTGCTGACCTGCTGGCAAGCAAAGGCGCAGACACCAGTTCCGTGACCGGGGTTGACCGTACGCTGGGTGCCTGCGTGAGCGGGAATACAGCCCTGGTCGACCAGATTCTGAAGGACTCACCGGATATTGTGGCCAGGCTTACGGAAGCGGATACCGCGCTGATCAGCGCTGAGGCCCGCCGCAGGAATCGTTCCGCGGTAGCACTCCTGGTTCGCCTTGGCGTATCCATTGATGCCAATCCCGACATGCCGGCATTACATGAATGCTCTTATGCCGGTGACCTGGCAGGGGTTGAACAGGCACTGGCATTGGGTGCAAGTGTCCATTCCGTTAACGCGCACGGCGGAACGGCTCTTGGCGCAGCAATCTATGGCTCGGTTGACTGTCATGACCCCATTGGCGGCCCCTCAGCCCGGCCGGGCCTGCTGGTTCCCGAGCGCGGTTATGCCGCAATTGTGGAACTGCTGCTCGAGCAGGGGGCAGCGTTGCCAACACAGTTGGGCGGCAGCAAGGCGGTAATAGCGGTGCTGCAACGCCATGGCGTGTCCTGAATCGCGATAGGCGGTGCAGGCGGATTACTCCAGCACAATCTCCGCGGTATCACCCGTGATTCGGATTTGTGTACCGTATGGGCGCGAGATATCTGCCAGCCGGCTCAGGATGGCCGTTGCCTCCCCACCCTGGGCGAGAAAAGGTGCGCCCCGGGCCGGCGGGTCCAGGGCCAGCACCAGCGGTCTGATACCTACGCCCGTCACTTTGCCTGCAACAAAACGAGCGTCTACCACGGCACTGTAGTAGGCGAGCGGGCCATATTTGTCGGGGGTTCCGGCAGACTGGAAGATGTAGTTGCCGAGGCCATAGACAATCAGACGGCCCTTGTAGATCTCAATGCCATGCAGGGCAGGGTTGCCGTGAGCGACGAAAATGTCGGCACCGGCGTCAATGAGTTCGCGTGCCCAGGATTCCATCCAGCCAGGCGTTGTGAATCGATCCACCCGATTATCGCGACCAGGTGGCCCAGCGAGTTCGGTACGACTCCCCCAATAGTGGCTGTGCTGGTAGGCGATCACCAGTGACGCCTGGCTTGCGGCTTCCCGAACGGCATTCAGAACGCGCGCCTTTTGTTCGATGTTTAGGGTGTTGTCTGCTTTGAGCTCCAGGAAGTTTACGCCTGGTCGGCCTGGCGCTGCCCAGGTTTCAGGTGTCAGTTGAACTGCCCCGGATGCCATGGCCACCAGCGCAACCTTGCCGGCTGGGGTGTCCAGATAACCGGCACGGGCAGCCTCTTCAGCGTCGCGTCCCGTGCCAGCGAAGGCAAAGCCGCGGCTGGCGACCTCACGACGGGTCGTTTCTATCCCGGCTGTGCCCAGGTCAACGGCATGGTTGTTGGCCAGTGACAACAGGTTAAAACCCATGTCTTTCAGGTTATCAAGTACCGCGGGTGGCACCTTTACAACCGTGTTGGAGCGTGGCGTCACCTCTGCACCCTCAGGTGCTATCGCAACTTCAAGATTGGTAAATGCAACATCTGCACCGCCAAGATAGTCACGGGCCTGTTCGACTGATGCCGGCACCAGGTTTCTCAGGTCCCTTTTGATGAGAGCTTGCCCAACCAGTATGACCCTTAGCCCCTCCGGTTCAGCTGATTGCGCCATCGATAGGTGACTCAACCCTGTAAGAGAAAGGCAGCAGAACAGCAGGGCACCTGCCCCTGCCAGCCCGTATTGTCGGCTCCTGATCATCAGTTATCTCCGCTTGTTGTCAGGCTGAGCCCGGAGGGGTAGAGACTGCCAAAATACACCCGGTTCCTTGCGACCCGGAAACTGGTCCTGCTGCCTGGTAAATCACCATTGTTCGGGTTCAGGTCAAACTGGGGAAAGTTACTGCTGGAAATGTCCAGTCGCAATCTGTGGCCTGCCTTGAATCGATTGCAGGTTGGCAGGGTCTCAATCTGCACCCGACAGATTTCGTCGGGCTGGACAAACTCCTCGTGTTCCCATCCATGCCGGTAGCGCAGCCGCAGGATGCCATCAGCAATGTTCATGCAGAATCCGTCGGGATAATCCTCGTTGGCCGGATAGACGTCAATCAGTTTGATGGTGAAGTCGGTATCAGGTCCATCCGTGGAGACCCAGAGATTTGCCCGCACGCGGCCGGTAAGTACCAGGTCCTCTGCCAATGGGCCTGTCTGAAAGGTCAGTACATCGGGACGCTCTGACAGGGGTGCCAGATCATGCTGGTCAGGGTTGAAGAGTCCCGGTTTTGCCCGCTGGTCAAATGCACCGCCAAACATCAGAGGTTCGCCGGAGGTAATGGCGCCGCCCACAGTAGGCACTGGATGGCCCGGGTCAAATTCGAACTCAAGGTGACCAGCTTCACGGGCTGGTGTGCTGTCCAGGCTGCCGCCACCTGCCAGGTAAAGCTGTGACTCGACGGACCCGGCCGGTGGCCAGTGAGTGGCCGTTCGCCATCGGCCGCCGTGGGTCAGGCGGCCATCCGCATTGCGTCGGCCGCTGCCACCACCCATCTCAAACCAGGTGACGCCGGGCTTGGGTCCTGCTGAACTGGTTTTGTCGGTGCCAAGGCACTGTTGAAACCAGGCCAGCCGGTAGTGCAGGTAATCCTGTGCAATGTTGCCGTCCAGCGTTGCACTTGGACCAAAATCCACATCCCCGGAAAACGAGACTGAACGGTTGCCGTGTGTCCAGGGGCCCATCAGAAGGCAGGTTGGACGCTGGTGTCGCTGCGCCAGTCCGAGATAGTTTGTCAGGCAGGCGCCCGCGTAGGGGTCATACCAACTGCCGACTATGGCGATGGGAATGTCCGGTACCCTGTCATAATATCCCTCGGCGTATAGCCCCACCTGTTTCCAGTATTCATCAAAAGTGCCCTTGTGCCACTGGTCAAACAGATAGTCTTCAAATTCGGGTGCTGCTGTGAGTGGCGAATGTCCCGGCCACCAGGGGAGATTACGGAACCAGTGGGCGAGGTCCACCTGTTCCAGTGCTGCCCTGCGCGCTGGGTTGAGTTCGGTTTCAGGGCTGCGCAGGGCGTGCCGGTGGGCCCAGGTCGCCTGTTTCAGCTCAAAGGCGCCGCCCCGTCGAATGCCGCCCTGGAACGCATTGGCAAAACCACCAGAATCGAGAAACATGCAGGCGAGTGCCGGGGGGGACTGGCAGGCCATGGCCAGTTGGGTATGGGCACCATAAGACAATCCCATGGTGGCAACTCGACCATCACACCACGCCTGGGCTGCAATCCACGCCAGTGTGTCGCAGCCATCGTTGCCCTCGTCAAGGTATTTGGTGAATACGCCTTCCGAAGCATAGCGCCCACGACAATCCTGCATGACCACTGCAAACCCATGTTTTACAAAAAACTCGGCGACCTGGGGCCGGCTCATGGGTAATGCCTGCCCATGACCAAGCTCTGACCGGCTCAACCCAAGTTTGTCGTAGGGCGTGCGCTCGAGAATCACGGCCAATGGCCGGGTTTCCCCGGGGGGCAGGTACAGGTCGGTGGCCAGTCGGACACCGTCGCGCATTGGTACCATGACATTTTGCCGAACGGTCATCGCCAGGTTTGGCTCTGTTGCCATGCCTAGCCCCCCATGCTGACGATCAGGGTCAACAACACCATCGCGATACCGATGTATATCACCCACAGCCAGAAAACGGCACGTGCCCAGTCGGTCCAGTTGACCTGCGCAGTGGCGAGATAGGCCAGCAGGGTGCCCGAGGTCGGCGTCAACAGGTTGGTAATGCCATTGCCGAAGAGGAAAGCCAGCACGGTAGCCTGGGCGGGAACGCCGGAGAGTTGACCCAGCGGGCCCATAATCGGCATGCTGATGGCGGCCTGGCCGGACGTCGAGGGAATCAGGAAATCTAGCATTAACTGCGCCCCAAACATGCCAAGCACCGCCTGGACGGCGTTGTCTTCACCCAACAGCCGGGTCAGCCCGTGTACCACGGAGTCCAGGACCTGGCCCCACTCCAGTGTGATCGCCACGGCTGAGGCGACGCCGATCAGCATGCAGGCCATCAGTATTTTTTTCATGCCGCTGACAAATGATTCTGCTGCCTCATGGGCGGACAGACCGCCGGCAACCGCCAGCAAGGCAGAAAGGCCAATGTAGAATGCGGAGAGTTCATGATGTTTCCACTGCCAGCGGTTGCTGGCGTAGACCAGAAATGCGATGCCGGCAATCAGCAACACCAGTACCCACTGATGACGGGCACTTAATGGCGCGCTGTCGAACAAGACCTCTGCCTGCAGACTGCCCGGGTGCTGGCGCCTGATCATCAGCATGACAAAAATGATTCCTACCAGGAGGAAAACCACCCAACAGGCGAAACGCAGACCGGCGCCACTGAAAATCTGCAGGCCAACCAGGGGTTGGGCAATGGTCAGCGGTATGGGGTTGCTGACCGAGGCCATGTAGCCGGCTTTGACGGCAACCGTAACGATGGCCAGTCCCACCAGGTTGGACATGCCAAGTCGGTTGGATAGCGCCACCATGATGGGAATGATCAGGAGGTATTCGGATGCCAGACCAAGGAAGGTACTGCCGGCTGAAAAAATCACCATCAGTATCGGCAGGAGTACGTAAAGATTGCCTTTCAGGCTGCTGAGCAGGCGCTCCAGTCCTGCATCAATGGCACCACTTTTGGTCAGTATGCCAAACATGCCGCCGATAATGAGTACCATAAAAATCAGCCCCGACATGCGGTCGAGACCGGCCGGTATGGCCATGATGGTGGTAATCAGGCCCACCGGTTGCGCCTGGTTCGTCTCTGGCTGATGGCTGGCTTGCCAGAGGTTGCTGATGGACCGGTCCTTGTCCAGCACCTCGTAGGAACCAGGCACGACCAGTCGGCCTTCTCGCTGGTAGGCGCCGGAATCCAGCAGCCAGGTCAGGAGCATGGCGAGCAGGAGGATGCCCAGCATGATGATAATCGGGTGCTGGTGCTTCTTGTCGGCGTCTTGTTCAGTCATCGCTGCAGTTTACCCTGTTGATTCCATACCAGGCATGACCATGGCCAGGCACATTGCCTGGCCCGTCAGGTTGGGTGCAGGGCCCTGGTGTGGGCCCGGACACTGGGTTCAGCTGCCGAATTCCCAGGTTACCTGGCCATAGAAGAAGCGCCCGATAGCATTGTAGGTGGAAATGTCGAAGTTGATATTGGTGTTGGTCAGCGATGAAGGTGGTTGACGATCAAAGATGTTGTCCACGCCCACTCGGAAACTCCAGCTGTCCCTGAACTGATAGCTGCCGGACAGGTTGTGGTAACTGATCGACGAGATATTGCGGTCGGTGCCGCTCGCCTGTTCCACAGTACCGTCAATATAGCGCCAGCTGTACAGGGCAGACCACTGGTTGCTGTTCCACTTGACGTTGGTGAGGGCCCGCCACTTGGGATAGGCCTCCCGCAGGGCTGAAGTACCGGTTTTTTCCTCAACCAGCAGTGCGCCATTGGTCAGTGTCGATACCGTGGTGTAATCCAGCAGTCTTGACAGGGAAACAGTGATATCAAAGATGCCAGCATTACCGCCATCAAACAGGTATCGACCCACAATGTCGTAGCCCTTGACCTCAGTGCTGTTGAGGTTGATCGGGCCATCATTCACATTCAACAGTTCGCCGGATGATTCGCGCGAGATAAAGTTACAGCGCTGGCCTGAGCTGGCGCACAGGTTCAACAGATTTTGCGCGCCATAGGCGCTGATGGTGTCGTCGACCTTGATGTTGAACCAGTCAATGGTCAGGCTGGCGTTTGCGATAGTGGCAGGTGTAAAAACCAGGCCAAATGACAGGTTGTCGGACGTCTCGGGTTCCAGGTCCGGATTGCCGCCGACTGTTGTAGGCGCGTTGCTGGTGACCTGGGTGTAGGTTGCCGGTACGCCGGCACAACCTGGCAGGGCGGGATTGCCGCCGTTGTTGCTGCAGGGGTCGAGCACCGGTACGGACGTCTCACGCAGTCCTTCAAACTGCTCTACAATCGACGGTGAACGGAATCCTTCCGCCCAGGTACCGCGGAGCATCAGTGAGTCAACCGGTCGGTAAATGAAGCCGGCTTTGCTGCTGGTTGTGCTGCCAAAGGTGGAGTAGTCGGAGTAGCGAGTCGCCAGCTGAATCCTGAAATCTTCAACACCCGACCTGTCGCTCAGCACGGGAATGTCAAATTCGACATATACTTCGTTCAGGTCATACTGACCGTCGGTGCCGTCGCGCGCGGCGGAAGATGAAGCCCGGTAGCTGTTCACCCGTGGAGTCATACTGTTGTAAGGCTCGGGCTTATCCAGGCCTTTTTCCTTGCGATACTCGTAGCCGGCGGCAAACGCGAGGGGCCCTGCGGGCAGCTCAATGAGATCTCCCGTGATGTTCAGGGTAAAGTCGGTCTGTTCAGCCTGGTTGTTGTCCTGGCTGGTGAAGCGAATGTAATCGGTCATGGCCGGGGTCAGCGGATTGAACATATTGACCGGAACACAACCTGTCAGCAGGTCCGAGACGTTTGCGGTTATGCCGGTCGCGTCGCACGCACGCAATCCCAGCGCCAGCCGATCAAGGTCAATCTGGTTGAGTGAGGTGAAAGTCGCTTCATTCTTCGCGAAGGAAAGGAAACTGTCCCAGAACCAACCGTTGCTGAGATCTCCTTCAAGGCCAACGCCAATGCGATAAGTGTCCACTTCCTGCACGTTGTCCCGCTGACCAACATCTTCAAAGTAGTTTTCAATGCGGAAGTCCGAACCGCCAAACGCGATTCCGAACGGGTTTACACGAGGGTCATTCGGAATACTGAAACCGCGGCTCCCGCGGATCACCGGTGTGGCTCCGTTAAACAACTGGTCGGATTCGCGCCTGTTGAAAAGTGCCTCAAGACGCAGTGCCATGGCGTTGCCGAACTCGGTTCGGTTTTGCAGATACACTGACGTCAAGGCGAGTGGGGCAACCAGGTAGTTGTTGGCGTAGCGGTTGAAGGCATCAGCTGAGGTTGCCGGGCGCCAGTTGGCAAGATTGCTGCCGTCGGTGCCAGGGTCCCGGGTGATGCCCAGCGAGGGCACGGTAAACCCGACTACTCCCGCGAGACCGGACTCGCGAAACAGGCCTTCCGGCGTCGCGTTGGCTACCCCGTTCAGGGGGAAAGCTGAAATGTCCCGGTCTTGCGTGAAGATAGGTTCCTCCTTCAGATAGCTGACTGCCAACATCCAGTTGCTGTTGCCCAGATTCTTGCCAACCAGCAGCTCTGCTGAGTAGGTCTCACGATCACCCTCGTTGCTGATACCGGAATAGGCGCGGACCCGGCCTCCTTCAAAATTCTGGTAGGTGCGCATGTTGACCACGCCGGCGATGGCATCAGCACCGTAGATGGCCGTTGCGCCATCCTGCAGTACCTCAACGCTCTCGATCATCACCTGGGGAATCGTATTGATATCAACAAAGTCCCGGAAGCCCCGGGTACCGGAACCGTTGACCCAACGGTGGCCGTTGACCAGTATGAGGCTCCGGTTTGCGCCCAGGCTGCGCAGGTTCAGGCTACGTGTGCCATGGCTGGTGCCGGCGGAGCCGTTGGAATTCAGGCTGGAACCTACCGAAGGCAGGTGCTGCAGGGTTTCCCCAAGGGTCAGTGAGCCATCAATGCGCAGGTCTTCCTCGCTGAGTGTCTGGACCGGGCTGGCAGAGCGCTCGTCCTGGCGACGAATGCGGGAACCGGTCACCATCACTTCCTCAATTACCGTATTGTCGGCTCTGGCATCCCCCTCCTGCGCGAAGGAAGCTGGCAGGGGCAGAAATCCAAACAGGGCAGCACTGACGGTAAGCGCTAAGGTCTGGTGTTTTCGGCAGGACTGGCGAAACAGGTTAGACATGGCAAATCTCCGGTTGTCGGTCGAGTCATTCGCTTCAGTCATCACCCCAGGGTCACATGACCAAGCTGGCGAGATGTTATGGAAGCGACAAATGCCATGCAATATGATGTAGAAAAGACATTACCCTATACCGGTTTGTAATATGAGATATCGTCCGTCTTTTAACATTAATCTGAAAAGCCTCGAGTGTTTCCGGACTATCATCAACACGGGCTCGGCGACGGCGGCAGCCCGGCAGCTGAACATCACCCAACCGGCTGTAAGCCGATTGTTGGGGCAACTGGAATCGAGAATCGGCTTCCAGCTGTTTCACCGTGCCAAGGGGCGGCTGATACCCACGGACGAGGCGCTGGCCTATTTCAAGGAGGTTGATATTGCGCTACAGAGTATGGAGCGGGTCCAGCAACTGGCTGATAATCTGGGCAATGAGAATTTCGGGGAACTCTCCATTGTGGCACCGCCCAGTCTGGCGGAAACCATCCTGCCACGACTGATTTCAGAGTTCCTGCAGCAACACCCGCGGGTCCACGTGAACCTGGATTCTCAGAGCATGGAAACCACGAGGGACATGGTTGTCCTGCGTGCGGTAGACTGTGGTTTTGTGCGTATGCCTGCCGAATATCCCGGTCTGCGCTGTGATTCACTGTTCCGCTCCGGTTCGGTCTGTGTGCTGCCAACGGGACACCCGCTAACCGTGCGCAAAAAGATACAGGTCCATCAGTTGGGCAAAGAGCCGCTGATCCTGTTGGGCAAGGGGCGACAGTCACGTCGGGAAGTCGACAACACCTTTGCTGAGGCGGGTATCCGTCCGCAGGTAAGGGTGGAGACGCACACAGTGGGTTCAGCCTGTGCCCTGGCCAGGGGCGGCGTCGGAATAGCCATAGTCAACGAGTTGCTGGGACTCCAATACCGCGGTGAAGGCATCGAGTTTCGTCCTTTGGTGCCCCGGATTGCGCACGAATATGGGTTTATACGCTCGGATGGCGTGCCCATGACGCGAGTCACGGAGCGTTTTTTCCAACATTGCCAGCAGCATTTTGCCGACAGGATTGCCAGCTATCGCCTGTAGCCCACCAAGCCTTGACCCGTTTGTCGCGGGGGCCCAGTCGCTGCAATTGTTGGCCTCTCCGGTGCAACGCCTGTCCCTCGTAGCAGATTGAGAGCCGCACGAGTAGCAATCCTGTATCCCCGGGCCCGGTTGAATTGTGGTTGAATGAGTGGCGATTCTGGTGCAACCGGCGCGGTCAGTCCCGATTCGGGGCTGGTGATTTTGTCCGATTGCTGAACAGGCTGTGGAGAGGGATGGATGGACAAATTGCTTGAGGGGATTCGAATCCTCGATTTTACCCACGTACATGCGGGACCGCTGTGTACCTACCAACTGGCGCTGATGGGCGCGGATGTCATCAAAATAGAGTCGATTGACGGCGGTGACCAGATGCGCAGCATGGGGACACAGCTTGAGCCTGGAATTTCAGCGGGCTTTTTGGGCCAGAACGCCAGCAAGCGGTCGCTGGCGATTGATCTCAAAGCTGCGAATGGCCTGTCCATTGTGCAGAAGTTGACGGGAACGGCTGACGTGGTTGTCATCAACATGCGACCCGGTACCAGCGAACGCCTGGGGATAGATTACGACAGTCTTACGGCTTACCGACCCGACCTGGTTTATTGCGCCATTTCAGGCTACGGCCAACATGGGCCAGAGAGTGATCGACCAGCATTTGATCACCTGATTCAAGGCGAGTCAGGTATGTTCCTTGCGACGGGCACCGAGACGCAACCTGTCAGGGTGGGTTTTGCCATTGCGGATTCAGGTACTGCCGTCATTGCCAGCTCCGCAATTTGTGCAGCCCTGTTCCGTCGTCAGAGAACGGGCAAGGGGGCAATGCTGGATGTATCCATGCTGGAATCAAGCGTTGCACTGATGGGTCTGCACTACTACAACCTGCTTGCGACAGGCCAGGTTGGGCCCAGAGTGGGACCAGACCCGCTTGCAGCCAGTGGTTCAGCAGGTACCTTCCTGACCGCAGATGACCAATACCTGATGGTAAACGCCAACAGTTTTCGCCTGTTTGAGCGGCTTGCAGCAGCACTGGGGCGCAAGGATATCCTTGAAAATCCAAAATTCAGCACGCCTGCCGCGGCCCACGAGAATCGTACCCAGCTGCGAGCCCTGCTGGCAGGTATTTTCAGTACCAACACGGCGGCCTATTGGGACAGTTTGTTGCGTGAGGGTGGTGTGCCTGCCGGCTATGCCAAGTCGGGAGAAGCGGTGTTGGCCAATGCGCAGTTTGGCCATCGAAAGACGTTGACGGAGCTTGCCGATGTGCCGGGCATGGAAAACGGTCTGCTCAGGTTTCTGGGTGCAGGTTTCCTCGTGGACGAGCAGCCTGCGGTGCCGTCCTCGCCACCGCCCCGATTGGGAGAGCATACGGGCGAGATACTCGGCGAACTGGGACTGGGGGACGAGGAGTGCCGAGCGCTGCAGGCCAAAGGGGTTGTCCTGCAGGGATGACCCGGGTCGTGGGATTGGCGGCGGGCTTTGCGGTATGCTTGGTCAATCGATCACGGGAGAGACTCTGGAAAAATGAAAACAGCAATTGGAATTGGCAGTGCCTATTACAACGGTGAAGACTGGGACCAACTGGTTGAATACACGGTAGCCGCCGACAGGATGGGTGTGGACTATGTCTGGTCCGCTGAGGCCTGGGGGATGGACGCTGTTGTGCCGCTGGCTTTTATTGCGGCCAGGACAGAAAAGATCAAGTTGGGTACCGGCATTATGCAGATCAGTTCGCGCGTACCGCCAATGATCGCCATGACAGCCCAGAGCCTCGCCACTGTCTCCAACAACCGGTTTGTACTGGGTCTTGGTGTTAGCGGGCCGCAGGTGGTGGAAGGCCTGCATGGTGCGGCATTCGCGCACCCGCTGGGGCGTTTGCGCGAATGTGTTGAGATCATTCGCCTGGGGCTTGCCAGCGAACGTGTTCAGTACCAGGGTAAACACTACGTGCTGCCCCGGCCCGGCGGGGAAGGCAAACCCATCAGGCTCTCCCAGCCACCGCGTAAGGACCTGCCCATCTACCTGGCGACCCTGGGTCCCAAATCCCTGGAAATGACCGGCGAGATTGCGAACGGCTGGCTGGGTACGTCTTTTATACCCGAGATGGCAGACGTCTTTCTTGAGCCCATGAAGAAGGGACTGGCAAAATCGGGCCGCACCCTGGCGGACATCGATATCCAGGTGGGTGGCAGCTTCGAGATCAGCAACAATGTAGAGGCCCTGATCGACGCACGCCGCCCTGCTATGGCCTTTACGCTGGGCGGCATGGGCAGTGCCGAGACCAACTTCTACAACGACGCCTTCAAGCGCGCGGGTTATGAAGAGGCAGCTGTGAAGGTTCAGTCTCTCTGGGTGGACGGCAAGAAAGAAGAAGCCATTCGTGCCGTGCCTGATGAAATGGTACTCAAGACCAGCCTGATTGGCACCGAGGACATGGTGCGCGAACGGCTGCGTGCTTATCGCGATGCGGGTGTAACCACCATGCGGCTTTCCACGGGTGGCAAGGACTGGAAAGAGCGTACCCAGAGCCTTGAAGTTGCCCTGGATCTGGTCCGCAGTGAGGCTTCAGGCTGGTAGCCTGATTGCCTTCCGGCAGGCTCATCGCCGCCGCTTTCAGTCGTTGCCCGGAAGACTCCGCAGGCGCACTTCACGAATCCTGTGAAGGGCACCCCTGGCCGGTCAGTTCCGCCAGCAGATCCGGCGGCGTATCAGGGGGCATGCTGATGACGTCAGTCAATCCGCCAAAGTGTTCTTCGATACGCTGCTTGATTTCATCAAAGCGGCCCACAGCGGTAAACAGGCGCACCACATCATCGCTGATTTCGCCTGTCATGGCGTCCCACTCACCTTTTTTTGCCATCTCGTTGAGCTTGTGGCCCAGGTCCTGAAGCCCGTGTACTTCGAACACCGGCCAGTAGGATGGCGTTGAGCCGTAGAAGCCAATGCGTGTCCTGACCCAATTGAACATCTTCTCCACGGACTCATCGTCTTCACCTGTGGCAATAAACCCCCCGCCCGAAATCTCGAACTCATCCCGGGCCCGACCGACACCCGCAAGGCCGCGTTCGAGGCGGGGAATAACAACCTCTTTGAGGTATTTCTGGGTACAAAACACGTGCAGCATCACGCCGTCACATTCTTCTGCGGCAACCTTCATCATGGCGGGACCAACAGCCGCAATCTGGATGCGTGGCAGGGGACAGGCCAGTTTGGGTGGAGAGAAGTTTGGGGTCATAAGTGAAAGCTGGTAGTGCTCACCCTGGTAATTGAGCCGCGTGTCATTCTGCCAGCAATCCCAGATGGCGCGTACAGCCTGAACATATTCACGCAGGCGCGGTGCCGGTGCACTCCAGGGGACACCAAACCGGCGAACGTTGTGCCCTTTTACCTGGCTGCCCAGCCCCAGCGTAAAGCGTCCGTTGGAGGCTGCCTGCAAATCCCAACTGAGACTGGCAGCGACGGTGGGACTGCGGGCAAACGCAATCGCAATACTTGTGCGCAGTTCAAGCCTGCTGGTCTGCGTTGCTGCGACGGCAAGCGGCAGGAACGCATCATGCCGGTTCTCCTGGGTGGCAATACCGGTAAAACCCTGTGCTTCTGCCAGCTTTGCAGCCGGACCTACCTCACCCAGGTAATCGGTTGGTACCGAAGTCATCACTTTCATAGTATTCCTCTCCTGCCCCCTCCGGGCCCTGGACACCAAATCAATTCCCCGCCAGGCTGCCAGGACGCGGTGACCCGGCATGTTCAGTCATGTGCCAAATTTCCGTTCTTTCCTTGCATGCCTGCAGGGTAAACTAGCAACAGACTTTCAAGCTAGTACCGGGCATGCAAACTGTTACCGCCGAAAGCTGGACCCACCTTCAGGAACTCCTGTTTGAAGGAAGCTGGAATGAGTCCATCAATCGTCACCGCGCACCTTTTGCCTACCGGGGCAGCAGCAACGCGGACTTTGAGCTGAACACATCCCTGATGCGGCTGGGTGGTCCTTATCAGGACCTTGAAAAACACCTGCTGAGGAATTTTCGCAAGTATGCCCACAATATCGAGGAAAATACCGCAAATTCGATCTGGAACTGGCTGACTATCGCGCAGCATCATGGCCTGCCAACCAGGCTGCTGGACTGGTCCTACTCACCCCTGGTTGCGCTTCATTTCGCGACCGCAAACCTTGAGGCTTTTGAACAGGACGGGGCCGTGTGGAAGGTAAATTACCAGGATTGTGTGGCGCAGTTGCCACGCAAACTGCGGATGGCGCTGGACGAGGTGGGTGGCAACGTGTTTACGGTGGATATCCTTGCCGACACGGTGACGTCGCTGGAAGAATTTGACCTCATGTCGAGGGAAGACTTTTTTATATTCCTCGAGCCGCAGTCCCTTGATGCCCGCATCGTCAACCAGTTTGCACTTTTCTCCATTGCCTCAAACGCAACACTCTCGCTGGACACATTGCTGGCCCAGACCCGGGTGAGCACCCACAAAATTGTGATTCCAAAAGAAATCAAGTGGGAAGTTCGGGATCGGCTGGACCAGTCAAACATCACGGAACGAGTACTGTTCCCGGGTCTGGATGGTCTCTCGGCCTGGCTGAAGCGCCACTATGCACCGGTTGTACCCAGCACGGGCGTGGCAACACCTGATAACACACTGCCGTTTCCTAATCCCAAGACGCCGTGAGGCTCGCCACAAGGCTATTTATCCGGGCGTCTTCGCGGGACAGGAATTGAGCAGTTTGTTTCCTGGCTGGCGGGTGCGCCGTGGCCAGTTCTGCCTTTAACCGCCGGAGAGCGCCTGGACAATGACAATGTCCTCGGTGCCGGCGAGGGGGCGACGCAAGTCAAACTCCTGGGTGCCGTCGATGAATATCCTGATATGCGGTCGGATGTTGTCCTGCTCATCAATCATGCGAAAACGGATACCCTGGAACTGCCGATCAAGGTCCCTGAGCACTGCATCTACAGAAGTGCCATCAGCGTTAACCTGCCGCGCCCCGGTGTAGGAGAGCAGGGGGGTAGGAATAAAGACCATCACTGGACTGTGCCGGCCTCAACCGAATAAATTTCCGGCAGGTGTGCGGCCAGGCATCGCCAGGTCGTAGCGTCGTCTGTGCTGCCCCAGATCTCGCCGCTGGTGGTGCCAAAGTAGATACCGGCGGGATCAGCATGGTCGACGGCCAGGCACTGGCGTTTGACGGTAAACCAGCCTCGCTCAGGCAATCCCCGGTCGCGTCTGACCCAGCTTTGTCCGCCGTCACCTGTTTCGAACACCGCAGGTTTGCCTCCTGGGCTGGTGCGGGGCCAGACGTCAGTACCGTCCATGGGGATCACCCAGGCTCTTTGGGTATCACGCGGGTGCACGTTGATGACAAAACCGATATCACCCACATCTTCGGGCATGTTCTGCCCGATCCGCTCCCAGACATTCGCCGGTCGTTCAAGCCGATAGATACCACAGTGGTTCTGCTGGTAGAGGATATCGGGGTTCGCGGGGTGCATCACAACACAATGGGGGTCATGCTCACTGCCAACCTCCCGCCAGTGCAGGCTGCCGGGCGGCCGCTCCATACCCTCTTCACCGGGCTGTGGGTCCGCGAGTGCGGTTGCCATGCCACGATTAAGGGGTGACCAGCTTGCACCGTGATCAAGTGTTTCCCAGATGCCGCCACCCGACAGGCCAAAGTACATGTGGCTGGCATCCCGCGGATCAACGAGAATCGAGTGCAGTACGGGGCCATCAGGTGTGCCCGCCTGCACATCTTCGGTACGCTCTGAGAATTCGGGGTGGTCATTGAAACCGCGAACACTCTCCCAGCGTTGGCCACCGTCTGTGCTGACCCACAACGACTGGGGTGAGGTGCCCGCAAAAAAAGTGCCGGGTTCTGTTGCGTGCCCGGGTGCCAGGAAAAATGTGTGGCTGACAACCTTGCCGGTTTGACCACTGGGCGCCTTGTCGAAAGCCGGGGGTTGCTCGGCTTCACGCCAGGTGAGGCCTGCATCTTCCGAACGGAAAATGGTTGGGCCCAGGTGCCCTGTGCGGGCGGCAACAAGCAGGGTTCTGCCATCCCTGGGGTCGAGTATGGCGTGATTGATGATGTGTCCCAGAAAGCCGGGTTCAGATAGCCGCCACTGGTCGCGGTCCTGGTCAGGCGAGAGGAAGAAGAGCCCCTTACGGGTTGCTATTACGAGGACATGTCCGGCGCTTAACTGTTCCATGGGTCAAAACCCTTTTTTTTACTGCCCAGTCTACCCACAACCCGGGCATCTTGCCTATATCCCGGGCGCGAACTTTTGCCACCATTGCCCCCGACATTTCAGTACACTGTCGGCGCGAAACAAGCATTTACAGCGAAAACGAGGGAGATTTGTTATGGCGTTCAGGTCACTGTTGATTGCCAACCGTGGAGAAATTGCAATCAGGATTGCCCGCGCAGCGGCAGACCTGGGAATTCGGTCTGTCGCGGTTTATTCCGAGGATGATGCAAACAGCCTGCACCTGCGCGCGTCGGACGCCTGTCATGCGCTGGCGGGTTCAGGGGCACTGGCCTATCTGGATATGGATGCTGTAATCGAAGCGGCGATCGCCAACGATTGCGACGCCATTCACCCCGGCTATGGATTCCTCTCGGAGCAGGCAGCGTTTGCCGCAAAGTGTGAGGCGGCAGGGATAACCTTTGTTGGTCCGCGCGTTTCTCACCTCGAGCTGTTTGGTGACAAGGCGAGGGCGCGCGCTGCGGCAGTTCGCGCTGAAGTGCCGGTATTGCGTGGTCTTGATCATGCCGTAACACTGGACGAGGCGCGGGCATTTCTCGACTCGTTGGGAGAAGGGGGCGCAATCATTATCAAGGCCATTGCTGGTGGTGGTGGACGTGGCACAGCCGCGGTGACTGATCCTGCTGAACTTGAAAAAACTTATGACCGTTGCAAACGGGAGGCAAAAGCGTCTTTTGGTGTGGAAGACGTCTATGTGGAGGAATTTGTACCGCGGGCGCGCCACGTTGAGGTGCAAATACTGGGAGATCTCGCTGGCAATGTGGCTCACCTGGGTGAACGTGAGTGCAGCATTCAGCGCCGTAACCAGAAAGTGATTGAGATTGCGCCGGCACCGGGCCTGGCCGAGGATATGCGACAACAGATTATCGCAGCGGCTCTGAGGTTCGCGCGGACAGAAGCCTACACCAACCTGGGCACCTTTGAGTTTCTGGTTGACGTCTCGGATCGTCCGGGTGCCCAGCCTTTTGTGTTTATTGAAGCCAACGCCAGGCTGCAGGTTGAACACACGGTCACGGAAGAGGTGACCGGGGTTGACCTGGTGCAAACGCAAATTTCCCTTGCGGACGGACAGACGCTCGCCGACCTGGGGCTGGATAAGGAAATTGTGCCCCGTGGGTTTGCCATTCAGTCGCGGGTCAATCTTGAAACCATCAAGCCAAATGGTCGGGTACTGCCGGCCAGCGGCACCTTCTCAGTCTATGAGCCGCCATCCGGTCCCGGTATCCGGGTTGACGGGTTTGGTTATGCAGGCTACCAGACCAGTACAGCATTCGATTCCCTGCTGGCGAAGGTAATTGCCCATTCTCCCTCGCCAGACTTTGCAGGCGCGGTCCGGCGTGCCATCAGGGCACTGTCAGAGTTTCGCCTGGTCGGGGTTTCGACCAACGTCGAGTTTCTCAGGAATGTGCTAGGTCATGCTGACCTGCTGGCGCAGCAGGTGCATACGCGCTGGGTTGATGATCATTTTGTCGAGTTGGCGGCTGTACCTGAAGCGGCGATGGCGCAGCCGGCGCCAAAAGCTGACGGTTTTGCCGGGGCGCGGGTTGATACGCGTGATCCACTTGCGCTTTTCTCCCATGATGCCGAGGTCAAGGCGGCAAAAGCCGCGGACAGCCAGGCCCAGGCCTCAGCGGCAAGCGGCCCGGGCGGATCATCCGGCGTCGGCTCGCCGATCCAGGGCACTATCGTCTCCATTGACGTGGCCATTGATGATGAGGTCCGGGCGGGTCAGCAGGTTGCCGTGGTGGAAGCCATGAAAATGGAGCACGTCATTGCCGCGGCTTTTGACGGGGTTGTACGGGAAATCTCCATGTCAGCCGGTGAAGTTGTGCGCGAGGGATTTCCCATTGTCTTTATCGAGCCGGCTGAAGTTTCCGTGGCATCGGTGTCTGCAGCCGAGGCGATTGATCCGGATTACATCAGGCCGGATCTGGCCGAGAACATTGCCCGCCATGCCTATAGGTTGGACGAAAATCGCGTCGAGGCAGTAGAGAAGCGCCGTGCCAGGGGCTATCGCATGCCGCGCGAGAACATTGCCGAGTTGGTTGATGAAGGCTCATTCAAGGAATATTGGCCCCTGGTGGTGGCGAAGCAGCACACCCGTTTTGACATGGAGACGCTTCGCCGGCAAACGCCGGGTGATGGTGTAGTGGCCGGCATTGGCACCATCAACGCCAACCTCTTTGGTGAAGAGGCTGCCCGTGCCATGGTTGTACATTATGACTACACGGTGCTGGCGGGAACCCAGGGCGGGCGCAACCACTACAAACAGGACCGCATGTTTGAACTGGCGGAAAGATTCCGCATACCGCTGGTGCTGTTTGGTGAAGGTGGTGGCGGCCGGCCGGGCGACGATCCCAGCGGGCCCCGGGTAGCGTTCGATACGGATACCTTTACGCAGTTCTCGAAGCTAAGCGGCCTGGTGCCCCTGGTGTGTGTGGTGAATGGCCGGACCTTTGCAGGTAACACCGCCCTGGTTGCGGCCTGTGATGTGATTATTGCAACCGAGGGGTCAACCCTCGCGATGGGTGGCCCTGCCATGATTGAGGGTGGGGGACTGGGCATCTACACGCCCGAGGAAGTGGGCCCCATGTCATTCCAGGTACCCAATGGTGTGGTGGATATCCTCGTCAAGGATGAAGCCACTGCAGTCCAGGTCGCCAAACAATACCTGTCCTACTTCCAGGGGGCGGTTCAGGAATGGGAGGCCCCGGACCAGCGACCGCTTCGCCATGTGATCCCGGAAAACCGACTGCGGCTCTACGATATGCGGGAAATCATCCGCACCATTGCTGACCGGGATTCTGTGCTGGAAATTCGTGAAAAGTTTGGGGTCGGCGTCATCACGGCGTTTATCCGGGTGGAAGGACGGCCCATGGGGGTTATCGCCAACAATCCACACCACCTTGCGGGCGCCATTGACTCTGACGGTGCTGACAAGGGCGCGCGCTTCATGCAATTGTGTGATGCGTTTGATATCCCCATTCTCAGCCTGATGGATTGTCCCGGCATCATGGTAGGTCCGGATGTTGAGAAAACTGCGCTGGTGCGACATTCCGTGCGGATGTTCAACGTGGGTGCGAATATCACCACGCCGCTGTTTGGTGTCATCGTGCGCAAGGCCTACGGATTGGGGGTGCAGGCAATGTGTGGCGCCAGTGCGTTAGTCGGGTTTTTCACCGTTGCCTGGCCCACGGCGGAGTTCGCCGGCATGAATATCGAAGGGTCAGTTAAACTGGGTTATCGCAAGGAACTGGCGGCCATTGAAGATCCAGAAGAAAGACGCAAGGAGTTTGAGCGTAGGGTTGAGCGCGCTTATGAAAGTGCCCGTGCTGTCAATGCGAGTGTCGGTGGCGGTCTGGATGACGTGATTGACCCGGCTGATACCCGTGACTGGATTGCCAAGAGCCTGAAGCGGGTTCCGCCGGTGCCGGCCCGGACGCACAAGAAGTATCCGTACATCGACCCATGGTAGTCGAGCCGCGCATTGTAACCAGAGAAACTGCATCTACAGTAAGAAGGTGTTCTCGCCCCCTGGTGATAGCGGCGCTTGCCTGTGCTCCGGCAGTCGCATCAGCGTCGGATTATAGTTCGCTGATCTTCTCCCTGCTGGAAGTCCCCATGTTGATCGTGACTTGTATTGCGGTTGCCTTCTGCTTCTCGGCGCCCCGTGGCGGATTGTGGTTTGCCGCACTGGTGCTGTTGGTCAACCTGGTTGCGCTTGGCTGGGGTTCAGGATCGGGGTACACGGACGTTGGCGGATACCTGCTGGTTGTTTCGGCGATGCTGCAGGCATTTGGCATTCTGGTGGCAACAAAACGCCTGGAGCAACAGCGCAAGCGCAGCAGCGACTAACTGCCAAACTGGTGGGGCAGCATTGCCTCAATGCGCTCCATCACATCAAGCCGGTGTACAAAGTCGTTGATGTAGTCCAGGTTGTCGGTCTCGATGACAAGCAAATCACTCATGTTGTACTTCGCAATCCAGGCCTCGTAGAGCCGGTCAAGGCGCTTCAGGTAGGCAAGGGGTATATCGTTTTCCATCTCGCGCCCCCGCAGCCGAATGCGTTTCCTGAGTGTACGCATTGAGCAGCGCAGATAGATCATCAGGTCCGGCGGCTTGATGGCATTCAGTATTGTCTCGTAGAAGCGCCAGTAGGTCTCATAGTCCCGGTCATCCATCCTGCGCATCTGGTGCAGGGCAGTGGCGAAAATTTCTGCATCTTCAAAAATGGTCCGGTCCAGCGCAATCACGCCATCACTGCGGTCTGCCTCCTGGTGCAGGCGAAACTTGTTGGCCAGGAAGTATATTTGTGAATGGAATGACCAGCGCTTCATGTCCTGGTAGAAGCTGGGCAGGTAAGGATTTTCATCGTTGGGTTCATAAAAGGGACGGATCTGGTAGGTGTTCGAGAGGAACTCGACCAGCGTCGACTTGCCTGCCCCAATGTTGCCCGCAATCGCAATGGAACGTGGCATTAGCAACGGGGCCTGGTAACAAGTGGGTGTTTCAATGGATGTGACCAGCAAACACAAAGAAGATAAGCATAGCCGCGAAGCGGTGAAATCTCTAATTTGTTGGATCAGGTCCCTCCGCTTCGGTCGGGACGACACCTTCGGTGGTGTGAGGTCCCTCCGCTTCGGTCGGGACGACACCTTCGGTGGTGTGAGGTCCCTCCGCTTCGGTCGGGACGACACCTTCGGTGTCGTTTCGACTGTAGCGGCGCCAGCCGCGGAATGGAGAAACCTCGACGTTTGAAAAGCGAGATCCCTCCACTTCGGCCCTTCGGGCCTCCGGTCGGGATGACAAGGGGAGACGACGGCTAGAACAGCGATGGCTGACTGACGGGCCAGGCGGGCATTGGGGGCAGCTGCAGGCCAGACTCGCCGAGCCTGGTGAGCAGGCCCTGGTGAAAGTGCTCCGCCTGGGATGGGCAGTAGAGGTTGTTGGGGCAGTGGATCATCATGTACACCGTCACGTCAGCCTGAAGCCAGGTCGCCACCTGTGCCTGCCAGAATGCGTAATAGTCTGAGTTGTTTGCCTCGTCGGGATGCAGCACCAGTCGCACCATAACACCACCGTTGGAGGTGGCAGCGTATACGGGAAGGTCGGGTTTTTCGTGCCGGGCGGCCCGGACTTCTGGATGTGACGGGTCGTGCAGATGAATGGGCCTTGCGTCCATTATTACCCGAAAACAACCCGCTGCCTCAAAATAGTGATTGAAGGTCTCCGGGTGATTGTAAAAATCCGGGTGACGGACCTCCAGGGCATGGCCAATGTCCCTGGGTAGATGGTCCAGCAGCCTGGTTATCCAGGTGACATGTTCCGGGCTGACCGCCGCCGGTAACTGGACCAGGAATGGTCCCATCTTCTCTGCAAGTGGCTCAAGTGTACGCAGGAATGACAGCAGTTCACCCCGACCGCCTGGGGCGTGCGTGACGTTCCGGGGTAACTTGAAACAGCATTTGAAATCCAGGTCACGTAGTTGTGCACACCAATTTGCAACGGTTGTCGGCGCGGGTGTGGCATAGAAGGTGGTGTTACCTTCCACCGTCCGAAATACCCTGGCGTACTGCCGCAGGCGATCGCTACCAGCATCAAAATACCTGTTGTCCCAGCCGGCATATCGCCAGGCGGGCAGCCCCATTCTATATGTCATTGCCTGATGATAACGTTTCCTGCGCAAAACTTATTCGCGGCTCAGGCACCTTTGGTTCTGTTGTCCGGTTCGGGCATTTCCTTACCCGCTCCAGGTAACCTGTTGTCAGGTGCCGTCAAAGCGGTACACTCGAAATATCATTGAGCGAGAGGAGAGAATGACAATGGCGATCAAGACGACCCTGCTGGGGCGAACGGGCACACGGGTAAGTAACCTCTGTCTGGGTGCAATGATGTTTGGGATGCGAACGGAGCCCGATGATGCCTACGCAATTATTGATCGAGCCATTGAACGCGGTATCAACTTTATTGATACGGCGAACGTCTACTCGCGCGGTCGAAGCGAGACGATTACCGGTGAGGCGCTAAAGCGCAATGGCAAGCGTGACCGTATTGTACTGGCGACAAAATTCCACGGCGCCATGTCGGATGACGACCCCAACAACCGTGGGGCAAGTCGGCGGCACATTATCGCAGCCTGTGAGGCCAGCCTGAAGCGGTTGCAAACAGACTATATTGATCTTTACCAGATCCACCGACCCCGGCCGGATACTGCAATCGATGAAACCCTGCGGGCACTGGATGACCTCATCCATCAGGGCAAGGTCAGGTACATTGGCACATCCACTTTTGCGGCGTGGCAATTTGTTGAGTCGCTGTGGGCATCCGAGAAACACCATCTCAATCGTTTTGTTTGTGAGCAACAGCCTTACAACCTGCTGGATCGACGCGTTGAGCGCGAGTTGATGCCCATGGCACAAACCTATGGTGTCGCAACCATTCCCTGGAGTCCGCTGGCGGGAGGGCTGCTGACCGGCAAGTACAGGCGTGGGGAAGAACCGCCGGCCGGTACGCGTTATGCCAACATGAATCCGGTGCAGCAGCGCCGCTTCAATGAACGGATCTTTGATGTTGTAGAAGCCCTGGAGCCGATTGCAGCAAATAATGGTTCATCGCTGTCGCAGTTTGCCCTGGCCTGGGTAATGGCGCAGCCCGGTGTAACCAGTCCCATCATTGGGCCAAGGACCATGGAACAACTGGAGGATAATCTCGACGCGGCTGATGTGGTGATTACCGAAGATGACTGTGCTGCAGTTGATGCTGTGATTCCAAAAGGCCAGATGGTTGCGCCTTTTTATGAAGCAGATTTTGGTCCTCACCCGTACCGTATCTAGGGCAACCGACGGGCGTCCGGTCAATACCGGTTAGTCCGGGACGGGTAGCAGTGTTGTTCAGATCAGCTTTTTGATGGTCTGGCAGACGTCGGCGAGGGTGGCGCTGGAGGTGTCGACCAGATCAGCAACCGTGTCCCTGGTGTGAACCAGGTCGTCAACGGCCTCATCAATCTGGCCGGGGTCCCAGTTGCGCCCAGCAAGACGCTCACGCAGGCGGGTCTCCGTACAATTGAGACCTATCCAGGTTACCTGATCACACCACTCCGGCACCTTGAGTTCCTCGGGGTGGATTGGCGTAAACAGCACAGGTGTGAAGCCATTGTCACAAACTGCTTTCAGGATGGATAACCACAGGTTGTTATAGGTTGGCCAGGCTTCGGGTCGGGTGTTGATATTCCGATTGGCGAGGGCGGAGGCGTGGTCAATGATGCTGTCCATATCGAACACAACGTGACCCGGAAGTTCGCCGGCCATGGCGTGAGCGACTGTTGTCTTGCCGGTACCCTGTGCGCCGGTCACCATGATGATGCGTGCCATAAACGAGCCCTGTAGTTTTTGCCTGGAAGGGGAAACGATTAAGTCAGCACCCGCTCAAGTGTCATCCCCAACTGATGGGTAGACGCATTTTACCCCAAATCAGGAATGTGCCGGTCGTTCCAGCCTGCCACTATGATTCCGGCTCATCAAGGTCGACTTTTTCCTGGAGCAGACCGCGCACCCTCGCCCGTTTCTCCCATTGTCGACGAGCCAGTATCTGCATGTCCGCGTCCTGGTCCATTTCATCCACAATTTCCATGCCCAGCAGTGTCTCAATGACGTCTTCCATAGTCACAATACCCGCCATGCCGCCGTATTGATCGACAACCAGCGCAATGTGCTCGCGGCTTTCGATGAAGCGGCTGAACAACTCGGGCAAAGGGAAATCCTCCGGGATAATGGTGATTTCCCGCCTGAGGGAGACCATGGGGTCCTCGTCCCTGTGTTCAACGAGTGCCGCCAGCAATTCGTCTTTCAGGATGTACCCGGTAATATGATCTTTTGTCCCTTCATACACGGGTATCCTGGAAAAATGCAGTGTCTCGTGCTCATCGAAAAACGACCGGATTGACTGTTCCTCCGCGGCGACGGCAGCCACTGTGCGCGGGGTCATGATGTCCTTGGCACAAACGCGGTTAAAGCGCAGCAGGTTCCCGATAATCTCGGATTCAGACTTGTTGAACACGCCTTCCTCCGCACCAATCTCCGCCATGGCCAGGAAGTCCGACCGGGAGTAGATACTGCCTTTCGTATCCTTCTTCAACGAGGACGTCACCAATTGGCACAGCCAGACCAGTGGATAAAGCACCGCAATAATAATCAGCAGCGAATTCACCGTGAATCCTACCAGGCGCTTCCAGTGAGTTGCGCCGATGGTTTTCGGGATGATTTCTGACAGGACAAGAATGGCCAGCGTCATGACAACCGGGATCACGAATGCAGTAAGAATCGGGTTGGAATCGGACCAGATGGCGGTCGCCTGTGACCCGACCCCAATGGCGCCCACGGTATGCGCCACGGTATTCAGCGTCAAAATTGCGGCAAGTGGCCGGTCAATGTTGGCCTTGAATTCAGCAAGATGACGCCCGAGGGCGGTACCCTCCCGCTGTTTGATGTCCGCAAAAGAGGGGGTGGTACTGAGAAGCACCGCCTCCCACATAGAGCAGAAGAAGGAAAAGATGATGGAGACGAGGAAAAAGGCGATCAGCAGCGTGTACATTGTGGGAGCATAACTGTCGGCGGCATCCAAATCGAGATGCAAAAACTGACAGCGAGCATCGAACAAGCGGAAGTGTTATCTCCTGGGCGAGTAGCCCCGGGCGGGTAGCCCCGGGCGGGTAGCCCCGGGCGGGCAGCCCCGGGCAGGCAGCCCCGGGCAGGCAGCCCCGGGCAGGCAGCCCCGGGCAGGTCGCCCCGGGCAGGTCAGCCCCGGGCAGGTCAGCCCCGGGCAGGTCAGCCCCGCGCTGAAAAATAGCAGCCTTCATCAGAACGGCTAATTCTGGTCCTGTTTCTCCCTCGCCCGCAAAAACCCGGGCCGCGCCATCATTGCTTCAAGGTAACGTTTGCAGTTGGGTTTGTACCGCTCGTCGAGGCCCAGCGAAACCCCCAGGAAAAGGGCATAAGCCACGGTGATATCAGCGATGGTAAACCGGTCTGCAACCAGGTAGTCCTTGCCTTCCAGTGCTGTCTCAACCGAGCGAAGCCGGGAGAGATACCAGATGGAGTAATCTTCCACCACCTGTGGGATACGCCGTTCCTCCGGTTCCAGGCGGGTGTAGCGCAGCACCAGGGTCTGCGGGAACGTCAGTGTGGCATCACTGCGGTAGAGCCAGTTCAGGTAGTCTGCATAGGCAGGATCGGATACATCGACCCTGAGATCTGTCGGGCCGTAGCGCTCCACGAGATAGTGGCAGATACCTGACGACTCTGTCATGGTTGCACCCTGGTCAACAAACGCCGGTACTGTGCCCAACGGATTGATATCCAGGTAGCCTGGATATCCGGCGCGAGGCGGAAACGGCATGTTGATGAGTTCGTAGTCGAGCCCCATTTCCTCGAGAGTCCAGAGAGGACGCAGCGAGCGGGCGTCTTTGCAGTGATAGAGTTTCATCAAGTTTCCTCAGGCGGTTTCGCCAAGCAGCAACGACGCGAGGCGGCTGCGATGGTAACGTTCGTCACCAAACTGGTACTGGCACCAGAGCGCACGTCGCAAGTACAACTGTGCATTACATTCGTAGGTAAATCCAAATCCGCCGTGAAACTGGATCGCCCTGTCACCTGCAAAAGCAAAAGCCTCGCTACCCTGGGCTTTGGCCATATGTAGTGCCGTGCTGATCTCCTCCTCATTACCCCCGGCAAGCGCGGTGGCCGCGTGGTAGACATGTGAACGCGCCGCCTCCAGCGAGAGCAGAATTTGTACCGTCGGATGTTTGAGCGCCTGGTAGCTGCCGATCAGCTTGTCGAATTGTTTGCGGGTGGTGAGGTAGTCGACAATCACGTGCAGCACACCGGCCAGGCCGCCTGCAATCTCGGCAGAGAGCAGCAGCAGCGCGGTTTGCTCCAGTAAACGGAAGTCAGCGCCTGGCAGCAGCTGGGTTGCGGGCACCGAAATGCCGTCAAGCACGAGCGTGAAACTGCGCCGGGTCTCATCAATAACAATGTCGCGCGTGATAGCCTGGGTCGGCACCTGGTCCTTTTCGATAAGGACAAGGCGCGCCTTGCCATCGATATTGACCGAGGCAATCAGTAGATCCGCCGCCTGGGCGTCCAATACAAACGTCTTGGTACCACCCAGCCTGATTTTATCCCCTTCAATCTCGCCGGTGGCGGAGATGTCTGTCAGCATCCAGCTTCCGTCAGCTTCCGTTAATGCAACACTGCCAGTGGCCCCTCCGACAATACGGGGTAACCAATCGGCTTTCTGTGCCTCACTGCCGGAACCGTTGATTGCCTGGGTGGCCATGATGGTGGCGAAGAAAGGTGAACTCATCAGGTGTCGCCCCATGGATTCGGCGATGGGTACCAGGTCCCCGGGCCCGAGACCCAGTCCACCATGTTCGGCTGGCACAATAACACCGAGCCAGCCGAGATCAACCATCTGCTGCCAGAGCGCAGGGTCAATACTCTCCTCCATCCCGATGGAACGCCTGACTGCATCAAGGGGAGAATGCTGGCGACAGAACTCACTGGCAGTTTCGAGCAGCATGGACTGCTCGTCAGTCATCTCGATTGTGCTGGCCATTGTAATCTCCCCTAACCCTTGGGCAGGCCGAGCACGCGCTCGCCCAGTATGTTGTGTTGAATCTGGCTGGTGCCGCCGCCAATCGTCCCGGAAAACGCATTGAAATAGGAGCGTTGCCATTTGCCACCGTCAATGGCATTGCCGCTGACAAAGCGGGCACCGTTGGCGCCCTGCAGGCTGATGGCAAACTGGCACATGCGACGTTTCAGTTCTGATCCGCGCAACTTGCCGGACATGGGGATAGCGGTTGGCCAGTCGGTAGCAAGCGCGGGCACGCGGGCGCGCATGCCCATCAGCGCATTGCTGCGGGATTCGATCATCAGTGAAATCAGTTCGTCCTTGATCAGCGGGTCTTCCAGGGCCGGCCGACCATTGCGCCTCGAGCGCTTCGCCAGTTCAACCACGTCATTGATGTTGAGATCCATGGCGGAGATGCCGCCCGCCTGGCCACCGGTTGCGCCGCGCTCGAAAGTCAGCGTCACCATGGCAATATTCCAGCCTTCACCTTCTTTACCCATCAGGCAGTCGGCAGGGATGCGTGCGTTGTCAAAATAGGTCTGGCAGAAACCGTATTCACCGGTCAGCTTCTTGATGGGTTTGGGATCAATGCCAGGCGTCTTCATTGGTGCAAGAAAAAAGCTGAGACCGGCATACTTGTTGGGTCCCTCGGTGGAGGTACGTGCCAGCAGTATCATGTACCTGGCGTGGGCGCCCAGGCTGGTCCAGATTTTGGAGCCGTTAATGACGTAGTCATCGCCATCCCGGACCGCGCGACACTGGGCGGAACCCAGGTCAGAACCGTGGTCAGGTTCAGAGAACCCCTGGCACCAGATGTCTTCCGCACTGAGGATACCCTTGATGTATTTCTGTTTGTCCTCCTCTGTACCCATATGCAGGATGAGTGGTCCTGCCCAGTTGAGTCCAATGGTGTTGAGCATAAAGGGCACGCGCTGAGCGGCCATTTCCCGGGTGGCAATGTCCTGAAATGCCTGGTCCATTCCCCGGCCGCCGTATGCCTCGGGCCAGGCCATACCCAGGTAACCCGCGTTGTAGACCTTGTTCTGCCAGTCGCGCAGAAACTCGAACTGGCGATCTTCGCCCACCTCCATAAATGTTTCGGGCAGGAGAAAGCCCGGGTCAGCGGGTTTGTTTTCCTTGAACCAGGCACTGACCTCCGCCTGGAACTCCTGCAATTCGTTTGGTTGTATCGACATAAACTGGCCCTGGTCATGCTGCTTCGGTGTAGTCCCGGCTTCCCCGCAAGGCTGCCTGGCCGGGTCAATCTACCATAAAACCATCCGCGCGTAAGGTTTTTGGTGGGCCGGGGTGGCAGGGCTTTAAGCACCCTGCCAAACCCTTGAATGAGCTGTTCCCGCGCGGGAAAGAGTAACTTTGGCGCTCGAGCTTACACGCGGGCGACCTGCCCAGCCCCGGCGAGGCAGGTCACGCAGTCATCAATCCTGTGATGATGAATCCGGGCGTGTCTGCGACAATGGTTGCTCATGGCGCACTGGGGCGCTTTACGTGGCAACGCCAGTGCACGACGAAACCTGTCAGGGAGGAATTGACCATCAACAAGCAGGAAACTGCAGGGGTGTTTTCGCGAATACTCAACGCCGGTCTCATCCTGCCTCTGCCGAGAGTAGGGTGCGATGCAGCGGTGTTGCCGGCGCCGGCCGTTGGTTGCGACCTGGCGCGGCATGACCGGTGACCGGCCCGTGAATCAAAGGCAAATGTTGCTTCGGGCGGTTGCGCGGGAACTGGAAGTGCTCATGGCAGAATCGTTTGTCCTGATAGCGATTGACGGGGTAGACGGTGCGGGCAAGACGATCTTTGCGGATGAACTGGCGGCCTGCTTTCCCATTGAGCAGGTGATCCGGGCGTCGGTAGACGGGTTTCATCAACCCCGCGCAATCCGGTATGCGAGGGGCAGGCAGTCCCCCGAGGGTTTCTATCTTGATTCTTATGATTATGCCGCGCTGCGGCGTGTCCTGCTGGAACCCCTTCGACAGAAACCACCGGCACCCTGTTGCATAGCAGTTTTTGACCATCGGACAGACCAGGCGGTCCCTGTTGACTGGCTGGATGTGGCACCAAAGCGCCTGTTGATACTTGATGGCATTTTCCTGCACCGGCCAGAGCTGGCACATTACTGGCACTATTCCATTTTCCTTGCGGTGTCACCATCAACGTCAGTACGCAGATGTGTTACCCGGGATGGCAATGCGAATACACCAACAGATCCTGGTGACCCGGTTCACCAGCGTTACCTGCGGGGCCAGGAGATTTACCTGGAGACCTGCAATCCCAAGGCGAAGTGCACGCGGGTCATCAATAATGAGGACCTGGAGCAGCCTTTTTTTTACCAGAGGGAATGACTCTTCCGGTCATCCCGGTTTCAACTCTGGTGCAGGCAGGCTAACCTTTAGCGGAGTGACCTGTAGACTTACACGAACCATGGAGGTCGCGCATGCCGCAGGATCGGAAAATTGACTACATTGAACTGCCAGGAGCGGACCTTGATGCACTCGAGGCGTTCTACAGGTCAGCATTTGACTGGCAGTTCACTGACTATGGCCCTGAATATCGTGCATTTACCGATGGCAAGCTGGATGGTGGCTTTTATGTATCGCCACTTCGGTCGTCGACTGACACAGGCGCAGCACTGGTCATTCTCTACGCGGAGCACCTTGAGGCCGCGCGAGAACGCGTACTGGCTGCCGGAGGCACCCTTGCCCGGGATATATTCGCGTTTCCCGGCGGCAGGCGCTTTCACTTCAAGGATCCTCATGGCAATGAACTGGCCGTCTGGTCTGACAGCTGACGCCGGGTTTTCAGCCACGGGCTGGCGCTACTCTCTTTTTTTCAAAACAGGTAGAGAAGACTGAAATGAAACAAGTCAGCTTTGATCACTATTTTCGCTACGACGAACTGGCCGCTATCCTGGCAGACGCTGCTGCCTCTCACCCTGACCTGGTGACGTTGTTCAGCATTGGCAAATCATTTGAAGGGCGTGACATCTGGGGCGTGGCCGTGACCAATCGTTCGACCGGTGAGGCAGAAGACAAGCCGGCAATGCTGGTGGATGGCAATATCCACGCCACCGAAGTGACGGCAACCAGCGTTGCGGTTTATCACCTGGTGACCCTGATTGCCGAATATGGCAAAAACCCTGAAGTCACCCGGTGTCTCGATTCTCGCGCGTTCTACATTATTCCCAGAGTGAATCCTGATGGCGCGGAACTCGCGCTCGCTGAATCTCCGCGTTTCCTCCGATCCAGCGCGCGTCCCTATCCATTTGATGAAGAACCCGTCAACGGATTGCTGGCAGAGGACATGGATGGTGATGGCCGCATCCTCAGCATGCGGGTGCCTGACCCCAATGGTCGCTGGAAAAAGCATGCTGAGGAACCGCGGCTGATGGTGCCGCGTGATCCGGTGGAAGAAGGTGGCGAGTATTATCGCGTTTACCCCGAGGGTCACGTGCTGAATTACGACGGTGTCCTGGTGCGCAACGCAAGACCCCGGCAGGGACTGGACATGAATCGCAACTGGCCTTCTGCCTGGGAGCGCGACCACAAGCAGCCGGGTGCCGGTCCCTTTCCGCTGTCGGAACCGGAGACTTATGCACTGGCACAGTTCATCTATCAGCACCCCAATCTCATGACCTGGGTTGCCGGCCATACTTTTTCAGGTGTACTCCTCCGGCCGGGAATGACGGTAGCAGACGACAAACTGCCACTGGCTGACATGGAGCATTACCGACTGGTTGGTGCAAAGGGCACCGAGATGACCGGCTATCCGGCAGTCAGTGTCTTCAGTGATTTCCGCGTGAACAGGCAGGAGGAGGTGCATGGCTCAGCCGAGTGGGGCTATACCAATTTTGGCATTTTTCTCTGGGCGCCAGAGTACTGGGCGCCTCATCGTGCCGCCGGGGTAGAGATCACCAGGTACGTGGAATGGTTCCATGAGCATCCACCTGAAGATGAAATCAGGATGATTGCCTGGAGCGATACATTGCCTGACGAGGCTTATATCGACTGGTACGAATTTGATCATCCACAGCTGGGCAAAGTGGAACTGGGTGGCTGGAACCGCCTGATGCCCATCTTCAATCCGCCACCCTCCCTGCTTGAAAAGGAAATTTCACCATTTAGCGAGTGGTTTACCTGGCAGCTACTGATGTCACCCCGCCTGGCCTCTCGGGACGCCTCGGTGCAACGCCTGGAAGGTGGCCTCTGGCGTGTTCAGGTTGTGGTTGAAAACACCGGCTACCTGCCAACCAACGTGACAGCGCAGGCGCTGCGGGTCAAGGCAGTCCGGGGTGTGGTGGCTGAGATTGAGGGTGAGGTTGAGCTCCTGCAGGGTGACAGGCGCCAGGAGTTTGGCCAGCTTGCCGGCAGAGCGGGCAAGTCCCGCTTTTCGGCTATGGGCGGCGATGAGACGGATGACCGTCTGAAGGTGGAATGGATTGTCCGCGGGGAAGCCGGTACCCCGGTGAATATTATTATTCGACACGACCGGGGTGGACGCGTCACAGCATCGCTTGTACTTGAAGATCAGGCAGGCCGCTAACCTGGTGGAGATGTTTGATACCTATACGGAAGACGGCCGCTACCTGGGGCGCGAAGCACGATCGGTTGTGCACCGGGAAGGCATCTGGCACAGGACGGTGAATGTCCTGCTGTTCAACGGAAACGGTGAACTCCTGCTGCAGCAGCGCTCGGCCAAAAAGGATGTGTGCCCGCTGCACTGGGATCTGAGTGTGGCTGAACATCTGCAGCCGGGTGAAAGCGACGAAGTGGCCGCGGCGCGTGGTCTTCTGGAAGAGTTGGGCCTGGTGGATGTGCCCCTGGCACCTGTGGGTGAGACGATTCGAACCAGACTGGAGTTGCCGGAACGCAATATCCGGGACTTTGAAATGACGCGGTGTTTCAGAGGCGTCAGTGATCAGGTGCCGAGGCCAGATCCGGATGAAGTGGTGGCCATTGAATACGTTTCAGTTCAGACGCTCGTGTCTGAACTGGGGGCAGAGTCCCGGTGTTTCACCCCCTGGTTTGTCAGCCTGATGGATGAGCTTGGAGATGCCGTATCCTGACCGCCGTCTCTGGTGCCGGGAAACTCGCTGGTCGAAGGGTAATCTGTCATCCTGCGGTGCCCTGCATTTCACGGTGGGACCGGCAGCGCTTTGGTGGACTCAAGGACTGATCTGGTTGGCTTTTAAGTCCCACCGGGGGTAGTGTTTGATGATGTCCCCAAGGAAACCAGGCTATGAAGAAGCTCCTGTTGCCTGCTCTGCTGGCACTCATGACACCTCTCACGACTGGCGCGGCGCAGATATTGCGCATGACAGAAGGCAATCGGACCTACGAAGCCGTCCCGGCAATCCCGGATGCGGCGCTGAATCGAGCCGAGCAATATGCCAATGTCAGATCTGCCTATGCACTGGACTGGCACCCGACAGGCGGGTCAATCCTGGTCTCAACGCGTTTTGGTGATACCAGCCAGCTACATCTTGTGAGTGAGCCGCTGGGTTTACGCAGGCAACTCACTTTCTTCGGCGAGCCGGTAACGAATGGCCAGTTTGCTCCCTCAACTGAGATGAACACCCTGGTGTTTGGTCGCGATACCGGCGGGAACGAGAACTACCAGTTGTTTCGGTTTGACCTTGACGATGGCCGCATCTCACCGCTGACACCGCCGGGTGCCCGTAGCGGCAGCGCACTCTGGTCGCACGATGGCAAACAGATTGCCTACCAGAGCAACAGGGACGACAGGACCCGGTTTGATGTCTGGCTGGTGCAGGTAGAGAACCCGGGTGCAGCCCGTATGCTGGTCAAGGGCACCGGGTTTTACTGGTCGCCGGTCGCCTGGTCAAGAGACAATCAAAAACTGCTGGTGCGCCAGACCGTCAGCGCGGTGGACGCGCGTCTGTTTGTGATTGATGTGGCCACGGGTGCCAGCCGGCAACTGGGTCCCACTGACAAGAAACTCCACTTTGGTGGTGCGGTGTTTTCGGACAGCGGCGACGCAGTCTACACAACCTCCAATGAGGACAGTGAATTCAGTCGCCTGGTCCGGCTGGACCTTGCAACGGGTGAGCAACAGGTAATTACCCCGGACATTCCCTGGGACGTCCAGGCGTTATCCCTGTCTGCAGATGGACGGCAACTCGCGTTCACGACCAACGAGGGCGGCATATCCAGGCTGTACCTGCTTTCAACCGGTAACGACAAGTACAAACGGGTGACCAGACTGCCCCAGGGGATAATCAGCGGGATTGGCTTTGCACCCAAAGGCCGTGACCTGGCGCTAACGTTGAATCGCGCGACAAGTCCCGCTGATGTGTATGTACTTGATACCCGGCGCGACAGGCTGACGCGCTGGACTGAAAGTGAGGTGGGCGGCCTGAACCCGGATCGGTTTGTTGAGGCTGAACTGATCAGGTTCCCGACGTTTGACAGAATCGATGGTCAGCCCCGGATGATACCGGCTTTTGTTTACCGTCCGACCAAAACTGCAGCAGGTAAGCGTCCGGTCATCGTCAGCATCCATGGTGGTCCGGAGGGCCAGACGAGACCGGGCTTTTCTTCCCGAACGCAGCAGATGGTCAGCGAACTGGACGCTGTGGTCATTGCGCCAAACGTCCGGGGCTCCAGCGGTTACGGCAAGACGTATCTTGATCTTGATAACGTAACCCGGCGGGAAGAGTCTGTTCGTGATATTGGCGCTTTGCTTGACTGGATCGGAACGCAACCAGACCTGGACGCCGGTCGTGTTGCCCTGATTGGCGGTTCCTATGGCGGCTACATGGTGCTTGCCTCAATGACGCTCTACAACGACAGGATTAAGGCGGGCGTCAACTATTTTGGCGTGAGCAATTTTGTCACCTTCCTGCAGAACACCAGTGACTATCGACGTGACCACCGGCGCCAGGAATACGGCGACGAACGCGACCCTGTTGTGGCAGATTACCTCAACAGGACAGCGCCAATGAACAATGTTCAAAAAATCTCGCGGCCACTGTTTGTGCTACAGGGGGCAAATGATCCAAGGGTACCTGCCTCTGAGTCCGAGCAGATTGTGGCGAAGGTCCGGGCCAATGGCGGTGACGTATGGTATTTGTTGTTTGATGATGAAGGTCACGGCTTTCGCAAAAAGCCCAATGTCATTTTCAGTGACGCGGCAGTCATGACTTTCTTCAGGACCTATCTCTAGTGGAAGTGAAACAATGAAAGCGATCTGGAAGGACATTGTACTGGCAGAATCTGATGAGACAGTAGTCGTTGAGAATAACCACTATTTCCCGCGTGACTCGATCAACGCCGCCTTTTTTGTCGACAGTGAACGAACAAGTCACTGTCCCTGGAAGGGTGATGCGAGGTATTTTTCGATTGTTGTCGACGGCGAAACCAATGCGGATGCTGCCTGGTATTACCCCACGCCAAAAGCGGCCGCGGCTGAGATCAAGGATCGGGTCGCCTTCTGGCGCGGGGTCAGGGTAGTCGCCTGACCTGACGCGGCGGGAAGGGGTGCGTAAATCCCGCCCGTCAACAGGATTCGAGCGCCTGTTCCAGATCTTTCATGAGGTCGTCGATGTGTTCAATGCCCACCGAGATGCGGATCAGATCGCGGGGCGTGGCCGTTGTGGGGCCTTCAACCGGTGCACGATGCTCAATCAGGCTCTCGACGCCCCCCAGGCTGGTGGCCTGGGTAAACAGGCGTGTTGAAGCGGCAACGCGGGCGGCACTTTCCTCGCCGCCATGCACCTGGACCGAGAGCATGCCGCCATAATCGGACATTTGTTTTGCTGCAATGTCATGACCAGGATGTGAGGTGAGGCCGGGGTAAAAGACCCGTGAGATTGCATTGTGCTCCGCAAGATAACGAGCGAGCGTCATGGCGTTGCTGCACTGTTGCCGCACCCGCAGGTGCAGGGTGCGAATGCCGCGCAGCAATAGCCAGGCATCAAAAGCGCTGGGCACTGCGCCACCGGTGCCCTGGAGTTCGCGGATATTGGCCTGCAGAGTGACATCTGGGGCGGTGACCACGACGCCACCGGTGAGGTCGCTGTGGCCACCCAGGTACTTGGTTGTCGAATGGATAACGTAACTGGCACCAAGCGCAAGGGGTTGCTGCAGCACAGGCGTCGCCCATGTCGAATCAACCGCAACCTCAATGCCGTGTGATTTTGCGAGAGACGCAATGGCGCTGATGTCGGAGATTTTCAGCAGGGGATTGGAGGGTGTTTCCAGCCAGACCAGCCGGGTATTGGTGCGAAACGCGGCGCCTACCTCTTCCAGACTCGTCGTATCCACCAGCGTACATTCAAGCCCCCAGCGGCCCATGATGTTCTGCATCAGTTCCCGTACACCAAAGTAGGTGTCGTCGGCCATGACGACATGGTCACCCGTCCTCAGGGATTGGAAGATGCTGGCTGCGGCGGCCATGCCGGAGGCAAATGCCATCGCATCCGCACCATCTTCAAGTGCCGCCAGGCATTGCTCCAGCGCCCGCCGATTGGGGTTATCGATCCTGGCATAAACAAGATCCGAAGCATTACCGCGCTGGAAGGTGGTTGCCAGGTGAATGGGCGGCATCACGGCACCACTGGCGTCGTCACCACGTCCGGCCTGAACTGCCAGGGTTTCCTTTTTCATGCCAGGTGTCCTGTGGGCAAGGCCGCTTATTGTCGGGGCTCTTCCGCGAGCCAGGCAGGTATTTCCCAGGTGGTGGTTGGTTCAAATGGCCGTTCGACAAAAACGCCCGCTGATTCCGCAGCAACAAACATCCGGTTGACACCATTCTCGATGAGAAATACCAGAAAATAGCTGCCCTGGTGTGACAGCGTGACGATCTTTTTGCCATCGACGCGGTACATGTCGCGCTGGCAACAAATTTCACCATTTATTTTCCGAACGCCACCGAAAACCCGTGTGTCATAGGGTTTCACGGCAAGTTCGAGAATGTCCGGCACGCCAAAGTCAAGGAGGTTTGTGGTATCACCCAGCGTATCTGCCGAGGCACTGGTCGGCGCAGACAGGACAAGTGCCATGCCAAGGAGGCACGCAAATCGCGTGAGGTAAATCATGGCGCCCAGACTCCTGCTTCGGTTTCCTTTCCGGTTCATTATAGCGATCAATTCCGGCAGGAGACCACGCCCATTTATCCGCTGTCGGGGCGCCAGTCATAATCCCGCTGGCGTGAACCCGATTTTGCGGCAAATTCAGTGAATTGCCCTGCTGAAGTCTTCTTTGATTTCGATTGGCAGGGTGGTCCATATAGGTTACCCGAAGCGCCGAGTGTTCCTGGCCATGCTGGTTAATCCGGCTTATCAGGCCATCGCGGGGATCCGGGCTGCGGCGATTGACGTCAGCAGGCTCGTCGAGATGGGCCAGCCCTTGCCTGCGAATTGGCGCAACCTGGTTCCAGATTGCCCGCCAACCGCCAGCCTTGGCTAGGTGTTAATGCCTGTCTGGAAGGCCGGGCGAGCCTCGACGCGCTCGATGTAGGCGTTCAGTGCCTGCATTTCGTCGGTGACGCAGCCAACGCGCCGACTCATGTAGCAGGCGTGCCCCATCATGATATCGGCCGCGGAGAAGTCTCCCACGATGTATTCCTTTCCGGCGAGGGCGTCATCCACGGGTGCGAGTGCGCGCGTCAGCAGTCGCTGGGCCTGTTCCAGTGCTTCCTTGTTCTGGCGTTCTGGCGGCAGCAGTATCGTTTGCACCACAATCGTGTTAACCGGCGGCATGATCATCCCTTCCACATAGTGAAACCATTGCAGGTAGTAGGGAAACCTGGCGTCTTCGACGGCGGGCCTGAGTGCGCCGTCGGAATGCCGGGCGACGATGTATTCAACGATCGCGCCGGACTCGAAGATCATGACGTCACCGTCTTCCAGCACGGGTACCCGTCCCAGCGGATGGCGAGCGCGATGCGCGTCTGACTTGAGATCACTCGGGTGGAACTTCATGGCGTTCAATTCGTAAGGCAAGCCCAGTTCTTCCAGCAGCCAGACGATGCGGCCGGCCCGTGAGTTGGGTGCATGATGCAGTTTGAGCATGGTGGTTCTCCCTCTTGCTGTTTTGCCGCGCCTGTGCCGGTGGCTCCATGGCGATCCGCCAACGGCCTGGCACATCCCGGTTGCGTGTTGCGTTATCTTGCCACGGCAAACGGCGTTGATACCAGTTGGGACAATCTCAGGTCAGACCGGGCGTTTGGTTGGTGAAGTGGGAACCAGGCGTTTTGATAAGTCCTGCCGCGAAGCGGGTGGACCGGAAGTGATCAGTCTACGGCGCGAGACTGATGCTGACGTCGGCGTCGGAATAACCCCAGCACAACCAGTCCGGCCCCAAGCAGGAGGTTGATGGGGCGGGGACCGGCGCTAAGGACACAACGAACGTTGCGCTTCAGGCCCCGCAGCGTTGCGCCTGTTAGGCCAGCGTCTCCTTAATCAGTTGTAAATGAATTCTGAACCAATGGTCACATCCTCTAACGAACAAGTCCTGCCGATTCCGGTGAAACATGCAGGCTAGAGGTTTTCGCGAATCCGCGCCGCATGTTCAACGAGCAGTGCGGTATCGGCTGGTTCGCGGGCGTGTACCCGAAACTCCAGGCCGTCAAATCGCGGCAATATGTGAAAGTGGAGGTGAAAGACAGTCTGCCCGGCAGACGCCCCGTTCAATTGCGCTATCATGATGCCTGGCGCTTCGAAAGCCTGTTTCACCGCCCCGGCCACCCTTTGTACCACCTGGATGGTTTCACCCAGTATGAGCGGGTCTGCATCCAGGAGATCCCGGGCATCACACTTCGGGATGACCAGGGTATGACCGGGTACCTGGGGCATGATGTCCATGAACGCGAGCGCAAATTCGTTCTCGAGCACCCGGATTGCGGGTGCCTCGCCGCGCAAAATCTTCGAGAACACGTTGTTTCTGTCGTAAGTCAATTTTCCCTCCGTCGCCTGTAGCCTGCTGCCAGCAAGAGCATATCACCGGTTTCGCCCGTTGAAAGGCAGTTGCCCCGCCTGAATCCGTTCGTCTGGCCTGTCGCAACTTTTCCCCCGATTCAATCGGTTCGGTTGCGATGCCCCCAAAAAACATGTTTCATGGCAGGAAACAGTGCGAACCGAGATGGAAGCAACTGAAGAGGCAAGGCAACAACCGGCCGATGGCCAGATCGCGAGGCTGGCAGTAGCACTGCTGACGCTTGCTGCCTTCTGCACTCTGGTGCTTTTTGTTTACCAGTATTGGGACCTGCGCAATACACAGGTTGCACAGCTACGATCTGATGTCATCGAAAAAACCCGGGCGGCCGCAGAAACCCTGGCGGCTGACCTCATTGATATCCGGACCACAGTTGATCGGATTGCCGTGGATGCGGCGCTTGTTCCAGCCACACCGGAAGCTGACCGGGACTTTGTCATGGAAACATTTCGGGCTAACCCCGGGTTGCACTCACTCAGCCTGGCAAGACGGCCTGTGCCGGGACAGGCATCCGCAACTGCACCCTATTTTGAGCGCCTCAAGGGCAACGAAGCTGAACTGCTGCTGCGGGACTACGATAATGGCGACGTGACCAACAACTGGTATTCGCGCCCGCTCACCGAAGGACCCGTCTGGACAGAACCCTACTATGAACCAACCAACGGGGTATTGATGACAACCTATTCGGTTCCATTCTACCCGCGGGGCGGGGCTGCCGAAGGCGACGCCCCAGTTGGGGTCATACCCTCTGACGTGAGTATTGAGGCGTTAACCGCAACCCTCAAGTCCGTTGATCTTGGTAGAACCGGTTTTGCCATACTGTTTTCTGCCAGGGGCAACACCCTGGTTCACCCCGTGGAGGAATATGTGAGGCTCAGCCTGCCCCGCGCACAGCTGCAGGCAAAACCCGGCTTGGAATTTCTAGCAGGGATTGAGGACTGCGGGCAGGCAGGTAAACCTGCGATTGAAGAGTCGGTGCGTGGCAATCGCCGTGTTTACATCGGTTGTGAACGGATTGAGCCGACGGGTTGGACGCTGCTGACCGTCAATGAGCCGGATGATCGCATGCTTCGCGTTCATGAGCAGCGGCGCGGGTTGCTGAATGTACTTACAGCGCTGGTGTTGCTGGCGCTCTTTGGTTACATCCTGCTGGTCGGCGGCTTCAGGCTGATACGCCTGACGCCCGTCTTCTCCGTCGTGTGTACGCTGATTTTTGTCGTGGGCATCGTCCCCATCTGGTATCTGGCGCGCACGACTTTTGACACGGCGCTGAAAGACGACGCTACTGCGATCATCAACGCGACGGACAGGCAGGCATTCATTCAGAACTACGTGCATGTCTCTGCAAAGAAACGGTTTTCGTCTCCCATCGTGATACCGACTGGCATACACCTGCAAAGCATCGATTTTGTTTCGACCAATAATGTCTCTATCACAGGTTATGTCTGGCAGAAGTACACGGCTGCACAGCTTAAGACGATCACACCAGGTTTTGTCATTCCCGAGGCTGTCAGGCTAAATGCTACCGAGGCGTACCGTCGATCGCTGGACGGTGCCAGCGACTCCTGTGAAACCGCGACTGGCTGCGTTATTGGATGGTATGTGGAAACGGAAATCCGTCAGCCTTTCGATTATGTCGAGTATCCGTTCGATGACCAGCATGTGTGGTTGAGGTTGTGGCACAAGGAGTTTTACAGGAATGCGCTGCTGGTTCCCGATCTTGAGTCCTATTCGCTGCTTGCGCCCGAAGGGCTTCCGGGTCTGGCCAGCGACATTGTACTGTCTGGGTGGACGCCCGTATTGAGCGAATTCAAGATGGTGCCCCATAACTACAATGAGGACTTTGGTATTGCGGGTTACGAGGGGTCCGCTGAATTCCCGGAGCTTTATCTCGATGTGGTTCTGGTGCGCGAGTTCCTGAGCCCCTTCATCACAACACTGCTGCCGGTTCTGGTGATTGCTTCCCTGCTGTTTGCGGCGGTTTTGCATATTCCCCAGGGTGACGTCAACGAGATGCGCAACACGGGTGGTGCCCTGATGTTTACTATCCTGCTGGCCCACTTTGCCCTGCGTGAAGGACTTGGCCCCAAGGGAATCGTCTATTTCGAGACGTTCTATTTTGTGCTTTACGCGCTTATTTTCGTTCTGCTTGTGATCGCATTCTGGTATCACGGGGATCGCTCTGATCTCACCAGGAAACGCACGCACGTGCTTTCCTTAAGGCTTTACTGGCCCGTATTGACGGGTGTCATTTTCGCCATAAGCCTCTTTACCTATTATTAGACAGCCTTTAGACAGCTTTCCCGCGTTGAGCCGCTGAAGCAGTCGGGGGAAGACGGTAAGCTACCTGTTCACAAGGCGTCACCGCAGTTGTAGGGAATCACTTCGTAACGGTCCTTTACAGGTTCATGGAGATTCTGGGGTTCGTATCTGCCATTGGGCTCACGTGCCAGGTAGGGGGCGGTGAGTGGACCCTGCATTCGACACATAACGCTGCCGTGCAAGGTTGCCCCCGGCGTCACCCGGCGCCAGTGCAGGCCCATTTTGCCAAACATCGATTTTTCCAGGAATTCATCGCGCAGGGGCGCAAGGGCACAATTGTGGTCGCCGCAATTGAGTTGAACGGGCAGGTTCTCGAAGATTTCATAGTTCGCCATTTCGTCCAGCATCCAGTTCAGCGTCACCAGTTCCAGCCCGCTTTGGTAACCGCCACCAATGTTGCCGTGAACGCCAGGAAACCAGACTTCGATCAGTTGCTGGTCGGGCCTGATGCGCGGATCAAATGGCAGTTCGCGAAAATCGTTGCGCTGTTCGTCCAGCGCGAGCGCGTGTACCCCTTTGCGAGCGTACAGCTCTGTTCGATGGTCGTCCGGAAAGTCGTCTCGTGACAGGCCCAGTGCCGCGACCGTATCAAATACGCCAATCGCTTCAACAACCACCTTGTCATCGCCGGTGTAAAGCGGATAGTCGAGCTTGAGCGTCGAGAGATTGACGCGATGCCGAGCCTCAAAATTGGCGATACCATCGTTTGCCCTGTTGTAGCGCCCGAAAAGTTCATTCACCTGGTCCTTGTCATCATTGGTCCGGGTGCCATCCAGCAGGCCAACAAATTCGATAAATCCGTTGAGGGAGCGCGCGGCATAAGCGCCCCGACTAAACCCGAACAAGAAGACGCGATCTCCGGGTCGGTAAGTCTGGGCAAGGTACAGGTAGGCATCCTTGATGAGGATATCAAGTCCATTCCCGGTGGCACCACCGCGCACCCTGTTCAAACTGTCAGTACCCACTCCGCGAAAATAGCGTGCCAGCTGGGGACGGTCACAGGCGGCATTCACTGCCAGCGTGTAGAGCCGCCAGATGTTGGTGCGAGACTCTTTGGTGTTGTGGGTGCCGTCAAGCAATACGACAATATTGCGGCCCTGTACACTTTTATAGGCCTCCTCAAGGTGACTGGCCAGTGCTTCCACGTCGCGGTCTCTCCCGCCAAGCCCCTCACCAAACGGGTCCGGCACCACCAGTAGTTTTTCGCATTCCGGTATGGTCAGTCGCTCCCGGCGCACCTGCCTGCGCTGCGGTGGAGCGGTGACCACTGCCGTTGTCGCAGCAGGCTCGGGCGGCAGGGAAGGAGGCGCCGCCGTCTTGTCCCGAGGGTCAGTCCTGGATGGCGCGAGAGGCGTCCGATCTTCTGCGGGTGTCACCCTGGGGATTTCGGCCTTTGGCGGTGCGGACTCAGGTGGCTGTGCCTCATTTCCGGTAACCCGCGTGTCCAGGGGCATACAGCTTGCCAGCATCAAGCTGAAGCAGGTCAGGAAGACAAATCGCATTGTTATCCCCTTGTTCTCAGTGTTCCTGACACTAGAACATAAATCCTGCGGTTTTTCGAACGGACCAATCAGCCCGCTACCCAGGGCAGCAGGCGTCAAGGGGCAATCGGAAAGTGAAACCCCCAGGGGTAGCCTCACCGGTCAGGCTAGCTTGACCACTTCCCGTTTCGGGCGTGGTGGCATAATCCTGACGGGCGCGGGGACCCGGTGGCCGGATCCTGCACCTGCCGTTACCAGCAGGAGGCAGGTAGCGGCGTCTTCACACGGGATTCGCGGGTGGGCAGGTTGCCGTGGAGCGGAGTTCCACCCACTGGGCAAAGAAACCGGCGCCCAGGATCTCCACCTGGAAGGTTGCGCCCGGTGGGACGCTAAACTCAACGGAGGCATCCGGTGCGACCGTGTAGAAGAGGTCAACTGTCTGTTGGGCATCCGGTATGGCACCTTGCTCAATCTGGACGAGCACAATGGTGGGTTGGGCTGCGCCAATCAGGAACTGGAGCAGAACGCGGATTTCGGCATTGTCCTCATTCAGATAGGCTTGTCCCGTGAAGCGATCCTGGCGCAGGCAGTAGGCACGACTGAAAGAAGGCCCTGGCGCACCATCGGGCCCCTGGTCGCCCATCGGTCCTTTGTCGCCCTGTGGTCCCTGTGCACCAATGGGCCCCTGTTCACCGGTTGCCCCCTGTGGACCCGGGAGACCCTGGACGCCCATTGGTCCTTGTTCGCCATCAGGTCCCTGCTCACCCATGGGTCCTTGTGGTCCTTGTTCGCCAACGGGTCCCTGCTGACCTGTGGGTCCTTGTGGTCCTTGTTCGCCGACGGGTCCCTGCTGACCTGTGGGTCCTTGTGGTCCTTGTTCGCCAACGGGTCCCTGCTGACCTGTGGGTCCCTGCGGTCCTTGTTCGCCAACGGGTCCCTGCTGACCTGTGGGTCCTTGTGGTCCTTGTTCGCCAACGGGTCCCTGCTGACCTGTGGGTCCCTGCGGTCCTTGTTCGCCAACGGGTCCCTGCTGACCTGTGGGTCCCTGCGGCCCTTGTTCGCCAATGGGCCCCTGCTCACCGGGTGGCCCCTGTAGTCCCGTTTCGCCAATGGTGATGTCAATTTCGTCCCGTCCGGAGATCTTGTCTTCATCGGGACAATCGTTGCGATAACCAAGTGCCTTCTCCAGGTACCTTTCGGCTTTCTCCGGATCCTCATCGCGTTCCTTGAGGTATTTTTCGAAGTACTTCTGGTACTTGTCCCGATCGTCCTCGTCATCAAACTCCCGGCAATCGTCCCGGTCGTGGCCGCGACCGTTACTGTGTTCGTGGCCTTTGCCGTTGCTATCGAAGTGACCGTAACCTCGACCATGCGACTCCCTGTCATCGTTGCTGCCCTGACCATCTCCGGCAACAATAAGCTTGTAGACGCCTGGAAGCAGGTTCTCGGGCAACAGGACTGTCATCAAGTCCATTGGGGCCGCAAGGCTTCCAATGGCCTGGCAGTCAACTACAGGCAGGGCGCCGGCAGCCGTGGATTCGGCAAGGAACACGTTCGGAAAGTCACCGTTGCTGCTACAGAGGTTCCTCCCCATGACGGGCATTTCGTTGGTGATGCCGGGTGCTGGGGGGAAAGCCGCAAACAACTCCAATGCCTGGCGGTCGTGAGCGACTGCCTGATTCGAACAGTTGAGTGCAACGAGAGCACTGAACACCAGTAGTTTGGCTGATTTCATAGGGTTAACCTTTGCTTCATAGAGGCATGCACAATGGCGGATGTAAACAGACAAGCACTTTTTATGCCGGAGCATGTAACCTGATGAAAAATAAGAACTCTAGAAAGACACCGAGTCCCGACCGTGCCAGAATGTAAAATAAATCGACAGGGCGAAAGGCTTGTCGAAGTAGGATTTCTCCAGGGGGCTGACGAGCCTTTAGTCAACAAACTCGACCCGGAAATTGCCATAACTTACTGATTCTGAATACAAAATGCTTACATATCGGCTATGAGCCACCCTTCGAATACTCTAATATCGCTGTATGAAGTATCTGCTGCAACCTTTCGCCAAATTCCCTCGGATCTGCATACCGCTAGCAGGAGAAAGTCTCGCGCGCAGCTTTGGTGCTCACCTCGCGCTGGTGCTTGGCCTGGCGCTGTTTTTCCTGTCTATGCCCGCTGCCGCAGACCCGGTCAGTCTCCGCAAGGTATATACCGGGGAACTTGATTACCTTGCGCGGGGTGCCTCATTCCGGAATCAGCCAAATGGCGTTAACGCCTGTTCCTTCGTGGCAAATTCCAGCACCGCGGATACGGTGACCACGGGCCCCAGAAGCATCACAATTTCCAGCAGTGAACTGCCTGGCACGGCGACAGTCCTGGAGGCCTACCTGTATGTCGCCGGCTCAGCGAATATCAACGGTGCAGGTACCGCGGTGGATTTCTCCAACTCCACCAACCTGCGACTGAACGGCAACCTGGTTTCCACTACCGCTGGTTTTGGCGACGTAAACTACAACGACCTTGAGAACCTGGCCGGCATCACGGGCGTAGATTTCTTTGCCGCCCGTCGGGATGTAAGCAGTATCGTGACTGGGCCCGGGACCTATACGCTGGAGAACCTGGTGGTGTTTACCGGTGCAGCACGGGCAGCCAACGAAACCTGCCTCGGTGGCTGGTCGCTGGTCATCATCTATAAAGACACCAGTATTTCGGACCTGCGCGTTATCAACCTGTTTGACGGCTTCCAGGATTTCCAGAACAACGGGCCGGGTGGCTATGTACTGGAGCCCCGCAACTTTGTGATTGACCCCACTAATCTCGGCGGCAAGATGACCCATATCAGCTTTGAGGGTGATGACAGCCTGCCCAGCGGCGCTGCTCCGGCACCGGAAAACTTTGCCGTTCGTGTACCGACAGCCACTGGCGTCTATGCCAACAAGACCAATGCAGTCAATTCTGCCACCAACCAGTTTAACAACACCATCTCATCTCCCGACCTGTCCCCGTCAATTACCACTGCATATGGTGTCGACGTGGATACTTATGACCTCGCCAGTGATCTTGTCGGAAAAGGTAATGAATACACCATGGAGACAAGGTATATATCCGGCCAGGATCTGGTGATCCTCGTCGGGGAAGTGGTGCTTATCAACAACAAACCCCTGGCCGACATTGAGGTCTTCCTGAGCACAACCGGCACATTCCAGGAAAACACTTCTGATGAGTCCGCTTACCTGATTGATGTCATCAACAATGGTGATGGCATACCGGGGACCAGTAGCGGCGAAGCTACCGGCACCATTTATGTCTACAGCGATCTGCCAACGGGCGTTTCTATCGACAGTATTCCATCCGGTGCCGGCTGGGACTGCTCGGCAACAAATCTCGGCGCAAACCAGGTGCGCTGTGAATATGACCTCTCGACGCTGCCCGGCGATGGCGACCTGGACCAGGGTGACAGCCTGCCGACGATTACTGTCTCCGTTGACATTGCCACGCCGGCAAGTCCGGTCACCAACAGGGCTTACGCCTCGCTATGTGCGGGAAGCAGCGATACCTGCACCACCTTTGCTGGTAAACATACTGATGCAGACCAGTTCGATCCTGTGAATTTCTTTGGCGATCTGCAGGACCTGTTTGATGTGCTGGTCAAAAGCGCAACCAACAATAACGTCGATCAGGAAATTACCACCATTACAGCAGGGCCGAATGGCAGCGATCTGACCACCTCACAGAAGTTGGTCCAGAACCAGTCATCAGGCGACATTAATGACACTGATGTCGGCGATACCCTTCGTTACACCATTGACCTGATTGAATCCGGCGGCAACACTGCCATCGATGTGGGTTTCCTCGATGACATACCGGCAGATACGACGTTTGTGCCCGGTTCCCTTTTTGTCGGTGGTGTTCTCCAGCCAGACCCGGGTGGCGCGACCATTCTCCTGTCCGGGCTGACCGTGCCTGCCAGCAGCACCCTGCAGATTCGGTTTGACGTGTCGATTAATGGCCTGACCGCCCTGGGTACGGTGATAGACAATACGGCAACTATCTCAAATCCTGGCGGTGTGCCGGTGGATACGGATGTTGATGCGCCGTCTGTTACGGTCACCGGTTCGCCCTCGGGGGGTAACAAGCAACTCTACCTGAACAACCTCGGCGGTGGCTCGCCCGTTCTTACCCGGGTATTGCCATCGGTTGCGAGTTCGCTGGTCGTGGCGCAGTCAGCATCGGTGAACATTAACCTTGTCTCAAACACAACCCGGGCGATGCAGATTGAGGCAGGCACCATCACCGTGAATTTGTGGTTATCAGCCAGCACCTGGCGTCGCTATTCGCTCGACCTGCAGGTGAATACGGGAGGAGGGTTTGCTTCCGTGGCAACGAACGGCGCAGGTACCTGGCGCAATGTCGGGACCACGCCATCTTTGCAAACGTTCACCTTTGTGCTGCCAGCAAGCGTCTCACTCCCGGCTGGCTCTAGCATCCGGCTCAGGATTTCGAACACCACGACATTCTTCTCGGGTAGCTTTACCGTCAGCCAGGTGGCCCCGCCGACAACACCCTATGCTGACCTTGTGCTGCCCATGACTGACACCCTGGATGTCACCAGCCTCTTGTTCTATGACCGGAGTGCGCTCGACAATACGGGAAATCCGGGCTGTGAGTTGACCTTCAGCTGCGGAAATCTGCTGAGCCCTGCCCAGGTGGCCACGGGCGATACCATCTGGGTGCGCGCCGTCATCGCGGACGGGTTTGGCTCGAGCGATGTCAATACTGGCTGTACAGGGGGTGCGCCGGTGAACTGTCCGACCTTTACGCTGCTTGATCCCAACAGCGTTGACAAGACGCCCGTGGTTCCAACCCTGACCTTCCTGAATGCGCCGGATGCGTCGTCTCGTCGCTATGAGGTGGAGATCAATCCTGCCGGATTCGGTCTTGAGGGTACATGGACTGTTTCTGTCACAGGTAACGAGGGAACAGAGGGGGTTATTGCCACGTCGGCATTGAATACCTTCCTGCGGGCTGGTCAGCCGGTCCTGACCGTGGCGAAATCTGTGAGTGGCACCCCTGATCCTGGCCTCACGCTGACCTACACCAATATTGCCAACAATGCGCCGCCCTCAGCCACAGGACCTGCAATCAATGTCTTTCTGACGAATGACATAGCGCCTTTCCTCGAGTTCGAACTGATTGGCAGCGGCGGAGTCTGGGTCAGCACCTCAACTCTGAGTGCCGGCTATACGATCAACACCGAGTCGTTCGATACTGGTGGGGCCGGCAATTTTCTGTACGATCCCAACGTGGGGTGCCTGGGGCCGCCGGCGGCGGACGGTGCCATTTGCTATGACGGCAACATAGATGCCTGGCGGGTATTGCTGAATGAGGACATTCCGGTATCGGGCCAGGTAACACAGACCTACAAGGTGCGTCTGCAACCCTGAGGGAGTGTCATGATGGACGACAGCAGTGCCGTCGTCCCGACCGTAGGCCGTAGGCCGGAGTGGAGGGATCTCGCTATCGGGGCCGGGATTTCAGGCGCGTCTGCAACCCTGAGGGAGTGTCATGATGGACGACAGCAGTGCCGTCGTCCCGACCGGAGGCCGCAGGCTGAAGTGGAGGGATCTCGCTATCGGGGCCGGGTTTTCAGGCGCGTCTGCAACCCTGAGGGGGTGTCATGACGGACGACAGCAGTGCCGTCGTCCCGACCGTAGGCCGTAGGCCGGAGTGGAGGGATCTTGTTTTGGGGCCGGGATTTCAGGCGCGTCTGCAACCCTGAGGGAGTGTGTTGAAGGAAGAACTGTTCCGGCTTAGAGGCGGCAAACGCCTGAACTCGCATGTTGATGACTGGTTTGACGCGAGGCCGGGTGAACTCGGTGCTCTGGCCAGGACCTGGTTTGCCGAGATGCAAGCCGCAGGTGATGACGTACTGGAACTGGTTCATGATGGTTGCCCGGTAGCCTGCATTGACGATGCAGCGTTTGGTTATGTCAATGTGTTTACCGGCCACGTCAACGTGGGTTTTTTTACCGGGGCCAGGTTGACAGATCCGGCCAACCTGTTGCGGGGCACTGGCAAGCGGATGCGTCATGTCCGCCTTATTCCTGGCGGCACGATCGACACAGATGCACTACGGACACTGATCAGGGCTGCCTACCTTGATGTTCAGTTGAGACGCTGACCTTTCAGCCCGGACGCCCGGGCGTTACCGTTCCTGCGGGGCCTTGAGATGTGCCGGCCCGTATGATGGACCCTGTGATGGCGAACTGGCTGGCGATGGAATGAAAGTTGCGTTTTTTGGCAATCCGCCGCTTGCCACGGCTTCTGATGTCACGGCCTGGTGGGGTCTGGTAATCTGCCAGGGATGCCTTTTTTCTGGACTCTATAATTGACTGAATTTGGCCAGGGCAAGATAGCAGTAATCGGAGAATGTATGCTCGAGGTGAGTTGCCTTCCCGGGGATGGTGCCGGGCAGGCCCTGCCTGCTGTGTTGTCCTATGGCGGTGACACCCTGAATACCGCGGTTTACCTTGCTCGACTGGGAGTGGACGTCGACTATGTTACCGCTCTGGGCGATGACGATATGAGCGAGTGGATGCTGCATGAGTGGCGCAAGGAAGGTGTCGGCTGTGACCTGGTTTTTCGATTTGAGAATAGCCTGCCCGGGTTATATCTGATCAAACTTGATGGGAAGGGCGAGAGGTCATTTTTCTATTGGCGCTCCCATTCGCCGGCGACCCGACTGTTTGATAAGGCGGCAGACGCAAAGCTGCTCTTTGAAAGGTTGTCCTCCTATCCGCTGATCTATCTTTCCGGTATTACCCTTGCGCTCTACTCAGACAAGGTGCGCGATCGTCTGTTCAGGTTTCTCGCGCGCTATAGAACTCAAGGTGGAAAGGTCGTGTTTGATGGTAATTATCGCCCGCGACTCTGGCCGAATCCGGACGTTGCGCGCGATGTTTACCAGCAGATGTATCGGGTCGCAGACATGGCGTTGCCCAGTGATGAAGACGAGGCATTGCTGTTTGGGCCAGCGGTGCCCAGGGTGATGGCCAATCGATTGTGGGCTGCAGGGGTGTCGGAGGTTGTCATAAAGATGGGTGCCAATGGATGCTTGCTGGCGAGCCAGGGTGAGATTCAGCACATGCCCACGGAACCAGTCAGAGTTGAGGACAGCACGGCAGCGGGCGATGCATTTAACGCCGGCTTTCTGGCAGCAAGAATGCGGGGTGCTGACTGGCGAAGTGCCGCGGCGTCGGCACATAACCTCGCAGCTGTTGTGGTACAGCATCACGGTGCGATTATTCCAAGGGAGGCGATGCCGGCGACAAATGAGGATTAGAGGCCATTGCACCAGGGTAAGTCATTTTGCGGGTTGATGGCTGCCTGCATTTACTATCGCGATCCAGGCGACGGCGGTGGAGAAAATGATAAATCTTGAAATTGCGGGGCAGTTTGCGGCGGCCATTGGCCTGGGTCTGCTGATTGGATTCGAACGTGAGCGCAGGCAGGACATTGAGGGTTTTGCCGGAGTTCGAACCTTCGCCCTGGTTGCGCTGTTGGGTGCAACCGCTGCCTTTGCCGGTGTTCACACCAACCTGCCATGGCTGATCGCAGTCACTCTTCTGGTCGTTGCAATCGTGGTTATTGTCGCTTACCAGGTTACATCTGCTTCGGGTGATCTTGGCATTACCACAGAGATAGCTGTACTGCTGACTTTCCTGATTGGCGTTTTGTGTAGCCTCGGGCAGGTTGGCATGGCGGCCGCTATAGCGGTTACCTGCGTGTTGTTACTGGCTCTGAAGGATTGGTTACATGGCATCGCGGCAAAAATAGAATCCCATGATATTGGGGCAACGCTGCAGTTTGCCATTATCACCCTGATTGTCCTGCCGCTGGTCCCCAATGTTAACTACGGCCCCGAGGGGCTTGAGGTCATTAACCCCTACAAGATCTGGCTGATGGTTGTGCTTATTGCCGGGCTCAATTTCGCCGGGTACCTGCTGGTCAAGATGGTCAAGCGTGAACAGGGGCTTGCCATCACGGGATTGCTGGGCGGGCTGGTCTCCAGCACAGTAGTCACCCTGGGCTTCTCACAGCGAAGCCGGATGGAACCCGCCATGTCCCGCGTCCTGGCACTTGCAATTCTGTTGGCATGGTCGGTGATGTATTTTCGTGTTGTCGCTGAGGTCGCCATTATCAACATCAGCCTCGCCGGTACGCTGTCGCTCGGTATGCTGCTGATGGGGAGCGTCTCCTTCTGCATGTGTTTTGTTCTCTGGCGATCCAACCAGTCGGCCGAGACGGCAGAGGTCACGGTTGGAAACAACCCATTCGAACTGGCCGAGGCGATAAAGTTTGGTGCCTTGTTTGCCGCGGTGGTGTTCGTGGCCAGCGCGGCACAGGTCTACTTTGGACAGGCCGGCCTCTATCTTGCCGGTGCGCTGGCAGGCCTGACGGATGTTGATGCCATTGCGCTGTCGATGGCAGACCTCTCACTCAGTGACCCCCAAAGCCACGGGGATGCTGCGCGCACCATTGTCATTGCTGTCATTTCCAACACCCTGGTCAAATCGGGCATGGTGCTCTGGCTTGGCGCCCCGGCCCTGCGCAGGATCATGCTCCCCATCAGTGGGATTCTCACGCTCACAGGCTGCATTGCTGCCTGGCTCGTCGGCTGACCCACCCTCTCCTCAAAAAGCCACACACCGCGAACCGGCTTACAATCGTGTAAGTCTCAAGAAGGACACACACCAAAGGCTTGATTACATCTGTGAGATAGCGCCTCTTGGGAAACAGGCCCTGTTCGCACACTGGTTTGAGATCGCTGTGTCTGTGTGGCGCGTTTTGTAGACACACACGGCAAGCTGGCCAACTGGCGTGAGAAAAATCTCAATCGAGGAAACGCACATTGCGCCGGTCGTTTTGAGAACGCAGTGCGTGTATGACACTGACGATCCACAGTGCGTGTATGACACTGACGATCCAACGCTAACGGTGCATGCCAGTGTACCGATGACGGCTGACGGCGCAGGCAGTTAGGTCAGCGACGGGTAGAACCGCTCGTTGTGTTGATCGATCAGTTTCCCGCCGACCTGGCCAGCAGCCACCATTTCATGGTTGAACTGACCAGTTCTGCGGCATCCTGTTGAACGAAGTGACCCGCGCCGGGCACGGCAACGATAGTGGTATCTGCATCTATCCAGTCCCAGGTGTTGTTCAATCCATCAGAATGGAGTGCCGTGTCGGCAAGGCCATGGAATATCAGGGTGGGTGATGCCACCCTCGCTGGCGCGACGGGTGTCATGGCAGATGCCTGGTCCGGCGCGGGATAGTTGGCCTTGTAGAAGTTCAGCATCGCCGCAAAGTCGGACCGTTCAAACGCAGCCACATAGTGAGGTCTGGCCTCTCTGTCCCGTACCCAGCCAGAGAGACTCTGGGGCGTCATGGGCCCGCCGAAAAAAACCGTCGGATCGTCCGGACCCTTCTCGCGGAATACCTGCGCATAACCGGTGTTTGCACGCGCCTCTGGATTACTGGCGATCGTACGCATCATGCCGGTGGGGTGGGGCAGATTCAGTATGATGAGCTTGTCAACCATCTCCGGGTGGCTGAAAGCAAAGTTCCAGGCGACTGAACCGCCCCAGTCGTGGCCGACGATCACCGCGCGCGATTCTCCCAGGTGTCGTATTACGGCTGCCACGTCTGCCACGAGATCTGGCATGGCGTAGCGACTGACGCCCTCGGGTTTGCTGCTCAGATTGTAGCCGCGCTGGTCGATGGCCACGACGCGGAAGTTGTCCTTGAGCGCGGCCATCTGGTGCCGCCAGGTGTACCAGTAGTCAGGGAAACCATGGATCATAATGACCAGCGGCCCCTTGCCAACCGAGGCGTAGTGGATGCGAACGTCTGTATTGCTCGCGTAACCATGTGAAACCTCGTCCCGGATATCGGCGAAGCACATGCTGACGGCACAAAGCAGTGGCGCGAACATTAAAAGAACAATCGACCTCGGCATTCTGAGCCTCCACCAGCTATCCCAGCGCAACACCATAGCCCAAATTCCGGATGCCACAAAATTACACTCATCCGGATACTGGATATCCCTCAATGCGAGACAGGCACTCAAAGACAACGAACCTCGGGTTCGGCTGGCACCGGGTCTGCATTCTCCCGCCTACCGGGTACCTTTTCAGGCCGAAGGCTCCGAAAAGAGACCTGTCGCCGCCCCCATGCCGGCAATGACAGCGGACTTGAAGCGAATAGACACTGCGGACTACTATTTACGACGTCGGAATGAGATCTTTCAGTTCCGCTTGGGCTTATGCAGCACTCTACAATAAAAACAAATGGGGGTATGCGGATGTTCAGAAATCTGGGTTATGGCCTGCTGCTGATGTTTTTTGTATTACCGTCCGTGCAGGCAGACGCAATCGGGGAGACGATTGGTCGTGGCTTTGCCAATCCGGCACTTGCGGACGCTCGTTTACGGATCAATATGAATGACGACCAGAAAAGTCAGTTTGATGCAACAATTGCGCGCTACCGAAAGGATCTGGACGCGATGGTCAGGAAGGTGATCCGTACTGCGGGCACACGCTATGAACAGGAACTTCGGCGGAAGAACGGTATCCTGGTTAAGAAAATGGACAAGCAAATGGCAGGTCTTTTGCGGGCCGATCAATTGCCCCTGTATGAAAGCTATCGCGACCTGTTGAATGAGTCCATCAGCCTGAAATGTCGCAATCTTCGTTGCTGAGGTCCACATTCACGGGTTCTTTCAGGTCCCGGTGATAGCTGCGTCCAGGGTTTCGCCAGGTCCCATAAGATTCACAGGAGGAGTACAAGCTCATGCCTATCAAGGACATTTTCAAGGAAACCCAGAGCCACAAATCGAGCATTGAAAACCTGGGTGTAGACGACCTGAAACGTGAAATGGCCGAGAACCCGGATCTGCTGTTGCTGGATATAAGGGAGATTCAGGAGCAGGTTGATCTTGGGACAATTCCAGGTGCCATTCATTGCTCACGCGGGATGCTGGAATTCTGGGCCAGCCCCGCCAGCCCCTATTATCGCGATTATTTTCAGGAACATCGCAGGACAGTGCTGTTTTGTGCCGGGGGAGGCCGCAGTGTGCTGGCAACCCGGTCGCTCCTTGAGATGGGGTTTACCAACGTCGCCCATCTTGAAGCCGGGTTTTCTGGCTGGGTCAAGGCAGGTGAACCGGTGCACGACGTCAGCAAGACCAGTCGCTGGATCAGGCGCGAGAAGCCGTCCGGCGCCTAACGGTCTTCCATGCCAACACGCAATCCGGCAACAAGTATCACCACGGCGACTATCTGGAGCAGGTGGTAAACACTGTTATGGTCAAAGGGCATGAGCAGTGTGAAGCGCGCGGATTCTGTTGCCTGAATGCTGGCTGCGACAATCGTGAGCGCAATCGACAGGGCAATCAGGCCAGCGCCCTTAAGCATCTGTTTAACGCCAAGCCAGAGGTAGACACAGAGTGACGCGACCATGGCGACAAGTTCAAACACCACAAATGGCAGGAAATTGTCCGGGTCGATCAGGCTATAGCCGAAAAAAAGCGCCGCAATGAGGAACAGGAGCGGGGCGAATCGTCGTGCTACACGGGCATTCGTACAATCCTGCAACGCACCCATGCCAAACAGTGCAACTGTCCCGGCAAGAATCAGGTAGATGAGGGGCCAGACCAGCTGTGTTGCCGTGGGAGACAGCAGTACGCCATGGGCAACAGCGCCCAGTGCGGCGGCAGCGCCGGTGCCGCCGCAGACAAGTCCCCAGATTCGGCTCCGTTGCGGGGCGATGCGCGAAAACCTGGCCAGATAAGCTCCCGCTATGAAAGAAACCGCAGCAAGCATCAGGTCAGTAATGGCCGTTGTCTGTTCAGTCGGAACCTGGACAACTTCGATCACACACTTTGCCTCGATGAGCAGGAAAGGTGTTGCAACTCTGCGCCCTTTCCGAGCCAGCCTCAACCAGGGCGGTTCAAAAAATATGCGGCTTCATTCGATTTCACCGCCTGGTATTTTCACCGCTTCCTTGGGGCCACAATGTAATCCCCAAATCCTTGAGGCCGCTGTTGCGGCCACTTTCTATCCCAATGGCAGATGGTTAGCGAGCCTGGCTAACGCGTGCTGCCGCCCCATGAATTTTATTCGGTCCCCAGTTTGCGCCTGGCCTGGTGGGCAGCTGGCAGTGCAAGCTCGGCTGCCATGTCAAGCAGCAACGTCTTGTTTGCCGGGCGGAGGTTGTGAGGAATCGCCTTGCCATCACAGGTGTAGTGGGCAGGTAGCGCATGGCGGACTATCGCCGAAAGGGCCGGGCCCATGGAGGTGGCTTCATCCAGTTTGGTGAGGATAGCGCCTGTCAGGGTGATGCCGTCGATAGCTTTCAGTGTATGTCGGGTCATGGCGAGTTCAGCGGTGGCAGAAATGACGAGGTAGTTGCTGACGCCGTCCAGAGTACGAAGTGCGTCTGCCATCCCGAGGTCCCGTTTGCTGATGCCCGCAGTATCAATGAGGACCAGGTCGTAGTCGGCAAAATCCTGCATCCTTGCGGTCAGTGTGGTTTCATCCGCGGCTATGGCAAACGCGATGTCCTGTTCACTTGCAAATGTCTCCAGCAGATTATTTCCGTCAACCTGCATTGTGTCTGTCGAAATCAGGGCAACAGTCCTGTTGCCGTGCTGTTGCTGATAGCGGGCGGCCAACTTTGCCACGGTAGTTGTTTTGCCAACACCCGCGGCACCCAGAACAGATACGACACCCCCGTGGGTCAGTATGTCGTCATCACCAACACTGAAGAGCGAACCCAGTGACTTCAGCATGGCTGGCAGCGTGGCACCATTGGCCGGCAAATGTCGTGTCACCAGCTTCAGAACGTCAGCCGCAAGACCCAGTGCATTTCCGTTGGACCCGTTGAGTGGCAGTACGGGTGGTTCCGCCCTGCTACCGGGTGAAGTTGTATTGAGGTCTGTTTTGTCGGTCTGTCGCAGCCCCCTTAGGAGAGCAATTTCCTCGCGTAATGTGTCTGTCAGCGCAGTATGCTCCTGCAGCAAGCGTGTTCTGCATTGCTGCAGCGCGCTGATCTCCTCGCGCAGTGATGTTTGTAGCGCCGCCTGTTCCGCGCGCATTTCCTCCATCTGCAGCAGGACGGGGCTGGGGCTGGTGTCCAGTTCGTCCCGTGCCTTCCGCTGTTTTGTAAGCGCAACGAGTTCGCCGCGCAAGGCGCCCTGGAGATTGGTCAGCTCGGTGTGCAATCCGGTGGTGATCGGGTCAAGCCGGGCGTCTGTTGATTCACGCCTTTTGCGATAGTCGCGAAGGTTGTCCAGTTCCCGGGTCAGCGCTGCCTCAAGATCAGCGAGCCGCGACGTCAGGTCAAGGATTCTCGGGTTGGCTTCCTCATCAAACTGGCGACGCTCTTCACGGTATTGCCCAAGTTGTATCACCTCATTCTGGAGAACGCTGTGCACCTCGGTTGCGCTCTGCTGCAATTTCCCCAGATTCGCCTGCAGTTTCCGGGTGACCGGGTCTGATTCCGCGTCAAATTGCTGTCGCTGCTCCCGATAGCATCGGAGTGCGGTGACCTCCTGCGTAACCGTTGTTTCGAGCTTCTGGAGGTTTTCCTGGAGTGATCGGGTCACCGGATCGTTCCTCGCGTCCAGTTCCACCCGGGCGAGATGATAGCGTTCAAAGCGCTCAAGCTGTTCCGCCAGCGCGGCCTGGAGTTCAGCGAGTCCATCCTGGATCGCCTGCGTTCGCGGGCCGGTCTGTGCGTCCAGCGCAGCACGTTCGTTGTGGTAATGACGCAGTGATTGTAATTCTTCGGTCAGCGAGGTCTGCAGTTCGTTCAGGTCCGCCTGAAGAGCCCGTGTGACAGGGTCATTTTGGGCATCCATCTCGGCTCGTTGAAGTCGATATTCACAGAGTTGCGACAGCTCGCTTGAGAGGCACGCCTGCAATTCAGCAAGATCCTGCCAGCGTCGGCTGCGTTCTGGATCCATTTCCTCGTCAAGCGCTTCACGCTGTTCGCGATAGCTGATGAGGCGTGCCATCTCCTGCTCCAGGGTTTGCTGCAATTCAGTCAGTTTGATCTGCAACGCCTGCGTCACGGGGTCCGATTCAGCGTCATGTTGAATGCGTTGTGCCCGGTATTCCGAGAGCCCCAACAATTCCTGCTCCAGTGCACCCTGGAGGGACGACAGCCGCGCATGCAGTCGTTCGGCCTCGGGGTCGGGCGCTGATTCCTCGGCTTCACGTCGTTCACGGTGTTCCTTCAGGTGCTGCAGTTCACGCTTGAGGGATTTGCGTAACAGGAAAAGTTCTGCCTGCAGTTCTTCCGGGACCAGCCCGCCCGCGGTCAGCTTTTCCCGGTACTGCTTTAGTTGGGTCAGTTCCTCCTGCAGGGAATGGTGGACCTGATGCAGCGTCACCGTCTCCCCCGCGAGTGTTTCCTCCGGCGCCCGGTCCGCGGAATCAATCTCGTCCGGAACTCGCACCTGCTTAGCCGGTTGCGGTGGGGCTGGCTTGTCCTCGCCTTGCCCTGCATCAGCCGTATCGAAACCCAGGTCCACGGAATCCGCGGTTGCAAAAATCTCAACCTGTTTGCCGTCATCAACCACATCCAGTATGACGGCATCAGGCCCAAGCAGTTTGTGAACGGCGAGTGTGCCAAGTTCAATATTCTCGGCATAGATGTGGCGGATTTCCATGATTGACTCCAGCAATATTTCTACTGATGGGGTAATGCAATTGCCGTTCCAGAATTGCAAATCGGTGCGGAGTCCAGTCAAAACCTGCCCTGCGTGCCTGCAATCGTCGCTATCCGTCAGATTATTGACGCTCGCAGCGGGACAGAAGCCAGGACGCTGACAGGGTAGGCGGCAGGCTGTTACTTGCAGTGGCCAGGCAGGTCTAGCGTCGGGTTGCGATCAAAAAAGCCAAGGGGAATTAGCTGGAAACCGCAGTATTCCACGGGCATAACCGGCCAATCCTCGGGACGGGGAACGTGGGTGACCCCCACAGTGTGCCACATGACCAAATCACATTTTGAAATGTCGCGGTTTTCTGCCGTGTAGTCTGGCAGGCCGTCACGCCCGTCGTGCATCACCGTCAGTGGGCCGCCGGCACTCAGTTCATCCTCGGCAAACGGCGTTGCCCACAGGTTGTAGCGGGCAAATGCCGCACGCTTCCCGACGACTGAATCGGGGTGAGCAAACAGAGTGGGTGATGCTGCCGGTAGCAGCTTGTAGGCTACCGGCACACCCCAGGCATTGGTCTTTTCGGGGTTGGTGACTTTCCAGTAACGGCTGAGCTGAGGTGCAATGACGCGTTTTGCGTCCACTTCCCTGGTCAAATGGCGGCTGACACTCTGAAACTGTGTGCCTTCAGGGTTGTCGTCGGACACTGGCAAGGTTTCAATTTCGCTTTCATAGAGGCTGTTCGGGCCACCGTCGAGATCCCAGTCCAACCTGAAACAGAACAAATGCTGGTGTACCGGGGAGGCCAGGTTCTGTCCAATCAGTGGTGCCTGAGCAGGATTGTGAGTTTCCTCAGTGACGGCGCTGACACCGACGATTCCAGTCAGCTTGACCTCCATCTGGATGTTACCGTCGAGGTACAGGTACCAGTAGAAGCCGTAGTCATAGTTACCGATCGTGTGAATGGATGAGATAACGAGGCGCCGGGAGCGGCGCACCTCACTTTTCTCGGACGTGGAGTCATAGTGTTTCCACTGGATGCCGTAATCCTCCTCATGCATACAGATGGCATTTTCCAGTGTTTTGACTTTGCCTTCCCAGGTAACCTGGTGCACGTCAAAATAATGAATTTCACCCAGGCAATCACAGCCGAGTTTGAGTGAGTTGACCAACGTGCCCATGCTGTATTCGCTGGCATCCATGACGTGCTTCCAGCAATGCATACTGTCCCTGTCTCCATAGGGCACCACCATTTCCGACAGTGAGGCGCGGTAGAGTATCGGGCGACCGCGGAGGGTAAGTTGATGTAGTACCAGGCCGTGGATTGGATGCATGGAAACGCGAAAGGCGTATCCCTGCCACCTGACCTGAAAACCATCCACTTCGAAGCTGGGGCCGGCTGGCTGGGTGATGACAATTTCCTTCAGATCCTGGCGGGCGGGCGTCTGATCGTAGCGCCCGTCGTTTGGCGGTAGTGGCACAATGCCGGTGTCCTCCACGCACACGACTTCGCGGATGGTGACGTCAACGTGGGCAATCAGTCCGTGAATTGGCCGGGCGTAGCCGTTGTCCGACTTGTCTTCCCGCAGGAAGGCAATGCAGCGCAGGGCCCGGTGACCGGGAGGAATCTTTTCGTGCGGATATCCGCTGCCTGGCCAGGGGTCAATCTGGATGTTCTCAATGTCGGTGATGCCTCTTGCTGTAACTGCTGCCAACCATTCGGGATTGGCCTTGGTCAGTTGTACCGCAAGCCCCAGGTCTGCGTAGCAGTAGGGGGCCTGGGCGCTGGTGGACAATCTTCGGTAACTCGCGAGCTTTCCCATTGTGACGTCCACATCAGCTTCGAAGCCACCGTCTCCCTCGCCGTCGACCCCAAGTAACCGGAGTGTACGCGTAAAGGCATCTCCCTTTCTGTAGGCCTGCAGGAATGCTTTGGTGGGCTCCACAAGTCCTACCGATGAGAAAAAAGCGTGTTCCCCTGTCCCGGGGCTCTGGCGAAAGATTCTTACCGCGGCTTCAATTTCAGCCGCGGCGACGGGGTCGAGGGGATGTGCTGGATCTGTCATGTTTTTTCCTTGCATCAGTAAGGCCTTAGATCTCGCTGGCGAATTTTTCTTCCAGGGCGTCAGCGTAGACCGATCTCCCCGTGCTGCGCAGCCGTTCCAGGTAAGTTTTCAACTGGCCGCGCGTGTGAAAAGGTCCACCTTCCCTGATCACGTTTTGCAGTGGGTCACGACCTCTCGCAGGGGCTTTCATCATCTCTCCGTGCCAGCTAGCCAGCATTGCCAGTCCGGTATTGCACAGTGCACTTTCGCGGGCCGCAATATTGTTGGTTTCATGCGGATCTTTTGCCAGGTCAAACAGCATGACATCGTCCCAGCAGTGGTAGCCATCGTGCAGCGTTTGGAGCAGCAGGTAATCGTCCCAGCGTACTCCGCGCTGGCAGGTCCAGGCGCCCTGCGACAGAACCAGGAACTCCCGCCCGGTGTCTTCTCCCCGGTTCAGCGATTCGGCAAAAGACCGGCCGTCCCAGGTTTCCGGTACCTTAACGCCGAGCATCTCCAGTATCGTGGCAGAGATGTCTATCTGGTAGTGGAAAGCATCAAACTTGCGGCCATTGAGTTGATCAGCGCCAGGCCAGGCCAGGATCATGGGAATGTGGGTGGTTTTCTGGTCAGCGCTTTGATGATCGCCGTAGACGTTGAGTTCACCCAGCGTCTCGCCATGGTCAGACGAAACCATAATAGCGGTATCAGCATCAATGTTCAGTTCGGCAAGCTGGCTCATTAGCCGCCCAACGTACTCATCAGCATATAGCACGCCGGTATCGTAGCCATCGAACATTTGGCGTACTGCGGCCATGTCAGGTATCTGTTGGGGCTGACGGGGGAACATCTCCAGCATCTGGGGTTTGGGTGCAAATCCATTACATTCCTGCGCCGAATGTGGACCAGGCATGTTCCAGTGTGCCGCACGAACCTCCTCGGTTAACCAGGCCGGGAGCGGGTCGTCCCTAAAAGGATCGCCGAAACTGGCGGGCGCTCGATAGGGTGTGTGCGGATCCCACAGGTGAACGTGCAGGAACCAGTTGTCTTCCCGGCCGTTGCGGTCCAGCCAGCCTCGCGCCAGTTCCCAGACCTGGTCCGCGGTTTCCAGACCAAAGGCACCCGGGACGCGTTGCGCTTCGTCAAAACCTGCGTACCAGTGAAAGGCCGAGTGGCGCTGGGCAAAGGAGGAGATAGTGGCAGTACGAAGCCCGGCACGTTTTAGGCGAGTGGGAAAACTGTTCAATTGCATTTCAGACCAGAACTTGCGGTCGGGACCGCCAATGACCGGGTCAGCATCTGTGCCGCCATGATTGACCACACCGTTATGAATACCAAATCGACCGGTCAAGAGCGCGGAGCGACTGGGAAGACAGGGCGTATCCGACGCATGAACGTTGTTGAATTGCATGCCGTTGGCCGCTATTCGATCAATGTTGGGTGAGGTATTGCGAAAGTAACCGTAGCAACCGAGGTGGTCGGCGCGCTGGGTATCAATGTCAATGTAGAGGATTCTCATGGGCGTTTCTCGCAGCCGGGTTTCCTGAAGAATACATGCGCCGGGGGTGTCTTTGCATCTGTGAAAAAGACACACACCGCGCAGAGCCTTACGCACGTGAGATAAATCGCACCTTGAAATGCGCTGTTGGCGTATAGGCCTCTCAGTTGGCTTTAGGTGTGTGATCTTAAAGAGTCTCAAATAATCTAGAAGTAGTTGTAAACAAGGGCGTGGCAACGAGCAGGTGTAAAGTGGAACCAAAGAGGAATAAGTGGAATAGACACACGCGGCGGGATGCTCACATGTGTGAGACTAATCGTACCTGGAGATGTGGCATGGTCGGACACGCGGTTGAGGAAAGTGAAAGTGTGTGACCTGAATCAGCGTGAATCAGCGACCTCACATCCATTGGGTGGAGCGCACTAACAGCATCACAGTAAGTTCTGACGAGCAACGCCTTGTAGCCCGAGGTCAGGCGAGGTCTGTTATACGTTTGAATGGTGCGTTTCGAGCTTAGATTTACCGGTTTGCGCGCTGCAGATGTCCGTCAATCGCCTTGCGCCAGGCATCCCGATTTTCGTACTGTGGCGAATGGGCAGCATCTTCGATGATGTTGAGGACAGCGCCGGGGATGGTTTCCGCCATCAACCTGGAGGGGCCGATAAATGGGTCATCTGCCTCGCCAACGACGATAGTTGTTGGCATGTCCAGAGCGGATAACCTGTTGCTTACATCAGCTATCCCGGAGAGTTCCATGCCAAGCGCTTGGAACGCCACGGGGTCCATCTGCGTCAGCTTGGTTTTGATTCGGTGCCAGTGCTCCTCCTCACCTATCCGGTCGATGCCATTCTGGATCTGCTGGGGTGCCGGTCGACTCTTCATCATGTTGATCATACCGTCGACACCAAGGATCTCCAGTGATGTAGCAAACGCCTTGCGTGCATCTGCCGGCATCGTCATCGGTGCTGGAGACGTGTCCATCAGTATCAGGCTTGCCAATTTCTCAGGTACGGACAGCGCGTAGCGAATGACCACCATCCCACCCAGGGAATGGCCGAGGAGGTGAATATCCGAAAGTGCCAGGGTATCGATAAAGCTTGCCAGATCCTCTACAAGGGTTTCAATGCTGTAAGAGCCCGGATCGCCAGTGTTGGTGGATTCTCCGTGCCCTCGGTTATCCGGTACTATGACGCGATGTGTTTCGGCTAGACGCAGTACCTCATCCGAAAAATCGAGTTTGCTGCCGGTGAACCCGTGTAGTAACAGCAGGGCTGGCCCTTCACCCTCATCAAAGTAAGCAGTTTCTATCCCTCTGTGTTCAAGGTGCTTTGTCTGTAGCCTACCCATTCTGATTCCCTCCCTCGGGATTCCTGTGCAGATTTCCCATGGACGGTCCAGCGGCTGTATATGGTATTGCTTCGACTCGTCTGCTCACGGGCTCGGACATCATAGTGATTTGCGGTGTTCCTGGCCATACGGGTCGTTCCTGCACAGTTACCGGGAGAGTCGCGTTGCATTGACACGGGTTTGAAGTACCGACTAACGTCCCCTCCTGTCTGTCTGATATCAGGGGTTGCCATGTTCAACTTTCGCCTGCTCGTTTTGCCACACTATGTCATCACACTCCTGGCCGCCAGCGTGGCGAGTGCCAATGAGGTTTATCCAACAACCGTGTATTGGGGCGATACGCATGTCCATACTGCGTTGTCAGGAGATGCATATAGCGGCGGATCCAGGCTGGAACCTGATGCGGCGTACCGTTTTGCACGGGGTGAAGCTGTGCAGAGCTCAAGCGGTCAGGCGGCGCAGTTGTCGCGACCCCTGGACTTTGTCGTCATCGCGGACCATGGGAACAACATTGGTGCAGCACTTGCACGCGACAGATATGAGAATGAAAAAGATTTTCGGGAAACAGCACTGGGTAAAATGTGGTTGGCGGCAAAAAAACTGCTGGAGCAGGGTCAGATCGACAAAGAGTCAGTTGCTAAAGGAGCATTGCTGCCTGCACACCGTTCATGGCAGATTTCTGTTCGACATGCGGGTTTCAGAAAGACAATCTGGCATAGTGTCACAGATGCAGCCGATCGATACAACGAGCCGGGTAGGTTTACCGCCTTTATCGGCTATGAATGGACTCCCAGTCAGGAAGAAGGCAGCTCGGAACATCGGGTTGTCCTGTTTGCCGACGATCAACAAAAGGCCAATCAGGTTCTACCGTTTACCTCTTATGACAGTGCCCAGGAAGAGGAACTCTGGCAGTTTCTTGACCGTTATGAGTACAACACCGGCGGTCGTGCAATTGCGATACCTCATAACAGCAATCTGACCTCCGGTGCCATGTTCGCGTTAACTGATTCCTATGGGTTTCCGCTCTCTGAAAGATATGCGCGTACGCGTGCCCGGTTTGAGCCAGTCGTTGAAGTGACACAGATAAAAGGTGATAGCGAGACACACCCGTTCCTTTCGCCCGATGACGCTTTCGCTGACTATGAAACATGGGACAGTTGGCGCGGCCGGGCAACACCGAATGCGCCGGTGCGTAAGGAACAATTGCCTCATGAGTATGTCCGTTCCGCACTCAAACTGGGACTTGGTGAACAAGCGAAGCTTGGCGTGAACCCATTTCAGTTCGGTTTGATTGGCAGCACCGATGCGCATACCGGCCTTGCCGCGGCTGATGATGATAATTTCTGGGGAAAGTCCAAACTGGCAGAACCCTCAACAGAACGGATTTTTAACCCACAGCCGGCTTACAACTGGCAAATGAATGCTGCCGGTTACGCGGCTGTCTGGGCACTTGCCAATACCCGGGAAGCGATTTTCGACGCTCTCCTGCGCAAGGAAACCTATGCGACCACCGGGCCCCGGATGACGGTGCGGCTGTTTGGCGGCTTCGATTTTATCCCTGCGGACAAGACCGCCCATGACCTGGCAAGCATTGGATACAACAGAGGTGTGCCTATGGGCGGCAGTCTGGTTGGCGCGCCGGAGGGAAAGTCACCCGTGTTTCTTGTTGCTGCCAGCATGGACCCGCTAGGTGCCAATCTCGACCGTATACAGATTGTGAAAGGGTGGCGGACAGACGAGGGTGAGGTAAAAGAGAAGGTCTACGATGTGGCCTGGTCGGGGAAGCGGAAGCCGGATGGCAAGGGTGTTCTGCCTGCCGTCGGCAACACTGTGGATGTTAGTACGGCAACCTTTACCAATAATATTGGTGCGCCCCAGTTGATCGAAGTCTGGGAAGATCCGGACTTTGACCCGACCGAACTAGCGTTTTATTACGCCCGTGTGCTGCAGATACCGACGCCCAGATGGACGCTTTACGACATTGTCCGGTATGACATCAGGGATGCCCCTGCCAATATCCCGCTAACAACTCAGGAGAGGGCTTATACCTCGGCCATCTGGTATACCCCATAAGCCCACCACTTGTACCTCGTTCGCTGTTCAATGACAGGGGAAATCCTGTTTGTAGCGGAAGAGCGAAAGTTGGCTTTCTTCATCGCAACCAGCGATTCTTCTGCAGCAGCACAGTCAGCCGGTCTCATTTGAAAGTCCGGTTGCGAATACCTGTAATTGGTTCGGTTGCTACAGAAATTCCGGTGTCAAGAAGGGTCTGGAGACAAAGGAGCCGCGGCGTCGGATTTACAGCCGGCAGCAATGCGAATCTGGGCAAGGATATCCTTCTCCAGCCCTGTCCGGAACGGCGCACCGACGGCCGGCAACAGGGCGTCGCAGAGATTTTCTGTGGGCAAGGTTTCCCTGTTATCCCAGTCGGGGCGCCTGACTGGTGCCTCGGTGGTTGAGTAATGATCACAGTTTGCTGCGGGTAGTCTGTTGTTGCTGGTCCACAACCGGCCCAGTTCGGTAAGCGTGTACAGGTCGCCCTGTGGAAGACACTCGCTGGCGCCGAGATCCTGTAGGTCCATGCCAGGCTTGAAACCGTAGATCAGCGCCCTGGACTGGGCCGATGCGCCACCTGTAAACAGGTTACCCACTATGTTGGCATTGACGACGCGTTCGCCCGCCTCGTTCCTGATCCTAATGCCATAGCCATCCCCGATGACGGCATCCAGTGCAAGCAGCGGTGGAAATGCATCCCAGTCGTGAATGATGTTGTTCCTGATGTCCAGCCTGTCTGTCCAGCCTCTTACCTGCGGATTGCGTTCGTTGTTTTGCGCAAACACGTTGCCGTTCAGTACCAGGTCGAGACGTTGCAAGTCATAGGGACCACCGTAGTAGGAAAACAGCAGTGCCAACGGATTGCGGTAAAAAAAGCTGCGGGTGATGGCAACATTCCTGATTTTTCCCCAGAGTGCAAGTTTGTCCCGTGACGTCGCAAACGTGATTCGATCAAACACGAGGTTGGCAACGCCACCATCTTCGGCTCCCGACAGCCAGTCCCCACGACATCGTTGTTTGAGTGGGACCTGGGCGCAGTCAGCACCAACAGAGAGTATGCCGGCGCCAACCTGCTGGACGGGATCCTGATCGTGGACACCCTTGAAGCGGATACATTGAAGGACGATGTCGTGTGTGTACCCCCGCGTACCCTCTATCAAAACCCCATTGCCCCGGCGCTGGGGTTTATCGGGTCGTTGGGTAATTGTGATCCCGGGATCTGGTGCAGAACAGCCGTCGATTGTCAGGTAGCTGGACCGAATGTAGACAGGCGAGGTGAGTTCGATAGTTCCCGCAACAGCAAACAGCACCTCCAGACAGGATCGCTGCTCTCTTGCCTTTGGATCCCAGCTGTCTGAGTGTACGGCATGTCTGAAAGTGCCTGGTGCGCCGCTGTCGTCAAGTCGGTCGACATGATAGGTCCGGTGCTGCGTGCATTCAGCTGCACCGGTAGTGGGGAAACCTTGTGGTATTGCGGCTGCGCCAGCAGGGCTGACCTGCACGCACATTGAAAGGCAGCAAGCCACGACAGCCGGTGCGAGTCCTTTTGAGATCGTTCGACGCATGGTTAGCAGTCTATCCGCACGGAGATCTCTCTACTACCTGATCAGAGTCCATGAACAAGTGCCTGGTTGCTCGACTCCATCGATTTCGGTCATCGATTTCGGTCACACACGGAAACCTGTCTTACAAAGCGTCAGACTTATGTTATGGCGCTTTGCGGCATAGGGCCGACATCAATCCAGGGTGCAGTCTCAACGCAGAAACCGGGAGAATTGCGACAATATCAATTATGGCAACTCCCCGCTCCCAACTCGTCGACAGCGAAATGCCGCTGTTTTATCACCTGATTTCTCGTTGTGTCAGGGGCAGTTGGCTCTGTGGCCAGGATCCCCGCACCGGTAAGAACTACGACCACCGAAAAGCCTGGGTGGAGCAGAGTCTGTTCAGGCTGGCTCGATCCTTCGCGATCGAATTGTATGGTTACGCCATCATGAGTAACCACTTTCACGTAATCGTCCGATTCGACCCAGGAGCAGCAAAGCGTTGGACTGACGAAGAGGTTGTGGACCGTTGGCTGAACTGTTGCGCCGCGACCAATGGTGCCAACCCCAGGGAAGCGGGATTTATACGTGAACTCAGGCGCGAGCAGTTCCTCGGCCAACCCGAGCAGATACAACGCCTCAGGAATACCCTGGGATCGCTCTCAATGTTTAAGAAACATCTCAAACAACCGATTGCCAGGCGAGCGAACCGTGAGGACAACTGCAAAGGACACTTTTTTGAAAGCCGATTTTATTCAGGTGCGCTATTGGACGAAGCGGCAGCCATCAATGCGTTGGCATATGTCGACCTCAACCCTGTGAGGGCCAAAATCGTCCGTCGAGCGGCTGAAGCGGTACACACTTCCCTCAGACACAGGTTACGGGCTGCAGCAGGATCTGCCGAGCGGCTGACTGAATATCTGGCCCCGCTCGTCTCCGGCCTCGAAGATACAGAGGACAAGGAACCTTACAGGCTACCCTTTACTCTTGCCGCCTATCTCGAATACGTCGAACAGTTCTCGGAAGACAGGGAAACACCGGTTGACCAAGCGGCAGCTTGGTATCAACGCGTCGCTATCTTCAGGCACAGACAGCGAGCCTATGGGTCACGAGCTAAACTGTCACAATGGGCCGCGCACCGGGGCTGGTCACGGACTGGTATGGCCCATCCTTAGGCGATCCACTTTCCAGGGTTGAGATTGACGATTCTTTTCGACTAGAAGCGGCCATCCTTCCTTAATCCCGTTAATTTCGTCCGGCAGGTTTGAGCATTTCTTGATTTTCAGGGGCGGGGCCCATTCATGCTCTGTGAGCATGGTTTCGGTGTGTGTCCTTTTCCCATCGTCCTTTTCCCATGCGCGTCGGTTGTGAGCCTGGTTTGGTGTGTGTCCTCGTCGCGCCGATGCGCTTCGGTTGTGAGCCTGGTTTGATGTGTGTCCTCGTCGCGGGTCCCTACCGGTTGGGGCCACGCTCCATGGGGTAGGGTTGCCAGCGCTCCAGTGCCACGCGTGGCATGACCGTGGGATTCACCGGGCTCATGGGCCACTTGCCGCGCAGGGCCAGGGCAATTTCCCGGGCGGCGCGCCGCCGGGTTTCAGGTCGCATGCGTGCCGTTGCCGAGGCCGAGTGTGGGGTGATGAATACATTGTCCATCTTGAGCAACGGGTTATCCATTGAAGGGGGTTCCTGTTCCAGCACGTCAAGGCCGGCCCCCTGAATTTCGCCTGCCCGGAGCGCTTCCGCCAGTGCCTTTTCATCAATAACACCGCCACGGCAGGTGTTGATCAGGTAAGCGGATCGCTTCATCTTGCTGAAAGCCTCCGCATTCATGATATGGCGAGTCTCTTCGTTTAGCAGGCAGTGCAGCGACAGGTAGTCTGACCGCCTGAGGAGTTCATCGAAGGAAACCGGTTCCACGCCATCCCGGGTCATCTTGATTTCGGACACGTAAGGATCGCAAGCGATAACGTGCATACCGAAAGCCTTTGCGCGCCGCACCGTGGCTTCTGCCACGTTCCCATAGGCAAGTACGCCCAGGGTTTGGCCAATCAGTCGTGGCGTATCATTGAGCAGAGGTCGGCCCTCGTACCAGCGACCCTCAGCCACAACTTTCTCCTGTATCTTCAACTGGCGATAGCAGGCGAGGAGCAGCATCATTGCGTGGTCGGCGACCTCTTCGATAAAAATGTCGGGGGTGTTGGTGACGACAATGCCATTCTCTGTAGCCGCATCCACGTCCACCATGTCCACGCCGACACTGCCAACACCAATGACCACGCACTTTTCCAATGACTCAATGATGTTGCGGGAAATGGTAATACCCCAGGAAGTCAGGAGCGCGTCAGCATCGCGCGCCCCCTCAATAAACGCCGCTTCTGTACTCCCATCAACTTCAATGATTTCGGCAATGGCATCCAGCGATTCCAGTTCAAGTGCGTAACGGGTTCGCAAGTCTTTCACGCTCGCCTGGCGCGGCAGTTGGACAACTACTTTCTTCTTCAATCGGGCACCCCTTATTTTGTAACCGTTGGCATTGGGATGGATGCTAACCCCTCTGTGTCACATTGGACAAGAAACCTGAAGGGGTGCATTATTTTGGCGCTGTGGTAAATCCGTAGTTATCAGGCAAATGCTCCGCTTTATTCAGCGGACCCAATAGAGCAGAGGGAAAGGTATGGAACACGATATAGTAATTCGCGGCGGCACCATTGTTGACGGTACTGGCAGTGAACCATTCACCGGCGACGTGGCGATATCCGACGGTATCATCACTGCGGTCGGCAAGGTCGACGGCAAGGGAAAACAGGAAATTGATGCAGTCGGGCAGATTGTCACACCCGGCTTCGTTGATATCCACACCCATCTGGACGCACAGATCGGATGGGATCCGGATATGACACCGGTGAGCTGGCATGGGGTCACAACGGCGCTGATTGGTAACTGTGGTGTGACGTTTGCCCCCTGCAAGCCGGAAGACCGTGAATTGCTTGCAGGCACCATGGAAACGGTTGAGGACATCCCCAAGCATGCCATCATGACCGGTCTCGCCTGGGACTGGGAAAAGTACGGGGAGTACCTCGATTCGATCGATCGTCTCGGTACCGCGGTTAATGTTGCGGGGCTGGTGGGTCATAGCGCGGTGCGCTGGTACGTGATGGGCGAGCGGTCTGTGGAAGAGCAGGCCAGCGATGAAGAGAAGCAGCGTATGGCCGATATCGTCGCGGAGTCGCTGGATGCGGGCGCGTTTGGTTTTTCAACCAATCGATACGAGCCACACAAAGGACCGGATGGCCGTTCCATTCCCGGCACCTTCGCCGATCCGTCGGAGTTGGAAGCAATCGCCAGAGTGGTCGGGCCGCGCAAGGGGCTGATGCAGGCTGTGGGCGCCAGCTTCGATGTTATTCAACGTATTGCGGATACAGAAAACAGCCGCGTCTTGTTCAGCTATGGCACCGGGCCGCAGGAAGGTGCCGGCAGACAGTCTGCAGCCAACCTCGACAAGTTGTGCGAAGGCCGCAACATTACGGCAATCTCCCATGTGCGTGGTTCGGGCTACATGTTTGGGCTGCAGTCCGGACTGCCCGTTGGTGGCCCGACCTGGCGTGGACTTTCCAGAATGGACTTTGCCGGTCGGCTGGCCGCCATCAATGACGATGAGACAGCAGCAAAGCTGATTGATGAGGCAAAACAGCCTGAAGCCACTCGTATCCCCATGGGGTCCGTCTATTACCTGGGGAGCGGTGAAACACCGGATTACACGAGCACCGACAGCCTGCAGAAGATGGCGGAATCTGCGGGAGAGCACTGGTCAGAAACTTTTATCCGCTTGACCCGTGAAAGCAACGGCAAGGGTCTGTTCAACTTCCGCATGTTCGCGACAAATCTGAAAGAGCAGGCGGATCTGTTCAGAAGTGAACATATCTATCCGGGCCTGGGAGACGCAGGTGCCCACGTTTCGCAGATTATGGATGCGGGCTGGTCCAGTTTCCTGCTGTCGCACTGGCATCGGAACACCGGTTACTTTACCTTGCCTGAAGTCATAAAAAAAATGACTTCGGGCCCTGCGGCCGTGATTGGGCTGAAGGATCGTGGTGTGCTGAAAGCAGGCATGCGGGCTGACGTCAATGTGTTTGATGTGAACACCGTGGGCGAGAAGCAACCGGAGCTGGTGCACGACTTCCCAGGTGGTGCCCCCCGTTACATCCAGAAGTCGCAGGGATTCAAAGCGACGATTGTCAATGGGCAGATCAGCCTGCTGGACGGTGAACTGACCGGCACGCGGGCGGGTCGGGTGCTTCGTCACTCGGCTGCCTGATTTGGGTGTTTGATTGGCGAGAAGGCCGGGCACTGCCCGGCTTTTTTGTCTATGTTTGGTTGTGAAAATCTCCGGGTATGTGCCGGGCTGTTGAAAACGTAAGGAGGGAAAAATGACAGATATTGATACGGGAACGAACCACCTGCTCGCCTCGCTGGACGACGGGGTGCTGACTCTGACGCTGAACCGGCCGGAAGCGCGTAATGCGATGTCGGGCGAGATGACAGGCGCGCTGGCAGAGCAACTGGCCAGGGCTGAGCTTGACCCTGCAGTTAAGTGCCTTGTGCTGACGGGTGCAGGGAAGGGTTTCTGTGCCGGCGGTGATGTCAAGGGCATGGCGGCCAGTGGTGATGGCACAGTTGGCGACAATACGATAGATGGTGCCATTCACCGTCAGCGCGTGAACCAGCGCGCCACGGCAGGCAAGCTGTTCAAAATGCCCAAACCCACCATTGCCGCCCTGCCGGGTGCTGCGGCCGGCGCAGGACTGTCCCTGGCACTGGCCTGTGACATGCGCGTGATGGCAAATAGCGCCATCATGACCACGGCGTTCGCCAGGGTTGGCTTTTCGGGTGACTACGGTGGAACCTATTTCCTGACCCAACTGGTGGGTTCAGCCAAGGCGCGCGAGATGTATTTTCTGTCAGATCGCATCAGCGCCGCAGAAGCGCTGTCCCTGGGTTTGACGAACTGGGTCTGTGAGCCCGAGGAACTGGCTTCGAAAACCCGTGAAATTGCCCTGCGGATAGCCACAGGCCCAACGGTGGCCTATCGCTATATGAAAGAGAACCTGAACCGGGCCATGGCGGGTGAAGTTGACGACTGTATGGACCTGGAAGCGACACACCACGTGCATTGTGGCCAGACCCATGATCACCGTGAGGCAGCCAAGGCTTTTGTCGAGAAGCGCGAGCCTGTGTTCCAGGGCAAATAGCGTTCAGGGCGCGTATTCGAAGAAGGCGTTGGAGACGACCACGCGGTCTTCAACGCGCGCTTCGAACAATACGCGGCCTGCACCATCCTGCCAGGCATTTACTGTCAGGGTTTCGTCCAGGAATACGGGTGAGGAGAAGCGTACCTTGATCTTGCGGAACCGGCTTGCGTCGTTGTCGCAGAGCGCACCCAGCAAAAGCTGGCCGCAGTGACCAAAGGTGCAGAGCCCGTGGAGTATGGGTTGGTCAAACCCGCCAAAGCGGGCCGCTGCGGGATCTATGTGGAGCGGGTTGTAATCCCCGGAAAGGCGGTAGATGTGTGCCTGGTTGTCCGGAATGTGAGCTGAAGCGGTCACATCCGGACCCCGGTCCGGTACCGTGAGTTTCTCGGAATAGGTCTGCCCTGCACCTTCGAACGGGTCAATGTCGCCCAGCTTTTCCACGCCGCGTCGAAACGAGCCATTCACCATCCGCACGCAAACGTCGCCTGCATCATCTTTGACAATGCTTTCGAACTCCACAAAACCGTTACCCTTGCCGCGCGGATGGGCCCCGATAACACGTGCCTGCACGCTGACCCTGCCTGCTGTTGGCAAGGGCTTCTGCATTTCAAGATAGCGCTCTGCATCAATGTTGAGCGGACCGGGTGACGGCGGGATGTGCTCCGGGTTGAGGGGGGCGCCGGCGCCACCCCAGCGAATGGGAAACGTGGGAAATACGGCAAATGCGTCATCGCCTTCAAAGATGTACCGGAGGTCGCGAATACCGATGCCCACGGCATAGAGCAGGACATCACGTTTGTCATAGGTGATGGAAACGGGTTCACCCCAGGGGCCCGGTTCCCCATTGGGCAATGCCAACTGCGCGTTATAGATCGCCATTTCTTGGTATCCTCCAGTGTCGACTGTGCCGAGACTACCGCGTTGCCCGGCTGGAAAAAAGATTTTCCCGTTGTGCCGCAATCGGGGTAACTTAACCAGTCACTCTCACATCAATTGAACAGACAAGAAGATAACCATGACAGATCAGAACCCAGAGGGATACAAGGTAGCAGCCGTCGAAGCGTGGGTGCGGGAAAACGTACCATTACTCACGCCACCGTTCGTCTGGACGCGGCTCGAGGGGGGACACTCCAACCTGACGTACCGGTTGACAGATGCGGCGGGCCGGCTGGCTGTTATCCGGCGGCCGCCCCAGGGGGAACTCCTGCCACGCGCACATGACATGTCACGCGAATGGGCCCTGATTTCCGCTCTGTCGGGCACGGATGTGCCGGTGCCTGAGCCACTGGGATTTTGTGAAAGTCCGGAGGTCATCGGTGCCTGGTTCTATATCATGGGGCATGTTGACGGTCGTCCGCTTTATAACGCGCAGGAAACCAATGAGTGGGTGCCGGTTTCGCGTCGCCGCATACTGGCAGAGTCTTTTATTGACGTGCTGGCTGCGCTGCATGCACTCGACCCCGATGAAATCGGGTTGGGCCAACTGGGCAAGCGGGACAGTTACGTCACGCGGCAGTTGAATACCTGGTATCGATCATGGACGGCATCTGTTGAGCCAGCGCAGTACGACGACCCCCGGGCCCACGAATTGCGCCAGTATTTTCTGGATCACATGCCCGACCAGGGGCCCATTCGTGTTGTCCACGGTGACTACGGCCTCCACAACACACTGATTGGCTCAGATTCCACGGTGGCGGCGGTGGTGGATTGGGAAATCTCAACGCTGGGTGACCCCATGGCCGACCTGGGTTATGCGCTCAATATCTGGAGCGACCCGAGCGACGCGCTTCCGCCGAATCCGGAAGCCGCGACCAGTCCACCGGGGTTCCCGTCCCGCAGTGAACTGGCGCAACGTTATGCAGAAAAAACGGGTCGTGACCTCTCCCGGCTGGACTACTACCTGGGTTATAACCGTTGGAAGAGCGCCGCCATTATTCATGGTGTTTACGCGCGCTATTGTGAGGGCAAGAAGAGTACGGAAGGTATCGATCTCGACGAGCTGCGCGAGCGCATTACCAAGAGTCTTGATGCGGCCGAGGCCGCGGTAAATCGCCTGCGCTGACAGACAAGAAAAAACCGGGGCGGACAGCGTGCCCAGCCCCGGTTATCAGCGTTTGAAACTTTGGTTAGGACGCCCTTCTCGCCTTATGCCGGAACGCTAGGCTGGCGAGTCCGAGTGTGAGTATCGCCAGTGTGGCCGGTTCCGGCGCCGGGGCTGCATTGGCTGTCCAGAAAACGCGCTCGTCGCCTGGCGAATAGAAACAGGTCTGGTTATTGCCGTCAGGGTTGTAGCACCAGCCGGAACCAAAGGTGCCATTGGTGTTTGTGTGAATAGACATGCCTCTGGCGAGTTCTCCCTGGTCATCGCGACCGCCCACGGACGGGTAATTGTTAGGTCCGTTGATGAGGAGGATATCAGCAGAGTTGAGAGCCGTCTGGTCTATGGTGGTGAATCCCCATGAGCCTGCACCTGACGTCCGGTAGAAATTCAGGCCGTTTGACCAGTTGTTCAGGATCACGCCACCATTGTCGGAATTGAAATCACTGTAGACGAAGTTGGTAACAACAGCAGTTTCGCCAGCTCCCGTAACACCATAGACACCAAGGTCTGCATCCCGAACGCCCATCATCATGTAGTCACCGGTACAGTTCGCATCGACCGTGTTTGTCGCCGTCAGGCCGTAGGAGTCTGCTGCGGAACGATGGCACTCCGTCCAACCCCAACTGTCGACGGTTGCCTGTGACACATTTGTCTGTATGCCAAAAGGGATGATGGCTGCGCCGGCAGCTGCGGAAATGGCAGCAAAAAAGACAAAGGTAATGCCCTGCAATAATCGCTGATACACGTGAAGCTCCAGTTCTTGGGTTTACATCGGTCCAGCAAGAGTTATGCCACGGCCAGGAAATATCTTTAATAATAACGGGTTATGATTGATTCCTGATCTCTTTCCCAGACCCGTTGTAAAGAATCCCGACAGTCTGTTATCCGTAGCTGTAGCTCGACTGCAGTCCGAGTGGTATGCCCAGTGCCCAGTAACCCAACAGGAACAACGTCCAGAACAGCAGGAAACTGAGGGAGTAGGGCAACATCATGGCGACGACGGTACCGATACCGGTCGATTTCACGTAGCGTTGGCAGAACACCACAATCAGGGGGAAATAGGGCATCAGTGGAGTGATGATGTTGGTTGATGAATCTCCGACGCGGTAGGCCGCCTGGGTGATGTCGGGCGACAGGCCCAGTTGCATCAGCATGGGTACGAGGATGGGCGCGAGCAACGCCCACTTGGCAGACGCCGAGCCGACAAACAGGTTAACCACACCGGTAATCAGAATCACGCCAACTACGGTCACCATCCCGGGTAACCCGAGCGCCTGTAGCCAGGCGGCACCCTGTAATGCGAGGAGCGCACCAAGGTTCGAGCGAGCGAATTCCGCGATGAACAGTGAGGCAAAAAACGCCATCACAATGTAGTAGGACATGCCTGCCATTGCGAGACTCATTCCCTCAATCAGGTCCCGGTGGGTCCTGATGGTGCCAGCAACATAGCCATACACAATGCCAGGTACAATAAACAGTAGAAAGATGAGGGGCACAATGCTGGCCATCAGCGGGGCGCCCGAAGACGCGAGTCCGCCATCGGGGGCGCGCCAGGCTGAGTCCGTTGGCAAGCTGGTTAGCAGCAGGCCCAGCGCCAGCAGTCCCATGACCGTAAGAGCCGCCGTCAGCCCCTTGCGCTCGGCGTTATCCAGTGGTTCAAGCGCAGGCGCATCTGCAAGGTCACCGTTGATATCCAAATGGGATAGTCGCGGCTCAACCACCTTGTCGGTCAGGTACCAGCCCAGGCCAACAATCAACAGGCAGGAGGCGGAGGTGAAAAACCAGTTGTTGAGTGGGTTCAGGACAATGTCCGGGTCAAGAATCTGGGCGGCGGCCTGGGTGATGCCCTGCAGCAACGGATCCAGCATTGACGGGACAAAATTGGCAGAAAACCCGCCCGATACGCCGGCAAAAGCGCAGGCGATGCCTGCCAACGGGTGGCGACCAGCCGCCTGGAAAATGACAGCGCCAAGTGGAATGACCAGGACATAACCGGCGTCTCCCCCGCTGTGGCTCACAATAGCAATCAGCAGCAGCATCGGTGTCAGGATTTTTGGCGAGGTGACGTTCAGCAGCGCACGTAATCCGGCGCGGATAAAACCGGTATGGTCAGCCAGGCCAATGCCGAGCATAGCCACCAACACCACCCCGAGCGGATGAAACCCGATGAATGTCCCCACCATCCCCGACAGGAAACTGGTCATGGACTCAGCGGTCAGCAGGTTCCTGACGACAAGCGCCTCACCTGTTCGCGGATCAACGAAACTCCCGGATGTGCCAGCAAGCAGCCAGGAGAAAAGCCAGACGACAAACAGCAGTAGCAGAAAGAGCAGGGCTGGATCCGGAAGTCGGTTGCCGACATCTTCGATCACATCCAGGAATCCACGTCGCCGAGGTCGGTTTACTTCTGCTTCGGTCATTTAATGCTGTCTCCGGCGGGCAAACTGCAGACGTTAATCTACCCGCGAAGCCATATCCAGCGTTCCTTCATTTGTGAGGACTGTTCGACCTGGTCACACACCTGCGAGCGTCGCAACCCATGTGATCCATCACTGCAAGTCGTTGCTGATGTATGTCGCACATATCGGTGAGATAGATTTTGGTGTGTGTCCTATTTTGGTGTGTGTCCTGGTCCGTTCGTGGTCCGTTGCGAGGGTCGCAACCTTTGTGAGCCGGTACCGCAGAGGGTTGATTTATCTCGCACAAGTCTTTGAGACAGATTTTTGGTGTGTGTCCCGATCCGTTCCCGATTTATCTCGCACAAGTCTTTGAGACAGATTTAAGTGTGTGGCCCGATCCGTTCCACGTGTCGCTACCCTTGTAATCCATCACTGCAAGTAGCTGTTGATGTTTGTCGCACAAATCGGTGAGACAGATATTGGTGTGTGATCTGGTCCGTTGTTTCAAATCGGTGAGACAGATTTTGGTGTGTGATCTGGTCCGTTTGTGGTGTGTGATTTGGTCCGTTTGGTCGTAACCGTTCATTCCAGACCGTTATTCCCGGCCTGATTTCCTCCCGTTAATCTGATCTCACTTTTCCAACGTGAGATCTACCCATGACCAAAAGAATCCGGCGTTCAGTTGAACAGTGGCAAACCATCCTGGATCGCCAGGCAGCGTCCCACCTATCCGCCAAGGCGTTCTGTGATACCCACCAGCTCAGTTACGCCGTGTTTTGCCGGTGGCGCAAGCGGCTGGCATCCAGTGATCAGGCGCCGCTGGTTGAGTTAACTGATCTGGTTCAGGCCCCGCGGTGCCAGCAATGGGATATCGAGCTTGAGTTGGGCGACGGCATGACCCTGCGCTTGAGACGCGGCTGATGTTCTTTCCAGAGGGCCAGGTCCGGGTCTGGCTGTGCACCCAGCCTACCGATATGCGCAAGTCTTTCGACGGCTTGTCTGGCATGGTCAAACACCAGCTGCTGGAAGATCCCCTGAGCGGCCAGCTGTTCGTCTTTATCAACCGTCGCAAGACCCAGATGAAGGTGCTCTACTTTGACCGCTCCGGCTACTGCATCTGGAGTAAGCGGCTGGTGCAGGGACAGTTCAACTACCGCACCTCAGCGACCGGCAAACAGTTGCTCGACGGCTTGCAACTGAAGCTGTTGCTGGAAGGTATTGATGTGAAAAAGTCGCGCCAGTACAAACGTTTTGCTCGATCATAAGCTGACCTTTTGCTACCATGGCAGCATGTCCCAACAACCTGACTATGCCGCTGTTCTGGCACGAAACACAACCCTGGAAGCCAGGAATCTTGAGCTTGAGCGGCAGCTCGCCTGGTATCGGAAACAAGTGTTTGGCGAGAAGTCAGAACGCCGCCTGGTGGATCTCAGCCCCGATCAGCTGCCCCTCGACGGTTTGCTGGGCGATCGTCCTGAGCCACTGCCTGTTGTTACCGAAACGATCACCTACGAGCGCGGTAAGGCGAAAAAGCAGCGTGGCGACGCTTGTGTCACTGACAGCGGCTTGCGCTTTGACGATACGGTACCAGTTGAAGTGATTGCGGTTGCTGCACCCGAGCTTGAGGGTCCGGATGCCGATCAATATGAAGTGATTGGCACGAATAGTGTGCACCGCCTGGCGCAGCGCCCTGCGAGCCTGGTGGTACTGCGCTACGACCAGCCGGTAGTTAAGCGCAAGGGGAGCGGAGAGATTAGCAGCACGGCGGCCCCGGCCGGCGTGTTTGACCAGTCCCTGGCAGATGTCAGCTTCCTCGCAGGTATGCTGCTCGACAAATTTTTGTATCACCTGCCGCTGTACCGCCAACACCAGCGGTTGCAGCATGCAGGTATCACCCTCAGCCGTACCACCCTGACCAATCTGGGCAAACGCAGTATTGAACTGCTCCGGCCGATCGTGGCGGCGCAGTTGCGCCAGGTGCTGCAAAGCAAAGTGCTGGCGATGGACGAGACGCCAATCAAAGCTGGGCGAGCCGGCAAGGGTAAGATGAAGACAGGATGGTTCTGGCCGGTGTACGGGGATGCCGACGAGATTGTGTTTACCTATGCCAGCACCCGGGCGAAGCGGCACATCGAGCAGGTGCTCGCGACCCACTTCAAGGGCACCTTGTTGTCCGACGGCTATGTGGCCTATGCGCGTTATACCGAGGCGCGGGATGATGTGGTGCACGCCCAGTGCTGGGTCCACAGTCGGCGCCAGTTCATCGAGGCGGAAACCGCAGAACCGGGCCTGGTTGCGATTGCGCTGCAATACATCCGGGAGCTGTATGCGATCGAGGACAGGATCAGGGCCGCGAAGCTTGATGAGGAGCGCCAGCGTGAATACCGGTTGACCCATAGCAAACCGGTAGTAGATGCGTTCTTTGGCTGGTGTGAACAACAGCTAACAGACCAGAGCCTGATACCGGACAATCTGCTGATCAAGGCAGTTGGCTATGTCTTGAATCGGCAAGAGGCACTGCGGGTGTTCCTGGAAGATCCCACGGTGCCACTGGATACTAACCATCTGGAAAGAGGCCTGCGGCCCATCCCGATGGGTAGAAAAAGCTGGCTGTTTGCCTGGACCGAACTGGGCGCAGAACACGTTGGTATCATCCAGAGCCTGATCTGTACCTGCAAGCTCCAGGGTGTTGACCCTTACACCTATCTGGTGGATGTCCTGCAACGGGTCAGTGTGCACCCGGCGAGCGATGTGGCGTCACTGACGCCCAGGCTCTGGAAAGAGAAGTTCGCAGATGCGCCAATGCGCTCCGACCTACATCGCGTGAGTCAATAACGGTCTGGAATGAACGGTTACGTTTGGTCCGCCGTGATACCTGTACTGATTTTGTCTGTCGGTTTTTTTTACATTGAGGCGCGGGATGAAATGACTGTGAGCCAAATTTTTCCATAAATACAATTGGTTAAACATTCTGGCACTCTTTGTGCATTTGGCATTCTGGGACGATCCAGGAGTTGAGAAAATGAAAAGAGCGGCGATTACGCTGTTGTTGATGATAGGCGGCAATGCGTCGTTGTATGCGGATACAATCGATATTGACGTCACCGTTCGGGATTTCAAAGCGTATTGGGAAGTTGGTGGGCATCCGGACTTTGAACAGTACCTGGGCTCTGACCCTGGCATCGTTGAAACGACTCTGGGTGCTGACGGCAAGCCGGTCTACAACACAGCGACCTCTAATCCGACGGTCACCAGCAAGGCGAGTTTTGACCAGTGGTATCGGGATGTGTCAGGGGTCAACCTGTCCACAACCAAGACATTGACGCTGGACAACGGCAGCGCGTCTCCAGGTGGCGTGTATACCTTCTCGAGCAGTTCTTTCTTCCCGATTGATGGCGAGCTCTATGGTGATTATGCGTACGGCCATAACTACCACTTTACACTTGAGATGCACACGGCGTTCACCTATGTTGCCGGCCAGACGTTTTCTTTCACCGGCGACGATGACCTCTGGGTGTTCATCAACGACACCCTGGTTATTGATCTGGGTGGTGTGCACGGACCCGAGTCAGGGTCAGTCTCGCTTGATACACTAGGGCTGACTTCTGGTGAAACCTACGACCTCGACCTGTTTTTCGCCGAGCGTCGTACCACAGGCTCCAATTTCCGCATCGACACCACAATTGAGTCGCTGGTCTCCGTGCCTGTTCCGGCACCGGCTCCCCTCGGGTTGCTTGGGCTTGGCCTCCTGGCGCTGGGAAGACTAAGAAAAAGCGCTGCCCGCCACTAAGGAAGATTCCCTGGTGCCAGGTTGTTGCTGACACTGGCGCCAGGTGCGGCGGCTCTCCCATCAAGCAAATCCATCACACAACCTGCTGGCCCAACTGGAAATTCCCGCCGAAAGCATCTAGCATCGCGCGTTTGTGTCTGCCTCTGGTGTTTCGTGTCTGAAGCCTACGTCCCAACGCCTTGCGTCCGCATCTGTCGGATGGATAGAGAGAACGAGATCTGTATCGGCTGCCTGCGCACGCGAGAGGAAATTATGGCCTGGCCAGACGCGAGCAAGGAAGAGCGCCTCAGGATCCTCGATGCCATATCAACTCGCCATCTGCCTGGTCGCATCAAGTCATGAGACCTGCGATAGTCATCCGGCAGGAAGCACTGGAAGCATATAGCAGGAAGTCATCACCGGTCGTATGGGTCTTGTCGACAAGGCATCAGTCCGGTTGAAATAACCAACCTGATCTTTTTCTTTGCAACTGTACCAGCCTCTGCGCCACCTGACGGAAGTCATCCAGGCGTGACGCAGAGCAAGTAGTTGCGTGTAATTCAAGTTTTCCCGTTCACTCAAACGCGTCGTGTGTCGCCCTCAAAGCGACAGGAAGCGCCTCACGCTCAAAGAGTGAAACGTTCGCCTTCAGCAGTTCCCGGTCTATCGGCGCATCTTGCGTTTTTCGTAAGAGGAGCTGCGCTTTGATGTCTGCGAGATCCCGTCTTTCCCGCAGCGGGTCATTCGCCAGTGCTTGCAACTTCCCCCCGAGTTGCGCAGCCAGTCTACTTTGGCCGGGGTCGCTCGTTCCCGAACCTGAACTGGCCAGTGGCTTTTGCCAGCAGCAGTTGGGCCTGTGCCGGGTCGGCGCGCGCCAGCCTGTCGGCCAGTTTGATGGCTTCTCTACCGCGCAGCGTCTTCACCGTTTTGCCCCTGCAGAGCAGGTACAGGACATCACCGCTGGCCTCGCGATAGCTGAATGGTTCGTCCTCAAGGTCAGGCATCGCGCGTATCCCCGTACCAGGGTCCAGACTCAAACATATTGCCGGCCCTCTGCAACATGGATTCACACCCGCCGGACCCGGGAACCCGTTACCGCCGATGCGTCAGGAACTGTTCGTTGACGCAGTTTTCGAGCCGGCCGTCACGCAGATATCTGGACGCAGTTCGGGCAGCAAAACCGCGTATGTCGAACATGCTCTGCGGTGTAAAAAACGCTGAGTGGGGCGTCAACAGCAAGCGGTGCCGTATCCATTCTTCACCACGGTGCCAGGCAGCAACCAGCGGCCTGTCAAGATTGGCGGGTTCCTCGGGCAGCACGTCAAGTCCGGCAGCCAATACGGTATCGTTCTTCAGGGCATCGTGCAGCGCGTCAACATCGACCACCGGGCCGCGCGCGGTGTTGATGAGAATCAGCCCTTTTTTGGCGGAGGCCAACACCTCTGCGTCAATCAGATTTCGGGTCTCATCGTTCAGTGGCACATGAATGGTCACTATATCTGACTGGCCGAACAGTTCCTCCAGACTGGCCGCGCGCCGAATCCCGAGTGCGAGTTCAGAACCATTGGGTTTGTAAGGATCGTAAAACACCACGTCCATATCAAATGCCTTGGCCCGGAGTGCAGCGGCGGTGCCGATGCGGCCCAGTCCCACAATACCCAGGGTCTGGGTTGCCAGGCGCTGGCCGAAAGGATTGAGTGCTGGCCGCCAGTTACCCCGTGGATCCTCACGCAGGCGTTCATCGTGGAAGGCAATACTTTTCGATAGGGTCAACATCAGTGCCAATGCGTGATCAGCGACCTCGCGGGTGCCGTAGTCCGGCGTGTTGCATACAGGAATGCCAAGGTCTCCCCAGGCCTTCAGGTCAATCTCGTCAAAGCCAACTGCAGGTTTGACATAAATGCGACATTTATCGAGGCGTTCCATGTACTCCTTGGGGATTGGTGCGCCAACAATGCCGTCGCAGTTGCGCCACTGTTCATCCGTTACTTCTGCATAAGCGTGCACAAACTCTGCGTTGACACCATCACCGACACCCCAGCGCTCTGGCGCGTAATCATCCTGCCAGCGCACCTGTGGCCACAAAACTCTGATCATCGTTTTTCCCTCTGTTTGTTTATGTTTACTTGACTTCTATGCGTTGGAATTCTGGCGGTCGCTTCTCCAGGAATGACTTGACCCCCTCCTTGAAGTCGGGTGCCTCCAGCGTGCCGGCCATAAGTTCGTTGGATTCAACCATTGCATCATGCAAGGTGGTATTCAGGTGTTTGTAGACCTGCCGTTTCATGAGCATCAGCGAGGTCGGTGAAGCATGCTGTGCCAGGTCCTCGATGTAGGCGCTTGCTTCCGCCAGCAGGTATTCTCCGGCGACCACGCGGTTGACAAGCCCCATTTGCAGGGCCTCATCTGCACCAATGCGGCGGGAACTCCACAACAGGTCGAGGGCACGTGATGGCCCTATGACCCTTGGCAAAATCCAGCTCTGTCCATGTTCGGCTACCAGCCCGCGCTGCGAGAAAGCCGTGATAAACCGGGCATTCTCGGAGGCAAAACGCAGGTCACACAGGAGGGCAATTGACATGCCCAGCCCGGCACAGGGGCCGTTGACCGCGGCGATGATGGGCTTGCGAATACTCATAATGTAGGTGAAGGCAATCCGGAAGTTTTCGCCCATGTCCGCGTCACCGGGGTTGGCATCCAGGCGCTTCGCTTCGACACCCGCTGACAGGTCACCGCCGCTTGCCTGTGAGTCCAGCGCATTCATGTCCATGCCGGAGCAAAAACCTCGCCCGGCGCCCGTCAGAATGATGCCCACAACGGTGGTGTCCCGTTCCGCCGTATCGAACGCATGTTTCATTTCTTCCATCATATTGTTGGTGAGGGCATTCAGGGCGGTCGGGCGGTTAAAGGTGATGATAGCGCTGGCGCCGTCAACCTCGTAGCTAATTTCGTCATACATGGCGGGAGTCTCCCTTACTTTCGACGGCCTAATGTAGCAGCGATGCTGCCCTTTTGTCGAAAGTCTCCACGGGCACAACTGCATCCCCTCCCTGTGCCTGTTTCAGTGTCCGCGAAAACGCCGGTGTTTCTGCCGGGTATGCCGGGATACACTGTGCGTTAAACAGTTGGGACAGCCAGCCCCCAACCGCAGCAATATTGCGATGAATGGAGACAACAGATGGTCCATGCAGAATCTCACAAGGCACACCGTACCGGCTGGCTTCGAGCCTCCGTGCTGGGCGCCAATGACGGTATTGTGTCGACTGCAAGCCTCATCGTCGGGGTGGCTGCTGCCGGAACCAGCCAGGAAGGTGTGTTGCTGGCTGGCGTTGCTGGTCTGGTTGCCGGTGCCATGTCGATGGCCGCGGGAGAATATGTCTCGGTCAGCTCCCAGGCGGATACCGAGAACGCTGATCTGGCGCTAGAGGCTTCCTCGCTGCAAGAACATCCCGAATCTGAACAGGCAGAACTTGCCGCTATTTATGTCGCGCGAGGGCTCAAGCCGGAGATGGCGCAACAGGTTGCCGAACAGCTCATGGCCCATGATGCCCTGGCAGCACATGCGCGGGATGATATAGGGATCTCGGAGGATACACGGGCCGCACCGGTGCTTGCTGCGCTGGCTTCTGCCACGACATTTACCGTGGGTGCCGCCTTGCCACTGATGGCGGCCTGGCTGGCCGCGGAGCACCAGATCATTATCGCAGTGAGTGTCTCATCGCTGCTGTTTCTGTCTCTGCTTGGGGCAGTTGCAGCGAGAGCAGGAGGCGCTTCCATGATTCGAGGCGCATGCAGGGTGACCTTCTGGGGTGCGCTAGCAATGTTGCTGACGGCCCTGGTAGGGGAGTTGTTTGGTGTTGCCGTCTGAGCTGCAGCAAACCTGCAATATGCCTGAACGCCAGGCATGCCATTGATCAGCCTCGGGTTGGCTTGCCAGGCCCAAAGAGCCTCTGAACAAACAGGCGCAACGTTGTGCCTGTTTGTTCAGAGGCTCCCTGGCGATTGTTTGCCGGAACGCTGGCGCGCAGAATGCCACCAGCATCGGTTATGAACATGCTACTCGTAGGTTTTGGTAATTGCCTGGTAGGTACCTACCCGCAGATCATCACGCAGCGGGAAAGGGGAGGCCATCAACTGGATCATGCCAACCACCACAATCTGCTCGACCGGGTCTATCCAGAACACGGTTCCGGCCGCGCCACCCCAGCTGAATTCTCCCTGGCTGCCAAGTGCGCTGGTCGCAACCGGATCAACGACAACACTGAAACCCAGCCCGAAGCCGGTGCCCCCCCTGTTGAACACCTGGGTGGGTTGCTCGCCTGAACCAACGGAGCCAAGACTGGTCGGCAGGTGGTTGGATGCCATAAAGTTAACGGTCTTGGCACCGAGGATTCGATTGCCATCAAGTTCTCCGCCACGACGCATGGCCTCAGCGAACCGCAGGTAATCCATTGCGGTTGATATCAGGCCACCGCCACCAGAGAAAAGTGTGACCTTCTTGTAATCACGCATGGCGGCGCCGGGTGATTCATCGATGGTCACCAGTTTGGCGTTCTTCCGGTCGTAGTAATGATTGGGGAGAAAACGATCCACCTTGTCTGCGGGGACCTCAAAAAAAGTATCCTCCATACCCAGCGGTTTGAAAATGTGTTCCGCCAGGTACTCGTCGAAAGGCTGGCCGCTGATTCGCTGCACGACGAGCCCCGTGATATCTACGGCAACGGAATAGTGCCAGCGGTCACCGGGCTGGTAACGGAGGGGCAGTTTGCCAACCCTCTCGGCAAACTCATCCAGGTCTTTCGCCTCAAACAGTTTGGCATCGGCGTACATCTTTTCCGTGGGATGGCGCTGGTTCAGGCCGTAGCCCAGCCCAGCAGTGTGGGTCAGCAGTTGCAGCATGGTCATGGGACGCTCCACATCAACCAGGCTGCCGTCATCCAGGCGTACCTTCATGTCTTTCAGTTCAGGCACAAACTTTGTGACAGGGTCTGACAATCTGAACTTGCCCTTCTCGTACAGTTGCATGGCAGCAGCTGCGGTAATGGGTTTGCTCATGGAATAGATTCGAAACAGGTCAGTTTTGCCCATTGGTCTTGGGTCATCGGCACCCTTCTGTCCGTAGGCTTTGTACTGCACAATTTTGCCGTCGCGCGCGACCAAAGTCACAATGCCCGCAAGCTGTTTGTTGTCAACATACTGCTCCATCAGATCATCCACGACGGTCAGGCGCTCGCTGGACATGTTTACCCGCTCGGCACGGGTTTCCGGTATCGGTTTTGCGAAGGCTGTTGTGCAAAGCAGTAGCAATGCCAGGGCCACAGTTGATATTCGAGTCATATTGAGGTTCCGGTAGCTGAAAACGCCGTTACATTATCACGACAAACCCGGATTGGTGTGATGATTGGGGTGATCACTCGCGCAGGGCTCACGGCTCCCGTGCAGCCCTGGCAATTGCTTCCTCTATCATCTTGCGCTCGGTCCCGTCCAGACGCGCCTGCAGGCCACGGTCCATCTCGTCGATAACCCGGGAGGCAAACTCGTTCTGCTGGATTTTGGCCCAGTAGGCCGCCACGCGCTCTGTAGCAAGGATCGGGTTCTCGACGTCCAGCCTCGGCACGGTCTTTTCGCACAGGAACAGCGCGGGCACCAGTGTGCAATCAGCGCGGGACAGCGTGTTACCCACGGCAAATTCCCCTTCTCCGATATGTCGCTCAAGCGCCCCCATGCCACGCACAACCTGTTTTACGAGCATGTCCCTGATGGCGTCAATACGCGTTTTTCGGTTTACCTGGGGCAGCGCCATAAAGATGTTGTTCATCAGGTAGATGTCTGCAATGCGGGAGATAAGCCGGACATCAGCGCGGTGTGCTGGCGAGGTACCAACCAGCGCTTTCTGCGGATAAAGTTCGTCAAGGTACTCCGCGATCACTTCGGACTCGGGAATGATGCTGCCATCATCAAGTTCGAGCACGGGAATTCTTCCCAGCGGTGATACTTCTGAGAGTTTGCCCATAAAAAAGCTGGGGGGCAGTTCAAATTTGATATCGCTAATGCCCATGGCATAGATCTGCATGCGCACCTTGGCGGAATAGGGACTCAGGTCACCGGTATAGAGTTTCATGCGGCCTCCTTTTGGAAGTTGGGGAAATGCGTTGCGGGGGGGATCATACCCCAGCCTGCCAGCTTTCGTGGCAGTACTGCCAACAAATTGGTATGTCACCCGGTGTCCCGGATGCCAGCACCCGGGTGGTGTGGGATGTGCGTCGCCGCCAGGCCACACAATAAGGCAAGGTTGAAGGAAGGTTAACAAAGTGAACGAAACAGGTGCCAGGCGCTTATGTCCATTGAAAAATCGCATTACCTGAGGCGACTTGGGCGGGCCCTGCCTGCGCTGTTTGCAGTTCTGGTGCTGATTGCTGTAGCGCTGGTGTTGGGTCATGAACTGGGCGCGACCAGTCTTGATGACATTACTGCCGAACTGCAATCGCTCTCGTGGCGCCAACTGGGGTTGGCCCTGTTTTTTACCTGTCTCAGCTACTATTTGCTCACGCACTATGACCGGCTGGCCCTGGCCTACGTGGGCCATCAGGTGGAGCCCTGGGAGATGCGGGTGATCTCCTTTACGGCTTTTGCGATAGGGAACAACCTGGGTGTTTCGGCAATTTCCGGCGGCTCCGTCCGGCTGCGTGCCTACTCACTCATCGGCATTTCAGCCATTGATGTGGGCAAGATTGTTGCCTTCTGTGCGCTGACTTTTACCCTGGGCGCGGCACTGTTGCTGGGAATTGCCCTGGTGATTGAACCGGCGCAGGCACTCGAACCGCTCCGGTTTCCTGTTGGCCTGTTGCGAACATTGGGGGGACTGCTGATTGCAGTAACGCTGGTCTATCTGGCCACTGCGCGGAGCCTGAACACACAGCTTCTTTTCGGTAGTTGGAGGTTTGCTCTCCCGGGTTTCCGTATTGCCGTGCAGCAGGTGCTGGTTGCGTCTTTAGACCTGATGTCTGCCGCGGCCGTGCTTTATGTCCTGTTGCCGGCTGGTCATGATGTCTCATACCCGGTGCTGCTGGGGGCTTATGTGATCGCAATCTGCCTCGGGTTAGTCAGCAGTTTGCCGGGGGGCATTGGCGTATTCGAGGGCATGATGCTGTTGCTCCTGCCGACGTTTCCAACAGCAGAATTGCTAGCGGCAGTCCTGGTCTATCGGCTGATTTACTACCTGCTGCCCTTATCCGTCGCAGCCGGCATCCTGGTAACGCGCGAACTTCGTTTGCAGATTAAAGGGGTTACTTCCTCCCTGGTTCGTGGCAGGGACTGGGCCAGCGGTACTGCTCCCCGCTTGTCCGGCCTTGTTGTCTTGCTCGCCGGCATTGTGCTGATGGTGAGCGGTTCATTACCCGGCGAGACGTCACGGCTGCACTTTCTGGTGGAGATTTTCCCCCTGCCCCTGCTGGAAACGTCGCACCTGCTGAATAGCGCAATTGGGGTCGGCCTGCTGATTGTGGCGCGTGGCCTTTTTGCGCGCCTGCGCAGTGCCTATCGCCTTGCCTTGGCACTGTTGCTGGGTGGCGCGCTGGTTTCCCTTGGCAAGGGGCTGGACTACGAGGAGGCGTTGACGCTGGTGATTGCGGCCGGGGTGCTCTGGTTCTGCCGCGCGGAGTTCTATCGAAGGTCATCAATGGATGATCTGGGTTTTCCATTTGCATGGATGCTCAGCATTGGCGCTGTTGTGGGTGCGGCATTATGGATTGGTTTCTTCTCGTTCCGGCAGGTCGAGTACCAGAACGCGCTTTGGTGGCGCTTTGCATTTGATGCGGACGCACCACGTATGCTCAGGAGTGTGCTGGTGGCCTCCCTGGTGGCTGTCACGTTTGGTCTGTATCGGCTGCTGCGTTCCTCCCCGCCGCTGTATGAGCAGGTAAGTGAATCGGACTGGGCTGCCATTCGCAGAATCGTCAGCGCCTCACCTTCTTCGTTGGCGAAGGTGGCGCTGCTGGGTGACAAGCGGTTTCTGCTCCATCCCTCGCGGGAGGCGTTTATCATGTACCAGGTCTCGGATGATAGCTGGATTGCACTCGGTGATCCTGTTGGCGATGTCGCCTGCTTCGAGGACCTGGTCTGGCAGTTCAGGGAGCAATCATCCGAACAGGGGGATCGCTGTGCTTTTTACGAGGTCAGCAGTGAGTACCTGCCCCTGTATGTGGACACAGGACTGACGTTGTCGAAACTGGGCGAGGAAGCGAGGGTACCGCTGCAGGAATTTACCCTGGAAGGCAGCAAGTGGGCAGAACTTCGCCAGACGCGCCGGCGGGTGCTGCGTGAAGGTGGCAGTTTCGAGATTGTTGCCGCGGCTGAGGTCAGAACACTCCTGCCAGGCTTGCAGCAGGTTTCTGACGCCTGGCTCAGTAAAAAGCGGGCTGCCGAGAAGGGCTTCTCTCTGGGTACCTTTAATGTGGATTATCTGAGCCACTTCGACATTGCCCTGATACGCGTGGGTGGCGAAATTGTGGCTTTTGCGAACATCTGGACGGGTGCAGGCAAGGCTGAGTTGTCTATAGACCTGATGCGTTACAGCAACCGGGCGCCGGACAAGGTGATGGACTTTCTGTTGACAGAACTCATGCTGTGGGGCCGTGCGGCGGGGTACCGGAGTTTTTTACTGGGGATGGCGCCACTCTCCGGTATGGAAACCCATCCGCTGGCGACGCTCTGGCAACAGATTGGCCATAGGGTGTTCAGGCATGGGGAGAATTTCTACAGTTTTGAAAGCGTCCGACACTACAAGGAAAAGTTTAATCCTGTATGGGAGTCCAGATACCTGGCATCACCAGGCGGACTGGAACTGCCCCGGGTGTTGATTGATGCCACCCTGCTCGTTTCCGGCGGATTGAGGGCTGTGTTGTAACTCAAAGGAGCCAACTACCGATGACCCGGTTCACGAAACACCACCGCCAGCCGGGTACGTTGGTTCAGCATCGTGAACGCCCCGGATATCCCGTGCGGATGAGGCTGATGGACTACAGTCAGGGCGAGATTGCCAGCCGGGAGAATGCTTCGGTTGCAGGTGCAGCGGTGCTCGGGACTGATCTTTGCCATCACTGTACAGATGCTGCTGTGCTTCAAATTGGGTAAGTGGCTTTAGCCTGAACACTTGCGGTGCCCCCGCTCAAGGTGGCAATGTGGGGAAAACAACAAGATCCGGGGGAACTGATGCCAACAAGATTTAGTATCAACGGGAAGACCGTGGAAGTGGATGTGCCTGACAACACACCGCTGCTCTGGGTGATTCGTGACGAACTTAAGCTGAAAGGCACAAAGTTTGGCTGTGGCGTCGGACTCTGTGGTGCCTGTACTGTGCATGTGGGTGGTGTGGCGCAGCGATCCTGTATCACGCCTGTAGTGGCCGTGGCCGGCGCGACTCTAACAACAATTGAAGGGCTGAATTCGCCGTTGCAGGATGCCTGGATTGCGGTCCAGGCGCCGCAATGTGGTTATTGCCAGTCTGGCCAGATCATGCAGGCAGCGAGTCTGTTGCAGCAATATCCCAACCCTACCGATGCGCAGATTAGCGAGCAGATGGACGGCAACCTCTGCCGGTGTATGGCTTACACGCGGATTCGCGCGGCAATCAAGATGGCAGCGGCAGGGCTTGCCTACAATGCAGCGGAGGAAACCACGCATGGGTAAGTTATCGCATCTCACCAGGCAGGCGTCGGGCAAGGTGACGCGCCGGGGTTTCATGATTGGTGCCACCAGCGCCGGATTTGCACTGGCGTTTGTGCCGGCGGCCCTGTTTTCCAGCAGCCCTGCCCGGGCAATGCAGCAGAAACTGTTTGAACCCACTGTCTGGTACACCATCAATCGGGACGGCAAGATTGTGGTTAACGTCGCTGAGGCGGAGATGGGCCAGCACGTGGGTACTGCGCTGGCCCGGATTGTGGCTGAAGAACTTGAGGCCAACTGGGCTGATGTTTCGCTGAATTATGTGGATAGTGAGCCCACCTGGGGTTACCGGGTGACCGGGGGGTCCTGGTCTGTGTGGCAGAATTTTGATGCACTGTCGCGTGCCGGTGCCGCCGGTCGGCAGGCACTGATAGAAGAGGGCGCAAAGCTGCTGGACAAACCACCGCGTCGTTGCCGGGCAGAAGACAGTCGCGTGATCGCGGGTCGGCAGTCAGTCAGTTTTGCCGAGATTGTTCAGCAGGGTGACATCACTCGCAAGTTCAGTGAAGAAGAACTGGCCAACATGCCGATCAGGAGAGCCCGGGATCGGAAGCTGATTGGCGGCAAATTTCAGGCGCTGGACATTCCCGCAAAAACCCGGGGCGAGACTGTCTACGGAATTGATGCGGAAGTACCCGGTATGGTGTATGCCAAACCGATTCTGCCGCCCACTCGGTACGGATCCAGCATCATTTCGGTTGATGACACCGCCGCCCGTTCGGTCAAGGGATACCAGCAGACCCTGGTGCTGGATGATCCGTCCGGTACCGTGCCGGGTTGGGCACTGGTCATCGCGGATTCTTATCATGCCGCCCTGAGGGCCGCGGGTTCTGTCAATGTAAGGTATAACAGGGGCAAGACAGCGTTTGTGAGTGAGGCTGACATCCAGGCCCGCAATCGCGAACTTATTGCTTCTGATGCGGGTTCCCTGGTTGTTGAAGACAAAGGCGTGGATGCCGCGTTTGCGTCTGCTGACCGGGTCATCAGCCGGGAGTATACAACCAGTACCGTACTGCATTTCCAGATGGAGCCCGTCAATGCCCTGGCGCTGCAACGGGCTGACGGCGTCTACGAATTGCACACCGGCAACCAGTGGCAGTCGCTTGCGCTACCCTGGTACGCGAGTGCGCTTGGCGTACCGGAAGACCGGATACTGATGAAAACCTATCTGTTGGGTGGTGGCTTTGGCCGGCGCCTGAACGGTGACTATGGCGTGCCAGCGTTGCTGGCAACCAAAGCGCTCGGCAAGCCGGTGAAAGTGGTGTTGAGCCGGGAGGATGATTCCCGGTTTGATTCGCCACGTTCCGCCTCAGTGCAGCAGGTGAGTATGGCCATTGGAGGCCGGCGCGTCCTGGGGATGCAGCACCATGCAGCCTCGGGTTGGCCAACAGAGGCGATGGCGACGTTTTTCCTTGGTACTGGCGCCAACGGTGAGAAATTTGATCCGTTTGCGATTAATGGCGCCAATCACTGGTACGACGTGGGTGCGCAGCGCGTCCGTGCAATATCCAACGATCTTGCCCTGCAAACATTCCGTCCGGGCTGGTTGCGATCGGTGGGTCCAGGTTGGACCAACTGGGCGCTTGAGTCTTTCATGGATGAGGCTGCGCGCGAGTTGGGAGAAGACCCCATTGAATTCAGGTTGAAACAACTGACGGCAAAAGGACGAAATGCAGGTGCGGCGCCCAATTCTGTGGGTGGCGCAAGACGTCTTGCCAACGTACTCGAGAAAGTGAGGGAAAAATCGCGCTGGGGTGACAAATTGCCGGGTGGTACCGGGATGGGGGTTGCCACAACCTTTGGCCAGGAACGGGATATGCCGACCTGGTGTGCCTGCGTTGCACGAGTCAGTGTTGACGTTACAACGGGCAGGGTCCTTGTTGAGAAACTCGACCTGGTGCTGGATGCGGGCACCATTGTTCACCCCGACGGTGCGCTGGCGCAAACCGAGGGTGCTGCACTCTGGGGTGTCAGCATGGCCTTGCATGAAGGTACCGCTTTCGAGAAGGGTGAAGTTCGCGATCGAAACCTGAATACCTACACGCCGCTCAGAATGAGCCAGGTGCCGCGCATGGACATTGAGTTTGTCCCGAGCACCGAGCAGGCTGTTGGCCTGGGTGAACCGGCGACCACGGTGGTGGGGCCTGCTATCGGTAACGCCATTTTTGCAGCAATCGGGGTCAGGGTCAGGCACCTGCCGATCCGACCGGACGATATTCTTGCGGCGTTGAATGCGTGAAGAGTGCCTGAAGAGTGCGTGAAAAGTGCCCGAAGAGTGTCTAAAGAGTCCTGAAGCAGCCCTGAAACTGTCGCCAGCAGGGGACATGACCTTCGGACTCCCGGTGTTGCCTGGATGATGCCTCTCCGGCGAGCAAACCTCACGTTTGTACCCGGGATGATTTGATCATTCCCGGTTCGGTCTGTTTCCGCGGATGTAATCAATCTGGGCGTTGGCCTCGTTCAGGCCAACGAGTTCGTTAAACGCACCAAATGTTTTCCTGGTTGCTGTCGGTGTTGAGCCAGCGGCAATGGCGGCATAAGTTTCGGCAAGGTTCTGGGCAAGATGAAGCAGGGCGGTAACAGGATAAAGTGCTATAGAGTAGCCCATCTGCCTCAAGACTTCGCGCGTTGGCCATGGGGTCTTGCCGTCTTCAACCAGATTAATCACAAGCGGTGTTCCCCTGAATGTTGCGGCGACGGTGGCCATTTCCGCTTCAGACCTGGGCGCCTCGACAAACAGGATATCTGCACCGGCCTGCAGGAAAAGTTCGGCCCGCACCAGCGCCTCTTTCAGGCTGTCAGTCGCTCTTGAATCTGTGCGCGCCATCACAAGAAAGGCGGGGTCCGAGCGGGCACTGACTGCTGCGCGAATTTTTTCCACGGCTTCATCCCGTGAGACAACCTGTTTGTTTTCCATGTGACCACAACGTTTCGGATGTACCTGGTCCTCCAACTGGATACAGGCAACACCGGCTTTTTCATAGGCCTCGACAGTACGTGCGACGTTAAGCGGACCACCGTAGCCGTTGTCACCATCAGCGATGACAGGAAGACCACTTGCAGCATCAACCACGCGGGCGGCAGCGTCGGTCATTTCACCAGCCGTCAAGAGGCCAATGTCCGGTTTGCCCCAGGTGGCGCCCGCCACAGAAAAGCCCGACATGTAGAGCAGGTCGAATCCGGCCCTGGCGCCCAGGCGTGCGGAAAGCCCGTCGAAAACCCCGGGAGCAATCAGTAGCCGGTCTTCTGCAAGCAGGGATTTAAGCATGGGACATAAACTGGCAGAGCCAGGGTTGCTCTCGGATGAGTTAGGTGGAACGATACTATCACTGTTAAAAAAAATCCCAAGGAATTGCCATGCCCAGACTTCGAGAGGTTTCCCGTGCGGAGGCGGATCCATCTGTACTGCCATTGTACGATGCGCTGTTCGGCGATCGTGAGCCGGTTTCCGAACCTGGTACCGCCACCGGCACGCCAGGTAACTGGTGGACAGTGTTTGCGCTCATACCCGAGTGTTTTAACCATTGTGTTGCCGGCTTCCAGTTTTATCGGTCCCGTAATCGAAAGCTGTCACCCGGATTGCGAGAACTCGGGCAGTCGCGAGCGGGCTTTGCCAGAGGCAGCCAGTTTGTCTTCTCACAGCACTGCAAATCACTTCGTGCTGTTGGCTTCAGTGAGGCGCAGATTGCGGCGATCCCTCATTGGGCAGCGACCGACCTGTTTAGTGAAATTGAGCGCGCTGTGCTGGCCTATACTGACGACCTGGTGCTGGCGGGTGGCAGGGTGCCTGATGGTACTTTCGATCTGTTGAAGAAACACCTGTCGGATGAGGAGATCCTGGAGCTGACCTACATCACCTGCACCTATGAAATGCATGCGACCATGTGTCGGGCCCTGCGGCTTGAGTATGATGACGTGCCGGAGCGCATTGTTGAAGTACCAGCGCCTGACGACGACCTGCGCAAGATGGACTTCATGGCTGCGGTAGACCGGGACAGGGGGGAGTAACAAGACTGCGACTCACGATCAAGGTAGTGCCCGGTGCGTCCAGTACCACAATTGTCGGTTGGCTTGGCGACGCACTCAAGATTCGTGTCGCCGAGCCGGCGGAAAAAGGCCGTGCCAACGCGGCAGTGGTACGCCTGCTCGCCCGGGCGCTTGCCGTGCCTGAAAGCGAAATCTGTATTGTTGCTGGCGCCACTGCAGCGCGGAAAACTGTTCTGATCAACAGTTTGACGCTGGCCGAATGCCGGCAGCGCCTGGCGTCTGTTGGTGTCTGACCGTATTTTCTGGCTGGTGGATGCCTTCTGGTTGAAGGTCTCAGCCGAATATTTTGGGTGGTTCCTCTTTCCCGTCGTCAATCTTCTCGAGACTGAGTGACGTTGTGCCACCGGGCTGACTGCCACCTGGCGCCGGCCCGCGCTTGCCGTCCTGTGCAAGCTTGATCTGTAGGCGGACATTGTTGACCGAGTCCGCGTTCTTGAGCGCTTCCTCCTCGGAAATTTTGCCATCACGAAAAAGTTTTAATAACGCCTGGTCAAATGACTGCATACCCGCGCCGGTCGATTTCTCCATGATTTCCTTGATGCCATCAAACTCGTTGCGGAGGATCAGGTCAGAAATTGTTGGCGTACCCAGCAGGATTTCAATGGCGGCAGAGCGTTTCTTGTCCACTGTGGGTATAAGCCGCTGGGAGACAATCGCACGCATGTTACTGGCGAGGTCCATGAGTAACTGGGGCCTCCGTTCCTCGGGGAAAAAGTTGATGATGCGATCCAGTGCCTGGTTGGCGTTGTTTGCGTGCAGTGTAGAGATGGCGAGGTGACCTGTTTCCGCGAACGCAAGTGCATGCTCCATGGTCTCCCTGTCGCGTATCTCACCAATCAAGATCACGTCTGGCGCCTGCCGCAGGGTATTCTTGAGGGCGGCGTGCCAGGTGCGTGTATCCACGCCAACCTCCCGTTGGTTGATGATGCTCTTTTTGTGTCGATGGACAAATTCCACCGGGTCCTCAATGGTGATGATGTGTCCGCCACTGTTGCTGTTGCGGTAGTCGATCAGGGCAGCCAGTGAAGTGGACTTGCCTGATCCCGTGCCCCCGACAAACAGAAGCAGGCCGCGCTTGGCCATAACAACATCAAGCAGCACTGGCGGCAGGTTCAGATCCTGCCAGTTCGGGATGGTCGTAACAATGTTGCGTGCAACCAGGCCAACCTCGTTCCGCTGCACAAAAATGTTTACCCGAAACCGTCCAACGCCGGCGACGCTGACGGCCAGGTTCATCTCCAGTTCGCGTTCAAATTCGGCCTGCTGGGTTGAGTCCATGATCTCGTTGGCAAGTGCCCGGATTTCGCCAGGTTTCAATGGCTCTGTACCAATCGGTTTCAATTGACCCTGGAATTTGCCACAGGGTGGCGCGCCGGTTGCCAGGAACAGGTCGGAGCCGTCGTTTTTTGCCAGGGCCCGCAACCAGGGTGTGATACGGAAAGGCGCGTTCTGTTGTAACTGTTCCGTCTGTGTCTGCGCCATGGGGTTTGCCTGCCTGTCAGATGAGTTCGCGTCTCGCCCGCGGTCATCCGGGCGTCAGGACAGTTTTCGGCAGCAGAACCCCGGAACTTGAGTGGCAGCAAGGTTCATGTTGTCCGCAGGAGGGCAGGGCGGTGCCTCAGGCCCCACCTTGATGGTAGATTGGTGACCAAAGCCTGATGGAACTGCCTTTGATGAGTACCAAAGAACAACCTGCCGGTGTCCAGATACCCGCTCCGCCGCACCCGAAGATGCGGGCAAATCCCCTGCCGTGGGAAGTGCCCAAAGCCGTGGAGGATGATGCAGAAACACCGGCACGCCTGATGGCGATTCTGGAAAGTCCAAGTTATCGCGAAGCAACCGAGGACGCTGACTTCCTCAATATGGATACCAGCCGGGGGGTTCGCCTGCAGATAGACTACGCCAAGGCGGAACAGGCACTGAACGCCAATGGTATTTCAGACACCATTGTGGTCTTTGGCGGAACGCGGATTCTGGAGCCGGTGGCCGCCGAACGTGAAGTGGCGCGACTGGAAGCCATGCTTGCGTTGCAGCCTGATGACCGGGTTTGCCGTGTGGCACTCGAACGCGCGAGAAAGGTGCTTGCCAAGAGCCACTACTATACGGTGTCCAGGGAATTTGGTCGGCTGGTGAGTGAGCGCAGTCCCTGTGTTGTGCTGACCGGTGGTGGCCCCGGCATCATGGAAGCTGCCAACCGTGGCGCCAGCGATGTGGGTGCAAAGTCGGTGGGACTGAATATCAGCCTGCCTCACGAGCAGTTCCCCAACCCATATGTCACGCCCGAGCTGTGTTTCAAGTTTCATTACTTTGCCCTGCGCAAGCTCCACTTTCTGTTGCGTGCCCGCGCGCTGGTCGCGTTTCCGGGTGGTTACGGCACCCTGGATGAGTTATTCGAGACACTCACACTTATTCAGACGCGCAAGATCAAACCGGTTCCCGTTGTGCTGGTCGGCGAACACTACTGGCGCCAGGTGCTGAATTTTGAGTTCCTGGTTGATGAGGGGGTAATTGACGCTGAGGACCGGGATCTCTTCTGGTATGCCGAAACGGCAGAAGAGATCTGGCGTGGCATAGTGCAGTGGTATTTTGAGTGTGGTGACTCCCTGGAAACGCCGCCCGACGACAATATCAAGTCACAGCCGGACTAGGCTTGCCTGGCGTTCACTGGTTCCGGAACCTGACTCGGATTCAGCCGTCTATAGCAACAGGGTAACTTGTCGCGATGGAATCAAGGAGGTAAGTGATGAAACAGAACTGGTTTGGCGTCGTTACCATTGTGAGTGCTTTTGGTCTGGGTGTGGTCACCACCTGGGCATACCAGAACTTTGATGTATTGCCGGGGGTAGCGCTGGAGTGGCCGGCATCGGCGCGTAGCGCCTCGCAGCCGGAGCAGCCATCCCCGGCTCCGATAGCGCAAACGCCCGCGCCGGTTGCGCCAGCCTTTCCTGCTCCGCCCGCCACACCTGCAGCGCCGGTGAATCCGATGCTGCAAATTGAGCGGATGCGACAGCAGATGGACCAGATGTTTGGTGCGACGGATCCGCGGGACCTGTTCGGGCGCAATGACCTGCCGGCGTTTGGCAGTCTGTTCGACAAGAACTTCAGCGGGTCTACAACGGGCGCACTGACGTTTTCCGAGGACGACAAGTCAGTAACCTACAGTCTGGACATCCCGAAAGAGGATCTGGTCGATCTGAATGTTAATGTCAAAGACGGCTACCTTTCGGTGGACGCAACGCTCAAGCGGGAGTCCCAGGGCGCCCGCTATCAGTCCCAGCTCTCGCAGCGCGTGCCGGTACCGCTCAGTGTTGATCCCAATTCATTGAATGTCGAGAGTGGTACTGACGCGGTGGTCATTCACCTGGACAAGCAAAACGCCTGACATCCAGGGTGGCGGCTTCGGTAAAGAGTGTGCATCTCGAAGCCGAAACCCTGGTGGGTTGTCACGCCAGGCGGCGATCAGGCCAGCGCCTGGGCCAGGTCGGCGAGTATGTCTTCTTCATGCTCAATGCCAACACACAACCGGATCATGCCCGGTGTGACGCCAGCCTGGTGCTGTTCTTCGCTGGTCATCTGACGGTGTGTCGTGGATGCCGGATGGCAGGCCAGTGATTTGGCGTCGCCGATGTTGACCAGTCGTTTGAACAGTTTCAGTTTGTCATAAAAGGTAACGGCTGCATCAAATCCGCCCTCAACCTCAAAGGTTAACAGTGAGGCCGGGTTGCCCTTGCAGTACTTCTGCGCGAGGGCGTGATACCTGTCACCCGGTAATCCCGCAAAATTTACCTTGCTGACCGCCGCATGGTTGGCAAGGTAATTGGCAACCGCGTGTGCGTTGGCACAATGCCGTTCCATGCGCAGGGCAAGCGTTTCCAGCCCCTGCAGTAACAGGAATGCGTTGAAGGGTGAAAGTGCTGCACCGGTGTTGCGGAGTGGCACGGTGCGGGCACGCCCGATATAGGCGGCAGGCCCCATGGCCTCGGTGTAGACAACGCCATGGTAGGAAGCTTCTGGCTGGTTCAGCATGTAGAAACGATCCTTGTGTTCCGCCCAGGGAAACTTGCCGGAATCAACGATGATTCCCCCCAGCGAATTTCCGTGGCCACCAATATATTTGGTGAGTGAGTGGACAACAATGTCCGCACCGTAGTCAAAAGGTTTGATCAGCATGGGTGTGGCGACCGTGTTGTCCACAATCAGCGGTACACCCCGGGCGTGTGCAGCGGCTGCAATTGACTCAAGGTCAACAATATTGCCGGCCGGGTTGCCGATGGACTCACAGAATACGGCCTGGGTCTTGTCATCAATCAGGGCATCAATGGCTTCTGCTGAATCGTCCGCTGCGAAGCGCACTTCGATACCCTGGCGGGGCAGCATGTGTGCAAACAGCGTGTAGGTGCCGCCATAGAGCTGTGGTGTCGCCACGATGTTATGGCCAACCTCTGCGATGTTCAGAATTGCATAATTGATTGCCGCACTACCTGCACTCACCCCCAGTGCACCAACGCCACCTTCCAGGTCGGCAACGCGCTTTTCCAGCACGTCGGTTGTCGGGTTCATGATGCGCGTGTAGATGTTGCCGGGTACCGCCAGATTAAACAGGTCCGCACCGTGCTGAGCGCTGTCAAATTCATAAGCGACAGTCTGGTAGATGGGTGTCGCCACGGCGTGGGTGGTTGGATCCGTCTCGTAGCCGGAATGGATAATTTTTGTTTCGTCTCGCATGGTGTTGCTCCTGGCCAGATTTGTGTGCCGGCGAAGTATACGGAAAATGGTGGCCGGATGCCGGTTGCTGCGGCCTGATCCCGAAGGCGCCTGTCTCCGTATTCAAGTCATGAAACGCGAAACACTCCTTGTGCTGCTCTGTGTGCCACTGCTCGCTTGCGGTACGCCCGACCTGCCGGTTACCCAGCCATCGGTTGACCAGGCTCGCGCCGGGCACTACAGAACGGGGGCTGCGTCCCGTGACGGCATTGGCAAATTTTACCTGGACCGCGAGATTTCCCAGGTGATGGGGCACATGGGCGCAGCCTGGCTGGAACGCCCCGAACGTGAACGGGAAGAAGGAACCGATTTGCTGATTCGCAACCTGCCCCTGCAAGAGGACAGTGTGGTCGCAGATATAGGCGCGGGGACCGGGTACTTCTCCCTGCCTGTTGCAGCCCGCGTGCCGGCTGGCCGTGTTCTCGCCGTGGATATCCAGCCCGAAATGCTGGAGATACTCAGTGCTCGTGCGGCGATGACCGGCGTTCCAAATGTCGAGCCTGTGTTGGGTAAGATTGATGACCCGCAGTTGCCGGAAGCATCGGTCGATCTGATTTTTATTGTCGATGCCTATCATGAGTTCTCTCATCCCCGGGAGATGGGCGAGGCCATGGTCAGCTCGCTCAGGCCGGGCGGGTACCTGGTGCTGGTTGAATATCGTGCGGAAGACCCGCGGGTTCCGATCAAGCGCCTCCACAAGATGTCGGAGGCCCAGGCAAAACGGGAAATGATTGCGATTGGTCTTGACTGGGAGCGCACGGAAAATTTCCTGCCCCAGCAACACTTTATGGTGTTCCGGAAACCGGAGCACGACGCCCCTGCAGGAAACGCTGTTCGCCCTGCCGATCCAGAGAAGTAAAGCCGTCTGGATAGATGGATCTGGCCTTGACGGGTGCTTCATCGTCGATGAAAAGCGGGCAATAGGAAGGCGCCGGCAACCATGGACAAAAATGTGTCTTCACAGACCCGTGCCTGGCGGCACAAACTGGCCCGGGCGGCACCTTATTGTCTGCTGAGGTTAATGTTGATGACCTGGTGTAAAGAAAGTCGACACAGTAAGTCCGCCATCGCCGCAGGATCGACAAATATGGATGAATACAGCCCGAACCCGGGAATTTTCGTCGCCTGGAGACGGGAGGGCGTGACAATCTGGGGTCTTTTACCCGATAGTCGCAGGTCCGGAAATCTTTACCTGACCCGCCTGGAGGCTGTCGGTAAATTTTACAGTTAAGCTGCTCGCATTACCGAGGAAAAACATAACCTGCTGAAAAATAAGAAAAAATACAAGTTGGCACAATTCCTGTATATATTGGCATGAAGTTCATACAGCCCGATACACAGGAAACAAATCATGAAAATTGATCGGATTTTAAAGGCAGGCGCAATCGGAGCGGCGCTGCTCGTTTCGGCCGGACAGGCCCAGGCAGGGATTTTGCCGACATTTACCAGCGGTGGCTGGACCCAGTTCAACGGTATCGCTGCCAACGAAGATGGCACACTGGCCCCAGGTGTTGGTGGTCAGCTGTTTGACGCTGAGTACCTGTTCTACCGGCAGACCGGTACGACCTTTGAGATTGGTATCCAGACGGGCTTTGACATTATTGATGGGCACCAGGTTTACGGGGGCGTCAACTACTGGACCGGTGATATTGCGTTGAATTTTGGTAGTGCGCCAGTTGGTGACTCTTACGGTTACGCCATCGACTTTGGCCAGATGACCAAGGACTATCACAACGGTTCGAGCAGCGGTAACCCCTATCAGCGTACTGTTGACGCCGATACCTATGGTGACGATGGCACTGGTGACGGTGTGGATACACTGGGCCTGTACTCCGCGGTTGAGTGGGGCGGCCGGGTAGTGGGCGGCGACACTCCTCCCGGTGGTCATACAGCTTCCCTGCCGTTTGCCATGAGTGGTGGTGTGCTGGTTGCTGACGCGATTTTCGCGGATTCCATGGGTTCCGGTACCACAACCGGCGGCCTGGGTGGCACCAGCTACTATCGTACCTTCAGCATTGACCTGACCAAGACGGGGCTGGATCTGTCCTCGGACCTGGACGTCTATGCTCACTGGACCATGTCATGTGGTAACGACGAGATAAACGGGTACGCGACCATTACCAGCGTGCCAGAGCCCAATACCATTGCCATGATCATGCTCGGCCTGATGAGCATTGGTTTCGCGACGGTGCGACGTCGTAGCCTCGCCGCCTGATCAGCAGCAAACCTGAAGAAAGCCGCTCTTATGAGCGGCTTTTTTTTGGGCGAAGATTGAGTTGTTTGCCTGGATTGCGATTGACACAATAATCGTGGTTTAGTTGGGTTCATCCGCTGGTGTTGGATGATCTGTGTCCCTGCTGGAACCCCGCCATGGCGCTTTCGCAAAACCTCACCGAGGGGCCCATACCCGGGCATCTGGTGCGCATGACAATCCCCATGTTCCTGGGCATCGCCTCCATGATTGTGGCGTCCATGTCGGATACCATTTTTATTGGGCTGCTGGGCGCCACCGAGCTTGCTGCCTATAGCTTTACCTTCCCGCTGATCATGGGCCTGACTAGTGTGTCGATGGGGCTGGGTACCGGCGCTGCTTCTTTTATTGCAAGAGCGCAGGGTGCCGGTGATAGACAGCGCGTACGCAAGCTGACAACCCACGCTTTGATCCTGACCTTTCTACTGGTGTTGCTGCTGGCCGCGGTAGCGGTTACCTGGCAGCAGGAATTGTTTGCCATGATGGGTGCCACGGACGACATCTTGCCGCTGGTGGTGGACTACGTCACTGTTTATACCATCGGGCTGATGTTTTTCACGCTGCCGATGGTTGGCAGCACCATTTTACGCTCGGTCGGCAATGCCCGCATACCTGGCTATATCATGACGACAACCTCTGCCATACAGATGGTGCTCTCTCCCCTCTTGATATTTGGTCTGCTTGGCCTGCCGGAATGGGGTTTTATTGGTGCGGCCTGGGCTGGCGTTATCGCTGGTCTGCTGCGTACGGCAGGCATGGGCTGGATCATGATCCGGGACGAACAGCTTCTGCTCTTTACCATGGATGCATTCCGCGGCGTCTGGCGCTCGGCACGGGATATACTCTATATCGGTTTGCCCTCAATGCTCTCCAGCCTGATTGGACCTTTTACGTTTGGTGTCATCATCTGGCTCCTCGCCGCGCATGGGCCCGAGGTGGTTGCGGGGTTTGGCATCACCTCCCGCATCGAGATGCTCCTGCAGATGATCCTGATGTCACTGTCGTCATCCGTGGGGCCGTTTGTGGGTCAGAACTGGGGTGCACGCAAGACAGAACGCATTTATGCGGGTCTGAAAGTTGCACATCGCTTCTGCTGGTTCTGGGGCTGTTGCTGTTTTGTACTGGTAGCGCCATTTGGCGAGGAGATTATCGCCCTGGTCAACGATGATCCGCTGCTGGTGGAATCGGCCGCCTGGTACCTCTGGATTGTGCCGGCAAGTATTGGTGTGATGGGCGTTGGCGCCGTCTCAGCCTCGGTATTTGTTGCCCTGGGCAAACCGCTGCCCGGTCTTGTCATGTCAATTGCCCGAATGGCTGTGGTCTACATCCCGCTGGCGCTCCTGTTCAACAGTTGGTGGGGATATATTGGCGTGTTTGTGGCAACGGCTGTCTCGAATCTTGTCATGGGCGTGATTTCCTACCTCTGGTCGCACCAGGTACTGAGGACAGAGATCAGGCGTCAGATGCCGGATGCCACGCCGCAGGTTTCGTGACAGGATTTTGCACTGCTTGGACGCTCGATAAACGGTTTACCAATTAGAGCGGCGCTAGAATTTTTCCTCACCGACATGGCGATGTTCGTCCGGGAAGTCCCGGTACAGGGCAAACCGGACGTTCTGCACTTTGGAATTGACGGCATAGTGAAATGTCTCGGTTGGGTCGGTTCTGCTGGACACAGTCTTGAACGCCTCATCCAGTTGCGCCAGCCCGTCCAGTTCCAGCATCAGGTGAAACTCACCCAGGTCCGCAGGGCCAAGTCCCAGTTTCCGGCGTGTAATTCGAAAGCTGCTGACCAGGTGATCTGCCTGCAGGTGTGTTAGCCAGGATTCAGTAGCGCGGATAAATTCTGTGTCCATGACCCCGGGTTTGAGATCGCACCAGATATGGTAAATGTCCAGGATTTGGTTCTCCCCGCGGAATTGTGTTGCCTTCCAGCCTGCTGGCGAAAGAATCGGCGCCAGACGGCGCCGATCCGATTTCTCCGGCTGGGCGGGCGCTGCTTATGAGCGTCGTTTGCGCTGGAACCAGCCTTCTTCTGCTGCACTCATGTCGAGGAATTTGTCCTCGTCATCCAGCAGCGTCTCCAGCGTGGCCCCCGGGCCCTGGACAACACCCTCGTTGCTGTAAACCGCAGCAAGGCTGAACCGGCCATTCCCTGCCTGGATAATCTTGCCGTTGGGTGCGTCGTCCCTGCACATATAGAGTACCGCCGGTGTGACAAGCCCCGGGGCACGTTCCGGCGGTGGGTTGTCCAGGTCCTCCTCGCGACCGGGGATGGTGTTGGTGAGCCGGGTTGCAGCGGCGGGTGCCAGCGTGTTGACCCTCACATTATGTGAAGCACCTTCAAGTGCCAGCACGTTCATCAGCCCAACCATCCCCATCTTGGCAGCGCCGTAGTTCGCTTGCCCGAAGTTACCGAAGATGCCAGATGTCGAACTGGTCAGGACAATCCGGCCATAATTCTTGCTGTACATGATGGGCCAGGCCGCGTGGGTGACGTAGGCTGTACCATTCAGGTGCACGTTCATGACAATGTCCCAGTCATCCAGGCTCATGTTCTTGAAAGACTTGTCGCGCAGGATACCGGCATTATTCACCAGGATATCGACAGTGCCGTATGCTGCCACGGCATCGTCTACAATACTTTTTGCGCCGGCGCGGTCCGCCACGGAAGCCTTGTTGGCGATCGCTTCACCACCAGCAGCCTTGATTTCCTGCACAACCAGGTCGGCGGCATCACTCTGGCCGCTTCCATCGGCGCTGCCGCCAAGGTCGTTGACAACAACCTTTGCGCCCCGGCGGGCGAATTCCAGCGCGTGGGCCTTGCCCAGTCCACCACCCGCACCGGTGATAATCACAACCTTGTCCTTGAAATCTTCCATTGGCTCCCTCTTGCTGCTTGATTTAAAGAGGGCCTATTACGCCAGAACCGGCGCTCTCTGGCAATTGTCCTGATGCTGCCCCCGAACTGTCTGTCGAACCCGGGCTTTGCCGATTCAAAAGTCGCGTGCAGCGCAGAAAAGCCAGTTACGCGCCACAAACCGGTTACCATCCGACACTATGGTCCAGGTGTGATCAATCTGCCTGGCGCCTTCCTTCCTTCCTTGAGGGTTCCAACTGTGTCCTGCGCTCTACGGAGGCCGAGGAATATCACCTGCGTGTTAATCCGGGTGTCCGGCAATGTCGTAAACCAGCCCATGAAACGCAAATGCGGATTTTTGGTGCTCTTGTTGATCACCATGTCAGGAGGCTGTACCAGCCAGGCAACGTCGACCATGCAGACAGTGGATTTTGTGGATATCAACCGGTTTATGGGTGATTGGTTTGTCATAGCCCACATACCGACATTCTTTGAAAAAGACGCGTTCAACGCCGTGGAACGTTATGAAATGAACGCGGACGGCACCATTGCCACGACGTTCATCTATCGAAGCGGCTCGGCGCAGGGCCCGGAGAAGGAGATGGACGCAAAAGGTTTCATTACAGAGCCTGCCTCAAATGCGGTCTGGGGTATGCAGTTCATCTGGCCTATCAAGGCCGACTATCGCATCGTTTACCTGGATGAAGACTACTCGGTCACGATGATTGGCCGCGCCAAACGGGATTATCTTTGGATCATGGCGCGCGCACCAGAACTTGCTCCCGCGAGGCTGGAAGAACTTATAGGGTTGGCCGAGAAACTGGGCTACGATCGCAAGAGTATTCGCCTGGTGCCCCAGGTACACAACAGCCAGGTTCAAGAGGCAGTGGCCGGCTGATACCGGCAGGACGACGCCAGGCGCCCTGCCAGGGAGCCCACCGCCAGAGTGCCGTGATTCACGGTCCGCCGCGTCGCGAAGGTCTGCATCAGCGCAAGCTCTCCCGGGCGACCGGCGGCCCCCCATGGTGGTACATTAGGGCCGAACGATTGGAGGGCACATCATGGATCAGATCAATACGGTAACCGGACCCATCAAACCGGAAGACCTTGGTTTCACGCTGATGCATGAGCACGTTATGGTTTCCGCCAGCGGGCTCATTGATCATTACCCCGATCTGCTTGGCGAGGACCGGGAGGCGCGCGCTATTGAAGCGCTGAAGAAAGCGAAGGCGGAAGGCATCGACACCATAGTCGATGCGACAACCTTTGACCTTGGGCGCAAGCCGCAACTGCTGGCCCATGTTGCGGCCGAATCCGGCGTCAACATCATCAATACCACGGGCTGGTGGCTTGATGTGCCCCGTTTCCTGATTGGTGTCTCGCCGAACCAGATGGCGCGGGAGTTTATCCGGGATGTTGAGGAGGGTTTCAGAGGAACGGACATCAAGGCCGGCATCCTGAAATGTGCGGCGGACTTTGAAAGCGTCACACCCCCACTGGAGGTCATGGCACGCGCTGTGGCCCGGGCCCATCGTGAAACGGGCCTGCCCATCATGGTGCATTCCTACCCCACCGGTCAGGTGGCCAGGCGCCAGATAGAAATTTTCCGGGAAGAGGGTGTCGACCTGACCCGGGTCAAGATTGACCATTCCAACGACACAACTGATGTTGAATACCTGAAATGGATCCTGGACCAGGGGTGTTACCTGGGACTGGATCGTTACCCCGGGCGCCTGGTTAGCCCGCACATGCGCACAGTGACGCTCAAGACCCTGATTGACCAGGGTTATGGTGACAGGCTCTGCCCCTCACACGACTGCATCTGTCTTGCTGTAGTGAAGGAGCGGCCCGATGGAACCATGCCGGAAGAGCATGAGTTTGCACGCCACAATCACCACCAGTACCTGTACATTCATCGTGAGGTGATTCCTGATCTCAAGGAAATGGGTGTTTCGGATGCACAGATAAAAACCCTTTTTGTTGACAATCCGCGCCGATTTTTTGCCGGCTGAAGGAGCGCCCTATGCCAATGGATGCAGCGACCCATCTCGCGCTGGGGCTTCATCTGCCGACACCAGCAGAAGCCAACGGCCGTTCCAACAAGGATATTGTGGCGTCCCTGGGCCACCCGGGTGATGCTGCTTACCATCCATGCGCGGAAGCCTATCCTTCCCCGGAAGTTGAACCCGGTACTGTTTACAAGTTGAAATCATGGCGCGGGAGCCGGATTTATCCGGGCACATCGCGTGACATTTTTATCCACGCGACGCCGGGTGCCGGCACTGGCGCTGCCCTGGTTGTCTTCAACGATGGGGGCGCCTACTTTTCCAACGGGGGCAGTGTGCGAGCGACCTGTGTGCTGGATAGCCTGTTTGCGGCAGGGGAAATTGGGCCGACGGTAGCGGTGTTTGTGAATCCGGGCGTCCCGGGCGAAAAACTGCCCGAAACGCCCAATCTCTCTTACGACCCCAACGCGGTGCAGCGCAGCTTCGAGTACGATTCTCTTACGTCAACCTTTGGTAAGTTCCTGTTGGAGGAAGTGGAACCCCTGGTCAGCCACGAACTGGGTTATGTGCTGACGGGTGATCCCGCGAGACGCACTGTCTGCGGTATCTCCAGTGGTGGTATCTGTGCCTTCACAGTCGCCTGGCAGTTTCCGGACCAGTTTGCGCGAGTGTTGTCTCATTGTGGCTCCTTTACCAATATCCGGGGAGGGCACAACTATCCCTACCTCATCCGTACGACGCCCAGAAAAGACATCAGGGTCTACCTCCAGAGTGGCGAAAATGACGCGACAACCCTGTTTGGCGACTGGCCCACGGCCAATCTTGCCATGGACAAGGCACTGGGTTATGCCGGCTATGATTACAGGTTTGTCTTCGGCACGGGTGGCCATACGTTGCGACATGGCGGCGCCCTGTTTGCTGAATCACTCAGGTGGTTATGGCGGTGACCGGCCCAGCGGGCGAGCGTGACATGTCGATGATGACAGCGCTCATGCGCGCCGTTGAACTGCGAGCGACAGACATCCACATTGTGGTGGGCCGGCCGGTCATGTGTCGCATTCAGGGGGAACTTGTTGCGATTGGCGAAAATAACCTCTCAGCTGCAGATGCGCGCACGCTTTGTTACTCCCTGCTTTCCTCTGCACAGGTTCGGGAGTTCGAGCATGAACTGGATCTCGATTTTGTGAAGCCGCTTGGTCGCAACCGTTTCCGCATAAACCTCAGCCACAATAACGGCACGGTAAGTGCGGTGATCCGTGTCCTCAATGTGGAACCGCTGCGACTTGAAGCCATCAGGTTGCCACCGATAGTTGAGGAGATCTGCTATCGCGACAAGGGGCTGGTGCTGGTTACCGGCACAACCAGCCAGGGTAAAACCACAACCATGGCCGCGCTGGTGGACTATATCAATCGGCATAGAAACAGGAACGTGATTACGATAGAAGACCCGATTGAATACCTGCACGAGAACAAACAATCCATCGTCAGGCAGCGTGAGGTCGGCAAGGATACCCGGTCATTTGCCACCGGTTTGAAAGCCGCCCTGCGCCAGGACCCGAACGTCATCGTGATTGGTGAAATGCGTGACTACGAGTCCATACAGATTGCCCTGACCGCGGCAGAAACGGGTGCCCTGGTCATGAGTACATTGCACACCCTGTCAATTGACAAGGTACTGGAGCGACTGTTGTCCTACGTCCCGAGCGACCAGGAAACCCAGATCCGCCTGATGCTCGCTGAGTCGCTGCTTTGCATCATTCACCAGGAATTGTTGTCGACGCTCGCGGGCGGCAAGCGCGTGGCCTGTGAAGTGCTGATGAACTCCAACGCGGTCCGGAACACAATCCGCAAGCGTGAAACCTATCACCTGAAATCGTTTATCCTGACCAGCGAAAAGACCCATGGTATGCGCAGCATGAAACACTCGTTGGACCAGCTGCTGGCCGAGGAGGAAATCTCGCCGGAAACCTATGAGCAGGTGCTTGTCAATTATGCGTAAGGTGAATGGAGGCAAATGAGCGTGATCCGGCTGATTCCAATTGAAAGTGGCTTTCTCAGGACTGATGCCAGCGTGCTGTGTGACGGGGCAAAAGGTCCTGTCAGGGTGCCGGTTTGTTGCTGGGTGGTTGTGCATCCCCGCGGTACCCTTATTTTTGATACGGGCCTGCACAGCGATCTGCAGCAGGATCCAGCGCGACTGGGAGGGCTTGCCCGGATTTTCGGGATTGAAATGCAGCATGATCTTGGTGCCGCGCTTGAACAACAACAGGTGGATGCAACCAGCATTGACTATATCGTGTTCAGTCACCTCCACTGGGACCACAGTGGCGGGACACGTGCTATCCCCAATGCCACCATTCTTGTGCAGCAGGATGAATGGGCATTTGGCCAGACCGAGGAATTTGTCAGCAATACGGCTTTTGCTGCCAGCGATTTTGACCTGGGGCATCCGGTAACAGAGGTACGGGGGCACCACGATATCTTTGGCGACGGCTCTGTGGTGTGTGTACCCACCCCGGGCCACACGCCGGGTCACCAGTCACTGCGGGTAGAACTCGACAGTGGGAGCGTATTGCTCACCGGCGACTGTTGTTACTGGCAGCACATGCTGGATAAGGATCTGGTGCCGCCTTTTGGCTTTGATATCCCGCAGCAACGCGCGTCGATGGCACTGCTTCGGAAATTGCAGGGCGAAGGTGTGCGGCTGATTTTTGGCCATGATGCGGATCAGTGGCAAACCCTGGGCGGTGTTGAACTCACCTGAATGCAGTTTCGGTTGGTCCCGGGATATTCGCCTGTTACAGATGTTCTTCGAACCATTCCCGCGCCATGCGCGCGCTCTCCTGGTAGTTGGTGCTGTAGATGTCGTAGTGTGTTCCAGGGAAGACATGGTACTTCACGGTTGTGGATGACGGGATGGCATTTTTGGCAGCCAGGCCAGAATTCTCGCGTCCACCGTATTCCTCTTCTTCCTGGTCGATAATCAGCGTGGGCGCGATGATGTTCCGGGCAGCAACGCGTGGCAGGTAGCGCCACATGGTGCGGAAATCACCGGCCCCTTTCAGGGAATCCGGCATGCCGGCGGGACGGGGCACAATGTCCACTTCCCCTTTTGCCATGCGGGTTGCGATTGCCTGACCCTCGTCCGGGATTGCAGCAAAGCCGCGGCTATCCGGGGCCTGACCCATACCCGGCACCTGGCTGACAATGGCCTTGATCCTTGGGTCGGTACCACCGAGGTAGATCGCATGTCCGCCGCCAAAGCTGGAACCCCAGATGCCAATGCGCGCCGGGTCGACACAGTCCAGCGCAACCAGGTAGTCGAGCACGTTGTGGATGTCCCGGTTTTGATCCAGCGGGTCCACTATCTCGCGTACCGGTTTGGCGCGAACGGTCATGTAGCCGTCTTTGTCGACTGCCGGTTGCTTGTCCATGGTCACGAGGCGCGCGTCGCTCTCGAACCAGCCGCGATAGTCAAACGTCATGCAGACAAAACCGGCCTCGCTGAAGTAGGGTGCATAGGTATTGCTGAGGTGGGACTTGGGCCCGGCCCAGCCGTGGCACAGGAGTATCGCTGGCCGTTTGCTGCCGGCAGGGAGATTTTCGGGTCTGAAAATATCCGCACTGAGCCTGGTGCCCTCGCTCCAGACTGTCACCGTTTCTTTCATTGTCGTCCGCTCCCTCTCTGAGTCCAGGCTTTAAGCTAATGGAGGCGACACTGCCCGGTCAACCGTAGCAGCTAGCCCATTGCAGGCGGCATCAGTCTCAGGACGGTTTGCGCGCAACAAGCCTGGGTTCCAGCAACAGTTTCAGGGGCATTCGACGGCCAATCGTGAACCTGAGCGCGTATGGCAATATGGAGAAGGGTGCTTCGACCATGCGCACCAGCCAGGTTGGCACCTGGAGATACCGTCCCCTTGCTCCCACAAGCGCCTGGGTACTTGCAAACGATTTACTGCGAAGCAAGTGGAGCAGATCGCGGATTGCGTATTCTTTCAGGTGAAATCCTGTTGCTTCATCGTCAAAAAAAGCGGATATGTCCCATGGGCCGTTCAGGCGATTGACGGTCATGAACACGTATCGGCCGCCAGGCTTCAGGATGCGGAAAACTTCACCAAGCTGTTCTTCCGCATCATCGGGATGCAAGTGTTCCATCAGTTGATTGCTGTATACCAGGTCTACAGAGGCATCCGGCAGGGGAATGGATGCACCGTCCGAAATGACCAGTTCAAAGTTGTGCGGCATTTTTGCTTCATCGACGAGCGACCGGGTGACATCAACGGCAGCAACCTCCCGGACGCTCTCCGCGACCCGCCATGCCAGTCGACAATCACCGGGTCCAATTTCAACAAACCGCATGTCTGGTTTGAGAAAACGCGCCAGCAATCGGTACTGCCAGTCGATGACGTTCCGGCTGCGCGTCTCGGATGTCTTTCGGGTAAACAAGGGGTGATCCGGTACGCGTTCGAACATCTCGTCATAAACCGCCGTGTACAGGCCGGTGCCGACCCGTTCTTCGCGGGATGAATCGAGCAGTCGACGTGCCAGTGCTTTCTCGACCATGTAATGGCGTCCAATTGCCGCGTCATCCCGTGCGTCCGCTGCCGGGCGTCGTCTAAGCGCTGGCGGGTTATTCTCATCTGCCATGGGTGATTTATCCGGGTTTGTCCGTAACGGGAAAATTATAGGGGAAAATTCCTGGTCTGGTGCTGGCAAGCAATGCGTCCAGGACGTGTATGGGCCCGGATGAATCCGCTACACTCCTGGTTGGACAGGCAACTGGCGATTTTGCTGGATTGCAAAGATTGCTGACCGGCGCATTATCCGGACGCCAGTCAGCGAGGGAGCCGGATGACTGGAATTATCGTAACCGAACACACCTGCAGACAGGCTGACCATACAACCTTCTACCTGGCCGCGGGGCCTGAAGATGGGCCGCTGTTGATTTTTACGCACGGCTGGCCTGAACTCTCGATCAGTTGGCGGCACCAGTTGCCATTTTTTGCGGCGATGGGCTTTCGGGCCATTGCGCCGGACATGCGTGGCTACGGCAGATCGTCGGTTCACCCGCGTCACGAGGACTACCGGCAGGAAGCAATTGTTGCCGACATGTTGGCGTTGATTGATTCGCTGGGACGTGAACAGGCAATCTGGATCGGGCATGACTGGGGTGCGCCCGTTGCCTGGAATATGGCAGCCCACCACCCGGACCGCTGCCGTGGTGTGGTAGGTCTCTGCGTCCCATATGCGTCAATTGACCGGGGACTCGACTTTGTTACCACCCTGGTGGATCGCACCATTTACCCGGCAGACCGGTTCCCGTTTGGCCAGTGGGAATACATGCGTTACTACGAGGAGTCGTTTGATGCTGCTACCGCGGCCATGGACAAAAATCCCCGAAACATGATCAATCTGGTGTTCCGCAAAGGCTCCAGTGCGGGTCAGGGCCAGCCTGCAGGGACAGCCATGGTTCGCCTGGGCGGTGGCTGGTTTGGCGGGGCAGATAGTGCGCCACCGGCACCGAGGGACGACGACGTGGTTGGCGAGCGGGATGCGTCGATTTATGCCGCCGGGCTGGAGCGCAACGGATTTTTTGGCCCCAATGCCTGGTACATGAACCACGCTGCCAACGCGGACTATTTTGCCCGGCTACCCGCTGGTGGAGCACTGTCATTGCCGGCACTGTTTCTGCACGCACGCTTTGACTATACCTGCGAGACCCTGACATCGAAGCTGGCAGAGCCCATGCGTGCACTCTGCACAAATCTGACGGAAGAAGTGGTAGATTCAGGCCACTGGATGGCCCAGGAGAAACCCTGGGACCTGAACCGCTGTATTGTCCGCTGGCTGGTGCAGCAGAAGCTTGTTTAGATGACGACCACTGAGACCCGAGGAAACCGCTTAATGAAATCTTTTGTCCTGATCATTTGCCTTGTTGCCACGCTCGGGGCACAGGCCGCCGGCGGTTTACAACTGGCCGACCTGCTGGATGAGGCGCCCGGGGTTGAGGCCAGCATTCCCACACCGGAATCCGTGGTGGGCATAAGGGCAGGGGAAAGGCACTGGTATCACCACGAGATTATTCGTTACCTGGATGCGCTGGCGGCGGTATCACCGCGCATGGTGGCACTTGGCGAGCATGCCCGCAGTTATGGCGGCCGCGAACTTGTAACCTATGCTATTTCCTCACCCGCAAATATCGCCCGGCTTGATGAGATTCGCGCCGCCCGGCAAAAGATTGTTGACCCCGCCACGATTGTGGCGCTGGATGATCAGCCTGCGGTACTACACATGATGTACAGCATTCACGGCAATGAACCCAGCGGTACCAATGCAACGCCCCTGGTGGCTTACTACCTGAATGCGGTCACGGATCCGAAACTGCTGGATCAACTGGACAAGCTTGTCATTATCTTCAACCCGATGCAGAACCCTGATGGGCTGGACCGGTTTGCGAACTGGACCAACAGTCACCGCGGGCTTGTCCCGAGCAGCGATCAGAACGACCGCGAGCATCGCGAGGCTTTTCCCGGGGCACGCACCAATTACTACTGGTTTGACCTCAATCGCGACTGGTTGCCTCACCAGCATCCGGAAAGCCGTGGCCGCCTCGGTGTTTTCCACGAGTGGAAACCCAATGTACAGCTCGATTTCCACGAACAGGGAAGTGACAACAACTTCTTCTTTATGCCAGGGGAACCAAAGCGGACCCATCCGCTGACCCCGGCAATCAACCAGACGCTGACCAACCGGATTGCCGATTTCCATCGGCGAGCATTTGACAGTGACGGTACGCTCTACTTTTCTGAAGAAGGTTACGATGACTTCTTTATGGGAAAAGGTTCCACCTATGCCGATCTGTTTGGCTGTGTGGGAATTCTGTTCGAACAGCCCAGCGCGCGCGGCGCACGACAGGAAACGGTTAATGGCCTGCTAACCTTTGAAACCTCAATCCGGAATCAGTTTACGGCTTCTCTCTCATCTATTGAGGCAACCGCGGCGCTGCGCAATGAACTGCTCGCCTATCAGCGCGACTTCTACGTTGATAACGCAACACAAAACCGCTCCCGGCGCGGCTTTTACCTTGCGACCGCTGAGGGTGACCCGACACGGCTGGCCGAGTTTGTGCGGGTCCTGCAAGGGCACGAGATAGAAGTGCGGGCTGTCACCTCTGACATCACGGTGGATGGCGTAGGCTATCCGGCGGGTGCTTCCATTGCCGTACCGGCCAGTCAACGGGAGGCAACGTTCCTGCGTGCGCTCTGGGATCGCCAGGTGGAATTTGAGGAGAACGTATTTTACGACGTCTCCACCTGGACTATGCCCTGGGCGTTTAACCTGAGCCATACCCGTGAGCCGGTGCGCGGGGTTGATACAGCTGTGCTCGAACCTGGCGCTCTCATTCCGTCAGCCAGGCGGCTCGCCCCCTCCGCGGTTGGTTATGTCATTGACTGGCGCGATTCTTCATCAGCTGCACTGTTGTATGGACTGCTTGCCGCGGAAGCCAATGTGCGGGTAGCAAAAAGCCCCATGACAGTTTCGTTGGCAGATGGCAGTGAGCGAAAATTCGGTTATGGCACCCTGTTGGTGGCAAAAGCACTGAATGAATCCATTCCGGATGAGGCGCTGCGCCTGTTACGAGCGGCGTCTGAAAGTGGTGCTGCAATTTACCCGGTTGCAAGCAGCAGCACCGGCGCAGGTATCGACCTTGGCAGTCGGGAATTTGAAGTGCTCAAATTGCCAAAGGTACTGCTTGCAACCGGGCCCGAGGCGTCAGCCTACAGCGCGGGTGAGATCTGGCATCTGCTTGACCAGCGTGTACAGATGCCCATTACCATGGCGGACACCAATCGGTTCGCCGGCATCGACCTGAGTGATTATACCCATGTACTGCTAACGAGTCCCATTCGCTCCCTGTCCGCAACCGGATTCGAGAACCTTACCCGCTTTGTCAAAGATGGAGGTATTCTCTGGGCGCAGGGTGATGCCACTATAAAGTGGCTGGCAGACAAGAAGTTAACGAGTGTCGTGTGGCGCAAGACAGCAGCCGAAAAACGAACAGAACAACGCAAGAAAAGTGTGGACGGCGGCAAGACGGATGATGCTGGTGAGACCTATCTGCCTGAGCGGCTACCTTTTGCCTCGGCGCGTGATGAAGCGGCTTTCCGGTTGGTACGGGGTGCAATCCTTGAGGCACGGCTCGATATCACTCATCCTGTTGGCTATGGCTACACCAGTGAATTTCTGCCCGTCTTCCGCCGCGGTGAACGTTTTATGGACCGATCGGAAAACCCCTATTCAACGCCGATCCTCTATGCGGACAAGGTCCTGCTGTCGGGATATGTATCTGAAGAGAACCAGCGGTTAGCGGCTGGTTCGGCCGGGCTGATTGTTGACCAGCAGGGCAAAGGTGCGGTTGTGCAGGTGCTGGACAGCCTGACGTTCAGGGCTTTCTGGTGGGGTACGCAGAAGTTGCTGCTAAACACCATTTTCTTCGGTGATCTGCTGGAAGAACCGAAGTAGGCAGCCAGGTTTTTTTGACAGACGGCCGCCGAAGCGGTCCGGGAGAAATTTCAACCTGGTCCAGGCGCGGATCTCCCGTCCCGCTCAGGGGGCCATCAGACTGTCATCAATCTGTACCGCACGCTGGTAGGCTTCCCTTGCTTTAAGCCGATCTGAATAGACCTTGAACGCGTCACGAGCGGGCAGGGTCCCAAAATCCAGCCCCCAGTTCACTTGCGATCCAACATAGACATCCGCAGCCGTAAAGTGCTCGCCTGTCACATAGTCCCGACCCGCAATCATGGCCTCGAGCACATCAACAGCCCTGTCATAACTGCCATAACCGGCCATCCGTCCCTGCTCAGATGTGACCTCGAAGCCGAGGGAACGATTGACAACAGCCTGTTCAAGGGGCCCGGCCGCAAAAAACAGCCAGCGGTAATAGTCTGCGCGGTCGTCCGCTGGGGGTGCCAACCGGGCCTCCGGGAAGGCATCGGCAATGTAGGCGCAAATGGCAGCACACTCTGTGACAACCTTGCCGGCGTGGCGTATGGCGGGCACTTTACCCATGGGATTGATGGCGAGGTACTCGGGCGCTGTCATCTCGCCATCGTAGCTGAGAATTACCGTGTCGTAGTCGATGCCGCTTTCTTCCAGCAGCCAGCGGATGATACGACCACGTGACATGGGATTGGTGTAGAAGGTGAGATCGTTCATGTTAGTCGATTCCTGATTCAAGTGTTTCCTGGGTGATTATCGAAGTCTCGCCGTAACACGGATCTCCACATGCGCGCCGGGTACAGCCAGTTCGGAAATGCCAATTGCTGTCCAGGCCGGCCAGGGTTCAGAGAGATACTTGTCCCTGGCGGCCATAAATGCTGGCATGTGTGCCTGCAGACCAACGTGATAGCTGGTGTATTCGAGAATGTCTTCGTACCCCGTTCCCGCATGTTCAAGCAAGGCCCCTACCTTCTGCCATGCCAGATCGAATTCTTCATTGATAGCTGCTGGCAGCTTGCCTTTGGGGTCGGTGCCAATGATGCCGGAACAGAGCAGGAGTTCACCCTGTCGGGTGGCCTCGGCGAAGTGGAAGCGGTCATACATGAACTGGCCGCCGGGTGAAACGACTGTGTCAATTGCCATTGTGATCCTCGTCCTGCAAAGTGTGTTGACATCCATCTTATAGTGTCAGTGTCTGCGAAAAGCAACCTGTGTATCTTGGATTGAACCTGCCCGAGACCTGCTGTATCCCCGCTTGATCCAGCGTCAGCGGCTGTTTAACGCCCGCGGTCTGCATACCAGATGCCGACAGATTCTGTTCAGGTCAGTCGACAGACAGCCACCCGATTAGCCCCAACCGTGTCCTCCGTCACACAAGTGGAATGACGTCGCCCACAGAAACGAAAACTCGCGTGGCAATAGCCTGACAACATGATCAACACTGTAACTCCCGGCAGATTGACTTGCTGGCGCTTTTTGAAGAAAGCGATTCGGGTAACAAGAAGAGGTTACAGTCATGTTCAAGTTGGGAATTGCGCTTTTGATACTGGTGCTCCTGTTTGATGTCTCCGAAGCGGCAACGCCCGTTGCCAGGGATTGTCATGAGACGGAGAAAGCAGGCGAGGGTAGCTGGTACATCGGTGATGCCGCGATTATGGGTACACCTATCCATGTTGAGTTGTGGAGCGAAACCGCGCCGCGTGCCTGCGCGCTGATTGAAGAAGTCATGGCAGAGATGCGTCGCATTGATGCCCTGATGAGCCCCTACATTGAAACCAGTATGCTCTCGCGCCTCAATTCTCTCGGTAGCAGCGAGCAGGTTGAGGTGGGGGAGGAATTGTACAACCTGATTGAGCAGAGTATTGCTTTCTCCCGCCTGACAAACGGTGCCTTCGACGTAACATATGCATCGGCCGGTCGATACTACGATTTCAGGAAAGGAGAACGGCCATCGGATGAGACGCTGCGTCAGGCCCTTGCTGCAATCAACTACCGCTATCTGCTCATGAACGAGCGTCGACATGCCATCAGGTTCGGGCACGAGGGTGTTTATGTTGATCTGGGCGGGATTGCCAAAGGTTATGCCGTGGATCGGGGTATTCGCATCCTGCAGCAGCACGGGGTTGCCGACGCAATGGTCAGTGCAGGTGGTGACAGCCGTATCATTGGTGACCGAAAAGGCCAGCCCTGGGTTGTTGGTATCCGGCATCCCAGGGCCGAAGATGCCAACCTGGCCGTTCTGCCACTTATGGATGTGTCCGTTTCCACCTCCGGCGATTACGAACGTTACTTTGAGCGCGACGGGGTCAGGTACCACCACATTATTGATCCGACGACGGGCGATTCTGCCAGGGATCTCGTGAGTGTCACCATCCTCGGTGCAGACGCAACGACAACCGATGCGCTTTCCACCAGCGTGTTTGTGTTAGGGCGTGAAGCGGGTCTGGCCCTGATTGACCAGCTTGAGGGAATTGACGCGATTGTAGTTGATGGTTCAGGTGTCATGCACCTCTCGGCGAGCATCAGTCAGATGAACCAGAACAACACAGTGGCGCAGGTGGGAGCAAAGTAATGAAACATTTGATGTTTGTACTGATGTTGATGGCCGGTCCTGTACTTGCCGTGGAGATTGATGAAGTGGCGCCGGACTTTATCCTGAAGAGCATGACGGGTGAAAACCTGCGACTTGAGGAGTACCGGGGACAGGTGGTACTGGTCAATTTCTGGGCAAGCTGGTGCGGACCCTGCCGCCAGGAGATGCCTGTCCTGGATCGCATACAGGATCGTTACGAAGCCATGGGCTTCACGGTACTGGGTGTGAATGTTGATACCGACGAAACCAAGGCGCGAAAAGTGGCTGAACGTTCGGGTGTGTCTTTCCCGCTACTGCTCGACAGGGGCCAGGCAGTGAGCAAACAGTACGACGTGTCTTCGATGCCTTACACAGTGCTTGTAGATCGGGACGGTGCAATCCGCTACATCCATCATGGCTACAAGCCGGGTGATGAAAACCACTATATCGATCGGTTGCGTGACCTGCTCCGTGCATCAAAAGGAGCAGACTGATGAGGATACACAGAATGCTATTTGTCACCTGCACGCTGCTTTTGTGGGTTGCAGGTCCGGCAAGCGCGAACCAGGCAGCTGGTGACGTTGATGAAACGCTGGAGACCCTCGATCGCGAAATCATGCTGCTTGATGCAGAGCTCCAGGTGCTCGAGGAAGATTTGCTCTATCCGGCAAGTTCCCGTGTTGCGGTCTACCTCTCCATGGACCTTGGTGAGCTGTTTGCGCTTGATTCGGTCACCGTGAAGCTGAACGGTCGCGAGGTGGCCCACCATTTATACACGGTGCGTCAGCGAGAAGCGCTGTACCGGGGTGGTGTCCAGTCACTGTTTGTTGGCAACGCGAAGCAGGGTCCGAACGAACTGACGGCTACCTTTGTTGGTGAAGGTCCCCATGACAGGCAGTACAAGCGGGCCACAACCATCACCTTCGAACAGTCATTTGAGCCGGTGTTTGTCGAACTCACGGTGACCGACCAGACAGCGAGCAGGCAACCTGAGTTTTCGGCCAGCGTGTACTAGGGAGACGCTGAACAACTATGCACAACGCCTATATGTTCAGCGACTCCCTGGCCTTGTTCTCCAGGACCTGGATTTTGCTAGCGGTGCTTGCTGCCGGTGGTGCGAGCGGCCGTGAGGCTGATCCCCGCGCTGAACTCGCACTGGGCAACACGCTTTACCACTATTACCTCAATGAACCGGAAATGGCTTACGCACGGGCCAGTTATTACCAGAAACGCGGTATCGGACAGCAGTATGCCCGGGAAATTCTCCTGACCCAGGCCGGACTTGCGCTGGATATGGGCCTGCATGGAGAAGCCAGCCGTCTTATCGAAGCCATTGACCCCTCAAGTCTGTCGGCGGATAACAGGGACCAGTTGCATTATTTTCTCGCACGGGAGGCGCATCGACGTGGGGACCTTGCGCGGCTGGGTGCGCAGCTGAACCAGATTGACACCCGTTCAGCACTGCTGAAGGGTGGAGAGGGCCGTTTTCTGGCTTCTGAATTGCAACGTTTGCGCGGTGATCTTCCAGCGGCGCGCTCGGAGGCATGGCGGATACCCCGTGACAATGTGTTTGCCAGCTATGCGCTCTACAACCTCGGTGTCAGTGCCTGGCAGTACGGGGAGGAGATGTTTGCAATGGACGTGCTCTCCCGGCTGGTGCGTTCGAAAGCCGGAACGCTTGAACAGGCGCTGCTCCAGGAACGCGGCAAGCTGGCCATGGCCAATATTGCCCTCAGTTCATCTTCAACCAATAGCAAGAGTGTGGAGATTGCCCGGCGTTCGCTCCAGGACATTACCACCACGACCCACTATGGACCCATGGCTGTGGCCAGGCTTGCGCAACTTGAGATGAATGAGGCGCGCTATGCGGAGGCTGCCAGGCTCTGGCAGTTTCTGGTGGTGAAGTATCCCTGGCATGAGGCTGCCAGGCAGGCGCACGTTGGACTGGCGTATGCAATTGAATTGTCCTCGGGCCAGGCTCCGGCATTTCTGGCGTACCGGGAAGCTGCCCGGCGGCTTATGGACAGAAGCGAGCAACTTGCACTGGCCAGGGAGCAAATTAAGCATGTGTCGCCAATGCAACTGGCACACGCGCTGGTGGAAAGAGATACCGAGCCTGAACTCATCGCGTCGCTCAGCGATATGTTTGGCCATGATGACTGGTCCCGCTGGCTTGTCAGTGAAGACACGATTGACCTGGCGTTGCGACTTCGCCGATTCGGGTTGGCAGAGGCCCGGCTGCAACAGCATCAGCAGGATCTTGGAATACTATTGGGTGTCGACGCAGAGCGGCAGTCGCAGATACGCGATAACGCCATGCGACTCGCTCGGCATGATTACCTGAAACAGTTGGCGCAACAACGCTGTTCGCTTGCAGCACAACAGGCCATGCTTGATGCCGCCCGGCGGGGTGAGTCGAGCCCTGTAGAATTTGCCACGCAAAGTGAGCGTCGCCTGCTCGCAAGACTTGATCAACTGAAAGAAACCCTGGATCGCTTTCCTTCCCGTGACAGGTCTCATCAGCGCCTTGCTCGACTTAAGGGTCGTGTCACCTACACCATTGCGGACAGTTTACCGGTACGAATTCGCCAGCAGGAGGCCAGGCTTGAGGTGTTGCTTGCTGATCTTGCAAAAGCAGAAGGCAGGGCTCAACGGGTGCTTGTGGCAGCACATGAGCTGGGCGAAGCGGGCTCGGTCAGTCAGAGGATCAATCTTCTGAGTGATCGAACCAGCAGACTGCTGGAGTCGACAAGACACGCGGTGGAGGGAACAGGTCAGCTGCTGATTGCGGGCCTGTTGCAGGGCCTCGAGCGTGAAGCAGCCGCTATAGAAGGTGAGGTGACATATGCCAGGCTTGCGATGGCGAGGCTTGGTGATGCCCGGCTGTTGGCGGCGGAGGTCCACCCATGAGGTGGTTCAGGTTACCGTTCTTGTGGCTGGCGGCCAGCATGTGCCTGGGTGGTTGTGGCCTGTTGGGTACCCGTGCAGTAGTACCGGAAGCGCCGCGCGTGGGCCAGATTGGTACAAAGCTTGTGGGTATGAAAGCCGCTGAGGTCAGGCCTGCGATGCGGGAGGCGGCACCTGACCGGGAAACAGTGCTTTCCCTGTACCGGGAAGTCTTACCCCAGGTCCCCGACACTGCCGAGCGCTTTGAGATCAGCCGGCGGATTGCGGAGCTTGAACTGCAGCGTGCCAGCGATGCGGCAGGTGCTGGTGAGGTTGTCGACTTCCATGTTGCCATTGACGCGATCCGCTCGGTGCTGCAGGCAGCAGAGGTTAAAGTGCCTGAAGCAGGCAGAGGAGACCAATATTCATCGACGAGTGAACTGTCGATCATTGATACCCCGGCGTCGGATGGCAGCCGCCAGGACCTGACTACCCTGCGTTACAAACTGGCTTACGCATATGACCTGACGGGTGATCCCGCTGCGGTGCGCAGCAATCTCGATCGCATTATTGCCGAAAGCCGGAATCCTGCTGAGGTGAACGAAGCCTGTTTCCGCCGCGCTGAACTGCTGTTTTCCGCCGGCGATTACCCTGCTGCTGCAGACGACTACGAACGTGTCGCAGTTGCAGACAGCCCCTACCAGTTACATGCCCAATATATGCTGGGCTGGTCCCGCTTCAAGCAGGGTGATCTTGACAGCGCTTTGCCGCCGACACTTGCTGTACTGGCTGAACTCCAGACTGATAAGCCTGCCAGGCAAGCAGACCTGCTTGCAGATGCCACACGCATGGCGGTCCTGGCACTCGACTACCTGGACGGCGCAGCGACCCTGGCAGATTACATGGCACAGCTGGACAAGCCGGAGTGGCAGTCTTACCTCTATCGCGCCCTGGGTGACTGGTATCGGGAAAAGGAACGGTTCTCGGACAGTGCCTTGACCTGGGAGACCTTTATCGAACATAACCCCATGCATCGCGAGGCACCGCAGATTTACCTCGAGGTCATTGAAACCTACCGAAGTGCTGGATTTGTGGATGACCTGCCAACTCGCAAGCTCGATTTTATCAATCGATTTGAGCGTACTTCTGCCTTTTTTGAAGCGCATGGTGAAGCGGTGTTTGCTACCTATCGTGATACCTTAATGGCGTATGTGGACTACTTTTCAGCCCTGGCACATGCCAGGGCGCAGACGAGTGCCACGGCAGATGATTACCGGGCCGCCGCCGCCTGGTACAAACGGTGGCTCGACAACTTTGTCGGTGAGGAGGAATCTGCTGAGAAACTGTTCCTGATGGCCGAGAGCCTTAATGCCGCAGAGGACTGGTCCGGGGCAATCGGCGCCTGGCAACAACTCATTGACGTTTACCCGGATCATGGGAGGGTCAGGGAGTCGCACTATGCTGTTGTGGTCGCGACCGAAGCCTGGGCTGCGACGGCAAACCTGCCGCTGCTTGAGGAGCGCGTGACTGCCAACCTGGTATTTGCCAGCCGCTATCCGGATGACGACAGGGCCGCCACGAGCCAACTCAAGGCAGCGCAGTTGCTGTTTGACCAGGGCCAGTATGTTCGCGCCGCAGAAGCTGCAGACCTGGCCCTTGCAAACTGGACCCTGGGAGACCTGGAAGCACCGGCGCTCCTGATTTCGGGCCATAGCTGGTTTGAGCTGCTTGACTATGCTGTTGCCGAGGCCCGCTATCGCCGTCTGCTGGTGATGGATCCCAACGATGGTATTCAGTCGCGGTTGCTGGCCGCCGTATTCCGGCAGGCGGAGCTGGCGGAGGCAGAGGGTAATCTGGATGTTGCCATAGCACGCTATGCCGAACTGCTGGAGATTGCGCCCAACGATCCCGTAGCGATTGCGGCCATGTACGATGTGGCTGGTCTCTATGAACTTGCCGGCAGAGTACCGGAGGCAATCAATCAGTTGGCAGCATTTCGTGCAAGGTACCCACATCACCAATTGAACGGTGAGATACCCTTGCGCCTGGTAAGCCTGTTCGAATCGAGCGGCCGGTTCGCGGACGCGGCCCGGGAACTGGAAATTGTGCAGGCGGACCGGGAACGGGATGATGAAACCCGCAGGCTGGCCCTCTACCGTATGGGGGAACTGTACCTGGCCGCTGGGGACAGCGGCGCTGCCATCGCAACTTTCCGCAATTACGCCCACAGTTATGCAGTCCCGGTGTCGCTACGCATGGAAGCCATGCATCACCTGGACCTGCTTTATCAGCAGTCAGATGAGCCAACCAAAAGAGCCTTCTGGCTCCGCAAGAAGACTGAAATGTATGACAGTCTTGCGACGGCAGACATTACGCCAAGGATTCGTTCACTGGCGGCGGAAGCGGCACTGACCCTGGCCGGGGACAGGCTGGCAGATTTTGAGCGGGCAACACTGACCTTGCCCCTCAAGAAAAGCCTGAAAGCCAAGCGCAAGGTGATGGCTGCGGCAATAGCGGCTTTTGAGAAGGCCGCCGGTTATGAGGTAGCTGAAGTGACCACCGCAGCAACCTTTTCCATTGGTACCATTTACCAGTCCCTGGCCAGTACATTGATGGCCTCCGCCCGTCCCGCTGGCCTGAATGACATGGAACTCGAACAGTATGAACTCCTGCTGGAAGAACAGGCTTTTCCCTTTGAGGAGCAGGCGATCGAACTGCATGAAATCAACCTGCAAAGAGGCTGGCGTAATGCCTGGGATCCCTGGATAAACCGGAGTCTTGCTGAATTGCAGCGATTGTCACCGGGACGGTATCGCCGCGATGAGCCTGCCCTTGCTGCCCTGCAGGTGCTGTATTAGGGAGACTCTGAACAGGCAGACGTTGTGGCTATTTGTTCCGAGCCTCCCTGGATTCAGTGTGGGACCCCGGGAGTGGCCCGGCGACGGGCGACTTTCGGCAAGCTCTGCGCAGGTTTATCGGGCAACAAAGTACCGCGACCGGAAGCGGACAGGCACCGACTTGGAGGCCAGATCATTGCCCGATAGAATCAACTCCCGCACTTTCCGGACGCAATCTTGGGCATTCAGGACTTCACTCGCTTTAATGTTGTCGGCAGTAGTGGCAGTGGCAAGTCAACCCTGGGTCGCCTGATTGCTGAACATCTTGGTCTGCCGAGAATTGAGCTGGACGCGCTTTACTGGGGGCCCGACTGGCAGGAACCCCCGGAGCAGGAATTTCTGGTCCGGGTGAGAGCTGCCCTGGATTCGGATCGCTGGGTCCTGGATGGGAATTACTCGCGTACTGTTCCTATCAAATGGCAGAGAGTTCAGGTTGTAGTTTGGCTGGACCTGCCTTATGCGGTCATTCTCTACCAGGTGATCAGTCGAACGCTGCGGCGCGTCTTCCGGCAGGAAGAGCTCTGGTCCGGGAACCGGGAATCGTTTCGCAAGGCGTTTTTCAGCAGGGATTCGGTAATCTGGTGGTCCCTCACCAACCTGGCGCGGGTGCGCAGGGGCTACGAGACTGCCATGAAAAGTGAAGACTTTGCTCACATCAGGTTTGTCAGGCTGCGCAGTCGCAGGGCTGTGCGCGAATTTGTTACGTCGCTCGGCGGTGACGGTGCCTGAGATCACGCCATCCACGCCACTTCGTATCGTGAGCTGGAATGTCAACGGGCTGCGTGCCTGCGCGAAAAAGGGATTTGCTGATTTCCTGCAATCAAGTGGCGCTGATGTCGTTTGCCTGCAGGAGGTGCGCGCCTTTCCGGGGCAGTTGCCAGACGAAATTCGGGCGCCCAAAGGCTGGCATACTTTTTTTCATGCAGCCGAAAGGCCGGGATACAGCGGCGTGGCCATCTACTCACGCAGGATGCCGGAGCGTATCAGCACGACGCTGGGTGAGGAAATCTTTGATATTGAGGGACGTTACATCGAAGTGCGCTTTGGGCGCCTGACGCTTGCCAGCGTATACTTTCCGAAAGGCAGTGGCCGGGAGCGCGATAACAGCCGTGTTCCCTACAAGCTGGCTTTTACTGACGCGGTATTCAGGCGCGCGGCGCAATGTCGCCGTTACGGCCCGACGCTGATTGCCGGAGACTACAACACCGCGCCCGCGGAGATTGACCTGGCGAGACCCGCCGGCAATCGAAACAACAGCGGTTTTCTGCCCGAGGAACGCGGCAAGCTGAACGAATTGATCAGGGCCGGCTGGGTTGACTCATTCAGACAGCGCCACCGGAATGAGCCAGGCCACTACACCTGGTGGCGCCAGTTTGGTGGTGCGAGGGAAAAGAACGTGGGTTGGCGCATTGACTACTTTCTGGCTTCACCTTCGGCAGATCGAGCGGTTACCCAGGCTTTTGTCTGGCCTGACGTGACCGGTTCAGATCACTGCCCGGTGGGGGTCGATCTTCGCCTGCGGGCGGGTGTCGTTGGCGAGACCCCTCACATCGCGCAGGAAAGTTGACGAACGCGAGTTCGTCGACCATGTCATTTTCCAGGTATCCCGGCGCCTGGTAGGGTGTAGGATAGCGATCATGTATGGAGTCGACCACCGTACATGCCCAGCAACCGGCCATTGTTTTGCCAGTCCTCAGCCTGGCCCTCATTCAGGGTATTCGACGCCATCTGTTTTCCGAGCGACTTTATCGCTGCATAGACCGCCGTGAACTGTGCCAGGTTGCTGTCGATACCGGCGGTGTATAGCGTCTCCAGCACCGTCGCCTGTGCCAGTGCCGCCTGAAATCTGCTTTCGTCTTCCCCGCGGAAATTCTCCCGGGCAAGGAAACCTGCGGCGGCGCTGGTGACAAAAAATGCCTCGGCAAGCCCAAATTCTCCCTGCATCTCCGTCGTTTCAAAATCTGCCCCGTTAAAGTGGGCCCTGCCCTGGCTCAGGTCCGGCAGAAAGGTTTTCGGTGCACCGTGATCCAGCGTTACGCCGGGACTGTTTGCGCTGACGAGCAGGCAGGAACCTGCGGTCGTAACGATAAGCCAGTCCACGCAGGCACTGGCCGCAATCCAGGTCTTGCTGCCATAGAGCCTGCCGTCACGGATCTGGGCGCCGGGTAACTTACCCGACCGGTCCTCGGATGCCGCAAAAGCGTAAAAGGTGTCATCAGTGGCCACAGGAAAACAGTAGCGGACAGCAGCCTGGTATGCCGCCAGAAAGACATATGACAGGCGATCAGCAATTGCACCGCCTTCGAAGGCCAACACAAAAAGGTTACGCTGGGGCATCCGTTGTTGCCAGGCCCGCTTGTAGTCGGCTTCGCTCTCGAAGTGGAGATCTGTCGAAATACTCCGGAAAAGCTTTTCAATATCCACGAAACTCCTGCCCTGCCTGCTGCGACTAACCGGCAGTCTAACCTTGAGCGGTAGCAAATTGAAGATGAATGCCCTTGCATGAAAAGGACTTACGCCACCCTGTTTTGCTGTTAGCATCGAAAGTTGTTCCGCATCACAATCGCGGCCGGAACCGCCTCACAATCCTGACAATTCGAGTGGCACGAGGTCCTTGCGATAGCGGAAACTGTAAGCTCCAGTTACGAAGCTACAGGAACAAGTGAACCATGCAGCACTGTTTTTTTGCGAAAACGCCGCTCGCAATTTGCGCCATCCTGTTCCTGTTAACGCTGGGCGGCTGCGCCAGCACTCACCCGGTTTCAAAGTTTGACCCCAAGCCACAGCGGGCATCAGAAGGTTCTGAATACATTGCTGCTGGCAAAAAACCTGTTTTGCCAATCCCATCACCCGCCACTGTTGCGCTGTTTGATGCGGCAAACGAGGCACTGCAGAGTCACGATCTTGAAAGGGCTGAAACTTTGTATCAGGAGCTCCTGGAGACTGAGCCGGGTTTCCCCAATGCCTATATGAATCTTGCGGTTGTGTTCGCCATGACAGGTCGCACTGGTGATGCCATTGCCCTCTTAGACCAGGTAATTGCCCTTGCGCCAGCAGAATGTCGGGCCTACCTTCATCGTGCCAGACTGCAGCGGGATCAGTTTCAGTTTGAGGCGTCAGAGGCCAGTCTTCTTGCCTGCACAACCGAGGATCCGGACTTTGCTGAAGCCTACCTTGGTCTTGGCGTCCTGTATGAACTTTACATGGGACGCCTGCTCGCCGCGCGAACGGCCTATGAGCGTTATCAGGCACTGTCTGCTGTTCCTGATGAACGTGTGTCAGTCTGGATTGGCGAACTGAATCGGCGCATTGATGCCAGTCAACAGCTTGCGGCTGGAGAACATTGATGAAAGCTCTCATGACGGTCTTCGAAAGGGTTTTACGGGTCACGTGGCTCAACGCTGAATGCGCCTTTTTTTGTTGCCGGAACCCGGGTCTGGTGTTGCTGGCTACTTTGCTGGTCATGCCACCGGCGTTTGCCGAAGAACGGGATCACATTTATCTGGACGAAACGGTCATTTCAGGTAACCAGGAGTTACCCCGGGTGCTCTATATCCTGCCGTGGCGTAACGAACCTGGTGAGCCCCCCAGGGCACTACCGCCGCCTGTAGGCCAGGACAGTCTGATGCAGCCAATTTTCCCCCAGGAATACCAGCGCGAGATAGCGCTGCGTGAACTTGTCAGTCAACCGGGTTCAGTAACACCCACAAAGGAGTAAAAGATCATGGACTTTGTCACCACGTTAATTCGATTTTTCCAGAATGGTGGACCGTTTATGGTCCCCATTGCCGTTGTACTCGCGATAGGGCTTGCCATTGCGCTGGAGCGTTACCTGTTTCTGGCACGGGCCATGCGAGCCAACCGATCGGACTTTGATCAGCTACTGCCCTTACTTGTCGGTGGCAAACTGCCCGAGTTGCTGAAGTTGACACAGAAACCGCGTTCGGCGGTGAGCCATCTGTACCGCGAGGGGCTGGCCCGGATGCAGACATCACGGCGCCGCCAGGATGTTGAATACGCCATGGAGGAAGGTTTGCTGGAAGCACTGCCCCAGATCGAAAAACGCACGCCCTATCTTGCCACTTTTGCAAATATTGCGACGCTGCTGGGACTGTTGGGCACAATCATAGGACTGATTGCGGCGTTTACGGCAGTCGCCAATGCCGATCCCGCCGAGAAGGCGACCCTGCTCTCGCAGAGTATCTCAATTGCGATGAACACCACGGCATTTGGCCTGATGGTGGCAATTCCGTTACTGCTTGTACATTCACATCTGCAGGGAAAAACCCGGGCGATTATCGAAGGGCTGGATATTGCCATGGTGAAATTCCTGAATTTTATGGAGCGGGAACGCAGTGAGGCTGACGTGCCCCGTGTAACCGCAGCGCCGACCAAAGCCTGAGGACAATCTCATGAGTCTTCGCCAGAAACGGCGCCAGCGGGTACAGGAAACACCGGAGCTGGACGTCACGCCATTCATGAACCTGATGATTGTGCTGGTGCCGGTATTGCTGCTGTCCATGGTTTTTGTTCATACCACGGTCATTGAGCTCAACTTTCCTGCTGCAAAAGGTGGCGGTGCGGCTGATCCGGACCTTGTGCATCTGGAGGTGCAGATCAGGGATGATGTGCTGGTCGTTGCTGATGGCAGAAGTGAAATCAAGCGATTGCCACGCACGGATACAGGTCAACACGATTTTGCGGGTCTGGCGGATGTGATGCGTGAAATCAAACGGCGCCTGCCGGAGAAGCGCGACGCAACCATCCTGTTGGAGCCGGATACAGAGTACCAGACGCTGGTGTTTGTCATGGACAGCATGCGAGTTCACCGTGCCCTGGTGGGTGGTGAGTACGTCTCGGCTGAACTTTTCCCGGACCTGTCTCTTGGTGACGTGCCGGACGCGTCATGACATGAGGGAGTTATTGATATGACCGCAATCAGAGTGAGACAACGCAGGGCCGCTGCTGCCGGGCGGCCAGCCTCCCTTAACCTCGTTTCGTTGATGGACATATTTACCATTCTGGTGTTTTTCCTGATGGTGAATTCGAGTGAGGTTGAAGTGCTGGAAACAACGAGTGCCATCAAACTGCCAGACTCGGTTGCAGAACAACGGCCCGAGGAACGCGTTTCAATCCAGGTCAGCGCAGATGACCTGATTGTGCAGGGCCGACGTGTCGCCAGCATCAATGAGATTATGGACAACGACGAACTGGTCATCGAGGGTTTGGCGGAAGAACTGCGCCATCAGGCAAACCGACGTAAGCCTGCCCTGCCAGACCCCGCCGGCTTTGAGGGGGCTGTCACCATCATGGGTGATCGCGCCCTGCCTTACGAACTGCTGAAGCGCGTGATGTTTACCTGCCAGCAGGCTGAATTTACCCGGATAGCACTTGCGGTCAACCGGGTCAGCGAAGCGGAGGCATGACCAGATGACGGCATACGTGATTTCTGTTCCCTGGGCAGACAGCCGCGAAGAGAAGAACTTTGGACGGTTGCTGGCCACATTTGTCGGCCTGACGTTGGTAGTGGCGCTTGTTGTTCCCTGGATCAGCCTTCCCGAGATACCACGCGAACTGCAGGAAAAGCTGCCCCCGCAGCTTGCAGAGATAGTGCTTGCCAGGCCGGAGCCACCCGCTGTGCTGCCAGAGCCTGAGCCCGTGCCGGCAGTACCGGAACCGGAGGTTGTAGTTGAGGAGGTGAAACCCGAAGTGATTGAGGCGCCGACTCCCCAGACGGTTAGGCAGGCAAGGGAGAAGGCAGCAGTATCTGGACTGCTTGCCTTCAGGGATGATCTTGCAGACATGCGTGCTGCAGTCGACAAATCGAAGCTGAATGATGCGGCAGCAATCCGACAGGGATCGGGTGAAGCCGCTTCAGTCGACCGGTCCCTGCTGACCTCAACCAGGGGCGGTCGGGAGGCGAGTGTAAACCTTGCTGACTTGTCCCGTGAAACAGGCGGGATAGCACTTGCCGGGCGAGAAACCACGCTGGTGGAGGCGCCGCCTGAAGATGACATGTTGGTGACCGGGGCCGTTCGGTTGGTCCGGACGGAAAATGTTTCCGTGCGCAGTATCGAAGAAGTGCGGCGCGTTTTTGATGCGAACAAAGGCGCAATATATGCGATCTACAACCGGGCTCTCAGGAAGAACCCGGGTCTGCTGGGTAAGGTTGTCCTGGAACTGGTGATAGAACCCGATGGGTCCGTATCCGATTGCCAGGTGCTGGAGTCGGAATTGGGCGACGAGGAAACGATCAACAAGATTGTACGCCGCGTGCAGTTGTTCGAGTTTGGTGAAAAAAATGTCGCTGTGACCAAAATCAGCTACCCGGTACATTTTCTGCCCACCTGATCTTTTGCTTGCGGTCCCCAAAAGCGAGGTCTCTCCGCTACGTCCCTTCGGGACTCCGGTCGAGACGACAGCGTAGCTGTCGTTTCGACTGGAGCGGCGTCAGCCGCGGAACGGAGAAACCTCAGCCTCAACAGCGAGATCCCTCCACTACGGTCGGGATGACAGAACTCGCCGGGGAGCTGCTGATCGTTGACAACGTGGCTGGCTTCGCTACTGGCTGACCAGAGCAGCCCCAGTGCCATAACAATCATCACGACGATAAAAAAGATCGAGTACCTCGGATACTTGCGGGCCACAATAGCTCCAGAAAATGAGCGTTTCGTCTATTGTAGCGCGACAAGATTGCGAACATGGGTCGTGGTAGTCTAACGGTTCCATATGTTGGAAGTGCCCACGTGAGATTGCAGACACTTGTGCTTGTGTTATTACTGCTGCCGCTCGGAACCCTCCGCGCGGCTGATTGCCCGCGTGGTGATCTTGATGAACGTTATTGCGACGTCAACAATGACCTGGTTGCAGACGCACCGGCGGGTGACTTCCTGGATCCGCGGGCGCTTATTTTTGCCTACACACCGGTTGAAGACCCTGCCGTCTATCGCGAGGTGTGGTCCGAGTTCCTTGACCACCTTGCCAGGGTGACCGGCAAGCGGGTGGTATTTTTCCCGGTACAGTCGAACGCCGCCCAGATTGAGGCCATGCGCTCAGGACGATTGCACGTGGCAGGTTTCAATACTGGCTCAACGCCATTGGCAGTCAACTGCGCGGGATTTGTGCCCTTCACGATGATGGCCGCGGGTGATGGCAGTTTTGGTTATGAAATGGAACTCATCACCTATCCCGGCAGCGGTATAACCTCGGTTGACCAGGTCAGGGGTAAGACCATTGCGTTTTCATCCCCGACTTCGAACTCCGGATTTAAGGCCCCCTCCGCCATTCTGGAGAGCGAGTTTGGCCTGGTGGGAGAGCGCGACTACCAGTTTACCTTCTCGGGTAAACACGACAACACGCTGCTCGGCGTGGTGAACCGGGATTATGAGGTGGGAGCAATCGCCAACTCGGTGAAAGAGAGAATGGTGGCCCGGGGTGTCATCAGCCCCACCGCTGTGACCGTGCTTTACCGCTCGCAGACTTTTCCAACCACTGCCTTTGGTCATGTCTACAACCTTGTGCCGGCGCTGGCTGAGAAAGTACGGCTGGCTTTCTCCACATTTGACTGGACCGGCACCAAACTGCTGGCAGAGTTCAGGCAATCGGGTGAAGAGCAGTTTATCCCCATTACATACAAGCAGTATTGGGAGGTGATTCGCAGCATTGATCGCGCCAACGAGGTTTCTTATGCCTGCCGTTGAACCACAGTTTCCCTGGCACCACGTGCATGTCACCATGGCGGAGAGACAGCGGGCAGCAAGCTGGTATGAACAGTACCTGGGTGCAACATTAAAAACCCCAACACCCCGCTCGGAAAACCTGATGTATGGTCCAAACCTGATGCAGTTCCAGGGGGACGCGGTCGCCGGCCCCCTGACGGGAAGCAGACTCCTTAGCCTGGGTTTTACAGTCCCGTCGGTGGCGACAATCACCGGTTTGACCAATGTTAGGGCGGTGCAGGCATCTGGCACTGTGCTGGCCACAGACCCGTTTGGCATGCAGCTTGAATTGACGGTGGGTGATACCTTTGCCCAGACCCACCTGAACATTGCGGCAGACGCGCCGGATGAACTGGCGGACTGGTATCACACTCATTTTGGTGGTGAGGCCTGTACCTGCGACTTTGACCCGCAACGTCGCGGGCTTGCGTGGGATACCTATCGGATCTATTTTCTCCCGATGCAGGCTACTCCTACCGACAATCGGTGTATTGACCATATCGGCTGGTACACCACCAACCTGGATGCTGAGTATCAGGCGCTGATTGACAGCGGCGTCGATTTTGCGGTGCCACCCCGTGACTTTGGTGCCGTCCGGCTGGCGTTTGCCCGTGACCCGACCGGTATCTGGATAGAACTTGTTGAGCCTCCGAATGGAAAGGTCCCGAAGCCGGTATGTTGACGCTGACGGATCTTTGCAAACGTTATGCGACCGGCGACATGGCGCTTGCCGGGGTATCACTGAAGGTTGCGCCTGGGCAGGTGGTCGCGTTGATTGGCCCATCCGGCGCCGGCAAGAGCACCCTGATTCGGTGTGTGAACAGGCTCGTGGAACCGACCTCGGGCAAGGTGTTACTGGAAGACCTGGATATTACGGCCCTGGGCAGGCGTCGGCTCAGACAGGCACGGCGCCGAATGGCGATGATTTTCCAGGAATACGCCCTGATAGAACGGCTCACGGTGATGGAGAACGTCCTCTCCGGTCAGCTGGGTTATGTTGGCTTCTGGCGAAGTTTCCTGCGGCGCTTCCCGCGTGAGGCGGTGCAGGAGGCTTATGACCTGCTCTGTCGGGTTGATCTTGAGGGTCACTACAACAAGCGTGCTGATGAACTCTCGGGTGGGCAACGGCAGCGTGTGGGCATTGCGCGTGCGGTGCTGCAACATCCGGATGTGCTGTTGGTTGATGAGCCAACCGCGAGCCTTGATCCGCGCACCGCACGCCAGATCATGCGGCTCATTGTCGAAATCTGCCGAGAAAAACACCTGGCAGCGATTATCAACATCCATGATGTCGCACTGGCCAAAATGTTTGTGCCCCGCATCGTTGGTCTGAAGGCAGGAAAGGTGGTCTTCGATGGCACACCTGATGATCTGAATGATGCCCGCCTCAGCGAAATTTATGGTGAAGAAGACTGGACCGCCACCCGGGAAGGTGGCGTGTCCGTGACTGCAAAAAAGGGTGAATCACCGGATGAACACATGGCCGGACTAAGTTGAGTACCGGCGCAGGTACCAGCAGGCAGGTACCGTTTGATGCAGGTGCCTGGCGACCGCCGCCCCTGATTGCAACCCGCTGGATCCGCTGGAGCCTGGGATTGGGCGCCGCGGTTTACCTGGCAGCGGCGGTTGGCACTATCAACCTGGATATAGAGAGAATCGCCGAGGGGCTGTCCCGTGGCGCAATATTCCTGGCTGCTTTTGCGGCACCGGACTTTACCTCACAGTGGCGTGATATCAGCCATGGGCTGGTCGAGAGCCTGACGATGACGGGTGCGGCCACGGTGCTGGGTATTCTGCTGTCATTGCCTATTGGTCTTGGGGCGGCGCGAAACGTTGCGCCGGCACCCATCTACTATTTATGTCGCACCATCATCGCCGGTGCGCGCAGCTTCCAGGAAGTGATTCTCGCCATTTTTTTTGTCGCCATGTTTGGATTTGGCCCCTTTGCCGGCCTGGTTACGCTGTCGGTGGCGACAATTGGCTTTTTTGGCAAGCTGCTGGCGGAAGACATTGAGTCCATGGACCCGCTGCAGGCGGAGGCCATCAAAGCGACCGGGGCCAGTTGGCTGCAGTGGGTGAACTACGCTATTGCGCCCCAGGTCATGCCACGTATTGTTGGTCTGTCGCTGTACCGTCTTGATATCAATTTTCGAGAATCAGCGGTGGTGGGCATTGTGGGAGGGGGTGGTATTGGGGCCACCCTGAACACGGCGTTCGACCGATACGAGTTTGATACGGCAGCCGCCATCCTCCTTATCATCATTGCGATCGTGATGGCGTCAGAATACGTCTCCGGCTATGTCAGGGCGAGGGTCCAGTGAACATGGATTCGCACGAGACCTTCACCTGGCAAAAGCATCGTCTGTCGGTGCGATTGCTGAGATGGTTTGGCTGGTTACTGCTGGTCGCGACCTTTGTCTATTGCTGGCAGGTGATATCTGAGAACACCGAATGGTTTTTTGTCGAAGACGCACCGGCGGTAGCGGCGGACATTGGTTCACGCATGGTGCCGCCACGATGGGAGTATCTTGCCGACCTGTGGCGTCCGCTCTGGGATACCATCAACATCGCGACCCTGGGGACAGCGCTGGCCATCCTGGTTGCCACTCCCGTGGCATTTCTGGCCGCGCGCAACACAACGCCATCCACCCGGTTCGTCCGTCCGCTGGCACTGTTTGTCATCGTGGCTTCGCGCTCGATCAATTCCCTCATCTGGGGTTTGCTGCTGGTTACTATTCTTGGCCCCGGCGTTTTGGCGGGCATTATTGCCATCATGCTGCGTTCCATCGGCTTTCTTGCAAAGCTGATCTACGAGGCGATAGAGGAAATTGATGTGAGCCAGGTTGAGGCGATTACGGCAACCGGGGCCAGTGGTGCCCAGGTGATGACCTATGGGATCTGGCCACAGATCCTGCCCGCGTTTGCAGGTACGGCTGTGTTTCGCTGGGACATCAATATTCGGGAGTCGACCGTGCTGGGGCTTGTAGGTGCCGGTGGTATTGGACTTGAGCTGCAGTCCTCAATCAACATTGTCGCCTGGCAGCAGGTTTCCGTCATTCTGCTGTGCATTTTACTGACAGTGGTGTTCAGCGAGTGGGTTTCATCCAGGATCCGGCACGCGATTATCTGAATCACTGGGAGCTCCCAGCGGTAGACATCGGAGGCCTTGATTGCAGCTTTCGGGCGCGGCTTGGTTGCACCAGCGCTGCTGGATTATCGGGTTTTCTCGCGCGTACGGACAAAGGTCTCCTGGATGACAAAGGCGTCATAACTGGCCCGGTGGCGATTGAGTTGCATCTCCGCCAACAGTTCATCTTTGGTCGCATGCCATATTTCCATCTGCTTTTCGCAGAGGATCATTTCCAGTGCACTGATGCTGAAGTCCTGCCTGATGCCGGTGGTGTCAAACACCTTTGAAAGCCAGGGTTTGTCGACCACCCAGCCGTCACTGTAAACGGTGCGGCCCTGCAGTCGCGAGTTGAGTTCGTTGGCGACATCCTCGAGGGGCCGGCCATAGGTTTCGAGAATATCGCGCGCAACCCGGTGGATTTTTTCGGCCTCGTCATCCCAGTGGGTCCACATGGGCGGTGGCGCCAGCAGGCTGCAGAACTTTTCGCCAGGCTCCAGCGCCAGGCCAACCTCAATCGGGTAGCCATGTGGGCCGAAGCCGGATGCCTCGATATCGATGATAAATGGGCGGTCTACATTGGGCATGGCATTGACGCTTGAAGCTGGCAGGGTTGAGGCCAATATAACAGAGCGAGCAGGACATTTGGCAGACGATTTTGGCTGATGGCCTGTCAGGCTGCTACTGTGAGAACGGCAGGCATGAGGCGGGCCGTCGCGACGGCAGCACCCCTTGTGGCCTGTTAGCCTGTAACGAGGCTGTTTGTGGCGGCAGTCCGGCTGGACAAAACAACGCTTGACGTATGGTGTGACCAAGTTATCTTAGTGCACTGAACAATGTCGACTACCCAGAATCACATGAGTGAAGTCCTTTTCCAGGTTGTATTCGACGGAGCCATGACAGGCGAATTTGACGAGGCAACCACGCGAGCCAAAATGGCCCGGTTGTTTCGCCTTGATGAAAAACGGGTGGCCAGGCTGTTTTCCGGCAAACCCCAGGTAATCAAGAAGAACGTTACCGAAGCGGTTGCCATGGACTACATGATCAAGCTGGCGGAAGCGGGTTGTGAGTGTTACGTGCAGGAGATGCCGGATCCGGAGGCGGTGGATTACGATGAGAAGCGTAACCAGGGTGAGCGGCGTCAGCGGTTTCGACGCGGTCCCCGGCCGGGTGCGATTGTCCCTGACCGCAGGATTGGCATTCGCCGCAAGGTAGATCGCCGGGAACTTCAGCGGTTGCTTGAGCACAAGCGGGAGTTGCCTTTGTGTTATCGCTCCTATACCGCTGAAGCTGCCACGGTAGATTGATCACCAGATGTTCCCCGGTTTAATAGGGGCAGTTCACACGGAACCAGGTAAGCCGGAGAGCATTCAGGTGCCCCAAAGGCATCAAGGAGGCAGGCAGGGTTACCCCGTTATCCCTGATGCGCCACAAAATGTGCTCGTAAGACCTCACAGACGCGGTCATGACCTGATTGGGTCAAATGCCCGTCGTTGGGAAAATAAAAAGCACGGTCGCCTGACAACGCCGGGAACAGGTCAATAACCGGCAGGTCCCGGGCATGTGCCAGCGCCAGCAATTGTTCGCGCATTTGGCCCTGGTAAACAGCCGACAGGGTTCCTGCGGTTTGTACTGCGCTCGCACCGGGCAGAATCGCCAGCGTGAGCGTGCTGCCATTCTGCTGTTCCAGTTCACTCAAGACTGCAGCAAACAGGCCAAGCTTCGGGGCGTTTGCCTTAAGGATAGCGTCTTCGTCCACACTTGCCCGCGCTAGCCCTGCTTCCCGCAGCAACCGCATAATTTGTGAGCCGGCAAACAGGGATTGGGCCTGCCCGCCGATCAGGTCGGCTGCGACCCGGGTCGAGCCAGTGCTCTTGAGACTGGCTGGTACGGGTTGATGAAGCATCAGCAGCTCCCCAGTTGGACTCAAGGACGCTGCAGGCTTTGCGTAGGGCGCCTGGAAAGGGTATTCCTCACCAATGTCGAGGAGGTCATTACCAAGATAGACCACCAGCAGGTCTTCAGTTGATCGGGACAGCAGGCGTGCGGTGGGTGCCCACAGCATCACCTGGTCTGGTGAGTAGCCGGGGATACCCCCATTCACAAAAGACACAAGCGCTGTGGTCCTGTTCAGGCAGGACACAAAAGTTTCGCTGTTGCCGACGCCCAGACCAAAAACGAAACTGTCCCCGAGTACCAGCACGCGCCGCCTGGTATCGCGTCCGCTGTCACTCTGGCGGAGGCCCCGCGCATCCGTCGAGTAGGTTGTGGTGTAGTCAAAAGTCCTGTGTTCGCCGCGCCAACCAGGTGATAGCCGCCAGCCGAGTTGCGGATCGTGCCGAATGAGACCAGGTGCCATCTCATCAGCCGCGCTGATGTGGCTGCTGATTAGCCTCAGGACACCCTCGGCAAAAAGAAGCGCAACCAGTGTACCCAGCAGGATGGCGGTCAATCGGAAGAACCAGATTCTGAGGGGAGGTGACACGGGTGGGCGATTGGTCATTTCTTTACATACGAGTCTACCACGGCCATTTGTGGCTCAGACAAGCAAGTAGGGTCAATTAACAGGCAAAAGTGTCGATGTAGCTTACACTTTGGTCAGTTTTAAAGCCGGCATTTTTCGAAAAGCTATTAAAAACAATGAGTTGGGGTTTATGGTGTGATTTTTGCTGTTTGAACTGTGATTCTTTCCAATTTGTGATTCAGTTCGCTTTTTTGGAGAGCCGACTAACCTACAATTCGCTTACAAACGTAAACAACCAAAAGTCAGATGGGGAAGTCAGACATATGAGTTTACTCGAGGGACGTAAGCAACGGATGCGTGATACGAACCTTGCCAGGGCGGCACTCTACTCAGATTCGCCGGGCATTCTGGAAATTGAGGAAGTCTTTCCGGAAAAGGTACCCAAGAGCGTTGAGGCGTTGCTCACACAACTGCGTACACCCGGTTTGACGCCGGAAGCAGCCTTTACGCCGACCATTGAAATCATTTATCGCGCCTTCATGGAATCCGTTGATGACGAATCCAGAAAACTGGTGTTTCTCTGCGTCGTGAAAGAAGTTGAATCAGGTGGCCTCGGTGCTGAAGCGCTGCTGCCATTCTGCCAGTGTGAGACCAATCATCACCTGGTTAACGATGCGGTACGTGCTTTCCTGCAACACAAACGTGGCACCCTGGAGCAGCCCATGCTGGCCACAGCCATTCTGCTGGATCTGCTGGCCGAACGGAAATTCAGGAATGTGGGTGCCGCTTTTGCTGGCATGGTATGTTTTGGTGATCGCCGGGTCTGCGCGGTGCTGAGGACAGTGCGTGACCGCGTTGCCGTTGCTGATACGCGGGCTTTTGCCCGGGCTGTTTCCAATCCCCTGTTCCTGCCTTCTATTGAATTCTGTATCGATTGGCTGGTTGATCTGACCGATGACCGGAATTTCGAGAAAGCTGTGCATGTTTCCTCAGCCATCGCGTCCATGGTGGTCAACGATTCAACCTTGCTGGTGCACCAGCGCCAGTCCCATTTCGGACCTTACTGTTTCTCTCAGAGCCAGTCATTTGCGCCCATGCGTTTTGATGACTTGCTTGATGAATTGCGGCCCATGCTGGAAACGCTGCGACAGCTGGGTATGCCGGCAGTGGAGCGCATGCTTGAAATTATCGCAGACCCGATGTCAGCCAACGTGGATGACCTGGATCGACGGAAAGAAAGCAGCCGCCGCAAACGCTCGGACCGACGTGTCAGTGATCGACGGATAGTCAACATTCGTCCTGCCGTGGATCGCCGTGCTGAACAGCGTCGCGATACAGAACGCCGGACAGCCGAACGGCGTTAGCCGCTGGAACCATGCGGGATCAATGTAAATGCCTCGCACTGCGAGGCATTTTTTTTCGGGAAGATTTCGCCTGGTCAGGAATCGTGCGAAGGCATCGAGTTAGTGGCTGACAATAAAAAGCCCTGAAGTTCAGGGCTTTTTATGTTTTATGAGTGCAGCGGTCAGCCGTTCTGCCGAAGGCGGCGTGCCCTGGGGACATGGTCCCGCGCGGTGTTGATGATCTTCTGTACCAGGTGTTTTGCCGGTGAAGCTTGCAGCAGCCCTTCGAGCACTGGCTTAACCTCAAGAAAAAACTCTCCAAAGGTGGTGGTTTCCGTAAGTACGCTGGCCTTGAACCCAACGGTTTCTGCAGCTGGCGTTCTGTACACCAGTCCTGTCTGGTCCCGCCCGATTGAGGCAATGAGGCTGCAACCCAGGTGCTTGAACCCGGCTTCATCTCCCTCACCCAGAAGTTCCGTCATCCACTCGAGGCAGAACTCAAAGGAGGAGGCGCGAATGTAGCCATCCTGAACCCTGGCAAAACTCTTGATGTCGTGATCTGCCATATGTTGGCGCAGGGCCCGTGCGGGGCCAAAAACTCGCTGGTCAGACATGGAGACTATGCCGGCCAGCACGGCACCCTTGTTGACAATACGGTTATCGCGAAAGAGTCGACTGATCTCGTCGAGGCCGGCGAGTTCAAAGGCAATGTCGCAGGGCCGCAGTGAGAGGTAGTCCCTGACAGCGACAAATACCATATGGTGGTTTGATTCAAACAGGATAAAAGGCAACAGGCTGCTTGCGCGGAGCTCGCCTTTAATGACAGACATTTTAATCGAATGATAGAAACCCTGTCGGACATCCAGTCCTGAGGTTTTTGTCAACACGGTGTAGGCCATGGCTGCAGCAGCGTTTGCCGAGCGTGCATCCTCAAACGTGAACTGTTCCAAGGTGCGCCTGACAGCCGGCGAGGGACCGGTCAAGGAAACCGGGTAGAGGCTGGTCCCGTTTTGTGTAAATTTCTCCTGACTCAACATACTCATTCCTTGAGAGTATTCGGAAAAAAAGTATAAACCCAACCCGCGAACCCGTTTATTGAACTGGTTCACATTATTGTTAAGTTTTGTAAGCTTTTCCGGGTCAGCAATTTACCGGGGCTTGTCAGTCATTTAGCACAAAGAGGGGTACTCCGGGCGTTGAGTTCCCTCCGCTCCGGCCTTGCGGCCTCCGGTCGGGGCGACGGCTGCGCCGTCGATGAGGCCCCTCCGCTTTGGTCGGGGCGACGGCTACTCCGTCGTTTCGACCGGAGTGGCGTAGCCACGAAGCGGAGAAATCCCGGTGTTGAAAGGCGAGATCCCTCCACTACGGCCCTGCGGGCCTCCGGTCGGGATGACGGAGGTACTACGGCCTTACGGCTTGCGGTCGGGGCGACGGCTGCGCCGTCGTTTCGACCGGAGTGGCGTAGCCACGAAGCGGAGAAATCCCGGTGTTGAAAGGCGAGATCCCTCCACTACGGCCCTGCGGGCCTCCGGTCGGGATGACGGAGGTACTACGGTCTTACGGCCTGCGGTCGGGATGACAGGGTGGATTGCCCGGCGGTACGACGGCTACGCCGTCGTTTCGACCGGAGTGGCGTAGCCACGAAGCGGAGAAATCCCGCCCTTGCAACTAGTCTTCCATCGCCTTTTTGTAGTGCTGCTGAATTTCCTCGTTGTCAGGTACCAGTTCCACTGCTTTTGCCAGGATCTCCCGGGCTTTTGCCTTGTCACCCGAGAGGTAGAGGAACCAGCCGTAGGTATCCATGATTTCACCGCTGTTTGGCGCCAGTTCATGTGCCTTTTTGCCGGCTGCGAGTGCCTTTGCCAATTCCTTCTCGCCGTAGATCCAGGCCAGGTTGTTGTGTGCAATGGCAATATTGGCATTCGCCGCCAGCAACGCTTCATAGCCGGCTCTTGCCTTGTCCATCTGCCCGTTTTCCAGGTAGTGGCCTGAACGCGTGAGGCCGGGAAGCACACTCTGGGGTGCTGCTGCCTGCCACTCGTCAAAAAAGCTTTCCAAGGTTGTCGGGGCCGCTGTCTGAGCCCTCATGACCTGGTAGCGTTTCAGGGCGAGCTGATCGCTGGGTGCTGCTTGCCATGCCTCAAGGTAGGCGGCAGCCGCAGCACCGTACTGTTCGCGTGCAAGGGCAATGTCCCCGGTAAAGATATCAACCACGGGTGCATCGGGCTGGACTGCTTTCAGACTGGCCAGGACCTTTTCTGCTTCCCCAAGTTGTTCTGCGGCCAGCTCAGTCTGAATTAGCAGGACCAGCAGGCCGGGCTCTTCCGGGGTCTCGCCGAGCGCGCCCAGCAGCAGGTTGCGGCTGGCGGCAAAATCGCGTTTCTGCAGGAAAGACTGGGCTTCGGAGAGAGTAAGTGCTCGCTCAATCTGAATGTACTGCGGAGTGGTCTTGTCGCTGATTCCCTCGAGCGCGGCGCGCGCTTCGGCAAATTTCTGGTTGCGACCGTAGTATTCGGCAAGTACAAGCGACGGTGCCTGCTCGCTGGATTGCCGTGCCAGTGACTGGAGTTCGGACTGTGCTTCAGTGCTCTTGCCCTGGAGTTCGAGCGCCGTCACCAGGCCTTTGTAGCCATTAACGTTAGCTGGGTCGGCCTTAATGGCCGCTCGGAACCGGTTGGCGGCCGCTGGCCAATTCTCTTTCAGCAGATCAATGCGGGCCTGTAAAGAAAGCTTCGGGTAAGAATTCTCGTTCTTGATGGCGGCCAGCACTTTGGACGCCTCGTCCAGTTCCTCCAGGGATACCAGGTAGCTGGCAACCATTACCTGGGTCTCTTCCGAATCCGGGTTGGCGACGCGCAGTGAGTTGGAGAATTCCCGTGCTTCCTGTGCGCGTCCCATGGACACCAACTGTTGCAGCAGGGCAAATTGCAGCGTGACTTCCTGGGGCACCAGGTCATAGCCGGCCTCGAGTTCCTCAAGGGCCTTTTCGGGACGGTTGGTCATGTTGTAAAGGCGGATCAGGGGCAGCCTTAACCTGACGTCTTCGGAATTCAGTTCAACACTCCGGCGCAGGTACAATTCTCCCTCTTCCAGTTCACCGGCACTGACCTTGGCAATACCGTAAAGGGCAACAACGCGCGCATCGGTCGCTGAATCGATGTCTTTCTTGAGTTTGTCGATTACGTTCTGGGGCTGGTTCAGCCGTAGCTCGGCCAGGGCGTACATCTGCAGGGTAGTAGGAGTGGCAATTTCCGGGTCGACGTACTGCTCAAACTTTTTGGCGGCGGCCTGGCTGTTGCCTTCCAGGAATTCGAGCACACCAAGCAGCGTGCCGGCCTGCTGGGAATTGGGCGCAACCGCAGTCACAGCCTCCAGCAGTGTCCGGGCTTCCTCAAAGTTGCTGGCAGCAATGGCTTCAATGGCAGCCTGAAGGTTTTCATTGACCTGCTGGGTCTCGGGCATGGACTCGGCCAGCAGCTGGGAGTAAATCATGGCCTCGCTGGATTTACCCTGGCGCGTCAGGATATCGCGCAAGGCGGACAACATGGTGAAGCGGATGGGCGTCATGATGTCTGACGCGGGTGCACTGGCGACGGCGTCCATCAGCAGGGTTTCGGCCCCGTCCAGGTCGCCCTGGGCGGTGCGTATCTGGCTGGACAGCATCAGTGCCTCCAGGTTATCGGGAGCCAGAGCCAGGGCCTCGTCTGCAAGCGTGAGGGCCCCATCCAGGTTTTCCTGGTTTGCCTCGATACGCGCCAGACCAAGGATTGCCTTCACTGCAACCGGGGATTCCCTCAGTGCTGTATAGCCACTACGTGCCTCCTCCAGGTTGCCCCGCGCGGCGGCCAGGTCGGCTACAATCAGGTCCCGCTCTACAGGTTTGGCGTCAAGTGCGCTCATATTTGCAGTAACAAGGTCACCTGCGGAGCGCACCTTCCCTGCGTTGAGGTAAGCCCGGCCCAGCGTCAGGAAATATTCGGGCGAGGTGCCGTCAACCTCTTCCAGCAGCTTGGTCGCTTCAAGCGCCTGGCCAATATCGGTAAAAATGCCGGCCAGGGCAACATAACCACGCTCATCCGAGGGTGCCGCCTGCATGGCATTGCGCGCCTCAATGATGGCTGACCGGTATTGCCCCTGCGCCTGGAAACTGTCGGCGTTGGCAATAAAGGTGCTGATGTCCTGGGTTTCTTCTCCTTCACCACCACCACAAGCTGCAAGCAGCAGCACTGACAGCAGGGTAATGGTTAGCTTGCTCGATTTGCTGATCACGTTCCTTGGCCCTTTTTCCGGATGTTGTAGTGCAATGCAGAATTGTAACGCACTCTGACGCTTTCGATGACGAGAAGATTGTCAGATTTTAGTGGTTGACAAGTTGCATCACAGATCAGAAAGTCGGAACGCCAATTCCGAGTCAACGGGCCTTTGCTTGAGTAGTCTGATCAACGTTAGCTCATCACTTAGCGCGTTATTGTACCTGCTGATAGCGGTCTCCTATGCAATCGGTCGTAAACCGGGAAGCACGACCTTCATCCCGGTACTTCTGGTTTCAGCAATCTGGAGTACCGTCTCCGGGCTGCACCCCGTGTTTGACTTTTTTCACGTGGCTTTCTGGTCAACAACCTTCCTGATTGTGATTGGCCAGCAACGTCGCCTTGTACTCTGGTCGGCGCCGGTTGCGGCGGCGCTGGGCGCGCTTATTTCTGTCACACCAGGCAGCGGTGTAGGGGTCTACTACCTTTACCTTTATGCCTGCGTGGGTACATTGCTGTTGCTGGAACAGTTCATCCGCTACAACCCCGGACGATTGCGCGCACTCGGAATTGGAATGGGCGCACTTTTCCTCTTTAACCTTTACATCTATGCCAGCGGTCTGATGGATGGTGAAATCACTTTCCAGTTGCTGCAAAGCCGGGAACTGGCAAACCTGAGCGTTGCGCTGCTGCTGGTGGCGGCTCCCTTCTTTATGGGTAGCGAGGAAAGACCAAGGAAGCTGGGACTTTCCCGAGGGACGGTATTTACCACAACGAGCCTGGTTCTGGCCGGTTTTGTACTGCTGGCCGTCGCGACGCTGGGCTACCTTATGCGCCTGGGTGGCGGCCAGTACAGCTTCATCCTGCAGCATTTTGTGCCGTTTCTGGGTGCGCTCTGCGTTGGACTTTACCTGGCTTCATCCCAGCGCCGGGCGCGCATCCGTGTCTGGATTGACAAGATACTGTTCCGTACCAAATATGACTACAACATCGAATGGCGCAACCTCAGTGAGCGGCTGGCGATCGGCGAAGACCGGCGAGAGTATGGCGAAGCTGCCCTGAACGCGATATTACCCATTCTTAATGCCACGGGTGGCGCCCTGTTCCTGCGGGATGACAGCGGTCTTGTGCCGCGAGACAGGATCAATCTGGCGGTGAACCTGCTGCCGGTGACGCCGGAAGCGGAAGGCTTCTTCAGGCAACTTGAAAGTAACTGGATATTTGTGCTGACGCCGCTGGCTGAGAAGCTTGCGCGCCACAATGAACTGATACCGGAAAGCCTGAAGCAGATTCCGGATGCGCGCCTGATTTTGCCGCTGACCAACAACAATGTGCTGGTCGGGTTTGTGCTGATATGCGGCCCTGCGTCAATCACCGAGGACTTTGACTGGGAAGATCTTGATCTGTTTCGCATGGTGAGTCGCCAGGTTGCCAGCTTTGTGGGCTATCAGGCGCTGTATGAGGAGATGGTGGTCAAGCGTCAGTTCGAAGCGTTTCATCAGTTCACGACTTTTGTTATGCACGACCTGAAAAACCTGATTGCACAGCAGGCCCTTGTGGTGCAGAACGCGTCCCGGTTCATCGACAAGCCGGAGTTTGTCGCGGATGCCATTGACACGATAGACAGCTCCGTCAAACGCATGGAGCGCATGATCCGTAAGTTGAGCCAGAACACCTATATCGACCAGCCAGGTGGAGAACTCAAGCGCGTCTCCCTGACCGCTGCAGCCACAACAGCGGTTGAGCGTGCCCAGGTCAAGAAACCGCTGCCGACGCTGGTCGGAGGTGATCAGGTGCTTGGCGTCAAGGCTGACTTTGATGCGCTGGTGATGGCGCTGTCACACCTGATCTCCAACGGTCAGGACGCCTGTGAAGGTCGTGATGGATCGGTAGAAGTCCGGTTGGCCGCAGATGGTGACAGCGCCGTCTGCGAGATTATAGATACCGGCGAAGGTATGGACGAGGCGTTCATCCGGGACCGGCTGTTCAAGCCGTTTGACTCAACCAAGAGTACCAAGGGAATGGGGGTTGGGGCTTACCAGTGCCGGCAGATTATCCTGCGGTTTGGTGGTCAGTTGACGGTCAACAGTGAGCCAGGTGTTGGGAGTCGTTTTATCGTGCGGTTGCCGCTGGCTGACGAGGGCGGAAATTGAGGTCTCTCCGCTTCGCGGCTGCGCCGCTCCGGTCGAGACGACAGCGATAGTGTCATCCCTCCGCTCCGGTCGAGACGACAGCGATAGTGTCATCCCTTCTCTCCGGTCGAGACGACATAGAGGGTGTCATCTCGACTGGAGGCCCGCAGGGCCGGAACGGAGAGATCTCAGCCCCGCACCTGGTCCAGGTAAGCAACAATCCGCTTCACACATTCCTCGGTTGATAACTCCGCGGTCTTCAGTTCGATCTCCGCATGTTCCGGGCGTTCGTAGCGGCTGTCGATGCCGGTGAAGTTTGGCAGTTCACCACGCCGCGCTTTCCTGTAAAGGCCCTTCGGGTCTCGCTGTTCCGCAATTTCCAGCGGCACATCAACAAATATCTCGACAAATTCCCCGTCCTCGAACAGGGACCTGGCCATGTCACGCTCGGACCGGAACGGCGAGATAAATGAGGTCAGCACGACAATTCCCGCGTCAACCATCAGCTTGGCGACCTCGGCAATGCGGCGTACGTTCTCTACGCGATCGGCATCGGTAAAACCCAGGTCCTTGTTCAGTCCATGCCTGATGTTGTCGCCGTCAAGGATATAGGTGTGCATCCCGCGTGCGTACAGCACCTGTTCCAGCGCATTGGCAACGGTTGATTTGCCCGATCCCGATAATCCGGTAAACCACAGTACCTTGCCGCGATGCCCCATCAGGCTTGCGCGGGCTTCCTTGTCGATCACCAGGGCCTGGCGGTGTACGTTCTGGGCCCGGCGCAGGGCAAAGTTGATCATGCCGGCACTTACTGTGGCCTGAGAGTACCTGTCCATCAGGACAAACGCGCCCATGCCCCGACAATCGCGATAGGTTTCAAACGGGATGGGGTTGTCCAGGCTGATGGTCACCTCACCAATGTCGTTGAGCTCCAGGTTGTGGGAGGACATCTCCTCAAAAGTATTAACGTTGTACTTGAATTTAATCTGCGTGATTGTGGCCTTGACGCGTCGGGTACCCAGCATGAGTGAATAGGTGCGGCCAATATAGCCAGGTTCCCGATCCATCCAGACCAGTGTGACCTCAAACTGGTCGGAAACTTCGCAGGGTGCTGCGGCGGCAACCAGCACGTCACCCCGGGAGACATCAATTTCTCTATCCAGGGTGATGGTGACCGCCTGGTCTGCCTCGGCACGTTCAAGCTCGTCTTTGAAAAGAACAATGGATTCAACGTTCGCAACCTCGCCGGAAGGCAGCACGCGAACAGCGTCACCTTTGGCAATCTGACCGGCCACTACTGTGCCGGCGTATCCCCGGAAATTCAGGTTGGGGCGGTTGACCCACTGTACGGGGAAGCGGAAATCGTGTTCGAGAAGCGCACTGCGCACTTCGACGGTTTCCAGGAACCCCAACAGGGTAGGACCGGTGTACCAGGTAGTATGCGGCGATCGTTCGATGACGTTGTCACCCTGCAGGGCGGATAGCGGAATGGCTGTAACACTGTCAAAAGCCAGTTTGTCGGCAAACTCAGCGTAGGCTGCAGTTATTTCGTCAAATACCTCCCGGCTGAACTTCACCAGATCCATTTTGTTGACCGCGAGCACCACATGTTTGATTCCCAGCAGGGAAACGATAAATGAATGCCGCCGGGTCTGTGTGAGCACCCCCTGGGTGGCGTCCACCAGGATAACCGCCACTTCGGCGGTAGACGCACCGGTTACCATGTTGCGGGTGTACTGTTCGTGACCGGGTGTATCGGCCACGATGAACTTGCGGTGGTCGGTTGCAAAAAAGCGGTAGGCGACATCAATGGTAATACCCTGTTCCCGCTCTGCGGCCAGACCGTCAACCAGCAGCGCGTAGTCTATCTCGCCGCCCTGGGTACCGAACTTGCGGGATTCATTCCTGAGCGCGGCAACCTGATCTTCAAAAATCAATTGCGCCTCAAACAGCATGCGGCCGATGAGCGTGCTCTTGCCGTCATCGACGCTACCGCAGGTGATGAAACGCAGGACATCAAGCTGGCCCTGGCGCTGGATGTATTCTTCAACGCGATCGTGTGTTGTTGGGGAGTTCATCAGAAGTAGCCCTCCTGCTTTTTCTTCTCCATCGACGCTGTTGTATCGTTGTCGATGGCACGACCCTGACGCTCACTGGTGCGGCTTTCCAGCAGTTCGAGCACGATGGAAGCGAGATCATCTGCGTTCGATTCAACCGCGCCGGTGAGCGGATAACAGCCCAGGGTGCGGAACCGCACCCGTTCGAGTCGGATTTCTTCACCCGGTAGCAGTCGCATGCGGTCGTCGTCGACCATAATCAGCATGCCGTCGCGCTCGACCACAGGTCGCTCCTGGGCAAAGTACAGGGGAACAATAGGTATCTGTTCGCGGTAGAGGTATTGCCAGATGTCGAGTTCTGTCCAGTTGGAGAGCGGGAATACGCGTACGCTTTCGCCGGCTGTCTTGTAGCCGTTGTAAAGTGACCAGAGTTCGGGGCGCTGGTTCTTGGGGTCCCAGCGGTGGGCTTTGGTCCGGAACGAAAATACGCGCTCTTTTGCCCGGCTCTTCTCCTCGTCGCGGCGGGCACCGCCAAACGCAACGTCGAAGCCATATTTGTCCAGGGCCTGTTTGAGTCCCTCGGTTTTCATGATGTCAGTGTGTACAGCACTGCCATGGTCAAACGGATTGATGTCTTTTTCCACACCTTCCGGATTTATGTGAACAATCAGGTCCATCCCGGCCTCGCTCGCAATCTGGTCACGGAAGCGATACATGGCCTTGAACTTCCAGCGGGTATCGATATGCATCAACGGGAAGGGGGGTGGGCTTGGATGAAAGGCTTTCCGGGCAAGGTGAAGCATGACCGAGGAATCTTTGCCGAGTGAGTAGAGCATAACGGGGTTCTCTGCCTGGGCGACCACCTCGCGAATAATGTAAATGCTCTCCGCTTCCAGCCTGTCGAGGTGGGTGAGGCCGCTCCTGGCTGCCGGTGCAGGGCCGGCGGAGATGGGGGGCGCAATCTCGGTATGAAACGCGACTGTACCGATTCGCAATTTGTGCCCTGCTGGCGTCGTCAGGTCGTGTGAACCCGCGGTAGCCACGAGTGCGCGAAAGCGTTCTGCCAGTACACCCTGGGGCCAGACAATCGCATTCTTGCCGCCCGTGAGAGCGTCAATCGCGGTGAGCAGGGTTTCATCATTGGCAGACGCCGGCAGGAACACCCAACGTCTGCTTGACCTGGCGTCATTCGCAAACAGTACCAGCCTGTCATCCGGCGCCCGATGTTCCTGTAGGACCAGGCTCTGCCAGCGCTTGCGCCGCGCTTCGGCATCGAGTGCACGAACAACCAGCATGCGCGGAGCGAGGCCGGTGTCATCTGTGAGGGCATCCAGTGGCAAGGGTTCAGGCAAAAGCCCAAATGACTTGAGGTCCCGTTCCAGTGTACGTTTGGACTGGCCGCTTTCAAGGCTGGCATGTAGGGTTGCCACGTCCCAGCACAATAATCTGCCATCCTGATCGTGCCTGTTTTCGAGCACCTTGTTTGGGAATATCACACTCGCACCTTGTCGTAATATGCAGAATTTCTGAATTCTGCAATAAATCCCGGCAATAATCGACAAAAAAATCCTAAAAAACTGAAATAGGCGCAGATCACGACAGCTCGGGTGCGGGAGATTCCGTGTGCCTGAGCGTCAGCCTGCAGGTTTGGTCTTCACCATCCATCCCGCAAAATGTCGCGTCTATCAGCGTTCTTCAACCGTTTACGTGGGAAAAGCCACGCAATTCTAGTAACATCGCGCAAGGTTTAGCGGGCTTGCTGTGGTCATCGTATGGAACCAGTCTGGGACATGAATCGCGTTGTTTGTCGCCTGGCAGCGGGGATGATCCTGTTCGTATTGGCAGGCTGTGCATCAACACCGCAGCCCAATGCGGTGATGGGTGAGGATCTGACAGACCCGACAGAAGCCGGGCTGCTGGATGAGTACCGGATTGGTGTGGGTGATGTACTGAATGTCAGCGTTTGGCGTAATCCGGAGCTGTCAACCCAGGCGACCGTATTGCCCGATGGCACAATTGCTGTGCCGCTGGTGGGAGATGTCAGTGCGGCCGGGGAATCGACTGGCAGTCTGACAGAAGCCATTACCAATGTGCTCAGCACCTACATACGGGAACCCCAGGTGACGGTTTCCGTCCTGAGCGCCTCGAGTTCAGAGTACCTGCAGCGGGTTCGGATCACGGGTGCAGTCAATGGTCCATTGTCCATTGTCTATCGAAGGGGGCTGACTGTGCTGGACCTGGTTTTGCTGGCGGGTGGAGTGACACCGTTTGCAAATGCGGACAAGGCGCTTTTATATCGCAACGTGGGTGATGAACTTAAGGTGTATCCTGTGAAACTGCAGGATATCCTCTCCAGGGGCAAGTTGGAGACAAATTATAAATTGCTGCCGGCCGACATCATCACGGTGCCCGAGAAGAGTTTTTAGGATTACATGGACCCAATCTATTTCCAGTACATCAAGGAGTGTTTCCGGCAGTTGCGCCGGAATGCCCTGAAGTTGATTGCGGCGGCCGCGGTGATCAGCTTTGGTGTGCTTGCGGCGGGTGCACTTTACCAGCCCAAGTACGAGACCAGTATCACGATTTATGCGGACAACCAGAATGTCATCAAGCCCCTGCTCGAGGGCAAAGCGTCGGTGACCATGCCGAAGAGTGAAAGAATTCGAATTGTACGTGAGATTATGTTCTCGCCACGAATGCTGCAGCAGGTCATCGCGACTGCATTTGAGGACAGCAGTCTGGTGCCTGGTTCAGACGCCATGGAAGCCGCCATGAAGCGGTTGCGCGATGAGATTGTGATCGAAGCGCCGGCAGATACCTACATCAAGGTGTCTTATCAACATACCCGACCGGACGTGAGCTACAAGGTTGTCAACCGTATTACCAACCTGTTTATTGAAGAGAGTGCAGACAACAAACGTTCAGAAAGCAAGAGCGCCTATACTTTTATCGATGAGCAGGTGAAGTCTTACAAGAGTCAGTTGGTAGAAGCGGAGAACGCGCTCAAGGCCTTTGAAGCGGCCAACGTTGACGGGGTCGAATCCCAGGTCAGCCAGTCAATCAATCGTCTGGAGTTGATGATTGACGAAACTGCCATTGATATTGAAGCTGAAGAGGTGCGGATAGCGGCCCTGGAGCAGCAACTTGCCTCAGAGAATCGTTATGCTTCCAACGACTACAGCGCACGGGTTTACCGTGAGCGTCTTGCCTCACTCGAGTCCCAGCTTGATACACTGCTGCTCAATTATCGCGAGAACCATCCCGATGTTGTTGACCTGAAGTTCCAGATTCAGGACGTCAAACGTACGATTGTCGAAGTGGAAAACTCCAACCAGAGCGGCGAAAGTGATGATCTGGCAGGCGAGCGGCATCTGAACCCGATTTTTGAAGAGCTGAGTAATCAGCTCGCAGAAGCCAAGGTTAATGTTCAGACGAAGCGCCATCGACTGGCTGCCAACGAGGCGAGACTCAAGGAACAGTATGAGCGCCGGCGCCGGGTTGCCGCAAACCAGGCACAGTTGTCGGAGCTGACACGCGACTATGATGTGACAAAAAATATCTACGAGGATCTGCTTGAGCGCAAGGAGAGAGCGCGAATCTCCATGACGCTTGATCTGGCAGGGCAGGGTGTGACCTACAAGGTGTTGGAACCTGCTGTTTTCCCGGTAACACCTGCCGGCGTACAATTTGTGTATTTTGCTGCGGCAGGCCCGCTGTTGGGGACACTCATGCCCATTGGCCTGCTGGTCCTGTTTGTACTGTTTGACCACCGTATCCGGTTCCCGGAGCAGTTGCAGGAACATTATCCCGGAATTGTTCTTGCAGTGATTCCCGCGACTGGCAAGCGGGGCCAGAGTTGGCGGGTGGTGTCCGCATCGCTCGCCGGTTTTGTCGTCATGTATTCCGGTGCCGCCATCGCCCTAAGTTTCCTTTAGGCCATGAGTGATACCAGGCCGCGTAATCCCCTGCTCGCCGCTGGTATGAAGCACCGCATTCGGGATATGAATGCCAAGCCGCCGCTGTCGCAGGCGGAAAAAGATCGGCTCGGCGTGATTTATCCCGGCATGGAGAATATTGAAATCCTCAATATCTACCGGGATCTTCGCAACAAACTCCTGCGACTTTCCGAGTACAACAACTTCGTTTGCCTGATCTCGTCGATTGGTCAGGAAGATGAGTCGAGCCTTCTGGCGCTAAACCTTGCTGCCGTGTTTGCGTTCGACCGGTCCAGGTCATCTATTGTTATAGATTGTGATACGACCGTTGAACTATTGGACCTGCTAACCAGCGAAAGTGCCGAGGGGCGTGGCCTCATCGATTTTATCGAAAGTGATCAGGAAGACATCGGCGAGTTGTTGCATGACAGCGGTATTGAACGGCTAAGGATTGTACCCTCGGGAAGCCACACAGAAACACGAACCGAGACTTTCGAGTCAGAAAGAATGCGCCAGATCATCATGGAGCTGAAGGCGCGCTATCCAGACCGGTATCTGTTTATCAATGCGCCGAGTATGCGGCTCTCCAGCGAGGTCCAGATTCTTTCCAATGTCAGTGATTTTGTCATCTTCCAGATTACAGCCGGTGACGTGACTGAACAACAGATCACTGAAGCCATCGAGATGATTGGTGCTGAGAAGGTTGCTGGCGTTGTGCTCAGGGAAACTTAAGTGGCCGGCAATGTTTGCAGTCAAGTAAACATGGCTCTGGCGCTGTTGCTCCTGGCAATATCCGTATGCCTGCCTGGCGCAGCCCATGCCAATGAAATGCAAACATTTGTTTCGCTGGACGCGGAGCGTAGTGATAACCCCCTGCTGACCGCCACCGGTAACGGCCTTGCCGAGGTCGAATTGCGCCCGTCAGTTCGCATTGATTACCTCCTTGACTATTCTTCGCTGTCAGCCAATCTCAACTACTCGGCTTCCCAGAGTCGATTCCGGCATGAGACTTTTGAAGACAGGACAGAAATACTGGGTACAGGCACAGCCCGTCTGACGATTGCGCAGAACCTGCTTTACTGGGACTTTTACCAGAACCGAACCCGCCTGGCGCTGGAGTCCAGGGAACCCTTGACACCCAATAATGAAACCCGCAGAGGCGTCATCAGAACCGGCCCGCAACTGAACTGGGCGCTGGGAGCGAGGACGAGGCTGCAATTGGGAGCCAACTATATCTCCTCCACTTTCGACAGCGGCAGCGCCTTAGAGACTGATCAGATGCAGTTCAGCGCGGGCTTATCCCAGCAGGTGTCTGCAGGTACTAATCTTGCGCTCAACTATCAACAGAGTGATGCCGATTCTGAGGTGGATGTACTCAAGTACAAGTCAAAGCGTGCGGGCGTCACGCTTTCGGGCGCGGGCAGGCGATATGAGTTCAGCCTGAGTGTGGGCAGAAGCACCATCGACAGGGAAAGCGGCACCTCGGTATCGGGCGCTTACTATGCCAGCACGGTTTCAGTGACGCTGGCGGCAACAAGGTTCTGGTTTTCAGGCACGCGCGAGCTGACAGACTCATCGCTGGGACTGTCACTGAATACTTCACCTGATGCTGCACCTGTTAACGGTGACGCGAACTTTGCGTCACAGGATATAGTCCTGCGGGAAAGGTACGAAGCGCTTGTCACGCGGGAATTGGCACAGGGCCTGATAACGCTGGGTGCCGTCTATGATGCAGCGGATTACCAAAACCTGACAAGGGACGAGGTAGATCACACCTTTTACCTTTCTGTTCAGTATCCACTGTCGCCGCGCTGGAATGTGCAGTACAAACGGGAATTCCGGGACTCTTCGTTTGAGACCGTACAGAATCTTCCGCCGTCTGATTTTCTCGAGAGGAACGACACGCTTGATTTTGTGTTCCGCCCCAATCAACGTACCCGGTTCAGAATTGGTTTCCATAATAACGAGCGCGCCCACGTTCTGCCGTCGGAGAGCTTCGAGGAAGTGGTGGTCACCCTCATGATCGAAAGAAGAATCTAGATGAACGACACCCGTGCAATACAGCGACCCTCACTTTTGACGGGCCACATTGTCTTCCTGCTACTGGTTGCGGGCCTGGTTGTTGCGTTCTGGGGGACCTTCGAGGCAATCAGCATTGAATGGCTGAGTAACGGTCCCTACAGCCATGGATTTCTGGCACTGGCAGTTATTGCAGTCATGTTCTGGCAGGATCGAGCGCTCATCGCGAGCCCGGCTCCCAGGCCAGCTGTACCGGGCCTGTTGTTCGCGCTTGGATCAGGCTCAGCCTGGCTGGTAGCAAGTCTTGTCAACGTACAACTCATTCAGGTGCTGGGGCTTTACGGGCTCATCCTGGGCAGTATCTGGGCAACCTACGGTTGGCGGGTGTTGCTGAGATTGCGTGTACCACTATTTGCGCTTGCTCTGGTGCTGCCCATCTGGAACATTTTACAGATTCCGCTACAGGAACTGTCCAGTGATGTATCCCAGAGTGTGCTCAACGGGCTGAACATTCCCGTGCTGCGGGAAGGATTTCGTTTTACGCTCCCTGGCGGGCAGTTTATTGTCGAGGAAGCCTGTTCGGGTCTGGGCTTCCTGCTGACCTCCATGCTGTTGAGCCTGTTTTACAGTCACTACAATGGGCTGGATCTCGGAAAAAGCACTTTCTTCTTCCTGTTTGCCGTTGGGCTCGCAATTTTCAGCAACTGGATTCGTATTGTGCTGATTATGGTCATGGGCAACGAGCTTGGCATGGAACATGCCATTGTCCAGGATCACCTGACGTTTGGCTGGTTTGTATTTACGGCGATGCTGATTCCCTTTTTTGTCGTGGGGAGATACCTTGATCACCGCGACAGAAAGATCCCGGTCACGACAGAAGATACCCTGGTGGGTGAGCCCGGGGTTGTCAACAAACTGGTGCCCGGCTCAGCGCTGCTGGTCATGGCACTGTTTCCAGTGGTGCTTGCGTTACTCATGGCGCGGGAGAGTGCGCCCGTAACACCGGCACAGTTTTCCTGGCTTGATTCGGCTGATGCAATAGAAGGCCAGCGCGTTGGCTGGCAGCCAACGTTTATCGGCGCAGATGCCATCGACTTCCACACAATGAGTTATGGCGGCCGAAAGTTTGTCAATCTGATTGTCAGATATGACCAGCAGACTCAGGGCAGTGAACTGATCTTTGTCAACAACCAGCTTTACGATGAGGAAGCCTGGTTTGAGATTGAAAGACTTCACGCGGACGTTGCTGGTACTGCCCAGGGCGTAAACCTCATTTATCTCAGGAACGGCCGTGGCCAGGGGCGGGTGATTGCCTACTACTATATTGTGGCTGATGAAATGGTCGTGACAAGCCGGGTCCTGGTGAAGTTTGGTGAACTGCTCGGGCAAATTACCGGACATCGGGCGAGCTATCTGGTGGCATTTGCAACAGATTATCCCGAGACGCAGCGCACCGCAGCGGCTGGCCAAATGTTGGATTTTGTTCAGGACTTGCTGGTGAACCAACCGGAACCTGGTCAGGTGAATGCCATTGATGGCTGATCGTTACCTTGATTTCAGCCGGCAAGTTCCGGACCCCTACGATCTCTGGGCCTGCCGCCCCGGCCTCTGGGTGCGGCGGAAATTCTATGACGGCGCCTTGCTGGGCAAAATCGGTGCGGTTGGACTCGCTGTGCTCGACTGGTTGTTGCCGGCGACTGCACGCAGGCTTTTTGGCTGCCATGGCAGGGTCTACCCTATCACGGTGGCACAGATGATCCTGATGAACCCCGATGTTGATGCGGGCCAGGCCTTACAGGGATTACGCGCCTGCGCCGTACCTGACCGGGACCGGTATGGGCTGGCGTGGGGACTCGGCTTCCCCTGGATGTCCAAAAACGGGCTGTATCCGCCGGAGATGCCGTTTGTCACCCACACTCCCTATGCCATGGAAGCCCTCATACGGTTACAGGATGCAGGTGGTGAAATTGGTGCTGCCGCCCATCAGGATTTTATGGCGACCTGGCAATTTCTGGAATCACTGCATGTCATGGCCGAGTCCGCGGATGAACTGGCGTTATCCTACGCACCTGTGAGTGAACCACGCATTGTCATCAATGCCAATGCGTACGCCTGTTTTGCCTATGCGCTGCATGGCGTCTACCAGCCCGACGTTGCGGACTATGCGTTTGGCCGCGCCAGGCGGCTTGCACGATTCGTCGTTGGCCAGCAGGCGCAAGACGGCGCCTGGCAATATTATGCAGACAGTGAACCGGGCAATTTTATTGACTGCTTTCACAGCTGTTTTGTCATCAAGAACCTTGGCAAAGCGGCAGCGCTTGACCATGAGATTGGGGCAATACTGGGTGACACCCTGATCCACGCCAGGCAATACATTAACCGGAACTTCTATGACGAGCGCGTTGGCCTGGTCAGACGTTTCACAGAACGGGACATCAAAGATCCCTATGTCTGGGATCTGTATGACCAGGCCGAATACCTGGGCGTACTGATTGACGCGGGCGACCTGGAGCGGGCGGCTGACCTTGCTGACTCGGCCGTGGACAGGTTTTACAGAAGTGGCCACTGGTATTGCCGTACCGACTTTTTTGGTCGTCGCTGGGGCCGGGATTTTGCGCGCTGGGGGATAGTACCTTTCCTGTATCAATATGAGCGACTTCGTCGCGTTACGGGCCAACTCTAGTATGTGTGGAATTTTTGGTACAACGCAGGACCTCACCGATGCGAAGCTGGCCGGCGTTGTCAGCCTGCTTGACCATCGCGGGCCAGACTCGAATGGCTCACAGCGGGTGAGCCTGAGGGACGGGCAGGTAACTTTTGCCCACACCCGTCTCGCAATCCAGGATCTGTCAGCTTCTGGCCATCAGCCAATGTGGTCAGCCGACGGCCGGTGGCTGGTTACTTTTAATGGTGAAATCTACAACCACCTGTCTTTAAGGGAGCGTCTTGATCTGGATTTCCGGGGCACGTCCGATACCGAGACCCTGGCGGAGTACATTGCGCGTTTCGGTTTGCAAGCGACCCTGCGGGACCTGAACGGGATATTTGCATTTGGTGCATTGGACACCAGCGAGGGTGTCCTTTACGTCGCCCGCGATACCTTTGGCGTCAAACCGGTGTACTTTGTTACGGACGAAGCGGGCGGTCTGACGTTTGCTTCTGAAATCAAACCCCTGCTGTCGCTGCAGGCAGGCGGCGGGCTCTGTCGTGAGGCATTGTCAACTTTCCTCACGCTCCGGTTTGTACCATCGCCTGCCACCCTGCTGAAAGACATCAGCCGGTTGCCACCGGGGCATCTGCTGACCCAACGGATTGGCTCGCCCCAGCGGGAAATCAGCTCTTACATCCGGCCTGTTTTTGACCGCTTTAGGGGCGGAAAAGATGAGGCTATTGAAGGTTATGCGAAACACCTCACTGCTGCCGTTACCGGCCAGTTGATATCGGACGTGCCGGTTGGGATTCTTCTCTCGGGTGGTATAGATTCGGCCCTGATTGCTGCGCTGGCGCGCGAGCACACCTCGGACCTCACCGCGTTTACCGTGGGATTTGGCAGTGCCTACAGGGAATGTGAGCTTGATGATGCGCGCGAGACTGCCCGTGTGCTGGATATTGCCCACGAGTTTGTCGAAGTAGATCCTGTCCAGATGATTGATGACCTGGACGACATCATCGGGGCGGTGGAGGAACCACTGGGCACAACCTCAATCATGCCCATGTGGTATCTCACGAGGTTGGCGCGGCAGACCGCAACTGTTGTGCTTGCCGGCCAGGGTAATGATGAACCCTGGGGCGGATACAGGCGCTACCAGATTGAGCTGCTCCTGAAACGCCTGCCATTCCTCAAACTGCCACCGTTCCGGCTTGCCGGCCTGCTGGGCGGTTTGTTTGCCGATGATGGATACCGCCGTGGCCTGCACTGTCTTGGCGAGCCTGATCCTGTTCGCAGGTTTACAAAAGCTTATGCATTGCTGGACGAGGACGAACGCCAACTGCTTGGTGTGCATGAGGTGGGAGAGGCGCGTAAAGGGATTACTTATTGGCTGGACCAGCTCACCGGAAGTTCAACTTTGTCCGATCCTGAAAAAATGATGCGCATTGATGCCCGTATGAATCTGTCGGATGATTTGCTGCTCTACGGTGACAAGATCTCAATGGCTTGCGCGTTGGAAGTTCGTGTTCCGATGTTGGACCCGGCAGTGGTTGAGTTTGTGGAAAGTTTACCGCTCGCCTACAAGGCCAGCCTCCGGGGGACTAAAATTGTGCATCGGGCCATGGCGCTGCGTTATCTCCCCGACGCCATTATCCATCGGCCGAAAAAGGGATTTCAGGTTCCCTTCGGGACATGGAGCAAAACCGTATGGCGAGACTATATTGAAGCGCGCTTGCTGGCACCGTCGCTCAGGATCAACACCGTTCTGGACCCCGGTGGCATCAGGACAATCTGGCAGCATCATCTGGCGGGTAAAGTTGACTATTCAAGACAACTCTTTGCCCTGTTGACACTCAGTCTCTGGCTGGAGAGGTTTGATGAAGCCTGACATCTCAAGCGGCAGCCTGATGCCCGACCCATCAACCCATCTGACAGGAACCTGAGGCATGTGCGGGATCTGCGGTATTCTTTCGCTTGAGCCTGAAGTCCCGAACTTCCGGGAGAGCCTGTCACGCATGTGTACAGCACTGGCCCATCGTGGTCCTGATGGCGAGGGGCAATTTGTTACGGGCCCGGTTGCACTTGGACATCGTCGACTCAGCATCATTGATCTTGCCGGTGGGGATCAACCCATTTTCAACGAGGATGAATCGGTCTGCGTTGTCTTTAATGGTGAGATTTACAATTATCTTGAACTCTTCGATGAACTGGAGAGGCTGGGGCACAAGTTTCGCACCCGATCAGATACAGAGGTAATCGTACATGCCTATGAGGAATACGGGCTTGATTGCGTAAAGCACTTTAACGGCATGTTTGCGTTTGCCCTCTGGGACAGGAACCGTCGGCGGCTGGTTATTTCCCGGGACAGAATTGGCGAAAAGCCACTTTACTACCATCTGGATTCAAGGCGACTCATTTTTGCCAGTGAACTCAAGTCGCTGCTCACTTATCCCGATATCAGGCCGGAAGTGGATCCGAAAGCCATTGAGATGTATCTGACCTACGGCTACATCCCCGAGCCCTTTTGCGTGCTGAAGGGTTTTGCCAAGCTGCCAAAAGCGCACACGCTGGTTGTGGAAAACGGCCGGATGAAGATCCATCCCTACTGGCAGTTGGATATACCGGATGCCCCGACAGCCAGAACTGAGGCTGATGTACTCGAAGAGTTTGAGGACCTTTTGACAGACGCCATCAAAATCCGACTTAGAAGTGATGTGCCCGTTGGTGCGTTTCTGAGCGGGGGCACGGATTCCAACCTTATTGTTGCCATGGCTGCCGCCGCTTCCCCGGGTAACCTCTCCACCTTCACAGTGGGTTTCCCCGATGCGGATATCAGTGAACTTGAGTACGCCAGGCTGACGGCAGAACGGTACCAGACAAATCATCATGAGATTGTACTGGAGGCTCTTGATCACGACCTCTTCCCGAGGATAGTCCGCCATTTTGACGAGCCGTTTGCCGACTCATCCGCTATTCCTACCTACTACGTGACGCGGGAAGCGGCTCGACATGTCAAGGTGTGTATCTCCGGCGATGGCGGTGACGAACTGTTTTGTGGCTATGAACGCTACAACCTGGAGCCGTTTGAAAGAATTGGTGATCTGGTTCCCGTGGCCCTCAAGAAACCCTTGCTGGAAGGATTGGCCAACCTGGTACCGGATTCGCTGCCCGGAAAAGGCTGGCTCCGCCGGCAGGCGGTAGGAGGGGCGCAGCGCTGGCAGCGGATGATGGGGCCGTTTGACTACTTTGAGCGGCGGGCCCTGTACCGGCCTGAATTCCGGGATTTGGTGAATGATCAGGCCCTGCTCTTTGCGCCCTGGTTTGATCGACCTGGTCTTGAACCTGTATCCCGCCGTATGCTCGCAGACCAGATGACCTACCTGCCTGACGACATCCTCGTAAAAGTAGACAGAAACTCCATGTGGCACGGGCTTGAAGTCCGGGTCCCGTTTATTGACCACCGAATTGTCGAGTATGCGAACAGCCTTCCTCTTGCTATGAAAAAACGTGGTGGAGAATCCAAGTACCCGATAAGGAAATTGTTGGCGCCACGGGTTTCACCAACGCTTCTTGCCAGGCCCAAATCCGGTTTTGGTATCCCGATCAACCAGTGGCTTGCATCTTCGATGAAAGAATTTACCAATGAAATGCTGCTTTCAACGGATACGAGAATCAGGAACTGGTTTGATCAGGATGCCCTGTCACAACTGATCCGGGCCAATGCCGATGGCCGGCGAAACCTGAGCAAAAGGATCTGGACCCTGCTGTGGCTTGAGCAGTGGTGCCGGGAGTTTGGCGTTTGATGCAGGCGCCCAAACGGATCCTGCTTGTTATCAGTAACCTGACTTATGGGGGTGCTGAGCGCCAGGTTGTCGAGATCGCTAACGGACTTGATCGGGCGCGCTATGACGTGCACGTCTGTATCCTGTCGAACCATGCACCACTGGCGTCAGCGCTCAACGATCCCTCGAGATTGCACCGTATTCCCAAACACAACAAGTTCGACGTTTCTGTGGTGCTGCGACTTGCAGGACTCATGCGCAAACTGAAGACTGACGTTGTACACGGGTTTCTATTCGATGCCGAGATAGCCTCGCGGCTGGCGGGAAAGCTGGCCGGTGTCCGCACTGTCATCGGCTCAGAACGGAACTCCAGCCACAATTACAAGCGGCTCAATCTCCTGGCCTATCGCTGGACGAGTCGCCTGATGACGGTATGTGTGGCCAATTCCGAGGCGGGGAGGCGTTTCAACCAACAGACTTTTGGTTTGCCCGACGATAGTTATCGCGTGGTTTATAACGGGGTTGATATCGAAAGGTTCCGTCCACGCAGCAAGCCTGATGCTCGTGCGCATCTGGGACTTTCAGGTGACAATTTTGTGATTGGTATGATTGGCAGTTTCAAAAGGCAGAAAAATCATCCCTATATTCTCCGGACCATCGCTGAACTTGCCAGACAGCGGCAGGATTTTTACCTGCTCCTGGTAGGAACAACGGTTTTTGAGGGTGATGCCGACAGCGCGGCCTATTTTGCCTCAATACAGGAAATGATCAGCGCAATGGGTTTGACCGATCGTGTCAAGCTCGCCGGTGCGCGCGACGATGTGGAGCGGGTGATCAACGCCTGCGACATTACGGTACTCCCGTCCCTGTTTGAAGGCACACCCAATGTAGTACTTGAGTCACTGGCGAGTGGCGTGCCAGTAGTTGCTACTGACGTTGCGGACAATCGAACCCTTATACCCGAGGGGAAGGTGGGGTTTGTTGTTGGACTTGAAGAAGAAGCGGTTTTTGCCGGGAAAATAGCATCCCTGCTTGAGGACGATGAGCTTCGCGGGGCCATGAGTGTCAGCGCGAGGCAATGGGTTGAAGAGCGCTTCAGTGTTCAGACCATGGTGAACAACATGGCGAGGGTATACGATAGCGTCTGACCAAAATGACGATCGAAGCCACAGTGAACAAAAAAAGAAAGCTGCTCTATATCATGTCACCCAGCTACTCGGGTTCGACACTGCTTACCCGGTTATTGGCCTGTCACCCGGACATTGCCACAGTGGGTGAGCTGAAAGCGACTTCTCTCGGCGATATTTCAACATATCACTGCTCCTGTGGTGAATTGTTGCAACAGTGTGTTTTCTGGCAAGGTGTCAAGTCCGCTGTTGAAAGGGCAGGGGGCCACATGGACCTCGCCCAATGGCGAACCCAGTTCCAGACGGGGCGGGCAGTGGTTGACCGGATCATGACTCCGCTGGTGCGGGGCCCCGTGCTGGAGTTCGTCAGGTCTGCGGGTTTCCTGTTGGTACCAGGTGCGCGGCATTCACTGGAGACAATTCTTGAGCACAATGCACGCGTTATTGAGGCCGTGTGTGAACTGCAGGACGGGCAGGTTTTCCTGGACGAATCCAAGGATCCCTTGAGGCTGATGTATTTTGAACAGAGTGGGCGTTGGGACATTCATGTCATCAGCCTGGTGCGTGATGGTCGCGGCACGGTGAACTCGGACAGGAAACATAATGCGCTCGGCGTCAGCGAATCTGCATCCAACTGGGTGAGGAAAATCCGTGAGATGCAACGGGTGAGTGCGCGGTTTTCAGCAGATCACCGGATTGACATCACCTATGAAGAGCTGTGCGACAACACCCGTGACGTGTTGACACGAATCGCCCGTTTTGTTGGTGCCAGTGAAGAATTCCCAATTGACGCCGATAAGGAACAACACATTATTGGTAACAATATGAGGCTGAGTGCGCTCGACGAAATTGTGCTGGATGAAAAGTGGCGGAAAGAAATGACAGCGCAGGACATTGAAAGTTTTGAGCGGGTCGCGGGCTCCCTGAACCGCGGACTGGGTTATCGTGAGTGACGTCAGCGCGCGGGTTCTCACTGGCCAGTCTCGCGTTGTCTCGAATGTCGTAACCAGCTGGGGTAGTTACCTGATATTTTTTGTGGCGGGGTTCCTCCTGCCACACCTGATTGACCGCCAGCTTGGGCAGTCGATGTTGGGTATGTGGGATTTTGCCTGGTCCCTGGTCAATTACCTGGCACTGTCAAGCATCGGCATCGCGTCCAACCTCAATCGCTTTGTGGCGAACCATCGGGCGCTGAACGAACCCAACAGGGTAAAAGAAGCCGCCTCCACGGTGTTTGTTATCCAGGTGTTGCTTGCGCTGGTTGTGCTCGCTGCGTCTGCCGGAATCGCCTGGTCGTTGCCGACCTGGATTGAGCAGACCGGAGCAGATCTGATCACCCTGCAATGGGTATTCTTCATCCTGGGTTCGAGCCTTGCTGTCCAGTTTTTGTTCGATACCTCACGTGGTGTCCTGACCGGGTGTCATCGTTGGGATCTGCATAGCCTGCTGAATGCTGGCACCTATGCTGTTGCGGTCATGGTCATGATGACCCTGTTGTTCGCCGGGTTCAGTCTTGTTGCGATTGCTCTGACATACCTGGCCATGCAGTTCATCCAGGGTGTCCTGCGTCACCGGATTGTGATGACAATCTGCCCGGAAGCGGCTTTTGCCCCCGGAAGTGTCTCCATGGCGTTTGCCAGGACCATTCTGGTTTATGGCGGGAAGTCGATCCTGATCATGATTTCCCCTGTTATCATTGTTCAGACCACCTATTTTCTGGTGATGACAAACTTAGGCCCCGCCCTGCTCGCGATACTGGCACGACCGATGTCGCTGGTCCGTCATATTGAGAGTTTTCTCGCCCGATTTACCAATATCCTGATTCCGATGGCTGGCTCTATAGGGGTAACCCAGGACAGAGAGGATCTGCAACAGTTTGCCTTGCTGAGTGCCCGCTTCGGGTTTGCTTTCACCCTGCCGATCATTGGTGTCTTCTGTATTTACGGTGACGAGGTGATCAGGATCTGGATGGGGGACGACTATGTGGAGCGCGCCATCATTGTGGTCCTTGGGCTGGGTTACCTGCTGCCCCTGTCACAAACGGCCATCATACGGGTGTTGACGGGTATCAACGAACACGGGCGTGCATCTGTGATTTCGGTAGTGGGTACGCTGCTGGCATATGGCCTCACCTGGATATGGGTGCGGGACTCAGCATCTGCCGTCAGCTATGCGATTCTGATCGTGTTACCGCTCACGCTGGTGAATGGTCTGATTGTGCCCCTCTATGCCTGCCGGCGTATTGGCTTGCCGATCTCACGTTATTTTCTTGAAGGCTTTTTCACCGTGCTGATGACCGGTGGTGTGGCCACAGGACTGCTCTGGATGGTGGATGAATATCTGGACACCACAGGCATATGGATTTTTGTTAACCTCGTGTTTTATGCTCTTTTCACCAGCCTGCTCTACTGGAAGTTTATCCTGACTACTTCGATGCGACAGACAGCCAACAAAGCTGTAAAAGGGCAACTGCTTGGACTGGCGGCACGTAGTGGATTGTTGCACGCCATGCTGAACAGGCATCGTGAAACCATCCCGGTGATCACCATCCACGGCGTCGCAGACGAGGCAGCGGATGATCTCTGGCGACCTACCTGGCAGCGATGCTCAACTGACCGCCTTGACGCGGTAATGAGCGTGCTCTCGCGGCATTATCAGTTCATCAGCCTGGATGAAATGGTCGAAATGCTAGCCGGGCGCAAGCCTGTCAAACCGAATTGTATGGTGATCACGTTTGATGATGGATACGAGAACAATCTGTCGCAGGCAATGCCTGTACTGCAGAAATACGCTGCTCCTTTGAGTGTTTTTGTCTCAACGCGCATGCTCGTAGAGCGTGAGCCCTACTGGATAGACCGGCTGGACTATGCACTCACACAATTGCCCGACAAGTGTTTTCGGGTGGAAAATTCCCGATTTACCCATGAAATGCGCTGGGCTGACCAGGATGAACTTGCTGCGGCTTACAAGTCTTTCCGTGAGGCTATCCTGGAAGCGTACGACAACGACTATGAAATGATTGCAGACATTGAGCTTCTGCTGGACGAACTGGAAGGGCAGCTGGGGCGTTCGCTGACCGAGATTTTTGAACATGACAAATGGAGTGCATTACTGACGGCTGAATCCCTGGGCCAACTCCCTCCGGATGTGACCATCGGCAGCCACACCATCAATCATGTTCGTGTTGATCGGGTAGATGATGCTGCCCTTAGACGTGAGATGACTGAATCGAAGCAAACGATCGAATCACTTTCAGGCAAGTGTGATTACTTCTGTTACCCACAGGGTGTTTATTCAGATGCGGCCGCACGTATGGCGAAAGAGGCTGGCTATCTTGCTGCGCTCACGGGGGAGTCAGGGACCAACCGGGCGGGCGATGACCTCTTCAAACTCAAGCGGGTTTCTTTTCCGGGTGGTACCACAGAAGGGGAAGTGCTATACCACGTACTGAGGAACATTTCCTGACGGCCACAAGGTGCTATTGACCCTGGCTGTTCTTTTTCCCGATATAGACGAGCATGGGGCTCATCCTTGACTCAATTGCCCGGCCGCGGAGTACCAGAAAAGCCAGGTGGTTCATGAAGTCGGCAAACTTGTCGGCCAGTTTGGCCACCAGGCGTGCTGTTCCGCTTTCCGTGTGCCGCATGCTGCCTATGGCGACGAGATCAAAAGTACCTGTGTACTGACAAACCAGTTCAGTCACAGGTGATGAGGCAAAGAGCTGTCGAAAAGGCGTGAGGCGCATGATGCTGAGATTGTGTGCATCGAGAATCTCGGGTGCAAAAAATCTGAACAGCGGATAGGAGTAACTCTTCAGGTTGGGAATCGAGCAAACCAGGTAACCACCGGCTTTCAGCAGGCGAGCGTGGCATTCGACGACCTGGACTGGATCATCAAAATGCTCGATGAAGCCGCCCGAGAGCACGACATCGTACTTGCCTTCATGTTCCGTCAGGAACTCTTCTGAAAAAAAGTCGGCCTCGATGACGTTGTCGGGATCATAGCCACGCTCGGCAAAGAGCGCCCGGGTCACCTCTGCCCCGTTGGGTGTATATTCAACACCATAGGGCTGATAACCAAAAGTCTCGGCAAACTTGAGCAACGAACGGCCAGGCGCACAACCAACTTCTATCACACGCCAGGTCTCGTTGACGGGCAGGTATTCCCGGAACACCTGCGACATCAGGTAAGCGTAATAGGCTTCTCCGGGATGGGTGCCAAGCCGTGTGCGCGAACGGTCAAATAGTCCCCGAATGCCTTCCCGAACGACGGGTTCTTCCTCACTCGAAACGGAAGTATATCGCTTGTTCCAAAAGTCGCGATCTGTCAAACGGCCCATGCCAGCGTCCAAAAAAGATACAGCAGTTGAATCATACGCCAGACGCCTCCGTGTTGAACACTGTTTGTCGGCAACAGAACCCTGTTCAGCGCTCAATCAGGGATCGAAACGCGGGAATAACGGCATCAACCGTATAGTGGTTCAGGTAATAGGTCCGGCTACGCAGCGCCATTTCTGAATAGGCCTGCGAGTCACCGGTCATCTCGAGTAACCCGCTGACCAGTTCATCCACGCTGCCGACAACAATACCGACTTTCTCTTTTGACACAACGCCATCCGGATCAAAGGTGGTCAGCACCGGCATGCTGAAGCTCCAGGCCTCGATAAATGTTGCGGGAAATCCCTCAATCTCTGATGTACAACAGAGCAGATGGGACCTCAAAAACAGCTGATAGAGTTCCGACTCGCCGACACGACCGTGGACCTTGATATTCGCAACCTGATTTGCCTGGTCCAGTACCCGCAGACTGTACGCGGATGCCTGGTTGGGACTGCCAATAACATGGAAGGTGATTTGCGGCAGGCGTTTTGCCAGCTCAACGTAAAGTTCCAGGCGTTTGCCCTCGACGATCCGGCCAACCCAGATGACTTCTATGCCTGAGTGCGGCAACGAGGGTAGGTTGTCCGGGGGTGCCTTGACTGGATGGTGTGGCATGGGGATGACAATTGAGTCCAGTCCAAAGTTGTCGCGCAGCAATTTCTCCTGGGCCAGGGTCTGGGACACCCGCTGGTGAACGTGTCGCAGCGCCCACAGGTACAGCTTTGCCTCAAGTTTGCTCTCGACCAGGGGAACGTCTGGCAGACAATCACTGTCACTGGCGAGACAGTAGAGCATTGTCTTGCGGAGCAGCCATCGTGCCGCCAGGGTGGTCATCAGCGTCTCAATGCCAGCACCCATCTGCAGGTAAACGTTGGCGCGGGTCCGGGCCATGGCCCGGGTCAGCAGGGTCAATTTTGGGTGCAGGGGGCGTAAACCCTTGATACCGGCATCGGGTCGAAAAGCGGGAAAAATCCAGATGTCCCCAGCGTGAACTGGTTGGCCGTCACTTTCGTCGAAGGTGACAAAAGCAACCCGGAGGCCTGACGCGGCCAGGCCACGACCGAGCGCAACAAGCATGCGTTCGATGCCACCAAGATAGCGCGGCATATCCGCATTGGTCAGCAGATCAAAACACTTCAGACCAACAATACACACGTCAAAGGCCCCGGGAGGCGAATCATCAAGTGTCTGGTTCACCGGTTACAACTCCCGAAAAAATCGTCCGCTGGGCCAGAATGGCCCCAATTTGAAAATCAGGTTCCGGGGATTGGCGTTCCAGACGATCAGGTCAGCACCAGCCTTCTCTACCGCACCCCATCTCCGCTTGTGCTCGCTGAGTCCACCCAGGAAGTCATAGACCCTGATACCTTCAGCAATACACTCTTCTATCACGCTGGCGCGAAGCAGGTTGCCGATCCCTGGCTGGAATCCCACGTCAAACCCTTCCTGGATAACGCTGTAAGTGCCATTGTAAACGAAGCCCAACTGGACTGCTCTGGCCTTGTTGTCCACTTTCAGGATGTGGAGCCTGAGCCAGCCTGAATCCAGTGCCACCGGCAGGAAGTCAAGCAGGAAAGCCCGGAAGGCGGGCCTGCGTTCGAAGGCGCCTGCTTCACCCACCGAACGCCAGCGAATCTCGTGAAGTGCCAACAGTGCGTCCGTATAGAGCGGTAGTTCAGCCTGGCTGGCGCAGCGGGTGATTTCGACAGTTTGATCTGCCAGTTTCCGTCTTGCCCTATTCACGGCGTAGCGCTGTGTCCGGGACTGTTGCTGCCAGAATTCGTCTGTACTGGTGGGCAAGGCAATCTGTGAAAAGCTGTTGGGCCGGGATTCACACGGAAGGGGGCTGTCCTTAAAAGCCTTCACAAGTTGGCTGCCTGCCTCGGTCCAGGCCGCCAGGTTGCCCATGTAAATCAAATCCCACTCGACCCGTGTGCTGCTGAGATAATCCGTCAGTGCTGCCAGGGCGCCTGTCTCCGTCTCGCTGGCAAAAAAGGGCATCTGGTATTCTGCGCCCGACTCACTGTCGCCCAGCGGCCTCAGGCACCGATACCTGAGCGGTACCCTGAACTGCAATCTGCTGCGGTAGAAGGGCGCCACGCCAACAAGCCGGTTCTGCTGGTCCCGTACCAGCAAAACTGCCAGTTCGCAGATATTTTTTTCCAGCCAGGTTGCGATCCATTCGAAGCGCAGGAAAATAGAGTTTGCGCGACTTCTGGCCAGCAGGCTATTCCACTCGTCGGCAAGTTGGTGCAGACTCTCGCGGCTGGATACAGATTCGACATGAAATTTTGACATGCGCGAAGTTTACACTGCGCTTATGCCCGTGTCGGGATCTGATACTCCCCGGATTAACCGAATTACGATCCTGATGACCAGATTCCACCTGATTTTAACGCTCGACTACGAACTGTTTGGGGATGGCTCCGGCTGTGTTGATGCGTGCCTGGTACAGCCAACAGAGCAGGCGCGCCAGATCATCGAAGGTTACGACGGCAGGCTTACCCTGTTTGTTGAGGCATTGGAAATGCAGAAGCTGCAGGAACTGGTGCCTGGTGACTTTGCAGGGGTTGATCGGCAACTCGGCCAGATGGCGGCCAAGGGGCATCCCCTGGAACTCCATCTGCATCCACAGTGGATGACCGCGGCCAGAGAGACTGAAAACTGGCACCTCGATTTTTCTAAATGGCGCATTGGTGATCTCTCACCCGCCGAGCAGGCCCAGTGTGTTGATGCCGGGATCAGTTTTCTCAACAATTACGGTAGTGTTCACGCGTTTCGCGCTGGTGCCTGGGCGATTCAGCCAGAGGCCAGCCTGCTTGAACTGTTGCGGGAGAGGGGGATCAGTCTCGAATCGTCCGTTGCGCCCGGTATCCACAACCCCGCCGCGGGAGACTGGTTTGATTTCAGGCAGGTTCCGGATGCACCCTACTGGTTTACCAGTGACAATGTCTGCAGGCAACAGCCAGGCGGCAGGACGCTGGAGGTACCCATTACTACCCAGGCGATTGGCCGCCTTCCACACTTTCGGGCCATCGCTGCTGCACGCCGGATGAAGCGTTTTCCGGAAGGTTGTGAAGGCTCCTATGACGGGCCCAATTCCCGACTCCAGTCACTCCGTGGCAAACTGGCCAAGCTGTATAACCTGGGTCAGGTGATGCTGGATTTCTCCACCCTGCCCGCTGAACTCCTGATCGCGGTGGTGCAAGGTGCCATGGTGGCGTATGAGTCTGAGGGTGGTGCCATCCCGCTGGTTGCCATAGGGCACAACAAGAATTTCAGCAGGAATTCTGCCATTGAACTGGACAAGTTCCTGGCATGGGTGGCGACGCAGCCGGAAATCTGCCTGTCTGATTACAGATCCTGGCGTGAGCAACTGGCATTGACCGGAACGGATTACGCCGGGGCCGGTTTAGGCTAAACTGCGGAACAAATTTCAATCGATACCTCTCATGTCCAAATCACTCAGTCCAATCACCGGTACCGAATATCTGTTGCCTGCAGATCCTGATGACAAAACCCGGCTGACGGCTTTTGTTGAACAACACGCGGGCAAGCAGGTTGTTGTTGTCCAGGGGCTGGGCTTTGTCGGGGCGGTGACAAGCCTGGTGGTTGCCAATGCACTTTCCGCGGAGTACGCGGTCATTGGCGTTGATCTGCCAACACCCCAGGGCTACTGGAAAATTGCAGGGATCAACGGTGGTGAATTCCCGATAACCTCCTCTGACCCGAATGTGCAGACGTTGTACGAATCATGTCGGCAGAAGGGCAACCTGCTTGCCACCCATGACCCCTACGCTTATGCGCTTGCCGATATCGTGCTGGTTGACATGAACCTGGACGTCCAGAAAGCCGGGGGCACTTTTGACGTGGACCTTTCGGCCTTCACCGCGGGCATCGAATCAATAGCCACGCGGTGCAAAGAAGATGTTCTGGTGCTGGTCGAATCAACTGTCCCGCCCGGTGCCTGTGAGCAGGTTGTGGTGCCAACCCTGGAAGCAGCATTTGAGTCCCGTGGTCTGCCCCGCAAATTTAAGGTGGGACACTCTTACGAGCGGGTTACGCCCGGACCCAATTACATCAATTCGATGCGAAACTTTTACCGGGTTTATTCGGGTGTTGATAAGGCCAGTGCTGACGCTGTGCAGGCATTTCTCGAAACCATTATCAGTGTCGATGAGTACCCGCTCACGCGGCTGGCCAATACCAAGGCAACTGAAATGGCAAAAGTGCTGGAAAATTCCTACCGTGCGATGAATATTGCTTTCGTCCAGGAATGGACCGAATTTGCGGAGAACGCAGGTGTTAACCTCTTTGAGGTGATTGATGCCATCAGGATGCGCCCAACCCATGCAAACCTGATGAAACCTGGGCTTGGCGTCGGGGGCTACTGCCTCACCAAAGATCCGCTGCTCGCATCCTGGGCGGCCCAGTCATTCTTTTCGGCACCTTCCCTGCCCCAGTCTGAAGCTGCGGTAGGTATTAATGACCGGATGCCGGAACATACTTTCCGCAGGATTTCCGCTGCTTTCCCCGACGGACTGGCGAACAGGCGGTGTCTCCTGCTCGGCGTTTCTTACCTGAACGATGTGGGTGATACGCGCTATACGCCAGTTGAACACCTGTATTCCCGCCTTAAGGCCGCGGGCGTGCAGATTCAGTTGCACGACCCCTATGTCAGTTTTTGGGATGAGCAGCAGGTGACCGTGGAATCAGACCTGGACCTGGTGCTCGAAACCGAATACGACATGCTGGTCATTTGTACGGCGCACTCTGTCTATACCAAAGGGGAGCGTTTGAAAGCCTATCTGGAAAGGGCTCGCGATATGATGGTCGTTGATACCTGGGGCGTTCTGAACACAGCAGAGCTGACTTCAATTGGCAGAAATAATCGCGTGATTGCGATTGGACGAGGAGATTTAGGGTGAAGAAGGTTTTGCTGCTGGGCGGCGCGGGGTTCATTGGGCTCAATATTGCGAAACAACTCGCGGGTCGCGGTGGCTACGATATCACCATTGGGGACAACCTGTTCCGCGGGAAACTTGACGAGCAGCTTGAGAGTCTCATCACGGAACACAATGTCAAGCTGGTCACCGCAGACTTTACCAACGCTGCGGCCTATGACCAGCTCGCAGACGATTACAATGAGGTTTATCTGCTGGCGTCCGTTGTCGGGGTCAAATACACCGAAGAGATTCCTCATGAATTGATCAGGATAAACACCTCACTGATCCTGAATACGCTGGAATGGTTACGTCGCGCCAGGTGCGGCAAACTGTTGTTTACATCGACCAGTGAATGTTACGCCGGCACCATCGAGGCTTTTGGCTACGAGGTACCGACCCCGGAAACTGTCCCCTTATGTATTGAAGATATCGGGCACCCCCGATTTACCTATGCGGTCACCAAGATGCTGGGAGAGTCTGCGTGCCTGAACTATGCCAGGCAGCTGGGTTTCGACTGTACTATCGTGCGCTATCACAATGTCTACGGACCCAGAATGGGATTCAAGCATGTGATTCCCCAGGTCACCCAGCGATTCCTGGCGGGCGAAAACCCCTTTGAGATCATGGGGCACAACCAGACCCGCAGCTTCAATTACATCGATGACGCGGTGGCGGGCACAATCCTCGCCATGGAAACAGACCGGGCTTCAGGTGAAATCTTCCATATCGGTGACATGGCGGAGATCACGATTGAGGAACTGGTCCGGTTTATTGGTGGCGTCTGTGGGTTCGACGGTGACTACAGGCTGGCGGGTACACATTCGGGGTCGGTGTCACGACGATGTCCCGATATCGCCAAAGCCAGGGAACTGCTGGGATATCACCCGGAAGTTGCCTGGCAGTCAGGCGTAGAGAAGACGGTTCGGTGGTATATCGATTACCTGGAGCAGGGGGGGAATGTCTTCGAGTAGGGCTTCGAACAGTGCTACCGAAAAGCGGCGATGACGTCACGAACAGATTCTTCCAGCGTCACAACAGGTCGCCAGCCAGTCTGAGTGGTGATTTTGTGAGGATCGCCAATCACGCGGTCGAAGTCGTTGGCCCTGTGTCTGCTTGACTCGGAAATGATTTCCGGTGTCGCACCATCTGCCGCAATCGCCAGTTCAATCATTGTCCTGATTGAAGTCGCCTCGCCGGAACAGACATTAAACACCTCCAGCGACACACTACTCGCCATGAGTTGACCATAGGCATCAACCGCATCGCGGATATCGAGGAAATCACGCTGTGACTCAATGTTCCCGAGCTTCAGCGTTTTTGTGCCGGCCGCAAGTTGTGCACAAATTTCTCCCAGGACAAAACTGCGCGACATACCCGGGCCAATGAGATTGAAAGTCCGGGCAACAACAAGTTCCATGCCGTACATCGCGGCAGTCTTGAGCGCCAGCAGGGTCTGGGCGCTCTTTGCCATACCATATGGCGAGAGGCCGCCAACCGCTGCGGATTCCGCCAGTGCGGATCCGTCGTTTGGCATGTACTCTGCTGCCGAACCAACCAGTAATACCCGGGTGTCGCCACACCCGGCATCGTGCAGTGCGCGCAACAGGGTGTAGGTGGCCTGGACAAATGCCAGCCACATGGCGTCGCCCGTCGCGGGGGGCATGGCCCCGGCCAGGTGATAAACCTGGCCTGGTCTTGTGGCCCGGGCCAGTGCTGTAGTTGCGTCCAGGTCTGTCAGGTCCAGTGGCGTGTGTGCTGCAGACCCGGCTGCGCGCCTTGAAATCGGTATGACATCTGCGTCTGGCTGGTGGTCGGCAAGCCAGGTCAGCATGTGTTGTCCGGAAAAGCCGCTGGCGCCCGTTACCCAGACTGACCGCTTCACCGGGTTTCACCCAGGAAGAGTGCGCGGTTCTCAATGTAGTCTGTCTGCGCCTGTGCGTAATCCTCCATCCGTCCGATATCCAGCCAGTAGCAGTCTTCCTTGAAGCAGCAGACTTTTCCGCCCGCCTCGTGGACCTTGAGAATCAGGTTGGGCATATCAAGATACTCGTTGTGCCGCACGTGCTCCATCACCCTGGCAGAGAGGATGTTGACCCCCATGCTGACGTCATGATGCAGCTTTGGCTTCTCCCTGAAACCCTTGAAAACCCCGTTTTCAGTTTCCACAACGCCAAAGTCAATGCTGATCTCCCGCTGGAAGATGCCAATTGTGATGTCTGCATCCTGTTCCAGGTGATAGGCCTTCATGTTGTTAAAATCCAGTGTTGTCAGCAGGTCACCGTTCATAACAAGGTAGTTTTCAGGCGTCTCGTCCAGCAGGCTGAGCGCCCCGGCGGTGCCCAGTGGTGCTTCCTCGTGTACATAGTCGATGGCGAGACCGTACCGTGACCCGTCGCCACACAGGCTTCTGATCATTTCCGCGAGATAGCCGGTTGAGATGGTGACTGCATCAAACCCCAGGTTCTTGAGTCGGGTGAGCAGGATATCCAGTATGGGTTTGTCACCCAGGGGAACCAGGGGCTTGGGAAACACGACTGTGAGCGGCCGTAATCTTGTACCCTTGCCGCCGGCAAGTAGAACCACTTTAAATTGTCTAGCCATGAGTCATGCTCCTTGTTTTTCGTTTGCCGGCCGAATGCCTGGCAGGCGCATACCCGGGAACTACGCCGGGTTGTTTGGGCGCCTAGCGCGTGATCCGCCATTGTCTCATTGCAGGGGCGTGCTGAACCACGGCTGTTTCAATGTCCAGGCTGCTCGTCACATGGCCTGCGTGCCACAGCGCTGGCGTTGTTCCGGTGAATTATACTGCAGCGGTGACGTCATCACCCGACAATTGGTTCCTGTAGATTACGCTTCGGTCGGAAGGAAATTGATGGGCATCAGGGTGGTGGCGCGGAAGAGGAAAGTCGGTTACCTTGCCGAGGGCAGCGTCAATTTCGTAATATCCCCGGTCTCACCGGCAGAGTCACCCTAATGCGTTTGCACATCTCACTCCTCACCGTTTTTACTGCCGTTGTTGCCGGATGGTTACTGTTTTCACCACTTGACCTGCTTGTGCTGACAGTTTCCGACGATGCCTATTATTACCTGAATGTGGCGAGAAACTACGCCCTGGGTAATGGTTTCACGTTTGATGGCCTGCATCCCTCCAACGGTTGGCATCCGGCGTGGATGGTGATTGTCCAGTCAGTATTCCAGGTCATTGACGCCCGCACCGGTGCGCTCAGGGCCGTGCTGCTTGTTCAATTGCTGATTGGTGCTGCCACGGTCGCGATTCTATTTGCACTGGTACGAAGGTTAACTGCCAGTTTGACGCTTGCCTATGTGTCCGTTGCACTTGTACTGGTGATGGCGCCGCTACCAGTCCTGTTGCTCAACGGGCTTGAAACCACGCTGGTGCTCCTGGTCAGCCTTGCGCTGGTCTTTGTACTGGTCATCAATCTGCAGCAGGACTCAGCCCGCCTGCGACTTCTCATCGGCTTTCTGATCGGGTTGCTGTTTCTGGCGCGGCTGGATTCGGCATTTATTGTTCTCACGCTTGCCGTCTGGATATTACTTCATGAATTGAAAGAAGGTTCCCTTTGGCAGATTGTCCAGCGGTGGTGGCCCGGCGGATTGCTCGCCGGGTTGATGGCAGTCAGCTACTTTGCCTGGAGTTACCAGGAATTTGGCTCCCCAATGCCAATCTCAGGTGCGCTCAAAAGCACCTTTCCTGATCCGCATTTTCGAACTGGATTCCTTGCGCGGGTCCCGCACTTCACTGGCGGGCTGCTGGCAGCTATCTGTTGGCTCGCCTACCGGGTTGTAACAAGAGCGGGTCGCTGGCAAGCCCCGGTGCTCGCAATTGGCATTGGCTGTGCTGTCCACCTGGCGTGGAGCATCGTGTTTATGGCCTGGGGTACCCTGCAGTGGCACTTTATTGCGTATGTTCCCGTGATTGTGCTGGCTGCGACGGATTTCCTGGCGGTAGCAGGCCGGGGCGCCAGGTTACTGTTGGTTGCTGCGGTGGTGTTGGCAGCAGCCGTAAACCTGGGTGCGGCCGGGCTCAAGTGGGGCCACCATAACGAACGATTGGCGGCGGCAGCCTGGACCAGTCGTAGCCTGCCGGCCGACATCAGGCTGGGTTTGCGGGATGCAGGCGTGTTTGGCTATTTTGCAGACCAGCAGGTTGTCAACCTGGACGGCCTGATTAATGGTTTCGAGTTCCAGGAGGCGATTCACAGGGGCACTATTGAATCATTCCTGGTTGATTCCAACGTACAGTTTACGGCTGATGCTTATGTGCCCTGCGACTATGAGACTTTTGGTGTTCAGATTGTGGCTTTCTCCAAAGACCTCCCCAGGCGGCTTGTCGGTGAGATTCGCCAGTTTGTCCCGGCTGCGGAAGTTTACCGTCAGGCTGTTTCCAAGCCATTTGAGTCGAGAGGCGGTAAAGCCGTGTGTTTTGTTATCTGGCAGGGGCGGGGGCAGGTGAAGGTCATCCGATGAGACGAACTGCCGCAATTATTGCCCTGACGCTGGTTTATTCGGTTGCTTATTCAGTATCGATGATCGCAACCTGGCTTGGCCGGCTTGGGCTGCGTCGACGCAAGGTACATCGCCGTATTATTGTGAATGGCACGTTTCACAATCCGAACTGGTTTCGCGCCCATATCACACCCCTGGTCGAGAGCGGCTACGGCGAGGTGATCCTGGTCTGTGATGAGCCCATTGACGAGTTGCCGAACCTGGTTTACCGGTGCCCGCCCCTTTGGGCAATGCGGGTCTTTTCCCGGGCGGGGGCAAAGGCAATCTGGACGCTGATGACGGGGATACAACGCCCGGCTGATATCTATGTGGGCTACCATATTTTCCCTTCAGCGATAACAGCACTGTTGTGTGCGCGGCTACTGGGTGCCCGGGCCATCTACCAGGTGACCTCAGGGCCGCTTGAGCTTGAAGGGGGTGGCTGGAACGCAGAGAACCTGGTCCTGACGTCGCTCGGTGGCCCGTCCCCCTGGGTGGAGCGGCTCGCCATGAAGGTGACTTGTCAGTTTGATCTGGTCGTTGTGCGAGGATCGACTGCTGAGGCATTTATCCGCAGTCATGGCTTCAAGGGAAAAATTGAAATAGTCACGGGGAGCGTCAGGACCAAAACAGCTGTGGCGACCGAGCGTGACGTTGATATCATATTTGTGGGCCGTCTCACCGAATACAAACGTCCTGATCGTTTGCTTGATGTAGTCGACCGGGTCAGGGAATCCCTGCCGGAAGTGCGTGTTCTTATTGTAGGTGACGGACCAGATCGTGCGGCATTGGAGGCCCGCGTCACGGCTGACAATGCAGAGCGCAATGTCACTTTTCTCGGGCAGAGAAGTGATGTGTTGGCGCAGCTGGCAAGATCACGCACCTTTGTCCTGACGTCGCGATGGGAAGGCGTGTCCATTGCGATGCTCGAAGCCATGGCGATGGGCGCGGTGCCTGTGGTTAACCGTGTGGGTGATCTGGCGGACTTCGCTATCAACGGTGAGACCGGGTATGTGGTAGAAGAAGATCAGGTGGGGTTACAGGCGGGATACCTGGTTGAATTGCTCAAGAACCCAGGGCAGCTTGGTGCCATGTCCGCGGCCGCGCGCCGCCTGGTAGAAGCGCGGTGTGACAGTGATGTCCTGGCGCGACGTTGGCACCAGATTTTCCTCACCATGTCCGAGCCCGGTTGACATTCGGTCAATTACTCGCATGATTATTTGTCGGTTCAGGATATAGGTAGATTCAGTGCGCCTTTACGCTGCGTTTGCAGCCTTCTCGTTCATGTGCGTTTACGCATTCCGCGACTGGTACCGTGCCGCGCTGTTCCTGGTGCTGACCATGGCCGTCGTCGAGCGGCCTGATTTCCCGAAACAGATTCTGGGTATACCGGGTATGAACCCCTGGAACGTCCTGCTGCTCTGTACAGTCATGGCGTTCATGATCAGCAAGCCGGAGGACCGGCCACCCATTGGTGGCGGCATCAAGTTCCTGATCTTCTTTTATCTGGGGGTCATCGTTATTGCGTTCCTGCGCGAATTCAACGACATGACCGGGCTCATTGAGTTTGCCGAGTATCTCGGCGCAGAACCTATCGGGAAAATGGGATTGATCATCGACGACCTGATCAACACCCTGAAATATGTTGCGCCGGGCGTGTTGGTTTATCTGGGTTGCAACAGCTATGAGCGCGTCCGGGAGGCCATCTGGGCGGTGATTCTCATGAACTGCATGCTGGCCGCACTTGCTGTCAAGAGTATGGGCTTTGATGCCCTGGGAAGCGGTACCGAACTGGAGCAGACGGCAATCAGGCGACTTGACCGGGATACCGGCTATTTCCGCAGTGACCTGGCCATTCTGTTTGCAGGCTCAAGCTGGGCTATTTTTGCTTACAGTCGATTTGTTCTCAATATTCCGTTTCGTTGGCTGCTCTTTGCTGGCAGCATCCTGTGCGCCATGGCGATCGGATTAAGTGGCGGTCGAATGGGCATGGCTGCCTGGGGTGTGCTTGGTTTCGTTTTTGGCGTAATTCGGTGGCCCCGTATCCTGTTAATTGGCCCGCTGATTGCGCTGGCAATTTTTGCAACCGTACCCGCAGTACAGGAACGGCTACTGCAGGGATTCGACGGCGAGGATGAGAAGCACGCCTCCGTAGAGGATTATGGATTGGCACCCAGCGATTCGGATGTGAACCTGAATTCAGTGACGTCTGGTCGCGTGATCATCTGGCCCCATGTGCTGGAAAAAATCGGGGAAAGCCCATTTCTGGGCTATGGGCGCCGAGCGATGCAGCGCATTGGTCTCAGTATGCAAATGGCTGTGGATTACGACAAGCCATTTGCGCATCCCCACAACGCCTATCTTCAGTTGTTCCTCGATAATGGCCTGTTGCTGGGCTTTCCTGTCCTGCTCTTCCATCTGCTTGTGCTCAAATACAGCATTCAGATGACACGGGACAAGTCCCAGCCGATTTTCCCGCTGGTGGGTAGTATATCGCTCGCGTTTTCTCTCAGTTTTCTTGTCGGGTCTTTTGCCCAGCAGTCGTTCTACCCGTTTATCAGCTCTGTGAGCATGTGGGTAGCCATTGCCCTGATGTTGCGAATCAGGGCTGAACAGCGTGCGCTTGTCCGAAGCGAAGCGTCAGCAGCAACACCAGCTTTCCGGTTTGCTGCCAATGCGGTTAGCAAAGTGCGAGAGCGGCAGGGGAGCGGTTACGAATCCTGGCTGGTCGCCAGATCAACCTGATTACCTGCCGACGTGATCATTTCCTGAAGTTACCGTTCTCCCCGGTTCGGGTCGTCCCGGACCGGGTCGTCCCGGACCGGGTCGTTCCGGACCGGGTCGTTCCGGACCGGGTCGTTCCGGACCGGGTCGTTCCGGACCGGGTCGTTCCGGACCGGGTCGTTCCGGACCGGGTCGACAACAACAAACCAGCAGACTTGTGAGAGCCAACTGGTTTGTTGTTATCAGTTGCCGTTACTACAGCCCCGATTCAAAGGCTCCGCGGTCGGGCGCTGCCCCTGCCCACTGCCTGCAGGTCTTGTCGTTCGGGTCATGTGGCGTAACGGGGTCATCGTTGGCCGTCGCGCAGTGAACCCCCGGGATAAAGACCCCGGTGTCAATCAGCGGGCTTCCCGGTAACGGCGTAAAGGCCGTCCTGACCTGGTCTCTGATGAAGGCCACCTTCTGCGCAATGGTGAGTCCGGGCGGGAAGCTGGTATTCACCGAATCACCATCCAGGGTGCCGTCCGCAAACTGGGGATCGCCACGGTCAGGTACGTCCAGACCACTGTCTTCCACCCAGTTGTTCTGCAGATCCGGCAGGGTGGTCAGGCTGCCTTTACCCTCAATGATGAGGTCGAAGCCCACAGGGTTAAACACCGCAACGTTGTTGTAGATTTTGAAGTCTTCGGACTGCACCAGTTGCGGGTTGGAACTCAGGCTGACGCCAAAACCCCGGTTGCCATCATTGTTGATGGCAAGGTTGTGGAGCAACGCCCCCCTGAGGGTGTGGCGGATTTCATAGGCAGGTCCAACCTGGCTCATCGCGACATTACCAATATAGCTGAGGTCGCGAACTGTCTGGCGCAGGATCTTGTAACCGCGCTCACCCTGGGGGCCGTTCTTGAATGAGATATTGTTCTGGATGATCGAATTACTCCAGGTTGTATCTATGCCGTCATCAGCGTTGTTCCAGGCAATAATGCCCGACACGGTATTGTTGACGCAGAGTGAGTCCACGGGTACGCCGTTGAGTTCCAGCGGAGAGACCTGATCCTTGTCGTCCTCACACACTTTCGAGACTACAAACCCGTCCGAGTTACCACCGCCAAGGCCGTTGGAGGCACGCGGATCACCGGCTGCCTCGGGCACCAGTTGACCATCAGGCTGATAACCGTTGTTGTAGAAGATCGAGTCTTCAACCAGATTGTCGTGCATGAAATTGAACACACCCGGGTTGGGGTGCGGGGCACTCATGATCATGCCTGCTCCGTGTCTTGACCGGTAACTCTCGATGTAACGGAACGTGTTATGGCTGGCCGTTCCGGTAAGCGTTCGCAGACCGGCAGAGATGTTGTCAAAGTAGCAATGACTGATCTCCAGGTTCTCGAACAGGTTGTGGCGACCCGTCACCTCCAGACAGAAGCGTGTGGCATCCTGCAGTTTGAGATTGCGGACCTCGATGTACTCGCCGGAAACCCGCATGACGAGTTCATCAGTCACGGCCGGTGCATCCTGCCGGCCATCGGCATCAGCGTCACAATCCGCTGAAAGGACAACATTGTTGGGGTCCGTATTGTCAATCGAAGCGCAGTCGCTCCAGCCGTTTGCCGTCTGGCGCCAGCCGCGCAGTATGACTTCCTCACCGTCAAAAGCTTCAATCCGGATCGGGTTGCCGCTGGTGCCGGACACGGCGACATCCACCATCGTCTTGGGTATTGCCAGGTCGTTGATGTCATGCAGGTAGTTACCCGCTTTTATCTTGACCCAGTCACCCGGAACCGAGGCATCAACAGCCGCCTGGGGATCAGTAAACTCCTGGGCGGGGCTCACTCCAACACAGTGGACATTGTTCAGGGTACACATGGACACCGTATTGACAGTCACGGTTGCGGTCTTGGTATCGGCCAGCGCCGCACTGGAAATAGTGTACTTGAATGTATCACTGGCGCCGGCAGGCCCGGCCACCGGGGTGTAATCGATCATCTGGCCGTTGATCGTCACCACACCGCTGGTACCTGTCGTATCGATTGACAGCAGCACACCGTCGGGTCCAAGGGCATCATTGGCCAGTGGGTCGATGGTGCGAACCGTGGTGCCGAGTACGCGTGTGGCGTCAGAGATGTTTTCTACCACGTTCAGCGTATCATCCGCTGCGGCGAAGCCGATGCCTACTGCGACGGTTGCCGTATTCGATACGTCATCGTCGTTGTCCACAATGCGATAGGTAAATGAGTCAGACCGTGGCACCAGGCTCGTATTGGGCGTGTAGACAATGTCCGTGCCGTCGATCACCGCGGTACCTTCAGAACCGTCAGGTGCGGCCACAAACTCGAGGCGCTTGATACCATTAAGCAGACCACTGTCGTTGTCAGTGACAGGTATTGTTACCGGTGTATTGAGTGGGGTACCTGCGACGTCATCAGCTGCAACCGGTGTATCGTCGACAAAGATGGTGGCCGTTGCGCTGCTGACATCACCATCCTGGTCGGTGACCGTATAGGTAAAGGAACCGTCACCGGCAAAATCGGTATCCGGTGCATAGTCAATGGAGTTGTCCGGATTGACTGTTGCTGTACCACCAAAGTCGGTATCAATGGACACCGTCAGTGGCACGTTTCCGAGACCCGAATCGTTCGCCAGCACGTCGATGCTGGCTTTGGTTGTATTGATGGGTGTATCAGTCAGTGCATCAGCCACAGCAACCGGCGTATCGTCAACGAAAATCGACACGCTGGCGATGGCAGCATCCGTGTCCAGGTCGGTCACCGTGTACTGCAGGGTATCGGTGTTGGCAAATCCCGGGTCAGGCGTGTAGGTAATGACGTTTGCGTTCACCACCGCCGCGCCGCCCGTGGGCGGGGTAGACACGGTCACAACCACTGGGGTATTGAGCAGGCCGGTGTCGTTGGCGAGCACGGTTATGGGCACTGCGGTTACAACTGGCGTTTCAGCCGTGTCGTCGGTTGCGCTGGGAATATCATCCACATACAGCGCAACGGTCGCCTCGGCAAATTCGCCGTCCGCATCCGTCACCCGATAACTGAACCCGCCGGCAGACGCAAAATCAACCAGTGGCGTGTAGTTGACCGTCAGGTCCGGGTTCACGGTGATGGTACCGCCGACAGATGAACCATCCACAATTGTAACGGCAAGCGGCAGGTTAAGCAGGCCGGTATCGTTGGCGAGCACATTGATGTTCGTCAGCGGCGTATTGAGCAGCGTTTCCAGACCTGACTCCGGATTGGCCACTGGTGTATCGTTCATCCGAATGCTGACGGTTGCTGTACCCACGTCGCCATCAGCGTCCGTTACCGTATAGGTGAAGGCGTCCGTCGAAGCGAAGTTGTTGTTCGGGGTGTAGTTTACGGTTGAACCCGAAAGGATTGCGGTACCGTTGGTTGTGGTTGCTGTTACCGCAAATGCCAGCGGGGTATTGCTGAGACCGCCAGCGCCAGCCAGCAGATCAACAACAATGGGGGTATTGACCGGCGTCACCAGTGACTGGTCAACCAGCGTGGGTTTGTCATCCACAAGAATGGTGACGGTTGCGCTGGCCGTATCACCGTCGGCGTCTGTCAGCAGGTAGGTGAAAGACACGGTACCACCAAAATCAGTGGGCGGCGTGTAGGTGACAAGATTGTCTGTCACCGAGGTTGTGCCATTTGACACGTCGGTATCAACGACAACAGTGAGCGGTGTGTTAGCGAGGCCCGTGTCGTTTGCCAACACGTCAATCTGCAGTGCCGTATTAAGATTGGTTTCCACACTGTCATCAACAGCAACAGGCGTATCGTCCACGAACACGGAAACGGTGCTGGTGGCCGTGTCCCCGTCGGTATCTGTCACCGTATAGGAGAAGGTGTCTGATCCACCGAAACCCGTAGCGGGTTCGTAGATCACGCTTGTTCCCGAGATGGTTGTTGAGCCACTGGTGCCCTGGGTGGCTGTCACCGAGGCAATACCGTTGCCAAGCCCGGTATCGTTTGCCAGGACATCTATCGTAATCGCTGTGTTGATTGGCGTCTCAACACTGTCAGACACAGCAACCGGCGTATCGTCAACAAAAGTCGATACGGTCGCAGTCGCCGTGTCACCATCCGAGTCGGTAACCGTGTAAATGAAACTGTCTGGCCCACTGAAGCCTGCATCCGGCGTATAGGTCAGGACATTATTCGCGACGCCAACCGTGCCGTTGGAGGGTCCTGTAGATACCTCGACAACAACAGGTGTATTCAGCAGGCCAGTGTCATTGGCGAGAACAGTGACTGCAACCGGAGTTGCCACGGGTGTCTCGGCGCTGTCTGCGGTTGCAACAGGTGTGTCATCAATGTACAGGCTGACTGCCGCCTGGGACGAGTCGCCATCACCATCTGTCACAAGGTAGCTGAAACTGGCCTCGGATGCGAAGTCGGGAGCCGGTTCAAAATTGACCGACAGATCGCCGTTGACGGTTACAGTTCCGCCGACGGCAGACCCTTCTACCAGCGCAACCGCCAGGGGCAGGTTAAGCAGGCCGGTGTCATTGGCCAACACGGGAATGGCGGCGAGCGTCGTGTTGAGCGGCGTTTCCAGCCCGGTGTCAGCGGTGGCCACCGGGGTATCGTTCATGAATATGGACGCGGTTGCGGTGCTCTGGTCGCCATCAGCATCCGTGACGCTGAATGTCACAGTGTCTGTGGCGGCGAAGTTGGTGCCGGGTGTATAGGTGAGACTGCTGCCATCCAGCACCGCAACACCATTGCTGGGGGCTGTGGTAATGGAGAACGCGAGCGGCGTATTACCAAGACCCGTGGCCCCGCTCACTATGTCGATAACGATGGGCGTGTTTACCGGGGTAATGAGGTCCTGCCCAACCAGGCTGGGTGTGTCATCAACAAAAATGGATGCGGTGGCTGTTGCCGTGTCGCCATCCTCGTCAGTAATCTCATAAACGAAACTTGCAGTACCTGCGAATCCGGAGTTCGGCGTAAAGGTGATCTGGTTCGATTCGACCAGGGCCGTGCCGTTGACCGGGTCGCCTGTTACAGCAACGGCAATCGGGGCATTGGCCAGACCGGTGTCGTTGGCGAGCACATCCAAGGTGACGAGCGTGTTGATTGCCGTCTCGGCCGAATCATCCACAGCGACAGGTGTATCATCGACAAAAACCGTAACTGACGCTGTTGCCTGGTCGCCGTCGTTGTCGGTAACGGTATAGGTGAATGTTGCCGTGCCGCCAAAGCCGGCCGCCGGCTGGAAACTGACCTGGTTGTCAACAACGCTGGTTGTTCCGCTACTTGCCTCGGATACAGCAAGGCTGCTGATGCCGTTTCCAAGCCCCGAGTCATTGGCCAGCACGTTGATCGTAATGCTGGTATTGATTGGCGTCTCGGCGTTGTCGTCCACTGCAACCGGCAGGTCATCCACAAAGGTTGCGACTTCAGCCTCGGCAGTATCACCGTCCGCGTCTGTTACACGATAGGAGAAGCCGTCTGCTCCACTAAATCCACCACTCGGGGTATAGGTGACAATGTTGTCGACGACGTTTGCCGCACCATTCGCCGGGGGACTGATGATGGTGACCGTTACCGGCAGGTTCAACAGACCCGAATCATTCTGCAAGACGGGTATGGCAACGAAGGTATTGATCAGGAGTTCAGCCGTGTCTGCTGCCGCGACTGGCGTATCGTCTACAAACAGGGTGACGTCTCCGGTAGCCTGGTCGCCATCAGCGTCAGTGATTGTGTACTGGAAACTGTCAGTGCCAGCGAAACCCGTGTTGGGCGCATAGGTGACGGTGTTATCAGCGTTAACCGAGGTAACGCCTCCCTGGGCTGAAGTGACAGCAATGGCAACAGGCGTGTTCAGCAGACCCGTGTCGTTGGCAAGAACCGATATGACAACAGGCGTGAGCACGGGTGTCTCAGCATTGTCTGTAGATGCTGCTGGTATGTCATCAACATAGATTGAGACAGTTGCCTCGGCTGTTTCCCCATCAAAGTCGGTCACCCGGTAGGAGACAGACGCAGCACCGGCAAAGTTCAGGCTGGGGGTAAAAGTAATGTTATTTTCTGCATCAACAGCAAACTCACCGCCGACGGATCCAGGCAATACAGCCAGTGCAAAAGGTGGGTTACCCTGAGATGCGTCGTTTGCAAGGACATCGAACAGGGCGCTGGTGTTAACAGGGCTCTCAAAAGAATCACCGGTTGCCGCCGGCGTGATATTGGCGAGGAGTTCAACCTGTGCAGTTGCCGCATCTCCATCCACATCAATCAGCGTGTATTCGATAAAGTCATCCCCGGTAAAGCCGGCAATGGGGCGGTAGGTCAGGGTTTCGCCATCCAGTGAGAAGGTGCCGTTCGCCGGTGGAGTTTTCACCAGCAAGGTGATGGGTTCATTTGCAATCCCGGTAGCGTTTTCAGTCAGGTTGATCGCTCTGCTTTCACCCTGGTTGAACACAAGCCGCTGGTTTGTGAGAGCGGGCTGCGTATCGACAAAAAGTTGCACGGTGGCAGTAGTGGTATCCCCCGACGCGTCGGTGATGGTGTATTCGAAACTGTCGAGCCCGCCAAAGCCTGCACTCGGTGTGTAGCTGACAATACCCTCGACAATAGCAACCGTGCCGTTCGTTGGTTGCGTGGTGGTAAGCGTGAGAGGTGTGTCGTCAATCTGGAGGTCGTTGGCCAGTACGTCCAGCGTACTGGTGGTCCCTGCCTGCACCTCAAACTGGTCAGGTGCAGCCAGTGGCGCAGTACTGGAGCCAACCACAATTGTGACCTCGGCACTGCTGACATCGCCACTTGCATCGCTGATCTGGTAGGTCAGGGTATCCGTTCCAGTGAAGCCACTCTGCGCGGTGTAGCTGATCTGGGTACCGGAAACTGAGGCGGAGCCACTTGTGGGTGCTGTGCTGACGGTGATGGTGATGGGGGTATCTTGCAGGCGCTGGTCGTTCTCCAGCACAGGAATGTTAACCGCGGTAGTGCCGATGGTTGCGGCCGAATCACTGACGGCAAAAGGTCTTGCACCCACCGTGATTGTCACGGACGCTGCTCCCTGGTCTCCGTCTGTGTCAAAAACGGCATAGATGAATGAGTCAATCCCGATAAATGTCGTGTCGGCCCGATAACTGATGGTGTTGTCATTCGTCACAACTACCGAACCATGCAGCGGCGCCTGGAAAATGGTAATGCCGGCAAAGCCGTCGGCAACTTCCGGGTCATTGGCCAGTACGTCCAGATCGACCGGTTCACCGGCATTGGCGGTCAGTTGGTCAAGCACAGGGCGAGGAATGCTGTCGCCTTCCTCGCGGGCAAAAGCCTGGGCGGCGCTTGCATTAACCGCGGTAGCGCTGTCTGTGTCCTGAGTTTTGGTGGCAATTGAGCCCAGTGAGGTTGACGCGGCATCCAGGGCAGAGCGGAAAGTCTGCCCTGTCTCTTCCGAGGGCACAGCGGCGGGTTTGGTTGCACTCAGCGTTGCGATGGTGGCATCAACCGCTGCAATTTCTCCTGCATCAACTGTTGCGGCTTTGGAGGAAGACAGTAGTTTACTGGTGGTTGACAGTGTTTGAGCCGTTGGTGCGAGTGCGGCCAGGGTAGCAGTACCCGCAGTGCCGGTAATGGTTTCAGTCGCGGAATTCAGTGCAGCCACGGTCAGCGTCGTTTCATGTGCGCCACCCTTGTCCAGCACCAGGGTGCCAGACAGGGCTTCCAGCAGCACGGCAGGGCCGGTTGACACAAGTTGGGCAGACACAGCAGGGTTGAGACCCGTTGCACCGTCACCCACACCATCCATGATGCCGTCAATCAAGTCCGCCGCAATGGCAATTATCACTTCGTTTGGCGTCAGGTTCTCTGCGGTGGCAATGCGTCGCACGACTTCAAAAAATGTTTCGTAGGCGAGCAGCACCTGGGGTGAATTGGCGGGTGTCATCTGGGAGTTGACAGGATCAAAACCCGCGGGCAGGCCAAAACTGTAATCCCGGATGAAAAAGAGTGCACTGCCGAGATTTTCCGCGTTGACACCACCAAGTTGAGCTGCAATCTCAACCAGCAAGGTTGACATCGGATTGATATTAATTGTTATCTGGTCTGCATCCAGTAGTACGCTTTTCAAGGTCAGGCTGACGTCTGCCATGTTCTGTTCAGTGATGGCATCTATGCCGCCACTGGCCGCAACTGTTGCCGGGTAAGTTGTTGTTTCCGGCAGGGTCGTATCAAAGGTCGCCAGGTCTGCGGTAAATTCGGCGACAACACTGCCGTTGGCGTCACGCACCACCACGTTGCTCTGCTGGAGCGGTCCCTTGACCGCGTTGGAACTGAAGCTGACGGTCGGCACCACGGGAGGCTCAGGCGGCGGCACAAAAGGCTGTGACCGGTCGCTGTCACAGGCGCTGAGCACAATCAGGCATCCAAGCAGGAGGGATTTGTTCGGGAAAATAGCGGAAAGTTTCATGGTGGACTCCGTGCAGCACATCCGAGCGAGGTGCCTCTTTTGACGCCTAGCAGAATACCACTACTGTGCGGAGGATCGCCAGAGCCCGTTGACGTACGGCTGTCAGGAGGCCTGCCAGATCCCCCGGGTGTCCACTGTAACGCGGCCAGCGTTGGTTGGATTGAAGCCGCGAAACTGCCGGTGATCAACCAGCAAGACGTAAATGTCAGCCGTCAGCAGGGCCTGTTCTGTTGATTCCAGGCGTAGGGTTGAATCGGCACATGCCTCCGGCAGTTTTGCGATGTTGGGTTCGATACCGATCACACGTCCCGGATACTGTTCTGCCAGACTGAGGGCAATCTCGAGGGCGGGACTCTCGCGCAGGTCATCAATATCCGCCTTGAACGCAAGGCCAAAACACGCAATGGTGACGTTCTCGACTGCCCTGGCAGGGTTCTCGTTGAGAAAACGCTGGACTGCCAGTGCCACCTTGTTTTCGACCCATTGCGGTTTGCCGTCATTCACCGCCCTGGCGGTCTGGATCAGGGGCGTCTCTTCCCTCGCCCCGCTGACAATAAACCAGGGGTCAACGGCAATACAATGTCCCCCAACGCCCGGACCTGGCTGCAGGATATTGATTCGGGGGTGGCGGTTGGCGAGGCTGATCAGTTCCCAGACATCAATGCCAAATCGGTCACAGACGAGTGAGAGCTCGTTGGCAAAAGCAATGTTGACGTCCCGTGCGGCATTTTCGGTCAGTTTGCACAGTTCCGCTGTCCTGGCATCGGTGACAACACACTCACCCCTGACAAAAGTCTCATAGAGTTTCTTGGCGGCTTCGCCGCACGCCGGTGTGATACCACCAATAACACGGTCGTTCTGGGCAATTTCAAACATGACCTTGCCGGGCAGCACCCGCTCGGGACAGTGAGCAACCCGGATGTCAGACGACTCACCGGCCTCATGTGGGAAAGAAAGGTCGGTTCGCGCCTCGGCCAGCCAGGCTGACAACTGTTCAGTAGCACCAACCGGTGAGGTTGACTCGAGAATGACCAGGTTGCCGGGCACCAGCATGGGTGCAATCATTCGGGCGGCAGATTCGATGAAGCGGAGATCAGGTTCATGGCCTTCCTTGAAGGGGGTTGGAACAGCCACGAGAAACGCGTCGGCGGGTTCGGGGGTGGTGCTCGCCTTCAGGAATCCCCGGGTAACGCAAGCCTGCACGGCAACATCCAGTTCAGGTTCGACAATATGAATGCGCCCCTGGTTTATCGTATCAACGGCGTTCTGGTTGATATCAACACCCAGCACCTGGATGCGTTGTGTCGCAAGCGCGGCCGCCGTGGGCAGTCCTACATAGCCAAGCCCCAGAACACAGACTTTTTCAAACATCATCGCCTTCATGCAGCCATTTCCTGATCAGTTAACACACTATTCCGAGTATGAGGCCAGCGACTCGATGATTCTAGAGCAGGCTTTGCCATCACCGTAGGGATTGTGGGCACGGCTCATTGCTTCGTAGGCGCTAGTGTCGCTTAACAGTCGGCTGGTTTGTTCTACTATTCTATTCTCGTCGGAACCCACCAGGATAACCGTGCCTGCATCTACAGCTTCTGGTCGCTCTGTGGTATCGCGCATCACCAGCACCGGTTTGCCAAGTGAAGGGGCTTCCTCCTGGATGCCGCCCGAGTCCGTGAGTATGACGTGGGATTTCATCATCAGGTAAACAAACGGCAGGTAATCCAGTGGTGCTATCAGCCTGACGTTGCCGATATCACCAAGAATCCGTTTGACGGGTTCCTGTACATTCGGGTTTAGGTGGACAGGGTAAATGACCTGCACGTCCGGGTGGCTTGACGCAATCCTCGCCAGTGCCCGACAGATCCTTTCGAAACCCTCTCCAAAACTCTCGCGCCTGTGGCCAGTGACCAGCACAACCTTGCGTGGATCCTGCAGGAAGGGCAATTGCTGATCCAGGGTGGCGCGCAGGCTCGCATCCCGTTCTATTTTCGCTTTGACCAGCATGAGTGCGTCTATCACGGTATTGCCGGTGACAACAATATGCGCCTTGCTGGTGCCCTCACGGGCAAGATTACCCGCGGCGGTATCAGTCGGCGCAAAATGCAGGGTTGCGAGCATCCCGGTCAGACGCCGGTTGGCTTCTTCAGGATAGGGTGAATAGAGGTTGCCGGTCCGCAGACCGGCTTCTACATGTCCGACCGGTATTTGACGGTGAAATGCGGCCAGCGTTGCCGCGAAGGTTGTGCTGGTATCACCGTGCACCAGGATCATGTCCGGTGCCTGGCTGGCGAGAATTGGATCAATGTCCGCAAGCACCCGGGCCGTAATTGTGTTCAACGACTGGCCGGGACTCATGATATCAAGATCAAAATCAGGCGTAATTTCGAATAGGTCGAGCACCTGGTCGAGCATTTCCCGGTGTTGGGCGGTGACACAGACTTGAGTCGTGAAGCGCGGGTCTGACTTCAGTGCCAGAACGAGGGGAGCAAGTTTAATGGCCTCAGGCCGGGTACCAAATACGATGAGAATGTGCATATCTTATCCAAAAAAAAGCCCGATCATTATGATCGGGCTCCTTTTTAAATGAAACCGAGCAATCAGGGTACTGGCTACACCTGTTGACGCCGGCGGCGAATGGCGCCGAGTCCCAGCAGACCGAGCCCAAGCACAACCAGAGCGGAAGGTGCCGGTACTGCATTGGTGGCAGAGATCGTGAAACCACCGGAGTTGGACAGTGTCCAGGTGCCCTGGGTTGTCGTGTCTTCACATTCTGTCGTATCACAGGTGAACTTGAAGTAACCCGTACCTGCCAGATCCCAGAAACCAGGCGTGCTGGTGTCAGTCTCGCTACCGGAGGTGATGAAGAACTCCATGATCCCGGTCAAAGGTGTTGCAGCGACATTGACAACCCATTCCAGAGCGGGTGTTGCCGCGGATACGGTGTTCAGGTCAAAGTCATGGAATACCGCAGAATCACCGATACCGATACCATAGTCCGTCAGGATGCTACCTGTAGAATATGTGACCGAGGACAGGAGTGACGTGCCACCCAGGGGCAACAGCCCATCAAAGCTGGCGCCGGTTGCGGGGCCTTCCTCGTAGTCGATGCAGCTAGACGTTGCTGGACCAACCGGGTCCATACAACCCAGGAAACCATTTCCGTCTTCGTCAAGCGGCGTACCCACGCCATTCTGAGAAGTGAAGATTACCGGTACACCAAAAAATTCAATCTCACCAGTGATGGTGACGGGGTTAGCTTGGGCGTTGAGTGAGGCGAGTAGTGCCACTGTCGCCAGGCCAATTATGCGTTTCATCATCTTTCTCCTGAAACTTTAAGTTTGCTCGGTTTGTCCCTTGTCGGGATATGCCTATGTATTAAGCACCGATCGTGCCAGAATCTCTAACTTTATGTTTTTAAACAAATTGTATGTAAGCAGCGGCGGCAGCATTGTTGTGGTTGTAAAAAAAACCGACGGTTTTTGGTGGGCCGGAAACTGCGGTATTCGGTTGGCGAGCTATAGAGAATGCATTATCGGTCATTTTCCTGGTGCTGACGCTGAAGACAGGGCGCTGACGGTGTAAAAAATCTCGACAGAACATCAGGAGTCGCCCCTTGCAATCTTGAGCCGTTCCTGGATTGTCTTGTCCTCAGGCATCAGCCTGCTGGCCCGCTCAAGCAGGCTGACTGCCCTGCCTGTGTCGCCCGTGTTGTAAAGCAGCCAGCCATAAGTGTCCAGAACCGAGCCATTGTCGGGAAACAGTTCGAATGCCCGTTCCGCCGCATCCAGTCCAAGCTTTGGCACGCCTTTTTCCAGGTACAACCACGCAAGGTTGTTCAAAATCGCGGCGTTATCCCGGTTGCTGTCCAGATACTGCTGGTAGATCTGGATGCCGCGATCGTAGTTCCGGGGGAACAGTTCAACGTCCAGAATGGCGGCGAGCGCACTTGAAGGACGCCGCTCGCGCCACTCTGCAATCAGGCTTGCCGCCCTTTCCAAGTCTCCGAGATTACGCAGCGCGGTAACCATCCTGGCCGCCAGGCCATCATCAGGTGCGCTTTCCCAAACGACTTCATAGAAATCCACGGCGGTTTGGAGGTCTCCCCGGGCAAGTGCCAGGTCCCCGCTCAGTTCGGGAACCAGCAATGAGTTGGGGTGATTGTTGCGAATGACATCCAGCACCTTTTCCGCTTCTTTCAACTGGCCGGCTTCAAGTTCAATTTTGGCCAGCATGCGCAACAGTTCCCGGTTCAGCGGGTAAACCGCCAGGGCGCTGAAGGCACTGGTTCTGGCACGCTCGTAGTCCTTCTGGGCAATTGCAATCTGGGCCCGGCGGAGGCCAATCTCGGCCGTCAGCCGCTTGGTTGCGACCGAATCTTCATCAGCCCGGGCCAGCTTGGTGACAAACTTGTCCGCTTCATCCAGCCGATTGGTGCGAGTCAGGAACCGCGAAATGACCAGTGCAGCAATCTCGCTGTCAGCGGTCAGCTTTTCGACTTCCGCGATTCCAGCGCCAATGTCACCGTCCAGTGCCCATGCGTTCAGCATGCCAAACAGGGCCGTCCGGTTGTCCTTGTTGGCTTGGATCAGCTCCCGATAGATCTCTCGCGCGGATTCATGCCTGGCCTGGCGTACCAGCACCTCGGCAAGCCCTGATTTCGCCACTTCGCTGTCAGGTGCCAATTCAATCGCGGTGCGGTAGTGAGTGCTGGCCTGGTCCAGTTCGTCACGACTCAGCCGGTAGGCGCCGGCTGTAAGGGTTGCCTCAAGCCTTGACTTACCCGATGCCAGCCAGTCCGCGAGGTACGTTTCTGCGGTTTGTTGGCGGCCCATGATGGTCAGTTGTTCGAGAATGGCAACCTTGAGTTCCACGGATTCCGGGGCAAGCTTTTCGCCGTCAGTCAGCAGCGTCAGCGTCTCTTCCATCCTTGGTGGCTGGGCCTGCCTGAGATATTGCGCCAGTACCAGCCGCAGCCTTACGTTGGCGGGGTCAAGGTCAATTGCCTTTCTGAGCGCAGCCTCACCTTTGCTTGCCTGGTTTGCTGCAATAGCAGCAACACCATAAACTGCCAGTATCTGCGTATCGCTGGTGGAGGCGATACGGCCCTCCAGTGTTTCGACGACCTTTTCGGGCTGGTTCAGGCGATAAAGGTTCATTGCAATGGCTTTCAGGAGCGGCAATCGGGCCGTCTCTATATCCACGGCCTCGGAGAAGTATCGTTGCGCATCTTCATCACGCCCGCGCAGGAAATTGAGAATGCCCAGCAGTGCACCGCCGGTTTCATGGCCAGGAGACTGGGAGTACAGGTCCTGCAGGAGTTTTTCAGCTGATTCATACTGACCGTTGCGGATGTCACTCAACGCCTGGGCATACTTTTCGTTATTTTCCTGGGCATTGGGAAACGCCTCTTCCAGTGCCTGTTGGTAGACAAGTGCTTCGCCGGAACGACCCTGTCTGGCCAGCAGTGAGATAAGTGATCGGAGCACGCCAGCGCGCTCGTAGGTGAAGATGTCACTGTTGGGCAATGCGGATACGGTGCGGGTGAGTGAATCCTCTGCGTCCTGCAGGCGGCCCTGGGCAATGTAGATCGCGTTCAGGAGCAGCAGCGCGTTGACCTTGTCGGGTGCAACTTCAAGGATTTCCTCGAGTCGGTCTTCTGCAGTGACAAGGTCCCCACGTGCTGCCAGAATAGAAACCAGCCCAAGCCGCGCGTCAAGATTACCCGGGTCAAGCAGAAGTGCCGCATCAAAACTTGCCCTGGCCTTGTCAAGCTCTCCCAGACCGACATAAGCCCTGCCGGTCAATATGTGTTTTGTCACCGGCTGGTCGGCGAACACTGTTTCGGACTGCCGCATCAGCAGTAGTGTTGAGGCGAACTTCCCCGAGCGGAGATAAGCTTCCGCAAGCAACCCGGTGGCTTCTAAATCCCTGTTGGGGACGCGCTCCAGCGCCAGGTAAGCTTCGCGAAAATTCCCGAGGTCCACATTGACTCTGGCTTCCAGCACTTTTAGCCGGGAATCGTTGGCATCAAGACCAGCGGCATTGCGGAGTTCAATCAGTGCCGCGCGATACTGCCGCTGGTCAATAAAACTGCTGGCGGAATTCAGGTAACTCTCGATGGAGCGACCGCCGGCGTCCTCATTGCTGCACCCGGCAAGCGTCAGCAGGCCAAGGCACAGGATGCCGAGCGCAAGCAACCGCTTACCGCTTTGAAAATTAATATGCATTCTTGCCCAGCAGTACAAATACGGTTCGAAACAGGATTTCGATATCCAACCAGATGGACCAGTTATTGATATACGCAAGGTCATAGTTGACGCGGCTTTCCATCTTGTCAAGCGTGTCGGTTTCCCCCCGAAAACCGTTGACCTGGGCGAGGCCGGTCAGACCGGGTTTAATCCGGTGTCGCAGCATGTAGGAATGTATCTGTTCCTTGTACATCTCGTTATGCGCAATTGCGTGGGGCCGCGGCCCAACCAGCGACATGGAACCACCCAGCACATTAAACAACTGGGGCAGCTCATCAATGCTGGTTCTGCGGATAAATCGGCCAACCGGCGTGATCCGCTGGTCGCCTTTTTTTGCCTGGGTCACCTGCCCGCTGGTTTCTTCATGCACGACCATACTGCGAAACTTGTAGATTTCCAGGATACGACCATCCCAGCCGTGTCTTTTCTGCTTGAACAGAATGGGGCCTGGTGAGGACAGTTTGACGGCAATGGCGGTGAGAATCATGAGCGGCGACAGCAAGACCAGCGCAATGGAGGCAAGGATTTTGTCCATCAAGGTCTTGGCAATGGCCTGGCCGCCAACCAGTGGCGTCTGTGAAAGTGAAATAAGTGGCACTCCGGCAATCTCGCTGACCCTGTGGTTCAGCAGACTCACGCCGAAGATATCAGGGGCCCAGATGACATCCACGTTTGCTGCGACAATCTGGGAAGCGATGGGTTTGACCTGGCCGGAGAGTTCCATCGGCAAGGTAATGTAGACGCGACGAATGCCCTTTTCCGCAATCAATGCCTCCAGATCGTTGACACCGCCAAGACAGGGTAGGCCGAGCGGTTCCCAGGCGTCCGCCTGGGGGTCATCGTCGATGAAACCAACGACCTGGTCCGGAATCCACTCATTGCGGTTCAGGTGCGTGGCGATATGCCGGCCAAGTTCACCACCCCCGACAATCAGGGTTGGCACCACCTCGGCAATGGATTTGGGCAGCAGGCGCTGGGTCAGGAAATAGACGATACACTGGCCGACAAATCCGGTCAGGCTCCACAGCAGGATGACTTCCCTGGAAAAAGCCTCACTGGTTTTGGTCACGAAGCCGAAAATGGCCAGCAGTACAATCAGCGTGCCCCACCCCTGCATCAGCGCAGCCAGGTAATCACTTCGCGTACTCTCGTGTTTGTATACCCCAAGCCAGTTGTAGATAAACGTCATCAGCAGAAATGTAATGACGGCCAGAACGCGGTACTCAACCGGGAAAACGATATCTTCCGCCCGCATGAAGGTGTGATATACGAGCAGGGACTGGACAACCGCATGATCCAGGATCATCTGTATCCAGATCTTGGCCGAGCGTGTTCTGCGGATGAGTTGTCTACCTTCGTCTGCAATCATTTACTGCTTGAAACCTTGTATTGTGAGATATCCGGGGTGAAGTCGAAGGTCGGAAGGATTATCGCCTTGTAAATGACAATTTACTAGGTTCAAATTGGGTTCAAAACGCGGCGCCGCTGTATGTTCAAGACAATTTTCCTATTGCTGTTTCTACTGGTTGCAGGCGGCGTTGTTGCGCTGCCTTTCCTCTTATTGAACGATTCGGCGGCAGTCAGGACGGGCAGTGCGCTCAGCCCCGCTGACCTGGACCGCGCCAAGGCGGTGCTGCATCGAAACAACCCACGCAATCTTGCACCCGGTGAAATGGTCACGCAGTGGATTGACGAGGCCGAGATGACGCTGGCGGCCAGCTATGCCCTGGGCCAACTGGCAGGGGGTGGCGCAGCCTTCCAGTTGCATCCCGGCCGTGCCTATTCACAGGTGAGCGTTGAAGTACCGGACAATCCATTTGGTCGATACCTGAACGCCAGCCTGATCCTCGTGCAGCAGGGTAGCACACTCGAAATCGAAAACCTGACTCTGGGTGATGTCTCGATACCGGGTTGGCTGGCCGAGCCACTCCGTAACTATGCGAATCGGGGGCTGCAGCAGATTCCTGAATACGCTGCGGCCACAGCTTCGCTGAACGGCATGCAGATCCTTGAAGACCGCATGCTGGTCGCCTACCAGTGGCGACCTGAACTGTTGGACAGCATTCGGAGTCGTGGCCAGGGCATGATTGTTGACGACGCCATGCGCGAACGCCTGCTGGCCTATTCGCGCCAGATAAACAATGTTGCCGCCCAGCCCGGCATGGGACAAGAAGTTTCCCTGACGGCCTTCCTGACGCCCATGTTTTACCTTGCCCAGGCCCGGGGTGGTGACCCCGTTGAGGAAAACCGTGCCGCGTTGCTGGCACTGGCGTTCTATTTTGGCGGGGTATCCATCGATCGGATGCTGGGTATAGAGATTCCCGACAAACAGTCGGTCAACAAGCGACTTACCCTGTCCGGGCGTTATGATTTTACCCAGCACTTTCTTACGTCCGCAGCCCTGACGCTGGCAGGTACCAGCGGCATTGCGGATGCCGTTGGCCTGTTCAAGGAGCTTGACGATGCCAAGGGCGGCAGCGGTTTCAGCTTTACTGACCTGGGGGCTGACCGTGCTGGGGTACGCCTTGCACAATATGCAACCGCCAACGAAGCCAACGCGCGCGCCCTGCAGAATCTGATGACAGGCAGTCTGTCGGAAGATGACTTTATGCCAAACTTTCTTGATTTGCCGGAGTTGATGCCCAACGAGGTTTTTCTGGCGGAGTATGGCGGGGTTGGCAGTGCGCGGTACAATGAAGTTGCCGCTGACATCGAAGCGCGGCTCGACAGTCTCCCGCTTTATCGCTGAGTGTCTCTGCTTCCCAGCAAGCAAAAAGGAATTTACTGGTGAACGTGAAACCGCCAAAACTGGTTCTTGATGTGCCCGTCCACCCGCTCACGGAACCCGAGGTTGTCGCTATTGTCGAACGGGAAGTTGACGCGGGCCATCGCGTGCGTATTGGCGTCGTCAACGCGGCAAAAATTATTGCGATGCATGCCGACCGGATGCTCTGGGACGACGTAACCTCGTCGGACCTGGTGCTGGCTGATGGTATGTCGGTTGTCTGGGCGAGCCGGATTCTGGGGCAATCGCTACCGGAGCGCGTTGCCGGTATTGACCTGATGTTTCGCCTGTTTGAACTGGCTGATCGCAAGCAGCTTCGTGTATTCCTGTTGGGCGCTACCGAAGAAGTGTCGGCAATAATTGAAGCGAACCTGGCGCGTGATTATCCATCGCTGGTGCTGGCTGGCCGGCGAAACGGCTATTTTTCCGCTGAAGAAAGTGCGGGCGTGGCTGAAGAGATTGCGGCATGTAAGCCGCATATCCTGCTTGTGGCGATGACCACCCCCAAAAAAGAGAACTTCATGGGGCGTTTTGACGCGGTGATGGGGGTCCCGGTCGTGCATGGTGTGGGTGGTTCGTTTGACGTCTATTCCGGCAAGGTTGAAAGGGCGCCGGTGCGTTGGCAGAAGCTTGGTCTCGAATGGTTGTACCGGGTCAAGCAGGAGCCCGGCCGGCTCTGGAAACGTTACCTGATAACCAATGTGAAGTTCAGCTGGATGGTGCTGCTGGCGTTGTTGCGACGACCGTTTGTCAAATCACCTTCATGAGCAGCCGGGGGTGCTGTGACAGTAAGTCGAGCATGGCACTGCCTCGTTTAAATGTTCCGCGACCTTACTCGGAGTTGGCCGCAATCTTCTCAACTGCAGCCGGATCGCCTGTGTTGATACCGTGCCGGCGCAGCAGGTCGTAGAGAGTCGGGCGGGTGACGCCCAGCAGTTTGGCGGCTGAGGTCACGTTGCTGCCGGTGATAGCCAGGGCTTTGATGATTGCGGTTTTTTCTGCGGCCTCACGCACGTGGCGCAGGTTGAGCGCCAGTTCGCCAACTTCTTCCAGACCCAGGTCAATGGCCGTGACAAACTTGCTGTCCGCCATCACCACACCATTTTTGACCTTACTGATGAGTTCGCGCACGTTGCCTGGCCAGGCGTAGGCATCAATCGCAGCAATGGCGGTTTCGTCGAAGTTGATGATGTCGCGGTTGTATTCTTTCACGAACTGGGAAAGGTAATAGCGCGCAATAAGCAGTTTGTCTTCCCCGCGGTCGCGCAGGGGCGGGATATTGATCACTATCTCGGAAATCCGGAAGTAAAGGTCTTCACGGAAAGTGCCCTCAGCTACCATCTGCTGCAGGTTCTTGTTGGTGGCACACACGATGCGCACGTCCACCGGTATTTCCACCCGGCCGCCCACCCGTTCGATAACCCTTTCCTGGATAAATCGCAGCAGTTTGGCCTGGGCAGCCAGGGGCATATCGCCAAGTTCGTCAAGAAACAGCGTGCCTTTCTCTGCGGACTCAATCTTGCCAATGGTTTGTTTGCCTGCGCCGGTAAATGAGCCTTTTTCATGGCCAAATAGTTCACTTTCAATCAGCGACTCGGGAATGGCAGCGCAGTTGATGGCAACAAACGGGCCTTTCTTGCGATTGCTGAGCGTATGTACAGCGCGGGCAAAAACTTCTTTGCCGGTGCCACTTTCGCCATAGAGTGAACAGGTGACGTCGGTTGCTGCAATTTTCTCCAGCTTGTTGCAGATATTGAGCATGGCGGGATGGCTGCTGACCAGGCCCTCCAGCACCGAGGTGCCGCCGTCCTCAAGCTGTCGATTGCGTTCTTCCAGCTCACACATCTGGAAGGCGCGGTTCACTATCAGGTCCAGTACCTGGGTGTCGATGGGCTTGGGGTAAAAGTCATAGGCACCCATGGAGACCGCGCGAAGCGCATGTTCAGTCTCGTTATTGCCAGTGACAACAACAATCTTGGAGCGCCGCGACAGACGCAGGATCTCCTGCATGGTGCGGAAACCCTCGGTCACACCATCTTCGTTGGGTGGCAGCCCCAGGTCCTGAATGACTACCGAAGGTTCGTGCTGACGGAAGGCCTCTATGGCGGAATCGTAATCGTGAGCCAGCACTACATTGTAGTCGGCCTCGCTGAAGTGCCACTTCAACTGGTTCTGAAGTCCTTTATCGTCTTCGACAATCAGTAGGGCGGGCTTCTGCATTCGGGCTTATCAAGATCACTGGAGCCTGCTATTGAAACTGATTGGTTGGCCACATTCAAGGTATCTGGACGTTACTTGGCAGAAATGCGAAGCAGTGGCCAATATCATTACCTCCCGCCTTGGGCCCGGATTACTTTGAACCTTGTCAGCCAGTGAAAACCGGGGCTTCGGCCATTATTGACACCTACCCCCGAACGGGGGGTAGATTCCGGTCGAGTTTCCTGCTGTGCTCATGACGGTTCTGCGACGGGACTCTCGGAGGGTCGTTCCAGGATCATAAATGTACCGCTTGCGCGAGCGACAAGTTTGTCGTTGTCGTTGAAGACGTCACTTTCCAGTGCGGCAGTGCGTGAGCCCTGGTGAATCACCCGCGTTTCGGCGCGCAGCCTGCCGGAGACAGCCGGTCTGAAGTAATTGATCTTGATTTCTACCGTGGAACACATCTGGGTTGGGCGCAGCACGCTTGTCAATGCCCCCCCCATGCCTGTATCAGCCAGTGCATAGATCACGGCGCCGTGGACCATGTTGTTGGGGTTCATAAGTGCTTCTCTTACCAGAATTTCGCTGGTGCAGTGACCCCCGCCACGTGCTGTAACCTGCAGACCGACCAGGTCAGCAAACGGGTGGGCGACAGAGGAGAGACTGAAATCGTTCATTGGTATGGATCCAGGTGGCTGGTTTGATGTATCACCAGGGCGCGGACCGAATCCAGCTGCCCATGGGGTGGGTTCCTGATTGGCAAACGACCAGGAATGCCGCATTATGGCGAACCTGTTCCTGATGTTCTATCCGGCATTTCCCGTGTCTCAATCTGAAGTCAGGGCCCGTCTGGTTGAAGGGCCCGTGGCCACTGGCCTTGTGCGTCTCACAACACCCATGATCCTGGGTATTTCCAGCAATCTGCTGGCGGGCTTGCTGGAAGCATTTTACCTGGGTCAGGTGGGGACGCTGGCGCTGGCGGCCTACAGTTTCACTTTTCCGGTGACAGGTGCGTTGATGTCGCTGGCGTTGGGCACTTCAATTGGCTTGTCGTCGGTGCTCGCCCGGGCAGTGGGCAAGGGTGACCAGCACGAGATCCGCCGTCTGGCGACGGATGGGCTGCTGCTCATGGCTCTCGTCATGGTGTGCGTGTCAATTGTTGGCTGGTTGACCATCGATGCGCTTTTCCTGGCGCTGGGCGCGGATGAAACCACTTTGCCGCTGGTCCATGACTTCATGAGCATCTGGTACCTCGCGCTGCTTTTTATGGCAATACCACAGATTGGCGCCAATGCCATGCGGGCAACGGGGGATGCCAGTATCAGTGGATCCATCATGGTCGGTGGGGCTGTATTGCAGATGATTCTGGGGCCTTTGCTCATTTTTGGCCTGCTGGGTCTGCCAGCGCTTGGATTGATGGGGGCTGCCATTGCACACCTGATCGCGCGTGTGGTGCTGTTTGTTGTCACGCTTTACATCCTGCATTTCCGTGAACACCTGCTGGCGTTCGAAAGCGTGTCGACGGCTGTTGTTCTCAAATCCTGGCGGCGCATCATGGCAATCAGCATCCCTGCAACGGCGACCAACCTGATCGGGCCGGTATCAACGGGTGTTGTGGTCAGTCTGCTGGCGGGTTTCAGCCAGGAGACTGTAGCCGGCTTTGGCATCGCCTCCCGTATTGAGGGACTGTTTGTCATCCCATTGTTTGCCCTGTCGGCCAGTATTGGGCCTTTTGTGGGCCAGAACTGGGGACGGGAGGAATATGGGCGGGCGAACCAGGCGATGCGGCTGTCCTTCTTTTATTCCCTTGTCTGGGGAATGTTTGTTGCGTCCTTACTGTTCCTGCTTGGTGACTGGCTTGCGGCGCTCTTTGATGACAATCCGGATGTTGTGGCGACGGCATCGCTGTACCTGCTGATTGTGCCAGTCAGCTATGGGGCCTGGGGCATGCTGATGATGTCGAGTGCAATCTTCAACTCACTTGGAAAGCCGATATCCGCAACAGTGATGTCGGTTGTCAGGATGCTGGTGCTGTACGTGCCGCTCGCATTTCTGGGCCGGGAACTGTTCGGATTGCCTGGCATCTTTGCTGCCGCCTGTGCTTCCAACCTGATAATGGGAGTGACCGGGTTTGTCTGGAACAGGCGGACTTTTGGTGGCGCGGGCTGATTGAGGTCCCTCCGCTACGGCCCTGCGGGCCTCCGGTCGGGATGACACCGAAGTTGTCATTTCGACTGGAGCGGCGTAGCCGCGTAACCCCCTGTCATTTCGACTGGAGCGGCGTAGCCGCGGAGCCCTCTGTCTTTTCGACTGGAGCGGCGTAGCCGCGGAATGGAGAAATCTCTGTCCAGCGGTCTCTCCATTGCGGCCCTTTGGGCCTTCAGTCGAGACGACGAGAGGGGGTGCGGGGCTTCAGTCGAGACGACAGGCAAGCGTCGTTTCGACTGGAGCCGCACCAGCGGCGGAATGGAGAAACCTCTAATTGAGAGGTCCCTCCGCTGCGGTCGGGACGACTGCACCCCCTGCCTTATTCTCCCTTGGTGGGCAGACCAAGCGCGCGCAGGCCTGCCAGGTGCTCTACCAGTGTGGCCGAGGTGACGTGCTGTTCGGCTGCATTCAGAAACTCCTCTGCATTGACCTTACCCTGGAGTTGATAGACAGACGCCTGCATGGCCAGTTCAAGCCGGTCAATTTCCTTCACAAAACGCGCTTCTGGCGTTGATTGGGACTCGTATTCCAGCCAGTCATCAATCAGTTGCTCACCACCCGGCAGTTTGCCAAAAATCTGGTGTATAGCCGCTGTTTCGCGACGAATCTTTTCTGCCCGCGGTATCTTGTCCTGGGGTGTGATATCGCCCACATGGACCTCGCCAATATCGTGGACCAGCGCCAGGCGAAGGGCTTTGTGCCCATCAAGTTCCGGCCGGTCGGGCAGTAGCAGCAGGCAAAGCATGGCATTGCCAAAGGTGTGCTCGGCGACGGTTTCACAGTCGCCCGAGGCCATCCCACGCTTGATCCAACCCTGGCGGAACAGTTGCTTCAGGTGCACGATCTCAAACCAGGTCTCGATCAGGGCTGAGGCTTTACGCTTGTCCAGCAGGGAAGCAGGGATAGCCGCTTTTTGTTTCATCAGGGTGTCGCAGTTTCTGAAAGGCAGCATTATACAAGTCCCGACATGTCAATATTGCTATTCCTTCGCAGCATGGAAATACTGCGCAAAACCAACGAGGGAAATGTCATATGTTTCAGGAGATATTCAGCAGTTCACCCATTCTGCTGCCAGTGCTGGTGCTGGTTATCTGGACGCTTGTCATGCAGTCATGGATGGTCCTGACGCGTCTGCCGGCCATGACAGCGGCCAAGCTGGATGTTCAGGCCGCGGAGCGGACCGCGGATCTGGCCGCAAAACTGCCAAAACAGGTGCAGTGGAAGGCGGACAACTACAATCACCTGCTGGAACAACCCACAATATTTTACGCCGCGGCCCTGACCCTCGCGATTGCCGGTCTGGGTGATGGCGCGAACCTGGTGCTGGCCTGGATTTATGTTGCCTCGCGCGTTGCGCACAGCATCGTACATGCCACCATCAACAAGGTACTGATTCGCTTTACACTCTTTGGTATTGGTTCACTGGCGCTGCTGGTGATGACAGTCAATGGCGCGCTCAAACTCGTGGGCTAGCGTCGCCTCGACAAATACACGCTGGCTGTCAGCCTGCCTCGCGCAGGCGAACCCGGCGAGACCCAATGCCCAGCAGGACAAGGCCAAGCAGGCCCAGAATCATCAGGCCGTTGCTGGCTGGTGTTGGTACAGATGCGCCGGGATGGGCGCTGTTCAACCCCTGGTTGAGCCATACGCTGTCGACGATAAAGGTTGCAGGTCCCCCGATCGAGTAGAGCAGGGGTTCATTGTTTGTGTCAGCCGCCGTGGGCCCGCCCGCTTTGCTGATCGAGACAAATTCCCACTGGCCGGTGCCTGTGGTTGCGGCAACATCAAAGTGTCCAGGTGAGTTGGCACCCACCATAAAACCCATTTGCCCGGTGATGACATAGACCCAGCCGCTGAAGGTCACATCACCCTGCGTGTCCCAGCCGGGGTGGCTGAATGTGTCGAACGTGAACCCGCCGTCTCCAGCACCGTTGGTGGTAATCATCAATGCAGCATTTCCATCAATCAGGGTATTGCCGGTCATTAGGAACATTTCGGCTTCGGTAATCAGTTCAGATGTCAGCGTCGTGCCCGAATTGCTCCACTGGCGCCAGTTGTCCGCGGCGGACACCACGCCATGGCCAGTCACAGCCGTAAATGAGCCACTTTCCATACTGCCATTGGCGAGCAGGTTGCCAGTTTGATCAATCAGCGGGGCTGCGCTCACGGTGCTGGAAACCAATGCTGCACAAACGGCAACCAGGATGCGTAGCGGGGAAAAACTAATCATTGTCAGGCATACCCAGAGTCTCTCTTACACCTTAAACTCCAAAGCAAATGGCGGGCCACAATCAAAAGGCGATAAAAATCAGTTGGTTGAACTTTATCCCGATCTTTACCGTAAAATTTCCCGACGTCTGGGTTGTCAATCTGCGGTCCCTGGTGGCCGGTTGGCAGCATGACGGAGAGAAATATGGTTTCGCCCTTCGGCTGAAAGCCCTTGACGAGAAGGGGCTTGCCGAGTAAAAGGCGCGCAGCATCAGGAACCAACCAGAGGACACAGGAATCATGAAGTCAAGAACGTTTGCGATTGTCGCCCTACTGGCGATAACGCCCCTGGCAGTTGCCCAGGAAGAAGCCACCGGCGTTACGGTGAACGGTGCCATTGGCCGCACCATGTTTGATTCGCCGCGCGGGCTCTCTGATTCGACTCACTGGTCAGCAGCGCTTGGTTATCGATTCGACAGTCCACTGGCGCTCGAACTCCGCAACACATCAATGGATGCCACCCCCAAGGGTATCGGTACTGACGTTGAGGTCGACTACATGACGCTTGACGTCCTCTATCACCTGTCGTCAGCAACACGCTTCAAGCCTTTTGTCCTGGCTGGCACGGGTAAGGTGGATATGAAGGTGCCGGGCGCAAGTATGGACAACAATCTGTTTAATGCGGGCGTTGGTATGAAGTACCTCTTCTCTGCCAACTCCATGCTGCGTGCCGAATTGCGGGCAATCCGGGGGTTTAACGGCAGCAATGATACGGACGTGGGTGTCAATGTCGGTTATCAGTACACCTTTGGCAAGGCAGCCTCGGTCCCGGTTCAACGTGATGGTGACGACGACCGGGATGGTGTCCCGAACTCAAGGGACAATTGCCCAACCACACCGGTCGGCACCCAGGTTGATGCCAGCGGTTGTACGCTCGATGGTGATGCTGACCGTGATGGCGTGAAGGACTCGGCGGATCAATGCCCGAATACGCCGCGTGGCGCGGCGGTTAATGCCATGGGCTGCCCATCTGACGATGATGATCGCGATGGGGTCAGGAACGCTGCTGATCGCTGTCCTGGTACGCCGGCGGGTGTGGCTGTCGACAGCAACGGTTGTGGTCCGGATGGGGACAGGGATGGCGTGCCCAATCACCGTGACCAGTGCCCGGATACCGCGCCAAATGCGCTGGTCGACGAGGTTGGATGTTATGTCATCATCAACGAGGCTGTTCGGATTACCTTGGACGTAGAGTTTGATTTCAACTCCTCGATAGCACGTCCGGCACACCTTGACGAGGTCAGGAAAGTGGCTGACTTCATGACGCGCTATCCGGCAACATCCGTTACCTTTGAAGGACACACGGACAGTCAGGGCCCGCAGGAGTACAACCTGCCGCTCTCCGAGCGACGTGCGGCGACCATTGGCAATCTCCTTGTCGACCGCTTCGGTATTCCAGCAAGCCGGGTCACTACCGTGGGTTACGGTGAAAGCCGGCCGATTGCTTCAAACGATACGGAAGAGGGGCGGCAGCGCAACCGTCGCGTTGTTGCTGAAATCAAGGCCACTGAACAGATGAAGAAGCGCCTGTAGTCGCAGTGCCTGTCTCCAGGGCCCAGCCACCCCGACCGGAGGCCCGGCGGGCCGAAGTGGAGGGATCCCGGTTTTGGGGTTTCTCCACTGCGCGGCTGCGCCGCTCCGGTCGAAACGACACCGAAGGTGTCGTCCCGACCGAAGCGGAGGGACCTCACACCACCGAAGGTGTCGTCCCGACCGAAGCGGAGGGACCTCACACCACCGTCATCCCGACCGGAGGCCCGGCGGGCCGAAGTGGAGGGATCTCAGCGCGAGTTTTCGCGGCTACGCACCCCCGGCGCCGTGGGTTGCCAGCAACACAATGAGAAAGAGAAAAATCCCGGTCATGATGGTCGTATCGAGAATGCCAAGCGTGTGATCTTCCTCCAGTAGCGAGGTCAGGGTATAGAAAGTCGGGAACAGGAAGATCAGCAGGAAAATACCCGAGAGTGAAAATCCAAGAGGTAGCTCCGGGTGTGCCGGGTTTATCAGTGCCTGGTAGCCGGCGATGCCCAGTAAGGTAAACGGCAGCACCAGGAACATGACCTGGGTGATGCCACCAAACGCGTTGGCGAGAGCAATACCGTATTCATGTTTGCGATGGGACTGCCAGAGAATCACGTACTCACTCATGCCGGCAAAAACGGCCAGGATCATGGCCGTCAGAATGGGGTTGAAGTCAAGGTCGGTAATCATCGCGCCAGCGAAGTGTGACACCTGCTCACCACCAATAAATGCGCCGGTGATGCCAATCAGGAACAGCAGGGCAATGTTCGGCAGCGTGCTTGGCTTCACGAACCGGTACACGATGCTGAGCCGTTGGTCGACATCCACCGAAGACATGTCAAGGATTTCTCTTACCTCTGCCTCTTCTTTGGCGTAGCTGGTCACCAGTTTGTAGAGGTACACACCAAAAATCGTTAGCAGGATGACACTGATAAAAACCAGGTCTATAGCGGTGAAGCTGGACTTGCTCTCATCTGCTGCCATGAAGGTCAGCATGACAAGTCCAAGGATCAGCCCCATGGCGCCACCGCCAATCAGAATCTGCGTGCCCGCCTCCGTAATCGGTGTTGGCATCAGGAACTTGCCCTGCGTGTCCTTGGGCAGGAAAAATGAGTAGAGACTGAAAACCAGTGCGTTGTTGTAGATAGTGATCACCGTGATGACAAAAGCGGTGATAGGGCTGACCGGGATGACAAATGCAATGACCACCAGTTCCGGTGTGGTGGAGAGTATTTCGGCGAGCGTGCCTGCGGTGTAGTGGTTCCACCGATACCGCGCCGCCACCCGTTCTGTCGCCAGCACCAGTATTTCGCAGGCGGACTGGAGCATCACAAGGCCAGTAGCCAGGGCTATTGCGGCGCTGACAACTTTTGGCAGGTCAGTGACCAGGTGTTGAAGGGTCAGGCTCGCCAGAAGCAGCGTGAAGGCAGCGGTCAGTCGCTTGAGCCAGGGTGGTATCCTGGCAAAGTGCGAGTAATGCCCAAGGTAGGAGACTGACAATCGATCCGGATCCAGGCCGGTTTCGCGCAGGGCCTGCTCTGGTCCCGGCCGGGAACCGGGCAAACCAGCTGCCGCGACGCCAACGCCTGCCGCCGGATTTTCCGCGGGGCCAAGGTCACTCTCCGCTGAATCCTGTGCCATGTCATCCCACCGCGCCGTGTTACTACCAGTTGACCTCACTATACAACCCCGCGAGTCGCTGTCCCAAAAATTGCTACAATCACGCCATGTCGCTGGATCATTTCAGTTTGTCTGCCGCCGAACTGGCCGCCTATCGGGCGGACGGGTTCCTTGTGCGTGAGGCCGCATTTTCTGACCAGGAAATTGCAAGGCTCGGAGCGGCGGTCGAACGGGCGGCCGGGCGCGCCCAGGAACTTGTGCCCAGCGGTCGTACCTACATACTTGATCAAAAACGGTTTGTGGATATCGACTACACCACCCTGCAGTTTGAATTTGGCGAGCACAGCGACACGCTGCGGGTCATAGAGCCTGTCCATGAACTGGACGAGGAGCTCACCCACCTGATTGACGACAGGCGCCTCACCGGTCCGGTGCGCTCAATTCTTGGCACTGACGAGATTGCCCTCTGGACTGACAAGCTGAACCTGAAACGGCCGGGTGTGGGCGCAGGATTTGGCTGGCACCAGGACTCGCCCTACTGGATTCATGACTCGAGCCACGTGGATCTGCTGCCGAATGTCATGGTGACGTTTGATGATGCCACAATGGAGAACGGGTGTTTCAGTTGTATCCGGGGTAGCCATCAACAAGGTTGTCTGCCCGGTACTGATGATGGATCGCAGCTCGGCGGCTTTTACACCAATCCCGGGAGCTTTTCGGTTGGTGACGCCGTGTGGTTTCAGGTGCCGGCGGGCTCACTCATTTTTTTTGACCCACACATCGTCCATGGTTCAGGGCCAAACCATTCAGACAAGCCGCGTCGCGCGATGGTGATCACTTACCAACCAGGTGGTTTCCCCACCTTGAAGTCAAGGCAGATTACCAATGTGCCGATGTCGCGCCACGGATCCGATACCTGAGGGAGGCTAACCATGACAACATTTCAGAAAACTGCGGCGGCGTTTGTCGAGATGGCGCACCGGATTGTCTGGTGCTCGGCGGCCACAATGGATGAGAAGGGACGGCCGAGGTCCCGGGTCCTGCATCCAATCTGGGAATTCGACGGCCAGTCACTCGTGGGATGGATTGCGACCAGCCCGACACCGACCAAGCGTTCACACCTGGCAGCGAGCCCATTCGTGTCGCTGAATTACTGGGCACCGTCGCAGGATACCTGCGTTGCTGAATGCCGCGCCGCCTGGGCCTTTGATGACGAGACCAGGGCCAGGGTATGGCAGTTATTCAAGACCGGGCCGGCACCCGTTGGCTATGACCCTGCCATGATTCCCGGCTGGGATTCTCCCGGGTCAGATAATTTTGCCGCACTCAGGCTGGAACCCTGGCGGCTGCGCGTTTTTCCCGGAACTGCCCTGCTGGGGCAGGGTGGAGAAGTGCTGATCTGGGAAACTGATCGCCATGTTACAGCGTAGTCATGTCTGACCGTTAGAATGGCCCCGGTACAGGTTTAACCTTGCCCACAGGAGCCTCGATGGCCATAATCCGCCCGCCCCTGTTTTGGATCCAATATCATGCAAATTGATCAGATAGCAATCGGTGACAATCCACCAGAAGATGTCAACGTCATCATTGAGGTGCCCGTGGGTGGTGAGCCCATCAAGTACGAAATGGACAAGAAGTCCGGCGCGCTTTTTGTCGATCGCTATCTGTATACACCCATGCGGTACCCGGGCAACTACGGGTTTGTACCCGGCACACTTTCAGACGACGGTGATCCGATTGATGTGCTGGTAGCCAGTACGCGGGCGATCTTCCCGGGTGCGGTGATCAACTGTCGTCCTATTGGGGTACTGATCATGCAGGACGAGGCCGGCCACGACGAGAAAATTGTTGCTGTCCCGACCACCCGGCTGACGCGCCGGTACGAAAAGGTCAGGGAGTACAGTGATCTGCCGGAGATTACCCTGGATCAGGTGGAACATTTTTTTGCGCACTACAAGGATCTTGAGCCGGGTAAATGGGTCAAGTTCGATCGCTGGGGTGATGCAGAAACCGCGCGGAGGCTCATTTCCGAGGCCATTGAGCGCGCCCAGGCAGAAAAAGAGAAGGGGTTATAGGCTGATCCGGTTGAACCCTTAATGCGAGACAACTTGTGCGGAATGTAAGGACAGTGCTACAAATTGTCTCAGGTATTGCTGGACGATCCTTTGTCGTCGCCGAATAATGAGCCATGACCATAAACGCACCCAAACCACCAAATGAAGCGCAACGACTTGATGCACTGCGCCTGCTTGGGCTATTGGATACGCCGCCAGAGGAGCGGTTTGACAGGTTCACCCGCCTTGCCCGTCGCGTATTCCAGGTACCCATAGCAGCAATTTCACTGGTTGATGAACACCGCCAGTGGTTCAAGTCAAAACTTGGGCTGGACACAGCAGAGACCCCAAGGGATTCCTCTTTCTGCGCCCATGCCATTCTGGAAGACCAGGGACTGATTATCCCCGATGTCGCTGCAGATGAGCGCTTTGTCGATAACCCCCTGGTCAGAGGCGAACCAAACGTCAGGTTTTATGCCGGTTTTCCCATCAGGCTACATAACGGGCTTCTTGTGGGTACCCTTTGCCTCATGGACAGCGTGCCAAGGACATTTACGGAAAACGATCTCCAGTTGTTGGTGGACCTTGCCAGGATGGTTGATGACGAACTTGCGCTTCACAATCTCGCCACGGTAGATGAATTGACCGGGTTGTCCAATCGGCGTGGCTTCCTCAATATTGGTGAACATGCCATTGCCATGTGCAGGCGAATGCACCGACCGGCAACCTTGATGTTTTTTGACCTTGATGGGTTCAAGGCCGTTAATGATTCTCACGGTCACGCAGAGGGTGACAGGGTGCTGCAGGAGATAGGTCAAATCCTGTTAAGGGAATTTCGCCATTCTGATGTCATTGCGCGCCTCGGTGGCGACGAGTTTTGTGTGCTGCTTACCGGCACCCCGGCGACGGATGTCAATCGTCCGCTTGCGAATCTCCAGCGCGCCGTGGATGAGGAAAACGCCAATAACGAATACCATATCGGTTATAGCGTCGGTACCGTGTCGTTTGAGGAGGGTGCTCATACCACCATCCATGAATTGCTCGCTGAAGCAGATCGCCGAATGTACGAGCGCAAGCGCGCCAAAACTGGCGGTTCGCGTTCCTGAATCGCTGTCGGGACGGATCCCGGCCATCATCGCGTGGCTATGCGCACCGACAACTGAGGTAATTCCAAGGTGAAGTTCGAACTCGGTCCCGCGGATCGACTGACGTTACTCAAACTGCACAGGACCTGGCCTGAGCGCCACCTTTATGCTAACGCGCCGCAACAGCCGGTTCTGTTTCACAGGTGGCTGAAAACCTATCACGCAGAAAATGCCGCGGTAAAAAAACTGGGAGATGTCGCTGACCTGTCGGAGTTGCTTGAAGAGTACCGGCATGTACTCTCGCCCTCTCGCACCTCAACCGCACCCTCCAATATGCGTCGGGAACCAAGAATCTACAACAGGGCGGGTGTAATGCTGAAAGTATTGCGCTGTGATGAGGATGAGTCGCTGGTGGGGCGTTCCAGCCGTGGCAGTACCCTGGATGTTTGCATGAACGGGTTACGCATTTCGACGGACAAAGACTTCCCCGAACATGGTGAGTTTGAACTGATCGTAACGCCCAGTGGATTCCCTATCACTATCTATAACCTCGTGGGTGTGCCCAGGTGGTCTACCAACGAGAAAGGCGAACGGACACTGGGTTTGCAGCTCAAGGAAGTCAAGGACTTCGAACGCTGGCAGCAGGAGTTTGGTGACCGGTTCGGGTCGAAATGATAGTGGAGTTGGGCTGATTTCTTGAGGCTTTGGGATTTCTCCGTTCCGCGGCTACGCCGCTCCAGTCGACGGCAAAGCCGTCGTCCCGACCGAAGTGGAGGGCCTCATAACCCCGTCGTCCCGACCGAAGTGGAGGGACCTCCAGCAAATTGGTTGACTGCGGTCACCCTGGAGTCGTCAATTTGTCCTGGGGGCGTTCTTTCCCGCCGCTCAGCTTGATATTTCCATATCCTGTGATATAAAAACTGACGTGGAGCTGTCCACTATGCAACCTGAGTTGCCTGCAAGCGCCCGGCGAAAGGCGCTCGAACCCGACATGGATGAATTTGTTTATGAATCAGAATGCGACCTGCGAATCCGTAACGTTCAACGGCCGATTGCCGGGCCGGCTTGCCGCCGTTCTGCAGATGGCGTTGATCGGGTTGTGCCTCGCTGCCTGCAAAGGCGTTGAACCCGCCACTCCCGGGACACCAGCTCGGGACAACGCCGCCATGGCCGCGTCACCACCCAACATCGTTGTGATACTGGCCGACGATCTGGGATACGGCGATATTTCAGCCTACGGTGGCCGCGTTTCGACACCCAACATTGACAGGATCGGTGCCGAGGGTGCGCTCTTCACGCAGGGTTATGTCACAACGCCGGTCTGCTCACCGTCACGAGCCGCGCTGGTCACCGGCCGATACCAGCAACGCTACGGGTTCGAGTACAACGCGAGAGAAGCCCGTGACGTACCGAATGTAGGGCTGATTGCCGGCGAAAAGACCGTAGCGGACCACCTCAAGACCCGAGGTTACGCGACCGGTCATGTCGGGAAATGGCATCTCGGATTCCAGGACGAACACTACCCGACGAACCGGGGTTTCGACGAATTCTTCGGCCACCTGGCGGGTGCAACAAATTTCCTGAACATTCGCTCTGAAGACGCTTTGTCCATACCTACCAACGCGGAATTTTACAGCCGCAGCGCCGGTGACCCACGCACTGATATGCTCGTCAGGGGCACCGAGCCTCCCTCTCCACCCGATCGCCGGGCAGGGCGCACGATTCTTCGCGGTCCGAACAAGACCGAAGTTGCGGTCACCGACTACATCACTGACGTCTTTGCACAAGAATCGGCATCATTCATCCGACGCCATAAGGACGAGCCCTTCTTCCTGTATGCCGCATTCAACGCACCGCATTCACCATTTGAGGTCACGCAGAAGTACTACGACCGCTTTCCGGACGTCGAAGACGAACTACTCAGAATCTACTTCGGCATGATCAGCGCGCTCGATGATGCGGTCGGCACTATCCTGGACGAACTCGAATCGACGGGTGTTGCGGACAACACCATCGTCGTATTCCTGTCGGACAATGGCTGCGCCGGCTACTTCCCCGGCCTGTGTTCATGCGAACCGCTGTCGGGCGGCAAACTCACCTACTATGAAGGCGGCGTGCGCGTGCCTTTCATGGCGCGGTGGCCTGATGGGATCGAGAGCGGGACGCGGGTTGATGTACCGGTGTCGACGCTCGATATTCTGCCCACCGCGCTCGCTGCAGCAGGAATCCCGGCGCCCGCAGACCTCGAACTGGACGGCCAAAGTCTCCTGCCCCTTGTCAGCGATACGCGGGGAACCCACGCCGGACACGACACGCTCGTCTGGAGGAACTACCCGACAATTGCTGTTCGTCATGGCAACCTCAAGCTGATCAAACCGAATCAGGACGAAGATGGTGGATTCCTCTACGATCTTGCTGCCGACATGAAAGAACAGAACGATCTTTTCGCCGCGCGTCCAGAAGATGTCGCGCGGCTCGAGGCTGAAATCGACGCGTGGCGCAAAATTACCGTCGAGCCAGGTTGGACCCGCCGTCGTCCGGTGACCTATTCAATATGCGACATCGAGCCGATAGGATTCGAAAACTAGCAGCCTGCAATCGACACCGAAGGTGTCGTCCCGACCGCAGTGGAGGACCTGATACCCCCGTCATCCCGACCGAAGTGGAGGGGCCTCATACACCCGTCATCCCGACCGAAGGCCCGCAGGGCCGTAGTGGAGGGATCTCGCTTTGCGGGGATCGAGGTTTCTCCGTTCCGCGGCTGGCGCCGCTCCAGTCGAAACGACACTGAAGGTGTCGTCCCGACCGCAGTGGAGGGACCTCGCTTTTCAGGGGTCGAGGTTTCTCGATTCCGCGGCTGGCGCCGCTGCAGTCGAAACGACACTGAAGGTGTCGTCCCGATCGCAGTGGAGGGACCTCGCTTTTCAGGGGTCGAGGTTTCTCCATTCCGCGGCTGGCGCCGCTGCAGTCGAAACGACACTGAAGGTGTCGTCCCGACCGCAGTGGAGGGACCTCGCTTTTCAGGGGTCGAGGTTTCTCCATTCCGCGGCTGGCGCCGCTGCAGTCGAAACGACACTGAAGGTGTCGTCCCGACCGCAGTGGAGGGATCTCGCTTTTCAGGGGTCGAGGTTTCTCGATTCCGCGGCTGGCGCCGCTGCAGTCGAAACGACACTGAAGGTGTCGTCCCGACCGCAGTGGAGGGACCTCGCTTTTCAGGGGTCGAGGTTTCTCCGTTCCGCGGCTGGCGCCGCTGCAGTCGAAACGACACTGAAGGTGTCGTCCCGACCGCAGTGGAGGGACCTCGCTTTTCAGGGGTCGAGGTTTCTCCGTTCCGCGGCTGGCGCCGCTGCAGTCGAAACGACACTGAAGGTGTCGTCCCGACCGCAGTGGAGGGACCTCGCTTTTCGGGGGTCGAGGTTTCTCCGTTCCGCGGCTGGCGCCGCTCCAGTCGAAACGACACGGAAGGTGTCGTCCCGACCGCAGTGGAGGGACCTCATGGTTCTCCTCGAAACGACGGAATCAAAACCACAGTGAAAGGAACAGGCGTCCCACCACGGCGTTGAACTGGTAGGCGGGTTCTTCACCCAGCATCGCACCGGCTGTGACATCACTGAAGTCGGCATAGTCAAACCTGACGTAATCCAGGTGCAGGTTGATGGCCCCTTTGCTGAAGAACAGAAACCCATCCCTGCTGAAGGTATAGCTGATGCCTAACCCCATACTGCTGCTGTCAAACGTCGAAAGTTCCTTGTCCCGCGCCAGATAGTTCTGCGCGTTGCGGTAGGGGAACAGGTCTGAATAGAAGTCGGCACGGGTCTGTGTGTAGCCGCGAATGTTGGCGTCAAACTCCCAGCGCTCGCCGAGCGGGTGCGTGTAGGCCAGTTCGGCATTGTGCCCGATGATGCCCCAGGAGTCCGCGTAGTAGCGATACTCGGTGCGCAGCGCCGCCCGGTAGGGCAGGTAGTACATCGCACGCAGGGCAACAGCGTCACTGGTCCTGGTGCGGGGGTAGACTTCTGCCTGGTACAGGTAGCCTGAAGCCGAGTCATTGTCGGCAAACCGCACAGAGCGATAGGGGTTGTTCAGGTAACCCTCGTCGGTAACAGCCTCATATCCCAGGCTCATCATCAGGCTGCGCGATAATATCTGTGATACTTCAAACCTGTAGGACTGATGTATTGCCTTGTCTTCAAATGTACTGTCCCCGTTTCTCTTTACGGTGTCGTCGCCATAGGCAAAACCGAGTGACAGGCTGGTCAGGTCACCAAAAAAGTCCTGGCTGACGCTAAAACGATAGGTTCTGGCCTGGTAGTCATCTTCATTGCTTTCGGTGTAGCCGACGCCGAGCATGGTCCGATCGTTGAGGTAGTCCACGCCAATGCTGACCTCCTCCCGTTCTTCGGCATATTCCGAAGCCGTGGCCTGGACGTCGATTGAGGCGCCCGAAATCATGTCGACGTAGTAGTTCCCCCACAGGGACACTTTGTCCTTGTACGCCTTGCGCACCAGCACCGAGGGCCCCTGGATGGTGACACCGCCGCCATCGTAGACATGCCAGAGTGCATCCGACCGATCTTCAGGCAGCACCTTGGCCAGCAGGGGAAGGGGCAACAGCAAAAGTCCAATCAGGCCCGATCTAATTGCAGCCACAGCCACCACCTCCACCGCCTTCAGCACCGCGGGCCCCTTCGCGGGACTGGCGCACGTGGTGCATATAGGCCGAATCCGCCGGGTGACGTCCGAAACTCATGATAGGGTCAGCGAGCGCACTGCGTTCGAACGGGCTGACCCAGGGTTCAATTGATGTGCAGCCCGTGGTGCCGGCACAAAGCAGGCCGATCAGACACATCGTCTTTAGTAACGCTTGTCGTCGTGGCATCTGGAAGCTCCTAGAAAAACACCGAAAGACCAAAGCTCAACTCCAGGTTGTGGGTTGCCTTGGCCTCACCGGTGATTTCAGTATCAAACACGTGATCCCTGACCTGGAAATTCAGTGACAGGAAGTCATTGGCAATCATTCGATAGCCAACACCCCCGTTCAGCGTCAGGGACTGGTTGCCTGCAAACTCAGTAGCGCCCACGCCGCCGATCACGTAGAAGCTCGAACTGACAGCCCATCGGTCCCACAGAAATGCCTCGCCGGGGAAAAGATTGACGGCGAGTGACAGGTCATAAAAGCGCAGGTCACGATCCTCCTCGTCCAGCAAGAGGGCATCACCTGACAGCCGTTCAAAGCTGCTTTTTCCGGCAGTGGTCTGGCCGTAACGCGCAGCCACGGAGAAGTCTTCCGTAATGTGGTAGGTCAGTGATGCAATCGTAACGGGATTGGTCTCAAAGTCCTCAATCGAAAACAGCCCGCCTGAAATACCCACCTCAAAGTTCTCGTTGTCAATTTTTGCCAGCTTTACCGTTCGCCGGTCAAGCTCCGGTACGAGACCTTCCGGGGCGGCCAGCGCGGCAGCGGGAGCCAGTGACAGCAGCGCCGCCGCTAGAAGAATACGTTGATACCCAGCTTCCATTCATTGATCTCCTCGAGTTGGTCGCGACTGGTGATGACGCTGTGGCGCCGGTAGTCCATGACAAACATGAACCGCCTGGCAAGAAAGATGTTGAGTCCACCCCCGACCGTCAGGGTGTTGTCCTTGCGGTCTCCATTTCGGGCGACGGTCGAAAAAGGTTTTGTGGCAAGCAGGCCGCCACCCAGTTGGAAATAGGGCGAAACGCGGCTGTCCGGGAAAGGTGTGTGTCGAACCACCATGGATGCCATCCAGCCATCGGAGAATTTGCCCAGAATCTGTGTGCCCTGCACTTCCAGGGCAATGTTTCGGGTTGCCCGGAAGGCAAGCGCGGTCGAAATGGCAGATGCGCCTCCAAAGTCGCCACCGGATGCGGACCATTGCCAGCGCCGGGTATCAAACCGGTCACTGGTCGTGCCGACCAGGCCTTCACCCCCGTCGTTTCGGAGATGGGCCAGGTCCGTGACGTGTATCCAGCCCCGCACAGGTCTCCGGGCAGTGGTGGTTACCCGCACCCAGTCGGTGCGGCGCTTGTCAGCGATGAGTTGCTCACCCTGCTCGGCAACATGAAAAACGGGATAGCCGCGGCCTGGACCCGTGCGCATCTCAATGTAGGGCGTAGCAACAACAGCGCCCTGATCGTCTGCCTGAAGGCTCGGCGGCAGCAGCAGAATTAGCGCACAAAGCAGCTTCAGCGCTGCATGTGATGGGGGACTGACCTTGCGGCGATACATTACTCTGGCACCTCAAACGGATCGTTGTAATACTGGCCCCCAATGTCGAGCCACTCCGAGATCAGGCGTAGTTCGGTGTTACCCAGCAAACCCTCGTGTGTTCCGCCGGCTGCAAATCGGGAGAGAAACCTGCCGGATGCGTTGGCCCCTCCAACTGACATGGCGGGTGCAACGCCCACTGTTCTCAGCACGGGAATCGGGTTGTCCGCAGCATCCAGCAGAAGGTCGCCGTTCTCATCAGTCTGGAACACCGGGTTGCCATTGTTATCCAGGACCGGCACCAGCCGGTCGACGAGCGCACCGTTGACGACTTCCTGTTCGTTATCACCAAACAGCAGTTCACGATAGCTGGTGAGGTGGTCGGGCTGGTCCGGAGAAGGACCGCCACTCAGGTCCAGTTGCCCGGCGGGCACCTGGGCTGCACCCATTGCGTCTGTGGGCGCGTGACAGCTGGTACAGGTGTTGTCTGCAAGCACACTGCTGCCATCAGCATCCAGAAGCTGTCGATCAACCTCCCACAAGGGGTGGATGTGAGTGGGGTAGTGAATGGTGATGCGGCAGTTGGCTTGCCACGCGTTCAGGCAGGCACTGCTGACCGGGGCGGGTGTCACCAGGTCCGTATAGGGCGTATCAAAAGCCGCGTCGGGTGTACGCTGGCTCGCATCTGTCCACAGGTCATCAAAGCGCGGAGAAAGTGCGGGTGCAGGTGCCGCAACGGCGCACGCGAAGGCGGCAGCCATGGTTTCACCGGGGTTCACCAGGTAGTCAGGATTCAGTCCAGTGTAGGGACCACCCGGGTTAATTGAGGGGGCAACGGCGTCCCGCCGTCCGTGTGGTGCGCTGCTGTTGCCGGTGTGGCATCCGGTACAAGTGAGCGTTTCTCCCGGCCTGACAGATATCCAGTTGCGGTGGCGTGGTGAAATACGCCGGCCATCGGGACCCAGTACCGAAATTGCAAAGGGCACATTGGCCGGTACCTTCACCAGTACGGAGCCATCGGGATGAACGGGGGCGTAACCGATGATTTCCCGCATCAGCTCTCCCTGTGAACGACCAAATGCCGTCCCCGGCAAATCAACCACCTCGTCACCCGGTATGGACACCGGTTTGACCAGGCGCACAAAAGCAGCGGCGCGAGCTGCCAGACCCGTCACTGACGGGTTTGCCGTGGTGAGCAGGCCAAAAGGTGAGGCATCTGTGCCATCCAGGTCGAAAACACTTTGTATATGCAGCAGCCCGGCACTTTCTGCGGCGAGTTCCTGGCCTGCATCATCAAGCTCAGCCGGCGGAATGAAGTAAGCGGGCGTCCCTGTTGTCAGCAGGACCGCCTCGGTAATGGCAGTGCCCTCAATCGCTGGCACCACCGGTTGTTGTGTGCCCGCCGCTGAATCGAATATCCACAGGCCAAAGATGGGTGCCGCTTCAAGCGGTGCGGGGTCGGCTGCTTGCAGGGCGGCGCTCGCGCACGGAACAATGTTGTTATCCGCTGTTCCCGGTTGCAGCAGCCTGCAGGGAGACCAGGCCGCAAGCATTCGACTGGAACCATCCTGGAATGGCCATATCGCAGCAAAACGACCGCCTGCTGAAACCCCGGCAAACGGGTTTGCGCCCGCCGCGATGGGCACCTGGGCTGGCCCGCTTGCCCCGGCATTGGCAAAGACGGGTACCTCGTTGTCAATGTACCCGTCAACGTCAATCACCAGTGGGTCGATGGAAAGTGTATTGCCATTGGTCCGGGTCGCCAGGGTGAGCAGCCTGCCTGGGCTCAGTTCCTGGGGCTCAAGAAACGCAATATTGGTGTCGCCCCGACCGGCGTTGACGCTATGGTAGCCATACAGCCTGTCCTGACGCGTGCCGTCCGGATTGATGCGATACAGGCTGACCGCATTCCTGCCCGGTACGTTGTCCCAGCGGCTGAACACGATCTCGCCGCTTGAAAGAACTGTTGGGTCCTGGTCATGGCTCTGGTTGAAGGTGATCTGCTCAATGTCCTCGCCGGCTTCAGACATCACGTGCAGGACAAACGCAGGTTCGTTACGATCCTCATCCAGTGCCGCAAACTGCGGGCGTCCCTCATCAAGTAAAATTGCACGTGCGCGACGCTGGCGCGTACTGGTAAACACAATGCGTCCATCGGGCAGGAAAGCTGGATCCCTGTCGTGGCCAGCCTCAGCAATCGTGTCTGAGGAGATGACCCGAAACATTTCATCCTTCATCCGGTCATAAACCCAGATGTTCCAGGAAGGCTGTTCGTCCTCATCAGCATCCGGGTCAAAAGGTCCTCGCAGGGAAAACACGACTCGCTCACCGCGACTGTCTGGCTGCAGGTCACGTACGTCGAACAGCCTCTCTTCCCCGTCCACCGCAAAAATGTCCAGCAGGTTTACAGCGGGTGCGCTGGGTTGGGCCCGATCTTTCAACATGAGGCGTGCGCCGGGTTCAAACACATTGAGTGTATTTGCACGCCTTGTAACCTGCTGGCTGCTGTCGGCCAGCGTCAGTGAACGCTCAACGTAGAGCAACGGTACATCCTGTATCACCGGGTCGGGCGCCTGGGCGGACTCAACAAATGCCAGGCTGAGCTTTTTCTGCTCTTCTTCATTGCAGCCGCTAACCAGTAGCGTTAAGGCGCAAATGACAATGTATCGCATCCGCATGTCAGGCGATCTGCCCTGTTTATGTGATGCCGCAAGCCTAGTGAGTTTGTTCAGTCTGCCGTGTGATGGAACTCACAGTTCGAGCAGCGTGGTGTTATAGCCGCGACGGACGGCAACAAAAGGTGGACAAACGCGTGTGGGTGTCTGGTTAACCCGCTGGTTCGATTTCACCTGGAATTCACTTTGCTGCCCGAAACCACTCCCGGTTGGGGAAACGGCGTCTGCTGGAAGCCGGGTCAGCTCCTGTTGGTTGCAGTAAGTGTATCGATGGCGACAGCAGTCAATGATGTTGTGATCATTCTCACAAATATCTGATAAACGCGGGTTCATTTGTCGACTGCTTCACGGTTCCGAATTTTTCTGCTGCGAGTTTTTAGCGAACTTCCCTAGGCTATCCGCCGTTGCCTGAACAATTGGCCGGGGATATGAATCAGAACACTATTGGAATTGTTAGCGGCATTTGCCTGGTGCTTGCCTTTGTGTCCGGTACTGTGACAGCAGGGCCAAGAGAGCAGGCCTATCGGATACACGAACGCATCGCCGGGGTTCCGCCGACCCGCCAGGTGCTTGACGAAATGGCGTCGCTGGTCGGTTCCGGCGATGCGGAGGCGGCAGCCTACATTGCGATGGCGCATCCTGATTTTTATCGGACCACGCTCAAGAACTTCGCTACACCCTGGACCAACCGGGATTTTGATATTTTCACACCGCTCAATGACTACAGCGCCACCATTATCGGCATGGTGCGTGATGACGTGGATTTTCGCGAGGTTCTCCATGGTGACTTGATTTACACGGCTGACACCTCACCCGGTTATTCCACGACCAGCAACGCACATTATGAGGCGCTGGAAAACAATGCGGTGGATCTGTCGGCTGCCCTGGTGCAGCGGGCCCAAAGCCAGGTGACCGGGCTGCCTGCTGATGCAACAGCGGGTGTGATGACAACCCGCGCCGCGGCGAAAGCGTTTTTTATCGCGGGCACCAATCGGGCGATGTTCCGGTTCACCTTGATCAACCACCTGTGTCGTGACCTTGAGGAGGTTGCGGACACAACGCGTTCCCCGGATCGGATCAGGCAGGATGTTACCCGGGCGCCTGGTGGGGATAGCCGCGTCTTTCGCAATAACTGTGTGGGCTGTCATGCCGGCATGGACCCCATGGCGCAAGCTTTTGCCTACTACAACTATGTCTATGATCCAGGCGCGGATCCCGAGGGTGAAAATGGCCGGCTGGTTTACAACTCGGAAGGCATGACCGACCCGGACACCGGTTCACGCGTGGTTGCGAAGTATCACTTTAATGAAAACAATTTTCCGTTGGGGTTTGTGACGCCTGACGACCGCTGGGATAACTACTGGCGTGAAGGCCGGAACCAGGCGATTGGCTGGGACCTGATGTTGCCTGGCAGCGGCCAGGGAGCCCGGTCCATGGGGCAGGAACTGGCCAACAGCGAGGCTTTTGCGTCCTGTCAGGTCCGGAAGGTCTTCCGGACAGTCTGTCTGCGTGAACCGAACGACAGTGTTGACCGCGCCAGTGCTGACGACATGACCCAGCGGTTCGGAGCGAGTGGATACCGGCTGAAACAGGTGTTTGCCGATGCCGCTACCTACTGCATGGGGGAATAGAATATGAATGTCGCAAAACTCCTGCCGTTTGTCCTGTTGATTTCAGCCTGTAGCGGTGGCGGCAATGCTCCACTCCAGGAAAACCCCAATCTCTCGTTGGGTAGTGGCGACGACCGCAGCCTGACCCTGAATGGGCCGCCGCCGCAGACAGACGATGTGCAGCGGTTCCGGCTGAGTTTGTGGGAAAACCTGGCGCCCGAGAATCGGTGCGGAGAGTGCCATGGTGCCGGCGGTCAAAGCCCCACCTTTGCCCGTAATGACGATATCAATGCCGCTTACGACGAGGTGAACCCGCTGGTTGACCTGAACCAGCCTTCCCGTTCCCGACTGGTGAGCAAGGTGGGTGGCGGCCATAACTGCTGGCTGGCCTCAAACCAGGCCTGTGCGGACATCCTGGAAACATGGATATCCAACTGGGCAGGAGAGTCCCTGGGAAGCAGCAACGCGATTGAGTTGACGGCACCGGTTGAAAAGGCGCCGGGTGCGTCCAAGACTTTCCCGGAGATGGCCGGCAACTTTGCAACAACGGTGCACCCACTGCTCGTGACCTATTGCGCCGCCTGTCATGTTGATACAGCGGCAACACCCCAGTCGCCGTTTTTTGCGGTGACTGATGTTGAATCAGCCTACGCGGCCGCCCGCAGTAAAATCGAGCTGAGTGATCCCGCAAGCTCCCGGCTGGTGGTGCGACTGGGTAGCGAGTTTCACAACTGCTGGTCAGACTGCGCGGTCAACGCGGCCGAGATGCTGGACCAGGTCCAGACTTTTGTTGATTCCATCCCGGAAACGGAAATTGCCGAAAACCTGGTCACGTCACGTGCGCTGACACTCACCGACGGCGTGGTGGCTTCAGGTGGCGGACGCAATGACGCCAACGTGGTTGCGCTTTACCAGTTCAAGACTTTGGCCGGTACAACGGCGTTTGATACCAGCGGCGTTGACCCGGCACTCAACCTGACTTTCTCCGGGGACGTCACCTGGGTTGGGGGCTGGGGTATCCGCATTGGTGATGGCGGCCGGGCGCAGGGTTCAACCAGCAACAGTCGGAAGCTGCATGACCTGATCACTGCGACGGGTGAGTATGCCATTGAGGTCTGGGCTGCACCTGCCAACGTGACCCAGGAAGAAGCGCGGATTGTGAGTTACTCGGGCGGCAACGATGCCCGTAATTTCACCCTGGGCCAGACGCTCTACAACTACGATTTCCTGGCGCGTGCCTCGACCACGGGTGGTAATGGTGACCCGGCGCTATCCACGCCGGATGCGCTCGAAGTGCTGCAGGCGACGCTCCAGCACGTGGTCGTGACCTATGATCCTGCCAATGGCCGACAGATATATGTGAACGGGCAGCGTGTAGATGTCATGGATACCGCCGGTGGCACCCTGGGTGACTGGGACGATACTTTCGCGTTTGTCCTGGGCAACGAGGTCTCCGGCGACAGGTTGTGGCGCGGCGTCCTTCGCCTGGTTGCCGTCCATAACCGGGCCCTGACGCCCGTGCAGATCCGGGAGAACTTTGATGCCGGGGTGGGTGAACAGTTCTACCTGCTGTTCGGCGTGAGTCACCTGGTTGATGTGCCAGCGGCCTATATCGTTTTTGAGGTGAGTCAGTTCGACAGCTACAGCTATCTGTTTGGCCAGCCGACGTTTGTGTCGCTGGATCCTGAGGCAGCACCGGCCGGCATCCCTGTCCGTGGTATGCGCGTGGGTATCAACGGGCGGGAGCCTGTGGTTGGCCAGGCTTACCAGAAACTTGATACGGAAATTGGACCCGGGTACACGAATGAGTCTGGTCAGGCGCTGTCGCCAATCGGCACCATCTTCGGTATTGAGAAAGGCCCTGAAAGTGACGAATTTTTCCTGACGTTTGAACAACTGGGCGACAACTACGATGTTCGCCTTGAGCCGGTACCGGATCCGCTGCCAATGCCGGCTGATGGCCCACCCATGCCCGACATCGGTATCAAGGTGTTCGACGAGATCAACGCAACCATGTCGAGTATCACCGGTGTGCCCATGTCGAATGCCGCGGTGCGTGAAACTTTCCAGATCGTCCGGCAACAATTACCGAGCGTGGTGGACATAGAAGGGTTCCTCTCATCACAACAGATGGGTATCACCCAGCTTGCCATCGAGTACTGCAACGCCCTGGTTGAAGACCCGGTACTGCGCGCAGCACGCTTTCCGGCTTTTGACTTTGATGCGGACACCCAGGCGGCACTGGACCCGGCCGGGCGTGATGCGTTGTTGGTGCCGCTACTGGATCACCTGCTGGGGGATGCTGTCCTGTCCCAGCCGAACCGCCAATTGGCGCAGGGTGAACTGGACTCGCTGATCACCCGGCTCGCCAGTACGCCGGGCAACGCAAGTCGCACCCAGACAATTGCCAAGGCTGCCTGCGCGGCGGGTATTGGCAGTGCCGTAACGCTGATTCAATGAGGTTTGTGTCAATGAAAAAAAACTTTCGAAGACCAGCAGGTGGGAACTTAAAGTCGCTGCATCCGGATACGCCTTTGCGTCATGGCGACCATCCGCGTGCGATGACGCGGCGTGACTTTATCCGCCAGGGTTTCCAGGCGGGTGGCGCGGTAGTGGCGGGCGCCGGTCTGTTCAGCCTGTTTGCCGCACCCATGGCGGCAAAAGCCTCCCTCTCAAGCGACCTGGAGGCCCTCAAGGCGTCCTGCGGTATTGCAGTACAGGGGGCCGGCAGGATTCCGTTTATCTGTTTTGACCTGGCAGGTGGCGCGAACATCGCCGGTTCCAACGTACTCACCGGGGGGCGAGGCGGGCAGCTGGAGTTTCTCTCAACGGCGGGGTACAGCAAGCTGGGACTGCCAGGTGACCAGGTGCCTTCGGTGACCAACCCGGTCACCGGTACCAATGACTTTGTTGATACCAGCCTGGGTCTCGCCTTTCACTCGGACGCTGCTTATCTGCGCGGTATCCTTGAGAAGGCGTCGCCCGGTACGGTTGCCGCGACCAATGGTGCCGTGATCCCGGCGCGGTCGGAGAACGATACCGGCAACAACCCGCACAATCCCCTGTATGCGATCAATCGTGCCGGCGCAGACGGCTCACTGCTGACATTGATCGGTTCACGCAGCTCAGACTCGGGCGGCAATTCAATGGCGCCGGCAGATCTGATGGACCCGTCGAAGCGCCCCACCAAAGTTGACCGGCCAAGTGATGTGACTGGCCTTGTGGACGTTGGTGACCTGATTGGCCTGCTGTCGCAGGATGATGCTGTTGCTGTCATGGAGTCCATCCAGCGGTTGTCCGACATGAAACTGAATCAGGTGAATGCTCACATTACGCGGGATGATGTCATCAAGGACCTGGTGCGCTGTGGTTACGTCAAGAGCGCGGACCTTGCTGACAGGTTTGGTGACCCGGGCACACTGAATCCCGGCATTGATCCGGATATCGTGGGACCGGGCGGCATTTTCTCCAGCGAGGAGTTCAATTCGGATGGCGAGTTCCGGAAGACGGCCTCGGTGATGAAGCTGGTAGTCAACGGTTTTGCCGGTGCGGGCTGTATCACCATGGGCGGGTTCGATTACCACACGGGCGAGCGGGGCACCGGCGAGCGTCGGGACCTGCGTGCCGGGCGCTGCATGGGCGCGTGCCTCGAGTATGCCGCGCGGGTGGGCGTGCCCTTGATGCTTTATGTTTTCAGCGACGGCTCCGTGGCAAGTAATGGCCGGATTGATGACAGTCTGGATGGTCGCGGCAAAGGTGAATGGACGGGTGATAACCAGTCGACCGCTTCTGCATTTTTCCTGGTCTACAATCCGGCAGGGCGTCCCCAACTGTTTGGAGGAACACCCGACATGCAGGCGCGACATCAGCAGATTGGCTGGTTCCGGGCTGATGGCTCGGTAGAAACCGGCTCCTCGCCAGCCGCCAACAACGTGAACCTGTTGGTGCAGACGATTGCGCTCAACTACCTGGCCCTGCACGGCGACCAGGGCAGTTTTGCCAGTCTCTTTCCGGGACACGGTCTGGGTAACAGCGTGATGCAGGACAGCTTGACCGCGTTTGCACCCATTGTGTCGGGCACAATCGGGTAGGGGGTGAAACACACGGGTGATCCCCCCGCAGTCGCCTCGCGGTACTGCCGATGCCCTGCTGTCAGCCCATCAGGAAGTTCTCAAACAGGATTTCGACCGCGGCAGCGAGAATCCAGGTCAGTGGTGGCAGCAGCACAAAAATGACCAGCCGGCGTATGTGGGCTTCAAATGGCCACTCCCAGATGTTCTTGATCCTGTCCTCGTAGTACATGAGGTCTGCTTCACTGAAATTGGCAAGGCGCTCGCCAAATTGGCTGTGTTCGATGCCGGTCAGGTTGCCCTTGAGTGCCTGGCGGACCCGGCTGATCTCCATGGCCTTGGCGACGGCTATCCGGGATTTCAGGATCAGGAGCGGGACAAACGAGACCAGGATCAACAGCAGCCAGACCACAATGGCCAGGGCGCCACTCTCGAACAACACGCATCTGCAGCGACTGGTAGGGAATCATCTCGTAGATGAGCAGGCCAAATGAAATGCCCACAAGTCCCACCACAATAAACCGGATCAGTGGATTGGACAGTGCATTGTTCAGCTCGGGTGCCATGAGATCAATCTGGAAACTTCTGGCCACGCGCCGGAACACCACAACCTGGCGCACGCAGAATGCCAGCAGGTGAACCTGGACCACGGTGTAGGCGACAATGCTGAAGCAAACGGCAAGGACGCCTGCTGACATCTCCGGCAACAGCTCATCGCCATCGGCACTGAAGCGAAGTTGTGCATAGACGCGCTCTGCACCAATTGCCAGTCCCAGCAGCAGTTCGCCGCGGGCCCAGCGTTTACTGGCAGCGAGCGACTCAAGATGGCCGGTGTCAATCTTGCCAGCGAAAATAAGCTGGCGCAGGTCCGCCGCAGCGCCACGCGTCAACTGCAGGAGGAACATGAGTGAAAGTGCAAAGGCAGGTGGAAACGCGGCGCCTTCGAGCGGCATCCGGGGCGCCAGGGCATTAAAGTTGTAGAAAGGGACAAAAACCAGCCAGGCACAGATACCAATCACAAACGCGGGTATCTGGGTGCGATCCAGCCACCTGATCCAGGGGATATGGGTGAGCGGTGTACAGGGCTCCTGCTGCACGGGTCAGGGCCGGTCCAGCCGGAACAGCACTGCCTCGGGGAAATCCTCTTCTGCATCAAGGTCATATTTGTCCTTGAATGCCCCGGCAATTCGCTGGCGCTCGGGTTCGTCATCAATGACAACTGCCCGGAGTTCAAAAATCTGGTCTTCAATGCGCAGGCGCACCGCGGGATTGGTCGCCAGTCGCTCTGCCCACCTGGCCTTGAGGCCACCGGAGGAAGCCACGTAGTAATCCGGCCCAATGGCAACACCCCAGATATTGACACTGTAAGGCCCTTTCGCTTCTATCTGGATGACTTCAACATCACCGAGTGCCTCCCAACTGGCAGGGGGGTCAGTCACCTGACCCGACAGGGCTTTGCCGGGTACCGGTCCAATCGGTTCGCACCCTGACAGCCCCAGTACAATCAACGCGACGATCAATAGTCGTTGGGTCATTGTTGCCACCCCTCCTGTTTGGCCGGTTATATTAGCAGAAGGCAGGCGCCGGGCTTCTGCCGCGATTTTCCGGGCCCGCCCCGGCTATTGCCGGGACGACAGATTCTGTTCTGCAATCAGCTGTTTGAGTGACTGGATCTCGGCATAAAGCTGCTCGTTGGTGATGGGGTTCAGGGCCGCATTGGCTGCTGCGTGTTCCTCCTCCAGCACGTTCACCACTATGCCAATGATCATGTTCAAAAAGGCGAAAGCCGTGAGAAAAATGAACGACAGGTAGAATATCCAGCTGAGTGGGTAGACGGCCATGGTCTCGTACATGACGTCGGTCCAGTCCTCGAACGTCATCACCCGGAACAGCGTCAGCATGGAGATGGCGATGTCACCCCAGAGTTCGGGATTGATATCCTCAAAGACCAGGCTGCCCGCTGCGGCATAGATGTAGAAGATGATGAACATCAGCGCCATGACATAACCCAGGCGAGGCAGGGCTTTCAGCAATGAGTTTAGCAGCATGCGCAGTTCCGGAATAATGCTGATCATCCGCAGGACGCGGAAAACGCGCACCAGCCTGGCGACCAGGGCTGTGTCTGAATTGTCGATAGGAATGAGGCTGATCACGACAATCAGCGTGTCGAACAGGTTCCAGGGATCCTTGAAGAAGGTGCGTCGAGGATGATGGGCTGCAAACCGGATCGAAATCTCTACGACAAAAATGATGGTGATAAAGAAATCCAGCACCGTCACCGAGGTCATGACCCAGTCTGGTACGCTATAGGTCTTGACGCCTACCAGCAGGGCAGACGCCATGATGACGACAATAATAAAAGTTTCAAAAGCCTTGCTGGACTGAATTGCCTGGAAACGGGCCTGAAGTGACATCGCTGTTTTTGCTCTGGTGCCTGATGAACGGGGCGAGCATTATATCGGCATGTTCGCGAATGGCGACCCTGTGTGGTCACAGTCGACTATCCGGAGGAGGGAAAAGATGATCAATGAATATGCGTCCCTGGACGCGCTTGCGCTCAGGGATTTGATCGCCTCGGGTGAGGTGTCAGCCGGTGAGGTGGTCGAGTCGGCCATCGGGATGGCGGAGCAGCACAATGACACGGTAAATGCCATTGTCACACCCATGTATCAGTCAGCAGCAGACCTCGCCAGGGCGCCGCTGTCGGGACCCCTGGCTGGTGTCCCTTTTCTCGTGAAAGACCTAACCCTGGTGAAAGATGTCCGCTGCAGTATGGGCAGCCGGCTCTGGTCAGACTTTGTGCCGGACCATGATGCGGACATTGTTTCCCGCTACCGTCAGGCGGGCCTTTTGATCATGGGCAAAAGCAATACACCCGAGGTGGGTCTTGCTGCCACCACGGAAAGTGTTTTCCTGGGGCCCTGTCGCAATCCCTGGGATTTGACCCGCACCACGGGTGGCTCCAGTGGTGGTGCCGCGGCCGCAGTGGCGGCTGGCATAGTGCCTGTTGCCCATGCCACCGACGGTGGTGGTTCGATCCGTATTCCAGCCAGTTGTTGCGGCCTGGTTGGCCTGAAGCCAACCCGCGGTAGAACCCCGCTTGGCCCGGATGTGGGTGAAGGATGGGGCGCCATGGCAACCGGGCATGTGGTATCCCGGACAGTGCGGGATACTGCGGCATTGCTCGATGTCACCCATGGCCCCGCTCTGGGTGACCCTTACCATCCGCCCTACTTTGGTGGTTCGTTCCTGGCTGACATGGCCGTGGATCCGGGCCGGCTCCGGATTGCCATTGACCTCCGACCTATCAATGACAGCAAGGTGCATCCGGATTGCCTCGCGGGTGTTGAGCGAGTAGCCGCGCAGTGTGTCGCGTTGGGACACGAGGTCACCGAGGTGCCGCTCGAATACGATCGCGACCTGGTGGGCAGGGCCGCAAGTGCACTGGTTGCGGTGAATGTCCGGCACAATATTCTGGCGCGGGCCGAGGCGCTTGGCGTTACGCCCAGCCTGGACCTGGTGGAAGCGGCAACACTGCGATTTGTGGAATGGGGCGGCGAGGTCCCGGCTGATCTGTACGTGCGCAGTCTGCATACCATTCACTCTGCCACGCGGGTGATCGAGCGTTTCCTGCTGGACTATGACCTGATCCTGAGCCCAACACTGCTGTGTCCTCCACCACCACTGGGTTACATGGACACGAACAGCCCTGATGAGGCGACCTACGCCGCGCACTTTAACGCGTTCTGGGGTTTTACCAGTCTTTATAATGCGACCGGCAACCCGGCAATCTCGCTACCGCTGCATTGGACTGAAAGTGGCCTGCCAGTGGGCATACAGTTTGCGGCGGGTTTTGGCCGGGAAGTCCTGTTGCTGCAGATTGCCCGTCAGCTGGAAGAAGCTTTGCCCTGGCGCGATCAACGCGCTCCCCTGGGCTGAACCGACGTTGAAGCAGAATGACCTGGAGAAACCGGCATGAGCGAAGAAACAAACAAGACCGCGGACAAACAGCACCGCAACGACATTTATGGTGACATTGAGAAGGTGCCTGAAACCGTCTCGGAAGCCATTCCGGCTGCCACGGTTGTCCTGCTGCGGGATGGCCCTGAAGGGGTGGAGACCCTGATGTTACACCGGACGTCGAAAGTTCATTTTGGTGGCATGTGGGTGTTCCCCGGCGGCCGGATTGACCCTGGCGATTATGACGGCCAGGAAGATCTGGACCTTGCTGCCCGCAATGCGGCCGCGCGGGAAACCCTGGAAGAAACCGGAATTCTGGTGGCACCCCACGAATTTGCGTTTTTTGCGCACTGGACACCACCTTCGACAACACCCCGGCGTTATGCCACCTGGTTTTTTGCCACGGCGTTTGAGGCAGACGATGTCATCAATGTGGATGGGCACGAAATACAGGATCACCAGTGGATTCATCCCGGCGAGATGCTCAGGCAGCATGCAACAGGTGATGTTGACCTGGCGCCGCCCACCTGGATTACCTTGTACCAGTTGTCCCTGCGCGCCCCTGTTGCTGAGTTGCTGGCCCACCTGGATGCCCAGCCCCACCGGATCTACGAGACCCGGATTGCCAAACGGGCGGATGGCGTCAGGGTGGCAATGTGGGAAGGTGACGCGGGTTATGCGTCGTCCAATGCTGACTTGGCTGGTGAGCGCCATCGCCTGGTGATGACACCGGGGGGGTTCGAATTTGAGAACACGGTCTATAGCTACTAGCAGGAAGAGGGGCCGGGCCTGACATGTCAACGGAACTGCCGACGCGGCCCGGCCTGACGCGGCCCGGCCTGGCGCGGCCCGGCCTGACGCGGCTCGGCCTGCCCCTGCCGCTGGTGCAGGCGCCGATGGCCGGGGTGTCGGGGAGTGCACTCGCCATCGCGGTGATTGAGGCGGGGGGGCTGGGTTCACTGCCCTGTGCCATGTTGTCACCTGAGCAGATTCGCGCGGAAGTTGCCGCCATTCGTGCGCGTACCAGGGGAGGGTTTAATCTCAACTTTTTCTGTCACAAGCCGGGTGCGCCGGATGCGGTGCTCGAACAGCGCTGGCGGGCGCAACTCGGGCAGTATTTTGAAGAATTTGAGCTTGATCCGGACAGCGTTACCGCTGGCGGGGGGCGAGCACCTTTTGATGAATCCCATGCCGCATTGGTTGAAGAACTGAAACCCGCCGTGGTGAGTTTTCATTTCGGGTTGCCGGATGAGTCCCTGTTGGCGCGTGTAAAGGAAGCCGGTGCACTGGTCATGTCGAGTGCCACAACGCTGGCTGAGGCGCGTTGGCTTGCCGCGCATGGCGCGGATGTCATCATTGCGCAGGGTGTTGAGGCAGGAGGGCACCGGGGCATGTTCCTGGATGACAACCTTACCGAACAGCTACCGCTGTTGACCTTGTTGCCCCTGGTGCTTGCTGAGGTCTCAGTTCCGGTCATTGCGGCCGGGGGCATGTCATCTGCACCACGGGTAAAGGCTGCCCTGGATATGGGTGCGGCCGCTGTCCAGGCGGGATCGGTTTTCCTGCTGTGTCCGGAATGCAACACCACACCCCTGCACAGGTCAGCGATAGCGGCCAGCAAGGTTGAAACGGTGCTCACCAATGTGTTCAGTGGTAAACCTGCGCGGGCAATCGTTAACCGACTGGTTGCGGAACTGGGCCCCATCTGCCCAACAACACCGGGGTTCCCCCACACCGGTGCCGCGCTGGTTCCCCTGCGGCAGGCTGCAGAGGCGGCGGGCCGCAATGATTTTTCACCCTTATGGTGCGGCACAGACCCGGGTATATGCGCTGAAGTGCCTGCCGGCGAAATCTCAAAGCGCCTGTTTTCCACCGGGAACTGAATCCTTTTTGAACGGAATCTGGTGCGGCAGGCAGAGAGCCCAGTTTTGGTGCGCGCCATGAAGCTGGCTTCTGCGATGCACCAAAAAAATGCGCCACAACAGGGGCGCCAGCACTTAAAGACGCCTTAACATCCCGGAATTCAAAGGTTTTTGGACCTTGGCACGTGCTTTGCTTTTGTTGTGTCGCTGTCGAAAACATTTTGAGTTCACACATTAGGAGTTAAACATGAGCAAGTTCACTCGAGTCGCTGCCGGTCTGGCACTGGTTACCAGCGCGGCCGTATCCAGCAACGCCATGGCAGAAGTTTCATACAACATCGGTTATGCATCGGAGTATCACTTCCGCGGCATCTTCCAGAAGACGTCCAGCGCCAGTGCCGGGGTGGACTTTGAGCAAAGCGGTTTCTACGCCGGTGCCTGGACTGCCGATGTGGGTGATGGCCTCGAGGTTGATGGCTACTTTGGCTACGGTATTGAAACAGATGCGGGCTTCTCTGCCAGCCTGGGCTTTACCGGTTACTACTATACCGGCGAGTTTGATGATACCTACGAGGAAATCAACGTGAACCTCGGCTACAGCATTGTCAGTCTGGAGTACTCTTTTGGTACTTACGACGGATTTGGCACCAAGTCGGACTACGATTTCCTGGCCCTGACCATCGCCCCTGAAAACGGTCTCTATGCAACCTACGGGACCTTTGGCGATGAGGCAGACGGCAGTTACCTTGAGGTCGGCTATGGCACCAGCGTTGCCGATTTTGATGTGGGTGTTTCCTTCATCTTTGCTGACAAGGATCTCTCGGACCAGGTGGATTCAGGTGGTAACCCGACAGGTGGCGAGTCAATCGTCTTCACGCTTGGCAAAAGCTTCTAACACGGCTCCCTCCGAAGGCCGGGGCCTGCTCCGGTCTTGACGTGACAAGGGCTCCCCTCGGGGAGCCCTTTTTTTGCTCTTCAGAAGTCGCCAGTCTTGACTCAGGCAATCCAGCCAGCAAGCTCCCGGCGGGCCAGCGCCTCCAGCATGTTGATGGCAGCTTCGCTGTCGTTCAGGCATGGCAAGACTGCAAAGTCTTCACCGCCGGCGGCCAGGAAGGTCTCCCTTAGCGCAATGCCGAGTTCTTCCAGGGTTTCGACACAGTCCGAGACAAAACCCGGAGAAAACACCGCAACACGTTTTGTCCCCTGTTCTGCCAGCGCCTCAATGGTTTTGTCAGTATAGGGCTCAAGCCATTTTTCAGGACCAAAGCGGGACTGGAAGGTGGTCTCAATCCTGATATCCGGCCGGTCCAGTCCCGCGGCGATGAGCCTGGCGGACTTCAGGCAGAAGCAGTGGTAGGGGTCACCCTGGGTCAGGTAACGTTGCGGCAAACCGTGAAATGAGAGGATAAGTGTTTCCGGTTTGAAAGAGAGTTCGCCGAGGCAAGACCGGAGATGGTCAATGCAGGCATCAATGTAGAACGGATCATCGTGCCAGGTATCGAGCGTGCGGATAGCAGGTTGCCACTGCAGAGCCTTGAGGGCATCAAAAGCACGATCACAAACTGACCCCGTGGTGCTGGCGCTGTACTGTGGATAGAGCGGCAATATAAGAATCTGCTGGCAGCCGCTGCTGGTCAACAGGTCCAGTTTTTCGCGAATGGACGGCACGCCATAGTTCATTGCCCAGTCAACCATAACCCCTGTACCGGCCAGGCGACCGGCCAGTTTCTCAGCCTGGACACGGGTGTAGTAACGCAGCGGAGACTCGTTGCTATCCTGTCGCCAGATCTTCTGGTAAGCCTCGCGGGTCTTGCGCGGTCGCACGTTAAGGATGATGCCTCGCAGGATAGGCTGCCAGAACCAGGGGCTGTAATCGATGACCCGCCTGTCACTCAGGAACTCCTTGAGATAGGCCCTGATGTCGCTGACCTCCAGGGAAGGAGGGGTTCCGAGGTTGACAAGCAGCAGGCCTGTCTGACGCTGTTTGACAGGCGGGTGATCAGAAGGGCGTTGTACTGACATGGTCAGGTCCTGGGTTCGGCTCGTTTGGATAATGACAACACAAGATACGTCAGGCCCGTACCAAAATCACGGCGGAAATCGGCTGGCCTGACCGACTGCCGGTTGGGTTATGAACTGGCGGCCCGGGCCTTTTCGATATCTTCCCGGATGGCCTCTGCTTCAGCCGTCAGCAGCGAATAGCCCCTTATGTTGCCGTTTCGCTGCGCCTGGAAGGCTGCTTCCACCTTTTTGTCGAGTTCCTTCTGCAGCTTTGCGATCGGATCGCGCCTGAAAATGCCAAACATTGCCTGCTCCACTGGATGTCAGTGGGGTGATACGCGAAAAATAAACGGGCGGTCTACCGGCCGGTCAACTATCCGACCTTGTCTGGTGCAATAGCCCTAGTGGAAGACCGAATCGTCATCTTCAACGTGTACCTTGGTATCAACCCCCATGGCATCAAAAACCGCGGTCATGGTACCGGCGATACAGGCAGGGCAAACGCCTTCAACGGTCAGGTCTTCGACCAGGCACCCGAGTACCTCGTACACAGCGCGGCGGCCCTCACAGTTCTCTTCAAACCGCCAGAGAATATCCTTGATGGTCTGCAGGGCGTCCTCCAGGCGCACGTCATCGGCCATTGTTTTCATTTCTTCAAGTTTGTCTTTGGCCATGGCCTGTCGTCCCAACCTGTCTTCAAAGTGACAATTAGACACGGTCTGCCTTCAAAAGTCCTCCATCATTTCTCCCATAAACTTCCGCCGGTTATTAAGCGCTTTCAGTGCCTGCGTCGGTAATGTGTCTGACATGAACGTAAGAACGTTAATTGGCCTCGTGGCCCTGATGTTAGCCTGGTGCTCATCAGCACTGGCTGACCAAGTGCTGGATCTGAACTACAGCGGCGCTTCGGCCGCATCCGGTGTTCAGTACGAGTTTGTTGCCGAGGGGCTCAAACGTACCCGGTTGGCGGCCGTGCCGGTTCGCGGCTGGCAGGTCGCTGACCGTGCCTACTTCGGTCAGGCCAAAGTAGGAGATAAGTGGGGCCTCGGGTTTGTGTTCGAGCGCGGCGATACCGTCTACGGTGTGAATCACAGGGGTATTGAAGTCCGCAAACGCCTGTTCTAGCCCTCCGACGGCACAGCCGACGTCGTCCCGACCGCAGCGGAGGGATCTCTCACTTAGAGGTTTCTCCATTCCGTGGCTGCGCCACTCCAGTCGAAACGACACCTTCGGTGTCGTCCCGACCGCAGCGGAGGGACCTCTCACTTTGGGGTTTCTCCATTCCGCCGCTGGCGCGGCTCCAGTCGAAACGACACCTTCGGTGTCGTCCCGACCGCAGCGGAGGGATCTCTCACTTAGGGGTTTCTCCATTCCGTGGCTGCGCCACTCCAGTCGAAACGACACCTTCGGTGTCGTCCCGACCGCAGCGGAGGGATCTCTCACTTAGAGGTTTCTCCATTCCGTGGCTGCGCCACTCCAGTCGAGACGACACCTTCGGTGTCGTCCCGACCGCAGCGGAGGGATCTCTCACTTAGAGGTTTCTCCATTCCGTGGCTGCGCCACTCCAGTCGAAACGACACCTTCGGTGTCGTCCCGACCGAAGGCCCGCAGGGCCGTAGCGGAGGGACCTCTCACTTAGAGGTTTCTCCATTCCGCGGCTGCGCCACTCCAGTCGAAACGACACCTTCGGTGTCGTCCCGACCGAAGGCCCGCAGGGCCGTAGTGGAGGGACCTCTCTTTAGCCGTCCTACAGTTTCCTGTTTGCCTGGTGTGACGGCCAGGGACCTGCTGGTTTATCCTAGGCAACTCTCTACAGCAACCGGAATACCCTATGGAGATCAAACTCGATCCTGAACTGCAGGCAGTTGTCGACGCGGCGGCAGCGGCCAACCCGAATCCGCCCCATGCTTCGGAAGTGCCGCTGGAAGCGCTCCGGGCCGGCTACGCGATGATCAGCGCGGCACAATCCCTGCCCGATGTTGCCTGCAGGGAAATTGAGGATATCCGTGTGCCTGGTGGCGACGGTGAGATTGCCGCCCGCTGTTACACACCGGCTGGCGCCGGGGATGGTCTGTTGCCTGGCCTGATTTTTATCCACGGTGGTGGCTTCATGATCGGCAACCTGGACAGCCATGACAGCCTGTGCCGACAGTTGGCCAATGCTGCGGGCTGCAAGGTGATTGCACTCGATTACCGGTTGGCGCCAGAACACAAGTTCCCCGCAGCGGTGGATGACGTGCTCGCAGCCTCTGCCTGGATTTTTGAACAGGCTTCAACCCTGGGTCTTGATGCAAACCGGATTGCGATTGGTGGGGACAGCGCTGGTGGGAATCTGTCGGCGGTTGTCTCCAATTTTTTCACTGCCAACGGCGGACCGAGCATCTGTTTTCAGCTCTTGATCTACCCGGCAACAAACCGGACGGTGGAAACGCCTTCGCTACGGGACCTGAAAGAAGGTGTAACGCTTGATGCCCGGATCCTCGCCTACTTCAACGATGGCTACTTTGGTGGTGTTGATGTTCAGACCTCGGACCCACGCATATCACCGGCGCTGGCACCCTCTCACCAGGGTGTGCCGCCTGCACACGTGGTTACGGCGGAGTACGATCCGTTGCGGGATGAAGGTAAAGCTTATGCGGATATCCTGAGCGCCGCCGGTGTGCCCGTGACCTACCGTTGTTACGAGGGCCTGATGCACAACTTTGTCATGCAGACCGCTGTGGTCAGTGCAGCACGGGCCGCGGTTGCGGACATGGCGGGAGTTCTGAAAGCGGCGTTTACCTGAGCAGATCCAGGACCGCCCGTTGCAGCGTAGGTGCCGTCTCGCGGCCGAGTGAGACGGATTCCTCGTAGTTGCCGTTGCGTCCGGTTTCCCACTCATCGATAGGCACAAAATATCCAAGGGAATCATTGGTCTGGGCAAAGATCATGCGAAGTGGTGCCCGCATGGCTGATTTCAGGTCGAGGCCGAACCGCGTGAGTGGCTCACCGGGCAGGGTCACAATTTCCACATCGTTTCCAATGCGAATATGGCTGACCATTGTCTCCACTGTCCGGTGCCAGATGGGTCCGCCAAGGTCGGCAGAGAGCAGGCCCAGTGCATGGGCGATCCTGAGCCGCCAGTTATCTACCCGCAGGGTAATCGTTTGTTGTACCAGCCTGATTTCGCCGTGTACCTCGATGGCTTCGGGCGCGACGCGTATGGCAGCGGTGGCAAGTGTGTTGCCATAGGTTTCCGCTGACTGCCAGTAATCGGGGTCACGGGAGCCGGGTGCTCGGTGACCGGGAGTCACGTCACCCAGGGTCCCGTTGACAAAAATTGCCGGTGCATGGGCCTGTTCCGCCAGCGTCTTGCGCAGGTAGTGGACAAAGTCACTCGAAACCGCCGAATTGCTCGCCGGTGTTGTGACCGGATGGGCAGCGAAGTTGATGAGCATGCCAAGGTCCTGGATGTTCTCCGGGTCCCGAATAATCAAAAGGCCCATGTTGTCGTCAGTCAATCCCCAGTCGCGGCGGTTATGCGCCGTGGCCTCGGAAACGGTTCTGTACAGCCTTGCGGGTACTTTGGCGCGATAGGCTGCACCGATAGTGTCGACGGTTTCGCTGACCAGGCTGGCCTTGTACCCCGGTGGTGCGCCGCCCCACAGGCCGAGCAGGTCGGGCGCGGCGTGGGTATGGGTTGCACTGACCAGCACGGCTGTTTCCGGTGGTAACCCATCAATCCTTGCAAGCCGGGTAATTTCGTCAGCGACCTGCCCTGGTATCCCCAGCGAGTCCACCACGGCCAGGCAGAAGCTCCCCGCACCACGCTCTATGCAGATGGCCCTGACTGACAGCGGATCATGAACGTCGGTAGCAGGACCGCGTGAGGTCCAGAGCCCGTAACCGCCGAGATAAAGCGCCTGGCTTGCAAGCAGGGACCTGTCGGGCGTGACATTGCCAATGGCGGTACCCACCAGATACTCGTCCGGAGACGCTTGCAGTGAAATGAGCCCAAGCAGAAGCAGGCAGGTGATCTGCAGGTACCGCTTGCGGGTCATCCCCAAAAAGTTGCCAGGCCCCGCGCCCCGGATTGGTTGTTCAAGGCCGCGCCTTGTGGGGCCCGGGTGTCCTTGTGTGTTGGGGTGAGAAGACACTATGCCTGGCTTTCTGACCGGAAGAGGTCTGTGATACGAAAGCCGCGCTGGTGTGGTGCCGGAACAAGACAGATTTCTGCGTCAACCATGAGTTCCTGCTCCAGCGGGCAGGATGTGTAACACTGCTGCACGGGATCATGCCAGCACGCAAACAGCGCTTCCAGTTGCCACTCCTGTGACGGCAGGTAGCCGGATGTCAGCAGTGCTTCATATTTCTGCCTGAGTGAACGCGTACTAATCCGGAAGTCTGCTTTTGACTTGCGGTCAGAATCCAGCAGGCCTCGATCATAGGCAGTCTGGACCTCAGTCAGCCGGGCCTCGTTTCCCGGGTCGGGTACGACCAGGTTGAGCCTGGCGCAGACCAGGGCCTGGGCAATGAACTCGGCTTCTCTCGTGCGAAGCCGCAGCGCATACCCGTAGCGGGCACTCGGCAGGCAAATCAGGTTCTCTCGCAGCAGACGGCGTGAGAGTGTCATTGGATCGGGAAGACCGTCAGTATCCTGAATTGACAGTCCCTCGAGCGTAACCTGAAGTGCACCACCGGGGTGGGTTTCAGCCTGCACAGTCGCGTTTCGGAGAAGGTTCGGTAGACGATACAGGCAACTGCCGTCTGCCAGCCGCAGTGGACTCGCCTGCAGGAGGTCGGCCAGCAGCAGCCTGTTGCCAGGTTCCTCTTTCACTTTTTGTCAGCTGTTGGGTTGCCGGGGATGCTGGCCGTCAACCTGAGCATGCCGGCGACCGACATGTAAACAAACACGCTGCCGAACAGGAAAATGAAGCTGACAAAAGTTTCACTGAGCAGCGGGAACTGCATCAGTATGGCGGCGATGGCCCCCAGGTACCCCATCAGGAAAACGACCATCAGGGCGCGATGCAGGGTAAAAAACAAGCGCATGGTGTGCTGGTCTTCCCGCCTGATCAGCGTGACCAGCCCCGCATAGCGGCGTGATATGAACAGACTGCCGATCATCACGATGGCTCCCGCCAGAATAATCAGGATGTTGAACAGGTTCTGTAGATCCATAAGACTGTGTGGCCGGGACAGGTTTCAGCTAGATGGTATTCCCCGACCGGCGCCCCGTCGAGTGTTCAGCCGAGCAGCCGTTTTGCCAGCGCGAGAAAATCGCTGCTGGTGAGCATGCCGACAAGCTGTCCGTCACGCATGACCGGCAGACAGCCAATCTTTTTCTCCTGCAGCAGGGTGATTGCCTGCCTGAGATCCGCCTCGGCATCAATGGTCACAACATCGCTGTCCATGATCTCGGCCACCGGCAGCGTAAGCTGGTTGATGTTCTGGGTGTTGATCATGAGGTTGCGGTGCGTAACGAGACCAACCAGCTTCCTGTCGCTGCGCGTGACGGGAATGTGGCGAATGTGGTGATTTCGCATGAGCTTCCAGGCCGACTCGAGCGTGTCCTCGACGTGCATGGTAATCGGCGTCGGCGTCATGATTTCAGCAACCTGATGCATGAATTCCTCCTTCTGATGGGAACCAGCCTAGTTCAGCGCCGCCTGCTGCTTGTTGACCCACGTCAATCAGCGCGAAGGTTCTGCCGTAACCGGCGTGCATCATGAACATAGGAGCGCAATGGACGCCCGTGTCTGGTGCCGGCCAGGTTGACTGACCCTGTCGGCGCTGAAAGAGTGCTTCAACAGAATCATCGCAGTAAACTGCAGGGCAGAGAGAGTCGAATCCGGAGCGATATCAGCCTGTTGTGTACTGGGCGACCGCGCTTCCGAACAGAGGGACAGACCTGTGCCAGTCATGAAAGACCAGGAATCGGACAAATGAGTTACTCTCAGGTCGAATCCCTGCGGTTTCGCAAACGTGTGCATCGTTATGACCTCGCGAAACTTGACCCGGACACCGTCAAAACAATTCGGGTGGATGCGCCTGACATTGCAATAATTCGTCTGCCAGCCGAGCGACTGCGCGAGTTTAATGAAAACCAGGATTTTGGGGTGATGCCTATCCTTGCTGACACCCTGATTGAGTATGAGTGTCCACTGGAAAAGTTGAACCCGGCGCCGCTCAGGAACGCAACTTTTGATTTTGTGCCGATCAGGGATGTGCCCACCCCCGAGCGGGAAGCGCTGGTCAGCAAGATTTTTGTCGACTATACCAATCACTACATGAGTAACCCGCTGCTTCACCCCGACGACGTACTGGCCGGCTACCAGGAGTGGGGGATGAGTTTTGATATGGGCTGGGTGTTGTATGACAGAAAGCGCCCGGTTGCGTTTGCCAATTGCTCGGTCAAACACGGTGCGTTTGATGGCACGCTGTTTGGTGTCATCGAGGAATACGCCGGCCGCGGTATCTATGGTGACCTGGTTTCCTATACCCAGGCCAGGGCCATTGAAATGGGTCACGACATGATGACCATCTCAACCCAGGTACAGAACCTTGCCGTACAGAAAGCCTGGGTGCGTCGCGGCTTCAGCATTGCGCGCGCTGTCAACACCTTCCATGTTAATTGTCTGCTGTCAGATGAGTGGGTGCTGGAAAGTGTTTCAAATGCAGCAGACGTTTCCACGCCGGCAGCGCTTGTCCGACAGTTTGTTGAGCTGGCGTTGCAACTGCCAGCGGTCGGATCAGTGCATCAAGTCCAGGCGCGATGGTTTCAGGAAACCGTGGGCAAACAGGCGGTTATGCTGCGTGCGAATCTCAAGGATCTTGACGTCACGGGACGGGGGATAGTGACGGCCAAAGCGATCAATGAGGCCGGTGAATTACTGGCAGTTGCTCAGTTTGTCACAACCGGATAACCCCTCACGCAGTCTACCACCCGGTCAAAAGCATAGCGGTCTGCCAGGCACCTGCGATTGTGCTGCACCTGGGTTTCAGTCAACGAGTTTGTAAGGTTGAGTTCGTCCAGTTCGAAAAGGCAGGCGCCTGTCTCGCGAAAGTAATCGAGCGCGGGGTTTTCCGGGCGCAGGAACACACTGGCGCCCTTGTACAGGGCTGCACCAATGGTACCAACCGCCTGCTGCCTGACGTGATTCATCAGGACAAAACCGCAGCGTCCGAGAATGGCGTAGTAGTCCGCCAGCGGGAGGAAGTCTGTCAGCGGACAAAAGTTCTTGCCCAGTAGCCTGTGGCCATGGCGTATCACTGCCCTGGCATATACCGCGTCACCGTAAGAGAGCGGGCAGTATACGCGCCTGTCCCCCAGGTCCAGCGCCGCCAGGGTCTCCAGCGCCTCTATATGGTTGTTGGACCCGGATGCCGAATTGCCTAACAGGATATCCGGGCCGGCCATGCGCTCGGGGCCGGGTTCAAAACTGTCCTCCACACTGTAATAGTGAAAGTACTGAAAAGTAGCCTTCAGGTCCGGCCAGCAGTGTTGGAACAGGGTGAATTCCCGGGGTGTCATGGATACCCTGTCCAGTTTCCCAAGCACCTCCATGGTCATCGGGTTGTCCAGTCCGCCGGGTCGACGCTGGTTTGCCAGCCGGGCAAGCAGTCTGCCGGGATTCAACAGATGCCTGACGCGAAGCCTGGTCATGAGCCTCGAAGTTGCTGGCAGGTAGAGGGGCGGCATGGCTGCCCTGAGCAAGGGGTAGAGGTCCTCGCCCCAGCTATGCCATACGGCAAATCCGGGTTCTGAATCCCGCAGCAGGGAATAAAACGCCGGATCGAGGAAATGGATGACTAACCCGTCCGCGGTGTTGATTGCGCGCCTGGCTTCACGAGAAGCCAGCCAGGCATCGTCAATCACCTGGACACCTGCCGCCGGTGTTACCTGGCTGAGGTTCCCACCCCGGGACCTGTAGACGTACCACAGGTTGGCGCCGGGATAAGCTGCTTCATACACCCCGCGTGCAAAGTCGACAAACTTCTCGTCCAGGCACAGGTGGAGTAGTGGCATGAAGTCAGTTTCCGTTGGAACCAGATGTACGTCAGACAGGCATGGTAGCAGAGCTGTCCTGCAACAGCCTGTCCAGCACGGCTTCCAGCTTCTGCGCCGACTGATCCCAGTGCAGGCCACTTGCAACCCTGTGACCAGCCCGGGCCATGGCACTGGCACTGTCGGGCGAATCCAGCAGTTCCAGGACGCCGCTTGCCAAAGCCTGCAGGTCGTTGACGTCACAGACGATGGCGGATTCGCCATCCTGAAGCAATTCCCGAACTGCACCCACGTCGGTGGTAACCACCGGTACGCTGGCGGCCAGGGCCTCGAAAGGGGGGTTGCCAAACGCCTCGGTGCTGTCGCTGGTGAACAGGAAAACATCCAGTGATTCATATACCGACCGAAGCAGGTCACCACTGGGCAGGTGGTGGTATTCCGCCTGCCACTCACGCATCAATTGGCGATGCTGCCGGGTTGGTGTCTCACCAAAAAAGACGGGTATCAACATCCTGTCCCGGCGACAGCGGGTGAGGACTGCAAGAGCATCGTCCATCCGCTTCCACTCCTGCTGGCGATACAGCACACCCACGCGTGGCGGTACCTGCGCGGGCCGCACCCTGAACGGAAGATCGGTGAAAATCCTGTCCAGGCCATTGGAAATGGTGCCGGGCAGGGCGTCGCTGCCAATCTGGCGAAGCTGGGTGCCCAGTTCCCCTGAGCTGACAATCCGTGGCAGGTCAAGCTGGTAGGTGGCAAGTACCTTTTCCCTGGGGCCTCCCCAGGTTTCAAGACTACGGACAAAGTGCAGGGGTAATCCATGTTCCGGTGGTACATCATGAAGTAGAGCCACGTCAGCCCACCAGGTCAGTATCAAAAAATCGGCAGCGGGCAGTGAATTTGGTGTCAGGCGAAGTGGCCGGCGCAGTTTTCCCCGGTAGTTGAACCAGTTTGGTGGGTGAACCAGGTTCTGCAGTGTGTACCAGCATTGTGCGGCAGTTTTTCTGAGGTTGAACCAGCCGCGGCCGTCCCTGCCTGGAATGATGGGTGAAACCAGGGTGACCTCGTGGCCAAGGCCCGCCATGGCATCAGCCATGGCAATGGTGGATTTGATACCACCGTACAGGCGCAGGTTGGGAAGAACGAAGGTGAGCTTCACGTTTTTATCTCAGGAAAAATAATCGGTGATACCTGCTACAACCTGATCCTGTTCATCCCGGGTCATCTCGAAGTAAAAAGGCAGGCGCAGCAGCCTGTCACTCAGTGCTTCTGTCACGGGCAGGTCACCCTGCCGGTAACCCATTTGCTGCCCAATCGGAGAGAGATGCAGGGGTACGTAATGAAACACAGACAGGATGCCGCGCCCCTTGAGGAAGTTGATCAGGCCCTGGCGTTCGTCATTGCTGCGTGCCAGAACAAAAAACATGTGGCCGTTCGAGCCGGCATGGTCGCGTGACAGCACCAGCAGGCCCGCGTCCTCAAGCTCTGCCAGGGTGCTTGCGTAATAGGAAAAAATCTCCCTGCGGCGCCGGGTGATCACGTCAATCTGCTCAAGCTGGGCGAGCAGGAAGGCGGCGATCATGTCCGAGGGCAGGTATGAGGAACCGACATCAACCCAGGTGTACTTGTCCACTTCACCACGAAAGAAACTGGACCGGTTGGTGCCTTTTTCCCGGATGATCTCGGCCCGGTGGATAAACTGTTCATCGTTGATAACCAGTGCACCACCCTCACCACTGATCACGTTTTTTGTTTCGTGAAAACTGTAGGTGCCCATGTGGCCTATGGTGCCCAGGTAGCGGTCACCATAAGTTGCGTCTACCGCCTGCGCGGCATCTTCGATCACCACCAGTTTATGGTTTGCAGCAACGTCCATGATGACGTCCATATTGCAGCCGGCGCCCGCATAGTGAACCGGCACAATGGCTCGGGTTTGTGCGGTGAGCAGGTCCGGCAGCAGTTCCTCATCCATGTTCAGGTTGTCACCCCGGATATCAATAAACCTCAACCTGGCACCGCGCAGGTGAAACGCATTGGCGGTGGAGACAAACGTATAGGACGGCAGTACCACCTCATCACCGGGTCGTATGTCCGCCAGCAGGGCGCTCATCTCCAGCGCCGCCGTACAGGAATGGGTGAGCAGGATTTTCCGGGCACCGAAGCGCTGTTCCATGAGGGCCTGGCATTGCCGGGTAAACGGGCCATCCCCGGCTGTGACGCCACCACGGACTGCCGCTTCGATATACTTGAGTTCGTTGCCGATAAAAAAGGGACGGTTGAAGGGAATACGATAGTCTGTCACGCGGGATCCCCCGGCCGGTTGGCAATCACGACGTAGCCCGCTGTCTCGTTCCCGGCCTGCCAGAAGCGGTCCAGGACGCGTGCGAGATGCTGGTTCAGCCAGAAGCAGAGACCAAAAAACAGCCCAAGCACCCACCTGACAGGTGCCGGCCCGCGAACGAGGCGCCGCAACTGGTAGTTGAGCTTGAGTGTCCACATGCCCCAGAAGCCGGTTGTTGGGCGAATATCAATAGCATCGAATCCGGCTGTTTCCAGCAGGTGCAAAAGGCCAAATCGGGTAAACCGGTAGTAATCATGGGGCGCCTCGTGAACCTGCCACATGAAGGGTACCTGCAGGAGCAGACGACCCCCGGGCTTCAGTATTCTAAATGCTTCCCGCAACATCATAGCGGGATCATAAAGGTGTTCCAGCACCGAAATGGACACCACCAGGTCAGCGCTTTTGTCCGGGATGGGCAGTGGCTGGTTGAGGTCGGCGGCAATATCCGCTCCCTGAGTATGCTGACTGTTCTCCCAGTCCACGCCAATGTACCGGCTGCAGTACCCGAGGAAAAAATTGCGATAGGGGGCCTCGCCACAGCCCAGGTCATAGACCACGCCGCCGTAGCATGCTGAATGCCGCAGCAGGAACTCATCCGTACAATCGTAGATCAACCAGTTGTGCGATTGGCGGTTTGTATGTGTTGCGCTGATGGCCACGTCGGCCCATGCCCCAGGTCAAGACGGACCTATCTTACCGCAACCGTGGGGCAACACGGACCCGGCTGTGATTCACAGCACAATAACCGCGACTCCAAAGACGGCTGTTACAACGCCGCCCCACTGGGTGCGGCTGACAATCTCGCCGCGAATGGCACCAATCAGCGTGACAAAAATGATGCTGGTGGCGATCAGCGCCTGGGCAAGCCCGGCAGGCAGGAGTGCCACGGCATACTGCAGAAACATGATGCCAAAAAAGGTGCCCAGCAGAATGGCAATGATCAGCCTGGCGCTGACATGAACTGACAGTGGCTTCAGCGGCCGCAGGGTTTCGCGTCGCAGGAACATCCAGAGGGGCAGAATCACAACCGCGCCCAGCAGGCGCCAGAACGCCGATTCTTCCGCGGAAATGTCGGTTGCAACCAGCAGGTAGCGTGACACCAGCATGCCAAACGCCTGGCAGGCTGCTGCGAGCAAAGCCCAGAGGATACCCGCCCTGTCAACCTGCCCTGCACCACCGCGCAAACCAATCACCCAGTCAACACCCAGCACAACCAGGACAACGCCAGCAAGTTGCAGCGGTGTAATGGACTCCGCCAGCAACAGGAAAGCCAGGGAGACAACCAGGATGGGCGCTGCTGTCTCCGCGATCAGTAGGGTCTGGCGCTCACCAAGCCGGTAGAGTGCGTAAAAGAGCGCTGAGTCACCCAGCGCAATGCCGATGATCCCGCTCACAAACAGCCCTGCGAGCGTTTGCCAGTCGTGCGCCCAGAAGCGGGTACCAAAAAACAGGAACCAGGCAAGGAAGAGTCCAACCGAGATGACTGACTTGACGGTTGCCAGCCCAACGGGGGACCAGTAATCCGACATCTGACGATAAAGTCGTGTCGCTATGGCCCAGAACAGTGCTGCACTTAAGGCAAACGCGATGCCCGCCAAGGGAAAATCAGGGCCTTACGCGCACAATCTTGCCCTGGTCGCCGTCAGTCAGCAGGTAGAGAAAACCCTCGGGTCCAACGCGGACATCACGAATTCGCTCACCCAGTTCGCCAAACAGGGATGACTCGCTCACCACCTTGTCACCCGCCATCTTGAGGTGGCGGACTTCCCTGTTCACGAGTGCACCAATAAAAACATCACCGCGCCAGGCGGGAAATGCATCGCCGTCATAAACCACCATGCCGGACGGGGCGATGCTCGGGACCCAGTAGTGCATGGGCTCTTCCACGCCTGGAGCCTGTTTCAGCGGGGAGACGTAGGCACCGGTATAGTTTTCGCCGTAGGTCACGGCGGGCCAGCCATAGTTGGCGCCAGGCAACACCAGGTTCAGCTCGTCCCCGCCTTTGGGGCCGTGTTCGTGCATGTAAATTGCCCCGGTTATGCTGTTCCGCGCCAGCCCCTGGGGGTTCCGGTGGCCGTAGGAATAGACCAGCGGGTTGCCGCCGGTACCATCAGCAAAAGGATTGTCGGCAGGTGTGCTGCCATCCGGGTTCATCCTGAGCACCTTGCCCATCTGGCCAAACTTGTCCTGGGCGCGCTCGCGGTACTCAAAGCCATCACCCGTGGTCAACATCAATGTGCCATCGGGCAGGAACAACAGCTTGCCGCCATAATGTTGCGGTGTGTCCTTGGTGGGGGTGGCGCTGAAAATGACGGTGGCGTTGGCAAATCCCTGGTCTGTCAGGGTGGCCCGGGTGATAGTGGTGCCGTTGGCCCGGGGAGTACCACCCGCGTAGGCGAGATACACGGTGCTGTTCCCGGCAAATGCCGGGTCAAGCACAATATCAAAGTAGCCACCCTGGCCCGCCACGTAGGTTTCCGGTGTTCCGGTCAGGGGTTTGGCTGCTACACCGTCTGCAGTTACCCGCCGAACTTCACCCGAGCGCATGGCAACAAGGTAGTCGCCATCGGGCAGGAAAGTGATTGACCAGGGGAAGTTGAATCCCTCGGCCAGGGTTTCCAGTTGATAATCAACTGCCAGGGATAGCTGGGGCGCGAGGCATAGCACCAGGGCAAGGAAAGCATTTTTCATGAGGTCAGCTTTGCGTTAATGTGGCCCGCATTATACAGCTTAGCCGGTACGGGTTTGGAGAAGTGATGAAGATTGTTGGAGGATACCTGGTTGCGGTCCTGGTGACCTACGTTCTGGGCGCTGCGTTTGTCAGCCAGGGGAACATTGCCGCCGTAACGTCCCTGGGATTTGAGGTGACCTTCGGCCACCGTATTGATGCGGTTATTCACGATGTGACCCACATGTACGACATTTATCTGCCGCTGGTGGCCATTGGGCTGCTGATTGGCCTGCCCGTGGCTGCGCTGATCATACGATTCCTGCCGGACCTGCGCCTGGTGGGTTACGTGTCTGCCGGGTTTGTCGCGATGATTGCACTGCACATGCTGGCAAAAATGGTGCTGGGTGTCTCCGGTATTGCCCCCACCCGGGAACTGATGGGACTCGTGCTGCAGGGTGTTGCTGGCGCTGCGGGCGGTTATGCCTATCACTGGCTGACCCGCGCCCGTCCCGCCTGACCTGATGCCATTCAGGGCACTGACAGTACAACAGCCCTGACCCCATGTGCCCTGGCATAACAGGCATTGCGCCAGTGTGATGGCAGAGGTGTTATATCCCGGGCAAACCAGGCACCCTGGTTAACAGAGCCATTGGCCGTGTCCAGGCCATCACTGAAATAGAGCGGCGGTAACATCACCGGGCCTGTTGCACCGGCGGACCTTGCCATTGCAAGAATCTCCCCGCGCTGTGCCTCCTGGGCCGACAACCTGTTATAGGTCATCAGGGTATGTCCGAAACTGGCCGCCGTGGTGATGGACAAAAGGACGCAGGCGAATACAACCGCGCGCTGCACTTTGCCAGTGGACAATGTTGCGGGATCAAACAGTTGCACCAGGGCGAGAATCAGGAAGAACTCGAATGGAAACACCACCCGGCCAACCCAGGTGGCCTCGGGTGCTGCGACCAGTGCCAGCACAGAAAGACCACCGATCAGCAGGTAATAACCGGCAACACTGAGTCGCCCTGGCAACGTCTGCCGGTTGTTGCTGATCATCAGCAGCAGGATCAGTACCAGGCCACAGGCCATGACCTCGAGTGAGATGTTCTTCAACATGAGCTCTGCCGTGCCCATTAACCGGGTTGGCCAGGCGTCTATAAAACCAATGGTCCCGGCCCGCTGGTAATTGCCGGGTGCGGCCACCAGCAAGGCTGTGCCTGCCAGCCAGCCTGCCAACCCAAGGGTCATGGGTGCGGGCAGGTTTTTTTTGCCCTGCCGAATGACTTGCACAAGCAGCAACAGCCATACGGCAGCAACCGCCACTGACAGGTTCTCCAGCCAGGCGCCACCGGCAAGGGCAAGACCCACGTAAGCCGCTGTCCTGAGCGGGTGCCAGTTGAGAGGCTTGTGCCATATAACGGCATCAAGCTGCGGCTTGATCACCCAGGCGGCAATGACACAACCCCAGAAGTACTGGATGGCGCCGGTTTTCCACAACAGAAACTCCCCGGTACGGTGCGGGGAAAACCATAACAGGAAACCCAGCAGGCTGAGTGAGGCAAAAACGTGAACGGGTTTGAGGTGGGCCCTGCGGATCACCAGCAAAAGCGTAAGCGCCAGCATGATGGCGTTGACGCAGTCAAAGAGCATGATGCCGGTATCACCCAGTGAGAACACCGTGCGATTGACCAGCATCACGGGCACGCGCCCTGTCCAGTTCTGATAGTCGTCGGCAACTGCGGCCGTGATTGCCGGTACTGAAAACGCCTCGGCATACCGGCAGTAGTCATCGGCAAAGCGGGGCACCAGGCTGTTCAGGAGCCAGAAGGCCATTGCCGGTACCAGCACCATCAGGGCGACCAGCGTCTGTTGTTGCCGGTGAGTCAAGTCATTCTCGCGGGAAGGGATCGAGCGTGATCCTAACCGTCATTGCCCAATTCTCCAACCGGCTCAGGCGTGGACAGGACTGCACCGTAACATGTAGAAATGAATGGGCGGCACCGCGTACCTGTCAGGGAAGCAGGCCCGGTGAAACCCTGTGGGATTTTTCGCCGGTTGCGTTGCCAGCGCGCCTGGTCTCAGCCCAGTTCAACACCGTGACCGTGAGAGCCGGGAGCATGGTGAGAGAGACGACCGCTGCCCCCAGGATGCCAAACAGCACAATGGCTCCCACACCGCGGTAGAGTTCGGTCCCTTCGCCGGGCATGAATACCAGGGGTGAAAGACCACCGATAGTTGTGAGGGCGGACATCATGATGGGGCGCAGGCGGGTTTCCACGGCCTCCCTGACGGCATCGATGGCTTTCATGGCATCGTCCCGCACGTTTCGCATGGCGCGATCCACAATGAGAATGGGGTTGTTGACCACGGTACCCATGAGGATCAGGAATCCCAGCATGGAGATCATGTCGAATGGCTGGGAAAGCCCGCCGAGTCCCAACCACGCAGTAAAGCTGCCAAAGGCGTTCATCAATACCAGGCCAACAATACCACTGGCAATACCCAGCGGGATGGTGGTGAGGATAAGCAGGGGGTATCCCCAGTGCGAGAAGATCGCAACCAGCAACAGGTAGATGATGATGACAGCCACGATATAGTTGTTGGCAAGGGCCTCCCTTGTTGCATTGAGCTGGTCGCTGGCGCCCGAGATGTCGACGCTGACTCCGGCTGGAATTGCGCCGCTTTGGCGCAGGTGCTCGATGACCCCGGTACGCATTAGCTCAACGCCGGTTTCCAGCGCGATGGATTCCGGTGGTATGACGTTGAGTGTGACGGTTCGGCGGCCGTTGATACGGCGGATCTGGCTGGTATCCACGTTTTCTTCAATACGCGCAATCGCCGCCAGCGGCAGAACGGCGCCCTGTGGGGTGTAGACAGGCAGGTCGGCAAGGCTGTCCAGCCTGGCGCCCGTGCCGGCGGGACTGTAGAGATAGATGTCGATCTTGTCGTCCGCCAGGAAAAACTCGTCAACAAAGGCACCGTCGGTCAGGGCTGCAATGGTATAACCGAGATCGCCAGCCGTCATCCCGAGTTCAGCTGCCCGATCCCAGTCGGGCCGCACCTCAATCAGCGGCTGTGACAGGGCCAGCGAAGAAGGGCTGCTCTGGATCCGGGGATTGCCAAAGACCTCCTGGGAGCGCTGATACGCTGCATTGGCGGCGGCATAGATAACAGACAGGCTCGGGCCGGAGATGTCGAGGTTAATGCTGCGTGTGCCGCCGTCATTGCTTGTAATGATGGATCCCCGGGTCGCAAACGCGCGCATCCCCGGGTAGCTCCGGTATTTCTCGACAATTGTCTCCATCAACGCATCCAGTTGGTCAGGATCAACCGCCTCGGAAATGATGCGCATGCCACCCGCATCAATGCCGATATTGAGATACTTGATGGCAGGGACCGCCGTTTCACCAGAGGCAAACCGGCGCGGGTCGTCGCCGACAAATGCCATAAAATAATCCTGAACCTGCAGTCCAATTTCCGCGATGGTGTCCAGGTTGTAACCCGGCGGCGCATTCATGCGCGCAAATGTCTTGGGCTCTTCACCCTCGGGCAGGTATTCCGCCGGCGGCGTCAGGAAAACCAGGATGCTGGTCGTCGCCAGGATTGTGACCAGGATTGTGGCAACCCGGCGCTGCCTTGTCCCGATCAGCCAGCCAACCCTGGCGACCATCCACTCGCCAACGCGACTCCGTGAATCTGCATCAACTCCCTGCTCATTGCCAAAGGAAAAATGTGCGCTGGCGGTTGGAATCACCGTGGTCGCAATCAGCATTGAGGCCAGAATTGATGCTGTGATGGCAATGGCAATATCGGAGTAGAGCTGTCCTGCTTCCTGCTCAATAAACACAATGGGCACAAATACCAGCACGGTTGTCATGGTCGAAGCGAGCACCGCTGGCCAGACGCGCTTGACGCCGGCCACTGCCGCCCGTAGTCGATCCAGCCCACGCTTTCGCTCCAGTTCAATACTCTCGATCACCACAATCGAATTGTCGAGTGTCATCCCGATGGCAAAAGCAACGCCAGCCAGCGAAATGACGTTCACCGTGCGCCCGGCAATGAGCAGGCCGATAAAAGCGGCGATGGTACAGACCGGAATGCCGATTACGCCGATGACCGTGGCTCGCGTTGAGCGCAGGAACAGGTACATGACAAGCGTCGCGAGCAATGCACCCAGCGCGAGGTTGATCCAGACATTGCGCACCGAGGCTTCAACGTAGGTGACGTCGTCAGCAGTGAGCGCGAGCTCCATGCCCGCGGGATTAAGCACGTCGAGATTAATCTCACTGACTACACGCAGCATGTTGCGTTTGATATCGATGACGTTTGAGCCCGTGATGCGACGGACGAACACGGTGATAACCGGGTCGCCGTTGACATAGGACAGGCCACGTATCTCGGAATGATCGAAGATGACGCGGCCGACATCGCGAAGGCGGATCACCGCATCGTCCCGGCGGGTAATGATAAGGTTGGTCAGTTCGTCCAGGTTATCGAACCGCCCGACAGTACGCAGGAGGTAACGTCGCTTGCCACTTTCGATTTCACCACCCGAGACGTCCTGGTTGCGTGCACGGATGGCATTGCGCACGTCAGTAATGGACAGGCGTCGTTCCGCCAGGGCTTCAGGGTCAACCAGGATACGAACCTGGCGTTCCGCGCCGCCCGCGATGCTGATCTGCGACACACCCGCCACGCTGCTCATTCGAGGCTGAACCTTGTCCTCGATGAAGTCCCGCATCATGTCCATGTCGAGATTGCGGGGGTTGCCGGGCAAGGGAGAGACGCGGAGGAACATAAAAGCGTTTGCTGAAAACGAGGTGGCAAAAACGCGTGGCTCGTCAACATTCAGCGGGTAGGACGGGACCTGGTTCAGGGCATTGTTAACCTGGATAAGCGTTTCCGTAATATCGACACCAAACGGGAACTCCAGCTCGATTTCGGCGCTGCCGCTTTGGGCAGAAGCCTCGAGCCGCTGCAGGTTTGGAATCGTCCGCAGAAACTGTTCCTGTTCGACCAGAATCTCTTTCTCAACGTCCTGTGGCGTGGCCCCCGGCCAGCTGGTAACGACCGTGATCGTTCGCACTTCGAGATCAGGAATCATCTGCACCGGGATGCGCATTGCAACCAGCACGCCGAGCACGGCAATAATCAGCGTGATGACGGTGACAAGAATGCCGTGTCGGATAATGCCTTCAAACATGGGCCAGGTGCCTCACTGCACCGCAACCTTCTGACCCGGGCGCAGTGATTCATTGCCACGCGAAACAACGGTAACACCGGGATCCAGGCCGGATACCACTTCAACCCTGCCGTCAAATTCAACGCCGGTTTCTACCCGCAGTTCTCGAGCTACCTGGCCCTCACTGGTGCCTTCCAGGGTCCACACGGTGGTTCGGCCATCAGGGTAACGAATGATGGCGTCACGTGACACGGTCACTGAGTCGCGCCCGGTATCTATCAGCAGTTCGCCGCGTACCGACATGCCAGGGGTGACGGGATGGGGGTAGGGGGGTGGTGCGATAGCGCGTAACAGGAAGGTGCGGGCGGCCGGGTCCTTGACCGGGACCAAAGCGCTGATGGTACCTCGAATGGGTTGCCCGGCTTGCCTGTCGAAGGTGAACAGTATGCCCGTGTCTTTTGTTATTCGGCCATAGTGTGATTGGGGTACCTGGAAGTCGAACCAGAGCGACGCTGTGGCAACCAGTTCCAGCAGGGGTTCACCGGGATTGACCCATTCACCGACTTCGGCGCTGCGACTGACCACAACACCAGCAAACGGTGCTGTGATTGAATGACGCCGGACGACCGCTTCCTGTTCAGCCACCGCGGCATCTGCCGCCGCCAGGGCGGCCTTGAATCGCGCCACATTGGCGCGACGGCCCTCAACTTCGGTGATTGCAATGTCAGCCTGTGTACCCAGCCGTTCGGCTTCCGTGAGCCTGCGAACTGCATCGGCCAGTTCGACCTCCACCTGGTCACGTTCTGCGCGAATCCGGTTGAGTGCCAGGCTTTGCGCTTCAACATCAAGCTGGACCAGCAGATCACCTGGCGCCACCTGGTCACCAGCCTCTGTGAGGCAGGCCTCGATGAGACCGGGAACCGGTGATGATATGCCGGAAGCCCGTTGGGCACTTACCGTGCCATTAATTCGAACGGTTTCGACAACGGGCCCGATCGTGGCAGTTTCGGTTGCCACCACTTGTGCTGCGCCGGTGCTGGTCGCGGTGCAGACCAGCAGCAAGGCAAGGCCAAGAGAGGGCAGGTAGCGTTTGGTGCAGCTAAGCGGCATGGCGGCGGGTTCATAATATCCACAGAAGCAGTAATGGTTACGTTGCTTGCTGGATGCGGATCACAGTTGAGTGTCGCTGCATCCCAATGAATGCCATGCCCACCAACAACAGCACCAGGGAAGCAGGTGCCGGCACACCAACCGCCTGGGTCTGGTACAGCCAGACCGCGGTATGACTGCGGGCGGCATCGGGTGGATTGGGATTACCAATGACGGACCGGTTGGATGTGGGTGAGGACAGAATCCATGACCTGTCGACCCTGCCATCCTGAAGCACTGTACGGGTATAGCCAGCGACCCAGAAATTGCCGGGTGAGTTTTCTGCCGTGGCATAGAAGTAGCCGGTGTCAGGACCCTGTTCGCCATCTTTGTCGATAAAAGCCTCAGCCCAGCTGTCGACACCGGTTGAAGTTGCATAGTCGGCAACCTCAAGATCGTAGGTGCCAGCCGGAGCCCCGGTTACGGCATAAAACAGTGATGCCACATCACGCTGGGATGCCCAGGTCCAGCCAGTGAGGTCGAGGGTTTTGCCGAGGTGGTTGGTGACGGTGCCCTGACAGTTACCTGTAGTGACATCACAGGCACTGGCCATGTTGTTGTAGTGAAAGTTGACAGTTTCAGTAAGCTGCATCCATTCTTTGCCGTCCAGCAGCACTGCCTGGGCACCGGGTGTGGCCGCAAGCAGGATAAATTGGAGTGCCATGCTGGTCAGGTACTGTGTAATTCGCTTCACTGCGCGGAAACTCCGGTATTCGGGTTCAGGGAAACAAAACGGGCAGCAATCTTTACGCCAGAATTAATTAGTCTATAGAAAACAGGTCGATAGCTGCCTGTCTGGTAGCGGCAGGCGGGATGGCGTAAAGAATTCCGACAGCGGGGGAGACTCTGAGCGAACAGGCGCCCTAACGATTGACCGGAATGCGTCCGGATGAAGCGGCGGAATGCACGAGTCTGTCTGCCCGGATGTCAAACAGGTCCCCGTTTTTGCCCACCAGCTGTGCGGGTACACCTGCCTGCCTGGCAATCTCGGCATTGGCCGCCAGGTGGGTGCTCTCACCGTGAACGGGGATTGCCAGCCTGGGAGCGGTCCAGCGATACAGCTGATCCAGTTCATCGGCACAGGGATGGCCGCTTGCATGGATGGGCATGTTTGCGTCTGAGGCCATGATGACCCTGACGTCGGCCTGGATCAGCCGGTCAGCCAGTCTTTTGATATTTGCCTCGTTCCCGGGTATTGCCCGGGCGCTGAACAGGACAGTATCACCTGCGGCCAGGTTCAGATGAGGGTGGCTGTCCATGGCGAGCTGGTGTAGTGCTGCACCGGGTTCTCCCTGACTGCCCGTGGTGACAACCAATAACTCATCGGGTGGCAGGTAACCCAGACATGTTTCATCAACCGGCTCGAATGCAGCGCTGAGGTAACCACAGGATTTTGCGCTGTCGATCATGGTCTGCAGCGATTGCCCCAGCACGCCCAGATGGCGGCCTGTCTCGGCCGCGATCCTGCCCAGCGTCTGCAACCTTGCAATATTGCTGGCAAAACAGGCAACCACCACACGCCCCTCGGTGGCGCAGACCAGTTCTTTCAGTCCAGCCGCCAGTGCTGATTCGGAAAGGGAATGCCCAGGCAGGGTTGCGTTGGTGGAATCGCAAACGACTGCATCAAGCGGCAGGCGGGCCAGGTTCTGCAGCATGGCAGCATCAAATGTTTCCCCTGCCACCGGGTCCAGATCAATTTTCCAGTCCGCGGTGTGGAGCACAGTCGCCACGGGGGTGGAGATCAGGAGCGCATGGGTTTCCAGGGTTGAGTGGGTGACTGGCAACCACTTGACCCGGAACGGACCTATGGTGAGGGTCTCGCGAGACAATACTTCAATAACGGTAGCTGAGATGTCTGCCCGTCGGAATTTCTGTCTCAGGATGTTTGCAGTAAACGGGGTTGTGTAGACCGGGACCCTGAATTGATTGATGAGATGAGGCAGGGCCCCGATATGATCCTCATGGGCGTGGGTTGCGACAATGCCTGCCAGGCTATCCTGGCGCGCAGTAATAAACTGCGGGTCAGCAGCAACCACGCGGGCTCGTTCATTTGTATTGCTGTTTGCCTCGAAGGTGATGCCACAATCCACCATCAGCCACTTGCCATTGTGCCCGTAAAGATTCAGGTTCATGCCAACTTCGCCGCAGCCACCCAGTGGCAGGAACCAGAAATCTTCACGCCCCGGGTTCATGTATCGCGGGCCTCCTCGCCGGCTTCATCCTCGGCGATTATTTCTGTTTCTTTAAGTGCGGCTTCTACCCACCGTTGCATCGCGCCCAGGTTTCTCAGTTGGTTCGCGTAGGTCTCCGCGCCTGGGCTGAGTTCAATATTGTAGGTGGGAAAACGCATGGCAACGGGCGCGTACATGCAGTCTGCAATCGAGAATTCGCCACACAGCCAGGGGCCTTCACAGTCCCGCCAGATAGCATCGATACGGGTGATATCGCGTCTGACTTCATCCGTTAGGGCGACTCGTCGCCGGGCACGCAAGTTCATGGGCAGGGCCGAGCGCAGCGCAGTAAAACCCGCATGCATTTCAGCGCTGAGGGCGCGGGCATAAGCACGCCGCGTGAGGGACTGCGGCCAGCCCCTGCCGTCCAGGTACTTTTCGTTTGCGAACTCGCAGATGGCCAGTGAGTCCCAGACGGTTGTTTCGCCATCGATCAAAACCGGTACACGACAGGTCGGGGAATACTGACCCAGGCGACGGGCGAGCCCGGCCGCATTGAGGGAAACGTTTTCCTCATCGAAGTCCACGTCAAAATAGGCCAGCAGCAACCAGGGCCGCAGCGACCAGGTTGAATAATTCTTGTTACCAATCACCAGTTTTGGTTTCAGCATTTTACGCAAATTACCAGAGTGAATAGTTCGTGATTCTACTACGTCATCACTCGGATTAATCGTGGAAGGGTATTGATCTGGGGCAAGGTATGAGGGCGTACCTGTGGCTAAGCTTTTCACTGTTTCACTACTACAACAACCGGAGATACAGAAATGAGGAAGACAGTAGGTTTGGCTTTGGCAGGTGCGCTGCTGGTTTCGCCCGTTGCGATTGCCCACGAAGCGGGTGACATCATTCTGCGTGGCGGGTTTGCCAACGTGTCGCCGCAGGAGGATTCCGATCGCATCAATGTTGCCGGTCTTGCGACGCTTGACGGGGTCACCGTGGACGGCAATACGCAGATTGGTATCACAGCCACTTACATGCTGTCTGATTCGCTGGGCATAGAGGTACTGGCGTCAACGCCGTTTGAACATGATATCGCCATCAAGAATGCACCGGTGCGCGCGGGTTCCACCAAACACCTGCCGCCCACCGTGTCACTGCAATATTTCTTCGGCAGCAGCACCAGCGCGTTTCGTCCTTACGTGGGTGCGGGTATCAACACCACCATTTTCTTCAGTGAAGATGTGGACCCACAACTCAACGCTGCCCTCGACGGAATTGCCGGCGTGGCGCCCGGCACGGTCAATGCATCACTTGAACTGGACCAGTCCTGGGGACTGGCAGCGCAGGCGGGTTTTGACTACCAATTGAATGACAAGTGGGGGGTTAATGCGGCCATCTGGTATATCGATATCTCGACCGATGCCACAGTCAAAACGCCACTGCCAGACGTGACCTTCGGTGTAGACATTGACCCGTTTGTGTATATGGTAGGTCTTTCCTACAAGTTCTGATCCCTCGCGGGAGACAGGAGGTGTCATGCGTGCGTTCACAGCCCTGTTGATTGTTGCCCTTGGCCTGCCCGCATTGGGCAAGGCGCCAGTACCGGAAGTACTGCCCGGCAAGGATTATGAGGACGTGCTGGTCCGTATCGGCAACATCTATGTGTCAGGCCAGCCCAGCGAAGCAGGGCTGGCCGCCCTGCGTGACAAGGGTGTCATGACCGTGGTCAACCTGCGCACAGCGGAAGAAATGGCAGGAAAGACCGGGCCTGGGTTTGATGAGGCGGAAACGGCCCGGGCGTTGGGCATGGCCTATGTGTCCCTGCCAGCCGGCGGCGATGCCAACCCCTATTCACCCGTCACCCTGGAAAAGTTTGCAGCCATTGCTGATGCAGCGGAAGGGGGTGTACTGCTGCATTGCAAGTCGGCAACGCGAGCAACCCATCTGTGGGTGGCGTACCTGGTGAAACACAAGGGCCTCAGTATGGAGCAAGCGCTGGCGCAGGGTCGGCTGATGAACTTTGGCCAGCTTCCGCTGGAAGGTTTCATGGGCGAAGGTTTCCGGTATACCTATGAGGTACGGCCAGAGTAAATCCGGCCGCGCATCCGGTGATGGTTGGAGGCATATGAATTGAGACTGTATGATGTCCGCCTCTTGATGAGGAATCTGCCATGAGTGAGGCGCAAGCAACTCCCCCCGTAAATCCCTATGACTATTACCGTTTCCTGCGTGCTGAGCAACCGGTGTCCCAGGCGGAAGCGGGCGGTCCCTTCCAGGTAGCCAGACACGCGGACGTGATGAAGGTGTTCCGGGATCATCAGACCTTCTCCAGCGATGTGTCTCTTCGGCCGGAAGAGGAGCGACGTGTCCCCTCCATGCTGTTCAGTGATCCGCCAATCCATAACAGGTTGCGCAAGCTGGTGAGTTACGCGTTCAAGCCGGGCCACATCGAGGCGCAGCGCCAGCTGATTGCCGAGCGGTGTGATGAGTTAATGGTTGAGATGCGCGACAAGGGCACTGTGGACCTGGTGGAGGCGCTGGCTGCACCTCTGCCGGTCACTGTGATTGCCCATATGCTGGGCGTGGTAGAAGGAGACATTCGCCAGTTCAAGGCCTGGTCCGACAAGATCTTCAGCAATATTGCTGAGATACTGTTTGCAGAACCCGGCCCGGAAGTGGTCAAGGCATCCGAAGAAATGGATGCCTACTTCCTGGAGCGTATCGCGCTGTTGCGGGAGTCACCGGAGGACAACCTGCTGGGGCGGCTGGTTGAGACGGAGACGGACGAGGGCAAGCTGACCAATGAAGAATTGCTGAGCTTCTGCCGCCTGCTGCTGATTGCCGGCAATGAAACAACCACCGGTTTGATCACAGCCAGCGTGCGGATTTTTGATGAGTTCCCGGAAACTTTTGCCCAGGTGCGGCAAAAACCCGAACTCATTCCTACCTTTATCGAAGAATCGCTGAGGTTTTATTCACCATTCTCTGCCACGGTCCGACGAACCACCTGTGATGTGGAACTCAATGGTACCCGGATACCCAAAGGTGCACTGGTGATCCCGCTGATCGCTTCTGCCAACCGGGATGAGTCCGTTTTCGACCGGCCTGATGAATTTGTCATCGACCGGCATCCCAATCCCCATGTTGCGTTCGGTTTTGGTATTCACAATTGCCTGGGGGCACACCTGGCCCGATTGGAAGGACAGATTGCGGTGGCTTCCATGACGAAACACCTGAAAGGTATCCGCCTGGCCGAAGGTGAGGTCCCGGCGCAGGGCCAGTTGGGTGGGCCAGCCTCACTCATGGTGGTGGTTGAGTAAACGCGGGTCCGTCTCTGATTCGGTGAGCGAACCCTTTTTTGCTTGTTTGAGGGTAATGCCAGGCTAGCTGGCAACAAATGCAGTCTCGCGCTGACGATCCCGGGCACCGATCAGGAACTCAAAGGCAAAGTCGATTTCTTCCTGGGGTACCTCGGGATGCAGGCCTGGGTTGGCGTGAATACGCTTGTTAGTTGTGCCGAGTGCATCGAATGCCCGTAGGTAACCCTCACGACTGAACAGTTCGTCCTCCAGCTGCATGAGGAACAGCACGGGACAGGATATCGTGGCCGCGGCCTGCAGGAATTCGCTGGCGTGTGGGAATGAGTCCTGGATCCCAAAGAGTCCAAGTACGGCAACACCAAAATCATTGCGCGAAGCAATCAGCGGAAAGCCAAAGATCGAGCCCATGGACAGGCCAAAATAGGCAAGCTCCCGTTTGCCAACCCCGGGCAGTGCCACTACTGCGGCAATTGCCGCGTGCCAGTCTCGCGTCATGTCGCGAAGTGCATCATCTCGCTGAAACTCCGGGAAAAAAGCCTGGCGCCCGCCTTCCCCCACCTGCCTGCGACCGTGGACCGGACCGTCAAGGGATAAGACCGGTGAGCCTGTTTCCTGCAGGAAACGGTTGGCCAGGTAGGGAATGGGGGCCTGGTACCTGTCACCTGATGCACCGTGTCCACAGCAGATGAGTCGGCTATTGGGATCAGCCCGTTCAGGAAGCCAGACGGCCCCGGTGATGTCGCGAGCACCCGCCTGGGTGATACGGAACTCGCGCGTTAAATTGCCAAGATTATCCCTGCCGTCCTGCCATTCAATCATTTGGTTCTCCCCTTGTCTGTGAGTCGCTTCGCCGCCAGCGCCAGTGGCAGGGCGGCAATAAAAGCGATGAGTCCCGTGATGCCGAAAGCTGTTGACCAGTTGCTGGCTGATGCCACGAGCCCAATGATAAGGAAAAACACAAGGCCTGAGCATTCTGCTGCCATTTGCATGACCGAGGTGACAGTGGCGCGCACTCGACCGTCAAGCGTGCGCTGCAGGAATCCCTGCAGGAGTACCTCGCTTGCTCCTCCGATCAGGAAGGCAAGTGCAACACAGGCGACAACACCGAGGGGTGGCAGGAGGATTGACAGTGCCAGTACTCCGCCCGACAGCGTCAGGCCAAGCAGTACATGCCAGAGATTGCTCACCCGAAACCGGTGGGCGAAGGTCAGCCCCACTGTCCGGGCCAGCCAGATGGCGGCATAGAGTAGTCCAATCCAGGTCAGTGAGAACTCTCCTGACTCCGCAAGCAGGGGTCCGATGTACTCCTCCAGGGTATAGGGGATGACCACAAGCAGGGCAAAAGCCAGCAGCACAACCTGCAGTTCCCGGGTGGATACCGAATATCTGAAGCCGCTCGTTAGCGTCTGAAGATAGCGCTGTTCCTCTACCTCATTGTCGTCCTCCTCATCAGTAAAACGCGCTGGTTCATCAAGCGCAAACATGACCAGGACAGAAGCAAGCACGGGTCCCAGAATGGACAGCACCAGGGGCCAGAAGAAGCCGGATTCTGCCAGCCAACCACCGACCAGCAGGGCTGTTATCACACCCAAACCTTCTGCCGCCTCACCGAGGCCATAAATCCGCTCAAACGCATCGGATGCCTCCTCTTGCATGAGAGTGTCATACAGTAACGATTCGCTGGTACCGCTGATCAGGCTTGAGCCAATGCTCCAGATGACAAACCCCGCAGCGTAACCCCACCAGTTGGGGAACCACAGCCAGACCAGGAAACACAGGCTGGTGATAAAACCCGCAAGCGCCAGCAGGTTACGGCGCGAGAAGTGATCCGCCAGTGCGCCGGAAGGGACTTCAAGCACCAGCGCCGTACCGGACCAGATTACAAACAGGGTGGCAAGCGACAGGGCACTGATGCCGCCTGACTGCATCATGATGGCGTAGGTCGGGTAAATCAGTACCAGGTCGCGCAGGAAAAACTGGATGGCCCAGATTGCCTGGAAACGCCTTAGGGAAATGCTGTTAGCTGGAGCCGTCATTGGGTCGTTAGCGCACCGGGCCGTTTAACGGCTGGTGAATTATTCTTCCTTCAGCCTGATCAATGACTTTTGTGCCGGAAATTTTGCATTCTTGTCGGCATAAAATTCGCGAATCCGCTCCATGTCGGCCGGAATGTTGCCAGAAGGGCTGAAGGTGAGCCCAAGCCCTGCAACCTTGTGCTTGTAATCAAGATAGCCACAAACCAGCGGGATATTGGCCTCGGTAGCAATCCAGTAGAAGCCACTTTTCCAGTAGGGGGTGTACCTGCGCGTACCAGCAGGCGGTACGACAATGGCGCATCCGGGTCGGTTGTTGATGTCCTCGGCCAGTTGTTTGACAAGATTGTTGGGGCGGGACCGGTCCACCGGCAACCCACCGACAAACCGCAGTAAGGGACCCAGCACACTCTTGAACAGGCTGTCCTTGCCGAGCCAGTTGATGCTGAGGCCCAGTGTGTAGGCAGCACCCAGCAGGTAGATCAGGTCCCAGTTGGAGGTATGCGGGGCAGCGATGATGAGCATTCTGGGTGTGTTGGGAACGCTGCCTGTCACCCGCCAGCCGGTGGCCTTCATGACGGTGACGCCCAGCCAGTGTGCCGCGCGGCTACAACGCGGAAATTCGGTTTCCTGATCCATGCAGGCTTGTCTCTCACAGGTTCTGTGCACTCATGATCGCACGGTTTGGTTATTCGTGCGCGGCCTTGCCGACACGGGTAAACTGGCGCAACAACTGGATCCGGGAGCACAGGAATGGCGGAAGAACTCTGGCGTTACAGCGCCCATGAACTGGCTGGCATGATTCGCCAGCGTGAGGTATCGAGTCGCGAGGTGGTGATGAGCCATCTCGCCCGCATCGAAGCGGTGAATCCGGCTGTCAATGCTGTGACGGTGGCACTCGCGGATTCGGCCCTGGCCGCCGCGGACGCGGCGGATGGAACTTCACCCCAGGGTATCTTTCATGGGGTGCCGTTTTCCATCAAGGAAAACATCGACTGTGTCGGTTCCGCCACTACCCAGGGGCTGCCCGCGTTTGCCGAGGCCCTGCCGGAAATGGATGCACCGGTGGTTGAGCGTATGAAAGCGGCCGGTGCCATTCCCCTGGCGCGCACCAACCTGCCCGAGATGGCGTTCCGGATAACCACGGACAATCCCCTGCACGGCTGTACCAACAATCCGTTTGATCCAACCAGGACAGCAGGCGGCTCGAGTGGCGGTGAGGGGGCTGCGCTCGCCACCGGCATGAGTCCACTGGGGTTGGGTAATGATATTGGCGGCTCGCTGCGTAACCCCGCGTTCTGCTGTGGTATCACGTCGCTGAAGCCCACCACGGGCCGCATTCCGGCGGCCGGTTCAATCCCCGGTGCAGAACAGCCGATCGGGTTTCGCCTTATGGCGGTAGAAGGGCCCATGGCACGCTCGGTTGCTGACCTCAGGCTGGCGTTGTCGGTACTGGCAGGCTGGCACGTCCGTGATCCGTTTTCTGTCACTGCCCCGCTGACAGGCGCGGCCGCGCCCAGGAAAGCAGCGCTGGTGACAGAAATGCCATTCACCCGGTTGCCTGCACCTTTTGTTGCGGCGATTCATCGCGCGGGCCAGGTGCTCGAAGAGGCAGGCTGGCAAGTGGCAGAGGTAGAGGTGCCGGAACTGGCACGGGTTAACGAGATCTGGGGACGCGTACTGGCCGCGGATATTGAGGCCATGCTGCCCCTGCTGTCGCAGTTGATGAGTGAGCGGCCGGTTAACCTGCTGCAGGGGTTGCTGGCAAAATACGATCCGGCGGCCCTGCATGGCACGCAGGTTTTCATGGAACGTGATCGGCTGGCGATGGCCTGGTCCCGGATGTTTGTGGACTGGCCTGTTGTGATTGGGCCCACCTGGGCGGATCAGCAGTTCCTGCACGATGCGGACCTGGATCCCGAGAGCGGGATCGAAACGACGCTGAACCGGCTGCAGTTTATTACCCCCGGGAACCTGCTGGGTATTCCCTCGGTGGCCCTGCCCTGTGGTACTGCGGCGGGTTTGCCGCTGGGCGTGCAGGTGTATGCCGAGCGTTGGCGGGAAGATCTTTGCCTGGAAGCAGCGGAACTGATTGAGGCGGCTGTAGGCAGCGCCAAACCCGTTGATCCCGTGGTTTGATGTTGCGGAAACAGCAAGCACTTCACCTGGGACTCATACTGGTTTCAACCCTGGTGGTGTACCTGCAGGTGGCCCAGCATCACTTTGTCTGGGATACCATTCCGTTTGTCCTCGAGAACCCCTGGTTACGCGACCCTGATCTTGCAGACTTCTGGGCCATGACCACCCGGGCGCACCATGCCAACTGGCAACCGCTGGTATGGTATTCCCACGCGCTGGACTTTTTCCTCTTTGGTGAGCACCCGGCCGGGCACCATTTGATGAATGTTGGCCTGCACCTGGTTAACGCCTGCCTGGTGTATTTCCTGGTGCTGCAGTTACTGTCGTTACCGCAGCCCGCAGCGGGATGGATTGCCTGCCTGACCGCGCTGGGTTTTGCGCTGCATCCGCAGCATGTGGAGTCCGTCGCCTGGGTTGTGGAGCGCAAGGATGTGCTCTACAGCATATTTACGCTCGGTTGTTATCTTGTTTACCTGCACAGCCGGCGAGAACGAAGTCGTCGCGCCGGGGTTGTAGCCTGGTTGCTGTTTGTCCTGGCACTCATGGCCAAACCCATGGCGGTCACCGTGCCGGCGATACTGATCCTGCTGGACCTTGCACCACTGCGCCGCTTTGAACTCTCCGCCAGGGACCTGTTGCGGGCGGTGCTCGAAAAAATGCATTACTTCCTGCTCAGCCTCGCGGTAGCACTGATCACCCTGCAAACACAGGCAATGGCCATGCCGGAAGCCCTGCCGCTCTGGGTCCGTGCCTTGAATGCGCTCCACAATACCTGGTTTTATGTCGCCTGTTACCTGTACCCGGTGAACCTCTCTCCTTTCTATCCTTTCCCGACAATGGCGGAGATGCTGGCGCCGGGGTTCTTGCTGGTTGGCGCACTCTTTTTTGTGACCGCAACGGCCTCTGCGCTGGTTGCCTGGGTCCGGGGGTACCGCTGGCCGCTGGTGCTCCTTGGATTCTACCTGGTGACCCTGTTGCCCGTGTCTGGCCTGGTTCATGTGGGTCCAGCCAAGGCGACCGATCATTATGTCTACCTTGCGACCTTGCCCTTGTCGCTGCTCCTGCCGCTTTTTGGCTACTGGATCCTGCAGCAGGTCCCGCGTGCCCGGGCGGCCGTTTTTGGTCTCGGGATTACCTATTTCCTTGCGCTTGGTGCACTGACAAACCTGCAGGTAGAAGTCTGGCGCAATCCCCTCACACTCTGGACCAGAGTGGTCCAACTCTATCCGGAAGCGGCCATGGCCCATCGCAACCTGGCCGCGGTTTACCTTTCCATGGGTGAGACTGACCTTGCACTTGAGCATGCACGGCTTGCCGCGAGCCAGGGTGGTGAGCCCGCCAGGGCGTACCTGGATGCTCTGCTAAGGGAACTCGGTGCCGGACAGGCCCGGCAGGGATCTATACAATAGGTCCTCGGTATTCAATCCACACCATTTACTCTACGTTATTTACTCTAGACAAGGGGCAGACAAGTGAATCCTGGAAAGCTGGGCGTTTGGTACTTTACAGACACAAAATCGGCAGCGGATGCTGCAACATTTGCAAAGCGGCTTGAACAGCTCGGTTATGGCGCGCTGTGGCTGCCCGAGGCTTATGGCCGGGATCCTTTTGCGCATTCAGCCTGGCTGCTGGCGAACACTGAAAAGCTGGTGCTGGCTACAGGTATTGCCAGCATTTATAACCGCGAAGCGCCGGCAGCCATGGCAGCCGCACGGACGCTGGCTGAACAATCCGGTGGTCGGTTCATGATGGGGCTGGGGGTCAGTCACCAGGTAGCTGTAGAGGGGCGGGGGATTGAGTACAAGAAGCCGCTGGCGACCATGCGGGCCTATCTCGAAGGGTTAACCCGGGTACCCTATATGTCGACGCCACCTGCAGAGGAACCCCCGGTGCTGGTTGCGGCGCTGGGGCCAAAGATGCTTGAGCTTGCTGCGACCAAAGCGAGTGGCGCACACCCGTATTTTTCTACACCGGAGCACACCCGGCAGGCACGGGAAATTATGGGCCCGGATGCAATGCTCTGTGTTGAACAAAAGGTCGTGCGCGAATCTGATCCACAGAAGGCGAGGGACCTTGCTCGCGGGGTTGCACAGATTTACCTTGGCCTGCCTAACTACCGCAACAACTGGCTACGCCTCGGAATGACCGAAGCGGATTTTGAGAACGGCGGCAGCGATCGTTTTATCGACGCAACTTTTGCCTGGGGTGATGCCAGCCGGATTCGCGAACGGATTAATGAACACCTCGATGCGGGTGCCAGCCACGTTTGCATTCAGCCGGTGAACCCAAACGGTGTGTTCGGCGATCCTGATATGACCGTGCTGGAACAACTGATTAAAGGCTGACGGCTACGCCGTCAGGTTTCTCCGCTGCGGTCGAAACGACAGCGCAGCCGTCATCCCGACCGAAGTGGAGGGATCTCATCGACAGCGCAGCGGTCGTCCCGACCGAAGTGGAGGGATCTATCGACAGTGCAGCCGTCATCTCGACTGGAGGCCCGAAGGGCCGGAATGGAGAGATCTCACTCCCGGGTACGGGGTTGCTCCGCCGTCAGAAAAACAGGCAGGTGGCCCGCAATTCAATGCTGTATCGGCTTGGCTGTCCTACCGGGACCTCGGGATCTCGGAAAGCGGAGTGGGGCGTCCAGAACCTGCCGTTCCCTGCCACCATGTCACTGTCGTAGGTGCGGAAAACCACAACCTCGTCCCGGTTCAGCGCTGGATAGCTGTACCACTGGTGGGTGGCGGGGTCTGCGGGTGCACTGATTCCCAGGGTATCAAAGTTGAATCCCCCGCCGGCGTAGTCGGTGACCGGGAAACGGAGCACCTCGTCAGGCCCCACCGTTCTTGCGTCACAGAAAGCAATGGGCATGTCCATTTTTTCAGGTCCCAGATTGCGCCAGAACTGAATGATCACCATGCGTTTTGCACGGTCGATGTCAGCCGGGGTCAGGCCGGCCCGGGCAAGGCCATTCTGGGCCTGTTCAGTGGGATCACGGTAGCGCTGGCGTATGAGGTCTCCGTAACTTTCCGCAAAATCTGAATGGACAAAAGTAATCGGCGCAAGATCGCTGTGCTCACGCGCCTTCTCGGGATTACGTTTGATATGGCCACCAACCAGTGCGTGGTCTGAGCCGGTGAGCTGGCGCGCCAGTTCGGCAATCTCAGGGTAATGTACGCGCTCGATTTCGGCGTCATCAGCCCAGTTGGTCACTGCTGAATGATGCTGTTTCAACTCAAAGCCGCAGTCTTCCCAGGGACCGGGTGATTGTGCTCTCCCGTTTTTGATCGTGACGTTCACGGGTTGTGGTTCTATGCCGCTGACGTAGTTCATCTCGGCCTGACACCAGATTGCATTCATGCTGATTTCCCTCGAGTTGTACGGGACCAGAATACCATGATCTGATACGTCGATAAGGTGAAGTATTGTCGACTATGAGAAGATTCCGCGGACACGGATACCAGATGAGGAGAGCGCGAGTGACCAGACAAACGGGGATGCTGTTGATGGGCTTCTGCTGTCTTGTGCTTGCGTCCTGCGGGCAGCGTGCGGAGGAAATCCCGGCAACCCCGGCAATGGTATCTCTCCCGGAGACGCAGCGCCTGACCGCCTGGCTCGATCAGGAGTTCGAGACCTTTCTCGAGTTCAGCCCCATGACGCGAACCCGACTGGGCGACAAGCGGCATCAGGATCAACTGGATGATGTCTCTGAGGCAGCGCTGGAGAGGCGCCTTAACTGGCGCCGCGCCAGTGTTACGGAAATGCAGGCATCTTTTGATCGCAGCAAACTCGACCCCGAGGGACAGATCTCCTACGACCTCTGGATCTTCCTGCTGGAGCAGGAGGAAGCTGGCAGGCCCTGGTGGCGCCATAATTTTATCTTCGGCCGCCGGGGACCACAAACAGGGCTGCCGAGCAGCCTGATCAGCTACCAGAAAGTTGATGATGCAGAAGATATGCGGGCATATATCTCGCGCCTCAACCAGTCGGGCCGTTACGTGCGGCAGTATCTCGAGCGAGCCAGGCTGGCTGCTGCTGAGGGTATTCGCGCACCCTGGTTTGACTATGAGCAGGCAATGCGTGAGGCCAGGAGCGTAATCAGCGGGGCGCCTTTTACGACGGGAGACGCGTCGCCGCTCTGGCAAGACATCACAACCAAAATTGCGGCGTTGGAAATCACTGACGAGGAACGTCGGGCGCTTACCGGCGCGGCCCGTGCAGCGCTACTTGATCAATTGCAGCCGGCCTACCAGGAGATCATTGCCTGGCTGGAGGGCGACTACGCGGCAAACGTGACAAAAGAAGCCAAAGGTGCCTGGGCGCTGCCAGACGGTGCTGCCTACTATGACTACAAGTTGTCACTGATGACCACGCTGCCGCTCACGGCTGATCAGATCCACCAGGCTGGTCTGGATGAGGTTGCCCGAATCCATGCCGAAATGGAGGCGATCAAGGCGACAGTTGGCTTTGAAGGTACGCTGGCGGAATTTTTTGTGTTTATGCGCGAAGATCCCCGGTTCTATTTTCCCAATACTGATGAAGGCCGGGAGGACTACCTGCAGCAGGCGCGGGACTACCTGGCACAGATGGAGACCCGGTTACCAGAGTATTTTGGCCTCCTCCCCAGGGCCGGCCTTGAGGTCCGTCGGGTAGAGGCGTTCCGTGAGCAGGCAGGGGGTGCCGCACACTATCGACGCGGGACGCCAGACGGTTCGCGTCCTGGTGTTTTCTACGCACACCTTACGGATATGGGGGCCGTGGCGAGTTACCGTCTTGAAAATCTGGCTTACCATGAAGGTGTTCCGGGCCATCACCTGCAGATCTCAATCCAGCAGGAACTGGAAGAATTGCCACGTTTTCGGACCTTCCACGGCTACACGGCTTTCAGCGAGGGATGGGGGCTCTATGCGGAACTGCTGGGCAAGGATATGGGGTTCTACACGAATCCCTATAATGATTTTGGCAGGCTGACAGGCGAGCTGTGGCGAGCAATCCGGCTGGTGCTAGATACGGGTATTCATGCAAAAGGCTGGTCAGAACAGCAGGCCATCGAGTATGCGGTTCGCAATTCACCCAGGCCACTGACTACCGTGACCTCGGAGGTTCACCGTTACTTCAATAATCCTGCCCAGGCGACGGCATACAAGATTGGCATGGACAGGATTGTCGCTCTGCGGCAGAAGGCACGCAGGGTGCTGGGCGACGGCTTCGACTATCGGGGTTTTCATGATGCTGTGTTGGGGAGTGGCCCTTTACCGATGCCGGTACTTGAGAAAAAGATCGACGGCTGGATTGCGGCCCGGTCCCGGGAATAGCGTTCGTTCGACAGCGAAACACCATCAGAGCAACAAGAGTGTGGCCAGTCCGAGCAGTGCCCCCATACTGACAACATCAGTTGCCGTGGTCAGGAAAATGGTGGAAGCCGTGGCCGGGTCAGCACCCAGACGCCGAAGCACCAGCGGGATCAGCACGCCGGATACGCCGGCAGCCGCGCATGAGCCAAGCATCGCCACCAGCACAATTGCTGCCAGCAGCAAGGGATCCGCACTGCCATTGATGATGGCATAACCGAACATGGCGCCACCGGCGGTAAGCCCAACCAGTATCCCGTTGGAAATTCCCAGCAGGGTCTCCTTGCGAACCAGTAGAGGCTCCATGCCCGGTTTTAGTTCATTCAGGGTCATTGCTCGCAAGGTGACGGCAAGCGCCTGGCATCCCGTGTTACCGGATTGTCCTGCAAGCACGGGAAGGAAGGCGGCAAGCGCAACCACCTGCTGAATGGTGCTTTCGAACAGGCCAACCACGGCGCCAGCCACAAATGCCGTCAGCAGATTGAGCTGCAGCCAGGGATGCCGCATGAACAGGCAGCGTAACCAGGGTGTCGTCAGGTGTTCTTCCTTGCCGACCCCCACCATTCGGCCTGCCTGCGCGGTGAGTTCATAGGTCTGCTGCTCGAACAGCGCATAACCCCTGACGACGCCGAGCAGTTTTCCCGCCGGGTCGCAAACCGGGTACATCGGGTAGTGTCTGCGGAGTACCGCTCGCATGGCATCTACCGTTGGCGTGGTCGCCGTGAAATAGAATGGCTCGGTCACCATAATCTCACTGATACTGCTGTCGGGCGCGGCAAACAGGAGTTCACGCATCGCAACCACCCCGACCAGCCGTTCATCCGGGTCAACCACATAGGCATAAACCAGCTGCTGCTGGCTGGCATAAGGCCGAATGGTCTCAATGAGGGTGGATACCCGGGTATCCGGGGAAAATACCGCGGGCACCGGGTCCATCAGCCGCCCCACGCTGTCCTCGGCGTATTCGCGATTGAGCGCCCACTGCTGACCCAGCCCTGACTCCAGGCGGGGCGCCAGTTCCAACCGGGTTTGCTCGGGAAGACAGGCGAGGACGCGGACGGCCAGGGTCACATCCAGTTCTTCCAGCACCGCCGTTACGGTTTCACGGGATTCCCTTGCCAGCAATACGGCGGCGTCGAGGGGGGCACGACGACTGACCGCAAGCGTCAGTTGACGGAGGCGTGCCTTGTCAGTGCGGGTTGAAACCTGCTGTTCACTCATCTTCTGAATATCCGCTGGAAGCCGGTGCTGTGCCGGCTGACTTGTGGGCCCTGGTAAAAGAAGGGAATACCCTATTCCTGGGCAATCCGCAGAAGCAGCAGTCTCGCCACCTCCGCGCCGTGCGTATTCTGCAGGAAGTGACCAGCTTCCGGGATGGGGTCAAAGGTTGCGCTTGCAAACTGACCTGCCCATTTTCGTCCCCAGTCTTCGGTGAAGACATCGTCAGCACAACCCCAGATGAAATGAACAGGCTTGCGCCAGGCCAGCAGCGTGTTGTAGTGATGTGTCTGGGCCGCGCCGTTACCATTGTCGTAGCTGTCCAGCGGTATGGAGAGTGGGAACCGGCGCAGTCCGTTGTAGGTGCTGTCACCCATATCCCGGAACGGGGCGATATAGGCGTTGTACATGTCCTGGCAGGCTGCCGAGGGAAACTCGGGCAGGGTGCCGCTCACCAGTGCGGGAAACATCAGTTCCCGGGACAGCAGACCCGCGCTCATCACCATCAGCAGACCAACGTCAGGCTCTGCACGAGCGAACATGCCACCCTCGTGCCAGTTCTTGTTCCAGTTCCTGATGGCCGGTGAATACTCATATTCAGGATGGTGCAGCCAGGTATTCATGATGGTCAATCGATCGAACCGTTCTGGCATGATTGCTGCCTGGGCAAGGCCAATAGGTCCTCCCCAGTCCTGGCACAGCAGGGTAATGCCTGTCAGGTTAAGGCTGGTGATCAGTGAGGTCAGCACCTCAGTGTGACGTGCGATGGTGTACCAGTGAATGTCCACGGGTTTGTCCGATTTGCCAAAACCAAGATGATCGGGCGCGATACAACGGTAACCCGCCGCAACCAACGGGGGAATAATGTCGCGATAGAGGTAACTCCAGGTTGGCATGCCATGGAGCAACAGCATCACCGGTCCCTCTTTCGGGCCTTCGTCAAGATAGTGCACCCGCATGTCCTGCCAGGCATGGTAATGTGGCTGAAAGGGGAAATCGGCAAGATCGGCAAAGTTTGGGTCTGGCGTGCGAAGGTAATCGGTCATGGCTCATCCTGCCAGGTAGCTGTTGCGGGAGCACAAATCAAAACATGAAAGCAGGCATTAAAAAAGCCCTGCTCCTTCCCTGCGCTGCCCCGCGTATCCCTGGGCAGGATTGAACAGAATGCGCTACCACGGATCTTAACCTGTGTTCCGGGCGTATACAGTGATGACAGGTTCTGGAGGTAAGACGATGCGGGTTCTGGTGACCGGCGGCACGGGTTTTATCGGCAGGGCGCTCTGCCAGGCCCTGTCCGTGCGTGGGGATGAAGTACTGGTTTACTCCCGCCAGCCAGCACAGGTCTCGAGCCTGTGTGGTGATACGGTTATCGGTTTTGCTGATATCGAGCGGGTTCGTAGCGAACCAATTGATGCCGTTGTTAACCTGGCGGGTGAGTCAATTGCCGGTGCGCGCTGGAGCGATTCGCGCAAGCAGTTGCTCCGCGACAGCAGAATTGCACTGACGGAAAGCCTGTGTGAGAACCTTGGCGAGAATCCACGCTTTCCCCGGACTTTTATCAGTGGGTCGGCCACCGGCATCTACGGCGATGGTGGTGATCGCACGCTGACTGAATACTCACAGCCAGTCGCTGCCCCGGATGGCGTGAAGGATTTTGCCCGGCAACTCTGTGAGGACTGGGAAAAGGCGGCGGACAGGGCAGAAGCCCTGGGCGCCAGGGTGGTGAAGCTCCGGATTGGTCTTGTGATGGGGCCGGACGGAGGATTCCTTGCGCCACTCAAACTGCCTTTCTCCCTCGGGTTTGGCGCGCGCCTGGGACAGGGCAACCAGTGGATGAGCTGGATCTCACTTGCTGACATGACCCGGGTAATTCTGCACCTGCTTGATCATAAGGCGAGCAGTGGTATCTACAACGCCTGTGCGCCCAACCCGGTCACCAATCGAGAATTTACCCGGACCTTTGCGCGGTTGCTGCACCGACCGGCACTGTTTGTCGCGCCGGAATTCATGCTGAAGTTGATGCTGGGAGAGATGTCCAGTCTGCTTCTGGCCGGGCAGCGGGTAGTGCCGACACGCTTGCAGGAGGAAAAGTTCAGTTTTCAGCACCAGACGCTCACCAGCGCCCTCGCCACTGCAATTGACTGAAAGTTTGCGACACCTGCTGTCGATAATTGGCTTGAAAGGTCATGTCGGATTGCCTGGGCGCCAACAGATTTCAATTAAATTTATTTTTAAAATCAAAAGGATAAGTAAATATCGACAATCTTGGCACAGGTCATGCTCATAGTTTGGTCAGACTGGGAAAAAACAGGTAGCGGCAATGGACAAGTCCACGCTAAAGACAGAAAACACCTTTTATCGCGGCAGCGCGGGCGTCAGCCAGAATAACCGCTGTCACGGGTTTTTGCCTGCTTTCCGGGACACGCGCTCGGGACGCGTGGAGGTTTCCCGGATGAAAAACGGAAATCCTGCACCTGTTCACCTGATTGACTGGTTGCCTAAGGGCTGGGCGCTGGAAACGGGGCCGGACGGTGCCATCAGATCACTCCGACCAGAGATTGTTTCCGGGTTTGTCAGGAACGGCGTTTTTTACACGCGACAGGAGTGCCTGGAGATTGCCTGAAGCGGGTCTATTCTTCCCCCGCCAGTTCGAAAGTGAATTTGTGGCGAACATTGTAGGTTGCCACTGCCACCCCGTCCTGTACCTTGGGTTTGAACTTGAATTTTTTGGTGGCATTGATGGCTGCTGAGTCAAAAACCTTGCTGGGCTGATCCCAGCACTCCTCACGCTTTCCTTCCGGAACCACGTGGGCACAATGATCAATGACAACCGGATCCCGCACGCGGCCGGTTTCATCAACGGTGAACTGCAGTACTACCCACCCCTCTTCACCACGTACCCTCGCGGTGGTGGGATACATCGGCTGAACCTTGACGATAGGCAGGTACTCGCCATCCGAGACGAAACTGAAGGCGTTACTCATGTCTGTTTGTGCGGTCAGGTCCACGTCCTTGGTGATCCAGGCTGTGCCATCCACTTCAGCGGACACATTAAACTCGACCCTGTCATTAATTGGTGGTGGCTCGTCAGGCATCGGCGGTTTTTCCGCTGTACGCTTTTTGACCTGCAGGGATGGTGGCGTGGGCGTGCGGATGAAGTCGACCAGGTTAAATGACTTCACTTCCTTGATGTCCGCTTTCTGGCTCGTGATCAGGGCCTGCATGATCCAGAGTGAAATAATTGTCGCCAGTGCGCCCAGGGCGAAAGGTACTGCCAGACGTCGAACGGCAATTTCGACGAGGTTGCGCCTGCGGCCATTGTCATCAGTTGCATGGAAATCTACGACAGTCATGGGCTGATCATAGTCAGGCGTGTGAGAGTGGATATTGACGCAGCTCAAATTTTTATCGCGTTGATTACACTTAATTCTGGAGCAGGTCCTTGACTGGTGGGATTGCGTGCGCACGTGCCTCAAAAGAGAGCATATTGATTGACGGAAACCTGAAAATGCGCGCCAGCAGGTTGTCGGGAAATGACCGGGTTCTGGTGTTGTACTGCATGACTGCATCGTTGAAACCGGCACGTATCATCGCAATTTCATTTTCCAGTGCAATCAGACGCCTGTTCAGATCTGCCATGATGGTTGCTGCTTTCAGGTCCGGGTAGGCCTCGATAGTCAAGCTCATTCGTTCAATCGAGCGATGTTCAAGCGCCATCACCTGGTCCACCATGGCCGCGGTGTCAGCTGATCCGATTGTTGCGCGCAGTTCAGCAAGGTCCTGTTGCAATTCTTCTTCAAACGCCAGGTACTCTTTCGCTACCTGAACCAGTTGCGGCACCAGCGTTGCCCGTTTCTTGAGTGATACCTGGATATTGGCCCAGTTGCGGTCACAGCGCTGGCGCAGGAAAACCAGGTCGTTATACATCAGCATCACAACCACCATCGTCAGGAACGCCGGTGCAATCAGCGCGGCCAGCACGAAGTCGAGGGAAGAGAAGTCACCATTGCTGCCGCCCATCCAGACCGCCACCAGGAACAGGAGGCTGGCACCAGCGGACAGCAGTGCCTGGCCCGTGAAAGCCTTGCGAAACATCACTTCCGCCTCCGGGACATTGGCAATGATATAAGGGCTGCCCTTCTCGTGACCCAGGACCAGGGAATCACCACGGGTCTTGTCCTGCCTGGCATGGGCAAGGATGTAAAGCGTGTCACCGGGTTGCAGGGACGTTTCGCTATACCGCCGATTCCCTTCACGACGAGTGGAGCGGTGATGCGTCATGATGTCAGCCTGGCCAGGAAACACCCTGATTTTCCCTTCACTGTCACGACAGAAGAACGGTCGCTTTTCTGTCCGATCTTCAATGGTGACCCACTTGGTATTCTTGCCGGTGCCGCGCCTTTCTTCGACAACATAGCGGTACCAGACGCAGGCGTCATTGCTGACGGGTCCCCGCAGCAGCTTTGCCGGGTCGTCAGCTTCAAGTTCACCCTCAACTTCAGTCAGGCCGTAAACCACGCCGATGGTTTTGCTGGTTGCCAGGTTTTCCTGCATGCGCTTGACGCGAATACTGTTGAACGCAAACCAGGCGATAAGGCCGGTAATCAGCAGGGCCGGTAGGGTGAGGTAGTAGTAACCCGCCAGTTGGGTTTGTTGGAAACGCGCGAGTTCGGCGCTGGCCTTCGCTGCGCCGGCCTCAGACAGGACAACAGGCGCGGGCTGATGTTTGCCCGTCAGCCTGGCGTAGAGGTTTTCGGGAAAGCGGTTAATTTGTTGCAGATAGCGTTCGCGTACCAGCCAACTGCTCTGTTGCCAGGCGGCAATCTGGTCTCTCTGCATCTGTGGCACGCCGGCGAAGCCGGGTGTATCAATCGCCAGCGGTTCCTCCAGACCAGCAAATGTAACGCCATAAGGTCGCAGTGAGGTGGCTATCAGATTGCTGGCCCGTTCAGCCTGTGTCACCACACGCTGATATCCTTCACTGATGTCAGATGCCAGGCTGCGGGCACCGTAGTTGACCAGCAGCAGCATGCTGGAGGCGCTGACAAACACCAGGAACACGAGGGTACGATGGATGCGCAGTGCGTAGACTGTGGCGAGACAGGCCAGGATCAATAGCGTAATGGCGCCCCAGAGCATGAGCACGGCAAGGGTGCCAAGTTCTGCGCGTTCGTCGCCCGCACTGCCACTGGAGATGATCGGCAGATATTGGCCGGCTACCGAAAACCGCATGACTGGCTCGGGGTCAAGATCAAGCCAGCCAAAAACTGTCAGTTTGTCTGATTCGTCAATGCGCCATTCGGTGTAACGCAGGTCACCTTCGCGCACCCTGAATTTCCGGCCCACTGACCAGTCGATCAGTGCGCTGTCCCTCTGTGCCGCAATGAGCAGTGTGCCGCTGGCATCCTGCAGGATAAAGTCAGTGGCTTCACTTTGGTCGGTTATCGTTTTCCAGCTTTTGTTGCCGTCTGAATCCCGTTCCTCGCGTTCAACCAGGTAGCGATAATACAGGGTATCGGTGCCCGATTTTGGGGCCTGCAGCAAGCGCCCCGACGACCTCGCCTGACCAATCAGCTGTGTCTCACCGCCAACGGAACCGGTGATGCTTGTCGCGGGAATACGTTCCAGGGTCCTGAAATCAAGCACGCGTTGAAAACCCAGTTCGCCCAGCAACAGGCTCCCACCAGCGCATAGCAGACCGAGGAGTACGGCAACAATCCGGCGGGTTCTGCTCCCGGACTCAGTCACTGCGTACCGCATCAGCATCAGCGAGCTGCCGCCGCAGCCAGCCAACGAGATCGCGCCACATACCGTCTATATCTCCTGGTGCTGGCATGATGCCGGCTGACGGCAGTTCAACGGTGACAACCGGCAATCCCAGGCCAATACCGGCGTAATTCCCGAGGGATCCCGGGAAAACCCCCAGCTTGTTCAGGCCAAGGTGGCCCAGTTTATCCGGTGCACTCGGTGGCCCATCGTAGTCCACCAGGTGGTGGGGTGCGTGAACGGAAATGATGACATCGGGTCGAAACTGTTCAATTTGCGCAATCAGCCAGCGGGTTTCCGGTTCGCTTGCCGCAGTCGCACCGGGGTTTCGCCTGGGGTTGCTGTAGGCCACCTCGGTCCAGTAGCGGTGGGCATCGTCGTTCCAGTCGGCGGTCGGGAAATTGCGGTTCAGGTCCACACCGCTATGGTTCTGCCGTTGGGAATTTGACCGCAGCAGCCCATCCGGATTGGCAAGGGGGATAAAGCGCCAGTGAAACATTCCCGAATGGTGCTGGTTCAGAATGTCCATCCACTTGAACATGAGTGATACAGACGAATACTCGTCGCCGTGAATGCCTCCAATCACCAGCACGCGCCCCAGCGGAATGCGATTGTCGACTGGCAAGTAATCCTTGTAGGCCAGCGAATGGTTAAGCGGACTATTGCCATCATGGATGAGCTGTTGGCGCAGGCAATCATTGGTGGTCACGCTGCCCAGCTTGGAGCCAACCGCGTGGCAGAACGCCGCGGTGGAGAGCTCAGGCGTTTCACGGGGTGGCAGGTGCTCGGCGAGATCCTGGCGTGCTTGCCGGGCCGCCTGTCCCGTTGGCATTCCAGGACCGGACCGCGCCCCGGGGGACTCCGCAGCAACAGACTCTTCGAGTAGCGCAGGTTGCCGCGCTGAGGACTGGTCGGTTGACGCGGCTGGGCCCGGGCTGGCCGGCGGCGGCATATTCCCGGGTGTGCCTGGCTCTGGCGTCATGGTCGTGCAGGAGGTGAGCAGGAGCGCGTTCAGCAGGCACGCCAGGTAGCGGCCATACCGGACACGGGCGAATGACGGTAAGATCCGCGGTTCTCGCGTGATGCAGGAATCTGTATGGCTGAAATGATTTACCATCTTGTCCCGGTGGCACAGTGGCGCGCGGTTGAAAGTGTCTACTATCCTGAAACTTACGCACAGGACGGGTTTACGCACTGTACGCGAGGTCGTGAAAGGTTAATGGAAGTGGCGAATCATTTCTATCGGGATTCCGCGGGTGACTGGTTTTGCCTGGAAATGAGCCATGAGTCGCTTGAGGCCGCGGGGGTTACCTTGCGTTATGAGCCGGCGGCCCCGGTTGGTGAGCAAAAGGGTGAACTTGCCGGTTCAGAGACAGCCCTTTTCCCTCATGTTTACGGTGGGCTTCCCGTTGCCGCCGTACTTGCTGTTTATCCCGTGATACGTGCTGCGGACGGCACCTTTTTGGAAGTCCAGGCCTAGGGTAGCATGAGCGTGAATTTACATAACCCGTTCCCGTCACTCGCCAGAGGAAACCACATGCGAATCCAGGCTTACGCTCGCCGACTGTCACTGCTTTGCCTGGTTTCCCTGTGGGGAATAGCTGCTGAGGCTGTTGAACCGTTTCGAAATCTTGACGTGTTCGAGCTCGAAATGGCACGTGACGTGCAAATCTCACCGGATGGAAAACGCATTGCCTATGTCCGGCAGGCGATGGACATCATGACTGATCGGGCACGATCGAATATCTGGCTGGTCAATGTGGACGGCAGCGGGCATGAGCCGCTCCTGTCGGGGCGAAACAGTTTCTCGTCGCCACGCTGGTCGCCGGATGGCACGCGGCTGGCTTATGTTTCCAGCCTGGAAGGCGAGGGGCCTGAGCTGTATGTCAGGTGGCTGGACACGGGCCAGACGGCGTTGCTCAGCAATCTTGCCAGTGCACCGGGGTCAATTGCCTGGTCGCCGGATGGCAGCCAGCTTGCCTTTACCGCTTTTGTTGCCAGTACAGCGCCAAAACTGGCGACGCCGCCAGCAGCGCCAAAAGGGGCCGAGTGGGCGCCGCCCGTGGTGGTTGTCGACACCGTCAGCTATCGGTCAGATGGCCGCGGCTTAACCGAGCCGGGATTTACCCATGTTTTTGTCATACCGGCAATTGGTGGTTCGCCCAGGCAACTGACCCTGGGCAACTTCAACCATGCCGGCAGGCTGGCATGGTCACCGGACGGCACGCAACTGGTTGTTTCGGCAAACCGCAACAATGATGCTGAGATAGACACCCGCAATACGGACCTGTGGTCTGTTGATGTCAGAAGCGGCGAAATGCGCCAGCTCACCACGCGGTACGGCCCTGACAGTTCGCCCATGTTTTCCGCTGACGGCACGGTGCTCGCCTACCTGGGCTATGACGACCGCAAACTGGGTTATCAGGGCGTGAATGCCTACGTCCTGGACCTGGGCAGCGGTGAGTCCAGCCTGGTTACCCCTGACCTCGACCGTTCGATTGTCGGCATGAGCTGGGCGGGAACCAGTAATCGATCGCTTGTCGTTTCTTTTGACGACCGGGGCAAGCGAGTCCTTGCTGCAGTTGACCTGAAAGGCAAGGTCAGGCGCCTGGTTGATGACCTGGGCGGGAACGACATTGGCCGACCCTATACCAGTGGCGGTTTCAGCGTTGCCAGTAACGGGGCTATTGCCTATTCCTCTGGCAGCGCTTTGCGCCCGGCGGATGTCTCCGTATTTCGCGCCGATAGGCCCCGGCAACTGACCAGGCTGAACGATGAGCTGTTGGGCTACCGCGAACTGGCCAGCGTCGAACGAATCACCTGGGCATCCGAAGACGGCGACTTTGAGATTGAAGGCTGGCTGGCACTGCCGCCCGGTTTTGATCCGGCTAACCGCTACCCGCTCATGCTTGAAATCCATGGTGGTCCCTTTGCCGCATACGGACCTCACTTCTCTGCTGAAGTACAGCTTTATGCCGCGGCCGGGTACGTTGTGCTGTACGCCAATCCGCGCGGTTCAACCAGTTACGGTCACAGGTTTGCCAATGAGATCCATCTCAACTACCCGGGTGAAGATTACCTTGATCTGCTGGCCGGTGTGGATGCCGTCATTGCGCGTGGCTATATTGATGAGAGCCAGCTTTTTGTGACCGGTGGTTCCGGCGGTGGTGTGTTGACTGCCTGGATTGTGGGCAAAACAGACAGGTTTGCGGCCGCGGCGGTGGCCAAGCCGGTGATCAACTGGACCAGCCATGCCCTGTACAGCGATATCTCGACCATGGTGCCCCAGTACTGGTTTGACAAGCCACCCTGGGAGGACCAGGCCAATTACTGGCGGCGCTCACCGCTATCCCTGGTTGGCCAGGTGTCAACACCCACCATGCTGATCACCGGTGAGGCGGACCAACGTACGCCGATGCATGAATCGGAGCAGTATTACCAGGCGCTACGCCTCCGGCAGGTACCCACGGCCCTGGTGAGAATCCCGGAAGCAGCCCATGGGATTGCCCAGCGGCCTTCACACCTGATTGCCAAGGTAGACAATATCCTGGCCTGGTTTGCCCGGTATCGCAGCGCAGCGCCTGGGCCATAGACGGCAGATCCGGTGAGGTTGCGCCTCAGGCGGCGGCAGGCCGCGCGGGTGTTTCCAGGAAGTCGTATTCACTTTCCATGACGTCGGTGCCCATCACCTTGTCCCAGAAGCGAAAATAGAGGCCATAGTTGCGATTGAACTTCTTGTGATGAAGGTCGTGGTGTGCCGCCGTAATCAGGTGCCTGCCCGGCCAGCCCCGCAGCCACCACTTTGGCAGCACCTCATACCCCGAGTGGTTCAGTACAGCAGCCAGCGTCATCAGGGTCAGGATAAACAGCACCGCGCCGACGTGGATTGGAATGACCAGTGCCAGCAGTGGCAGGAAAATTGCGCCCAGAACGGATTCCGTGGGATGAAACGAAAAAGCTGCCCAGGGTGTAGGAGGGCGTGACTGGTGGTGCACCTTGTGCATGATTGGGAAAACTCCCGGGCGGTGCATCAGCCTGTGCGTCCAGTAAAACCAGGTGTCATGCAGGAACAGGTACACCAATATGCTGACGGGCAGGTACCAGAGCGGGTAATCCGAGAGATCCATGTAGATGGCGGTGTCACCGAGCTTCCACATCTCCATGACAATAGCGGCCGGTGCCGCGTAGATAAATGACGAAAGCAGGGACCAGCTGATTTCGCTTCTGACAACACCCGGTGCCGGGGTGCCCTGCATCAGTTTGATTGCCCGTGGATTGGCACCTTTGGACCAGAGTAACCAGTAGAACAGGCCGGAAATCATCAGGTATCGCAGGGCAATAATTGCGGTTAACCCAAAAAAAGTCAGCAGCAGGGCGGAAAGGGATATTCCGTAAATCAACGTGAACCACACCAAATGCGTATAATCCGGTCAGTTTAACTCAAAGCACTGACAGCACCGTTATATGTATGACTATCTTTTTGTCGGCGGTGGCCTTGCCAGTGGTCTCACCGCCCGGCGGATTCTGGACCAAAACCCCGCCAAACGTGTGCTTGTTGTCGAAGCGGGCGAAAGGCTGGGCGGGAATCATACCTGGTCATTCTTCCGAACTGACCTGAACGATACCCAGTTTGCGAGTGTCGCCTCGCTGATCGAACATGAATGGGACGGCTATCAGGTCCGGTTCCCCAGGCGGGTGCGTGACCTGACGACACATTATTGCTCGACCCACTCCGAACGTTTTCACACCGTGATGAGTGATGCGCTGAGTGGCTCAATCAGGACGGGCACTCCGGTTGCTGACGTGACCACAACCGGTATCCGGCTGGAAAACGGTGAGGTCCTGAATGCCGCCTGTGTGATTGACTGCCGTGGTCCTGAACCCACGCCACACCTCCAGCTGGGTTTCCAGAAGTTCACCGGGCAGGTATGGGAAACGGCGCAACCACACGGCCTGATTCGACCCATCATCATGGATGCGAGCATTCCACAGGACGGTGATTACCGGTTTGTGTATGTGCTGCCCACGGGTGAAAGTGAACTCATGATTGAGGATACGCGTTACAGCAACACCCCGGTCATAGAGACAGCGAAAGACAGTAGCGCAATCAAGGCGTATGCTGCCCGGGCCGGCTGGTCACTGTCCCGCCTGGTGCGGGAAGAAGCGGGTGCACTACCGATAGTGCTGGGGGGCGATATCAATGCGTTTTGGGACGCCGCTGCCGGAATACCCAAGCTGGGCCTGCGCGCTGCCCTGTTTCACGCGACAACCGGCTACTCATTTGCCGAGGCAGTACGGACGGCGGAGGCTTTTGCTGACCGCATGCCAACATCCACCGGCGAAGCATTTGAGTTTGTCCGGCAGCGCTCGATCAGTCACTGGCGTCACCAGGCCTACTGGCGCCTGCTGAACCGGATGCTGTTTATGGCGGCGGCGCCCGATGCGCGCTGGATTATTATGCAGCGGTTTTATGGCCTGCCAGAACCGCTGATTGAACGCTTTTACGCCGGGCGTTCGTCAATGCTGGATAAAATGCGAATACTTGTCGGGAAACCCCCGGTCGCAATCGGATCAGCCTTGCGCTGCGTACCAGAAACCAGTGCCAGGCAATTTCAGTCATGATGAGGTTTTAACTTGAGTCAACCAACAGCAGCAGTAATCGGGTCCGGCTTCGGCGGGTTGGCACTTGCCATCCGCTTGCAGTCCGCCGGATTCCGAACCACTCTCTTTGAGGCGCGGGAGAAACCGGGTGGTCGGGCCTACGTCTATGAAGACCGGGGTTTCACCTTCGACGCAGGGCCAACGGTGATCACGGATCCTGATTGCCTGCGAGAACTGTTCGCATTGTCGGGCAATAAACTGGAAGACTATGTTGACCTGGTACCGGTCATGCCCTTCTATCGGCTGATGTGGGAAGACGGTGACTTCTTTGACTACAGTAACGATCCGGGCCTGAACGAGCAGCAGATCCGGGAGCGTAACCCGGCGGATGTGGACGGCTATAACCGGTTCCTGGACTACTCTGAAGCGGTGCTGAAAGAAGGTTATATCAAGCTGGGTACCAAACCTTTCCTCAATTTCAGCGACATGATCAAGGTTGCGCCCCAGTTGGTCGGTTTGCAGAGTTACCGGTCTGTCTACAGCATGGTGGCAAAGTACATCAAGGACGATCGGCTACGCCAGGCGTTCAGTTTCCACACCCTGCTGGTTGGCGGCAATCCGTTCAATACCTCATCCATCTATGCGCTGATTCACGCGCTGGAGAAACGCTGGGGTGTATCTTTCCCCATGGGTGGCACCCATGCACTGGTGCGCGCCCTGGTAAAATTGTTTGAGAATCTTGGCGGAGAGATCCGGCTGGCTACCCCAGTGGCTGAAATTACAGCGACCGGGAACAGGGTCACCGGCATCCGCACTGAAGCCGGCTGGCAGGGTGAGTTTGATGCAATCGCCAGCAATGCTGACATCATGTTCACCTACAGGCACCTGTTACGTCGTACCCACCGGGGGCAACAGGCGGCCGCGGCACTCAAGCGGCGTTCGTTCAGCCCTTCCCTGTTTGTTGTGTATTTTGGTATTGAGGGGTCTTACCCTGATATCCAGCATCACAGCATCATGTTTGGTAATCGTTACCGGGAATTGCTGAAGGAAATCTACAGCAGCAGCGAATTACCGGACGATTTCTCCCTGTACCTGCATTCTCCCACGGTGACAGATCCCGGCCTCGCACCACCCGGGTGTTCAACCTTCTACGTACTGTCGCCGGTACCCAACCTGGGCAAGGCAGATCTGGACTGGGAGCAGGTTGGACCCGGGTACCGTGACCGGATTCTGGAGTATCTTGAGAAACACTACATGCCTGGATTGCGTGAGAAGATTGTCACGACCCGCATTTTTACACCTTTCGACTTCAGGGATGAACTGAACGCACACCTGGGCTCAGCGTTTTCACTGGAACCGGTGCTCTGGCAAAGCGCCTGGTTCCGAACCCACAATCGTGATGACAAGCTGAAAGGTCTGTACTTCGCCGGCGCCGGCACTCATCCCGGGGCGGGTATCCCCGGTGTTGTTGGTTCAGCCAAGGCAACCGCCACACTGATGCTGGAGGATCACGGGATGACATATGGTGACTCGGATATCTCTGCCCAGTTTGCCAAGATGCTGTAGGGGCGCGTGATGGATCCTGTTGTCGAACATGCCCGCCAGACCATCGAAAAAGGGTCAAAGAGTTTTGCCGTGGCTGCGCGGGTGTTTGATGAAACGACCCGCGCGAATGCCTACATGCTCTACGCCTGGTGTCGGTACTGTGATGACTGTATCGACGGGCAGGAACTGGGGCACGGCCAGCAGTCTCCAGGTACCCGGCAACAGTTGTCCATGCTGGCAAACCTGCGCGCTGACACGCGGGCTGCGCTGTCTGGCAGTCCGCCGGATCAGCCCGTCTACCAGGGACTGGCACGGGTGTTCCGCGATTGTGAGATTGATGCTGCTTACGCCGAGGCGTTGTTGGACGGGTTTGAAATGGATGTCGACAAGCGCCGCTATCGAACGCTGGATGACCTCATGCTCTACTGTTATCGGGTTGCGGGTGTGGTGGGCGCAATGATGGCCAGCATCATGGGTGTGAGGGACGCCCGGGTGCTCGCCCGTGCTGTGGATCTGGGGCTGGCCTTTCAGCTGACCAATATCGCGAGGGATGTGCTCGAGGATGCCGGGGACAACCGGATTTACCTGCCGCTCGAATGGTTGGCAGAAGCAGGTATCGCGGAAAACCCGACCACTTTTGCCGACCACCAGGCCAGGCTGGCGCCGCTGGCGGCCCGACTGCTCTCGAATGCGGAAACTTATTATGAATCAGCCAAGCAGGGCATTACTCACCTGCCGCCGCGCTGTGCCTGGGCTATTTCAGCCGCGTTGCTGATTTATCGCGAAATTGGCATTCTGCTGCTCGCAGCGGGAGATGATGCCTGGGCAGAACGGCGGGGTGCTTCAACCGCAAGGAAAATGGTGTTGCTGACCAAAGGAGCGGGCCTTGCCACGTCAAGAAAACTTGCCTCCAAAGTGATCCTGCCACGCCCCGCAACACTCTGGCCGTTGCCGGCGCCGTTGGGGCGTCTTTTGGCCGAGGGTGAAAGCGGGTTTTGAGTCCCCGGGACCTTTGCGTTATTGTCCTGACAGGGCTATTCGAGTTGATCATCCGACGGAGGAATTTGCCATGGGTTACCACCATTTAGCGCTTGCTGCACGTGATATGCAGGCGATTCATGACTTCTACGAAGGTGTGATGAAGTTCGAACTGGTCAAGGCAGAAGTGGGGCCATCACCGGAAGGCGGCTGGGCAAAACACTTCTTCTATCGAATGGAAGATGATTCCAAGTTTATTGCGTTCTGGGAGATGCACGATATGCCCGGCACGGAAAATTTCGATACCAATATCTCAAGGGCTGCCGGCGTGCCGGATCACATCAACCACATATCGTTTGACGTGCGTGATGCCGATGAACTCGAGATGCGCAAGCAGCAGTGGCTGGACGGCGGCTACGACGTCATGGAAATTGATCACAACTGGTGCACATCAATCTATACCAAGGATCCCAACGACATCCTCGTAGAGTTCTGCCTGACCACGGGCGCATTCACCGAGGGTGATCGCAAACACGCGTTGGAGCAGCTTACGAGCACCGAACCCGCTTTCTCCAAGCCACCAGCACATATCCAGGTGCACAAGGCGTCGGCCGGAAAGTAGCGCCGCCCCCTGTCGTTTCGACTGGAGTGGCGAAGCCATGGAATGGAGAAACCCCAAGGTTTGAGGTCCCTCCGCTACGGTCGGGACGACGACGGCGGTGTTGCCGTCGGCAGCGCCCCCTGTCGTTTCGACTGGAGTGGCGAAGCCACGGAACGGAGAAACCTCGGAGTCTGGGGTCCCTCCACTGCGGTCGGGACGACGACGACGGTGTTGCCGTCGGCAGTCCCCCACTGTCGTTTCGACTGGAGTGGCGAAGCCACGGAACGGAGAAACCTCGGAGTCTGGGGTCCCTCCACTGCGGTCGGGACGACGACGACGGTGTTGCCGTCGGCAGTCCCCCCCTGTCGTTTCGACTGGAGTGGCGTAGCCATGGAATGGAGAAATCTCAGAGTTTGAGGTCCCTCCGCTACGGTCGGGACGACGGCGTTGCCGTCGCCGTCGCCGTCGTCATCTCCTTCATCTGGGCACGCAGCACCGGTACACTGGGCGCGTAAATGAAACCAAAAGATACCGCACCATCTTTCGTGTTGATCGCGTGATGGTGGCGGTGGGCAAAAATGATGCGGCGCATGTATTTTCCTTTGGGGCGCCAGTTGTGGGGTATACGCCGGTGGACTATCACGTCGTGAAACACGAAGTACACCAGGCCGTAAGCCGCAACGCCCAGGCCCGCCCAGAGTGCTACCGGGGTGCCGTTGGTGCCGAGGTAAATGAGCAGTATGGAGGGTGTTGCAAACATCACCGCAAACCAGTCGTTCTTTTCGAACAGTCCTTTTCTCTCCTGGTGATGTGATTCATGCAGTACCCACAGGAAACCATGCATCACGTATTTGTGGCTGAAATAGGCAACCGCTTCCATGGCAAACAGTGCACCAAAAAATGCCGCAGCGTTCATCAGGATTGTCATAGGGTTCTACTCTGGGTTGCTCCGTTTACCTGGTGATCAAATGCCATCAACACAAAATCCAGAAACGCTGAAAAGGGTCGCGTGTCGAGCCGTGCTGTATCAAGTGCTGCAATGGCCGCCTTGAGCTCTTCGTCTGCCCTGCGCCTTGCACCCTCGGTGCCAAGCGTTGAGGCAGCGGTGGGTTTGTCCCGGTCCTGGGCATGGTCTTTGCCGGTGGCCTGCTCGCTGGATAATACGTCCAGGAGATCGTCGAAGATCTGAAAGCCAAGCCCGGCATGTTCGCCAAACTGGCGCAGTGGTTCAATGTCATCACCGGTCAGCCCCGCAACCCGTGCGCCCGACTCGAGGCAGAGCGCAAACAGCGAGCCGGTCTTCTGGTACTGCAACTGGTCCAGCGACTCACCGCCTGCTTCCGTATCGCGCAGATCTCTTTCCTGACCGGTGCAGAGGCCATCCACTCCAATTGCTACCGAGAATGCCTGGGTGAGCTCCAGGCGTACCCGCTCTGGCAGGTTTGACCGCGCAATGAGGCCAAATGCCTCACTGACCAGTGAAATTGCACCGAGTATGGCGATATCTTCTCCATGAGCACGATGATTGGCCGGTTTGCCGCGCCGGGATGCGGCATCATCCATACAGGGCAGGTCGTCAATAATCAATGAGGCGGTATGTACCATTTCGATGGCGCAGGCCACGTCAATCGCAAGGGTTGGGTCAGCGCCCAGGGCTTCTGCCGTCAGAACCGTGACCAGGGGACGCAGCCGTTTGCCGCCATCCAGCAAGCTATAGCGGACAGACTCCCTGACCCGCTTTGCCTGTCCCGGCTGGATAGCCGGGGCCACTTCTGCGAGGCGCTGGTCAACAAGCGAACAGATCGCCGAAAATTGTTGCCTGTAGTCCTCGGATGATTCACTCAATGTCTTTACCCCACGGCACTGCCATGCAGTTTACACGGATGATTTTGCCTTGTCCCCGCAGTTCATCCGCCTGCCTCGCCTGTCACAAATCAGAAGAAAGAGAGCCTCACCAGGCGCGCCCTGATGGTGTCCGGCGCAAGGCGCGGGCTCTGTGCCCGGACAATGAGGAGCCCGTTCTCGCGTGCCATACAGCGTTCGCAGGAAAAACTTGCTACCACTTCCACCTGTTCATACAGGTCCTGCAGGAGGGCGAGATCGTAACCCACCGCCAATACATTGCTGAGATCAGCCTGCTCCCACCATCGACCGTAATTCATGTGACCGGAGTATGCGGTGGGTAGCTGGTTGCCTCTGTCCAACTGGTTGAGCGCACCCGCCTGCCCGTAGTACGCGGCCAGCAGGGTTACATTGGCGCGCTCACCCCCGGGAATGGAGAGGTACTGATCCGTGACTGCGTCAACCAGTTCCACCCAGCCGCCCATCTCAGCAAAATGGGGAAAATATCGGCCAAGCGGTGCAGGCTCATCACTGCCATAACCCTGCTCACCGTCGCGCATGAAATTGACCAGTGCCTGTAGCTGGTCGGGTGGGAGCACCGGGGCGCCAATCGGCACACTCGTCAGGCCGGAAAAAACGAGTGTGGCGATGACTCCTCGTCGCAGCCAGGCTTTGCCGGCGAGCCACCGTTCCCAGAGTATGGCCCCCAGCGCGGTGAAGATCACAAACAAGGGTGTCGCAAAGTAGAATTTCACGCCGGCCGCCAGAAATAGCACCAGGCAGACGGTTGCTGCAGTCGCCAGGAACCTTGCGCTCCCGCGGGCAAACAGCAGGCCATAGATCAGCCCGGGGAGCCAGATCAGGGCAAAGGGTGGATTCATGGTGGCAACAAGACCGAACACTGGCTGGTTGATCACCATGGCCTCGGGCGTACTGTCTGCATAGGCCGTAATGAACGCAAGGAATGGCCAGTTGTTGCTGATCTGCCAGTAAAAGAAAGGCGCAGCGATGATCAGCATGATGACAATCGCCGCCCAGGTTTCGGGGACGCGTACCAAATCCCGCCGAAAGAGCGCTGTGGCCACCACCATGCCCGCGAACCAGAATGGCAGCGAAAGTTTGGTGAGCAGCGCAAGGCCGTAGACCAGCCCCAGCCATAACATGAGCGAGGCGCGCCCGGTATTGAGATACTGCACCAGCAACCAAAAACCCAGAGTCCACCAGAGTTGGTCGAGCACGTTCATGGTGAGGATTGACTGTACCGACAGGAACGCGGGCGCAAACAGCACAACAATGCCGGTGATCCACTGGGCGAGCCGCCCACCGCCCAACTGGCGCGCCGTCTCAACTGCCAGCAGTGTGACCGCAATACCTGCCGCCACGGCAATACCGCGCAAGACCAGCAGGTCGGTGCCGATTGTTGCTTCCGTGAGGGCGATCACCCAGGCGATCATGGGGGGGAAGTCGACATAACCCAGGTCCAGGTGTCGAGCCGCATCCATGAAGTACAGCTCGTCAGAAAGATAACCATACTGGCGGCCTGCCAGGGCAAAAATCAGGAGTTTGCAGAGCACACAGGCAATCCAGAGTGAAGCGGGCCGGGGTGCGTCTACTGACATTTCTGGGATATCCTCCTGCGGACAGCTCTTGTGGATAGCACTTTGAATAGAACCATGCGCTTGATTGTAACTGTTTTACTGGGCCTCTCAGGTTCATGTTGTGCACTTGCTGCAACCCTGCCGCCACTGCCGGACCAGTTTGGTTTCAGTCGCGGCCTCTCACCTGATGCATCACCGGCCCTGGTGATTGTGGTGGATGCCAGGCGGTTGCGACGTATCAGGAAGTGGGAGCTTGCCCTTGCGGAGCGCTACCCAGAACTCGACATCCTGCGGGTTGCCGATGTCCCGCGTGACCCGCCCGCAGAACAGGGTGCAGTGGCAGAACAGTTGCGCAAGCGCGTGCCCGCTGATGTTCCGGTGACTATTGATATGGCGGGGCTCTGGTCGACCAGGTTTGCGCTGGATGTTTCTGAACCCTGTTTGCTGGTATTCAGTCGTGGTGAACTGCAGGCAAAACAGTCTGGCCCCTTTACCACAGATGGTCTTGAGGGGTTGCTGGCCGCGCTTGATGCCCTAACCGAAGGCTCGCCTGTGCGCGAGATAGAGTGACGCAAGCCAACCGGCAATGCCGCTCGCGAGCAGCAGACCGGTTGGCAACAGTACGGTAGAGAAGGGGTCTTCCCGCCAGAGTATGCCGCTATAGGCTTCCAGGGCCCAGGTGTTTGGCGTCAGCCACCCCAGGTCGCGCAGGGATGCCGGCATCAGGAAACGTGGCACCATGCTGCCGCCGATGGCTGACAGGATCAGGATCAGCGTGTTGGCAATGGTCTGGGCCTGGCGTCTGGTGCGACAGGCGGTGGCGAGCAGCATCGCCAGTCCCGCGGCGGAAATGCAGGCTGCCAGCGTGATGACGAGCCAGGGGATAAAGTGGCGAGGCAGGTCAACGCCGTAGAACAGCCAGGCCACCAGGAAGATGACGCTCACCTGGACAAACCCCTGCAAAATGACATAAGCGAACTTGCCGTTGACCAGCACCGCAATACCGCCCGGACCGGCCAGCACACGATCAATGATCCCGTTTTCTTCCTCGTCCAGGATGGACAGGGCGCCGTGCACCGCGGCAAACAGCAGGAACATGAAGGCCACGGCGCCAGCGGAGTAGGCGACCAGGTTGACGGCATCACCCCCGGCAACAGGCTCCGAATCCAGCATATCTTCAAATGACCAGCCGACGTCCTGCCCCTGGGCCGCATCTGCTTTCATCTCCCGCAGCCCCTCGTCCACCTCGGCGCGCTGGTCGCTGGTCAGGCTGACAAACTGGTTTTCCAATTCCATGACCACGTTGCCCAGGGCAACGTCGGGCAGGCCGGAAAAATAGGCCTGCCTCAACTGGCCCGTCAGCACGGGCTCGGTAACGCCCCGCGCGGGGTCAAAAACGATCAGTATGGGCGGCCTGCCAAAGCCGGGCTCCTCGAGCGGTTGGCTATCCTTGCGCAGGATCAGGCCCACATCCGCGTCGCCGGTCCTCACCATCAGTTTCAGTGCTTCGGCACTGGTGGGCGCGGGATTCAGGAATTGGATCACGTCGCTTTGTTCAAGTGCCGTTACCAACCGTTGGGTGGTTTCACTCTGAACCTCATCCAGTACAGCGGTTCTGAGCGTCATTGCGTTGCCGGAAGAGGCGCTGAAGATCTCGGCCAGGATCACAAAAAAGATGGCGGGCAGCGCAAAACTCATCAGCAGTGCACCGCGATCGCGTAGCAAGCCAAGCAACAGTGCCCGAAAAATGGCCGAGTTCACAGGTCCAGTTCCTCGCCGGTGAGCTTCAGGAAGACAGACTCCAGGCCGGGTTCGCGCAGGATAATCTCGATGGCTGAAAGCTGCAGGTCTGCAAACCTGTTATGCCACGCCTGCATGTCCTGTTCGCCGGCTGGCACGGGCGCAATCCAGGTTTGGCCGCTCCTGCTCGCTGACATGCCCAGCTGGCGCAGTTGGGCTGCCTGCTCCTCGTTGGGCGCCTGGCCAAATCGGGCACGTACCTCCCGGCCATCACCAAACTCCTGGCGCACCAGTTTGGCCGGTACACCCTCCAGCCGGACTTTGCCCCGAATCAGGAACACGACGCGATCAGCAAGCAGTGTGGCTTCAGCAAGGTCGTGTGTGGTGATGAGTATGCTCATGCCTTCATGGCGCAGGCCGGAAAGCATTTCATGGATACGTTCACGCGCGCCGATATCGAGTCCAACGGTGGGTTCGTCCAGCAGCAGCAGGTCAGGCTGGTGCAACAGGCTGGTAACAATATTGAGCCCACGCTGCATGCCGCCGGACAGTGTGCCAACCACAGAATGCCGGCGATCAGTCAGTCCGCTCCAGACCAGCGCCCGCTCTATCCTGTCGTGCGCCAGGGGCCCGCCAACGCCCATAAGGCGGCCAAAAATCTCGAGGTTTTCGATGACACTGAGGTTGAGATAAAGCGCAATCGACTGGGGGACCAGGCCAATCTTGCTGCGCGCCAGCGGGTCCGTGCGGGGATTGGCGCCACAGACCAGTACGGTACCCATGTCGGGGGCCAGACGACCGCAGGCGCTCCTTAGCAGAGTGGTTTTGCCAGCGCCGTTGGGCCCAAGCAAAACCAGCGTCTCGCCGCCGTGAATGTGCAGCGAGACATCATCAAGTACAAGGCGCCCTGCCAGGGACCTGGCGAGTTGCTGAATCCGAAGCCGGGGCGCGGTCACGGATCCGCGCCTGCAGGCTTATGCACCATGCTGGATCTTGACCAGCAGCGACTTGAATCCGGATTTTTCCAGCGCGTTGGAAACGGCTTCTGACTCACCATCACAGACAGCAACAATGGAACCACCACCGCCGGCCCCTGTCAGTTTGGCACCCAGTGCACCATGATCCTTGGCAATCTGTACCATACGGTCGAGTTCCGGGCAGGATACCTGGATGGCGGAGAGCAGGCCGTGGTTGACCGTCATCAAATGGCCAAGCCTGACATAGTCAGCTTCCTTGATGGCTTCAAGCCCTTCCTCTGCGACGCGCTGGAAGTTGTCGAACAGCATCTCGTAGAGATCCCGGTTTTGTCGCCAGCGATCGCGCACCCTGGCCACGGCATCCACAGTCAGGCTGGGCCGATCAGAAATGCCGATGACAAGATTCAGGGGTTTCCTGAGCTCGAGGAATTCCATGGAGGCCTCTTCCCGCGGCCGATAGGAAAGCGGTCGCCCGAAGGTCGCAATGGTATTGTCGATACCTGATGGTGTTCCATGGGCCGCCTTTTCACACTGAAAGGCAAAATGGTTAACCTGTTCGTCGGTCAGTCCCAGGCGAAAATGCTGTTCGACACCGCGGATGATGGCGACGGCCATGGCGGCTGAGCCACCCAGGCCCATGGCGGCCGGGATATTGGGTTTGACGTTGACCGAAAACCGCCTGTTGCTAACGCCCAGTTCGCTGAAGATTTTCTGGAAGGCTGACCACCAGATGGTATTGGACTCGCTCAATTTGGCATCGATATCCCAGGCGGGCACGAGGATCTCAGTCGGCGAGTCGCTGTCCATGACCTCGGCAACAACAGCGTCGTGGAAAGGAACGGCAATGGCGGGCCGGCCATACACCACGGCGTGCTCGCCCAACAGGATGATCTTGCCGAAGGCACGGGCGACTGTCCTGTGCCGGTTATCGTCCTCGGGTTCCTCAGCCTTGCCGGTGAGTTGTGCAATAACCTCCTTGGCGTGCTGAACCTTGATGTCGCCATCCTGGATCAGCCGGCTGACGACAGTTTCGAACAGTTCCGGGGGGGCATTGGCCGTCACAGCGACGCTGCGCGCATGGAGCGACATGTGACCTTTCTGGATCCCCTCGGTAGAGAGCGCCTTGATGGCCGAAAAATTCTGTGCCAGGCCCACACTGGCCATAACCTCACCGAGTTCCCGTGCACTCGCGATGCCCAGCACCTCCAGGTTGATTTTAACGGTCTCATTGGCCTCCAGCGACCCACCCTGGATTCCCACCTTGATCGGGATATCAATTTCGCCGACAAGGTCACCATCCGCTGCTTCTGACCAACGGGTCAGCGACGAGTAGCGCCCGCTACGCGCAGCGTAGGCATGGGCTGCTGCCTCGATAGCCCGCCAGTCGTTACCCGTGGCGATGGCCAGCGGGTCTATGCCATTCATGATGCCCTTGTTGTGCGTGGCGGCGCGGTAAGGGTCTACCGCAGCAAACTGGGAAGCGAGAATGATACCGTCCCTTACTTCCTCACCGGAAAACCCTTTGCCGGCCAGTTCCGCCAGCGGCACCTTCACCCTGGCTTTCACCACGGAGCGGTCAGTCAGGTTGGAGAGTATGCGCAGAAAAACCCGTCCACCCGTCAGGGCCTCAACGTCTGCGGCAATCTCTTCACACATGCTGTTGACCAGGTTGGCGCCCATGGCATCACAGGTATCCACATAAATGTGGACGATCAGCATCAGCGGGCTCTCGTCGGATTTCGGGATGATGTGGGCATCAAGCTCCATGACGCCGCCACCCCGGGTCACCATATTCGGATGCAGTTTGTTCAGCTTGTCGATCAATTCCTGGGCGTGGCGCTGAACCTGCTGCTTTGCACGTTCCGCGTCAGGCGGGCTGACGACCTGGATCTGGCCAATGAGCAAGGACTCTTTGGTGGTTGCGCGGATACCGCCACCGGTACTGAAAATTTTTGCAGCAGAACTCAATGCCGCAACGATGGATGGTTCCTCCACCACCAGCGGCACAACATATTCCTTGCGATTGATCAGGAAATTCAGGCCCATGCCTATTGGCAGGCCCATGATGCCAACAACATTCTCGATCATTTTGTCAGCCCGCCGGATATCCAGCAGGTGATGGCCATTGCCCAGTGACTGCAGCTCAGCCTTGGTGAGCCAGCCGTGCTCCTCCATCGCGCGCAGGCGATCACTGACGGTAAGCTTGTAGAAGCCGGGGATTCGAGAATTACCCATTACATATCCTGTATTTTTTCAATAACCTGCCGATTGGTGCCAGGCACCAGGGTACGAAAGTCGGATAACGTCCGATCATTTACCGGCCGGTGCCATTATGACACGAGGTTGATCGATTTGGGGGGTCTGCCGACGGTTTGCCTGATCTCAGCCGCGGGGTTTGTTGTAGCCATCGGGAACAAAAGGATTCAGCTTCTCAAGCCAGATGGATTCCAGCACTTTCAGGTCCTCGCGGGGGTTGTAACCGGACTTGTCCAGGGGTTCAAGCAACTCCAGAGTCTCGAAGACAAAACTGTCTGCGCCGAATTCACGCCAGTCGGCGAGCAGCAGCGGGTTGGGTTCACTGCCATACTTTAGCTGCTGGCGATGGCGATTGAAGCGTGCCTGAATGTCAGTGCTGAATCCTACAAAACACCTGTTGTTGACGGTGTTCCGGATGCAATAGACACCCATTTCTTTGGCTTTCTGCTTGTACTCCCGGATCAGGGCCTTGCGTTCATCTGTCACTTTGTCTTGTTCTCCGGCGTCCAAATCTGCGCCAATCATACCGGACTGCCGCAAGGGCCAGGCAACGGCTTGTCTGAACCGAAGCTGAACGACCCGCCGGGTTAACGCGACGGGTTGTTTCTGGGCGCACGTAAGAGTTGTCGAAGTATCACAACCCCAACCAGGAAATGGAGAGCAAACGATGAAAAAACACCCAAAAAAACCCATAGCTGTACTGCTGGGACTGGTTTTGGCAGGCAGTGCCCTGACTGTTACTGCTGCGCCGCAAGCCGCTGACCGTGAAGCCCGACGAGCAGAATTGCAGGCGATGTCACCCGAGGAGCGGGAAGCGGCCCGGGCCGAGGCACGTGAGAGGTTCAAGTCCATGAGTAAGGAAGAGCGGGCAGCGCTGCGAGAGCAGCGCCGGGAAAGGTTCGAATCCCTTTCACCTGAACAACAGGCCCGTGTGCGGGAACGACGTGAACAAGCGGGTCAGCAAATGGCGGGTAAACAGAAGCGACCGGGACCTCGTTAGCCTTCTGCTCATCTGTCAACAGAGGGCCAGCTTGCTGGCCCTTTTTTTTGCAGGAAAAGCGCCTGGGTAAATCAGATTGGCGAGCACAGTAGCTCGTACGCAGGCGCCAAATTGGTACACTGTCGCTTTTGCCGTCCGTAGATGCAGGGGGAAGCGCGATATGCAGAGGTTGCTACCAGTTACCATTCTTGTCCTGGGATTGATCCAGTTGGGGCTCCTGCTGGTTATTGGACTCAGTCCGGCACCGGAGAATGCCACCAGCCTGGCCCACGCGAGTTTCAGCGGCATGCGGATTGGTGGTGACGGTGCTGCGCGCCTCGAACCTGTGGCGGGCGCAGCGTTTGTCTTTCAGCTGGTTGTGCTGGCGCAGATCTGTTGCCTGGTGGCGCTTGGGGTCGGCAAACATCGACACTCGGGCAGTTTTCATGTCCTGCTGGTGCTAGCCTTCCTGGTGGCGGCAGGTGTCTGGTATGGGCTCTTTTCTGCATATGAAACATTTCTCGAGACAGGGACAACCGCCTATTTCCTTGGATTCCCGGTCGCAACCGCCTGGCAGGTCTACGCCATCTGGCTGTCGGGACTGGTGCTGGTTGGTACCTATGTCTTTGGTTTCACGCGGTTTATCTGGTCCGAGGAAGACGAAACGCGATTCCAGACCCTGGTGACCCGGGCCCGCACGGGTGGGGGGGATAATTAATGGAAGCCTTTCGCCAGGAAATTATCCTCTCGTCAATTGCGGTCTACATGATCTTCTGTATTGCCGTGGGTCTCTGGGCCATGCGGCGAACACATTCATCCAGTGACTTTTTTATCGCCGGCAGGAGCCTGGGTCCAATAGTTGTGGCTCTTGCCATCTTTTCCAGCACCCTGAGCGGATTTGGCTTTGTTGGTGGTCCTGGGCTTGTCTATTCCCAGGGTGTCAGCTCTTTCTGGATGGTGCTGGTATCCACCTTCGGTTACGGGCTGGCGTTTTTCCTGGTGGCCAAGAAGATCCGCATGTTGTCGGAAATTCGCGAGTCGATATCGCTGCCCGACGTGGTGGGCGCCCGTTACCAGTCCAACGCGGTGCGGTTCCTGATGGCGCTGACAATTGTCCTGGGGGTGATGGGGTATCTCGCCACCCAGATCCTGGCAATGGCGGTGGTCATGCAGTCGCTGCTTGCAGGCACTGAGACCTTTGCGAATGTCAGCCTGATCACCTGTGTGGTGCTTGCGTCTGCGGTACTGGTTTTCTATTGCGTTACCGGTGGCATTATCGCCTCGGTTTATACCGACGTGGTGCAGGGCGCCATCATGATGGTGTCAGGGGTCCTGATCCTCGTCGCAGCCGTCAGCCTGTTTGACGGGGGCATGCAGGAGGCAACCACAATCCTGTTGCGCGATGATCCTGAATCCATGATGCCATTTGGCACGGCCGGCATTGTGACCTGCCTCGGCTGGTTTTTCATCTTTGGGCTGGGTGTTGCGGGCCAACCCCACCTGGTCACTAAAATGATGATGAACAAGCGGGTCAGTGACAACCGCACCATCCTGCCCCTGTCGATTCTCGGTTATGCGATGGCCGCATTGCTCTGGATTTCGATTGGCGTGATCATGCGGGCACTGGTTGTGGACGGCCAGACGGACCCGCTGACCGCACCGGACCAGGCTGCCCCGGTATTCCTGTCTGTTTTTGCCAGCCCCATCCTGGCCGGTATCGTTTTTGCGGGACTGTTTGCCGCCATCATGTCAACGGCTGATGCGTTCCTCAACGTGGGTACCGCTGCCATTGTTCATGACATGCCCAGGTCTTTCGGCGTCAAGGTGATTAAAAATGAACTCCTGCAGGCGCGTATTGTTACCGTAGTGCTTGCAGTTGCTGCAGCCGGTGTTGCCCTGGTCAGCGATACCCTGGTCGCACTGCTCGGCGCCATTGGCTGGGCCACTTTTGCCGCCGCCATTTTCCCGGTTCTGGCGATTGGGCTGAACTGGAAAGGCGCGACGAAAGAGGGCGCGGTGGTTGCCATTGTCGCCAGTCTCACGATTAACCTTGTATTTAACATACTGTCGATTCAACTGCCTTTTGGCATCGACGGCGGCCTGGTCGCGTTCGTCACCTCCATTTGCCTGTTTATTGGCGTGTCTTTGGTTTCCCCGCCGCCAAGTCTGCCAGCCGACATCGACGAAATGATGGATATCTGACCGCTTCGCTCATCCACGGTGGTTGATTCCGGAAAAGATCAGGCGTTTATAATGGCGGAACTTTTGTTCTGGAGTGACGTTTCATGGTAAAGCGCTTGTCCCTGTTTTCCGCACTGTTGCTGATGGCGAACACAACACTGGCCGACAGTCTGCACGAGGCGTCACAAATCATGTGTGAAAAGGCACGTGAATGTGCTTTGGCAGAAATGCAGGCGTCCACAGCGGATCTACCCCCGCAACTGAAGGCCATGATGGAGCAGGCTGTTGGCGGTATGTGTCAGAGTCTGCAGGCGAGTTTTCCCGCTGATGTCATGCATCCACTGGCAGAGGCGGCAGCAGGTTGCATGCGGAGTTTTTCCGGCATCACCTGCGACGAATTGACGAACCTTGAAGACGTGCCGACGCCAGCCTGCGAGAGCTATCGCCGCAAGGCCGAAAGCTACCAGGTGGATTAGTCACTGGTCGCTGGCACGGTCGGGAGAGGGCAAGGTAGACTTGTGTTCTGTAACAATGCCAGGCAAGCAGGGAGAGACCGAACATGAGTGACAGTTATCAGTTCAGGGACGAGGATGTCATATCGCCTGCAGTCTATCGTGCGCACGGACACCCGCACCAGGCGTTTGCCTGGTTACGTGCCAATGATCCGCTGCGCCTCGTTAGCCCGGAAGGCTATCGACCCTTCTGGGTAGTGACCAAACACGCTGACCTGATCGATATCGAAAAGCGCCCGGAACTGTTCGCGAATGAACCGCGTCCCATCCTCATGGCAGAGGCATCAAATCCTGCGATGCGGGAGGAGGTCATCGCAGAAATCTTCAGGCGACTGCAGGACGCACCCAAACTGATGGAAGTCATGATGACAGCTGGCGAGGGTGGCCTGATCCGGTCACTGGTGCAGATGGACCCGCCCGACCACACGGCCTACCGGGCCCTGGTTCAACCCTGGTTCAAGCCGACCAACATCAAGCGTCTGGAGGACCATCTCACGCACATCATCAGGCAGATCCTTGATGACATGATGGGAGACGGCTCGGAGCGGGAAGTTGACTTTGTTCAGGACGTTGCGGTTTGGCCACCACTCAAACTCATAGCAAGCCTGCTGGGTGTGCCCGAAGAAGATGAATGGCGAATCCTTAAACTCACCAACGAACTTTTTGCCGGTGATGATCCCGAGATGCGCCGGATCAGCGATGATCCGCTGTCGATTTTTGACACGATCAAGGACATCTATGACTATTTTGACAGGATTACCGAGGCGCGGCGGGCCAATCCCACGGAGGATCTTGCCTCCTACATTGCCAACGGCAGGATTAATGGTGAATACCTGCCCTTCAAGGAACTGATTTCCTACTACACCATTGTCGCAACGGCAGGGCACGACACTACCCGCAACGCAATTGCCGGTGGTCTACATGCGTTGATCACCAATCCGGCGCAACTGCAGCGATTCAGGGAAATTGTCCATGATGAAGACGCGTTGAAACTCGCGGTGGAGGAGATGATTCGCTGGACGACGCCCGTTGCCCAGTTCGCGCGAACCGCACTCGACGACTGCGAGATTCGCGGCAAACAGATTCGCAAGGGCGACACCCTTGGTTTGTTTTACGCCTCGGCCAGTTTCGACGAGGAAGTGTTCACTAACCCGTTCGACTTCAATATAGAACGCAAACCCAATCGCCACCTTGCGTTTGGTACCGGGCCGCACCAGTGTCTTGGGCTGCTGCTGGCGCGGCTGGAAATGCGCCTGTTCTTCCAGCAGCTGATTCCACGCATTGACTCCATTGAGCTTGCCGGTGAGCCCGAGCGGCTCCAGGCAAGTTTTGTCCATGGGCTCAAACACATGAAGATCCGTTATCGATTGCGACCTGCCGGGTAGCGCGAGGTGGAATCCCGACCCGGAGTGAGCTGCGCCGGTTGCCAGGCGTGCTGTTGTCGCCTGGAGGTCATGATCATTGGCGATTCAGGTGTTCCCGATCGTTTTATCAGAGTGGACGAGTGGGGAGGGGAAACCATGGCGCGCCTCGACGATGGCTGGTGTGCCGCACTCAACCGTGACGATCACACCTGTTCAATTTATGAGAATCGTCCCTGGGTCTGTCGGGAATTTGCCATGGGGTCAGGAGAATGTCGCAGCGAGAGGCTGAAATGGGGGGCTGATCCAGTGTTGGAATAACTGAATCAGCCCCGCGCCAGTGGCGGCTCACTCCGCCGGGCTGGCGAATTGTGGCGATCAGGCCTGCTTGCGGGTTACCTTGACGGGCAGGTAGGTGTAACCCTTCACAAAAGAAGAGTAGGTGCGACTGGGTTCATCCTGGATTTCTATCTTCTCGAACCGTTTCAGGATTTCTTCCCAGAGAACCCGCAGTTGCAGTTCGGCAAGCCGGTTACCCATGCAGCGGTGTATGCCGAAGCCAAACGACAGGTGGTTCCGGACATTCCTGCGTTCGATATTGACCTCGTTCGGGTTCTCGAAGACAGACTCATCCCGATTGCCGGACACGTACCACATGAGGATCTGGTCCCCTTGCCTGATCTGTTTGTCGCCGATCTCGCAGTCATGATTTGCTGTGCGACGCATGTAGGCGAGCGGCGTCTGCCAGCGGATGATCTCTGCAACCATCTGGGGGATCAGTGCCGGGTTCGCCACAAGCTTCTGGTATTGCTCCGGAAACTTGTTCATGGCGTAGATGCTGCCTGACATGGTGTTCCTCGTGGTGTCGTTACCGCCGACAATCAGCAGGATCAGGTTGCCGAGAAACTCGAGCGGTTCCATGTTTCGTGTGTCCTCACCCTGGGCCAGCATGGATACCAGGTCATCGCCCGGGTTCCGCTTGCGCTCTTCCCACAACTGCGTGAAATACTGCAGGCACTCGATCAGTTCCGCACGGCGTTCTTCCTCGGTGTCCACGATGCCGGAACCGGGCACCGCGGTTGCGACATCAGACCAGCGGGTCAGCTTGCGGCGTTCCTCAAAGGGAAAGTCGAACAGGGTTGCCAGCATCATGGTTGTCAGTTCTATAGAGACGGTGTCAACCCAGTCAAAAGTTTCACCCTCTGGCAGCGAATCCAGCACGCTTGCAGTGCGTTCCCGGATCAGTGGTTCCAGTTTTGCCAGGTTGCTGGGTGCAACCACACCGGTGACCGTCTTGCGCTGTACGTCATGGGTTGGCGGGTCCATGGCAATAAACATGCTGATTGCCAGCGCGCCTTCGGGCAGCGGTGCGTCGACCGGGAAGCCGAGGGTAATGCCGTGGGCAGACGAAAAATTCTCATGGTCGGTATCGACCCGCTTGATGTCCTCGTAGCGCGTCAGGGACCAGTAGCGACCTGCCAGTTCAGTCTGGTTGAAGTGAACCGGGTCCTCTTGCCGAAGCCGGCCAAAGTATTCTTGCCAGCGGTCCTCGCTGAACAACCGGGCACTCACCGGGTTGATGTCCTCCAGAGCCACTTCGCTGGCTGGTGGAATAGGCCCCTTGATGACTTCTTCCGAGTCACCCGGTCGTTTCAGCGGCGCGGGTGCCTCCGCCGGGTTGCTTGATATTGCTTCACTCATGCTTTCGTCTCCAGTAAAAAGGGTAAAAGTGTGTTCCGCAGTGGCGAGTGCTGCCACGGCTGCCAGAATTGGGGAAACATAGTGTACGGATTACGCCGGCTTTTTCCATGCTTCAGGTCAGGTTCGCTGCAGCCTCGCGTGCGGCAGTTGCTGATGCCAGGGCAAGCGCAATACTGGCCCTGGCCTCACCCCGATGATGGTCAACCAGTGTAGTCCAGGTGCGATTCATGAAACGCTCAGTGCCGGCCAGCGGCCCCATGATTGCCGCGTAGCCGGACAGGCCAAATTGCAGCTCAATGGCGTCCCGGCTCGCAAACAGCGGGTCCAGCAGGTTGAGCTGCAGATCCTCAATGGCGCTGCGAACTGCAAGCGGGTCTGCGTCTGCCTGATCCAGCCGGTTGCGGATGACTTCCACCTGCTGTACCAGTGCGTCCAGCTGTCGGGAAAGGTTGACAGAAGCATGGGCCTCGCTTGCTGCCCGCCGCTGGCTGCCGTGGCGCCGCCGGGTCAGCACCGCGCCGACAACAACCAGCAGGATACCCGTGCCAAACAGGCCCAGGTTTTCGTCCGACCATTCAGCCAGGCGGGTGGCCGAGTCCACGCTGCCAACCGCGTCATGAGGGCCTGGTTCTGTTTCCATCATCCGGGCCTGCCCCAGGGTGACGGCTGATTCAAAATCTGCCTTTCCCAGTCGGGCACCCCCTGCGGCGGCCAGTGACACCCCGATGGCAAGAATCAGTAGGGGTGCATGTTCTGTCAGCCAGGCTTTCATGTGCCGGTCCCCAGGGTAATCAGGGTCAGGGTCAGGTTTACCAGCGCCTCGCCAATAATAAAGCCCGCGGCAAGCGGCACCACTGTGGTGGCCATCCAGGGGCCACCACGGGCACGTTCCAGCGCCATGGAGATGAAACACCCCAGGCCGTAGGTCAGGGTAATGTAGAAGGGCAGGTACATGGCGAGGCCAACCAGCACTGCCATGCCACTGATGGGGTAAATGCCCATGGCAAGGCCAATCCCGATGCCGGCAAGATATTTGTCAACGGGTGTGTTACCCGCTTGTAAGCCGTCCATCACGGCAGCCAGCGCGGCACCCTGGGGGGCTGACAGGTCAGGGTTGTCCGGGCCAAAACCCGGCCCATTCCAGATCAGGTACAACACGCCAACCGCCACGGGCACGCCAATCCAGGCGACTGAAAACTGGGCAATCTGCTGCATGCGAGGCCGGGCACCAATGAGGTGGCCGGCTTTCAGGTCACTCATCATGTCGGCACACTGCCCAATCCCGATACTTACCGCGACTCCCAGGATGATTGAGGTCACGACGTTGCCGCCGCTCAGGAAAAACATGATGGTGACGCCGATGAGGGACATGCCGGAAATGGGTGAGATATCGGTCATGCCGGTAGCCTGGGCGACCACCAGGCCCGCGAGCGCAAGCCAGATGCAGCCCACGATCGCGGTCAGCGCAGCGCGCCAGTAACTCATGTCGGGATCTGCAAAAACCGCGGCCAGGAACAGCACTACCACGGAACCCGCAATACCCAGGTAGAGTGTGCGCGGACTCATTTCCTGCATGGCGCCCGGTGTGGCGGCCGCCTGGGCGAGACCCTGTATCGCAGCTTTTAACGCCGGCAAACTCGCGACAACGCCGGCCAGCGCACCGCCAATCAGTATCCCGATGCCAAGTGGCCTCAGCATCTGGCTGTAGAGCACGGCCGTTGCCCAGGTTTCCCAGGTTTCACCCGCGCTGATGCCAAGCGTGGCCGCATCCGGCACCCAGCCCAGGTTGACGCTGAGTGGAGAGAGAACCCACCAGGCCAGCATGCCACCAAACACAAACGGCAGGCCACCCCGGCCGGCCAGCAGCCCGGCGCCGATACTGGCAAACGAAATGCCCAGGGAGATGGGCAGGTAGTGCGGGAGTCCCAGCCAGTCACCGATTTTCAACTGGTCCGGGATGAAACCGTAATAAGCAGGAATGTGCAGCAGGCTGGCAACCAGCAATCCCCCGCCCAGCAGTTTTGCCTGCCTGACCCCGGCACCGGGTGAGCGCAACAGGCTGGCAACGGCAGTGCCGCTCGGAAACCTGAGTCGATCAAATTCAATCATCTGCTTGCGCAGCGGAATAATCACGACAATCCCCAGAAACGAACCTGCTATGGCGGCGAGAATCACAGAGACAGGGTTGAAGCTGGCTAGTTCGGGATTACTGGTACTCAGGATAAACAGTGCTGGAAGCGTAAACGCAATACCGGCAGAGGCGTTGTTGACGCCTGAGGCAACCGTCTGGTTGATGTTGTTTTCAATGATCGACTCACGTCGCATCAGGCCGCGAAGTATTGCGAAACCCAGGATAGCCGCAACAGTTGAGCCGGGCATGGAGAAACCCAGCTTGAGGGCAATGTAGATAAAAGCCGCGGTCATTACCGCACCAATAACGACGCCGAGCACAACAGCGGCAACCGTGAGTTCCCGGTAGCTCTCCTGCTGGCTGGCTGCCGGCCTAACGCCTTCAAGCTCTGCCATGAGTCTTCTCGCACTACATGCGTTGACTAAAACACGTTCAAGGCAGTTGAGTAAACCCGCAATACTGCGGCCGGCGCCGGGTATGGCTATACTTTGGCATTCCTGTCAGCCAAGGCACAGACCATGTCAAGAGACGCCGAACATCCGCTGGTTACCCGCTATCGTGAGTTCAGTCCTACCTCAGCGCGGCATGCCGCACGAGCGGAGCGCGTTTTCCCGGGTGGTGACACGCGCTCCTCCGCGCATTACGGTCCCTATCCGCTTTCCATCGCGCGGGCCAAAGGCTGCCGCCTGACGGACGTGGATGGCCATGAATTGCTCGATTTTATGAACAACTTTACGTCCCTCATCCATGGGCATGCTCACCCGGGTATCGTGGCGGCCGTGCAGCAACAGGCTGAACTGGGTTCGGCCTACGCTGCGCCGAGCCTGAACCAGGTTGAACTGGCTGAACTGATTGTTGACCGGGTGTCCTCAATTGATCTGTTGCGTTTCTGCAGTTCCGGTACAGAAGGCACCACCATGGCAATTCGCTGTGCGCGGGCGGCAACAGGACGACAAAAGATCATGAAGATGGAAGGAGGTTATCACGGCAGCTACGAGATGGCTGAAGTGTCCCTGGTGCCAGTGCCGGACGCGCGTGGTGACCTGTCAGCGCCAAGGTCCCTTGCAGTCGATAACAGTTTTCCTGACAGCGTGCTCAGCGATACCCTGGTCTGTCCGTACAACGAACCTGAGCTGGCGCGGCGGCTGATTGATGCCCATGCGCATGAGCTCGCCGCGGTGATCGTGGAACCCATGCTGGGTTCCATGGGTATGGTGCCGGCAACCGGTGAGTTTCTGCAGGCACTCAGGGACGCGACCGCACGACACAACATTGTGCTGATCTTTGATGAAGTGATCACCTTGCGCCTGTCTGCAGGGGGCGCCCAGGCAGTCCACGGTGTGCTGCCTGACCTGACCTGTATGGGAAAAATTATTGGTGGAGGGCTGCCGGTGGGTGGTATTGGCGGCAAGCGCGAGCTGATGGAACTGTTCAGCCCGACAAACCCGCGGCCGGTGATGCATGCCAGTACTTTCTCGGGTAACGCACTGACCATGGCGGCTGGCCTTGTTGCCATGCGTGAGTACACGCCTGCTGAAGTGGCACGAGTCAACGCACTGGGGGAGCGACTGCGCAGCGGCTTTAACCAGGTGTTTGAACAGGCCGGGATACGTGGGCAGGCAATTGGGCAGGGCTCGCTCACCAATCTCCATTTTACGGACCAGGCTATCCATGATTCTCGTGATTCCATGGCCGGCATGATGGCGGCCGGGCATGTCTCCCGCCTGCTTCACCTGACCATGACCCGCCACAGGGTCATGTCTGCAGCGCGCCTCATGTATTGCGTTAGCACGGCCATGGGTGAGGCAGAAGTTGACGAGGCTATCACCGCACTGAATGATTCGCTGGTTGAAATGCGGCCATTTATCGAGCGGGAACGACCGGGGCTTCTAGTATCCTGACCGCTTGCGGCTGATCATTGTCAATTCACAGGCTGTGGGAGCACAGAAGTGTTGTACTGGCTGGACCTTTTTGGTGTCTTTGTTTTTGCCGTGAGCGGATCCCTTGCTGCTGACAAGCGTGGCATGGATATTTTTGGCTTTATTGTCATTGCACTGATTACCGCTGTGGGTGGCGGTACGGTGCGTGACATTACCCTGGATGCGCCGGTTTTCTGGGTCCAGAACGCGATTTACCTGTGGCTGATTATTGCAGCAGCACTATTGACCTACATTGCGGATCATATTTTTGAGAAGGTGGAGCGCTGGCTGTTGTGGGCTGATGCCATCGGGCTTTCGGTGTTCTGTGTCGCCGGCGCCGCAAAAGCCCTTGCGCTGACCGGTTCACCCACCATCGCGGTTGCCATGGGTGTGGTGACCGCGGTGTTTGGCGGCGTTGTGCGGGACGTGGTTTGCAATGAGGTGCCGCTGGTCCTGCGCCAGGACATCTACGCCACGGCCGCCTTCGCCGGGGCACTCAGCTTTGTCCTGCTGATCCAGTTTGACCTGCTGCCGCGGCCCATTGCCATCTGGGTCGCGACCGCAGTCTGTTTTGTTGTGCGTGCCAGTGCCCTGGTGTGGGGCTGGTCGCTGCCACGTCGGAAGGGTGAGTGAGTTCCGAGCCTTTCTTGCCGAGCCTTTCCGGCCGAGCCTGTCCGGCCCGTTATAGGCGGAGCGCTGCCTTCATCACGTGAAAAATCACATTCTGTTCCATCACGCCGTTGATCCACTGGCTGCCCGGGCCCTGGGCGTAAACCGCAACGTCCTCGCCGCCGTGGGTTTCCGAGGCGGTTGGTACCGTCGCCTCCTGGCGAAAGTCAGGGGCGGTGGTATCCACCCGGGTGAGGTCAGGCCGACTGCCACCGCGATAGCCCGGACCGTTACCGTAGCCAAGTGTAGTGTAAGGCAGGTTATTGCTGTCCATCCCTGAAACCCCAAGTATCGGGTTACCCCTGGCAGGGTAACCGGCCATGGTCATCACGTGGCTGTGGTCGGCCGTGACAATAATGAGCGTGTCGTCACCCACAAGTTCTGTGGCACGTCTGATGGCATTGCTGAATTCAATGGTTTCGGTCAGTGCCAGGCTGGCGTTGCCCGCGTGATGGCCGTGGTCAATACGTCCACCTTCGATCATCAGGAAAAAACCCTTGCGGTTGCGTTTTACCAGACTGATGGCGGCTTCCGTCATTTCGGTGAGGGACGGTTGTTCGGGTCGCCGCTCCCGTTCGTAATCCATATGGGAGTCAGAGAAGAGTCCCAACAGGCGTCGGGTATTTGCGTCAATGGCGACAAGTTCTCCGCGGGTCCTGACAACACTTGCACCGGGACCGCTCGCCTGCCACTCCTCGATGAGGTTGCGGCCGTCATTGCGAAGTGCCGGGTCAAATGCCGGGTAGCCGCCGCCGAGCGCAACGTCGAGACCATCACCATAAGGAAAATCGATCAACTGGGACGCGATGTCCGGGCAGCCGGCTTCCGCATCGCGCTCCATGTTGCGGTTGGTGACGTGTGCGTACAGGGCGGCGGGGGTGGCGTGGGTCAGTCGGGTGGTTGATACGACGCCGGTTGCCAGGCCTTTGGCCTCTGCCATTTCAAGAATTGTGGTGAGTTTGCCCGTGTTGCAATCGCCCGGTGTTGCCGTTTCGTCCATGCTGACAAATCGAAAGTTGGTTTTTACCCCGGTTACCATGGCCGTTGCGGTGGAAGCCGAGTCCGACACCTGGCGATTGACGGCATAGGTCTTGGACAGGGCGGTGGCGGGGAATGCCTCAAACGAGAGCAGGTTTTCCTCACCACTGTTGCCATTGATCTGGCCCGCGTGGATGCGGGCTGCAGTCACCGTGGCCACACCCATCCCGTCACCAATAAACAGGATGACGTTGCGGGCACGCTTCCTGCCGCCAGGAAACTGGCGCTGTTTGCTGGCGAGAAATGCCTGGCCGGCATCATACCAGGCCTGGGCTGGTGGGCTCAGGTCTGCGCTTTGCGAGGGAATGGCCAGGCAGACTCCGGCAACAAGGAGCAACAGTTGTTTCATCAGGAGAATTTCCGCATGTCAGTTACACGAGATCTAATGGTACAGGCACAAGGATAGGCTGATATGGGGGAGATTGTTAAGATTACGCAGGGCAGTCGGGTATAGACTCCTGCCTGCGGTAACAGCGGTTTGGTATGCAGCACGCTGTTAACCACTTCGAAGTAGCGTCGCGGGGCTAAGTGTCAGCCGATGCAGCAGCTGCCGGGCACCCAGGTACAGGCAGGTGCTGCTCACAATAACCGCGGTGGCGATGCCCGGCCAGACCGGGAAATCCAGCGGCAGGCGGAGCTGCACAACCAGTAGGGGAACCGCAATTGCCGTGCCAAGCACTATGGCAAACAGCGACGTTACCCCGGCCAGCAAGGCGTACTCAAGCGTCAGGCTTCGGCGAATAACCTCCAGCCGGGTGCCGATGGCATGCAGGACGGTTGCATCGTACACCTGGCGGGTGCGGCTCGTGGCTATGATGCCGGTCAGCACCAACAGGCTGACGGTAAGCGCAACGCCGGCGACCAGGGCAAGCCCAAACATCGCTTTGCCCAGCAGCTCCCTTGCGGTGGCGAGTAATGTTGCGGTACGTATGGACACGACATTGGGCGCTGCCTGGCCTATCGCCGTCTGCGCCTCAACCGCCTGATCAGGTGACAGGTAGCCTGCGCCGACGTAGCGGCTGATAAACGGGTCCATGGCACCATCAGACAGGATTGCCTCGAACCAGAAGCGCGTCTGCAGTCCCTTCTGGCGATAGATACCGGTGAGTATGGCAGGCAGCGGCTGGCCCGCAATATCAAACACCAGTTGGTCGCCGATAACGAGACCGAGCTGGTCGGCCTCCCGATCTTCCATGGCAACAAGGGCAACACCTTCGCTCCCGGCGGTGTCGTCCCACCAGGCACCGCGCACCATGGTGACGCTGTCAATATTGTTTGCGCGGTAGGTAAGCTTGTGTTCATCACGGGCTTCCTGCTGGTGGCGACGCTCGGCGCTGTCGCGCAGCGCCTGGCCGTTAACGGATGTCAGCCTGCCCTGAACCAGCGGCGCGAAATCAAGCCGCGTTGCGCCGGCGTCTGCAAGGATGCCTTCAACCTCATCACGTTGATGGGCGGCAATGTCATACATGACCAGTGCGGGTGATTCCTCGGGAATGGTGTTGGCAATTGTGTCGATCAGTGCTGAGACAACCAGCGTACAGGCCACCAGCAGGGTCAGTGCTGACCCGAGAGACAGGAGTGAAGCACGCAGGGATGATCCGTGGCGGTGCAGGTTTGCCACGGCCAGGCGCAGTGCAAACCGGCCCTGGACGCGAGGCGACTGGTCAATACTGAGTGCGGTGCGGCGGATGAGGCGAACGATGCCCTCGAGCAGCAGCAACAGCCCGGCCAGCGCACCGATGAATGAGATTGCAAACAGGGGATCTGGCAGCACCAGTAAAACCAGGAGGCCAATCAGCGCTGCGCCGGCGGCTGCCGCGAGCCACCACTGCCGCGGTGTGCCTGTCCGGGCGCCATCGAGATTTCGAAACAGCACAGCAGGCAGAACCGAGAGTGCGCGGCCGAGGGCCGGCAGCGAAAAAGTGAAGGCCGTCAGCATGCCAAAGACAAATGCCAGCAGGCAGGGCAGCAGGGCGCTTGCTGCAGCGGTTGTGACCTGTATCTGGGATGCGGCGAACACAGCGCCGATCAGCGAAATGCCAAAGCCCAGCGCCGCACCCGCCAGGCAGGATATACCGGCCATGATGCCAATCTGCAGGAGATACAGGCGAGCCAGGCGGTTGTCCCTGAGCCCCAGGGCGCGCAGAGTGGCAATGGTCCCGAGTTTACCTTGCAGGTAGGCCTGTACACTGTTGAAGACACCCAGTCCGCCAATAAACAGTGTGCTGAAACCGATGATCAGTAATCCCGAGGCAACCTGTGCCAGGCGTTCGGCAATCCGGTCACCCTGGTCGAGAAAACTTTGTACTTCCCAGTCCCCGTCCGGGAAACGATCGAAGAAAGCCGCTTCCCATGCCACCGGGTCCATGTTTGTACGCACGCGATATGCGTAATCGACGCGACTTGAAGGCAACAGCAGGCCTGTTGCTGCCAGCGCCTGGGCCGAGATGATGACGGGTGCGCCACGCCAGTCCGCGCTGAGACTCCGGTCTGGCTGGTGCGTGATCAGTGCGCGCACGGCCAGGGTTATCTGCCCGATATCAACCATATCGCCGAGGTTGAGCGACATCCGCTCGGCCAGTACAGGGTCGACGGCAATACCCCAGAAGCCTTCCGTGTTGGCGGTGATCTCGGCAAGTGATTGTTGGGGTGACAGGGTAAGTTTGCCATAGAGTGGATAATTGGCATCGACGCTCTGCAGTTCAACAATCTGGAACTGTTCCCCATCAGCCGCCATCATGGTGTTGAGCTCGGTCAGCAGTGAGACGGTACCCGTGCCGGCCATCCACTCGACCACTTCGGCTGGCAGGGCTGCTGCTGCCTGCACTTCCAGGTCGCCCCCTGTCAGCTCTCGCGTCTCTTTCTGGAGACCATCGCTGACCTGCTGATAGAGTCCGCCAGTGGCAGCAACAAGCGTCACACCGAGCGCAAGGCAGGCGCAGAAAACGCGGAGGCTGTAACCGCCGGCTGCGAGATCCTGCCAGGCCAGTCTAGGCAGTAGCGTCATGCCGGGCTCGCTCTATCAGATGACCTTCGTCCAGGCGGAATTGCCGGTCACAGCGCGCCGCCATGTCATCGTCGTGGGTGACCATCACCAGCGTTGAACCCATGTCCTCGTGTAACCGGAACAACAGGTCGCGCACTTTTGCGCCGGTACGTTTGTCCAGGTTACCGGTGGGTTCGTCCGCCAACAGCAATGCAGGCTCATGCACCAGCGCACGTGCAATGGCCACGCGCTGCTGTTCGCCACCAGAGAGTTGGGTGGGGTAATGATTCAACCGATGGGCAAGACCGACACGCTCCAGCATCGACTCTGCCCTCATCCGCGCATCTTGCTGGCCGGCAATTTCGAGTGGCAGCGATACGTTACCCAACGCTGTCAGGCTCGGAATCAGGTGAAACGACTGGAAGACGATGCCGAGGCGATCACGCCGCAAATCAGCGAGTTGGTCGGCCGAAAGTCCGGAGAGATTCACACCGGCCAGTTCGATGTGGCCGTCGGTAGGTTGCTCGAGGCCAGCGAGCAGGAGGAGCAATGTGGTTTTTCCGGAGCCGGAGGGGCCAACTATGGCCGCGCTGGCACCGGCCCCAATCTCCAGGTCCAGTGATTTCAGTACCTGTACGCCATCCGCCTCCGGGTCCTCAAGTGCGTAGGTCATGGTCAGGTTGCGAATACTAATCATGGCTTGCAGCCGCCTTCGCTGTGCGATCCAGGTAGACCGTGATTTATACGCGGTTATTTGCTGTCAGGGTCAATCCGGCATTGCCGGTCAGGTGCCTGACGCGATTGCACCGGCAAAACGGCGAATCAGCCGGTTGATACCCCCGGCATCAGTTGCCGTACCAAACACATAGTGATCGGGCCTTACCAGCGCTGCCGTGCAGCCGTGATGTTTGAGCCAGCTTGCCGCGCCTGGCGGGCCTGTCTCAACGGTCTGGCCTGCGCCCAGCACAACCCCGGTGATGCCAAGCTGGCGTAATTGGTCCTGGTCAGGCATGAGACCCGGATCCTGGACAAAAAGGCGGACGCCGCACCCCAAAATGTCATCCATGCGTGCCGTTACACCATCCACACTCACCTCAGGCTGTGGGAACAGTAAACCCGCACCCGCGGTGCTGTTGTCAATCGCGCCCGCGGTAAGTGGCGCAACCTGGCCCTGCTGGCTGGCACCAAGGCCCTGTTTGCCGGCTTTTCTTGCCTCCAGCATGGTGCGATCCCGGACCGCTGCCGCGGCAGGGTCCTGTTCACAGACCAGTCGGCCCATACCGATCGAGGTTTCGACCACGTGGCGGAAGTGGGGCGCCCGTTCTGCAGCGTAGGTGTCGAGCAGCGCGTCTGTGGATTTATCATTCAATACGCGGTCCAGTTTCCACGCCAGGTTAACCGCGTCCCGGATACCGGAACAAAGCCCCTGTCCCATAAAAGGTGGCGTCTGGTGGGCAGCATCCCCGGCCAGCAGGATGTTGCCAAAGCGCCACTGTTCCACCATCAATGCATGAAAGCGATACACGGCAATTCGGATGAGTTCCAGGCTGTCAGGATTTCCCCAGCGGGCCAGCAGTGGCCAGATGGCTTCCGGCTCGCGCATCTGCTCGGGTGTTTCATTGGGCAGCAGCATGAATTCCCAGCGGCGCCGACCAGGACCAGCCGGGACGCAGGTGGTTGGTCGGGCCGGCTCGCAGAACTGGTAAGCGGTATCATGGGGCAAGTCGAGTCTGGTTTTTATCTGCGTATCAATCACAACCCAGGGTTCATCAAAACCCAGGTCGACAATCTTGGGGGCCAGGGTCTGACGTACCAGGCTTGAGGCACCGTCACAGCCGATCAGGTAGCTTGCCCTGACCGTTTCCGTGCCGCCGGGATGTTCATATTCGACGCCGGGGGTGCTGCCCTCGATGATCCGGGTGACATTTGCACCAAAGACAGCTTTGATGCCGGTAATTTGCCCCATACGCTGTCGGAGCAGGGTCTCGAGCTCCGGTTGGACAAACATGACGCTTGCCGGGTGGCCGGAGTTGGCCAGGCGATTGCCTCCCGCAACCTGCAGCAACACTTCACCCGCCGCGTTCTGGAAGATGTAATCCGAGACCGGGCTGGTATGTGGCAGGAAGTCCGGCAGGATGCCAACCTGCTGCATGACCCTGACAATTTCATGATCCATATGTACGGCGCGCGGCAGTGGGTACACCTCCGGGTCGCGCTCCAGCACCAGCACCTGGTGGCCGGCGAGTCCCAGCAGGATCGACAGCACGCTACCTGTGGGTCCAGCCCCGACAATGATGACGTCAGCCTCACTCACCTGATGATCATCCCTGTGTCTTTCTCCAGCACACAGGTGTTTTCGAGTGAGCCGATGCCCTCGATTTCAACCCGGACACGGTCGCCTGCCTGCAGGAACTGTGGTGGTTTCATCGCCGCACCAACGCCAGCGGGGGTTCCGGTAAATATGACATCGCCGGGTTCAAGGGCAAAAGCCTGGCTGAGCTCCGCGATCTGTTCGAAGCAGTTGAAAATCAGGTGGCGGGTGTTGGATGCCTGGCGCGCCTCGTCGTTGACAAAACACTTTAGCTCCTTGTTGTGCGGATCGCCGAACTCGTCTGATGTGACAATCCAGGGGCCCAGCGGTGCATGGCTGGCAAACGACTTACCGAGGGTGAACTGGGGAGTTCGGCGCTGCCAGTCACGTACCGAGACGTCGTTGCCGCAGGTGTAGCCGAAGATAACCTCTGCTGCGCGTTCCCGTGGCACGTGTCGACAGTGCCGGCCGATAATGAGGCAAAGTTCGGCCTCATAGTCGACAAAGTTGGGTGCCACTGCCGGGATGACAATATTGTCCTCGGGACCCGTGACGGTGTTAGCCTGTTTGTTGAACCAGATCTGATGCTTCGGGTTCTGCAGGCCACTTTCAGCAACGTGGTCGGCATAGTTGAGGCCTATTGCCAGAATCTTTGGTGGCCGGCCAAGGGGGGCTTCCAGGCGAACCGCGTCGCGCGGCAGGCGTTCTGTCGTCTTAGCAACAGCGGTCCGGACCGCCTGCATGGCCTCATCGCCGCCTGCAATCAACTCGCCCATGGTCCGGGGAAGTGCCGGCGCTGCGGTGGACAGGTCGACAATACCATTGTCATCAATGACGCCAATTCGACGTTTTCCTTCCTGGGTAAAAGTTACTAGTTTCATGGTTGGTCTCCGGGGAAAAGCAGGTGGGTGAGGTAGTCCGCATGGGCTGCAATGACCGCCTCATCATTGGGGGCCCGGCAGATAACATCTCGATTGACGAGATAGTGGTCAACTTGTTCGTCGGCTGTCAAGTTTTTGAGCGACGGTTGCTGGTTGCCGGAACTGGAACGACCCTGACAAAGCACTTGGTTGCAATGTTCGTGGCAGCAATTTCCAGGAACACCCGATTGCCATTGCGTTTGATCGGGAGATACTGCTTCAACGATATGAAATTGTTGGCCCGCTTGATGAACTCGTCAGGCCTGGCTCGGCGCTGCCCGCTTGAATGGTGGTGCCTCGCCGTAGGTGAGTGCCCGCCACAGCCATTCGATTGGACCAAACCTGAATCGTTGGAGCCACCAGGGGGAGAGCCCAAGCTGACAGAGCCAGATCGCAAACACGACCGGGTAAAGTTGTGCCCGGTCCAGTTCACCTACCAGGGACAGGCCAGCACCCGTGAAGATGAAAAGGCAGATCAGCGACTGCAACAGATAGTTGGTCAGCGCCATCCTGCCGACATCAGCCAGTCGGGATCTGAGCCCGGTGAGATAACCCCGCTGTGTCATCCAGACCAGTAATCCGATATATCCCATGGCCATGCCAACCCTGCCAACATGGTAGCTGGGCTGCATCTGTGCGAAAACATGAATCAGGTCAAGGTTGCTGCTGATTGCCCCGTAAACTTCAAAACCGTTGACAGCAAGACCAGTGCCGAAACCGAATAACATGAGTCGAGGATACACCGATGCGGGTGCCGTCCCGGACAGGACACCATATTTGTACAGTGCCATCCCAATCAGCATCATCGCCAGCGCATCCCAGAACAGGAATGCCGGGATAATAAAGGTCAGCATCTCCACATTCTTCTTGAGGCTCCAGGCAAAAGCGGAGCTGTAGCTGTGCCGGCGTGCCGCGTATTCCTCTTCAACCTCATCAAGAGTCGGGACAAAGTCTGCCTTGAAGTCATCCCAGAGTGCGGCCGTGCTGACAACCGCGGGATGCAGGTCTTCTCTGGTCCCGGCGGCAGCGACCAACTCGGCAGCGTCCCTCGCCTCATCAATGGCCACACGGGAGGCACCGTAGAAAAGGGACATCAGGATCAGCAGCGCTGCGCCTGCTGCGAGAAGCCGGTTGGCGCTGAGGTCGCGGAAAAAATAGAGCAGGGCACCGGCGAGCGCGTAGGTGACCAGTATGTCACCGGTCCACAGGAGGATAAACGCATCGAACAACCCAAAAACCAGCAGCCAGAAGGTCCGCTTGTAATGTAGCCAGCCTCTCCCGGTTCTGCTCCCGGTGGTAAACAGGACAACACCCGCGCCAAACAGGATGGAGAAAAGTGCACGCATGGCACCCTCGCCGAACAACTCAACGGTGATGTAGGTCACCAGGTTGGCATTCACGTCACCGGACAAATCAAAGCCGGGATTGGAGTAGGCGGCTGAATGCAACCCAAACCCGAGAATATTAAGCAACAGGATACCGAGCAGTGCATAACCACGCAGTACATCCAGTGATTCGATGCGATTGGCTTCAGTTACTGGTTGGTTCATGGCATTGGTGAGCCGGTGTGATCAGTGAACCTGGCTGGATTCACCGGCCAGGTAACGTTCCAGTTGTTGTGTTTGCTGGAACGTTAGCTGCTCGAAATTGATGCCGAGCCGCACCAGGCGACTGTCTTCACCTATGGGTACTTTCGAGACGGGTTTGCAGGCAATGTTCTCGAGAATGTGATTATTGTCATCGCTGACAATGGACAGGGCATCAGGGTCGGGAAAAGAATCCTCGCAGGTGATTGAAAGCCCTGTCACGCTGACATCAACAAGCGGGCACTTTACCTCTGGTTTGGAGCAGAACACCACAAACGCCGTGTTGTCCGGTGCAAACCTGGGGTTTCGCCTGCGTTCCCCCTGGTGTTTGCTGAGCAATGCGCGAATTGATTCCGACAACTCGGAAAGGGCAAAAGGTTTGTGGATAAATACAAATGTGTCTGATGACCCGGAACGCGACAGGTGATCGCTGGTATCCAGGCCCGAGCAGATCAGGATGGGCATGTCTGCGCGTATTTCCCGTATTTTACCAGCAAGTACATCGCCCCCCATCTGGGGCATGGTGAGGTCAGTCACCAGCAGGTCAAAATCGTTTGGCGTCGCCTGAAACAGCTCAAGGGCCGTCAGGCTGCTGGTCTGCGCGATGACCTCATAACCCAGTCGATGCAGCATGCTTGAAACCACATCCACAATCATCTCTTCATCATCAACCAGCAGGATTCGCTCTGAGCCGGGTGCGGGATCCTCGCGAGTTTCGTTTGCCAGGTTGGCGCTGCGCAGGTCTGTTATCGGTAACAGAATCCGGAACTCCGTACCCCGGCCAACCTCACTGACACAATCAATGTATCCGCCATGGTTGGTCACGATACCATGGACAACCGCAAGCCCCATCCCAGTCCCGCGTCCACGAGTCTTGGTTGTAAAATAGGGGTCAAAGATCTGGTGCTTGATATCCGGTGGTATGCCGTGGCCATTGTCCCGGACTGACAGGAATACATAGTCGCCAGGTTCTACATCAGGGTACTGGTTGGCGCTGATTGTGGCTGTCTGTAGAGAAATTTCCAGCGTGCCGCCAGTGTCTTCCATCGCGTGGGCGGCATTGGCACACAGGTTAATCACAACCTGGTGCAGTTGGGTGGCGTCACCTTTGATATAGAGCGTCTGGTCAATGGCGTCCTGTTTGATATCAATGTTGCTGGGAATTGTCGCCCGGATCAGTTTGAGGCAATCCCCGATCAGCGAGCACAGCTCAAGCGACTGCCAGCCCTCACCGTCCTTCCGCGAGAAGTGCAACAGCTGGTTGATCAGGTCTTTAGCCCGGGATGTTGCAGAGAGAACCTTCTCCAGGTTTTCGCTGGCCAGCTGCGGACGGTCCAACTGTGCTTTGGCGAGCTCCGTATTGCCAATAACGATGCTGAGAATGTTGTTGAAATCGTGGGCAATGCCGCCCGCCAGGGTGCCAATGGCTTCCATCTTCTGGGACTGACGTAGTTTGAGTTCGAGCTCGCGATTTTCTGCGGTAATCCGGTCATGGGATGTGCGCAGGGTATTGGCGTTCAAGGCATTGTTGATGCGGATAACAAGCTCATCAGGATCAAAGGGTTTCCTGATGTAGTCAGAGGCTCCGCGTCGCAGGGCCTCTATGGCGGTTTCAAGCTGGGTATCACCGGTCATCATGATAAAGACCGTGTTATTGGCCTTGCCTTGAAGTGAGTCAAGCAACTCGAAGCCACTCATGCCCGGCATATTGATATCAAGCAGTGCCAGGTCGTAGTCGAATTGGGTCAGATGCGCCACGGCGGCTGCGGCGTCGTTAAGGGTATTGACCTGGTGGCCTGCACTGCGCAAAAGGGCAGCAGTGCTACTGGCTAATCGGAAGTCGTCGTCGACCACCAGAATACGCATGTGCTGGTTTGCCAAACTCACTGTCCTGTCGGTCTTTTTCCAATCCATGGGAAACCGTTACGCTACCATACATCATATATGGGGTCAGGTCTTGTACATCCTTGTGACAACCAGCGATCGAATCTTGTTCTTGTAGTGTCACGCTGATGGCATTTTCAGGATATTTTGCCGCCCGTCAACCTTAATCTGACAAGTGAGGACGCGACCGCTAATGCCTGGTTACTGCAACTGCCGGAACCCGTTGCGCTGCTCTGATTTCCTGGTCGGGTACGGCACCTGGTAGTGAATCAGCATCAGGTACCCGCAGGTCGGCCATCCAATGGATTGTCGCCCCTGGTTTCGGGCTGGCCCTTGTCCGGTGCAATGCGTGCGATCGCGGCGCCAAGATCGCTCATGGAGAAGGGTTTGGTAACAATTTCCGGTGCGAAGTCACTGACATTACGATCTTTCAGCGCGTCTTTTGGGTAGCCCGTAATCAGCATTACTGCAATGCCGGGGTAGTGATGATGGACCCAGTCCGCCAGTTCGACACCGTTAATTCCCCGGCCCAACATGATGTCCGAGATCATCAGGTCAGGCACACGTTGGTTTATCTGTTGCATGGCCGCCTCACCGTTATCAGCGATGGTGACGCTGTGTCCCATAATTTCCATCATTCGCAACAAGACCTGCTGAACTGCCGGCTCGTCCTCGACAATCAGCACATCGAGTGAGCCCACCTCGGATTGGGCGCTGCCTTTTAACACGGTCACCTTGTTCGACCTGCCGGTTGACCTGGGCAGCCAGAATGTCACCCGGGTACCCATACCCGGCACGCTGGTAATGCGGAGGTTGCCACCGGATTGGGTGACAAAACCATAGACCATACTGAGACCAAGGCCCGTGCCTTCGCCACTCGGTTTGGTGGTGAAAAATGGTTCGATAATTCTGTCCAGCATCTCTGCCGGAATGCCGGCGCCGTCATCAGCAACTGTGACCTCAACGTACTCGCCGGGCACCAGTTCAAGCGGGAAAGTCTCAGGTCCTGGCGCGGGTTCGCTGCCAACCACCGTGTTTCTGGCTGAGATTGTCAGTGTACCGCTGTCCGAGATGGCATCCCGTGCATTGAGGGCGAGATTGAGGATGGCGCTCTCCAGTTGGCTTGCGTCTGCTTCACAGGACCAAAGCTCAGCGTCCTGAAAAAATTTCAATTCTATGCGGGCGCCCAGTGTCCGGCGGAGCATGTCCTCCATGCCGCCCAGCAGGTTATTAAGATCCAGTGCGCTTGGGCTCAACGGCTGCCGCCTGGCAAATGACAGTAACTGGGCGGTCAGGTCAGCCGCTTTGCTGACGGCAATCTCGGCAGCGCGGATCTTGTCACTGGCGTCTTCATCGGGATAGTCCAGCTTCAGCATTTCCAGGTTGCCAACAATCACTGTGAGCAGGTTGTTGAAGTCGTGGGCAACCCCGCTGGTTAACTGACCAAGTGCTTCCATTTTCTGGGCGTGGTGCAAAGCCCGCTCTTTCTGGCGCAGTTCACGCCTGGCGAGCTCTTCGCTGGTAGTGTCTGTACCGGAACCCAGGTAACCGGTGAACCGGCCTGTCTCATCAAACATGGGTTCACCTCGCACCAGCGCATAGCGGATGTCACCCTCGGGGGTTGTGATCTTGAGTGGGAAATCGCGAAACGGCTGATGTTCCAGCAACAGGGCAAGGCTTTCCTCAATATCGCTGCGGGAATTGGCGCGCATCAGCTCAAGCACGTTGGCATTCAGGAAAACATCACCCCGTGAACCGAAAGTGTTACGAAAGTTAGGGGACAGATAGGTGATGCGGTAGGTCGTATCCAGTTCAAACAACCAGTCTGACGCCAGTTCGGCATAAGTGCGGAATTTATGTTCACTGGCCTGGAGCTGTTTCTGTACCTCAAGCAGGCGTTGCTGCTCCAGCCGCAGTTTGGCGGTTTCGATGCTGGCGCGCTCGTCAGCGCGTGCGCGAAGCATTTCATAACCTGCAGAAAAGGCGACCAGGGCCAGATAGGTAGTGACAAAATCGAGCAACGCTCCGTCGAGTGTGGTCAATCCAAACGCCTGTGGAAATGCCGTGAGTATGCCAAGCACAAGAAATGCCAGCATGGACCAGGTAATGCCTTCTGCAAGTCCAAAGATGTACACGGAGATGATGGGAATAAGAAAAGGCAGGAACAGGGTGTACTGGCCCCGGTCCAGCAGCACTTGGACAAGTATCATCAGGCACACGTAGGCAACCAGCACGCGGGGTATCCAGGGCGAATACAGCGATCTGCGTGTCAACCAGTAAGCAGACCCCATCATCAGCCCGGCGGCGACAAGCAGGTTGACCATCAGGGGCTCGTTCATGAACCATTCGATGATGGCAAACAGGAACATGGCAGGTGTTGCAAGCAGGGTGGCGATCGCAACAAAAATCTGCTGCCGTCTCTCATCGCTGCTCAGGCTGTCGTCCTCAAGGAACGGCAGCCAGGTCTGGCGCGCAAAAGAAAGCTTCAGCATACAGTTTTCGACAGGAAGGGCGCTGAGGAGGTAGTTTACGCAGTACCGTTCGTCGGGGTCCAGTTATCAATTGTTTCTTCTCTGGTATGTTTGGCGATAGAGGCAGGAGGCCTTAGTCACATTGGAGTGTTGGACAGTGCCCTATTCGATCAAGGCTATTGCTGGTTATTCACTCATCTACAGGCGTGCCTGGGGAATCTTCGACGATGCGCAAAGCATCGCCGCCAATGAGGCGCTATTGCAGATTCCCGGTCACGCGGCACTTGACGAACTGCTCGACATGACTGCGGTGACAGACTATCGGGTTTCCTATCAACAACTTGTTGCGCTGGCGGAAGACACCCGCGAGAAAGACCTGGCCAACAGGAACCCTCCCAAACGCGTCGCCTACGTTGTTGGCAACGATATCGGATTTGGTTCGGGCCGGGTCTACCAGACCGTGAGTGAAGGCTCAAGTGAAGACTTTCGGGTCTTCAGGTCGCTGGCAGCAGCGGCGGAATGGCTGGGCGTACCACTGTCCGTCCTGGATGAGCCTGAAAACCGTTCAGTCGAACGCTTAAGTTAGCAGCGATCCATCAGATTTTTGCCGTGAGCTTGTCCTTGCCAGCCCAGTAGGTGTGCGTGCCGACGCAAATGCGCTGGGGCAGGGCTATGTTGGCCATGGGGCCAGCGGCAATGTCATCCGCCCGGAATACGAGGCAACTCGACGAGTCCCGGTTCATGTCAGTTACGTAGGTGAGCACGTAGCCGTCATCTTCTGCCTGACTGTCCGTGGCGGGTGCCATGGGGCTCTCGCTGGCATAGACACCTTCAGGGAATTGCCATATCTGTCGCTGGCCGGTATTGACGTCAAGCCTGACAATGCCATCAAACAGGAACCAGCCGGGTTTTGCTGTCATTGCCCAGGTATAGCGGTAGGGTTTGCCGGCACGGGATGGGTTTATCATGCCAAACTCGCTGACCTGCTCTTCGATGGGACCTTCTTTCACTTCCCCGGTGCGAAGGTTAAACCGCCAGCGGTAAGCGTGTGCACCAACGCCGTTGATGTCGAGTACGGCAAATGGCTGCAAGTTCTCAGGTAGTGGCGTCCGCTGGCCCAGCTTCGGATTCTGGGCGTAACCATCGAGCACAATTTCGTCCCCCTCCTCGTAGGCATTGATCCAGTGCAACACGTAGGTGGGCCGGGCCTCAAACCAACGAATGTCGGTGGTGTCGCCACGCCTGGGGACTATCGCAAAACGACTGGGCAATTGCGGGAAATAGCGTACCGCGTGGGCCCCATTGCTGAGAGCGTCCGGGTCCCAGAAGAGCGGCAGGTCGTTCAGAATAGCGTAGCGCTCGGTAAATGCCATGTCATGGGGCAGACGCGGACCGGGCAGGGGCACCGGGATGTAGTGAACCAGTTCGCCCCGCTGGTCGATGACGCCATAATGCATGTAGGGCGCCTCTTTGGAATAGTTGAAGAAGAGCAATTCATTTGTTGCCTCATCAACCTTGGTATGGGCCGAGACACCCCAGCCAGGTGTGACCTGGCTGGTCCAGGCTGCCTTGCCATGCAATTCCAGCGTTCGCGGATCGAGTTCGTAGATATCACCACACTGGTAAAAACTGGTAGCAGCAATGCCGCGGTGGATCACGACATCGGTGCTGGAGCTGTCTTTCAGGCGCGTTCTCGCCCCCCAGCCATCCCTTTCTGACTTTGCGGGATTTTCTCTGAGGCCAGCCCAGAGTGGTCGACCCGCGGTGAGTTCTTCCCTGAAGCCATCGGTCGGGACAAACCGGTTGCGATATTCGGCCTGGCCACCACCCAGGTAAAGCGAATGCAGCATGGCATCACCATCAAACGGGTGATATCGCCCCAGGGAGTCGTGCAGGGGATTTTCCGTGTTACGGATATAGATGCCTTCGAGATCCCCCGGCAGATCCCCGGTGATATCCAGGTCGAACGCATTATATTCGCGAGTGTTGGGTTGCCAGGGTCCGGTCCTGTAGGGGTGTTCGTCATCCCGGGGTATTCCACTCTCGTATTCGCGCACCAGCTCGGTTTTCATGGGAGTTCCTCAAAGGTTTACAACCAAGGTATCAATTTTCCGGTGTAACGGAAACAACGGTCAAAGGCGCCCGGAGCGAGCCGTACCGGCGGCAGGTTTGGTTGTTTGCCTGATCCAAACCTGACTGATTGCCGTAGGTTACCCCGCTTATACACATGAGAGGGGAAACCTTGAAAATCAGAAAATTCGGTTTGGTTCTGGGGCTGTCACTGGTGGCTGCGCCGCTGGTTGCACAGGACCGGATGATGGAAGAAATTGTCGTTACGGCGCAGAAGCGGGAACAAACCCTGCAGGAAGTACCCGTGGCAGTTTCGGTAGTAACGAGTGAAACACTGGACCAGGCGCAGATAAATGACATCCTGGATCTGCAAAGTGTGGTGCCGTCCCTGCGGGTCACACAACTCCAGACCTCGGGCAATACCAACTTTATCATTCGCGGGTTCGGTAATGGGGCCAACAACGCGGGCATCGAGCCCTCGGTGGGTGTGTTTGTTGACGGGGTCTATCGCTCGCGCTCGGCGGCCGCGCTGACGGATCTGCCCAACCTGGAGCGAATTGAAGTCCTGCGTGGTCCGCAAAGCACACTGTTTGGCAAAAATGCATCCGCAGGCGTCATCAACATTGTGACTGCACCGGTAGACCCCGCGGGCATGTCTGGGCTGAGCGGGTCAGCGGCAATCACCGGGGGTAATTTTAACCAGGTGATTGTGAAAGGCGACGTCGCTGGTGCACTGTCCGAAACGATTGGCTTTGGTCTTTCCGGGTACTCGAACACGCGCGATGGCTACTTTACCAACCTCACGAGCGGCAGTGAGTTGAACGAGCGCAATCGCTGGGGCGTGCGTGGTGAACTCTTTTTTGCCCCGGTTGATGACCTCACAGTCAGGTTTATTGCTGACCTCGACCAGATTGACGAGCAGTGCTGCGGTGTTGCGAACCTGGTGAACGGCCCAACCGGCGCGGCTGTGCTGGCTGTCGGTGGTAACCTGATTGGTGCAGACGCATTTGCAAGGCAGCAGTTCCTGGACTTTGATCCAGTGAACGACATCACCAATTCCGGCTTCTCGCTGCAGGCGGACTACGCGCTGACTGACAACATCAGCCTGACGTCTATTACGGGTCTGCGTGACCTCGACCGTTTCGAGAATGCGGACGTCGACTTCACCAGCGCGGCACTGGTTTCACGAAACACCAGCCAGACTGACATCAGGACCTTTACCCAGGAATTTCGCCTGGCCGGTCAGGCCGGTGCTATCAACTGGCTGGGTGGCCTCTTCTATTTTGATGAAGAAGTCTCCCAGGTAACCCAGCTTGACTACGGCACAGTCTTTCGGGCTTATGGCGACCTTCTGGCTTCCGGCGGTGTAACCGCAACGGAGACGGCACTCGGTTTGCCGGCTGGTACCTTCTTTGCTGCCGGCCAGGGTGTGCTCGAGTCAGCGGGGCAGGACGACACGACTTACTCCCTGTTCGCGCAGGCTGACTGGGATATTGGTGACCGAACGGTACTGACACTGGGCGTGAACTATACCAATGTGGAGAAAAATGCCCGGGTTGCCCAGGTAAACACCGACAGTTTCTCCCAGCTTGACCTTGTTCAGGTTGGCTTTGGGGCCGCGTTTGGCGCCATTGCCGGCCTGCCACCAACCCCCGCCAACATTGCGGCGAACCCCGCGGCAGCAGGCCAGGCGACCGCCATCAGTACCATTCCGTGTTCGGCTACGAATCCGCCACCCGCCTGTAACCAGTTGCTGGGACTGGCGCCACTACAGTTCCTGCCACCTTATCAGGCATTCCCCAATGCAGTTGAAAGTGGGATCAGCGACGAGGACTCGACAACCTGGACAGTTCGCATTGCCTACGACGCGACCGACTACATCAACGTGTATGCCAGTGCCGGGACCGGTTTCAAGGCAACATCCTGGAACCTGAGTCGGGACTCCCGGCCATTTGCTGCTGACCTGGCGGCAATTCGCGCAGCCGGCTTTGCCGTGACCAATATCACCTCAGGGACAAGGTTTGCTGGCCCGGAAGAGTCAACCGTCTACGAATTGGGCCTGAAAGGTAACTGGGGCCGGAACTCGGTTAACCTGGCGATCTTCAGCCAGGAGATTGATGGATTCCAGTCGAACGTCTTTACCGGTGCAGCTTTTACCCTGGCCAATGCCGGCAAGCAGAGCAGCAATGGCATAGAGGTGGAAGCAAACTGGGCTGTTACCAATGACTTCGACCTGACGGTTGCCGGTACCTTCCTGGATCCCAAGTACGACTCATTCCCTAACAGCGCCCTGGGGGATCTGTCGGGCCAGACGCCCGCGGGTATTCACGAGGCGAGTGTGAGTATTGCAGGGACCTACTATTATCAATTGGGTAATGGTTTCGGGTTCATACGTGCTGACTACCTCTACGAGGACGAGGTCCAGGTGGTGGACAACGTGCCTGCCAGCGTCGCTGCGCGTAAGGTCGGTATGCTGAATGCAAGTGTGTCCTATACCTTCAGCGGCCGGTATGAGGTCATGCTCTGGGGGCGCAACCTGACCAATGACGATTTCCTGCTGAGCGCTTTCCCATCGGTTGCGCAGGCAGGCAGTATCAGTGGCTATCCCAATCAGCCGCGCACCTATGGAGTCACGCTGCGTACTCGCTTCAACTAGTGTGCCGTCAAGATTGGCTGACTTTTGTTTAAAGTCGGCCGGATCATTAAGTAAGCCCGCCTTTGGCGGGCATATTTTGTTACGGGCTATGGCGTCTGCTGGTATGACAGTTGTTCCATGGACCCGTGCAGGACCCGCTTTTTGTTTCGGATATACTGGTTTACCCGCCAGTACCGGAGTTACTCATGCCAACCATTGTCTCAGCGTTCCTGCGTGGTCTTGTTACCCTGCTGCCGGTAGGGTTGACCGTCTACCTTTTCTGGATCCTGGGGGTCTCTGCTGAACGACTGTTAGGTGGCGCGCTACAGGACCTGTTGCCAGAGGCATTCTATTTTCCGGGCCTTGGCCTGCTGGTGGCATTGTTTCTGGTTACCCTGCTGGGTTTACTGGTGCGACTGCCCGGTGCCAACCTGCTGCCGCGTTTCAGCGATGCCCTGTTCAGTGCGATACCGGTGGTGAAAAGTGTCTATACAACGCTGCGTGACCTGACGGAATTCGTTTCGGACAGGGATAAAACGTCAAGCGGTGCACGACCCGTGCTCGTGACAATGGCCGGGGATATGGTGATGGTGGGGCTTGTGACGAACCATGAGTCCAGCCTTTCCGGCGCAGACCAACGCGTGCTTGTCTATTTACCCATGAGCTACCAGTTGGGTGGTTATATGCTGGAAGTGGCTGCTGAAAAGCTGACGCCACTGGACATGACGGTTGAGGAAGCCATGCAGCTTGTGCTCACTGCGGGGGTCAGGTCTGTACCACGGCGGAGCTGAAAAGTGTTTTGCGGATGGATTTGCGGAGGGTGGCAACTCGCCGGAACCGTGAGACTTCCCATCTGGCACGGTCCCGGCCGAGCTGTTGATCCGGTTTGACCCGGATCGCAGGCTTTATCGTCCTGGAGTTAACATCGCAGACTTCCCATCTCGCAATGTGTCCAGGTGAAGCCACCTGACTGAGGTGGCGAATAATACTGGAGAATTTCTGGAGATCAAGCATTTTTTCACTTTTTTTTCACTTTTCTTCTGCCGCTGCCCCAGGTTTCAATTCGCCTATACGCGGCGGGTTGGGTGACACCATGCTGGCTGCAGAACTCTCGATGCGGCCATAGGCATTCCATACCTTGAAGCCGAGTCGCGCTTTCAGTTTCCCCGGAATTTTGTCCCAGAGTGCGGGGTCAAGTGCGAGTGTCTGGTTTTCCTGTTGGCGAAACTGGGGAGCGCAGAAGGTAACCAGGACACCCAGTCGATCGGTATTGCTGCTGTTGGCGCCGGTGCCGTGCCACAAACGGCCGTCAAACACCATCAGTGAACCGGCAGGTGCTTCAGGCTGAACAATGTCGTATCCAGACTGGTCGGTCTGGTTGGGATGGGCACCGGTCAGGTGGCTGCCGGGCACCAGTTCGGTGGCACCATTGGCTGCTGTAAAGTCGCTGAGCATCCACATGGTATTGCAGACCACGGGCGGTGATATGCCAAGCGAGGTATCCGGGTTCACGAAACTCTCGGCTGCTGCCCGGGTGATTTTTGATGGCCGCTGGTAATCCGCACCGGCCCGGACAGGTTGTGGCATCCACCACTGATCCGTGTGCAGTCCCATCCTGACCCCGCCTGGTCGGGCAATGTTTGCGGAGTGGGTGGACAGGATAAACTCGTCCCCGAGGACATGGCCAACCAGTTCATCGACCAGGGGGTGTATCACAAGGTCCCTGAAACAGGCGCCTTTATTGACCAGGTTCCACAGGCGCTGGTTGACGCCACCCGCCGCCTCGGTAAACGGGTTTGGTATCCGGTTCCCCCTGTCGTCAACATACTTCTGCGCCGGCCCGCCATCGCGAAAGGCAAGCCCCTGCTCGTTCTCGGCGTCTGCCTGTTCGGTCAGTCGCTTGCGTAGCACCGTGAGTTCAGTAGCCTCGAGTGCATTTTCAATCAGGCAGTAGCCGAGTTCAGAAAGATCACTTTTTGCCTGCATGAGGTCGGTTGTCAGTGTTGCCCTGTTCATGTCAGCAGTCGCCAATTCGGCTGGCAGTCCAGTCCATCTTCATCGACATTTTCATCTCGCCCATGGACATGTTCATCTCCATGTTGCCTTTACCGCTGTCACCATCAACCTCGTATCGCCCCACCACTGTTGTGGTCGCGCCCTGCATGCTGCACGACATACTGAAGTCGAGCGCGTTGCTGGTCAGGTCATTTTTCAGCATCCTGCAGCCCTCGGCACCCTGCATCAGGCTGGCAGGGTCAAAGCTGGTCTGCGTGACACACTCCCGGGTTGTATCAGTCTGGGGCTGGCCGGTCATGGGATTGGTGCGGGTCATGGTGGTTTCCCACAGACCGGGTTTGATGGTCAGTCCCTCAGCGTTGCTGAACGCAGAGAGCGTCAGCAGCGCAACCAGCAAGGATAGTTTAATGGGCATCGGGGGGCTCCGTCAGGTTGAAGACCCCCCTATTGTGAAGTGCATGGCGCCAGATGGCTACTGGAGCCTGGCGGTTACCCCTGACGCCTGGACGCCGGCGGCCAGTGCGCCTGGCCTGCGGTCATCAGCGGCACCGTAGAAGATGCCGTTTTCGTAGAAAATAGACTGGGTACTTCCCATGGTCTGTTGGGAACGCACCCGATGACCCAGTTGCTCCAGCAGGCGAAGGGTGTCAGCACTGACACCCGGTTCGACGTACAGCGCTGAAGTGCGCCAGCCCTGGTATATCCGCGGCCGGGCGGTGGCTTCGGCTATGTTCAGGTCGTAGTCGATCACGTTGACGAGCACCTGGAGAATGGCATTCATTATCCGGCTGCCACCCGGCGTACCCGTCACAATCCGGACCTCATTATCCTTCAGCACAAGGGTTGGCGTCATGGTTGAGATCATGCGTTTGCCCGGGGCAATGCTGTTGGCGTGGTCAGGGTCGCGCAGCGAAAAGTTCCTGATCTGGTTGTCGAGCAGGATACCGGTGCCCGGCACCACAAACCCGGAACCGAAGGAGTAACCGAGGGTATAGGTGTTGGAAACAGCGTTGCCGTCCCGGTCCATCACCGAGTAGTGGGTGGTATCGCGGCTCTCGTAGAAACTGGCATCAATGGGGTCAATGTCGCCAACGGGCGTCGCCGCCTCGAGGTTGATGCTGCTGGCCATCTGTTGGGCGAGTTCTTCGCTCAGGAAACCTTGTACCGGCACATCAACAAAATCCGGATCGCCGATCCCAAAGCGACGGTTGGCGGCAGCTCGCTTCATGGTCTCAGCCAGCAGGTGGAAACTGGCGGCAGAGCCCTGGGGTACAGCACCCAGGTCAAACTGTGACAGCACGTTCAACATTTGTCCCAGCGCGAGCCCGCCACCACTTGCCGGTGGCATGGTGACAACCCGGTGTCCACGGTAGTCGAGGGTAATGGGTTCACGATCCCTGGCTTTATAGGCAGCAAGGTCAGCAAGCGACACGACGCCGCCACTGGCCTGTATGCCGCTTGTCAGACGTTCTGCCAGTTCTCCGCGATAAAAGGCGTCAGCACCCCCGCGCCCAATCTCCGCCAGGGACCAGGCGAGGTCAGGCTGTATCAGGCGTTCGCCAGGCCGGTAGAGTGAGCCGTCGGACTTCAGGTAAGCAGCTGCGCTGGCTGGATAGGTGGCAAAAATGTTTTTTGCGGCTCCCAGGGCAAACGCCAGGTCTTCAGTGACAACTATGCCGTCAGCGGCGAGCTTCACAGCGGGTTCCAGAAGATCCGCCCAGGGCATGGTGCCAAATCGTTGCCAGGCGTCATACAGCCCTGCCACGGTACCGGGTACCCCCGCGGCCTGGGCACCAAATTCCAGTTGGTCGTAGTCTACAGAACCGTCGGGTTTTCGATAGGCGTCAAGATCAAACGCGGCGGGCGCCGCGGAGCGGTAGTCAATTGCAACCGTCTGGTTATTCTCTTTCAGGTAGACCAGCATAAAGCCACCACCGCCCAGGTTACCTGCCCTGGGCAGCGTCACGGCGAGAGCAAAGCCTGTGGCCACGGCTGCGTCCACGGCGTTGCCTCCCTGGGCCAGGATCTCCCGCCCCACCAGCGTGGCGATGGCATTTTGCGAAACCACCATACCGGCGTTGGCAATGACCGGGTGGTGAATCGTGTCGTAGTCGATAATTGCTGCAGTTTCGGTAACAGCGCTTGAAGGTGTTGTCGATTGCCGCGGAACCGTTGTGCAACTGGCCAGAACAACAGCCAGCGCGAGCGTTATGCGTGTTTTCATGGGTTCACCTGCATCACTGAAACGGGTACTGCGCCAGCGCCCGGTCGCCTTGGGTCTGCAGTACCAAAAAACCGCTGGCCATCCGTGGAAATTGCCTGGATGCTTCCCATGGTGCCCGATGGCATCACCGCGTGACCGCGCGCTTTGAGGATATTCAGCGTGTCAGGACTGAATCCGGGTTCCACGTTGAGTTGTGCCGGAAACCACTGGTGATGAATGCGTGGGGCATGGTTCGCGGCCGCAACGTTCATATCAAAAACCGTGTAATTCAGAATATGCTGCAACACCGCCGTGATGATGCGGCTGCCACCGGGGCTACCTGTTACCAGCACGGGTTTGCCGTCCCTGAACACAATTGTCGGTGTCATGGCAGAGAGCGGTCGCTTGTTGGCTTCAACGGCGTTCGCTTTGCCGGTGAGCAGTCCGAAACCGTCGGGGACACCGGCCTTGGCAGAAAAGTCAGTCATTTCGTTGTTCAACAGGAAGCCGCTACCAGGCACCATGATGCCGGAACCAAAAGAGAAATTGAGTGTATAGGTGGTTGCGACGGCGTTGCCAAACCGGTCCATGACCGAGAAGTGGGTGGTATTGTCACTCTCGAAAGGTGGTGCCACACCCGGCGCAATGTCTTCAGAAGGACGGGCTTTGTCCATGTTGATGGCTGCTGCCAGGGTAGCGGCATATTCACTGCTGGTCAGCCAGTTAACCGGCACCTCGTAGAAGTCGGGGTCACCCAGGTGTTTGCTGCGATCGGCATAGGCCAGCTTCATGGTTTCGGCAAGCAGATGCAGGTAGTCAGCAGAACCCGGACCGTATTGGGTGAGCGGGAAGTGTGACAGGATATTCAGCATCTGAACCAGGTGTACACCACCCGAACTGGGGGGCGGCATGGACGCAATTTCAAACGCTCCAAATTGTCCGCGAATCACTGCCCGCTCTGCGGGCTGGTAGGCGGCCAGGTCTGCCAGCGTAATGAGTCCTCCGCCGCGTTCCATTTCCGCGACTATGTCAGCGGCTGTCTTGCCGGCATAAAACCCTTCCCTGCCGTTCCGGGCAATACGCCTGAGCGTCGCCGCAAGTGCAGGTTGGGCAAAAATGTCGCCGGCCTGGTAGCGAGGCGCACCGTCTGTGAAGAAAGTTTCGCGGGTAAGCGGATGGCGTGAAAGGAGGCGCTCGCTGGATGCGATAGCAGCGGCCAGGTCATAGTCAACCAGGATACCGTCCTCGGCCAGCGCAATTGCCGGCGCGATCACATCGCCGAGTGGCAGGGTGCCATAGTTTTCGAGCGCATGTAGCAGGCCGGCAACGGAACCGGGCACACCCACGGACTTGTGGCTTGATCGATAGGCGTCGCGGTCGACATTGCCGTTCTCGTCAAGAAACATGTCAGCCGTTGCCGCGGCCGGCGCACGTTCCCTGAAGTCGATGGCAAGGGTCTGCCCGGATTCTGCCAGGTGAATGACCATAAAGCCGCCACCACCCAGGTTGCCGGCGCGCGGCAGCACCACGGCCAGTGCAAAACCAACGCCGACTGCTGCGTCAACCGCGTTGCCACCCCGCGCCATGATGTCAGCGCCGACGCGGCTGGCAATTTCGCGCTGGCTGGCCACCATACCCTCATAACCAATCACCGGGTGGTGAAGACTGTCGTAGCGGAGAATAGCCTGTTCGGCTGAAACAAAGCCGGAAAGCAGCAGAAGCAGTATTCCGGTCAGGCGAGAAAAAAGGGGCGCATTCAGCGCCCCTTTTCCTGTACGAGTGATCAGTTGCGTCACTAGAACCTCAAAGAAAGATCAGCGTAGTAGTAACGACCCAGGTCACTGTGCTGGTCAGCGAAATAACCAAATGAGTCGTCAGCCAAAGGAGCCCGCTCGTTGGTGACGTTATTGGCGCCAATCCGCAGACGGGTGTCCACGTTCATGATCTCATCAAAATCGTAACTAAACGAGAGGTTGTAGGTAGTCATTTGCGGGATCACCCACTCTTTACCTGAACTGGTCGTGAGGGAGGTTTGCACAAAGTCACCGATACGTAAACCCGTCAGGGAAGCGCCGAAATTGCCCAGGTCGTAGCGGAGTCGCAAGGAGATCTTTTTCTCCGGATTACCGTCGCGTCTGACCAGGTTGGCGAAACCGATAACGGGCACATTGGCAGGCAGGGCGCCCGACTGCTGCGCTACAACCAGTTCTGCTGCCTGGCCGCCCGCTGCCTGCTCGTAGGTATCAAGGAAAGATCCCATCAGGCGCAGATCAAAGTCACCAAATCGGGTTTCCGTCTCGTAGTACAGGGCCAGGTCATGACCCTTGACGGTACGGGTGTCAAGGTTCACATAGTCATCATCAACGCGGATGACTTCTCCTGCGGGACAGATACCAGCGGCCGTCCACAGTGCTGAAACAGTTGGGTCCAGCGGCGTTGTGTCCCTGACAACTGCGGGATTGGCCTGCAAGGTTGCGCAGTTGGCGTTGCCAGCATTCAACCTGAGCAGCAGGTCGTAGGCGATATGGTTTTCTTCGCCAAAGAGGCCAATGGTGTTTTCTTTCGTGATACGCCAGAAATCTGCAGTAAACGTAAACCCGGCGCCAGGTTCAAGCACAATACCCCAGGAGGTGCTGGTAGATTCTTCTGGCCGGATGTTCGGATTTCCCTTCGCTGTTCGCTGGACACTGTAATTGCAGTCCAGCTCATCCTGGTTGGGGTCAACAGCAAAACACGAGAAATCGTCGATGGTATTTGAACGCGCGACAGCAGCTTCATTAACCGTAATGAGGTTGGGCGCGCGAAAAGCCTCGGACCATGAGCCACGGAACAAAATGGATTCGATAGGCCGGTAGCCAAAGGCGAATTTACCCACGGTAGTGCTGCCCACATCCGAAAAGTCCTCGGCCCGTAGTGCGAGCTGGATATCCAGATTGTCGAGCACGGGGATTGCCAGCTCCGCAAACAGGGATGTGACATCCCGTTCCCCGGAACTGTCCGAGGAAGGGCTGGAGTTCACCACGTCCGACATGAACGGGAAGGTCACACCGGCGTTATCCGTAAAGATGATGGTTCCGTCCAGGCGCGGGTCGCGATCATCAACAAAACTCTCCGTACGGAATTCGAAACCGGCCAGCAGGCCAACAGGTCCAGCGGGCAGGTCGAACACAGCTGGATTGGACAGTTTGAAGTCAACCATCGTCAACTCCTGCTCGTTGTCCCGGTAGACATCAATCAGTGCACGTTCGAGATTGCTGTTGGTGCGACCGCTGAACGGGTTGAACGCAGCGGCGGTGGTATCATTCAACGCCTCTGTCATCAGCGTGTTGGACACGCGATTGTGGGTAACGTCGGTACGGGTTGCCCGTGACCAGGTCAGTGCGCCTTCCCAGTCCCAACTGGCGAACTGGCCGCGAAGTCCACTGACGATGCGATAGACATCACCTTCCACGTCAACCACGCGTGGAGTAACAAAACGGTTGTTGTCAATGCGCAGGGCCAGGCCGCTGCAGGGTACGCCAGTGCCGATCACGCTGTCGGGCAGGCGATTCGGTGAGCCACAGGGACCGAGCGGGTTATAGTAGTTGTCGGCGGGCACAATAAAGTTGGCGACCGCCCCCAGTTTGGTTGACGCATGGCGAAAGGTGTTGGTATCCGACAGGTATGCGCTGAATTCGTTGAACCACTCCATGGTATCGAAGCTGTGATCGAGATACGCATAGATGTTCAGGCGCTCCAGGTCGGAGTAAAGGTCACGGTTTTCGTTCAGGTTATAACGATAGGTACCCTGGCCATCAATGGCACCACAGGTACCATAACCGATCTCGTACTGACAACGCGGATCACCAACGGGATAAGTCTCAAATTCTCCGGCGCTATCAGTGATCAGACCCGACAGGCCTGTGCCGGAAACGCTGCTGACGACGTCAAGCTGCGGGTATTCCGAATTGGCACTGTCATTGCGGAAGGCACCGGCAAAATCAGGGTCCGAAACCAGGTAACGCATATCGCTGTTCGCCCACTTGGGATCGTCCTGGGAGTTGACGCGGTCGCGCAGGTAATAGTTGGCAAACACTCCCACATTGGTGAGGCCGTCGTTTAGTGCAGCGCCCCATTCAAGTGTGATCCGCTGGTCTTTCCGGGGAATATTGTCGAAGGTATCGGCACGCAGGCGGACACGGAATCCCTCGAAATCATTACGCAGGACGTAATTCACAACACCGGCAACAGCGTCGGCCCCATAGATGGCTGAGGCGCCGTCTTTCAGCACTTCTGCGCGACGCAGCCCGGTAACTGGCAGTGACTGTGAGTTAACCGTGTTGACAGGTACAAAGCTGCCGCCCACTTCCTCGGTTTGGTAACTGGCTGCATTTACCATGCGTCGGCCATTCAGCAGTACCAGCGTGTTACCGGTACCGAGGTTACGCAGGTTAAACGCACCGATGTCTCCCCGGGCCGAGTTCACACCACCGCTGATGTTCTCGGATTCGCTGAAGTAGTTCTGGCCCTGTTCGACCATGTTCTCCAGGAGGTCTTCACCAGAATTGACGCCAATCGCCTCTATGTCGACTTCCGTCATTACCGACACAGGCAGTGCCTCTGTGATCTGTGCCCCTTTGATCTGACTGCCGACGACGACAATTTCTTCCATCGGGCGTTCGCTTTCGGCCAAAGCCGCCGTTACAGGCAGCAATAGGCCGGCCGCCAGGATGCTTAATCCAGCTCGCTTCATACTCATTTCTCCGTTGTCCCCCAACTAAGATGGGCAAGTTTTGCCCAAAATGAACAAACCTGTCCCTGCGGTGTCATCGCGATAGGTTGTTAGCCAATACGGGCAGGAGTTTAGGTTTGAGGGGGGATTCTACCCCCAAAAAGTCAAAAATGCCCAGCTTTTGGCACGCGGCAATGACGCCGTTGTAAACCGGGTTCAAAGTGCATTGGAGGGGTGCCTTGAAAGGGTGTGAGACCGGGCGGTTTACAGCAGCTGGTTGAACCGCTTTTCCAGGTCCGTTAGCGCTGCCAGGATGGCGCTGCTGGTCTCCCGCGCCCACTGGCGATCCGCCGCCAGGTCTGACCTGGCTTTGGCCAACATACGCGTGACTTCAGCGGGCTGTGGTCCACCTTTGCCCATCCGGGTTTCAACCATGACCCGGGGATCCATGGCGGCGCGAATGGCGGCAACCGGCACGGGCAACGGCTGGCCAACAGTCTCCTGGTAGGTCCGGCGCAATTCCCGATCTGTCAGGTCCATCGGTCGCTTGCCGGCCGACCGGCCCAGGTGGGTGAGCTCTGAGGCATAGTGATGTGCTTCGCGAAAGGGCAGATTGGCGTCACGTACCAGGGTGTCCGCAATTTCGGTCATGGTGGAATAGTCTTCGTTGAGTTCGGCCAGGGCGCGCTGCTCGTCGATGCGCAGCGCCCCTACCACCCTGGCAAAGTTGCGGTACATGTCGCTGGCGTCGTCAATCACCTGCATGAGCGGCTCAATACGACGATAGTCGTTCATGCCGGAATTGGTATTGTGGGCGTGAATTGCAACAGCCTGAGCGCCAGCAACCACGGCTGATGCCGCGGACCTGACCCTGTCCAGCGCTCGCGGATTGGATTTCTGCGGCATGATACTGCTCACATCAGTCTGGCCTTCACCCAGGAGCATCCAGGGGGAGGGATCGGCGTACTGCGTGTGTATATTCTGCATCAGTTGTCCGATGGGTATGGCCGAGACCGCCAGTGCATTGGCAAACTCGAGGCGCGTATCCACCGGCGACACCAGGTTGGCATCGTAGGAATTTTCCACCGGACCATTAAAACCCAACAGGTTCGCCAGTCGCTCGCGGTCAATGGGGTAGCCGGATGTACCCAGGGCCGCAGCCCCCAGTGAGCTCTGGTTGATGCGCGGAAAAACCTCGTGGAGCCGTTGGGCATCCCGGGCAAGTGCAGCGGCAAACGCGAGCAGGTAATGGCCCATTGCGGTTGGCTGTGCCTGGACCCCGTGGGTGTAGGCCGGGATCAGTGTATGGGCATGGCGTTCAGCAAGCCCAAGCAGTGCTTCACGGGCGCTGAGTTGGTCAGCATGGACCTCAAGCAGGGCATCACGAATCATCATGCGCCGCACCGTACCGTGCAGGTCCTGGCGACTGCGACCCTTATGCAGCGAGGATGCCTCGGGACCCATAATTTCGATCAGCCGCTTCTCGACATGAAGATAGTTGGACGTGCGCCTTGCACCGGGTTCCCCCTGCTCCTGGTTGTCCTGAACCACCGCAGCACCAATCTGTTTCGCAAGCGCCTGGTCGACCAGGCCGACTTCAAGGAGCATGACAAGCGACGCCCGGTTTGCCAGGGCCATATAGCAGTAGAAGTCCTCACACGGCTCGGCGCCCTGGACCCACGATGGTATGGTCATTCCCAACAACAGTAACAGTGACTTCATCGTGTTTCTCCGGCAACAGGTGCGCTCAGCGCGTCCGGGGAATGTAACCCATGAAGGCATAAATTTGTATGATAATGGACTCACCCAACTTTGCAGGCCGGACCGGATCGCGCTAGTCTGCCTGCTCTCACCCGAACCGGAGTCCAGCCGTGACTTATGTCCCCCAGACCCTGCCTGTTTATGATGCTGACAGCCACATCATGGAGTTGCCTGATTTCCTTAAAAAGTACGCCGACCCGGCTGTTCGCGATGACATTCCCGAGGTTAGCTACAGCGCCAGCCTGGTAACCGACGAGGAAGTGGCAGTGATCATGGGCCAGGGCGGTCGGCACAGTGATGCCCACCGACAGTCAATGATAGACCTGGGCGATCAGCTTATTGCCTCGTCCAAGGAAATCCAGGCACTGGGCGCCTTCGACGGTAGCGACAGAAAAACTGCACTGGACCTGCTCGGCTTCCGTAAGCAGCTGGTATTTGCCACCCACAGCGTTGCGTTTCCGTTTCACCCCAGTAGTAAGAAGCCGCTGGATTTGCGTTACGCCGCGACACGTGCGCATAACCGGCACATGGCGGAATTTTGTGCACATGATGACCGTCTGCTGGGTGTGGGCATTGCGCCGCTGGATGAACCAGCCCTGGCAATGGCGGAGCTTGAATTTGCGCTTGGACTTGGCCTGAAGGCGATCTGGGTACCACATCGCGCACCCTTCGACCGGTCGCCGGGACACATTGACCTGGAACCCTTCTGGGCGTTGCTGGCCGAGTCGGGTGTACCCTTTGTGCTGCATGTTGGCGGTTCACCCCTGCAGGCGCTGAAAGTCTGGTCGAACAATGGGCGTGGGGCTGTGAAAGACTGGATGGGTGGAGGTGAGAACGTACGGACCAAAGACGCGGCGCTGATGCACCAGCCACCCGAGACTTTTATCAGCATGCTGCTGCTGGATGGCGTGTTTGACCGCAATCCGAAACTGCGGGGAGCGGCGGTTGAACTGGGCGCCGGTTGGGTGCCTGAGCTGCTGAAGCGGCTCGACTGGGTGGCAAAAATTTATGGCCGGGTGGATGAGTCGGTGCGTTTCGAACGATCGCCGTCACAGCAGTTGACCGAGCAGATGGGCTTCACACCTTTCCCGCATGAAAATGTCGCCAGCCTGATCGAACAGTCCCACCCTGACCTTTATCTGTTCTCCAGCGATTACCCGCACGTCGAAGGCGGACGCGACCCGCTTGGAAAGTTCAGCGGTCACCTGGCTGACGCCAGCGAGGATATCCGGACGCGCTTCTTCAGTGAGAATTTCCTGCGCCTCTGGCCCGATGCCAGGGTTTAGGCCCGGTTTCAGGGGAAAGTCAGGAGGAGGGCAGGGAACAAGTCGGGAGCAGCGTCAATGGCCGCTCCCGATTTGCCGGCATGGTGTGCCCCCTAGCTGTTGCTGGCAGTGGGGACCTCACTGAACGGGATACCCTTGTCGACGCGGATATCCTGGGGCATACCAAGCACACGCTCAGCAATGATGTTCGCCATGATCTCGTCCGTGCCACCGGCAATACGTCCACCTGGTGCCCCCATGAAAGAGGCCTGGAACAGGCCGCGTTCCCAGGAGAGGTTCTCGTCCCAGAGGGCGCCACTCTCCTGCATCAGGTCCATGGCAAAAGACGCGATGTCCTGTCCCATGGGTGCACCAACCAGCTTGCCAATCGAGTTTTCCGGCCCGGGTGTGTCACCCCGGGAAAGTGCGCTCATGGAACGGTAGCCGGTGAACTTCAGGCCAGACTGCTTGCAGTACCAGTCAGCAAGTTTTGCGCGTACGGCGCCGTCCTTGATGGCGGGTTTGCCATTCAGCTTCACTTTGGATGCCAGGTCAAAAATGGTGTCGAAACCGGAGCGACCGCCACCACCGCCAATGGCGGCACGTTCGTTCATCAGCGTGGTAAGTGCAACCTGCCAACCCTGGCCTACTGCGCCGAGGCGCTGGGCGTCGGGAATGCGAACGTCGGTGAAATACACTTCGTTGAAGTTTGCGCCACCAGAAATCTGTTTGATGGGTTTGATTTCGATACCCGGCGATTTCATGTTGAGAAAAAAGTAGGTGAGGCCCTGGTGTTTGGGGACATCGGGATCGGTGCGCAGTACCAGCACACCCCAGTCGGAGTAATGTGCACCGGACGTCCAGATCTTCTGGCCGTTGACCACCCAGTCATCCCCGTCCCTGACAGCGCGGGTGCGCAGGGCTGCCAGATCGGAACCACCTGCAGGCTCACTGAAAAGCTGGCACCAGACATCTTCGCCACTGGCCAGGCGCGGAATAAACGTCTTTTTCTGTTCCTCGCTCGCCCAGGCCATCATGGTAGGCGCACACATGCCCTGGCCAATCAGGAATATGCTGTCGGGCGTGTCAAATTTTGCCTCTTCCTGGCTGAAGATGACCTGTTCAATGGCTGTTGCATCGCGCCCGCCGTACTCTTTCGGCCAGCGGATACAGGCCCAGCCCGCATCGTATTTGCGCTTTTGCCAGAGTTTTGCCTGCGCAATGTAATCGAGCCCCTTGAGTTCATCGGCGGTTGGCACATTGGCCTTCAGCCAGTTGTGGACCTCGGCGCGGAATGCTGCTTCTTCTTTGGTATCGTTAAAATCCATCTTGTATCTCCCTATGCCGCGCGGCTGTTTTCAATGGCGGTAATCAGCTTGTCCTGCCAGACGGCTTCGCTGCCAATATTGACGGACAGGAGTTTGGCCCGCCGGTACAGGAACTGGCAGTCGAATTCCCAGGTGAAACCCATACCGCCGTGGGTCTGGATATTTTCCTTGGACGCATAATAGTAGGCCTGGATGGCAGATACGCGCGCGGTTGCGGCCGCCAGCGGCAACTCGCTGGCATTGGTCGACAGGGCCCAGGCGCCGTAATAGCAGTTGGACCGGGCCAGGGTATTGTTGACATACATGTTGGCAAGCTTGTGTTTGATTGCCTGGTAACCCGCGATGGGCCGACCAAAGGCGTAGCGACCCATGGCGTATTCCCTGGCCATGTTGAGCGCGGTCTCGGACCCTCCCACCTGTTCCCAGGCAAACAGTATGGCGGCACGGTTGTAAAGATTCTGCAGCAGCGCCCAGCCTTCACCGTCCTTGCCGAGCAGTTCTCCCTCGGCACCATTCAGCGTGATCTTGCCGTGAGAACGGCTGGGGTCCAGCGTGGGTACAGTCTCCCTTGATACGCCGTCCTGTGTCAGATCAACCAGGTAAGCGCTGGCGCCGTCGCCGTTGCCCGAGCGGGCGATGACAATGGCCAGGTCAGCAACATCCCCATCAGGCACCGGCACCTTGGTGCCCGTCAGCCTGGTGCCGGTTGCGGCAGTGGCCAGGTCTTCCGGTGAAGACTGTCCGGCCTGCTCAGCAACCGCCAGGGTACCAATCACCGCACCACTGGCGAGTCTTGGCAACCAGGCGTTCTTTTGCGCCTCGGTGCCCGCCGCAAGCAGCCCCTCAACGGCAAGATAGGCAGATGAGGAGAACGGAATGGGCGCAACCACGCGACCGAGTTCCTCGGCAATCACGCAGAGTTCCAGGTAACCAAGCCCCAGTCCCTCGTACTCTTCAGGGATTGCCGCCGCCAGCCAGCCCATTTCCGCTACTTTCTGCCACAGCGACCTGTCGTAAGGTTCGTGGCCATCAACAATGGCCCGGGTCACGGAAAACGGACAGTTGTCGCGCAGGAATCCCTGCGCCTGTTCGCGGAGCATGTTCTGCTCGTCTGAGAATTCAAAATTCATGGTGTCCCTCCTTGAATGAGGCACCAATAAATCACTCGTGATGCCATTTGGCAAGTGGTTCAGCTATCCTCTAGCGCTGTTGAAAGCCTGCTGGAGGTCCTGTGTCTGCCTATGTGTATATTCTGAATCCGGACGGTTTGTTACTGTCTTCAGACGGGGCCTACGGTACCGATGCCGGTGATGCCAGCGTCTGGCAACGGGTTGATGGCAAGGTCGTAAACGCGGTATCGGGGCGGCGCCTTGCGGCGGCCGACCTGGCCGACGCAAGACTGGTGGCAGGCCCGGAGCGATTGCCTTCAGACCATCTTGCTGAACTGCGTGGGCAGGGCATGACTGTCATCAGCAACGTGATGAGCCCGGCAGACATCGCCACACTGAAAGAGAAGATTGCCGTCGAGCGCGCGCGGCACCACGCGGATGAGTCGCCAACCGACGGGCACTTCTGGATATCCACGGGGCTGCTCTGGGCACCTGAACTTGCCCGGGCATCGAGTCACCCGTTAGCCCTCTGGTTATTAAGGCAGTACCTGGACACGCAAGAGATTCACTACTGCCACCAGCCCATCATCACAACCCTGAAACCAGCGGGCAAACTGTTGGGCAAACATCCACGCGGGGGCTGGCACAGCGATTATCCTTATCATCCCGGCGTTTTTCCGGACGACAACTGGCCAGAATCGCCAGTCCTTGGGGCGCAGTTTAATGTCTGTATTGATCCCTTTACGCCGGAGACGGCAGGCACCCAATTCCTGCCAGGCTCGCACAGGCTCTGCCGGGGGCCTTCAAGGGAATTCAACGCGGATGGCACCCGAATGGGGGCAGGTCTGCACCGGGATGTCAGGCAGATTGTTGCGTCGGCGGGCGCGGCGGTCATTTATGACGCACGGACCTGGCACCGGGCATGTTACGAGCTCAATGTGAGCGGCCATGACCGCATCGCAATACTGAATGCGGTTGCACCTGCCTGGGTTGTGCCCATGATCGACAAGCAGCCAATTACGGAGGCTTATCGCACGGCACCGGTGCCTGCGCTGCTCAACCAGCGCGAACGGGATGAACTTGAGCGGCTGTGTCATGCGCCGGTACTTTCCCGTCCGCCGGGTATGCCAGAGTTGCGCGGCCGGGGTTGAGGACCCTTCTGCTACCACTCCAAATCGTCTGGGATGGGATAGTCCTTGTAAGGGTCGTCTTCATCCATGACGTCCGCACTGCGGTCATACAGGTACACCACGGCATCAGCCTGTCGCTGCCGGATTTTGGTGGCAACGGGTTCGGGTACCAGGTCATAACCCTCGTCGGTGCGAACAATCGCCAGGTAGCCCTTGTTCAGTTCAGACTTGTTGACAGCGGAGATGTAGATCGTCTTCACCTTGTTGTCGTCAGTGAAGTTGTAGGCAATATCCCCTGCCAGGCGTTTCGAATTGGAGGCAATCAATTGACGGACCTGGGCGCGCAGTGCCTTCTGCTGCGCCTTGCGGTGCAGTTCGGCATTGATCTCCCGGTCGCGTTCCAGTTTGGCGAGCCGCACCTGTTCCACCGCAAGCCGGTCCTGGTCGACCTCAACCCCTTTTCTGACCCTCAGGTCCTGTCTCTGGGCCGCTTTTTCAGCTTTTTTTGCCTGCTTGGTTGTGACCAGGCCCGCCTGCAACAGCTGATCCCTTAATGAACCTGTTGGTTTCCTTGATTTTGACATGGCTGTTCCCTCTCTCCGTCTGGCGTCGGTCGGCGAAATCAGATAACCCTGACAAGCAGCCCTTTCAGGTATGCACCCTCGGGAAATGTCAGGGCCACCGGATGATCTTCGCCCGGCCCCAGGTGCCTGACAATCTGGCCCTGCCGGCCGCTGTCCGCCAGGGCCCCAAAAACCACCTTCTGGAAGAGATCCGCCGAGATGGCGCCGGAGCAGGAGTAGGTCATCACGTAGCCGCCGGGTTTGGTCAGGCGAAATGCGCTGAGGTTGAGATCCTTGTAACCCCGGCAGGCACCTTCAACCTGGCGCTTGTTCTGGGCAAACTTTGGGGGATCCAACACGACAAGGTCGTATTTCTCGCCCCGCTGAACGGCTTCCCGCAGCCATTGAAACGCATCTGCCTGGACATAGTCGACACGATCTTCACCATAGCCGTTCAGCTCAACGTTCTTGCGTGCAATGGCAAGCGCGTCTGCTGAGGCGTCAAGGTTGGTGGCGTGGACGTTGTGCGCCTGCAGGGCATGCAGTGCAAAGCCGCCGGTGTAGCTGAACAGGTTAAGCAAGGCGTAGTCGCCTGCACGCCGCTCGGCCAGTTCAAGAGCAATCCGGCGGTTCATACGCTGGTCGAGGTAGAAGCCCGTCTTGTGACCGTTATGGACATCCACGAGGATACGTGGTCCTTCGTTTATCTCGATAAGTGCGGGTGGCACCTCACCAATCAGCACACTCGTGGATTGTTCCAGGCCCTCACGCTCACGCACGTCCACATCGCTGCGCTCAAACAGACCGCGCGGGGCCAGCAGTTCGTTCAGGATCTCGCCTATCTGCCATTTGCAGACATCGATGCCCAGCGTCAATGCCTGTATGACCAGCCAGTCGCCATACCTGTCGACGACCAGGCCGGGGATGAAGTCATTCTCGCCGTTGACAATTCGATAGGCGTTGGTGGTTGCTGCCAGGTGCGCACGGGCATCGATTGCCTGTTTCAGGGTGCGATGCCACCAGTCGTAATCGATTTCCTCGTCACGAAAGGTAAGCAGGCGAACCTGTATCTGGGAGGCTTCATTCCAGTAGCCACGCCCGAGGAATTTGTCGTCGCTGGTAACAACTGTGACAATGTCTCCTGGCCCCGGATTACCCCGGACGGAGCCGATTGCCCCGGAAAATATCCACGGGTGCTGATTAACAATGGGCTTGTGGCGGCCTGGTTTGATTTTGACGATGGCGCTCATGGGAATCCGGTGCAGTCTGGGGCGCGCATTATACACGCCCGGTGTACGCCTGCTTCCGGTGTACGGGTGCAGTCAGGGATTTTAGGGGCGGGAAGCGTTTTAATCCTGTGGTCAGCGCAGAAACGCGATGGTTTTCTGCGCTGACCCGGAGGTTACTGCCCTGGTGGATTCAGGTGCGTGCTTTGCGGGTTGCTACCACACCCAGCAAAGAGAGGACGAGCAGGCCCAGACTACCAGGCGCGGGCACTGCGGCGGGCGGATTGGTGGTAAATTCCGTTTGTGTACCCGGCGCGTCTCCCGTGATCATCATCACAAAACCGGTTGCGCCACCGTGATCCTCCAATTGCAGCGCAAAGGTGTTTTCGCCAACAACGGTATAGGCAGCGTCAATGTCGAAGACGTGTTCCCAACGGAAGGCCGCGCCCTCGGCGTTGACACCGGCGGTTGCCAGAGTGCCGTTGATGTACATGCTGTTGATGCCATTATCCACGGCCAGCCAGACCGTCAGATCCGTCTGCTCGGTGAGGTTAAACGTGGTTCGCAGGTAGGGGTCGTAGTTGACCTGCCAGTAGGTATAGGCAGTGGGAATCGGATCAGCGGGGCCATCAAACGGGTCTGCCACGTTGGCCAGATTCCCGATGGTGCTGCTGGTGGCGCCGCTGGAAAACGGGGCTGGACCCTCGTACCAGGACGAGTCATCAAATCCACTGGTGTACCAGTCCGCGGCAGGCGCGCCGATTGTGGTTGCGCTGCTGGCATTGATGTACTTGAAGGTGGAGTCCTGGTCGATATATATCTCAAGCGCCGCGGCCTGAAATGCAAGTGTCCCCAGGATCACGCCCAAACCGAGTCGAAACATGTTCTTGTCCTCGCGAGGCGGTGGTCTTTAATTTGTTAAAAGCAATTTTCACGCCAGAGACAGAAAACCTATTAAAAACAAAAGGGTAAGTGGCAGGCCCGGACGAATGAGCCTGCGGTTGTAAAAATTTTCGACAGTGATGCGGGGGTTCAGGAAGTCTGGGGCCTGTGCCAACTGTTGATGCTGAGCTCACAATAACCAGGGGAGATGACGTTGATATGCCAATTGATCAGGGCCAGCGCCTGCAGGAAATCCGTGTCATGGCTGACGAGCAAAAGTGCACAAGGGCAATCGCTGAGCGCAGTTTCCAGCGCCAGGATGGACGCCAGGTCCATATGGTTGGTTGGTTCGTCCATGACAATCAGGTGGGGCACACGCAGCATGCCCAACGCCAGCATCAGCTTGCGCGTTTCTCCGGGGCTGGGGGTCACCGTCTCAAGAAGACGCTCCGGCCGTGATCCCAGCCGACTCACCAGGGTCAGGACCTGGCCCAGTTGTTCCTTTTGCAGCCTGCGAATCTCATCAATCAACTGCCGGGCGTCTGTCGCGGCAATTTCCTGTGGGATAAACAGCAACCTGTCGGGGCTGATGCTGGCAAACTGGAGCAGGTGATTCAGCAGGGTGGTTTTGCCGGCGCCGTTTGGGCCGGTAATGGCAATCCTGTCTGTCGGTTGAACCGACAGGGTCGGGAATCCCAGCCGCTGTGTGCCAGCCAAAATATCACCATCTGGCACATGCAGGACCCTATTGCGCCGGGAAGCCTCACCTTCAAGCCAGATGCCGGTTTCCCAGGTCTTTGGTACGGCGCTGGCATCCAGGGTCTCTTTCAGGCGGGAGAGTCGACCGTCCAACTGACGCAACAGGCGGCCGGCCTGCCCGTCCTTGCCGGAAGCCCGTGCCAGGTCTATTTTGCTCCTGCCGTCAGCGTCTTTGGGCGCAAGTCCCCGTTTGGATCGCTCCTGATTGGCGCGGTTGGCCTTATCACGCCGGACGCCGGTTTCTTTTCGCAATTTTGTAAAGGCACGGCTGGCGCGCTGCCGTTCATGGACAGCGGCCCTTTGCTGCTCTTCGCGGGCGCGACTGGCCTCGGTAAACCCGCCGGCAAATGCCCTGGCATCCGGCGGCTCAAGCCACAGGCAGCTTTCGCACAGGCGATCAAGCAGGGCTCGGTCATGACTGACGAGCAGGCCAATGCCCCTGAATCCGTCCAGGGCGTCAACCAGCAACTGACGCGCGTCTGCATCAATGTGATTGGTTGGCTCGTCCAGCGCAAGGACGTTGGGCGCCTGCCAGAGTGCCGTGGCAATCTGTGTGCGCTTGCGCTCACCGTGGCTGAGTAGGTGCCAGCGCAGACCAAAGTCCAGGTCGATTGCCAGCTTTTGCCGCAACAGGTGGGCCTCGCTGGTATAGTCTTCCAGGAATTCCGGCAGGGCGACTGGCGGCTCATCGGTACGCTGTTCACAGTAGACGGTGTTTTGCCCACCCAGGATGGCACCGCCGGTGGGCTTAAGCTGGCCGCTGACAAGGCGAAGCAGCGTGGTCTTGCCAGCACCATTGGCGCCAATGATACCGGTGAAACCCGGCCTAAATGAGAGCGAGAGATGCCGAAAAAGCGGGCTTTCGGCTCCTTCGTAATAGAAAGTCAGGTCCTGCAGGACAATGTCGGTGGGGATGGGCATACATATCTCCGGTAACAAATAACGCCAGTGCCCGCGCCATGGCGCCGGCAGGTGTCAGTGGGGATTTATGTATCAGTTATCCATCGGACTTCCAGCAGGAGACAGGGTCAAGATAAAAGGACCCGCGGCGCTGGTCAACCCCCGGAGACCTGAAAACAGCCCCGGTTGACCTGTATCAACGCCGAACAGGGAAGACATTGCATACTAGCGTGTGTTTATGCAGGTGTGGGGTGCGTGATGTTTGAAGCAGCAGAAGCAGGAAGGAAGCTTGGGAAAGCGGCCTACAGGGATATTGAGCCGGAGATTCATCACCGGTTGCTGGATTTGCAGCAGGAACTGCGCGCCAGTGACAAGTCTCTGATCATTATCGTGTCGGGTGTTGAAGGTGCAGGTAAAGGGGAGGTCGTGGACGCGCTCAACCGGTGGTTTGACACCCGCGATGTTCAGACCCATGCCTTCTTTGATGAGTCCGATGAGGAACGGGAGCGACCCAGGTTCTGGCGGTTCTGGCGAACCTTGCCGGCCCGGGGAACCATCAGCGTCCTGTTTGGGTCCTGGTACACGCGGCCGATTGTTGATCACGCCTTTGAAAAAACGACAGGCAGTGAATTTGACCAGGCGCTGCAAAGAATTGCAGAACATGAAGTCACGCTCTCGCGCGACGGCTGCATGATCGTCAAACTCTGGTTCCACCTGTCGAAAGATGAACAGCAGCAGCGCCTCAAGAAAGATGTCAGCATCGCCAAATTCAAGAAGTCCCCCCTGCTTGAGGAGTATGCAAAGTCGTATGACCGCTTTGCCAAGGTTTCGGAGCGAGCGATTCGCCAGACCGACAGCGGTGTTGCCCCATGGCACATTGTTGAGGCAACCGATTCACGTTACCGCGATATTGAAACGGGTCGGATTCTGATTGCGACGCTGGAAGAAAAGCTGGCAGCGAAAGTAGACAAAGAAGCAGAGACGGCAGCCCAGCGCGCTATTGTGACCCTGACTGACCCGGCGGCCGAAAAAACCGTGCTCGATAGCGTGGACCTGTCGCAGGCGCTTGATGACGAGAAATATGAAAAGCGTCTCAAGAACCTGCAGAAAAAGCTGCATGGCCTGGCCTGGACCATGCACAACCAGAAAAAAAACGCCGTGCTGGTTTTTGAAGGCTGGGATGCGGGTGGCAAAGGCAGTTCAATCCGACGTATTACCGCAGCCGTGGATGCGCGACTTTACCGGGTCATCCCTGTGGCCGCGCCGACGGATGAGGAACTTGCCCACCATTACCTGTGGCGATTCTGGCGGCACCTGCCGCGGGCCGGTTACATGACCATGTACGACCGTTCCTGGTATGGGCGGGTGCTGGTCGAGCGGGTTGAGGGTTTTGCCGACCATCACGAGTGGCTGCGCTCCTATCAGGAGATCAATCAGTTTGAGGGCCACCTGATTGAACATGGCACGGCTGTCATGAAGTTCTGGATGCACATCAGCGCCGAAGAGCAGCTTGCCCGCTTTGAGGCCCGTAAGCTTGACGCCCGCAAACAGCACAAGATTACCGAGGAAGACTGGCGTAACCGGGAAAAGTGGGATGCCTACCAACAGGCTGTTAACGATATGGTGGCGCATACCAGTACTACCCACGCGCCCTGGACCCTGGTTGCAGGTAACGACAAGAAGTTTGCGCGTATCCAGATTTTGGAGACAGTCTGCAAGCGCCTGGGTGCCATCATCGACAAATAGCCGGCAATCGAAGTCAGGCAAGCATTGTCAGAATGGACACACCGTTAACTGATCAAGTGCCATACCTCGGCCGCAGTTGCCGGATTGTATCTCCCCGCGCATCACGTGATGCGTCTGTATCCCCCGGGGGATACAGCGGAAAAGACGCAATCGCACGGCCGTTCGCATGCCGAAAGTACCACTCGCCACGAAAGTTCTTCTCGATAGTGTAGCCCCCTTCGTGCAACAGCCGGTGATGCCTCGAACACAGCAGCATGGTGTTGGCCAGGCTTGTCTCGCCGCCGTCTGCCCAATGCATCACGTGATGCGCGTCCAGCCATTTCTCGTGTGAGCAACCCGGAAACTGACAGTGCCGGTCGCGCGCCAGGAGCGCACGCTTCAATGCCGGCGGCACGACCCGGTGCTTCCTTCCGGTCGCCAGGGGATTGCCCGCGTTATCTTCTGTCACCTCTGTGATACTCGCGTCACAACAGATCCGCCGTACTGACTCCACCGGCAGATCACTCTTGCCGCCCATGTCCCGCAATGCCAGCTCATCAACATGCACCATCACCTGGTAGTTATCAGCCGTCGACAGCACCTTGCCCGCACCGCCCGCAAGATATTCATGCGCCACCTGCACCAGCGCATCAGCCTGTTGGGCAAAGAAAGAGGCATTATCGTTATCTGCTTGCACGGGTGGTGGGCAATCCGCGGCAGCCACTTCGATGGCCTTCATCACCAGGTCCGCCATTTCTTTCGGCAATTCGACATTGATGGACAGCGTGCCATCACCATTGTCCGTGCAGCTCAGGTACCGCGAGGCATACGCACGTTGCGCGTCTGGCGTTGAGGCGCGCCTGTCAGCATTGCGCAGTTGCCGGCAATATTCCTCCACCTGCGACGCCGTTCGCGGCAGCGCGTAATCCAGCAGTTCCTGTTCATTCAGCGGGTTAGCCACGCGCGTTAACGCCCTGGCCTTGGAGTAGGACAACCGCCCCTCGGCAAATGCTTTCGAACACTTCGGCAGGTCATACAATGCGGTTGCCACACGCACTTTTTCCCGCCCGGTTGCCAGCGTAATGCCGCACTTCATGTTGAGCCACTCAGCACAGTTGTTGAAGTGATAGGCCCTCCAGCCCTGCCGGATATCAAACTCGCGCACCAGCACCAGGAACTCGAATTCCTGTGCGTTCATGCGCTGCGACAAAGAGATGATTTCATCCTCCAACTGGTCGATGGAGCGGTGAGTAACGGGAGATGGATGGTTCATTGAACTAACCAGACTACTGTTTATATGTACAGTATTCTACCGGCACTGCGCTGCTGTGGCTAATAACATTACGCTATGAAAACCACTTCGCCTTTTTCCAAAGCGATTTTAGTGAGCCCAAAAAGACTCGAGAAAGGCAGTCTTCACGTTGGAATTTCAAAGACAGGAGTTCCCCCGCAGGGGGGTGCTAATCAACAGTCAATAACATCTTTTTGTGGGCGTAAGCCGGAATCTGTTGACTACACGTATGAACCTAGCCCGGAAATGTCACCAAAAGAATGGAAATAGGCCTTAATCTGTTGCATAAAGTGAGTACGACCAAGTACTTACAAACACGAACAGAGAAAGGCCTATGACAACAGAGTGTAATCCTACCCAGCTCGAATTTCACGCTTTTGGTTCACGCGACGTTATCGGTCGTTTCGATGGTGGATGCATCACTTCGGACGGTGGAGGGTTGCTCCTGAGGGAGGTCGATACGCGCCTTGGATTGCTTGATCGGCTGGGCGACTGCTTCACGGACTACCGCCGTCCGGACAAGATCGAGCACCGTGTCCATGAACTCGTAGCGCAACGCGTTTACGGTCTTGCGCTGGGATACGAGGATCTGAATGACCATGACAGCCTTCGCGCCGACAGCCTGCTGGCGCTGCTTGTGGGCAAGCGTGATTTGACGGGTGAGCATCGGGAGAAAGCGCGGGACAAGGGAAAGCCGCTAGCGGGCTCTAACACTTTGAATCGCCTGGAACTCAGTACCACCGAGTCGGCAGCTGCTCATCGCTATAAGAAAATTGCTTTTGACCCTGGGCATGCGGATCGACTCCTTGTCGATGTGTTCCTCGAGTCTTATGGGACCCCGCCAAGCGAGATCTGGCTGGATTTGGACGCGACTGATGATCCGCTGCATGGCCACCAGGAAGGCCGCTTCTTCCATGGTTATTATCGCTGCTACTGTTACCTGCCGTTGTACATCTTCTGCGGTGAGCATCTGCTGTGCGCCCGGCTGCGGCCGTCGAACCAGGATGGTGCGGCAGGCAGCGTCGAGGAACTGGAGCGAATTGTCGGCCAGATCCGGCAACGCTGGCCAAAAACACGCATTGTCATCCGGGGCGATTCCGGCTTTTGCCGCGACAGCATCATGAATTGGTGCGAGGAGAATCGCGTCTATTACCTGTTGGGCCTGGCGCGAAATGCGCGGTTGCGGCGGGCTCTGGGGCGGGAAATGGCGCTGGCCCGCGCTGAACATGAACGCACCGGCAAGGCAGCGCGACAATACCGCGACTTCCGCTACCGCACCCGCAAGACATGGACGCGGGAGCGACGTGTGATCGGCAAAGCGGAGTGCCTACCGGGCAAGGAGAATCCGCGGTACATCGTCACCAACCTGTCATACAAGCGGGCGGGCGCCAAACACATGTACGAAAAGCTCTACTGCGTCCGGGGAGAGATGGAGAACCGCATCAAGGAACAGCAACTGGGCCTGTTCGCCGATCGCACCAGCACCGCGACATTGCATGCAAATCAATTGCGGCTTTACTTCTCATCGTTTGCCTACCTGCTGATGTACGGGCTGCGTCGGCTGGGCCTCGACGGAACCCGGCATGCCAAGGCGCAGTGCACTACCATTCGGGCAAAACTGTTGAAGATCGGTGCGCGAATCCGGATATCCGTTCGCAAGGTCTGGCTCTCATTCTCCGAAGCCTGTCCCTATGTAAACGACCTCTCGCAGATCCTGGCCAATCTCCGTCGCTATCCCGCCTGGGCACCACCGGGATAACAACCCAAAACCCAGAGAAATCTCTCACGGCACAGGTTGTCGGGGTCATCCACGCTCTAACTGCCCCTTATTAACATAGTTAGGTATGAAATCGGACCACTTCGGGCTTCAACTCGTCAATCGAGCCCTGACACCACCTGGATGAACCGGTGGAAACCCGTCGTTGTTCGATAATCTCCCTCAGAATCCAGTCATCGACCAGTTTGGTGAGCGAAGCGGGCTAGCGCTTTCCGGAAAACTGTCAGGCCAATGCGGGGCGACGATTGAGGCGCATGATCACAAGTCCCAGCAGCAGAACACCGAGACCGGCTGGCGCTGGCACTGCAACAGGTGTGCCGGACAAACCAACCTCGCGAATCTCTATCTGCAGGTTTGAACTGAGTATGACAAGGTCCACGGACTTGACGCCGGCAACCGTGCCAAAGCCATAGACCTGTACGGCAAGTTGGCTGACCGCGGTAAAGACGCCGGTTGAACTGAGCAGGCTACTGTTCTCGTCAAAAAAATCCAGGCGGAAAGTGCGAACACCTTCATCCAGTACGTTCAGGTCGTTCCAGAGACGAAACTCATTGAGGTCGTAGAGTCCATCAAGCGTCAGATGGATGGTGCCGGAAGTCGAAGTCGAGACAAAACCGAAGAAGGGGTAGGCATCGGAGATGATGCCATCAACCAGTTCTCCCACAGCCCAGGTATCACCAGGCACGAGGGACGGGCGTTCAATCAGGGTGGTGCTGGCGGTGATTGACGTGTTGGCGATTACGCCAGCCTGTGCGGCGCTGGTTGCGAGCAGTACCAGTAATGCAGCCATGGATGCGAAATACTTCATTCAGGTGTCTCATCAATTTCTCAGTAGCCTGAGGGCTGCAAATACTGCGCCAGGCACACAAAAATATGTAAAAACAATTGGTTATTGCCGATCGGGAGCAGATCATTTGCCAAAGTGTAAGTTATCTCGACATGCGCCCAGTGCGTCCCTGTCAGGAAACTGATCAGTCCAAAGAACACCTGATTAAACCTGGCATGCTGATGTCAGTGCCCAGACTCGGCTTCTAAACGCATCAAACCGGACGATGTTTCTCGTACATCGAATTTACCCACTGGATCGTCGGGTGATCCGCATACTCACGCAGCACGTCAGTCACACCAGGTGGGATGGGTGTTGGCCGCGCCATATCCGGATGGTCCGGGTTTGCCAGCGGAGCAAAGAGCGAGGCGGCCGTGAGGTCCGCAACAGAAAAACTATCTCCCACCAGGTATCCGGTCGTTTCGGACAATTGACCAATCCTGTTCAGCGCCCCTGCGGTTGTGGCGCGGCATTTTTTGACGTTTTCAGGATTCACACCGTTACCGCGTGCAATAAGGCCGCGGGCCAGCGGAAAGCTAAGCCGGTAAAGCAACCGGACTGGCAAAGACTTGTCCCTGGAAAACATGCTGGTCATGTAGCGACTTTCGTTGATGAGTGCGGCAAAAAGGACTGTACGGTTTGCTGGACCAACCTCGGCATCAAGCCAGGTGACAAGCTCCATTGCACGCTGCCTCAGCATCGCGTCACCAGGAAACAGGATTGGGGTTGGCACCTGTTTCTCAAGGAACTCAATGATCCGTGCGGAACCGGCAATAACAGTGCCATCCCATTCCATCACTGGCGTTGACGTTTGCCCGGACAGTCGCCTGATGGACGGCATGTGTGGGCCTGGTAAGTAGCTCTTTCGATCATGCAGAACGCCCTTGTGGGCGAGGGCCCACCGCACCTTTTCATTGAAGTGGGAAAACTGGAACTGGTGCAGAACAACCTTGACCATTGTGCAACCCCCCCTGCATTCAGGTCATCATGATGCCACATTTCAAGTAGAGCTGGATCCGCTAACCGGCGGGCATCAGCTATCCAGCCGATGGGCGATGTGCAGTTCCCGCAGCATGGCGCGCTTTTTTGACTGGTGGGACTGCATCCGCGTCAGAATGTCATCCAGCATGGTCACCGCGTGAGTGATGTGCGGGCCCTTGTTCAACATGACACATTCCGCGCGATCCGCCATGGCCGCGTCGGTGATCTCGGCGCGTGATGGCATCCCGTCTTTAGCCAGGGATTCAAGCACCTGGGTTGCCCAGATCACCGGTACATGTGCCGCTTCACACAGCCAGAGGATTTCTTCCTGTACCTCTGCTAGCCGGACAAAACCACATTCGACCGCCAGGTCACCCCGCGCGATCATGACGCCGCAGCCGGGCGACCGCATGGCAGCCAGCAGGATGGCCGGCAGGTTCTCGAAGCCGCGGCGAGTCTCGATTTTCAATACAATACCGGGGCGATTGTCGCCGGCTGCCGCTATCTGGTCGTGCAGGGCAATCACGTCTTCCGGCGTGTTGGTAAACGAAAGCCCGATAATGTCCGCGTGCTCAGCGGCAAATAACAGGTCCACCCGGTCGCGGTCTGTAATGGCCGGCAGGTTGACGTGACTTTCCGGCAGATTGATTCCCTTGTCGACACCAAGATTGGAACCATCGGGTTGTGCCCGGGTGATTGTCACGGTGACCTGATCCGCCCGGATGTCCTTGATGACGCCGGCAATACGGCCGTCATCAAATAGTATGGGTTCACCGACCTTTACATCATCAAACACCTGGGGCAGCGTACAGCCAACACTGCGGTTCGTGCCTGCTACAGCAGGCGTCCGGGTGATGACCAATTCGTCGTCGCGCCACAACCTGACCGTGCCATCACGAACAGGCAGTTCGATGATGGGTGTTGTGGGCTTGCCGCTGCGATCAAGGTATAGCAGGGTGCCCGGTCTCAGGTAGGCCGTCTTGCTGGCTTCAATCTCTGCGTAACCCTCGGACACCTGGCTTACCCGCCACTTCCTGCGGGCACCCCTGGCATCGGTGAGCCGGATGGTGTCGTCGACAACAAGCCCGTTGAGCCAGGTTGGCTCTACCCGGCCACAGGCAACACCCGAAGGCAGCGGCGTCGCGTCGCTGACCAGCAACAGTCTCGCGGGTTCGGTCACCTGGCCAGAGGTATCGCGGCGGGGTTTAAGGCGAAGCACGGTCAGGCGCTGGTGAATGTCGCAGGTTCGCAGTTTGGGTCCACCCAGATCCAACTGGACGCGACAGGGCCGATTCAGTGCTCGCCTGGCCTGCTCAAGGTGGCTGATCATCCGCGCCCAGGCTGTCGCGTCATCATGGGCGCAATTGATTCTCATGCAGTCCATGCCAGCGGCGAGGAGATCATGAACCAGTTGGTAGTTGCTGGCGGCTTCGCTCGGCATGGTGACCATAATCCTGACAGTGCGACCGCCCGGCTGTGGTCCCAGCAATTGCCGGGTGTGTTCATCGAGCGGTGAGCTTGCAGTGTCCTTGCCATTTTCCCGATTGCCGTGCGCCGGACCTGGCTGACCGGCCAGATGGCATAGCGTTTCCAGGACGCTGTCAACGGTGTGCATGACATTTGACTCTGCCCGTCCGAGTGACGACAGGCCAAGCGCGGTAAGGCGGGGCTGTATGGGTCTAAGGTCCTGTTGTCGCAGGGCGAGATAGTGCAACAGGTTCAGGGCACTTTCCTTGAAACCGGTATCGGGCGCCGGGAGCAGATGCTGAAACTGTGCCTCATAACGCTGCATATCACGTCTGATGCGAAGCAACGCCTCTGCCAGGTCCCTGGCTTCTTCTGTTCTGTTCCCGTTCATGAACCATGGAACCCCTCTTTTGCAAATCAGCATAGGTCATTGAGGTTTGGTCGCCATTGATCAGACTCAGGTAAATCCAAGTCTCCTTGACCATGGAGGGATGTGACCTTTGCCGGAAAGGGGGACCCCCGGGCGCCGCGTCGCAACGAACCGGGGGTCGGGGGTAGAAGGACCGAGGTCCTTCAGGTGGGGGAAGCACCTGGAGAACATCATAGGGAGTGAATATGAAGATCGAACCAATCCTCCGCAGAGTGATTTAAAGATCGATTCAAGATTCGGCGTAACCAATTATTGGCAGTCTACTGGTAGCAGGCATGATCCCGGCTGAAAGGGTATTGAGCGCGGCCGCAATTTCCGCGCTTGATCACATGTGGACCGGCTTAGCCCCAGCTGTAGTCACCGGTCCTTCCTCGTAGATTCCTGGTGGATACCAGTCCTAGCAAACCAACAAGTAAGAGACTGATCATGCCGGGTTCTGGAACCTGTTCCACTGACGTCCAATAAGTCATGAGCCCCGATAAAGCTCCCTGACCATCGACTTCCTGAATATAGTAGTGTGCCTGAAGCAGGTCATCGAGATCGGGCACATTTGAGGGGAAATAGGTTTGCGGAATAATGCCATTTCCTGCTGGCGACGCTGTAATTCTGACGACCTGAAATCTTTGGAACCCGAGTTCAAAGTTATCAATTGCAAATGTGTCGTACGGATCTGCAGTGGGGATGCCAAAGTTGGTGGAAGTTGTATTGAGATTTGTTCTTAGTCTCGAAACCATTCCATTGTAATTTGGGTTGTAGGACGATCCATTGACCATAACGTTCGAAATTGTGGCGAACGCAGGATTGAAAAGAGACTGGAAAGTTGTGCCACCCGTCTCATCTGTTCCGAAGGAAGCAGTCGCGCCTGCGGCGTCTGGATCAAAAGTAACTTCGCCCGATACGGTATCGGTTAAACTCACTCCAAGATCGGACCAGTAAGTACCGTCTCCCACCAGGTTTACGACACTACCGGTAAATTTCCAGGTGACGGTTCCGGCTTGCACGGAAGTTGGAATGGCTGCACTCATCAGTGCCAGCAGGCAAAATAGTTTTCGGGATATTTTCATCGCGAGCCTCCTCAGGGGTGGTTAGCAATATTTTCCTTAGTATCAACCTTCTACTAGCTACGGCAATGCATGAGCTTAGTAACCGGGTACGCCTGAATATAGATAGAAAGCAATAACCAAGCCAATGCCGAACCTGGATAAAATTCAATGGGTTGAAATCTCCAAAGCCACTATCCTGTAAAAAAAGTCGACACATACAGGGGTTTGCCTTTCAGTAAACGAGTCGCAGCGACGCACTGGAAAGGGTTACCCCAGGAGCGGCGCATTCGGCACGTCATGCCAGATCGGGTCTTGCCCAGAGCATCGGCCGCGAACTGGTAGCGGTTCTTTGTCAACCAGAGCCCGGGTCATCCGGTCTTGGTCGTCATTGATCAGACTGAGGTAAACTCAAGTCTCCGTAACGCCGGAGGAATGTGCCCTGCAGATATCCATTGACAGCCCGAGCCGTGCTGACGTCAGTAAGCTGATGGCGGACCACCTGCTGGACATGGCGCGGCACTCGCCGCCTGAAAGCATACACGCCCTGGATGCGGCCGGGCTTGCCCAACCTGGGCTGACCTTCTGGACTGCACGTGAGCAGGGTGAACTCCTGGGGTGCGTCGCGCTCAAGGCACTGGGCAATTATCAGGGCGAGTTAAAGTCCATGCGGACAGTAACACGGCACCTGCGTCGGGGTGTTGCCAGTGCCTTGCTGGGCCATCTTCTCGAAACGGCGCGGGATAGAGGTTACGAGCAGCTATTTCTCGAGACGGGATCAATGGCCGCATTTGCGCCAGCCCGGGCCCTCTACCTTCGTTTCGGCTTTGATTACTGCGAACCCTTTGCAGATTATGTTGCTGATCCCAACAGCGTTTTCATGACCCGGCATCTGAATCCGCCTGGCCTCGACCTGCGTCCAGGATCTGCCTGACGTGCCGGCGTAGTTCTTCTGCGGTAAAAGGTTTCTCCAGAAGCGGATGGTTGTCGAGCCCCTGGCTTTCGCGAAGCTGGTCACCAGTGTAGCCTGACATGAACAGGATTGGGGGCATTTCGGGTAAGGTCCTCATGGCGGCCAGCAGTTGTGGGCCGGTCTTGTTGGGCATAAACACGTCGCTCAGCACGAGTTGGACCCGAATGCCACGTTGCAACAGCGCCCAGGCCTCAGCGCCATCATGGGCACCAATGACCTGGTACCCGGCATCCAGCAGCAGGCTCCTGGTCAGAGTGAATACTGCCTCGTCGTCCTCCACCAGCAAGATGGTCTCGGTGCCCGCCCCGTTGGCATCACCTTCAGGTTTAACCTGTGCCATGTGCCCGTCCGGCGGCAAGCAGATCGGAAACGAGATAATGATGGTTGTGCCTTCTTCCGGGCTCGAGTCCAGTTCCAGCGAGCCTTCGTTCTGCGTCACAATGCCATAGACGGACGACAGCCCAAGGCCCGTTCCCTTGCCAACAGGTTTGGTCGTAAAGAAAGGTTCTACAGCACACGCAAGGACATCCGCATCCATACCCACGCCCGTATCTGACACGGTGAGGCGAGCGACGGGTTCTGGTAGCCGCTCAATTGATGTACGAATTGTCAGCTTGCCACCGTCTGGCATGGCATCGCTGGCGTTACTTGCCAGGTTCATGAGCACCTGTTCCAACTGGGACAGGTCGGCTTTTATCCAGAGGGTGCCGGGTGCAAGGTTGGTCTCCAGCACCACAGCGTCCCCCAGCAGTGGTTGCAGCAGCACGATACTCTGGTTGATGGCTTCGTTCAGATCCAGGCTGCGACGGGTTACCGGCTGTTTCCGGCCAAACGCCAGCAGTTGCTTGATAACGGTTGCGGCCCGCTCCCCGGCGCGCCAGATTTCGTTGGCGTGGCGCAGGTTGTCCTCATCTTCGGCGAGGCTAATCTGCAGCAACTCGGCATGCCCCATCACAACCACCAGCAGGTTGTTGAAGTCGTGTGCAATGCCACCGGCGAGCTTGCCCATGGCGTCAAGTTTCTGGAGTTGGTGAAGCTGGTCCAGCAGGGCCTTGTGTTCACTGATATCCCGCATAACGGCATGTATCTGTGGTTTGCCGTCAACCATCATTGGCGTCAGTACCACCTCAACAGGTATTGGCACCTGCGCCGCATTCTTGTGAGTCCACTCGAACCGGTGTTTGCCGTTCTGGTAGGCCAGCGCAATCATGGCTTCCGCTTTTTCAAACGAGGGCTGTCCGTCTGGTTGGTGGGGCGGTGAGATATCCGCGGGGTGTGCGCCAAACAGTTGCTCGCGCTGATCGTAGCCAAGCAGTCTCATGGCGGCATCATTACAGCCAACAAACCCGGTCTCACCATAGATCACGATGGCATCATCGAACCGCTCGACAAATTCATTAAAAGTGTCCTGCTGCGTCCGATGATTATGAGAAATTGAGGTGGGCTTGTCTCGCATGGTGGTGGCGGATTGTCCGTTTTAACGGGGATTGTTGCATACTATCGGTTCTCGGGGCTTGTTCCCTTAGCTTTCTGTTAATCCAGAGGAAACTGCGATGACGCTGGTGCCGCCAAAATCACGGGAACAATTGCCGGAAATGGAACCCCTGTTCAAAGGCGTGGAAGCCAGCATGGGTTTTGTCCCTTCCAGCATGCTGACCATGGCTCACTGGCCTGACCTGCTGAAAAGTTTTGGTGCCCTGGGCGGTACAGTGCTGGGTGGCGGTGAGGTTGATGCCGGGCTGAAGCAACTCATCGCTTTTGTTGTCAGCAATGCCGCCGGGTGCCGCTATTGCCAGGCGCATACTTCTCACACGGCGGAAAGGCGTGGTGTGCCCCTTGAAAAGATCCAGGCTGCTTTCGAGTTTGAAACCAGTGACCTGTTCACCGATGCCGAACGTGCGGCGCTGCGCGTGGCACTGCATGCTGGCATGGTGCCGAATGCGGTGCTGCCTGAGCATATGGCTGACCTGCAGCGCCACTTCACCGAGAGGCAGTGTGTGGAGATTGTCGCCACCATTTCCATGTTCGGTTTCCTGAACCGCTGGAACGACACCATGGCCACAACACTGGAAGATGCACCAAAAGCTTTTGGCAGCAACGCTCTGGCCGCCAAGGGGTGGGACGCCGGGAAACACAGCTAGGCTGCCACCTGGTCTGGCCCGCTGTTATCATCAGCTTTTACCCATTACCGGAGGTCCCGTGAACAAAGCCGAGTGGTATTACTTTCGCAAGGGCTGAACAACTTGCACCAAAGCATCCAGGTTTCTGGAAGCCAGCCATATTGAAGTTACTGAAACTGTACCCGCCAGCAGGAAACTGCAGGCTGATGATGCGAAAGCGCTGCTCGCTGAGGCAGACACGCTTGTCGCCATGAAAGGCAAGAAGGTTGAACGATTTGACCTTGGCAACAAGGTTACCGACGATGCGGTGGCCGCGATGCTCGGACCAACCGGCAACCTGCGCGCACCCACCATCAGGGCAGGCAGAACGCTGCTCGTGGGATTTAACGAGGATGAGTTTGCCGCGGTGTTTCGCTAGCGGCTAAGGGAGGTAAGTACGGTGCCAGAGTTATGGTCCCCCATTTGTGATCGATTGGGTATCCGCTACCCGATTTTTGGTTTTGCGCACGATGTCGCTACTGTCGCGGCAATTTCGAATGCCGGTGGATACGGGGTCTACGGGGCCACCCGACGTTTTCCGCATGAAATTGAGGCAGAACTGGCCGAAATCCGTGCACTGGTCGGCGACCGGCCGTTTGGTGTGGACCTGGTGTTGCCGCCGGGCATGCCGGAGCACAATTCCCGCGAGGCCATCGAGGCGGAGATACCGCAAACGCACAAGGACTTCGTGCAGAAGATCATTGATCGATACCAGGTACCACCTCCCAGCGGGCCAGGTATGCGGACGCGGTTCATCCGTTCTGCCGAAATAGAACGTGATCAGATTCGTGCTGTGCTGGACTCTTCAGTCAACATGTTTGCCTGCGGTATCGGTGCACCTGCAGATGTCATGTCTGCCGCACGGGAGCAGGGCAAGACTACCCTCGCGCTGATCGGCAGTCCCCACCATGTACAGAGAGCCATAGACGCGGGGGTCGAGATCCTGGTGGCGCAGGGTTACGACGCCGGGGCCCATACCGGTCCAATTGGTACTTTCTCGCTGGTGCCGCAGATTGTGGAGGCAGCGGGTGACATCCCGGTGCTGGTTGCAGGTGGAGTGGCTACCGGCCGACATATTGCAGCCGCCCTGGCCATGGGTGCACAGGGCGTGTGGATGGGGACGGCATGGCTGCTCTCGGAAGAACACCAGGGCCATATGCACCCGGTCAACACGCGCAAACTGCTTGAAGCAGGCAGCGGTGATACGGTGATCACCCGGTCAGAGTCCGGCAAGACTTTTCGCCAGGTTCGCACCGGCTGGAGCCAGGCCTGGGAAGCTGAAGACGCGCCTGCTCCGCTCAAAATGCCCTACCAGGATGTACTGGTGGGGGACCTGCTGGGCGCAATTGAAGAACACGACATTGAACCCCTGATACATTCCGGGGCGGGACAGAGTGTGGGTTACTTCAACGAAATACGACCCGTTCGGAATATTGTTGCCTCGCTGGTCAGTGAAGCCACGGATGTGCTCCAGCGGCAGGCCGGATTTCTGCGGTGAGCTTCTACATCCGCATCGTGTAGCGACCGGCCCTGGGCAGCAGCGTTCTGCCGCGGCTTGCGGCGGTCCCCGCTACCCTTGCTCCTCCGCAAGCCCTTTCGGGTCTTGCTCCCCCGCCGCGGCGCTGCGCTTTTATGCGGCACAACACTGCTACCCAGGTCCGGTCGCCTCTCGCCTTTCGTTGTTCGGGTATCGCTGAGGGTTTAGTCAATGATGGCCTGCAGCACCAGGGATCGCAGGTACTGCTGGATCGGGTAGAGTCCGCCCGGCATGAACTGCTGCATGTAGACACACATGAGGTCTTCCGCCGGGTCTACCCACCAGCGCGTGCCGGCAGCACCACCCCAGCCATAGTCACCTTTGGACTGCATGTTTGGGGACGTTGCCGGATTGACACAGACAGAACCCAGCAGACAAAAGCCGATGCCGCGGAAAGCCGATTCGGCAAAACCACCGGCACCCATGACCTCCATGTCCTTGCCTGCGGGCAGATGGTTCTGGGTGGCATGTTCCACTGTCTTGCGCCCCAGGATACGCACGTCACCCAGGGTTCCCTTGTTGGCCATCATCTGGCCAAAACGCAGGTAGTCGGGCAGGGTGGAAGTCAGGCCGCCACCACCACTTTCAAAAGCCCTGGCAGAGAGGTAGGGGCTGCTGGTGGCATTGTCCTCTACGGCAAGTTCACCGCTGTTGCGATTGTAGTTGTGCGCGAATCGCGCCTGCTTCTCAGCGGTGACGTGGAACGCGGTATCCACCATGCCAAGTGGATCAAACAGGGTCTGCTGCAGGTAATCACCAAAAGACATGCCAGACAGGACCTCTATCAGCCGACCCTGTACATCGGTGGCGTAGCTGTAGTTCCAACTGGTTCCGGGGTCGAAACGCAGGGGTTGTTCGGCGAGTTTGTGGGTAAAGGTCTCGAGCGTGTCCTCGAAGTCGCCAACCTTGTTATATCGGTACATCTGGTCCACGGCATTGGGCACACCCACGAAGCCATAGGTCAAACCGGCGGTGTGGGTCATGATGTGGCGGATAGTGATGTCCCCCATGGCCGGGCGCAGCATGGGTGCCAGCATTGTGCCGCCGGTCAGGACCTTCATGTTGCGAAACTCTGGCAGGTACCAGTAGAGGGGATCATCAAGCTGGAACTTGCCCTGTTCAAACAGGGTCAGCAGCGCAACAGAGGTAATTGGCTTGGACATGGAGTAGATACGGTGAATGGTATCTGCCTGCATGGGCTCTGCCTCTGTCAGCCTGGCGTGACCAAAATCCTGATACCAGGCCAGCTGGCCACGACGCATCACGGCAAAACTGCAGCCCGCCAGTTTGCCCTCATCGATGTAAGCCTGCAGGTAGGGTGTAATGCGCGCCAGGCGATTCTCTGAGAGTCCGAGTGACTGTGGGTCAACTTGCAGGGGCAGGGTGCCAGGGGTCCAGTTCATGGGATGCTCCAAAAATATCAAGACCGCACCATATCGCTGTTGGGTGTGGCTGCCAAGGTGTTGTCGCGGCAGTCATTTGCCTGCGAGAGATGGGATTGCTGAGCTTCCTTTGTCGTCCTCACCGCTCCCCCACTTGCTGTGAGTCATCCATTCGGCAGGCTGACAGCACAGCTGCGTCTTGTCGGGTGGTGGGTGGCTGAGGTCACGGGCACCCCCATTCGGGGGTGTTGTAAAACTTTACAGGCAGAGGCATCAGTTATCAGTAGTTTGAGCTAACTTGATGAAATTATTGACGTAATACAGAACGGCACAGACTTTGCTATAGATCACGCAAGCAGAGGAGAACCATCCTGATGATTTATCGGCAAGCAGTGCTTTTTGTCCTTACTATGGCGGTGATTCAAGGCGCCGTCGCAACGCCTGTAGACTTCCGCAACTTCACCATGGAGAGCTATCCGGTTGTTACCAACTTTGGTGGCTTCTTCCCGGATGCTGAGTGGGCGGTCTCTGCCGACGGCAGCACGGCAAATCAGCTCTACAATTCCCAGCCCTCAATTTTTTACAGTGACTTTTCGGTTGCCGATGGCGTGATCACGGGTACCGGAGGTATCTCGAATACCGATGACGACGATCAGTGGGGATTTGTCTTTGGGTTCACACCAGGGGATACAACCAACGCAAACGCCGACTATCTGGTACTGGATTGGAAACAGAACACCCAGAGCTTCAATTTCACGGGTGATGCAGCAACCAACGCGACCCCGACATCTACCTCGACGCGGGGCCTCTTCCTGTCACGCGTGACAGGCATTCCGAGCGCCGACGAAATGTATGGGCGAAACAATTCTGCGGCCAATCCCGGCGGCGGTGTTGAACAGATCGGACGCGGTCTCACGCTTGGCAGCGCACCATGGATTGAAGGGCGCGACTATGAGTTCCGATTCGAATATTCCACAACCTCACTGAAAGTGTTTGTAGACAGCGTGCTTCAGTTCGACGTGACCGGCAGTTTCCCGGAAGGCAGGTTTGGTCTCTATACCCACTCCCAGGACGCGATGTTTGCTCTGGATTTCGACTACACAAACAATGCCGTCGCTCAGGTACCCGCACCCCTGTCGGCGTTTGTTTTTCTGCTTGGCATGGCCTGGCTGAAATTGTCGATCGGGGCGCGCAGGACGAGGGTGTGCTGAAACTCCTCACGAATCAGCACAGGGAAGCGCAGGGCGTACGCCGACGCCGGTCCGGTTGAAGGTTCATTTAGCCATCAACATCGCTGTCGAACCGGGCAAGACCGTGCGACCAAAACGGCGATGACGAATACGCCACACGAACTTCCGCTTTCCGCGACATTGTGCTGATCAGCAACCAGGCGTTGACTGAAGCCCAGCTCAATGGCGATGCCCACTATTCCTGAGATGTGAGAACTGCTGCCGTCGCGTAGTAAGATAGGCGGGTGACCTTCATCCGAAAATAAAAATGAAAAGTGCCTGGATTCTTTTGCTTGCCTTGACCTTGTTGCATGGCTGTGGCGGAAGTGCGCCGCCAGCGTCGCCAACCGTGCAGGAGTCGACGCCCATGGCGCCGCCTGCAGCGCCCCTCACTGAAACACGCAATGCCTACTTCGGGGACCTCCATGTTCATACCAGCTGGTCCACTGATGCCTATTCCGGCATGAATCGTGTGGGACCGGCGGAAGCCTACCGCTTCGCCAGGGGGGAGGTGGTCACGCTGCCAGGCGGCTTCCAGACGCAGCTGGCCGTGCCCCTGGATTTTGTTGCGATTACTGATCACGCTGAAGGTTTTGATGCGATTGAGGCCTGTACCTATCCGGACAACTCCCAGTACGAGTCGGCGTTCTGCGAGAACATGCGCAATCCGCAGCAAACCCAGGCGGATTACCTGCGCACCGCGTTTGAGCGCGGTGTTGCCAGGCCGGCGCAGCGCAGTCCCGACCTGTGTGCGGATGAAGCCCGGTGCCTTGAAAATGCGGGCGTGACCTGGCGGCGCGTTCAGGCGGTGGCCAATGAATATGATGACCCTGGTACTTTCACAGCCCTGATTGGTTATGAGTTTTCTTCCTTGCTGCGTGACTTCGGCATGCTGCACCGAAACGTTATCTTCCGTGGAACCGAGGTTGTGCCGCATGCCATCTCCTCGCTGGATGTGAATGGCCAGGCAGAGTTTTTTGCCGAGCTTGATGCCAACTGCCAGGCGCCCTGTGAGGTGCTGACAATTCCGCACAATACCAACTACTCCTGGGGGCTGACCTTCTCCCGTACGGACGAGGATGGCTCGACGTTTTCGGAGGCTGATATTGAGCGGCGCATGCGGCTCGACCGCCTGGTTGAGGTCTCGCAGCAGAAGGGCACCTCGGAATGCCAGTTGGGTGTTGGTGCCGCGGACGAAGACTGCAACTTCGGCATTCTGTTTCCACCCTGTGAGGCTGACCAGTACGGGCGCTGTGCGCGGCCAGCTTCTTTCGTCAGGAATGCACTGCTTGATGGCCTGAAGCTGGAAACAGAAGGCAAAGCCAATATGTTCAGGCTGGGTATGATCGGCTCAACTGATACCCACATGTCTGACCCGGGTAATACCGGTGCCGAAAACCCGTCCCGCTATCAGGCCGCAAAAGGCAAGGCGGAGGCCGTTCAGAACGTATTCAAGAGTGTCCACCCGGTGGTGGGTCCCATGCGCCTTACCAGTACCGGCGGTCTTGCCGGGGTCTGGGCCAGGGCCAATACACGCGAGGAGATTTTTGATGCCTTGCGGCGCCGCGAAACCTTTGCGACCAGTGGCACACGCCTTCAGTTACGCTTTTTTGGCGGTGATCTGCCCGCTGACCTGGCGGCGCAGCCGGATGCGCTCAGAGCCGCCTATTCAAGCGGCGTACCCATGGGTGGCGAACTGAAAGGTGGCAAGGCACCCCGGTTTTGGGTGAGTGCCATGAAAGACCCGTTGGGCGCATCACTTGACCGTATTCAGGTGGTAAAAGGCTGGGTCGAGAATGGAGAGCCGCAGCAACAGGTGCGGGACCTGGCCTGTAGTGGCGGCCGCGTACCGGATGATGCCGGGCGTTGCCCAAAAACGGCAGCAACTGTTGATCTCAAGACCTGTGAGCGCAGTGATTCACCCGGCGCCAGCCTCTCCGCCATGTTTGAGGACCCAGAGTTTGATCCCGCGCAGCCGGCGTTTTACTACGTCCGGGTGCTTGAAAATCCCAGTTGCCGCTGGACAACCTGGCTTGCCAATTCTGCGGCGGTGCCGCCACCCGCCGATGTGCCGGCCACCATCCAGAACCGGGGTTGGTCTTCACCTATCTGGGTCACTCCGACAGCCCAGGCGTCGAGCGACTGAATGGGGGATAAACCACCAAAGCGTCGCTGGCTCGTGCTTGCCTACGCGTTCAACATGGATGGCCGTGCGGCAAGCCAGACGGTGACCGACAAGGTGCCTTACCTGCTGGCGGAGGGGATAGAGCTGACAGTGCTGAGCTCCAGATCGGGCCGCAGGGATACCCGGTTCCAGCACTTGCAGTTCCAGCCCTGGGGACCAAGCGGACTTCGATTCGAGTTTCGCCATATCGTGGCGCGGCGTTTTGGCCGCGGGCTCTTCTACCGGGTGACAACGGCCCTGGTGTCTCTTTTACTGCTGCCATTTGTGATTGTCGAACGGCTGGTATTTGGCCTGGCCAACTTTTCGTCCTGGGCCATTCCCGCCACAATCAAGGGCACGCGCCTGGTGCGCACTGGTGATTATGAACTTGTCTTTTCTTCCGGCGGCGCCTGGTGTGCCCACCTGGCCGCGGCCTGGATCAAAAGGCGCACCGGGATCAAATGGATTGCCGAAATTCATGACCCGATGGTCATCAGGGATGATCCCGATGACGATGGCACCCGGCCGCGGGCAAACAGGAACGACAGGTTTGTGCAGCACCTGGAAGGTGTGATCTGCCGGGAAGCCGACCATGTCTGGTGGTTTACCCGGCCCGCGCTGGATTTCGCGAAACATCGTCACCCGGAGCTGGGTAACAAGGGATTTGTGGTGTACCCCGGTGCGGAACCGCCCGAGGTGCAAGGTCGGCACCTGCCGGGTGAACACCTGGTGCTGAGCCATTTTGGCTCCCTCACCAACGACCGGTCATTGTCGCCGGTCATCGCGGCACTGGCGAACCTGGTGCAGGGTTACCCGCAAATCCGGCATGACCTGCGGATTCACACCTACGGCACCAACCTGGACCCGGCTGCTCGGGAAGTGCTCGCGGGCACGGACCTGGCTGACATGATTGTTGAGTTTGGCCGGCTGGAGTTTGATCCGAACACGGGGCTCTCCGGACGCGCCAGGGTGACCAAAAAGATGTACGAAACGGATGTGCTGCTGCTGTTGCATGGCGATTATGAGTGGTGCGCAGAGTACATTCCCTCGAAACTCTACGAGTATTTCTGGGCCAGGCGCCCCGTGTTTGCCGTCACCAATCGCAGTGAGTCGCTGGATGACATGCTGGCCAGGCGCAACGCCTATCTTTGCCATACCCATGAGCCGGCTTCAATTGAGGCCGCGCTGCGCCGCATGCACGAAGACTGGCGGGCAGGTCACCTGAACGAGGCAGCGGGAGAACCGGTGACTGTCGAAAGTGCGGTCAGGCAGATTCTGGCGCAGGTGTCCGGCTGACATCCGAGTTGTCGAGGGGCGCGCGATAGGCAACCAGTGAGGTCCCACGCAGGTGGGTGAGGGGCAGGCGCTGTGACAATTCATTGAGATAACGATAGACATCCCGCGTTGGGCGTACATGGCGGCCACGGTAATCGTGCCACAGGATAAAGCCGCCTGGTTTGACCATCCGCAGTGCCTTTTCCGAGTCGCTGCGGATATAGGAATAGGTGTGGGCGCCGTCAATAAAAATCAGCTCACACCGACCCAGGTAGGGTGACTCGTCGAGCTGTTTACTGTCACCGTAAAGCTGTTCGACCCGGTCTGCCACGTCTGTACCCTGGTAGAGGAAAGCCGAGTAACGGGATTCAAGCAGGGCTTTTTCCACTGCCAGGTTGCTGTCGCTGCTCTCGCCTGTGTAGGCAGCCAGTTCATCCGGCGACAGGGTGATGGTCGTGACCTTGCCCTCGCTGTGGGCGTTTTTCGCGAGTATGTAGGTGGTGCGGCCAGTGGCCGTGCCAAACTCGAACACCTGGCGCGCGTTGCGGGCCAGGCAACCCAGCACCCAGGCTTCCGTGTCAGAGGTGCTGCCAAAAGACCCGGTACCGGCACCCACCAGGGTGGCCTCGGCGTCCAGCGTGGGGCCCAGTTCAGTCTCACGGAACCTCGCGTCAAAATCCCTGGCCCACCGGCTTTTTAACGGGCCCTTGAAATTGAGCTTGATCGTTTCATAGCGGCGGCGAAAGTGCAGCGCCAGCAGGAACAGGATAACAATGAACGCCAGTTCGACAAGAATGACGACATGCAGGATGTTCAATAGCGTGGCTTCTTCTGCAGGCTGAGCGGGGCATGAAAACACGTTTCATTTGGGGTCGCAAACACGGCGCTCATGTATCCAGCCTACTTGCGGCCAAAGGCAATCAGCGACTTGCGCAGGGAAGGAATTGCGTCCTTCAGTGCCGTGCCCACTGACTTCATGCGCTCAATGCCGCTGCGGTAACGGCGTGACTTCAGGAATTGCACCCTGATGTCCCGGAAACCGGCTTCGGTCAATAGCAGGACCAGTTCAGCCCGGGTGAATTCGCGGTTGTGACGGTCGGGATAATACTCGCGATTCTTGTAGAGAATCGGCTCCTCCAGCAGGTAATGCATCCGGTAGTCGTAGGTAATGTTCTTGCCGCGTAGCATGCGACTGCGGTTGCGGAAAGAAGCGACGTTGGGCACGTCTATCTCAATGAGTCCACCGTCTTTCAGCACCCGCTTCATCTCGAGCAGGGGTGGCAGGTGTGAATGGGTAAAGTGCTCCAGCGCCTGGCAGCAGCTCAGGGCATCAAAGCTGCCGTCCGGGAATGGCAGGGGGTCTGCCTCCACGTTACAGATCCGGAACGGGATGCCGTGCTGCTGGTAGACAGGGTCATCCTCGCGGTTGCGCAGGTCTATGGCGTGGGCGTCATGCCCCAGCATTTTCAACAGGGCCAGCAGCAGGCCGTCACCGGCGCCCACGTCCAGCACGCGGGGTGAGTTCCGGAACGCAAACGCGATGTCGCAAAAGCGGTCAATTGAACCCCGGAAGTTATCTTCCAGGTGCGGATTACCCCGGTCGTAATATTCGCCGCTCGCACGTTTTTCGAGGGCAAAACGTTTTATCTCTGTCCTTGTCAGGGTGTGGACAGGGCTATTGCTCATGTATCAACTCAATCTGAAGGGTGGAAAACGGTTCGCGAAAAGGTTCACTGCACAGCCTGTGGACAGGCTATTCCATACCACTACACGGCGAACTGCGCGATTGTATCCCCGTTGAACACTGTAAATCGAACAATGGACAATCAAAAATCGGATTTGAACGGGTTACGCGGCGAAATTGTCCCGCTCCAGATGGCGGTACTTCTTGGCATCTGGGTTGTGGTCACGGGATTTATTGCGCTGCACCAGCTGATTGGCTAGTGCCCGCTGGTCTCACTGGGCTCCGGGCGGGGTGGCCCGGCGCTGGTGAAGCGGGTGCCAGGCGGATCAACCGCCCAGGTGGGGGCGACTTCCCATTGGTCGCCGAACACGCGCTCCCGCATGGGGCGGCGGCGCACCGGGCCGTGATGCCCCACGGGTTTGCCCAGCGTGACGGTGCAGGCAATAAAAACCTCAGGCGGAATTCCCAGCAGCGATTTGAGCTCAGCGTCCACCGGTGCGTGAAAACCGGTGATCACGCCACCGTAACCCAGCCCCCGCGCTGCCAGCAGCAGGTTCTGGACCGCCGGGTAGACAGAGGCGCCCTCCATGGGGCTCTGGGCGCGATAGCGAACCAGGCAGGGCAACACCAGCGCCGGTACGCGGTGAAAGTTATCAACGTAGTGTTCCATGGTGCGCGCCATTCTGGCTTTGGGTGAATCATCCACGGCCCCCGATCCCTTGTCATACTGGTCAGTCTCGCGCTTGTTGCCCCAGATTCGGCGTGCACCTGCCTGGATTAGGGTTTTGGCCCGGGCGGCCCTGTCTGAATCGGTCAGGACCATAAACCGGAAGGGTTGCCGGTTGGATCCGCTGGGGGCGCGGGTAGCGGCAAACAGGATGTCCCGCAGGATGGTGTCGGGGATTGGCTCTTCCCGGTAACGGCGAATGGCGCGGGTGGTTGCCATGCCTTCCAGCAGTCCCAGGGTATCCGGCGCCATGGGCACGTCTGTCATATCAGTCATTGTCGGGCCTCTTAATGAAGGGAGCCAGGTCCATCATCATGTCCTTACGGACCTCATCGGCAAACACCGCATCATCAGGATGTCCCCAGGTGGAAATGAAGCGCTCGTCGCCCGTGTTGGTACGGTAGCCAAGAAAAACCAGCGAGTCCGGCCCAATGGGATGGCGGAACCGGTCGCTGCCGACGTCAATCAGTTCCCGCAGTTTTTCGGATACGAGTACGGGCGGCGCTTCTCCCTGCCCGGCAAAAGCGAAGAGGGCCATCATGCGTCGCCCCTGCGGATACAGCGAATCCACCCTGGGCTGGGGAAGCTCGGTTGTGGCCATGGGAGTGCTGATTATGCCGGGCTGGACCAGAAAGACGTCAACGCCAAAGGTATGCATCTCGGCGGCGAGACACTCGGAAAACGCCTCCAGCGCATGTTTGGAGCTGGCGTAAGCCGCGGAGGGGCTTGCAGCAATCCTGCCGGCCACGGAACTGATGTTGATGATCTTGCCCCGGCCAGCCTCGCGCATGGCGGGTATGACTGCCTTGCAGCAGCGCACGACACCCATAAAATTGGTGTTCATGATGGCAGCAAATGTCGCCAGGTCCTCGTCTTCCACCGCGTTGTAGCTGAGGATGCCGGCATTGTTCACAAGCACGTCCAGGGGGCCGGCCTGGCTGAAGACACGGGTCACTGAGTCCGCATCATCAACATCCATGGCGTGAATATCGACGCTGAGATTTTCCCGGGCCACAGCATCGCCCAGGTCTGAATTGTTGGGATTGCGCATGGTGGCAATCACCTGGTGACCGTTGCGGGCCAGGTGAAGTGCGGCGTCATAGCCAATACCCTTGCTTGTGCCGGTGATCAGTATCCTTGCCATAGCGGTTTCTTCTTGTTTACAGGAGTGACTGAGGATAGATGATCGGCGCCTGGGCTGCCATGCCGGGTTTTGATGTGGACCCGAGTTGACGCTGCGGCGGATTGCTGGTTTATTCGAGAACTGTTATCACACAACAACACCTCTGGTGGGGAAAGGCGTTATGTCTGTCCGAACAGATCCGGCTACCGGCCGAAAAATCTTTAACACCCGGGCCGCAGTGGCCAGTGACAAGATCACGGGTAAAGGGTATGGCACGATTGCCGACGAGTCGCTGAAGACCCTGCCGCCTGCACCGCCCGGTGCCGTTTTCAACGCGGAAGAACAGGCAAAGTACCGTGCCTTCAAGGAAGCCCGCCTGGGCGCGGCCGACTACATGGCCATGGAAGGTGAGTTCAGCAAGTACCTGGAAGACGTCTACTCGGCAGCACCGGTGCCGCGCGAGGCGCTGGATGACGAATGTGAAATTGTTGTGGTGGGCGCAGGTTTTGCCGGGCTCCTGCTCTGGTACAAACTGCGCGCCGCCGGATTTGAGGATGTCCGATTCTGCGAGAAGGGCGGTGACGTGGGTGGCACCTGGTACTGGAATCGTTACCCCGGTATTGCCTGTGACGTCGAAGCCTACAGTTACCTGCCGCTGCTGGAGGAAATGGGTTATATCCCCACCATGAAGTTTGCCTCGGGTTTCGAGATCATGGAGTACTGCCAGCGCATGGCAGAAAAGTTTGGTTTCTACGACCACTGCCTGTTTCACACGACTGTCGAGGCGACCAACTGGGATGAAGCCAGCGGCCGCTGGACAGTGGTCACCGATCGCGGTGATGCCATGCGGGCACGGTATGTGATTCTTGCCAATGGCATTCTTACCACACCAAAACTGGCGCGTATCAAGGGTATGGAACGTTTTGCCGGGGAGGCCTTTCACACGTCGCGCTGGAACTACGATGTGGACCTGAACGGCAAACGGGTGGGCATTATAGGCACAGGTGCAACTGCCGTGCAGGTCATCCCGGAGCTGGCAAAAATTGTCGGGGAACTGTACGTCTTCCAAAGGACGCCATCTTCCATAGACGTGCGCGACCAGCGTGAAACGACCCAGGAGGAAATTGACACCTGGTCCAGGGAGCCCGGCTGGGCCCGCGCCCGGCGGGCACGTTTCGCAAAAATCTCAGCCGGGCGCACCGCAATGAAAGCCAACGATGATTACCTGGCGGGCAAGGTGCCTGATTTTAAGGAGCGCAAGACATACGACCGTGAGCTGACCATGGAAGAGCTGGTGCAGAAACAGCTTGATACCAATTTCCGTATCATGGAGCAGATCCGGGCGCGGGTTGATGCCATCGTCAGGGATCCAAAAACGGCTGAGGCGCTAAAACCCTGGTATCCCTACGGCTGCAAGCGGCCAACCTTTCACGATGAATACCTGCCTACCTTCAACCTGCCTCATGTCACCCTGGTGGATACGGCGCCGCGGGGCGTCACGGAAATCAACGAGCGCGGGGTGGTGCATGACGGTCAGGAATATCCGTTGGACGTGCTGATCTACGCGACCGGCTTCCAGTGGATGGCAACGTCCACGTTCAACATGATCAGGGGGCGCGGTGGTATTACGCTGAATGAAAAGTGGCAATCTGAGGGCACCCGGACTTTCCTTGGTATACACAGTCACGGCTTCCCCAACCTGTTTATCGTGTCCGGACCCCAGGGGGGTGGCGGCAGCTTCAATTTTACCAATGCCATTGAAGAGCACGCGGACTATATCGTCTGGATGCTGGAAACCATGCGAGAACGTGGTGCGGGGACCGTGGACGTGCGCAGTGAAGACGAAGTCGCCTACGCGGAGCACTGTCGGCAGGCGGATGTCGCGACGGCACCGTTGCGCGACTGCGTTTCCTACTACAACGGGCACGGCGAAGCCGAACCCGGTAGCCTGGCCTATTACGGGGGCGGTCAGTGGCACAAATACCGGACGCGGGCCCAGCAGACGCTGGCGCCCTACCTGTTTGACTGACCGGGTTGATCAGGCGTACTTGAACTCTTCGCCTTCCAGGTCAATCTGCGGAATATCCGTCTTCTCTGCCCAGTAGTCCTGGGTGTGCTGCCACTCGGGCTTGTCGCCACGCCTGGGCATCAGGTGCATGGAACGCTGCAGGTAATTGGGATTGAAGTTCTCTGAATCAATCCAGCCAAGCTTTGGCATGTCTTTATCCTGGGGGCGAAGCACGGGAACAACGGATCGGACACCCTTTTTGTCCATGTGGTTGAGTAATCGGCATACGAAATCTCCAATCAGATCAACCCGCAAGGTCCAACTGGCACGGAAATAGCCGAAGACCCAGACCATGTTTGGCACCCCGGTAAACATCATACCGCGATAGGTGACCGTGTCGGCGAAGTCGACGTGTTTGCCGTCCACGCTGAAGTCGATATCACCCAGCACACACAGGTTAAAGCCGGTTGCCGTGATAACTATGTCGGCCTCCAGTTCTTCACCCGATTTGGTGACTACCCCCTTTTCGCTGAAATGGTCAATCTCGTCGGTGACCATACTGGCCTTGCCAGCTTTGATCCCTTTAAAAATGTCGCCGTCGGGTACAAAGGCAATCCGCTGCTGCCAGGGCCGATAGCGCGGCGTAAAGTGTTTCTCGACATAATCCTCGGGCAGGAACATTTTTACCATGCCCAGCAGTTCTTCCCTGACAACCTCAGGTTCTTCGGCGGCACGCCGCGTGAACTCTGCCTGGTTAAACAGGATCTCCCGGCGGACAATCTCGTGAATCCACTCCTCCGGAATCTCCAGCTTGCGCAGCAGCTCGGCGGTCACGTTCTCGTTGCGGCCGGGAATGAAGTAGGTGGGGGAGCGCTGCAGCACCGTGACATGTTTGCAGTCCGGCGCTATGGCGGGCACCACGGTTGCAGTGGTCGCGCCGGAGCCGATGACCAGTACCTCTTTATCCTTGTAATCCAGGTCCTCAGGCCAGGTCTGTGGATGGACAATCCTGCCCTTGAAGTTTTCCATCCCTTCCCAATCCGGGGTATACCCCTCAGCGTGGCGATAATATCCCTGGCACATCCAGAGAAAATTGCCCGTGAACCTGATGGTTTCACCGGTGTCCTTGCGCTTGCCGTCAATGGTCCACAGCTTCTCTTCACTGGACCAGCTTGCCTTTTCAATCCAGTGGTTATAGCGGATGTGCTCATCGAGGTGGTTTTCCTCAATCACCTCTCCCATGTATTTCAGGATCTCCTCAGCCGAGGCGATGGGGGCACCTGTCCAGGGCTTGAAGCGGTAGCCAAAGGTATACAGATCACTGTCCGAACGTATGCCGGGGTAGCGATGCATCCACCAGGTGCCGCCAAAAGACTCAAGCCCCTCGAGGATGACAAAACGCTTGTCCGGACATTGCTGTTGAAGGTGGTAGCCGGCCCCGACACCGGATATTCCCGCACCCACGATCAGTACGTCAAAATGCTCACTATTCACGCTGTTTATCCTTCACTAATTCAAATACTGTCTTTCGAAATACCCCCGACTGTACCGGCGCAGGTTTTTCAGGACATGATCTGGATCAAACGATGTGAAGGTTGGGGCCGGGTCACGAGTGCTGTGCCAGGCTCGCGATGGCCTCAAGTTCGCGGTCAATGCCTTTCATTACAAGGTCGTACTCACGCGCACGTGTACACGGGGTCATCCCGATTCGGTCACCCAACTCCATCAGTTCGTCGGCGTTGCTGTCATAGGTTTTCCATTCGGGCAGATCCGGGCTGTTGGGATTGCCGGTCGCGGCAAAGTTGACCCAGTACTGCATCATCCGGCTGGATAACCACAAGTCCGATGCCCGCGACAGTGGTGACAGCATGTCTGTACCAAACACGTAGCCAATCTCCATGGCGTGGAATGCACCCAGGGCACCTTTGTCATCGCCGGGTGGTGTTTGTGTAAAGTAGTAGGGGTAGCAGGGCTTGCCCTGTTCAGCCAGTGCCTGGGCAACCGCGCGGGTCGGCGCGCCAAACAGCGAATCGCCACACATCAGTTTGGATGAGTGCACCATCTCCTCGGTTGTTGTGGCCGGATACAGCGCCAGTGCAGCATCCGCATCCCCGGCGAAGAAGCGGCGGAACTCCTCGTTATAGGTGACAATGTCCGGGCACAGTTTCATTTGCACCATGGGCGCTCCCCAGTAGAGGGCTGAGCCCTCAAATGCGTTGCTGCCAATCATCAGCGGGATGTTGTTGTGGGCGCCCCGCCTGATCCGGGTAACGGGGTTTTCGACCTGGCAGTAACCATCAATGATGACACCCGGCATGGGGAAGTTGGCGGTCAGGCTGATGATGTCGTCGCTGCTGACCTTGCGCATGGCCTGCAGCTGACCGGGTCCCGCGGGGCAGCCCAGGACCTCACCCAGCATGACACCTGTCTGCTCGGCACTGATGGGTACTACGCCCGGTTTGTCGAGCAGTTGGGTTGCCTGGGCACCGACGCCGCTCTGGGCGATGGCACGGTGTACAAGGCCCTGGCAAAGCGGGGACGTCATCATGGCGCAGGTAGAGTGGCCCCCGGCACTTTCACCAAACACGGTGACATTGCCCGGGTCGCCGCCAAATTCCCCGATATTGCGCTGAACCCACTGGAGGGCGGCTACTGTATCAAGCAGTCCCTGGTTGCCGCGACACCCTTCCCTGGTCAGTTCGGGATGGGAGACAAAACCGAGCGGGCCGAGCCGGTAGTTGATGGTCACGAGCACCACACCTTTTGCCGCGAGTTCCTCACCCGGGTAGCCACTCCCGGTTCCGAAGCGATGGGCGCCACCATGAATCCAGAACAAAACCGGCATGGGGCTCGCCGGCGCCAGCGAGGGAGTAAACACGTTCAGGTAGAGGCAGTCTTCGCTGTACTCGAAGGTCTGCAGCGGTGGTTCATAACCCAGTGCCCTGCTGATGGCATCACGGAAACCACCTTCACCAACAACAAGTTGCGGGCAACCCGGACCGGTGGCCGTTGCGTCCCTGACGCCTTCCCAGGCTGCCGGTGGCTGTGGTTCCCGCCAGCGAAACTCCCCCACCGGCGGGGCGGCGTAGGGAATGCCGCCAAAAAAGTGGATGGACTCGCCGTCTTTGCTGGTCAGGTTGCTGCCAGCAAGGCTGCCCGTATCAATGGTGACTTCACTCATGGTCCTCGCCCTCAATTACGCAAAATTACCGAAATCAATACTGTTGTAACGGAAGCGTAACATAGCGCCGATAGCATGATTTCCAGGTTTGGATAACACCACAGCGTGTGGGACCAGGGAGACATGCCAATGAAATGCGTACGCGCATTTGGCTTTCTGATGTTGATGTCAGCCGGGGTAATGGCCGCAGATCTCGATAATGACGGTATTGCGGACAGGGCTGATTCTCTGCCTTTTGTCCCGCAGGAGCACCTGTCGCTGGGCCACAACCATAGCTGTGCCCTAATCGACAGCGCCGTGACCTGTTGGGGTAGCAACCTGTTCGGCCAAACGGCTGTACCCGGCATTCTTGGCGCAACCCGCCAGGTGGTTGCCGCTGACCAGAACACCTGTGCCATGGATGCCAACAATGTCACCTGCTGGGGTATTGATGGTTTTAACCTGTTCCCGCTCAACAATGGCAGGCAGATGTCCACCGGAGGGCTGCACGTCTGCGTGATTGATGATGAGGGGCTCTGGTGTTACCGCGGTGGTAACAAGTATGGTGAGTTGGAGGTGCCCACCAACCTTGAAAATCCGCGCCAGGTTGCCGTGGGCTTGCACCACACCTGTGTGCTGGATGACATCGGTGTGCACTGCTGGGGCAGAAACGCCTTCGGTGAAACCGAGGTCCCCGTGCTGAACGACCCACGCTGGATTAGTGCCGGCGGGAATTTTACCTGCGCGCTGGATGGTGACCGGGTTGTCTGCTGGGGACTTAACAACTACGGCCAGTTGGAAGCCCCAACCTTGGTTAACCCCAGGTACCTTGAAGCCGGCTTTTCCCATGCCTGTGCGATTGATGATGCAGGGCTTGTCTGCTGGGGACGCAACTCGTTTCAGCAGGCCGACCCGCCGTTGCTCGGGGCCCCCTACCAGGTTGCTCCCGGTACTCACCATAGTTGTGCGCTGGCTGAAACAAGTGCCGTGTCCTGCTGGGGTTACGATGCCCAGGGACAGGCAGAGGTTCCGGCGGGCCTTGCGCCGCACCGGGACGCCACACCGGACCTGTCCGATGCACCGCAGGCCATCCGGCACCAACGGGCCAATCGGTATCTGACCGACGAGGAACCGACAGATGTGGCCAAGCTGTTTGGTTCACTCTTTCTGGTGTCAAATGTGCAGATCGTGAAGGTGACGACTCAGACAGGCCAAGCCGAAGTGGTATCCGCGTCCGGGCAGCAGACGCCAGTTGAAATCCGGCCAACGGAAAGTAATCTGTCGGAGGCGGCCCCTGCTGGTACGCCCGCCCTGATTGCGGCGGCTGATCCACCGTCTTCACTGCTCTCCCTGAGCGCTCGCTAGCCCGTAAGGCGCTGCTGATTCTGCAGCGCGGGTGTTGTACTCTGGTCCAGCTTGGCAGAGGCAGTGAGGGAAACCCATGCAGATAACACCACAACCGGGCGCGGGCGCGGAGATTACTGGTCTTGACCTTGCCCGGATGTCTGACGCGGAACTGGACGCGGTCAGGCGGGCCTACGCAACTTATGGCCTGGTCTTTTTCCGTGACCAGCAGTTGGACGAGCAGGCGCACATTGAACTGGCCCGCCGGTTTGGCACGATCAACATCAACCGATTTTTTGCCGCGCATCCGAATTTCCCGGAAATTGCGCTGGTCACTAAAGAACCTGACCAGGTTACAAACATTGGTGGCGGCTGGCACACTGATCATTCTTATGACCTTGAGCCGGCGATGGGCTCAATTCTGGTTGCCCGTGAACTCCCGCCAGCGGGAGGTGACACCTGGTTTGTCAGCATGTACCAGGCTTTTGATTGTCTGTCAGCCGGCTTGCAGGCAACGCTGCGCCAGCTTCGCGCGGTCCATTCGGCGCGGCATGTGTTTGGTCGAAACAAGGGATACCACCAGCAGGAAAAGGCGACTGGTGGCCGGATTGGCAATCCTGATGCTGCAGAAGAATTGCCAGATGCCGTGCATCCCGTGGTGATTCGTCATCCACTCTCTGGCCGGGAAGCGCTTTATGTTAATCCCGCGTTTACCTTGCGCTTTGCCGACTGGTCGGCAGAAGACTCAGCGCCGCTGCTCGCTTACCTGTATCAACAGGCGGTGCGGGATGAACACATTGTCAGGTTTCGGTGGCAACCGGGTTCGGTTGTCTTCTGGGACAACCGGGCGACGTGGCACTTTGCCCAGAATGACTATGCGGGGCTGCGGCGCGAAATGCACCGTATCACCCTGGACGGGTGTGCGCTGGAAGCGGCCGCATGAAGCCGGCGGAGTTCACTTACCACGCCCGTCTGGACCAGTGGCCAATCGTCGCCTGGCACTGGCAGGTGGCATCACCCCGGGCTGTGCTGGTGATATCCCATGGCATGGCCGAACATGCCCTGCGATACGAACGGTTTGCGGCCGCTTTGATGGCCCGGGGGTTTGACGTCTGGGCCATGGATCATCGGGCGCATGGCAGGACGTCCGGCCCGGCAGGGCTGGGCGACTTTGGTGAGGGCGGCTGGGATGCGCTGGTGGATGACATAGACCAGCTTGTTGATATCGCCGCCACTGCCCGACCGGGACTGCCGCTCTTCCTGTTTGGACACAGCATGGGTGCGGCGGCAGCGCAGCAGTTTGCGCCCACAGGGTCAGAGAAGATTGATGCGCTGGTGCTCTCCGGTTCAACCCTGCGGGACCCCGGGGAGGAAGTCCCACCCTTCAATCTCAGTTTTGAGCCAGCGCGCACCCAGTACGACTGGCTCTCAAGGGATGCAGCAGAAGTCGACCGGTATATTGCAGATCCACTGTGTGGATTTGAAGGCCAGACGGTTCGGAACGGCATGGACCGCACCGACCCACGCCGGGTTGATCCAGCGCGGCTGCAACACATTCGTCCGGACTTGCCCGTACTGTTGCTGGCGGGCGATGCTGATCCCGTCAATCGAAATCTGCAAGGCATTGACTACCTGGAGCGACGTTGGCGCGAGGCGGGCGTGCTGCAGATAGACCGGCATATCTATGAGGGCGGACGCCACGAAATGCTGAATGAAACCAACCGGGATGAGGTCACCTCAAACCTGATCAACTGGCTGGAGGCGAGGATTCCGTCAGCGAGCCCGTAAGGCGCGCGCGCGGGAACAAGGTCAACCCCGCGCGCCGGGGACATGGCGGCAAAAGAATTCTGCTGGCGCCTGCGCCAGGCTGATGATCGCTGGCCAGGGCAGCATCCTTGCCTGGGCCAGCGAGGTCTCTCCGCTACGGCCCTGCGGGCCTTCGGTCGAGACGACAGTACAGTTCGACCGGAGCGGCCTTGCCGAGACGACTTCACCGTCATTTCGACCGGAGCGGCCTTGCCGAGACGACTTCACCGTCATTTCGACCGGAGCGGCCTTGCCGCGGAGCGGAGAAATCCCACAATCGACAGGATCTGATGCCCGGGCCGAAAGCAGTATGATCACTCACCCGGTCCGTAAGGGGTGCACCTCCGGGAAGAAGGTCACAGCATCTGCTTCTGCTGACAGGTTCACCCTTGCAACCATGTTGTACAGGTGACCAACGGGTACATTGGTACAGTCGGATGGTGTCGGCAGGACGGAAGGCTGGTCAAACTGGTTGGCAAGTGCCTGGTTCAGGCTGTCTGCCGGATAGTCTGCCCGGTTGCTGAGCCCGGGTAATGGTTGTGAGTCTTCGCCGCGACCGTAGAGCATCCAGAATGAGGCCACTGGCTGGTCCAACACCTTGTGCACATGGTGGCCGATCGAATTGACCTGATCCCCGCCGGGACCCACACCCTGGCCTTCGATATGGGTGTCGTCCCTGGCAAGGTGAAAGGCGTGCGCCATCATGACCAGCCGGGTACCGGCTGGCAACGCTTGCAGGACCTTCTCGATGTTCTGTTTCATGATCTCTTCGCGGTATGCCATGGCAGGGCGCGCCGATTCGTAGTCCGCTGCATGCTGAATCATGGCGGCGTAGCGCAGACTGGTGATGATGGCCTGGAGTTCGGACTCAATTTCTGACTGGACCGGGGTTCGCAGCGACAGTTCGTGGAGCAGTTGTGTGAGCCGGTCAACTTCCTCGTTGATGGATTCGCTCGGGACGCGTGCCAGCCGTTGCCAGAAGTCGGACTCCAGGCCTGACCGCTCTTTTGCAGCAAACAAGCTGGCGTAAGCCGCGCCGGGCGCATCAATATCAAAACCCACGAAGGCCTGAATGTTGGGCAGGTTCCTGAGCTGCTGATACAGGCGTTTGTGCTCTGCGTACATCAGGTCATAGGGGTAGGGCGACTGGCCAAAGATGCCCTGCGGGGAATCATCCCGATCCGGTCTGACATGACCGCGGCCCCCAAAAGTTGCGGCGGCTGCCAGTGCATCCTCATCACCCCGCAGAAAATTATTGACCTGCTGGCCGTCAAACCTCGAGAGTTCTTCGACAATGACAATGGGATAGTGGCGGGCGAGGTAGGAGAGCCAGCAGTACCTGAATTCGGCTTTTTCATGCACAAAGTGATTGGTCTCACCCAGGAAGATGACCCGGGCTCCAGCGATGGCGGCATCAAGGGCAGCGGGCAGGCGTTTGATTTCAGGCATGGCGCCATTGCCGGAAAGCGGAATTGCCGCGTGCTGTTGCCAGGTCCCGGTCAGGCTCATGATGATGGGTTGCCATCAAGTTGTGCCAGAACAGTCTTCAGTTCGGCAAGTCGAATGGGTTTACCTAGGATCTGGCGAAAAGGTTTGCGCTCGTCTGCGCTGGATTCAACCTGGTCACCCCACCCGGTGAGGCCAATGATGGGAATGTCACTGCCCCGGGCGCGAATATTGGCAGCCAGTTCAAAACCATTCATGCCTGGCATGCCAATGTCGGTGACCACCACGGAAAAGTTGGCATTGGCCAGTTTGTCCAGTGCCCTGCGACCACCTTCTGCCGTATCTCCCCGGAAACCCAGTATTTGCATGTACCCGGCAGCAAGCCGCAATACGTCCGGGTCGTCGTCAACCCAGAGAATGTGATGATCGACCGTATCGGCACCTGTGGTGACGGGCTCTGCCAGTCGCAGCGCCGGAATCCTGATTTCGATAGTTGTGCCTTCGCCGGGTCCGGTATCTCTCACGGACAGCTCTCCCCCGTGGCTGCGGACAATTGCGTGTGAGGCACTCATGCCCAGCCCGCGTCCCGTTTCGAGCCCGCGCGTGGAAAAGAAAGGCTGAAAGATCCTGGCGCTGGTTTCCGCATTCATACCCATGCCGTCGTCTGTCACCAGCACTACAGCCTCGCCATTCTGCCGGGTCGCTGAGACAGTCACTGTCCCTTCCGACTGGATTGCCTCCACTCCGTTCTTGATGATGTTGGTAACGACGGTGCGCAGTTCATCAGGGTTACCCGTGACAAGAATGGACTGTTCCGGCAGGTTGGTTTCAACCGTTATGCGCTTACCCTGTCGACCGGCATCGTCGTGCCAGAGGTGACGTGTGACGTCCACCAGTTCGGAGAGGAGACTGTTCAGCTCAATCTCTCTCCGTTGCTGGCTGTCCTCATCCGGTGCCGCGCCATTGCGCTGCAGCACCCGGATACGGGCGGCGGCTTCCCCGGCAAGCCGGGTCGCATTGGTGAGCCTTTCCCGTGCCTGCGAATCGGTCACGCTGATCAGCGCCAGCTCGATGTTGCCAAGTATGCCTTGTAGCGCATTGTTGAAGTCGTGTGCCACGGCTGAAACAACCTCTTCGGCAGCGAGCATCCGCTGGCTGGCAATCAGGGCTTTTTCGGCGCGGTGCCTGTTGGTGATGTCCTCGCCGGAACTGAGCATACCTGCCGGCTGGCCAGCCTTGTCAAAGATGATGGAGTTCGCCCAGCTTATCAGCAGGGTCCTGCCGTCCGCGGCCTGGATGTAGTTCACCGTCCGGGAGATGTCGCGTCGTTCAAGCGCATCCTTGAAGCTTTCGCGGAACTTTTGTCGACGTTCTTCTGCGATAAACAGATCACACCAGTTGCGGCCCTCCAGGCTACCCTCGGGATATCCCACCAACTGGTAGCCTTTCCGGTTCAACAGGGTGATGTTGGCGTCCCGGTCGACAGCGACAATCAGCGCCTCGGCAATGTTGAGGTAGTTTTCGGCCCGGCGTTTTTCTTCTTCCAGGGCTTTCCGCTCGGAGATGCTACGGGTGATGTCCCGGGAGACGCCCACCAGATAACAGGTTTCGCCGGCTTCAGTGATTGGCACCAGCACCGTGTCAATGTAGGTCTCGCTGGAGGAGGGGTCTGTTCGCGTTTCGTAGCGGAGCGGTGCACCCTGGTCGATGGCGGCCTGATACTGGGTGTATAGGTACCGCAGGCTCGCGCCGGCATAAAGCTGGTCAATGCGCTTGCCGACAACCTGCTCTGCTCGCGAGTTGGTTGTCTTGAGATACCTGGCATTGACGGCCAGCACGCGATATTGATCCACACCTTCAACTGCCAGCAGGAAGATGGAATCTGTCGTGTTGTTAAACACGAGTCGGAGCAGTTCATCGGGCGGGCTTTGTACCATAAGTGCGGTTTACGATTGGATGAGATGAACAATAAACAGCGATGCCAGTGCACACAACCATCGTGCGCAGATTCCTTTTTGTTGTTACTGACGGTTACCAGCGACCGTCATCGATTCGATCAGCATGGATGGGGTCTGAATGTTGCCACGCATATCGGTATCGTCGCCAATTGCCACAATGTGACTGAACATCTCAGCCAGATTGGAGGCAATGGTGATTTCCTCCACGGGATGTGTGATCTCTCCGTTCCTGATGCGAAAGCCCCTTGCACCGCGAGAGTAGTCTCCTGTGACCGTGTTTACCCCCTGTCCCATCAATGATGTCACCAGCAAACCGTCTCCCATCTCCTTTAACAGGTTATCGAAGGATAAGGTTGTGCCTTCCAGCAGCACATTGTGGGCGCCACCCGCGTTGCCGGTAGACGTCATTCCCAGGCGTCGGGCGGAATAGGCGCCAAGCAGGTAGGTTGCCAGCACGCCCTTGTTGATGATCGGCTTCGCGTCCGTCGCAACGCCGTCGGCGTCAAACCAGGTGCTGCCCATGCCGGCCCGTTGCAGGGGATTTTCGTGAATCGAGAAGTGGGTGCTTGCCACAGTCTCCCCGAGCCTGTCGACCAGGTAGGAAGCACGTTTGTAGATGGATGTGCCGCTGATGGCACCAAGCAGGTGTGAGATCAGTCCCCGGCTCATCTCGGGGGAAAAGAGCACTGGCATCTTGCCCGTTTCCATGGGTTTGGCGGACAAATGGGAAACCGCCCGGGTTGCGGCCTTCTGGCCGATAATAGCTGGATCCTCGAGCCGGTTTGAATCCCTCGCCATGGAAGACCAGCTGTCTATCTGCAGGCCCTTGTCTTCTTTGGCAATGGCCGCGCAACTGATGCCGTGGCGGGTGCCAGTGCGACCGCCGACAAAACCGTGGCTGTTGCCGTACACGGCTGACTGCCGAAGGGTACCGACGGATGCCCCCTCCGTATGCAGAATGCCAGGCACGGCAAGCGCGGCAGCCTCACACTTCATCCCAAGGGCCGTCGCATCGACAGTATCCAGGTCCCAGGGGTGATCAAGGTCCAGGTCAACGGGCTTGCTTGCCATGAGTTCAGCAGGGGCAAGCCCACCGTATTCGTCGGGCTGGGTGTAGTTTGCAATGTTGAGGGCTGCCTTCAGCGTCTGGCTGATGGCGTGCGGCGAGAGATCTGATGTACTCGCTGATCCCTTGCGTTCACCCAGGTAGAGCGTCACGGAAAATCCCGTGTGCTGGTTGAATTCAACGGTCTCGACATCCTGCTGGCGAACGGTAACGTCAAGCCCGAGGCTCTGTGACACTGAGACCTCAGCGGCGCTGGCGCCCAGTTTCCTGGCAAGGGCCAGGGTTTCTTCCGCGTGGGTTTTCAGCTCATCAAGCGTTTTCATGGGTAGTTCCCTGACAGGTTGTTGCTAGGCGGCCTGGGTGCCACCGACAGTGATCTCATCAATTTTCAGCGTGGGCTGGCCCACGCCGACGGGGACCGACTGACCCTGTTTGCCGCAGACTCCAACACCCTCATCGAGGCTGAGGTCATTGCCGAGCATGGAAACACGTTGCATCACGTCGGGACCGTTCCCGATCAGTGTTGCCCCCTTGATGGGGCGCGTAATCTTGCCTCCTTCAATCAGGTAAGCCTCTGTGGCGGCGAACACAAACTGGCCGGAGACAATATCCACCTGGCCGCCACCGAAGTTGGCTGCATAGATGCCTTTCTTGACTGAGGCGATAATCTCTTCCGGGTCAGATTCTCCTGCGCGCATGAAAGTATTGGTCATACGTGGCATGGGCAGGTGTGCGTAAGACTGGCGGCGGCCATTACCTGTTGTTGCTGTCTTCATGAGTCGGGCATTCTGTTTGTCCTGCATGTAGCCTTTGAGCACGCCATTTTCGATCAACACGTTCTCCCCGGTTGGCGTGCCCTCGTCGTCGATGCTGAGAGAACCGCGGCAGTCGGCAAATGTGCCGTCGTCAACAATTGTACAGAGGGGCGAGGCAACAACTTCGCCGATGCGCCCCGCATAATTGGAGCTTCCCTTACGATTGAAGTCACCTTCAAGTCCGTGGCCAACCGCTTCATGCAATAGCACGCCACACCAGCCGGGGCCAAGGACAACGGGCATGTTGCCTGCGGGCGCCTCTACTGCATCAAGGTTGACCAGAGCACGCCTGACCGCTTCCTCGGCAAGCCGCTCCACGCGCTCATCGTCTGCAAACCAGGTGACATCGCGCCGGCCGCCACAACCTGCGTAACCTGTCTGTCGCCCCCTGTTATCTTCGGCAATTACCTGGACATTACAACGGATCAGCGGGCGCAGGTCAGCGGCAAAGGTGCCATCGGTGGCCGTAACCAGCACCACCTCGTAATTGGTAATGAGGCTGACGGTAACCTCCTTGACCCGTGCATCCATGGTGCGGGCAGTCTTTTCAGCCTGGACCAGCAGGTCAATCTTCTGCTGTTCGGCAAGGCCGTCAATCGGGTTGGCCGGGCTGTAACGTCGTTGGGCCCTGTCATTACCAAGGACGCTCACCTGCTGATCACCACCACTTCGGGCAATACCTCTCGCGGCATCCGTGGCCTGCTGGATGGCCGGCAGGGCAATCTCGTCGGCATAGGCAAACCCCGTTTTTTCGCCGCTTACCGCCCGGACGCCAACGCCTTTGCTGATGCTGAAGTTGCCATTCTTGATAATGCCGTTTTCCATGATCCAGGATTCGGACGTGCTGCTCTGGAAATAGAGTTCGCCATAATCGATCTGGTGAGTCATCAGGCGACCCAGCATGGCCTCGATCTGCTGTTGGCCAATCTGTTCTGGTGCCCAGAGTAAAGCCTGGGCATGCTCGAGCTGGTCTTGCGGCATGGAATCCACCCGTTTGAATGTTGGCTGTAAGCCTACGGTAATCTGTAAAGCAGTGAAAGGTTCAGGCTGCGGGTGCTGAGAAACAGAGCGTGTGTCCGTCCGGATCGCGAATGTAAAACTCCCGTGTCCCCCATGCGGTGTTCTGTATACCGGAGGCAAAGGTCACATTCTGCTGCTGCGTAATGACCTGGCTGATATTCATGTGGAAGTTTCGTTGCTGAGGGGAAAGGTGCCGGTTCGCATGATTTTCTCCGGGTACGTCAGTGGTGCCGGGGGAGCAGGCAGATCACCTGGCTCCCGCGGCCAGGCGATGGGCGTGGCTGCACTCTTGATGACTTCGCCGGGTTTGATGCCTGCCCGGTCGACACAGTAGTGGGCATTGGTGGCGTGGCGCGTCATGCCATCGCGGAAAAAGATCATCGTGTGCACTGCACGGGTCCTGGCTGTGGTGTTGGGCATTGCCTGATGGGCTGTCAATCCATGGTGAAACGCGACGGCACCCCTGGGCACTTCGACAAAAACCGGATCCGCAACCAGGAGCGCCTCAGCCTGCTCCGCCAGTTCCTGTTCACTGCCCCGAAATATGTCGACAAGTTGACGAATGCCCAGCCGGTGGGACCCGGGAACGTAGCCCAGGCAACCGTTTTCCCGGGTTGCGCCCCCAAGTGGAATCCATGCGGTTAACGCGTCTGTTTCCGCCATGGCCCAGTAGGGCAGGTCCTGGTGCGGGTCGGTCACCCGGCCGCCGGGTTCCTTGAAAAGCGCCTGGTCATGCCAGAGCCGGACCCTGGGTACGCCCAGCAGAAGTGCTGCCGCCTCTGCGATGCGTGGGTGGAAGGTCAGCGGGCGAACGCCGGGAAAGTCCTCCCAGAGATTCATGCACTGGATGAATGATTGTTCATAGGTCGATTTTTCGGCAAGCGAACGTCGGTCGAACTGTTTCCGGGAGGATACCGCGGCTGTTACCTCGGCCTCGTAATGGTCGAGTTCATCGGCTGTCAACAGGTCAGGTATGACAACATAGCCATCCTGCTGAAACCGGGCGACAAGTGAATCATCAATCACGGGTGTGCTCCTGCTCCACCAGCCCGTTAATCTACCACTTCAATGGTTCAGGGGCACGCGGAACAAATACCGTGAGTTCCGGCAATGTCCCTTCGCGGCCCGCTGTGAGATAGTTGTGCCGGGACGACACGCACATTCACAGAGGGAAAAACCATGATCGATTTTGAAATACCGGCAGAGACGAAAGCCATCCGTGCCAGGGTGCGCGACTTTGTGCAGCAGGAATGTATTCCTGCTGAGGAAAACTGCACTGCTGACAATTTTGAGGGGGTGCTGGCTGAACTGCGGGGCAAAGCGCGGGCCCAGGGACTCTGGTGCCCGTTTGTGCCGGTAGAGCATGGTGGCATGGGGCTACGTCCCCTCGCCAACGCACTGGTTCAAATGGAACTGGGTGAGAGTTTCCTGGGTGCGCTTGCGCTTAACACCCAGGGGCCAGACGATGCCACCATGCTGACATTGCTGGAGCATGGTACGGATTACCAGAAAGAGAAATTCCTCAAGCCGTTGCTGGATGGCCAGAAGCGGATCTGTTATTCCATGACAGAAAAGGCAGCCGGTGCTGATGCCACCGGCATGCAGACAACTGCGGTATTGGAGGGGGATGAGTGGGTGCTGAACGGTGAAAAGTGGTTCAGTTCGTCAGCCAGTGTTGCCGACATTGCCGTGGTGATGGCCAAGACAGACCCTGATGCGCCGCGCCATGAACAGTACAGTACCTTTATTGTTGAATTGCCGAACCCCGGTTACCAGATAGTGCGGAATATCGAGACAATGCAGCCGCATACAGACCTGGGCCTCAAGCTCGGTGGTTCGCACTCCGAGATCAAGATCGAGAACCTGAAAGTGCCGCGGGAGAACATCCTTGGTGGCCGGGGGCAGGGGTTCAACATGGGCCAACATCGACTGGCCTACGGTCGCCTGCGCCATGGCATGCACAATGTTGCCATTGCACAGCGTGCGCTTGACCTCGCCGCAGGGCACGTTGTTAATCGCAGCACTTTTGGCAAACGACTCGCCGATCGGCAGGGTGTGCGGTGGATGCTCGCCGACTGTGCCGCAGAAATCTACAAGGCGCGGCTGATGCTGCTGCATATTGCCTACAAGGCCGAGCGAGGTGAGGATCTGCGACAGGAAAACGGGATTGCCAAGGTGTTCCTTGCACACATGGTGCACCAGGTTGTCGATACCGCGCTGCAGTTACATGGTGCGCTGGGCTACAGTCTTGATACGCCGCTGGCACGCTGGTACACGGCCATTCGTGCGCAGCGGCTGGTGGACGGACCGGACGAGGTGCATCGTTGGCGGACAGGTGCCAACGTGATTCGCGCTTATGAAAAATTCGGCACAACTGCCTCAGCCTGTGGTGGCGAACTGCTGTAGTCATCAAGGTGATTTGTTGAGGTTATCCCGGAAGCCTGGTCGCAGGCGGCACCGCGCTTCCGGGTGACCCGACAGATGATACAATTCTGCTTTGAGGGAAAAGCCAGGCCTGTATGAAAGCAAGTGAGTTTGAAATCAAGCGGCTGCAGGAGAGGAACCGGGATCTCAGTGCCCGCGTCATCCCCGACCTTGAACACCGTACAGAAATCCTTTATTCGCAGATTATGCCGTTGCGCCATGGCAGTGATGATCGGCTGCGCCTCGAAGCCGAGTATGACCTGCTTAGCAAGGAGTTACGCCTTCGCTGTGACGAATTGCTGGAAAACCGCCATCGTATTGCGCGGCTTGAGCTGGAACTCTGAGCGATGTCAGGCGCGACCCGGGACATTTCCGATAACGAGTTTGACGCGCTGGTCATCGAACGATCCAGGACGGTGCCAGTGGTCGTGGATCTCTGGGCACCCTGGTGTGGTCCCTGCCGCCAACTGACCCCGGTACTTGAGCGTATTGCAGCGGAGCGGCCGGCAGACTTTGAGCTGGTGAAACTCAATGTTGACGAAAACCCGCGGGTTGCCTCAATGCTGGGTGCAAGGTCTATCCCGCTGGTGGTCGCATTTCGCGCGGGCAAACCGGTATCGAGTTTTGTGGGTGCCCAGCCAGCGGGCGCTATCAACAAGTTTATTGACGGGTTGGCACCGTCTCCCGCTGACCAGAAGGTGGTTGCCGCGGCAGCGGCAGAGACTGCAGGTGACCTGGCGCAGGCTGAACATCTACTGCACGAAGCGGTCCAGGCGGACCCGCATCATGAGGCGGCACGGCTCGCCCTGGCGGAATTGCTGAGTGGACTCAATCGCAATGACGAGGCGCTCGACATCCTGCAGGTGCTGCCGAGTCGCGGGCAGGATGCGGTGGCCCGGCTTGCTGCGAAGATTCGACTGCAACTGGCGGCGGATGTCGACATTGACGGGCTGCGGCAAAAGTGTGAGGCGGCACCGGAGGATATTGAGTCTGCAATAGCACTGGGGCAGGTATTGGCCAACCTGGGGCAGTTTGAAGAGGCCCTGGATCGTCTGCTGGCTGCTGTTGCCCGGGACCCGGGCCATGCTGATGGTGCCGCCCGCCGCGCCATGCTCGACGTGTTTGAATTGCTAGGTCCTGAGTCGCCACTGACACGGGATTACCGTCGTCGCCTTGCCAGGGCACTGCATTAGCCACCGCCCCGGCGCAGAAGGACTGCCGCGGTTTCTCTCTGAACATCAGGTCAGGTTGTCGAATGATGCCAATGTCAGTCCGAAGTTTGCCAGCGCTCTGCTGTCTGCTGCTTGTTATTGTCGCGTCAGCACTCCCGGCGTCAGTCCTGGCGGCAAGGATTCACGACATACAGGGCAGTGGCAGCACCAGCCCGATGACCGGTGCTCGGGTGAAGGTTGAGGGGCTGGTGACAGGGAATTTTATTGCAGGGCTTGGCGGCTTCTTCCTGCAGGAAGAAAGCCGTGACGAGGATGGTGATCCGGCAACTTCAGAAGCCGTGTTTGTGTTTTGCACCGACTATACAGAACCACTGGCGGTGGGTGACCGGGTGGCAGTAACAGGTGATGTCATCGAAGCCGAGGGCATGACGGCGCTCACGCGGGTCACCATGGATTTAATTGATCGTGGCAACCCGCTACCGGGTGAAGCCGTGATTGCCCATATTGTAACGGCTGACATGGAATCCCTTGAAGCCATGCGTGTACGTTTGCCTGGACCGCTTACGGTGGTCAGCAACTTCAACCTCCAGTTTGGTGAAATTGGCATTTCCGACCGGGGTGTCATGGTCCAGCCCACCGAGGTTCAGCCACCGGGACCCGGTGCCTATAGTCTCCAACAGCGCCAATCGGCTTCGGTACTGATTCTCGATGATGGCAACACCGCGCGTAATCCTGATCCGATTGTTTATGCGACCGGCGGCGGGCCACTGCGCAGCACAAATACCCTGCGCACCGGTGATCGGGTCCAGGATATCTCAGGCGTACTGGGTTTTGGTTTTGGCGCCTGGCGCCTGCAACCCACGGCGCCGGTGACAATTGTCGAGGCAAATCCGCGGCCGGTGGCGCAACCGGCTGTGGGCGGTAACTTCAGGGTAGCCGCATTTAACGTGCTCAACTATTTCACGACCCTGGACGCGCGGGGCGCTGACACGGCGGCAGAGTTGGCGCGACAGCGTGCCAGGCTGGCACGGACCCTGGCGGGGATGAATGTGGATGTCATCGGTTTGATTGAAGTTGAAAACGATCTTGCCGGGGTGCCGGACCAGGCGGTCATCGACATCGTCAACGCGGTTAATGCACTGGGTGACCCAGGCACCTGGGCGGTTGTGCGGACGGGCGCAATTGGTGCTGACCAGATTAAGGTTGCCCTGATCTATCGTCAGGATCGAGTGGCGCCGGTCGGTTCTTATGCGGTGCTCGACAGTCAGGTTGACCCGGGGTTTGATGACACCAAAAATCGTCCCGCCCTGGCGCAGACTTTTGTCGCGGTTGATACCGGCGAGCAAGTCACACTGGTTGTCGCACACCTGAAATCCAAGGGATCTGCCTGTGCAGGTGACCCGGATGTGCGCGATGGCCAGGGGAACTGCAATCGGACGCGAACAGAAGCGGCACAGGCGTTGGGCGCCTGGGCGCTGGCTGATCCCACCTCCTCCGGCGATCCTGATGTGCTGATCATGGGCGACCTTAATGCATACGCCAGGGAGGACCCCATTGTTACGCTCGAGCGCATGGAATATGTGAATCTTGCGGCAAGGTTTGCGCCGCATACCTACAGTTATACCTTTAATGGCCAGCGGGGCAGCCTGGACTATGGCCTTGCCAATGACAGTCTCGCACGGCAGGCAACTGGCGCCGCTGCCTGGCATATCAACGCCGACGAACCAGCGCTGCTTGACTATAACCTGGACAATGGCCGGGACCGGGCACTGTTTGATGCAGAGTTACCCTACCGCACCTCGGATCATGATCCGCTGTTCATGGGGTTTGATCTCAAATCCTGTGACCTGCCCTGCCCGCAATAAACCTGCGCCAGACTGGTTGGGGCACGCTATGACAGTGCGCACTGGCGTTAGTGCCACGTCAGTCGGGCACTGGTGTTTGGCTGATAGTCCGCTATCAATTTTGGTGATGTGAGAGGTGGGGGTGCGACGCGACCGCTTCCCCGGTTTTGCAGGAGCAAGCTGGTGGCGGAAAAAGGGCTTTCTGGGCCGCAATCCGCAGTTTTCCGGCTGATTGCCCGTCTAGCCGTCAGCCACCAGAAGTTCAGAAAAAGTATAGGGAGACATCGAAAAGAACGATGCCGATTATACTGATCCGATTGCCGAGCGGGTACGACTAGGCTATAACTGATCGTGGCAGTAGTAGAACTCTGTATATTCTGCGGTCTCAAATAGCTACGCGATTGCTGCCGGGGGAGACACTTCGTCGTTAAGACGGGTCAACTTGTGCGTGCTGTAGAGACTCGTCTTTGAGGGAGCGTCAATGCGTCGATTCGATCGCAAGCTGGTACCAGTAGTAGCATCTTCCTGTATGTTGATATCTTCAGTCGCCTTCGCCGCCGAGCGAAGCCGTCAGATTGAAGAAGTGATTGTCACGGCTGAAAAACAGGAAGCCACAGTTTCAGATACATCAATTTCCATCACAGCCTTCAGCGCCGAAAACATTGAAGAGTTTGGCCTGCAGGGTGCGGATGAGATGGTCAATTACATTCCTGCGACAACGCGGGACTCCTATGACATCCGGATTCGTGGTGTGGGAAGGAACTTCCGCGCACTGGGTGGAGACCCGGGTGTGGCAACCTACTACAACGGCGTCTATTCTCCCGATTTTGGTATCGCGGCTTCTGAGAATGCCCTTTACGATCTGCAGCGTGTCGAAGTGCTGCGTGGTCCCCAGGGCACCCTGTATGGCCGCAACTCCATTGGTGGGGCACTGAACTACGTCACCAAGAAGCCCACCTTTGACTGGGAAGGAAACTTCCGCGTGCAACTGGGTGACTTCAACACCCAGGAATATTATGGCGTCCTGTCTGGCCCGATTATCGAAGACACACTGGCGTTTCGCCTGGTAGGGGTACAACGCGATCGTGATGGTGCCCAGTCCAACATCGCCGGTGAAGACTTCGGCAGCGTTCACGACAAGAACATCACCCTGTCGCTGACCTGGCAGATCACGGATGCCATTGAGGTCACCCTGCGTGGCAACGATCGTGTATCCAACCGTTTGATTGAGTCGAGCCCCATCATCAATGGCGGGTCGGCACCGGAGCGTGGCAACATTGGTACCGACCGCTTTGTGCTGGGACTTCGCGAAGTACCCGCGGGTACGCCTGGCGCACTCGCCTTTACCAATCCGCTGACAGGGGCGCAGAAATTTGCCCTGAATCGCCGGGAAGGTGTTGATGTGGGTGGCTGGCCTTACCAGCCGAATCCCCTCTATGGTCAATCCCAGGTACAGGCACTGGTGAATGGTTCATCCCAGTCGAACCCGAACGACATCCAGGCCATCAACATGGAAGGTGGCGACTGCCGGGCTTATCCCAGCACGATTAACTCCTGTAATGCGGAGTACTTCGGGCACCGCGCTTCCCAGAATGAGGTCAAGTGGGATATTAACGACAACACGACTCTGACCTACATTTTTGGTTACACCGACCAGGAATATACCTACAACCAGCAAATAGACGGTTCACCGTCTGCGCTGAGTGACTATCGCCAGACGGTACTGGAACCGGTACAGAACCGCTCACACGAACTGCAGTTGAACTGGGGTATTGGCGACAACTTTACCGCAACCTCCGGTATCTACTACTTCAAGGAATCGCGAGACCAGGAGTATTCGCTGACCAACTCCAAGCAGGAACGTTATACCAATGCGTTCAACTATGGCGCGCTTGCGCCCTGGATCACCTGGCTGGCCCCACATCAACGGCTTGGCACTGCCGGTGACCGCAAGTCAATTATCGGTCGCTGGGAAGGTCAGGAGCGCGGTGATGCTTACGCGCAGCGTAACTCCATGGAAACCATCTCCAAGGCGGTTTACACCCAGGGTAGCTATCGCTTCAACGATCAGTTCCAGTTGGTTGTGGGGCTGCGTTGGGCAGAGGACGAGAAGAACGCCCGGGAAGACCGCTCCCAGTATTTTGAGCAGGCGATTGGTGTACCCGGTGGCTTCATGAACTTTATCAATGGTCCAACGACCTTCGCCTGTGGCCCGATTCCTGCTGGCGGCACACCCATTCTTGAGTGCTTGTCCGGCGCAGCGTTTTATCCCGGTGGTGCGGCCGGTATTGGCATGACGGAACTGGCCATGTTGAACGTCATCTGGGGACGGGCAACCATTACCGGTGACCCTGCCAACCCGATTGCCCCGGTCTGTGCCCTGGATGACCCGGATTGTACAACGCCGCTGATGCTGGGTGGTTTCCCCTTCAGCCAGAACCAGATGACCTCGGGTGGCGACAGCTGGAGTGACGTGAACTATCGCGTCAACCTGGACTGGACGCCAACTGATAACATCCTCATGTATTTCTCTGTGACAACGGGATACCGGGCCGGTGGATACTCGCTGGGTGTCACCGACTCCCGCGACCAGCCTCGCGATGCCAGTGGTGTGCCGACCGGCACCGCATCCGATCTGGGTGAACCGTTTGCCTATGACGCAGAGGAAGTCATTTCGCTGGAAATGGGCTACAAGGGTATGCACTTTGATAACACCCTGTCCCTCAACATGTCGCTGTACCAGTACACCTACGACAACTACCAGGATCGCCTGAACGTGTTTGACCCGATCCGCAACCGTGGTGTGGACGTGGTTCAGAACGCCAACGAGGCCACCAACCTTGGCTTTGAAGTGGAAGCAACCTGGTTGCCGACCGATGAAATCACCCTGGGCGGTAACTATTCCTATACCGACGCCAAGTACACCCAGGACTACATGGTGGTGGTAGAAGACGACCCGTTACTGCCGCCCTCACTGTTCGGCACGCCGGCCTCCAATCCGGAACTGTTTGTGGTGAACGCCAGGGACTTCCAGCTGAAGCGTATTCCCAAGCACAAGGCTACCGTCTGGGGCAGCTATCGCTGGGATACAAGCTTTGGTGTGATTGTTGCGCGTTCAAGCATTGCGTTTACCGGTGAATACTATGCCAACGGCGTCAGTGCAGATTATGACCTGGTGCCTGACCGTACCCGTATTGACGCCTCGGTTGCCTGGACTGACACTTCCGACAAATGGAATGTCCGACTGTTTGTGGACAACCTGACGGATGAGAAAATGCTGCGTGGTATTGGCAGCGGTGGTGAAAACCAGAACTGGGTCCAGACCGGCTCACTGCTTTACCCACGCTACTATGGCATGACGGTCAGCCGCTCTTTTAACTGATCGGCAATTGCAGCAACAACAAAATCTGACGGCCCTGCGGGGCCGTTTTTTTTGTCATTCACGTCACTTGCAGCAATTGGCATCTGCCGGTTGATGTCTCCGCACGACAGGGAAGGAGCAGATAGGGAGCAGGTATAGGAGCCTTATCTGCCCTTAGTTGGGACATCCGGGTCGGTGCCAGTTAAGCGGACGCAGGATTCCGTCAGTGGTGTCAAATGCCTGGGCTTGTAGCAGGCAAATGTTGTTGCCAGCATGATTCATCAGGTCGCGCACATCTTCAGCTGGAATCCTGTAGGACCAACCTGCAAATGCCATGCGTCCGCCCTGGGACTCGGCGATGTCAGGCCGGAACTCCCCGGTTGGAACCACGGCAGCGATATAGCGACCTGCCCCCTGCGGAGCGCTAAAGACGATACCGTCTGCAGGTGTGCCATTCAGGTTCGCCCACCCCCGGGTCAGGGCGCCACCTGACGTAATCGTAAACTCATCCACATGACCGGCCTTTGCTCCACCTTCTTGTACGGGCGCAAACGTCAACATGCCAAGCTCCTGGGCCTGCCTGATTCTCGCAACGATACCGGTAAAGGGGTAAACATAGCGTGCGCAGGTTTCGCTGCCGGGCATGGAGAGGAGTAAATGTACACAACTCTGTGAGGCTTTGACCTTATGGTAACGATGTCGCATTTCATCCATAGCAGAGGGCCGATCAAAGCCGCCGCCATAGGATAGTAACAGTAGAATCGCCGGGTACAGATATCCAATAATCCGGCTTTGCTTGTCCTGCGGTGTGCCAAGCACGAGGGCGACTGTTGCGACCAGGGGGTAAATACCGTAGGTGACGTAGTCCGGTCGCAGCGACTCAAGTGGATTGAGTGGGAGTCGGCCAGCGGTAGCCAATAGTGCCTGGGATATTCCATAGAGGCCTATCAAAACCCACCCCGATGAAATTGCATCAAGTCCTCGCGCAAAGGTTGTGCGGCAAGCGGCGATAAGGAAACCACTAACGACAATAAGACCGTATGCCATTGCCTGATGCTGATGACTGGCAAATGTTCGACCGATGATTGTCAGGAAGAACCCAGTTATCTGGCCAGGCGAAAACTCAAGTATTGCCACCATGGAAGGATGGTGAGGGGGAGGTTCGTAGGTAAAAAAATAGACGGTGGAAGAGGCTATAAAAGCGGTCAGGTAGATACCGAGCGGGGCGACTTTGGTTCGATCGAACCACAGGTCGCGAAGCAGCAAAAGCAAAAACAGTGGCCATATCATCGCACCGCCTGCATAGCTGTACTGGGCAAGAAACGCGAGAAATGCAAGACCTGCAGCCTTCCAGATGCCGGTACTTCTGAGATAGAACCATACTCCGGCGACAAGTGCTGTTTCCGGAATAAGCCTTTCAAACGTAATGCTCCACATGTGAAGGAACCACGTGATAGGTGACCACAGCAACAGTGAAAGGAGAAGCGCGATCAGCGCGGCTTCCGTTCTCGACAACCAGGACGTGGTGCGGCAAACACCCAGAATCGAGAGTACCAGTGCGACACAAAGCAGCCACCCAAACCACAATTCTGCTTTGGTGTCCCAGGTGTCCAGCGAGGTTGCCAACAGTACAGACAAGCCTGTTGGGAACAGCTTGCGGGATTCATTATGCTGATTGAACCAGGTCGCAATATCAGTTTGACCAGAGAACGCCTCGGCCAGAGCAAAAAAAGGCGTATCCCACTGATCAGCTACCGGAAAATCAAGGCCATAACGACCAAGAACTTGAATCCAGATCAGAAAGGGTATCGCGGCCAAGGTCAACAGGACGCCGGACCAAACCCATTCGGATAACCATATTGAAGGCAGCCACTTTGTGCTTTTATTCATCAAAGCCGATGGTCTTCTTGACGATGTAAAGAGGGCGCCCCTTTACTTCAACGAATATCCGGCCGATGTACTCCCCGAGAATACCGATGCTCATCATGATCAGGCCGTTAAAGAGCAGCATTACTGACACGAGGGATGCGTAACCAGGAACGTCCACGCCATGAATCATGGTTCTCAGGACGACGAACATGAGGTAAAGAAACGCAAGCGCAGCGCATAGGCCGCCAAGATAGCTCCAGAGCTTCAATGGCTGTGTAGAAAATGAGAAGAGGCCGTCAAGCGCAAACCGCCACAGTTTCAGATAGTGCCACTTGCTCTCGCCTGCATGCCGTTGGGGTCTGGAGTAGTAGATGGTTGTTGTTGAAAAACCAACCCAGGCAAAAATGCCCTTCATAAATCGTGTTCGTTCGGGCATCAGCTTTACAGCTTCGACCACCTTTCTGTCCATCAAACGAAAATCACCCACGTTCTGGGGGATAACAACTTCGCTGATGGTATTGATCATTCGGTAGAAAACAAATGCGGTAGCTCTTTTAAAAATGCTGTCACTGCCTCTGTCGCTGCGTGCGCAGACCACAACATCAAAACCTTCCTGCCACTTCTGCAACATTGTTGGTATGAGATCGGGTGGATCCTGCAAATCTGCATCCAGCGGGATAACTGCGTCACCGGTACAGTAGTCTATGCCTGCCGTCAGAGCGACGTCTTTGCCGAAATTGCGTGACAGCGAAACTATCTTGATGCGACGGTCCTGTTGCGCGAGATCTGTGAGAATGTGTAGTGTTGAGTCAGCGCTACCGTCATCAACTACAACAATTTCGTAAGAGTCACTTATGCGACACAGTGACTCTGTGAGAACATCAATAAACGTGAGGAGTCCGTCCGATTCATTAAACATCGGAACGATTACGCTTAGTACTGGGGGGCGGGGCTCGATTGCTGCGACTGTGCTCCCAGATTCTCCCGACATCAATTGAAGCCCTGCTTGAAGTTACTGTTTCGAGATGCGTTTGCGGTCTGGCAGCGCTGGCGCAAAACCTGCCACCGAAAAGCTGTTGAATCAGGTTTCCATTAGACATGATGGCGATCAGTCCCGCAACATCATCGCCGATTGGTCTGGTAGGTGCTCCGTAAGCGACGGCTTGTCCTGGTGACTCTGTCCTCCCTGTTCGGATATCCATTTCCAATCGGAGATACCGATGGCCCTTACCGAGTAGCAACAGATTCATCAGGAACATTTGCAGCCTGCGACTGCGATTACTTGGGCGCGGAGTACGACTGCTCTCCAAACTGCAACTGGACCATGCGTGTGTACAGACTGTTGCGATCCAGCAATTCATCGTGGGTGCCAATATCCAGCACCTCTCCCTGATCCATGACCACAATCCTGTCCGCTTTCTGCACCGTAGAGAGTCGGTGGGCGATGACCAGTGTCGTGCGGCCAACCTGTAGCTGGTCCAGCGCATTTTGAACCAGCCTTTCACTCTCTGAGTCAAGCGCACTGGTGGCCTCATCCAGCAGCAATATGGGTGGGTTCTTCAGGATGGCCCGGGCAATTGCGATACGCTGTTTCTGGCCGCCGGACAACCGCGCACCTTTTTCTCCCAGGTAGGTGTTGTACCCTTCAGGCAGCCGTTCAATGAACTCGTGGGCTGATGCCGCACGTGCCGCGGCAACTACCTCGACGTCGCTGGCATCCGGCCGCCCAAAACGAATGTTCTCTGCGGCACTGGCGCCAAAAATGGTGGTTTCCTGGGGTACAACGGCAACACGTGCCCTGACTGCCTGTGGGTCGCAGCAGCAAATGTCGATGGCATCAACGGAAATGGTGCCGGCCGCCGGATTGTAAAAGCGCAACAGCAGCTGGAATACCGTACTTTTCCCCGCGCCTGAGGGACCCACCAGGGCAACATGTTCACCGGGCCGGACGGTCAGGTTAAAACCCCGGATAGCGGGGCTGTCTGGCCGGGAAGGATAGCTGAAGGTCACCTGGTCAAAGGAGATCTGGCCAAGGCAGGGGTCGGGCAGTCTGGCGGGACGCTCCGGCGTGCGAATCAGTGGTGCCAGCAGCAGTAGCTCGGATATCCGCTCCATGGCACCGGCAGCGCGCTGTAACTCACCCCATATCTCCGACAGGGCAGCAGCAGAAACACCAACAAACAGGGCATAGAGAACGAACTGACCCAGTTGCCCGCCCGTAATTTCGCCGGCCAGGACATCCCTTGCACCCAGCCAGAGGACAAAAATCAATGCGCCGAACACACAGGTTGAGGCCACGGTAGTAAACAGGGCGCGAACGCGGATGCGGCGGACGGCAGTGGTGAAACTGCGCTCTATTGATTGGCCGAATCGCTGGCTCTCGCTCTCCTCGGCGACAAACGCCTGAACGGTCTGCACCGAGTTCAGTATCTCGGCAGCCTGTCCTGTTGCATCAGCCACCCGATCCTGGGAGGCGCGTGACAGACTGCGCACCCAGCGTCCAATCAGCAATATCGGCACAAAAATCAGGGGCAGGATCAACAGCAATATCCCTGTAAGCGCAAGGTTGGTATAGGCAAGCAGCACCAGGGCACCAAAAAACTGGATGGTAGAGCGCAGGATGATGGATACGCCCACGCCGGATATGGACTGAAGCAGAGTTGTATCTGCGGTGAGCCGGGACAACACTTCACCAATGCGTGTCACCTCAAAAAAGGTCGGGTCCATTTGCAGCACGTGACGGAACACCCGGTCGCGCAGGTCCGCGACCACACGTTCACTCAGCCAGTTTACGAAGTAGGCACGCAGGGCCCCAAACAGGCCAATCACCACCGCAAACAGCATGAGCACGCCGAAGTAGCGATTGACGTTTTGCGCGTCTTCTACCGAAAAACCATGGTCGATGACATTGCGCACTGCCATGGGCATGGCCAACAGCGCCGCCGAGGAGATCAGGAGCGCCACCATCGCAATCAGCAGGGTTCCCCGGTAAGGCGCAATAAACGGCAGCAACATACGGAGCGGTCGCAGCGACTTGCCTTTGGGGCGCTGCTCGGGCGTGTCAATTTCACTCATTGCTGGGCCAGGTCGGGGTGCAAGCGGGCGAGTTTATGGCTGGGCCCCGGCGTAGTAAAGGCAATTACCGCCTGGTTACGACTTGTCGTCCGCATAGGGGAACGGGGTGGGGTCATCAAAACGCTTGAGCACATTCTGCGTCAGCCGGGCAATGTCGTTGTCGTAGCCGTTGGTTGACAGGGACCCGGCGTAAGAGATGCTCCCTGTTGAAAAAACAGCACCGCCGGATGGTGTTTCAAAAAAAGTCATGTCCGCCCTGACAGCGCTGTCCCTGGGGTCCGGTACTGTCATAAGAAACTCTTCTTTGGTTCGTAACATGCCCGGGCGATGATTTTCTGAAGACGCGATCACGATGGCGTGGTCGGGTGAGCCCAGCGAAACGTCAAAGCGGTCTATCTCTTCGCCGGCCGCTCCACCCGCCTGGGTGCCATGTTTGCCGATGATCCCGGTGCCTGGCAGGCCCTCCATCACAAATCCTACCCTGGGATCGCTTGCCTCCCCGGTGAGGCGATAGTAGGTGCCGCCGTCAAACCCCTGGGCCGCAAACCCGACCCCAACCAGCTTGTTGGGAGTGCGGCCCAGCCGGCGCCAGAGCCCACCGTATTCCCCGGTGAACTGGTGATAATACTCACCGGCTTCAGACATCCAGGCGCGGGTGCCATCTTCCGCCCGGCGTACCTCGATGATGGCCGGGTTCTCGGGATGGTAGGCAATGCGCCAGTAGAAACCGTTTCCGCCCATGTACATCAGCCGCCCACCGCCGGCAAGCCAGCTTTCGATGCTGTCGAGCATAATCGTGGAGTGATACTCGGGGTGCGTACAGGTAATGAGGACGCGGTAGTCTGCCAGCAGTGACTGCCCCTCAAGGTGAAGGCGTTCGTCGGTAATGACATCAAATGGCTGCTCGATGTGTCGGAGCCATGCGGTCAGGTTGGTGTCCGCCGTGAATCCCCAGGGTGTGTTGCGGGGGCGCAGGTTGAGTACGGGGCGCAAGCGGGAAGAGAAGTGCACACCACTGCCATCCAGGTGATGTTCGTACAGGGAGTTGCCCACCTCGGGATTTTCCACCAGGAACTGGTCACAGGCGTTTCTGGCGCCACGGCCAAACTGACCAGTACCTATCGACATGCGCTGGTTGGCATAAGCGAGATAGGTAGCGGTTGAAACCAGCAGCGCAACGCTGGATCTGGGTTGCCCGGCGCCTGGCGCGACAAAAAACGGCATGACGTCTTCCTCACCGTCAGGGAGTTGCACCTTGACCCCGTAGACCCCGGAGCCCAGGGATGCAGGCACTGTGAAGCCAAAGTCAGCAGACCAGCCTGCATCAGCGAGGTCGTCCTCATGGAAATGTACGGCGCCGTAGTGTCCCGGGTTCTGGCGCCAGTCCTGCACCGAGGCATCCCAACGATGGCCTTTTATGGCACGCGTGGGTTGCTGGTAAAACTGCCCTTCATACCCGCGGCCTGAAGCATCCTGAAAGCGCTCGGAGCCAAACCCCTGGCTGAAGTCCCATTGGGCGATGATGGTTTCGGTTTCGGGGTTTCCCTCCAGCAGGGGAGCTTCCATGCGTCCGTTAAATTTTCCCCCCTCCGCGGGATTGTCAGTTGCCAGCCACCAGTCGCCGCCATCAAGCGAGCAATCACCGAGCGGCAAGCTGGCCTCTGACTCCCTGAGTGCGGGTTCACCTGCACCATCACCGCGAATCTGCACCTTCGCCGCAAGCCTGTTGCTGGTTGTGGTAACCACAAGATGATGCCAGCGGTGCGACCGGGGCCGCTCGTCCAGGACCAGTTGCGCACCGCAGACGGTGATCACCAATTGACCGTTTTCCAGGGCAACCCGGAAATCCGGGCCTTGCAGCAGCACCTGGGGCCGCGCGGGTGTTGTCGGGTAAAACCAGATGCGCAATCCCGGTGCCGCCATGGCCGGTAGTCTGCCCAGCAGGGCAAATGATCCGGTCACCAGTGGCTGATGCCTGGCCGGATAGCTGGCCTCGAATTCTGATGATAGCGGCAGGTCGAGATATCCCGTGCCGCGGGCCCGGTCATCACCGGATACCAGTTCAACCAGGGAGGCAAGATAAGTCTCTCCGGCGGGGCCGCTGACCATCACCGAAACCTGCTCGCCGGGTTTTACGTCGATCGGGTCGAGGTAGCCAACAATTCGCTTGGATTGCACGTCGTGTCTCCTAAACCTCTAAAATGTTAAATTGACGTGCCCAATCAGGAGCACATGACATGCCAGAGACGCTATCCACTCCCGGCTGGAAAGACAAGCCGGAAGATGATCCGGGCGTTGTTGAACTGCGTGAGTACCTCGCTGCGAATAACGGTATTCGTGGCCTGGAGATCCTTTCACCCGCGGATGTTGATCATGCGGTCACGCTGTTTCGGCGGGATGGCTTTGTAGTTGTGGCAGATGTGCTGGACAGCGAACAGGTGGGTTGCCTGGCTGCCGGCTGCAATGAGGTCATCAACGGGATTCTGGCGCTGGACGAAGACAACCGGGGTAACCGCGGCTCTCATCGTTATTCATTTGGTGGCTCAAGCCTCACCAGGAGCCAGTTGCATCATCCTGCCTGGCAGATGTTGCTTGATATACCCGTGGTTAACCAGATTGTCGCTGCAATTTTCGGCTCGGAAGATTATATTCTCCGCGCGGCCAGCGGCGACTTCTGTCTGCCAGGCGCGATTGAATACCAGCGGCTACATTCAGATACACATGACTTTGTGAGTCCGGAGAAATCCCCTTTCAGTGCGTTTATTGACCCGACGGGCAGGATGAGCATCCGGGATTTGCCAACACCTTACGTCTGCGTCAACTTTCTGCCCCAGGAGGTGACCCGTATCAACGGACCCACGCGGCAGATTCCCGGGACGCAGAAGTCAACCGCCCGTATACCCGGTCTTGCGGAAGAACCCGAGTGGATGAAGTTGAGTACTGTCTGTCCGGCGCCGGCCGGTGCCGTCATGATTCGTGATGTGCGAGCCTGGCACGGGGGCACGCCAAATCTGTCCAACGCCATTCGCGCCATACCAAATCTCGAGTTCTACGCCCCCTGGTTCAGGGAGCCGATTGTGCCGGGCATCAACTACCGCGACTACAGGAAACTGTCAGCACGGGCGCAGAAACTGGTGCGGTTCAGCGTGCTCGATTCCAGCGAAGAACTGGTGACCGGGCCAACTTTGCGCGCACCCTGAACTCCACTCGAATTCGCCGGGCTGAATGCCCAAAACAATTGCTGGGAAACACGATGAAATACAGACAGCTTGGCCGATCCGCCCTCAAGGTCAGTGAACTTTGCCTTGGCACAATGAATTTTGGGCCGCGTACCCAGGCGCCAGAGGCATTTGAAATCCTGCATCATGCCGTGGACGCTGGCATCAACTTTATTGATACGGCAAACCAGTACGGCGGCAGCCTGGGTGTAGGTACAACGGAAACCATCCTTGGCCAGTGGTTCGCGGAAGACAGGACGCGGCGCGACAAAATTGTGCTTGCAACCAAAGTGCATGAACCCATGTCAGAGGACATCAATGACCGGGGGCTGTCGGCAAGGCATATCCAACTGGCCTGTGACGCCAGCCTGAAGCGACTCGGCGTTGATCACATTGACCTGTACCAGATGCACCATATCGACCGGGCGGCACCGGTTGAGGAAGTATGGCAGGCCATGGATCGACTGATCAGCCAGGGCAAGATCACCTATGTTGGGTCCAGCAATTTTCCGGGCTGGGCGATTGCCAGGAATAACGAAAAAGCTATGGCGCGCGGTCGCCTGGGCCTGGTGGCAGAACAGAGTCTATACAACCTGGTTGAACGCCGGGTGGAACTGGAAGTGATACCAGCCTGTCGGGAATACGGGCTGGCCCTTATTCCATGGAGTCCGCTGGCCGGTGGGCTGCTCGCGGGCAAAGCGGAGGCGGGCCTGGGCCGAAGACAGAGTGACGCTGTGCAAGCTGCCGCGGCCCGCTTTGGCAGTCAGTTGGAAGATTTTGATGAACTCTGTGGGAGCCTGGGAGAGGCACCGGGTGCGGTGGCCCTGGCCTGGCTGCTGCACCAGCCCAGGGTCGCAGCAACAATTATTGGTCCTGCGAGCCTGTCACAACTGCAATCAGTCATCCATGTTCCCGACATCCGGCTTGCCCCGGCGACACTGACCCGGATCGATGAGATATTCCCACCCTGCGGCGAGGCGCCCGAGGCTTATGCCTGGTAGTGGGGCCGCCCCGCATTGTTCCGGTGTACCAAATAGCGTTTAATCACTGCCAGTTGATTGAACGTAATCCAAGGGGAAATGTATGGATCTTGAGAATTTTCGCGCCGAAGCCCGCGAGTGGTTGGATGCCAACTGCCCACAGAGCATGAGAAACCGGGCCGTTCACTTCGAGGACGCCTTCGATATCTACAACACTGACGACGCCCGCCTCTGGCTTGAGCGGATGGCGGCACGTGGCTGGACTGCGCCCACCTGGCCCAGTGAGTATGGTGGCGGCGGCCTGGACTTTGAGACCAACCGCGTCCTGCAGGAAGAGATGGCGGCCATCAAGGCGTTGCCAGCATCGGTCGGGATGGGACTGTCTATGATTGGGCCCACCCTGCTGGAATATGGCACGGAAGAACAGAGACAGCGTCACCTGCCAAAAATTGTGTCTGGCGAGGTACGCTGGTGCCAGGGTTACAGTGAGCCGGGTTCAGGCTCCGATCTCGCGAGCCTGCAAACCAGGGCGGTACTTGAAGGTGACCATTTTGTTATCAATGGCCAGAAGATCTGGACCTCAGGTGCGCAACATGCTGACTGGATGTTCTGCCTGGTTCGGACCGATCCTGCTGCTCCGAAACATGATGGCATCAGTTTTGTGCTGCTGGACATGCACCAGCCGGGTGTGACCGTAAAACCTATTGCCCTGATTTCCGGATCTTCACCATTCTGCGAGACATTTTTCGACAATGCCATTGCGCGGCGGGAAGACCTGGTGGGGGAGATGAACAAAGGCTGGACAGTGGGCAAACGCCTGTTGCAATACGAACGTTCGGCCACGTCAGTGCGGTCCAGGTCGAAGGTCAAGCCCCGCAACGCCTATGCAACCATTGCTAAGGACTATGTGGCTGAAGCCGGGGGCAAGCTGGCGGATGCATCGGTACGGGAGAAGATCACTCGACAGACCATGATGGAGAAAGCGCTGCAGTTGACCATTCAGCGCGTGACAGAAGAAAGCAAGTCCGGCAAAGCGCCAGGTGCGACCACGTCCATTTTCAAGCTGGTGGGCTCCACCCTGTCGAAAGAGGGTTCTTCGCTCAAATCCGAACTGCGTGGCCTGGCCGGTGCAGGTTGGGAAGGCGCAGGGTTTTCTGCTGATGAACTGGAAGCGACCCGGGGCTGGTTGCGGGACCGCGCTGTCACAATCTATGGTGGCACCAACGAGGTCCAGATGAACATCATCGCCAAACGGGTGCTGGGACTACCAGATTGAGACCGGTTACTACCGGCTCGCGGAAGTTCTGATGAACGCAAGTGAAGAACGCGGCTGGGTTGCCTGGGCAGTCCGGCAAATCAATGCAGATTATGCCCGGTCAGCGGACACACACCTGATCAGGTTTGACCTGCCGGTGCTGGCCGCCGCGGACATCAACCTTTACTTCAAGGATGAATCCAGCCATCCCTCGGGCAGTCTCAAGCACCGGCTGGCACGTTCCCTGTTCCTGTACGGCCTGTGCAATGGCAGGATTGTTGAAGGCACCACCATTGTCGAGGCATCGTCCGGCAGCACGGCAATCTCGGAAGCCTATTTTGCCCGGCTGATCGGGCTGCCATTTGTTGCCGTTATCCCGGCCTCCACGGCCGCAGCAAAAATCCGCCAGATCGAGTTTTTTGGCGGCCGCTGTGTCAAGGTGGATGGCAAGGACATTTATGGCAGGGCGGAAGCGCTGGCGGTGGAACTGGGTGGGCATTATGTGGACCAGTTCACCTTTGCTGAACGCGCAACCGACTGGCGGGGTAACAACAACATTGCGGACAGCCTGTTCAGTCAACTGGCCCTGGAGCGGTTTCCTGTTCCCAGCTGGATTGTGGTGAGCGCAGGCACCGGTGGCACCTCAGCGACAATTGGCCGCTACATTCGCTATGTCCCCGAATTGTGTGACCAGGTGAAACTGTGTGTGGTTGATCCGGAACGCTCCGTGTTTTTTGACAGTTTCATGGGCCGGCAACTGGAACCTGCTACTGGTGGCTCGCGTATTGAGGGTATTGGCCGGCCCCGGGTTGAGCCCTCTTTCCTGCCCGAAGTAATCGACGAGATGATCAAGGTGCCGGACGCGGCCAGCATTGCGGCCATTCACTGGCTGGAGCAGCGATTGGGCCGAAAGTGTGGAGGCTCAACCGGTACAAATCTGATCGGCGCCCTGCTCAAGGTCAGTGAAATGGCAAAAGCGGGCGAGAGCGGCAGTGTTGTCACGCTGATCTGCGACGCCGGGGAGCGTTACCTGGAAAGCTACTACAGCGAAGACTGGGTCTCGCGGGAAGGCCTGGATCTCGCGCCTTACCTGGCCGGTCTTGCCGCGTTTGAGCAGACGGGTGAATTGTGTTTGCCGGGCATTCTTTCCGGGAATCCTCACGGGGTAAGCTGACAGGCAAGGTCACCTGGTGTAACCCTAGCCAAAAAGCTGACCTGATCGAGGTCAATTGACACTGCACACGGGCAGTGCATCATTGGGGTTGGCCCAATGGTGGCCGGATGAGAGCAACGAGAGATACCAGAGCAACAAGAGAGTGGACTGATGAGCACCATTACCCCGGAAATCAAGGCAGCCCTGAAACAGAAGTACCTGGAGGAACGCGACAAACGGCTAAGGCCGGATGCCAATGAACAGTACATCAGGATAGAAGATGAGTTTGCCCATTACCTTGAAGATCCCTACGTTCCGTTCAAGGCAAGGGAACCCAAAACCGATCATGTGACCTTCGCTTTTATTGGTGGCGGTTTTGCGGGCCTGGTGACCGGGGCCCGCCTGGTGGAAAAGGGCATCACGGATGTTCGCATCATTGAGAAGGGCGGTGATTTTGGTGGCACCTGGTACTGGAACCGTTACCCGGGCGCACAGTGTGATACGGCCGCTTTTGTCTACATGCCCCTGCTGGAGGAAATGGGGCACATGCCAACAGAAAAATACGCGCATGCGCCGGAAATCCTCAGTCACTGCCAGAACATCGGCAACAAGTATGGGCTTTACGACAATGCCCTGTTCCACACCCAGGTGCGCGACCTGTCCTGGGATGAGGCGGCGTCAGTCTGGCGTATCAGGACCGACCGCGGGGATGACTTCACGGCGCAGTTTGTTGGCCTCGGCACGGGGCCGTTGCATGTGCCCAAGCTGCCCGGTGTACCGGGGATCGGCAAATTCAAGGGCCATTCGTTCCACACCAGCCGCTGGGACTATGACTATACCGGCGGTGACGAGAACGGGGCCCTGATGGAAAAGCTGAAGGACAAGCGGGTGGCCCTGATTGGAACCGGCGCCACAGCCGTGCAATGTGTCCCTCACCTCGCAAAAGCCTGCAAGACACTTTATGTCTGTCAGCGAACGCCGTCATCGGTCGACGTGCGCGACAACCGGCCGATTGATCCGGACTGGTTCAGGGAAATGGCAACGCCGGGCTGGCAGCAACGTTACCTTGATAACTTTGTGCAGAACCAGCAGGGCGGTTTCGCAACAGAAGACCTTGTGCAGGATGGCTGGACTGATCTTTCGCGTCGGATTCGGGAAAAGATTATGGTACTGCCCCCGGAAGAACGTCGCGATCCGCTGAAGATGCTGGCCGCCTATGAAGACTCGGACTTCGAGAAAATGGAGGAGATACGCGCCCGGGTTGACTCAATTGTGGCTGACAAGGAGACGGCGCAACAACTCAAGGCCTGGTATCGCCAACTGTGCAAGCGGCCATGTTTCCATGATGAATACCTGCAGGCTTTCAACGAACCGTCAACCCGCCTGGTAGATACCGACGGTCAAGGCGTGCAGGAAATTACCGAATCCGGTGTAGTGGTGGCTGGAGTTGAGTACGAGGTGGACTGCATCATTTACGCGTCGGGTTTTGAAGTGGGAACCGGCATGGAAAGACGAGCGGGGTTTGTCCCGGTTGGCCGGGACGGTCTCAGGCTGACTGACTACTGGGCTGAGGGGATGCGGACGAAACACGGTATCCACGTACACAACTTCCCCAACCTGTTCATGCAGCAGCCAACCCAGGGTGCCATGCTGATTTCCAACGTGCCGCATAACATCGTGGATTCAGCATTGACCATTTCCCAGGTTGTGAAACACACACTGGATATTGGCGCCAGAGAGGTGGAGGTGACCCAGGAGGCCCAGGACGCCTGGGTGGAACTGTTGCAGTCCGGCCCGGGCAGGATGCGTGGTGCGCCAGACTGTACGCCGGGCTACTATAATAACGAGGGTGGTGGACCGCGACCGGAAGCACGCAACGATCTGGGTTATCCCGAGGGGGCTGCTGCTTACTTCAAGTACATTGAAGGCTGGCGCAATAGCAATCAATATGAGGGACTGGCTTTCCGGTAAATGATTTGGACGCACTGACGGCATTACATTCCCGGGTTTCGGTACCCCGCCTGGGCGGGGCAGCGCCGGATGAGGATACGCTTGAGAACATTTTCCGCGCCGCGCTGCGGGCGCCGGATCATGCCCAGCTTCGGCCCTGGCGTTTCCTTACGATCCGGGGTGAGTCCCGTGTCCGCCTGGGTGACCTGTTTGCGGAGGCACAGGCCGGGGACGATCCGTTGATTTCAGAGGCTGCGCTTCAGAAAGCGCGCGCCAAACCACTACGGGCGCCACTGATTGTCGTGGTGATTGCATCGGTCACGCCTCATCCCAAGGTGCCGGATATCGAGCAGGTGATTTCGGCCGGTGCTGCCGCTCACAGTATGCTGGTTGCGGCACACGCACAGGGTGTGGGTGCCATGTGGCGAACAGGCGGAATGGCCTACCATGCCCGGGTTCGCGAAGGGCTGGGGCTGGATGAAGGGGAAAGTATTGTGGCTTTCCTCTACCTCGGGGAGCCTGAAGGTCGATTGCGGGATGTGGCCGGATTGCCGATTTCCGATTTTGTTCGCGAGTGGTGATATGAGCGACAAGCAACTCTGGCCGGCCGGGAGCCGGGAAGTCACCTGGATATCCTCGGCAGCAATGCCGAATGGCACTCTGCGGATCGCCCGGACCACTTCCGATGGCGAGTCTTCTGAAGTTACCTGGCTCACGGACTCTCCGCACAACGACTACAAGCCCGTGATCAGCATCGATGGTGCCAGAATTGCCTTCTTCCGCACCTACCGCGAAGATCCCAGCTTTTATAAGTGGGAGAGTGCCATCTGTGTGATGGCCATGGACGGCAGCAACCTGCGGGAACTGACGGACCATACCTACATGAATACCGAACCCTACTGGATGCGGGATGGCTCTGACAGGATCATCTGGTCGCGCATGGTGGATGCTGCGCTGGGGGAGCAGGGCACTTATGCCTTCTGGACCCGAAGTGATGCACAGCCGGGAGACGAGGAGCAGATTTCTGCCACCAATCGTGAGTGGATCAACAGCGGTCTGCGCGATGGCCGGGTATTCATCAAGCGGCAGAATGCCTACTACCTGATGCGACCCAATCCGGGTGGCCAGCCGGTTTACGAGGAGATCAGTTACCCGGACAGTTTCCACTACCTGCACAAGGTAGTGCTTTCCAATGATGAAACGATGATTGCCTACATGAAGAAAGTAGACCCGGGTGGAGACGATTACCTGGGGTCAGAGATTGTCTACGCGGATTTTGATGCGGGCGCCCCCGCCATCAGCAACGAGGTGGCGTTTTCGCCCCATGACGAGTCGAAGTTCAGCTGGTATGTGAGCATAGCACCGGACAACAGTTACCTCATTTTTGCGGAAAACGGCAAGATCATGCAGTTTGACGTGGCCTCGGGCAGGACCAGGCAGTTGTCGACCCGGGCTGACATTCAGTACCGTTACCCCCTGATACTCGGAACCACTAAGTAGCGCACCATGGCCAGACTCATCACCATTGTTCTCCTCACAGTCACCCTCGCTTCCTGTGCGACACTGAACCCTGACCAGCAGGGCAAATCATCCGGCCCGGGCCCCAATGTCCTGCTGATTGTGGTGGATGACCTGAACCTTGCCATTGGGGCTTATGCAGATTCATGGCCCGGGCCAGGCTACGCCTCTGCCAAAACTCCCAACATTGATCGGCTGGCCGGCCAGGGTATGCGTTTTGACCGGGCCTATGTCCAGAATCCGCTGTGTAACCCTTCGCGCACCTCGTTCCTGAGTGGGCTGCGCCCCGCCAGCACCGACGTTTACACCGGCCAGACCCCACCCCGGCACAAGATTGGCGACCTGGCCCTCCTGCCGGAACATTTCCGGCAGCAGGGATACTTCACAGCGCGCGTGGGCAAGATTGCACACAACACCTTTGAAGATGTTGTCAGCTGGGATGTCTCCAGGTTTGCACTGTCGCGTGAGCCGGGGGTCAGGTACCACCGACCCGGTTACCTGCCGGGTATTGACCTGTCCGGCGTCAGGGATAACACCTGGGTTGAGGGCTCGGGAAACGGGATGAGCCGCGCCGAGGTGTTGGCCGCCGTTGGCCGCAGCGCCGGCCTCCCGTTGTCCTGGCGTGCAACAACAGAATCCCCCAACATGACCCCGGACGGTACCACGGCAACCCGGGTGATCGAACTGCTGGCCGAGCACAGGACGCAGCCGTTTTTTATTGCTGCGGGTTTCCACAAGCCCCATCAGCCCTGGGTGGGCCCGGTTCAGTTTTTTGAACAGCATCCCGTTGCTGACATTGTGCTGCCACCCACCCCCGCCAACGACCTCGCTGATGTGCCGGAGCCCGCAGCGGAAATATCTGCTGATGATGCGGCCCACACCGACATTCAGCGCCGTCAGGCCATTGCGGCTTACCATGCGATGGTTTCCATGATCGACAGTTATGTTGGCCAGGTGCTTGGGGCGCTGGATGAACTGGGCCTTGCCGATTCCACTATTGTGGTCTTTACCAGCGATCATGGTTTCCAGCTTAACGAACACGGAGGACTGTGGCGCAAGACTTACCAGTTTGAGGAGTCAACCAGAGTGCCCCTGATCGTGCGGCTGCCAGGCGGCAAAAACGGCGGGCAGACCACAGCCGGCATGGTAGAGCTTGTTGACCTGTATCCAACCCTGGTTGATTTGTGTGGTCTGCCGCAACCCGCCCACGCCCTTGAGGGTACGAGCTTTCGCCCGCTGCTTGAAGCTCCCTCGCGTAACTGGAAACCTGCGGTGTTTTCCGAAACCAAACGCGAGGGGTATCACGGCAGGACCATTCGTACCAGCCGATATCGATACACCGAGTGGCGCCCACTCAATGGCCAGGGTGCTGTCCTGCGGGAACTCTACGATCTCAAGATTGATCCCAACGAATACACCAACCTTGCTGCGGTGCCCGCGCAGTTGAACCGTGTGACGGAACTCGCAGCTGCGCTTGAGGCAGACTGGCAAGCCGCGCTACCCCCCAACCTGCCGTAGCAGGGCCCGGAACCGCGGGTTCTGTGGCTGCGCAGCCACCAGGGCCTCAATATGGGGCCTGGCCTTTGCCGGCATTTGTTGCTGGAGGTACAAGGTCACAATGCCGTAACGGTAATCCGTACTAGCGGGCTCAAGCGCGATGGCCTTCAGGTAGGCGGCTTCTGCAGCGCCGGCATCACCTAACTGTTGTTGCGCCACGGCAAGGTTGTAGACCATGCGGGCATTGGTGGGTGTCAGCGCTGCGGCTTGAACAAAGTAGGGCAGGGCATCAGGAAGCTGGCCCATTTCTGTCAGTAGCAGCGCCATCGAATACTGAAGCTGGCCCTCGTCGGGTGAGATGCGAATTGCGTCCAGCAGTAGTTGCCTGGCCTCGGGATTGCGCCCGGCAGCATTCAGCAGGTAGGCGAGGTTGATGCGCGCGGGATTAAACAGGTGATCTTTGGCCAGCACGCGCCGATAGGCCTGTTCCGCTGCAGCCAGGTTACCCTGTCGCTGCTGGTACATGGCAAGGTTCATGCTGCCGGCTGGAAAATATTCGTTGACCGTGAGGTAGACCTGGTACTCCTTGAGCGCCTCGATAAATGGCTGCTGGTTTTCCTGGGGAAGTTGTGTGGCGGTTATCCCCGCCAGGGGCTCGACTGCGGCCAGGCGAACACTGCGGTTCTCGTCTGCCAACAGTTCAACCAGGGTGCGCTGTGTCGCCCGGCTCTGCGATCCGGCAAGGGCGCTTGCAGCCGTTCGCCGAACAGTTTCATTTGGGTCGCTGGCCAGGCGTGTGAACAACTCTGATGTGGCCGTCGCACCGGCAAATGGTGCCAGGTAAAACATCGCGGCCGCACGGGTGAGGCCTGACTGGCTCTGGTCTGTGGCCAGGTTTGTGAGCCCCGCTACCGCAGTCGGTCCGGCGTGTGCGGCCAATGCCAGCACCTCTCCTTGGCGCGCCTGGCGCTTGTTGCCGTACCAGGTCGCAATATGGCTGGTTGCCCAGGTGGCGTCCCTGTCGGTATGACAGCCGTTGCAGGCATTGGGCGTGTCGAACTGCATTGAGAGGTCAGGTCGTGGAATGCGAAAGCTGTGGTCCCGCCGGAAGTCAATTTCCATGTAGTTTCGCCCGGGCATATGGCAGTTGACACACTGCCCGGATGCCGTGCCCGGTTCATGGAAATGATGGGCTGCCGTATTGAAAGTTGTCTCATGGCACTGCAGGCAGAGGCTGTTGTCGCTGACGGGGGCTTTCAGCTGCAGGCTGTGGGGGTCATGACAGTCGCTGCAGACGACCCCCTCCCGGTACATCCTGCTCTGGAGAAACGAGCCATAGACGTAAACTTCCTCCAGGATCTGGCCATCGTCAGCGTAGGCGGGTGGCAGTGGCAGGGAGGGACTGAAGTGGTTGGTGAAATCTCCTGAGTGCGGGTAGGCCGCGGTCAGCCGTTCCCGGAGCGAGTGGCAGGCAGCACACTGGTTGATTTGCGCCTGCTGTGACGCAGAGGATGTCAGCAACAGGCTGGTCTCAGCCGCGGTTTCGGGTGAAGCCTGTGCCTCAATATGTGATCGCCCGGGACCATGACAGGCTTCACAGCTCACGTTGATGCTGGACCAGCGGGTGTCGAAACTGTCCGAGGCCGCTGAATAGTTGTGGCGCAGGTAGGTGGAATGGCAATCGGCGCACATGGTGTTCCAGTTCATGGCGCCACCGGTCCAGTGCATCCAATCGCCGGGAGCGACATCAGCTTCCGGATTCAGTTTGAACCAGCGCGCTTGCGGCACGTCCCAGGCAATGTCGAGCACCTGGCGTTTGCCGTTACCCATCTCGACCAGGTACTGCTGCAGGGGTTCCCAACCAAAGGTGTAGGAGATGACAAACGTCTGTACTGATCCGTCAGGGCCCGCAGTCTCTACCAGGTATCGATCCCCATCGCGAAAGAACCGGGTCTTTTGTTGCCTGTGTTCAAACACCTGGTTGTTGAAGTTACCGCGCACGGTTTTGGCATTCGCCGGCTGCATGGCAAGGTCGTGATGTGATCCGCGCCAGGCGGCTGTCTGTTCTGCATGGCAGCCGGCACAGGTTTCATCACCAACAAATCCGGGGTCAACGTCTGCTGCCAGGTGGAGCGGCACAAGGAGCAGCAACCCGAGAAATAGCAGTGGCAGGTTCTTCAAGCAATAAATTCCTATCGACCACCGCCAAGCGCTTTGATCAGACCGGCTGCAGCGGCGCTGTCGGCATATTCCCGGAGTGAGGTGATTTTCCCGTCAGCGACATCCGCAACCACGCAGACCGTCATGTGCAGCAGGCCGCCATCGGGCAGTGTGCCGCAAACGTCGTGCTCCTCAACAAACCCCGTGGCCGTATCGGCACGCACCGCGTTTTCATACCGAAAGTCGGGTACAGCCCGTTTGACCGCAGCAGCAAATCTGGCGAGCGCCGCGCGGTCCATGGGTGGCCCACCATTCTGGCTGGCCGCCAGGTCCTCGCTGCAGAGCGACTCTATGGCCGCCTGGTCGCCGGCCCCTGTTGCCGTAAAAAAAGCGACTGCCAGCTCGCTGTGGTTTCCCATACCTAACTCCCACTTCAGATTCATTGTGATGATAACGGTAAACCTGGACTCCCGCTTGGTTTCGCCGTGCAGGCTCATTTAACAAAATTCGGACTCAGGCGATTTCCGGCATGTTTTCTTGTGCAGGCGGTGCTGGCGACGCTGCTCATCATCATTGCTTTCAACGTCGCCAGAAAAACAGATCGATAAGCGACACGATCGTGAAGAACAGCAGGGCCAGCAGGAAGCGCGGATCCGAGTAATTGAGCACGCCCTCAACGGGGAATGCGATTGTTTTGTCCAGAGCGGCAATCTTGAAGTCGTGCCGATCAGCGAATTCGGGATTGGTCGCAATCTCCATCATGTCGCGCCGGCTGCGATACCGCATCAGGGCGCCCTGATCCCAGACTTCGGCACCCTCAATACCGGTCAGATCGAGGGACGCGGCAACCGCACGGCCAGCGAAGACGGGATGACAGGCCCGGGAAAAGAGCGCCGGATACATAAATGCCATGTAACGCCCAAGCAGCGACTGAGCGGATTCGCCGGGCGCCGCGCCGGGCACATCGGGTGGATTCTCGGCCATGTCAATGATGTTCACCATGATGAACTGGTTACCGGTGTCCGACTCAAGAAAGGATCGCAGCCGTTTGGCCCGTTCGCTGTCATCACCCTGACCCATTCGGCTGAGGTACACTGAGATCTCTTCCTGCGTCAGCGGTCCGCCTGTATTGGTATACCAGAAGGTGAAGGCTGCCCAGCAGAGGAGGCCGGTTGTCCACAGTATCGTGCGCGCCATGTTCCTGTCCGGATTGAATTTTCCTGAAGTATCCCACACAATCTAATGAATATCATTAAAGGGGTGCAAAGTGTCTGACGCGGGAACGAACCGGGCCGACCAGACCCGCGAGCGTATGATGCGTGCGGCAGAACAGCTGTTTGCAGCCGAGGGCATTGAGAATGTGTCGGTGCGGGCCATCCTGCGCGCGGCCGGACAACGGAACGAGTCAGCATTGCACTACCATTTCGGCAGCAAGACAGGGCTGATTGAGGCGCTGCAGGCTGAGCGGGTACAGCAGGTGGTTGATCTGCGCCGTGCTGCGATCGACGCGGCGACGGCCGACGGGCGCGAGCCACCGGTTCGCGAACTCTGTTTTCTGATGATCAATGCGCCGTTCCAGCTTTGCGCGCGCGACAAGGGGTTTCGGGATTTCATCAGCGTGTTTGGGCAACGGCTGGTGGTGGCCGATCGCCCGGTGAACGCTCACCTGGCGGGACGGCGGGATACCCGTCTCGGCCAGGTCAATGCGTTGCTCCGGCACCAACTGGAATCGCTTGACGATCGGCTGTTCGAGATGCGAATCGAGAGTCTCTCACGATTTACGCTGCTGGCGATGTCGCGGCGCGCCCGAAGCGGCGGCAGTTTTCGCGGCAAATCGGCGCAACTGTTTGTTAATGACCTCGCTGACACCATGGCGGGAATGCTGCTGGCGCCGGTTTCGGACCAGACAAGGGAGGCACTGGATGTTTAGGGACTATCTGGCACGGCTGATTGCCATGCTGCCCATCCTACTGGCGTTGCTGCCGGCAATCGCCATTGCGGCATCCGCGCCCCCGAACGTGGTGATTATTCTCGTCGACGATGCCGGGTTCATGGATTTTGGTGGCTATGGCGGGGAGGCGAGAACGCCCACCATCGATGCAATCGCAGACGAAGGCGTGCGATTCTCGAACTATCACACCTCGCCCCTGTGTGCGCCGTCACGCGCGATGCTGCTCACCGGGCTGTCGAACCACCGCGCTGGCGTGGCGACGATTCCCGAAGTGATTACGGCGGAACAGTCGGGCCAGCCGGGATACTCGCTACGCTTCGAAGAGGGTGTCGAAACTGTAGCCACGAAGCTGAAGCGGGCCGGCTATCGAACCTACATGACCGGCAAGTGGCATCTTGGTCACGGCCCTGGCGACCTGCCGGTCGACCACGGCTTTGACCGCTCGTTCATTCTGGATGCATCAGGCGCGGACAACTTTGAGCAGAAACCCTACATGCCCTACTACGAGACGGCTGACTGGTTTGAGGACGGAGAACCGGCGACCCTGCCGGAAGATTTCTACTCAAGCGACTTCATCGTTGACAAGATGATCGAATATCTCGATGGCGCCGACGGCCCGTTCTTTTCCTATCTCGCGTTTCAGGCGATTCACATCCCGCTTCAGGCACCCACTGAATTCATCGAGCGTTACGCTGGCGAGTTTGAGGAGGGTTGGGATGTTCTGCGTGAGGCACGTTGGCAGAAGGCGAAAGAAATTGGTCTGATTCCGGCAGACTCCACGCTGGCTCCCATGCATGCGTCGATGGACGGGTGGGATTCGCTGACAGCGTCAGAGCGTGCCTATTACGCGAAGAGCATGCAGGTGAATGCCGCCATGCTCGAGGCGATGGACGCTGCCATTGCTCGCCTGGTGGCCTACCTGGAGTCCCGCGACGCCTACAACAACACCCTGTTTTTCATCACCTCAGACAATGGTCCCGAGTTCAATGAGCCGGCGACCTCGGGGCTTTTTCAGTACTGGATGTCACAGAACGGCTACACGAGTGAGACGGCAACGCTCGGCGAACCCGGCACCATCGCGCACATCGGTCCGGAGTGGGCGACGGCGGCGTCAACGCCGGGACAACTGTTCAAGTTCTACGCCACCGAGGGCGGTCTGCGAGTGCCACTGATTGTGGCCGGCGCCGGTGTCCGCCAACGGCCCGGCTTCGAGGCGGCGCCTGCCTTCGTCACGGATATTGTGCCGACGGTGCTTGAAGTGGCGGGGGAAGATTCGAGCGGAGTCGACGGCGTCAGCCTGCTTTCGCTGCTGACAGGTGGCCCAGGGCCGAACCCGGACCGCGGTGTGGCGATTGAAGTCTCTGGCAACATCGCCTATTTCAAGTCGGGGCTCAAGCTCTCAAAGCTGACGCTTCCCTTCGGTGACGAGCAATGGCGTCTCCATGACATAGTGCAGGATCCGGGCGAAACGAGGGACCTGGCGTCGGAGATGCCGGAGCTGTTCGAGCTTATGCTGTCAGAATACAACGCCTACGCGGAGCAGGTTGGCGTGATTGCACCGCCGGCAGGCTTCAACCCCGTGCAGCAGGTCGGGAGCAACTCCGTTCGCAGGATGCTCTGGTCTTACCGGACGACGATGTTCGTGGCGATGGCGGCGATACTGGCCCTCATCCTGGGTGCATTCGCCTGGTGGCGGCGCCGGCGGTAAATCTGCGCGGCGCCGGCGGTAAATCTGCGCGGCGCCGGCGGTAAATCTGCGCGGCGCCGCGCCGCAAACGTCAGGCTGAAAGATCGATCTTCTCGGGGATCGCCTTGCCGAGCATCTTGTTGCAGACTTCCAGGCTTTCGCGGAAGCCGGTGCGCGCCTTGATCGCCTCGGTATGGGCGGCGAGGGCAGGCCATCTTGCTGCATCAATTGGCAGGGTGACGAGGCTGAGCTGGGCCATCTGGGTCCCAACCGCAATATCAGCCAGCGTGAAAGCGTCGCCGACGAAGTACTCGCGGCCATCGAGCGCGCTCTCCAGATAGTCGAATCGAGTCGGAAGGATTTCATTGAAACCCTTGCGCGCTGCGTCCAGATCGGAATCCTTGCCAGCCATTCGCGGGAACAGGATGGGCCGGAAAACGTGCATACCGACGGACCCGGCGAGTTCCGTATCGGCATATTCCTCGATCCAGGCCACCCGGCCGGCATCGAAGTCGGAAGTCCCATAGAGTCCGGCGTTCAGCTTGCGATCGAGGTAGAGGCAAATGGCCGATGAGTCAGCGATGGTTCCCTGGACGCCGTCCTCGCCCAGGGTGCGATCCCGCAGTACCGGAATTCGCCTGGCGGGGCTGATTTCAAGGAACCAGTCAGGCATTGCCATGATGTTAATCATCTCGAGGTCGTAGTCCACGCCCTGGTTCTTCAGGACAACTTCGACCTTGCGGACAAAAGGTGAAACCGGCGTACCGTAGACGACAAAGTCAGCCATGATCTTGTTTACTCCCGTTCAGTTCGAAAAAAAGTGGTGCGCAAGAATAACCCGGACGTGTTTTAATGTAACCCATTAGTTCTGAAAGAATGCGTAAAGACATGGCGCTGGAAAATGAAGTCTTCTTGTCATAGCTGGCAACACGAGGACTGGCAGCCTGGCAACGGGAGTATGAGCCGCGGGTCTTCTACCATGTTGCCCCGCTGTATGAATTGCCGTTCCAGTGGGCGAGCCCGGACGATTGTCGCGAGTCGAGGTCAGTCAGCGGGGTATGCCAACGATGGTGTTCAGGGCAAGCCCTGCTTCGCCCCGGTTCCCCGCAACGTCCTGCACAGGTGGCTGGAGCAAGCCCGCCTGAAGCGCCGATAACCCGAACATCGACTGACACAGCAGGAGCGTAATTTCATGGCTGACCCTTATCTCTACACCGTTACGAACAACGTTGCGACCTTCAGCGTCAACGACCCGCCCTACAACCTGATGAGCCTCGAGTATATTGATCAACTCGAAGAGCAATTGCCCGGGGTGCTTGAAGACAACAGCATCAGGGCACTGGTCTTTACCGCGGAAGGCCTGGACCACTTCTCGGCAGGGATGAATCTCAAGCAGATCCCCGACGGGATGAAGCGAGCGGGTAGCCCCGAGGCCTTCTTTGGTCAGCGCCATCGGTTGCTCGACATGATTGAGCAGGGTGGCAAGCCGGCAATCGCGACACTGTTCGGTTTCTGTCTGGGGGCCGGGCTGGAATTGCCGCTCGCCTGCCACTTCAGGCTGGTGGCTGATGAGGGGGCGCAAATCGGGCTCCCCGAAATGGATCTCGGCAGCGTCCCGGCCTGGGGCGGTTCTGCGCGGCTGCCGCGCACGGTGGGTCGGTCCCATGCGCTGGACATGATTCTGCGCGGCCGGAAAATCGACGGTGACGAAGCCTTCCGGATTGGCCTGGTAACAGAGAAAGTGCCTGTCGGGCAGATCAAGGCGCGCGCCCAGACGCTCGCAGAAGAACTCGCAGCGCAGCCGCGGCTCGCCGTCAAATCCATGCTTGAGGCGATTGTCGGTTTCGAAACCCGCACGCTTCAGGAGTCTGTCGCGGATGAGATGCGTGCGGCCGCGGCCAACCGCGGTACCCCGGATTCCCGGGAAGGCATGCGTGCCTTTCTGGAGAAGCGCCGGCCGGTATTCAACCAGTCAACGGAGGAATGAAGATGATTGATGATCGTTTGCCGCTCCGGGGCTCACCCGGGTCACCCTACACACGAAAGATGCTGGCGGTACTCCGGTATCGCAGGGTTCCCTACCGTTTTCTTCAGGCTGAAGACCCGGCGCTGCCGAAACCCAAGGTCGGTCTGATCCCGGTTTTTTATTTTCCCGACACCAATGGCGAACTCGTGGCTGAGGTTGACAGCACACCGATCATCCGCCGCCTGGAGGCCGAGTACCCCGGGCGTTCAATCATTCCCGACGATCCGGCCGTTGCGTTCATCAACACGCTGCTTGAGGATTATGGTGACGAGTGGCTGACGAAAGCGATGTTTCACTATCGCTGGTACTACGAGGACGACATAGAGATGGCCGGATCAATCCTGCCCCACTATGCCGATGTCTCTCAGCCTGATGAATTGATGGCGGAAAGGAAGGAGATATTCTCCGAGCGGCAGATCAGCCGACTGTATGTTGTTGGCTCCAACGATATCACCGCGCCGGTGATAGAAGACAGCTATCTGCGCTTCATGGCGGCACTCAACGAACACCTGAAACTCATGCCGTTCCTGATGGGAAGACGGCCGGGGTCGGCAGATTTCGCCTGGTTTGGCCAACTCACCCAGCTCACGCAGTTTGACCCGACACCAGCGAAGATTGCGGCCTCGCGTTTCCCGCGTGTGCATGCCTGGGTCAGCAAGATGGAAGACCTGTCTGGCTTGGAGCCAGCCCCGGACGACTACGTGACGGCCGACAACTTTCCGCCAACGCTCACGGCGATCCTCGCGGAAGTGGGGCGCTCCTATGTACCGGTCATGCTCGCCAATCTCGCGGCAATCGAATCCGGCGCCGCAGCGGTTTCGGCCGTAGTCGAGGGCAAACCCTGGACCCAGCCGCCGTTCCCGTATCAGGCCAGGTGCCTGCAGTCGATTCGAATGGATTACGCAAGGCTCGACGTGGACGATCGCCAGCGCGTGGACAAGATGCTTGCCGGCACCGGTTGCGAGCAACTCGTCGCGAAGCCGGCGACTGCAGCCGAGGAGGTTATGTGAAAACAGCGATAGTGCTGGGCGTCGGCCCGGAAGATGGGCTCGGCGGCCAGCTTTGCCTGCGATTCGGTCAGGACCATCATGTGCTGATTGCGGGTCGGACGCGGGAGAAACTTGAGATTATTGCCGCTCGAATCCGGGATCGAGGCGGTAGCGCGGAGGCTGTCGTTGCGGACGCAACCGATGAAGCGGCGACCATCAGTTTGTTCGATCGCGCCGGTGGAGAGCTGACCCTCGCCATCTACAACGCCGGCAACAATACGCCCGGCAAAATTATCGACATGGAGGCGGCCTACTTCGAACACAGCTGGCGTGTGTGCTGTTTTGGGGGATTCCTGTTTGGTCGTGAAGCGGTGCGCCGGATGCAGGGGCGCGGGGGCACCATTCTGTATACAGGTGCAAGTGCCTCGCTGCGCGGCAGAGCAAATTTTGGCGCATTCAATTCTTCAAAGGCAGCGCTTCGCACCTTTGCGCAGGCGTTGGCAAAAGAGTACGCGAAAGACGGTGTACATGTGGGGCACGTGGTTGTCGACGGGCCCATCAACGGCGAGAAGATCAGAAAGGGCCTGCCGCAGTACGCGGAAAAATTAGGCGAAGAAGGCATGATCTCAATTGGCGGTATCGTTGACGCCTATGAATACCTTTACCGCCAGCCGCGGAGCGCCTGGTCGTTCGAACTCGACATTCGAACGCACCTCGAGCGCTGGTAAGCAACTGACTGAAGAGGAGGGAAAAAATGAAGTGGATGACGGGATGCCTGGTGGCGATTGTCCTGCTGTTGGGTGCGGGCTGGATTTTCAGGGCCGAAATTGCCCTCTTCGGCATCAATCTGATGACAACATCGCAGCGGGAAGTCGGGCCGACCCAGGAGATTGTGTGGTCGACCGGCGCGGACGCACAAGGGCGTGAACCCGGGGAGCGGCCGCCCAACATCATCCTGATCCTGGCCGACGATCTGGGTTGGAACGATATCTCGATGAACGGGCCCAACCCCACAACGCAGACGCCGAACATCGATACACTGGCGGCGGAAGGCGTGACTTTTTCACAGGGTTACGCCGCCAATGGGACCTGTGCACCCTCACGGGCAGCGCTGATGTCGGGGCGCTACGGTACCCGCTTCGGCTTCGAGTTCACGCCAACGCCAGCTGGCTTTATGCCGATTGTCGGGCTGGTCAGCGGTACGCAGGATCGACCACTGGCACCACCGGGCATTTCGAATACCGAGGAAGCAAGCCTGAGTTTTGCCGAAATGGGCATCCCACCTGCGGAAATCACGCTGGCAGAACTGCTTGCTGACCAGGGCTATCACACCGTGCATATCGGCAAGTGGCACCTGGGCAACACGAATGGTATGGCGGCCCACGAGCAGGGCTTCGATGAAAGCCTGTTGATGGCCAGTGGCCTGTACGGTCGGCTGGACAACGAGAATGTGATCCAGGCGCGGCAGGACTTTGATCCAATTGATCGTTTCCTGTGGGCGTCGATGGGATTTGCTGCCAGCTTCAACGGCGGGCCGTTGTTCGAACCGGGCAGCTATCTGACAGACTATTACACCGACGAAGCCGTCAAGGTTATTGAGGCCAACAAGGATCGCCCTTTCTTCCTGTATCTCGCGCACTGGGCGCCGCATACACCATTGCAGGCAACCCGTGAGGACTATGAGGCGCTGTCCGATATTGAACTTCACCGTGAGCGTGTTTATGCCGCGATGATTCGTTCGCTCGACCGCGGGGTTGGTCGCGTCATGGATGCTCTCAAGGCCAATGGACTGGATGAGAACACGCTCGTGATGTTCACGTCCGACAATGGGGGTGCCGGTTACATCGGGCTTCCGGATGTGAATGATCCCTATCGTGGCTGGAAGATTACGCTGTTCGAGGGCGGTATCCGCGTGCCTTACCTGGCTCGTTGGCCCGCGAAGCTGCCGGCCGGTGAAACCTACAATGCACCTGTTCATCATTTCGACATGTTCGCCACGGCTGCAGCCGCAGCAGGCGCCGAACTGCCAACTGACCGCGTTATGGACGGTGTCGACCTGACTCCCTTTGTTACGGGCGTGGACACGACCCAGGCGCCCCACGAGTACCTTTTCTTCCGTAGCGGTGCGGCCCAGGCGGTTCGTGATGCGCGCTGGAAGCTGATGGTGAGTGCACCGCAAGGTGGGCCGCGCAAGGAGTGGCTGTTTGACCTGACCGCAGGTGATGCGGACTGGACCGATCAGCTCGCGTCCCATCCGGAGGTTGCCAACAGGCTGCGTGGCGTGCTCGAGGCCCACAACAGTGAACAGGCTGAACCGCTCTGGCCCTGGACAAGCACCTCGGCGCAGAACGTCGACCGCGATCTGTCGCAGGAAGACCAGCCGGATGACGAGTTCGCCTATTGGAGTAACTGACGGATTAGCGGCCGCTCGTCTCGAAGCCGCTAGCCGCATGAAAATGTTCACCAATCTGCAGTTCATTTGCTGCCTGCAGCGAAGTGCAACCAGGCGAATCGAGCCCTACCGGCTCCTCCACTGCCAGTCGTTGTGCATCATGAAAGGGCAGTCTCAAGGTCCGACAGCTTGACGCCAAGGAGGGCTGCAACCTCCGGCAGCGACTTGCAGACATGTACCGAGTCATCCGCGGGTGTTGCTGACATCGAATACATACGTGCGAGGCCGTAGTGCATGTCTGTGTCCGCCAGGATGACACGTTTCGATGTGGGCGAGAGGACAAGCTCCTGGCTCGCAAACGCGCGAAGCTGCCTCGCGCTCGCGGTGATGCGCGTTCCCGGTTCGCCAATCACCAGCAGATCGACGCGCGTCGGCACCGCCCTGAGCATGTCTTCAAAATGCCGGAGGCCGCGAATGTCGACCTCTCCATTCAGCCTGATAACGGCCAGATTGAGAGCATCAATAACCTGGAAGCTTGTTGACATCGGATTGGCTCACTAAACAGGGATTCGAAATCTCCGTCATTTTACGACGGGAACCGGCTTCTGGTTTGTCAGCCATTCGGCGAGCCCCGGTCGCGCGGTGCATGCCGGCCACGACAAACACCCCCGCCCTTGTCACCAACAAACAGGCTTGCGCCAGGTCGCTATAAGCGTTTATGGCCGGGCGTGGTTCTCATGAGAAGACATAGCGAGAGCTCAAAAGTGGCGTCGCGTTCGGGTCATGCAGGGACCAAGGTACGTGCCAGTTCGTCGCGTACCGCAATTCCCAACTGCTCAATCACATAGGGTTTTCGTACGTAAATGCCGGCACCGAGCTGCTGGGCTGCCTGCACCCGGTTGTTCTCGGAAAAGCCGCTGGCGATGATTGCCTTCTGTGCCGGGATTAGATGATTGATGCGCCGATATGTCTCAAGACCATCAATGCCGGGGTCCATTATCATATCGAGCACAACAAGATCGACGACAGTTTCTCTGAGCAATGTAATAGCTTCCTCGCCATTGCTCACCGTGATGACGTTGTATCCAAGTCGCTCCAGCATACCGCGCGCAACCGTCAGTTGCAGCGCAACGTCGTCAACGACCAGGATCGTTTCCCCGGCTCCCTGGTAATCACTGATAGGGATTGCTGTTCTTGCGGTTACCGTGGCGCCCCTCGACGCAGGTAAGTAAATCGTAAACGTTGTTCCCTTGTTCAACCTACTGTCTACGTCGATGTAGCCGTTGTGGTCTTTGACGGTCCCCCAGACGACCGCCATGCCGAGGCCTGTCCCGCTTCTCCCCATGACCTTTTTGGTAAAGAAGGGTTCAAAAATTTGGTCAAGGTCGTCAGGCTCAATGCCAACACCGCAGTCACATATCCGCAAAACTATGTAGTCGCCTTTGGTTACCGATTCGTACCCGCTAATGGTTTGGTCGACGTAGCAATTTTCTGTTGTGATTGTGATGTGCCCACCATCTGGCATAGCCTCGGCCGCGTTGGAGAGCAGGTTCATCACGAGTTTGGAGAGGTGCACTGATGAGCCCATTAACGTCAGGATGTCACCCGCCAGCGCTGTTTTAATGTGCACGCGCGGATGAAACAGCATGAGCCTGTTGTGTTCCGGGCTTCTGAGATATTCGCTGATAACGTCGTTCAGATTAACCGCTTCGGAAACAGTCACGCCGCGCCGCGAAAGTGTTAACAGGTCCTGCACGATTGCGGCCGCCTTTTCTCCCGCGGTCTTCATGGTTTCGAGGGGCTTGCGCATGGAGCTGTCGGGTGAGAGTTCCAGGAGTAGTAACTCGGGGTAGCCGACCAGGCCAGCTAGAATGTTGTTGAGATCGTGCGCGACGCCACCTGATAAGGTGCCGATAGCTTCCATCTGCTGGGCCCGTCGCAGCTTGATTTCCAGTGCATGCTTTTCCTCTTCGTTTTTGGCGTTTTCAACGATATCCCCGATTCGCCCGGCGATGGCGCGGGTGAGGTTCTGCTCTTCTGTTTTCCACTCGTGACGATCACCTGTGCCGTCAATAGTGATCTTGAGTTCACCAATTTTCTGGCCGCGGACCCGGATATCGGTGATGTAACCCTCAAGTGCGTCAACGTAGTTTTCCGAGCAGTAGGCCTCACCGTTAACATCAACTCTGGCCCCGGCGTTGTGGCATGCTTCCCATGAAGACGAAATGCTGATGACAATATGCTGGATTTTCTCCGCGAGGGTCATGCCGGATTGTTCTGCAATGTGAGCAATCGAGTAGAGACAATCGAGTTCCCTGATCCGCTCAACCAGTGCCTGGCTCTGTTCGCGTAGTTCTGTTTGGGTTTGCTGCAGCTCCGCGACATAAATGGCGAGGCTGCCAGTCATACCATTAAAAGCGTCTCCCAATAGTCCCAGTTCGTCTGTGTTGTCCAGTTCAACGCGTTGGGTAAAGTTGCCGTTGCTGACTTCATTTGCGGCGATAACCAGTTTTTTTACCGGGTCTGTCACGCTCCTTCTTGTGAGGGCGCCAACAAACAGGCCGATCACCAGACCGGTAAAGATGAGGGCGATGGTGAGCGCAATAGCATCCTCGTAGGCCTGGTGGACGGCATGTTTTGCCAACGTTAACTGGGTGCGTGCACCCTGCCGGATATTGTCCTCAAGAAATTCGTGAATGCTGCGACCGGTACTTACAAATTCGGGTGTCAGCTCGGACTCGATCCGGGTTTCCAGTGCCACAATTTCTTTATGGATGGCAACAACCTCACTGAAGCGCATTTGGTAGTTGTCGATCAGGACGTTGAATTCCTGTCGCTGATTGATCGTAAGTGGCGCGTGATCCAGTTGCGCCTTGAACCTGGCAACCAGTTCCTTCAGGTTGTCAACGTAGCTGTTCCTGCCACGCAATAAAAAGTCTTTCTCACGTCGCCTGATCTGCAACATCAGTATCATCAGATCGCTGATGTTGTGCTCTTCTATCTTTGCCTCGACAGCGTGAATGGCCGTCCTAAACTCTCCGATGATTCCCTCGTCCTCAATCCCCTTGGTGGATCGAAGCAGGGTCTTGTGGTCGGTCAGATTGACCAGATGGCTGGCCATCTCTGAATAGCTGATAAACATGTTCTGCAGAGTTGTCACTGCCTCGCCCTCTGGGGAGAGGGCGTGGTAGTGCTCCAGAAATTCTGCGAATTGGCGCTGCCCGCGCTCTATCCGTTTAAGGTGACTCGGTGTTGGGTCATGCAGATAACCAAGGACACCAAGGCCAATTTCTTCCAGGCTGATCTCCATCTCAAAGGCCGTCGCACTGATAGGCTCGGCGACATCCGTCACTTCACGGATCTTTTTGTCACTTTTGTTGAGGATGAGCGCGGAGTGAAGTCCCAGCAGCAGAAACAGAAAGAGGAGCGTGCCAATACCCAGCCATAGTTTCTGACTGATGGTCAGGTTTAGTGTATCGCGCGAAATATCCTCCTGGGATAGATCCCATGCCATGCGCTTGTGTGTCGAGTCGCCCACTGAGCCGCCGCCATAATTGTCGAGGGTTTTATCGGCCTCAATGGGTGAAAACTTGGCCAGCAGGAACAGAAGGCTGCAAAATTAATCTATTCTTAACATTCCAGTGGAGCGGTCTGTGGATGAGTGACTTTGGCGCAACCATTGAAGCAGGTTTGCCATGAGGGGGCGGCAACGGATCGAGCAATGTGGCAAGTAGGTTGATGGCGGCGGCTATTGTTCGACCTGTTGCCTGTTGGCGTGGAACGCTCGAGCGATATCGACCGCGGCCTGGGTCAGCGGACCGGAATCCCCGATTGAGGCGTTGGTTGTCATTGCCACCGCAATGTTCAGGTCCGGTACGATGATGAGTGTTGCCTGCGAACCAACACCCGTACCACCGTGCATGGCCACTGTTGCTGTCGTGGCACTGCCGGCGGGGAACCCAAGTCGTGCAATGCGCCACCCCAGACCGTAGTTCTGGGGGTTGCCCTCGCCGCTGGCAAGTTTTCGGGGGGTTAACATCAGAGTGCGGAGCGAATCGTCAATCAAGCGGCCCGACATCAGCGCATCGCCAAACAGGACCAGGTCCTCGGGAGTTGACAGCATACCGCCGCCGGCCCACTTGTAACTGTTGTTTGTTGGTGGCGCGCGCATAAGTTCGAAGCCGTTGCCCAGGACAATGTATTCTGTTGCCCGGTCCGGCAGCGGTGAACTGGCCCGGTCCAGTTCCGTATGCCACATGTTTGCAGGTTCGAACACGCGCTCCTGCATGAGGGTCGCAAAGGTCTGCCGCGCTGCTGATTCCATCGCGGCGCTCGCCAGCGTGTAGCCGTAAGTGGAATATCCGAAGGACGTATCCGGCTCGAACTGCAGCTGGTCCTGAGCGAAGAGCGCAACAGCTGTCTCGGTGCCGGGAAATTCAATATTCATAGCACTTTCGGAAGGTAGCCAGGGGGCTGTCGGGTTCCAGCGTAAACGATAGTGGCGGATTCCGGCCTGGTGCGACAACAACTGGCGTAGCGAAATGGTGGCGTGTTCCGTTGGCCAGTAGGGAACGTACTCGGCAATGGGGGCGTCAAGGTTCAGTGATCCGTCAGCAACCAGAGAAAGTGCAGCAGTGGCGGAAAGAGGTTTGGCGGTGCTGCCAATGGGAAAGCGGGTCTCTGTTGAAACGGGCAGCCTCGCTTCGATGTCGCGCCAGCCACTGGCCTCGGACCACGCGAGTTCACCATCAATCGCGACGGCCACAGAGATGGCCGGTGTCGCATTGAGGCTGACAAGGCTCTTCACAACCTCGCGTGAAATCTCGATCGCTTCAGCAAAAGTTGCTTTTGCTGCACTGACGTCGCGCTGCCCGTGAGCGGCCGCACTATCCAGGGTTATGCTGTTCAACCACAGCCAGATGACAGCAGCCACAGCCAGGGCCGCAACACCAGCAAAAAATCTCACAAGCAACTTCATCGTGTTGCCCCCTGGCAACAGAAACATATCTAGGATGTCGATAGTGACGGAATGGTTTGACCTTAACAGGCTGATTTTTGCCGTGACTTACCCGTGCAGCCTTCTACTCCCGACAATGTTCACCCGTGACATACCACACTACCTACCACACTACCTACCACACTACCTACCACACTACCTACGTTAATCATGGTCTGGCGCTCGATGAATCGAGGCCCTGTTCAAGCGCTCGCCGAATGTCTTCTGGCACTGGATGATCGAGGTGGGGTGCCGCCTATACGCGCGCCAGCGATGAAAGTTGGGGAGGTGTTGTGTTCACCTCGAACTTTCCGCGGACCACTCCAGCGTCCGCCAGGCATGATCGATGCCGCGAAGCGGTGTGGCGCATTGCCTGACTGACCATTCGGCCGAAATTTGTCCCACATCTGAAGCTTCTGTTGTATATTCGGCGGGGATTCTTTGGGAGCAAACAATGAAAACCACGTCGACAACCGCTGTCATAACCCTATTCCTTGCTATCGCCGTTTTCTCGCCCGTGGCGGTCGCAACTACCCTTTCCGCGGATGAGCAGCAATTCGCTGACCTGATCAATGATTACCGCGCTGCAAACGCGCTGAGCGCTATCGACGTGACGGTGACGCTGACTGATGTCGCGCAAGCCCATGTGCTGGACCTGTCCACCTACACGCCCTACGGCGGTAACTGCAACGCGCACAGTTGGTCGAACAATGGTTCCTGGACAGGTGGCTGCTACACCCCGGACCACGCCAACGCGTCGCTCATGTGGTCGAAGCCATCCGAGTTCTCGGGTGGCGCCTATTCGGGCAACGGCTATGAACTCATCGCCATAGGATTCCCGAGCGCAGCGGACGCGCTCAACGGCTTCAAGAATTCGTTCAACCATAACAACGTACTTCTAAACCTCGACATCTGGTCAAACCTGCAATGGTCCGCGATGGGCGTTGGTATCCACCAGAATTACTACAGCATCTGGTTAGGCACACAAGTCGACCCGCAGGGACTGGTCGGCGCATCGTCTGTACCTGGCCCCGTTTCCCTGTGGCTCTTCGGCGCGGGCTTGTTGGGTTTGGCAGTTCGTCGGAACGGTTAACGCCGCGCCTTCAGAAGCCGCGTCATCCGGCGCTCAACGCCAGTATCTGCCTTTGGTGGGGGCCGTATTGCCCGGTCGCGGTGCAATCTGCCTCAGGCAAGCAAGTTCACTGGGGCTAAAGGTGCTGCGTTCGCCCCAACCAACTACCAGGTTCAAGTTGTCAAATGTCTATCGAAGCCAGGACAAGTTTGCGAGAGATGCCTGGTTCAGGAACACACTGACCTTGATCACATATCCCTAGTCCGGCAAACCCAGCACTCGCTTGGCAATAATGTTCCGTTGAATCTCATTGCTACCGCTATAGATCGAGGCCGCGCGGGATGAGAGCAAGGTTCGCAACTGCTCGAGTTCCTGCTGGTTAAAACTTTCCCCTTCCCAGCCAAAGCCCTGGCTACCTCGCAACGACGTTGCAAGGTCGTAGTAAATCTTCTCGAGATCGGTACTCATCACTTTGAAAATTGATGTTGCGGGCCCCGGTGTTGCCCCGTCGGCTGACTCTTCAACAACCCTGCGTTGGGTCAACTTCAAGGCCCGTGAGTCCATGTCGTAGTGGGCAACCCGGTCGCGCATCGACGGGTTCGCGATCTTGCCGCCTGACTCGCCGATGTACTCCTTTGCAATTGCGGAGAGTCCTGCAAGTGACCGACCGCCGGTACTCCCGGCGAGCAGGGATTCCATCCCGGATCTTTCATGTTGTAACAGGCGTTTGCCAACGGTCCAGCCCTTGTTGAGCTCGCCGACCAAATCCTCTCTGGCCGCCAGCGCGTTATCAAAAAAAGTCTCATTAAAGGGGGAGTTGCCACTGATCAACTTGATCGGTTTGACAGTGACGCCTGGCTGATCCATTGGGAGCAACATAAAGCTGATGCCTTCATGTTTCGGTGCGTCGGGATCGGTGCGTACCAGGATAAACATCCAGTCCGCGTTGTGTGCGCCGGAGGTCCAGATCTTTGAACCGTTGATAACGTAGTGATCACCCTCGAGCACCGCCCGCGTTTTGAGACTGGCGAGGTCCGAGCCGGCACCGGGCTCACTGTAACCCTGGCACCACTCCACTTCCGCGCGGGCAATGCGGGGCAAGTGGCGTCGCTTTTGCTCCTCAGTTCCGTACTCAAGCAGTGTGGGGCCAATCATGGACGTGCCAAAACTTGAAAGTGCGGGCCTCGCTTTGATCGCACGCATCTCTTCCAGCAGCACGATGTATTCAGCTTTGGACAGTCCTCCGCCGCCGTATGCTTTGGGCCAGGTGGGGACAGTCCAGCCGCGTTCTGCCATGCGCGCAAGCCAAAGACGCGTGTCCGGATCCTCTATCTTTATTTTTGTACTGCCATTTGAAACTTCACCGGGGCCGCGAGCACCGGGTGGGCAATTTTCCGCAAGCCATGCCCGTGTTTCTTTCCGAAATGATTCAAGATCATTCATCCTGCTTCCCTCTTTGACGGTTGCACTGTGGCGTTCTCGTTTCCAAAGCTAGCAGAATGTCCGCATTCCGCAAAGCACCGGCTGAATCAAACTGCTGGACTGTCTGCAAGCCCTTGAAAACCATGTTGACCCGCGTCGGGTTGAACCAGGGCGACTGGGGCCGCTCTCTCCCAGCTTCGAGCAGCAATTGCGTGTCAAAGTATCAGAGATAATTGGCAAAGATTGGGAGGAAGAGGCCGTCCCGCCTCCGGCAAGACAGCAATGATTGGCCGATGAACGGCTTAGCGGCGCCCTCGGCATGTGGTATTTCCGACCTGTACTTCGAGAGACACGACGTCCATGGACCCGGCAAGTTCTGCGGCAACAGATGCGCGGGCAACTCCACCTCCAATTACGACAACATCCGCGTTCTTCGTCATCATTCGCCAAATTTGCTGAATTTGAGGCATCATAAGGTTCACTGCGCCCACTGTGTAAGGAGATGCCATGTCGTTCCTCGAGAGCTTGCCCGGTCAATTCAAACGGAAGGTGAAGAAGTACAAGGTTCCGGGAGCGAGCCTTGCCATTCTCCGAGGCGACAGGGTCGTCGCAACTGCCACTGCCGGTGTAACCAGTCTCGATACGCGGATATCCGTTACCGACCAGACTTTGTTCCAGATTGGATCTATCACCAAGACCATGACCACCACACTTGCGATGCAACTGGTGGATGAAGGCAAGCTCGATCTGGACGAGCCCGTGATTTCCTACTTGCCGGGGTTTCGCGTGGCGGATGCCAATGTCTCAAGAACAGTGACGCCGCGACAGTTCCTTTCACACCAGAGCGGTATTGACGGTGACTTTTTTGTGGAGGCCGGTCGCGGCGATGAGGCTTCGCAGAGGCTACTCGACATGGCAAGCATGATGCCGAACCTCTATGCACCAGGAGAGATGCTGTCCTACTGCAACCTTGGTTTTGTTGTCGTCGGCCGGATCATCGAGCAGTTGACCGGTATGCCCTGGGATGACGTGATGCGCGAACGCATCTTTGAACCGCTCGGTATGGAACAAGCCTTCACGCGTCCGGAAGACGGCATTCGATTCAGCTGTGCGATCGGGCATGTGCCAAGCCGAAGCAAGAAGGATGTCTGGTATCCATCGAAAGTGCCGTACCTCTCGCAGGGACAGAAGGCAGCGGGTGCAACGCCGACCATGACACCAACAGACTTGTTGAAGTTCGTGCAGATGCACCTGAACGGGGGCAAGAACGCAAAAGGCGAGAAAGTGCTCAGTGCAAAGAGCGTCAACGCCATGCAAAGAAGGCAGATTCGCTCGAGCACACGTTCGGGCCTCGCCGGTTGGGGCATCGGCTGGATGCTTTTTGATTTTGATGGCGAGCGCGTGATCGGTCACGACGGCGGCACGATTGGCCAGGCAGCATTTTTACGAATTCACCCGAAGAAAAAGTTTGCGGTTGCCATGCTCACCAACGGTGGCGATGCGGGAGGCCTGTATACCGATGTATACAACTCGATTTTTGAGCACATGGCGAAGGTGTCGGTGCCCGGCTTCATCAAGCCTGACCGGTCCCTCAAACCGAAGCTTGAACCCTACACTGGCGTATTCGAGAACCTGAACGGCCAGTTCGAGATTTCGATCGCTGGCAATGGCAAGAACGAGCACCTTGAGATTGAGTGGAAACCGAATGGTGGCGGCTTTAGCGGTGTCCCGGCGGGCACCAAGCTGGTGTTCGCGGACAAGGATGTCGCGCTACTGGACACGGCTAACGAGCTCGATAATCGAACCACGTATTTCTTCTCACGATTCGAGAACGGCAAGGCAGGTTATATGGCGACCGGATCGCGCCAGTATCGGCGCGTCCGGTAGCGAGGTCCCGGTTCAGGCCTGATTCTTCGTCGATATTTCACCGTCCTTGGAAAAAGCCGTGCCAGCCAACAGGTCAAAGATTGTTACCGCCATTGGTTTGAGTGACCCGGCTTGCGGTCACGATGTAACGTAAGGGTCCCCCGACCGCGAGGGCGTCGAAAGGATAGCAGGTGATCAGCTGCAACTCGTCACGGGTATGCGCAAAAGCCCAGACCGGATGTTGCCGGCTGTCGACCACGTCGAGTGATTCCACAATGTACGGAACCCACTCACCTGACCGCGTCTGGACCAAAATTGTTTCGCCGGCATTTATATCTTTCAACAACCGAAAGTGTGTGTCGCGATGACCAGCAATCAGCGAACTTCCGGCTTCACCCGGAAACGCTGTGCCATCAATATGAGATGGACCAAACGGAAGGGAGCCACCATTCGCACCGGCAAGTACAATCACCGACTTTCCGCTTTGTTCAAATCTCAGTTTTGCCACCGGCCAGGTGTCGGCCCAATGCCACGGCGCCTCGTCTGCCCCCGACTCAAGGGATCTTTCCCAGGCCCGCTCAATCAACAGTTGGGCTAACACGGCTTTGGCCTGGATACGTATTGACTCACCGAGCGATACCATGCCGAACACGATGAGCGGTACAGTTATGATTGATATTCTCACCGGTCACGCCTGGGAGATCCGCGTGCAGACCCGGTGGACCCAGCCTGCCAACAACAAGGCAGCCACACCCAGTACAAAAGAGAAGACTGAATGGGTACCGGTCTGCGGCATCATGACCGCCGCGACCTGTTGGCCTTTGGCGACCTGATTTGCAACAGGTTGGGGTTTCAGGGGGTCAACGTCATTTCGCAAGATCAACTCTTCGACGGCGACAAAGCTGGTATAGGGCGTCACCAGTTTGTGGACAAGACCGAGATCAGTCACGCGGTTGCGAACTTCTGTCTCGTCCGCGCCCATCACCTTGTCATCGAGCAACGATTCGATTTTTGCGCGCGCCCAGAGCGTGCCAATGCCGGAGGTGTGGGTGTTGATGTTAACCGGAACCGACTCTCGCCATGTGAGGTGTTTGCTGCGCCCCTCAACCGTAGCTGAACCCTGCAGGACATCACCACGCACAAACATCACGAGCGGTTCAGTCGCATAGAGTGCAGGCAAACGTTTCGGAAATACCTCTACACTGTTGCTGCCAGCCCAGTCAACGCCGACGGCTCGCGACACGGGTTTATCGATCCTGTCGACGAGTGATGCGATGCGCGTCTGTACTTCAGACGTGGCACCAATGTGGATAAATGTGCCGCGACCGAACTGCGCTGCCTTGCGCATGAAAAAGCTGTTCGGCGCAGAGCCGATACCGACGGTGAACAACCGCGATTGCCCGATACGTTCGTGGATGATGCGAAACAGGGCTTCCTCGTTGCCGACAGCGCCATCGGTAATGAAGATGATTTGCCGGAGGAAGCTGCCGTCATCCGGTTGTGAGAGCGCGGCTTCCAGGGGGGCAAGCATCTCGGTTCCACCACCGGCATCCAGGTATTGCACGAAGCGTCGGCCCTGTTCGAGGTTGGAGTAAGTGGCCAAGCGTGATCGATCAAAGAGGGCGTGATAGTCAGAGTCGAACGCGATGATGTTGAATTGGTCCTCCGGACGCACACGATCAAGCGCCTCAGCCAGTGCACTACGCGCCTGGCGCATCGATGTGCCTTTCATGGAGCCACTGGTGTCGATCACAAAGACAAGATCCCTTGGCAGTGGCACGACTTCATCGACAGTCGGTGGCATCAGCAGGAGCAGCCCGTAATCGCTGCCATCCACATGCTCGCCGAAGAAGGCCGCGCGAGGCCTTGCGTCTCTTGTCGGGCGCCATTCAATGACGAAGTCCCTGTCCATCAGGATTGATTCATCCGCAGTCGACGCGACATGAATACCTTGCTCGGTTCGTGTGACGATCTTGTGGTAAGCGCTTTCGATCGATTCAAGGTCGAGTCCGGGATTCAGTTCAACTTCAATCGAAACCTGATGGCTGTTCGGCGCAGGCTTTTGCGTCATAAAGGGCGTGATAAACGGCGCATTCGGTACCTGGTCAGTCGGGCTCGCCCAACCCGTCTTGCCAATCGTGTGTTGGGTCTCTTCTTCTACCGCCCGGCCGGGAATGTAGCGGGGCGTCAGCGTGAGCGGTAATCGCAGGGAAAAGCGCTGATCCCTGTAGTCCACAACCTGCACAAAGCCGACCGTGATCTCAATGGTTTCTCCCGGCGGAATGTTGGCGACGGATTGCGTAAAGAGGTTTGGCCGTTGTTGTTCGGTCAGCGCGGCAGCCTTGCCTTCTCTTTTTGCCGCCTCATAGGTTTCCCGGGCCGCTTCTTTCTCCTGGATGACGGCGTTGATCAAGCGATCGCCGATGCGCATTTGCATCAAATGGATCGCCGCAGTCTCCGGTAGTGGGAATACGTAGACAGCTTCACGCCAATTAAGCGACGTGTTCGCAAAGCGCTGTGACAAAGTGGTTCTGGCGACAATGCCGTTGACCCTGGTCTTGTAGGATGAATTGAGCAGGAGCGCGGCATCATAGCCACCGTCACCATTCTGGAACAGCAATTCACCGGTACCGGCATCGAGCGTTTCAGCTCGCGCCTCGATTGCAATCATTGCACCCACAACAATCACCAGTACGAATGGCAACCAGAGCCACCACCGGCGCTTTTTCAGCGGCGGATTGAGCATGAGATCGCGCGGGATTTTTCTGGTTTTGAAGCCTCCGCCCATGGGTCCTCCATCAAATTGCGTTTCGCCTAATTAGGCTGGACGATAGAGGTGTTGGGATGGTGAGATTGTGGCGATGTGGTGATCAATCCTGAAAGAAAAATGAAACCTGGACCTTGGCGCCAGGGATGCCGTGGTGTGATGTGGCTCCCAAAGCAAGGGAAAGCCCCCCCGGATGCGTTTCAGAGGGCGGGGCCTGGTGTACCGTTCAATCCACGATGAGGCGGCGGGCAACGAGGTGATGCCTGGGCTCGATCGCACCCACCAGGCGGTGCTCAGTCATGGCAACCTTTGGGCATCTGGACGCTTTGATCAAACATGCGTCATGTGACGGACTCTTTCGTCAATTGCGCGGCCGGTATCCCAAGCCAAAGCACAATCCGCATCACTTCCGGGAAAAACGTGCGTCCACCTTTGGCCAGGTTTTTTAATTGTTGCTCGCTGATGCCACCAATCTGATCGGCGACTTGGCTCCAGGTGAGGCCGTTTTCCCCGCGCCTGACGTCAAGCGCAGCAAAGATTGCTGCCGTGTCCCATCGCAATACCTTTGCGCCGCCCGCTGCCTGCAATAATTCCTGTTTACCCTTAAATCCCGCGACAAAGCTCTCAGGCGTTCGATCAAGCCAAAGTAACATCTGCAATACGCCATCACCCTCGACCCGGTGCTTTTCACCTACACCCCTGATGGTTGATGGTGATACTTTTGTGAAGCGATCTGCGATCTCTCTTGCAACGCCCGTCCATGTCAATCCTTTTTCAGCCCGTTTCCGGTCGAGCGCCGTGAATAACGCATTTACGTCGAAGTCGCCCGCCTGATCCATCTCCATGTTACTGACTGACGTACTTTCGAAGCAGAACAACATCTGCCGTTTGCAAGCAAGTCTTGCCCATCTCGTTCTCCGCAGTCCGGGTGTCAGGGGCTCTACTGTACGCAACATGGCCGGGTATTTCACTTTGTGCGCCTGCACTGGTGTTGCCAGTCTCGACACCCAACATTGCCCATTCGTGGCCCCTCGCGCCCGGAGCTTCCTGACAACGCACTGCTTGTTAAGGAGACAGCCATCGCCACCTTCCGGATGACAGGAACCACGTTCGCGATACCAGGCTTCGCGGTGGGAGTGACCGGATTCGCCGTTGGGGTGACAAGATTCGAGCTTGACCTGACAAACTGTGACACGTGTCACACCTTTTTATCAGACTGTGTCACAGTTTTTCACTGCAGAGTACGCATTCAATCGTCCCCCAACACTCTACAGCCCGCATTTTCCCTGGCCTACAGCCAAAAATTAATAGTTGGCACACTGATTGCTATATAGATCGCGTGGAAGCTCATAACCAGAGGAGCTAAACACATAACTATTAACTATTAAACTTTGAACAATTAGGAGTCTTAACTCATGAAGAAACTCATCACTTCGATCGCCCTCATCGGTTCTTTGGCCGCAGCACCTGCTTTCGCAGAACTGGACAAGGATTCCGCAGTTGTCAGTATGGACGTTGCCCTGTTTGCTGCCATTACCGGTCTTGACGACTTTGTACTGAGCACAAGCGACACGTCTGGCGAAGCTGGTGCCATCTACTCAGGTAGCGACAAGTATCGCCTTGAGTCAAATGGCCAGGTGCGCGTTGCACTGTCGGGTGACAACCTCAACAACGGTGTTGACAGCATCGCAACCAAATACACGCTGGACGGTGAAGGCGTAACCTTCGACACGAAAGCTGATTCCGTACACAACGCTGAGCACACTGTCTCTGCAGTCGCAACACTGGGCGATATCTCCAGCCAGAAAGCTGGTGCTTACAGCTCGGAAATCATCCTGACTGTTTCTGCACTCTAACCAGTGTTTTTACCAGGGTTGCGGGTCGGAAGGCCCGCAACCCAACTCTCTAACGCTCTTATTAAGTCGGAATGAAATGAACCGCGTTATCTCAACACTGATCCTGCTGGTTGTTACCAACTTCGTCGCTGCAGCGGAATTTGCTGTATCGCCCATGTTGATCGATATCGACAGCGAGGGCGGATCCGAGGAACGGTTCGAAATCTCTATTACCGGAAAAGAAACCGGAAAAATCTCGTTGTCTGTCCTTACCATGGAACAGCAACCTTCAGGCCACATGACATTTCTCGAAACCGGCGCCGCCACCATGCCTGGCCCCGTCGACTGGGTTACTTTCGATCAACGCAGCTATGACATTCGCCGTGATGAATCGACCACAGTTATTGGACGCGTCCGCATTCCCCGCGGGGTTGACGGCACACATCTTGCCGCGATCATGGTTGAGGAAGATAGCGGACGCAGTTCATCAAACGTCACAATCAAGGTGCGATACGCCGTGATATTGAACATTAACGTCGGTGCGCAGGGTCCGAGCACGCAGACCGAATTCGATGAGTTGCGCCTGGTTGAATTTGAAGGCAAAACGTATGTCGAGGGCCACTTTAAGAACAACAATGCACACATGGGTTTTCTCGAATCTGTCGTTCAGGTGCGCGGTGCTGATCGCAGGCTCGCCGGGCAGGTTGAACTCAGAACAGAAAGTGCGTGGCAGCGCGGCGACGCCAGGTCACGCGTCTACCCCGGCGCCAGGGTGCGCATCTACGCCGAACTACCTCGCGCACTCGCGAGCGATGAGTACAACATTCTTGCGCGCAATCAGCTGAACGGTCGTACGCAGCCAGTTTACCGCGCAACGGTTGCGCATACGTCAGCTGGGGCCGGAACTGACACTGAGCACCTGATTGCTCTGGCTGAACCCATAGTTGCGGTGAAGCCGCTCGCATCGGGATTATCTCTTACACCTGTGACGGTCATTAATCCTTCACGTGAGACCGTCACGATTGAACTGCCTGCCGGCGCCGACCAGGAGCAGGGTGTTGATGCCTACTCTTTTGTTCCACAAACCGTAACCTTACGCCCCGGTATGACCCGGCGCGTGATGCTGAAACAGTCACATAGTGCCGCGGATCTCTTCCGCGGCCAGGAATTCAATCTGCGTGCCGTCGCTGAGAGTGGTCGCTCGGAAGAACGCGTGCTGGCCACGATTGCAGCGGAAGGTCAATGAGATGTTCCGCGCTGCTGCTATATCCATCCTGTTGTTAACCGGGGGCTGCGCGACAACGCCAAGGGTACCGGTTGACGACACAAGCCATCTGAGTGAGTTGACCGCTGCATTCCGCGCAGAGGCAATGGCAACGCGCCAGCAGGCGGTTGCCAGAACCAAAACCCTGCGCCCCGCCGCCAGCATCCAATGCGTCGATGCTGAAGAAGGGATAGACCTGAGTGGCATGCCCCCGGTTGATATCAGCTTCATTGAAGCTGACATTCGTGAAGCGTTGTTGGAACTTTCAATGTTGACGGAGATTCCGATCGTCGCTGACGATACGGTCCAGGGTCTGGTAACAGCAACGCTACTTGGCAAGTCACTTGAGTCCGCGCTGGAAGTAATACTCGCGCCGGGCAACTTTGCGTACAAGAGACACCAGGATTTTATCTATGTCGGCAGCCAGTACCGCGGCAGCCCGTCACTCGCAGTTTTGTCGGAAACCTGCCGGTTTCGGCCCCACAACGTGGAGGCAAGCAAACTCGCGAACCTCCTGAGCCCGGCACAGCGCGAGTTCATTAACGTCAACGAGGAAAACAACCTGATCAGCATCTTTGCGCCACCCGCCATGCAAAAGCGCATTCAACAGAGCCTGAAGTTGCTGGATAAACCCAGGGAACAGGTGCTGCTGGAGGTCTCGATCGTCGAGGTGAGTCGTGAGGTCTTCGACATCCTTGGCATTCACTGGGGCAATCTGAACCTGATCGAAGAAGGCCTGGAACTCGCGATGGTCAATGAGCTGCTGAACCGAAACGGTACCGGACAGACCAACTATAACGTGGCGGGTGCCTCCAACATAAACACTGTTGCCATGAAACGCTTCAAAGATTCAATTGGCATCCTGAAAAGCCATGGCGAAGTTGATATCAAGGCCATGCCAAGCATCACGACGCTGGATGGCAAACCAGCTAACTTCAACTCAACAGAAACCATGTGGCTCGCCGGCATTTCGAACAACACCGACCGTAGCAAAGGTCTGGCCTACGGCGTGAACATCAACATCGTGCCGCACATCGGCGCTGACCATGACATTCGCCTGGATATTGTCGACGCATCAGTCAGTGACCTGACGATGGCAGCCGGGGGCGAGCCGCTGCTGATTTCTCACTCGATTTCCAACTTCGTGGAAGTGACCAACGGTGACGTAGTCGTGCTGGGAGGTCTGTTGCAAAAGAAACAGCGTGAATCGGAGGCGGGGATGCCCGGCCTTTCGAAAGTTCCCGCCGTCAAGCGCCTGTTTTCGCAGAAACGAACCGAAATGAAAGAAACCGAAGTCCTGATTGTTATCAAACCGACTATTTTGGGATAGCGATGCGAGCACTGTTGTTCTTTCTGCTTCTCTTCAGTCGCCCGGTACACGCTGCAAGCTATGGTGCACCCGCCGGTGGCGCTGTGCAGGACAACGCAATTGTCTGCGTGAGTATTGGCGCATATGCGGAACTGACTGGACTTGATGACTTTAGGCTCACCGCATCAGGCACAAGCGGCGCGGCCGGCACCGAGTATCATGGCAGCGATCAGTTCCATCTGAATTCCAATGTGCCGGTTCGCATCGTCATTGAAGCGCTTCCACTGAGCAACGGGGAATTCAGCATCGATACAACCGCCATGATTGATGATTTTGTACAGTTTTTCGATACCGAGGGCGATGCGGGACATGATGGGGAACACGAGCTTTCTGTACGTGGCCGACTTGGCGCAATTTCATCGCAACTGGCAGGAAACTATCAAACCACTATCACGCTCACGGTGTTACCTCTCGCGGGCGGTGGTGCCGGTTGCGGTGAAGTCTCGCTGACTTTTCCCGGTGAAGCTAATGCCAATTACGCCGTGCTGGCATTCGAAGATCTGTATCCAAGGGCGGGAGATGCTGACTACAACGATTTTGTCGTGCGCTATTCCGTGACCGAGAACTACAATGCGACAGGTGGGTTGGAGACTATCGAGATGAACTTCACCCCCATCGCCCGTGGTGCTGGTTACAACCATGCGCTGATGCTGGATCTGGACGGTGTAATCAAAAATACGCGCAATGCGTTTACCGAAGTTGATGCGCCGTTTGTGGGTGATGCGCAGATCAAGCTGACCTACACCAACCTGACCAACAACACGGAAAAAGTAAAGTACTTTGGCGTGGATGATGACATCCCGATCTTCCACAACACGCGATCAACGCTTGAGGGCTATGCGAACGTATACGACAACGGGGAGTTTGTTGCACCAAAGACGGAAACGAAGATCGAAATCACGCTGGCTAATCCAGAGCTCAATGCGTTGAGCGAGGCACATGAGATCACAATGGACAAATATCGCGTGTTCCTGGATGTCATGAACACAAACAACGACATCGACCTCGCCAACGTCAATCCGAACGATGGCATGATTGATGCCAATGGATATCCGTTTGGCATTGTTGTCCCGGACGACTGGGCGTGGATGCTGGAATCACATTCCATCGACGAAGCTTACCCATATTTTGATGAGTACCGACAGTTCCTCGCCGGTGAAGTTGAAGAGCTCTCACCCGAAGCCGAAAACTGGTTCAGTGCAGTAGACACCAACAGCAATGCCACGGTGGACCTGCAAGCACTGGAGATTTTCCTCGCTGAGTTGGAATAGGCCGTTGGCAACGCGGCAGTGACCAGTCGGTGAAGGCTTTGACGCTGGTCAGGGCGTGTGGTTTATTGGGCCTGTGACTGAGGCGACTTTATGAAGCTCGGCTTACTTGTGATGCTCCTTTACATGCCTGTCTCCCATGCGTCGCTGGCGTCGCTCTCTGCAGAGTCTGGGGAGTTGGAAGTCATCGGGCTGCTCCAGATTATGGCGTCGTCAAACGATCAGGGCGTCGGTGCCAACAAACAGTTGGTCGAAGCGATCCATCGCAAGGCGTTTGGCGAGGCCTATAAGCTGGCGCTGTCTATGGAAGCATCAATCGATTCGCGCGGAATCGCGGATCGCGTTCATCATGATGCAATCCTGATATTGCTGTCGCTCCTGACTCAGCAGGAGGAATCGGTCCTGCAACAGTACGCATCAAGAGCGCTTGCCCTGTGCACGCTTGAACCCCGTGGCGCCTGCCTGACTGTACTCAGGGTCCGAGCGGTGACCGCTTTTTATCACGGAGATCTTGTGCTTGCTCAGTCGGTGATTCAGCGGGTCATCAGCGAGTCTGGTTTCCTGGAAGACTACACCCTGGACGACCTTGATTTCCTCGCCCGTATCTACGTGCGACAGGGTGAGTTGCTGAGGGCGGACAAGGTGATGGAGCGTATGCTAAAAGAGACAGCCCGGCTAAAGAAGACTCAGCCCCTCAAGGCGATAGCCGTTTATGAACATTGGCTTGACTATTACCGTGCCCGAAGCGCGAGCTTTGCGCGCGAACCAGAAATCAGTGTTCGCGACGACGGCTCGATTCTCGACCCAACGGGTGCTTTTCCCAGAGTCCAGCAAGCGTCTTATACTGGCGCCACCCGGCCTGGACCGTTGCTCGAGGTCTACAAAAACCTCGGCCTCGCCACCTTCACCAACTTTCAGGATCGCATTGTCCTGTTGAGGCGCTACTTATCATTCGCGTTGGCGATCAATCACAGTAGTGGCCGAATCCTGCAAGGCTGTAATCAGCTTGCAGCAGAGTTGGAATTGGCGTCTATGCCGTCGATTGAGAAGGCCCAGCTCTTTGTGTTTCTTGGTGATGCAGGTATTCGAATTCGAAAGCCAGCCAAGGCGCTGGCGTTTTATCAGTCTGCGCTGGAATCACCGGAAGGAGAGAGCAGGATCGTCGAAGACTACTTTTCAGCCCCGGTGGCCTTGCCACCTTTCCACTATCTCGGCCCGCAGATCATCCAGTCACGACCCCATGCAGTGGCGCTGGACGAAAAGCTCTTTGCGATCCTTTCCTACAACGTAGATCAAAGCGGTCGTATGCGGGGCATTGCCGTGGTGAACACAAATGTTGCACCCCGCGACCTAAGACGGGTTCAAAGCCAACTGTCGCAGGTCCGGTTCAGGCCAAGACTGGCTGATGGCGAATTTGTCGAGACCACGGGCCAACGTATCAGGATCGAATTCCTGGTGGACAATGAACTTTCACACATTGTCCGGCGCCGCCACCCGGAAGATCAGTAAAGACCAGGACATCGCTGGGGCATGTACCGGATCTCGTGGGTTTCCCGTGGGTTTCCCGTGGGTTTCCCGAATCTGCCGCCCAGATCAGAGTCCTAGCCTCAGCTACATTGTGAAGATACCGGTAAACATGGACTCTGGAGTAGCTTCAGGGTTTAGACTTGCCTCATGAAATTCGGGTTAAGGCGATTAATGGCATGTTTTCTCGCGCTTGCAGTGTTGCTGCAGGGGCCGGTTGCCATGGCCCTTGGCTGCGCCGCCTTTCAGGAACAGACCCCGGGTCCTTCAGACCAGGTGCCAGTCGCAGCCCCAATGCCGGATTGCCATAAGACGCCCGCTCACGGGATGACGCTGCCAAAGCCTGATGAGGCCAAAACGCCAGCGCCGGGGCTGAACTGTTGTGATGACGGGTGTCCCTGTCCATCCCTGCAAGCTGGTGTTACTCCGGAATTCCTGCCCTGGCTCACTTCATTAACGCCGGGTGGACTTGCCGGCAGGCGCGTCATTTATACCTCAACACTCGCCGGACTCACTCTCCCCCCGCCCATCCAGTAGCTGTCACGGGACAGGTGCGCCCTTTTTTCGCGCGCGCCCTGCTGTTTTCGATTGACCTGCTGGAGATGTTTACATGTATTTTTTGAGCCCAAGCCGCTGGTTGAGTGTGCCAGCTTTGATACTTTGCTGTTGTCCGGTACTTGCCATGGCGTCGGGTCCTGTGACCCTGGCGAGGCTGCTGGAGGTTGCCACGGGTGATGACCCATGGCTCACTCAAAACAAAGCAGCAGAACAGGCGCTTCGACGTGAGGCAATTGCTGCCGGCGCACTCCCTGATCCCAGGCTGAACCTGACACTAGCCAATCTGCCGATGGACTCCCTGCGTTTTTCCCAGGAACCGATGACGCAGCTTGGTGTGGGGATCTCCCAGGCATTCCCGGCCGGGAACTCGCGGCAACTGAAGCGGGAACAACTGGAGAAGATGGGCGACCAGAATCCTGTTGCCAGGACGGTCCGGACCCTCCAGTTGCGCCGGCAGGTTACCTCTGTCTGGCTGCAAGCGTCACTGGCCGCGCGTTCGATTAACCTGATTGCGCAGGACAGGCAACTGTTTGACCAGTTGCTGGCCGTCACCGGGGCGAGCTATGGCGCGTCGATTCGGCAGGTCAACCAGCAGGACATTATCCGTGCACAGCTTGAACTGACGCGCCTGGATGAGCGAACGCTGCATTTTGACCTGAGCCTGCAACGCCAGTTGGCACGGTTGTCAGAATGGCTGCCTCCTGACCTGTTGGCAGCTGAAATGGATTGGTTGCCGCCTGCACTGCCTCAGCAGACTTTCAAGGCAGCGGCAATGCCACCCCTGCTTCAGCATCCTGAGATTCGACTGATCGACCATGAGATTGAAGTTGCACGGGTGGCTGAATCCCTGGCGCGGGAAGCGAAGCGGCCGGCATGGCAACTCAATGCCGGTTATGCCTATCGGGACCGGGACCTGAATGGCAGAAACCTCCCCGACTTTGTCACCCTGGGCGTGTCGGTAGACTTGCCATTGTTTACCAGCAACCGGCAGGACCAGCGCGTTCTGGCGGCTGCGGACCGGGCTAACGAACTGCTGTCTGCACGCTTACTGAAGTTGAAAGAACTGCAATCACGTCGGGCCAATGCACTGGCAGCACTTGCCGGACTGGAGGCCCAGGCATCGCTTTATCGCACAACGCTGCTGCCACAGCTTGCTTCACTTGCCCGTTCTGCGCTGGATGCCTACGGCGCTGACAGGGGCGATTTTGCAGATGTAATGCGCGCTTATATTGCACAACTGAATGCCCGGCTGGTGGTGCTGGAACTGGAAACCCGGATTGCCGAACAGTTCAGCGAGCTTGACTACCTGTCAGCAGAACTGGCCGGGGCGAAAGGAGAACAGGAATGAAGCGGTCCGTGATTGTTGTGTTTGTGCTTATCGCCGGCCTTGCCGGCTTTACCTGGTATCAGCAGGGTACCGATCACCACCATGCTGTTGCGCCTGAAACTGATTCAACAGAACCCCTCTACTGGGTTGCGCCTATGGACCCAAACTACCGCCGCGATGCACCGGGCAAGTCGCCCATGGGAATGGACCTTGTTCCGGTCTATGCAGGCCAGGATGAGGGCAAGGGCCTTGTGCGGATTACCGCTGCGGTGGAACACAATATTGGTGTTAGAACCGTCACTGCGCGCACCGGTCGCCTGCAAGACAGACTCTCCACCGTCGCTTATGTCCGGTATGACGAAACAGATATCTGGCACGCTTATCCCAGGGTCGACGGTTGGATCGACCGTCTATATGTTGATACCGAGGGTGAGGAGGTCATGCCGGGTGATCCTCTGTACGACATCTATTCGCCAACACTTGTGAGTGCCCAGGATGAGTACCTGTCAGCGCTGCGTAGCGGCAATCCTGCACTCATCAGTTCGTCTGAGGAGCGCCTGCGAGCGCTTGAAGTGCCTGATGAGCTGGTCCGCGCACTGAAGCAAACCGGCAAAGTCCAGCAAACGGTCACTGTTCCTGCACCCCAGGGTGGTGTGATCAGCAAGTTGGGCGTGCGGGAGGGGCACTATGTCACGCCCGGAACAGAAATCCTGGAGATTGCCGGGCTTGAGAACGTCTGGCTGACAACTGAGGTCTTTGCGCGTGATGCAGGACAAGTAGAGGTTGGCAGCAGACTCCAGGTGCGTTTCGACGGTATGCCCGACGGGTTCCGCGAGGCTGAAATCAATTTTGTCAGTCCGGTCCTGGATGCTGATTCGAGAACGCTTGAGGTGCGTGCGAGCTTGCCCAACCAGGCTGGCCTGTTGAGACCTAACATGTTTGCGGAGGCGTCGTTGATTTTGTCCGCCGACGCAGATGCCGTCCTCGTGCCGCGGGATGCGCTGATTCGTACCGGAATGCAGAACCGCGTTGTGGTCAAGACTGGTGACGGCACGTTCAAATCAGTTGCGGTAAAAACCGGCCGGATTGGTACCAGTGACGTGGAAATCCAGGAGGGCCTGCTGCCTGGTGACGAGGTTGTCAGTTCAGCGCAGTTCCTGATTGACTCTGAATCGAGCATTACGTCCGACTTTCGCCGGATGGACCTTGACCGGTCAGACCGGAGCGGGATGGGCCACGGTAGCATGGACGGCGGGCAGATAGACCACAGCACCATGGACCATGGCCAGGCGGATCACGGTGCGATGGATCACAGCACCATGGACCATGGCCAGGCGGATCACAGTGCGGTGGATCACAACACCATGGACCATGGCCAGGCGGATCACAGTGCAATGGATCACAGCACCATGGACCATTCGCAGATGGACCACGGCGCGATGGACCACAGCACCAGGGTTCATGCTGCCGCTGGGGAATCTGTGGGTGAAGTCGAATCGCGGGGTGTCTGGGTGATGGGCAGCATCCGCAGTGTTGATCAGGATGCCAGAACAGTCGTGCTGCGTCATGAACCCATCCCCGCCTGGAACTGGCCGGGCATGACCATGACCATGGATCTGGGTAGTGAACTTGATCCTGCGAGCCTTATACCTGGCGCGGGCTACCATCTCCTCCTGCAGGAGCAGCAGGCGGCACCTACGGGTTACCTGCTGGTTGATGCCAAACCCCTGGACACACCACGATGATCAGTCGCGTCATTGCAGCGTCTATCGAGCACCGGGTTTTTGTCCTTGTCGGTGCCGTGCTGTTGCTGGTGGCCGGCAGCTATGCTGTTCGCCATACCGCGGTGGATGCCATTCCTGACCTGTCAGATATTCAGGTAATTGTGAAAACAAGCTATCCGGGTCAAGCGCCCCAGGTGGTGGAAGACCAGGTGACCTATCCACTCACCACAGCGCTGATGTCTGTGCCGGGTGCACGGACCGTTCGCGGTTTTTCGTTTTTTGGGGATTCTTATGTTTATGTCATTTTCGACGAGAATACGGATCTTTACTGGGCACGCAGCAGGGTGCTCGAATACCTCTCCCAGATTATGCCGAGTCTGCCAGAAGCTGCGCGGGCGCAGTTAGGACCAGACGCAAGCGGGGTTGGCTGGGTTTATATCTACTCGCTGGTCGACAGAACCGGCCAGCACGACCTGAGCGAGTTGCGCTCGTTGCAGGACTGGTTTCTCAAGTTTGAGCTACAGGCGCTGGAAGGTGTCGCTGAGGTTGCGGCGGTGGGTGGTATGGTGCGCCAGTATCAGGTTGAGGTGGATCCGGAAAAGCTGCGCGCTTATCGCATTCCCCTGGCCCATGTTGAACTGGCCATACGGCGAGGGAATCAGGAGCGCGGTGCATCGGTAATTGAAATGGCGGAAGCCGAATACCTGGTGCGAACCAGCGGGTACGTCAGCCAGCGTGAAGACCTGCTGGCAATCCCGCTGGGACTGAGTGATCGGGGTACGCCACTGACTGTTGGTGACCTTGCCAGGGTGACACCCGGACCACAAATGCGGCGAGGCATTGCTGAATTTGGTGGCGAAGGAGAAACGGTTGGCGGCATTGTTGTCATGCGTTCGGGTGAAAACGCCCAGCAGACCATTGACCGCGTCAAGAACAGGCTGGCGGCACTGGCGGCAAGCCTGCCGGAAGGCGTCGAGATTGTGCCCGTCTACGATCGCAGCCAGCTGATTACCCGTGCCGTGGCCAATCTCACCGATACGCTGCTCAAGGAAATAGCCGTGGTGTGTCTTGTCTGCATGCTGTTTCTTTTCCATGTCAGGTCGACCCTGGTGATCGTGATTTTCCTGCCCGTGGCTGTGATGACAGCCCTGATACTGATGTACCTGCAGGGTATCAACGCCAACATCATGTCGTTGGGGGGTATAGCGATTGCGATTGGTGCCATGGTGGATGGCAGTATCGTGATGATTGAGAACCTGCACAAACGCCTGGAAGGGCAGGCGCCGGATGAAGCGACACGCTGGCAGATGGTGGCCCAGGCCGCGGGGCAGGTTGGGCCGCCGTTGTTCTTCAGCCTGCTGATCATTACCGTCAGTTTTCTGCCGGTGTTTGCGCTACAGGCCCAGGAAGGGCGTATGTTCGCGCCGCTCGCCTATACCAAGTCTTATGCCATGGCCGCCGCGGCGTTTTTAACCATCACCCTGGTGCCCGTGTTGATGGGCTACCTGGTGCGTGGCCGTACCCGGCCCGAAGCCGGGAACCCCTTGAATCGTGTGCTGTTGGCAGTCTATATGCCGGTGTTACGGGCAGTGCTGGCGAGGCCACGCAGGGTGGTGATTATCGCCGCGGTCGTCACCGCAGTTGGGCTCTGGCCGCTGACACGCCTCGGCACAGAATTTATCCCGCCGCTGGACGAGGGCGACCTGATGTACATGCCAACCACTTACCCGGGATTGTCGATTGGGAAAGCCAGGGAGATCCTGCAGCAAACTGACAAGTTGATTGCCAGTGTCCCGGAAGTGCAGACCGTATTCGGCAAGATAGGTCGTGCCGAAACGGCAACAGACCCGGCACCGCTCACCATGATCGAGACCTTCATCCAGTTGAAACCCCGGGAGGCATGGCGCGAGGGTATGACCACGGAAGCCCTGATTGCTGAGCTCAATGCCCTGGTGACCATGCCGGGTTTGACCAATGCCTGGGTGATGCCTATCAAGACGCGCATAGACATGCTGGCAACGGGTATCAAAACGCCGGTTGGTATCAAGATTGCGGGCCCTGACCTGCAGGTAATTGCGTCAATTGGCGAGGAGCTCGAGGCCCTGCTGGGAGAACTGCCTGGTACAGCGTCGGTGTATGCGGAACGTGTGGCGGGTGGTCGCTATATCAACATCGACATTGACCGCACCCGGGCGGCGCGTTATGGACTGAACATCGCTGATGTACAGGATTTTGTCTCGACAGCCGTGGGTGGCAGGGCGATTGGCGAAAGTGTGGAAGGGCGCGAACGCTACCCCATCAATATTCGCTTTCCCCAGCGCTACCGGGATTCACCCGAGCAACTGATGCGATTGCCACTCATGACACCCTCGGGTGCCTACGTTGCGTTGGGGGATATTGCCAACATTGTCATTGCTGATGGTCCCCCGGGTATCAAGAGCGAAAACGCGCGCCTGAACGGCTGGGTATTCATTGACATCAGGGACCTGGACATTGGCACCTATGTTGAACAGGCGCGCTTGCTTGTCGACACGAGCCTGGCGTTGCCACCCGGCTACTCACTGACCTGGTCCGGTCAGTATGAATACATGGTGCGTGCGCAGTCACGCCTGATGTTGCTGGGCCCGGTGACCATTGCGATTATCGTGCTGCTGCTGTACCTGAGTTTCCGGCGCTTGCAGGAGGTCATCATCATCCTGGTGACGCTGCCGCTTTCTGTTGCCGGGGGTCTTTGGCTGCTGTATCTGAGTGATTACAACCTGTCGGTTGCCGTGGGCGTGGGCTTTATTGCCCTGGCTGGGGTTGCGGTGGAAATTGGCGTCATCCTGCTTGTGTATCTCAACCAGGCTTATGCGGATGCGGTTGAAAAAACCCCGGCGCTGACGCTGGAGCAGCTTCGCGAAGTGGTGACACTGGGTGCGGGCAGAAGAATCCGCCCGGTGGCAATGACGGTGCTGGCCACCATCATCGGATTGTTACCCCTGATGTTCAGTACCGGGACAGGCGCTGAGGTGATGACACGCATGGCTACACCCATGGTGGGCGGGATGATATCGGCATTTGTGCTGACCATGCTGGTATTGCCAGCCGTGTTCCTGTTGTGGAAAACCCGGGCAGCGCTGGTCCAGGGACCCTAGTCCCGGGTTGGCTGGCCAATCTTGAGTATCGGTGGACGTTTGTCTGCCCCCGGCTTTTTGTCCGCGCGCTTTTCTTTCAGCGTCTTTTGCGCTTTCTTTTTGGTTTCCTTGTTACTGCGTTGTTCTCTGCTCATGCTGCTGCTCTCCTGGCGTCAGAGCACTCTACTCTGTTGCAGCCTGAATAGCGCTAGGAATTGCTGCGACAGGTGGGGCAGATCACCTTTTCCGTCCGGCTGTTGGGATGCGTGACCAGGTATTCGTCAACCGATACCCAACGATCTGCTTCCCGGATGCTGCTGCACCAGGCACAAATCCTGACAAAGCCGCTGGCCAGGGACGTCAGTTCCCGTTCTTTCGCACGGCGCAGGTTGACCAGTTCGGTGATATCCAGCGTGGTTGCCATGAGTTGAGTGACCTGCTGATGCTCATCCAGAATTGGCGTGACCGTTGTGCCTGACCAGATGACGGTACCGTCGCGCAAGCTGAAGGGGTTTTCCCGGTAACCAACCTGACGGCTGCGCACCACTTCTTCGCAGTTTAGCTGCATGCGTTCAATGATCTCGGCGGGAAATTTCCACTGTTGGATTGTCCGGCCGATGGGATTGTCGTCGGTCTGGAAAAGGGTCTTTGCCGCGTGGTTGATTGCTGCCAACACAAAGGTGTGGTTGTCTTTGACGCGAAGCAGCACCACGCCGGTTGGCAGGGAGTTGATGGTGTCGAGCAGATCCTGTTCAGCAAGGGCTGGTATCAAGTCGTCTCCTCCATGCCAAAGGTGCTGACGCAGGACTGGCAGATGCCGTGACTGAACTGGCGTTCTCCTGCCCTTGCCATATAGCTTGCAATACCCAGCCACTGACCCGAGCTTTCCTGCACCTTCTGGCAGGATTCACAGTAGTGCACCAAACCGCTAACCAGGGACCCCAGGGATGCCTCCAGTGAAGCCTGCATCCGGCGGATCTCGGTGATATCAACCTGGGTGACTAGCAGTCGCTTCAACACGCCCTCATCGTAGATGGGTGTGACGACATTCCGCGACCAGCGCGTTTCTCCTGTTGGTGTCACGTAGTCACTTTCAGTTGCAACCTGGTTGCCTGTCTCGACGACCTTTTGGTAGTGGCCCAGCATGCGTGCCAGATAGCTCAGGGTTTCCGGTCGAGTGGTATCGGTGAGCGCTTGCACGGCGTCCGGGGTCAGCGGCGTGATGCCCGCTGGTGCCTTCAAACCATAAAACTGGCGTGCCAGGGCATTGACGGCAACAAGGCTAAACCCGCCATGTGCTTCTACGGACATGATGCTCGCAGGTGTGCCAAGTGAATCCAGCAGGCCAAGACAGACGGTTGGATCGGGGTGCAACAACAGATTCATGGGTTTGCAGCGGGCCTTCAAGGTTATCTTGCCAGCCGCCAAGTGTGTGGTAGCCGCCGCTGTCATGCAAGCCTTGCTGGACCTGCGCCCTTGAGGGTTTGGTAGACTCCCTGTGTTGACCCGTCAGCCAAACGGGTTCAGGGGGCGCGCGGGCGGACCTGGGTCTTTCCGGGCAGGCTCATCTTTTTGCCACGGGTCCGGCATGCCGATGTCTGTACTACCGGTTATTGGCCATTCCAGGCGTCTTCAGTCGGGTATTTTTGAATAGATGGCGTCCCAGACGACCGTCCAGGTTTCGCCAGCATCATTTGAGGATTCGGCTGTCTGCTGCACCCGTCCAGCGCTCAGGCGACGCCAGGTCCAGCGTGTTCGGGGGCTTGCGTCGTCTCCCGTCACAAGCACCATGGCACCCTGCCTGATGCCGCCCTTGAGGTCCGGCCATCCACTCACATTACCCGTGTTGTCCCGGAAAGTCTGGTTCCAGGTGCCATCACTCGCATCATAATAGTTAATGCTCATGCCTTTGAATCCGCTTACGGACGTCCAGTTTTCCGTAAGCATGCAGCCATCCAACGCAGATTCGACAAGGTTGTTACCCAGCAGCGTGCCGTCCTGACCGGAAACCTCCCAGTTGCCCAGCCAGAAGTCGAACTGACGATACTCGTCCGTGGCACAGGGTGTCAGCCGTTGCACGACGTCAGCAAATGCGTTGTTGTCACGCAAAAAATCGAATTCATTTGCATCGCTGATCCGGCGTACGACACCCAGGGACGTGCCGCCTTCAGCGATGGCCAGGAGGGATCTCAGCACACCGTCAGCATCCGACTGCCTGGCATAAGCGCGTGCGATACCAAAATAGGATTGGGCGGTTGGTGCGCCGAGCGCAAGTGCCTGATCAAACGCTTCGATTGCAAGCAGAGGATCCTGGTTAGCGTTCAGTGTCGAGAGACCCAGCCGCAACCATATGTCCGCGTCAGCAGGATGTGTTCTGGCAAGCGTTTGATACAGGCGGCTGGCGGTTTCCCAGTCCGACCCGGCGAACGCGGCGGCTGCGCGTCCAGCCACGGTGTCTGCTGTAGTGTTGGTCTCTGCCAGCATTTGTGACCCAGGCACCAGGGTGGACAAAATCAGTACCAGTGCGTGAAGTCCTCTCATACAGTGCCCCGCCAATGTCCTGAAGTATGGTCCTGTTCAGCTGGCCTCCGCCACAAGCTGCCAGAATGCCTGCTCAAAGGGTGCCGGCCGCTCTGCGTCGGGGCGGCGCGGCATTGCCGTACGTGCTACCACCAGTTGTTGCGATGGTACGACATAAAGCCCGTTTTCACCGGCCCCACGGGCAGCAACCAGGTCCGGGGGTGCCGAGGGGATAATGGGGCCCGGGTGTATGGCTGCTTCCCGCATCGGCACCCTGAAGTGTGGCTGGTTGTTGAGCCACCAGCAGAGTCCCCAGGCGGGATTTTCGGCTGAACCGGGCGTAAACATTCTCTCCATGTAGTGTGCGGCTAGCAGGTTCTGGCCTCCACCCAGGATGACCCGCCCGACCTTGATCAGGTCCCTTGCGGTCGAGAGCAACCCTGTCAGGTGTCGGCCATCGGGCAACTTTTGGGGGCGGTCCTGCCAGCCGGTTTCTGACATGCCAAGTGGAGCCAGCAGCCAGTTGGTTGTGAGGTCGTTCATGGTCAGGCCGGTCTGTTCTTCCAACAGACGTTTCAGGTAGTTGTAGGCTGTATTGTTGTAGCGCCAGGTTTCACCAATTACGCCGAGGGGCGCCAGTTCATCATCCATGCCCGTGGTCATCTGCAACAATGTTTCGATGGTGAGTTTTGCCTCGTCCCAGGGGGAAAGCCTGGTCCATTCCGGTGCCAGGTGATGGTTGACGTTATCGCTGATGTCGAGCAGGTATTTCTCTTCAGCGATCCCGAACAGCATTGAAACAAGACCTTTCTGGACTGCAAAAACGTCAACAGGTGAGTCCTGGGCGGCGTACTCAAGGAGAGTTTTGTCCCCCTGCTGAACAACAAGCTGGGCAGTCCCTGATTTGGCTGCCAGGTCGAGAATCTGTTGCGCCCGGTTACTATCCAAGTTCATGTTTTTGCATCTGCCTGTGTCGCCGCCCGATATCCCTGCTGGTTGTGTGGGCTATGATGCACGCCCGCGCCGGTCGTGTCACCATTGATCCATACCGGGCAAAACTCACAGAAACAGGAACACCAACAGGGAGATCACCATGAAGCGGCTTCTGTTGATTGCTGCTGGCGCCATACTGGTGCTGGTCATTGCTGCAGTTTACGTGCTTCGGCCCGCGGAATTTGAACCCGCGGGCGATGAGAGTGTGCGCTGGTCGGCCAGGGGTTCCCACGGTGTTCTCGATCTGCCGTTTGTGGCAATTGATGAAGCGCGTCCCACCGCTGCCAATGGAGACTACCCGGGTGCCCCGACGCGAAGGCTGGCCGGACGGATCTGGAGCCCTGATGCCCCGGTGCCGGGTGCATCGCCTATCGTCCTTTACAGCCATGGTTTCATGTCCTCACATGCAGAGGGTGAGTACCTGGGTCGGTTCCTGGCAAGCCATGGTTACACCACGGTAGCCGTGGACTATCCGCTTTCCAATGGGTCAGCGCCCGGTGGTCCGCTGGTGGTTGATGTGATTAACCAGCCGGAAGACCTGTCGTTTGTGCTGGATCAGTTGCTGGGACGGAATGCCACACCGGGTGATGTGTTGTATCAAACCCTCGACCCTGATCGGGTGGTGGCAGTTGGGCTTTCGCTGGGCGGACTGACAACGGAGCTTGCGGCCTTTCACCCGGAACTTGGCGATAGCCGCATCAAGGCCGCCGTTTCCATTGCAGGGCCCACGGCCAATCTGACCCGCCGTTTTTTCGAATGGCGTAACTTACCCTTCCTGATGCTGGCCGGTGAACTCGATGCCATTGTGCCCTACGCGGAGAATGCCTTGCCGATTCTGCAGAAAGCGCCGGGCGCCACCCTGGTAACACTTGAAGCGGCCAGTCATACCGGATTTGCCGCGATGGCGGCTGGCCCCTTTCGCTTTGTGAATCACCCGGATGAAATGGTTTGCGGCATGTTGATGCAGAACCTTGCCAACGGGGGAGAGCGGCCGCTCTTTCTGGATGATCCCGAGGTGGGAATCGTTGGCCGCAGCGATGCCGTTCCCTGCAGCATGACGACCTTTGAGCGGGCCATGCGCCCTCCTGAACAGATCGCCTATATGCGCCTTGTTGTCTTCAGTTTTCTGGAGAGTGTGCTTGCAACTTCGCCAGCGCGCAGGACGGATGCGGCGTCGTTTCTGCACGGGCAACTGCAGCAGGAAAACCCGAAGGTGCGCGTTGTCACGTCTCCCTGATGGGCAGGCGCTCAGTGCCGGGCATCCCGAGCCGACGATGGGGCTGCAAGTGTGACGTTTCGCTGCAGAATCTCCTTGAGCTGGCCGGTGGCTATCTCAAACTCCCGGTTCACCTCGCTGGCGCATTCGTCCAGGCTGCTCGATTGCCCGGCTTTTACACACTGCTCAATGGTATCGCAATGCTGCGCCAGCCTGGTGGCGCCGATCATGGCACTTGACGACTTGAGGGAGTGTGCCGCTTCCAGGGCGCGATTGAGATCATGGGTCGAGATGGCCCTGGACAATTCATGAACCAGACTGGCGGAACTGACCAGGTAGGTGCCGATCAGTTTGTCGAACAAATCGCTGTCGCCGGTATCAAGCACACGGAATTGCTCAGTGACTGTCTGGTCGATGCCTGAACTACTGGCTGGTGTGGGGATTGCGTTTCGTGATTCAACAATCGGAGAGAATCCCAGGTGGACGAGCACCTCTGCGATACGCTGGCGGCCGAAAGGTTTGGTGACACAATCGTCCATACCCGCGGCCAGGCACTTCTCACGGTCTCCGGCGAGTGCATTGGCTGTCAGGGCCACCACAGGCAAGTGTGGCCTGTCAGTCAGGGCCTCCCGGCTGCGATAGGTGCGGGTGGCCGCATAACCATCAAGGACAGGCATCTGGCAATCCATAAAAACCACATCGGGCCGGGCGACGTTGAGCGTGGCCAGTGCTTCTTCACCATTGCTGGCTTCGCGGGTCCGGCAGCCCAGTGCCGTCAGCATGTGTTTGGCAACCAGCATATTGACCGGATTGTCTTCAACGATCAGCACATCCAGGTTGAAGTTGTTCTTGGCCAGGTCCGGGGAATCCTGTGGGAGTTCCCGCGTGCGCCCGCTCATAAGGCTGTCCTGCCATAACTCTTCCAGCGAACTGCGGAGCAGCGCAACCCTGACAGGTTTTGGCAGGGTCAGGCTGGGCGCTGGTGATTGTGGTTGTTCCAGGGCAAAAGCGTTGCCTGGTGAACCGGTTTCCAGTACCAGCACCTTGACGTGGTTCAGTGAGGGCAGGCGCCCGATAAGTGCCACAAGTCCGTCCGCACCCTGCGAGTGGCGGAGATCGGTCACAACAATATCAATGGCCGGCGATCTGTCGTTCATCAGAATTTCGATTGCCCCACCCGCACTGTCTGCACACTCGATCCGGACGGCCCAGGCATCAAACAGCTTTTCATAGACGCTGCGGCGGGTGCGGCTGTCGGTGACAACAAGTAACTTCAGGCCATCCAGTGACGGCGGCTCGCTGCCCGGTCGCCTGGCAGTGCGCCTTTCTTCTCCCAGCGGCAGGCGGAACCAGAATGTTGATCCCTGGCCGGGAACGCTGGCAACACCAATTTCGCCTCCCATCAGCTCGACAAGTTGTTTCGAGATAGAAAGACCCAGCCCGGTACCGCCGTAACTGCGGGTTGTTGTGCCATCACCCTGGGCGAAACTTTCAAAGATTACCCCGGTCTTGTCCGGCTCAATACCAATCCCGGTGTCGGTGACCTCAAACAGGAACTCCCGGCTTTCCATGTCCGGTTGCGAAAGCGCAATGACAATCTCGCCGTCATGGGTAAACTTGATGGCATTACCCACCAGGTTCATGATGATCTGGCGTAGCCGAAACGCGTCACCCCGGGCCAGCGGCTGAATTCTCGGGTCAACCGCGGCGATAAGATCAACACCTTTCTGTCCGGCGCGATTGTGCAGCAGGTCCACGATACCCTCGACAACCTCGACCAGGTCCATGGTGGTGTCCTCAAGGGTCAGCTTTCCTGCCTCTATCTTGGAATAATCAAGCACATCATTGATGACCTCCAGCAGGGACTGGCCGGACTGCTGGATTGTTTCCGCAAACTTCTGCTGTTTGCTACCGAGTTCCGTGGTGAGAAGCAGTTCGGTCATCCCGAGAACACCGTTCATGGGTGTCCGGATCTCGTGGCTCATACGGGCCAGGAAATCACTCTTGGCACGACTGGCGGATTCAGCGTCCTCCTTGGCTCTCAGGGTCTCCTGGATAGCAAGCTTGAGCTGCCTGTTGGTCTCGGCCAGTCGCGCGTCTCTTGAACTGACCTGCTCAAGCATGTCATTGATGCCCGTGGTGAGCACGCCCAGTTCGTCGTCACCCGCGGGGGTTAGCCGCAAGGTGTAATCCTGTTGATCGGTCACGGATTTGACAAGGTAAACCAGGTCCAGGATCGGTCGCGAAACAATCGCCTGCAGCTTAAGCGAAATAAGGTAGGCCACAAAGGCAGCCATCAGGATGGTAGCGAAGGCCATCCAGGCGATGCGCTGCAGGGTTGCGGCCAGATTGGCCAGTGATGCCCTGAGGTGAATCGTGCCAATTGTTTCGCCATCCACATGGATAGGGCGAATCGTATCCAGATGGTCCAGGCCGACAAATCTGCTGAGGGCATTCTCTTCAGCAAGCGATTGTTGTGCCAGGTTGCGCACTGTGTCTTCATGTACGCCATCCCGCCAGCGGGTCGCATGGTAATCTGCCAGCAGGTGGCCATCAGCCGTAAACATGTGTGCTGACATGATAATCGGATTTGCATCGAGCGAGGAAAGGGCGTCCAGTGCAAGCGCCTGATCTTCAAACAGGATTGCAGCAGTGCTGGCGATGCCAACCACGTCTGCCAGGGTGGCGACTTCCGTGTAGGTTGACTGGCGATAGTTGTAAGCTTCGCTGGCGGCAAACGCCAGGGCTGCCGTCGAAACCGCTGCAACGGATGTCACCAGCATGATGGCCATCAGCTTGCGGGTGATTGGCAGGTTGGCAAGGCCGATCATTGAGCCGCGCATGGGGAGCAAGCAGAATGCATCAGGTTCAGGGATCCGCGCATTTGTGTTTGTTTCAGGGCAATGAGTGTTTATTGATGATGTCTGTTCGCCTCGGCGCCATCAGGACAGCAGTATTCAAAGGGTATCGGCAGCTTGTGATAAATCTTGAGTCAACCCGAATCCTCAAAGAGGCCAGCTGGCCATGCAGGTAGCAGATATCACCAGCGTACTGCTGAGCTGCGTGTTTTTTATGCTGCTTGTCGCCGGTTATGCCTGGTACAGGACAAGGGGTGAAACCGCTTCTCGCGACGGCTATTTCCTGGCTGGCCGCGGACTGTCCGCGGTGTTTATCGCGGGTTCCATGGTGCTGACCAATCTCTCTGCAGAGCAACTCATCGGGCTGAATGGCTCCGCCTACGGGTTCAACCTGAGCAGTATGGCCTGGGAAGTGACGGCAGCGTTCGCGACCATCTGTATGGCGTTTCTGTTCCTGCCACGTTATCTGGCGGGTGCCTTTACGACCCTGCCGGAGTTCCTGAGTGGCCGATTTGATGAAGGCGTCCGTCGGCTCAGCGTGATCCTGTTTATGGTCGGTTATGGGCTGGTCACCATTCCCTCTGTGCTGTACTCGGGCGCCATTGCGGTGCTGCTGCTGTTTGACGTGCCCGGCCTGTTTGGCATCACCTATGGCCAGGCACTGGTGCTGGTGATCGTGTCTATCGGCTGTATCGGGGCAGTCTACGCGATAGCCGGTGGCCTGAAGGCTGTTGCCGTGTCAGATACCTTAAACGGTGTGGGGTTGCTGATTGTGGGTGTGGCTGTCCCCTTGCTTGGCCTGTCAGCACTGGGGCAGGGTGATGTCGGCGAGGGGGTGCGTGTGCTGACGACAACCCATACCGAGAAGCTCAATGCCATTGGTGGCCCCTCGGACCCGACACCTTTCGGCACAATTTTCACCGGCATGATTTTTGCCAACCTGTTCTACTGGTGTACCAACCAGTATGTGATTCAGCGAACCCTGGCGGCGTCCAGCCTGGCAGAGGGGCAGAAGGGCGTACTGTTTTCGGGTTTCCTGAAAGTCACCGTGCCATTCATGATGATGATCCCAGGTGTCATTGCCTTCCACCTGTATGGTCCGGGGCTCACGTCAATTGATCAGGCTTATCCGCGCCTGATCAGGGATGTCATGCCGGCCTACGCCGCCGGCTTTTTCCTGGCGGTGCTGCTGGGTGCGGTGTTCAGCTCGTTCAACTCACTGCTTAACAGCGCGGCAACCCTCTTCAGCCTGGATGTGTACGCCCCGCTGCGGGGACAGGCCCCCAGCGATGCAGAACTGGTGCGCGTGGCACGGGTTGCCGGCACTGTCATAGCGCTCTTCTCTTTTCTGGTGGCACCACTCCTGCAGTTTGCCCCGGATGGTCTCTGGCAGGTGATCCGGATTTTTACCGGCTTCTACAATATCCCGGTGATTGCCATTGTGGTGGCAGGTCTGTTTGCTCCCAGGGTGCCCGCCCTGGGGCCCAAGGTTGTCATCCTCTTCCACGTGATCGCCTACGGGTTGTTCCAGTTTGTTTTGAAAGAACACTTTCCCATCCACTTCCTGCACCTGTACGCAATCCTGTTTGTGGTGGAACTGGGCCTGATGCTTGTTATTGGCGAAGTGTATCCGCGAATGGTTGTGCCGGGTCCCGCACCCGCACACCGGGTTGACCTCACACCCTGGCGTTTTGCCATACCTGCTGCCGTGACCTTGATGTCGAGTGTGGTTGCGGTTTACCTGCTGTTTTCTGCGGTGGGATTGGTCGGCGGGTTGAGTTCGCTGTTTGTGCCGCTGGTCGGCCTGCTGGCTTTACTGAATGCCGGCATCTGGGGCTGGTGGATACTGCGTTCGGACCCGCCCGGCTGACTGGAGTGGGCAGGGGCGACCGTTACCGCTAAAGTCAGCCAAGGAATTGCTGCTTTCGCTGGTCTCTTACTGTCTGCACCTCGGCAAATACCTGTTTCGGGTTTATGTCTCTTGCACCTGGCGGCAACACGGCATCTATGCGTTCGGGGCAGATGCGATAAATGGCGCCGTCGGTGGCGCGTCGCAGGAAACCACAATCAACCAGGTAGCGTCGCAGGGTGACATAGTCGAGGCCGGCATCACTGCTGATGTCATCCAGCCAGGCTGACAGGTGCACGTTGATGTCGGTCTCTTCCAGGAACACTCCGGGATCGAGACCAAGCAGGCTGAGCGCCATGATGACGTCTGCTTCCTGCTGTTTTTTTGGCATACGCCGCAGCCGCCCGCCGTGAAACAGGCGGCGTAGCAGCACAATCACATCTTCAACTGTATTCATCACAGAACCACCTTACACCAATTCTGACGCTGATGACTCGCAGGCTTTGGCTGCTCACCATCTTGCAAAAGCGGCATTTTGGCGTATGGTTTTGGGGAGAACAACAACCAGCGATTGGGGAGAGACGGTGATGTCTGAGGCTTTCAGGATTCACGAATCTGGTGGTGTGGTATCCGGTCCCGTGCGCGAGCCGCGGAATTCTGCCATTAATGCCGGTGCAGGTAGCATTCACGACGACGCCACCGCACAGAAACTGGGTTTCCGTGGTGGTACTGTTGCGGGTTCGCTGCACATGGAGCAGTTTCCGCCCCTGCTCGCAGAAGTGCTGGGGGACGAATGGTTGCAGACCGGCAGTCAGTCCCTTTACTTCAAGTACGCGACAACCGATGGTGAGCCAGTCCAGGCGTTTGCTGAACGACCCACGAGTGCCAGCGGTAGCCGGCAGGTCAGGATCTGGATGGACAACCCCGCGGGTGAAAGGATCTGTGAAGGTACAGCGTCAGTTGGTGAACCGGACATGGCCTCGGCGGTGCGCCAACGTATTGCATCAACCCCCGAGCCGGAAGACCTGCGTATCCTGGCCAAGGTTGAAATTGGCAAGCCAGGTCCGCTGGTACCTACCCGCATTTCGCAGGACGTGCTGGATGGCCGACTTGCCGTCATCACCGAGCCGCTCGCTGCCTACAGCGATGCGAGTATCTACGGTGAGAAAGTCATCACGCCGGCACTCCAGGTGCGGATCATGCGCCCCGGTGAAGCAGCACTGCTGCCACGTGACGGCAACTACGGCGTGGGCCTGTTTGGTGCTATTGAGCTGCAGGCGCTTGCCGGCCCCGTGTTTGTTGAGCATGACTACCTGACCAGTGCCACCGTGCTTGCGGTGGGCTCAACGCCCAAGACCGAGTATTACTACTACGAATCGACGCTCGTTGATGCAGCGACCGACACCGAGGTAATGAAAATGCTGATGATGATCCGGTTCATGAAGGCATCGTCAAAACTTTACCAATAGGTTCTAGTCCCTCCACTTCGGGCACCAAAATCGAGGTCCCTCGGCTACGGCGCTACAGTAGGACGGTGGTGTGAGGTCCCTCCACTTCGGTCGGGACGACGGCTACGGTGTCGACTGTAGCCGCGCGAGCGGCGGAATGGAGAAACCTCGGGTGCCGAAAATCGAGATCCCTCCACTTCGGCCTGCGGCCTCCGGTCGGGATGATGGTGGTATGAGGTCCCTCCACTTCGGTCGGGACGACGGCTTCGGTGTCGTTTCGACTGTAGCCGCGTGAGCGGCGGAATGGAGAAACCTCGGGTGCCGAAAATCGAGATCCCTCGGCTACGGCCCTACAAGACGACGGTGGTATGAGGTCCCTCCACTTCGGTCGGGACGACGGCTTCGGTGTCGTTTCGACTGTAGCCGCGCGAGCGGCGGAATGGAGAAACCTCGGGTGTTGGAGGTCTCTCCACTACGGCCCTACGGGCCTCCGGTCGAGACGACGGTGGTATGAGGTCCCTCCACTTCGGTCGGGACGACAGCTTCGGTGTCGTTTCGACTGTAGCCGCGTGAGCGGCGGAATGGAGAAACCTCGAGTGCCGAAAATCGAGATCCCTCCACTTCGGCCTGCGGCCTCCGGTCGGGACGACGGTGGTATGAGGTCCCTCCACTTTGGTCGGGACGACGGCTACGCCGTCGACTGTAGCCGCGAGAGCGGCGGAATGGAGAAACCTCGGGTGCCGAAAATCGAGATCCCTCCACTTCGGCCTGCGGCCTCCGGTCGGGATGACAAAGGAAGAGCAGCCTGCGGCCTCCGGTCGGGACGATGGTGGTATGAGGTCCCTCCACTTCGGTCGGGACGACGGCTTCGGTGTCGTTTCGACTGTAGCCGCGCGAGCGGCGGAATGGAGAAACCTTGGGTGCCGAAAATCGAGATCCCTCGGCTACGGCGCTACAGGAGGACGGTGGTATGAGGTCCCTCCACTTCGGTCGGGACGACACCTTCGGTGTCGTTTCGACTGTAGCCGCGTGAGCGGCGGAATGGAGAAACCTTGGGTGCCGAAAATCGAGATCCCTCGGCTACGGCCCTACAAGACGACGGTGGTATGAGGTCCCTCCACTTCGGTCGGGACGACGGCTACGCCGTCGTTTCGACTGTAGCCGCGCGAGCGGCGGAATGGAGAAACCTCGGGTGCCAAAATCGAGATCCCTCCACTTCGGCCTGTGGCCTCCGGTCGGGATGACAAAGGAAGAGCAGCCTGCGGCCTCCGGTCGGGACGACGGTGGTATGAGGTCCCTCCACTTCGGTCGGGACGACGGCTACGCCGTCGTTTCGACTGTAGCCGCGTGAGCGGCGGAATGGAGAAACCTCGAGTGCCGAAAATCGAGATCCCTCCACTTCGGCCTGCGGCCTCCGGTCGGGACGACAAAGGAGGAGCAGCCTGCGGCCTCCGGTCGGGATGACAAAGGAAGAGCAGCCTGCGGCCTCCGGTCGGGACGACGGTGGTGTGAGGTCCCTCCACTTCGGTCGGGACGACGGCTAGGCCGTCGGCTACGGGCCTGCGGTCGGGACGACGGCTAGCTAGCGGCGAAAGTGTGAGATCTGTATCTCTTCGCCCGCATCGGCGTAGTCACCCTCTGCCCGGGCTGTTCTGAAGTCCCCCCAACTGATCGGGTGGTAGCGCGGGTCACCCATGCCTGGCAGGGGTTCATAGGTTGCGGTTGCCGCCGGATTGTAGAAGTAGGCGGCGCTGTAACGGACCCGGTCACTGTTTGCCAGCACACGATGCAGTGGTGCGCAGTAGCGATCGTTGGACCAGACCTGTACCACATCACCAATGTTGATGATCAGCGCGTCCGGTTCTGGCGAGATGGTGTGCCAGCGGTTATCCCGAAAAACCTGGAGCCCGTCGACCTGGTCCTGCATCAGCACGGTGAGCGCACCTGCATCGGTGTGGTGATTGATGCCAAGGTGCCCTGCGAGCGGAACCGCAACACCCGCTGGCATCTCGGGCCGCGGGCAAACCGGATAGAAATTAAGCCGAAGGAAACTGGTGTGTGACGGTTCAAATGCGGCTTTCAGTATTGATGCGGAAGCACCCATGGCCTGAGCAATAGCCCCGAGAAGCGTGGCGGCAATCCGCTCACAATGGCTGCGATGCACGTCCATGACCTGCTGAAAACCCGTCGGCTGATCAGGCCACTGGGGTTCACATCCTGCAAGCGGTCCCTCGTGCTCGGGTTCACCGACGTCAAAAATTTCTTTCCAGTCCGGTGTGTTCTTGGTCAATTCCCGGTCATAAAATCCCCAGGGATTGGTGGCGCTGCGTTCAACCGTCCGCTTCTGTGCAACTGGCAGGTCAAAAAAGGCGGCGAGTGCAGCGAGAGTTGCCTGCCGTGTTTGCTTGTCGAGTCCGTGGTGGGTCAGTTGAAAAAAGCCCCATTCGCGGCAAGCGCGATCCAGCCGGTCCAGTTCTTCAGGCGTGTGGCACTGATCGAACCGGATGCTGGGTATTGTGGCGTCGTGGTCTCTGGTCATGGCCGCGGATTCTAGCGTCAATCCTGTCCAATCGGCACCCTCCGGTCTCATGTTTTTCACCTTGCTGCCGATACAACACCCATTTTCCGGGGAAATTTGCTGGCTCTGAACGGGCGCTCACCTGTGACGGTTCAGTTTTTCCGGCGCTGGTCGATATAGCTTGAGACAGGTGATAAATCCGCAGTGGTCTGCGGTGACTCAGGGATTCGCGCAACAGCAGGTAATGAAATGGATCTGGCTACACTTCTAGGAATGCTCGGGGCAATTGGCGTACTGATTGCGGCGGTTGTGTCGGGCGGGTCTGCAGACCTGTTTATCAACGTACCCTCTATCCTGATTGTGTTGTGCGGCACCCTGCTGATTGTTTTGATCAAGTTCAACATGAAGCAGTCCCTGCGTGCGGTCAGCGTTGCCAAGCGCGCTTTCTTCAACAAACTGGCGAGCCCGGATGAACTGATAGACAAGATTATTGAGCTTAACGCCGTGGCGCGCCGAGAGGGCCTGCTGGCCCTGGAAAACTACGAGGTAACCAACCAGTTCCTGCAGCGCGGGATTAACCTCATGGTTGACGGCAGTGAACCCGAGACGATCAAGGCGACGCTGGAGCGTGACCTGCGGGAGACCGCGGAACGGCACAAATGGGGTGCCAAGGTGTTTGCCGCCCTGGGTGAGGTGGCACCGGCCATGGGCATGATCGGGACACTGATTGGCCTGGTGCAGATGCTTTCCGCCATGGATGACCCGAAACAGATTGGTCCGGCAATGGCGATTGCCCTTCTGACGACGCTGTACGGCGCGGTGATTGCCAACGTGATTGCCCTGCCCATTGCCGACAAGCTGACGTTGCGCAAGACAGAAGAAAGCAAACTGAACGCGATCTGTATAGACGGGGTTCTGGGCATCTGTGAAGGCCACAACCCTCGCGTCCTTGAAAGCATGCTCAAGATCTATCTTTCTCCCAGCGCCCGGGAAGCTGACAAGGACGCGGGTGCAGCAAGCAAACCCGAACTGAAATCCGTGGCCTAGGAACATCTCATGATAGAGATTGAAGAAGAGGAGAAGCGCGGTGTAGCGGACTGGATGACCACCTACGCTGACCTCATGTCGCTCCTGATGTGCTTTTTTGTCTTGCTGCTGTCGTTTTCGGAAATGGATATCGCGAAGTACAAACAGCTTGCCGGCTCAATGAAACAGGCGTTTGGTGTCCAGAACGAAATTCGCCTGAAAGATATTCCCAAGGGCACCAGCATCATTGCCCAGGAATTCAGCCCCGGGCGTCCCAACCCCACCCCCATGAACACGATTCAGCAGCAGAGTACCAACACCCGGGAGTCGTCTCTCGACATTCGCACCAACGCACCCGGTGAGCACCAGACCCAAATGCAGGTCGTGCTGCCATCCGAAGCAGTCCAGCGCCTGATGGAACAAGCGCGAAAGCTCGATACGCAACGGGCGGCCGAAGCACTCCGGGAAAAACTGCGCCTGCAGATAGAGCGCGGCAATATCGAAATTGAGTATGATCTCGACTCTATTACCGTGCGAATACGTGAACGCGGTTCTTTCCCCTCGGGATCCGCCACCCTGACGGACGAGTTCCTGCCAATCATCCCGATTATCCAGGAGGCCCTGCGTGACATTGAGGGTGAGATTGCGGTTGAGGGACATACCGACAATGTGCCGATCAACAACGAGCGATTCCGTTCCAACTGGGAGCTTTCCAGCCAGCGGGCGTTGTCACTGGCGCATGAATTGCTCAAGGATCCCGAACTGGCTTCAGAGCGATTCATGATTGTGGGTTATGCGGATGCCAGGCCCCGGGTGGACAACGATAGCTGGTCGAATCGGGCGCAGAACCGCCGGGTGGAAATTGTCATCAGGCGGACGCCGACAAACCAGCCCGCCGGTTCAATCGTCTCACTCAGGCCCGCGGATGAAACCTGACCTGATTTGGACACAATAGCGTCCCGACCTGACAGGGCGTGTCACTTCCAGACGCCAGAGGCACGGTAATCCCGGTACTGCCTCGCGGAAGTGACGTGACGCAGCGCACGTAAAACGGGCGATACGCGTCACACCCGGTAAATTGGCACGAATGTTGATTGTCTCTTCCCAGGTAAAGTCAGGAAGGGACATGTCATGATTGATCTGGTTTCAAATTCGATGTTGATGGGCTTTCTCACGGGCCTGATTTTCTTTTCCCTGCCAACCGCCATGCTACAGGTCAGCATCGCCGCCCGGCAAAATCCGCGCGAGGGTGGTAAAGGCAGTTTCACGGCCTGATGGTTGCGGGTAGTGTCGCGCTTATCCGGCACAGGCATGTTAATCTCGCGCAATGGGTACATGACCAGATCGCAAGCTCGGACAATGCTCGCCAGCAAGGACCTCGACATCAAAATCGCTCGCAGGGCGGCACATGCCCTGGATGTGATTCTCGCGCGTCGTACCCGCGTCAAGGTGGTGCTGGGAGAGGAGCGCGTGGTGCCCGGCACTCTGGGAGAGGCCATCAAGCTGCCGGCCATCATCGCCCGCCTGGACAGCCGCTCATCGACCAGCCGTTCCCGGGGCCTTGAGGATTTCAGGCAGCTTTGGGACACGCTCTCGGTTCAAACCACCAGGGAAGTGCTTAAGGAAATCGGCTGGTACGAGCCTGCAGAACTCGATTGGGAAGACCCGCGTTCAAACCGACGCCCGGACCTCTCTGAAGACTGAAAATCGCTTGTCCTCCGTCATTCAGGATGGGTCAGCTTTTGGGATCGGCGGTCGCCGGCCGATAACGAAAATTACAGAAATCGTCACCCTGCATGCGCGTCTGGCTGCGTTCCAGTTTCATACCGATGCGCCCGGCGGCAGCAAAGTCGCCATTACAGATCAGCAGGTGGCCAAACTGGGCACCACCAAGTTCTGCCATCATCTCGGCATAGCCACAGCGAAACACGTTCATGTCAAAGGCTGAATCAGTGCTGGTGATCACCTCGTAATCCATGGCGTCTCCCGCAGCAAACCCCTCTGTTGCCTTTACCATTCGCCCAAAATCAGGGTTGACGTCCTTGCCGGCATCAGCTGCCTGGGATTCCGCGCGGCGGTTGCGTTCCGCAAGTGCGGCCAGCACAACCTCCTCGCCAAGAATGGCCTGCAGATCTTTTATCAGGGGTACCACGTATTCCATCTGGATACGCCGCTTCTCAAGGTGGGTGATGGTGGCCATGCTCAATCTCCAATGGGTGGCAGGCAGCCAATATGCCAATGCTGTCATGCGATTGCCAGCAGGTGTTTCGCCGCGTTTGCTTCCACGCCGGGAAGTGGTTAGCGTAGCCTTATAATTTTCCACAGGTGGACATTCATGAGTTCAAATCTGATCACTGACGTTGCCAGCGTTCCGCTGGACAGGATTGACGTAAGCCAGCCCGCGCTGTTCCAGCAGGACACCTGGCAACCCTGGTTTGCCCGCCTGCGCAAGGAGGCACCGGTCCACTATCTTGCTGACAGCGTTAACGGCCCCTTCTGGTCAGTCACGAGTCACCAGCTCATCAAGGAAGTTGATACCAACAACCGGGTTTTCTCATCGGAGAAGGGTGGTATTGCCATTGTTGACCCTTACGTTGTTGAAGAAGGCCAGATCCAGGGGCAAAGCTTCATCACACTGGATGAACCCAAACACATGAAACAGCGCCAGGCTGTTGCACCAACGGTAGCGCCAAAAAACCTGGCTGAACTGGAACCGATTATCCGTGAACGTGCCATTGATATCCTGGAAAACCTGCCGGTTGGCAAGACCTTCAATTGGGTGCAGGAAGTCTCCATTGAACTTACCGCACGCATGCTGGCGACCCTGTTTGGTTTCCCCTACGAGGACAGGCGAAAGCTGGTCTACTGGTCGGACCTGGCGACCAATGTACCTGAAGTGACAGGAGACACCAGCATTGACATGGGCCAGCGCTACCAGGAACTGATGGGGGCAGCAGGGGCCTTCTACCAGCTCTGGGCCGAGCGTGCCCAGCAGCCACCCAGCTTCGATCTGATTTCAATGCTGATTCACAACGAAGAAACGGCCCGGATGAACGAGGATCCTGAATTGTTCCTGGGCAATATCCTGCTGCTGATTGTGGGTGGAAATGACACCACGCGAAACAGCATCAGTGGGGGGGTCATTGCCCTGAACAAGTACCCTGATGAGTACCAGAAGCTGCGGGAAAACCCGGGGCTTATTCCCAACATGGTGTCGGAAATGGTGCGCTGGCAGACGCCGGTCATCCACATGCGAAGGACTGCGCTGGAAGACTATGAGCTGGGCGGCAAGCTGATCCGGGAGGGCGACAAGGTGGTGATGTGGTATCTCTCGGGCAATCGCGACGAAACAGTTTTTGAAGATCCGGACAGGCTGATCATTGACCGGCCCAATGCCCGGGCACACGTTGCCTTCGGGTTTGGTGTGCATCGGTGTATGGGCAACCGGCTGGCGGAAATGCAGCTCCGGGTGCTCTGGGAAGAAATCATGAAACGCTTTTCCAGGATTGAAGTTGTTGGGGACGTTGAACGTCTGCCCAACAACTTCATCAGGGGGATCAGGAACGTCCCGGTGCGGCTCCATCCGCTCTGACACCGCCCCGGGACACTTTTCCTAACCCGGTTTCCTGAGCTTCAGCAGGAAACGATCGGTTTGGCCCTGAACGTCAGGTGCAAACACCATTTTGGTATGGTCATCAGTGCTGACCGCAAGCAGGTCGCTCGACTCAACCGTAAAGCCGGCTGCCATTGCCGCGTCCATGGCCTGCTGGGGCAACATCCTGTGCAGTGCTGCATTGTTGGCACCCGGGTTGCCGACGTGGTCGATAATGCCAAACACACCACCCGGCCGCAGTGCCTGCATGACGGCGCTCAACATGGCGGCGGCCGCGGCCGGATCCCGGTTGTAAAGGTCATGGAAGTTGAGGGCCGAAATGGCGACATCAACTGTGCCATCGAGGTTCATGGCAGCAAAGTCGGCATCAAGCCGCTCGACGTTTGGCAATCGTCCATCGGCAAGCCGGGCTGAAATTGCCTTGTCATAAAAGCCGTTCCTGAACGCCAGGAAAGCCGGCGGGTTCTGTGCATACACTTTGCCCGTGTTCCCGACCGCAATGGCCATGACCTCGGTATACCAGCCACCCGATGCCATGACATCAAGTACGGTCATGCCCGGCCTGACGCCCAGAAAGGCAAGCACTTCGGCGGGTTTCCTGCCGGCATCCCGCGCCTGGTCACCTTCCATCCGACTTGAACTGGCAAGTGCCGCCGAGTAATCCGGTGGTGTGCCCATGCTGGTACAGGCGGCAAGCAACGCCGCAATAGTTACAACCAGTAAACGCGTGTGTTTCCTGAACAGTAAACTCATGGTGGTTATCTCCCTCGTTGATTGGGCGGAAAAACGCCTGCCCGGGGAACAATATAGCCCTGCAGCCGCAATTTGTGTATCGGGCAATTGCAGGGCAGGGGGAGTGAAAAGGCAGGGTGGGGAAAAAACAAAGGGGCATAAAGCCCCTTTGTCCTGCAGGTTACCTAGAAGTCGTAGGCCGGTGCGGCCGGTGCCGCTGGCTTGTCTTCCGGCTTCTCGGCAACCATGGCCTCGGTTGTCAGCATCAGCCCTGCAATTGACGCGGCGTTTTGCAGTGCAGAGCGTGTGACCTTGGTCGGGTCAATGATGCCAAGCTCAATCATGTCGCCATACTCCCCGTTCTGGGCGTTGTAGCCGTACCGGAGATTCTCGTTCTGGCGAACCTTGTCGAGCACCACGCTGTCCTCAACACCCGCGTTCAGGGCAATCTGGCGGAAAGGTTCTTCCATGGCGCGCAGCGCAATACGCCAGCCATAATTCTGGTCTTCGTTGGCACCGGTGATGCCACTCCTGACCAGGGCTTCAGCAGCGCGAACCAGGCTGATACCACCCCCCGGCACAATACCTTCCTCTACCGCTGCACGCGTGGCATGCAGGGCGTCGTCGACCAGGTCTTTTTTCTCTTTCATCTCGATCTCGGTTGCAGCGCCCACCTTGATGACCGCAACGCCGCCAGAGAGTTTGGCCACCCGCTCCTGCAGCTTCTCGCGATCGTAGTCCGAGGTTGTGTTGTCGATCTCGGTACGCAGCTGCTGCACGCGGGCGTCAATGGCGGATTTTTCACCAGCCCCATCCACAATGGTGGTGTTGTCCTTGGCCATGACAATACGCTTGGCACTGCCCAGGTCTTCCAGCCCCACGCTTTCCAGCGACAGGCCCACTTCCTCGGAAATCACCGTGCCACCGGTCAGGATGGCGATGTCCTGCAGCATGGCCTTGCGCCGGTCGCCAAAACCGGGGGCCTTGACGGCGGCCGTCTTCAGCACGCCGCGCAGATTGTTGACCACCAGGGTTGCCAGGGCTTCACCTTCAACTTCCTCGGCAATCAGCACCAGCGGTCGACCTGCCTTGGCAACCTTTTCAAGGACCGGAATCAGATCGCGGATATTGCTGATCTTCTTGTCAAACAACAGGACAAAGGGGTCGTCAAGCTCAACCTGCATCTTGTCCTGGTTGTTGATGAAGTAGGGTGAAAGGTAGCCGCGATCAAACTGCATGCCCTCGACAACCTCAAGTTCGTTGGTGAGTGACTTGCCTTCCTCCACGGTGATCACACCATCCCGGCCGACCTTTTCCATGGCTTCTGCCAGGATTGCGCCGATGTCGGTATTCCAGTTTGCCGACACAGTGGCAACCTGGCCAATGGCCTTGTTGTCGTCACAGGGATTGGAGAGTTTGCCGAGTTCCTCGGTGGCGGCTTTAACCGCGGCATCAATACCACGCTTCAGATCCATCGGGTTCATGCCGGCGGCGATCGCCTTGTGACCTTCCCTGATCATTGCCTGGGCCAGCACCGTTGCGGTTGTTGTGCCATCACCGGCCACGTCAGCCGTTTTCGACGCAACTTCTTTCACCATCTGGGCACCCATGTTCTCGAACTTGTCTTTCAGCTCGATTTCCTTGGCAACGGTGACACCGTCTTTGGTGACGCGGGGTGCGCCAAAACTCTTTTCAAGGATGACATTACGCCCCTTGGGACCCAGTGTCGCCTTGACGGCGTCGGCAAGTGTGTTGACGCCAACCATCATGCGCTCGCGCGCGTTGTTCGAAAACTTGACTTCTTTTGCACTCATGCTGCTTTCTCCTGTGCAGGTGACGCTTCAAGAACGGCGTGGACATCCGCTTCCCTGATGACAAGGTGTTTTTCACCCTCAATCTTAATTTCTGTGCCGGCGTATTCGCTGTACAACACCCGGTCACCCACCTTGACGGCCAGTGGGCGCAGCTCACCGTTTTCAAGCAGTGCACCGTCACCGACAGCAAGTACCTCACCCTGGTTGGATTTTTCCGTTGCCTGGTCGGGGATGACAATCCCGCTTCGGGTCCTGGTTTCCGCTGCCAGGGGTTTGACCAAGAGCCGGTCATAGAGGGGTTTGATGTGCATGGGTTTTCCTCCGAAATAACAATTGCCTAAAGGAAATCTCAAATTTTGGCGCGAGGCATTGCTGCACCCCGCGGATCACCAACTTGTGCTCTCGTTGGCAATTTTCAAGGTTTCGTTTGGAGGTTTTTTTATAACTTTTTTCAATAAGACATGGCTTTCTAAAAAACAATATCGCTGTTTATACTGAACCCATCCTTGTTTGCTGAGAGGAGTGCTGGAAATGGCAACAGGACAGTCTGCCTTTGAGATGAAGCTGGCCGATTACTTTCGCGAGCGCCTGCAGGAAAACAGTGAGGAGCTGGACCCTTCACCCCACGAGGACACGCTCTGGTACATGGGAAATATGCTCGCCCGGTTTGGCCACAGCCGGCAACTGTTCTCTTATGACGAAGGTGCCGTCAGCATTCGACCACTCGCCCTGCTGTACAAGGATGCCACCGAAACAGCAGACTTCCGCCAACGTTGCCTGATCCTGCGGCAGCTTGGCGACCTCGCCCTTTTCCTGGGCGCGCTCTTCCCCGAAAACTACGCCCGCCGCGGTATTCGCAAGGACTACTTTGTCTCCATGGGCGGCGGCGCCTATGACTACCTGGCAGAAAACAGTTACCAGAATCGCCATATCTTTTCTGAACTGGCTGCCACCTTCACCCGCATGCTGGAACTGGTTGCGGCAGTGTGCTCGCGAGACACGGAGCTGGACGCCATGGACGTGCTGCAGCTTTACCAGCGCTGGCAGCTCAGCCGTGATCCCTTGCTGGCAGAGCAGCTTCGCGCGGTAGGCGTGGAAGTGCCGGTTGCGGAAATTATTCATTAGCAGTCTCGCCTCTGACGCATTATGCTTGGTGGAATTTGATAGTTACGGATTCCCCCAAGTCGAGAAGGAGAACAGCAATGAGGGTGAAGAACTGGGGTTCCCAAAGGATATGCCTGCGTTGGCTGCCGTTGGCGGTTGGCTTGTTGTATACGGCGGGATTGTATGCCGAGGCCAATGCCGGTGTGGACCGGAATCCTGACCGGTCAGCGTTCTTTGGCGACCTGCACATTCACACCATGTATTCTTTTGATGCGTTTATGGGCAGCGTGCGCACCACACCGGACGATGCCTACCGGTATGCCAAAGGTGAACCCATCCCCCATCCTTCGGGAGCGACGCTGCGCCTGGAAGGTCCGCCCCTGGACTTCCTGATGGTCAGTGACCATGCCAAGTACCTGGGTGTCTTTGCCGCCCAACTCGATTCGGCGAGCCCAACCTACGGCGACCCGGATGCCCGCCAGTTGTTACCCGGGGGTGGGCTGGAACTCGATAGCCTGAGCGTTCGACTGCGCCAGCTTGAGGAAGAGGGCCACAGGTTTGTCGGGCCGGAAGTGGCGACCTATGCCTGGGGCAAGATTGTGGAGGCTGCAGAACGGCACAATGACCCGGGCAGGTTCACCGCTTTCATTGGCTATGAATACACGCCAACGCCCGGCAATCGACACCTGCATCGCAACGTGGTGTTTCGTAGTGGCAAGGTGCCCGAACAGCCGTTCAGCTCGGGTGACTCCATGGACCCGGAAGACCTGTGGAACTGGCTTGACCGCCTGCGCGGTGACGGTATCGAGGCGCTCGCCATTCCACACAACATGAACCAGAGTGATGGCCTGGCGTTTCAGGAGACCACCTTCAAGGGCAAGCCAATTGACCGCGCCTGGGCGGACAAGCGTATGCGTAACGAGCCTATCGCGGAGATCAGCCAGATTAAGGGGACATCCGAGACTCACCCGTCACTCTCACCCAATGACGAGTGGGCTGACTTCCAGATTGTGCAGTACTACCTGAACCGTGCGGCCAACACCAATCCGATTTCAGTCTTCAAGGGCGGCTATTATCGTGACGCGTTGAAGATGGGCCTTGAAATGCAGACCCGTGATGGCTTCAACCCCTACCAACTGGGCGCTATTGGCTCGAGCGACTCCCACCTGTCGGCTGGTCCCTACGATGAGGACCAATACTTCACCGGTGGCCGGAATACACCACAGTCCCGCGGCTCCGCTTATGCAGCAGGTGACAGTGGCTGGGAGGACTTCTGGACACCGCGTCAGGCAACCCATGGAACCGGCGGTCTTGCCGGTGTCTGGGCCGAGGCAAACACGCGGGACTCACTCTTTGACGCCATGCGCCGGCGGGAAACTTTTGCAACCTCCGGCCCGCGCATTCGGGTGCGCTTTTTTGGCGGCTACGGTTTCCCTGACGACATCACCAACAGACCGGACCTGGTCACCGAGGCCTATGCCCGGGGTGTGCCCATGGGTGGCATGCTGGCTGCGCCGTCAAAAAAGGCACCCAGCTTTCTGGTCTGGGCCGCACGCGATCCGCGATCCGGCTGGCTGCAAAGAGTACAGGTCATCAAGGGCTGGGTTGAAGATGGACAGGCGCAGGAAGCCGTGTTTGACGTCGCCTGCGCTGACGGGCTCACCCCCGATCCGGCCACTCATCGGTGCCCGGACAACGGCGCCCGCGTGAACCTTGAGGATTGCAGTGTGAGTCGTGACAAAGGCGCAGTTGAGCTTGCGACGCTGTGGCAGGATCCTGACTTCGAACCTTCCCAGCAGGCGTTCTACTATGCACGTGTGCTGGAGAATCCCAGTTGCCGCTGGTCGACCTGGGATGCGCTGCGAACCGGGATTGCACCGAACCCCGACCTGCCTGCCATACACCAGGAACGTGCCTGGAGTTCACCCATCTGGTATGAACCCTGAGACAGCAACAACTGGCCTGGCTGCGGCCATGGCGGTTAACAGGAGATTTTGGTGAACAAGGCAGGGACGGCAGGGAGGCTGGGTTTTTTCAGGGATCCCCTGTTTCTTTTCCTCATACTGGGCGGACTCGTCTTTCTTGTCGATCAGAAGACGGGTGAGGCCGGGGAGACCAGCGCCAATACCATCGAGATAACCCCGGCAGTCAAAAGACGGCTTGAGGACCAGTGGTCGCTGCAGATGGGCAGAAGCGCGAGCCCGGCCGAGTTGCAGTCGCTGACCGACAAGTGGATCCGGGAAGAAGTCTACTATCGCGAGGCGTTGGCACTTGGGCTTGATCGTAACGACACCATCATACGTCGCCGCCTTGCCCAGAAATTGAACTTCCTGACAGAAGATGTTGCTGATGCGGCGGAACCGGGGGAGGGTGAACTGCGCGCCTACTACGACGCCAGCGGTGATGTCTTTCGGGAACCCGAGCGCTTCAGTTTCGAGCACCGTTACTTCAGCAGTGAACGACGCGCTGATGCCCGCCGTGATGCGCAGGCGGCGCTGGATCAACAGACCGCAATCGGTGACCCATTCATGTTGCAGACGCGCTATTCAGGATTGAGCGAGCGCGAAATCAGCGATCTGTTCGGACCTGAGTTTGCCTCGAGCCTGGCCAGCCTGCCCATGACGCCGGATCAATGGCAGGGGCCAGTACCATCGGAGTTTGGCTGGCACCTTGTGCGCGTGCTTGCGCGTGAACCTGGTTACCTGCCGGCGTTTGAATCGGTTGCCGCCCAGGTGGCGGAACGCCTGCGCCAGCAGCGCCGCGCGGAGGCCAACGAGGCGCTGTTCGAACAACTGCGTTCGCGCTACCAGGTGCGTGACCTGACGCAGGAGGCCGGCGGTTGAAGGTCCTGCGCGTTTTCTGCGGGTTGCTGTTCGCCGCCGGGCTGCTGGTGAGTGCGTCAGGCATCGCTCACGAAGTGCGGCCGGCCTATCTGGAAATTCGTCAGACTGCCCCCTCGACTTTCGATGTGCTGTGGAAACAGCCGTTACTCGGCGACCTGCGCTTGCCCATAGACCCGGTGTTCCCGGCGGATTGCACCACGCTCGATGGCGGTTTGCCGGAACACACGGGTACTGCGCTGGTGCAGCGCTGGCAGGTGCAGTGTGACCTGCGTACCGGCAACCTGCAGATTGCAGGCCTGACCCGGACGCTGACGGACGTGATGGTGAGAATCATCTATGCAGACGGTGACAGCCGCAGTGCGCTGCTGCGTGCCGATGACCCCTCCCTGGATCTTGGCGACCCTGCACCGTCAGTTGCCACTTACCTGCTGCTGGGGTTCGAGCACCTGCTGTTCGGCATTGATCATCTGTTGTTCGTGATTGGCCTGGTGCTGCTCATTGGCAAACCCTGGATGCTGGTCAAGACAATTACCGCGTTTACTGTGGCCCACTCCATTACCCTGGGGCTATCGGTGCTGGAGCTGGTGTCTTTGCCACAGCGGCCGGTAGAAGCCGTTATTGCGCTTTCTATCCTGTTTCTGGCACGGGAACTGATGGTGGAGGAATCGCGCCGTTCGGCCATTATGCAACTGCGCCCCTGGCTGATTGCGTTTGCCTTTGGCTTGCTCCATGGGTTTGGTTTTGCCAGCGCGCTGACCGACATCGGGCTGCCGCGTGATCAGATGGCGCTAAGCCTGCTGCTGTTTAACCTGGGCATTGAACTTGGCCAGCTTGCGGTGATCGGGGTATGGCTGGCGGTTGGATGGCTGCTACATCAATTGCCCGGTGAGCGCAGCCCGGTCTGGCGCGCGGCCTTCACAATTGCCATGGGCACCATGGCGGGTTACTGGACTTTTGACAGGATGGTATTAATTCTATGAACCGCTTGTATTCGCTCGTCTTACTACTCTTTGCCGCCGCGTGCGCACAGGCCTCGCCGCCCAACGTGGTGCTTATCCTGGCTGATGACCAGGGCTGGACCGGCACCTCGGTACAGATGGACCGCAGGCGCAAGGATTCAAAAAGTGACCTTTACCAGACGCCAAACCTCGAGCGGTTGGCAGATGCCGGCATGACATTTTCCAATGCCTATGCGCCCGCGCCCAATTGTTCACCCACGCGAATGAGCATTCAGACGGGCAAGACGGCTGCCCGCCTGGGTGCAACAGACATCATTGATGTTGTGCCCGACGAACAGGGTGTTGCGCCGCTTTTCCACGACACCATGTATGTCAACAAGCCCATGATCCTGCCGCTGCCTGTGGCCAGCATTGCAGACGATGAGGTGACCATCGCCGAGTTCATTAAGGCCCACCGGCCGCAGTACGCCACCGGGCATTTTGGCAAGTGGCACATGGGCGGTGGCTCACCGGCGAATCACGGTTATGACGCACACAACGGCCTGACCACCAACACGGAAGGGCGCACGCCGCCCCCCGACGCCAAGCGCACCCGACAGGTCACCGACGATGCGATTGCTTTTATCAGGCAACAGGCCAGGTCTGCGACGCCATTTTTTGTGCAGGTATCCTATTACGCGGTTCACCTGCCCATCCTTGCCTCACCGGCAAGCCGAGCGCCTTTCCAGAACCAGCAAAGCGTTTACCACGGCAATACCGGATACGCGGCAATGACCGCCGAGCTTGATGCCGGCGTGGGGCAGATTCTTGCGGCACTGGATGAACTTGGCCTGGGCCCGGACACCTACGTGATCTACACGTCTGACAACGGTGGTGAAGCCGACATGCCGGTTACCAGCAACGTGCCGCTCGCGTTCGGCAAGACCCATGTGCACGAAGGCGGTATTCGGGTACCGCTCATGCTGCGCGGACCCGGCATTAAACCTGGCAGCGCCAGCGACACACCGGTGGTGGGCTATGACTTCTTCCCGACCATCGCAGACTGGCTGGGCATTGATGCCGAACTGCCCGCGCAACTGGACGGTGGCAGTCTCGCCCCCCTGCTGGCCAATCCTGACCTGGCGGCAGTTGAGCGGCCAACACCTTTTATGGTGTGGTACTACGGCGCCTACCGGAATTTCAAACATGTGGTGCCCCAGGCCGCCATTCGCGATGGCGATGACAAGCTGATCTGGAACCTGGAGTCTGACGAGGTCACGCTGTTTGACCTTGCGCTCGACATCAGCGAGACAACCAACCTGACGCGTTTCAGACCAGCGCGGGCCGAAGCGTTGCACAATTCACTCAAGGATTACCTCAAAACGGTTGGCGTCAGACTGCCCGTTCATAACCCCAATTACGATCCAACAAAAGACAAGGGACTCATTCGTCCGGCGTTTTAGCAATCGTCTGCAGCCTCTAGCACCGGTGCATTTAGTATCGCTTGCTGCCTGATGCGCCGGTGTTCAGCTGCTGGTGTTCTGGACCTAAACATCGACGGGGCTGCGCATCCCGCGTTGGTGAAGGCCGACAACATGGGTGTAAATCTGTGTTGTAGCCAGATTGTTGTGCCCAAGGATTTCCTGGATATTCCTGATATCAGTTCCCTGCTCCAGCAGTCGGGTGGCAAAGCTGTGGCGAAAGTATGATGGCTGGACCTTTTGCTTATACCTGCCCGCTGGAAAGTCTGAGTTCCGATTGGATCCGGTCAACAAGACCTGCGTTTGCCCGGCCGGTGAGGAGATGCGGCTAAAGAATGAAACGGAAGACAAGCTGTTCTTTGAAGGGCGCTTCTACAAGTGCAGGTCCTGCCCCCTCAAAGCCTGGTGCATGCGCAGCCCGGCGTCAGCAGATACGCGCCTGGGTCATGGACGCCAGGTTTCCTTTGTCCTGAGCGACAAACGTGATGCTACTTATACCGATTGGATGAAGCATCGAGTTGACAGCAAGCATGGTAAACACATGTATGGCCATCGCATGTCGGTGATTGAGCCCGTGTTCGGCAATATTGGTCACAACAAGGGGCTGAACAGATTCTCGCTGCGTGGCAAAACCAAGATTTCAGGACAATGGCAACTGTATAGCATGTTTCACAATATTGAGAAGCTGAAAAACTATGGACAGATCGCAGCATGATGGCAGAATGAAGCAATCGAGAGAGAGGGGAAAATAGTTGAAGACCAGATACACAACCCGGAATCGGGTTTTTCTACAGCCTCGTTGAGGCTGTAGAAAAACCCTAGATCAGAATTTTGGAGAAAAAGTTTCGTGCGTACAGTTCTCTCAAATTATTTTCCGAATGCTAGACGATTCAGAATTCGCGTGAGCACGCACCACAACATCCCTGCCTTCAGCAGATTTATCTCTGTTCCGCGAACAGGGGTTTTTCTACAGCCTCGTTATGCGCCTCGGGAAACACCGTAGCATGCCTAAAGTAGTATTCAAATCAGACTACAAATCGATTGTCCAATTCGAAGAGCTCCAGTTGCCGAGTTTTTCGATTCTTACCGGCGTTAATGGCTGTGGAAAGACCCACTTCCTTCAATCTATTCAACATGGTGCGGTTGTCGTTGACGACATAACTCTCGAGGAAATCCAGTACTTTGACCCTCGAACTTTCGTTGTTGGAAATGAAGGTCAGCATTCTAAGAGTCAAATCGATCAAGAACGTGCGCAAGCCTGGAAGAACTTCAACGAAGGATGGAATAACCTGAAATTGAAGCAGGAACTTGTAAAGCACAAGAATCAATTGCGAGAACTAAAAGATGAGTTGGTCAGAATTTCAGAGGAGTTAGATAAACCTATTCTTAGGTTGAGTAAGGAAGACATTGTTCTGGAGAATTCTGAAACGGAACTCAAGACATACAATGCATTTCGACAGTACCGGAGAGAAGTACTCAAACTTTTTAAGCACAAACAGATTACTAACGATGCAATTGCAAAATCGGTGAGAGCGCTTGCTTCGCGTCTGAAGTATCCGTTGGATGAAATCTCCGAAAGAGAGTTTAAAGAGAGCTACGTTCCGCTAGATTTGAAAGATGACTTCCTTCCTACCCAACTAAGTAAAGTGTTCCTCGACTACCATTATCGGGAATACATGGAGTTAGTAATTAGACGGGCTGAAGCCAATTACTATAACGAAGAGGCGAGAATCAAGACTTCTGAGGCATTTGCCCAGATTTATGGACCGCCACCGTGGGAAGTTGTCGAGGATATCCTGACTAGTTTTTCGAGCTTGAACTTCTCGATAAACAACCCAAAGGCAGATGGCCTCACTTTTAGGAACGATGAGGAAACAAGCTTTGCTCTCCGAATTCGCAATCCTGAAGGACAGGAGATATCGTTTGGAGATCTGTCTTCGGGCGAAAAGGTCCTATTCGCCTTAGTGTTGAGCATCTACAAAACATTTAGTGATAGCTACTTTCCTCGTCTCTTGTTGCTAGATGAGATTGATGCCTCCTTACATCCGTCAATGGTTCGTAATCTGCTTGACGTTCTAGATAACGTCTTCGTCAAAGAACACGGTGTGCACGTTATTTTGGCAACCCACTCGCCTTCCACTGTCGCTTTAGCGCCTCCAGAGTCCATACATGTAATGAGTAAGGATGTTGCTGAAAAGAAGATAAGACAGTCTTCGCCATCAGAGGCTTTGAGTGTTCTTACGGAAGGGTTTGCGACTCTAAATGATCTCGAGCCTGAGGCGTCAATAGAGTATGTCCTTAAGGGAAGCTCAGACCCAGTCGTTTTTGTCGAAGGGATAACCGACAAAATTATTCTCGAGACAGCTTGGCGAAAACTAAATCCAGACACCAACATGCCGTTCATTGTACAGGATTGCTTTGATGCTTCTTTCCTATGCAACTTGTTCAAACGCGGAGCTGATTCCCAAGACGGAATCTTTACAAACTACGGCCATCGAAAGCTAGTGGCAATGTTTGATTTTGATAGTGCTGGATTCGCGGCATGGAATGGAATAAAAAAACAATTCACTCAAATCGAGCATGATCCGAGGAAGGGCCTTACGAAGAAGCACGAAACCGTCGAAGCTTTCACCACTTTATTACCAGTTCCAGATTTTCTGGATATCCAAAATCAAGTTATCTCAGAAGGCAATTCAACTTTTGGTGACAAGTCTTCGCTTCAGATTGAACACTACTTCTTTGATGTAGATTCACTAAAGGATTACTTTGTAAATGAAGCGATTCCTGGAGGCGGGCAGGTGGTGAGATTCATAGGGAGTAAGCGTAAGTTTGCATTCGCACTGAATGCCTTAGGACCTGAAGATTTCTCAGGGGTTGCGCTTGTCTTTAGTATGCTTGATCGAGTTTTAAGACCAATATAATTTCGATTCGCTTCGTGTTCGGGAGCAAGTTTTTAGTAGCTTCGATGGTATCCATAGGTCCGAAGTCGGCGCATAACATTAAGTTTAAGCCGCAGCCTGTGGGCTGTGCATATTCCGGCCCATCGTGAACACTCAATCCGGTCCATCGTGAACACCTAATCCGGTTCATCGTGAACACTTTGGCCGGATTTCCGGATTGGGTGTTCACGATGCCGGATTCCTACCTAACGCATTGTTTTTATTAATCTTGTTAGAGTTGCGCCCATTTCTGGACGGCAGCTCATGGCAACACCGAGAATCACAATGCGCAAACTTCGAGATATCCTGCGACTTCGCCTATCTGACCTTACCCCCAAATACTAGTCCATGAGTTAGATGGGATTTCCCGATAGAGTAGAACCTGGGAGGTCCCAAAATTAAGAGAAACAGATTCAAAGACGAGCAAATCATCCAGATCCTTAAAGTACACGAGGCCGGCGTTTCGGTGGCGGACCTTGCCAGGAAGCACGGCTTCGCTGAAGGCATGCTATACACCTGGAAGTCGAAGTTTGACGGTATGGAAGCCTCAGATGCGAAGCGCCTGAGAGATATCGAAGCGGAGAATGCCAAGCTCAAACGCCTGCTCGCGGATGAGATGCTGGAAAAGTCCGCGTTGAAGGAAGCCCTCCCGCGAAAGTGGTAAAGCGTAAGCGCTCGGCAATCGACGCATTGCAAGACACGAGAGGATACGCTGGAGACTCAGGCGCCTGGTTTGCGGGTGTATTGTTCCAACTTTGCTGGATCAACCTGCCAGGGTAGCAGTGCCTGCAATTCTTCTGTGGTGGTGAAGATTGGCAACTGCGTGAACAGATGTTTCAGATAGGCGTAGGTGTTGAGGCCGTTGGCCCTCGCCGTTTCAATCAGGCTATAAAGCGCGGCACTGGCCTCGGCACCGTCAACGCTCTGACTGAACAGCCAGTTCTTGCGACCCAGGGCAAATGGCCGGATGGCGTTCTCCACCCGGTTGTTGTCGATATTGAGCCGGCCATCATCCAGGTAGATGATTAGTCTGGGCCATTCCTTCAGCAAATAACTCACGGCCTTGCCTAACAGACTTTGTGGTGGTACCCCTGTGTGTCAACCTGAGTCCAGACACTCCGTGTTTGGGATAACATAGAACTCAGGGTGACAACCCAGGATGTAATGAAATGCCAAAACCGACCAACAGTACACAGGTTACACCGGAACCCGCTCTGGAAAAACGTACCCGTCGCCAGTTCACGCCGGAGTACAAGTTACGCATTATCGCTGAAGCAGATGCATGCAAGTATGGTGAGCTCGGTGCGTTACTGCGCCGGGAGAATCTCTATAGCAATCAGTTGTCTGACTGGCGCCGGGAGTATGCCGAGAAAGGCGTTGCAGGATTGAGTAAAAGCGCACCTGGCCCGCTGCCGTCAAAGACACCGGATCAGCGCCGTATCGAGCAACTGGAGAAAGAGAACAGTCGGTTGAGTCGCAAGCTTGATATCGCCAACGACTGCCTGGATCTCCAAAAAAAAGCCTTGGCGATGCTCGATCGTTTACGCAATGGGAGCGAGCTGTGAGCACTGCCATAGCAGAACGGCCGGATACGCTATCAATGACACGAGCCTGCCAGGTACTGGCCCTGAATCGCAGTACGGTGTACGCGCGTCAGCGTCGTGCCGCCAATGATGAACCGCCCAAACGCTCGCGCCAGCATGCAGTACAACCACGGGCTTTGAGCCCACAGGAACGCACTACGGTCATTGATACGCTGCACAGCGAGGCATACTGCGACCAACCGCCTGCCGAGGTGTATCAAAGCCTGCTGGAGCAAGAGCGCTACCCGTGTTCCGTGAGCACGATGCATCGCCTTCTCAGAAGTGTGCAAGAGTCCGGCGACCGGCGTAATCAAAGGCCCGCGCAGCATCATGCCATCCCGCGTTTGTTAGCGACTGCCCCTAACAAAGTCTGGTCTTGGGACATCACAAAACTGCCGCTCGTGCGCCGAGGCATCTATCTGTCGCTGTACGTTGTACTCGATCTGTTCAGCCGGTTTGTCGTGGCCTGGATGGTCTCGGTGAAGGAGAACAGCGCCCTGTCCAGGCAACTGATGGATGAGGCTACAGCACGCTACGGCATCACCAGGGGACAACTCACGATCCACCAGGATCGTGGTTCACCGATGATCGCCCACGGCTATCTGGATCTGTTACGCGATCTTGATGTCACCTGCAGCCATAGCCGGCCGCGGGTGAGTAATGACAACGCCTTTAGTGAAAGTCAGTTCAAGACGCAGAAGTACCAACCGGACTACCCCGGTCGATTTGATCATCCCGCCCATGCGCGCGACTGGTGTGAAGATTACTTTGCCTGGTACAACTTCCAGCACCACCATAGTGGCCTGGCCGGGTTCACGCCTGAGCAGGTATTTACCGGGCGTTATCGAGAGGTTGCGAACGACAAGCAGCGAGCACTGGATGCGCGCTATGCCAGAAACCCAGAGCGTTTTGTCCATGGCAGGCCGGTGGTACCCATGCCGCCAACGAGCGTTGCAATCAACCCTGTCGTACCCGGTGGTGACGGCACCATCATCGATGATCGCGTCAACTTCCCGACGCTGACCGCCGCGGGCTACGTGAAATAGATGTTATTTATGAAATGACTGTCCATATGAGGTTGACACGTTCCGGTACATCCTGCTTTGTCGCCCAGGCGTGGATCTTGTCCAGCTGCGGTTTTGCCTTGGCCTGGCGTTGCTCGGTGCGTACCTCAGCCGGTAGATCTTCCCAACTGCGTTCCAGCGCGTATAGCTTGTTGATCCACGCCAGCACCTGGGTCAGCCGAGCAGAGGGTTTTCCTTTTGGTTGCGCCTGCTGCGCCTTGATGAAGCGCCGCCGCGCATGCGCCCAACAACCCAGGCCGGTGATGCCGGGGGTATCCAGGATGCGGCGGTAAGCCGTATAGCCATCGGTCTGCAGGTAACCCTGGTAACCATCAAGCAACTTGATCGGCACGCTACTACTGCGGCCTGGATCATAGTGATAGCGGATCACCGGTTGGGTCGGTGGGCCACCCCGCATCACCCACATCCAGCTCTGGCTGCGAGCCGGGCGATTGTCTTCTGCCAGCACCTGCACCCGGGTCTCATCCATCTGAAGCACATCGAAGCTGCTGAGATGTGCCGTCATCTGCGTCAGTAGCGGTTGCAGCAGTTCACCGGCTCTGACCATGTGCGATGCGAGTGTCTGGCGTGACAGGCTAACGCCAATCCGTTCAAACTGCTTCACCTGCCGATACAGGGGTAAACCATCGTCGTACTTGGCAATGGCCACATGTGCCAGCAAGCCCGGCGAGGCGATACTCTTGGGCACCGGCTGCGTGGGCATGGGGGCTGTTGTTGGTGCAGCATCAACGCAACATGGGCACTTGTAGCTGTGCCGCTGGTGTTCGATGACAAACACCTGGGCCGGGATGACATCCAGCTGTTCACTGGTTTTGGTGCCGATACGGACCTTGTCCGCGCCACAATCACTGCAGGTCTTATCTGCCAGGTCATGTTCAATCACCACCCGGGGCAGGTCTTTCGGTAGCGGCTGGCGCTTCGCCACTTTGCGGGTATGAGTCGGAACAGTAACTGTCGCGATAACCTCATCGTCACCCACCTCACTGTCTGCCAGTGTGGCCTCCTGTTCCGCCTTATTGAAGAGTGGATACTGGGGTGACTGCTCACTGCTGGCCGCAAAGCGCTCGGCACGGGCAAGTCGCTGTGCCTCTTCGAGCTTCTCGATTTTGGTCAAGGCATACTGCAGTTGGTAACTAAGTTGTTTGAGCTGAGCGGCCGCGTCGGGGTTCTGGCGCACCGCCTCGTTGAGTGCTGGGAAAGAAGATAGTAACTGCGCCGCCATGCGACGCAGTATACCAAATCATTTAGCCGACTGCACCATAGAACAGTCGTTGGTGAGGCGGGAAGCGGAAGATATCGAAGCCCGCCAGCAAGTAGCTGAGCTGCTCGCCGTTAAGCTTCAATATCTCGCCATCGTTGGCAAAGGGCCAGGCAAATCGATGTTGCTCCAGGCGCTTGGTCCACAGACAAAAGCCGTTCCTGTCCCACCACAGGATCTTGATGCGGTTGGCGCCACGGTTCACAAACACGAACAATGACGGCTGCATTGGATCGAGCAGCATGGACTGCTGCACCAACAGGGCGAGACCATTAATCTGTTTGCGGAAATCCACCGGGTCACGGTGCAGGTAGACGACAGCCTGTTCGGCAAACTGGAACATCAGAGCTTCGCCAAGGTAAGGAGAAGGTCACGCAATGCCATCTGGTCGGTGGGTATACCGAGACTGACGCCATTGGGTAGCCTGACCTGAAGCAGTGCCATAGGCATCAGCGGTGACGCGGACACATCCTGAACTTTGAGGAAGCCGCCATCGGTCTTACGTTCCGCACGGCGCATACGCTGCCGCTCACTGTAGAGGGACTGTACGCTGACGCCATGCGACTTCGCGTACACCCGCAGGGACTGGCCTGAGTGTTCAGCAGCCCGTAGGTGCTTCTGATAAATCTGTTGCTTCTCGGTAAGGGCCATCGGTATCTCCGGTTAGAAATGGAGATCCGAACATAGAGAAATGGGTCAACAGGACAAGCCGTCGATCACGGAGCGCTTACGGTAAAGCCTGCAGCAAGACGGCTCGTTGTGCAGTTCTGGGTCAAGACCGGACTGTTATCTGAGCGCCGAGGTTGCAGGCTGATGCAGGTGTCACGGGCTACGGTTCGTTATCAGCCCAAAGGCCGTGAGGATGCCTCGCTCCGAGCCAGACTGAAGGCGCTGGCAGAGAAGTTTCCCAGGTATGGTTATCCAACATTGCACGCCATGCTGCGGACTGAGGGGGCGTTGTGGAGAACCACAAACGAACTTACCGGATCTATGCAGAGGAAGGTCTACAGCGGTGGTTGTCAACATAGTTGTCGCGTCAATCTTCAAGATACAGCCTGTTTTTCTTGCGCGGCATTTGCCGGATTCAATTGAACTGCCATCGGTAGGTTCCAGTTTCTGACCTGTCCACTCCACCTGGCGGGATTGTTCGCCCTTGCCATTTCGTACACCTGTTTGCGCTGTCGCATGACAGCGGTGGCTTCACCATCATGACGCTGACTGGGTGTTATAAACTTGATACCACTGTGCTTGTGTCGATAGTTGTACCAATGCGTGAACTCAAGCACCCATTGTCTGGCGTCTGTCAGGCTCGCAAAGCCCTTGTACGGATAGTCTGGGCGATACTTGCAGGTGCGGAACAGGGATTCCGCAAACGCGTTGTCGTTGCTTACACGAGGCCGACTGTAAGAGCTTGCCACGCCCGGTCGATCCAGCGTAACCACCAGTGAGGCGCCCTTCATCGGACTGCCATTATCCGAGTGCAATACCAGCACATTGGCTCCTACCTGCTCCCGCAAGTGTGTGCGACTCACCAGGCTGGCCGCATCTTCAGCCGACTCCTGCTCGTGGATTTCCCAGCCCACAATTTTGCGACTGAACAGATCCATGATGAGGTACAGGTAGAAGAAGACACCTTTGGCAGGGCCTGGCAACCAGGTGATATCCCAGCACCAAACCTGATTCGGTGCCGTGGCGATGTGGGTCGTCGGCGCAGTGCGTTTAGGCGCCTGGCTGCGACCACGCGCATGTTGTTGCTCAGCATCGCGCAGAACGCGATAGAAGCTTGATTCCGATGCGAGATATCGGCCTTGATCCGCCAGTGCAGGCACAATCTGGCTTGGCGGCAGGCTTTGATAGGCTTCGCTGTTTGCAACCCTCAGGATCTCTTCCCGCTCAGCTTCACTGAGTTTGTGGGCCGGGGCTGGTCTGGTTGCGGTCGGCCTGCCGTCTACTTTGACCTCACCTGTTGCTGTCCAGCGTTGCAACGTGCGGATGGTAATGCCCAATTCACCACAGGCCTTGAACCTGCGCGCACCTGCTGTGACAGCTTCTTCGATCAATGTGATTGCGTTGCTGCGATCCGAGGCACTGATCATGCGTCCTCTCCTTCCCCCCAGATCGCATTGGCCTTTTTTCGCAGCACCAGCAACGCCGCGGCCTCGGCCAACGCCTTCTCTTTACGGCGCAGTTCACGCTCCAGTGCCTTGATCTGCTGCTTGTCCTGGCGGGATTGTTCGCGTTGCGCCTTATCGAGTTCAGCAGCCGTCAGGTTGCCCTTGATACAGGCTTCACGCCAGCTCGCGACCTGTTCGGCATACAAGCCTTTCTTGCGACAGTATTCGGCCAGTTCTGCTGCGCTCAGCGGGGCTGTTTCCAGCACCACACGAAACTTCTCTTCAGCTGACCACTTCTCCGGATTCTTGCCATCTCCAGGCACCACTAACCCTCCATTCCTTGCCTGCTTGCGCCAAGTATAAAGGGTAACGTCAGAGATGCCGGTCTCTGCAACCAGTTCAGATACTCGCTTGTTCATTGGTGGCATCATCTTTTGGATGATTGCCTCTTTCTGCTCTTGCGGATAACGCTTCACTATTCATTCCTTGCCGCCCCCTCTCAATGGACAAAAATGGAGACGCGACAACTATCCTGACAGAGGGGGACAGGTACGCACCAAGAAGCCGAAAAAGCTGACCAGACCCAGGGTGCCAATAAGCTTGCCCACCAAAGCTGACGAACGCTGGTCGATAGACATTGTCAGTGACCAGTTGGCCAACGGGCGACGGTTCAGGGTGCTGAACATTGTCGACGATTTCACTCGAGAGTGTGTCGGCCAGCTCACTGACACTTCGATATCAGGGGTCAGGATGACACGATTTATGGACACACTGGGAAGATGCCCGAAGACAATCGTTTGCGACAATGGGCCAGAGTTGACGAGCAAAGCGATGTTCTTCTGGGCGAGAGAAAGATCCACCAAATTGCAATTCATTCAGCCAGGCAAGCCAACACAAAATGCGTTCGTTGAGTCCTTCAACGGTAAGTTCAGAGAGTACTGCCTGAACCTGCACTGGTTTCGGACCCTCGATGACGCGAAAGCGGAGATCGACGACTGGAGGAAACACTACAACGAAGTCCGACCACACAGCTCTCTAGGTCGCCTAACGCCGAGTCAATTTGCAGAGCAAGCGGCATGAGATTAGAGTTCAAATTCCCATCTCACTGGTGGTTTAGTTCTGGGGGTAAGGTCACTGGGAGGTCTATAAGTAAAACTAGCCGAGAACAGCTCGCAAGTTTTAAGAGCAGCCTCGGACAGGAAGTGAATTGACTTTTCTTTTAGCTGCTAGCAAACCAGCTAAGCCAAGGCAAAAAAGGATGTAAAGGGGTGGCTCAGGAACCGATCTCACTAAAGCTATTCCGTAGTATTGGAATGAGTAATCAAAGGAATGGGCTTGAGGTTGCATAACTGCAACTTTTTTAGCATATCCTATCCCTTGATTCGTGATATTTTCTGTATAGAAATCTTCACGAACCAGCGCTCGGTTTAGCATTCCTGTCTCAATGTCGCCAAAAATTGCCTCTGAATATATAGGTGGATATGAGATTTCAGCTGATGTTACATCTATCCCCCTTGTACTTGTGTCTCCAAACAATTGAATAAAACTAAATATGTTATCAGCCGCCTCTATCCGACCATCAATTTCAATTAACTGCTTAGTGGATGGATTAGAATCAAAAACAATTCCGAAATCAAAACTGTTAAACAGAGACTGCATATCATAATTAGTAGCAAGTCTCCATCCGCCATCCTCTATACTTGACAGATTGTTAGATACCTCGTTCCAGGATTTTCCTAAAACGGATTCATGATTCCAACGAAGCCATTCTAGTCCTCCGCCAATAACTACATTGGTATCTGTGTCATGGGAGTACGTGCCATACGTAATTATTGCGGGTTGAGCAGTTGTAGAGACTAGAAGAGCAAAAATTGTAACAAAAAATCTAATCGGCATTTTGTGACTCGTAATGTGAGTGGGCATTTAAACAATAGTCCTGAATCAAAAACTAAAGCAAGCCTTATGCCGCTCAACAGGATCAACAACTTAGCTATCAAGATGGGTCAACCTGTAAAAAAATTCGACAATTGACTCAACTATTCCGCCTCTCTAATAGCCTTGCCTTTGCTCAACCTTTGGTTCATGAACGTTAGCGTTCATTCCAAGCCGTTATTGACGTCCGCGGTACAGGCTTGACTGCATCGGGGCGTGGGCATATTTCTCCTTCCATATTCTCGGCGTCAGTGACTCGACATCACTGGCAGGATGCACACTGATTCGCTGCAGCACATCCGCCAGATAGGTATACGGATCGACGTCCTGCAATTTCCAGGTGCTGATCAGGCTCTGGATGATGCCGACATGTTCGGCACCCAGTTCGGTCCAGGCGAACAACCAATTCTTCCGGTTATGCGAAGCTTCACATAATCGGAAGAACTACCTGTTCGCCGGATCAGACAAGGGTTGTGAACGCGATGCGTTAATCTACAGCCTGATTGGCAGCGCAAAGCTGAACGGTGTTGAACCGATGGCCTACCTGCGACATGTGTTGACGAGCATTGCGGACCAACCGATCAATCGTATCGACGAACTGTTGTCCTGGGCTGTGGCACAAACAATCAATACCGAGACGGATCAATAGGGGTTCACCGGACGCTTACCACCCAATCCGGTCCATCGTGAACACTTTGGTCGGATTTCCGGATTGGGTGTTCACGATGCCGGATTCCTACCTAACGCATCGTTTTTATGGATCTTGTTAGAGTCGCGCCCATTTCTGGACGGCAGCTCATGGCAACACGGAGAATCACAATTCGCAAACTTCGAGATATCCTCCGACTTCGCCTCTCCGCGGGCCTGTCGATTTGGCAGAGCCATGCGGTCACCCGGGCCAGTATTGGCCTGATCCAAAGGCTCATCGCCAGGGCGGAAGCCGGGGGCTGGGTTGGCCTTTATTCGGCGATCTTGACGATAACCAGGTCCAGGCGCTGTTCTATCCTCCGGCAAATGCCGAACACCCGGGACGTTACGAACCACCCGATTGCCCGGGCATCCATGTGCCGCTAAAGCACAAAACGGAGACCCCAGAACCTCGGCCGTGGAAAGGATGAAGACGAGGATAGACAGTCCGGAACGGCGCCATCAGTACAGCCGGCGATTGGGTGCGGTAGAGCCAGTATTTGGCTATATCAACACCACGAAGCGCCTGAACCGGTTTAGCCTGCGTGGCAAGCACAAGGTGAACGGGCAGTAGTTGATATTCTGCCTGGTACACAACGTTGAGAAATTACAGCGGTATGGACAACTGGGTCGGTAAAGGCGTAAAAAAGAGTCTGTGCTGTGTCTGAAGCTATCAGTATCGGCTTTCGATGCTTGAATCGAGATTGGCCGGTTCGTTTACTACGCAGGTTGGGGAGGCACGAAATGAGGTATGCCCGAAACACAACATCGTCGTCGCAGCACGCGTGTGTTGGGTGGCTCTTTCTACAGCCTCGTTAGCATTACAAACCATCAATTAAGGAGCATTTAATGGAAACGTTTAAAGCGTCGGTTCAATACAATGACCTGAAGGGTAGCGCGGCAGCTGACCGGGCGGACATGACTGATGCATTTACATGGCTAAAAAATAATGGCCATATCACAAATGAGTTTGTAGTTGGGGTATCTATGTGGGCTGGCGAAAATCATGGCACGCACCAAGACCCTGTAAGGGTTAGATTTTTGGTGTCTGATCTAAATGGTTACGACAATGTTCCTGAAATGCTTCAAGCATCACCTGAGCCAATTCAGGTCAAAGAAATTTGCGTAGATATGAACCTTACAGACTTCTTTTCTTTGTTTAAGCGCCTAAAAATCACATTGTCAATCGATGGTTTAATCGAAGGTAAGACCTATACATCTATCTAATAAAAATGCTAACAAAGCCAAGCACAATCGCCCGCAAAAAGACGCGGGCTGGACCTCACTGCCGCTCGGCCTGTGTTGGCGGCGTTGAGGCTGTAGAAAAACCCGCCATTAGTCGATTTTTCCCTCCAACGAGCGCCGTCACTGTAATAAAATCGTTAGAACTTCTGCTGAGTAAGCGCCATGGCTCGCTATATCCCCGAAGATCAAAGCAAACTGCTGCCGGTCATCTTCTCGCAGCAGATCACACCCGGGACCTTTGAGCATACAGTCACTTTTCTGATCGATGAACACCTCGACATGTCGGTGTTTGATGCGCGCTACAAGAACGACGAGACAGGGCGTCCTGCTTACAACCCGGCGATGTTGTTGCGAGTGATACTGTCAGCGTATGTACGTGGCCATACGTCGAGTCGCCAGATTGAGCAGTTGTGCCGCGAGAACGTGGTGTTCATGGCGCTCTCAGGTGACAGCCAGCCGCACTTCACGACCTTTGCCCGATTCATATCCGAGATGGGCGATGAGGTGCAGTCGTTGTTCACGCAGGTCCTGTTGGTCTGTGATCAGGAAGGGTTGATCGGCGGGCATATGTTCGCGATTGATGGTTGCAAGATGCCATTGGCAACTTCAGAAAGCGGGTTCCGCGGTTCGCGGACCGCGACCGTCATCAACCAAAAGCGCGGCAGGCGAACCACTTCAGGTCTGCTGACTTCGACTGTATTCGGTTGTCCAGACCTGCCGCTGCCCCGCGGGGAAATCGCTGCAGCGAAGTCACACATACATCGCAAGTGACGTCGAATACGTGAGTTTCGTGGGTCGGCTGAGTGAGTGCCGCGGCTGCCCACTGGAAGCGCGATGTATGCGCAAAGGCGCAACTGTGCGTGGTCGCCAGGTGTCTTTCAGGTCGTCCGAGTCAACCGGCAGGACGTCGCCAGTAGAACGAATGAAGACGCGGATAGACAGCCCGGAGGGGCGTTACCACTACAGCCGGCGATTGGGTGCGGTAGAGCCAGTAGTTGGCAATATCAACACCACAAAGCGCCTGAACCGTTTCAGTCTGCGTGGCAAGCACAAGGTGAACGGGCAGAGGTTGCTGTTCTGCCTGGTCCACAACGTTGAGAAACTACAGCGGTATGGACAACTGGGTCGGTAAAGGCGTAAAAGAGAATCTTTGCTGTGTCTGAAGCCGTCAGGGTCGGTCTTCCGCGCATGAATAGAGACTGGCTGTTCCGCTGAATACACGAATAGAGGAACCGTACCAAATGAGCAATACGCGAAACATCAGATCGTCCTCGCCGCATGCGTGTGTTGACCCGCTTTTTCTACAGCCTCGTTATATGCCGGCGAGGGAGTTGTGGTCCTTTGCGCTTGCCGTGGTATCACCAAGATATTAAAGGTTGTCTCGGGCATCGAACTCCGGCCAAACATTGAGCGACGGCCGCAGCGCAGAGATCGAGGCATGGTCCGCTCCCGCCGGCATTGAGATTCGCTCTAAACACAACTGTACGCTCCCATAGATGGGGTCATCTCAGCCTCCCTCAGCGGCGAGATCGGGGCCGCTTTAGCTGGTGCTAGGTGTAAAGTCCGTCTAGGACCTAACCAGGGGTCTGCTTGGTACACTCGCCTTCTTGCGGTAATGTAATGGCATCCACCCTGTGAGGGCCTCAAATTGTTTGCGCTGTGCCTGTTTCGATCGGGTCAGCATCATCATCGTCAGCCGGCATATAACATGGGGTTGAAGTCGTTCGCTGCGCTCACTCGGACGTGGCAACCTGTCGCACAAATTGCGTTCGCAATTTCTGCGCCAGAACGTCCACGCCGCTTAACCCGGTGTTAGATTTACAATGATGCCGCCTAATAAATTGCTATTTTAGGAATATTGATATGCCAGAAGGGTTAAGTAAGCCATCGGCTTTCATCAGCGAAATTACATTTTCTGGTGGAGACAAATTTGTACTTAAAGAAAATGAGAAAGTTATTATTGTTGGTCCTAACAATAGTGGCAAATCCCAGTCACTGCGAGAAATACTTTCTATTTGCCAAAATGGGGTTAAACCGTAACCGTTCATTCCAGACCGTTATTGACTCACGCGATGTAGGTCGGAGCGCATTGGCGCATCTGCGAACTTCTCTTTCCAGAGCCTGGGCGTCAGTGACGCCACATCGCTCGCCGGGTGCACACTGACCCGTTGCAGGACATCCACCAGATAGGTGTAAGGGTCAACACCCTGGAGCTTGCAGGTACAGATCAGGCTCTGGATGATACCAACGTGTTCTGCGCCCAGTTCGGTCCAGGCAAACAGCCAGCTTTTTCTACCCATCGGGATGGGCCGCAGGCCTCTTTCCAGATGGTTAGTATCCAGTGGCACCGTGGGATCTTCCAGGAACACCCGCAGTGCCTCTTGCCGATTCAAGACATAGCCAACTGCCTTGATCAGCAGATTGTCCGGTATCAGGCTCTGGTCTGTTAGCTGTTGTTCACACCAGCCAAAGAACGCATCTACTACCGGTTTGCTATGGGTCAACCGGTATTCACGCTGGCGCTCCTCATCAAGCTTCGCGGCCCTGATCCTGTCCTCGATCGCATACAGCTCCCGGATGTATTGCAGCGCAATCGCAACCAGGCCCGGTTCTGCGGTTTCCGCCTCGATGAACTGGCGCCGACTGTGGACCCAGCACTGGGCGTGCACCACATCATCCCGCGCCTCGGTATAACGCGCATAGGCCACATAGCCGTCGGACAACAAGGTGCCCTTGAAGTGGGTCGCGAGCACCTGCTCGATGTGCCGCTTCGCCCGGGTGCTGGCATAGGTAAACACAATCTCGTCGGCATCCCCGTACACCGGCCAGAACCATCCTGTCTTCATCTTACCCTTGCCGGCTCGCCCAGCTTTGATTGGCGTCTCGTCCATCGCCAGCACTTTGCTTTGCAGCACCTGGCGCAACTGCGCCGCCACGATCGGCCGGAGCAGTTCAATACTGCGTTTGCCCAGATTGGTCAGGGTGGTACGGCTGAGGGTGATACCTGCATGCTGCAACCGCTGGTGTTGGCGGTACAGCGGCAGGTGATACAAAAATTTGTCGAGCAGCATACCTGCGAGGAAGCTGACATCTGCCAGGGACTGGTCAAACACGCCGGCCGGGGCCGCCGTGCTGCTAATCTCTCCGCTCCCCTTGCGCTTAACTACCGGCTGGTCGTAGCGCAGTACCACCAGGCTCGCAGGGCGCTGCGCCAGGCGGTGCACACTATTCGTGCCAATCACTTCATATTGATCGGCATCCGGACCCTCAAGCTCGGGTGCAGCAACCGCAATCACTTCAACTGGTACCGTATCGTCAAAGCGCAAGCCGCTGTCAGTGACACAAGCGTCGCCACGCTGCTTTTTCGCCTTACCGCGCTCGTAGGTGATCGTTTCGGTAACAACAGGCAGTGGCTCAGGACGATCGCCCAGCAAACCGTCGAGGGGCAGCTGATCGGGGCTGAGATCCACCAGGCGGCGTTCTGACTTCTCGCCAAACACTTGTTTCCGATACCAGGCGAGCTGCCGCTCAAGCTCAAGATTCCTGGCTTCCAGGGTTGTGTTTCGTGCCAGAACAGCGGCATAGTCAGGTTGTTGGGACATGCTGCCATGGTAGCAAAAGGTCAGCTTATGATCGAGCAAAACGTTTGTACTGGCGCGACTTTTTCACATCAATACCTTCCAGCAACAGCTTCAGTTGCAAGCCGTCGAGCAACTGTTTGCCGGTCGCTGAGGTGCGGTAGTTGAACTGTCCCTGCACCAGCCGCTTACTCCAGATGCAGTAGCCGGAGCGGTCAAAGTAGAGCACCTTCATCTGGGTCTTGCGACGGTTGATAAAGACGAACAGCTGGCCGCTCAGGGGATCTTCCAGCAGCTGGTGTTTGACCATGCCAGACAAGCCGTCGAAAGACTTGCGCATATCGGTAGGCTGGGTGCACAGCCAGACCCGGACCTGGCCCTCTGGAAAGAACATCAGCCGCGTCTCAAGCGCAGGGTCATGCCGTCGCCCAACTCAAGCTCGATATCCCATTGCTGGCACCGCGGGGCCTGAACCAGATCAGTTAACTCAACCAGCGGCGCCTGATCACTGGATGCCAGCCGCTTGCGCCACCGGCAAAACACGGCGTAACTGAGCTGGTGGGTATCACAGAACGCCTTGGCGGATAGGTGGGACGCTGCCTGGCGATCCAGGATGGTTTGCCACTGTTCAACTGAACGCCGGATTCTTTTGGTCATGGGTAGATCTCACGTTGGAAAAGTGAGATCAGATTAACGGGAGGAAATCAGGCCGGGAATAACGGTCTGGAATGAACGGTTACGTTAAACCGAGCAATCTGGTCGTCACCGATTTAGCAGTCTCGAAGTCTGGAGATGTCGAAGCGCTTCGTAACTTTCTAGCGGATAATGCCGATTTAGTAGATGACATATATAGGTTTGAAGACTGGCAAATCAGAGAAAATCATCTTCAATTTTGGCAGCAGCCTTTTTTGATTCGAGGTATAGCAGGAGGTTTCGTAAGGAAGATTGCCGCGGATGATCGATTAAGAATTTGTGATCAACAAAACAGTATTGCGCCGGGAGACCAAAAGTCTAAGCCACAGCATGTGCTTTATGATGATCAAGTACTAATGAAAAAAATAAGCGGGCTGTTTAGTCGCGCATTTGGCAAAGACCTCATGTTCGATTTTCGCGGTGGCAGCAAGCTACCAATTCATGTAGGGGAAACACCGGAAATCGAAAATGTAACGGATCGGGTTAGCAATACCTATGTGAATGCTGTAAGAGAGAATCCCTTGTTGGATAAACAAGGTGATGGTATGAAAAGCTATGCTGGCATTCTCTTCGAAGCTGTTGTTGCTAATCGCAACATAACACTAATTGATGAGCCCGAAGCATTCTTGCACCCGCCGCAAATGAGACGATTGGGGGAAACCCTATCTTCAGAGGTCAAAGGTCAGTTGCTGGTTGCCACACATAGCAGTGATATTATGCGGGGATTTCTAGAAGGTACCCAGGGGAGTGTTCGTATTCTACGCCTTCGCAGAGAGGGAAGTAAAAACTTGGTTTCTGAAGCATCTCCGGACGTTATAAGGGAGCTTTGGGAAAAGCCTGAACTTCGTTACTCGAATGCACTTGAGGGAGTTTTTCACGAGCAAACAATTATCTGTGAAGATGACAGCGATTGCAGGTTGATCAACTCAGTCGCTGACCACATTTCTACTACCTCTAATGATTTGTGGCAAGATACTTCTTACGTCCCTACAGGCGGGAAGCATGGGGTTCCAAAGGTCGCAAGTGTATTGCGTCAAATAGGTGTTCCTATTAAGGCTGTTTTTGATATTGATTTTTTGGCAGAGCGAAGCCTAGTGGAAGCTACCGTCAACGCATTTGGTGGTGCATGGGTTGATATCGAACCTCTATGGAGTCGCGTAAATGCGGCGGTTCGAGATGGAGTTCAACCAAAGACTATAGAGCAAATCAAATTGGAGATTGTATCTATATTGGAAGAAGCGGAGTCAGACAAGCTCCCAAAGGGAGATGTAATAGAGGCAATGAAGCAAGGAAAGCCTTGGTCTGAAGTAAAAAAATATGGTTCACGCGGAATACCGAGAGGCGATGCACAGAAGGATTATAATGACCTGAAGGAGAAACTGGAAGAAATCGGAATTTACCTTGTGCCTGTTGGTGAAATAGAGAACTTTTGCCCAGAAATCGGCAGCCATGGTCCGAAGTATGTCACCAAACTCCTATCAACAATACCACTAAGCGATGATCGTCTAGGAGATCTTCGGAAATTTGTTGAAGTTGTGCATAAGGGCCGTCATGCGGCCTTATAGAAAAATAAGGCGGGGTCTTGAATACACAAATCTAACAAAGCGCTGCTGTCGGACAAATTTTACGCTGCGCTCCGAATTTGCCGCAGAGCGCGGCGTTGAGGCTGTAGGAAAGCCCCAGTAACAACACCCCTCTGCTATAATGTTGGCATGATTTTCCTGTTGAGACTCACGATGCCACGTTTCTACGATTACGACTATCGTCAGCACATCATGCTCGTGCTTAATATGGAAGACCAGCTTCAACCAGGCACGTTCGAGCACGCGATTCACTACTTGATCGAAGAGAAGATTGATCTCAGCGACTTTTATTCGCGGTATCGCAATGACCAGACCGGTAGGCCCGCCTACGATCCTGCCTTGTTCTTGAAGATCGTTTTGTTTGCCTACAGCGTAAGCGCTCGGCAATCGACGCATTGCAAGACACGAGAGGATACGCTGGAGACTCAGGCGCCTGGTTTGCGGGTGTATTGTTCCAACTTTGCTGGATCAACCTGCCAGGGTAGCAGTGCCTGCAATTCTTCTGTGGTGGTGAAGATTGGCAACTGCGTGAACAGATGTTTCAGATAGGCGTAGGTGTTGAGGCCGTTGGCCCTCGCCGTTTCAATCAGGCTATAAAGCGCGGCACTGGCCTCGGCACCGTCAACGCTCTGACTGAACAGCCAGTTCTTGCGACCCAGGGCAAATGGCCGGATGGCGTTCTCCACCCGGTTGTTGTCGATATTGAGCCGGCCATCATCCAGGTAGATGATTAGTCTGGGCCATTCCTTCAGCAAATAACTCACGGCCTTGCCTAACAGACTTTGTGGCGGTACATCCTGCTTTGTCGCCCAGGCGTGGATCTTGTCCAGCTGCGGTTTTGCCTTGGCCTGGCGTTGCTCGGTGCGTACCTCAGCCGGTAGATCTTCCCAACTGCGTTCCAGCGCGTATAGCTTGTTGATCCACGCCAGCACCTGGGTCAGCCGAGCAGAGGGTTTTCCTTTTGGTTGCGCCTGCTGCGCCTTGATGAAGCGCCGCCGCGCATGCGCCCAACAACCCAGGCCGGTGATGCCGGGGGTATCCAGGATGCGGCGGTAAGCCGTATAGCCATCGGTCTGCAGGTAACCCTGGTAACCATCAAGCAACTTGATCGGCACGCTACTACTGCGGCCTGGATCATAGTGATAGCGGATCACCGGTTGGGTCGGTGGGCCACCCCGCATCACCCACATCCAGCTCTGGCTGCGAGCCGGGCGATTGTCTTCTGCCAGCACCTGCACCCGGGTCTCATCCATCTGAAGCACATCGAAGCTGCTGAGATGTGCCGTCATCTGCGTCAGTAGCGGTTGCAGCAGTTCACCGGCTCTGACCATGTGCGATGCGAGTGTCTGGCGTGACAGGCTAACGCCAATCCGTTCAAACTGCTTCACCTGCCGATACAGGGGTAAACCATCGTCGTACTTGGCAATGGCCACATGTGCCAGCAAGCCCGGCGAGGCGATACTCTTGGGCACCGGCTGCGTGGGCATGGGGGCTGTTGTTGGTGCAGCATCAACGCAACATGGGCACTTGTAGCTGTGCCGCTGGTGTTCGATGACAAACACCTGGGCCGGGATGACATCCAGCTGTTCACTGGTTTTGGTGCCGATACGGACCTTGTCCGCGCCACAATCACTGCAGGTCTTATCTGCCAGGTCATGTTCAATCACCACCCGGGGCAGGTCTTTCGGTAGCGGCTGGCGCTTCGCCACTTTGCGGGTATGAGTCGGAACAGTAACTGTCGCGATAACCTCATCGTCACCCACCTCACTGTCTGCCAGTGTGGCCTCCTGTTCCGCCTCATTGAAGAGTGGATACTGGGGTGACTGCTCACTGCTGGCCGCAAAGCGCTCGGCACGGGCAAGTCGCTGTGCCTCTTCGAGCTTCTCGATTTTGGTCAAGGCATACTGCAGTTGGTAACTAAGTTGTTTGAGCTGAGCGGCCGCGTCGGGGTTCTGGCGCACCGCCTCGTTGAGTGCTGGGAAGGAAGATAGTAACTGCGCCGCCATGCGACGCAGTATACCAAATCATTTAGCCGACTGCACCATAGAACAGTCGTTGGTGAGGCGGGAAGCGGAAGATATCGAAGCCCGCCAGCAAGTAGCTGAGCTGCTCGCCGTTAAGCTTCAATATCTCGCCATCGTTGGCAAAGGGCCAGGCAAATCGATGTTGCTCCAGGCGCTTGGTCCACAGACAAAAGCCGTTCCTGTCCCACCACAGGATCTTGATGCGGTTGGCGCCACGGTTCACAAACACGAACAATGACGGCTGCATTGGATCGAGCAGCATGGACTGCTGCACCAACAGGGCGAGACCATTAATCTGTTTGCGGAAATCCACCGGGTCACGGTGCAGGTAGACGACAGCCTGTTCGGCAAACTGGAACATCAGAGCTTCGCCAGGGTAAGGAGAAGGTCACGCAATGCCATCTGGTCGGTGGGTATACCGAGACTGACGCCATCGGGTAGCCTGACCTGAAGCAGTGCCATAGGCATCAGCGGTGACGCGGACACATCCTGAACTTTGAGGAAGCCGCCATCGGTCTTACGTTCCGCACGGCGCATACGCTGCCGCTCACTGTAGAGGGACTGTACGCTGACGCCATGCGACTTCGCGTACACCCGCAGGGACTGGCCTGAGTGTTCAGCAGCCCGTAGGTGCTTCTGATAAATCTGTTGCTTCTCGGTAAGGGCCATCGGTATCTCCGGTTAGAAATGGAGATCCGAACATAGAGAAATGGGTCAACAGGACAAGCCGTCGATCACGGAGCGCTTACGTTTAAAATATTGAGATGTTGAAAAACTATGTGCAGACCGCAGCATGATGGCAGAATGAAGCAATCAGGTTCGAGGGGAAAATTGTTGCAAACCAAATACACAACCCGGAATCAGGTTGTTTCACAGCCCCGCCAGGTTGCAATGGAACCATGACCGTGCGTCCGGTGAAAATCGTTGCAAGCATTGTTGTAATAGTGGTGCTGCTGCTTGTCGGCGCAGGTTTTCATTACTCCTATATCATCAATCCCGGTGTCGTCGCCGAGCTTAAAAGTGAGCCAAATGGCGAAAGGGCAAAGCGAGTCATGCTACTGGCACTTCCGGACGGTAATATGATTCCAGTGAACTACCTTCAAGAAGGCCAGAGCGTTTTTGTTGGAGCGGATGGTCGGTGGTGGCGAGAATTTCGTGACAATGGGAAGGAAATCGAGATTCTCCTTAAAGGTGCCACCCTCAGTGGGCACGCGGTCGCCATCACAAACGACCCGGAGTATCGAGATGAAGTATTCGCAAGACTGCGCCCCACTGCGCCTACGTGGCTTCCTGAGTGGATGAAAGGTGTGCTAATGAAAATCACAGTCGCAGAAGCACCGTGAAAGCCCCGCAACCTGAGAGGGCCAGCAATCTGACATTTGACCGCTTCCTCCATGCACTGCCGCTCCGGTCGGTCGCCGTCCAATGCAGGTTATGGCCACGTTGAGGCTGTAGAAAAACCTCTGATCAGAAATTCGGAGAAAAAGTTTCGTGCGTACAGTTCTCTCAAATTTACATTCAAGTGCCAGGAGCTACAGAATCCGCTTGAGCGTGTCACAGCATCCCCGAATTCTGCGAATTTTACTCTGTTCTGCGGTCTGGCGTTCTTCTACAGCCTCGTTATGCGGCTCGAAAAATTCCTGGCGAGCGCGTCACACATCTTTCAGGTAAGCCGTTGGCTTACTAGGTCATTGGCTTATAATGGTGCTGTGAAATTTGAATAGGACGATAAGAAAGACCGCAGCAACCAACTGAAACATGGTCTATCCTTCTCTGAGGCAAGCGACCTTTTCAAGAACGATAGTGAATACCTGGAGATATTTGATGCTACCCATTCAGAATTGGAAGACCGTTTCCTGTCGATAGGTGAGATTCGTCGCGGAATCGCCGTTGTAGTGTTTACCGAACGAGATGGAGACACCATCCGAATCATCGGCGCACGATTCGCGACAAAAGCGGAACAAGATCGTTACTTTGAGTACATGGATACACAATGATGAGTGACATACCCGAGATTACCGATGAGCAATTTCAACGAGCTATTCCAGCCAGGCTTCGTGCACGTCTAGTTCGCGGTAAGTTCTCATCCGGAAAAGATATTGCTGCGTTGAGGGGATTCATTGGTCTTAGCCAGACAGAATTCGCCCGGGCTATGGAAATCAGCGTGTATACATTACGTAACTGGGAACAGGACCGAAGAAAACCAGATGGACCTGCGCTGGCGTTACTCAAAATCGCTGCGCGTCACCCAAGAATCATTCTCGAAAATCTCGCATCAGCAGCCTAAACCGAGTGTCGCCGCATGTCATAAGGTTTAGGCCGGGTTTACGCCTTTGGCTCCAACCCTCGGACGTTCCACTCCTGGCTCCGTTTGCAAATGACTCCGCCATCTTGTCGCAAACGCAGCCTTCCGTGTCGCGCCGCTTAACTTGATTTTGAGCCTGTAGAAAAACCCCTGGTCAGAATTTTTTTGGAGAGAAAGTTTCGTGTGTACAGTGCTCCCAGAGTATCTTCCATGTGCTATACGATTCAGAATTCGCTTGAGCGCGCGCCACAGCATCCCTGAATTCAGGAAATCTAGCCGTGTACTGCGATCAGGGGTTTTTCCACAGCCTCGTTATATGCCGGATTAGCCATGTCGCTCCTTATTCGAAAGCTCGAAGCTGAAGACTGTCCAATCATTGCGGATGCCTTTGCCCAGATCGGCTGGGCGAGTCACAAGCCACTTTCCCAATATGAACGTTATCTCGAGGAGCAACTCAACGGCGAACGTGAGGTGTTGACGGCCTTCGATGACGGGGCTTTCGCGGGATATGTCACGATTGTGTGGGAGCCGACGTATGCGCCGTTCCGCGCCAACGGAATACCCGAGGTCCAGGACTTCAACGTCTTACCCGATTTTCGGCGTCGGAAGATAGGTACCGCCCTGATGGACCGAGCCGAGGAAAGAATCTCGGCGCGATCATCCATCGTCGGAATTGGCGTAGGGATGTACGCTGATTATGGTAATGCCCAGCGACTTTATGTTAAGCGGGGATATGTGCCGGATGGTAGAGGGTTAACTTATGCTGGCGAGGTCGTGCCGCCCATGGAAAGCGTTGTGAATGATGACGATCTTGTACTCTACTTCACAAAGTCGCTCGCACGAAATACATGAATCTGAAACGGACGACCCCTGATCAAAATTTTGCATCGCCTGGTAGCCCAGTAGAAGTATTCCTGGCGTTCCTGAAACTCGGGCTAACGTCTTTCGGTGGCCCGATCGCGCATCCGGGGTATTTTCGGGCCGAACTGGTCGAACGTCGTCGTTGGGTCACTGATGACCAGTTTGCCCAGTTGCTGGCGATCTGCCAGTTTCTGCCAGGCCCGGCCAGTAGCCAACTTGGGTTTACGCTCGGTTTGCTGCGCGCGGGTTCTTTGGGTGCACTGGCCGCTTTTGTCGCTTTTACCGTGCCATCGGCCCTGTTACTTGTCGCCTTTGCGACCGCGCTGCCGTTGCTCTCCGGTCCCATTGGAGAGGCGGCGATACATGGCTTGAAGCTGGTCGCATGTGCCGTGGTCGCTGATGCCGTATTGGGCATGTCCAGTAATCTGTGCCCCGACGTACCGAGGAAAACGATTGCCGTATTGTCCGCGTCGGCGTTGCTTGTCGCGTCGTCTGCTTTTGCCCAACTTGCTGTTGTTGTATTGGCTGCCATCATTGGGGCGTCATTCCTCAGAGGCGTAGCGGTCCCTGACAGCAGCAGCCAAATACAGATTTCCTACGGCCAGCGAACCGGCACTGTACTGCTTTTGATTTTTGTTGGGCTGTTGATTGGCTTACCGTTTGTTGCAACGGGCGAGCCAGACCTCGCGTCAGTGGCGGAGGCGTTCTATCGGGCAGGTGCCCTGGTGTTCGGCGGTGGGCATGTTGTCTTGCCCTTACTCCAGGATTCGGTGGTGTCCACTGCCTGGGTCGCTCCAGAGGAATTTCTTGCTGGTTATGGCGCATCCCAGGCTATCCCCGGGCCAATGTTTGCTTTCTCAGCCTACCTTGGCGCGGTCATGTCGCCTGCCGAAAGTACCTATCTCATGGCAGCTACGGCATTGGCCTTCATGTTTCTCCCTGGTTTTCTGCTGGTGGCAGGCGTTCTTCCATTCTGGCGTGCTGTTTCACATAACGCTTTGGCAAGGCGCGCCATTGCCAGTGTAAATGCCGCGGTTGTTGGTATCCTGGGTGCCGCACTCTACAATCCGATATTTACATCAGGAATAACCGGCCCTGCGGATCTGGCAATTGTCGTTGTTGCATTCGGTATGCTCGCCGTGTGGCGCCTGTCACCACTCATAGTGGTGCTATGGTGCGTTTCCGCGAGCATTGCGCAGTCCTGGTGGTTGAGTTGAGGCCGTGCGGCTGACGCCTGCCAACCAGTTGCCTCGGACGCGGCGATCCGCCGGTGAACCGGAGCCCTAGGCGGCCCTGGGAGGGATTTCGATGGCCGAACGTAAGACACATCAATACCAGTTCGCTGGAGAGCATCCAAGGCATGATGAATTGCCAGATGCATGATCAAAATTTGGGGTCGGGGTAAGAAAAACGATTCGCCCATAGGCAAATTTTACCCCGCCCCCATTAATGGGCATTAGCGTCCTGGATCGCCTTGATGCGCTGGGCTGATTGCTGCAGGAGCGCCACGAGTTCCTGGGGAATGCCGGCGCACACGCCAGTCGACTTGCGACAGATCCTGGCCACAACGCACTCCCCGTAATGTTGGGGCCCGAAGGCCACACTACAGTCACCTGTAAAGTGATCCTCGCATAGTTCGCCCGGCGCCATCGACAGGTCGATACCGACATCTGCACAGTCGACAACAAACTGCTTCTTCTCCGGGTTGAGAATGCTCCCGGTCAGCTGGTCAGCCGGGAGTGCCTGTGATCTCGCGATGAGATCCTGCTGGGCCTTGACCAACTCCTCTGTCGTAGTAGCCTTTGCGATCGTCGAACTGAGTGCCTGCACCGCGCCCTGCAATTCAACAACCGTCTGCCGGGTTGCGGAATCCACGGCTTGCATCAGCGCGGGGCTGAGCATCGGTTGTATAGGGATCACGGGCGGCAGGCTTGCCAATTGTGTCGAAGGGGGCTGCACCGGCGGATTACAAATCCTTTGGCCTGGTTCACTGACCCAAACGACAAAGGCGACTATTGATTCCGTTAGCACGGCATCCGAAACGGCGGCATTGGCCCTGACGAGTTCGTCGTGGAGTGTGCGGGCGACCTGCACACCGACTCTCCCCTGTATGTCGACAGAGGCGCGGACGGCAATCCCAGCGCCATAGCCCTTCGTGAGGTCAGCCGCATCAAGTTCCATGGGAACAACGGAGAGCGCTACATAGGGATTGTCCAGACCGCCTGAGGAGACCATCGTGTCATCGCATGCCAAGGCCGCGTTCTGGTTCGTCCGGCCAAGCACACCGATCTGTTCCCGCAGGACGCTAATCGTCGCCAGCGGATCTGCCGTCTCCGCCGAGGTGACGAAGTTCACGTAGATCACGGCACCAAGAAGGCTGAGGGTCGCGACGATACCTAATGCAATGGACATTTCCAACAGCGTAAAACCACGACTTCTCATTTCATTCTCACGTCAACATTTGGGGGCGGGGTAAAATTCACAATAGTCTCAGGCAACGTCATGCTCATCGAAAGATCAGCGAGGTAAAGACCCTGATCTCGGAATCGTGGGCGGCCTGCAACGTCACCGCGTTGTCGCGATAACGATGTCGCAGGCCTACACTCAGGTTTTTGGTGACGCTGTACTTGAGCTCAAGCTCACTGTCGATGCCGGTGCTACCGTCATCCTCCCAGTGGTACAGATTCAACCAGTTGGATAACGTCACCCGCTTGGTCAGGGCAATCGAGTTCTCGGTAAATAACGTGGGAGCATTCGCGCCCACACCGGCATGAAGGTCCAATAACTCGAGATAGGCACGATTGTAGGCGATGCCTGTGCGACTCGAAAAACTGTCGCCTGTGAATCGAACGCCGAATCCAGCGCCTGCCTGCAACAACAAATAATCGAAGGTGCCGAGTAGCGGAAGCTTCACGTCATCCCGTTCCGCATAACCCGTTATCGCGGCAAACCAGTGTTCGCTCCAGTCGTGGTACCAACGCGTTCGCAGGTTCTGCTCATTGGCGTCGACCCTGCCGTCTTTCAATTTGTATTTGGCGCGCAGGCTCGTCCGAAAATCGTCACGTTCCCTCACCCAGTCTGCATGAGCGTCGGCGTCGAATTCGACCTGCTCATCCTTGCCGTGACTGTCTGTATAGGAACCGCTAATGCCCCAGGCATTGGGCGCCCAGGAAAATCCCGTGATTTTTGCAGGCACCTCGTCAGGACGAAAGTGTGCTTCTGCAAGGTTGAAGTCGAACGTACCAAAACGGTCAGAGTGGAATGTACCTGTCGTGTCGTTGGAGGAAACCAGCGCTCCGGCAATCCGATCGCCATCCTTGAACTCAAGGACACCGTGCTGGCCGGGATCGCCATGGACGGCAAGCGCGCACAGGCACCCGAGAATCATCGGCAAGATAGTACGAGCGAATGCGTAATGATTCACATCGTCGCCCGTCCCCGTATTTTTCGATAAGTCGTTATACATTTGTCGAGGTGTCTTTGGCGCGCTCATCCGGGTACATCTCATCGCCGCACCTGCGGGGCTATCTCAGCCCCGCGACCAATACGTACGAATAACGGTTGCCGCGACAAAGGACATGACAACGTCAGAGTCTGTTATGTCCTGTGCGGCACCATATGACTTGAAATCCATGCTCATATCATTCGTTGGGCCAACCGGTCAGGCCGCCTGAAAACCTTAGGGTCGGCAGCCATTCACGATCGGGCTGGCCTGCGTGCTCCCGCTGCCGTTGCTGAATGTCACGTGCATCTGCACGGTGACCTGGCAGGCGTTGCGGAAACCCATCGACGTTTGAACATTTGCGTACGTATCGCCGACAGCCGTGACCGCCCAGCGCCCGTCAGCCCGGCGAGTGGCAGTCCAGGGATTCCTGACGAGATTGTTGGAGAACACCTCAATGTTTACGCCGGTCACAGTCAACGGCGTACCGTCGGGGCTGGTGACGCCGAACATCTTCACCAGCGCCTGATCGTCGAGCACCAGCGTTTCGCCGGTGATCGGCAGCATCCGTTGGATTTCTGGGCTGAAATACGGCATCACGGGTTTCGGAGCGTCACCCCGCGTCGTGGGGATAGGCTTCATGACATTGCCCGTACAAAGGCCGCAGTACTTGGCGCACATTTCCCTGACAAACTCCTCCGGACACATCCCAATGCCGAAATCCAGATCACAGGTTGGTCCGTAGGTGTCCTCACATGGCTTGTCGACTTCCTGGCACGTGCCATCGGGGAGTACCTGGCCGCCGTTGTCACAGGTGCACGCACCGTTGGTTCTGCTCTGGCCGGTGGGGCACGCCGGGGGTTGCGCAGGGTCGATGCAGGCGCGCAGGCTGGCATCCCAGACATTCGGCGCAGCGCAACGCGCGACACAACTGCCGGAGCCGTCAACTGTCTCCCCTGCAGGACATTGGGTTACACAGGTGTTCGTCAGCTGGCCCTGCACAAACGCTGACATCAGCGTCTTACCGGCAGGGCAGGTTGGCCGCTGTCCCTGGGCTGCAGCCAACGGCGGGACACCTGGATCAGGCAGGTTCATAGCCCACTGCGGTGGCGGCGGTGGCGTGTCCTTGAAACACAAACCGGCATTATTCCTCCGTTCCCCTGGCAGGCAAGGAGCACCGCAGGCTTTGGATGGCACGCCGTTTGTTAGCACCGTGATCCACTCCTGCCCAGCCGGACAACTGGTCACAGTTGCTGCAACCGGTTTGGGTGCGGGCTGGTTGGCGCGCGGGGTTACAACGACCTGGGCGGGTTGTCCTGCGCCTGCAGCAGTCCCAGCAGTTCCAGCCTGGCTGGACGCGACCTGAGCCGCAGCATTGCAAATCGGTTTGCCCGGCTCGGACAGCAACACGACAAAGGACGTGACCGTATCAGAATCTGTTATGTCCTGTACGGCACCATTCTGGCCCTTCAGTTCTTCCAGCAAGGTCTTCGCAACCAGCACGCCTTCTGCCCCGTGCCTGTCAACGCGCGCTGTTATCGCTGCGCCAGCTGCATAGCCTTTTGAAGGATCTGCATCATCGATGGCGACTGGGGAGATACTGACATCCAGATAGGGATTGTCCAGATCGCCGGGCTTGACCATTGAATCGTCACAAGTGATCAGGCCCTGATTCGCTCCTGCGAGGACGGCTACCTGCTGTTTCAAGACGCTGACTGTCGCAAGCGAGTCGACGGACTCTGCGGAACGCAGATAGCCGACATAAACGCCGACCGAGACGGTGGCGACGATCGCGAGGATGCCGACCGCGATCAGCATCTCCATGATTGTAAAGCCGGCGTGGTTCTTTGAATGTAGTATTGCTTTGTTCATACGTCCTCATCTGGCTCGAGAGAAGCCATGCTTATCATCATTCGTTAGGCCAACAGGTCAGGACAAGGCGCGTCGCAGGTTTGCGGCATGTTGCAGCCGGTTGTAGAGACCATTGCCGTATGCTCGCAGCACTTCGTCCACGGTGGTTGCGCCTTCTTCGATCCTTGCGGCAAAGCCCTCTGCCAGAAAACGCGTCCCACCTTCCAGCGCGAGCAACTCGAGCCGCTCTACATCGTTGCTGCCGTTTCGCAGTTCCTTTTTTAAGTCATCCTTGATTTCAACAATTTCGACGACGGGAACGCGACCGGTGTAACCCGTCTCCCTGCAGGCATCACAACCCGTGGGTTTCCATGCTGGCGTGGACCAGAGGTCAGCGAATCGTTTCTCATTCGCAGAGAGTTCATGGGCCTCCAGGGGTTGCTTGCATGCAGGACACAGTGCACGCACCAGGCGCTGCGAGGCGACCGCATGCAGTGCGTCTGCCAGGGTGGCGGAAGATACGCCGAGATCGCGCATTCGGACCGTTGCGAGTAGCGCATCCAGCGTGTGTACCGTTGATAAAACGAAGTGACCCGTCATTGCAGCCTGTGCGGCAATGCCTGCGGTTTCCTCATCCCGAATCTCGCCGATCATGACCACGTCCGGATCCTGTCGCAGGATAGAGCGGAGCGCGCGCGCGAAAGTCAGGCCGGTGCGCGGGTCCACATCAATCTGGGAGGCGCCGCGCAAGCGGTACTCCACCGGCTCTTCGACCGTCATGATGTTGATGTCGGGTGTGTTCTTTTTCGCCAGCATGGCATAAAGCAGGGATGTCTTGCCGGACCCCGTGGGGCCGGTCATCAGGATCATGCCGTCGGCAAGTTGTGACAGGTTCTCAAGCTTCTCCTGCTCGACAGGATCGAGGCGCAACATGCTGAGTCCACGGACCTGGTTCTGCGGCAATAGTCGAATAACGAGCCGCTCACTGGAACCGACAGGAATCACAGACAAGCGCAGGTCGATTTCCTTGTGTTCCAGTTCCATCCGCAGTTCCCCATCCTGGGGAATCATATGCTTCGTCGGATCCATGCCCGCGGCTGCTTTCACATGGCGAATGAGGTGTTGGTGGACTGTGGCGGGCAGGTTGACGGCACGATATAACACGCCGTCAATGCGGTTGCGGACGACCGCACCATCACCATAAGGCTGGATGTGGGCGTCCGAGGCGTTCAAGTGATACGCACGCCGAAGGATCTCCGCAAACAGCTTTGAAGTGGCACTGGTACCGGTATTGATCGCCGCACCGTCTATCCGTCGGAGGACGAGTTCAGCGGCCAGCAGCGAGCTTGGGACTAAACCCCAGTCCTTCAAGGTACCCCCGTCTTCACCGAATACATTGGCCAGCGCCGATTCGATTTCACCCGGTGTTGCGACGCAGGCTTCTATCTGCATGCCAAGCGAAAACGCCAACTCGTCCAGGGTTGCTGTGTCGGCGGGGTCCGCAGTTGCGACCAGTGCGTGCTGGCCCTCAACGACCACCGGCAAAACCAGGTTGGTGCGGGCAATGCTTTCTGGCACCTGCTTTGCAAAATCGCTTTCCAGCCTTGCCAAGTCAGCGCGCCGAATGCCGAAGTACGCTGCGGCTGCGTCGGCCAGCTTTGCCGGATCGATGCCGGAAGAACGGGCAACAGCGTTCCACTTGGCGACGATGTCACCTTCCAGCTTGAAGGTTGCCGGCAAGGGTTGCGCCTTCTCAATGCTGGTGGCCGCCTTTACCAGCCAGTGATTGAGGCTCATTCCGTATCCTCAGATAGTTCGAAGTGCAACAGCGCCTCCGGGTTATCGCCCTGGTGATAGGTGATCTCGAGGCCACCTTGTTTGCCAATGAGTTCATATCCCGTATCGGTCAGCACGTACTCGACATTCTCTGACTCACTCCAAGCGGGGTCGAGGAATTCGGGCAGGTTGCCAGTAAACCGCCGGTAGGTTTCCACGCGATGCGCGACGTGGTACATCGCGACACTGAGATCTGTCTCGACACTCCTCGCGCCGACGGATCGCTCCCTTGGCAACGGGCTCTCATACAGAAACAGCGCCACAACCACGCAAAGCAGCCACGAGAATCCGACGCCCCAGGGATGATTGAACAGCGGCGCGACGGCCACTGTCTCCTCGCCAATACCGACGGCGTCCAGGGTCTCATTGGCGGATTGCCTGATTAAATCGTCCAGGTCATTCGACATGGATCAGCCTCCGGAGATCGACGACAAAATAATTATCATCGACAATCGCGATGCTCCCGTCTGGCAGCCGATTCTGGACCCGTACCAGTATCTCCGCTTCATCCAAGCTCTTCGGTCCGTTGTCGAGCAGAACCCTGAGGTATGGCTCGTACTTCCGGAACGGCTCGGCGAACAGGTGTCGGGTCAGGGATGTATCAACACCTGGAGCAAACTTTACCAGTTGCAGTACCATACCGAAGTTGTTTTCACGCCACAGCCACTCCTGATTCAGCCCCTGATAGTCAGGTGTCGACTCGTGGAACGGGTCAAGGTAGACGCGCATGCGCGTCTCGGTCTCTTTTGGTTTGGGAAACCACCGCCCTGTATTGTCGTGGAATTGTTTTACTGCATCGGCAACAGCCTGGATGTTCTGGGTGACCTGGTCCGCTTCGAGCTCATATCGGATGTGCTGGTAAGCACGATACCCGAGCATGGATACAGTGAGCACGATTGCCAGCCCCATCAGCACCAGGTCTGCTTTCGTCCAACTCTGCACTAGTTGTCCATCTTCCGACGCGGATGCAGTGCGTTTGACTCAAGTTCTACTGTGACCTCGCCAATGGTTGCGCTCAAGGTAAACGCAATATCCGAATGTCGCTCGTACTGCACCAGCCCCCGGATGGCCGGATTGGGCAGGATGGGCGGCAGGACTCCGTTTGCGATTTCGTAGGCGTGTAGTGACGCACTGGTAGTTTGTAGCAGCTCGCCAAGGTCCGTCTCGATTTTGGCCTCGGTAGGGCCACCCACAAGCAGTGCGATATCGTCAAACCTGAAGGCCACCAGAAGAACTACTATTGTCCAAATGACAATGGCTACTGAAAACCTGGGTAGTTTGCCCTTGGTTGACCGGTCGGCATTGGCCAGTGCCCTGGCCCGCCCGGATAGATCTGACTCCGTTTGTCGAACCAGCTTCTCGAGTTCATTCGTCATCAGTGGGGCATTCCGTACTTCTTGCTCTGACGGTACCAGGATCCGTCCAATCTGGGCGTCTAGCTTTTATTGGGTCGCCCCTAAACTGGAATCGTGCCCGTCGGCCAACTGCACGTCAACCTCTATTCTTACCAGAACAACGCCATCCTTGCGTGGCCAGATTATACAACACCTTGATGCCCACCGGGCCAGTGATCGGCAGGGCGAGACCGCGCAGGCAACGCGTCGTGCGCAGGTGGTGAAGACACTTGAGAAGGCGGCTGATCGAATCGAGTCGTATCTGTTCACAGCGGAACCCCGGATGGGCCAGGGCAAGAAACCCGGGAAGTGCAGAGTAATGTCACCGACAATGAAAGCGCAAAGATGCGGACCAGCAAGGGGACAATCCAGGGTTTTGTGGCAAGCACCACGGCGGATAGGAAGCATCAGGTGATTGTTGATGCCTCGGCCTTTGGTGAGGGTCAAGAGCAACACACATTTGTATAAAAATATTCGGGGTTTAGGCGGGATTGGTTTCCTAAAATAAGAAAAAGTATACTTACGGTATAGTTATGTAAAAAATAATGAACTAAGCTGTTGAGATAGTTTGGTGATATCGATAAAAATATACCATGAGTAGACAGAAAGACGAGAAGCTGAACCGATTGATACGCGTGATCCCGGAAGGGGTCGCCGTTCCCAGCATCTGGCTGACGGCAAACGGCTATTCGCCCCAGCTGGTTCAAAAATACGTACAGAGCGACTGGCTGACGCAACTGGGCAGTCGCGTCTACGCCCGCCCAGGTCACCCCGTTACCTGGGAGGGCGTCATCCTTGGATTGCAACGGCTTGGGGGATTTCAACTGCACGTTGGGGGAGTAAGCGCCCTGAATCGCCAGGGGTTGGCGCATTACCTCTCGCTCGGTGGTGATGCTGCTGTTCATGTATGGACGCAGGATCGCTTGCCGGGCTGGGTGGAGCAGGTCCCGCTGGACGTGAGCTGGAGTTTCCATCGCAGGAAGCTATTCGAAGGCGACACGGAGGCAGCTTGGGTGCATTTGCCTACGCAGGTGCGTGATTGGACGATGCAGGGCTCGGCACCCGAGCGCGCGATCCTCGAAGTGTTGAGCCAGGTGGACGATACTCCTACCTCCTTTACATTTGCCGCCGAGCTGTTCGAGGGGTTGACCTCACTGCGGCCCGCTGTGGTGAACACGCTTTTACAGTCTTGTCTCCACAATGAGGCAAAGCGCCTGTTCCTGTTTTTTGCCACTCGCTACGACTATCCGTGGCTGAAGCGCGTTGAAGTTGATGCGGTAGATCTGGGGCGGGGCAAGCGCCTGGTGACCCGTGGTGGAAAACTGGACAAGCGCTACCAGATAACAGTGCCAGAAGCTTTTCATGCTGGATAGGAGTAATCCCTACTTCCGTCAGGTGGAGCCTGTGGTTCGAGTGTTACCACTGGTTGCCTCCGAACCTTGCTTTGCGTTGAAAGGTGGCACGGCAATCAACCTCTTTATCTGTGATTTCCCGCGCCTGTCCGTCGATATAGATCTCACCTATCTGCCGCTGGACGATCGCGATAATGCGTTCGGGGCAATTGAGGGTGGCCTTGGCCGGATTGCGGACAAGATCCGTCGGGTGATTCAAGGTGCAAAGGTAACGGCCGCGGCGGGCGAGGCTGGTCGAGTCCAGCGGCTGCAGATCGCGGCGGGCGGTGTCAGCATCAAGGTGGAAGTCTCGCCGGTGCTCCGCGGCAGCATAACGCCACATGATTCGGTCGCATGCTTGTGTTGGACGGTTCTTCTCCAGTCTCGTTGGGCATTGCAGGAGGCACATCAATGATTCCGACTATCACTGCATTTGAAGCATCACCTGATCGTGGCCGAGGACTCGCACGAGACATGCCTGTTCGCTGGGCTCTGGAGGAAGTTGGACAACCATACGAGGTTCGCCTTGTTTCATTCAGCGAAATGAAGGAAAGCCCCCACCGCGCCCTTCAGCCTTTCGGGCAAATACCTACCTACGAGGAGGGCGATCTTATCCTGTTCGAGTCGGGCGCTATCGTGTTCCATATTGCGGAGCAGCGCCCTGGCTTGCTACCGCGCGAAACGAATGCTCGGGCCCGCGCGATCACCTGGATGTTTTGTGCGCTTTCCACAGTGGAACCTGTGATCGTTCAGCGCGAAGTTGCAATGTTTTCAGAGAGCAATAAGGCGTGGCATGAGGAGCGCCTTCACCTTGTTGAAGATCGAATCCGTCGTTGCCTTGACGACCTTGCCGCCCGCCTCGGTGAAGGTGAGTGGCTCGATGGGTCTTTCAGCGCGGGTGATTTATTGATGGTGCAGGTGCTCCGCAGGCTGAGCGGTTGTGGCATTCTGGATTCCTATCAGAATCTTGGCGCTTATGTCCGGCGTGGCGAAGCACGGCCAGCCTACAAACGCGCGTTTGAGGCTCAATTGGCGGTATTTGAAAGCAAGTTGTCCAGGGGAGAATGAAAGTGTTGCCTGACAATGCAGCTTTTCACAGACGTCAAAAGCGTCGCTTTTTCACTATGTCTCCTGCCCGCGTGAATTACGAAGTCGGGCGTTTTGCCAATGGAAAATCTCCCGTCGCGACCGGGGGATTTTGAACGCTATTTGCCCTGGGCGGGCGCCGCCCTGCCGATGGAGGGAAACATGCCAAAGATTGATGTCTCGTCAGTACCGGTACATCTCGGTTCCGGTTATCCACCCCCCTTCGATGCGCCATGCGCAGAACGGACCCGGCGGCGAATTGGAAATGCGGGTGCGCTTTCAGATTTTGGCGTCAACCTGATGACGTTGCCGCCCGGCGCCTGGTCCAGTCAGCGACACTGGCACAGCCATGAGGATGAGTTTGTTTATGTACTTGAAGGGGAATTGAAGCTGGTGGAGGATGATGCGGAAACCCGGCTCTGCGCCGGTGACTGTGCTGCCTTTCCAAAAGGATCCGGCAACGGGCATCATCTGATCAACGAATCATCAGCGACCGCCATCTATCTTGAGATAGGCTCCCGCCATCCGGACGACCTCACGACCTGCTCTGATATTGATCTGATGAGCGCAAATTCGGATGGCCGGTTTGTGCGCAAAGATGGGTCGGCGATTCCTTAAATTTGAAGATGAAGATGAAGATGAAGATGAAGTCGAACGGACTCGCAACATTGGTTGGACCTATGTTGCTATTTGATCCGGAGTTCTCATGACAGCTTTCCGATCGGTTCCTTTTTCGCGGGAACGTATTGAAGACCTACTCTCTCTCGTTACATCAAACGCGCAATCGCGTTGGCCTCATGTCAGCTATCTCCTGAACAGCGACGTGGCGTGGCGGCTGCCCGGTTCCGCCCCCCGGGAAAATATTCGACTCTGGTACGACGGTGAAGGCATAGCGGCCTACGCGTGGTTTGCACCTAACGCACCAATAGCGTTCGATTTGCGGACAAACATAGATTTCGACTCGTCGATCGCAGCGGACGTGCTTGCGTGGCTCGAGACGCGTCGATCCGAATTTCCAGCCTTCTATCCATGGCTCCTGGAGCTTGGTTCGATGAGCGAATGGGAGGATGCCCTGAGCGAGAACCTGCCCGGGAAGGATTATGGCAAAACGCTCCTCATGGTTTCGGCGCTGGATTGTGATGAACCCCGCAAGCGTTTCCTGCAACGTGCCGGGTTCGAGCCCACAGGGCATTTTCAGTACTCGCTGACTCGCAGCCTGTCTGCACCGATCGAGCAGCCTGAGGTTCCTGCTGGCTACCGCTTAAGAAGCGTGGATGAATCAGACTTCGAGGAGCGTGTAGCCACCCATCGAGACGCATGGTTCAAATCGAGCTTTACGATTGAGCAATACCGTCGCGTTCGGTCAATAGAAATTTTTGAGCCATCGCTGGACCTGGTTGCGGAAGATGCGACAGGCCGCTTTGGCGCTTACTGTATTGGATGGCTCGATCGAAAGCTTGGGGTTGGCTCGTTCGAACCTGTCGGCACGCGGCCACAATACCGTCGACTCGGGCTCGGGAAGGCGACTAACCTCGAAGGGCTTCGGCGCATGAAAGAGATGGGGATGCACAGTGCGAAGATCGGCACAGCCGGATTTAATGACCCTGCTTATGGTCTTTATTGCAGTTGCGGCTTCAGCCTGGTTGATAAAGACCGAACCTGGGTCAAAGAGATGGCCAGGTCTGCCGTTCCCGCGTCCTGAGTCTGATCGCGTAACAACAACGCCTGTAATCGATAGTGAGTATTGTTCAGGTTATGCTTTATACAAACATAGGGTAGACGACCGTGGTGATTGTTTCTGGACACCTTTACGTTAAGCCAGGGAAACGCAAGCTGTTCCTGGATTCGTCTTACCCGGCGATGGTTCAGGCACGCTCGACGAACGGTTGCCTGGATTTTGTTGTCGCCGCTGATCCGATAGACGAGGATCGTGTAAACGTCTACGAGGAATGGGAAACCGAAGCTGATCTGAGATCATTCCGTGGTACTGGACCGGATGATGACCTCAGTGACCTGATAGTCGATGCGAAAATAACCGAGAGAGTGATTTGACTGAAATGACTTGCAGAGATGCAGAACATGAAGTCTATGGGTCATCACCCCCTGTAGTCAAAGCGCTGGAAAACTGGGATGGTAAATCTTCAAGTGACATCGTTGCCATCTACCACCGTTTTTGTCAGGAAAAACACTTCGTCCCGCGCATCATCGAACTCGCACAGCATAAAACGCTCGAAAAAGGAGCCACCTGGCTTCTAAAGCATCACCTGGAAAATAAGCACAAACTGAATGCCCGTGAGATTGCTTCCGTATATAAGCTTGCCCAGGAACTCGAGAACTGGGAGGCCAGGCTGCATATTCTTCAATGTGTTCCCTATATGCCTATTGGCGCGGTGGAAAAGCGCGGTGTTGAATTATTTTTGCGGGACTGTCTTGTGGACAGGAATAAATTTGTCAGGGCCTGGGCGTACAATGGTTTTTATGAAATGTCCCTTCAATACCCTGAATACACAGAAGAAACGAAAAAGTTGTGTGAAATGGGCATGAGGGATGAAGCGCCATCCGTAAAGGCAAGAATCAGGAACATCATGAAAAATGGCTTCTAACAGTCAGCTCATGTTCGCCCTGTTTCGCTGCCCCGGGCTTCCTTCAAGTTCGCATCGATCAGCCGGGCGTGACGTGCCTGGCTTATCCGAGGGGCCCTGACGTGGAAGAGCGCACTATCGAAGCGATTGACATCATTGCAACCCGTCGCGGTTGCGTGCGCATCCAGCGTGCAAGAACCGCGTGGTAGCAAAACCTGGTGTTGTACATTTTGGAGAGAATATGAGCGACTGGAAGTCCTACTACGAGAAGACCAAAGACAATCCCGTGCATCCGGCCCTGAAATTTGCGCAGAGCCGTGTACGAAACGGCTTGCCGAAAATAGCTGTTGATTGTGGTTGTGGCGCGGGAAGGAACGTGGGCTATCTTCGCTCGGAAGGTTTTGAGGTCCATGCATTTGATGTTGATTCCGGGGCCATAGATATGTGCATACAGCAGTTTGGTGATGACGCAAATGCACACTTCAGTTGTGAAAGTTTTCTGTCTTTCGACTATCCGAACGCCTCACTCATTGCTGCGACATTTAGCCTCTTTTTCTGTCCGGCCACAGAGTTTGAATAATCCTGGAAGCGGATCGGCTCATCATTAATGCCCGGCGGTGTGTTTGTCGGCACATTTCTCGGTCCGAACGATACATGGGTGCAGGCCGGGAGTCCCTACAATGTAATTTCGCATTCGATTGACGAGGTCCGATCTCTGTTTGTTGATTTTGAGATTGAAGGAATGGATGAGAAAAATTACGAAGGAACAACGGCGTTGGGAGCAGAGAAGCGTTGGCACACGTTTACGGTAACTGCGGTGAAACGCACAGTGACATGAAGTTATAGCCGTATCTCTACTTTGCCCCGCAAGAACCGGGACGCGATTGGCTCTATTTCGCCCAGTCTTTCTCTGTGCTTGTCGGCACGTTCATTGGTGTTGACTGGAAAGTGGTGGCAAACGATCGCTGGAAAACAGACTTTGCGATGTCCGTAACGATGATCGTACACTGCGATTTATGGACGGCTTAACGTCGAAAAGCGATCGTGGGACTTTGTTGTCGAATCAGGGGCGGCAGGTTTCAAATTGTCATCTGGGTCGAACGGTCCAGCAGGTCACACCGTTTTTGGCAGCAGTGCCTGAGCGACCCTGGACTGCCGGCCAAACCGGCATAATTCAACCTTATTTTGCGACCGGGGAGATTTTCTGAGATGGATGGTTCAGGTCAATGCTTGTGCGGTGGCGTCAAGTTTGAAGCCAGGGATGTTGATCCGCATATCCATGCGTGTCACTGCAAAATGTGCCGGAGATGGAGTGGTGGTCCGGCCATGGCGGCCTCAGTCGGCTCAGTATCTTTCCAGGGTGAAGAGAATATTGTCAGGTACGCCTCATCTGAATGGGCAGAGAGAGGATTCTGCAAGATTTGTGGCAGCAACCTCTTTTACCTGCTGAAACCATCTCGCTACATCATGGAGGCGGGCGCTTTTGACGAACAGAACTTTGAACTGGAGAGCGAAATTTTCTGCTTGGCCAAACCGGGTTGGTACCAGTTCGCTGGAGAGCATCCCAGGCATGATGAATTGCCAGATGCATGACTTGCGGTTGAAGTACGGCCGGTTCCCTGCAGGCAGTTTCGTATGAGCTGGGATGCGCTGGGGGCAATTGCGGAGGCGCTCAGTGCAGTGGCTGTACTGGCCACGCTTGTCTACCTCTCGATTCAGGTCCGGCAGAACACGAAATCAATGGACGAAACGAGGCGGGTCGAGTTGGCGCGAAATCGTACGCAAACCCAACAGATGCGTGCCGAGTGGATGTTGGCCGAGGCATCGTCACCCGAGCTGATAGAAATTTATGCGAGGCTCTACGATTCAGGCTGGCCAGATCCGAAGTGTCTGGACGTGCTATCAAAGCAGGAACGTTTTCGTATTGCGCGCCTGCAGCTTGTGAACAGAATGATTAACGAAAACGCGGAATACCAGTTCAAAGCCGGGCTCATTGATGAAGCCACTTTCGAACCCAGCCGAAAGGTCATAGATGCCATGTCACCACTCTGGAATGAATTGTCCGACCGTTCTCCTTTCCCGAAGCGTTCCGGGCGTGACGCGTAAAATGAAGGTCACGTTGGGGAGGGGTTTTTTTTTTGCCGTAAGCTGTCAAAGCGGAGCGCCATGAGGTACTGGTGGCTCAAACCGGTGGTTTGTTCATTAGGGAGACTAAATGAAAGTTCTGGCTGTGATTGCAATATTGCTGCTGGTATCGGGTTGTGCCACTTACATACCGCCGGGCGCGAAAGCTGATTTGCAGGCTTTTAAGTCGCAGGATATACACGCAGGATTTGAGACCAGACCTTCAAATCCTTTTCCGGCAAGTATCGCTGTGGTCAGGGTGCAGTCGCCTTCCTATAGTAATCACTACCTCAGTCAGCACGGCGGCACTTATGGAAGTGGCCGATATTCAGTTGTGCTGGCGAAGGAACTCAACGAGGATGTGTACCTGGAACGGATAAACAGGCTGGAGGATGTCAACGGACTGGTCTCCGTAAATCGCCTCCTGCTCCCGGATCGTCTTGAGGGTGACGGTGAGATTCGCGCCGCGGCATCGAGGCTTCAGGCTGACCTGGTGTTTCTGTATACATTCGACACGTCGTTTTTTGATACCGATGTATCCAAACCCCTGACCGTTGTTACCCTTGGGCTTTCTCCAACCCGCAAGATATCGGCAATAACAACCTGCTCGGGTTTACTGCTTGATACCCGCACAGGTTATATCTATTCAGCATATGAAGTTACGGAAAGGGCGCAGACATTTTCAACGTCCTGGGGGAGCCGGGATTCTGCTGATGAAGCGCGGAGAGAGAACGAACAGAAAGCATTTGAAAGACTGGTAGACGAGTTTGTCAACACCTGGCCCAAAGTGCTGGAGCGCCACAAACCAAAGGCTGTTAATCGCCGCCAGGTCGACGGGTTTATGCCACGCGCTTGATGCCAGGTATCGGAATCAGGCAAGGGGATTTTGTATGACGATCGTATCTGCAAACAACCGGTTGAAATCTCGTGACACGGTAAGCTCGTGTTGTGCGTCGGTACAGGGCTGAGTTATGGCTGGATACTCTACAACCCCCCTGGGTAAGAAACTCGGCATTAAAGCGCATTCGCGCGTCCGGATTGAAAATGCGCCAGATAACTTCCTGGATTTGCTTCACCCACTCCCCAGTGGTATCAAGATCTCGACTCGACTGAGAAGCAACCTGGACATTGCCATTTTGTTTACCCAATCCACAGCAGAACTCACGGAACAACTCGATGTTGCGATGAGGCAGATCCTCCAGAATGGAATGATTTGGGTCTGCTGGCCCAAAAAGGCATCCGGCATTTTGACTGACGTTACAGAAGATAAAGTCCGTGAAATTGCGCTGCCGCCAGGACTGGTCGATGTAAAAGTCTGCGCGATAGATCAAGTCTGGTCAGGATTGAAACTGGTGATCAGAAAGAGTAATCGGAAATGATACATGGCATTGGCTTGAACATGGCCGACTTGGCAGGGTCCGTTTGCTGCCCTTACAAGAAGCGGTACGGATTGGCCTTTTGTAGAGGCAGATGCGATGTGCCTGCAGGGGAATGGACATGAATTGGACGGCACTTGGCGCTATAGGAGAATTGTTTGGCGGCGTTGCGGTGCTGGTCACCCTGATTTACCTGGCGATCCAGGTCCGAAACGGCGGCAAAGAACTACGAAAGAACAGCCAGCTCATACGCCAGCAATGGCTGCGGGAGTTACATATGGAGAGGGTCAGAAATCCCGCATTGCGTGAGGTGCGTCGAAAACTCAATGCCGATTTTGGGCAAAAAAACGACTTTGTTGAGACGCTGTTGTCGCAAACATCACTCTCGCATGATGAGGCGCAACTGGTGCTTGCGGAGTATCAGGCCTTGTACGTCTATAGAACGGAGATGATTGAAAATATTGGTGACCTGAGTCCGTACCAGCGAGCAGACTTTGACCGTATGCTGTTGGCAGACTATTCGACGGGTGCTGGCAAAATCTGGATAGAGCAGATCCGTGATGATGAACATCGATTGGTCAAGTACCTGGCTGATCTCAGGTCTGATGCTGAGCAGCGCGACGCATAAAGAGTGGCGCATAAAGAGCGACGCATAAAGAGTGGCGCATGAGACGAAGTTGATCGGCGAGCCTGACCTTTCGGTTGCGGCCAAAGACTGTATCCCGGGATCAGTTCGCAATGTAAACTTGTGGCAGGTGTCAGAGTAAAGGTTGGCACGTGACCACTGTTCGCCCTCGACTATTCGGTTTATATCTCTTTGTCGCAGACCTGGCAGCGACAAAAAAGTTTTACTCTGCCCTGGGGCTCAGCATCGAGGAAGTAAGCGATGTTTTTGCGCGAGCCAGCTGGGATGGTGAAGTCTACTTTGAGTTTGGAACATCTGCTCTCACACTGAGCTACGATCCAAAATTTGAGAGCCCGGGGCGGCTGAGTAAAGCGACATTCAATTTTGAGTTTGTTTCTCGCACCGCAGTTGATGAAAAGTACAATGAGCTGATATCAGCGGGTTACGTTGGGCATCTCGCGCCCTGCGATCCACCGTGGCGAGCGAGATTTGCGATCGTCGAGGATCCTGATGGTAATTTCATCGGTTTGCATAGCCCTCGAAGTCTGGACGAAGACAGAAGGCAGGAACGACTTCATTCATAGGTTGGCCTTGAAACGCGCGATGATTGTCCCGATTACGCCGCAAGACGGCTTTTCAAGAATATGCCCGGGCATCTGATCAAACGAGCCTGGGCTTCCTTGATGATTCTTTGCGGGTCGACATTATGAATGGTCCTCACCAGGCGATTGTTGCCCAACGCGTTTGTGAACGGAGTCCGTCGTGCGTAGCACCCTGAAGGTTCGAGGATGGCTAGGGCGGGCATACCTGGGCCTGGCCTGCCTGGGGCTGGTTACATTGTTGGTGGCAACTGCATTCGTCTGGCAGGAGGCACGAAAGGAAGTTGTTTACCTGTGCGGAAATTTCCGGCCGGGAATCTCTGAACAGAGCGTGCTTACCCAGCTTGAAACGGGCAACTTTTTGAAAGTGGAGCGAGAGTTACAGGGGGCGGGATCCCGAATTACGGCCTATAGTGATTACAATATGGGTTTGTATCGATGCATCATCGAATCGGATGATCAGCAGACGGTAGTTGCCGTGGTGGCAGAATTCGCAGAATGACCCGCTGCAACCGGTGATTATACCGGTCTGCTGCGGCGTGTTGTGTAGTGATGAGGATGGTTTCATGTCTGGTCTGATGAGTTACAGCGTCTGGGATGCAGGGACCCGTTGGTTCCACTGGATCAATGTGCTTTGCGTTATGGTGTTAGTGGCGATCGGGTTGGTGATTCTCAACGGCAGCACGCTTGGCTTGTCCAACGATGGAAAAGTGTTGCTCAAGGAGCTACATACGCTGGTTGGCTATGCTTTTGTCCTGAACCTGTTCTGGCGCTTCGGCTGGGCTTTCAGGGGAAACCGATATGCGAGATGGCAAGCAATTCTGCCAGGTGGCAAGGGATACCTGCAGGAGACGCAACGCTATATTGCAGCCTTCATGTCCGGGCGGCCCGAGCAATACGTCGGTCACAATCCGCTGGGCCGCTTGAGTGTCCTGGTCCTGTTTTTCCTGTTAACCACCCAGGCCATAACCGGGTTGGTCCTTGCTGGTACCGATCTGTTCTATCCACCCTTTGGGCATTGGATTGCCGAGTGGGTTGCAGCAGCAGGAGTTCAGCCAGGTACGCTGGTTCCGTATGCGCCGCAGATGTACGATGCCCAGGCTTATGAAAGCATGCGCACCTTCCGGAAGCCGTTTATCACAATCCATGAATACAACTTTTTTGTGCTGAGTTTTCTGATCGTCCTGCACATAGCGGCGGTGGTTGTCACCGAAGTCCGGGAGGGTGGGGGCATTATTTCCGCGATGTTTACCGGGAAAAAGATATTGAAGCAAAAGCCGGTCGATGATGACGGAACCGGAAGTTAGTCTCCGGCCAGGGCACCCGGCCAAACCCTGAGGATGACCATGCAGTACCAGATAGAACCAGTGGGTTATGTGCAAGCAGCGCGCGATGTCCCCGAGGATGACTTTTGGGGCAACACGCGGTCCAGTATCCAACTGGTCGATTCAATTGAACCTGAAGCCCTGGATGGCCTGCAGGATTTCTCGCACGTGGAGGTCATCTTTGTTTTCGACCGGGTCGAAACATCAAAGATTGTGACAGGTGCGCGCCACCCCAGGAACAACCAAAGTTGGCCGAAGATCGGGATATTTGCGCAGCGTGGCAAAAATCGGCCCAATCGCCTCGGCAGCACTATCTGTCGTGTGGTATCCATCAAAGACCGGACCCTGGTGGTTGAGGAACTTGATGCCATTGATGGTACGCCGGTGATTGATCTTAAACCGGTGATGACCGAGTTCCTGCCAAGAACGCGTGTTATCCAACCTGTCTGGTCCAGCGAGTTGATGGCCGACTATTGGGTTGAGGAAGACGCCTGATCTGCCGCGTCAACCAGGCAGAAACTGCTTCAATTGGCATGATCAGCCGGGTTAACCTTGGCGATGACTTCTTCTCGAAAGGGTGTTGACTGATGCAGGATGAAACCCGACCAATTCCCCAGGAAGCTTTTGACTGGTACGACGAATATGCCCACGGCATTATTGACCGGCGAACTTTCCTGGCGCGCCTTTCAACCCTGGCCGTCGGCATTCCTCTGGTGAGTCTCACCGCAGCGCTTACGCCGGACTATGCCCTGGCGGCGCAGGTGTCGTTTACCGATCCGGACATTCGCGCCACTTACGAGTTGTTTCCGTCTCCGCTCGGTCACGGGGAAGGGCGTGGTTATCTTGTCCTGCCAGTTGCGGAAGCCGGCGCGGCGAATGCGAAGGTGCCAACGGTGCTTGTGGTGCACGAAAATCGGGGCTTGAATCCTTACATCGAAGACGTGGCCCGGCGTTTTGCCAAAGCAGGGTTTATCGCCTTTGCGCCGGACGCGCTCTATCCCGCTGGCGGTTATCCCGGTAACGATGACCAGGGGCGCACCCTGCAACGGGGGCTCGACAGGAGCAGGATCGAACAGGACTTTATTGCAGCAGCGCACTTTATTCGGGCTCACGAACGCGGCAATGGCAAGCTGGGTGCAGTGGGGTTCTGTTTTGGTGGTTACGTGGTCAACATGCTGGCCGCAACCATTCCCGGTGCGCTGAATGCCGGGGTGCCGTTTTATGGCACACCAGCCGCCCCGGAGCTTCAGGCAAACGTCCGTGGGCCGCTCATGGTGCAGCTTGCGGGGCTCGACACACGCGTAAATGCGACCTGGCCCGACTATGAGAAACAACTCAAGGCCAACGGCGCGGAATACGTGATGCACATGTATGACAATGTTAACCACGGGTTCCACAACGACTCTACCGCCCGCTATGACCAGCCCGCGGCAACGCTTGCATGGGAGCGGACCCTCGAGTTTTTTGGCCGATACCTGAGCTAACCTTCACACCGAAACGCGGTACCGACGCGAAGCGGATTAACCCTGGGCTAATGGAATGGCATCGCTGCCAGCGGGCCTGCGGAATATTCGCGCCATGAGTCGCTCGACGTCCAGCACGTAAGTGAAAACCACCGGGACCACCACCAGGCTGAGTACGGTTGATGTCAGCAGCCCGCCAATGACCACAACGCCCATGGGCGAACGGAAGCTGGTGTCTGCATCCAGCCCAAGGGCAACGGGCGCCATACCCGCTGCCATGGCAAGTGTTGTCATGACAATTGGCCTTGCCCGCTTTCGGCAAGCGTCCAGGCAGGCATCAACCTCGTTCATCCCGTTGCGCATGGCAACCACGGCATAATCCACCAGCAGGATCGAGTTCTTGGTGGTGATGCCCATCAACATCAGGAGCCCGATGACGGCAGGCATGGAAAATGAAGCCTGGGCGATGAGCAGGGCCAGGACCGCGCCGCCAATCGAGAGCGGCAACGCAGCCAGGATGGTAATGGGTTGCAGGAAGTCCTTGAACAGCAGTACCAGCACCATAAACACGCACAGGATTCCGGTGACCATGGCAATGCCAAAGCTGCCGAACATCTCTTTCATCTGCTCGGCGTCGCCGACATCCAGTTTCTTGACACCCGGGGGTAGCTGTTTGAGGCTGGGCAATTGATCGATGATTTTCGACGCTTCACCCAGCCGCATGCTGCCGAGTTCAACGTCAATCTGGATGTTCCGTGCGCGCTCGTAGCGGGAAATCTGGGCAGGGCCGCTGCCAATGCTGACGTCAGCCACCGCGGCCAGGGGGACCAGGCCGTGTGCCCCAGGAATGCGCAGCTGTTCAATGGTCGAAAGGTCCTGACGCGCGGAGTAGGGAAGTTGCACACGGATATCAACCTGGCGTTCGGGCAGGTTCATCTTGGCGAGTGCCGCCTCATAATCGCCCGCTGTGGCGACCTGCACTGTTTCGCCAATTGCCGTGGTTGTTACGCCAAGTTCAGCGGCGCGGGCGAAGTCGGGTCGAATGAATACCTCGGGACGCAGCAGGCTGGCATTGGAAGTGATGTTGCCAAGCCCTGGAATGGCGCGCAGCTCTTTCATGACGTTGTCTGCACTGCGTTTAAGCAGAATGGGATCTTCTGATGTGAGATTCAGCTGCAGCCGTTCGCCGCTGCCGCCGTAGCCAACGGTAAACCGTGCGCCAGGCACATTGCGCAGGCGAGTACGTATGTCTTTTTCAATGTCTGCCTGGGACCTGTCCCGCATTTTTGCAGGCACAAGGTTAAGCGTCAGGTTGGCCCGGCGGATATCGCCGATACTGGGTGCACCGCTACCACCCCGGCTCGACATGCCGCCGGTAGTTGCGCCTATGGTGGTGAAAATACTGCTGATTTCAGGCATGTCCGACAGGCGTTGGCGGACTGATTCGGCCACAGCAGTGGTTTGTTCAAGCGGCGTACCGGGTGCCAGTTCAATGGTGACTGAGGTGCGTGAAAAATCGCCCGAGGGGACAAACTCCTGGGGCAGGAAAGCGAGGCCCACAAGCGAGCCAAAGAAAAACAGCGCGGCGAACAGTGAGGTCAGGAACCGGTGCCGAAGCGCCAGCCCTGCAAAACGCAGGTAACCGTTCATAACGGCGCCGGGTTCCGGTGCCTGCCCGGTGTGCGGCTTCAGGAACTTCGCGCACAGCATGGGGGTGATAAGGCGCGCCACAGCCAGGGAGGCGAGCACCGCGATAACAGCCGTCCAGCCGAACTGGCGAAAAAACAGGCCGGGTATCCCGCCCATAAATGCGGTCGGCAGGAAAACGGCAACCAGCGTCATGGTGGTTGCGACCACAGCAAGGCCAATTTCCGTGGCGGCGTCCATGGCCGCGGCGAATGGGGATTTGCCATTGCGCAGGTGACGGACAATGTTCTCCACCTCAACAATGGTGTCATCGACCAGTAGCCCGATGACCAGGGTAAGGGCAAGCATGGTAATAATGTTCAGCGAGAAACCCATCCAGTAAATGATGGCGAAGGTGGGGATAATGGAGAGCGGTAGTGCCGTTGCCGATATCAGCGTGGCCCGCCAGTCACGCAGGAAGATCAGGACCACAATCATTGCGAGCAGCGCACCTTCAAAGAGCATGGTCATGGAGGACTTGAACTCGTGTTCAATGCGTTCGACCAGGTCAAGCACCAGCTCGAATTCCACGTTGGCAGCAGCATCCAGTTCCTCGATGGCCTTGGTGACTTCTGTCGCCAGGGTTACCGCGTTGGAATCGCGCGAGCGCTGGATCTGGAAGGCGACAACATGCTTGCCATTCAGCAGGGCAATCTGGCTGCGGTCGGCCACCGTGTCCCTTATGGTTGCAATCTGGTCCAGTTGAAAGTGACGACCACCAGGCAGGGCAATGTCGAATTTGCCAAGTTCCTGGGCATTTTCGACCGTGGCGATGGTACGAAGTGATTGGCGGGCATCGCCAATCTCGCCGCGTCCGCCGGACATTTGTACCTGGGCCAGCCTTAGCTGGCGTGACACATCAGATGCAGTCAAGCCGAGTGAGGCCAGCTTGACCGGTTCTATTTCAACGCGGATTTCCCGGTTTACGCCACCGAGCCTGTTAACTGCCGCGAGTCCGGGAATTGCGGTCAGTTTGCGCGCCACCACGTTGTCGACAAACCAGGACAGCGCTTCTTCATCCATGGAATCAGAAGCCACGGTGTAGGTCAGTATGGGCATGCCCGCGGTATTGATCTTGCTGACAATGGGCGCCTCAATTTCCCGGGGCAATTCTGCCCGAACGTTCGCAACGGCGGCGCGGACATCATCCACTGCCTCTATCTGGTTTCGCTCCAGGACAAACTGAATCATTGTCGTCGATGCACCTTCGGTAACTGTTGATGACATCTGTTCAATACCCTCAATGCCCGCCAGTGCATTTTCAATCTTGCGGGTCACCTCGGTTTCCAGCTGTGATGGTGATGCACCCTGCATCACCGCGGAGACGACAACAGCCGGGAACTCCATATCCGGCATGTCCTGGATGTTGAGCCGCTGAAAGCCAAATATGCCAGCGATAACAAACAGCAGAAAAAGCACCAGCGGTGGTACCGGTTCACGAATTGCCCAGGTCGCAATATTCATGTCAGGTGCTCCCCAGCGTATAAGGGCCGGCGTTCGCCTGTTCCACAATTCGCACACGGTCACCATCGTTCAGGAAAGCTGCGCCGCTCAGTACAATGGCTTCCTCCTCGACAACACCGTCTACCTCCACGCGGTTTGCAAATCGACGCCCTGTAATCACCTTGTGTTGGGCGACCCGACCGTCTTCGGGGTCGACAACAAAAACGTATTCGTAGCCGTCTCTCTGGACAATGGTTGATGCGGGCAGCGCAAGCCCGGCTCGCTCACCGGTGTTGATGGTGCCACCCGCAAACATGCCGGTTCGGGCATCTCCAAGGTGCTCACTGTCGATGGCAACGTACACGAGCCCGGTGCGGGTGTTGGCATTCAGTGAGGGTGAAATCTGGCGGACTTTACCGGTGACGGTTTTGCCATCGGCCAGCAGTATCTGCGCGGTGTCGCCAATCTCAACCTGGGACAGCCCGGCAGCGGTCAGCTCTGCCTGCCATTCGAGCCGGTTTTGCCTGATCAGCCTGAACAGTTCGAGCCCGGGTGCGGCAACCATCCCCAGCATTGCCCTGCGGGAGGAGATAACACCATCATCTGGCGCCACCACGCGACTGTTGTTGAGCACGAGTTGTTGGCTTGCCAGCCTGGCCCGGGCGAGCTGAACCTGGGCGTCGGCGGTCAGTTCTGCAGTGACCGCCTTGATGAGGTCCTGGTCGCTCACAGAGCTGTTCGCCTTGAGTTGTTTTGCACGACGGGCGTTGGCCGCGGCTTCTGCCTGGTGAGCCAGCGCGTCCGTGAGGGCGGCCTCAAGCTGGGTGTACATCGCCTGGGCCTGGTCGATGTCGAAGCGCGCCAGCAACTGCCCCCGGGTCACGTGGTCACCCACATCAACTAGGACTTCCAGCAGGCGTGCGCCACTCACTTCGGTGTTGACCGTGGCTTCCTGCCAGGCTTCAATCGAACCGTTTGCGGTGACAACCTCGGGCCAGAGTACGCGAGTTGGATGTACCAGGCTGACACTCAAGGCGGTCCCCGAATCAGTTGCCTGGACAGCCGCCGGGTCCGCGCCAGATTCTGTGCTGTCACTGCCACAGGCTGTGATCAGGCCAATGGTCATGAATGCGACAAGCAACTTTCCTGTTGTTAACACCCTTTTCACTCTGTTTCTCCTGTACGGCGGGTCCGTTCTGCTTCAACGGCCGCTTCCGCATGACACACTATCCGCTGGACCATTTTGTCCAGCGCTGTTTCTGTTTCGATTAATCCCGGTGCAAGCTGGCGAATCGCCCGTCCTTCGACAAAAAAGACCATTGCCATACCAAGCAATGTGAAAGTCAGCTGATGAAGGGCGGCATCAGGGGTTTTCAGGTCCAGGTGGCGGGCAAGGAAACGCGCCAGTTGATCGTGGAACAGGCCTATGACGCCCACCCGGTCCGGTTCAAGTAGTCCAGAGGGTTCCACCTGTTCCCGCAGCAGGAGTAACCGCAGCTGGTTGCCGTCATCCGGCCCAAGGACAAACCCCATCACGTGGCTGTACCAGGCATGCAGGCCAGCGTGCAGCGTGATCTGGGGATCGTCCAGTGCGGCGGGTAGTCCAACCTTCCGCTCGGGGATCAGCAGAACTTCCCGGTAGAGTGACGCCTTGTCGCCGAAATAGTAGTGGATGCCGGCGACATTGACTTCGGCGCGGCGACAAATCTCCCGGGTTGACGCTTGTCCGTAACCCTTGGTAGCAAAAACTTCCAGGGCTGCCGCGAGAAGGCGTTCGCGGGCATCAGCCTTGTCGCTGGTGGACTGCGGAGTCTCGTGAATGGTAGCCAAATGAAGCGTCCGGTGATGGCAGGACCGGCATCTTACTCCAATCGGAGAATCAAGCAAGCGCTTGAATCAAGCATACGCTTTGTGGCCCGATGTTATCGGGTAGCGTTAAGCCCGGGTTCTTTCGGGGAGGGACTGTCGTTTAAAGGCCCCAGATCAGGTGCACCCGGAAGTCGCCGTCGTCAGCGCCCTGGGACAGGCCGAACAGGTAGCTGACAAGCACATTGAGATTGCCAACCTGGTGCTTGTAGACCGGACCTGCCTGGTGTGCCTGGTCATCGAAGCTGCCAAAGTTGGTGGTTTCATTGAGATCGTTGAACATTTCCAGCCCAAGTCGGCCGCCTGTTGGTACCTTGCGCGTCACCTGTGCCCGGGTCTCAACCTGCACACCGCTGGCCGGATTGGCGCCAAACTGGCGTCCCAGCATCAGGTTGCCACGGATTTGCCAATCGGGGGTGATGTCCTTCTTGCCGGTCCAGGCAATTCGGAAGCGGTCGGGTCGACCAGATCGGTCCGAAATCTGCAGTTCATAGCGCAATGCGGCGTCCCAGCCGTGCTCCTCGCTCTCCAGGTATTGTTGCTGGAGTTCAAGCCGGGTGTAGTTGTAGCTGAGGTTATTGCCGCCGCTTCTGGCGCCCGAGGCGATGAGCCGCAACCGGTAGGTATCATTGAAGGCATGCTGAAAGTGCAACCGGTGCGAGAACTGACTTGGCGCTCCACCGTCTTCACCTACATAACTTGAGCGGTACTCGATCTGTTGCGTACCGGCGTTGACCTCGGGGCTGAAAACCGAGGAGGTATTGGCCTGGGCGAACAGGGGTAGTGCGAGAGACAGCGTGGCAAGCGTGAGTCGATTCATGTCAGTCACCAGCAAAAAGTGGCTAGTCTATTGACCCTGTTGATCCATGCAATTCGAGTATAGTGTGGCGAAAATTCGTTTAAATCGATTGTCAGCACTGATCCACCAAACCAGCTGCACCGGGAGTCGACAGGCAGTCGGCGGCGGGCCAGTCAGGTCTGGCTGGCCTATTTATGTTGGTAGCGGCTGGTACTGACACGCCATGCAGGCGTAAAATTGCGCTTCCCTGTCCGGGCATCAGGCTAAAGAACGGCGCTTTGATCCACCCAGGGATGAAAATTGTGCACTTTTTTGTAGTTCTACGGGCGATTTATCGTAAAAAAACGTAGTCTTCGCATCCGGGTTACCGGGTGGCCCGCTTATCGTCTTTTATTTCACGGAGAAAAAATTGGAATTAGACCTGAAGATTTGGAAAGAAATTGCTGTAGAGAAGCAAATGTTGATGCGAACCGTCACCGATTCGCTGGGACTTGAGCCGGATGCCTCTGAAGTGGAACTCAAGGACCGGATTTTGTCTGGCGTCAAACAGATTGCGGAAGCAGAGACTGCTATTGCCAAATTGAAGGCCGAGCACATGGCGGCGATTGCTGGACTGAAGCAGCAGTTGGAAGATACGCAGAAATTGCTGGCCGCTGCCGAGGAATCCATTTCCACATTGAACGGGGAAAAGGCGACGCTGGAAAACACGCTGAAGTCTGTTACCGAGATGAACAAGACAGAAGTCGCCAACCTCAAAACCCAGGTGGACCAAAAAGCGCGCGAAATAAAGAACATCAAGACGATGCTGGGTGATGCACCGGAAAAAATCGTGGCCAAAATGAAGGCGCTGAACAAGAAAAAGTTTGATGCCGTTGAATCCCACCAGCGAGCGGAGCGTGACCTCAAGAACGTCAAGAAAGAGAAGCGTGAACTGCAGCAGACGCTTGACCTCGAAAAGGCGAAGACCGAGAAGCTGGAGCAGGAACTGGAAGAACTGCGGGCAAAGAAAAAGGCAAGTGATGATTACGAGCCTGAATCCGACAACGAATTGAAGCCGGAGTCGACAGAAAAGACTGTCGAGAAGCCGGCCAAGAAAACTGCCAAGAAAGCTGCTGCCAGGAGTGCATGATTCTTTGGGTTACGTCAGACGTCGCTGGCCAAGGGCAATATTGCTCCAACAACTGGGCACTACCATACCCGATAGGCCGTGAATCGGGCCATTGGGTGGAATGTTGTCGCCGGCGCTTTCTATGGCACGGACCGCGCCGGCCTTATTCAAGGACCTCAAACACCTCAACGATACCCACACCAGTGCCTCCATCTGAACCGTCGACAATTGCGGTGTAGGGTCCTGGTGCAAGTTCCATGTAGACGGTAGCTTCCAGGCTGTTTGTTGGCCGCAGGTCGACGGGAATCTTCTCCTTATCGACGTTGTCGGGGCTGTCCCAGTCATCATTCGTTTTTATCACGGTAGCGCCCGAGAATATTGCAAGCCTGGGATTGGCCAGGGAACCCGGGACCCCTTGTTCCGCAAGACTGGGCCCCTTGGCGCGAATCACAACCTTTTTCGGTTCCGTACCGGAGATCACCAGGCCCCCAATCATGACACCATCACCCGTCTGGATGCGTCCCCGGGTCGCGATGTTCTGTAAGCGCGTTATCCCGGTGTCACTGATTTCAAATATCTCGACAAGGCCAATTCCGGTTGTACCGTTCTTGCCACCAACAATTGCTGTGTAGGCGCCTGGCGCCAGCGTGGTGGCGATCACGGCTTCGCTCGGATAAGCCGTTGGTTTCAGGTCTTCGGGTATCAGGTTAACACCCGGGTGATCCTGCCAGTTGTCATTACTGTCTATCACCGTTGCGCCCGAAAACAGCGCCATTTCCGGATCTGCCAACGCGCCCGTTACACCGGCGTCAGCAAGTGCGGGTCCGCGTGCACGAATTACCACCGTCTTTGGTTGGGTACCGGTGATGATCAAACCACCAATCAGGACATCATCGCCGGTTCCCACAAACCCGCGCGTTGCCAGGTTCTTGAGCCGATTGATGCTTGCCCGTGAGCCATCCAGGGGAAATGTGTCGTCCGTATCGGCGACACCGTCACCATCATCGTCCGTATCAGCGTTATTGCCGATACCGTCCCCGTCTGTATCTACCGACTCTGCAGGATCGTCCGGGAACGCATCGTCAGCATCTGGTACACCATCGTTGTCCCGGTCTCCATTGGTCTCTGCCTGTGCACGGTTGGGTTCGGTACCCTCACGGTATTCCTGCAGGTTGGTTTTTCCATCCGAATCCAGGTCTGCGCTGGCGTCATCAACGAGTACGTTCAGGCCATACTGGAGTTCGTAGTCGTCGGGCAGACCATCACCATCCGTATCGTCGCTGACCATAAACACAAGCTGACTTGTGTTGTTGCTGGGATCACCGTCAATCTGAGGCACGCCGTTCTCAAACCCGGTCACGTTTGTAAACAGACTGAGTCGGCCGCTACGTTTTGCGGAGAGTGGCAATTTCAGCTCTCTCTTTTCGTTTGTTGGTATGTCACCGACCTGGCACTTGATCGCACCGCCTTCTTCAACGCAGCCGTTGGGTAAAGTGCCTGCTACGCTGATGTTTCTACCCAGGGGGGTAAGCGTTTCTACGCCCCGCGATACGGGGTCAAGTGCGGTGCCACCGCGGTTTGTGACTTCCAGGTTCACGTCAAACGGCTGCTGCAACGGCACTGTGGAAGCAGACAAAATGTGGTTTGCCATCAGGTCCAGGCCCCCGACCGCACCCGTTGGTGGGAAAATGATGAGGTTGTATTCACTGGAAAGGCCCGTGACCTGGCCTACCTGTTCAACTCTAAGGGAGTATATCCCCTCGTAAGCGGCTTCAAAGGTCATTGTCTCGATCTGGCCGGCGGCCGTGTTGTCGACGGGTTTGGTTGTACCGCTGACGGGGACAATGACATCATTCTGGTCAAACAGAGTCATCATCAAGTCAGGCCCGGTACCGGTCGTGTCCTGGGTTGGCTTGAGGTCAACCTGATATTGGGTTCCTGCCGTTGTGGCAAAAATGACGTAGTCGACATCGCCCTGGGTATGGAATGTGTGCAGGTGCTCAACGACGTTGCCAACTGAACCGGAAATTGGCAGTAGCGGTGCCTGAATTACCGTGTTGTCCGGTTCAAAGATGTCTTCGCCGTTAAGATCATCCCGCACACCGTCACCGTCGGCATCAGGGTCCGCGTTGTCGCCAAAAAAATCGCCGTCGCGGTCACGTGATTCGTTAGGATCCCGAGGAAACTTGTCAATGCTGTCGCCAACACCATCACCGTCCGAGTCGATGCTGTCGGCCTTGTCCAGGGGCAAATTGTCATTTACGTCAAGTATGCCGTCCCCGTCGTCGTCGTCATCAGCATTGTTACCGATGCCATCCCCATCGGTATCCTGATACTCCAGTGGATTTCTGGGGAATGCATCGTCTACGTCATTGACCCCGTCACCATCATCATCCGCGTCAAGATCATCGGTTATCCCATCCCTGTCGGTATCGATACCAACAGCCGCGTCCAGGCCCTGGGTTTGTGTCACGATAATCGTGCGCACACCGGTGGCGTCTGAAATGATGCCGTCGGTGTTTTCCGCAACGAATGTCAACTCATAAGTTCCCTGGATACTGAAATTACTGTACGTGGCTTCCCAGATTCCATTGTTGTCAGCATCCGTGAGGTCAATGCTGGGTATTTCCAATACCGGTACGCTGTTCCCGTTGGTGAGTTGATCAGGTGATTTGACAGTCACCCAGACCCGTCTGATTGGCACGTTGCTTCGGATATCAGATGCGCTCAAAACAAGGCTCTTCTCACCATTTAGCGTGGTGGACGGAGTTGAAACACCAATAACTGGAATCTGTGCTGCCTGGGCTGCGGCCCGGCCGTAGCGCAAGGTTCTTGCTGCATCTTTATCTTCACGTTCGCTTCGAATGTTGTCACCGTCAGAATCCAGTTGTGAGACCTGCGTACTTTCAAACAACACGACGGAGTCTTTTGCTGACACATAGGCGTCGTAGACAGTGAGTCCCTGGGAAAACTGTGTCCAGAAGAAGGTTGAGAAGGAAAGTGCGCCACCGTTGGAAAAAGCCGCTGGGCCAGTATCTGCACTGGTCATGACGCTACGCCACTTGCCGGGTGGTGGTGTCAGGTGAGGAATGAATGTGCCTGATTCACATGCATCGTAGATCACCGCCAGGTCTCCGGGCAGGCTCGCCTGCAGTTGATCCAGCCAGGTATCGAGTTGCTGAGCCGTGAGGTTCGCGGTTTCGTTCATCAGGAAATAGCCTTCGGCACCATGATCAACGATATAAACAATCACGTCGCGAGCGGGATCAGCCGGGTCCAATGTCCAGCGCAGGAGTGCATCTTCCAGCTCGGCCAGCGTAGCAGCAGCATCAACGTCGCCGTTTGAGCTTTCAGAGCTGATGTATTGAATACGTTCAGGTGTGAACCCTTGGTCTATGAGGGCCTTGTAAGCGAAGTTTGCAACAAACTTTGTGGCCGGCCACAGTGGGTTCCGGACAGGGCCACCACCGGCAACGATAATGGCCTTTTGAATGACCTCCCCGACAGAACGTGAGGGGTCCAGTACAAATGCGTCGTCGACGTCCAGTACACCATCGTTATCGTCATCGGCGTCACACAGGTCGCCTTGCCCGTCACCATCAAAATCTCGCTGAGCGGAGTTGGCAAGCGCAGGACAATTGTCAGTAGTATCAGCGATGCCGTCGTTGTCTGAATCATCAACGGACACTGCAGCAGCTTCCAGTTGTGCACTCACCGTGAACGCACCAGTTGCACCCTGTATGCCTCGTACACGCACAAAGTAGGTTCCCGCGAGCAATTCCCGGCGCAACTGGAAGTTCAGGTCGGGACCATCATCGTCGTTGCTTAAAATTGGTACGCCGGCACTGTCGATCAACTCGCCGACAGTATCCGTAGTGCCGGTGGCAGAAATTGTCACCAATCTGGGCTCGGCCAGGACAAACTTAAGGAAATCAATATCGCGTGTGTTTTCCAGTTCACAGCTTGCGGTGGATGAGGTGATATCAACTGCATCAAACGTACCTGACCCACATGAATCACTTTGTGATGTCTCCGGTACGAATCCGAGTTCCAGTTGGTAATCGCCGGTTGTGTTGCTGCTGTAGCCCTGAACCCGGATGATGTAGGTACCGGCATCCAACAGTAAATTCAGGCTAAAGTTGTTGTCCGGGCCGGAATCATCATCTGTGCGCAGCAAAGAACCGGCATCCGTCAGAATTGAGCCCAGCGTATCAAGATTGCCCGACGAGCGTAATGTCAGGCTGCCCCGTTCATTCAGGACAACGCGAAAGTAATCCTGGTCTCCACCGCTTTCCAGTGTACAGGCGGTAACGCCGGCGGGTCCAACATCTCTCGCGTCTGCTGGCGATGCGCCGCAGCCGTCATCGGCTACCACATTTTGTTCGAAAGTCACGTCAAGCGAATAGGCGCCAGCGACTTCCCGGTTAAAGCCACGGACCTCAATCAGGTAGGTACCTGCAGCAAGTTCTCCTTCGAGCAGGAAGTTGCCTTCTCCAGCGGAATCATCATCGGATTCGAGCAGCACCCGATCTGAATTATAGAGATAGGCAAAGGTGTCGGTTTCACCAAGTGACCTGATGCTCAGCAGTCCCGGATTGGCCAGCGAAAGGCTGAAGAAATCCGAGTCACCTTCACCTTCGAGCGCACAGTTTGTTGAACTGGGTACCACAACATTCAGTGCTGTCTCGAAGCTGAGCCCGCAGCTATCTTCACCTGTGATTGACAGTGCAATGCTGTAGTTGCCGACAGTTTCACCATAACCCCTCACTTCAAGCAGATATGTTCCCGCGTCTAGCTGGGCCGTAATGGCAAAATTAATGGCGGTGCCACTATCGTCGTCCTCACCGAGCAATGCACCATCAGCACCAAACAGGGTGCCAATCGTATCGGTATCGCCAATCGTAGTGACATTAAGCACGCCGGGTGCGCTTAGTGTTACGGAAAAATAGTCCCGATCTCCTTCGAATTCGATTCGGCAGGCCTGGGGCGTTCGGGATTCCAGATTTAGCGCGTCGTCTGCTGATGTGCCGCAACTGTCGGCCGTCTGTTGTGCTGGCTGAAACTGGACAACCAGTTCGTAGGCTCCGGTCTCCTCTTCATTAAAGCCCTGCACGATGATCGCGTAGGTGCCTGCTTCAATTTCGCCAGTAAGCTCGAAGTTCGCATCTGCTCCGTCGTCATCGCTTGATGCAAGTACCTCACCTTCGACGTCAAGGGCAGTAGCAAATGTATCCAGCAAACCCGAAGAGAACACAGTGATCACGCCCGCTGTTGGCACCTGCAATACAAAAACGTCCTGGTCATTCTCAAAGTCCAGTGAACAGGCAGTTGTGCTATTCAAACCAACCACCGTGGGATTGCTGGCGTTGCCACAGGTGTCTTCGGCACCAGTTGTTGCCCGCACGCGATAACCACCAACAGACGAACCATAGCCAGATACCGTCAGTAAGTAGTCGCCCGCGGGCAGTGGGAGATCGATGCGGAAATTGCCGCTGTCATCGCTGTCGTCGTTTGTCGCGAGTTCATTACCGTTGGCGTCGAACAGCCTGCCGATTGTGTCCGTCCTCCCCTCAGAAAACAGGGAGACCGAGCTGTCAGACGCAAGAGTTACGATAAAAAAGTCAACATCACCATTCACGCCAATTCGGCAATCGGCGGAACTTCCAATCCCCAGTGCGACGGCTGTTGCCGGGTTTGACCCACAGGCATCCTCTGGAAGGGTTTCGGTGGATGCAGAATAGTTGAGTACATAAGGGCCTGTGGAACCGCCGAAAGCCCTGACGCTTACCATGTAGTCGCCGGGAGCCAGGATTTCCTCGATAAAGAAATTGCCGTTGTCGGCGCCGGAGTCATCGTCTTCCAGAATTATCTGGCCAGCAGCATTGAAAACCCGACCAACGGTATCAATATCACTAGTCGTGAAGATGGAGACCCTGCTCGTTTCCGCGAGGGTCAGGCGAAAGAAATCCTCATCGCCTTCAAAATCCAGCGCGCATCCGGTTGTGGAAGGGCCGAGGACGGGCGCATCGCCACCTGCAGAAGACCCACCATCACAGGTGTCCAACCCACCCTGACTGGCAGCAAACTCCAGGTGTACTTCGTAGTCGCCGGTGTTGCGGCCGAACCCGCTAACATTGATCCCGTATTGTCCTGGCTCCAGTTGCGTCTCAATCTGGAAGTTTCTTGACCCGCCCGAATCATCATCCTCAACAAGCCGTGTGCCATTGCGATTGAACAGGGTACCGACCAGGTCTATGTCACTCTCACTATAAATGGTGACGATTCCTGGCCGAGCGATTGAGAATCGAAAGTAGTCTACATCACCCGGGGATTCGAGGGTGCATTCAACCTGCTCTCCCACCGCAATCAAAGATCGTTCGCTACTGGATGAGCCGCAGCTATCCTCTGTCGCTGAGTCGGGGACGAGTTGACTGGTGAGGCTGTAGGCTCCCTGTGTTGAACCGAATCCTGTAACCTCAAGGAAGTAGGTGCCGGCTTCGAGTCCTTCTTCGATCAGGAAGTTTCCCTCAACGCCGCCGTCATCATCGCCGGCGATGGCAACGCCCTCATCATCAAACAGCAGACCAACTGTATCGGTCGTTCCTTCTGTCTTAATCGTCAGCGTGCCATCGACATCCAGTTCAATCACAAAAAAATCGGTATCAGAAGGTCCGTCGATGCTGCAATCGATAACGGTGTTGGGGGTCGCGTCGGTTGGGTTGTCGCGACTGAAGCCACAAGCATCATTTCCCCCGGTCTCAAACAAAGCCCTCATCGTGTAGCGCCCTGTTGAGGTGGAATATCCGCGTACGACGACAACGTAGGTGCCTGCCTGCAAGTTTCGATCAATAAGGAAGTTGCCGCCTTCTGGACCACTGTCGTCATCTGCGTCAAGGACATCTCCGTCGGCATTGAGCAGGGTACCGACGGTATCAGTCGAACCGGATGAAAACACTGCCAGACGTCCGGGCACATCCAGTGAGATAAGAAAAAAGTCGACGTCAGTACTGGTCTCAAGCGCACAGTTAACATCGGACCCCGGTATCAGGGGCTGAGCGCCTGCAACCGCGCCGCCACAGCTATCATTCCCCTGGCTGGTTGCTTCAAATGATGCAAAAACATCATAGTCACCGGAGCTGTCGCCATATCCGCGAATCGACAGGAAGTAGACACCCGGATCGACCTCAATCTGGATGAGGAAGTTGGCATCTTCCTCAAAGTCATCGTTTTCTGAAAGAATGTCACCGTCTGCGTTCTGCAACCTCGCGATGGTATCGGTTGTCCCCAGGCTAAATAGTGTCAGCAGCCCGGGTGAATCCACCTGCAGAACAAAATCGTCCTGGTCTCCTGGTTCGTCCAGCACACAGGATTTAGCCTGATCAAAGCCGAGTGGTTCGAGACCATTCGCGCCGCCGGCACAAATGTCCGAGACTTCCGCCTCAAATTCAACGGTTACATCGTACTCACCTGTCGCGCTGCCAAAACCGGTAACAACGAGAAAGTAGTTTCCGGGGGGCAGGAATTCTTCAATGTAGAAGTTGCTGTTGAGACCACCGTCATCGTCTGTTGCGACAGGTTCGCCGGCCTCATCAAAGAGATTTGCGACCGTATCCGTTGTGCCTTCGCTCTCAAGGATCAGGTTGCCGGATTCTGTGAGCACAATCGCAAAGTAATCTCCCGGATCATTAAACTCAATTGCGCAGGAGGCTGTAACACCAGGCGTCAACAGCACGCCACTTTCAAAATCAGCGCCACAACTGTCATCTGGAGAGTACTGAACATTCAGTGAATAGGCGCCCGTGGCCCCATTAAATTCTGTTACCTGAAGAAAATAGACACCTGCATCCAGTTGTTCCTGGATGAAGAAGTTCCTGTCCGTACCCGTATCGTCATCACTTGCGATCTGTTGTCCATTTTCGTCAAACAGGCCAGCAAGCGTATCTCTTTCACCGGAGCTCGCGAGGGTAAGAACGCCGTTATCGGGTAATTCAAACCGAAAAACATCGGTGTCACCGCTTGTTTCAAATGAACACGCTATGGAACCATTGCTTGAAACATTAAGGGCGGTATCGATATCTTCTCCGCAGTCATCCGCAACTGCATCCGGTGTCAACAGTATTCCAAACGCAAGTAACGTCGAGGTCAGCGTAAGATTGAGTTTGTTCATGATGGATCCGTTAGCTGTCTGGCTGCTGTTTTTTAAGGTATAGCTCTGCAAGCTGAACCATTTCCGTTGGGAAGTCCTGGCGGTTCGCCAGGATCTTGTTGGCTGTATTGGTGACGGCCTCGCTATCCCAGGAGGCGAACCCCTTCAGGTATGACTCAGTGGCTATGACCCTGTAGACAATGTCCTCGCTGAACAGCATCTCTTTCTGCACCTGGGCCCAGGCCTGTTCTGACCCTGACTTTGAAACCGAGTCAACTACAAGAGGTCGAAGAGACGGGTCAGCCAGTACTCTTTGCATGAGGTATTCGTAAGATGCAGAGCCGCCTAACCGGCCAAGTCCGTAGATGACCGATTTCTGGGTGGCATCGTCATGCACAGAGTCTGCGAGCCTGATCAACTGCGGCACAGCTTTGTTGCTGGCCTTGACGGATTCGATGGTGTTCAGCAACATTCGGCGTTCTTTTGTGCCCGGATCTGACTGCAAACGGGAAATCAACCAGTCACCAACACCCGGGTGGCCGGATGCGACAAGTGCGTGGCTAACGGCTTTTGAAAGGGTATTACCTGGATTCTCCTCGACGAACTGGAGCAGGGGGAGTACATCAGCGTCTTCTTTTATGGGCACGCGCGAAAGCTCAATCTCCAGGTTTCGCCGAAACTGCTCGTCCAGGTTCTCGGCATCTGCAAGCAGACGGTTGATTAAACCGGTGTCGCCCGTTGCCACTGCAACCTGGAGAGCGAAGTTGATGTCGGCGCGGCTGCTGGGCTGGTAGCGCTCGCCTGCAAGCTGCACGAGCGACGCTGAGTCCAGCGTACCATTGGCAATCAATCCGGGCAGGTCAGAATAAAACTGGGCAAGGGCCGCGGCGCTCTCGGGGTCAGGTTGATCCAGCCTTGACACGACTGCATCCAGATCAATTGTCGGCTTTGCGGTCCCGGTTTCCTTTTCTGGCGGGTGAATGACCGTTTGACCAACACTATGGCTGGTTGGCGTCGGTGTTTTTGAATCGGCGGCCACTGTCACCACGGTCTCTACCGACTCTCTTGATAAAAGCGCAATCCAGAGAACCAGTGCGGCACCGCCGAGCGTGAGTGCTAACAGCCAGAATCGAGTCACTATTCCCTCCCTTCTGTTGTTGCCGTTGGTGATGTGCACGAACCTATCCGCGGAATGCCATCATCAGGTGCATGGCTCTGAGGCCTTGGCTTGCGAATAACCAGGCTGCTGCGATCTTGCACTACGGCAGCAGCACAAGGTTGATTAAGCAGCAATTCGCCGCCAGCGTACTGAATCGACAGTGTCCCAAGCACACCCGCAATTGTATTGTCGGGCGATGTAATTATAACTTCTCCATCATTGCCAAGTTCGGAGGTGGCAGAAATCAGGGAGTCATTATCAACCAGTAGTGCGCCGGTGTAAAAATCAAGTTTGCCGCCGTTGCCCTGTACTGCCTGCGCCACAACAGAGCTATTAGCCAGTATCAATGTTTCAGGCGTCAGGGTCCCCGCGTGCCCAATCGTGATGTTACCGCCGTCATCACCGGTTTCCGGGCCACCCGAGGAAGCTGTGATTGTGCTGTCGAGCGCGTACAGTCGACTGCCCGTTTCGACAACCACGTTGCCGCCTCCCGACTGCGCAGCATCAGTTCGAATGCTGGCCCCTGCCAATAAGTCAATCCCGCCAATGATGTTCATTGCGATATTTCCCGCGTTGCCACTGCCACTGGCGGTTACGGTCACAACACCCATGTTGTCGAGCGATACCTTGTCGGAATCAATCCGGATCGATCCGCCCGGTGCTGGGCCGGATGTTGTCGCGGCAAGTTGACTACCCGTACCGGAAATCGTGACGGTGTCTGCATTTATGGTCAGGTTCCCTGCGGTACCCGCATCTGCTGCCACTGAGAGTGAACTGGTTTCGACACTGCCACCATTGGTCACTGTCAGCTTATCTGCAACGATCTCAACACCGCCAGCAGCACCGCTTCTTGAGGTGCTGCTGGAGATCGATGAACCAGGGTCCGAAACTAGAACGGAATCACCCGCAACTGCGACGGTCCCGGCGTTGCCTGTGGCATTGTTTACACTTGCAGCCAGCACGCGACCACCGGCCAGCACGCCCAGAGCACCGGCTATTGTAATGCTGCCGCCCGGTCCTGCATCCAGTGTCGTGGCATCAATTCTGCCGCCAGCTACCTCAACCTTGCCAGTGAGCAGGATACTGCCAGCATTGCCCAGCCCCTCCGTCAGGGCTTCTATGGCAGCGCCATCTGAAACTTTGATGCTGTCGGCCGCAATTTCAACGCTACCTCCTGCTGCGCTACCATTGGTGGTTGAGGTGATGCCACTAAAAGACAAATCCTCTGCACTATAACCGTCAATTGTTACTGTTGTGGCGGCTATCCTGATGGCGCCGCCGTCGCTGCCGAGGCTGGCATTGGTTGTGCTGATTCGTGCAAGGCTCAACAGGTTGACCGTGTTGGCGTTGATGTCAATTGTCCCGGGAGCTCCTGCGGCCTCAAAAAATCCCTCGCTGCTGATTTCCGCGCCTTCGCTCATGTCAAGCGCGGCTGCAGCGATGCTTATCTGACCGGCGTCACCCGGCAGAAAGAGAGTGGAGGTGGTAATCCTCGTGTCGGTTCCGGCAAGCCTGATGGTTCCGGCTGCTTCGATGGTGATACTGCCGGCATCCCCCTCCCCATAGGCCTGGCTCAGTATCTTTGCGTTGTTGGCGAGTTCCAGGGAATCTGTGTCAATTGCAATGGTTCCGGCGATGCCGGTACCAAATGAGGTTGTCGTGAGGCTCGCGCCTTCGTCCAGGCTGATTTTCCCTGCAGTCAGGGAGATACTGCCTCCGCTGCCAGTCACCGCAGGGAATATCCTGGACGCAATTTCGGTCTCTTCGCCCTTTAGCCTGATCTCACTGGCGTTTATGGATATTGGGCTGCCGGATGCTGATGAGAGGGCATCAGTGGTGATAAGGCTGCCACCAGATAAGTCGAGGATACCGTCCAATTCAATCCTGATTCCTGCGCCGGTACCGGTTCCCTCGGAGTCTGCGAAAAGATAAGCCCCCCCGCTCATCATCAGGTCACCTGCAACGATGTTGATTGCACCTGGCCTATCGCCACTGACATTAATCCTGCTGCCACCTCCCAGCGTGACCTTGCCCGGGGTTACCTCGGCAGCGCTGAAGGAGAGGTCCGATAACTGTACCTCACCACTTGAGGCGAGGGAGACCAGGCCAAGATCGCTGCCGGGTATCTCAATATTGGCACCTATCAGGTTCAGCTCGCCGCCAGCCAGGACAAGGCGGTTTACTGGAGCGTCTTGACCGGGAAGGCTGTCGATAGAAGATTGAAGTATCGCAATCTCGGCGGGCGTTGCCGAGAAACCAAAAGCAGAGGGTGGTGCTGAGGTGAGGCCACTCAACCCAGAATCACTTACCAGTAGTTGGCTGCCATCAGCGAACTTCAGGCTGGTTGCGGTCGAAAGATAGAGCGCTCCATCAATCTCTATACTTGCGTTCTCTCCAAACAGCACACCATTGGCGTTGAGCAGGAACAGGTCAGCGGACTCGATTGTTGAACGAAGTGGGCCGTCAATGGTGGTGGCATCTGCCCCGTTCACCCTGGCTATGACGTGGCTGATTTCAGCGGCACCGGTAAACGTAGCTGATTCGCCGGGGTTAACGTCAAAGCGGAGGAAATTGTGGAACAGGTTGGTACCAGACCTGGCGCCCATGGTTTCATCGAAAACCATATCGCCACTCAGGAAAGTGCCGTTTTCCAGCGTTGCATCTGCGGTTGCGCCGCCTGCAAACGTGAGTAGCAGCATACCTGCAAGCAGTTGATTAAAGCGTCCGTTCATAACGCAGCCCTATGTGGAATCCCTTGTCCTGCAGCGTGTCGTCAAGTTCCTGCTTCTCATTCAGGCGTTTTGCCCACTCGACAAGAAACGACAGGCCACCGAAGGTGGCACGAGCACCAATCCCCAGGCTACGGAGGCTGATGGCATTTCTGACATTCAGGCGTTCACCGGAGTTTTGGCCGTGAGCTGCATCAAGAAACGGAAAAATCAGGAGATGGTTGCCAAACTGTGTGTCGAGCTGCAACCGGGCTTCCCATCCCTCATCCATCAAAACCTGGTTCTCGCGATATCCGCGGACGGAAGCATGTCCGCCCAACGCAATTCGTTCGAATGACTGCAGCGTGTCGGTGGTGAGTTGTCCCCTTGCCCTGAGGTTCAGGTTCAGGTCGCGTTCCGCAAGCGAAAATTGGCGGGCGTAACCGAAATACCACTGAAAGGCACTAAACTCGCCGTCAGGAATAGAAGCTGGCAATTCCGTTGCCGACCAGATTGACAGTCCGCGCCGCCAGGTGATCTGGGTTGCCAGCGCCTGGTTTGATTTACGAACATTGAATCTAGCGAAGATCTCCGCAACAGAGGCATTGCTCTTTCCATCGACCGAACCCGGCGAAAAGTCAAAAGGCAGATCAAGTAGCCATGTCTCACTCGATTTTTTCTCAATGCCAAAACCAACCTCAAAGGCGCTCGTGCCAAGTTCGAAGAATCGAAATGCCATCGACAGGCTTAATGTGTCTGTTTCGCTGCGAATATCCAAGGGTTCAAAAGGCGCCTCAACGACTAGGCTGTCACCCTTCGAATAAAGCAGGGTTGTCCGCGCGTTCAGACGACTGACCGGGAACTGGTATCTGAGGCTTCCGCTGGTCAGCCCCTCTCCGTCTCGCAGGCTAAGGTGCAGGTGGTCTGCACGTCCGCTCAGGTTGACATGCTTCAACTCAAGCTCCACCTGATCTGCGCCAACGCTGGGTGATGCGTAGTTGTTTACCCCCAGGGCGACAGTGAAGGCTGGTGCTTCAATGGCGGTCAGCTCCAGAATCGCTTCTCCTCGTCGCTGGCCAGGGACAAGTTCACCTCTCAGTGCTGATATTGCCGGGTCCTGTTCGAGGATGGTAAAGGCGCGCTGCACATTACTTATATTGAACGGTGTTTCACTGTAGCGGGAGATCCGCTGGCTTAGAAAACGCCTCGATAATCTGCCACTGTCACGCACTCTGACTTCACCAAGCGTGCCTTCAATTGCCTGTAGCACAATCCGATCGCCCTCCGGAGCAGCGGGGAGTACAACACCACTGGTAACATAACCCAACTCGGCGTATCGACGATTCAGCAGATCGGCCAGCCGGACAGCGTCCTCCACGTCAAGATCGGCACCGCGGTAGCTCTGCAGAATCTGATTGATTTCTGTTTCGGGTATTGCCGTGACGCCCTGCACATCTATCTGCAGTGCCTGGCAGATGGCTGGCAGACAGCAAGCAATCGTTAGTAGTCCGCGTAACATCAGTCCCACCGTCCGATCATGACAAATGGACTCCAGAAGTTCGGATGACTGAAGACTTCTGATCGGGCCAGGCTGAGTTGTGCATTTCGCAGTGCTTCGCCCTTTGGGATCTCGGCTTTCAGGTTTCGGTAAAAGCTGGTCATGATTTCCGTTGTTGCTTCGTCGCTGATTTCCCAGAGACTGGCCACGGTGGTTCGCGCCCCGGCTTTTAACGAAACACCTGCAAGCCCCAGCGCGGCCTTTTCATCTCCCGCGGCTGTCTCACAGGCGCTGAGCACCAGCAGGTCAATTGGCTTGTCCAGGTAGCGACGTGCGCCAATGGTCGACTGCAATCTGTCCAGCGAGAATTTGCCATCGTAAGCCAGCAGGAAAGAACTGGATGCTTCCCTGTCGAAAACGCCGTGGGTTGCAATATGTACGCTGGAATAGCCGCCACTCGAGAGGAGCTCGGCCGCATTCTCGACGGTAAATGCCGCATCTAGTACAAGGTCACCGGTGAGACTGGCGCGAATACTCGTTAACTCCGCGGTTACACCCGGTAGTGCAGAGAAGTCGTCAACGGCCTCAGAAACGCCACCAAAAAACCGTGCCTGTTTGACCGGTTCCCGTGCAGCGGTACTGCCGTCGGTTAGTCCCAGTCCCAGTGTTGACGAAATCTCGTAGTCTTCGATCAGGTATTTTTGACCGTCATAGAGTGCGGCCATGGGAATTGTTCGCAGGCTCGCAGAAGAAATGAACAGCAGCCTTTTTGTATTCTGTCGGGCAAGGTCGCGGGAGAGAGGGGCTATCAGGTATTCATAGAGTTCAAGTCCAATGTCCTTGAGTTCTTCCTCGTCGACGAGGTCGACCAGACTACTCCTGAATTCGGCTGCCAGGGCGGATATCTCGTTACGATCGACATCTACCCGGTAGTAGACAAAACGTTCGGGAAACCGGGCGAGAATCACAAGTTGTCTGTCGAGCACAAACTGGTAGACCACAGCCATGTCGTTCGGTAAATCGCCCAGTTGTAAAGCGTGGGTGGGTAGTACACAGTCGTTGACAAAGTAGTCAAGCACTTCAGATTCATTGAAGCTCTCAATTGTTTGCTGGATTTCCGCAAACAGTGCTTGCTGTTCGGTGATGTCACTTGCACTTGCTGCCCTGTCAAGCAACAGCACCAGAAACTCGCTGTATACAGGCACTACACGCTCGCGAAAGGTTTGTACACTTTCATTAAGCAACTCAGCCTTGATCCCATTTAGAAGCGACACGGCGAGACGATAGTTGTCGATAGCTTTATCCGCCTTGCCTTGCTGCGCCATGATTCGTCCGACAGTCCAGACCCATCGGTACGCGAGTTCAGGCATGTCATTCCGGGACAGGAAAAGTGCACGGCGGGCCAGTTCCAGGGCCTGGTCCAGATCGCCGGTGACTTCGGCCAGTCGGGCGCTGAAACCCAGTGCATAGATCATGTCCAGGGTCAGGTTGTTTGCCCTCGCGTAAGCCATGCTTTTGTCGAGCAGGTCCCGAATAATCGCGCTGTGGCTTCGAGCCGAGGAACTACGAAGCAGATTTGCGGCGAACGCCAGCCCCTCTGAACATGCCATGGCTTCGGGAATCAGGGCAGCATGATGGCGAAAGGAATTTACGGTTGAGGCAATTTCTGCAGGATTATCGTTGCTCCTAACCTGCACGGCGAGCAGGCGTGTTAACAAACGCGTGTGCTGTTGGTGATCTGTATCGGAGAGCTTTTTCAGAAGTGACTGGTAGGTATCTGCAGCAAGGGAATATTCTTCTGCCTCAACCTGGATGTCTCCCAATTCGACAAGAAGCGGCGCAACCAGGCCAGGATTGGTTGTGTCTGCTGATTCGATGAGCCTGGAGAGAATTTTCTGGGCGTTTCGGCGGGCACCGAGACTTCGGTAGTTTTGAGCCACCTGGCGCATGGTCGGCAGGGCGGACGGATCATCAGCAACCCTGCTGAATTCGTCCAGTGCCTGGTCGAGTGCACGCATTGCCCTGTCCCTGTCCCCGCGGAGCAGGTACTGCTGCGCATCGCTTGAAACGGTTGCCAGGTCACCCCGCGCACACGATAGGCTCATCAACAGCAATGTCGCAAGTAAACAACGCATGGAGTTCTCTTGACCAAAGATTTGCTTCTTTTTGTGCGTCTAAATAGAACACTTTCTGACTGATACAGCAAACCACTTTCCTTTGTATTGAGTGGCGGTGAGGCGCGCCTCCAGCGTGCTCTGTCATTGACGATCACCGGAACAGGCACGCTGTTTGCATCTCTTTTGGGGACGCTTCACCAAAACTCGTCTGATGGGCCCCGGGTCCTGAAAAGATGCACTGTTGCGGTGATCGGGGTTCTGCCATTGGCACCATAACGGTGCGATTGGAAAAATGAGGACATTGATGTCCCCATTTTGGTGCATAAGTTGGTCTCTGCTGGCGCCACAGCCAGCGTGTATGCACCGCTAATTCCCCATGTTGTCTAGATGCGGTGCGGTACATTGAAAGGCGCAGAAAAGTTTGAGCTTCTGCACCCAACCAGTGCCTGCCGAGTGCACAGGCTCCGGCCTGAAACCTGATCATTGATGGGAGACTGTTGATTTATGAAAAGCAAGCTAGAGTACATTTGGCTCGATGGTTACAAACCAACCCAGAGTCTGCGTAGCAAAACCATGATCCGCAAGGATTTCAGTGGCAAGCTGGAAGACTGCCCCGTGTGGAGTTTCGATGGTAGTTCCACCGAACAGGCTGAGGGTAACGCTTCGGACTGCCTGCTGAAGCCGGTTGCCATCATTCCTGATCCTGGTCGCAAGGACGGCTACCTGGTCATGACGGAAGTGCTGAATGCCGATGGTACTGCTCACGTGTCAAACGGTCGTGCCACCATCGAGGATGACGATGACGATTTCTGGTTTGGATTCGAGCAGGAATATTTCCTCTGGGATCCGACCACCAACCTGCCACCGGGTTTCCCTCCGGGCGGTTACCCACCTCCCCAGGGTCCCTACTATTGTTCTGTTGGCGCACGCAACGCTTACTGTCGCGAGCTGATCGAGGAGCACCTGGATCTTTGTATTGAAGCGGGCCTTAATGTTGAGGGCATCAACGCCGAGGTGGCCGCGGGTCAGTGGGAATTCCAGGTCTTCGCCAAGAGTGCTGCCCGCGCCGGTGATGAAATCTGGCTGGCGCGTTACCTGCTTGAACGGACTGCCGAGAAATACGATCTCGCGGTTTCCTGGCATCCGAAGCCGCTCGGTGATACCGACTGGAACGGTTCCGGCATGCATGCCAACTTCTCTAACGGACCCATGCGTGAAAGCGGTGATGAAGGCATTTTCACGAAAATTTGTGATGAGTTCGGCAAGCATGTTGCAGAGTGTATCCACGTGTACGGTGCGCATAACGAGCAGCGCCTGACCGGTAAACACGAAACCCAGTCTATTGACCAGTATAGCTACGGGGTCTCTGACCGTGGCGCGTCAATCCGTATCCCGATTGGTACAGTGGAAGATGGCTGGAAAGGTCGCCTGGAAGACCGGCGTCCGGCGTCTAATGCGGACCCTTACAAGGTTGCTGCCGTGATCGTGAAGATCACCAAGCTGGCACTGGTGTAAGTTAACGCGAGACATCGTGGAAGACCAGAAGCCGGGGTGGGTTACCACCCCGGCTTTTTTGTGGACGTAATTATGACTTGCGGCCGCCACGCATCTGGTCGTGGGACCAGTCCTCCTGTAGAGCCCTGATAAAAGAGGTAATGTCTGGCCGATTGGCGGGCGTCTTGTTGAGGCATCGCATGGCCAGGTCCTCCAGGCTCCTGGGAACAGGGTACTTGCTGATGCTGGAGGGGAGTTTGGGCTGGGTGTTTTTCACCGCGTCGATAATCTCGTAGGTATGCTCACCGTCGAATGGCAATTGACTGGCCAGCAGTTCAAAGAGTATGACGCCCATACTATACAGGTCTGTTGAGTAGGTGATGTCCTCATCCTGCACCATCTGTTCTGGCGACATGTAGCAGAGGGTACCCTGCAGCTTCTGGTGGCCGGTCATTGATTTGTCCGAATCAGCCACAACTCTTGGCTCTTCCGTTTCATCCAGGGGGCTGCCATCACGGTGCCAGACCTTGGCGAACCCCCAGTCCAGCAGCAGTACTTCACCAAACGGCCCAACCAGAATATTTTCCGGCTTGATGTCCCTGTGGGCGACGCCGTGAACATGAGCGTTGGCAACCGCGTGGGCAACCTGTTCCAGGACTTCCACCAACTGGCTCAGATCATAGCGGTCACGATAGTCAAATATTTCCCTTAGGGTGTAACCATGTACCAGTTTCATGGTGAAGTAGTAGTTGCCCTGGCCGTCCCGGCCGATCTCGTACACCGGGATGGTATTGGGGTGCTGCAGGATGGCCGACACCCTGGCCTCCCGGAGCAGACGGCGTTCCTCTATGTCGTCGCCAATAAACTCCGGACGCAGGCTCTTGTACACCACAACACGGCCAAGATGCATGTCGAGACAGGACTGGATCAGCGATTTGCCGCCCTTGGCAATGGTGGCGAGCATGCGGTAACGGGTTCTGGGATTCAGCACCTTGGGTAATGGGCGATCGGTGTCCTCAAGGTATATTTTGGTGATGTCGAGGTCGGGCTGTTGGAAGGTCAGCATGTCAGGATCTGATTTTGGAACAGGTGCCTGTCATTCTATCACCGACGGGGCCCCGGGGTTGTTGGCCCGAGGGTCGATAGCAGGGGTTTCGCGGGCACATTACTGGTAGCATCGGGCAGACGTTGATGCCCGTGCGGCAGAAGGTGGGCTGTGCGTGAAACACCGCCTGCCTGGTGAGCAGCAAAGTTCGGGCGGCGTTTAGAGCCGGCTTGCCCAGACTAACGTCGGTAAGCGTTGACGATCTCATCCTCAAAACGGGCCAGCAGTTCAGTATCTCCCGAGGGGATGCCACCAAACATGATCTCGGCAATTCCGGCGTCTTCAAACTCGCCAATGCGATCGACAATGTAGCTGGCTGAACCGGCGACCGTCCCGGGGCCCAGGTTCTTTATCACCCTGTCTATAAAGGACTGGTCCTCGGTAAGGTAGCAGGGCATCAACAGGGTGCGGCGAATTTCCGCCGGGTCGCGGCCAGCGGCTTCACAATGTTGTTCCAGTACGCGTGCCTTGTGCTGGTAGTAGGAAAGCGACATGCCGCCACCGGCCCAGCCATCCAGGTTCATGACGTCGCCATACCGGGCCAGCGTGCGCAGGGTGCGTTTCTCACCTGTCCCGCCCACCATAATAGGAACAGGTGTGGCGAAACTGCCGGGGGAGAGTCGGGCCGCATTCAACTGGTAGTAGCGACCCTGAAAGTCGACAGGTGCTTTGGCATGGATCAACTGGCGAATCAGGTGACAGGCTTCTTCGAACCGGTCCTGGCGTTCTTTCATGGGTGGAAAGTCCCAGCCGTAGGCCTCGTGTTCACGCTGGTACCAGCCTGCGCCCAGGGCAAGGGTAAAACGCCCCTCACTGATTGTGTCTATTGTGCCGGCTATTTTGGCAACGTGCGCGGGGTTTCGATAGGTGTTGCCGAGTACAAGGTTGCCAAGCCGCAGTTTTTTCGTCATGCCCGCTGCCGCAGCAATGGCGGCAAGCCCCTCAAAAGCGGTGAGGGCTTCCTGCTCCCGGTTTGCCCCGGGCGGTATGAAGTGATCGGCAAACCAGACGCTGTCCCAGTTGCCGCTTTCCATCGCAGCGACGGAGCGCTGCACCGCGCTCCACTCGGTACGGTAAACGTTGACCTGTACACCAAATTCCATGGGCTCCCTCCTGGCAGGTTGTGACGGCGGCCTTTGTCCGTGCCCACTATGCATAAATTGCGGGCCGCTTGTCCAACGGCTGACGACGCTTCCGATGTTACGGTTGTCTCTCGACGCGCTTGATACCGACGCCATCAACCGCAACATAAATATAGCCGTCCGGACCCTGCCGAACGTTACGCACCCGACCGATGCCCTGCAGGACTGGCCGAACGGCCGTGATGCGGTCACCCTCCAGCAGACACAGGTCAAGACGCGAGAACTTGAGCGAACCTACCAGCAGATGGCCCTGCCACTCGGGGTAACGGTCACTGGTAACAAAAGTCATGCCCGAAGGTGCAATTGAGGGAACCCAAAACCAGACGGGTGACTCATATCCCTCCCGCTCTGTACCCTCGGCAAAGCTGGACCCACTGTAGTTGACGCCATGGCTGAGAAGAGGCCAGCCATAGTTGGCTGCTGGTTTGATCAGGTTTACCTCGTCACCGCCGCGAGGGCCGTGTTCGTGAACCCATATTTTCCCCGTCAGCGGGTGCTTCGCCATACCCTGCGGATTGCGATGTCCGTATGAATAGATGGCCGGTCTGGCGCCGCCTGCAAACGGGTTGTCCGGTGGGATGCGGCCATCATCAAAAAGGCGATAGACCTTGCCGCCATCGCGCCTCAGGTCCTGGGGATTATCGTCGCGTGCGCCCCGGTCACCAATCGAGAAATACAGGTAACCGGCGTCGTCGAATTCAATACGACTGCCATAGTGCTGTCCCCTGCGGCTATCCGGACTGGCCTTGTACAGCACCTCCAGGTCAGTAAGTCGGTCGGCCCCAAGCCGAGCGCGTGCAATCGCTGTGTTGCTGCCGGAGCCCCAACCCGAGGCATCGGCATAGCTGAAGTAGATCCAGCCGTTTGTGGCGAACGACGGGTGTAACTCAAGGTCGAGCAATCCTCCCTGGCCGTTGGCGTGAACTTTGGGCACCCCGTCAATCTCTGCAACAATGTCTGTTCCACGAATGCGAAACAGCTTTCCGCTGCGTTCGCTCACCAGCATGTCGCCGTTGGGGAGCCAGACCATACCCCAGGGGATGTTGATCCCGGTCACATAAGTCTGTACCCGGTAATCGTCTGCCTTGACAGGCTGGGTGCTGCCCAGCCACAGCAGCAGGATGCATGTCCAGATTCCCGATAGTCGTAACATGTTCCAAATCCCCCTGGATGCCCATCAAAAATACGCTGTAGTCCCCGCAACAGATGCCTCCCCTGCCGCCTGGGCCATTTAATTGTTCAACTTCCTGAATTAGTCAAGGTCCAGCAAGAGCAGGGGCAAGGGTACGCCCAGTCGGCTGTGGAGGCCCCATTTGCCCCGGCAGTTTCACCCCGCCCGCGCTGTTCCTGAGCCGGCTCAGTGGATTCATTAATGCGGCCCGGTTGGCGCGCAGTATTTCGGCAGCCTTACGCGGAATCCCGACTTCCCTGCCAGGATCAGGGAACCCTCGACCGGTATTCGATGGTGAAACTGGCGTTTGAGTGACCCATGGTACCAGTCATGGGGAGTCGCCAGTCGGTCACACTCTTGTCGAAGACGACGGTTGGGCCGGCTGGAATCGGGTAGCTGTAGGTGTCTGATCCATCATCAAAAGTGGGCGTACCGGGTACAAGCCCAGAACCATTGTCGGTAAAGTCAAAGTGCACACCATCACCATAACCGTGAAAACCAAATTCCATGAACTGGCCGCTATCGTCATCAAGCTGAACTTCGGTGGCGACTTCGTTCCCTTCGTTGGTGACGACAATGGTATAGACAACCTCCTGGTTGGGGCTGGCATTGGTGGGGTTGACCGTCTTGTCCACGACCAGCACTGGACGACTCACAACCACGGCCACCGTATCAGTGTTGTTCGCAGAAACGGCATCGGGCTGGTTTGCTGCACTGACTGACGCCGTATTGCTGACCGTCTCGCCCAGCAAGGCGTCAACGGTAGCGGTAATCTGCAGTGTTACCGAGTTGCCGGCACTCAGGCTGCCAACAAACCAGTAGCCGGTGGTTTCATCATAGACGCCCAGGGCAGGCATGTCGGAGAGGTAAATCAGCTCAGCGGGCAGCGCGTCAAAGATCTGTATGCCTGTCGCATCAGAAGCGCCGTTATTGGTCAGTGTAATCGTGTAAGTGACGTTCTGGCCCGGATCCGGGAGCGAATCGTCAATTGTCTTCACAATTGCCAGATCTGCCGAGACTGTAGGTGAAACACCCACGCAGTCGACAGCTTCATTATCGCCGAAGTTCAGCGATCTCTCATTGGAGCCGACGCCAGTGAACTTGTCGATCTCAAAGACCGTGTCCCGGGTGCCTGAAGAACCCCAGAGTTGTCCGGAGGGGTCTGAACCAAGGCCTTCGACGTCAGCGATGGTAATAAGGGAAATGTCTGTGGTTGCGCCAGTTGTTTTGTTTACAAGAACCAGCCTGTCGGTGGATCCACCGTTATTTACCGCGGCATACATTTGTCCATTGGTTGCGTCAATGGCAATGTCGTCTGTGATGTTGTTGCCGGCAATCAGGGAGAGTGGCACGTAGTCATTGCCGGCGAAAGCACCCGCAACAAAACTGCCGGTTGCCGGGTTGATCTGGAACAGCAGGTCCTGGCCAGCGCCTGCGGTGCGCTCGTGAACGCCATACAGGGTGCCAGTGGTTGGATCATAGGCCATACCGTCCACGTCGTTGAGCGCCTGGGCACCGAAGACGCCGTTGGCTGTGCCAAACCCGGTGCCAACCGGGGTCCAGGAACCATTGGCCTGGCTCAGGATGCCAAACTGGCCCGCATCTGCGCCGTAAAGGATTTCTGCTGTTGAATCCCATGCAATTGCTTCGATGGCGCTGGTGCCATTGGGTGCGAAGTCCGTAATGGAACCTGTTGCCGTGTCATACAGGCTAAGCCGGTTACCGCCGTCTGAGAAAATGTAACAGAGTGCGTCGGTGTTACCGCCGATGTAGGTTTCTTCACTGGCTGAATTGTCCGCGGTCAGGCTGTCAGTAGAAGACGCGCTGATGCTCACGTTGTTGACAATTGTCTGGCTGGTGCCGGGTGAAGTGACAAAAATGGTAACGGTGACGCTGTTGCCGCTTGTTATGGTCCCGAAGCTACAACTGACGGTGCCGCTCGCGTGAGAGCAACTCCCCTGGGTAGTGAACACGGACACAAATGTGACCGCACCAGGCAGGTTATCTGTCAGCGTAACCAGGGTTGCATCTTCCGGCCCCTGGTTGGTGACCAACAGGCTGTAGCTGAAGTTGGTGTTGACTGGCACGGGATCAGCCGAGTCCGACTTGGTTACGCCAATGTTCGCTTCACCGGGGATGGTGACGGTGTAGTCTATTTCCAAAATCGGTGCACCGGCAGGGGCGCCGTCGAAGGATTCGGCGGTTCGCTCGCCCCAGCCCTCCAGGATAAACACCATGCTGTTGCCGCTGGTCCAGCCGCCCAGGTCAATGATTTCCTGCACTATGGCCTTGAGATCCGGTGTTGTCTGGCTGGCGCCTGAGGCACCAATCGTTGTCCAGGCGGGAATGTCGGACCACAGTACGCTGCTTGTTGTGCGCGGCCTTGAGGAAAGGTTGCTGTTGGCTGACGTAAACGTCGCAGGTGCGGTATTTGCCTGGCCGTAGATTGTGGTGCTGGTTGCGTCCTGATCGGTTTCATCAACGGTAAACCGGATTGTAGCGCTGTTGATAGTAGCCCCGGGCGGTATGCTGATGTTATTGAATCTCATCCCGACAAGCTGTGCGGTACCGCCTTTGTGGACCAGGTCAAGAAAATTGCTGTTGTCGGTAACAACCGTGGTTGTCGCGTTCTCCTCAGCGTCTTCGTCGTCGCGTCGAACCTGGACAGACTCGATGGCTGGAGCACCACAGCCACTGCCGTTGTCATACTCGATATGCAACAAGGGTTCCTCGCCGTTCCCGTCCCTGGCAACAGCAGTGCGTTGCCCGCCACCCCCCTTGATGATCAACACCATCTCGTTGTTGTTGTTCCATCCCGGTCGATCGACAATCTCCTGGATGACTGTCTGGATACTGGGTGATTGATAGGTATTGCCATTGACCCAGGGCGGAACGTTGTTCCAGGCAACCTGTGCCGTGGTCGCGGTTCGGGAGGAGATGTTGCCATTGGTCTCCTGCAGGTCGGGTGCATCGTTGGTATCGTGGCCGTAGATTATGAGGCTGGTGACTTCCTTGTGACTTGAGTCGGCTTCGAACTCGAGATAGGTGTTGGGGCAAATGGTCAGGCCCTGGTCAACGTCAACGTTGTTGAAGAACAGGCCCACCAGCTGGGGTTCGCCACCTTCAAAGTTGATCTCAAGATCGGTACTGGTCAGCACCATATTGCCGCTGTTTACCTGCTCCTCTGCGTCATCACTGCTGCTTGACACCTGCAGGGTCACAGTTGCGGCCAGCGCAGCGGGTGAGACGAACAGCGGAAGCCAGCCAACCAGCATAAGCAGGCAGGCCACTGATGACATGGCTTCAAGAAGTCTTCTGGTCACAGTCGAGAGTACCGATGGTATGAAAGTCTGGCTGGGTATCTCTGAACGAATGTTCGTGGACGCATTACCAGTGCGTTCAAGTATAGTTCATTGGCGTACATTGAGAAGTTGATCGCGGCTTCAAGTGTAAGCAGTTTGTAATGAATTTACGAGCGGCAGGAGAAGCGCGATCAACGGTAGATTCGCAAAAGCCCACCCGACGACTGACGGCAGAAACAAGCCTGTTGGTGCTTCTTTTACTGCAGGATTCAGCTTATAATCCGCCTTGTGGTGAACGGCGCGCCCTGCGCCAATGTTTCTCATCTCTCATCACAAAATCAGGAAAAAACACAACAGGAGGCCAGATGCCTAACCGGAACTCGCGTTTCGCGCACGCACTCGCGTGGGCAAATGATAAACACTGGGACCAGAGAAGAAATGGTACCGAGATACCCTACATTTCACATTTGTTGGCTGTGACCAGCCTGGTGATGGAAAACGGGGGTAATGAAGATGAGTGCATAGCAGCCCTTTTGCATGACACGCTGGAGGATTGTGAGGACGTGAACCGAGAGGTGCTTACGCAACGTTTTGGTGATCGGGTTGCTGACATTGTCTATGCGCTGTCGGATGCGGACATTGCGCCAGGTGAATCAAAGGGTCCCTGGGAAGAACGCAAGGTTCGTTACCTGAAACACCTCAGGGAATGTGGCGACGGGTCTGTGCTGTTGGTCAGCAATGCCGACAAGCTCCACAATGCAACGTCCATCCTGCGAGATCTACGCGACCCGGAAGTGGGTGAGGCGGTCTGGGATCGGTTTGTTGTGGCGCGAAGCAAGACGCTCTGGTACTACGAATCACTCACCGAAATTTTTGCTGAGTTCTCACCGGCGCGACGCCTGGCAAGGGAATTGTCTGAGGTTGTGAGCGCACTTCGGGCGCATTGATCATCCGAAAAGCCAGACTACCGACTCGCCGGTCCAACGGCTGTAAGTTTCTCAACCGCCAACCGGACAACGCTTGTGGCCCGTTCGACACTGAGACGCTGATCGCGTCTTAAACTGATCCAGTATTCAATACCCAGGATGCCGTCAATTGCCTCAAACGTCACCGGGTCCTCAGTGATCCTGTTGGGTAGAACCTGTCTCAATCGTTTTCGTCTGCGCGTGATTCCCTGGCGAAATTTGCCGTTTTGGGAATGAGCCCGGTACCGGCTCCAGATTGTTGATATGTAAAGCGGCAGTAGGGACTCATAGACGCGAGCCCGGCGCTGGATGACGACATCCAGTAGGTGTTGCCATTGCTCCGGTGTGCCGTCAGGAAAAGGTTCGTCCATGACCAGCGAGGCACTTTGCTCGGTGTCTTCAATAAAACAGCGGTGCAGGGCCGCCATATCGGGAAAGTGCCGAAACAGCGTCCTGGTCGTGATGCCGGCCGCGTCAGCAATGTCGCTGGCAGTGGGGTCGATTTTACCTTCGAGTATCAGCAACCGGGTGACGGCCAGGATTTTGCGCCGTGTCGCCGCCGTCCGTTCGACCCGGCCGTCAACCCGGGCGCTTTCTGCCTGGCTCATCTTCCAGGTTTCCGGAAAGTCATGGGACGCAGCGTGCCTTTCGCAGTGGTGAATTGCATGTGTGAGCCGGTTTCTCTTTAATGTCACACAGAGTGACATTAGTTATGGATTGTGTCAATATCCGCGCAAGGTTTAACGTCAGTGAACGGAGAAGCGACATGGTCAGATTGAGAGATCTGCCTGATTACGAACGCGAACACCTGATTTCGAAGAATTTGCCACCCCTGGGTCCGCCTGTGTGGACGGCGCCAACAAAGGCGTTAAGGGAGATGCGGTTTGCACTCGTGACCACTGCAGGACTGCATTATCGTGATGACCCGGCTTTTGAGTTTGCTGACGCCACCTTTCGGCCCATTGACGGCCAGGAAGATCCTGACGACCTTGTGATGTCTCACAGTTCTGTCAATTTTGACAGGACCGGCTTTACCGAGGACGTCAACCTTGTTTTCCCGTTGGGCCGATTCCGGGAACTCCTGGCCGAGGGTGTTATCGGCGGCCTCGCAGACGTTCACTACAGTTTCATGGGTGCCGGACTGCCGCCGGCTGCCTATGAGAACAGCGCCTCGCTGGTCGCCGGACTGTTAAAGCAGGACAAGGTGGATGCCGTCTTCCTGACGCCGGTGTGACCCAATTGCACGCGTGCCGTGAGCGCGCTCAGCTATTACCTGGAACGTGAGGGGCTGGTCACTACCGGTATCAGCCTGGTGCGGGAAAACACCGAAAGCATGCAACCACCCAGGGCACTCTGGGTGCCTTTCCCCCTGGGGAGACCCCTTGGCAAACCGGGTGATGCCGAATTCCAGCATGGCGTGATCCGGGCTGCGATGGACCTCCTGAACCGCCGCGAGGGTCCTGTGCTGGAAGACTACCCCCTGGATGTACCGGCACTGGTTGAAGACAGTGGTGCGGCCTGTCCTGTGTCTTTTACCAGGAACAGGGGCACGGCAGACACCTGGAAAGCGCGGCTCGAGCAGGAGTTCAGCCAGCTTAAACCCTGGTATGAACTGGCCCGAAGACGGCGCCGTGGGCGTACCCTGGTTGGTATTGCCGAGAAGTCGCCCGAACAGAACCTACCGGTGCTGGCTGGATACCTGGACGAAGGCTTGATGCCGACTGATCCCGTGTGGTTGAAGCGTGCTATTGAAGACATCAAAGCCTATTACATTGAAGCCATGACGGCACAACCCGGTGAGCATGACAGTCGCGCCATCCAGGCCCGGTTCTGGCAGGAGTCCTGCTTTGGCGAGGCGTTGCTCGTGTTCTATCATCAGTTTCAGCAATCCGATGATAATCGGCTCAAGCTGATTGCTCGCATCCTTGTGCCACGAGAGGCCGTGGGCGCATCAACAGGTCCCGAAGGAGGAAAACGACAGTGATTGAAATAAAGCCGATAACGGCCGGTTTTGCTGCAGAAATTTCCGGAGTTAATGTGACAGATCTCTCCGCTGAGGCGTTTGAGCAACTCTACGGCGCATGGCTCCAGTATGGTGTCCTCCGGTTGCGAAACCAGCATATTGACGAGGACGAGTTGCAGGTATTCAGCGCGAGGTTTGGCCCCCTGGAAGAATTGCCGTTTGGGCGCCTGCCCGAATCGGAGAAAGCCAAAGTGAAGAACCGCTATGTTACGCAGCTTTCCAATATCATTGTTAATGGCAAACCCATTGGCGGCCTGGGCAACGCGGAAGCAAGCTGGCATTCCGACATGACTTACGTGGAGAACCCGCCACCTGCGAGTGTCCTGTTGGGCGTGGAAATACCGCCAACCGGCGGTGACACCTATTTTGCCGACCAGTATGCGGCCTATGAAGCACTGCCGACTGCGCTTCGGGACCGTATCGCTGATCTGACAATCAAACATGATGCGGCACATACCAGCATTGGATCGCTGCGGCCGGGATACGAACCCTTCGATGATCCGAGGGACGCGCCTGGTGCCATTCACCCCATCATTCGCACTCATGAGGAGACGGGGCGTAACGTGCTTTACCTGGGCCGGCGCGAGTGGGCCTATGTACCGGGCCTGTCTCTCGCCGACAGCGAAGCGCTGCTGGATGAACTGTGGCGTTATGCCGCACTGCCAGCCAACGTCTGGCGCCAGCAATGGCAACCCTGGGACCTGATCATCTGGGATAACCGCAGGGTGTTGCACCGTCGGGATGATTTTGACGCCGCGTCCCGTCGCCTGATGAAACGATGCCAGGTGCTGGCACGACCCGCGCCTGTTGCGGCAGGTATCTGATTTGCTGGCGGGGTAGTCCGCCAGCCGCACATGAAACCCCGCACATTGGAACAGTGTGCCCCGGCTTGAGCCGATAGCCAGTGACTGGAAGGTGCCGTTTGAGTCCTGATGGGGGTCCGGGTTGAAAGATTACGGTGCCGGAGGTTTCATAGCGGTGACTTTGACCTGGCCTCTGTCAGGAATCTTGAATATGACCTGACGGACGAGTCCGCATCAGCAGTTGGATCAATGCCACGTAACATCATGCCCTGTCCACGCGAGAGATGGGTGATCTCCAGTGGCCGGTCAGTCGGGTCACGCATTTGGACCAGCAGGGTGGTGCGCGCCTCAGCGCTGGTGTTCAGCCATGAACCGTGAATGGTCAGGTAGCTGAAGAACAGCACATCACCCGCCTCAGCCGGCAGCGGCGTTGCAGCGGCGATGGGGTATTGTTCAACCGGCAGGTGATCACCCCCTTCAGCAATATGCTGGAGCACCCCACCCTTGTGGCTGCCAGGAATGACACACACGCAGCCTTTCTCGATGGGGGCATCGTCGAAATGAACGATTGCGGCAACCATGCTGTGATCCCTGAAAGGGAAGTAGGGTACGTCCTGGTGTAGCGGGAAGGGCGCGCCTTTCTCCGGTGGTTTGATGAACATCTTGGTGTGATGCAGCATGATGTCTGGCCCCAGGATGTCCGCCGCCCTATCAGTCAACCTTGGGTCGCAGATGAGCCGCGTGAAGGCAGCACTGTGAAGTTGGGCGTTGTGACACTCGAGTAGCTCCCGGGGCAGTTCTGTCACCTCAGCGCCACTTCGCCATCCAGGGTTCCTGAAGCCTTTGTCTTTGGCGACTGCAAGGCGGTGGGCGAGGTCATGGCATTCCCTGCGCAGACTGCCGGCTTCCTCACGGGAGAACACGGCTTTGACAAGCACGTAGCCATTCTCCTGGTAACTTTGCAGTTCACCTGCCGTGAGACCGTAGCGCTTTTCCGGTGCGTTCACCTCTTTCCCACTCTCCCTGCGATTGAATCAGGTCGCTCGTTGCCCTGGCGATTATCGGTCACGCCGCTTGAAGGCAACAGATATTGCTGTCTGCCATGGCAGTATAGATTAATGCGGTTGCTTGCATACTTCGACACTTGTGCCAGTCGACGCCGGCTTGCGAATATTTTCCCCGTTCGAGCTATGATCCACGCCACGGAGTCGGTTTCGTGTACGCAAGGCTGGCCGATGATACATGCACAGGAGGGAAAACATGGCAAACAGTTCGGGGCGAGTGACTGAGACGTTTGAGACGATCGAATGGATAGCCACGACAGATATGGGCATCGGCCGCGATCGTGCCTTTGAGCGGGGCACAACCTTTCTCACACCCGCACAATCACAGGATTACAAGGCCGCCTTTTCACCGGACTTTACGCAGATCGCGTTTTTCAGGGTGTTCGCCTACAACACGCCGGCAAGATTCAATGAGTGGGATACGCGAGTGGCGGTGATGAACGCTGATGGCTCGGATGTCCGGTTCATTTCCTCACTCGGCGCGAATCATGTGCCCATAAGGAGCATTCTATAGTGCTTGCGTGTTGATAGCGCCTGGCAAGCGTTTCGTGTTCGGCTTCCTTTAACCAAACATGGGATGGGGAAATCCTGATGGCTGTTTCAGGTGACAAGATTGCGGTGGTTTTTCTGGTGGTATTCATGGTTTCAGTCGTGGAGCCTGCTTCTGGATTCCAGTGCAAAATAGAACCCCTGAAAACACGTTATGAGGGGGCTTCCAGTGTAATCGTTGCAAAGGTCCTGCGATGCTCAACACGACGCTTCTTTAAGGGCGACACCTGTTCGTCAAACCGCTGGGATGTTCAGACCCTGGAAGTATTGAAGGGGGCCGCGAGCCCCAGGGTTGTCAGCAGCTACCCAGACACACTCTTTGGGAGCGCTCAACTGGAGGCTGACGCTACACTGCTCCTGTTCCTGAACGAGAATGAACAATTCGGCGGTTGTAACAGACCTATTCGCCTGGATACCGACAATCCCTACGACACCCGTCAGCATGCTGCCCGCGTGATTCGAGAATATCGTGATGGGATTTACGGTGACATGTCCGAGCCATGGGTTTTCCATGGGTCAGAACATCATTGCGAGTTGCGGCATGAAACGCGGCGTGAGCACGCATCGTTCTTTTACTTTGAGGAAGATTCGAGTCTACGCCTGGAAAGGGACGCAACGCTTAAGTCCGGGCCGGAACTCATGGCCGGGCGGCTGTTGTTTTTGGTTGAATTCCCAGGAACAACCCCGGTGGCCCACGGCGAAACGTTTGAGCACCTTTTGACCACATGGATAGCATTGATGATGGACGGCACGGAACAGCCACTGGAACTGAGACTGGATTTTGGCCATCAGTGGTATCCGGCCAGAGTGCTGTATCAATATCGGTACTTTTATGAGATCAGAGAGAGTGGGATGTTGAAAGGTGCCAGCGCAATCAATCTGTTCAGAAAAATGCTTCACACACCTGACATTGATGTTCTCATCCAAAAGCCCAGCTACCAACGTCCATCCAGCATAAGATTCCTGACAACCCGGTTTAAGACAGGCGCTGAGAAGTTTGGTAACTGTCTGGCCGAAAAGCTTGCCGCTGTTCCCGTTATCGCAACCAGATAGCCGGCGTAGATGTCCATGAGCGCGGCAGACCACTACGCCCTTCTTCTGCCAGTCGACGCCGGCTTGCGAAAATTCCCCCCATTCGAGCTATGATCCACGCCACGGAGTCGGTTTCGTGTACGCAAGGCAAGCCGATGATACATGCACAGGAGGGAAGACATGGCAAGCAGTTCGGGGCGAGTGACTGAGACGTTTGAGACGATCGAATGGATAGCCACGACAGATATGGGCATCGGCCGCGATCGTGCCTTTGAGCGGGGCACAACCTTTCTCACACCCGCACAATCACAGGATTACAAGCCCGCCTTTTCACCGGACTTTACGCAGATCGCGTTTTTCAGGGTGTTCGCGTACAACACGCCGGCAAGATTCAATGAGTGGGATACGCGAGTGGCGGTGATGAACGCTGATGGCTCGGATGTCCGGTTCATTTCCTCACTCGGCGCGAATCATGTGCCCAAGTGGACGCAGGATGGCTCGAACCGGATCGTATACTCCCTCAACGACGCGACCGGCGGCAGGATCTACTGGACCACCCCTGCAAGCTGTCCGGGCCAGGAGGAACTGCTTTCAAGTTTCAGTGGTACGGGCTATGAGGAGAACGGCAGTGCGCTGAAAGACGGGCGCATTCTCGTGCAGCGCTGGGACAGGGAAAAGGGCCACGGTCTGTTTGCCATGACGCCAGGGCCGGGGGGGAAGTCTACCTACCAGCCACTGGTCTACGCGCCGACCGGCGTTCCGGAAGATGTCTCGGCCATTTCATTCAACAAGATTACCGTCTCACCTTCCGGGGAACGGATCGCCTATATGAAGATGGCGACAGGAAAAAGCTACTATACCGATTCGCAGATCGCCTGTGCCGAGTGGGATGCCGATCGCCTGACCATACACAACGAAGTCATTGTGGCCCAACCTTCTGATGGACCCACCTGGTATCCCTGTTTCACGCCGCAGGAAGCGTTTGTGGTCTATGCCCAGAATGGTCGGGTCATGGCCTGCCATCTGGACAGCCAGGAAACAAGGCAGATCTCGGCAGGTGATCACGAATACCGTTATGTCAACGTGGCTGGCGTGGTCAAATAGCGCGCCCCTGAATCGTCGTTATCGGGTAAGTGTTTGAGCCCTGCCTGAGTTGGGGCAGACGGTATAGCTTCGTTTCATCATCACAACATTGGCAATTCGCCGGGGCTTGTGCGGATACCGTTCGACGGCGGAGCAACTGTGCCCGAAACAGCCAAAAAAAAGCCCGTCACGGGGACGGGCTTTTTGATTAAACCTGTTAGCGAGTTCGGCGCCTGGCAATACCTGCCGCAAGCAAACCCAGGCCAAGAAGTGCGGCCGTCATGGGTTCAGGTACGGAACGAACAAGAACATATCGCTGCCAGGTATTGTCAGCGTTCAGGTAGGCGTTGTTACCCGAGCGCCAGCCACCGTAGGCTGTTGTGGCGCCGCCATGCCAGGACAAGCGCAGATCTGAATCGGCTGAACTTGAGAAAATGCCGATGGTGTCTGCACTGCTCTGCGAAATGTTTGCGTTGGGTGTGAACCCGGTTGAAGACCCGTTGCGGTACCAGTAGGTGCCATCTGCAAAGATGGTCTGGTTGGTTGCGGTGATGGTTTGTAGTACGTCGAGTGTTGTCGCGGCGAACAGGTCAAACGTCGTTGAACCCGTGCTGCTTGATGATGCGAGCGCCACTTGTGAACCTGGTGCAATACCGTTCAGAACGGCCGCGTAGTTGAAGCTAGTGCCATATCCACCGGAGTAAACGGCGGTCCAACCATCGTTGGCGGCCGTAACCTTGTTGTAGTCAGAAATGATTGACGCATTGGCCGAGACAATGCTCATCAATGCGACCGTTCCAACCAGAATTCTTAAAAATTGCTGCATACTACCATCGCCCTTGTTACCGTTTGTTTCATAAATAATCAGTTGCTCCGGTGGCCCTGGCCATCTGTCTGCAAAGCTTCTTGCTTAGAAGCTGACCTTTCCCGAACAGGTTAAACGTCTCCTGCCCCTTAGTGGAAAGCCCAGTGACTCACAGCCCCGAGCCAGGTTCAGCAAATATCGCGCCAGAATAAAAATCTGTATATTTATCAATGACTAAAGGGCAGTTTCGAAATCCTGAATGCTGATGTTGTAAAAGATATCGACAGACTTCAGCTTTCTTTGACTGGAGATTCGGACGGGTAAACATGATCAGCGCCACGCCGGACAGGTCCGAACGATCCTGAGCCGTTCAAGGGTTCGGGGTTGCCGTCAAGTGTGTCAGGCTGGAACGCAGCTTTGGGCGTGTGTGTGTCGCTAATGCTGCCGTCCCTGGAAACTAGTTGCCTTTTCCTGCAGCGGTGAGTTTGCCGTACCCGTCGGCAGGTTGATCTAAGCATCAGCAGGCCAACCCGGAATCCCTGACTATGGCTGTTGCCTGGCTGTGAACTGTGCGGTGAATCGTGACTCCAGAACCGGTGGTTGATGCTGTTTTTGCCCAGAAGTCGGATCAGGATGCGGGTTGCGCAATTTTGGTCAAGCCGGAGCCTGGGAAGATCGTTAGTATTGCCGAATGAATCCTGTACAAAAAGCCAACTGGTACATAGAAAGTTTCCTGAGTGCTGATCTCAGCCTTGAGCGGATCAGCAAGGCCTCCTGTGTATCTGCCTTTCACCTGACGCGTGCTTTTGGCAACGCAATGGGGCGATCGGTGATGCGGTACGTCAAGCACCGACGACTCAGCGAAGCGGCAAAACGACTGGCGGCGGGTGAAGCAGATATTCTGGCCCTGGCGCTGGAGTCATCCTACGGGTCTCATGAAGCATTTTCTCGTGCGTTTCGTGATCTCTTTGGCGTGACGCCAGAGTCGGTCCGGCGTGCTGGAAGCACCGACAACCTGGGTCTTACAGAGGCAATCAATATGAGTGAACCCACCGTGACACTGGCTGAACCGGCAATTATTGAGCATGAAACGAAACTCTATGCGGGTATCCGGCGCAACTACACCTATGAATCCAGCGCTGCCATTCCGGCGCACTGGAACGAATTCAACGGGGTTGATAGCGAAATCCCGAACAGTGTTGGTGACGCTGCTTTTGGCGTGATCATGAACGATGACAACGAGGGAAACTTTGACTACATAGCCGCCTTTGAGGTGAGCAGCTTCGCCGGTCTCGATGAAAAGTTTGCCCGAATCAAGGTGCCGGCGCAGCGGTATGCAGTCTTCAACAGCAGCATGCACGTTTCAGCCATTAAAGCGGTGATGCACAGTATCTGGTCGAACTGGTTGCCAGGCTCGGGTCATGAAGTGGCTGACGCCCCCATGCTGGAGCGCTATGGGCGTGAGTTTGATCCACAGACCGGTGCCGGTGGCTTCCAGATATGGATACCGCTGAAGGGCTGAGGCTTTTGCAACTGCGTCATGGCCAGGAAATTTGGTTACCTGGAGGTTTTTAGACGTGGAAGCGTTCCTTACAAGGGGCAGTAGCGCGTTAAATCAAGGCGGAGAATTTGGATAGTGACTGGACGGTCTGTGGGAGGGACTGCTTGTTTAGACTCGAGAGGTATTCATCTACATTCCTGGGAGGGTTTCTTAGACCAGTTCGGTGCCTTTTTACCGCTTGGCAAACGCGACCGGGATCAAGATCAATCTGATGCTGGACAAAGTCGTCCGGGTGGATTGCTTCAATGTGGTAGTTCTCCAGAATTGCTGCAGGGAAATCCTTGAGATTGAACGTTACTATCCCATCTGAGTTCGACTTGATCGCCGCTGCCAATACGTGGGCATCGAGTGGGTCCGGAAGTTTAGGGAGTGTACTGATCAGTGGTTCGTAATTTTCTACTTTTGCCTCTCTGACATGTGCATCCATTAGCTCTTTCGTTTGATTAAGCTGCTCCCGAGTCAGATCTGGACGCTTATTGAGAAGGTTTCGAATCCATTCCTCGTGAATTTCATCTGACCATCTGGCATTGAACATGTCCGTCAATGCCAGATGCATCAGAAGATCTCTCAGTGGCGCTGGGTACAGAACACATGCGTCATAGATGACCGTAAAGCGGCTCAAATTACTCGTAGCCCATGCTGAGTTCTTGTGCCTGTTCTGCGAGTTTTTCTAATGCATCCAATCTGGCGCTATCTTCCGCTTGCTTATAAGCAAGGATGTCTCTGGCGAGTATCCTCCTGTGAGAACCAATCCTTTTGAAAGGAATCTTTTTCTCTTCCAGAAGTTTGATTAGATATGGACGACTCACGTTCAACAGATTGGCGGCCTGCTGAGTTGTAAGTTCTGCGTTGATTGGAACAAAAGAAACTGCGTTACCTTTCGACATCTGGGTCAAAATGTCCTGAAGCAAATTCAAGGCATGGCCTGGCAATATCAGGTCCTCACCCTCTGCGTCGGGACCGTCAAACACTCTCAGACGCACCTGTCCTTCAGAGTACTTCGCCAAGACTCTGCTAGATTCCTTCGCCTGTTCAATTTCTTGAGGATCAGGCAATTTGACTGCGTTTGAATCTGCCATTTGGTTACTTCTCTCCTGTTTCTCGCCAACAATACCTATCAAAAGAAATAAACGCAATAAACGAAATAATCGCAATTCAATCTGATCAGTCTGATTCCGGATAGTTCAAACAAAAGCCCATCTAGCTCACTGATAAAAAGTAGGTTTGCTGTTCCTGTGCTTGAAGTGGGTATCTCGGTTACGGATTTCAGTCTTCATCGTTCCTGGAGAGTTCACCAGGAATAGGGATGAGAGGTTGGTGCACTATGCCCGGAATGGTCGCGTCATGGCCTGCCATCTGGACAGCCAGGAAACAAGGCAGATCTGGTCGGGTGATCAATAAGGGTTGACTGGCAGCCTCGACCAAGACCAGTACGATGGTGGACCCGGGGAATTGCTGGGTGAAGGAAACAGTGGCCGGCCTACCACCCGAAAAGCGAAAAGAGAAAAGAGAAAAGAGAAAAGAGAAAAGAGAAAAGAGAAAAGAGAACAGAATAGACGAGTATGTTGAGGGGCACTAATTGTATCACAGGATCAAAAGGGAGCGAATCCGCGCGAAAACTAACGTATTTCTCAGTCTTGTGATAACCGTACTCCTTGCTACACTGGCTCTGATACTTTAAGAACGCGGCCGGAGGCTAGCCCCCCTAAAAAAACTGACATGGCCGTGGGACTTGTCAGCAACAAGAATCCAGTGGACAGTGCTTCCATTGACTCCGTCAATCCTGAAAGTCATTTGAGGTCATCGTGCGATCCCTGAATCTCGACTGGTTAAATCAATTCATACCCGCGGACATAGCGGATTTTTCCCTGACCCCCATGGAACACTATGGATTGCAGGGGTCGCTGAGCTTTCTCGACCTTGAATTTGCCGGCCCTTCAGATCTACCGGGCCGCTGGGTGGTCAAGCGTGCCGGCGGTGGTGAACTCGAGGTATTCAGCCACGCGCTGGGATGTTTCGAACGGGAAGTCGAAGCGTACAAACGCGGGCAGGAGTACATGGGGGTGCCGATGTTGATGTGCCTTCACGCCGACTATGATTCAGTAACTCGGGACATGATCATCGTTCTTGAAGATATCAGTCACCTGCGGGACACACGGCGCCACCACACCGAAACCATGCGCATCGACGATGCGGTACGCCGGGCAGAAACCTATGCGGCCCTGCACGCGCCCAGATGGAACGACCCATCCCTGGCCCGGGAGGATTGGTTGTTCGATCTTCGCTCTGTCGAGAACAAGGGCTTCGAGATGTTAATCACTGACATACCCACCATGGTGCAGACGGCGATTGTCAGACACGAACGCTTGCTGAACGATTACCTGCTGACCCTGTTCGAACACCTGCTCGATTATGACCGACTGAAAGAACGTCTTCCTCTGACCCCGGCAACACTCATCCATGGTGATGCGAACGGGGGAAACTCGGTCTTTCGAGGAGACGAACTCATTCTCATGGATTGGGCCCTTGCGGCACACGGCGCACCCGGGACCGACCTCGCGTGGATTCTCCACCATGAGACAGATGGGGCAACGGCAGCAATTGACGCAACCGTCAACAGCTATCGAGCGGCCATGAAGCGCTACAACGTACCAATGACACACCGCGAGGTCATCGATTTGCTCCGCCACGGCGCTGTCATCAACCTCATCGCAGAAATTGAACGTTGGCTACGCAGCGATGATATTCCAACTGAAGCGGAACCCCGCGCCAGGGCAAACCTGAATCAACGAGCCCTCAATTACCGACACATTGGTCTGGAGAAGCTGCTCGCGTGACGTTGGCTTTTGCCCGGACGGGACAGCCGGTCGTGGAACTGGGATGGGTATTCCCTGGGAGTATGTCCCGGGTAGCCACCAGTCCATGCGCCGCCATCTCGGCGCAGTGCTGCGGGTTTCGCCACAGAAGATGCACGGTAATCCCCCCCCCTCATTTTTGATCGACGTGGATTCAACCGTTGAGGCTACAACCCTTTAGCAATGGTGGCCAGAGGTGGAATCAAACGGGGTCGCCCAGACCACCGACACGAGGATTTTCAGGACGAAAATCTAAACATCAACATTAAACAAATCAATAACTTACCGGTGCGTCCGTTGCCAACCATGCACCACAGAGCACAACCGTGCATAACTGTGTCCCGCAAAACCCCCGCACGGGCTTTGGCCACTTTCGCACATAGCTTCGAGGAATCGCCCCTCTCACCTCTATCGTGAATGCCGATACTGCGATCTCCGTTGAGGAGTAAGGCTGTTTGTCACAACTACATAGTGACTCTCGATCTTGCCATCCAATGCATTCCAGGACGACTTCTGGCCTGTTGGTCCATTTCAGTACCAGCGACATCAGCCCGAGAACACGCTGCTTTATCAGCTGGTAAAAGAACACTGGCCCCGGTTCCAGAACATGCTTGCGGAGCAGGGCAGGGCCTTGCCGGGTTATGTTGTCAGGGAGTTCGAGGATTACCTGAAGTGCGGGCATCTCGAGCATGGCTTTCTGCGAGTGCAATGTGAATCTTGCCATCACGAGAAGCTCGTAGCCTTCAGCTGCAAACGCCGTGGATTCTGTCCTTCTTGTGGTGCCAGGCGTATGGCGGACAGTGCTGCGCGCCTGGTTGATGAGGTCTTGCCGAAGCGACCGATCAGGCAGTGGGTGTTGAGCGTACCGTTTCCATTGCGCTACTTGTTCGCAACAAATCCTCAGGTGATGAGCCGTGTGTTGACCATTGTGTATCGCGTGGTCAGCACTTTCTTGATAAAACGTTCGGGAAGGGCGGTGAAGTCTGGTGCACAAAGCGGTGCTGTCACATTGATTCAGAGGTTCGGTTCGGCACTCAATTTGAATCTGCACTTCCAGATGCTCTATCTCGGTGGTGTTTATGATCGCAATGGCTATTTCTGGCCTGTGAAACCGCCGACTAAGGAAGACCTGAATTACATCACTCACATGATTGCCAAACGAGTTTCCCGATATCTGGAGCGATCAGGATATCTCTACCGTGATGCAGAGTCTGAGTATCTGGATCTAGAACCGGAGGAGGACGAGCCTGTAAGTCCAATCAGAGGAAGAAGCTTGAGCGCCTGTGCCGATATATCACCCGTCCGGAGATTGCTGAACAACGGGGGCCGCCTTCGGATTGTCACTGGCTGGCAATGGCAATGTGATTGTTGCGTTAAAAACACCATACGACGACGGCACCTCACACATAGTTCTAAGCTCCATGGAGTTTATGGGCCGCCTGGCTGCGCTTGTCCCGAAACCAAGGGTGAACCTGACGCGATTTCATGGGGTTTTCTCCCCACGGAGCAAGTTGAGAGAGTATGTCGTACCAGGAAAGTCAGAACATGAATCGGAGCAGATCTTGCAATCTGGGAAGAACAAAGCCTATTCGATGACGTGGGCGAATGGCCGCCCCGCACAGCGATTGAGGCGGGTCTTCGCCAGAGAGATTGAAAAGTGTGAGAACTGCGGTGGCGGGATGAAGATCATCGTCGATGCGTCGAACCGCTGTATAGAGGACGCAGAAGTCATAGAAAAAATACTGAAGCACCTGGGTCTGGATAAGGCATCGCAGGCGAGGAATCGTTCACCGCCAGAGGGTCTCTTCCCATATTCGCCCCAACTATTCTGACATCTGCGAAGGCTGATGGGATCTAACTCGGTTTCACGGCCCAAACCTGCCGAGAATTCAGGTTGAACAGTGTGGCTCGCGCCGTGAGCCTGATCAAACATCACAAGATTTCATCGAATACTGCACTAAACTCTGTTTTTGGTGGGGCGGATACCTGGCTGATGAAGCAGAAATGGGGTTAATTCGTCTTATACCCTTGTCGCGTGCACCCGTGGTTGGATTGGCCGTAAACAAGACGCCGGATACCTCGGCGTTGGCCATGCGCTGTACCACCACCGCCATCGCAACCTGATCATGGTCTATGCCCATGTGGTTGCGGTAGTTTAATGCCCGAGCGGTCCATAAGGATGCCCAACAACGGTGTATCGCGTTGATGAGTTGCGTGGGACCGCTGATGTTGAGATAGGTATCTTGCTGCCCCGCAAATGACATATCCGGCAGATCCTCAGCGTTGGCGGAAGAGCGTACTGCCACTGTGGCACCTTGGGGCATGAAACGATCATAGGCCTGCAAAATGGCCTGTTGCAGGTCACCTGACAGCGGCGATTGAGCGAATAGGTCCTGGATCTTGGCACTGGCCTCATCGAACGACGCCTTACCGGCACTGATCTGCGGGTGGGCTAGTTTAAGAATCCGGGTCTGTAACTGCGCATGCTTGATGTGCTGGCGATACGCGTGGGCGGTGACGATGAAACCATCGGGAACCGGCAGTCCAGGGCGGATCAGCTGGATCAGCGAGCGGCCTTTAACGCCGAAGGATTCCAGGCTGTCATCGTCAGCGGTGAACGCCAGTATCAGTTCACTCATATCGCTGAATTACTTGCCGGCCATGACACTAGGTTTTTCGGCCCATAAAGAATGTACCGAAGTCCTCGTCGTCGCCGATTTCACATCCGCCGAGATTGGCGAAGCGTGAGTTGAGCATGTAAGCGCAGATTGCGAACACGAGTTGGACGATCTGTTTGTGTGTGAATATCTCGCACATCGCCGTCAACGTCGCCTCGCTGGGTTTCGCATCGAGTACGACTTCGGTGGTAAAGCTGAGCACCAACTTTTCAGTTTCGTCGAAGACGTCTGCCTCGGGATTGCCAGCGATCAGCGCATCGAGTTGTGCCTGGGTGCCGCCGCGTTTGATCATCGTGACGCCATGATTACCCCACTCATAAGACGAGTGACTGAGCACGCTGGCCTGCACCACAGCCATCTCCTTGAGCAGGAGGGGGAAACCGTCATCGGTTTCAGCCCAGACGGTGCCGTTGAACCCGGTGTACGCCTTGAACGACATTGGATCATGCGCCCAGACGTGGAAGATGGCCAGGTCGTAGCCGATTTTGTCCCATCGTTCGCGGAATTCGGGGTCTGCTTCGTCTTTCGCTAACAGCGGTAGGTCTTTCATGGATTCTCCGTCACGGTTTGTATGATTAATGAGCCGTTTACTCGGTCGTGATCGAGGCAACGGTGTGGCTAAGCTGGAAACTGGCGATTCATCGCATCGAGCATCTGCTGATTGCGCCACAGCAGCATTTCGCGGGAATCCGCTCCATCACAGAAAATGTAAAATTCATCGGTTTCGATGGTGCGAATTACCATATTGCCAACCTCTTCGGGCTCAACTGCGATCTTGGTGAACCACGGCATTGCGGCTTTGCGTTCGGCAATTGCAGCCGTATCGGTATCAGCCAAATCGCTATAAGAGATCGGCGTATCCACCACGTGGGGGCACAGTACCGACACGGATACAAGTTCTTGTTCCAGGTCGTTGCGCAAAAATTCAGAGAGTCCAACCACGGCGAATTTACTCGTTCCATAGTTGGATTGAGAGTGATGGCCGACGATACCGGTAGATGAGGCGGTATTGATCACACGACCACCTTCGTCGTGCGCCAGCATACGCGGCAGGAATGCTTTTACCCCGTGCAGAACACCCCACAGATTGACATCAATCACCCGGCGCCATTTTTCCACAGGTACATCAAGTACCTTACCCGCGCCGCCGATGCCTGCGTTGTTGCACAAGAGATGCACGTTACCAAAGGTCGTTTCATAGAATTCGGCGGCTTCGACCAGCGATTCCGAAATGGTCGTATCAATTACGATGGTCGCTACATGCTCCGATATTTCCGTAAGTGACGCTCGCGCCCGCTGCAATCGGTCGGGCCGGATGTCGCCGATAACAACCTGCATGCCCCTTTTTAAAAAGGCGGTCGCCATGCCCAATCCGATGCCGCTGGCACCACCGGTGATGAACGCCGTTTTACCCGCCAGATCTTGCATGATGATAGGTTCCTCTTATGTTTGCGTGCTCTGCCTTTTGTGAGATGCGAGCCAGTCGATGAGTTCGGCGTCATGGTAAGCTCGAGTCCAACAATCGTGATCGAGATCCGAATACACGGTGAATTTGACATTGCATCCGGCCTTGAGCAAACGGCGTACCATCTTCACGGATTCGCCCACGGGCACAACTTCGTCCAACGCACCGTGGAAAACCCATATGGGCAAGTTTTCGAAGTTGCCGACATTGACCTCTACAGCCGGCGGACACAATGGGGCTATGCCTGCAAATCGATGCGGTGCGGCGTTGGCGAGCATCCAGGTACCGAGTCCGCCCATGCTGTTGCCGGAAAGGTAGATGCGATCAGGGTCGACGTTGTAGGCCTCGATCGCGGCATCCAGGACGTGTTCGAGGGTTTGAATGTCCCACATCTGCTGGCATTGTGGACAGACGGTCACGAACGGTAACTCCAGTCCGTCCCTGATGAATTTCGGCAATGTCGCTGTTTCGAGCTTGTCCAGATCCGTGCCGCGCTCACCAGACCCGTGTAGAAACAACAACATTGCATACGAATCGCCGTCGCTCGTGTAGCCATTGGGCTGGTAGGTCCGGTAGCCGACGTCTACATCCCACTGGATGGTGGCCTGAAATCTATGGTCGCTCCCTTGCACGTGCAATCTCCTGAACAATCCTCCGTCCAATCGCAGCTGGGATGAACGGGTAACTGGTAAAGTACGGATACGCATGAAAAACCGCTAGTGCAGCCCGTGCCCGCTGCCGAGTGCGAAAAGTACAACTGGCGGATGCTTGCGATTAGAGGTACATATACACAATGCAGATTAGCCACACATCTCGAGTCTATGCCGCATTTCGAGAGAAAGAGCGTGCCATACGCTCGTTCGTGCACCGCTACTTTTCCGATCAGACTGTGATAGAGGACATCTGCCAAGAGACGATTGCGCGTGCGCTGGCCGCGGAGAAAGTCCGTGCGATTCAGTCTGCTGATGCTTTTCTATTCGGCGTCGCGCGAAATATTGTACGGAGTGAACTCGAGACCAAATCGAAGTCGCTCCTGAACTTCGTCGAAGATTTCGCACCGTACGAAGCGGATTTTGACAGTCCGTCCATCGAGCAAGTGATGGACGATCATGCCAGGATGGTGCAATTCGCCGAGTCGGTCTTGCGCATGCCGCGGCAGTGCCAGCGCGTGTTTGTGTTGAAGAAAGTCTACGGCTATAGCCACAAGGAGATCTCCTCGGAGCTTGACATCTCCATCAGCACCATCGAAAAGCACGTCGCAGCAGGCATGAAACGCTGTCTGGACGATATGGGAGCGGCAAACGCCTCGGTAGACGATACGGACGCGTCCTCGAAGTCATCGAAGACAGTTTAGTGAAGAACTTTTCTAACGGCACGGTGCGCGCGGAAGCGGCTGCCTGGATAGCTCAACTGGGGGGTAGGAAGAATAACCACGCTTTTCCCACCCTGAGAAAAGTATCCTGGTTCTAGCCAGTTAGCTGCTGTCCCCGTTGGCCCATCTGAACATGTGTTGTGTGCTCGAAAATTTTGGCTCAATGATTGAATACTTGGCAAATCGGCCTCCGATTCCAGATGCCGGCCGATCGCGACCCCCACCGATGTGTTGTCGATGTGCGGGAATTCAGAATAGCGTCGTTTGTTGGTCAGTCAGGTCTACTGGCGGTGAGCGGTTATGCGGATCGTCTGGATGACATCCGGGTCTTCAATCGATCGGTTCGACGCATCGATGCAATGATACGGCCGGGCTGGCGCACCAGCGGATCCACCACACTTCTCACATTTCTCGATTTCGATGCGGATGGCCGGCCCGACGAACACACGCTTGAGCCGCTGCGCCCAGGTCATTGAGTAGGTCTTCGGTTTAGGGTTCTCTTGCTCTTCTAAGGGTTTCTACGGAACAACGTCTTTACGCAATTTGCTGTTTGGAGAAAACGCCCCTTGAAAACGCGACTGGGCGTCCCCGTGAGCTTGACCCGCGGTTTTGGTACCAGCGTCGCCAAGCGCCCCATGATTTCCATTGGGCTGAGCACGACATGTGAAGTTCCGTCGTCGTACGGCGTCTTTAAGGCGATGACGACATTGCCGTTTTTGGCCAAAGACGATCTTCTCTGTGCAATGGCGGGCCGAGTGATGTATCGGCAGAGTCGCTCAAGCTTCTTGCGCTGGCCTGCGCGACCCGATTCATTTACACGCGATTCCAGCATGCAGAGAAAAGCCCGCCTGCTTGCTGACCAGATCGTTGCCTTTACGGGATTTAGTTCTAACAGGAACTGTCTGTAACGTCAGCGCCTTTCGGCGGGGGCGCCCAGCCCCGCATGGGGTCCGAATGCCAGGCGATAAGTAATAGACGCACCGACAATAGCACCCATCGCATCTTCCTCGTCCTGCATCAGATCCAGGTACTCGGACTCGCGGGGCGGCCTTCCGATCGCGGACCAGGTAACCTGCTTTCTCGAGAAACCGCGAGACGCGCCTGGCAATTGTGTGGGCAATCACATCCAGATCTTCACAAGAAGGTGGTTTTACGGGCCAGAAGTAACCATTAGCTTCGTAGATGCCGTTCAGGTAGAGCATGTGAAAGTGAGTATTCAGATTAAGAGCTGAGCCAAATCGTTGAATCAGAGTAACCGCGCCACCCTGAGCGCCTGACTTGATCGTCATGCGGGCCCGCTTGATCAAGAACGTGCTGATAATGCGATGTACGATGGTGAGCACCTGGCTCATGACCTTCGGATTGGTCGCGAACAGGTAGCGTAGCGGATAAGGAACACTAAGCACCCATTGCCGAATTGGCCGTTTCGGCAGAACCTCATCCACCAGATGGGCAGCACTGTCTACCATCCGCCGTGCTCCGCACGATGGACTGGGCGTCCCCGACAGAATCCACGACGTTTGCAGCTGAAGGCCACAAGTTTCTCGTGATGGCAGGTATCACAGCAAACTCGCAGGAACCCATGTTGAAGACGGCCACACTTCAGATAGTCATCGAACTCACGAGCGACATAACCAGGCAGACGGGAAATGCCCCTAAGCTTACCCTCACCTCTCAAGGGCGGCGCCATGTTCAAAGGGATGGCAGACCGTTCAACGATCACCCGGGAAACGCATGATACGTCGTCGTCTTTCTACCGCTTGTGAAGCCTCTGGTAGGCCACATCACCCAACCGTGCGCTAACCTCTCTGCCCAGTGCATCCGCCTCAAGTATGGCCGTTCTGAGTGACTCCGGGGTCACTGCCATCGGCATATTGTGCACAATGCCAGATTCAATCGCGGCCGCCACCACCCTGGCCAGATCTTCATCGTCTGTCGGTTTCATCGACAGGTGCCCAAGATGAATCGGGAGACCGATCCTGCAAAAGAACTCGGCGGTTCTGGAGGCGTCATCACTCCCCTCCATGACCAGTTGTGCCAACGTTCCCATGGCAACCATTTCACCGTGCAGATAATCAGCATGTACGTGATGGACTGCGGTGTAGGCATTGGCAATCCCGTGCGCGACTGCCAAACCGCCACTCTCAAAACCGAGGCCACTCAGCAGTGTGTTCGCTTCTACCACGTTCTCCAGCGCCTCGGTCACCGTGTTGTTGCGCACGGCGTCCGCCGCCGCCTCGCCGTCACTGAATAACGTACTGGCGCAAACCTCACCGATCGCAGCCGAAGCCAGCGTGGGTCGGGCGCCGACGGTGGACAGTGCACGAGGGTTGTTCAAGCATACTCTGGCTTCAAACCAGGTCGCCATCGCATCACCCATGCCCGCTACGATATATCGCTCAGCTGCCTGAGCGACCACCTGTGTATCCATGATGACCATCGCCGGATTGTTGGGAAAGAATTCTGCATCCATCGACACGCCTTCGTTGGTGTGCAGCACGGACAACGCAGATGTCGCCGCATCATTGGACGCCAGGGTCGGAATAATGACCACAGGTACGCCGAGCCTGTGCGCGATGGACTTGCCCGCATCGACACACTTGCCACCACCCACCGCCAGCAGGCAGTCAATATCCTGGTCGGCTAGTTCTGAGACCTGCTGGTTGATCTCGTCAAGGGTACATTCACCGTTGAAGACCCTTGCTAGACTCTCGATCTGGTGCTGTGCCAGACTGTCAGCAACTGTCGCCGCCTCGGCGCGGTGACCGCGCGCCGACGCCAGCACTACGGCGCGCCGGGCACTGATCAGCGACAGGTATTTCCCGGTTTGAGCCAACACGCCCGGACCCTGTATATAGCGCGGTGGTGCCACCATGACCCGTGGTGTTGGTGAGTCCCTGGTAGCGAAAATGGTGTGCGGGTAGTAGACAGGTGCCGTGGCCATGATGTGGTCCCGTGAGAGCTTGGCTGGAATGTAACGGATGGCTGGGGCCGAAGTAAAGTTTCGGAGTACTCGCCCTGGCGGTCGTCAGCCGATCTGGCCCCGGGATATTATTGAACAACCATGGCCTCGATCAGACGTTGACCCTGTTCGTTCATTGCCTCCGACAGGAGCACGTTGAACTCCTCCGCCTTGCTCGCACGATTCGCCTTGACACCCATCGCCTCAGCCATGTTTACGAAATCGATATCCGGGTTTGAAATGTCCAGCGTCTTTTTCGTCATGGACTGCGCGCCGACGGGGTTAGGAGGAATAACCACGCTTTTCCCACCCTGAGAAAAGTATCCTGGTTCTAGCCAGTTAGCTGCTGTCCCCGTTGGCCCATCTGAACATGTGTTGTGTGCTCGAAAATATTGGCTCAATGATTGAACACTTGGCAAATCGGCCTCCGATTCCAGATACCGGCCGATCGCGACCCCCACCGATGTGTTGTCGATGTGCGGGAATTCAGAATAGCGTCGTTTGTTGGTCAGTCAGGTCTACTGGCGGTGAGCGGTTATGCGGATCGTCTGGCTGTTCTAGACTCAGGTGCTTCAGTATTTTCTGACTAACATCAGGATCTTCTATAGATGCGATGATACGGCCGGGCTGGCGCACCAGCGGGTCTACCACACTTCTCGCATTTCTCAATCTCGATGGCGAACACCCGCTTGAGCCGCTGCGCCCATCCGCATGCGGCCCGGTCCGGAGTAGGCCTTCGGTTTCGGGTTTTCTTGTTCTTCTACGGGTTTCTGCGGGACAACGTCTTTACGCAGTTTACTGTTAGGAGAAAACACCCCATGGAATCTTGTTAGATTCACCCGTGGCCTGGGTACCAGGGCCACCAGCCGCCCATGAATTCCAGGGGACTGAGTACCACATGAGTGCTACCATCGTTGTAGGGCGTCTTCAAGGCAATGACGACATTACCGTTGTTCGCCGGTGACAGTCGTCGCTCCGCAATCGCTGGCCGGGTGATATACCGGCACAAGCGCTCAAGCTTCTTGCGTTGATTAGACTTGCAGGCAACCGATGCGTCGGACCGACCATCATGCAGGGAAAACCCCGCCTGCTTGCTGACCAGATCGTCGCCTTTACGCGATTCAGTTTTGACGGGAACTGTCTGTAGCGCTAGCGCCTTTCGGTGGGGGCGCCCAGCCCTGCATTGGGACAGAATGCCAGGCGATACGTAATAGATGCACTCACGGTCGCACCCATGGCATCCCCCTCGTCCTGCATTAGATCCAGGTACTCGGACTCGCGGGGCGGCCTTCCGATCGCGGACCAGATAACCTGCTTTTTCCAGAAACCGCGAGACGCGTCTGGCAATGGTTTGGGCAACAACATCCAGATCTTCACAAGTAGGCGGTTTGACGGGCCAGAAGTAACCTTTGGCTGGGCGGCATTCCGATCGTAGACACCGTTCAGGTAAAGCATGTGGAAGTGAGGGTTCAGGTTAAGTGCGGCCGGGATGCCGGACCATCCAAACCGTTGTATCAATGTAACCGCACCACTCTGGGCGCCTGACTTGGCTGTCATGCGGGCACGCTTGAACCTATCTCGACACGAAACCGGTTCTACTATCCAGCAAAAAATCTGAGAAGAATTGATAGGGGTTTCCTTCCCCTCAAGGCACAACCAAGAGAGGTGCGTAGTGAACGAAAGTGTGTGAGGGGCTCCAATGCGGAATCAAAATAAGGGATAACCGATGGTTCTTGTGGTTTCTGGTCGTGCCTGTGCTTTGTATGGCGGGTCCAGGTTATGCTGAGCAGGAATACGGATCGACGCGGATATCCTCTGTCTTTCCTCGGGCGGAGAGTGGGAGCTGGTTAGCAAACTTCCAGTGCCTCTATCTTCGCCTGCGGCGCGTATTGTCAGGGGTAAATTCTATGTTATGGGTGGTTCCCTGGTCGGTGCCAGTGTACAGCAAAAAGTGTGGGTGACAGACTTTGACTGATACCTCTGCTGAGTCATGGCGTGCGGTACCTCGCGCCGCCGAGTATCAGCAACCTCGATTTAACACCCCTGTGAACGCTCTATTTGCAGGGGGCTATCCGCCATTAAGGGAACATTATGAGTAACTCAGACGTCATTATCGAAATTCTTGAACAGGAGGGAGTTGAATATCTGGCCGGCTTCCCTAATAACCGGCTGTTCAATTCTGCGGCTTCCCACTGTATTCGCCCGCTGATTGCACGAACCGAGCGCGTGGCGATTAACATGGCCGACGCCTATACGCGCATGAACAATGGGAAGAAGATTGGCGTTGTCGCAGTCCAGGATGGACCCGGCATTGAGGCGAGTTTCCCGGCGGTCGCTCAGGCCTATGGCGACAATACACCGATATTGATGTTGCCCGGTGCACACGCTCCTGCGATGCAGGATTACGATCCGCAGTTCATGGCGTCCCGATCATTTCGAGACATTACCAAGTTGGCGCTGCTCGTCAATGATCCAGGAACGATTAGCCGCAAGTTCGAAATGGCATTTGCCGCGCTCAAGAATGCCAAGACCGGACCTGTCCTCATCGAGACTGCCGCACCTATACTGTGGGGTAAGTGGGATGGTGACAAGCCGACCTATCACTCACCGCGCCAGCACAAATCTTTGGCTGACACAGCGGATGTCAAAGAAATACTGGACGCGTTACTTGTCGCAAATCGCCCGATCATTGTCGCCGGTCATGGTGTGTTGTATGGAGAAGCCTGGCAGGAACTGAAAGCATTGGCAGAACTACTGCAGATTCCAGTGACGACCACGCTGCTCGGTAAAAGTGCGTTCCCGGAAAATCACGAACTGTCACTTGGTACCGCGGGCCGTACGATCACAAAGGCAGCTGGTCACTTTGCGAACGAGTCGGATTTCATTCTGGGCGTGGGCACGAGCTTTACGATTAACGATTTCACCGCGCGTATGCCTAAAGATGCAGTCCTGGGCCAAATCACCAACTCCCCATCTGATGTTGGCAAGTGTCGCCCAGTGGCCTGCGCCGCTGTAGGGGATGTAAAGCTGGTGCTGGAGCAATTGATCGTGATGGCCAACGCAAAAATTGATAAAAACAAACCAAGGGCAATTGAAACTATCGCGGAGATAAAACAGTTGAAGCAGGCATTTCATGAAGAATGGTCAGAACGCCTGCTATGTGATGATGCTGGACCGATCTCGCCATATCGCGTTATCCACGAAATGAACTTGATGTTTGATAAGGCCAGATCAGTGGTTACCCATGACGCAGGCAATCCCCGAGACCAGATTGTGCCGTTTTATGACGCAATTACGCCCAGGGGATATCTTGGCTGGGGTAAGTCCACACATCTTGGTTCATCACTCGGTATGGCACTCGGGGCCAAGTTGGCGCGCCCTGACTGGCTCTCGGTTAACTTCATCGGTGATGCCGGCTTTGGTCAAACTGCCAATGATTTCGAAACCGCGGTACGCCTCAAGTTGCCGATCATGACGGTGCTGGTCAACAACGGTGTGATGGGTGGTTACGGTGCGTACATGCCTGACGCGGTTGAACGCTACCAGGCAAGCTCGATGGGAGGCGATTACACCGCGATGGCCAGGGCCATGGGCGGCTATGCAGAGCGAATCGAAAGAGCCACTGACGTCAAGGCTGCGCTTGGACGCGGCATAAAGCAGACCCATTCCGGCAACCCGGTTCTGCTGGAATTCATCACGCGCGAAGAGCCTGTCCTGGCAATGGCGAACAAATGGGGAATGTAACCTTCAGTTTTCGATCCCGGCTGTCGTCGATAGCAGGTGTTCCGTTGTCGGTGGTTCAGGAGACCGCCGCAGGGTGCAACCCAGAGCGTGGATAATCGGAGCCATGGCATGAAATACCTGAACGGTAAAGTCGGTTTTGTTACAGGAGGTGCGAGCGGCATCGGGCTTGGAATCGCGAAGGCATTCCTTGGGCAGGGTCTGTGCGTGACGATCGCTAACATCAATGAAAAAGCGCTTGCGAGTGCGGCCGAGGAACTTGCCCAACAGGATCGTGTTTGTACTCTTCGAGTAGATGTTTCCAACCGTGCTGATCTTGAACGTGCCGCCGATGAGACTGAGCGGGTATTTGGAAAGGTTCACGTTGTCTGCAATAACGCCGGCATCGCATGAGCTGGACCGGGGCAGACCGCGAGCATCGAGCAATGGCTGCAGGTGCAGGATGTCAACTTGAATGGCACATTTCACGGCGTTCAGGTATTCGTGCCAAGATTACAACGACATGGCGAAGGGGGGCATATCGTCAATACTCCTTCCATGACCGGGGTGTATCCTAACCTCGGCCAATTCGTCTACGGTACCAGTAAGTACGCAATAGTCGGTCTTTCGGAGTTTCTGCGCGATGATCTGGCAAATGAGGGTATATCAGTTTCGGTGCTCTGCCCGAATACAGTCCTCACTCCATTGTCAGCATTCAAGGACCGTCCAACAGATACAGACGAGACGAGAGCGCAGCGTGCTGTCTATATGAAGAAACACGGCATTGTCCTCGAGTCTCCCGAAAGCGTAGGTGAGATGGTAGTTCAGGATATCCTGAATGACGAACTGTATATTTTTACCTGTTCTGACAGGAACTGTCTGTAACGTCAACGCCTTTCGGCGGGGGTTAGCGTTGACTGGTGGTTCGAGTCGCGTGTGATACTGGTGGTGGTCGTGCTGCAACGTGATCCAGGATCTTCTGGGACGCCAGGTCTTTTTTCCTGAAGCGGATTAAAAATTCGACTTGGTTTTGGTAGGCCCCCTGGCGAGCCTCTCCTGGTTCTTCTTCGACTTCATAGAAATCTTCGCTAGCCCGCATCGCTCACCGATTGACGCTGGGTAGTGATTTTAACCATACCTGAGTTGTATTCGTCGCTGGTGAGCTGGGATTTCCTGCTCCATCGGTGCTGACAGGTTGTACGAGTTGATGTTTTGACGCTTATGGCGGGGAGGTGTCGCTGTTTTGGCAAAATCAGCTCGAGCGGGATTCGGCAGATCAACCGCAGTGGCGTCGGTGTTGATTCAATCGTAGGTGAACTTATCCGGGCGGCGACCAGACCGGATAGCGATGGATGTTCGCCAGGATCTGGACCAGGTCGCTGGCGTAAGGACAAGCGTCTGAGAACGAGATCCAGACCTTGCGTGCGGTAATTCGGATGCGGGCGCCGATCTTGAGGAGCCTGACGCGGATCGTCGTACACTGGGCCCTGGCGTGACGGGTGCCTTCAAGACCAAGACGACGCAGCCCATGCATGAGTTCGTAGGCGAACGACGAGAAGTACAACCGTAGCTGATTCGCCTGCATGGTTTCGCTGCTCGTGCGATCTGCAAACAACCCCAACTGTTGTTCCTTGATGCGGTTTTCCATATCACCGCGGATGCAGTACAAGTCTTCATACAGTTGCCGTGCACCGGCGCGATGTCGGCTCAGGTTCGTCACCACAAAGCGCGGGTTCTCCTTGCCTGGCAGATACTCCGCCTTGCCGACGACGCGACGCTCACATGACCACGACTTGCGGGTACGATAACGCAGTTCACGATATCGCTTCGCCGCCTTGCCAGTACGGTCATGTTCCGTTCTGGCCTCCGTCAGCGCTTGTCCCAATGCACGCCGCAAGCGCTTGTTGCGCGCCAACCCCAGCAGATAGTAGACCCGGTTCTCCTCGCACCAGTGCATGATTGACTCCCGACAGAAGCCAGAGTCGCCCCGGATCACGATGCGGGTCTTCGGCCAGTACTCGCGGATCTGTTGAACGATCCGCTCGAGTTCTTCGATACTGCCGGCGGCACCATCCTGATTCGACGTTCGCAGGCGTGCACACAACAGGTGCTCACCGCAGAAGATGTACAGGGGCAGGTAGCAGTAGCAGCGGTAGTAACCGTGGAAGAAGCGTCCTTCCTGGCGACCATGGAGCGGATCATCGGTGGCGTCCAGATCCAGCCAGATCTCCTTCGGCGGGGTCTTGCATGACTCGATGAACAAGTCCACCAGCAACCGATCTGCCTTGCCGGGATTGAAGCCAATCTTCTTGTATCGATGCTGGCGTGATGTCTCCGTTGTACTCAGCTCCAACCGGTTCAACGTACTTGATGCTGCTAAAGGGTTACCCTTGTCGCGCTCGCGGCCACGCTTTTGGCCGGTCAAGTCCCGCTTCCCTACCAATAACGCCAGCGTGCTGTCAGCACGCAAGGTATCGTGATCGTTCAGATCTTCGTAGCCGAGTGCCAGACCATAAACCCGCTGGGCTACCAGGTCGTGGATGCTGTGTTCAATGCTGTTCGGATTACGCCGATCGTCGAAACAGTTTCCCAGTCGTCGCAGCAGCCCGAGTCGCTGGTCGACCTCTCGCAGCATCAGCCCGCCACCATCAGAAGTAATGCGGCCACCATCAAACCGGCCAACAACATCCCGAGCACCAAAAGCGTGAAATTCAAGCTGAGGAGATTTACACTCTGTGTTCATAGGCCTCCCTCTGCGGTGTATCGTAAGTGCTTGCCAGCTCTCACTTTATGCAACAGATTGAGGCCTTTTTCTATACTATCGGTGAAATATGCAGGCTAGTCGACTGGGGACAGTGTACCTAACTAATTAAGTATACTGTCCCCTTATCTCTGCCCAGCCAGTTACCGATAGCCCGCATAGACGTCTGGGTTGTATCAGCAGGCGCGTGCGAAGCACCAGTATGGCAGTTCCAGGCGTGTCGCTGCTAACCCCTGCCGTCCCGGGTCGGGCCGAAGTACTTCGCTCCTCGCGGATTGAAGAAATCAAAATCTCGGGCCGGATAGGGATTGTTCCTGCCGATCAGGTGTGCAAATCGCGGCGGGTTCCTGGCGACGACCTCATCACTGATCACCGCATTCAGGTCTTCCTGGGGGCGCGCGTACATGCGCGTGAAGTAGATCGTCATACCCACACGCACACCCGGCAGGCTACGGGCGCCGGCGCTATGCCAGAGGTTGCCGTTAAAGACGATGACCGAACCTTTTGGTGCGCTGATCGGCACGGCCATCTTGATGGTGCCGGGCGATGGATGAACACGCTTTTTGTGCGAACCGGGAATAACCAGGGTGCCGCCCGATTCCCGTGAAAAATCGTCCATGACCCACATCATGTTGGATGCAACCGGGAAGTCCGGCAGGGGTTCTGGCATAAGGGGTGCATCTGTATGCATTCCCTGGGGCGGGTCGCCCTCTCCCCGAATGTGCGCGTGATTGCTGCTGATCTGACAACTTTCACCCATGAGGTAGGTAATGAGTGCAAGCGGCTTCTCGGCCATCACTGCCTCTTCGAAAATTCGGCCGCGGGCCAGCAGCCAGGTAATCAGGAAGCTGTTCCCGTTGGGACCCGACAGCGGTATTCGCCGGCCCGAAGCTCGGTCTTCTTCGTTTAGCGCCAGGATGGTGTCCCGGAGTTCGTCAAAAAAGGCCAGCGGCTTCGCGTCCTGCACCACGGTATAGCCATATAGCTCAAGTTCGACAATGTTGCGTTCCAGACCAAGTCTGAAGATTTCGTCGCGCATCCGATCAAGACGCTGACTCGTTTCGACAGTGGCCGGGTGGCGGCTCTCCGTGACCTCTCTCTCCATCACAAACTCAACTGATATGTTAATCCTGCGGGCGTCAGTTCAGGCATAAGCCGCGTTGTCGGCGAGCTAGCCCGGAAATCTCACCGTTACCATAAAAATAGTCCTGGATCTGGTAAAAAATAAGTAACGCCAATCACTTACAAATACCACAAACGAGGCCCATTTGATGGCAGAGTGTAACCCGACGCAGCTTGAATTTCACGCTATTGTTCGCCGCGAAGTAGTGGGTCGATTCGATGGTGGCCGGATCACTTCTGATGGTGGTGGCGTGCTGTTACGGGAGGTCGATCAGCGTCTCGGATTGCTGGATCGGTTGGGGGCTTGTTTTGTGGATCACCGCAACCCCAACAGCGTTGAGCACAGCGTGCATGAATTGATGGCGCAGCGGGTCTATGGGCTTGCACTTGGTTACGAGGACCTGAAATGATCATGACAGTTTGCGCGCCGACAGTTTGCTGGCATTGCTGGTAGGCAAGCGCGATCTGACGGGCGAGCATCGGGACCGGGACCGCGACAAGACTCATCCACTGGCTGGTTCGAGCACATTGAATCGACTGGAGCTGGGCACGCCGGTATCGGCGTCTACACATCGTTACAAGAAGATCGCCTTCGATGCGGCGTTGGCGGACCGTCAAACGCCGTGAACGCCTTGGCGGTATGCTCAATTTCTACTACCGTGAAGCGGCTTGAGATCCCATATTCGGCTTAATGCACCATACGGGCTTCCCACTTTTCGACTGGCACGTCCGGCAGGGGTTGCTAGGATTCAGGATCGATCGCCAACTCAGCCATCAGGTACCTCCATCGCTGGTCGCTGTTTCTTCAATGATGACAATCCCCTGGTCACCATCGACTGTGATCATCTGCCCGTCCTCGATGCGTGTGGTGGCGTCGGGTATCCCCAGTACGGCAGGAATGCCGTACTCACGGGCGACAATTGATCCGTGGGCCAGGATACCGCCGATATTGGTGACCAACCCGGCGGCCTGGGGGAAAAGTTGCGTCCATGCGGGCGTCGTGGTTGGGCAGACCAATATGGTGCCTGGTCTCATCCGATCGAACCCTGCAGGGGACAGTATCAGGCTGGCCCTGGCGGTCACCTTGCCTGGGCTAACGGGAGAACCCTTGAGCGTATTGCCGTGAGGTCTATTGACCTCGTCTGACCCGGTCGCAACGGCTTGTTTCGACCAGGGCGGCGGGCCTGGAATCTGATATGGGGGGGTTAGATTTTTCCTCTGCTCCCGCAACGCCTTTCGGGCCGTCGCGACATTTCGTAACTCTGGATTGCCTGCAACCGAACCTTCCCATTGGCGGGCTTTGGCCATGCGGTCCGAAACGGTGATACGGATGGCACGGCCCAGCTCTTCTGTGGTCAGGAAGTAAACATCGTCAGCCTGATCCAGTGAACCTGCATCCTCAAGCCGTGAGCCAAGTTCCTTGGCCATTGGCCGTAACACGGTCCAGGCTTTACCCATATAGAACATGGCCTCTTCACGGTTGGGGTAATAGTGTCGTGCCCGCCAGAGGAGCCAGCGGAACCTGAGCCAGGTTCGCCCTTTAAAAAAGCTGTTGGCATTCTGTTCTGCTGCAGCACGGCGCGCGGCCAACTCGTGCTTCTTGCTGATTGGATCGTAGTCTTCCTGTAGCAACAGCGCGTGAAGACTCTTGAGGGTATTGGATGGTGACTCGGCCTCGCAGGGTTCTACAAAGTCGAGCGTAAAAACCTGGTGCCCATATTTTGCAAAATAAGTATCCAGTGCGGCTGATACAAGGTCTCCTTCCGGGTGCGCCCGGATGACATCCAGAAGCCTTGCTGGCGTCGCAGCAATCACCGCTTCAAACACCTGTTGGTTGTGACGGATTTGTTGGGAGATCTGCCAGAGTGCCAGTTGCCCATCAAATGCAGGAGACGGGAGGCCACTCAGGAACTGGCCGCTGGTGAACTTCCCCGAAGCGAACTCCGCCAGGAAATTGTGCAGCTCAGATTCAAACCCGCGGGTCAGGGCGAACGCGTTCCATACACCACCCCGGTACCAGTATTCGGCGTCCGCACGCGACATCTCTCGTATGCCTTTCCAGAGCTGTTCAATGGTTGCCGTGCTGGGGTCCAGTTTTCGCCAAAGTTCGACTTTTCGTAGATAACGCGGAAGTGATCGGTATCTCCACTCCGGCACCCACAGCAGGTACATCCTCAAACGTTGCCAGTACGGTCTGGCTCTTACTTGTAGTCTTCTGAGGAAGCCGGGTAATGGCAACCCTGGACCTGGTGCCATCGGTTTGCCGCTGCGGGGCGGTTCCCCCAAATGGCGGTAGGCGAACCCATTTACTGTGGTCTGGACGTAAAAGCAGGCAGGTGGCTGGGTATCTTCAAACTCGTGCTGCCCACCGCTGGCCAAGTTCAGCCCCCAGTAGTGTTGAAGCGCACGTTTCATATGTAAGTCTTCAAACAGGGTGCTGACCGGGTCGGGAATGTGTTCAACCAATTGCGATCGGCCGAGGTACGCGTTTGGCTCGGGCACCTCCCAGCTCACGTTATCGAGCGGAGGAGGCGGCAGATTTGTGATGGGCCTTGATTGCAATAGCCAGAGCTTGCCGGCAGCGAACAGCCATTCGATGTCCTGGGGCAGAGCGTCAAAATGTGCCTCCACCTGCGTCGCCAGGCTCACAAGTTCACCAACTTGTGCCGGGTCCAGTGATTGTTTGGCCTGCCTGATGATATCCACATCCTGTAACTGCATACCAGCCAAACCGTTAGCAACAATCATTGTTCCCTTTTCACCAATATGTATCGTTTTGGTGGTGAGGGTGTTTCGATCGACAATATAGGTGTCCGGTGTGACCTGCCCGCTGACAATGGTCTCACCCAGGCCGTAACTGGCATTGACGATGATTTCGTTTCTGTCCCCGGTTGCGGGGTTGGTGGTAAATAGCACGCCAGAAACCTCAGCATTAACCAATTGCTGGACAACAACGGCCATTGCGATTTCAGCTTGTGGAATTGCCATCTGGTGCCGGTAACTGATGGCGCGTACGGTCCAGAGGGAAGCCCAGCATTTTCGGACCGAGTCCAGCAGTGCTTCGATGCCCATGATGCCCAGGTACGTATCCTGCTGACCGGCAAAAGAGAGATCCGGCAGGTCTTCTGCCGTTGCCGAGGAGCGCACTGCGACAGCAGCGCCATTGCAGGCTTCATAAGCGTCAGTGATCTCCCGTTTTATATCTTCGGGGAAAACGCCGTTGACAATCAGCGCCTGTATGTTCGCGGCGGCAGAATCGAAGGATAGTGACCCGTGTGACACCACGGGGCTTGCCATACTGACCAGGGAGTCGTTGAGGCCATTCTGTTCGATGAAACGGCGGTAGGCGCCGGTTGTGATGTGAAAACCGTCCGGAACCGGAAAACCGGCAGAAATCAGGCTCGCCAACGACTTGCCCTTGCCGCCGAGGTTGGCAAGGCAAGGTGTGGTTGTAAGTTGTGCCACGTACCTTTGTTTACTGACTGGCATATTGTATTGCCAGCGGCGAAGCGCAACGCTTACGCCCGCTCGCTAATTCCTCCGAGAGTTGGTCATCATAGTTCGCTCAGCCCCCCGGGGGTATACATCAGCTTAAGTTCCCAGCTGACATTCGCACTCTGCCTGCTCGCTAGCCACGCCCCAGCGGGTGGTGCAATAACGTTATCAAAGCGCGCCATGTAGCTTTTGCTTTGATCCTTTGGCAACCCCATTTGATGCAGCAGGAGCCCCAACGGACCACCATGAGTGACCACACAAACCGGACCACATAGCTCGCTTTCCTCACACAGTGCTTGCCAGAACGGGCTCACCCGCGCTGACACCAACGCCGGCGTTTCGTCGTTTCGCCATTCTGCAATGGACTCCGACACTGTCACCTCCAGATCCATTATCTGAGCTGCGAGTAACCCTGTTTGATGTGCACGCTCTAGGGGGCTCGCATAGATCTTCTGGACTGATCTTGAATGCAGAAACTCGCCGAGCGCCATCGCCTCGCGCTCACCTTGCGGCGTCAGCGGGGGCCCGGGCGCGATGTCATAGGGGATATCCGTACGGTACCAATCCGGGGTCGCGTGTCTTGCGAGATAGATTTCTACGGCCATGCAGGGGAGCTCCCTCTGTGGAACATTTTGTTCAATCCACCTGTTCAATCGTGGCCACATCGCCAGCGAGACGGGTCTGGCGAACATCCCGCGGCTCGGTGGGATCGAAGCGGCGGCCGCGGTGTATGGTGACGCGATTGTCCCAAACCACCAGGTCGCCGACCGTCCATTGGTGAGAGTAGACGAATTGCGGCTGGGTCGCGTGCTCCGCGAGATCGCGCAGGAACATGCGTGCGTCAGGGATGCTCCAACCTTCGATCCGGCCTCCGTGGGATGACAGAAACAGGGACTTGCGCCCCGTGACGGGGTGGGTGCGCACAAGGCGTTGGCGCACGGGTTTGAACTCGGCCCGCTCTGCGTCGCTCATTTCGCCAAAACCAACTACCTCTCGTGAGTAAATCTGGGAGTGCAGGCACACCAGGTCTTCGACTTCGGCTTTGGTGCGCTCGTCCAGCGCATCATAGGCGGCGCGCATGTCGGCAAATTCAGTTTTGCCGCCCCAGGACGGGATCGCGTGTGCCGAGAGCAGCGAGTATTTGGCTGGGATCGGGCGAAACGAACTATCAGAATGCCAGAGCTGGTCAGCCAGTTTAAACATATGGGCGCGACTGCTGGTGGGTAGGGGCTTGCCTTCGTTGTCGATGTTAGAGAAATCGCCGATTCCCGGTTGCAGCCGGCGGGCCTGATCGTCGGTGCGGAAATGGATATGGCCCGAGGTCCTCCCGCGGCCTTGGCCTTCCCCTTCGATTTCGCCAAAGTGCAGAGTGAAGGCCATCTGCTGCTCATCGCTCAGGTGCTGGTCACGGTAGACCAGTACGCCGAATCGGTCCATGCCAGCCTCGATAGCAGCGACCTGTTCAGGCGTCAGCGGATCACGGCAGGCAATGCCGGCGACTTCACCTGCAAAGTCCTGTCCGATAGGCGTAATGGTGAGTGGCATAGTGTCTCCAGGTTACCGGCCGTGGCGCAGGACGTGCCCGGCCCGCGCGCCGGTCAGTTCATCGTCCCTGACGTTGATCTGGCCGTTAACGATGGTGGCCTTATAGCCGCGAGCCTTCTGAATGTACCGTGGCGCACCGCCCGGAAAGTCGTGGACCAGGGTAGGCTGAAGTTCGCTGACGTTTGCGAAGTCGAACACATTTACATCTGCTCGCTGGCCTACTGCCAGGGTGCCACGATCCTTGAGACCCAGCACACGAGCGGGACCTCCCGTCAGTCGACGAATGCCTTCGCCCATGCTGTAGATTTGTCGTTCGCGCATCCAGTAGGAGAGTACGAAACTGGACCAGCCGGCATCCATGATCTGTGATACATGCGCACCGGCATCTCCAAGACTGGGGTAGATGTTGCGGTTTTGGAATAGGGCGCCGAGTTCGTCCAGAGTCATGCTGCCCGTTCGGAAGTTCCACAAACCGAGGCCGTTCGACTGCTTGGTGAGGCGGAGGAAGGTCTCAACAAAATGCTCGCCTTTCGCTTTTGATACATCGTCCAGACTCTGATCATCAGGCAACCCGTAGTCGGGTACCTCTGTCGAACCCAGGTAGTACAACCGTTGCGTTGGTATGCGGCAAGCGCCTTCCTGTTTGCCTTCAATGACCAGCTTATCGAAGGTTTCTGAGGTATTGATCGCAGATAGGCGATCGTCAAACGACATCTGCTTGAGTTTGCGCCAGGTATCGCCCACGAAAGGAATGGTTGACTGCAAGCCAAAAATGGCACCTGAACCGCGAACCTGGGTCAGTGCGGTAATATCACGCCCGGTGCACAGCTCATCCAGATTTGCGGCCGTTGCCTTACCTGAATCCGGTTCGGTTTGCCCAAGCCTGAAGATATCGGTCAGGATTCTTCCCTGGGTGACGTCCGATAATCGCTGTAACACCTCCGCGTCAGCCGCTGCGGCTTGCATCAACGCGTCTCGTGCACCGATTTCCTTGGCGATGATCTCCAGTTCTCTGGGGTCGGCGAAGGTACCTGGGACTGATCGTCCATCCGACATGACGTGACGTTCAAAGCGGTTTGTCGAAAAACCGACAGCGCCGCTGTCGATAGACTGGCCGACGATCTGTGCCATCCGCTTTAATTCGTCCTCGGTTGCTTGATCCTCCACGGAGCGCTCACCCATCACGTAGTAGCGGACCGCAACATGCCCGACCATGCCTGCAATATTGAGGCCTGGGCGCAATTGCTCTATTGAGTCGAGATAGCTGCCATAGTCCTCCCAGTCCCAGGGGAGCCCGGTCAGGATCGATTGCCTCGGAATGTCTTCAACGGTTTCCATCATGCCGGCGAGTAGGTCGCGATCGGCTGGCTTGCAGGGCGCAAAGCTCATACCGCAGTTTCCCATCAGTACGGTGGTAACACCGTGCCAGGAAACTGGTGTCAATGCCGGGTCCCAGCCAATCTGCGCGTCAAAATGTGTGTGCAGGTCGATAAAGCCCGGGCTGACGATATGACCTTCTGCATCGATTTCCTCATCACCTTTGCTGTCTACTTTGCCAACAACAGTGATAACACCGTCATCGATAGCAAGGTCACCACGTATCGGTTCTGCGCCTGTGCCGTCGGTAATCTGACCACCACGAATAACGATGTCGTGCGCCATTTGATCTCCTTCTTAGTTACGTATTGCCACAAATCGGTAGCAGTGCAAGCCTAACTTGACTGAATTGTCTAGGTCGCAGGGTATATGTACTTCTCGCGGATAGAAACCGCTACAGAATAAGCTGAATTAGCTGCATTTCTGCTTCATCAACCAGATACATGCCCCCTCTGAAATTGAGTTTTGCTTCAGTTCGCGACAGAAATCTGGTGGTTTTTGATGAACTAACGGGCTGGGCTACACTGATCAACCCGCGTTCCTTGCAATTTTTGGAGACTATAAAGAATGAACGAGGTGTAGGGGCCGCGGTCAAGGCACATGCGCGGTCACCGCTGCATTGTGAGCTATCGTACCCGGCTTGATTGCTGTCAGCTCTGATCGAAAAGTGAGTAAGACGTTGTCGATTACCGGACTGGCAGGTGACGATGAAGGTCGGCTTTACCTTCCACGACAACCCTCGCAACTAGTGCCGAAGTAGCCGTGCTATTCGGTTGCGTGGCTGGGCATATTAGATCAGGGTTAGACTAGGATAGGATTGACGTCAGTGGAGGGAAGTGCTGGAGCTACCCATGAAAAGTAGACACTTTCCTTAAGTAATTTACAGAGCAGCAGATTCTGGCGATCCAGAAGGAAGGCGAGTCAGGCCCTCCGGCCCGAGAGATTTGTCGCTAGCACAACAGATCAGATGCAGATGGGGTCTTGAGGGTCTAGGTGGTCAATCTCCATTATTACTGACTGTCCGCTGAAGGTGTTAAGGTATTAAGGTACATTCCTAGTTTCAGTGCTAACCACATATAGTGTTTTTTGCCAGCCATACAACAGTATGTCAAGAGGGAGCCAAGGCCCGAAATGTCAGAAATCTTCGAGCGATTCAAGGTACGTGAACCATTTTTGCGCGCTTTTATACGACGATTTTTTCGTACGAAGGCAATGGTTGACGATATTTGCCAGGAAACGATCCTTCGGGCGCTGGAGGCGGAACAGGCGCGGAAGATTGACACGCCCGACGCATTTTTGTTCGGTGTGGCCAGGAATGTGGTTCGCAAACAGCTTGAACAACAGTCGAATTCGATCATCGATTTTATCGACGAAATAGCTGCTGATGGGGACAGTGATACCAGGCCGACGATTGAAGAGGAGATTGACAGCGAGAAGCGGATGGCGAGATTCGCTGAAGCGGTGGCGAGGCTGCCGAAACAATGTCGGCGAGTGTTTATCTTGAAAAAGGTATACGGATATAGCCACAAGGAGATATCCGCAAAACTGGGTATATCGATCAGTACGATTGAAAACCAGGTATCGACCGGGATGAAACGGTGTCTCGATCAGTTGGACGAAAAGACTGGAGACATGGTGCTTTTGCGCAACGATCCAAAGAGTGATGAAAGATGAGTAACGAGATTTCTCGTGACATTCCCAACACTAGTGTTATTCGCACTGAAGCGAGTCGTTGGCTCGCCCAGTTGGAAACCGGTGATCTTGATCACGCGGACGTCGAAGTGCTCCGCGAATGGATGGGTCGGAGTCCGAAACACACGGCTGAACTGCGAAAACTGGCAAAACTTTCCCGTGATCTGAACTTACTAGCTCAAATGTCAGATTCGCTTAACGACGCTGCTGACTTCTATCATCCCATCACCCGAAAGCGTCCCGACTTCTCGTGGCGCGGCGTTATGCTTGTGGGATGTCTTATCATTGCTGTTCTCTCGATTGGTTGGTTATCAAGGCCGGTTGGTGTGGAGTCCCAGGTCTTTGCAACCAAAGCGGGCGAGTATGATGAGCACCGCTTGTCGGACGGGTCGGTGATTGCCCTAAACACCAGTAGCCGTGTTTCTGTGGCCTATTCAGAACATTTGCGGGAAATTCACCTGCAGGCCGGCGAAGCGTTTTTTACGGTCACACGAAACGCCAATCGACCGTTCGTTGTGAAGGCGGGGACACAACAGGTGGAGGCAGTAGGCACCGCATTTCTGGTCAGGCTGGACGCTAGTCAGATTGAAGTATCGGTAACAGAAGGTAAGGTTCGCCTGACGACCGTTTCTGAGAATACGGCGGTAAAAGCGTCGCGACCTGAATCAATTCTGCTTGAAACGGGACAAAGCCTGAAAGTGCAGTCTACTGCAACCGCTGCAGATGTTAATCCGGTGACTAAAACTGAATTGCAGCGCAAACTTGCCTGGCGTGAGGGACTACTCGATTTTCACAAAACTGCCTTGAGCGAAGTGGTGAGAGAGGTCGGTAGACATACCGGAATCGAAATCGTTTTTAGGGATGCCGAACTGGGCTCAAGAGAATTTGACGGATTATTCAGGGTGGGAGAGACTGAATCACTGTTTGAGGCGCTCAAAGTACGTTATGGCGTCGAAGTAACCTATCTCGACACGAAACGGGTTCTACTCTCCAGCAAAAAAGAATCTGAGAAGAAATAGGGGTTTTCTTCCACTCAAAGCACAACCGAGAGAGGTGTGTGGTGAAAGAAAGTGAGTGAGGGGTTCCAATGCGGAATCAAAATAAAGGATACCCGATGGTTCTTGTGGTTGCTGGTCGTGCCTGTGCTTTGTATGGCGGGTCCAGCTTATGCTGAGCCGGAATTCAGGCTTGATATTGCTGCATCGATGGCTGAGTCATCGATAAAGGAACTGGCCAAACAAACGGGGTACCTGACGATATATCAGTATGAAGATGTCGCCTCCGTCGAGACAAATGCCATCGCAGGGCACTACACGATACGCAATGCGTTAGCTGCTCTACTCGAAAATACACTACTTAACTATGACCTGGTGAATGGTGGAGTGATTACGATCAATCGAAGTCCACTGGATGATTCAATTTTTGGGAGTAGTGAAATGAAAAACCCACCGAAACCTACCTTGTTCAAAAGCATTATGACCACGCTGGCAACAGCGTTCGTTGTATCTGGTTCGACCGCGGTTGTTGCCGAGGAAAAAGAAGACAAGTGGATGGAAGAAATCGTCGTTACCGCTGAAAAACGCGAGGAGAATATCCTCAAGGTGCCGGTGACTATGTCAGCATTCAACGAGAAGATGATTGAACAACTCGGTATCAGTGCGGACGAGGATCTGGAAAACATGGTTCCCGGCCTGCAGTTCGGTTACGACTCGGAGGGTAATGGTACCTCCATGCGAGGTATCGGTACTCAGAAACCGCGCCAGTACAATTCGGACCTGGCGGTCACATTTTATGTTGACGGCATTGTCACCAACGATGCCTATGGTCTCGGGTCGGACATGTTCGATGTGAGTCGGGTGGAGGTTGCGCGTGGTCCTCAGGGAACGCTGAATGGCCGCAACTCCATTGCTGGTTCGGTCAACTATGTGAATACCAGGCCATCCCGGCAATGGGATGTCCGTATCATGACGGAACTGACCGACGAGGCCAGCACCCGTGCGGGGATCGCCGTCGGTGGTCCGATGCCCTGGCTCGATAATGTCAGCTGGCGTCTCACGTCGACTATCGGCAAGAGTGATGGCTGGCAGGAAAATGTCGGCCGTGGCGGTAACTATGGTGCCATGGATAGGTACTCGATATCACCACAATTGCGTTATGAGGCTGAGCGCTTCGACATCAATCTGCGTTACTCGCTAACTAAGGACAATGGCTCAAGTCCCGCTGGGGTGTCCCTGATACAGCAGGATACCCTGTCGCCAACTCGCCTGCTTGGTGGTATCTGGCCAATTCCGAACGGGTTCTACCTGTACCAGACAAAGAACCCGGCGGTTGCTGCCTGCGATGTCGAGCAGTTCAGGATCCGTGGCGGGATCTGCAGCGATCTTGAGAACAAGGTCGTTGCCAACCGGGCAAGTGCTCGGGATGACGAAAGCGAACGCTGGGCGTTGAATGCCTCCTTTGAACTGACGGATTCCCTGACCTTAAAATTCACCGCAGGAGACGCCCTGACCAATACCCTCGAGTCCCGTGACGGCGACGGCACGGACCGTGTACCCTCACGCGAGGATCCATCCCTGCCGCAGGATTGCGTCGATCAATTGGGTGTTGATGGCTGCCGGGCATCGGGACTGACGTTCGCAGACAGCGAGACGGGTTTTGTTTACCTCAACGACGAACAGTCCCAGGAACTCCAGTTGATCTCCAACTTTGACGGACCCTTCAACTTCGTTGCCGGGATATTCCATTACGAGAACGTGTCACACTGGAGGACTAGCAACGATAACTTTGCCAACCCGTCCCTGTTCCGCACCGCGGATGCGTCAACTGCACTGGTAGATCAGGATGCTAATGGCGCACCGGACTATGCGAACTGCCAGGCGTTTTATCAATCCTATGTCCTCGGTGCCGATAATCCGACCACCCCTATCATCGAGGGGCGTGGTTTCTCGGCGTCTGAATATACCGGCTGTGTGGAAGGCGACAACCATCTCTTTAAGAGTGGCTCCCAGAGTGGCGCCGCCACCGAAAGTGATGCGATTTATGCTAACGTGGAATATCGCGTCAACGAGCAGTGGAATGTTGCACTGGGTTTGCGTCGCACTGAGGATGGTAAGCGGCAGGTCGGCATCAGTGGTTTACAATCCATCAGCTATCTACTCGGCGTGCCGATCTGGCAAAACGTGACCCTGCCCAACCGGGCCGATACCTGGGACGGGACGATTGGCTCGATCTCGGTTGAATATACACCCGTGGCGAAGGTTATGTATTATGGTCGCGTCTCGACCGGTTTCCGGGCCGGCGGCTTTAATCAGATCTCCGGGGGTACCTCAGCTGAAGACATTGCCAATAACATCGTTCCGGCAACATTCGATAAGGAGGAACTGATTAATTACGAAGCAGGCATCAAAGGCAATTTTTTTGATGACCGGGCAGTCATCATGGCAGGCGCTTACTACATGGATTTTGATGGCTTCCACTTGAACGAGACCCAGCAGATCACCAACCCGGTGTCACTTGCCACCCGGGAAAGTCCCTTTTTAGAGTTCACCAACAATATCGATGGCACGAAGATCTGGGGCGCTGAACTGGAAGGCATATGGTACATCGATAACAACTGGCGGTTGTCTGGATTTTATGCATTTCTGGATTCCTCCGTTGGCCCTGCCAAGGCGTTCTTTTACAATCGTGATGCGGCTGACGAGGGCACCTTAAACTGGACCTGGATCGACAATGACACGGGCATGCAGATGAGTGCCGATATTCCGGCGCCGCGGGATGCAACCGGCAGAAATCTGCCGCAACAGCCGAAACACAAAGGTGCGCTGACGCTGACCTACTCACGGGGACTGGAGAGTCTGGGAGCGATCACGGTCCTGACAACGGCGACCTACCGGGGCCATATGTTCCCGAATGCCGGTAATATCGCCTACCAGAAAATACCGGGATATACGCGTTGGGATGCCCGGGCAATCTGGGAGTCACCTTCTCGTGCCTGGGAAGTGAGCGCCTGGATTCAGAACATCGCGGACGAAATCCGCGTTCGGGAATATGCCTTTGACATCGGTTGGCTGACGGAGCCGCGACGAGTTGGTTTGACCGTCCGGTATGAGCCCCAACTGTAGCGTCTCTTCCTTCCTCTACGATAAGCAACGTGACCGCGAGTTCACGTTGCTTTCTTCTTTAGGTGGCGGTGCATAGTGAGATTTCAGTGCGAATGCTACCGGGTAGCTGCTGTCGTGGCGGTGTCACTGATCGCAGGTTGTGGGGGTGGCGGATCCTCCCCCGCGCCGACCACCCCGCAAACGCCATCTTTGCCACAGACACCTCCTGATGAAATCCGGTTTAACCGCGACCTGGACTCCGGACTGAGCCGGCCCTACATAGGAAATCTGATCTCTCAAAGTGAACCTGAGCGCTTCAGCAGTGGTCTGGCCGCAGCGGACTACGACGGCGATGGTGACGTTGATCTCTATGTGGTGGGCGGCAATGTCGGGCCAAACGCACTGTATCAAAACCAGGGAGATGGAACATTCGTCGATGTAGCCGCAGCGTTGGGCGTCGACCTGATTCACTGGGGCAGCGGTCCGACCTTTGGCGATATCGACGGCGACGGTGATCTGGATCTCTTTATCGGTAGCAGTGAACAAACGGTTTATCTGTTCGAGAACCGAATTGATACGGATGGTGTGTTTGTTGACATCACCGACGCATCTGGTCTGCAAATGCGGGCCACTAACACCGTGTCCGCCACCTTCTACGACTACGATATGGATGGTTTTCTCGACCTGTTCCTGGCCCATTGGGGGGCAGAACGCGAGCCGGGGGAGGATACCGAAACCTTGTGGCGCAACAACGGCGATCGGACATTCTCCAATACCAGCGTCGAGTCCGGCATTGCCGATGGGCTCGTGATCCAACTCCGGGACTGGTCGTTCACGCCAAATATCGCAGACATCGATGGCGATGGCGATGGCGATTTGCTGATGTCGGCAGATCTCAGCACCAGTCAGGTATTCGTCAACAACGGTGATGGTACCTTCACCCGGACCACGGACAGGCGCGTTATCACTGATCAGGCCGGGATGGGGGCAGCAGTGGCAGACTTCGATAACGACGGCGATATGGACTGGTTCGTCACCTCAATCTACAGCCTTGACGTCGTAGGTGGTGAACATATTGGCAATCGGTATTACCGCAACGATGGCAATGGCGTGTTCCAGGATTTGACAGACCCTGCTGGTGTGGCCAATGGTGACTGGGGCTGGGGGGCATGTGCCATGGACTTCGACAATGACGGCAACGTTGATCTGTTTCATGTTAACGGTTGGGTGCATGAACTGGGCAAAGACTTCACGATCGATCAGGTACGCTTTTTCCATGCGGAGGGTGGTGGTTTTTTTCAGGAAAAAGCCACCGAGGTGCAGTTGACCAACAAGGGGCAGGGCCGTGGCGTCACCTGTTTCGACGCCGATGGGGACGGTGATATAGATATTGTGATCACCAACAACAGCCAGGATCACGTCGTTTACTACCGGAATGAATCCAGCAACGACAATCACTATCTGAATATTCGATTGCAGGGCAACGGTGGCAATCGTTTGGGTATTGGCGCCCATATCGCGGCGGTGGTACCGACCGGTAGAATACAGGTGCGTCAGATGGGTGGCAGCAACAACTACGTTTCCCACAATCCCTATGAGGTGCACTTCGGTCTGGGTGCTGCAACCGAAGCGGACATTACGGTGACCTGGCCGGATGGGTCGGTGTCTGAGATGAACTCGGTGGCGGCGGACCAACAGGTGACTATCGTGCAACCGGGGGCCGGTCTGCTTCTTGCCGTGGCCCAGGGTAATGGTGATGGTGTTTACGGTGCGGGTGATGAAATTGCCATTGTCGCTGCGGTGCCGCCAGCTCACTATCACTTTTCACATTGGTCCAGTAATAGGGGTGGTCAGTTTTCCGACACCAATGCAGCAGAGACGACGTTCGTGATGCCTGGGAATAACGTGACTGTCACCGCGCACTATGTCCCGGGTGTTGCACCTGACGATGATGTGTCCGTGGCGCGTCGCTGGAACGAGGTGCTAATGCAGGCCATTCGCAACGATTTTGCGAGACCAACGATACATGCGCGCAATCTGTTTCACGTATCGTCAGCGATGTATGACGCCTGGTCCGCTTACGCCAAGGTGGAAAGTTCCTGGCTGCTCGGCAATACGCGCGCGGGCACCACCTGCGAGTTTACCGAACCGGTTATACCCGCAGATGTTGAGGCAGCACGTGCGGAGGCGATCAGCTACGCAACTTACCGCATCATTCGCCATCGCTTTGCAGCTTCTCCCGGGCGCATTCGCATCACCCGCGATGCCGATGCGTTGATGGGGTTTCTTGGCTTTGATATCGATGAAACATCCACGGACTACGCGAGTGGTTCAGCGGCAGCCCTGGGTAATTATATCGCCCAGTGCTATATCGACTTCGGTCTTACCGATGGTGCCAATGAAGAAAACAGCTACGCCAATATCGCCTATCAGCCGGTCAACGAGAGGCTGCAACCCGAGTTGCCAGGCAATCCCAACATTACCGATCTGAATCGATGGCAACCCTTATCGCTGGTTGAGTTTATCGATCAGGCGGGGAACCCGATCAGTTCAACGCCGGGGTTTCTTGGCCCTGAGTGGGGCAGCGTCGTCCCATTTGCACTATCGGAAGTGGATAGGACGAGCTATACCCGGGGTAACTTCGACTACTGGGTGTATCACGATCCCGGTATGCCGCCAACCATCGATGGCCCCCAGGCCGACAACTATAAGTGGGCGTTCTCGCTGGTATCGGTGTGGTCATCCCATCTGGACCCGGGTGATGGCGTGATGGTTGATATTTCACCCGCGAGTCTGGGCAACATTCAGTCCTATCCAATGGATTTCGCTGACTATCCCGGGTTCTACAAAACGATTGAAGGCGGGGATGCCAGTGTTGGTTATGACGTTAACCCGGCCACTGGCGCGGCCTATGACCCTCAACTGGTGCCAAGGGGTGATTATGCTCGAGTACTGGCCGAGTTCTGGGCGGATGGTCCTGATTCCGAGACGCCGCCGGGACACTGGTTTGTGCTCTTAAATGAGGTCAGTGACCATCCGCTGCTGCAGCGCCGGTTCGGTGGTACCGGTCCTGAACTGCGTAAACTCGAGTGGGATGTTAAAGCGTACTTCACAATGGGCGGCGCCATGCACGATGCGGCGGTGACAGCCTGGGGCATCAAAGGCTGGTATGACTACATAAGACCGATCTCATCCCTGCGGGCCATGGCGGACCTGGGTCAGACCACCGATGAGAATCTGCCGTCGTACCATGAGAATGGGATTCCGCTGCAGGCAGGCTATATTGAGCTGGTCGACGCCGATGATCCCCTTTCAGGAGAAGAGGATGAGCATGTCGACAAGATCAAGTTCCGCGCCTGGAAAGGCCCTGATTTCATTGACAATCCCGATGTGGACGAAGCAGGCGTGGACTGGGTCCTGGCAGAAAACTGGTGGCCGTACCAACGTCCAAGTTTTGTGACTCCACCATTCGCAGGGTATATTTCTGGCCATTCGACTTTCTCTCGCGCCGCGGCTGAAGTCATGACAGCCCTGACGGGAGATGCATTTTTTCCCGGCGGAATGAGTGGGTTCGAGATCAGAGCGAATGAGTTCCTGGTGTTCGAGGAAGGTCCAAGTGTTGATATGACGCTGCAGTGGGCCACGTATCGGGATGCGGCGGATCAGTGTAGTCTATCGAGGATCTGGGGCGGGATACATCCACCTGTCGATGATATCCCAGGCAGGCTGATCGGCATTAAAATTGGCACCGATGCATTCAACCATGCGGTGACCTTCTTTGAGGGTACCGCTCCTTGACCCGATTGCTGGAGGTGGCCTGCTGCGATCCTGCAGTGTACCCGCGGCTTCTCAATGACATTTCCATACTGCCTGCACACCACTGCATCGACAAGGACCCAACTGAAATCGCCTTCGCTCCCACGTTAGGCACGAATCCAGAAGATACCAGAACAGGAAAGTTTCGTTGGCGGAACTCGACTGCGTTCCTCATATTCGTATTTCTCGTCAACGCCGTTCTGACCGGCTGCGATGCTACCGATCCGCCTTTGACTCTCCCAGCCGATGCTGAGTGGCTAGTCGACATCACTTCGCAAGTCCGCCTTGACTTCGAGCACACCTCCGGTATCAAAGGAGATTACTTCCTGCAGGAGATCATGGGCGCCGCTGCGGCCGTGTTTGACTACGACGGCGATGGCAACCTGGACATCTACCTCATCAACGTCGGGCAAAACAGGCTGTACCGTCAGACGTCCGAGGGAACCTTCATCGACGTCACGAAGCGCTCGGGTCTGGGCGACGATGGCTATGGGATGGGAACGGCTGTCGGTGATATCGACAACGATGGTGATCTTAATTTACTGGTCACCAACTACGATGACGACCGGCTCTACCTCAACCGGGGCGACGGCACGTTTGAGGACATTACCGGTCCGACCGGAATCGCAGGTCCACGCTGGTCGACGTCCGCCGCGTTCTGCGATATTGATGCTGACAATTATCTCGACCTATGCGTCACACGCTACGTCACTAACGATCCAGCTTTTGCCTGCAGCAGCGGCAGTGGAGAGCCCGATTACTGTGGCCCGAACGCTTACCGCGGCCTTGCCGATCAACTGTACCGCAACAATGGTGACGGCACTTTCACGGACATCAGTCAGGCCAGCGGCATCGCGGCAAGCGCTAGCAATGGCCTGGGTGTGATCTGCTTTGACTTTAACGACGACAACCGCAGCGATTTCCTTGTCGCCAATGATGGCGAACGCAATCAATTATGGATCAATCAGGGGTACAGCAGGTTTTTAGACCGCGCTGTGAGTTTCGGTATCGCGGTCAATATCTTCGGCGACACTGAGGCTAGTATGGGCGTCGCGCTAGAGGACGTGAATGGCGATCAGCAACTGGACGTTTTCGTTACCCATCTGGACCAGGAATCCAACACACTTTACTTGGGCACCGGCCCGAACGCTTTGATGGACGCGACGGCCACTTCAGGCCTTGGATTTACGAGTACGCCCTACACGGGCTTTGGCACCGAACTGTTCGATGCTGACCAGGACGGTGATCTTGATCTGGTGATTGCCAACGGCAAGGTGCGACGAGGCCAGCTGTCCAATATAGCCAACGACAATGCTTTTTCTTTGTCTTACTTCCATGAGATTTACGCGGAGACCAATCAGCTGATGATCAATAACGGTACCGGCAGATTCGAGGACGCCTGCGGGAATGCAATGCAATTCTGCAATGCCCGGGAAGTCAGCCGAGGACTGTTGACTGCGGATATCGATAACGACGGCGACCTGGATGTTCTGGTCACCAACGCCAACGGGCCAGCACAGTTGTTTCGCAATGACATACCGAGGCAAGGGAACTGGTTAATGTTGCGCGCGATGGATCCGACCTTGAACCGGGATGCCATCGGTGCACTGCTTCGGGTGCACACGGCTCGCGGCGCACTCAGTCGTCCCGTCATGCATACGCGAAGCTACTTGTCGAGCGCGGACGCGGGTGTACATGTCGGCATCGGCGATGCGAGCAGGGTATCCGTCGACGTTGTATGGCCGGATGGCAAGCGGGAACACTTTGCAATTGATACCGTGTATCGGACCCACTTCCTGGTTAAGGGTGATGGCGAACCCGATGCGTAAACTGATCCTGGTGTTGCTGATCGTCGCGCTGCAATGTGGCGCCGCCGAGATCCCCTCGATCGACACCAATTTGATGGAACCACAGGTAAGATCGCTGCTGGAAGAAGCTGTCACTGAGCTGAAAAGCGCCATGGATTCCGCGCAGGCCTAGGGCAAACTGGGGCAACTACTGCACGCCCACGAGCGGTTTAACACAGCCGTTATCTGCTACGACGCCGCCATGCTGCTTGAGCCGAAGAATTTCCGCTGGCCCTATCTCGCCGGACACGCCGCGCTGACACTGCGCAAAGCTGATGCGATCCCTTATTTCCAAGCCGCCGGTAAACTCGCACCCGACAACGAGGCGCTACTTGTCACACACGGCAATCTCCTGTTCCAGTTGGGTCGTTATAACGATGCACGGGACATATTGCGCAATGCACTTGCAATCAATGCCGAGTCGTCCGCCGCCCGGGTGTCACTGGCGTGCATCAGTCTGATCAACGGTGATCTCGACGCCGCGCGACAAATTCTGTAAGAGGCCAGGCAGTTAAGCCCGCGGACCGGTGATATCCATACACTGCTGGCACAGCCCTATGCGCGCCAGGGAGAACCAGCGCTTGTCGAGACCTCTGAGCTCTTTGCCAGCGTCTATCCGGAACCATTGCGTGTTCACGATCCGATCCTTATCGATCTCCAAAACCTGGCCATCAGCTCAAGTGCCGTAGCAATGCGCGGTCAGAAACTGGCGGACCAGGGAGACCTTAAAAACGCCGAGATCCAAATGCGCAAGGTGCTGACGTTGCGTGATCCAACACCGACGGATTACGGCAACCTTGCGACAGTACTCTCCCGTCAGGGAAAGTATGCCGAGGCCCTTACACTTTTCGAGAAGGGACTTGCGCAAAACTCGAACGACGTAATCTTACTGAGCCATCAGGGACTTGCCTATCTCGACGCGAAACGGATACAGGAAGCACAAGCGTCATTGTCTAAAGCAACAACTCTCGACCCCACCTATGCCGAGGCTCAGTTCAATCTGGGCGTACTACGGTTTCGACAGGGGCGTCATACGGATGCCACTCACCTGTTCGAACGGGCGATCTCGCTAAGGCCTGGCCTGACAGATGCCTATCTCAATCTTGGCAGCGCGCTGGCCGCCACGGGCGACCTTAGTGGAGCTATCGTGCCATGGCTGCAGCTCAAACGCATTCAACCGGACAATGTTGCACTGATCTACAACATTGGCCTGGCGCAGGCGCGACTGGGTAATTTCAGGGCAGCAATAGTCGAACTGGAAACCGGGCTTGCGCTTGCGCCTGGCGACCCGCGAATCGTCGCTGCACTGGCACGTTCACTGGTGATCGCCCCGGACCCGACCTTGCGCAATGGGGAACGGGCGGCATTGCTATCCCGGCAGCTTTCTCAAGCACGACCCTCTGATCCCGTCGCGCTCGAGCTACTGGCCGCCGCACTAGCCGAGACCGGGAGATTTGCAGAAGCAATCGATATCGCGGAGCAAGCTCTGCAGCATTCGCAAAGCAACCAGAATTTGCATAGACAGTTAGAGGCAGCACTGATGCGCTATCGGCAAGGGAAAACGATTCATGATTAACGCTTCGTTGCCGTCGGTGTGATCATCTTATCCCGGCCTCTACTTGCCTACGAGTTCTGCTAGAAATCTGGCGCAAGGAATGATGTCGCTTTGGACGCTGGCTGCTTCCAGGGTAACCATGTAATCGGATCGCTTTTCCAGGGGAACAATGGTCCAGGGATAGCCGCCCGAAGCGAGCATGACATTCGTGAGGAAACCGCCTACCCTGCCATTGCCATCCATATAGGGAGGAATGTACACCAAGATCCAGTGACCCGGTACGGTTCTGACCCCCGGATGTGCTTCTTCTTTCAAACAGTTGAAGAGTACAGACATGCAATCGAGAAGGGCCTCTATCACCCGATTACCGGTTGCTTCCTTCGAAATCAGATTCCGTTTTGGTCGTTTGCGTATTCAGTCTTGTGGCTGAGCAACCAGGCCAGCAGTTCCGGATCATGATAGGTCAGTGCCGCGCTCGCCGGAGCCGTGCAGGAACATCAGCAGTGGAAATGCATCACCCTCCTCGGAATATCTGTCTGGCAGATAGGCTCGATACGAAATTTTGACCTCCCGGGATACCGTGGTCGAGTAACTCTGATCTTCACTATTCAAACTGACTCCGATTGTTGGCGTTACGACCCGAACCCTATGACAGTGAACCGGCCTGGGGTTTTACTGAGGGAATTGCCGATCCAGGGCGGCCAGGAAAGCATCAACGCGCCGCCTGACCAACCGCCGGGATCCATGTCCATCACAAAAAATATAGGGCTCATCGTTACGGATTCCTTTCACCACGAGTTCACCCGTAACATCCGGCTCAATCAGCTCGATATCCATTTGTCTCAACCACTGTTTTTTTCTCTCGCGAGTCTCCTGGTCGTCTTTCGGATTCATATAGAACGGCGAGATCTCGGTATCCACCGCATCAGGGCACAACACCGAGGCAGAGATCAAAACTTCAGGGGGTCCGTCTTCACCCCAGCGGTCGGCGCCAGCGTTATACATGTTACGCCAGCGGTCACCCGCATGTCGTCCGGCCAACTCGACCCGGAGTACCTCTGTCATTGCGAAAATCCCGGCCTTACTGACACCGTAAGGTACAGCAGGACCCTGCTGCGCGAATCCAGTAATTGACGCTGTATTGACGATATGTCCTCCTTCGCCATGCCGCTGTATTCGCGGAACAAATACCTGAATGCCATTCAGTACACCGTGTAGGTTTATGTCCAGGGTTCGATTCCATGCTTCTCGACTGACCGTCACCACCGGGCCACCCGAGCCGATACCTGCGTTGTTACAGACCACGTGCACCTTTTCGAACACCTCCTCGGCTCTATCAGCTGCTGCCTGCACCGCGTCAAAGTCACTCACGTCTAGCTCGATGGTCAGTACCCTGTCAGGGCTGTCCAACGTCGCTTCCGCAACCTTGAGCTGATCGGCTTTGATGTCCGCGATGACAACGTTCATGCCCTCTTTGATACAGGCTTTCGCGATGCCAAGACCGATGCCCTGGGCACCCCCGGTGATGAATGCAGTTTTACCAGTAAAATCATCCATTCTGGCGAGCTCCTGGTGCTTGGTTCGCACCCCTTTTAGGCGCGTCAGTTACCCAAACCTTCGGCTGAACGCTACCGCCATCCAACGAGCCACCCAATACAAACATTTTGCCATTGATTATCCTCGATGCAGGAGAGGACAGCGGAACCGGCAATTTCCCGATCAGCTCCCACTCGCCATCGGGCGACAGCGTCAGAATGTCAGGGTCTATTTGTTTTCGGCCACCTTCATCCTCTTTCTTCTTCCGGGGTTCACCCGGGGTTGTGTGACCACCAACCATATAAATCTTGCCGTCGTGAACAAACGTGCCACCCTCCGAGTGCGAATGGCCTTTAGGCAGCTTCGGTCCATCACTCCAGGAATTTGTCTCGGGATCGTAAATGTCGACCCTGTTCTGATCCAGTTGGCAGCTGTCATGGTGTAGTTGACCACCAATCACATAGATCTTGCCTTCCAGAACAACAATGGAGAACTGATTACGGGGTTCGGGTATCGGGGCACCTGTATCTCGCCACTGACCCTCGCCTGCTTCATACTCATCAAGATTAAGGACCCAATGTTCAAAAGCGTCCGTTTCCCGATCTTCCTGAATCCCGCCAATAAAATGTAAATCACGACCGGTCAGGGCAAGCCCGCCGCCCCCACGCTTGCCCGGCAACAGTGGCCCCGCGGTAAAACGACCTTTCTGGATCGGACCATCAAGGTCAATATCGTAGTTCCAAACTTCCGCAACCACATGATCCTTGTAGCCATCCTTAAATCCACCGGCGTACCATATTTTCCTGCCGTCCAGTACAGCATTTACATGAGATATTGCACTGGGCAGTTCCTGAATCTCGGTCCAGCTGTAATCTACCGGATCGAAGGTATGACTGACCTTGCTGGTTATTACTCCGGCGCCGTAACCCCCAAGTATGTAAATTTTTTCGTCAATAACAATGGTTGCCGCCTCCCATTTCTGAACAGGCATGTCCGGCAATACCTCCCAGGAATCGGTGTCGATTTCTAGTTCACCTCCCATCACAGGATCATGACTCATTTGAACGCTCCTCTCGATTAACTTTAGGCTATTTGTTGCCGCGCTGTAGGTCCACAAAGTGCCGGTAGCGCCCACTCGGGTTGGACATTAGATCATCATGACTGCCCACATCAGTGATTTCACCGTTTTCCAGGAAAACGATCTGATCAGCCCGGCGAATGGTGGAAAGCCGGTGTGCGATGACGATCACCAGTTTGTCTTTTGCAGCCTCTCGAAGAGAGTCAACCAGTGCGTTCTCGGTCTGTGGGTCGAGTGCTGCCGTGGGTTCGTCAAGAATCAGCACAGAGGTACCACGAATCAGTCCACGGGCAATACACAGTCGTTGTTTTTGACCCACGGACAGGGTGTCGCCAGACCGGCCAAGGACCGTATCGATACCCTTGGGTAGCGCTTCGACGAAGTCGATGGCGCCAGCGGCTGTCAGGGCGTCGCGCATATCTGTATCGGACGCATCAGGATTGACCAGAAGCAGGTTGGCACGAATGGACTCAGACATCAGCAGGTGTTCCTGGAACACGTAACTGACCTGATCTCGAAGGGAGTCCAGGCTAACTTCCCTGATGTCTTTGCCATCAAACAACACGCGACCGTTGCTCGGACTAATATAGGCGGGTATAAGGTAGGCAAGGCTTGTTTTGCCGGCACCTGTGGGTCCTACAATTGCCACGAGTTCATTCGGGGTAAGTGACAGGTTTATGTTGCTGAGCACCTTGCGTCCGTTCGGATAGGCAAAATCCACATTCTCTATCTTTATACTTTGCGTCAGTGGCCCAACCGTCTGTAGCGTCTTGCCATGTTCCTCGGAAGGCAGGTCGATAAAAAAGAACACGCGTCGTACTGCGGCGGCATTCCCCTGCAAATCAATCCAGAATCTGCCCAGCGTGATGGCAGTGCCTCCCAGCGACATGGAAACGGCGTATAACACCCCAAAGTCACCAGGGCTCATTTCTCCGTCGATAATCAGATTAGTGGAAAAAATCGTGACCCAGAGAATCATGCCGAATAACAACAGGAGGGTGGAAAATTGCAGCACAATCTCAACGATTTTGATGTGGCGGTAACGGCGGAACGATTCTGCACTTTGCTCGTCGATCCGATCCTTTTCACGTGCCATACCACCCAGGCTCTGTACCGCTGATATGTTCCCCATACTCTCTTCAATAGAGTTGGTGGTGACGGTTCCCGCAGCACGGGAATCCTGCTGTACGCGTCTTGCGAGGGAGGAAAAAGGCACCGTGACCAGAAGTGCACCGGGTATCATCAAGGCCGCAACCCAGATGAGCTGGGGTGCAACCTCACCGTAGCTGTAGTTTATCAGGTAGATTGAGATCATGGCACCGACGATCGTGAAGAAGGGCTGCAGTGTTACCTGGTAACACATGCCGGGAACCATGGGGGCGTCATACATAACGCGATACACGGCATCGCCTATTCGGTGATCGTCCAGGGTTGTCATTGGCAGCCTTGCCATGCGCTGGAACAGGATGGTGCGCAGGCGGTTTGTTAACTGCTGTGAAAGCCTGATCTGGACGAAAGCGTCCGCAAGCCCGAGTAAACCGCCGGTATTGCTGGCTCCCTGGTTCATCTGATTTTCAGATTGCGTGGCACTGTCTTCACCCTGGGATAAAGTGCCGTACGTAGCGCTGCGCCCGACAAAAAACAGCAGGAATAGCAGGAATATCGTCACAACAACCAGAATCTCGATTGGAGACAGTCCATCCAGGACATTCACTAGGGGTGCCATATGAGGAGGGAAGGGTGTCTCGGTCTCCCCGAGGGGCTTCTGCAGGATGACCTGGTCAATTACGATCTTTGGAATCCACTGATAATACAAACCCGGAATAATGGCGAGCGCAGAAAGCCCGAGCTTGCTGAAAAACAGTTTGGGAAACGCTCGTAACAAACCCAGGCAGCGACCGATAATCCTGACGACCTCGAGGTTGCTGATACGGGTTTCAATATCGAGGCGATCATCAAATTGCGGTTTCTCTACCGGCGCAATTACATCTGGCGTGATATCGGTCATACAGGAGTCTCCGCCGGAGCGCTGACGAGTTCTTCGGTAACGAACCGCCGGTATCTGCCGTTCGGCATTGCCATTAGCGTGTCGTGACTGCCACGTTCAACAATCTCACCATGCTCGAGAAACGCGATCTGGTCTGCGTTACGGATGGTGGAAAGCCGATGAGTGATAAGAAACACGATGCGTTCCCGACCCCAGTCAGCCAGATTGGTGAGTACCTGGTGTTCAGTTTCCGCGTCCAGCGAGGCTGTCGGTTCGTCCAGAACAAGAATAGGAGTATCGCGAACAACGGCACGGGCAATGGATATACGTTGGCGCTGACCCGTCGACAATTTGCCGCCACGTTCTCCTAGCTCAGTATCGTAGCCATTGTCCATTTGCTGAATGAACTCGTCGGCACAGGCAACGGTAGCCGCGGCTTCGATGGCGTGGCGATCAACACCGGTAGTTGCATAGGCAATATTGTCTGCCACGGAGCTTGCAAACAGTGTGTTTTGCTGTAGTGCGATGGCGACGCCAGCACGCAGGCTGTTGATCTGTAGATGGGTAAGATCCAGGCCATTGATGGCAATTTTGCCCGAGTCGGGGTCGTACAGGCGCAGCAGCAGACTCATCAATGTCGATTTGCCTGATCCCGTCGTGCCAACGATGGCGGTAATAGTGCCCACTTCAGCGGTCAGGTTGATGCCCTTGAGTATTGGCAGACACGGATCGTAACCAAATGTCACGTCGGTGTAGGTGATCGTCCGAACTGGCATTGGAAGCGGTACTGCATCATTCTCGTCGACCACATCCGGTTCGAGGTCGAGCAGGAAAAATGCTCGATCAAGCCCGACAGACATATCCTGCAGAACGCTCCAGATACGTACCAGGTCCATACCATTCAGGAGAAACTCTGAGGTCCGACTCTCAACAGCTTGAAAAGCGCCTAAATTCCAGATGGTGAAACCGACCAGCGCCACAGTGCCCGCGAGAAACGTCGGATCTTCTGCAATGGTCCATCCAGCAGTCAGAAACTGTGTCGCGATCATCATGAGTCCGACGAGTAGTAGCAGCAACATGCGGAGCAGCAGGTATTCAACTCGTAAATAGAAGGCGGCATCCAGCGCTGTTGCAGAATCATTGTTGAATCTCAGAAGCAGTATGGAATCGGCGCGATTTGCCTTGATAATCCTGATCGCCGCAAAGCCTTCCTGGATTCTCGACGTCAGGTCGCTATTAGCTTTTCTTGCCCGGCGTGAGCGAATCTGCAGGCGCGGTGTATACCACGTGACCAACCAGAGCATGGGGATGATGCCGCCAATGAACATCAATCCGAGCATGGGACTGAATAGGCACAGCACAAAAAAGCTGAATATAACCTGGCCAATGGCAACGACTGGTTCTAACAGGATCCGTTCGATCACGCTGGTGATCATAGCGCTATCCTGGTACAGCCTGTAGATAGCATCGCCTGTCCGGGCACGGCTGTGATAGCGTAGTGATAGATGTTCAGCCCGCTCCACCATAGTCACACGTAGAAACTGATTGACCCTCTGTAGAATCCAGGTGCGGTAATAGTCAATTGCAGGAGCTAGTATGAAAATGATTAACCCTGCAATACAGAACAGTATGAGCAATCGATCGCGTACCTCGCGACGTTGCTCCGACGTTAGTAGATTTGACGTTTCAATGGGGTCGAGTTCTTCCCGGTCCAGAACGTCTATGCCGTAGCTCTCATCAAGAAATAGCATTGCAACCTGTGAGGGCTGCAGCTTCTCGCCGATCAGTATTTTGTTGTTTATCAGGTCAAAGGCGACCAAAGCCGAGAAAAGCCAAATCAGTTCTATCGAGAACCGAGCAACGACCCAAACCGAAAGATGCGGCCATTGTGGTTTCAGGTAAGGCCAGGTACGCAAAAACAGCCCGACAAACGCCTTCGGCGTCAGGCCTTGTTCCTCATCTGCCTTTTGCAGCCGCAAAGAGTAGGCGGGTGGTGGTGGGCTGATGTCACTCAAAATAAACCGTTTTCAGAATCTCGTACTCCGCTTCTGACGTAACAGTAAACGCACGGACCACATAGGGATACTTACTAATCCGCTGTTCTTCACATTGTTGTACCGTGGGAGGAAGAAAACCCCTATTGTTTGAAGACATTGGCACCTGCTTCGAAGACATCAAGCCATCTGCGGCTATCACTCGCAGCAGCATACTCGATCGTCTTTGAGCTAACATCGTTGGTTTAAGCAACGCAATCTCTTGAACTCTATCTAGTGTTTTGTCCCATAAGTAACTTTCTATAAATAATGATGTCCATACAGTTATCCTATTACCATAGAGGGTAGCTGATGGGACGACCTAATCAATCTTTTGCTTTGCCAGAAACTGATCGTGCACAGTTGGAAGCGATCAGATGAGACCAGCACTGGAATCGTTTCCAGTTTTGCCCATATTGTTGTTTTCACCCGGCATCAGCAGGTCCTCTCGAATTGGTTTGAATCAGCCTATCAGGAGAGCTCGGACAGTTGAAGGTGGACAGTTGAAGGTGGACAGTTGAAGGTTTCAGGCGATCATGCAACGATGGGCCCTGATTCAAGACTGTAGTCAATAAGGAAATTACCATGGATCCCGTCACACTGAAGAACACATTAAAAGAAGGTGGGCGTGTTTATGGCTGCATGCTCTCGGCTATGGCCTCAACCCGGTTTTCCTCCGTACTCAAAGGCAGTACGCTGGATTACGTCATCATTGATACTGAACATGGTTCACGTGATCGAACCGAGATCCAGACACTCTGCGCCATGCTCCATAATATCGGTATAACCCCGGTGGTGCGGGTGCCTGTACCAAAAGCTGAGTGGGTGGCCATGGCGCTCGATGCAGGTGCCGCCGGTGTGCTGGTGCCTTATTGTGAAACCGTCGAGGAGGTTTCTGCCTGTGTTGCGACGGCGAAATGGCATCCGTTAAAAGGTGAATACCTGAAGCGCGCAATTGAGAAGGATGAGTTGCCGAGTGAGGCTTCGCGTGAGTATCTTGAGAGCCGTCATAAACAGACCTTTGTCGTTATCGGCATAGAATCAGTTCCCGCCCATGAAAATCTTGAGTCGATTCTGGATGTTGGCAGTATCGATGGGATCTTCATCGGCCCCAATGACTTGTCGACTTCAATCGGGATTCCCAATCAGTATGATGATTCCCGTTATAAGGAGGCCGTGGCAGATATCATTCGCCGATCTGAATTACGCAATATTCCTGTGATGGTGCACCAGCAGACGTTTGAAACCTCAACCATGGCCATGCAATTAGGCGCACGTTTCGTACTGCACGCAATGGACAGTAATATCATGCAACGTGCCTTGCAGAGGGAGTTCAATGAATTGCGGGGGTTTGCAGGTGCAGAATTGAAGGCCACGGATAATACAGTCGACGTGGCCTAGCCAATTACGTGGTTGTGAGTTCCAAGGCTAATCCGCGCGTCCATTACCACTTTAATAAGCAGATAGAAGCCTTTCAAGTAACTCCCGATTTACGCCGCCGCCGGTTTCAGCATTTCCGCGTAGCCAGCGATGAACCGTGACAGGTTTACATCGTCAACTTCAACATTGATGATGGATACTGTACCGGTCTCAGCAGCCCGTTTAATAGCCGGCAAAATTACTTCCGGGTCCGTGACCTTCTCACCATAACCGCCCCAGACTTGTGCCATCTTTTCATAGGCACCCATATGCGGATCTCGACGGTAACCTCTGGTGTGCGGCCGGGTGGGGCGGACCCGATTATGACGGGGTGTTTGTGTATGCACCGGATGGTGAAAAAATTGGCGCAATACATTTGCCCGAGGGTGCCGCCAACTTCTGCTTTGGCGGCGTAAAGCGTAATCGACTGTTTATTGCGGGCGGCTAGTCTATCTACAGTTTATATGTAGAGACTCAAGGGTTACCGTATTAGGCTTTACACGGCCATGTTTTATCGACATTAAGCCCAACAATTGATCTAAGCGAGAATCGACCTCAACCGGTCAACGGTACCAACGCTGTCATCGAGCCTCATATTATTGACGTCAACACAGAGAGATGGGTGCTCTGGTTAAGTAGACCGGGGTCAAGTATCAAGCCTGGCTTTTCTCGGCGAGGAGTACCGTCCAGGGATGGTTTCGGGTGCTTTGGCCGCTTCCGTTTGCCTGGCACCCGGGAATTTTTTTGTGTTAACGCTTTGCTGGAATACGGAGTTGGTAAAGTCCTGGCCCACTCCCGGGATTTACTCCACCCGCGTTTTTGGTTTTACTAATGACCTTCTTCCCTAGATGATTGGATAACAGGATACAAGATGCCTTTCTCGACACTGACCGAAATGGTACATATGGCTCAAAGTAACACCGACCAGAATAGCTGGGATTTCCTCATGGGTGCGGCAGACACAGAGTCTGCACTGAATCGAAATCGCCATGGGCTGGATTCCTGGGTTTTCCTGCCGCGTATTCTTAACGACGTCAGCGAGGTGAGTTATGAGACCGAACTACTTGGGCATAATCTTAAAATGCCTGTCATCATCCCGCCTATAGGTTCAATCCAGTTGTTTGAATCGGGTGGCGGTTCCTCGGTCGCGAAGGCTGCACTGGAGTATGGCACCTTACAAGTCCTCAGTTCCTCCTGTCTGCCGGATTTTGAACAGGTGGCGAAGGATATACCTGGTCCAAGAATCTATCAGTTGTATCTTATGGGAGATGAGGCATGGATGGATGACATCATTGAGCGAGCGATCAAGGCTGGCTACATCGGTTTTTGCCTTACCGTTGATACTCAGGTCTACTCCAGGCGGGAACGAGACTGGCACAAAAAATTCCAGCCGCCCGGAGGAAGTCAGACAGGTTGGATGGGTGCTGATTACCAGGCGAAAATCACCGCGGATACCATTGCCCACATCAAGGAAAAATTCGACATCCCTGTTTTAATTAAGGGAGTCAACGTTGCAGCAGACGCTGAACGGTGTATCGAAGCGGGGGCAGACGTCGTTTGGGTCTCGAATCATGGTGGACGGCAGCTGGATCATACTCGGGCCTGTATTGACGCATTGCCTGAAGTTGCCGCAGCTGTTAATGGCCGGGTACCCGTCATTGTCGATGGTGGGTTTATGCGCGGTGCAGATGTGCTGAAAGGACTTTGTCTCGGCGCTGACATCATTGCCATGGGGCGATTGGAAGGGCTGGCGATGGCCGCCGCAGGGCCGGCAGGTTTAGTCAAGGCACTGAAGTTGGTAGAAACAGAATTACGGCTATCCATGGCGCTGCTCGGAGTAGCCGACATTGCCGACCTAAAACCCGAACTGGTGGAAAGGACAACAGCACTGGGTCAGCCCAGTGTCTTGAGCGCGTTTCCGCTGTTGGATACCCTGTAGTTCAGTCAGGATTAGTTCAGCCAGGTATAGTTCAGCTAAGAGTAGTTCAGCCAGGAGTAGCTGATCTACAAGGCCGAGATCTGTTCATGGGCTGTTACCTGAAGCGGTCTTAATCTGAACCTTGCTCCGTGGTCTGGAGCACTTTCAATTGATGCGCACTTGACGAGAATCGAACAGGTCTAAAATTTAACGCGAAGTTAACGTAATGAAGATGTCGCTCGATATCAGCCTGTATCCACTTTCCGATGAGTGTTTACCCGCTATTGATGAATTTATCGAGAGAATACAACAGCACCCAGACATGGCCGTGACAAGAGGTGATTTGTCGACACTGTTGTTTGGTGATTTTGACGTGGTGATGGATTTTCTTAAGCAGGAAATGAGGATCAGCTGGGAGAAATTTGACAAAGGTATATTCGTCATCAAATTCCTGATGGATGATCTGCGTGGTCTATCCACAGCGTGATTAGTTGTTGAAGTAACTTCTTATAGTTCCGACCTCAGTGAAGTGGTATGGCTTGCTTTTTCGGGTAATGTAAAGTTTCTGGTTTGTTTGCGCGAAATACATTCCTTCCATTGGTCCGCGATTAGTAAGAATAAACACCCTTTTTCAACATTCAGAAAAGTATCGCCACCCCTGGGAGTTGCCTGTAATCCCCTCTTTTCGCTGGCTTCATCTCCGAGTTGAATGAGTTGAGCATTGGAAATTCGACGTTTGTCTAGCCGTAACCGTTCATTCCAGACCGTTATTCCAGGCCTGATTTCCTCCCGTTAATCTGATCTCACTTTTCCAACGTGAGATCTACCCATGACCAAAAGAATCCGGCGTTCAGTTGAACAGTGGCAAACCATCCTGGATCGCCAGGCAGCGTCCCACCTATCCGCCAAGGCGTTCTGTGATACCCACCAGCTCAGTTACGCCGTGTTTTGCCGCTGGCGCAAGCGGCTGGCACCCAGTGATCAGGCGCCGCTGGTTGAGTTAACTGATCTGGTTCAGGCCCCGCGGCTGTGAAACCGCCGACTAAGGAAGACCTGAATTACATCACTCACATGATTGCCAAACGAGTTTCCCGATATCTGGAGCGATCAGGATATCTCTACCGTGATGCAGAGTCTGAGTATCCGGATCTAGAACCGGAGGAGGACGATGCGATGCACAGCATCATCGGCGCTTCTGTCACATACCGATTGGCGTTTGGGCCGAATACAGGACTGGGCGTCCCCGAAGTAAAGCGTTGACACTGCAGGCAGTGCCAAGCAGCGACAACAGAGCAAAACCAACTGAGTTGGTGAGCAAGCAATCAGGCTTTTCGCTGCATGCAGGCGTGGCCTGTAAGTCCAATCAGAGGAAGAAGCTTGAGCGCCTGTGCCGATATATCACCCGTCCGGAGATTGCTGAACAACGGGGGCCGCCTTCGGATTGTCACTGGCCGGCAATGGCAATGTGATTGTTGCGTTAAAAACACCATACGACGACGGCACCTCACACATAGTTCTAAGCTCCATGGAGTTTATGGGCCGCCTGGCTGCGCTTGTCCCGAAACCAAGGGTGAACCTGACGCGATTTCATGGGGTTTTCTCCCCACGGAGCAAGTTGAGAGAGTATGTCGTACCAGGAAAGTCAGAACATGAAGCGGAGCAGATCTTGCAATCTGGGAAGAACAAAGCCTATTCGATGACGTGGGCGGATGGCCGCCCCGCACAGAGATTGAAGCGGGTCCTTCGCCATAGAGATTGAAAAGTGTGAGAACTGCGGTGGCAGGATGAAGATCATCGTCGATGCGTCGAACCGCTGTATAGAGGACGCAGAAGTCATAGAAAAAATACTGAAGCACCTGGGTCTGGATAAGGCATCGCAGGCGAGGAATCGTTCACCGCCAGAGGGTCTCTTCCCATATTCGCCCCAACCATTCTGACATCTGTGAAGGCTGATGGGATCTAACTCGGTTTGACGGCCCAAACCTGCCAGGAATTCGGGTTGAACAGTGTGGCTCGCGCCATGAGCCTGATCAAACATCACAAGATTTCATCGAATACTGCACTAAACTCTGTTTTTGGTGGGGCGGATACCTGGCTGATGAAGCAGAAATGGGGTTAATTCGTCTTATACCCTACCACTACGGCCGGCGATTGGGTGCGGTAGAGCCTGTATTTGGCAATATCAACACCACAAAGCGTCTGAACCGTTTCAGTCTGCGTGGCAAGCACAAGGTGAACGGGCAGTGGTTGATGTTCTGCCTGGTACACAACGTTGAGAAACTACAGCGGTATGGACAACTGGTTCGGTAAAGGCGTAAAAGAGAATCTTTGCTGTGTCTGAAGCCGTCAGGGTCGGGCTTCCGTGCATGAATAGAGACTGGCTGTTCCGCTGAATACACGAATAGAGGAACCGTACCAAATGAGCAATACGCGAAACATCAGATCGTCCTCGCCGCATGCGTGCGTTGAACGGCTTTTTCTACAGCCTCGTTATGGCGACTAACCTCACCCTTACATAACTACTGACAAGGTGGATATCGAGTGAACTATATAGGAAACGTAGGTTTAGCATTTCTTTTTTGCTTTCTGTACGGTTGTGGAGAGGCGACCGTAGTCTTTGACTGTGATAAACCAACAGCTTTGGAGGTGGTGAAGGGAATTGATATGGGGGGCGAGCTTTCCTTGAAGCAAGCACAAGGAGCTATCACTGCTAGATTGGGGGAACAAATAACTGCAGAATTTGCCTCCGCAGACCCAAATAAACGGATATCAATTGCAAAGACATACCAGTATCAAACATGCCAATTGATAAATTCCTCCAGTTGTGGAGATATCCCAGAATCTGAATGCTTCGACAAAAAGAAGGAGGCTTTAGATGATGCATACAATATGATTAATGATGAGCTTAGGTCTCAAGAGCAAAAACTCGAACTAATTCAGAAGAATGTTTCCGCTTGCATAAAGGATAAGACTGATGGTGTTCTGGAGCGAAAGTTCTCTCAAACAGGAAGCGTTCGCTGTCCGGGAGGGGGCTGTTTCATGCAATCTGGTAGCTGTAACAAAAGAGAAACAAATGTGGAGTACCAAGCGCCATCCAACTATTACATATCCCGCTACAATCTTGTCCAGGGCGGGACAAACGATGGAACTACAGGTCCTGTACATGCAGTGAGTGATGACTCGGGCAATGTAATCAAAATTTCGGCATACATTGCATGTGACCCTGAAGATCGCCCTGGAGCAGATGGTGGCTGGAATAATATCACCCTCGAGGGAGAGTTGACTTACAGTGATCCAGACACCTACATAAGCCAAGTCAAAGGAGAGTGCGAAAATAGCGTTCGTGCATCAATGTAGCCTAACAAGTCCAACAGGAGGGACGACGTAACCGGCGCCCCTTCTTGAAGCGTTAGCCAGACGGAGGGAAGAATGAGCATACTTCTAGAAGATGTTTTTAAGCTTGGCGGGATACCGACTCATACCTTCGTAGAACCTGTAGAGTTCAATCAACTTAAAGTTGCGTTGCGGACCCCGGGTAGAGGTCTCGTGATCGAAGGACCATCCGGGATAGGAAAGACAACTTCTGTGCTTCGTGCACTCGAGTCGCTAGGTCTTGAAAAGAAATCTATAAGCCTTTCAGCTCGGCGACCGGAGGACGTTGAACTAATAGTCGAACTGCCGAGAATGGAGAACGTCGGCACGGTTATCATCGATGATTTCCACAAGCTGCCCGATAATTCAAAGAATGAAATCGCAGATTACCTAAAGGTTTTAGCAGATCGAGAAGACAAAAACTCCAAGATTGTCATTCTCGGAATCAATATGGCTGGCAGATCATTGATTCAGTTTGCCCCCGACCTAAACAACCGTTTAGAAACGATTCGATTCGAGACGAACCCTGACGACAAGGTTCGTGAACTCATCGCGAAGGGTGAGACCGCTCTTAAAGTCGACTTCAATGTGGCAGATGAAATTGTAGAAGCCTCAAACGGCAGTTTCTACATAGCACAAATGCTCAGCCACCAGGTGTGCCTAGACGCGGGCATTTTGGAATCTTCTGATAGCCAAACTGGCATTGAAGTGAGTTTTGAGCAGAGTAAAGGGAAGGTTTTTGAACGACTAGCAGCTAGGTTCAGGGACTGCGCAACCAGCTTTTGTGTAGGACGTAGGATTCGGCGAGAAGGAAGAGCGCCCTACCTACATCTGCTTCGCTGGCTTGCTGAATCTACTGAGTGGAGTCTTTCAATCGATAGGGTCGTGAGGACTCATCCAGAACATCGAGGAAGCATTGTACAAGTGGCAGATAAAGGGTTCCTGTCTGAACTCATATCCTCTAACGAGGCAATTCAATCCGTGCTTCATTACGACGACGTATCGCGGTTGCTAACGGTAGAAGACCCTCAATTCATGTACTTTATTCGTTGCATCTCGTGGGCGAGTTTTGCAAACGATATAGGATTTACGGCCGTGGAATTTTCAAACGCTTACGATTTCGCTCTGTCTTTCGCGGGAGAAGATCGGCCCATTGCGGAGGACCTTTTCAACATGTTCCAAGAACGGGAAACACAAATTTTCTACGACAAGAACGAACAGCATAGGATTCTGGCGGAAGATGTAGAAGACTATTTGAGACCCATTTATCAAAGTGAGGCTACATTTGTAATTGTTCTCTTAAGTGAGGCGTATCCAAAAAAAATATGGACGAAATTTGAGTCCGACAATTTCAAGAAGAGATTTCACGAGAACGCGGTCATTCCCGTTTGGTTCACGACAGCACCGCCAGGAATGTTCGATGAGTCAAGAAAAGTAGGAGGTCTCACTCTTGACCCTAATGCGGATCTAGAACCGCAACTCAAAGAGATTGTTAATGCTTGCTGCAGAAAAATTGAGGAAGGCAGGTGAGCCGTCTGGCTAACATGAAGTTGGAGTCGGACAGCGTAGTTCCTACGGTTTAGTGGACACCTTGATCTAACTATCAGGAGGTCCATGAAATGCCGAAACCCGGCCCCAGAACCACTAGAAAATATAGCGAATCGTTCAAAGCCACAGCGGTTCGCCTGAGTAATCTACAAGGTGTTGAAGTGCAGGATGTCGCTGCCTCTCTTTACAGATGGAAATCATGGTCTACTCCTGGGGCAATACTGCGATGAAGGACTACGACAATGAAGGGTAGATGTCTGCAATTCGTGTGAGACATTGGCCATGTCTGCAATCGGCCAGAAACGGTCATTGAGCTCAAACCGCGGCGTAGGAGTCGCACTTTAGAATATATAAGATTTTATATATACTTCCGCGATGTCAGAGAAGCCCATCTATTGGATCGGTGGTAGCAAAGAAGAACTGCGAAAGTTCCCCGAAGATGTCATTCGCAATATGGGCTATCAGCTCTCATTCCTTCAGCACGGCTTGAAGCCGACTGATGCGAAGAAAGTACCAGGCGTTGGCAGCAGCGTTTTTGAACTGAGAGAGCAAGATGCTGACGGTTGGTATCGCGTGGTCTATGCCACCGTGGTCGATGATGCGATTGGTGTGTTGTACTGTTTTCAGAAGAAGCAAAACAGCATCACGAATCAGCAGATGAAAACAATCAAAGGTCGATATCAGGACTACACTAGCGCACTGAAGGAGCGGGCAAAAAATGGCAATAAAACGAAAACTGATCGCTGATGTCACGCCGGCGAGCGGTAATGTATTCGATGATCTGGGCTTTCCCTTTGAGGAATCCATGGCACTCAAGACAAAGTCATTACTAGCTGCGTTCATCATCAAGTGGATGAAAGTTAAGAAGCTCAAACAATCCGATGCGGCAGCGATTCTGGAAATCACGCAGCCGGAAGTTTCAAAACTCGCCAGAGCAAAACTCGACGGTATCAGCATAGAGAAACTGATCGAACTGATCCAGAAAACCGGACTCACGGTGAACGTGTCGGTCGAGGGCATGGAGGAACTCGAGGCGGCTTGAAAGAAGAACATTCAATCGCGTGCAGCGTTTTCCGACTGGGCCAGGGCGACTCACACAATCAAGAATCCGATGTCTCCTTCGGGTCTACAGGCGTCATTGTATCTCAATTTCCCTGGATGACTGGAGTCGGCCAGAAGCAGGTTTTGAAAGGTCATGAAATCGGATGGCTAGCCCTCACCCCCGTGTCTTCGCTGGAGGTTTCGAACGTGTTCGATGTCTGTCTCGCCGCTAATGGTGAGTCTTTCAATTTCGAGCCGTCCAACGCTTTGTTGAACCTGGTCAGGGGACATGATTTCTTCAACTTGGCCACGTAGAAACTCGACCAGCCCAGAAACGTGGAACACACCGGAAGGAATCTCAGTCCTAAACTCAGCGTCGCCCGTGAAAACTACTACAGACTTGATGGCGCCAGAAGGTAAGAAGTGAAGAAGGTCTCGTACTGCGCGAACATGCCGCATGTTCTGGTGAATTGGATTCTGAAACTTGTACTTGACTTTAAACAAGACCTGGGTCCAATTTTTCTGTTTCCCAGCTCCAAATATCCACCCTTTGTAGTCCTTCTGCATATTCCGGCCCATCGTGAACACTCAATCCGGTTCTTCGTGAACACCCAATCCGGTCCATCGTGAACACCTAATCCGGTTCATCGTGAACACTTTGGCCGGATTTCCGGATTGGGTGTTCACGATGCCGGATTCCTACCTAACGCATTGTTTTTATTAATCTTGTTAGAGTTGCGCCCATTTCTGGACGGCAGCTCATGGCAACACCGAGAATCACAATGCGCAAACTTCGAGATATCCTGCGACTTCGCCTATCGGCGGGGTTGTCGATTCGGCAGATCCATGCCGTCACCCGGGCCAGTATTGGCCTGATCCAAAAGCTCATCGCCAGAGCGGAAGCCCTGGGACTGGGTTGGCCCTTACCTTCTGACCTTGACGACAACCAGCTCCAGGCGCTGTTCTATCCGCCGGCAAATGCCGACCACCCGGGACGTTACGAACCACCCGATTGCCCGGGCATCCATGTGGCGCTTAAGCACAAAACGGTGACCCTGCAATTACTCTGGGAGGAGTACCGTGAACAGTGTGGGGATCGCGCCTATAGCCGTAGCCAGTTCTGCGATATCTACCGTCGCTGGCAACAGCGACAAAAGCGCTCGCTGCGGCAGGTGCACAAAGCCGGCGAGAAGTGTTTTGTTGACTACTGCGGACCCACCGTCCCGATCGTCAATCCGCATACTGGTGAGATCCGCGAGAGCCAGGTGTTTGTCGGCGTACTTGGCGCTTCAAACTATACCTATGCCGAGGCTACGCTAACGCAGTCACTACCTGACTGGCTGGCAAGTCACAGTCGGATGTTGACCTTCTTTGGCGGCTCACCCGCGATCATCGTACCTGACAACCTGCGGAGCGCGGTCAGCAAGCCCTGCCGCTATGACCCTGACCTGAACCCGGCCTACCAGCAGTTGGCCGAGCACTATGGCCTTGCCGTCATCCCTGCCAGGCCTTACAAGCCCAAAGATAAATCCAAAGCGGAAGTGGCCGTGCAGATTGTTGAACGCTGGATCATCGCGAGGCTGCGCCACCACACCTTCTTCTCGTTAGCAGAGCTGAACCAGTGCATCAAAGCACTGCTGGTCGCGCTGAATGACAAGCCCTTCAAGCAGTTACCCGGTAATCGGCGTGAGGCGTTTGCAGCCATAGACCAGGCTGAGCTGTCAGCACTGCCCAGCCACGCCTATGAGTACGTGGACATCAAGACGGCACGGGTCAATATCGACTACCACGTCCAGTACGGCCATCACTTCTACTCGGTGCCCCATGAGTATGTGGGTGAAGTACTCGAACTGCATGTGAGTGATCGGCTGGTTACGGCTTACTTCAAGCAACGCCAGATTGCCCAACATCAGAGGGCGTATACCGCTGGCATGACAACCACGGCTGCACATATGCCAGTGCGGCATCAAAAACACCTGAGCTGGACCCCTGAACGCTTGACGAACTGGGCGGGGGAGATAGGTCCTGCGGTCAGGTGTTGGGTCACACGGCAGCTTGAGATCAAGACACATCCTGAGCAGGCTTATCGCGTTTGTCTTGGTCTGCTCAGTCTCAGCAAAAAATATCCTGAAGCACGATTGGAAGCTGCCTGCAATATCGCCAACAAGCATGATCTGCTGCGCCTAAAACACATCAAGTCGATCTTGAAGAGCAATCGAGATCAACTACCCGAACAGGTCAACGTTGCTGTTGAACTGCCACAGGATCACGACAATATCCGTGGTCCACATCACTACCACTAAACAGGAAACATCATGATAGAGACAAACTTACTCACGCAACTGCGCAAGCTCCGGCTCGGGGCAATGGCGGATGCGTTGCGGCTCCAAATGGATCAGGTGAGCACCTATGAGGAACTGGCTTTTACCGAACGACTAAGCCTGCTCATCGATCACGAGATGCTCAATCGCGACCAAAACAAACAGGCCCGCCTTATCCGCCTGGCACGGTTCAAACTGATGGCCAGTATCCAGGACATCGATTACCAACATCGACGCAATATCAAGAAGAGCCAGATCGCGCAGCTGGCACAAACCGACTGGCTCGACAAAGCACAGAATCTTCTGATTACCGGTCCATGCGGCAGTGGCAAAACCTATCTCGCCTGTGCTGTTGGCCACAATGCCTGCTTGCACGGTTACAGCGCCCGTTACTACCGACTATCGCGCCTGCTGTTAGAAATGACCCAGGCCAAGGCAGACGGCAGCTACCAGAAGTTCCTGAAGCAGTTAGCACAGACCCAGCTCCTGCTGCTCGATGACTGGGGTCTGGAACCATTGGACCGTGCTCACCGACACGACCTGATGGAGATCATGGATGACCGTCACGGCGCCACCTCAACGATCGTCATCAGCCAGTTACCCACCACCGAGTGGTATGCCAGCATTGGTGACAACACCCTCGCAGACGCCATCCTGGACCGTCTCATGCACAACGCGCATCGCCTCGAACTGAAGGGCGAGTCCATGCGCAAGCTGCGCGCCCAACTTGACCCATCGTGAACACCTGGGTTAAAAACCCAACCTCGTGATGCGTGGGTAAGACCGGGTGTTCACGATGACCGGATTAGGTGTTCACGTTCGCCGGAATATGCACCTTCGTCTCGATAACAAACACGCCGAATCTCGAAACCAAGATATGATCGACTTGGGTTGTCCCGTTTTCCATTCGAAGTGTGGCATGATTGATTAGGTGGTAGTCAGGCGGACCAAAGTTCTTGAGGACAACGCGAGACACAATTGCCTCGCCTCGATTCTGAAAAACTGTCGCGTGATAGTCGCGCGTACGGCCTAAAAAATAGCCAATTGCAAGTACGCCGCCGAGAAGGCTAGTGAGGACGATCCAGTCGTCCTGCTGCAAGCTCTGAAAGAACTGCGATAGAGGTTGAACGACGGTGGAGTCAAACTGACTTGAAGCCCGTTCAGCTATATTTTCTAGATCCACCTTGTCACTCGACTAGCCTCGAACCTGCGAATCGTCGGCAAATAATACTCAAACGCCATATGATGAGGAACTCCGGTATGGGTCGATAGCGATCACCTGATAACGGTAAAGGGCAACAGAGTCAGCACGTACTTGTCCTGGTAACTGCCCAGCAGAAACTCACCTTCGTCCAGAACCTGCTACTTCGGCATCTTTGAACCTGGATTTCGTGGGTCCCAGTCGGACTCGATGGTGAAAGCCTCTATCAGTAGTTTGACGGGTTGGTTCATGTGCAGGGTGAAGCCTCGCCAGTTAAGGTATCGGAACTCGCCGTTCTTCAGTTTGACGCCGACGTTGGCCCGATCAACCTTGCCGTATTCATCCAGGCGTTTGTTGGTTCTGATCCTGATCTGGTACATGCGAATACTGTATATATGAACAGTATTTAGCACAAGGACTCTCGATCACTCAAAATCAGCCCGGCTTCCTTAGTTCAGGCCAACATTGCAACTGCAACAGACGCCCAGCATTAGCTCGCGGAGTTGCGGGATGGCCATCCACCCACTAACTTGAAACATTCAGATGGAGCCCGCGTTTTGAACACTTCTAGTCTAGCTATCGGCGTCTGACTCTGACAACGTTGGATGATATCAGGTAGATTGTTGCGTGGGTCGATGCTATGAGCAACTCTAATGGGATTTCGCCAACAGTTTCTTATCCTTACCTTAGTCGTTATGGCTTCTCCACTGTTAGAGCAGTGGGCAGGGCTGGTGATGTCGGTAGGCTTGATTGCACTACTCGCTCCATACTTAGGCCGGTTAGTAGGTAGTAGCGCAGGTTACGTTCCAGAGGTTCAGCGATTCGCAGGGCACGTCTCAATTAGTGGGGACAAAGTCATGTACGTCGGACAAACCTACTGTAAACCTCCCCCTTTTAGTCTCACATCCAATTAGAGTTTTCCGCTGATTGATACTTGTTCAGGTATTCGATGGGCGTCAGGTCTTCCAGTGAGTCATGAGGTCGTTCCTCGTTGTATTCCGTGATCCATCGCTCGGTGATCTGCCGAACTTCGTTCAGCGTCTTGAACACGTACATGTTCAAAATCTCATCGCGATAGGTGCGGTTGAAGCGTTCGATGTAGGAGTTCTGAGTCGGCTTGCCTGGCTGGATAAACTCTAGATCAATGCCGTGCTCCTCCGCCCAGTCAGCGACCGCAATGGAAGTGAACTCTGGTCCGTTGTCCATGCGGATCTTTTCTGGATAACCGCGCCAGGCGGTAATCCGATCCAACACGCGCAGTATCCTGGGCGCCGGCAGGCTTAGGTCTACTTCAATTGCCAGCGCCTCACGGTTGTGGTCATCAATGACGTTGAAGGTCCGAAATGGCCGACCGGTGTATAAACTGTCGCTCATAAAGTCCATCGACCAGCACTGGTTGATGGCATCCGTTACCGCAAGTGTCACCGGGTCTCTGCTCGGCACTCGTTTCTTGCCGCGGCGCCGCTTGTGCAGATTCAAAATGCGATAGACCCTGTGAACGCGTTTATGGTTGAACATGTAACTCCTGCGCCGCATGATCTTGAACAGCTTGCCAAAGCCATGTGCTGGAAACTCTTCGATCACTTCCTGCAGCGCCGCGATCACTGCATCATCTCTATTCGCATCCGGGCGATAACGATAGACAGAACAACTGATGCCAACGATACGACAGGCTCGGCGGATACTAACCTCGTGCTCGGCACGGACGTAGTTCACCAGGTCTCGTCGAATCGCTGGCTTTACAGCTTTTTTTCGATCACGTCCTTCAAGATTTTATGATCAAGACTGAGTTCGGCATACATCTGTTTCAAGCGTCGATTCTCGTCCTCCAGGGCCTTCAGACGTTTCACGTCCGACGCCTCCATACCACCGTACTTGCTCTTCCAGTTGTAGTAGGTCGCGTCTGAGATGCCGTATTCACGACATACTTCCTTGACCTGTCTACCGGCCTCAACTTCCTTCAGCACCTTGATGATCTGTGACTCGGTGTATCGGGATTTTTTCATTGTCGTTCTCCTTGCTCGCAGTTTACGCGGGAGAACTCCAGTTCGGAATGGGACTATTTTAGGGGAGGCTTACACTACCCCATAACAGTTACCGCTTCTCAGTCGGTTGCCGCTGCCATTGAAAAGGCAATCAGGGATGGAAATGACATCAACTTTAATTCCACCGATCTCGCACCCGTTATGTCCATGCGGCTGGATGGCAATGATACTTTCAATGTCACTCAACGGTCGGACTCATTGCGATTTGTGTCGACTAACTCATGGAAGGATAAGGCCGAATGGAAGTGGGACGTTTCGCCAAAGAGAAAGGGCGAGGGGTGCCTAACACTAACCACAAACATTGCTTGCAATATTGAGGGCATCACCGTCCCTGTTGATCCGGAAACTTACTATTACTTCGTAGAGGTCAAGGTAGATTATAGAGAGAACCTCTGGCAATTCTTGAAAGATCACGGCGTCGAAGTCGTGTTCGCCATCGGAGCCTTCGTCAAATTCGTTTACTACGAATAAAGAGCAACTCTAATCATGGATTTATAGTATTACTCAGAATCGAACAGGTGTGCCTCAAGCAGCGAATTGGAGTCGAACATACAATTGATGCGATATTTCGACTCGACTCCAAATGAGTTCTCGGCAGTGAAGCTGGACATAAGGCGCGTACGGCCATCTGGGAACTCCTTGACCGCAACATCCAACAGCGTTGAAAAGTCGACTGTTGCTGGGTTGGTGGCTTCTCGTTTTGCGGCGGACTCACAAAGCTCTAGCGCCTTCGATCTTCCGATATGCCTTGAAGTTACGCTGGCATGTTCTTGAACGTCCTTCAGTGAGAACCAGACGTTTGACGAGGGGCGATTTCCGTCGCAGGTAACAAAAAAGACCGGATTGTCTGGGGTGCCTCGACTCGACGAGACCGCTGCGGAACTGGGGTCTTTGATCTTGCAGTTTTTGTTTTCACGGGCGATCCGGTTGACTCCCTTTATGATCGCGTCCTTGTAAGGTGCCGACCTCACATCAAAGTAGAAGTCCGATTCCGCGAAAGGCCCTGACGAAGCGATTTCACGCTTGATCGCCGCTTGATCGGCGACTCTTTTGGCTGCGACTGCGGCGACTTGGGCCTCAGATCGCTTCACCTCTGCGATTTTTTCATTGTAGAACCAGAGTCGTTGCTCAAACCTATCGTTGTTCGGATTCAATTCGACCAACTCGACATAGAGTTCACGATTCCTGCTGAACTCTGATTCTGGAATCGAGCGTAACTGTTCGACTATCTCATCCGTCCTCGCCTGAATTCGAGCATTTGAAAGCGCATTTGCAGCTATTTCATGCAAGCCAACCAGTTCTGCGTCTCCAGAGTCAAGGTAACGTATCGTGATCTCGTAGGCTCCAATGAAATTCTGGTTGTCTATATGCTCTTTCACTTTGGCGAGAATGCTAGCCCGGTTCTGATCGAACGTGGCAATTCTCTCAGCTTTACGCTGCTCGCGGCCCGAGACACTTTGTTGAACAGTGGTGGCGCTTTGGGTTTCGCTTTTGCCGCCAAAAAGCGTAGTGACGATGATCGGAAGGAATATAAACGCCAGAAATCCCCCAACAATCCAAGTGAATACTGAAGTCTTGCGTTTGGTGGGTTTGAAATTCGGAGTGCCGCAGTGAGGGCAAGTAGCAGCGTCCAGGCTAACTTTCTTCCGACATTCAACGCACTTTATCAGCGCCATTCTCGAATCCCAGTCGCAAATGTTGATGGAACAGTTTAGGTTTATCCTCCTCGGCCGCGCAATGTCAATGGATTACCTCAGAGGGCATCGATCTCTGTTACTCCGGGCGACAGTTAGGCATCTATCGCGGATACAGGGCGAAACGGACAAAAGGCTTCTGCCTCTTTCAACTAGTGCAAGTTGGGTGGAAGCGCTCTCAGACGAGAGGTTCAAATCATGACGGTAGTTGCAGTTGGCGGGTCTAATTGCGATCAAGATTGCCACCCTGTCTTAAGTTACTGGACAATTGAGTTTGGAGCGCGTCGACTTTTGGGCTACTAGCTAACAATGCTCGGCCGTTTTTGCCGAAGTTTCCTACACTGATCCTACACAAAAAGACGCGCCAGGGGAGTCAACGTAGGTAAGAGATGTAGGTGTTTGATTTGTATGGTGGCCAGAGGTGGAATCGAACCACCGACACGAGGATTTTCAGTCCTCTGCTCTACCAACTGAGCTATCTGGCCATGTCTGGCTGGCGGGGAAGTGCTGCCAGCGCAAAAGAGGCGCTATTAAATCGAAGGAGTCAGTCTGAGTCAAGTGACGCGAGCGCTCTGAGCTTGCCAACGCGCTCGTCGTCGTTGCCCATGTACAGGCTGATGGTCGAGATGATTTCACCGAGGTCGAGAGTACCGGCTGCCTGCATTGCTTCCAGGTCGGCCCAGTCTTTCGTGCGGTTGAAGAATGCCTTGAATACCGCGAGGTCATCGCAGCACAGAAACGGCAGAGTTGTGCCACCAAACTGCTCCCAACGAACCCGCCCGGAAACCTGATCATGGTAATCAGTAGAGTTCAGGAAGAGATCAAGCGGTGTCTTGTCCCACCATAATCTTACCTGTCCCTCTTTCCTGAAGAGTGCCCGATCCTTGCGCGTAATCCTCACGTCAGCGGGGAGTTGCTGCATGACCTGTTCGTAGTCGCTGACGGGGACAAATACATTGACGTCTATATCGATGGTGCCACGTGCCCGCTCGGTGCACCAGGCGAGAGCAAGTGCGCCACCGAAGGCGTGCGGCAAGTTGGCATTTGCCAGCGTTTCGTGAACTATCACGATCTTTTCGACGAGGCTGGTCATCTGGTTCGAGGGAAGCAGGGATGGTCCATGTACCTGGGTACCCTGGCAGGGAACTGTTCCGCCAGTTCGAGAACCTGTCTCAGTTCTTCCCCACGCTTTAGACCATCGGCCTCGCGAATGCGAGGATGCAACTCGAATTCCAGAGCAAATCCCATGGCTTCAAGAATCCGGATAAAGGTATCTACCGATGGGGTCTTCTTTCCCGTCTCATAGGCGTGGAGCGTTGCGTGTGATGTACCTGCAAGCGTCGCTGCCTCCCGCAGCGACAGACCGGCCCTGGTTCTTGCGGCTTGCAGCGTCAAAGCGCCGCTCGGCCTATGCATGGAATCGATTGGGTTCATGCAAGAAATGGTATCCGATCAGATACCAAAGTCAAGTGAGTCGAAGTCTATTCTTTTGGCACGTAACCCTCAGCCCGATCAACTTCTTCGCCTGCGAGGAACTTGTCACGCTGCTCGTTCAGATACCGGCGGGACTCCTTGTCCATCATGTTGAGGTTTTTCTCGTTGATGAGCATGGTCTGCAGGTGCTGCCACTCGGCCCACGCCTCCGCGGAGACATTTTCAAAGACTTCCTGGCCCCTGGGACCGGGAAATGGGGGTGCGGGCAGACCGGGCAGTTCCTTTTTGAGTCGGGTGCAGAAAACCATGCGCGCCATTTAATTCCCCAGGAGTTTAATGAGTCTGGTGACCGGGCGGGTCAGGCCAACTTCGATGGGCTGGTTGATTGCAAACCAACGACTACCCGGTTCGTTGATTGAGGTTGAAGACGGGGATTGTACGTGAAGCGGCGTGATATCCAAATGGAAGTGGGTAAAGGTGTGCCGGAACGGCGCGAGTGGTGTGGGTTCGTCGGTGATGCCGCGTGTGGCCAGCATCTCGCTTGCTGTTTCGAGGTCAGTTGCCTCGGGGAAACTCCACAGCCCGCCCCACAGCCCCTCAGGGGGCCGTTTCTGCAGCAGGATTTCGTTTGCATCATTCTGGATAAGCAGCATGCAGGTCGTGCGGACGGGCATCTCACGTTTGGGCTTCTTGCCGGGCAATTCGGAAATGCGTCCTGCCTGGTTTGCAACACAGGTCCGCTCGAAGGGGCAGGCGACACATTTGGGTGAGGCACGGGTACAGAGCGTGGCGCCCAGATCCATGATTGCCTGGGTATAGTCAGCGACTCTGGTTGTGGGCGTCAGGGCTTCTGCCTTTTCCCACAGTTCCCGGGCGACCGTCGTTGCACCGGGCCAGCCAGCGATACCAAAACAGCGAGCCAGCACCCGCTTGACGTTGCCGTCCAGGATGGGTGCCCGTCCGCCGCAGGCAATGGAAACGATGGCCCCTGCGGTAGAACGACCGATGCCGGGCAGTTCAACCAGTTCGTCAACACTCGTTGGAAAGCTGCCCTGGCGGAGGCCGGCGATGATTTTTGCAGTCTTGTGCAGGTTGCGTGCCCGGGCGTAGTAACCCAGGCCGGTCCAGTGATGCAGTACGTCATCTTCACTGGCATCGGCGAGATCTGTGACCCTGGGATAGCGCTTCATGAACCTGTTGAAATAGGGGATCACGGTCGCTACCTGGGTTTGCTGGAGCATGATCTCGGAAACCCATACCCGGTAGGGGGATATGTCCGTCTGCCAGGGCAGGTGTTTTCTGCCGTGCTGGTCGAACCAGGTGAGCAGGTTCGTGCTGAAGGATTGGTCTGTGGTCACCGTTGGTTAGTCAGAGTTGTTGTTGGGTGGTTGTGGCAGGTTTCTCCGCTCCGCGTCTTCGACGCTCCGGTCGAAACGACAGGTGGGTGGTGCGCCTGGCGCTGGGGTTTCTCCGCTGCGGTCGAAACGACAGGTGGGTGGTGCACCTGGCACTGGGGTTTCTCCGCTGCGGTCGAAACGACAGGTGGGTGGTTCGCCTGGCACTGGGGTTTCTCTGCTCCGGTCGAAACGACAGGTGGGTGGTGCACCTGGCACTGGGGTTTCTCCGCTGCGGTCGAAACGACAGGTGGGTGGTGCGCCTGGCGCTGGGGTTTCTCCACTGCGGTCGAAACGACAGGTGGGTGGTGCACCTGGCGCTGGGGTTTCTCCGCTGCGGTCGAAACGACAGGTGGGTGGTTCGCCTGGCACTGGGGTTTCTCCGCTGCGGTCGAAACGACAGGTGGGTGGTGCGCCTGGCGCTGGGGTTTCTCCGCTTCGGTCGAAACGACGGGTGGGTGGTGCACCGGGTGCTGGGGTTTCTCCGCTGCGGTCGAAACGACAGGTGGGTGGCGCGCCTGGCGCTGGGGTTTCTCCGCTGCGGTCGAAACGACAGGTGGGTGGTTCGCCTGGCACTGGGGTTTCTCCGCTGCGGTCGAAACGACAGGTGGGTGGTGCACCTGGTGCTGGGGTTTCTCCGCTGCGGTCGAAACGACAGGTGGGTGGTGCGCCTGGCACTGGGGTTTCTCCGCTGCGGTCGAAACGACAGAGTAGCTGTCGTCTCGACCGGAAGCCCGCAGGGCTGGAGTGGAGAGACCTCCTGTTGCAACGGATCGCCCTCCTAATTGAACAACCCCTTCAGCAAATTGCCCGCTTTCTCTTTCACGGCATCAGTGGCCTTGCGCTTGATTTCCTGTTTGGCAACGTCGGTGATCAGGTCGGCGATCGCGTCCCGGTTGGGCAGGCACAGGTCAACCGGGCTTGCATCCATGGCGCCGGCACACTTCAGCGGCCAGGTGATGCGGGCGAGTCCGGGTGCAACGGAGAAAGCGCCATCAGACTCCGTCAACTGGATACGGAGATCGTAAGCCAAGCTGTTGTTGAAATAATCGATGCCGCCCGTGCCATCTACTTTCAGGTTTTCGAGCGAAAAGTTGAGTTGCTGGTTGGCGGCAACGCCTCCCACCAGACGATGCTGGCCCTTCAGGTTTTCAAACGGCATCTTGTCTGGCCAGTCACCGATGCCGGACTTCTCGGATCTGAGCGAATCAACAATGCTGGCGATACCCTTGATAGGGGTGACGTCCAGGGTACCCCGGGCGATGTTGAACGTGGTCAGTCCGTCCAGCGTTCCCAGGACATCACCCAGCATGTTGCCCGTAAAGGTGGAGTTGGACTCGAGTTCAATGGTGCCGGTAATCCATTCGAACTCGGTCAGCCGGGTAATGTCCACACCGGTGATGCGGGCATGGGTATGGCCCGCCCCGGCGGCAGCACTGGTGCCGTTGAAGGCAATATTGAATGTGCCGTCATAGCCCGCCATGTTCATGTCGACCTTTAACTGGTCGCGCTGGTTCTGGAGGTTGAACAGAAGGTCAGTAAAGGTGAAGGTATCGTAGGTGATGGTGCCAATCCTGGCCTTGCCGTTAACCGTTATGGTGCGCAGGGTTTCGAGCGGCAGGACTTCTACATCCTCGGCCGGGGTGGTCGCATCAGTGGATGTCGCTTCGGTGTCAGTGGTGGTCATGTAGTCATCAAGCCGCAGGGTGTCCATCGACAGGTCGAAGGTGACGGCTGTCCGGTCAGCCAGGTCAGCCCCCAGGCTGCCCTCCAGCTTGATATTGTCCAGGCTGCCGGTGAGTGTGGTTTCCAGCTTGCTCTGGGTGGTGTTGTAGCTGCCGTCCAGGGTGAGGTTCATGACCAGCTTCTGGAAGTCGGGGATGTCCACTTCCTGCTTGAGGCGCAGCCCCTTGAAGCTGATCGCCTCAAAGCCGCGGTCGAATATCAGATCTCCGCTGCCTGCCAGGTCCGCCGTCATACCGCCCAGGTTGTCGACCAGGTTCACCTCAAACTGCGTTGAGGTCGGCTGGTTATAGACAACCGCCCCGGTGCCCAGGATAGGCATGGTGATTGTGTAGTCGCTGGGGCCGGTTTCGTCAACATAGGTGATGGTCGTATTGGTGATACTGACAGACTGGATGTTGAGGCCAAGCGCGTTGCCATCGGCCGACGCAGTTTCAGTTTCCCCCTGGCTGGTGTCTGCGGTTGTTTCCCAGTTGCCCCGCCCCATTTTGTCGACCCTGGCGTTGATCGTCAGGCCATCAACACTGATTCCGTTGATGGCAAGTTCGTCTCCGCCAAACAGCAGCGGGAGCAGGTCCATGTCAACGGCTGCCTCGTTCATGGTGGCAAGTGGCATGTCACTGCCAACGGGGGTAACGGCGACATCGGTAATACGCAGGGCAATGGGCGGGAAATAGCGCCAGCTCATGTCACCGCGGATGTCCAGCTCAAAGCCGGTTTCAGCCGTGAATGTCGCGTTCAACTGGTCCCGGTAGTAGTCCGGGTTTGAGACCAGGAACACAATTGCACCAAACAGCAGCACAGGGATAAGAACAATAACCAGAATGACTATTTTGATGGGGGACATATCAGATTCCTATTTTGCGAGCGCAAGATTCCGGCGTGCGTAGTCGCAGAGTACGTGGACGATACCGCGAGTGACTTCCTTGTTGCCGGCCATCAGGTCGTAGAGGGATTCGCCTTCAAGCCGCAGCAGGGTGCAGGGTTCAACGGCTTCAACCGAGGCAACCCGGGGCTCCGGATCAAGTGCAGCGAGTTCGCCGAACGCCGCGCGACTGCCGAAGATGGCGAGTTCCTTGTCGCCCTCAAACACGCGTACCTTGCCATTGGCAACAATGTACATGGAGGTGCCCAGGTCTCCCTGGCTGACAATCAGTTCACCGGCGTCGTATTCAACGGATTCGACGATGGTTGCCAGGTCCACCAGCTGTGCCTCGGGCACCGAGGAAAACACGGGAACGGATTTGAGAATCAAAACCTTCTCAATCGTCAGGAGCATGGGCAAATGTCGACATAAACCAGCGGCTATTATGCCAGCTTGCGGGCAATGTCGTTAACAGATTCGGCAGAAACGCGGCTCAGGCAGGCTTCGCCAGGTTGGCAAGCAACTCGCCGACGATTTCGCGTACAGCATCATTCTCGTCCGCGGCACGTTTCATGAGGGTACGACGCAGGTCCGGGGGATTGAGTTGGGCCAGTGCCCAACTGGCGGTCTCGCGAATAATGGGCTCGGGGTTGTCGATTGCACTCTGCACCGTCTCAAGATGGTCGGCATCGCGGTCTTTGCCAATCAGGTACAGAAGGCTTGCACGCGTCCAGAAGAAACACTCGTCGAAGTGCTCCTCGACCAGCATCTTGAAGCGTTCAGCGGGTGTATGGGATTCCTGTGGATACCGGGGATTAAGCTGCGCCAGGCGTTCGGCCACGGACAGGTCGTCCAGGATGGGAATCACCACCTGCTTGATATCGTTGGTCAGCAGGTTGTCCAGGACTTCCAGGGCAAACACCCGCAGTTCCGACACCTTCGAGTCGATGTTGGCGCGTGTGTCCAGCATCACAATGGAGGGGAACAGGAAAGAGATAAGCAGCAGCATGTTGTCCCGGTGGTGGTCCAGTTCCTGTCCCAGTGCCGAGGTGAGCTGATGGTATTTTTTGTCGCGGTACAGGTCGTTCATGGAAGCCAACAGCCAGGTGATCTGCTGCACTTCTTCCTCCAGTTTGTTGACGAATACATACTGGTCATCAGGATCTGCCTGGTAGTGCAGGGTGGCGAGGCCAAGGTAGACCTGGTGCCGCAGCTCGGGCTGGGTGATGTCGATGTGTCGCAGCAGTATCTCTATGGCGTTGACTCCACCAATTTCCCGCACTATGTCGATAATCTGGCGTTTGACCTGGCGTGTTGCCCCGGGGGCATCGAATCCCAGGTCCAGGTCATAGAGCGCAGTGGTGCCAAACATCTGTAGTGCCTGCCCGGCGCGCCCCTGCAGCCTTGGATTGCCCAGTTTGGTCACCAGAATGCTGATCAGCCGGGGGTCGCGAATCTGGCCCGCGGCCAGGACGGCCGCATTGGTCACATCAATGTTGGTATCGTCCAGCAGTTCAACCAGGAATCCCGAGAAGGAAGCTGACGCAATCTCACCCATCAGTTCTGCGGCGAATTTACGCTCGTCCGGATCTTCCGCCCTGACCATCGCCAGCAATCGGTCGAGTGCGCCCTGGTTGACAGGCGATACCTTCAACAGGCCAATCAGGGCGCCGCGACGCAGGTGAACGTCGTCGGAATCGAGGAATGGCGTGAGTTTCAGCACCACGTCATCTGCCTCGAGTGCGGCATAGGTGCGCAGAGCCTGACCGCGCACCCGCGAATCAGTTTCCTCGTCGATCCGCTGGAGCACCTGTTTTTGCAGCGGGCTGATTTCCATGCGGGCAATGCGCTGCAGGACGTCCATCCTGACCTCGTGATTGGGGTTCGCAATCACCTGCTTCAGCAGCTCTGTGATTTCCGGGTGCTCCAGTTCTTCCAGGATGTTCAGGCAGTAAAACACCTCAGCCGGATAAGGGCTGTTCAGGTTCTGCTTGATGATGTCCAGGCTGGCGTTGTCGAGCTCGCGCAATGACATCTCACCCAGCTTGCGTTTCTGGATGCTGACGACAAGGTTCGAAAGATACATGCGGCGAATGACAAACGCGCTCACAATCCAGGCAAGCATGAGCGCCGTGAGCAGCAGCAGGAAGTACTTGGGTTCCCAGCCCAGGTATTGGGAGACGATATACAGGCAGAGTCCGGCCAGCCCGCCCGAAAAGGGATCAACAATCCCTTCGATGAAAGGCATACCCCGGTTGCGCTGCCGGTCGGGCAGCACCTGGAACAGAATCGATACGCTGGGGCGCCAGACCGCTGACTGCAGCACAAACCGCATGGCGTTGGTGAAGACCATGACAACAAAAATGGTCGCCGTCTCGGCACCGGTCAGTTCCAGTACACTGACGGCCGTTGAACCCGTTGCAATCACTATCGGGAAGGCAATAACACCACCCAGGATGCCGAACCTGCGCAGGAAAGGCGCAAACATGAGGACCATCGCGATGCCGGTGACCAGCCCGACTACGGCAAAAAACTGGCCCAGGAACTCGGCCAGTTGGCGTTGTTCCGGGAACTGGGCCGAGGCGTAGCTGTAGAAGGCAACATCCAGGAAGAAGTAGGCAAAAATATAGGCGGCGTAGCACAGCGTAATCAGTTTGACGTAGGGGATTCGGAAGACGGTCAGCATACGGCCGTGGTCATGCTCTTCGCTCATTTCCTCGTTGGTACGCAGGAGCTGGGCCCGGAAACGTTGTACGGTGATCTGCACGATGACAAAAACCAGGCCGGTCGCGAGTGCCGCGACGAGCAGGAGATCGAGCACACCCATATAGTTGAGCAGCAGGGCAATGGAGAGGCCGCCTATCATTTCTGCCAGGAATTCCCCGGAGCGGGTCAGGCCAACCAGGCGTTTGCTCTGTCGTACATCCAGCAGTCTTGGCAGGAGCGCGGCAAACTGCAGGCTGAAGAGCATGTTGACAATCTCAAAGAACAGCGGCAGCACAAAAATCAGGGAGGTGCTGTCGGTAGCGCCCAGGGCAATCCGCAGCATCATGAGCCCGGCCAGCACCGTACCCAGCACCGTAAACAGATAGCCAGCGACAGACATCGACTGTGTGACGCGGTCGATCGCGACAGTAACAATCGGGCTGATCATAAGCAGTATGGCGACCAGGGCAAGCTGATCGGAACCAAATGCCTCCAGGAACAGGGTGTAGGCACATACCCGGATCATTCCTGTGGCGATTCCCGCCATGAACATGTTGCTGAACAACAGGGCTGTGACAGCCTGTTCGTCGGGTCGGATGCCCAGCCACTGCAGAAACTGGCTCAAGGCGGCAGGCGATTTTGGCTCGTTAGTGGCTGTGCTCAAGGTGAGGTGCTCCGACGTCCGGGGCATTATGCGGGATTGAGGTGGCAGGGGCGAGTCCGGCGACGGTTTTCCTGCAACGGGTACATCGCCGGACGCTTGCCGGGAGGGTAGGTCGGGGGCCATGAATCTGATAATCTCGATCTCAACTTGGAGGGGAGTGTCCTGATGTCTGAAGTGGGTAGTGCGTCCAACCCGTTGCGGGTTGCGGTGATTGGTTCCGGCCCGGCCGGGTTCTATACAGTAAGCAACTTCCTGAAATACCCGGATGTTACGGTTGAGATCGACATGTACGATCGGTTGCCGACGCCTTTTGGACTGGTGCGCGGCGGGGTAGCGCCGGATCACCAGAAAGACAAGTCGGTGACCAGGGCTTACGACAAGAGTGCCCGCTCCCCCAATTTCAGGTTCTTCGGCAATGTTGAGTTTGGCAAACATGTGACGCTGGCTGACCTGCAGCAGCATTACCACCAGATCATGTTTACCACGGGTGCCCAGGTTGACCGCAGCCTGGGTATTCCCGGCGAAGACCTGGCAGGCAGCCATTCCGCCACTGACTTTGTGGCCTGGTACAACGGCCATCCGGACTTTGCCGACCTGGAATTTGATCTGTCCCAGGAAAGCGTTGCGATTGTGGGCATAGGAAACGTCGCGGTTGATGTCGCCCGCATGCTCTGCCACTCGGATGAAGAACTCCGGGTTACCGACATGGCTGACTATGCTATCGAGGCTCTGCGCAACAGCAACGTCAAGCAGGTGTACATGCTGGGTCGGCGTGGACCGGCACAGGCGGCATTTACCCCCCCGGAGATCAAGGAACTGGGCGAACTGTCAGAGGCTGACGTTGTGATTTCGGCGGCCGAGGCAACCCTGGATCCGGAGAGTCGGGCGGACATGGAGGCCAGCGGTGACAAGAACGTCATCAAGAACGTGGCAACCATTGAAGAAATTGCGGCCACCGCACCTAGCGGCAAACCGCGCCAGTTGACCATCCGGTTCCTTGTGTCCCCGACCGAGATTGTTGGCGACGACAACGGGCATGTTAAAGCCATCAGGCTTGCCAAGAACGAACTTTTCCGCAGTGAAGACGGCTCGCTGCGTTCCCGCACGACAGGGGAGATCGAAGAATTACCGGTTGGGCTGGTGTTTCGTTCGGTCGGCTACCGGGGCGTTCCCCTCAGGGATGTACCGTTTAATGAAAGCTGGGGCAGCCTCTACAACGAGGCCGGCCGGGTTACAGATGAAGCTGGCACTGCCTTGACTGGTCTGTATTGTGCGGGCTGGATCAAACGGGGCCCCAGTGGTGTGATTGGGACAAACAAGACTGATGCGCAGGAAACGGTTGCCTGTATGGTTGAAGACCTGAAAGCGGGCAAGCTGTTGTCTCCAGGGCAGCCGGAGGTCGCGGCAGCGGAGCAACTGGTTGCGGCGCGCCAGCCTGAATTTGTCAGCTACGACGACTGGAGCCGCATTGACGAGGCGGAACTGGCCAGGGGCAAGGAAGAAGGCCGGCCAAGAGTCAAATTTACGGCTGTCGCAGACATGCTTGCAGCCCTGGGCCGATAGAGCTTGTGACCTGATCCGGAGGATCAACCCATGAAGAAAATTGTTGCCCTGATAGCGCTCGCCTTGGCGGCAGGCGCTTATGCTGAAGTGCCAGTGGCCCCTACCGCGGATAACGCCATGCCTGCAGCGATTCAGGGTAAGGCTGGCCCGCTACGAGGTGTTGACCTGGCCTATTACCCTGCCAACCCTGCGACCAAAGGTTACCTGGCGGTACCCGCAACCCAAGAAAAGAAAGGGGCGGTAATCCTGATCCATGAGTGGAATGGCCTGAGCCAGCGGATCAGGGAGACCGCCGATGCGTTTGCGGCGGAAGGTTATGTGGCGCTGGCAGCAGATCTTTATGCCGGCCGGACGGGCAGTAATCCGCAGGAAAATATGGCGCTGGTGCGAGAGTCGCTGGCCAACATGGACGAGATTGTGGCCAACCTGAACGCGGGCGTGAACTACCTGAAGAGCCGTGACGATGTGAACGGGCAGGTGGCCGCCATTGGCTGGTGCTACGGGGGTGGCGTGGCCCTGTCGTTTGCCCTTGGCAGTGACAACCACGAGGGCACCGCAATCTTTTACGGTCGCCTGCTGGACGACCCGGAGCAAATGAAACATATCCATCACGAGGTGTATGGAACCTTTGCGCGCCTGGACCGGGGGCCGAGTCCTGAGCAGGTGGACGCGTTTGTTGAAGCGCTGCGCAAGGCAGGTGTGCCCAACGACGTGCATATCTACGACGAGGTGAACCACGGTTTCTGGCTGCATGTCGATCGAAATCCCGAGGTAGCGTCGGGACCTGCGCTCGACGCCTGGCAGCGCTTGAAGGCCTATCTGAAGCGCACGATCAGTACTGGCGAGTAATCGGGGTGACAGCGGAATTTACTGCCTACAAGGCGCAGTTTGACGCCAATCCCTATCACCAGTACCTGGGTGTTACCGTGCTGGAGCAGGGTGAAGGCTACGGGAAGATTGTCCTCAGGAAAGGCGAGACGACACCCGCTGGCATCGGCGGCAGTGTGCATGGTGGGGTACTCGCTGCCATGGTGGATATTGCCATGCTGGTTGCCATCTTTCCCATGAAAGAAGGTGAGCAGCCAGCGGGCACCGCGGAACTCTCAATTACCTACCTGCGCCAGGCCCACGGTGAGAATATTTATGCGATTGCCCGGGTAATCAAGCGGGGGCGTCGTATCTCCCTGGTTGAGGTTGATATAACCGACGACGAGGACCGACTCTGCGCACGAGGGCGTACGCTCTACGCCTTCCGGTAGGTTGCCCGTCGCTGAGGTTTCTCCGCTACGCGGCTGCGCCGCTCCGGTCGAAACGACAGGGTATCCGTCGTGCTCCCAACCCGTGTCATCTCGACTGGAGGCCGTCAGGCCCCCAACCCTTGTCATCTCGACTGGAGGCCGTTAGGCCGGAATGGAGAGATCTCGCTTTTGCAATCCTTGAGGTTTCTCCGCTCCGGTCGAAACGACGGGTGGGTGGTTCGCGTGGCAGTGAGGTTTCTCCGCTCCGCGGCTGCGCCGCTCCGGTCGAAACGACAGGGTAGCCGTCGTCTCGACTGGAGGCCGTCAGGCCCCCAACCCGTGTCATCTCGACTGGAGGCCGTTAGGCCCCCAACCCCTGTCATCTCGACTGGAGGCCGTTAGGCCGGAATGGAGAGATCTCGCTCTTGCGATACTTGAGGTTTCTCCGCTCCGGTCGAAACGACGGGTGGGTGGTTCGCCTGGCAGTGAGGTTTCTCCGCTCCGCGGCTGCGCCGCTCCGGTCGAAACGACGGGGTAGCCGTCGTCTCGACTGGAGGCCGTCGTGCTCCCAACCCTTGTCATCTCGACTGGAGGCCGTTAGGCCGGAATGGAGAGATCTCGCTCTTGCGATACTTGAGGTTTCTCCGCTCCGGTCGAAACGACGGGTGGGCGGTTCGCCTGGCAGTGAGGTTTCTCCGTCAGGCCCCCAACCCCTGTCATCTCGACTGGAGGCCGTTAGGCCGGAATGGAGAGATCTCGCTCTTGCGATACTCGAGGTTTCTCCGCTCCGGTCGAAACGACGGGTGGGTGGTTCGCCTGGCAGTGAGGTTTCTCCGCTCCGCGGCTGCGCCGCTCCGGTCGAAACGACGGGGTAGCCGTCGTCTCGACTGGAGGCCGTCAGGCCCCCAACCCCTGTCATCTCGACTGGAGGCCGTTAGGCCGGAATGGAGAGATCTCGCTCTTGCGATACTCGAGGTTTCTCCGCTCCGCGGCTGCGCCGCTCCGGTCGAAACGACAGGGTAGCCGTCGTCTCGACTGGAGGCCGTCAGGCCCCCAACCCTTGTCATCTCGACTGGAGGCCGTCAGGCCGGAATGGAGAGATCTCGCTCTTGCGATACTTGAGGTTTCTCCGCTCCGGTCGAAACGACGGGTGGGTGGTTCGCCTGGCAGTGAGGTTTCTCCGCTCCGCGGCTGCGCCGCTCCGGTCGAAACGACGGGGTAGGTCGAAACGACGGATTATGGGCGCAATGCTGGGATAACCTCGGTTAGATAGGCATCGAGCGCATCTTCGTTCCAGGGTGCTCTGAGGGCAATGTTTACCATGCTGGCACCCGCTGCCTCGTACTGCCGGATGCGGTCGATAGCCTGGGCGGGTGTGCCGAGAAGCGCACCGCCTTCGATGCGCGCAGCGGCGGGGCCCCATGCCTCGCGCAGTTTCTGGCGCTCGACCTCGGCCCCACTTTGATCAACGGAGAGGTTAAACGTGAGGTTGACCGAGCGCTGAATTGAGCCCGGGTCACGGTTCAACCGGTTGCACCATTCGTCCAGTACACCATTGAGACGGGCGAAATTCTCGGGTGTGGTATAGGCGGCGTTCCAGCCATCAGCGTGTTTGGCGACAATCTTGAGGGTCTTCTTTTCACCCAGGCCGCCGATCCATATCGGGAGTTTTTCCTGCAGGGGGCGCGGCAGGTTGGAGGCATTTTCGACACTATAGTGTTTGCCCGCAAAATTCGTGCGATCCTGCTCCAGCAGACCACGAATGATGCTGCTCGCCTCGTCCAGCATATCGAGACGGGTACTGACGTCCGGGAAATCGTAGCCATAGGCACGAGCCTCCTGTTCATGCCAGCCGGCGCCAAGCCCGAGTTCAAAGCGTCCGCCCGAGATATGGTCAAGTGTTGCCGCCGCTTTGGCGATGGTGGCCGGATTGCGGTATCCCACGTAGAAGACGAGGCAACCGAGTCGCGCGCGCCGGGTGTCTGCAGCCAGCGCACCCAGCGTTGTCATGGCTTCAAAGTGATCGACAGTACCGCCCGCGGGTGGTGCCTCGTAAAAGTGATCCCAGGCGGAGATCCAGTCAACGTGTTCATCGAGTTTCTTCCAAAGTGCACGCATGGTGGCCATGGACATGTTCTGCTGGCCAACGTGAACACCCAGTGCAAGCGTCATCGCGAATTCCTCTTGTTGTTATTGGACAGCAGCGCAGTGAGTACCTGGTCCATGGATGGCGTCTGGGTATCCTTGAAACCTTCGAGCCGTTTGAATGTATCCGCCGCGGCAAGATGAAACCCATCACTGAAGCCGGCACCCGCAAAGGTCTCGGCAATCTCCTCCATTTCCCCGACAAATCGCCAGGCTTTGGCGGTGTTGGCTGTCACACGCTGATGGGTTTGTGCGGTAAAGTTTTCACCCCACTGCTTTTCTAGATGAGCACGGATACCTTCTTTCTCAGCAACGCCAAGGATGGCTGACAGCAGGGCCGTACTGCCTTTGGTATAGGCGGCAAACACCATTTTGAGAGCAGAGGCAGCACCAATCTCATCGGAAACGATGTTGGTCAGCAGTGGCGAATCGCGGAACAGCGCGGCAACCACATCAGCATGTTCACCAGAAAGATGTAGTGTGGTACCGGCGCTGCGTTCCCAGGCGGGACCACCAATAATCCCGCCATCCACATAAACCGCACCCTGGGCGGCAATGACCTCGCCGATCGCGCGTGTCCGGTTCGGCGCTATGGCGTTGCCCTCCAGGTAAAGCCCACTGAAACCGTTGGCGGCGACATCTGCGGCGACATATTCCGCACTGGCGGGTGGGCACACGCTGAGGATCACGTCGGCCGCGGCGACAAGGTCCTCAAGTTTGCCACAGTCGTGCAGCCCGGCCTGTTCAGCGCGTTTGTGCGTCGCCGCAGAGCGTTCAAAGCCAGCCCAGATGACCCGGTGGCCGTTGCTCGCTGCTGCAGCGCCAACCGAAACCCCCATGGCACCGGGATTGATTAGCCCAATTGTAGTCATTGCATCAGATCCAGTCTGTTGTTGAACGGCAGCCAAACAATACCACTCCCTTGCCTGAACCGGTAAAGTTCAACGTTTCGAAAGTTGTGAGAGTGGTATACATGGACCAGTCAGCCATCGAGGCATTCTCGCCCGCGGTCAAGGCCGGAATCTTTGGTCGCCTGGGTGTTGTCGCTGACAAAACCACCGACCTGGGCGGGTTTGAGAGTTTTGTGTTCCTGCGACAGGATACCAATACAATCCTGCGGATTACGCATGTGGGGCACAGGACACGGGATGAGTTACTGGGTGAAGTCGAGTTTGTTCACTTCCTGGCCCGGGGCAATGCGAGCGTCTGCCTGCCTGTTTATCCGGATGGAGAGTCCCTTGCTGTGGAGATTGGTGACTTTATCGTCACCGAGTTTCAGCGCGCGCCAGGGCAGACCATCACGCACACAGACTGGCAGCCTGTACTGTTCGAGGAATGGGGGCGGTCCCTGGGGCAGTTTCACCGCCTGGCAAAGACCTATGTGCCCGGTTCGCCTGCCTGGCGCCGACAGGATTGGCACACTGACCCTAACTTCAACTTCGAGGGGCGACTGCCCGCAGACCAACCGGGCGTGTTGGCGATGGGTCAGCGTTATCGGGGAATGCTCGAGCACCTGGTCACCGATACCAGTACCTATGGCCTCATTCATGGCGACGCGCATGCCGGCAACTTTTTCCATGATAATGGCAGACTGACCTTTTTCGACTTTGATGACTGTGGCTATTGCTGGTTTGGCTATGATGCAGCGACAGTGCTGTTCAGTGCCGTGTTCCAGCCCTGGATTGAGAATTCCGAGGCCGGTCGGCATCAGGCTGCTGAAGACTTCCTGCTGCCTTTTCTGACCGGTTATGAGCGGGAGTCGAGTGTTGATGGCCTGCTACTGGGTGATTTCCCGCTGTTTCTCAAGGTTCGCGAACTCAGCTTATATGGGGTCATCCATTCGTTTCTGGATGTAAATCAGCTTGATGACTACCCGGCCCGTTTCATGGCCGGTCGACAGGAACGAATTGAACGGGACTTGCCTTTCCTGGAACTCGACTTTCTCTGAAGCGGCCGGTTGATGTTTTCGCGACGGTATTGCCTGGTGGGGCTCTCCCACCAGGCCCACCAGGCGCGAATTGGTCTAGCCGTTACTGGATTGTTTGCTGTCTCCTGAGACCGGCGATTCCAAGCAAACCGGAAACAAGCAAAACAAAGCTGGCCGGGGCCGGTGCGCTGGCTGAGGTAATAATTTGCAGGTAAGGCGCCAGGTTGCTTTCACTACTGCCAATTGCAAAGCTGAGATCCCAGTTGGATGAATAGGTGCTTGAAAACGCACTGTACGCGTAACCCTGGGTCAGGTCGTTAACGAGCATGCTGGTCACATCGATGCTGTTCCAGCCAATGGCTGTGTTGCTCGTGATGTCGGTTATTTTCTGGTTGCCTGCCAGCAATTGTGAAGCGAGGCCCGTGGCGGTGCTGGAATTGTCCCGGTGCCAGAGTGACCCCAGGGTACCGCTGCCTTCAACACCCAACAGGTTGAAGTTGAAGGTGACCGACTGAATGTCGGCAACGTTGCCAGCAAACCCACTCAGGTTGAACTGCATGTAGGATTTTTCGAAGTACCTGTCGGCACCGCCAAAATACAGGTAGGTTGTGCCCAGATCTCCGCCTTCGTAAAAGCCAGAGTAACTGCCCGCGTACCAGTTGTTGCGATACCAGGTGCCATCACTCTCATTGGTTGTCGCAATATTGGTGATTGAGGCCAGTGCCACTGGCGGGATCAGCATTGCGATCATGGCAAATGCAACCAAAAACCTTTTCATCTACTTCTCCTTGTGCTGCTTGCTGTTTATGTCGAACAGACTCCTGCGCCAAACCGGCTGGCACCGGTTCGGCAAACTGTTGAGGGCAGATGTTTTTGCCGCGAGTCAGAGACGGGAGAAGTATGGTGCTGTACGTTTTTTGTACATATGATGCGGATCAACGTTTGTACAAAAAATGATCAGCTGCGAGCGCCCCAAGCTGAAAGTCAGAGCTTTTGTACCAGGTTGGCAAGCGCGTCACAGTGCCTTACGCGTTCTGCTGTGGTTGTTCCCAGAAAGCTGACGTTCAGTGATGTCACGCCCTTTTCTTTCAGAACCTGCAGACGATCCCTGACAAACCCCTCGGGGCCGATCAGGGAGGTGGCATCCAGGTAAGACTGCGGGACTGCCGCCTCTGCCGCCGACTTTTTGCCACTCAGGTACAGGTCCTGGATGGTCTCGGCTTCCGCTTCGTAGCCGTACTTGCGAAACACCTGGTTGTAGAAGTTTTTGTCTTTGGCACCCATGCCGCCCACATAGAGGGCTATGCCACCCCGTGACATATCGCGATACGACTCCAGTCCCTCACCAATTGCAACAGCCCCACCGGCGTAGACATCGAGGGGCGCCCGGCCAGGGTCGCGCTTTGCGGCGCCCCGGCGAAGCGCGTCGCCCCAGACAGCGTCTGCACCTTCTGCCATGTAAAACGCCGGCAGCCACGCATCAGCAATTTCTGCTGTCATCTCTACACTCTTTTCACCCAGGGTCGCCAGCGCAATGGGAATTTCATCGCGGTAGGGGTGGTTGATAATCTTGAGGGGAATCCCCAGCCCCGTGCCCTCGTCAGCAGGCAGCGGAATCTGGTATTTCCGGCCGGCGAAAGTCAGTTTCTCTTCCCGCTTCCAGACTTTGCGGCAGATCTCTACCACTTCCCTGATACGCGTCATGGGTGCGTCGTAAGGCACGCCATGGAATCCCTCGATCACCTGCGGACCGGAGGCGCCCAGCCCAAGCATACAGCGCCCGTCAGAGAGCGAGTCGATGCCGGCTGCTGTCATGGCCAGTAAGGTTGGGGTGCGGCTGTAGATGTTGAGGATACCGCTGGCAATGGTAACCCGTTCGGTTTTGGCGGCGAGATAACCCATGGCGCTGACCCCGTCAAAGGAATAAGCCTCCGGCACCCAGACGACGTCAAGGCCGGCCTTCTCCAACTCAACAATTTCCCTGGTTGCACCAGCGAAACCCTGTGCATAGCTCATCAGCGTTGATATTTTCATGCTCATTCCTTCTAAAGATCCGGGTTCAAAGTCTATCGCAGTGTGCCGTACGGTGCCCTGTGGTACGTTTGCCTTTTTTGAAGCGGTGCTGGAGATGGCTGGACACAAACAGTTTGACCTTGTGATTTATGGTGCATCCGGTTTTACGGGCCGGCTTGTCGCCGAATACATGACGCAGGAATATGGCAGTCGCGTCCGCTGGGCGATGGCAGGCAGGAATGTTGACAAGCTTGCACAGGTGCGGGACGAAACTGGCGCGCCTGCGGAGACGCCGCTCCTGTATGCGGATGCGAGCGAGCCTGCGTCAATACGCGAGATGGTGAGGGTGACAGGTTGTGTATTGACAACAGTGGGTCCTTACCAGTTGTACGGTTCCGAACTGGTGGCGGCCTGCGCGGAGCTCGGCACCCACTATGTTGACCTTTGTGGGGAGCCCGCCTGGATGCATCAAATGATCGCCAGCCACAGTGATACCGCCGCCAGGTCAGGTGCGCGTATTGTCTTCAGTTGCGGTTTTGACTCTATCCCGTTTGACCTGGGGGTTTGGCGGCTGCAGCAGGCCGCAATAAAAATGTACGGTAGGCCCATGCCCCGGGTGCGCGGACGGGTCAGGGCCATGGAAGGCGGGTTTTCCGGTGGAACAGCCGCCTCTTTCAGAGCAACGCTGGCGGCCATTGCGCAGAACCCCGGTATACGTGGGGTACTGGTAAATCCCTTCGCCCTGGCAAACGGCTTTACCGGGCCGGCCCAACCGGCCGACAACAAATCCTACGAGGACGAGGTGGTAGGCGCCTGGGTTGCACCTTTCATGATGGCATCAATCAATACCAAAAATGTCCATCGCTCCAATGCGCTGCTTGGGCACCTGTATGGTGAGGATTTTCAGTATGACGAGATGATGGTGACGGGGCCGGGCGAGCCTGGCCAAGCGGCAGCCCGAATTGTCGCCACCAGCAATCCACTGGCCGCTGACGATCTTCCGGCGCCCGGTGAAGGGCCATCCAGAGCCGAACGTGAAGCGGGCTATTATGACGTCCTGTTTGTGGGGACGTCGTCCCGCGGTGAAGAGATCAGGCTGGCGGTCACAGGCGATATGGATGCGGGCTACGGCTCTACCTCTAAAATGATTGCCGAGAGTGCGTTGTGCCTGGTGCAGGATTGTGACGACCTGCCCGGGGGTATTTATACGCCGGCACCAGCCATGGGGCAGAAGCTGATTGATCGTCTGGTCGCCCGTGCGGGCATGACGTTTGACCTGCTTGACGCAACTGACACATGACCCGCTGATGCCGTTGACGCGCCAGCGGGACTTTAACTATGAGCGAATATGAACGACTGGATTAACCACGCGAGCGTTGCAGCCGGCTACCGGTCAGTGCCATCAGGCCAAGTAACATCAGGGCCAGGCTCGCGGGTGCTGGCACGGTGGTGAATGTGCCCACCATGTCATCGACACGAAGGCCCGTCGGGCCACCATAGTTGTAAATGACAAAGTCCAGGGTGTTCACACCAATAACAAAATTGCTGCTAATTGAGAAATAGTCGTAGGCGCTGAGGGAAGGTGAGTATTCGCCGGTAGATACGCCGTTGATCCTGAGGCTGGTGCCGGGGTCGTCCGTTGCCCAGCGGCCGGTGATGCTGACCGAGCCAAGGTCTGTCATGGCACCCAGGGTGAAGGTGGTGCGATAGGTATAGTAGCCAACGCTGCCCTGGGCCTGGTAGGTGTTGGGGCCAATCCAGCGGGAGTTACTGTCGTTAGCCACCCAGGGGCCAATTGGGTATCCCTCGGGCACCGTCGTTGCCGTATAGGATGTGCCGGGCTGGGAGATCAGTGTGTAGTGCGGGTCCGCAACACTGGCACCAAGCGGTGTGCCCGACGCATCAACCCCCGTGTTAAAAAGGTCTGTGATGACATCAGCCTGTGCGGAAAGGGTGGTCAATGCACAGACCGCCAGTGCCAGGCGGACGTAGCTACGGAAAACTTGTCGCGTCATGTTGCTATGCTCGAGGTTAATCGAGCAATGTGAGGCAATCCCCGCGCCGATAGTGGAATATACAGCCGAAACAGGAGGTTACTGCACCTCTTGCTGATTCACAGCGGACAGGTGCAAAGAATGCCGACAATCCGTGCCAGGAGTTACCAGGCCTCCCGCGGCGTCACAATCGGGAAGCGCCGTTCAAACTGGTCGAACAGGCCAGCCAATTGTGCCAGCCCACCCGCATCCCCATCAATTTCCAGCTTGCCCTCTCCAAGGAGTGATGCCGCGTCAGCGAGGCCCATCATCAGGCGCTTGAAATCGCCCGAGGCAATTTTCAGTGTCGCCGTGGGCGAGGGATGGGACTTGCCCGGAAACGCATGCAGCACGGCATTTTCAATGGTCATCAGCGTGGCTTCCGCATCGGTAAATTCGAGGTTGAGGTTCAACTCAACCCCATCAGCACGTTCGCCGTTGAGCCGGACGGCCATGGTCATAAACAGGTTCTCCAGCGGCATGGCCCGCGCCATGCTCTCGGTGGCACCAAACGCTGACCCTTTGGGTAACCCCTGGCGCAGTTCGAGCGCGCCGCACAAGTAGAAGTTGCGCCAGGGCCCACTCTCGGCCTGGTAACCCATCTGCTCCAGCGCGTCCGCAAGCAGGGCCCGTGCGTCAATGTGCTCCGGGTCGGACATCACCACGTGATTCAGGACCTCGGCAACCCAGCGGTAGTCTCCCTCGTCGTAGCTGGACCTGGCTTTTGCGACGATGGCATCAGCGCCCCCCATAAACTCAACGTAGCGTCGGCCGGACTCGGTGGGTGGCAGCGGGTGCAGGTGCGCGGGGTTGCCGTCGAAGAACCCCAGGTACTTCACGTAAACAGCCCTGGCATTGGCAAACAGGGTGCCGTAGTAGTCCCGGTTGTAGAACTCTTTACCCAGGGAGTCCGGTAGCCTGATCTGTTCGGCAATCTCCTCCTGGACGTACCCCAGGTTGGCCAACCGGAGTGTCTGGTCGTGGATGTACTTGTACAGGTCACGCTGTTTCTTCAGGTAGTTGATTGCTCTTTCCTGCCCCCAGATTGGCCAGTGGTGGCTGGCAAACTCAACCTCCAGCCGGTGGCCAAAGAGCTCAATGGATTCGTTGATCTGGTCTGCCCAGGCGAGCGCGTCCCGCACCTGCGCGCCGCGCGGCGTGTAGACATTATGCAGGTGGTGGGACGTGATCTCGGACATGCAGAGCGCCTTGAACTGCGGGAAGTAGAACACCATTTCTGCCGGCGCCTCGGTACCCGGGGTCATCTGGAATTCAATCTCAATGCCATCAATGACACGGGTCTCACCGGTTTCCCGGATAGTGTCGTTGGGCAGGACAAAGCCGGTTGAACCCATGGACAGGGCCGCACCAAGACCGGTGGTCACAAAAGCCGTGGGCGAAGAGGGGAGCAGGTTCCCGTACATGTAGGTCGCGCGCCGGCTCATGGCGTTGCCGGCAAGGACGTTTTCACTCAGGGATTCGTCCACGTAGTGTTCGGGCGCTATGACCGCAACCTTGCCACTCTCCGCGTCCTCGTGAGTCACCACACCCATCACGCCGGCAAAGTGGTCAGCATGGCTGTGGGTGTGAATGACGGCAACCACTGGCCGCTCCCCGAGTTTCTCGTTGGCAAGCCGGAGGCCTGCACTGGACGTTTCCGAGGAAGTCAGCGGATCGATAATGATCCAGCCGGTGTTGCCGCGTATCAGCGTCATGTTGGCAATATCAAACGAGCGAATCTGGTAGATGCCGTCAACAACCTCATAGAGGCCATGGTTCAGCGCATTCAGTTGTGCCTGGCGCCAGAGAGACGGGTTGACGCTGGCCGGGGCCTCACCTTCGAGAAAACGCAAGGATTCAAGGTCGAAGGCATCGCGCTTGCCGCTTGCGTGCGGGATCTTCATGGGCTCCAGGGTTGCGATAAAACCACGCTTTGCGTCCTCGAAGCTCTGCTGGTCGGAGAAGTCCAGATATTCCGTGATGCGCCTGTTGTATGCAGCGGTTTGGGCAGTGGCTGGCTTTGAAGTGGCCAGCGCTTCGGGTAGGGGCGAGTAATGCGGCATGGTCTGACTCCCTTGGTTCTTGTTGATGGAAGGATAACGACTTCTGGGTCGCGAGTCTCTTGTATACTCGAATCAGGCAAGCTGAGGGAGAGTCAGGTGTCACTTGAAGAAGTTATCTACGAGGAGCGGGATGGCATCGCCGTGATTGCGATCAACCGTCCCGAGAAGAAAAACACGCTCACCAATGAAATTGTGCAGGGTATTGCAGACGGCGTGGACCGGGCAGCGGCATCAAAACAGGTTTCCGCTATCGTGCTGCGGGGCGTGGGTGACACGTTTACCGCCGGTTATGACCTGACCAACAGGGGGCGCTGGGACATGCCCTATGGCGCGCCGGATATCGACATGCGCGATGGCGCCTGGGACCCGGTGAAAGACCTCTCTTTTATGGGCAACAACGTTCGCCGGTTCATGCGGATATGGGAATGTCCAAAACCTGTTCTTGGTGAAATTCGCGGTTGGGCCATTGGGGGTGCTACTGACCTGGTGCTCTGTTGTGACCTGCTCTACATGGCGGAAGATGCGCATATTGGTTATGCGCCATCACGCATCTACGGCACACCAACCACGATGATGTGGGTATATCGGCTTGGGCTTGAACATGCCAAGCAGTTCCTGCTCACCGGGCGGGCCATTGATGCTGCAACCGCCTATCGGATTGGCCTTGTCAGCCAGGTGCTGCCACCGGGTGAGCTGTCAGCGTTTGTCGAGGAAGAAGCAAAACGCTTCTGCCACATTCCAGCAAACCAGCTGGCGCTGAATAAACTGCTGATCAACCAGGCATTTGAGAACATGGGGCTGCGAACCACCCAGTTGCTGGGGACCTTTTTTGACGGGGTCACACGGCATACCGAGGAAGCCTATCGCTGGGTCGAGAGTTTTGGCGAAAAGGGCTTCCGGGAGGTAATCCGGGAACGGGATGCCCCCTGGCAGGACTATGGGGAGAAACCCCGTCCCACATCAACAGAAAACAAGGAGCAGGAAAATGACTGATACAAACGTGGTGCTGGTCGAGCGGCATGAAGGCTGGGCGGAGATTGTGATTAACCGGCCGGAACGGCGCAATTCGATTATTCCACCCGTATCCCACGCCATGCGGGCTGCGCTGGTTGAGCTGGAAAAGGACGATTCAGTTGCCTGTGTCCTGATCCGGGGTGAGGGTGGTTTCTTCTGCTCCGGTATTGACCTGAAGGCGCTGCAGGCAGATCCGCCCCCGCCCTGGAAGAATGAGCAGGGCAACAGCTGGCGTGACCTTCACCTGCAGCTATTCCATTTCACCAAACCGGTCATTGGTGCCTTTGAGAAGTATGGTATCAACGCCGGCGCCGCGCTGGGCCTCGCCTGCGATATCCTGATTGCCGGTGAAACGGCTTTTCTGCAGGTGGGTGAAATCCAGCAGGGTGCCATGGCCCCGATGAACATGGCCTGGTTCCGGATCAAGTCAACGGAACAGGTGATGGCGCGACTGACGCTATATGGAGACAGGGTGCCCGGGCCGGAACTGGTCCGGCTTGGCCTTGCCACCGAGTGTGTTGCCGACGATGCCGTGCTGGCGCGGTCCAGGGAAATTGCCGCACGTATTGCGGGTTTCCCACCAGGCGCAGGGACAAACATCAAGCAGTCGATTATCAACCAGCGTGGTATAGAGAACCCGGATGACTTCTTCAAGCAGCCGAAGTCCAATGCGCTCTTGTCAGCGGCAATGGTGAAAGACTAGCCCCCGTCGTCTCGACTGGAGGCCCGCAGTGCCCCACCACCACCGTCATCTCGACTGGAGGCCCGCAGGGCCGGAATGGAGAGATCTCGCTCTTTACGAAGCCCGAGGTTTCTCCGCTCCGCGGCTTACGCCGCTCCGGTCGAAACGACAAAAAGGGGTGTGGCTGCGCCGCTCCGGTCGAAACGACGGCTGCGCCGTCGTCTCGACTGCAGGCCCGCAGGGCCACACCACCACCGTCATCTCGACTGGAGGCCCGCAGGGCCGGAATGGAGAGATCTCGGTTTTTACGATGCCCGAGGTTTCTCCGCTCCGCGGCTACGCCGCTCCGGTCGAAACGACAGCTGCGCCGTCGTCACGACTGTAGGCCCGCAGGGCCCCACTGAACTTGTCATCTCGACTGGAGGCCCGCAGGGCCGGAATGGAGAGATCTCGCTCTTTACGATGCCCGAGGTTTCTCCGCTCCGCGGCTTACGCCGCTCCGGTCGAAACGACAAAAAGGGGTGTGGCTGCGCCGCTCCGGTCGAAACGACGGCTGCGCCGTCGTCTCGACTGCAGGCCCGCAGGGCCCTACTGAACTTGTCATCTCGACTGGAGGCCCGCAGGGCCGGAATGGAGAGATCTCGGTTTTTACGATGCCCGAGGTTTCTCCGCTCCGCGGCTACGCCGCTCCGGTCGAAACGACGGCTGCGCCGTCGTCTCGACTGCAGGCCCGCAGGGCCGGAATGGAGAGATCCCGGTTTATACGATGCCTGAGATTTCTCCGCTCCGCGGCTTACGCCGCTCCGGTCGAAACGACGGCGGTTACTGGCTGAAGAAGACTGCCTTGTTGCCGTCCGGGTCGCGGAAATAGCCGCCGTAGAAGGTGGGGCCGCGTTCACCGGGTGCACCCTCATCAGTGCCGCCCAGTTCGATGGCCTTTGCATAGAGGCTGTCGACGTTTTCACGGGAGCCCGCGGTGAAGGCCAGCATATTGCCGTTGCCGGGGTGCTGGTCTTTTTCATCGTAGGGTACACAGATGCCCAGCATGGGGCCCTTGCCGTTACCCAGCAGGGCAATTCTGCCCATGTCCATGATGACTTTGGCACCCATGGGCTCAAGCAGCGCGGTCCAGTAGGCTTTGCCCTTTTCCATATCGCTCACACCGATTGTGACGTATCCAAGCATTGCAGTAACTCCGTTGTTGTGGGGGATCTATTGTCGTTCCGTCAGTTGCAGCAGTATGCCGTTGGCTGACTTGGGGTGTACAAATACCTGGGGTGAACCCACGCCAATCAACTGGACACCTTTTGCCTGCATGTCCTTGATGGTCTGTTCCAGGTTGTCTACCTCCATGGAAAGCGTATGCAGGCCCTCACCGCGTGAGGCCACAGCCTTGCCAACGGCGGAGTCGTCGTTGATGGGCGCGACTATCTCGAGGAAACCGCCATTTTCGAACTGGAAAAATGCCTGCTTGATACCCAGTGCCTCGGACTCGGCGGTGCGTTCGAGTTCCATGCCCAGTTTGTCGCGCCAGGTGGCGACACCCTCGTCAAAATCCTTGACGCGTACCACTACGTGATCAACACCCTTGATTGTCATCTTTCTTCTCCCTGCTGGTTTTGGATCAACCGGTTTCGTGACTCTTGAATCTCACTTTCCCTGCCCCTGCCAGAGGCGCCGGGCGTGCAAACGCCGTAAGCCTGTCAGGCTGCCAGTCCCTGCACTCTTGCTGCCTCCTCGCGTAACAGTTCAGGCGTGCCGAGTATCTGCCGGTTGAACCCGATTCGCTTGAACCAGTAGTGCAGTCCAACCAGATCAGTGAATCCCATGCCACCATGAACCTCGGTCGCTGTTTTCGCAACAAACTTGCCGACCTCGGACAGATGAGCTTTGGTGTGACAGGCGTTCAGCTGTGCCTCCTCCGGGATTTCGTCCAGCGCGTGACCGGCATACCAGACCATTGAGCGGCATGGCTCAAGCCCGGCTGCCATCTCGGCACACATATGTTTCACGGCCTGGAAAGACCCGATGGGGCGATTGAACTGCTCGCGCGTTTTTGCGTAGGCAACCGCCTGGTCGAGCATGTTCTGGGCGGCCCCGAGGGTATCAGCCGCCATCATCACGCGGCCCACATCCAGGGCCCGCTGCAGCACCGCGGCATCATCGGTTACCAGTGTGGCTGGCGCACCCTTGTAGACGAGTTCGCAGGTTGTCCGGGTCTTGTCCACCTGGCTGATGGGGGTGATCGTAATGGCTGACCTGTCGACCAGGTACAGGTGGTGGTCCCTGGTTGCCACCAGGAAAGTGTCAGCATTCGAGTCCAGCGCAAAAATAGACTTGCCGGTGATCTTGTTCTCCGTGACGGTGACGCCGGCATCGGCGCGTGCGCCTATCGCCTCGGAGAAAGCAATGCCAACCCGGCCCTGGCCGGTTGCAATCTTGCCCAGTAACTCATCCTGTCCACCAGCGGCGTTGAGTGCCACCGCGGCCAGCACGCCACTGGAAAGAAAAGGCGTGGGCGCAATGCTGTATCCCAGGCACTCTGCGACCACGGCGGCATCCAGCGAGCCAAGGCCAACGCCACCCTTATCTTCTGGAATGAGCAGGCCGGGAATGCCAAGGTCAACAAGCCCCTGCCAGATGGCCTTGTCGTCAGTCTCGCCGGCGGCAACTTTCCTGACGGCATCCAGCGGTGTGTTGTCCGACAGGAAGCGCCGGACGCTGTCCTGCAGGAGGGTCTGTTCTTCTGATAATCCGAATTCCATGCTGGATCTCCTACAGTTTGCCGGCGTCGAACTTCGGCTCCTTGGGCATACCCAGGCCGCGTTCGCTGATGATGTTCTTCTGGATCTGTGACGTGCCGCCACCGATGATCAGGCCGAGGAAGTACATGTAGTGGTGCTGCCACATGCCATTGCCGCGCAGGTAGGGACCTTCGCCAAACGACAGGCCAATTTCACCCATCACGTCGATCGCTGTGCCCTCAAGTTCGTGGCGAAGTTCGGTGCCCTGCAGCTTCGTAATCATGCGCGCCAGGCTGGCGTCCTGGCCCTGATTCAGGCGCGAGGACAGCACACGCATGTCGTTGTAGCGCATGGCCATGACGCGGCCCTGCAGTTTCATCAACCGGTCCCGCCATGTCGGGTTGTCGATCAGGCGCTGGCCATCAATCGTTTCAGACTTCATCAGTTCGACCAGTGCGTTAAACCGCTGCAGGGTGGCATTGGGATCTGCCAGTGAGTCACGTTCAAAACCAAGGATTGAGTTTGCGACCAACCAGCCCTGGCCGCGCTTCCCGACTATCTGGTGTTTTGGCACGCGTACATCGGTAAAAAACACCTCGTTGAAGTTGGCGTTGCCGGTCATATCAACCAGTGGGCGTATCTCAATGCCGGGTGTATCCATGCGGAGCAGCAGAAAAGAGATGCCCTGGTGTTTGGGTGCCTCGGGTTCGGTGCGCACCAGGCAGAACATCCAGTGCGCAAGGTGCGCTGTACTGGTCCAGATTTTTTGCCCATTGATGACCCACTCGTCACCATCGAGTACCGCGCTGGTCCGGAGGCTGGCGAGGTCACTGCCGGCGCCGGGTTCCGAATATCCCTGGCACCAGACAATATCCCCGTGCAGGGTCGGCTTGATAAATTCCTGCTTCTGTTCTTCCGTACCCATTTCCAGCAGCGTCGGCACCAGCATGCCGATGCCCTGGCCGCCCATGCCACCAGGCATCTGGGCCCGGGCAAACTCCTCGCCGATGATGCGGGCCTTCAGGATGTCCGGTTCTGCCCCGTACCCCCCGTACTCTTTCGGTATGGTGCGCGCGGTATAACCGTGTTCAATCAGGGTCTTCTGCCAGGTCCTGGCATCGACGCCGTTCTTGCCGGGCGTTTTGTCCCGGTGTTCACTGATAAAAGTGCGAACCTCGTCGCGGAATGCCTCGTATTCGGGGCCAAATGAAAGGTCCATGATTCCCTCGGTGCTGGTTCTTTTTTTGGACTCTGGAATATATATGTCGGTAGCAGTCAGGCGCAAGCAGGGCTGGTTGTGAGGTTTCTCCGCTTTGGTCGAAACGACGGCGTAGCTGTCGTCTCGACTGGAGGCCCGTAGGGCCGGAATGGAGAGATCTCGTTTCGACGGCGTAGCCGTCGTCTCGACTGGAGGCCCGTAGGGCCGGAATGGAGAGATCTCGTTTCGACGGCGTAGCTGTCGTCTCGACTGGAGGCCCGGAGGGCCGGAATGGAGAGATCTCGCTTCTTGCGATGTTTGAGGTTTCTCCGCTCCGGTCGAAACGACAGGCTGGGTGGTTCGCCTGGCGCTGAGGTTTCTCCGCTCCGCGTCTTCGACGCTGCGGTCGAAACGACAAAAAGGGGTGTGGCTGCGCCGCTGCGGTCGAAACGACGGCGTAGCTGTCGTCTCGACTGGAGGCCCGTAGGGCCGGAATGGAGAGATCTCGCTTTTTGCGATGTTTGAGGTTTCTCCGCTTTGGTCGAAACGACGGCGTGGTGGTTCGCCTGGCACTGAGGTTTCTCCGCTTCGCGTCTTCGACGCTGCGGTCGAAACGACAAAAAGGGGTGTGGCCGCGCCGCTGCGGTCGAAACGACGGCGTAGCCGTCGTCTCGACTGGAGGCCCGTAGGGCCGGAATGGAGAGATCTCGCTTCTTGCGATGTTTGAGGTTTCTCCGCTCCGGTCGAAACGACAGCGTGGTGGTTCGCCTGGCGCTGAGGTTTCTCCGCTTCGCGTCTTCGACGCTGCGGTCGAAACGACAAAAAGGGGTGTGGCTGCGCCGCTGCGGTCGAAACGACAGAAAGGGGTGTGGCTGCGCCGCTGCTGTCGTCTCGACTGGAGGCCCGGAGGGCCGGAATGGAGAGATCTCGTTTTTGTGATGCTTGAGGTTTCTCCGCTCCGGTCGAAACGACAGGCTGGGTGGTTCGCCTGGCACTGAGGTTTCTCCGCTTCGGTCGAAACGACTAAAGGTTTTAGCGGCGGCGAAGGCGGCCCATTTTGACGGAGTAGTCAACCATGGCAGCGTTGAGTTGGTTGATCAGTCGGAGTTTTTCATCGGGGTCTGCTTCGCCCTGGATGCGCGCCTTGAGTGATGCAATATCGTTTCTGGCCGTGACCTCAGCCGGGGGGATACCGGCGCTTTTCAGGATGCTGTAGGACATCCGCAGGGTTTCGGGTGTCCGCTGCCACTCGCTGAGATCAATCGGTTTGCCTTTGCCGGGCAGGTTGTCAAATTCACCGGCTTCAATCGCGTTCCTAATTGTCTCTTCAACAAGGCTGTATTTACTCATGAGTCGAGTTTACCCATGAAGGTGCGCCTGGACCAGTTGTCCCGTACGTTTGTTGTGGCTGACAGCACAGCGGGCTTGAACTGTGCTCCGGTTCAAGCGAGACTTGCGAATCTCTAACGTTAACCCTGTTGAAGGAGTACAGTATGGCAGTTCAGGTAGGTGACAAGATTCCAGATAGCAAGTTGAAGGTCATGGGTGAGAAAGGTCCGCAGGACGTCACAACAGCAGAGCTGTTTGGCGGCAAGAAGGTGGTCCTGTTTGCTGTGCCCGGGGCGTTTACGCCAACCTGCAGCGCAGCACACCTGCCGGGGTACGTGGTCAATGCTGACAAGATCAAGGCAAAAGGTGTTGATTCAATTGTCTGTGTGTCCGTGAACGATGCATTTGTCATGGATGCCTGGGGCAAAGGAGCCAATGCCGAAGAACTGATCATGGCAGGTGATGGCAACGGTGACTTCACCAAAGCCATGGGGCTCGAAATGGACGGCTCAGCCTTTGGCCTCGGTACGCGCTCACAGCGATACGCACTGATTGCAGAAGACGGCAAGATCACCGCACTGCATGTTGAAGCGCCCGGCAAGTTTGAAGTCAGTGCTGCAGAAGCCATCATGGCTGCCCTGTAACATGCCCTGCCGGCATCCCCGGCATGCCAAACGTTCATTGGTTCGCGCCATGCAGCCAGGAGTAAGATGCCCGCTTTAATGCGGGCTTTTTTTATGTTCCTCGACAGCTGGGTATTCTGGACATTGCTCGCTGCAACCATGCAGTCGGTGCGCACCGCCGGCCAGAAAGAGCTGGCCCGAACGGTCTCCCCGCTGGCTGCGACCATGGTACGTTATCTGTTTGGACTGCCGTTTGCCGTGCTCTATCTTGGCCTCTTGCTGCAGGTCAGCGGCGTGGACCTGCCGCCGGTTAATCCCGTTTTCCTGCTGTGTGGCCTCGCCGCTGGCTTCCTGCAGATTATTGCCACGGTGCTGCTGGTGCGGCTTTTTACCCTGCGCAACTTTGCCGTTGGCAGTACCTATGTGCGAACCGAGGTTATCCTGACGGCGATCATCGGGTTCCTGTTTTTTACGGAAACCGTTTCAGCACCCGGCTGGATTGCGATACTGGTCAGCGTCGCCGGCGTGATGACAATCAACGTGGCGCGTACCGGCCGTGTCAGCAGTCTCTGGGACCAGTCGGCCCTGTTTGGACTGGGTGCAGGACTGGCTTTTGCCCTCACATCCCTGTTTATCCGCAAGGCGAGCCTGTCTTTTGGTATTGACGATTCCATGCTGACGGCGGCGCTGACACTGTGTTACATGGTTGCACTGCAGACCCTGATGACGGTTGTCTGGGTTGGCCGGTTTGAGCGGGGGCAGTTTTCGCTCGTTGTCGCCAACTGGCGCCCGAGTCTGTTTGTTGGTGTTACCAGTGTCATTGGCTCTGCCGGCTGGTTTACGGCAATGACCCTGGAACTTGCCTCCTATGTAAAGACGCTGGGCCAGATCGAGTTTCTCATTACCCTGTCCATTGGCTGGTTCTATTTCAGGGAGCGACCGGGGCGGCTGGAGTACCTGGGGATGTTCTTGATCCTGGCCGGTGTCGTAGTACTATTGCTGTCCCACTAGCAGAACCAGAATAACCGCCATGATCAAGCTCCACGGATTTCCCCTTAGCAACTACTTCAACATCGTCAAGATTGCGCTGATTGAGAAGGGTGCAGACTTCGAGTTTGTCGACACCAGGCCAAGCCAGGATGACAGTTACCTTGCCAAGAGCCCGATGGGCAAAGTGCCCTGTATCGAGACCGAAGACGGCTTTCTGAGTGAAACCAACGTTATCCTTGAATACCTGGAAGAGACGCTGCCCGGTCCGGCTTTCTTCCCGGAAGACCCCTATGCACGTGCCAAGGTCCGTGAACTCATGAAGGAAATGGAACTCTACGTGGAACTGCCCGCACGTACCTGTTTTCCTGAGGTGTTTTTTGGTGGGAAGGTCAGTGACGAGACCAAGGAGAAGGCAAAAGCGGCGCTGGAGAAAGGCATGGCCTGCCTCAAGCGTAATGGCCGGTTTTCACCCTATGTCGCCGGTGACCAGCTGACCTACGCCGACTTTTTCTTCATGTATTCCATTAACCTGGCCAATGCGGTGTCCAAACGTCTCTGGCAGCAGGACCTTCTGGCAGACATGCCTGAGGCCAAGGCCCTGCTGAAAACCCTGGGTGAGCGCGACTCCGCGAAGCAGGTGGCGGCAGACCAGGCGGCCTGACCGCCAGTTTGTCAAGGCTGGTTGGTGGTTTCCGGGAGCGGGTTGTCGCTTCCGTCACTCTGGCCCAGTCGACCCTGGGCCGTGCCTTTGTTCCCTGACGCGGGTACCCAGCCTGCTGCCCTGGCAAGGCCAAACTCTGGCATGTTGTTGTAGATTGCCTCGTATTGTCCGGCCTTGACCAGGTAAGTCTCGTGCCAGATCCCCACGTCCCCATTGGAACCGATGGTCCGGTTGAACTCAGCCCAGGCGGGGAGGTGCTCTGCGTCCCTGGCGCGGGCGTAGGCATGAAGGTGGTCAAAGGACCGCCAGTACTGCACGAGAATGGCGGTACGACCAGGCCAGGATTCAACGTGCATCAATCCCATCTCCGGGTGGCGGGACAATTCTTCCAGCATGCGGCCCATGGCGCGCCCGACCCGTATGGCCTGGGGGATTTTCCACCATCGGTTAACCCGGGCGCCAATCAGGAATATGACAAAGTCACCTTCTATCTGCGCGGCAATACGCTGGTTGATTGTCTGGACCATCAGCCGTGGTTCCGCAACTGCTCGACAACAGCGGCAACCCGGTCGAGGTGCTCAAGTACCTTGTCGCGGTTCGACTGTGGCAGGCCAAAAATCAGGTCCGTAAATCCCTGGTCGATGCGTCCCCGCGCCTGCTCAACGTTCAGGGGAGCGCCGAACAGGGCAATGGTCAGGTCTTCCAGTTTACGGCCGCGCTTTTCCAGTGCCGCTGACATGTGCTCCATGCCACCTGACCCGGAGCCGCCGATGGGCATCCAGCCCTCGCAATATTCAGCCACGCGGTCGAAGACCCACTTCGAGTTTGCACCCATCCAGACAGGCGGCCCGCCCGGCTGAACGGGTTTTGGCCAGCTCCAGATCGGGTCGAAGTTGACAAACTCGCCGTGGAATTCAGCCTCGTCCTGGGTCCAGATCTGTTTCATGGCGAGCACTTTTTCGCGGACAATTTTCCAGCGATGCTGGTAACTGGCGCCGTGGTTTTCCATTTCTTCCCGATTCCAGCCGGCGCCGATACCCAGGATAAAACGGCCTCCGGACAACACATCGAGTGAGGCGCATTCTTTTGCAAGGGTAATCGGGTCCCGTTCTATGACAAGGCAGATGCCGGTACCTACCTTGATGCGTTCGGTGACGGCAGCAGCAGCGGTCAAGGCAACAAAGGGGTCATGGCTGCGCCAGTACCACTCGGGCAGATCACCGCCACCGGGGAAGGGGGTCGCACGCGATACGGGGATGTGGGTGTGTTCGGGGAAAAACAGGGAATCCAGCCCCCGTGCTTCCACAGCTTTGGCCAGTTCTACAGGGCCAATGGTTTGGTCGGTCGGGAAGATCTGCACGCCAAAGTTGGTCATTCTTATCACCTCTTCGTCCTGGATTAAACGGGGCCCTGCCCGTGGCTGGAGTTCAATAGTAACCGCGTCCACGGGCTTTGCCCACAGCCCGGCACCTGTTAGATTAGCTGGCAAAAAAAGAGGGGGAGAATCATGTCAGGAAGAACCAGCTTATCAGTCGTGTGCCTGTCTTTGATGCTGGCCGGGTGCGGCGGTGGCAACAACAGTACACCAGCGGAGGAGGTTGCTGCGCCCGATCCGGCAACGGCATTGATTGAGCGGTTCATCACCGCAAAACCTGGTGATGTCATCGACATACCGGCAGGAAGAATTGAGCTGTCGCGCAGCCTCACGCTGAATACCGACAATGTCACCGTGCGAGGTGCCGGCATGGATATGACGGTGCTGTCCTTCAAGGGGCAGGTTGCTGGTGCCGAAGGTATCCTGGTGAATGCCAGTGATTTTACGATTGAGGACCTGGCCATCGAAGATACCAGGGGGGATGCCCTCAAGATCAACGAAGGCAAGAACATTATTGTGCGTCGTGTACGAACAGAATGGACCGGTGGTCCAAATGTGAACAACGGCGCTTATGGTATCTACCCGGTGCAGACAGAAAACACGCTGATCGAGGATTCGGTGGCTATAGCGGCATCGGATGCAGGGATTTATGTCGGTCAGTCCCGCAATATCATCGTGCGCCGGAATCGCGCGGAATATAACGTCGCCGGCATTGAAATCGAGAACTCAATTGGTGCAGATGTCTACGAGAACATTGCCGTGAACAACACGGGCGGCGTTCTTGTTTTCAACATGCCAGACCTGCCACAGGAAGGCCACAGTACGCGCGTCTTCAACAATGAAATCAGCAGCAACAATACCGACAATTTTGCCCTGCCGGGGACGGCGGTTGCGGGCGTGCCCACGGGCACGGGCATTTTGATCAACTCCAACGACAAGGTTGAGATATTCAACAACCGGATTCTGGACAATCGTACAGCCAACGTGCTGGTCAGCAGTTTTTATGCAAGTTCCCTGCAGGATCGAAAGCAGGCGCCGGGATTTGATGCTTATCCGGAAACGATTTTCATCTACGACAACGAGTTTGGCAGTGGTGGGGTGCGGGCAGCACTCGCTGAACTTGAACAGCTCAGGGTCGGTATGTTTGGCGAAGAGGGCAGTTTGCCAGACGTGGTCTGGGACGGTTTTGTTGATCCGGCCAAAATGATTGATGGCAAGCTGCCCGCCGGGCTGAGGCTTTGCGTCAGCAATGCAGATGTAGAAATTGTCAATGTGGATGCATCTAACGGCTATGCCCAGCCGCGCCTGGTGGGCGCAGAACATCGGTGTACACATGAAAAACTGCCGGCCGTGGCACTGGCCCTTGCAAAATAGTGTGTTGACCTGCCGCAGGCTCTTACCCGTCTTATTGGTCGGCCTGCTGACAGCCTGCAGCGGACGACCACCGGTCCCCATGGGGGCAACACCTGCGAACCTGGCGGAGTGGCAAATCCTGTTTCGGGAGGGTGATCACCTGGTGCTCCGTGAGGACGCGCTGCCCTATGATCTCCAGACCCCGCTGTTCAGCGATTATGCGCACAAACTGCGTACGGTCTGGCTGCCGGCAGGCACGGCGGCCAGCTACCAGGCTGATGGGAGCCTCAGTTTCCCCGTGGGGACCGTGCTGACCAAAACCTTTTACTACCCGGTTGAAAACGGCCAGTTGACCACGCAGGGTGGTGACGAGGTGGGGCCGGACAACACACTTGACCTCAGCCGGGTCCAACTGATCGAAACACGCGTACTGGTCAAGCGGGCGGATGGCTGGGAGGCGTTGCCTTATGTCTGGAATTCAGCCCAGACCGGTGCTCGCCTGGCCATTGCCGGCGACATCAGGCAGGTCAGCCTGCAGGTTGCCGGCGAGCGCGAGGACTTCAATTATGTTGTTCCGACCAAAAACGAATGTGCGTCCTGTCATGCGTTTGATCACACGGCGGCCGCGTTGATGCCGATAGGTCCCAAAGCGCGTCACCTGAACAAGACCTTTGACCATTACGCGGATGGGCCTGCGCCACAACTTGATACCTGGACGAAACGTGGCCTGGTTACGGGATTGCCGACCGCAGCGGACCGACCCGTTGCCGCAGCCTGGCCGCCGACCCCGGATGGGCCGCTTGATTTCCAGGCCAGGAGTTACCTGGATATCAATTGCGGTCACTGTCATAACCCCGTCGGGCCAGCGGACACGTCCGGGCTGTTCCTGCATATGGCTGAAACAGAACCGCGACGTCTTGGCGTTTGCAAACCACCGATTGCTTCAGGTGGCGGCTCAGGTGGCCGACTGGTGTCAATCTGGCCGGGTCAGCCCGAACAGTCAATCATGCACTTTCGTCTGCATAGCCGGGATCCTGCGGCAATGATGCCAGAGATTGGCCGTTCACTGGCCCACGTAGAAGGTGCAGACCTGATTGGTCGGTGGATAGCCGCCATGCAGGGCAGTTGCGGGGAAGTCTGACTGGCCCAGGGCGTAATTTGGCTAGAGCAGGAAAGACAGCAGGGTGGCCGTACCCAGAAATGACATGAAGCCGGCGACGTCTGTCACCGTCGTCAGGATGATGGAGGAGGCAGTGGCCGGATCCTGGCCGACGCGGATCAGGAGCATGGGCACCAGGGCCCCGGCGATACCGGCCGCAATCATGGAGGTAATCATGGCAATCCCGATGACCAGCGCCAGCCCAAATGACTGACTCCAGACGAGAACACCCAGGCCACAGGTAAACGCCAGGGCAATGCCATCAATGACCCCAATCTTGACCTCTTTGGCCAGCACCCGCTTCCACTGCAGGATGTTCACTTCTTTCAGGGCCAGCCCTCGCATAGTGACAGCCAGCGCCTGGGAGCCGGCGTTACCGGATTGCCCCGCGACCACCGGTAGCAGGATTGCCAGCGCCGTGAACTGCGCTATGGTGGACTCGAAGAGCCCAACCACCGCGGCCGCAAGAAATGCGGTCAGCAGGTTGATGTGCAGCCAGGGCAAGCGTTTTTTGACGGCAAACAGGGCCGTGGAGAGTGCACGTTCGTCAGCACTGGCACCCACCATCGTCTGGATGTCAACGGTTGCCTCGTCTTCTGCGGCCTGGAACAGGGACGCGTATCTGACAACCCCGATAAGTTTCGCATCAATATCAACGATGGGTATGGAATCGGCCCGGTGTCGGTCAAAGATATCAACGAGTTCATCCCTTGGTGATGTCAGGGTGGCGACACCCTCAACAGCCTTGACCAGTGTCGCGAGGGGCGCGTCATGGCTGGACAAAGCCATATCCTGGATGTCAGCCCGGCCGGCCAGGCGGCCCTCGTCATCTACCACGTACAGCGAACGGATGCCTTTCTGGTTGGAGTCGCGCAGCGCGTCCAGCGCCTGACCCACCGTCATTCTTAGCCGGAAATGGGCAACGGGCCGGTCCATGTAAAAACCTGCCGTGTCCTGTGGGAAGGCCAGCAGACTGTTCAACTCGTCGCGCACCAGGTCCGGCAGTTGCGTGATGACAGTCGCGCGCTCTTCCTCGTTGAGGCAGCGGAGTATGGTCAGGGCGCACCGGATTGAAGCGCCGGCCAACACCTCGGACTGGCGCTCGAGTGGCAATGAAAGGAAAATCTGGCGTAACCGTGATGGATCAAGGCGGTCAAAAAGTTCAACCAGGCTGGCTGCTGGCAGGCTTGCCAACCGCGGGATCGACTGGGGCGAAAGCTCAATAAAGCGCGCGGCTTCCGCCGGGTGGTGCTCAAGATAATGTGCGTTTAGCGCGTCAGTAATACTCATCGGTCATCCCGGGATACCGCCGTTTCCAGCAGGTCGGCACAGGTATCGATGTAGGCCGTTGCAACTTCTGCCAGCACGTCTTCGAGACTGGACACTGCACCCGCGGTATCTTCATTTGCCCTGACACCCTGCAGGGTTACTGCACCCAGAATATGGCCATACGCATCGACAACGGGCAGGGCAAGATAGTGCAGCCATTGGCTCGCGGAAGATGCGGCAGCAATTGGCATTTGTCCGGACAGGGCTTCCAGCGGTTTCATGACCAACTGGATGGGTAGTGCCGCATTTTTCTCCGCCATGATGGCCAGAGGGGAGACCATCCCCTGAAAACGTCCATCCTCATCAACAGCAAAAATGGGTTTGTCCGACTCGCCGGATTCAGTGGCCAGTTCACCACGGACCTCGTTGCATGTACGGTCAGTTCTGACGCGGATAAAGTCTGTGGTGGCGATGGTCGACAGTGTGTGTTGGGTTGTGCTGATCAGTCGCGCCAGGCGCTCACGGTCGGCCTCGGGTGTCGCAGCGAGCAGCGCGTCATATTGATCAGTCGGGAAATGGGCAAGCATTGCCATCAGGTCCGCGTATCTGGCGCCCAGCAGCAGTTGCCCGATCTTTTGCGGCGCAAGTCGCCTCAGGGTCTCGGACAGTTGCCCGCTGCGGAGATGGGCGGTAATGGCGCTGGCCAGCGTATCGGGCAGGGCCTCCAGCAGTTCAACGACACTGGAGATATCTTCGCTGGCAAGCAGCTTGCCAACCTCGTCCGGGTGGTTGGTCGCAAAGTTCAGGAGTAGTGGATCGGCTTTGGTCATGGTTTGAGTAACACAACCTCACCGGTCAGGAAACGTAGCGCGGGTATGGTGACCACACCTTCAGTCGATTCCAGTGCAACACCGGTACGCGTAAATTCAATGATGGTGCCCTGGGTATCGCCAACCCTGATGACGTCGCCGACCCGATACCGCGCCAACGCCCGGCGGGAGACCATATTCGCCACGAGCTCACGGGAACCCAGGGCAAACGCCAGGGACATACCACTCAGGATGACCGTGATAAGCACAATCATGACGTTTTCGATAAAAGACACGTCGATTGACATCTGGGCAAGGCCCGTCATCACCGCGGTAACAACAACAATCGACTGGGCCATGCGTGGCAGCAGGGCGCCGTCGGTCAGGCTGCTCACAAACCCGTGTGTCATCATGCCCAGCAGATAACCAATCAGGATGATGATGCCACCCAGCAATAGCTGGGGTATGTAGGCGAGAATGAGGTCCAGCCATTCCGTCAGTGCACCTATGCCGAGAATGCGGACGGCAAGCAGCAGGAAAAAGATGAGGGTTGCGTAGTACACCACGCGTCGCAGGAAAACGCGTGGCGCGATACTGGCAAGTTGGTCAGCCCTGAGTGGTGAGAGTCGCCGGACACCACGCTGCACCAGGATCATCAGCCACTCGACAAATCTGCTCGCGAGTGTGGCGGCGCCAAATCCCAGCAGCGCGACAATCGCAGCGAAAATCTCCGGGTACTGCATAAAAAAGCTGGAAGTCATCCCGTTCCCTGTAACGATGCCGCCCGCAAGAAGTCTAAAGTTGACGATAACCGCAGGAGTATCATAGTGCCAATATTGCGAAAAGTCCTGTCGGGTATTCTCATCTGTCTGAGCCTGCCGGTTTTTGCGGCGGAGCCTGACTGGTCCCGATATGACGGTTTGCTGGCGGCGTTTATTGAGCCCGGCCAGATTGAAGGTATTTCCGTCAACCGCCTCGACTACCAGGGTATTGGCCAGGATCCCAGGTTCCAGGCCCTTGTGGCTGAAATTCGTGCGTTTGATGTTCGCACCCTGGCATCACGGGAAGAGCGACTGGCCTTTTACATCAACGCCTACAACCTGCTGACCATTCAGTTGATCCTGGATGAGTGGCCGGTAGACAGCATCCGGGATATTGGCAATATCTTTCGCGGTCCCTGGGACCGGACCATGCTGCGTAACGCGGATGGTGACCTGTCCCTGGATGATATTGAACACCGGATTATTCGGCCCCTCGGCGAACCGCGGATACACTTTGCCGTGAACTGTGCCTCGGTCAGTTGCCCGGACCTGCGCGGGGAGCTCTACACGGCAGGGATGCTTGATGCGCAACTTGATGAACAGACCCGGATATTTCTCAGCCAGCCCGGCAAAGGGCTGGTTGTCGACAAGGGGATTGCGCGGGTAAGCAGGATTTTTCGCTGGTATGGTGATGACTTCGATGATCTGCCCGGATTTATCCGTCGATATGTGACCGATGCGTCATTTGTGAAGGTGAGCGCAGACCTGCCCTACAATTGGAATCTGAATTCCAGGTAAGAGAAAACGTAAGATCTTACCTATATAACATTGAATTTGCGCCCGGACTGGTTCAACCTGCGGGCTCCAAACTGAACCTGAAACTGCTGAAACAAGAGAAGGAAATTCGGATGACACAGCCAAGCCGCGAAATTCACCTGGTTGCCCGACCAGACGGTCTGCCGGCAGAAACAGACTTTGCCCTGGTGGAGCGTGAACTGGCCGAACCAGTTGACGGGGAAGTGCTGGTTCGGAACATCTATATGTCGGTTGATCCGGCGATGCGCCCACCCATGACCAATGGCCAGACCAAACTGAACGAGGTTATGGGCGGCGGCGCCATTGGCATCGTCGAGCAGTCCCGGCTTGCTGCACTGCCGGAAGGCACGCTGGTGCAAAGCCGGAATGGTTTTCGCGAGTATTTCCTCAGCAATGGCGAAGGCTTGCAAGTGATCAAGACAGCAGGGGAGCCGCTGACGACCCACCTGCATGTGCTGGGTGGCACCGGCCTGACGGCCTACGGCGGCCTGCTCGTCACTGGTGCGCTGAAGGAAAGTGAAAACGTGTTTGTTTCAGCCGCCGCGGGTGCTGTGGGCAGCGTTGTGGTTCAGATTGCAAAAATCAAAGGCTGCCGCGTGGCGGGTAGCTGTGGGTCTGATGCGAAAGTGGCCTACCTGCGCGATGAACTTGGCGTGGACCACGCATTCAATTACAAGAAGGGTAGCATTGCACGTGAACTGCATATTGGCCTGCCGGACGGTATTGACGTCTATTTTGACAATGTTGGCGGGGCGCACCTTGATGCTGCCGTTGGGCAGATGCGCCCCCTGGGGCGCATTCCCATCTGCGGCATGATTTCAGCCTACAACAACAAGGGTGCGCGATCCGAGGGAGTCACCACCCTGGCCAACATGATCTACAACCGGGTTACCATGAAAGGGTTTGTGGTCTACGAGTTCAATGACATGCGTGATGAGTTTCTCGCTGACATGCGTGGCTGGATCGCTGCCGGAAAAATGAAATACAGTGAGACCATCAGGGAAGGGATTGAGCAGGCGCCCGCGGCGCTGATTGGCATGTTGCAGGGTGAAAACACCGGCAAGATGCTGGTGAGGCTGTCGCCGGAATAGGTTCTGCCTTCCCCCGATGCCAGGCATTCCTGCCCGTCAGTGACCCTGGTCATGGTCTGACCCCGTGCATGCTGTTATATTCAAGCCATGAGCGGGGGAGAACTGAGAAAGCAGGACGTTCCCGCGCCGGCTGACCTTGATCTGGAACCAGCAGAAGACGAAGACACCTTGCCACCATCCCGGTGGCCCAAGACGTTTGATGCTTTCCGCGATACCAATTTCCGTTGGTTCTTCCTGGCGCTGTGCGGGAACTTCGCATCGATGAACATGCAAATGTTTGTCAGGGGCTGGCTCGTCTTCGAAATCACGGGTTCTTACCAGAAGCTTGGCTGGATGTCGGCGGCCGGTGGTCTGGTCGGGTTGTTCGCTGCGCCGCTGGGTGGTGTGGTCGCGGATCGGGTTCGGCAGAAAAAGCACGTCATCCAATACTGCCAGACATTCAACGCGCTCATTGCGCTGACCATTGGCATTCTCATTGCCCGTGGTGAACTTATCTTTGAGCATCTGCTGGTCGCCTCCATACTGCAGGGGCTTGCCATGAACGCCATGATGCCGGCCCGCCAGGCCCTCACCAAAGACGTGGTGGGCCTGTCGCGCCTGACCAACGCGATTGCACTCAACACGTCCGGTATGAACACGGCCAGACTGTTATTGCCTGGCCTTGCCGGCGGCATGGTGGCCGCACTGGGTGGCGGTAACGGCAATATTGATCCGGCGCGGTTTGTCTACTACCTGATGACCGGGCTCTATGTCTTCTCGGTTGTCGTCATGTTCAAGGTGACGGTTGCTGACCGTATTGCACCGAAGGTGCCCGACGGGCCAATGCTGGCGGAACTGAAACTCGGATTTGAGTATGTGCTGCGTACGCCGGTTATCTTCATGTTGCTCGGGTGCAATTTCCTCATGGTGTTCTTCAGCATGACCTACTTCATGCTGCTGCCAGGGTTTGCCAAGGAGGTGCTGGATGCCGGCCCGGATCGACTCGGGCTCCTGATCTCCATTTCCGGTGTGGGATCTCTTGCGGGCTCCCTGGTTATTGCCTCAATGTCCAACCGGAACCGGGCGCGGGTATTGCTTTCCGGGGCACTACTGCTGGGCGTGGCCCTCCTGTTTTTCGCGATGTCCACCAACTACTGGCTTTCGGTCTGTCTGCTGACGTTGGTCGGGCTCGGGCAATCTGCCCGCATGTCACTTTCGAACGTGCTGATCCAGAGTTACGTTGATGATCATTTTCGTGGCCGGGTGATGAGCATTTACATGCTTGAAATGTCAGTCCTGTCGATATGCATCTACCCCATCAGTATTGTGGCGGACCTGATTGGTCCGCAGTGGGCAGTTGGGGTCTCCGCGGCTGGACTGATTTGCCTCGTACTCGTGCTGTTCTGCGTGCCCGCTTATCGCGATCTTGACTAGCTTCAGCAGTCCGCGCCCTCGAAGTGGTGCGTGTCCGGGAAGAATTCGGTTATTCTGTCTGCCAGCCAGGGCCAACCCCCGGACTGCCACCAGACCCAAGTGGAGTGTACAAGTGAGCGACTCAGAGAAGCCGGTGATCCTTGTTGTTGATGATCAGACCACCGTTGTGCGTGTGCTCGGCAGGATGTTGTCGGACATGTACATTGTCCATGTGGCAACGAGTGGTGAACGTGCCATTGAAATAGCCGGGGAAAAACAGCCTGACCTGATTCTGCTCGATATGGTGATGCCGCAAATGAGTGGCATAGAAGTGTGTATCCGCCTCAAGGAAAATTCCGCCACGCAGAATATTCCGGTGATTTTTGTCACATCCATGGATGATCGTCACAATGAGGCCCGAGGATTCAAGGCCGGTGCGGTGGACTACATCACCAAACCGCCATCGCCGGAAATAGTGCATGCACGGGTTGCCGTGCACCTGGCGGTCAATCGTCAGGTGCGATTCATTGAACGCGTTGCGCGTGGCGAGATAGACACGGTCGAGGAAATTTCCCGGCAGGCCAGGGCAATCCTGGCATAGGTTCCGGCAAATGAGTGCCTCTCAATTACCTCTCTGGTAATTGTTTTGGTGAAGGTGGGGCAGTAATTTGGCATTTGTCACAATCACCCCGGGGACACCCATGATCGCTTTTCGCACTTTCCTGATTGCCTACTTCCTGTGCCTGTTGCTGTACACCGGTATTGTCATACTGAATCATGGCATGAACCTGTTACCCATATTTTTTGGCGACATGCTGGCGCTGACCTGGCCCGGTCAGTTCAATTTTGACTTCATGGGGTTCCTGGCACTGTCGGCACTCTGGACAGCCTGGCGACACCAGTTTTCTAGGGGCGGCCTGGCCCTGGCGCTGGTCGCCTTTTTTGGTGGCATGGCATTTCTTGCGCCTTATCTGCTGGTTGTCAGCCAACAGGCCAAAGGCAATATAAAAGAGATTCTGATGGGCCCCGGTCGGTTGTCCGTCTAGCCTGCGGTTTCAAAGGTGTAGCCAACCACCTCAGCAATATCGTCCGGATCGAGTGAACGGTAGAGAGCGTTGGCGGGGAAGTTGTCGATCTCGGTGCCGAGCCAGACATCTTCACATCCTTCGTCCTCAGCAAGCTGAATCAGCATGAGCATCATGGCCTTGCCGGCGCCGCGCTGGCGCATATCGGCGCAGACGTCAACCTCGTCCACGTAGAGCCAGCGGGCTTTGTCGTAGGGTTTGATCTGGAAACGCGCGGATGCGATGCCAGCCAGTTGTTCCGAGTGGTCTGTGGTTTCATAGCAGGCGACAAATACGGTGTCCGGGGCCAGCAGATAAGCTTCCAGTGCCTCGACGTCATATTCGGACATGTCGTTGGCCTCATCCCACTCGGCCTCGTTGATGTCCAGCACAAGCTGATCAAGGTCATCATTGATGGTAATAATGCTGACGCTGATCATGACGCTGGAGCGGGTGATGGGAATCGAACCCACGTTATCAGCTTGGGAAGCTGAAGTTCTACCATTGAACTACACCCGCATAACCATCGCTACCGGCGTCCATGCCGCAACAGAGCGCCACGCAACACCACCGGCGACTGAGTCAACGCTCGGGGGCAGAGCCCCTCGCTTCAGTCGCGTCCACTTCCTCCGGAAGCGGACCCATTGAACTACACCCGCATAACCATCGCTACCGGCATCCATGCCGCAACAGAGCGCCACGCAACACCACAGCCATTCAAGAATGAGGATGAAACAGGAAAGCCGGCCCTCTAGTCAAGCGGTGAATCTTCTGCCAATAATGTATCGCTTCAGGACAGCCGTTTGGCATCGGGGGCAATACCATCGCAAGTAATTTGTCGACAGACTTTCTTGGACATCCGCGTGGCCTGTTTGTCCTGTTCTTCGCTGAGATGTGGGAGCGCTTCAGTTATTACGGTATGCGCGCACTGCTCATGCTTTATCTCACCAAACATTTCTTGTTTGGCGACCGGGAAGCAGGGCTGATCTATGGCAGTTACGGCTCCCTGGTCTATGCCATGCCCATCCTGGGTGGTCTGATTGCCGACCGTTACCTGGGATACCGCAAGGCTGTCGTCTTTGGCGCGGTACTGCTGGTCTGCGGTCACTTCGGTATGGCCTTTGAGGGGGCACCAGGTCAGGTCATTGATGGCGTGGTGGTACGCGATGCCCTTTATGAACAGGTGTTCTACCTGTCGCTGGCGTTAATTATTGTGGGTGTTGGTTTTCTGAAAGCCAATATTTCAACCATCGTTGGCCAACTCTACGCACCAGACGATCCCCGGCGGGATGGTGGATTTACCATTTTCTACATGGGGATCAACCTGGGTGCGTTCACCGCTACCCTGGCGTGCGCCTACCTGGGTGAAAATTACGGCTGGGCTTACGGGTTTGGTCTGGCTGGCATTGGTATGCTGTTTGGGTTGCTGGTACTGCATGTCTATCGGCACCAGTTACAGGGGCTGGGGGAACCTCCTGCGGATGCCAACCTGGACGGGCCAGTGGTGGCCGGACTCAACCGGGAACAACTGGTGTACCTGGCGGGCCTGCTGGGGGTTCTGGTGATCTGGCAGATTATTCAGCGGACATCGGAACTTGGCCTTGGCCTGCTGGTTGTGGGTGCGGTCACCGTAACCTGGATGCTCTGGTATTCGTTTGTACGGCTGGCTCCTGTTGAGCGGGACCGCATGCTGGTAATGCTGGTGCTGATTGCCATGTCTGTAATGTTCTGGGCGCTGTTCGAACAGGCCGGTTCATCGGTCACCCTGTTCACCGACCGCAACGTTGACATGGGCAGTGTCTTTACAGCGGGCATGTTCCAGTCGCTGAACCCCCTGTTCATTATTCTGCTGGCGCCTGGCTTTGCCTGGCTCTGGGTCAGGCTGTCTGCTGCCCGGCTTGAACCGACCACACCAGCCAAGTTTGGGCTCGGGATACTGCAGGTTGGCCTTGGTTTCGCCGTGCTGGTTTATGGCGCGTCTCAGGCAGAAGACGGCAAGGTTGCAATTATCTGGCTTGCGCTCATGTACCTGTTGCACACCACGGGTGAACTATGCCTGTCGCCGGTTGGCCTCTCCATGGTGACGAAACTGTCGGTGCAGCGCATTGCAGCCATGATGATGGGGGTCTGGTTCCTGTCCAGTGCCTTTGCGTCTTATGCCGGTGGCATGATTGCCGGTGCAATGGCAATCGAAGCGGGGGATGACGGCATCGGGGATGCGGCGAGTTCCCTGATCATTTATGTCACCGTATTCGAAAAACTGGCGATTGCCGCTGTGGTGCTGGGCCTCATTCTGCTGCTGGCGTCACCACTGCTCGCGAGGAAAATGCATGGCATACACTAGTAACCAGGAATCTTGTGGAGTGAACACTGATGGCGTGTGAAGTTGGAGACTGGGCGCCCCAAAAAGCTCCCGTGCCCGACCTGGAGCACATGGCACGATTGGCCAGTGATTTTGCCGCAAACCAGAACGATGACATCAATCACTGGTTACCTCCGGTTGAGATCGAGCGCGGCAGGGCCATGATGAAATTGCCAGCAGACGCCTGGCAACCGGCGGAGGGTCTGCCCACGGAAGCGCTGATTCACCTCGTACGCTTCTTTACGCTGGCAGAGATGCAACTTGCCGGTTGGGAGGGCGGCAAGACATCGCCGGTGATTCCGCTTGTCCGGATACTGAAGGCCCGGGACAGTTTCACCGCCGATTTGCGTCGCTGGATCAAGGCCAACACCGATAACCGTTACCTGCCCTATGGCAGCGCGCTGTAGGCCCCTCGTGGATTGCAGTATAATCGCCGCCTTTTGGTGAAGTGGATTCACAGATGTCCTCGCGTACCGCAACGATAGACAGAAACACGCTCGAGACCCGGATCAGGGTTACTGTTGACCTTGACGGCAGCGGCCAGGCCACGCTTGACACGGGATTACCGTTTTTTGAGCACATGCTGGACCAGATTGCCAGGCATGCGCTGATAGACCTCATCATTGTTGCCGAGGGTGATCTAGATGTGGATGCCCACCATACGGTGGAAGACGTGGGTATTACCCTCGGTCAGGCGTTTGCGGCAGCGGTGGGTGACAAGCGGGGCATCAACCGTTATGGGCATGCTTATGTGCCGCTGGACGAGGCACTCTCCAGGGTTGTCGTCGACTTCTCCGGCAGGCCGGGTCTGGAATACCAGATTCCGTTCACCCGGCCGCGAATTGGCGACTTTGATACGGAGCTTTTCTACGAGTTTTTCCAGGGTTTTGTGAATCATGCCGGGGTTACGCTGCATATTGATAACCTGAAAGGCAAGAACGCCCACCACCAGATCGAAACCGTGTTCAAGGCATTTGGCCGTGCGCTGCGTATGGCAACCACCAGCGATCCGCGAACTACCGCGGTGCCTTCAACCAAGGGAAGTCTCTAGGCATGCAGATTATTCCGGCCATTGATTTTAAGGATGGCAAGGTGGTCAACCTTGTTCAGGGGCAACTTTCCCAGAGTACGGTCTACTCTGACGATCCCGTTGCCATGGCGGCCCGGTGGGTTGCAGAAGGCGCTGAACGCCTGCACCTGGTAGACCTGGACGGGGCTTTTGAGGGGCAACCGGTCAATCGCAAGGCAATCGAAACCATTGCGCGGAATCACCCGGAACTCAGCATCCAGTTGGGCGGTGGTATTCGCAGCGCTGAGGTCATCGAAAGTTACCTGAACGCCGGCGTGGATTACCTGATTATTGGCACCAAAGCGGTTGAGGAACCGGAGTTCGTTGGCCAGATGTGCCGCCAGTTCCCGGGCCACATCATGGTAGGGCTGGATGGCCTGCATGGCATGGTGGCAAAAAACGGCTGGGTTGAAGTCACCGACATTTCGGTCAAGAGTCTCGCCATGCTGTTTGAAGCGGATGGCATCGAGGCGATTGTTTACACGGATATTGGCAAGGACGGGATGATGGGTGGCGTCAGCCTGCATTCGACCCGTGATCTGGCTGATGCCGTGAGCACACCGATTATCGCTTCAGGCGGCGTTACCGACCTGCGTGACATAGAAGCCCTGCTTGACCTGAGTGGCAGGGTAACAGGTGGTGTCACCGGGGTTATCACCGGGCGAGCAATTTACGAGGGAACACTTGACCTGGCCGAGGCTATTGCGCTGACCCGCCAGGTAAACCAGTAAGCAACTAGTCCGCAAAAACCCGGTTGGCCAGTTGAAGCTCCTGCAGACGCTGAAGCGCAATCAAGTGTGAGACAGGAATTACCTTGATGCCCTGTTTCCGGAGCAACGGCAATGTGACCTCAAGGTAGCTGATGGTTTCTTCATGTGGATGACCAATAGCAAGCGCCGTGCCCTTGTGCTTGGCCCGCTGGATTAACAGCTGGAATGCTGAATCAATTGCGTCCGCATTGCGTTCATTGTCAAGAAAGATGTCCCGGCTTGACGATGACACCAGGCTGGACCTGGCAACGCGTGACGCCACAGTTGCCGGTGTCGTACGGGAGTCGACAAAAAACAGGTTCCTGCGTTTGAGGTCAGCCATCAGCCACTGCATCTCGCGCGTTTGCTGGGTGAGGTAGCTGCCCATATGGTTGTTGATGCCGCTGGCAAAAGGCACTCTTGCCATGGCCTCGTCCACCCGTGCCAGGAAGTCATCACGGCCGAGCTCGGGTACCAGGCCCCGGGGTCCGATAGGCTGGTCTGAAAGGTTTGCCATGGGCATGTGGACCATCACTTCCCGCCGGGCAAGGTGGGCCCGTTCTGCAAGCTGGGCAGCAAATGGTGCGTAAGGCAGAAAGGCGTAAGTGACATTTGCGGGCAGGGCAAGGGCGCGCTGGCCGCGCGCCTCGTTGTGTCCCATGTCGTCCAGGATAATCGCGACGTACGCTGTGTCCGCTCGCACCTGGCTACTGCAGAGGAGACCTGCCAGCACAAGCGTGCCGACGAGCCTGCGCGCCAGGGAAAAGGGGTCAGCCACGCTTCTTGGCCAGGATGTTGATGCCCTTCAGCAATGTCAGCGCCTCGTTGAGCTGGTAGTCGGTAGAGGCGAGTGCAGAAGGCTCGGGTGCTTCCGGCTCCGTGCTTTCGCCTGTGGCGTTGGACAGGTGTTTGGGCAGGTCTCGTTCCTTGACGCGCAGTGAATTGGACTTGACCCGCGTGACCGTGGAGCGGTCTACCCAGATGTCCGGCACAATGCCTTCTGCCTGGATGGAGCGGCCGTTGGGCGTAAAGTAGAGCGAAGTGGTGAGTTTGATCGCTTTTTCGTTATTCAGCGGCAGAATGGTCTGGACTGATCCTTTGCCAAAGGTGCTGACGCCCATGATGACAGCGCGACTGTGGTCCTGCAGTGCCCCGGCGACAATCTCTGACGCGGACGCTGTACCTTCATTGACCAGCACAACCAGGGGTACGCCATTGGTGGCATCCGGGGTGGTTGCGCTGTAGCGCAGGTCGGCATTGGCAAGGCGACCCGAGGTATAGACAATCAGGCCGTCATCAATAAAAACATCAGAGACTTCAACCGCGGACTGCAATACGCCACCGGGGTTGTTGCGAAGGTCCAGAATCAGTCCCCGCAGGCCACCCTCGGTCATCAGCTTCTGTACCGCTTCCTCAACTTCCCGCCCCGTGGTGCTCTGAAACTGGGCAATACGGATGTAACCATAACCGTCTTCCAGGATCCGCTGCCGGACGCTCGCCACCTGTATCACCTCACGGGTGAGGTTGATCTCAACGGGCTTGGACTCGCCGTCGCGGATGATGGTGAGTTTGACCACGCTGCCGGGCTCACCGCGCATGGCCTCAATTGCCTCTGACATGGACATGCCCTTCACGGCTTTCTCGTCGAGCTGGATAATCAGGTCACCCGGCTCTACACCGCCCCGGGCTGCCGGGGTATCGTCCATGGGGGCAATAACGCGGACAAAACCATCTTCCATGCCAATTTCCAGGCCAAGACCGCCGTAGTTGCCGGTCGTCGTTTCCTGCAGGTCGGTATAGGATTCCCGGTCAAGGTAGGCGGAATGTGGATCCAGTTGTGACAGCATGCCCTTGATGGCATTTTCCAGCAGTGTGCGGTCATCAATTTCTTCCACATAGGCACTGCTGACCCGGTCAAATGCCTCGGCAAACACCCGCAGTTCATTTAGTGGCAAGCGGGGCTCAAGCGGTTTTTCCGGCCTGGCTTCGGGTAACTCAACCTGTGGTGGCGGCGTTTCGGCGGCCATGGCACTGAAGGCCGCAAGCCATAGAATTGTTGTGACTGTCAGGGTGCTTTTCATACTTACCAATACCTCAAATAATCTCATGCGGTCGACGCTGGCCGGGCACGGCACCAGAGTTGCGGGTCAGCCGGTTTACCAGCCTGGCGAATCTCAAAATACAGGCCAGGCTGACTTTGACCGCCACTGTCGCCAACGGTTGCAATGGTTTCTCCGGCAACAACCCAGTCTCCCGTCTCGCGATACAGCACCTGGTTATGGCCGTAGAGCGACATATATCCGTCGCCGTGATTGATGATCAGCAACAATCCGAAGCCGCGCAGCCAGTCAGAAAACACAACGCGACCGTAGTGTACGGCATTCACGGGCGCACCGGTTGGTGCTTCGATAAAAACGCCATCCCAGCGTAACTTGCCTGCGTTGCGCGCGCTACCGAAGCGGCTGGTGATGCGTCCGGCGACGGGCATCAGCAGTTTGCCCTTCTGCTCGGCGAAAGGGACCGTATCACCAGGTGTGGGCAGATTGATGATGCCAGCAGTGATACGTTCCAGCAGGAACTCCAGACGTTCCCGATCTTTTTCGCGTAGCTGAATTTCCTGCCCGGTACTGGCGATGGCCCGATTCAACTGGACCAGTGTAGCCTCCTTTTCTGCCCGGACTTTCGTCAGCGCCAGGTTCCTCTGGTCGAGCGCGACCCTGTCGTTGGCCAATTGGATATTCCTGCTGGCAAGTTCGCGGGTTACCTGTTCAATGGAACTGATGGTCTCGCGATAGGCCTGTATCTGTTCAGCGCGGGCACGGTTGAAGTAGTCGTAGTAGGTAATCATGCGGGAAAGTTCGTTGGGATCTTCCTGGTTCAGGACAACCTTGAGGTAGGCCTCGTTGCCCAGCTCAAACGCCGAACGAACCTGGTGTGCAACCAGTGCCTGCTGTTCGGCGCGTGCTGATTCCAGGCCACGCTGCTGGCCCTGCAGGGACGATATCTTGTCTTCACCCTGCTTGATGTCCTGCTGGATCGTCTGGATCTTGCGCAGAATCTCGCTGATTTCCTTTTCGTTCTGCTCCAGCGTGCCTTCAAGTGCAGAGCGGTCACCCCGGGTCTTTTCCAGCATGGCCTTGAACTTGTCGATTTCAGCCTGCAGTGATTCAAGTTGGGCGCGCAGTGCCTCCGGGTCTTCAACCTGAACGGTCTCAGCTTGTGCAGACAGCGTGCAGATGCCAAGGCTTACGGCCAGTAGCAGGGCAAGCGGCTTCATGTTTTTGCCTGTTTCGAGACGAGATGGGTTTTTGCAGGCTGAATCAGGGATTGCCCGGTCATCTCAACGGGCTGCTCAAGTTCCATGAGTTCCAGCAGGGTTGGCGCCACATCAGCCAGGGCACCACCGTCACGAAGTTGTATGGTCTTGTTGCCCACATAGACCAGCGGTACCAGTTCTGATGTGTGGGCCGTATGGGCCTGGCCAGTGTGTTCGTCGGTCATCTGTTCAACATTGCCATGATCTGCGGTGATCAGGCAGTGCCCGCCACTTGCCAGAATCGCCGCCTCAACCCGCCCAAGGCAGGTGTCAATACACTCAACTGCCTTGATGGCGGCATCGAGTTTGCCCGTGTGGCCCACCATGTCGCCATTCGCGTAGTTGCAGACAATCAGGTCGTAGTCTCCCGAGTTAACGGCTGCAACCAGTTCATCAGTGACAGCAACCGCGCTCATTTCCGGAGCGAGATCGTAGGTCGCAACTCGTGGTGACGGTATCAGGATGCGCTTCTCACCCTCAACCGGCTGTTCCTTGCCGCCGGAGAAGAAGAATGTCACATGGGCATACTTTTCGGTTTCAGCAAGCCTGAGTTGGGTTCGCCCGAGTGCGGCGAGATACTCGCCCAGCGCGTTGTGCATCTGGTCCGGGCCGAAGGCAACCTCGGCATCAATATCCGCGGCATACTGGGTAAGCGTTACGAAGTGTGAAAGGGCAGGGCGTGCGCTGCGCTCGAAGTCGGCAAAGTGGTCGCTGGTGAATGCGCGGGTCAACTGGCGCGCGCGGTCAGCACGGAAGTTCATGTAAATGACCGCATCACCTGACCCGACAGCAACCCGTTTGCCCTGTTGCAGTACAACGGTGGGTTTCACAAACTCATCAGATTCTTCCCGTTCGTAAGCGGCGTTCAGCGCGTCGACCGCAGAATTGGATTCGAATGGTGTCCCGCTGCCCGTCAGCATGTCGTATGCAAGCTGGGTGCGATCCCACCGGTTATCCCGGTCCATGGCGTAGTAGCGACCGCAAACGGAGGCTATGCCACCTTCCCCCAGTGAATTGATATACGCTGTCATGTCCCGCAACGACGCCAGGGCACTGCGCGGCGGGACATCCCGGCCATCCAGAAATGCGTGGACATAAACAGCGCTGACGCCGTTTTCAAAAGCCAGCCTGGCGGCCGCCTTGATGTGATCCTCGTGGCTGTGAACGCCACCGGGTGACAAGAGGCCAAAAAGATGTAGCGCACCACCCGTTGCAGCGACATCCTGCACCGTCTGCAGCAGGACTTCGTTGTTGAAGAAGCTGCCATTTTCAATGGCTTTGCCAATACGCGTGAATTCCTGGTCGATGACGCGGCCCGCGCCCAGGTTCATGTGGCCGACCTCGGAATTGCCCATTTGTCCGGGGGGCAGGCCAACGTCAAGGCCGGAACCGGAAATGAGGCTGTGCGGCTGGTCTCGCCAGAGATGGTCCCAGGTGGGTGTATTGCCGAGGTATATGGCATTGGCCTCGTGTTCTTCCCGGTATCCCCAACCATCAAGGACAATAAGTACATAGGGCACGCGTCTGGTCATCCGGATCATTCCCGCTGGGCTAAGCCTGAATCTTACCGATTACACCGGGGCGATAGAATAGCGGCCTCTGGAATCACCCTGGCATCGAAAGCCATCCTTAATTTTTGGTCATGCCGCCTGCAATCGAAAGGCTTTGTTGGTGTATACTCCGCGACTTGTTTTTAACCCTCAAATAATCCCGGCGTCCGCAGCATGATCGAACAGTTGTTTGAGTTCATCGGCAATCATCTCATCCTTGTCAGTGTTTTCCTGTTCCTGCTGTTTGCTTTTATTGTCAACGAGGGCAAGCAGGGTGGAGCGGCGGTTTCGACAGCCGGCCTGGTCAACATGATCAACAAGGAAGATGCATTTGTCATCGACATCAGGGACAGTAGTGAATATAAGCTGGGCCATATTCCCGGTGCGGTGAACATACCCTACTCAAGCCTGGAGAGCAGGATGGCGGAGGTAGAGCCATTCAAGGATCGGCCGGTGGTGGTGGTCTGCAAGATTGGCCAGACCGCTGGCGCGGCTGGCCGCAAGCTCAAGGCCAAAGGGTTTGAGAATGTACGACGTCTGTCAGGCGGAATGACCGAGTGGTCGGGCGCCAGCCTGCCGGTCGTCAAGGGGAAAGCATAATGCGGATGATTGACAGTCTAAAATCGCGGTTTCTGGGACAAAGCGACGACCAAGCGGAGGCTAACATGGGTGACGGGCAGGCGATCCAGCCGGTTGTCATGTATTCAACAAGATTCTGCCCTTACTGCATGCGTGCACGCTCGTTGTTGCAGCAGAAGCGCATTCACTTTCGGGACATTGCCGTGGACGGCAAGCCTGAGCTGCGCCAGGAGATGGTCGAGAAATCCGGTCGGTTTACCGTGCCCCAGATCTGGATTGGTGACACCCATATTGGCGGTTGCGACGAACTGATGCAGCTTGAACGCACGGGCCTACTCGACGACATGCTGAAAGGGGCCGAATCATGAGTGAACAGCAGGGTGATCAACAGGGCGCGCAGTTTGTCATGCAGCGAATTTACATGAAAGATATGTCCTTTGAGTCGCCCCGGTCGCCAGGCATTTTCCGGACGCAGTGGAAACCCAGGGTGAATCTTGACCTCAATTCCCGGTACAGCGAGATTGAGCCTGATCTTTATGAAGTCATTCTCAGCCTCACCATCACCACCCGGGATGATGCTGATGAGGTGGTTTACCTGGTTGAGGTGCAGCAGGCCGGGATCTTCATGATCCGGGGTCTGGGCATGGAAGCGCTGGACCAGACACTTGGCAGTTTCTGCCCCAACGTACTCTTTCCCTATGCACGGGAAACGATTGACTCGATTGTCACCAAAGGCAGTTACCCGCCGCTCATGCTCGCCCCGGTAAATTTTGACGCAATCTACGAGCAGACCCGCCAGCAGCGAAACCAGCCCAGGCCACAATAGCGGACCGAACCAGTGGGGGCTCACCAGCCCGGTGCGCTACTGGCGTGCCCCGGCAAACCCCAACTGGCGCCAGGCTTCATACACGACCACAGCCGCCGCATTTGACAGGTTGAGACTCCTGCTGGTGGGGAGCATCGGAATTCGTACCAGGTTCGCTTCACCCAGCTCTTCAAGCAGGTTTGCAGGCAATCCCCGGGTCTCGGGTCCAAACACCAGCAGGTCATCGGGTGTGTAGCTGAATTCCGTGTAGTTCCTGTGCCCCCGGGTTGTGATGCCCAGAATCCGGCGAAATTGCCCACGCTGGGTCAGCGCCGCAAGGGAGGCGTGGCGCTCTACGCTGGCCCACTCGTGATAGTCGAGCCCGGCCCGGCGCAGACGTTTGTCATCCAATTCAAAACCGAGGGGTTCAATCAGGTGTAGCCGGGCACCGGTATTGGCACAGAGACGGATGATATTGCCGGTATTGGGCGGAATTTCCGGTTCGTAAAGTGCAATGGCGATCAATTTGGTGTCACCCGTGATATGACAATAAAGGCGGATGCTGTCACAAATGGTCAGTACATCATAGGGATGAACCGCCTGCTTTCGGGCCTGTCCCCGTGAATACAAAAGGCTTTAACCCTTTGAGTTTGTTGGGTTTATGCGTTGCATTGGGGGGCTTGTCAAAAGTTGGCACGGGACTTGAATTGTCTGTACGTCAAGCAGGCTGCGACAGCGCATTGTCATTCCCTTCCACAACCGCGCCGTTCCGTCTGCCAAAGGCCCGCAGGGGCCTTTTGTCTTTCTGGACCCGGGTCAGTCGTCCGACAGACCCGCGTTGTTCATGCCCAGTTCGTTGATCTTGCGCGTCAGGGTGTTGCGGCCCCAGCCCAGCAGGATGGATGCATCACGCTTGCGGCCCCCTGTCTGTTTCAGGGCGGCTTCGATCATGATGCGCTCAAAGCGGGGTACCGCTGAATCCAGCAGGCCCGGTTCGCCAGGCTTGATCTGTGCCAGCTTGCGGCTGGACCAGGTGCGCAGGGACTTTTCCCAGTTCTCTGAATCACTCTGTTGCTCCCGGTCTTCCAGCAATTCGGGCGGCAGGTCGTCCAGCAGCACTTCCTGCCCGGTGGCCATAACAGTAATCCAGCGGCAAAAGTTCTCCAGTTGCCTGACGTTACCCGGCCAGGGCAGGTTGGTGATGTATTCCATGGTCTCGGGTTTCAGCAACTTGGGTTCTTCGTTCAGTTCCTCCGCCGCCTTGCGCAGGAAATAACCCGCGAGCAGTGGAATGTCTTCGCGGCGTTCACGCAGTGTTGGAATGTGGATGCGGATGACATTCAGCCGATGGAACAGATCCTCGCGAAACCGGTTCTGGCTGACAAGTTCTTCCAGGTTCTGGTGTGTGGCAGCAATGATGCGTACATCGGCCTTGAGTGGCTCATGGCCACCCACGCGATAGAACTCCCCGTCAGACAGCACGCGCAGCAAGCGGGTCTGGGTATCTGCTGGCATGTCGCCAATCTCATCGAGAAACAGGGTGCCTCCATCCGCCTGTTCGAATCTCCCCTGGCGCTGGTTGTTGGCACCTGTAAATGCCCCTTTCTCGTGACCAAACAGTTCCGACTCGATCAGGTCGTGGGGTATTGCGGCCATGTTGAGCGGAATGAAAGTCCCGTTACGTCGCGGGCTGTGTTTGTGCAGCGCCTGGGCAACCAGTTCTTTACCGGTACCAGACTGGCCGTTGATCAGAACGGTGACATTCGATTTTGACAGTCGCCCGATGGCGCGAAAGACCTCCTGCATCGCCGGCGCTTTGCCGATTATTTCGGAATCCACCGGGGACTCCTGTGGACTTATGGGCTGGGGTGGCTTGACGTTGTGATCAATTGCGCGCTTGACCACAGCCACGGCTTCATCCACTTCAAAGGGTTTGGGGATGTATTCAAAGGCCCCTCCCTGAATTGACGAAACGGCGCTGTCCAGGTCCGAATGTGCGGTCATGATAATGACCGGCAGATTGGGATGACTGGCCTTGATCCGTGCCAGCAGATCGAGTCCATCCATGCCGGGCATCCGGATGTCGCTCACGATGGCATCAGGTGGTGTGGCGTCGATGTTCCTGAGCAGGGATTGCCCGTCTTCAAAACAGGTGACATCAAGCCCTTCCTGGCTGAGCGCACGCTCAAGAACCCAGCGAATGGACCGCTCGTCGTCTACTACCCAGACGCGCGCAGGTGACCTCATTGTGGCTGCTCCAATGGAATGATGACTGTGAAATCGGTTCGTCCGGGTTCGCTGGCAACTTCAATCAGCCCGGCATGTTGATGAATGATGGATTGGGCAAGTGACAGGCCGAGGCCGGTACCATCCGGCCGTCCGCTGATCATGGGGTAAAAGAGATGATCCTTGAGCGATTCCGGAATCCCCGGCCCGTTGTCGATGATGTCAACGGTCAGTACAGTCCGGTGCAGGTTTGAACCAATTGTGAACTGGCGCTCGACACGTGTCGCAAAACGGATCTCGGGATCACTGGTATCTGCAAGGCACTGCATGGCGTTGCGAGCGATATTGAGAAAAGCCTGCAGCATCAGTTCCTTGTCCAGCAGGATTTCCGGGATGCTCGGGTCATAGTCACGCGAAATGTGAATGGAACCCTCACTTTCGAGTTCTATCAGGCGTCGTACACGCTCCAGTAGTTCATGTACGTTGGTGGAGGTAGGCCTGGGGGCCGTCTTGGGACCCAGCAGGCGATCCACCAGTGCGGTGAGGCGATCAGTTTCGCCAATGATGATGTCGGTGTACTCGGTCTGTGATGCCTCTGCCAGTTCGCGGGCCAGGAGTTGCGCCGAACCACGTATGCCGCCCAGGGGGTTCTTGATCTCGTGTGCCAGGCCGCGAATCATCTGGCGGGTAATCTCCTGGTGGTCACGCAGGGCCTCGTCGCGATCAATCCTCAGGTAACGGTCCAGGGGATAAAGTTCAATCAGCAACTGTGGCCATTCATTTTCACTGATCGGCGTGATGGCATAGTCCACCGTCACGTGATGGCCCGATGGCAGGAATATCTGGCCCCGGCGCCGGGTGTATGGCTGGCCGGTCTGCAGCGCGTCGTACATCACTGCTTCCAGTTCGGTGGTATTCAACATCAGGTCCGAGACTTTCTTGCCGCAACTGCGGGCGCCGGAAACCTCCAGCAACATCTCGGCGGACTGGTTGAGGAATCTGAGCCGGAGTTCATGGTCAACGCAAAGGATTGCGGTGCTCAGGCTACCCAGTATGTTCTCGGCCATCGACGCTGTGCTTTCCAAGTGTTCTGCTTCCTGATTGCCCGGGTTGGCGAAAGTAACTGAAAAGCAGGATGCAAAAAGTGAACCAGTTGTGTCAGTTTCACAACAGCCCCGAAATCGGGCGTTTCAGCCGGTCAGTTTATCCCAGCGAACAATTGAATGCACCATAATAGTGCGCGTGTTCCAGTTTGGCGCCCCTGGGCACTAATGCAGGACGGAATGACGCAGGACGGTGAAAGAGACGGGCTCTCCCTCCTGGACAACTTTGCCCGTTTGGACATCGACAATCTTAAGTTGCACCTGATGTGTGCCCCTGTCCAGGTTTGGCATCTGAACTGGTGCAGGCGAGCGAACGGCAGCGTATTCGGCACCGTCCAGCAACAGTTTGAGGGCGTGGCCGGATCTCAGTCCGGGCGCCAGAACAAACGCCAGGGTGATGTTACCGTCGTTCTGGCGGATTGCACTGTCGTTTTCGGGATAAGTGATTCTGATCTCGGTATAGGGCGGCGAGGCCCCGGGCGCCGGTGGTTCGTTCTGTCGGGTGGCCCGTTCATAATCCCGGGCAAACTCACCGGCAGGAAAGGTCATGGGGCGCTCCACCTTTACTTCCTCGGCGTTCTCGGGGGCCTGGTCGCTGAATACGGCCCTGCCATGTTCGTCCCGGGTCCGGTAGATTCTGTCGCCCGGTACAGGTTCACTTGTTTCGGCGGCTGGCCCGGGTGTTGCTGCAAATGCAAATGCCCCGGCCGTCAGCATCAACAGGCAGAGAATGGGTTGGATGAAATGAAAGTTCATAGCAGAAAACTGCGCGATTTTCCTGCAAAAGGGAAGCCCCCGCCGATGAATCGTTGGGGGCAACCGATCAAACGCTGTAGTACATCTCAAACTCGATCGGGTGGGTGTGCGAGTTCAGTTTTGTGACCTCTTCCATCTTCAGGTTGATGAACCCATCAATCATGCTGTTGGAAAACACGTCACCCTGGCACAGAAATTCGCGATCAGCATCAAGGCTTTCCAGTGCCTGCTCCAGTGAAGAGCAAACCGTTGGAACATCTTTCAACTGCTCTGCCGGCAGGTCATAGAGATCCTTGTCCATGGGGCCAATCGGATCAATCTTGTTTTTGATTCCGTCAAGGCCGGCCATCAGCATGGCTGAGAACATGAGGTAGGGATTGGCTGAGGGATCGCCAAACCGCACTTCGGCTCGGACGCCCTTGGGGCTGCCGCCCTGGATGTAGGGAATCCTGATGGAGGCAGAGCGGTTGCGTGCCGAATACACCAGCAGGAGCGGGGCTTCAAAACCCGGCACCAGGCGCTTGTAGGAGTTGGTGCTGGGGTTGGCAAAGGCGTTGATTGCGCGCGCGTGTCGAATGATGCCGCCAATGTAGTAGAGCGCTGTCTGGGACAGGTTGCCGTAGCCGTCACCGGCAAACAGGTTGGTGCCGTCTTTCCAGACGGACTGGTGGCAGTGCATCCCATTACCGTTGTCGCCGACAATAGGCTTGGGCATGAAAGTTGCCGTTTTGCCGTAAGCTGCAGCCACGTTGAGGACACAGTACTTGTAGATCTGTACCTGGTCTGCCTTGGCAGTCAGCGTGTCAAATGAAACACCAATCTCACACTGGCCAGCGGTGCCAACCTCGTGGTGGTGCAGGTCCACATTCAGACCCATGGCCTCCATGGCAGCACACATCGCGTTACGGATATCGAGCAGCGAATCAACCGGCGGTACCGGGAAATAGCCCCCCTTGACGCCCGGCTTGTGGCCCAGGTTGCCCCCGGTAAACTCATGAGAGGTCATCCAGGCGGCTTCTTCGGACTCGATGCGGAACATGGACTCACCCATGTCGACCTTGTACTTGATGTCATCAAAAATAAAGAACTCAGGTTCCGGGCCGAAGTAGGCGGTGTCGCCGATGCCCGTGGAGGCAAGATACGCCTCGGCGCGCTTGGCAAGCGAGCGGGGATCGCGATCATAACCCTGCAGCGTGGATGGCTCGAGGATGTCACAACGCAGGTTGATGGTCGTTTCTTCCGTGAAGGGGTCAATCACGGCGGTAGAGTCATCCGGCATCAGGATCATGTCGGATTCATTGATGGGCTTCCAGCCGGCAATCGAGGAGCCATCAAACATGGCACCCGACTCAAAAAAATCCTCGTCGATCTTCCTGGCATGATTGGTGACATGCTGTTCCTTGCCGCGCGAGTCGGTAAAACGCAGGTCGACCCATCTGGCTTCACTTTCTTTGATGAGTTTCAGAGTCTTCTCAGACATATTTGGCCCTCCGGTGGGGACTTTCTTGTTGTGGTGAGTGATTCAGGCGCGACATTTGTCCGCAACGCCCGAATTGGTGCTGTATGAGGCAAGGAGTATGCCATCGGATCCGTGTCATAAGCTATTGATTTTTATGAGGTCATTTTATCCTGGGTACATCTGTTTGCACCGTTAAGGTGCGACAATGAAAAAACGCACCAAGAAGTATCAAAATGGTTGGCTGGACGGCACCCCTGGCGCCTGTGATATGTTCACACAGGGATCTTTCTACTTGCAGTGGACACTGTATAATGCGCCGCTTTTACTCTGACCCGGCCTTCTGAATGATCGACAAACTGAGAAATATTGCCATTATCGCGCACGTCGACCATGGGAAAACCACCCTGATTGACAAGCTGCTGCGTCAGGCAGGTGCACTTGCCCGGGGTGAGGAAGCGGGTGAACGTGTCATGGACTCCAATGACCTCGAGCGCGAGCGGGGTATCACCATCCTGGCCAAGAACACTGCCCTTACCTGGCACGATTACCGGATCAACATTGTCGATACACCTGGCCATGCGGACTTTGGGGGTGAGGTGGAGCGAATCCTGTCCATGGTTGACTCGGTGCTGTTGCTGGTTGATGCCGTGGACGGCCCCATGCCACAAACGCGGTTTGTTACCCAGAAGGCATTTGCGAACGGTCTGAATCCCATCCTGATGGTCAACAAGATTGACCGCGAGGGCGCGCGGCCTGACTGGGTGGTCGATGAGGTGTTTGAGCTTTTTGACAAACTGGGCGCCACGGAAGAACAACTCGACTTCCCCGTGGTGTATGGCTCGGCGCTCGAAGGCCGTGCGGGACTTTCGCCAGACAATATCGAAGATGACATGTCCTGCCTGCTGCAGACGATCATCGACAAGGTGCCCGCTCCTGACGTCAACCGGACGGGTTCACTGCAGATGCAGATCAGCGCGCTTGATTACAGCAGTTACGTCGGCGTTATTGGCCTTGGCCGCATCAAGCGGGGTGAGATGAAGGCGGGTGACCCCGTGACTGTGGTGTCTGCAGATGGCAAGCGCCGTCGCGGCAAGATACTGCAGATTATGGGTTTCCAGGGCCTTGACCGGGTTGAAGTGCTGGAAGCGGGGGCGGGCGACATTGTCTGCGTATCGGGCATTGAAGGTCTGCAGATTTCCGATACCCTGTGCGACCCTGCCAATGTGGAAGCCCTGCCGGCGCTCAAGGTTGACGAACCCACAATTTCCATGACCTTTCAGGTGAACACGTCACCTTTTGCAGGCCGGGAGGGCAAATTTGTCACCAGCCGAAATCTCAAGGACCGCCTGGAGCGCGAGTTGATTCACAACGTTGCGCTGCGGGTTGAACCCACGGAGCATGCTGACAGGTTCAAGGTGTCAGGGCGGGGTGAGCTACACCTGTCGGTGTTGATTGAGAACATGCGGCGTGAAGGTTATGAGCTGGGTGTATCGCGCCCTGAAGTGATCTTCAAGGAAGTTGACGGCAAACGTCAGGAACCGTTTGAAAGTGTCCTGCTGGATGTTGAAAGCGCTCACCAGGGTTCGGTCATGGAGGCAATGGGCTCCCGCAAGGGCAACCTGACCAACATGGTGCCCGATGGCAAAGGCCGGGTCAGGCTTGAGTTTCTTGTGCCTACCCGTGGCCTGATCGGCTTTCGTTCCGAATTCCTGTCGATGACGTCGGGTACGGGCATCCTGACCAGCGTGTTCTCCCACTATGACGACGTCGTCAGCAACGAGGTTGGCAACCGGGTCAATGGGGTTCTCGTCTCCATGGCAACGGGCAAGAGCCTGGCATTTGCACTTTTTAACCTGCAGCCCAGGGGCCGCCTCTTTATCGGGCCCAACGAGGAGGTTTACGAGGGGATGGTCATTGGACTCCATTCCCGTGGCAATGACCTGACGGTCAATCCGCTGAAAGGCAAGCAGTTGACCAATATTCGGGCTGCGGGCAGCGACGAAAATGTTATCTTGTCACCCCCGGTCAAACATTCCCTGGAACAGGCGATCGAGTTTATTGATGATGATGAACTCGTGGAGGTCACCCCGCTGAGCATCAGGATCCGCAAGAAGCGCCTGACCGAGGTTGACAGGAAGCGAGCAGGCCGGGCCAACGTTGCCTAGAAAATTTCTGCCCCGGGGTTCGCAAGTCCCGCAAAAACAGGAAAGATAGATGTTGCCACTGTACCCCGAGATCAAACCCTACGCCCGACATATGATCAAGGTGGACGACGTCCACGAGTTGTACGTGGATGAAAGCGGGATTCCGCACGGAATCCCGGTTCTGTTCCTGCACGGCGGGCCGGGTTCAGGCTGTGAGTTCGACAGCCGCTGTTTCTTTAATCCCGAGAAGTATCGAATTGTGCTGTTTGACCAGCGTGGCGCAGGGCGCTCCACGCCACACAGTGATCTCAACCTGAACACCACGGCACACCTGGTTGCCGACATGGAGAAAATCCGCGAGTTTCTCGGCATAGAAAAATGGGTCCTGTTTGGTGGTGGCTGGGGTGCAACGCTGGCACTGGTCTATGCAGAGACGCATCCCGATCGTACCCTGGGCATTATCTGTCGCGGGGTTTTCCTCGGTCGCCAGCAGGATGTGGACTGGATTTATCGTGACGGTGCAAGTCGCTTCTTTCCTGATCACTGGGAAGACTTTGTGGCGCCCATTCCGGTTGAAGAACGGGATGACTTTGTCCGTGCCTACGGCAAACGTATGGGGGGTGCAGATGAACTGGCGCGCATGGGAGCGGCCAAGGCCTGGTCCCGCTGGGAAGCCGACTGTTCGACGCTGCACCCGCACCAGCGCCTGGTCAAACACTACACGGACCCGCATCGGGCGCTGGCGCGCTGTCGTATCGGTGCCCATTATTTTGCCAACGGCTGTTTTCTTGAAGAAAACCAGATCCTCAACAATATTGAGGCAATTCAGGATGTCCCGGGCATCCTGGTGCACGGCCGGTTCGACATGATCTGTCCGCTGGAAAATGCCTACGCACTGCATGAGGCCTGGCCCGTGTCCCAGATGTACATTGTGCGTGAGGCCGGGCATGCGGCGACAGAACCGACCCTGATTGACGCGCTGATTCGCGCCACACGGGACATGGCGCTGCGGCTGGAACCCGACTACAACCTGTAGGACTGCCGGCGGCGATATGAGACAGGCGCCATGTACGGTTTGATCCAGCGAGTGAGTGAGGCAAGTGTGGTTGTCGCCGGGGAGACGGTGGGCGCCATAGGTCCCGGCATCCTGTTGTTGCTTGGCGTGGCGCGCGAAGACACGCACAGCCAGGCTGAAAAACTTCTGCACAAAGTGCTCAATTACCGCATTTTCCCGGATACAAACGGGCACATGAACCGCTGTCTTGCAGAGGTTGACGGCGGCCTGCTGATCGTTTCCCAGTTTACCCTCGCCGCTGATACCAAAAAGGGATTGCGGCCGTCATTTTCATCAGCCGCGCCGCCCGCACTGGCAGAGCAGGTTTACGATGATTTTGTGGCCCTGGCTCGAAGCCAGCACAAGGTGGTTGAAACCGGCCAGTTTGGCGCAGATATGGCCGTTGCGCTGGTCAATGATGGGCCAGTGACGTTTTTGCTGACTGCTTGATGGCGCGTCAGTCGGACTCTCGCCTGGTGCTTTCCTGATTCTCCCCGGCGTCCACGCCTTCCTCGACAGGCTTGCGAATCCAGCTTGAAAAAAATATGCCGGCCTCAAACAGCAGCCACATGGGCAGGGCCAGCAGGACCTGGGAGATGACGTCGGGTGGCGTGAGCAGCATGCCAACAACAAAACAACCAACCACCACGTAGGGCCTCTTTTTACGCAGGTTGTCGACTGTGGTGGCCCCGGACCAGACCAGCAGGACCGTGGCGATGGGTATCTCAAACGCAAGTCCAAAGGCGAAAAACAGTTTCAGGACAAAGTCCAGGTAACGATTGATGTCTGTCATGACAGACACACCCTCGGGCGCGGCGCTGGTGAAGAAGCCAAACACCAGCGGGAAAACCACGTAGAAGGCAAATGCGATACCGGCATAGAAAAGCACCACACTGGAGAACAGCAGGGGCAGGGCTATTCGTTTTTCATTCGCATAGAGTCCGGGACTGACAAAACTCCAGACCTGGTGCAGGATAAACGGGATCGCAATAAAAATGGCGAGCACAAGCGTCAGTTTGAATGGCGTCAGGAAAGGTGACGCAACCTCGGTGGCGATCATGGTGGCGCCTTCCGGTAGATAGGCGCGCAGCGGCTCGGAAATGTACTGGTAAAGATCGTTGGCGAAGTAGAACAGTGGCAGGAAAATGACAACCACGGCGAGCAGGCTGTGCAGTATGCGTGTGCGCAGCTCTATCAGATGTTCAATCAGGGGCTGGCCTTCATCCACCGGAGTCTGTTTGTTTGCTTCCTTCATTGGCGGGTTCCGGTGAGCTGGCGTCTGGTTTCACTGTTGCAGTATGTGTTCTGGCAGACTGTTTGATATCGGAAATTGTGGCGTTGGCATCCTGCATGATGCCGTCAAGGTTTCGCTTGGCGTCGTTCAGTTCTTTCATGATGCCCTCATTGCGCAACTGCTGGCGAATTTCGTCGGCACCAATCTCGTTCTCGAGCTCCAGTTTGATGTTGGCAAGGCTGCGTTTGATCCTGCCCACCCAGAGCGCAAGCGTGCGCACTGTCTCGGGCAGCTTTTCCGGCCCTATCACAAGCAGCGCCACGATGCTGACGATCATCAGCTCGGGAAATCCAATATCAAACATGAGGCAGGATTACTCCTTTTCCGCCTCAACTTTCCTGGGCTGCTCTGCCGCTTTTGCGCCCGCGGCAGGTTCGTCAGCTTCAAGCCTGGCTTTTTCCTCGTCGGTACCAAGTGCAGATTTGAAGCCCTTGATTGCAGACCCAAAGTCGCTGCCAAACGACTTCAGCTTGGAGGTGCCAAACAAGAGCAGCACAATGACGAGAACGAGCAGTAACTCCGGTATTCCAAAAGACATGATTTAATCTCCGTCGCTATTTTGTCCTTGCAGCCTTCTCTTCGATCCCGGAAACGCCAAAACGTTTCTCAAGTTCGCCCAACAGCTCATCTGCGGGAATATCCAGATGACTCAGCATGACCAGGGTATGGAACCACAGGTCTGCCGTTTCGTTCACAACCGCCTGCCGCGTGTCGGGGTCAATCGGATCAACGGCAGCGTCTTTGCCGGCAATTATGACTTCCGTGGCCTCTTCGCCAATTTTTTCGAGAATGCGATTGATGCCGCGACTGTACAGGCCGGCAACATAAGAGGTGTCGGGCGCCGCCGACTTCCGTGATTGCAGCACGGCATAAAGCGCTTCGATGATGCTAGCTGTTGCCATGTTACTGGTCGCCGTAAATGTCCGCGGGATCTTTGATCACCGGGTCCTGGATACGCCAGGCGCCACGGTCAAGTACCCTGTAGAAGCAGCTTTGACGCCCGGTGTGACAGGCGATGCCACCCTGCTGCAACACTTTCAATACTAGCACATCACCGTCACAATCCAGTTCGATGGATTCCACGCGCTGGGTGTGGCCTGATTGTTCACCCTTCTGCCACAACTGCTGGCGACTGCGTGAATAGTAGACTGCGACGCCCCGCTCAATTGTTTGCCTGATTGCCGCTCGATCCATCCAGGCAACCATGAGTATGCGCGAGGTTTCAGCGTCCTGGGCGACAGCAGTCACCAGGCCCCTATCATCGAATTTGATGGCGTCAAGCCAGCTGTCGTCAGCCATTTCCCTGTCTTCGAGAGGCTACAGAAAAGGGGCGCGAGAATAGCACGTCAGGGCCGCAGAAACATCAGGTATATCCCGAGACCACCCAGCAGCGATGAGCCAAGCCAGGCGTCCGGCGTTGCTGCCAGACCTGACACGGGAAAGAGGAGGGCAGCAACAAGCACAATGCCGCCGATTCGGGCCCAGGTGACAGATTTTGAGCGCCGGTTCAGTTCCAGGCGCAGTTCGGTGAGCACGCGGGTCTGTTCACGATTGTTCCGTCCCAGGGTCTTGAGCTCAGTCAGTGCCTCAAACGCAAGTTGGGGTACCTCCGGCAACTGGTCGAGCCACATGGGTGCATTGCGACCGAGCCGTTTCAGGATTCCCCTGAATCCCATTCGCTCGGTCATCCACCGCTCCATGTAGGGCGCGGCTGTCTCCCACAGGTCAAGCTCAGGGTATAACTGGCGACCCATACCTTCTATGTTAAGCAGCGTTTTCTGCAGCAGGACCAGTTGCGGTTGTACTTCCATGTTGAACCTTCGTGCAGTCTGGAACAGTGAAACCAGCACGCGCCCGAATGATATTTCGCTGATGGGTTTCTGGAACACCGGCTCACAGACGCTGCGGATCACTGTCTCGAATTCACGGATGTCAGTGTCGGCAGGCACCCAGCCGCTCTCCACATGGAGCCTCGCCACCTCATAATAATCACGGTGGAAGAACGCCAGCAGGTTGCGGGCGATGTAACTCTGGTCTTCTTCCGTTAACGAGCCAATGATGGCGCAGTCAAGGGCGATGTAAGTGGGGTTTTCCGGGTCCGTGACATCAATAAACACGTTTCCCGGATGCATGTCAGCGTGAAAGAAGTTGTCTTCGAACACCTGGGTGAAGAAAATCTCGACGCCCAGGTGGGCCAGCTTCTTCATGTTGACCTTGCGTTCGCGCATGCCATCAATATCGGCAGCGGTTAGCCCGTAAATCCGCTCCATGACCATCACGTTGTTGCGGGTCAGGTCGTAGTAGACCTCGGGTACGTAGAGCTTTCCTGAGGCCTGCCAGTTCTTGCGGAGCTGGGCAGAATTGGCGGCTTCAAGCTGGAGATCAAGTTCGTCGATGATAGTGCGTTCGTAGTCGCGCACCACAAGCACGGGGTGCAGGCGCCTGCCATCCTCGGACACCCGCTCAAGCAGGTGGGCGAGCAGGTACATCACCGCAATATCGCGCCGAATGACGGGTTCGATACCTGGCCGGATAATCTTGACGACCACTTCAGCACCGTTCTTGAGGGTGGCGCTATGTACCTGTGCCACCGAGGCTGATGCCAGCGGGATATCGTCGAAGGTCTCAAAAAGCTCACTGATAGGTGCTTCGAGTGCAGCCTCCAGCGTATTTCTTGCCAGTTTCGTGTTGAATGGCGGTACCCGGTCCTGCAGGCGCTGGAGTTCAGCCGATGTCTCCGGTGAAAACAGGTCGCGACGGGTTGACAGTATCTGGCCAAACTTTACAAAGATCGGTCCCAGGTCTTCGAAAGCCTTGCGAAGTGATGTGCCAGGCGCCTCGGCTGGAGTGGGGAAAAGGCGTAGTGGCAGCAGCAGCAGCCGAAACCAGAGTGGCAGTTTGAGGGCCGGCCCAAGCAACCGGTCCAGCCTGTGTCTGGCGATAATTCGCAGTATGGCCAGCAGGCGAACAAGGCGCATCAGCTAGTGCCCGGCTGCAACGGCGGCGCCAGCGGTGCCCACGTGTATTGCTGCCACGCCGTCAAACAGGTTGTGATAGCGACAGGACTCAAAACCCGCTGCCAGCACCATGTCCCTCAGCGCTTCCTGGTCGGGGTGCATGGCAATCGACTCCACCAGATAGCGATAGCTGCTGTCGTCACCAACCACCAGCTTGCCGATCTTCGGCCAGGTGCTCTGGAATGTTTCATAGGCTCCTTTGATCAGGGTATTCCCCGGTTTGGAGAATTCAAGCACAACCAGTTTACCGCCGGGTTTCAGGGTTCGGTGGATTGAGGCCAGTGCCCTCGCCTTGTCGGTGACGTTGCGCAGGCCAAAAGCCATGGTGACGGCATCAAAAACCTGGTCAGCAAAAGGTAGTTGCTCGGCGTCACCTATCAGGTAGTCGATGTTTGATACCAGCCCGCGGTTGATGAGCCGGTCACGTCCGACCTGGACCATTGAAGGGTTGATGTCACACAGTATGACCCGGCCCTCGACGCCCACAATGGGAGAGAGCAGGGCTGCGAGGTCCCCCGTGCCACCCGCCAGGTCGAGTACGGCATCACCCGCACGCACCGCCGTCAGTTCAATGGCAAACCGTTTCATGAGCCGGTGTGTGCCGAACGACATGATGTCGTTCATCATGTCGTACCTGTCAGCAACCGAGTGGAATACCGCCGCAACCCGCGAGGCTTTTTCCTTTACAGGGACCCGGGTAAACCCGAAGTCTGTGAGGTCGTCTGGCACGCCTGGCCCTTCCCTGAAACTCAGTATGTCAGCGGCATTTTAGCAGGCGATTGACCTTCGTTTCAGGTAAATGCAAGGTTAATCGGTGGATACGGCAATAAACTGTGACTGGCGGGTTTTCCCCGCCTGTTCAAGCTCCGCCAGGTAGTCTGCCCAGCGGGTTTCAAACTCAACGGCAAGCGTATGCAGGTAGGCCCAGCTATAGAGGCCCGAGTCATGGCCGTCAGAGAAAATAATCTTGAGGGCATAGTTGCCCTGGGGCTCCAGGCCAAGGATGCGCACATCCTTCTTGCCATGTTGCAGGGTTCGCTGACCTGGTCCGTGCCCCTGCACCTCCGCTGATGGCGAATAGACCCGGAGGTACTCGGCAGAGAGGGTATCAACGGTGCCGTCTGCGTACTCGAGATCAAGCAGGCACGATTTGCGGTGCAGGCGGATTTCCCGGGGTATGGCTACGCTGGCTGTCATCGGTTGCTGTCCTCATTCAATCCGGATTGGCAAACCAGGAAATTCTGGTGCCCCTGTCAGATGCCGCCCTGGCCTCTGGCTGCCGGGTCTGCCGCTAGAGAATATAGCGCGACAGGTCCTCGTCACTCGCCAGCGATTCAAGATGGCTGTTCACGTAGCCCGCGTCAATTGATATCTGCTTGCCGTCGGCACTGGTCATCTCACCACCCTGGAACGAAATTTCTTCCAGCAGTCGTTCCATGACCGTGTGCAGACGTCTTGCGCCAATATTTTCGGTGCGTTCGTTGACCTGCCAGGCGATCTCCGCAATCCGCCGGATTCCATCTTCGGTAAAGGTCAGGGTCAATCCTTCTGTATCCAGCAGTGCCTGGTACTGCTCGGTCAGGGAGGCGTCGGGTTCAGTCAGTATGCGCACGAAGTCTGCCACGGTCAGTGCATTCAACTCGACCCGGATCGGCAACCGGCCCTGCAGTTCAGGGATCAGGTCCGAGGGCTTGGAGAGATGAAAGGCGCCCGAGGCGATAAACAGGATGTGATCTGTCTTGATCATGCCGTACTTGGTACTGACAGTGCAGCCTTCAATCAGTGGCAGCAGGTCGCGCTGGACACCTTCCCGGGAAACATCAGCACCGCCGCTGTAGTCTCCGCGCCTTGCAACCTTGTCCATTTCATCAATGAAGACAATCCCGGTCTGTTCAACGGCGTCCAGGGCCCTGGTTTTGATTTCGTCCTCGTTGAGCAGTTTTGCGGCCTCTTCGTCGGTCAATTGTTTTAGCGCATCTTTGACCTTCAGTGTTTTTGAGCGTGTTTTGCCGGGGGCCATGGACGAAAACATGTTCTGTAGCTGGCTGGTCATCTCTTCCATACCGGGTGGCGCCATGATTTCGACGCCCACAGGGTTCGCTTTGACCTGCACCTCAATTTCCTTTTCGTCCAGGTCTCCCTCCCGCAGCTTTTTGCGGAACAGCTGGCGTGTCCCTGAGTTGCGGTCACCCACAGAATCCTCGGAACGGGCGGGAGGCAGCAGGGCATCCAGGATGCGCTCCTCAGCGGCATCCTCGGCCCGGCTCCTGACCGACTTCATGCCGTTTTCCCGCTGCATCTTGATGGCGGCCTCGACCAGATCACGGATAATCGACTCCACGTCCCTGCCAACATAACCGACCTCTGTGAACTTGGTGGCTTCAACCTTGATAAAAGGTGCGCCTGCCAACCTGGCGAGGCGACGGGCAATTTCAGTCTTGCCGACGCCGGTTGGGCCAATCATCAGGATGTTCTTGGGTGAAATCTCGGCGCGCAGGCTCTCATCAAGCTGGAGGCGACGCCAGCGATTGCGCAGTGCGATGGCCACGGCCCGTTTGGCATCTGCCTGGCCTATGATGTGTTTGTCCAGTTCGTGAACAATTTCCCTTGGCGTCATGTTTGACATTCAGTATGTAATCTCTTCGATGGTGCGCTCGTGGTTGGTGTAAATGCAGATATCCGCGGCGATGGACAGGCTCTTCTCGACGATTTCCCGGGCTGAAAGGCTGGTGTTCTCCAGCAGGGCACGGGCTGCTGACTGGGCAAAAGACCCGCCGGAGCCGATGGCCATAATGCCGTATTCCGGTTCAACCACATCACCCATACCGGTAATGATCAGGGATGACTCTCGGTCAGCAACAGTCAACATGGCTTCCAGACGGCGCAATGCGCGGTCGGTACGCCAGTCTTTGGCCAGTTCCACGGCGGCGCGTACCAGGTGTCCCTGATGTTTCTCCAACTGGCCTTCAAAACGTTCGAACAGTGTAAAAGCATCTGCAGTGCCACCGGCAAAACCGGCAATCACATTGTTCTTGTAGAGCCGTCGGACCTTGCGCGCATTGCCTTTCATGACGGTGTTGCCAACGGATACCTGTCCGTCACCGCCGATAACCACCTGCCCGTCACGCCTGACCGACAGGATTGTTGTACCCCTGAATTGTTCCACACCTGTTCCGTTTTGTGACTATCGTCGGGAAGTGGGGGTTTTGTTGCTGCTTTTCAAGGCTGGCAACCGGGCAAAGTTGGCGCTCAGGGCGTCACGCGCAGGGCAATGCTGGCAATATTGGCTTCAGCCAGTTTACGGCGCTGACGGGTCAGTTCCAGGTCGGATTCAATGGGACCGACCAGTACCCTGTGCCAGGTGTTGCCATCGTTTTCGACGCGGCGGATAAATGCATTCATACCCAACAGTATCAATTCAGCGCGCAGCGCATCTGCATCATCCGCCTTGCGGAAAGAACCTGCCTGCAGCAGGTAACTGTGTGCCTCAGCCGGTTGGGCTGCACTGGAGGGTCCTGGTGATTCGTACCCGTCGACCAGCGGCACTTCCGACTTCGGGAATATGTCATAGAAGTTCCACTCTTTATCGTCGGACGGGGGTGCCACAATCTCTGCAGAAGGCGCATTCACGAGGGCATCTACCTCGGGATCAGGCGCCAGGTCACGCTGGACAAAAAACAGGAAGGTGACAAATGCGCCTGCCGCCAGACCGGAAACAAACCAGACCCACCCCGGGATCTGCGTCTCTGACCTGGTGTTGCCACGTTTTCCCTTGGCGAAATCTTGTGCCATCTCTTTCCCGGTTGCTGGTCCCCGGTAATCGGGGGAACTGTTGGTGCGGCAGATTTTAGCAGGTTGACGAGGCGCGTGGCGCACGGGCCTCTAAAGAAGATCCACGGGATCAACGTCGACTGACCAACGGACCCGGCGTGCCAGTCTCGCTTTGCCGGCTGCTTCTATGATGGCCCGCGTGCCTTCATGCAGCGGTTTACGTGTCTTGCTGGTCAGCAGCAGTTGTGCCCGATAGCGACCTGCCCGACGCTCCATGACAGCCGCGACCGGGCCAAGTGCGGTCATCAGCGGGTGTGCATCAGCGATTGGCAGCAGTTCCTCGAGAAATTCAACAGGCAGTGCTCTTTCGCCGGCCTCGGCCCGCAGCAGCACATGAAAGGAAAAAGGCGGCAGACCATGCTGTTGGCGTTCTTCCAGCAGGGTATCAGCAAATGCGGCATAACCGTCCTGGATGAGCCTGCGGAAGATAGGCTGATCCGGCATCCTGGTCTGGATCGCAACCTTGCCGGGTTTTGATGCCCGTCCGGCGCGACCGCCCACCTGCAGGACAAGCTGGCCCATTCGCTCCTCGGCACGATAATTGGCACTGAAAAAACCGGAATCCATGTCCTGGATGACAACCAGGGTGACATTGGGAAAGTGATGGCCTTTGGCCAGCATCTGCGTGCCAACCAGCAGCATGGGTGCACCCGCGTTGATCTGCGCCATAAAATTGGTCATTGCCTCGCGAGGTCGCGTTGAATCCCGGTCAATGCGTATCACCGGGTAGCCGGGCAAGAGCAGGTTCAGCGCTGACTCCAGCCGCTGGGTACCCGCGCCCAACGGCGTCAGTTCGCGGGTGCCGCAGTCGGGACAGGTGGGTGGCACCTGTCGCTGGCTCCCGCAGTGGTGACAGACCAGGGTCCGCTGCTGGCGGTGCAGGGTCATTCGTGCGTCACAGCGGGTGCAACCAGCAATCCAGTTGCAACCGGGGCAATAGAGCACTGGCGCAAAGCCGCGCCTGTTGAGGAAAATCATTACCTGGTCACCGCGCTCAAGGTGCTGGCGCATTTCTGTTACCAGTTCTGTGGCGAAACCTTCATCAATGCGCCCATGGCTCATATCGTGCAATTGATACCGGGCGAGGGTGGCACCAGCGGGACGCGTGCTGAGGGTTGCAAGCGCGTACTTACCTGACCTGGCGTTATACCAGGACTCGGTTGATGGCGTCGCGCTGCCAAGGACAACGGGAATCTTCTCGAGATGCCCACGCATCACCGCAAGGTCCCGCGCTGAATAGCGGAAACCTTCCTGCTGTTTGAAGGATGCGTCGTGTTCCTCGTCAATGATCAGGAGGCCAGGCCGGGCCAGCGGCGTAAAAACTGCCGAACGCGTCCCGATCACAATGCCACAGGCCCCCTCGCGGGCCATTCGCCAGCCGTCGAGACGTTCCCGGTCGGTCTGGCCAGAATGCAGGATGACAACAGGCGTATTGAAGCGGGCTGTAAATCGACTGACAGTCTGGGGCGTTAATGCAATCTCCGGCACGAGTACCAGGGCCTGGCGCCCCTGACGCAGGACTTGCTCCAGTAGCCGGAGATAAACCTCAGTCTTGCCACTGCCGGTGATGCCATAAAGGAGCGTGGTGCCAGTTGCCCTGGCCCCAATTTCGGTGACCGCCAGTGCCTGTTCTGCGCTGAGGGCCGGGCCCGGCTCACCTTGCAGGCTGGCCCCCGGTTCTGGCCGGATGGTGACGGGTGTTTGCGTTCGCCATTCGGCCAGGCCCCGGGTGATGACGCCCCTGACGACAGCGGGGCCAAAACCGGCCTCACGGATTTGTGCCCGGGTGAGTGGCCCTGTGCGTTCAAGCAGTTCAATCAGGGCAGCCTGCCGGGGTGCACTCCGGCTGCCCGGTGAAACAGGATTCCCGGTCAGTTCGAGGCAGTCGACACTGGCCGTCAGGGATTCACCCTGACGGAGCAGCACGGGAAGCCCGGTCGCCAGCACTTCACCTATTGGATGGTGGTAGTAGTCGGCGGCCCACAGGCATAATTTCAGCAGCGCACCGGTGATGGCAGGTGCGTCATCCACAATGCGCGTCGCCTGCTTGAGTTTGCCGGTTTCTATTGTAGTTTCGGTGGAAGTGCCGAGGAGAATCCCCAGGACCCTGCGTTTACCAAACGGTACTTCAACGCGCATGCCGGGCTGCGGTTTTGAAAGGCTGACCTGATCCGGCGCAAGATACTGGAAGCTTCGTCTGAGCGGCGTGGGGACGGCAACGTCAAGATAGACAGGAAATTGATTCACCGGGCGATTATGCCATGGCTGGCCTTGCCAAAGCTGTTTTCTCTGGTATGATTCGCAGCCTCGCGAAATGCAGGTGATTGCCATGAAAGCAGACATCCATCCAAAATATGAAGAAATTACCGCTCGCTGCAGCTGCGGGAATGAGATCAAGACCCGTTCAACTGCCTGTGAAGATATCCACCTGGATGTTTGTTCGCAGTGCCACCCGTTTTACACGGGCAAGCAGAAGCTGGTCGATACCGCCGGTCGCATAGACCGCTTCAACCGTCGATTTGGTGGTCGCAGCAAAGGCAGCAGTGAATAGCAGGATTTTTACCGGATCAGGAAAGGGTGCCGTTGGCGCCCTTTTTTTTCAGGCTTTTTTATCGAGTGACCCGGGGCAAGGGACGAGAGATGACCAACAAGGACAATTTGCGCGAAAGGGCACTGCGTTACCATGCGGAGCCGGTACCGGGAAAGATTGGTATGGTGCTGACAAAACGCGCCGAGACCGCTGATGACCTGGCACTGGCTTATTCACCAGGTGTGGGTGAACCTGTGCGAGAGATTGCGCGGGATCCCGAATCTGCCTATCTCTACACGGGTAAAGGGAACCTGGTGGGTGTTATCAGCAATGGGACCGCAATACTGGGTCTGGGAGACCAGGGAGCACTGGCAAGCAAACCCGTCATGGAAGGCAAGGCGTTGCTGTTCAAGCGTTTCGCCAACATTGACTGTTTTGATATCGAGGTGTCGACCCATGATGTTGATGAGTTTGTTGATACTGTTACCCGTATTGGCGTGACTTTTGGTGGTATCAATCTCGAGGACATTTCTGCACCCACCTGCTTTGAGATCGAGCGGCGACTGAAAGCGGCGCTTGATATTCCCGTGTTCCACGACGATCAGCACGGCACCGCAATAGTGACTGCCGCGGGAATGCTGAACGCACTTGACCTGCAGGGCAAGAAGCTCGAGGAATCCAGCATTGTTTGCCTGGGTGCCGGCGCCGCAGCCGTCGCAGTGATGAACCTGCTGATTGACCTTGGTGCCCACCGGGACAATACCATCATGTTGGACTCCAAGGGTGTGATCCATACCGATCGGGAAAACCTGCCGCCCCACAAGCAGGCATTTGCGCGGGAGACGAACAAGCGAACGCTGGCTGATGCCTGTGTTGACGCAGATATTTTTATTGGGCTTTCGGGGGCAAATCTGCTGGAACCCGGGATGCTGAAGTCCATGGCGAATCGACCGATTGTGTTTGCCATGGCAAACCCTGATCCGGAGATATTGCCCGAGGTTGCGCTCGAAGTGCGCTCGGATGTGATCATGGCCACCGGTCGATCGGACTATCCTAACCAGGTCAACAATGTATTATGTTTCCCGTTCATGTTTCGCGGGGCGCTTGATGTTCGTGCCAGCGATATCAACGAGGCCATGAAAATGGCTGCTGTGCATGCCATCCGCCACCTTGCCCGGGAACCGGTGCCCAGGGAGATTGTTGCGGCTTACGACGGCATTACCGAACTGGCTTTTGGGCCTGATTACATTATTCCAAAACCGATGGACCCGAGGCTGCTTGGGGTGGTATCCGAGGCTGTGGCACGCGCGGCCATAGAGTCCGGGGTCGCGAGGACACAGCTCATGCCATCCTGGTATCCACTGAACGGCCTCAAAAAATCTGCTTGATGGGCTCGGTGGTCTCTGCCTTGCGCGCCAGTGCTGGTGCTTCAGGCGGGACCTTCTCCTCCCGGAAGATCTCAAAAATTGCATCGGGGTCGGCAGGGTCTGCCCGATAACCGGTTTGCGGGTCAATGCGTACCCGCACCAGACCGTTCGGTATCTCCAGCTGAGTGCCTGAAGACTCTGGTGGCAGTGCGGTGCGCATGAACTCTATCCAGGTCTCCAGCGGGGTTGTCGAACCCCATTCGCGATTGCCCACGGGGCTGTTGTCACTGAAGCCAGCCCAGGTGGTTGCCACGAGATCATGGGTGAAGCCGGAAAACCAGATATCCGCATCGTTGGTTGTCCCGGTCTTGCCCTTGATATCCCTGCGCTCCAGGGCTCTTACTGCTTTGGTGCCGGTCCCGCGCGTCATGACGTCAGAGAGAATGCTGTTCATGATGTAGGCGACCCGGGGTTCGATAATACGCGGCGCCCTGGGGAACCCGTTGCAGGTCTCGCTGAGTGTACCTTCACAGACGGTCGGGGCCAGGTAGGCAAAAATCTCATGATCGTTGATGGACGTGATTGACGAGATCAGGTGCGGTTCAACCTTGTAGCCACCGTTGGCAAACGCGGCATAACCCACGGCAACCTCCATGGGTGACAGGGCAATAGTGCCGCCACCAAACGCCAGTTGTACGTCGCGTGGAAATGATGATGTATCAAAACCAAACCGCTGGACGTAGTCGATGGCATTGCCGGCACCATAGTCGAGGATGACACGCAGTGAGACGAGGTTGATGGATCGGTACAGGGCTTCACGCAGGCGGATGTTGCCACGGAATTCATCCCCCGAATTGGACGGCCGGTAGACCTCCTCCTGTTCGCCGCCGGGCAGGACCACCGGCGCATCGTTGTAGATTGACGCCGCGGTCAGGCCATTTTCAATGGCGCCCGCATAGAAGAAGGGCTTGAAGTTGGAGCCCGGCTGGCGTTTGGCCTGGGTGGCGTGGTTGAACTGCTTGGCCGTGAAGTCGTAGCCGCCCACCATGGCGCGTACAGCACCGTTTGCCGGGTCCAGGGCAACAATTGCACCCTGGATGGCCGGGACCTGCCCCAGTTCCCAGCCCCGGGGTGTCGACTCTATCCGGATGACATCACCCGGCCCGACGATATCCGCTGCAGTTGCTGGTCTTGGCCCCCGGGTATTCACGTCAATATAGGGTCTTGCCCAGGAGAGGCCCGTCCAGGGTACAGTCACCCTCGTCAGGTCCCTGGTAAGGACATCTATCTCCTGTTCCCGGACCGCAGTGACGATGGCGGGTTCCTGGTTGCCCACCCTGCGCGTTGCAGCCAGTGTCTCAAGCCAGTTTGCGGGATAACCGTATTCCGGGGCGGCAATAAACTCATCGGTACCATAAATTCGACGGAATTCGGGCCCGCGGTAGCCGTGCCGGCGGTCGTATTCGTTCAGTTTGGTTTCGATGGCGTGCTCCGCGGCCAGTTGCATGGCTGAATCCAGCGTTGTGTGTACCACCAGCCCCTGGTTATAGGCTGACCTGCCATATTCCTGAAGTAAGCGCTTGCGAACGGTTTCTGCAACGTACAGCGCGGGCACTTCAATATCCCGCGCGTAAACCTGCGCTGTCAGCGGTTCCGCGGTGGCTGCTTCATACTCCTCCCGGGTAATGGAGTTCTGCTCCAGCATGCGTAGCAACACGAGATTGCGCCGGGCAAGGGCACGTTCGGGGCCATTAATCGGATTGCCCGCTTCCGGTGCCTTGGGAATGCCGGCCAGCATGGCTGTCTGGGCCAGGCTGAGATCCTGGACATTTTTGTTGTAATAGGTATTGGCGGCGGCCTGGATACCAAATGAATGTTTGCCGTAGGGAATGATGTTGACGTACAGGGTAAAAATTTCCTGTTTGGTCAATTCGCGTTCGATCTTGAGCGCAAGCAGCATTTCCTTGAACTTGCGGATAAAGCGGACCTCACTTTCCCCCGAAATGTTCTTCACGAGCTGCATGGTGATGGTGCTGGCACCACTGTTGATGGCGCCGCGGTTACGGATCAGTTGCCAGGTGGCATTGCCGAGCGTAATCAGGTCGATGCCACTGTGCTCGAAGAAACGCTTGTCCTCGGTGTTGAGCAGCGCCTGGATAAACCGTTCTGGTATCTCGTCAAACCTGATGGGGATGAGGCGCTCACCAAACTCCTGGATAAGTTTGTCATCGGCGGTATAAATCCGCAGCGGCGCCCGCAGTTGTACATCGGTAAAGGTCCTGGTATCCGGGACCTGTGGATTCAGGTACAGGTAGGCCGAGGCAAGCACAAGGGTGCTGCCCGAGACAAATGCCAGCAATGACCAGACCAAAAAAAAGGCGATGCCCCGCATGGGAATACAGCTTGTCGGGTATGTGCGCGAATTATATTGCGAACCGGGTCAAATAGGTAAACCATCGGTCAAATGGCAATGACGAAACCCCAAAAATGATTATAATGCTTGGCCCGGCTGGATTCGGGAACACAAAAACCTTTAATAAATGAATGTATTACGCAACATTTCTAAATTAAATTGTTTGCGATGCGGCGCTGTGTGTTATTTAATGTAACCTTGCATGAGTTGACTCTAAGTACTCGTACTGAATAGGAATTTGATGTGTTTAGCTTTTTGAACAAGGGGCCAAACACGATGCTCGGGCTGGATATCAGCTCGACCTCGGTGAAACTTCTCGAACTTTCCAGGTCCGGAGGAAAGTATCGGGTCGAAAGTTATGGGGTGGAACCGCTGCCAGAAAACGCCGTGGTGGAAAAGAACATCGCGGACGTTGAAGGGGTAGGCGAGGCCATTTCCCGGCTCGTGGCGCGTGCCAAAACCAAGGTTAAGCAGGTTGCGGTGGCCGTGGCGGGTTCAGCCGTCATCACCAAGACCATCGAAATGCCAGCCAATCTCTCTGAAGACGAGATGGAAAACCAGCTGCAGGTGGAAGCTGACCAGTACATTCCTTATCCCCTTGATGAAGTTGCACTCGATTTTGAGGTGCTGGGTCCGTCACCCAGAAGTGAAGATCAGGTTGAGGTTCTGCTTGCAGCCTGTCGCCGCGAGAATGTGGAGATGCGCCAGGCAGCCGTGGAGATTGCCGGGTTGAAGGCCAAAGTGGTTGATATCGAGGCACATTGCATGCAGCGGGCATTTAACCTGGTGCGTGCCCAGTTTATGGATGAGACCGGTGACGATGACCAGATCATCGCCATTATTGATATCGGGGCTACCATGACAACCCTGTCGGTTCTCACTGATTCTGGTACGCCCTATACCCGGGAACAGTTGTTTGGTGGCAAACAGCTGACGGAAGAAATCCAGCGGCGCTACAGCCTGTCGGTGGAGGAAGCAGGGCTTGCCAAGAAACAGGGCGGGCTGCCCGACGACTATGAGTCTGAAGTACTGCAGCCGTTCAAGGAAGCCGTGGTGCAGCAGGTTACGCGTTCCCTGCAGTTTTTCTACTCTTCCAGTGCCTATGATGATGTTGATCACATTATCCTCGCGGGCGGAACGGCCTCTATTGATGGTCTTGCCGCCATGGTGTCGGCCAAGCTCGGGACGCCAACATCCATGGCCAATCCTTTTGTTAACATGTCCCTGTCGTCAAAGGTGAATGAAGTCAACCTTGGCAATGATGCCCCGGCGCTGATGATTGCCTGTGGCCTGGCGATGCGGAGTTTTGACCAATGAATCGGGTGAGCGGGGTCGATCGATCTGATGGCTGATATCAAGATCAATCTGCTTCCCTGGCGGGAAGAGCTGCGGGAGGAGCGCAAGCGCGAGTTCCTCAACGTGCTTGTTGGGGTGATTGTGTTCGCCGGTCTCATCGTGTTTGGCTTTGACCGATATTACAATGGCGAAATAGACACCCAGGCTGCGCGGAATGATTTCCTCAAGAAGGAAATTGAAGTGCTTGAAAGCAAAATCCAGGAAATCCAGCTCCTGCAACAGAAACGCAACCAGCTGCTGTCAAGGATGCAGGTCATCCAGGAGCTTCAGGGCAACCGGCCAATTATCGTCCGCCTCTTTGATGAACTGGCCCGGCAGTTGTCGGATCGGGTTTTCTATACCCAGATCGAATACAAGGGCAGGAGCCTCGATATCAAGGGCGTTGCCGAATCGAATACCCGTATCTCCAATCAGTTGCGCAATTTTGACGAGTCAGACTGGTTTGCCAAACCCAACGTCACTGCCATCACGGCGGATCCAACCTTTGGTCCACAGTCGAGTCGTTTTTCGCTGACCGTTGACCAGGACGCGCCGAAGAAGGAGGAAAACTGATCATGGCTGTCCAGGATCTGCTTGAAAGCCTGCAAAGCTTCGACATGGAGCAGCTTAATGACTTCAACAATGTTGGCTCCTGGCCAATGCCGGTCAAGGTCATTATCTGGCTGCTGGTTTTTGCCGGTGCCATAGCCGCAGGCTACTTTGCCCACGTTACTAATCTGCAGCAGGACCTGGCCAAAGAACAGGCCAAGGAAACCACGCTGAAAAGTGACTACGAGTCCAAATACAGCCAGGCGGTACACCTGGAAGGGTATCGCAAGCAGCAGGCTGACATGGAGGAATCGTTTGAGGCAATCCTGCGCCAGTTGCCCAGTGACACGGAAATCCCGGGTCTGATTGAGGACATCACGCTGGTTGGCCTCAAGAATGGACTTTCCTTCGCAAGTATTGATCTTGAACCCGAGCAGACTCACGAGTTTTACATTGAAAAGCCGATTCGCATTGTGGTGTCAGGCAGTTATCACGATCTCGGGGCGTTTGTCAGTGATGTTGCAGATCTGTCCCGAATTGTCACCCTGCACGATTTCTCGATTGTCCCGGTCAACAAGCGGTCGGCGCGGCCAAGCGAAGATGAAAACAGCGGGTTACTGCGTATGAGCATCCTGGCCAAGACCTATCGCTACAATGATCAGCGTGGATAGTTGAAGCATGATGAGCCGATACAGACCTCAAAATCTTGCGCTACTTGCCCTGTTGGCATTGCTCGGTGCCTGTTCAGGTGGGGACCGGTATGGCGATCTGCGTGAGTACATGGCTGAGGTTGAGCGGCGCCCGGCCGGGACCATCCAGCCCCTGCCGGAGTTTGAACCCTACCAGCCATTTACCTACGGCGCGGCCAACCTGCGCAGTCCTTTTGAACCGCCGATTGTCATTCCACCGCGAACGGAAGAACAAAGGCGCAACATTGGGGTCAAGCCACCGCAGGATCACGTGAAGCAGTACCTTGAGCGCTTTAATCTCGCCTCAATCACCATGGTGGGTACCCTGCAGCAGGACAACAGTACCTGGGCGCTGGTAGAAGACGGATCGGGCGGGGTCCATCGAGTTCAGGTAGGGGATTTCATGGGCTCGAACTGGGGGCAGATTGAGAGCATTAACGACACGCGCATCGACATCACGGAAATTGTCAGTGACGGCCAGGGTGGCTGGTTGCGCAGACCGCGATCGGTAGAACTTCGCGGTACAACAGAATAGGCAAATTTGGGGGCATGTCATGGCAATCACGGCATTACGACAAGTGACTGCAGGCAACAGGAAGGGATACATCATGAAACGCATCATCGCGCTGCTCGTACTGGCGATTGCAACGCCCATGTTTGCCACTGCTGCGGTAAAAATGGAAGGCATTGAATTTTCTTCACTGCCCGGCGACAAGATAGAAATCAAGATGACCTTTGACGGGCCGCCGCCTGTGCCCACCGGGTACACCATCGAGCAGCCGGCCCGTATTGCCCTGGACCTCATGGACGTGACCAGCGGCCTCGATTCCAAGTATCACCCACTCGGCAGCGGTAACGCCCGCAGCGTGACAGTGGTCGAAGCCGGCGACAGGACAAGGGTTATCGTGTCGATGACTGAACTGGTTGCCTACTCAACCCGGGTGGACGGTAACGCACTGATGGTTCTGGTCGGCAAGCCGGATGCGGGTGGATTTATTGCGGACGAGCGCGTGATGCCCGCGCAGGTGGAGGCGCGCCCATCTGCCACTGCTGCGTCAGCAGCCAGGAATGCGCCCGTGGTTGAGGAGATCGACTTTCGCCGGGGTGAATTTGGTGAGGGGCGTGTCATTGTGCGCCTGTCTGACCCTGGTATCGGCGTGGATGTGTCCAGCGAAGGCGGTGATATCAGGGTTGAGTTTACGGGTGTGCTGATTCCCGAATCACTGCAGCGTCGACTGGACGTGACGGACTTTGCAACACCGGTGCTTTCCATTGATGCCATGCCGGAATCCGACAATACCGTATTGATGATTGAGCCAACCGGCGATTTTGATTACCTGGCCTACCAGGCTGATGACGTGTTCACCCTGGAAGTCAAACCCCTGACCAGTGCGGAACTCGAGGCATCGCTTGACCAGATCTTCCGCTATCGTGGGGAGAAGCTGTCGCTTAATTTCCAGGACATCGAGATTCGCTCGGTATTGCAGTTGATAGCAGATTTCACTGACCTGAACCTGGTGGCCAGCGATACCGTCAGCGGCCGGATTACACTGCGGTTGAAGAACGTACCCTGGGATCAGGCCCTGGATATCATCATGAAAACCAAAGGCCTGGACAAGCGGCAGCTTGGCAATGTGCTGATGGTGGCGCCGGCGGCTGAACTTGCGGCGCGGGAAAAGCTTGAGCTGGAAAGCCGGCAGCAGGCATCCGAGCTTGCGCCGCTGCGCACGGAATTTATTGAGGTGCGGTATGCCAGCGCGCCACAGATTTTTGCCCTGTTCGAGGGCAGCGGCGAAGGTGAAGGTGTCCTTTCTGGTCGTGGCAGCGTCATTGTGGACGAACGGACCAACTCGATTATCCTGACCGAGACCGCAGAAAAAATTAACGAGTTCCGCGCTGTGCTTGAGAAGCTTGACGTGCCGGTTCGTCAGGTACTGATTGAGGCACGGATTGTGACGGCATCGTCCAACTTCAGCGAGTCCATGGGGGTTCGCTGGGGCAGTGTGGGTTTCGGCTTTTATGATAATGGCAATGCTTTCACCCAGGCGGGTGGCTCCCTCACAACGGTACAGGAAATTCGCGACACGATTGGCGATGAAGGTGGTATCTCCTTCACCTCACCCGAGCACCTGGTTGTGGATCTTGGACTCGGCAATCCGGATGCCACGGCGTTTGCAGTTGGCCTGGTGAGCGACAAATACCTGCTTGAACTGGAGCTTTCCGCGCTCGAATCTGAAGGCCGTGCAGAAGTGATCGCCCGACCCAAGGTGATCACCGCTGACAAGCAGCAGGCCAGCATTTCGTCCGGGGTTGAGATTCCTTACCAGGAGGCGTCCTCCAGCGGCGCGACTTCAACGTCTTTCAAATCTGCCACGCTTGGACTGGACGTCAAACCCCAGATCACACCTGATGACCGGATCATTATGGAACTGAGTGTCAAACAGGATACTGTGGGTGCGGTATTTAACGGTGTGCCGAGTATCAACACCAACTCAATACAGACCCAGGTGCTGGTGGATAACGGCGAAACCATTGTACTTGGCGGTATCTTCACAACCCAGACCACTGAATCCACCACCAAAACGCCGTTTTTGGGGGATTTGCCTTATGTGGGTCGCTTCTTCCGGCGGAATACCCAGTCGGATGACAAGCAGGAACTGCTTATCTTCATCACCCCGCGTCTGATTCGCGATTCACTGACGCGAAACTGATCAATCGGCGGCGCTTGCGAATCGTGAGCGCCGACCGGCCTGACTTGTGCTTCCCGCGTTGATACTGGGCCCGGCATGAAAAACATCTTTCTCGTTGGACCCATGGGGGTTGGTAAAACGACAATCGGTAAAGCGCTGGCCAGGGCACTCAAACTGCGATTCCTCGACAGTGATCATGAAATTGAACGGCGGGCGGGTGCGGATATTGCCTGGATTTTTGATGTCGAAGGAGAAGCCGGATTCCGCGAGCGGGAAACCCAGGTGCTTGATGACCTGACGGCTTTGCCTGGCGTACTGATATCAACGGGTGGGGGTGCGGTACTGCGGGATGTTAACCGCCAAATGCTGAAAGAGCGGGGCACGGTGATATTCCTGGATACGTCCATTGACCTGCAGTTGAAGCGAACAGCCAGCGACAAAAAACGGCCGCTCCTGCAGACGGGTGACAGGGAGACAACACTTCGCAACATGAAGCAGCAGCGGCAGCCGCTCTACCTGGACGTTGCCGACGTTCACTTTTTTGTTGGTGAAGGCGGCAGCCGCAAACTGGTTAACGCGCTGGTAGAACATCTGCGCGAAGCGGGATTTGTTCCGGAGGAAAAGTGAAAATCGTAGAGCTTGAACTGGGCGCAGATTCCTATTGCATCCATATTGGCAACAACCTGCTGGACCAGCGCGAGCTTGTACGTGGGCTGGTGAAAGGGAACTCCGCTTTTGTGGTCACCAACGAGACTATTGCGCCGCTTTTGCTGGACCGGCTGACCCGTCACCTGGACGGCTTCCGCGTAGATACCATCGCCTTGCCGGATGGTGAAGAGTACAAGACGCTTGCGACCCTTGACCTGATATTCACGAGATTGCTCGAGCGTGAACACAAGCGCAGCACGACAATGTTTGCCCTGGGCGGCGGTGTTGTCGGCGACACCGCAGGTTTTGCCGCCGCCTGTTACCAGCGGGGTGTCAGTTTTGTACAGGTACCAACAACACTACTGGCCCAGGTTGACTCGTCAGTGGGCGGGAAAACCGCGGTAAACCATCCGCTCGGTAAAAACATGATTGGCGCCTTCTACCAACCGGAAGCTGTGCTGATTGATACCACAACACTGGTTACGCTGCCGGATCGCGAACTGCGTGCAGGGCTCGCCGAGATCATCAAACATGGTGCCCTGGCTGACGCCCGGTATTTTGATCGCATTGAAACCACTATCGATGGACTGCTTTCGCGTGACCCCCTGTTGCTGGAAGAGATCATTACCCGAAGCTGTGAGATAAAAGCAGCGGTTGTGGCAAGTGACGAAAAGGAGACTGGCAGGCGTGCGCTGCTTAATCTTGGCCATACTTTTGGGCATGCCATCGAGAATGCGTTGGGTTACGGCACCTGGCTGCATGGTGAAGCCGTGGCTGCGGGAATGGTGATGGCTGCTGACCTGTCGGCACGACTGGGGCACCTGCCAGACCCTGATGCACGCCGACTGGCGGAACTGATTGCCCGGGCCGGACTGCCGGTTGCGCCCCCGGACGAGGTAAGGGATAAGATGCTGGGGCTGATGGCGCGGGACAAAAAGGCCACGGAAAGTGGCCTTACGTTTATCCTGCTGCGGTCCCTGGGGGAAGCGTTTATCGAAACCCGCGTAGACCCGGACGCGCTGCTGGAGACAATACAGCAGACGGGAACAACGCAATCCAGCCCGGGTTAGGGGAGCTGTGTTGTACCCATCAGATCCAGGTCAATTGCCCTGGCAGCCTCACGGCCTTCATTGATTGCTCGTACCACCAGGTCCTGTCCACGACGGCAGTCGGCCGCAGCATAGAGTTTTTCGACAGAGGTTCGGTAGTCAACCTTGTTGGCGCGAAAGTTGCCGCGTTCGTCAATTTCGATCTTCAGGCCAAGCGCTTCGTTTACATAGTGCTCGGGCTGCAGGAAACCCATGGAGAGGAACACAAGATCAGCTTTCCAGATCTTCTCCGTTCCGGGAATCTCCTGAATCCTGTCATCCACGTTGATGGTCTTGATGCCGGTGAGTTGTCCATTCTCGTCGCGAATGAACTCTTTACTGGCGATAGAATAGACGCGCGGGTCATCACCAAACATGGCAGCAGCCTCCGCATGGCCGTAGTCAACGCGATGAATGCGCGGCCACAGCGGCCAGGGATTGTTGGGTGCACGTTCAGCCGGGCTCTGTGGCAACAGCTCAAAGTTGACCAGCGACCGGCAGCCGTGTCGCAGTGACGTGCCAATGCAGTCGGTACCAGTATCGCCGCCGCCAATCACAATCACGTCCTTGTCCCTGGCTGAGATGTACTTGCCATCCGCGTGGTTGGAATCGAGCAGTGATTTTGTATTGAGTGTCAGGAATTCCATGGCCAGGTGGACGCCGGGGCCTTCACGACCGGGAATGTTGAGGTCACGCGCCTTGGTTGCGCCGGTGGCGAGCAGCACCGCATCGTTGCTGGCCAACAGTTCGTTGATATCCACGGCATTGTCGCCGTGTCCACCCACATCAGCGTTGACAACAAACGTTATGCCTTCCTGGCGCATGAGATCGACGCGTCGATCGACAACCTGTTGCTTGTCCAGTTTCATGTTTGGAATGCCATACATCAACAGACCACCGACGCGATCCGCCCGCTCATACACGGTCACCGTGTGGCCCGCCTGATTCAGCTGGGCTGCGGCCGCCAGGCCACAGGGACCTGAACCCACAATCGCCACTGTCTTGCCGGTACGCTTCGTTGGAATGTTGGGTTTGACCCAACCCTCGGCAAAGCCACGGTCGATGATGGCGTTTTCAATGTTCTTGATGGTGACGGGTGGATCTGTGATGCCAAGCACGCAGGCACCTTCGCAGGGTGCCGGGCAGACGCGGCCAGTGAACTCCGGAAAGTTGTTGGTCTTGTGCAAACGATCCAGCGCGTCCCGCCAGCGGCCGCGATACACCAGGTCGTTCCACTCGGGAATCAGGTTGTACACCGGGCAGCCATTATTTGACTGGCAGAAGGGTACGCCACAGTCCATACAACGGGCGCCCTGGGTTGTCAGGTGCGTCTCGTCGTGGTCCGTGTAGATCTCCCGGAAATCGAGTACGCGTTCGATTTCCGGTCGATACGGCTCGGCCTTGCGGGGAAATTCTTTGAAGCCTGTGGGTTTACCCATAAATCTCTCTTACTGCCTGGTCAGGTGTTCAGGATACTCTGCTGTACGGACGAGCGGTCAGTGGCCTTATGCCGTTGCACTCACCTTGTTCTCATTGGCCATTGCCATAAGTACGCGTTTGTAGTCGGTTGGCATCACCTTGTGGAAACGGGCAAGTTCCGCCTCCCAGTTTTCAAGAATGCCGGCACCGACGGTGGAACCCGTGTTGGCCACGTGTTTCTCAATCATTTCACGTAGCTCGGCCTTGTCTGATTCGTCAACCAGTGGCTCCAGCTCAAACGTCTCCATGTTGCACTGGGCTTCAAACGTTCCCTTGCGATCCCAGACGTAAGCAACGCCACCGCTCATGCCAGCGCCAAAGTTGCGACCGGTTTCACCCAGGACAACAACCCGGCCTCCAGTCATGTATTCACAGCCATGGTCACCAATTCCCTCCACCACGGCGTTTGCACCACTGTTGCGCACACAGAAACGCTCGGCTGCAATGCCGCGGAAATAGGCTTCACCACTGATGGCCCCGTACAGCACCACGTTGCCGATCAGAATGTTTTCTTCGGGCACAAAGCTACTGTTGGCCGGTGGGTAGACAATAATCTTGCCACCCGAGAGACCCTTGCCGACAAAGTCATTGGCGTCACCCTCAACTTCCAGCGTAATACCCCTGGCAAGCCACGCGCCGAGGCTTTGACCGGCGCTGCCAGCCAGTTTGATCCTGATGGTATCCTCGGGCAGCAGTTCGCCGTTGGTCGCCTTGGCAACCTCATGGGACAACATGGTACCGACAACCCGGTTGATGTTGTGAACGGGCAGCGTGATTTGTACTGGCTCACCGCGTTCGAGCGCCGGGCCGGAGAGCCGGATCAGTTCGTTGTCCAGCGCATCTTCAAGGCCATGATCCTGATCCATGGTGCGGTAGACACCGGTATCCTTGTAGATGATTTTTGCCGGCGCCAGGATTGCACCCAGGTCAATGCCGCGGGACTTCCAGTGTTCAATCGCCTGGTCCATTTCCAGCATGTCACTGCGGCCAACCATTTCATTGATGGTGCGAAAGCCCAGCTTTGCCATAATCTGGCGCAGTTCCTCGGCAACCATAAAAAAGTAATTCACGACGTGCTCGGGTTTGCCGGCAAATTTCTTGCGCAGTTCCGGGTCCTGGGTGGCAATACCTACCGGGCAGGTATTCAGGTGGCACTTGCGCATCATGATACAACCCAGCGATACCAGCGGTGCTGTGGCAAAACCATATTCCTCTGCACCCAGCAGGGTCGCGATGGCCACATCCCGACCGGTCTTGAGTTGGCCGTCGGTTTGCAGGTAAACACGTGAACGCAGGTTGTTCATGACGAGCGTCTGATGGGTCTCAGCCAGCCCCAGTTCCCATGGCAAGCCTGCATGCTTGATGGAGGTCAGCGGTGAAGCACCCGTACCGCCATCGTGCCCGGCGATAACCAGGTGGTCGGTTTTTGCCTTGGTGACACCCGCGGCGATGGTACCCACACCAATCCTTGCCCCCAGCTTGACGCTGATACGTGCAGACGGATTACTGTTTTTCAGGTCGTGGATCAGCTGGGCAATATCCTCAATCGAGTAGATATCGTGATGTGGAGGCGGGCTGATCAGGCCGACCCCCGGTGTTGAGTGCCGGATGCTGGCAATGTAGTCGTCAACCTTGCCACCAGGCAGCTCACCACCCTCGCCGGGCTTGGCGCCCTGGACAATCTTGATCTGCAGTTCATCCGCGTTGGTCAGGTACCAGATAGTGACCCCGAAGCGGCCGGAAGCAACCTGTTTGATGGCGGAACGGCGGGAGTCACCATTCTCCATGGGTACCCACCGCGCAGGGTCTTCACCCCCTTCGCCCGTGTTTGACTTGCCGCCAATACGGTTCATGGCAATTGCGAGTGTTTCGTGGCTCTCCTGCGAAATAGAGCCAAGGCTCATCGCGCCGGTGCAGAAGCGCCTGACAATTTCCCTGGCCGGCTCCACTTCGTCGAGCGGAATCTCGTTGCCATCGCGGAACTTCAGCAGCCCACGGAATGTGCAGCGTCTTGTGGTTTCCTCATTGGTGTATCTTGCAAACTCCCAGTAGGCATCACTGCTGTTGGTCCGGACCGCGTTCTGCAAACTTGAGATGGCCGTTGGGTCCCACATGTGGGAATCACCACCCCGACGCCAGTGAATATCACCGGGATTGGGGAGCACAGTGATGACGTTCTCGTTGCGAACCGGATAGCCGATTTCATGACGATGTAACATCTCGCGGTACAGGCCCTCAAAATTGATACCCTGCACGCGACTTGCGGTGCCGACAAAACAGCGATCGATAATGTCGCTGGCAAGGCCCACGGCCTCAAAAATCTGTGCCCCCTTGTAGGACTGCAGGGTGGAAATGCCCATCTTGGCCATTACCTTGAGCATGCCCTTGGCCACGGCCTTTTTGTAGGCTTTCACAATGGTGGCGTCCTTGGGGTACTCGGTTGCATCAAGCAGACCATCGCGTTTCGCTTGCCACAGGGCTTCAAACGCCAGGTAGGGATTGATTGCATCTGCACCAAACGCTGTCAGCAGACAGTGATGATGCACTTCACGCGCTTCACCGGTTTCGAGGACAAGGCCAACTTTGGTCCTGGAGAAGGTGCGTACAAGATGATGATGCACCGCGCCACAGGCAACCAGGGCGCTGATCGGCATACGGTCCGCCGAGATTTTCCGATCCGAGAGGATCAGCAGTGAGTCGCCTTTTTCGATGGCGGCACTGGCTTCCTGACAGATTCGATCCAGCGCTGCGAGCAGTCCCGCAGCGCCGCTGTTGCGATCAAACGTGATATCAATTGTACAGGCGCGCCATTCCCGGTAGTCCATGTTCTTGAGTGAACACAGTTCCTCGTTGGACAGGATGGGGTGTGGCACCTTGAGCCTGTGGGCGTGATGCTCGGTTGACTCGAGCAGGTTACCTTCCGGGCCAATGAAACATTCGAGTGACATGACCACTTCTTCACGAATAGAGTCGATGGCCGGGTTGGTAACCTGGGCAAACAGCTGTTTGAAGTAGTCATAGATCATGCGCGACTTGTCTGACAGACAGGCCAGCGCGGCATCATTGCCCATGGATCCCAGCGGATCACGTGCTTCAGTGACCATGGGGAGCAACATGAACTGCATGGTTTCGATGGTGTAGCCGAACGCCTGCATCCTTGGGATGAGAGTCGTGGGTTCAAAGCCGTGATCGTCGGGCAGGCGTGGAATTTCGCGCAGTTCAAGCTTCTGCCGGGCCAGCCATTCGCCGTAGGGACGTTTGCGCGCAAATTCCTGTTTGAGTTCCTCGTCCGGGATCAGGCGACCCTGCTCAAAGTCGATCAGGAACATTTTGCCGGGCTGCAAGCGGCCTTTGAGCTTCACATTCGCCGGGTCCACGGGGAGTACGCCAACCTCGGAGGCCATGATGACCTGGTCATCGTGGGTCACGTAGTAACGAGATGGTCGCAGGCCGTTGCGGTCAAGCACAGCACCAATATAGTGGCCGTCTGTGAAGACGATTGAGGCGGGTCCGTCCCAGGGTTCCATCAATGCAGACTGGTACTCGTAAAAGTCACGCTTCTCCTGTGACATGTTCGCATCGGACTGCCAGGCCTCAGGCACCATCATCATGACAGCTTCCTGCAGCGTCCTGCCTGACATCAACAGGAATTCAAGTACGTTGTCGAAAGTACCCGAATCAGAAAAGTCAGGTTCAACAATAGGGAACAGTTTCGCCAGATCGTCACCATACAGTGCTGACTTGACGACACCCTGGCGGGCTGTCATCCAGTTCTTGTTGCCCATGAGGGTGTTGATTTCCCCGTTGTGGCTCATGTAACGGTTGGGCTGGGCACGGGGCCAGGATGGAAAGGTATTGGTGCTGAACCGCGAGTGCACCATGGCCAAATGGGTTTCGAAATCGGTATCGGTCAGGTCCGGGTAGAAGGGGAACAGTTGGCCAGGCGTAAGCATCCCCTTGAAGACGATGACCCTGGATGACAGGCTGCAGACGTACAGCAGGTGCTGCTGGGTGAGGTCCGGATTTTCCCTGAGCTCGGTTGTCAGGCGCCGGCGGATAATATACAGCTTGCGTTCAAAAGCTTCACTGCTGTCCTGGTTGGTGCCCACAAACAGTTGTTCAATAACGGGCTGGGCCGCTCGTGCGGCCGGTCCCACGTCTGCGCCGTCAGGATCAACCGGCACGTCCCGCCAGCCAATAAACTGTTCACCTTCTTCGGCAATGATGCGTTCAATGGTGGCTTTGCAGATCGCCCGCTCTGCATCGAGTTGCGGGAGAAATACATTACCCACAGCGTACTTGCCCGGTGCCGGTAGCGTGACGCCCATCCCGGCGCTGAGCTTGCGGAAGAACTGGTGCGGCAGGGCGGTCAGTATGCCCGCCCCGTCACCGGTGTTTTTCTCGAAACCGCAGCCGCCCCGATGATCCATGCGGGAGTTGATGTGGTAGGCGTCCAGCATGATCTGGTGACTGGGTTTACCCTTGATATTGGCAACGAAGCCAACGCCACAGGCGTCTTTCTCCAGGGCAGGGTCGTAGAGTCCGGTTGCCGGCGGAAAACCGCCCGTGTAGTTTTCGAGATGATCGCTCATGTGCTTATCACTTCTTCGTCTGCCATGCAGGCGCACTGCCCCAATAGCGGTGCATCCGGCGTAAATTTCCAGGGGATCCAAACCAAAAACAGCGATACCCTAAAGTGGACACCAACCACGTCTAGCTGTGGCGGCTGTCCAGGCACCCTTACTCTTGTGGAGCTCGCCCAATATGGCAAGCGTAGGCCCGGTTGGGGCCAGCTTACGGGCGGGCCGGAAACAATAGCATCAGGCTTTAGAATGTCAATAGTATAGGCACGCGCCACGCCTATTTTTAGTTTCCTAACCCTTTGTTTTATATGGGCATTTATACAATGGAGATTTGCTGGAAGTTTGTCCCCGGGTGTTCTGGCACCCTGTTGGGTGCCGGGACGCCCATTTGTCGGGATCTGCTGCTATAATCTCGCCCCTTTTGAACCAGCCTATTGCGAGGATCGCACATGAAACAACCAGTCCGGGTGGCTGTCACCGGTGCAGCGGGACAAATCAGCTATTCACTCCTGTTCAGGATCGCTTCCGGCCAGATGCTTGGGCCGGATCAGCCTGTCATCCTGCAGCTCCTCGAGATTCCACCCGCCATGGAGGCGCTGGGCGGGGTTGTCATGGAACTGGATGATTGCGCGTTTCCGCTGGTCAGTGAAATTGTTGCCACCGATGATCCCAATGTGGCCTTCAAGGACGTATCCTATGCGCTTCTGGTCGGTTCACGACCGCGCGGACCGGGTATGGAACGCAAGGACCTGCTGGAAGCCAATGCCGCCATCTTTTCGGTTCAGGGCAAGTCACTGAATGATCACGCCGCTCGCGATGTGAAGGTACTGGTGGTGGGTAATCCCGCCAATACGAACTGCCTGATTGCCCAGCGTAATGCGCCGGATCTGGATTCCAGCCAGTTTACCGCCATGACGCGCCTCGACCATAACCGTGCCATCACGCAGCTTGCCCAGAAGACGGGCAAGCACGTGACTGACGTAGCAGGCCTGGCCATCTGGGGGAACCACTCGGCGACCCAGTACCCGGATATCACCCACGCAACCGTTGATGGCAGTGCTGCAATGAGCCTGGTTGACCAGGCCTGGGTTGAAAGTGAGTTCATTCCGCTGGTGCAGCAACGCGGCGCTGCAATTATCAAGGCCCGTGGCCTGTCGAGTGCGGCTTCAGCCGCCAATGCGGCGATTGAGCACATGCGCGACTGGGCGCTCGGTACGAACGGTGCCGTGGTTAGCATGGCAGTCTACTCGGATGGCAGTTATGGCATACAGGAAGGGCTCATCTACTCATTCCCATGCACCTGTGCTGGTGGGCGCTGGTCTATTGTCCAGGGCCTGGAAGTCAGTGATTTCAGTCGCCAGAAGATGACGGAAACGGAAACGGAACTGAGCGAAGAGCGCGACGCCGTCAAGGCACTGCTCCCCGCCTGAACAACCGGCGCCAGGTGACCCGGTTGGGTCACCTGGCGTTGTTCCGCTGATCTTTTGATTGATCAGGATCATACATAAAGACGGATTCGGAAAACCTTAAACTGTCCTTAATTTTCCCTGCCGGGTGAGCGACTAATCTGGACACACTCAGATTTATGGGTGTTGACAGATGTCTGTCCTGACCGCACATAACCCTCTAGCCGCACTGCCCCTTGCCCGACTCACCAGTATTCGGCTGCCGGGTATTCGTCGGATACCGCTTACCGTGCGTGGTCACCACATGACCGCCTGGATGATGAGTGAAGCCATTGCGCTCAGGATCCGCCTGTTTGGCCTTATTGTCGTGGCACTGTCAGCGCTGCTGGTTACGCTTGTTTCCCTGTACGTCATGCAGACCCTTATCCAGTCGGGTGCCAAAGTCACTGATGCAGCGCCGACGCTGCACCTGGTGGATTTTATTCGTGTGTCCACGCCGCCCACGCTGAGTCTCAAGCCAAGAAAAGCAGAACCTCCGCCGGAACCGGGCACGCCGCCGCCACTCGTGCAGCCGCGCCAGTTCACTGCCGGCGTCGAAACGGCGGCAGCCTGGAACTGGGAAGCAGAGGCGCCAAAAATCGATACTGGCGGTAATCTGTTTGGAGCAAGTCTGTTCCTGCAGAGTGGAGAATACCTGCCCATCGTCAAGGTACAACCTGCATACCCGCGCCAGGCGCTGCAGAGAAAGCTGGTCGGCTGGGTTATCGTCGAATTCACAGTCACTGATATTGGCAGTGTCGAGAACCCGTTTGTGGTGGAGAACTGCGCCATGCCCGTGATCGAAGAACCGCCCTGTGTGGACCGGCCAAGCAGCATTTTTGATACCGCAGCGTTACGTGCGGCGGAGAAGTTCAAGTACAAGCCCCGGGTTGTTGACAATGTGCCCATCGCAACCGCGGGTGTTCGCAACAAAATCTATTTTGAACTGGTCCGGGACAGTGAGTAGTAACCGGGCCGTCCATGTCTGATCTCACCCTGACGAGGCATTACTTTGCAGGAGCCCTGCGCTTCCTGACAGTGCTGTTAATGCTGTATACCTTCCTGCTCAGCATTAACTTGCTTGGCAGCGCGTTCAAGCTGTTTGGCAGCGGGTTTGCAGAACATATCATCGGCATGACCACCAACCCGTTTGTGGGCCTCGTGGTAGGCATAGTGGCAACCAGCCTCATCCAGAGTTCGTCGACAACAACCTCGCTGGTGGTCGGCATGGTAGCGGGCGGGGTGCTCGACCTCCACAATGCTATACCTATCGTCATGGGCGCGAATATCGGCACGACGGTGACCAATACACTGGTCTCACTTGCCCATCTTGGTGCCAGGGAAGAGTTCAGGCGCGCTTTTGCGGCCAGCATCGTGCACGATGTATTTAACATCTGTGCTGTACTGGTGATTTTCCCGTTGGAGCTGGAGTTCCAGCTGATTGAGCGCAGTGCCACCTGGCTTGAACGCCAGTTTGACAATGCTGGCGGCATGGACCTCTTCAATCCACTCAAAATTATCCTTGAACCGGGTGTGGACCTGGTGGTTGGGGCATTGTCGGTGCTGCCTTATCACGCCCTGATTTTGTTGGTTGTGGCGCTGGCACTCATGTTTGGCTCGCTGATCAACCTGGTTCGCATCATCCGGTCACTGATTGCCGAGCAGGCCGAGAAAGTGATCAATCGTTATGTTTTCCGCAACGATTTTATTGGGATGATGCTGGGGATGTTGTTGACGATTGTGGCCCAGAGCAGTTCTGTCACAACTTCCGTTGTGATTCCAATGGCCGGTACCGGACTGATCAAGCTGAAACAGATTTTCCCCTATACACTGGGCGCCAATCTTGGCACAACCATAACGGCCATCCTGGCTGCCCTGGCAACCCAGAATCCGGTTGCTGTGACGGTGGCATTCTGTCACCTGATCTTCAACCTGATGGGCATCCTGATTTTCTATCCACTGAGATTCATTCCGCTTCGATTGGCCGTGTGGCTGGCTGATTTCGCCACGGTTGCGCCGCGACGCACCTTACTGTTCATGTTGGGCTATGCAGCGGCACACTTTGTGCCGATTGTGCTGGTGTTCCTGCCGCTTTGAACCGGGCGCGCTTGCTTTCAGCCTGAAGTTGCGTTCGATTCACTGTTTGCCATCAGGTCCTTCAGGGATTTGTTCGCATTCGCATCGATTGCCCCAGTGTTCCAGAGGTCGGCGAAGGTCATGGAGCGGGGGCAGTGGAAGTACGCCTCGTCGATGGAAAGTAAAAACCCCTGGACAATGCCGGCGTTGGCATCCGGTTTCGTGACCTCAGGGACAACACCCTGTGCAGCGACCTCCTCGGGTTCCATGATACGGATGCGGCCATTGACCCGAACCGTAACGCTGATGCCGGGAATCATGAAAATGAGGCCGGCCTTCGGGTTTGACTCAAAGTTCTGATAGCTCTGGAACAGGCGGTTGCCGCCAATGTCCGGAATCAGCAGCGTGCGATCGTCGAGCACCTTGATGAAGCCGGGTTTCCCACCTTTGGGGGAAGCGTCACAGTCGCCCTCGGCATTGCTGCTTGCCAGCACGGCGAAAGGTGAGTGTTCAATGAAAGCCTTGAGAAATGGTTCTAGATGGTCCTTGACCTTGTGTGCGGCGGCCGGATGCGGTCCACCGAGTTCCTCACGAAGTTTGTCTATCCTGCTCATGGCTGATCTCCTTCAGACAGCTTGTCGACCCGGTTCCCTGCGACGACCGGGCAGAGTGTCCCGGATTTGCGGGTGTGTGTCAGAACCAGTAGTCCCTGACGCATCTACCATCCCGTGGCAGGTCATCGAAAGTGTCCAGTCCATCGAAATGATCAATGGGTACATCGAGTATGGCATCGGGTTCGGTCAAACGCAGGTTGACCGCAATACGCCTGCGACCGTCGGTGCCAGCATCAAGTGCCCGCCAGTAGGCGACACAGCCACAGGTTGAACAGAAATGGAAGCCGATGGACTCGCCCCGCGTATAGACGCTGGTTTGGCCGTCGACCCGAATCCCCTGATTTTCAAAGTCATAGGCCCACAGGACACCGTAACGTCGGCAGACGGTGCAATTGCAGGCGGTTGCGCCATCTGGCATACCATCAAACTGCCAGGTGACTTTGCCGCAGTGGCAGGCTCCTTCAAGCATGGCATTCCCTGATCCTCGAATGTAAGCAGCAGGCTAGCGCGATCTGGGCCGGGCAACAAGCAGGCGTGACCCGGTCTGGCGTGACCCGGTCTGGCGTGACCCGGTCTGGCGCGACCCGGTCTGGCGCGACCCGGTCTGGCGCGACCCGGTCTGGCGCGACCCGGTAGCACCACTTTGCAGGTGAAGGCTGGCGTGCGAGTGAGGCAGCAGCACAGCCTGTTCCGGGTGAAGCGAAGCGCCGTTGACGGTGGGTTCCCCATCAATGCACATGACAATCGCATAACTGTCCAGGTTGATGGTGTGGTCCGCACCGGGAGCAAGGGTGATTCGCACCACGTTGAACTCGGCAAAATCCGCGACCGTCTCGACAAGACACCCTTCCGTCGAGGTTGTGGCTTCCAGGCTGGTGTCGAAGCGAGCCGCAAAATTTGCCTGCGGTAATGCAACCTCGGTGTCCCAGTGATCCTGGGTCAGCACCTTCTGGGAGAATGACAGGATAAAGCGCTCGTAGTGTGGTGTTTGAAACTCGACCACTCGAACACCATGCTGCAGTGAGTGAGGCGTAAAAGGTGGTACCCGGATGACGTCACCCCGACTGACCGGATAAACAGTGGAATACCGGTTAAGTCTGTCACGTACCCGGGCTTCCTGTGCAACAATCGCCGGGTCCACCAGCGCCTTGTACCCCTCAAGTGTGGCGGTATCGATGACAGCCTGCGGGTCGATACCCGCTGCAGCCTTGATGCGATCCAGTTCGTTGTCCAGTGTGAGTCGTGCGGCGCGATAATCCCTGACGGCAGCCAGGTAAGACTGCTGAAATGCATTCAGATTCTCGAATGAATCTATCAGCGCCTGGTTGAATCCGTAGCGGATGCCGCCAGTACCATTAGGCCAGGCAGTCTCGTCCACATGGGTGACAACGTAGACCTCAACCTTCTGGTTGTGCATTTCAAAGTAGAGCTCTCCGTAGCTTTCCTCCGGCCGCGGTGCCAGGATTTTCAACAGGAGCGGCGCTGTGATGTCACTGCCGCTGAATTCGTTGCCGACCAGTTCCAGGTACCAGGGCAGTGGAGTGTCGCAGACCCGACATACCCCGCGGGCTTCTATACCTGTGTACCAGATTTCTTCTCCCCAGGGTTTGGCAATGGTAACTGTTGACAGTGCCAGCGGTTGATCCAGAAACAGCAGGCGGGTACCGGCAGCCTCCGCCAGTGCCTGCAGGTAGGTTGGGTCCAGCTGGCTGTCTGACGTGACCCGGTCTGACGCGACCCGGTCTGGCGCGACCCGGTCAAGGGCGGCATCCAGCAACTCCTTGCGCGCCAGCAGCGCGATGACTTCACCGGCGACGGGTGCAAGCAGCGCCGCAACAGCCTGCGTCGGCGCACCTCCCTGGTAGTCTGGCTTGTGTTCAAACCAGCAGTACACGGTTCTGCCTGCCCGCGCGGCAGCCAGTGCTGTCGATGGTGAATCCAGTCTCCCCAGGCGTTCGATCATGGTTTGTCTGAGCGGTCATAGTGAGACTGCGCATTGTACTGACAAAAGTACCGACGAGAGTACCGATGAGAGTACCGACAAAACGCCGCAAACACGGCTGCAATGACAGCTTTACACTGAGTTAATTTGTCGAAAAAACTTACACTTTTCTTGAGGTCCGTGAAAGCACCAGGGGTAACCTGTTGAAAAAAATAGTAAAAGTTTTTTTGGCACATATTCTGCTGAATGAAAAAAGCAGCCTGAAGGAGGGCCATCATAGTGAAATTGAGAAAAATCGGACTAGTTCAAAAGAGTTCAACCGCAGTGGTCGTCATCGGGCTGGCACTCTGTGTCGCAACGTCGCCAGCTGTGGCAGCCCCGGTCATTACCGACTGGAGTACGAGTTATTCTACTGGCAGCACCGGATCCGCTTCCGGTGACCTGGGTGGTGTCAGCGTCACATTTTCCGGTGATGTTCGCGGCGTCTACCAGAATCATGGCAGTGTGTTCGACAATGGAGGCTATGGCGGCCAGACCGTCTTTACCCCCAGCCTGGATGTTTCGGATGCCGTCGTGACCCACGGTGCCCCGGGTGTTACCAACACAATCACTTTCGGAAGCGCCGTGCTAAACCCCATTATCTGGATCAACAGCCTGGGCCGTGGTGGTGGCTGGGATCTCGCCACCTACGTACAGAGCTGGACGTTTGACAGCTCCTTTAGCCTGCTCAGTTCCTGGTATGCCGAGCTTGAGCCGCCGAATCCCTACAAGATGACCCAGTCTGGCAACACGCTGATAGGACAGGAAGGCCATGGCGCCATCCAGTTTGCCGGGTCTTATACCAGTATCTCCTGGACGTCAGACAAGCTGGAGGGTTCTGCTTTCTTCCAGGTTGGTTATGACAATTCCATTGTGCCGGTGCCGGCTCCGGCCAGTTTGCTGCTGTTTGCCCTGGGCCTGGTAGGTCTGATGGCAAGAAAGAGCCAGGGCTAAACCTGATCCAGTGCGCCCGACCAGCCAACCAGGCGGTCATGATCAAAAAAATCCCGGCCAATGCCGGGTTTTTTTTCACCAGCGTCGGAGTCAAAAAAGCACCCGTCCAGCCATCAGCGCCCTTTTGCTGCGACTCAGGGTGGCTTGCGAGCAATCCAACCCCTGTTTGGCGCCCTGGTCCAGTGAGGCCCCTGATTTGGCCCCATCACGGACCCGATGAGGCAGTCCCCGGAAATCATGTCCGATTCTGGCTAGTACAGATGCAAGCAGCACTCTAGGATAGTTATCCCGATTGTGGAATTGTGCTGATGGAGCCTCAAGCCTACGAAAACGCCCGGCAGTCCCGTGATCCGAGATTCGACGGGCGGTTTTTTATCGGCGTGACTTCAACCGGTGTCTATTGCCGACCGGTGTGCCCGGTCAGGACGCCGCGACCCGAGAATGTCCGGTTTTTTGCGTCTGCGGCGGCGGCCGCTGAAGCAGGATTCAGGCCCTGCCTGCGGTGTCGCCCGGAAAGTGCACCGGGCACGCCGGCCTGGCGGGGAACTTCGGTGACGGTGACGCGCGGACTGCGGCTGATCAATGAAGGAGCGCTGGATGACGGGACCGTGACTGACCTGGCCACTCGCCTGGGTGTCACGTCGCGGCACCTGACACGGTTGTTCCAGGAACACCTTGGAGCGTCACCCAAAACGATTGCACTGACCCGGCGCCTGCAGTTCGCCAAAAAATTGCTGAACGAAACCGGGCTCCCCCTGACCGACATTGCGCTCGCGTCCGGTTATGGATCCATCCGGCGGTTCAACGATCATTTCCGCCAGGTCTACGGCAGGGCGCCACGTGAACTGCGGCGAAGTGCGGAGGTGGTCGACGCTGGCGAATTTTCCCTGCTTTTGCCGTTTCGGCCGCCGTTTGATGTTGCCTCGGTGCTGGCGTTCCTCGGTCGCCGGGCTATCCCGGGAGTGGAATCCGTTTCGGACGAAACCTATCACCGCAGTATCCGGATTGCTGACGAGGTGGGCCAGGTCAGCGTCCGGTTGGCTGACACCGGTGATGCGCTGCGCTGTTCCGTTGCCCTGCCTTCTCCCCGCTATCTGCTGACTGTCCTGCATCGCGTTCGGCGGCTGTTCGACCTTGACGCTGATCCGCTGCTGGTAAACAACACGCTGTGTCGTGACAGGCGCATGGCACGGCTGGTGCGGCGCAATCCGGGCATGCGGGTGCCAGGCTGTTGGGATCCATTTGAAGTTGCGGTGCGGGCGATTGTGGGCCAGCAGGTGTCGGTTGTCGGGGCGACAACCATTATGGGCAGAATCGCCCGTCAATTCGGGACAGAGACTGATGGCGTCCTCTATTTCCCTGATCCAGAATCGCTTGCGATGCTGGACCCCGGGCTATTGCCCATGCCAAGGGGCCGGGCGGAAGCCATTCGTGCGCTGGCGCTGGGGGTCGCGGACGGGCAGTTGGACTTCAGTGACGTCGAATTGCAACAGAAGCTATTGGCAATAAAGGGTATCGGCCCCTGGACGGCTGATTACATCGCGATGCGGGCCCTGGGTGACCCGGATGCCTTTCTGGCAGGTGACCTTGTGCTGCGCAGGTCCTTCGAAGCGATTTATGGTGCAGCCACAATCGAAACGATGATTGCCCAGGCAGAGCCTTTTCGGCCCTGGCGCGCCTACGCCGCCATGCATCTCTGGGCGGCTGCGGGCTGAATACGCGCACGCCACCCATAGATCAAACAGAACAAGCAGGAGCAAGCAAAATGGAATACAGGTTTTTGGCCTCGCCTATTGGGGACCTGTTGCTGGCCGGTGACAAGTCAGGATTACGTCTGATTGGTTTTCCCTCGGGCAAAGGCAGGATCCTGCCCGGGGATAGCTGGATTCGCAATGATGCCGCTCTGGGGGATGCTGCCCGGCAACTGGAAGAGTATTTTGCCGGTAACCGGACGACGTTTGACCTTGAACTCTCCCCCACGGGCACACCTTTTCAACTGGCGGTACTTGATGCGCTGCAGGCGATTCCTTTTGGGCAGACGCGCACCTATGCTGAAGTTGCCGCGGCCATTGGCCGGCCGAAAGCGGTGCGCGCAGTGGGGGCGGCAAATGGTCGCAACCCCCTGCCCATTGTCATTCCCTGTCATCGGGTTATCGGCACCAATGGCAGCCTGACGGGGTTTGGTGGCGGCATTGAAACCAAGCGGTTCCTGCTTGCGCTGGAATCAGGTGGATTACCGCTGGCAAACTGATTCGAACACCTCAAAATAATCCGGAAATGTTCTTGCGGTACATTCCGGGTTATTGATGGTGATGCTGGTGTTGCCCAGCGCCGCCAGCGAAAAAGCCATGGCAATACGATGATCGCCGTAAGTATCAATTTCGGCACTTCTGATCTGGTCCGGTGGTGAGATGACAATGTAATCAGCACCCGTCTCAACGCCAGCGCCCAGCTTCTGCAATTCGGTGGCCATGGCGGTCATCCGGTCAGTTTCCTTGACGCGCCAGTTGTAGATGTTGCGAATGCGCGTGGGCCCCTCGGCAAAAAGCGCAAGAGTCGCAATAGTCATGGCGGCGTCGGGGATGTGGTTCATGTCCATGTCGATGCCGCGGAGTTGACCACGGCTCACATCTACCCAGGTTTCATTCCGCTTGACTACTGCCCCCATGGCTTCCAGCACATCCAGGAACTGGATATCACCCTGTACGGAATTGACGCCAAGACCGTGCACTCTTACCCTGCCGCCCTTGATCGCAGCGGCGGCAAAAAAATAGCTGGCCGAGGAGGCATCACCTTCAATCAGGTAGTGGCCCGGTGAGCGATACTGTTGTCCGGCGGCAACATGGAATTGCTGGTAGTTGTCATGGCTGGCGTGCACGCCGAACTGCTGCATGATGGAAAGCGTGAGATCCAGGTAGGGTTTGGAAACCTGCTCGCCAATTACAGTGATGGTGCTGTCGCGTTCTGCCAGCGGCAGTGCCAGCAGGAGGGCGCGGTTGGAGAGACTCTTGGAACCCGGCAGGGTGATCTCCCCGCTCACTTCGCGGACTGGTGCAATTTTCAGTTGTTCTGGCAAAGCCGATGACTCGATGAAGTGCCCTGACCATGGCCACAGCAAGTCGTTTATTCTCCTTAGTCCCTCGGCCAGAGTTCGGATTCTAGAAACATTTCGCCGAATTTCTAATGTTCAACTTATTCAACTCGTGGGTGAGGCTGCGGAAAGAGGGGATCACAGGCAAATCCTGGGGATGGCGATACCTTTCTGAATGTTGAAAAAGGGTGTTTATTCTTACTAATCGCCCTGCTACCGTAGTCGTTTCCCAAGATGATTCAACCGATAAAGGTGGGGAGGCACGATGTTGGAATTTGAGCGAATTACTCAGAACCCAGCAGTAATGGGTGGTAAACCCTGCATTCGTGGTCTGCGTGTGACTGTGGGCATGGTGGTGGGTCAGATTGGCGCCGGCCATACCATTGAAGAGATACTGTCTGACTATCCCTACCTTGAAAAAGAGGATGTTTTCCAGGCCTTGCGCTATGCAGCGTGGCGTTCTGAAGAACGCGAGGTAGTGCTCGGCGGTTGATGAAGCTGCTGATTGACATGAACCTGTCACCCAGATGGGTGAAATATTTGACAGATGCTGGCTTTGAGGTAGTTCATTGGTCCACGGTCGGGCCACACGATGCACCAGATACAGACCTTGTTGAATTTGCCATCCACGAAAACTCTGTCATTCTCTCTCATGATCTTGATTTCAGTGCGATTCTGGCCGCAACACAGGGTAGAAAACCGAGCGTTGTGCAGCTTCGCGCAGACAACATCAATCCTGAAGCGATTGGAGACACGGTGATTCATGCCTTGCGACAAATGGAAGATGAACTCGGTAGAGGTGCATTGCTTTCAGTAGGAGACAGTCGTACTCGCATCCGTTATTTACCGCTGCGTACGGACTGATCTTGTGCCCGTGCCGCGCCCAAATGACTTTAACTGACCTAAAACACGTTGATGAACGGAAGTTAGCGTTCATTCCAAGCCGTTATTGACACCCGCGGTAAAGGTCTGGTCGCAATCCCCTGCCCATTGTCATTCCCTGTCATCGGGTTATCGGCACCAATGGCAGCCTGACGGGGTTTGGTGGCGGCATTGAAACCAAGCGGTTCCTGCTTGCGCTGGAATCAGGTGGATTACCGCTGGCAAACTGATTCGAACACCTCAAAATAATCCGGAAATGTTTTTGCGGTACATTCCGGGTTATTGATGGTGATGCTGGTGTTGCCCAGCGCCGCCAGCGAAAAAGCCATGGCAATACGATGATCGCCGTAAGTATCAATTTCGGCACTTCTGATCTGGTCCGGTGGTGAGATGACAATGTAATCAGCACCCGTCTCAACGCCAGCGCCCAGCTTCTGCAATTCGGTGGCCATGGCGGTCATCCGGTCAGTTTCCTTGACGCGCCAGTTGTAGATGTTGCGAATGCGCGTGGGCCCCTCGGCAAAAAGCGCAAGAGTCGCAATAGTCATGGCGGCGTCGGGGATGTGGTTCATGTCCATGTCGATGCCGCGGAGTTGACCACGGCTCACATCTACCCAGGTTTCATTCCGCTTGACTACTGCCCCCATGGCTTCCAGCACATCCAGGAACTGGATATCACCCTGTACGGAATTGACGCCAAGACCGTGCACTCTTACCCTGCCGCCCTTGATTGCGGCGGCGGCAAAAAAATAGCTGGCCGAGGAGGCATCACCTTCAATCAGGTAGTGGCCCGGTGAGCGATACTGTTGTCCGGCGGCAACATGGAATTGCTGGTAGTTGTCATGGCTGGCGTGCACGCCGAACTGCTGCATGATGGAAAGCGTGAGATCCAGGTAGGGTTTGGAAACCTGCTCGCCAATTACAGTGATGGTGCTGTCGCGTTCTGCCAGCGGCAGTGCCAGCAGGAGGGCGGTCAGGAATTGACTGGAAATGTTCCCGGGCAGTTCGGTTGCCCCGCCCCTGACTTTGCCACCGGTCAGTTCAAGGGGAGGGCAGCCCGGTTTGCCAAGGTATCGGGCCTCAGCGCCCAGTTTGACCAGGGCATCAATCAGGTGGTCAATGGGGCGCTCATGCATGTACTGGTCGCCATCAATCCGGAATACGCCGGGCACCAGTGACAGAACAGCAGTAAGCGGCCGGATTGCGGTACCCGCATTTCCCAGGAAAAAGTGTGTATTGGCGGGTGGCTCAAACAGGCCGTCATTGCCGGTAATGGTTGCCGTCTGACCCGCGGCATCCAGTTGCAGGCCAACACCCAACTGCTCGAGGGCTTCTATCATGCGGGCTGTATCTTCGCTGCGCAGGAGGTTGGACAGCCGGGTGGTGCCGCTGGCAAGTGCCGCGAGCAGCAGGGCGCGGTTGGAAAGACTCTTGGATCCCGGCAGGGTGATCTCACCGCTCACTTCGCGGACTGGATCAATTTTCAGTTGTTCTGGCAAAGCCTTTTTGGGACTGGACATCAGTAAATTACCGGGGGTGAATCAATGGGATCGAGCCGGCGCAGGAAACGCGCAAGATTGTCTTCTACCCGTTTGACCGGTGGGCGGCCGGGTTCTTCCAGCAGGATGTAGCCGGTTTCATTCTCAATGCTGAGGAACAGCTCGGATTCCGGCTCGGTTGTTGCGAAAAACACGGTGAAAGGCAAACGTGCCCGCTGTTTTGCCAGGGCATGGCCAATGAGATTCGCAATCAGGCGATCAAAATCCTCTTCATTCCAGAGCTGAATCAGGCTGACATGCCCCTCCATACTCCTGGCTTCAAAACTGCCCGACCAGAAACTGCCGTAGAACGCCTGGATGTCAGGATGGATGTTACATTCCAGCGCGTTTTCCAGACCGCGAAAGTCAACAGAGGGCTCCTGACGGACCGGGCGCCAGTGGGTGGTTGGCGCATCCGTGTCCGGATTCAGCTCACAGGGTGAGCGCCAGTCCGGGTCGAGGGGCACAGTGAAGTGATCTGCATCCCTGGCAACAAGCGCGCGGGCGATAAAATCTTCCAGCGCAAGGGTGACGTCGTTGGGTGTCATGAGTGATGGAAAGGGCCGGCCGGCATGGTGGAGCCGATTATACACGAGCCAGGGAGACGCTGAACAAACAGGCACATGGCTGCGTAGCCTGTTTGATCAGCGTCGACCTAGGGTGCCGGGCGTGGGGTGGGTCGCCGTTCTTCCCGCTCCCGGTCACGCAGATAACGCATGACGCGGTTACGCTGTTTGCTGTCCAGTGTCGCCAGGATTTGTACCATCTTCTGATGGGTTGATTCCTGGTAGGCCATGGCACTGGTGCGTAAACGTGCCAGTGCTTCAGCGGCGGCATCGGCGTCCACCGTTTCGCCGGACACAGCCGCTTCAAAGTCGCGTTGCGCACTGCGCATCTCTCGCCGGAGCGGTACAATTCGGGCCGCATGGGCCTTGAGATCAGGTCGCAATTTTTCCCTGGCGGGCTCATCCAGCTGCCTCAATATCCAGCCCAGGTGATCGGGCAGGGGGCGCGCGGGTGGGCCAGCCATGAGGCGACCAATAAGACCTCCCACGAGCAACAGGTTAATCGCCAGTGAACAGATCAGCACAATGTTGATAAGGCGACGACTGTTGCTCATGGGAGAGACTCCGTTTCGCTGTCTGCCAACGAGAGCAGCAGGATTTCTTCCTCGGGCGAATAGGTCATGTCAGTGTTGTCAATGCTGATATTGCTGCCAAGCACTATGCCCAGCAGCAGGGGTAGCATGGCCGCGAGCGCAGGCCTGAATATCGCAACGGGACTGGAACTGGCCGGTAACAGGTAGTCAATCAGCCAGTCCAGCAGGCTACCCCCGGCCGGTTGCGGCAATTGCGCCATGATTGCAGTCTCAATGCGTTTGATGTCAGGTTGTACAGTGACAAGATCAAGCGCCCGGTCGAGCGCTGCCTGCCGGGCGACAAGTGTCCGGGCGGAATCATCCGAACTGATGAGTGCAAGCGCTGCCTCGCGTCTGTCGTCCGGCCAGTTTTCCTGCCTGGTGCCATACACCTCGATGAGCTTGTTCAGATCGTTCGTGTTCATGTTTTGTCAGTGCTGTAGTCGGAAAGTAGGGTTTTAAGTTTTCGGCGTGCCCGTGACAGCAGTGATTCCAGGGCGTCAACCGAAACGTCAAGAATATCTGCCGCGTCCTTGTTGGAGAGTCCCTGATAGTGACACATCACCAGGGCACTCCGCTGGCGTTCGGGTAACTGCATTATGCTTGCCTCAACTTCTTTGGCGCGCAGCCCGTCGTAATGGCTGGTGTCGGGTTCGTCTGTGCTTACCGCATCCTCAAAGTTGTTTTCGCTAACGAGGCGGTTGTGTTTTCTGAAGTAGTCGATACAGAGGTTGTGGGCAATGTTGTACAACCAGGTAGAAAGCTTTGCCTTGCTCGGGTCAAAGCGGCCTGCCTGGGTCCACAGCCGCAGGAATACCTCCTGGGTAATGTCCTCGGCCTCGGTGGAATTGCCCAGCATCCTGGCCACATAGTGGCTGATGCCGGGCAACTGGTCGCGCAGGACCACCTGAAAAGCGGTTGCGTCTCCACGCTCAATCCTGGCGACCAGGTCCGCTTCATCCGGGACGACCAACGACTACCCCATCTCATCGATCATGGCGAGGAGGATGGGGCGGACGCGCGTTTTTCATCTCGCGTTTGGTCAGGTAACCGTCACCATCTCGGTCCATCCTCGCAAATGCGGCATTGTGTGCTTCATCCGGCGTGACGGCACCATCACCGTTGGTGTCCATCTCCGTGAACATCTTATCCATCCTGGCTTCCATTTTCTGGCGGTGCTCAGCTTGTTTTGCCATCATTTCTGCCTGCCGAACAGCCCGATGTGCGCGCATTTCCTCCAGGGTTACGGCCCCATCACCATTGCCATCCGCATCGAGGAATCGCCGGGCTTCGGGTGTGTCGAATTCAGCCCTGGAAATCTGGCCGTCACCGTCAGCATCAAGGTGTTCAAAAGGGTTGCCCCGGCGATGATCGTCGGCCAGGGCAGGCAGGCAGAGGGCGGCAAGCAGGGCAGTGGCTATCAGTTGTGGTTTCATCATGTTTCTCCAGTAGTTCCGGTAGTGCGCTGGTCTGTTCACAAGCTCATACGCGGCAGGGAGCAACATCCGTCGCAAGGGTAAAGTTGCCCTAGAACGGCTTGACAACTACCAGGATCAGGATAGGTACTACAATGATAAGGGCACCCTCGTTAAAGACGCGGAAAAACAGGGAACTGCGAATCAACTGGTCACGCTTCATCTGTGCAAGGTAGCGATAACACTGGAACTGATAGGCCAGCAGCAATAGCACCAGGGCAAACTTGGCATGCATCCAGCCACCGGACCGCATCCACCAGCCCATCCAGAGCCACATGCCAAGGCCAATCGCAATCACCGCCATGATTGAGCTGAATCCAAACAGTTTTTGTGCCATTGTCGTCAAGCGTCGGACATCCTCATTTGCCGCTTTGCCTTCAACATAGTGGACCATGATCCGGGGGAGGTAGAAGAGGCCAGCCATCCAGGCCATCACGAAGAGAATATGAAACGTTTTTATCCAGAGCACTGGTCTTACACCCAAAAAAAGAAGTCGCAGTCTAACATGAGGCCAGCAGGGTGACAGGCCCGGACTTTCTGCTTTTCCTTGGCCTGGTGGTGCTGGGGTCGCTGGTGCAGTCGATTACCGGTTTTGCCATGGCACTGATTGTGATGGGCGGTGTGGCGCTCCTGGGTGTTGCTGATATCAGGCTTGCGGCAGCCGTGGTGAGCCTGATTGCGGTGGTCAATTCAACGTTGGCGCTGCGCCGCAACACCCATCATGTGGATGTCTCGATCTGGCGTGCGCTGCTGGTTGGTCTTCTGCCCTGTACCCTGCTGGGTGTACTGCTGCTGGATTATCTCTCAAACGATTTTTATGAGCTGCTGCGGCTGGCACTGGGTGTCGTGATCATTCTCGCCGGTACGCTGCTGATGTTTCAGCCTCGCCCTTTTGAACAGCCATCCGGCGTCCTGGCGGCCATGCTCTTTGGCGGGGCCGGCGGACTTATTGGTGGGCTCTATGGTGCCGGCGGCGCGCCCATGGCCTGGTTTATCTATCGTCAGCCCATGTCCGTGCTGGTGGCCCGCGCGACCCTTCTGGCGACATTTTTGGTATCCACGCTGGGGCGCACCCTGGTTGTGGCTGTTGCCGGGCACATCACCCGGGAGGTGCTGGTGCTGGCGGCCATGTCGATTCCGCTGGTTGTGGTCGCAACCCTCGTGGGAAATCGCCTGGGACCATTGTTGCCAGATCGGCTGATTCGCCGGATCGTTTTTGCGGTGCTGATCCTGCTGGGTGCTCTGCTGATTACTCAGTCCCTGTGGCAGACGGTGGGCGTATCCGCCCACCACACAACTGGGTAAAATACCGGGTCTTTTGGTGTGCCGGCCCATTCCAGCATGTATCCCTACACAGATGATGAAGTACCCGGTGTAATCAGCAACCTGCTCGCCAATGATGAGTTTGTGGATCTGCTTGGCAGGTTTGACTCCCCCCGGCTGGCGTCGGTTGCACCCTGGCTGGTCAGGAAAGTGGCCCGGCGGCGCCTTGCCGGATTGCTGGGCGACGTTGGCAGCATCAGCCAGTTCCAGGCAATTGTGGAGCATTATGTCGCCCGGCTGATTGCGTCGTCCATGGCCTCCTTCGAACAGACCGGCATTGAATTTCTGGACGCGAGCAAAGCGTACATTTTTATCAGCAACCACAGGGATATTGCAGGCGATTCCATGCTGGTTGATTACGCGCTGCACAGGCGCGGATTTCCCACGGTACGAATAGCGGTGGGAGACAACCTCCTGCAAAAACAGTATGCGACTGACCTCATGCGGCTGAACAAGGGCTTTTTTATCAAACGCAGTGGCGGCGCACCCCGGGCAGTGTATGCGGCGCTGCTGGAGTCTTCCCGTTTCATCCAGGAATCCATCAGGGATGGTCATTCCATCTGGATCGCGCAGGCCCAGGGGCGTGCCAAAGACGGTATTGATCGCACCGACCCCGCGGTCATCAAGATGCTGACCCTGGCGGATCGCAAACGCCCGTTTACCGAGGTGATTTGCTCTCTCTCACTGGTGCCGGTGTCCCTGTCTTATGAGTACGACCCTTGCGATACGCTGAAGGCGCGGGAGCTTGCCGCTGTTAATGCGCAGGGGCGGTACGAGAAACCGGCCGGGGAAGACCTGCTTTCCCTTGTGCGTGGTCTGACAGGAGAGAAGGGGCGCGTCTCGCTGTCGTTTAACAGGCCGCTAACCGGGCATTATGAAACGCCGGAGGCGGTGGCAGCAGCGCTTGACCAGGCTGTACTGGGCCAGCTCAGGATTTTCCCGATCAACTATCTGGCCCTTGCGGCGCTCGCTGACCGGGAACCCGGTAGCGAGTATGAAAGCGTCTATCGGCAGGTGAAGGACCAGTTTTCGACGGGCGTCAGCCTGCCCGCTGACGCAACCTTCTCCTCACGTCTGGCGGGCGTTCCTGCTGGCGACCAGGCGGCCTGGCTGCGGCTTTATGCCAACCCGGTACTGAACAAGGTCAGCCACAACCTGCCGGTCTGTTTTGAGCCCTCTGCTCAGTAGATCCTGACAGGTTCAGCCTGCAGGCGTTCAATCTGGTCCCGCAATTGCAGCAGGTGCTGGGACCAGTAGTGGTTGGTGTTAAAGAACGGGAAAGCCCGGGGAAACGCCGGGTCATCCCAGCGCCGTGCCAGCCAGGTTGCGTGGTACATGATGCGCAGGGTTCGCAGGGGCTCTATCAGGCGGAGTTCTGCCAGGTCAAAGTCGAAAAACGTGCGGTAGCCGGACAGTATGTTTGCCATCTGTTGGCCCTGCAGATGTGTTTCACCGGATAACATCATCCAGAGGTCCTGGATTGCCGGGCCATTCCTGGCGTCGTCAAAGTCAACAAAGTGAGGCAGGTCATCCCGCCACAGGACATTGCCCATATGGCAATCACCGTGCAACCGGATAAATCGGAAGCCGTCAAAGATGCCGTCGAGCGCGTCCAGGATTGTTGTGGTCAGCGACTCATAGCTGTTGCGCCAGTCCGGGGGAATAAAGCCTTCACCGAGCAGATAGTCCCTTGACGCAATGCCATAGTCGGCAACAGAAATATTGGGCCTGTGGGTGAAACGCCGGTGAGCCCCGACTGCATGAATCCTGCCCAGATGGCGTCCGAGAATCTCGAGGTTTTCCGCACTGTCGAGATCAGGCGCCCGTCCACCTCGCCTGGGGTAAAGAGCAAACCGGTAGCCATTGAAGTGGCCCAGCGTCCCGCTGCTGTCCAACCTGATTGGCGGCACGGCGGAAACATCCATCTCTGCCAGTTCGATCGTAAAATTGTGCTCTTCCAGTATCTGCGCGTCAGTCCATCGATCAGGTCGGTAAAACTTGCCGACAAGCGGGTCGCTATCCTCAATACCAATCTGGTAAACCCGGTTCTCATAGCTGTTCAATTCGAGAATGCGGGCATCACAGCGTCGTCCGGTGCTGTCAACTGCATCCATGACGGTGTCCGGTGTCAGTCTGGCAAATGGATGAAGGTCACTCATTGTGCGTCAAAAGGGCCACTCCCTTGATTTGGGCAAATACCTGCTGGCCTGGCTGTAAACCAAGCACGGCAAGCGATTTTTTGGTAATGCGGGCGAGCAGGGTTGCATCGCCAGAGGCAAGTAGAACCAGCACGCTGTGTGATGATGCCTCTTCCCGGATCGCTTTGATACGTGCAGGTATCACATTCAGGATACTGGTGCCCGTGGGGCGCGTGAGACTGATGCTGACATCAGTGGCAGGCACCCGGATTCGGACCCTGGTGCCCGGTGGCAGGCTGTCACAGTGGACATAAAAGCTGGCACCGCCGATATCGACGCTCGCCAGGGCAAAATCTCCGTCATACCCTGCCACCTGGCCAGCAATGACAGTAGCGTAGGAGTTCTCATCACCACGACCGATGTCCAGGCTGCTGCTGACGTCAAAGACACTGCCGCTCGTGATGATTTTGCCGTTTTCGATGACGTAGACCCGGTCTGCGAGAAAATTGATTTCATCCAGTGAATGACTGACGTAGACCAGGGGCACGTCCAACGCCCGCCTGACGCGGGCCAGGTCAGCAAGAATGCGACTGCGGGCCTGCTGGTCGATGCTGCCGAGGGGTTCGTCCATCAGGATCAATTGCGGGTTGTTGGCCAGGGTTCGGGCTATGGCGACGCGCTGCGCCTCGCCACCGGAGAGGCCAGTTACGGGCTCATTAAGCAGCGGCTGCAGGGATAGCCACTCACAGATTTGCGCCAGCGCAATACCACCGGGCGCCGCCCGCCTGGACGCATAATTCAGGTTGTCGATGACTGTCAGGTGAGGCAATAGCTGGGGCTGCTGAAAGACATAACCGACGCGGCGTTTGTGGACGGGTAGATACCGGGTCGCGGAATGCCAGGTGACATCCTCGTTGCGAATATCAATCCGGTCGCCAGTTCGCCCGCGTTCCAGGCCTGCCAGAAACCGGAGGATGGTGGTCTTGCCGGCACCTGAGGGGCCGTACAGCGCTGTCACGCCATTGGGCACCGAAAGCTCGACGTCCAACTGGTAGCGTTGACTGCGCCTGATTGTGAGACTTGCGGTAATCACCGGTCGCTCCCCGGTGATACCAGCGTCTGGTACCTGCGGTTCAGGGTGTAGACCATGCATAGCAGGAGAAACGAAAACAGCAGCAGGCCGGCGGCGAGGATGTGTGCACGGGTGTAGTTGAGCGTCTCTACCTGCTCAAACAGGGCAATTGACAACACGCGGGTTTCGCCCGGAATGCTCCCGCCGATCATTAGCACAATCCCAAACTCGCCCACAGTATGGGCAAATGCGAGGCAGGAACCAATAATGAAACCCCGTCTGCAAACGGGCACAACCACCGAAAAGAACCGGTCAAATGGCCCTGCACCCATGGTTCGGGCAGACTCGAGTAACTGCTCTGACAATCCCTCAAAGGCGACCTGCAGGGGCTGGACGTAGAAGGGCAGCGAATAGAATACCGAACCGATAACAAGCGCCTCAAACGTAAAGGCCAGTTGCCTGCCGGTCAGGGATTCAAAAGCCTGCCCAAGCGGCCCGGTAGGCGCAAAGGCAATGAGCAGGTAAAAACCCATGACCGTGGGAGGCAGGACAATTGGCAGGGCAATCAGCGGTTCGACAAGCACCCGCCAACGGCTCCTGGTACGCCCCAGCCACCAGGCGGCCGGTGTACCGACAACCACCAGTATCAGGGTTGTCACAGCTGCGAGTTTGAACGTCAGCCAGAGCGCGGCGAGATCTTCGTTCATCCCCCGTTTTCGAGGCGGCGCAGATAGGCGTCAATAAGACGGCCAGCGATGGATACCCCCGTTGGGCGATTGGGCAATTCCCGGTAGTGGAACCAACGTGCCTCTGCAATCTCCTCGTCCTGGAAGACAAACTCGCCCGAGTCGTATTCAGCATGAAAGCCAAGCATCAGGGAATTGGGGAATGGCCAGGCCTGGCTGCCGTAGTACTGCAGGTTCCTGATGCGGATGCCCACTTCTTCCATGACCTCACGATGTACAGTCTCTTCAATGGACTCACCAGGCTCCACAAATCCAGCGAGGGTCGAGAAGAAGTTTCCGCGAGCGCGGGCATTGCGTGCCAGCAGCAGTTCTTCTCCACGTGTGACCAGCACAATAATGGAAGGCGACAGCCTGGGATAAAACAGGAGGTTACAGTCTTCACACTTGCGTGACCGATCGAGCTCCGAGGCAGTTGTCTGGCGGCCACATTTGCCACAGAACTGGTGGTCGTGATGCCACTCGACAATCTGCTTGGCCCGGGAAATCAGGTTAAAGACAGGCTCGTCGACCTTGCCAAGGAAAGCCCAGAGTGTATTGAACTCATAACCGGGCGGCTCCTCGGCTTCCGGGTCTACTTCCGACGCGAAAACCGGCTTGTCGCCAAGCATGCCAAGATAGTGCTGTTCAATCTGCGCCATGCCCAGCCAGCGGTACTCATCATCATTAAGCGGTCGCCAGGGTCTGGCGTTCTCGATGGACAGTATTTCGCCATCAGAAATCACAATGTGGTGGCTGTCATCCCAGCTTGCCGGGGGGGCGACACCCGGCCAAAATTGTAGCGATTCCATAACGTGTCGGGCCTGGTCTACTGATGACGGCACTTTACCATAGTGGTGCATTGCCCGGTAAACGGCCGCCAGATGGCCTGGTAAGAGGTCCACGAAAGCAGGCTGCTAAACGTCAAACGGCGTTCGCGCCAGGGCAAAAACTGAAACTGCTGTTGCCCCGGCGCGGAGCAGGGTTGTGGCAATCTCGCTGACAGTCGCGCCTGTTGTGACAACGTCGTCAACAAGCCCGACATGCTGACCCGCGGCGCGGGTGCTCGCGATGAATGCACCACGCAGGTTCTTTTGCCGCTGCTGGCGATTTAACAGTCGTTGTGCAGGCGTGTTGATGATGCGCTGACACAGGGCCGGATCGAGGGGGATGCCGGTATCAGCAGCAATGACGCGGCTTATTTCCAATGCCTGGTTGAAACCGCGGGACCTGCGCCTCGAGGGGTGCAGGGGAACAGGCACCAGGACGTCCGGGCGCGCTCCCTTCATGACCTCAGGGGTAATCAACTGTGCCAGCGTATGGCCGAAGAGCAGGTTACCCTGCTTGAATGCCTGGATCATCCTGTCGACCGGCGTGGCATAACGCAGTGGGGCGATACATTGCTGAAAAGGGGGTGGTGCCTGCCAACAGGTACGACAGGCAGGACCAGGAAGCGCCATCGGCAAGCCACAACGCGGGCAGGCGCAGGTTATCCAGGGCAGGTCCGCCTTGCAGTTGCGGCACAGGTCAATGCCGTGGCTTCCGGGTGCCAGGCAGAGCAGGCACCTTGCGGGCAGCAGCAAGAAGGACAGGTTGCGCAGCATGGGCGAATATTGGCGGACTGCCGGCCAACAGCGCCAGCGGAAGGTGGCTGTGCCGGCTGTCAGCCTTTACTGGGGGCAGGGGTGGGCATTGCCCCGATCCGGATTGCAGAGGCTGACCCGCTGCATGAAGGTTGCCCAGTCCGCCACTTCCTCGTCGCGGACCTCGGGCTGATGGGGCTCAAATGGCGGCACCCGGCGGGTCAGGCGGATGATATAAAGATAGTCTTCACCCTGGATTGCCTTGTTCAGGCTGACTTCCCCTTTTGCGAGTGACCTGTTTTCGCCGCACATGATCAACCGCACTGAGGTGGGATAGTCGTTTTCAAGACCGGCAAACAGATTGAAGTGCTGCACGAAGGTGCAGGTGTCCTGTAGCCGCCTGACCTCAGCCAACAGTATCTCAATGGGGTCTGTCGTTTTCAGGCGGGCATGGGATTCGAGTGACAGCTTTTCCTGCCAGATCAGGGCACTCTCGTCGGGCGGGACAAAATCCGCCAGCCGGGTCTCGCTGTTGTTGAACTGGTAAACCTGTTTCCAGCCCGCCGGTGGCTGGATAAGTAGCTGTTCGCTGGAACTGATGGCGTCGGGTGTGGTGGTGCAGGCGGTGAGGGCTGCCAGCAGGGACAAAACCAGCAAGCCCAGGGGCCTGGATGCCGACGCTTGCCCGGTATTCTTCCGGCCTGGGCCGGTCACTCTGCGGCCATCATGAGTTGTGCCTCGCGTTCAAGGGACACCAGTCGCTGCACCCAGCTACGAACGACACCAAATTCAGTGTCGGAGACCCCAAAAGCGCGGCGTACATCGTCCAGAAGGCACTGTTCCTCAATTTCAAAAGCGCCGTCAGCCCAGCCCAGCCGGATCAGCGACAAGAGGGCAATGATCCTCGAGCGCCGGGTATCAAAAACATCCTCTATGCCGGCCAGCGGTATGTAACGCGGTTCAAACGCGGGCGGGATACCAAGCTCCGTGCGCATCTCCTGCATCATCTCGCGCTCACCGGCTGACAATTCGCCGTCGGAGACAACCACATTGTGTGCAAGGCAGAAAAATGCCTCTTTCTGGAGTCTGGTCAGTGACGCAAGGAACATGGGCTTGTTGTTCTTGTTTTCATGGTTCTCCTCTACGGTTACTCATCGGGTGCGACGAGCTTGACCTCGTAGTTGAATATCTCATCGTCCCGCATTGTGGTGACCTTAACGACATCACCCGGTTCAAACTGTTCGAGTTGGGACAGCAGGGAATCCTCATTGGTGACCGGCTCATCAGCAACGGCAATAATGATGTCGCCGAGGCGGATATTGCCGCGGAAGTCTTCCCTGACGCCCACCATACCGGCAATGTCGGCCGGCATACCTTTGCGTACGGAGAGGATGGGTACACCCTTGACTCGCAGTCTGCCCGCCCAGGAATCGCTCAGCGTTTCTATTCCCAGTACCGGCCGGAATAGCTTACCGTGGTCAATCAACTGGGGGATGATTCGCTTTACGGCATTAACCGGAATAGCAAAGCCGATGCCGGCACTGGCACCGCTGGGACTGAAGATTGCGGTGTTGACACCAACCAGTTCACCCCGGGAGTTGAGCAGGGGGCCGCCGGAGTTGCCGGGGTTGATAGCGGCATCTGTCTGGATAACATCCTTGATGGTGCGATTGGTGATTGACTTGATTTCGCGGCCGAGCGCTGAAACCACGCCAACGGTCAAGGTGGTGTCCAGCGCAAACGGATTGCCAATGGCGAGCACCTTGCGACCAACAGACAATTGTTCGGAGTCACCAAGGGGAATTGGGTTAAGGACTTCGTCGGGCGCGTCGATGCGGAGCAGGGCAATATCCTTTTCCGGTGCCGCACCCACAAGTTGCGCCTCGTAACTTTTGCCCGACGAGAGATTGATGGTGATCTTGTTGGCACGGTAGACCACGTGGAAGTTGGTTACAATCAGGCCGCTCGTGTCCCACACGAATCCTGTGCCACTGCCGCGGGGGATTTCCATGACGTTCAGCGAAAAGAGATTACGCTGCAGTTGGGTGTTGGTCACAAAGACAACAGAAGGGCTGACATCGCGGTAAACCGCGATGTTATTGCTTTCGTCCTCGGTCAGGTGGTCGATGGACGCGGGTTCAGCAGCATCCGCCAGGGTCCCCGCCGGGATTGTCCGCTCATCTTCACCAGACAGGGAAACAAAAACGAGGCCGCCGACAATAGCCAGCGCCGCTATGGAAATCATCAGCCGAGAGTTCATCAGGCCACCTTGAATCAGCAGATGTTACATAGAGTGCATTATTGCGGCATGGTTCCTTTACCGGGTCGTCGGCGTGATTTTGTCAACCGCCTCACTGCCTGCAATAAACTCGTTGAGTTCATAGATATCGCTGGGTGAGAGCGATCCAACAACCTGCTTGAGCCTGAGGGTATCCCTGATGTACTGATACCTTGCGCTGGCATACTGGAACTGGGCTGCAAACAGGCGCTGTTGTGCCAGAAGGACATCAACGATGTTACGCGTACCTACTTCATAGCCTGTCTGGGTCGCATCAAGGGCGCTCTGGCTTGACTCGATGCCGCGCAGCCGCGCCCGGACCCGGGCGACGTCCGTATTGATGGCGCTGTACAGGTTACGGGTGTTTTCCACCACCGTGCGCTGGGTCAGGTCAAAGGTGCGCTGGGCTGCTTCCAGTTCAAAACCGCGCTGTTTTGCCGCGGACATGGTCGAGAGGCCGCTGAACAGCGGGACGTTCAATGATATTGCAGCAACGGTCTGCTCTGAATCTGCGCTGCCGGAAGGTGTTCCACCCGCAATCACTGTAAGAGTATTGTTGGTGGTGTCCTGATGACTGATGCGGGCGTCAACTGTTGGCAAGTGGCCACTTCGGGCAACCTGTATGGCCCGGCGTGCACTCTCCACAGCCTCGCGTGCGGCGGCAAGTTCAAAGTTGCCTGCCAGCGCCGCCTTGACCCAGGCTTCTTCGTCACGGGGCTCGGGGAATTCTACCGGGAACTCCTGTGACAGCCCAAAAACTTCCCGATAGGGCTGACCCGTCAGTCGCAGCAGGGTTTCAAAGGTGACCACCTGGGCCCCCTCGGCTTCAATGACGTTGACCGTGGAACTGTCAAAAGCAGCGGTCGATTCCAGGACATCGGTGATGGCCACAAGGCCCACGTCAAACCGCTGTTGCACCTGCTCAAGCTGGCGCTGGACCGCATCACGCTCAGCACGGGCGGCGCTCAGCCGGTCCTGCGCCTCGAGGATGCTGAGGTAGCTGTCGGATACGCGAAAAATCAGCGCCTGCTGCTCAGCGGCAAAATTGGCTGCAGCCTGGGCCTCAATGTTCCTGGACTGCTGAAACGTGAACCAGCGACTCATGTTGAAAAGCGGTTGGGTGACCTGTACCGACCAGGAGTTGGTGTTACCTGTAGTCGTTGTAGCCGGTGCTGCGAAGCCGCCAAAAACGTCTCCGGCACTTCTCGTGCTGTCACTGTAGGACGTATTGATGGTGGCCGATGCGTTTGGTAAAAGCCCCGCCCTTGCCTGGCCAATCACTTCCCGTCGTGCCTGGTAGCTCGCTTTGGCGGATGCCAGCTGCGGGTCGTTGGCGACAGCCAACTCATAGATTTCTGCAAGTGTTGCAGCCTCTGCTGTCCCGGGTAGTGCCATGCCGGCCATGGTCATGGCACCGGCCAGCGCAAGAGATCCGGCTAGAGAATTGAAGCTCATAAATTGTCCCTTTTTCATTACTTTCGCTCGAAATTCTGTAAAAAGACCCTGTCAGGCGGCGTCTAGCATAAATTCCGAGCGCATCTTATGCCAGCGAACCACGATAAGGGGATAGAAAAACACGGTTATACGCGCAATTTGCATGTTTGTTTGACGTTTTATTCCGGATTCCGGTTTAAAGCGTTGATGCCAGGCGCGGCAAACGGGCCCAGCATCTTCTCCAGGTAACCTGCAAGGGCAAGGCAGATATCTTCCCGGAAAGGTCGGGCAACAATCTGCAGGCCAATTGGCATGCCGGTGCTGGAGGTGCCACAGCGGATGACAGCACCGGGCCACCCACTCAGATTGTAGGCCATGGTGTAGCTGTAAGCCGCCATGTCCTCTTCCTGCCCGTGGGGTATGGCCGTATGGGCATTTACCGGGCAGATCAGGACATCAAAATCGTTAAAGAATCCCAGCATGGAACTCCGGTAATTGTCCCAGAGTTCGATCACCCGGGCGAACTCGCGATTGCTGATGCCAGCGTCCTGCCGGTTCAGGCTGGCGGCAATTCTGGGGCTGGGGGTAGATGTCCTGGCATCCTCAAGCAGGGCTTCCACCATCTCGCCACCGTCCGCGCCAAATACGCGGGAAACGATAAAACTGCTCATTTCCACCCCCGAGGGGCGGGCCTCAACGACGGGGTGTCCCCTGTCCCTTAGCTGGTCGACCACAGCCTGTACGGCACTGACAATGTCCCTGTCCGGCGTCTTGATCCCGTTGTCCGTGTGGAAAGCCATACGCAGTGATTTGACATCTACGCTGCCAGGATCAATGGTGGTACTGGTCAGGACATGCGGATCAACCAGATCCGGCCCCTTGATAATGTTGAGCAACAGGGTGAGGTCATCAACATATCGCGCCATGGGACCGGGTTGTGACAGGGGGGCAATCAGCCCGGAGCTTGGCAGTGCATTACCGGTGCAGGGTACGAGTCCGGTGGTGGGTTTGATTCCCGCGATGCCGCAGAAGTGGCTGGGCAGACGAATACTGCCACCTGTGTCTGTACCTATATCAAAAGGAGACGCGCCGGCGGCAATGATAGCGGCAGCGCCGCCACTGCTGCCGCCCGGCGTGAGTTCGGGATTGTACGGATTGTTGGTTCTGCCATAGACCAGGTTGTCGGTCTGGAACCACAGGGTGAACTCCGGTGTATTGGTCTTGCCCAGCATAATTGCACCGGCCTGTTTCAGGCGGGCAACAACAGTTGCGTCACGGCCCGGTCGGTAGTCCTTTCGGCCCAGGGTTCCCCAGGTGGTGATGGCATCGCTGGTATCAAGGCTGTCCTTGATAGTCATGGGGATACCATGAAGGGGGCCGCGGATCTGGCCGTCCCTCAGTTCCGCGTCGTATTTTTCTGCGTACTTCAGCGCCAGTTCTGCCGTTGACAATACCACGGCGTTCAGGGCCGGGTTGACCTGTTCAATCCGGTCAAGAAACCCCCTTACCAGGTCCACTGACTTGACCTGTTTTTGCCGGATAGCATCCGCAATGGTTGACAGGGGAGCATCAAAGCGTTCGTCCATGGCAAGATCCTGGGGCGTGGGTCAAGCAGAAGACGAAATCATACAGGAAACTGGCAACCCTGAGCGACGGCAGATTTGACAGCCCTCGCACCGGGGTGGAAACTCGCGATCCCGATACTTCGCCATGAGTCCGACATGCTGAGCCAGACGGAATTCCTGATTGCCGCGCTGCTGCTGGTACTTGCAGTGGCATATCTATACCGTCGGACCGGGTACCGTTTTCTCGGCTTTGGCTCGGTTGCTTTGTTGGCCGCCACTGCGCTGCATCTGCTTGATCCTTTGCCTGTATCGCTGGAACTTGGCCTGCTGGCGAGTATCGCCGTGATGTTGGCAGGCGTTATGGCCGATGCCGTTTCGGAGCCATATCCCGCCAGGACAATGTTGGCGCTGGCTACCCTGTACCTGCTGTTGGTGTTTGTAGACGTGCCCCTGGCCTGGCCCCTGCTGGTGACAGGACTGATGTTTGGGGTTGTGGTCCTGCTGGTGCGATTTCGACCGAACGTTGCAACAGTATGCCTCGGCCTGACGATTCTGCTTTTTGTCGCCGGGATTGGCCTGCAGGCCGGTGGAATGCTTGACTGGTCCGACAGACTGGTACGTGGTGTCCTGCCGCCACTCCTGGGTATCTGTCTTGCGCTATTGCTGGCAGAACGCAGCCTATTTGAAACACAGCGGCGGGACAGAACCATCAGCCTGGTGGCTGAACATCAGAACAGGCTCGAGGCCCAGTTTACCCAGGTGCAGAAACTCGAGAGCCTCGGGTTACTGGCCGGCGGGATTGCCCATGACTTCAATAATATGCTGACCAGCATACTGGGCTACGCCAGCCTTGCCGTAAAGAAACTGCCGGCAGACAGTGAGGTGAGAAAAGACCTGTACATGGTGATGTCCGGCGCACGCCAGGCCGTGGAGCTCACGTCCCAGATGCTTGTGTATGCCGGCAAGGGATCCATTGAGTTTGTCGCGCTTGATATATCCCGCGTCTACACCGGGATGAAAGGCCTGGTGCATTCGATTGTGCCGGCCAAGGTCAACTTTACCGAACAGCTGGCAGAGGGGCTGCCGGCCATGCGGGGTGATGCCAGCCAGCTGGGCCAGGTGATCATGAACCTGATCGCCAATGCGGTGGACGCGCTGCGGGATGAACCGGGCAGTATTGTGGTGACCACGGGTCTGCTTGATCTGGACGAGACTCGTTTACGCAGCTGCTTTTTTGCCGAGGACAAAGAGCCTGGCGCGTACCTGTACCTCCGGGTGCAGGATTCCGGCGTGGGTATTTCCGGTGAACAGATGGCGCGGATATTTGATCCTTTCTACTCGGACAGGGAAACTCGCCGCGGCCTTGGGCTGGCGTCCCTGTCGGGAATTGTCCGTCAGCACCAGGGTGTGATCAGCGTGGAATCAACCCCAGGTTTCGGTACCGAGTTTACGGTTTGTTTCCCGGCTGTGGCCGTGGTCGACAGCGATCCGCTGGTGCCAACGCCGGAACTTTCAGCCGGGCAAACGGCACCCCGTATCCTGGTTGCCGATGACGACTCGCGAATTCGCAGCCTGCTGGCTTCTGTACTCGCGCCGCTGCAGGCAGACCTGACTTTCACCGAAGATGGGCGGGAAACGCTGGATCTGCTTGAACGGCAGGGTCGAGGTGGCTTTGATCTCCTGGTGCTCGATTGCACCATGCCCAAACTGTCGGGAACCGAGGTTTACCAGCAGCTCCGACGGGGTGGGTCAAGCGTGCCGGTCGTGTTGATGAGCGGCTACCAGGAAGGCCAGGTTTCAAGGCACATACAGAATGACCCCGGCGCAACATTCGTCAAGAAACCGTTCAGCGTGGACGAGTTTCTGGATATCGTGCGGGCGTCGCTGGCACAGGCGACCAGGTCTTCGCCAACAGTCTGAACCCGGTCGCCTCGTCGCAGTCTGGTTACGCATTCTTGTTTACAAACATCCGGAGCTGACATGCAGCGCCTGTCAGGTCACGCGGGTCAGGGTCATCCCCAGTTGATGGTCCTCCACTTCAAAAGTCAGGTCCCGCGCATCCTCGTCGGGTACCAGCGAGAGAGCGAGGGTCTCCCGGGTGATGTAATCCGCGTGCTGCGCGATTGCATCCGCCAACATACCGCTGGCCCGATAGGCAATATCCACGCGATCCACGACATTAAACCCGAGGTCGCGCCGTGAACGCTGGATACGGCTGACAACCTCCCGTGCCAGCCCTTCGAGGACAAGCTGATCGTTGAGCGTGCAGTCCATGTCGATGGAGATAAACCTGTCAGACACGGCGTTGGTACCCTCGCGGGCTTCCCGGTAGACAAGCACATCATCTGTCGCAAAATCCTCGTCACCCAGTCTGATACTGCCCGATTCGGTCAGTGCATCAATCTCTGCGCTGCTGAGGCCTTCGATCAGGGCGCGATAGCGACCAAATTCTTTGCCCAGCCTTTTACCCAGCACGGGTGAATTGGGTTTTGCGTACAGGTTGATGAACTGGTTTTCATCCGTGCTGTAGTCCAGCGTCTTTACGTTCAGCTCAGCCTGGATATAGTCCGCCAGCTTGGATATCTCAGCCAGCAAGGCCTCGTCCTGGTGGATGATGGTGAGTGCCGACAGGGGGACTTTGGTCTTGATTTTTGCCTGGTTTCGCTTCTGACGACCCAGCAGGATGATGTGCTGCATGCGGGTCACCGCACGTTCCAGCACCGGATTGATCAGCGCGTCTTCGGGTACGGGATACTGGCACAGGTGTACGGAAATTCCCTCGTTCTGGTCGGTGAAAGGTTTCATCTGCTGAAACAGGGTTTCGGCAAGAAAGGGTGCAAAAGGTGCCATGGTGAGGTTGAGTTCATGCAGCGTGCGGTACAGGGTGGAGAATGCCGCGTGCTTGTCCGAACTTTTGCCACTGGCCCAGAAGCGGCCGCGATTCAGCCTGATGTACCAGTTGGTCAGGTCTTCAATAAACTCGAACAGCTCAGGTACCACGTTATAGAGCCTGTAGCTCTCCATTTCGGTCGCAATATTGGCTTTCAGTGACTGCAGCCGCGACAGTATCCAGCGGTCCATGATGTTGTCTGATACGGGCGTCTGCGGCGTCGGCCGCCAGTTATCGATTCCCGCATAGGTTTCGAAGAACCTGAAGGCATTCAGCCAGGGCAGGAGCGCACGCCGCACCATGTCCTTGACGCCGGCATCGGAAAACCGCTGTTCTTCAGCTCGCACCAGGCCTGAGTTGATCAGGTAGAGGCGCAGCGCGTCAGCACCGTAGGTTTCCATGAGTTCATCGGGTGGTGTGTAATTGCGCAGGCGTTTCGACATTTTTTTGCCGTCTTCGGCCATCACGATGCCGTTGACAATAACGTTCTTGAACGGATGGGTATCAAAAAGGGCGGTGCCGAGCACAATCAGCGTGTAGAACCAGCCCCGGGTCTGGTCCAGCCCCTCGGCAATGAACTCGGCCGGGAAACCCTGCTCAAACATTGCCTGGTTCTCGAATGGATAGTGCAGCTGTGCATAGGGCATTGAACCGGATTCGAACCAGCAATCCAGTACCTCCTCAATTCGGCGGTAGCTACCCGCTTCACCCGGAACGGTAAATGTGAGTTCATCAACGTTTTCCCGGTGCAGGTCAGTGACACGCACACCCGTGAGTTGTTCCAGTTCGTCAATAGAGCCGATACACCGGGCTTTGCCATTGCTGTCGTTGATCCAGATCGGTAAAGGTGTACCCCAGTAGCGGTTGCGCGATATTGCCCAGTCGATGGCGCCATCCAGCCAGTTGCCCATGCGGCCATCACGGAGATGAGCCGGTACCCAATTGATGTTCTGGTTGTTGGCGGCCAGTCGGTCCTTGATCTGCTCGACCCGGACGTACCAGGAGTCGATGGTGCGATAGATAATGGGCGTGTCGGAACGCGGGCAGAAGGGATAGCTGTGGTTAATCACGTCCTGCCGGTACAGTTTCCCTTCTTCTTTCAGTTTTCGAATGATGTGTTTGTCCGCTTCCTTGACGTGCATACCGGCAAAGTCACGCACCTCGCTGGTGAACTGGCCACTCATATCGACCGGGCAAACAATGGCATCAATGTTTGCTGCCTTGAGTACGCGAAAATCATCTTCACCAAAAGCCGGGGCCTGATGCACGATACCGGTGCCGCTTTCCGTCGAGACATACTCGTCCATGACAACCTGGAAAGCACCCACGTTCTCGAGATCCGCAAAATAGTCAAACAGGGGTTGGTAGGTCAGGCCAACCAGATCTTTGCCCGTACAGGTGCTGACAACCTCCTGGGACCGGCCTTTGCCAAAGTCCTCCAGCCGTTCAGCGGCAACATAAATATCTGCATCCAGCTCGGCATCGTGCACCCTGACGTATTCGATTTCCGGGCCAACGCACAGTGCCAGGTTCGATGGTAGCGTCCAGGGTGTTGTGGTCCAGGCAGCAATGAAGGCATCTTCTTCATTGAGCCTGAAGAGCACGGTAACAGCCGGATCCTGCACGTCCTGGTAGTTGGAGCCTGCTTCGAAGTTCGACAGGACGGTGCCAAGCGCCGTTGAGAAAGGTACAACTTTCTCACCGCGATAGATCAGGTCCTTTTCCCACAGTTGCTTGACGACCCACCAGACGCTCTCCATGTACCAGGGGTCCATGGTCTTGTAGTCATTCTCAAAATCGACCCAGCGGCCGATGCGGGTAATGGTGCTCTCCCATTCGCTGGTATAGCGCTGGACAATCTTGCGGCATTCATCGTTGTAGCCTTTCACCCCCAGCTTCTCCACAGCCTCAAGCGATGACATGCCCAGCGCCTTGTCAATTTCGTGTTCAATGGGCAGGCCGTGGCAGTCCCAGCCAAAGCGTCGCTGAACGTAATAGCCTTTCATGGTGAAGTAGCGCGGCACCGTATCCTTGAGAATGGACCCAACGAGATGACCATGGTGAGGCAGGCCAGTTGCAAACGGGGGGCCGTCATAGAAGATGTACGGCTTGTTGTTGCGGGTCTGGGCCAGGGACCGCTGGAATACATCCTCGCGCTTCCACAGTTCGAGTACCCGGTGTTCGGACTCGACAAATGAGAAACTCTCTGTGCTGTTGTCTGTTTCGCTCACTGTTCTGCTCTTGGTTTGTGTGGTGCTCAAACGAAAAAACCCGCCGTTGGGCGGGTTTTTGTGAAGCCTCGGATCAGGCGTCAACCCACCATTCGCGATCGAATAATGCAGATTATGGTGGTTTCAATGAAGGCTGTCCGTTTCATGGGTAGGGAGGATTAGTGATCGGCTCGCATTTGTCAAGCGTCAAGGAGCTCCGCCAGTGTGTTAATAAGGAAATCATGTTCGAGTTCGAGTACCCTGGCCGCGAGGGTTTCGGGGGTATCTGTAGCCAGCACGGGAATTGAAAGCTGTCCAATGATGGCGCCGGTGTCGTAGTCTACGTCTACCTGGTGAATGGTAATGCCCGTCATGCTGTCACCCGCCGCAATGACGGCACGATGCACATTCATCCCGTACATTCCCTGGCCACCGTGTTTTGGCAGCAGGGAGGGGTGTACATTGATGATGCACCCACGAAAGGCGGCCAGCGTCTGTTCTCCCAGTTTTTTCATGTAGCCCGCCGTGACCACCAGGTCAACACCATGTTCTACCAGGGAGTCCCTGATCGCCAGGTCAAGCTGTGCCGGGTCGGGATGTGTGGCGCTGGACAGGTGAACGGCAGCAATGCCAGCACGTCGCGCCCGCTCAAGTGCGAGCGCCTTGCTGTTGTTACTGATTGCCACCACCGGTTGTGCCGGAATGCGGCCCGCAGCGCAGGCGTCAATGATGGCCTGAAAGTTGGTTCCGCGACTGGAAGCAAGTACGCCAATACGTTTCATGCGGGATCAACGGCGTCCCGCAGGGACTCCCGCAGGACATTTTTCTGAACCTTGCCCATGGTATTGCGGGGCAGTTCATCCACAAAAAAAACGTGCTTGGCCACCTTGAAGTTGGCAATACGTTCCCGCAGGAAGGTGATCACATCACTTTCAACCAGTTGGGACCCTGGTTCACGGACAACAACCGCGGTGACCGCCTCGCCAAAATCCGGGTGCGGCAGGCCAATGACGGCCGATTCCACCACCCCGGGTATATCATCAATCAGGGATTCAATTTCTTTCGGGTAGACATTAAGCCCACCGCTGATGACCAGATCCTTGGATCGGCCCACGATAGAGATATATCCGTCCTCATCTTCGCTTGCCAGATCGCCGGTCCTGAAGTAGCCGTCAGGGTCAAATTCCGCGGCGGTTTTTTCCGGCATCTGCCAGTAACCGCTGAATACGTTGTCACCCCGGACCAACAGGTTGCCAGTGTCGCCGGGTGTGACCCTGTCGCCGACATCGTCGACAATTTTCAGCGAAACACCCGGCAGTGGTGGTCCCACGGTACCGGGCTTGCGTTTGCCCTCCAGCGGGTTGGATGTGTTCATTCCTGTTTCTGTCATACCGTAACGCTCAACAATGGTGTGGCCTGTGCGTGCCTCAAATTCCTGGAAGGTGGGTACCAGCAAGGGTGCAGACCCGGAGGTGAACAGTCGCATGTTGCTGCAGGCCTCCCGATCCAGCGCCGGGTTGGCCAGCAGGCGCACGTAATTGGTAGGGACTCCCATATAGACGGTGGCCTCCCGGAACAGGCGGATGACGGTCGCGGGATCAAACTTGTCCAGAAGGATAACGGGGCTGGCATTAAGGACTGCAAGGTGGGTTGCCACAAACAGGCCGTGGATGTGGAAAATGGGCAGCGCATGCAGCATCACGTCACCGGGCACCCATCCCCAGGCGGTATGCAGGGCCTCGGCGTTCGCCACCAGGTTCCTGTGGGTGATCATTGCGCCCTTGGGCCTGCCGGTTGTACCCGAGGTATAGAGGATGACCGCTGTGTCGTCCGGCTGGCTGGCGACATTCCGAAACGTTTCGCCCCGTGCCGGCGTTGTGGCCGTACCCGCACCCTGTGCATCAAGGGTGAGTATGGTGCAATCGGTGAATCGCCTGAATGTGTCAACCTGGAGCGGATCGCAGATGACCAGCGCCGGTGTTGCATCAGCACAGAAATATTCCACCTCGTGTGCCTGGTATGCCGTATTCAGCGGCAGGTAAATGAGCCCCGATCGCAGGCAGGCAAAATAGATGAATAGGCATTCGGCACTTTTTTCAACTTGCACGATGACCCGGTCGCCCCTGCTGAGTCCCATGGTCCTGAACCGGTTCGCATAGGCTGCGCTGATGTGCTCCAGGTCCTGGTAACTGTGGGTGTCAACGCCGTCAGCCCGCCGGATAAAAGTATTGCCCTGGTCAAATCGCCGTGCGAGGCCGACATAGGCGTTTGCGTTGGTCTCTGTCATATCTGCTCCTGTGCGGCAGTTGGTGCTCTGGTTACTGTTGCCGTTTGTACCCCAGGCGTACGTAGAAGGCTTCACTGTCTGTTTCGGTTTTGCCATACCCGAAGTAGAGCGGGCCAAGTGGCGTGTCCATGCCGAGCATGAGCAGGCCGGAAAACAGCAGGTCAGATGGGGTGATCTCGTCCTGGGTTGCCCAGGCATTGCCAGCCTCTACGGAAACCCCCAGGTAAAGTGGGAGGTCTACCGGCAACATGCTCTGTTGATCCAGTCGATGCAGGTAGGTCAGGTTGAGAAAGAGCAGGTTGTTGCCAATCAGCGCATCGTGCCGAAGTCCGGAAATCCTGCCAAAACCGCCCAGTCGGCCCTGCAGGTGACGTGGCACCCGATCAATGGTGCTTGCCAGGTAATCCACACCAAACACCAGCGAATGACGGGTGATGGGGATCGCCTGGGAGACCTGGAGGCTGATTTGGCTGAAATCGGGCGCGTTCTCTGCATTGACCCAGCGATATTCTGCCGTTGCCAGTGCACCCTCGCGGGGAAAGGCCACGTTGTCCATGTCGTCATAGTCTGCCCGCAGATAGGTAATAGCATCGTCAAAACGGATCTCCGGGATTCCGGCCCCGACAAACTGTTTGATGTCGCCCGTATGCGACTCAATGCCAAGGCCCAGGGTTCCCTTGTTGGAGAATTCCGCCCCGACAAAAAGACCAAAGATAAACTCGTCGAGCCGCTCCCGGCCCTCAATGTTGTCAACGGCCACGCGATTGTAGGTCCGCTCACTGTAGCGGGCATAGGGGCGTGCAAAGAGTGCCTGGCGGTAATCCAGGGGAAGATAGAGTTCTGTGCCGACAATGGGGTCCTGGCCAAACTGCAGTTCGTTATCCCATTCGCCTCCCTTGCGGGTGATACCGGTTTTCTGGTACTTGACGCGCAGGTTGTAACCGCTGTTGGCGCGTGTATCGGAGTAGAGTTCGAGGCCAGCACCCAGCGAATCTTTGCCCCAGGTCCTGTCCTGGGCGGTGATCAGCAGCGTGTTGCCGGCTTCCTCCGCCACAATCTGATACTGCACTGACTCAAAGTACTCATAGCCATAGATCGACTCGATATCTTCCCGCAACTGGGCATCGTCAAGCGGAGTGCCGACCGCCTGCCGCACCAGCGCCTCGATCAATTTGTCAGAGATGTCAGAATCGTTGCGGATTTCGATCCGGTCGATTTTGGGGGCGGCATAAGCCGGTACACTACCCCGGTCCAGCGGCCCTGGTTGCGCATAGCGGGCGAGTTCGTGGCTGAATGACTGTATCGCGTCATAGCCCCGCTCGATGGCAAGGTCTGTCTTCTCAAAAGCGGCCGTACTGACGTCAGACAAATCGGGTGTAATGAGCAGGTCGTCGTCATCAAGCAGCGCATACTGGGTCTTCAACCGGTTGAAGGTGAGCAGGGTGGTCAGTTGTTCGATGATCGGAATCACAGAGTCCAGTTCTGCGGCGGTGTAGAGGGGCGTCGCAATATCCACCGCAATCACGTGATCAACGCCCATGGCCTTGACGACGTCAACGGGCAGGTTGTTGGCAATACCCCCGTCGACCAGCATCTTTCCGTCGATCTCCACGGGCGCAAACAACCCGGGAATAGACATGCTGGCCCTGACTGCAGTTGCCAGCGAGCCGCGCCGAAAAACCACCGCTTCGCCCGTAACCAGATCACTTGCGACTGCTCTGAACGGGATGCCCAGCCGGTCAAAATCGTTGATGTCGCTCACGTGGACAAATTGCTGCTGCAGCATAAGCTGCAGGTTCTGACCCTGCACGACCCCCTTGGGCAGGCTGACGATGCCGCCATTCAGGGTTAACCCTGCGGTGGCAACATTGCCACGGGTATCCTGCTTGCGCCGAAAGGAAAGCCGGTCACGCGGGGGCAGATCCGAAAATGCCTGGCTCCAGTCCATGGTGCGCGCAATTTCCTCCAGTTCATCCACGGTTTTCCCCGAGGCATAGAGTGCCCCCACGATCGCGCCCATACTGGTACCGGCAATTGCGTGGACTTTGATATTCTGTTCCTCCAGGGCGCGTATGACCCCAATGTGTGCCAGCCCCCTGGCGCCACCACCGCTCAGCACCAGGCCAATACGTTCGGTTTGGGCAAAGGAGTGGCCGGCGAGAAATATCAATAGCAGAAGTGTCAGGGGCCGCATGGCTTTAGGCTGTCTGGAAAAAGGGTCAAGTTTAAACGTTTTGTAAAGCTGAAGCTTATGGATTGGCAAACTTACAAGGTCCTGTGTGAGCAGCCCCGGTACTTCAGCCGCTGGGCGCTTGTGACAACCGCCGGACTGGTAGGAGAAAAGAGTCTGCAGACGGCGCTTTATCGTATGGTGGAGGCGAGGGCGCTGGAAAAACCTGCTGACCACCGCGGCAATGCCATGACAGACTTTTTTCCCGTATCGCTCGACCACCAGCAGACCCAGGCGTTGTTGAGGTTACTCGAACATCATGCGGCAGACCGTCGGTGCCACCATCTGCGGGTGACCTGGCGGGAATATCATGACTGGCTGGTCAGGCAGGATACTGATGAGCGAAGGTGAGGGCGGCCCGGGTTCTGGCAGGCAGTGGTATCATTGAAGATTTTGTGGAGCAGTAAACGAATGAAATATCTGGTGGTAACAGCGGCACTGGTAGTGCTCTCGTCGTTTGGTGGTAAAGCCCAGGCTGAAACAGTCCGAGCCGGCGGGATCACTGTCGAGAAAGCCTGGTCGCGTGCGACACCACCAGGGGCACGTGCCGCCGCCATTTACATGCTGCTGACGAATCGGGGTACGGAAGCTGTGTCAGTGGTCAGTCTGTCCACCGACGTGGCCAGCATGACCGAGGCGCACCAGACCATCAATGAGGACGGCATGATGCGCATGCGACCCGCGGAGAACCTTTTGATAGCAGTGGGTGATTCTCTGGTCTTTGAACCGGGTGGCCTGCACGTGATGCTGATGGGCCTGCAGCGTCAGCTGTCAGCGGGCGACACCTTTACGCTGCAGATCACCCTGTCAGACGGCCAGCAGCTCGAAACAGAAGTGCTGGTGGGTAATCCTGGCCAGATGACTATGCCCTGACAGGCGGCAGCCCTCGTCCCGCCACCAGATCTGTTCAGCTGCTCACTTCCCGCACCAATACACCGGCATCCTGCAGGCGCGTAATTTCCGCATCAGGCATGTCAAGCCAGTCGTGCAGAATGGTTGTATTGTGTTCGCCCTGGAGGGGTGCGCCACGGCTGACACCGCTTTTTGCGCCTGAAAAACGATAGGGACTCTGGACCACATCACGTAGACCGCCGCTGCGATCATCCACCTGAACCACGCTGTGTCTGTGCGCGAGCGTCGGCGAATCCCGCAGGTAGCTGGCGGTTGAGTTAACATTGCCCCAGGCCAGTCGCGCCTGATCAAGTGCTGCTATCAGCTCGGCACGGGTCTCGAAACTGAGGAAAAATGCTGCTGCTGCCGCGCGCCGGAGGCGGATCTTTTCGTCCAGCGATGCGTTCTCCGGTGTTGGATCTGTAACACCCAGCAGGGTCGACAACTGGCGCCAGATATGCCGAAAGTCCCCTGCCAGGATGATCGGGCCCCCGGTTGCCTGCCATACCTCGCTGGCTCCGTTCTGGACCGGGGCATCTTCCAGGTGATAGTGCGCGTGATCGTCGGTTGCCACCATGGCATCAACCATGGCGATGTCGATATGTTGCCCCACACCCGTGCGATGGCGCATATGCAGGGCCGAGAGCAGGCCAACAAGGCCATGCAGTCCTGCAGTGGTATCCGCAAACGACATACACATTTCCACCGGGTCAGCATCAGACCGGGTGGCCTGGCGCAGGATGACCCCGGTTTCGGCATGGATGATGGGCGCGTAAGCGGCGCGGCCTGCCTCGGGGCCGGACTGACCAAAGCCCGAGATCGACAGCATAATCAGCCGCGGATTGACTTCCTGAAGCCTGGTCCAGGGGATACCCAGTCGCGCCATGACCCCGGGCCGAAAGTTCTCGATCAGCACGTCGGCACAGGCAGCAAGCCGAATCAGCAGGTTAATGCCTTCCGCCTCGCGCAGGTCAATACTGATGTTCATCTTGCCGGCGTTCTGCTGGTTGTAGTAGCCCGATACCAGACCTGTTTTTTTGCCCCAGAGTCGCGTGACGTCGCGGTCGGGTGGCTCAACCTTGACAACCTGGGCGCCCAGGTCCGAGAGCATGCGGCCGGCGAATGGTCCTGCCAGGACCCGTGAGAGGTCAAGCACCCTGATGTCTGCCAGTGGATAGTCCATGATCGACAGGTTTCCTGTGTTGTGATTCCGGCAAGTGTGCAGCGTCGTCTCAAGTGGTGCAAATGCAGTTCGTTGCGGTGGATGCTAAAGTAGGCCCAGGTTTCATCTGGAGTTATGCTGTTGGGATTCTCCTGGCATCAACTGGAAGCAGAAGCAGCGCAAATCGCGAGCTTCGGTAAAGCCCGGCTGGACGGCAAGGTCGCCTACCTGGCCACGGTTTCGGCTGCGGGCCAACCCCGGGTACATCCCGTGACGCCCGTAATTGGCAGCGGTCGCTGTTTTATTTTTGCCGAGCCAAACTCATCCAAAGTACGTGACCTTGAAGCCGACGGACACTACTCGCTACATTGCAGCATGACCGACAGTTCCGGCAGCAGCGGAGAATTCAAGATGACGGGACAGGCCGTCAGGATAGAAGACAGCACCATCCGGCTTGCGGCTGAAGCAGACTGCAATTTCAGGCCGGCTGCAAAATCGCTGTTGTTCGAGTTACTGCTGGCTGATGTGGTGGCAACTTCCTACAAGGGCGGCCGACCTGACCGGCGTCGTTGGAGTGCACCCGGCCCGTGACGCTGGTGCGGGGCGGGTGCCCGATCAGGTTGACTTCTCCTGAACCTCAACGCGGGTGACCGTCAGGTTCGACTGAACGTCAACAACCCCTTTGACACTTTCGGCAATCCTGATGGCCCGTTCAGCTTCTGCGGCAGACGACACCTGGCCGGTCAGTGTGACCCTGAGCAGGCGGGTATCAACGTCGATACTGAGTCCGCGGATGGACTTGTCCTTGATCAGGAGAGCCTTTACCTGGGCCGTGAGTGCCAGATCATCAGCTATCTGCCCGGCGGTTCTTTCGTCCTGCCCGACGTAATAGCCACCTGCCGCGGCACCGGCGACCACGGCAACACAGCCGGACTGCGTTATGGCAATGGTCAGGATGACAATTAAACACGAGAGTTTCATGGGATTATTCCTGAAGTGGATCCGCGTCGTTCCGGAGTGGGTTGGCATCCCGTGCACCCGGTATAACCCGCGGTAACACCCGCGGTAAAACCCGGGCCAGTCGCTGGCTGAGCTCTGACATTGGCAAGGGGCCAGCTGCAAGGACAAGGTTGTTGAATGCCAGGTCAGATAACTGGTCCCGGCTCTGCTGCCGGGCCTGTATGAACCAGTTGAGCCCAGCGGCGACCGCGGCGGCCCTGGCTGGATCTGCCAGGATTCGCGCGACGGCAGTTGCTGCGGGCACCCGGGTGGCCAGGTGCATGGACTCGAGAAAGCGCACGGCTTCTGCCTCCGGCCATCCCAGAAGATGCAGGCCAATATCAGCCACCGCCTTTGCAAACACTTCCTGCTGGCGCGCCCGGCTTGCCGTGTCTTCGCCCAGCAGGGTTGTACTGTAGATTGCCCAGCCTTCGGTGTGAGCCGGTATCTCAAGCACCTCACCCAGTCGTGAGGTCTGTAGCAGGTGTTTGCCGGGAATCGTGTTTGCCGCCACGGTGGTGAGCAGATCAGCTTCTCCTGGAGTGACAGGATCGAGGTAAAGCGTCGCCAGCGGGCTGGTTGCCGTGGCCGGAAAATAGCGTGCGGTACATGCACAGTCTAGCGCCATGGATTCGGGCATGGCCCGAATGTCCAGGTCAGCCCAGGGTGCCAGGCTTGTCCAGGTGTCCCGTCTGGCGTCGAGATCAAGCACCAGTCCGCTGGCTCGGTTCAGCATTTCCTGCGCATCCGCGGTTTGTGTCCCGGCTGCCGTCGCCTGCATGCGCGAAAGTTGGCCAGGGTCGTCGAGGCTCGCGCTCGCCATGGCGTAAACTGCCTCGGACGATTCTGTACTACCCGTGTACCTGCGGAGCAAATACTGGAAGTAGGCCTCGCCCCCAGCGAGTTGCGACAGGGCGGGTCTGCGGTCCGGGTGTAACCTGTTGAACTCATTCAGCCTGTCGCAGGCGGCCGGGATCGCCCGGTGGATGGCATCGTTTGCTGACTGAATCAGATCATGTCGAATGGCCGCGGGCAACTTGAGCTGCTGCAAATGGGTGGCAAAGTCTTCCTGCAGCGCCGCCGCGATGTCGCTCCCTGCCAATTGCTGCGTTGGCTGGACGCCGCCGCAGGGGTTGCGCATGCTGCCTGGCGCCCGGTTGCCGGCTGGTGCGGGCAAGGCTTCAAGCCGGGCGGCAGTGGCAGGGGCAAGTTGATCGATGCGGTTGATGTATTCGCGCAGCCGGGCCTCGGAATCGGCGGGCTGGTGGTGTAACAGGAAGCGGACCATTGTGGTCAGTGGATCTTCGGCTCCGGTGACTGACGGGTAACCCGCAAAACGGACAGCATCGGCATGCAATCCGGCAGCGAACCTGAGTCGGGCGATGTCAGCGAGATCCGGGTCGGAGAGGCGCGTGGTATCTACACCCCGTTCGAGGAGGTGGTAAGCGCTCAGAAACAGATCCGTTGCCAGCGGATCGGTGCTGGTAGTGTTCCAGCCGGCGGGGATTGGGCCGAGGCCTACTGTTGTCGCGTACTCGGGGTAAGTTGCAGCAAGGTCGGACTGCAGGTTGGCGATTACTTTCGCCACGATCCTCGATTCCATGGCGCTGATCACGCCTGCCGCTTGCTGATCCGGGGACTTGCTTGCCTGCTGGCTGGCGCAGCCGGCAAGCGTCAGACCCAGGAGCAGGACAATTTTCAGTTGCATCAGGCGGGGGACATCAGGCTGGTCTCAATTTTCTGCCGCATTGCGCTCAGCTTTTGTATTGAACCCAGCAACTCGCTGACTTCAGCGAGGATGGGTTCAGCGGCAGCGGGACTTTCCATTGCGCGGGTGTTGATCAGGACGTTCAGGCGCGCGGCCGTCAGCGTGCTTTCCAGCAGGCAAGCGGCAATCGCCGTGTCGGTGATCAGGTTGGCATTCCCCTCCCGGTCGATCACTGCCAGCGAGTCGATCAGCCCGGCCGCCTCCCTGAGCATTTCAAGGGGTGCCTCACAGGCCTGGAAGAGTGCTGCCTGCAACGCCTGTGACCGTGTTTCTCCGCGCAATTTCCACGCCGCCATGACAGCCTTGAAGCCGACAATATCCAGCTCGGCCAGGGAGATGAAGCGAATTCGGGCGGTCTCGGCACGAGCGCGGGCAGCAGCGAGCTCATCGCTGCCGTTGCGCGTCAGGTTACACACCATGGACATGAGGGCAGCCGCCTGGGCACCCGTCACCGCGGCTGCTGCACCACCCCCCGGTGTACCGCGGCTGCTGGCGAGGGCTGTGAGGTAATCACCCAGGCTTTGTTCAGGTAACACCGCTGGCACCCCCGTCCTGGTGAAAGTTTCGGAACAGCCGCATGGTATTGCGCATGCACATCGCCACCGTCATGGGCCCAACCCTGGGTATATAGATATCTGTATGGGTTTCGATGTCATCCTCGAAGTTCGGGATGGAAGCAAAGTTGATGCAGACAGTACCCTCGCGTATCTCGTCGGTACGGACCTTTGCAAACGTCCGGCTGGGAACACCCGTTACCACAATGTCTGACTGTGCAAGGGCCTCAGCTCTGGTGACACCCGTTTCGAAGGGCTTTGCATTCTCAAACATCAGTGGACCATCCAGGTCGAAGGAGAATACCCGCGCCCCATCGTTTGACATCATGACCGCCAGCGGGCGACCGTTGACTTCACTTCGATTAAAGATGGTGACGCGCTTGCCATCTATGGGTCGGGCCGCGCCAGGCCGGGCCTCGCCAGGCCGGGCCGAATCATCGATGGGGCCGTATGCCCCAACCGCCGTCAGCATCTTGATAATCGCAAGGGGTGTGCAGGGCAACAGCGCCTTCTTTTCCGGGTCGTGGGCCAGGGCCAGTCGGTCATTGGCGTAGAGTTTGCGCACCCAGTACATGCTGCCGGCCTCAATGTCCTTGGTGAAATCGACCAGGTTGCGGAGGTAGCTGTCCTGCTGGTTGTTGAAGACAGGGAAGTAGATGAAGATGCCGTGGACACTGGCATCGGCATTGGCATCCAGGATGGCCTGTTCCAGGAAGAGTCGTTCGACCTGGCGAAGATCGTAGCTGATACCAATTTCGTTAAATTTCTGTTTGGTTGCCTTGGCGTAAGAGATGGACGGCAAGTCGTCCGTCGCAATCAGTCCAACCACCCTGACAGGCTGGCCCGCCGCCAGCACTTCCTGCCGGACTTCCTCCACATACCTTTCTGCGACAATCGCCGGATCCAGTTCTGTCACGTCTGCTCCCGGGACTCAGCGCGGGTAATTGAGCCCAGATAGCCCGAGTGGTGGCGTTTGCCATACTCTTCCTTGGTAAATCCTTTCAGCTCGAGCAAGGTCAGGGCAATCGCATCGCCGATGGCATGCATCACGGCAATGGTTGCGCTGGGAGTCAGGTTCAGTGGGCAGGGTTCTTCGATATCAGGTCCCATGTCGAGAATAATTTCGCTCAGGTCCCGCAGCCTGGAATCCGTGTGAGCGGTCACGCCGATCACCCGCGTGACGTCCAGGTGCCGGGCAATTTCCAGCATCTGGATGACCTCGTGTGACTTACCACTGGTCGAAAAGGCAACGATGACATCCTCCGGTGTCACCATACCCATGTCGCCGTGTCCTGCTTCGGCGGGGTGGACATAAACTGCCGGCGTGCCGGTGGAGGACAGGGTCGCCGCAAACTTGTGGGCAATAAATCCGGCTTTCCCGATGCCGGTGGCAACAACCTTGCCCTGGCAGGCGAGCAGTAGTTGAACCGCCTGTTCAAATTCCGGGGTGACGTTGATTGCGCTGACTGCTTCCGCCTCTTTGCGAATGATGCGCCGCATGTTGTCGATAATATCCAAAGTCGTGGCCTCGTTCACAAAAAGGGCGCCATTATACTTGATCAATTCATTGGTGTAGCATTTTGGCAACATTGACGTTAATGAGAGGGCAAGATGGGCAAGATCAATATTGTAGGTAATGTCAAACCGGAAGATGATTACACCCATCCGCTGGGACCGGAATCCAATTTTAACGAATCGGTTTATTTCAACTTTTTTGACCGCGCGCACAACCGCGGTGGATTCATTCGAATGGGTAACCGGGCGAATGAGGGGTATGCGGAGATGACGGTGATCGTCTACAACCCCGATGGTTCAGCCTTCTTCAACTACAAAAAGCCGGAAATTGACAACAATGATGGCTGGGACGCCGGTGGTGCAAAGATTACTGTCATCGAACCCGGTTATGAATTGAGGACTGTGTATGAAGGTTCAGCCCTGTTTATGGCTGATCCCCGTGCGATGCAGGATCCTGGCAAGGCTTTCAAGTCCAACCCCTTCAAGCGCATGACACTGGACCTGACGCACCAGGGTGTCGGGCCGCTCTATGGTCACGTTGGTGATCCGGATGATGGAAACGATTTTGCCCGCGCCCATTACGAGCAACATATGCGGGTTGCCGGTACCCTGGCGGTTGAAGGTGAACCCGTAATCGAGATAAACGGTCATGGTCTGCGCGATCATTCATGGGGGCCGCGCTACTGGCAGTCGATCCGTTCCTATCGCTGGATAACCGGTAACTTTGGTGACGACCTGGGCATGGTGCTTTCGGTGGTGGGTGACCGGCGGGGTGGGATGTTCCACAAGGGTGACAAGTTTTTGCGCGTCACCCACATTGACCTGCAGACTGACTATGAACCCGGTACGCGGTTCCACCAGGCGCTGCGCGCGGATGTTACGCTGGAGAACGGTGACCAGCACCGGGTTGAAGGCAAAGTCAAAGGATTTATCCCATTGCGCAACCGGCGTTCCGAGCAGATAACCTATATTGGTGAAGGTATGACAGAGTACACGGTCGATGGTGAACGCGTGGGGTACGGCCTGAGTGAGTACCTGGACCAGCCTGGTGATGATCTGGGCTGTTAGGCGGGGTCTTCGCTCAGCACTGCGTCGGGTTGCAGAAGGGAAGTTACAGAACGGAAGTTACAGAACGGAAGTTACAGAACGGAAGTTACAGAACGGAAGTTACAGAACGGAAGTTACAAAGAAGCAGTTGCAGAAATGAAAAAGGGCCGTCACCGGCCCTTTTTTTATTCTTGCAGACAACCGGTTCTAGAAGATCCGGGCCGGCAGGGACTGGATGGAGCCATCGGAGTAAGTAATGACACCGCTGCTATTCAGTGTGCCCACTTGTGTTGCTGCTTCGCCGGAGCCCACCGTCAGTATGCCACTGGTCAACGTACCTGCATCCGTATCCAGCGTCAGTGTCAGGTAAACCGTACCGTTGGTGAGCACGTTGACATCAGTGCTGCCTGTACGGGTCAGCATACCCATGATGGTGGAAGTGCCTGCCGTCACAGTGAATGACTGTGTGGTTGCTCTGATGGCGCCGGAGAACGTGATGCTGAGTGCATCAGTGGTGGGGCTGTCGAAGTTGAAGTTTGCCGAGTAGTTGCCGGTTACACCGCTACCAGAAGACTGCTCTGAGGTAATCCCGGCAAGGTCCGTGGCCGCGAGGTCGACGCCAAAGCTTGTGCCCGCAGTACTGCCAACGATGTTGCCTGTAAGAGAGAATGTCTTGACGCCGATGTCGCCTGCTTCTGGTGCAAAAGTCATCGCAAGGGCACCGGTGAATGTCTCAATTACATTACCGTCCGGGTCCTTGGTAACCAGCGTAACGTCATCAGCAGAAAAACTTCCTGTTGTCTCAACCTCTACTCGTGTGCCAGTCGGGACTGTCAGCACGACCTCTATACCTGACATCTCGTCTGTGTAGGCTGAAACGGCGTCGGTAATGGTAATAGTCTTGCCGTCTGCACTCTTGGTCATGGTGCCCAGGACTCCGACTGTGATCTCATCCGTTGTGCCGTCGGCAATGTAATCATCGGCCGAATGAAGCGCGCCCGAGAGCTGCCGTAGCGCGGCGGTGGCAGCATAACTGTTCAGTCGTGCAATGCTGTCAAGTTCAGTCGCAAATGCCTCGGTGGCGCTTTGGGTGGTGCCGCCAAAGCCGTCTGCACCGGTGGTGGCAACGGCGCTGTTGATGACGGCGCTCAACTGGTTAATAAATGTCCTGGCGAGTTGCAGCGGCGTTCCGCCGGTGCCACCGCCCGGTATGACAACCGGTGGCAGCGTAACCGGGCCAGTACCGAGGGCAGCATAAATCTGTGAATTGTTGGCTGCGTTGTTGGCCGCGTTGACCAGACCGGGTTTGGAGACGCCGCGGCTGGCGAGTTTCTGGTTTACGGTATTGAGTGACTTGGAAACCGCGTTGGCGATACGGCTGAGGCTTGTACCGGTACCCGTGACATTGCCGCTGGTAGATGAAATCTCGGACTTGAGGCGTGCCAATACTGATTTGACATCTGGTGCTTCAGCGTCGATATCAGCAACAACGGCGGCTGCAAATGCAATCAGCCCATAAGCTGCGTCGGAAGCAGCATCACTGCTGGTGTCAAGGGCTGCAAGGTCAATGACCGGTAGCGAAACCAGGTCCTGCCCGCTCATGTCGATCCCCGTGATGGCCTGGATGAGGCCCAGCACCTCGGCATTGGCGGCGGCGACTTCCTCAGCGGTCAAGGCACTGCCGGCGGCAGAAGTTTGTGCCAGGGAGGCGGCCAGGTCTGATGCGGGTGTGACGTTGACAGTCACAACCGGGTCAGAGGTTGCCGTATCCGGCGGCAGGGTGGCGATGATGCCGGACATGGTGAAGTCAGCAGGCAGGGCAAATGACTCGCCGAACGCCACGAAAGTGCCGTCACCCACCGGGCAATCATTGTCTGTGCCGTCAGCGTCAAAATCACAAACGGAAGAGCCCCCGGTGATGGTGACAGTCAACGGTGCCGTGATCCCCGCTTCGATCGCTTCCTTGGTGAAGACCAGGCTGTAGGAACCGCCTGCGCCCGTGGTACCGCCGGAAGCCAGGGGCACGTTGGCACCGCTGGCATCCGTCACGGTGATTGTTCCACCGGAGATCACGCCTTTGGCGACCGTACCGGTGGCGCCATTCGACGGAGTCGGCAGCGTCACACCAACGTCACCAACGCCACTCGTTGAGCTGCTGTCGCAGCTGGCAAGAAGTAGGGCTGATGACAATAGCACGAGGGATTGAAGAATCGTCTTCATAAAACTTGCTCCATAACTATTGCTAATCATTTGTATTTCGACAGCTTGAAGAGGGTTACAGCGTCGCCTGCCACAACAGAACCGGCCTTGGGTCGGTCTGGCAGCCAGAACGGGGAATCCTAACGTATCTGCCAATCGCCGAGAAGGGATTTTTCCCGAAACGCCATGTTTTCCCGCTATGTGGTGCTTTTTTGACCGATGTCAGCGGCAACCTGTCGCAGCCCTGGCTCGTCTTACCTCAAAATACATGATTTACAGCTTTCCTGCTGGCAGGCTCAGGTTCCAGTTTATCGGATCGGTGGAAACAGGAACATGCTGACAGCACTTTCCATGCGCCATAAGGGTGCAGTTGCCGTGGGTGTTGGTCTCCTGCTCCTGTTTGGTATTGGCAGTGTGCGTGACCTGCCACTGCAGCTGCTTCCGGATGTTGAATCACCCAGCATTACCCTGTTCAACAACTGGCGATCGGCTGCGCCACAGGAAATGGAAGAAGTCATCACCCAGCCCCTGGAAGAATTGCTCCAGTTTAATGCCGGTCTTGAGAGTATCGTGTCCAGCACCTCCCGCGGTCAGAGTCAGATCAGTCTGAACTATCAGCTTGGGTATGACATGAGGCAGGCCCTGCTGGATGTCATCAGTTGGCTGAACCAGGCGCCGGCATTGCCCGAGGATGCGGCTGAACCTTTTGTCACCGGCGGCGGCAATGATGGCCTGCCGGGTGCGGCCTCGGTACTGGTTTATGCCGGGCCGGGCAATCCGGTAAAAGACATGATTGTTTACCAGGACCTGATCGAAGAAGTTGTGGAGCCGAGACTTGCCCGGATACCCGGTGTTGCCCAGGTTAACCTTGGCGGCCGGCGACCGAGGGAGGTTAATGTCCTGCTTGATCCTTTTGCGCTGGCGCAGAAGGGGCTCCAGGTTAACGATGTGGCAAATGCCCTCGCCCGGGCACGTGATGTGTCGAGCGGATTTGCGGACGTGGGGCGGCGACGCTACACCGTACGCTTTCTGGGTGAGCACGAGGTCGCGAGTCTTGGCCAAGTTGTCATTGGCTGGACCCAGGGTGAGCCGATCCGCCTGCGAGATGTTGCGGAGATTACGGTTGATTATGCGGATAACCAGGGTGTCAGCCTGCGTAGCGGACTGCCGTCGTATTACATTTCCATCAATCGCCGGAACGATGCGAACACGGTAGCTTTGCTGGATGAACTGAACCTGGCATTGGCAGAGCTGAACGCCGGTCCGCTGGCGGCGGCCAATGTGCGAATTGAGCTGAGCTTTGATGCTTCCCTGCATATTCGACGGGCGATCAGCATGGTGCAGGGTAATCTTCTGCTGGGCTTGCTGCTGGCCACGCTGGTACTGTTTTTTTTCCTGCGGAGTGCCGGTGCCACGCTGGCGATTGCCATGGCTGTGCCCATTTCCCTGCTGTTTGCGTTTATCGCACTGAAGCTGCTGGGGTTGACCCTCAACGTGATCAGCCTCGCCGGGCTTGCGCTTGCCGTCGGGCTGGTGATGGATGCGGCTATTATCGTGCAGGAAAATATCTCCAGGCTCCGGCAGGGGGGTATGGCAACTGATGAGGCCATAGTGGAAGGTGCGCGCCAGGTGGGTGGTGCCTTGTTTTCATCGACGCTGACCACAGTGGCCATTTTTGTGCCCGTGCTGTTTATGGCCGGAGTTGAGGGCCAGCTTTTCAAGGACATTGCCATCACCATCTCGGTAGCGGTTATGGCGTCCATGCTGGTTGCCCTGACGGTATTGCCAGCGCTTGCGTCCACCCTGCCCGGCGCGGTCAAGGAAGACAGGCATGGCGCTCGCTGGCAACTGCTGGCCGAGTGGATAGGTCGGTTGACGGACTCCATGCGGGCCCGGGTCCTGTGTATTGTTGGTATCCTGGGTGTGGCGGCAGGCCTGGTGACAGTGCTGATGCCCCGGGTTGATTTCCTGCCGCGGGCCAACATCGATGCAATATCCGTGTTCTTCAACCTGCCGGCCGGCATGAATGTCAAAATGATTGAAGAAGAACTGGCCCCGGACGTGGTTGCGCGCCTCGCCCCCTACCTTAACGGTGATGCCGAGCCAGGGATACGAGCTTACAACTTTGCCTCATTCAACGGGTTCTTTACGCAGGTTTACATCTACCCGCGCGATCCTGCCCGAACAGTTGAACTGATCGACAAGCTGCGCTCGGAGATACTCGTCGGCATGCCTGATGTACCTGCCTACGTTCAGCAGGCTTCCATGCTGCAGGTAGATAACGGTGGTGGGCGCAGTATCAGCGTGGACATTCAGGGTAGCGACCTGGTGGCGCTGCAGCAAGCGGCCACGGCGGGGCAGGCGATCATCGGGGATCTCTGGGAGGGAACCAATGTGTTTTCCCAGGGAGGACTCTCGCTGGACGAGCCCGAACTGCATATCTCGCCGATCGAGCGACGGATCAACGCCGTCGGAATTGACCAGTCGCTGCTTGCGACGGCCGTCAGGGCATTCACCGGTGGGCTTTATGCCGGCGAGTACTTTGACGGCAACCAGCGCATGGACATCATGATCCGCGTACCGGACTGGCATCAGCCTGAGCAGCTTGCTGCCATGCCCATCTGGACACCCGCTGGTGGTGTCCAGTTGATCGGTGAACTGGTGTCTTTTGATCGGTCTGTGGGTCCTACAAACCTGCAACGTGTCAACGGCCGGCGCACGGTGTCTTTGTCTGTCAATCCGCCGCCAAACGTGACCATGGAAGAAGCGCTTGATCGACTCGAACGTGAAGTCACACCCAGGATCAAGGCGATGTTGCCTGAGAGCGCCAGCGTCAGGTATCGCGGCAACGCTGACCGCATGAAACAGGCACTGGCAGAGATTGCCGGCAATTTTGTGATTGCGCTGGTCATGTTGTTCATGATCATGGCGGCGCTGTTTCGATCGGCCAGGGACAGCCTGCTGGTACTGCTCTGCATGCCGCTGGCAATCGCCGGTGGACTCGTCGGCCTGCGCCTTCTGAATCTTGTGACCTTCCAGTCGCTCGACATGCTGACAATGATCGGTTTTATCATCCTGCTGGGGCTGGTGGTCAACAATGCCATTTTACTGGTGCATCAGACCCGCGTTGCGGAAAGCCGCGGTCTGTCAACCCGGGAGGCCGTGATGCAGGCCGTGCGCTATCGGGCGCGACCCATTTTCATGAGTTCGCTCACGAGTATTTTTGGCATGATGCCGCTGATGCTGGTGCCAGGCGTGGGGTCAGAAATCTATCGGGGACTCGCCACGGTCATTGTGGGTGGCATGACTGTGAGTGCGCTCTTCACACTGATCCTGTTACCGGCACTGCTGCGTGTCTCGTGGCAGGGGCAGCTTGTTTCCTGGCCGGTTATCTTGCGAAAGGGAGGTATGGCGTGAAAAAACTTCTGCTGTTTCTTGCGGCCCTGCACTGGACCATAGCACAGGCAGATACCGTGTCGCCGGTTGAGGTTCGTCCGGTTGTGCTGCAGTCGGTGGCCGAGGTGCTGGAGGTCAATGGCGTTATAAGGTCACGTCACGACCTCTTGCTGCCATCACTGCTGGATGGTGCACTCCTGTGGGTCGCGGAGGAAGGCCAGCGGGTTGCCCGCGGTGAGGTTGTTGCGTTGGTGGATGTCGAGGAACTGACGTTGTTGCGCGAGGAACAGGCGCTTGCGATTGAGCGCGCCAGGATCAGCTTCGATTACCTGGCGCAGGAAGTGAGCCGGCTGGAGACACTGCAGGCAGCGAGTCTCGCGTCAAGAACCCAGCTTGCTGAACTCGTTTCCAGACGTGATCTCGCCGCCAACGATATGAAAGTGGCGCGAGCCCGTATTGCACAGCTTGATGAAAACCTGGCGCGCGCCAGGATTGTTGCCCCGGTAGATGGTGTTGTCAGGGCAAGGATGCGGCAGGGGGGTGAGTTTGTTCGCCGTGGTGAAGGCGTGTTGCAGATTGTCGATACCGATCAGCTTGAAGTCAGGGTGAGTATCCCGGCTTCCTACGTCAGCCGGATAAGCGCGGAGCAGGTTGCATCCGTCCAGGTTGGTAGCACGGTGTTTGATAGTCGGCTGCGAAGCATCGTTGCGGCAACGGAAAGCGCCCAGACAATCTCCGCCCTGCTGGATGTGCCACCCCGGTTCGCACCGTCAGTTGTAGCGGGACAGTTTGTCCGGGTAGCATTACCGGTGCCGGTATCGGAAGATGCGCTTTATGTACCGCGGGACGCGGTGGTGCTGCGGGCCGAGGGCAATTACGTGTTTCGCATCGATGAAAACAACATGGCAACCCGTGTCTCGGTTGTACTGGGCGCCGGGCAGGGGGACATGGTGGCTGTCTCGGGGGACCTGCGAGCAGGGGAAAATGTTGCGATCCGCGGTGTGGAGCGACTGGCTGACGGCCAGGTGGTCAGGGTGAGCTCTTCCTGAAATCTCTGGCGTGCTCGATCCAGGCACGCGCGCGCTCTCGCAACCTTGTGGTGTCAGCATCCGGCAGTCCCGCTGGATCAAACCGCAGCCGGTAGTGGAATTCCAGCAGCGGCAGCAGGTCTTGCTGGCCGATACGTTGGAGGTAGTGTCCAAGAGTTTCACCGGGCGCGCGTACCAGGCCCTCCTCCAGCAGTTTTGACTCGATCTCGAAGAAAGGTGAATCCATACCGGGATAAGGGGGCGCGGACACTGCTGTGTCGTCTCGCCGGTTGATAATAACCTGTTCACTCCGGGCTATCCGCCAGACCAGCACAATCAGGAGCAGCCCACCCAGCACATAGAGTTCGGTTTCATAATCGGCCAGGCGCTGTCCGGCCCACCAACGCTGCAGTTTGAAGGTGCTGTTGGACAACAGGTCGATGAGCGGCCGGAACAGGCCTGATTGTTCTGCTTCCAGGCTGGCCCAGGTACCGGGGGTCGTATCCACCACCTGCCACCGATTGTCCACCCAGGCAATTGCCCAGGCATGGGCGTGCCGGGCCCGCACAACAAACATGTCCAGGCCCGGGTGATATTCCTGCACGGAAAAACCAACCGCATAGCGCGCGGGTATACCCATCTGCCGGAGCATCAGCACCGTGGCGGTTGCAAAGTATTCACAGTGTCCGGCCCGGGACTCCAGCAGGAAGTGTTTCAGGGGATCAGCCACGCCCGGGGTGTAGAGTGAATAGGCAAAACTGTCGAACAGTCGCCGTACGGCACGGATGGGATCTGCGTCAACTGGCGTAACCTCGCGGAGCAGTTCAACGTACTCGGTCGGAACGTAGGTATCCTCGCGGTCGGGTGGCCCGTTGATATTGACCCCCGGATAAAAGCCCACCTCGTATCCCGGACTGGGGACCAGGCCGGTGGCCTGGATTGAGCCGTACAGACTTCGCCTGAGCTCCAGTGCCGGTAAATCAAAAATTTCCGTCACCGAAGCGGGCACCGGCACTATGCCCACCTCACGCTCAAACTCGAGGTAAATTTTCAACCGATGTGAACCGGGCGCATCGTCCTGCAGGCGCCAGAGGAAATCATCAGTTGGCGGGACCGTCGCAAACTGCGGATTGATCACCAGCCAGTCGTACTCGGTGGGCACCGAATAGGTGGCTTCCTGCAGCAACCCCGGCACGCCGGCGCCAGTAAGATCGGCGACCCGGAACAGGATTTCATCCGATGTCTTCAGACGCCCGATTGAGCCGATGCTGGTTCTTGTCTTCAACGGGTTGGTCCGGGTCTTGATGTAGTTGGCAAGCCAGACCCGGGACTGTTCCTTGAGCGCCAGGTGGCCCGCTCTCAGCGCCTGGTGCGTTACTGCCCCCGAGAGGAAAATGGTCAGGGCAGCCAGCAGCCAGAGGCGGGCGCTGTAACGTGGTGATCGCAGGGGAAAGAGCGCAGCCAGCACCAGCGCAGCAGCCAGTGGGAGATAGTAGGTTTCGCCGGCCTTGTCGAGCCCACCGCCAACCAGGCACATGCCAAAAAACACATATGACATATCCCAGCTCTGGGTAACCGGTGCCTGTTGGCGCCGCAGTGAGTAGAACAGGACATCAAGTGGCATACGCTCTGTCGTGCTGTAGACCAGCACCACAACCAGCGGGAAAAAGATAATGGGTAGCCAGGCGACCAGGGTAGTGATGAAGTGGTATTCGGTCCTGTTAAGGAACAGGAAAACAACAATGCCAACCAGCGCAACGCCGGTGAGATCCGCCATCCGGTAGAAATCCTGGCGGGCAAGGTCCCAGCGCCGATTCAGGTGGAAGCGTGTTTCCAGCATGATTGCCATGGGTAAAGCAAACAACAGCAGGTCGGTCTGGTAACCCCACAGCATGATCGCAACAAACTGGATGTACCTGAGTTTCATAGCGCGTTCAGGCTGCCCTGCATGTCGTTGACATCCAGCACCCTGACCCAGGCGGGTACTTCAGCAACGCCAGGGTCGGTGCAGACCAGGTAGACAAGTGTGGGCAAACCCAGGGCGCGAACGCGCTCAACCAGACCCTGGTGCAGGTCCGTCCAGTCAGTCAGCACGAGGATGGCGCCGCTCAGCCGCTGCAATTGCTCAAGCAGGGGACGGGTGAGCTGGTCGATGGTGAGGTCTGAGCGCTGTAATGTGGCCAGGCACTCCAGTTGGTGATTACCACTGGTTTCACCCCTGCCAGCCGTGACCACCACGGGCATTTCCGCGAGGTAGTGCAGATCAATCAGGGTATCGCTGCCCGTGTTCTGAATGAAGCTGGCGCAGAGCGATACGGCTTCTTCCAGGGTTGCGGGATCGGCTGAGGTGGTGTCCAGCACCAGCGCCTGACGGACCAGGTACTCCTCCTGGTACTCCTTGACAACCGGTTTGGCGCGCTTTGCCGTGCTGGCCCAGTGAATCCGGCGCATCGAGTCGCCGTCACGGTATTCCCGCAGCGAGGCAAACTCGCCGGATTCACCGACAGACCAGGCGGCATGGACGCCGCCGCGCTGAAAGTGCCTGCCCTGCGGCAATGCCTCACTTGCCGGTACCTGGTAGCGGCGCGGCAGAATCAGCATTTTTTCGGCATTTTCAAACCGTGTGATGCCCTGGTTCAGCCCCATGGGATCAGGGTGCAGTATGGTTGTTGCCTCAAACTCAACATGGCCGCGCCGCAGCGGTGTTGCCTCAATCTTCTGGCTGTGCCTGGACCGTACGCCGATGTCTGGCAGTTGCCGTGGCAGCGTGGTCAGGCCGGTACTTCTGCGCTGCAGCCACATATACCGGTGAAAGCCGATAAAGCGGTCCCAGGCATTGCGCGTTTGCTCACCCGGTTCGACGTTGCGCCTGAACTCATCAATTGTCGGCGTCTGCACCTTCGGAATGTCGATCACAGTCAGGTCATTCTCAAGCAGGTCCCCCTCGTTGGTGACTTCAATGTAGTACTCGAAGGGCACACCAGCGGTGGCGTACCTCGGTAGCCTGCGTCGGACGGAAACAGCAGGACGCCGCAGGCGAACACCAAAACGGGAAATAACCAGCAGGCAAAGCAGCAGGGCAAACAACTGGTAAACAAGCGTCAGGTCGGTATCAAGACCCAGTGCAGCGCAGATGACTGTGCCCGTCTGCACCAGTCTGCCCCGGTCTGTTGAACGTCGCCGGACGCTTCGTCCGCGGCGGGACATCTTGACGTAACTCGGGAAAATCCATTCGCGGAAGGTTGCCACGTCAGGTCGGAACCGTCACTTTTTCGATGAGTTCCTGCACTACCTGGCTACTTTCAACACCGGAATAGAGCGCATCCTGGTCCAGCGCCAGGCGGTGGGAAATCACCGGTATGGCCAGTTCCTGGATCAAGTCAGGTGTCACAAAATTGGTGTTGCGAATCAGCGCCAGGGCCTTCGCGCACTTCATGAGCGTAATGCCAGCCCGGGGGCTGGCACCCATGGCAACACCCGGGTGACTGCGCGTTGCGGCCACCAGGTCGACAATGTACCCCTTGAGTTCGTCAGAGATACCAACGCCGGTGCAGGCCGCGCGTATCTGGCGGATGTCTTCAATACCAATACAGGGGACCAGGTTGTTGAGCGGATGGGCGCTTGCCTGTGAGTTCAAGATCGCCAGCTCATCCTCTCGACTGACGTAACCCAGCTTGAATCGCATGGCAAACCTGTCCATCTGGGCCTCAGGGAGCGGATAGGTGCCGTGAAACTCAACCGGGTTCTGGGTGGCTATGACAAAAAAGAGTTCATCCAGGGGAAACCGGTCGCCCTCGACACTCACCTGGTTTTCGGCCATTGCTTCCAGCAGAGCCGACTGGGTTCTGGGTGATGCCCGGTTGACCTCGTCGGCCAGCAGAATCTGGGAGAAAATGGGCCCTTCCCTGAACCGGAAGGTCTGGGTCTGCTGGTCGAAAACCGACACCCCCAGGATGTCGGTCGGCAGCAGGTCCGGCGTGAACTGTATGCGCTTGAAGCGGGCGTCAATAGAGGCAGCCAGCGACTTCGCCATGGTCGTTTTGCCAGTACCGGGCACGTCTTCAAGCAGGACATGGCCGCCGGCAAAAAAGGCCGTCAGGAGCCATGGGACGCTGTTGTTGTTAGAGCGCATCACCGATTCGATGTTTTGCCTGAGGCGCTCTATGAGTTCACTGGCGGGCAGGAATGCGGGTTTTGGCTGGGATGAAGTCACGTTGATACCTGAATGCGGAGACGGGCCAGCTCAAATTTGATACCCCTGTGATCCATGTCGCCGGCTGAGGCGTAACAGTGGACAATTTGGAATTAGAGAAGCTGAGTCGGTATGATCACAGGCAATTCAAGGTCCGTCAATAATACAGGGTCTTCCAGTAAGGTGCTTATGCTCGCAGGTTCAAGCCCGGATGATTGGAGCGATTTGTTGGTGAAAGTCGGCGAAAGCCGGGATCGTACGGCATTCTCACGCCTGTTCTCGCACTTTGCACCGCTGGTGAAAGGGTTTCTGATGAAAGGGTCAAATATTGGTCCTGAACAGGCGGAAGAACTCGTCCAGGAAACCATGATTAAGGTGTGGCACAAGGCCGACAGCTTTAACCGGCAAAAATCCGCGGCAAGTACCTGGATTTACACCATCGCCAGAAACACGCGGATCGACTGGATCAGGCGTGAGTCCCGTTCAAAGGTGGATATTGAGGCTGATGACCTCTACGACTCAGGGGAGGAAAACCCGTCCTACTCGTCCCTGATCCGGGTTCGCGACAAGGAAAATATCAGGAGCAATCTTGGGGAACTGCCCCAGGAGCAACTGGAAGTCGTGACCAAAATCTATTATGAAGGAAAATCGCACAGCGAAGTTGCAGCAGAGCTGGAACTTCCGTTGGGCACTGTGAAATCACGGATAAGGCTGGCGCTCAAGCGCATGCACCTGTCCCTCGCTAAAGAAGCTTGAGCATAAAAACAATGGCAAGATTACACCCCGACTCAAACTTTCTGGCGGAGTACTCTGCTGGCGGTCTGTCCCCGGCCCAGAGCATTTCCGTCTCCGCACACCTCCACTTTTGCGCCCAGTGCCGGGATCGCATCCTTTCCCTTGAGGAAATTGGTGGTGTCCTCCTTGAACAGACTGCACCCGAAACAGTCTCGGCCGACGCACTGGAATCAGTGCTCGGCCGCATTGATTCTCCGGCGGAACAGCCGGCCGCAAGACGCGAGATTCGCGTTACGGACTCGGACCTTTCCCGTCTGCCGAAACTGGTGCAGCGCCTGATGCCAGAAGGCAAGCCAGGCTGGCGCAAGCTCTCTCCGTCGCTGGAGATTGCACGTATCCCCGTGGGTGAAACGGTGTTTGAACTGGCACTACACAAGATAAAGCCCGGCGGAACAGCACCCTTGCATGATCACAAAGGTCGCGAGATCACGGTGGTACTCCAGGGTAGTTTTTCGGATGATGACGGCGTTTATCAGGAAGGGGATTTTGTCGTGCGGGAACCCGGTGACGTACACACGCCAATGGCAACCCAGCATGACCAGTGCATTTGCCTTTCAGCCTGCGAGGCACCTATTCGTATGGTTGGCCCATTCAAGCGACTGCTGAATCCCTTTATCAGTTTTCGCCCTGCCTGAGAACCTTTTATTCTCCTGCGTTTTGGGGTTCAATCGACGCCTCGCGTTTATTGGTACCCCAAATGTCCAACAAGGCCATCATCAGAGAGTTTGTCAGGAGCTGGTCTGCTCTTGATCCGGAGAAGTCGGGCGCTTTCTTCACCGAGGACGGTGTGTATCACAACATGCCGGCAACGCCGGTCGTCTCCCGCAGCGCGATTGTCGAGTTTATTGGAAACTTTACGCGCGACTGGACGGCAACCGAGTGGGAAGTGATCAGCATCGTTGAAGAGGGTGACATTGTCGTCGCGGAGCGCATTGATCATATTGATGTGGGTGATAAACACATTGATTTGCCCTGCGTTGGGGTTTTTGAAATGCAGGACGGCAAAATCCGCGTGTGGCGCGATTACTTCGATCTCGGCACTTACATCAAAGCCCTGGCCTGAAGTCCGGCAAGTTATTCCTCGGCCAGATCAAGATGGCAGGAGACCTGGTGCTCGCGACCAAGGTCGCGCAGCGCGGGTACCTGGCTCTTGCACTGTTCCATGACCATCGGGCAACGGGGATGGAACGGGCAGCCCGATGGCGGGTTAATCGGGGAGGGAACATCACCCTCAAGCACCTGGCGCTGGACCACGCGATGGGGGTCCGGTATGGGTATCGCGGATATCAGTGACCGGGTGTAGGGATGAAGCGGGTTCCGGTACAGCATCTCGCTGTTACCGTCCTCAGCGATACGCCCAAGATACATGATGGCCAGCCTGTCCGAGACGTGTTTTACGACCGCGAGGTCGTGGGCAATAAACAGGTAGGAAAGGCCAAATTCTTTCTGCAGGTCAACCAGCAGGTTCAGGATCTGGCTCTGGATTGACACGTCCAGGGCGGAAACCGGCTCATCGCAGATAATCAGTTTGGGGTTCAGCGCAATGGACCTGGCGATGCCAATCCGTTGGCGCTGGCCGCCGGAGAACTCAAACGGATAACGTGTGACAGAGCGGGCTGGCAGGCCAACAATCTCCAGCAGTTCTGCGACGCGCTGCCGGCGCCACTGTTTGTCACCTATCCCGTGAATGACAAACGGTTCCTCCAGGATGTCACCCACGGTATGCCGTGAGTTAAGCGACTCCATCGGGTCCTGGAAAATCATCTGTATGTCGCGACGGTAGGGTAGCAGGGCGCGGCTGCCGAGGTTGGCAATGTCGGTTCCCTCAAACTCGACGGCGCCTGATGTAGGACGGTAGAGCCTCGCAATACAGCGGCCCAGCGTCGACTTGCCGCAACCTGATTCCCCGACGAGACCCAGTGTTTCCCCGGGCATGATGTCGAAGCTGACACCATCAACGGCCCTGTTGAACTTTGAAGCGCGCAGCAGTATGCCCTCCCTGACGGGGAAGTGCATATGGAGATTCCGGACGCGCAGCAGGGGGGTGTCGGTCATAGTTCACGCCATCTGAAACAGCTCACAAAGTGTTCGTTTTCCACCGCTTCAATGGCCGGTACCGACAGGGTACAGGCATCAACGCGATGGGGGCAGCGGTTCTCGAAGCGACATCCGGCTGGCAGATCCAGCAGTCCCGGCACCATACCTTCGATGATGGCCAGTCTGGATTTACTGACGGTATCGAGCCGGGGAATGGAGGCCAGCAGCCCGCGTGTGTAAGGGTGTCGTGGCGTATCAAACAACTGGAAGACGCTACCCGTTTCAGCAACCTTGCCAGCGTACATCACAACGACATGATCGCAGGTCTCGGCAATCACCCCCAGATCATGGGTGATCAGCATAACGGACATGCCCATGTCCCGCTGGAGTTCCTTGATCAGTTCAAGGATCTGGGCCTGGATGGTGACATCCAGCGCCGTTGTGGGTTCGTCAGCAATCAGCAGTGCAGGTTTACAGGCCAGCGCCATGGCAATGACCACACGTTGCCTCATGCCGCCGGACAGCTGGTGTGGATATTCACCCATACGGACATCGGGTGAAGGAATGCCGACCCGATCCAGGATCTCGATAGCGTCCCGGACAGCTTCTGCTGACGTCACCTTGCGGTGAAGATTAATGACCTCGGTAATCTGCCGACCAATGGTATGGACGGGATTAAGTGCGGTCATGGGTTCCTGGAAAACCATACCGATGTCATTCCCGCGTACCTTTTCCATCTCCTGGATGGGCAGCGTGACCAGGTCGCGCCCCTTGAGCCTGACATGACCTGATACGATCTGGCCCATGGGCTGGGGTAGCAGGCGCATGATGGAAAGTGCTGTAACGCTCTTGCCACAGCCCGACTCGCCGACAATCCCCAGGGTTTCCCCAGGCAGCACCTGGAAGCTGACATCGTCGACGGCGCGCACGCGTCCTTCGTCCGTGTCGAACTCGGTGACGAGATTGGTTACCTCCAGCAGCGGCTCTGTCACAATCTATTTGAACTGGTCATAGACGTTGATCTCGGGCGGGAAAGTCTCGCCGTTCTTGCGCGCCTGGAGGGTTGCGTCTTTCATGTCCTGGTCTATCCAGTGGACATAATACTGGCCGGCACTGCCCGAGTGTTTGTGATTGAAAAAGGGTGGATAGCGCAGCCAGCGCCAGTTGCCCACCCGGTAAAAAGGCTGATAGAAGCCCGGGACAAACGATGCGTGTTCGTGGTGCAGCTCGGTCATCTGGTGGGCCAGCGAAATCATTTCCTGTTTGTCTGCAGATTCGCGATAGCGATCTATCATCTTGTCCATTTCCCAGATTGCCAGGGCTTCAAGATTGTTTGTCTGGGTCTTGAGCTGACGGTTCGGGTTGACGCTGCCGTCATCCAGAAAAGCGTCGTCATAGGCATTGTCAGAATGATAGGTTTCCCAGAAACGTGGATACATCTCCAGGGAAACATTGAATGCCGAGAAATGAATGTCGTGCTTTTTCTCCTGAACCTTCTTCCACCCCGCAGTGCCGTCAAGCACCTCGATGCGGAATTCCAGGCCCGCCTTGGCTGCCTCTTCTTTCAGGATCGTCAGCACATCCTTGAGTGCCTCATAGCCGGAAGACAGCGTAAACGACAGTCGTTGGCCCTGGTCATTGACTAAAATCCCGTCTGGCCCACGCTGGACGAATCCGGCTTTTGCAAACGCGGTGAGCGCCTGCTCTATATCAAATTCCCGGGCTTTCAGCGTGGGATGGGAAAACTCACCGTAGCCGTCGGATGATGTCTGCAGGCGGGAGTAGTCATTGCGGAAGAACTTCCTGATGACCAGGTCCCAGTTGGTGGCGTAGTTGATGCCAACGCGTACATCCCGGTTGTCGAGGATCGGTTTTGAGGTGTTGATCCACAGGCCATAGGTCGGCCGGGGCTTCTGGTTGTAGAAGGTCGATTTGTGGATATAGCCGCCGGCCACGTCGGGGTCGGTATCGGGCAGTTTTTCATACCAGTATTCCGCGATGTTAAGGCCAAACTGGTCGATGTCACCGCGCTTGAAAGCTTCGAAAACCTTGGGTGTTTCGCGGATGACATTAAGCTGGATCCGGTCCGGGTTGTAGCGGTTCTTCCAGAATTTCTTGTCTTTGGCCCACCAGTCCGGCAGTCGTCGAAGGGCAATCGAACGGCCCTTCTTGATATCTTCGTCCAGCACGACGTAGGGACCGGATGTCGGTACAAATCGCCACTGGTATCGTTCCACGAAGTCAGGTCCCATTTCCCGGAAAAAATGTTGTGGTACGCCGCGCAGTTCAAGTACCCGCGAATCCATATCGGGTTTCGCCTCTGGGATGGTGATGGAGAAGGTGTAGTCGTCGTACCGGGTGATGTTGGTGTACTGGGTGCCATACCAGTTGGTATACCAGGGCGCAACGATGTAGTCCGATCGGTAGAAGAAAAACATGAACATGAAGTCATCAGCGGTCAGCGGTTCGCCGTCAGACCAGCGGGCGCGAGGGTCGAGTTTTACGTAGATGGTCTTGTTTTCGCGATCGACTGCCCAGGCCTCAGCCAGTCCGGGGTAGTAGTCAAATTCGTCAGGGTGCCGGTGGGCCAGCGCCAGGGTGGTGTAGTCAAGAATAAAGGGCCTGAAAGAGCCGTTGGAATCGGGGCCTACAAAGCGCAGAGTCCGTGGGAAATCCTGCAGTGCACCGTACTGGGTGCCGCCTTTTATCGCCTCATCGGAGCCTATTTCAGGCAGATGTGAACCGTCCTCCCAGTTCAGGTTTGCAGGCAGACCCGCCAGGGTCCTGAACGAAAAAAAGTCCGGATTTGCCGCGTAATAAGCTTCCACCTCAGCCGTGATATCAGGCGCATCAGCGGCGGGTTCCTGGTCACTGCTGCCACCACCACAGCCTGCGAGAGCAAGAAGGGCAGCCAGGAGGACAGGCAAAAGGGATCTATGTGTCATAACAAACCTCTAACTAGCGATAGACGGTAAACTTTTTCGGGTCAAAAGACTCTCGTATTGCCTCGCCGATGAAAGTTACCAGTGTGAGCAGAATAACCAGCGTGCCAAACGCGGACATCACAATCCAGGGTGCGGTACGGAGTGTGGCTGTACCCTGCTTGAGCAGTTCGCCCAGGCTTGGTGTGGGTGGCGGCAGGCCAAACCCCAGGAAATCCAGCGCGGTGATTGAAGTAATGGCAGACACCACGGTAAAAGGCATGAAGGTCACCAGGGTTGACAGCACGTTGGGCAGCACATGGCGAAAGATAATCCTGGAGTTGGACGCACCCAACACGCGTGCCGAGGCGATATAGTCCCGCGCTTTCTCCTTGTAGGTTTCCGTGCGCATGTAATAGGTCATGCTGGTCCAGGAAAACAGCACCAGCACTGTCAGCAATATCGCAATCCGGGCCGGAATTGAGAAGGTAGAGGGTATGACCGAAAAGACGATGATCACCATGTAAAGAAATGGCACGTTGGACCAGATTTCAATCACCCGCTGGAACAGCAGGTCGAACACACCGCCAAAAAAGCCCATGGCGCAACCCACCGCAATCCCGATACCGTACACGGCTACCATAAACGCCAGTGAGAAAAAGAGGGCAATCCGGGTGCCATAGAACAACCTTGCGAGAATGTCGCGGCTGGTGCTGTCGGTACCGAGAAAATGGCGCTGCTCGAGGTTGGGTGGTTCGGGTTTGAAGATGCCACTCGGCGCATGGTTCTCGTAGGCGCTGTAGGGAACCAGCGGCATCACAACCCAGTTGCCGCTGTTTTCCTGTCTGAACTTTTGCTGGAGATCGCGGTAATTGGTCTCGTAGGAATAATCGAGGCCAAAGTCCGTGCCCGGGTGGAAAGCGGTGTAGGTCGGGAAATACAGTGTGCCCTCGTAACTGACCACAAGGGCCCGGTTGTTGATCAGCAGTTCGCCAACGAGGCTCAGTACCAGAATGCCGGCAAGTATCAGGAAGCTGTAGTAGCCCCGCTTGATCTCACGGAATCGCCGCAGTTTTTTCCGGGTCTGGGGATTTAGCCTGAACATTACTGGAACCTGATGCGTGGATCGACCATGGCAACCAGCACGTCCGAAATGATGTTGCCAATCAGCAACAACACGCTGGCCAGCAGCACAACCCCCATGACAACAGGATAGTCGCGGTCCAGGATAGCGGTCAGCCCCAGCAGACCAAAACCGTCAATGTCAAAAATGGATTCAATAAGGAAAGAACCTGAGACCAGCAGCGTGATGTTCTGGCCAAAGGTGGTTGCTATCGGAATCATGGAATTGCGCATGGCATGCCGGGTCACCGACTGCCGGAATGAGACACCCTTGGCGACTGCCGTTCTGATGTAGTCTGCGGCCAGGTTGTCCATCAGGTGGTTCTTCAGCAGCAGGGTCACAAGCGCAAAACTACCGATCAGGTAGCAGATGAGGGGCAGTACCGAGTGGTTCACCAGGTCGGCCACCTTGCCCCAGAGTGACTTCTCCTCAAATGACATGGAAACAAAACCACCCATGGGAAACCATTCCAGTCGTACTGAAAAATATAGCAGCAGTAACGAGCCCAGCGCATAACCCGGAATGGCATAACCGACAAAAATGAAGATAGAGGTCACGTTATCAACCAGGGTTCGGTGGCGAATAGCCTTCAGGACACCCAGCGGGATACAGACCAGGTAGGTGATAAAGAGTGTCACCAGGCCGTAGTAGAGAGAGACCGGGAATCGGTCCTGGATGACATTCCAGACGGGTTCGTTGTAGCGGTAGGATGTGCCCAGGTCACCGTTTGCGACTTTCCAGACCCAGTCGGCATAACTCTCCAGAACGGGTTTGTCGAAGCCGTAATATTCCCGGAGGCGCTGCAGCTGGGCATCGGAGAGCGCCATATCCTGGCCTGCCACCTGCTCAACACCCGGGTTACCCTGCTGGCCCATTTGCTGGGATTCCATGATGGCGCGCTCCAGCGGGCCGCCAGGCACAAGCCGCGTGATCACAAACACAATGATGGTCACCCCCAGCAGTGTGGGCGGGATCAGCAGCAGTCTTCGAATAAAGTAGTCACGCATCAGGGGTTTGGCGCCGATTTTTGATCAGCAGGAGATTTTGGGCCGCCGGGTGGGCGCCACGCTTCCCCGCAAAAAGATTGTCAGGGGATGTTGCCACATTTGGCGCCACCTTAAAACGTGAATCGACATTTTTCGCCCGGGGGAGATATTGCTTGAAGCGGCGCCGGCTTCCGGTAGAATTCGGCGGCCAAAATTTTGTCATTCTGCTCAGCCCTAAGAATAAGGAGAAGTCTGTTGGAAAATATCGAAACCAGTGTCGCCGAAGTCGACAAGTACGTGGAAATGGGTGTTGAGATGGGGATGCAGTACGCGCCCCAGCTGATCCTTGCCATTGTCACCCTGATTATTGGCCTGTGGGTTATCAACAAATTTACCGCAGGTCTCGGAAAGGCCTTTGAAAAGAGTGGCATGGAACCCACGCTGCAGAAATTTATCCACAATTTGCTGAGTGTTGGCCTGAAAGCGCTGCTCCTGATCAGTGTTGCTTCCATGGTTGGCATTGAGACTACCTCGTTTATTGCGGTACTTGGTGCTGCGGGCCTGGCGGTTGGTCTTGCCCTTCAGGGTAGCCTGGCTAACTTTGCCGGTGGTGTGCTGATCCTGCTGTTTCGCCCCTATAGGGTGGGGGATTTTATTGACACCAATGGCCAGATGGGTGTCGTAAAAGAGATCGGCATTATTCATACGACCATGACCACGGGCGACAACAAGACCATCATTCTGCCGAATGGACCTGTCTCCAACGGTACCATCGTCAATTATTCAACCCAGGCGACACGTCGGGTTGATATTGTATTTGGCATTGGTTATGGCGATGACCTGAAAAAGGCCAAGGAAGTCCTGCTTGGACTGATTGAAGCGGACGAGCGTATCCTGAAGGATCCGGAACCCCTGGTTGTCATCTCTTCGCTGGGCGACAGTTCGGTGAATATCACCACGCGTTCATGGGTGAATGCAGCGGACTACTGGGGCGTCTTTTTTGATCTGACGGAAAATGCCAAGCTGGCGTTTGATGCCGCCGGCATCAGTATTCCTTTCCCGCAAACAGACGTACATATCTATCAGGCCAAAAGCTGAGGCTGCTGCGGTCGTTCAGACCGCAACGTCCTGGCTTGTCTCATGATCCTGTGCTGTCAATCGCGGCGTAAACCGCGTTTGTCAGCAGCAGGGATCTGGGGGAGGCGGTGATATCGGCTTGCATCTGGTTCATGGCGTAGCCAATCGCAACCTGGTTGTCGCGGTCAGCAAAGCCGGTTGAACCGCCTGCACCCGCGTGGCCAAAGGCATTGGGCGAAGGACCGTAGGCACCTTCCGTATTCAGCATGAATCCGCGGGCGCGCCGCATGGGGCGTCCGAGTACCAGGTCAGGTTCGTTGTCCACTTCCAGCCTCGTGGCTTCATCAATGGCGCGCTCGCCCAGGATACGCACACCGTTCAATACTCCACCCATCGCCAGCGCGGCATAAATGGTCGCAATACCCCGGGCATTGGCCTGACCATTGGCCGCGGCAATTTCGGCACGCCGCCAGGCGGTACTGCAGGCGTCCTTGAATGGGCTGACCGAGGGATTCAGCAAAGCGCCGGCGTAGAGCGGGGGCATGGTGACGGCCGCTGCTGCTGCTTTGGGTTTCTTGCGCGCACGATTTGGGCCGTTCAGGGTCGCAACCCGACCCATTTCCGAGTCAGGTAGCCCGATAAAACAGTCAGCGTCCAGAGGCGCCGCAATGTGTTCCCGAAAATACTGGCCGAGGGTCTGGCCGGTAATGCGGCGGACCAGTTCCCCTGGAAAGTAGCCCCAGGTAATGGCGTGGTAGCCAGCCGCCGTGCCTGGTTGCCACAGGGGTTTCTGGGCAGCGAGCAGGTTGACCATCCTGTCCCAATCGTAGAGGTCAGCGACAGTCAGCTTCTGGTCAACACCGGACAGTCCGGCCTGGTGTGAGAGCAACTCTGCGACTGTCACGTCCTGCTTGCCGGCGGCACCAAACTCCGGCCAGTAGTCGATAACGCGCGCGCCATAGTCCAGTTTGCCCTGGTCATACAGGTGGGCGACCGCAACCGATGCCAGTCCTTTGGTGGTGGAGTAGACGTTAACCAGGGTATCTCTCTCCCAGGACTGGTCCATATCCACTGAAGTCCAGCCACCCCAGAGGTCAACCACTTTCCTGCCACGGTGATAGGCGCAGAAGCTGGCACCAATTTCCACCTCCTGCCACAGGTCAGCAAAAACCTGCCGGACCCCTTCAAAGCCGGGCGCTACTTCACCATGAATTTCGACTTGCATTTTTTACTCCGCCAGTTGTCGTCTGCTGATGCTACTGCATGGATGGCGCCGGAAGCCAGTCAGCCCCGGCTCAGACCCGGGTAGGGCCCCGGGTGGACAGGGGCCTGTCCCGAAATCCCGCCGGATCGGCCAGTCGGCTCTGCTGCGCCTCGTTGGCGAGCTGTCCGAACCAGTCGGGCAGGGGCGGTTCCCCACATTCCGCCGCCAGCAGGTTGTAGTAGTCTGTCTGCGCCTCACCCAGCTTGTGGTAGTGGCGCATGGGTGCGCCGATTGCCTCCAGGGCCTGCAGGCGGCGCTGGTTTTCCGCCAGCATCGCTGCGGTGGAAGGCAGAGAGACCCTGCCATCCAGGACAGCGCAGTACCACTTTGCCTGCATTTCAAACAGGGGAAAGGGGACCACAAGAAAAGGAATTCCGATAAACCCCACTTGATGGATCCCTGGCACGAGTATGTCGCGATAGAGTGGATAGACGCGGTTGTCATCCACCTGCACCAGGTCATCCCCCAGGAAAGGGTATTCATATTGGTAACCCGTACAGTAGATGAAGTCGTCAATCTCGATACTCGTGCCGTCCTGCAGCGCCAGGCGGCCGTCCCTCTGGAATCCTGTTGGTGCCGGGCAGAGTCCTACACCTGACCTGGTTTTCCCGTCACCGGTGTGATTATTGAAGCGCTCACCACACCAGTAAACTTCACTGGCCGCACCTGCCAGTTCCAGGGAAATGTCCGCGCCTGATGCAGATGCACCCCAGAGCGCAACACGACGGCCCCTGTACGGCTCGGGTGTTCGGTAATTGTGACTATGGGTAATGGAACCCGCGAAGTGTTCAAGCCCCGGGAGGGCTGGAATCCTGGGCACGGAATAGTGACCGTTACAGACGACAACAGTATTGACGTTGATTTCGTTGGTATGACGACCGGTAAGGTCGGCGTACCTGACAGTCCAATGTCCTGGGCCTGCTGACATGACAGCTGTCACCTGTGCACCAAACCGGATGTTGCCGACGAGATCAAAGTCTTCGGCAAAGTTTTCCAGGTATCGCAGAACGGCCGTGTGATGGGGATAGCGGGGCAGGTCGTCAGCGCCGCCACCTGCAGCGTCAAAAGTGTAGTCTGAGTAAGCCATCAGGTCCCGTGGCAGGTTGGTTCGAAGTGAAGCATAGATGGACGAATAAACGCGCTGGTTATTGCTGTTGTCGTCGGTTGCCGGGGTATACGCCCAAATGCCACCAACATGGTCGGCCTGTTCCAGCAGGGTGACAGCAAAGCCGGTTCTGCGAAGCTCCCGCGCCGCAACCAGGCCGGCTGCGCCGGCGCCAATCACAACCGCACGCCTGGTCAAGGAATTCGCGCCCAGTGCCAGGGTTCATAGGCCATGCCCCAGGGATTGTCCCGTGGGTAAGACAGCGCAAACCCGAAACGCCCGGCGTGCTGACAAAGCCAGAGGAAAGCCCCGGTCTGTTCAAAAGACTCTTCGAGCGGTTCTGCCCCCGGTGTTGTGATATCCAGGGCACAACCCGTGTGATGCTCACTGTAGCCCGGCAGTGCGTTTACCCGGACGATGTCCTCAATAAGCTGGCCCCTGTCCAGCTTGTTCCGGATAAGTTCACACTGGTAGTCAACCGAACGAAACGCACTGACCAGCTGCAATATCACACCCTCCAGGGCCGCGGTTTCGCACATCTGTCGCCAGTGTTCAGCTGTTTCCGGTGTCATGCGCTGTTCGCGACCAAAAACATCAGGCCCGCAGCTGACCAGGTCAACCGCTTCAGCCTGCAGGGGCAGTTTCAGCGCCCGGTGCAGCGACGGGCTGACACCAAAGTCGTCGAGAATCCGGTGAATTCGTGTCTCGAAGAGGTTCACAGTGTCATGACTCCAGCAATAAAAGCGATGACTGCGCCGGTGGATAGAAGTATGAGATACATGATGCCAAGAATGACAAAGTTCAGGAAAGTGGTGAAGTATCCCTGGCCGTAAATCCCGCGCAACGACAGGTACATATAGGTCGGAATCCAGAGGCCAAGTGCGCCGCTCAGCAGTCCGGCACCTGGCAGGCGCTCAAGCAGTGCGTCCATGATGAGAACAATAAACAGAAAACTGTGGTTATGCAGCGCGAGTACCAGGTGCTCGGTGTAGTACTTGCCGGAAGATATGTAAACGATCTTGAGCAGCACGGCAAATATCGGCAGCAGGACAAACAGGACGGGCGGAGCAGCTTCAATAAACTGATCGAGCAGCGCCGCGGGATCTTCCTCGGAAATCCTGATCACTTTTTCCAGCTGTCGTTGCAGGCGCTCACCCAACTGCTGGTTCTGGGTATCGCTGAGTGAATCAAGCTGAATACTGTTGACCGATTCCCGTAGTTCGTCCTGCCAGGTGCCTTCCGTGCTGCCGTCATCGTTTGTGACAAGGCTGGTGTCGGCCGCATCAGGCGCCGCCGGGCCAATATGGCCAAGCATAGATGCGAGGAAAAAGAAGGAGACACTTGTAATGAGGTAGAGCCGCAGCGGTGGAATGTAACGGGCCCTGCGCCCGGCAAAGTATTCCCGGGTCAGGAATGCCGGGCGAAACAGCAGGGCAAACAGGGTTCTTGCCGTGCGGGAATTCCAGGCAAAGACATCTTCGAAAAACTCGCCAACCAGTGACAGGAAAAAGCGGTCGACCCGCTTCTGGTTCTGTCCACACTGGTGACAGTAGGGGCCATTATTGGGTGCTTCGCAATTGGGACAGGTTGCGACCAGCGGATGGCTGGCACCCGTGCCGGCAGCTTGCGCCGGCACGGGGTCACGATTGTCCACCTCAGGCGACAAAACGCTCCAGGTGGTGGTCGGTGTTGCCAAACTGACTATCAATAATAGTGAGGCGCTTGAAGTAGTGGGCAATACGCAAATCTTCTGTCATGCCCATACCGCCGTGCAATTGAACAGCGTTCTGGCCAACAAATCGTGCTGACTTCCCGATGAGGTACTTGAGCGCGTGAATGGTGCGCTGGGTATCAGCTGCACCCTGGGTCTCGAGCATGGTTGCTTTCATACACAGCGATTTGGCAAGTGCGTGTTCCATGAACATTTCGGTCATGCGGTGTTTGAGTACCTGGAAGTCACTGAGCGGATGATCAAACTGTTCGCGCTGTTTGGTATAGGCGATAGTGTCCTCAAAGAGCCGTTCCATGGCGCCAACCGCTTCTGCAGACAAGGCAAGAATGGCGCGATTGGAGATTTTGGTGAGAACCTCCATTCCCTGGTCAACTTTGCCGAGCACGGCTGCGGCGGGTACTCGAACTTTCTCGAGCAAAACTTCTGATGCGCGTAATCCATCCAGTGTCGGATAATCCTGGCGCGACAAGCCCTCGGCATCCCTGTCAACGACAAACATGGTGATACCGTCAGGCGCTTTCCCCTCACCACTGGTTCGTGCTGCGACCAGAATCTTGTCAGCAGACAGCGCGTTGGGCACTACACTCTTGGTGCCGCTCAGTTCATAGAAGTCACCGTCTTTTGTCGCCCTCGTCTGGATGTCGCTCAGTTCAAAGTGTGACTGGGGCTCGGAATAGGCAACAGTTGCAATCAGTGTACCTTCAATGATGCCCGCGAGCAGTTCAGCTTTCTGCTCTGGTGTGCCGAATTCTGCAATGGCGCCACCGGCCATCACGACCGTCGGCAGAAATGGCTCAACGACCAGGCCTTTGCCAAACTCCTCCATAAGGATCATGGTGTCAACGGCATTGCCGCCAATCCCACCGTCCTCCTCGGCGAACGGCATGGCCAGCCAGCCCAGTTCAGCATACTGCTGCCAGTTTTCCCGGCTGAACCCCTCATCACTCTCAGCCAGCTTCTTGCGCTGGCTGATATCATAGTTGTCCTCGATAAATTTCTGGACGCTGTCACGGAGCATTTGCTGCTCGGTGGTAAAAGAAAGATCCATTGTCCTGTTTCCCTGATTCCGGTTGGTGTTTGATGAGCCCCTGGCTTAACCCAGCTTGAGGACATTCTTGGAGATGACGTCCTTCTGCACTTCACTGGCACCGCCATAGATGGTGGTCGCACGGCCCCCCAGGTAGGCACTGGTAGCGCCCCTGGCAAACTTTGGCCCGGCACTGCCATTGCCCCAGACAGCCGCAAAAATGCCGGCCGCCTCGATATTCAGTTCCTGCAGGCGTTGCTGGATCTCGGTGCCCTTGAGTTTCAGGATGGAGGATTCCGGGCCAGGACTGCCGCCCGCCTCAACCGCGGCGAGCGTGCGCAACTCGGTAAACTCAAGTGCCATCAGTTCTGCTTCCAGTGCACCGAGTTTGTTGCGGAATGACGGCACGTCAAGCAGGCTGCCTTCGCCTACCCTGACGCTGGCCGCATTTTCCCGTGCACGTTCAAGCGCAATCACGGAATTTTGGATGCCGGCAAGCCCGGTGCGTTCATGCGCGAGTAACCCCTTGGCATAGGTCCAGCCTTTACCTTCTTCGCCCACGCGGTTTTCAACCGGCACCTTGACATCGGTCAGGTAGACCTCGTTGACGCTGTGGCTGCCGCCCAGGGTGATGATCGGTCGTACTTCAACCCCGGGGTCATCCATGGGAATGAGCAGAAAGGTGATACCTTCCTGTTTTGGCCCTGTGCTTGAGGTCCGTGTCAGGCAGAACATCCAGTGTGCAATGTGTGCCAGGGTGGTCCAGATTTTCTGGCCATTGACAATATAGTGTTTGCCGTCCGGCGTGAGTTCAGCCCTGGTCTTCAGATTTGCCAGATCTGACCCGGCGCCGGGTTCGGAGTAACCCTGGCACCAGTTGACCGAACCATCGCGAATGCCCGGGAGAAAACGGTCCTGCTGCTCTTTGGTGCCATGTGCCATGAGGATGGGGGCCAGCATGCCAACGCCAAAAGGAAGCTGGGGCGGTGTACTCTGGCGCGCCATCTCCATGTCAAAGATATATCGCTGGGTGGGTGTAAAGCCCGGGCCGCCAAACTCAACGGGCCACTTGGGCACATCCCAGCCACCCTTGTCCGCAAGCGCCTTGAACCACTCCCCACGCCTGGTCCACATGTCCATGCCCCTGGGCAGGTTTTTGTCGATAAATGAACGAACTTCCTGCTGGAAGGCGAGGTCCTCTTCGCTGAATTCAATATCCATTGGGTTTCCTGTTGGTTTGCTGATGGGTGCGGCGATAGCCAGAGGAGACGCATGATAGGTTCAAAGCCGCGGATGGGCAACTTAACTCCCCGTGGGGTTATTCTGCCGGTTCGACAGGCAGGCAACCAATCTGGTCGCGCCGGGTCAACAGCAATCGGCAGAAAGCGGCCGCGTCGGACAGATTCTCGAAGGGGCCGCCCTGTACACGATAAACGCGCCTTGCACTGTTCTCGGACAGCCGAATCATGGGCTCAATCTGGTTGAACAGGTCGGGATGTCGGTCAGCCAACTGGTCCCACAGCCGGCGGGCGGCGCTGAGTGAGCCCATGGCGCCGAGTTGGACGCGGTAGGTAGCGGCGCTGGCAGGACTGGCCAACGCCGTCTGTCCGTAGCGGATCTCATTCGGCAGGCGGAAGTTCCAGGACTGTGACCAGGGGATGGTCTCATCAACCTGCTCGCCGCTGACCTGCTCGGCATCAAGTTCCGCAAGCCGGACATTGGCGCGGCTGAATCCGGCAGTGGCGGCCGCAGTCAGCCATTTGACGGCTTCGTCCAGGTTCGGATCAGTCCCCTGGCCCCGGCTGTACATGTCTCCCAGATTGAACATCGCGGGAGCGTAACCCGCCTGCGCGGCTCGCAGGTACCACCCAAACGCCGCCTCCTGGTTTTCCGGTACGGATTCACCGTACTTGTACATCATGGCGATGACCGTCTGTGCCCTTGGGTCGCCTGATTCTGCGAGTGGAGAAAACAGCGAAAAGGCCAGAGGATAATTCTTGTTGCGATAGGCGTCAGCAGCCGCGTCAAAATCGGCGCGGACGGCTGATGCAAATAGCGTCAGGGCAAGAAACAGGATTTTTGCCATGTGAGAAGGGGAAAAGCCGTGACGCCCTGATGTTACCATTTTTTGTGTCTGGCTCACGTCCATAGTATAGGTGACTGGTAAATGAACCTTTTTGGAGAGAAACTAGACCAACACCAACCAGTATCGGGTGACCAATGGGCAATTCCCGCGAAAACCAGGGGGGGCAGCGAGGTGCGTCTGACCAGACCGACCTTGAACTGCTGCAGCGGGTCGCGACCAGGGACAGGATCGCCTTTGAGGCGCTCTATGCGCGTTACTATCCCCAGCTAAGCCGTTACCTCGCACGCCTGCTTCGTCGGCCTGAACTGGTGGAAGAAATTGTGAACGACACCATGTTTGTGGTCTGGGAGAAAGCCGGTGTGTTCGAAGGCCGGTCCAAGGTTTCCACCTGGGTCATCGGGATTGCTTACCTCAAGGGCATCAAAGCACTGGACCGGCTCAAGACCATGCCGGACCAGGTGGGGATTTCACTGCCCGAGACTGAAGAACTCGAAGAAACCAATGACCTGATCAGCAAGCTGGGGCTGGACCAATGGGTGCGGGCAGGGCTTGATCTGATCTCACCTGATCAGCGATCGGTTATTGAATTGACGTACTTTTCCGGGTGCTCGTATCAGGAAATTGCAGAAATCATGGATTGTCCCGTCAACACGGTAAAAACAAGAATGTTTCATGCGCGGCGGCGACTGGCAAAACTATTACCGCTTTTGGCGGAACAGAACAGTGCAGTGGATGAAATGGATCATCACCTGTTTGATTGATCGGGGAAACAATGAAAATGGGGAGAAAACCAATTCACGATCAGGTCGCGGAGATTCTGCCCTGGTTTGTGAACAATTCGCTGGGCCAACGAGAGCAGACAAAGGTATTGCTGCATCTCAGGGAATGTGAGGCCTGTCAGGCCGAGCGGGACCGGCTGCAGGCGCTGCAGGGACTGCTGCAGGAAGACCCTGCGGTGTTGCCGGACTACCGTTTTGCCTATTCCAGACTGTTGAGCCGAATTGAGGGGGCTGAAGCCAATCGCGTCAGTACACAAGGATTCGGGCGCCGCAGCCAGCACCACCTGCGGTATCTGCTGGGCGCAGCGGCAAGTCTGCTGGCCGCGGTCATGCTGGTGGCTGCGCTGGATGACAGCCCCGGTGATGAGGCCAGGGGGCAGTTTCGTACCCTCACCAGTACACCGGGGGTGGACGCTGCTGGCGTGCCACACCGGGTAGCGCTCCGGTTTGAACAACCGATTCAGGCTGACACCCTGCGCCGGGTGCTGATTGAAAACCGCGCGAGTATTATCAGCGGGCCTTCAGAGGAAGGCACCTATCTGCTGGAGATCAATATCCCTTCGACAGTGTCCGACGTTGCCTTCCTGGCACAGCTCGAAAGTATTGACGGGGTCAGTTATGTGGCCTTCCGTGACCGCAGTAGCGGAACTGCGCCCTGAATGATGGGTCGAGCGCTCCTGCTGGTTGGCCTGGCGCTGCTTGCAAGCTGTGCCTCAGTGCCGCAGACACCCGAGGAAAAGTTCGGGCGCCAGGTGATGTTCACCGTTGCCGGTAGTGATGAGAGTCCTGGTGTCCGGTCCAGGGGTACCAGCGTGATCAGCCAGATTATGTCGCTGCACAACCTGAAGAAAGTCTCGCAGTGGTCTATCAGGGCACTCGGACTGGAGACCATAGTGGCAGAAATCCGTGGCGAACGCCGCAGTGTGGACGACGTCTTACAGGCGCTGGGCCAGGATGGCCGAATTGAATCCGCACAGCCGGTACAGTTGTTCAAGGTCCTGGGTTATAACGATCCTTATTTTCATCTGCAGGATGCGAGCGTCAACAACGCAGACATTCAGGCGGTACACGGTGCCGCAACCGGCCGGGAAGTTGTGGTTGCCCTGGTTGATACGGGTGTTGACCGAATGCACCCGGAGCTGAAGGACAGGATCATCTATTCCCACAATCATGTTGACCATGATGCCGCTGAATTCGACAACGATGAACATGGTACCTCCGTCGCCGGGGTGATTGCCTCGGCCGCCAATAATGAACTCGGGATTGTCGGTATTGCCCCCAACGCCCACCTGCTGGCGTTGAAAGCCTGCTGGCAGGACAGGGAAACCCGCCGTGCCCGTTGCGACAGCTACTCCCTGACCAAAGCGCTGGTTGATGCGCTTGAGCGTCGGCCGGACGTCATTAACCTGAGTCTTGCCGGTCCACCGGACCCGTTGATGGCCCGTGTTATTCGGAAGGCCGTGGAGCGGGGGATTGTGGTGATTGCGGCGGTTGATGAGGCACACCGTGAGCGGTTTCCCGCGTCCATGCCCGAGGTAATTGCTGTGGGCACCACGCTCAGCAACAATTCGCCATTGCCCCCCAATGGCATACTCGCACCAGGGACGGATATATTGACAACCACACCGGGTGCCACCTACGCCTTTCGTTCGGGCAGTTCCATGGCGACCGCTTATGTCTCGGCAGTTGCCGCGCTCTTGCGTGAACACAACCACAATCTGTCAACACAGGGTGTGCTGACGCTGCTGCGCGGCAGCGCGCTGGAAGTCAGAAACGCGGTACCGGTTGTTGATATCTGTCGTGCCGTGTTGAACCCCGGTGATCCTGTATCCTGTCATATCCACAGGAGCATGGCCGCAACCGCGGGTTGTGAGGGCTGCAACAGTTCGCTGTAGCCAAGGCAAACGGGCTTCCGGGAACCAGACGGGCGTCAGTCTTTGCAGTACTGGCTGGCCAGCTCACTTATGGTGGCAAAAAACTCATCCCGCGCCTCGTTGAGTATCTGCGCGACGGGCTTGATGTCCTCAATTCGACCACAAACCTGGCCTGACAACGCAATTGCCGCTTCCATGTCGCCGCCAAAGTACAGTTCCTGTGCCTTGCCAAACTGTGCCATGACGTTTTCATCAATCCGCTTCTCGAGGTCTGTTGACCTTTGCGTCCGCAGCGCGCGAAGTGCCGGTGAATGAAATCGGTTGAGGAAGACCGTGTCGGTCTCGGCGGCACCAACAATCATCTCTTTCCAGTTGTTGTGGACGGGGGACTCGAGGGCTGACACCATTCTTGTGCCCATCTGCACCCCTTCTGCACCCAGGGCAAACGCCGCGGCCATTGATTTGCCATCAACAAAACCACCTGCAGCAATAATCGGTACATTAACCCTGGACCTGACCAGAGGCAGCAGGACCATGGAGGCAACCTCGTTGGGATTTTTGAAGCCGCCGCCCTCACCGCCTTCGACAATCAGGCCATCAACACCGGCTTCTACAGCCTTGAGGGCAGCCCGCAGGGTCGGTACAACATGGAACACCGTCAGGCCGGCTGCCTTGAGCGGTTCGGTGTAACGGGTAGGGCTCCCGGCGGAGGTGGTGACGAAGGTGACCCCCTGGTCAATGACAAACTCTGCAATCTTCGGATCGCGCACGAATGCCTGGGCAATATTGACACCAAACGGCTTGTCGGTCAGGTGCCGCATTTTTTTGATTTCTTCCTTGATGACGTCCAGTTCACCCGATGAGGTTTCAATGATGCCCATGCCACCGGCGTTGGAGACGGCAGCAGCAAGCTGTGACCTGGCGATCCAACCCATGGGGGCCTGGACAATCGGCAGTTCAACGCCGAGCATTTGTGTCACCCTGTTATCGAATTTCATGGTTGCTCCCCTGCTTCTTTTCGCCTGTAACGCTGGTAGATGTAGTTGATGTTGCTTTCGAAGAACTGCTCACTTTCCAGCACAAAATCCGGGGTCGGAAAGTGATCAAACCGTGTATCGCCGCTCACGGTCACCTGCACGGTGGTGAGGTGGACCAGGTCGACCAGAGGCAATGCCTCCCGGTAAATCTCGCCGCCACCTGCGATATGTATTGGCCTGTTGTGTTTCCTGGCCAGGGTGAGGCCGGCTTCCAGGGAGTCTGCGGTGGCGCAACCGGGTACGGAAAACGCCGTGTTGCGGGTGATGATAATCGTTTCCCTGCCTGGAAGTGGTCGACCAATACTCTCGAACGTTTTCCGACCCATCACCAGTACACCACCCATGGTGATGTCCCGGAACAGTCGTTGCTCACCCTCCGCATGCCAGGGGATGGCGTTGGCGTTGCCAATGACGTGGTTGCGGGACCTTGCCACGACGATAGAGATTGGGCTCACCTACATTTGCTCGACTGTCTGTATACCCAGCAGGCCGAGGCCCTTCTGCAGCGTTCGGGCGGTGACGTCACACAGGATGAGTCTACCTGTCTGTGTCCCGGCGTCTGCCTGCAGGATCGGGCAGGCTTCGTAGAACACCATAAACAGCCCGGCCAGTTCAAACAGGTAGTTACAAAGGACGTTTGCCTGGTAATCCTCCAGAACGCCGTCGATCGCCTCGCCAAACTGCAGCAGTTTGATGGCCAGGGCAAGTTCTGCCGGATCTGCTGGCATCACCTCACCGTCCAGGCTGGCAGGGTCGACACCGGCACGTCTGAACAGGCTCCGGATACGGGTATAGGCATACTGGAGATAAGGCGCTGTATTGCCGTCAAAAGAGAGCATGTTGTCCCAGTCAAAAATGTAGTCCGTGGCCCGGTTCTTTGACAGTTCCGCGTACTTCATTGCACCGGCACCGACGACGTGGGCAATCACGCGCCTGTCGGCTTCATCAAGCTCGGGGTTTTTGACGGTGACCAGGTCAAATGCCCGGGAGACCGCTTCATCGACCACGTCAATCAGCTTGACGTCAGCGCCGTCGCGTGTCTTGAACATTCTGCCGTCAGCCTTGAGGATGTTGCCGAACGGCAGGTGGCGGAAATCCTGGTGTTCTTCGATGTAACCGGCGGCTTTTGAGACAGCAAACACCTGCTGGAAGTGCAGTGTCTGGGGGGCGCCGACGACATAAAGCGCGATATCAGCCTTGTGGTGTCGTGACCTGTGCCGGACCGCAGCAAGGTCGGTTGCCATGTAGGGATAGCCGCCGTCAGACTTACGGACAATGGCGGGCAGCACCTTGCCATCTTTCCCCTTGAACTGGTCCAGGAAGACGCAGAGTGCACCGTCAGATTCAACCAGCAGTCCCTGTTCAGTCAGTTCCTTAACAACCAGGGGGAGATCGTCGTTATAGCTGCTTTCGGCGGCGATGTCGGCTCGGGTCAGGCTGATATCAAGCTTGTCGTAGACTTCCTGACAGTGGCGAATGGACTCATCAATAAACTTCTGCCAGAGCATGAGGCATCGTTCATCGCCACCCTGCAGGCGGACCACGTACTCGCGGGCACGGGTGGCAAACGCTTCGTCGGACCTGAACATGGCGCTGGCAACGCGATAGAAGGCCTCCAGGTCCTTGAGTTCTGCGCTGATGTCGGCTTCGTTCAAACCGTCAAGATAGGCCAGCAGGCTGCCAAACTGGGCGCCCCAGTCGCCCACGTGGTTGACGCGGATAACCTTGTGGCCGAGGAATTCATGAATGCGTACCAGCGCGTCCCCGATGGTTGTGGTGCGCAGGTGGCCAATGTGCATCTCTTTCATGAGATTGGGTGCGGAATAATCCACCACAATATTTTTGGCAGTGGGTTGTTCCACGTCCAGACGTGGATCTTTCCGCATCCTGTTTAACTGCTCGCCGACCCAGGCAGGCGCCAGGTGGATATTGATAAAACCGGGTCCGGCAACTTCAACGCGCTCAGCGCCATCCAGTTTGAGATGTGTGACAACAGCCTCGGCCAGCGCCCTGGGATTGATCTTTGCCCGTTTTGCGGCTGCCATGATCCCATTGGCCTGGTAGTGGCCAAACTCCGGACGCTGTGCCTGGCGGATGACAGCAGGTGCATCCAGTGCACCGGCCTCCTGCAGCGCGGCGGCCACCGCCTGATCAAGTTGTTTCGATATTGTCATCTGGGTACTACCAAAAAGCGGCGTATGTTAACGCATTTAGGGTCAGTGGCGTGCCGCTGTCTCAATTTGCTGGCGCAATTTCACGACCAGATTGTCAGCGTAGTAGCCTTTAGCCACGGCCATGTTGGGATAAACGAGGGTGTTCCGGCCAATCAGCGTACCGGGGTTGGTGACCGAATTGCAGCCTGTCTGGCTGTAGTCCCCGATAATGGCGCCCATCTTGGCAAGCCCGGTGTCAACGCGTTCACCGTTAATCATAAGGTGGATGGTGGGTCTCTTGCCTGCCTCGTCCTTTTCGCTGTTCACCGCTAGATTGGAGAGTTTGGTGCCGGCGCCCAGATTGACTTCACGGCCGAGAATACTGTCGCCCAGGTAAGCAAAGTGAGGTGCCTTGGCGCCATCCAGCATAATTGCGTTCTTCAGTTCAGAAGCATGTCCCAGCACGCTGCCGTCACCCAGAATGGCATCTCCCCGAATGTAGGCACCCTGGCGGATCTCGCAGTTTGCGCCAATGATGGCGGGTCCATGGATGGTCGCGCCATCCTCCACGATTGTACCTTCACCGATGATGATGTCAGTCCCGTGCAGGCGCGCAGCGTCGGAAACCTGCCCCCTGATGGTACCCTCATTGGACCTGAAGAATTCGACCAGGTAGGGATGCAGGTCAGTGATAGCGCGCCAGACCCAGTCATCCTCGCGAAACACCGCCCGATGGCTGAAGTTGTCCAGGTCAAAAAAATCGGAAGGGCGTAACATGCCGGTACTCATCCATCAGTTGCTGCTATTGGGTACATGTTAGCAGCAGGATGCAGGTTCCTGCATCGGCATTTGGGTGAGTTGGCTGATATCCGTTATCTAGGTGGCCCCATCCAGCACTTCGCGTACCCTGGATTTCAACGATGTGGCCCCGTAGGGTTTGGCAATAAAGTGGGCGCTGAACTGTTCGGTTTCAGCCTCGTGCCTGTCGTAGCCGCTCGTGAAGAGAATCAGCGCATCGGGCCTGATTTCCCGGATGGCCTCGGTTACCTCACGCCCGCCCATCCGTGGCATCACCACGTCGACGATGGTGAGGTCAATTTCCCGGCTGTGCTGTTTGTACAGACGAACGGCCTCAAGTCCATCGGCTGCCAGCAGGACGCGATATCCGGCCCGGGTCAGCACAAGCTCCGCCAGTGCTCTCACATGCAGGTTATCCTCTGCGAGCAGGAGCGTTTCGTGCCCGGTAACCTCACGCGCTGCCTTTGGCGTGGCGGACCGGACCGGTCTTCCCGGCATGGCCAGGGGCAGCCTGATTTCGAAGCGACTGCCAGTGCCGGGTGTGCTCGCGAGGTCAATTGAGCCACCCAGACGTTTGACGATGTTGGCGACGACTGACAGTCCGAGCCCTGTACCCTGGCCCCTGGCCTTGGTTGAATAGAAGGGTTTGAAGATTTCCTGTTGCACGGCCTCGCTCATTCCGCTGCCGGAATCCTCAACTGTGAGCGTTGCGAGTTCGCTGGTACGCCCGTCCCCGTGGTGTTGCTGTCGCTGGCCCACGGCAATCAGCAGTTTGCCACCTGAGGTCATCGCGTCACGCGCATTAACTGCCAGGTTGACCAGGATTTGCTCCAGTTCACCGGCGTTTGCCCGCACGTGCGGATCTTTCAGTCCTTTCAGAAAGCGCACTTCAATATTCTCGGGTAACAGCCGCTCAATGATCCTGCGGGTATTGTCGACGAGATCGTTCAGGTTCAGGGTGACGGTTGCTGCACCATCTCCCCGGCTAAAGGTGAGCAAACGTTGTGTCATCTGGACGGCCTGATCCCCGGCCCGCCTGATCTCTGCCATATAGCCACGCATGGTGGTCTCGTCGATGCCTGCCAGGGTCCCGAGTTCAGCATAACCGTTAATTACAACCAGGAGGTTGTTGAAATCGTGGGCAATACCCCCCGCGAGTTCACCCACAGACTGGATCCGCTGGGTCGCCTGGAGCTGGTGCTCAAGATCCTGCAATGCGCTTTCCAGGCGGTGATGTTCCGTCCTGTCGATAAGCACGTGAAGCTGTTCAGTGCTCTTGACCAGAATGGATCTTGTGCTCCCGTCCGGCCTGGTCAACTCAGCTTCTGTATCGTCCCCGTCAACTGGAATCAGGCCGGTGACCATTGTGCCGGTAGGATCTTTCCCGAGGATTGACAGGCTGGCGTCATTTGCGTAGCTGACGCGCCCGCCAGCGTCCGTGACCAGCACCCCATCAGAAAGCCTGCTATAGAGTGACATCAGCATCTCATTGGCTTCTGCCAGGGTTGCGCTGGCCGTGTCGTCCCCGGCAGTGACGAGGTAAAAACCGGGCTCCTGTTCCAGTGGGACACAGCACAACTGGACATGCACGCTGCCGTCATGTGGATCAAACCCGGATTGGGGGCCTGCAAAGGGCACCCCTGACAGACCGGGAAATATTTCCTGCAGGCGCGCGCCGATGAATTTCGTGTCGCTGGCCTCATGTACCAGGCTACCATCGTCAACGATGAACAGTTTGATGCCTGTGGCGGATCCCATATTGCGAAGGCGACCCTGGGCCTGGGCCAGCCGGGTTTCGGTCCTCTGCAGGCGACCTGCCATCACGCTGAGCTGCTGCTGATATTCAATCAACTGCTGGCGTATACCCCGACCACGGAAGCCCTGCCTGACCGGATTGACGAGGCGCAGGAACTGTCGCCACACCGGGTTTGCCAGCGCCTGGCCGCCGGACAGCAAAACATGATACTCGGCGCCCTCTGGCAGGTGCCGGACGGAAACATCAACGGTCAGCCCTGGTTCGCGTGGCAGGCCTGCAAGCTGCCCGGCCAGTATCTGCTGGAAGTATCGGCAGGGTGAAAACCCGGGTGACATGTTGAGCGTGAGCTGAAAATGCTGGGAATTCTTCCGGGTCAGCCGGGTGGTGAAAGGCATGGTCAGTGTCAGCAGGCCGCCAACGCCAAACACAAGCTCAATCTGCTCAAAGGCGGATTCCGCGAGTTGCGCCGTCAGATGAAGTTCGGCAAGTTCAGCGTGTTGCCATGCTGACTTGCCCAGTGCCACGAGTTCCGCGTCCGTCAGATAACTGCCCAGATTATTGAACAGGAGTGCCAGGTTATTCCAGCTGATGCTGCCGTTGGGGTCGCACAACTGTTCCCTGGTGAGCGGCACATGATTGAGCAGATAACGCTCCGGGATATTGCGACTTGCGCAATGCTCCAAAACCCAGGCAACATACCTGCTGGGCACGATTCCATTCGTTGGCATGCTCGTCTCGTCCATTGAGATCGAGGCTTCATTGTACGGTGAAAGTTCGCAGGGTCAAAGCCCGGTTATTTATAGGCTAAAAGACAGACCTCGAAACTATTCTGATATCAAGCTGGTCAGGCGATCGGCAAGCCGGGCGTGGAGGTTTTCGAACCCGCCGTTACTCATGATAACGATGTGCCTCACGCCATTTTCTCTCGCCCTGCACGCGGCATCGATAATGTCGTTCGTATTGTCCATGACCTGTGACCCATTGGTCAGCAGCGCCGCCTGCATGTCGAAGCCCACACCTTCGGGCTGGAACCAGATGACCTCATCAGCTTCGATCGTCGCGTCCCGTAGCGTGTCTGCATGGGTGCCCCGCTTCATGGTGTGGGAGCGGGGTTCAACGATGGCAAGGATGCGTTCATTGCCGACATGGTGTCGTAGTCCCTTTAGCGTAGTGGCAATGGCGCTGGGGTGATGCGCAAAATCGTCGTAGAGAGTCACGCCCGCATCTGCATGGATCACCTCCATCCGTCGCTTGACACCCAGGAAAGATTCCAGGGCCTCGCAGGCCGTTGCCGGTGGTACACCGACGTGCCGTGCCGCGGCAATGGCGGCCAGGGCATTTGCAACATTATGGTCACCCAGCTGGGACCAACTCACCTGACCCGCGGGTGCAGCGTCAACAAAAACCTGAAACCGGCTGCCGTCTGCGGCCTGATTGACAGCAGTAATATTCGCGTTGCCTGCGGGTGAGGTGGAAACGGTGAGTCGGGGGGTCCAGCAGCCACGGGCAAATACCTGGTCAAGGTTGGCGTCCTCTGCCGGGTGGATGATCAACCCGCTACCCGGGATTGTCCTGACCAGCAGGTGAAACTGTGCCTGAATGGCAGCCAGGTCGGGAAAGATGTCCGCGTGGTCAAACTCAAGGTTATTGAGGATGGCGGTCCTTGGGTGATAGTGAAGGAATTTTGAGCGGCGATCAAAGTAGGAGGTGTCGTATTCATCCGCCTCGATAACAAAAAAGGGGGTGGAACCCAGGCGGGCACTCTGGCTAAAATTCGCCGGGATACCGCCCACCAGGAAACCGGGAGAAAGCCCGGCATAGTCCAGGATGTGGGCGACCATGCTGGTGGTTGTGGTTTTGCCATGGGTGCCGGCCACGGCAATGACCCAGCGGTCAGGTAACAGGTAGCGACCCAGCCACTCAGCGCCGGAAGTGTAGGCAAGGCCCCGGTCCAGCACGTATTCGACTGCCGCATTACCGCGCGGCAGTCCGGCGTTTCCGATCATGACAAGATCAACATCGGCCGGAATGTTTTCTGGCAGGTAGCCATGCGCGAGTTGGATTCCCGCGGCAGCAAGCTGCGTACTCATGGGTGGATAGACATTTTCATCGCTACCGCTGACCTCGTGCCCGAGTTCACGGGCGAGCAGGGCAATGCTCCCCATCAGGGTGCCGCAGATGCCCAGTATATGGACGTGCATGTTGTGTCTGGTCTCCCCGTTTATGTGGCAGCAGAAGCAGGCGCTGCGCAATTCACCTGGTTAATGACATCACGTAGCCGTTTATTGTCAACGACAGCAGTTCAGTCGCCAACGCGAACGCCATACCCTGGATAAGGCTGATGTTTGCGGCCCGGTGCGCGATAAACCCCGCGATGGTCAGCCACCAGGCAAAAGTGCCCAGAATAGCCAGGTCGATGAATATCTGTGCGTCAGTCTCCATAAACGTCGGACGCACCAGGTTGAAAGGTAATGAGATAACAAGCATGACCGTGTTGGCACCAAACATGGCTCCCATCGTCTGCGGCAGGCGCGCCTGGAGGCCTTTCAGCGCAAGCAGGCCGAAGACCATGGCAAGGGTCACCGCCACCCCCGACGTGATTGATGCCAGCACCTGGCCAAAACCGAGGTTGCCTGCCGTTCCAGCCAGAGTGATGATTGCGGCGAGGCAGTAGCAGAGGAGACAGATGCCAAGTACAAAACCGTTGGCCGGGAGTTGGTCCGGCCCCTGCCTCAACGTGCAGAGGAGCCAGAAGTAATTGATGATCTGTCGCATGAATAGTGAGTGATAACCTGATGGCACAGCTTAAGGTATTGGAGTTTATATGATTTGGATCAATGCCGCTCCAGGGCTGCCTCCCTACCATTCCGGATCTAAGCTATCGAGTCAAGATCGAAGCAAAAATTCAGCCAGATCAAGGAAGTAGGACTGCCGATGTCAGATCACCCTGAATATAACTATCGCGTTGTCCGGCAATTCTCCATCATGACAGTCGTGTGGGGTGTTGTCGGTATGCTTGTGGGCGTCGTTTTGGCGGCCCAATTGGCCTGGCCGGAGCTGAACCCGGGTTTGCCCTGGTTTCACTTTGGCAGATTGCGTCCGCTGCACACCAACGCCGTGATTTTTGCGTTTGGTGGTTGTGCCCTGATGGCCACGTCACTCTATATCGTCCAGCGAACCTGCCAGGTGCGACTGTTCTCCGACGGGCTTGCGGCCTTTGTCTTCTGGGGCTGGCAACTGGTAATTGTGCTCGCGGCGATCACCCTGCCACTGGGGATCACCACTTCCAAAGAGTACGCCGAGCTTGAGTGGCCCATCGACATCCTGATCACGCTGGTGTGGGTCGCCTACGCCATTGTCTTTTTTGGTACCGTGGCAAAACGCAAGACCAAACATATTTATGTTGCCAACTGGTTTTTCTCCGCATTTATTGTGGCGGTAGCAATACTGCATATTTTCAACAGCCTCGCGATCCCGGTGACACCGCTGAAATCCTACTCGGTCTACTCCGGCGCAATTGATGCCATGGTGCAGTGGTGGTACGGCCACAACGCGGTCGGCTTTTTCCTCACTGCAGGCTTTTTGGGGATGATGTATTACTTTGTACCCAAGCAGGCAGGCCGGCCTGTCTATTCGTATCGACTCTCGGTTGTGCACTTCTGGGCACTGATTGCGGTTTATGTCTGGGCGGGGCCCCATCACCTGCACTACACGGCATTGCCGGAATGGGCCCAGAGTCTGGGGATGGTGATGTCACTGATTCTGCTGGCGCCGTCGTGGGGCGGGATGATCAACGGGATTATGACGCTCTCCGGGGCCTGGGACAAATTGCGAACTGACCCGATTCTGAAATTCCTGATTGTGTCCCTGTCCTTCTACGGTATGTCGACCTTCGAAGGCCCCATGATGTCCATCAAGTCGGTCAACTCACTGTCCCACTACACCGACTGGACCATCGGTCATGTTCACTCGGGCGCGCTGGGCTGGGTTGCCATGATTTCCATGGGCGCCATGTACCACCTGATCCCGATCATGTTTGGTCGCAAGCAGGGCGAAATGTACAGTGAAAAGCTGATCGACGTGCATTTCTGGTTGTCGACAATTGGCACTGTGCTCTATATCGCTTCCATGTGGGTAAATGGCCTGATGCAGGGCCTGATGTGGCGCGCCGTGAACGACGATGGCACCCTGACCTACAGTTTTGTTGAATCGGTTGAGGCAAGTTTCCCCGGTTATGTTGTCCGGTTTATCGGGGGCACCATCTTTTTTGTCGGCATGTTGATTATGGCCTACAACGTCTGGATGACAGCACGTCCCGCAAATCAGCCAACCGGTGAACTGGCAGCAGCGGAGGCGACCTCGTGAACGACTTTATTGAACGTAATCTGGGTGTGATGCTGATCCTGATTCTGGTCGGCGTGAGCTTTGGCGGTGCGGTGGAGATTATCCCTTTGATGACCCAGGATGTGGTCACCGAGCCAATGGAAGGGCTGGAGCCGCTCACACCCCTGCAGTTGGAAGGACGCGACATTTACATCCGGGAAGGCTGCAATGTGTGTCACTCGCAGATGATCCGACCGTTGCGGGCTGAGGTTGAGCGCTATGGCCACTACACGGTAGCGGGTGAACTTGTCTACAACCATCCGTTCCTCTGGGGGTCGAAACGTACCGGACCTGACCTGGCGCGGGTTGGTGGTCTCTACAGTGACGACTGGCACCGGGCGCATCTCTATGACCCCCGTTCCGTGGTGCCGGAATCCAACATGCCGGATTTTCCCTGGTTGTTTGACACAGAACTGGACACTTCAGCGACTGCGCGAAAACTTGCAGCACTCCAGACGCTGGGTGTTCCCTACACGAATGAGCAAATTGCTGCTGCGACCAAAGGGCTGGAGGGCAAGACGGAGGCTGATGCGCTGATCGCCTACCTGCAGCAACTGGGCACACTCATCAAGGCGCGGAGGTAATTGCTGTGGATATCAATGATCTGCGGGGAATAGGCACTGTCTTCTGTATGGTCGCGTTTCTTGCAGTGGTCTATTGGGCCTACAGCCCATCGCGCCGGGACGATTTTGAACGAGCGGGCCAGCTTCCGTTCGATGACGACAAGACCAACAAGCCGAGTAATCAAGCATGAGTAGTATTGTTAGCTGGTTTGTCATTTTTGGCACCCTGGGTTCCATTGTGTTCTTTTTCCTGCTCCTGCAGATGAACCGGAGCGTGAACAGGCCGGGTGAAACCACGGGCCACTCTTATGACGGCATTGAAGAGTACGACAATCCGCTGCCCTCATGGTGGTATTGGGCGTTTGTCTTCAGCATTGTTTTTGGTATTGGCTATCTCATTTACTATCCTGGTCTGGGCAATTTCCCCGGCCTGGGTGGCTGGACTGTCATTGGTGAGCTTGAACAGGAGCAGGCGCTGGCGGACGAAAAATACAGTCCTATCTTTGCCCAGTATGCCGATACCCCCATTGAAGAGCTGGCAACCAATCCGGAGGCACTCAAGATTGGCCGTCGGCTGTTTTCCACCAATTGTGCGGTATGTCATGGTGCAACCGGCATGGGCAGTTTTGGTTTTCCCAACCTGACTGATGAGGAGTGGATGTACGGCGGCAGCGGTGAAGCGATCCAGACTACCCTCCTGTATGGCCGAAATGGCGTCATGACGCCTTTCCAGGCAATTCTTGGCGATGAGGGGGTCAGCGAAGCGGCAACCTACGTGATGCAACTGGCCGGACGTGAAGTTGACGAGGCGCAGGCGGCAAAAGGGGCCACACACTTCCAGATGTACTGTGCGGTCTGTCACGGGCCGGAGGGCAAGGGTAATCCCCTGTTCGGGGCGCCCAACCTGACCAATGAAATCTGGCTTTATGGCAATTCGCGGGCACGTATCGAATATACAATTCGCAATGGTCGTAATGCCATGATGCCGGCTTTCAAGGATACGCTGGGTGAAGACAAAATCCGCATTGTTGCTGCTTATGTCAAGAGTCTCAGTGCAACCCAATAACGCACCCGGGCTCTAGAAAATGCGGCACCCTGAGCAACAACTGGAGAAGATAGAACTCGCTGACAACACCGATTCAACGGTACTGAATCTGTATGAAAAGCGGGAAAAGATTTTCACCCGCTCGGTTGAAGGCTTCTACCAGCGGCTTCGGCTCTTTACCGGATGGCCACTTCTGCTGGGGTATTTCCTGTGCCCCTGGATCATGATTGATGGACGTGCGGCGATCCTGTTTGACCTGCCGGAACGCAAGTTCCATATTTTCTGGCTTACGTTCTGGCCACAGGATTTTGGTCTGTTGGCCTGGGCGCTGATGATTGCCGCCTTTTCGCTGTTCTTCGTCACCAACCTGATGGGTCGGGTCTGGTGCGGTTATACCTGTCCACAAACTGTCTGGACCGCAATTTTCATGTGGGCGGAACAGGTTGCAGAGGGTGAACGACATCAGCGTATTCGGCTGGACAAAGCACCCTGGTCCCTCGAGAAAATCTACAAGCGTGTCCTGAAGCATGGTATGTGGATCGGGTTTGCCGTGCTGACCGGGGCTACGTTTGTCAGTTATTTTTATGGTGCCCGGGAACTGGTCACGGACGCAATTGCTCTCGACCTGCCACCCGTGGCGCTTTTCTGGACCTGCTTCTTCTCGGCCGCGACCTATGTCAACGCGGGCTGGATGCGTGAACAGGTCTGCAAGTACATGTGTCCCTATGCGCGATTTCAGTCAGCCATGTTTGATAAGAACACGCTGATCGTTTCCTATGACAAGGCCCGGGGTGAGCCGCGGGGGCCAAGGAAAAAGGGCAAAGACCCGGCTGAGCTTTCGCTGGGGGCCTGCATTGATTGTCAATACTGTGTACAGGTATGTCCGACGGGGATTGATATCCGGGATGGCCTGCAGTACGAGTGCATCAACTGTGCACTCTGTGTTGACGCCTGTGATTCTGTTATGGAAAAAATGGGCTATGCGCCGGGATTGGTTTCCTACACAACAGAAAACAAGCTGGCAGGGAAAGGCTTTACGCTTAAACGCCCGCGCTTGATTGGATACGGTATCGCAGTGCTGGCGATGATCTCTTTCTTCTCGTTCATGCTGCTGACGCGGGTCCCGCTGGAACTGGATGTGATTCGAAACCGCGGGCAACTTTATCAGGAAGTTGTCGGCGGCCTGGTGCAGAACACCTTCACCGTAAAGGTGATCAACATGGACAAGGTTGCCCATACCTATGCACTGACGACTGCCGGACTGCCCGAGGCGAGGCTGGTGCCGGATGCGCCGGTGGTGGTTGATGCCGGTGAGATTTTTGAAATGTCGGTATCAGTCCAGATAGACCCTGACCTGCTGACATCTGCCAACACCAGTTTCGAGTTTATCGTGTCCGCGACGGACGCTGACATCAGGGCGACGAGCGACAGTCGCTTTCTGGGTCCAAGCCCGCTCAGTGGGGCGCTCCGATGAACACAATCGCCTGGTATCGACAACCCTGGCCCTGGGTATTGATAGCCATACCTTTTTCAGCTGTGGCCTTTGGCATTGTGATGTTCTCAATGGCGATGCTGCATCCTGATGACCTGGTTGTGGACAATTATTACAAGGATGGAATGGCTATCAACGTACAGCGAGACATGGATGCACGGGCGGTTGCCCTGGGCGTTGCCGCTGAGTCGGTGTCGCTGGACGAGGCGGGAGCAGTGTTTCGTATCACCGGGGTCGATGATGCCTCGGTCCAGCTGGATCTTCACCATGTCACGGATCAGGCCAGGGATGTGTCCATCCTCCTCAGTCTTGGAACGGACGGCCTCTACAGAACACTTGCACCCGTGGCCATCCCGCCGATGGATGCGGCGGGCATCTGGTATCTCGAACTGCATGGCATGGATGGCAACTGGCGTCTCCAGCAACGGGTGGTCACGCCCAGCAACAAGATTGTGATGGAGGCAAGATGAGCCAGGTAGAAGCGGCTGCACGTTGTTTTCACTGCCAGTGCCAGATTACTGATGAGCCCCTGATTGAGCGGGCGAATGGCAAAGAGCGCCTGTTCTGCGGCGCGGACTGCCAGGCCGCGGCGCGAAAGATCTTTGAACTGGCGCTGGATGATTTTTACGATTACCGGGATCAGTTTGACCCGGGAACAGAAGCACCCTCAGCACCGCTGAAGGCCACAATGGCTGGACCCGAGGCTAGGCGCCTGGAGTTTGATATTTGTGACAGGAGCCTGGGTGCAACACGACGACTGTCGGTTCGGGTGCCGGACATTCGCTGTGCCGCCTGTACCTGGCTGATTGAAAAGAGCCTGGCCGAACGGGATGACGTGACCGCGGTGCGTACGGTTCTCGCTGACAGGACGGTGACCCTGGACTATTCGAGTGGCGATCCGCTCAAACTGGTTGAGTTCATCGAATCGCTCGGATTTACCGTATTGCCGGACCGAAGCGGTCCCATGAAGGCGGCGCTGGCGCAGGAGCGCAAGTCGATGCTGGCGCGCCTTGGTGTGGCTGGCATAGGCATGATGCAGGTGATGATGTACGCACTGGCGACCTACGTAGCGGGTGACGGTGGTATAGAGCCAGCCTATGAGTCGCTGATGCGCTGGGCAAGCCTGGCGGTAACAACCCCCATTGTATTTTTTAGTGCCATGCCCTTTCATGCGGGCGCCTGGCGGGATTTGCGGAACCGTACCGCCGGCATGGATGTACCTGTCTCACTGGCTATCCTTGCAGCATACATCCTCAGTGTCTTTTCCACGCTGACGCAGGGTGCCGAAGTCTACTTTGACTCAGTGTCCATGTTCAGTTTTCTGCTGCTCATTGGTCGCTACATCGAATTGGGTTCACGGCAGCAGTATGAATCCAGTCAGATGTCAACGGACACCCTCTTGCCGGCATCAGCCCTGCTTGCCGGCTCGGGCAGGCGTATACCATTGCGTGACCTGGCTGTTGGTGACCAGGTTATTGTCATGCCGGGCGAGTCAATGCCTGCTGACGGTATCCTCCTTGCGGGCAGTACCAGGGTTGCGGAAGCCGCGTTTACCGGTGAAAGTCGCCCTGTGGAAAAGTCTGCCGGGATGCGTGTACTGGCGGGTTCCGACAATCTTGAAGGTGAGATCCGGGTCGAAGTCACGGCCTGCCTCGATGACTTCGTTCTTTCCAAAATTGCCGCGCTCTATCGTGAATCAGCGGCACACAAACCTGCATTCTCGATTGCGGCAGACAAGGTCGCGCGTTATTTTGTGGCGTTTATTCTGCTGATGGCGTCTGCCAGCGCCGGCTACTGGTACCTGGCCGGCGGACCCTGGTTCGAAATTGGTCTTGCTGTACTGGTGGTTTCCTGTCCCTGTGCGCTTTCCCTTGCCACACCGGTTGCCTATACCGTTGCCCTTTCGACAATGAAAAACGCGGGTATTGTCATCAGCAATGGCATTTTCCTGGAAAAACTTGCCACGATCACCCGGGTGGTATTTGACAAGACAGGTACCCTGACCACAGGCAAGATCAGGCTCCTTGAAACCCGCCTGGTGGCTGACCGGTCGGAACAGGATGTTCTTGCGGTTGCCACGGCGCTGGAACGCACCAGCCGACATCCGGTGGCACTCGCGTTTGCCGGTGAGTCGTCCCTTGAAGTGTCTGAGGCAGAAGTGGTGCCCGGTGCGGGCGTGAGCGGTTGTATCAATGGTGTCTGCTATCGGTTGGGTTCGCCGGCATTTGCCGCAGGATCAGCGCGGGTACAGGCGCCTTCGACCGAAGGCATGTGGGTCCTGCTGGCTGCAGATGCACCGCTTGCCTGGTTTCGGCTGGGTGATGAGACGCGACCGGAATCAGTTGATGTACTGGCAACACTGGCGAAGCGCCTTGATATCTCCATGTTTACCGGTGACGGGTCAGGCGAGGCCGTCAAATTGGGGCAGTCCCTGGGCATTGCCGATACGGTGACGGGCATGATGCCGGCAGATAAAGTCACGGCAATCAGGGAACGCCAGCAGTCCGGTGATGTGGTGCTGATGGTCGGTGACGGCGTCAATGATGCCGCCGCCATGGCTGCAGCACACACTTCTGTTGCAGTAAGTCCGGTCGATATTGTTGTGCAGGAGGCCGCTGATGCCACGCTGCTGCGGTCTGACCTCGCGCTGCTACCAGTTGCGGTTGACTATGCCATCCGGGTAAAGCGGATTATTCGCCAGAACATCACCTGGGCGGTGGGGTATAACCTGTGTGTTGTCCCACTGGCTGTGAGTGGGCTGATTGCACCCTGGATGGCCGCCCTGGGCATGTCGGCCAGTTCCGCACTGGTGGTGCTCAATGCCAACCGGCTCCGGCGCCTCCGCTGATGGAAATCGTTTTTGTCCTGATACCCGTCAGCCTGGTCATTATTGGGCTCGCTGCCTGGGCATTTTTATGGTCTGTGAAGAACGACCAGTTTGATGATCTCGATAAAGAGGCTTATGGCATTCTTTTTGAAGACAAGGATCCGGAAAGGAGGGAAAAATGAATCACATTATTGGCATCATGTTCAACCCGACAAGTGAGTGGGAACGTATTCGGGCCGAGGGGGGCAGTGCAATTGGGCACTACCTGAAGTTTGTTCTGATACTAGGGCTGCTGCCACCCATCGCCTGGTATTTTGGATCAACAGAGATTGGCTGGACGCTGGGTGAGCGGTTGATCAAGCTGACCCCCGAGAGCGCAGCGCAAATCATGGTGCTCTTCTACCTGGCCATTATCCTGGGTATTGCTGGCCTGGGTTTTATGGTGCACTGGATGTCCGAGACCTACGAGGCAGACACCTCCACGGTGGACAAGGGAATTGCGGTTGCCGCCTACACCTGTACGCCGATGCTGATCTGCGGCGCCATCGGCTTCTATCCGATGCTCTGGCTGGATATCTTGCTGGGGTGTGCAGCAGCAGCCTACACCGTTTACCTGCTGTACATTGGTGTGCCCATTGTCATGCAGATACCCAAAGAACGGGGCTTCCTGTTTGCCAGCGCGATGATTGCGGTAGGCCTGGTGGCCTGTGCCGCACTGCTGGGTGCAACGGTGATTCTCTGGGAAATGGGCGCCATGCCTGTCTTTACCGAGTAGCGGCCAGTGATCAGGTCGCCCGTTTGAGGGTAAAATCGAGGAACTCGAGTACTCGTCTCCAGGCGTCTTCACTCTCTGTCTCGCGATATCGCTCGGGCGTGGGGAAGTTCTGGAACGCGTGCCCGGCATTTTCATAGCGATAGAAGGTATGTTCAACGCCAGCGGCAGCCAGTGCCCGATCGTAGTCATCAACATCTGCAGGTGATGGATTCTGGTCCTGATTACCAAAAAATCCTGCCACCGGACACTTGATCTGGGCAGCACGCGTAATCGGTGCGGGGTTGCCCTCACCCATTGACAGTTTGATCCGGCCGCCATAGAAGATTGCGCAGGCCGCAAAAGGTGTGGTGCAGGCGCCAAGCCAGGCCACGCGTCCGCCCCAGCAGTGGCCAATCACGCCAATCCTTTGGGAATCTACCTGTTCGTGCCCGGCAAGTAGCCCGTATGCCGCCTGCATGTCCGCAATCATGAGTTCATCCCGACTTTCATCGCGCTTGACCTGGATGTCCTCACTCTTTGGCCACCAGTGAAAGATAAACGGCACAGCAACAACATATCCCGCCCGGCAGTACCTCTCTGCCGTTGTCAGGGTAAAAGTATCTTTCTCGACACCGGTGTGTCCGACGGGTATGTGCTGGGCAAGTACAATGGCGGGATAGCGACCCGCGCCCGGGGGCGCAAACAGAAACACTTCCATGGCGGAAGTCCCTTTACCACCTGGCTTTGGATCCTGGACCCTAACGGAAACGCTGCTGGTGCGCATGGGTTAACTCGCCTCGTAGCCGGTATCTATTTCTCGCACGCCTTTCAGCATGAAGGCCAGAAGAACCGTGATGCCAAACAGGATAAGTCCGCTGGTTGCAAGACCCGCTTCGATGGAAACCGCGTCGGCAATGTAGCCAATGGGTAAAATCCCAAGTGGCATGAGTCCATGTGACATCAGGTCAATGCTCATGACGCGGCCACGCATGTTCTGGGCAACGCGTAGTTGAACCAGCGAGCGGTTCATCGACATATTGATTGAAGAGACAAAGCCAACAATCCCGATGGTGGCAAAAGCCCAGAAGAAGCTGTGTGTCACCGCAAACGCCGTAACGGCAAGGCCCCAGGCGGCGGTTGTTGCCAGGACCCAGAACCCTTTGTGGCGCAATGAGCCCAGTTTTGCCAGCACCAGTGAACCACCAATTGCGCCCACACCCATGGATGTCATCAGCAGGCCAAGGTCGTCAGGTCCACCGGCAAGGACATCACGATTAAAAGCGGGCAGGAGGGTGTTGATGGTAAGTCCAAACAGAAATGGCATGATCGATAGCAGAATGAGGCCACCCACAACGGGTGAATTGAAGACGTAGCGCAGGCCTTCATTAATGTCAAAAAAAATGCTTCGAGCAGTATTCGGTGACGGCAGGCCGTCATGATTGATGAACAGCACCGTGATCCCCGACAGGAAATAGAGGACAGACAGAACAATGTAGACCATGCCAACACCAAATGTGGAACTGGTGTCGCCACCGGCAATCATGGCAATCATGAACCCGGCCAGCGCCGGGCCAAGAATCCTGGAGAGGTTCCATGACGCGGTGTTGAACGCCATGGCATTAAACATCAGCTGCTCCCCGACGATCTCGGGAATGAGCGCCGTGCGGGCGGGAATCGACAGGGCCATGACGGTACCGTTAAAAAAACCAACCCAGATAAAATCCCAGAATGTGACGTCGCCAGCCAGCACAACAAAAGCCATTATGAGGGTCGCCACCCCATTGGCGATGGGTGACCATCCAATCAGCGGCTTTTTCCTGATCCGGTCGGCCAGCACACCTCCGGCCAGTGAGAAGATCACCTGTGGCAGCATGAATGCCAGTGTGACCCAGGTAAGGTTCATTGCAGACGCACTCATCTCGTACACCAGCCAACCCTGGGCAACCAGTTGCATGTTCATGGCAAAAGCGCTGCCGAGCATGCCGATCCACAGGAACAGGTAGTCGCGCACTTTGAGTGACGCGAACATGGATTTGTCGACGGCAGGTGGAGCTATGGGCGCGGTGGTATTCAAGCCGACTCCGGTCAAAAGACCGGAGTATACCCGACCCTTGTGCTAGTTCATTGGGGTAAGGAGAATTGCTGCGGTTTCCCTCGGGATGCTGTTATCGATTCCGTTCAGGAATTCTGCAACCAGTGGCAGCATGCGAACGCGCTCCAACCCGGTTGGTGTATGGGCCTGGGCGTAACAGCTGGCGTCACCCAACTCGATCTGCACCAGGGGCTCTTCCCTGATGTTCAAATACCAGTCCGGTTTTGAGCGGTTACGCTGATTGCTCGCCAGTACCAGGAAACTGTTCTGGTAGCGCCTGTAGGTCAACAGAGTTGCCTCAGAGCGACCGCTGTATCGACCGGTTGTGATCAGTACCAGTCGATCGGTACCTGTCGTCAGTAATGGGGCTGTCCTTGCTCCCGAAGCCGTAGATTCAGTCATCATGTGTTCTCTCCTTTGGCTTGCGCCGGCGGCCGTAGATGGTGTTGCCGGTTATGGGGAGATTAATTGCAAAGACACCTGCAAAACTGTGATGGCTGTCACAGCGTTGCAGGTGCTTTGAGTTTGCCGACGGACGGCCGTTTCGGTGGTGTCAGCAGGTGATCAGTCAGGAAGACCCAGTACCCGTTTGCTGATGATGTTCATTTGCACCTCGTTGGTGCCGCCATAGATGGTCACAGCGCGGTTGGACAACCAGTTTTTGGTTGTTTCCAGTTCATCCCGGGTAAAGCTGTCACCTTCCCAGCCAATCCCCTGGGTGCCCATCAGCGTTGCTTTCAGTTCAGCGCCGTCGCGGGCCAGGGTTGACCCGACCAGCTTGAAGATGGAAGTTGCCTCGCCGGGGGTCCTGCCGGACATGTTCTCCTGCACCGCTCGTTGGGCGGTGAGCTGGAATGCGCGCTCCATCATGCTGTGTCCCAGCACTCTTTCCCGGAAGCCGGTATCTGCAATCTTGCCGGCGGCATCACCGCTGTAGCTGCGGGCCAGTTCAGCCATTTCATTGACTTTTCTCTCGCCCGGTTTTGGCTTTCGGCGGCCGCCACCAGAAAGTCCACCGATACCCGAGCGCTCATACTGCAGCAGGCGCTTGCCAATCGCCCAGCCCCGGTTCAGTTCGCCAACCAGGTCCTCGCGCTTGGCAATCGCATTGTCAAAAAACGTCTCGCAGAAAGGCGAGGAGCCGCTGATCAGGGCAATGGGTTTGATTGTCACGCCGGGCTGGTGCATGTCCAGCAGAACAAAACTGATGCCTTCATGCTTTGAGGCATTGGGGTCAGTTCTCACCAGGGCAAACATCCAGTCTGCGTACTGGGCGCCAGAGGTCCAGATCTTTTGACCATTGATGACAAAGTTGTCGCCGTCCAGCACGGCACGGGTCTGCAGGGACGCAAGGTCAGAGCCGGCGCCGGGTTCGCTGTAACCCTGGCACCAGTTGACCTCGCCGCTGACAATTTTTGGAATATGGCGCTGCTTCTGCTCCTCGGTACCAAACTCGAGCAGGGTTGGCCCAATCATGCTGAGCCCCATACCGCTGGTTGGCGCAACAGCTTTGATCCGGGCCATTTCTTCCGCAAGCACCCGGGCTTCCGCACCACTCAGCCCGCCGCCTCCATATTCTTTTGGCCAGGTCGGCGCGGTCCAGCCACGTTCTGCCATATCGGCAAGCCACTGTTTGGCGTCATCTGAGCCGTAAATCTCGTGCGCGTCTTCCCAGTGGAAAGAGCGCGCGCGCATGCTGGCGGGGCAGTGTGCCTCCAGCCAGCCTCGTGTTTCTGCGCGGAATGTTTCTATATCTGCCATGTGTAACTCCTGTTGTCGAAATTCAGTCGGCGCGGCGTCCGATCCAGACTGCCAGTGCGCTTGCGACCAGCTCACCCTGCTGGTCAAAAATGGCTGAGCCGGCGAAGTGTTTCTTGCCTTCTATTCGTTCGCGCCAGGCGGTAACGACGTGCCCGGCACCCGGAATTGCGGGTTTTGTCACCCTGGCGGTTATACGGCCCAGTAAACCGGTGCGGATTCCCTCAACAGCGTATGCAATCTGTCCCGGGCAGTCCAGCGCTGTCCAGAGATAGGGTACGGGTATGACGCCGTTCTCATCTTGCCAGGTGGGTTGGGTCTCCCAGGCCGCAACAACCTGGGATTCGTCCAGACGGGCGGCAAAAACATGCAGACCTTGCTCGTGATCGGCGCCACAGCAGAAGCAGATTGGATGCATGCCACGGGCAGAACCTCCCTCGCGAACCATCAGCGACAGCGCTGAATCTCGCAGTGACAGGGCTGTTTCGAATGAGGGTGGCGCCGGAATGTTGAGTGCAAAATCAGCGACGGACACCTCTGCAATCAGGGTTTCGTCCCGTCTGATTGTGAGCTGATCAAGGCCGGATTGATCAACCTGCAGCGGCACGTCCAGGGGTACCGGCGCCCGCAGGGTGACCTCAACTGCCTGGTCGGCGGGTAATCCGAGAAGCTGCGCGAACGCGCCGCCCACGTAGCCACCATTACCGGAGTTTGGCGGCCCGCGAAATTTCGCAGGGATAACAATTGTGTTGGTCATGGTCTTGGTGAACCGATGCGTCAGGAATGTTGCGGTGCGTAATGGTAATTCACCAGGACGAATCCTGCCACCGGCAGGTCAGCCTGGAAGGTGCTGTACGATGGTCGCAACTTCCAGCGGGGGTTTGATGGTGCGTATGCCCATTCTGGCAAGCTTGTGGTGATTGAATTCATCACCCTCACCACACAGCAGCAGAATCAACGTTGTGAACGGGGTCTGGCCTAGCAGTTCTGCGATTGCGGTGTCTACCCGTTGAAAGCTGCTGGAATCAAGGATGATGGAAGAAAAATCGGTTTCTCCCAGGAGCCTGAAGGCCTCTGACATGTCGGCCGCCTGGCAGAACTCTGCCGGGTAGCGGGATGAGAGCGAGGAAAGCATCTCTGGCGACAGTCCAAGGCTCAAAATGCTTTTGCTCATCAAACAGCCCTTCAATTGGTGACAGGCCCATATTCATTTGCCAGTCGACCATCGTCATTGACCTGCGTCAATTAGATGTGGGTCAACTTGCGACACAATAGCCTCACCAGTTTGGGGCCTGGGTCCGATTATGTTTGCCGATTGTTTCAGGGTGCAGTCGACAGGCTCAGGATCCAGGCCTCTTCTGTATGGCCAGCCATTAGCCTTTTGAATGTCTCTGCCTGTAAAATCGAAGTTCCGCCGGATTTCGTATCAGCTTCCATGAATAATTCAAACGCAGTTGTCGCAACCTGGCTTGCGATAGTTTGTGCAACAGTCTTCGCGATGATTGTTGTTGGTGGTGTAACCCGGCTGACCGGAAGCGGGCTGTCCATGGTGGACTGGCAACCCATTATGGGTGTGGTGCCGCCCATGTCAGAGGCCGAATGGCAAACCGCTTTCGAGGCTTATAAACAGTACCCCGAGTACCTGCAAGTAAACCGGGGTATGGCGCTTGACGAGTTCAAGTCGATCTTCTTCTGGGAGTACAGCCACCGGGTGTTGGGCAGGTTGATCGGGGTCATGTTCTTTGTTCCCCTGGTTATCTTCTGGGCACTTGGCAAAATTGAATCCCGTTTCAAACCGAGGCTGGTGATTGCGCTGATCCTTGGTGGCATGCAGGGATTGCTTGGCTGGTACATGGTGAAGAGCGGGCTGATTGATATTCCCCGGGTGAGCCACTATCGGCTGTCGGCACACCTGCTGCTGGCAATGTTTATCTTTTCCTTCCTGGCCTGGCAGGTGCTGGAGTTGCGAGGTACTGAACGAAGCAGCGTCAGCATTGGCTACCGTCGTTTTCTCATGCTGTTCACTGGGCTGCTGCTCCTGCAGATTCTTTACGGGGCCTTTACGGCAGGGCTGAGAGCGGGTTTTGGTTACAACACTTTCCCGCTGATGAACGGGCAGTTTATGGCGGATGCCGTCTTTTTCATGCAGCCCTGGTGGCTTAATCTGTTTGAAAGTGGGGCAACCGTGCAGTTTGTCCACCGCTGGTTGGGGACTCTGGTTGTCGTGCTTGCGTTTGCTGGCTGGCTGATGAGCCGCAGGTACGGCGGCGCTGTCAAATGGGCCGCCGTGATGGTGCTGGGCACCATCCTGATCCAGTATGCCATTGGGGTGCTGACCCTGATACATGTTGTGCCTGTGGGACTTGGCAGCCTGCACCAGGGATGGGCCTGTGTAGTACTACTGGCCCTGGTGTACCAGCTTTTCATTACGCGGTCGCAATGAAAGTCTGCCTGGGTCAGATCAATACGACCCCGGGGGATTTTGCGGGTAACCTGGCCGCAATTTTTGAGGGTATTGACGTTGCCAGTCGGGCTGTTTGCGACGTTGTCGTTTTCCCCGAACTCTGTATTCCCGGTTACCTTGGCCAGGACCTTTTGTATCATCCGGCCTACGTAGACGCCAACCTGAAAGCACTGGCGCAGGTCCGTGAGTACACACGCTCGTGTTTTCCGGGATTGCACGTTGTTGTGGGGTACATCAACCGTAATCCCGCACCGGGTAAACCTTTTCTCAATTCTGCGGCAGTGCTGCGTCATGGAGAGGTGGTTGGTATCTACTCGAAGCAGTTGATTCCGTTTTATGACGTGTTTGACGAACTCCGCTATTTTGAACCGGGAACGGATCTCCTGATGGTGGAGATCGCCGGTGTTCCTACCGGTATTGCTATCTGTGAGGATCTCTGGAACGACAAGGGATCAGACGACTACAGCTACAGCGAAAACCCGATGCAGCAGTATCGGGAGGCTGGCGCCAGGGTTCTGCTGTCCCTGAACAGTTCACCTTACGTTCACGACAAGGCCTGGCAGCGAATCAGTGTAATTTCACCGGGTACAAAGGCGGATTTGACCGTGGTCTACGTGAACCAGTGGGGTGGACAGGATGAGCTGGTTTTTGATGGCCACAGCTTTGTCGTACGTGGTGGGGACCTGCTCCACCTGACGGCTGATGTGACGAGAAACAGGTATGACGTTGTTGATATAGAAAAGACCCCACCCTGTGTACCACAGTTGGACAGACCCGGCGCCAAAGCAGAAGTGCTGCTGCCAACCGTGCCCCTGTACGATCTTGTGGTGCTGGGGCTCAGGGACTATGCCGGGAAATCGGGTTTTGGCGAACTGGTGCTGGCGTCGAGTGGTGGCGTGGACAGCGCTGTTGTTTGTCAGATTGCCTGTGATGCAGTGGGTGCGGACAAGGTTCACGCCATTCGCATGCCCTCAGTTTACAGCAGCGATCACTCAAGGACTGACGCCATGCTGCTGCACCAGAACCTTGGTTGTTGGGATTACGAGGTGCCGGTTGAACACCACGAGATTCTGGATTCGCTGGCGGCAGCTTATGGCAAATTCTCCGACGTGGATCTGAACCTTGTGACACGCGTCATGCGACAAGAACGTTATGCGTCAGTAGCGGATGAGAATATCCAGGCGCGACTGCGAGATGTTTTCCTGATGCATTTCAGCAATGCCTACGGGGCCATGCCGCTCTCGACAGGCAACAAGACCGAGTCAGCCTGCGGTTACTACACGCACTTTGATATGAACTTCAGCTATGCCCCGATCAAGGACCTGTACAAGTACCAGGTTTTTGACTTCGCACGCCAGTCCCCCGCCGTACCGCAGAACATCTGGCAGAAGCCGCCCAGTGCAGAGCTGGCACATGGTCAAACCGACGAGCAGAGCCTGCTGCCCTATCCTGTGCTTGATCCGGTTGTCCGGGCTTATGTGGAAGATTACATCAGCGATCTTGTCACGTTTTCAGGCTGGGTGGATGAACGCCTCGGCGCCGCTGAGCGTATTTCAGGGGATACTGCGGTGTTGCTGTCCTGGCTGGTGCAGGAAACCGCCCCCCGGGACTTCAGCCGCATTATCAGCCTGATGGGCAGGATGGAGTACAAACGTCGCCAGACCTGCCCCGGCACAAAGGTGAGCAAGGTTGCTTTTGGAATAGGCCGCAGGATTCCGATTGTAGAGAAATGGTCCTGACCGGGTAGCGCATACCGGGCAGCGGATGCCGGGTAGCGCATACCGGGCAGCGGATGCCGGTGGTGCCCGGTCAGGAAAGTACCTGCGCCCTAACCCTCAACCTGAATGCTGCGGGGTTTATTGCCCTCACCCTTGGGTATCGTAATCTCCAGCACGCCATGATTGGCTTTCGCAGAAATTGCAGCTTCGTTGACGCTCTGCGGCAGGGTGAACTGCCTGACAAAGGTACCACTGGTCCGCTCCCGACGCTTGAACCCGCCCTCTTCAGTTTCGCTTTCCGTTGACCTGCTGCCCCTGATAGTCAGAACATTGCGGTCAAGCGTGACCTCCACGTCTGAAGGTGAGACGCCAGGAATGTCTGCGACAACAACATAACTGTCCGCTGTTTCCTTGATATCAACCTGGGGTACCCAGTTGCCAGTTTCGTAGTTGCTGGGTTCATCATCGAAAACCCTGGCAAGTTCACGGTGCAGTTGGTTGAGTGCCCCAAAAGGGGAATAAACAAGTTGGCCCATCGCTATTATCTCCAAAGTGACTGTTATGCGCTCTGAGTGGGTTGCGCCCGAAATTTTTCAAGAAGGGCAGGGTAAATTCACTGACGGAACCAATAGCTTGCTATATCATCGAACCTGATAAACGGGCGAGGGTGTTTGGAATGGCAAAATATAACAGGATCCTGATGGCGCTGGATTTTCACGGTGACAATGCCGAAATCATCGAAAAAGGTGCTGATCAGGCAAAGGCGAGCGGCGCAGAGCTATACCTGGTGCACGTCAATGAACCGCTGGCGATTGCCTACGCGGCAGACGGTATGAGCTGGAGTGACCAGGTGGTATCCCTTGAAGCAAGTCTGCGGCACGAAGCCCAGAGTAAAATGAGTGATGTGGCAGCGAGACTGGGAGTGAAGCCGGAAAACTGCATTATTCGTGAAGGCAGGCCATCAACAGAAATACATCGCGTTGTTGAGGAACAGGACATTGACCTGGTCGTCATGGGCACCCACGGACAGTCAGGTTTGCAGCTCCTGTTGGGATCAACCGCCAACAGCGTACTGCATGGTGTAACCTGCGATGTCCTGACGGTTCGGGTTGGGGATTAATCTGCCGGGGTTACATAAAGCAGGCAGTCTTCCCGGGCGATAAACGGGTCTGTTGTGGCCATGAACAGTGTGACATTCTGGCTGGTCACAATAAACCCGTCCTGCGCTGCAAAATAGTCTGACAAGAGGTCCTCACCCTCAGCACTTTTGATCCTGAGGGCGGAGATGCCGCCTGCACCATGCCAACCCAGGGTTGTGCCTTTTTCCACCCGGGAAAAGTTCATCTGGTCAATGGTGTTAAAAAAGGTAATGTCTGCCTCGTTTTGTACTGATGCCGAATAATGCAGCGCAGCAGTGTGATCAATCTCCAGTCGATGCGGGTGGCGTAACACCTGCATGGGGGAAACCTCAGCGGAAAACAGATCGTGCCTGACAACAAATGCCTCTAATGTGTCCCTGGCGAGCTGGTCAGCTCGTGGATCCATGAATCCGCCGAATTCCACGGTGACCACGGGGAAATCTTCCGCCGCCTGCTCTATGAGCGTACCCAGTTTGAGATCCATGACCACCAGTCGGCGGGTAAACATTTGCGCCAGCTGAAGCGTGTGGAGGCTGTCACCGGTCGCGACCGCAAAAGATTTGCTGTGACCTGAGGTGTTGTGGGTATCAATGACGGCCTCGGGCCTGAAGTCTCTCAGCAGTACGAGTATGGATCGGGCGAGTTTGCGCTGGCTGCTGGTGAACGGTGGCCTGAAACAGCGATTCAAATCTTCTTCACCCGGCAGGAATCTGTGGGAGAAAACCGGTGGCTTCGACGCTGCGTTGACTGAAGCGATGAGAATGCCGAGGTTGGTCTCGGGTACAACACCGCTTGCGAGGATATGGTGTATAGCCTTGAGGCCGGAAGGTTCATTCCCGTGCAACAGGGTCACAATGGCGCGGCGGCGGCTGTTGTCCCGCCCGGGTACGGTAATCCAGGTCGGCCCTTCAAGCCGGCGGAAAAAATCCAGGTAAGTTTCGCCCACATCTGCCGCAGCAGGTGCGTGCCATACTTTGATTTCGGACGGTGTGGCATTCATGGGTTCTATTATAGACTAGCCCTGTGCCGAAATGGGTTCAGCCCCGGGCACCTGCCTGTATTTTTCCAAACCCTGAGTAGAAGCTGGCGACCAGAAAATCATGAAGCTTACCGAACCTGCATTCAGTCTTGGCCTGGAAGAGGAGTATCTCCTTGTTGACCTGGTAACGCGTGACCTCGTCAGTGACCCGCCGGCTGAACTGATGGCCGCCTGTATTGAGGTTTGCGGCGAGCAGGTCAGTCCGGAACTGATGCGATCCCAGGTTGAAGTGGGCACTACCGTGTGCCGAACCGTCGCCGACGTCGGCGAGGAGATCCGGCGACTGCGCAGGGGGGTGGCGGATGCCTGTGCTGGTTTTGGCATAGCCCCTGTTGCCGTATCGACACATCCCTTTGCACGCTGGTTTGACCAGAAACAGACGGACAGGGTCCGTTACGCGGATCTGACGCGCGAGATGCAGGCGGCAGCACGACGGCTCCTGATCAGTGGGATGCACGTGCATGTTGGCATCGAAGACCCGGAGCTGAGAATTGATCTTATGAACCAGTTGGGTTACTTCCTGCCTCACCTGCTGGCCCTGTCCTGCTCCTCGCCTTTCTGGGAAGGTGAGGACACCGGGCTGAAGTCCTATCGGCTGACTGTGTTTGACGCATTGCCACGAACCGGCTTGCCCGGGCAGTTTGCAAGTTATGCCGAGTATGAACGGCATATTGGGGTCCTGGTCAACGCCGGCCTGATTGAAGATGCGACGCGCATCTGGTGGGACTTGCGGCCAAGTGCGCGTTTCCCGACCCTCGAAACGCGCATCATGGATATGTGTACCAACATTGGCCACACGCTGTCCCTGGTGGCGCTGACGGTTTGCCTGATGCGAATGCTTTTCCGCCTGCGCAGGGATAACCAGCGCTGGCGGGTGTACGCGGATATGCTGATCAATGAGAATCGGTGGCGTGCAATGCGCTATTCTTTTGATGAGGGCATGATAGATCTGGCAAAAGGTGAAGTTGTGCCTTTTGCCGACCTGTTGGAGGAGTTGTCAGGGTTTATTGCAGAAGATGCCGAAGCGCTTGGATGCCAGGCTGAGATCGAGAATCTGCGGTTGATTCTGTCGGATGGCACCAGCGCACACAGGCAACTGCGGGTGTTCAATGAAGCAAGTGATGCAGGTTGCGCGCCTCCGGACGCACTGAACCGGGTGGTGGACTGGTTGGTGGACGAAACGGTGAAAGGAATTTAAGGAAGCGAATGATGGGTGGCAAGAACGTGTTTTATGCGCAATCAGGTGGCGTCACCGCCGTGATTAATGCCAGCGCCTGCGGGGTCATTGAAACGGCGCGCGCTGATCCGCGTTTTGGCAAGGTCCTGGCCGGGAAAAACGGCATAATCGGCGCTTTGCGTGAAGAACTGATTGACACCTCACGCGAATCTGCCGCCGCAATCAGCGGGCTGCGGATGACACCGTCAGGTGCCTTTGGCTCATGCAGGTACAAACTGAAAGGCATTGAGGAGAACCGGGCTGAGTATGAGCGCCTGATTGAGGTCTTTCGGGCCCATGACATTGGATACTTTTTCTATAACGGCGGTGGTGACTCCCAGGATACCGCCAACAAGTTTGCCCGGTTCAGTCTTGAAGCAGACTATCCCATAACTTGTATAGGTATACCCAAGACGGTCGACAACGATTTGCCGATCACGGATTGCTCTCCGGGTTTTGGTTCCGTTGCAAAATACGTTGCCGTATCAACGCTGGAGGCGGGACTTGATGTTGCCTCCATGGCGGAAAGTTCGACCAAGGTGTTTGTTCTGGAGGTCATGGGGCGTCATGCGGGCTGGATTGCAGCGGCGGCTGGACTCGCGAAACAGGCCGCCGACGAACCACCAAACATTATCCTGTTTCCTGAAATTGCCTTTGACAAAGAAAAATTCCTGGCACGGGTACGGGACACGGTCGAGCGGGTAGGGAGTTGTGTAGTGGTTGCGTCGGAAGGTGCCCAGTATGCTGACGGCAGTTTCCTGGCTGATGCCGGTCAGAAAGATGCTTTTGGTCATACCCAGCTCGGTGGCGTTGCGCCCGCGCTGGTCGAGATGGTCAAGCAGGCTCACGGTTACAAGTGTCACTGGTCTGTTGCTGACTATTTGCAGCGTGCAGCGCGCCACATCGCCTCGGCCACCGACGTCGAGCAGGCTTATGCGGTTGGCAGGGCGGCTGTGCAGTTTGCTGCAGCCGGCAAGAACGCTGTCATGCCGATCATCGTGCGGGGAAAAGGCAAAACCTATCGGTGGTCCATCGGAGAAGCGCCACTCAACAAGGTTGCCAACGTTGAAAAGAAGATGCCCCGTTCGTTTATTACGCGCGATGGATTCGGGGTGACAAAACGGGCGATTGACTATCTGGCACCCCTGATCAGGGGTGAAGACTACCCGGCCTACAGGAATGGTATTCCGAACTACGTTCGATTGAAGAACCAGCTGGTAAAGAAAAAATTACCGGAATTTCCGGTATAGGCACCGGCGGAGCCGCAGGCTCCGCCGGTTCTCATTGCATTGCCTCCTGCCTCTACAGGATAGGCGCAATTACCAGGCTGACAATTGCCATGACGTTGATGAGGATGTTCATGGAGGGGCCTGAGGTATCCTTGAAGGGGTCACCCACGGTGTCGCCGACAACGGCAGCCGCGTGAACTTCGGATCCCTTGCCGCCAAGATTCCCCTTTTCGATATACTTCTTGGCATTGTCCCAGGCACCGCCGGCATTGGCCATCATCAGTGCCAGCAGGACACAGCCGAGCAGGGCACCGGCCAGCATGCCGCCGAGGGTTTCTGCACCCAGGGTGAAGCCGACAACCGGTGGTGCCAGCACGGCGATGACACCCGGCAGAATCATTTTCTTGAGTGCTGCCTTGGTGGCAATATCCACGCACTTCTCATGGTCTGCATCCGCGGTGCCTTCCATCAGGCCGGGAATCTCGCGGAACTGGCGGCGAATTTCCTCAATCATTTCCATGGCAGCATCACCTACGGCTGTCATGGTGATGGACGCAATCAGGAAGGGCAAGACGCCGCCGATGAATATGCCCGTCAGTACTCTCGGGTCTGACAGTTCCAGCTTGAAGCCGGGGTCGTGGGCACCCATGGTTTCAACAAATGCGGCGATGATGGCCAGTGCTGCCAGGGCGGCTGCACCAATGGCAAAACCCTTGCCAATGGCGGCAGTGGTATTGCCGACCTCGTCGAGCCCGTCGGTGATCTTGCGCACGTCTGCCCCCAGGCCGCCCATCTCGGCAATACCGCCCGCATTGTCAGCAACCGGTCCGTAGGCATCTAGTGCCATGGTCATGCCGACAGTCGCAAGCATGCCGACAGCGGCGACACCCACGCCATAGAGACCGGCAAGGTGCGTCGAGACAAAAATGATGGCACTGATGGTCAGAATGGGGATGACAACAGACTGCATGCCCACGGCCAGACCGGTAATCATGACCGTCGCGGTGCCGGTTTTGCCGGATTCAGCAATTTTGATCACCGGGCCTTTGGCTGTGTAGTACTCGGTCACCAGGCCAATCAGGATGCCGCCCACGGTGCCCGCGACAATGGCATAAAACACATCAATTGAGATCCCCGTAAAGGAGGTCAGGAAGTAGGCCGCAATGATCAGGGCAACCGCTGACACCTGGTGGCCAACACGGAGCGCCGTTTCCGGGGCACTGGCCGACATGCTGCGCACGATCATGATGCCGATGATGGAGCAGACCAGGCCCGCGGATGCCAGCAGCAGCGGTAGCGACATGAGTGCCGCCCGGCCGTCACCGGTTGAACCCGCCGCCAGTACGCTCACGCCAAATTCCGCGTTAATGGCAAGTGTTGAGGCGATAGCGATTGTTGCAATCATGGAGCCACAGTAGGACTCGAAGATGTCGGAACCCATACCGGCAACATCACCCACGTTGTCGCCCACGTTGTCGGCGATAACGCCGGGGTTCCTGGGGTCGTCCTCCGGGATCCCCGCTTCTACCTTGCCGACCAGGTCAGCACCCACGTCAGCACTCTTGGTGAAGATGCCGCCGCCGACCCGTGAAAACAGGGCCACGCTTGACGCGCCCATCCCGAAACCATGGATGGCGTGGGCGTGTTCCGGATCACCACCAAAGAACCAGTAGAGCGAGCCAAGGCCAACAAGACCAAGTGACGCAACGCAGAGCCCCATGATTGAACCGCCATAGAAGGCGACGGTCAGGGCACTGGCAGCGCCTTCAGTAGCCGCGGCATTGGTGGTGCGTACGTTGGCCTTGGTTGCGGCAAACATGCCGAGATATCCTGCCAGGGCGGAAGTAATGGCGCCCACGGCGAAGGAGATGCCGGTGTTCATACCAAGGCCTGGTGTAATCAGGATGAGAACAAGCAGGGGTATGGCAAAAAGTGCCAGCATCTTGTACTCGCGATGCATGAACACCATGGCACCCTCGTGAATGGCTTTGGCTATTTTCTTGATCTTGTCACCGCCTTCAGAATAGCGGGTCATCAGGACATAAATGATAAAGGCACAGACGAGTCCGAATACCCCCATCGCTGGTGGCAGGATTGGTGAAATACTACTCATAGTCAGGACTTCCGGTTGGGTTGTTTGTAGTTATGAGGAAGCGGGCATATTACCTAAGTGCCGGACAGGGGTGAATAGTTACCAGCAAAATTGAGGGGTTGTGCCCGTTATCGGGCAAAAAACCGGGTTTCAGGTTGTATTTTTCCCTGAACTCGCGGTCTGGATTGCCGCTGGCGGTTTACCCTTCGCTCAGCAGTCGACGCAGATCGATCAGGGCCGCGTTGGCCCGCGAGATATGTGAGCCCATCACCAGGGAATGGTTGGCCAGCATCCCGAAACCGCTGCCATTGAGGATCACAGGACTCCACAGTGCCTCCTGGGTGGGTTCCAGCTCACGGATAATCTGTTGCAGGCTGATCAGCGCGTTCTTTTTCTCCAGCACGTCGCGAAAATCCACCTCAATGGCCCGCAGGAGGTGTAACAGGGCCCAAGTGGTCCCTCGCGCCTCGTAGAAAACATCATCCCTTTCTGTCCAGGGGGTCTTGACGATGGTTTCCGGGTCACGTGGTGTCGACTGGGTCGCGGCGGCGTCACCTGCCAGCGACATATCTAGCTGGCGTTTGCCAACACTGGTGCTGAGTCGCTGGGAAAGGCTGCCCAGCCGGGTTTCTACCTCAGCCAGCCAGATCCTGAGGTTGTCAGCCCGGGCATAAAACTGTGCCGATTGCTGGTTGTCGTCCCCGAGCCTGCCCAGATAACCGTTGAGGGCGTTTATGCCTTTGCGGTACTCCCCTTCGGTGTCGGGCAGCATCCAGCTGTCATTGTCAAAGTAGAACTGGTTTTCTGCCGCTACCAGTCCAGCGTCCTCCGTGGACTGGGATTGGGATCGTGACAGGTTATTGCGCAGGGTACGCGCCATATCACGGATCTGTACCAGTACGCCAAACTCCCAGTTGGGCACGTTGTCCATCCAGGCGCCGGGCGGCATCAGGTCGTTGGACAGGTAGCCGCCCCGCTTGTCGAGCAGGGACTCAGCCAGGTGGATGGTTGTCGCAACGGTTCTGCTGCCGGTTACAACCCTGACGCCCAGGTCTCCGGTCTTCTGCTCTGTGATGTCGACAATGTTGAACTCCGCCGGCTCGTGATCCCAGATAAACCCGACGACGCCGGTGACGAGCAGCAGGACCAGTAACACAATTCCCAGGGTACGGCCGACAACACCCGACAGGGTAGACGTTTCAAATCGGTCTGAAATCTGTTGTCTGAGTTGAGCGAAGAGCGCCACGTTGGGCTCCAAATGTGGAGATGGACGTTCATGTTACAGAATTTGACGGGATTCCGCATGATTTGCTGCCCCGTGCAGACATCAGTAAAGCAGCCTCAATCTGGGGTTTGAGCCGAGTTCGAGGCGCGCCCGCACCCGGGCTTCAGCCTCACTGTTGAGCTGCTGGTAAATCCATCGCCCCTCGGCATCGTTCCTGGCCCGGATGATCACCGTTGCCTGGTGGCTGGCGGCAAATTTACCAATCTGCTGAAGTTCGGCGGCGAGGGCGGAATCCCTGGTACTGAGGCCAGACGTGGAGAGCGAGATAATGCGTCGGTCACGACTTTGCTGGTCCTGGATCAGGTTGCGCACTGCGGGGATGTTCGGGTGGAATTCATCAATGGAACTTGCCTTGTTGAGGTAGTCGGTTGCGACAGAGAAGTTGCCCCTGTCCACGTTGGTTATGGCCCATTCCAGATATTTCTCAACAATCTGGCTGAGCCCCTGCAGTGCCTCCTCATTGCCGGGGTCCAGTGCCAGCACATGGACGTAGTGGAGATAGGCGTTGTCTTCTACTGGCGTGGTCAGGCGACTCTCCACGTAGGCCAGGTAGGCTTTGCCGAGCAACCGATTGATTTGCAGTTCCCGTTCGTCAGGTTCCGGGTCGGCATCTGGAGGCTGCTGTAGGGGAGGCGTGACGGGGTCCGGTTTTGTCGGTCTTGTGGGTTGTACCTCGCAGCCGGCAACACAAAGTGTCACAATTACCAGGACCAGTTGTTGCAACACACGTGCTGTCCGGGCAGAAGCCTTCCCGGGGCAGTTTTCCGCCCGGCCTGCTGGCTGGGGCCGGGGCATGGTCAGCGTGTTGTTGATGGCAAAATACCCCCGTTTCGGAACCCGGAGCCCGTCATGCTCAGAATCCTGTATCTTACATTGATCAGCTTCATCACCCTACACGCGGGGCAAGCTGTTGCGTCAGATTTGCCGGCACTGCTGGCTAAACCCAGGATTTTGCCGGTTGACCAGGCGTTCCGGGTGGCTGCCATCCGCGAAGACGGGGTTGTTGAGCTTCAGTGGCAACTACAACCTGGCTATTACCTCTATCGCCACTCGCTGGACTTCCGGATTGCCGGGCATGCGGTAGAACAGGTTGCCATTCCAGCCGGCGAAAAGGCGAGAGATGAGTTTTTTGGCGATGTTGAGATTTACCGTGAGCAGCTTGTGGTGAGACTGGGCGTGGCGGGCAAGAGTGACGTCCTGGATCTTGAGGTCAGGTTCCAGGGGTGCGCAGATGCCGGGTACTGTTACCCACCGGCAAAAAAGCGCCTAACTGCAGCGATCTTGTAGTGATCTAGCGGAGACTCTGCATAACTGTTTTCATTCGACCGTTAGCCGATTGATGTCGTAGAAAACTATGCGGCGATCATGCTGCCATCTCCCGGAAAATTGTCTAGAATTGAGCGTATTAAAGAAGTGAGGATCGATAATGGCTAAAATCCTGGTGCTTAACGGTCCCAATCTCAATCTATTGGGTACCCGTGAGCCTGAGATCTACGGGAGCGAAACGCTGCCGGAAATAGAGAGCAGGCTTATGGCGGAAGCGAAGGCCGTCGGACACGAGCTCACCTGTTTCCAGTCCAACGCGGAACATGAACTGGTTGGGCGGGTACAACAGGCGCGCTCTGAAGGGGTTTCTTTCATTATCATCAACCCGGGTGCCTTTACCCATACCAGTATTGCGCTCCGTGATGCATTGCTTGGGGTTGCAATCCCCTTCATTGAGGTACATCTGTCCAATGTGTATGCCAGAGAGTCCTTCCGCAAGGTGTCCTATCTGTCGGACGTCGCGGTGGGTTGCATTATTGGCCTGGGTTCACTGGGATACAGCCTGGCGCTGACAGCCGCAGTGGGTCGATAAAATTTCACCGGAGCAGCCGATGGATATCAGAAAAGTCAAGAAACTGATTGAATTAATGGAAGAATCAGATATTGCAGAAATTGAGATCAAGGAGGGTGAAGACGCCGTCCGTATCAGTCGCCGTGTTGCGGCGCCACCAGCAGTGATGCCGTCGGGCATGTCTCCTGACCAGGCGGCCCCTGCATCTGTCAAGGTGCCACCGAAACCAGCCGCGGCTGTGCGGGGGCATGTCGTCACGGCCCCCATGGTGGGTACCTTTTACGCTGCGCCTTCGCCCGGATCGCCGCCTTTTGTTGAAATCGGCAAGAAGGTCAGGGTGGGAGACACCCTGTGCATCATTGAATCAATGAAAATGATGAACAAGGTGCAGGCGGACAAGGCGGGGACAATAGAAGCCATCCTGGTCGAAAACGCCGCTGGCGTTGAATTCGATCAACCACTTTTTACAATTGCCTGATCCCCGCAGAAGATCCAGCGGGCATCATCCCGGGGTGGTCCTGCCGCCCTGACAGTTCGGGAACCAGCCAATGCCACGAGTGCTAATTGCCAACAGGGGCGAAATTGCGTTACGAATTCTTCGCAGTTGCCGGACCCTGGGGATTGAAGTTGTTGCGGCATATACCCGGTGTGATGCAGCGCAGCGGCACCTCGTACTCGCCGATGATACGGTATGTATCGGTGAGCGCAGTTACCTGGATATTCCGGCGCTGGTCTCAGCAGCGACAACCCGGGGGTGTGACGCGGTGCATCCTGGCTACGGCCTGCTCGCGGAAAACGCTGACTTTGCGAGGGCAGTAAGGTCGGCCGGGCTCATTTTTGTCGGGCCGTCTGCGGATACAATTGCCACCATGGGTAACAAGAGCGCCGCACGTGAAGCGGCGGCTGCCCTGGGTCTGCCCGTGTTGCCTGGCTGCAGGATCGATCAGATAAGTGACATCCCTGAACTGGGCACATCGGTGGGATACCCGCTCCTGGTCAAGGCCTCTTATGGTGGCGGTGGGCGTGGCATGCGCCTCGCCAGAACGCCAGCGGAACTGGTGACTGCAGTGGAAGAAGCCGGCTCGGAATCCCTTGCCGCTTTTGGCCATGGTGACGTCTATCTGGAAAAGCTGATAGAAAATCCGCGACACATTGAGGTCCAGGTGTTTGGGGATGGTCGGGGTAAGGCAGTTCAATTCGGGACGCGCGATTGCAGCGTTCAGCGACAGCACCAGAAACTGGTCGAGGAGGCTCCGGCCCCCTGGCTGCCACCGTCAGCCCTCGAGAACCTCGCCAGCCAGTGTGCTGAAGCGGCGGCAGCCATGAAGTATGCCGGCGCGGGCACTTTTGAGTTCCTTTACAGGGACAACGCCTTTTACTTTATCGAGATGAACACACGCCTGCAGGTTGAACATACCGTAACGGAGATGGTGACGGGCATTGACCTGGTGGGCCTGCAACTGGACCTGGCGTTCAACCGGACAGGGTTACCCTCACAGCAGGACATATCGCTGGCTGGGCACGCGATAGAGTGTCGGGTTAATGCGGAATTCTACAATCCGGATCGAAAAACCTTTGAGCCGAGCCCCGGACTGGCCTATGACGTTATCTTGCCAGGGGGGCCCGGGGTGCGCGTTGATTCGCATCTGTATACCGGCTTTCAGGTTTCCCACCACTATGACTCGCTGATAGCAAAAATTGTCTGCTGGGGGGCAGACCGGAACGAGGCGCTTGCCCGGGCACGTGGTGCCATGAGCGAGTTTAGGGTCAGGGGCATAGAAACCAACGCCGGTGTTCTGGGCGCTGTGCTCCGCTCGAATCAGTTTGCGGAGGGTGCTTTGAATACGGGACTGCTGGCCAGTATTGGTGTCGTGAAATGAACTGGAAGACGCTGGCTGTCGCCACAACGCGAGAAGGTCTCGATGACCTGGAGGAGGCGCTCTGGGAAGCGGGTGCAGTATCGGTGACCGTCGAAGACGGTGGCGAAAGACCGCTGTTTGAGCCAGGGCCGGGTGAGTTGCCATTGTGGGACGATATTGTGGTCACCGGCATGTTTGAGGAGGGTGAAGACCTGCTGATGGTCAGGGCGGAACTCGATGCCAGGGGATACACCACACTGTTTGTGGATGAACTGCAAGATCGTGTCTGGGAACGGGAATGGTTGTCCCGGTTCAGGCCGATGCGTTTTGGTCACAGGCTCTGGGTGTGTCCTGCCGGGCAGGAACCACCTGAACCGAACGCAATTGTGATGCATCTTGACCCGGGGCTGGCTTTTGGTACCGGCACCCATGCGACAACACGACTGTGCCTCGAGTGGCTCGACCACAATTTGTCCTCTGGCGCCAGGGTACTCGACTTTGGCTGTGGTTCCGGCATTCTTGGTATCGCGGCCCTGTTGCTTGGCGCAAGGGCGGTGACGGGTGTGGACAACGACCCACAGGCGATTGTTGCCACGCGGGAGAATGCTGTCAAAAATGGTGTCGAGGACAAAATGACACTCTTCCTGCCCGAGCAGATGGCACCCGATCAGTATGATGTTGTGTTGGCCAATATTCTGGCGCAGCCTTTGATTGACCTGGCGCCGCGCCTGCAGGGGTATATGTTGTCCGGCGCAGACCTGGTGCTATCGGGGATCATGGAAAACCAGGTTGACTGGGTGATTGCGGCCTATCCTGCACTTCGGTTTGACGTCGAGCTGTCTGAGGGATGGGCACGGCTTGCGGGCAGGATGGCATGAGTGGTTTTGTTCCAGTAACGCGTTGTCCATTTTGTGAAACCACTTTTCGGGTAACTGAAACCCAGTTGAACGCTGCGCGTGGGGCCGTTCGCTGTGGTGCCTGTCTGCAGGTTTTTGTTGCGCCGGACCATTTTGTCCTGGCAGACGTCCTGCCGGATGAGCCGGCTGCAAGCGAATTGCTGACCGACCCCGGTACGTCGGGCGAGGATCTGCGGGAGGTGTCGGAAGTCGAATGTAGCCCGGACCCCCTGCAGGCTGTGCCAGCGTCAGCGGGTTCAGATGCAACGCCAGCATTCCCGAGTGCCGATGTGCCCGCCCCGGTGGTTGGAATCTGGTACCCGGCCAGCAACCCGACTGATACCGACCCTGAGACGGCTGAGACGGCTGATATGGAAGAAAGCCCGTCGGGGCTGTCGCCAATTAATCCCGATGCACCCGCTGGGGAGGATAGCGGCGTAAGCCGTGAAGATGCAGACACACTGACGGCCGGGGCTCCCGCCGATGAAGCGCCAGCCGTTGTCGTTGAGGAAACCTCGGCTGAGCTTGTGCTGAGCCCGTTTGAAGAAGCCCTGCCGGAAGATGTCAGGCTCGACTTTGAACTTCCCGGCCCTGAACTGGGGTCGGATGATACCGGTGAACACTCGCGCCGATGGCCCTGGTTTGTCGGCTGTGTTGCGCTTGGCCTTGCATTGATGCTGCAATTTGCCTGGGTTAATCGGGCTGTGCTGGCCAATGAGCCGGCCATGCGGCCCTGGGTGCTTACTACCTGCCGGGCGCTGGGTTGTGAGGTACCGGAGTACAGTGACACTGCTGCCCTGCGTGCTGCCAATCTCGTGATCCGCTCGAACCCGGATGGGAACCGCTCGCTGCTGGTTGATGCCGTGATCGAGAATCGTGCGCCCTATCGTCAGGCGTTCCCTTTGCTGGAACTCAGGTTTGCCTCGATCAACCAGGAACTGGTTGCTGCGCGGGCTTTCCGGCCGGCTGAGTACCTGGGCGGCGAAATGAGTGGATTGAAGTACATTCCAGGTCAGACCGAGGTGAGGATTTCCCTCGAGATTGTTGATCCCGGCCCCAGGGCCGCGAGCTATGAACTGTCAGTGTTTTAGCACACCTGTTAAGCTCTGGTTTCCTGCAAGACGAAATTTTCCTGTCCATGTTAACAATCGGTCCCCATTCAAACCCGAGTCGTGTAGTGGTCGCGCCCATGGCGGGCGTGACGGATTTGCCTTACCGGAATTTATGCCGATCCCTGGGCGCCCATTGGGTGGTTTCGGAAATGATCACCAGCGACAGTCGGCTCTGGCAGACAAAAAAATCAGACTTTCGGCTGCGGTTTCATGCTGAAGCAGCACCTCGCTGGATCCAGATTGCCGGGGCAGACCCGGGCATGATGGCAGAGGCTGCCAGGCTGAACGAGGCCAAAGGCGCCCAGATTGTTGACATTAACATGGGCTGTCCAGCCAAGAAGGTGTGTAACCGGGCAGCGGGGTCAGCACTGATGCGCGATGAGGCGCTGGTAGCAGAGATCCTGGCCGCCGTTGTTGGTGCGGTGAAAGTACCGGTGACCCTGAAGATGCGATTGGGCTGGTCAACTGAAAATCGTAATGCGGCAACCATTGCCCGGATTGCCGAGTCTCTGGGCGTCTCACTTGTTACGGTACACGGGCGAACCCGCGCCTGCAGGTTTGAAGGTCAGGTTGATTACGACGCGATCGGCGAGGTGAAGTCGGCTGTGGGTATTCCTGTGATTGCCAACGGGGACATTGATTCGGTTACCCGGGCGACCGCGGTGCTGGCGCGTACCGGCTGTGATGCGGTCATGGTTGGTCGCGCTGCTCAGGGTCAGCCCTGGCTGCCGGCGCACATAGACAGGTACCTGCAATCCGGAGTGGAACCGGAAAATATCTCGCTGGCTGAGATAAAAGTGCACATGCTGACACATATCCTTGAGTTGCATGCGTTTTATGGTGAAGCCACGGGTGTTCGCATAGCCCGCAAGCACGTTGGCTGGTACCTGAAGGCGCTTGAAATGGAAAGTTTTACTCGCCGTTTCAACCGACTGGAGCAGGCCCGGGACCAGGTGGACGCGCTTGAAGGTCTGCCGGAGAAGTGTCTGAGAGCGCACAGCAACGCCGCCTGAGCAAATTCGCGCAGCTGGAGCACGAAGAGGAGAGACTAGCGATGACGTTGGCTGAAGCAGTGGAACATGCCGTAAAAAATTATGTGGCCAATATGGGAGAGGAGCCAATCAGTGATTTGTACCACATGGTGCTCTCAGAGATTGAGGTCCCATTGCTGACCCATGTGCTTGAACACACCAACAACAACCAGAGTCAGACCGCTGCAATGCTCGGCCTGAACCGCGGTACGCTGCGCAAGAAACTCAAGAAGTACGGCATGCTCTAAGGCCACTTCTTTTGCGTGTCAGGTGATATCCCATTATCATCGCTTCCCTTTGAATCATCACGCGCCTGGACCCGGTTATGACCGACACGCAGATCCGGACCGCGCTTGTCAGTGTTTCTGACAAGGCGGGTATCGCCGACTTTGCCCACTGCCTCACCAGGCACGACGTCTACATTCTGTCGACGGGCGGCACCCAGCGTGCGCTTGCTGAAGCAGGCGCGCCTGTGGCTGAGGTGTCAGATTACACGGGCTTCCCGGAAATGATGGACGGGCGGGTGAAGACGCTCCACCCCCGGATTCATGGTGGCCTGCTTGGCCGGCTGGAGCCCGGAGGAGCGGGACAGGATGCCGGGGTGATGGAGGCGCATGGCATCCGTGCCATCGATCTGCTTGTCGTCAACCTCTATCCATTTGAGAAGACTGTGGCAAATCCTGCGGCAACCTTCGAGGACGCCATTGAAAATATCGATATTGGCGGGCCTGCGATGCTGCGGTCAGCGGCCAAGAACCTGGCCAGGGTCGCGGTAGTAGTGGATCCGGCGGATTATCCGGCCTTGATCCGGGAACTTGATACCAATGGCGGCACCATCTCAGCCGCGACCCGCTTTATGCTTGCCCGCAAGGCGTTCAGGCATGTTGCTGATTACGATGTTGCGATTGCCAACTACCTGGAAAGCCTGCCGATACCAACCTGACTGACGGAGTCCTTGAGTGAAAGTTCTGATTACGGGTAGTGGTGGCAGGGAGCATGCCCTGGCCTGGCGGGTTGCCCGGTCCGCGCAGGTGGAGCAGGTGTTTGTTGCCCCCGGCAATGCCGGGACAGCGCATGAGCCAGGGATCGCAAATGTTGCCATTGACGTCATGGACTTTGATGGTCAGATCCGCTTCGCGCAGGAAAATCGCATTGACCTCACCATTATTGGGCCTGAGGCGCCCCTGGTTGCCGGCGTGGTGGACCGTTTTAACAGCGCCGGGTTGCGCTGTTTTGGACCGTCTCAGGCGGCGGCCCAACTGGAAGGCTCCAAGGGTTTTACCAAGGCTTTTCTGACAAGGCATGACATACCCACAGCTGCTTATGGCAGTTTTGATGACGAGCTGGCGGCCCTGGCGTTTGCCCGCCAGATGCGCCCGCCCATCGTGATCAAGGCTGATGGTCTTGCGGCGGGCAAAGGGGTCATCATTGCGCAGTCAACCGCGGAAGCAGAAGAGGCCATTTCCCAGATGATGGGGGGAGGCCGGTTTGGCAACGCGGGCGCCAGGGTGGTGATTGAAGAATTCCTTGCAGGTGAAGAAGCCAGCTTTATCGTCATCGCTGATGGTGAACACTTTCTGCCTTTCGCAACGTCCCAGGATCACAAGGCGATTTTTGACGGGGACCAGGGGCCGAACACGGGTGGCATGGGCGCCTATTCGCCCGCGCCGGTGGTGACACCGGATGTTCATGACCGGGTCATCGAGCGGGTCATCAAACCTGCCATTGCCGGCATGGCGAGCGAAGGTAACCCTTATGTGGGTTTCCTGTATGCGGGCCTGATGATTGACGATGTCGGCAACCCCTCGGTGATTGAGTTCAATTGCCGCTTTGGTGATCCGGAGACCCAACCGGTCATGCTGCGTATGAAAACGGATCTTGCGGAACTGTGCCTCGCGGCACTTGATGGCACCCTGGACCAAAGAGTCATTGAGTTTGATGAGCGGGTTGCACTTGCGGTTGTCATGGCGGCGGGTGGATACCCGGATGCCTATCGATCCGGCGACGAAATCACCGGCCTTGACGCGGTGCAGGGTGCCAAGGTCTTTCATGCAGGTACACGCGAGGAAGCGGGGCGCACGGTGACTGCCGGGGGGCGGGTGCTCGCGGTGACGGCGCTTGGCCACTCCGTAACCGAAGCCCAGCAGGCTGCCTACCAGGCAACGGCGGGCATCCATTTCCAGGATGCCTACTATCGTCGCGACATTGGTTATCGGGCAATTTCACGGGAAAAGCAGTTTCGCTGATTCGCCTTGTGGCGCCCGGGGTTCTCAATCGGACTGGCCTGTTCCAGCGCGACCCTGGGTATCAGAGGGCCAGCCGGACGAGCTCAGGAATTCTCATCGATGTTCTCCAGGCCGGCTAATACCCGGGCCACGCGCTGAACCTGTTCAGACCGGATGGCAGCACCGAGCGCCGGGCCCTGGATATTGCCACCAATGGCTTTGGCATTGACTGAACGGGCGGCCCCGATACAGTCGGAAATCAGCTGATATTTGTTGGTGTTTTCGCCGGGCAGGGCGAGTTGCCAGTAACTGTTGAGTTCGAGCAGTCTTGCCGGCTGGCGAAACCCGTCAGCCTCATGCAGCAGTTCGACGAGCTCAGCCGCGGTCAGTTGGTCTGCCACCAGCCACTTCTGTGCCAGCCCTGCCGCGAGGCGGGCAAATTCATGACGTTTGCGCGGTAACCTGATGCGCGTTGCCAGTGAGTCGATTGCTTCCGGCACCAGGTCCTGGAGCAGGCCCGCTGTTCGCTTGTTGAGGTCGTCAGTTTCTGCGGCTACGCGCACCAGCGTCTGCAAACTGGCGCCGGCCAGTTCGGGCCAGAGCGTCAGGTCTGCTCCAAGCTGCTGGAGCACCTCAAAAAAACGGTTGGGCGTGGGCGTCGCCAGGGCCTTGTCAAATTCCCCGAGTATTCGTTCAGGGGCAAGCTCTGCCAGTTCGCCAGCATCCACCATCTGCTGCATGAGTGCCATGGTGTCGGCGTGCACCCTGAAGTCCAGGTCCGCCAGGGAAGCCGCAAAGCGGGCGACCCTGAGTACCCGCAGTGGATCTTCGCCAAATGCGGGTGAAACATGGCGCAGGACCCTGTTGGCAAGATCAGTACATCCGCCCCATGGGTCAATCAGTGCGCCATCGGGTGACTCGGCGATGGCGTTGATGGTGAGATCGCGACGGAGGAGATCATCCTCCAGGGTGACGGCCTCTGTGTGACACTCAAAGCCACGGTGTCCCCGTCCGGTTTTGCGTTCGGTACGGGCAAGCGCGTACTCCTCGCTGGTGCGGGGGTGCAGAAACACCGGGAAATCGCGGCCCACCGACCGGAACCCCAGGTTTGTCATTGTCTCGGGTGTTGCGCCCACCACTACCCAGTCCCGTTCAGTGACAGGCCGGCCCAGTAATCTGTCGCGGACGGCACCGCCCACCAGGTAAGTCTCCATGGGTTCCATTGTGTGCCAGTCGCTGCGGAATATCATCTGCGGATGTCGATTTTGGTGGGCAAAACGCCGTCCTGTCCTTAGAATGCCAGACTTCTATAGGTAGACCTGGTGGGGATTGGGGGAAAGTCATGAAAGTCATTCTTGTTGTGTTATTGGCGGTTGCACCGCTCATGGCCAAAGCGGCCGACACCGTACTCGAAGAAATTGTTGTAACGGCGCAGAAGCGGGAACAAAGCCTGCAGGATATTCCAGCCTCGGTCACAGCAATCCCGGCGGCACGCGTGGAAGACCTGATGAGTTCGGGAGAGAACATCCGCGCGCTGTCAGCGCGCACGCCCAGCCTGAACGTGGAATCTTCCAACGGACGGCAGTCGCCACGTTTTTATATCCGGGGTATTGGCAACTACGATTTTGATGTCAATGCGACCCAGCCGGTCTCACTGATTCTCGATGAGGTTGCTCTTGAGAACTCGGTACTCAAGAGCCTGCCGCTGTACGACGTCGAGCGCGTGGAAGTCCTCGCAGGCCCACAGGGCACGCTGTTTGGTCGCTCTACCACGGCCGGCGTTGTCAAGATTGATACCGTGAAACCCGGCCAGGGGCGAGGCGGGTTTGTCAGCGCGGGTTATGGCAGTCGCAATAATCTGCACCTGACGGGCGCGATGGATGCTGAACTGAGTGACACGATTGCGGCCCGACTCTCCGTCAATTACCTGGATCGGGGTGGCTGGATCAACAACACGGTAACGGGCGGTGAATTCGGCAGCTTTGACGAACTCAGCTATCGTCTGCAGTTCCTGGTGACGCCCAGTGACGAGCTGTCAGCGCTATTCAAACTGCACGGCTTTAACCAGCAGGGTGATATGCCCCAGGTCTTTTATGCCAACGCCTTCACCCCGGGTGTTCAGGGGCTGCGGGATGGGTTTGATCCGGAAGTTGCCTCGCATGACGCGCCGGCCCGGTTTGAACTCGATCATATTGGCGCCAGCGCCAGGATCGAGTACCAGTTCGACACGCTGAAGCTGACCTCGATCACAGCCTACGATACGGTTGAAAACTTCAGCCAGGCTGATATTGACGGTGGACTGCAGGGTGGTCCGGAAGCAATTGGCGTACTGGGGCGCCAGGCGTTTTTCAGTGTTTCCTCCGGAGATGGGCTGAGTGATCATCACCAGTTCAGCCAGGAACTGCGATTTTCCGCTGAACAGGACAATCTGTTCTACCAGTTCGGGGTTTATTTCTTTGATGAAGCAATAGTGGTGGACAGCTCGGATTTTGCCAATTCAGGGGCGCGCCTGACGTTAACCCAGGTTGACCAGGAGACCCGCTCCATGGCCGTGTTCGGGCAGGTAGAGTTCAACCTGAGTGATCAGCTTGCGGTGATCCTCGGGGGGCGTTATACCAGCGACGAAAAAGATCTTGAGGTGATCCCGGGTCCGGGATCCACTGCCCCGGCCGCAACCATCGCCGATGATGACAGCTATTTCAGCTGGGAAGTCGCCGGGAACTATGCGCTGAATGAAGACGTCAGTCTTTATGCCCGGGTTGCGACGGCCTCCCGGGGTCCAGTGACCCTGGGACGTTTTGGATTCACCAGCCAGGCCAGCACCGAAACCATTACCAGTTGGGAAGCCGGCTTCAAGGCGAGTATTGCTGACGGCAGGGCACGCGTCAGCGGGACCATGTTCAGCTGGAAAATAGATGACCAGCAATTGACGGCAACAGGCGGGTCCGGGAACACCAATACGATACTGAATGCAGATACCGAAGGCGCAGGGGTCGAAGCGGCTTTTGAGGCCCTGCTGGGTGAATATGCAACAGTCACGATCAATGCCAGTTATAACAAGACCGAAATTACCGAAGCCGGCCTGCTGACTGAACTCTGCTCAGCCACACCCCTCTGTACCACGCGCGATCCGATTGTTGATACCTTCCCGGGGTTCTTTGGAACCGTTAACCTCGTCAGTGTTGTGGGCAACCCGTTACCCCGTGCGCCTGAACTGATGTTCAACGTCATCCTGGAGATAGAGCGCCCGGTTGGTGCCGGTTCTGCCTACTTTGTGAACGACTGGAATTATCGGGGTGAATCCAACATCTTCCTGTATGACTCGGTGGAATTTGTCTCTGAACCACGCTGGCTTGGCGGCTTGCGCCTTGGTTATCGGTGGAACGACGGGCAATACGACCTGTCGCTGGTAGGGCGGAACATCACCGATGAGATAGTTGCGGAAGGTGCACTCGACTTTCTCAACCTGACCGCGTTTGTGAATGAGCCCCGCTACGTTGGTGCTGAATTCCGGGCCAGGTTCTGACATTGTCCGGGGCGGGTATTGGGGTCAACGCGGCGTCTCAGCGGGGACGCTGAAAAAGGTGTGATCGTCCAGCCTGAGTGCTGTCAAGGCACCGCCCCAGACACAACCAGTGTCAAGGGCAATCGCGTGCTCCGTGCCCGCGTTGCCCTCCAGAGCCGCCCAGTGTCCAAACAGGATTTTGTAGTCCCGTGTATCAGGCCGCTCGAAACTGAACCAGGGAGCGTAGCCTGCGGGTGCAATGTCAGTCTTGGTAGATAGCTCCAGTTTTCCCGCCCGGGTGCAAAATCGCAGCCGGGTAAAATAGTTGGTGATCAGGCGGAGTCTGTCGAATCCTTCGAGAGTGCTGTCCCAGGTGTCTGGCTGGTCACCGTACATTGCCGCGAGGAACGCCAGGTAACGCTCACCCTGCAGCGCGCGCTCAACTTCCAGGGCAAATTCCTGGGCCTCAAGCATTGTCCAGACCGGCGGTATGCCTGCGTGCACCATGGCAATCCCGCGAGGTTCATCAACGTGAATCAATGGCCTTGTTCTGAGCCAGCTGATGATTTCCGCCCGGTTGGGCGCATTCAACAGGTCACCCAGCGTGTCGCTGCGCGACGCCTTACGGACTCCGCTGGCGACAGCCAGGAAATGCAGGTCGTGGTTGCCGAGTACAACCTTGACCCCGGGCATCCGCATCACGTGATTGATGGTCTGAAGGTTGCCCGGTCCCCGGTTGATCAGGTCCCCAACCAGCCAGAGCTGGTCCGTGCCGGGCCGGAAATTGCACTTTTCCAGCAGTTGGCAGAACTCGGTATAACAGCCCTGGATGTCGCCGACTACGTAGGTTGCCATCAGGACGCCGTCTCTCGCCCTGCTGCAGCGTTGCTGATGGCAATATAGTCCGACAGGGTCAGATTTTCTGGGCGTGACTTCGGATCAATCGACAGGGACAGCAGTTCTGTTTCATCAAGGACGCTGCTGAGCGCGTTCCTGACCGTCTTGCGCCGCTGGCTAAACGCCCGTCGTACCACTTCCCCAAGCAGGGTTGGGTTCAGAGCGACCCGGGGTGGATTGTTGGGCAGGAGTCGGACAATAGCGGATTCGACCCTGGGTCTGGGTGAAAAGGCCTCGGGTGGTACACCAAACAGTTTTCGGGGATTACAGTGAAACTGGGCCATCACCGAGAGCCTGCCGAAGTCATTGGTAGATGGTGCAGCACAGATCCTGTTAACCACCTCCAGCTGCAGCATGAAGTGCATGTCTGTAATGTGCTCGACATGTTCGAACAGTTTGAACAAGAGTGGTGTTGAGATGTTGTAGGGGAGGTTGCCAACAATTCGTGCGGGACCTGCCGCCAGCAGGTCACCTAAATCGGTTTTCAGCACGTCGGCATTGATGACTTCAAGTGATGGATATGCCTCGCGCAGGGCTGCGGTCAAATCGCGATCAATCTCAATGACGCGCAGGTTGCACCCTGACTGGACCAGGGCGCGAGTCAGCGCGCCGTGACCTGGCCCAATTTCTATGATCTGCTCACCAGGCTTCGGGTTGATGGCGGTTACAATACGGGAAATGACGCCCGTATCAGTCAGGAAATTCTGGCCAAATCGCTTGCGGGGCTTCAGCACGAGCGCGTCTGGCGGCGACCTACCATCCGGACCGCGTAGTCCATGGCGGTTCGGAGGCTGGCCGGGTCAGCGCGCCCCGAACCGGCAATGTCCAGGGCAGTGCCATGGTCAACCGAAGTTCGAATCAGGGGCAGGCCCAGGGTGATGTTGGCAGCCGCCCCAAACCCCTTGTACTTCAGCACCGGCAGCCCCTGATCATGGAACATTGCCAGTACGGCATCATGTGAACCCAGCAACTGGGGGCTGAAGGCCGTGTCTGCGGGGACAGGGCCGGTCAACACCATGCCCTGTTCCCTGCAGGCATTCAGAACAGGGATGATGATGTCAATTTCTTCCCTGCCCAGGTGACCACTCTCACCGGCGTGCGGGTTAAGGCCGAGCACCAGAATCCTGGGGGAAGCGATACCGAATTTTGTTCTGAGATCCGTATGCAGGATAGTCAGTGTCCTTGTCAGGCTGTCAGGCGTAATTGCGTCGGCCACATCCCGCAGGGGCAGGTGTGTGGTTGCCAGCGCCACCATCAGGCCATCGGTGGCAAGCAGCATGACCACCTGGTGTGTCCCGGTCTTTTCAGCCAGCCACTCGGTATGTCCGGAAAACCTGATGCCGTGGTCATTGATGACAGCCTTGTTAACCGGCCCCGTTACCAGCGCATCACAGGTGCCATCCTCGCAATGGGCCAGTGCCAGCTCAAGTGACCTGAGAACGTAGGGTGCGTTGTCCGGATTGAGTTGCCCGGGTACAACAGGCGCTAGCAGGGTGACCGGGTAGACGTTCAACTGTCCCGGCATGATGCAGCCACTCTCGGCGTAGTCATTGATTACCGTACTGACGCCGAGTGCAGTTGCTCTTGCCTTGAGCAAATGCGGGTCTGCAAACAGGAGCAATGCCACATCGGGGTTGTCCCGCAGAGCGGGATGAAGCGCAATGTCGGGACCTATACCCGCGGGTTCACCAGGTGTAACGGCCAGTGTAACGGGCATCGACACCGGCTAGATCCGTATCTCGACAAAAGCTTCATCCCGGATTTCCCTGATCCAGCTTTCGAGTTCTTCATCAAATTTCTGGTTGCGCAGGAAGTTCTCAGCCTGGCCCATACGATAGCGTTCACTGAAATCCTCGACCCGACGACCGGTGACCTGCAGGAAATGGTATCCATGGACAGTGCGGAAAACCTCGCTGACCTGGTTGATATCCATATCAGCCATCCGGGCTTCAAACTCTTCAACAAAAGTGCCGGCCCGGTTCCAGCCCAGGTCGCCGCCGCTCAGGGCTGAACCGGGGTCATCGGAATAGAGTTTCGCAACTTCCTCAAAATCACGCCCTTCGACGATCTCTTGCCGGAGGGACTCCGCCAGGTCATAGGCTTCTTCATCAGTCCGGATTTCGGAAGGACGGATCAAAACGTGTCGTACCTGGGTTTGTGCGACCTGGCCCTCGGCTTTTGCGCCGCGCTTTTCCAGCAGTTTGATGAGGTGAAAGCCGCTGCCGCTGCGGATTGGCCCACGGACCTCGCCAACCGCCATCACCTGTGCAACATCAGAGAACATGGTTGGCAGCTGGACGGCCTTGCGCCAGCCCAGGTCACCACCCTCAAGAGCATTTTGCCCGGCTGACTTCTGCACGGCGAGATACTGGAAGTCTGTCCCCTGTTCGACCTGCGACAGGATTTCCTGCGCATCAGCTTCGACGGCACGGATCTGGTCTGCGGTGGGCTCTTCCGGTAAGGGCAGCAGGATGTGAGCAAGTCGATATTCATCAGCGGTTACGACCCGACCCAGCTCCGATGCCAGGAAATCCTTGATTTCCTGTTCTGTAATCTGGATGCGATTGCGCATGATGCCCTGCTGTACGCGCGAAATGGCAATTTCGCGGCGAATCTGGTCGCGCATCTGGACGTAGGAGATGCCGTCCGCTTCGATGGCGCGCTGGAACTCAGCCAGGGAGAGCTGATTCTGGCTTGCGATCCCCTGCATGGCCTGATTCAGTTCCTCGTCGCTGATACGTACACCGGCGCGTTCCGCCATCTGCAACTGCAGGCTTTCGACGACCAGGCGATCCACCACCTGCTTTTTCAGTACGTCCTCCGGTGGCACCTGCCCCTGTGGTGCGTTGGCCAGTTGCGCGTTGACCGCCGCCATTCTCTGGTCCATTTCAGATTGCAGCACCACATCCTCGTCGACCACGGCAATAATACGGTCGAGTACGGTGGCGGCCGCACTGGCGGCGCTGGCATACACCAGTGCTGCTGCCAGTAACAGGGTTCGGTCAACTAGATGCATAGTCAGTTTCCTAAACGTTTTTCCCTTTGACTGTAGCCAGGGATGGATTGTTCCAGCAGCATGTCGAGTCTGCGCCCCAGGGTCGATATCCCCTTGAGCTGGAATTCGAAGAAAATTGCGCTGTCAGAGGGTGTAATAATCCGGTTGACGGGCACAAACCCGCCCGGGTTGCCCGGATCATCCTCCAGTACCGTGACGTTTCGTGCCTGCTGCAGGTATCTTCGCACGACAAGGCGCATCTTGAGACAACAGTCGTTGTACTCGACACCCCAGAAGGCATCAACGGTCTGGTTCCTGTCCCAACTGTAGCGCCATCTGCCAATACCGCTCAGGCGGTCCGAGACGAGCGGTATTGGCCAGATGATGCTGGCGTCTGATTCTTCCTCGTTCACAAACGGTCCCGTCGCCTGAACTTCCGGGCTATTGTAAATGTAGCTGAGGTTAAGCAGGCGCCGGTCGTCCTTCGCGTATTTCAGCGAGAATGTGCCACGGTTGCTGCGGTTTACGTCGGGTTCCCATTCATAACTGCCACTCACGCTCATGCTGTCTGAAAGGTTTAGCCTGAGACGGGTGAACAGCGGGGACTGGCCCCGGGTAGGGTCATCACCACTCTGCGCCCGGAAAAGAACACTTCGGTCCTCGAAATAGTAGATCTGCCCGATACTTGCCTCAACCAGTTGAGCACCGGTCCGATTGGCAAGCAGTTTGGAGGTGAGTCCGATACTGAGTTGATTCGCATCGCCAAGCCGATCGCGGCCGGTAAACCGGTTGGTGCGGAATAGCTGTGAAAAGCCCGGTGTTAGAAGCCCTGAGTCAAACTGGGGCAGGTCATCCTGGTAGTCATCTTCGACATAGAGGTAAAAGAGCCGCGGCTCAAGGGTTTGTTGATAGCTGCGTCCACTGAAGCTGAAAAATCGATCGAAGAAGAGCCCGCCATCCAGTGAAAATCTTGGAGTTGTGACGCTGGGATCAGTCCGGTAGCCGGCAGGTGTGTCATCCAGCGTATAGGCGCGATGGGTGATGCCGAGGGCTGGCGCGAGGAAGCCCCACCGGGTGGATTTTCGCATGGAGACTTCAGTGTCCAGCACGGTTCGCTCGCCAACAATGGCGAGCGGGCCGGTAATGCCCGATGTATCCTTGTCAAACACCGTGTATTCCAGTTCGGTGCTCAGGTCCACAAACGCAATTTTGTCCCGGTATCTCGTCCTGACCCTGGGCAGAACCTCATACTGTTCCTGGGCCAGCGGGTCGATATTCTGGAACCCCTGCAGGAGCAGCGAGGAATGCCAGTTCCCGGCCCGGTGGGTGATTTCGGCACGCCGGTCCAGGACGGCGCTGACATTGCTGCCAAGACTCTGGTCTATTGCGCCGGTGAACTGCTCCACGGCGCTGGAGCCAATATCACCGCCAATCTCCCGCAGATAGTCGATGTCAGAGACCGCGTTGTAGCTGCCCGACGTCTGCCATGCCCGGCTCCAGTTTCCTTCATGCCGCAGGTTGGTATACCAGCGGTTCTGCCGTTCAAAGGGAGGTATGGTCACTGACCCGGTGTTGGTGCCCTGTGAGGTTGCGTCGATCAGATTGCGGTTGTCCCAGATCTTGTCATTGGCAATAAATCCAAGATTCACTTCGTTTGAAGAAGCGCCGGCCAGGAATCTGACCTGGCCATCGTGAACAAGCCCCCGTTTCCAGATCGAGCGGGGTTCGTAAGTCGCATCCAGCGCGGGTGCAATGTTGAAATAGTAGGGTACGGAAATGTCCGTACCGCCTGTGCCGTCGTATCCGGCCCCGGGCATGAGAAAACCACTTTGTCGTTCATCGTTGAGAGGAAATTTCAGGTAGGGTACCCAGACAACGGGAACGTCCTTGACGCGAATGGTGACATCGCGGGCTGTACCATAACCTTCTGCGGGTTTGAGCAAAATGCGCTGTCCGCGAATGGCCCAGGCATTGCTGTCTGGTTCGCAACGCGTGAATTCCCCCGCCGTGAGCAATACGTCGGTCGACGCCAGGCGCTCAATCTGGTTGGCCTTGCCGCGAAAACGCGATTGATGTAACAGGAAGGTACCGCTGTCGATGACACCCGTGCCTTCGAACAGGTTGCTGGTCCCGCTTGCACCCACAACGGTCAGACCCTGGTCACGCAGGAGCAGCGGTCCTTCGAGCCGGGCAATATCAGTCTGTTCGTCCAGCCTGACTGAAGGTGACTGGATTCGCAGATATCCCTGTTCAATCTCGACCTTACCCGTAAGCAGGGTATAGTCCCCGATCACGTGGCTGGTGGTGTCAGCAGTTGCCCGCGTTTCTCCGGATGCCAGGTTGTCCGCGGGTGGTGGCTCGATGTAGGTCCCCTGGCAAAACCAGGGCAGGTCAGCCCGGGTAGCGGCATCCAGCTGCTCCCGGGGTACCCAGTCGACGTCAGCGGCCGTTTCAGCAAACGCCGGAAATTGGGTCAGCAGCAGGATGCCGAGAACGACATACAACGGGGCCTGCATCATGTTAACTGCATCATTATGGCGATTTGGCTGTGTGTTATCCAAAGAGATAGGGATGATAATGCATTCATTGGTAGACTTCAGTTACTTTGGTGAGGAGGCTTGACGACGGTTGATAACAGATCGCGGGGCAAGAGAAGTGGCGCTTGCCGGGTGGGCAAGGCAGATGCTTGGGAGGTTACAGGGTGAAGCTGGCTCGGATCTGGCGCTTTATCCTGCCTCTGATGATGCAAGTTTTCGACGTTATTTCCGTGGGCGCACGGCAATGGGTTCATTCATTTTTGTTGACGCGCCACCTGCCCAGGAGGACAGCGAGCCTTTTGTCAGGATTGCAGGTCTGCTCGGAGATGCGGGGCTGAACGCGCCCCTGGTGCTGGCGAGCGATCTTGAGCTTGGTTTCATGATGCAGACGGACCTGGGCGACACGCAGCTGCAGGATCTGCTCAACCGGGAAACGCCAGGGCAGGTGCAGGCGGTTTATGAAGCCGCGGTGGATACAATTCACCGGATGCAGTCGATTGAGGCAGACCTGCCGGCCTACGATGAGGCTTTGCTCCGTCAGGAGATGGGCCTGTTCAATGAATGGTTCCTGCACCGGCAACTTGGTATCCGGACCTCGCCTGTTGAAGATGCGCTGATCGAATCGGTGTTTGCCCGGTTGGTAACGAGCGCGCTTGAGCAACCGGTCGTTTTTGTTCATCGGGATTTTCACTGTCGCAACATTATGATCCAGCCGGACCGTTCACTGGGTATCATCGACTTCCAGGACGCGGTAAACGGCCCTGTCACCTATGACCTTGTCTCTCTGCTGCGAGATTGTTATCACCGTTTTGCGCCGCAGGAGGTGGCCAGGTTGCTGGCGTTGTTTCGCGAGGGGCTGGTGCAGGGTGGCCTTAGGCCTGATATCGCGGAAGCGAGCTTTCAGCGCTGGTTTGACTGGATGGGAATGCAGCGCCATCTGAAATGTGTTGGCATCTTTTCCCGCCTGAATCTCCGGGATGGCAAGCCGCGCTACCTTGCCGACATTCCCCTGGTATTTTCCTACCTGTCGGAAGTCTCGCACCTCTACCCGGAACTCGCCCCCTTCGGCGACTGGCTGGATGAAAGGGTTGCACCGGCGCTGGCCAGACTGTGAACGCAATTATACTGGCGGCGGGTGAAGGTCGAAGAATGCGACCCTTGACCGCAAACTGCCCAAAGCCGTTACTTCAGGTCAAGGGCACCGCACTGATCGATTACCATCTGCAGGCGCTCGCCAGCGCAGGCGTCGAGCGCGTTGTCATCAACCTCTTCTATCTGGGTGAGATGATCAAGTCGCATGTTGGCGATGGCAGTCGCTATGGGCTGAGAGTCGTGTACTCGGAGGAAACGGTTTTGCTTGAGACCGCGGGTGGGATTCGCCAGGCGCTCGGTCTCCTCGCGGAATCGGCCCCTTTTGTCCTGGTCAACGGTGATGTCTTTACCGATTTTGACTTCAGCACTCTGTCACTGGCTGAGGGAATTCAGGGGCACCTTGTGATGGTGGAAAATCCGGCCCACCATCCGGCGGGTGACTTCGCCATTGACAGTAAAGGACGTCTTTCGCTGACAGGAAAGCGTTTCACCTATGCAGGTATCGGGATGTTTTCCCCGGCCTTCTTTGCCGGCGGGCCTGTGGGGTACCAGAAACTGCGGGTGCTGCTTGAGCCGGCAATTTCTGCCGGACTTTTGACGGGGAGTCTGCACAGCGGGGTCTGGAATGACGTGGGCTCCCCGGAGCGGTTACACCGGCTCAATCAGTGATACCATTAAGCCTTTGTTTCTGCGGGATTCAACGTGAAACCTTTTATTGCTCCTTCGATCCTTTCAGCGGATTTTGCCCGGCTCGGCGAAGAAGTTGATGCGGTCCTTGCGGCCGGTGCCGACCTGATTCACTTTGATGTGATGGATAACCACTACGTGCCAAACCTGACCATTGGCCCCATGGTGTGCAAAGCCCTGCGGGATTATGGCGTCACCGCCCCGATTGATGTGCACCTGATGGTGAAGCCGGTAGACCGGATTATTGGTGACTTTATTGAGGCGGGTGCAAGCTACATCACGTTTCATCCGGAAGCCAGCGAACATATTGACCGTTCACTTGAGCTGGTGCGCTCGGGCGGTTGCCAGTCGGGGCTGGTCTTTAACCCGACAACGCCGCTCTGCTATCTCGACTACGTGATGGACAAGGTCGACATGGTACTGCTGATGTCGATTAACCCGGGTTTTGGCGGCCAGTCATTTATCCCCATTACGCACCAGAAACTGAAGCAGGCGAGGCAACTGATTGATGCAAGCGGGCGCAACATACGCCTGGAAATTGATGGTGGCGTCAAGGTGGACAATATTGCAGCCATAGCGGCGTCGGGTGCGGACACCTTTGTGGCAGGGTCCGCCATCTTTGGGTCCGCTGACTACAAGGCGACAATCGCGGCCATGCGGGCCCAGCTTGAATCAGCCGGGGCAGTGCATTAAGCTCTCGATCTTCGCATGGCAGGTCACGGACCTATCCACGAACCTATCCAGGGTTTTTAGTCCAATGTTCAATTCTTTCAGAGTTAGCTGGCGAATCTTTTCCTCCCTTTACTGGCGATGGTGATTTAGCACCCTCGACCCGGGCGACCCCGCCCAATGTAGATTCGTTTTCTCTGGAGATTTCCCAATGACTCCTGCCCAGTTTGCTGAAATGGCAACCCAAGGTTTTAACCACATTCCTGTTACCCGGGAGATATTTGCTGATCTGGACACGCCGCTGTCCACCTACCTGAAAGTTGCGCGCGGCCCCTATAGCTACCTGCTGGAATCGGCCAATCAGGGCGGTGAAAAGTGGTCGCGCTATTCTATGGTGGGACTCCCTTCAAGGGAGGTCCTGCAGGTTTCCGGCAGCGAGATTACGCTGATCCGGAACGGTGAGGTTGTCGAACGGCTTCAGAGCCCGGACCCGTTGGGTTTTATCGAAGAGTTCCAGGCCCGGTTCCGCTACCCGGTGATGGAAGACCTGCCCATCTACACGGGTGGGCTGGTCGGCTACTTCGGCTACGATACGGTGCGCTATGTTGAAGGCCGCCTGCAGGATTCGACACCACCCGACGTGATTGGTACGCCGGATATTCTGTTGATGGTTTCCAATGACGTCATGGTGTTTGACAACGTCAAGGGGCGTATCCATGTCATTACACATGCCAACCCCGCGGTACCGGATGCGCTTGCGAGGGCGCAAGCGAGGCTTGATGAAATGGTTGGTGCGATGCAGGGTGATGTGCCTGCGGGTACACGTCGGCCCGCGTCTGGCCCTGCAATTCACGAGTCAGACTTTGTCTCCAGTTTTGGTGAAGAAAATTTCAAGCTGGCCGTTGACCGAATCAAGGAGTACATCCTTGCAGGTGATGTCATGCAGGTGGTGCTTTCCCAGCGGATGTCGGTGACAACAGAAAGTAAACCCATTGACCTTTATCGAGCCTTGCGGTCACTGAACCCATCACCCTACATGTACTACATGGATCTTGCTGACTTTCACATTGTCAGTTCATCACCAGAGATACTGGCACGTCTGGACCATGGCAAGGTCACAGTCAGGCCGCTGGCCGGCACCCGGCGGCGCGGTTCGGATGAAGCTGATGACCAGCGAATGGAGCAGGAACTCATCAATGATCCCAAGGAGATTGCTGAGCACCTGATGCTGATTGATCTGGGGCGTAATGATATTTCCCGGGTGTGTGAGGTTGGCAGCGTTGAAGTCACCGAGATGATGGTGGTGGAGCGATATGCACACGTGATGCATATTGCTTCCAACGTCAGCGGAACAATTCAGGCCGGCCGCACGGCTATGGACCTGTTGCGGGCAACGCTGCCGGTAGGCACGCTGAGCGGGGCACCAAAAGTTCGTGCCCTGGAGATTATTGATGAACTGGAACCGGAGAAGCGAGGGATTTTTGGTGGCGCGGTAGGTTACCTGTCCTGGAACGGCAATATGGATACCGCCATTGCCATTCGTACCGCAATTGTGAAGGATCATCAGCTTTACATTCAGGCGGGTGCCGGCGTTGTTGCTGATTCAGTCCCGACTCTGGAGTGGAAAGAAACCCTGAACAAGGCCCGGTCAATTTTCCGGGCAGCGGCACTGGCTGAATCGGGACTGGGGGTTGGCAACGCCCAGGAGAATCCGCGTCCCGAGGATCCCGCTGCCGCGCGTCCGGTAGTGGGTGAAAGGGAGCGCCGGTCATGATCCTGATGATTGATAACTACGATTCGTTTACCTATAACCTTGTACATTACCTTGGGGAACTGGGTGAAGACGTGACGGTTTTCCGCAATGACAAGGTGAGCCTGGCGCAGATTGCGGAACTGCAGCCTGCCGGCATAGTGATTTCGCCGGGTCCCTGTACCCCCAACGAGGCAGGTATCTCCATGGCGGCAATCAGCCGGTTTGCCGGCAGTATCCCGATTCTGGGGGTCTGCCTGGGCCACCAGTGTATTGGTCAGGTGTATGGTGGCAGGATTGTAAAGGCGAAACGTGTTATGCATGGCAAGACGTCACCTGTTTCACACGGGGGAACCGGCGTATTTGCGGGCTTGCCGCCCATGTTTACAGCAACGCGGTATCATTCGCTGGTGATAGAGCCGGCGTCCCTGCCGGCCTGTCTTGAGGTTACGGCATGGACGCTGGATTCGGACGGTGAGCAGGAAATTATGGGTGTCCGGCATCGGGAACTGGCTGTCGAAGGGGTCCAGTTCCACCCGGAATCAATCCTGACGGAACATGGTCACCTGCTGTTACAGAACTTTATCAATCAACTCAGACAGGAAGCAGCTGTATGAACATGCCTGATGCGATCGCACGGGTCATCAGCGGAGAGGACCTGACCGGCGAGGAGATGACCAGCGTCATGCGCCTTATCATGACCGGTTCCGCCACTCCCGCCCAGATAGGTGGCTTTTTGGTTGGCCTGCGCATGAAAGGGGAAACGGTACTCGAGGTTGTTGCGGCTGCCACCGTCATGCGCGAACTCTCAACGCGGGTTGTTGTTGACACAAAGGGACTGGTTGACACCTGTGGCACCGGTGGAAGTGGGAGCAACAAGTTTAACGTCTCCACAGCCGCCGCGATTGTTGCAGCTGCAGCCGGTGCCAGGGTGGCGAAACACGGTAATCGTGGTGCCTCCAGCAAGAGCGGCAGTGCCGATCTGCTTGAGGCAGCCGGTGCCAACGTCATGCTAACGCCGGCACAGGTTGCACGCTGTATCGAACAGACCGGCATTGGCTTCCTGTTTGCACTCTCCCATCACAGTGCAATGAAACACGCTATTGGCGCCAGGAAAGAGATGGTGGTGCGAACTATCTTTAACGTCCTGGGTCCCCTCACCAACCCGGCGGGTGCAGAGCGGCAGGTGCTCGGTGTTTATGAGAAACGGTGGTTGCGGCCAATTGCGGAGGTGCTTGCCAGGTTGGGTAGCAAACATGTCATGGTGGTCCATTCGGATGACGGCCTGGATGAAATCAGCCTGTCTGCACCGACCGCGGTCGCTGAACTGAAGGACGGGGAAGTGCGTGAATACCAGCTGGAGCCGGAGACCTTCGGGTTTGCCCGTGTGCCTCTCGAGGAATTTGTCATTGCGGACAGTCAGGAAAGCCTGGTGATGGTGCGCGAGGCGCTATCGGCCAAAAATGATGGCGCAATGAACTTTGTCGCACTGAATGCCGGTGCTGCGATTTATGTTTCCGGCCAGACCCATTCAATGGCGGCCGGGGTTGAGATGGCACTTGACGCAATGGGGGCGGGGCTCGCCGCTGAAAAATTCGAAGAATTTGTGGATTTCACCAATCAGTTGGCGGTGGAGACAGAAGCGTGACCGCAGACATTCTAACGCGGATTGTCGCGAAAAAACGTCAGGAATTGGCCGCAAACAAAGCCAGGGTGCCGCTGGCAGAAGTCGAGTTGGCGGCCCGTGACGCGGATCCCGTCAGGAAATTTGCTGATGCACTTGTCGCCCGACTACTGCGGGGCGAGCCCGCAGTTATCGCCGAGATCAAGAAAGCGTCTCCGTCCAAAGGTGTTATCCGGGCGGAGTTTGATCCCGTCGACATCGCTCGTCAGTACGAGTCAGCAGGTGCTGCCTGTCTTTCCGTCCTCACGGATGTCAGCTTTTTCCAGGGTGCTGACAAATACCTGGTTGACGCCCGGGCTGTAACCAGGCTACCGGTACTTCGCAAGGACTTCCTGATTGATCCTTACCAGGTGTACGAGGCGCGTGCCCTTGGGGCAGACTGCATCCTGCTTATTGTCAGTATCCTGGATGATGTAACGCTGAGAGATCTGAGGGACCTTGCCAATGAACTTGGGCTCGACGTGCTGGTGGAGGTGCATGATCAGCAGGAGATGGAATCTGCGCTCCGGGTTTCACCGACCCTGCTGGGTATCAATAACCGTAATTTGCGGACCTTCGAGACGTCGCTCGATACGACGCTTGGTCTCCGTGACAGGGTGCCCAACGATTGCCTGCTGGTGACAGAAAGCGGCATTCATACTGCCGCGGACGTCCTGCTCATGCGACAGCATAATGTTAATGCGTTCCTGGTGGGTGAGGCATTCATGCGGGAGCCAAAACCGGGTCAGGCGCTGGAAAAGCTGTTCTTCCCGGGGTCTATTGCGGATGGCGCCGTCGGACCCTGACCTCAGCGGGTGCCGAATACAACCATGGTCTTGCCCTTGACCGAGACGAGCCCCTGATCTTCAAGGGTTTTGAGTACACGCCCTACCATCTCGCGGGAACAGCCCACAATGCGGCCAATTTCCTGACGCGTAACCTTGATTTGCATACCATCCGGGTGTGTCATGGCATCCGGCTCATTACAAAGTTCCAAAAGCGTACGGGCAACTCGACCGGTCACGTCCAGAAATGCCAGGTCACCTACTTTCTGGGTTGTCTTGTTGAGCCGATCCACCAGTTGGCTGGTCAGGGCAAAAAGCATACCCGCGTCCCTTTTGCTCAGTTCGGCGAACTTGGTGTAGGAGAGTTCGGCAACTTCACATTCGGTTTTGGCCTTGACCCAGGCCGTGCGGGTACCTTCTTCGCCAAACATGGCCATCTCGCCAAAAAAATCGCCTGCGTTAAGGTAAGCAACAATGATTTCGCGGCCATTGTCGTCTTCGATAATGACGGTGACAGAACCCTTGGTGATGTAGAAAATTGAGTCGCTTTCCTCGCCCGCGTAGATGATTGTGCTCCCTTTGGGGTACCGACGTTTGTGTGCGGCACTCAGGAACTCGGTCATGTTCGCAAGATCTGGCGTATTGAGGCTAAGACTAACCATCATTAATCCCCTGTATCACGCATTAGATTACGTCCAGCGATGATTGAAAACAACCCGCCAAATGGCACTCGTCGAGGATTACCGACCGCTGGGCGAATAATTAGCATTTTCCCTGGGCGAGGTGGACAGCTACCATAGGCTCCCTGGTTTTTATCTAATGGAAGTAGGGCAATGAAAGGCACAGTGCGGTGGGTGGATGGTGTGATGTTCCTGGCTGAATCCGAAAGTGGACACACGGTTGTCATTGATGGCCCGCCAGCGGACGGTGGCCGGAATATTGGAATCAGGCCGATGGAACTGGTGCTGCTCGGCGTGGGCGGCTGCACCAGCTTTGATGTCATGAGCATTTTGAAGAAGGCGCGACAGGAGGTAACTGACTGCGTGACGGAAATCACCGCTGAGCGGGCGGATGAAGTGCCCAGCGTGTTCACCAAAATTCACATCCACTTTGTTATCACTGGCCGTGCCCTGAAAGAAAGCCAGGTCAAGCGCGCGGTTGAACTCTCCGCGGACAAGTATTGTTCTGCCTCAATCATGCTGGGGCGGGGCGGGGTGGAAATATCGCACGCGTACGAGATCAGGGAGGGGTAGAAGCCCCTTTCAGGTGCTGTTTCAGATCCAGTAGGTTGAACGGGTCATCAGTGCGGAGACACCGGCCATCAGTTGCCGAACGGGTTTGGGAAACCTCGCACCGCCGGCATCTGTCGCCTCGGCGGCGTGCCTTGCTTCGTCAGCGCGCATGACCTCAAGAATGCGGCGTGATTTCTGATCCTCCGGAGGGAGTGCCTCAATGTGACGATCGAGATGATTGCAAACCTCTTCCTCGGTCGCGGCAACAAAACCCAGGCTGATCCTGTCGCCCATGAGGCCTGCTCCCATGCCCATGACAAATGAGCCGGCGTACCATATCGGATTCAGGTAGCTCACATGTGAATCCAGTTCTGCGAGGCGCTTCTCACACCAGGCGAGGTGATCAGTTTCTTCCATGGCTGCGCGTTGGAGGCCGCCGGACACGCGACTTGTCCTGGCTGTCAGTGACTGGCCGTGGTAAAGCGCCTGGGCACACACCTCACCGCAATGGTTCACGCGCATCAGTCGTGAAGAGCGAATGCGCTGTGACTCCCCGATCCCTGAATCACTGACTTCTGCGCCTGGCGACGGCCGCCGGGTTGCGCCCACGCTGCCAGACACGGCCCGGATAGCGGCATCAATGTGAAGCAGGAAACGGTCGGTTGCCGAATGCTGGCGCATGTGCCTTGGTATCTCCCTAACCGAGATGGGTGAGTTGTCGACCACCCAGCAAGTGGAGATGGATATGGAAAACGGTTTGTCCTCCTTCCCTGTTGCAGTTCATCACGAGGCGAAAGCCGGATTCATCAATCTCGGCCTGCTGCGCAATGTTCCTTGCAGCAAGGATCATCCTGCCGAGCAGCATCTGGTGGCTGTCAGATACCTCGTTGAGGGTTGAAACATGTTCTTTGGGAATAACCAGAATGTGGACCGGTGCCTGGGGGCTGATGTCCCTGAATGCAATCAGGGCATCATCTTCAAACACGATGTCGCCCTTGATTTCACGGGATGCAATCTTGCAAAAGAGGCATGACTCACTCACTTTCCATCCTCCGCTTTGTCGTTTTTGAGGACATAGGCTGTAAATCCGTTCTCATTGAGTATATAGGCCGCAAGTTCTGCCCGTCGCCCGCCATCAGATGCTGTCACGTACACCGCTTCCGGCTTCAACTTTGGCAGGTTCTTGCGCAGCGACAGTAGGGGTACATTTACTGCCCCACGCAGTTTGTTGTCGGTAATCTCCTTGGGGCTGCGGACGTCAAGCAGGTAGGTGCGCGGCTCGGTCTGTGCCAGCATTTCCTCCACTTCCGCCATGGACACGGTTTCGATCAGTGGATTCATGAGCAGGCTTTCAAAGTCGGGTTCAGAAAGCCGCATGAGTTTACCCTTGGTTACCATGGTCACCGTGGCATTTCGCTCAACGTTGCTGACCAGAGCATCCTGACCGAAATTGTCGCCCGCAGTCAGTTCGGCGAGTACCGCAGTCTTGTCACCCACACGTCTTTCTACTTTTGCCCGCCCGGATTGGATGACATAGAAGTAGTCTCCCGGTTCTCCTTGCCGAACGACAGCCTCGCCGGCGTCAAAGCTGACCTCCTCAAATTTCGTAAACAGGGTCTGAATGTTTGTTGGTGGAATAAACTCGAAGAGTGGTGAACTCAGGAGGGCTGACATCCAGTCAACCTCTTCCTCGGTCTCTGATGCCCCCGAATCCTCGTTACTGAAGAGGCCGATGACGTCCCTGGCAATCTGCAGGACCCGCGTGTCAGCGGTAGTGACGGCGGAAACCTTGTGTGGCGAATTGTTGTCAACTGGGAACCTTGATGCTTCGTCTTCTGCTTTCCTGTTTTTTGCCTCAAATTTCTCATCAACCAGGTCCACCGCACCTGACATGATCCAGTACACGTTCTGGTCTTCATCGTTACGCTTGAAGATCATTTTGCCTTCACCGTAGCGAACGATTTTTGCTTTTGCGAGAGTGTCCTTCAGCTCGTCAGGCCCCATGGTATTGAAGGGGACAAGCGTCTTGATGCGATCGATGTCTTGACTTTCCATGCTTTATCGCTTGCCGTAACGGAGGTGAAACGAGCGTAGGCTCAACGTGGACAGAGTATAGATGGCTTCTGATGCGATAGCACTTTGGGCGATCACTGTCATTAGCCGCGATCCGGCGAGTCGGGCTTGTCTTGTGAAGCAGGAATGTAGGTGCTGTCCGTGATATCGCCAGGAACCTGCGTATCGCTCTCGATCCTTTTGCCTCGAACATTGCCCCGATCGGGACCAGTTACCAGTATTGCCGTCACATTGTCGCGGCCACCCTGACTGAGTGCCCGCGCTATCAGCGCGTCGACCTGTTGCTGGTCACTCATGCCGCTTGCCAGTATTTCGCTGATTTCTGCATCACTGACACAGTCGGTGAGCCCGTCGGTGCACAACAGGATTTTCTGGTTTGGTTTCCAGCGGTCGCTGACGCTGTCCGCTCGCACCGTTTCAAGTTCCTGTACGCCCAGCGCGCGGGTAACCGCGTTCTTGCGGGGGTCGGTTTCCGCTTCAGCGCGGGTCAGCTCACCCTGATCGATCAGGGACTGGACCAGCGAGTGGTCAACGGTGACCTGACTTAGCTCACCATCAAAGATGTAGGCCCTTGAGTCACCTACCCAAAAGATGTTGTAGAGACTCCCCTGTGACAGTAACAGAACAATTGTGGTACCCATATTGGTACCCATGCCATCCGTATCGGCATATTCCTTGATGCGTTTGTGGGCGAGTTCGATGGCCTGGTTGACGCCATGACCTTCCTGGATGTGGCGGGTGACCGTAAACGTTGTGATTGCGCTGGCAACTTCGCCAAAACCCAGGCCACCCATGCCGTCGGCAACGACCCAAAGTCCGTTTCCGGCGTCGCAGACGAAACTGTCCTCGTTGTTGTCCCTGACGTTACCGACATGGGTACCGGCGCCGAACTGGTGCAATTATGGCTCCTTCTCAGTAGAGCGGGGTCGAAGCGGAAGCGGGCCCTCAAGCCTCAGGATTCTCTATCATATGGGCCAATATTGCCACTGTTAGGCGCGCAGCGCGAATCCGGTGCGACGAGCAGGCTATTGCGTGCCTTGCTGCTGGAAAAACGATCAGACACCCTATATTCTTGTTCATCTACCGGGCCGTGGCGCGTTGGTGTTACTGCCCTGTCAGACTAAAGGTCGCAAGGATCTGCGGCCAGGTTCCATTCAGGCAATAGTAGATGGCTAGAGAGAATGTAGAAGTTGCAGTCATGTTTGCTGACGTTACCGGTAGCACGCGACTGTACGAGACTCTCGGTGATGAAGACGCCAATCGAATTATCGGCAAAGTCCTCACTGTCATGGGGAAGATCACGGAAATGTACCAGGGGTACGTCATCAAGACGATTGGTGACGAGATCATGTGCCGGTTCCTGTCTGCCAATGACTGTGTCCGGGCTGCAAAAGATATCCAGGAAGAGATTTCAGCCGGGCTGCAAGGCGAAACGGTGCAGGTGACGATTAAGGTTGGCCTGCATTTTGGGCCGGCAATCCTCATGGAAGACGGAGACGTGTTCGGTGATGCCGTGAATGTGGCCTCCCGCATGGCCGGTATTGCCAAGGGTGCGCAGATTATCACGACCCATGACACCGTAAAGTTGCTGGATGCGGACCTGCAGGACATGAGCCGGCAGTTTGATCGCACCAACGTCAAGGGTAAAGAAGAAGAGATCCTGGTTTATCAGGTGGTATGGGAACAAAGTGACGATGTGACACGGATAGAAGTTGTCACTGCCCAGGATGAGGAGGAAGTACGGCACCTCGCCCTGACGTTTCGGGGGGAGACGCAGCGAATATCCTCCAATGACAAACGCACATTTGTCATTGGTCGCGGCGTTCAGAGTGACCTGCTTTGCCAGACAAGGCTGGCATCACGAACCCACGCGATGATTGAGTTCCGGCGAGGTAAATTCCTGCTCAGCGACCAGAGCTCAAACGGTACCTTTGTAAAAACTGATGATGGCGAGAATATCTTCCTCCGCCGGCAGGAGCTGATGTTGTGGGGCTCCGGCTACATCAGCCTGGGTGAAGAAGTCGCCAAAGAAGACCCCAGCGACCTGATTCACTACGTTTGTGAATAGTCCGGATGGAGTCCTGCCGGGTGCGCTGATTGAGATGCCTGGATGCCGGATTGTCTTCAGATTCCCTGTTGCTCCCTGCTGTTTTCCCCGCCGACGCAGGGATTGACTGCTCATTTGCGAACCAGATCACACTCCCGCTAGAATATCCCGGCCCGGTATGCTGGTCGCTGGTGTCACCCTGGCGCGAGTTGCGTATTCTGCTGGCAGAGGATTGAAAGATGTCTGACGACAAGCCTGGCGACAGCCCAGACAGCGAAGACAAGACAATCTTGCGTGACGACCTGGATCGCGCCAAATCCGTGCGTCAAAACGGGCCATCTGATCCGGATCCAACCGACGATAAGACTGTTATTCGCGGAGCGACAGCGCCCAACCTGGACGCCCCTGAAGATGACCGGACGGTGCTACGGGAGCCGGCTGCAACAAGCCAAGGCGGCCCGGCTGGTCGAGTGGAAGATAAGGTCGCCGATTCCCAGGATGAGACAATACTCCGTGGCAATGCTGCCCGGCCGGGCACTGGGTCTGGGACTGGTCCGGCCAGTGATGCGACTGTTCTCCGTTCCGGGAGCGAGCTTTCCCCCAACCCACCGGCCGGAAACAGCAATGCGACCCTGCTCAGGCGTGGTGCCTCCGGGACTGCCGGTAACGCGACCATACTGCGACAGCCGGGTCAGGCACCTGACGAAAACGCCACCATTATTCGCACTGAGCCCCCGTCAAACCCGCACGCGACCATACTGCGCGGACGCAGCAGCGAAGATGATGCCACTCTGTTGAAGAATGCCGCCACCGGCGATGACGCAACAGTCATGCGGTCGGGAGATGGCCCGGATGACGCTGACGCGACCGTGATGAATACTACCCATGACAACGACGCGACCGTCATGGGTACTGATCGTAAGGCCGACACAACTTATGTTGCCAAGGCACCCGGTCCCACCCAGTCGAGGGGAAACTCGGAGGCGGGCAGGCTGCTCAAGAACCGGTTTGTGTTGGAAGAGCGTGTTGGCAGTGGTGGTATGGGAGATGTTTACAAGGCCCTTGACCTGCGCCAGCAGGAGGCCCAGGAAAGAAATCCCTACATAGCCATCAAGATCCTCAATGAAAATTTTGCGCGGCACAAAGACGCGTTCATGTCGTTGCAGCGGGAAGCAACCAGAACGCGTGGTATCCCTCATCCCAACATCATGGCGGTGTACGACTTTGACCGGGAAGGCGACACCGTTTTCATGTCCATGGAACTGCTGGATGGCAAACCCCTGGATGACTACCTGAAGGACCATCCGGAAGGTGTATCGATTGATGATGCATGGAACATTATAGATGGTATCTGCCAGGGTCTGAGCCGTGCCCATGGCGCCGGCATCGTCCACTCGGACTTCAAGCCCGGCAATATCTACTACACCGGCGACAAGGTTGCCAAGGTATTCGATTTTGGTATTGCACGGGCTGTGTCGTCCCCGGGTGACCTCCAGGCAGATGGGGAGAAAACGGTATTTGACGCGGGGTCCCTGGGTGCGCTGACACCCACATACGCGAGCCTGGAAATGCTGACCGGCAAGGAGCCGACCAAAGCTGACGACGTGTACGCGGTAGCGCTGGTTGCCTACGAGCTGTTTACCGGGCGTCACCCCTACAACAGGACGCCGGCAGACAAGGCATTGGAGCGTGGGCTTGAGCCTGAGCCCATTCCCTTCCTGAAGCGACGTCATTGGCGGGCCCTGAAGAAAGGGCTGGCGCTCAAGGGCGAAGATCGTTTCCAGAGTGTGGATGAGTTCTACCAGGGAATGTTCAGTGAGGACCCACCGGTACTGCGATATGTTGCCATTGCAGCGGTGCTGATTGCCTCGATTGGATTTGGTGTTTATACGGCCATTTATGGCGGCGCGGAGGTGCCTGTCTACCTGACCAACCTGCAGGGCCGGCTCAATGCTGACAAGAACAATTTGGAGAGCAGGCTGGGTAAACTTGAAACGCCGCTCAATCCTGCCACTTTCAGGTTTGAATCCGACGACTGGCGTGGCGAAATCCGCCAGAGCCTGGGTCGCGTACGTGCGGTGGATCTGGAGTTGCAGGAACAGTTTGCCGAGGAATGGGACCTGCCGCCCGATCCGACCATTGATCTATGGAAGCGGCGCGTACTGGATGCCTATCTGCTTGAAGTTGCAGAGATTCAGCAAAAGGTTGTGACCGAAACTGATATCACGGTTGGTAATCTCGAGGAAAAGCTTTCAGAAGCAGAGACCGCGCTCAACAATCTGAGGGCCGCCCAGCTTTACCTTGACGAGGCCAGGGAACATTTTGCGTTTGACCAGAAGTCAATTGCTGATGAGGCCGCCAAGCTTGCCCAGGCGCTTGAGTTGCGGGAATTTCAGTTCAAGACAATCAACGACGACATCGAAGAAGCCGCGGCACAGGCACTGGCTGCTGAAGAAAGGCGCATCGCCGAAGAACAGGCTGCTGCAGCAAGACTGGAGCAGGAACTTGCACTGGAGGAACGAAACACTATCTACCTCCGGCAGATTGACGAACTCAAGTCAATCTTGCGATGTAAAGGTGAAATCCCCATGGGCAAGGAACCCGGCCAGCGTGATGATCTGACAAGGCTCGGCGAGATACTGAACGGTGGTGGTGATATCCGCATAGATACCCGGGTTTCAGCCGGATTGGGTGATAGCCAGATCACCCGCGAGCTCACTACGGTCCCCAACCGGGGCTTGCGAAACACATTTCCTGAGCAGTTTGAGGTGGACCGGCCTGGGATTGTTGCTGCCATCAAGGGTTGTATTGAGCAGCGAATTGCTGTCAGGGACCCGGACCATGCGCGTGAGGTCAAGGCCAGGGTAATGACCTACTTACCGGAAGCTTCAGAATTGGCCTCAACTGTAATCGAAGACCTGGATCCCTGTGCCTTGCGTACACTGGAAGGGCGGGGCAACCGGAATGGCAGTTGGTGCACCGATCGGCTGTCGGTGGGCGGCAATGGTCCTGAACTGGTGGTGGTGCCTCCCAAAGACGGCACGCTGGGTAAATTTGCAATCAGTCGCATTGAAGTCAAGGTCAGCGATTACAACCGGTACTGTGAAGCAACCGGTTGCCAGAAGATTGATGGTCCCCAGACGCTCCCTGTCACCAATATCTCCCTGGCCCAGGCTGAAGACTATACCCGCTGGCTCTCTGACCAGACGGGTCGTACCTATCGCCTGCCCACGACGGACGAATGGTTGTACGCCGCGAGGACCAATACCGAGGAGCCGCTGGACGACAACATTAACTGTACCGTCGATTCCCGGGGCGTTCGATTGGGTGACAAGTTGCTTTCGACCCTATCTGGCCGACCGAACAGATGGGGGCTATACAATTTTGTCGGCAACGCTCGTGAATGGGCCATTGCCGGGGAGACGGTAAAGGCAATGGGTGGGGCTCATACCGATCCTCGAAGCGAGTGTTCGATTGACAAACAGATTACGCATTCCGGGAATCCCGATCCTGTAACCGGGTTTCGCATTGTTCGCCCGATTGAAGGTTAGCATCCCATTGCTACCCGTAACCATGCGCGCGACCGCTGAATGAGGGTCTGCCCGGGTTTGGCAAGCGGGATTAGACCTTGCGTCGTGTGATGACTGGTTCTCTCAAATTTGATGTTCTGGTGTGGCGCCTTCGCGTAGTTTTGGTTCATCCGATGGTGTCGGATGGCACTTTACGTGGACATGCCTTCGGGTCATGGACTCGAACCCGGAATTAGGATAGTTTCAGGCTGTGGTCGAGGCCTGGTTTTGGTCGTTTTTCTCGCTGGAAAGTTGTTGAAATATTTAGGTATTTTCTTTCTCTCGCCGGGTGCAGCAATGTGAACTATCCGGCCCGCTGTCTGCTGAATTCGCTGAGAACGGAGAGCAAATTTATGTTGCCCATTTCAAGGCTGGTACTCCTTGTCCCACTGTTGCTGATGAGCATGGGCGCCGCCGAGTTTCCAGGTCCTGCCTTCGATCCCTTCCGGATGGAGGAGTTTGACGAAGCAACGCGAACCATTCGCTATTTCGAGGAAGAAATTCCGGAACAAATTGATGTACCGAGGGTGGCCGAACGCGTCTACGGCACCCAGGATTTAAGTGATCGGTTACCAGTGACGGGCGTGCGGATTGAAGGGGTGGTGCCATACCCGGATCAGGGAATAACCAGGGAAAGTGTTCAGGCACTGATTGACCGGCGGTACCAGGAGGAGCGGGACATTGATCTCGATGAAAATGGGTTTACCAAACGAGACCTTCTGGATATTGGTCGATTCCTGCGAGAAATGCTGGATCGGGGCGGATGGGATGAGGAAGACCTGCAAAACCTTGTCACGCTGACGGAGGAACTGGATGTGAAACGGGGGTGGATTACCGTTGAGCAGCTGGATTCTATTGCGCTCAGCGTGACTGAATACTACCGGGAAAGGGGTTTTATCCTTGCAACTGCGTTTGTACCGGAACAGGAAGTCACTGACGGTGTTATTCGTCTAAACGTGCTGGAGGGACGCCTTGGTAACGTGGGGGTTGCTAACAACGAGATTTTTTCGCCTGAAACCATCAGTGCTGCCTTTAGCGGCGAAATCGGGACGCCGGTCACCGACGAGCGGATCGAAGGTGCCCTTCGTCGGATAAACGATTTACCCGGCGTCAGGGTTAGAGGATCATTTTCCCCTGGGGAAAAGGTCGGTGAAACCAGCCTCACGCTGTCTGTGTTGGAAGAGGAGTCCTTCAAGTCCTCGATACTGATGGATAACCACGGCGCGGAGACGACCGGGGAACTCCGTCTGTTCGCGACTGCCGAGTGGCTTAACCTGCGTAACCGTGGTCACAGGCTCCTGGTGGGTGTGTTGCGTTCTGAAGGACCGGATAGTTCGACCTACGGTCTTGCGGAGTATGAGTTACCGGTAACAAAAGACAGAAAAGGCAAGGTGCGGGCGACACTGAGCACCAATCAGTTTGCGGTGGCCAGTCTGGGCGTGGCGGCGCTGGAGATTACGGGCGTAACCAACAACATGGGTGCAGTGGGGTCTTATCAGTTCCTCCGGGGGCGAACCCTGAACCTGAGTGGTCAACTTGGCTACACTTACAAAGACGTGCTGTTTGACGTCACGGGAGCGCCATTGCTTTCGAGGGATGAACAAATAGAAGTGCTGAGCACCGCAGTGGATTACAACCAGTTGTGGGACGAAGCGCAGTTGCTGGTGTCTGGACGCATTGGTATTGATCAGGGGCACGTGATCAGCGGCGCTGTGCGGGATCAGTCAACCGACTTTACCAAGACGCTTTTTTCGGCCAATGTGCTGAAACGTTTCAGCATCAACAACTGGTTCACAAAAAGAGAGAGCGCCTTCAATCTGGTGTTCAGGATGAACGGTCAATACAGCGAAAAATTCCTTTCCAGTGTTGAGCAATTCTCGCTGGGTGGACCGAATGCCGTGCGATCTTTTGGTGTTAGCGATGTATCAGTAGACAGTGGGGCTTATGCAGGCTTCGAATTGTTTTTTGATGCTCCGATCAACGTACCGGCCATCTTCAATCTGCCACTTGATCCTCTGCGACCTTTTGTTTTCTACGACTATGCTTATGGCGTTGCCCGGTCGGTAACTGGCAGCACCAACAGGGATGCAGTGTTAAAAGGTTACGGGGTGGGCGTACGCCTGAATTGGCCTGGTCGTGGATCGGCCAACCTGATTTTTTCAGAACCGTCATCAGCCCGGTTTGACGATGATTTCTCGCAGGCGACAGGTGAATCAAAAATCTACTTCGATCTTCAGTACCTCATAAGGTAGGGCGAAATGGCCAGGACGGACAGGTCAGCAGCATCAGGAGGCGATATTCTCGTGGGTGCCCGAGCGCCCTCGCGGCCTCCAAAGCTACGTCCCCTGACTGCCCACATGATCGAAAGAGGTCTGATTGTCAGCGGGGTGATTGCTGGCCAGCTCCTGATTGCCCCCTGGGTGTACGCGGGTCCGGAAGGTGGTGTGGTCGTTCAGGGGCAGGGCAGCGTCACTGCCGTGTCGCAACAGCAAACGCTGATTGACCAACAGTCACAGAACCTGCTCATGCAGTTTGACAGTTTTGACCTGGCCAAAGACGAGTCAGTCCTGATCACTCAACCAAACGCCACCGCCTGGTTTATTGGCCGAATTGAAAGTGGCGCACCTACTGCAATATTTGGTTCGATCAGCGCCAATGGCCAAATTGCACTGGTCAATCCTCGTGGTGTCATTTTTGGCGAAACGGCAACCATAAATGCTGCCGGGATTTTTGCATCGGCGCTGGAGCTGGAAAGCGACGATATTTTTGAGGGGCGTGCAGCCAGCTTGGTTGCAGTGCCAGGCGCCGGTGGCCAGGTGGTCAATCAGGGGCTCATCGAAGCCTCGGTTGGTGGTTCTGTCAATCTGCTCGGAGAGACCGTAACCAATAGTGGGGTCATACTTGCGACTCTGGGGCACGTCAACCTGGCAAGCGGCAGTCGTGCAGTGGTTAACTTCGGGCCGGAGCAGTTAATTGGTATTGAGGTTACCGATGCTGTCCTTGAAAACAATACTGGACTGAAGGCAGCCGTTTCCAACACAGGCACAATTGATGCTGCTGGTGGCACGGTGATTTTGACGAGTTCCGTCAGCAAGAGCCTGTTTGATCACGCCATCAATAATGAGGGGATAGTCCGGGCAAAAAGTGCTGAATACAAGGATGGCGTGATTCGACTGTTCGGGCGGGGCGGCAGTGTACTCAACACGGGCACCCTCGACGCGTCAGCAGATTCCAGTTCGGGTGGCAGTGTCTCAATTGAAAGTGACGGGGACATTCTGATTGCAGGGCAATCGAGAGTACTGGCGGATTCGGAAACGGGCGCCGGTGGTGCGCTCGCACTTGCCGGTGACAATGTCACCCTTTCCGACTCCACAAACCTGTCAGCATCAGGCGGCGCGGGTGGCGGAAACGTATCCATTCTGGCCGGGTCAACCATTGTCGTGGACTACGGAACGTCAGTTCGGGCTGACGCCTACCTGAAGGGTGACGGTGGTGTTATAGAGATCAGGGCGCAAAATGTAACCGTCTCGGGGTTGTTATCAGTTCGTGGCGGGGCTCTGGCGGGTAACGGCGGTGAGGTAGCACTGACCGCAACCGATACGTTGTCATTTGACGGTAAAGTTGATGCGTCGGCCCCGGCTGGCACGCGCGGTACCCTGAGCTTGTCGGCACCAGAAATTATTGTCAGTGATGACACCAACGTAACGGTTGCGTCGCTTGAGCGGACCCTGGCTGATGTGGACATCAGCGCGGTGAATCGCGTGACTGTGCGAGACCTCGAGGCCAACAGTATCGACCTTGGCAGCAACAGTCTGACAATCGAAATTTCAGGAGAGTCAGTATCCAGGCTCGAGCAAGACGCAGTTGCGTTTGTGATGTCCGGTGAAAATGACTTGCTGCGCACCGACGGGCTGATCACGGTTTCTGTGACTGACTCCGGAGTCAACACCAATGCGCTGATTGATATCGCCGGTACAATCGAGTCCAGCCCCGTGCCTGAGCCTTTGCCCAATGCACCACTCAGCCCGTCAAACACTGTTGCTATTACAGCGACCAACGGCCGTATTCGTGTTCGTCCATCGGGTGTGCTTCGGGCCGAAGACGGTTCCGTTTCCCTTAATGCCACAGGCTTTGACGGTGACAACGAAGCGGGGACTATCCTCTTTAGCGGGGTTGTTGATGTATCCGGTAAGGATTCGGTTGGTGGCACGATAAAACTGTTAGGCGATCGAGTTGCCCTGCTTGATGGGGCCCTGCTTGATGCATCCGGCGATCTGGGTGGTGGTGAAATCCTTGTTGGGGGTAATTTTCAGGGTCTGGGTCCTGAACAGAACGCAAAGCGTACTTTCGTGGGTGATGATGTCTTGATCAAAGCGGATGCTGTTGACCAGGGAGACGGTGGCCGGATAGTCATCTGGTCAGATGAGGCCACCCGCTTTTACGGTGTCGCCAGCGTTCGGTCCAATGAAGGTGAGGGCGGCTTTGTCGAAATCTCTGCAGCCGGTTTTCTGGATTATCGGGGTAAAGTTGCGCTTGGAAGTGTTGACGGTCGTTCTGGCACGCTGCTGCTGGACCCGACCGATATCACGATTCAGAGTGGTGTAGGTTCTCTGGACGGTGAGATCGACGCGGGCACCAGCGATGACTCGATTCTCTTCGCGGATGGAGCCGCCAATACAACGCTTGACGTGGCAGAACTGACTTCAGGTTTTACCAGCGGAGATACCATTATTCTGCAGGCGACGAGTGGGGATATAACCTTCGCCGTTGATACAACCTTGCAGGCTGGTGTCAACCTTGTTGTCCAGGCGGGCGGAAACATCTCAATAGACGACTCGGCTGGCACCACTGTGACGCTTCAGGCGCAGGGTAGCGGTACCATACACCTGGAAGCCGACTCACCACATACGGGCACAGCGGAAGCTGCGGATGGGACGGGTTCGATAGTGATTGGTACGGCTGATGCGTTGGTATCTGCAACCGGATCAATCACGCTCATAGGTGCTGATTTCGATTTTACGGGAACAGTCAACGCGGGCGCTGGCGATCTCATTCTGTCGCCCTCAAGAGATGTGGCATTTACGCTCGGCACGGGCGGTGAAATCACGGACGTGGAGTTGAATCAGTTGAGTTCAACCGGAACCGTCCATTTCGGTTCTGCCAGCACTCGTGGAACAGATGGGGCTGGACTTGATCAGGTGACGCGCACCGCAACAACCTTGACAGTGGCAAGCAGCCTGACTCCCGGGTATTCCATAGAGCTTGTCGGTGATTCGATTGCGCTGAATGCAGGGATAACAACTGATGATGTGGCAAATAACGACATCACTTTTGCGGGGCCTGTAATCCTTGGCAGTAATGTTGTTGTTGTGACCGACAATGTGACCAACGATGGCGCGATTACCTTTGATTCAACGGTTGATGCAGATGATGCGACTACCCAGAACCGGTCCCTGACGCTGACGGCGGGCACGGGTGCGGTCACACTGAGCGGTGCCGCGGGTGCAGGCCAGGCACTGGATGGCGGTTTCAGTATCACCTCGGCAGGCAGTGTATCAACCCAGGGCATTACGACAACCGCGGCACAGACCGATGGTGCAGCGGGCGCTGTCAATATTGATACGGCGGGTGCCGTCACCGTGGGTGCGATTGCAGCACAGGGTAACGGTACCGGTGCAGGCGGCCTGGTAACGCTGGACTCGGACAGCGATGCGGCCGGTGCCGAGACGCTGACCGTGACCACGATCAATGCCTCGGGCGGTGGCACCACGGACACGGGTGGCAACATTATCCTGAACGATGCCGGTGGCACAGGTGCCATTATCCTCACCAACAACCTGACCAGTACGGGTGCAACCAGCGGCGGTGCCATCACTCTCGGCACGGCAACCTCGTTGGGTGCCAATGTCACCGTCAGCACGGGTGCGACGGGTGGCGCGATTACCTTTGATTCAACGGTTGATGCAGATGATGCGACTACCCAGGACCGTTCCCTGACGCTGACGGCGGGCACGGGTGCGGTTACCTTGAGCGGTGCCGCGGGTGCAGTTGAGGAACTCGAAGCGGGCTTCACCATTACCTCGGCCGGCAGCGTATCAGCAGGCACCATTACCACCAGCGCCCAGGAGGCCGGTGCCACGGCAGGTGGGGTTGATATTAACGCCATTGGTACGGTTGTGGTGGGTACGATCACGGCGCTGGGCAATACCACGGGCAATGGCGGTGCGGTGACCGTCGACTCGGACACGGATGGCAGCAGCGCAGCGGATACGCTGACGGTAGCAGGCATCAACGCTTCCGGTGGTGGCACCACGGATACAGGTGGCGCCATAGCGCTGAACAACGATGGTGTCAGCACCGGTACCATCATCCTTACCGGCGACCTGACCAGTACCGGCGCAACCAGCGGCGGTGCCATCACTCTCGGCACGGCAACCTCGTTGGGTGCCAATGTCACCGTCAGCACGGGTGCCACGGGTGGCGCGATTACCTTTGATTCAACGGTTGATGCAGATGATGCGACTACCCAGGACCGTTCCCTGACGCTGACGGCGGGCACGGGTGCGGTCACACTGAGCGGTGCCGCGGGTGCAGGTGAAGCCCTGGATGGCGGTTTCAGTATCACCTCGGCAGGCAGTGTATCAACCCAGGGCATTACGACAACCGCGGCACAGACCGATGGTGCAGCGGGCGCTGTCAATATTGATGCGGCGGGCGCCGTCACCGTGGGTGCGATTGCAGCACAGGGTAACGGTACCGGTGCAGGCGGCCTGGTAACGCTGGACTCGGACAGCGATGCGGCCGGTGCCGAGACGTTGACCGTGACCACGATCAATGCCTCGGGCGGTGGCACCACGGACACGGGTGGCAACATTATCCTGAACGATGCCGGTGGCACAGGTGCCATTGTCCTCACCAACAACCTGACCAGTACGGGTGCAACCAGCGGCGGTGCAATCACCCTCGGCACGGCAACCTCGCTGGGTGCCAACGTCACCATCAGCACGGGTGCGACGGGTGGCGCGATTACCTTTGATGCGACGGTTGATGCAGATGATGCGACTACCCAGGACCGTTCCCTGACGCTGACGGCGGGCACGGGTGCGGTCACACTGAGCGGTGCCGCGGGTGCAGGCCAGGCACTGGATGGCGGTTTCAGTATCACCTCGGCAGGCAGTGTATCAACCCAGGGCATTACGACCACCGCGGCACAGACCGATGGCGCGGCTGGCGCTGTCAATATTGATGCGGCGGGCGCTGTCACCGTGGGTGCGATTGCAGCACAGGGTAACGGTACCGGTGCAGGCGGCCTGGTAACGCTGGACTCGGACAGCGATGCGGCCGGTGCCGAGACATTGACCGTGACCACGATCAATGCCTCGGGTGGTGGCACCACGGACACGGGTGGCAACATTATCCTGAACGATGCCGGTGGCACCGGCAGCATCATCCTTACCGGCGACCTGACCAGTACCGGTGCAACCAGCGGCGGTGCAATCACCCTCGGCACGGCAACCTCGCTGGGTGCCAACGTCACCATCAGCACGGGTGCGACGGGTGGCGCGATTACCTTTGACGCGACGGTTGATGCAGATGATGCGACTACCCAGGACCGTTCCCTGACGCTGACGGCGGGCACGGGTGCGGTCACACTGAGCGGTGCCGCGGGTGCAGGTGAAGCCCTGGATGGCGGTTTCAGTATCACCTCGGCAGGCAGTGTATCAACCCAGGGCATTACGACAACCGCGGCACAGACCGATGGTGCAGCGGGCGCTGTCAATATTGATGCGGCGGGCGCCGTCACCGTGGGTGCGATTGCAGCACAGGGTAACGGTACCGGTGCAGGCGGCCTGGTAACGCTGGACTCGGACAGCGATGCGGCCGGTGCCGAGACGTTGACCGTGACCACGATCAATGCCTCGGGCGGTGGCACCACGGACACGGGTGGCAACATTATCCTGAACGATGCCGGTGGCACCGGCAGCATCATCCTTACCGGCGACCTGACCAGTACCGGTGCAACCAGCGGCGGTGCAATCACCCTCGGCACGGCAACCTCGTTGGGTGCCAATGTCACCGTCAGCACGGGTGCGACGGGTGGCGCGATTACCTTTGATTCAACGGTTGATGCAGATGATGCGACTACCCAGGACCGTTCCCTGACGCTGACGGCGGGCACGGGTGCGGTTACCTTGAGCGGTGCCGTGGGTGCAGGTGAAGCCCTGGATGGCGGTTTCAGTATCACCTCGGCAGGCAGTGTATCAACCCAGGGCATCACGACCACCGCGGCACAGACCGATGGTGCAGCGGGCGCTGTCAATATTGATGCGGCGGGCGCCGTCACCGTGGGTGCGATTGCAGCACAGGGTAACGGTACCGGTGCAGGCGGCCTGGTAACGCTGGACTCGGACAGCGATGCGGCCGGTGCCGAGACATTGACCGTGACCACGATCAATGCCTCGGGTGGTGGCACCACGGACACGGGTGGCAACATTATCCTGAACGATGCCGGTGGCACCGGCAGCATCATCCTTACCGGCGACCTGACCAGTACCGGTGCAACCAGCGGCGGTGCAATCACCCTCGGCACGGCAACCTCGCTGGGTGCCAACGTCACCATCAGCACGGGTGCGACGGGTGGCGCGATTACCTTTGACGCGACGGTTGATGCAGATGATGCGACTACCCAGGACCGTTCCCTGACGCTGACGGCGGGCACGGGTGCGGTCACACTGAGCGGTGCCGCGGGTGCAGGTGAAGCCCTGGATGGCGGTTTCAGTATCACCTCGGCAGGCAGTGTATCAACCCAGGGCATTACGACAACCGCGGCACAGACCGATGGTGCAGCGGGCGCTGTCAATATTGATGCGGCGGGCGCCGTCACCGTGGGTGCGATTGCAGCACAGGGTAACGGTACCGGTGCAGGCGGCCTGGTAACGCTGGACTCGGACAGCGATGCGGCCGGTGCCGAGACGTTGACCGTGACCACGATCAATGCCTCGGGCGGTGGCACCACGGACACGGGTGGCAACATTATCCTGAACGATGCCGGTGGCACCGGCAGCATCATCCTTACCGGCGACCTGACCACTACCGGTGCGACCAGCGGCGGTGCAATTACCCTCGGCACGGCAACCTCGTTGGGTGCCAATGTCACTGTAAGCACGGGTGCCACGGGTGGGGCCATTACCTTTGACAGCACAATTTCGACGACAGGAAACGATCTTTCCTTAAATGCCGGCGCGCTCGGTAATGTGACGCTCACCGGCGCTTTGACGGGCGGCGGCGATTTGACCGTTACTGATGGTGCGGTCCAGTCCTATGCGGCGTTGACCGTGAACTCGATAGACATCCAGGATGCGACGACCAGTGTGACCCTGGGGGGTGCCCTGGCGGCCACTACCACCATTGATATCAACTCGGGCGGCACGATTGTCCAGAATGGTGCGATCACCTCCGGGACAAATCTGGACCTGGATGCGGCGAGTACGATTGGAATTAATGCCGCGATTGGTGTCAGCGGCACGATAGACATTGATGCCACGGGTACCACTACCATTGCGGCGGCAGGCGACATCACGGCCGGCGGCGCGGTGACCTTTGGTGCAACGCTCGCAGGCTTACTGACTACCTCGGGTGATATTGATACCACCGACGACAATGTGACATTCAGCCGAGCGGTGACACTGGCAGGGCCGGTGGATATTGATACAGGTACGGGTGCGGGCAATATCCTGTTCAGTTCAACGATTGCCACTGCAGGCAACAACCTGGCCCTGGATGCGGGCGCAGTGGGTAATGTGACACTCACCGCCGCGTTGACAGGGGGTGGTGACCTGACGGTGCGTGATGGTGCGGTCCAGTCCTATGCGGCACTGACCGTGAACTCGCTTGACATCCAGGATGGGACAACCAGCGTGACCCTGGGAGGAGCACTCGCGGCAACCACGACTATTGATATCAACTCGGGCGGTACGATTGTCCAGAATGGTGCGATCACTTCTGGTACAGATCTGAACCTGGATGCGGCGAGTACGATTGGAATCAATGCCGCGATTGGTGTCAGCGGCACGGTAAACATTGATGCAACCGGTACCACCACCATTGCGGCGGCAGGCGACATCACGGCCGGCGGCGCGGTCACCTTTGGCGCGGTGGGAACGGGTCTCTTGACCACTTCCGGTGATATCGATACGACCGACGACAATGTGACCTTCACCCGGGCGGTAACCCTGGCGGGTCCGGTGGATATCGACACCACCGGCGCGGTGTTGGGCAATATCCTGTTCAGTTCAACCGTTGCGACCGCGGGCAATGACCTGGCACTGGATGCGGGTGCTGCGGGTAACGTGACACTTACCGGCGCGCTCACGGGCGGTGGTGATCTGACGGTGCGTGATGGTGCGGTCCAGTCTTACGCGGCACTGACCGTGAACTCGCTTGACATCCAGGATGCGACGACCAGTGTGACCCTGGGGGGAGCACTTGCGGCAAGCACGACTATTGATATCAACTCTGGCGGCACTGTTGTGCAGAATGGTGCAATCACCTCCGGGACCAATCTGGACCTGGATGCGGCGAGTACGATTGGAATCAATGCCGCGATTGGTGTCAGCGGCACGGTAGACATTGATGCCACGGGTATCACTACCATTGCGGCGGCCGGTGATATCACGGCCGGCGGCGCGACCACCTTTGGCGCGGTGGGAACGGGTCTCTTGACCACTTCCGGTGATATCGATACGACCGACGACAATGTGACCTTCACCCGGGCGGTAACCCTGGCGGGTCCTGTGGATATTGATACAGGTACGGGTGCGGGCAATATCCTGTTCAGTACAACGATTGCCACTGCAGGCAATGACCTGGCCCTGGATGCGGGCGCGGTGGGTAATGTAACACTCACGGGGGCATTGACGGGTGGCGGTGACCTGACAGTGCGTGATGGTGCGGTCCAGTCGTATGCGGCGCTTACCGTGAACTCGATTGACATCCAGGATGCGACAACCAGCGTGACCCTTGGAGGAGCACTCGCGGCAACCACGACTATTGATATCAACTCGGGCGGTACGATTGTCCAGAATGGTGCGATCACTTCTGGTACAGATCTGGACCTGGATGCGGCGAGTACGATCGGTATCAATGCCGCGATTGGTGTCAGCGGCACGGTAAACATTGATGCAACCGGTACCACCACCATTGCGGCGGCAGGCGACATCACGGCCGGCGGCGCGGTGACCTTTGGTGCAAACCTCGCGGGCACACTTACGACCGCGGGTGACATTGATACCACCGACGACAACATTACGTTTACCAACGCCGTGACCCTGGCGGGTCCTGTGGATATCGACACCACCGGGGCGGTTTTGGGCAATATCCTGTTCAGTTCAACCATTGCGACGGCGGGCAATGACCTGGCACTGGATGCGGGCGCCGCGGGTAATGTAACACTCACGGGGGCATTGACGGGTGGCGGTGACCTGACAGTGCGTGATGGTGCGGTCCAGTCGTATGCGGCGCTTACCGTGAACTCGATTGACATCCAGGATGCGACAACCAGCGTAACCCTGGGAGGAGCACTCGCGGCAACCACGACTATTAATATCAACTCGGGCGGCACGATTGTCCAGGACGGTGCCGTTAGCACGGCTACCACGCTGGACCTGGATGCGGGCGGTACCATTGCTATCAACAACACCATTGGTGTCTCTGGCACGGTAGACATTGATGCCGCGGGTATCACGACCATCGCCAGTGCCGGCGATATCACGGCCGGCGGCGCGGTGACCTTTGGTGCAAACCTCGCGGGCACACTTACGACCGCGGGTGACATTGATACCACCGATGACAACATTACGTTTACCAATGCCGTGACCCTGGCGGGTCCGGTGGATATCGACACCACCGGCGCGGTGTTGGGCAATATCCTGTTCAGTTCAACCGTTGCGACCGCGGGCAATGACCTGGCACTGGATGCGGGTGCTGCGGGTAACGTGACACTTACCGGCGCGCTCACGGGCGGTGGTGATCTGACGGTGCGTGATGGTGCGGTCCAGTCCTATGCGGCACTGACCGTGAACTCGATTGACATCCAGGATGCGACAACCAGCGTGACCCTGGGAGGAGCACTCGCGGCAACCACGACTATTGATATCAACTCGGGCGGTACGATTGTCCAGAATGGTGCGATCACCTCCGGGACAAATCTGGACCTGGATGCGGCGAGTACGATTGGAATTAATGCCGCGATTGGTGTCAGCGGCACGATAGACATTGATGCCACGGGTACCACTACCATTGCGGCGGCAGGCGACATCACGGCCGGCGGCGCGGTGACCTTTGGTGCAACGCTCGCAGGCTTACTGACTACCTCGGGTGATATTGATACCACCGACGACAATGTGACATTCAGCCGAGCGGTGACACTGGCAGGGCCGGTGGATATTGATACAGGTACGGGTGCGGGCAATATCCTGTTCAGTTCAACGATTGCCACTGCAGGCAACAACCTGGCCCTGGATGCGGGCGCAGTGGGTAATGTGACACTCACCGCCGCGTTGACAGGGGGTGGTGACCTGACGGTGCGTGATGGTGCGGTCCAGTCCTATGCGGCACTGACCGTGAACTCGCTTGACATCCAGGATGGGACAACCAGCGTGACCCTGGGAGGAGCACTCGCGGCAACCACGACTATTGATATCAACTCGGGCGGTACGATTGTCCAGAATGGTGCGATCACTTCTGGTACAGATCTGAACCTGGATGCGGCGAGTACGATTGGAATCAATGCCGCGATTGGTGTCAGCGGCACGGTAAACATTGATGCAACCGGTACCACCACCATTGCGGCGGCAGGCGACATCACGGCCGGCGGCGCGGTCACCTTTGGCGCGGTGGGAACGGGTCTCTTGACCACTTCCGGTGATATCGATACGACCGACGACAACGTGACCTTCACCCGGGCGGTGACACTGGCAGGGCCGGTGGATATTGATACAGGTACGGGTGCGGGCAATATCCTGTTCAGTTCAACCGTTGCGACCGCGGGCAATGACCTGGCACTGGATGCGGGTGCTGCGGGTAACGTGACACTTACCGGCGCGCTCACGGGCGGTGGTGATCTGACGGTGCGTGATGGTGCGGTCCAGTCTTACGCGGCACTGACCGTGAACTCGCTTGACATCCAGGATGCGACGACCAGTGTGACCCTGGGGGGAGCACTTGCGGCAAGCACGACTATTGATATCAACTCTGGCGGCACTGTTGTGCAGAATGGTGCAATCACCTCCGGGACCAATCTGGACCTGGATGCGGCGAGTACGATTGGAATTAATGCCGCGATTGGTGTCAGCGGCACGGTGGATATTGATGCAACCGGCACCACCACCATTGCAGGCGCAGGTGATATCACGGCCGGTGGCGCGGTGACCCTCGGTGCAGTGGGAACAGGTCTCTTGACCACTTCCGGTGATATCGATACGACCGACGACAATGTGACCTTCACCCGGGCGGTAACCCTGGCGGGTCCTGTGGATATTGATACAGGTACGGGTGCGGGCAATATCCTGTTCAGTTCAACGATTGCCACTGCAGGCAACAACCTGGCCCTGGATGCGGGCGCGGTGGGTAATGTAACACTCACGGGGGCATTGACGGGTGGCGGTGACCTGACAGTGCGTGATGGTGCGGTCCAGTCGTATGCCGCATTAACCGTGAACGCACTCAACATCCTGGATGCGACGACCAGTGTAACCCTGGGTGGTGCCCTGGCGGCTACAACCACCATTGATATCAATTCCGGCGGCACTTTTGTACAAAATGGTGCGATCACCTCCGGGACCAATCTGGATCTGGATGCGGCGAGTACGATCGGAATTAATGCCGCGATTGGTGTCAGCGGTACGGTAAACATTGATGCTACGGGGACCACCACCATTGCAAGTACCGGCGATATCACGGCCGGTGACGCGGTGACCTTTGGTGCAAACCTCGCAGGCACCCTGACCACCGCGGGTGACATTGACACGACGGATGACAATGTGACTTTCACCCGGTCAGTGACCCTGGCGGGTCCGGTGGATATTGATACAGGTACAGGTGCTGGCAATATCCTGTTCAGTTCGACCATTGCGACGGCGGGTAATGATCTGGCCCTGGACGCGGGCGCCGCGGGTAATGTGACCCTTACCGGCGCATTGACGGGCGGTGGTGATCTGACGGTGCGCGATGGTGCTGTCCAGTCTTATGCCGCATTAACAGTGAACGCGCTCAACATCCTGGATGCGACGACCAGCGTAACTCTTGGCGGTACCCTGGCGGCAACCACGACTATTGATATCAACTCGGGCGGCACGATTGTCCAGGACGGCGCCATTAGCACGGCTACCACGCTGGACCTGGATGCAGGCGGTACTATTGCTATCAACAACACCATTGGTGTCTCTGGCACGGTGGACATTGATGCAACCGGTACCACGACCATCGCCGGTGCAGGTGATATCACGGCCGGTGGTGCGGTGACCTTTGGTGCAAACCTCGCGGGTACACTGACCACGGCGGGTGATATTGATACCACCGATGACAACATTACGTTTACCAACGCCGTGACCCTGGCGGGTCCTGTGGATATCGACACCACCGGCGCGGTGTTGGGCAATATCCTGTTCAGTTCAACCATTGCGACGGCGGGCAATGACCTGACACTGGATGCGGGTGCGGCGGGGAACGTGACCCTTACCGGCGCACTGACGGGCGGCGGCGATTTGACCGTTACTGATGGTGCGGTCCAGTCCTATGCGGCACTGACCGTGAACTCGCTTGACATCCTGGATGCAACGACCAGTGTGACCCTGGGTGGTGCCCTGGCGGCTACAACCACCATTGATATCAATTCCGGCGGCACGATTGTCCAGAATGGTGCGATCACCTCCGGGACCAATCTGGATCTGGATTCGGCGAGTACGATCGGAATTAATGCCGCGATTGGTGTCAGCGGTACGGTAAACATTGATGCTACGGGGACCACCACCATTGCAAGTGCCGGCGATATCACGGCCGGTGGCGCGGTGACCTTTGGTGCAACGCTCGCAGGCTTACTGACTACCTCGGGTGACATTGATACCACCGACGACAATGTGACATTCAGCCGAGCGGTGACACTGGCAGGGTCGGTGGATATTGATACGGGTACAGGTGCCGGCAATATCCTGTTCAGTTCGACCATTGCGACGGCGGGCAATGATCTGGCCCTGGATGCTGGTGCGGCGGGCAACGTGACCCTTACCGGCGCATTGACGGGTGGCGGTGATCTGACGGTGCGTGATGGTGCGGTCCAGTCGTATGCCGCATTAACCGTGAACGCACTCAACATCCAGGATGCGACAACCAGCGTGACCCTGGGAGGAGCACTCGCGGCAACCACGACTATTAATATCAACTCGGGCGGCACGATTGTCCAGGACGGTGCCGTTAGCACGGCTACCACGCTGGACCTGGATGCAGGCGGTACTATTGCTATCAACAACACCATTGGTGTCTCTGGCACGGTGGACATTGATGCAACCGGTACCACGACCATCGCCGGTGCAGGTGATATCACGGCCGGTGGTGCGGTGACCTTTGGTGCAAACCTCGCGGGTACACTGACCACGGCGGGTGATATTGATACCACCGATGACAACATTACGTTTACCAACGCCGTGACCCTGGCGGGTCCTGTGGATATCGACACCACCGGCGCGGTGTTGGGCAATATCCTGTTCAGTTCAACCATTGCGACGGCGGGCAATGACCTGACACTGGATGCGGGTGCGGCGGGGAACGTGACCCTTACCGGCGCACTGACGGGCGGCGGCGATTTGACCGTTACTGATGGTGCGGTCCAGTCCTATGCGGCACTGACCGTGAACTCGCTTGACATCCTGGATGCAACGACCAGTGTGACCCTGGGTGGTGCCCTGGCGGCTACAACCACCATTGATATCAATTCCGGCGGCACGATTGTCCAGAATGGTGCGATCACCTCCGGGACCAATCTGGATCTGGATTCGGCGAGTACGATCGGAATTAATGCCGCGATTGGTGTCAGCGGTACGGTAAACATTGATGCTACGGGGACCACCACCATTGCAAGTGCCGGCGATATCACGGCCGGTGGCGCGGTGACCTTTGGTGCAACGCTCGCAGGCTTACTGACTACCTCGGGTGACATTGATACCACCGACGACAATGTGACATTCAGCCGAGCGGTGACACTGGCAGGGTCGGTGGATATTGATACGGGTACAGGTGCCGGCAATATCCTGTTCAGTTCGACCATTGCGACGGCGGGCAATGATCTGGCCCTGGATGCTGGTGCGGCGGGCAACGTGACCCTTACCGGCGCATTGACGGGTGGCGGTGATCTGACGGTGCGTGATGGTGCGGTCCAGTCGTATGCCGCATTAACCGTGAACGCACTCAACATCCAGGATGCGACAACCAGCGTGACCCTGGGAGGAGCACTCGCGGCAACCACGACTATTAATATCAACTCGGGCGGCACGATTGTCCAGGACGGTGCCGTTAGCACGGCTACCACGCTGGACCTGGATGCGGGCGGTACCATTGCTATCAACAACACCATTGGTGTCTCTGGCACGGTAGACATTGATGCCGCGGGTATCACGACCATCGCCAGTGCCGGCGATATCACGGCCGGCGGCGCGGTGACCTTTGGTGCAAACCTCGCGGGCACACTTACGACCGCGGGTGACATTGATACCACCGATGACAACATTACGTTTACCAATGCCGTGACCCTGGCGGGTCCGGTGGATATCGACACCACCGGCGCGGTGTTGGGCAATATCCTGTTCAGTTCAACCGTTGCGACCGCGGGCAATGACCTGGCACTGGATGCGGGTGCTGCGGGTAACGTGACACTTACCGGCGCGCTCACGGGCGGTGGTGATCTGACGGTGCGTGATGGTGCGGTCCAGTCCTATGCGGCACTGACCGTGAACTCGATTGACATCCAGGATGCGACAACCAGCGTGACCCTGGGAGGAGCACTCGCGGCAACCACGACTATTGATATCAACTCGGGCGGTACGATTGTCCAGAATGGTGCGATCACTTCTGGTACAGATCTGGACCTGGATGCGGCGAGTACGATTGGAATCAATGCCGCGATTGGTGTCAGCGGCACGGTAAACATTGATGCAACCGGTACCACCACCATTGCGGCGGCAGGCGACATCACGGCCGGCGGCGCGGTCACCTTTGGCGCGGTGGGAACGGGTCTCTTGACCACTTCCGGTGATATCGATACGACCGACGACAACGTGACCTTCACCCGGGCGGTGACACTGGCAGGGCCGGTGGATATTGATACAGGTACGGGTGCGGGCAATATCCTGTTCAGTTCAACGATTGCCACTGCCGGCAACAACCTGGCCCTGGATGCGGGCGCGGTGGGTAATGTGACACTCACCGCCGCGTTGACAGGGGGTGGTGATCTGACGGTGCGTGATGGTGCGGTCCAGTCTTATGCCGCATTAACCGTGAACGCACTCAACATCCAGGACGCGACGACCAGCGTAACCCTGGGTGGAGCACTTGCGGCAACCACGACTATTGATATCAACTCGGGCGGCACGATTGTCCAGAGTGGTGCGATCACTTCTGGTACAGATCTGGACCTGGATGCGGCGAGTACGATCTCTATCAATGCCGCGATTGGTGTCAGCGGTACGGTAAACATTGATGCTACGGGGACCACCACAATTGCAAGTACCGGCGATATCACGGCCGGTGGCGCGGTGACCTTCGGCGCGGTGGGAACGGGTCTCTTGACCACTTCGGGTGATATCGATACGACGGATGACAATGTGACTTTCAGCCGGGCAGTAACTCTTGCGGGTCCGGTGGATATTGATACGGGTACGGGTGCCGGCAATATCCTGTTCAGTTCGACCATTGCGACGGCGGGCAATGATCTGGCCCTGGATGCTGGTGCGGCGGGCAACGTAACCCTTACCGGCGCATTGACGGGTGGCGGTGATCTGACGGTGCGTGATGGTGCGGTCCAGTCGTATGCCGCATTAACCGTGAACGCACTCAACATCCAGGACGCGACGACCAGCGTAACCCTGGGGGGAGCACTCGCGGCCATTACCACCATTGATATCAACTCGGGCGGCACCATCGTACAAAATGGTGCCATTACGTCGGGTACCACGCTGGACCTGGATGCGGGCGGTACAATTGCGATCAACAACAGCGTTGGTGTTAGTGGCACGGTGGATATTGACGCAGTGGGGACCACCACCATTGCAGGTGCGGGTGATATCACGGCGGGTGGCGCGGTGACCTTTGGCGCAAACCTCGCGGGCACACTGACGACCGCGGGTGACATTGATACCACCGACGACAACATTACGTTTACCAACGCCGTGACCTTGGCCGGTCTTGTCGATATCGACACCACCGGCGCGGCAGCGGGCAACATCCTGTTCAACTCGACGATTGCCACCGCGGGCAATAACCTGGCGCTGGATGCGGGTGGGGCGGGCAATGTAACACTCACGGGGGCATTGACGGGTGGCGGTGACCTGACGGTGCGCGATGGTGCGGTCCAGTCTTATGCCGGGCTCACCGTCAACCTGCTGGATATACAGGATGCTACCACGAGTGTAACTATTGAGGGTGGCCTCGCAGCTACCACCACCATTGATATCAATTCCGGTGGCACGATTGTCCAGAACGCTGCAATCACGTCCGGCACAAATCTGGACTTCGATGCAGCGAGCAGCATTGGTATTAACGCAGCGATTGGTGTCAGCGGCACGGTCGATATCGACGCCACGGGAACCACCACCGTTGCGACGGCAGGCGATATCATGGCCGGTGGCGCGGTGACTTTCGGCGCAGTGGGAACGGGTCTCTTGACCACTTCGGGTGACATTGACACGACAGGTGACAATGTGACCTTCACCCGGGCAGTGACTCTTGCGGGCCCGGTGGATATTGATACAGATGCGGGCGCCGGCAACATCCTGTTCAGTTCCGCAATAGCGACCGCCGGCAATGACCTCGCACTGGATGCGGGTGCCGCCGGTGATGTGACCCTCACCGGCGCATTGACGGGCGGTGGTGACCTGACAGTGCGCGATGGTGCGGTCCAGTCGTATGCGGCACTGACCGTGAACTCGATTGACATTCTGAATGCCACCACCAGTGTGACCCTGGGTGGTGCCCTGGCGGCCACTACCACCATTGATATCAACTCGGGCGGCACAATTGTCCAGGACGGTGCCATTACCACGGGTACCACGCTGGACCTGGATGCGGGGGGTACCATTGCTATCAACAACACCATCGGTGTCAGCGGCACGGTGGATATTGATGCAACCGGTACCACGAGCATCGCCGGTGCGGGCGATATTACAGCCGGCGGTGCAGTGACCTTCGGTGCAGTGGGAACGGGTCTCTTGACCACTTCTGGTGACATTGACACGACGGACGACAATGTGACCTTCACCCGGGCGGTGACTCTTGCGGGTCCGGTGGATATTGATACAGGTACAGGTGCGGGCAATATCCTGTTCAGTTCAACCATTGCGACGGCGGGTAACAACCTGGCACTGGATGCCGGTTCAGCGGGCAACGTGACCCTCACCGGCGCATTGACGGATGGTGGTGACCTGACGGTGCGTGATGGTGCGGTCCAGTCTTATGCGGCACTGACCGTGAACTCGCTTGACATCCAGGATGCCACCACCAGTGTAACCCTGGGCGGTGCCCTGGCGGCTACAACCACCATTGATGTCAACTCGGGCGGCACGATTGCCCAGAACGCTGCGATCACTTCCGGCACGAATCTGGATCTGGACGCCGCGAGCACCATCGATATCAACAACACCGTTGGTGTTTCTGGCATCGTAGACATTGATGCAATCGGCACCACCACTATTGCGCCTGCTGGTGATATCACAGCCGGTGGCGCGGTAACCTTTGGTGCAAACCTCGCGGGTACACTGACTACCTCGGGTGATATCGACACAACGGATGACAATGTGACCTTCACCCGGGCAGTGACCATGGCGGGTCCGGTGGATATCGACTCCACGGGCACGGCGGCAGGCAACATCCTGTTCAGCTCGACGATTGCCACCGCGGGCAATAACCTGGCGCTGGATGCGGGTGCGGCGGGTAATGTGACCCTCATCGGCGCATTGACGGGTGGTGGTGACCTGACAGTGCGCGATGGTGCAGTCCAGTCTTATGCCGCATTGACGGTGAACTCGATTGACATCCAGGATGCGACAACCAGCGTGACTCTGGGTGGCATGCTGGCGGCTACAACCACCATTGATGTCAACTCGGGCGGCACAATTATCCAGAACGCTGCGATCACCTCCGGCACAAATCTGGATCTGGACGCCGCGAGTACCATTGGTATCAACAACACCATTGGTGTCTCTGGCACGGTGGACGTTGATGCAGCCGGCATAACGACCATTGCAGCTGCAGGCGATATCGCGGCCGGTGGCGCGGTGACCTTTGGTGCAAACCTCGGAGGCACACTGACTACCGCGGGTGATATCGACACAACGGATGACAATGTGACCTTCACCCGGGCAGTGACCCTGTTGGGTCCGGTGGATATTGACACCACTGGCGCAGCAGCGGGCAACATCCTGTTCAGCTCGACGATTGCCACCGCAGGCAACGACCTGGCGTTGGATGCCGGTACGGCAGGTAATGTGACCCTCACTGGTGCTTTGACGGGCGGTGGTGACCTGACGGTCCGTGATGGTGCGGTCCAGTCTTATGCGGCACTGACCGTGAACTCGATTGACATTCAGGATGCGACGACCAGCGTGATCCTGGGTGGCGTCATGGCAGCCACGACCACTATTGATATCAACTCGGGCGGCACAATTGTCCAGAACGCTGCGATCACCTCCGGCACAAATCTGGATCTGGACGCTGCGAGCACCATCGATATCAACAACACCATTGGTGTCTCTGGCACCGTGGACGTTGATGCAACCGGCATTACGACCATTGCAGCTGCAGGCGATATCACGGCCGGTGACGCGGTGACCTTTGGTGCAAACCTCGGAGGCACACTGACTACCGCGGGTGATATCGACACAACCGACGACAACATTACGTTTACCAATGCCGTGACCCTGTCGGGTCCGGTGGATATTGACACCAATGGCGCAGCAGCGGGCAACATCCTGTTTGGTTCAACCATTGCGACGGCGGGTAACAACCTGGCACTGGATGCCGGTTCAGCGGGCAACGTGAGCCTTACCGGCGCATTGACGGGTGGTGGTGACCTGACGGTGCGTGATGGTGCGGTCCAGTCTTACGCGGCACTGACCGTGAACTCGATTGACATCCTGGACGCCACCACCAGCGTGACCCTGGGTGGCGTCCTGGCGGCCACGACCACTATTGATGTCAACTCGGGCGGCACAATTGTCCAGAACGCTGCGATCACTTCCGGCACAAATCTGGACCTGGACGCTGCGAGCACTATTGGTATCAACAACACCATTGGTGTCTCTGGCACCGTGGACGTTGATGCAACCGGCATTACGACCATTGCAGCTGCAGGCGATATCACGGCCGGTGACGCGGTGACCTTCGGCGCAGTGGGAACGGGTCTCTTGACCACTTCGGGTGATATTGACACGACGGATGACAATGTGACCTTCACCCGGGCAGTGACTCTCGCCGGTCCGGTGGATATTGATACAGGTACAGGTGCGGGCAATATCCTGTTCAGTTCGACCATTGCGACGGCAGGCAACAGCCTGGCACTGGATGCCGGTGCCTTAGGGAATGTGACACTGATCGGCGCGCTCACAGGCGGTGGTGACCTGACAATCCGTGATGGTGCGGTCCAGTCTTATGCCGCATTATCAGTGAACGCGCTCAACATTCTGGATGCGACGACCAGTGTGACGCTGAGTGGTGCCCTTGCGTCAACGACAATCATGGATATCAACTCGGGCGGTACGATTGTCCAGGACGGTGCCATTACCTCGGGCACCAATCTGGACTTCGATGCAGCGAGCACCATTGGTATCAACAACACTATTACTGTGAGCGGTACTGTCGAGATTGATGCGACGGGAACCACCACAATTGCTGCTGCCGGCGATATCAACGCGGGTGGTGCGGTGTCTTTTGGTTCGAGCATGACGGGTACCCTGACAACCGGGGGTGATATCGACACGACCGGTGATAATGTGACATTCACTCGTTCGGTAACCCTGTCTGGCCCGGTTGCGATTGAGACCAATGGCGGCAACATAACAACGGATATCATTATCGGCGCAGGACAAGACCTGACGCTGGATGCAGGGACGGCTGGCACCCTTTTGTTTGGTGGGGCGGTCAGCGGCGTCGCAACCCTGGACATTACGAACAGTGCTGGCGCGGTTTTCAGTGACAGCGTCACGGTGACCACACTGGATATTTCCGACACGGAGGACGGTCAGGTCATTCGCTTTGAGGGAGATCTCAGTGCGACAACGCTGTTAACCACAGCTAATGGATATGGCCTGCAGTTTGACGAGGATGTCAGCCTGGTGACAGATATGACATTCGCCAATACTGGAACAATGACCATAGGTGATTCGGCTGATGATGTTGCGGTTTTCGCGGGAGGCCTCAACATCTTAAGCGCTTCTACCAGAAGCTTAAACGGGTCTGTCAGAACGGCAGGTCAACAGGCTGACCTTGGCGCCATTGTCCTGGGGTCTGACGTTTCGATCGACACGACCAACAATGGCATTGTGGCGACGGGTGCGGGCCTAAACGCTGCCGGGGTGACAGGCAATGGCAACAGCCTGACGGTTCATACCGGTACCAATGGGGCGATTGCGGTCAGTGGGGCGGTTGCCGGTGTCGGGACGCTGGATATCACCAACAGTGCTGGCGCCACCTTCCAGGGTAGCGTGAGTGCCGGGACCATAGATATCTCGGATACCGAGAATGGCCAGACGGTTGCGTTCCAGGGTGATGTGACTGCAACAACACTGACAACAACGGGTAACAACTATAACCTCCGGTTTGATGAAAGTCTGACGGTGTCCAGCGATACCACGTTTGCTGCCATCAACAACCTGACGCTGGGTAATGCGACGGCGGATGGTGATATAGCGACCTTTACAGGTGGGCTGGATACCAGCGCAGTTGCTGGTGTGGTGACACTGAACGAAGTTGTGCGCACGGCAGCCCAACAGATAGACCTGGGCGCAGTCACGCTGGGTTCAAACGTGACGCTTGATTCGACAGATAATGGCGGTTCACCCCTTGGCGCAGCAATAAATGCAGGCACTGTAGCGGGTGGCGGCAACAGCCTGACGCTACACGCTGGCGTGAGCGGTGCAATAACGCAAAGCGGTGGTTTGGCCGGCGTGACAACGCTGGATATCACCAACAGTGCGGGTGCAACCTTCCAGGGTAGTGTCAGTGCAACAACAATAGATATCTCGGATACCGAGAATGGCCAGACGGTTGCGTTTCAGGGTGATGTGACCGCAACAACGCTGATAACAACGGCCAATGGCTACAATCTGCGATTTGATGAGAATGTCTCGCTGACAAACGACACCACGTTTGCGGCGATCAACAACCTGTTTATCGGCAACGGGGCGGCAGATGGTGATGTGGCGACCTTCAGTGGTGGCCTGGATACCACCGCGGTAACAGGGACTGTCACGTTGAATGAGACGGTGCGCAGCGCGGCACAGCGGATTGATCTTGGCGCTGTGACCCAGGGTTCAAACGTCACTTTGGACACAACCAACAATGGTGGCTCTGCAGTGGGTGCGGCGCTGAATGTTTCGGTGATATCGGGTGGTAGCCATAACCTGACGTTACACACAGGTACAAGCGGAGCGATCACGGTGACTGGCGCCCTGGCAGGCGTGTCGATACTGGATATCACCAACAGTGCTGGCGCCACCTTCCAGGGTAGTGTGAGCACAACGACGATTGATATCTCGGATACGGAAGACGGCCAAACCGTGGCATTCCAGGGGGACGTGACAGCGACAACGCTGACGACCACGGCCAATGGCTACAACCTCCAGTTTGATGAGAACCTGACAGTCTCAAGTGACACGACGTTTGCGGCGATCAATGACCTGTCCCTGGGTGATGCAGCGGTTGACGGTGATGTGGCGACCTTCAGCGGTGGTCTGGACACCCAGGCCGTTGTGGGAACCCTGACACTAAATGGTGTAGTACGGACCGCGGCCCAGCAGATGGACCTTGGCGGGTTTGTCCTGGGGTCTGACGTTTCGATCGACACGACCAACAATGGCATTGTGGCGACGGGTGCGGGCCTAAACGCTGCCGGGGTGACAGGCAATGGCAACAGCCTGACGGTTCATACCGGTACCAATGGGGCGATTGCGGTCAGTGGGGCGGTTGCCGGTGTCGGGACGCTGGATATCACCAACAGTGCTGGCGCCACCTTCCAGGGTAGCGTGAGTGCCGGGACCATAGATATCTCGGATACCGAGAATGGCCAGACGGTTGCGTTCCAGGGTGATGTGACTGCAACAACACTGACAACAACGGGTAACAACTATAACCTCCGGTTTGATGAAAGTCTGACGGTGTCCAGCGATACCACGTTTGCTGCCATCAACAACCTGACGCTGGGTAATGCGACGGCGGATGGTGATATAGCGACCTTTACAGGTGGGCTGGATACCAGCGCAGTTGCTGGTGTGGTGACACTGAACGAAGTTGTGCGCACGGCAGCCCAACAGATAGACCTGGGCGCAGTCACGCTGGGTTCAAACGTGACGCTTGATTCGACAGATAATGGCGGTTCACCCCTTGGCGCAGCAATAAATGCAGGCACTGTAGCGGGTGGCGGCAACAGCCTGACGCTACACGCTGGCGTGAGCGGTGCAATAACGCAAAGCGGTGGTTTGGCCGGCGTGACAACGCTGGATATCACCAACAGTGCGGGTGCAACCTTCCAGGGTAGTGTCAGTGCAACAACAATAGATATCTCGGATACCGAGAATGGCCAGACGGTTGCGTTTCAGGGTGATGTGACCGCAACAACGCTGATAACAACGGCCAATGGCTACAATCTGCGATTTGATGAGAATGTCTCGCTGACAAACGACACCACGTTTGCGGCGATCAACAACCTGTTTATCGGCAACGGGGCGGCAGATGGTGATGTGGCGACCTTCAGTGGTGGCCTGGATACCACCGCGGTAACAGGGACTGTCACGTTGAATGAGACGGTGCGCAGCGCGGCACAGCGGATTGATCTTGGCGCTGTGACCCAGGGTTCAAACGTCACTTTGGACACAACCAACAATGGTGGCTCTGCAGTGGGTGCGGCGCTGAATGTTTCGGTGATATCGGGTGGTAGCCATAACCTGACGTTACACACAGGTACAAGCGGAGCGATCACGGTGACTGGCGCCCTGGCAGGCGTGTCGATACTGGATATCACCAACAGTGCTGGCGCCACCTTCCAGGGTAGTGTGAGCACAACGACGATTGATATCTCGGATACGGAAGACGGCCAAACCGTGGCATTCCAGGGGGACGTGACAGCGACAACGCTGACGACCACGGCCAATGGCTACAACCTCCAGTTTGATGAGAACCTGACAGTCTCAAGTGACACGACGTTTGCGGCGATCAATGACCTGTCCCTGGGTGATGCAGCGGTTGACGGTGATGTGGCGACCTTCAGCGGTGGTCTGGACACCCAGGCCGTTGTGGGAACCCTGACACTAAATGGTGTAGTACGGACCGCGGCCCAGCAGATGGACCTTGGCGGGTTTGTCCTGGGGTCTGACGTTTCGATCGACACGACCAACAATGGCATTGTGGCGACGGGTGCGGGCCTAAACGCTGCCGGGGTGACAGGCAATGGCAACAGCCTGACGGTTCATACCGGTACCAATGGGGCGATTGCGGTCAGTGGGGCGGTTGCCGGTGTCGGGACGCTGGATATCACCAACAGTGCTGGCGCCACCTTCCAGGGTAGCGTGAGTGCCGGGACCATAGATATCTCGGATACCGAGAATGGCCAGACGGTTGCGTTCCAGGGTGATGTGACTGCAACAACACTGACAACAACGGGTAACAACTATAACCTGTCGCTGACCGGCTCGAGTACGACAGTGTCAGCGGCGACGACATTTAATAGCCTGGGCGTCGTCACCCTGGGTGATGCCGGGACGGACGCTATCGCCTTCACAGATGGTCTTGTCGCGACCACGCCGGCCAATATCAGGATTGGCGGTGCGCTCACAACCAGCAGTGGATCGGGAATGCAGGTAGGTGATGCCAATACACCCGTCAACATCACTGCCAATTCACTGATTGGCGGCAGCGGTACCGGTGTTATCGACATTGGCGATCTTGTTATCGCAAATGGGGTGACCCTGACGGTCGGTAGCGGCGTTGCGAACACCATCAATCTGGATGCGGTCTCTGGTGTGTTGGGTGGCGCCTCATCAAACCTGAATCTCAATTCAACAGGTCAGATTACAATTGCGGAGGCGGTGGGTACCGATATCGGTACACTGACAATCACCGATTCGGGCGGTACAACTTTTGTCGCGCCAGTCACGGCGGCCTCGGTGAATCTGCTGGGCACCCTGGGCGAGATTGCATTTCTCGACAACGCAACCATTACGACGCTGGCAACCAATTCTGCACCCTACAGTCTGTCTTTTACCGGTTCGTCAACGAGCATTTCCAATACGCTGGTATTTGCCAACCTTGGCGGGCTGACATTTGGTGATGCGGCGACTGACCAGATCCTCTTCAATGGTGGTGCAACGGCAAACGTCGCCGCGATCAGCCTGTTTGGCCGTGTTTCCACAACCAATGACCTGCTGAACCTGGGTGTCGTGGACGTAGTTGGCACCTCCCGCATCGAGACCAGTAACGCCAACCTGATTATTGAATCGATAGCCAGTGCAGGTGCGAACCAGCTATCGATTGATACAGGTGCCGTCACGATCTCCGGCGCCGTTGATGGGGTTACGCTGGTCATCGACGACAGTGCCGGCGTCACTTTCCAGGGGCAGGTTGGCGGCACCCAGGTCGTTGATGTGACGATAACCAATACCACGTCCGGTCAAGACGTTTCGTTCCTCGACAGTGCGCACCTTTCTGATCTGACAACTTTCGGTCAAGGATACGGCGTATCGTTTACCGGCGGACTTACCACCATCGACAACAACGTTATCTTCAACAACACAGGTGGCATTGTACTTGGCAATGAGGCTGGTGATCAGTTGCAGTTCGTCGGTGGTCTGACGAATGCAGGGATTGGCACAACCAATCTGCTTGGCAGGCTATCCTCAAATGGTGCCCTGCTTGCATTGGGGAACGTCGACCTTGGTAACGGTACGTCCAGCGTGTCCAGCAATAACACCGTCGCGACAGGCGCTGACATCACCTTCGGTGCTGTCGACGGTCAGAATTCCACGCTGGAAGTGGATGCGGGTACGGGTGGGAACAGCGTGACGTTCGGCGGTGTGACAAACCTGCTGCGACTGACAACCTTTGGTAACGATTATGGGATAGCGTTCCTGGGTAACGACAACAGTATCGCGAACTTTACCAATTTCCAGAACACTGGCCCACTGCAGTTCGGTGATTCCGCCAGCGATGCCATTGAGTTTGCAGGCGGTGTCACGATCGCTACCGAGACAACCGTCAATGGCGCAATTGTCACAGCGGGAACTGACCTCGAACTCCAGTCGCTGGTTGTTGCCGACGGTGGCACAGCCACGCTGACAACGGGTGGTGGTTCTGTCTCAATTGCCGGCGCTGTTTCGGGCGTGACACTGGGGGTTGGAGACCAGGGTTCGGAGAACCTCGTTGTTACCAGCGGTGCCGGTTCTATTGACTTTAACGGCAGTGTGACGCTGAACAACGTGACCCTTTCGGCTGGAGCAATCAATCTGCGCGAGGGCATGGCGTTAAGCGGGAGATTGCAGGTGACAAACAGTCAGCCTCTGACACTTTTTGCGGGAGAGAATCTGGTTGCCCCCAGCGGCATTGTCATCAGCGGCAGCGCTGAACTGGCGGCCAATCTCAGCACAACCAATGCGGATATCCTGATCGGCGGTAATCTGACGCTGTCGGAGAATATTGATGTCCTGATGGCAACGCAGAACGGAGATATCACGATCGGAGGTGCAACAAGTGGCACGGGTGGTGCTGGCAACGAAACTCTGACGATCGATGCCGGCAATGGCACAGTCAGTTTTGCTGATGTATTTGGCGCAAATTCAGCCGACGATGCTGCCGGGTTGTCTGATCTGGTTGTTACCAGTTCCGGGGCAATCAGCTTTGGTGAGATTGACATTTCCGGTTCGCTTGTCCAGACCAACCCTGCCACAGGCAATACAACCTTCAATGACACCGTCAGCCTGGCGTCCGCTGAGCTCAAGGGAACAAACTTTATCCTCGGCAACTTCACAAGTTCGGGTGCGCTGTCGATTGCCGCAACTGGTGCCATTGGGCAGGCAACAGGAACAACATTAACCGCCGCAGGTGCACTGGACATCAGTGCTGAAGACGCTACGCTGGATGCGCTGGTTGCGTCCGGCCTTGTGACGCTGGACGTTGCGGATGATGCGACACTTGCCAACAACCAGTCACTGCAATTGACCGGATCAGTAGGTGGTGATCTTGTACTCACCGTAGCCGGATCGGTACTGGCCAGCGACCTCAACGCGGCCGGCGATGTGGTTTTCTCGGTTGACGACAATGTTTCGCTGGTGAACGCAGGATCTCTACGGGTAGAAGGCAGTGTCGGCAACAATCTGACGGTTACCGCTGCCGCGGGCACGATCATCGATAGTGGCGATCTGGATGTGGGTGGGGTCGCCAGTTTCAATGCTGCAGGAACTGGTGGTGGCATTACACTGAACAATGCCGGCAATGCCTTTGGCAGCGTGAGCCTGACGAGCCCAACGGGCGCGGTAATCCTTACAGAGTCCGATGACACGCGGATTGATGCCTTGCAGGCGCGGACCTTTACCCTCAATTCGGTCGGCAACGTGACGGATGGAGCCAGCGCAATAGTTCACGTGAGCGAACTTGCGATCATCAACGCAGGTGGGAACATCACCTTTGGTGACGAGGTGAGTGACTCGATCGAGATTGCCTCGCTGGATCTCTCCGGCAATGAAATCCTGGTGAATGAAACCGCTTCGGCGGGCGTGGTGATTGCGGGTCTTGATGCCGATTCGATTGCTCTGGTGACTTCGGGGCCAATCTCCGGGGTAGCCAATGCAAATCTGACGGTGTCAAACAGCGCCACTTTTTCTGCCGGCCTGGGCGCGGCGAACATCGACCTCTCGGCGTCCAATAATGCCTTTGGGAGCCTGAGCCTGGTAGGGGGTGCTGTCAGCGTTGCCGAACGCGACGCAATGGTGCTCTCACAGGTGATTGCGAACAGCCTTTTGGCAACCGCCAGCGGTGAAGTGACAGACCAGGGGACAATCAGTGTATCCGGACTGATTGACATTCGAGCGGGTACGCGCGCCATTGTTATCGATTCAGCGGCGAATGCCTTTGGCGTAATTAATGTCGAGGGTGGCGATGTTGAGATTGTAGAGAACAGCGGCTCTGTGATTGGCATTGTTTCAGTGGATAGCCTGACGATCAACAGCAGTGGCGATGTGACCCAGACGTCTGGTTCGGAAATCAGCGTTGATGGGTTGCTGTCCGTCGACAGTGGTATCAACGATATTCTGTTGACAGGTACGGCGAACAACTTTGGTTCCCTCGACCTGACTGGCGATGTTGTCAGCGTAGCGGAAGCGGGTGCCTCAAGGCTGGAACAGCTTACGGCCAACACCTTTACTCTATTGTCAGGAGGAAATGTTACCCAGAACACGGATGGCAGCTTGCTGGTTACCGGCGTGGCTACTTTCGACAGTGGTGCCGCTGACATCAACTTGAACGGTAATTCGAACAGCTTTGGTGCTATCAACGTGAATGGTTCCCTGGTGACAATTGAGGAAGCAGACAGCACCACAATCATCAGCCTGACCGCGCTTGAGGCTGCTATCGACTCAGCAGATAACATTACTTCCACGGGACCGGTTGTTGTGACTGACGATGCCCGGTTTGAGTCAAATGGTGGGGATGTATCCCTCACCAATACCAGCAACCGGTTTGGTCGACTGACTTTGTCGGGCGATTCGGTGACCATCGTCGAGTCTGAATCCACGGAATTGGGTCGTGTGATTGCTGGTACCGCATTCTCGCTGACCAGCGGTGGCTCAGTCACAGATGTGGCGGGCGCGGAGCTACAGGTTGGTGAGGGCAGTATCCAGGCCGCTGGTGACATCATCCTCGGTGATCGTGACAATGACGATATCAGTTTCGACAGTGTTTCCCTCAGCGGTGTCAATGTACGGTTCACGGAAGGCAACAGCACCTTCCTGACCAATGTTGAAGCCGCAGCGTTCACCTTAAGGTCTGCAGGCGCAATCACACAGTCAGGTGAGGCGAGTATCGATGTTAGCGGTGCTTTAATTGTTGATGCTGGCGCAAACGGGATCTCGCTCGCTAATGGGCAAAATGCGTTCGGTTCGATCCGGGTCATTGGCGCGGGCGACGTATCGCTGACCGACCAGACAGCATCTTCACTGGCAGGAATCAACGCAACATCTTTCTCCCTAGTTTCCGAGGCGGAAATTTTTGATACGGGGGTCATTACGACAACCGGCCGCACGGTATTCTCCTCGCCAGCCAGTATAACCCTGGATGAGGCAGGCAATGCCTTTGGTGAGTTGGACCTTTTTGGTAGTGATGTATCCGTTGGTTCAATCAGCGACTTGATCCTCAACCGGGTTGAAGCCGATCAATTGGCGCTGGTATCGGAAAGGGGCATCAGGGACAGGACGGACAGTTTCATTGTGGTCGATGGTGCCGCCAGCCTCCAGGCCCAGTTGGCGATCAGCCTGGGGGCGGACGCGAGCGGTAATAACATCCGGTTTGGTAATGTTTCTTTACAGGCCAATTCTGCAGTGGTGCGGGAATCAGATTCGGCCACCTTGATGAACGTGCAGCTAAACTCACTTGACTATGGCGCCAATGGCACCATTACCCAGGGTGACGGAAGTGCACTTATAGTTTCCGGCATTTCGCGAATCACTGCGGGGGCAGGTAACGCGGCCATTACACTTGTTGAACCGAACAACAACTTTGGCACGATCATTCCGACCGCCTCAACGGTAAATGTGTTTGACCTGGACAGCATTGTGCTGGGCGGGGCCACAGCACAGACACTGACCTTAACGGCGGCGGAAAACATCCAGCAAACCCTGGTGACCGGCGAGACGGTCAGTATTGCTGGTGTGGCCTCGTTTAATGCAGACCCCGACACTGGGGCCATTTCGCTGGCTGGCGCCGGCAACGCTTTTGGCTCGGTCAATCTGTCTGCCCAGACGGCGTCGGTGTCCGAAGATGGCACCCTGACGTTGGGGACAGTCGCAGTCGACACTCTGGCTGCCACCGCGACGACAATTACTCAAACCACAGGCTCCAGCATTGATGTGGCTAACGCGGCCAGCTTTGAGGTGGCTGAATCTTTGACGCTGACCGGTACAAATAATCGCTTGGGCGCACTGCTGATTGATGGGCAGAACGCAAATGTCGTCCAGTCGAGCGACATTGTACTGATCCAGGTTGATCTCGAAACGTTAAGGCTGCAGACCTCTGGCAGTATCACAAATGATGAAGCCGCCGAGATTTCAGTGGCAGAAGATGTGACGCTTGTTGCTGATGCGAACATTACCCTGGGCACAAGGTTTGGTGACAAGATTGAGCTTGGACCCCTTAACCTGACAGGCAATCTGGTCAATATCAGCGAAAACGCTGCCACGGTTCTGGGTAATGTCAGTGTACAGGCACTCTCCCTGGATTCAGCAGAGACAATTACCCAAAGCAATATTTCCGTCATTTCAGTAGCCGAAGCCCTGGACCTGTCAGCCCGTAATGGCCAGGGTGATATCACCCTGCAGGGTGCTGAGAACAATTTTGGTTCAGTTACCCTGGAAGGCGCAAACATCCTGCTCGAGGAAGCCAGTGCAACGATGCTGGGTCCAGTCAAGGCGACAGCCTTTTCGCTTGGATCTTCCGGTGAAGTGGTGATAGATACGGTTGATGTAGACAGTCTGACGATTGACGCAGGCGGCCCAATTTCCGGGACGGGCGTGATTGATGTCAGTGGTCTTATTGCACTTGGTGCGAACGAGGGATCGTCTGTGATCGATATCAGGAACCAGGACAACCGGCTCAATCGAATTGCTGCGAACGGATCGGATGTGCTTATCAATAACAGCCGCGCCACTATACTTGAAGACATTGCTGTGTCGACACTCACACTGGTCTCCAGTGGTGCGGTGACCGATGGTTCCAGCAACAGTATTTCTGTTACAGGAAAAGCTGATATCACTTCCGCACAGGGAAACATTACCCTTGGCGCTGAAGGAAACAATGAAAATGATGCGGTTCAGCTGGGCTCAGTCAGCCTGAGTGGTCTCGAAGTCAGCCTGGTTCAGACGGGCGACATTCGCCTGGACACGGTGAATGCCGAGACACTTGATGTCATCTCAAGCACAGGTGATATTGAACGAACTGTCGGCGGAAGCCTTAATGTGCAGGGGACTACATCGCTTGCAGTAGACAGTGGGAATGGTGTGATTGATCTCTCGGGCAGCGATGCCGCGCAGTTTGGTCCACTGACTCTCCGGGGCAGTCTCATTGACGTGAACGAGTCTGACAACCTGACCCTGCAGTCGGTGAATGCCGGCAGTCTGACGCTGGTTGCCGAAGGTGACATTACCAATACCGTTGGCGCAACCGTTGCGGTGTCCGGTGTCGCAAACCTGACAGCCACGGGTGGAATTACACTTGGCGCCGATACGGGCAGCGAAATTAATGCCGGCGCATTTGACCTGACTGCTTCCAACGCGACTGTGAGAGAGTCCAGCGCCATGCGAATTGCCGGTCTCGCGGTCGAAAACACGCTGGCATTAACTTCAGTTGGGAGTCTCTCTGATGATCCTGGCGCCACTATCAGCGCACCAGGCACAGCCTCGCTGACCGTCACCGGTGAGGGCCGTTCCATTGTGCTGGATGGCAACAGTAATACCTTTGGCACCCTTGCCCTTGACGGTGTGGGGATCACCCTCAATTTGCTGGGTGGCGCTGAGCTGACGAACATCACAGCGAGTACATTGAATGTTACGGCTGATGGTCTGGTGACGCTGGGGGCGCTTGGTGGCACAACCCGTATTGGCCAGCAGGCCACCGTTGCGGCAGACAATGTGCTTATTGCGGCTGGTTCCGATAACCAGATCGGAAGTTTGCTGATTGTCACGAGTGCATCACCGACGAGCAGTGTAGAAATCAGATCAGGCGTCACACCGCGCCTGGTGGCGGGTAATCCGACAAACCTGAACGGCGTCATCCAGATCAACTCTCCCCGGGTATTGCTGGGTGTTGAAGGTGGCACAGTAGCACTGGTGACCGCCGGGTCCGATGTGGGCGGTGCAATCTCAATAGGCGGTGTTGACGAGAGCGGCAATGCGGTTCCGGCAACCGGTTCAATTGGTCTGATCGGCACCGTCACAATGGATACCACCAGGGGGGGTGCCAACGGGGGGGCCGACATCCGCCTGGTCAGTGATGGTGTTGAAGCTGGTCTGATCAGCGCCCAGGATGGTGCAACAGCTTCGTCGCTGACACTTACCGCCGGTAACGGCGAGATTGACCTCGGCAATTTTGACCAGGCCAACCAGGTTAGCGCCTTGACCATTGTAAGTGCAGCCAACATTCAGCTGGATGATGTTTACACGAATGGCAATACGATCAACCTGACTACAGCGGGGACGCTGGTTGGTTCGGGCGTAATTCGCGATGAAGCGGGCAATGTTACCTTGTCAGCGGGCGGGGCCATTACGCTGTTGCAGGATCTGTTCGCCGGGGGTGATGTGAGCCTTGTCAGCAGCTCGGCGGGGGTCGGAGTCGCAGGCGTGGAAGCGGTCGGTAGCCTTTCGATCACGGCTGATCAGGCAATAGAGTCCACGGGGCCGCTGGTTGCGCAATCGGGCCTTGCCAACCTGGTTGCCACCAATGGCGGCCTGAATGCCACTTCATCGGTATCTGGTGGATCTGGTGTGACGGTCAGGTCGCGGCAGGACATCCTGTTGGGCAGTAACACAACCTCAACCGCCGGCAGTATCAGTCTTACCAGCCTGGTTGGCAGCGTGACTTCAACGGGCACGATTGATGCTGCCCAGGACGTGGCAGTGGGTGCAGCCCGCCAGATTGCGCTTGGTACCCCGGGTGGACAACCAGCGCTGGTTGCAGCCGCGGGCAAGGCAACCATTGTGAATGCCGCGGAGGATATTCTCTTTAATGCTGATGCAAGTTCTGCGCTTGCATTCTCCGCGGTCTCTGGCAAAGGCAAAATTTTCCAGGCCAAGGATACGTTTATTCGGGCAACGGACGGCCAGGCGGGCAAGGTTACCTTGTCTGCGGAATCCGGTATTGCCATTGCCTCGATACAGGCAGGTTCCGATGTCACCCTCATTATCAACCAGGCAAGTACTGAGGGCGGCACGCCAAGGTTTGAAAGGGTGAATGATGCCATTCCATTTGGTCAGGGAGACCAACTGCAGGACCTGTTGAGCAGTAACGGGAATATCGTTTTTGTTGCACCTGTCGCGGATGTGGGTAGCCAGTCTGCCGACCAGAACTTTGTCCAACGGGCAGTAAATGGCGGGATATTCTACGGGCTTGAGCAGGGTCAGTTCTTCTCAGACGACATTGGTAGCACCGCACTGCTGCAGAGAATTCCCGGGTCCAGTTTCGACACCCTTGGCTCGCTCTTTGCGACGGGTGGTGATGTGTTGAATATTGGCAGTTCGATTGATCTGGGTGGGGACGTCTTCTCCGACGCAACACAAAACAGTTTCAGTGCGAGCATCAGCGGTTCAACCAATGCCAATGCCAGTGCTGGTGAAACAGGGGCCGCCTCCAGTTCGCGCTCGACGGCAGCGGCCCAGCGTGATGATGAGGAAGAAGTGGCCGAGGTGGATGAGACGGTTTTCCAGGACCTGAAGAACTATGATGAAAATCCCCAGGGTATCCTGTTACCTGAGGACCAACAGTTCGCGCGAGACGATCGGGGTAATGTCTACCTGATAGTGAGACTGGGCAGCGGTGACGGCAGCTACCGCAAGATGCCGTTGTATCGCGTCAACCTGGGTCTCAAGCCGACAGTACCCTGGCTTGCGCAGGGTGCGGCGGCTGGTAAGGCCGCTAGCGAAACTGGTGAGCGTTCGGTTGAGGGTGATTAACGGTTGAGCCCGAGCGGCAGGGCATTGCCCTGCCAGCAGAAGCTGACTTTCTGCACACATTGGCCAGGCACAGCGTAGGCTTGCCACAGGGCGTGCAGTGGCGCCCTGCAGCCCGGCAGGATAAGTTCAGGCGCAATCTCGGCAAAAGGCGCCAGGACAAAAGCGTTGCACTTAATCTCATCTCTTGGCAGTTCAACGTCTCCATAAGAACCGCAGTAGTCAGCAAACGTCAGGATATCGATGTCAAGCGTCCGCGATGCGTGTTTTTGGCAGCGCGCATCACGTCCAAAAGCATATTCAATTTGCCTGATTGTTGCGTGCAGGCTGCGGACATCCTCAGCAACATGCACACCCGCGACCAGATTGAGGAAAGGCGGGCCCTGAAAGCCCACCGCGGCAGTGCGGTAAACGCTGGAAATGGCAAGAACCTCGAACCGGTCAGAGATTTCGTTCAGCCCAACGGTGATGTGCCGCTCAGGTGCGATGTTGCTGCCAATGCCAAGGTAGGCGAGATGGCTCACTGGCGACTTCGCTCCAGTATCACAGCAATGTTCGCCGCATTGCTGACGGCGCCGGGTTTACTGACCTTGATGATCAGGCTGCTGATTCGCGCCTCACGGAAGATTTCGTCTGCCAGTGCCTCGGCGAGCGCCTCAATGAGGAAGAAACTGCTTTCCTCCACGAAAGTGGTGACCTGTCGGGCAATGTCGCCATAGCTGATGGTGTCAGCAATCCGGTCACTTTTGCCCGGGGTCGAAAGATCCAGGTGAAGCTCAAGGTCAACAATCAGCCGCTGGCGAATTTTCCGCTCCCAGGCATGGATCCCGATGACGGCGTTGGCTTCAAGCCCCTCAATCAGGATCTTATCCATCAATCTCGGTCATCGGCCAGCGGGGGTGAACATTGATACCAAGATCTTCCTGATGGCCGCCACGCAGGCGCTCATGGCCGGCATAGGCAATCATTGCGCCATTGTCAGTGCAGAACTTCGGGCCAGGGTAGAAAACGCGGCAGCCGGATTTTGCCACCATTTTGTCGAGCGCTGTTCGAAGCGCCAGGTTGGCGCTGACGCCACCGGCAACAATCAGGCTTTTCTGGCCGGTTTCCTTCAGTGCCCGTCCACACTTGATGCGAATGGTATCAACCACGGCGTCCTGGAAGGCGAGCGCAATATCGGCCCGGTCCTGAAGGCTGGCGTCACCCAGGTCTCGCAGCGTGTTCATGGTAAACGTCTTCAGGCCCGAAAAGCTGAAGTCGAACCCGGGCCGGTCGGTCATGGGCCGGGGAAATCGGAAGCGACCCGGGGTGCCGCTTTCTGCCAACCGCGCAACTTCCGGGCCCCCGGGATAACCCAGGCCCAGCATTTTTGCGACCTTGTCAAAAGCTTCACCGGCAGCGTCGTCCACTGACTCGCCGAGTAGCTGATACTGTCCCAGCGCCTTGCAGGCAAGCAACTGGGTGTGGCCACCGGAAACCAGCAGGGCTATGAAGGGGTAGGCGGGTTTGTTGGCTTCCAGCATCGGGGCAAGCAGGTGACCTTCCATGTGATGTACGCCAATCGCCGGGATTTGCCAGGCGAGTGCCAGGGATTTTGCGATGCTGGCCCCAACCATGAGCGCACCGACCAGGCCAGGCCCTGCGGTGTAGGCGATAGCGGCAAGGTCCTGCCGGGTGGTTCCGCTCTGCTGCATGGCCTGCTCAATCATTGGCAGGGTCTTGCGGATGTGGTCCCGGGACGCGAGTTCCGGCACGACACCCCCGTACTCTGCATGTAGCCTGACCTGGCTGAACAGCAGATCTGCAACTATTCCTGCTTCGCTGTCGTAAATTGCAACGCCAGTTTCATCACAGGAGGTTTCAATACCCAGTACGCGCACGGTTGAATGTTCTGTCTTGGAGTGGAGGTGCAGTATGTTACTGATTGTGGTGAAGAAAATCCCGGTAAACCGGTCGGATTAGTGCTTTGCAATTGGGTCTTGATGCGGCTAGAATGCTCGCCCTCAGAGGATCGGCACGGAATCAAGGATTTTTATGCCCAACGTGAAAGTGAAAGAAAACGAACCGTTTGACGTGGCCCTGCGTCGTTTCAAGCGGTCCTGCGAAAAAGCCGGCATACTGGCTGAAGTTCGTCGGCGCGAGTTCTACGAAAAGCCCACAGCCGTACGCAAGCGTAAGGCTGCAGCGGCAGTCAAGCGTCATGCCAAGAAGGTCCAGAGAGAATCGCGCCGAATGGAGCGCCTCTACTAAAACCGGCTCACCCTGACAGGTTGTTCTACCTGTGCCCTAAACTCTGTATGAATGAAGTCCGCAGTGGATGACTTCAACGGGAGTGTTATGTCGACCGGAATCAAAGAGCGTGTGCTGGAAGCAGTTAAAGACGCAATGCGTGCGCGCGCAAAGCAGCGCCTGGGTGCCCTGCGCGGTATTACCGCGGAGTTCAAGCGTGTCGAGGTTGATGAGCGGGTTGAGATTGATGACACCCGTGCGCTTGCAATCCTGGACAAGATGACCAAACAGCGAAAAGATTCCCTGGCCCAGTACCAGAACGCCGGTCGTCAGGACCTCGCTGACCAGGAGGCGTTTGAACTGGCCGTTATCGACGAGTTCCTTCCGGCAGCACTGACTGCAGAGGAACTTGCCCAACTCGTCGACAGTGCAATCGCGGAAACCAACGCAGCCTCTATGCAGGACATGGGCAGCGTAATGGCAGCGCTACGTCCGAAGGTTCAGGGCCGGGCGGACATGGGTGAAGTCAGTGGGCTGGTGAAAGCTAAGCTGGCCTGAATCCCGTCCTTGCCTTTGCAGGGGCAGGGTGCCATTCTTTTAAGCCCCTTTTTCTTGAGCGTCAGACGACGTTGATACCGCAAGATTTCATTGACGATGTGTTGTCCCGGGTCGACATCGTTGAGATCGTCCAGCCGCGTGTCAGCCTGAAGAAACAGGGCAACAACTATACCGGCCTCTGTCCCTTCCATAACGAAAAATCACCCTCTTTCAGCGTGAGCCAGGACAAACAGTTCTACTACTGTTTTGGCTGCCAGGCGAGTGGCAATGCACTGAAATTCCTCATGGAGTTTGATCGTATGGAGTTTCGAACCGCCATCGAATTCCTTGCATCAAGCGCGGGCATGGAGATTCCCCAGGAACGGACTGCCGAGGCGCCGGCACAGACCCAGCGACGCAAATCCATTTTTGAGGTGCTGTCCCAGGCGACAGATTTTTTCAAGGACCAACTGCGCCAGAATGATACGCGAGAGCGAGCGATTACTTACCTCAAAGGCCGTGGCCTGTCAGGCGAGATCGCGCGCGACTATGGGATCGGTTACGCCCCGCCCGGCTGGGACAATCTTTACAGGGCGCTGGCGAAGAGCAATCTTGAGCGGGAGTTGCTGATTGAGTCGGGCATGGTCATTGATAACCCGGAAGAGGACAAAACCTACGATCGCTTTCGGGACCGCATCATGTTTCCGATACGGGACCTGCGCGGCAGGACCATTGCCTTTGGCGGGCGCATCATCGGCGACGGCAAACCCAAGTACCTGAATTCGCCCGAAACCCCGGTTTTTCACAAGGGGCGTGAACTCTATGGGCTGTACGAGGCCCGGCAGCGGGTACGGCGCCTGGAAGAGGTCATGATTGTCGAGGGTTATATGGATGTAGTGGCACTGGCCCAGCACGGCGTGAATTACTGTGTCGCCACGCTGGGAACAGCAACTACCGCTGATCACCTCGACAGGCTGTTTCGGATGGTTTCCAGGCTGGTATTCTGTTTTGACGGCGACAGTGCCGGACGTAACGCGGCCTGGAAAGCACTACTGACGGCCCTGCCCTTCATGCGCGATGGCCGCAGTGCCCGATTCCTGTTTCTGCCGGATGGTGAAGACCCGGACTCCCTGGTTCGGCAGGAAGGCAAGGACAAGTTCGAGGAACGCCTGACCCAGGCGCCACATTTGCCGGAGGTGTTCTTTGACCATTTGTCTGCGGACCTCGACATAGAATCGCTGGACGGCAAGGCATCCCTTGCCAGCCTTGCCATGCCGCTGATTCAAACGATGCCGGAAGGCGTGTTCCGGCAACTGATGATTGACAGGTTGTCCGGTCTGACCGGCTTGAGCGCCGAGCGTCTCCAGGCCGCGTACCGGCCCAGGTCAGCACCACCAGACGAACCGGCTGCCGGGCGGGGCACGCAGCGGCCCGATCAGGGGGTTCGGCGGCCCCACCGGTCGAATGAGGAACTGGTCAACATGGCCATTTCCATGCTCTTTCGCAACCCGGACCTGGCAGCACAGTTTGACGAGAGTGTCTATGAGAAGCTTGCCGGTGATGCTGACACAGCACTGTTATCACGGGTCATTCAGGCTATCGATGAGGACAGTCGACTTTCCCCGGCCCTGCTGCTGGCGGGCTTTCAGGAGAGTGAGGTATTCGGCCGACTGAGGCGCCTTGCCGGGGCGGAACCCCTGCTGGGGGTCGAGAACCTTCCTGCCGAGTTTGCCGGCATTGTCAATGCGCTCCTTCGACGACTGGAATCCGAATCAATTCAAGAGCTTAGAAATTCATTAATCTCCAAGCCCCTTGCAGAACTGTCTGAAGCAGAGCGAGAGACCCTGAGGAAACTGACCCGGAACAGTGCATCGCGCCACTGATCTCCACATTTCCTGCAGTATATAGGGGCAAATATCCACCGCAAATCAGTAACTTGAAGTGGAATGATGAAATCCCAATCGCTATAATGGCCGGCCCTGTTCTTCTCACACCAACTTATCTCAAAGGGACCCTATGACGAGCGGATTAGCACAGCAGCAGTCGCGGTTGAAAGACCTTATCAGCCGTGGTCGAGAACAAGGTTATCTGACTTATGCAGAAGTCAACGACCACCTCCCCGATGAAATATCTGATCCCGAGCAGATCGAAGACATTATCAGCATGATCAACGACATGGGCATTGCCGTTCACGAAACGGCGCCCGAGAGTGATGATCTGATGCAGGAAGCTGACTCGACTGACGAACTTGCCGCTGAAGAAGCCGCCGCTGTTCTGGTTGCTGTGGAGAACGAGGCGGGTCGAACCACCGACCCTGTGCGAATGTACATGCGGGAGATGGGCACGGTTGAATTGCTGACCCGTGAAGGTGAGATCGTTATCGCCAAGCGGATTGAAGAAGGCATCCGCGATGTTCTGCATGCACTGGCACATTTCCCGGGTGCCGTGGAAACCATCCTCGCCGAATATGACGCCTCCCAGACAGAAGAAGGAAAGCTGGCTGATATTCTGATCGGCTTCCTTGACCCGGCAGAAGACGTACCACCCGCCGCCCAGGTGGTACCAGGTGAGGCCAACGACGATGACAATGACGAAAACGCCGAGGAAGAGGACAAGGGTCCTGATCCTGAACTCGCTGCCCAGCGTTTTGACGCGTTGCGCAAACAACTGAAGAAAACCGAACGAGCCATCAAGAAATACGGGCGGGGTACGCCGCAGGTTGCGAAGGAACTGAACTCACTGGGTGATCACTTCCAGTTTTTCAAACTCGTGCCCAAACACTTTGATGCCATTGTTGAACTGGCGCGTGAACCACACTCGCAGATTCGTCGCCAGGAACGCCACATCATGAATACCGCGGTGCGCAAGGGCAAAATGCCGCGCAAAACGTTCCTTGAGAAGTTTACTGGTAAAGAGGACGACCTGAAGTGGGTTCAGAAACAGGTCAAGGCGGGCCACGACAAGCTCAAGAATTTTGAGGACGAGATAACCCGTGCCCAGAAACGTATCAAGCAGGCGGCTGAAGAAAGTGGCCTCAGCGTTACCGAAATCAAGGACATCAATCGTCGTATGTCCATTGGCGAGGCGAAAGCACGTCGCGCCAAGAAGGACATGGTGGAGGCAAATCTGCGCCTGGTGATTTCGATCGCAAAGAAATACACCAATCGCGGCCTGCAGTTCCTTGACCTGATCCAGGAAGGGAATATTGGGCTCATGAAAGCCGTGGACAAGTTTGAGTACCGTCGGGGCTACAAATTCTCCACCTATGCAACCTGGTGGATCCGGCAGGCCATTACCCGTTCCATTGCGGACCAGGCGAGGACTATCCGGATTCCGGTTCACATGATCGAAACCATCAACAAGCTGTCCCGCATTTCGCGCCAGATGTTGCAGGAAATGGGCAGGGAGCCTACGCCGGAAGAGCTCGGCGTGCGTATGGAGATGCCCGAGGAGAAAGTGCGTCGCGTCCTGAAAATCGCCAAGGAGCCGATCTCCATGGAGACACCCATTGGTGATGATGAAGATTCGCATCTCGGCGATTTCCTGGACTCGGACAACAACCTGAGCGAAGGCGCGTCGGTAGGTTCTCCCATCGACACGGCAACCGATGAAGGGCTGCGCGAGGCTACCCGGGGTGTGTTGTCAGGTCTGACTGCCCGTGAAGCCAAGGTGCTGCGCATGCGGTTTGGTATCGACATGAACACCGACCACACGTTGGAAGAAGTGGGCAAACAGTTTGACGTTACGCGTGAGCGTATTCGCCAGATTGAAGCCAAGGCACTGCGCAAGCTGCGCCATCCGACCCGCTCGGATCACCTGCGCAGCTTCCTGGACGAGACCTCCTGAAACAGTGGCAACGGGAGTTAAATGACTCCTGCCAGCAAGACCACAAGCTGTAATCGCAAGTGGTCGTTAAAAGTGGCAAAACAGCAAAGACAACCGGCCCTGCGCCGGTTTTCTTTTTTGTACTGCCCCCTTTTCTCCAGCAAACTTCCACTTCTCGGTTGCCCGACACACTTCCACCCCCCAGGGTAATTCCCGCACGATGCGCTCAGGATCCTTGCACCGACCGGCCGGAGGCGCTGCTCAGTAACCGGCCTCGCTGGTCAGTTCCGCGATTTTTGCTTTCAGCGCGGACAGGGCACGCTTGTTCGCGTTGCGAATCGAATCCATTGAGGGGGGCTCCCCGCTGATGTCGCCGAGTTCGGTCATCACGACGTGTACATCGTCGTGGCCGTCAACCGAGGCCATGTCGTCCAGCCAGCGTTTCACATTGGGATAGGGTTCGAAGTCCATCAGGTTCGTAAACCCGGCGCGAAGCTGGCCTATCTCGACATAGGCGGCAAAATCCGCCAGCGTGATCGCGTCGCCCGCGAGATACCTCGAGTCCGAGAGCCAACCCGAGTCAAGTGTCGCGAGCGCGCGGCCAACCGTCGCCTGCGCCAATCTCTGGGTCGCTTCCGGAATGTTGAGGTCTTTGCGAATCCGCGGGGCGACCAGCCCGGTTGAGGCGTCTCGCACATTGCGGTGATGGTAGTGCATATACCAGTCGATCTTGCCGCGCTGCTTCGGGTCTGACGGATAGACGTCGGTCCATCCGTACTTGTTCGAGAGATACGCCATGATCGCGTGGGCTTCCGCCAGCACGTAGCCGGTATCCGTCTCTTCGATGCAGGGAATGGTACCGCCCGGGTTCTTCGCGAGGTAAGCCGGATTGCGTGAACCCTTGTCACCCGACGAACCTGGATTGATCAGGACCATCTCGAACGGCATTTGTTTGTAAATCATCAACCACATGACGGCGCGTACCGGCTGCGAGAAGGGGACCCCGTAAAGGATGGTGAGTTCGCTCATGAATTGTCTCCAGAGAGAGTTGGGAGTTTGTCCTGTTTCGAATCCTACCGGAAATGTGGTGTGGAATGCCGGCAAATTTAGGCCGGCGATGCTTGATGCGCCGGGCACGTGACCTCTGTTGCTCCTTGTCACTAGATGGCGTATCGGGCCCATACCACCGTCAAACCGGATGCTTGCATGGTTGCACTCTGGCAGCTAGATTCAGGTTCTGCTACCACCAGTCACCTGAGGTAAACCATGTCCTATCCTGTCATTTCGGCCGATTCGCACATCACTGAGGCACCCAACACTTACAGCGACTTCATCGATGCAAAGTGGAAAGATCGCGCCCCGCGCATTGTCAACAAGGGAGACGCGGGCGACTTTTTCCAGATCGATGGTATGGACAGCCCAATTGCGCTGGGGCTGGTGGCGGCGGCCGGCAAGAAACCGGAAGAGATCAAGGTGGATGGCAGCCGGTTCGAGGATCTGCACCGCGGCGGTTGGGACCCGCATGCGCGTCTTGCCGACCAGGCGAAAGACGGTGTGGCGGCCGAAGTCATTTATCCCACGGTCGGGATGATGTTGTGTAACCATCCCGATTTCGACTACAAGAAGGCGTGCTTCGATGCCTACAATCGCTGGATAGCGCAGTACTGTGGTGAATATCCGGATCGGCTCCTTGGTTGTGGCCAGACCGCCATGCGTTCACCGGAGGAAGGTATCGAGGACTTGAAGGCGATCAAGGCGCTGGGGTTACGCGGGGTCATGATGCCGGGGAATCCCCAGGTCGAGGATTACGACTCGCCGGTTTATGACGACTTCTGGGAGGCTGCCGTCGAACTTGGACTGCCAATCTCATTTCATATTCTGACGACTCGAAATGCTTCACTGTCGGCATCGCGCGGGCCGCGCATCAATTCGTTCCTCAGCATCATTCGTGGAAACCAGGACATCATGGGAACCCTGGTCTTCGGCGGCGTGTTCGAGCGCCATCCGAGGCTCAAGGTCGTCTGTGTCGAGGCCGATGCGGGTTGGGTGCCACACTATATGTACCGCATGGACCACGCCTACAATCGACACCGCAACTGGCTTGCGCCCGGCATCAAGTTGTCGAAGCTGCCGTCTGAGTACTTTGCCGAGCACATTTACACCACGTTCCAGGATGACTGGGTCGCCTTCAAGACGGCTGATCTCATGAACTGGCGTCGCCTGCTTTGGGCCAGTGACTTTCCTCACAGCGATTCGACCTGGCCCTGGTCGCAGGAACTGCTGGCGAAGCATGCGGCGGACCTGACGGACGAGCAACGGCGCGCGATCCTGTGTGATAACGTGTGTGAGCTTTACGGGATCGACGCCAGCAGTCTGACCACGCACTAGGGCACTGGTGGAAACAGCACGCCCGGATTCATGATGCCTTTCGGGTCCACCGCTTTCCTGGCACCTCGAAACGCGTCTTCGAAAAGATCGGGCCGTTGGCGGCGCCAATGCTGGCTGTGCATCCGGCCAACCGCGTGGTGGTGCGTGATGGTGCCACCCTTGTCGATGATAACTTCACTCGCGGCATCCTTGATGGCCTGCCATTGCGCAGCCTCTTCGCCAGGACGGCCCATGCCAGAGAAAGTGTAGTAGGGCGCAGGACCGTCGGGGTAGACGTGAGTAAAACGACAGGACAGTGAATGCGCATCTCCAACAACTTCCTTGAGGGCTGCGCCGACTTTTCTGCGGATCTCGGCATCGAAGTCGGGCCATGCATCCCAGGTAACGGCCGTTTCAAACGTGTCAGCGATGAGGCCCAGCCCGTTGGTCATGCCGGCGTTAACGCCAATAAATGAACTGCGCCAGTTACCCACGGCACCCTCGCGGCCGGTTGCCTGACCGGAACCGTCGTCGACGCGAATTGCGTCGTCATCAATGTGACCACCACACTCGCGCGCGATCTTTACGGCCGCACGAATGAAGTCGCCCTGGGGTACTTCTGCGGATTCGAAACCGATAATCAACAGCGCCTTTTTGCCATCCAGTCCCGCGGCCCTGCCTGCCTCGGCAGGGTCCAGCAGGCGCAGGTTGGCTGGCCATAACTTGGCCTGGGCCACATGGCGCGTCGCCTGCCAGGCTGCCTCGAAGGATTCGAACACAACGCCGGCGGTTGCGCGGAATACCGGGCGCTTCTGGATTCGCATCCAGGCCTCGGTGACGAGGCCTAGTGTGCCCTCGGAACCGATGACCATTCGATCGGGGCTCGGCCCGGCGCCACTGCCCGGCAGCCGTCTCGACTCCCACCAGCCGGCGGGTGTCAGCATGGTGAGTGATTCGACGAAGTCGTCGATGTGTGTGTGGTTGGTCGCATAGTGTCCGCCTGAACGTGTCACTATCCAACCGCCCAGGGTCGACCAGGGAAAACTCTGCGGAAAATGGCGCATTGTGAAACCGAGCGGACGGAGTTTGTCTTCAAGGTCCGGGCCAAATATACCCGCCTGGATTCGTGCAGCACGGGATGTTTCGTCCACTTCTAGCACCTGGTCGAATCGCTCCATGTCGATCGTCACGGCACCGTCTGCCCATTCCGGTACACTCACACCGTTCACGACTGTGGTGCCACCGCCATAGGGGATCACGGCATAGTCGTTTTCGTGACACCACGAGAGGACGCGCTCGAGTTCCTCGTTTGTCGAGGGATAAGCGACCGCGTCGGGTGGGTGCTGGAAATCACCCCGCAGCGCGCGGTTGAGTTCGAGAAAGTGGCCACCGTAGGTGTGAATGATTCGTTCGGTCTTGTCGTTCGTGACGATGGATTGAAGTGCCGAAGGTACGGTGATCCGGGGTTTGCGCAGCACAATGTCGTCGATGGTCGGTATGGGTGGCGCCTTGATGTCGACACCGTAGGTGGCCGAGAGGTTTTTTGCGGTATTCTCCCGCTCCGCCACGGTCGGCTCATCAGCTTCCCAGCCCCAGGTCCAGAAACTTCGCCTGCCTCGTTCCATTGCCATCTTTCCCCTCCTGTTCGCGTGCTGCGTTCACTTACGCTAACAGCTGGCCGTTGCCAAGCCAATGGCCAATGCTGGTCGGGCTGGTTGCGGGAAAATGGGGAGGACGGGGAACGCGATCGGTATGTCCCCGATGGGATTGGCGGACGTATCGGGAAAAACCCACTGTGGGTGGGACGGAATCGTCAATCGTGTTTGGTGGTTTAGTGGAACGCCCTGTCCCACGTAAAGTGGGTAGAGCCCGGATGCCTGTTTGGTGGGCCCACCAGGACTCGAACCTGGGACCAAGAGATTATGAGTCTCCTGCTCTAACCAACTGAGCTATAGGCCCAAACGCTGAGGACGGGATGATACCAGAATTTTTACAGCTCGCTCCAAATTCCCAGCAACTTCAGTGTCATATTCAGGCCGCCGACGGTGAGCACCAGCAGCGCGATGACCAGCAGGTAGTAGAGCCCGCGTACCAGCGCGATGCGGATACGCCGGAGGAGGCCCGCATCGGCGGGGGCCGCGGTCGGGACCGACGGCAGCAGGGTCAGCGCATTAAATCCGACAATACCCCAGAGCAGGACAATGGCAGACGGGATCAGGTACAGGTCGGTGTCTGCAGACAGGAATACTGCCCAGCAGAGCATGACAAGCGCGCCGGCGGTGAGCAGGGCAAATACAGGCTTGAGAAAGGCGAGCCGCAGGGCAATCTGTTGCAGTCGGTCAAGCAAGGCGGGTCTGGGCGTTTTGTTGGATGAACGTGATCATGTCTGCAATACAACGGTCGGTCTGGTCGCCCGGCTGGTGGGCAAAACCGTGCCCGACACCCGGATACAGGTGGTAGCTTACCTCACCGCCGGCTAGGTTGAGTGCACCTGCCAGCGTCTGGCTCATCATCACCGGTACGTTCTGGTCCAGTTCCGGCTGCACGATCATCACGGGCGGCAGGTGCGTGTGTTTTTTGCCCAGCAGGATGTTCTGGACGGCAGCATCTGACATCTGCTGCTGGTCAACAAAATAGGCGTCATGGCCGCTGACCAGGCGGTCTGGCGTAAAACCCTTTATCTGGGCCTCCGTTTCCGCCAGCCTGGATGTTGCATACTGGTAGCGTGCAATGGGATTCGAGACAGGCCAGAGGGCAATGACAAAATCGACGGCTGCTGTCGTCTCCGCCGGTTCACCCCCGTCGGGATCCAGTGCGGCGCAAAGTGCCAGGTGACCACCGCTTGAAGATCCTACAAGTCCCAGTGGCCTGTTCCCGGGTTCAAACTGTTGTCGCGTCCACCGGACGGCGGCCCGGATATCTTCAATCGCGGCAGGGTGTTTGAAGTCGGGACCCTGCCGGAAGTCGATCGCCAGTACGTCAAAACCGGCAGCGGCCAGGGCTGTATCGTAGTGTTTTCCGGACTTGCGGTGGCCGGATGACCAGGCGCCGCCATGTACGTCAATCAGCATGGGTCGGGTTGATCGGGAGATTGGGAGCTCGCCGTAGTACACGGCCTGCAATGCCAGTTCCCCCCGGCGCTGGTAGACAAACTCGGTTTCCATGACTGCCATGTGGGTTGGCCCCCTGTGGTTTTGAAGGAAAGTTACGCTAAAACTGCTGGTCGATCACCAGTTCGACGAGGGCGGCCGCCGCCCAGGTGATTGGTGGCAGGACCCCGTACAGCAGCACCCGTCTTACACCCGCCAGGTCCAGTGGCCACCCCGAGACGTGCGCAATGCGATCCCGGGTGGCGGCCAGCAGGTCCAGCCTGGCAAGGGTTGCCGTGTCTTCAAAATTCTCCAGCGCGTTGGTGGCCAGCTTGCTGATTTCAGCATCGAGTTGCTGCAGCGTGCGTTTCCGCGTCACCTGAATCTGGTGGCGAATGCCCCGAAGCGGCAGGAAGAAGAGACCAAACATGGAGACGAACGAGGCAATAAAACCAATGCCGGACATGTTGTTGGTATCAAGGTCACCCAGCAGCGCAAGAATGGGGTAAGCGCAGAGCATCCCAATAATAAAGACAGTCGGGCGAATGGCCGCTGTGCCGAAAGGCGCCAGCGATTGGGGGTCCAGCAGGTTTGGCTGCGTCCGCCTGCCAATATCAGAAAAGACCAAAGCGTTTGACAGGAGTGGCGGCACCGTCCACAACATGGCGACCCACAGGAACACCGTGCCGAATATCTGGGGCAGGTAGAGATCAAGTGGCATACGTACCTGGCCGAGCAACATCGAATGTCCCAGTCCCAGGATGAGCCCAAGGGCTGTCATGAACCAGAGTTCGCGCCGCGGCAGCCTGACCATGGCCTTCTGGAGAATTTCCAGCTCAGCGTCAGATACATTGATCAGGGGAGCGAGTCTTGTCAGGTCCGCAGCGGCACCCGGGAAAATCAGCGGGGTGAAGCCGGTGAGCACGGCGATGCTCACACCAAAAAAGAGGCCGGATACCACCAGCTCAGCGGGATTCACAGTGACTGCTGACGAAATGAGCAGGGGAGACGCGGCAATGGCAGCGACGCCGGTACCACATAGGAGGCCAAACAAAAGAGGCGAGAGCCGGCTTGCCCGCCAGGCGGCAAGAATCCAGAGTTCATCGCCGGCGGCGCGCCGCCGGATGGACTCATCAACAAGCTCAGTGGACCTGCTCATGCCAGTGTCAGTGTCTCAAGAATCTTGTTGATGGTATCGCCGGGCTGTTTGCTCCAGCGCAGGACAATAACGACATCAGTTTCAGGGTCAACAAATATCACGTTGCCGCCGGCGCCGCGGGCGGCAAATGCTGCGGGACTGGCCATGCTGGCGATGGCACCGGCATGGTTCAACCACCAGAAAAACCCGTAATCGGGCCGGATGGCGCAGGGTCTGAGGCTCTCCCGTATCCATTCGCCGGGCAATAACTGGCGCTTGCCCCACCGGCCCTCGCGCAGGTAGAGCAGGCCAAACCTGGCGTGATCCAGTGTTGAGATCCAGAGTCCGCCGCCCCAGTGGGCGCCCCCGGAAACGGACTGTACCCTCATGCCGTTCAGTTGAATCCATGAGGTCTCGTAGCCGTGCCATGACCAGTCGGCAGATGCGCCCAGCGGGTCCATGATATTTTCCCTGAGCAGTTCCGGCAGGGGTCTGCCGGTCAATCGGGTGATGTTTAGGGCCATGCGATTCACCCGCACATCGTTGTACTCCCAGAAAGTGCCGGGTCTGGCGAGTTCGCGTGGTTGGGCGGCAGCGGCCGAGGCGCCAACTGTACCCTGTTCGGTTGCCGCGTCACCACCCACCTGGCGACCCCGGTCAAGCCAGTCGGGCAGGCCAAACAGTTCACCTTCCCACTCGCTGGTTTGCTGCAGCATCTGGCGCCAGGTGATCATCTGGTTCTGGGCCGTGTCATAGCCACCATCGGTAATCCGGTTCCCGACGGGTTCATCCAGCAGGGCCAGCAGGTCTGCCAGGCCGGCGCAGGCGGAGATATAACTCTTGGTTACACTGAACGTGACTTCCGGTGCGGTAATGTCACCGTAGCTGCCTGCAATTTGGCCGCCCCGGACAACCAGCCCGGAAGGAAGTCCCCGGGGTTTCACGGGTCCCAGCGGTCGGTCATTCGGGTGCCGGCTGCCATCTGGCATCATCCGGGTAAGATCAGACGGCGCCCCGGGTTCGGCCCGGGCAGCATCATCAAGGACCTGCTGTAGGCGTGTGGGGTTGAAGCCAAGGTCCGCCGGATTACACCGGTCCCAGGTGTTGCCGGGCACTGCATCACGGCGCACTTTGATCCTCCCGGGCCTCTTTCCCGCCCGCAGGTGGATCGGACAACAATTCGGGTTCAATCTCGGAAAGATCAGGCCAGGCTTTGATTACGGCACTAAATACGGTTGCCAGCGGAATGGCAAAAAAGACGCCCCAGAAACCCCAGAGCCCGCCGAAGAACAGCACGGCAATGATGATGGCAACCGGGTGCAGGTCAACCGCTTCACCGAACAGGATAGGCACAAGTACATTGCCGTCCAGGACCTGGATAACAATGTAGGCCACTATAATCCAGGTGAAGTCCATGCCAAATCCGAACTGGTAAAACGCGACAAAAGCCACGGGTATCGAGACCACAAAAGCGCCGATATAGGGAATCAGGACCGAAAATCCCGTGACCGCAGCGAGCAGGAGCGCGTACTCCAGCCCCAGCAGCAGGAAAGTCACGTAGGTGACACCCCCAACAATGATGATCTCCCACACCTTGCCCTGGATGTAGCGATCAATCAGGCCGTCGATATCGCGCCAGACCCTGTTCGTTAGTTCACGCTCTTTTGGCAGGAAGCCCAGGATCCAGTTGAGAATTGCGTCTTTGTCCCGAACCATAAAAAACACCATGAACGGCACCAGGATCATATAGACAGCCACGGTGATTGCCGTCAGTGCCGAGGTAAAGGAGACAGACAGGAGTTGCTGGCCAAGCCGAAGCACTTCAGCACTCACACCGGTATAAATCTGGTTAACCTGTTCCGGTGTGATCACATCCGGGTAACGGGCGGGCAGTTCCGCCATAATGCGTCGTGCTTCTGTCATCATGGAGGGCACCTGCTGTACCAGCGAGGCAACTTCACGCACGAGTACCGGCACAAGGCCAAATGCCGCCAATACAAACCCGGTCATGGCGCCGAGAAAAACAATCCAGAAGGCGAGCCCGCGCGGAATGGAAAGGCGCACCAGTCGATTGATGGCCCCCTGCAGCAGGTAAGCGATGACCACCGCTGCGATGACGGGTGTCATAATGTCGCCCACCAGGTAGAACCCGAGCGCAACCGCCAGCATCACCAGGATGAGGATGACAAGTTGCCTGTCGGCGATATGGCGTCTTATCCAGTCGTTGATGAAATCCATGGCTTGTTGACCCGCGTGATGTCAGGGTGTGACCTGTCGGGATTTTACCCGATTGGACGTAGCGAATACTCGTCCTGATGCTGCCAGCCGTGTCGGGTAGGCAGGCCCGGTTCTCCCGAGTAACGTTTTCGCTAGAGAATATTGGGGGATGATCGTTTCTCTTCAATCTCTGACGTGGCCGTCGGGTCGGTGCCAACACCCACGATGGTTTTGCCGAAGTTGCCGCCTTTCAGCATGGCGGCAAATGCAGCAGGTGCATTGCTGAGGCCCGGCCACAGGTCCTCCTTGTACCGAACAAGTCCCGACCTGACCCAGTCAGCCATCTCCATAAGGAAATGATCCTGGTGCTCCGCGACAAAATTACCCACAAACAGGCCGTGAACCGTCACTGACTGGCGCTGGAAAAAGGGCTCGCCGGTATTGCGCCAGTGTTCCTGGGCGTTGCCGGTGGTGTTGCCGTACTGGGAGATCATGCCACACTGGCTGATGCGTGACTGCCGGTTGAGCAACGGCAGTACAGCCTCGAAAACCTTGCCCCCCACGTTCTCGAAATAGACGTCGATGCCATCTGGGCAGGCGTCCGCAAGGTCGTCTTTAAAGGTGTCGGAGAGGTGGGAAACACAGGCGTCAAAACCCAGGGTTTCTTTGACGAAGCTGCACTTTTGAGGTGCCCCGGCAATGCCAACCACGCGCGCACCCATGATGCGGGCAATCTGCCCGGCAATCTGGCCAACACCGCCTGATGCCGCGGAAACCACGACGGTTTCGCCGGCGCGGGGTTCACACTGGAGCCTGATACCGGACCATGCGGTAAGGCCAAGCATCCCGAGCACACCGAGCGCCGTGGAGATTGGCGCCAGTTCCGGGTCAAGCACACGCGGAAACATGTAGCCGAAAGTGGGCACATCAGTGCCGACCTTGCCGTACTCCTGCCAGCCGGCGGTATTGAACACAAACGCACCCTCGGGATACGCCGGGTTTCTTGAACGCACGACCTGTGACACGGTGCGGCCGTGGCAGACCTCCCCGGGCAATTCGGTGCCATTACGACGGCGGCCCCATTGATAGGGATCCAGTGACAGGTAAATCGTGCGCGTGATGGCCTGTTCCGCCCCAGGTTCCGTTACCCTGGTTTCGCACCACTCAAAATCTCCGTCAACGGGCCAGCCGGTGCGTGGCGTGCGCGCCAGGCGCCACTGGTGGTTTGTCTGTTCCAAATAGGGTTCTTCCAAAGAAGGTTTCCTCCGCCTGATGCCTGACGCGACGCCTGCCTGGTCTTCCAGGTCAGGTGAGAGCACACCATTTTTGGGGCTATCCGTCAATTTTGCTTGAATTACAGCACCTGCGTTGCCTGCATTGACCCCTCGAAAGTCGCTTTACAACCACCTGTGGCCTGCTCTATTCTCGGCCATGCTTTGATCCTGCCGGATTTGAACCTGGCGGACAGAGACAGTAGTTCTCACACAACAACCAGATGTAGGACTTGATCCAAAGACGGACAGGTACCGACGACCTACCTCACCGAGGCCAGTTCGCGCCGTCACGTCTTTCGCTGTTGGTCAGGTCCCTCAATGGAGGGAAATGATGAATATCCATACCTTTGCCCAGCGAAAACACGACGGCCAGAAGATCTCGATGGTTACCTGTTATGACCACTGGTCTGCCAAAATCCTTAATACAAGTGAGGTTGACTGTATCCTGGTGGGTGATTCACTAGCCGTGGTGATGCATGGCTTCGACTCAACCGTACATGCCACCATCGAGATGATGGAACTTCACGTGGCTGCTGTGCGCCGTGGCGCGCCCGCCAAATTTATTGTCGCGGATATGCCTTTCCTCTCCTGTAGCAAAGGTCTGCAACCCGCCATGGATGCGGTTCAGCGCCTCATGACGGCGGGTGCCAATGCCGTGAAAATTGAGGGTGACGCGCATCAGGTCGAAATCATCCGGCATATTGTAGAGGCTGGTGTACCCGTAATGGGGCACCTGGGACTGACGCCCCAGTCAATTCATAACCTGGGTGGGCACAGGGTACAGGGAAAAGATGAAGCCCGTGCAAGCCGCATAATCGAGAGTGCCCGTGAACTGGAGCGGGCCGGCTGTTTTGCCGTGGTGCTGGAGTGTGTGCCCGTCAAACTGGGAAGCTGTATTTCGCACGCGGTTGGCATACCAACCATTGGTATCGGTGCCGGTCCCCACACCGATGGCCAGGTGCTTGTGCTGCATGACCTGCTGGGTGTGAATCCGGACTTCCAGCCCAGGTTCCTGCGTCACTATGCTGACAGCCATAGCCTGGTGTCTGACGCAGTCGGCCGGTTTCACGCGGATGTTGTCGCCCGGGAATTTCCCAGCCTGAAAGAATCCTACAAGTAGCCAGCCATGCAGGTTGTCAACACGATTGCTGAACTGCGCAGGCTTCTGGGTGGACAGCAGGATCTGGGGTTTGTTCCGACCATGGGTGCACTGCACGCGGGGCATGCCGCGCTGATAAGGCGTGCCGCCACTGAAAACAGCGTTACTGTGGTGAGCGTCTATGTGAATCCGACGCAGTTTGATAACCCGACAGATCTCGGAAATTACCCGCAGACGCTGGACCAGGATGCGCGGGTTGCCGGGGCTGAGGGGGCAGACCTGCTGTTTGTGCCCTCGTTTGCAGAGATTTACCCGGACGGCTTCCGTTACCAGGTTGAAGAGACGATCGATTCGCGGGTGCTGTGTGGTGCCCACAGGCCCGGTCACTTTACTGGTGTGCTCACCGTGGTGATGAAACTGCTGAATATCGTCAGGGCGAAACGTGCCTACTTCGGCCAAAAGGACTACCAGCAGCTTCATCTGATCAAGGGAATGGCGCAAGCGTTTTTCCTTGAAACAGAAATTGTCGGGTGTCCAACGGTACGGGAAAGTGACGGCCTTGCGCTCAGTTCCAGAAACCTGAACCTGAATGAAGCCGATCGCTTGCTGGCGCCCCTCCTGCACCGGTTGATAGACAGCGAAGAGTCGGACCAGCAGGTCATTGAAGCGCTTGCGGACGCCGGCTTTCGTGTTGACTACGTGGAATCGAGGTGGGGCCGGCGTTTTGCAGCGGCGCGACTCGGGCCCACTGAAAAAGAAGTTCGTCTGATTGACAACGTACCCCACAAGTTAAGGAGCGGCGCGTGATTCTGTGTCTTGATATTGGAAACAGCCAGATTTATGGCGGTGTGTTTAACGGTGACGAGTTGGTGGTCCAGTTCCGACGGACATCGCAGCAGCGAAGTTCATCGGACGAACTGGGCGTGTTTTTTCGCAGTGTCCTGCGTGAGAACAATGTTGATCCGGCAGAGATTACCGAGGTTGGTATCTGCTGCGTTGTCCCGGACCTGCTTTATTCGCTGCGCGCCTGCTGCCAGAAATACTTTGGCCTCGATCCCCTGATACTTCGGCCGGGATCCAAAACCGGGCTGAAGATTCGCTATCGTGAGCCCAAGGAGGTTGGTGCTGACAGGATTGCTGATGCGGTGGGGGCAATTTCGCTGTTTCCGGGGCGAAACCTGATTGTTGCTGATTTCGGGACGGCTACGACCCTGTGCGCCATTACCCGGAACAAGGAATTTCTGGGTGGCAACATCATTCCCGGTGTTCGTCTGTCAATGGAGGCATTGGAGAGCCGAACTGCACAGTTACCTTCTGTGGAGATTGTGCCACCTGGAACGGCTGTAGGCCGCTCGACAGTCGAGAGTATCCAGTCGGGACTTTACTGGTCCAATGTCGGGATGGTGCGCGAACTCGTGACCCGGATTACGAATGAGGTCTTCCCTGATGAGAAACCCCTGGTCATTGGCACGGGCGGTTTTGCCCAGTTGTTTGCCCGCGAAAAGCTGTTTGACCAGGTGATCCCGGACCTGATCCTGACCGGTCTGATGGAGGTCATCCGGCTGAACCGTTGACAACCCTTTGCCTCACCGGGTGGCAATTTCAGAACATCGACACCAGTGTCATTGTCAGAAACACCCCAAGGCAGAAGGTATTCAGGAAAACTTCCGGATTGATTTTGGGTAGCTTGTCGTCCGTGTCCATGGCTGATGTCCTTGTGATGTGCTTCAGTCCTGGGATTAGACCGGAAAAAGCAGCCACCGAATGTGATGGTGTGCACATAACCCGGGCAATTTGCAGGTCTGTGATGACCTTCACAGGGCAATTGTGATTCCGCCAGTAAATGGGCCTGTGCAGGGTGAAAACTGTGACCTTGATCCCTGACCTCGGTTAGTATGGGACCCCTGTGGAAGAAGGGACCTTATGCCCATGCGTAACCTGCTGCTGTTCATCCTGCTGGGCGTGACCTTGCCAGGCCTCGCTGCCCCTATTGTGATTGCTCATCGAGGCGCCAGTGGTTATCTGCCGGAACATACCCTGGCAGCCTATGAGCGTGCTATTGATATGGGCGCTGACTATATTGAACCTGACCTGGTGATCACCCGTGACGGTCACCTGGTTGCGCGCCATGAGCACTATCTCAGTGTCACGACGGACGTTGCAGAGAGGCCCGAGTTTGCCAATCGCAAGCGAAAACTTGACGACAGGGAAGACTGGTTCTCGGAAGACTTTACGCTGGCTGAACTCAGGACCTTGCGGACCCGCCAGGCGTTTCCGGGGCGTTCCCCGGCCTATGACGGAAAATTTCCGATTCCGACCCTCGAGGAAGTCATAAACCTTGTCCAGCGCAAAGAGGTTGAGACAGGAAGGATAATTGGCCTGTATCCGGAAACGAAGTCGCCTGGGCATTTTACCCGTCTGGGTTTCGATTTTCCGGCGCTGCTGCTCGGCGTGCTGAAGGCGCACGGGCTGGACCAGGCCGACTCTGCCGTGTTTATCCAGTCGTTTGAGCCGCAGATACTGCGGCGGCTCAATGAAATGACCGAATTGAAGCTGGTCATGCTGGTGCAGCCGGTATCGCGAGAAGCCGTCAATACACCAAACATACCGCTGGAGGAGATCCGCGAGTTTGCTGACGGTGTAGGCCCCTTCAAGGCACTCCTGTTCAGGCCCGATGGCAGCCAGTCCGGATTTGTTGCAGAGGCCCACGCGCTGGGGCTGCTGGTTCATCCCTGGACTTTCCGCGATGACGCTGTCCCGCCCGCTACCTACGCCAGTCCCGAGGCTGAAATCAGGGCCTACCTGACGCTTGGGATCGATGGTTTCTTTACTGACTTTGCTGACACCGGCGTCCGGGTTCGCGATGAGTGGGTGATTGCCCGGTAAACAGTCCTGCCTTGCGTGGCTTGGTATACTGCCCGGATTTGGACCTTGATACGCTTGCGCACCCTCGCCGGACACGCACTGATTTGCGCGCTTATTGCGCTGACACTTTATGTGCTGACAATGCCGCGTTCCATTACGCTCGAAGACGCGGGACTGTTCCAGATGGTCTGCCATCAGGGCGGGATTGCGCACCCGCCGGGTTATCCACTCTTCACCCTGTTGTGTGGGCTTGTGGTTCAGACGCCTGGCGTGTTTGCGGGCAACCTGGTTTCCGCCGTTTTTGCCTCGCTGGCGGTTGCCGCCTTCTTTGTCGTCTGCGTCACTCAGACTGGCGATAAACTGCTCGCCTATGCGGCGAGTCTGGGCTGGGCACTGACCACGGTGTTCTGGTCACAGGCGATAATCATCGAGGTTTACAGTCTGGCCGCGGCGCTGTTCATGTTCTGCTGGTTGGCCCTGCACCTGTATCTGCGCTCGCGGAATCCAGGATGGTGGTACCTCAGCGCCTTCCTGTTTGGCCTCGGGCTTGCCAATCACTGGCCCCTGATGTTGCTGTCTGCGCCCGCCCTCCTGGTAAGCCTTCTGCCTGTTGACGCCAGGCTGCTGGCTTTTGTCCTGCGGCCGCGGGCTTGGCTCGGGACGCTCACTGCGCTGCTCGCCGGCCTCACACCCTACCTGTTGCTGCTTGTTCGTCATGACCCCATGTTTGCCATTTTTGGTGAAATCAACTCGCTGTCCGAATTTGCGGCATATGTCAGTCGTTCACCCTATGCGGATTCCCATGCCATTGCCGGTCTGGAAGACAGGTTGTTCTATACAGCTTTTGTGTTCAGTGACTCTGCCCGGCAGCTCGGGCTGATTGCAGTGCCGTTGATCATTGCGGGACTGCTCTTCAGCAGAACCTTCCTGTTGCGCAGCACCTGGTTCGCCTATCTCCTGCTGTGGCTTGGCAGTACGGTGGTACTGGCGCTGGTGCTGGGTTTTGAATACAGCCACCATTTTCGGGCGGTGTTCAAACCCTATCCGGTCATTGCCGGCGCTGCGATTGCATTCTGGTTTGCCGCGGGGTTGCGGTTTGCCGTACTGCTGCTCGCCCGGATCAGCAAACGGGCATGGCTACTGGTACCGGCTGTGCTCCTGGTTATCGCGTTTGTCCAGTATCCACGGCTTGATCGTAGCGGCTCGGGTTTTGTCGAGGATTATGCGGCCACGGTACTGGCAGCGCTACCCGACGGGGCCGTACTTTTTGTGCGCGGCGACAACCAGACCGGACCGCTCGGCTACCTGCACTATGTCATGGGCATGCGTCCGGACATTGAACTGCGCGAGTTTGATAACCTGGTGTTCCCCAACCGCCTGGCAGACCCCTATGCGCCGGAGGAAACACGTTTGCGGCGCTTCCGTGACTTTGTTGACCAGTCGGACCAGCCTGTTTTCATGATTGATCCGGCCATTTCCCCCGCCATCGACTATGGCGCATTTGTCCAGTTCAGTCGCGATGGCAGAAGTGGTTACGGCTTCCTGCCGGAATTTGATGCCTGGGTTGATCTGATGGTCGAAATCTATGAAGGGGATCTCCTGTTTGATGACCATGAGAAATATTTCCTGTTCCAGGCACTGATACGCTTTTCCCGGCAATACCTGGGTTTTGCCCTGGAGCCGCAGGTTGGCGGTCTGCCGGACAACGTGGCGCAACGCGTCAGCAAATTGCAGCAGACTTTTCCCGGCAAGCTCATTTCCCTTGAACAACTGTTACCATTGGCAGGGCGGGAGATAACAAAAGACCGGCTGCTGGCTATCGCCGGTGCGGCGGAGCAGGAAATCCCGGAGTATGTGACGCGCGATGCCCTGGCCCTGTTTTACCAGCTGGTGGCAGAAGTGCACCTGCTCCGCCCCGTTAACAGGTCGCGTGCGAGTGAGTATTTTGCGCTGTCGTTGCGGCAGAACCCGGACGTTGGAAACCCCAGCTTGTGTGAGCTGGCCAGAATCTACCAGGAGGTCAACAATGCGGACGCCCTTCGAGCCCTGCGGGCGCGTTTTGACAGTGACTGCCTGCTTAACTGACATGCGAAAGCCGGACTGATGCTCAGCATAATTGTGCCTACCTACCGTGAAGCGGGTAACCTGCCCGGACTGGCGAAACGGATTGACGATGTGCTTGCGCCAGCCGGTGTGACCTATGAGCTGATCATTGCTGATGATGATTCCCCGGATGATACGCCTGAGGTCTGTGCAACGCTTGCTGCCCTTTATCCGGTCCGGCTCCTGTTGCCTGACAACAGGCCCAAAGATCTCTCTCTGTCAGTGATTGATGGTATTAAGGCAGCGCAGTTTGAAACGCTGGTAGTCATGGATGCTGATCTGTCACATCCACCAGAGAAGATCCTGGATCTCATGGCTGAACTGGAATCCGCGCCGGATGCTTTTGTTGTCGGCAGCCGGTATGTGAGCGGTGGAAGTTTCGACCGGGACTGGAGTGTCTGGCGCTTTCTGAATTCCTGGATCGCGACCCTGTTGGCCCGGCCGCTGGTGCGGTGCACCGACCCCATGTCCGGCTTTTTTGCGTTCCGCCGTTCCGGTATTCCGGACCTCACAAAATTGCGCCCCATTGGCTACAAGATCGGGCTGGAACTTATGGTTCGTGGTGATTTTGGCAGCGTAAGGGAAGTGCCAATTTCGTTTGCGGATCGCGAGATTGGTGCCAGCAAGATGAACCTGGCGCAACAGCTCAACTATCTGCGGCACCTGCGCCGGTTGTATCTTTACCGATTTGGTGGCCTGGCAGAATTTGTTCATTTCGGCGCGGTGGGCGCCAGCGGCTTTGTCATCGATGTGACTTTCTACTACCTGTTCCAGCTGTTTGGCATTCCGCACCAGATTGCGCGTGCACTCAGCTTCTGGCCTGCGGTCAGCTGGAACTGGGCGTTGAACCGACGTACAACTTTTGGCGAAAGAGAACGTCGTCCACGGGGACGTCAGTGGGTGGAGTTTGTGCTTGCAAGCCTGGTTGGCTTTTCGATCAACTGGGGGGTTTACCTGTACCTCACCACGCATTCCCATTTTTTTGACAGCTATCGGATCCTTGCACTCTTGACGGGCATTGTTGCCGCCAGTCTGTCCAACTTCATGACATCAACACTGTTTGTCTACAGCGAAAAGCGGATACGACCATGACAATTCTCAAGAACCTCAGAATCTGGGGTGGCGAAGGTGATCACTTGCGTGATGACGCCGATGCCCTGGAGATTCAGCAGGGCAGGATTGTGAGAGTCGGCCGGGGGGCAGACCTTCAGGGTCCGGATGAGAGAGACATGGGTGGTCTTTATGTAATCCCTGGGCTGATCGACGCACATGTCCACCTGTGTCTCAACCCGGAGATCATGAAGCCGGCAGATCAGGACCTGGTCAGTGATGAGGAGTTACTGGCGCAAATGAAAGCCCGCGCCAGGGCCATGCTGGCGGCAGGTATTACCACGGCCAGGGACCTGGGCGGCGGCCGCTGGCTTGAACTGCAGGTGCGCGACGAAATTCTGGATGGCGAGATTCCCGGTCCGCGGCTGATATGCGCCGGGCAACCCATTACCTCAGTCAATGGTCACTGTCATTTCTGGGGTGGTGAGGCAACAGACCTTGCCGCCGCCGTGACGGTGCTGGAACGCCAGGTGCACAAGGGTGTTGACCTGATCAAGGTCATGGCAACAGGCGGGCAGTTGACGCCTGATTCACAACCGGTTGATGCACAGTTTGACGCGGAAACCCTGACGGCCATTGTGGATGCCGCCAGGGGGCACAGGATGGCAGTTGCGGCCCACTGTCACGGTACCAGCGGTATCCGCAATGCAGCCATTGCCGGCGTGGATACCATCGAACACTGCTCCTGGGTTGGCAAGGACGGGTGGGCAAAAAACTATGAAGCAGAGGTGTGCAAAATGATTGCCGCCCGGGGCATCCGCGTTTCACCCACGGTTAACCTGGGGTGGAAGCGACGCATCGGATCGGGTGCCTACGAGACGCTTGTCATGTCTAACTTTACGAGAATGCGTGAGGCCGGCGTTACGCTGATCGCGTCAACTGACGCGGGTATTCCCAATGTGTTTCACCATGACCTGCCCAGGGCCCTGCCTGTTTTTGCCCACTTTGCAGGGCTCGACAATGCTGCGGTATTGCGTGCGGCTACCAGCGATTGTGCAGCGGCTATCGGGCTTGGTTCTGTCACCGGGCGTATTGCACCGGGGCTTTCGGCTGACCTGTTGCTGCTTGAGCAGAACCCGCTGCAGGACCTGGCGGCCCTTGCCACACCGGCCGCGGTATATGTGCGCGGGGTCCCGTTCGCCAGCGGTTAGCCTTTTTTCAGGGCCATTCTGAACTGATCACCGACTCCAGCCCTGCCATGGCTCGTCAGAGCTCGGTGTACCAGACCGAGACAATGTACCCAGGGTGGCCGTTTTCGCTGTTGTCCGTCATGTATGAAGACTGCTGGACAAACTCAACCTTGATCTTGCCAGCCATTTCAGCCAGCCAGTCATTGATTTCGACTTCACTTTCGTGAACCTGTGACACTCGCTGTCTGAAAATGCGTACTTTCATGTCCTGCTCCCAAATTTCCGGATAGTGCTATCTTAGTGGTGCAGCAGCGCGCAAGTCCATGACGGTTGCCTGTGATTGCCACCTTCCCGCGACTGGCTTACCCTCTGCACATCATCATTGAGGGAGGTTGGGTCGGTATGTGGAATTATGGTGACATGCTGGAGGCTGTCGCGGATGTCATGCCGGGAACCGCGCCTGCCCTGATCCACCAGTACCAGGAGACTACCTGGGCGGAGTTTGATGCACGTAGTAACAATCTCGCCAGCGGCCTGCTGGCGCGAGGGCTTGGTACGGGAGACAAGGTTGCGTTCTACCTTCGCAACCACTCTGCCTACATGGAACTCCTTGCCGCCTGCTTCAAGGCGCGCCTGGTTCATGTCAACGTCAACTACCGTTATGTGGAAGAAGAACTGACCTACATTCTCGACAACTCGGATGCAAAAGCGGTCCTGTTTGACGCTGAGTTTGCCCCCCAGGTTGCCGCAATCCGGGCCCGCCTGCCAGGCGTGTCTGTCTGGATGCAACTGCATGACGAGGATAGGCTCCTGCCCGGTGCTGAGTCTTATGAGTTGATGGCATCAGCTGGCCCGGGTGAGCGGCTCGACATTCGGCGGTCGGGTGAAGACATGCTGTTCCTGTACACCGGTGGCACAACGGGTATGCCCAAGGGGGTGATGTGGGAACAACAGAACCACTGGTTGTCCGGTGCCAGGGGTGCAACGCCTGCAACCAACATGATTCCTCCTGAATCAATTGCCGAACATGCGGCCAACGTCAAGGCCGCGGGTGGTGGCCGTCGGTCTTTCCCCGTATGCCCCCAGATGCATGGCACGGGACTCTTTACTTCAATAGGGGTCATGATGGGTGGCGGTTGTGTGGTGACCACCAATACACCGAGGTTCGACCCGGAGGAAACCTGGCAGTTGGTACAGGACCACGGGATCGCGTCCATGGCAATTGTCGGCGACGCGTTTGCCAAACCGTTGCTACAGGTGCTTGATGACAAGCCGGGCCACTACGACATATCTTCCCTGCAGAGCATCCTGTCTTCAGGCGTCATGTGGAGCCCCGAGGCGAAGCAGGGGCTGCTCGCCCACAACAGGCATCTCACCCTGATTGACTCGTTTGGTGCATCTGAAGCGGTGGGTTTCGGTACTTCAACAACAACCGCAGCGGGTGGGCAGGGCATAGGCAAGTTCATGGTAAATGAACGTACTCGGGTATTTACCGAGGATCACCGGCCAGTTGAACCGGGTTCCGGCGAAATCGGTTTTGTTGCGCGCATGGGCGGCATTCCCAGTGGCTATTACAAGGATCCGGAAAAATCAGCAAAGACTTTTCCGGTGATAGACGGTGTGCGCTATTCCATTCCGGGTGACTGGTGCACAGTGGAGGCTGATGGCTCGCTCACGCTGCTGGGACGGGGCAGCGTGTGTATCAATACGGCGGGTGAGAAGGTGTTCCCCGAGGAAGTTGAGGAAGTGTTGAAACTTGATCCTGCTGTCTACGATGCGCTGGTAGTCGGGGTTCCTGACGACAAGTGGGGGCAGGCCGTGACGGCAGTAGTCCAGTTGCGTCCTGGTGCCATGTTGGATGAGGCAAGGTTGCGAGCGCATGTGCGTGAACACCTGGCCGGTTACAAATGTCCCAAGAGGATCCTGGCAATTGCCGACCTGGGCCGGGCAAGCAATGGCAAGGCGGATTACAAGAAGATTACCGCCTGGGCACGGTCTGAACTGGTTATATAGGGGTGTTGTCTAGAAAAGGGCCCGGTTAGGGGGTACTATCTGTGTCCCGGGTTTTGTTACGTTTCTCAGGTGGCTGGTGGATAGAAGGGACTTCCTTAAGGTCTTCTCGGCAGGTACTGCTGCCGCCGTGGGTGGACACCTGATCTGGCGGGCGGGTGAAACTGTTTCTCCGGTAGTACCCTTGCTTGAGGACATACCAGCCCACCCGGACGAATTGGCTGAAGCAATCCTGTATCTGGATGGTCCCGGCCCGGACCTGGCAGCGTATCTTGAAACCTTCCAGGCCGGTGGTCTTGCATCTCGTGTTGAGACAGATGATCTCGATGGTTACCTCGAGAAGATGCACAATTTTGAGGCAGAGCACTTCGAGGACGTATTCCTCTCCGCTGACAGGTACGCGGTGTTGTTGTCCACCTTCAAACGCATGGACCGTGTCCAGAGCCTGGTAGGTCACGGCAACTTTAACGTACTGGCGTTCGATGACATGTTGAACTACAGCCGCCGGTACGAAAGTGTTGGTGCTTTTCCTGCCGAGGAGGAAAATTTCCTGGAAGAAATTTTCTCCGAGAATGCCCAGCGATACGGCTTTCTTGGCAACAAGGTGATCACGGAACTGACCGCCAGGGTGCCCGAGAGAGACACGGTAAGGATCGCCAGTACCGGCCACTTCCTGTTCAAGGGTGATTCGCTGGCGCTGTATCGCAAGGTTCAGAAGGATGTCGGTGGCGACATTGTGTTGACATCCGGCATACGCAGTATTGTCAAACAGACTTACCTGTTCCTCGCCAAGACAATCCAGTCCAAGGGTAACCTGTCCCGTGCATCGCGGAGCCTGGCACCGCCGGGGCACTCATTCCACGGGATTGGCGACTTTGACGTGGGCAAGGCAGGCTTCGGTACACGTAACTTCACCGCTGATTTTGCCCGAACTGACGAGTTCAGGCGCCTGCTCGACCTGGGCTATGTGGATATGCGCTACCCGGAAGACAACCTGCTGGGTGTACGCTACGAACCCTGGCATATCAAGGTTGTTTGATTCCCCGGACCGCCCGGAGCTGGATACCAATCCCGGGGTAGGGTCCTTACCCGACAAGCTGGTAAAGGATGAGATATGGAAGAGTTGAGATGGTGGAGCCGTCTGATGCTGGTCAGCGCCATAGTGGCGCTGCTTCTCCTGCTGGCGGGTCCGCTCGGTTACAAGTTTGAGATCTCACCGTTGCAGCAATCCCTGGTCAGCCTGCTGATTGCGCTGGTGATTTCGATCCTGGTGTTTGTTGTTGCACTGGTCATGGCTGTTGTGAGTAACAGCAAGGGACTGACGCGGAACCGCAATCTGGTGCTGATATCACTGGCACTGAGCCTGGTGCCTTTGGTGATCATGGTACCCCAGATGGCCAAAGGCACCTCGGTACCCCCGATTCATGACATAACAACCGATACGGCGGATCCGCCGGCTTTTTTTGCAGCGGTACCACTGCGAACCAATGCGCCCAATGACCTGGTGTATGGCATGGAACAGATTCCGCCGGAGGAAATGGCGCGGATGCAAGCTGCTGCCTATCCGAACGTCAAACCATTGCAAAGCAGCCTGACGGTTGATGCTGCCGTCGCGAGGGCAGCCGAGGTGCTGTCAGACCAGGGACTGGAAGTCATCAACATTGATCCGCCGGCTGGTATTGTCGAGGCGGTTGCAACAACCTTCTGGTTTGGTTTCAAGGATGACCTGGTGGTCAGGGTCAGGCCCTCTGGTGCAGGCTCCGTGATTGACGTGCGTTCCGTGTCCCGGGTCGGCCAGAGCGACGTGGGTGCAAACGCCGCCCGTATAGAGCGTTTTCTGGCCGCCTTCCAGGATTAGCCCCTGGCTGCTCATTCCAGCAGTCTTGCGCTGACCAGTTCGTTAACCTGCTGCGGGTTGGCTTTGCCGCCTGTTTCTTTCATGACCTGGCCAACAAAAAAGCCCAATAGTTTGGTTTTGCCCGCTCTGAATTGTTCCGCCTGGGCAGGGTTGGCTGCAATGATGCGGTCAATAATTGGCGCAAGCTCCGACGAATCGGATACCTGGGTCAGTCCCTGCTGGTTTATATAGTCGTCAGGGCTGGCTGCTTCATCGTTCCACAGGGCATCAAATACCGTTTTGGCAATTTTCCCCGAGATGGTGCCGTCCTTGATCCGGCTGATGATCCTGCCGAGATCTTCCGGCGTGACCCGGGATGCGCTGATCATCTGGTCATCCCGATTCAGGCGCCCGAGCAGTTCAACCCGGACCCAGTTGGAGGCGAGCTTGGCATCACCACCCACGCTTGCCACGGTTTCAAAATAGTCTGCCAGCGCGCGACTTGAGGCCAGCACCCTGGCGTCCTCGGGTGGCAGGTCGTAATCATTGATAAATCGATGGATTTTGGCCCCGGGCAACTCGGGCATGGACTGCCTGATTGATTCGACAAAACTCTCCGTCAATTCTACGGGTAGCAGGTCCGGGTCCGGGAAGTAGCGGTAGTCCATGGCCGTTTCCTTGCTGCGCATGGACCGGGTTTCGTCCCGGTCGGGGTCAAAGAGCCGCGTTTCCTGGATGACCCGCCCCCCGGACTCGAGCAGGGCAACCTGTCGGTCGATTTCATAGTTGATGGCGCGCTCAAGAAAGCGGAAGGAATTGACGTTCTTGGTCTCCGTGCGGGTTCCGAGTGTCGTGTCGCCGTGGCGGCGTACCGAGACGTTGGCGTCACAACGGAAAGACCCCTGCGACATGTCACCGTCAGAGACATCCAGGTAGGTCACAAGCTGGTGAATCTGGCGGGCATAAGCGACAGCCTCGGAGGCGCTGTGCATGTCGGGTTCTGAAACAATCTCCAGCAAGGGTGTCCCGGCCCTGTTCAGATCAATGCCGGACTGGCCATGGAAGTCTTCATGGACCGACTTGCCGGCATCTTCCTCAAGGTGGGCGCGCGTAACCCGGACTTCCAGGGATTCTCCTTCGGGTGTTGTGACCACAACCTTGCCGCCCACCACTATGGGTGCAGCAAGCTGGGTAATCTGGTACCCCTTGGGGAGGTCCGGATAGAAGTAGTTTTTCCGGTCAAAACTCGACCGGCGGTTGATTGTTGCACCAATACCCAGGCCAAATGCGACGGCTTTCCTGAAAACCGCCTCGTTCACGACCGGCAATACCCCGGGAAAACCCAGATCCACAAGGCTGGCCTGGGTATTGGGTCCTGCCCCAAAAGTTGTACTGGCAGCAGAAAATATTTTAGTCCGGGTATTCAGCTGTACATGGATTTCCAACCCGATGACAGCCTCAAAGTCATTAATACTCATGTGGCTTTCCCGCCTGGCGTCTGCAGATGCCAGTCTGTTTCAATCTGGAACTGGTGTGCCGCCGCCAGCATCCGCGCTTCATCAAAATAGTTGCCGATCAGTTGCATGCCGACAGGGAGTCCGTTAACAAAACCCACCGGCAGGGACATGGCAGGCAGCCCGGCGAGATTTGAGGCAATGGTGTAGATGTCCTGCAGGTACATGGCGACAGGGTCGTTTGTCTTGTCCCCAAGCGGAAAGGCAACGTCGGGTGAGACGGGACCCGCGATCAGGTCAACTCCAGTAAATACCTGGGCAAAGTCATCCCGAATCAGCCGGCGAACCTGCTGCGCTTTACCGTAATAGGCATCAAAATAGCCCTCGGAGAGCGCAAAGGCGCCAACCATGATGCGCTGCTTGACCTCGGCACCAAACCCCTCGCTTCTTGAGCGACTGTACAGATCCTCGATATCAACCGGATCAGGACAGCGATATCCGAACCTGACCCCGTCATATCGGGAGAGATTGGTCGACGCTTCCGCCGGGGCAATGACGTAGTAGGCAGGGATGGAATAGGCGGTATGCGGCAAGCTCACGTCAACCAGTTTGGCGCCCCGGGATTCGAGCAGGCGCAGTGCCGCGGTAATGAGTGCCGCTGAACCGGGTGCGAGGCCATCACCAAAATATTCCTGGCAGATTCCAATGCGCAGACCTGCCACAGGCTGATCAAGCAGCGAGCCGTATGCCGGTACCTCTTGCGCCACAGAGGTGGAATCCCTGGGATCGTGGCCTGCCATGGCCTCGAGGATGAGGGCCGCGTCCTCGGCAGAACGGGCGATGGGCCCGCCCTGGTCCAGGCTGGAGGCATAGGCAATCATGCCCCAGCGTGACACGCGCCCATAGGTTGGCTTGATGCCCGTGAGGCCGCAGAATGCAGCGGGTTGGCGTATGGAGCCGCCGGTATCCGTACCGGTTGCAGCGATGCAGAGTCCGGCAGCAACCGCACTCGCGGAGCCACCACTTGACCCCCCCGGTACCAGGTCAGGGTTCCAGGGGTTTTTTGTGGGGCCGTAGTAGCTGGTCTCGTTGGATGAGCCCATGGCAAATTCGTCCATGTTGGTTTTGCCAAGGCAAACGGTACCCGCCCGGCTCATCTGCTCAACAACAGTTGCGTCAAACGGCGAGACAAAATTGTCCAACATGCGGGATCCGGCTGTAGTGCGGATGTCCCTGGTACAGAAAATATCCTTGTGGGCAATGGGAATACCCGCCAGCGGGGGTGCCTGCCCGGATGCACGGGCTGAATCTGCAGCCTCAGCCTGGGCGAGGGCGACTTCCGGGGTGACCGTAATAAACGCGTTGTGTGGATCCTGGTTGATTCTGTCCAGGTAATATTGCGTGAGTTCCCGCGCCGAGTAATCGCCGCGATCAAGTGCCCGCAGGGTATCCCTGATGCTGGCGACAGCGTCCGGCGCCATTACTCCACGACTCTCGGGACAAGGTAGAAGCCAGCCTCGGTCTCCGGCGCAAGCGTCTGCCAGCGATCACGGTCTATGAAGTCCTCAACATCGTCCGGGCGGAGTGGTTGAACGGAATCCAGCGGGTGCGACAGGGGGATAACGCCGGCCGTATCAACAGCCTGCATTTCTTCGACCATATCCAGGATTTTCTCCATGCTTTGTGCCAGCGCTTCGGCCTGGCCTTCATCGAGCTTGAGCCTGGCGAGGGTAGCGACGTTGTTCACCACCTCCATGTTAACTTTCATAGCCGTGTTTCCGCATTCTCCGGGCCCCGAATGCTAATGATTTATCCACCGGCCGTCCATTATTCCCGGGAAGTCTTCGCGTAAGATCAGGTTCTGTACTGATTGCCCACTATTTTTCGCCTGTCGATCTGATAAACTTACTCGGTTAAGTAGAATTTTCAAACAAAATGATAGGGTTACGGGTGCTTTTGAAAGCAATAGGTAAAGGCCTCAAGTGGCGCTTTTTACCTCACAAGGAATTGACGGCCGATGTTTAAACGACTGCGGGGAATGTTCTCCAATGACCTTTCAATAGATCTGGGAACGGCCAATACGCTGATATATGTTCGAGAGCAGGGGATTGTTCTGAATGAGCCATCGGTTGTGGCGATCCGAACCAACAATAACCAGAAGAGTGTTGCCGCGGTAGGTATTGATGCCAAGCGCATGCTGGGGCGTACGCCAGGGAACATCACCGCCATACGACCGTTGAAAGATGGTGTGATTGCCGATTTCCAGGTAACCGAAAAAATGCTGCAGCATTTTATCAAGAAGGTGCACGAGAACAGTTTTATCCGCCCAAGTCCACGGGTGCTGGTTTGTGTACCCTGCCAGTCAACCGAGGTTGAGCGTCGCGCCATCAGGGAATCGGTAGTCAGTGCGGGCGCACGGGATGTTCGGCTGATCGAGGAGCCTATGGCGGCGGCGATTGGCGCCGGCCTGCCGGTGCATGAGGCCGTGGGCACCATGGTTGTTGATATTGGTGGTGGCACAACAGAAATTGCCGTCATTTCGTTAAATGGTGTGGTTTACGCCCAGTCCGTGCGCGTTGGCGGGGACCGGTTTGATGAAGCGATAACGGCTTACGTAAGGCGCACCCAGGGAAGCCTGATTGGTGATGCAACGGCTGAACGAATCAAGCAGGAAATTGGCACGGCTTTCCCCAGCAGTGAAGTCCGCGAGATAGATGTTCGCGGCCGCAACCTTGCCGAAGGTGTGCCGAGGAGTTTTACGCTGAACAGCAATGAAATTCTGGAAGCCCTGCAGGAACCACTGTCTGTCATCGTGCAGGCGGTAAAAGGTGCGCTGGAACAAACACCACCGGAACTTGCTTCGGATATCGCCGAGAGTGGCCTGGTGCTGACCGGAGGCGGATCGCTGCTGCGGGAACTGGATCGGCTGCTATCCAGTGAGACGGGTTTGCCGGTTATTGTCGCGGAAGATCCGCTAACATGTGTTGCGAGGGGCGGTGGGAAGGCGCTGGAGTTGATGGACTCCCGCGGTGATGATTTCCTGTCAATGCAGTAAAAAGCGGGAGTTGGTGTAGTAAAACAACGGGAAGGTTCTCATCAAATCACTGTTTCTCGAAGAGTCTACTGTTGGCTACAAGATGCTGGGGCTTACGCTTCTGTCCCTGGCACTTATGGTAGTGGACCATCTTTCTGGCTACCTTGATGACGTACGAGCAGGGCTCACCCTGCTGGTAACACCAGTGGTCGTGGCGGCGGACCTCCCCAACAGGACGGTTGCCGGAGTCAGGGAGGTGATTGCAACCCGCGATGAGATGCAGGCAACCATCACCCTGTTGGAACAGGATCTCCTGCTCCTCAAGGCCAAGACAGAAAAGATGGCAGCCCTGGCGGCGGAAAATAATCGTCTGCGCGATCTGCTGGGGTCTTCATCCAAACTGCAGGACAATGTCCTTGTGGCGGAACTCATTGGTGTTGACCCTGACCCCGAGCGACATGAGGTTATTGTCGACAAGGGTACCCTTGATGGCGCTTTTGTGGGTCAGCCTGTACTGGATGCAGAAGGCCTGATGGGGCAGGTTATTGAAGTCAGTCCTTATGTCTCCAGAGTGCTCCTGATCAGCGACCTCTCACATTCTATCCCGGTACAGGTGGTTCGCAGCAATCTGCGGCTCATCGCGCAGGGTACGGGCGCATCCAGGGAACTTGAGCTCATGCACGTGCAGGACACCGCAGATATTCGCGAGGGGGATCTGCTCGTCAGTTCAGGCCTGGGTGACCGGTTTCCGACAGGTTACCCCGTTGGTGTTGTGAAATACGTGAAACACGATCCAGGCAAACCTTTTGCGGAAGTCAGGGCGGTACCCACTGCGCTGCTTGACCGGAGTCGCCACGTCCTGCTCGTTTTCACTGAAGCCAATCTCACAAGGAACGCTGGAACCGATGGAAGGGATGGTTAACATTCGAGCCAATGGTTTATGGGTTGTGGCGACAACCTTCCTTGTCGCCATGATACTGTCGGTCATTAACCTGCCGGCATATGTCCCGTCGGAGGTGGGGTACCTGCGCCCCGAATGGGTTGTCCTGGCGCTCATTTACTGGGTGATCGCACTGCCGCAGCGAATTGGTATTGCTGTTGCCTGGTTTGTCGGCCTGATGATGGATGTCCTGCTGGGGGACCTGCTTGGCCAACATGGTATCGCCTACATTATCGTGGCTTATATTGCACAAAGCCTGTACCAGCGGCTCCGCATGTTCCGCATATGGCAACAAAGCCTGATTGTGTTCGGGATTGTCGGTCTGAACCAACTGATCAACTTCTGGATCGAGAGCATTGCGGGCCTGGCAGAGTGGAGTTTCTGGTATCTGTTACCCTCGGTGGTCAGCGCCTTCTTGTGGCCCTGGGTATTCCTGATCCTGCGCTACCTGCGCCGGCTGTTTAACGTGACCTGAGTGGTTACCAAAGCGCATCAGCTGGCAACAGGCCCGATTGTACTCGGCTCGGGTTCACCCCGCAGGGCTGAGCTTCTGCGCCAGATTGGCGTACCTTTTGAGGTAGTGGTTTCCAGTATTGATGAAGCGCGACGCGACAATGAATCACCCGATCAGTACGTGGAGCGTATGGCACGAGAAAAAATGGTGGCGGTGCGTAAATTGGTCGCCGAAAACAGCCGTGTTGTGCTGTGTGCTGACACCATTGTGACAATTGATCAGGAGGTGTTTGCGAAACCTGTTGACCGGGCAGACGGGCTGAACATGCTGCTGTTGTTATCCGGTCGGCCCCATCGCGTTGTGACAGCGGTTGCGATGGCGGCCGGGGACGAGATCTGCCAGTTTGCGGTCGAAACTATCGTTCATTTTCGACAACTAAGCATGGATGAGGCAGAAGATTATTGGGCCAGCGGCGAACCGCTGGACAAGGCTGGCGGTTACGGCATACAGGGACTGGGCGCAGTACTCGTTGAGCGGATAACGGGTAGTTACAGTAATGTGGTTGGCCTGCCCCTGCTTGAAACGTTCCTGGCGCTCAGGCGTTTTGGCGTAGATTGCCTGGCGCTGGCAGGCCAGCAGCAAAGACAGAATTTGATATGAAACAGGAAATACACGCACATGTCAGAAGAGGTCATCATCAGTGTCTCCCGACATGAGACGCGCGTTGCGGTAGTATCCCAGGGGCTCTTGCAGGAGATTTTTATTGAGAGATTCCACACCCGCGGTACCCTGGGAAACATCTACAAGGGCAAGGTAAGTCGGATCTTGCCGGGCATGCAAAGTGCGTTTGTTGACATAGGGCAGGCGCGCGCGGCTTTTATGCACATCACCGATCTCGTGGATGTGCACGACGCCGTCAGGGAGGAGCGGGGCCCGGATTTTCGGTATCCACCGATTACGGACGTGCTGCATGACGGCAAGGAAGTCCTGGTGCAGGTCACAAAAGAGCCGATTGGTACCAAAGGTGCGCGAGTGACAACAGCCGTTTCGCTGGCCTCACGTTTCCTGGTTTACATGCCGACAACCTCCCAAATCGGCGTTTCCCAGCGTATTGAAGACGAGACCGAGCGGGAGAGGCTTCGTACCCTGGTCGGTTCGGTCTGCAGCCCGGAACAGGGTGATGGCTTTATCATCAGGACGGCATCGGAACGTGCGAGCGAAGCAGAAATCCTGCAGGACGCAGCCCTGCTGCGGGCCCGCTGGCAACTCGTCAAGCAGGATGTGGCTGAGGCCCGTGCGCCCAACCGCATTTACGAAGACCTGCCGCTACCCCTTCGGGCAATGCGGGACATCATTAACCGGGATACCCAGCGAATCCTGGTTGATAACAGGGCAACACACGAGGTAATCAGCCGATTCCTGAGTGACTTCATTCCGGAAAAGGTTGACCTGCTTGAACTCGTGACTGCCAAAGTCCCGCTGTTTGATGCCCACCATCTTGAGGACCAGATTGAGACAGCACTTGATCGCAAGGTCCCGCTGAAGTCGGGTGGTTACCTTGTTGTGGACCAGACTGAAGCGATGACCACAGTTGATGTGAACACCGGGGCGTTTGTGGGGCGCCGGGATCTCGAAGAAACCATCTACCGCACCAATCTCGAGGCGGCTGCTGCCATTCCGCGCCAGCTCAGGCTCAGGAACATTGGCGGCATTGTGATTATCGATTTCATCGACATGATCAATGAGGAGCACAAACGTCAGGTACTCCGGACCCTGGAGAAAGGCCAGCAGACTGATCGCGTGAAGTGGAAAATAACGGAGATCTCTGATCTGGGCCTGGTTGAGATGACGCGCAAACGCACGCACGAGAGCCTGTTGAAAATGATGTGTGAGCCCTGTCCAACCTGCAGCGGCAGGGGATTCGTCAAGTCAGCCGAGTCTGTCTGCCTCGAGATATTCCGCGATGTGCGGCGCAAGTTCCGGGATATCCGTCGATATGACTGTGTCATCATGGCGGCACAGGCGGTTGTGGACCGGCTGCTTGACGAAGATGCTGCCTGCGTTAGGGAGCTTGAAGAGATGTTGGGGGCAAAACTCGCTTTTCAGGTTGAGGCCAGTTATACCCAGGAGCAATTTGACGTTGTGCTGGTTGAATCGAAGCGTTGACAGATGAAACCGGGACGGCTGATCGTTTCGGTACTCGAAGGCATCCTGCTGGCGATGCTGGTCGTCGCTGCGAGCTACGTGAGCATTGGCCGCACGCTGGTTGCCAATGTCAGCGGTTTCCGTGCCGATATTGAAGCGCAGCTTTCCCGCGGCCTGAACGTTCCTGTCAGTATTGGTTCGATCAGTGGTGACTGGACCTATTTTGATCCCATGATACAAATCGACAGGCTCACAATTGGTGGGGAGGCTGTCGTCGCAGTGGCCGTTGACAGCCTTTTTGCCAGGGTCGATGCCTTTGCGTCATTGTGGGAACGGAATCTTGTGGTACGGGACCTGGTGGTAGATGGGGTCAGGCTGGACATTATCCAGGACGAGGCAGGGCTCTGGTCAGTTCGCGGTATGCCCAGGCGGCGGGGTGGCATGGACGTCCAGCCATTGCTTGTGAGTCTTTCGCACCTCATGCGGGTTGATATCAGCGGTGTTGATATCAACATCCAGGGACAGCGACGTACTTACCGTTTAACCAACCAATCTGGCGTACCTTTCGTGTTGCTGGCAGATGGACCTGAAAAGTCGCTGTCAATGCCGCTCACGCTCCACCAGGAGAATGATGCACCAAGCAGGTTTGAACTGATTGGACGTTACGCCGGTGACCCGAGGGAGTTTGAAACTTTCAGGGCAGATCTCTACCTTCAATTGCCGCAGCTTGAGCTGTCGGACCTGATACCGGCAGGCGGGCAACTCTCCGGGCGGCAGTCGGCGTTCAGTGGTGATTTCTGGCTGAGGTGCGTGGATGGTGAGTTCGAATTCGTCGGCAGGCCCCTGCTTGAGTCCCTTCACGTCACATCGGCTGGTGAAGAACGTGTCCTGCTGACCGGTGCCACCGCCAACTTCAGTGCGCGCGGCAGTTCATTTCGCAACATGCAGGTGGACCTGTCGAAACTTGAATTGGTGCGAGGGGAACAAAAGGTCTGGCTCGACGCTGTTGGTCTCTCTTTTTTTGCGGAAGAAGACAGTCTGAGTATTGGTATCAACCTACCCGCACTTGACCTTGGCAGGGTCGCTCGACTGGTGACGACGCTGGCCGCAGAACTGGGAGTAATTTCCGGGGATACCCTGGCGGCAGCAGTTGCGCTGGCACCCGGTGGTACCTTGAGGAATTTGCTGGCAAATGTACGCCTGGAACCGGAGCAAGCGCCACGGTTCCAGGTTGCCGGTGAACTGGGTGAAGTGACACTTAACTCCTACCGCGGCTCCCCCGGTATCGAGGACGTCAGCGGTTACTTTTCCATGACAGAGCGGGGCGGCTTTGTTGATGTACTGGATTCGGGTTTTGTCCTGTCTCTGCCATCCACGTTTTCCGAGTCCTGGTCTTTTGATGACACCAGGGCACGTATCAGGGTTGATCTCTCTGGCGAATTTCCGGTGCTGACAAGTTCGCTGATGGCGCTTAACGATGGTTCCATGACAGCAAAGGGGCAACTGCAGATTAATCTGGCGGCAGCACCGGTTGATCGAACCTGGGCGCTTGAACTGGGTATACAGTCGGGTGAGCTTAGACGCGGCACCCGCTACCTGCCCAACACGCTGCCGGATGATCTCCGCCGCTGGCTTGATGTCGCGATTGTCGATGGTAAGGTAGACGAAGCGGGGCTGTTGTTTCACGGCACGCTGGACAAGACCGCACCCCGGCCAAGTAAAGTCTTCGAGATGTATTTCAATATTTCGGACGGGGAGTTGGTTTATGCCCCTGAATGGCCAGCATTGGAAGCGTTGCGCACCTCACTCTACATCGGCAATTGGGGCGTGTTTACCAGTGATGCGAGCGGCCAGTCATGGGGCGCCGAAATCACTGCCGCGACCGTTGACGTGCCGCTGACGTTTGATGTCCCACCTGAAGCGGTATTCGTCTCGGGTTCGGTCAGGGGAGATACCAGTACCGGCATAAGATTTCTCAATGAAACACCACTGGCCGGCGCCACAGGTAACATGGCGGCTGGTTGGTCCGGTGAAGGTCGGCTCGCTGGCAAGCTTGCCCTGACGATTCCACTCGGCCGAGACCCCGCGCCGGTAACAGTTGACCTGGCGCTTGCCTTGGCAGACAGTCATATCCAGATGAATCCCTGGGACCTGGATATCCAGGCAATCAGCGGTCAACTTTACTACACCACGTCCAGTGGACTGGCGGCGGAACGAATTGATGCGTCGCTGTTCGGATTTCCCGTGGTGGCTTCCATTGCAACGCAAGCGGATGAAGCGGGCGGGGCAATTGGCATCAGCGTGTCGGGCCAGGTAGACATGAAAAGCCTGCTGGACTGGTCGGGACAGCCACTACTGGCGCGTACCGCGGGGATGACTGATTACAACGCCTATGTGCATGTACCTTTTGGCGACCGAGCCGGCGAACTTGCCTGGGTTGAGGCAACGTCAGCTCTCCTGGGTGTAGCGCTGGATCTGCCACGACCCCTGGCGAAGTCAGCCGCGGTACCCGAACTGCTGGTGTATCGGCAGTCTTTTCTTCCTGATGGGCAGCGTGTTGATTTGACGCTGGGCGACAGTACGCGCGGTTCACTCAAGGTCACCGATGGCAGGCTGGTGGGGGGGCGATTCCACTTTGGCGCCTCGCCCATGGGTGCAATCACCTATGAGTCACTGAAAGTGTCGGGTGATCTCCCGTTTGCGAATTACGATGAGTGGACGGATCTGACCAGTTTCCTTGAACAACGTTTCGATGCTTCACTTGAATCAGAAATTGCCAGGCAACTGGAATCCATCGATCTGGACATAGGCACGCTTGAGGCGTTTGGGATGTCGCTCGACCGCGTTGCAACCTACATATCGCGGGGAGACGCGAGCTGGAATGTCGGGTTGACCAACGAGATGCTCTCTGGACTCATTCGTGTGCCGGACAACGACTCGCCCCTGGATGTTTCACTTGAGTACCTCAACCTCAAGTCGTCACCGGAACCTGATACCGCAGGTTCCACAGTTGCCGATCCGCTGGCGGATACAGATCCGGCGACCTTGTCCGCGATCGACTTTCAACTGGATGAACTGAATATTGATGGAGAAAACTACGGAGCCTGGCAGTTCGGTTTTCGGCCCGAAGCCGCGGGTGGCAGGCTCGAAGACCTGACCGCAGAGGTTAAGGGGCTCGCCATCGAACCAGGGGCAAGGGTCCTGTGGCAGCCCGACAAGGGGACCAGCCAATTTGAGGGACGTATTCGCGTGCCCGACCTTGCAGCCGCATTGAAACAGTGGGGTTTTGCCTCGAGTATTGAGGGAGAGGGTGTTGTCATTGACGCTGAAGTGAGTTGGCCCGGGTCACCCGCCATGGTGGATCTTGATACCATGAAAGGCCTGGTTCACCTGCGGGAAGGGTCGGGACGATTTGTCCAGGCCGATTCCGGTACCGGCGCCCTGCGCCTGCTTGGAATCTTCGATTTTGCGTCCCTGGCCAGGCGCTTCCGCTTTGATTTTTCCGACGTGGTCAACAAGGGCTTCAGCTTTAGTGACATTACAGGTACGGCCCGGCTGGATACCGGTCGCGTCAGCGTTGTTGAGCAATTTGTCATAGAGGGAGCGGGCAGTATTTTCAAAGTTGGGGGAACCGTTGATCTCAACACGAACGAACTCGACAACGATATGATAGTGACGCTGCCACTGAGCCGGAACCTGCCCTGGTATGCCGCTTACTCCGCCATTGCAACCGGGCCAATTGTTGGCGCCGGCGTATGGCTGGCGCAGAAGGTCTTTGAGAACCAGATCAACCAGATGACCAGTGCCAAGTACCGGATTTCGGGTACGATTGACCAGCCTGTCATCGAGTTTGTCTCGATATTTAACGACTCCGTTCGGGAACAGGAGGAACAGGCTGATGAGCCGGAATCTGTACCGACACCCACTCCGGACCAGGGAAGCCCAGGGCAATGAAACATCGCGTCGCCGTACTGCAGATGTTGAGCAGTCAACACCTCGATACCAACATGAAGCGAGTCGACGCAATGATCCGGGAGGCTGCTACCCGCGGGGTTGAAGCCGTATTCCTGCCCGAGAACTTTGGCGCCCTGGGTGCGGTCAGGCCGCGCGACATCGGGGAAAGTCCTGTACTCCGTGAACTGATGGCAGTACTTGCCCGTGACACGGGGCTGTGGATTTTTGCCGGGACATTGCCCAGCAGCATCCGGCCTGACGGCACGGCGGTACCCGTCCCACGCGTGCGGGCCGCATCATTTGTCTACGACCCTGCGGGTGTTGAGGTTGCGAGGTACGACAAGATCCACATGTTTGATGTTGACGTCAATGACAGCCATCGGCATTACCAGGAGTCAGAAACTTTTGAGCCCGGCAGCGATGTGGTTGTGGTGGATACCACAATTGGCCGGGTGGGCCTCTCGGTATGTTACGACATACGGTTCCCCGAACTTTATCGCCGCCTGTTCGATATGGGAGCTGAGGTGATAACAATTCCCTCGGCGTTCACACGGCCCACCGGGGAGGCGCACTTCGAAGTGCTTGTCAGGGCCAGGGCAATCGAGAATTTCAGTTACGTGGTCGCAGCCTGCCAGGGTGGGAGCCACGATTCAGGTCGGGAAACCTTTGGTCACAGTATGATTGTTGACCCCTGGGGTGACCTTATCTGCCGTACGGGTGAAGGAGAAGACATCCTGGTGGCGGAGCTGGACCTGGCGAGAGTGCATGAATTTCGCCGTGCAATGCCGGTTGGCAAGCAGCGGCGCCTGGTCCCTTAGGTCTTGATCGCTTCGAGAAGGTTAATCCGGGGATTCGCTGATCTGCTTGAGATATTGGAACAGCTTGCGGTAGTGAACCGGTGGCTGGCGCCCGGCGTCCCGCTCGCTGGTTGCCTGCCGGGTAAGCTGGCGAAGATGCTGGATATCAACGTCCGGGTAGCTCTCGATAATTTCGCTGAGTGCAGTATCGTCACCCTCGACGAGTCGTGACCGCCAGAGTTCGAGCTGGTGGAAGTGGGCGGTGTGGGCCCTTGAACCCGCGTCGAGACGGTCAACAATCTGCTGAACCTCATCACCGAGGTCTTCCGTTCTGATCAGCTTGCCAATGTACTGGAGCTGGCGTCGTCGAGCACTGCCCCGGGTAATCTTGCGGGCAGCCAGTACCGCCTCAATGAGTCTGGGCTCCGAGATTTTTTCCAACTGGTCATTTGGTACGTCAAGCAGCCTTGCCCCAAGGTCTCGCAGCGCATGCACATCGCGTTTGCGCTGTGATTTGCTGACGTAGTCGGGGTCAAAGTCATCATCCGGAAGGTCATTGTCAGGCATAGAAGAGTGTGGCGAGTCCCAGGAAAGAGACAAAGCCTACCACGTCTGTGATGGTTGTAAGCACTACCGTACCTGCCACAGCAGGGTCTATCTTGATAGCCTTGAGCAATGAAGGTAAAACTGCGCCGGCGAATGCCGCGGTGACCATGTTGATGACCAAAGCAGTTGCAATAATGGCGCCCAGCATGGCGTCACCAAACACCAGTGATGCTGCCAGCGCAACAATCAGCGCCCAGAAGATCCCGTTCAAGGCACCAACCGCAAGTTCGCGGTTGATAAACCAGCGCTGGTTACTTTCCATCAGGTCACCCTGGGCCATGGTTCTTATGACCAGTGTCAGGGTCTGGCATCCGGCGACCCCGCCCATGCTGGCAACAATTGGCATGAGCACGGCGAGTGCCACAACCTTGGCAATGGTTTCCTCAAAGAGGTTGATAACAGCTGAGGCCAGAAAAGCCGTGAGCAGGTTTGTACCCAGCCAGAAGGCGCGGCTTCTGGCGGTCCGCATGATAGGCGCAAAAGTATCATCGTCTTCGGTCAGGCCAGCCATACCCAGCAGAGAGTGATCTGCTTCGTCAATCATCACATCCACTACATCATCGATGGTGATACGTCCAACCAGTTTGCCCCCGGCATCCACAACCGGCGCGGAGACAAGGTCATAGCGTTCGAACAGCGTGGTCACCTCACTTTCCGGTGTATCCGCGCTGATTGGCGGTACATCCGTAATCATCATTTCGCGTACAGTCAGGGATGGATCCGAGACAACAATACGGGCAAGGGGTAGCGCACCCAGGTACTCGTTGTTGCTGTTCACCACGTAAATGGCGTCGGTAGTCGGTGGCAGTTCACTGTGGCGCCGCAGGTAGCGCAGTACAACATCAAGGGTAACCCGGGCCCGAACGCTGATGGTATCGGTGTCCATCATGCCGCCTGCGGTATCCTCGGCATAGGACATGAGGCTCTCGACGCGATCCCGGTCCTGTGCATCCATGGACTGCAGGATCTGCTGGGTCATTGCATCCGGCAGATGCTGGAGAATGTCAATCAGGTCATCCTGGGAACCGACATTGTCGAGTACGCTGGCAACTTCCTCAGCGGGTCTGTCGCCCAGCAGGTCGGCGATAATTTCTTCATCAACCTGCGACAGTATTTCGCTCTGTTGCGCCTCGTCAATCAGGTTCCAGATGATCGCGCGCTCTTTGGGCGGCGAAGAACGCAGCAGGGCAGCGATGTCCGCGGGGCGCAATACGTCCATGAGATTGCGCACCTGGTTATAGGTGCCACTTTCCAGCAGTTCCGCCAGCCTGCGTCGGATTGACCTGTGCTCCTGCTCTGCTTCACTCATATGCGGCTGTTACTCACCTTCGCCAAACAGGTCTTCAATGAGGCCGACAATGGCGGATACCGCCGCATCTTCATCGTCTCCGTTGGCTACAACTTCAATTTCTGTACCACAGGTTGCCTGTAGCATCAGGATCGACATGATGCTCTTGGCGTTGGCCTGCGTACCTTCGCGGTGAAGCGAAATTTCTGCCGCATGATGCTGGGCCAGGGCAACAAGCTTGGAGGCCGCCCGGGCATGCAGGCCGAGCTTGTTCTGAATTCTGGCGGTGCGCGTAATCAATTCATTTGGTCCGGCTGTTATCCCTGGGTGAAGTCAGTACAGTGACTGGTCAGCCTGGTGCGATGGCTGACCGGGTTCTGACAGGTACTAACTGTATTCTGTCGTTTCACTGGTTGCGAGCAGGCCAAGTTCCCGGTGCCGGATCTGCACGTTTTGCCATCTTGGGCTGAACGTCTGGAAAAGGTGATTGGCAATAAAAACACTACGGTGCTGTCCGCCCGTACAGCCAATGGCAACCGTCATATAACTGCGATTGTTGGCCTCGAACCTTGGCAGCCATGTCTCCAGGAACGCATGGATGTCGTCAATCATCTGTTTTACCTCAGCCTGCGTCGAAAGAAACTCGATAACCGGCGAATCGAGACCCGTCAGGTTACGCAGGTTGGGCTTCCAGTGGGGATTGGGCAGGCAGCGGACATCAAAAACGAGGTCTGCGTCCACGGGCACCCCGCCCTTGAATGCAAATGACAGGAATTGCAGGGCAAATTCATGAGTTGCACCTGCAACCCTGGATTTGATCATGTCCCTGAGTTCGTGGATCGTCAGTGTGCTGGTATCGATAATCAGGTCTGCCATCCCTGATATCGGCTCGAGCATCCTGCTTTCCAGTTCCAGTGCTTCGCTCAGGTTGCGCTCCCGGCTCGACAGTGGGTGTTTGCGCCGCGTTTCGGAAAACCGCTGCACCAGGGTTTCGCTGGCAGAATCGAGAAAAACCACCTTGATGTCCGCCGCAGCGGGATCAATCTCCTGCAGGATACCCGGAAATCCGGCCAGGTCGCCGGCGAGGTTGCGAGCATCGATGCTGACGGACACTCGTGCGGTCTGTTCGTTTTCCGAGAGCCTGGTGATGAGGGGGGGCAGGAGGCCAACCGGCAGGTTGTCGATACAATAATAGCCCATGTCTTCCAGCACATGCAGGGCGGTGCTTTTGCCAGATCCTGACCGTCCGCTGATGATGACAAGTGAGATCATTGTTTGCCCTGTGTTGCCTGCGTCTTGCTGTCCGGGCCCCGTGTCTGCCTGTTACTGACCCTCAAGTTTGCCGGGGTCAAACAGGCCTTCTTGTTGTTCAGGCTGAATCCCGGAAGGAAGCCGTGTGAACAGCGCGCTCAAACAGGTCCCGGTCACCGCTGGCGCTGAGCAGACTCTCCCGATATTCGCTGGATTCGAAGCGTCGCGCCAGCATACCCAGTGCCTGCAGGTGTTCGTCTACTTCCTCGCCGGGCACCAGCAGGACAAACAGCAGTTGCACGGGTTGATTGTCAAAGGCATCGAAGTCCACGGCACTGTCGAGCCTGAACAGACCGCCGATAATCTCTGTGCATCCCTCGATACGACAGTGAGGTATGGCGATGCCTTCGCCGATTGCCGTGGTGCCCAGTTTCTCGCGGGCAATCAGCCGGTCATAGATCTCATTGGCGTTAAGACCTGCGGCTGTCGCAATCAAGGTGGCGGCTTCTTCGATTGCCCGCTTCTTGCTGGCTGCCGCGAGTCCACAACGTGTGCGTTCGGGCGTAAGGATAGATTCGATATCCACGTTGGACTTCTAGGGAGACTCTGAACAAACAGGCGCAACGGTGCACGTCAGGTTGCGCCCGGAGGAGCTTATGAAGAAGTCCAGGCGCTTTGTCGGTATCCCTTGACGTGCTTTTGATACGCCTGCGGAATGCCTTCGCGATCCGGAACTTCTCTGTAAGCCAGCGTTGTGCATATGTGTTCAGAGTCTCCCTGACGCTTCAAAGAATCAGAGTATATCAACGCGACCATTCAACCGCGAGAAACATGATGATTATCTGTTGGCGCGTTGCTTGCGATCCTTGGACTTTTCTTTCTGTTTGATAAGCTGCCGGTCCAGCTTGTCTGCCAGCATGTCAATGGCGGCGTAGAGGTCGTCAGACTCGGCATCTGCAAACAGTTCACCACCGGCAAGCCTTACCGTTGATTCGGCTTTCTGGCGCTGTTTTTCCACACTCAGGATGACATCCATGTGGTTGATCCGGTCGAAGTGTCGCTCCAGCTTGTCCAGTTTGGTTTCAACATAACTGCGCAAGGCATCGGTGACTTCTATGTGATGGCCGCTGACGTTGATTTGCATCGCACTTCGCTCCTTGATTACATCCGATTGAAAATCAAATATAGCACTTATCAATGGTTCATCCAGTGATATTCCTTGGACAATCGGATCAAGGTCGCGGTTCAGTTATAGCGGCAATTTCTAGACGAGCTGTTTTCGTTCGTTGGATGGCGGAATCAGCAATGCCTCGCGGTATTTTGCGATAGTCCGCCGGGCGACCTTGATGTTCTGGCGTGCCAGCAGGCTTGCAATCTTGCTGTCGGAGAGGGGTTTGCGCGGGTTTTCCTCAGCAACAAGCTGCTTGATGAGGGCGCGAATGGCTGTAGATGAGACTTCACCACCGGAGTGGGTGCTGACGTGACTCGAAAAGAAATACTTGAGCTCAAATACACCCTGGGGCGTGTGCATGTACTTCTGCGTGGTCACGCGGGAAATGGTTGATTCGTGGAGTTCTACGGCTTTGGCAATGTCATGCAGGACCAGCGGTTTCATGGCCTGCTCGCCATACTCGAAGAAACCCCGCTGGAATTCGACAATCTTGGTAGCCACCTTCAACAGTGTGTCGTTCCGTTGCTGCAGGCTTTTGATAAACCAGCGTGCTTCCTGCAGGTGATTCTTGAGATAAGTGTTGTCGTTACTGTTGTCAGCGCGTTTGACCAGTGATGCATACTCTGGATTGACCCGGATGCGGGGGGCCGACTTGGGATTAAGCTCAACCACCCAGCGACCATTCTGCTTGGAAACGATGACATCCGGATCAACGTACTCGGTATCATCAGCGGCAAAATCCGCCCCCGGTCTTGGGTTCAGGGATCGAATCAGGCTGATGACTTCCTTGAGCTCCGGCTCCTTCAGGCGCGTCTTGCGCAACAGCAGGCTGTAGTCACGGCTCGCCAGATAGCTGAGATGCCGGGTGACAACTTCCAGGGCCTCGGCCCGCCAGGGTGTATCCTCTGGCATACTGCGGAGCTGGATGGCAAGGCATTCCTGCAGGTCCCGGGCTGCGACGCCGACCGGGTCCAGGTGCTGGATCAGGTGCAGTACTGCTTCCACCTCATCAGCTTCGATCTCATATTCAGCGGGCAGGCTGTCGATAATTTCCTCGATGGTCAGCGTCAGGACACCCTCGCGATCCAGCCCGTCGATGATAGTCATGGCGATAAGCTCATCACTCTCCGTCAGGTTAAAGAGGTTCAGCTGTTCTTCCAGGTGAGTCTGCAGGGAGGCAACATTGCTGTTGCGGGTATCCATATAGTTTTCGTCACTTTCGTCACCATCGTTGTAGCTCGACGGTAATGGTGCGTCATCCCAGACATCCTCCCAGACACTGTCCACGGGGAGGTCTTCGCTGATATTGTCGCTGGAGAGCTGTTCATGTGTATCCAGCACATGATCGCCGTCAATTTCCGGATCGTTGGCGACGGGTACGTCATCATCAAAATCGTTGCTTGAAGCTTCCGGATCACTGGCCGCATCCCCGGCACCTTCGCTCTCAGCAGTTGCTGCGTCGTTGGGAAGAAGGTTTTCTTCCGGCGTATCCAGCGAAGTGGGCTCATCTGCACCGTCGATGTCATCGCTGGCCACTTCCTCCAGCATGGGATTTGAATCCAGCGCGTCCTGGATTTCCTGCTGCAGGTCAAACGTCGAAAGCTGCAGCAGCTTGATCGCCTGCTGCAACTGGGGCGTCATGCGGAGCTGCTGGCCAATTCGGAGCGCTAGTGTCGGTTTCATTACCATGGGCTAATCATACTCACGGGACGACTGGAAATGAAACAGACTGTTTGATTGATGGCGTGGTCGCATTGGGTCACATTCTAAAGTCGTCGCCCAGGTAGACACGCTTGACCTGTTCGTTTGCCAGGATGTCCTCGGTTGTACCCTCGGCAATAATGTTGCCCTCGCTGACGATGTATGCCTTCTCACAGATATCCAGGGTGTCACGTACGTTGTGATCCGTGATCAGAACACCAATGCCCCGCACTGACAATTGGCGAATTATGGCCTTGATGTCATGCACTGAAATCGGGTCAACGCCCGCAAAGGGTTCGTCAAGTAGCATGAATGCGGGTTCGGTTGCCAGTGCCCGGGCAATCTCAACACGTCGCCGCTCACCGCCCGAGAGCGCCATACCCATGTTGTTACGAATGTGGCCAATATGGAATTCGGCGAGCAGGGATTCCAGCTTTTCGCGGCGCCCCGCCGCTGACAACTCCCTTCTGGTTTCCAGGATTGCCAGGATGTTGTCGGCAACACTCAGTTTGCGGAAGACCGAAGGCTCCTGCGGCAGATAGCCGATACCTGCACGGGCACGCTCATGCATTGGTTTTGGCGTAATGTCCCGTTCATCAAACAGAATCCGGCCCGCATCACCACTGATCGACCCGACAATCATGTAAAAACAGGTCGTTTTGCCCGCCCCATTGGGACCCAGCAACCCGACAACCTGACCGCTGGTCAGTGTCAGTGTCACGTCGGCCACCACGGTATGTCCGCGATAACTTTTGGCAAGGTGCTCCGCTGTCAGTCGATGCATGATGCGGGATCAGTTCTGACGCGGTGGAATGGTTGTGATGACGCGTCGGTCGCCACTGCTTTCGGCATTCACGCGGGAGTCGGTGACACTGTACTGGATTGTTTCACCTGAAAAAGACTTGGCATCAGCCTGGCGCAGGATGGCCTCACCGAGAAACTCAAGCCGCTCTTCCTTGACAAAGTAAACAATCGTACGCGCATTCCCTGAAATGAGATCGTCATTGTCTGGCAGTTGCTCGTAGTGAACCAGCTCCGCTGCGGTCAGCGGTACCCTGGCAACAATCCGGACGACCTCGTTGCCGGCAGAGTGGATCTGCACCTCGTCAGCGGAAATAAACAGTGAACCCTGGTTAACGGTGACGTTACCCCGGTAGGTGGAGACGCCGTTCTTTTCATCGACTGTTGCCGCGTCGGCTTCTATTTTGATGGGCTGTTGCTGATCCGATTTGAGCGCAAGGGCGTCCGGGCCGCAGAAGCTGGCCAGAAGCAGGACAAAACAGGGAAGCAGGTGTTTCATTCGCGGATTCTATCCCAAGCGGCGGAGTCAATCACCCTGCGAAGCACGTCGTGAAGCACCAGGTGCAACAATTGTCAGGACCCGGTCGGTCCTGCTGCGGGAAAACTCGAACCGCCCCTCATCGAACCAGGCTTTCATGCCTCCCCCTGCTGTGGTTCGGCCGGAGGTATTGTCGATAATGACCAAAGCGTTGGTCTCAGCATAGTCCCGGTGCGGGTATATTTTCATGTTGTCGGTTTGGATATTGACAAAATCCCCGTTGGGGCGATCCCTGACAGCAACCACCTGGTCCCAGAGCTCAACAACTTCCTGGCGTAACTGGGACTGTGGCAGCAGGCGACCGTTCAGGGCGATGATTTCCCAGGGTGTGTCCGTGTCCCGTGAGAACAGGAAAACGTTTGGCACGTGCATGGTGGTGACATCGGTCAGCGGAAAGTGGGTCATTCGGGCCGCGTTGATCTGGTGCTGGCGAAATCCCTCGGGGGAGAACTGGGTAATCCGGGCGTTAACCATGTACAGGTCGGGGTCATTCTGCGAGTCGCTTGGCACAACGGGTGGTGTCTGGCCGAGATCGATGACCCAATTGATCGCAAGCGCAACCAGCAATACAAAACCGGCAAGAACAATAAACCTGTTATTCAATGGTATTGGCCCCTGAAAACGCTCGCACGGGTTGGATTCAAAATGGGTTCGACCAGCGTCATTGTTTGCATCAGACCCGTCGGTTTGTAACCGCCCACAACCAAGGTTGCTGTGTAGCCGGGATTGTATCGGACAATTGGCTCATGTTCACACCGGGTTTGTCAGCCCCCGGGGTGTATCGAGGACTCTACCCGGATTAAGCCGGCTTCCTGTGCTTTACCCCTACCCTGCACTTCATGCCGTGGCGCTGGTGGCGGTGAAATAAAGCGTACCCAGATAGAACGCCCAGGCCAGTAGCAGGAACCCACCTTCGAGCCGGGTAATCCGCGACCGGCCCGCAATGCCATAGGCAAATACAACCAGCAGCAGGGTCATGGCTAGCATGACCGAGTAGTCGCGGAACAACAGTGTTGTGTCAAACCGGCTGGGCGCCAGGACGGCCGGGATGCTGAGGACAGCAAGCAGATTAAAGATGTTGGAACCTACGATGTTGCCTATGGCGAGATCAGTCTGGTGTTTCAGGGCGCTGGTGATGGACACAACCAGCTCTGGCAGGCTGGTACCGACTGCAATGACGGTGAGCCCGATCACCATCTCGGAGACACCCATGCGCTGGGCAATCTGTACCACAGCCCAGACCAGGAGTTCGGCGGACAACAACAGGAATACCAGGCTGCCGGCCAGCATCAACAGTGCACGCGCTGTGGACATGGCGGGGATCTCGTCCAGATCCGCAATCTCGGCGACAAGGTCGATGGTGTCTTTCTGGCCTTTGTGTTCCAGTGCCACGCGGAGCAGGAAAAGCCCGAGGCCCACAAACAGCAAGAGGCCGTCCCAGACACTGAGTTTGTGGTCGATCAGTGCGGCACCGGCGCAGAGCGTCACAAAAATCAGGACAGGCAGGTCGTTCCTGAGTGTCTCGGGTCTGAACTTGAGGGGTACCAGTATGGCAGTTGTGCCGAGGACCAGGCCAATATTGGCAATGTTTGAACCAATGGCATTGCCGACGGCCAGTTCCGCTTCACCCCGGAGCGACGACGCTGCGGCAACAAATATTTCCGGGGCTGATGTGCCGAGTGCCACGACCGTCAGGCCAATGATCATGGGAGAAATCTTGAGATTGTTTGCAGTTGCGACCGCACCAATAACAAAATAGTCTGCACTCTTGAACAACACCAGAAAGCCGGCCAAAAGTGCAACGCTGAGTAGCAGCATAGGCTCCGAGGTTCACTGACCAAAAAACAAGCGGACAATTAAATGGGTAAACCCCTGGGGATGCAAGGTGAAATTACCGCGCTGCCGAGCGTTAGATAAATACCCTGATTTAGTCTAAAGTGCGCGCCATTTGGCAGAGGGTCCAGGTTGGACAAGCAACAGGTCATCGTTGAGAACGTGACGTTCAGTCGCGGCCAGCGGCGCATTTTTGACGGCGTCTCCCTGGTTGTGCCCGAAGGAAAAATTGTTGCGATCATGGGGCCAAGCGGCACTGGCAAGACCACGCTGCTGCGGCTCATTGGTGGACAGCTTCGGCCGGATAGTGGCTCGGTGCTGGTCGAAGGACACTCCATTCCTGATCTGTCGCGGCAGGAGCTGTTTGATATCCGAAAATCCATGGGGATGCTGTTCCAGAGTGGTGCACTGTTCACTGATCTTTCGGTATTCGACAATGTCGCTTTCCCACTGCGCATTCACACCAACCTGCCGGAAGACATGATCCGCGACCTGGTACTGATCAAGTTGCAGTCGGTTGGCCTGCGCGGTGCCAGTGAGCTTTTCCCTTCCGAACTGTCGGGTGGCATGACCCGGCGAGTTGCCCTGGCCCGGTCCATTGCCCTTGATCCAAAAATCATGATGTACGATGAACCTTTTGCCGGGCTGGATCCCATTGCCATGGGGGTGATCGTTGACCTGATCAAGACGCTGAACCGCGTGTTTGGCATGACCAGCATTATCGTGTCGCACGACATTCGCGAAACGGCGAGTATTGCTGACCTGATTTACATCATTTCCGACGGCAAGGTCATCGGCGCCGGGGCCCCCGATCAGCTGCTTGAGGGTGATGTTTCACCGCGGGTCAGGCAGTTCATCCAGGGGTTACCCGACGGTCCGGTGCCTTTCCATTACCCGGCAGCGGATTACAAGGAAGAGCTGTTGGAAGGTGACACACGACCCCGGTGGCGGTGGTAGATGTCTTCTCTGCTGCGACGCCTTGGCAAATACTGTCTTTCCCTGCTGGAACTGTTGGGACGGGCTGGTGCGCTCTGGTGGCATGCCATCTGGCGCCGGCCAAGGCTTGTGCATCTGCCATTGGTCATTCGGCAGATCTACCAGCTCGGCGTGTTGTCGGTTGTGATTGTGGTGCTGTCGGGATTTTCGATTGGAGCTGTACTGGCGCTGCAGGGTTACAACCAGCTGGTCAAATATGGTTCGGAGAGTGCGCTGGGCCTGGGGGTTGCGCTGGTGCTGGTCATGGAAATTGGGCCGGTGGTCTCTGCCCTTTTGTTTGCCGGCCGGGCCGGCTCGGCTGTCACGGCTGAGATTGGGCTTATGAAGGCTACCGAGCAGCTCTCAAGCATGGAAATGATTGGCGTTGACCCACTGCAGAGAATTGTCGCCCCGCGACTCTGGGCCGGCTTTATCTCCATGCCGATCCTGGCGTTGATGTTCAGTGTGGTCGGGATCTGGGGTGCTTCACTGGTAGGGGTTGACTGGCTGGGTGTGTATGAAGGGGCATTCTGGGCAACCATGCAGGATGGCGTGGATTTCAAGTCGCATGTCCTCAAAGGCATAATCAAATCAGTGGTTTTTGGCCTGGTTGTCACCTGGATTGCGGTTTACCAGGGCTATGACGCGGAGCCTACCTCCGAGGGGATTTCGGCGGCGACAACCCGCACGGTGGTCCACTCGTCGGTTGCCGTCCTTGTCCTGGATTTTTTCCTGACACTGGTAATGTTCCAGATGTAGGCACGGGGTAGCAAAGATATGCAAATGAGAAGTATTGAAATTGTCGTTGGTGCTTTCCTGCTTGCGGGGCTGATCTCGCTGGCCATTCTGGCTGTCCGGGTTAGCGGTTTCAGTCCAGGATCCGAGGCAAGCACTTACAGCATACATGCCCGCTTTGAGAATATTGGTGGGCTTGTGGAGCGATCCAAGGTCACCATAGCCGGGGTGACTGTTGGCCAGGTGTCCAGTATTACCCTTGACCAGCGTACCTTCATGGCACTGGTTGAGATGGATATCCAGTCAGGTGTCAATGAAATCAGCACCGATACGACAGCTGCCATCCTGACCGAGGGGCTGCTGGGCGGCAAGTACATTGGCCTGAGTATTGGCGCGGAAGAGGATTTCCTGAAAGATGGGGATGAGATCCGTGATACACAGTCGGCCGTGGTGCTGGAAGAGTTGATCGGCAAATTCCTGTTGAACAAGTTTTAGGGAGAAACAGCATGATTATCAGACTGCTTCTGGCAACAGTAATACTGGTACCGCTTTGGGCACAGGCCGCTCCGGCACCTGACCCCGTTGATTCAGTGCGTGATGCTACTGACCAGTTGCTTGCCAAACTGGTTGAGGTAAAGCCGCTGTTCAAGGAGGATCCCGACAAGTTCTTTTCGGAAGTCGAAACCTCGCTGGCGCCGTTTATCGATTTTGATGGATTTGCGCGAGGTGTCATGGCCAAGTATTACCGGCGTGCTACCGAAGCACAGCAGGTCGCCTTTGCTGTCAAGTTCCAGGCTGAACTGGTGCGAACCTATGCTAATGCCCTGGTGGAGTTTGACAACCAGAAAGTGGAGATAAAACCCCTCGCAACACCACCCTCGGACGGCAGGGCCACGGTTGAGCTGGAAATTTATGGCAAGGACGGTGCAGTTTATCCCGTTGTCTACACCCTGGCGCTGGTAGACGGGAGCTGGAAACTACGGAACGTGGTTGTTGAAGGTATCAACCTGGGCCTTCAGTTCCGTTCCCAGTTTGCCAACTACATGCAGAAATATGGCAACGACATCGACAAGGTCATTGAAAACTGGGATGTCGACGTCAGTGCCTGAACTCGTCAGGGCACAGGATGGCACCATCACGGTAACGGGCCAACTGGATGTCACGTCCGTTGCTGCCTGCAAGGAAAGCGGTGAAGAGCTGATCGAGGACGCCGACGAGGTGGTGTTTGACCTGGCGGGTACCGAGGTGAAGGGCTCGGCGGTGATTGCACTCCTGATCGCCTGGCAGCGGCAGGCTGAAAAACTGGCGAAACCTGTCAGGTTTGTTAATGCACCACCCAACCTGCTGGAAATTGCTGAGGTTTGTGGTGTCAGGGACATCATTCCGTTTGAGTAACACCAGAGGGGCAGAACTCCGCTGCAAGGGCTGGGACCGCGCCGCAGCGTGTTCTTGCGTGCTATTATTGCGCACTTTTCGAGCCTTATAGCTGTCCAGGGGATGAATTGACAATGAATGAAGCTGAAATTCGTGCGCTGCTGGCGGCGGAACTGGGTGATTGTGACATCAAGCTGCAAAGCGAAGGAAACAAGTTGATGCTGATCCTGACCGGAGACGTTTTCGAGGGTTTAAACCGGGTCAAGCGCCAGCAACTGGTTTACGGACTGCTGGGCGACAAGATTTCGAGTGGTGAGATTCACGCCGTCAGTATGCGCTGCCTGACACCGGCAGAAGCCGGTTAACCCTGGATAACCTGGAATCCCAATGGACAAGCTAATGATTACCGGCGGTGCAAGGCTCGAAGGTGAGCTGAAAGCCTCTGGGGCAAAAAATTCAGCGGTGACAATTCTTGCCGCCTCACTGCTCGGCAACGAACCCATCACCATCAGTAACGTCCCGCACCTGCGGGACATTACCACCATGATCGAGATCCTGGGTTCGCTGGGCGTTGAGGTGGTGGTTGACGAGAAGATGACCATCGAGATCCACGCGAACACCATTCAGCGCTATCGTGCGCCCTACGAACTGGTGAAAACGATGCGCGCTTCCTTCCTTGTGCTGGGTCCCATGCTCGCCCACTACGGTGAGGCAGAGGTTTCTTTACCCGGTGGCTGCGCCATTGGCCCACGCCCCGTTGATCAACACCTGAAAGGGTTGGCAGCACTTGGTGCCAAAATTGAGATGGAAGACGGGTATGTAAAGGCGTCAGTGGATGGCAGGTTGAAAGGTGCCCGGTTCATTTTTGACTTCAGTACCGTGGGCGGAACCGAGCACATCATGATGGCTGCCACCCTGGCAGAAGGCGAAACGCTGCTCGAGAACTGTGCCAGGGAACCAGAGATTATTGATCTTGCGAACTGCCTGAATGCCATGGGTGCGGACATCACAGGAGCGGGTACTGACACCATCAGAATCAGGGGCGTGGAGTCCATGGGCGGTTGCCATCACAGGGTGATTGCCGACCGGGTCGAGACGGCCACTTACCTCATTGCTGCCGCTGCTACCGGGGGGCGGGTCAGGATGCGTGATACTGTTCCGGAGCACCTGGATGTGGTGCTGAGCAAGTTGACGGAAGCTGGCGCGGAGATTCAGTGTGGAAAAGACTGGATCGAGCTGGATATGAAAGGTCGGCGGCCGAAAGCTGTGAGCCTGGTAACCGCTCCCTATCCTGCTTTTCCGACCGACCTGCAGGCGCAAATCCTCGCCATGAACGCAATTTCTAAAGGCACGGCAACAGTGCGCGAAACCATTTTTGAAAACCGGTTCATGCATGTGCATGAAATGAACCGGATGGGGGCTCGAATTCGCCTGGAAGGCAACAACACCATTGCCATTGTGGAAGGTGTACCCAGATTGAAAGCCGCCCCGGTGATGGCCAATGACCTGCGCGCATCAGTCAGCCTGGTCATTGCCGGGCTGGTGGCCGAGGGTGTTACGGTTGTTGATCGGATCTATCACATTGATCGTGGCTACGAACAGGTTGAAGAAAAACTCCAGAACCTGGGCGCCGACATCAAACGGATCCAGTAGATGACGTCATGACTGCCATCACACTGGCCTTGACCAAAGGTGACCGCGTGCTGGCGCAGCAGCTTGAGCTGCTGGCGTCGCTCGATATCCTGCCGGACGAAAACATTGCCACCTCCCGCAAGCTGATTTTCCAGACCAGCCGGCCGGGCCTGCAACTCATGGTGCTGCGCAGTTCCGATGTCGCCACCTATGTGGAGCACGGTATCGCTGACCTGGGCATGTCGGGCAAGGACGTGCTGCTGGAACATGGGGAGGCCGGGTTTTACGAACCCCTCGATCTGGGATTTGGCCAGTGCCGTATCATGGTAGCCGGGCTGGCAGATGAGCCGCTTTTGCCACGCCGTATCAAGGTGGCGACAAAATTTGTGAATACGGCAAAACGCTATTATGCGGAGCAGGGGATACAGGTTGATATCATCAAGTTGTATGGGGCAATGGAACTGGCGCCCATTACCGGCCTTGCCCACCGCATCGTGGATATTGTCGAGACGGGAAACACGCTGAAGGCTAACGGCCTTGTACCCATGGATTTCATTTGTGACATCAGCATGCGACTGATTGTCAACAAGGTGTCCATGAAAATGAAATATGAAGCCATTGGTGAAGTGATCGAACAACTGCGTAAGGTGACAGATGGCCGGGCCTAGATATCTCGATGCAGCGGCGAAAGATTTTGAAACCGGGTTACAGGCTCTGTTGCACGTGCCAGAGGCGGCCCAGGACGAAACGCGACAGCAGGTAGCGGAGATTATCCGCTCGGTCCGGCAGAAGGGTGATGCCGCGCTGGTTGAACTGACCAATCGATTGGATCACCGTTCGCTAACGACGGCCGCAGAGCTTGAGGTGCCGAAGGCTGCGCTTGAAGCCGCCTGCCAGGCGATTGATCCACTGGTGCGGGAGGCGCTTGAGCTCTCTATTCGCCGGGTTCGGCACTATCATGAGCAACAGAAGCGCTCACTGGGTGACCAGGTTGACTGGACCTATGTGGACGAGGACGGTAATCAGCTTGGCCAGATTGTGCGTGGCATGGCGCGGGTTGGTATCTATGCGCCGGGCGGCAAGGCATCCTACCCGTCCACCGTCGTGATGACCGCAATACCTGCAAGCGTTGCGGAGGTGGAAGAGATCATTCTTGTTGTGCCAGCCCCTGACGGGGTGCTTTCCGATGTGCTGATGGCGGCCGCACACCTGTGTGGCGTCGACCGGGTCTTTACGCTGGGTGGTGCCCAGGCTGTGGCGGCCCTCGCCTATGGAACAGAGACGGTACCCAAAGTGGACAAGATTGTGGGTCCGGGTAACGTTTATGTCGCGACAGCCAAAGAGCTTGTGTTTGGCGACGTGGGCATCGACATGATTGCCGGCCCGTCGGAAGTTGTGATTGTTGCCGATGAGCAAGCAAATCCCGACTGGCTCGTTATGGACATGTTTGCCCAGGCAGAACACGACGAAATGGCCCAGTCTATCCTGATCTCGGACAGTGCATCGTTGCTTGCGACAGTACGCGAAAAGATCGAGAGCGGGATGGCGGGCATGCGTCGCTCCGGCATTATCACGCGTTCCATCTCTGAGCGTGGTGCCCTGATCAAAGTATCCGACATGGCTGAGGCCGCTGCTGTGGTTAACCGGATCGCACCGGAACACCTCGAGTTGGCCGTGACAGATACAACAGACTTGCTGGCTGCGATTCGGCATGCTGGCGCCATATTTGTTGGCGCCCATACGGCTGAAGCCATGGGTGATTATTGTGCCGGGCCGAGTCACGTGCTCCCGACCAGTGGCACGGCGCGGTTTGCGTCCCCGCTGGGTGTCTATGACTTCCAGGTGCGCTCCTCGCTGATCCGGTGTTCTCAACGTGGTGCCGTGATGCTGGGTCGGAGTGCAGCCATCCTGGCGGAAGCAGAAGGCCTTGAAGCTCACGCACGCTCTGCGGCCTTACGGGTACAGGGTTAGGGTGTTGATGTGGGGCCAGCCGAACGTTATCGCCAGGCCGTCTCCGGTGGGGAAGTACAGTTTGATGCCGCCCAGGCTGATGCCGCGGCCCACCTGGACCAGTTGTATGAGCGACTGACAGCAGCCGTGCCGGCTCCTGGCCTGCTCAGCCGGCTACTGGGACGGCAGTCGCCGCGGCCCCATATCCGGGGCCTTTACTTCTGGGGGGGCGTGGGACGGGGCAAAACCTACCTGATGGACCTCTTTTTCGATTCCCTGCCGTTTCCACAAAAACAGCGAATGCATTTTCACCGTTTCATGCGGCATGTGCACCGCGAAATGCGCACCCTGCAAGGCCAGGCGAACCCGCTGCAAGTGATTGCACGGCGGTTTGCGAGCCAGGCGAGGGTGCTGTGTTTTGATGAATTTTTTGTTTCGGACATTACCGATGCCATGATACTGGCGAACCTGCTCGAAGCCCTGTTCCGTGAAGGGGTTGTGCTGGTGGCAACTTCCAACGTGGAACCTGACCGGCTTTACGAAAACGGCTTGCAGCGGAGTAAATTCCTGCCCGCCATTGAACTGATCAAGGCCAATACCCGGGTGCTCAACGTGGATGGTGGCGTGGACTATCGCCTGCGTACGCTGGTATCTGCCGAGATCTACCATACGCCACTGGACGAGGAGGCGGACATCAGCCTGCGACGCAGTTTCATGGCAATGACCACGGATCACTTTACCGAGGATGAGGCACTGGAAATTGAGGGCAGGCACATCAGGAGCCGGATGACAGCTGAAGGGATTGCCTGGTTCGACTTTGCCGCCCTGTGTGAGGGGCCGCGCAGCCAGAACGACTATATTGAGCTTGCCATGATCTACCAGACGGTACTGATCAGCAACGTGCCGGTGTTTACCGTGAGGAACGAGGACGCTGCCCGGCGTTTCATCTCGCTGGTGGATGAATTCTACGATCACGGGGTCAAGTTGATCCTGTCGGCTGCAGCCCCGATACTTTCGCTTTACCAGGGTGAGCGGGTAAAATTCGAGTTTCAGCGGACAGAAAGCCGGTTGCAGGAAATGCAGTCCAGGGAATACCTGGCTCGGGAGCACAAACCGGACTGACCGGCCCCACTGTGCCTGAACGGGCTTTTCCCGGCCGGGCCTTCCCGGCGGGGCCTTCCCGGCCGGGCCTGAATTCGGAGGAAAATTGCCTGTTGATACGTGGCGACGCGTCCGGTAATATTCGCGCTCCTTTAATCCCGTGGTTCATGATGAAAACGTATACCGCCAAAAAAGAGACGGTCCGGCACGGCTGGGTGCTTGTTGACGCAACAGACAAGACGCTTGGACGCCTGTCGACAGAGATCGCCAATCGCCTGCGAGGCAAGCACAGAGCCGAGTTCACGCCCAATGTGGACACCGGGGACTACGTGATTGTCGTTAATGCTGAAAAGGTCAGGGTTACTGGCAACAAAGCCCTGGACAAGCAGTATTATCACCATACTGGTTATCCTGGTGGCATCAAGTCGATCAACTTTGAAGACCTGGTCCAGAAGGCGCCGGAGCGTATCATTGAGAAAGCTGTTAAAGGCATGATGCCGAAAAACAAGTTGAGCCGTGCAATGCTGAGCAAACTCAAGGTTTATGCTGGCAGTGAACACCCGCACGCGGCGCAACAACCACAACTGCTTGAATTATAAGGCCCGCTAATGACCCAGTATTACGGTACAGGCAGAAGAAAATCTGCAAAAGCACGCGTTTTCCTCTCCAGCGGTGAAGGTAAAATCACCGTTAACGATCGGCCACTTGACACCTATTTTGGTCGCGAGACGGCGCGCATGATTGTTCGTCAGCCGCTCGAACTGGTGGAACTGACCGACAAGTTTGACCTGAAGGTAACGGTACGTGGTGGTGGTGGTTTCGGGCAGGCAGGCGCAATCCGCCATGGGTTGACCCGCGCCCTGATCGAATACGACGAGACCCTGCGGCCAACTCTGCGCAAGGCAGGTTTTGTAACGCGCGATGACCGCACTGTCGAGCGCAAAAAGGTTGGTCTCCGCAAGGCGCGCAAGCGTCCGCAATTCTCCAAGCGATAATTTTCAGCGTGAAGTGTTTTTCCCGGCAACATTGCTGCCGGGATCAACATTTTTCTGTTTGACTGTGCTAAAATCGCGACGGTTTTTTGGTATGTCTCCGACAAGAATGCTCGGCCTCTGACAGCCCACCCAGAGAGTGTTTTGGTCCGGGGGTGATAACCCGTCTTTGTTTGCAGTTTAGTGGGGAGATTACGTCGTGAGTGACGGCAGTAGTAACGGGCGCCGCAATTTTTTGATTGGTGCTACCTCAGTCGTTGGCGCGGCCGGAGTCGTCGGGCTAGCGGTACCTTTCCTCGGTTCCTGGCAACCCAGCGCAAAGGCGCTTGCAGCCGGCGCGCCCATCAAGGTTGACATCGGCAAAATTGAGCCCGGGCAGATGCTCGGCCCCATCCCGGCATGGCGCGACAAACCCATTTTTGTGGTGAACCGTTCACCGGAACAACTCGAAAAACTGGCTGAGCGCAAGGATCGTCTCGCAGATCCTGACTCAGAGGAGCCAATGCAACCGGACTATGTGTCGGTCGAGACCCGGTCCATCAAACCCGGCATTGGTGTTTTTGTCGGCATCTGCACTCATCTGGGGTGTTCTCCCAAGTATCGGCCCGAGATAGAGCCCCAGGAATTTGACCCGAACTGGCTGGGGGGGTTTTATTGCCCCTGTCACGGGTCAAAGTTCGATATGGCCGGCCGCGTCTATTCGGGTGTACCAGCGCCAACCAATCTTGAAGTGCCACCATATTTTTACGAGACGGACAACGTGCTCGTTATTGGTGAAGATAAAGGGGCAGTCTAATGGCATCCATGCAGCAGTCATTAAAGAATGTTATGGAATGGGTTGACGAGCGTCTTCCTGTCACAGAGACATATGAAAAACATATGTCGAAATACTATGCGCCAAAGAATTTTAACTTCTGGTACATATTTGGTGTGCTGGCCACGGTTGTGCTGGTAAACCAACTGCTGACTGGCATCTGGCTGACGATGAGCTATGTACCTACTGGCGACGGTGCGTTTGCCTCGGTTGAATACATCATGCGTGATGTGGAGTATGGCTGGATGCTGCGCTATATGCATTCCACCGGCGCCTCGGCGTTTTTTGTGGTGGTTTACCTCCATATGTTCCGCGGCCTGATGTATGGCTCCTATCAGAAGCCCCGGGAACTGATCTGGGTGCTGGGGATGCTGATTTACCTGGCGCTGATGGCAGAAGGCTTTTTTGGTTACCTGCTCCCATGGGGCAACATGTCCTACTGGGGTGCGCAGGTCATTGTATCCCTGGCAGGGGCAATTCCCGTCGTGGGCGAAGATCTTGCGACCTGGGTCCGGGGCGACTTCAACATGTCAGGGGTTACGCTCAACCGGTTCTTTGCACTGCATGTGGTGCTGGTGCCGCTGGCCCTGATTGTGCTGGTTTTTCTGCACATTCTGGCGTTGCACGAGGTGGGCTCCAACAACCCGGATGGTGTTGATATCAAAAAACACCTTGATGAAGATGGCAAGCCGCTTGATGGCGTTCCGTTTCATCCCTACTACACCATCGGGCACGACCTGCCTGGCATTGTGCTTTTCCTGTTTGTCTTCTGTGCGGTGATGTTTTTTATCCCGGATGGTGGCGGCTATTTCATAGAGCATCCCAACTACGAGCCCGCTGACCCGCTGAAGACACCGGCATTAATCGCCCCTGTCTGGTACTACACGCCGTTTTATTCGATGTTGCGGGCCGCGACTTTCCCGCTGTTTGGCATGACAGCCAAGTTCTGGGGGCTGGTTGTTATGGCGGGTGCCATTGCAATCCTGTTTGTGGTGCCCTGGCTGGATCGCTCACCGGTGCGCTCCATGCGCTACAAAGGTATGGCGAGCAAGATTTTCCTTGGCCTGTTTGTCATTGCGTTTTTTATCCTGGGTTATCTGGGTACGGTGCATCCAACCCCGGGGCGTACGATTGTGGCGCAGATCTGTACGGCAGTATATTTTGCCTACTTCCTGCTGATGCCCTGGTACACCAGTGTTGAGAAAACAAAACCTGTGCCTGAAAGGGTGACCGGCTGATGAAAAGACTCATTGTTACTATCGCGTCCTTGTTGTTTGCAACCAACCTGCTGGCGGCTGAATCTACCTACCCGCTTGACTCCATGGAGCCTGACCTCAAGGACCAGGCGTCGCTGCAGCGTGGTATGCAAACCTATATGAACTACTGTTTTGCGTGTCATTCGCTGCAGTACCAGAGATACAAGCGTACGGCAGAAGACCTCGGAATTCCTGAAGACCTGATGCTCGAACACCTGGTGTTTGATCCGGACGTGCGTATTGGTGCGTTGATGGAAAACAATATGGCAAAAGAGCATGCGAAGACCTGGTTCGGTGCGCCGCCGCCGGATTTGACGCTCTATAACAACCTGAAAGGCGGGCCAGATTACATCTACACCTACCTCAGGACTTTTTATGTTGACGAATCACGGCCCCTGGGCGTCAACAACCTGGTGTTTGCCAATGTAGGTATGCCCCATGTACTTGCTGACCTGCAGGGTGAGGTGCACAAGGTCTGTAAGCAGATCCCTGTGCTTGCCGCCAACGGTGGGCAGATGATGGATCCACTGACAAACGAGTACATCACCGAGGAAAAGTGTGACCAGGAACTGATAGAAAGAGGTTACAGCCCGCTGGAAGTTGTAGAGGGAACGGGAAAGCTGTCAGCTGAGGAATATGACCAGGTGATATATGACCTCGCCAATTTCCTGTACTACGTGGCAGAACCCTCGCGGATGGATCGTGAAAGAATTGGTGTTTACGTCCTGCTTTTCCTTGCGTTTTTCTTTGTCTTTACCTGGTTGCTTGGACGCGAGTTCGAGAAAGGATATCACTAACGTCCCCGCGCGCTTGCGCGCGGGAGTATCGATTGGACTAATTCAACGTGAGAGGAAATGAGATGGGCGTCGTCGCCAAACACTCATCGATGGTGTTTTATTCGGATGGAACAGATCATTACAGCCAGCGCGTTCGACTTGTGCTGGCAGAGAAGGGTGTTGCCGTTGAAATAGTTGACGTTGAGCCGGGCAACATGCCCGAGGATCTGGTAGACCTGAACCCGTACAACAGCCTTCCGACGCTTATTGACCGGGAACTGTGTCTGTATGAATCGCAGGTCATCATGGAGTACCTTGATGAGCGCTTTCCTCATCCTCCGCTGCTGCCGGTTTACCCTGTCGCACGAGCCCAGAGTCGCCTGTTCATTTACCGGATCCAACGAGACTGGTGTGTCGCCGTCGACTCCATTGTTGCAGGTCGTTCAAAAGATACGGTCATTGATCGTCATCGCAAGGAACTGCGCGACAGCCTGATTTCAATCGCGCCGGTGTTCGGTGAAAAGCCGTTTTTTATGAGCGACGAATTTACGCTGGTTGACTGTTGTGTCGCCCCAATCCTGTGGCGCCTGCCGGTACTGGGCATCGATCTGCCACCCAAGCAGGGCAAACCCATCGTAGATTATATGGACAGGATATTCTCCAGGGATGCATTTCAGGCCAGCCTGTCTGAAGCAGAGCTGGATATGCGGGACTGACGCCGCCCGGTCACCCAGGGTATGCGCTGCTGCGCAACATTGTCTTCAGGTCAGAAAGAAACGACATGGCCCGCGTGAGGCATGTCGTGTATCTTATGACACTATGAATTCTTCAGTGCCTTACCTGATTCGGGCCATCAACGAATGGATCCTGGACAACAACCTGACACCCTATTTGATTGTCGACGTCAATACGAGTGGTGTGGTTGTGCCCATGGAGTACGCCAAAGAAGGGCAAATTGTGCTGAACATTTCGCCGGTTGCAACACGTGACCTGCAAATTGGCAATGAATACGTGATGTTTAACGGTCGTTTTGGTGGCATTGCCCACGAAATCTGTGCGCCGGTTGAGGCGGTCCTGGGTATTGTTGCCAAGGAGAACGGTGAAGGCATGTGGTTCCCGAAAGAAAAACCGGGGCCGGACGGTTCGCCTCCCACTGATCCGGGGCCACCCAATGACCCGACGCCACCCAAAAAAACGCCCTCTCTCAAGGTTGTCAAATAGTCTGGCAGGGAAGCCCCACAGTTAACGGGAATCGGCACAACAGGGGCATGGTCCGCGGCCAAGCCAGCTAGTTGATGTATTCGAAAACCTTGACGATTTTCTGTACACCGTAAACCGTTCGTGCCCGTTCAACGGCTGCTTCACCTTCATTTCGGGTGAGCAGTCCCATCAGGTAGACCACGCCGTCTTCAGTCACAATCTTGATTCGCCCGCTCTGTATGCCCTCATCAGTAAACAGGGCAGTTTTCACCTTTGTGCTCAGCCAGGTGTCGTTGGTGCGGGCGACCATGGAGGTTGGCCCGGCAATCTGTAGCTCGTTGTGAACGGTTTTGACGTGACGTAGCTTCGCCAATGTGGATTCGGCGAGCTGACGTGCCTCCTCAGATGGCACCTGGCCGGTCAGCAGGGCGACCCCATTAAACGAGGTGACCGTGAAGTGCGCATCTTCCAGTTCCGGGTGTGCGTCCCTGATCAGCTTTTTGCCGCGTGACTCCGCCGTCTGGTCATCCCAGTAGGTGCCAAAGCTGCGCTTGCCGTAATCTTCCGAGGCCGGCGTCACCAGGGCGCAGCCCGAAAGCATCATGAGGGCCATAAACAGGACACCACATTGCTTCATCAATTTGTACTCCTCGTCACCCATGTATCAGCACCAGGTAGACCGGTGCTCCAATCTCTGCCTGGCTCAGGTATCCAGCGTAAACGCATGTTTGATCCATTCGATGCCGCTTCCGAGTGAAACCACGTCAAACCTGTAATTGATGTCCGGCGGCTGGTGATGGCTCATGATGTAGAGCTGGGCCGTCTTGATCAGCTTCCGGATTTTGTTGTGCGTTATGGACTCCGCGCCGGAGGCATAGTTCCTGTTGTTTCGCAGCCGCACCTCAATAAAACAGAGTGTGTTGCCATCCTGCATAATCAGGTCGATCTCACCCATTCTGCCAGCAAAGTTGCGTGTTACCAGCGTCAAACCCTGATTCTGCAGGTAGGCAAGCGCGGCATCCTCGCCGGCATGGCCGCGTTGGCGGGTATTGGTCAACGTACGCTCACGTCCAGAATGAGGGGGACCACAATTGCCGCGCCATCGCGGAATTGTGCCCACATGAGACTGCGGGTGATGATGTTGGCAGCGTTCAGCTCAAGCACGCCGGTTGCGCCGAACAGCCGTGTTCCCGGAATTTCCTTCAGTTGCTGCAGCCGGGGATGCACCCGGTAGGCATCAGCGCCCAGTGCAAAAAAGGGTGCCAGCGATGAACGTGCCCCCGGCCAGAGCGTTTCGACGCGTTGCTGGAGTTCATCCGAATCATTCAGCTTCCAGGGAATGTCGCAGAAGCGAATGCCGTTCAGGTCAATGGACTCGATTCTTGAATCGCTGTACTCGTGAACATGAGATGTCGCGTAGACCGGTAAATCTTCGGCGTAGAAGAACGCCAGGGTCGGGTTGAGCCCACGTGCCTGGGACGGGTTAGCAAGCAGGAAAATAAAGTCGATATCCTGGCGACGTCGCGGCGTAAACTCGAATCTCTGGCCGGTAATCCTGCGTAATTCGGTTGCGCGGTCTTCACTCTCTGCGACGTTGAGCAGGCCCTTTACAAGGTCTGAATAGTCGCGCTCGTTCTCAAATGCGGCGGCGTCTACGATATTGCCGCCCAGTTCCTGCCAGCGCTGTTCAAAAGTCGTAAAGTTTCGGCGTCCCCACTCTCCCTCTGCAAACAGCACCAGGGCGTTGCGCTTGCCTTCCATGAACGCCTGTTCCGCCACCTGCAGGACCTCGTCTTCCGGAGCGAGTCCAAACTGGTAGAGATCCGGCCCCACGCTACCATCAAGCGTACGGTTGAGCGCAAGCACCGGCACGGGCAAATTGGCTACGCCGGCAAGCTGGGTGACGCGCTGGCGATCCAGTGGACCGACAATGAGTTCAGCGCCATCCCGGGCAGCACGGTTGACCAGGGTTGTTATTGTTTCACTGGTTGTGTCGTAGACGACAATCCGGGTTTGTGCCCCGGCTGCATAGTGCGCGGCCAGGAAGCCATCGCGGATGGCGCGGCCGAATGGGCCAAGGTCACCCTGTAGCGGCAGCAGGACTGCAATAACGTCCGGCTGCTCGGCGACAACCCGGGACAGCAGGGCAAGGCTGGCAGGCAGGCTCACTGCCGCCGGGTGTGATGACCACACCTTTTTCCAGTTGTTCAGCTCGGTCAGTTGACGCAAGGGATCGTTCTGATAGCGTTTTGTCATGGCAGCAAGAGACAGCCAGCCACGCAGGTCGCTGGTTATGGCTTTTTCTGCCTGGGAAAGCAGCGTGTTCGCGGGCAGCTCCATCAGTGCCGCGAAGATAAGCTCGTTGTTTGCTGCCTGCATTTCCGGTTCAAGCAGGCGATGAATAAATATCCTCTCCCTGGCGCTCGCCAGAAAGCTGCGCGAAAGGAAGTAGGCCTCAGCCCTGATTTCGCCGATATTAACCTGGTCAGTCTCGGTCAGGCTGTTCTCGAGCAGGCGGGGATTGGCCAGGGCTGCAAGGGCCCCGTCAGCATCCCCTGCCGCAAGCGCGATTCGTGCCTGGGCATAATAATAACGTCGTGCAAACGGAGTGGCTTCAGTCGGGGAAACAAGCTCGATAATACGGCCTGCCTGCGCATGGTCCCCGAGTTCAATGGCGAGTTCGGCGGCGCGTATCATCAGTTCAGTTGACCTGGGTGGCAGCGCCTTGCCCGCGGCCGCCAGGAGGTCCTGCACGTCTCCCGTTGTTTCAATAGTTGCAGGTGGCTGTGTGACCCGGGTATCGGTAGCGGGCCCGGGCGTTGATTCGCATCCAGCAAGTAAACAGGCAATCAGTGGTATCAGAATTCGTTTCATGGCATCAACAGGTTAACATTCAGCGTCATCATTGGAATGATGAGTCGGGCACGGGGCTGACTCATCTGCACAATTATGCGTGATCCTACAGTATTTGACTGTCAAGAATCTCAACTCCGGTGCCAGATTTGAGGTCAGTCACACACCCTGGCTGACGTCGGAGAATACTCACATGCTGTACGTTGTTGCGACACCCATCGGTAACCTGGGCGATATTTCGTCACGAGCAGTTGATGTCCTGCGTAATGTTTCGATGATTGCGGCAGAAGATACGCGGCACACCGGCCAACTGCTTGCACATTATGGTATTCGCACAAGAATGATTGCCTACCATGACCACAATGAATCTGGTGAGACGCCACGACTGATTGCGGCAATGGCTGCTGGTGAGTCCATTGCGCTGGTCTCCGACGCCGGTACACCGCTGGTTTCTGATCCGGGTTATCGGCTGGTCACAGCGGCTGCGGCCGCGGGTATCAAGGTTTCGCCGGTGCCCGGCGCCTCCGCACTGACGGCCGCCCTGTCGATCTGCGCCCTGCCTGTGGATCGATTCTGTTTTGAGGGGTTTCTGCCTGCGCGCCCCGTTGCCCGCAGGGAGCGTTTGTCACAGCTGGCTGGCGAGCAGCGTACCCTGGTCTTTTATGAGTCCCCTCACCGCATTGGTGCCACGCTGTCTGATCTTGCCGCTGCGTTTGGTGAGGAGCGACGGGTCACCATTGCGCGAGAGTTGACCAAACAGTATGAGCAAGCCTGGTACGGGACATTAACCGGCGCGCTGCAGGCACTGGAACGGAGTGATGTGCCAGCACGAGGTGAGTTTGTCCTGGTTTTGGAGGGGGCTCCCGCCAGGGCCAGTTTCAATCAGGAAGAAGTCAGGGCCATGGAGATATTACTGCGTGAACTGTCTCCCTCGGCAGCAGCGACCCTGGGGAGCGAACTCCTGGGTGTACCCAGAAAACGCCTTTATGAGGTCGCGTTGTCCCTCAAAAAGGTTTAGGCTCGCGCCTGAGAGTCGACCAGGCAATCGCGCTGGCTTTTATGCCAGGGAGGAAAGTCCGGGCTCCACAGGGCAAGGTGCCAGGTAACACCTGGGGGGCGTGAGCCTACGGAAAGTGCAACAGAAAATATACCGCCGGTAGCAATATCGGTAAGGGTGAAATGGTGCGGTAAGAGCGCACCGCGTGCCCGGTAACGGTGCATGGCAGTGTAAACCCCACCTGGAGCAAGACCAAATAGGGATCTGATATTGCGGCCCGCAATGGATCCGGGTAGGTCGCTTGAGGCTTGCGGTGACGCGAGTCCCAGATGAATGATTGCCCACGACAGAACCCGGCTTACCGGTCGACTCTCATTCTTGATCTAAAAATCTCTTTTATTATTACGGAATATTCTATTAATCCGTCATCTTAAGAATTTACTTTAAGTTATAGCCTTATCCTCATGTATTGACGCGGGTTATCCGACCCTCTTTCTGACCAGCGTCGAAACTTTCCGTAAGTCATTGTGTTTAAAAGATAAATGGTCGTTTGCAGTCGCTTGACAAGCACTGGGGTGATTCATATTGTGCATCGTGAGAAAAAGTGGGAATTTGTGGTATTTAGTGGGTTTTAGGGATGTGTCATGGCCAGGTGTTACCGGGACCAGGCCATAAGACGCGGAACCAGGCACAGCGTGGTCGGAAATAACAATGTTCAGGGGAATCAACAACATTAGTCTGGATGCCAAGGGTCGCCTTGCGGTGCCTGTCCGGTATCGGGATGTTCTGTTGTCCCATTGTAACGGCGAAATGGTGGTCACCATAGACACTGATGAGCGGTCACTGCTCATCTACCCGCGGCCAGAGTGGGAAGACATCGAGCGCAAGGTTCAGGCGCTGCCGAGCTTCAACAAAGAGGCCCGGCGGGTTCAGCGACTGCTCATTGGGCACGCGACTGATGTGGAACTGGATAGCAGTGGCCGAATTCTGCTCTCGACACCGCTGCGGGAGTACGCGGGCCTTGATAAAAAAACGGTCCTGCTGGGCCAGAGCAACAAGCTTGAACTCTGGGCCGAGGAGCGTTGGCTGGCCCGTCGCGACGACTGGCTGGATCAGGCAGGGGATACACTCCCGCCGGCTCTCCAAGACCTGTCGCTCTAGGAGTGTGTGAGTAATGCTAGCGGCTCACCAGACAGTAATGAAAGACGAGGCGGTGAAGGCGCTTGTCCTGAACCCGTCGGGTCATTTTGTTGATTGTACCTATGGTCGCGGTGGTCACACCGAGGCAATTCTGCGACTGCTCAGGCCAGATGGCCGACTCCTGGTCATTGATCAGGATCTTGCGGCCATAGAGGACGCACGCCAGAAACACGGTACTGACGAGCGGGTGATGATTGTGCATGGTTCTTTTGCGGATCTGGCGACGTTTGTCGACTCGCTTTCACTGCGACCACTGGATGGCGTCTTACTGGATCTTGGTGTGTCGTCACCGCAAATTGATGAGGCTGAGCGTGGTTTCAGTTTTGACCGGGACGGTCCACTGGATATGCGCATGGATCAATCCAACGGTGAAACGGCTGGGGAATGGTTGATGCGGGCGGAAGAGCGGGATATTACCCATGTCCTATTCCGTTACGGTGAAGAAAAGTTCGCGCGCCGGATTGCTCGGGCAATTGTAGAACAGCGTGAGTCTGAACCGCTCACGACAACCAGGCAACTCGTGCGGATCATCGAGGAGGCCATCCCCCGTCGGGAAAAACACAAACATCCGGCAACGCGCTCTTTCCAGGCCATCAGGATATTTATCAACAGAGAGCTTGATGCCCTGGAATCCTGTCTTGCATCGGTGATTGACCTGTTGGGGGTAGGGGGGCGACTTGTTGTGATCAGCTTCCATTCACTGGAAGACAGGATCGTAAAACGATTTATGCGGGACCTGGCACGGGGTGAACAATTGCCGGATCGTCTGCCAATCCGGGATGACGAGATTGTCAGGCGGCTTCGACTGGTAGGCAAGCCGGTCAGGCCAGCGGAAACCGAAGTTGCCAGTAACCGGCGAGCTCGAAGTTCAATTATGCGGATTGCGGAGAAGAGATGAGTCCACTCCACAGACTCGCTGTTTTTGTTTCAGACTGGCACCAGTTGTCAGTCGGGCTCTTGCTCGGCCTCGTTTTTCTCTCCGCGCTTGGTGTAGTGTATTCGTCGCACCAGACCCGCCAACTTTATTCCGCCTTGCAGGAGCAGCAGCGGCAGCAGGATTACCTTGATAGCGAGTATGAAAAATTGCTCCTTGAGCAAAGTGCCTGGGCTGACTACACGCGGGTCGATCAGTTGTCCCGTGAAGAGCTGAACATGTTGTCACCCGATCCCACCAGCATAGTTGTGGTGAGGAAGTGAGCATGCTGGCGATTGAGCGAATCCACTTTGTCATTGGGCTGATTCTGCTGGCAGCTGTTGCCATGTGCTCCCGCGTGGTCTACCTGCACCTGGTGGAGAAAGACTTTCTCCAGGATCAGGGGGACGCGCGTACGATACGCATGGAACGGATTAATGCCCATCGCGGCATGATCCGCGATCGACAGGGCAAACCGCTTGCCATCAGTTCCCCGGTAACCAGCATCTGGGCGAACCCGCAGGAATTGCTGCAGGAACAGGGTCGGCTGGACCAACTGGCGCTCATGTTCGGCGTTACACCAGAAGAATTCCGGGCCCGTCTTGCACGCAACAGCGACAAGTCGTTCATCTACCTGCGGAGACATATGCCACCCCCGGAGGCGCAGAAGATACTCTCACTTGACGTCAAAGGCGTGTATCCGGAACGGGAATACCAGCGGTTTTATCCTGCAGGTGAGGTGGCTGCGCACATCGTTGGTTTTACCAACGTGGACGACAAGGGTCAGGAAGGGTTGGAGCTTTCATTTGACCGATGGCTCCAGGGGACACCAGGCAAAAAGAAAGTACTCAAGAATCTGTATGGTGAGATCGTCAGGGACATCATGCCTGTCACCGAGGCCAAACCCGGCAAAAGCCTGGATTTGAGCATCGACCTCCGCCTGCAGTATCTCGCCTATCGGGAGCTGAAATCTGCTGTCAGCTTTCACGGGGCGGCCTCCGGCTCATTTGTCATCCTTGATGTGCTGACAGGTGAAGTGCTGGCCATGGTAAACCAGCCATCCTACAACCCCAATAATCGTGCCAACCTGGAATTGTCTTCAGTGCGCAATCGTTCCGTGACAGACGTGTTTGAACCAGGCTCCACTGTCAAACCCCTCACCGTGGCTGTTGCGCTTGAATCCGGAGAAATGAACCTGGAGACGCTGATCGATACGAGCCCGGGGTTTATTCATGTTGATGGCAAGACAATCCCTGATCCCTCCAACTATGGAACGCTCACCCTGGCCGGGATCATCTCCAAATCCAGCCAGGTAGGCATCACCCGGGTTGCGCTCTCGCTGAATGAATTTGATGTCTGGAGCAAGTTCCAGGCCATGGGTTTTGGCCAGGCAACGGGTATTGGCTTTCCTGGTGAGAGCACGGGTTATTTGCCCAACCACCGACGCTGGAAAGACATTGAGCGTGCAACTTTCGCCTATGGTTACGGGTTGACCGTAACGCCGCTTCAGCTTGCTGCTGCTTACGCCACTATAGCGCGCGATGGCATCCGTCGGGATGTGTCCGTTATCAGGGGCAAAGGTACCGAAGGTGTGCGGGTCATCGACAAGCAGGTCGCCCGTGATATCCGCATGATGCTCGCGGGTGTCATCAATGAAGGAACCGGCCGTCGAGCCAACATTGACGGATACGATATTGCGGGAAAAACGGGGACGGTTCGCAAGGTTGGTGAGTCAGGCTACGAAGATACGCGCCACCTGGCCTTTTTTGCTGGCATGGCACCGGCACATGATCCCAGGATTGTGGGTGTTGTCATGGTCAATGATCCGCGCAACGGCGAGTATGGTGGCGGTGCTGTCGCCGCGCCGGTTTTTGCCCGCGTGATTGCTGGCGCCCTGCGCTTGCTGAACGTGCCACCGGTTACGACTGACGGGAAGGCGGCCTAGATGAGTCGACGATTGAGCGAACTGTTGTCAGCTGCAACCCCACCAGGTGGATACCATCCGGTGGCGGGTTTTCCTGATCTCGAAATTCGCCACATCACTGGTGACAGTCGCGAGGTCCGACCCGGGTCACTTTTTCTCGCTATGCCCGGTATCAGCAGTGACGGCCGGGACTATATCGCGGACGCCATCAACAGGGGGGCGACAGCAATCTTTTGTGAGGCGCCGGCCCCGGAACTGGCCATGACTGCTGTGCCCGTGATTGAGGTTGAAGACCTGGCCAGTCTCCGCGGAGTTATTGCGTCACGCTTTTTCGGTGAGCCTTCGACTGCGATGACAGTGATTGCCGTTACCGGGACCAACGGCAAGACATCCTGCTCCCATTTTATTGCCCAGGCGATCAACCTGGCTGGGCGCCATTGCGGTGTTGTTGGTACCCTGGGTTTTGGTGTGCCGCCCAGCCTGCGGAATCCCGGGCTGACCACTCCCGATGCCATTCAGTTGCAGTCGATACTAGCCACCCTGCAGAACGAAGGTACCGACAGTGTCTGTATGGAAGCTTCATCCCACGGGCTTGCGCAGGGGCGGGTAACGGGCACCAAGGTTGATATTGCAGTCTTGACAAACCTGACCCGGGACCACCTGGACTACCACCGCTCATTCAGCGACTACAAGGCAGCCAAACGTATCCTGTTCGAACTGCCCGGACTCCGTTCTGTCATCCTGAATCTGGACGATGAGTTTGGGCGGGAACTGGCCGTTGGTCTTTCGGGTGACGTCAGGATCCTGACCTACAGTCAAAAGGACGGTGCGGCAGACGTTTACTGTGACTCGGTGGTCTTTCGCGAAGACGGGTTTGACCTGGAAGTTGTCTCCCCCTGGGGAGCTGAAGCCGTTTCGTCCCCTTTGCTGGGTGAGTTTAACGTCGCCAACCTCCTGGCGACGCTGTGTGTGCTCGGCCTGCTGGGTACGGAGTTTCCACAGGCCTGCCGTATCGCAGGATCCCTGCCCACCGTCCGGGGAAGAATGGAAGCCTGCAGGGAGCCGGGATTTCCGGTTGTCGTGATTGACTATGCCCATACGCCGGATGCACTTGAGAAAGCCCTGGTTTCACTCCGACCGCACACGCGAGGGGAACTCTGGTGTGTGGTCGGCTGCGGCGGTGACCGTGATAGTGGCAAGCGGCCATTGATGGGGCAGGTTGCGAGTCGTAACGCTGACCGGGCGGTGTTTACAAACGACAACCCCAGAACTGAAGACCCGGAAGCCATTATTGGTGAAATGCTGAAGGGGGTTGAAGACCGACAGCGTGTACAGGTGTTGCCTGATCGACGGCGCGCCATTCGCACTGCGCTTCTTGGGGGTGGTGAACATGATGTTGTGCTGGTCGCTGGCAAGGGCCACGAGGATTACCAGGAGATAAGCGGCATTCGTTATCCGTTTAGCGATCATGGGGAAGTTGAGCAGATTTTTGCTGAGGGTCGCACGAGTGGAGGGGTATAGGGTGATTGTCGGGCTGGGCAAGACGGGGCTGTCATGTGCCCGCTACCTCTACGGGCCTGGCGCACGTCTTGCCGTAATGGACGACAACCCGTCACCCGCGCTCCTGCCGGCGCTCTCGTCTATTTCCACCGAAATACCCTTTGGTCCTATTGAGGCAGCACGACTGCTTGAAGCCAGGGAAATAGTCCTCAGTCCGGGCGTACCGCGCCGCCTGCCGGCAATTGCCAGGGCCCTGCAGGCGGGTGTGCCGGTTACCTGTGACGTTGCCATGTTCACGGAAGTGGCGGATCAACCGGTTGTCGCAATCACCGGGTCAAATGGCAAGAGCACGGTGACTGCGCTTACCGGTGAGCTTGCGCGGACCGTGGGGTTGCGTCCGGGTGTGGGTGGGAATATTGGCACACCCTGTCTCGACCTGCTGGGACAGGACAGCAACATTTATGTTCTGGAAGTGTCGAGCTATCAGCTTGAAACCGCGACGCATCCGCGATGCAAGGTGGGTGTTGTGCTCAACCTGTCGCCTGATCACCAGGACAGGTATCCGGATACCGAAACCTATTACCGGACCAAAGCAGCTATCTACAGCGCCTGTGAGATTGCAGTCATCAACCGTGGAATTGATTTTGATTTTGGGGTACCGCCGGTATCAAGGGTGAGTTTTGGTGATGACGCCCCTGCTTCCTCACAGGATTTTGGTTTTGAAGATGAAGGTGGGCGGACCTATATCGTGCGTGGCAGTAACAGGCTGATTGACGTGTCGGAACTGGCAATGCGGGGCAGGCACAACCATCTGAACGCCATGGCCGCGCTCGCCATTGGGGATTCCCTGGGATGGGACATGGATGCCATGTTGGCTGCGCTGCGAACTTTCAGGGGATTACCGCACCGGTGCGAGTTTTTTGCCAGTGTTGAAGGGGTCAGTTTTATCAATGATTCAAAGTCAACCAACGTCGGTTCAACCCTGGCTGCGGTACGCGGATTTGCGGGTGAAGAGGGTAACCTGTTCCTGATCCTGGGTGGTCAGGCGAAAGGGGCTGATTTTTCCCTGTTGCGCGCGGCCGTCAGTGGTCATGTCCAATCAGTCTATGTCTTTGGTGTTGATCGCGAACACATTGTTCGCGGCCTTGGACAATCGATAGCGGTCCAGGCGTTTGAATCCCTGCCAGAAGTCCTTGCGGAAGTCCGGCGTAGTGCCCGCTCAGGTGATGTTGTCCTGTTTTCGCCTGCCTGTGCTTCGTTCGACCAGTACCGGAACTTTGAGGACAGAGGTGACAGGTTCAAGGCCCTTGTGCTCGGGGAGGCCCGCTTATGACATTGGCGGCACCGCTCAATCCCCGGTCTGGCGCGACCCGGTCTGGCGTGACCCGGTCTGGCGTGACCCGGTCTGGCGCGACCCGGTCTGGCGCGACCCGGTCTGCCGGAACTGCGACGACGGCGAGCCGAACCGGAAAAGCCGTCGACATTCGCTGGCCAGTTGATCCGGTCATTTCCGGCGTATTCCTGCTGATTGTCACGCTTGGGCTGGTGATGGTTGCCTCGGCGTCAAGCGAGATTTCCGCGCGAAACTTCGAGAACCCGTTTCACATGTTCATTCGCCATGGGGCCTACATGGCGATTGCGCTGGCCACGGGTCTGACGGTGCTGTCGATACCAGTCCGTATCTGGCAGCGTTTTGATTGGTTGCTGCTGGGGGGCTGCCTTCTACTGCTGGTCGCCGTACTGGTCCCGGGTATCGGCAAGGAGGTCAATGGTAGTACACGGTGGATTGCCCTCGGCGGTTTTACCCTGCAAGGCTCTGAGTTTGCAAAGCTGTTTATCGTGGTCTTTATGGCAGGCTATCTGGTGCGCCACTGGGAAGATGTCTGCGGCAGTTTCAAGGGATTCCTGAAACCGCTTGCCATCATGGCGCCGGTGGTTGTCATGCTGCTGATGCAGCCAGACTTTGGTGCCTCAGTTGTCATTCTTGCTGCTGTGCTCGGGATGATTTTCCTCTCGGGAGTTCCATTGCGGTATTTCCTGCCAATGATCCTGGTCGTTGCTGCCGGCGCTGCATATGTGATTGTTGACCAGCCTTACCGCCTGGCACGGCTCACCGCGTTTACGGATCCCTGGGAGCACCAGTTTGGTGGAGGATACCAGTTAACCCAGGCGCTGATCGCCTTTGGTCGCGGAGAATGGTTCGGGCTGGGGCTGGGCAATAGCATCCAGAAACTGTTTTTTCTCCCGGAAGCACATACGGACTTCCTGTTTTCAATTATTGCGGAGGAACTTGGCGTGCTCGGTGCGGTGGTTGTTATCGCTGCATTTGCCACACTGGTTATCCGCGGTGCCTGGATTGGCCGAATTGCCGAGATCAGGGGTGAGAGATTCCATGCCCTGCTAGCCTACGGTATTGCCCTGTTACTGGGTGTTCAGGCGGCCATCAATATTGGAGTGAACATTGGCCTGCTGCCGACCAAAGGCCTGACATTGCCGCTCATGAGCTATGGCGGCAACAGCCTTATCATCAGTTTTGTGCTGATCGCAATACTGCTGCGCGTTGAATATGAGTGTGTCCGGGAACCCTTGTTGGCACCTGGTCGGTCGGCGAGAAAAAAGGGGGGCACCAAACATGGTCGCTAGTCCCCTGACACAAGTGCTGAATGTCCCGGAAATGCGGCGAATCAGGCAAATTCACTTCATCGGTATCGGTGGTGCCGGCATGTGTGGTATCGCGGAGGTATTGCTCAATCAAGGCTACCAGATTTCCGGCTCTGACATCAGCGACGGTCCAGTGACCAGACGATTGCGAGAGCTTGGGGCACGGGTCGACATCGGCCACAGTGCCAGCCACATCGACGGTGCAGATGTGGTTGTGACGTCGTCAGCGATTGATCCTGCCAATCCTGAAGTCATGGCTGCAGCGCAGCGCCGCATCCCGGTCGTCAGGCGTGCCGAGATGCTGGCCGAGTTGATGCGTTACAGGCACGGTATTGCCGTCGCCGGTACCCATGGCAAAACAACAACTACCAGCCTCATTGCCTCGGTACTGGGACAGGCGGGGCTCGACCCGACTTTTGTTATCGGTGGACTACTTAACAGTGCAGCGTCCAACGCCAGGCTGGGTGCCTCCCGCTTCCTGGTTGCCGAAGCAGATGAATCAGATGCCTCGTTCCTGCATCTCCAGCCAATGGTGGCGGTGTTGACCAACGTGGATCGGGACCACCTGAGCTATTACGAGGGGAGCTTTGACAAGCTGCAACGCGCATTCCTCGAGTTTGTCCACAACCTGCCGTTTTACGGTTTGCTGGTGGCCTGCCTGGACGATCCGGTGGTCAAGTCGTTACTCCCGGACGTCAAACGATCGGTGTTGACCTACGGCTTTGATGCGGACGCAGACGTGCGCGTAATTGATTTGGTACAGGAAGCGGGCACAACCTTCTTCAGGGTTGCGCGCACCGGGCATACCGATCTGGATGTGACGCTGGGACTACCTGGTCGCCACAATGTACTGAATGCACTCGCCGCGATTGCGGTGGCAACAGATGAAGGCGTGAGTGACCAGGATATTGTGGATGGCCTCGCCGCTTTTGGTGGAGTCGGTCGGCGCTTCGAGAATCACGGCCGCTTCAAGGTGGGCAACGGTGACTTTCTGCTGGTTGATGACTACGGCCATCACCCCAGCGAGGTTCGTGCGACGATCGAATCCGTGCGTGCCGGTTGGCCGGATGCCCGCCTGTTGATGATTTACCAGCCACACCGGTATACCCGTACGCTGGATCTTTTCGACCAGTTTGTTGAGGTGCTGGCAAGTGTCGATTACCTGATCCTGCTCGATGTCTATGCGGCCGGTGAAAAGGTTATTCCCGGCGCAACCAGTGAAGACCTGGCAAAAGCACTTGCCAGGAAAAAGCCGGCAGGGGTCGAATTCGTCCGATCCATTGCAGATGTGCCAGCCCGGCTTGATGAACTGGTTGCGGCAGGAGATTTTGTCCTGACGCAGGGTGCAGGCGAGACGAGCAAACTTGCACTCACCCTGCGGGAGAACTGGGCTAACAGGAGGTGCGACGGTGATTAATCGCAAGCTGCTTATTGCCGCGTCCCTGGTTGTTGTGATGGTCGTGATTGCCGTCAATGCGGCACTGGACTATTCGCTGGAAATCAACTACGTCGCGGTTGATGGAGAGTTGAATGAGGCACAGCGGGAAGAAGTGTTGCTGGTGATGCGTGACGATTTCCAGCGATTTGTGCGACTCGATGACATCAAGGCTTCCATCGAGTCCATTCGGTGGATTCATCACGTTGAGGTTGCAAGGCAGTGGCCGGATCGGGTTCGGCTCAGGGTGGTGCCGGAGCGACCGATTGCCTACTGGAACGATGATTCCTACGTGAACGAAGAGGGACGCGCATTTGCCTCAGCGCACATGCACATAGGCAAACTTACACAGCTTTACGGTCCCGAGGGCAAAGAGCAACTTGTGATGCAGCAATACCAGCAGCTAACAAAATCACTGGCGCGCACAGGTGTTTCACTGGAAACACTGCGTCTTGACGAACGTGGCGCCTGGGAATTCACAACGGACAGGAAAATCAGGGTTTTACTGGGTAAAGAAGACATCAAGGAGCGAGTTCAGCGGTACCTGCTGGTCATGGAGAACACCGATCTTGCGGGCCGGATGGATGACGTGGAACAGATTGATACGCGCTATTCCAACGGACTTGCCGTGAGCTGGAAGTCTTCACCCGGTGATCTTGATGTTGCCAAATCAGAAAACATGCAGAGAGAAATTAGACTATGACTGCTTCTATGGGGAATCGGATGATTGTCGGGCTCGATATCGGAACCTCCAAGGTTGTGTGTATCGTCGGCGAAATTTCACCTGAGGGTGACGTCGAGATTATTGGTATAGGCAGCCATCCTTCGCGTGGGCTGAAGAAGGGGGTTGTGGTCAACATTGAATCCACGGTCCAGTCTATCCAGCGTGCAGTGGAAGAGGCTGAACTGATGGCTGGCTGCCAGATTAATGCGGTATACGCTGGTATCGCCGGAAGTCACATCCGCAGCCTCAATTCTCACGGCATAGTGGCGATTCGCGACCGCGAGGTCTTCCAGCCTGATATAGAGCGGGTGATTGATGCGGCACAGGCGGTTGCGATTCCGGCGGACCAGAAAATCCTGCACATTCTTCCCCAGGAATATGTCATTGACGCCCAGGAAGGTGTCAAGGAGCCGCTTGGCATGTCAGGTGTCCGCCTGGAAGCCAAAGTTCATCTCGTGACTTGCGCGGTAAACGCGGCCCAGAACATCGAGAAGTGTATTCGCAAGTGCGGGCTTGAGGTTGAAGATGTCATTCTGGAGCAATTGGCGTCGGGTTATGCCGTGCTGACGGAAGATGAAAAGGACCTGGGTGTGTGTCTGGTTGATATTGGTGGCGGGACCACAGACATAGCTGTGTTCACGGATGGCGCAATCAGGCATACGGCCGTGATTCCCATCGCCGGTGATCAGGTCACCAACGACATAGCAATGGCGTTACGCACACCCACGCCCAATGCTGAAGAGATTAAAATCAAATATGCCTGTGCCCTGGCCAGTCTTGCAGGTGAGAACGAAACCATTAAGGTTCCCAGCGTGGGTGATCGCGTTGATCGTGATTTGTCCCGGCAGGCGCTTGCGGAAGTGGTTGAGCCAAGGTACGACGAGCTCTTTACCCTGATCCAGGCAGAACTGAGGCGAAGCGGCTTCGAGGACCTGATTGCGGCCGGCATTGTGTTAACCGGGGGTACCTCCAAGATGGAGGGCGTGGTTGAACTGGCGGAAGAAATCTTTCATATGCCGGTCAGTATAGGGAAACCAACCGGCGTCACTGGATTGACCGACATTATTCGAAACCCGATCTATTCAACTGCGGTGGGACTCCTGCTGTACGGGGCGAAGCAGCAGGGAGAGCGTGTGACGATGCCTGTAAACATGGGCGTTCACGGCCTTGTGGGTAAAGTCAAAAGCTGGTTCATGGGAAATTATTAACTCTAGGAAAGAAACCTTAAGGAGGTTTACTTATGTTCGAATTAGTTGATAGCGCGCCACAGAGTGCGGTGATCAAGGTGGTTGGTGTTGGTGGTGGCGGCGGCAACGCCGTTCAACATATGGTCAATCAGGACATCCAGGGGGTTGATTTTATCTGCGCCAACACGGACGCACAGGCGCTGCATAACCTGTCAGCAAAAACGCTGCTGCAACTCGGGTCAAACATCACCAAAGGGTTGGGTGCCGGGGCCAATCCCAATATGGGGCGTGAAGCGGCGCTTGAGGACAAGGAACGGATTGCGGAAGTACTGGCGGGCGCCGACATGGTGTTCATTACGGCGGGCATGGGTGGCGGTACCGGTACCGGCGCTGCGCCAATTGTGGCCGAGGTTGCCAGGAGCATGAATATCCTGACCGTGGCGGTGGTTACCAAGCCGTTCGTGTTTGAAGGCAAGAAGCGCATGGCGCTGGCGGAGGCTGGAATCAAGGAGTTGTCCGAGCATGTTGACTCCCTGATCACCATACCCAACCAGAAACTGCTGTCCATCATGGGGGTAGAAACCCCACTCTTGAAGGCTTTTGCCTCGGTTGATGACGTGCTGCTGGGTGCCGTGCAGGGTATTGCTGACCTGATTATCCGTCCTGGCATGATCAACGTCGATTTTGCTGATGTCCGCACCGTCATGTCGGAAATGGGTATGGCGATGATGGGAACTGGCAGTGCCACCGGACCCAATCGGGCGCGAGAGGCTGCCGAGGCAGCAATTCGCAGTCCACTGCTGGAAGATATCGACTTCAATGGTGCAAGGGGTATCCTCGTCAACATTGCGGCAACCGCAGAAATCTCCCTGGGAGAGTTCTCCGAGGTGGGTGCAACCATTGAGGAATTTGCTTCTGATAACGCAACTGTTGTAGTTGGCACGGTTATTGATCCGGAAATGCATGACGAGATCCGGGTTACGGTTGTGGCAACAGGTCTGGGGCAGATTGAACTCGAGAAGCCAAGGAAGGTTGTCGACAATACGCAGAAGAAGATTGCCGGCGACGGTTCAGTGGACTATGGTGACTTTGACCGTCCCACGGTGATGCGGAAAGCGGCAAGCCAGGGTGACAGTGTCCCGACTGGCAAGGACATGGAATATCTGGATATTCCGGCATTCCTGCGGCGTCAGGCAGACTGATTGGCTGACGGACGGCTGCGGATTGCTGCAACTAACGGGTCGACCCGAGGTCGAACGGTTGTCTCGCCGTCTGCGGATGGCGTGGGGCTGTATTTTGGGCTCGCGGTGTGCTGATGCGCGAGATTCTGTTATGATTCGCGCCGCTTTTTGGGGACAAGAACAACAATGATCAAGCAAAGAACGCTGAACAACGTGATTCGTGCGACGGGTGTCGGACTTCACACCGGCGAAAAGGTCTATCTGACCTTGCGCCCTGCACCCGCGGACACGGGGATCGTGTTTGTCCGGGTAGATGCCGATCCCGTGCTGGAGATTCCCGCCCTCAGTCCGTATGTCTGCGACACAACGCTGGCTACAACGATTGAGAAAGGTGGTTACAAAATTGCCACCATCGAACACCTGATGTCGGCGTTTAGCGGTCTTGGTATTGATAACGCTTATGTGGAAGTGAGCGGGCCGGAGATGCCGATTATGGACGGCAGTGCAGCTACTTTTGTTTTCCTTATCCAGTCGGCGGGCATTCTTGAACAGAACGCTGCCAAAAAATTCATAAAAATCAAGAAGAAAGTGAGTGTCACCGGACCTGAAGGCGTGCGCTGGCACAACCAGACAGCCACAATTCAACCCTATGACGGTTTCCGGGTCAGTCACACCATCGTCTATGACAACCCGGTCATCAAGGAACAGCGGGCCAGCGTCAACTTCAGTACCACCTCATTCGTCAAGGAAGTCAGCCGGGCCCGGACTTTTGGCCTGATGCAGGAGTTTGAATTCCTGCGCGAGCAAAATCTTGCCCAGGGTGGCAGTCTGGACAATGCTGTGGTCGTGGACGAGTATCGTGTGCTCAACGACGAAGGTCTGCGGCACGAAGATGAATTTGTTCGCCACAAGATCCTGGATGCCATTGGTGATCTGTACCTGATGGGCCATGCGATCATTGGCGAATTTATTGGCCATAAGTCCGGGCATTCTGCCCATCATGCACTCCGGGAAGCACTGCTGGAACAGCGTGATGCCTGGGAGATAGTGACGTTTGATGACGCGGACCAGGCGCCAGCAAGCTATGCGCGCTCATTACTGGCGGAGCAGTAGCGCACCTTATTGGTGCGGCTAACCGTCGAATGCACGATTGGAAAGCCTGATCAATGCTTCCCGCAATCCCTTATCTTCGATATATTTGGCGGTATCCGCGAGGTGCCGGGCGTTTTCTGCCGACATTGGCAGGGGCGGTCGGCGTCGCTCCGCTGTGGCGGGCGCCTCGGGTCGTACCGAAACCTTGACTGTTTTCAGGGGCAGGCCCAGTACGGCGATAATTTTTCGGCTCTGATAGCGTACCCGCGTAGCCAGGGCAGGTGTGGGAGTAACGAGGTGGAGCACCTCGTTATCCAGCGCAGCAACATGAACATTGGCGGGCATGAGGTGGGCAATTTTCTGCTCAACCCGGAGAAGTTCCTGGGTATGCGTATAGAGGCGATGCAGGGAACCGCGCCGGGTGTTGAGGATCTGGTGCGGATTTTGAATGGATTGTGGAATTCGGGGCATTTTCGCAGAGGTCAGCAGGCGTCACGGGAATATAACTGGCAGGGTATAGGCAATGGAAGCGCCCTGGCAATCAACACAAACTACAGTAAGTCTGGACTTAAGTCAGGAAACGCATGAAGTTTATCATCGTCGACAATCGGTCTGGCCGTGCAAGGTCTTTCACCGCAAATGGATTTTTGCTGGGTCTGACATTTGCCGGTCTGCTTGGTATACCGGTGGCCGCGGGTTACTTTGCCTACCAGAAGGGGATGGGTGAAGCGGCCCTGACCTCTGATATGGTGGGCAAGTGGCGCCAGGTGCTGGCGGAGCAGGAACGCACTATCGTGAATGCGCAGCGGGACGCCGAGGTGAATCTGGAAGCCAGTGCGCTGAGGCTGGCTCAGTTGCAGGCGCGAATTGTTCGACTGGACGCCCTGGGTGAGCGGCTTACCAGCGTGGCCAAACTGGATGAAGGGGAATTTGACTTTTCGCAACCACCGGCCATGGGTGGTCCGGAATTACCTGAGACGGCCGCCGCCTACACACCGCCACCCTACCTGCAGTTGCTGGAACAGCTTGCCCAGGACATAGACAACCGCGAGCAGCAACTCAGTGTGCTGGAGACCCTGTTAGTCAATCGCAAACTGCAGGACGATGTTTTCCTTGCCGGGCGACCCGTCAAGAAAGGCTGGATGTCATCCCGCTTTGGCCCACGTAATGATCCGATTACGGGGCGTCGTGCCTGGCACAATGGGGTCGACTTTGCCGGCAAGGAAGGGGCTGAAGTTGTAACAGTAGCCGCCGGTGTTGTGGTGTACGCAGGCGCGAGAAGTGGTTACGGCCAGATGGTTGAGGTCAATCACGGTGGTGGTTTTGCAACGCGTTACGGGCATCACAAGGAACTGGTTGTTAAAGTTGGTGATATCGTCAAAAAAGGCCAGGTCATTGGCCTGATGGGCAGCAGCGGGCGCTCCACCGGACCACACGTACACTTTGAAGTCTTCAAGAATGGTCGGGTCGTCGATCCGTCAGCCTATATCCATCGCGCCAGCCGATGATCTCCTGACCCTGTCCGGCAGGGCAGGGTACACCCTCTACGACTTACTCTCACATCTTGTGCATTTAGCGAGTTAATTGATCATGGTATTTCAGGTCATCAGGAAAATAGTTGGCAGCAAGAACGACCGCGAGTTGAAGCGGATGAACAAGGTCGTTGCGCGGATAAACCAGCTTGAACCCGACATGGAGAAATTGTCGGATGGGGAAATTGCCGCGCAGCGGGACAAGTTCCGGAAACGATTTGAGGCTGGTGAGTCCCTGGATGCCCTGTTGCCGGAAGCTTTTGCAACGGTGCGCGAGGCGGCGCGGCGCGCCCTGGGCATGCGCATTTTTGATGTCCAGATGATCGGTGGTATTACCCTGCACGAGGGTAAAATTGCCGAAATGCGAACAGGTGAAGGTAAAACGCTGGTCGCAACCCTGCCGCTTTACCTCAATGCAATCCCGGGGGATGGCGTACACCTTGTCACCGTAAACGACTACCTCGCCAAGTGGGGTGCCGAGTGGATGGGGCCTGTATTCACCTCGCTCGGCATGACAGTGGGTGTTGTGCATGCCGGCCAGTCACATGACGAAAAGCGAGCCGCTTACCAGTCGGATATTGCCTACGGGACCAACAACGAATTTGGGTTTGACTACCTGCGGGACAACATGGCGTTTAACCTGGAGGACCGGGTCCAGCGTCCGCTGAATTTTGCCATTGTCGACGAGGTTGACTCCATCCTGATTGACGAGGCCCGTACCCCCCTGATTATCTCGGGTGGCCTGGAAAACACGTCTGAGCTCTATGCGACCATTACAAAAATTGTGCCGCAGCTTGTACGCCAGGAAAAAACCGCTGAGGACATTCTGAACGAAGTAGAGCCTCCGGGCGATTACTACGTCGATGAGAAACAGCGGGATGTGGAACTGACGGAAGAAGGGCACGTCAAGGTAGAAGGTCTGCTCATCAAACACGGTTTGCTGCAGGCTGGCGACTCGCTTTATGGCACTTCCAACCTGACCTTGCTGCACCATGTTCACAATGCGCTGAAGGCCAGCAGCCTGTTCCACAAAGACGTGGACTATATTGTCCAGAACAACGAAATTGTAATTGTTGATGAGCACACCGGCCGAACCATGCCCGGGCGGCGCTGGTCAGGTGGTATTCACCAGGCAATTGAGGCAAAAGAGCGCGTACCGATTACCAACGAGACCCAGACGCTCGCTTCAACGACTTTCCAGAACTACTTTCGGCTGTACCACAAGCTTGCGGGCATGACCGGTACAGCGGACACAGAAGCCTTTGAGTTCAACCAGATTTACGGGCTTGAGGTGGTGGTGATCCCAACCAACCTGCCCATGATCAGGGTCGACCACAACGACCTGATCTACCTGACGATTGATGAAAAGTTTGAGGCAATTGTCGAGTGTATCCTTGAAGCTATAGAGCAAAATGCACCCGTGCTGGTGGGTACCGCCTCTATTGAATCGTCAGAGCGACTCTCCAACCTGCTCAAAAAACGCAAGATAAAACACAGCGTATTGAACGCAAAGTTCCATGAACAGGAAGCGGAAATTGTTGCCCAGGCAGGTCGACCGGGTACGGTGACCATTGCCACGAACATGGCAGGCCGTGGTACTGACATTATCCTGGGTGGCAACTGGGAAGCGGAAGTGGCGAACATGGACAACCCGACGCCTGAGCAGATTGAGACTGTCAAGGAAGAGTGGCGCAGGAATCATCAGCTTGTGCTTGAGGCCGGTGGACTTCATGTGATTGGTACAGAGCGACACGAGAGTCGTCGCATCGACAACCAGCTTCGTGGTCGGGCGGGACGTCAGGGCGACCCCGGGGTTTCACGCTTTTTCCTGTCCATGGATGACAACCTGATGCGCATTTTTGCATCGGACCGGGTCAAGTCCCTGATGCAGCGTATTGGCATGGAGAAGGGGGAGGCCATCGAACACAAGATGGTCACTAATGCGATCGAAAAAGCCCAGCGCAAGGTTGAAGGCAGAAACTTTGACATCAGAAAGCAACTGCTTGAATACGACGACGTCGCCAACGACCAGCGCCAGATGATTTATGCGCAGCGCAATGAACTGATGGAAGCCGAGGATGTCTCTGAAACGATTGACGCCCTGTGGGGTGACGTGATCAGCCAGGTGATTGATGGATATATTCCACCCCAGAGCCTGGAAGAACAGTGGGACATTGCCGGGCTGGAACAGGCGCTGCATACGGAGTTTGGCATCACGCTGCCCGTCAAGCGATGGCTTGATGAAGATGATTCTCTGCATGAAGAACTATTGCGCGAGAGAATTGCCACTGAAATCCGAGACGAGTACAACAAGAAAGCCGAGGCTATTGGTCCCGGAATCAGGCAGTTCGAGAAACAGATTATGCTGCGGATTCTCGACAACCTGTGGAAGGAACATCTGGCTGCCATGGATTACCTGCGCCAGGGTATCCACCTGCGGGCCTATGCGCAAAAGCAACCCAAACAGGAATACAAGCGGGAGGCGTTTGAACTGTTTGAAGAGTTGCTGAACAACGTGAAGATGGAAGTCATCCGCACCTTGTCACGCGTGCGCCTGCAGAGTGAAGAAGACGTTGCCGCCATGGAAGCACAGCGCAGGCAGGAAGAAGCCCGGGCAAGAATGAATTTCAACAAGCAGGAAGTCAGCGCCCTGGGTGGCGCGAGCCCGGCGCCGGCGGCCGGGCGTGAAGAACCGCCACAACAAACACCGTTTGTGCGGCAGGAACGCAAGGTTGGGCGGAACGAACCCTGCCCGTGCGGATCCGGTAAAAAATACAAAGCCTGTCACGGGAAACTCTGACGATGGCTGTCGGATCATATTCAACGGAGCACGTGTCCGTACCGGGAGTCCGGCTGGCTGCGATCGCCTGCGGTATCAAGAAAAATGGCAAACATGACCTGGTGCTGTTTGAGTTTGCAGAAGGCAGTACCACCGCGGGTGTTTTCACGCGCAGCCATTTTGCCGCAGCCCCCGTTATTCTTGGCAAGCGTCACCTTCAGGCTGCGTCTACGCGCTATTTTCTGATCAACAGCGGTAATGCCAATGCTGGCGTGGGTGAAGCGGGTATTGATGATGCGTTTGACTGCTGCAAGGCACTCTCGCAGCTTACCGGTGCCAGGCCAACCGCAGTGATCCCCTTCTCCACGGGTGTCATCGGTGAACGACTGCCGGTTGGAAAGATCACCGATGCGCTGGCGTCTGCCCTTGCGGAGCTTGCGGAAGACAACTGGCTGGCAGCGGCGCGCGGCATCATGACAACCGATACGCGGCCAAAAATCTGCTCCCGCCAGTTTGTGACGAATGGCAAAACTGTATCCATTACCGGCATTGCCAAAGGCGCCGGGATGATCCAGCCGAATATGGCGACCATGCTGTGTTACATCGCAACAGATGCTGCCTGCAGTCAGTCGGTGCTGCAATCCCTGCTGACGGCCGCGGTAGACAGCTCATTCAACAGAATTACCGTTGACAGTGACACTTCAACCAACGATTCCTGCATGCTGACCGCAACCGGACTGTCGCAGGTTGACGTCAGTACGCCGGGTGACGGCCAGAGCGCGTTTGCTGAGGCGCTGTCCTCCTTGTGTCTAGAACTCGCGCAAGGGATTATCCGGGATGGTGAAGGTGCAACCAAGTTTGTAGAGGTGCGGGTAGATCATGGGCGTACCACTGAAGAGTGCCTTGCGGTAGCTTACTCCATTGCCAACTCACCCCTGATGAAAACGGCACTGTTTGCCAGCGATGCAAACTGGGGACGGATTGTGATGGCCATTGGCAAAGCCCCGGTTGAGATAGATGTCAACAAACTGGATGTTCACCTGGGTGAGATACAATTGATGCGTGCGGGGCAGAAATCTGCTGACTATACAGAAGCGGCAGGTGCAGCAGTCATGGCCCAGGAGGAAATAGTGATCACCGTTGACCTGAACGCCGGTGAGGTATCCGAGCGAGTCTGGACGTCAGACCTCTCCCATGAGTACGTGACCATCAACGCCGAGTACCGTACCTGAACTGCCGGTTTGACTAGGTATCACCATCCCGGTCCAGGTCTGCGGCGGTGGTATCGTCGTAATCGGCATCCTCGGGGATAAATCGGTTCCCGCTGGCCCACTCTCCAAGGTCGATGAGCTTGCAGCGCTCGGAGCAAAAGGGCCGAAAGGTGTTTGACTCGACCCATTCAACCGGTTTCCTGCACAGTGGACAATTGACGCGGGTTATTGGCATTGTCTTGATTTACCTTTACTGGGATTCGGGATTGTCGGCGTCCAGGGAACCGGTTGCCAGAACAAGGTACTTCTGATGCAGTTGTTCAACGGCCGCATCCAGCGTTTCCATTGAACCCTCGTTGGTGATGATGTCATCAGCATAAGCCAGTCGCGTTTCGCGACTGGGTTGCGCGGCCATGATGGCCAGCACCTGCTCCCTGGTACTCTGGTCCCGCGCCATGACGCGGGAAATTTGTGTTTCGACACTGACATCTACAACCAGGTTCCGGGCAACCAGGGGTGATTTTCCCCCGCCACTCGACAACATGAGGAGAGCGTAGGCTGACTCGCTGGCCGCGAGGATTGCACGCAACTCGGTCATGATGGCGGGCACGGTAATGGATTCAAGCACTTTGCGCTCGGCCTCATTGCTGAAAACGATGTTGCGCAAAGCCCGCCGGTCCAGGGTGCCATCGGCATTCAGAACACCTTTGCCAAAATGCTCAACAACTGCCTGCAGGGCCGGACGACCTGGTTCCACCACCGTACGTGATGCCACATCGGCGTCTGCAATGGTGATGCCCCTGGCGGCAAAAAGATCGGTCACGGCTGTTTTGCCGCTCCCGATTCCGCCGGTGATGCCAACAACAAAACTCATCAGAAAGCCGCAAACTGCAGGTAGCTTGCCACAATGGTATCGCCCCAGATCAACGCGACGAAGCCTGCAATGGCAAGATAGGGACCAAACGGAATGGGATGGGAGCGGTCCCTGCCCAGTGCAATCAGCGAACCACCAATGATGGTGCCAGCCAGCGAAGACCCCAGGATAATGAGCGGCAACATTTGCCAACCCATCCAGGCGCCCAGCATCGCCAGTAGTTTGAAGTCACCGAAACCCATGCCCTCTTTCCCTGTCACCAGTTTGAAGACCTGGTAGACAACCCAGAGTACAAGATAGCCAGCGACGGCACCCCAGAATGCGTCCATGAATGGCGCAACCAGGTTGGCAGAATTCACGATCAGGCCAAGCCAGAGAAGGGGCAGGGTGATGCTGTCGGGAATCAGTTGGGTGTCATAGTCAATCAGGGAAGCTGCAATCAGGCCAAATGTCAGCAGACAGCAGGCGAGCCCGGCGGGCGTCAGGCCAAAGCGCCATATGACCAGCACACTCAGGCCGCCTGTCAGCAGTTCAACCAGTGGATACCTGATTGAGATGGGCGTTTGGCAGGCTGAACAGGCCCCGCGCAGGAACACATAGCTGAGAACAGGAATGTTTTCCCATGCCCTGATGGCATGGCCGCAGCCCGGGCAGCGGGAGCCGGGTACCATCAGGTTAAAAGCTGTTGCAGTTGGTGGGGCCTCTAGCTTCAGGATCTCGCGTGCCTGTTCGTCCCACTCGCGCTCCATCATGACGGGCAACCGGTAAATCACGACATTCAAAAAGCTGCCCACAATGAGACCAAAACACAGGACAAAAAAGTAGATGAGAACAGGGAATGTTGCCTGTAGTGCGGCCAGGTAGTCGAGCACGGGGAAGGGGCTGGCCTAGTGGCCGCCACCCCCACCAATGGCGTCGCCCATGGAGAAGATGGGCAGGTACATGGCAATAATCAGGCCACCAATAACAACACCCAGGAAAGACATGATGATGGGCTCCATCAGGCTGGTGAGCCCTTCAACCGCATTGTCGACCATCTCTTCATAGTAGGTTGCAGCTTTGTCGAGCATGCCATCAAGGGCGCCCGACTCTTCGCCAATCGCCACCATCTGGATGACCATGTTAGGGAATACATTAACCTGCTTCATGGAGTAGTTGAGCTGGATACCACTCTCGACATCGTCCTTGATCTTGTTGATTGCCTCCAGGTACACCACATTGCCAGCCGCGCCGGCTACCGATTCAAGCGCATCGACCAGCGGGACACCCGCCGCAAAAGTTGTCGACAGCGTTCGGGCGAAGCGTGCAACACAGGACTTGTCCAGAATGTCACCGAGGATGGGCATTTTGAGTGCCAGTCGTTCCTGGCCGTCGCGTACGGCCTGGGATCGCTTGTGGGCTTCCTTGTAGGCCATGTAGAGCGCGCCAATTCCCACCACAATGGCCAGCCACCAGTCCTGCATCCAGTTGGACATGTTTACAACCAACTGGGTAAATTCAGGCAGTTCCGCGCCAAAGCCGGCAAAAATCTCTTCAAACTGGGGGACAACCTTGATCAGCAGGATGCCAGATACAACGCCGGCAACAACCAGTACCGCGATGGGGTAGTTCATAGCGCTTTTTATCTTGGCCTTGAGTGCCTCGGATTTCTCCTTGTAGGTAGCGAGTCGGTCCAGCATGGTTTCAAGCGCACCGGACTGTTCACCGGCGTCAACCAGGTTACAGAAGAGGTCGTCAAAGTAGGCCGGGTGCTGGGAGATGGCATAAGAAAAGGAGTTACCAGCCGAAACATCATCCCGGATCTTCAGGATGAGGTCTTTCATCATGGGGTTGTCCATGCCGTCTGCAACAATCTCGAAAGACTGGACGAGCGGTACACCGGCTTTCATCATAGTGGCCAACTGGCGCGTAAACAGGGCGATATCACCGGGCGTAATCTTGGCGCTGAGCGCCGCCAGCGAAAAGCCCGCTGACTTTTTGGTCACCTTGGTGGGGTTGATGCCCTGCTTGCGCAGCTCAGCCTTGGCGACATTGGCGTTGGAACTGGTGATCTCGCCTTTGGTCTTGCGACCGGCTTTGTCAGTGCCTTCCCATGCAAATATTGTGTTTGCAGCTGCCATGTCCTACCTCTGAATTTCAGGGAATCCCAACGTGGAACCCGTGTTAGTGACCACTGGTCACACGGTCAACCTCTTCGATACTGGTCAGACCGTTCTTAACCTTAATCAGCGCCGACTGAAAGATATTATTGAAACCTTCTCTCTGACACGCTTCGGCGATCACAATGGAGTTGCCATCCTCCATAATGATCTTCTGGATCTCGGGCGTGATTCGCACGACCTCGTAGATACCGACCCGCCCCTTGTAACCGCTGCCGCCACACTTGTCACAACCGTTGGGGCCGTAAACTTCCAGCCCATTATCCACATCTTCCTCGGAAAATCCTTTTTCGATGAGTGCACTCTTGGGGATATCACGCTTGACCTTGCAGTCACACAGGCGCCTGGCCAGACGCTGGGCAACAATCAGGTTAATGGAAGTGGCGAGGTTAAATGCCGGTACACCCATGTTCCGCAGTCGGGTCAGGGTTTCCGGTGCACTGTTGGTATGCAAGGTTGACATCACCATGTGGCCCGTCTGCGCGGCCTTGATTGAAATCTCGGCTGTTTCAAGGTCCCGGATCTCACCGACCATGACAATGTCAGGGTCCTGACGCAGGAAGGAGCGCAGTGCCTCGGCAAAACCCAGACCAACCTTGTGGTTAACGGGGCACTGGTTGATACCTTCAAGGTTAATTTCGACCGGGTCTTCCGCCGTGGAAATGTTGAGCTCCGGGGTGTTCAGGATATTGAGCCCGGTATAGAGCGAAACTGTTTTGCCGGAACCGGTTGGTCCCGTCACCAGGAACATCCCCTGTGGTTTGTGCAGGGCGTCCAGGTACAACTTTTTCTGATCCTCTTCATAACCCAGTGCGTCAATACCCATCTTGGCACTGCTCGGGTCCAGAATCCGCAAACAGAGCTTTTCGCCAAACAGCACCGGCAACGTGTTGACCCGAAAATCGATGGCTTTCGACTTGGATATCTTGAGTTTGATCCGGCCGTCCTGTGGTACCCGACGTTCGGAGATGTCCATCTGGGACATGACCTTGAGGCGTGCAGAGATTCTGGGCCCAAGGTTTACCGGTGGTCGTGCAACTTCATGCAGGATACCGTCTGTCCGGAAACGAACCTTGTAGGACTTTTCGAAGGGTTCAAAGTGAAGGTCAGAGGACCCGCCTTTAATGGCGTCCATCAGCATTTTGTTAATGAAACGGACCACGGGTGTGTCATCAGCGGCGCTGGTAACGGCGTCATCATCACCACCGCCACCCGCTTCGTCGACTGCCTCTAGGTCGAGGTCGACGTCATCGTCGCCCAGGTCACCAAGTCCACCGCCTTCCTGTGATTCAAGGAAAGCCTCAATAAAAGCGCTGAGCTTGTTTTCCTCAACCAGTACTTCTTCGGTCGAGATGCCTGTCTGGAACTTGATTTCGTCCAGTGCTTTCCGGTTGGTTGGATCTGAAACTGCAACAAACAGCCGGTTACCCCTGTGGTATATGGGAATTGCATGGTTGGCCCGAATGAGCTTTTCATCAACCAGGTTCTTCGGGATGGCCTCCGGGTCCAGGGCGGTGATGTCAAGTAACGGGGTGCCGAATTCTTCTGAGGCGGCATTGGCGATGTCTTTGGCACTCACCAGGTTGTTTTGCACGAGGTGCGTTACAAAGGGCACCCGCGTCTTCTGCGCCTCTTCTGAAGCTTCCCGGGCTTTTGCTTCTTCAAGAAGGCTGTCTTCGACCAGCCGCCTCGCAAGCCCGCTCAGTTGAATGGGGTTTGCTGCCATAGCTATTTAGTTCCAAAAGGTCATATGTAATGACACAGGGCACGTGCCTGTATGACAAGAATTATATAGGTAAAAGTGTACAGTCGACCCCCCGGTGTGTCGATAGCCGCAAAGCCTTGTATGGACAGCCGTTCGTCGGGGCTGAAGGTTGACCTGGGTTCAGGTCTGGTTCCGCCAGGTGACAAAATTTGTCACTTTTGGACCCGAAATGTGTATTACAATGGTTATACAGATGACCAGAAGTGACAAATTTCGTTTCTCCCTGCCGATGAACGGTCGATAATCGCCTCAATCAAGCTGGCACGCATATTGCTCCCATATAATCACCTGGCGCACTTGGACTTAGCTTCTCGGTGTCAGTTCACAAACTAAAATTTTGGAGCTCGTTCAAATGATCAATAAACTGCAACAAGGTTTTACCTTGATCGAACTGATGATCGTAGTTGCGATTATCGGTATTCTCGCTGCAGTTGCTTTGCCTGCTTACCAGGACTACATCGCGACCGCAAACATGACCAAGGTTAACTCTCACTACGAAGAAGCCGTTCGTCTGGCGCGTACAACCTACGTCAAAGCCAACACCCAGTCGGCCCTTGGCCTGACTTCAACAGCACCGACCACAGCTTCTGGCTGGATCGCGCTGTTCAACCCGGGTGGCAACCTTGCTCCTGGTGGTGGTGCCGCTTACCTGGGTGCTGCTGACAACGCAACTGGCGCGGTTGGTGTTGTTTCTGTCAACGGTGGTACTGCATCACTGGCTGACGACAACGTGACGATCCTGCGTCCTGCTTACGCAGACCTCGGTGCAGCAACTTCTATCATCACTGCTGCTTCTGAGATGTAAGATCCCTTAGGGGGTTTGATTCGAAAAAAGGCCGGGACTCCCGGCCTTTTTTTTGCGCGAAGTTTCTGTACGAGTGGTATATTTTGATGGGTTGCTGAAACAGGTATGACAACGTGAATGGGAAACAGCTTGGCGTAACGCTTATTGAACTGATGATTACCGTCGCCGTCATCGGCATTATCAGCGCCATTGCGCTGCCTTTTGTCGGCGATTACATCAGGGATTCCCGGCAATCGGTGCTGCGTGACAACATCCAGACGATCCGGTTGTTCGAAGAAAACTACCGACAGGCGAACAAGCGTTTTGTTGAAGGTGTTTATGACCCGGATGATCCGGAAGCGGCGGGTGGGTTGAAACAGTTGCTTGGATGGGAGCCGCGCACGGACCGGGACACGATCACCTATACAGTTGCCTGTGAGGTTGATGGTTCAACACCGCCCGAGTGTGCGCGCAACAGTGGCTATACGGTCACAGCGGTCAACGCTGATTACCCTGATGAGCCAGCCTGCATCGGTTTTGAAGGAGCAAGTTGCCCCTGATTATCCATCGCTGCTGGTGTGACAGAACAATTGCGCCAGCAACACCCCGTTTAAATCGTCTACGGAATCAGGCTACAATTCGCTTCCCTGCCGGGATAGCTCAGTCGGTAGAGCAGTTGCTTCGTAAGCAATTGGTCGGAGGTTCGAGTCCTCTTCCCGGCACCATTTTTCAAACTAAGCTGCGCGAAGTTCCCCGCCGCACATCCTGTTAGCGCTGGGTGGTTGATCAGGCTGCAGTGTTCACAGACTTGCCGGCCCGTTTCGCGTAATCTCTTGCGCCATGATTGCACAATCCCTCATCCCCCTTGTACTGGTTGCCATCGCGCAGGCGCTGTCCTTGGAGTATACCGGTGGCCTTAACCAACCGGGGTTTGTGCTGGGGTCGGGCTGCCTGCTGGCGGCCGCGTGTATCAAGGTGCTGCCAGCAGTCAATGGCGACGTGTTTGCCTGGAGCCGCGTGCACACGCTGCTGGCCGCTTACATTGCCCTTCTGGTGTTGCTGGTTTACACAAGCACGCTGGCGGAAAACAGCATGCACTATGCCTGGTTGTTCGCGAGCTTGCCGCTGGTATTCCTGGTGTTTGCTGATGCTTCGCACGAGCGTTGGCTGTTTGTGTATGTTTTGTTTTCCCTGACCGGGCTTGTCTCAGCATGCTGGGGCATTGCCGAGTTTCTGGAGACTGGCCAGCGGGCCAATGGGCCGATCATTGATCCAAGCACCTGGGGTGCTGTCAGCAACCTCTTCTTTTTCAGTAGCGTCGCCGTGTTCCTGACCACAACCCGGTACAGGGTCTTTGCCGTGACGGGGCTCATCGTTTTTGCGGTGGCGACATTTGCAGCTTATTCCAGAGTGGGCAATTTCATCTTTTTTGTCGCCCTTGCGTTTGTTGTGCTGGTGTGTGCCCCGGTGCCTGCACTCCGGTCACGCCTTGGCGCGCTTGTTGGCATTGCCGTGCTGGCGTTTGTGTTGGTGAACAGTGTTGCGGATATGTCCGAGGCTGCATCACATGATGAGGGCTATACCTTCAACACGGAAGAATTCGGCTGGAACCAGCGGTTTGCCATGTGGGACTCGGCCCTGGATATTTATCGTGAATTTCCCGTGCTGGGCAGCGGACCGGGTACCTTCAAGGTGCACTATCCGCGCTACCGGTCACCGATCGAACTGCGCAACACGGGCAACTTTGTCCACAACGATTACTTGCAGTTCCTCGTGGAGGGTGGTCCACTGCTTCTGCTGTGTCTTCTGGGTTTCGTGGCTGTTCTGTTGGCGGTTGTGTTGGGGGGTGCCTATCGCTGCCTGAAACGGGATACCAGCCGGCTGGAGCCGATGTTACTGGCGGTAGCATGTGGAACACCGCTGATTCATGGGCTTATGAACTTCCCGCTGTACCAGCTGCAGATCCAACTTCTATTGGGGCTACTTTTTGCCCGGCTGGTGATGACCATGGGCTGGGTGCAGGCAAGGCGCCTTGCGGTCCGGTCAGGTGGCTTGAATCGCGGTGCCCTGGTGGCGCTGGGTGCACTCTTGTTTGCACCAGCGCTGCTGGATGCGCTGTCGCAGGATCTGGTTTTAAACGAAGACCGATTCTGGTTGCTGCATCACCTGGGTGACGAACCCGAAACCTATGTAGAAACCATAAGCCTGCTGAGCAATATCAGGAGCAGGAATTCACTGAACCGGCTCGCAATGGCAACCATTTACAGGACCAGCTTTGATGCAGCGGCATCAGGTAGTGGTAAAGAGTCTCTGGGAATCGCGAGTGCACTTGAGTACCAGGCAGGCCTCGCGCAAAACCCCTGGCATGCCCAGGCGAGAGGCTTTTTGGCGGACCTGTTGGAAGAAAATCCCTGGCTTATGCAGATTGAAGCTATCAGCACCACGCCGGAACAGTTGCTTCGCGAAGGTATCCGTCTTGCCCCCGTCTCGGTAGGTGGTTACCTGGCACTGGCGAATTTGTTGGAGCGGCAGGGGCGGAAAGATGAAAGTTATGAACTGCTGGTTAACCGGGCGCTGCCATGGGCCAATCTCCGACAGAATGGCTATGAAAACCTGCGTCATGAGTTGTTCCTGCGAATCATGCGAGGGGCGCGTGAACGTGGTGACAGGGATGCGCTGGGTGCGCTGCTCAAGGAGATTTATTGAGTTTCAGGCGAGGTTTCTCCGCTCCGCGGCTGGCGCCGCTCCGGTCGAAACGACGAGGGGTGTTCCGCGGCGACGCCGCTCCGGTCGAAACGACGGGGGCGTTCCGCGGCGACGCCGCTCCGAAACGACGGCTGCACTGTCGTCTCGACTGCAGGCCCGCAGGGCCGGAATGGAGAGATCTGGTTTTTTTGCGATGTGTGAGATTTCTCCGCTCCGCGGCTGCGCCGCTCCGGTCGAAACGACGGGGGCGTTCCGCGGCTGCGCCGCTCCGAAACGACGGCTGCACTGTCGTCTCGACTGCAGGCCCGCAGGGCCGGAATGGAGAGATCTGGTTTTTTTGCGATGTGTGAGATTTCTCCGCTCCGCGGCTGCGCCGCTCCGGTCGAAACGACGGGGGTGTTCCGCGGCTGCGTGGCTCCGAAATGACGGCTGCACTGTCGTCTCGACTGCAGGCCCGCAGGGCCGGAATGGAGAGATCTGGTTTTTTTGCGATGTATGAGATTTCTCCGCTCCGCGGCTGCGCCGCTCCGGTCGAAACGACGGGGGGTGCTCCGCGGCTGGCGCCGCTCCGGTCGAAACGACGGGGGTGTTCCGCGGCTGCGTGGCTCCGAAATGACGGCTGCACTGTCGTCTCGACTGCAGGCCCGCAGGGCCGGAATGGAGAGATCTGGTTTTTTTGCGATGTATGAGATTTCTCCGCTCCGCGGCTGGCGCCGCTCCGGTCGAAACGACGAGGTGTGCTCCGCGGCTGGCGCCGCTCCGGTCGAAACGACGAGGGGTGCTCCGCGGCTGCGCCGCTCCGGTCGAAACGACGGGGGTGTTCCGCGGCTGCGTGGCTCCGAAACGACGGGGGCTGTCAGGTCCGGGGGATGCTGTTCAGGTTCAGGGGCGGCGGAACTTCCAGGATGTCGACAAATTCCCGCGTGCTCTTTCTGATGCCGAGAAACGCGTCGCGGTAGCGTGAATGTATTGGTACAAACGCATAGTCATCGAAACCGCCACCCTGCTCACGGAGCCAGTTATCCAGATTGCTGGCGGGGTCGCGTGCCCGGATGAGCGACTCCTGGGCGCCTTCGGTAATAACAACGTCCATATACTCGGACAGTGGCGCGTACATGCGGGGATAGGCCCACAGGGGCACGCCGTCCCGGTACAGGATGCCGCGAACATCTGCTTCCTCTATCGGGTTGTCGGGTAGCCGCACATAGACCCTGGCGGGCGTTTTCTCGGCAAAATCGCGCCAGTCTGGTGTCTGTACGCCATAGTCACCGAAGGTATCGGCGCTGATACTGTAGAAATGTCGTTCGTAGTAGGTGAAGAAAATTGGCCTTTCGCTGTAGATGACATAAACACCAGCCAGCAGGCAGGCTGCCTGTACGGTGCCGATGACGCTAAGATCAAACTTCAGGCCGGGTTTGCCGGACCTGAAGACAATGGTGGTCAGCAGCGGACCCAGAATCAGGTCAACGCCAATCAGGATACGCATGCCTTCCCAACCACCGTCAATCGCAAAGAAAAAATCGGGAAACCAGTGGAACAGCACCATGTAGGAAAGCAGCAGGAAAGCACAGAAACTGATTAAGAGATGATAAAGGCCAGCTTGATAGCGACTCATTCCATCAAACCTGTCAGTTGGGTTCCGCGACAAAGCGCATGGAAAGGTCTATTGCCCGGCAGTGTTTGGTGAGCGCACCAACGGAGATGTAATCAACGCCGGTTTCTGCAATGCGCATGAAGTCATCATCGGTTTCAATTCCGCCGGATGCTTCAAGACGGAGTTCCCCGGTCCGCTCGCCAACGGCAAGACGCATGTCATCAATGGAGAAGTTGTCCAGCATGATCCAGTCAGGCTTCGCGGCTGCGGCTTCCCGGAACTGGGCCAGGTTCTCGACCTCTATCTCGACGCGCCGATCGGCAAACAGCGCCCGCGCCCGGGCAATCGCAAGGCTAATGGAGCCGGCAGCAACAATATGGTTTTCCTTGATCAGGAAAGCATCGGAAAGTCCCATTCTGTGATTGTCACCACCGCCCTGTTTTACCGCGTACTTCTGCGCGCGGCGCATGCCGGGCAGTGTCTTGCGCGTATCGAGCAAGCGGGTAGGCTTATGGGCCACCAGCGCCGCGTAGTGTGCCGTGCGGGTGGCTGTACCGGAGATGGTCTGCAGGAAATTAAGTGCCGTGCGCTCTGCCGTCAGAATGCTGCGGGCCGGGCCGCTGGCGCGAAAAAGCCGCGTGTCGGGTGAGACCTGCTCACCTTCAGCCACAAACCACTCGACAGAAACCGTCTCATCAACCTGTCGAAAAACCTCGTCGACCCAGGGGCGTCCACAGATAACAGCCGTTTCCCGGGTGATCACATCAGCCGTTGCAGACTGGTCTGCCGCAATCAGCTGGGCGGTCACATCAAGTCCAGCGCCGTCTTCGCCAAGCGCGTTGGCGACGGTCTGTTCCAGCCCCAGCAGGTAGTTGGTATCAATCACAAGTGTTCCGGTGTCCGAAAATGTAAACGGCCATGGCAGTGCGTGCCAGGGGTTCGTTGTTGCTGTGCGACTAAAGCGGCTGGCGTATTGTAAGTGAATCGCCCTGCTGGACAAACTCCAGCCGCGACAGGGCAGACATGCCAAGAAGAATTGCGGTGGGTGGCATCGCCGGGTTAATACTTGCCTTGACGTCATAAAGTTTAATGTCGCCAATGGTAAGCTCAGGGACGGTGGTCGCGTACACCGTGACCACGCCGTTGGCAGTCATGGCGCGCCCCGGTCGGCCGGGCGTCAGACCAAGCCGGTTTGCAAGTGCCTCCGGTATTACAACGTCAGTTGCGCCGGTATCCAGTAGAAACTCGACCTCCTGCTGGTTAATGGTGCCGTTGACGAGGTAATGACCGGCGCGGTTTCGATCCAGGTCTACTTCTATGACGTTGTTGACTATCGATGACGCGGGTGACTGGTTTGGATTGCGCTGGTGGTCCTCCACTTCGCCAAAAAACAGGGTCAGCGTGACAAGCCCAAGGACGCATGCCAGGGCAATCATACCGGTACCTGTTCTCTGTGGATTCATTTTGCTCTCCGCCGGTTCATTATAGACTGGTGATTACATCTATAGACTGATTTTTGGTCCCAGGGATTTATACGGAAGTAATTGGGTATGCAGATTGTTGAGCACAGGCTTGATGTGGCGACACAGGTGCCGGCGGCAAACTTTGACGAACGGCCGGAGAACGAGATCAGCCTGATTGTGGTCCACGGTATCAGTCTGCCTGCGGGCCATTTTGGCGGCGACTTTATCTCTCGACTGTTCAGCAACAGGCTGGATGTAACGGCCCATGCAGACTTTCGGGGCCTTGGCGAACTCCGGGTCTCCAGTCACCTGCTTATCCGGCGTGACGGCACCATCTACCAGTACGTACCATTTGACAAGCGTGCCTGGCATGCCGGCGTCTCAAGTTACGCCGGGCGCGAGGCGTGTAATGACTTTTCTGTGGGTATTGAACTGGAAGGCACTGACCAGAACCGTTATCGTGAAGCCCAGTATCGTGCACTGGCAAAGGTGTGCTGTTGCCTGATTGAAAACTATGGCATTCCGGCAACAAACATTGCCGGTCACCGCGATATAGCGCCGGGCCGCAAGACTGATCCGGGTGAGGCGTTTGACTGGGCTCACCTGTTTCAGTTGATCAATGACGAGGTAACTTCATGAAGTTTTTGGCAGTTTTGATCATCGTGTTCCTTTACCGTAACTGGATCGGCGGCAACCCCCTGCGGGAAGCCTTTAATTTTGGTGCCTATGCAAACTGGTTTCAGCAGCGGGTTGAAACACCGAATGTCAGATTTGTCCTCTGTGTCGGACTGCCCGTGCTGGTGCTGTTGCTGCTTGGCATGGAGATGCGGCCATGGTTGTTCGGCCTCGTCTGGCTACTGGTCTCCCTGGCCGTGCTGGTTTACTCCATCGATATCCGGGACATGGACCTTACTTTCGACGACCAGAGTGCCTGGTTGGCGTCGCTGGCGGCCGATACGTCCGTCGATTCAGCCGCGCAACAGCAATCGGACTTCAAGCTCACCGTCGTTTACGAGACATTCCAGAACCTCTATCCGGCCCTGTTCTGGTTTCTTGTGCTTGGCCCGGCCGGTGCACTGATATGTATCCTGTCGCGCCTGTATATGGATCAACTGGCTGATGAAAGTGAAGAGATGGACCTGGTGGAGCGGGTGGTGTTCTGGCTGGAATGGCCGGCAGCCAAAGTTACGGGGCTGCTGTTTGCTTTGGTCGGTCATTTTGGCCGATGCTTCGACGAATGGACCGCGAGCCTGTTTGATGCCCGCGATACCGTCGCGAGTGGTCTCGTACGTGCGGCCTGCGCGGCGTCGACGGCGTCGGAGGACAGTTCAACTGACCTGCAGCAGTTTGTGGCCAGTGCGCAGGAAACCAATCTTGAACTGCGGGACCTGCTTGAGCGAACCCTTTACGGCTGGCTGGGGATCGCCGCGATTGTCACGATCCTGGGACTCTAGGAGCAGCGCAATCAGCATCTTCAATTGCCTGCGGTCCAGGGCGAACAACGGGTCTGTGCTGCGATGGCTTCTTCTCCCGTTGCTGCTGGGGGGCACCGCACCGGTCATCAATGCGGCGGAAAACGTCCGAAAGGCGACTGATGACCTGGGCAGGGTGATTGAACTTGAGCAGCCAGCGGCGCGAATTGTCAGCCTTGCACCCCACCTCACCGAAATCCTGTTTGAACTGGGTGTCGGGAGCAAGGTCAAAGGAACGGTACGGTATTCGGATTACCCGGCGGCCGCAAGGGAGATTCCACGGCTTGGTGATGCGTTTTCGCTGAGTGTCGAGAGTGTCATTGCGCTTCAGCCTGATATCGTTTTTGCCTGGTATAGCGGTGGTGCCAACCGGGCACTGCAACGCCTTGAGGCGCTGGGTGTAGTGGTCTACTTTAATGAAACGCCCCGACTACTGGATATTGGCGCTGGCATCCGGAAAATTGCCTACCTGGTGGGTGCGGATGAGCGCGGTGAAAGCCTGGCCCAGACATTCGAACAGAGGCTGGATTCAGTAAAGCGCGAGATTTCATCAGCGTCGCCCCGGGTATTTTTTCAGATTTCTGACCAGAACCTTTACACGGTGACGGACCAGCATCTGATAGGCCAGGCCATAACCTGGTGCGGTGGTCAAAATGTTTTTCCTGATGCCGCAGTGCCCGTACCGCAGGTGTCACTGGAGGCGGTGCTGGCAAGCAAGCCTGACCTGATTGTAATGACACGGGTACCGGCCTCACCAGAGCCGGACTGGGCGGCCAGGTGGAGGCGATATCCCGGGCTCGAAGGGCAGGTCCGGTTTATTGATCCCAACCTGATATCAAGGCCGGGACCCAGGATGCAGGCAGGCATCAGCCAACTTTGCGGTTTTATTGCTGAACGCACGCCGTCGTCCGGTGCCGGTGAAGGGAATAAGATATAGTGTCGCGGAGCGACGAGGACAGCAAATGGCGCAAGACTCAAGAGATGTAGACCCGGTCGAAACCAGAGAATGGCTGGCGGCCCTGGAAGCGGTGCTAAAACACGAGGGCGTCGAGCGCGCCCAGTTCTTGTTACAGAAACTCTCCACGCGAGTGACGGAAACCGGCGCCCAGATTCCCTATTCCATCAACACACCCTATCGCAATACGATTCCCGTGGAGCGGGAGGCCCGGATGCCGGGTGACCTGTTCATGGAGCGGGGACTCAGGTCACTGATCCGCTGGAATGCAATGGCCATGGTGATGCGGGCCAATATTGATGACCCCAACATTGGTGGTCATATCTCAACATTCCAGTCGAGCGCAACCCTCTATGATGTGGGTTTCAACTACTTCTTTCGCGCGCCAACCGAAGACCACGCGGGTGACCTCATCTACATCCAGGGTCATTCGGCCCCGGGGATTTACGCACGTTCGTACCTCGAAGGCAGGCTAACCGAGGAGCAACTGGACAAATTCCGCCAGGAAGTCGATGGCGATGGGCTGTCGAGTTACCCGCATCCCTGGCTTATGCCCGATTACTGGCAGTTCCCGACAGTTTCGATGGGGCTTGGCCCGCTCCAGGCGATCTATCAGGCACACGTCATGAAATACCTCGGCTTTCGCGGGCTCTCGGACCCCAAAGACAGGAAGGTGTGGTGTTTTATTGGTGATGGTGAGATGGACGAGCCCGAGTCGCTGGGTGGGCTTTCGCTGGCCGGGCGTGAAAAGCTGGATAACCTGATTTTTGTTGTCAACTGTAACCTGCAGCGCCTCGACGGCCCTGTCAGGGGAAATGGCAAGGTTATTCAGGAACTGGAGGGGCTCTACCGGGGTGCCGGCTGGAATGTCATCAAGGTTGTCTGGGGCAGGCTGTGGGATCCACTTTTTGAGAAAGATGAAGAAGGCATCATGCAACGTCGCATGGACGAGGCGGTTGATGGCGAGTACCAGAATTACAAGAGCCGTGATGGCGCCTACACGCGGGAACATTTTTTTGGCAAGTATCCCGAGCTGGCCAAACTGGTCGAGGACCTGACTGATGAAGACATCTATCGTCTGAACCGGGGTGGACACGACCCCTACAAGGTTTATGCCGCTTATGCGGCAGCGGTCAGGCATAAGGGGCAACCCACGGTCATCCTGGCCAAGACGGTCAAGGGATACGGACTTGGCCCGGCGGGTGAGGCCCAGAACATTTCGCATTCGGTCAAGAAACTGGATATCGAGGCGCTCAAAGATTTCCGGGACAGGTTTGATATACCCCTGCCGGACGGTGAGCTTGAGAAAGTCCCCTATTACAAACCAGCTGATGACAGCCCTGAAATGCGCTATCTGCGGGAGCGGCGCGCTGCGCTTGGTGGTTCCCTGCCGCAGCGGAAGACAACCTTTGAGAAACTCGAGATACCACCGCTTGAGGTGTTTGAGTCGGTGCTGAAAGGCAGTGGCGACCGGGAGATCTCGACCACCATGGCGTTTGTGCGTCTGTTGTCGGCGCTGGTGCGAGACAACAAGATCAAGGAGCGTGTGGTACCGATTGTCCCGGACGAGGCGCGGACTTTCGGCATGGAAGGCATGTTCCGCCAGCTTGGTATCTATTCTTCCGCGGGCCAGCTTTACGAGCCCGTGGACACCGGCCAGGTGATGTACTACCGCGAGGACCAGGATGGCCAGGTGATGGAAGAGGGGATTACTGAAGCCGGTGCTTTTGCGGCCTGGATCGCCGCCGCGACCTCATATGCCAACCACGACGTGACGCTGATTCCGTTTTACATCTTCTATTCCATGTTTGGCTTCCAGCGGGTGGCGGACCTGACCTGGGCAGCCGCAGATTCCCAGGCGCGTGGTTTCCTGATGGGGGGTACAGCGGGTCGCACGACACTAAACGGGGAGGGTTTGCAGCACCAGGACGGGCACAGCCACATCTTTTCCAGCACGGTACCCAACTGCATCTCGTACGATCCAACATTTGGTTATGAACTGGCTGTCATTGTTCATCACGGGCTGCAGAAAATGTACGTGGAGCAACAGGCGCGCTTCTATTACATCACGGTGATGAACGAGAACTACCAGCAGCCCCCAATGCCGAAGGGCGTTGAGGAAGGCATCATTCGCGGCATGTACCTGCTGGAGAAGAATTCGAGGAAAAACAGCAAGAAGGCCGTCCAGTTGATTGGTTCCGGTACCATCCTGCTGGAGGTGATTGCCGCGGCACAGATTCTCAAGGAGGAATTTGATGTTGCGGCGGACATCTGGAGTGCAACCAGCTTTACCGAGCTGCGTCGCGACGGGCTGGCGCAGGCACGCTGGAACATGTTGCACCCGACCGAGGAGCCCCGACCAAGCTACGTGGAGACCTGCCTCAAAGATGCGCCGGGTCCGGTTATCGCTTCAACGGATTACATGAAGGCGTTTGCCGACCAGATCAGGGAGTTTGTGCCGCAACGTTATACCGTGCTTGGGACCGATGGCTTTGGCCGAAGCGATTCCCGGGTACGCCTGCGCAGGTTTTTTGAGGTGGACCGTTACTACATTGCTGTGGCGGCGCTCAGCTCGCTTGCCCAGGAGAATGTGATTGAATCCCGGGTTGTTGCCGAGGCAATCGAGAAATTCAACATCGATCCGGAGAAGCCGGATCCGGCCATCAGCTAGGGGCAGTCAGCATGACAAAAGAGGTATTGGTGCCGGATGTGGGTGACGCCAGTGACGTTGAGGTCATTGAGGTACTGGTGAAAGTGGGTGATCTGGTAGAGGCGGACGCGTCGCTGGTTGTCCTGGAATCTGACAAGGCCAGTATGGAGATTCCCTCCCCGGTGTCCGGCAAGGTGGTTTCTATAGAGGTCAAGGAAGGTGATCAGGTCGACGAGGGGGATCTGATCCTGGTATTGGAAACCGAAGATACAGAGTCGGATGACGACGGCGACGATCCGGAAGAGTCGAAAGACGACACCGACGGCAGTACAGAACAGGCAGAGGGCGAAGAACAGAAAGTACAGAAAGAGCGGGAAGCGCAGAAGGCGCCTGCAACAACAGACTCTGACGCAGACGGCCCCTCCACCGAAAAGACCGTACTGGTACCGGACGTGGGTGATGCAAGTGAAATTATTGTCTCCGAGATTCTGGTCAAACCCGGGGACGAAGTGGACGAAGACGATTCACTGGTTGTGCTTGAATCCGACAAGGCCAGCATGGAGATTCCCTCACCCTATAAGGGCAAGGTGCTTGAAGTACTGGTTTCGGTTGATGACGAGGTTGCCGAGGGGCATCCCCTGCTCACATTGTCTGTCGCCGGTGGCGCGGAAGACGCGGATAACCAGGACAACAAGGACAACAAGGACAACAAGGATAAAAAGGCGGAGAGCATCGCCGACAAAGGTGACACAGGGTCTGAGACAACCGAACGTGCATTTGCGTCCTCTTCTACGAAAGACTCGATGCAGGAGTCCGGTAAAAAGGCAGCGGCACTGGATCGATCTGTGTCAGCCTCGACTGAGGATGATGGTATCTACGCCGGGCCCGCGGTACGCAAAGAGGCACGGGAGTATGGAGTTGACCTTTCGCAGGTCAAGGGCAGCGGCCGTAATGGACGTGTGCTGAAAGAAGACGTCCAGGCGTTTGTCAAAGCGCGGCTGGCAGGTGGTGCACGGGAGTCTGGTGCTGGCATTCCCGCGATGCCGGCGGTTGATTTTTCCCGGTTCGGGCCAACAGAGCTTAGACCTTTAAGCCGGGTTCGGCGCGCAAGTGCACGAAACCTTCATCGAAGCTGGCTTAACGTACCGCACGTCACGCAGTTTGACGAGGCTGACATTACTGAACTGGAGGCTTTCCGCAAGGCACAGAATGAAGAGTTGAAAGCACAGGGCAAAAAAGTGACTCCGCTGGCTTTCCTGGTAAAAGCCTGCGCCCATGCCCTTGGCAGGTATCCGCAGTTTAATGCCTCGCTGGATGAAAACCTTGAGAACCTGATTATCAAACAGTACTGCAATATCGGGATAGCGGTTGATACGGACGATGGCCTGGTTGTCCCGGTGATCCGTGATGCTGACAGGAAAGGGGTCATTGAAATCGCGGAAGAAAGCGCATCCCTGGCGGCTGCGGCCAGGGACAAAAAACTGCCGCTGGATGCCATGCAGGGTGCAACTTTTACCATATCTTCCCTTGGTGGAATTGGCGGAACAGCTTTTACGCCTATCGTCAACGCACCGGAGGTGGCGATTCTTGGTGTATCTCGCTCCAAAGTAGCACCGGTGTTTGATGGCACCACATTTGTGCCACGCACGATGTTGCCGTTATCGCTGTCCTATGATCACCGCGCCATTGACGGCGCCGAGGCCGCACGGTTCACAACGCTGCTGGTCAGCCTGCTGTCAGACATGCGGCGGTTGATTCTCTAGCTGTGGCGGCTGGGCGGTCCCTCCGCTACGGAAAGCGAGGTCCCTCCACTACGGAAAGCGAGGTCCCTCCACTACGGCCTACGGCCTCCGGTCGGGACGACATTATGCCGTCGTTTCGACTGCAGCGGCGTAGCCGCGAAACGGAGAAACCTCGAAGTCAGGGGTACCTCGTACCCCAAAGCGAGGTCCCTCCGCTACGGAAAGCGAGGTCCCTCCACTACGGCCTACGGCCTCCGGTCGGGACGACACTATGCCGTCGTTTCGACTGTAGCGGCGAAGCCGCGAAACGGAGAAACCTCGAAGTCAGGGGTACCTCGTACCCCAAAGCGAGGTCCCTCCGCTACGGAAAGCGAGGTCCCTCCACTACGGCCTACGGCCTCCGGTCGGGACGACAAGGGGGGCGGCCTCCGGTCGGGACGACACTATGCCGTCGTTTCGACTGTAGCGGCGAAGCCGCGAAACGGAGAAACCTCGAAGTCAGGGGTAACCTTGTACCCTAAGGCGAGGTCCCTCCGCTACGGAAAGCGAGGTCCCTCCACTACGGCCTACGGCCTCCGGTCGGGACGACAAGGGGGGCGGCCTACGGTCGGGACGACACTATGCCGTCGTTTCGACTGTAGCGGCGTAGCCGCGAAACGGAGAAACCTCGAAGTCAGGGGTAACCTCGTAGCCTAAAGCGAGGTCCCTCCGCTACGGAAAGCGAGGTCCCTCCACTACGGCCTACGGCCTCCGGTCGGGACGACAAGGGTGAGCGGCCTCCGGTCGGGACGACACTATGCCGTCGTTTCGACTGTAGCGGCGAAGCCGCGAAACGGAGAAACCTCGAAGTCAGGGGTAACCTCGTAGCCTAAAGCGAGGTCCCTCCGCTACGGAAAGCGAGGTCCCTCCACTACGGCCTACGGCCTCCGGTCGGGACGACAAGGGGGGCGGCCTCCGGTCGGGACGACACTATGCCGTCGTTTCGACTGTAGCGGCGAAGCCGCGAAACGGAGAAACCTCGAAGTCGTGGGATGACCGTTTACCGCGATAAGAACGCCCCGAGGTCAGGACTTCTGCCAGAGCACCTCGGGGGTTTCACTGACCTGCGCGCAGTGGCGTGCTGCAACAAACAGCAAGTCTGAGAGCCGGTTCAGGAACTTTAGCCCCTCCAGGTTAATCTCTTCTTTTTTGCCAAGGGTTACCAGGCGCCGCTCTGCGCGGCGGCACACGCTGCGTGCCAGGTGCAGGCTGGCGATGGTCCGGGATCCGCCGGGCAGAATAAAATTTTCAAGGGGGGCGAGCGTCGCATTCATGTCATCCAACTGCTCTTCCAGCTTTGCAACATGACGTGCTTCTATAATGGTGAAGCCGGGAATGGAAATTTCGCCGCCCAGGTCAAAGATGTGGTGCTGGCAACCGCGCAGGAAATCGGCCAGCGGCCGCAGTTCATCGCCGTCCGTCAAGAGTTCCTCGACAATCAACCCAAGCCAACTGTTCAGCTCGTCGATTGCCCCCATGGCTTCGATGCGTGGTTCATCCTTGCTGATGCGATGGCCGTCACCGAGACCGGTATCACCGCCATCACCGGTACGTGTATAGATCTTGCTGAGTCGTTTGCCCATGGGTGCTCCGAATGCAGGCCTGTGTGCTGCTGTCGCAGTGCGACGCAAACCGGTCCCTGTGTATGAGTTTTCGACCTTATACGAAATTATTCGACAAGGTGATGAACGGCAATATGCTGGGTGACTGCTGCTTCCTTCAGGTTGTCTTCTGCGACCTGGAACATTCGCTCCGGATTGGGTGCGCCGTTCTCTGCATGGCTGGCGCAAATGCTCATCTCAACAACCGGTTCGATATAGCCGACGGATGTGCGGTAGCTCTTCAGACGTACGCCGTCGAAAATTCGCTGGTAGCACTCGGCGCTGCAGTGCTCAATCGAGGGTTGGAGCAACACCAGCACAAACCTGCCGCGGTCATAGTGGGTGACAACATCCATTGGCCGGACCAGCGAGTGAAGTCGGGTTGCAACGGCCACCAGCGTCTCGTCACCAATTTTGTCGTCATACCTCGCAACTATCTCGGCAAAATTGCCGATGGCCAGGAACAAAACGCACACGGCGCCACCGCGTGACTCAATTTGCTTGATGGCGTCGCGTAGCGCCTGCTCGGCCAGTTTGCGGTTACCCAGGCCGGTTAAAGGATCCAGCAGTTGGCCCTTCAGCAGCACGTCGCGTTCCATGCGCAGAGAGACGTTGGCACCCAACAGGTCGTTGAGTTCTGCCGCGATTCGCGTGCCAGCGGTAATGGCCCGGATGAGTCCAGCGGCATCATTTTTCGTGACAAATGCGTCAACATGCAGGGCGAAAGCCTGGTCGAGTTCCGGGGTCACGGTATTGCCACGAACGACAATGTAGGTAAACCGGCCCTGCTCCCTGTCAATGTCGCGAATCATCTCGGCAAATTCTGCCGGCTCCATGTCGTCGACATCATCTTCTATTACGAGCAGGTGGGCAGGAGTTTCCTCGAGAGACTGCAGTGCGGCAACAGCGCCGTTGAAGAAGCGGGTGTTGTCATAGCCAGTGAGCGATTCACAAAGATCTGCTGTACCTGGGGTCGGGCCACTAACAATGACAACTGGCTGATGATTCATGGTGCGGTTATGCAAAAGTCCATCAAAAGGCTAGTATTGTCCGTTGAGCAAAGGGCTCATGCGACCCGTTTCTTCGGGCGCATTGTAAAGAATGTGGAGGTAAATAGACATGCCATCCTTTGATGTGGTGTCCGAGGTTGACTTGCAGGAAGTCAACAATGCCGTGGACCAGGCGAACCGGGAGATTGGCACACGCTTCGACTTCAAGGGTGTTGACGCCAAAATTGTGCGAAACGGTACCGAGATCCAGATGACAGCTGATGCCGATTTTCAGTTGACGCAGATGCTGGATATCCTGCAGGACAAGATGGCAAGGCGCTCGGTTGACATCAGGTCGCTCGAAATCAACGACCCGATTCCCAGTGGCAAGAAAGTTCATCAGACTGTGATAGTTCGTCAGGGAATTGATGGTGACCTGGCGCGGAAGATCGTCAAACTGATCAAGGACAGGAAGATGAAAGTGCAGGCCGCGATACAGGGGGAAAAAGTGCGTGTGACCGGCAAAAAGCGCGATGACCTGCAGGAGGTTATTGCCATGTTGCGGGCAAGTGAGCTCGAATTGCCCCTGCAATTCGAAAACTTCAGGGACTAGCACATCACCACCGGTATCACTGACGGCACGCCTGCGCCAGGCTGGCGAGAGGCAATCGCAATTTATGCGAACCCGCGTGTCATTGCTATGGCTTTCCTGGGATTCTCTGCCGGGCTGCCTTTTTTGCTGGTCTTTTCAACCCTAACAGCCTGGCTACGTGATGAGAACGTCAGCCGAACCGCCATCGGATTTTTTGCCTGGGTAGGTATTACCTATTCGATCAAGGTGCTGTGGGCGCCGGTTATTGACCGGCTTGCCATTCCCTTTCTGACCCAACGATTGGGCAGGCGGCGTAGCTGGATGCTTGCCGGCCAGTGTGGCATAGCTGCCGGGCTTGTCGGGATGTCTCTGGTGGGGACGGATACGCTCTTGTTACTGTCCCTGTTTGCACTGCTTGTTGCTTTCTCTTCGGCCACCCAGGACATAGCCATTGATGCCTACCGCATTGAAGCTGTGGTCAAGGAATTCCAGGGTGCGATGTCGGCAAGTTACATTTTCGGCTACCGTGTCGGCTTGCTTGCTGCAGGTGCTGGTGCCCTTTACCTGGCAGAGTTCCTCTCCTGGGTGTTCGCTTACCAGATCATGGGACTGCTGGTCGGCGTGGGCATGCTGACGGTGCTGCTGATTCGGGAACCCGATCAGCAGGGAAATACCCTGTTGCCTGAGAACGAGGCGCGCGTGCTCGCTTTTATGCTCCGCAATAATCATCGACCCGGACGCCTGCGGGATGCGCAGGCGTGGTTTATTGGTGCGGTTGTCTGTCCTTTTGTAGATTTTTTTGTCCGTAACGGCAGGTTTGCGCTGGTGGTGCTGCTGTTTATCAGCGTGTTCAGGCTCAGCGATATTGCGATGGGCATCATGGCCAACCCCTTTTACCTCGACATGGGATATTCCAAAACAGACATTGCCAATGTGGCAAAGGTTTTTGGATTTTTCATGTCGATTGCGGGTTCCGCGGTCTGTGGTGTGCTGGTGGTGAAGTGGGGGATTTACCGGCCCCTCTTGATCGGGGCGGTGGCAGTTGCGGCGACCAACCTGCTGTTTGCCGCGCTGTCGCTGGCGGAGCCGAAAATCCTGTACCTGGGCATTGTGATCAGCGCGGACAACGTCAGCGGCGGTTTTGCTGCAACCGCGTTTGTTGCCTACCTGTCCAGCCTGACCAACCGGGCTTATACCGCAACCCAGTATGCCCTGTTCAGTTCATTAATGACCCTGCCCGGCAAGTTTATCAGTGGCTTTTCCGGCGTGATTGTGGATGGCTATGGTTACTTTTCGTTTTTCCTCTTTGCTTCGCTGATTGGCGTACCTGCGATACTGCTGGTGTTTGTGCTGATCCGGCACGCCCGGCGGTTGGAGGAGGGCTGACTCAGGTTCTGCAGTGAGCCAGGAATGCCGGTGTTCCTGACAGGTGATGAGCCGGTGCGCCGATCTGCTGGAGCAGGCACAGGCCCGGATTTGCCAGGGTTGGCATAACTTCAAACCCCTTCAAGAGGAAAATCTGGGCCAGCTCGGCATCCGGCGCGATATTGCGCTTCCCCTGGGTAAACAGAAGCGCCAGATAGTAATAGAAAAGCGCCCGATCCTGGTTGCGGGCTTCCTCGGGGAGGTTTGCCTCCATGTCCAGGGCCAGCGTAAGCAGGTCAGTCGTTTCGATGGAGAAGCCTGGCAGCGCAAGCGCCCCGTACAGGGTAAACAACACGCCAGGAAAAGTTCTCTGGAGCAGGGCAAGATCTTCTGCCTCCACGGGGGTAATTGTGCCGTCAGCAGCCCGGGTAACCAGGTTGTTGGCAATGCCGAGCAGCACCTCGGACGCAAATAGTTTCTCCTGGGCATTGGTCAGTGCGCCGTAGGCGTAGGCGACAATAATCCGGCGCCGGACCTGGTCAAAGCCAGGTTCACGCTCTGCGGTCATTTGCCCGCTGCCCTGCTGTCGGTTCCAGAAGCCCGATTCAGCCTCAGCCGGCATCTCCGGGACACCGGCAGAAAACACGGGCCGGGTGCTCGCCTGGGCAAGCAGCCAGGCGCGGCGCTCTGCCACCGAACCGGACAGCCTCTGGATACCAACATTGTCAAACTGGTAAAGGTCAATATCGGGTCGAAGACCGGCGACCAGGTGCTGATAAAGTAGGGTGAAACTAAGGGCGTCGGATTTCACAACCAGCAAAGCGTTGGCTGGCAATAGTTTGAGCAAGGTTTGTGAGTACTCATTCGCAATCCAGGCATCACTTCGGCTATTGGCCGTAAAGTTCTGCGCCAGTGTCAGCACCAGCACGGAAGCCGCATAAAGTCGAACGGCTGGTGTGCCCAACCCATGTGTTTCCATGCGTCGTATCAGCCAGTCGAGCCCCAGGCCAAGCCAGACTGCGAGGCAACACCAGGCAATTAGCGGGTAGGGTTCAAAAATCGCCCGGGTGCTGAACTGGTAGTCAAAACCCAGCAGGGCAACCAGCATGGCGGTGTTCATGACAAACACAAGCGCCAGCGCGGCATGCAACACAAACTGGTGCTGCCTGAAACCAACTGCTATAGCCAGCGGCACCAGCGGAAGGGCCAGCAGCACAACCTGCTGGGTGGATCGCTGTGCCAGCCAACCCAGGAACTGCACCTTGTCGACGATGCTGGCACCGGCATGGACATCAGCCGCCTTGTAGTCCTGGCGCGACACGTAACGGATAAAGTCAGCAAAACTGTCCAAAGGGCCCTGGTAACTGACGACCGGGTGTTGCTTCAGCAGGAGCGAAAGGTAGGGTGTGAGCCCCAACAGCAGGCCGCTGATACAACCCGCGAGAAATATCGGTTGCCGCAGCGCCTGCAATAGCCAGCGCCACTGCGAGAGGACAAGCACAAGCAAGCCCGGCGCAGCAAGCACAGTCAGCGGCCAGTGGTTGGACAGGCCAAGTCCAACGCCAAGGCAGGCAAGCCACGCGGTTGCCTGGGCTGGCGTCCGGGCGAATTTCAGGCACATCCAAAGCGTGGCCGCAAACAGGGCCGTGTTGAGGGTGTAGACCTCGATGATGATTGCCTGGGACCAGAAGCTGGCAGAAACGCCGAGCATCAGGCCACCAAACAAGGCGGCTAGCGGGCGGCAACCCAGGGTCAGCAGCACCATGCCCAGTAAGGCACTGGTCAGTGCACCGAACACCGCCGAGATACTGTTGCCAATGATCACGGGTGAAAAGGGCAGCGAGTAGAGTGGTGTGCAGATCAGGGTAAACAGTGGATAGCCGGGAGGGTGCGCCAGGCCCCCGGTAAAGCAGACGCTGTGAAAGAGGCCGGCGTCCTCCAGCGTAATGGTACGCGGCAGGGTCAAACCGTAGAGCGCCAGCATGGCAACCAGGATAACCAGGAACACCAGTTTTGCCTGGTGATTTGCCGGGGGCGTGCCCGCCCGGGACATCAGGGGCGCCACTGGTAGTGGCGAAGGCTGATACGGCCCTGTAAGGGGACGATACCTTCTTCCAGCAGGCGTGCCAGTTGGCGGCCCGGGTCTGGATTCGAGATTTTGCCCTGACTGTTGATTACCCTGTGCCAGGGGAGGGTTGTGCCTGGTGGCAACTGCTTTAGCAGCCTGCCAACCAGTCGAGACTGGTTGGCAAGGCCGGCCAGGGCTGCGACCTGGCCATAGGTTGCGACTTTGCCGGCAGGGATCAGCGCCACAACCCGGTACACGGCGTCCGTGAAGTCAGGATCTGTCAATGTTCAAGAACCGGTGGCTGGGCTTTTTCTGGCGCTGGCCGGTGGGGTGTATGCAGTAATCCGATCCATATGTGTCCCCAGTGAAAAATTAATCAAACTTTTTTGGTCTGCCGGGTTGAATCTCCAGCTTTCGCCCCTATCATTAGCACTCCTTGAAGGAGAGTGCTAAATCTCGCTGGAGAGCGCAGAAATAAAGGGCTTGCGCAGCGGGGTTTAGCTTGTGTTGATCTTTGTTGTATGCCGGGTGACAACGGCACCGGGGCATACTTCAGAATTGGGAGACTAGAATGAGTATCCGTCCATTGCAAGATCGTGTGGTCGTTCGCCGCACGGAAGAAGAAACAAAGTCAGCTGGTGGAATTGTTATTCCGGGTTCTGCTGCTGAAAAGCCCTCCCAGGGCGAGGTGATCGCTGTTGGGCCAGGCAAGAAGCTGGATAACGGCACCATCCAGGCAGTTGACCTGAAAGCCGGAGACAAGGTGCTCTTCGGTCAGTACGCGGGCAGCACTGTGAAAATCGATGGCGAGGAACTCCTCATCATGTCCGAAAACGAAGTGTTCGGCGTCATCGAGTAAGACAGTTAAATTCACAGAACAGATCAGTTAAGGACAAGAGAAATGACAGCTAAAGACGTACAATTTGGTGATGCAGCGCGTCAGCGTATGCTCAAAGGCGTGAACCTGCTTGCAGATGCCGTAAAAGTCACCCTGGGCCCGAAAGGCCGCAACGTGGTACTCGACAAGTCGTTTGGTGCACCCACCGTCACCAAGGACGGTGTTTCCGTTGCCAAAGAAATTGAACTGAAAGACAAGTTCGAGAACATGGGTGCGCAGATGGTCAAAGAAGTTGCCTCCCAGACTTCTGACGAAGCCGGTGACGGCACCACAACTGCGACAGTACTGGCCCAGGCCATCCTGAACAACGGCCTGAAAGCCGTTGCTGCCGGTATGAACCCGATGGACCTCAAGCGCGGTATCGACAAGGCAGTTGCCGCTGCCACAGAAGAAGTGAAGCGACTGGCTTCCCCCTGCACCGACTCCAAGACCATTGCCCAGGTGGGCAGCGTATCAGCCAACAGTGACCATGCTGTGGGCGACATCATTGCTGAAGCCATGGACAAGGTTGGTAAAGAAGGTGTGATTACTGTTGAAGAAGGCAGTGGTCTGGAAAATGAACTGGACGTGGTTGAAGGTATGCAGTTTGACCGCGGTTACCTTTCTCCCTACTTCATCAACAACCAGGAAAGCATGAGTGCTGAACTGGAAGACCCCTACATCCTCCTGTTTGACAAGAAAATCTCCAACATCCGTGACATGCTCCCCGTGCTGGAAGCTGTGGCCAAGTCTGGCAAGCCGCTGATGGTGATTGCAGAAGACGTTGAAGGTGAAGCGCTGGCAACCCTGGTTGTCAACAACATGCGTGGTATCGTCAAGGTTGCTGCTGCCAAGGCCCCGGGTTTTGGTGATCGTCGCAAGGAGATGCTGCAGGACATCGCCATCCTGACCGGTGGTACCGTAATTTCTGAAGAAGTGGGCCTGTCGCTGGAAGGCGCCACGCTGGACGACCTTGGCCAGGCCAAGCGCGTTACGCTGACCAAGGAAAACACAACCATTGTTGATGGTGCTGGCAAGTCAGACGATATTGCTGCACGTGTTAACCAGATCCGCGCCCAGATCGAAGAAACTTCTTCCGATTATGACCGTGAAAAACTGCAGGAACGCGTGGCCAAGCTGGCTGGCGGTGTTGCAGTCATCAAGGTTGGCGCTGCAACTGAAGTGGAAATGAAAGAGAAGAAGGCACGTGTTGAAGACGCGCTGCACTCGACTCGCGCCGCGGTTGAAGAAGGCATTGTGCCTGGTGGTGGTGTTGCCCTGATTCGAGCCATGCAGGCTGTTGAAGGCCTGAAGGGTGACAACGAAGACCAGAATGTGGGCATCAAGCTGCTGTACGCTTCCATGGAAGCGCCGATGCGCCAGATTGTCACCAACGCCGGTGCAGAAGCATCAGTTGTGGTTGACAAGGTCAAGTCAATGAAAGGCAATGAAGGCTACAACGCTGCAACCGGTGAGTACGGCGACATGATCGAATTCGGTCTGCCTGATCCTGCCAAGGTGACACGTACCGCGCTGCAGGCCGCTGCGTCTGTTGCAGGTCTCATGATCACCACCGAGTGCATGATCAGCGAGATCGAAGAAGACAAGCCCGCTGGTATGCCCGACATGGGCGGCATGGGCGGCATGGGCGGCATGATGTAAGTCACGCCAGTCCGCGTCGTAATAGAAAACCCCGGCTTGTCCGGGGTTTTTTTTTGCGGATCTGGGTTATCCTCTTGGCAAAGCAAAAATGTGAAGGAGAGGGAGATGCCGTACGTCGAGAACATGACGGTCCATGATGCCGACTCACACGTCATGGAACTGCCAGGCAAAATTGCCGAGTATGTTGAGGCCAAGTACCAGGACGTCCTGCGCCAGAAGACCGTGGGTGATGAACTGGCGGGTTGGGTGAAAAAAGCCGTTGAACTGCAGGATGATCCGGATTTCAGGGCCGGTGACGCCGAGAACATTCTGCTGCGCAAGAACTACCAGGCACTGGGTGCCTTCCGAAAGGAGGATCGACCCAGGGCACTGGACCTGCTCGGCTTCACGAGCCAACTGGTATTTACCACGACCGCACTGTCCAACTACGGTCTGGAGCATTCCGGTGACACCGCGCTGGCCCTGGCATCGGCACGTGCTCACAACCGCATGATGACGGATTTCTGTTCGGTTGATCAGCGGTTGCTGGCGACAGGCTATGTTCCCCTGGTTGACCTGGAGGCGGCTCCGGTGATTGCCCGTGAGGCGATTGACCTGGGCTGCAAGGCGCTGGTTATTCCCTCCCGGTGTCCTGCCAACCACTCGCCATCTCACATCGGGTTTGATGCGGTCTGGGGGCTTGCCCAGGAAGCGGGATTACCGATCCTGTTCCATGTTGGTGGTGAAGAAAAGATGGTGCCGGCCTATGGCGAAAACGGCCTGCCCAGGGTCAAGGACTTCCACGGTGGTGATGAGAACTTCACGTCCACCAGTTTCATGACCATTCCCCTTGCCGTCTGGCAAACCATGGCAGTCATGATCATGGATGGTGTGTGTGACCGTTTCCCGAACCTGAAATTTGGTGCGGTGGAACTGGGGGCTTCCTGGGTTCCAAGCTGGATGCATTTCATGGATTCATCTTTTGCCGCGTTTTTTAAGGGCGAGGAGCGGCTGAAAAAGCTCTCGGCCAAGCCAAGCGAGATTGTGAAACGGCAGTTTCGCGTCACCCCCTATCCGCATGAGCCAACAGGTTGGATTATTGACAACGTGGGTGAGGACGTCTGCCTGTTCTCGTCCGACTTCCCGCATGTTGAGGGTGGCCGCAACCCTTTGAAGCGGTTTAACGAAGCGCTGGAGGGCGTGAGTGAGCGGGCGGTCAAACGGTTCTACCGGGACAACTTTATCGATCTGATGGGGGCGGGCCTGGACCCGAGTCTGCGTGACCATCCCCACGCTGCCTGACTGCTGATGTCGACTGTTGAGGTATCGCATCTCACCAAAACCTATCGACTTCCCCGTGGGGGTGGCAGGTTCCTGGCAGTCAACGATATCTCGTTTTCAATAAGTGCTGGTGAGATCTACGGCATCCTGGGGCCGAACGGCGCAGGCAAGACAACCACGCTGGAGATGCTGGAAGGTATCTGCGATATCGACGAGGGGGACGCGGTGATTGGTGGTTTCAGCGTGCGTCGCTCACCCTATGACGTCAAGGCAATCATTGGTGTACAACTGCAGTCCAGTGAGTATTTTGACAAGCTTTCCCTGGTGGAACTGCTCCAGCTTTTTGGCAGGCTCTATGGGCGCAAGGTGGATGCTATGGACCTGCTGCGGAGTGTCGCCTTGCAGGAGAAAGCGAAAGCGACGCCGGACAGCCTGTCGGGGGGCATGCGGCAGCGCTTTTCGATTGCCTGTGCGCTGGTTAATGACCCGCAGGTGCTGTTCCTGGACGAGCCCACGACAGGTCTCGACCCCCAGGCCAGGCGCAACCTCTGGGACCTGGTGCGATCACTGAACGCAGCAGGTATGACCATCATCCTGACAACCCATAACATGGAAGAGGCCGAGACCCTCTGCGATCGTATTGCCATCATGGATGCGGGCAGCTTTATTGCCGAGGGGACACCTGCTGACCTGATTGCTACCCATGCACCCCATCCGCCCAGGGCCCGACTCACGGGAAACATTGAGGATGTATTCCTGCAGCTGACGGGTTACGCCCTTCGGGATAACTGATGCGGACGCTGCCATTTCACTTTGCGGCGGTGCTCATCCGTATTTTCCTGCGAGACAGGCAGTCGCTTTTCTTTTCGCTGTTTTTCCCGCTGTTCTTCCTGCTTGCCCTGGGTTTTATGACCGGCAGGACCCCCGACGCGGTAGGGCTGGGTGTTGTTGATCTTGCATCAAGCCCGCTGTCAGCCGAGCTGATTGACCGGCTGCAGGCGAACCCGGGTTTTGACGTACAGGTGCTGGGTGAGGTGGCGGCCCGGGACGCGGTGATTGACGGCAACCTGAGCCTGGCACTGGTTGTACCTGCATCGTTTGACGCAACGCCTTCGGGTACGGAAATCCGGGTGCTTGTTGACGCAGCGCAGATGAGGCGGCTTGCGTTTGTGCTGCCCGTGCTGGAACAGGCGCTGGTTGATATTGAACGCCAGTTTCGCGGGCTGACGCCCATGTTTCGCCTCACCCTGGAAGACATCAAGGCAAGATCCCAGCGCTACGCGGATTTCCTGCTGCCGGGCATCCTCGCGTTCAGCCTGATGCAGATCAGTATTGCCGGGAGTGGATTCAACATTGTTGAGTACCGCCGGAAGGGAATCCTGAAACGTGTCTCGGTGACGCCCATCCGTCCGCGTGACTTTATTGCTGCGATCAGCCTTGCCAGGCTGGTACTCTGCCTGCTGCAGGTCTCTGTGCTGATCCTGGTGGCAGTGCTGGTGCTACAGGTTCATATCACCGGTAACCTGCTGGCGATCTACACCGTCATCATCATGGGCACCCTGGTGTTTCTATGTATTGGGTTTTGTGTGGGCAGCCTGGCCCACACCCAGCAGGCGGTGGGTGCTATCGGTAACCTGGTCATTTTTCCGCAGGTATTCCTGTCCGGGGTTTTTATCCCAACCGACAACATGCCTGACGTTATACACCCGATCATTGAAGTGTTACCTCTGACGTTTGTGGTCGACAGCCTGCGCGCGATCTCCAATGACGGTGCCTCGCTGCTGATGGTCTGGCATGAGCTCCTGGGCATATTTGCCTGGATGGTATTGAGCTTTTTTGCTGCCTCCCGCCTGTTCGTCTGGAAAGACGTGGTTCGCAGCTAACGGCTGATCGCTGGTGCGGACTGTGTTTGCGGCTATCCCGCTCTGCCTGATTGGGCGGCCGGGTTGCCGGGTTGGACTACTTGATGACTGTCTTGAAGCCGCGGGGTTTGCAGGTCAGCACGGAACATTTGACCTCGCTCAGGACACGCTCGGCAGTATTGCCAATCAGCAGGCCGGGAATGCCGGAGCGTGACAGGGTTCCCATCACCAGCAGGTCAACGTCGTATTCTGTTGCCAGTTTGGTGATGGCGGCATCAGGTTTGCCGCGGATGATGTGCTCGATGATGTCATGGTCCCCCAGTTTGTCCACCAGGCGGGCAAACCGGTGATGAATCTGTTCCTTGTAGCGCGCAACCATGGACGTCCAGGCGTCAGCTTCCAGCTTCTTGCGAATTTCAGGGTTCACGGGTGGTTCCCATGCGGTTACCACGTGAAGCTGTGCTTTTTCGCGTCTGGCAACGCCCGAAGCGATGTCCAGAACCTGTGTACTTACCCCAATTGTTGCCTTGTCATCGCTGGTCAGGTCCACGGCCGCCAGAATGTTGGTGATCTTGCGTTTTGCTGGTTTTATCAGCCATACCGGCGCCGGGCACTGGCGCATCAGGCGCAGGTCGACGTTGCCAAAAATAGCGCCGGAAATCAGTGAGCCCTTGTTGACCGACTTGATGAGCAGGTCATAACCGTCACGAACAACCAGGCGGATGACTTCGATAAAATCCTTTTCACCATCAATGACCAGGGATCTTGCCCGGACCGCACTCTCTTTGGGGGTTGTTTCAGTAATGAGGCTGTTGATCACTTCACGGCGCTCTTTCACAAGTGCTGCCTGCAACGCCTTGATCGATTCGTCGAGAGAGTGATCGTTGGTGCCAACCTGGGCCACCACATCGACAACAGTAATGGTGGCGTTATTATGGGCGGCGAGTTCCATGGCCTGGGTCAATGCATGTTTTTCGCCTCGGGCACCATCGGCAAAAAAGAGAATCTTCTTGAATCGGTCCATTACTGGTTAACCTCCCTCAAACATTGCCCGCCACGGACAGACTCATGCACTTGCCGGAAGACTGGCCAGTGCTCCCTGGCCCAGGTTGCCTGGCCCAGGTTGCCTGGCGCAGGTCACCGGTAGTCCTTCAGTACCTGCTCGAAACTCTGGAAGATGGCGGCGGAGGCCGGACCCGTGTGCATGTAGTCTCCCGGTCCGACGTCGTGCAGGCGCTGAACGTGACCGGACCAGAGCAACTGGTCAGTGCTGGCCTCCCGCACTTCGATGACAACACGTGCGATAAATCGCATCGCGTCTCCCGACGCTATTCTTTCCTCAAAATCGTCACGGATCACGTCAGCCGTCAGGTTCGTTTGCTCGTACCTCAATTCCACGTCCAGTTCGCCCCCGGTTTCCATTGGCTGGTAGCCCAGGTTTGCGAAGGCGACGCTGAAATTGCTGACCATCAGTGGGCCAAGAAAAGCCGGGATGTTGACGGCGTGTACAGTAAAGGTGCGGGATGAGCTTTCGGCACAGCAACTGGTGACGGCAGTATCAATGCGCGAGTTGTTAACAGCGCAGGCGGACAGCAACATGGCCGCGAGTAAAATCGAGAGAACATTACGCACGGGGCTGACCTCAAGTGTCCATAGAGAGGACATTGTACAAAATAATGCCCGGTGAGGCTTGATCAACGTCAACTTGCGCTGATCGCAGCCGCTCAGAAGCCGTAGTTCAATCCAACCATAAAGCCGAAGGTCCGGGCATCACCCAGCGCAAACTTGTCGGTCACCAGGCGGGCAAAAACAAAGCGATTACGGTAGGCAATCGAAAGCGCCTTGCCGCCAATGTCATATTCCAGCTGGAGGGTGTCATCAAACCCGACGCCAATACGCGGGAAGTCCTGGGTGTCAGTTCGGTAGTAACCACCAATAACGGATAGGTCCGGAGTCCAGCCCAGAAGGTTGATTTCCCGGCCAAGTGAGTAGGCGACATCAAGGTCAGCGCGCACCTCAAGTTCCTGGGTGAAGTCAGCATTGAAGATGTCCACAAACAGGTGGCGATCAACAATGTCATTGGGGCGCACGACTTCACCATTGACGAATTCCTGTGCCACTGCAATGGCATCAAGCAGCGCCGGGTTCAGGTCAAAGCTGGCTTTGGTCTGCGGGGCGTTTTCCCATTCAAACTTGTTGGCAACATCATAAAGCGCAAGCCCAAGGCGAAGCTTTTCGTTCACCTGCCAGTCGAATGAAATGTCGAAGGCGTAGCCGGTACCCGAGGGAGCAGAAAAGTCCACGCCACTGATCACCGGATTGGGGGCCCCGGTAATGTTTGGTTTGCGGTAGGTGGGTTCATCAAACTTGGGTTTGTCATAAGCGTAGTCGATCAGGACATTGGCGTTCACGTCAGCAACCAGGGGCAGCAGGGGTGAGAGATCGCGGTTACCCTGGTCGACCGTGGCAAGAACAGCATCAATGTCGGCCTGGAGCTGGTCATTGATTGGCTCGAGGTCGCCATAGGCAACGGCCCTGCCCGACTGCAACTGGGAGATCTGGTTGAAGTAGGTGCCAGCAATATCAATGCGCAACTGGGGAATCAACTGCAGCGAGTACCCGAGCTTGATGCCCTTGGCCTCAAGTCGCTCAACGTCCAGGAACAGGCTGTACTCCCTGTCCTCCGAGATGATGATGTTGTTCTTGTTGCTGTGATGAATGATTGCGGTGTCCTGGCTGAAGCTGGTCACATAGTCAAACCGGTGAACGTACCCCAGTGAAAATTCGCCAAAACGAACGCCCAGTTCGATATGGTTATGCGTAAATGCCGTATCGCCGGTCTTGAGCGGCTCGTCGAAGTCCTTGGCAAAGCGCTCGATGGAAACGGGTTCGCTGTAGGCAAAAAGGTCAACGTCGGTATAGACCTTCAATTGGCGCTTTGATTTTGCCTGACCTGGCGCCTCCTCACCAAACACCGGCGATGTCAGTAACAGCAGGACAGGAATGAGTGACTTCCGCATTGCAAAAGAGCCTTATATCGATGGGTGGTCAGGGTATGGGTGCAAGCTGGGGCTGATGGTACCTGTATTGCTGGCCGGCGGAAAGGGCAAGTGATTGATAGTCTTTAAAAAAATCTAATGTTATCATGCGGCTACGTGGCAAATTTGTAGTAAACATTAAAATAACCGGGTATCTCCCCACACAATTTCGCCAAATACAGAGGGTTAAAACCTATGGACATCGCATTATTCACATCAGGTGGTCTTGATTATCTTGTCAGGTGGCTGCATTACCTGGCTGGCGTAACATGGATTGGATTGCTGTATTACTTCAACTTTGTTCAGGCAGAGTACTTCAAGGAAGCTGAGCCCGCCCATCGGTCAGGGGCGATCATGAAACTCGTTCCCCGGGCACTCTGGTGGTTTCGTTGGGGGGCCATGTTTACCTTCCTGACGGGTGTTGGCCTGCTGGCCTATCGTCACCAGTTCCTGACCTACGATATTGCGGTAGGCGCAACCCTGGGCACCCTGATGTTCTTGAACGTCTGGCTGATCATCTGGCCAAACCAGAAGATTGTCATTGCCTCGGCAAACCAGGTTGCCGCTGGTGGCGAGGCATTGCCGGAGGCCGCGGCCGCCGCGCCAAAAGCCGCGTTGGCATCACGTACCAACACGCTGTTTTCCCTGCCGATGCTCTTTTTTATGGGGTCGTCAGCCCACATGCCAAATGGTGGGGTGATGAATGCCAGCATGGTTTCACTGGGCATTATCTTCGGGATTATTGCGCTTCTTGAAGCCAATGCGATTTTTGGCAAGCAGGGGCCAATGACCAGTATTGTTGGTGTGGTTCACCTGGGGCTGGCGCTGACAATTGTGCTTTATGGGGTTATGGCGCTGCTGTAGACTCGCCGGGCTTGCAAGGGGGTCGATCCGGCCCCCCTTTTGTTGTTTTGAGTTGATGAGTAAATGACCGACAAGACCGATCACAACCTGATTCCCGCGATCAAGCCAGCGCAGGATGAAGTGGCCTCCTATCGTCGTAGTGGCCGATCTGAGGCGCCTCGTCAGAGTAACTTTAACGGTGTGCTGGTGTTTGCCCTGGTGCTCATGGCAATCATGATGGGTATTGGCGGGTTTGCACTGTGGGAAGTACAGCAGCGTCTGGAACTCTCCAACCAGTTGCTGGATAAATCGCAGCAGAATATGCGTGACCTTGAAGACAGGCTCTCCGCCACCGGGGATACCGCGTCACAACGATTCCAGTCAATGGAAGCGCAGATACAGACCAACGTATCCGAGATAGACAAACTTTGGGGCGTCTCCTATCGCACCAACCGGCCCAACATCCAGAAGAATACCGAGGCGATTACGGCTGTCAGGACGCAAATTGACCGGGATCTCAAACAACTCTCGACGCGGATGACCACAGTCACAAATGACTTCAACAAGTTTTCCCAGGAAATGGCTGAACTGCGGCAAGGGCTGCTCACCGATAACCAGGAAATGACCACCCAGGTGTCGCTGGTGCGCGGGCAGATCCAGGACCAGGCTGTGGTGGTTGAAGGCACGCGCCGCAACCTGGCGGTAATAGAACAGAAAATGAAAGGCGTTGAAGAAGCCATCGACGTGATTGACCGCTATCGTCAGCAGATCAACCAGCGCCTCATCGACCTGCAGGAACAAGTGCAGGCAGTGACCTCTCCCAGCGCGACCTCCGTCCCCTGATTCCAACTGCAACGCCGTCGTATCGACTGTAGCCGCGTTAGGTCCCTCCACTTCGGCCTGCGGCCTCCGGTCGGGACGACACCTTCGGTGTCGTTTCGACTGCAGCCGCGTGAGCGGCGGAATGGAGAAACCTCAGACGCTGCAAAACGAGATCCCTCCACTTCGGCCTGCGGCCTCCGGTCGGGATGACAAAGGAAGAGCAGCCTGCGGCCTCCGGTCGGGATGACGGCTACGCCGTCGGCTAGGGCCCTACAGGAGGACGGTGGTATGAGGTCCCTCCACTTCGGTCGGGACGACACCTTCGGTGTCGTTTCGACTGCAGCCGCGCGAGCGGCGGAATGGAGAAACCTCAGACGCTGCAAAACGAGATCCCTCCACTCCGGCCTGCGGCCTCCGGTCGGGATGACAAGGAAAAGCAGCCTCCGGCCTCCGGTCGGGATGACAAGTGAGAAGGCCTCCGGTCGGGACGACGGCTACGCCGTCGTCGATGTCAGTTGAACGACCAGTCCCGCAGCACGCTGACTTCGAAGGTGTAGTGCAGATAGCTCATGATGACGCCTTCTTCGCTGATCTCAACCAGTTTGATGCCGTCTGCAATCATGTCGCCCTCGCGCAGGCTACGACCGTTAATGTTGACCATGCGGAAGGTGGGTTCATCAGAATAAATGTGGCTGGAGAAGGTCAGATCAGGGATCTGGCGCTGGATACTCGGAGGAAGCTCGGCAATACGCGTTACGTCCCGTTCTGCAGCGGGGGGTGGCGCCGGCTTTTGTCGGTTGAAGAAATCCTGTGGGGTGATGAGTTCACCTGGCGGGTTGACCCTGGTGGTTGCCGGCGAGTCTGGTTCCCCGGTGGCACTGGCATTGGCTGGCGGCGAATCAAATTTCTGTGTAGCAGCCTCTGGCGCGATGCGGGCCTGCTCTGGACCGGTAGTGTTCCCGGGTGGTTGATCGGTACTGTTGGTCCTGGTGAGGCCAGTTGTAGTTGAAGCGTCTGCAACAGGCTTTGCATCGGAATTCCCTCTCGCAAGCGAGTCCTGGGTGATCAATCCCGATTCCTTCAGCCCCGTTGCTGGTGAATCACCGGTTGAAATGCCAAGCCAATAGGCGCCGCCACCGACAACGGACAATGCCAGAAAAACGAAGACCATGCGCATCCAGAAACTGGTGGGTCGCTGCGGCGCCGGTTCGCGATGGACCACCCCCAGATCCGGTGCCCTGTGACGGCGCTTTTCCTTTTCGGACTTGTTGAGGGCATCAAGGATGTATGACATCAGCTTTCATCCCCTGTCGGATCGATCAGTCGCGGGACCGGTTTGCCTGCGGCTGTATTCAGGTGAATCCAGGTCTGTTCGCCTGCAATGCCATCGGGTCTGAGTTCACGGGAGAGCTGAAATCGCTTCAGGCGCTCGGCGAGTGCGGTATCAAACAGATTAGTAGCTGAAAGGGCAGGCTCGGCCTGGTCAACAAGCTGTAGCTGGGTTCTGAGGAGACCAACGAGCGGGCTCTCATCACCTGCTTGCAGCAGGCGAAAGCCTGCGGGGGGGCGCCAGAGTATGGTGAAACGGCCATCCCAGGCCTCCAGCACGTCAGGGAACCCAAGGCGGAAGGTACCGTTTTCAGAGACCACTGTCAGCGCACTGTTCTCTGTGCCGGTTACAACCAGAAAATGTGAAAGGTTTGCGATCTTCAGCTCTACCAGGGCTGGCCGGTTCAGGTGCGCGAGGTCACGCAGGCTGCCGAGCAAAGTCATGCAGCGCAGGTTGTAACCCTCACCATCGTCGCACTGACCGTTGGCTGATGGAACATCCCAGGCGCCAAACAGCAGGCGCATCGCCGCGGCACGACTGGCACTCCCTTCAACCTCGATCAGCCGGTTGAGCGGACGAGGCGCCAGGGGCGCAGACATGACTTCTGGCAAGTCCGCAGCACTCCCGTCGGGCACTGCCGCCAGCGTGGAGTTCCCGGGTTCCGGGCCTGAAAATCCAGCGCCAGGACTGTCAGCCGCTGCTGTTTCCCCTGTCATGCTGCCTGCCGCGGCAAGGGACTCCTGTTTGATCTCTGGACTGGTTGGCGTTGCCATAACCGGCGCTTGCGCAGGTTTACCCACCAGTGCCATATAGGTGGCCAGCGCTGCCAGCACTACCAGGCACGCAATCATAATGGCCGCCCGTCGGTTGGTTGGTGGCTTTTCGCGCGAGCCAAAAATTTCCCTGGCAGCATTATCTATGGTTTGCCGATCCACCTGCAGGCGGTTTTGCGCGTAGGTGCCAAGTAGCGCACGATCACAGATCAGGTTAATCAGGCGCGGAATGCCGCCGCTCAGGTCACCAACCCGTCTGACCGCATCGGGTGGAAAAAGCTTGCCGCGGCCCCCGGCAATCTCGAGGCGGTGTTCGATGTAGCTCTCAACCTCTTCGCGATTGAGTGCTTCAAGGTGAAACCTTGCCGTCACTCGCTGCGATAGCTGACGCAGTTCATTCCTGGCGAGGATATGGAGCAGTTCGGGCTGACCGAGGAGAATAATTTGTAGCAACTTGCGCTGGTTGGTCTCAAGGTTGGTGAGCAGGCGTAGTTGCTCCAGTACATCGATAGAAAGATTCTGGGCCTCGTCGATGATAAGGACACAGCGTCTTCCATCCTGGTGGGCTGCAAGCAGGTGGGCGTTCAGCCGGTCAACAAGACCCTTGATGGAAGCGCCTGCCGGATACTCGATACCCAGATCATCGCAGGCGCTTGCCAGTAATTCCTCGGCGGTGAGTTTAGGGTTCAGGACAAAGGCAATTTCCACGTCCCCGGGCAACTGTTCCAGCAAACACCGGCAAACCGTGGTCTTGCCAGTGCCTACTTCACCAGTAAGCAGAATAAATCCGCCGTCGCTCTTGATACCATAGAGCAGGTGAGCCAGCGCTTCACGATGGCGCTCGCTCATATACAGAAACTGGGGATTCGGCGCGATGGAGAATGGCGAATCCCGGAAACCAAAATACTCGTTATACATGGTGGCGAGAATAGCATGCAGTACTGCTGGTGGGATAACCGGGGAATGGGTCTCAGGCCAGGGCGGTTGTTGGCCTTGCTCCTGCGTGTCCTTTTGTTGCCGGGATTGCTGGTGACGACAGGCTGCTCGACCCTGGGATTCTACAGCCAGGCAATTGCCGGGCAGATGGCATTGCTGGCAAAGCGCAGGGACATTGAGGCTGTCATTGCTGACCCCGCTACGGATGATGTGCTCCGGCAAAAGCTGACGCTTGTCGAGGAAGTGCGGGCGTTTGCCGGCGGGGAACTCGGATTGCCGGTTGACGAAACGTTTGGCAGTTACGTGGATACCGAGCGGGACTTTGTCGTCTGGAATGTCTTTGCGGCGAAAGAGTTTTCCACGTGGCTGGAAACTTTCTGTTATCCGATTGCCGGCTGCGTGAGCTATCGCGGCTATTTCAGCGAAGACAGGGCCCAGGCTTTCGCCGAATCCCTGGCCGCTGAGGGCCTGGAGGTTTTTGTTGGTGGTGTGGCCGCCTATTCAACGCTCGGTTGGTTTGCCGACCCGGTGCTCAACACTTTTGTCAGGCGCGATGACACGCGCCTGGCTGCGTTACTCTTCCACGAACTTGCCCACAAGGCGCTTTACCTGCCTGGTGATACCCGCTTCAACGAGAGTTTCGCCACGGCACTGGAACGTCAGGCGCTGAAGCGCTGGCTTGCCAGCAAAGCGGATGGCACCAGTGCAGTGGCCTTTCAAAATTACCTTGCGCGGCAGAAACGCGAAGAAAGCGTCATCCAACTGATTGACGGGACCAGGCAAGCCCTGGAAACGCTCTACGCCAGTGAAATCCCAGACGACGTCAAACGGACCCGGAAGGCCAGGCTGATTGACGGAATGCGTGCGAGCTATGAACAACTGCGCCTTGGCTGGGCAGTTGGCAACGAGTTTCAAAACTGGATGCAGGGTGACATCAACAATGCCCGCATGGGCACGGTGGCTGATTACCATGGCTGGGTTCCTGCCTTTGATGCACTGTTTCGCTCGGTGGACGGTGATCTGGTGCGGTTTGTGGCAGAGGCAGCGCGTATCTCCCGGCTTGATGCAGAGGCCCGTGCGGCCAGGCTGCAGTTGCTAGCCGAGCATGGTGAGGCAGACACCGGTAATGACTACAACGCCGAGTAGATTGAGGACAAAACCTTCGCGTGCCATGGTGCGGATCGGGAATCGACCTGTACTGAACATAATGGTATTGGGTGCTGTGGCCACCGGCAGCATAAAGGCGCAGGACGCGCTCATTGCTGCTGGCACCATCAGCAGTGCCGGTTCAATGTCTGCCGCGATGGCAGCGGCCGCCAGAATCGGCATCATCAGCGTGGTTGTTGCTGTGTTGCTGGTCATCTCGGTGAGGAAGGTGATGGTCAGGCAGATGATTGCCAGCATCAGGACGATCGGCCAGCCGCCAATCGCCGAGAGTGCCTCGCCCAGTGCACCCGACAGCCCCGACTGAACAAATGCCTGGGCAATGGCGATACCGCCGCCAAACAGGATAAGCATGCCCCAGGGAATACGCGCAGCGGTATCCCAATCGAGCAGTTTGCCGCCATCTTTGCCGTTGGGCACCAGGAACATCACGACCACGGCGAGCAGGGCAACACTGGCATCGTTGGCACCTGTTAATCCGAACCAGGTACTCCAACCACCAAAAGGTTCGCCCCGAGTCACCCAGGCCAGGGCTGTCAAAGAGAACACAATAAAGACGCGCAGCTCATAAGACTGCCATGCGCCTACCTTTGGCATGTCGATACCACCGCTAAAATTCATGCGCCGGGTAAGCCAGATCCCGATCAGGGGCACAAAAATAATCACAACCGGAATTCCCCAGGTCATCCAGGTCAAAAATTCAATTTCGGTACCGGTTGTCTGGCGATAGATCTCCCGAAACACCAGATTGGGTGGTGTGCCTATGGGCGTGCCGATACCACCCACGCTGGAAGCATAAGCAATACCGAGCAGCAAGGGCGTTGCCAGCTTTGGATCATCCGACCGTTCGATGACTGCCAGCGCAACAGGCAACAGCATGAGTGTGGTGGCCGTATTGGATATCCACATGCTCAATAGTGCCGAGGCGGCCATAAAACCGAACACCAGTCGACGGCTGCTGCTGCCACCAAACAGGTTCACCATGGTGAGCGCCACGCGCCGGTGCGCACCACTTTTCTCCATGGCGGTGGACAGGATAAAACCACCCATCAGCAGCAGAACCAGCGGGCTGCCATAGGCCTGGCCCACCTGTGCCGGCGTGAGCACACCAAACATGGGAAAAAGCGCAATGGGTAACAGTGATGTGGCGGGTATTGGAATAGGCTCGGTTATCCACCAGACCGCGCAGAGAACGCTGATGGCGCCGGCCCAGCAGGCACCTTCGTCCCACCCGGCCGAGGCAAGGCCAACATAGGTCAGGGATGCCAGGAAAAGCCCCAGGGCAAGAAACAGGATGGTAGATGTATTTGTCATAAGCCGGGCTGATTATACATAGGCAGGCTGTCAGGGACACTGTGGAAAAGCCCAGGGTGAAGTTTGCCCAAAATCTTTTGCCACGCCCGGCGCTACTGGCAAGGCAGCAATCCCTGTGTGATCATCCCAACTCATGAAATCCAGCATTTATTGGTACGACTTTGAAACAACCGGCACGGACGCTGCCCGCGACCGCGCGATCCAGTTTGCGGGTGTCCGTACCGACCTTGATCTGAAGGTTGTGGGTGAGCCACTGGAATTGCTCTGTTACCCCGGTGACGACGTGATTCCATCACCTGAGGCCATGCTGGTCACGGGGATCAGGATGTCAGCGCTGGAGCAGGCCGGGCTAAGGGAAACTGACTTCACCGGCGAGATACACAAGGTACTTTCGACACCAGGAACCTGTGGTGCGGGATACAACAGCATCCGATTTGATGATGAATTCACCCGACATCTGCTGTACCGGAATTTTTTTGATCCTTATGCGCGGGAGTGGCAGGGTGGCAACTCCCGCTGGGACATTATTGACGTGCTGCGGATGGCGCAGGCACTTCGACCGGCAGGTATCAACTGGCCCACCAACGAAGCCGGGCATCCGGTCTTTCGCCTGGAAGCATTAACTGCTGCAAACAACATCCCACACGCCGATGCGCACGACGCGGCCGCTGACGTGCGAGCAACGGTTGCGATGGCGCGCCTGCTGAAAGTGGCGCAGCCGAGATTGTTTGATTACCTGTTCGAACTGCGGAACAAGAAAGCGGTGTTGGCGCAGTTGTATCCGCTGGGTAAAAAGCCGGTTGTGCACGTCTCGTCCATGTATTCTGGTGCCAGGCAGTATCTTGCAGTGGTCTTGCCTGTCTGCGCGCACCCGACTAATTCCAATGGGGTGATCTGCTATGACCTGTCGGTTGATCCGGGTGACCTCCTGACAATTGGTCCGGAAGAGCTTGCCAGGCGGTTGTTTACCCGGCAGTCAGAGCTTGAAAGCGATGAAACGCGGATTGCCCTGAAGACAATTCATGTGAACCGAAGCCCGGCCGTTGCGCCGCTGGCAACCCTGCTCGCGTCGGACGCTGAGCGGTTGGGCATAGATCTTGATCTTTGCCATCGTCACATGCGGAGGCTCCAGCAGACCAGCGGGGTGACCGAAAAGATACAGGATGCCCACGCATCAGCGACATTCCCGCTTACCGATGACCCGGACCTGATGCTCTATCAGGGTAATTTCTTCTCGAACCATGACCGTACCCTGATGCAGGAGCTGCGGGATTTACCACCAGAGTCCTTGGCTAACCAGCGCTGGCGATTTGATGATGCACGACTTGACGAAATGGTATTCCGATTCCGGTCAAGAAATTACCCCGAAACATTGTCCGCGCCCGAACGGGCACGCTGGGAAACCTATCGCAATGAAATATCCCTGGGAGGCGATCGCGTGAGAGAGACCCTGCAACGTATCGACGCCCTGCTGCTTGAACATCCGGAAGCGGATTGCCTGACCGACCTGGCTGCCTACCTGCATCGACGGTGGCCCGCGGCCTAATAGCCCCCTGTCGTTTCGACCGCAGGATCGTGTCGTTTCGACCGTAGCGGCGCTAGCCGCGGAGCGGAGAAACCTCTGGGTTTGGGGCCTCTCCACTCCGGCCTGCGGCCTGCGGTCGAGGTGACACCTGCGTTGTCGTTTCGACCGTAGCGGCGCAGCCGCGGAGCGGAGAAACCTCTGGGTATGAGGCCTCTCCACTCCGGCCTTACGGCCTCCGGTCGAGGTGACACCTGCGTTGTCGTTTCGACCGGAGCGGCGTTAGCCGCGGAGCGGAGAAACCTCTGGGTATGAGGCCTCTCCACTCCGGCCTTACGGCCTCCGGTCGAGGTGACACCTTCCACTCCGGCCTTACGGCCTCCGGTCGAGGTGACACCTGCGTTGTCGTTTCGACCGTAGCGGCGTTAGCCGCGGAGCGGAGAAACCTCTGGGTTTGAGGCCTCTCCACTCCGGCCTGCGGCCTCCGGTCGAGGTGACACCTGCGTTGTCGTTTCGACCGTAGCGGCGTTAGCCGCGGAGCGGAGAAACCTCTGGGTTTGAGGCCTCTCCACTCCGGCCTTACGGCCTCCGGTCGAGGTGACACCTTCCACTCCGGCCTTACGGCCTCCGGTCGAGGTGACACCTGCGTTGTCGTTTCGACCGTAGCGGCGTTAGCCGCGGAGCGGAGAAACCTCTGGGTTTGAGGCCTCTCCACTCCGGCCTGCGGCCTCCGGTCGAGGTGACACCTGCGTTGTCGTTTCGACCGTAGCGGCGCAGCCGCGGAGCGGAGAAACCTCTGGGTTTGAGGCCTCTCCACTCCGGCCTTCGGCCTGCGGCCTCCGGTCGAGGTGACACCTGCGTTGTCGTTTCGACCGGAGCGGCGTTAGCCGCGGAGCGGAGAAACCTCTGGGTTTGAGGCCTCTCCACTCCGGCCTTACGGCCTCCGGTCGAGGTGACACCTGCGTTGTCGTTTCGACCGTAGCGGCGTTAGCCGCGGAGCGGAGAAACCTCTGGGTTTGAGGCCTCTCCACTCCGGCCTGCGGCCTCCGGTCGAGGTGACACCTTCCACTCCGGCCTTCGGCCTCCGGTCGAGGTGACACTTTCCACTGTTGGTATGCCTGGCAGTTTGCCTTGGTCGCAAGGGCGCCGCTATACTCCGGGGCTGGCTGTTTTCTCGAGAATAGTTTCGCCACACGTTAATCCGACTAGATACGGGAGGCCGTCAGGTTGAACAGTTCCTGCGTTGAATTCAGGAATGTCTGCAAATCCTACGGCGACGAACCTGTTATCAGGGGTGTTACCCTGGATATTCCGCTTAACCACACCACGGCGCTGGTCGGGGAGAGTGGCAGCGGCAAGTCGACCCTGCTCCAGATCATCAACGGCCTGGTGGTACCCGAGGCCGGTGCAGTCTTCCTGCAGGGTGAAAAGCTCGACTACACCAACCTGCCGGCACTGCGTCGTCGAATGGGTTATGCCGTACAGGGCGCGGGACTCTTTCCACACATGACGATCAAGCAGAATGTCACGCTGGTGGCCAGTTTGTCCGGTTGGGATGAACAGCGGATTACTGAACGCTATGAGTACCTGCTGGGCCTGCTCGAATTGCCGCTGGATTTCTCGACACGATTCCCCCACAGTCTCTCGGGTGGACAGCAGCAACGTATCAGTCTCTGTCGCGCGATGATGTTAAACCCACCGTTGATGCTGCTGGACGAGCCCTTTTCGGCGCTCGACCCTATTACGCGAGAAGCGATTCACCTGGAATTCATTCGCCTGCAGGCGGCGGAGTCCCGTTCGATCATTATCGTGACCCACGATATGTCCGAGGCTGTGAAACTTGCCCGGTACCTGGTTGTACTGAAAGAAGGTGCGGTCGTGCAGCATGGTGAGGTATCCGAGGTGCAGGCAAATCCGGTTGATGACTATGTCGGCCAGCTTTTTGCCGGAGCGGGTGTCGCCTGATGCGTGGTTTCCTGTTGCTGTTTGCATTTTGCTTCCCGCTGGCCGTCGGTGCCGCCGAGCGGCCAATCACGGTTGCCAGCAAGAATTTTAACGAGAGTTACCTGCTTGCCGAGATCATGTCGCAGTTGCTGGAGATTGAGGGGTTTGCGGTCGAGCGCCGCTATGGCCTTGGTGGCACGCTTGTCTGCTACGAGGCCCTGGTTTCCGGCGAAATTGATGTCTATGCCGAATACACGGGTACGTTGGGCCAGGCCATTCTGAAAATAGACGATCCCGCGCCGAGTGTTGAGCGGCTGAACAGTTTGCTGGTTGACCAGGATTTGCTGGTGCTGGATTCGCTGGGTTTCAACAACACCTACGCAATGGCAATCAAAGCCGGGCTGGCACGTGACCTGGGCATAGCCAGGGTGTCTGATCTGGTGGACCAGTCACTGCGGTTTGCTTTCAGCCTGGAATTTCTGAATCGTGAAGACGGTTGGCCCGGGCTGAAACGCACCTACGGTTTCAGCGTCGACCCCATTGGTATTGAGCATGGCCTGGCGTATCAGGCAATTGATGAGGGTAAGATCGACATTACCGATGCCTATTCAACCGACGGTGATCTGGAGCGTTACCAGCTGACCACCCTGGTTGATGACAGGAACTATTTCCCCCAGTATTTTGCCGTGCCTTTTGTCCGCGCGGACATGCCGGTAGATGCGAGGGAAGTGCTGGGCCGGCTTGCCGGGCGAATCACGGATGACCGGATGCGTGAGCTGAATGGGCGGATTGTAGTTGAGGGGCAAACCTTCGCTGAGGTGGCGCAATCTTTCCTGCGTGAGGAGGGTTTTGGCACCAGTGTAATTGACGACAATATTTTCTGGCAAAACCTGCTTGGGAACACCGCCACGCACCTGAAGCTGACAGGCATTGCGCTGGCCCTTGGTATTCTCTTTGGTGTACCCATTGGCGTGCTGGTTTACCGGTCACGCAGTGTATCGAGGGTGATGGTCTATATCGCTGGCCTGATGCAGACAATCCCCTCAATTGCCCTGTTGGCATTGATGATCCCCTTGTTTGGTATTGGCACGCTGCCGGCAATTGTTGCGCTGTTTCTCTACTCCATACTGCCTATCCTGCGCAACACAATCACCGCCCTGATCAGCATAGACCCACTGCTGAAGCGAATCGCCGAGGCAATTGGCCTGACCCGCTGGCAGCAGCTTTGGTATGTGCTGATACCCATGGCACTGCCAAACATGCTGGCCGGCATAAAGACAGCTGCAATCATCAGCATTGGTACCGCAACCCTGGCAGCGTTTATTGGTGCTGGCGGGCTGGGGGAACCTATTGTGACGGGCCTCGCGCTAAACGATTCCAACCTGATCCTGCAGGGCGCAATCCCCGCTGCAATTCTGGCGATTCTTGTTGAACTCCTGTTTGAACTGCTTGAGCGGGTGCTGGTGAAACCCCACATGCTTTCGGGCCAATTACCCGAGTAGCAGGGCGCCGGCTGTGGTAACTTATCCTGGCCGTGGAGGAGAATCCGGAGCGTAGAGTATCAATGGCTGTAGTCACCTGTATTGAAGATCTGAAGCAGCTTTACGTGCGGCGCGTCCCACGTATGTTTTATGACTACACCGAATCGGGAAGCTGGACTGAAAGTACGTTCCGCGACAACGTTTCCGCCTTTGAACGCCTCAAACTGCGACAGCGCGTGCTGGTAGATATGGACAATCGCACGGTTGCATCTTCCATGCTTGGCGCGGAGGTGGCGATGCCCGTTGCGCTGGCACCGGTTGGACTGACGGGCATGCAGCGAGCTGACGGCGAAATCAAGGCGGCCCGCGCCGCGGCAAAGTTTGGCGTGCCCTACTGCCTCTCAACCATGAGCATATGCTCCATCGAAGATGTCGCGGCCAATACGGATCGCCCTTTCTGGTTCCAGCTGTATGTGATGCGCGACCGGGGTTTCGTGTCACAACTGATCCAGCGGGCAAAAACGGCAGGTTGTTCAGCGCTGGTGCTGACGGCTGATCTGCAGATACTGGGGCAGCGTCACAAGGACATCAAAAACGGGCTTTCCACGCCGCCCAAACCGACGTTGAAAAACATCATCAACATTGCCACCAAGCCGGGCTGGGCGTTGGAGATGCTGGGCACAAAACGGCGCAGTTTTGGCAATATTGTTGGCCATGTGGAGAACGTGGGCGACATGGGGTCTCTGTCGCAGTGGACTGCCGGCCAGTTTGATCCGACGCTCTCCTGGGACGATGTGAAGCGAATCAAGGATGAATGGGGTGGCAAACTGGTGATCAAGGGCATTATTGACCCGGAAGACGCCCATCTCGCTGTGAAGAGTGGCGCTGATGCCCTGATTGTTTCCAACCACGGGGGACGTCAACTCGATGGTGCACCCGCCAGCCTGGACGCTCTGCCTGCTGTTGTTGCAGCGGTTGGCCGGCATATTGAAGTATGGCTTGATGGTGGTATTCGCAGCGGCCAGGACGTGTTCAAGGCCCTGGCGCTTGGCGCACAGGGTACCATGATCGGGCGCGCCTATATTTATGGGCTTGGCGCTCTCGGAGAGGCTGGTGTGACCCGCAGCCTTGAAGTCATCAGGAATGAACTGGATCTGACGATGGCTTTCTGTGGCCTGCGCGACATTCGTGATGTTTCCCGGGATGTGATCTGGCGTACCTAAACCGAGTCGGGTTAAATAGCTTACGAACTGATCGGGGTCGAGCAGAGGGCTGGCAATAAGCTGTATGTATTGGCCTGAGATTCAATACTATTTGCAATTGAAAGGAGTATGTAGATGGCAAATGAGGGTTATCACGAACCCATTGAAGAGCTTTCGGACGAAACCCGCGATATGCATCGCGCTATCGTTTCTCTCATGGAAGAACTGGAAGCGGTCGACTGGTACCAACAGCGCGTTGATGCCTGCAAAGACAAGGAACTTGCAGCCATACTTGCCCACAACCGCGATGAGGAGAAAGAACACGCGGCCATGGTGCTGGAGTGGATCCGTCGCAAGGATCCGAAGTTTGACAAGGAACTGCGCGACTACCTGTTTACAGACAAAGAAATCGCACACGGCGACGGGCACTAGACGGGGCGAAGGTGCAGCCGTCGTCCCGACCGGAGGCCGTAAGGCCGGAGTGGAGGGATCTCGGTTATTTGGGGTTTGAGGTTTCTCCGCTACGCGGCTGACGCCGCTCCGGTCGAAACGACGGGGTGCTGGGGTCGAAACGACGGGGTGCAGTTGTCGTCCCGACCGGAGGCCGTAAGGCCGCAGTGGAGGGATCTCGGTTTTTGGGGTTTGAGGTTTCTCCGCTACGCGGCTGGCGCCGCTCCGGTCGAAACGACACGGCCCAACGGTCGAAACGACAGGGTGTTGCGGTGGAAACGACGGGGTGCAGTTGTCGTCCCGACCGGAGGCCGTAAGGCCGGAGTGGAGGGATCTCGGTTTTTGGGGTTTGAGGTTTCTCCGCTACGCGGCTGGCGCCGCTCCGGTCGAAACGACAGGGTGCTGCGGTGGAAACGACGGGGTGCAGTTGTCGTCCCGACCGGAGGCCGTAAGGCCGCAGTGGAGGGATCTCGGTTTTTGGGGTTTGAGGTTTCTCCGCTACGCGGCTGGCGCCGCTCCGGTCGAAACGACAGGGTGCTGCGGTCGAAACGACAGGGCGCAGTTGTCGTCCCGACCGGAGGCCGTAAGGCCGGAGTGGAGGGATCTCGGTTTTTGGGGTTTGAGGTTTCTCCGCTACGCGGCTGGCGCCGCTCCGGTCGAAACGACAGGGTGTTGCGGTGGAAACGACGGGGTGCAGTTGTCGTCCCGACCGGAGGCCGTAAGGCCGAAGTGGAGGGATCTCGGTTTTTTGGGGTTTGAGGTTTCTCCGCTACGCGGCTGGCGCCGCTCCGGTCGAAACGACGGGGTGCTGCGGTCGAAACGACGGGGTGCTCCGGTCGAAACGACGGGGTGCTGCGGTGGAAACGACAGGGTGCAGTTGTCGTCCCGACCGGAGGCCGTAAGGCCGAAGTGGAGGGATCTCGGTTTTTTGGGGTTTGAGGTTTCTCCGCTACGCGGCTGGCGCCGTTCCGGTCGAAACGACAGGGTGCTCCGGTCGAAACGACAGGGTGCTCCGGTCGAAACGACGCGGTGCAGTTGTCGTCCCGACCGGAGGCCGTAAGGCTGGAGTGGAGGGATCTCGGTTTTTGGGGTTTGAGGTTTCTCCGCTACGCGGCTGGCGCCGCTCCGGTCGAAACGACAGGGTGCTCCGGTCGAAACGACAGGGTGCTCCGGTCGAAGCGACGCGGTGCTGCGGTCGAAACGACATTGTGTTCTGCCTGCCTGCCAGGCTAGCGGCTCAGGACTGATGGGCGCCCAGGTGGCCCTGATCCTTGTAAAACTTCACCAGTGCCTTGTGCAGCAGATGGGCATCGTCTGCGCCACCGAGTTCCCTTATTGAGTGCATGGCAAACGTTGCTACGCCAACGTCCAGGGTTTTGACGCCCAGTTCCTTTGCAGTCAAGGGGCCTATGGTGCTGCCGCAGGCCATATCGGTTCGGGTGACAAATACCTGGTACGACACTTTTGCGGCATCACAGAGCCGTTGGAAATAGCCTGCGGTTTCGCTGTTGGTGGCATATCGCTGGTTGGCGTTGATCTTGATGACCGGTCCCCTGTTCATCACAGGGCCATGGTTGCCATCGTGTTTGTCAGCAAAGTTGGGATGTATGCCATGTGCGTTGTCAGTTGAGATGAGCAACGAATTTGCCATCACCTGGTGGAAGCTGGCTGGAGCGGGCAGTAATCGCTCTATGGTTGCAGCGAGGAAGGGGCCCTGTGCCCCTTCGGCCGATGCGCTTCCGACCTCCTCGTGGTCGTTGCAGACCAGCAGGGTTGTGACGTTTGGGCCTGCCTCAAGCAGGCTCATCAATCCTGTATAGCAGCTCAGCAGATTGTCGAGGCGGGCGCTGGCAATAAAGTCGTCCTCCAGCCCGGTTATGGCCGGTGGCTGTGTGTCAAAGAATGACAGTTCAAACCCCAGTACCCGCTTTACCCTGGCACCCCGGTGCTCCTTTTTTATCTGTTCGATCAGTATCGGTTCCAGCGAGGTTGCCTTGTCGGCGCGCATGAGCACAGGAGGAATATCCTTTTGTGGATTCACGCTGTGGGTATTGTTGGCCTCCCGATCGAGGTGGATCGCCAGGCTGGGCACAGTAGCAATCGCCCGCTTGAAATTCACAAGGTAGCTGACCACGCGACCATCGTTCGCCTCGCAGGTGACCCGGCCGGCCAGGGAAAGGTCACGATCAAACCAGGGGTTGAGCAGCACGCCACCATAAACCTCAACGCCAAGCGACAGGTAACCCTGGCTAAGCAGTTCGGGCCTTGGCTTGACGCGCAGACAGGGACTGTCGGTATGTGCGCCAACCATCCTGATGCCCGTTTCCACCGGGTCCAGTTTGCCCAGCACAAATGCAACGATGGAGGAACCGTTCCGGATCACGTAGTAGCGCCCGGGCGCAAGCTGCCACGATTTCGCTTCATCGAGGGCTTCAAAACCGGCGTCATCCAGAATTTGCCTCATGCTGGCGACAGCGTGGAAGGGGGTTGGGGAGTTTTCGAGGAACTGCAGCAGTTGCTCGTTAAACGCGCGCTTTTGCATTTGGCATGACCAATTGATTTGACTTGTCGATTCTAGCAACTATTATGGCAACCCTTAAACGAACGTGTAGAGATACGATCAGTGGATATCAGCAGGCGAGCAGTCAGCTTCAAAATCATCAGCGTCATGATGATGTCTATGGCAAACACCATAGGCTGACTTTCTGTGCATGCGAGGAAGGTGAGCTCACCTTCCGGGATCGCTCCAGCAAAAACCTCGGCAGGTGAAATCACCGCCGGGGTTTTTTCGTTATGGAGGATCAAACAGTGAAACACTACCTGACAACACCAATTTATTATGCCAGTGGGGCGCCGCACCTGGGCCATGCGTACACCACCATCCTGGCGGATACCTACAAACGCTTCTGGGCCCTCTGCGGGGATGAAGTACGGCTGGTCAGCGGTACTGACGAACATGGCCAGAAAATCGAGCGAACGGCAGCGGCGGCGGGTGTGCCTGTAACCGACTTTGTGGCGGACCGGTCGAAGGAATTTGCGAGGCTCTGGCACGAGTTGGGCCTTGACATAGACAGGTTTGAACGGACAACCAGCAAACTGCACCGCGGGGTTGCCCTTGCCATCTGGCGGCGGCTGGTCAGTGCGGGTGATATCTACCGCGGTAACTACGAGGGCCTGTATTGTGTGGAGTGTGAACAGTACTTCACCGAGGGTGACACCTGCCCGGTACATCGTCGAGCACTGGAGTTCAGCGCCGAACCCGCCTGGTTCTTTCGCCTCTCCCGCTATCAGCAGGCCCTGCTGGATTACATCGAAAGACACCCTGACTTTATCTCGCCACGGGTGCGTGCCAATGAAGTGCTGAGTTTCCTGCGCGAAAACGCCTTGCGTGATCTTGCGGTATCCCGGGCATCAACCAGTTGGGGTATACCCGTACCGGGAGATTCGAGCAGCGTGTTGTACGTGTGGATTGATGCCTTGGCGAGCTACCTCTCGGCTCTGTTGGAGGAAGATACCACTGATCTGGATGCACCTTCGGTACAAGCCTGGTGGCAGAACACCAGGCATTTTATTGGCAAGGACATCCTCACATTTCATGCTATCTACTGGCCCGCGTTGCTCTGGTCAGCCGGGTTGCCCCTGCCGCGTCAGATTGTGGTCAACGGCTGGCTCACTGTTGAAGGAAAAAAGATCTCCAAGTCCGACCCCGCCACGATTGTTGATCCGAGAACCCTGCTGCCGCTGGTGGGCAGGGACGGATTGCGGCTGTATTTTCTGCGCGCTGTGACGCTGGGGCAGGATGTGGATTTCAGCCGACAACGCCTGATCGAACTGGTGAATAGCGATCTTGCCAACAACCTGGGCAACCTGCATGCCCGGTTTGCGACACTGGCGATACGGCACTTTGGCGGCAGGTTGCACTGCACCGGCCCGCTCGAAACTTCAGATTCAGAACTGCTGGCAGTGGTTCAGGCTGCTGCGAACGAAGTGTCTGACGCTTTTCAAACGAATGCTCCTGCCACCGGGGCAAGAGCGTTCGTTTTGGCGTGTTCGGCCGTGAACACCTGGTTTCAGCAGCAGGCGCCCTGGCAGCAGGAAAATCAGGCGCGTCGCCCTGTCGTTTTGTGGGTCACCAGCCAGGCATTGGCAGATCTTTCTGTGCCAGGTCTGGTATTTGTCCCGGAGCTTGCCGGAGAATTGCGACGCCGGCTGGGGTTGCCGGAGGCGGCACTGTGGGTGGACATCGGCAAACGTCGGGAAACCCTGTTGGTGCACGACGGACCGCCGCTGTACCCCCGTGTTCGCGGATGAATCGAGCGCTTGTGTCGGGGTTCGCGCAATCACTCTATCCTGTTGATTTGGACAGGATGCGGTCATAGAATGTCGGGCTTACATCGCGCCGATTTGAACGTTTCAGCTTGCGGGCGCGCAATAAATGCAGCTAAAGAGAGGGTAAACCTGCTTTAGTTGCGACTAGACAGGTTTTTTTTTTGCCCCGAGGTTTGCCCTCAGCAGTTTGATATCAGAAACAGTGGGGCAATAAGGAGAGTTCCATGCCAGACCAGAAAACCGTCGGCGGTTTTGCCTCCCGCATACTGCACTCCGACAGGCGCGGTACCATCGAGCATGGCTCGATCCACAAGCCTGTGCATACCGCGGTGACTTATGCCTATGACGATGCCAGGGATCTTGCGGCTGTCTTTCAGGGCAGCCAGCCTGGGTACACCTATGGCCGTCAGGTTAATCCAACGGTTACAGCGCTGCAGGACAAAATCACGTTGATGGAAGAGGGCATGGGTACAGTGGCCTTTGGCACGGGTATGGCGGCCATTGGCACCACGCTGTTCGCCTTGTTGCGTGCGGGGGACCATTTTATTTCTTCGGCATTCCTGTTCGGCAATACGAACAGCCTGTTCAACACTTTTGGCACGCACGGCGTTGATGTGTCGTTTGTAGATGCGACCAATGTCGCCGCAGTTGAAGCCGCCATTACCGCGAACACGCGGATGGTTTTTGTTGAGACAATCGCCAACCCCCGTACCCAGGTCTCTGACCTGGTGCGTATTGGCGAGCTTTGTGAACAGCGCGGCCTGATCTATGTGGTGGATAACACCATGACCACACCCTACCTTTTCCAGCCAAAGAGTGTGAAGGCGAGCCTGGTGATCAATTCGCTGACGAAATACATCGGCGGCCATGCCAATGCCCTGGGTGGTGCCGTGACCGATACCGGGCTGTTCGACTGGTCAACCTTTCCCCACATCTATGACAACTACAAGCAGGGTAACCCGGGTGGCTGGGGACTGCAGCAGATCAAGAAAAAGGGCCTGCGTGATCTGGGTGCTACCCTGGGTGCTGAAGCGGCCCACCATATCTCGGTGGGCTCGGACACGCTCGCCCTGCGCATGGAGCGCAACTGCGCCAACGCAATGGCGGTGACGAGTTATCTTTCCACCCACCCACGCGTTAAGAAGGTGTTTTACCCCGGTCTGCCTGATCACCCCCAGCATTCACGTGCAAAAGCGCTGTTTCGCCACTTTGGTGGCATATTCAGCGTGGAGCTGACAGATGAAATTGACTGTTTTGACTTCCTGAACCGGTTGGACCTGGTGATCTGCACCAGCAACCTGGGTGACACGCGATCTCTGGGGATTCCGGTTGCGCACTCTATTTATTATGAAATGGGTCCTGAGCGTCGCGCCTCAATGGGGATTGACGATTCGCTGGTGCGATTCTCTATTGGTATTGAAGAAACCGAAGATCTGCTGGCAGATTTCGAGCAGGCGCTCGCCTAGCTCGGTTACACTCTACTAAACACGATTTGGAAGCAGCCACCGTGGATACAGCATTGTTAGCAACTGACCTGCCGCTAGCCAACAAGCGCAGCGGCAAGGTGCGGGACTTATATGACATCACGCTACCCGATGGCAGTGATGGCATATTGATTGTCGTAACAGACAGGATCAGCGTGTTCGATGTGGTGCTGGCCAATGGCATCCCGGGTAAAGGGGTACTGTTGACCCGAATTGCGAAGTTCTGGTTCGACTTTTTTGATGGCAAGTTTGCTCATCACCTGGTGTCGACCGATACGCGCGATATCGCCGGGCTGGATGCAGCGCAGCGGCAGGCGCTGGAGGGCCGCGTAATGATCTGCCGGCGTTCAACCGTTGTACCGGTAGAGTGTATTGTGCGTGGTTACCTAACCGGCAGTGGCTGGAAAGACTACCAGCGCACCGGCGCGGTTTGCGGCATCAGCTTGCCCGCTGGCCTGCAGAACAGCAGCAAAATTGGTGAGCCCATCTTTACTCCCTCCACCAAAGCCGAAACCGGTCACGACGAGAACATCAGTTTTGAACAGGCATGCGCCATAGCGGGTACTGAACTGATGCAGAACATTCGCGACACATCAATCGAAATCTACAAAACCGCGCGTGATTATGCCGCTGAACGCGGCATTATTATTGCTGATACCAAGTTTGAGTTTGGGGCCGCGCCGGGCAGCACCACACCTGTGCTCATTGATGAGGTGCTGACACCAGACAGTTCACGCTTCTGGCCAGCCGATGACTACGCGCCCGGCCGCGAGCAAGACAGCTTCGACAAGCAGTACGTGCGCAACTACACCGAGGGACTGGTGGCTCGTGGTGAGTGGAATAAACAATACCCGGGCCCCGCCCTGCCAGATGACGTTATCGAAAACACGCTTGCGCGTTACCGGCAGGCACTGGAGCGCTTGACGCGTTAGACTACTCGCCAGCGGTGGGGAAGATATCTTCCAGCGGGCTGCGTACGGCCTGGGCCCCGCGTTTCAGGACGTGGGTATAGATTTCTGTTGTTTCCAACGATGAATGTCCCAGTTGCTGTTGAACCGTGCGAATATCCAGGCCGTTTTCCAGCATATGGGTGGCAAACGAATGCCGCAGCGTGTGTGAACTCGCGGGCTTTTTTATGTCGGTTGCAATGACCGCCCGCCGCAGTGCCTTCTGAAAACTTGTCGGATAGACGTGATGCCGGGAGATTTTGCCGGAACGCGGATCTTCGCTCAGCCTGGATGATGGAAACACATATTGCCAGGGCCATTCGCGACCTGCATTGAGGTACTTTCTGGCCAGCGCATAAGGCAGATAGACCTCGCCATAACCACGTGCCAGATCAGCATGGTGCACCTGGCGAGCGCGCTCCAACTGCAGCCGAAGTGGCTCCTGCAGCGATGTTGGCAAAGTCACAACCCTGTCTTTTGCACCCTTGGCATCATGAATGTGGATACACTGGTAGGCAAAGTTGATGTCTTTTACCCGAAGCTTCAGCGCCTCCATCAGCCTTAAGCCGGAACCATAAAGCAGCGCACCAATTAGCTTGTTCTGCCCCTCAAGTTCATGCAAAACAAGGCGAATTTCGTTCCGGTCAAGCACGACTGGCAGCTTTTGCGGCTTCTTTGCCCGCACCGCGCTGGTTATGTCACCCAGGGGCGCATCCAGAACATAACGGTAGAGAAACACTAATGCCTGCAGGGCCTGGTTCTGGGTGTTTGCCGCCACATCCCGATTTAGCGCCAGATGATTGAGAAATGCGATCACCTCAGCTTCGCGCATCTCGGTTGGGTGTCGCAAATTGTGAAAGCGCACAAACCGACGTACCCATGCCGTATAGACCTGTTCTGTACGAATGCTGTAGTGGCGTGCGCGCAGGGCAACCGTCATTTCATCAATGAGTTTTGACATACCCGGCACTCTAAGGCAGCGAGTTATTGCACGGGAGCCGATATCGTCAACAGACCCTGCCTGCAAACCGCTCTCCGTGATGTACTAGATCGCCGCATTTCCCGGATTTAGACTGCCGATTTACATCTTTGTTGGAATTAGATGTAATCGGGGCACGTGTCCACAGGGTGCTTTTGCAGGAATTGCTGTATGGATAACTTTCAGCGTGTCGTAGGTCTTTGTTTCCATTCAATAAAATGGGAGCTGGCCGGCATATACGGCGAAATTCCGTCTACTAAGTGTTGTACTTGCCGTGCTATGCACGGAGAAGGCTCATAGTCCGGTAAGGTGATATCTGTAGGCTAGTGGGGCGACTGTAGTCTGTTGTCGGGTTGATTGATCGGCAAGAGTGCCGGGATGAAGCCGACGCTCTCCACGATACTGGAACAACATCTCGATCATTTCCTTGAGACCCATAAGGTTCCGCTTTACCAGCTCAAAGCGCTGGAGTCGTATCGTGTCTGCCGCACGGCCCGACTGGGTAGCCACAGCCGCTATTGTGAGAACGGGCACCTTATGGGTGTTTGGTACAGCAGCTGTAAGCGTCGCGGATGTGCCCAGTGCCAGGGCCTGTCCAATGCTCGTTGGCTGGCGTTGCAAAAGGAGCGCTTGCTGGCCGTAACGCACCATCACTGGATTTTCACACTGCCGCACGACCTGTTACCGGTGTGGCGTCACAATCGGTTACTCCTTCAGGACATTCTGTTCCGGGCGGTTGCGGATGTTCTCGCCACGCTGAGCAAAGACCCCAAGCATCTCAACGCGCAGCCGGGATATCTCCTCACCCAGCACACGTGGGGCCGCAACCTGAGTCTGCACCCGCATATCCATTGCCTGATCACACACGGCGGTCTGGACCAGACCGGCAAGTGGGTGGCGCCCAGGCGCTCGAGCATGTTCCCCGCGAAGGTGATGATGCTGTTGTTCCGTGGCAAGTTCCTCTCGGCGTTGCGTGATCAGAAGGACATTGTTCTGCCCAAAGATCTGTCGGCCGCCCGGTTCCGAGCGCTGATCAATCGGCTCGGTCGCCGTGACTGGGTGGTACATTGTTGTAAGCCTTACCGGCATGGTCGAGGCGTTTTGAGTTACTTGTCCCGCTACGTGCGAAGCGGACCGCTCAATAACCGACAGTTCCTGCCCAGCGACGTCGATCATGTTGCCTTCCGCTACATGAATCACCGAACCTCGAAGCGTGTACGCCAGCGGCTCGCACCGGCCCAATTTATTCTCAGGTTATGTGACCACATACCACAACGAGGCAAGCCCACTCACCGCCACTATGGCCTTTACCACGGCTGCCGCCGCGCTGCCCTTAACACTGCGCGTGCTCTGCAGCAGCAGTCGCCGGTAGAAAAAGCACCAACGATCACCTGGCAGGAGTATTTGCAGCGCCTGGATAAAATTCCGGAGTGCCCACAGTGCGGTGGACGCTTGCGCGAATTGGTCGCGAACTAATGGTTCGCACACGCCAACAATCCTGGATCCAGGAGCGCGACGCCTGCGCGCATGAAAAGCAATCCCTCTTCTGGCTCAGGATTCTTCACGAACACTTCACCGCTCACAGAATGAGCAGCATCTTGATATCCCGCCATCACACAGACTAAGCTCCCACAATACCGCGTGCGGAAGTACAACATGAAGATGAAGCAGACAAAGGAACCTGTCACAGCAATTGCTGGCGCAATTGCTGCGCCAGAACCGCTTTGCTGCTTATCTTGGTGTTATGCGCCAAGGCTGTACCTCGCGTGAACTGGGAAGCCGTCGGAGCAATAGGAGAAATCGTCGGTGCAGTCGCAGTCGTTGTTACCCTCATATATCTAATCGTGCAAATTAAACAGAACACTCGCAGCGTCCACGCAGCGACGATTCAAACTAATGTAAGTGATTTCAATAGCCTCAATATACACCTGGCGACAACACCAAAACTTGCTGAGATATTTGATCGCGGATCTGCCGATCCTGAAGGTCTAAGCGCTGAAGAACAATACAGCTTTCTTTGGTTGTCTCGTTCCTATATGAACCTGTATCAAAATCTATTTGACCAGTATCAGCAGGGCACTCTTCCCGAACGCGTCTGGAATAAACATACTGACGAACTCAAAGCGCTGATGGCACAGCCTGGAATGTTAAGATTTCGAGTTTCTGATACCTACTATGAGGAGTTGTGGGCATATATTGATACTTTGCCAAAACGGAAACACACTACGTCACTGAGCTTGAAGTCAGATGAACATGGCGATGGCGCATAACATAACGTTGAAGTTCGTTCCGGCTGCTACGCAGCCTCCACCGGACAGTCCAACATGTCACACCTTTTGCATTCGCAAAAGCTGCGCCATATTGGCCTGCCGCTTAACGTGGTGTTATGCGTCTACAGACACGCAGCACGGAGTATTCTCACATGGGTGAAGAGGACCGGAGCCAGCCGTGGCAACAACTTGCTCCCGACTATGAGCAGGGTAGGGCGCGAGAAGACTCCTTAGACAGGCTTGTTGAGTGGCCCGCGCAGCGGGATCTACTGGGCGATGTCACCGGACAATCGTTTCTTGACCTGGGTTGCGGTAACGGAGGCAAATTAGCGCAGCTTGTTGAAGATGGAGCAATCGACTCAATAGGTATCGATATCAGTGGCAATTTCCTTGCTACGCAATCGCCTAACCTTGAGTTCATCCGAGGTGATCTCTCTGATTTGGGTGCTATCGCTAACCTTTCAGGGCGCAAGTTCGATCGAATCTTGCTTCTGCAATCGTTCGGCTACGCAAGAGACCCCATTCAAACGCTGAAGGCGGCGCGCGCGATGCTGGCGGACGATGGATTTATTCTGTTAACTCGGACACAGCCGATTCGATACGCCATGGAGCGCGCGGAACAGAATGGAACGTCTTTGGGCGAAGAATACTTCACGACCAAGTCCTTCTCCTACAAAAGCCCATGGAACGATCAGATACTTCTGACCAAGAGTCCTTACACTATGTCTGATCTCTTAAACACCTTTAGCTCGGCCGGTTTGTGGATTGAGAAAGCGATCGAGCCTCAAATGTCTGACGACTCTCGGCGACGCTATCCGCACAAGGAAGCATGGATGAACAAATACCTCGGAATCCTGATGTTCAAGCTTCGTGCACTTCCCGCCCAAAAAGGCGCTACATCGTCGAGCGAGTCCGACGCATAACATGAAGTTGAAGTGGACAGCAGAACCTGGCACTCGGCTTGCTTTCGCAAGCCAAGCGCCAGAACCGTGCTGCCACTTAACTTGGTGTTAGATGCCCATGACACTGCAGAGATATTCAGCGACGCACGCGACGATTTTTATGGCCTTCGCATTGCTCGTAAACGTTGGTTACTGGTTAGATCTACTTCCCGCATCGTTTCCCTTGCAGGTTACTTTAGATGATTTCGAGACATGGCTCGGGAAGGCAATATTCACTCTCATCGTGTTGTATGCAGTTGTCCCGGTATTCATTAATCTGCTTACGATGCTTGGCAACATGATTGCTCGCGGCCGTTGGGCTTGGATTCTCTGCACGCTTGTTCTAGCCTTTGGGGCTACGGTGGTGTACTACTTCGCAGAGTATAAAAATCAGGAGGGGCATCTAACATGAAGTTTAAGCCGGTCGCTATCGCTCCCTCGGACGTGCCACTTCAGGCTCCGTTTGCGAATGGCTTCGCCATTTTGTCGCAAACGCAGCCTTCCGTGCCACGCCGCTTAACTTGGTGTTATACGCCTTGATCTACGTAGTTGAGACCGAAGAAAGATCGCTCTACGAGTATGCCGACGCATCTGAGGCGATCCAGGCTTGCGAGGCTTTAGATGTAGAAGCGGCCATGTGGCTTTTCTGGGATGAGACGGGACAGCCACTTGAGCCAATTTTCACAACGCCAAACAAGCGAGGTTTGTTCAGGGCGACAAATGGCGAATACCATCTTGAGCCAGCTGATGTTGATTCTTTTCCGCACTTGAGTGAGGCGATTGAGGAGGTTCTCAATATTGAAAAATCAATTACCAACCGCTCTATTGATGAAGTACGACGCAGCATTGGCTCGGTCGGCGTATAACATAAAGTTGAAGCTGACGAAGGAACCTGTCACGCCAATTGCTCGCGCAATTGCCGCGCCAGAACCGCTTCGCAGCTTAACTTGGTGTTATATGCCGGCGAGGGATTTGTGGTCCTTTGCGCTTGACGTGGTATCAGAAAGATATTAAAGGTTGTTTCGAGCATCGGTCTCCGGCCAAACATTGAGCAACGGCCGCAGCGCAGAGATCGAGGCATGGTTCGCGCGGGCCAGCGTCGAGATTCGCTCTAAATACAACTGTACGCTCCCATAGGTGGCGTCATCTCTGCCTCCCTCAGCGGCGAGATCGGGCCCGGTTTAGCCGGTGCCAGGTACCAAGTCCGCCTAGGACCTAGCCAAGGGTCTGCATGGTACACTCGCCTTCTTGCGGTAATGTAATGGCATCCACCCTGTGAGGGCCTCAAATTGTTTGCACTGTGCCTGTTTCGATCGGGTCAGCATCATCATCGTCAGCCGGCATATAACATGGGGTTGAAGTCGTTCGCTGCGCTCACTCGGACGTGGCAACCTGTCGCACAAATTGCGTGCGCAATTTCTGCGCCAGAACGTCCACGCCGCTTAACCCGGTGTTAGACGCCTAGACGGTGCTCCGATGGCTACCCTGAGAGAGATCGTAATCGACAGCGTTGTCCCCTCTAGATTAGCGAAATTTTGGGAAGCAGCCCTCGATGAATACTCAATCAGGGATTACGATGAAGCTGAAATCGCGAGATTGGCGGATCTAGGACTTACTCCAGAAACTGACCCCGCAGTTGCACTCGATGGCCCTGGCCCCACTATCTTCTTCCAGCTATCCCAGTTTCCGAAAACTCAACGCAACCGAATGCATTTCGATATTTGTGGCGGAAATCGTATAGAGCAAGTGCAACGATTGGAGGCGCTTGGTGCTACTATTCGTGATGTTCATGAAACGTACACTGTCATGTTAGACCCGGAGGGAAATGAATTTTGCGTTACGGATCCCTAGTAGACCGGACGGCGTCTAACATAAAGTTGAAGTGGACCGCCAAAATTGACACACCTTTTGCGTTCCGCAAAAGCTGCGCCAATTCTGTCGGCCACTTAACTTGGTGTTATATGCCGGTTCGGGAAAAGTAGTCCTTTGCGCTTGTCGTGGTATCGGAGAGATATCAAGGGGCGCTCCAAACATCGCACCTTGGCCAAAAATCGAACAACAGCCGCAGAGCAGAGATCAAGGCAGTGTCCGATCGTGCCAGCTTCAAGAACGGTCCCAAACACAACGTGACGCTCCCAAAGATGGAGTCATCTCCGCATCCCTCAGCGTCGAGATCGAGGCCGGTTCGGCCGGTGCCAGGCGCAGAGTCCGTTCGGGACACAACAAAGGGCCTGCTTGGTACGCTCGCATTCTTGCGGTAATGTATTGGCATCCACCCTGTGAGGGCCTCAAATTGTTTGCACCGTGCCTGTTCCAGCCTGGTCAGCATCATCGAACGCCGGCATATAACATGGGGTTGAAGTCGTTCGCTCCGCTCACTCGGACGTGGCAACCTGTCGCACAAATTGCGTTCGCAATTTCTGCGCCAGAACGTCCACGCCGCTTAACCCGGTGTTATGCGCACCGGCAACGCCGTAGTCTCACGAAGAGATGACGTACCGAGCGAATCGAAAGCGGGATCTCCAAGAGTTTCTGGCTCAGACAAAAAAATCCGCTGTAGATCACAGACCGTTTCAGTTTGTGCTTGTGTTTATTGGATTCGGTGTAATCTTTCTTCTCGGTGAATTGCAGGCTTTCTTGCAATCAGAGCTTCTATTCATTGTCCTCGGGTTCACGATGGTAGTTTGGATGGGATATGTTTGGTTTGTATGGTGGAAAAGCATGCGGGAGCAATGGTCTGAATGGTTCGGGAAAAATCCGAAAAAATGAGTGGGCGCGCATAACATGGTGTTCAAGTCACTTCGCTCCTTTCAGTCGCTACGTTCGGACGCACCTACTCCAGGTTCGCTTGCGAATGGCTTCGCCATTTTGTCGCAAGCGCTCCTTCCGCAGGTGCGCCGCTTAACACGGTGTTAGGCCCACTTGGTCGTGAGTGAGTTTCTTCCAGGTCTTCTGGTCGCAATCAGTGGTTTCATAGTCTTTTTGCTCGGCGCCATACACATTGTCTTCACTTTTTCCGGCTCAAGGTTATCGCCAAAGGACATCGACCTGCAGTCTGATATGCAGCGGATAGCGCCTCGTGTTAGCCCCGACACCACGATGTGGCGAGCATGGATAGGTTTCAATGCTAGTCACAGTATGGGGGCCATGCTGTATGGCGTGGTCTACGCCTACCTCGCGATTCTCGCCCCTGTCCTATTGTTTGATTCTCTTTTTCTAGCGATGGTCGGAGCAATTTTCCTTTGCGGGTACTTGTATCTAGCCTATCGCTATTGGTTTAAGATTCCGCTTTACGGCATATTGGTGGCGGCATTTTTCTATGGGGCAGGGTATGTGGCAGCGTTGGCCTAACATAAAGTTCAAGTCGCTCCTACGTCGCTCGGACGTGCCACTCCAGGCTGCGTTCGCGAATGGCTTCGCCATTTTGTCGCAAACACAGCCTTCCGTGTCACGCCGCTTAACTTGGTGTTGAGGCTGTAGAAAAACCCGCCATTAGTCGATTTTTCCCTCCAACGAGCACCGTCACTGTAATAAAATCGTTAGAACTTCTGCTGAGTAGACGCCATGGCTCGCTACATCCCCGAAGATCAAAGCAAACTGCTGCCGGTCATCTTCTCGCAGCAGATCACCCCCGGGACCTTTGAGCACACTGTCACGTTCCTGATCGATGAACACCTCGATATGTCGGTGTTTGATGCACGCTATAAGAACGACGAGACAGGCCGCCCTGCTTACAACCCGGCGATGTTGTTGCGAGTGATACTGTCAGCGTATGCGCGTGGCCATACGTCGAGCCGCCAGATTGAGCAGTTGTGCCGTGAGAACGTGGTGTTCATGGCGCTCTCAGGTGACAGCCAGCCGCACTTCACGACGTTTGCCCGATTCATATCCGAGATGGGCGATGTGGTGCAGTCGTTGTTCACGCAGGTCCTGTTGGTCTGTGATCAGGAGGGGTTGATCGGCGGGCATATGTTCGCGATTGATGGTTGCAAGATGCCATCGAATGCCTCGCGGCGGTGGTCTGGCACCAAGTCAGAGCTGGACAAGAAACACAAGAAGATCGACCAGGCGGTGCGTCGCATGCTGCAGAAACACCGTGAAGAAGACGACTCCGGGCAAGTCAATGATCAGACGCGGCGGGCTGCCGAAGAGAAAAACATAGAATCCCTGCGCAAGGCATCACAAAAGATAAAAAAGCACTGCGCGGCGGCTGAGGAACGCACAGGCCAGTCGGGGAAACCCGTGAAAGGCAATATCACGGACAACGATAGTGCCAACATGCTGACCTCGCATGGTGGCATCCAGGGCTACAACGGTGTCGCAGCAGTGGATGACCAGCATCAGATCGTCATTGCGGCGGAGGCGTTTGGTCAAGGTCCTGAAAACAATCTATTAGCGCCGATCGTAGACCAGGTTCGCACTCGCCTGGGTGATGACTATGTCCGGGATGCGTTAATGACCGCGGACGCAGGCTTTCATTCAGCAAATACGCTCGCGTTCTGTGAACAGGAAAACCTGAATGCACTGATCGCCGATGGCAACTTCAGAAAGCGGGATCCGCGGTTTGCGGACCGCGACCGTCATCAACCAAAAGCGCGGCAGGCGAACCACTTCAGGTCTGCCGACTTCGACTATGATCCTGTTGTCCAGACCTGCCGCTGCCCCGCAGGGAAATCGCTGAAGCGAAGTCACACATACATCGCGAGTGACGTCGAGTACGTGAGTTTCGTGGGCCGGCTGAGTGAGTGCCGCGGCTGCCCACTGGAAGCGCGATGTATGCGCAAAGGCGCAACTGTGCGTGGTCGCCAGGTGTCGTTCAGGTCGTCCGAGTCAACCGGCAGGACGTCGCCAGTAGAACGAATGAAGACGCGGATAGACAGCCCGGAGGGGCGTTACCACTACAGCCGGCGATTGGGTGCAGTAGAGCCAGTATTTGGCAATATCAACACCACGAAGCGCCTGAACCGGTTTAGCTTGCGTGGCAGGCACAAGGTGAACGGGCAGTGGTTGATGTTCTGCCTGGTCCACAACGTAGAGAAACTACAGCGGTATGGACAACTGGGTCGGTAAAGGCGTAAAAGAGAATCTTTGCTGTGTCTGAAGCCGTCAGTATCGGCTTTCGATGCTTGAATCGAGATTGGCTGGTTCGTTGAATACACCAGTTGGGGAGCCGCACGAAATGAACAATACGCGAAATATCCGATCGTCCTCGCCGCATGCGTGTGTTGAACGGCTTTTTCTACAGCCTCGTTAGGTGCTCCATGTCTGCGAGTGCGCTAGCTGCCATAGTCATTTTTGTCGGATGCTGCACAGCGCTCGCTTTGCGAACCATGAGGGCTCGAAATATGGGAAGCGTCAAGATGATATTCCGCGTGGAAGGTAAGCGAGTAGAGTGTCCACACTGCGATGGCCACTATTTCTCAAGCTCCCGTCGGATGTTGAACACTTCTTTCTTGACATTCCTGAATTGGGACTTCTTAAACCGGCAGGCCACAGTGTTGGAATGTTGGGGCTGCGGATATCTTCTCTGGTTCGGTCGTGATCTTCGAGGCGAAGAGATTGAGTCGAGATTATCAGATGCTCAACGCACCTAACATGAGGATGAAGTGGACGAAGGAACCTGTCACTTGTTTTGCGTACGCAAAACAAGCGCCAGAACCGCTTCGCCACTTATCCTGGTGTTAGGTGCCTCGTGAAGATCGTGCTGGCGCTGATATTGCTCGTCCCTGCCATTGCGAGTGCAGAGAAGATTTCATTCATCGGATCTCCGCTGAAGATTGAACGAAGCGAGAAGAGTTGCATGGAGTACCTACCTGAAGAGACGGATAAGCAAGGTAGGAAAGCAGTTTGTATGGATCGAGCATTCTTGATGACATACGAAGTGTTGGAGAGCTTAACTATTGACTGGGATGAATCGTCGGTAGATTTCGTTGGCTTCTATCACTATTGGGGAATGCCTAGCTACGCAACGTATGAGCCTGCACTTGTGGTACTTGAGCGTGTCGAAGGAAATTTGCTGCTGAAGCGTATTGACCCTGTCGAAGACACAGATGATGGATGGTGGGTCTGCGAAGAATGGCCAGAAGATGAATCCACTGACTGCAGCGTCGGCCAGTACGCCAGCGAAATCGTGCGAGAGGACACCTAACATGAAGTTTAAGTCGTTCGCTATCGCTCACTCGGACGGGCCACTCCGCACACCAGTTGCGAATGGCTTCGCCATTCTCTCGCAACTGGCGCGCTCCGTGACCCGCCGCTTAACTTGGTGTTAGGTGCCATGGCAGACTCCTCAGTACAGAAACAGTGTGAAAAGTGGATTCTCGACCATTGGCTTCCCCCCTCTGTCAGGATAGTTGTCGCGTCTCCATTTTTGTCCATTGAGAGGGGGCGGCAAGGAATGAATAGTGAAGCGTTATCCGCAAGAGCAGAAAGAGGCAATCATCCAAAAGATGATGCCACCAATGAACAAGCGAGTATCTGAACTGGTTGCAGAGACCGGCATCTCTGACGTTACCCTTTATACTTGGCGCAAGCAGGCAAGGAATGGAGGGTTAGTGGTGCCTGGAGATGGCAAGAATCCGGAGAAGTGGTCAGCTGAAGAGAAGTTTCGTGTGGTGCTGGAAACAGCCCCGCTGAGCGCAGCAGAACTGGCCGAATACTGTCGCAAGAAAGGCTTGTATGCCGAACAGGTCGCGAGCTGGCGTGAAGCCTGTATCAAGGGCAACCTGACGGCTGCTGAACTCGATAAGGCGCAACGCGAACAATCCCGCCAGGACAAGCAGCAGATCAAGGCACTGGAGCGTGAACTGCGCCGTAAAGAGAAGGCGTTGGCCGAGGCCGCGGCGTTGCTGGTGCTGCGAAAAAAGGCCAATGCGATCTGGGGGGAAGGAGAGGACGCATGATCAGTGCCTCGGATCGCAGCAACGCAATCACATTGATCGAAGAAGCTGTCACAGCAGGTGCGCGCAGGTTCAAGGCCTGTGGTGAATTGGGCATTACCATCCGCACGTTGCAACGCTGGACAGCAACAGGTGAGGTCAAAGTAGACGGCAGGCCGACCGCAACCAGACCAGCCCCGGCCCACAAACTCAGTGAAGCTGAGCGGGAAGAGATCCTGAGGGTTGCAAACAGCGAAGCCTATCAAAGCCTGCCGCCAAGCCAGATTGTGCCTGCACTGGCGGATCAAGGCCGATATCTCGCATCGGAATCAAGCTTCTATCGCGTTCTGCGCGATGCTGAGCAACAACATGCGCGTGGTCGCAGCCAGGCGCCTAAACGCACTGCGCCGACGACCCACATCGCCACGGCACCGAATCAGGTTTGGTGCTGGGATATCACCTGGTTGCCAGGCCCTGCCAAAGGTGTCTTCTTCTACCTGTACCTCATCATGGATCTGTTCAGTCGCAAGATTGTGGGCTGGGAAATCCACGAGCAGGAGTCGGCTGAAGATGCGGCCAGCCTGGTGAGTCGCACACACTTGCGGGAGCAGGTAGGAGCCAATGTGCTGGTATTGCACTCGGATAATGGCAGTCCGATGAAGGGCGCCTCACTGGTGGTTACGCTGGATCGACTGGGCGTGGCAAGCTCTTACAGTCGGCCTCGTGTAAGCAACGACAACGCGTTTGCGGAATCCCTGTTCCGCACCTGCAAGTATCGTCCAGACTATCCGTACAAGGGCTTTGCGAGCCTGACAGACGCCAGACAATGGGTGCTTGAGTTCACGCATTGGTACAACTATCGACACAAGCACAGTGGTATCAAGTTTATAACACCCAGTCAGCGTCATGATGGTGAAGCCACCGCTGTCATGCGACAGCGCAAACAGGTGTACGAAATGGCAAGGGCGAACAATCCCGCCAGGTGGAGTGGACAGGTCAGAAACTGGAACCTACCGATGGCAGTTCAATTGAATCCGGCAAATGCCGCGCAAGAAAAACAGGCTGTATCTTGAAGATTGACGCGACAACTATGTTGACAACCACCGCTTCCAGAACAACTAGGGCAACGTTTTTCCTCGGAGAAACTAAAGCTCCAAGGTCGTAGTGATTGTCGATTCGATGCAGTCAACGAATCCGAGACCATTGTGGGAAGCATTTCGACGGCCAAAGCCCGCACTCACAGAGGCAGCGTGGGCTCCGGTAAAAAATCAAAGATGAGAGCCGATGCGCTCATGCTTCAACTTTGCCAAGCAAGACGGAAACTGATGATTTTCACCGAAGAATGCATGTGCGAGCTTGCTACAACTGAACAAAACGCGGGTCGCTTGCCGCTGGATATCGAAATCCTGCGTGCTGAGTTGCCCAAAGAGTTGCAAGAAAAACTTGTTGTTGCACAATCGATTGCATCGAAGGAGGTGCGAGGTGGCACCTAACATAAAGTTTAAGTCGCTGCGCTCGGACGTGCCAAACTGTCACTCAAATTGCGTTCGCAATTTCAGCGCCAGTTCGCCACGCCGCTTAACTTGGTGTTAGCTGCCTATGGCTAGCCAAGTGAGTCGTCTACTCTCGCTGATACTCGGGCTAATACTGCTCGTAGGATTGGCCTATGGATGCTACTGGCTAGTGCGCGAGATCTGGCGAGCCTTGGCTTCGGTCGATGCACGTCTTGCGGTTGGTGTCGTCGCTGGCTTCGCGACCGTTGTTGCGGCAACGGTCACGGTCAGCCTCGGAAAATACTTTGAGCGAAAGCAAGGAGTTGAATCTCATTTTAGAGATCGGAAGCTCGAAATTTATGACGAATTTTTGAAAGAACTATTTCGAGTGTTCTTTGAGTCGAATCCCGATGCCGATGACCCTCTCGGTGAACAGCGCTCTTCCGAGTTAGTGGACTTCCTCCGCGAGTGGCAGCGTAAAATGATCGTGTGGGGTGGATCTGATGTTCTGCTCACTTTTATGAAATGGAAGGAACATCTAGCCAAAGGTGAGCCGGATGCAGAATCCGTATTCCTAATGGGTGACTTCTTTCTTGCGGTTCGACGGGATCTCGGTCTATCCAACAAGGGCTTTGATCGCACTACGTTCGCGGGAGTGATTCTTCGGAGTGGTAGCTTGCTTACAACAATGGCAAAGGAGAACCCCCAGGTGACACTTGCGGAGCTCGGTGAGATTGAAAAGCAACTAGAGAAGGGCGGCAGCTAACATGCAGTTGAAGCGGACGTGGCAACCTGTCGCACAAATTGCGTTCGCAATTTGTGCGACAGAACGTCCACGCCGCTTAACTGAGTGTTATGCGGCTATCGTAACCGAGAGCGACGCATAGGCATCATGGCCGTAGAAGATTTCACGTTCACGCCATATTTCGAGAATCGTGTTCTCGTTAAACGCCCCTATCTCACCAAAGAGATGTGCGTGTTTGTTGTGGAAAACGCGGTCCGCTCGGAGCCTCAGGAGCACAATCGGTTCAGGTTTTGGGCTCAGATCCCCGAATTGGGCAATCGGTACTTGCGCGTAGTAACCCTTGAGGAACAAACTACCATCCATAACGCCTTCCCGGACCGAGGGTTCAAGCCATGAAAATGAAATACTTCAAAGATACAGACTCGCTCTATATCGACCTTTCAGAAAGTCCGAGTGCCGAGAGCACGGAGGTATCTGAAGGTATCGTCCTGGACTACGACCGAGAGGGTAGGCTCGTTGGTATTGACATCGACAACGCCTCGAACAAAGTAAATCTCGATCGACTCATCGTCAGTAGTCTTCCTGGCAAGGTTGAAACAGACGCCGCATAACATGAAGTTCAAGTCGCTACGCTCGGACGTGCCAAACTGTCACTCAAATTGCGTTCGCAATTTCAGCGCCAGTTCGTCACGCCGCTTAACATGGTGTTATGCGTCTTAGCATTGTACTTGCCGCAACCCTGCTCCCCCCTCTGTCAGGATAGTTGTCGCGTCTCCATTTTTGTCCATTGAGAGGGGGCGGCAAGGAATGAATAGTGAAGCGTTATCCGCAAGAGCAGAAAGAGGCAATCATCCAAAAGATGATGCCACCAATGAACAAGCGAGTATCTGAACTGGTTGCAGAGACCGGCATCTCTGACGTTACCCTTTATACTTGGCGCAAGCAGGCAAGGAATGGAGGGTTAGTGGTGCCTGGAGATGGCAAGAATCCGGAGAAGTGGTCAGCTGAAGAGAAGTTTCGTGTGGTGCTGGAAACAGCCCCGCTGAGCGCAGCAGAACTGGCCGAATACTGTCGCAAGAAAGGCTTGTATGCCGAACAGGTCGCGAGCTGGCGTGAAGCCTGTATCAAGGGCAACCTGACGGCTGCTGAACTCGATAAGGCGCAACGCGAACAATCCCGCCAGGACAAGCAGCAGATCAAGGCACTGGAGCGTGAACTGCGCCGTAAAGAGAAGGCGTTGGCCGAGGCCGCGGCGTTGCTGGTGCTGCGAAAAAAGGCCAATGCGATCTGGGGGGAAGGAGAGGACGCATGATCAGTGCCTCGGATCGCAGCAACGCAATCACATTGATCGAAGAAGCTGTCACAGCAGGTGCGCGCAGGTTCAAGGCCTGTGGTGAATTGGGCATTACCATCCGCACGTTGCAACGCTGGACAGCAACAGGTGAGGTCAAAGTAGACGGCAGGCCGACCGCAACCAGACCAGCCCCGGCCCACAAACTCAGTGAAGCTGAGCGGGAAGAGATCCTGAGGGTTGCAAACAGCGAAGCCTATCAAAGCCTGCCGCCAAGCCAGATTGTGCCTGCACTGGCGGATCAAGGCCGATATCTCGCATCGGAATCAAGCTTCTATCGCGTTCTGCGCGATGCTGAGCAACAACATGCGCGTGGTCGCAGCCAGGCGCCTAAACGCACTGCGCCGACGACCCACATCGCCACGGCACCGAATCAGGTTTGGTGCTGGGATATCACCTGGTTGCCAGGCCCTGCCAAAGGTGTCTTCTTCTACCTGTACCTCATCATGGATCTGTTCAGTCGCAAGATTGTGGGCTGGGAAATCCACGAGCAGGAGTCGGCTGAAGATGCGGCCAGCCTGGTGAGTCGCACACACTTGCGGGAGCAGGTAGGAGCCAATGTGCTGGTATTGCACTCGGATAATGGCAGTCCGATGAAGGGCGCCTCACTGGTGGTTACGCTGGATCGACTGGGCGTGGCAAGCTCTTACAGTCGGCCTCGTGTAAGCAACGACAACGCGTTTGCGGAATCCCTGTTCCGCACCTGCAAGTATCGTCCAGACTATCCGTACAAGGGCTTTGCGAGCCTGACAGACGCCAGACAATGGGTGCTTGAGTTCACGCATTGGTACAACTATCGACACAAGCACAGTGGTATCAAGTTTATAACACCCAGTCAGCGTCATGATGGTGAAGCCACCGCTGTCATGCGACAGCGCAAACAGGTGTACGAAATGGCAAGGGCGAACAATCCCGCCAGGTGGAGTGGACAGGTCAGAAACTGGAACCTACCGATGGCAGTTCAATTGAATCCGGCAAATGCCGCGCAAGAAAAACAGGCTGTATCTTGAAGATTGACGCGACAACTATGTTGACAACCACCGGCTCTCAGGTTGCGAAGGACCCGAAGAGTCTTCGATAGTGAGGCCGTGCTTTGATGAGGGCGCGGAATTTGTAATGCCTACGAGCGGCATTGGGGACAAGACAGCGTACTTTAACAGCCTAGATGCTCGAGGCATGAAGTATGTAGTCGCGACAACTACCTTCGGAAGCGAACTTCAGGAGTACATTTGCTCCACTGAATATGACGAAGACTATTTCGTTGAAGCACTATGGATTTCTAGAGGCGCGCCCAGCACGATAGACTACGAATATGTGTACGATAACCCCTCTAATCAAGATCGATTCGCCTCGGAACTAGAAAAACTACAGATAGATTTTGTGACGTACCATGGACTTGTGTATACAAGAGTCATCGATCATCTAAAGGTCAAAGAAGTTAAAGATCGCCTGGACTAAAGGAGACGCATAACATGAAGTTGAAGCTGACCTGGCAACCTGTCACGCCAATTGCATTCGCAATTGCCGCGCCAGAACGTCCAGGCAGCTTAACTTGGTGTTGAGGCTGTAGAAAAACCCGCCATTAGTCGATTTTTCCCTCCAACGAGCACCGTCACTGTAATAAAATCGTTAGAACTTCTGCTGAGTAGACGCCATGGCTCGCTACATCCCCGAAGATCAAAGCAAACTGCTGCCGGTCATCTTCTCGCAGCAGATCACCCCCGGGACCTTTGAGCACACTGTCACGTTCCTGATCGATGAACACCTCGATATGTCGGTGTTTGATGCACGCTACAAGAACGATGAGACAGGCCGCCCTGCTTACAACCCGGCGATGTTGTTGCGAGTGATACTGTCAGCGTATGCACGTGGCCATACCTCGAGCCGCCAGATTGAGCAGCTGTGCCGCGAGAACGTGGTGTTCATGGCGCTCTCAGGTGACAGCCAGCCGCACTTCACGACGTTTGCCCGATTCATATCCGAGATGGGCGATGTGGTGCAGTCGTTGTTCACGCAGGTCCTGTTGGTCTGTGATCAGGAGGGGTTGATCGGCGGGCATATGTTCGCGATTGATGGTTGCAAGATGCCATCGAATGCCTCGCGGCGGTGGTCTGGCACCAAGTCAGAGCTGGACAAGAAACACAAGAAGATCGACCAGGCGGTGCGTCGCATGCTGCAGAAACACCGTGAAGAAGACGACTCCGGGCAAGTCAATGATCAGACGCGGCGGGCTGCCGAAGAGAAAAACATAGAATCCCTGCGCAAGGCATCACAAAAGATAAAAAAGCACTGCGCGGCGGCTGAGGAACGCACAGGCCAGTCGGGGAAACCCGTGAAAGGCAATATCACGGACAACGATAGTGCCAACATGCTGACCTCGCATGGTGGCATCCAGGGCTACAACGGTGTCGCAGCAGTGGATGACCAGCATCAGATCGTCATTGCGGCGGAGGCGTTTGGTCAAGGTCCTGAAAACAATCTATTAGCGCCGATCGTAGACCAGGTTCGCACTCGCCTGGGTGATGACTATGTCCGGGATGCGTTAATGACCGCGGACGCAGGCTTTCATTCAGCAAATACGCTCGCGTTCTGTGAACAGGAAAACCTGAATGCACTGATCGCCGATGGCAACTTCAGAAAGCGGGATCCGCGGTTTGCGGACCGCGACCGTCATCAACCAAAAGCGCGGCAGGCGAACCACTTCAGGTCTGCCGACTTCGACTATGATCCTGTTGTCCAGACCTGCCGCTGCCCCGCAGGGAAATCGCTGAAGCGAAGTCACACATACATCGCGAGTGACGTCGAGTACGTGAGTTTCGTGGGCCGGCTGAGTGAGTGCCGCGGCTGCCCACTGGAAGCGCGATGTATGCGCAAAGGCGCAACTGTGCGTGGTCGCCAGGTGTCGTTCAGGTCGTCCGAGTCAACCGGCAGGACGTCGCCAGTAGAACGAATGAAGACGCGGATAGACAGCCCGGAGGGGCGTTACCACTACAGCCGGCGATTGGGTGCAGTAGAGCCAGTATTTGGCAATATCAACACCACGAAGCGCCTGAACCGGTTTAGCTTGCGTGGCAGGCACAAGGTGAACGGGCAGTGGTTGATGTTCTGCCTGGTCCACAACGTAGAGAAACTACAGCGGTATGGACAACTGGGTCGGTAAAGGCGTAAAAGAGAATCTTTGCTGTGTCTGAAGCCGTCAGTATCGGCTTTCGATGCTTGAATCGAGATTGGCTGGTTCGTTGAATACACCAGTTGGGGAGCCGCACGAAATGAACAATACGCGAAATATCCGATCGTCCTCGCCGCATGCGTGTGTTGAACGGCTTTTTCTACAGCCTCGTTATGTGTCAGAGGCTGCACGATGAAGTTGGAGAAAATAGGCCAATGGATCAGTATTTTCGCAAACGTTGGTGTTCTAGTTGGCTTTATTTTCGTTGCTTATCAGCTTCAACTGAACACCAAAGCCCTACAAACATCTTCTATTCATAAGACAAATGAACTCTTCGCTAACCTTGAAACTAGTTTGATGGGGGATACTGCGAATGAAGCGTTTGCCAGTGCGATGATTGATCCTAAAGAACTCACTCCCGGCCAGATTTCACAAATCTGGAGCCTTCATTCTTTAGGACTGTTCGTAGCAACACAGACATATTTGGATTATAGAAATGGGGTTGTATCGCAAGAACAATGGGATCTTGCTTCACAGCAGTATATTGGCTATATCAATCATCCTGTCGGGCTTAACATCTGGAACAAAAGTAAAGCGCTCTATACCGATCCTTTGATGATCGAGTTCGTGGAAGCTATCGATGAAAAACTGAATCGTACGCCTGAAAACTTAACTCAGAGCATATTCTTGGAATTAGTTGAAGAACTGTCCATAGAGGAAAAGGAAGACACATAACATGTGGTTGAAGTACGCTGCGTTCCCTTCGGTCACTCCACCGGACAGTCCTAAGTGTCATTTAAATTGCGAACGCAATTTAACCGCCACTCAGGTCTGCCGCTTAACCAGGTGTTATGTGCCTACGGGGGAGGTGTTGCGATGTCTAAGGTGATTCCCGTTGATGCTTCAGCGTACTCGTTCAACATTTATCGCGATCTTTCAATAGAGCCTCATCAGCGAAAGCCCGGCCCCCCTGAAAGAATTGACGGTATCACAGTCGGCATTCTCACTTTGACAGAGAATGCACCACACAACGGTGAGATGCACCCAGACGGAGATGAGATCTTGCATGTAATCTCCGGTAAAGTCAGAGTTTCCTGCGACTCTTCGCCAGACGAAGACTTAATACTAGGGCCGGGTGACACATGCATCGTTCCGAAGGGAGAGTGGCATAAGGTTTCGCTAGTTGAAGAAACGAAGCTTATCCACATTACTCCAGGACCGAATGGTGATCATCGACCGCTTGAAACAGACGGCACATAACATGCAGTTGAAGCCGGTCGCTATCGCTCCCTCGGACGTGCCACTCCAGGCTGCGTTTGCAAATGGCTTCGCCATTCTGTCGCAAACGCAGCCTTCCGTGTCCCGCCGCTTAACTGGGTGTTATGTGCCTAGCGAGATCGCGCAATGATCGTTACTGCCTGGAACAACGGAAAGAATCATAAGTCTGGGGCTGGGTACGGGTTCAAGCTAAAGGCCAATGATAGAGATAGGGAAATTGACCGACGCTGGAAAAGCGTTGTGGTAAAACTCCCCAACGGAGTCGAAGTTGAGGCCAACGTAGATAAAGCGTCTTTTTGGGCAAAATCCTGTCGCGAAATAATAAACCAAGAGTTTGGAATGTGGCTCATCCAGAATCGCTATGCGCCTTGGAAGAAGGGGAGTCCACCTCAATTCTTACTCGAACATACGTCGGGCAATCATTTTCGATTGCGGGGAGGCGGTGGGTAGCATGTCAAATCATCGTGCAGCAATCGAAAAACTCTTTGTCGAAATGGCTGATCAAGTACTGGCGTTCGTAAAGGAGGTAGAATCGGCATTTGCCGACCGCTGGGTACCGGCGACCTATATCAAGAATCAACTTGATCTGAAGAAAGATAGTTATCCGATTGAGAATGAGATACAGAATCGAACAGGGTGGTTTTTCGCTACGTTGGCTAGAAACCTACAAGATAGGGGGCAGGTTGAATTTCGCAAAGAAGGAAACCGTTCGTACTATCGATCGGCATCCGGCACATAACAAAAAGTTGAAGCCGTTCGCTACGCTTACTCGGACCGCCAAAGTCGTCACGCCTTTTGCGTTCCGCAAAAGCCGCGCCAACTTCGTCGGCCGCTTAACTTGGTGTTAGGTGCGCATCATGTCTACGAGCGCGATCATAGTAATGGCAGTTCTCATTGCTTTTGGAGTCATAGCATTTCGGGCAAATCTTGAGCGCAAGAAGCATCAATCTCAGATTGAAAGCTTCGTATCGGAGGTCTTCGCTGGCCAACCTTGCATTCCTGAAGTGAAGTCCCAGTTCGTCTACGGTACACCGTGCTTCTCTATGAGATTCCGAACCGAAGCTGATAAAGATCAGGCCATATCGAACGGATTAACCGACCACTTCACTAAGCTCGTACAAACAGCCTATGGCCATTTGAAGGTGCGCGGAGAGAGTTTCGATGCTGTACAAGCGATTGCAATCTTCTCGCTGGAGGATGAAGATCGATGGGAAAAGGAAGCTGCCGCGATCAAGGCAGATCGAGACGGAAAGCGGCGCACCTAACATGAGGATGAAGCTGACGAAGGAACCTGTCACGTCAATTGCTGGCGCAATTGCCGCGCCAGAACCGCTTCGCAGCTTATCCTGGTGTTATATGCCGGAGAGGGGGCAGTAGTCCTTTGCGCTTATCGTGGTATCACGAGATCTTAAAGTACAGTTTTGGGTCGTGCATTTACCGAGTATCAATGAACACCCGCAGAGCAGATTTCGAGGCGGTATCTGATAGTGTCATTGTCGAGAGTAGTCTCTAACACAACTCGACGCTCCCATGGATCGAGTCATCTCTGTCCCTCTAAGAGATGAGATAGAGGTCGGTGCGGTCTGTGCCTGGCGCAAGGTCCGTCCGTGACACAACATCTGGCCTGCTTGGTACGCTCGCATTCTTGCGGTAATGTATTGGCATCCACCCTGCGAGGGCCTCAATTTGTTTGCACCGTACCTGTTTCAGCCTGGTCAGCATCATCAGACGCCGGCATATAACATGGGGTTGAAGTCGTTCGCTGCGCTCACTCGGACGTGGCAACCTGTCGCACAAATTGCGTGCGCAATTTCTGCGCCAGAACGTCCACGCCGCTTAACCCGGTGTTATGCGCCTCTGAGACATCGCAATGACCCTTGAGGATTTAGGAAACCTAGGCGACTTTTTGGGAGCGATCGGTGTGATTGCTACCCTGATCTATTTGGCAGTACAGATACGTCAGGGATCGGTTCAGACCGCGATGAACACCAAGGCCATTCATGCAACGGCGTTTCAGAACTTGATCGATCATCATGCGAACCTCCAGATGGAACTCGTAATTCACCCAGAGTTGCGAAACGCAATAAACAAAGCTCGATCTCAAGAAACAAATTCCCTTACAGAGGAAGAACTGCAGCTGCACGGTATGTTCACGACAAACCAAATGCGTTCTTTCTACAATGCATTTGTGCTCCACTCGGAAGGTTTGATTCGAAGGGAGCAATGGGAGATTTTCAGACCCAACATCACCAGAGTTGTGAACTCTAAGGCATTTTCGAGGTTTTGGTCATCGAACAGCCACGCCTATCCAGAGGAGTTCCAGGCGGTGATTAACTCAATAATTGCAAACAACGATGAAGCTAACGGCGCATAACATTCAGTTTAAGTCGCCGTACTCGCTACGCTCGTACGGCTCGGACGCACCTACTCCGCGTTCAACTGTGAATGGCTTCGCCATTTTGTCACAGTTGCTCGCTCCGCAGTTGCGCCGCTTAACTGGGTGTTAGGCAACTCATGAGCGAAGTAGTCTCACCACAGTCAAAACGGCTGATAGTAGCGCTAGATGTGCCCTCCTTCAGTGAGATGAATGCGATCGTTGAAGCTCTCGGCTCGCGAGTAAATCACTATAAGATCGGACATCAGCTCTTCACAGCGGAAGGACCTAGAACGATTGCCCGTCTCAAGGAACTTGGCAAGCAGGTTTTCCTCGACCTGAAACTCCATGAAATTCCCAACTCTGTTTCTTCCGCTGTGATCTCAGCTGGAAGGCATGGCGTGGACATGCTTACACTACATGCGTCTGGCGGCAGCGATATGATGACCGCTGCTGTGGAGGCATCTTCTCGCTTTGCAGGTATGAAAATAATCGCTCTGACCGTTGTGACTGGGCTCTCCGATGCGGACCTGGCAACGATCGGAGTCTCGGACGGGTGCGAAGCACAGGTCGCACGCTTAGGAAAATTGGCTCAGTCCTGTGGGTGCCACGGGCTAGTGTCCTCGCCGCGCGAGGTTACTATGCTGCGCAAGCTTCTGGGTTCTTCCATATTACTTGTAACCCCGGGCGTTCGCCCCAGCGGAGCTGAGCACAATGATCAAGCGCGAGTCGATACACCTTCGGGTGCCCTTCGCGCAGGAGCGAGCTATATTGTGGTCGGGCGACCTGTTGTGGCTGCTGAACAGCCCGAGCAAGCTGTTGATGAAATAGTTGCAGAGATGGAGGCCAGCGTTGCCTAACATGACGTTTAAGTCGCTCCCTACGGTCGCTCGGACCGCCAAGGTCGTCACACCTTTTGCGTTCCGCAAAAGCTGCGCCAACCTTGTCGGCCGCTTAACGTGGTGTTATGTGCCTCAACGATGGACGTCCTAGAGCAGATCGGTGGTGCCATGGCGCTCGGAGCGCTACTTGGCATATTGACCGCGTCAAAGCGGGAAGCGGAGATCGCACAAACTCGTGCGATTGCAGAATGGCTAAAACGACTGTACCGAGGTGGTTTCATGTCGCTCCCGATTTTCGTTGCATTCCCTATCATGCTTGCCGTTCTGGCGCCTGGCGTTGTCTACATTCTTTGGCTTCGGAGTCCAGAGCACGTTGAATTCCCCATCCAAGCCTTGATCGTGCCGTATGTCGTTGGCGACGTGTTAGGGTTTTCTCTACGGAAATGGTTGGTACTAGGCTACCTTGAATCAGGCACATAACATGGCGTTGAAGTCGTTCGCTGCGCTCACTCGGACCGGCTTTGTCGGCGCTGCGCGCCGAGTCGCCGGCCGCTTAACGCGGTGTTAGGCACCTTGAGGTACTACGGATGAACTGGGAGGCTATTGGTGCGGTTGCCGAAGCGTGTGCGGCGCTGGGTGTTCTTATCTCGTTGATCTATCTCGCTCGCCAGATTCGTTTCAACTCTGAGGAGGTGCGGAGCAACACTACCCAGGCAGTACTCGATCGATCAGTCGCGAATTACAGTGACGCTTTGATTGCTGGCGCGATCCCTGTTGTCGACAGAGTCTTTCGAGGGAAGTCCGAATCTGATGAAGACTACGCCATTGCGTTCGGTTTCGTTCTCCGAAACCTCCAGCATGCTGAGCTAGTATTCCTCTTATATAAGGAAGGCAGAATAGCAAAAGAGGTTATGGACTCTTACGATCGCAAAATACTCACCTATCTCGAACATCTAAAGATTGTAGGAGGGCATGGCGCGGATGAATGGGGTAAGTGGAATTCCGCATTTACACTCTTTACCGACTCGTTCCGGGAGCATTGCGAATCTTTGAGAGCTCAGACAGATGCCTAACATAAAGTTTAAGCCGCGATTCCGCCGCAAGCGGCTCCAATGCTCGGACGTGCCTACTCCAGGTTCGTTTGCAAATGGCTGCGCCATTTTGTCGCAAACGCCCCTTCCGCAGTCACGCCGCTTAACTTGGTGTTAGGCATCCGCTATGCTCAGTGCGACCGCCGTCATCTATGCTGCGCCGCTCGGGATACTATTGGTGCCATCGATTTACATTTTTCGCATACATCACAGGCTGCTGCTCAATGGAACGCTTAGCACCTACTTTGCCTCAGCTTGTAGCATCGCTGCAGCGCTTGGCCTGCTTGTGGCTACCTTCAGCGGCTTTTCGCAGCTTTCACTCGCCGCTGTTGTCGTGCTTGCAAGCCCACTCTTTCAGCTTGCTTTCTTTCGGTATCTTTTTGGCGCCTTTGTGTCGAAATTTGCGCGGGAGCCAGTAGACGTTGCCTATAACTTCGCCTCTGGACTTGCAGCCGATCGTGCGTTTGCATTTGCAATCGTACTCGGGTCCATTTATGTGTCTTTTGGAGCCTTTGCCTTCTTCATTTGGGGAGTGGGGTCAGATGCCTAACAAAAAGTTGAAGCGGACGTGGCAACCTGTCGCACAAATCGCGTTCGCAATTTGTCCGCCAGAACGTCCACGCCGCTTAACTTGGTGTTATATGCCGGCGAGGGAGTTGTGGTCCTTTGCGCTTGCCGTGTTGTCAGCAAGATATTAAAGGTTGCCTCGGGCATCGAACTGCGGCCAAACATTGAGCAACGGCCGCAGCGCAGAGATCGCGGCATGGTTCGCTCCGGCCAGCGTCGAGATTCGCTCTAAACACAACTGTACGCTCACGTAGATGGGGACATCTCCGCCTCCCTCAGCGGCGAGACCGGGGCCGCTTTAGCTGGTGCCAGGTGTAAAGTCCGTCCGGGACCTAACCTGGGGCTGCTTGGTACACTCGCCTTCTTGCGGTAATGTAATGGCATCCACCCTGTGAGGGCCTCAAATTGTTTGCACTGTGCCTGTTTCGACCGGGTCAGCATCATCATCGTCAGCCGGCATATAACATAGGGTTGAAGTCGTTCGCTGCGCTCACTCGGACGTGGCAACCTGTCGCACAAATTGCATTCGCAATTTCTGCGCCAGAACGTCCACGCCGCTTAACCCGGTGTTATATGCCGGCGAGGGTGTTGTGGTCCTTTGCGCTTGCCGTGGTATCAACAAGATATTAAAGGTTGCCTCGGGCATCGAACTCCGGCCAAACATTGAGCAACGATCGCGGCGCAGAGATCGAGGCATGATCCGCTCTAAACACAACTGTACGCTCTCATAGATGGGGGCATCTCCGCCTCCCTCAGCGGCGAGATCGGGGCCGGTTCAGCCGGTGCCAGGTACAAAGTCCGCCTAGAACCTGGCCCAGGGTCTGCTTGGTACACTCGCCTTCTTGCGGTAATGTAATGGCTTCCACCCTGTGAGGGCCTCAAATTGTTTGCACTGTGCCTGTTTCGATCGGGTCAGCATCATCATCGTCAGCCGGCATATAACATGGGGTTGAAGTCGTTCGCTGCGCTCACTCGGACGTGGCAACCTGTCGCACAAATTGCGTGCGCAATTTCTGCGCCAGAACGTCCACGCCGCTTAACCCGGTGTTAGGCGCATGGACGATCGCACGCAACAAGTTCTGGAAATCCTCCGAATTGGGACCGAGGCGAGCATCCGCGGACAGGGTGTTTCCATCGCAGACGCGATCACTCGATCGAACTATCGTGAGGTTCGTCCTAGAATATCGTCTAGCGATCTCCTTGAAGCGCTGAATGAGGATGAAGATCTCATAAGAAGTTGGATCTTGTATTCTGAGGATAAGCGCACTACCGGAGGTTGGTACGTGACGCCAGCGGCAGAGATTGGGCGAGTGGATTTGTCGAGATCAAATCGCTCATTTGATTCGCTAGCTGAAGCTGTTGCCGAGTTTGTACTACTCGAACTGGACTTTTGGTCCGAGATTAGAAACAAGGAAACGCGCCTAACATGAAGTTGAAGCGGACAGCCAAAATCGTCACACCTTTTGCGTTCCGCAAAAGCTGCGCCAATTTCGTCTGCCGCTTAACTTGGTGTTATGCGCCGAAAAGGGGGTGAGTAGTTCTTTGCGCCTTCCGTGGTAGCCAAAGATTTTCTGATAGCGATTTGCTAGCTGAGACCGCTCATTTTCTGGTTCCAACAGTACTGAGATCGGGACTGCTTCGGACGGTGCCAGAGTCAGGAATTGTTTTAGATACTCCAGATCGTCTACTTGGTACGTTCGCATTCTTGCGGTAATGTATCCCCAGCATCAATGCCGCGAGGGCTACAGTTTGTCTGCTCTGTGCAATTTTCGATCAGTGCGCCACCTTCATGCATCGGCGCATAACATGTGGTTTAAGTCACTCCTTCGTCGCTCGGATGTGCCAAACTGTCATCCCGCTTGCATACGCAACCGGGTTGCCAATTCGCCACGCCGCTTAACCAGGTGTTATGTGCCTCGGAGGCACCTCGTGTGAACTGGGATGCGATTGGAGCGGCCGCCGAGTTACTCGGTGCGATTGTTGTTCTTGTGACTCTGATCTACTTGACGCTTCAAATTCGTTTGAGCAATAAGTTGATGATGTGGCAGTACCGTGAAATGAATCGAACAACGATGATTGACATCAACAGAGATAAGATTGTCGATCGAGAGCTAGCGGAACTTATTTTTCGCGCACACAGTGGTGAAGAACTCGACGAGGTTGATGCTTGGCGGATGATCCTCCAAACAGGGAATGAGGTTATCGCGTACCAGAACGTGTTTTTACGCGCAAAGATGATGGGAGAGCAAAGAATGATCGATAGTGCGGTCCGCAATGCAACCAACCACGCACGTTCAAATAGGTACTTTAAAGAACTGTTAGAACAAGGTGGATACGACGAAGAGTTTACTTCCCTAGTCCTACAGGAAGGCGGCACATAACATGAAGTTGAAGCTGACCAAGCAACCTGTCAGCAATTTTGCTGTCGCAAAATTGCCGCCAGAACGTCTTGGCAGCTTAACTTGGTGTTATGTGCCTACGGGGGAGGTGTTGCGATGTCTAAGGTGATTCCCGTTGATGCTTCAGAGTACTCGTTCAACATATATCGCGATCTCTCAATAGAGCCTCATCAGCGAAAGCCCGGGCCGCCTGAAAGAATTGACGGTATCACGGTCGGCATTCTCACTTTGACAGAGAATGCACCACACAACGGTGAGATGCACCCAGACGGAGATGAGATCTTGCATGTAATCTCCGGTAAAGTCAGAGTTTCCTGCGATTCTTCGCCAGGCGAAGACTTAATACTAGGGCCGGGTGACACATGCATCGTTCCGAAGGGAGAGTGGCATAAGGTTTCGCTAGTTGAAGAAACGAAGCTTATCCACATTACTCCAGGACCGAATGGTGATCATCGACCGCTTGAAACAGACGGCACATAACATGCAGTTGAAGCCGGTCGCTATCGCTCCCTCGGACGTGCCACTCCAGGCTGCGTTTGCAAATGGCTTCGCCATTCTGTCGCAAACGCAGCCTTCCGTGTCCCGCCGCTTAACTGGGTGTTAGACGTCCTGTGAACGAGCTCGCCTTCCAGAGACTGTGGACCGACGATGACGGAATGGTGCAGTTACGCCTAACCGCATCGGATTCTAGACGCTTAACCAGCCAGGACTTCTACACTTATCCAAAAAAACTAGAGTCGTTCGGAAATCAACTTGCTAGCTACTTTCCAAAGTCAGGTGAGGGCGAAGTAGTATTTGAGTACGGAACTGATCATCCTGATATGTATAGTCTCGTTAAGTTGAGAGTGTTCTATGTCAACCTGCATACGGTGGGTATCGAAGTAGAAACTGACAACAAACAAGATCCGCCGGAATCCGCTAGTGCGCATTTTTTTCTAAAGGCAAACTGCGAGCTAGTGAATCGAATGGGAAGAGCGCTAGAGAGGTGGTGCGAAGGCATGCAAGAGGATTTCAGGTTTGAGTGGTCCGACGTCTAACATGAAGTTGAAGCCGGTCGCTATCGCTCCCTCGGACGTGCCACTCCGCACATCGTTTGCGAATGGCTTCGCCATTCTGTCGCAAACGACGCGCTCCGCGACACGCCGCTTAACTTGGTGTTATATGCCGGCGAGAGAGTTGTGGTCCTTTGCGCTTGCCGTGGTATCAGCAAGATATTAAAGGTTGCCTCGGGCATCGAACTGCGGCCAAACATTGAGCAACGGCCGCAGCGCAGAGATTGAGGCATGGTTCGCGCGGGCCAACGTCGAGATTCGCTCTAAATATAACTGTACGCTCCCATAGGTGGCGTCATCTCTGCATCCCTCAGCGGCGAGATCGGGCCCGGTTTAGCCGGTGCAAGGTACCAAGTCCGCCTAAGACCTGGCCAAGGGTCTGCTTGGTACACTCGCCTTCTTGCGGTAATGTATTGGCATCCACCCTGTGAGGGCCTCAAATTGTTTGCACTGTGCCTGTTTCGATCGGGTCAGCATCATCATCGTCAGCCGGCATATAACATGGGGTTGAAGTCGTTCGCTGCGCTCACTCGGACGTGGCAACCTGTCGCACAAATTGCGTTCGCAATTTCTGCGCCAGAACGTCCACGCCGCTTAACCCGGTGTTATATGCCGGCAAGGGAGTTGTGGTCCTTTGCGCTTGCCGTGGTATCAGCAAGATATTAAAGGTTGCCTCGGGCATCGAAATGCGGCCAAACGTTGAGCAACGCCGCACCGCAGAGATCGAGGCATGATCCGCTACTGCCAGCGTCGAGATTCGCTCTAAACACAACTGTACGCTCCCATAGATGGGCTCATCGCCGCCTCCCTCAGTGGCGAGACCGGGACCGGTTCAGTCGGTGCCAGGTGCAAAGTCCGCCTGGGACCTGACCAAGGATCTGCTTGGTACACTCGCCTTCTTGCGGTAATGTAATGGCTTCCACCCTGTGAGGGCCTCAAATTGTTTGCACCGTGCCTGTTTCGATCGGGTCAGCATCATCATCGTCAGCCGGCATATAACATGGGGTTGAAGTCGTTCGCTGCGCTCACTCGGACGTGGCAACCTGTCGCACAAATTGCTTGCGCAATTTCTGCGCCAGAACGTCCACGCCGCTTAACCCGGTGTTATGTGCCTCGAGGTATTGCGCTATGACCAAGATGGACATGGTGTGGGTAGCTGTGGCAAGTATGCTCCACCCGCATACGGCAAACACTGCGACCGTCTCCAAATCTCAAATTGACCACGAAGTCCATGCGCTATTCGGGACCAGCATCACACCCGTCATGATTCAGAGGCACCTGGTCAACTCCGAAGATCGAATGGCTGACAAAGACCAGCCACACCGTGGCGGCAGTCGCAACCGGTATTTGGTTCGCTCAGGCGAGAACTATAGGCTTTACAAGCGAGGTGACGCGCATACAGATGCGTGGGAGAAGACCGGGCCCACTCACCCGGCGCGAGAGAAAATCGACCAGCGATATCTCCATCTGGTCGACTGGTACGAACAAAGCTACTTCTAGGAGGCGGCACATAACATGAAGTTTAAGTCGCTGCGCTCGGACGTGCCACTCCAGGCTTCGTTTGCGAATGGCTTCGCCATTTTGTCGCAAACGCAGCCTTCCGTGTCACGCCGCTTAACTTGGTGTTATGTGCCTGCCGCCTCAGATCGAGCCAATCTATGAATCCTGACACGCTACTTACATTAGCGGAGGTGTCCGCAGCTTTTATAGGATTTTCAGCGATCACCACAGCGCTCGCAAATAGAGGCGCGATGCACAATGAGGACCGTGCCAAGTTCATATTCATTATTTCCATTGGTGGACTCACAGTTATTGACTGCTTTATTCCGTTTTGGGTTCTGGAGTCTACTGGTGAGACAGCCACGTTATGGCAGTTAAGTACGATTTTCGAGCTTCTGATAGGTATACCTCTGATTTTGTGGATGGGCGTGCTCATTAGCCAGATCAAACTGAATCTCGATTCGAGGACCAAGACCACAAGGTACGCATTTGCTACGGTCACTCTGTCTGCATATGGATTGATTTGTTCGAGTCAAATCTGGTCGTGGCCATTGGAGTCAAGCCAACGAGTTTATGAGATGGGACTAATTCTCAATCTGTTGATTGTAGCTTTGATGTTCGCATTGCTCGTACTCGACGATCCTGCGCGGGGGGGCGGCGCATAACATGACGTTGAAGCCGTTCCTACGCCTTCGGCTCCGTCACTCGGACGTGCCTACTCCAGGTTCGTTTGCGAATGGCTTCGCCATTTTATCACAAACGCCCCTTCCGCAGTCACGCCGCTTAACGTGGTGTTAGGCGTCCCATGAGTACTGATATGGATGAAATTCAAATACGAAAAATTGACGCGCAATTTGATCAATCTTTAGTCGAATGGTCCGATCGCTACTTTGAACAATATATGCACCCCAACTTCGTATGGGTCCACAACCATGCAACGCTCATCCAACGATCACGAGATGAGTTTCTTGAGATGGGAAGAAAAAATCACGAATCTGGGCGTCCATCCGTAAGTATCCGTCGTGAGCAAAGCAATGTAGTTGTACTCGTCGAAACCGACACTGCCATTGCCTATGGATATACCTCCGTTGAACGCTCCGAAAACTACGTTGCGCGAACTGGATCCCGGAAATACCTGAAGTACCACTTCATGCGAACCTACGCCAGGCTTGAGGATAGTTGGTGGTTGCTGGCAAATCATACAATGGAAGTGTGGAGTGGGAATGAACCGGCCGCCTAACATGAAGTCTATGGACTCCTCCGTCAACGCGTGATCACCCCAACACAATCCCGGTGGCGCACGCGGTTTCAGAAAACACACGGTACCTAGGACAAAGAGCCCCGGTTGCAAACGTCTATGCGACCTCTTCAGTGGAACATCATGGTTCCGGGTCAAACTAGGTTCCGCGCCTGGCCGGCCCATCGTTGAAGCGAGCAGGTTGCTCGAACATGTTATCGGCCTCGGGCCAGGCCCGGAGTTCGGTTGACTAATTGTCACAGGTGCACCGGTGTTGGTGGGTTCATTCGATCAATTGTTACTGTGCTTCCGTTGTTGATTTATCGATTTATCGGCGCTGGTATTCCTCATTGCGGGTCCATAGGCACCAGATAATGCGTGCCATCTTGTTGGCGAGAGCCACTGCGGCGACGTTGTGACAACTGTGTTGTTTGAGTTGCAGTGCCCAGCGCTGCAGTTCGGTGCGTTTTCCGTCGTCTAACCTGGCAGCAGCAATCAGCGCGGATCGAGCCCCGTGGACGAGCAGGGTGCGCAGGTAAGGATCTCCCTTCTTGGTGATGCTCCCCAGCCTGCGCGTATTGCCCGATGAAAATTCTCGTGGCGTGATGCCGAGCCATGCACTGAACTGGCGTGCATGGGCAAAAGTATGGATGTCTGGCACTGACGCGACCATGGCGGTTGCGGTAATCAGGCCAACGCCGGGAATTGTCATCAGGAGTTGGACGACTGGATCTTGTTCACCAATCGCGGCGAGTTGGCGTTCGAGTTGCTTCAGCCGTTGCTCCAACTCGTTCACTTCTTCAATCACCGGCAGGAGCGCCTGCCTGAGCGTCTCGGGAACTTGTTCGGTAGGCTGCGACAGCAGGTCGGCAAATCGGGCCGTGCCCTTCGGTGGTTGTCAACATAGTTGTCGCGTCAATCTTCAAGATACAGCCTGTTTTTCTTGCGCGGCATTTGCCGGATTCAATTGAACTGCCATCGGTAGGTTCCAGTTTCTGACCTGTCCACTCCACCTGGCGGGATTGTTCGCCCTTGCCATTTCGTACACCTGTTTGCGCTGTCGCATGACAGCGGTGGCTTCACCATCATGACGCTGACTGGGTGTTATAAACTTGATACCACTGTGCTTGTGTCGATAGTTGTACCAATGCGTGAACTCAAGCACCCATTGTCTGGCGTCTGTCAGGCTCGCAAAGCCCTTGTACGGATAGTCTGGACGATACTTGCAGGTGCGGAACAGGGATTCCGCAAACGCGTTGTCGTTGCTTACACGAGGCCGACTGTAAGAGCTTGCCACGCCCAGTCGATCCAGCGTAACCACCAGTGAGGCGCCCTTCATCGGACTGCCATTATCCGAGTGCAATACCAGCACATTGGCTCCTACCTGCTCCCGCAAGTGTGTGCGACTCACCAGGCTGGCCGCATCTTCAGCCGACTCCTGCTCGTGGATTTCCCAGCCCACAATCTTGCGACTGAACAGATCCATGATGAGGTACAGGTAGAAGAAGACACCTTTGGCAGGGCCTGGCAACCAGGTGATATCCCAGCACCAAACCTGATTCGGTGCCGTGGCGATGTGGGTCGTCGGCGCAGTGCGTTTAGGCGCCTGGCTGCGACCACGCGCATGTTGTTGCTCAGCATCGCGCAGAACGCGATAGAAGCTTGATTCCGATGCGAGATATCGGCCTTGATCCGCCAGTGCAGGCACAATCTGGCTTGGCGGCAGGCTTTGATAGGCTTCGCTGTTTGCAACCCTCAGGATCTCTTCCCGCTCAGCTTCACTGAGTTTGTGGGCCGGGGCTGGTCTGGTTGCGGTCGGCCTGCCGTCTACTTTGACCTCACCTGTTGCTGTCCAGCGTTGCAACGTGCGGATGGTAATGCCCAATTCACCACAGGCCTTGAACCTGCGCGCACCTGCTGTGACAGCTTCTTCGATCAATGTGATTGCGTTGCTGCGATCCGAGGCACTGATCATGCGTCCTCTCCTTCCCCCCAGATCGCATTGGCCTTTTTTCGCAGCACCAGCAACGCCGCGGCCTCGGCCAACGCCTTCTCTTTACGGCGCAGTTCACGCTCCAGTGCCTTGATCTGCTGCTTGTCCTGGCGGGATTGTTCGCGTTGCGCCTTATCGAGTTCAGCAGCCGTCAGGTTGCCCTTGATACAGGCTTCACGCCAGCTCGCGACCTGTTCGGCATACAAGCCTTTCTTGCGACAGTATTCGGCCAGTTCTGCTGCGCTCAGCGGGGCTGTTTCCAGCACCACACGAAACTTCTCTTCAGCTGACCACTTCTCCGGATTCTTGCCATCTCCAGGCACCACTAACCCTCCATTCCTTGCCTGCTTGCGCCAAGTATAAAGGGTAACGTCAGAGATGCCGGTCTCTGCAACCAGTTCAGATACTCGCTTGTTCATTGGTGGCATCATCTTTTGGATGATTGCCTCTTTCTGCTCTTGCGGATAACGCTTCACTATTCATTCCTTGCCGCCCCCTCTCAATGGACAAAAATGGAGACGCGACAACTATCCTGACAGAGGGGGCCTTACGGAACGTGAGCCCGAATTCAGCGAGCAAACCATGAACCAGGTTGATGCGTTGCTTGCGGGTCTTGTCGTATTGACTGCGGATGCGATGCAATCCCTGTAGCGCCTGCTGTGACTCACATTTCATGGGCACCGGCTTGAGTTCAGTGTCCTGGTTGGCGCGAAGCAACGCATCGGCGTCTGCCGAGTCGTTCTTGTTGCGCCGCACATAGGGACGCACGTAGGGTGCATGAATCAACCGCGGTTGATGGCCATAGGCCTTCGCCTTGCGTGCCCAGTAATGTGCCGAGGAGCAGGTCTCCATCACGAGGGTGGCGGGTTCATGATTGGCCAGGAAACGATCAAACTGCGCGCGTGAGAAACGCTTCCTGGAAACGATACGTCCCGCCTGGTTCGCGACTGAGACCTGGAAAACAGACTTTGCGAGATCAACCCCAATGGTCGTAGTATTCATGTATGGACTCCTTCATGTCGTTAGATACTTGCGTGGCACATTATGATGCCGAATCTTTGTGGCAGGAGGAGTCCATACTATCGTTGAAGCTGACCAAGGAACCTGTCACGCGGCTTGCGTGCGCAACCCGCGCGCCAGAACCGCTTGGCAGCTTAACTTGGTGTTATGCGGCTGGCTAGCTCGTTGACCGCTGTCACGTGACGCATTACAATGACGCATGATTAAGTCATTCGCAGATCGGAGAACTTACGATCTCTATTCCAAGGGGAAAGCCAAGAAGTTTCCTGCGGATGTCTCAAAGAGGGCCGCTAGAAAGCTTGAGTACGTTGATCTAGCTGAAAAGATCGACGATCTTGGGGTGCTACCCGGCAACCGGCTTCACTCCTTAACTGGCGATAGAAAAGGACAGTATTCGATCTCCATAAATGATCAATGGCGTATCTGTTTCAAGTTTCTTGACGGCAACGCATATGATGTAGAAGTCTGTGATTATCACTGAGGACAGGCTAATGAGTGTAATAAACGACAGAAAGATGTTGAGAAGGCCGACACACCCGGGCGAGATGCTGCGCGAAGATTTCCTGCCGGACTTTGAATTGACGGTATCAGGGCTAGCGGAGTCTATTGGAGTATCTCGTCAATCTGTCAATGAAATACTGAGGGAACGACGAGCAATCAGTCCAGAGATGGCGCTGAGACTTAGCAAGCTTTTTGGCAACTCTCCAGAATTTTGGATGAACGCACAACGCGCTGTAGATCTATGGGATGCGTCTCAGACCATCAAGAAAGACGTCCAAAAAATTAAGCCCTTACACGCCGCATAACATGAAGTTCAAGCCGTGTTTCCGCAGCAAGCTGCTCCAACACTCGGACGTGCCACTCCAGGCTGCGTTTGCAAATGGCTTCGCCATTTTGTCGCAAACGCAGCCTTCCGTGTCACGCCGCTTAACTTGGTGTTATGTGCCATTGTGTGTCCTCCGTGAATCCTGAGCCCTTATATACTTTTGCAGAAATTACTGCGGGATTAGTCGGGCTCGCAGCCGTGGCTGTTGCGCTTCTGCAGAGAGGCTCACAGTTGCAATCGTCAGACCTATTTAGATTTTACTTGATCGTTTTCTGGGGTGTCTTTGTCGTAACCGTTTGTTTCATACCAATCTGGGTCGACCGTTATATTAGTGATTCTTCGTTGCTTTGGTTTTGGTCAGCATGCATAGCATTGGCAATAACGATACCCTTCGTTCTCGTACTGATTGTACTGACCGAACTCAAGACGATTAAAGAACTGCCTAGAAGATGGATAGTTGGAATGCTCGTTTGCATGTTGTTGTATGTACCTGCTGCAGCGATAAATATTAGTGGTTGGCCTTTACCTCGTGGGCAGACTTATTATGAGATCGGAATCCTCTTAGGTATTCTTCAAATTGTTTGGACATTCGCCGATCTTGTCGTCCATCCTGAAGCCGCACACACGGAAACGGGCACATAACATGCAGTTGAAGTCGTTCGCTGCGCTCACTCGGACCAAGCACCTGCGGCCAAAATGTGAATCACATTTTGGTCCTCGGCGTCTTGGCCGCTTAACCCGGTGTTGAGGCTGTAGAAAAACCCTTGATCAGAATTTTGGAGAAAAAGTTTCGTGCGTACAGTTCTCTCAAATTATTTTCCGAATGCTAGACGATTCAGAATTCGCGTGAGCACGCATCACAGCATCCCTGCCTTCAGCAGATTTATCTCTGTTCCGCGAACAGGGGGTTTTCTACAGCCTCGTTATGTGCTCTGGAGTGCCGCGTGCTAGACCTAAGGCCCACATGCGAGCACTGCAACCGATTGCTACCGCCGGAATCCCCGGATGCGATGATATGTTCGTTCGAATGCACCTTCTGCCGCGAGTGTGTGGAGAATGTCTTGGAGAATGTGTGCCCGAACTGCGGCGGGGGTTTTTCGCCTAGACCACACCGACCAGCGACGGATCTGATTAACGGAAACTTTCTGGGCAGATTCCCTGCGCCGACGAAGGTAGTGAATAAGCCCGTCAATGTAGAGCGACACCGACGGTTTGCCCAAGACATAAGGCATGTGCCACCGCAGGATCGCTAGTAAGAGGAGGCACATAACATGAAGTCTATGGACTATCCCGTCAACGGATCGGCTATCGATTCTCTTGTGTTTTATGCCTTTCCTTTTTCCTCTGGGTTCCTACATGAGCGACTGCCTCGGTAATCCCCCCGAGGATTGAATCCAAGTCCATCAAAAATGGGGATTACCCCAGGACCTAACAGCTAGCGGTTCATTCCTTGTACGTCTCCGTTCCGATAAAGACTATGCTAGAGTTTTCCAGGTGGTGGCGTCCGGAAGGTTTGTTATGAACAAATTGGTGGCGGGGGCTCTGCCAGTCCACGAAACGGGCAGCACCTTTCGTGGGAAGTTATCGTGTCTATGAGCGCGGGCAGGTGCCCTGTCTAAGGCATTTTGGCAGCACCTGTCTGGAGTCCTGGCAGGCAGAATAGGGGGATAGGTTTGAAGCTACTTCTCACGTCAGCGGGTGTCACGAATACCAGCATCCACGATGCGCTGGTCGACCTTCTGGGCAAGCCGGTCGCAGAGTCGACAGCTTTGTGCATTCCCACTGCGCAGTATGGCCATCCCATGGTCGGCCCCGGCGTTATGCCCTGGAAGTTCATCAGTGGTAAGGCAGATAATCCGATGGTAAATCTCGGCTGGAAGTCCGTCGGTATACTGGAATTGACAGCGCTACCCAGTATAGACGACGAACTCTGGGTGCCATTGGTTTCGGATACTGATGTGCTACTTGTAGCTGGCGGGGATGCCCTCTATCTGTGCCATTGGATTCGGGAGTCCGGTCTGCTGGGTCTGTTTCCATCGTTGGACGAGACGGTCTGGGTAGGGTTGAGCGCAGGGAGCATGGTGATGGCCCCCAGAATAGGCAATGAGTTTGTTCAGTGGAAGTCGCCGAGTGGAGACGATACCACCCTTGGCGTCGTAGACTTTTCAATTTGCCCGCACCTGGCGCAGGACGGCATGCCTGGAAACTCGATGGCGGAAGCAGAGCAATGGGCCGCCGGCATTCAAGGACCTGCCTACGCGATAGATGACGAAACGGCGATCAAGGTGGTTGACGGTACAGTCGAGGTCGTGTCAGAAGGGGTGTGGAAACGGCTACAGTAACCTGCTTCGTGTGATTATTTTGTCACGACGACTATGGGCGCCATTCGATTCAGAGGTATTTTGGTGGCTTGGCAATGGCAGTGTTTGGGACTTTCGGATGTTTGATTCGGAGGTGATCGCAAGAACACAGTGAAGAAAATGAGGATAGACACCTTAGCGACCACACGCGGTGCGCGGCCGAAGAGAAGAACAAGGTGACGGGGCAGTGGTTGATGTACTGACTGGTGCACAATGTCGGGGAACTACAGCGGTAAGGACAACTGGGTCAGTAACGGTGCACAACAAAGCCTTTGACGTATTTGTCGTCTCTGGGGTCGGGTGCCGAGACCTGAACCAGGCGTCGCGATTTGCGTGATAACACTGTAAGAGAGGCTGTACAAAATGCGCTCTATGCGAAACACCACATTGTCCCGATCGCATGTTTGTGTTGAGCAGCTTTTTCCACAGTCTTGTCATACGCCTTTTGACCATCGAGCGAGCGTCAATTGATGAAACGAAGAGTTTTGGTAACGGGAGCGAGTGCGGGCGCCGGTCGTGCAATCGCCACTCGATTCGCAAAAGAGGGCCACGATCTCTTTCTCGCGGCACGCAGATCTTCCTTATTGGAGGACCTCAAGGCTGAGCTGGAATCTGCATTTGGTATAAATGTGCTAATTCAGGTATGTGATCTCAGAAAGCAAGAGGACGTTCTGAGCCTTTACAAGAGTGCAAGTGAGGCTGATGTTTCTGTGATGATCAACAACGCAGGTCTAGGTGATTGGAATTTTGTTTGGGACCTGAGTCTCGACAAGCTCAACTCCATGATAGACCTGAATTCTCGTGCCCTGGCAGTTCTGTCGACGCTATTCGTCCGCGATAAGAGGGACACGGATGCCTGCCTGATTAACGTCACATCACTAGCGGGCTACGCTATTTTTGGCGCAGCGGTTCCCTACAGTGCTACAAAGTTCTTTGCGACGGTCTTCACCGAGGGGCTCATTCACGACCTTCGCCGCGTTGGCAGCCCGATGAAGGTAAAGGTGATGACGCCAGGCCCGATCGACACAGAGTTCACTTCAATCTCGCTAGCCGAGACCAGGCTTCCGGCTCTGGACGCAGGCGAAATACGATTTCATACGCCCGAGGATATCGCGAACTTCACCTATCAGCTGTATGAGAGCGACCAGCCCATTGGTTTGGTGAATCTGACCGATATGACCTTCACAGTACGAGATGTAATACACCCTTCCGGCAGCTTGTGAAGGCGGCGTATAACATGCAGTTGAACTCATTTCTTTTGGCCGTTCGGACGAAGCAGCTGCGGTCAAATTGTGGAAGGTGCTTCGTGTTGACCAGGCGTTGATTTGATTCTCCACGTCGACCGAAACAGAATTCCGGCCCATGTTTTCAGAACTTTCCGGTGATTCTGATTGCGTGAGCAGCGAGGTGAGGTCATCTGCTGGCATCAGCCAATACCCGCATGTCTCTCCAACCAAAGAGAATCTCCTCGGTGTTGTAGCTATCTACTTTAACGGGTCGGGTACCTATCTCGACTCCTCCCAAATGCCGGTAGAAGTTGCAGCCTGGGTTTTCCATTACGCACCCAATCTCAAGGCTTCGCAACTCGAGTTTCAGGAGTTCTCTCACTGCGTATGCAACGAGCGCTCGCCCACAGGATAACGGTGGAGTCAGGTCCCTCCACTCCGGTCGGGACGACCGCTACGCCGTCGTTTCGACTGTAGCCGCGTGAGCGGCGGAATGGAGAAATCTCGGGTACAAGAATCGAGATCCCTCCACTCCGGCCCCACAGGAGGACGGTGAATTTTATGCGGGGCAGTTCGTCCCGGCGATTAAAAAGTTTGCAGACCGCGAGAAGTAGTAAAGACGCGGGGTTGGCACATATAGTCCATGGACTCTTCCGTCAACGGGGGATCACTCGAACTCAAGTCCGGTATCGCACGCGGCTTCAGGAAGCACGTGGCATCAGTGACAAAGTGCCCCGGTTGCAAACGTCTATGCGACCTGCTGAGTGGAACATCCTGTCTCCGGGTCAAACCAGATTCTGTGCCCGACCTGCCCATCTTGCAAGGTCGGCAACCTGCAGTTGCACCTGGGCATTTCAACATGGCACTCGACTAGCACGCGCAATTCAAGTGCTACAATCTTCTGCCTTTTTAGGCGTTAGGCATCTCAATGGAATCAGAACCTTTACGTGTATCCGACAGGCTCATCGTTGCGTTGGATGTCCCGACGCTTGGTGACATGAAGCACATAGTGGATTCGCTGGGGCCGGCAGTGAGCCACTACAAAATTGGGCATCAACTCTTTACGGCAGAGGGTCCGAAAACGATCTCGTACCTAAAAGCGCTTGGAAAGAGGGTCTTCCTGGACCTGAAGCTTCACGAGATCCCAAACTCGGTGGCGTCTGCAATCGTCTCGGCCGGAAATCATGGTGTCGATATGATCACAGTTCATGCTTCAGGCGGTCGCACCATGATGAAGGTTGCTGCGGAAACTGCATTGAAGTATTCGGGTATGCAGATTATTGCGCTCACTGTAGTCACGGGATTAACCGATGCTGATCTGGCGTCGATTGGTGTTTCAGGTGGTTGTGAAGCCCAGGTGGCAAGGCTTGCCAAATTGGCTCAGGATAGTGGTTGTCACGGCGTTGTTTCGTCACCGCGAGAAATCAGATTGCTTAGACAAATGTTGGGGACAAGTATCCAGATTGTGACACCCGGGATACGGCCGACCGGCGCCTCTCAGAATGATCAGCTGCGAGCCGACACACCCGGGGCCGCAATCGCGGCAGGTGCAAGCTTTATTGTAGTTGGTCGACCGATTGTAGGTTCCCATGATCCAGTGTTGTCTACCCAAAACATCATTTCTGAGATGGAGGCTGTTGATACCTGACGTGACGGTCAAGGCGCTTCGCCCCATTCTTCTTATCTGTCATGCGGTTCGCAGACCTTGTCGGGCGGGCCGATTGTCACACCAATCAGCGTAGTGTGATGCGGCCTTAGCCATTTCACCAGGATCCCGGTGAGAGACTTGTGTCCGGTGACCCGTACAGTGATGGGTCAAAGGCCAGCTTTTCTTTCTTCGTCACCGGAGTCTTCCTGACTTATTTGAGGCTGTATTCCCGCTTCTCGTCCCTGATGTTAAGTATTATTCTTTTGTGCAATCAGCAGGTGCTGTTCACGCTGAAAGGAGGATTGGCATGTTGGCGAAAGATCCGCTGTTCATCCTGTATGTCCATGACATGGATCGGGCGTTGGATTTCTATCGCGGTACTTTTGATCTGCAGGTCGTTCAGCATACGCCGGGATGGTCCATGCTGCGATGCGGCGGGGCAACCATTGCGCTGCACATCCTTTCTGGTGGAAGTACCGAGTCTACGACCCCGCATGCGGGATTAAGTCTCCAGGTAGAGAATCTGGATGAGGCGATAGCCGTGGTCGTGGCGGCGGGCGGCGAGCACATTCTTACGCGCGAACCCACACCGTTTGTACCGGTACGGATGTGTGAACTGAGGGACACTGAAGGTAATGTTTTTGAGTTGCGTCAGTTTGTAGGTCCGGGAGCAGATCTGGCAACCGTTACGCCTGGTTCTGGAGATTGTGGAACTTGAAGTGGATGACGTTTGGCAGACCTGCACGGCCGCAAATGGGGTAATTTTTGGTGGCCAGGCACAAAGCTGGCCGATCCGCCCCTTGGCACATTTGCGATCTACCTATGGGCTGCGGTCCAGCACGCGTTTTGGCAGCTTAGAGCGGGACGCGATGTTTTGTAGACCGGCCGGGGAGTCCCGGGTCCGGCAACCAGTGGGTAGGAGTGAGCATCAGGTATGGCAGAAATGGAAACAAGAGAAGGCGGCTGTTTGTGTGGTCGCATCAGGTATCGCACTGCGGGAGAACCGTTTGCCGCTGAGTATTGCCACTGTCGCATGTGCCAGAAAAGTGTGGGCGCGGTTGTGGTGAACTGGATGGACTTTCGGGCAGAGCAGGTGACCTGGCTATCCGGGGAACCTGACTTCTATGCATCGTCAGCGGAGGTGCGGCGTGGTTTTTGTGCAAGCTGCGGCACAGCTTTGATGTTCAGGGACACGCGCTACCCTGAGTATGCGACCCTGACAATTGCCTCGCTGGATGACCCGGACACGGTTGTCCCCACGCGGCACATCTATACTGAAAGCCAGTGCCGTTGGCTCAACATTGTGGATGATGGCGAGCGATTCAAGCAGGGGCTGCACTGAAAATATGATCATTGAAGGGTGAAAGCACCCACGGAACCCGCCACATGATATGGATTCTCACCAAGTACCTGGTAACCGCAGGGGTTGTTGTCTGTGTTTCTGAACTGGCAAAACACAGTGACAAACTGGGAGCATTTGTCGCCGCCCTGCCTCTGGTGACAATACTTGCGCTCATCTGGCTTTATGTTGAGCATCAGCCAATGGAGAAAATCAGTAATCATGCCTGGTACACCTTCTGGTACGTGATCCCGACACTTCCGATGTTCCTGCTTTTTCCGGTTATTCTGCCTCGCCTTGGGTTCTGGCTGGCCCTGCTGGCGGCCTGTCTCACGACCATTTTCTGTTTTGGCCTGTTTGGGCTGATTGCACGGCGATTCGGTGTAGACTTGTGGTAAATCTACTGCCAGCGAACAACTTGTGAAGATCGAGTTGTCCTGGCGGGATGTACAATGGGGCCAACATGGCCATCGAACTGGAGGGGACATGAAAGCGGTCAAGATATTGGGTGTGCTGGTTTTGGTTTATGTCGGTATCGTTGTGCTGTTTGAGTCGCTGCTGGGTTACTACCAGCCAGAAGGTCAGAATACCATGGTCATCACCACCATTGACGAAGATGGCAGTCCGCACCCCCGTGTGGTTGCGCGACTGGAAAGCAACGGACAACTTTACGTTGCCGCCAACCACTGGCCCAGGGCCTGGTATCGTCAGGCGCTGGACAACCCCAATATGAAAGTCACCTATGAGGGTGAGACAGGTGATTACCTGGCTGTGCCCGTCACGGGCGCGGAACACGACAGGGTGGACAGCGAAAATGCCCTGGGCATTGTGTTTCGGATACTGACCGGGTTTCCGCCGCGATACTTCATCAGGCTCGACCCCGCCTAGGTACCACAGAAAACCCTGGTACCGAATCAGGTGTAGTAGACAAGTATATAGGCGGATAGCAACACGACGATCCAGAGGGCGGTTGTGCCAATCTGCCAGGAGCGGGCAAACACGCTTTTCTCCGCCGAATCCGCGGTATGGGGCTGGCCGAGATATTTCACAGCAAAGTTTTTCAGCAGCCCCTCAATGCGGTGCTCCTGGTCCATGACGGCTGTCGCGACGCGCTGAAGCCCCCGTTCAACCAGGCGAACCGCGCCAAGACCCAGTCTGCGCCAGAGCCAGTCGGTATCCAGGCTGATGGTTTCTGTCCTGCGCATGAGCGGCAGCAGCACAAAAAACGCCAGGCCCGAGAACAGTAGAAGCTGCAGGTAGAAAATGACCTTGGAGGCTGAATAGGGTTCATACCCCGTGTCGTATGGCAACAGTGAATAAAGCACACCGGGAAAGACGCCAAGGAAAATACACACGAAGGCACAAAGCACCATGGCAAGGCCCATGTTCCAGGGCGCGTCCTTGGGGCGCAATCCCGAATCCTTCTGGAAAAAGACAAACCACGGAAACTTGATGCCCGCGTGCAGGAAAACGCCAGCAGATGCAGCCGTCAGCAGCATATAGGTCCAGACGAGGCCCTGGTCAGCAGCGGCAACAGAGATCATGGACTTTGTGGTAAAGCCTGAGGTTAACGGGAAGCTCGATATGGAAAGCGCGCCGACAATGCCGCACAGGGTTGTTAGCGGCATGGTGCGGAACAGCCCGCCCAGGTCGGTGCATTTGCTTTTGCCGGTGCGGTACAACACCACGCCTGCGCTCATGAACAGTAGCGCCTTGTAGATGATATGGGCAAATGCGTGCGCGGCTGCGCCATTGAGCGCGAGTTCCGTGCCTATGCCAATGGCACAGACCATAAAACCAACCTGGTTGACTATCGAGTAGGCAAGAATCCGCCGGGCATCGTTTTCCAGCAGGGCGTAAATGATGCCGTACATTACCATGTACAGGCCAACCCCAATGAGCACGGGTTCACCCGGGAACAGGAGGATCAGCGCCAGGACGGCAGTTTTGGTTGTAAAGGCAGACAGGAACACCGAGCCTGTTGCACTCGATTCGGGATAGGCATCAGACAGCCAGGCGGAAACGGGCGGGGCGGCGGCATTCATCAGGATGCCAATCAGGATCATCCAGGTATTGAAGTCCGTGGCAATAAACGGCCGGATATCAATTGATCCGCTGCTGACGACCACCCCCTCGATACCCACCTTGAGAATAACGCCGCCCAGCAGGTGCATGATGGCGTAGCGGATGCCGGCGGCCCTGGCTGCGGGTGTGCCACCGCTCCAGACCACGATGGTGGAAAAGAGCGCCATGATTTCCCAGTAAAGAAACAGGGTGATCAGGTCGCCAGCAAAACAGACACCAATGGCGCCAGCGGCGTAGGCGTAGGCTGCGGCAAGTTCCTGCCAGCGTGCGATGCGAAAAGCGAATATCCCGCCAAGCAGCGCCATCATGGCAAACACCGTGGCAAACAGGCGGCGGAGCGGGCTGCCTTCAACCGGTTCAACCATGTAGTCCAGAAACCGCACCGTGGATTGGACGCCATCACCAATCTGCCAGATGGCATAGAGCGTCAGCGCCGGTGCAAGCATCACGACAGCGGTCCGCGCATGACCGCGGCAAAGTCCAATCAGGACCGCGCCGGCGAGCATGATCAACGCTGGAGAATAGGCGTCAGTCATCGCTGTCTCCGGCTGAATAGAAATCCTCGGGGCGTTTCAGCAGGTACGCCAGTCCCTTGGCCAGGAGCACCATGGCCAGGCAGGACAGGAATCCAAACACGGCACCAAACGCAAACCAGCCATCTACCTCGAAGTAGCCTTTTACCTTGAACACGAGTTGGGCCAGCACGGTTAGTGCGAGCAGGGCGCTGCCACCCCACCAGAGTTTTTTGATGGTGTCCGGCCGTGTCAGCCAGTGTGAATTGTCGTTCTGGTCTGGCATTAGGGCCCCTCTCCGACAACCTGTCGTTCCAGGTCAATGACTGGTCCGTTAAACAGGAAAAATCCGATGACCAGGATTGCCGTCACCGTCAGGGCTGCCACGGCGGGCAAAGGTGCCTCGCCGTGTTCAGGTGCATCCGCTTCTTCTTTTGCAAACCAGGCGATAAAGATGACCGGCAGAAAATAGGCTGCGTTCAGGGCCGTGCTCAGGATTATTGTCATGATGGCAACCAGGTTCTGGGCTTCAAATGCGCCGGCAAGAATGTACCACTTGGATACAAATCCACCGGTTGGCGGTACGCCAATCATACTGAGTGCGCCGATGGTAAATGCCGTCATGGTCCAGGGCATGCGTCGGCCAATCCCCTTCAACTGGTGCAGTTCCGTCTTTTTGGATGCCACGTAAATGGCACCAGCGGCAAAAAACAGGGTTATCTTGCCAAACGCGTGGGCCACCATGTGAATCGCCGCACCAATCTCTGATAACGGTTTCAGTATTGCTGCAGCCAGCACCACATAAGATAACTGTGACACCGTTGAATAGGCCAGCATGCGTTTCAGGTTGGTCTGGCGCAGCGCGACGATACTGGCGGCAACAATCGTAAATGCAGCAGCGTAAACCAGCCAGCTGCTGCTGGGCTCCGAGAACAGGAAGTCGATCCCGAAGATGTAGACAATCACCTTGGTGATGGTAAACACACCGGCTTTTACCACGGCAACCGCATGCAGTAGCGCACTGACCGGGGTGGGAGCGACCATGGCCGCGGGCAACCAGCGGTGCACGGGCATCACCGCAGCTTTGCCGACGCCAAATACAAACAGCGCAAGCAGCAGGCCCACCTCCGGGCCTGAGATGCGCCCTTCAAGAATCCCGCCCTTCACAAAGTCTCCGGTACCCGCGGAATGATAGGTCCAGATAATGGCGGGCAATAACAGGCCAATGGAAGTTGTCAGCAGGACACCCAGGTAAACCCGGGCAGACGCAACAGTCTTGTCATCCCCCTTGTGGGACACGAGTGGGTAGGTGGACAGCGTCAGTATTTCGTAGAACAGGAACAGCGTAAACAGGTTTCCGGCAAACGCCACACCCATGGTGGCGCCGAGCGCAATGGCAAAACAGGCGAAAAACCGGGTCTGGTGCTTTTCCTTGTTGCCCCGCATGTAGCCGATGGAGTAAACGGAGTTGATGACCCAGAGACCCGATGCCAGTGCGGCAAACAGCATGCCGAGCGGCTCAACCCGAAAAGCAAGGTCTATGCGGCCTACAATGTTGCTGACGAGAATGCCGGGGCGTCCGCCGTCCGCCACTTCGGGCAGCAGCCCCCAGACGACATAAACCAACGCAAGCGCAGTTACGATCGTCACGGCTTCGCGGAGGTTCTCGTGCACCCGGCCTGCCAGGACAATGGCAAGCGCACCCAGCCAGGGTAGCAGGATGGCGGAAATGATGGCGTCTTCTGCAATCATCCCGCTTGTCCTGTCAGTAGGGTGGCGGCGCCCCTTGCAAGGCCCGTGGCAAAGTCGGGGAATATGCCAAAGTAGATGTTGGCAAGCGCGGCAATCCAGGTCACAGACAATAACAGGGGAGGTGCTTCCCTGATGTCTGCACCTGTTTCAACGGGTTCTCCAAAATACAGCGTCTCAATGATGCGCCAGACATAGACGAGCGCCATCAGCGAACTGACAAGAATGATTGCGGCCAGCGCAAGACCAACCGGGCCATAGTCGAACACGGCAACAATCAGAAGCCACTTGCTGATGAAACCGGCTGTACCCGGAATTCCAACAAGGCTGAAGCCGGCAATCACAAATGCCGCGGCCGACCAGGGCATCTTTTTTGCGGCGCCGCGCAACTGACCCACGCGCAGATCGGTAAAATTCATTGCCAGGCATGCAACCGCCAGGAAAAGGGCGCCCTTGGCCAGCGCATGATTGAAAATGTGCATGCTGCTGGCAACCAGTCCGCCATAACTCAAAAGGCTGGCACCCAGAATGATGTAGCCAATCTGTGCCACTGATGAGAACGCGAGTACTCGTTTCAAGTGGCCTTCGAACATGGCAACGGCGGATGCAACGAGAATCCCGAGGACTGCCAGCACCATCAGGAAAAATGAAAACTGGACGTTCTGTTCGGGCAGGTTGGGTTCGAACACGCTGAAGTTGAATCGGAGCAGCACATAAATGGCGACCTTGGTGCTGCAGGCGGCCAGGAACACGGTCACCATGTGGGGCGAAAAGGCGTAGGCATTGGGTAGCCAGACGTGCAGCGGGAAAACAGCAGCCTTGAGGGCAAGGCCAATGGTAATAAAACCGGCTGCGGCCAGTACCGGCGTCAATGCGCTGACATTGGCAAGACGTTCTGCCATGTCCGCGAGATTCAGTGTCCCCGTCATCATGTAAATCATGCCAACGCCGATCAGGTAGAAGGTGGCGCCAATCGTGCCGGTGATCAGGTACTTGAATACGGCGGGCAGAGCGCGGCGATCCGGTCCACCCGCGATCAGTACGTAGGAAGCGAGTGACGAGATTTCCATGAACACGAAGATGTTAAAAGCATCACCGGCAATCACAATACCAATCAGGCCCGACAGCGCCATTAGCCAGGCGGCATAGAACATCGACTGGCGATGGGGTTCAATTTCCTGATCAATACTGGGTTTTGCGGCTACCATGGCACCCGCACCGGCGCCGGTCACAACCAGCAAGAGCAACACGCTGAAATGATCAATTGCCAGCGTGATGCCAAATGGCGCGGCCCAACCACCCATCTCATAGTTGTAGCTGGTACCCTGCTGCACGGCAAGAGCCAGCGTCACTGCAATTGCGAACGTCATCAGGCTCACCGCCGCGGCAGCGGCCCAGGCGAGTGTGCGTGGCTGGATGAGTACAATCAGTGGCGCAAACAGCAGTGGCACAATGATCTGCAGGGCGGGCAAGTGATCGGTAATGGTCACAGGCTAGTCCGCATCCATGATTTCTTGTTCTTCAATTGTGCCGTAACGTTCGTTGATACGAACGACAATGGACAGGCCAAGGGCAAGGGTGGAAACGCCAACGACAATCGCCGTGAGAATCAGTACCTGGGGTAGTGGGTTCGAATAGATCTGGTCCACGGCGCCCTGCTTGATAATGGGGGCGGTGCCGCCTTCAACCTTGTCCATGGTGATGTACATAAGGAACACGGCAGACTGAAAAATAGACAGGCCAATCAGTTTCTTGATGAGGTTTTTTTTCACGATGATGGCATAAAAGCCAATCATCAGCAGGATGGCGAACACCCAGTAGTTGAACTGGCCAAGTAGCTGCAACAGGTCCACTAGAGCACCTTCCGGGCGGCAAACGCATGGAAAATTGACAGCAGTGAGCCGGTAACCGCCATGCCAACCCCGGCTTCAATCAGGATAATGCCAACCTGCTGGCCAATAACCGGATCTTCTGCCAGTACCGAGTATTCAAGGAAGTTGCCTCCAAGCAACATGCAAACCACGCCAACAAGACCATAGAGGCTGGCGCCAGCAATCGCGAGTCCCAGCAGCAGCCTGCGTGGCAATGCCCTGAGGGCCGCCTTCTCACCTTCAAGCAAGGCGTAAAGAATTACGCCGGTGGCAATAATTGCGCCCGCCTGGAAACCACCACCAGGACCATATTCCCCATGAAACTGGACATAAAGGCCAAACAGGACAATAAAGGGGATGAGGAGCCGGCCGACAATCTGGGGAATCAGGTGGTGCACAAGACCCGTTCGTTCTCGCATGGCGTAGGCAGGCCCGGTGCCGTGACGGGCATCAAGAATGAACAGCACACCAATACAGGCGGTCAGCACAACAAATACCTCCCCCAGCGTATCGTAGCCACGGAAGCTCCCAAGTACCGCCGTGACAACGTTGGGTATCCCGAGCAGTTCGGGCGTTTTCTCCAGGTAGTAAGGCGCAACGTGTTGGTGAACAGGTGCATTGGGGTCACCAAGCCTGGGTTTGTCGAAGGTGGCGTAGATCAGCGTCAGTGCCGCTATGGCCACCACTACCAGCCCCACCAGTTGTCCCTGGCGAGTGGGCTTTTCCTGCTGGGATGTCAGCGCCAGCGCGCTCAGGAAAATCACAACGGTCACGCCCGCCCCAACGGCCGCCTCGGTCAGGGCAACGTCCGCGGCATCAAGGACAAAAAAGTTGGCGGCCATAAGCAGGCTGAAAATTGAACTCAGCATCACGGCCACAAACAGGTTTTCCGCACGAACGGTGGCCAGCGCAATGATCACCAGCATGGTCAGCAGGAAAAGCGAAAAGATAAGGATCATTTGTCTTTGCCTGTACCGCTTGAGGGTATTGCACCGGGTGGGGGCATTATTTCAGGACGTAAACCTGATAGCAGGGCAGCGTTGGCGATGGCATAACTGGCCGTTGGTCCGGTAAATAACAGGAAAATCAGGATGGCAAAAAGTTTTAATGTCACAAGCGTCAGGCCCGCCTGGAGCATCAACCCCACCAGTATCAGGATGGATGCCATGGTGTCGGTCAGGCTGGCAGCATGAATGCGCGAATAGAAGTCGGGCAGGCGCAGTGTGCCCACACCACCAATCAGCACGCAGGAACTGCCCAGGATCAGCAGGATCCAACTGATGATATCCAGGACAATCGCCACCTAGTCGACCTCCGTGTCTGCGGCTTCAGTGGTGCGGTTCTGGGAAAACTCCAGCACCGCCAGAATGCCGACCAGGTTGATCAGGGCATATGCGAGCGCCAGGTCGAGAAAATCCTGTCGATCCAGCAGGAACGCAAGGACAGCAAGCAACAGCGCCGTCTTGGTGCCAAAGACGTTGGCAGCCAGTACGCGATCATAGACAGACGGACCCAGCAGGGCTCGGGTTATGGCAAGCACCATGGTGACAAGGATGGCCAGCGATACAACCAGGAACATCTCAGGGCTGCTCCAGTGCAACAACGCGCTGGTTCATCACGTTCTTTTTCATGTCCGCTGCACCTTTGGACGTCAGGCAGTGAACAACGATGTTGTCCTCAAAAATATCCAGGGTTACCGTGCCGGGTGTCAGTGTGATGGCGTTGCCCAGGATTACTCTCCCCATTTCGGTCTGGGGTGCACATTTGAGGTTAATGATGGTCGGACTGGCGGGTAGCGAGGGCGACAGAACAACACGTGCAACCTCTATGCTTGACTTAACAATCTCACCCACCAGCCAGAGCCAGAAACCCGGTAGCCTGGGGAGTAACTTCAGCAGATCACGGCTCCTGAAAAACCGCATGCGGGCAGCCAGCCAGACACAGAGGAAACATGAGAATATGCCCAGTCCGATGAGCAATGGCTTGAACATTCCGGACCAGATACTCCAGACGACCATCAACACCACAAACAGTGCCACAAGTGCCGCTGGCCCGGCTTTGCCGGCCTGGTGAGCAGGCGACCTTGCAGGAACCTTGTGATGAAGCGCTAACATCCGTTTTCTCATTAAATGGGGGTAGCTGGCGTCAAGCAGGTTCCGATTGTAACCGAGGCAAGGGCAAAATAAACCTTGTGCGGCAGCGAAGGGCCGTATAAAGGGGTAACCTGCATCTGTTTGCTGGAGTTCTGAGATGTTCTGGTACTGTCAATGAATTTGCGCCTGACGGTAAGACGTTATTTTCGATTTATTGTTGTTGCAGCCGTGCTTGCCCTGGTGTCGATGGTGGTACTGGAAATGATCGGCTGGCTGTTTCCCTATAAGGACCCCGTTGTACACGGCGCCATTGTCACCCTGGTTTACCTCGCGGGTGTGTTCGTCAACTATCACCTGCAAAGACTGTGGGTTTTCCAGATCCGCGCACGGCCGGGATTCGTGCGTTATGCGCTGTGGATGATCACCAGCGCGATGATTGTTGGCCTGGTGGCAGGCCTGGTATTTGATGTGCTGATGGACAGGGTGCCCACCCTGCCACTTTTATCCAGTATCAGCCTGGCCGTCGCCCTGGCGCTTGTGTCACCACTGACGTTTTCCGGCGTTGCCCTGATCATGCGCGGAAAAGTTTAGAAGGCCGCCTGATTTCTCTCAACAAGGAAAAGTCGGGTCAGGCCAAGGCGCACTCCCTGGCTGTCATAGTCTGCCGCCATCAGGAGACGGTAACCTGGCGGAAATGTATCTCCCGCTGCCAGCAGCGCACCGTTGAGTCCGGTGCTGTTAACTTTCCTGGCCCAGTCGGGTTTTACGGGCTGTGTACCGAAAGCACGGACTGCCAGCACGTAGTCAAATGCGGGCTGGTAGTCACGTGCCGTCTCGGGCGATTCATTCAGCAGCCTGAGTGCGCGGTTACCCAGTTTTGTCTGCGCGTTGCGTGCACCGTACATGGCGGTGCCGTAAACGCTGCAACGCGTATGGTAGTGAATGTAATTGGCATTAACGAGGGGAGCCAGCACAATGCCCGGACGCGCTTCACAGAGTTCTGCAAGGTACTCGTAGATGGGAAGCGTCCGCGCATAAACGTCGTTCCAGCCGGCATAGCGTTCCAGCCAGAGAAAACTGAACGAGGGAATCTGCAGGAGTGCTGCAGCAGCAACGCTTGCGACCGGTACTGCCCTGTGAGGCCTGTCGCTGTTTTTTTGCCAGTGGTCGAGAAAGCAAAACAGGGGGAGGTACAGGGCAAAGGTGCCAAAGTGATTAAACCGGTACTGGCCGATAAACAGCAGGAGTCCCGCACTGGCAAAAATGGCGAGGACCACAAAAGCGGCAGTGTTTGCTCGGGCAACTACCCGCACGCAGCCCAGCAGGATGACTGGGATGAGCAGGACAAAACCGGAGAACCAGACCAGCGCAGAATCCGCATGTTCGAACAGCGACCGGGTTTCCGTCACCCTGGAGAGGTAAACCTGGTCCGCGGTGGACAGGTACTGAAACCCCGCGAAAATGTTTGCAGCAATGGGCACGAGCAGTGCGAGACCTGTCCCCAGGGTGATGAGTGCCCCCCGGGTGGAGCAGGGTAGCCAGGCGAGCAGCGCGAGGCCAATAGCGGTCATTAGTGCGACGTACACCTGGAACCAGGAAAGATAGGAATAATCGAAATAGCCCTGTTGCAGCGGCAGTGAAAATGCCGCCACCGCAAGCGTCGCCAGTACCAGGCTGATGCCGGTTGACAGCGCCTGCACGGGGGAGAGGGGCCTGCCGCGCCACCAGGCCCAGGTTGCACAGGCAAGCAGGGGTAACTGCAACAGGAAAAGGGTAATGCTGACGCCGATGGCAAGACCCAGGCAGATGCCAAGTCCAATTGCCCGCGCCTGGCTGTCTGGCGCTGCAAAAAGACGCAGTGTCAGTAGCAGGCTGAGCAGGACCAGCGTCTGCTCGGCAAAGTTGTGGTCCACCGCACCCACAGCGTGTACAACCTGGGTTGCCGGGCAGAGGAAAAAGCAGACGACTGTCAGCAGCGTGTACAAAGATCGCATGCCCAGTTGCTGGCAGATCAGCACCAGTATCGCCGCATTGATAAACGCCCACCAGGGCGGGAGCAGCATCAGCAGGGTGTTGGCAGGCAGGTCGGTAATCCACACGAGTGGATGCAGCAGGAGCGCGAGGCCAAGGTCAAAAGGCCAGGGCCAGTGGAAAAATGCGCCGTCCGGTGCAAAACCCCTTGTATCCCACTGGTAGAAGGCTGCCGTATCGGCAAAGGTTTCAAGAATACGGCTGGCATGCAGAAATGCATCAGTGCCCATGGGCACAAAGGTGCCATTGACCGAAGACCCCGATAGCCAGGCCATACCCACGACATACCCCAGGGTGCCGCCAACGAGTGCAATCAGGGTGTTCCGGATTGCAGGGCTCACGACCGGCTGGCCAGATATAACTGGACTGCTCCCAGGAACAGGCTGGAGATTGCCAGTTGAACCCCAATGATCAAAAGGGTGACGGCGGGAATGGTCTGGCGCATGGTGACGGTCGGATCAAGGTTGGCAAAGTCAGCCTGGCCCCATTGCCAGACCGCGTGTGCTGTCCAGGCGAGTCCAGCCAGCGCGGCGAGCAGACCAAACAGCAGGCCACGTTCCAGCGTAAAGTGATCAACCGCACGTGCCAGTCGGGCGCGTTCCGGCAGTCTGCCAAAACCCGTGCCGATGACCCGGATAAGCACGGCGAACACCACCATCTGCAGGCCAAGGATACAGGTGGCTGCCGCGTACAGCAGTGTGTGGATATCAAAGGTTACCGTACCCAGGGTGACCGGGCCGCGCATGAGCCGCAGGGTTGCGACCCCGCCGAACAGGAAAATGGCAAGACCGGGATACAGAAAGAGCCAGCGCGGGCTGTAAAGCATCAGGAACTGCAGGTGCCGCCAGCCATCCCGAAAACTGCGCAAATGGGGTGGGCGGTCGCGACCATCAGGTGCCAGGGTGGTTGGTACCTCGCGAATGGCATAACCGGCCAGGGCCGCCTTGACAACCATTTCACTGGCGAATTCCATCCCCGGGCAGTGTAACCCCAGCGCCATGATGCGGGCACGGTTGAAGCCCCGCAGCCCACAATGAAAATCAGCAATCCTGACACCAAAAAAAAGGCGTCCAATGGCGCTCAGGAGTGGATTGCCAAGATAGCGATGCAGTGGTGGCATGGCGCCAGGGGCAATCCCGCCCGAGAAACGGTTGCCGATGACAAGGTCAGCACCAGCGCGCAGTGATTCCACAAAGGGTGCCAGCGAGGAAAAGTCATAACTGTCGTCCGCATCACCCATGATGACAAACTGTCCGCGGGCGGCATCAATACCGGCCAGGATGGCCGCGCCATAGCCGGGTTGTACGGCAGGAACAACGCGTGCACCGTGTGCCCTGGCAACATCGGCTGAACTGTCAGTTGAATTGTTGTCAGCGATAATCACCTCGCCCCTGATGCCAAGGCGCTCGATACAGGCCCGCGCTTTGTCGATGCAGGTACCAAGGGTGCGTTCCTCGTTAAGGCACGGCATGATGACCGATAGTTCGATGGCTTCCATGGAATCAGTCTTGTGGCTGTGGCCCAAGCATAAACCATTGGCCCGCAAGGGTGGACCGGATGTCTCAGCGATCTTGGCGCTGTTTTTGTCCCAGGTCCCGCTGGATCGCGAGGTAGCGTTCGCGGGTCAGCGGGTAGCGCAGCAGCAGGCCAATGGACAGCAGCATGAGGAATGACGTGGCCGGCCCGGCAATAACACCCAGATGCCAGATGGTTGCCGGCGGCACACTACCCACACTCGCCTGCCGTGGGAAATCGATCAGATCCAGTGTTGCCCCGCCGATCAGCAGGCCCAGGGAACCTGTTGCCTTGGCAGTAAACGCCCGGGCTGCAAACAGTAAACCCTCGCGCCTTTCTCCTGTAGTCAGCTCAATCTCGTCGGCGATGTCAGCCATCATGGAATCTGAGGCCGAGATAAATACCGGGAGCGTCATGGCAAACAGCGCCGTGTTCAACAGCACGATGGCCGTGATCCACAGGGTGCCATTGGCAGGAAACCAGTCAAGGTCAAGCAGACGGCACAGCACGGCCCAGGTTGTCGACACAACCAGCACCGCGGTACTGCCCATCAGGATATCACGCTTGTCGAACCTGCTCGTGAGCCAGGGTACAAGGTACAGGGTCGGAATCACGGCTGGTGCTGCCAGGACAACAATCATTGCCAGGGTTTCTGTTGTCAGGCCCCAGAAGTGGAATGCCATAAAAGGTGAAACCACACCTGTCACCGACGAGATCAGGCTGAATACAAAAATGAACAGAAAAAGGGTCCGAAACGCCCGGTTGGCCAGGGCGTCGACCATCTCCCGGTAGCCGCTGTGCCAGGCTGTTGCCGGACCAGCCTGGGTCTGGCGCAGGCGCGGAATTTCATGGCGGGTCCCCCAGGCTGAAAGCAGGATGACGAGAATCATCCAGGCGGCGAAGAACAGGGAGAACGGCAGGTAACCTGCCGCATTGAGTGTTCCCGGGTGATAGTCGGGCGTTGTCGGGAAAAACATCAGGTAGGCGAGTAACGGCACCAGCCCCTCACCGCCCATGCGAGCGAGGGCCGCCATGTTGAACAGGGCGGAGCGGTCCACGGTGTTGGTGGCCAGTTCAGCGCCAAGAGCAAGGTGGGGTATCTGGTAAAACGTGAGACAGATGCGCACGAGGATTGCGAAAGCCAGCAGCCAGGCAAAATTGCCGAGTTCCGTGAGGCCGGCCGGCGGATTGAACAGCATCACAAAGCTGATGCCAAGCGGTATTGCAGACGAAACAATAAAGGGGTGGCGGCGACCAAAACGACCTGACGTGCGATCCGAGAGTGAGCCGGCCACGGGATCAGTGGCGGCATCAGCGCAGAGCGCCAGCGCCAGTGCCAGCCCCGTCAGCGTGCCCGATACACCAATCACCTGCTGGTAGTAAAACAAAAGGAAGGTGTGAAAGGCAGCGCTTTGCACGCCCTCGGCATTTTGCCCGATAGCGTAGAACAGTGAAGTGAGCCTGCGGGGCCTTGTTGACTGCAAGGGGTTCTGCATGGTTCCAGGGTTGTGGATGGTGGACGAAACAAAGCGCGAGCAGGCATCATACGCAAGACATGATACTTACTGAAGTTAGGCAACCAGGGTGACGCCAGCCGTTGATGTGGCAAAAGCTGCGGGTGTAGATTTTGAGCTGCACGAATACAAACATGCCGCAGGCAAGATGCCCTATGGTGCAGAAGCGGCCGAAAAGCTGGGTGTACCTGGCCATATGGTATACAAGACCCTGGTCGTGATGGCTGACACCGGGGAGATGCTGGTTGGCATTGTGCCGGTGACCACATCACTGTCGCAAAAGGCAATCGCGCGTGCGGCAGGTGTCAGGAAGACAGTCATGGCGGAAGTCTCGCAGGTGGAGCGCGTGACAGGATTTGTTGCCGGTGGGGTCAGTCCCCTGGGCCAGCGGCGGGTGCTGCGAACGTTCATTGATGATGCTGCCCGGACACTCCCGCGCATGTATGTCAGTGCGGGCCGCCGCGGCCTGGAAATCTCCCTGGCGCCGCTGGACCTGGCAGAACTGACGAAGGCGGCATTTGTGCCACTGGCCCAGTAACGGCCAGGGCCCCGGCGTGCGCCCGGTCCGCAACACGTGGTAGATTCCGTTAGCGTTGAAACCTGTGGGAGAGAACTTGTCATGATGCGTTTTCAAATCGCCGCGCTGGTGGCGCTGGGACTACTGCTTTCCGGTTGCGGGTCAAATCCGCCTGATGCCGGCGGCAAGATTCCGGAACTACGGCCCGGTGTGCTGGCGGGCTATCTGCAGCCCGCGGAACTGCCAAACAGCTTTGGGTTCCTGCCACCTCCGCCCGAAGCGGGGTCTGCTGAGATGCTGGCAGATGAAGCGGCGAACCAACGCGCGCTGGCCATGCAGGGGTCAGACAGGTTCAGGCAGGCAACTGCTGATGTTGACCTGCAGTTCCCCTACGCGGCCAGGCATTTTCAATGTGCGCTTGGCAGCATCGTCAGTGATGCGGATACACCTGCCCTGTACAGGCTTATGCGTCGCAGCATGGTAGATGCAGGCCTCTCGACCTATAGCGCCAAGAACCAGTACCAGCGTGCGCGCCCTTTTATGGTGAATGGCCAACCAAGCTGCACCCCGGAAACAGAAGAGGCGCTGCGCCAGGACGGATCTTATCCCTCGGGACACGCGGCACTGGGCTGGGCCTGGGCGCTTATTCTGAGTGTCATGGAGCCTGAGCGCGCCACGGCTATACTGGCGCGCGGATACGAATTTGGCCAGAGCAGGGCAGTTTGTAACGTACACTGGCAAAGTGATGTGAATATGGGGCGGCTGGCGGGCTCGGCGGCGGTTGCGAGGCTGTTTGCCAATGAAACTTTCAGATCAGATTTTGACCAGGCGACAGGTGAACTGAAGGCCGCGAGAATGCGCGGCCTTGGGCCGGAGGTACCCTGTACTGAAGACTAGACAGCCTTTTCGCTGGGGTAACAGACCCCGGTACCACCCAGGCCACAATATCCGTTGGGCACCTTGGCAAGGTACTGCTGATGATAGTGCTCAGCGTAATAGAAGCCGGGTGAAGGCATAATTTCTGTTGTTATCTGACCATAGCCAGCTGCCACCAGGTTCTCCTGGAAAACTTTCTCGGAAGCTTTGGCCTGCGCCAGTTGCTCATCCGTGGTGGTATAGATACATGAGCGGTACTGGGTCCCGACATCGTTACCCTGGCGCATGCCCTGGGTAGGATCATGGCTTTCCCAGAAAAGGGCAACCAGCGCCTCAAAACTCACGATGGCGGGATCAAAGACAACCAGCACAACCTCGGTATGGCCGGTTTGCCCCGAACAGACCTCCTCGTAGAGAGGGTTGGGTGTATAGCCGCCGGCATAACCCACGGCTGTTGTGAAAACGCCCTCGCGTTCCCAGAACCGGCGCTCCGCACCCCAGAAGCAGCCCATGCCAAAAATCGCTTGCTGCATCCGGGCAGGAAACGGGGGCTTGAGTGGATTACCGTTCACAAAATGCTTTTGCGGTACGGGCACTTCCTCCTGCCGGCCGGGCAGTGCATGGCTCGGGTCCGGCATCTCGGCTTTCTTGCGAAACAATCCCATGGCAAATCTCCTGTTTCAGGCGGGCCATTATAAGCCACAACAATCTGCGTTGTTATACTCGAGTTTTCAGTCAGCGGATTGTTACACCAGATGGCCACGGATTTTGATGAGTATATTGACCGAACAGGTACGAGCAGCACCAAATTCGAGCGCTACCGCAACTCGGATGTACTGCCGCTCTGGGTTGCGGATATGGATTTCAGGTCACCCCCTGCGGTCATTGATGCCCTGCTTGAACGCGTGTCCCATGGCGTATTTGGCTATACGGACACTTCTGACGCGTTGCACGAGGCGATAATTGAACGGCTGGCGCGTCTGTATGACTGGCGAATTACGGCAGAGGACCTGGTTTACCTGCCCGGTGTGGTGCCGGCACTGAATCTGGCATGTCGTGCCCTGGCAGGCCCGGGTGAAGGCGTAATGACAGCAACGCCGGTTTACCCGCCATTTCTGGAAGCACCGGGGAACTCAGGTCGACGCCTGGTAACGCTCCAGTCGCGGGAGCATGATGGCCGCTGGCAACTTGCGCTGGACGAACTCGAAGCCAAGGCTGCAGACGCCTCGCTGTTGCTGCTGTGTAATCCCTACAACCCCGTGGGCCGGGCACTGACGGCAGCGGAGCTTGCGGCAATTTCCGAGATTTGCGAGGCACACCAGGTCTTGATCTGCTCGGATGAAATCCACTGCGATCTGTTGTTTGACGGCATTCGCCATATTCCCATGGCAACTGTTGGCAAGGCAGCCCGGCGCACAGTGACGCTGATGGCACCAAGCAAGACGTTTAATCTCGCGGGCCTCGGCGGCTCTTTTGCTGTCATCCAGAATCCCGAACTCCGGGAAAGGTTCCTGCAGGAAAAACACGGGCTGGTACCGGGCGTCAACCTGCTCGGACTCACCGCGATGCTGGCGGCATACCGGCACGGTGACGAATGGCTGCGGGAACTGCTTGTCTATCTGCAATCAAACCGGGACTTCCTGGCAGACGCTTTGGCGGCGATCCCCGGTATCAGGATGAATGCTGTTGAGGCAACCTACCTTGCCTGGCTTGATGTTTCCGCGTTGGGGCTGGCCGATCCGCCAGCCCATTTTGAGCGGGCCGGGCTGGGAATGTCGGAGGGCTTTCGATTCGGGGATGACCGGTACATGCGGCTCAACTTTGGTTGCACAAGGCGCGTACTTGAAACGGCGGTGGAAAGACTGGCAGGCGCCGCCCGGGGTAACTAGCCGGGCCTGGAGGTGCCAGCCGCCCCCGTCTGGTTCTCAAAGGCGCATCGCTGGTAGACTCAGCCTGTAAACCAACAATGAAGGGAGAATGCCTGATGCCGGAATTTTGCAGTGTCGAGAAAGAAGGTCGACTGACTATCGTTACCATTCAGCGTCCTGAGGTGATGAATGCCTGTCATCCGCCAGCCAATCATGAGCTTGCCGAGGTCTTTGATGACTTTGTTGCCGACAGTGAACAATGGGTGGCCATTATCACCGGTGCCGGAGATCGGGCGTTTAGCGCAGGAAACGACCTCAAGTACCAGGCATCCGGCGGCAAGATGAGTTCACCGGCCTCGGGCTTTGCGGGCCTGACTTCCCGATTCGACAACCCGAAACCGGTGATTGCTGCCGTGAATGGTATCGCGATGGGTGGCGGGTTTGAGATTGCACTCGCCTGTGACCTGATTATCGCAGCTGAAAACGCCGTTTTTGCCCTGCCCGAGCCACGCGTGGGGCTGGCAGCGCTGGCCGGTGGTATCCATCGGCTACCCCGGGAAATTGGCATGAAGCAGGCCATGGGTATGTTGCTCACCGGGCGTCGGGTCGGTGCTGCTGAAGGCAAGGCGCTTGGCTTCGTGAATGACGTTGTTCCCGAGGGGCAGGCACTGGCCGGTGCCAGGGCCTGGGCCAGCCAGATCCTGGAGTGTGCACCCCTGTCAATCCGGGGCAGCAAGCAGGCGGCCATGGAAGGTATGGGTGCGGCAAACCTGGAAGCGGCAATCAAGGGCCGCTATGAACAGATACAGGCGATGTACGGCTCTGCGGACTTTGTCGAGGGGCCAAAGGCGTTTGCAGAAAAACGCCCGCCCAACTGGAAAGGCGCATAGTCCAGACATTTCCCCGGGTGGCATAAGGCGATTAATCAGATGAGATCCATTGCGGTATTCCTGCTGTGGTCGTTGGCTGTACCGGTCACGGCATCGGAAGCAGTAACACCTGTGCCCCTGGGCGAAACCGGCTCTGCGCTTGGCCTGCTTGCCCTGGCCATTTTTGTGGTGGCTTATGGCTTTGTGATGGCGGAGGAATTTATCCACCTTCGCAAGTCCAAGCCCGTCATGTTGGCCGCGGGTCTTATCTGGGTCATCGTTGGCGTCCTGGCAGCACGCCATCCCAACGGTGTGGAAGGGATGGAGGTCAATCTGCACCATGACCTGCTGGAGTATTCAGCCCTGCTGCTATTCCTGCTGGTGGCGATGACCTATATCAACGCCATGACCGAGCGCAATGTGTTTGAAGCCCTGCGAGCCTGGCTTATCAACCGGAATTTCAGCTACCGCAAGTTGTTCTGGATTACCGGCTTCACGGCATTTTTTCTTTCACCCATCGCCGACAATCTCACCACGGCCCTTCTGATGGGTGCTGTGCTGTTGTCGGTGGGTGCCCAGAGTCCGAAGTTTGTCGGACTGGGCTGTATCAACATCGTTGTGGCAGCCAATGCCGGCGGGGCTTTCAGCCCTTTTGGTGACATTACAACACTGATGGTCTGGCAAAGTGGCAACGCGCAGTTTTTTGAGTTTTTTGGCCTGTTTGTCCCCGCGCTGGTCAACTTTGTTGTACCTGCGCTGATCATGAATTTTGCGGTGCCCAATATGAACCCGACCTCTGAAACAGCGGTTGTCAAATTAAAACGGGGTGCTTTTGTCATCTGCGGTCTGTTTCTTTGCACCATTGCCACGGCGGTGAGTTTTGAGCAGGTGCTGCACCTGCCACCTTACCTCGGCATGATGACGGGCCTTTCCTACCTGTTCTTCTACAGCTACTACATCAAGATTACGTCACCGGAAGATCATGAGGACTTTGGTAGCTTCAACATCTTCAACAAGGTGGCCCAGGCGGAATGGGATACATTGTTCTTCTTCTTTGGTGTGATCTTCTGTGTAGGTGGTCTGGGCTACATTGGTTATCTCGAGATCCTGTCGGCCACACTGTACGACGGTTATGGTGCAACCGTAGCCAACGTTGCGCTTGGCGTCATCTCCGCCATTATTGACAACATCCCGGTGATGTTTGCCATCCTGACCATGGATCCGGAAATGGACCTGTTCCAGTGGCTCCTGATCACCATGACAACCGGAGTGGGTGGCAGCCTGCTGTCGATCGGTTCTGCCGCGGGTGTGGCCCTCATGGGGCAGGCAAGGGGGCTCTATACCTTCTTTTCACATCTGAAATGGAGCTGGGCAGTTGCGCTGGGATATGCCGCAAGTATCCTGGCCCACTTCCTGATTAACGGCAGCTAACAGATACTGAGCAGCTTTTCGGTAAAGGTCCGGTTGGTATCACGCAGGCTCTGGCTCAATAGCGTGGTGATGCCCATCAGCACCTTGTTGGCAAGTTCGGGTGCTTCGCTGAGCATTTTCTGGAAGTCCTCGCGTTTCAGGACAATCAGGGCGAGCTTGTTTTTTGCGCGGACCGTGGCGGAGCGTGGTGCACCGTCAATCAAAGACATCTCACCCACACTGCGCCCGGGACCAAGTTCAGCAATGGTGTGTTTCTTGTTGTCGAATTGTTTGATCACCTCAACGGCACCCTCAACGATAAAAAACATGTAGCCGCCGTGGGTGCCTTCCTTGAACACATATGCCCCATCGTCGTAATCGTAGCGAAACATGTAGGTCTCCAGTTGGGGATAGTCTGCCGGCTCGAGAAAACTGAAGACTTCGAGCCTGGGCAGCAGGCTGGAGATAGGCTGATTCATGGTTGACGTCGTATGTAGGTGGATGGGGTAAGGTGTCAAATGCCAGGCGTGTCGTCAAGAGATGGACGGTGTTTCCGATAGGCGACATGAAACGGATTGCGCGCTTCTATGGGGACGGTATCATGGGGCCGGCAGTTCAGGGGCAGGGTGAAGCCCACCGTCACCTGCTGACCAGGTAACAGACCGGATGAGAGTTTCATGACCAGCGCACTGAAGATTGCAGTATTGACCATCTCTGATACACGCACACTGGAAAATGATGCGTCCGGCCAGTTTCTGTGTGACGCGCTGACTGAAGCCGGCCACCTGCTGGCAGACCGGAAAATTGTGATTGATGACCGTTACCTGCTGCGGGCGGCGGTCTCGGCCTGGATTGCTGATCCGGACATTGAGGTTGTCATCACAACCGGTGGCACGGGATTCACCGGTCGGGATGCAACGCCCGAGGCACTTGCGCCCCTGTTTGATGTTGTGATTGACGGCTTCGGTGAGCTGTTCCGCCAGCTTTCATTTGAGGAGATTGGCAACTCAACCATTCAGTCCCGTGCGATTGGCGGCATGGCCAACAACACCCTGGTGTTTTGCCTGCCCGGCTCAACCGGCGCCTGCCGGACAGGCTGGACAAAAATACTCAAAGACCAGCTCGACAGCAGTCACCGGCCCTGCAACTTTGCAGAACTGATTCGCACGGGCAGTCACTGATGGCAGCGTTGCTGGCGGTAGATGACGTGATTGCCACGCTGCTTGCCCGGGCCAGGCCGCTTGTGGAAGCCGAGCAGGTGAGCCTTGCCGACTGTTATGGCCGTGTGCTGGCACAGGACCTTGTCTCGGCAATCGACGTACCGCAGGCTGCCAACAGCTCCATGGATGGCTATGCGGTGAATACCAGGGGGCTGGCACGTGGCGCCCGGCTGCCAATAAGCGACCGCATTGCCGCGGGCGCAGCGGGCGCAGCGCTGCGGGCGGGTACAGCCGCGCGCATATTTACCGGCGCGCCCTTGCCAGACGGGGCTGATGCCGTGGTCATCCAGGAAGATACCACTTTGGCAGATGACAATACGGTTATCATTAACGAGGTGCCGGCGCCAAACGAGAATGTTCGGCCCGCGGGCCAGGATATCAGGCGCGGTACCGTCATCCTGCCACAGGGCAGGCGCCTCACGCCCGCCGACGTGGCACTGGCCGCGTCCGTGGGAAATGCCAGTCTTGATGTTTATCGCAGGTTGCGGGTGGCAGTGATGTCCAACGGGGACGAACTGGTCGATCCACCGGGACAGCTAGCCGTGGGTCAGATCTACAATTCCAATTTGTATGCCCTGCTTGGCCTGATCCGGGCGCTGGACATGGAAGCCATTGATCTTGGTCTTGTGCGCGATAATCGTGCGGAAACCGAAGCCGCGCTGTTGCGGGGGGCCGCCAGCGCTGACTGTGTACTCACCAGTGGTGGCGTATCGGTGGGTGAGGAAGATCATGTCAGGGCCGCCCTGTCCCAGCTTGGCGAACTGACCCTGTGGCGCATTGCGATCAAGCCTGGCAAACCCCTGGCTTTTGGCCGAATTGGTGATGTACCGTTTTTTGGTTTGCCGGGTAACCCCGTCTCCACCTTTGTAACCTTCACAATGATAGCCCGTCCCTACCTGCTGAAGTGTCAGGGTGCCACCGATGTGCTGCCACGGCCGCTGTATGCGGACGCCGCGTTTGCCATGGCGGCCGGCAGTCGGCGTGAGTATGTGCGGGTACAGCTTGCGGCCAATGCCTCGGGTGATCTGCAGGTGACCCCGTTTGGCAACCAGGGCTCGGGTGTCATGTCATCACTGGCCTGGGCGAACGCGCTGGCCGAGGTGGATGTGGGCCAGGAAGTCCGGGTGGGCGATCGACTGAAAATTTACCTTTTGGGACATTAGTTTATGGCGATCATGCTGCTTTCCGTTTTTGCCTCCATGATACTGGGGTGTCTGCTCTGGCTTGTCATTGGCGAAAAGTTTCCGCCGGGTGAAGAGGTCAAGTTTCCACCCCTTAACAATATTGTCATCTATTCATTGCTGCTGATGCCGGTGTCCTACCTGTTCATCTTTTTTGTGATCGGGTAATCATGGAGCTGCCAGTTGATATAAATGCGGTAAAAGGATTCCTTGCCCACGAGGAAGGTGAGGCGCTGTTCAAGATGGCGTTGGAGGCCGCCAGGCTGGGCCCATGCCTTGAGATTGGCAGTTACTGTGGCAAGTCCACCGTTTACCTGGGCCAGGCCTGCCGGCAGGCCGGCGTCACGCTGTTTGCGGTGGATCACCATCGCGGTTCTGAAGAACACCAGCTGGGTGAGGCGTATCACGATCCCGAATTGTACGACCCGGCCGCTGGGCTCATGGACTCCTTTCGGGAATTTCGCAGCACCCTGCGCCTGGCTGACCTGGAAGACACGGTGGTACCGGTGGTTGCCTCGTCAGTTGTTGCGGCACGCGACTGGCAGACGCCCCTGGCTTTTGTATTTATTGATGGCGGCCACAGCCTGGAGGCCGCGCAGAACGACTACCGGAGTTGGGCGCCGCATATTGTTCCTGGTGGCATACTGGCGATTCATGATCTCTTCCCTGACCCTGCTGAAGGTGGCCAGGCCCCCATCACGATTTACCGGGAAGCCATTGCCACCGGCTTATTCGAGGTGTTGCCGGTAGTTGGTACGCTGGGTTTCCTCAGACGCCGCGACGGTTGATTCTGTGCGGAACAGGTGGGCTGCCGGCGTCGCGTTGGACAGGGCATCTGCGGCAAGCAGCACCGCACCGGCTGTCCAGGTGGGTCTCTCCTCTGGCCAGAGTGCCTTGTCCCTGACAACATAACCGGTCCAGTAAGCCCCCTCGTCATCGCGGAACTGGTGCAGCCAACTGAACAGTTGGCTGGCCGTCGGGTAGTCACCGGCTGCGAGCAATGCCATCACGAGTTCACAGGACTCGGCCACGGTGACCCATGGTTCGTCGTTGACACACCGGCAGCCCATTTCCGGCACAACAAAGCTGGACCAGCGTGAGGTGAGATGGTGGCGTGCCACGCTGCCCTTGATGACACCGGTCAGTACCGGGTAGAACCAGTCCATCGCAAAACGGCTCTTGCTGTCCCAGGTTCTGTCAAAACATTCCGGGTGATGTTTGAGTGCGTGGCCAAGGCGGGTCCTGGCAAGCGCCCAGTGAGGCACCTGGATCTCCAGGGTCGTGGCAATATTCAGGGCACACTCCAGGCTCTTGTAGATGCTGCTGCAGCCGGTTACCAGAGAGTCCTCCCGGATGCCGTGCCTGGTATCTTCACACCAGAAGATCTGTCCGTTTTCACCCTGCAACCGCAGGACAAATTCCATGGCGCGTTCAACCACCGGCCACATCGTCTGGAGGAAGTTGATATCAGCCGTGACGAGATAGTAGTGCCATACGCCGGTTGCGACGTAGGCCACAAAATTGGACTCGGCCCGGGTGCCGTCTTCAACCTCACCGTCGCGGTAGGCCGCAAGCCAGCTACCGTTTTCCTCCTGGTTGTCCCGCAGCCAGTAATAGGCCTGCTGGGCCTCGTCGTTGCGGCCTCCTATGGTGAGGCCCATGGCGGATTCAACATGGTCCCAGGGATCCATGACAGAGCCTTCGAACCAGGGGATGGCGCCGTCTGCCTGCTGTACGCCCGCGATATAGTCGACCGTGCTCTCAAAGTACTCATGCGGGAACCGTCCCATTGAAACGTAGAGTTTTGTCACAAGGCCATCCTGTCCGTTGTACTGTCCAAAGTCGTCTCCCAGTTCCGGTTATCTGTACCGGCAAGCTGCGCCCCTGGTCGGGATTTTTTCACGAAGTACATGACCACACTCTTGCCCAGCACCGGGTTCAGGAGGCGCTCCAGGGTGGTGGTAATCCACGGTTTTTTCATCAGGTCCCACACCAGCATACGGTGATAGGCGCGAACAACTGGTGCTTCTTCCTCATCGGCTTCCCGCCAGAACAGACATTTGAGCCACCAGTAGGGCACGTGCAGCGCGTGGGCCCAGTGGCGTCGGTAATGTACAAAACCCAGATGTTCGATATCCGAGCGCAGGTGTGAGGCATTGAAGATGCGGACATGACCGCCTTCTACCTCATGATACGCGTCTGACAACTGCCAGCAAACCCATTCGGGGAAAAAGCGCGGTACCGACACGCCAAGTGTGCCGCCGGTCTTCAGGACACGGGCAATTTCTGCCAGCACGCTGTGATAGTCAGGAATATGTTCAAGCACCTCGGAGCAGATGACCTTGTCGAAGCTCTCGTCGGCAAAAGGCAGCGCCTTGCCATCGGTGACCGCAAGATGCAGGGTCTTGCTCGTATTCGCCTGTTCCTCGAATTCGGCAAAACGCCCGGCTGTGGTGGTGAGGTCGCGGTGGCTGAGATCGACCCCCCAGGCGCTGACGTTTTTCAGCAAATACGCCGTGATGCTGTGCCTGCCCTCACCACAGCCGAGGTCAAGGATACGGTCGTTGTCCTCAAGCGCCAGGATGTCAAAATTGATGGTTTCCATGGACATCAGCGGGCCTCCGATTGCCGGACATATTGGTATAGATCCAGCATCGCGTCAGCGGCAACACGCCAGCTGAATTTTGACAGGATTCGTGCCCGGCCCCTCCGGGCGAAATCCTCGCGTTCGGCCGGGTTCTCGAACAGCCGTTCAACGGCTGCGGCAATGGCAGCCGAATCCCTGACGGGTACGGTGATGCCTGCATCACCCACCACTTCGGGCAGCGCACCGCCGTTGGTGCTGATCACGGGGACACCACAGGCCATGGCCTCGCCCGCTGGAAAGCCAAAACCCTCGTAAAGGGAAGGCACAACGACAGCCGTTGCCTCGGCGTACATGTTGACAATTTGTCGGGTTTCAACACCGGAGACAAAAGTGATGGCGCCACCGAGGTTGAGTTCATCAATCAGTTTGCTGGTATCACCACCTTCCCTGAGTTTGCCGAGCACCGTCAGGCTGATGTCGGGATACTTCTGCCTGAGCATAGCAATGGCACGAACAAGGTACGGCAACCCCTTGAGTGGCTGGTCAGCACTTGCGGTTGCCATCAGCCTGAAGGGTTTTCGGGTGATCTCGGGCAGGGGACAGAAAGTGTCCGTATCGATGCCGTTATAGACCAGGTGGACACGGCGGGGGTCCAGCTCAAAGGCCTCAATGATATCCGCGCGCGAGCGTTCCGACACGGTGACAATGTGGTGCAGGGCCCTGGCCACTTTCTTCTGCATGCCAATAAATGAATGCCAGCGCCGGATCAACAGTCTTGCCTGCCAGGTTTCTGCATTGGCCAGGGCAAGCTCAAGGTCGCTGGTGATCGGGTGGTGAATGGTTGTCAGAAGGGGAATACCCATGCGCTGCAGGGCCAGGGTGCCGTAACACAGTGACTGGTTGTCGTGAACAATATCGTAGGTGGGTCTGACCCGGCGGAAGTGGCGGACCAGTCTTCTGCCAAAGGTATAGGGTTCGGGGAAACCGCCCGTGAGCATGCTGAAATACTCAAAGGTATCACTGAAAGACTTCAGGTGGTGCAGGCGCAGTGCTGTTACATGATTGGGTGATGCAAACAGGTCCAGCGATGGCAGTTCAATGAGCCGGACACCAGGTACTAGATCCGGATAGGGCGGACCGGAGATCACGTCGACAGCGTGGCCAAGATCGACAAGCGCGCGACTCAGGTAATGGAGGTAGATACCCTGGCCGCCACTAAAGGGATTGCTGCGATAGCCGAGCAACGCCACTGACAGGGGCTGTTGCGCGCTGGCGCCGGGATCGGAAGTCTTGGCTATTTCTCGTGCGAGCATAAAAAAGCAGGCATTGTATGCGCTTGGCGGAGATTAACCAAATGTTGTGGATTGTCTCCTGACCTTGCCGGACCTATTTGTTGGGTAATGTTGATGCCGGGATGTCGGATGCCCGCCGCCCCGTGGATCGCTTGTCGTTTTCGGCAATTTCTTTCACCTTGAAGAGCCCGGGTGCGTCGGCCCGGCGTTCTCCGCGGGTTCTGCGCTCCGGCCCGTAGGCGGGCGCCTCGTGTTCTTCGGTGAACACGTTGGCATATAGGTTCGCGACCCATTTCTGGCCCTCCTGCGTGCGCCGGAGGAACCTGAGCCCCTCTGTGATAAACGGTGACACCACGTCCCAGAAAAACTTCGGATAGCCCGCGCGCAGGTCCGCTGCCGTGGTGTAGCCCATCTTGGCAGCCTGACCGGTCTCCTTGAACTCAGCAAACAGGGCGGCAATTTTGCGAAAGTACTGTGGGTCCGCCAGTTGGCCAATCAGGTCAGCAGCGCGGAGCAGACCGGGAAAATCAGTGTTTTCCTGCGCGTCTTCTTCGCTGGGTACGGGAAACCGCGTGCGTTCAATATTGTGCATGATGATATCAACATCAAGCCACTCGTCCTGGGAGAACCGTTCCGAAATATAGATCTTGGCGCGATCAACATGATAAGGGGTCAGAAAAGCGTCAGTTGCACCGGCGGGTGGGGTGATGGTTTCCATCTCCTGGTTGATCGCATAGCGCCCGCTACGGTCTGCCCGGCAGATACCCCGGACATAGCCGATGTCGTGGTTAAGCAGCGAAACCACAAAATGGACCCACTCCTTGGCGTTGACCCGGCCTTCGATCAGTATCTTGCCCCGCAGGATTTCCATCCCGACCATGGTCACCATGATCGTGTGATTCACGTCGTGGTAGGGTGCGTCACTGTTGGCAATTATCTCAAGGGCGTTCCGTGCATTCGACACCAGCAGATGGATGTCCGTTTCATTGGTGCCATACATGTGCTGGTAGCGATCAACCAATTCATCAACAAAGTGCCTAATGACCACGGATGACGGGTTGAACATCGGGGCTCCACTGCATTTGCACAAGAAAAGACCACTTATTGTCACGTGTCGGGGGAGTGAGTCAAGCCATAAATTAATGCCATGGACCTGCAGTTGACTAAATGAGCATTTTGAATTGAAATTCCCGTTTCCGTGAACCTTGTTCATGAAGAGGCAACCATGATTGAACTTCGCCATTTAAAGACGCTGGTGGCACTGAGGGACACCGGCAGCCTCGTCGAAGCGGCTGAACGACTGTTCCTGACCCAGTCCGCGCTCTCACACCAGATCAAGGACCTGGAGGACAGGCTGGACTGTTCGCTGTTTGTGCGCAAGACGCGGCCGCCCCGGTTCACCAGTGCCGGCCGGCGGCTGCTGCAGCTGGCAGACGAGGTGATACCCATGTTCAAGGCGGCTGAGCGCGATATTGGCCGACTTGCTGGTGGCGAGGCCGGTCGGTTGCACATCTGTATCGAGTGCCATAGCTGTTTCCAGTGGCTGATTCCCTGTATCGACCGCTATCGCGGCAATTGGCCCGAGGTTGAACTGGACCTGACGGGTGGACATAACTTTGCACCACTGCCAGCACTGGTGCGGGGTGACCTTGATCTTGTGATTACGTCTGACCCACTGGCGTTGCCCGGGATCGAATACGTGCCGCTGTTTCGTTACGAAGCCATGCTGGCAGTCAACAAGTTGCATCGCCTGGCGACCAAGGCGGTTGTAGAGCCGGCCGATCTTGCATCCGAGGTGCTCATCATCTACCCGGTGGAGCACGATCGACTGGATATTTTCACCCGCTTTCTTGACCCGGCTGATGTGGAGCCCGAGTCCATCCGCACCGCCGAGCTGACACCCATGATGGTGCAACTGGTTGCGAGCGGGCGGGGCGTCAGTTGCCTGCCGAACTGGGCCCTGCATGAATACATGGAAAACCAGACCATTGTGGCGCGCAAACTGGGCAAGTCAGGGCTATGGGCGACACTGTATGCAGCCATCCGGGAAGACCAGCGAGATGCCGCGTTTATGGAAGACTTCCTGGCTACGGCAATTGATACCTGTTTTACCAACCTGACCGGTATCCGGACGGTGCAGAAAGACGGTAGCTGAGGGCTCCTGCGGTGGTGCCGACCCGCGGGGGAGTGGTGAAACGGACTCGGGAAACGAAAAGCCCCGGGCTTTTGACACCCGGGGCTCTGTCAACGTATGGGAGCAAGCTCCGAATTACGCCTGATTTACAAGGCTAACTCGGAGGCTCCCTCGATAGACTGACTATTAATGGGATCACCTCCTTTTTACGCTCAGGGTGCCTGTCGGCGTACCAAGCTGTCCCCCCTGGATAGAACGGCTGGCACGTTGGTAGATCGGTAAGTCGAATGATCCTGTCAAAAGACCAAACGATTCTAATGTCTCTTTCTTCTGCCTGTCAAAGATCTTGTCCAGAAATTGCCAATTTTCTAGACCTGACCCTGGCGCAATAACCTTTCACGGAACAAGGGTAAGCGGTTGCCATGTTCCCGCTTCAAGGGTGTAGGACATTCTGTAATAGATCCTGTCCTCACGGTTGAGATCCAGCACCTCGATGCGGCTGGCCACCAGTTCTATGCCGGCCACTTTTGCCGGTGCAACCTGGGTATCAAGGTCAAAATTGGCCTTGATGCGGTTGATTTCAGCCACCAGGGTTTCCCTGGATGCTATAGGCTCACTCTGGTCAATGGTCTGCTCGTACAGGATGTCCAGATATTTGCTGCCGCGGGGACGTCTGAGCCAGCTCTGGCGGACGAAGTCCGGATCGCAGTTGTGGATGCCGCCCGTTATCCGGTATTGCCGCTGCATGGAGGGGTACCAGAGCAACAACTCATAGTTACCGCCGCGATTGAGAATTTTCCATTTGGGACTCGACTGGTTCATGAACAAAAGGAAGCGGTTTTCTGTGATATTGCGCAGCACCAGCGTACGCACCGATGCACTGCCATCGGTATCAGCCAGCGCCAGGAAACACACGTCTGCGTTGGGGTCTTCCAGTCTCCTGGCCTGGACACGGTCGTCCCTGATTTGTTGCACCGGGTTTTGGGCAGGCACTGTCACGCTCCTCTGGTCAATTTACTGACTGGTAAAGCTGGTAAAAATTGTCCTGATCCAGCGCTCTTCATTGATGAATCCCTGGCCCCAGGATTGCCATCGCGGGTCCAGGCCGGCGGCAACAATCTGTTCCACCGTGTGGCCGGCAGCCATGGCAGCGGTGACCGCAGCGGTGGTCTGCACCAGCATGTCATAAAAGTCCCGCAGGTCCTGCTTGCTGGCAAGCATGCCGTGGCCGGGAATGATGCTGGTGGTGTCATTCACCGTGCCGAGCACAATCCCGGTGTTGCTTGTAAGCCCCTGGACACTGCCACCAGCCTCCAGGTCAACATAGGGGAAGCGCCCGTTCCAGAAAGTGTCGCCGGTGTGCACCACATTGGAGCCAGTGAAGTACACAAGGGTATCACCATCCGTGTGGCCGGCCGGCATGTGGACGAGACGGATTTCTTCACCGTTAAAAAAGATGCTGGCTTGCTGCTCGTAGGTGATGACAGGGAGTGCCTCAGCGGGCAGTTTTTCTTCCCCATTCAGCAGCCGGGTGCGCACCCGGCTGTGCGCCATGATGATGCTGTCGCGGCCAAATGCGGCGTTGCTGCCGGTGTGGTCACCATGGTAGTGGGTGTTCAGGACAAAAGCGGGCGTGTCGCTGCCGAGCTCAGTCAGCGCCGCCTTTATCCTGGTCGCCAGCGGTGCGTACTGGTCATCTATCATCAGTATGCCGTCCGCGCCGCGCGAAACACCAATATTGCCACCACTGCCATACAACACGTAAACGTTGCCCACCACCGGGACCGTTTTGATGGTGACGTTGGCAAAACGATCTTCCGCGGCGCCTGCGAGGGGCACAAACAGCAGGGAGAGCAGGTAAAGATAAACGGGTTTCATGTGATGGACGTCCGTATGGGGTTATTGTGTCAGTCTATTACGTCAGGATCGAAGTCATAGATGCCATAGGTGAAGCCGACGGGTGGATGGTCACGAAAGCGGATCATGTGATTATAGACATAGCCATGTGTGCTCCCGATCAGCGAATCCCGGATCATGCCATCATCATCACAGGCTTCTGCAACCCGGATCAGACGTTCGAAGTTGAAAATGAAGTTCTCGGAGTGGCGCGTGCGGACGGCCGTACCGTACAGCAGCTTGTAGGCGTAGCGCTCACCGTGGCGGAACAGCAGCTGCAGCATGGTGCGGGAGAACACCTCGGGATCGTTATTACTCATGCTGGACCACAGGCTGGCAATCCGGTCGCCGGAAACAGCACCGCTGGCACCGGCGCCCTGGCTGGAGAGATAGAGAAACCCCATGATGACACCCAACTGCTGCCTGACACTGTCGGCGATACGGAGAAAAGACTCCTTGCGCGCGTGCATCTCGGACGCCCGGATGGCTTCCGACTGAATCACCGCCTGTTCAGCCGACTTCTGGATTTCGACGTACTGCATTTTGATGGCAGTAGTGTTTTGCGACAGCTCCTTCTGCTGCGAAAAGAAAGCCAGTACAAACCACAGGAAGGCGAGAGGGGCAAATGCGCCCTCAAGAAAGCTGCCCAACGTGTCCATGCCGGTTTCACCGATGTGGGTCCAGCCGACCTGGGCCGAAATGTATACCGCCAGCATCGCGGTCCACAGCACTGAGATGACAATACCGAACCAGACACGCCAGTCGGGACCGCGTGAAAAGGGACTGAACGGTTCCTCGTTGGTCTTTGGCTGCATCACGCGCTTCCTTTTTGTTGTTAACCCCAGGGATATCAAGGGAAAGTCCTGCCTCCCCCGGTGTAATGCCTATGTCTTCCCCAGGTCGCCCGTGAGCGACGCGCGCTGGGATACTTCAATCCAGTTGTTGTCGGGATCCGTCACGAAACTGATCCTTGCGGTGCTCCCTAGGGTGACGGGCGGGCGCCCCTCGGTCCCACCGCGGGCGAGCACGCCGGCGTGTTCTTCATCAACCTGCCAGACCTGCACCGTGATATAGCGATAGCCGAGACCACGCATTTGCCGCACGGGTGCTTTTGCCGGGTTTTCCTCGAGGAACAAAAGAGTGGTGCCCCAACGATAGGTGTTGTCTCCCAGGGATTCAATCTGCAGGACCTGTTCGTAGAAATGCCTGAACGAGGCCAGTGACGAGACCTGTAGGGTCAGGCCAATATGGGTAATGCCCGCGTGGCCTTCCGGCACCAGCACAACCTGGTTGCCATCGGGGTCGGTAAGTTCAACAGGAGCGGTGATGCCCTTGCGCGCTACATGCAGTTTGACGTATCCGGTCGGGTCATCAGCAGGCAACGGCTCGCGAACGTGATTCAGCTTGAATACCGACCCATTCAGTGAATGCCGGTGCTGGTGCGTGCCACCACCCACCTTCAACAGTTCCTCGTACGGCAGACCTACCTCCTGTTGCCAGAACGTCAGCATTGGATCACGCTGGTTGGTCTGCAGGCCAATGTCGATAAAGTCTTTGGCGAGTTTCATGACTTGGTTTCCCTCTGGCAGGTTTCGTCGAGCAGCAGCGCCTTGTTGGCCAACAACTGCACCTGGATGTTTGAATCGGCGTAACTGACAAGGGCCTCGACAAACTCATGCCACTCGTAGTCGGTCTGGACCGTGGTAGAAAGTCGCAGCAAGCAGTTGTTGCCGTCACCTGATGCCTGCTCGCGCACCAGTCCGTTCACCAAAAGGCGTGCTCCGGGTGGCTCTCCAAACTCTACCGTGAGTGTTGAACCGTGATAGCTGAGTTCCAGTCGCCTTTGCATGTTGGTCCAGTGTCTGTTGCTGTGGTGGGCTGAAGTATAGCAAGCCGGTTACATTGATTGATTCAAATGCAGTATCATTGCGCGGCATTTTCAGGGAGCAGGCAATGAGCCAGATTGATGATATTAAAGCGAACGCCACCGAGATCCGCAAAGGCCTGAAGAAGCTCGGTCCGGATCGCGTGGTGGCGCTTTCAGTACACAAATCCAAAGAACTGATTGTGGAGCTGGAGGCGCGTGCTGACAAACTGCTGCAGCAACTGGAGGCGCTCGGCTAGAGGCGCTCGGCTAGACGCCAGGAGCAAGTGACCCGTTGATCCGTTTTTCGCCATGTGCAGGTGCTCTTGGGGCTGAGGTGTCCGGCCTGGATTTGTGTGCGCCCCTGTCGGCGGAAGACTTTGCGACCCTGAAGCAGGGCTGGCTCGACTACGAGGTGCTTTTTTTCCGGGACCAGCCCCTGACACCACCCGCTCATGCGGCACTGGCAGAACGGTTTGGCGTACCCCAGCTACACGAAGCTTATCCCCACGTTGAGGGGTATCCGCAGCTCACCATTCTCGAGAACGATCGTGATCATCCATCAATGATCGAGATGTGGCATACAGACATGACGTTCCGGCAAAACCCGCCACTGGGTTCGATCCTGCACGGCGTTATCATTCCTGAGCGCGGGGGGGACACGCTGTTTGCGAGCATGTCGGCGGCCTATGAAGGGCTGTCCGATGCGATGCAGCAGTTCCTGTCATCCCTCACTGCCATCCACGATTTCAGTTTTGGTTTCAAGGAAAGCCTGGCTGCCCCGGGCGGCCGCGAGCGCCTGGCCCCAATGGTGGCTGCCAATCCGCCGGTTGAGCACCCTGTTGTCAAAACACACCCGGAATCTGGCCGAAAGTGCCTGTATGTCAACTCGCTGTTTACCGTATCCATCAAGGGTATGAAACAGAAAGAGAGCCAGGCGCTGCTCGAATTCCTGTTTGACCACGTGGTCACGCCTGAATATACCTGCCGGTTCCGCTGGCAACAGAACTCCGTGGCATTCTGGGACAACCGGATTGTCCAGCACAAACCGGTGAATGACTACTGGCCCCAGCACCGCCGCATGCAGCGCATTACGATCGACGACGGAACCTCCGCGCCGCGTTAATCCCCTTTCTTCATGTTTTCCAGGATCTCCCCAAGCGCGTCGATAAACAGGAGGGGCTGGTCGAGAAAAACGTGATGCCAGGCACCGGGCACTGTTCGCAGGAGGTCCGGTTCAATCAGTGATGACACCAGGGCCCTGGCCTCGGCAGGAAAGAACCGGCTGTTGTCACCGAGGATAAATCCCACCGGGCAGGCCGTCTCGCGGATTGTGGTCGCGGCATCCGGGATTTTAATGCCCGGTGTGTCCTCAAACCGCGCGAACATCGTCTGGTCGAGTTTGAAGTAGAAGCCATCTGGCGAGCCACGTACGGAATGCTCCGCAATGTAATCGATAATATAGTCGTTGGCGCAGGGTTGCGGCGGCCGCAGCCGGAAGCGCCTCTTGGCTGCTTCAAGGGAAGGATAGAAGCGCCGTTGTGTGCGCGGCAGCGGGGGCGGCGGACGCTGGGTGCGGTGGGTGCTCACCATAGAGTCCACCAGTACAATGCCCGTCAGGGCTTCCCCGTGCAGATAAGCGGCAATTCTCGTCATGGTTCCGCCAAAGCTGTGGCCGACAACAATAGCCGGGGCATTGCCCAGTGCGTCGAGTACACCCATGATCTCATTTGCGAAACCGGTCGCCGTATAGCGGGTGCGGTGTTCCGAATCACCGTTGCCGCTCATGTCCATGGCAACAGGATTAAACCGGTCGATGAAGGCAGGCGCGATGAAGTCCCACCAGTGGCTCTGTGCACCATTGCCATGGACAAACAGCAGATGGGGCTTGTCAGGGTCAGTGCCCCACACGTCAAAATGGATGCGTGCGCCATCCACCTGGGTGAACCGGGTCTGGCGGGGCCTGTTGACCAGGTTCCTGAACCATTCGGGTTGTTGCACGGGTTTTCCTGGATAGATTCTGGGGCGCCTGCCGGGTTGAAGCCCGCCGCGCGCATCTGGTGCACAATGAGCGTTAGTATACCCCTGTGAGCAGGAAAGGTGATTTATGAACCGGAAGAACCCCTGGAACAACCGAACAGCGGCGCTGGCCGTGTCTTTTGCTTTTCTGGCCGGCATCATCGGTGCCCTGGCACTTCGTGGCGGTTCTGTGGCGGCCCCCATAACAAGCAGGGCTGCCACCGGTCAGGAGGTGCGATGGCGGGTACCCGTGGCTTTTGGCACCAACCTGCCGGCGCTGGGCGACAATGTTCTGGAGGTTTCGGCGGAGCTGGCGCGTGTTACCGGTGGCCGCATCCGGCTTGATGTCTATGAACCCGGCACCCTGATCCCGCCTTTCAGCATTACCGAGGGGGTGAGGGACAACAAGATCGAGGCCGGCTATACCTGGGTTGGCTACGACCAGGGCCGGATTCCCGCCACACCGCTGGTGTCTGCCGTACCATTTGGCATGGAGCCCTGGGAGTTTGCCGCCTGGTACTACGAGGATGAGGGGCGGATGCTGACGGAACTGCTCTACCGCGATCATGGTGTCGTGCCGATTCTGTGCGGTATCGTGGGGCCGGAAACGGCGGGCTGGTTTCGTGTGCCTATTGAACGGACGGAAGATTTCCAGGGGCTGAAGATCCGTTTTGCAGGTCTCGGGGGCCGGGTATTGCAGGAACTGGGTGCGTCCGTGACCCTGATCCCCGGCGGCGAGATTTTTCAGGCACTGGAAAAAGGCGCGATTGATGCAACGGAATTTTCCATGCCCGCAGTGGACCAGATGCTCGGCTTTGACCGGGTTGCAAAGTTCAATTATTTCCCGGGCTGGCACCAGACTTTTACCGCATCACACCTGGTGGTCAACGCCTCGCGCTGGGCCGCGCTCGGGGATGCCGACAGGGGACTCATCGAAATGGCCTGCACGGCAGGCGTGATCCGCAACCTGGCCCATGGTGAAGCAATCCAGGGAGCAGTGTTGCAGGGGTTCCCGTCAAAAGGGGTCACGCCTGTCAGGTTCAGCCGTGACGTGTTAAAACAGTTGCAGGCCACCACGCAAAAAGTGTTGGCTGAGGAGGCGGCAAAAGACCCGATGTTCAAACGCATTATGGATTCCCAGCACCAGTTCATGACAACCTACAGGATCTGGAAAGATCACGCTTACCTGCCCAGGGATTTCTAGGGAGACGCTGAACAAATATGCACAACGCTGGCTCACAGATAAGCCCCTACGGGCGCAACCTGAAGCGCACCGCTGCGGCGTTGCGCCCCTTGCCAGGGGCTAAGGCCATTAGCGGCGGAGTGCGCCTTGCCCCGGCACGCTTCAAGTCGCACAGCGTTGCACCTGTTTGTCCAGGGTCTCCCTAGCCTTGGATCTGCCGCATACATCCCTGTCGCGCCGAATTGATACCTGGATCAGGGCCATCGGTGAAATTGCCTCCTGGATCTGGGTAGTCCTGCTGGGTGTGATTGTTGTTAACGTGATCATGCGCTACCTGTTTGCCCAGGGCCGGATCGAGTTTGAGGAAATCCAGTGGCACCTTTATGCGGCAGGTTTCCTGCTGGGTTTGTCGTATGCCTATGCCTCGGACTCGCATATCCGGGTGGACGTTGTGCGTGAACGACTTTCGCTGACAACGCGGGCATGGATCGAACTTTACGGGATTCTCTTGCTGCTCCTCCCCTTTATTATCCTGGTGCTGGTTGCTTCCGTGCCCTTTGTTGTCTATTCCTTCGAGACATCCGAAGTCTCGGAGGCGCCGGGAGGACTGCCGTTCCGCTGGTTTATCAAGAGTTTTCTGCTACTTGGTTTTCTGCTGCTGCTCCTCGCCGTGCTAGCGCGCCTCAGTCGGGTTGTTAATTTTCTCTTCCTGGCGGAGTCTGACTGATGGCGGTGGGTGACATCCTCTCGATCCTCATGTTTTTCGCTTTTGTCCTGCTGATATTCACGGGTTTTCCCGTTGCCTGGGTGCTGGGTGGGCTTGCCGTTCTGTTTACTGCGCTTGGGATCATTGCGCGTATCGACCTTGGCCTGCCGGTCCACATCGACTGGGAATACAGCACCCTGGTGGCAGACCGGATCTGGGACGTGATGAACAACTGGGTCCTGGTGGCCCTGCCAATGTTCATCTTTATGGGTCTGATGCTTGACCGCGCAGGTATTGCACAACGATTGATGACAGATGCGGCACGCCTGTTTGGTTCTGTCAGGGGGGGCATGGCCGTCGCGGTTGCGTTGATTGGGGTGTTGCTGGCGGCATCCACGGGAATCATAGGTGCGTCGGTTGTGCTGCTGGCGTTGCTCGGTCTGCCGCCCATGCTCGAGCGTGGCTACAAACAGGAGCTGGCGGTTGGCACCGTGTGTGCGGTCGGCACCCTCGGAATCCTGATTCCGCCCAGCATCATGCTGGTTCTGATGGCAGACCGGCTGGCAATGCCCGTGGGTGATCTTTTCCTGGGTGCGCTGTTTCCGGGTTTGTTGCTTGGCTGCCTGTTTGTTGTTTACATCCTGGTATATGCCCGCCTGAACCCGGCGGCAGCGCCTTTGCCGGAAACGCCTGAACCTGTTGACCGGGCCCTTGTCATGGACGTTCTGGTGGCCATGCTGGCACCGGCCGGCTTGATTGTCACCGTACTGGGTTCAATCTTTTTTGGTATTGCCACGCCAACGGAAGCAGCGGGTGTTGGTGCATTTGGTGCTGCATTGCTGGCGTGGATGAACCGACAGCTCAATTTGGAGGTGCTGCGCCACGTACTGCGTGAAACAACCCGGACGACAGCCTATATTTTTGCCATTTTCCTCGGCGCCACCGCCTATTCCCTGGTATTGCGCGGTCTGGGTGGTGATGAACTGATCAAGGGGCTGTTGATGGGATTACCGTTTGAGCCAACCGGTATCCTCATTACCATTCTTGTTGTTACTTTCCTGCTGGGCTTTTTCCTGGACTGGATTGAGATCACCTTGATTGTCCTGCCCCTGGTGAGTCCCGTGGTGCAGGCGCTGGGTTTTGACCTGATCTGGTTCACCGTGATGTTTGCGGTCTGCCTGCAAACGTCTTTCCTGACGCCGCCAGTGGGTTTCGCCATCTTTTACCTGAAAGGGGTTGCACCGGCGGAGATCAGGGTCAGTACCATCTACCGGGGTGTGGTCCCGTTTGTCTGTCTGCAACTGATTGGCCTCGCCATCATTTTCCTGCTGCAGGATATTGTTCTCTGGCTACCAGCCCAGGCTTATTCACCATCATGAACGGCATCTTGTTGTAGTACGCACCACAACAGGCATTGTTGCACCAAGACAGTGCCGCAAAATGGCGCACCCATAGGCGCCATGCATCATTAGAGTGCGCCTGCCGGGACCTTTCGGGTGCCGGAATCCTCGCAAGTCCCCACCACACAAGCGTTTTCCGGAAGTGGCATCAACTTTGCTATTTACAGGGCGATGACTAACCAAAACAGATCGGGAGGTATTTGTGGACCAAACGTTTGAGCTTCAATACGCAATAGATACATTCTATTTCCTCGTATGCGGTGCGCTGGTGATGTGGATGGCAGCAGGTTTTGCCATGCTCGAAGCCGGGCTGGTGCGTGCCAAGAACACGGCGGAAATTCTCACCAAGAACGTGGCACTGTTTTCTATATCCTGTGTCATGTATCTCGTCTGCGGCTACGCAATCATGTACGGCGGGGAATATTTCCTCGCGGGTATTGCTGATGTGGATGCGGACGCAGTGCTGGCTGACTTCGCGGCGCGCGAAGACGGCTTCCGCGGCGGTTCGATTTATTCAGGTGCCTCCGACTTCTTCTTCCAGGTGGTGTTCGTTGCCACAGCCATGTCAATTGTTTCAGGCGCGGTGGCTGAGCGGATGAAGCTCTGGGCATTCCTGGCATTTGCGGTTGTCATGACCGGTTTCATCTATCCGATGGAAGGTGGCTGGACCTGGGGTGGTAATGCCGTATTCGGTATGTATAACCTTGGTGATCTTGGCTTCAGTGACTTTGCGGGTTCCGGCATTGTCCACCTGGCGGGCGCTGCGGCAGCACTTGCCGGTGTCATCTTCCTGGGTGCCAGGAAAGGCAAGTACGGCAAGGACGGCCAGGTCATGGCAATTCCCGGTGCCAATCTACCGCTGGCGACCCTGGGTACGTTCATTCTCTGGATGGGCTGGTTCGGGTTTAACGGTGGTTCGGTGCTCAAACTGGGTGATATTGCCAATGCCAACGCGGTGGCGATGGTGTTCCTGAACACAAACACCGCTGCAGCAGGTGGCGCAATTGCGGCCCTGATCGTTTCCCGCATCATGTTTGGCCGTGCAGACCTGACCATGATGTTGAACGGTGCACTGGCGGGTCTGGTGGCAATTACGGCTGAACCTTCCACGCCGACTGCCCTGCAGGCAACCATATTTGGTGCGCTGGGTGGTGTACTGGTGGTGTTCTCCATCCTGGCGCTTGATCGCATCAAGATCGACGACCCGGTGGGTGCCATTTCGGTTCACGGCAGCTGCGGTATCCTGGGTCTGTTGCTGGTACCCATCACCAATGACGGTTCCAGCTTCAGCGGTCAGATTATTGGTGGTTTGACAATTTTTGTCTGGGTGTTTGTTGTCAGCGCAATTGTCTGGGCAGCCCTCAAGTTCACCGTGGGTATCCGGGTGTCCGAGGAAGAGGAATACACCGGTGTCGATACCACGGAGTGTGGTGTGGAAGCTTATCCGGAATTTGTCCGAACCTAGCATCCAGTATTGTCTCCCTCTCAGGGCGCCTTGATGGCGCCCTTTTTTTTGCGTGCTGGATATCCGATTGTATTGCCGGTTGGCAGGAGAGGAATAATGGCTGGCTTGCCGCCCGTGCAATCAGTTGCGATCAGTTGGCGATGACAATACGAATCCGGTTGGCGACAGCCTGGGCGCGGTCGGCAACTTCTCCAATCAGGTCAATGACCTGATAGAGGAACATGACGTCAATGGGATCCATCTTGTTCTCGATGTCGAAAAGCCGATGGCGGGCTTCACTTTCATTCGAGTCCGAGAGCCGCTCCTTGTCATCAACACTGTCCACGCCGGCCTCGATCAGGCGCATGCGACTGGGAATGAATCCGGTACCAACCAGCGTATCCAGGTTGTTCAGTGTTTCTTCCAGTGCCTGAACGGTTGCAACAGCGCTTCCAATGCAGACCCTGATCTCACCCTTGATTGTGCCCGGGAAATGGATTGCCCGCCCACATACCAGGCCTGCCAGGTCACGGGAAACATTCGCAATCTTGTCCTGGGCACGCACCAGTTCAAGCAGGTCGTTGCGCGAAACCGAGAGCAGCATGCCACTGGGCAACTGGAGTCGGAAGTGCTTTTTGAGGACATCAGCCTCCTGTTCCAACTCACAGATCTGGTGCTGGATGGTTGAAGCCAGTTGGAAATTGTCCAGCAGGACAGCGTCAAAAAAGGGAACCAGTGTCTCCGCCGTGCGGTTGCAGACGGCCATGTGATGCTTGATCGGGGTGATCAGCGAATCACCAAACAGGCGTGAAAAAATATCGGATCTTTGATTCATAAAAGGTTCGTTCGGCCACCTCACTCACCGGAAGAAGGGTTGTTGCATGGGGCACATTAGCAGAAATCCCCAAAAATCTTTACATAAAATTAATATTTGGCCATTCTGCCACTTGATACATCCCTCATTGACCCGGGTTTCAGGTGGATGTCACCCAACCGCCCGCAAAGGGTACAACCTGGCCGACAATAAAGTTGCTGTTGTCTGAGGCCAAAAAGAGGGCCAGTTCAGCAGATTCCCGGGCCTCGGCAATACGACCCCTGGGTACATTTCGGCTGAGGTGTTTCTGAAACCGCTCGGATGCCACCAGGTCGTCGGGGAAATAAGCGGGATTGCTGACGTAGTTCTGTGCCACCGCATTGATATTGACCCCGGCGCCGGCAAACTCGAGTCCGGCCGCGCGAACAAAAGCGTTCTGGGCACCACGTGCCGCACAATAGGCGGTGGACCCCGGTATGCCGCGAAGCGGTGCGGCGCTGGTAATAGCGACAATCTTGCCACCACCGCGGGCCGCCATAACCGGCGCAAACGCGCGGACAATGGCCATCAGCGGATGCACCATGGTATCGAACAGCGCCTGCCAGCTTGCGTCCTCAATCCCGGCAACCGGCCGGTTGCACGGATCATGGGCGAGGTTTGCCACCACAATATCGAAGTCTGTACCCGTTTGTGCCAGGTAAGCCTGGAAGGCCTCGCCAAAAGGCACAATGCCGGGGACCGGGGTGACCTTTGCACCTTCTGCCGAAAACAGGTCGGTGATTGCCGGCCCCATGTAGTCTGTTGACTGGGTGACGAGCACCCGTTTGCCTTCAAGTCTCATGCGTTTGTCCTTGTTACCTGTTCAGTTAACCCTGACCGCATATTCCTGCAGCAGGTCAGGCGGGATGATGTCAGTGGCGCGCATATGCGTGTTGCGCAGGAATATTCGGGGTGCAACCCCCTTTTCATAAGCCTGGAGCCAGCGTGCGGCACAAAGACACCACCGATCTCCATCCTTGAGTCCGGGAAAGTCAAATTCCGGGTGCGGCGTCGACAGGTCATTGCCAACGAAGCGGGAATATTCAAGGAAGGCAGTGGTGACCAGCACACAAACCGTATGCGACCCGACATCCTCCTGGCAGGTATTGCAGCAGCCGTCGCGAAAAAAACCGGTCAGCGGCTCCGTACTACAGGGTTCAAGTTGCCCGCCCAGCACGTTGATGGATTCAGCTTTCTCTATTGATTGCATCTCTGCCCCGACGTCAAAAGAAAATGATTTTACGCGAGACCGGTTGCCCGGTTCAGATTGGCAAATCTGCCCGGGTCCAGGTCGCGCCCGGAAAAGCCTGGAAAATCAGGTGAATAACGGTGTGCCCGGTAAATACTGACGGTCGGCTCACCTCGCTTGTTCAGGTTGATGAAGGGGTTGATGAACTCCCAGACCACCTGGTGCTGGCGATTAACTTCAAATAGCCTGCCACTGGTACCCTCGCATACCAGCAGGTTGCCAGAGGCAAGGCGGGATGCGCCGGAAATATGGCCGCTGAAAAACTGCTGGGATGGCATCCCGCGATATTGCCAGACAATCTCGTTGGTTGCCGGGTTGACCTCAAGCACCCTGGAACCGTCTTTGCCGTTGTCAAAGATCTGGATGTTGCCCGCGGGTGTAAATGTCGGGTTGTGCTGGCCGTGCGTCTTGTCAAACTTCCAGCGGAGTTCACCCGTCGCATTGTCAATGATGGCGACCCGGTCGGCATTTCTGGCAGAAAACACTATGTCGCCTGCCTCGTTGACATCAATGCCATTCACGTGGGTCCATTCCCAGCGCCGGGTGGTCGGATAGATGGGGTCCTTGACCGGGTCCAGCAGTTGCCAGGTGTGGATGCGGCGAACTTCCACACCGCTGGCATCCACCTCCACCAGGTCGTCTCCGAGCAGCCGTGGCAATCGCTCACGTGGCATCCGGTAGCCGCCCCTGACACGCTTGTGCAGCTCCTCGGGAAGTTCAACCCATTCGGGCACCATCGTGTTGCCGTTGGGGAAGCGGTAGAAATCGTGATGCTGTGCCGCGTTGTCATACTGCCAGACAACTTCACCCGCCCAGTTCACCTCACACAGGGTGGTATGGTAACCACCGAGTCGCGTGATATGGGTCGCAAACGGCGGTGGTGCCTTGGTGGGTTCGTCACGGGGGGGATCTGGCAGGTTCACATCAGAGCCGGTCATCAGCAGGTTGCCATTTTCCAGCAGGCGACCGTAGCCGGGATGTATGTGGGTGAAGTGCCAGCGATGAACAATTCGACCGGCCATATCAATCAGATAGCTATGGGTATCACCGTGCGGCGTAAACAGGGTATACCCCTTGGTGGAAAGGGTAGCCTGGTGATAGGTGAGCCCGGTAGGACGAACAACTGACCAGCCCATGGGCAAGACTCCGGTTGCTAGGGTCGGGTCAGTATGTCGGGAATTCAGCTGTATCGCCAGTCGCAAGACCGGGGATCAGTTGGTTACCCTGGCAAAAGGCGGTCGACCGGCCGGGCGGGGGCGCGGAATGATACCCAGTTGACTGCCGTTTGCCCGGACGGATGCGGCGGCATCCGGACCAGCCACGCTTTCGATCCGCGCCAGGGTTTCATTCCAGACGGTTTCGGTGCGCGCTCGCCTGTCCTCGCGGCTGATGGTTTCATCCTGGAAAATGGCCCGCATCTTTGCTTCTGCCTGCCGGGTTTCGTCGTACATGGCAATGACAACCGCGTCAGATTTACCGTAGCGCTCACCGATTTGCGTCAGTGACCGGAAGGCCGGGTCCTGGGATCGCTGGTATTCTTCAAAGCGGGACTCACCCAGGTAGTCGCGAGTCCGCTGTTCCATGACATCGCGGGTATCCGCCCTGCGCTCGCCGACCAGGGACTCGGCAGTTTCCCGGCGTATCGCAAAAATCTCGCGAAAGTCCTGTTCACTGTAGTCCAGCAGGGAGAGGTCCCGGCGTAATGCGTCAGCCGCACGTGACTCCCGCAGGTCATACTCGAATCGTTCCGTGGGGGAGAGAAGTGTGCTGAGACTCAAATCAAATTCCTCCCGCCGCAGCATCATGTCTTCCCGTGCTTCCCGCGTCATGCCGCCGCGAATGGCTTCCCGGTTCAAAGCATCCTGTCTGGCCTTGAGTTCATGCAAGGCAATCTGCTTGTCGCTCGTGAGGAAGGGCAGGCTGTTGTCCAGTGGTCGAAAGAGGTGTGCGAACAGGGGATCATCGACCACCGCCTCGCCAAACAGGTCAACCAGCATCAGTCGCTGCTCTGCCTGCCAGTTCAGCCGCCGGTTGACACTGTCAATGACACTGGTTTCCGGCTGGCGCCAGTAAGGTGTGTCCAGGACAGACTCGGCAGGTCCGGGCCGCTCAAGGCTGAGTGCTGACAGAACCATCTGCCGGACCAGGCGCTCGGGGAGTCCCGCTGCACGAAGCTCCTGGACCAGGTCCGGCAAGGGAGCGTCCTGGCTAAGGTCCGGGGTCGTTTGCCCACTTGGTGTTGTATCCGGTATCGACATTGCGGTGCCGGGTGCCGCTGCCCGGGCGGGTGGTTTTCCGCTGTTGACAGCCACACTGGTCACCGGGTTGTCCTCCAGGCCGCGCTGCATGAGGGCAACGCCAAACACCAGGTTGGTTGTCAGTAAAGCCACTATGGCGAGATTCTTGATCATCAGTCTGGTTTGTAAACATCGGTCAGGCGGAAGCGCCGGCATAAAAGCGAACGCCAAACTGCCAGAATTTGCGTGACGCAAATGCCAGCCCCATGGCAAACAATACGGCAAAAGACAGGGTTTCCGTCGTTAGCTTGCCGGCAATAGCCTCGGCGGGTACGGTGACCGCAAAAGCAACGGGCACCAGCAGTGTGAGCGTCCAACGCAGCCAGGTGGGGTAAATGGTGACGGGCCAGCGCGCGGCAATAAACATTGCCCAGAAAATCTGGGTAATGTTCTCGATGCGGATGAACCAGAACGCCAGGGTCGCCAGCATGATCCAGAAGCTGTAGACGATCACCCCCGCACAGAGTAGCGCAAGGGTAAACAGCAGCGCCGCTGCCGTGCCGGTGTCCTGCAACTGCAGGTTGAGGCCATAGCCGAGTACGCCCATTCCGAGTAAGACGTCCAGCAGTTTCCACAGGCGAAACTCGCTGATACTGACAAGCAGCTGGCTGTCCCGCGGTTTGGTCAGGGTGAAATCCAGCTTGCCGTCAATGATGTCAGCCATGAACTTGTTGAGGCTGGGTGAGATTACGAAGTTGATGCTGCCAAGCACCATGTAATAGATGCCGAGGAGGCTGATCAGCTGGGCATGGTTCCAGCCGGCAAGGTCGGTTGTCTGTGAGTAGACAATTGCGGCAGTCCCGAGGGTTGTTGCAAGCGCCAGCGTGGATTCAAAAGCCTGGAAAAAAAAGTTGGCGCGATAGGCCATCTCGTTCAGGGCGCTGATCTTGAGAAAAGTCCAGGCGAGCTTGAACACCTTGTCAGCCCCCGACTGCCGAGAAGGTGCGGATCGCGCGCCGCCAGACCAGGCGCATCAGGAAAAAGGTGATCACCAGCCAACCGCACAGCATCAATATGCCATCAACAATTGCCTGGCCGGTGATGTTGCCATTAATGATCTCAACCGGGAATGCAATGACGTAGTAGAAAGGCAAGATCTGTGCGGTGTCCTGCAGCCAGGCGGGCAGCAGTGCAATTGGTGCAATGCGACCGGACAGGAACAGGGTCACTGAAAAGTAGGTGTTGTTGATGGCAATGGTGCGTGTGGTCCAGAAAGCAGCGAGGGCAAGTGTCCACTCCATCAAAAAGCGCACGGTAAACGCCAGTAGGAGCACGGGAATGGCCATGGCGATGGTCAGGGGTGTAAAGCCGAACTGTGGATCAAAGAGAATCACCAGAATGACCAGCGCGGGCAGCATGACGGTCATCTGCACGATCTTGTAGGCAATATTATCGGTCACATCAGCATGAATGGGATGGACGGGCCGCAACAGTTCGTAGGAGAGCTGGCCAAACTGTATCCGGAACTGGAAGACCTGCATGATCCAGGTAAATGTCAGGTGGTTGACCAGTAGCAGCACAATGTAATAGGCGGCGAACTCGCGCGCCGAGTAACCGCCCACGCTGCCGCCGCGTTCGCTGGCCACCGTTGACCACACGACAAGATAGATCAGCGGCTCCAGGATGGAGCCGATCATCCAGATCATACCCGATGCCCGATACTGGATATTGCCGAGTATGGCGGCTTTCATGAAAGCGCGGTAAAGCCCCGGATAATAACCGGGATTCATGCCTCAGCCCGCTGGGTGAATACGCTGTCTATGACCTCTTCAATCGGCGGATCTTCCACGGAAAGATCAACAACCGGCAGGTCAGCCAGCAGGCGCGCGGTCACGGCAGGCGCTTCGGATTTTGCCAGGCGCAGGGTAAAAGCGTCAGCCGAGCGTGCCACTAGCTCGCCGTACTGGCGGTAGTCACCCGTGGCGTCCGGCAGTTTGACGGTGATGGTCTTGTAGGCGGTGAACTGTTCAACCAGCGCGGCGAGATCACCGTCGAACAGGATAGCGCCGTGGTGTATGACAATGACCCGCTTGCACAATGCCTGGACGTCGGCCATGTAGTGTGATGTCAGCAGTACCGTGGCGCCGGTACGCTGGTTGTAGTCAGCAATAAACTGGCGCAGTTTGCGTTGCATGGTAACGTCCAGCCCGATGGTGGGTTCATCCAGGAACAGCATGTCGGGTTCGTGCAGCAGTGAGACGGCAACTTCACACTTCATACGCTCACCCAGTGACAGGTTGCGTACCGGCTTGGTGAGCAAGGGTTCCAGGTCCAGCAGTTCGGTCAACTGCGCCAGGGTCTCGCGGTAGCGACCCCTGTCCAGCTCGTAAATCGCCCGATTGCGTTCGAAGGAATCGATTGCGGGAATGTCCCAGAGCAGTTGGTTACGCTGGCCCATGACCAGCGTGATACGACGCAGGAAGTCCCGCTCCCGTTTTGCCGGCTCAAAGCCCAGTACCGAGACCTTGCCGCCGGACGGGTGAAGCAGCCCGGACAGCATCTTGATGGTTGTGGTCTTACCAGCCCCGTTTGGCCCCAGGAAACCAACAACTTCACCGGGATTGATGGTGAAACTGATCGGTGTGACCGCAGGTACATCACGCGTCTCGCGGCGGAAGAGGCTCTTTAACGCGTTTCCAAGCCCGGCTTCCCGCACCGGCACCTGGTAGGTTTTGGCCAGCTGCTCAACCTTAATCGATGTCATCAAAATTACCGTGGCGTCCTTTGCCGCTGGCAAAGCGGGCAGCACCGGCACGCGTTTCGCCGGACGCAATGACCTCCCGGCCAATCTTCGTCTCGTTTGCCAGGGCTTCGTCGAGTGGCAGGCTCCACTGCTGGTAGGACGAAAGGCGATCGCCGCGCAGACAGCGCTGGGGAAAGGCCGCCAGGTTGTTGGCGAGCGCGATTGCATCCGCCAGGGCAGTGCCGGGTGTGGACAGTCGATTGGCGAGTCCCATGCTGAGGGCTTCTTCACCAGAAACACCGCGACCGGTAAGTATCATGTCCAGGGCATGGCTCTGGCCAATAAGCCTCGGCAGGCGGATTGTGCCGCCGTCCACAAGGGGTACACCCCAGCGGCGGCAGTAAACCCCAAACACGGCATTAGTGGCGGCAACGCGAAGATCACACCAGAGTGCCAGTTCAAGGCCGCCGGCAACCGCATGACCCTCAATCGCGGCAATGACTGGTTTGCCCAGCAGCATCCGGGTGGGCCCCATGGGACCGTCACCCCCTGATCCCACCCGATTGCCGCGACCACTCGCCACGGCCTTGAGATCAGCGCCGGCACAGAAGGTGTCGCCCGCGCCTGTCAGGATGGCAACGGCCTGCGCCTCATCGGCATCAAAAGCCTTGAAAGCCTCGGCAAGCAGGGCCGCAGTGGGGCCATCTACAGCGTTTCTGACCTCGGGACGATTGATTGAAATAATGGATACCGCACCCTGCCTCTGCACCGACACTGTGTCCATGGTCTTCCTGCACTCTGGCCCTGTTGTTGCCTTATTCTGGCACGAATGGCGGAAGACGGCAGCAGGCACGCTGCCCGGCGATCAGGCTGCCCGGGCACTCGGCTCCCGCTGTGGCTCGGCAGGGGCGAATGGCGCGGTGCTGTCGAGCGCCGCGCCACTGAATTCCCGGTTCATGGCGCTCCGCAACAAGGCTGTTGCTTCTGCCACGGGAAGGTCGCTGGACAGATTGATTGGCTCAAGGATCGTTGCGCTGACCGGCCCGGGTGTGACAGTCCGGCTGCCCTTGGGTCGCAGTTCCCGCAGCCCTTTCAGGACTACAGGCACCACGGGAACCCGGGCAGCGCGGGCGAGCAGGGTCACGCCGTGGCGGAATTCGCCCAGTTCATCGGACGTTGCGCGGGTACCCTCGGGAAAGATGCAGATGTTGCACTGCTGATCCAGCAGCCACCGCGCGTAGTCCAGCGTTCTGGAACCGCCGCCCCGGTGAATCGGAAAGTTTCCCAGTGCCAGCGACTGGTACCATGGCTGCAGGATGAGCTTTTTCTTGCCTTTAACAAACCACCGGTCAGCCGCAGCGCCAAAATAGAGGTTGCGGCGGATCTCCTCCGGGAGTGCTGCAACAATCACCGGCGTATCCATGTGGCTCTGGTGGTTGGCAATAAATATTGCGGGTTTGGTGAGGTCCGCCAGGCGTTCGGTGCCGTTTACCGTCAGTGGATTGCAGTAGTCATCAACCCAGCGCGTGTACTCGCGTCGGCGCAGGGCCCGTCGGACGAGTTTTGCCCAGCCCTGAATTTGCCAGGGATAGGGGCCACCATAGACGGTGGACTCAGCCTGGTCATGGTTGTTCACGACATTTGTCGGCAACGTGTTGGCGCTGGGATGTGCAATCTGCGAGTTCATGTCAATCTGCTCCTGCCGGGGTCAGCCTGTTGGGGTCATTGCCAGTAAAAGCAAAACGGATGCCAACCGCTGGATTGTCCCGAAGAAACGGTCCCTTTGGCACAAAAGCGTGCCTAGTCAATGCCGCGATGCATCCACCTGATGCACGCGTGCGTCATCATGGTGCGGAAAGTAGTAAAGGTGAGTCAGGAGGCGGTGTTGACACTTGCCCGAAACAGTCTGCGGAACAGCAGTCGAACAACAAGGTAAAACAGGTCGATGATGGTGATGCCGGCGACGAGCGTGGCCGCGCCACAGAGCAGCGTATTCTCGTCCAGGGTCAGCGTATAGGTATATCCCTGTGTTGTTTCCGCCAGCAGTTCCCGATCACCGCGCAGGAGCAAATGGACCAGGCTGCTGACAAGCCCTGCTGACAAGGCCCGCTGTTCGGCGAGGAAATGGCGCTGACGATTGACCATGCGCTCAATCACCTGGGCTTCAGCCCGGAAGGTGGGCTCGGTACTGCGCTGGTGCAGTTCAATGAGTGCGGTAAGCGAGCCGCCATGATACCTGTCGGCGATGGCCTGGAAACCGGCAAGGTTCTGCGTGACCTCACGCAGGTGAGCGTCAGTCCGAAGGCTGTACTGGCTGATGAAGCCCGGAATCTGCAGGCCCGCAAGCAAAAAGATAGCCGCAAGTACAATGGTTAAGTAACGATAGATCAAGGGTGTAACCTAGAGGCGGAAGTTGTCGAGGGCCGCCAGGCGTCTGGCGTCCGGCCAGGCGCTTGGCGGTTGGGGGCCCCGGTCACCCTGCACCGAGGTACCGGAAACGGGTAGGGTGAGTTCGGTACTGCCGTGCGCATTTGCGATAACCACGCTGTCGCCTCGCAACAGGGCAACATCAAGCGTGTTGGGTTCAAACAGGAAACCACCAAAAAACCGCGCACCCTTGACTGTGATGGTTGCCACTGGCGTCTGGATGGCAAATTTTCCGCGGCCGGATTTTTGCGTTGCAGGATTGTCGACCAGCAAGGTACCACTGCCAAGGGTGAGGCGCGCCCTGGGACCGCGATCACCCTCGCGGTAGCTGTACTCGTGAAACAGCAGGTGTGAGTTGGGACCCAGCGTTATGATGGTGTTGTCTATCATGACAACCTGTACCTTCTCAGCCGCTTTGGTTTGCAGTATATCCCCCTCGTAGATGAGGGATTGCTGGTCAAGCACATAACTCTGATTCTTGCGAATTGTGTTAGGTGCACCCACCGTCGCGGTGACCGTCGCGATGACGCGGGGGCCGATGCTGCCCGGCGCGGTGCTGCAACCCGCCAGCAGCAAGAGGGTTGCAATCAGCGCGTTACTTGCCGCCCTTGACCGGGTGCAGGTTCTCAAGATCAACATATTCCTTCCGGCCATCCACACGATACATACGTCGATTGATGCGCGGGTAGTCGCAGATATCAATGGGGCTGCGATTGCCACCCATCAGGTACACAAGGTCCTCATCGAAGGTATTTCGCATGGCATGGGGTAGCGACTGGCGGGCAAAGGCCATAAAGTCACCGGTTCCAACCTCGTATTCGTTGTCGCCAATTTCCGCGATAGCCCGGCCCGACAGGATGTAGACAAATTCTTCATCAACCTGATGAAAGTGGAACTGGGTTGATTCTGCGCCCGGCTGCAGCCGTACCAGGTGGATGCCGAGACTGGTCAGTCCCAGCAGGTCCCCGAGGGAGCGGGTTTGCCTGACGGCGCGGTCGTTAAACTGGTGGACGTGCGCAATTTCTGGCAGGGCGCTGATCTCGTCTGCCCGCAGCAACGGGAAAGGCCGGGTTTCTGCCATCTCAGCGTCCCCGGCCGCGCGGCTTGTCACGAGGCCGTTTTTCCACAAACTCGCGTTCCGGTGAGCGCCGTACCGGTGCAGGCGGGGCCTGCAGTAACTCCGCCGGTGGTGGGACACACTCAAGTGGCTCGCCCAGCAGTTGCTCGATGCCCGGCAACATGAAAGCGTCGTCCTCACACGCGAGCGCAATGGACACGCCGGTTGCACCGGCCCGACCGGTTCGGCCGATCCTGTGGATGTAGTCTTCCGGATCTTCGGGCAGGGTGTAGTTCACCACATGGCTGATGTCGTCAACGTGTATGCCACGCCCGGCAACATCAGTGGCGACCAGCACCTTGACCTCACCGCTCTTGAACTTGTTCAGCGTTGAAATCCGCTTTTTTTGCGGCACCTCGCCGGTCAAGAGGCCACATTCAATGCCGTTGCGGTGCAGTCGGTCAGCCAGGCTACGGGTCTGGTCGCGACGGTTGACAAAAACGATGATCCGGTCAACCTCGTCACTCATGATGAGGTTGTACAGGACGTTGTATTTCTGTTCAGCAGAGGTCAGGTAAACCCGCTGCTCGACCGAGTCGACGGCAACCTGCTCGGGATCGATGCTGACTTCAACGGGGTCAATAGTCCACTGTGCGGCGAGCCGCCTGATATCTTCGCTGAAGGTGGCGCTGAAAAGTTGGGTTTGCCGGTTTTCCTTGCGCGGTGTTCGCTTGATGATGTCCTTGACGTCGGGGATAAAACCCATGCTGAGCATACGGTCTGCTTCGTCAATAATCAGTGTTTCTACATGTGACAGGTCAATGACACGGGATCGGGCAAAGTCGAGTAGCCGGCCGGGGGTTGCGATGACAATGTCCACGGGACCAGCCAGTTGTTTGCGCTGTTTGTCATAGTCGATTCCACCCACCACCGTTGCAATACGGAGCCTGGTAAATTTGGCGAGCAGGTCAGCGTCATGGGCAATCTGCATGGCGAGTTCCCGGGTGGGAGCAATCGCCAGCGCAAAGGGTGTGCCATTGCCGCGGGATTCAACCTCCGGATTCTCAAGATGATACGCGATGGCAGAGATCAGGAACGCGGCCGTCTTGCCGGTACCGGTCTGCGCCTGGGCGATAATGTCTTTGCCATCCAGGGCGTGGGGCAGCACCTCTTTCTGTACGGGTGTACAACTGGTGAAGCCCAGCCTCCGAATGGCCCGGTTCAGTTCATCCGGCAAGTCCAGCGCGGCAAAATCGGGTGCCAGTGGACCCGCCTCGTCCGGTTCCGGCGGTGCCTTTCTGGCTGATTTTGGGGCTGTCGTTTGTGCCTGCTTGCGATCGCCTTTGGGTGGTTTGGGTGCCACGGGCACCGTTTCTGGTGCAGCGGATCCGAACAATCGTTTCAAAAACTTCATTGGCAGGTACTTCGATAGCAAAAGGAGCAAATCAGGGTGACCTCACCGGCCACGACGAGAGTATAGCCGCTTTCCGTCACCACTGCTGTTTGCTCTGTGACACCCGAAGCTCAGGTCTGGCGCGCCAGCAGCATGGTCACGGTTGCGAGTTGGATACACACCACAAGCACTTCAACCGCCTTGCGTAACTGGCTGGTTGAAGGAAAGGTGGGTGCTATCCGGATGTTGGTATTAGCTGGATCCTTGCCGTAGGGAAAGGTCGCACCCGCTGGAGTGAGCTTCACACCCGCCTCAGCCGCGAGCTTCACCACCTGGCTGGCGAGGCCAGGCAGCGTGTCCAGCGAAATGAAGTAGCCGCCGTTCGGGGTGGTCCAGCTTGCGATCCCCTTGCCGTCAAGTTCTCTGGTCAAGGCCTCCTGGACTATGTCGAAGCGGGGTTTGATAATGGCCTGGTGTTTTTCCATATGCTGTTTGATGGCGTTAAGGTCAGGCAGGAAGCGGACGTGGCGTAGCTGGTTGACCTTGTCAAATCCTATGACAGATGCCGAGAGAAACTTCTCGAAAGCGGCGAGGTTGCCGGTTGAGGTACCCAGGAACGCGACGCCGGCGCCGGCAAAGGTGATTTTGGAAGTGGATGCCAGCATGACCACACTATCTGCGGTACCCGCCGCATGGGCGAGGGGCATCAGGTTCTCGAGTGAATCTGGCGCTTCCGTGAGGTCGTGTACCACATAGGCGTTGTCCCACATGATGCGAAAGTGCTCACCGGCATGCCTGGCCAGTTGGGCCATGCGCTCCACCGTCGCCTTGCTGTAGGTGTGACCCGTGGGATTGGAATACTTGGGTACGCACCAGATGCCCTTGATTGATGCATCTGCTGTGACCAGATCCTCAATCATGTCCATGTCCGGCCCAGTGTCCAGCAGGGGCACGTTAATCATTTCGATGCCGAAGTGTTCACAAATGGTGAAGTGACGATCGTAGCCAGGTACGGGGCAGAGGAATTTTACCGGCGCACCGGCCCAGGCGCCGCGCAGCATGAAGTCAACATAAGCGTACATCAGTGACAGGCTGCTGTTGCCGCCTGCCATGGTTTCAGCGGGTGTTGTTCCGAGCAATGCTGCCCCCAGCGCACGTGCCTCGGGTATACCCAGCAGACCGCCGTAGTTACGGACATCCGTGCCATCCTGGAGCAGAAAAAACCCCTCCAGGATGCCATCCAGCGCATTGGACAGGTCCAGTTGCTCCGGTGCCGGTTTGCCACGCGTCAGGTCCAGGGACAGCTTTTCGGCAACGAATGCCTGGTAGCGTGATTGCAGATCGGCGTGCAGGCTGCCCAGTTCGGCGGGCGAAAGTGTGGTGATTTCCATGTCATGTCTCCTGGAGCGAAAGCCCGTGAAGTTCGTCAATGCCCAGCATCAGGTTCAGGTTCTGTACGGCGGCACCACCTGCTCCTTTGCCAAGGTTGTCCAGGCGTGCGACCAGGACAAACCTGTCCCGGTTGCCAAATACAAACAGGTCCACGCGATTGGTGTTGTTGTTGGCCTGGGGCTCCAGCTGGCCGTTTTCCAGCAGGCTGCTGTCGTTGGGTGAATGCGTGACCACACAGGGCTCCCCCGCATAGGTGTCGGTCAGGACCCCGGCAATTTTGTCCACGCTGGTTTCAGCCTTGAACCATTCTGCAGCGAGCGGAATCGAGACCAGCATACCTTGGGCAAAATGACCCACCGATGGCAGGAATAGCGGCGTTTTTTCCAACCCCGCATATCGCTGCATTTCCGGCAGGTGTTTGTGGTCCAGGTGAAGCGCATAGGGCCGTGAATACCAGAGTGCGTCCGGGTGTTCACGCGCCCGAGCCTCGTAGTCCGCCACCATCTGGCGCCCACCACCCGTGTAACCGGACAGGGCACTGATTGTCAGTGGTATGTCAGTCCTGAGGTCCCCGTGACGCACCAGCGGGGCAATCGCCAGCAGAAAGCCGGTTGGATAGCAGCCCGGGTTGGAAACATACCTTGCCCCGGCAATCCGCTTGCGTTGTCCGGGCGCCAGTTCCGGCAGGCCGTAGGTCCAGTCCGGGTTCACGCGATGTGCGGTGCTGGCATCAATGAAGCGGGTGTTGTTGTTCGCGAGCGCAACCGCCTCGCGGGCGGCGTCGTCAGGGAGGCAAAGCAGGACAATGTCAGCCTCATTGACCAGTTCCCGGCGCGCCGCCTCTGATTTGCGGTGCGCCTCGTCGATTTCCAGCAGCACAAGATCCGGTCGTCCCTGCAGGAAACCCTGGATCTTGAGCCCGGTTGTGCCAGCCTGGCCGTCAATAAATACCTTGTACATGCTTTCCTGTCTGTCAGCGCAGAGATCTGAAGAATTGCCGGATATCTGCCGCGAGCAGTTCCGGTACCTCAAGTGCCGCGAAGTGACCGCCGCGCGGTTGTGTTGTCCAGTGAACGATGTTGTAGAGTTCTGCTGCCCAGGCACGGGGTGGCTGGTAGAGCTCGCCAGGGAACATCGCACAACCTGTCGGCGTGGCGATTCTACCACTTTCGAACAGGTTGTTTTGCACGTGTGCTGACTCATAGTAGAGCCGCATAGAGGCAGTGATGTTCCCGTTGATCCAGTAGAGCATGATGTTGGTCAACAGGTCATCACGGCTGACGACAGCATCCAGGTTGCCCTGGCAGTCGGTCCACGCATAAAACTTCTCGGTAATCCAGGCAGCCAGTCCCGCGGGGGAATCATTCAGCCCGTAGCCCAGTGTCTGGGGGCGGGTGCCCTGTATGGCCTGGTAACCGGTGCCCTCCTGCATGTGCTGGCGGCGCGATTCCAGGCGCGCCTTTTCCTCGTCCGTGACACCCTCATACGGATCCGCCTTGTGTTTCGGATAACCGGCAAACACCAGGGTGAGGTGTAACCCGCAGACGGCTTCGGGTGCCAGAACAGCGGTCCAGCTGCTGATGGGTGATCCCCAGTCGCCACCCTGGACACCGTAGCGCTCGTAACCCAGGCGCCGCATGAGTTCCACCTGGCCTTCCGCCACACGTTTCTGGTCAAACCCCGGGTCGCGGGGGGCCTCCGAGAAGCCATAGCCGGGTATTGAGGGGCAGATCAGGTGGAAAGCATCAGACGGGTCACCACCGAACTTTTCGGGCTCGGTCAGCATTGGCACAATATGCAGGAACTCGGCAAAAGAGCCGGGCCAACCGTGGGTCATGACCAGGGGCAGGGCGTCGGGATGCGGTGACCGCTGGTGAATAAAGTGCAGGCGTCGGCCTTCGATTTCCGTTGAATACTGGTCAAGCGCGTTCAGGCGTGCTTCCTGGCTGCGCCAGTCAAATCCGTTTACCCAGTAGTCGCATAGCGACTTCATGTAGGTGAGATCGCTGCCGTACTGCCAATGGTCGCCAATTTCATCTGGCCACCGTGTCATTGTGAGCCGGGTACGAAGATCCGTTAGAACCCTGTCGTCCACCTGGACCCTGAAAGGTGTGATCATTGTGTGTTCCTCGAGTGGATTCGGTCTTGTCAGGCGCCGGTCAGGGGCACCAGGCGGGGGGCACCAGCCAAGCGGTTGGGTGATACCCGTTCAGCGCCCCATGGCGACCCATACTGCCCGTTTCCTGTCACCGCTGAATGGTCGACGACCATGCATGACAAGGGCATTGTCGACAAGGGCAAGATCCCCATCCTGCCATTCGAGGTCAAATGCCAGGTCATAGGCCGTGTGTGCCAGGTACTCCAGCAGCGCACGCGGGATTTCACCGTCATCCCCCCAGGTAATGGCAGAAGTCGGGTTTTCCGCCGCGCCACGCCAGCCACAATAGGCTGCAATCAGTTGATTGAATAGCGAGCGCCGGCCATCCGGCAGGTCGCGAACTGCCGGCAGGACAGGTGTCCGGGTACTAACGCTGTCATCAGCGTGCCATTCGAAACTGTAACCGAGGGCTTCAAGACGTTGCTCAGCCTCGGCCCGGTTCGCAGCGCCCAGTGTACTCTTCCAGCTTCGCCCCTGGCCGGACGCTGCATCATTTTCGCCGGGCATGCGGGTCCGGTACCGGACCCCCCGTGTGGCAAGTTCGGTCGCCCAGTCTGGTGCCTCACTTTGTAGCCGATCGAACAGCCAGTCAGAACGTACCAGCGGCGTGGCACCGCCCGCAGTGGCACTGGTATGACAGTAAAAGAACAGCCAGCGTGGTGAGTCAGGCGTCTGCGCCATTTCATGGTGCAGGAAGATCTCCACCCCGGGCGGCGCCTCGTTGGCGGTAAAGACGCGGTCAGTGAGATTGATTCTGACCGCGTTGGACAGCGATTCCTGGTAGGTAAAAGGTCTTGTGCTGAGCGCCGCGGCAAACCGGTCAAACGACGCTGCATCAACCAGGGGATAGTTGCGGAACAGGATGGCACCGCTGGTGGCAGCCGCGTCCAGCAGGGTATCGCGATGGGTTGCAAGAAAGTCCAGGGTCGGGTCCATGGTGGTGAACCCCTGCGGATTGTCGAGCATAAGTGGGAACTGCTTATCACCCAGCACCACGCTGTTCGCAGGGTGAGTAAACGGGAGACTGCTCACAATACTTCCTGGAAGAAGCGGGAAATTTCTGCTACTTCTTCCAGGCAAACCTGGTGCCCCATCGGATAGGTATACCAGCGCACGTCGTAACCCAGGCGAATCAGGTTCTCCCGTGACGTGGCGGCGCGCATCACCGGAATCATGGGGTCGTGGGTGCCGTGTGCAATCATGATGGGGATAGCCAGGTTGGCGTCGGTACGCTCGCGCTCGGTGCCACGAACATCATACAGATAGGTAGACAGCGCGAGAATGCCGGCAAGTCGATGGTCGAATCGGAGACCCGTGTGCAGCGCTATCACCCCGCCCTGGGAGAAACCCGCAAGCAGAATTTTATGGGCGGGAATACCCCGCGCCATCTCCCGGTCGATAAACGCCCGGATCTGCGCCGCGGAAACCTCGATGTCGTCCCTGCCTTCAGTCTCAGAATGGGGTACAAAATCGTACCAGGCCCGCATTTCAGCGCCACCGTTGATGGTGACCGGCCTGATGGGTGCATGGGGGAAAATGAAGCGAACCGGCAGTGACGCCGGCAGGTGCAGTTCGGGAACTATGGGTTCGAAGTCGTGGCCATCGGCACCGAGGCCATGCAGCCAGATGATGGCTGCACCTGCCGGCGCGTCGGGTTCAATTTCGATGTGTTCAAGTAATTCTGTCATCGTGCCTGTCCGGAAATTCGTGGGGCAATAATAACCAATCGGGGCCGAAGGCACCTAATTGCGCTTGGTGCCCTGAAATGACTTAATACCGGTTTAAATTGTCTTGCATAACAGGGAGAAGCACATGGGACCACTTACCGGATACCGGATTATTGAACTCGCGGGCATTGGCCCCGGGCCCTTTTGCGGCATGATGCTGGCCGATATGGGGGCAGAGGTCATTCGCGTGGATCGGCCGGCAGCGGCGCCACGGCGCGGGCGGGACGTGCTGACCCGGGGGCGTAAATCGATTGCTGTGGATCTCAAGAGTGCGGCCGGGCGCGAGGTTGTCCTGAAGTTGTGCGAAAGTGCCGACGGTTTGTTTGAAGGTTTCAGGCCGGGTGTGACCGAGCGCCTGGGACTTGGGCCGGATGATTGCATGGCACGCAATCCGGCACTGGTGTATGGCCGGATGACTGGTTGGGGGCAGGACGGACCCATGGCGCAGGCTGCCGGGCACGATATCAACTATATAGCACTGGCGGGTGCGCTCCATGCGATAGGTCCGAGAGGAGGCAAGCCGGTGCCCCCGCTTAATCTTGTTGGCGACTTTGGTGGCGGCGGGATGATGCTGGCATTTGGGCTGGTCTGTGGCCTGCTGGAGGCCGCACGATCAGGCAAGGGGCAGGTGGTTGACGCCGCCATGGTGGATGGTGCGGCAACGCTGATGGCAATGTTTTTCTCCATGCACGCCGGTGGTGCCATGCGCCCGGAGCGTGGCACAAACTTGCTGGATGGTGGTGCACATTTCTACGACACCTATGAAACCAGTGATGGCAGGTACATCTCGCTTGGTTCAATTGAACCCCAGTTTTATGCGTTGCTGCTTGAAAAGGCCGGACTTGACGGGGAAGAATTTGCGGCGCAGATGGATCAGGCGCGCTGGCCCGAATTGAAAGAAAAACTGGCTGCCGCCATCAGGCAACGCAGTCGTGATGAATGGTGCGAGATCATGGAAGGCAGCGACGTTTGTTTTGCACCCGTACTTTCTCTCTCGGAAGTGGCAGAACACCCGCACAACAAGGCACGGGGTACCTTCACCGAACTTGACGGTTTCCTGCAACCGGCGCCCGCACCCCGCTTTTCTCGAAGTGAAGCGAACCTGACCCATGGCTCCCGGTTGCCAGGGCAGGATACCCGGGAAGTCCTTGCCGCGGCGGGTTATGACGCCAGCGAAATTGATTCACTGGTGGAAACTGGTGCGGTCACCCAGGCAGAAGCCTGATTGTCTACAGGCCCCTGACGGCGGCGCCGGGGGCCCTGGCGCTAACGAGATACCTCGGGTTTTTCGTTCAGGCCCTGCGGTTTTTCCTGCGACTGCCAGCCAACAAGCACAATAACTAACCACCTGGGTAAGGCTTTGTGCCGTTTTTGCGGTAAATTGCGGGAAATGAGCATAGTTTTTTTTGCTGGGTGCGTTAGAATTGCGCCATTGCGAGACCGGCAATGGTGCCCCGGCACTGTTAATTTGCAACCACAACAGAGATGTAAGGCAAGGGCGCCGGATGCTGTCGGGTCCTGGCAAGTGTTGCCAGCCGGGTTTGAACCTCATTCCAGTAGATTGCTGACTGGGGTTGGGTTGTCATGAGATGCCTGCGGCTGGATTGATCGAAGCCCCATAAACCAGATGATTACAGGTACCAACATGAGCGTAGAGTTACTAGATACCACCCGCTTTCATGGCTTCCGGGTTCGGCGGCAGATCGCGGGAAAGACCTATCAGGAATATTTTTCGCTGAAGAAGGATGGCAAGCGGCTCCGTGGTCCTGCCCGCGCGGCAATCAAGGAAGAGGCTGAGAAGCGTGATGCTGTGCTCGAGAAACAGCAGGCCAAGGCCAAAGCGGAAGCGGCACGGACGGCACTGTTTGACAAGGATGGTAAGGTGCGGGGCATCCTGTTCCGCATGAAAACCGAAAAGAGCGGCACGCGCACACCGGTGTTCCAGATTGGAATTATGTCGGCAAAAGCCAACAAGATTGTGAACACGACTGTCTCCATTAACCTGCATGGCCTTGAAGGGGCCTGGGTCAAGGCCGTCGATTTCTACTGTGAACACAAGAAAATATCCAAGCGGGCGAAGGTCTATCAGGCACTTCTTGACGCCCAGCCGACCAAGGCGCAACTGGATGCCATGAAGCGAAAGCGCAAGAAACGCTGATACAAGTCTGTACTTGAAGAAAACTGGCGGGACTTCAGCTCCTGGCAGAAACAGGAAAGACGGGGCTTGCCCCGTTTTTTTTACCTGTAGAAAACCGCTTGCCCATTCGGCCCCTGCTGGAGCCTGCATGTTATTCTTGGAATCCCGGCCCCGGGTCCATGACAGGTGGCCAATGATGCGGAAATTGGAGAGGGGAAATGAGTTACAGGGCAATATACCGGGAATCGATTGAAGACCCGGTGGGATTCTGGGGCAAGCAGGCAGAAGCAATTGCCTGGTACACGCGCCCTGCAACCGTGCTGACCGAGGACGGCACCTGGTTTCCGGACGGAGAACTGAATACGGCTTACCTTGCGCTGGACCACCATGTTGAAACGGGGCGCGGTGAACAACTGGCATTGGTCTATGATTCACCGGTAACGGGGTCCAAACAGCAGTGCACTTTTACCGAACTGCGTGATGCCGTTGCCCTGTTCGCCGGTGCGCTGGCGAACGCGGGGATTGGCAAGGGTGATCGCGTTGTGATCTACATGCCGATGATTCCCGAGACCGTGGTAGCGATGCTGGCCTGCGCGCGGCTCGGCGCAATACATTCTGTTGTGTTTGGCGGGTTTGCCGCGCCTGAACTGGCCAGCCGTATTGATGATGCAAAACCGGCACTGATCCTTACCGCGTCATGTGGTATCGAGTTCAGCCATGTGATCGCCTACAAACCCCTGGTGGACGAGGCCCGCCGGCTTGCCGTTCACAAGGTGCCTGGTTGTGTCGTGTTCCAGCGGCCGGAGTGTGTGGCTGAACTGCAGGCGGGAGACCGGGACTGGACGGACTTCCTGCAGGGCGCAACAGCGGCAGACTGTGTGCCGGTGCGCGGCAGTGACCCTCTCTACATTCTCTATACCTCAGGCACAACCGGCAAACCCAAGGGAGTCGTGCGGGACAACGGCGGCCACGCTGTTGCGCTCAGGTACAGTATGGACGCTGTCTATGGCGTGGCTCCGGGCGAAGTGTTCTGGGCTGCTTCTGATGTCGGCTGGGTGGTTGGGCACTCCTACATCGTGTATGCACCCCTGCTGGCTGGTTGCACAACCATATTGTTTGAGGGTAAACCGGTACGTACGCCGGATGCCGGCACCTTCTGGCGCATTATCGACGACTACCGGGTTAATGTTTTCTTCACGGCACCAACAGCATTCCGTGCAGTCAGGAAAGAGGATCCGGATGGCAGTCTGCTGGCCGGGTATGACGTTTCGTCGCTCAGGACCGTCTTTGTTGCCGGCGAACGAACAGATCCGTCAACCTATGAATGGCTGGTTGACTTGCTCGGTGTGCCGGTCATTGACCACTGGTGGCAAACGGAAACAGGCTGGGCCATCGCCGGCAATCCCCTGGGTATCGAGCAGTTTCCGGCACGGGCGGGGTCCGCAACCTTTCCCATGCCGGGTTTCGACGTGCGCATTCTCTCTGAAGACCACACCCCGGCGCCTGCGGGCAAGGAAGGTGACGTGGTGATCAGGCTGCCGCTGCCGCCGGGCTGCCTGCCGACAGTCTGGGGTAACCACGAGCGATTTGTCACGTCTTACCTCACCGCGCATCCGGGCTATTACCAGACCGGTGATGGGGGCTATTTTGATGAGCAGGGTTACCTGTTTATCATGGGTCGAACAGACGATGTGATTAATGTCGCGGGTCATCGTTTATCCACCGGAGAAATGGAGGAAATTGTCGCCTCCCACGGCGCGGTAGCAGAATGCGCCGTTATTGGTATCGAAGATGCGGACAAGGGACAGGTGCCTGCAGGGCTGATTGTGCTCAAGGATGGCGCCAATGTCAGCGAAGCCGAACTCGAGCAGGAACTCGTGGGCAAGGTTCGACGTGAGATTGGCGCTTTTGCCAACTTCAAACGGACGGTTGTGGTCGGCAGATTGCCGAAGACACGGTCGGGCAAGATTCTGCGCCAGGTGATGCGCAAGATTGCAGATGGTAAACCCTATGATCTGCCGGCAACTATCGATGATCCCGCTATTCTTGATGAAATTGCGGTGGTATTTCGCGACAAACGAATTGGCATTGCAGGTGCAAAGGAGGGCTAGCCATGGCAGGGACAGTGCTTATAACGGGTGCTTCATCAGGATTTGGGGCGGCGAGCGCACGGCGATTTGCCGCGGCGGGGGACCGCCTGGTACTGGCCGCACGCAGGATGGATCGACTTGAAGAACTGGTCGCGTCACTGCCTGATCCAGACGCGGTTCATGTTGTGGCGCTGGATGTCCGGGACCGGGATGCGGTTTTTTCCCTGCCAGACCGGTTACCCGGCGCATTCCGCGACATTGGTGTTCTGGTAAACAATGCCGGGCTGGCCCGGGGGCTTGAAGGCGTGGATGCAGTTGACGTGGACGACTGGGAGGTCATGGTTGATACCAACATCAAGGGGCTGATGTACGTGACGCGGGCTTTTTTGCCGGCCATGGTCGCGCGCGGTGGTGGCCATGTGGTCAACATCGGCTCGGTTGCAGCGAGTTGGCCTTATCCGGGTGGCAATGTTTATGGGGGCACCAAGGCATTTGTCCAGCAGTTTTCCCGCAACATGCGCACGGACCTGCTTGGCAAGAACATCAGGGTCAGCAACATTGAGCCGGGTATGTGTGAGACCGAGTTTTCCATTGTCCGGTTTGGGGGTGACGAGTCCAGGGCCAGCCAGGTTTATGCCGGCATGACGCCTCTGTCGGCGGCTGATATCGCGGAGATTGTCTACTGGGTGACAGCCTTGCCTGCCCATATCAACGTCAACCAGCTGGAGGTGATGCCGACAGAACAGGCCTGGTCACCATTTGCAGTTCATCGGGAGACTTGAACCTTGTGTTCCGACCCGCTGCATATTCACCCTAACTGAATGTCTGTATACTGGTGCTTATATTCGTAAGGCGTTTTTCGCATGATTATTGTCCATGGCACCTTTCCCGTTAAGCCCGAATTCAGGGACGAAGCGCTGGATCTGATGCGTCGCATGGCGGTCGCAAGCCGGTCTGAAACGGGCTGTATCAGCTACGAGTTCTATATTGGCCTGTCAGATCCGAACAAGCTGTTGCTGTTCCAGGAGTGGGATTCAGTGGAGTCCCTGCAGGGGCATTTTGACACAGACCACATGGAAGAATTCCTGAAAGTCCTGCCTGACGTGCTGGATGGGGAGGTGGAAACCAGGCGTTACGAGGTCCGCAGCGCCAGCGAGATAGAGGAAGAGAGCGGGTTGAGTCTCGAGAGTGAAGGCGAGCCAGAGCACACGCCGCACTTCGAAAACCGGCCCAAGATCATCCATTAGTCCCGCAGGAGATCAAGTACGTTTTCCGGTGGCCGCCCAAGCACGGCCCGGTCTCCGCGTACTACTATGGGCCGCTCAATCAGTTTGGGTTCCGCCACCATGGCTTCGACGATCGCCTCGTCGGTCAGCGAATCATCCGCCAGTCCCCGCGCCTTGTAGGCATCTTCCCCCTTGCGCAGCAAGGCCCTGGGAGACATCCCCAGCATCTGCAGCAAGCGCTTCAGGGTTTGCGCCGATGGCGGTTGTTCAAGATAGCGGATGACCTCGGGCGTGATACCCTGCTCTTGTATCAGTGCCAGCGATTGTCTTGACTTGGAGCAGGCAGGATTATGATAAATTGTCACGTCACTCATGGTATCGACCTGGTTACCTGGATCCGGTGCCCGATTGTAGAGACGACCTGCCGTCGGAACAAGTTGGCACTGTGCCTGCCGGCCGGGTTTCGCGAGGTTTGACGGGAAACGGCAATGCTTGAAACTGCTGAACAGATCGTGCGTGGCATTGGCCGCTTTTTTGCCATGCTGGCGCGGGAGTACCTGGATGACGGCTGCCAGTCGACGGCAGCAGCCCTGACCTATCAAACACTGTTTGCCGTGGTACCCCTGCTGACAGTGACCTATGCCATGTTTAATGCGTTTGCCGCGTTTGAAGGGCTCAGCGCCCGGCTGGAAGAATTCATTTTTGCCAACGTGGTGCCCGAAAACGTTGGTGCCGTCCAGGAATACCTGAAGAGCTTTTCGGATCAGGCGCGAAGCCTGTCGGTACCGAGCCTGGTGCTGCTTGGCGTCACCGCGTTCCTCATGTTGTTCACCATCGAGAAGACGTTTAACGAAATCTGGCGGGTACGGGAACCGCGGCAAGGTTTCCAGCGTTTCCTCATGTACTGGGCACTGCTGACACTCGGACCAATCCTGCTGGGTATCGGTTTTGTGATTTCGACCTATGTCGTGTCACTGCCGCTGCTGAGCGGGGTGACGGGGTCTTCGGGCATGCTGAAGTTTGTCCCCGTACTGATGAGTGCAATGATGTTTACCATGATCTACCTTGCAGTGCCCAACTGCGTGGTGCCCTTCCGGCATGCCGCCATTGGTGGGGTGATGGTGGCAATTGTCTTTGAACTGGCGAAAGTGTCTTTCGCCAGCATCATGGCACAATCCAATTTTGAGGTTATTTACGGAACTTTTGCGGCGGTGCCACTGTTCCTGTTGTGGATCTACCTGTCCTGGACCATCGTGCTTATGGGAGCGGAACTGGTCAAGGCGCTCAGTGTATTCCGGTTTGATGGCTGGGCCCATATCGAAACTCCTTTTGTCCAGATGCTGCTTATACTGGAGCAGTTCTATCGCGCACACCAGCGCGGTGAGGTCGTGCGTGAAGCGGACATCCGCAAGCTGTCAGACCGGATCAACGTGGCCGAGTGGAATGATCTGAAGGCCAGGCTGACCGAGCTTAACCTGATCAAGTCTATCGACAAGGGCGGTATCGTTCTGTCACGGGATCTGAAAGAAGTGTCGGTGTGGGATCTCTACCAGAGTGTTCCGTTTGACATGCCCGGTGATATCGGGGGTGAAAAAGCGTGGGAAAAAGTGTTTGCGGAAAAACTGAAGAAGATCACCGGACGTAACAAGGAATATCTGGACATGGATCTCGAGACATTGTTTGAGGCCAGGGAAACGGCAGTGGATGCGTCGACGCCTGCGCCGGCCGCACCTGCGCCGGCCACACCTCAGCCGGCCACACCTCAGCCGGCGACTGCCCACGATGAATTGCCAAAGGAAAAAGTACAGTGAAGATGCGGAAGCTGTTAACAGGCGTGTTGTTGCTGGCCCTGGTTGGCTGCGCGCCGCCGCCGGATTTTTTTGACATCAACGGCGTTGGGCATCGCTACGCGGACCTGCAGGACAAGTGGATTGTGGTGAATTACTGGGCAACCTGGTGTGCACCCTGTATCAAGGAGATACCTGAGTTGAACGCCCTGGCGGAAGACCACGCCGGGACCCTGGTTGTGCTGGGCGTGAATTTTGACCAGCCGGAGGGCGAGAAAGCCCTGGCTGACGCCCGAAAGCTTAAAATAGCCTTCCCTGTCTACGCGGAAGATCCCCACGAGCGACTGGGGGTGGAGAAGCCGGAAGTCCTGCCGACGACTTTTGTGTTTGCCCCGGGTCTTGATCTGCGAGCGACGCTGGTTGGGCCCCAAACCGAGGCCAGTCTGCTGGAGGTAATGCAGCTGGACTAGCCTTCGAATTGCGGTTAACTGCGTTCAGCCAGCACAGTTTCTGTCACCTGTTGCGCCACGTCGTCCAGCGCAATGTCCCGGCTCTGGCCCACGGCACGGGCGACATATTCGACCATACCTTTTTCCAGACCACGGTCACCAACGACCACACGATGGGGGATGCCAATCAACTCTGCATCAGCAAACTTGACGCCGGGCCGAACATTGTCGCGATCGTCCAGCAGGACATCAATACCAGCGGCAACCAGGGATTCGTAGATCAATTCGGCCGTCTGGCTGACGGCTTCAGACTTGTGCGCATTGATGGGAATGACAATCACCTCAAACGGCGCAACCACGGTTGGCCAGATCATACCCGCTTTGTCGTGATACTGCTCAATGATTGCGGCGACGAGCCTGGATACACCCATGCCATAACAGCCCATGATCATCGTGGCTGCCTTGCCCTGTTCATCAAGTACGGTAGCGTTCATGGGCCGGGAATACTTGTCACCGAGCTTGAAGATATGCCCCACCTCAATGCCCCGCTTGAACTGCAGGACACCCTTGCCGTCTGGTGATGCGTCACCTTCCACAACTTCGCGCAGGTCGGCAGTGTCGGTGAATGAGGCATCACGGCCCCAATTGACATTGGTCAGATGGTAGCCATTCCGATTGGCCCCACAGACAAAATTCACCAGCACTGCCGCGTCGCGGTCCGCGATAATGGGCATTGCCAGGTTGACCACGCCCAGTGAACCCGGCTGGCAGCTGGTGGCGCGCTCGATGTCTTCATCGCTGGCCATTTCCAGGGGTGAGGCGATGCCGGACAGCTTCTGCGCTTTTAACGGATTGAGTTGATGGTCTCCGCGCAGTACCAGGGCAACCAGCGGAGCATCTGTGCCTTTGACGATCAGGGTCTTGACGGTTTGCCTGGGGTCGACAGCCAGTAACGCGGAAACGGCCTCAATGGTCCTGGCGTCGGGTGTTGCGACTTCCGCCATTGCAGCTGGCGCCTGGCTGGTGTCAGCAACCGGTGCCAACGCTTCTGCCATTTCCACGTTTGCGGCGTAGGCGCTTTCGGTGCTGAATGCAATGCGGTCCTCACCGGACTCAGCCAGTATGTGAAATTCCATTGAGGCATTGCCGCCAATACTGCCGGTGTCGGCCAGTACTGCACGGTAGTCCACGTGCAGGCGGTCCAGAATGGTGCAGTAAGCCGCATGCATTGCCATATAGGTTTCGTCCAGGCTGGCGTCACTGAGGTGGAAAGAATAGGCATCTTTCATCAGGAACTCGCGAGCCCGGAGTAAGCCAAAACGGGGCCGGGTCTCGTCCCGGAACTTGGTCTGGATCTGGTAATAGTTGACCGGTAGCTGTCGATGGCTCTTGAGTTCGTTTCGCGCAATATCGGTAATGACTTCCTCGTGGGTTGGCCCAAAACAGAAGTCGCGCTGGTTGCGATCAAAAATCTTGAGCAGCAATCCCTCATCGTATTGTTGCCAGCGTCCGGACTCTTGCCAGAGTTCAGCAGGCTGGATTGTTGGCATCAGAACCTCCTGGGCGCCGGTGCGGTTCATTTCCTCCCGGATGATGCGTTCAACCTTTTGCAGTACGCGCAGGCCAATTGGCATCCAACTGTAAATGCCCGATGCCAGCTTGCGAATGAATCCGGCACGGATCAGGAGCTGGTGGCTGGCGATCTCGGCGTCCGCCGGCGTTTCCTTGAGGGTCGTAATGGTGTATCGGGATGCGCGCATAATCGTGTTCTTGTGTCTGTGGTCGCCATTCTAGCACCGCGCCCGTGGCCGGTGACACGCGGAAATTTGTAAAAGTTATTCCGTCCTGACTAACATGTTCATCTTGTCGCAACGCCGGCGTGCGGGTTTGTGCGGGACAGGTCCGGGACAAAAAAAAGGCTGCAGATGCAGCCTTTTTGAGAGTAAACCCTGAAATAACGGGTTTCGACTCCTGCTTACACCATTTCTTTCAGACCCTTCAGCGGCAGAATGCGAACCCTGGTGCTGGCGGGCTTGGCTGCAACGTCCATGACTTCACCCGGGCGGAAAGGATTGGGAACGTTCTTGCGAGCCTTGGTGGCAGGCTTTTTGACGGTCTTGATCTTGAGCAGACCGGGCATGGTGAACTCGCCGGCACCACCTTTCCTGATGTGTCTTTCGATGATTGATGAAAGCTCATCCAGAACGGCCGAAACCTGCTTTTTGCTGAGTTCGGTGTTGGTGGCAATTTCTGCAAGAATTGTGCTCTTGGTATATTTGTCCTTGATTGCAGGTGCCTTTTTTGGTGCAGCTTTGGTTGCGGCAGGTTTGGCTTTTGCTATCGCCTTTTTTGCGGCCATTCGATTTTCCTTGTGGGTTGGGTTAAGTACGAATCTTCTGGAGTTTCCAAGATCTCTGTCTAAAAAGGTGGAGGCCCCCTTTTTGTGGTGCCTTTATAGCCGATTGGCTTTATAGCCGCAATAGCGATCCGACCGGAAACGCGAAAAAAGACGGTGTTTTACGGTGCCAAATGTCGAGCGACATGCGCAGGTGAGGTGGATCTCTGAATATAGGAAAAGTGAAATGTGGGTCGTGTCGCCTATTTCAATGATTGCGGTATAATGCGCGGCCGTCGCTTCCGGAGCGCCGCGCTGTTCCGGCAGAACCAGAGGAAAATCCCATGCCAATTTACGAGTACGAATGTAAAGCCTGTGGCCACAGGTTGGAAAAGATACAGAAATTCAGCGATGAACCGCTGAAAGATTGTCCTGCTTGTGCGAAACCGGAACTCAGCAAGCTGGTCTCCGCAGCGGCATTCAGACTGAAAGGTGGTGGCTGGTACGAGACTGATTTCAAGAGCGGCGGCAAGAAAAACGTGCTGCACGGTGGCTCGGAAGGTGGCGGCGGAGACGGTGGTGGCAGCGAAAGCGGTAGCGCTGCCAGCGGCGGTGCCGGTGCTGAGAGCAAACCGGCTGACGCGGCGAAGGGCGGCACAACTGGCGGGGATACCAGCACGTCCAAGTCAGACAGCGGGAAGAAAGGTGACGCCTCGGCGGCCGCAACCTGATACCAAACCTTCAATTCAGCAGGCGCTGGACCGGCATTTCGGACATGCGGGCCAGGGTCCTGAACCACTTCCATAACAATGACAGGGCGGGGTTAACAAAATGCGCAGCCACTATTGTGGCCAGCTTCAGGATACTGATATCGGCGAAGAAGTATCCCTGTATGGCTGGGTTCACCGAAGACGAGATCACGGTGGGGTCATTTTCCTCGATATGCGCGACCGCGAAGGTATTGTGCAGGTTGTGTTTGATCCGGACACCGAAGCCGCGTTTGCACTTGCTGATCAGGTTCGTAATGAATACGTGCTGGCAATCAAAGGCCGGGTACGTGCCAGGGATGCTGCTGCGGTCAATCCCAAGATGGCCACCGGGACAATTGAGGTGCTTGGCCAACAGATCGAAATTCTCAATGTCTCGGAAACGCCTCCCTTCCAGCTTGATGAATACTCGGATGCGGGTGAAGACGTCCGGCTCAGGAACCGGTTTATTGATCTGCGTCGGCCGGAAATGCAATGGCGGCTGCGGACGCGTTCAGAAGTGGTACACCGGGTACGCAATTTCCTGAGTGAGCGTGGTTTTATTGATATAGAAACGCCGATTCTCACCAAGGCTACACCCGAGGGTGCACGCGACTACCTGGTACCCAGCCGGACGCATCCCGGACAGTTTTTTGCCCTGCCGCAATCCCCCCAGTTGTTCAAGCAGCTGCTGATGATGTCGGGCTTCGATCGCTACTACCAGATCGCCAGGTGTTTTCGCGACGAGGATTTGAGGGCAGACAGGCAGCCCGAGTTTACCCAGGTTGATATTGAAACCACGTTTATGGGTGAGCAGGAGATCATGGACCTGGTAGAGGATCTGCTGCGTGAGCTGTTCCAGCAGACACTGGGTGTTGAACTCGCCAGGTTCCCCGTGATCACCTATGCCGAGGCGATGGAGAAATACGGTACTGACCGGCCTGACCTCCGATTCGACCTGCCGCTCATCGAGATTCGGGACCTTATGCAGGACGTGGAGTTCAAGGTGTTCAGTGGCCCGGCGACCGACCCTGGGTCGCGCGTTGTTGCGCTGCGCCTGCCGGACGGTGACCGGCTCAGCCGCAAGAACATCGATGACTATACGAAGTTTGTGAGCATCTACGGTGCCCGGGGGCTTGCTTACATCCGCGTGAATGACATAGATGCCGGTATCGACGGACTGCAGTCACCAATATTGAAATTCCTGCCGCCCGAAGTGGTGGCAAGTATCCTGCAACGGGTCGGTGCAGCAAACCGTGACATCATCTTCTTCGGGGCTGACCGGTCGTCGGTTGTGAACGATGCCATGGGTGCGCTGCGCAGCCGGCTGGCTGAGGATCTTCAACTGTATGAATGTGACTGGGCAACCTGTTGGGTAACCGATTTTCCCATGTTCGAACGGGACGGGAACGGTCACTGGAGTTCGTTGCACCATCCATTCACCTGTCCGACGGGGACCCCCGAGGAGGTGCTTCAGAACCCGGGTGCCGCGCTCTCACGCGCTTATGACGTGGTGATTAACGGGCACGAGGTTGGGGGTGGCTCAATCCGTATCCATCAGGCAGAGATGCAGAAGGCAATCTTCCGCGTGCTGCAGCTTGATGAGAACGAGGCGAATGTCAAATTTGGCTTCCTGCTTGACGCGCTCCGCTATGGTGCACCGCCCCACGGTGGGCTTGCGCTTGGCCTGGACCGACTGGTGATGCTGTTGGTTGGCACCAATGCCATTCGCGATGTCATTGCATTTCCAAAAACGCAGACCGCCGCATGTCTGCTGACTTCCGCCCCGAGCGAAGTAGATGAAATGCAACTGCGGGAACTGGGCGTTTCAATTATCAAAAGATCCTGAGAGGAAGCGAAAGACAATGGCTGGCCACAGCAAATGGGCAAACATCAAACATCGCAAGGCCGGGCAGGACGCAAAGCGTGGCAAGGTCTTTACCAAGATCATTCGCGAGTTGACGGTTGCGGCGCGCGACGGTGGTGGTGTTATTGAAGACAACCCGGCGCTTCGCACCATTGTCGAAAAGGCGAAAGCGGCCCAGATGCCCAAGGATACCATGGAGCGCGCCATCGCCCGTGGTGCGGGTGGGCAGGACGGGAATGACCTGCTTGGTCTGACTTATGAAGGTTATGGTCCGGGTGGTGTAGCGGTTTTTGTCGAAACCATGACGGACAACCGGAATCGTACCGTGGCTGAAGTCAGACACGCGTTCAGCAAGGCTGGCGGCAACCTGGGTACCGACGGGTCGGTGGCCTACCTGTTCGACAAGAAAGGGCAGATCAGCTTTGATCCCGGTGTGGACGAGGACAGCCTGATGGAAATTGCCATCGAGGCGGGCGCAGCTGATGTCGAAACCGGTGACGATGGTGCCATTGAGGTCTTTACCGCGCCGGAAGATTTCCACCGGGTCCGGGAAGCGCTGGTGGGTGGCGGTTTTGAGCCAGCGTCAGCAGAAATTGCCATGGTGCCACAAACCTATAGTGACCTTGACACTGATACTGCGGAAAAAGTTTTGCGGCTGCTGGATGCGCTCGAGGACCTGGATGATGTCCAGAACGTCTATACCAATGCCAGTTTCCCGGAAGATTTCACGGGCTGAGCAACGCGCAGGACTCTCACCTGATTTCATGGTGTGGTAACCTTGGGCTAAATTTGCCCTGGTTCAAGACATGACCCTAATCCTGGGAATTGATCCCGGCTCCAGAGTGACCGGCTACGGCGTCATCCGGTCGGTGGGTTCACGCCAGCAGTATCTTGCCAGCGGGTGTATCAGAACCACAGACAAAACTGGTTTGCCGCAGAAACTCGGAGAAATTTTTGCCGGGATTGGCGAGGTGATCGAACTGTACGCTCCCACGGAAATTGCGATCGAGAAAATTTTTATGGCGCGCAGCGCTGAATCTGCCCTGAAGCTTGGTCATGCGCGTGGTGTCGCCATTGCTGCAGCAGTCGCCAGGGGGCTGCCGGTGTACGAATATGAGGCAAAAAAGGTCAAGCAGGCGATTGTGGGCACAGGGGGCGCAGCCAAGAGCCAGGTGCAGCACATGGTCCAGCGGTTGCTGGCGTTGCCCGGTGCACCCCAACAGGACGCTGCAGACGCTCTGGCCGTGGCGCTGTGCCATGTACAGACCCAGCACACGCTGGCGCGGATGGCGGGCGGTGCCACCACCTTCAGGCGGGGTCGTCATGTGTTGGTGGAGAAATCATGATCGGCCGGCTTCGTGGCAGGGTACTGGAAGCGGGCATGACGCAGCTTTTGCTTGATGTGCAGGGTGTGGGTTACGAGGTGGAGATTTCGCTTGCGACCCACGCGGCCATTGCAGGCAGCACTGAAGAGATAGCGCTGTTTACCCACCTTGTTGTTCGTGAAGACGCACACCAGTTGTTCGGGTTTGCGACCCTTGCCGAGCGGGACCTGTTTCGGGCGCTGATCAAGGTGAATGGTGTTGGTCCACGGCTTGCCGTCACTATTCTGTCAGGCATGGATGCCGCCGGACTGGTGGGTGCAGTTCGGGACAAGGACGTCAAGGCGCTGGTTGCCCTGCCGGGTGTTGGCAAAAAGACCGCAGAACGCCTGATTATCGATTTGCGGGACCGTCTGCCGGAACAGATGGCTGTTGGCCCCAGGGCCGGACCGCCGGTCAGCGATGCGTTTGGTGATGCTGAAGCCGCCCTGATTGGACTCGGCTTCAAACCACAGCAAGCCGCGATGGCGTTGTCCCGGGTCGAGAATCCGGCAGCGGATGTTGAAACCCTGATCAGGCAGGCCCTGAAATCGCTGGGTTAGTTTCGGGACAGGCTACGCTTCGGCTGGTGTTGTGGCAGAATTGCGGCGTTTGCCGCCCCATTACCTGGTAATTTTTTGACATGATTGAGTCCGACCGGCTGGTATCCCCCGAGCAGATGACTGCAGAGTCATCCCAGGACTGGGCGATCAGGCCAAAACGCTTTGCAGACTATCGCGGCCAGCAGGCAGTCACGGATCAGATGACAATTTTTATTGCCGCCGCCAGGGCGCGCGGGGAATCGCTGGATCACACGCTCATTTTTGGCCCGCCAGGTCTTGGCAAGACAACCCTGGCCAACATTATTGCCAACGAAATGGGCGTGCAGATCAAGTCGACGTCCGGGCCGGTCATAGAAAAGAAGGGTGACCTGGTAGCTGCCCTGACCAACCTGGAAGAAGGCGACGTGCTTTTTATCGACGAAATTCACCGCCTGACCCCGGCGGTGGAAGAAGTGCTGTATCCCGCGATGGAGGACTACCAGATCGACCTGACAATTGGCGAGGGGCCTGCTGCCCGCAGCATCAAAATTGACTTGCCCCCCTTTACACTTGTTGGTGCCACTACGCGGACGGGACTTCTGACATCACCGCTGCGCGATCGTTTTGGCATAGTGCAGCGACTGGAGTTCTATGCTGTTGAAGACCTGATGCACATTGTGCTGCGATCTGCTGAACTGCTGGGTGTAGCCACGGAGCGTGAAGGGGCGCATGAAATTGCCCGGCGATCCCGGGGAACACCGAGAATTGCCAACCGCCTGTTGCGGCGCGTGCGCGACTTCGCAGAAGTCAGGGCTGATGGGGTTATCACACGGGAAGTTGCTGACCGGGCGCTCGACATGCTGAAGGTGGACGCCAGCGGTTTTGACCATATGGACCGCCGGTTGCTGCTGGCCATGATCGAGAAGTTTGATGGTGGACCGGTGGGCATAGACAGCCTGGCCGCGGCAATTGGTGAAGAGCGTGACACGATCGAAGATGTGTATGAACCCTTTCTTATCCAGCAGGGATTTATGCAGCGTACCCCAAGGGGCAGGATCGCAACCCGGACTGCCTACCTTCACTTTGGGCTGTCGCGTGCTGGCGGCAGCAGTGACCTTTTTCGCGGTGATGACGAGCCGCACTAGCCACATGGAGCAGAACGCGTGAACGAACCTCTATCCATCCTTGATCTTATTCTCAACGCCAGTGTCCTGGTGCAGATTGTCATGGGCATGCTGGTGCTGGCATCACTCATTTCCTGGGTGATGATTTTTCAGCGCGGCTTCTCCCTGTCGGCGATTCGGCGTGATGCAGAAGCTTTTGAAAGTGAGTTCTGGTCCGGCAAGGACCTGCGGCAGATCTTCAAGGAACTCGATGAGGCAGAAGACCACCCCATCGGCATGGCAGCTATTTTCCATGCCGGTTTCCGGGAATTCACCCGGCTGCGTTCCCAGTCTGCCGATACCGATCGCGTGATGCAGAATGTGCAGCGCGCCATGCGCGTGTCCATGTTTCGGGAAGAAGAACGCCTGGAAACGCACCTGCCGTTTCTGGCAACGGTAGGTTCAACCAGTCCCTACATCGGACTCTTTGGCACCGTCTGGGGAATCATGAATTCGTTTCGGGGGCTGGCTACAGTTAACCAGGCGAGCCTGTCGGTGGTGGCGCCGGGTATCTCGGAAGCACTGGTTGCCACGGCCATGGGCCTTTTTGCCGCCATCCCTGCGGTGATTGCATATAACCGTTATGCCGCGCAGGTTGAGGTCATCGTCAATCGCTTCGAGGCTTTCAGCGACGAACTCAGCAGTATTCTCTATCGCGCCACCAACAGCTAGGAACAGAACATGGCCAAGGCAGCTAGAAGAAAGCCGATGTCCGAGATCAACGTGGTGCCCTATATAGACGTCATGCTGGTGTTGCTGGTGATTTTTATGGTCACTGCGCCCCTGATGACCCAGGGTATAGACGTCGAACTGCCCGAGGCATCCTCAGGCGCACTTGATGTTGACGAGAATGAACCAACCCTGGTGGTTTCGGTCAAAGCCGACGGGAGTTACTACATGAACACCGGTGAGGCAGAAACGCCCGTGGAACTCGCAATGATCGAAACGCGGGCAAGCAAGATTATTGCGGCGAACCCGGGCATTGCCGTACTGGTGGAAGGCGACAGAAACCTGCCTTACGGCACGATCATCAACGTCATGGATGTGCTGCAGGGTGCCGGTGCGCGTAACGTGGGTCTTATTACGCAACCACCGGAGAGTGCAGGGCGCAGCCAGTGAATTCGGCCCTGAGCTATGTGTTTTCGTCTGTGCTTGCGGTTGCGCTGCATGGGCTGTTGATAGCGGTACTGTTGGTCAACTGGACCGGTGAGGACAAGGTTGACGTTACGCCGATTGAACATTTTTACATTGAGGCTGCCCTGGTGCCGCAAAACCCGCACAGGGTGAAAGAACAGCGTACCGCCGCTGCGGCGGCCGCGCGCGCTGATGCCCGGGCCCGGCAAAAGGCAGAGCAGGATCGCCAGGCTGCACAGCGGCGGGCAACAATTGAGGCGGAAGCGAGGGCAAAAGCGGCTGCAGCCGCCAGGGAAGAGGCCCTGGCCCGACAGAATGCCCCGGCACCTGCAGCTGCCCCATCCGAACCGGCTGCCACCGCACAGCCTGTGGTCGAAGAGGAAGCACGGCAACTAATGGAGCAGAGCCTGCAGATGGCCATACTCGATGAACAGGAGTATCGCCGTGCCGTTACGGATGATGAAAAGGCGATGGCTTATGTGGCGCAGATACAGGCGGAGATTGTGCAGAACTGGTCGCGTCCGCCCAGCGCCAGGAACGGGATGCAGGCACTCTTGAAGGTCCGTCTGGTACCCACGGGCGAAGTGGTTGATGTTGCTGTCATTGAAAGCAGTGGCAACGATGCGTTTGACCGTTCAGCCATGATTGCCGTGGAAAAAGCCGAACGTTTTATCGTGCCAACGGACGCTCGCCAGTTCGAGCGCAATTTTCGCGAGTTTGAAGTCCTGTTCCGTCCCGAAGACCTGCGTTTATAGGGATTATTCAACCAGCATCCCATGTTTCCAGGACCTAAACGGCTGATGAGTTTTACCATGAGAATATTGTTTGTGCTTCTGTTGCTCTTGCCCATTTCCAGGTCTTTTGCGGACCTGCGGATTGAGGTGACCCAGGGTATTGATAACGCGGTACGTATTGCGGTGGTGCCGTTTGCCTGGCGAGGTGCAGGCGGGCTGCCAGAAGATGTGACGGAAATCATAGATTCTGACCTGACGTTGTCCGGCAGGTTCGACACACTGCCGGTCAGCCAGATGCTGAGCCTGCCCAACCAGGCGAGTGAAGTGTTTTTCCGGGACTGGCGGCTTCTGGATGTTGAATACCTGGTCATTGGCTACCTGGCGCCGGCAACAGAGCCAGGGCGCTTGCTGCTCACGTTTGAGCTTTACAGTGTGTTCAAACAACAGGTTGAAACGCGACAGACCATCAGCGGATCCATCGACGAACTGCGCGACATGGCACACCATGTAAGTGACGTGGTGTTCCAGAACCTGACGGGGATCGAAGGTGCCTTTTCAACCCGCATCATGTACGTCACTTCAACCGGCGCCATCGGGGATCGTGAGTTTCAGCTCAATATTGCCGACGCTGACGGACGCAGGGTTGAAACCATCCTGCGCAGCCGTGAGCCCATCCTCTCGGCCACCTGGTCGCCGGACGGTGACCGGGTGGCGTATGTGTCGTTTGAGAATGATGCACGACCGGCAATCTACATGCGGGAGATATCAACCGGGAGGGTGCAGCGCCTGACCAGTTACGAGGGATTAAACGGTGCGCCGGCCTTTTCGCCCGATGGCAAGCAGCTTGCCCTGGTGCTGTCCAAGGACGGCAGTCCCGACATATACGTCCTGAACCTGGAAAACAGGCGCCTGCGGCGCATCACGCGGCATTATGGCATTGATACCGAGCCCTCCTGGACGCCAGACGGCAAAGCCATAGTGTTTACCTCAAACCGGGGTGGTATGCCGCAGATTTACATGATCACCCTGGCTGACCTGTCAATCGAGCGGTTAACGTTTGAGGGCGACTACAACGCCAAGGCTTCAATGTTGCCCGATGGCAATGCCATTGTGATGGTGCACCGGCGTGAGGGTATCTTCCATATTGCGCTGCTGGACCTGCGACGGGGCAGGCTCAGGGTGTTGACAGAAACCCAACTGGACGAGTCTCCCAGTATCGCGCCGAACGGAAGTATGCTAATTTATGCCACCCAAGTGGACAACAGCGGGATTCTGGCTGCCGTGTCTATTGATGGCGGGGTGAAGTTCAACCTGCCGTCAAATGAGGGAGATGTGCGGGAGCCTGCCTGGTCGCCGAAAAAGCGAAAGGTGTTTGAACCGATCTTGCCTTAACTGGAAAATTGACTCAGGTTTGTGAAAACGGCGGGGAATGTGACCTGGTCGCGTGAACTCGCCGCGTGTTTTATGGTTTAATCCGCAGATTGCGTTTATAGGAGCTAGTCATGGTAACAAGAACAATTCGCGGGCTGGTGCTGGTTGGCATCACCACCCTGTTGATGGCCGGTTGCGCAAGTACGCAGCAGGAAGAGGAGATGGATGCGCCTGTTGCTGAAGCGCCTGCCCCGACCACGACTGTCGCTCCGGCGCCGGCACCGGCCCCTGAGGCGATCAAGCCCATGGTGCGCAACAACCGCCTGGTGGTACCGCTGGGCAATAACATGACCGGTACTGAAGCCCTGCAAGGGCTGTTCTACTTCGACTTTGACCAGGCGATTGTCAAGCGCGCCGGCCATGCCGAACTTAACAAACATGCCCAGTACCTGAGTGCCAATCGATCAGAACGCGTCAGGCTCGAAGGTCATGCTGATGAACGCGGTACACGCGAGTACAACCTGGCCCTGGGTGAGCGACGGGCAAATGCCGTCAAGGCCTATTTGCAGGCGCAGGGGGTGATGGCTTCACAGATGGAAGTGATCAGTTATGGTGAAGAGAAGCCAGCCAGTGACGCTCACAATGAAAGTGGCTGGGCCCTGAACCGACGCGTAGAAATCGTCTACAAGTAAGTCTTATTTTGCGGGCACTTCGATCATGAGCAATCGCCCGTACCGAAATGGTGTGCTGACCCTGCTGATTGCAGGCAGCGCACCATTGTTGTTTTTGAACCCGCTCTTTGCCGCAGAAAACCCGATCGAGGTCCGGTCACTGTCCTCGTCCTCCAGCACCACCGGGTCCGGGGAAATAGCCTTCCAGGCGCCCGTTGAAGAAGAGGTTGAACCGGGAATGGAAGGCATTGAAACCCAGTACCAGTTGCAGCTTCTGCAGCAGGAAGTGCAGACGCTCCGGGGGTTGGTGGAAGAGTTGACCTACCAGGTAGAGCGGATGCGCGAAACCCAGGAAGATCGTTACCTGGAGTTGGACAGTCGGGTCCAGTCGCTGATCAATACAGGTGCAGCGGGTGGATTTGTTGCTGGTACCGAGCCGGATATTGCGGATGTCACGGCTGAGCCGGAGATAGTTTCCGGTAGCCAGAACGAGAAAGCGCTGTATGAAACAGCCCTGGAACTGATTCGCAACCGCCAGTACGACCTTGCCATTACCCAGTTGCAGGCGGTTATCGCCCAGTATCCTGACGGGGACTTTACGGCGAATGCCTATTACTGGCTGGGTGAGGTTTATGCTGCCAAGCCGGAGCCGGATTACGAAAATGCGCGCCAGGCGCTGGCGCAGGTCATCACTTTTTTCCCTGACAACCGCAAGGTGCCTGATGCCGCCTTCAAACTCGGCAAGGTGTACCACCTGATGGGTGACTGCGATCGTGCCACCGAGTTACTGCGGCAGGTGGCGCGTGAACACCAGGGCAAGTCAGTTGCCAAACTGGCTGACGCCTATCTCAGGGACAAAGTCAACTGCAGCAACTGATGCCTGTAACCGCCTTGACGGACGGGTAATCATGGAATCCCTTCGAATCACTGAAATCTTTCTGTCCCTGCAGGGTGAAGCACGTACCGTGGGGCTGCCGACGGTGTTTGTCCGCCTGACGGGCTGTCCGCTGCGCTGCCACTACTGTGACACAGCCTATGCCTTTCATGGTGGGCAGGTGATGGGCTTGTCCGACATTGTTGCAGCCGTGGAGGCAAAAGGCGCCAGATACGTGACGGTCACCGGGGGAGAGCCGCTGGCGCAACCCAACTGTGCCCGACTGCTGGCGATGTTGTGTGAGCGTGGCTTTGAGGTCTCACTGGAAACCAGCGGGGCTATGGACATTGCTATCCTGGATCCACGGGTCTCGGTTGTGCTGGATCTCAAGACACCTGGCTCGGGTGAGGTCGCGCGCAATCTCTATGGCAATATTGCCCACCTGAAATCAATTGACCAGGTGAAGTTTGTGATTTGTAACCGGCAGGACTACGAGTGGGCAAACTTCAAACTCCGGGAGTACAACCTGGCTGACAAGGTCAGTGACGTCCTGTATTCCGCCAGCCATGAGGAACTGCCGGCGCGGGAACTGGCAGAATGGATCATCCAGGACCGGCTGCCGGTGAGGCTGCAGATCCAGTTACACAAATATTTGTGGGGAGACAAACCCGGTGTCTGAGAAATCTGCCATCGTTCTGCTGTCGGGCGGGCTTGACTCTGCCACCGTGCTGGCAATTGCCAGGTCAGAAGGTTTTCGCTGCCACTGTCTCAGTTTTGACTATGGCCAGCGGCATCGAACAGAAATTGAATATGCTGGCCGCATTGCGACCAAACTCGGGGCCGAAGATCACCGGGTGGCCGTAATCGACATTGGCAGCTTTGGTGGTTCGGCATTGACCGATGCCAGTATTGATGTGCCCATTGATGGCGTTGAAGGCGGAATCCCCGTGACCTACGTGCCTGCCAGGAACACCATTTTCCTGGCGTACGCTCTGGGACTGGCCGAGATCAAGGGCTGCGCGGACATATTCATCGGTGTCAACGCGGTGGATTATTCGGGGTATCCGGATTGTCGTCCGGAGTTTATTCGAGCGTTTGAGGCCATGGCCAATGTGGCGACCCGGGCCGGCATCGAAGGCCGGGGACTGCGTATCAACACGCCGCTGATTGACCTGCGCAAGGACGAAATTATCAGCCGTGGTATTGGACTTGGCGTTGACTATGCGGAGACAGTGTCGTGTTACCAGCTCGACAGGGACGGCCTTGCCTGTGGCCTGTGCGACAGTTGCCGGATCCGCCGCGCCGGGTTTGAACGCGCTGGTGTCCCGGACCCGACCCGCTACCGCTGATTTTGGTCGACGCTGTTTGCCGGGTCGTCTGCTGCCAGCCCGCGGCCTCGCAGTAACGGCATGACGCCGGGTTCGCGACCGCGGAAACGGCAGTACAATTCCATGGGATCGGCTGTGCCACCCCGTTCCAGGATGTTGCTGCGAAATGAGCGAGCGGTTTCCTGATCAAAAATGCCGTTTTCCCGGAAGGCGTCATAAGCGTCGGCATCAAGTACCTCAGCCCAGATGTAGGAGTAGTAGCCAGCGGAATAGCTGCCTGAAAATATGTGCTGGAAGTAGGTTGAATGATACCGGGGGGCAATTTCGGGGATCAGGTTAATGGCTGCCATGGCTTCACTTTCCAGGGATTCGACACTGGCCACCGTGTCAACACCAACGCTGTGCCACGCCAGATCCAGGTAAGAGGCCGCAAGATACTCGGTGGTTTTGAAACCCTGGTTAAAGGTGCTGGCGGCCAGCAGTTTGCTGATGACGTCATCTGGCAGGGGTTCTCCCGTCTCATGGTGGCGGGCAAACGAATGCAGTACCAGGGGTTCAGTGGCCCAGTGCTCCATGATCTGGGAAGGAAGCTCAATAAAATCCCGTTTGACGGCCGTGCCGCTCAGGGAACGATAGCGTACCCGGCTCAGCAGGCCGTGGAGTGCGTGGCCAAATTCGTGGAACAGGGTGCGTACCTCGTCCATGCCGAGCAGGCAAGGGTTACCCCTTGGGAAATTGCAGGTGTTGTAGACGACCGGGTACTGTTTGCCGCCCAGGGTGGCATGTGGACGGATTGCATTCATCCAGGCACCGGGTTTTTTACCCGGGCGCATGAAGTAGTCGGTCATAAACAGGCCAACCAGGCTGTCGTCTTCATCAAGGACCTCAAACGCCTGTACGTCCTCGTGATAGACAGGCACCCCGGCAACAGGCACCAGGCGGATACCAAACAGCCTGTGTGCAACATCAAAAGCACCGTCGCGAACATTCTCCAGTAGAAACCAGGGTTTTATCTTTTCGCTGTCGAGCGAAAACTCTTCCGTCCGCACTTTTTCGGTATAGAACCACCAGTCCCAGGCTTCGAGTTTGAAATTGCCACCCCCTGCCTGTATGCAGGACTGTAGCCGCGCTGCTTCAGCCAGGGCCTTTTGCCTTGCTGGCTGCCAGATCTGGTCCAGCAGGGCCCGGACAGCGTCGGGAGTGCCAGCCATACGGTCTGCCAGTACATAGTCGGCCCAGCTGTCATAACCCATCAACGCGGCGCGCTCCGCCCGCAGTCTTGCAATGGCGGCGGCAGTGTCCCGATTGTTGTAGTCATTGCTGTTGTCCGCACAGCGAGTGTAGGCACGCCAGAGTTTTTCGCGTAGCTCCCGGCGCTCCGCGTACTGCAGGAATGGCGTCATGGATGACCGGGAAATGGTAAAGACAAATTTGCCCGGCTTGCCGCGTTGCTCCGCTTCCAGCGCCGCACTGGCCCGGACCGAGGCCGGCAAACCGGCAAGGTCAGCCTCCTCTTCCAGCACCAGCTCAAACTCACTCGCATCCTTGACAATATTCTGGCCAAACCGGGTGCTGAGACGGGAGAGGGTTTCATCAATCTCCAGTACCCGCTGGCGGGCGTTGGCAGGGAGCCCCGCGCCTGCCCTGACAAAAGCCTTGTGCGTCTCCTGCAACAGCTTTTGTCCTTCCTCGTCCAGCACCGGTTCACTTTCAGCCACAGCGGCAATGCGCTGGAACAGGTCCTGGCGCGTATAGATCCGGCTGTGATGGGCTGTCAGTACTGGCACTATCTCTTTCTGGACATCGCGGATTGCGTCGTTGGCCTGGGCTGACCCCAGGACAGACAGCACGGGGGCGATGCGATTCAGCAACCCACCTGAGGCCTCCAGTGCTTCCACCGTATTTTCAAAGGTAGGCGCCAGTGGGCTTGTCGCAATCCTGTCAATCTCAGCCGTATGCTGGTTGATGGCTTCAGTCAGGGCAGGGACAAAGTGCTCTGGCAGAATCGCCTCAAAAGGAGGTACACCGTGCGGTGTATCCCAGTTCTCGAGCAAGGGATTGGTCATTGTGGGCAACAGCCTGGCGGAGCGGGCGATTTTACCACAGCCAGACTGGCGATTGCGGTTGGCTCCCGGCTGGATTGCCAGCCCTGTAGCCGGGGCTGCTGTCGATCTGGTGGGCCGTGGTGGGTTCGAACCACCGACCAATTGGTTAAAAGCCAACTGCTCTACCGGCTGAGCTAACGGCCCAGATCAAGAAGGCCGGTATGATACCGATCTTTACCCAAAACTCAAGTAAAGGGCATCCGCTCAATGATGGCCCCGGTCAGGTCCTTGCCGGTGAGCTCCAGAATGGTGAGCAACCCGCCGGGATTTATGACGTTAAATTCCAGGACCCAGGGAAAAACCAGGTCGATACCGACAAACTCGGCGCCGTGGGCCAGCAGTGTCTGGCCAATACGCCTGCAGTATTCCTGTTCACCAGGCGTCAGTTCACAGGGCTCTGTCCGGGCACCTTGCTGTACGTTGGTCCTGTGGTCCAGCAGGGCGTGGCGGCGGTACTGGCCAACCGGTTCTCCACCTGCAAGCAGAACCCGCTTTTCTCCCTGGCCAATTTCCTCAACGTAGCGCTGCAACAGGCAAAACCTGTCTTCATCCGGACCACACAGGGACGCCAGAATGACACGGACGTTGGCATCTTCCGCTGTCAGGAGGTAAACGTCCCGACCGAAACTTGACGCTGGGGGTTTGACAATCCAGCGGCCGCCATGGGCCTGCATGATCGACAGCAGTTCAGCAGGATTACTGGATGCCCAGGTATCCGGATGCTGGAAGATGTCAGGGTGGGTCGCGGCAAAATACTTGCTCTTGAAATGCATGATCGCATCGAGGGAATTGCAGATCACGGTGTCTCGCGACGCGGCAAAGAGTAGCTGGATCTTGTCGAGGAAGCTGTGGCGCATGCCAAGCGACATCACCCAGATGACGTCAAATTCGGCCAGCTGCATGCGGTCAGGAAACACCAGTGGTGCACTCGGCTGGCAGGCGTGGTCCAGCCAGGTGCCGAGCGCTGTAACGCGGGAGCGCGTCAGGGCCAGGGTTTCCATTTCAACCAGGGCGACCCGATGTCCGTGCCGCAAGAGCTCATTGGCAAAGCGGCAATAGTTGCCGTCCACAATCGTTTCGGTTGCGCCTATGAGAAATGCAATTTGCATCATGGTGGTGTAAAGCCCGGAAAGGCGCGAGTTTACAGCATTCCCGGTTGCCTGGGAGGTTGGGTTTTGCGCCTGTCGCCGGCGGTGCTGACGTCTGCCGGGTTGAAATATCCGGGATTGCCCAGAACTTAAGGTCAGGCGAGTCTTTCTGGCAACTGCGCTATACTCGACTCGCCGTTTTTATCGCCCCGCCCGGAGAGGTACGCCGTTATGGGAAACATCGCTTTTGAGGTCCCGCTACATCAGAGCCACACGCTGAGTGAGGCGGAAATCAGTGCGTACAGGACGTCAATCAGGTCGTTGCTGTCCGCCCACAATGCGGTGCTGGTGGCACATTACTACACTGATGACGCGATCCAGTCGCTTGCGAGTGAGACGGGCGGTTGTGTCGCGGACTCGCTTGAGATGGCGCGCTTTGGCAAGAACCATCCGGCGGATACACTGGTGGTAGCGGGCGTTCGCTTCATGGGTGAAACCGCCAAGATACTGAGCCCGGAGAAGCGTGTGCTGATGCCAACGCTTGAGGCAACCTGCTCGCTTGACCTGGGCTGCCCGGTTGATGAATTCAGTGCTTTCTGTGATGCCCATCCTGAACGTACAGTGGTTGTGTACGCGAACACCTCTGCAGCGGTCAAGGCGAGGGCGGACTGGGTGGTGACATCCAGCAATGCCCTCGAGATTATCGAACACCTCATGGACCAGGGAGAAACCTTTATCTGGGCCCCGGACAAATACCTTGGCAGTTATATCCAGAAGGAAACCGGCGCCGACATGTTGATGTGGGACGGCTCCTGCGTGGTGCATGAAGAGTTCAAGGCGAAAGGCGTTGAGGATTTGAAGAAAGTGCACCCGGATGCTGCCGTGCTGGTGCATCCCGAGTCTCCCCAGAGTGTTGTAGCGCTGGCGGATGTGGTTGGTTCAACCACCCAGTTGATTCGGGCAACCACCGAATTGCCCAACAGGAAATTTATTGTTGCGACGGACAACGGTATCTTTCACAAGATGCGTAGTGTCGCGCCGGACAAGATATTTATTGAGGCGCCAACTGCTGGCAATGGCGCAACCTGCCGGAGTTGCGCCCACTGCCCGTGGATGGCAATGAATGTACTGGAAAATCTTGAGCAAACGCTCAGGACCGGTGACAACGAGGTGCTGGTTGACCCCGACATTGCTGCCCGCGCCATGATTCCGCTGGATCGCATGGTCTCATTCAACAACAGCAATCAGATTCGCATTCGCGGCAACGCCTGATCGGATATCGGATACGGCCCGGTCAGGAGCGGCGTTGTTTCTGTCGCATCGCGTGGATCTGTTCGATGCGAGCACGGATGCGGGATTTCTGCTGGAAATTGTCGTTGACCAGGGGGATTGCATACCCCAACTGGGTGATGGCCTGGTCCAGATTGCCCACCAGGACAAAGTATTCGGCCCGCGCCTCGTGTACGCCAACTATATTGTTGGCCAGGCCATAGGTTTCCGCCAGCAGATACCACAGGTTGACGTCGTTCGGCCGGGTTGTGGTCAGCGGGACCAGCACCGCCTCGGCGCGGCCTGCCTGGCCGCTCTTGAGCAACGCATCAGCATAAGCCATCGAAAGGGGATAGTTGCCCGGCGAGATGGCGAGGGCGCGGGAGAGGATATCGTTAGCGATATCGTAACGTTCGGCCCGGACGTGAAGCTCTGCCTCAGCCAGGACAAAAGCCAGCTTCCCCGGATAGCGTGACTTCAGGCTCTGGATGAGGCCCATGGCGCGGTCGTGCTGGCCGGCTTCCGTCAGCGCGAGGGCCAGGCCGTATTCCGCGGCAGTGCGCTTGATCGGGTCAGGCTGTTCCAGGGCAGCTTCCATCCGGGAGACAGCGCCGGCGGTGGTACTGGCGGTATTCACCATCACCCGAGCCCGCATAAGCTGGTAGTCCAGGTCAACCGGGTAATCCCTGGTCTCGAATTTGGCAACCTGATTGTATGAATCGTTGATACGGTCTTTCGTGACAGGGTGGGTGAGCAGAAACTCCGGAATTCTGTCCCCCCTGAACCGGTTGGCGCGGTCCAGTCGTTCAAACATGTACGCCATGGCCCGGGGATCCATATCTGCGTTGGCAAGTGTCGATATGCCCAGCCGATCTGCCTCGGTTTCCCATGCCCGGCTATAGCGGAGCATGGTGCCCTGGCTCGCAGCTTGCCCTGCTGTAATTGCTGCCAGGCCTGCATCACCTCCACCCGTGGCCATGAGGACGACGCCGGCAATGAGACCGGCAATGGAGGGTATGCTGGCCTGCCGACCAGCCTCGCCGCGCCGGGCGAAGTGGCGTTGCGAGAGGTGCGCAAGTTCATGTGCCAGAATGGCAGCAATCTCGTGCTGCGTCTCTGCATGCAGGAACAGGCCGTCGTGTACGCCGATAATTCCGCCTGGCGCAGCGAATGCATTTATCTGGTCGGCATCAATCAGTACAACCTCCAGGCGCCGGTCGACCAGTTGACTGTTGAGTGCCAGGCGAAAAATCAGGTGCTCGAGATACTCCTGCAGCAACGGGTCGTTGACAAGGGGGGCCTGGGCTCGAACCGCTCGCAGGAATTCCTGGCCAAGTTCGTGCTCCTGCTCCAGCGAGATCATACTGGAGGTCCGGTCACCCAACTGTGGCAGGTTATGGGTTTCGGCCGCCAGTGCCGAAGCTGAGAACCATGCCAAAAAAAGTACCTGGAAAATTCGAGTCATCAAAAGGCTGAACCGGGTTTGCAGAGTGACTGTAACGGTTAAGGCGCAATCTATCCAATCTGGCGCGGTACATTTTTTGCGCCGTGCCAGTTGGCGCAGGTCATCCGGCGCCAGCCATCGGGAGGAAAGCAGTGGGGTTGAGACAGTGCAACCCGGATTTAAGTTCCTGCGCCCCGATCTCCCTGCTCCGCTCCCCGCGCCCCGGGCTACGCGCCCCGGGCTACGCGCCCCGGGCTACGCGCCCCGGGCGAACGAGGCTCGAACCAATCAGTTATAATTGCGGCGCACTGTTCGGTGAGAGGCAGGTGATGAAGGTAGATGAGAAGCTGGATACAAGCGGACTGAACTGTCCGCTACCACTGTTGAAGGCAAAACAGGCCCTGAACAGGATGGCCAGTGGCCTGGTGCTGGAGGTGATCTCGACAGATCCCGGTTCGGTCCGGGATTTCAGGGTTTTTGCTGACCAGAGCGGGCACGAACTGCTCCGTTCGGACGGCGAGGAAGGCACATACATCTACTGGCTGAAAAAAGCCTGAGAACCGCAATGTTTGACGTAATGCGTAGCTGGGTCGACCGGTTCCTGTCCGAAGAAGAGGCTGTCCTGCTGGCCGTGATTCTGGCGGTAGCAACCTTTGTTATCCTGACCATGGGCAAGATCCTGGCGCCACTGCTGACGGGGATTGTGCTGGCTTATGTCATGCAGGGCACTATCAAGCTGCTGCGGCGTTTTAATCTCCCCAAGGGGCTCGCTGTCTGGCTGACTTTCATCTTTTTCCTCGGTGGTTTTGTTGCCCTGCTGTTTCTGGTGATACCCCGCGTGTGGCGCCAGATGCGCAGCCTGTTTGAAGATCTGCCTGCCATGGCCAATGAAACGCGTGACCTCCTGTTTACCTTGCCCCAGAAGTTCCCCCAGCTTGTCTCGGAACAGATGGTGATCAGCTGGGGAGACCTCATCAGTGCCGAGGCCAGTGAAATCGGTCAATGGTTACTCTCCGTATCCCTTTCCCAGCTCCCGATTATCCTGGGCGTAGCCATTTACATCATGCTGGTACCCATCCTGGTGTTCTTCCTGTTGAAAGACCAGGACCAGATTATTGCCTGGTGTCAGTCCTACCTGCCCAAAAGGCGGCCACTGCTCAACAGCATTGGCGCTGAAATGAATATCCAGATGGCAAACTATGTGCGCGGCAAGGTTGTTGAAATAATCCTCGTTGGGCTCACCAGCTTTGTCTTTTTTAAGGTCATGGGCCTGGACTACTCGGCGCTGCTGGCGTTCCTTGTGGGGGTTTCAGTGATTGTGCCTTATGTTGGTCTGGTGGCGGTGACCTTTCCCGTGGTGGTCATCGGTTACCTGCAGTTCGGCTGGACACCTGAGTTCATGTATGTATTGCTGGGTTACTCCATTATCCAGGGGATTGACGGTCTGGTGGTCGTGCCGCTGCTCTTCTCCGAAGCGGTTAACCTTCATCCCATTGCCATCATCACCTCGGTGCTGGTGTTCGGTAGCTGGTGGGGACTGTGGGGCGTCTTTTTTGCCATCCCGCTTGCCACACTGGTCAAGGCTGTCATGAATTCCTGGCCACAGGGTGCCCTGGGTGAAATACCGCCGCCGGATGATTAGCGCGCCTGGACTGGACCCTTGTGCCTGTTGTTAAGCTACTGCTGTGTCAGTAAGATTGGCCGCTTCAATAATCCCCACTCGCGCAAACTATGATCACAGGAAGCATTGTTGCCCTCGTTACGCCGATGCATGACGATGGCGCCATAGACTGGGCGCGGCTTGACGCCCTGACGGAATGGCATATTGAGCAGGGTACCAATGGCATAGTGCCTATGGGTACCACTGGCGAATCGGCTACAGTGACGCCCGAGGAACACTGCGCGGTGATGAAACGGGTGATTGATGTGGTTGCCGGCCGGATACCGGTCATTGCGGGGACCGGTTCAAACGCAACCAGCGAAGCGATTGAGTTTACCGAGGCCGCCAAAGCCATGGGGGCGGACGCCTGCCTGCTGGTGACACCCTACTACAACAAGCCGACCCAGGAGGGGTTGTTCCAGCACTACCGGGCCATCGCCAATGCCGTAGATCTGCCCCAGGTGCTCTACAATGTGCCCGGCAGGACAGCCTGCGACATGTTGCCGGCAACGGTAGCGCGACTCAGCGAATTGCCCCAGGTGGTGGCAATCAAGGAAGCCACGGGTGATCTCAATCGAACGCTGGAGATTCTTGAACTTTGCGGAGATCGAATGGTCGTTTACTCCGGTGATGACGAAACCGCGGTAGATCTGATGTGTCATGGCGCAAAAGGCACAATCAGCGTAACGGCGAATGTTGCGCCCGGGGATATGGCGGCCGTCTGTGCAGCGGCTGTTGCTGGCCATACAGCAGAAGCGCACAGGCGGAACGAAACGCTGATGGGCCTGCACAGAAATCTGTTTGTTGAGGCAAACCCGATTCCGGTCAAGTGGGCACTGCACCAGATGGGCAGGATTGGTCCGACCCTGCGCCTGCCGTTGACCCCCTTGTCCAGTCAGTTTCATGAACAGGTCCGCGAATCAATGCGCCAGGCAGGAGTAATCTAGTTGAGGAATGCAAAATCCCTGGCGTTGTTGCTGGCTGGACTGACACTGCTGTCATCCTGCGGCTTCGCCACCTATGACCGGCGTGAACTGTATCTTGATGCGGAAACCATCGACAGGGTGAAGATCCCCGCTACCCTGGACGAGCCGGCCTTTGAAGATGCCATGCCGATTCCCGAAGTGGATGATCTGCGTGAGATTGCCGGCCAGCGGCTTGAGCTTGGATTGCCCGAGCCTCTCAGCACGTCGTTTGGTGTGGACCAGATTGTCATCAAGCGCCTCGGCGACAGTCGCTGGGTGTTTGTGGACACGGCGCCGGCCTCCGTCTGGCCCAGGGTGCGTCAGTTCTTCACGGACAACAATATTGAAATCGCCGTGGCTGACCCGGCGCGTGGCGTTATTGAAACCGACTGGATCGCCGCTGCCAGCGGTGATGCCCGTGCCGTGTTTGACGCCATCAAGCGTGGCCGCGCTTTTGCTGCCACTGGCGCCGACACAAGGTACAAGTTTCGACTCCGGGTCGAATCGGGCGTCCGGTCGGGCAGCACCGAGGTATTTCTGGAGCAGAAACAGTTGCCGCTTTCAGGGCCACTACGCACCGATAACCCTGCCTGGACGGGTATCTCTGACAATGGTGAACTTGAGGCCGTAGTGCTGTCTGACCTGGCCTACTTCCTGGGTGATCGAATCAACACCGGTATCACGGTGTCCCGCATGGCTGCGACCATAGGGGGCGAGAAAACCGAGCTGGTACTGGATCGGTTCAAGCCTGTGCTCAAGTATCGCCTGCCTTTTGACCGCGCCTGGGTGACCGTCGGCGATGCGCTTGAAAACGCCAGGATCAGTGTGGAAGACCTGAATCGCGATGACGCGGTCTACTATGTTTATTTCGACGACACCACGCGCCGTGAACCCGGATTCTTTTCCCGGCTTTTCGCAGAAAAAGACAAAGTGGCCGGCGCAGCCAACCGCTACCTGGTGCAGCTTGATAACAAGGATGCCGAGGTGCATGTCACGGTTCTGAAAGATGCATCAAACCTGGCTGATGCTTCTGTCGCCGAGAAACTGCTGAAAATCATCAAACAGTATTCCACCTAGAGCAGGCAGACCCTTGCGAATTGCGTCTCTTGGAAGTGGCAGTCGTGGTAACGCCACCCTGGTTGAAGATGAAGGGACGGCAATCCTCGTTGACCTGGGTTTTTCGCTGAAAGAAACCATTCGTCGATTACATCGAATTGGCAGGTCACCGGAAGATATCAGTGGCATCCTGGTGACACACGAGCACGCCGATCACATTCACGGGGTGGCAGCGTTTGCGCGGAAATACAGGACACCGGTTTATCTCACACCTGGAACGTTCAACCAGAAGCGCATGGGAAATTTGCCTGACCTGCGGGAGGTCAACTGCCAGCGAGGGTTCCGGATCGGTTCGCTTGGCGTTGAACCGGTGATAGTACCGCACGATGCGCGTGAACCCTGCCAGTACATTATTTCCTCAAAAAAGCGGGTTGTCGGTGTGCTGACGGATCTCGGCCACATTACGCCTTACGTCGCGGCGCGCTATAGCGCCTGTGATGCGCTGCTGCTGGAATGTAATCATGATGTTGATATGCTCGCCAACGGCCCCTATTCCTGGCCGCTCAAACAACGGGTCGGTGGGGTACACGGGCATCTCAATAACGGGCAGGCGGCGGGATTGCTCGACCAGGTCGAGCGTGGGCGGCTCCAGCACCTGATCCTGTGCCACATCAGCGAAAAAAATAACGATCCCGCGCTGGCGGTTGCTGCGGTTCGGGCGCCCATGACCGGCTATGACGCAAGGCTTCATATTGCTGATCAGGCGCTGGGGTTTGACTGGATTGAGGTGGTGTCTGATACCCGGTCAGGCTGACTGCCCATACTGATTCCTGAAAAAAATGTTTGCAGACTGTTTATTTATACACTACTGTATAAAACATCAGTTGATTGTGCGGTCAACGTCATAAACGCCAGCAACATCAGCAACATCAGAAACATCAGAAACATCAGGAAGTCAGCAATGAAAGTCAGGCATATTGCGTCACTCAACGTCTGGATGCTTACCAAAGGCAATCTGGTTCTTTATCGCGGTCGTCGGAATCCCTGGCGCTCGCCCGAGGTTATCCTTTCTGCCCTGCGCCGCGAGGGCAAACAGTTGCTGGTCGCAGTGCCCCAGGCGTGACCCCGGGCGTGAAAAGGTTGCCCTAACAGGGTAGGCTACGCGTTTTTTGCAGCGAGGTCCGGGCCATGGGTGCCATTGTCGAGGTTACAGCACAGAACTTTCAGGCTGAGGTTGTCGACAAGTCGAAACAAGCACCGGTGCTGCTCGAAATTTATGCCAACGAAGCGCCACCCAGTCGGGAACTCGCCCCGGTACTACGCAGGCTGGCGGAGGAATACGGTGGCAAGTTTATCCTTGCTCGCCTGTCCGTTCCGGAAAACCAGCAGTTGGTGCAACAACTCGGCGTGAGGACACTGCCGACGGTCAAGGTGATCTTCCAGGGGCAGATGGTTGAAAATCTGGAAGGCCCCCAGCAGGAGGCCCAACTCCGCCAACTGCTTGACCAACTCACCATGAGCCCGGTCGAAATGGTCCGCAGCCAGGTGATCGAGTTGCTGGCTCAGGGAAACCGGGCCGCCGCCATCAGCCTGCTGCAGCGGGCGATCAGTGAAGAACCGAAAAATTTTGCACTGCAGGCTGAGCTCTGTGACCTTTTGATCATGGAAGGCCGTGCTGATGAGGCGCGGCAGATGCTGGCGGGACTGCCGGAAGACACGGAAGGTCTCAGTAAACCCCGTAGCCGAATCGAATTTATGGAAATGGCCGCGGCATTGCCGCCGCTCGCTGAACTAAGGCAGTTGGCGGCGACTGATCCGGTGGACCTTGAGGTTGCGGTCAATCTGGCGGTGCGGCTGGTTGCCAATGATGACATCGAAGAGGCGCTCGATTGCCTGCTTGACGTGCTGAAGAAAGACAAGACGTTTGGTGACGAGATTGCGCGACGCACAATGATCAAGGTGTTCGACCTGCTTGGCAAAGGCAACGAGCTGGCAACAAGTTACCGCCGGAAGATGTTTACGTTCCTGCACTAGCCCGACGCACCTTTCTGGTGCGCATGGTCGTGCGCTTTGTGTAATCTTTAAACAAACCTTAAAAAAATTAGCCGCTTAGCGACTATTGTTTAACTTCGATTCAAGAATTGGCTACACTCTGTCGGCTGGACTTGCAGCGCGGCCGTGGTTGTAATAAAACGGTCAGCTCCGGGGCCCGCTTTTGTATCCACGGAAGGATTCGAATCAGATGGATCTCATCCAGATAAGTGACTGTAGTGACCTTTGTTCAGGGTTAGGAGCTTAATCGCGTGGACAATGCACCAGATTTGTATCAACCAGTACCCTATCGACCCAGTGCTGCCGCACACCTCATCTCGCTCGTGAAAGCAGGAGAAAAAAATGATCCCCAATAACAAGCACAGGATTTTTACCGCGATGACACTGGCAGGTTGCCTGGCGTCTTCAGCTGCCATGGCGGCGCCGGTGAATCCAGGGGTTGCGATGAAGGAGGTGGAGTCCACCAGCCCGCAGCGACGGCTGGGACAAGCTTCCGGGATCACCATGCCGACACGGCCACCGATGAATGCACCGGCGGGCGCAATGCAGCTTGACCTGAAGGATTTTTCGATTACCGGCAATACCGTGTTTTCGGAGCAGTCACTGGCTCACCTGGTGAGTGAGTTTGTGGGCAAGCGCAACAGTTTTGCTGACCTGCTCCGGGCAGCCAACAAGATCACCAACTTCTACCGCGATGCGGGGTACCTGGTAGCACGAGCCTACGTGCCAGAGCAGGAGATTCAGAATGGCATAGTCGAGATTGTCGTCACCGAAGGCCGGGTGGGTGACGTGAAGGTGACCAACCAGTCGCCAGCCAACTCGGGTATGGTCAATCGTTACATCGCCGGCATCCAGTCCGGCACTGTGGTCAGTCGAGACAATGTCGAGCGGACCATGCTGCTGCTGAATGACCTGCCGGGTGTCAATGCCAAAGCGACTTTCAGCGTCGGGCAACAGCAGGGTACCACTGACCTTGACGTTAACCTGTCTGCGGGTCCGCGTATCTCCGGTGCCATTGATGCCAACAATTTTGGCAGCGATGTGACAGGGCAGGGCCGCATTGGTGGTTCCCTGTATGTCAACAGCCTGACCGGACTCGGCGATATGCTGGGGTTGCGTGTCCTGACCTCGGAAGATGGCGGTACTGTCTATGGCAGCATTGACTACAGTCTCGCTCTGGGTGGGCGCGGCACACGAATGGGTATTCGCTACTCGACGCTTGATTCGGACGTGGGTGACACTTTCTCTTCCCTTGACCTGGAGAGTTCTGCCGAGACAGCCGGCCTCTTTGTCACGCATCCTTTCAAACGTGGCCGTTACATGAACCTGATTGGCCAGACCAGTGTTGAACGACGCACCGTTGACCAGGAATTTGGCGGTGCGCTGACCGGCGTCAGCTCGGAAGACTCGGTGAACGTATTTGCCGTGGGCATGACAGGTGATTACCGGGATTCGATCGGGTCGGGTGGCCTGTCGAATTTTGGCCTTTCCCTGCAGTTTGGCCTGGATGACCTGGGCGCAAAGAGTTCGCGCATCGGTGGTGAGGGGCAGTTTGCCAAGGCAGAGCTGAGTTACCAGCGGCTGCAGCAACTGTCAGACGGCATGAGCCTGCGGCTCAGGTTTGCCGGCCAGTTCACTGATGATCCCCTGGTGTCTTCCGAGCAGATTTCCCTGGGGGGACCCAATGCAGTGCGCGCTTTTGTTAACGGGGAAGGGCTGGCTGATTCCGGGTTTATCCTGACCGGCGAACTGCAGTACCAGTTGCCAATTCGCAATACTTTCCTGAACAGTGCCCGTCTGGTGGGTTTCTATGACTTCGGTACCGGCCAGATTAATGATGCCCTGCCGGGCGTAGATGACAGTTTCCGGCGTGAGGGGGTGGGTATCGGCCTCAAGGTCGGGGTGATCGGCAATTACCAGTTGGACCTCTCGTACGCCCATACGGCTTCCGGTAAATCAACCACTGATGATGACGATGGACAGTTTCTGATCCAGGCCATCAAGTGGTTCGACTAGGGAGGCCGGCAATGAAAAACAATCAATCCAGCGACAATACCAATATCCAGCGGGGCAACAGGATGAACGAAAGCGGCTTACCACGAATGAAGCCATTGGCAGCAGCGGTAGGGGGCATTGTGCTTGGCGGCATGGCCATGAACGCTTATGCCCTGCCCTCAACACCCGAGGTTGTCTCGGGTAGCGTATCAGTGACACGTCCCGACGTGTCAACCATGCAGATAAACCAGGCCAGCAACAAGGTCATCCTGAACTATCAGGATTTTGGTATCGCTGCCGGTGAACTTGTCAATTTTGTCCAACCGGGTGCCGAATCTGTTGCGCTGAACCGGGTGCTGGGTGGCAACCCGTCCCTGATCCTGGGGCAGTTGACCGCAAACGGCCAGGTATTCCTGCTGAATGAGCAGGGGGTGGTCTTTGGCAGCGGGGCCCAGGTGAACGTGGGTGGCCTGGTTGCGGGCACCATGGATATTGCCGACCAGAACTTCCTGGATGGCAGCTACAACTTCTCCCTGGACGGCGCCACGGGTTCGGTCCTGAACGCGGGTAATATTACAGCCACCGAGGGTGGTTATGTGGTCCTGCTGGGCAGCAACGTTGCCAATACGGGTGTTATTGCTGCCCGCATGGGTAGCGCTGCACTGCTGTCAGGAGAAAATGTTTCCCTCGACTTTGGTGGTGATGGCCTGCTGTCCTATTCGGTTGACGGCGGCGTAGTGGATTCGTTGGTTGAAAACGGCGGGCTGATCAGCGCAGACGGCGGTCTTGTGGTGATGGCCGGCCAGACGGCCGGTGATTTGCAGGCAACGGTTGTCAACAATGAGGGTGTGGTCCAGGCGACGGGTCTGGTTGAACGCGATGGCAAGATTGTGCTCGCGTCAAATGCAACCGTCCTGAACAGCGGTGCCATCTCGGCGTCCTCAGCGGTGGGTGCTGGCGGCAGCGTGTCGATGACCGGTGGACGTGTCGGCCAGTTGGGAAATATCAGTGCTGATGGTGCAACGGGTGGTGGACACATTACCCTGCGGGCGGATGAGGCCATTGCCCTGGGCGCAGACAGTACAACCACGGCCAATGCCGGTTTGAACGGTGATGGCGGTGAGATTATTGCCTTTACCGAGGGTGAGGCATTGTTCCGCCGGGGCGCTTCGATTGAAGCCAGAGGTGGTGCGGACAGTGGGGACGGCGGTTTTGTTGAAGTGTCAGGCCTTGATTACGTGGAGATTAACGGTCGCGTTGATACCAGTGCCGCCAATGGGGCTTCCGGTACTTTCCTGATTGACCCGACTGACATCACGATTTCCGGTAGTTCGGCAACAAATGGCATGACCACGGTCAGTGGTACCTTCCAGTCAGACGGCAGCACCGGGACAAGTGTAATTCTTGATGATGACCTGCTGGCCCTGCTTGATACCACCAATGTGATCGTGACAACCCAGACAGGAGCGGAAGCGCTGACGGCGCCAAGCGGTGCTGACATTATTGTTGGATTTGATGCCGTACTTGACGCATCAATCCTGGGTAATGCTGCTAACAACAGTCTTACGCTTCAGGCCGGGGAAGACATCCAGGTGATCGGTACCATCAATATGGATGGTGGCGAACTTATTCTCCAGGCAGGTGTACGGTCCGACATAGACACTGGCTCAATTATTACCGTGGGTCTGGTTTCGGCCGAGAAAATCACTGCATTTGCCGACAGCCTGATTACCCTGACAAACGTGTCTGCCAATTCGGTTGACCTGACCATCAACCAGACTGGACCAATCTCTGTCACCAACGACAAGAGTCTGGCAGTAACTGCCAACACGGCCAGTGGCACGGGTGACATTACCGTGACGACAACAGCCGGCGACATCAACGTAGAATCGATTAATGCCGGCGTACGTACAGTGACCCTTAATGCCGCTGGTGCAATTGAAGCTGCTGCGGACAACGCGGGTGCTGAAGTGATCGCCGGGACCCTCGGCATGACTGCCGCAACAGGCATAGGTGCGGGTGCCAATTCTTTTGACATTTCGAATGTCAACTCGGCCAGTGCGGTGACGTCCGCTGGCAATATTGCCATCGACGTGATCGGTGGCACCGGCACGCTGGCATTCACCAGTATCGACAACCAGGGCGCGGGGGGTGACTCGGTCACCATTGACCAGCAGGGTACCCAGGCACTGTCGATCACGACGGTAAGTACCACCGATGGTGATATCAACATTACCAGCGCCAATGCAAACGTGAGTGTTGCAACCGCAAGCGCGGGTAACAACCAGAATGTCAACATCACGACCACAGGTAGCGCGGCCAACGTGTCAGTCGGCAGTGTTACGGGTAATGTCGTGACCATCACCGCCACGGGTGCCATCGAGGAACTCGGGGCGGATGGCACGGTTGATATCAGTGCCACCCAGGCAGCCTTGTCGGGTGCGACGGGTGTGGGTGCAGCCGGTGCAATCGAAACCAGTATTGATACGCTGGCTGCCACCGCGGGCGGGGATATCAACCTCTCCAACACCGGTGCCCTGGACATCAACACTGTGGGTGCGCTGACGGGCGTTTCCACGGCGACGGCCGGCAACATCACAATCACCAATGACAGTGGCATTACGCTTACCGAAGCCGTGACTTCTGTTGGCTCGGTTACCCTGACGGCGTCTTCCGGCAACATTGCGCTTGCTGCGGATGACGGCGCTGATGATATCACCGGTACCACGGTGTCGCTGAATGCACTACTGGGTGATGTCGGTACAGTTGCCGCGCCCATCGATATCGAAGCCTCCGTCGCCGTTAATGCGGATACCAGTGGTGCGGCCGGAGGTGATATTTTTATTGACGCCGGTGCGGGTGGAAACCTGCCGCTGGGCTACATCAACGCGGGTACCACCACAGCAACCGCGACACTGACGGCAACCGGCAGCATAACTGACGGCAACACTGACGCGGCCAATGCAGGTGATACGGCGGGCATGAACATCCGCGCCACCAACGCATCGTTAACAGCGGGTGACGCCATTGGTGTCGTCACCACCGACATTTTTGGTTCATCAAACGGTAATGGTAACAACGCCCTTGAAACGCTGGTGACAACCTTTGACTCAACTGTCGCCGCCAATCTGGACGCAACCATCAACATTCTCGACTTTGGCTCGCCGGTGTTTACTGCACCCATTGATGCGGGTACCGGCGTCGCAGGGTCTGCGATCATCAGTGTGACGGGCGCACTGGATGCCACAACGTCTGTTGATTTTGCAGATGCCGGCGATAACGTGGGTTTTGTGGCCACGGGTGTCATTTCGACCGCCGACAATCTTGTGGTCAGTGGTGATCTGCTGCTTGATGGTGCTGACCTGCAGGATAGTGGTGCTGATGATATCAACAGTATTTCTGCAACCAGGGCACTGATTGCCTCAGATTCGGCAGAGGTATTTGCCGCGACTACTATTACCACGCTTGATACCAGCTCGGCTGGTTTTGCGAGTTCACTGACCTATACGCTCAACTCAACCGCATTAACCCTGGCGGACCTGGATGGTGACGGTACTGCTGTCAACAGCGGTCATACCTTTGCCGTAACGGCCAACGGCAACATCACGATCAACAACGCAGTCACCGCTGGCGGCGACGTCACGATTGATGGCAATACCAACGTGCTGGATGTCAACGCAAACGTGACCGCGGCTGGCACATTAACCCTGACCGATACCTCCGACCTGCAACTGGCCGGTGGTGTTGTGATTGACGCCCAGGCAGGTAACGCGGAACTGGATACTGGCGTGACTACAACAACGCTGGACGGCACCGGCACGGTAACGGTCCAGACAACGCTGGTTGATGCAGACGTCAACCTGGGCACAGTAACGGCTGCCGGCACCCAGGGGTTGACCGTGTCCGCAACCAATGCGGCGAACCTGAACGGGACCCTGACGCTCGGTGGTGGTGACCTCAGTGTCAGCGTGGACAGCAACGACAATGCAGCAACAACCCTGACGGTCACCAATGCCATCTCCGGCGTGGGCAACGTGTTGCTCTCGGGTGGCGCAACAGCCAATGACGTTATTGACGTCAACCAGTCGGTCACGGCTGCGGGTGGTATCACGGTACAGAACGCCTCTGACGTCCAGCTTGATGGTGGCTCCACGATTGAAGCCCAGGGTGGCAACGTGGATATCAACAACAATGTGACCCAGGTCAGCCTCGTCGGGGTTGCAGGCACGGCCGTCATCCAGACTACAACGGCAGACAATGATGTTGAACTCGGCCCACTGGTCAGTGCGGGTGACAACCTGACAATCATTTCAACCAACCAGGCCACGCTCGACACCATCAATATGGGCGGCGGTGATCTGGATGTGACGGTGGATTCCAACGATAACGGCGCAGTAACCCTGGCCGTACAGAATATTTCCAATGTCGGCAATGTGACCCTCACGGGCAGCGGCTTGGCCGGTAGCGACATTATTGACGTCAACCAGTCGATCACCGCGGCCGGGTTCATCACGATTGAAGAAGCCCAGGAAGTACAGATCCTGGGTGGTGCAACCCTGGAAGCACAGGGTGGCGCGGTTGATATTTCGACCAACATCGGGGGCATTACCCTGGATGGCAGTGTTGGTACTGTGGTTGTAACGACAACAACAGCCGGTGCTGACAACAACGTGTCACTGGCCAACCTGACCAGCAACGGTGACGGTTTGACCGTCACGTCAGAAGGTAATGCCATCCTGGGTACACTCGCAATGGGTGGAGGTAACCTGGATGTGCAGATTGACTCGGACAACGATAATCCAGGGCTGACGCTGCTGATTGATGACGCCATTACCAACGCAGGCAATATTCTCCTGCACGGTGACGGCGTTTCTTTCAACGAGATTATTGACATCAACCAGTCGATTACCGCAGGTGGATCGCTGGCCATCAACGATGCAGCAACTGTCGACATTGCGGGTAACCTTGCCCTTGAAGGCGCCGGTGTTGACATCCAGGCCAACATCACCGCGATTAACCTCTCGGGTGCAGACGGCGAACTGGTCACCATCACCTCAACCGGTGATGCCAACACGATCAACACCGCAGCCGTGACGGCTGGCGCCAACGTCAACCTGACGATGGTATCAGATGGTGGGCTGACGCTGGCCGGCACCATTGACATCAACGACGGTGCATTCTCGGCAACGGTGGATGCTGATGACGACGGGGCTGGCACGGACACGCTGCTTGTTTCCCAGGCGCCCTCCGCCGGTTCAATTACCCTGTCAGGTGGCGGTACCGGCACCGGGGATGTCATTGACGTGAATGCAGACCTGACATCAACTGCTGGTGGAATCACCATCCGGAATGCGTCCGACGTGCAGTTGGACGCTTCTGCTGCGCGCACCCTGACAGCGACGGGTGGCGATATTGATATCAGCCAGAGTGTTGCTGTGATTACGCTCGACAATGGTGCATCCACGGTCACGCTGGATGCCAACACGGATACGGACGTGCTGCTGGCCGCGCTGGTGGACGATGGTACCGGTGGTACCGCAGCAGACCTGGTGATCAACGCGGAAGGCAGCGTAACCCTGGCGACAGTGGACCTGAACGATGCGGTACAGGGCGACATCACTGTCAATATAGACAATAACGCCAATGGTACAGAAAGCCTGACACTGAACGGCAACATCCAGAATGTGGCTATTGCCGCATTCAACGGTGCATCCGGTGGTACGCCAGACGAGATCTTTAACGTCAACGCGGGCATCACCGCATCAGGCGCCCTGTCGTTCACCGACGCGGCGACGGTCAACCTTGCCGGTGACATTGTCCTGCAGGGTGTTAACGTGGATATCGAAGATGGTGGTGGAAACGGCATCACCGGCGTGAACCTCACGGGCGGCGCCGCAACAACCGTGCAGATCATTTCAACAGGTGATGGCAACACCGTCAGCCTTGCGCCGGTTACTGCCAGCAGCAACGGTAGCCTGACGCTGCAGTCAGACGGCAATCTTGCGATTAATGGTGCCATTAATCTCGGTACCGGTACCCTGAACGCCCAGGTTGACACGGATACCGATACGGACCAGACGCTGACTGTGGCCGCCACAGTCACCGCGGGCACGGTTACCCTGGCCGGCGGCAGCGATGGCGCCAACGACACCATTGATGTGAACGCCAACGTCACCGCAGCCACGGGCGCCCTGACGATTCAGGATGCGCTGGCAGTGGATCTGGCAGCCAACGTGGCACTGCAGGGGGATAGCGTCTCAGCGGTAACCCAGGTGGGTGCCGTTAACCTCTCCGGCGCCGGGACCAACACGGTCACCTCCACTACGGGTGATGTGACCCTTGGCGCGATCACTGACAGTGCGGCGGCCAACCTGACGATCAGTTCAGCCGCCAATGCGACCCTGTCCACGGTGACGCTGGACTTTGGTGGTGCGGGTACGCTGCTGGTAACGGCAGATGCCAATGATGATACAGCCGGTGCAACGCTGACCCTGGGTGGGGCGGTGAATGTGACGGGTGCAGCCACGCTGTCAGGCGGCATCACGGTTGATGACCTGATTGATATTAACGATAACGTGACAGCCGGTGGTGCGCTGACGCTGCAGAACGCGGCGGCAGACCTGGCGGGTGGCTTTAACCTGACGGGTTTGAGCGTGGCGGCAGATACCGCAACCAATGCGCTGTCCGGCATCAATCTGTCGGGCGCAGGTACCAACACGATTACCGGCACGGGTGGTGATGTCAGCCTGGCACCGGTAACCGATTCTGCGGACGCAAGCCTGGTGGTTACGGCGACGGGTAACACCACGCTGGATGCCATTACGCTGGACGACGGTGCGGCGAGTACAGCAACACTGTCAGCAGACAGTGACGACAACAGTGCCTCGACCCTGACCCTGAACGGTGTTGTGAGCGTGGATGGCGCGGTGAGCCTTGCTGGTAGCGCAACGGCTGATGACGCGATTGATGTGAATGCAAACGTGACCGCGGGTGGTGCCCTGACGGCCACCAATGCGGCCACGCTGGATCTTGCCGGCAACGTTAACCTGACGGGTGCCAGTGTCACGGCCAATGCGGGTGGCGGTGTTGCGCTGATCAACCTGTCGGGTGCCGGTACCAATACGATCACGGCAACGGCCGGTGATGTTGATGTGACGGCCATTGGCGACACGGGTGATGCGAACCTGGTGATCAGTGCCACGGGTAATGTGACAACCGCGGTGATTACGCTGGATGACGCGGGCGCCACGGGTGGCGCGGTGACGATCACCGCGGATGACGATGACAACACGGCTGCGGCAACCCTGCTGTCGGCTGGTGCAATCACGGCAGACGGTGCAGTCACGCTGGCTGGTGGTAGCGACAACGACGACACAATTGATATCAACGCGAACATCACGGCCGGTGGTGCATTAACCATCAGTAATGGTGCGGCGGACCTGGCGGCAGCGATTGCCCTGCAGGGCGCGAGCGTTGCGGCGGTGACCGACCTGACCATTAACCTGTCAGGTGTTGGCACCAATACAATTACGTCCACCACGGGTGATGTCACCCTGGGTGCTGTGACGGACAGTGCGGTTGCTAACCTGACGGTGAGTTCAGCGGCCAATGCGACGCTGGCGGCAATTACGCTGGATGACGGTGCCGGCGTGCTGTCGGTAACGGCAGACGATGATGACAACACGGCGGGCGCGGTACTGGCAGCGAACGGTGCGATAGCGGTGGGTGGAACAGCCACCCTGTCGGGTGGTACTGACAACAATGACCTGCTGGATATCAATGCCAATGTGACCGCGGGTGGTGCACTGACGCTGCAGAACGGTACGGCTGACCTGGCGGCGGGTGTGAACCTGACGGGTGCCAGCGTTGCGGCCGATACGACCACCAATCAGCTGGCGGGCATAGACCTGTCGGGTGCGGGCACCAACACGATCACATCGACGACGGGTGATACAAGCCTGGCGCCGGTAACTGACTCGGCAGATGCCTCGCTGGTGGTGAGTTCAGAAGGTAATGTGACGCTGGCCAGCGTTGTGCTGGATGATGCAGGTGCCACCAACGGTACAGTGACGGTGACGGCTGACTCGGGCGATGACACGGTTGGTGCAATCCTGACGACCAATGGCATGGTGATGGCAGATGGTGCAGTTGCCTTCTCGGGTGGCGCAACGGTTGATGACCTGATGGATATCAACGGTAACGTGACCTCGGGTGCGGCGCTGACGCTGTCGAACACCGCGGGTATTGACCTGGCGGCGAACATCAACCTGACCGGTGCCAGCGTGACAGCAGACGGAACCACCAACGCGGCGGGTATCAACCTGTCGGGTGCAGGTACCAACACGGTCACGGCCACAGCGGGAGACGTGGGCCTTGCGCCGATTGCGGACACGGCGGATGCGAGCCTGGTTGTGAGTGCAACGGGCAACGTGACACTGGCGGCGATTACGCTGGATGACGCGGGTTCAACCAATGGCGCAGTGACAGTCACCGCGGATGACGATGACAACACGGCTGCAGCGACCCTGACCCTGAATGGTGTTGTGGATGCTGATGGTGCGGTGACGCTGGCGGGTGGTACGGACAATGATGACATCATTGACGTCAACCAGAACATCACCACGGACAGTGCGCTGGTCATGACCAATGCCGCCAATGTTGATGTGGCTGCTGCGGCGGTACTGCTGCAGGGTGCCAGTGTGAGTATTACAACCGGCATCACGGAGATTACCCTGTCGGGCGCGGCAACCTACGCCATTACCTCAACCGGTGGTGATATCAATCTTGCCCCGGTGGTAGATACGGCGGCAGCCAACCTGAACATCAGTTCTGAAGCCAACACAACCCTGGCCGGTATCGTCTTTGATGATGGTGGCGCCGGTGTGCTGAATGTCACCACGGACGACAATGACAATACTGCCGGCGCGACGCTGGCAGTTAACGGCGTGATCAACGTTAACGGCGCCGCAACCTTCCTCGGTGGCACAGATACCGACGATACGATTGATGTCAATGCGGATATCACCTCGGCTGCGGCCCTGACGCTGAACTCAGCTGGCACGCTGGACCTTGCGGGTGGTGTCACTATCACGGGCGCCGGTGTTGAAGCGCAAACGGGTGTGACCAGTATCCTTCTGAGCGGTGCTGCGGGCACCACGGTGACAGTGGTCTCCACGGGTGATGCCAACACCATGGTACTGGCGCCGGTATCCGTATCGGATAACGGCAATCTGACCCTGCTCTCAGAGGGGGACATCACGCTGGCCGGGGGTATTGACCTCGGTACGGGTGCCTTGAATGCCCAGGTCGACACGGATACTGATACGGACCAGACGCTGACTGTGTCAACGGCTGTGTCTGCCGGTACGGTCACCCTGGCCGGTGGCAGCGATGGCGCCAATGACACCATTGATGTGAACGCCAACGTTACCGCAACCACGGGAGCCCTGACGATTCAGGACGCGCTGGCGGTAGATCTTGCCGGCAATATTGCCTTGCAGGGTGTCAGCGTTTCGGCGGCAACCCAGGTGGGTGCAATTAACCTGTCCGGGTTCGGCATCAACACAATTACTTCCACCACGGGTGATGTGACCCTTGGCGCGATCACGGACAGTGCGGCGGCCAACCTGACGATCAGTTCAGCCGCGAACGCGACCCTGTCCACGGTGACGCTGGACTTTGGTGGTGCGGGTACGCTGCTGGTAACGGCAGATGCCAATGATGATACAGCCGGTGCAACGCTGACCCTGGGTGGGGCGGTGAATGTGACGGGTGCAGCCACGCTGTCAGGCGGCATCACGGTTGATGACCTGATTGATATTAACGATAACGTGACAGCCGGTGGTGCGCTGACGCTGCAGAACGCGGCGGCAGACCTGGCGGGTGGCTTTAACCTGACGGGTTTGAGCGTGGCGGCAGATACCGCAACCAATGCGCTGTCCGGCATCAATCTGTCGGGCGCAGGTACCAACACGATTACCGGCACGGGTGGTGATGTCAGCCTGGCACCGGTAACCGATTCTGCGGACGCAAGCCTGGTGGTTACGGCGACGGGTAACACCACGCTGGATGCCATTACGCTGGACGACGGTGCGGCGAGTACAGCAACACTGTCAGCAGACAGTGACGACAACAGTGCCTCGACCCTGACCCTGAACGGTGTTGTGAGCGTGGATGGCGCGGTGAGCCTTGCTGGTAGCGCAACGGCTGATGACGCGATTGATGTGAATGCAAACGTGACCGCGGGTGGTGCCCTGACGGCCACCAATGCGGCCACGCTGGATCTTGCCGGCAACGTTAACCTGACGGGTGCCAGTGTCACGGCCAATGCGGGTGGCGGTGTTGCGCTGATCAACCTGTCGGGTGCCGGTACCAATACGATCACGGCAACGGCCGGTGATGTTGATGTGACGGCCATTGGCGACACGGGTGATGCGAACCTGGTGATCAGTGCCACGGGTAATGTGACAACCGCGGTGATTACGCTGGATGACGCGGGCGCCACGGGTGGCGCGGTGACGATCACCGCGGATGACGATGACAACACGGCTGCGGCAACCCTGCTGTCGGCTGGTGCAATCACGGCAGACGGTGCAGTCACGCTGGCTGGTGGTAGCGACAACGACGACACAATTGATATCAACGCGAACATCACGGCCGGTGGTGCATTAACCATCAGTAATGGTGCGGCGGACCTGGCGGCAGCGATTGCCCTGCAGGGCGCGAGCGTTGCGGCGGTGACCGACCTGACCATTAACCTGTCAGGTGTTGGCACCAATACAATTACGTCCACCACGGGTGATGTCACCCTGGGTGCTGTGACGGACAGTGCGGTTGCTAACCTGACGGTGAGTTCAGCGGCCAATGCGACGCTGGCGGCAATTACGCTGGATGACGGTGCCGGCGTGCTGTCGGTAACGGCAGACGATGATGACAACACGGCGGGCGCGGTACTGGCAGCGAACGGTGCCATAGCGGTGGGTGGAACAGCCACCCTGTCGGGTGGTACTGACAACAATGACCTGCTGGATATCAATGCCAATGTGACCGCGGGTGGTGCACTGACGCTGCAGAACGGTACGGCTGACCTGGCGGCGGGTGTGAACCTGACGGGTGCCAGCGTTGCGGCCGATACGACCACCAATCAGCTGGCGGGCATAGACCTGTCGGGTGCGGGCACCAACACGATCACATCGACGACGGGTGATACAAGCCTGGCGCCGGTAACTGACTCGGCAGATGCCTCGCTGGTGGTGAGTTCAGAAGGTAATGTGACGCTGGCCAGCGTTGTGCTGGATGATGCAGGTGCCACCAACGGTACAGTGACGGTGACGGCTGACTCGGGCGATGACACGGTTGGTGCAATCCTGACGACCAATGGCATGGTGATGGCAGATGGTGCAGTTGCCTTCTCGGGTGGCGCAACGGTTGATGACCTGATGGATATCAACGGTAACGTGACCTCGGGTGCGGCGCTGACGCTGTCGAACACCGCGGGTATTGACCTGGCGGCGAACATCAACCTGACCGGTGCCAGCGTGACAGCAGACGGAACCACCAACGCGGCGGGTATCAACCTGTCGGGTGCAGGTACCAACACGGTCACGGCCACAGCGGGAGACGTGGGCCTTGCGCCGATTGCGGACACGGCGGATGCGAGCCTGGTTGTGAGTGCAACGGGCAACGTGACACTGGCGGCGATTACGCTGGATGACGCGGGTTCAACCAATGGCGCAGTGACAGTCACCGCGGATGACGATGACAACACGGCTGCAGCGACCCTGACCCTGAATGGTGTTGTGGATGCTGATGGTGCGGTGACGCTGGCGGGTGGTACGGACAATGATGACATCATTGACGTCAACCAGAACATCACCACGGACAGTGCGCTGGTCATGACCAATGCCGCCAATGTTGATGTGGCTGCTGCGGCGGTACTGCTGCAGGGTGCCAGTGTGAACATCTGGAGTGATGTCGCGACAATAACCCTGTCCGGTGCGGCAACCAACGTGGTGACGTCCACGGCGGGCAACGTTAACCTGTCCCCGGTTGTTGACACGGCTGCGGCCAACCTGACGATCAATTCCACGGCAGATGTCATTCTAGCCGGTGTTGTACTCGACTTTGGTGGCGCCGGTGCGCTGACCGTCAACCTGGATACGGATGCGGACGGTGCCAACCTGCTTGACGCCAATGGCGACATCACGGCCAACACCATTACTGTGACCGGTACTGCAGCCAGTGGTACCGAAACAGTATCACTCGCCGGTGACGTTGACCTTACCGCAACAACCGGTGGCATCTCCCTTGCCGCGGCGGACAACATTGGCGAGATCACGCTGGATGGCGCGGGTACAAACATTGTGACCGCAACGGGTGATGGTGATATCTCGCTGGCTGCCGTCACGGATACGGCCGCCGCTAACCTCACGATTAACGGTGAAGGCAATGTGACACTGGCTGGCATAACGCTGGACGCGGGTGGCGCAGGTGTCGTCACTGTGACCGGCGACTCGGACAGTGATGGTGTGACCACCCTCGCAGTTAATGGTGCCATTGGCGCCACGGGTGCCATTACCCTTTCTACCGGTGATGCCAACGACACCATTGACGTGAATGCGGGCATTACTTCAACGGGTGGCAGCGTCACCATTTCGAACTCGGCAGATGTCCGCGTTACCAACGTGACAATTGATGCCCAGGGTGGCGACCTGTCTGTGGACGGTGGCATTACCCTGGATGCAGGGGCGGCCGGGACTGCAGTGCTGCAAACCTCGGTTGCAGATAATGACGTGACCGTGGCGGTGATCAATAACACTGCAGGTGAAGGTGTCACTATCTCGTCCACGGGGGGCGCAACCCTCGGCGGCGCGATCAACCTGACCAACGGCGGTAACGGTGACCTGACGGTTGCCGTTGACAGTGATGACGATGCGGGTGTCATGGAGACGCTGGCTATCAACAACACCGTTAACGCCGGGGACGTTGTGCTGACGGCCGGTAATGTCAACAGCATGTCAAACATTACCCAGGCGGCAGTCATCACAGCAGACACCCTGACGGCAACCGCAACCAACGGGATTACGCTCACGCAGAACAACGTGGTACCGATTGTCAGCCTTACCAACCGCAATGGCGGCAACGTGGCCTATAACAGTGACCTGGCTGGTCCGGCTGTGCCCCTGACCATATCGGGGTCCAACAGTTTTGCCACCGGTACCTTCACGGCAGTGGAAGCAACCCAGGGTATGACCGTGGCGGCAGCCGGGGTCACGACCAACGGTGGGGCCATTACGCTGACAACCACGGCGGCCGCCCAGCTGCTGACGTCCGCTGGTGTTATCCAGAGCAACCAGACGACAGCAACCGGCGCCAACATTACGCTGACCGCGGACGACATGGCGATTGGTGCAGCAGTGAACGCCGGTACCGTTGGAACGGTCACACTCGCACAGGTCACTACAACCGATGCCATTGACCTGGGTGCGCTGACTGATGCGACGGCAAACTCACTGGATCTTTCCAGTGCGGAACTGACGCTGATTACCGCCCCACGCCTGCTGATTGGTTCACCCACGGCGGGCACCATTACGGTATCTGCTGACGTCTCTATCCTGAACGTCACTACAACACACCTCACCAACAACAATACGGTGACGGGTACAGCAGGTGGCATCATTGCCCATGACGTGGCAATTTCAGCAGGTGGCACGGTCAACATCACTGATACCGATTCCAATATCGACAATCTGGCGGTTGCGGCGGCGGGCTTTGATGTCACTTTCACCAATGAAGTTGACGGTTTTGAAGTTGACACGGTGGATGGTGTTACTGGCATTACCGGTGCAAACGTTACACTCTCGACCGGTGGCAACCTGCAGATGGTCCGGGGTATCACTGCAACGGCCAACATAGCGGCAACAGCGGCCGGGAACATCATTCAGGATGCGGGCATTGCTGTTACCACCTCAGCGGGCTCTGTAACCTACAGTGCAGATGCTGATGACAATGGCAGCGGTGCCATCACCATGGGCATAGATGCAACCATTGAAACGGGCGGCACCGCCGGTGAGAACATTTCGCTGACAGCGGGCACCGCAGCGGGCGGGCAGGATATTACCCTTGCCAATGTTGATGCCGGTGCGGATGGTAACGTGACGGTCCAGACCTTTGCCGGTGCCATTCGGGATGATGATCGCGATTCCAGCGTCATCACCGGGGACAACATCACGCTGACGGCCAATGGTGATATCGGCAGTGCGGCCAAGCTGACTGTAGAAGGCAACAAGTCGGCCGCGCTTGAAATCACCACCGTTGGACTCACGGGTATTTCGGCAACCTCTGCCACGGGTAATGTCATGCTCATGGCGGTTGATTCCGCAAACTTTGACCCCGAGACCTTCCTGACCGGACTTGCCGGAACAGGTATGAGCGCGGGTACTGAAGACCAGATCTTCATCGGTGCGCTGGACGGGGCAATTACCGTCAACACGGCAATAGACCTTACAGGTCCGAATAATGACCTGATGCTGTTTACCGGTGGGGAAGGAAGGGACATCACGATCAACACGGGTATTGCCCTCAATCGTGATCCGCTGGACACAACCCAGCAGCGGCTGCTCAAGCTGCAGGCCTCGGGTAATATCACCCACACGGATTCTTCGGCGGCCGGTCGCCTGGTGGCCTATGAGGTTGAGGCGTCAGCGCCCAATGGCAGCATTACGCTGTTCACCGGGACTGACCTGCTGGAAGGTGTGGGTGGTGTTGATGAAAACATCGAGATCACCAACGATACGCCGGTCAATTCCAGGTTCACAGACAGTAACGGCAACCCGACAACACGGCTGCTTGAAGAGATAGTGACGGCAGGTACGGGTAGCATCACCATTGTGAACAACGGTTCTCTGACGATCGACAAGAACGTCAAGACGACGGGTACGGGTGATATCTCCATTACGGCAAACAGCCCGCTGTTTATCGAATCGCAGGTCAGTGCAGGTGGTGCGGTTGACCTGATTTCCGGTGGTGATGCTGACGTGGATGGCGTCTACATCATCAATGGCGGTACGGTCCAGTCGAACAGCGTATCGGGGGCAGCCGACGGTTCCATTGAGGTCACTGCAGCCAACAAGATTGTGCTGGATGCAACGGCTGTACTGTCGACGCTGGCCGCCGGAAACAACGGTCTTATCACTCTCACGGCGGACAGCAACACCGATGTTTCGGGCACTGGCGCAGGTGAGGTGACCATGGCCAGTGGCGCACGCCTGACCTCTGCCGGAGGCGCACCCATTACGGTGACCGCGGGTGGTGGTATTGCGCTGGCTGAACTCAACGCGGGACTTGTAGCGGCCGCGGACGTTGTGGTCAACGCACGTGGTGGTGCAGTGACTGATGCCAACGCAGGTGCAATCAATATTGTTGGTAACGATGTGACGCTGACGGCGGGCGCCGGTGGTATTGATACCGACCTCACGGCCTCGGGTGTGCTTACAGCAACCAGCAGCGCCGCTAATGGTGACATCAATATCAACGCGCAGTTTGGTGGCATCAGCCTGGCAACGGCGGATGCTGGTACAGGCAACGTCACGCTGGTCGCGGAGAACGGCGGGATCAGCGATTCCAATGGCGCGGGTACAAACAACATCACGGGTAGCACGGTCACGCTGAACGCAGATGGCGCCATCAATACTGATGTTGAGGCGGCAACAAGCCTCAGTGCCATAGTGCAGAACGCCGCGGCAGTTGCACAGAACGGTGCAATTACCCTCAGGTCGACAGGCAACATGGCGCTTGGATCGGTGGGTGCAGGTACCGGGCCCGTCAGCCTCACCGCGGGTGGTGCTATCAGCGATACCAACGGCGCCACGGTCAACATTGTTGCCGGCCCTGTTTCGATGACGGCAAATGGTGGTGGTATCGATACAGACGTTGATGCCACAGACCTGGTTAATGCAACTTCAACCAGCGCCGGTGGCGCTATTGATCTTGCCAATACCACCGGTAACCTGGCGCTGGGTACAGTGGGCAGCAATGGCGGTGCCATTACACTTACCGCAGCAACAGGCAACATGACTGCCAATGCCATCACCAGCACTGGTGGTGACATCAGTGCGACCAGTTCAGCGGGCAGTCTCGATCTGGACGGGGTTGATGCAGGTGCGGGCAACGTGACGCTCACGGCGGCCACAACGCTGGCGGGTACCGTTGCAGGTAACCTGCTGACGGCCACGGCCGGTGGAAACATTGGCTCTGGCAGTGCCTCCCTCAACACGACGGTGGCTACCCTGAACGCAACATCCACAGGGGGTGGCATCTGGGTCAGCGAAACCGACGGCCTGGACGTACAGACACTGTCATCAGCCGGCATGATCGACCTGACCGCAGGTGGCGACCTGAGTGTTGTGCCTGCAACAGGTGCCGGTGCTGCATCCATTGTCACCACAGGTGGCAACCTGACCCTGGGCGGATTGACAACCACGGGTGCGGTCACACTGGCCTCAACCGGAACACTGGCTGCCACCAACCTGGTGACAGCAGCAGGCGCGACCGTTTCGGTTACCGGCGGTGGTGACACCACGCTGTCAACAGTGACGGGTGGTACGACGACTGTCACGAGTGGCGGTACGCTTGATACATCCGGTGGTGCCTTGACAGTTGCCGGTGTTTCCCTGACTTCTGCGGGCGACATGACACTGGGTGGCGTGACGTCAACAGCTGGCGTGTCGGCGACTTCCGGCGGATTCCTGGCGGCAACAGATGCAGCCGGTGTCACGGCAGCGGCAGGCATTACGGCCACAGCCGCTACAACCCTGACGGCTTCCAGCCTGACGGCGGGCGACACTGTCAACCTGACGGGTACAAATGGCGCGGTCAGCGTGACAGACCTGACGGCTGTGGGCACGGTAGATATCAGCGCCCTGTCAGGAACCCTGGCAGTCACCAATGCCACGACGGGGGCGACAGCGGCAGTCAATCTCTCTGCGACTGGCGCAACAACGGTGTCGACCCTGACGGGTGGCGCGGTTACGGCTACCAGTGGCGGCACGCTGGACGTTACGTCTATGACGGCCGGTGGTACAACCAGGTTGACGTCCGGTGATACCTTGACGGTAACGACGCTGGCCGCTGGTACCAACCAGGTAGCCCTGGTGTCGGCAACCGGCGCCGTCCTGAGTGGTTTCACGTCAGGTGAAACGACCCTGGATTCCAATGGCGGTACGGTTTCCGTGACCAACCTGGCCGCAACAGGCCCGGTTGTACTCGATGGAACGGGTGACATGACGCTGACCACGCTGTCTTCAACCGCCGGACTGTCCGCAACCACAACCGGTGGCGCGCTTTCCGCAACAGGCCTTACCGCAGCCGGCGACATTACCGGTACAGCGGCAACCAGCCTGACGGCTGCAACACTCAGCGGTGGTGGCAATGTCACCCTGACTGGTAACAGCGGTGCTGTGTCGGTTGATGGCCTGACGACAACGGGTGCTGTCGACCTGACAGCGGCCTCGGGTACCCTGGCCGCGTCCAACATCACGACAGGTGCCGGTGCTTCGGTCGACGTCAGTGCGTCCGGTGCGACCACCCTGGCAACGGTAACGGGTGGCGCAACCACGGTAACCAGTGGCGGAACCCTGGGCGTAACCTCGCTGACAGCGGGTGGCGCCACGCGCCTGACCTCGGCGGGCGAACTGACCGTGACAACCTTCGCTGGTGGTAGCAATCCGCTGACCATGGAGTCAGGTGCGGGTGCAACGCTGAGTGGTATCACTGCCGGGGAGACCTCGCTTGATTCCAATGGTGGCACAGTTGCAGCGAGCAATATCAATACAGGTACAGCGACCCTGTCCATGGATGCGGTGGGCAACACGACGCTGACCACGGCAACTGCGGGTGCAACCACGGTAACCAGTGGCGGAACCCTGGGCGTAACCTCGCTGACAGCGGCTGGCGCCACGCGCCTGACCTCAGCGGGCGAACTGACCGCTACCACGGTCAACGCAGGCAACAACTCCCTGACGGTCTCGTCGGGTGCTGGTGCGACCCTGACCGGACTGGTGGGTGGTGAAACACAGCTCGATTCTGATGGGGCTCTGGTACTGACAACCCTGACGTCTGGTGCGACCACCGTAATGAGCGGCGGTACCCTGGTGACAACAGGTGGCACATTGACAACAGGCGCCCTGGGGCTGACGTCGGCGGGTGACATGACCGTGGGCGCTGTGACTTCGTCGGGCGCAATCACTGCAAACTCGGGGGGTGCGTTTGATGCCAGCAATGCAGCCAGCGTTACAGCGGCAACGGATATCACTGCCACGGCTGCGACGACCCTGGTTGCAACCAACCTTGATGCCGGTGGCAGGGTTACCCTGACAGGTAGCAACGGCAACATGACGGTCACTGATGTCACAACAACCGGTGCGGTCAGCCTGACGGCTGAAGCGGGTACCCTGACTGCCAGCAGCCTGGTGACGGGTGCTGGTTCAGCTGTCAGCGTGTCTGCTTCTGGCAATACGCTGCTCAATACCGTTACAGGTGGTGCAACAACGGTGATGAGCGGAGGCACCCTGGGTGTCACCAGTCTGACTGCGGGCGGTAACAGTTCACTGACGTCCGAGGGTGACATGACACTGGCGATGGTTGACGTGACGGGTTCACTCTCAATTGATACCAACGGTGCACTGACGACCGATGACGTTGCGGCAACTGGCGCGATTGTGGCCGTTGTGGACGGCATCCTGACGGTCAGTGGCTTGCGCGGTAGCGATACCGTGACCCTGGCGCTGGGCGAGGACCTGATTGATACCAACACATCCGGTACACCCAGCATCACAGGTACCACGCTGACCATCACGGGTGGAAAAGCCGTAATTGGGCTGGACACTGCAGTCACGGGGCTTGATCTCGATACGGCAGCAACGTCTATCGCTAACACTGGGACGTTGAATGTCACTGACTCGACGGTCACGGGTGACCTTCGTCTGACTAGCACTGGATCAATCACCCTGGGCAACATCAACGTTGCTGGCCAGGATGTGTTCCTGCTCTCCAGCACCGGGCAGATACTTGATGGTAACGGGGATGCACTGAACATCACTGCGGCCGGGCTCGACCTGGTAGCGGGAGCGGTCAACGGGCTCGAAACCGCGGTCTCATCGCTGCGGGTACTGGCCTCGTCAATTGTGACAATCAGCAACTCTGGCGCATTGACGGTCACCCAGGCGGCAACCTCCGGGCTGCTGACTCTGGACAATGACGGTGCCCTGACGCTTGCACTGGTTGAAGCGGGAACAGCTGACATCACGGCACCTGATATTGCTGTCGGAAATCTTGTTGCAGACAACACGGTGATCCTGAACGCCTCGGGACGTATCACTGACACCAATGGCTCCGCGGAGAACATCCGGGCGGCAGCATTGGAGATCAGCGGTGGTGCCAGCGTAGACGGTCTGGAAACACGAGTTGATTCGTTGAGCCTGGTGACCGGCGACACGACAATCAGCAACCTGTTTGAGCTGGTTCTGCAGGATTCGGTGGTTAGTGGCGACCTGAACCTCACCAACGTGAATACGCTGACGTTCGGCGAGTTATTTGTCGATGGCAACGCGGATATCAACGTACTGTCAGGCAACGTGGTACTGGGGCATGCCCAGTTGACCGGAACCCTGTCGATATTTGCAGATGGCAGTCTGCTGGATGGTAATGGTAGCGCGGTCAACATCACCTCTGTGATGGGAACCGCACTTTCCGGTGGCGGGGTGGTTGGTACCATCGCTGATCCGCTTGAGGTGGTTGTGGGTGGTGATCTCAGCCTTGCGCCGACAGGTGCGGCCGGTTATGTTTCTGCCCACATCAACGGTTCAATCAATGGCTTTACATTAATCGACCAGGCGGTTCCCGGGTTTGTGATCCAGAACGCCCAGGCGATTGGTGGTGGCAACTACAGGCTGGTGGCGGCACCGCTGGCCGGTGAGCTTCGACTGCTGGATGGCGGCATGGGCTTTGAGTACAACTTCATGTTTGAAGGTATCGGCGACAGCCTCTATCCAACCGACAGTGTTGGTGCGGAGATTCGCTACGGCACCGAAGGTGCTGCCGATATCCTGGATATTGAAGATATCCTGTCCATGCCAATGACCAGCGTTGACTTCGACAAGTGGCTCGACCGCAAGGTTGAGGAAGCCATTGTGAAGCTTGCAGTTCGCTGAACCTGAGAAGAGCAAAAAGACCCGGCCATTGCGCCGGGTTTTTTTTGGCCATTTAGCGGCTGCTGTATATATCCACAGTGAGCTGATAGCATCAGTCGGGTCAGGTCTTGAAAGGCGGGTGATTATGGATCAGGAACTACTGGTCGTTGCCGGTGCAGGCTGTCTGTTGGGTTTGCTGGTTGCCAGTTTCTTCTGGTTCTTTCGGCTGCGTTCGCTTGCAAAGGCACATCGCCGGCAATCTGAACTGGAGCAGGCGTTGCAGACGGCGGATGCGGATACCCGCCTGCGGGAGTTTCAGTCCCTGGCTGAGCAGACACGGTTACTGGAAGCGCGCCTGTCGGAAACCATCGCGGAGCGGCAGGAACTCGTGGCGACTGAGGCAGCCTTGCGGGCGGAGGCTGGGAGCCGACTGGCCCAGGTTGAAGCCCTGGAACTGAGGCTGCAGGCGGCCGATCGGCTGGTGGAACAGCTTCGGACTGACAATGCGGCACACCAGGTACAAATCTCTCGCCTTGAAACGACGCTGACCGAACAACAGAAGCAAAACCGCGAAAAGCTTGAATTACTTGAACAGGCAAGAGCCGGGCTGAATGTAGAATTCAGGAACCTGGCCAATGAAATTTTTGACGCGAAACAGCAAACGTTTCGTGAACAGAGCCAGATGCAGCTGAACGGGTTGCTGAAACCGCTGGGCGAGAAGATCAGGGATTTTGAAAAACGGGTTGAGGATACCTACAGTGCGGAAAGCAAGGAACGATTTTCGTTGATACGCGAGGTCAGGAACCTGCAGGACCTGAATGCCCGAATCAGCAAAGACGCCGTTAACCTGACCAATGCCCTGAAAGGCGAAAACAAGACACAGGGAACCTGGGGTGAGGTCATACTCGCGCGTGTGCTCGAGCGGTCCGGGATGGAGAAGGGGCGTGAGTATGAAACGCAAATGAGTCACCGGCATGAAGACGGACGTCGGCTTCAGCCTGATGTGCTGATCCACCTGCCCGATGGAAAAGACGTTATCGTCGATTCCAAAGTCTCGCTGGTTGCCTATGAGCGATTCTGTTCGACTGACGAGGAGACCGCACGCAGTGATGCCCTGAAGGCACATGTGCAGTCGATTCGAAACCATGTCAAGCAACTGTCCGCCAAAGATTATCAGGCACTGCACAACCTGCAGACCCTGGACTTTGTGATGATGTTCGTTCCCGTTGAGGCCGCGTTTACAACCGCGGTTCAGGCGGACAGTGAGCTGTTTTCCGATGCTTTTGACAGGAACATCATGGTCGTGTCGCCATCCACGCTGCTTGCAACGCTGAGGATGATCCACAACGTCTGGCGTTTTGATCACCAGAATCGCAACGCCCGGGAGATTGCGCAGCGCGCGGGTGCTCTGTATGACAAGTTTGTGAACTTTGTTGGAGACCTGGAAGAAGTTGGAGCCCGCCTGGTTTCCGTTCAGAATGCCTATGACAAAGCCCACAACAAACTGGTCTCGGGCAAGGGTAACCTGGTAGCGCGCGCTGAGGGGATGCGCGAGCTTGGGGCAAAAGTGAGCAAATCACTGCCGCAGAATCTTGTAGATGTGCCGGGTCGTGAAGGCACTTTACAGCAACTGAAGTGACCGGGTAATGCTTGCCGGGTTGGCGGATACTAACCCCTGCCAAAAATTCTATTCACAACCTGACCCGACAGAGGATTTTGTCGCCTTTACGCGAACTTCATAAAGATTCAGTTAACAGAACAATCTAACCTGTTGAAAAAATTGGGAAAAATGCAAACTGATCAAAAAATGTACAACCAGGGTTAATACCCTTTTACGGGCCTTCTGGCGAATTGCAAAAGGTTACCCCCAGAGTTATCCACAGAAATTGTGTATATCTCTGGCGAATTTCCGCCTGAAACTGGCCAATCCGGCGCTGCTGCACTATCGCGGCTAGGCACGGGCGCGGCAACAGGGTATCTTTGGGCATGCCTGCAAGAACCCGGACTTATGCCAGCACCTGATAACAGCGCCTACTGGCGCGCAAACATTCGATTAATGCTGTCACTGCTGGCAGTCTGGTTTTTTGTCTCGTTTGTGTGTGGCATTCTGATTGTCGATTATCTGGACCAGTTCCGCCTCTTTGGTTACAAGCTCGGCTTCTGGTTTTCCCAGCAGGGGTCAATCTACTTTTTTGTGGTCCTGATTTTTGTTTATGTCTGGCGCATGAACCGTCTTGACAGAAAGTTTGGTGTTGATGAAGACGAGTAGAGGCAACTGACCCTTGAGTGCACAATTGTTGACATACGTGTTTGTCGGGGCAACCTTTGCACTCTACATTGGTATCGCTATCTGGAGCCGCTCGGCGTCCACCAATGAGTTCTACGTTGCCGGTGGACATGTCAGCCCGCTCGCCAATGGTGCTGCCACGGCTGCTGACTGGATGTCAGCAGCGTCTTTTCTTTCGATGGCCGGCATTATTGCGTTTGAAGGGGCTGATGGTGCCAGGTACCTGATGGGGTGGACCGGTGGCTACGTCCTGCTGGCACTGCTGTTGGCGCCCTACCTGCGTAAATTCTCGAAGTTTACCGTGCCTGATTTTGTGGGTGATCGATATTATTCGCAGGCTGCCCGACTGGTCGCAGTGGTCTGTGTGATTTTTATCTCCTTTACCTATGTTGCCGGGCAGATGCGGGGCGTGGGTGTGGTTTTCTCCCGCTTTCTGGAAGTGGATATCAATACCGGCGTCGTGATCGGTATGGGGATTGTCTTCATGTATGCCGTGCTGGGGGGTATGAAAGGGATTACCTACACCCAGGTAGCCCAGTACTGTGTCCTCATCTTCGCTTATCTGGTACCTGCCATTTTTATCTCATTGATGCTGACCGGCAATCCGCTGCCAATGCTGGGGCTGGGCAGCGAAATGGCTGACGGGTCCGGTCAGTACCTGCTGGACCGACTGGATGGATTGACCACCGAACTGGGGATGACAGCCTTTACCGACGGCAGCAAGTCGACAATCGACATGTTTTTCATCACCGCGGCCCTGATGGCGGGAACAGCTGGTTTACCCCATGTCATTGTCCGCTTTTTTACTGTACCCAGGGTTCGTGATGCGCGCATCTCAGCGGGATACGCCCTGGTGTTTATTGCGCTGCTGTATACCACGGCACCGGCGGTCGCGGCGTTTGCCCGTATCAACATCATCAACAACGTCAATGAACTGGAATACGTGACGGCGCCGGAGTGGTTTGGCAAGTGGGAAGATTCCGGCCTGATTGCCTGGCTGGACAAGAATGGTGACGGGCGAATCCAGTACCGTGGTGGCCCTGCGCTCTCGCCGGCAACGCCCGGGTTCCTGCTGGATCGCGGTGAACATGGCCAGCGCCTGTTGACCAACGCGCCGACGGCGGGTGAAAACGAACTGTATATTGATCGCGACATTATTGTGCTGGCGCATCCTGAAATTGCCGGATTACCCAACTGGGTTGTTGCCCTGGTGGCAGCCGGGGGGCTGGCCGCGGCCCTCTCGACGGCAGCGGGGCTTCTGCTGGTGATCTCCACGGCTGTCTCACATGACCTGTTGAAGAAGACGTTCATGCCGCGCATCAATGATCGCCAGGAGCTGATGTTTGCAAGGATTGCTGCCGGTATTGCCATAGGGATCGCGGGGCTTTTTGGCATATATCCACCCGGATTTGTTGCTGAGGTGGTTGCATTTGCGTTTGGGCTCGCCGCGGCCAGCTTTTTCCCGGTCATATTGCTTGGCATCTTCCTGCACCGAATGAACAAGGAGGCCGCAATTGCCGGCATGGTGACAGGCCTTGGTTTTACGTTCAGCTATATCGTTTACTTCAAGTTCATCAATCCCGGTGCCAATTCTGCAGCGCATTGGTGGCTGGGTATCTCACCCGAGGGTATAGGTACCCTTGGAATGATCCTGAATTTTGTCGTGTCACTGACTGTCATGAAATTTACGCCGCCACCACCCGCTGACGTGCAGATGATGGTGGAGAATATCAGGGTGCCAAGGCACGCAGGAGATGGAGCAGGCTGATGGCAGATGCAGAAGCATTGGTAGCCCGATACGTCGCAGAAGGGGTGCCCCGGGTAAAGCTGGGTGTCACGGATATTGATGGCGTGCTGCGTGGCAAGTACATCAGCCTGGACAAGTTTGCGGCGATTGCCGCCGGTACGTCCGGATTCTGTGACTGCGTGCTGGGCTGGGACCTTGACGACCAGCTTTACGACAATGCGAGTTTTACGGGCTGGCACACGGCGTTTCCCGATGCCCTGTATCGCCTTGACCTCACAACCGAGCGAAGGCTTGCAGATGAAGGTGGTATTCCCTACTTTATTGGTGAGTTTGTTGCCAGTGACCAGACCAGTCTGCATCCAATCTGTCCCCGGTCGCGCCTGAAAGCGGTTCTCCAGATGGCGAACGAGATGGGTTATGCCGCCAACATGGCGTTTGAGTACGAGTTTTTTGTTTTTGACGAGACACCTCAATCAATCCGGGACAAGCACTATCAGAACCTGGTGCCTTTATCGCCGGGCAACTTCGGCTACTCGGTATTGCGAACCAATACCTATGCCGACCTGTTCAACGGCCTGATGGATTTCTGTATTGATCATGATTTTCCTCTGGAAGGATTACACTGCGAGACTGGCCCGGGTGTCTGGGAAGCCGCGCTTGCCGTGGATGGAGCGCTGGCTGCCGCTGACAAGGCAGCCCTCTTCAAGACGTTCGCCAAGTCGTTTTTCCAGCGCCAGGACCTGGTAGCCACGTTTATGGCGAAGTGGTCCATGGACTACCCGGGCCAGAGTGGTCACTGTCATCAGTCCCTGGTGGACCTGAAAACGGGTGAAAGTGCCTTTTATGAGGCGACGGCGCCGCATCATATGAGTGAAATCCAGCGTCAATACGTGGCGGGCATGCAGAAATACCTGCGGGAGTTCCTGGCGATAACATCACCAACCATCAACAGCTATACGCGTCTTGTGAAAGGTGCCTGGGCACCCACGGCAGCCACCTGGGGTGTGGAAAACCGCACGACCGCGTTGCGGGTGATTGCGGGCACAAGCAAATCCCAGCGGGTGGAGTTCCGGGTGGGCGCAGCAGACGCCAATCCTTACCTGGTAGCGGCGGCCACGCTGGCCGCCGGTTTGCTGGGTATTCGTGAGAAGCTGGCCCTGTCTGAACCAGTCACCGGCAATGCCTACGAAATTCAGGAAACCCTGCCGCCAGCCCTGCAACTCCCCGGCAATCTGCGCGACGCCAACCGTGATCTTGTGACAAGCGCCGCTGCACGGGAAGTTTTTGGTGATGCCTTCGTTGACCATTTTGTCGCCAGCCGTGATTGGGAAGTACGAGAGTATGAGCGTCACGTCAACGATTGGCAGCTTCAGCGCTATTTTGAAATCATCTGACACGTCCATGCGTATCGGCATATTGCAGGCCGACTCGGTGCTACCGCAGTTCCAGCCGGAGTTTGGAGATTACCCTCGCATGATTGGGGATGTCCTGACGGCGGTTGATCCATCACTGTTGCTTCGTACCTATGACGTTGAACACGGCGAGTATCCCGCAGACCTTGCCGAGTGTGATGCTTATGTGATTACGGGCAGTCGCCAGAGTGTCTATGATCCAGAGCCCTGGATTAAAACTCTGCGTCAGTTTGTTGTGCTGTTGCACGAACGCAGGATCCCTCTGATTGGTATCTGTTTTGGTCACCAGATGGTGGCGGAGGCCCTGGGTGGCAAGACGCTGCCTGCAGCCGTTGGTTGGTGTGTGGGGGTCCATCAAAGTCGTGTCATCCGGTCGGAAGGGTTCATGGATCCACCCCTGCCGGTTTTCAACCTGATCTCCAGTCACAAGGACCAGGTGGCCAGATTGCCGGAAGGTGCCGTGCTACTGGCGGCGAGCGAGCAGTGTCCCTGCGCCATGTACCGGGTGGGAGATCATATTCTGACCGTGCAGGGACACCCCGAGTTTTGCAAACCCTATTCCCGGGCGCTGATGACCTATCGTGAAACACTTCTCGGGCAGGAAAAATTTGATGCCGGCCTGGCGTCGCTGGCGCTGCCAACCAATGAGCACATCATTGCCCAATGGATACTCAACTTTCTTCGGCAGCGCTGTCTGGCGCCCGATCAATCGCTGGCGTAAATCTCGTCAAGGGCCCAAAGCCAGGCTGCACCCCGGACGCCACTTGAATCGCCGTGCCTGGCCTGGAGGACGCGGGTATTCACCTGGTCCGAGAAAACGTAGCGGGGCAGATAGTGCATAACCAATGAGTAGAGGCCCTCAATGTTTGACATACCACCGCCGAGTACGATGACCATGGGGTCCAGCATGTTGATGACGTTTGACAGGCCGAGCGCCAGCATGTTGCTGTACAGCCTGAGATGCCGGGTCGCCTCACTGTCACCGGCTGTCGCCTGCGCTACAATCAGGGAAGCCGAGAGGGGCGGATTACCGGACTCCGCCCAGGTCTTTTCAAAGGCAGGACCTGATAACCAGGTCTCGACGCAATCGCGTCGACCGCAGTAACAGGGTCTGGCGGGGACCGGGCTGATCAACTCACCTGCATCTGGCAAGAGTGCGGGCAGCGGCAGGGTGTTGTGTCCCCATTCTCCTGAGATGGCATTGGCACCCTGAAGCAGTTGCCCCCTGTGACAGATTCCGCCACCGACACCAGTACCCAGGATGACACCAAATGTGAGTGGCGCAGCTTGCCCTGCACCATCTGTAGCTTCCGAGAGCGTAAAGCAGTCAGCATCGTTGGCAATCCTGACAGGGGAGCCATGGTGCGCTGACAGATCTTGCGCCAGTGGCCTGTTGTTCAGCAGGATACTGTTGCTGTTTTTCATCAGGCCGGTCTGCAGTGAAACAGCGCCGGGTGTACCAATGCCGACAGGCAGGTCAGGCCTGATCCTGAAAGGCTTGCCGAGGTGCCTGACCAGATCTGACACGGCCGCAATGGTGGCCTCGTAGCTGTCCGCAGGGGTCGGCACGCGTTCGCGCGCCCTGATGTGACCTGATCCCTCAAGCACAATGGCTTCAATTTTTGTGCCGCCAAGGTCAACGCCAATGCGCGGTTTGAATAAATCATGAGGCATAAGGCATCTTACCATGGTGCTTGTGGCCGCCAGCGCTGCTTTGTAGACTGAGAGGGTCATTATCTGGGGCAAAAGCATGCTTGAAAAGTTCAGGCTGGACTCACGCGCAATTGTGGTAACCGGCTCGGGCAGAGGGCTCGGGAAAGCCATGGCCAAGGCACTGGCCTGGTCTGGGGCGAGTGTTGTATGCAGTGCCCGTACGGCGGAGCAGATTGATGCAACGGTAGCCGAGATCAGGGCAGCCGGGGGTATCGCAACAGGAAAAGTGTGTGACGTGACGGATTCAGCCCAGGTGGACGCACTGGTGGACTATTGTGTCGAAACCTACGGCAAGCTGGATGTCATGATTGCCAATGCGGGTGGCGGAGGTGTCAGGGGCAACTGGGAATTCTGGGAGTATCCTGACGAGGCGTTTGAGGCAGTGCTGGCAACAAACCTGAAAAGCAATTTTTACTGCTCGCGCGCCGCGGCAAAACACATGGTGCTGCGAGGTGAAGGCGGCGTTATCATCCACACGGCTTCCGGGACAGCATTGCGCGGTAACCGATCGTTTGCTTACCCGACGGCAAAAGGTGGTCAGATATCAATGATGAAAAGCACGGCAACCATGCTGGCTCCCTACAATATCCGGGTTAATACCATCGTGCCTGGATTTGTTGCCCAGCGTGAGGCGGATTCCCCCGAGGAAGAGGAAATCCGGAAGAGCCGCGGCAGTCGTATCCCGGTGCGGCGTCTGGGTGAGTGGTGGGAACTTGGACCGCTGGCGGTTTACCTGGCTTCCGATGCGTCAGCTTATGTGACAGGCCAGTCGTTCATCATTGATGGCGGTGGCCTGGCAGGTGGGCTTGGCCCGGTTGATTTTGTGCCACGCTTTGAACCCGGGGGTATCGAGTGAACTCAGAACATTTTGACCTGAATGCCCGCCGCGCACTGGTCTACGGGGCGGACCTGCCAGCGGGCCGGGCCATCGCTGATATCTACGAAGAAGCAGGCGCAAAGGTCGTTCGGCTGAGCCAGATGCCTGCTGCCGAGGTCAAAGCGGCAGTAGCGGAGGCTGCGGCGGCGCTCGGAGCAGTGGACATCCTGGCTGCCGCGCCGGACTTCTTTCTGGCAAGACCCGTGCTGGACGTCACGGTGGATGATCTTGCTGAGGTGATGATGGCAAATTTCGCCGCCCAGTATTTTGCCATCCAGGGGGTACTCCCCGTTATGCGCAAGGCACAAGCCGGCCACATTGTACTGGTTACCAGCGTGCTGGGTGAGCGTGGCCTGCCAAACACCAGCGCCTACAGTGCTGCGCATGGCGCTGTCTTCAACCTGATCCGGGCACTGTCCCAGGAACTCGCGCCGGAGCACATCAGTATCAATGGCATCGAACTCGGCTGGATGGACTGGATGTCGGACCGGATTGATCCTGGGGATGAGGAGGCTGCGCGTGCTGTCCGGTTTGCCATGTTGAAGCGACCCGGCAGAGCGGAAGATGTGGGGCCCCTGGCCCTGTGGCTATCGGGTAGCGGTGCCGGTTTTGTTACCGGTCAGGTTTTTCCCCTGGACGGTGGCCTGACCCAGCACCTGTAATTCCGGATGGCAACAGGTCAGGCGTCCTTCAGCCCGTCGATTTCCCGTGACAGGTGATACTTGTCGTCCGTAACCAGTCGCTCCAGAACTCGCACCCGCTCTTCGAGTTCATCGATACGATCCATGGCATCGTCCAGGTCTTCGTTGCTGGTACCGCCCAGCTTGCGTTTGGTCTTGAGGTACTCACTGATAACACCCGTGGCGCAGGCAACGACAACAATCCAGACGACCATCTCAAAAACGTGCATGTCTCATCCCCTTATTCGAAAACTGTAATCGGTGCCTTCTGCGCTGCTACAAGAGGCAAAATTCAAAAGCTTAGCCTGACCGGCCCGGCTGCGCTAGATGCGCTCATCCAGGACAAAATACAGGATTGCATAGGCAGTCAGTGCGACATGGGGTGCCGCGACCAGCAGCACCAGCATGGCAATCCGGACGAAAATTGAGGAGACATTGAGGTAGCGTGCGATACCCGCACAGACTCCGCCAATTTTCCCGTCAATGGGATCGCGTGCAAGTTCCCGGGTTTCGTAGTCAACATAATAGCGTCGGCGTCTCATGGCGAATTCCTCGGTTAAAGGGAGTTGCGGGATTGTTGCTGGACACGGGTCTTCAGCGCTGCCAGTTCCGCCTCCATCTTCTCGCTGTCGGCAAGACTGTCAATCTCGGCTGACAGGGTGCGGCTGGCAAGGTCATAGGACGCTATTTCACCTTCCATTTCATCAAGTTTGCGCTCGTACTGTTCAAAGCGGTCGAATGCGGCATCGTAGCTTACGTCATGAATCTGGCGCTTGATCCGGATTCGTTGTCGTGCGGTGTTGCCACGCATCACCAGCGCATTCTGGCGTAGCCTGGCGGCCTTGAGTTTCTCCTCGAGTGCAAGCGTGTCCTGCTTTAATCTTTCTATGGCGGTATCGAGTGCCACTGCCTCCCCGCTCAGTGCAGCCCCGGCCTCATCGTGCCGGGATTTCTCGCGCAGTGCGGCGCGGGCAAGATCGTCCCGGCCTTTTGCAATGGCAAGTTCCGCTTTTTTCTCCCAGGCCGCAGCCTCGAGTTTGTGCCAGTCTGCTTTTGCAGATAGCTGTTTTTTGTCTGCCAGGTTGCGTGCGGATGTGCTGCGCACTTCAACAAGCGTCTCTTCCATCTCCTGGGTTATCATTCGTACCATCTTCTCAGGGTCTTCCGCCTGCTCCAGCAATGCGTTGACGTTTGCGTTGATGATGTCGCCAAATCTGGTAAATACACTCATGGCATAACTCCGTTGGTTCCTGTTGTCCGGGTAAGGTTTTCCTGTGGTTGCGAGACCAGGGTATTTGCGCCTGCGGCGCGGTCTTCCCGGTCCGTTCGTAACTCGGCAAAGATGCCGAAGCCAATCATGACGAGTGTCAGCAGGGCCATGGTGGGCCAGCTTGCGCTGCTTCTGTATCTGAGACCTGTGTATTTCATGGTGATGTCGGTTTTGGTCATTCTTGACGTAACTTATTTCAGGAACCGTGCCACATTTTGTCGAATTACATAACTTATTGAAAAGCAACAAAAAAATCGCATGGGTCGATTGGCGCGCGTATCCCCAGCGAGTGCGTAACCGTGAAAGTTGGTGAAATTCGCCAATTGTGAGTAGCAACGCAGGGTTGGGTTATACTCGCGTTTCACATTTTTGAGCCCTAAGAGGGGAGACAACAGATGAATGGTGCCGAAAGCATGTTGCAAACGCTGATCAACAATGGGGTGGAAGTCTGCTTTACCAACCCTGGTACGTCGGAAATGCACATGGTTGCGGCAATCGGCAAAACTGAAGGCATGCGGTCGATACTTTGCCTGTTTGAGGGCGTGTGCACGGGAGCGGCTGATGGTTATGGGCGAATGGCGGGCAAGCCAGCCTGTACCCTGCTGCACCTGGGGCCAGGACTGTCCAATGGCTCGGCCAACCTCCACAATGCCCGCAAGGCCAATTCGCCGGTCATTAACCTGATTGGTGATCACGCAACCTATCACAAACAATACGATGCCCCGTTGACCTCTGACATTATTACGCTGGCGCAACCCGTTTCTCACTGGGTCAGGTCGGTCAAGGATGCTCATGCACTACCCGGGGATGCGGCAGATGCGACCCGTGAGGCCAATGAAAAACCGGGACGCATCGCAACCCTGATTGTACCGGCCAATGCTGCCTGGGATGAGTCCGGCGAGCCAGTCGCCGGTCAATCCATGCCAGTTCCTCCGGCCACTGCGGCTCACAATGTCAGTGAGGCGGCCAAACTCCTCACCAATGGCAAACCCTCTTTGCTGCTGCTTGGTAACATGGCGTTGACTGAAAAGGCGCTGGAACTCGCGGACCGGATTGCCCAGGAAACGGGTGCGCGGGTGTTCTGTGACACTTTTGTCACCCGTCTACCCAGGGGAGAAGGTCGCGTCAGTGTCGAACGGCTTGGCTACTTTGCTGAACAGGCGACTGAACAGATCAAGGGGATTGAACAGTTTGTCATGGTTGGCACCAAGGCACCGGTTGCCTTTTTTGCCTATCCGGGCAAACCCAGCGAATTTTATCCGGAGGGGAGCCGATTACATACCCTGGCCAGCGTCCAGGAAGATGCAGAAGATGCGCTTGCCAGACTCTGCGATGCATTGAATGCCGGTTCCCGGGCACCACGCCGTGTCGCGCCAGCCAAACCGGACCCGGGCGCTGGCGAACTCTCGCCAAGGACCCTGGGTGCAACCTTTGCAGCCTACCTGCCGACTGATGCCATTGTGGTTGACGAGGGCGCCACCGCCGGTGGTGGTTGCTACCCCAGTTCAGCGGCCGCTGAGCCGCACGACTGGTTGTCGCTGACCGGTGGCTCAATTGGATACGGACTGCCGACGTCTATCGGCGCAGCCGTCGCCTGCCCGGACAGGAAGGTAGTCTGTATTCACGGTGATGGTGGTGCTATGTATACCATCCAGTCCCTCTGGACCATGGCAAGGGAAAATTTGGATATCTGCGTTGTGATCCTGGCAAACCGCAAATACCAGATTCTTCAGGTAGAACTGGCCCGGGTTGGCGCCCAGACGATGAACAAGAAAACCCTCGACATGCTCAATATCGGCAATCCGGATCTGGATTTTGTGAAGATGTCAGAAGGTCTCGGGGTGCCTGCGAGCCGCGCAACCACCATTGACGAGTTCAACACCCTGTATCAAAAGGCGATGCAAACCCGTGGGCCCTGTCTGATAGAAGCGATGATGCCGTAGTTGGCAAGTTTTTTTGACGCCCCGCCAGGCACGTGCCATGTGCGCCAGGTATGGGCGGGTGTCGTATGAACTACAGACGGGGAAGGGGGATAATCTCAAGTGGAGTACTACATGCAATTAGTGATGTCAGGACCTTATGTCAGGACTTGATGCAACAGCCCGGGAAAGCCTGCTTGCTGAACTATGCAGTCAGGAGTTTGACCTTGTCGTCATTGGCGGTGGTATCACCGGGGCGGGTATTCTGCGCGATGCAGCCCTGCGTGGCCTGCGTGTGGCCCTGCTTGAATCCCAGGATTTTTCTTCAGGCACTTCCTCCAAATCAACCAAACTGATTCATGGTGGCATCCGTTACCTGGCCATGGGGCATGTGCATGTGGTGCGTGAGGCTGCACTTGAACGCAAGCGTGTCCACACCATCGCACCGCACCTCGCTGAACCCACCTGGTTGATGTTGCCTGCGCGCAGTCGACTGGAATTCCTGAAATACAAAGCAGGTGTCATGGCCTACGAGGTGCTGGGCCAGGTCAGCACACGTGATCGCCATTTTGACCTGTCGGGTGCCGCGCTGCATGAATATGAACCCTTGATTGATGTGGCGCGTTATCCCCGCGCCTCGGTCTATCGCGAATACCTCACCGATGACTCCCGCCTGGTGCTCGCCAATATCAGGGCAGGTATCGAAGCAGGTGGCCTGGCGGCAAACCGCCTTGCCGTCACCGGTATCGAGAAGCAGGGGGCCCGCGCTGTTGGCGTCCGTGCCCGCTGCGGCCTCACCGGCGCCGAGATTGTGGTTCGTGGTAAGGGGGTCATCAACGCGGCCGGTCCCTGGGTCGAAGACATCTGCCGGATGGATGGTGGACCGCCGCAGAAGTCCCTGGTGCTGTCCAAGGGTGTCCACATTGTGGTGTCGCGGGCGAGACTCCCGCTTCGGCGCATGGTGATGACCGTGACGCGTGACAGGAGGCCGGTCTTCCTGATTCCTCGCGGCGACGTGGTTTATATCGGTACCACAGATTCGCAGGTGCCGGCGGCGGAAGCCTGGCCCAGCGTCAGCGCGACTGAAATGAACTATCTGTTTGAACCTGTCAGTGACTATTGCGGCGTTGCGCTATCTGCCAGTGATTGCCTGTCAACCTGGGCAGGGCTGCGACCCCTGATCTTGCAGAGCGGAAAATCCACCCGGGAGATATCGCGCAAGGACGAAATCTGGATCAGTGACTCGGGGCTCATTACCATTGCCGGTGGCAAGCTGACGGGATATCGCAAGATGGCTGAGGATACAGTGGACGAGGCCTGTCGATTGCTAGGATTTCATCGTCCTGAACCGACAGCCGACACACCTCTGCCAGGCGGGGATTTTACCGGCACACTTGAACGCCTTGCCCTCGACCTGATGCAGACCTGGCCCATGCCGGAAGAACGCGCCCGCCGCCTGGTGAAACTGTATGGCCGGGAAAGCCGCGAAATACTGGCATTTGGTGACAAACCGGTAGTGGACAACGTGGATATCGTCGAGGGGGAAGTGCGCTGGGCCATTACGCGGGAAGGGGCAAATTCACTTGAGGATATTCTCTATCGCCGTACCCGAGCGGTCTATTATTCACCGGAACAGGTGGAGAGAGTCCTGGCGCCGATTGCACGGCTTGCGGCTATTTCCCTTGACTGGTCGGATGAGGTCCGTGCAGAGCAAACGGCTGCCACCCGGGACCGGCTGGCAAGCGATCTCGCCTGTGTGAGGTCTACAGGGTAGTTACGGTCCCCAGTATCCATTCGGGGTCTTCGGTGGCCGCTGCCGTCCTGTATTTGCGCAACCTATAGTTGAGTTGTGGCACTTCAAGGCGGGTTGTTTCAAACCTGGTCTTGTCAAACAGTACAAACTCCGAGGCCTCTTCGCAGAAAACCTCGTCTGTTATCGGGCTGCCAAAGGGGCGCCAGCCGAATTCGGCGCCCACCCCGAATGAGCTGCTGCCAATAGCTGCCTTGCCATCAATCATCAGGCACCAGGCATCTTCAGCAAACGCATGGGAAGCCCCGGCCTCGACCTGCATCCTGCGACCAATAGCCGCAAGTTGTTCAAAAGCCGTGGTTGACAGGTCAGAAAACTGCGGCAACTGTTTCAGGAGCGGTCGCATGGACCAGCGCGCCTCCAGCGTTTCGGCAAATCCTTCGGTCGTAATAAACGCCCGGAAAATTTCCTCGGAAAACACGCACACCGTCACCGGGGTTGTGGCAACAACGCTGGCATTTCTTGTGCCGCGGCCACTGATGACGGCCATTTCGCCAATCATGTCCCCGGCCTGCAGGTGGGCAACGCTCGTGGCTCGCTTGCCATCATGCTGCACCACGTCACAATAGCCGGTCAGTATGAGATAGACAAACCCACGGGTCTCGGCATCCTGCACGATAATCACGTCACCCTGGTTGTAGCGACGGATCTCTTCCTCGGCTAGCAGGCTGCGCATCCATCGGTTCGGGAAAGGGCGCCCCAGCCAGGTTGTCAGGTAGTGGTTGACCTGGGAGGTGTAGATACTCTGGTCACCCTCGATAATGTTGTAGCGTTTGCCTGAACTCGCCAGGGAAAAGGTGGTGTTGAACTCCGTGGCCAGTTCCTCCACATGCACAAATACGACGCGGTCGGAATTGGACGAAATCGCGTCAGCAGGATCGCCATGAATGGCGCCAGCCCCTCCGTCAGCCACCAGCATGTTGAAGCGCTGGGTATAGAGTCGCTCCAGGTTTTCCAGGGTGGCACGACGGACGAGTCCCTGTGCGGTCATGGCGCGCACAGCGGTCATGCTGTGGTTGTCGCCAACAACACAGAGTGAACGGCGATAACCCTTGTGGATAGTTGTAAAGGTGGCACCAATGGTCGGGACACTGTGTACGGTCAGGTGTGGCTCAATCAGGAGCCCAAAATAATTGAAGGTCTCCCCGGGGGTCACCTCAACCAGTTTGAAATGCTCACGGATCACACCTGTTTGCCAGCCGAGATTGCAGGCGAGCTTTTCCATGGCCATTTCGAATATTTCCCGGGTTGTGATGACCTCCACGCGGTGCGGCATCAGCATCAGGGGGAACATGGCACAGTGATCATCATGCAGGTGGGTCAGGAAAACTGCGGACACCTGGTTTTTGGCAATGCCCCGTGCAAACAGATTCTGATCCAGGAAAGGTAGTGAATCGATCAGCAAGTAGTCGCCGTTGTAGCAGAGTGCGAGACCGGTACAGGGTTCATCCAGGGTAAATCCCGAGGCACCACCCAGCACCTCCAGCCCCATTTTAACAAGCCCACCCGGGACATAGTCCGGCTGCACATGGTAGGTGGGGAAAATAGACTTGTCCTCAAGCAGGTTTACTTCTGCGTGACCCTGTTTTATCTCTGCCCCGCCAATGCCCTCCACGCGATACCTGTCATTCCCGGTGTGGGTAATGAGAAGTCCATCAATAACAACTTTGCCGTCGGCAAAGGGAAGCAGGTTAAAGAAGGATTCAACCGGCAGGGGGTTGCCGTCTGCATCAGATAGCGCAAGGTGCTGGCTCACCCTGAGCCATTCGCGCCTGCAGTCCTCCGCGGTCCCCCAACCAATAAGCTCGGCTTCCGTTGGGCCGAGCAGGGTAAACCGTAGCAAGCGCAGGGCCTGGCTGATGGCAACAGCATCACCCACAAGATTAAGCTTCTGGCCTGCATGCAAACCGCCGGCCACAAACAGGAAAAAATACAGGGGGAATTCGAGGTTGTTGAGCAGTGAGCCGTCCCGTTCACGGCTGTCCGGCAGTACCAGGGTGTCAAAATGTGTAATGCCGGCAGAGAGCAACCCTTTCAGGACTTCTGGTGGTTGTCCAAAAAGAATGGCGTGATGTTTGCTCCGGACGATCCGGCTACCCGGTGCAGGTCGTATGACTTCCAGTGACATCTGTTGTCGGCCAGATTTCAGAAATTTGAGTGTAGCATAATGACTGTGGTCGACCTTGGTCCGCCAAACCCCTAAAATTCAGCAAAATTTCAAGCAGGTGGTGGTTAACATGAGTGAAGCGGTCAGGCTGGATGCAGCCGAAAAGGCCCTGTTCCGTGACAGCGTTCGTAAATTCCTTGAACTTGAGGTTGAGCCTCATTACGAGTCGTGGGAGAAAGCTGAAATCTGGCCCCGGGAGATTTGGAACAAGCTGGGGGAAAACGGCTTTTTGTGTGTTGATATGCCTTCTGCTTATGGGGGTTACGACGCTTCCTTTGAAATGAGCTGTGTTGTGGTTGAGGAAATCTCCCGGGCTGGTTACGGGGCCCTTGCGTCGGGTGTATCGGTTCACTCCGATATTGTTGCCCCCTACATCCTGCACCTGGGTACCGAGGCGCAGAAACAGCGCTGGCTACCTAAAATGGTGACCGGTGAGGTGGTGGGTGCCATTGGCATGACTGAACCCAGTGCCGGCAGCGACCTGCAGGCGATCAAGACGTCCGCGCTGGCGGATGGTGATGACTACCTGATTAATGGCCAGAAGACATTTATCACCAATGGGCAGCACTGCGACCTGGTGGTCCTGGCGACCAAAACCGATCCGAAGCAGGGGGCCCGGGGTATGACCCTGTTTACCGTGGATGCCCATCTGCCCGGTTTCCAGCGTGGCCGCAATCTCGAAAAGATGGGATTACATTCGGGTGACACATCCGAATTGTTTTTCCAGGATCTGCGGGTCTCCAGGGAGGATATCCTGGGGGGTGAGGGCCAGGGATTTGCCAACATGATGAACGAACTGCCGCGAGAGCGGCTGATCCTTGGCATCGGCTGTGTGGCGGCGGCGGAAGGCATGCTGGACTGGACGGTTGAATACACGCTGGAGCGTAAGGCGTTCGGCGAATCGGTAGCAAAATTCCAGAACAGCCGGTACGTGTTTGCTGATATCAAGACAGACATCGAACTCAACAAGGCCTATGCCGAGAAATGTGTCACGGCCTATGTGCGCGGTGACCTGACAACCGAGCAGGCCTCAATCTGCAAGCTGGCCGCCAGCGAAATGCAGGGCCGGGTTGCGGACCGCTGTGTCCAGTTGTTTGGTGGTTACGGGTACATGAAAGAGTACAAGATATCCCGTGCCTACGTGGATGCGAGGATCCAGCGCATATATGGCGGCACCTCAGAGATCATGAAAGAGCTAATCTCGCGGGGTGTTGTTGGCCGCTAAGGGCCTGTCAGCGGTCCGGATGAACCTTGATACTGTTGGTGAACAGGGCCATGACCCGTTCGCGATCGAGGTTCATGGCCGCGAGGGCTTTTGCCACCGCATCCTCCTGACGGGCTGAAAGGTCCTGCGCCATACTTTTTTTTGCCAGGCTGGCAAGCCCGTGGACGCTGGACCAGAGGACGCCGGCGAGGTGTTCGGCGGGCATGGTATTGATGAACAGGCCCTGGTCCTGGCCGCGCTGCACCAGCCCAAGCAGTATATCGAAGGCGCGTCCGCCGGCCTCGTGCAGTGATTCGTGAGCACCGAAATCTACCAGTGAAGAATCAAAGAAGAGCTGGTACTTCTCCGGGTTCTGTAGCGCCCAGTCGACGTAGGCAAGGCCCGTACGCTCGATAGCCTCCTCAATGTCCCCTTCAGCAGCGCTGTCGCGGGCTTCGCGGAGGGATTCTGCCATCAGTTCAAAACCCCAGGTTGCAATGGCCGCAAACAGTGCACTCTTTGATTCAAAGTGACGATAGGGTGCAGTCTGGGAGACGCCCACCTGCCGCGCCAGTGCGCGCAGGCTCAGGGAGTCGGCGCTGTATTCCAACAGGTGCTGGCAGGCGGCCTCGAGCAGTGTCTGTCGAAGGTCTCCATGGTGATAACTCGGCTGGTTGGTCATGCCTGGTGTCCTGCTGGTTGCAAAAAAGTGCTCCCTTGCCATGATCCGTCGCGGCGACGGCAGTGTACAAGCTTATGTTGACATCGTAAACATATAATGTGAGCATTGAACACATTATGAGGCTGCGATGTAAGCAATGCTCCCATCTTGAATATCTGATGTAAGCATCGCTTACGTCTTATTGTGAGGTAAGCCAGTGTACGCCAATCCCCCTGAATCCCAGTCACCGAATGTTGCTCCGGCCCGACCACCCTGGCGGCGCACCGCCCGGCTCAGCCTGTTCCGCGGCATACCCCTCTGGCTCGCGGCATTGCTGCTACTGGTGCCGTGTCTGCTGGTTGCTCATGATGCAGCAGCCGATAATCTGGCGGTAAACGTCATCAAGATTCGTGAACAACCAACCTACCAGTTGCAGCGGGTTTATGCGGGCCAACTGGAGAACAGCCGAACCAGCCGGCCCGGGTTTGAGTTTGGTGGGGTCGTCCAGCGGGTTCATGTCGCCGAAGGTGATCGGGTCGCGGAGGGGGACCTTCTGCTCAATCTGGATCCATCCGCCCTGGAAGCAGAGCTGAATGGGGCGCTGGCCGAGCTTGAGACGGCGCGTGCGAGTGTGATTGCCCAGCAGGCCCAGACGGATCTCTCGGAAGCCAGCCTGCGCCGAATTGAAGACCTGGTTGCCAGGGGACATGTATCAGCGCAGGAGCTGGACGAGCGGCGCAGTCAGAACCGTGTTGATGTTGCCAATGGTCTGGTCCATGAGGCTCGACTGCGGGCTGCGATTGCCGCGGTCGAGGTCGTCAGGGCCAATCTCGCCAAAATGAAGATTGTTGCGCCGTTTACGGGGATTGTTCAACAGCGGTTGATTGACGAGGGCAGTATCGCCGCACCGGGACAACCGGTGCTCATCCTGGTGGAAGACGGTAGGCTGGAAGCGCGGATTGGGGTGCCCGAATCCATGGTTCATTTGTTGCAGGAGGGTACCGGTTATTCATTGCGGGTTCGGGACCGGCTTGTCCCTGCCACGCTCAAAGCGGTCCTGCCGGTGGCCGACGCGGCAACCGCAACTGTGACGGCACTTTTCTGGACAGGGGGTCAGGGACTCTTTGCCGGTACCCTGTGTGAACTCGTGCTGGATGCCGAGGTTGCCGAGCCCGGTTTCTGGTTGCCCATGAATGCCCTGTCGGAGAGCCAGCGTGGCCTTTGGTCGGTACTTGCAGTGCGAGAAGTGAGTGGTGTCGCCACGGTTGAGCCCCGGCTGGTAGAGATACTGCATCGTGGTGCTGACAGTGTTTTTGTCAGGGGGACGCTGGCGGACAATGATCTGGTGGTCGCCGGCGGCACCAGCAGGATAGTGCCAGGTCAGCGGGTGCGCGTGACGAATATTGACGATCGCTACGCGGAACTGATGGCGCAGCGATGAACATGGACAACCTGTTTTTTCGAATGCCTCGCCTGACGTTACTGGCGATCGGGTTTATTCTCCTGATGGGCCTGTCTTCGCTCAGCAATCTGCCCAGGCAGGAAGACCCGACCATGACCGAAAGATTTGGCCAGGTCGAGACTTTTATGCCGGGTGCCTCTGCCCTGCGGGTTGAAGCACTGGTCACGGAAAAGGTCGAAAATGCCCTGCGCGAGGTACCGGAAGTCAAGACCATCGCGTCCATCACCCGTGCCGGCTACTCGCATATCCAGGCGGAGCTCTACGATTCCGTGGGCAAGGGCGAAGTTGACCTGGTCTGGAGTGAAGTCAGGGACAAACTGGGTGAGGTCAGGGCAGAACTGCCGACAAACGCCAGTGATCCCCTGCTTGAGGCGAGAGGACCGCTCGCTGTTACCCTGGGTGTCGCCATCAAGGCGGGGACAACACCTATCTCGATTCAGGAACGTATTGCCGCAGAACTCAAGGCGCGGCTGGCTGCGCTCCCCGGCACCAAAGACACCGAGATTTTTGGTGAGCCCGAGCAGGAAATCCGTGTTGAGGTGAATCCTTACCAGCTTGCGCGGGTAAATCTTTCGATTGATGAGTTTGCAACTGCGATCGCCGCGTCTGATACGCGGATTTCAGCGGGTCAGCTGCATATGCCCGACAACTCGCTGGTGGTGGAAGTCAAAGGAGAGCTGTCTTCCACCGAACGAATTGCGTCCATTCCACTGGTGCAGCAGGCCAATGGGACCCTGGTACGGGTTGCTGATGTCGCGCGTGTCATCAGGGCTTACGTGGACCCACCGGCGACGCTCGCGCTGGTCGACGGTGAACGTGCCATTGTGATCACGACCAAGATGGAAACCGGCAGGCGGGTTGATGCCTGGGTGGCAGCGGCCAAGGCTGTTGTTGCCGACTACCAGTCGGAACTGCCGGAACAGGTGCAGCTGAAGACGCTGATTGACCAGAATTTTTATACCTCGGAACGCCTCGAAAATCTTGCCAACAATCTCCTTATGGCGATTGTACTGGTGCTGGTTGCGCTGCTGTTCCTGATGGGGATCCGATCGGCAATCATCGTCGGCACGGCCCTGCCACTCACCATGGCGCTTGTGCTGACGGGCCTGTGGCTGATGGACATACCGCTGCACCAGATGTCGGTCACTGGGCTGATTATTGCCCTCGGGCTGCTGATTGACAACGCGATTGTTGTGGTCGAGGAATACAAGCTGAACCGTCGGCGAGGTGGTGACTTCGGCGCGGCGATTTCCCATTCGGTACAGCACCTTTTTGTGCCCCTGCTGGCTTCAACAGCAACCACGGCTTTTGCCTTCATGCCTATTGCAACAACGCCCGGTGGTGTCGGGGACTTTACTGGTACCATGGCCGTATCGGTTGTACTCTCTGTGACCGCCTCTTTCTTCCTTGCCATGACAGTTATTCCGGCGCTGGCCGGTTTTATCGATCAGAAATTTCCGCCAGGCGAAAAGGCGGCTGACGGCTGGTGGGTGAACGGCTATTCACCACGCAAGCTGGGTGCGTTGTACCGCACCAGCATTCGCTGGGTGATTGAATCGCCCCGGAGGGGGGTAGCTGTGTCCCTGGTACTGCCGCTGCTGGGATTTCTCCTGGCAGGCACCATGACCAGTGCCTTCTTCCCGCCGGTGGACCGAAACCAGTTCCAGGTCCAGGTCAGTTTGCCAGCCAGCGCGTCAGTGACTGAAACTCTGCGCCTGGTCAGGCATGTCCGGGAACTCCTGGCGGAATACCCGGAGGTGACGGAAAGCCAGTGGTTTGTCGGGGAAGGTGCGCCCGAGGTCTACTACAACATGATGATCACCAACGACGGTGTCTCGAGTTTTGCCAGCGGATTTGTTACAACCCGCGATGTTGATGACCCCCGGCGGATACTGGCGCCACTGCAGGAGCAACTGATGGCGACCTTTCCGGAAGCGCAGGTGATGGCAATGCCTTTCGAACAGGGTCCACCCTTTTCTGCCCCGGTTGAATTACGAATTGTGGGGCCGGACCTGGACGTGCTGAAACAACTGGGAGAAGAAATGCGCCTGTTGCTCTCCCGGACCGATGCTGTCACCTACACCACAGCAACTTTGTCGCGCACCGTTCCGCAGCTCTCGATCTACCCGGACGAAAACCAGGTTGCCCGGCTTGGCATCAGCAATCGTGACATTCCAGGTCAGATGAACAGCAAGCTGAGTGGGGTTATCGTCGGCGCGGTGATGGAAGGGTCCACTGAAGTTCCTGTCCGGGTCCGTCTTGATGACAGTGTCCGCCGTGATATGAATGAAATTGCCGCATCACCGCTCATGGGACGAACCGGCAGTACCGCCTACGGCGGCGTTCCGCTTGAACAGGTTGCTGATGTGCTGCTGGAGCCTTCACCCAATCGCGTTGATCGCTACCAGGGGGAACGTATCAATACGGTCTCCGGATTTCTGCTGCCCTACGCGTACCCTTCCGAGGCCGTCAATGACTTCCGACAACGTTATGCGGAGCAGGGTATAACGCTGCCCAAGGGTTACCGAATCGAATTTGGTGGGGAAGAAGAAGAGCGGGGTGAGGCGGTCGGCAACATGATTGCCACCTTTGCCATGTACTTCTGGCTAATGGTGGCTGTGATTGTGTTGTCGCTAAACTCTTTTCGTTATGCAGGCGTCATTGGTCTTGTTGGCCTCCTGAGTGTTGGCCTTGCCCTGTTTGGGGTCTGGCTCTCGGGCTATCCACTTGGCTACATGGCTTTGATTGGTACCCTGGGGCTGATTGGACTTGCCATCAATGGCGCCATTATTGTGCTGTCAGCACTTAAGGCGAATGAAGCTGCGCTGGCGGGGGATGTCCCGGTGAGCACACAGATCGTCATGGATGCCAGCCGCCATATTGTCTCAACCACGGTAACCACCATTGGTGGTTTTCTGCCACTCATCCTGTTTGGCGGTCATTTCTGGCCACCGCTTGCCATGGCCATAGCGGGGGGAGTGACGGGGTCAGCCATCCTGGCGCTATACCTTGTGCCTGCCATGTTCAGTTTTATTGTTCAACGTGACGTGAGGCGGGCCCGATTGGCGCCGGTCTCACTCTTTGCGAGACTGTACGCGGCCCTGGCAAAATAACCTGCCTTTACAGACGACCCTTATCTGTGCGGTAATTTTCCGCGACAGAGGGAGGGAAGGGCCATGTCGAGCGAGAGCGGTAAATTTGAAAATATCCAGTTTGAGGTTCAGGACCACATTGCCACGGTGACGCTGAACCGACCGGAGAAACTGAACGCCATCAGCCCGGGCCTGCGGGAGGACCTTGCGGTCGCCTGCAGCACTATTACCGCTGATGATGATATCCGGGTTGCCATCTTCACCGGGGCTGGTCGGGGTTTTTGCTCGGGTGCTGACCTGACCGGCGCGGTGCCGTCCTCACAGGGCGCACCGTCACAGAACGAACGGCTGGATGACATGGGTTGGGTGGGCCGCCTGGCGATGGGTATCTACGAGATTGGCAAACCGACGATCGCTGTAATGAATGGCGTGGCGGCGGGTGCCGGTATGAGTATTGCCCTTGCCTGTGATCTCCGTGTGGGTTCAAGCCGCTCACGCTTCAAGACGGTATTTGCCGAACGGGGTTTGTCCCCGGATAGTGGTATGTCCTATTTCCTGCCCCGTTTGATCGGTTATGGCCGGGCCGCAGACCTGATATTCACCAGCCGGAATGTGGATGGTGAAGAAGCCTGGCGCCTGGGTTTGCTGGACAGGTTTGTTGACGAAGCGGATATGATGGACTGTGCGCGGCAGGTAGCAAGTGATATGGCCGCCCTGCCACCCATGGCCATTCGGGCCGGGAAACGGGTGTTACAGGAAAACATGGATCTTGATTTCCACCGGGCGCTGAAGAACGAGAGTTTTGGTCTGCTGGTGGCAAGACGATCGCCCAACGACCAGAAAGAACAGCGCGCATCATTTCTTGAGAAACGAAAACCGAAATTTACCGGCACCTGACCGGCAGGGTCGAAACCATGCCACGATATGACTACTACTGTGACGCCAACCAGCGAACGGTTGAAGTTGTTCATTCGATTTCCGAACGACTGTCGACCTGGGGTGAAGTGTGTGAGCGGGCGGGACTGAACGTCGGCGATGTGGGCAGCGACGCACCGGTACGTCGCATCATCACAACGCCACCCATGGCGAACACCCCGGTGGGAGACAGTCACCTCAAGAACCTCGGTTTTACCAAACTGGTCCGGCGGGATGACGGGGTATACGAAAACACCACGCGCACGGGTACGGAATCCAGATACGTGAAGGCCGGTGATGCCGCGAGCATGCCACATTTCCACAAGAAACATTCTGATTAGGCGCACCCCCTTGATGACAAGAGTCTGGCTTCTACTGGTGGTTTTACTGTGTTCAAGCGTAAAAGCGGAAGAGACCGGACTCTACCTGCTGGCGTTCAGCAAAACTTCCGCCTATACCGGCGAGTCCCTCGATCCGCACGCGGATTACCTGCGCGCGCTGCACGACCGGGACATAGTGCTGATGGGTGGACCTGCCGCCAACGCCGATCTGGAATTTGTCCTGGTCAGGGTGGGATCACTTGGTCAGGCGCAGTCGGTTGCCCGTGCTGACCCGCTCGTTACCAGTGGATTGCTTAGCGTCATGGTGTATGACTGGCGGGTTGCCATGTCGTCCATGCGCAGCGTGCGGCGATCAGTATCACCGGAACGCGCGGCTGACAAACCGTTTCGCGTGGAGCGCCTTGACCCCGGCGCCCCGATCAACATCAAGGAACGAGAGCCTGACTGATTTCAGTCCGTGTCGGCACTGCTCGAGTTTCTGGCGGCCATTTCCTTCGCAACCAGATGGTCCATGACCTCCAGCATGCGGGTGGTCCCCACCGTTGAGGTGATGTTCACCATGTACTTGCCGTTGACCACAATGGTCGGGACGCTCGCGACGCGCAGGCGTCGGGCCAGCTGGTCAGCGGTTTCCAGGTGCCGGTTCACCAGGGGTGAATTGAACATGGACCGGAAGGCATTTTCACTGACACCCCGATCGACCATCCAGGCCGTGAGCTTTTCAGGACTGTCGAGCGGACGCCTGACATCATGGATTTCGCGAAACAGCGCCGTGTGGTTGTCTTTCAGGGCTCCCAGTTCAGCCATGGTGTAGTAAGTGCGCCCAAGCAGGCGCCAGAAGTTGCTGCCCACGGCCGGTGTCCTGACAAACTCAACACGATCCTCGTTGGCAGCAGCCCAGGCCTCCAGATCCGGGTCGAAGTTATAACAGTGAATGCAGGCATAGGAGAAAAACTCCATCACTTCAATCTTGTCTCCCCTGACCCGACGGGGGTCTGTCAGGGTCGTATAGTGTTCACCCTCAACAAACTCGCCCAGGGGTGCCTCGGTGAGCACCAGGGTGTACAGGTAACCCAGTACCCCGACAATCAGCACTGCTACTGCGCCGACGGTTATTTTTTGCCAGAGGAGGAATTTCCCGCCTTTTTTTGCCATTTTCGTCACTTCGCCTACAGGGAGTTGGGCCAGCATTATAGCGGCCCTGACGGTCCAGTGTCCCGTTCGCCGGGACATGAGGCTGACAAGCTATGTATACTGCATCCTCAACCATCAACAACAAGGGAACAGAGGGAATGACACGCATGCCCGCACTGAGCCTGGCCGCTGTGCCAGGTCGCCGCAAGGCCACAATTGAACTGGCCACTGAAATCGAAAAACGGGGATTCTCCGGCATTTACGGTCCCAGCCTGGGTGATTCGCTTGCCCTCTGTGAGGCGCTGGCATTCGCCACTAACGAGATCACCTTTGGTACCAGTATCATGCCAATTTATTTTCGGCAGGTGGCAGACTATGCCCAGACGGTCTCGTTTATCCACGAGGTGTCCGGTGGTCGGTTCCGGTTTGGTATTGGTGTCAGTCACGAACCAGCGCTCAAATCCCGCGGCATCAGCGCCGGTAAACCCTTGACCGACACCCGGCAGTTTGTTGAAGAGTTGCGTGCTGTGCCGCGGGCCGGTGAATTGCCTCCCATTGTGCTTGCCACGTTGCGCAAAAAGATGATTGCCCTGTCGGAGGAGATTGCCGAGGGTATGGTGTTCGCGAATGGCGCACGATCGCACATGCAGGAATCGCTGTCGGTGCTGTCTCCGGGCAAGAAAGAAGCGGCGGACTTTTTTATTGGTGACATGATTCCCACCTGTATCAGCGACGACATAGAAGCAGCCAAAGCCGTTAATCGCCGCACCCTGACGTCTTATGCCATGTTGCCCAACTACCGCAACTACTGGAAAGAGGCGGGTTATGTTGAGGAAATGGAAGGCATTGAGCAGGCCCTGGCGGCGGGGGACAGGGACCGGGTGCCACACTTCCTGACTGACAAATGGCTGGCTGACACAACCCTGTTCGGTACCGCTACCCAGGTACGTGATGGCGTTGAGGCCTGGTTTGACGCTGGCGTCAAAACACCGATCCTGGTGCCGTCATCCGCAAACGGTGGTCAGATGGTTGCGTTCGAGGAAATGCTTGCCATCTTCTGACCCTGCGATCTATTGACAGCAATCGCCCGGGGGCGGCGTTGTCCGCCGCCCTGCCCCGGTCACATCAGGTGCTGACCACCATCCAGGATAATATGCTCGCCGGTGACAATTGAGTGACCGTCCATAAATCCGACAATTGACTCCGCCACCGACTCTGCCGTGCAGGTTCGTCGCAGGGGGGCGCGCGCTTCTGCCGCTTCTTTGGCCCGGTTGTAGGCCGCCTCACCCAGGCCCTCTTTCAGCCACTCACCCTGGATAAAACCCGGACAAACGCAGTTAACACGTACCTCCGGTCCCATCACCCTGGCCAGTGACTTTGTCATGGTGATCAGCGCGCCCTTGGAGGCTGCATAGGCAATTGAACTGCCGACACCCCGAACGCCGGCAATGGACGAGACGTTGACCACAGCGCCGTCGCCCGATGCCCGAAGGGCTGCTTCCGCTGCCCTGCACATCTGGTAGGGGCCCACCACGTTGACGCCATAAATGGCAAAAAAGTCGTCCTTGTCGAGGCCGGCAAGATTGGCATGATTCACAAACCTGGTTGTGCCGGCATTGTTGACCAGTCCGTCAATGCGTCCCCAGCGGGCAAGGGTTGCGTCAACCAGTTGGCGGCAACTCTCGTCATCAGCCACATTGGCCTGACAGACCAGCGTATCACCGCCCAGGGCCTGGCACTCCTGTGCAACCGACTCCGCCGCGGCTTTGCTGCTTGAGTAGTTGATGGTAACCCGGGCGCCGCGCGCAGCCAGCAACCGTGCAGTAGCGGCACCGACGCCACTGGATGAACCCGTGACAATAACAACAGCATTTTCCAGTTTCATGTTTTCCTCCCTCCGGTTCGGTCTGCCCCGGGCGGGCAAGGCACCCCGGGTAGCTGGCAAATGTAACACAGGCTGCGCCTGGCCTGCCGCAGCAAGATTGCAATACACCAGTCAATTGGCATACAAAGGGAGTTTGACCAACCCGGAAGCAGTGTTATGCAAGCGAGAAAGGCGCGGATTGCCCTGACCGGCCTGCTGGTGGCGATTGTGCTGTCAGGATGCGCCACCATGTCCAAAGAGGAATGTGTCAACGCCGACTGGCGGATTATCGGGTTTGAGGATGGTGCCAGTGGCAGTCCTGCCAACCAGATTGGCGTGCGCCGGAAAGCCTGTGCGGATCACGGTGTGGTGCCGGACAAGGATGCTTATGACGCCGGTTATGCCGAGGGTCTCGTTACATATTGTGTCTATGACTATGGCCTGGCGGCCGGGCGCAACGGACGCCTTGCCAACGGTGTCTGTCCGCTGGATTCGGCGTACCGCACCGGCTACGAAGACGGGATTGTGTCTTTCTGTACCTATGAAATCGGTTACGAAGAGGCAGTACAGGGGCGCAGCTACGAGCGGGTTTGTCCACAGGGAATGGAGGAGGATTTTCTCGCGGGATATGAGCACGGGCGGGTGATCCATGGACTCGAGTCTCGCCTGAAAGATATTGACAGCCGGCTTGCCCAGGTTGCCAGGGACCGGGATCGTATTGACAAGAAACGCCGTGACCTGCGCAACAAGGTCGCGTTTGATGGTGATCTGACCGGCGCTGAGCGAGCAGAGATGCTCTCGGAGCTTGATGCGCTGGCAGCAAAGACTGGCGAGTTGAATGCCGAGGAAGACCAGCTCAAGGCCGACAGTGTACTGGTGCGTGCGGAGCTTGCACGTGAGGGCTATTTCTAGGGAGACTCTGAACAAATTGGCGCAACGCTGCTTGCAGGAGGGGGACGGATGAATGGAGTACTTTTGGGCACCAATGCGCTGGTAACCGGTGGCGGCAGTGGTATTGGCCTCGCCTGCGCCCAGGCACTGGCGCTGGATGGCGCCAACGTCTGGCTGATGGGCAGGACAGAAGAAAAGTTGAGGGTCGCGGTGCAGGCACTGAATGATCGCTGCGGCAGAACGGCTGCACACTACGTTGTTGGCGATGTGGGTGTGGAGGCGGACGTGAGGGAAGCGGTTGCCGGTGCTTCGGCATCCGGTGGGCTTGATATTGCAGTCGCCAATGCGGGCGCCGGTAGTCTCTCACCCATTCTTGCCACCACGGCGGAACAGTGGGAAACAGTCATGCAAACCAACCTGACTGGCACATTCTATACGCTGAAGCATGCCGGGATTGCGATGGCACGCTCTGGTGGGGGGGCAATCTGTGCCATTTCGTCGATTGCCGGCGTGCGAACCCATCGGTTCATGGGTAGCTACTGCGTCAGCAAGGCGGGCATTGACATGCTGGTGCGTAACAGTGCGGACGAACTGGGCCACCTGAACATCAGGGTGAACAGTGTCTGCCCGGGCCTGGTGGATACCGACATTGTTGCCGGGATCATGGCAACAGAGGCAGTACACGCTGACTACCTGGCGTGTATGCCACTGGCCCGCACCGGCGAACCGGATGATATTGGTCGTGCGGTCCGGTTCCTGTGCGGTCCCGAGTCCAGCTGGATAACGGGTACCCAGTTGAGTGTGGACGGTGGTCACCATCTTCGGCGAGGACCCAATGTCGAACCATTTTCAAGGCGGCTGTTTGGTGACGATGTCACTGACGGCAAGATCTGACAAGAGGAGGAGAAGCCAGTGAGTATAGTTGCATCAACAACCAGCGGACCCGTTGAAGGGCGTGACAAGGACGGTGTCCTGCTGTTTGCCGGTATTCCCTATGCTGCCCCGCCGGTCGGAATACGCCGGTTCCTGCCACCGGTAGCACCGGAGCCCTGGTCGGATGTCCGACCAGCAAAACGATTCTCGGCTGCGGCTCCGCAGATTCCCTCGGGCGGCATGACGGACAATGCACCGGTCAACTGGGACGAGGACTGCCTTTACCTTAATGTCTCAACGCCCGGACTCGACGACAAACGTCGACCCGTGCTGGTATGGATTCACGGTGGCGGCTACAGGACGGGTCAGGGCGCCATCCCCTGGTACGACGGTGCCAGTTTTGCCCGACAGGGCAACATTGTTACTGTCAGCATTAACTATCGACTGGGGGCACTCGGTTTCACCGACCTGTCCGGTTTCGGCGCCGAGTACGCTGACTCGGGCGCGAGTGGCATTCTTGACCAGGTGTTGGCGCTCAAGTGGGTCCAGGACAATATTGCTGCGTTTGGCGGTGATCCTGCCAGGGTCACCATTGCGGGTGAATCCGCCGGCGGGTTTGCGGTTGCGACACTGCTTGCCAGCCCGCTGACGCCCGGGCTCTTTCGTGCGGCGATACCCCAGAGCGGGGCATGTCACCATACGCTGACAAAGCCTGCCGCTGAAGCAACAGGCAAGCTGTTGCTGGACGAGCTTGGCGTCTCATCCATGCAGGCATTGCTCGAAGTGGAAGCGGAGGAAATCCTGCTTGCCCAGCAGCGTGTGGACAAGCGCGTGGCCCGCGGTGACCTGGATATGGACCTGCGGGGTGTCTCAGCCTTCTACCCTGTGCAGGGTACCTCTGCGATCCCGGTTGATCCACTCGAAGCTGTCCGGGCCGGGCATGGCGCCGATGTAAATGTGCTGGCGGGTACCAACAAGGATGAGGCTACCCTCTTTATCATGAAAGAAGTGAGCGAGGCTGAGCTCAATCGTCAGGTGGCTGGATATGGCGGTGACGAACATCTGCTTAGTGCCTATCGTTCGCGTTATCCGGATGCCTCCTGTACTGACCTGGCGATTGCGTTGTCAACCGACTTCACCTTTCGAATACCCTGTCTTCGCCTGGCGGAAGCCCGCGAGAGTGTGCCGGCCAGTCGTGGCAAGACCTGGCTTTACCTGTTTGCGTTTGAATCCCGCAGCCGATTGAAATCAACTCACGCACTGGAGATACCTTTTGCATTCAATAACCTGGACAAACCCGGGGTTGCGGTCTTCCTGGGTGAAGGGCCAAAACCCCAGACGGTCGCGGACACCATGCATCAGGCCTGGATCAACTTCATCCAGGACGGCACGCCGGGGTGGGCCCCGTTTGACCTGCAGGACCGAACCAGCATGCGCTTTGATCTTGAGTCTGCCCCGGTGACCGACCCCGACGCTGGCCTGCGTGAGGCCTGGCAAGGTCTGCGCTGACCGAATTGCGGCTTTGCAGCCAAAAAGGCGCTTGCCTTTGCCGCACAAAAGGTGACAATCGGGCCTGTCAAAACCTGGGGACTGACATGAATCTGAATCGCCTACGCTTGCCACTGGTTATGCTTTTTGGCCTGTGGCTGTCCATACCCGCAATCGCGGCCAACGCGCCGCCCCGGAGTGCTGCTGACCTGGCACTTGATGCCAGCCGTAAGCCGCTTGCGGTGCTGGATTTTTTTGGTATAGAGCCGGGTATGGCCGTACTTGATATTTTTGCTGGCGGTGGCTACTACACCGAGCTTTTGAGCCAGCGGGTCGGCGCTGACGGGTTTGTGACACACTACAACAATCAACCCTGGAATGATTTTGTCGGCAAGGCGGTGGAGGAGCGACTGGGCAATGACCGGTTGCCCAATGTTGATCGTTATGTTGCCGCACCGGAAGACCTGGTTGAATTGCCGGACCAGTATGATGCCGCCATTTTTGTGCTGGGAATGCACGATATCTATTATGCCGATCCGGACAATGGCTGGGTCCCGATTGATCGGGACCGATTCCTGCGAGGAATCTACAACGTGATAGCAGAGGGGGGTGTGCTTGGGGTCATTGATCACAACGCAGCGCCCGGTTCCGACCCGGCAATTGTGGGCAAGACGCTGCACAGGATAGATCCGGCGATACTGATTCGCGACCTGACGGCGGTGGGGTTTACGCTCGAGGCGAGTTCAGACCTCCTGCGCAACGGTGCCGATGACCACACCGGGAGCGTTTTTGACCCGGCATTGCGTTGGGCAACCGACCGCAGCGTGTTGCGGTTCAGGAAGTAGCGGCGCGAGCCAGGAAGGGGCGGAGGTGGCCCATAAACTCGTCAAACTGGTCGTGGTGAACCCAGTGACCAGCCTTGTCGATGTCGATCAGTTCAGCGCCACGGAAAAACCTGAGTGTGTCTGACTGTCCGGTCCTGTGGCCGTATCCCTGCCGGGCATTGACCAGCAGTATGGGACAGTCGATTTTTTCCCAGATAGCCGTCATGTCTTCGAACGGCATGCCATAAGCGGACCGCGAGTGGGTGTAGTTATCGAATTTCCAGCTGAAGGTGCCATCTTCATTCTGGTTGCTGCCGTGGATTGTCAGATGCCTGGCTTTTGCTTCCGACAGGTGTGGGTTGGACTTCTGCATGCGCTGGAATGCGTCACTCATATTCGGGTAGCGTCGGGGTGTACGGCCGGCGAGGTCCCGTAGCTGGTTGACCCAGTTGCGCACGCGCTCCTGTGGATGGCCTTCACCGCGATACCAGCCGGGGATACCACCCACGCCCTCCACTGAAGTAAAGCTTGCGACTTTTTCCGGATAAGTGCCAGCGTATATTGATGCGATGTTGCCGCCCATGGAGTGCGCCACTATGTGTACGGGGGCAAGTTCCTGCTGATCAACCAGCTGGGCGATATCGTAGACGTAGTCAAGCGTGCTGTAGGAACTGCCTTTGTTCCATTCCGAGTCCCCGTGACCGCGAAGATCAGGCACAACCACATGGTAGTCGGCGCAGAGATTGTGACTGACCCAGTCCCAGCTATGGCAGTGATCCTGGACGCCGTGAATCAACAGTACGTTGGGTGCAGATGCGTTACCCCAGTCCAGGTAATGCAGGCGGAGCCTTTGACTGAAGTAGCTGTGGGAAGTCGGGCGCGCCTTGCTGAAGTCGTCCATTACCTAGAAGCGCACCTGCCGCTGCATGATCTGGTCATAAAAGTCACTGTCAAGTCGGGCGTAGGTCTCGGCGTCGGGCTTGAGTACCAGCAGTTCATCGGTAACCTTGTCGAGATGAAAAGCCTGGTCGCGCAGGTCGTTTTTCTGCAGTTTGTGTGTTGAGGTGGTGGGAAGCTCCTTCAGTACACGGAGAAAAAGTGGCCTGGCGTAGCTTGGCAACTCCGACTGGATGTGTGTGGAAATTGACAATAGATCCACCGTTGTCGAATCGATGCCGTCCCGGAATACCACGGCGGCCATGCCGGCGCGACCGTCCGTACCTGGAATCTCAACGCCATAGACGTTGGTAAAGATGATGTCAGGATGCGCGTTGATCAGCTCTGCAACCTCGTTAGTCGAAACGTTTTCGCTCTTCCAGCGGAAGGTATCACCCACCCTGTCGACAAACTGGTAATGTTTCTGGCCAAAGGCAAAACCAACGTCAACGACTTTCATCAGATCGCCGCTGTTGAAGTACAGATCGTTGTCGACGAGGACGTTGCGGACCATCTTCTTCTCAGACGCGCTGGCGTCGGTGTACCCCTCAAACTTGGATTTATCGGTGACCTCAATCAACAGAAGGCCAGGCTCTCCGTCGGGCATAACAATACAGCGACCATCCGGTCCGCGCACAATCTCGTCATTGGCAACGTCGTATTTCACGATCTTGACGGGGGCCGTGCCGAGCCCAACCGTGCAATCCTTGTTGAACACGTTGGCAAAGCCGCCGTTGCCTTCGCTGGCCCCGTAAAATTCACCAATACGCTCGATGGCAAATCGCTCCTTGAAGCTCTTCCAGATATCCGGCCGCAGGCCATTGCCAACAATGGCCCGGACCGGGTTGTCGCTGTCCTGGGGATGTGGCGGCGCACTCATGAGATAACGGATGAATTCCCCGATGTAGACAAAACTTGTGCAGTTGTATTTGCGAATGTCATCCCAGAAAGCCGAGACTGACAGGCGCCGCCGGATGACCGTTGCAGCCCCGGCATGGAAGGCGGCAACAAGACCAATCATAAGTCCGGTACCGTGATAGAGCGGGAGGCAGTTGTAGACCCGGTCAGTCTGCTTGATGCGCATCAGGTAGTCAGCAGACATGCCTGCAGCGGGCAGCACTCTTTTGGCTGAAACAACGGCTGCCTTGGGCAGGCCGGTCGTCCCGGACGTGAAGATATAGTAGGCCGTATCCCCCATTTTGACTGACCGGGTTTCGGCAAGGTTGGTGGCCTCAACGCCGGTATCGCGGGAGTCGAGCGATACCGCCCAATTCGGTGGCGGCGTGTCGCCCGCGTCGGCGACATAGAGGTAGTCGACGCCGTCCTGCAGGTTGAGTTCTTCGCGTACCTCGTTCAGCGATTCGGTCAATTCTTCCCCGAATATGCACTTTCTGGAATTGATCAGGTTGATGCAGTGGGTCAGCGGGTGTTTTGTCAGGTTGGTGTTGATCAGCCCGGCGATGGCGCCAATCTTGCCAATGCCCAGCATGCAGACGACAAATTCGATGCGATTCTGCATGAACAGCGCCACGCAGTCACCTTTACTGACGCCCTGGGCCAGCAGGGTTCTGGCGATTCGATTGGCCCTGTCATTCAGCTCTTTCCAGGTGACTGTTTCACCCTCGCAGATGAGCGCGACGCCCGTCGGGTATTTCTCTGCGTTCTGCTCGGCCAGCAAGGCAATGGATCCCGTGTCATCTGAAGCAGGAGGTTTGGTGGTTGCTGCTGCATACAGGACTTTCAGGTCTCCGAAGAAATTGCTGATTGCTCCCATCGGGATTGCCTTTTGTCGGTATAAGGGAGCGCAATGATACGAGAATTACAGGGTGGCTGCACCCGTTCCCGTGGATGGCCGACAGCAGTTTTTCCCTGCCATGGCGCCGTCGGTCGCTGGCAGCACGGATGTGCCAGGCCAAGTTGGCCCTGTAGGAAAATGCCCTGTTTTATCGTGCGAACTGACCCTGCGATTGGGGTCAGATGTCGACATTTCCACTCTTGGAAGGTCGTTTGCCCTTAAAAAATCGGGCCAAAACGTCATTCAAGACCTGACTTATGCACATTTCGGATTTAATAACGGTTATAGCTCGGAATTTCCTGCAGCGCGGCAGGATGGTACCAGTAAAATAGGCCAACCTGTTGAAAATAAAGGATAAATTTTCTGCATGTCAGTTCCACCCAGCTTTGCCCTGATCCGTCAAGGGGAACTGTGCCGATTTTGTTTCAAAAGTTATCACCAGAGTTATCCACAGGCTATCAGCTGTTAGTATTCGCTAACCCCGGGTTCAGCGGGGCAAAAGCCATATGCCCTGTGTTTTGTGCGCTGCGTCGATGCTACATTGAGTCCTTTGCTGGCAGGACGGCCTTTGATGATCGAATTTTTGCTGCGGGCCCACGGGGCCCCGACGGATCCCCATCGATTCCTTCAGTCTGCTGGTGGTGATGCCCACGTCGAATACCTTGCCCAGACTGTTATCAATACGCTGTTCATTTCGAAGGCACACCGACCCGACACAGTCCTGACCATTGTCTGCGAAAACTCGGCGGACTACTCCCGCGCCCTGACGCTGTCCGGCGACAGGATGGGTGACATGGGTACGATCACAGAAGTGGGAATACTTGGGTTGCTGGCGGAAGCGCTCAGGCAGGCGCAGGGGCTTGGAAAAGAGATGGCACTGATTTCAAAGGAAGGCATCAGGGTACAGGCGATCAGTTTCGAGCGGCTGGTCAAAGAGCGCCTGGCAAGGGGTGAGGTGTTTCTGCTCGATCGCAAGGGACAGGACATCCGGACAGCGACCCTGCCTCCCGATCCAACATTCCTGCTGACCGACCATGTGCCGTTGCCGCGCAATCTCAAAAAATCCCTGTTGCGCCAGGGCGTCAAGCCCCTGGCGCTTGGGCCCGTCATGCTGCACGCTTCCCAGTGTGTGGTGCTGGTACAGAACGAACACGATCGCCTGTACTCTGCCATCTGATTGGTGAATAATCACACGCTATTTTTTCAGGGTACACAGGTATGGCACAAGAGATTGAATCTATTGCGATTTTGGGTGGAACCGGGGATCTGGGCGGGGGGCTCGCCCGGCAGTGGTCACGCGCCGGCTACAGGATACTGATCGGATCTCGTACGCTTGAGAAAGGCAAGGCTGCTGCACAGGCACTGCTGGATGAGTTCCCGGACCTGAATGTGAGTGGCCATGAAAATCTTGAAGCAGCCAGCGCGGCTGACCTGGTGGTTCTGACCGTCCCCTTTGCGCACCAGATCAGCACCCTGGAAACGGTAAAAGAGGGGCTGAAGGGCAAGATCCTGATTGATGTGACTGTCCCCCTGGTACCACCCAAGGTCGGCACAGTACAGTTGCCACCCATGGGCTCGGCGGCCCTGATGGCGCAGGCCTGCGTGGGCCCCGAGGTTGATGTTGTCTCTGCCTTCCAGAACGTTGGGGCACAGCATCTGCAGGAAGACCACAAGGTTGAATGTGATGTGCTGGTGACGGGTGACAAACGTGCAGCCAGGGATACCGTGATCAAACTGGTGGAGGCTGTTGGCCTTCGCGGATGGCACGCCGGTCCGCTGGCGAACTCGGCGGCGGCGGAAGCACTCACGTCGGTCCTGATCACCATCAACCGGCATCACAAGATAAACGGCTCGGGGCTTGTTATCACCGGCGAACCGGCTGCCGAATGAAACTGACTTTTACTGGCGTTATGGACATCCCGCTGGTTCAGCCGGGAGATGACCTGGTTGATCTGATCCTTGCCGCGCTCTCGGGCATGGGGGAGGAGGTTCAGGCGGGTGACGTGCTTGTCATTGCCCAGAAAGTGGTTTCGAAAGCCGAAAACCGCTACCTCGATCTTCGAACTGTGACGCCTTCAGCAGAAGCCATAGCGCTTGCCCTTGAAGTCGACAAGGACCCGCGCAAGGTACAGGCGATTCTCGATGAGTCAGTGGAAGTCGTGCGCAAGCGTGCGGGCGTGTTGATTGTTGAACACCGGCTGGGGTTTGTGCAGGCCAACGCCGGTATCGACCAGTCCAACATTCCGCATGATGAGGCAGATGCTGATGCGATGTGCCTGTTGTTGCCGGTGGACCCCGATGGCAGTGCGCGTCAGATCAGGGCAGCCATCCGGGAGCGCTGTGGTGTGAACGTGGGCGTTATTATCAATGACAGCCTGGGACGCGCCTGGCGTAATGGCACAGTCGGGCTGGCGATTGGCGTAGCGGGTTTTACCGCCCTGGAGAACTACATTGGTGGTACAGACCTGTTTGGGCGGGAACTGGTTGTAACGGTGGTTGCGGCAGCAGATGAAATGGCTGCCGGCGCTTCCCTGGTGATGGGGCAGACCGCCGAAAAGACGCCCGTGGTGCTGGTACGCGGATATGAGCCACGGCCACCAACGGAGGAATCAGAGCAGGGTGTCCGCCCGCTGATTCGCGCCAGGGAAATGGATCTGTTTCGGTAGTATGACACCTGATTCTCATTATCTCGCCTTCTCCGGCGGTGTGGGTGGCGCCAAGCTGGCACTTGGCCTGGCGCGGCTGCTTGATCCCGGGCAGCTTAATATCGTCGCGAACACGGGTGATGATTTTCAGCACCTCGGATTCCACATTTCTCCTGACATCGACACTGTCATATACACGCTCGCGGGACTTGCCAACCCTGAGCTTGGCTGGGGCCAGGCGGGTGAAACCTGGCAGTGCCTGGAGGCGCTGGAGCGGTTGGGTGGGGAGACCTGGTTTCAACTGGGTGACCGTGATCTCGCGACCCATATCAGGCGCACCAGCCTGCTGGCAGGCGGTGCAACCCTGTCCGAGGCAACGGCAGCGCTCTGTCAAGCGCTTGGTGTTGTTCACCGCGTAATACCCATGTCTGACGACCCGGTACCGACGCAGGTGCTGACCCGCACGGGTGAGGCTTTGTCCTTCCAGCATTACTTTGTACGTGACCGGTGTATGCCGGCGGTTACCGGTTTTGAGTTTGCCGGTATTGCCGCAGCCCGGCCGGCCCCGGCGTTTCTTGAATCGCTCCGGTCCACAGCACTGCGCGGGGTTGTCATCTGCCCGTCGAACCCTTTTGTCAGTGTTGACCCGGTGCTGGCGTTGCCGGGGGTCATGGAACTCATGAAAGCAGCCTCAGCCCCGGTTGTGGCAGTTTCACCCATCGTGGGTGGGCAGGCGATCAAGGGACCTGCCGCCAAGATGATGCAGGAACTGGGGATGCCGCAGACCGCACTGGCAGTCGCACAGCACTACCAGGGGCGAATTGACGGATTTGTCCTGGACCAGCAGGACGAACACTATGCGCCCGCAGTGGAAAGGCTGGGCATGTCGGTTCAGGTGACCAACACCATGATGTTGAGCCTGGAAGACAGGATCAACCTCGCCACCGCTGTGCTGGGATTTATTGAGCAGGTGAGCACCGCTACCCGCACCGGCGGCTAAAGGATCCTGCGGCGTCTATGCCGTGGAAACAAGGCATGTTAACGTTGTACATTCTCTTGAATGCAACACCCGACTGATGAGCACCGTTGCGGTAATCCCCGTCAAAAACCTGGCAAATGCCAAACAGCGCCTCAGTGGCCTGCTGTCAGCCAGCAGTCGCCAGATGCTCTTTACGGCCATGTTTCAGGATGTGCTGGAAGCCGTGAGCACCTGTGATGCCATAGACCGGGTGCTGGTGGTTACGGACGACGAACAGGTGAGGGACATAGCGCTCGCTTTTGGTGCTGAAGTTCGATCTGAACCTGCAACACCGGGCCTGATCCCTGCTGTTACCGAAAGCGGCAGACAGCTTGCTGCGGAAGGGGTCACGAGCATGCTGTTTTTGCCGGCGGATGTACCGCTGATTACGGTTGAGGAACTGGAAATTGTGCTGGGTGGTTTTGGTCGGCGTGATGGTCCTGAATGCCTTATTGTGCCCGCCACGGATCTCGGTGGTTCAAACTGTGTAGTCTGCTCACCACCCGATTGTATGCCGTTTGGTTTTGGTGAGGACAGTTTCAGGCGCCATCTCGGGCTTGCACGGCAGGCAGGGATTGAGCCTGCTGTCGCAAAATTGCCCGGCATAGGTCTGGATGTTGATGTCCCGGAGGATTTGTCGGAACTCGCGCGACGGATCCTGGCAGACGGGCTGTGTACCAATACGGCTCGCTTTCTTGAATCCGAAGGAATTATGGCCAAACAGCGTGCGGCCAGTTGAGGTAAGGTAGAATGAGCGACTTTGAAAATCTGTTGGAAAAGAGTATACGGGAGCCCCTCTCTGACGAGGAGGTGTTTCGTCTTGCGGAAAGTGGCGATACTGCCAGGCTGGCAGAGACGGCAAGTGTTATCCGGGATCGCGGCTTTCAGAATGTCGTTTCCTACTCTCGCAAGGTTTTTATACCTCTGACCCATCTTTGCCGGGACGTCTGTCACTACTGCACTTTTGCGCAGGTGCCAAGAAAACTGAAGGCGCCTTACCTGACCCCGGAGGAGGTGCTGAAAATAGCCAGCGACGGTGCCAAAGCCGGGTGTAAGGAAGCGCTGTTTACCCTGGGTGACAAGCCGGAGCTGCGTTACAAGGCAGCGCGTGATGCCCTGAAGGAAATGCGGCAGGAATCTACCCTGTCTTACCTTCGCGACATGGCGGAGATGGTGTTCAATGAAACGGGGCTCTTTCCCCACCTGAACCCCGGGCTGATGAACGCAGACGAGTTTGCCGAGCTGCGCAAGGTATCCATCTCCATGGGCATCATGCTGGAATCAGCCTCTGAGCGTCTGACAGAGAAAGGTATGCCGCACCATGGCTCCCCTGACAAGGTGCCGGCCCGGCGCCTGGAGACTATCCGCCTTGCCGGTGAGGCGCGGGTACCCTTCACCTCGGGTATCCTGATTGGTATTGGTGAAACGCGCCAGGAACGCGTTGCCTCCTTGCTCGCCCTGCGGGCTGCCAATGAACCCTTTGGTCACATCCAGGAGATTATTATCCAGAATTTCCGCGCCAAAGCGGAAACCCTGATGGCCAATGCCCCGGAACCGGACCTGAATGAACTGCTCTGGACCATTGCGCTGGCGCGGATCATCTTCGGGGATACCATGAATATCCAGGCGCCTCCCAACCTGAGCCCTGGTGTGCTCGAACAGATTGTTTCAGCAGGTATTAATGACTGGGGTGGCGTTTCGCCCGTCACACCTGATTTTGTCAACCCCGAGGCCCCCTGGCCCCACCTGACAAACCTCGCCAACGAGACAGCCAATGCCGGCAAGCTGCTTATTGAACGGCTCGCAATCTATCCTGCCTACGCTCGCAATCTGGAGCACTGGATTGATCCTGAAGTTCAGCCGTTTGTGCGCCAGGCGGTGGATGGACAGGGTTTTGCGCGCACGGAAACCTGGTCCGCGGGTGCGGTGGTGGATCCACCGGAAAGTGATCTTGCGCGGGTAACCAGTATTGCCAAATCGGGGCCGTCTGCCGATTTGCAGGCCATACTGGTCAGGGCAGAAGCAGGAGACGAACTCTCCGTTGCGGAGATTGTGCGGCTCTTCAAGGCGCGTGGTGATGACTTTACCCATGTCTGCCAGGCTGCTGACCGGGTGCGTCGCAAGCTCGCCGGTGATGACGTCACCTATGTGGTCAATCGCAACATCAACTACACCAACGTGTGCTACTTCAAGTGCCAGTTCTGTGCCTTCTCCAAGGGCAAGATGAGCGAGAACCTGCGGGGGCGGCCTTATGATCTCTCACATGAAGAAATCATGCGGCGGACCGCCGAGGCGTTTGAGCGGGGTGCGTCAGAAGTTTGCCTGCAGGGCGGGATTCATCCTGAATACACCGGGCAGACCTACATCGACATCTGTCACTCCATCAAGCAGGTGGTGCCAGAGATGCACATCCACGCTTTTTCACCGCTGGAAGTGTGGCAGGGGGCACATACCCTGGGCATCAGCATCAGCGAATTCCTCGGTCAACTGAAGGAAGCCGGCCTTGGTACCCTGCCAGGTACAGCCGCCGAAATCCTTGATGATGAGGTCCGGGCGACACTATGCCCTGACAAGATCAATACGGCGCAGTGGCTGGAAGTCATGGAGGCCGCTCATGGGCAGGGCTTTAACACCACGGCCACAATCATGTACGGGCACATTGAGCAATATGAACACGTGGCAAAACACCTGCTGCGGGTTAGGGCGCTACAGGCAAAAACAGGTGGATTTACGGAATTTGTGATCCTGCCGTTTATCCACATGGAAGCACCCATGTACCTGAAGGGGAAAGCGCGCAAGGGCCCGACTTTCCGCGAGGCTGTGCTGATTCACGCTATTGCAAGGCTTGCACTGGCGCCGCTTTTCCGCAATATCCAGGCGTCCTGGACCAAACTGGGGCATGATGGGGTCCGTGCCTGCCTGCAGGCCGGGGTCAATGATCTCGGCGGTACGCTGATGAACGAAACGATTACGCGGGCTGCGGGTGCAAGCCATGGCCAGGAGACTTCGCCGGAAGAAATGGAGGCGATCATCCGGCGTGCAGGCAGAAACCCGGTGCAGCGTACAACGGGTTATGGCAAACCATCGCCTGTCCAGGTGCAGCGCTCATTTGGTGCCAGGACGCTACGGGAACCCGAGTACACCTCAGCAGCCAAATACGAGCGCACCCGTGGCGCTGACAAGAAAGTGCTGTATCGTCCTGGCCTGGACGCGGATCGCATCTCCAGCACGGACATCATCTAGGGAAACTCTGAACAAAAACCCGCATCAGATACAATTTTGCAGACAGGAGGGAGACAGATATGGCAGTACCACAGAGAATAGCGCTGACGCTACCGGATCCAAGGGGCGTAATGCCAACGATCGAGATGGCCAAATGGGCCGAGGGTGAAGGTTATGACGATCTCTGGTTTGCCGACAGTTCAGGCGTGGATGCCCTGACAACAGCGGCCGCAGTTGCGCTATCTACCGAGCGTTGCCGTATCGGTACGGCAATTATCCCGGTGTTTTCGCGAACACCCGCGGTGCTTGCATCAACCGCCCACGTGCTGCACCAGTTATCCAATGGCCGGTTTATCCTGGGGCTCGGTTCCTCCAGCCAGGTGATGATGGAGAACTGGCACGGACAAAAGTTCGAGAAGCCACTTACCAGGGTCAAGGAAACGACACAGTTGATCAAGCATATGCTGACGGGTGCCAAGTCGGATTTTGACGGCGACACTGTCAGCAGCCACGGCTATCGCCAGCTGCCGTTGCCCGAGGGCGCCCAGCCGGTTTACATGGCAGCGCTGCGCAGCAAGATGCTGGAGGCGGCCGCAGAGTTCAGTGACGGTGTGATTCTGAACCTGTTTCCCAGGGACGCGCTGCCACGAATGATGGAACACATCAAAATTGGCGCAGAACGTGCCGGGAAAAAACTCGAGGATGTGGAGATTGTCTGCCGCCACCAGGTCATTGTATCTGACGATATGGAGAAGTCGCGTGAATTTATCCGGCGCGGCTTCGCTCCCTACTACGCCACGCCGGTCTATAACAGTTTCCTGGCCTGGGCCGGCTACGAAGATGTGGCAAAAACCATTGCCGAGGGCTGGGCAGCAAAAGATCGGGCAAAGACAACCGGGGCCCTGGATGACAGTCTGGTGGATGATATCGCCATTCTTGGTGGTATGGAGCAATGCCACGAGCGTATTCGGGAATATGCAGCTGCGGGTATCACAACCCACATTGTGTCCTGCGTTTCTCCGGAAGATGCCGACGCAACCTATGAGGCCTTTACGGCAAAACACTTTTCATTTTGATCACAGGGGTATAGTGGATGAAACTGGGCATTATCAGCGGATATTCCGGCAAGATTGTTAATCTTGAAATTGAGAAGATTCGAGCGGCCGAGAGTATGGGATATGACTCCGTGTGGACCGCCGAGGCATATGGTTCGGATGCCGTGACACCAGCGGCCTGGATCCTGGCGAACACATCAAAAATCCGGGTGGGTACGGCTATCATGCAGATGCCGGCGCGTACACCTGCGTGTACAGCCATGACGGCAATGACCTTAAACCAGCTTTCCGAGGGGCGATTTATCCTTGGCCTGGGTGCGTCGGGCCCGCAGGTTGTCGAGGGCTGGCACGGTGTGGCTTATGGCCGCCCCATTACGCGCACTCGCGAGTACATCCAGATTATTCGTAAAATCATGGCACGGGAAGAACCCGTGGAGTTTGAGGGTTTTCATTACAACCTGCCTTACGACGGTGCTGATGGTACCGGACTTGGGAAGCCGCTGAAGAGTATTCTTCAGGCGGATAACAGCATCCCGATCTACACGGCCTCAATCACCCCGGCGGGCCTGAGCGCCAGTGCCGAGGTAGCGGATGGGGTTTTCCCGGTCTGGATGAATCCTGAACGTTTTGACATCTTTGCTGATTCGATCAACAAAGGCCTGGACAAGTCCGGGCGTACCATGCTGCAGTTTGATGTGGCCCCGTTTGTGTCCTGTATCATGGGTGATGATCTGGACAGGTGTCGGATGCCGCTCAAGGGCAACCTTGCGCTCTATATTGGTGGTATGGGGGCCAAAGACAAGAACTTTTACAACGATTATGCAAAGGCGCTTGGTTTTGAGGAAGCGGCGGAAAAAATCCAGTCGCTGTACCTGGCTGGTCGCAAGGACGAGGCGATGGCTGCAGTCCCTGACGAACTGGTGGATGCCGTGCATCTGGTTGGCCCGGCCGGTCGTATCAAGGAGCGGCTGCAGGTCTGGAAAGAAGCGGCAGCCAATGGCCACGTGGGCAGCATGCTGATCGGTGCCGGTCAGAAGGAAGCGCTGGAACTGATTGCCGGCGAAATGCTGTAGCGAGGGCCTGCCACACCGGCAAGGACGGGGGCAGGGACGGTCCGGGGCTTCCCTGCCTTTTTGTGTTACGCGAGAGATATGACCTACACCCTTAAAGCCTGCAGCAGTATCAGCGAGATTGGCCAGGCCAGTTGGGATGCGTGTGCGGTGCCCTATCGCACCGATCCGTCCTGCGGGATTCCGTTTGATCCGTTTGTTTCCTACGCGTTCCTTTCAGCCCTGGAGGAGAGCGGTTCCGTGTCCGCCCGAACCGGTTGGGCACCCTATCACCTGGCACTGGAAGATGAATCGGGCAGGGTATGCGGCGTGGTACCCATGTACCTGAAGAGCCACTCCCAGGGTGAGTATGTCTTTGACTACAACTGGGCTGATGCCTTCGAGCGCGCTGGTGGCCGCTACTACCCGAAACTCCAGGTTGCCGTGCCGTTTACACCGGCAACCGGGCGTCGCCTGCTGGTGGGTGCGGGTGAAACTGCCGCGGAAATTGAGGAGATGTTGCTGGGTGGGGTGATGAAGGTCGCGGACAAACTTGGCGTGTCTTCTGTCCATATCACCTTTGCCAACAAGCCCCAGTGGCAGCATATGGGAGACATGGGCTTCCTGCAGCGCACTCACAAGCAGTTCCACTGGGAGAACCGGGGTTATGGCGATTTTGCAGATTTCCTTGCCGACCTCTCAGCCAAAAAGCGGAAAAACATCCGGCGGGAGCGGCGCGATGCGCTCTCTGGTGACATTAGCATCGAGTGGGTCACGGCAGCGGACCTGTGTGAGCACCACTGGGATGCCTTCTACCAGTTCTACATGGATACCGGCAACCGCAAGTGGGGTACACCCTACCTGAAGCGGAAGTTCTTTTCGCTGGTTGGGGAAACCATGCCGGACGATACCCTGTTGATCATGTGCAAACGGGGCAACCGGTATATTGCCGGTGCCATCAATTTTATTGGCAGTGAGTGCCTGTTTGGTCGTAACTGGGGCTGTATTGAGGATCATCCGTTCCTGCACTTTGAGGCCTGCTACTACCAGGCAATTGACTACGCTATTGCCCATGGGCTCAAGCGGGTTGAGGCGGGAGCCCAGGGCCCCCACAAGCTTGCCCGCGGTTATCTGCCAACCCATACCTACAGTGCCCACTGGATTGTCGACGAGTCGTTCAGGGAAGCCGTGGACCGCTTTCTGGCCCAGGAGCGGCAGTATGTGGATGAGGAGATTGAATATATTGAGGAGCACTCGCCGTTTCGGCAAGGTGGTGACCGGGACAAGCCGGCGCAGGATGCCTGAATAAAGTCAAAAAAAGCCCGGCATAGCCGGGCTTTTTCTTGGATTACTGCACGGGCTGGCTGGATCTAAAAAAAAGCCCGGCATAGCCGGGCTTTTTCTTGGATTACTGCACGGGCTGGCTGGATCTAAAAAAAAGCCCGGCATAGCCGGGCTTTTTCTTGATGGTCACGCAGGCTACTTTTTCTTGGCTTCCTGACGCGCCCGTTCCTGTTCGATGACCTTGTCAGATACGGAAGCCGGACATGGCAGGTAGTGGGAGAACTCCATCGAAAACTGGCCACGCCCGGAAGTCATGGTGCGCAGGGTCCCGATGTAGCCAAACATCTCTGCCAGCGGTACCTCAGCCTTGACACGAACACCGGTCATGCCGAGTTCCTGATCCTTGATCATGCCACGACGCCGGTTAAGGTCACCAATCACATCACCCACGTGGTCCTCGGGCGTGAACACGTCAACTTTCATGATGGGTTCAATCAGTTGGGGACCCGCCTTGGGCATGGACTGACGGTAAGCGCCACGGGCGGCGAGTTCGAATGCAACAGCAGACGAGTCAACGGCGTGGAATCCACCGTCAAACAGTTCAACCTCAATGTCCATCATGGGGAAGCCTGCCAATGGACCATGCTCAAGCATGCCCAGAAAGCCTTTCTCGATAGCCGGGAAAAATTCTTTTGGCACGTTGCCGCCCACCACAGTTGATGTGAAGTGGAAACCTGAACCGGGTTCCCTGGGTGAGATACGGTAGTCGATCTTACCAAACTGGCCCGAACCACCCGACTGCTTCTTGTGCGTGTAGGAATCTTCGATGGATTTGGTGATGGTCTCACGGTAGGCAACCTGAGGTTGCCCAACTTCCAGTTCGACCCCGTAAGTGCGCTTCAGAATGTCGATCTTGATGTCGAGGTGCAGTTCACCCATGCCCTTGAGGATGGTTTCACCGGAATCCTCATCGGTCTCCACCCGAAATGAGGGGTCTTCTGCAATCATCTTGCCGATCGCAATACCCATCTTTTCCGAGCCACTCTTGTCCTTGGGCGCAACCGCAATGGAGATTACCGGTTCCGGGAACACCATGGCTTCAAGGGTACAGGGGTGCTGTGGGTCGCACAGCGTGTGGCCTGTCTGGATGTTCTTCAGGCCAACACAGGCGATGATATCGCCCGCCTGGGCACGGTCGATTTCGTTGCGGTCATTGGCATGCATTTCAACCATACGGCCGATGCGCTCAGTTTTACCGGTGAACGAATTGAGAATTGAGTCGCCTTTTTCCAGCACGCCGGAGTAAATCCGAATGAACGTGAGGGCGCCAAACCTGTCTTCCATGATCTTGAAAGCCAGGGCACGGAAGGGTTCTTCCACGGAGACGGTGGCGAACTTGCCGGTAGGCTGGCCTTCTTCGTCGGTCAGGTCCTGTGGCTCAACTTCCGTGGGGTCGGGCAGGTAGTCGACGACACCGTCAAGCACCAACTGGACGCCCTTGTTCTTGAAAGCTGACCCGCAGTAGGTTGGGAAGAAGTCCAGATTGCGAGTTCCCTTGCGAATACACTTCTTGATATCTTCGATGGACGGAACTTCTCCCTCCAGGTACATCATAGTGAGGTCGTCGTCCTGCTCTACAGCGGTCTCGATGAGCAGGTCGTGGTAACGGTCAACCTGCTCGACCATGTCAGCGGGTACATCGGTAATTTCGAAGTTCTCGGGCTGACCTGAAGCGTCCCAGATATGGGCCTTCTTGGTCAGTACATCGACGACACCAACAAAATCCTCTTCCCGCCCGATGGGCAGTGTCATGACCAGGGGGTTGGCGCCCAGCACCTTCTTGATCTGTTCAACAACGCGCAGGAAATCAGCGCCAACGCGATCCAGCTTGTTGACAAAAATCAGTCGGGCGACTTCAGAATCGTTGGCATAGCGCCAGTTGGTTTCGGACTGGGGTTCAACACCGCCGGAGCCACAGAATACCCCCACGCCACCGTCCAGCACCTTCAGGGAGCGGTAAACCTCAACTGTGAAGTCAACGTGGCCGGGTGTGTCGATGATATTGAGGCGATGGTTCTTCCAGAAACAGGTGGTTGCAGCCGACTGAATGGTAATACCGCGTTCCTGCTCCTGTTCCATAAAGTCGGTGGTTGCAGCGCCATCGTGAACCTCCCCTGTCTTGTGGATTTTCCCGGTGAGCTTGAGGATGCGTTCTGTGGTGGTGGTTTTACCCGCATCAACATGCGCGAAAATACCAATGTTTCTGTAAAGGGATAGGTCTGTCATGGTTCCATTCGTTTGGTGGATAGATGCAAAATTGCGGTCGAAAACCGCGCGCATCATACAGTAAAACGAGCAGAATTCCGCTAGCTTTTGGTGGAAATCTGCGAATTTGCGCTTTTGCCCGGTCAGGCAGCCTCAGGAGCGCAGCAGTTGCCTGATGGTTGAGCCGATTGCCTCAAGAGTGAAAGGTTTTCGCAGGAAAGGCCCGGCACCCTCGGCCTGGGCCTGGGTGACCTGCTCGGTTTCCGCAAACCCGCTGACCAGCAGGGTTTTCTGGTCTGCCACCAGCTTGCGGATTTCCCGAAAGGTGGTCAGGCCGTCCCATTCGTCATCCATCACCATGTCCAGCAACACCAGGTCAAACGAGGCTTCTGCCAGTTTGGCAACCGCCTCCGGCCCCGAGGCACAGCTGTCCGGGGTGTAGCCAAGCCTGGAAAGCACGGCACAAGTCAGTTCGCGCTGATCTTCCATATCGTCGACAACCAGGATTTTTTCACCGGTGCCAAGCAGGTTGATGATTGGCTGGTAAGCAGGGCGTGGTGGTGCCGGTTTGGACGTTCGTGGGAGGTAGATGTCAAAGCGGGTGCCCGCGTCTTTTTCAGTCATGACATCAATGGCCCCGCCATGGTCGTAGACCACTCCCCAGATGACCGACATACCGAGGCCGGTGCCACTTTGTCCCATAACCTTGGTGGTATAGAAGGGCTCAAACACCTTGTCGAGGTCATCATGGTCTATACCGCTGCCTTCATCTTCAACGCTCAGTATCACGTAGTGACCAGCCTTGAGTGGCATATAGAAAAGCTCCTGGGCGGTACTCTTCTCATTGTGGGTTGAAATGCGGACTGTACCCTTGTGATCCTGGGCCTCAAGGGCGTTTGAAACCAGGTTCATGATCAGTTTCTGGAGATGAACGGGTGAACCTTCAATGTTGTCCAGTTCAGGGTCAAGGTCGGTTACCAGGTGGATGCCCGGGTGGTTACTCAGCAGCAGATCGTGCTCCACAGAGTTCAGGTAGTCCTCTATCACCTGGTTCAGGTTTAGGACCTCACGCTGTATCACGCCCCTGCGTGCCAGGGTCAGCAGATCCTGGATGACAGCCGCTGCCCGCAGGCCAGCCTGGCGGGTCAGTTGAAGGGGGCGGGTAAGCGGGCTGTCCGGCGGCAAATCCAGCAGCACCAGTTCGGGATAGGTCACCGTGGTGGACAGGATATTGTTCAGGTCGTGGGCAACGCCACTGGCCAGCAGCCCTATGGCTTCCATTTTTTCGGACTGGGCAATCCGTTGATGCAGCACTTCGGACTGCACCTCCGCATCCCTGCGCAGTTTCTCCTGGGTCCGGAGCTTCAGGTTGGCCGCTTCCAGTTGGGTGCGCTGTGCCTCAATCGTCTTGAATGACTGGGTAAAGCGATAACTGATCAGGATACTCTGGCAGAGGATAAAGACGAAAAGCCCAACGTCCAGCAGGAGTACATTGTTGATGAGCCCGGCATTGACCAGAATGTCACTCAGGATTGAAATGAAAAGAATAGTGTAGGCGAACAGCAGAATGCGCGCGCCGTCACGCTGTCGAATACTTGCCGAGACGAGACACCAGAAACCGTACAGCAGGGCCAGCAGGGTCAGCAACTGGAATCCCGGTGCCGTGTAGGTGAATATCCGGGTTGAGGTGAGCAGCACAACCAGTGAACCCGCGCCAAACACCAGGTACATCCCCCGGGCGAACAGCCGGTTGACCTCCCGGGGAAATATGCTCTGCAGGAAAGCGACAAACATCATAGCGGCGATGTACCAGCCAAGGTACTCGATCCGCAGGTACCAGTCGAAAGGCAGGTCGGGCAGGAGCCGTGTCATGAAACGGTCACCCACCATCAACTGGCGAGTTGCCAGCAGGACACAAAAAATACCAAGAAACAGGCTGCTGCGATTCTCCGGTCGCAAGGCATAGAGCGCAAAGTTGTACAGCCCGATGATGAGGATGGCACCAAACAGGATCAGGTCGCGCGCGAGTTGATTTTCCCGCAGATTGTTGAGCTGGCCCGGCTTGCCAAAATCGATGTGGAGCCAGGCACCGCCAAGTCGGTGGTGGAAATTGGAGACCTGCAGGATCAGTTCAACGCGACCGCTGCGCGGCGTGAACTGAACAACTGCCGGACGGTAGGCGGGCTCAGTTGTGGTTTCGCTGGTACCGGGTTCACCCGCCCTGAACAGTTCGCGACCGTCAACAATCAGTCGATAGGCGGTCCCCAGGTCCGGCACCTTGAAGGCCATGGGACCATCCGGTGTAATCAGGATGTTCAACCGGTAAGTTGCGTAGCCGGCACCACCAATCGACTGGTCCTGGACAATTTTGCCATTCCAGCTTGACGGTACATCAATGGTGTAGGCAGCCTGTGCCGGCAGGGTAAAAAAATCGGCGCTGGACAGGTGTTGCTGCCAGTAGAACTCGTACTCACCATCCAGTGCCACTGGGCCATCGCGGTCAAAGTTCCACATCGACAGGTCAATGAGCCCTGCCCTGGCAAGCGGGGCTTCTGCGGCAGACGCGGGCAGCACAAAGCACAACAGCAACAGCGGGATAAATCTCATGTGCAGACATTGTAAAACGGTGGGTCAATCCTGATACCAACAGGGGATGAGCGCAAGCTTTTGCGCAGGTCAGCCTGGTTTGCCGATCTGTTCCATCACGTGTTCAGCAAATCCATGGCCGGCTTCACCATACAGGTTGAAGGTAATGCACCCCAGGGACGCGAGTTCCTCTGCTTCATCCGGATACCGGGAAACGACGGCGAGGGTATTGGCAAAGTTGAACTGCCGTGCCAGGTGAACCACGGTAAGGTTTTCACTGTGATTGGTCAGGCTCACGAGTATCAGCTGACGTGAGCTGAGGTTGGCAATATCCCAGAAGTCGTAGTCACTTGCATCACCATGTACACAGTTGTAGCCGTCCTGCTGGTGTTGTGTCACGCGGCCGAGGTTTTCTTCAACCCCGGCAATCTGGCCCGGATAAACCTCCTGCAGGTACTGGTAGGCACCTTTGCCCACCCGGCCCATACCGAGCACCACAATGCTTGCATCACCCAGGTCTGCCGGTGCTTCAATCGGCAGGCGGCGTGTCCGCTCAAAACGGTGTAACCACCGACGAAAGTGATTGTATATGGTATGTACGCTGGCGTTAAAAGGCGTGGCAATGAAAAACGACAGCGAAATGGCCAGTGCCAGGGTCGTCAGCCATTCAGGCGGGAGAATACCCTGGGTTACGGCAATAGCGGCAACAATCAAACCAAACTCGCTGTAATTGAACAGCGCAAAGCTGGCCAACAGTGAGGTGCGGGCGCGGAGCCTGAAACCCACAAACAGGAAGTAGTAAATCAGTGGGCGCAGGAAAATGAGCAGGCTGAGCGCCGTTGCAACCATGACCATCTGGAGTGATGGCAGCCCGTAATAGCCAACCTGCAGGAAAAAGCCGATCAAAAAAATGTCCTTCAGGCTGATCATCGCATTGTAGAGCTCTTTCGACTTGGCGGTATTTGCCATCAGGAGTCCGGCGATCAGCGCACCCAGGCCCGCCTTCAGATGCACCAGTTCAAACAGTTCGCCGGCACCAAGTGCCAGGCCAATACCAAACAGCGTCAGGAGTTCGCCGTGACCTGCCGCAGAGAGCAGGCGCAGCAGCAATGGTCGGAGCAGGGGCAGGGCAAACAGTAACAGGGCGGCCGGGTGGGGTGGTTCTTCAGCGGCGAGGACCAGGTATGTGACGGCAATAATGTCCTGTATGACCAGTACACCAATGGCGATGTTGGCGTGGAGAGATGAGGACTCGCCCCGGTCCTCGAACATCTTGACGGCAAATACGGTGCTGGAGAAACCGAGAGCAAGGGCAAGGGTCCAGGCTGATACCGTGCTATCCAGCGCCAGGCCGGGAATCAGCCAGCCGGCCATAATAATCACCACGGTTGTTAGGGGCACCGCGATCAGCAGATGTAGTGCGGTCACGGCCCAGATCTGGGGCGCTGCCAGTTCCCGTATCTGGAGCTTCAGCCCGATGGTAAACAGCAGCAGGATGACGCCAATATCAGCAATGGCGCTGATGATACTGATTTCGCCAAGCCCAAAGGCGTGTGACGCAAAACCCGCAATCAGGTAGCCGGGCAGCGGCGGGAAACCGAAGCGACGAAAGACCAGGCCGGCGGCAAAAGCGAGCAGGATCGTGAGTGGTTCCACGAATTATTTTTCCGGTTCGAACGTGGTGTGTTGGCCCTGGGGGACTTTGGGGAACCTGGGGTCAGCGTCCCAGGGGATGACATCGGCTGTCTCGAACAACCAGTCCAGTACCTCACCACGCAGCCGCGAGACCAGTGGCATGAGACTGTCCTGGTCAATCAGGTTGGTCGTTTCACCGGGATCAGCCCTGCGGTCGTAAAGCTCATCACTCTCATAGAGTCGGTGGACGTAGGTGTAGTCGAGGTCACGCCGCACTATGGCCTTGCCCACGGCAAGCGGTTGCTCATGCTGCAGGGCAGCTTTTTTTGCATACTCTCCGCTGGCCCGTTCCAGCAGGTCAACCTCACCCAGCCCAAAGCCACCTTCAGACCAGGCGCAGTGGCGGATCAGGGTATCCGGGTCAGTCAGCGCAGGCACCAGCGATTTGCCAAAGTGACTATGGGTGGGCTCGATACCGGCGAGGGCCAGGAGAGTTGGCAGTATATCGACCATCTCGGCAAAGGTGCGCGCAACGCGGCCCTCGCGGATGCCGGGGCCAGCCATGATCAGCGGATTCTGCAGCAGGCAGTTGTCCAGCCCCGAGGGCCATTTTTCCACCAGTCCAAAATCACCCAGGTACTCGCCGTGGTCGGTAAAAAACAGGATAACGGTGTTATCAAGCTGGCCGTTTTGCTCAAGGCGGGACACGATCTGGCCAAGCTGGAAATCAACCCGGGAAATCATCCCGTAGTAAACCCGGATAATTTCCTGCCAGTCTGCCTCGCTGAGCCGGTCGGTGCCAAGCTTCTGGCGGATTGCTGCGTGAAACAGGGGTTTGCCAACCCCCTGCGTGGCAATTCGGGCCGGCATATCCGCAGGTGAATACATTGAATACCAGGGATCTTCAACTTCAAAAGGCAGGTGCGGGAAGATCAGAGGTACCCAGAGGCAGAAGGGGCCGCCTGGTTCACTGTCCAGCCAGTTCAGCGCGGTTTGGGTTGCGGCCTCATCAAAGTCAATCCAGGTTTCATTGCCGGGCCGTTTACCGTGATAGAAAGCGTCATAGAGTGGGGAGCCAACCTCGTATTGTGGTCCCATCCCGAGGCGTGAGGGTTTGACGGTCCAGCCGCAGAAATGGGTGGAGGCTTCTGTCACGCCCGGCGCAAATACGTCACCCCGGGCGCCGGCCCAGGCCACATGGTAGCCGCCATCTTTCAGATATTTCAGCAGGTTGGGTTCGTGTGGCTGGACGGCATGGGTCAGGGTGCGATGCCCGCGAGTGTGCGGGTACCAGCCGGTCATCAGGTTGACACGGGATGGGCCACATACCGGGTGGTTGGCATAGGCGTTCTCGAAACGGGTGCCGCGCGCCGCCAGGGCGTCAATGTTGGGGGTCTGCACCACGGGATTGCCGAAGGCGCCGAGGCTGTCAGCACGCAACTGGTCGGGCATAAAAATCAGGAAATTGGGTCGGTTCATCTGGTGAGTCTGCCGCATTTATGCGGTTGCGTAAAACTCAATTGTTTCAGCGGTGGATTTGGGAGCAAGTCTGGGACTAGACTAATTGCTGCCGTGACGGGCTGATGTTTTAGCGAGCGACGAACCAGGAGACAACAATGAGTTACCGGCTGATTGAGGTTGAACCGCTGACACCACGCATTGGTGCGGTTGTTCACGGGGTGGATCTGACAGGGTCCCTGAGCGACGCACAGTTTGAAGAAATCCATGCGGCCTGGATGAACCACCTGGTGCTGTTCTTCCGCGACCAGCCCATGTCACCTGAGGCGCATCTTGCCCTGGGACAACGCTTTGGTGAATTGCACATTCATCCTGCCGCACCTTATGCCTGCGGTAACCCCGCGCTCATGAAAATACACACGGATAAGGATTCACATCGTAATAACGGCGAAGGCTGGCACTCTGATGTATCTGCGGATGAAGAACCCCCCATGGCCAGCATCCTGCATATTCACAGAACGCCGTCACATGGCGGGGACACGCTCTGGGCCAATATGTATGACGCTTTTGAGGCGCTGTCGGTCCCGATCCAGAACCTGTTGCTGGGGCTGACAGCAATTCACCAGGCTGATTATTCCGGCTTTTATGGTGATCACCAACCCCAGCGAGACAACCCCTCTGCAGAGCATCCGGTGATTCGTACCCACCCGGTTACCGGCAGGCGGGCATTGTTCGTGAACAGTGGCTTTACCCGCCGTATAAAAGGCGTGACCCGGGCGGAAAGTGCCGCGCTGCTGTCCATGTTGTTTGAACACGTAAAGAATCCCAACTTCCATTGCCGGTTCCAGTGGCAGCCACATTCAGTGGCGATCTGGGATAACCGCTGTACGCAGCACATGGCGGTATGGGACTACTATCCGCAGACCCGCAGCGGTATTCGTGTGACGGTTAAGGGTGACAGGCCGGTTTAGCCGGTCTGGCAACTTGTCAGTTCACTCCCTGGTTGCACCGGTACACGATAAAAGTCTGTTTGCCATCCTTGTAGGGGCCCTGCTCCACCACCGTGTCCCCGCCCATGGCTGCTGCCGTGTTCTTGGCCAGGGTCAGTGTCTCCATGGCGACCTTTTCGTCGTTGCGTGTCAGTGCGCCAACCCTGGCCGCAGAACTCGCCTGAGTGGTACCAAGCCGCTCGCAACCGGTGACCTGCGCTGGCGTCATCAGCGCCACGTTAACGCCGGCCTCGTCGAGTTTGACCCAGGTACAACTGCTGAGGGTGGCAAGGAGAACAATGATAAGGCTGCGGCTCATGGTTGGGCTCCGGGAAGTTGGGACATTTGATAGATACGCGGGTCCCAGCATACCGTAATTGCAGTGACAGCGACCATTGCACCCAACCACTACCAGAAAACGAGGCAAAGACCGATGCCAAGACGCTACTGGATTACTGAAGTTTTTAGTGAAGCACCTTTTGGTGGCAATCCGCTTGCCACGGTTATGGACGCACAAGGCCTGTCGGGTGACGAAATGCAGCGAATAGCGCGAGCCTTCAATCTCTCGGAAACGAGTTTTTACACCGGTGGTGATGCCGCGAGTGGTTTTGGTTTCCGGATATTTACCCCGGAGGCTGAACTGCCTTTTGCAGGCCACCCAACGCTGGGATCAGCCTGGCTGATTCGCCACCTGGTGGGCAGCGGAGATGACCGGGAGGTCAGGTTGAACCTGGCCGTTGGCCCCATTACCGTGACCTTTGCGCCGGATGGCATTCTCTGGATGCGGCAACGGGCACCAGAGTTTCTGGAGACAGTTGCGCCGGGGAAAGTGGCGGCATCACTGGGGCTCAGGACAGCAGACCTGGATCAGCGTTTCCCTTGCCAGGTGGTCTCAACCGGGATTCCGTTTCTTGTGGTGCCGGTTGTGTCAGGTGAAGCGCTGGCGGCAGTCAGTCTGTCGCCGGGATTCCATGACCATGCCATGCTGGTGTTTGCGCCCGGGGGTTGCGAATTGCACCAACAGTTGACGGCGCGGGTGTTTGTGCCGGCCCTGGGGGTGCCGGAAGATCCGGCAACGGGCAGTGCCAATGGCTGTCTTGCCGCCTATCTCTCATGTCAGCAGTACCTGGGATCTGATCGCGTAAAAGTCGCGGTTGGCCAGGGGTACGCGGTGCACAGACCGTCCACGCTGTACCTCGACGCCTGGGCAGACCAGGCGTCTTTTGCGGTGAATGTAGGTGGCCGGGTCAGGCTGGTGGCGGAAGGGCAATGGCTGCTCGCCTGAGTTCTGCTGACAGGCCTTCTGTCAGTTGAGGTAGTCCGGTTCTAGCAGGGTTTTCAGTGCCTTGAAGTGCGCCTCTGCGTAGTCGTCTTCTGTGTCGAACTGGTGTTTGGTCGTGGCGGCGACATTTCCGGAGATCTCCCGCAGGTGCTGGCCGGTAGACATGGCCAGCACCTGGAACTGGCAGGCACGTTCCAGGTAATAGAGGTTGTCGAACGCGCTGGCAATGGTGGGGCCAACAACAATAACGCCGTGGTTGGCCATGAACAGCACACGTTTGCTGCCCATGCAGCGCGCCAGCCGTTCGCCCTCCTGGCGGGTATCAGCTAGGCCGTTGTAGTCATGATCGTAGGCAATGTCGTCGTAAAACCGGCACGCATTCTGGTGCAGCGGGCGCAGCCTCGGATCATCGAGGCAGGTAAGCGCGGTTGCGTAGGGCATGTGTGTATGAAGCACGCAGGTTGCCGCCGGGTGGGCCGCGTGGATTGCGCCGTGGATATTGAGTGCGGTGATTTCGACGCCTTCAGGTGGTGACGCCGGGTCAACCACCAACATGTCACTCTGCGTCAGGCGGGACCAGTGAATGCCGTGCCGGTTCAGGATGAAGCGGGCATCGTCGGTCATGACGCTGAAATGATTGCAGATACCCTCGGAAAAACCAAAGTGGTCCGCCAGCCGGAACGCTGCCGCCAGGTCTGCCTTGAGTGCCAGTGTATCCATGGAATTCTCCTCCGGCCGCCAAGGATACCAGTGTTGCAATGACGCGGCAGCCATTGGATCATGCGATGGCGCAAGCGGTGAGGTATCCATGAGTATGTTTGACGAGGGGCTGCACGCCATGCCACCCCACGGCGAGGCCATCGGTATGGTGCTTGCCGGACGTGACGGCAGGAAAATTACGGTCAGGGTGCCTTATGCCGCACACCTCGTGGGTGATCCGGATACGGGTGTCATCCACGGCGGTGTCATCACGGCGACGCTCGACAATGCCTCAGGCTGGGCGGTGCGCTGCCACGAGGACTGGGGTGATGGCACCAGCATGGCAACACTGGATATCCGTATTGATTACATGAAGCCAGCGGTACCGGGTCAGGCGCTGATTGTTGAGGCCGAGTGCTTCAGGATGAGCCGCAATATCGCTTTTGTCAGGGCACTTGCCTTCCATGATGACGCAACGGACCTGATCGCCAGTTCCATGGCGTCTTTTATGCTGGGTACACCCAGCGGGCCAAGACCATGAAGATCCTGGAGCAACTCAGGCAAGAAGGCCGCGCCGGTGATATGGGTGCCATCATTGCCCAGATACCCTATGCGCAGTTCCTCGGTATTGAAGTTGACTGCAAGGGTAACGAGGTGACCACCATCCTGCCTTTCCAGGCATCCCTGGTGGGTAATGTGACCTTGCCGGCGATACACGGTGGCGCCATTGGTGCGCTGCTCGAAATCACCAGCGTGGTCCAGTTACTGTTTGATACCTCCTGCGAGAGATTCCCCAAAACGGTGGATATTTCAGTGGACTACCTGCGCTCGGGCAAACCGCAGGCAACCTACGGGCGCGCGATGGTCACGCGCCTGGGTCGCAGGGTTGCCAATGTCCGGGCCGAGATCTGGCAGGAGGAAAAGGCAAAGCCCATTGCTGCTTCCCATGGTCATTTCCTCCTGACCCCAACCTGAGGGCAGATAAGCTGCGTGTGCCTGTTTGCGTAACCTGGGGGCGGGCGATATCCTGTCGCTCAAAATATTGGTCCAGTGAATTCTGTAGCTTGATTTGGCTTTTATTAACCGAGAGGACGTGTAATGGGTGATGTATTTATTGTTGAAGCGTGTCGCAGCCCGATTGGCAAGCGCGGCAAGGGCCTGGCTGGCCTGAAACCGGCTGACCTGCTTGGCCAGGTGCAGAAAGCGGCGCTGGAGCGCAGCGGTATTGCGCCGGAAAAAATTGATCAGGTTATCGGCGGCTGTGTCTCCCAGGTAGGAGAGCAGTCATTCAATATTGCCCGGATCGCCTGGCTGTCACAGGGTTTGCCGCTGGAAGTGGCCGCCACCACTGTGGATTCGCAGTGTGGCTCAAGCCAGCAGGCAACGACACTCGGCGCCAGCATGGTGGCTTCCGGCATCGAGAATGTAGTGATGAGTTGTGGTGTGGAAATGATGAGCCGCGTCCCGCTGGGTTCGAACATGAAAGACGGTTCACCCATGGGTGAGAGTTACATGAGTCACTACCAGCCCACCAGCCAGTTTATGGGGGCCTCGATGATCGCAGAGGAATACCAGATTACCCGGGAAGACGCTGACCAGTTTGGCCTGTCAAGCCAGGAAAAAGCCATCAAGGCGTGGGAAGAGGGCAGATTTGACCGGGAGATTGTGCCGATTGAGGCGCCGGTGCTGGGTGAAGATTTTAAGCCCACCGGCGAGATGCGTACTGTGACCCGTGACGAAGGTCCAAGACCCAGTACCCTGGAGGGCCTTAAGAAACTGGAACCCGTTCCCGGTCAGGCGATCCATACGGCCGGCTCCAGTTCCCAGGTATCGGATGGTGCCGCAGCCGTAATCATGGCGTCTGCTGATGCGGTGGCGGCGCTCGGTGTGAAGCCCCGGGCAAAAATCATCGCAACAACGCTGGTTGGCGTTGATCCCGTGACCATGCTGAAAGGCCCGATACCCGCAACCCGCAAGGTGCTGGAGCGCGCCGGTCTTGAGGTGGATGACATTGACCTGTTCGAAGTCAACGAGGCATTTGCGTCAGTGGTGCTCGCATGGCAGAAGGATCTGGGCATAGATCCGGCCAGGGTGAATGTGAATGGCGGCGCTATTGCACTGGGACACCCCACCGGCAGCACCGGTGCGCGCCTCATCACCACGGCCCTGCACGAACTCGAGCGTACCGGGGGCCGGTATGCCCTGATTGCCATGTGCTGTGGTGGCGGTCTGGGTACGGGTACAATCATCGAGAGAATCGACTAGCCTGGCTGGTAGTCTGGAAGCGGGGCCTTGCGCCCCGCTTTTTTTGGCACTCTACTTACCGCACTAACTACCGCACTAACTACCGCACTATCTACCGCACTAAAAGTCCGTTGAAACAAAAACCGGGTTGGAATAGAACCACAGGTCGTTCCAGGGGTCCTCCGCGGGTGTGTCCACTTCGGGTTCCAACTGGTCGGTATTGGTGCCACGGACGCGCAGGTACAGTGGGTGAGTCACCAACAGGGTGGTTGACATCGACAGGTATTCACCCGCGCGTTTCCAGTTACCGCTGTCAAAACGCTGCAGCACCCGGGTGCTGCTGTTGGTGTCGAGGTCAGGGTCAGCAGCAGGCCCGTAGACCTCTCCCACAATAAGATCAACGCGGCTGACGTCGGGGTTCTGATTGTTGTGATTGACGCCAGCAGGATCACGGAGCCTGACTGTCACCGTGATGGTGCGCGCCTCCCTGACCTTGAGTTCTTCACCGATATCCGCGCTGGCATCGTCTGTGCTGACGGTCAACGCCAGTTCTGAAATCAGGTCACCCGTGGCGACAAAAATGCGACCACGGCGCAATGATTCCAGGATCGATTCGTAGTCTTTTTCCGCGTACACCCAGGTCTTGGAATACTCACCCGGCCAGAAGTCGATACCGCCCTCGGTGTAGTGGACATGAGAGTCCGAGTTGGCAGTGATCCACCAGCGGCGTCCCTCACCCAGCATGGCATCCCAGAACCCACCCAGCCGTGCAGTCATCTGGTCAAACCCGCCCAGGGTGGGATAGCGGCCATATCCGCCGCGTGGGGCCTCTCGACGGGACAGGGCCGCTGCCTGATGCCCCGGTGCACCAGCCATCCCGACAGCCACATCAGGCGCTTGATTGTTCCAGTCCCTGAGTTCAGCCGGATCATCAAGACCGTACTGGCCGAGTCCCGTGGCGGACCGGGATGGGTGATTGGCGATGACAACAGGTTTCGGCCTGTACTGGTTCATGGCTTCGAGCGCCGCCGGCATCCGGCCGGGATCATCACGCGCGGGGTCGGATGGCCAGCGCTCGTGTTTGTCGAAGCGTGACTCGAGGTCAAGCAGCCTGTCAGACTCGTCTCCCGTTTTTGGCAGGATCAGGCTCGCATGGTCCGCACCGGGCGCATTCAGTTCCATGCCATAGAACTGGATCATTTCAGGTAGGGCAGCACGGGCGCGCAACAACTCGGGATAGGCCTGTTCGCTGTTGACCTTGCTGTGGTTGGGGCCGCCGTGGTCCGTTGCCACTGTCCATGACAGGCCAAAATAACGTCCCATCAGCACGTTCATGGGTATCGGGTAGATGGCATCACCACCCACTATGGGTGTTGGCGGGTTTGTCTCCCGGTTGTAGCCGACACTGTAGCGACTGTGGATGTGGTGATCCCCGGCAAGCCAGCGTGGGCCTTCACTGACCTCTGCCGGATTGTTGCGGGTACAGGCTGCCAGGCAAAGCGCAACAAGCAGGGTCGAGGTGGTCAGCCTGAAAGTTCGATTCATGAAAAGAATTCCTGATTGGTGTTCAACCCGGTCAATGATAAAACATCCTGGCGTGCCTGACGGGTTTCCAGCAGTAAGGAATGCTGCAAGCATCGACACAAGCTCGCCAGAAAGTGGTCAAATCTCCCATCGGGCGGTGGGATCCGGCTTGTCTGTTGCCAAACCTTGATGGTAACTGTTTGAAATTATTGAGGTTACAGATTCTGGTACTGACTTTGCTTATCATTGGAGAACAACCCGTTTCAAGGAGACAACATGGACAATGAACTGAAAGACTCGCTGTCGAGATCCCAGACCTGGATTCGAGGTCTTTACATGTTGCTGTTCTACATCATTTTTTCTATTGCCGAACTGGTGCTTGCGCTGGTTGTCATTTTCCAGTTTGTCCTGCTGCTCATTACTGGTAAGACGAACGAGCGGCTGCTGGAATTTGGTGATGATCTCTCCGTGTTCATCTACCAGGTGCTGCAGTTCCTGACGTTCAACACCGAGGAAAAACCCTTTCCCTTTGCGCCCTGGCCCATTGGTGCGGATGTGGTGGCAACCGATGAACTGGCGGGTGATGAACCGGCGCCCGCCAGGGAAGACCTGGCTGCTGGCGTGGCTGACGCTGAGGGTGAAGCTGGTGAGACTGCGGCTACCGCTCAGGAAGACAATTCACCAAAAGATGCGCCGGGTCGCGACTCCTGAGGTAGCTGGGGAGTCAACCGGGCAGGCGATCGCTGAACTCCGCGTTCAGCCTGTCCCACTCCATTTTCATCCAGGGCGTGAACTGGTCAGGCGACTGCAGGAGTGCTTCGGCAAGTTCTGCCCTTTGGAAAAACCGCCACTCGGCTACTTCGGTTGGATTGGCGCGAACCGCATCCGCTTCAGCCTGGCCAATCCAGACAGAGCACAACTCGTGCTCCGTACCGACGTCACCAAAGTTGGCCTTGTACTCGAACTTGTAGAGATACTCGAGAGGCGTACTGATGCCCAGTTCCTGTTCAAGTCGACGACAGACAGCATCAGCCGTGGTTTCGCCGGCACGGGGGTGACTGCAGCAGGCGTTTGACCAGTACAGCGGCCAGAGGAACTTGTCTGCTGCTCGCCTCTGCAACAGGACTTCCCCGCGCGCGTTAAAGATGAAAATCGAAAAGGCACGGTGCAGTATCCCATCCTCCAGGTGGCAGGCAAGTTTGGTGAGTCGGCCCGTCTCATTGTCCGCGCTGTCCACCAGGATCAGCATTTCGCTGTCGGAAGAAACGATGGTGGGCTGGTTTGTCATGCAGGCTCCTCGCGGCCGGTCCCCGGGCTCAAGCTGGCGATGTTCGGGTCATACCCCAGTGCCAGGACCTCAGTGGCAAATGAATGGATTGGCTCCGCAGCCGTGGCAAAGGCAACACCAAAGTCACCGCCGCCAGCGCCGGATGGTTTGTAGGTGCAGCCCGATTGTGCGGCGATGTCGGCCAGCGACACGTGGGTGGCAGTGTAAAAATCCGTGGCGGAGGTGTCGCTCAGGCGCCGCAAAGCGCTGTTATAGGCTGCGACGCTGCGGATAAACTGTACCGGGTTGTTGGCTCGACAGGCGGTAACCCCGCTTTCAGCCAGTTCAGTGAGTTGCTCCAGCAGTTCATTGTAGGCGGTCGGATTCGCCTGTCGCCAGCGGTTGAGCTGCGTCAGGTAGGGAACCGTGCCGGTGCCACGACCCGTCCAGACAAAACTGACTTGGATACCAGCGGGCAGGGATACCTGGCGGGGAAACTGTCCGGCACGGAACTCAATACATCCGCCCGCCAGCGCCGCCGCAATGTCAGCCCCGCTGCCTGTGCCTCCCTGGAACTCCCGATGACAGGCGATTGCCAGCGCCAGGGACGCCTCGTTGGCAGGCAGGGGTACAAGGGCGCGGAGCAGGGCAACAGTCAGCGCCGCACTGGAACCCAGCCCCAGTTTGTCATGGCCCCGAAAAAATTCACTGGTATCCAGGCAGAAGTCCAGACCGCTGGGGTCCGGCACCTGCAGGCCCCGGGTCGCCAGGACCCGCGTGGTGGCCTGAATGATAGGCACCTTTCCGACGGACTCGCTGGTTGTCGTGCCGGACTTCATGCACACCCTGCCGGTGCCGGCGGTGACCTCAACACTTGCCTGCTGGGCAACACTGGTCACTATGGCTGGCGCACCTTCAAGTACGGCGTATTCGCCAAGCAGGAAGAGTTTGCCGGGTGCGGTTGCTCTCATGGCGTTTCACTGACCTGCGGCTCACCGCCAAGTCGGGTTCGGATCAGGCGGCTGACACCCGCGATCCCGGCAACCTCACCGGCGACCTGATCCGCACTTTCGGGCGAGCAGACAATCTTGACCTGGGGGCCGGCATCAATCGTGAAGAAGGCGGGTATCCCGACCCGCCGCATGGCGGAAATCGCCTGAATAACCTCCATGGTTGCACCATTCCAGTACAGGATAGCCGGGTGGCTTGTCATCATGGTGGCGTGCATTTTCAGGCAGGACTGTTCACTGACCTCAGCCAGGGCGGCAAAATCCCGGGCGGCAATGGCCGAGCGAGCTGTATCCATGTCTGCGGGATGAGTTGCAAGCCAGGTGTCATAGAAACTGGAAGTGAGCGCGGTGCGTTTCATACCCTCGCTGGAGGAAACTGACTTGGCCTGCTCGGATGTTACCGCAACCACCACGGCAAGCGGCCAGTGGGCGGCGGGCGCCAGCTGGCGGGCAAAAGGGTCAGTATCATTAACGAGTTCAACAAACCCGCCGTAGACCGAACGCGCGGCAGAACCGGAACCACGCCTCGCAAGGCGGGCAATATCTTCAGGGATCAGCCCGAGCGCTGCCACTCTATTGAGGCCCAGTGCCAGGGCCGCAAAACCCGAGGCGCTGGAGGCCAGCCCGGCACCGGTGGGAAAGTCATTGACTGAACGCACCCGAAAGTGGTCATCAAGATGATGGGTCCGCCGGACTTCCTCGAGGAACAGGCGAACGCGGGCCACGGCATCCCCCGATGTCTGTCCGTTGATCGCGACATCGTCCTCGGCAGCGTCGATGATGCCAACTTCGGTGCGGGTGACGAGGTCTTCAAGGCCAATTGACAGTGATCCGGTTGCGGGTCGGTTGCCGTCACCCGCGGATTTTCCCCAGTATTTGACCAGGGCAACATTGGCGCAGGCCCGGACCTGAACTGTCCGTGTCATCAGTCTCTCCGAGCGGGATCAAAAGCCGCAGATGATAACACAGGGGCACAGGCCCGATTGCGTCCGTGTTCGTTGCATGATGCCGACGGCTTGATTATTGTGCGGGCTTCGCGATCCAGTTGTGGGCCAGACATGGCGACCGGTAATTTTGAGTCACGCGTACCCGACTACAGGGTGCGATTTGAGGCTTTCTCGCAGGCACACTTGCCACCAGTGAGTGCGCTGGCGGGCAATCTTGGGGAAGCACTGCACTATGCGGCGGCGGGAAAAGGCAAGCGCATCCGACCGCTACTCACCTATGCCACCGGGGAAATGCTGGGGGTCCCGGCGGACCTGCTGGACTACCCGGCAACCGCCATCGAGTGGATCCACACCTACTCACTGGTGCACGACGACCTGCCAGCCATGGATGATGATGACCTCAGGCGAGGTCGACCCACGGTTCACAAGCAGTTTGATGAAGCTACGGCGGTGCTGGTGGGGGATGCGCTCCAGACGCTGGCGTTCGGGTTGCTGGCTGACGCCGGGGTTGATGTGCAAGTGCGCCTCAACTGGATCTCGCGGCTGGCGGCAGCGAGCGGGGTAAACGGGATGATTGGCGGGCAGGTGCTTGACCTTGCGGGAGAGTCACGCCAGCTGTCCCTTGACGACCTCCAGACAATGCACGGTATGAAGACCGGTGCCCTGATCGGGGTGAGCGTGGCGATGGCAGCCGTGGCTGCGCCAGGCGTGGGTGCAGACGATCTGGCCAGGCTGGATGAGTTTGGCCGCCAGATTGGGCTGGCCTTCCAGATCAGGGATGACGTGCTTGATGTGGAGGCAACCACCGAGCAGATGGGCAAACCCCAGGGCTCTGACGCCGCCAACAACAAGTCCACATTTGTGACCCTGTTGGGTGTCGCTGAAGCAAAAAGGCGCGCTGCTGAAGCTTATGGCCAGGCGCGCGAATCAGTTTCGGCTTTTGGCCCCTCCGCGGCGCCCCTGCTCTGGGTTGCTGACTACATCCTCAACCGGGATTCCTGAGCGCCTAGGCGACCTGGCGTTTGGCAGCCTCCAGTCGATCCTTGAGGGCCCGGAGTTCATCGCGTAGTGCTTCCGGCATCCTGTCACCAAACTTGTCGTAGTAGGCGTCTATCAGTGGAATCTCGCTGAGCCAGCCATCAATTTCGACGCGCAGGAGTCCCGCTGTCTGCTCTTCTGTCAGATCAAGGCCGTCAAGGTCCAGTGCGTCCAGGGTGGGCAGGTTGCCAATCGGCGTTTCGATGGCGTCCGCGGTTCCCTCGCAGCGTTCAAAGATCCACTTCAGGACACGGCTGTTCTCGCCAAAGCCCGGCCAGATAAAGCGGCCACCATCATCCTTGCGAAACCAGTTGACGTAGTAGATTGCCGGCATTTGCTTGTCGGCCTGGGCGCCGGTCGCGAGCCAGTGGGACCAGTAGTCGGCCATGTTGTAGCCGCAGAAAGGCAACATGGCCATAGGGTCACGGCGGAGTTCACCAATCTTGCCAGCGGCTGCAGCGGTCTTTTCGGAACTGACAATCGAACCAAAGAAGGTGCCCTGGCTCCAGCTTGTCGCCTCGTTCACCAGTGGCACCACGGTTGCGCGACGCCCGCCAAACAGGATAGCCGAAATGGGTACACCGGCGAGCGCCTCCCACTCTTCCGCAATGACCGGGCACTGGGCCGCGGACACGGTAAAGCGGGCGTTCGGGTGGGCCGCCGGGGTACCGGATGCCGGAGTCCAGTCGTTACCTCGCCAATCGACCAGGTGGGCGGGCGGTTCGCTGGTCATTCCCTCCCACCAGACATCACCCTCGTCGGTCTCGGCCACGTTGGTGAATATGCAGTTCCCGCTCAGACTCATCATTGCGTTGGCATTGGAGTCCATACCGGTACCGGGTGCCACACCAAAGAACCCGGCCTCGGGATTGATCGCGTAGAGTCGGCCGTCATCACCGAATTTCATCCAGCAGATATCATCACCCACAGTTTCAACCTTCCAGCCCGGAATGGTTGGCTCAAGCATGGCGAGGTTGGTTTTGCCGCAGGCGCTCGGGAAAGCACCGGCAATATAGTGGGCGCGACCCTCTGGATTGGTGAGCTTGAGGATGAGCATGTGCTCCGCCAGCCAGCCTTCATCGTGGGCCATGGCTGAGGCAATTCGCAGCGCAAAACACTTCTTGCCAAGCAGGGCGTTGCCACCGTAGCCAGAGCCAAATGACCAGATCTCACGGGTGGCAGGGAAGTGGGCAATGTAAAGGTTGTCCGGGTTACAGGGCCAGGGCACGTCCTTGCCGTCTGTCAGGGGCTGGCCCACGGAATGGATGCAGGGCACAAACTCGCCGTCTTCACCCAGTTCATCCAGCACGGCCTGGCCGACCCGGGTCATGATCCGCATGCTGACAACAACATAGGGTGAATCAGAAATCTCAACACCAATGTGCGCAATCGGTGAACCGACGGGGCCCATGCTGAATGGAATCACGTACATGGTGCGACCGCGCATACAGCCCTTGAACAGACCGTTCAGCGTTTCCCGCATCTTGTCTGGCGCAATCCAGTTGTTGGTGGGGCCGGCGTCGACCTCGTTGTCTGAGCAAATGTAGGTGCGACCTTCAACCCGTGCCACGTCAGCAGGATCAGAGCGAACCAGGTAGCTGTTGGGGCGAAGTGAAGGATTCAACTGTTTTGCAGCACCGGATGCGGTCAGCAGGCCCCACATGCGGTCGTTTTCAGCGTCGCTGCCATCGCAGATCTCAATCGAGTCCGGCTGGCAAAGCGTCGCCATGTCGTCGATCCATTTCTGCAGCCTAGAGTTTTTTAACATCGGTTTACCTTTGTCGGAAGTTCTCGCCTGCCAGGGCTCAAGGAAGGGGGCAAGGATACCCGATCTGCCCTTTGTTGACGATACCAAATGCCCGGGCCGGGGCTTACCCGCCCCTCAAAGCCGGTTATACGGCATCTGCCACCGAAAGGGTTTCACGCAGCTCCCGTTTCAGGAACTTGCCATTGGCATTGCGTGGCAGCGGCTCGCTCTGTAGCCAGATGTAACGCGGAATCTTGTGTTTCGCCATGTGAATTGCGCAGTGCTCGCGAATGCTCTCTGCGGAAAGCGTTGTCCCCGGTTTGACGACAATGGCGGCGCCGACTTCTTCACCCAGCCGGTCATCTTCCACACCAAACACGCTGCATTCGGCAACCTCAGGTATGTGGTGGATAACAGTTTCCACCTCAGCGCAATAGATGTTCTCACCACCACGCAGCACCATGTCCTTGACCCGGTCCACAATAAAAATGAAGCCGTCTTCATCAATCCGGGCAACGTCACCCGTGTGGAGCCAGCCGTCAGTAATGGTCTCGGCCGTGGCTTCCGGGCGATTCAGGTAACCCTTGATGACCGGTGCACCCTTAACCCAGAGTTCACCCACGGCGCCGCTCGGCAGCGCATTCCCTGCAGCGTCCACAACCTTGACCTCGAATGTCGGCATGGCGGGTCCACAGCTCTCCGGTTTGTCGACGAAAAAATCGCTGCCAATGGAGGTAATGATGCCGCAGGTTTCGGTCATCCCGTAGCCTGTACCGGGACGCGCGGTCTTGACGGTACTGTCAATCTTGCCGACCAGGTCCGGTTGAAGCTGGGCACCACCACCACCAACGGAAAGCAGGCTGGAGGTGTCATATTTGTCGAAGTCTGGATGGGAGATGAGTTCCCGCGACATGATGGGGACACCGGTCAGGCTGGTGATGCGCTCCTGTTCGATCAACTGCAGGGCGGTCAGTGCGTCCCAGCGATACATGTGTACGAGTTTGCCACCCGCCATGGTGGCGGTGTGGGCCAGGCAGTTGTTGGCTGTGACGTGAAACAGCGGTGTTGTTACCAGGACCGACACTGGCGGCGCCGTGGCCGGGTCGGGTGGTGCAACACCCTTGGCCCGTGCCAGTGCGTGACCCATACAGTTGCCCCAGAAGGCAATATTCATGATATTCGCCACACAGCCACGGTGGGTTTGCTCGGCACCCTTGGGATGGCCGGTGGTGCCGGATGTATAAAAGATGCAGGCATCTTCATCAAAATCGACGGTTCGGTCGGGCAGGCTGCCGCCGGCCCGGGTCAGGTCAGAAAACGGAATGACCCCCTGACGGGGGGATTCAAGCCTCACCCCGATCACCCTGAGGTCCGGAAAGTCACCCCTGATTTCATCGAACCGGTCGAGTCGCTCCTGGTCACACACCAGTGCAGCGGGAGCGGAGTCGCTGAGCCCGTAAGCCATTTCTTCCGACACCCACCAGGCGTTCATACCCACAACGGTGATGCCGGTTGAGACACAGGCCCAGTAGGTCAGCATCCACTCCGGGTAGTTACGCATGGCAATCGCGACCCGGTCGCCCTGCCTGATACCGTTTTCATCGAACCAGGCAGCAATTGCCGCAACGTCGCGGTGGGCATCCGCATAGGTCCAGCGGTCATTTTCGTAGACCAGGTAATCCCTGTCGGCAAACTGGGCGGAGCTGAGCCAGACTTCACGCAGGCTCGGGGGAGCGGCCGCATAGGTCCTGATGCGGTTACCTCTGACAACAACCTCGGTGACCTCAAAAGGTGCCCCGGGTGCGGTGAGTTCAGACCAGACGGCTTTCAGTTCGTTGTACATAGACCCTGCTGTGCATGGAATTTGGCGCACCAAGATAGGGATTATTTGCCAGTGATGCAACTCGCACCTTTCCCGGGTTGGGCCGAGTGCGATATCCTGCGCGCCCCTGCAAGCTTGGACCGGCCGACCATGGAACAGATGACGGGGCAGGATGCCTCCTTTTTTTACGCAGAACTGCCAAAAAGCCCCATGCACATCGGTGGCCTGGCAATTTATGACCCTTCAACCGTCAAAGGTGAAAAACAGCGGTTCAAGGATATCCTTGAATTTATCCGTGAGCGCCTGCACCTGGCCAAAACGTTTCGGCGCAGGATTGTTGAGGTACCCTTCAGCCTGGATCATCCCTACTGGATTGAAGACAGGGATTTTGACCTGGAGTATCACCTGCGACATATCCGGCTGCCGGAACCGGGTGACTGGCGCCAGCTTTGTATCCAGGCCGCACGGTTGCATGCACGGCCACTGGATCTGACCCGGCCACCCTGGGAATTTACCGTGGTGGAGGGACTCGATGCGATACCGGGCCTGCCAAAAGGTTCTTATGCCATAGTGTCCAAGATTCACCACGCCTGTATCGACGGTGTTTCGGGGTCGGATATCACGGAAGTGATTCACGGCCTGGAGCCATATCCCGCCCCACCGCCACCTCCCGCCCAGCCATGGCAGGGTGAGGTGACACCCCATCCGTTTGAACTCCTGGCCCGGGCCCAGTTCAACAACGTCATGCAGCCCCTCCGGTTCGCCGAGGTGATGGCGCGGGCCATGCCGGCAATGGGACGGTTCCAGGAGGGTCTGGTCCGGCAACGTTTCCGGTTGAACACCACCATTCCCCGGACTCGCTTCAGTCATGCGGTAAGCGCCCATCGTGTGGTCGAGGGGCGCAGCTTTGAGCTTGCGCAGGTGAAGCAAGTCAAGGCGGCGGTTGCAGACGCCACGGTGAATGATGCGGTGCTGGCAATCTGTGGTGGCGCATTACGGAAATACCTCTCGGCAAAAGACGAACTGCCGACGCAGTCGCTGGTGGCCATGGCACCGGTATCGGTGCGGCCAACCGGCGACAAACACGCTTTGGGCAACCAGGTTGCTGCCATGACCGTAGCAATTGGTACGGATATCAGTGATCCGCTGGCGCGGCTTGCGGCCGTTCATGAGGCCGCCATGGGTTCAAAAGAAATGACCAATGCGGTGGGAGCAAAGCTGATGACTGATTTCAGCCAGTTTATTCCGTCCACCACGGCCGCTATGGCATCCAGGCTCTACACGGAACTTGGTCTTGCCGAGGCCGTGGGGCCGGCGTTCAACTGCGTGATCACCAACGTGCCCGGCCCCCAGTTTCCGCTCTACTCGGCAGGCGCCAGGTTGGTCACCCAGTACGGGCTTGGCCCCATCTTCGACGGCATGGGGATTATTTTCCCGGTATTCAGCTATTGTGGGCAGATAACCGTGAGTTTTAATGCCTGTCGCGACATGGTCCCGGACCCCGGCTTCTTTGCCGAGTGTATCGAGGCGTCGTTCAACGAACTGCTGGCGGCTGCTACCTCAGCCTGAGGCCGGTCGAGACAGCCGACGGGCCTGCGCAGCGTCTGTTGCGGATTGGGGAATAGCCGTCAGTGGACGACCCTGGACCTTGATTCCAGTGAAAGCAGGCGTTTGCTGGCGAGAGTACGAATCTGTTCATCGCTGGTGATCTGCAGCACACGGGTGTAGGTGTGCTGCGCCATGAGGGTTTTGCCTTGCATTTCGTACACGGCCCCCAACTGGATGCTGAATTCGTGTTGTGTCGGCCGAAGCAGCAGCTGGCGCTCAATACACTTCTCACTTTCATCCCAGGCCTTGTTGCGCCAGAAAATCTGTTTGAGGTTGTCCAGGACCCGGAGCAGGACAGATTTGTTGTCGGCCGGGTCAAAATACTCCGGTTGAACCACGGCCCTTGGGCCGGCGATCTGCTTCAGCAGCGTGGCACAGTCAGTCTCGCTGAGCAGCCGGCCGGTAAAAGGGTCCACAATCATGTGCTTTTCATCGCCGTAACGCACCAGGAAGTGACCCGGAAAGTTGATGCCTCTAACGGGGAGGTTCAGGCGAGCGCCCATGGTGATATGTATCAGGGCCAGTGTAATCGGGATGCCATAGTGGGTCTCAATCACACGATTGAGGTAGCTGTTCTCAGGGGCATAGTAGTTGTGGATGGAGCCGGCAAACCCTTCTTCCCGGTGTATGAAATCGTTCAGAGATGCCACCGAGACACCGAGGGTTGTTGTCCGGTCAAACACTGTCTCAAACCGCTCTGCCATCCTGTCGAGGGCGGCCAGTGAACCCGCAATATCGAACGGCTCGTCGGTCTCTGCCGCAATCAGTAACGCGGCCTCGTCAAGCGGTACCTCGCTTGCTGCCAGTGAGGCTAATTCGGCAAATCGCTGCCTGATGTCCTGTTGATTCATGCGCATATCCTTTGCACAATCTTTGCAAGGTTGATGCTGATATGCAATGCTCGAACACAGTCCCCGGAAGAGCTGGCTCGCGCAGGATGTCCCAGGAGATTAAACCACCCGGCCTGTTATTGCGCCTGCTTGAAGGGCGGGCTGCTGCCGAGGCGGGTCAACTGATGCTGGCGCTGCCCGTCCTGCGCCTGCAGGCCAGACGGGGCCAGGGTGAGCCGGTACTCGTCCTGCCCGGATTTATGGCGGATGACTCATCGACCCTGGTGCTGCGCCGGTATCTGCAGTCAATCGGTTACAGCGTTCACCCCTGGAGGCTGGGCGTCAATCGCGGGCGCATGCTGGATTTCCTTGAACCCGTGACGGGTATTGTGGCAGAGATGGCCCGAGCCGCGGGTCCCGTTCGGCTGGTCGGCTGGAGCAGGGGGGGTATTATCGCGAGGGAAGTTGCACGGGACCGGCCTGATCTTGTTGCTGGCGTGGTGACCATCGGGACACCGGTAAAAGGTGGAACCAGCGTGTCCAGCATCAGCCAGTGGGTACGCCACGAGACGGGACTGACGCCGGAACAGATGAGCGCCATGCTGCGCCAGCGCCAGCGGACCCCCATCAAAAGCCCGGTCCGGGCTATCTACAGCAGGCTTGATGGTGTGGTTGCCTGGCAGGCCTGCATTGATGATGTCAGCCCGGATGTCAAACACTTCGAAGTGCGTTCAAGTCACACGGGTATGGGATTCAGTGCAGAGGTGTTCCGACTGCTGCCCAGATTGCTCAGTGTTTTCTGATGTCGTTTGCCGCAGCCAGCATTGCTTCGTTGACGTCGGCACCGCCAACCTAAGACTTACGCCTGCCATCAGTCAGGTGACAGGCAACAGGCGGCCGCAACCAGTGAACCCCGCATCAGAAGTACTGCCGCATCATCTCTTCAATCGGCACCGCAAGGCCATACTTTGCAAAGTACCTTTCAATATTGACGAGGTCCCGTTGGAACAGGCTGTAGGCATCGGGAGCGAGCCTCACGTCTATCGCCTGGGGCAGGTCAATAATGCAATGTTGTGAACCATCGTAAAGGATATTGTAGGCGGAGAAGTCACCGTGAACGATGTCGTTCTCGATCATGGTTCCTGCATCCGCAAGTATCGCCCCGAGTAAGCGAGCGGCCTCGTCGGGTTCAAGTCTGCAGTTGACGAGCCTTGGCGCTGGTCCCTGGCCGTCGCTCACAAAGTCCATCAAGATGCCGTCGTCAGAGTGTGCATGCGGCTTCGGTACCCGTACACCCATATCAAACAGTGCGTTCAGCATGCGCCACTCACTGTCGATCCAGTGCTTGTGAAAGGCCTGTTTCCCTTTCTTCGATCCGCCGCGCATCGCCCTGGCCAGCCGGCGGTCGCGCATCTTGCCGAAGTTGCGGTAGTTACGATCCGTATCAAAGTGTCTAAAGTGGCGCGCCTTGTAAACCTTGGCAGCAAGGTGGTTTCCGTCCGGGGCCCTGCACAGGTAAACGGTGGCCTCCTTGCCATCATTAATCCTGCCGATGACCTCGTTGACGTAGCCGGCAAATGAATTGGTTATATTGTCTTTCTCGAACCCTTCAAGCTGGTGGATCTTGAATTCAGCGCGCGCCAGATCGAAGGGCTCATGGTCTTTGTAAGACATGAGCATCTCCAGTGGGTTGATTGGTGGCGATGCGCCGGGACTGCCTGGGCTGTTTTGCTAACCTGCGAGCGCACCGGTTAAATCGATGTGTGCTGTCATCTGTGCCTCCCGGTTAAAGTGTGGTAGCTGGAGAGAAGTATAGACGATGGAACTCACAGGATAGAACCCCGGATCCTGCCCGGAATCCACCGTGTGGTGCGATGGACCCAGGAGTCGGCACAGGCGTTTTGAAATGCCTGCAGCACCCTGCGAGTGTCGGTCCAGACACCCGCTGTATATATGCTGGCACCGCAGCGCCGGATTTGATCGAAACGGCGCCGGTTGATTGACGGCGGTACGGGAGACGTCATCAACGAACCGCCGGTTTGCCCTGTTGTCGCGCTGGCCAGCAGCAATGATGCCAGCGTCGACGTCAAAAACCTCGCGCTTTGATCAGGTCACGTGCGTCCGGGGTTCAGTGCCGAGGTGTTCCCCTGGCTGCTCAGCGTCGGCCGGCCCTGTGGCCGCCCGTCTGGCACTGGCCGCTCGCCGCGCCTGTTTTTCCGCCCGATGTTTCTGTTGTGCCAGCGCTGCATCAGCACCAATGTGCGCCTCACCGCGGGCCTGGGCCAGTTTGACCTGCTTTTGCCGCTCCATGAAGCGTCGCCGCTGTTCGCTGTCGGTCTGATCAATACAGTGGGGGCAACTGACCCCGGGTACCCAGGCGTTGCTCTGCTTATCCAGGTCGCTGACAGGCATACGGCACGCATGGCACTGGTCATAGCTGCCGGGTTCAAGCTGGTGGTTGACCGACACCCGGTTGTCAAACACAAAACACTCACCTTCCCAGCGCGACTCCTCCGGGGGCACCTCCTCAAGATATTTCAGAATACCCCCTTCCAGGTGGTAGACCTCTTCAAATCCCTGTGACTTGAGGAATGCCGTTGATTTTTCGCAGCGGATACCACCGGTACAGAACATGGCCACGCGGCGGTGTTTCCCGGGATCGAGATTGTCCCGGGCAAACGCCGGAAATTCCCGGAATGAGGACGTGTGTGGATTAACGGCATTCCTGAAAGTACCAATCTGAATCTCGTAGTCATTGCGCGTGTCAATCACGGTGACGTCCGGATCATCAATCAGTGCATTCCAGTCACGAGGTGCAACATAGGTGCCGACAATCTGTTTGGGATCAATGTCCGGTACACCCATGGTCACAATCTCTTTTTTCAGCTTGACCCGGGCGCGATGAAACGGCTGGTGTTCGTCAAATGATTCTTTTGCGACAAGCCCGGCCAGGCGCTCGTCCGCCCGCAGAAACGCAAGCAGTTGATCTATGCCTGTGCGTGATCCGGCAACCGTGCCATTAATCCCTTCCCGGGCGAGCAGCAGTGTTCCGCGCAGTTGCTGTTCGGCCATCAGGTCGAGCAATGGCGCGCGCCAGCTTTCATAGTCATCCAGGGTGGCAAAATGATAAAGGGCGCAGACAACGGTGTGCATTGTTGACAGTTTCCAGCGGTGAGACCGGGAATTATGCCTGAGGTCCCGGTAAGCGGGCTAGTCTGGCCTTGCGGCGCTTGCCTCAGCCACCGCGCTGAGGGCAGTATCGAGCAGGTCAGCGGCGAGTTGTCCCGTCAGTGCCGGAGGCGCAAGGATGATTCTGGACCTGATTGCCAGCGCCATGGCCGCCGCCTGCAGCACATCACCATTGCTGGTTGCACCCTCGCTGGCAAGGTCATCATCAATTGCCCGCAGGATGCTGGTGACCAGTTCTGCAATTCTTGTGGCGTTGTGAGTATCGTCGCGGAGCGGAAATTTGATGTCGAAGGCATCACCGGTTGCTGTTTTTGCCCGGTAAAACAGGGTTTGCATGAGCTGTGTCCAGATGAAAGAGTGAGAATCGACTGTCCTTCAGGGCAGGATGCGCCTGATGACATTCAGGACGTCGTCGATGTGGTAGGGTTTGGTAATAATGTCATCGAAACCCGATGCCTCCATACGTTCGATGTCACCCCGGGTTGCATTTCCTGTTACCGCTACAACAGGGATATGCCGTGTCTGGTCATCACCACGTAACATTTCGAGTGCCTGGTAACCATCAACCTCAGGCATTTGCAGATCCATCAGCACAAGGTCCGGTTGTTCGGTTCGAGCAAGCTTGAATGCAAGCAGGCCGTCGTCCACGGACAGCCGGGAATAGCCGTTAAAATCCAGGATGGCTTCCATCAGTTCCCGGTTCAGTCTGTTGTCTTCAACGACAAGTACAGTTTTCATTGATGGCGACTTTTTCCCCGTCAGCCAGGATTATCAGCGGGCTTGAAGGGCAGATCAACCACAAACCGGGTCAGCGAGGCGGTAGTGCGGCGATCCAGGACAATGGTGCCACCATGCAGTTCTGCGAAGTGGCGACTGATGGGCAGGCCGAGGCCGGTACCGGGTGACTTGTTGTCGCTGCTGCGATTGGCCTGAAAAAACCGGTCGAATATTTTGTCGTCGAGTTCCCGGGGTATACCCTTGCCATTGTCCGTGACCACAATGACCAGATGACTGTCTTCAATACGGCCAGTGAGGTCAATTCGCCCGCCGGCAACTGAAAACTTGAGTGCATTGGACAGAAGGTTCAAGACAATCTGCTTGAATTTCAGCTCATCCAGCAGGGCAAGACGCTCTTTGAGCGGAGGCGCCACCTCGCAGCACAATGCCACCGACTTGCTCTGTGCCTCCTCGGCAAACATGTCAGCACAATCTTTGAGTACGCTGGACACCTTGACCGGCGCCGGTACGAACTCCATCTGGCCAGCTTCGATTCGTGCAATGTCGAGCAGGTCGTTAACCAGGGCAAGCATGTGTCCACTGCTGGCCAGTATGTTGGCCACGTAGTCCGATTGTTTGTTGCTGAGTTCACCGGCATAACCCCGCTTCAGGACGTCGGCAAACCCCATGATTGAGTTGAGCGGCGTGCGCAGTTCATGTGACATACCAGAAAGGAATTCACTTTTGGCGTCGCTGCTCTGTTGGATTGCGGAGAACAGAAACTGCTCCCACTTCAGGTAGCTGCCTGTCAGCCAGGCCAGCAGCACACAGAGCAGGCCCACAGCCAGATAGAAGCGGACCGGGGATGAAATTTCCATCACGTCGCCAGACCGCGTGACGACAGGTTGCGAGAAGTCAGGTTGCGAGAAGTCAGGTTGAGAGAGAACAAGAATCGTGAGTCCCACCAGCGAAAATGCAAGCGTAATCAGTCCTGCCCGGATGCCCCCCGTCAGTAAAGCCAGCACAACCAGCAGGGGCAAGGCAACGGGAAACAGGGTCAGCGTGCTGGTGAGGGCCGAGTGGCCAAGAATGGCGAGCGCTGAGCCTGAGCAAAGGATGAGTGCGCAGGGAACGATTGGCAGGTCACGCGACCTGGCAAGCACAACACCCGCGGCTACAAGTGCTCCGGCGCCAAGGCAGAAGGTAGCGGTATTCAGGGAGCCCTGCTGGTGCAGGCAAGCTGCCATGGCGACGAGGAATACAATCAGGCACAGACAACCTGCAACAAGCAGGACATGGTGACGGAATGCGGCGACCAGGTCAGGATCAAGCTGCGGAGATGAGAGCGTGGCGGTCATTGCGCTGTGGGCCGGTGTTGTCAAGGTAGAGACAGAAACGCCATTCTACCCTATGATCGAAGGATTATTAGGCGATTGCCGCAGGAGATGGCAATTGTTGTCGCACCACCCATCAGGGATGAACTCGCAGGCGGAATTGCCGGCAGGGTGCACAATGGGAAGGTATTTTGTATCTCACAACACATCATTCTGCAAATCCAAGCGGACCATACATCGCGCTGATAGGGCTTGTTTGCCTGCTGACTGGCCTGCCGGTAGGGGCGAGCAATGTGCATTTCGACAGCTTCAGCGTGGAAGACGGTCTGTCCCAGGCTAACGTGACCACCATGGTGCAGGATTCCATTGGCCATATGTGGCTTGGGACCATGGAGGGTCTCAATCGTTACGATGGTTACAGCTTCGAGGTGTTTGAGCACGACCCTGACGATCCAGGTTCAATTGCCGACGATTCAATCTGGGCGCTGCTGGTTGACTCAAAAGGCAGGCTCTGGGTGGGAACCAACAGTGGTTTCAGCCTGTTTGATTACCCCTCCCGGACTTTCCGGAACTTTCGGCATGATCCTGCCAACGAAAACACGATCCGATCTGACCTGGTGAGGTTTCTGCATGAGGACAGCGAAGGTTACATCTGGATTGCAACCCGTGGTGGTGGCCTGAGCCGCTTTGCGCCTGAAACCGATACTTATGTTCACTATCGCTTCAATCCAGGGGATCCGCTCAGTTTGCCCAGTGATCTGGTGAATACCATCTTCGAGTGGAACAGAACGCTGTTTGTGGGAACAGATGCAGGTACTGCGGTTATCGACAGCGCACGCTCGTCCGTCACGCTGCATCCTGCCTCCAAAAACCTTGCCGTGCGCGTCATCACCGAGTTTAACGGTAAACTCTGGATGGGTACCCACTCCGAAGGCCTGCTGGTTTTTGATCCACTGACCCGACGAACCCAGCACTACGCGAATGACCCGGACAACAATGCCAGCCTGCCCGGCAATCTCATCCGCGACCTGCTGGTGGACCACCGGGGTAAACTCTGGGTTGCGACCGACAGTGGACTTGCGGAACTCATTGCGGATGACGGGGAATTTGTGGTTTTCCGCAATGATCCGGCGGACCCCTACAGCATTGCTGACACGCGAATAGACTCGTTGTTTGAGGATAGGGGGAACGTGTTATGGGTTGGTACCTATGGCGGTTTCAGCCGTTGGAATTACGTCAGCGATTCGTTTTCGCACTACTTTGCAGGCTCCGGCCACCTCGCCAACGATGTGGTTAATGCCATAGTTGAAGGTGAAGATGGTGAGATCTGGGTGGGTTCCTACGGCGGTGGGGTGGATCGCCTGGTACCGGATGAGAGGGCCGGTTTTGTGGCAGGCAAGAAGCCGGGTTTGCGGTTGCAGGATGATCGCGTCATGGCGCTTGCGTTTGACGATGAGGGCGTTCTCTGGGTTGGTACGCGAACCGCAGGGCTCTACCGTTATGACCCGACAACCAGCGAACAGGCGCACTTTCTGGCGGGTGAGACCGGTCTGTCAAATGATGGTGTCACGGCTATTACCACCCATGGTGACAGCATCTGGATTGGTACCTATGGTGGTGGGCTCAACCACCTGGATCGGAGCACAGGCAAGTTTACCCACTACCGGCATGATCCGGAAAATCCTGCGTCACTGGGATCCGACAAGGTGCTTGCAATCTATCGTGATGCCCGCGGCAATTTCTGGATCGGGACTGAAGAAGGTGGGCTGAACAGGTTTAATCCAGTTGACGGCAGCTTTCAGCGTTATGTCCATGATCCGGATGATCCGGCTAGCCTCAGCAGCAACACCGCCTGGGAAATCCTGGAAGCCGCCAATGGTGATCTATGGATTGCAACCTGGGGGGGTGGCATCAATCGCTGGACGCTGAATGATCGGGCGGCTGACGTTGTCCAGTTCAAGCGAATTGACAAAGGTGACGGGCTGATTGGCGATACGGTGTTCGGAATCCTCGAGGCAGCGACTGGGCACCTGTGGCTGTCTGGCAACCGGGGTCTGACTGAATATGGTCCAGCGGATGGCGTCATGCGCCATTTTGACAAGCGCAACGGTATTCGGGGCGACGAGTTTAATTTTGGTGCACGTCTCAAGACCAGCACCGGCCAGCTTGTCTTTGGCAGCAATGTGGGTGTTGTCGTGTTTGATCCGGAGTCGGTCCAGGTAAACCGGCGTGTCCCGCCCATCTATGTCACTGCCAGTTCGACCCTGCAGGGAGGTATCTTTAATGCAAGCGGGCTGGACCGGGTCCAGTCGCTGGAAGTGGGTTATGGCGATCGCTATGTTGATTTCAGGTTCGCCGCCCTGGACTTCGCCTCCCCGGACAAAAATACCTACCGGTATATGCTGGACGGTTTTGACGAGGACTGGATTGACCCGGAAAACTTCCGTCGTGCCACCTATACCAACCTGCCGTCTGGGAATTATGTGTTTCGCGTGCGGGCAGCGAATAATGACGGCATCTGGAACGATACCGCGGTTGCCATTCCGCTGGAGGTGGTGCCTCCGTTCTGGCTCAGTGTCTACGCCTACACGCTCTATGTGCTCATTATTGCGGGTATTGTGGCGACTTACGTGCTGGTCCAGCGCAACAAGCTTTCCAACGAGGCAAAAATGCGCCGATTGCTGGAAGTTGAAGTCCGGCAGCGAACCCTTGAACTCGCCGAGCGCAACGAACAACTGGAAGATGCCAACGAAAAGCTGACCGTTGCCAGCATGAGTGATGCGTTGACGGGCCTGCAAAACCGGCGTTATCTGTACAGTTACCTGGAAAGCCAGATTGCTGCGCTCAATCGACTGGTTGCCCGTCTTCAGGACCTGCCGGATGCTGCCGTGAGAATTCGTCGGGAAGGTTCACTCTTTTTCATGATGATCGACCTTGATGGCTTCAAGGCCATCAACGATACCTTCGGTCACGCTGCCGGCGACGCTGCGCTTCTGCAGGTCCGCGACCTGTTGCGTGCCAGTACGCGCGAATCTGACGTGATTATTCGCTGGGGCGGCGACGAATTCCTGATTGTGGGCAAGAGTGAAAGCCAGGCGGGCCTGGAACTGCTGGCAGAACGCATCAGGCACGACCTGACCGAGCATGACTATGTGGTGGGTGAAGGCCAGGTGGGAAGCCTGGCCGGGTCCATTGGCGTTGCCCTGTTTCCGTTCAACGCACATCATCCACGCCGGTTTACCTGGGAGCAGGTGGTTGCTGTGGCTGACCAGGCTGCTTACGTGGCCAAAGCCAACGGGGGTAACGCCTGGGTAACGCTGGGTGCGGTGGAGACGACCGAGCAGATTGACGTCATTCGCATGAAGGAAGACCTGAGTGCGGTCATTGACGCCGGCCAGGTGCAGGCAACCTCCTCAATGGGTGACAACCTCCGCGTGGATGCCAGCAGGGATCAGGCGGGCAATGATAACCGTGGCAATATCAGCCGGATCCAGTAGCCTGCCAGGCCGGATTACGGCTGGGGATCAAATATATCGCCGTCCCAGCTGTCGATTCGGGCAAATGTCGCCACCGGGTTTCTCTGGAGTCTGGTGAGCTGTTTAACCGGCTTGCCGATTGCCACCATGGAGGCAATGGCAAAATGCTCCGGCAGCCTGAGCAGCTTTCTGGCAGCGGGTTCCTGCGCAGCAAGGAAGGTCGTCAGCACACCGCCCAGCCCTTCATCCCTTGCTGCCAGCAAAAGGTTCCAGACGAAGGGGTAGATGGACGCGCCGGAGATGACCCCAACCCTGTCCAGTTCCTTGTCGAATGAGGTTACACAAGTCAGGTCGACACAGACCACCATGACAACTGGTGCGTTTTCCAGATTGTCCACCAGCGGGAAGGTGGCGGGCATGGCGTTGATGGTTTCCTGTGTGACCCGTGAAGGGATAACACTGTTGAATGGTGTCTCACCGGCTGCTGCCTGCGCCTTGTACTGTTTGATGACAGGCTGCATCAGTTCACGCAGTTGTCGCCGCCGCACCTTGTCCCTGATCACAATGACGCGCCAGCCCTGACGGTTGCCACCACTTGGCGCAAAACGCGCGTTGTCGAGGATACGGTAGAGGGTTTCATCAGACACGGGATCACTTCTGTAGTCCCGCGCGGCGAAGGTAGTGCGCATGACATCAACCAGTTCCATGCTGTTGCTCCTTGTTTATGCTGACCCCACCATAACCCGATTCACTTCACTTCTGAATGGTAAAGGTCAACAATGTCCGTGACCGAACTGAAAGCTGAGACCACCATGAAATATGTTCTCCTGATAACCTGCCTCTTTGCGCTCCCGCTGTATGGCAGCGATACACTTCAGCGCGCCGTGGATCGTGACTACGATGAGCACCTGGATGCACTTTTCAAACACTTCCACGCGAATCCGGAACTGTCTTTTGTCGAGTACAAGACCGCAGCCCGCATCGCAAGTGAACTGCGTGCTCTGGGATTTACGGTGACGGAAGGGGTCGGCAAGACCGGCGTGGTTGCCCTGCTGGCCAACGGTGAGGGGCCGCTGGTCATGATGCGGGCAGATATGGACGGTTTGCCTGTGCGTGAATTGACCGGGTTACCTTATGCCTCAACGGTGGTGCAAGAGAATGTGGAAGGGGACAGCTTCCCTGTTATGCATGCCTGTGGCCATGACGTTCACATCACGTCGCTGGTTGGCACGGCGCGGCGCATGGCAGCAGATCGCGATGCCTGGTCAGGTACATTGATGCTGGTGGCGCAGCCTGCTGAAGAATGGAAAGACTCAGGTGCCAGGGCCATGCGTGACGACGATATCTGGGCGCGCTTTGGTACCCCGGATTATGCACTGGCGTTCCACGTTTCAAGCGAGATTGAAGCCGGCAAAATTTTTGCGGCAACTGCAGCGGCCTACTCGGGCGTTGATTCACTCGACATTGTTGTGCCGGGGATCGGGGCCCATGGCGCCAGTCCCCACCGTGGCAAGGACCCGGTGCTGATAGGCGCGCAGATTGTGGTGGCACTGCAGACCCTGGTTTCCCGTGAACTGTCTCCCCGTGAACCTGGTGTCGTGACGGTTGGTGTGTTCAGGGCAGGCAACAAACGTAATGTGATTGGTGAGGAAGCGCGGCTTGAGCTGACGGTGCGGTCCGACAGTGATGCTACCAGGCAGCGCCTGCTTGAGGGTATCGAAAGAATTGCAAGGCATACGGGGCTTGCGGCCGGGTTGCCGGCAGACAGGCTGCCCAGGGTTGAGATGAAAGGTACCCTGCCGGTGACGGAGAACGACACGGCGCTGGTGAACAGGCTGACCACACGTTGGCAGGCAGAACTCGGGGCAGGCGCGCTGGCCAACTACGACAGGCAGGGGATGGGGGGTGAGGACTTCCCCTGGTTTACCCGTGAACCCTATATTCCCAGCGTCTACTTCCAGGTTGGGGGCACGCCAGCAGAAGACTTTGAACGCGAAGTGAACGGTGGAGCACCGGTGCCCTCACACCATTCTCCGGTTTTCAGGATAGCCCCTGAACCGGCTGTCGAGAGCGGCGTCATCGCGACGGTGATTGCGCTCCGTGAACTCATGCCCGCCCGGTAGGCAACCAATATGCAAATATTTTCTGCCGCCGCCCTGAAACAGGCACCCTTCAGATTTGCAGGTGCACTGGACTTCGACCAGCGCAAACAGGGCATCAGCCCGAGACGACTGCCTGACTGGACGCGATCGCAGGTGCCCGGGATGATGGATGTGATGGTGCGTATGCCGGCGGGTGTGCGACTGGTGTTTACCACGGATTCACGCCGTATCGGGCTTACCGTGATGACAACCACCATGGTAACTCCGCCAGCCGCGCCGCGTGCAGTCGTGTTTGACCTGGTTGCGGACGGCGTGGTGACCAGCCAGGTCTTTCACGGGGGTAACCTGATTGTGCTCGATCCGGCAAACCCGGGTGAGTTTGAGCTCCAGCGAGGACAAGCAGGCACTCTCTGGTTTGAACTGCCTGCGGGCGAGAAATCGATTGAGCTATGGCTGCCACACAACGCTTTTGTTGAGGTGCGCGACCTGCAACTGGACCCCGGGGCAACACTTGGCCCTGCAGCGGATGGAGGACACCGCTGGGTGCACTATGGCAGTTCGATCAGCCATTGCATGGAAGCACAGACCCCCACGGGTACCTGGCCCGCCGTGGCTGCCCGGCAGGCTGGGCTGGCGCTGATTGGGCTGGGGCTGGCGGGCCAGTGTCACCTGGACCCGTTTGTTGCGCGTACGATACGGGATCTTGATGTTGAACTGATCTCAATCAAGGCCGGCATTAACCTGGTGAACATGGACTCCATGCGGGAGCGCGTGTTTGTGCCAGCCCTCCACGGTTTCCTGGATACCATCCGGGAGCGGCATGCAGAGACGCCCATTGTGCTCATCTCTCCCATTTTCTGCCCAGCGGCCGAAGATCATCCGGGGCCAACCCTGGCTGACGCCAGCGGACGGTTTGTGACGATTCGGGGGGCTGAAGACATCAGGCAGGGTTGCCTGTCCCTGACCCGGATCAGGGTGCTGATTACAGAGGTTGTCAATGCGCGTCGCGCTGCTGGTGACCTGCACCTGCACTACGTCGACGGGCTGACCCTGTTTGGGCCAGCAGATGCCGGTGACCTGCCCGACGACCTGCATCCTAATGCTGCTGGTTACGCCCGGATGGGACGACGATTTGCAACTTCCGTACTTGCCAGGCTGGGATACACAAGCCAGGGTCGGGTGTGATTGCTATACTGTGTAACCCGTCACTTGAGGAGCGAACCCAATGCCCATTAATCCGCAGGCTGTTGGTGCCAAAGGCAATCCCACCAGGCGTAGCTGGACGTCAAAAGATGCACTGCTGTACGCGGTCGGCGTAGGCGCCGGCACCGATGAACTGCAGTTCACCACGGAGAATACGCGGGATTTGCCGCAGAAGGTGTTGCCAACTTTTGCCGTGATTATTGGCGGCGGTGGTGCGCCCATGGACAAGGTGGGCAGTTTTAACCCGGCGTTGATGGTACACGGTGAACAGGGCATTGAGCTGTTTGGTGAGATACCTCCAGACGGGGAAATTGAAAGTGTCGGTGAATGTACCGCCATCTGGGACAAGGGCTCGGCGGCGGTGCTTGAATTCACCTCTGAATCAAAAGATGTCAAATCAGGTGAGTTGCTGCTGCGTACGCGCATGACCCTGTTCTGCCGCGGTGAAGGCGGTTTTGGCGGAGAGCGCGGACCCAGTGACAAACTCGAGTTTCCTGCGCGGGCACCAGACCATGCGGTCACCTACAAGACCCGGGAGGACCAGGCGCTGACCTATCGCCTGTCCGGTGATCGTAACCCGCTGCACTCTGACCCTGCTTTTGCCGCCATGGGCGGGTTTGACCGACCCATACTGCACGGCCTCTGCACCTATGGATTTACCGGTCGTGCCCTGTTACACAGCCTGTGTGACAGTGACCCCGGAAAATTCCGTTCCATGGACGCACGCTTCTCGAAACCGGTCTTACCGGGGGACGAACTGACCATCTCGATGTGGGTCGACGGCACCACGGCACTTTTCCGCACAACCAACGGTCAGGGTGATGTGGTGATTGACCAGGGCAGGTTTACCTTCTCATGATGCTCTCTGAGGGTGATAAAGCCCCTTCGTTCTCGCTGCAGGCAGATGATGGCAGCGAGGTCAGCATTGATGACCTTTTGCAGAATGGTCCGCTGATTCTCTATTTCTACCCCGCGGACTTTACTGCCGTTTGTACGGCCGAGGCCTGCAGCATCCGTGATATGCACGCAGACATCAGTGATTCCGGGTTCAATATTGTGGGCGTCAGCCCGCAATCCGTTGACAGCCACCGACGTTTCAAGACGCGCCACGACCTGCCGTTTCGGTTGCTCTATGACAAGGGCAAACGGGTGATTCGGGCATTTGGTGTTGATGGTCCCATGGGCTTTGGTGTGCGTCGCGCAACGTTTCTGATTGGTGAAGATCGGACAATTCTGGGGCGTGTCGTCTCGGATCTGTTTGTTGGCAATCATACTGACTTCATTCGCCAGGCGATTGCCGGGGCTCCCCGGAGTGCGGACTAACGTCTGCTGACAACGCGAAAGAGGGGTAAGCGCACGGTAACAATGACGCCACTGACGTCCTCGCGGTTTGTTGCTGCAATTGTACCCCCATGAAACTCCGCAACAAGTTTGGCGATGTAAAGCCCAAGGCCCAGATGGGTACCGTCGGCGGTGTCGCGCACCGAAACCATTGAATCAAACAGGTCTCCTGCGGCGACTTCTGGCAACGCTGGCCCGCTGTTACTGACGCGTAATACCGCCCAATCATCTTCACGGGTGAGCCTGATCCGGATTACCGTTTCCGGTGCGGCAAACTCAATGGCATTGTTCACCAGTTTGTCCAGCATCTGGGCAATCAGGTCTGGCAGGCCGTCGATGGGCGCCAGGCTTGCCTCAATATCAAGTTCAAACCGGGTGTCCGGGAATGCCTGGCGATAACTCAGAACGAGCGTACGGAGCAGTTGCTCCAGGTCAAAATACCCGGTTTCGGTCACATTCATGACCTCTTCAAGGCGACTGGCTTCGGTCATCTGGTTAAGGATGGTTGCCAGGCGTTCAACGCCCTGCCTGGCGCGATCCACGTAGATTGCATCCGGACTGTCGGCGGGGACATTATCCAGCGACGAGCGGATCACCGTCACCGGTGTGCGCAGTTCGTGTGCGAGCCTGCCGGAGAGGCGTTCCAGATAGCGCGTGTACTGTTGCAGTCTCTCGCTGACCCGGTCAAACGCCCGGTTAAGGTCTCCGATTTCATCCGGTGCATGCGGGGTGGCAGGTACCGAGTGTACCCGCCCGCGATTATCGGAAGCACCCTGGATCCGCCGCCTGAGCGCTACAAGGCGCCAGCCTATGAGGCGTGCAAACATCAGCAGCACCGTAACCGCAGTGAGATAAAGCGCGGCGGCCAGCAGATAGTCTCGTGGCTGGACCTGCACGATTGATGCTGCCGTGACGGTCAGTGTACCCAGGCGCCGCTCAGCAAGTGTAATGGGTACAGTTTCCCGGTGATCACTTTCGCTGCCAGCCTCGCCAATACTGGCGAGGCGGTTGCCTGCCGGGTCCTGCACCATAGCCGTGTGGTTGGGAGGCAGGTGTTCCTGCAGCAGCCTGCGTGTGCGTGCGGCTGGCATGCCGAGCTGCCCTAGTTCCTCGGGGTAGGAGGTTGCGGCAGTGCCGACGATGCTGCTGATGACGCGTTGCGTCGGGTCATCCACGTCGTTGACCGTCAGGGCGAATCGGGGTGGCGAAAGCAGGTCCAGCGGTATGCGGATTTCAACCCGGTAGCCATTGTCCGTCGGTTGCCAACGGGCCTCTATCTGTTCGTTGGTTCGGCGTGCGCGGCTGCCGGACTCTACAGGTCCCACCTCAAACGCATCCGCCGGGCCGGGCTGTGCAGGGGCAAAAGTGTATCGCTGGTAAATTTGGTCGCCGTCGATGAAAGCCATCTGCAGGTGATCATTACGATGCACGCTGAGGTTGTTGGGGTCGCGATACACCACCCGGTCATCGCTGACGGTGACCAACAGAAACAGGTCGAACTGGTCAGTTGCGGCGACCAGGTCAAAGCTGTTTGAGTCCTCGGAATAGGGCCGGCGGACTTCAAGTGTATTGACCGTGCCGAAGTGAACTGCAAGATCCTGCAGTTCTGCCCAGTCATCCGCATTACCGTCAATGGTCAGGTAGCCGGGTAACTGGTGTACAAACAGGGCGGTCCCGGGTCTGTCAGCAAGTTCTTCTCGCGTGTCCGGGTTGTAGACGAGGATGGCTGCGAGCAAGTGCGAAAGCTGACCGAGCGCTGCGGCTTCAAGCCTGGCCTCTTCCGCGAGGTGATCCTGTACCAGCCAGGCCATGCCGCCCGGCACTGCCAGCAAAAGCACAGACCACAGCAGTGCCTGGGCGGTGAGGCCGGTCAGGAAGTGCGATCGTGCCACCGATACCCCATGCCGTAAACGGTTTCTATGGCATCAAACGTTGGGTCCACTGCAGCAAATTTCTGCCGGATGCGTTTGATGTGGGACGTAATGGTCGTGTCATCAACAACCATCTGGGAGTCTTTCATGAGCTGCTGGCGACTCTTGACGTGACCCGGGTGCCTTACCAATGAATGTACCATCCAGAACTCGGTCAGGGTCAGGTCAACTGGTTTGTTCGCCCATGCAGCACTGACCCGGTTCAGGTCAATGAGCAGATTGCCCCGGCGGAGGCTGGCTTCATCCTGCTGGGGTTGCGCCATGGCCTCCACGCGTCGAAACAGGGCAGCCACCCGGGCGATCAGGTGATGTAGTGAAATGTCTTTGGTCAGGTAGTCGTCCGCACCCATACGCAGGCCACTGACCACATCAAAATCTGAGTCACGCGCACTGAGGAAGATGATGGGCAGGGTTGCAGATTTTGCCCTCAACCACTGGCACAGGGCAAAACCGCCGTCTACTTCCTTGCCGAGACCTATGTCAATCAACGCCAGGTCAGGCAGCCGCAATTCAAACGCGGCAAGTGCCGCTTGCCTGTCAGCAAAGCCGGTCACCTCGTAACCCTGGCGCTTGAGGATGTCAGCATAGTTTTCCCGAATGGCGGGTTCGTCCTCAATGATGGCGACCTGATAGCCCAAAACCTGCGTCCCACGTTTCTCCTGACTTTGATGAATATACACCACCCGGGGTGGCTCGGCTCCGGGCGGAAGCAAAAGCCATTTTTTTGCCACATTTGATCAGTAGATCGCCAGCCCTGCTGCGTTTTTTGGCCCTGATAGCTGCTTTAAATGACCTTCAAGCATCAGGGATGCGAAATCAAACCACATCAAGGAGTTGCTGAAAAATGAATACATTCATCTCAAAACTGATCGTCGTGTGCATGCTGGGCCTGTCCATGGTGGAGACCAGGGCATCAGAAGCCGCGCTTCACCAAAAAGGAGAGGTGGCGAGGACAATGAGCGCAAACGAGTCCCGGAGATTGTCTGCCACGCGGGCGGGGACAGATACCCGGCCCGAGGAGCGGCGCGGTGCCCTGCTGGGCGGACTGGTTGGCGCCGGCCTGGGTGGGCCATTTGGTGCCGGTGTCGGCGTTATTGTCGGCGGTGGCTGGCTGGGCAAACTCGTTGGGCTTCACCGGGTCAATGCGGAACTCGGCACCCAGGTTGAGGTGCTGGCAGAAGCGCGCGCCAGTGATGAGGCGCAGTACAGGCGGGAGGTCGCGAGATTGTCGCGGGCCCTGGTGCGGGCGGAATCGCAGAAAGCCGTGGTTGAATCTGTCGCAATCCAGTTCAGGACTGCATCCGCAACTCTGGAGTCCCACTACCAGTCGGCACTTGAGGACCTGGCGATTGCGCTGGCGAATAGCCGTGATGCCAGGGTGGTCTTGTCCGGTTTTGCCGATCGTCGGGGTGATGCTGACTACAACCTGAAACTATCGGAGGACAGGGTCGCGGAAGTGCGCCGGTTTCTGCTGGCCCATGGCGTAACGGCCGCGCAGATTGAAACGCGTGCGTTTGGCGAATCCATGCCGGTAAGCGAATCCGGTTCTCCCGAGGACTATTTCTTTGACCGTCGGGTGGTTATGGAACTGGTTGATTCAGGCAGTTCTGGTTCAGATAAGACAAGCAACAGCAGGGGAGTGGCTGTGCGGTAAACAGCCAGCGAGAGTGACGGGCGCCGGGCCACGTCTGTCATGACCGAAAACTGCCCCGCACAAGCGGGGCACTTTTTGTTTGACTAGAGCGGTTTTACGTTTTGTGCCTGGGGACCTTTCGGACCCTGGCCAATGGTGAATTCAACCTGCTGGCCATCTGCCAGGGTCTTGAACCCCTCCGTTTCGATGGCGCTGAAATGGACAAAAACATCCGGGCCGCCCGGTTGTTCAATGAATCCAAAGCCTTTCGATTCGTTGAAGAATTTCACTTTACCAATAATGGTGTCAGCCATGTTTAGCTATCCTGTCTAGATTGTAGGCATGCTGAGAGGGGGATTAATTACAGGACAAAGCACCATGTCTTCGAATCGCTGAACAACTAAGCCGCACTTCGCAGCACCTGAAGTATACATTTTTCCAGCGAACAACATAGCCTTCAGGTGCGGGCGGATATTTCACATTTGCGTGATTCCCAGGCGTTTACCTGGCGTGCAGTCTTACAGGCAGATCCGCGTAACCTTTCACGAATGCCGAGCGGATGCGGACGGGTTCACCGACAACCTCAACCGTTTCGAAGCGCTGCATGATCTCTTCCCAGATAATGCGAAGCTGCATTTCTGCGAGCCTGTTGCCCATACAGCGGTGAATGCCAAAACCAAAAGACAGATGTTGACGCGGTTTGGCGCGGTCGATAATGAAGTCGTTGGGACGGTCAATGGCTTCCTCGTCACGATTGCCCGAGACGTACCACATGACAACCTTGTCGCCCGCCTTGATTCGCTGTCCACCCAGTTCGGTGTCAACAAGCGCACGGCGCCGCATGTGGGCGAGTGGCGTCTGCCACCGGATAATCTCGGGCACCATACTGGTAATGAGGGCCGGATTGGCTTTCAGTTTGGCGTACTGGTCCGGGTTCTGGTTGAGCGCAAGCACGCCACCTGTGATGGAGTTGCGGGTGGTGTCATTGCCACCGACAATCAACAGGATAAGGTTGCCCAGGTATTCCATCGGGCGTTCAACCATGTCGTGGGTGGACGCACTGTTGGCGAGCATGGAGATCAGGTCATTGCCGCCAGCTTTGCCGGCACGTTCACGCCACAACCCGTTAAAGTATTCCAGGCATTCAATAAGCTCAGCGCGACGCTGCTCTTCCGAATCAATGATGCCGCTATCCTCGTTGGCAGTTGCGACATCCGACCAGCGAGTGAGTTTGCGTCGCTCCTCAAACGGGAAATCGAACAGGGTTGCCAGCATTTGTGTGGTCAGTTCAATGGAAACCCGATCCACCCAGTTGAATTCCTCACCAATCGGCAGTTCATCGAGAATCCTGCCGGCGCGCTCGCGAATGATACTTTCCATCTTCGCGAGATTCATGGGGGCAACAACAGGGCTGACCGTTTTGCGCTGGATGTCATGAACCGGCGGGTCCATGGCGATAAACATGGGTAGCTGGAAGTCTTCATCCTGGTCTGCAATCACAATACCGCCTTCCGACGAGTAAATGTCGTGGCTGGTATCAACTTCCATGATGTCCTTGTATTTGGTGACGGACCAGTAGGCACCAAACTCACTTTCCTCACAGTAGTGTACCGGTGCTTCTTTGCGAAGGCGCTCAAACCAGGGCCAGTGCGCGTCTTTTTCAAACAGGTGGTTCTGCGCAACGTTAAACCTGCCATCCAGCGGGATGGCATAAGGATCAAGGATTTCTTCCGGGGTCTTGGCAGCTTCGCTCATGAATACCTCCTGGCGGGTTGGCTTGGGCTTCTGGCGCGACACCTGACTGAACGGGAGTTCCGGTAGCGGAACTCCACGCGCAGAAAATCGGGCAGAAGCTCCCTAGTACTGGAACTCTGGCAACTGAACCACAATGCCGTCAATGTCATCAGTGACCTTGATCTGGCAGGAGAGGCGGGAATTGGCTTCCCGGTCAGGGTTCAGGTCAAGCATGGACTCTTCTTGCTCACTGGGCTTGCCGACCACGGCAATCCACTCGTCAGAAACCACCACGTGGCAAGTTGCACAGGAACACTCGCCGCCACAGTCAGCGTCGATGCCCGGGACCAGATTGTCGACTGCAGCGTTCATGACAGTTGAGCCATTTGCCGCTTCAACGACCGTCTCGGTGCCGTCGTGTTGGATGAATTTGATTTTTGCCACGGTCTACGTCTCCTTGAGTGTTGCGAAAAAGCTCGCAAGATAGCAAGAAAAACAGGATTAAACTACTTGGACAGACCCTGTTTAAAGGTGAGAAGTGGCCAAAGAAAGATCATTTATGGCCATTCCGCGCATTGCTGATGGTCGCGGCAAGAATCCACGGCTTTCAGAGGGCGCGAAAGCAGCGTCTCACCTCTGCCACAAACTGTGCTGGCTGTTCAAACGCGGCAAAATGCCCCCCTTTGTCCAGGACGTTAAAATAACGGAGATTGGTGTAGCGCCGCTTTGCCCACCGTTCCGAGGTTTTAAAGATTTCCTTCGGGAACAGGCTGATTCCGGACGGCACGGGGATTGGATCCATGCGACCACCCCCCATGCTTTCCCAGTAGATCCGCGCCGAGGAGGCACCGGCGTCCGTCAGCCAGTAAAGCATCACGTTATCCAGCAGTTCGTCGCGTGTGACAATATTCTCGGGGTGCCCGTTGCAATCCATCCACTGGTAGAACTTCTCCAGAATCCAGGCAGCCTGCCCGATGGGGGAGTCGGCCAGGCCATAGCCCAGCGTCTGGGGCCGGGTGCTCTGCTGTTTTGAGTAGCCGGAATCATGATCCTGGTAAAACTTCATGGCCGCCAGCGCACCCTGCTCAAGTTCCGTCAGATCGCTCATGGTGTCGGGATCAGGTGCCACAATAGGCATGGTGATATGTAACCCGATGCAGTTGCCAAGGTTCTGCATGCCAATATTGCTGGTCACGATTGCGCCCCAGTCACCGCCCTGGGCCAGGTAGGCAGGATAGTCCAGCCGCAGCATCAGCTTGTTCCAGGCTTCGGCGATTTTTTCAACGCCCCAGCCTGTTTCTGTTGGCTTGCCGGAATAACCGAAGCCGGGCAGGGTCGGGCAAACCAGGTGAAAAGCCTCACTCGCGTCACCGCCGTGTTCCTGTGGCTCGGTCAGTGGCCCAATCACTTTCTGGAACTCCACAATTGAGCCCGGCCAGCCATGGGTCATCAGGAGCGGCCTGGCTGCCGGGTTATTGGAGCGAACATGGAGGAAATGGATGTCAAGCCCGTCGATGGTTGTCATGAAGCCCGGCCACCGGTTCAGGAGTGCAGCCCGCTCTTCCCAGTCATAACTGTTGAGCCAGTAGTCGTGAATCTCCTGCATGTAGGACAGGGGTATACCCTGGGTCCAGTCCCGGGTAGGCTCCTTGTCCGGCCAGCGAGTCAGGCGCAGGCGCGCCTTCAGATCCTCGAGCTGTTCCACTGTTGCTGCAATCTGAAAGGGTGTCACTTCTCCCGACATGGTGGTTCCGCCTCACGCGCCTGAATGAAGCGGGAATGTTAGGTGAAAGTTCACCATTTGGCTAACTGTGGCGCTTCGCATAAGATCCACAGGATGAAAATCTCAATAGAAGATGACTGCGTCCGGCGCCCCGGGGCGAATTCCTGATGGCGCTGGGGCTTGGGCTGGGCACGTCCCGCTTCCCGTTTGATTCAGCCGGGGGATACTGGCGCTGGGTTGAACTCTGTGAAGCCGGGGGTGTCGACTCCATCTGGCAAACGGACCGCCTGGTTTCCCGTGAACCCATGCTGGAATGTATTGCGACCATGGCAGCGCTGGCCGGTGCCACCAGTCGAATCCGGTTCGGCATGAATGTGGCATCGGTTGCCCTGCGGGATCCTTTGCTGACGGCAAAACAGCTTGCCACCATTGACATGCTGAGTGACGGTAGACTGTTGCCGGCCTTCGGTATTGGCAGTGCGCTGAGCCAGGACTATGTCGCGACAGGGACGCCAACCCGGCGGCGGGGCAAGAAGGCAGACGAGGCCCTGGAACTGATCGCCCGTCTCTGGCGCGAGGAGAGTGTCAGTTTTAATGGCGAGTTTTTCCAGTACCAGAATGCGGTCATCTCACCACGCCCGGTCAATCCGCATATTCCCCTGTGGATTGGTGGGTCGAGTGAGGTTGCCATGATGAGAACAGCCAGGCTGGGTACGGGTTGGCTGGGCGGTATTGATTCGCCCGAGCAGACCGCGGTTATGGTGGCAGGGATCAAGGCGGCCTGCAGGGAAACGGGCCGCATGATTGACGAGGACCACTACGGGGCAACCTTTTCGTTCCGGTTTGGCTCGCGCGATGAACCAATGGTGGCGCGCGCTGCCGCGGGGCTTGCTGAACGGACCGGTAAGGACCCCTTTCGGTTTATGGTGGCAGGTGACGCGGCCGACATCATCAATCGGGTCAACGAATACATTGAGGCTGGCTGTTCCAAGTTTGTCATGCTACCCATTGCCTCAGGAGACGATGACATGATGGTGCAGACGCAGCGCTTCATTGAAGAAGTGCAGCCCGTATTCCTGCATCGATGAGCAGGCCCATGTCAGGCGAAGAGAAGAAAACCGGGATCTTTTATGTCAGGGAGCCAGCCGGTATTGTGGTCATGCAGCGTGGCAAGGTGGTGCACCATTACAAGAATGTTGGAGAGCTGGTTGAGGCGCATGTCAAGGGAGTCGCGGCGCTGGAACGCGAGATGGAAGATACACTCGCGCGCCACTACCGCCCCGATTAGGGAGACTCGGACAATCAATCGATGATGCTGACCCGGACGCTGGTTGCGTGCACCAGGTGCTCCATGGTGTCGAGGAAGTGGTGCTTGATGTCCTCAATCCGAAGCTGGCGGTCAATACTGACAGGCACCCCTTTCAAGAGCGTAATCCAGTCTTCAAGCTGACGTTCATCCCTGAACGACAGGTCGATGGTATTGTCGAAGTCCTTGATGAAAGGTTTCGATTTATAGGAGTCGACATAAACTTCGAGTCGATGCACGGTCATTGTGGTCTCCGTCTACTGAAAGCGTATTGTGCGGGTACAGGTGACATTAAATGCCGTGACAGAAATGTGTGTTGTGAAGACAATCACATTTGTGGCTATCCGTGACCGGCAATCGTGGAATTCGTGAATTCGGTCACACTAATTCACAAGGTGTTAACAATCACCTGAAATACCTGGCAGGGGGCGGCATGGAAAGTCTGGCGGCGCTACTTGATGATGGTTTGAGGTTTGATCCCCGTTACCCGCCTGACCTGAATTCCGATCATCTGCCAATGGCGCTTTGTGCAATTGATGGTCTCGGTGGCGGTATGGCGGACCTGCTGGCATTCCGCGAGGGTTACCTGCCGCAACTGCGCGAGTTCCAGGCCCAGCCACCCGCGCTGGACTGGCGGGTTGAGCTGGGGTCTGATGACCGCTATCCAGCCGTGTTGGCGCTGCTTCTGACCCGGATTGCACAGCAGGGGGTTGACCGGATTCTGGGTGAAAGCCTGCCGCTGCTGCTGCCCGGCATGGCAGCAGAAGCTTTCCATCCGCTCATCCGCCTCGGCTACTCCCTGGCTTTTCAGGTACCGCGTGAGTCTGCCGCGGCTCTGGCTTATATGATCTGCACCAACGTCAATGTCCCCTGTGATCCGGAACGGCAAATTGACCTGGCAGCTGCGCTGCAGGCCCAGGTGGGGTGTCCTGCGCCGGCCCCGGGAGGGCGGTTTGGTGCGGGGTTGCTGGCGCTGTTGGAACAAGGGGACTATCCCCAGGGCCGCGCAGACAGTCTTCGTACCTGCGCCCGCCTGTCGCTGGACATCTATCGGTCAACCCGCAATTTTTTTGCCCTGCATATGGTGACGGCCACGCATGCGGCGCGAGTTTGTGCCGCGTTTGTCCCGGAGCGGCTGATGTTGGCTTCACTCACCGGTGCACTGATGGCAGCACACCGGATTATCAAAGCCCCCGCGTTCGAGCAACCCAACAGGGTTGCCGCGCCAGGCACGCTGGATGCCGCACATGCGCTGAAGTATGTGTACACCTGCCAGGCAGAATACGGGGCCTGGGGTGACGAACGCTACCTGGAAGAAATTGACCTGTTTCGCCGCGCCGGTCTGGTGCCAGCCTGGGCGGGCCAGGTCAGTCCATCACGCGCATAAGGCCTTCCTGCATGGTGGAGGCCACCAGGCTGCCATTTTCAGTGTAAAAGCTGCCACGATTAAAACCTCTTGCGGCCCCACTGCGCGTGGTTTCCTTGATATACAGCAGCCACTCACAGACGTTGAGGTCCCGATGCAGCCAGAGTGCATGGTCAATGCTCGCCATCTGGATTTTCGCGCGGCTGACCGATTGCCGGTGCGGTAGCATGGACGTTGAGACCAGCCCCATATCCGACGCTTAGGCGAGCAGGCACTGGTGCATCCACTGGCCATCGGTCACCGGTTGCCTGAACCGGACCCAGACCGGGTTCAGGTTGTTGTCCGGCCGCGCCTTGTCCATTGGATAGACCGAGCGGATATCAAACGCCCGTTCCCGCGTCGCCCAGCCCGACATCGGGCTGGTGTCTGGCATGCGGCGGGCGACCTCCAGGTCGTCCTCGAGTTCGGCGGGTGCCGGAAACGGTTGCATGTCGATCTGGTGCTCGAGGCCTTCCTCCCGTCGCTGAAACGAGGCATCCATGCTGAAGATGGCCTCACCCTTCTGGATTGCCTTGATCCGCCGGGTGGTAAAACTGCGGCCGTCGCGAATTCGTTCAACGTTGTAGACGACCGCTATGTCAGCATCGCCGGGCCGCATGAAGTAGGCGTGCAGGGAGTGACAGGGCCGATCCGGCTCCAGGGTTTTCGCGGCAGCGGCAAGGGCCTGGGCAAGCACCTGGCCACCGAACAGCCTGGCACCCATGCGGGCCTCGTTCTGACCACGAAAGAGATTGATCTCGATCTGCTCAAGCTGCAGCAGGTCGAGCAGTTCCTGGGATTTTTCCTGAATCATTTTCGCTCCGGTAGCGGCGTGCCTAGTCCTGGACGCCAATGGCAATGGTGTTATCTTCGATCTTGACGGGGTAGACACGGATGGGTTCATAGGCGGGTGATGCAGTGACGGCACCGTCAGCAAGCCGGAACTCGGCACCGTGATAGGGGCATACGATACACCCCTTGTGCATGCTACCACCCTCCAGGGAAAACTCGGCGTGTGAGCAGTAGTAGGCAACGGCGTAATAGTTGCCCTCGTGCTTGCAGAGCAGAATTTCATGGCCATCAAGTTCAACAAACATCTGCCCCTCGTCAGCCAGTTCTGATGTGGCGGCCACCACGTGAAAAGTCTCTGCCACGATGAATTCCTGCTAGCGGTTGGAAAGGCAGGCACCTTACCAGCGAATCGGGACAAGAAAAAGCCGCCAGGGCGGCGGCTTTTCCAGGGTTGGTATCCGACGCTGGTTCAGATGCGGAAGTCGGGGTTACCGTACTGCCTGGCAAATTCCACCAGTGGTTTGTCGTTGCAGACAACACGCTGCAACCTTATCTCATCATTGGCGAAGGCCTCTGACTTCAGTCGCATGTATTCGTTGGCGGAAGTTGCAGCTGCGACACAAAGCCGTGATTCCGGCGAATCGCCTGCAGTCATCAGTTTTACAGGCCGACTGTCAGCGGCCAGCGAGCGTACGAAGGTACGCAAGGGCTTGCCGTTGCAGCTGATGTCCTGTGCGCTCAGGTTGTGTTTTGCCAGGGTGGGTGCCACCTCACGTGGCTGGGTGACAGCCTTGATGCAGATGTCACTGAGCAAAGAGCCATCACCATTGACGAGTTGCTCGTTGGCGACTGCGCTGGCGGACAGGGCAATCAGTGATGTGGCAAACAGGTTAAGGACAAGTGTTTTCATCAGGGTCTCCATGGATCAAGGTTAAGGGTGTCGAAACATTGCTTTAACTGACTGTGGTATTTCCCTCTGCGGTCCAGTAGAGCAAGAAGCGCGCCAATGAACCCGAATGGTTACGTAATGCGGATTCTCGCGGGTTACTGGCAGGGTGCGTGATGTAAGGGGGTGCACCGGCGCCAGGCTTGCACCATCTTTGCTCAGTCAGGGGGTTTTCAGGTGACCGGTTGACGTTGCTGAAAACGCGCTGCTTGCCAGCTACCCTGCCTGACAATCTCAGCCAGGGTGTTTACTGCATCGAAGACGTCAACAAAACGCAGGAATAGCGGGCAAAGACCAAAGCGGAGAATGTCTGGTTCCCGAAAGTCTCCAATAATGCCGCGTTCAATCAGTGCCTGGATCATGGCGTAGGCCCCGGGGTGGGAAAAACTCACCTGGCTGCCGCGCGCTGTCGGATCCCTGGGACTGAGGAGCTCAAGCCCTGCCAGATCGGGTGCGGCTTCAACGCAGGAGATAAAAACCTCAGCGAGTTTGACTGACTTGTTGCGCACCTGCGCCATATCGACCCCATCGAATACCGTCAGGGCAGTGTCGAGGGCACTCATGGAGATCACCGCTGGTGTACCCGTTGCAAAACGCCTGATGCCTGCCCCCGGTGAGTAGCCGGGGCTGAAGTCGAATGGACTGGCGTGGCCCATCCATCCCGAGAGTGGCTGTGTCACCGATTCAAGATGGCGGGCAGCAACATACAGGAAGCCGGGTGCGCCGGGTCCGCCGTTCAGATACTTGTAGGAGCAACCTACCGCAAAGTCAGCATTGGCCTCGTCAAGCTGGACGGGCAAAGCACCGGCGCTGTGCGCCAGGTCCCAGATTACCAGGGCGCCGACCGCGTGTGCGGCCGCGGTCAGGGCAGCCATGTCGAATCGTGCGCCGGTCCGAAAGTTCACCTCCGTTAACATTAGCACAGCAAGGTTGCGGTCAAGAGACTCATGAACTTTCCCGCTATCGACAAGACGGAGTTCACAGCGCTGTTTTCCCAGCAGTGCTGCCAGGCCTTCCGCCATGTACAGGTCGGTTGGAAAATTGTCGCGGGTCGACAGGATGACACGCCGCTCTGGTCGGAGCGACAGCGCCGCGCTGAGGACTTTAAACAGGTTCACGGAGGTTGAATCGGTGCAGATGACCTGGCCGGGGGCAGCGCCAACCAGGTGGGCAATCTTCTCCCCGACCCTGACAGGCAGGTCGATCCAGTTGTGCCTGTTCCAACTGGTCACCAGGTCACGCCCCCATTGCGCCTGCGTGGTCTCGGCAACCCTTGCTGCAACCGCCAGCGGCATGGGACCGAGGGAGTTACCGTCCAGGTAGATGAGTCCCTCGTCGAGCAGAAACTTCTCCCGTAGACCCGACAGGCTGTCCTGCTGGTCCATGGCCTGGCATTCAGCACGGTTCATTGGGCAAACGCCGCCCTGATGGTTCCGAGGACACGCTCGAATGCGGCGGCTTCAGGGTAGACCAGGTCAAAATGGCCCACACCGGAAAGCGCCACGACTCGAGAGGGTGACAGCCTGAGGCTGGTAATCTGGTCCAGGGGCACAATCCGGTCGTTGATCCCGTGCACCATCCGGGTGTTTGGATGCAGCACAAGATGCCGCGGTGATGCCTGCTGGTAGCGTTCCGGCACTTCATCAGGCAGTCCGCCCATGAGTTCACGGGTTGCCCGCTCACAACTGCTGGCGCCCAGGGCATACCTGTCCAGGTCAACAATCGCCGCTAGCCCGACCACCCCGGCAACGGGGACCGGGTCATGGGTGTGGATCTCGCCGGTTCCCGGCGATGAGACCCGGCTGGCTGCCCAGGTAGCGAGATGTCCGCCCGCCGAGTGACCGACCAGCAGCACACGTCGGGTGTTGACGATTGTCGGGTCCAGCCCGCGGACAAAATCCACCCCGGCGGCCACATCCAGAAAAGTCCCGGGCCAGCCGCCACCCGGGTCGCCGATCCGGCGATATTCAATGGCCCAGACGGCAAATCCGGCTGCTGCCAGTGCCGCGCTGGCCGGGCGGATGTGGGCAATATCAAATTCGCTGCGCCAGCAGCCACCGTGGATCAGGACAACCAGCGGGGCAGGCCCTTCGGCACCAGGTGCGGGTAACCAGAGTTCACCAAACTGTGCGGCTTCGGTGCCGTAGGCAATCACGCTGTTCGGCTGTCCTGCCGGCAAGTCCAGCAGCTGCTGGAAGGTAACAATATTCATGGTATCGGCGGATGATGGCAGGGTCACGACGAAAAGCAGCGAGCATAACAGTGTGCAGCGCAGGGTTCTAACCAAGTGGTTTGCCTCACGACAGAAACTTTGGGCGTACAATACGCGGAATTGCGCAGGTTTTACCAAACTTTAAACCAGCAGGGGAGGCAAGATGGCAGACAGGCAAAGTTGGGATGCACGTTACCAGGCAAAACCGCTGGTGTGGTCAGCGGGCCCCAATGCCCTTTTTGCGGAACTGGCGGACACGCTTTCACCGGGCCGTGCGCTTGACCTGGCCTGTGGTGAGGGGCGCAACGCGCTGCATCTAGCCGCCCATGGCTGGACGGTGACTGGCGTGGACTTTTCCGGCGTGGCCATCCAGAAGGCAGGCCAGATTGCGGCGCAACGTGAACTTGAACCCACGCTGATTGTTGCTGATGTTGTTGAGTATGATCCCGGTGAGGCCAAATTTGATCTCGTGACAATCATATTCCTGCATACGTCTTCGGCAGAACGGGAGATCTGGCTGCCCATGGCCGCGCGGGCCCTTGCCCCGGGTGGTGTTCTGCTGTACATCGGGCACGACCCTCGCAATATCAGCGAGGGGGTGGGCGGCCCCCAGGACCCGGACGTGTTGCCGGGTGTTGATGCGCTGGTTCGCGCCCTGCCAGGTTTTGATATGCTGCGGGCGGAAGTTGTGACGCGCAGCGTTGCTGCCGACCCGGGGCATGGTGGCAGCAGCGCCGGCAATGCGCTGGACACGCTGGTCATGGCGCGACGGAAGCCGGGTGCTCAAGCGCTTTAGGGATACTTTACGGGTGACAACATGAAAAACCTGTGTTGTTGGAACTGTGGCCGATCGCTGGATGACATACCGCGGCCCATCAGCCGGCACGCGAACTGTCCGCAGTGTTTTGAGGTGCTGCACTGTTGCCGGCTGTGCCGCTGGTACAAGCAGGGCCGCCCGCTGGACTGTGATCACGACCGGGCGGACCCGCCGGTTGAGAAGGAGGTTGCCAACTTCTGTGACTATTTTTCACCCAGGCCCAATGCGTTTGAACCGGCCGGCAGGGCACAGCAGGCTGCGGCGGCAGGTAAACTGGCCAGCCTGTTTGGTGAAGAACCCGATGCGGGGAGTGAGCAGGCGCGGGACTCGGACGAGACTCGCCCCGCGACCAAATCGAGGCTCGATGACCTCTTTGATGACTGACCCGAATACCTTGACTGATTGAGCGTTGCAATGACTGTGAGACCAAGATTCCTGCCGCTGGAAGGCAGCATCAATTTCCGTGACTTTGGCGGCTATGAGACCACCGACGGGCGCAGGGTTGCCTGGGAACGCCTGTATCGGTGTGGTGCCCTGTCAATGCTGACACCCGAGGCCGAGGCGGATTTTGCCGGCCTTGGTATCACCGTCATCTGTGACCTGCGCCGGGATGACGAGGCAGAAATGAACCCGACGCCTGCCCGTGCACCTTTTGAATGTCGTCTGCATATCCCGATTGCGCCGGGCAGCAGCCCGATGCTGCGCGAGAGCCTGCAGCGTGGTGGTGCGCCGGAGGAGCATATCCGATTCATGGTGGACATCACGCGGGAGATTGCACGTAACCACCACGCTGCCTACCGCACCCTGTTTGAAGAACTGCTGGCAACGCCGGGTGCTTTCCTGCTGCACTGCTCAGCAGGGAAAGACCGAACCGGCTTTGGTGCGGCACTTATACTCACCGCACTGGGGGTCGACGAAGAAACAGTGATGCGGGACTACCTGCTCACCAACGAGGCGCAATGCCTCAGGCGGTTCATGAACGAGCGCATGCGCGGCAACTACGGACCCAGCCTGGACGACGAGAGCATCGAGGCGATCACCGGTGTAAGAGCCGAGTACCTGCAGGCCGCCCTCGACGAAGTAGCGCGAAGTCACGGCTCCCTGCAGGGGTACCTGGAGGAGATTGGTATCGACCGGCACGCAACGGCGGAACTCAGGTCGAGGTTACTGGACTGAAGCCCGTCTGCCTCCTGCGGGTGGGGACAGCAGAGGCGGCGGTTAAACGGTGTGGGTCTTTTGGCAAACGGTTTTTTCAGGAGGATAGAGGGATGAAAAGAATCTTGTTGATGTTGCTGGTGGCTGTGTCATTGCCGGCTGTGGCGACCACCATCGAGCGCGACGTCGTCTATGGCCACAAGGATGGCATGGCGCTGGTGTACGATGTATTCAAACCGGAGAAGCAGAACGGTGCGGCGGTCATCTACATGGTGAGCGGGGGCTGGTTTTCGATCTGGCAGTCGCCCGACCAGCGGCTCGATTACCTGGCCCCGTTACTTGACGAGGGTTTTACCGTTGTAGCGGTTCACCACGGCAGTGCGCCGCGCTTCAAGGTGCCCGAGGCCGTCTCTGATGTCCGGGCAGCTGTGCGCCACTTCAAGGAAAACGCCCGGTCTTCTGGCGTTGACCCGGCCCGCCTGGGCGTCTGGGGCGGTAGTGCCGGTGGTCATCTCACGCTGATGCTCGGCTTGAACCCGGAGGGTATCCCGGACAGCAGCACAGAGGGGCAGCGAAGGCTTGCGCCTGCCTATGCGGTAGATGCGGATGATGATGCAGGGGTAGCGGCGCTGGTTGCTTTCTACCCGCCGGTTGATATCCGTCCGCGGGTCGGGCCAAGCGACCGTTTCCCCGCGCTCGACTTCCCGACAGCGCAGGCAGCGGCCATTTCACCCATTCTGTTTGTGACACCCGATGACCCGCCCACCAAGCTGATTCACGGTGACGCCGACGACCTGGTGCCAGTGCGGGACAGCCAGGTGATGGCCGAGGCGCTTACGGGAGCCGGCGTGGTGCATGAGTTGATGGTGATTGAAGGCGGTGATCATGGCTTTCGCAACCCCGAACACCGCGCCCGGGCAATGGCGGCCATGGTGGACTGGTTCAAGCGTTACCTGCTGGACTAGGCTCCTCACCATCCCCACCATCCCCACCTTTTTCGCTCGCAAATTCCGGCGAAAGGTAGCGCCAGATACCGGTGGCCAGGGCGCCATAGGTGAACAGCAGGGTTGACACAATCATCGAGGGAATCAGTGCGTTCAAAGTGCCGAAGGCCTCGATGATGTGTCCGAGCACTATGGCGCCAATGGGTGCGCTCCCCAGCATGCCCAGGCTGAACACGGAGAGTATGCGGCCGCGATACTGCGGTTCAGCAGACTCCTGCACAATGGTGCGTGCCAGCGTTGAGGTAACTCCCATGTTGAGTCCCCAGGCAAAAAGCACCAGTGTCAACAGCCAGAAGGGTGGGCTGAACCAGAGTACGGCGACGATCAGTACGCGACTCAGCTGCATGGCCAGGAACACCCGGCCGGGCCGCGCAAATGGCATGAGCTTCAGCATCAGGAAATTGGAAATGGAGGCGCCACCAAAAAAGATGATCATGATAATGGCGAGCCCCAGTGCGTCCCCCTCGTAAACCCGTTTGATGATAAACGGCAGTACCGTGGTAAAAGCGCCGGCGTTAAAGATGCTGGAGACAAAATTGATCAGCAGGGTGTGGAAGATAACCCGGTGCGCATAGGTTGCCTTCAATCCCTGTGCGACCACTTTCCAGGTGGGCACTCCTTTCTCGGGAAATGCTGAGGGTTGTGGTTCGATACGACGGATGGCAAAGGCGCCGGCCAGCAGTGAGGCGCTCTGGATGGTGAGCACGAGGGTCAGGCCTACCTGTTCCATCTGTCCCGCCAGTGACAGCCCTATAATCTGCATCAGAAATGCAATGCCGGTGGAGGCAGTCACTGCGCGCTGTACCTGGGTGCCGGCAACGCGGTTCAGGATTGACTGGGATGCCGGATTGGAAAATGAGGTGATGGTGCTCATGGCGAGGCCAAACAGCATCACCGTCCAGACGTTAAAGAGGTCTGACATGACACCCAGGGCCAGCAGTAACGGGATAATCCAGGCAATACCGTAGATGCGGATCAGGAGGCTGCGCGGATCACTTCGGTCAGCACTGGCGCCACCCCACAACATCAGGAAAATGCCGGGTATCCCAATGATGGCCTGGGTCAGGCCCACGCGATCCGCGGGCAGCAGCAGTATGCCGACCAGCATCCAGCTAATCAGCAGTTGCTGCATGGAGAAGGCAATGCCGGTAAACGCCGTAGAGCCCAGGTAGGACCTGAAGCCGACATTTCCCCAGAGGCTTGCCTGCTTTCCGGATGCCTGGTTCATTCTTGTTGTTGTGAGTGGTCGCTCGCGCGAGCATAACACGCCAACAGGATATCCATCACACCAGCGTGAAGCCCTCGTCAACCAGCGGCATGGAGCGTACCCGAATGCCGGAGGCGGCAAAGATGGCGTTGCCCACTGCCGGCGCAAGCGGTGGCAGGCCGGGCTCACCGATCCCGGTTGGCGGGTTGTCACTCTGGATAAAGTGGACATCCACGGCTGGTGCCTGGGCAATGCGCAGCACGGGGTACTGGTGGAAATTGGCTTGCTCGATACGACCGTCTTCCATGGTGATCTTCTGGTAGACCATGGTCGAGAGTCCATCGATCACCGCACCCTGAACCTGGGTGGTGGCGCCGCTCATATTGATAATGGGGCCAACATCCACCGCGACGGTTACCTTGTGAACCTGGAGGTTGCGGTTTGCATCAACACTGACGTCGGCAACCTCGGCCACGTGCCCGGCATGGCTGAAGTAGAAAGCAAGACCCAGTCCACGACCGGCAGGTAAAGGTTTGCCCCAGCCCGCTTTCTCCGCGGCAAGGCTGATGACATCAATCGCGCGACCGGTGTTGAGGGCGCGGACATTCCCCGGTTCCTGCCAGCGCCGCTCACCCATCATCTCGATCAGGAATTCCAGGTGGTCGCGCCCGGCAGCATGCGCCAGTTCATGGATAAAACTCTGTACCACAAACGCATGGGTGTTGGAGCCTGGTGCGCGCCAGGGGCCACAGGGCGTGGCAATATCAATCATGGTTTTGGTGCCGCGCGCATTGGGCAGGTTGATCAGCGGGAACTCGGTCGGGCTGAAGCGAGACCCCGACACAGGCCGTCCTTCCCGTGTCATGCCGATATAGTGCTGGTCCCAGGCCACCAGCTTACCTTTCGGGTCAATGGCAGCCTTGACGTTCTGGAAACCGCCAACACGGAAATAGTCGTGGTAGATATCGTCGGTGCGGGTCCAGGTGAGCTTCACCGGACGGCCGGCGCGGCGCGAAATCTCAACGGCTTCACACACGAACTCGGCTGAGGCCCGCCGGCCAAAGCCGCCACCCAGACGGGTCTGGTGCACGGTCACCTGGTCTTCCTTGACACCAAAAAGACCCTGCATGATTGCGGGAATCCGGGACGGAAACTGTGTTGGCACCCAGGCTTCGATACTGTCGGGTGCGCCATCCGTGCCGGCGCGGTAGTGCGCCGTGGTGTTCATGGGTTCCATGCAGAGATGGGCCACAAACGGGTAACTGTAATAGGACTCAACTACCTTGTTGGCCGGGTTGTCAAAAGCGGCTTCAACATCACCCGCCTCGGCAACCACTTCCGCGCCGGGTTTGCCGGCCAGTGCCGCACCCTGCCTGACGAGGCCGCTCCAGCTGTCATTTGAGGCGGGTCCGTAATCCCACTCAACCTTGAGCCGGTCTTTTGCCCGGAACACGGACCAGGTGTCCGTACCCACAATCGCAACGCCGGAGAAAAGTTCCTGGACCTTGCCATTACCCGGGACAATAAATGCGTCGACCACACCCGGCATCTGCCTGATTTCGGCCGCGTTGAAACTGATGGCCACACCACCAATTTTCGGGCACTTGTGGTAGGCCGCAAACAGCATGTCGGGGACAACCTGGTCAATACCAAACTCGGCCCGTCCCGTGGCAATCACCAGGTTGTCTACACCGGACACCGAGGTGCCGATAATAGTGTAGTCCTCTGCATCCTTGAAGGTCAGGCTGTCCGGGTCCGGTACCGGCTGGCGTACGGCCAGTGACGCCAGTTGGCCAAATGTCAGTGCCTGGCCGGAAGTATGTACAACCTGGCTGTCGCGGGCCGTGAGTTCTTCGCGGGGAACTTCCAGCGATTCTGATGCGGCGCCAATCAGCATTTCCCTGGCGGTTGCGCCCATCTGCCGCATCAGGTTAAAACTGCGCGGTATGGTGGTTGAACCACCAGCACCCTGGCCACCAAAACGCTCGGCATCAATGGGTGACTGCAGTACAACCACGTCTTCCCATTTTGCGCCCATTTCCTCGGCGATGATCATCGGCAGGGCCGTCTTGATGCCCTGGCCCATTTCCGGGTTGGCGGAATAGATGGTGATAGTGCCATCACTGGCAATCTTGACGTAGGCGTTTAACTCGCCTGAACCCACGAGGGTGCCAAGTTCCTCGGCCAGCACCTGGCCAAAAGGCAATGTCATTTCAAGCATCAGGCCGCCGCCTGCGAGTGCACTGGCTTTCAGGAAACTCCGGCGATTGATCCGGTTCATACCGTTTCTCCTTCATGCCGGCCGGGTGCGGCGGCGTTGTAGTAACTGGCGGCAGCATGGACGGCCCGGCGTATCCGGATGTAGGTGCCACAGCGGCAGTAGTTGCCGGCCAGGGCCTCATCAATATCGTCATCCGTGGGGTTCTTTTTCCTGGCCAGCAGTGCCGCCGCACTCATGATCTGGCCAGACTGGCAGTAGCCACACTGGGGCACGTCGTGTTCAATCCAGGCCGCCTGCAGCGGGTGCAACCCGTCTTTGCCGGCGAGCCCTTCAATGGTGGTGACAGAACCGCTGACCGCGGACACCGGCAGGACACAGGAGCGCATGGGTTCACCATCGATATGTACGGTGCAGGCGCCACACTGGGCAATGCCGCAGCCGTACTTGGTACCCAGCAGCCCCAGCTTGTCGCGCAGCACCCAGAGCAGGGGCATTTCGGGGTCAGCATCAACCGATTCGGTCCTGCCATTAATGGTGAGTTTGTAGACGGTCATGGCTGAGTTGCCCTGCTGTTTTCTGAATTGGACAGTGTACTCAAGTTTTGCGCTATTCGCTCCTGGCAAGCCCTTTGAGTCGCTGTGCTCCCAGCGCCAGCAGTACCGCAACCGTGGTCAGCAGATACAGCCCGGCGTCAAAGCTGTGGGTGAGGTCATAAAGGAATCCCAGTGACAGGGGGCCCAGTACGCCGCCGACTTCAGCGGCTGAAAAGAAGAGACCGCTTGCCATACCCGCGTAACGTTCACCAATACCAGGTAATTCCACCAGGGTCAGGATGAGCACCGTCATGAGCGCCGAGCGGGCAATCCCCTGCAGGAAGAGGCCACCGAAGAGCAGGGGCCCGGTGCTGAAGTGCAGAAGGATGCTGGCGCCAGCGGCACAGAGGGCAAGGCCCAGCAGAATGTTGAAGCGCCGTCCGGGTGTGGCAAGCCGTGGTATCAGCAGTGAGCCAACAAGGCCAATCACGGTGGGAATGGCAGCCCAGTATCCGGCCTCGATCAGTGACATGCCACCGTTTCTGAGCAGTTCCGGCAGCCAGTTATTCAGGCCATGGTTAAACAGGAACACGCCTACACTCATCATCAACACCAGCAGCACCGCGGGCTGGCGCAACAGTTTTGCCATGACCTGCAACTGTGGCAGTGACGCACTGGCGTTGGCGTCCCGCTTGTCTACACGGGGATTGGCCGCAAGCATGTACCAGCTGATGCCCGCAGCGGCGGTGACACCCGCCCAGAGAAACATGACATTACGCCAGGAATCCAGCGCCGGCAGCAGAACAGGGTGAGTCAGGGTAAGAGAGACGATGCCGCCAATGGCGGGGCCGGTCATATAGATGCCCATGGCAAGGCCGCGGTCTGAACCGGTGAACCAGTTGGTCACCACCTTGGGGGCACCGGCAGAGATGATAGGTCCGCCCAGGCCAAACAGGCTGACGGCGAGGAGCAACTCAAGATAGTTGGTGGCAAAACCCCGGGCCAGTACCGAGGCTGCAATCAGCAGGCTGCCAATCAGGAGCGCGTTGCGGGCACCAAGCCGATCCAGCAGCATGCCGCAGGGAATTGCGGAAAAAATGTAGACGAGTTGCCAGGCACCCATGGTGCTGCCCATGGCCGCGTGGGAGAGTGACAGGTCGGCTTCAATCAGCCCGACCAGCGGCGCCAGGCTGGTCGCCACCAGGCCAAAGGCCATGTACTGCAGCCAGACGCCGGCCAGCAGCAGCCAGCGGTAGCTTGCAGCAGGCGCGGCTGGTGCTGGTTGGCCGGGCTCAGGCAAGCGAGAGGATGTGCTGCTCTTCCAGTCGCTCGAGGATCCGGTCCAGGGTGCGGCTGATTTTGGTGCAGTTGCGGATCATCTCGATACGCGGCCAGGTTGCAATCTCGCCCTCGCGTATCAGGGTGCTGACCTCGCGTTCGTTCAGCACGGCCAGCAGTTTGCGCGGATTCCAGAATTTTTGCCGCGGCAGTATGTTGATGTCTGCCGTGTAGTCCTGGGTGGCGATGCTGTAGAACATGCGCGTCCACATGTTCACGGGGTAAAGGTCGCGCGTCAGTTGCATGGCAAAAGGATAGGTCGCCTTGAGCCATTCGCGGGTGGCGTTCTGGTTGATCTCCCACAGGCGGCCAAACAGGTCGTCCCGCGCACCGGAATCCCGCAGGGACCAGAGGACCACGGGGTTGGTCTGGCTGGTAATGAAGTGGTTGACACCGTACAGCCGGATCAGGCGTTTGGCGGGCAGATCATCGCTGACCGAGCCGTCAACCCACTGGCGGCTGGGCACATAAGGCTGGCGTTCACCATGGCGGTTTTTTGCCGCCAGGGTCACCGGCGGGTAGATGCCGGGAATTGCGCAGGAGGCCAGTACCGCTTCCCGGATCATGACATTGGGTGACGTGATCGCATTCAGCAGGCGGGACTGCTGGTGCAGTTCCCTTGGCGCAACCGAGATATTGATGCGACGGCCAGATACCTCAAAAGCCTCCTGGAACGTCATGTCCGGAATCTGGTGTTCTACAAACGCGCGCAGTTCCTGGATGCCAAGCCGTTCTTTGCCTTCCAGGGCGTCAGCTTCCGCCTCCGCGGCCTCTTCGAACACGCTGACGATGGTCCTGGGTTTGAAGGTCTCGTGCAGTTCATCGTCCTTGCGGGTCCCGACAATGGCGGCAACCAGCGAACCGGCGCTGGCGCCGGAGATGACGTTAGGCAGGAGATCCTGTTCCACCAGCGCCTTGATGACACCCACGTGGAAAGGTCCAAGTGCGCCCGCACCCGACAGCATGAGCGCGGTACGCCCGAAACAGTGGCTGGCGCGGCGGAAAAATTCCAGCTTTTCTGCCAGGGGAATGATTGCGTCGTCCGTATCCGCCACCTGTTCGAGGGCGGCTGCCTGCTCATTGATGTATTCGGTCACAACGTCTTTGGTGCCGAACTTGGCTTTCCGGTACAGCTTGCCGGAACCCATGCCACCCATGTTGCCGTGAATGCCCTCGTTCAGGTAGTAGAGAATCCGGTGGGGATCGTTTGCCTCGCGCAGGGCCCTGACTTCCTCCAGCCGGGCGCGGATGACCTTGTAGTCGAAGCGACTGCTTTCATCAACCCGCTTCCAGTTGGCAACACCGGTACGTTCGTCGTGGGCAATTGCCGCCGCTTTCCACTCGTCGTAGGTCCTGGCGCTGTCCATACGTGGTTTGCTAGCCGGGGTAGACGGTTTCATTACTGCTGCCATGGGGCCAGTCTCAAAATGCTGTACTGCACAATTTAGCGCATTCCGGTACGAATGCAACAGCGGCAGCTGTTACAGTTGTGTGCCATTTGTTCAGCTATCAGTCCTGCTTGTAGTAGGCCTCGGCAAAGTGTTCCCGGCACATGGACACGTAGCGGTCGTTCCCGCCGATATCCACCTGGGCGCCATCGCGCACCACCTCACCGGCCTCGTCAATACGTAGCACCATCGTGGCCTTGCGTCCGCAGCGGCAGATGGCCTTGATCTCGCGCAGGCTGTCGGCCCAGGCCATCAGGTACTTGCTGCCTTCGAATGGTTCACCCTGGAAATCCGTGCGGATACCGAAGGTGAGCACGGGGATTTTCAGTTCGTCACACACCCGGCATAGCTGGAATACCTGGTCGCGCGACAGGAACTGGGCCTCGTCAACCATCACGCAGTCGACGGGTTCGGACTGCAGGTGTTCCTCAATCATCTGGAACAGGTCCGAGTCCGTTTCAAATGTATTGGCGGGTGCCTTGAGCCCGATACGCGAGGTGATCTGCCCGGTGCCAAACCGGTTGTCCAGCGCAGGGGTCAGCAGGAAAGTTTTCATCCCGCGTTCCTGGTAGTTGTAGCTGGACTGCAGCAGGGTAGTGGTTTTGCCCGCGTTCATGGCGGAGTAATAGAAGTAGAGTTTTGACATGCTGATTGAGGCACAGGGCAAAGCCCGCAGTTTACACGTGCCGCGGGCACCATGTCCCTCGCCGGGCGCAACATTAGTCCTCAGGCGCGCGTCTTACCTCCGCGCCCAGCGATTCGCCGAGGTAACCCCAGACCTCGTCCCCCAGCGAATTGCTCATTTCATCCAGCAAAAAACAGCGGGAGAGCAGGGTTTCCAGCGATGTCTGTTGGCCAAATTCCGGTAACTGGTGTGAAATCAGGCGAAAGTCCTCGTGGCCGTCAACCAGGTAGACACCCAGCAGTTTCTTGTGGTCCCACTCGCAGCTGAAACAGTCCTGACAGCAATCGGAGTCCCACACGCTGAGCGTTGTCTCGGCGACCGACAGGTACCATTGAATGGGCACGACTGGCAGTTCCGGTAAGCGCCGATCCCGTTCGATATGATCCCGATAGGCGGCCCGGAACAGTGCGCCAGAATTGAAGAAGTCCTCGGAGGCGGGCATAAAAAACGATTCACCGGCGCGCGCGAAAAACACCTGGTCATGGACTGTACAGTGCAGCCAGGCCTCACAGGCGACAATGGGGCTGGTCATGCCCGGGCCATCGCTCGTATTCTGGTCGCACAGCGGGCAGCGCTCGGCGACTGGCAGAATGGTTTGCATCATCATCTCCTCAAGCTGTTTGCACATAAGAGATGCCAGGGCGGGAATTTTTGCCAGGAAAAATTCTTCTGTCAGCATAGGCAGGGGAATCAACACAGTTTTTAGAGCAATCATCATGAGCAGCATTTTTTATGTCGGCGACATTCACGGGCAGGTTGATGCCCTGGGCGATGTGGTCCAGAAGGCAGAAGCGCTGGACGATAGCAGTACGCCCGCAACGGCGATTGTGCAGGTTGGGGACTTTGGTTGGGGCTTTTCGGACAAGCGGCTTGAGCGCTGGCTTGAGAAACGCGCACGCCAGCGTAAATGGTCTGTGCCTATTTATACCTGCCTTGGGAACCATGACAACTGGTATCGCCTTGAGGAACTGAGGAGTGCGGCGGGTTCTCCTTCGGTGTTTGAACTGGCGCCGGGCTCAGGCTGCTTTTATGTGGCGCGTGGTGCCTGTATTGAACTTGGTGGCATCAACCACCTGTTTCTGGGTGGTGCCGAGTCGACTGACAAGCACGGTCGCACCGAGGGAGTGGACTGGTGGCGTACGGAACAGCCATCCGCCATGGAATTCGACCACTTCTTCTATGCACTCGCCTCTGAGGAACCCGAAGTAGTGGTGACGCACGAAGCACCGCTACGGGTAAGGCTCGAAAGATCGGGCAGGGAGACAAGCATGACACCCAAGATGTTAGAACAGGCGATGCTGCTCAGCGATCACCGGCCCGCGCGCTGGTACTTTGGCCATCACCATGTGCGCCAGTGCTGGCAGATGGGCGAGACTGATTTTTATGGCTGTGGGCTGCATGGGGAGTATTGGCGGTGGCCGCTGGAAACTGTAACTGACTGATGTAGTCAATTGATACCTTCGCCTGTATTACAGACGACGACAGGTAGAGGTAAATCCCTTGCGACCTTCGCTTGCGCTTGAATCTGGCTATCGAAGCACTTTATATTGACGGTCGGGCCGTCCATAGATTTTGTGCGACCCAAATCGCGAAGAGGGGTCAGCAGTTGTCAAGATCACTGACCAAAAGGCAAATGCTATTGTGAGGATTTTCCCACGCATCTAATTGTCGTTGGTTGGTTGGCGTCTCGATTGTTTTTGAGCGTGCTTGAGCCGTTTCGCCTCGGCACGATTTTGATTGACCTTTCCGTAGTCTGTTTAGCAGTTGCGCTTTTGATCGCAGTTCCCCCGAAACGCAAACGCGATGATGACGTCCTACTATTCACGCTGGGCGTTATGGCAGATGCCTGGTTTTATTGGTTGGTTCGGAAAGGAAATGAAATTTCTGCCCAGACCCTGTCAGGAACCGATCCCAAAGTCTGGATCTCTTCTGTCACATCTCTAGCTGTGGTTCTGCTGGTGATGGCCGCGATAAGGCCGCGAAAAATAGCGTTTAGCCCACAAAAGTTGGATTGGACGTTATCCGCAGCTTTTTTGGCGGGCTATCTGACTCTTGTGCTGGCATTTCGTTTTTCGTACTGGATCACCTTCGAAATTCCAAATGAGGATCGTTCGCTTATTGTGGCCGGAGTTGAGGTACATCACTTGATCTTCGGTGTCTTTCTGCTTGGTTTGGCTACAGTCTTGGCTCGCTATTCTCTATATTTCGGTACTCATTTTGGTGGTTTTTGTGCGGGCGCTGCAATTGGTACGATAACGGATCAGCTGGGTTATCTTCTTCAATATGAGGTCAGTGACCTGAGTTATAACAGTCCCTTTTCGTGGAGTGTACCGATTTTCTATTTGCTCTATTTTGTTTTTGTCTTTATGCAGCGAAAAGATCGTTGAAAACTCGTCCCCCAATGTTACTTAGTCACAGGCTTCGAGGGTTTGGCAGTCCAGAACTCTCAGCGGGTGCACTGCATTCCGCGTGTCATTCAAGCTTTGATTTTCTGGAAATCGATACTCGCCGCGCCAAAAACGACATTGTCGTAGCGCACGATCCCTCCATCAGGATCAACGGAAGAAGTATACCGATTAGCGATCTGGATGTTGATGAGCTCAATGAGCATGGTGTTATGGCTCTCTCTAGAGCGTTTGACATTTTTAGAACAGAAAAGCAGGTGGGCCAGAAGATCTGCATTGATATCAAAGACTTTGGAGACGAAAGCCGTTATCTTGACCTCGTTCATCAATATGGCATCGAGAACTCGGTAGTTTTTGTCTCCTGGATGCCTAGCTGTCTGGTGGAGCTTCACAGGCTGGATCAAGAAGTGCCACTAGTACTTTCTTTCATAAGCCTCTTGCGTTTGGGGAGGCTCGGGTTGGTTGTGGATCAGTTGGTTCAACACTCCGTTTTTCGCTTGGGGCATATAGCTGTTTTCGGTGATGGTTGCGCAGATGAGGGGGTTGCCCGGTATCCAGTCGGATTCCAGCACGGCTTGTTTAGCTCTTGCCTCCAACACCCAGTGCTTCAGGCGTTAGAGAACAGTTCAGGCGGTGTTTGTGTACCCAAAATTTGCCTGAGTAAGGCGTTGTCTGATTTTTGTACCAAAGAAAATATCAGTTTGTGGGTGTTTGGCTACGCAGACCGGGAAGAACTGCAAAACTGCGACATCACCAGGAGCGCTGACGTTTTTTTCCTGGAACGACCAGGTGATGACTGATGACTTTTGATGACGAGGACTTCCTGCCGGACAGTGATCCTGTGCGTATGCTCATGGCTGTAGCCGGGCTCGGCACATTGGACAAATTCAACTACCGAAGGCTTCTTGGCTGGTCTCTCCTTTGGATGTTTTTGCTCTGTGCAGTGACTGCGCTCGAAGGTCGCTTGTTCATTGGTTCAGTGTCGGCTGTTGTCCCCGGCGTTGGCGAGGTGGTGGGGATGAGTTTTGCTGGCGACACGATGGTATGGCCCTTTACGCTCCTGATTCCAGTGATTCTCGTTCTCTGTGTCACGGCTATTCGGCGAACGCGAAATCTTCTGAACACTCTGACCAAAAGGGTCGAACAGGAAACCGGAGAGACCGGGCTGCCGTCTGATTATGTCGACAGCATAAACAAAACGAAGAAGATAATAGTGGGAGATTTCGGTTGGGTTGGGCGGACGCTGAAGTTCGCGCCATGGCTGATTGCTTTGGTCTTCTGGATTTTCAACACTACGACCTGCATGTTGCATCCGCTGGCGCCTGTAGACATCTACCCTTACAAGAGCAACATTGTCACGGTTAGGCAAACAGATGGGTCTCTAGTCAAACAGGAGTTTAGTCAGAGCGTTAATGTACCGAAGTGGGATACTTCATTTGAAGAAGCCCCCATTACTTGCTTGCTCACCAGGTTGTGGACGCTCATCTTTTACTCTCTGGCCCCATTTCTAATTATCAAGCTCGGCTTGCTCGTTTGGGCAATGACCAGTTTCATCAATTCCTATAGCGTGTGGGCAAACAATGCTCTGTATCCAAATTCAAACCTCATGCAGCCGTTTCATCCCGACGAATTTGGTGGTTTCCGAGGTGTCATTGAAGTTGGCATGGTCTATTTCTATGTGTCAATAGGCTTCGTTTCTCTGGTGATGCTCTCATTTTTAAAGGAGGGACTGGACGCACCAGCGCTCCACAATTACTTATTGCTGATTCTGATGATTCCGCTTGGGCTGCTTGGAATGTTGGTTCCAGCACTAGCGACAAGAAGAATAGTGACCAGCGGCAAAGCGCGGTATCAACGCGAGATAGCGGCGCACCTTGACTTGATGTACGACGAGTTGCGAGATGCGTTAAATGGAATAGACCAAAATCGGCTTAGCGAAGACTTTGACATAAGGTTGTCGGCTTTGCAGTCATTTTTTGGGCAGATTTCCAGCATCAAGGAGTGGCCCTTTTCTGCTTCGGTCCTGATTAGGGCGCTGGTTGTAGGCAGTGCGCCCTTCATTGGACTGGTTTTTGACCTTTTGATTTCGCGCCTGATGGATGGTTGATGTTTTGCACTAATTTGGGACGTATTGATGTTTTCGGCGAGCAAGATGCCGGTGCAACCGCACGTTCTTGATGGAATTGTTTAATAGCAGTCTTAGGAGCCCAGCTTATCTGCGATGCCAGTTCGATTGCTGTCAGTGAACCGCGCCAGGAGCCCAAATGTTGCCAGAAGGCGTGGAGCGGTTGGTAATTTGACGTTATCGTTGGCCTATGAACGACTCCCAAGCTGTCTCGCTACGCCTTCGAGTAGCCCAATTCAGCGCATTTTGGACACCGTACTTTAGCGGGAGTCATCCCAAATGTGCTGGTATCAAACTTTTTTGCACAGTCGCGACACAATATGTGGCCACACGAATTGCATTGGTACGCGTGCGACATGAGTCCCTCTGCTTTGTCTCCACAACTCTTACATTTGATTGCCATAAACACTTCCCAAGTCGGTATTGGTCATTGTTGTCGACGTAATTCCACTACTTCACAGCACAAACCTACACATTTGAGCGTGTAGAATCAAATTCCGTTCTCTGCCTGACGCAACATAAATGCAGTTTGTTCTTATTTAAACCCCGTTGTCTTTCCAAAATCACTCCTCCAATTATCGTGCTTTAGTCGGAGATCCCTAGAACAAAATGGCCCAAATTAACGGGGAAGGTCACAAATCAATTCGGGGAAAACAATGATTGTGGTTGAGTTCTGAAAAGTCAGTAGTTCGCGGATCACTGACGCCGCCTGCTGGTTAGAGTGTGCTCAACTTGTCTACGAACCAAAGGAGGTGATTCATCTTGAAAGAGGCGAGCCAAACAAAATAGGCCGATAACAGGGCTGCCAACCCTGTTGCAGGACCCGGTGTTGCTGATGCGACTCATCACTGTTGTAGGTGGGGCGCATGCCAGGGTCGCGTTTTCCGCCAATAGGGTGGCCCTGCGCCAGTCCCGAGGGTAATCCTCGAATCTTCAGCGACCGGCTGCATTACTCGTCAACTCATGAGTTGATGATGGCTTGCCCGTTGCTGTTTGTGTTTCCGGCATTTTTCGCCTTCAAGGTGCGCCGCTCGATACGAACAGATGGTTAAATGGAAGGTCCCGGCAGATATCTCGACTCAGTCTGCGACCCGGTTCCGCTGGAAGTGTTCCGCGGGCCAGTCACTGGCTCGAGCTGCCGGTTCACTTCTCCCACAGATTGTCTTAATGCGTGACTGCCGAGGTGACACATGGCCGGACAGGGCATAGTCTCCGGTACTCAGCCGAAGCGAAGGGCGAAGAACATGGCAGAATTGAACAATGGAAGCATCTTCGAAACCGTGTTGTGGCGTAATGAGGGTGCTCGACAATCAGACTTCCCTTTCCGTGGGCAACTGATTGACGGTCAGAAAAGCACGAAGATCATCCTGTGCGCTGACACGGGGGATGTAGAGATTGGCCGGCAGTGCAGGGTCCGCGTTACCCGCATCACCCGACCTCAAAACACGCGCCGCGGCATCATAGAAGTCGAATACATGGGCACTGTTTCGCTTGAGCTGAATCCAGACATCTACCTCGACAAGACGGTCTCCAAAAAGCTTCAGATTCTGCTGGAGGCGGGCTACTCCATCATGCTCGATGGCCCTCAGGGCTCGGGCAAGACTGTGCTGAGCCGCGCGGTTGCAGAGGCTTTGAACATGACCTACGTCTACTTCAACTGCTCTGCGGTTTACGAGGCGACAGATTTTGTCGCGACGCTGCAGGTCAAAGCGGGAACCGAGGGCACAGTTGAGACAGTCTTTGTAGAAACTGACATTTGTCGTGCGCTTGTAGCTGCAGGAGAGAACAGACGGCAAAAGGTGCTGATCTTTCTTGACGAGTTCAATCGCTGCCGCCCGATGGCGCGTAACGGCCTGATGCCGGCCATGGACTCGACGCGCAAAATCTACAATCCTGCCACCAACTCGTTGATTGATATTTCCGCGAATGTCCAGTTTGTAGCGGCTATCAATAATGGCAGCCAGTTTGTGGGCGCGTCTGCAGTTGATCCCGCACAAATGGACCGTTTCGCTACCATCAAGCTGTCTTATCCGCCTGCTGCGGAGGAAGTTCGTCTGCTCTCCAGAAAATTTCCGATGCTGGATAGCTCGCGCATTAATGCGGTTGTCGAGACGGCTAACGTCATTCGGGAGGATTTCTCGCTGGATGCTGATCTGTCCATGAGGGCGACTGAGGAAGCGTGCACCCTGCTGGGGCACCCCTTTTTCAGCGATGGGGTTTCGGCGGCGTCTGCCATGTTGGACTGTCTTGAAACAGCGTTCTGCGGGCGTTTCGCGGGACGTATCAATGATGTTGGTACCGACGCAAATCTTGTTTGGCAGATCATCAGGCGAGAGGTCGGTGAGCTTTCGCTCGACGACCTTAACGCGGATGACTAGCGGTTTGTCAAACCCGTCGGCAGAGGCCGCCGATCCGCGCCTTGTCAATGCGATGTTCTGGGCAATGAGGGTGTGCTGGCGTTTGTTGGGACGTCGTTTGGATGTCCAATTCCTGGAAGGGCAGGAACCGCTTGCGTTCACAGCACCCTGTCCAGTTTCGAATCCCGTTAGTATTGCAATCAATGCCCGCGTACTTGATGAACCCCAGGGCGAAGCACTTCTGCGTGGGCTAATGCTGCATGAGATAGGGCATCACTATGCCCACTTCTCTGATCCTGCGTACCAAGAGACGATGGAAGACCTTCCCGGTGCTGACTACCTTTTCAACATCCTTGCAGATGAACACCTTGAACGACGTCTGCGAAGCTTGAACGCCAGTTGGGGCGAGTTGTTTGATGAGTTGGCCGCATGGGCGTTCAAGAGTGTGAGTACAGAGTATTCGGTGCAAGAATTGGCCTATTGGCGCAGGTGCTCGGTGTCTGAGATTCGCCAAAGCGTCATGGATGGCAACATGCCGGGTGTTGTCACCGGTTATGAGTTTGGTTTCCAGGTACAGCACACTGGGGACAAATGGATGACAACAGCTGAGCTGGTGGATGCGCTCGTTCAGGAGATATTTGCTCGATGCGATCTTGCGACGGACCGTTCACTCCATGAAGCGAAGCAAAAAGCCAGGTCAGACCTTGTGCGGCTAATATCCCGAAAGGGGAACGAATATACAGCCGAAGACCTGGCGCAGGATCTGCGGCATTTGGTTGACCACGCCTACTTTTCGATTCGAGGCTTAAAGTTTGTTGTCAGGCAGAAGGTCTCACAGCTGCTTGCGCGTCGCGGCGCTGAATCCCCTGGGGAATACCTGGAGCGCATAACGCGCATTCGAGCACCGCTATTCGAGAAGTTTCCCATGCTGAATCGCTACGTGGTTGAACTTGAGCGGTCCAGGTCAAGTGAGTGGTTTTGGCACAAGCAGCGGTCAATGCTCTCTGCGCTGATTAGGGGTGCCGATTTCCAGCACGCATTTAATGGTGTTGAACAGCAGGATATTGAGGCGCTGCGAGAAGTGTTGCCCGGCATCATGCAACCTTCGGATGTGTTGGCGGACTTTCTCTCTCGGCTGGAACCCGTCCCGCGGCTCAATATGGCATTGGCATCCCGCATTAAGCTGACATGGTTCGAAATGTTGCGGACAGAACTGTTGCGGCCGCTCAACCGGTTTATGATCAGTTTGCGGTTGGGGCTGGGTACCTCGGGTTTGAATCCCAATGACGTTGCTGTCAGGTCTTCACTTGAACTCGTCACCGGGGGATTGCGCCGGCTGGATGTTGCGGAGATACGCGTGTTGCGCGACAGGATTTCTGAGTTGCTTGGTTCGCTCAGCGCCAGTGCCCCAATATATGGCACTTACTCGTCGCCACGGAGACCTGGGGGGCGCCTTCTCGACGGTCACATTGAGGATGAAAGCCCTTTGATTGCAGCCGCTGCCGAGCAGGCTGCCAATCTGTTTGAACAATGGCTGACGGCTGACAGCGATGAGAACGCAGATAGCGCTTTCCAACTGGACCCTCGGCCAGCAGTTCGTCGCGCAGAAAGGTTGCCCAGGAAAGTTGCTGGCAGCTCAGCGCGCGGGCAGGATTGGATCAATGTGGCGAAAAATCTGGATTTCCCAAGAATGGAGACAATCGAAGAGGAGAGTGAGTCCCTGGAAGCCTATGAGGACATCTGTCGATCGATCCGTCCCATGGTTCGACGACTGCGGCAGGTGCTGGGATCGCTAGGCGTTCGGGAAGTCGAACGAACGGCACAAACAACTGGTACACGGCTCGACCTTGCCCGAGCCAAATCGATGGCGATCTATGGAGAGCCTCGTGTCCTGGTCAGGTCTGAAGAAGAGCCAGGCGCGGATCTTTTTATCGGCGTATTGATTGACAGCTCGGCGTCCATGGGATTTGACGCGCAGCGCCTGGACAAAGCGAAAGCATTTGCGACGTTGATCGCGGAAAGCACAAAAGCATTTAATGACACGTCCTCGCGGTTCTGGGGTTTCAATCACAACACTATCTTTGACCTTGGTTCCGCTCGGTCTCGCCGCATTGCGTCGCTGGTTGCGGACGGCGGCAATAACGATGCCGGCGCGCTTCATTTTGCAGTTCAGCAGGCGCTTGTCTCACGACATGCGCGACGAATACTGATTATGATCTCGGATGGGTTTCCCACAGAATGTTCGTTTGAATCGCTTAAGGAACTGGTGGCATTGTTGCCACCCATGGGCATCGTTTGTGCGCAGGTGGCCGTTTCGGAGATGGAGGAAGATCTCATTGCTTTCCCGAATTATGTTGATCTGTCTGGTGATGATTTTGGTGAAAGCGTGGCCAGGTTTGGTCGGCTGCTTGAGCAATTGATAAACTCGACGCCATGATGGTACAAAAGGCTTGCCATTGTTGCTGGGTGAATAAGAGCAAAAGGGTTTAGGGTAGGCGAAGATTGAAATGGGGCGATGCATGATGAAAACTGGCGTGTTGGCGGATTGAGCGTACGTTTCAGGGTTCAGGATACAGTTTTCTGGTCAACTTGAGGTCTGCAAAAATGCGTAGTTTTCTGGCCCTTCTTGGTGCAGTTATCATTCTTGCCTTTGTTGCACTGGCGGTTGGTGTATATCGCGATCAAGCGCGCACGGTCACCAACTTGCGCATAGCACATCCCGTGGTGTTGCTTCATGGCCTCGGTCAAAAAGCCCACGTCTGGACAGACAAACGAATTGTTCATCGCCTGCTTGAAAGTTATGCGCTGGGTTACGGCGGCAATCTGATTGCAGTTGCAATGGCTGGGAGCGCGTCCTGCGAATTGGAGGTACCCACCGGGCAGTCAACAAGCGACGTTTTTACGCTGAATTTCTCTGATCCGGGTGGCTCAGTCGACAGTTGGGCCACGGAACTCAAAGCCTGTATTGATGTGGTGGTGAACAGTACTGGTGCCAAGAAGGTGACGTTGGTTGCTTATTCAATGGGTGGGCTGGCTGCGCGCCGATACCTGGTCGACAATTTGCTGGGCCACAAGGTCCACCGGTTGGTGACGATTGCAACCCCGCACAAAGGTTCAGAACTGGCTGTGGTTCGTCATATGGCGGGTGTCATGCAGGACGGCAGGAGGTTGGGTGCTGCTCTGGACCGGTTTCTGGATTCAGCGTCGGCTGCACTAGGGGGTGGCCACTATCAAGGATTTGAGCTTGGTTCGGGGATGGCGGGTGCTTTTGAGTCCACGCTGCAGGACCTTGAAAGAAACTTCGAATTGCCGCTGACCGCACCGGCGTTGGCAGATCTGCAACCCGAAGCCCCGGGGAATTATGTTTACAGGCTGAATCGCTCACCTCACCCCCAGGACGTTGAGTACATCAGCGTTGTTGGAGGGCTTGGACTACTGTCGGCGGCGCCCGTAGAAACAGTACTGATTGAGGCGCTGCGGCAGGTTCTGGCGATTAGCATGGCGCGCCCTCTATCGGTGGGTGATGGCGTGGTAGCGATGGATAGTCAGGATTTAGCGACAACCGCCTGGTTCCAGGCTTCGTTTTCTGGTGCCGCCTGGACGGTGATGCTAGAGGGCTCGCATTTTGACCAGATTTTCCTCGATCGGGTTGATGACCTGGTATTCGATGGCGTCCCAGAAGTGCGGAGAGTGAGTGAAACCGGGTTGCTAGAACGACGTTTGTTTATTGAAGTCTTCGATCAGTACCCTGGCGCAGAGAGTGTTGAGCTAATATCGCCAGCTCTGCGCCGAACGCTTCCGGTCGTCGGCGAGAGATTGGTTCGGACCGACAGCGATCTCCGCTCAGAGTTGGAAGTCTTGGTACCAGCTGACCAGACTGACTGGAACGCGATAGTCGTGACCAATAGATTCGATTCTAGTACGTTGGTTAGTCGCTTTGATGTCGACATAGGTTTTTCGGTCGTCAGCGGGTTAGGTGCATTGATGCGTCGAGACTAGGTTTCGTGATCTGATGAGGAACGCGTACTGTCTAGTCATCGAGCCCCTACCTTTTCGCTCACCGCCTCCCGTTAGGGGACGCTTCGATGGTGTTAAGAAACGAAAGGTCCCTTTTTGGTCCGCAATGTCAAAGCCATAGAGCGTTCCAGGGTCGGTTTGATCCTGGGGCATTCAATCGACGGGGCCATTATTGTATTGCGAATTGTGGGAAGCGACGCATTTATCGTGCATCAGCATTATCGGGGTGAACCTAGTTATTTTCAGTCTGAACTTTGTGGAAAGATGGCTTGGCGACATGAGTAGGGTCAAGCATCCATTTCCTCTGTGGGCTTTCGAACCGAGCGCCTACTCAAAAACTCTGTTGCAAATTGGTTGGTCACTTATTGATCAACTAGTTCAGATTGCCGCTGTCAGCACGCTGTCGAGCCATGCCCTGTCGCCTTGATGGCCCTAGAGATTCATGATTAACGAGCTACGCACACTATTCATCTTGTTTATTACTCTTGTTTGGATTAGTGTCAAGAGCAAGGACACGGCTGGTTAAAGGTAAAAAAAGCTGATGCGTCAGTGCAGTCTAGCAACATTGATTTTGTGTCTGTTTTCATTCTTGGGCAGCGTGCCAGTGCTGGCAGAACAGTCGTCCCAACGTCATGATTTTTTGCTCATCGATAACTCTGGCTCGATCCGTGGCGAGAGTTCAAAACACAATCTGGACCTTCGAGAACGCGTACGTGGGTTTGTGTCGAGTTGGGTGGGTGCGGTACCAATCGGTACTACTGTCAAAATCTTTTTGTTCTCTGGTGAGATTGATCGAAGTATTCCCCTCTTGACCATTCGCAGCATCGAGGATCGAGAAAAACTATTGAACGATTTCCAGAAAAGATTTACAACTGACGGTTCATATACCCACATTTATGAAGCAATTGAAGTAGCTTCCTCAGAATTTGAAGAAATTCTTGCTCGAGATTCTGGCGCAACTGGAAAGTTTATCGTTGTAACAGATGGTGAGGACAATGATCAGTCGAGAGATTTTCAATCCGTGGTTGACATAATGTCGCGCCTCCTTGTTGATGATCCTGATGCTGTACTCAAGATTTTCACACTTGGCTTTAAGTCCGAGGAGTGCGTGCCAACCTCCGGAATAGAGTGTACTGAAACGGCCCCAGAAGGCGCCTGGGACCCACCCAATCCTGAGTTTACAGCTGAGCCGCCCGTTTGCGAACCAGGATGTATAGTCACACTAAAGCCCAAAGAGTTAGATCCAATGGCCAGCTACCTCTGGGAGTTTGGCGATGGTAACGAATCTGCTGAGGCGATACCTTCACACCGATATACCAGTGTTGGTGTGTTTTATCCAAAAGTCTCGGTAAAAGGACCACTTAGTGACAAGGATGTGGCTGATTTCACTTTAGCGGATGGCGTTCAGATTAAGCGCGATGTTCCCTTAAGTGCGGTGTTTTTCGTTGCGAACACTAACGTTGAGGTTGGCGAACGAATTCAATTTGTTAACGAGTCTACTGGTCGTGCAGCTAGTTTTGCGTGGGACTTTGGCGACGAAACCTTGTCCAACGAGCGCAATCCAGGCCACGTTTACGCGAGGCCCGGTACTTATGAGGTGAGGCTAGTCGTTTCGAGTCAGGGCGAGACTGCCAGCACGACAAGGAAGATAGAGGTCAAGCGCGCTGCTATTTTGGTTCAGGCAGAAACGGAAGTACCGTTGATTTTGGGGGACTCGATCCGGGTTTCTGTCAAAGCGCCGGAGACCGGACTGTTGGAGTCGGTCGCGACTGTGGAGTACGTTGGGAGTGAAACAAAAATTGACCTCGATCTTTTCGACGATGGCAGCGTAATGAGTGGCGATAGCGTTGCAGGGGATGGGGTTTTTACTGGTGAATTGGAAACCACAGAAATTGGAGGCGTGCGTGTATCAATCTCTGGTGTTGACTCCACCAGAACACCAATCATAGCGCCAGAGCAGGTTGGCTCGGTCCTATTAGATATTCCTCAAAGAGAGTTTTCACTTGGTCGGGTTATTCCGGGGCAGAATCAGTACTTCGCCATCAACGCATCGAGCGTAAGCTCCCGAGAATTATCGTGGAAGCTTGAAAGTAGTGGCGTTTCTGTTGGCTTTCCTGAGGGTGGATTCGTTAACGATAAGATCGACCATATAGACTTGTCATTCACTGTGCCGGAGGACGCTGTTGGCGGTCGGGTGTCCGGTTTGATTCTTTCCTTCGAGGCCGCGGATGGTCGGGTGTCAGCGGTTCCCATAGTCGTCGATGTGACCGTGGAGTCGACGGCGCAACGTTGGATTAGATACGGGTTGTTGATGTTGTTGGGATTGATAGTGCTGTTGGTAGCGTGGAGTGTGATAGTACAACTGCTTCGACCGAGACTGGGATATGCGATGCTTACGAACATTAATACCAATGATTCACTATTGCTTTCTGACCGGTTCAAAACCTCGGCTTCAATTTTTTCACGCATTTTCTCCACAAGAATCGATCTTTCGTTCGGGGGGGAGCAAGCCGACATCCCAGTCTTCTCTTCTTCACCATCCGTGTTGGGGAATATTCGAAGGACTAGTGACTCGTGGGTCATTGCACCGAACCCTGATATAGCTGATTTGCGAATTCGACGGTCGAATGGCGAAGAAGTTCAGTATTACGGGACAGATGAAATCGAGAACGGTGATATCCTTATTTGGCAGGCAGAGGAAGTTCGTTTCGATGAGTACTAGGTTACGTATTCCGAATGGAGAGTGCTATGGCGATAATTAGGACCCCTACCATCTTTATTGGTCTTGGAGGTACAGGAACAAGGATTGTTTCCAGATTGAAGCTTGAATTGGAAAGCCTTTTGCCTGTTACCGAACTCTCAAAGGTCCAGTTTTTTGGGGTTGATAGCAGAACCCAGGACTTTGGCGTCTCCCTGGCAGACAACGCGGAATTTGTGGGAATGGTGCAAGCTTATGGGTCGAAACCGGGTAGTGCATTGATCGACGAGCTTTTGATGAATGCGGACAAAAACTTCGTTGCAGACTTTCAGGCTTCTTGGAATCTTGGGCAAGGAGGCGAAGCAGAGCGACCCCATATTTCATTCGAAGATGGTGCAGGAGGCTTCAGGCGGTTTGGGCGACTCTGTCTCGATTATTTCGTGGCGTGGAATGGGCAGGTTCCTCTTGTGGATCGGATTAATAGATGGAGAGGGTCATTGTCAGCAGCTCACGATAAATCCAATGCGCTTATCTTCTGTTCGTTGTCAGGTGGGACTGCTAGTGGGATTACTTTAGATCTTGCGATGGCACTAAAACAGCTTTGTCGAGCAGGTGGAAATCCTGCTGGGGTTTCTAACATCACACTTGTTTGTTGCCTTCCTGAGATTTTTGATGCGGAGCGCGAGGATGGTAACAGGGATATAGATATCGAGCGCGTACGCCGGAATTTTAAGGCTGCCATAGAAGAGATCCGGCTGTTTTCTAGCGGCGCAATCCCATGGAAAAAGCAGTGGGCGAATGTGACCCTCGAGCCAAGTACTGATCGCCCATTCGACAACATTTTTCTGGTCGGGTCGCGCGAGGTCGATTCATTCGGCACTTTCAATTTTCGTCGCATTAACAATGCTGAGGCGTTGATTTTCGAAATTTTCCGTAAACTATTTGTATCGGAAGAAGGCACAGGATTGGCTTCCAACCTTATCAACTCGGCACCGATGCCGGGAGACGAAGGGAAAGCGTTTAGGATAATGCACCGAAAAATCGGATTTGATCCGGAGATCTGCGCTGGCTATGTGTCTCTTCGGGCAGAGGAAAATGCTCTGATAAGGATGCGAACGGCGCCCGAGGTGGACGTGCCCAGCCTGATGAATACCCTCGAAAATACGATCCGGGAAGATTTGGATAGTGACAAGTCCATTGCCGGCAAGCTGAAAATTGACCCTGTGGCTAACTTGGAAAAACTGGCAAAGGATTCCTGGTTTGCATCACCATCCAACAACCGTAAGCACGTTGATCCGCAGAAATTAGAGAAACGAGGAGATCTTGAACGAGCTATCAACGTAGAGCTCAGCAACTTCCAAACCCTTCAGAGCAATGCCGATTCCATATTGGAAGAGATGGTCGCCATATATACTACTGCGATGGAGCGTTTTCTGGATTCCCATGAGAGCATGGCCTTGGTCTCTGCAGATGCGCCCGAGGAGTTCGCGCGGCTTGGTGGCGCTTTCGCCGCGTTAAATGATTTCCTTGTTGATAAGGAGTCCTTGATACAGAACGATCTCAAAGAGTTTGAACTTCGTGCGCGTGATTCGCTTGCTCATATCAAAAGCCAGTCCAAGATTCTCGATGATAGAGCCTTTCACCGGAACTATCTATTCTTCAGGAGCGAACAGGCTCAGAAGACCGCAGTTAGCAAGGCAAGTCAGCTGTTAGCCGATCACCTTTCCTTGTTGTACCAACTAGAACAAAGGGAGGCAGAAGAACAGATAGTCCAACGATGGCGAGGGTCTCTCGGGAGACGAGAGATGGCTTACAAGAGCGTCTGTGCGAGACTAGATCACCGCCTCGCAGAGTTGAAGAACGAGATAAGGATGGCATTCCGGAAAGAGCAAGCTGACAAAGTGCGATATCGCGTAGAACTGGTCAACAATGCTTCTGATTTGCGGGAGGCATTGCCAGACGTGGTCGCCCTTGAAAATATTAATCGTCTTGCAGTACGGTTTTATCAATATCTCGTAACACCACCAGACACAGCGGGTAGTCGTGGTCGCCCAGCAATGGCGATTTCATCTGTGTTCTCTACTCTCAAGGCGTCAGAACCTACTGCGGTACACCGAAATGCGGATGCGATTCTGGAGACGATTGAGGGTCTTCACGAGTTTATGTCCACAGAACTGGCAACTGAGTACGGAAAATTTTCGGTTGTAGACGTTCTTTGGCGTTTGGCCGAAAAATCCTCAGAAAATCAGTCGGAAGGGCTACGGACATCGGCACATACGAAGTTCAAAAATTATTTCACCAATCTAACCAAAGGCGTTGGATATTTGGGTGGCTTCAACCATACGATGGGGAGTAAGCGCGCGGCAAATCCGCAAGGGGCTTTACTCTATGATTTTCAGCAAATTTCTGCAGCAGTTAGGGACCAGATTCCGGGTGCGACGCTCGTAGAGAAAGATCGCTGGATATTGAATTGTATTGGGCACGCTGGCCAATTTTTAAGTCTGCCTCAAGGAGAGGCAAGCTCTTTGAATTTGCTGGTAGCAGGTAAGTTTCGTTTGGACACGTTTTCTGACATTAGTGAAATAGACTTGGAACTGAACCCCGAAGCCTACATAGACCGGCGCTATGTGGATTACCTTAAGCGGGCCGATACAGAAGGTCTGCAGAAGAAAATCTCAATGTGTCTATTGGCAGAATGGTATGGAGTACTGTCAGGAAAAGGTGGGGCTGCGATGGCGGCTCGTAAAACTTGTGGTAATCGATACGAGTTGAATAAGAGTTGGCAGGTGACCGGGAGAACGGTTGCGATTGCGAGAGACAATTGTTTTTCCGCATTGCTCAATGATGAGGCAGCCTACGATGAACTCTACAGCCGCACTCTGCGAGCGCTCTTAGACGATCAGTCAAGTTCTTTTGACGACATTGAGAATGTATTCTCCAAGACCCGTGACCATATTAGAGGTTGGATCTCGCGGTCCAACAATGAAGAGCTACGGGACCTGCTTAAGATGCAAGAGGGTATTCTTACTTCTATCCTCAACGACGCTCCATCTGGGCTGGTTGAGCAACTAGGCAGGCAGCTCTTGTCGCAAGGTAGATAAATTGTCGCTTCAAGGCCTGGTTATTGTTCTGGTAGGAGATGAGGCTCTTTCCTGTGCTGCGATGGTTCGAGGGGTCTCGGTTGAGCCGCCTAGGAATGTCTTTGTAGTTAAATCTGAAGGTGCTCGGCTCGTCGATCTTCAAGATGCTGCAGAATTCTCCCACCCCACACAATTCGTTGATATGTTCGCTGCAAGAGAGGCCGAAGGCGAATTTGCTCTTGATCGGCGTATGGTGGATTTTGTCGTAGTTGCAGGTACCGATGTGAGTGAGGTCGAGGTTCGTCGAATCGTCGACTTTGCTAGCGCCTCTAGAGTAATTGTTGATTCTCGCGTGCAGTGTATTTTGTGCAGGTTTTCAGCCTTGTCGCCGCCGATTTCACCCAAAATGCACCTTGAGCCTCTACTTATGGAGGGTCGAATCGACCTCGTCGTGGTGGATACGATAGACGAGTTCGGACGGCCAATACCGCAAGCCTCTCTCGATGTGCGGCGCTTGGATATCGCAAGGTACCTTAACCTCCTTGAAGATTGGGCTGCTGGTGTTGAACAGCGTCCAAACTGGTCTACACGGATTCTGGCCCACACGAGAGATCAACGCGGGGACACCTCCCTTTCCTCTTTTGCCTTTTGCGAGGTTGCGGATTTTTCAGAAGAACGGTCTCATCAAGCGTTTTTCCGGTTATTCGCAGATGGCTATGTTGGTCGCCATAAATTAGTAGATCTAAGCGAAGTACCGTTGAGGTTGGGCAACGCTATAAAGGCACTGGACCGCGCCTTGCCGGAGGGCGATTGGTATCGGTTGCTGGACCAGGTGACGGCGCGTCAGCCAGTTTTCTTGTTTCGCGACGAGGCTGCTGCTGAAAGTTACTTGAATCTCGTCCATCAGACGATTGTTCCCTACGAGGAGATCAGGAGAAACCAGGTCTCAGCGGAGATTACGGGAATGCGGCAATCGATTCCGGCAATACAAGAAGATCTCCGCAAGGCTGTAGATCGTGTGCTGGATGACCATTCAGCAATGGCAATGCTGGGGCATACGATTGATGCTATACGCTCAATTGAGGAGGAGGTCAAAAAGGTAGATGGGAGCTTGATACTCGCGTCTGTTTACCCTTCCCAGCCGACATATCAAGACCCATCTAAAGGAACTATCAAGGCGATTAGGCGGCTTCCTACGAGACTCCAGCTTGGTGGGTTCGCATTCGTGTTTTTTTGTGCTCCTCTTGCGCCACTTCTATTGGAGGATCTTGATCTCCTGAGCTTTTTTGCGTCGGTGGCATTGGTGTTTTCGATCGGTCTAGCCATTGTCGGCTACCGGATATGGACGGTAAACCGTGATATCCAAGCGTTAGTGTCAGAGGTATCAAGGCAATGGTTTCGCTCGATTGATTCACATGTCGAGGGAGAATTCAAACAACGTTCCGGCCGCATCCAACGAAGACTATCATTCGGCCTATTACAAATGCTACGGACCAGACGCTCTGGTATCAGTGCCTTGTCAGCGATGCTTGATAGGGTAGGCGAGAGTAGTTCCGAAACGAAAGGAGAATACAAGGATCTGGTTCCAGAGCTAAAGGCTCTGGTGAAGGATCTGGCCGGACAGCCGCTATTCAGGTTCTCAGGTGACAAGATCCTTACGGCGATCGATTCGTTTTGGACAGTCCTTTATCAGCCTTGGAGACAAAAAATCGCGATGCGACTGGGCGCGGAGAATCACTGGACAGATGAAAGGCTGGCGGAATCTGTTAGAAGAAAACTATTGCTGCCGCTGGCGTACAAGCGAGTTGCGAGAGTGCGCGCCGAAGAGATGATCGCAATTGCGAGAGATAAAGTGGATCTGCCTGAGTCTTTGTTTTCTCTGCACCCCGACGGGGACCCCAACATCCATGAACGAATTGTGTTAATGGCCAGATTACATCGGCCGATCTTGATACGTTGGCTTCAAAATCTACAAGACGGACATTATGAGTTGGCTGACTGACTTGAAATGAGTTTCAAACGACTGCTTCAGAGAATCAGAGTACATCCTCTGTACAAGGGCCAGCTTTCGCACGTTAGTGAGCGCAAGGCGAGGGGGGCACGCCTTGCTGATTTTGATTCAATTGATCTTCCTTTCGCTGAGAAAGATGAACTTCAAGCGTCGTTCAGGCGTTTGGTGCATGGTGATCCATACGCTTATCAGGTGACCTGTGCGGAAGCCCTCTTTAACGAACAACCGGTAGTGATCTCGCTTCCTCCTGGGACGGGGCGCACAACGACTTGTGACTTCCTCACCAGCGCCTGGATATCCAGCGGCCGTGGCTCCGTTATTCGACTGATAAACTCCGGGCCGCTCGACATGGTCGTGCCGTTCGATGGTCAAGCAACTGCGTGGGCCGATGCGGCGACTCAAGCTTTTCAAGAGAGTCTCGGGCGGACAGGTGCTGAGTCCATCATTGACGTCTCTGTTCGTCTTGCAGATCTGCGCCCACCAGACAAGATTTCTGATGTATTGCTTACAACGCCTGAAAATCTGAGTCGGTACTTGGACGAGCCTGAGAATAGTGGGTTTGCGAGATTTTTGTCGCGTACGACGCTGTTGGTCTGGGAAGATGTCCACCTTTATGCTGGCGCCAGGAGCGGTGACGCGTCACTCGCATTCCGTAGGCTTTGGCAATTTGCAGAAGCGGTTGGTACGCGGATTCAGGTTTGCCTGACGATGGACCAGTTTAGGAATCCACAGGGTTTTGCTGAAAACCTCACTGGATTGGACGGATTTCAACTCTTGGGAGACGATGATGCCCCCCGGGCCGAAGTGACCCAGGCCTTTTGGCATCCGCCCCTGGTATCCTCAACAGGGCAGGTCGGACAGTACCGTCGCCAAGGCATCGACGAGTGTGTTCGGGAACTCGTAACGATTCTCCTGGAGAAACCGCGAGAAGGGGCATTTCCGTGTAGGTATGAGTATTTGCTTGACTGCTCGAGTTCGACCGCGGGTCCAAAGGATGCTGTTGGTAGTTGGTTGGATGCGGAAAAGCGGGCAATTGCAACAGATTTTGTCAGCCGATTTACTCAACAAATGAACTCAGCAAGCTCCAGCAATTCCAACGCTTTTGAGGTGCTCGTTCGCCCATTCAACGATGCGCCCATTGAACCGATTTTACTGATGTCAAACTCAAGTATCGAGAGTGAAGGCGAGGCGAAGCTTTCGGCCATTGCACCTACTGGTGGAACAGATTTTTTTCGCACGCTTAAGCATGTGTTTGGGAAACTCGAGAACGATACGACAAACATTATTGTGATGTTGAGTGACGGTGGCGATGACCTGGAAGCAGAAGAATTCGAGGAGTTAGCAAGCATTTGGAACTGGGCGGACAGTGATGCGAATGTCTTTTGTTATGTCTCGCTTGGCGAAACACCTCCGCCGGGAATCCTAAGGCTTGTACAAGAGGTAAATGGCAGTATTGTTCATTCTCTGGCAAACGAGCCACTGGTGATACCAGGCGCGGTCGATGAGGTTGGAGAAGACAATGTGCTGGGCGAAGGACAGATACCAATCTTCTTTACCGGTTCGGTCGGGTCGATTGATGATGTCGCAGGTGACGTTGGATTACCTCGCGTTGGTCAGCTTTACGTTGATGGCTATTCCGCATTTGAACAGATTTCTCCGAAAAAGGGAGTCATGTCCAATGTTGCGATAGTTGTTGGTGATAGATCTCCTCAGCGCTGGTTGGTCGACAAATTTGTGCATGCAGCATCGCCAGAGAAGCCTTTCCTCTTGTTTAGCGTTATCACCGCAGAACCCGGTGCCATGCAGGCATTTCATCGTCGTTACCACAATTTGGAACAGCTGAAGCACCTGCGACTTCCGATAGAAACCCACAACACGATCACAATAGAAGAAGCGATTAGAGCGCAATCCACCGGAGGCCATATATCAGGTGCTGCGCTTGCGCGGCTTTTGGGAGAACCATTGTCCACCGCAGCTGGGCGATCCGTGGTTTTGCGGATTTCTCGACTCGAAGGGCGTTTGATCAATGCTGTCACTCTTGCGAGTGACATTTTGCAGGTTCTCGAGAGGGGGCTGGATTGGCGGTTATTTGACTACAGATTAGAGTTGCAAGCTCACGATAAATCGCGAAGTGAGGTTCGAGTGGAGATTCCATCCAGGGGCGTCGACTTCAAATTCCCTCGAGCGAAGGCGCTGGTGGCTGTCGCACCCGGGCATCTAACTGATTCGTCATGGGGGCGTCATTGGATTGCAAACGTGTCTTCCTCGTCAGGCTATACACTCTCTATTCCGTCTCATCTTGAATCTAACCCAGCCACTCCAGTCATTCGGATAGAAGATATCAGTCACGTTTCTAGTGATGCATCCAGGACGGTAACTTCGCTAGGCCTAAAGCTTGAATTGTCTCGATGTCGAGTGCATTTCAGGGTTGTCGGTTATCGAGACGGGCATTATTCTGGCGAGCCTTGGAACTTCGACCGCGATCAGGGGCAGGAATCAGGGATGCATAAAACCGACCATCCAACAGATGTCGTTGAGTCCCTCAAGGCACTTCGGATTGCAACGCTGGATGGTGAGGCGATGCCATCAGGCCTGTCTGCTGCATTAAACACTGCGGCAATGAGTCAAGTGGCCGGACTTAAACCTGCGGACATTCTTACTGTCGAGGCAGGTGGAGAGATCTGTGTGATTGACCTGTTCCCAGGCGGTAGCGGATTGTGTGAAGCCCTCTTGGAGGATATCGATGAGTTGATTGAAGTAGCTACTGAGAATCTTTTGCTGTGTGCGTGCACTCGTGGAGATACGGAGATTCGAGTTAATCAACTTCCAGCTAACCTGGATGGTTGTAGCGGCTGTCTGATTGACCCTCAAAGTCGATTTGATTTAAGCGGTGAGATTCGAGCAAGTAAAAGGAGAATACTAGAGTTCTTGTGTGCACGGGTTGCGTCTGATCGACACATGGTAGAAAGGTTTGCGCGGAAGTACCATCCTAACGACTCGGAGCTGGAGATATTCGACCCACCAGGTGCTGTCGGCTACGCAAGGGTTGTTCGTGACCTGTTTCGTTTTAAGTTTGCATCAGACTTCCGGCTTCTAGGAGACTGTACGGTTGCCTGGGACAGATCAGGTGAGTTGCCGCAGAACGTGCTTGGTCAATACTCTTATGGAAGCCGAAAGATTATGTTGAGATCCGGGCTGATAGAAGATCAGGCGATCTATGTGCTTGCACATGAGATGGTGCATCATTGGCAAAATGTTTCGGGCCAGTATGCACGCGAAAGACTTGAAGGAGGTGAGATACCACACAATGGGTTGCTGTTTACGGAGGGCTCCGCACAGTGGATGGCTCGTCACGTGGTCGATGCATTAAATTTGCACGATGAGATTGCAAGCGCCGACCAGCGACGCGGAGATGAATATGGCGAGGGCTTCAAATGCCTCAAATACATTGAATGTCAGTTTGGGATGAGAGCGGTCTTTGTATTCTTGCGATCTGGAGATATATCAAAGGCGACTGCAGGAAAATTGAACGATCTTGATGAACTGTATATTTCGAGCGGTATCACGTTAAGTTAGTGAAGGTGGCATCGGAATGACTTTGGTCTAATGAGTGTTCTTGTGTTTAGGCCCATTTCCGTTCGGTCCGCTTTATTGATCTGCTCCATCTCCCCACTGGGGTTCGTCTTGGCGCTGGCCGAAGCGGAAATTGGAGAGGAGCCTATTGTCCAGCAAAGATGTGGTTGAAAAGTCTTTGAATTGCGGGAGTAGAAGTTTGTGCCCGCGTACACTTACCGGAATGCTATCGCGGTACACGTTGGCCTCTCGTTGGGGTTCTCGAAAACAGGTCTAGAGAGGGAGTGCGGTGTGACGGGCCGGATATTTGCGGAACGATTTGATGCGCTGGCCAACCGGGGCGCTGGGGAGGGCCGTCGGGTATTGCAGGCTCAAAGCGCGGATATTGGCTTCGAGCAGTTTGTAGAACCCCTTTACAGCGCATTGCTCGAGCTACGGGGCGTCCAGTTCCTGGAGCCACTGGGATTTAACGTCGACCTACGCAAGTCACAAATTCGCCATCTTATTGAAGGTTTGCTGATTCTATACGCGCTGCCCGACATTATCAGTGCACTCATTGCTTCGGGTACAAAACTCCCTGATCTTCCGAAGCAGGATCAAATAGTGGATGGCAGGGTAGACGTCAGCAATGAGGTGGAAGTCATTCAAGACTCCCTCGACCGTTGGGTCGCTTTCATTTTGCCAAGTCTGCGGTATAGACAAGGTCGGTTGTTTTTTGGTTTGGCTGCGTTTCTGCTGTTCTCTGAAAGACAAGGGCTCCGATTTCTTGAGATCGGAGACGGGGACTTGTCTTACGAGACTGATACTATCGAAGTGGCTGGCATCCCGCTTGATCTGGACATTGGTGAAGTTGTCTACGATGCCTTTAGACGGAGGATCAGGGATCGTTCGACGCTGTTTCGTCCTGGATCATCTCTTCGTGATTCCCTGGTTTCTGTTGGAGTGATCAGGGAGCTTCAAGACGCAATTGAGTCACTTACTGTTATTCCTAGAGCATGGTCGGTGTTGTTCTCCAAGTTGTCTTCGCTTCGATTTCATGAAAAGGAGCCGCCCGTCTTCCATGTTGGCAGCCCGCATATTGAACTGCTTTCTGCGCGAGCCTCAGAGATTGCCGATGTAATGGGAGAAGTTCCCAGGATCAAAAACGTCCTTTCTTCGCTGGAGTCCTTTACAAGTTTTCTGGAGAGCGGAGGGGAAGTCGGTGATTGTGCGATGGGACGTCCGCGGTGGGACTACTGGGGCGTTGATTACGAAGCTGATGTTCGTCGGTTGAATAAGAAACCAACGAGCAGTGTCCTTGCTGTCCTAGTATTCAGGTTGCCAGCAGACCGCGCTGCGCGACGTCGAGTTGAACGCCATTTGAACAGCTATTGCCGTCAACTATCGAGCAGTGAGGTCGCCGGGCTCGCGCGCGCGATTAGAACACTACCTGCGTTGCCGCACCCGCTGTTTAGGGGGCTCGCTGAATGAGCACAAGGTTTCCACTGCCTGAGGTGGTGATATGCTGGTCAGGCGCTCGTTCAGTAAATTTCGAAAGTGTTCTAGGGGAGCCTTTGTTTCAGGTGAGCTATGGCGTGGGGCTACACCGCGTCATGACAGCTGAGTCGCAGTCAGTGCTTCTCGAGGTCCTGGAAGAGTGTAACCGTCGTTCATTATTCGTTTATCTCGTTTGTGACGCTGGTGAAACGATCCCAGAACAAGTTATGGCTGAGCGTTACAACGATGTGCGGGTCTTATGGATTGATGACGAGCCGGCGTTTGTCTCTGATTTGCTGTCAGGACCCGACCCCGAGTTTCTGGAACAGTGGTTTGCGTGCTGTGACGGCAAGGAGCCAGCACCCTCGGCGTCGCTAACATCCACCCAGGCTAGGGCCTATGCGGCTTACGCTGAAGTATTCCAGTCCTGGTGTCTTGAGCACTTTCCAGACCATCGTTTGCCGCCGGAAACAAGGGGCGCGCGAGGCTATGTCAAGGTGTTCGGCGAGGAGAATGTCTGCTATCTACTTCGGTCAGCTTTTCCGCTTGATTACCTTAGATTAGCGCCGAACTTGGGTGATTTCACGGTTGAGTCTGATGTGGAGACGTTGTCGTCAAGCTGGTGTGCAGGCGTCAGGTGGGTAGACGAGCAGGAAATTGATCTTCCTCTCGTGAATCAGAGTTCAGTGGTTATTGACGCTGAGACAAAGGTCGTTACTGACATTGACAACGACCTCGCACAGATAAAAGTCTTGAACCTATCTCCCGCGACCCAGACTGCGGTTCTGATTGAGAAATCGGATAAAACTACGGTTATAGATCTAGTCGAGGTGAATGGCATCGGAATCTACAGTGAATTGCCCTTTCAAACAACGAGAGTGAGAATTCGCAGAGGAAATCTTGGGAGGGCTGTCCTACATTTTCCGTTTAGATCAGATACTGTCGCAATTGGCAACCAAGCGTTCTTTGCCGATCAGAGGGTAATGTCATTGGGTTTATCGTTGATGCCGGCAAGAGACTCTGCTACCGGCTCCTGCAATCTGGGCTTTTCATGTTTACCTAGCACGCTGCCTCGCATATTTACGCTGATGTGGCTGGCTAGCGATGGGTCCCTGCTAGAGGAAAGCGTTCATTTACTCTCGGGACGTACGGATGGCGCCTGGACTATGGACAGCATTGCGAATGAGTCTGTTCAGGTTTGGGTGTGGGTCCACTAGTACGGGTCTATTCCCGGCTAAATTAGCGATAGGCTGAAAGTCTACTGGTGTTTGGATGCATGTTTGCCGAGTTCAATACCATCCTAAGTTAGGATAGTGAATTTTGTTGTCTATTTCGCTGGCCAAGAAAATTCCGTTGACGAACAAGCCTACCTGCCTTGTTTTATGCGAATCAGGTTTAGGTATCTGTTGGAGATTTGATCCTGACTATAATAAATTGGGGCTTCGGAGATTAAAAGATTGAAGAAGGCGGGGTCGGCCCGGAATATTCCTGAATCCACCAGGGGCGTCGTGTCTTGTACGCTATGGCTTGCTAAATCAAAAAGAGTGCAGAGTTGAATATGACTGAACTAAGACCGCGGGGTTTTGATCTTCGGGACCTTACGAACGAGATTGTTGTTGCGATTGAGTCTGGAGATGTGACAGTCATTCGCTCAACGACAGTTTATACAACCGACCGACCTGGGAACGAAGAGCATCCAGGTTTCCTTGGGGCGCGAGGAAATTCTGAGGTAGAAGCGGGCCACACTTTTGACATCTCGAGAGTTATGCTGGCCCTTGCCCCGCAGGAACCTTCTAGGCTGAGGATGTCCCAAAATAGCGTCCGGATCTTCGAGCAGATCCCTGCCACTGGTGTACTTCACTATCATGGATACTCGAAACACTATCTGGCCGAAAATCCTTTGGCAAGACAGGTTTTGATCTTCACGGTTAATGGAATGGGGGCGATGATCGGCGACAGAACAGTCTCAATCCCTCCCAAAGGTGTTAGCGGCACTTGGCGAACCGCAGTTATATTCGAGCGTAATGACCGCATTGAGGTTGAAGAACTTGGAGTCGGCGATATGGTCATCCTGCCTAGCGGTCGGGCTCACACACTATCGACCACTTCGGGGTGCTGGGCGAGCTATTCGGTGATTGAGTTGGCTGATAACCCAGAAGTGATGTACCAGACGCATTGGTTTGAGGAGGAAGGTGAGCAATTAGCCGTTGAACGATGGATCGAGAACTCGAACATTCTTCGAGGGGATCGAGAGGTTGACTTAGGCTCAATCAGTGAAGCGAAGGACTTCGTCAAACTGGGCACAACTTTCTAAGGTTCTTGTTGGAAGTGGCACTTACGGATTCTGAGGATCGAAATGACCGACGATTATAGAATTGGTAAAGAACGGAGTTGGCTTAAATTATGGGCTAGACTCAAGGGCAAATACTATGTTTGGAGTACTGGCGTACTGGTTACTGGATTGCTACTTCTATTTTCCGCCGATGAGTTTAGCCCATACGTATTGTCATTGATCGGAATCTTAGACGATATGGAACGTTGGACAGGACTTTCAAACGAACAGTTGAGGGACCTTAGAGTTTCCCAAAGTAGAGTCGTTATGCTTTTGGCGGTTTTGACTGCATGGGGCGTCTTCAATCTGACTGAGTGGCGTGACTCGGTCGCGGGGCAAAAGGCTATCGAGGACGCAAAGAGAGATGCGCAGAAGGCCATCGAGGACGCAAAGAGAGATGCGCAGAAGGCCATCGAGAGCGCAACAGAGGAGTCCAGGGAGTCGGTTAGGAATATCAAAGCGGAACTCGAGGCGCGGCTTGTCCTCCTCGACCGTGCTGATCGCTGGGAAGAGCTTCTCGAACACCCTATTAAATGGAGCTATGTACCATTTTTTCCAACGACTTTCCGACATTCTCATACGCAAGATATTCTGGGACCTGGTGTAAGATTGTTTAGTCGCCTGATGAAAAATGCAGGCATACCCAAACTCGAACCAGAGGAAGAAGGTAGAGGCTACAAATTCATCCCGAACATGGACGGTGATGTCGATGCGCATGGGCTCGACTTTGATGAGGTGGCGAGTGCCCTGGACACGGGGACTGTGGACGTCATAGTAACGCCGCTTTATGAACTCAGGGACAGGCTTCAGCTCTATGATTTTTGTACGCCGCTGTATTTCGCTGATATAGGTTGCTACGTCCACACCGATGTCGCCAAAACAATGTTGCGCGACCAAAACGACCGTCTATCGTGGGAAGACGTATGCGAATTGATAAGAAGCAAAAAACTCATCACCAGTTATCTTCCAGGTGAGATTCACTATAGAATCTGCCGAAAAGTATGGTCAACTCCTGTAGATGAAGATAATGCTGATGGAAAATTTGAAAAACAGGTCCTCCCATTCGCAAGAGCCGAGCAAATGTCTGTTCGCAGAGTTCTTAATTTGTTGGGAGGGGAGCGTCCGTCGAATAAATTGCAATATTTTTTTGCAGAGAGAAAAGCGGTTGAAGACTATCAGGAACATTTGCGTAGCCTGGGAACTCAACCTCTCGATTTAGTTAACATAATGAGCCAAGAGCAGCGGATCTATCCTGCTGCTTTCGTAGTGCGGCGCGGCAACGATACACTGAGAAGATGGCTCAATTACCAAATCTATCGAGATCATGGAAACATCTATCGAGAGTTCATTCCACCTCCTTCCCCAGCTTCGCCAACAATGTCATTGACAAACATTTCCCCAATTCGAGGAGACTTAGAAACATGAAATTCCGAGCACTTTTGATTTTACCTATCTGTTTATTCATCGTCTCAGGTTGCGATGGACCTCCCGCAAGGGATGGTGGCGGCTCTTCTGGAGCGGGAGACAGCACTTTTTCAACAGTAGTTTCTCGAGGGACTATTAACTGCGGATTCATCGCATACCAGCCTGCGATTTATACCGACGAAAAAGGTAAAGTTGTTGGCATTTTTGCGGAAACCATGGAGAGAGCGGCACAAAACCTAGATCTCAAGGTCAATTGGATAGAGGGGAATTGGCCAGATCTGATTCCGAACCTAACATCTAAACGTTGGGACGCTTACTGTGGCTCAGCTTGGAAAAACGCCCCGAGAATCAAGGCTGCAGATTTTGGTACGCCGCTATACTACTCCTACCTTTCAGTCTGGGCAGCAGGTGGCACTGGCCTTGATCTCGCATCACTCAACCGCGCTGAACTAAAAGTTGCGGTGCTTGACGGGGACACATCGCTGGCAGTCGCTAACCAACGCTTCCCCGAGGTGACTCAAGTGTCGCTTACAGAGCTAAACTCATACTCTGATCTTTTTGACCTTGTTGTTTCTGGCAGGGCTGACTTTACGATCGCCGAGGCTTCTTATGTTGATCTGTATCTCCGAAGCAAAGGCGACAAAGCTTTGGAGTCTGTTGGCGCGCCGATTCAGATTTATCCCAACGCAATGATGTTTAGGAAAGAAGACGATGATCTACGACGCGCTCTCGATGGAGCGATTGAGGAGTTAGTAAACCAAGGATTTCTTGATGAGAAGATTATGCAGTATGCAGAAGGCCAAGTTCTTCCTCTTGCGAAGCCTTACCAGATGCCATAAGCCAAGATGTTGCAGCTAATCGACAAGTACGGTCATCTTCTTTTAGATGGAGCACTAACGACGGTATTTCTGTTCGCGATTGTTTCGGTGTCCGGCCTGCTGCTGGGATTGATACTGGGGCACGTCCAACATTTCTCCGATCGCTACACCGGCGCCATCCTGCAAGCTACTGGTATTTTGGTTGTCAGCTGTCCTATTATCGTTCTGCTTCACTGGGCATACTTTCCACTGCAGATTGATTGGCAGTACAAACTTGGACCTTTTGGAACGTCCGCCTTCGTCCTCTCCGCGGTCAATACACTGATGATTGCTGACACGGTGGCAAATGGCCTGGGGAGTCTGCCCAAACATCTCCTAGCTCGGAGGAGAATGTTTCAGATTCCTCTCGGCATGTTCTTCCTGAGGATTTGGTTTCCCCTGCTCTTTATTGGAACGCTACACAGCGTCCTCCTTATCCAACTCAACATGCTTCACATGACTCTCTTCGCGGCCCTAATTGGTGCCGAAGAGCTTTTTCGTGCCGCATTGCGAATTAACTCAATGGAAATCAGCGGAACGCGAGTCTTTTCTATGATGGCTATCGTATTTATTACTGTAAGTGCGCCTGTTCATTTCGCAGCAGGGTTTGCTAGGCGATTTGCGGAACGTATCCGTAGCTCATCCGGGCCTTAACCTTTGTTCGAATTCAACAATATTTCGTCAAAGATCGCTGATAACTTCCAGCTAAGAGATATTTCGGGTTCTGTCGAGGCGGGAAGCTGTTTGGCCATTATTGGGACCAACGGTTGCGGAAAATCGACTTTGTTAGATCGATTGAGCTCGTTTGAACAGATTGACTCAGGCCAAATTCTCCTTGATGGTATGCAGCTTACTGAGCCGTCGGGATCAGTGATTTATGTTTCTCAGGAGAGCCCGGTATTTCCAACGCTCCGAGTGCAAGATAACCTAACTGTCTCACCCAGAGTTGAAGGTTTGCACCTCGAAGATCTAATCGAGCGATATCAGTTGGGTTCCTTGCTGCGGCGAAGGACGTGGCAGTTGTCAGGAGGAGAACGACAGCGGGTTAGCCTGGTTTCGGCCTTTGCAACTCGTCCATCGGTTTTGATTCTTGATGAACCGTCGAGCGCACTAAGTTTTTCGTTTATCGACGTTCTGATACATTCTATGTCCGACTACCTGTCACAAGGAGGTCACCTAATTCTCGTAACGCATTCCTCGGCATTTTTCCAGAAGATTGCGTCTCACTTTTTGTTCTTGGACAAGGGGAAGGTGGTTGCTCACGGGACAGCGCGAGACCTTGCGAGCAGCGATGATGAGAGGGTTCAAGCCTGGCGAAGCTATCGCTAGATAAATCAGCACCAAAGGAGGTTTCGATTAGTTCGGTCTTGCGTGGTCTGAAGATTTTCGAGTGGCATAGGTGGTCACAGTCCTCGCTGGATTGGGCCGCAGCACCTCATGACTTAGGAGCTAAGAATACAAGAAAATCGCGTCTCCAACAGTGCAGGTAAACTGTGCGAAAACAGAAAATGCTCACATTCCTCTTGTCATCTCGTGTTTAAAGCGTTCTTCAAATGTGTTTCGTGGCTTGAATTCCGCCAATAGCTGGCGGTACCACTCCTTGTCATCATCGAAGCTCGCGGATGCGATGTATGCCCAACGTTTTGAAGTAGGGAAACTTGGATCTGCTAACCGCTCGGTGATCGCTTGTTTGATGCCTTGCCTACCATAGAAATGCACAATTACCTCATGAAAATGAGACCAGTCGCTTCGAATAAAATCGAATATTTCCTCGTGAAATGCTTGGGGTAGTTCAGGGTTGTCCAACAGACGCCACAGGATCGAATGCTTTACTTTGTCGCTGTGGGTAGTTCTGAAATGTTGAAGATAAAGGTCTTGGGTTACCTGTAGGTGATCCCAATTCCGGAGTAATGAAAATAGCAGTTGTTGTGCAGCATCTGAAGGTTGGCTTTGGATTTCATCTATGATTCTCTGTACATCTTTTTCGGTTGTCACCTTCCTAAGGTGATCGATAATTGGTCTTTGGTACAACGCCAAAAAAAGGTCATCCTGTGTTTCAGGTGCCTCCGTTTTCATCTGATCAATCAAACTCTGCAAAACAGATAAAGTTCCCATATTCAAGTAGCCTCCGTTTGGCACAATAAACAAATGATTAGAAAAAGGTATTTAGCTTGGCGCAAAGGGGTCGAATTTCACAGCTTCAGAAACGTCCATGGCTCATTTCGTTCGACAGGAGAACGGGCCCGCACTACATTTTAATTTGTCACGGGCTCTTTGTCCTTAAGCTTTTAGTGTCTCTTTGAGACGCTCTTGGTAATCTTGTTCTGACGGCAACCGGAAGCCATCGGCAGATGCACGGTCGAGTTTATAGTTGATTAATCTCATCAGAGTATCGTCATTTGCCCGGACGATATATGCTGCTGGTAGCAAGTAGGCATTGTCCTTCAGAATGTTCTCTATGAAGCCTTTGTCTTTTCCAAGTTCTTCCAGATAGTGTTCTACTGCTATTGTCTCCGCGAATAGAAATGGCGTGCCGCCTTCAGCGAATGTATCGATGAGCCCCCGCATGTTCCAGTTGCCAATCTCTATCATTTCCTCTTTAGTCAGGCTTAGGTATTTTTCGCAGGTTCTCTGATGTAAATCGTCGGGTAAATATCGAAAGTGCTTTTGGCCGCGGTTCAACTGTATATATTCTCTAAGTGTTGCGATACTCTCGTCCCAGTTTAGCGGGAAATCTAGACATCTATCTTTAAAGAATTGGTCAGCTAAAGATACATAGCAACCGATGTTAGCCCAGTAAATTGTATTGCAAAACTGAAACTCGGCAATTCGCTCTCGAAATTGATAGAGCGGTGTAACAATAAGATCAATTTTGTTAGAAACAAAAAGATCATTAATCTCATTGAAGGCAACTCCGTTTTGCCTTACAAAAGTAAGCTTTTCGAATTCCTTCCTGTTATCTTGGCCTTGATCATTTGAGAACGCATCAAGTAACTTTTTGAATCCAACGCCGCAATAGAGCTTTTCACTTGGTTTACCGAGCACTGTCGACTGATTGTCCAATTTGGTGTAAGCCGTAGGGAAAAAGTCGACGTAAGAAAACCTGATCTCACTGATCTCCTCCCATCTTTGATATCTATCAGCGACCTTCGATCGAAGAATGTTAATGTTGGTTAACGCGACTCCAGCGGTCTTCTCTGCTATTACTAAAGCATCGACGGTTCTCCGTCGATGAAGCATCCAAATGGCGATGGTTGCCAATGTCATTGAAATGGAGATCAACAAATAATGTATGGGCGGAGGGGAATTCCAGATATTGGTAAAAATGGAACCTATATAAGGCGTTACTGCTTCGCCCATGGCGGACTTATTGTAACCCTCAATAAGAACCGCTAAACCGAAACCAGTTGAGGCCGAAAAAACGAAATAGAGAAATCTGTTTAGATGTGACCAAATCCAGTCAGCAAAGGACTTAAGCTTACTAAAAGACCTTACGATCGCCTTCACAAATGAGCACTACGGCGTAAATGAACTCTCCCTCTCTCGACGAGTGACGTCAAGAGAGGGACTGTCGTTGGTTGCATTCCATTATCCCCCCCTTTCAACCAGTATATATTGTCAACTGCTCTATCTGCTGTATGGCGCCAATAGAGATCCAGCGTCGCGATACATCTTCCTATGTTTTTCGATATAGTCATCGCCTAAACTCATATCATGTTGTCGTTTACTTGCTCGTAACACTTGATGAAGTCATCTCTAATTTCTCATACGCGCATGGGTCGATCAATAGGTCAGCTTATTGGCTTTTGTGAGCGCGGATGTACATTACGAGTAACTTGATTGTGAAGAAGGGACTTTGGCGCTAGATACAATGGCGACTTGTGATACGCGCGCAACGATTTCAAACTCGTTTAGCCCTGCTAGCTCCATCAAACACTTTTCGGTTGAGAGCGGTAGCGGTTGATTCTCTTTGAGATAGTGTTCCACCCAAAGCTCACTTTGAAGGCTTAACTGAGCTCTGGAGGCAGTTTCCCAAAAATAGTCCCAGGGAAGGAAGTAGCCAGGGTTCGTGTGCTGGCCAGAAATCCACTCCAAATCTCGATGTAGAGTCCAGCCGGATACGATTTCTGATTCATGGGCGTAGATGTCGAAATTAACGAATCTGCCGCCCTCAATCAGCCTTTGAGCGCAATTGTTGTAGAGTTTTTGTTTGTCATTTTGGTTGAAATGATGAAACGTAAACCCGTTTAGCACGACGTCCAGCGGCGTACCATCCAAGCACTCGTCTAGCTCCCCCCATGTTTTCTCGTCTCGTAGGTCTCCTGTCAGGGTTATGCATTTAGCTAATGGAGATGCAACATTTGCCGAGAACTGTGAGAGGACTTCTGGGTCTATGTCTATCCCAATGATTAGTAACTTCTCGGTCCAATACTTTGAAAGATTGATTGTCATATTGCCACTGCCTGAGCCACAGTCGAGAATTGTGATCTGACTGGAGTTGGGCAGAATGCACGATAACAGGTAATCATTATACACTCCGAATAACAGCCGAAAGGCCGGTACCAATAGTTCGTATTCTGGATTGGTAACTGAAAACTTAGGCATGAAAAAAATGTCTCACGGGTTGGGATTTTGGATGCTGAAAGCATTTGTAGTGAACGCTCCGAAGCTTTTCGCAAAAAGCGTCTCGGATATCTGCAACGAGTGTTTGAATGCAACTCGTCAACACGATAAGTCTCTATTTTCTTCTCACGGATGTGAGTTCTTTTGAGGGTAACTTATCTATTCGGATTTCCACCTTTGGTAAGGAAGATTGCATTCCCTCCCTTAATTCACCAGACCTTGCCATATATTTCATTGTGGCAATCGTGCGATAGACATCAACCGCTTCACCAGCATCCCGGTATGGACGATTGGTGTAGTAAGTGTCGAAGTGTTCGGAAAGTTTGTCTCTGTCTGAGACCTGCCTTAACACCAGTTCGCCAAAATCGAGCGTGACCGGACTTTGGGCCGCGATATCAATCGCGGGCTCAATACGACGTTCTTCGAGCAGTTTTCCGTTCTGGTCATGCATTGTGAGCGTCGCGATTTTGATTCTCTGCAATTGGTTGGTGGTGTTTCTAGCGGTAATCTTTAGCGGTATCCGGACGGACACGTTGTTCAATTCTGACCTGATTTCACTCAGACGGGAAATGAGTTTGTCGGCGGCTGTGTCGTTTAGGGCACCGAGGGATTCCAGATACGGGAATACCTCTTGAATCTCGAACAGGTCGTTCAATTCACGATAGGTTTCATCGTCCCAGGTTTCGCTCCAGTTTTTACCGTCATCTACGCTAAATGCGGTAGGTTCCGTGTCATGTGTGACTTCAAATATACGCTCGTTGTCACCGCAACCCTGCAAAAGTGCGAGCAGGATGGCCAAAAAAATGGCTAATCTGGCTTTGGGTAGCCTTTGGTTTTTCATCGCCGTTCGCCCTATTAGATCCATCTGTCCAATCAGTCGCTGATTTTGCCTCTGGTTCCCAATCCGCCCTGTTATCCCCAGAGCTGTCCCTGGAATACAGTCCAAGGGTTGTTTGATTCTCTGAAAAAGTCTCTTCCCCACGGATTCTCTTGGTCTGCCAAATGTTTTAGTTCGTCTCGTGGACTTACCTTCGGAGGATCAATATGTTGATGAAATCGCTTAACGTTGCAGTAGTAAGCCTGCTATCAATCTGTTTGCTGGCGGGGTGCCAGACAGCCACGGTTGAACCAGCTCTCGACATCCGTCAGCTTGCATTGGACACCCTGAACCTCGCGGAATCAAGTCCGGATAACCTACCGCCGGCAATCCAGCGTTTCCGCAGTCTGACTGGTAAGCCGCGCTACGGGCAAGGTATCGAAGCCTCTACGCTGCTGGCAATAGGTGTCCAGTTGGGTGTTGTTGACACAGACGGCATAGATGCGACGGTGCTCAAGCGCGTCACCGATAGTTGTGGGAAGACGACGCTTGGGCATCTCGTGACGGCAAATCTGGATCGCTGTGCATTGGTCGATCATGGTTTTGCCTGGTACATGCGTGCTGCATGTCACGCGCAAATCAATGACCAACCCCAGGTAATGCGGGAGAAACTCTTCCAGGCCATGGTGCTGCCACTGGAGCGGTGCCCTGCTACCGCAGCCCAGTTCAACGCGATTCACTCAGATCGAATTGAGGCAATCCCACTCAACTGGTTGAGGCTTCAAACCGGCATCAGGATTCAGGAGGACATATGAAAAACACAGCGCATTTGGTGGTTGCAGCACTATGTATTTTGGCGACGGGAGTCCAGGCTGACACCTCGCTCTCGCCGGGAGAAAAGCGGCTGATTGGAGGCGAGACACAACTACGACCGAATCGTGAGGCTTATAAGAGCATGCATCGGGCACGCGAACTCACGGACAACAATGTGGCAACTGGCGTTAACCAGGCCGACCGCTTTCTTGAACTCGTAGAGCAGGTGTCGGCAGCGAATTCGGGTGACCCCGAGACATATGCACTGTTCTCGGAACTCCTGGACATCAATCAGCAGCTGATTGAGCAGGGCGCAGAGGGGGAAGTGAATGCGCGCGAGTGGCGCAAGAAGGCGGTAGCGCTTGCGTACTCGTCCGAGGTACCGACAGCTTCGAGCGTGACACCAGCGCTGCAGACCCAGGTAGATCGTCTGCGACTAAATCTGGGTGACGAGGCGGTTTTCTCGATGGATGCTCGCCAGCGCCAGCAGATAGGCCACCGGGCAATGCTGGACCGCGCTTTTTCCCGGCTTGCCAAGGCGCGCCTAAACCGAATCGGTAGGAGTGGTTTTCAGGGTATAACAACGATGAATGACGTTTTTGACATCTATGAAACGTCCATTTATGCCGAACTGCTGGGTTGGGACCTGCAGAACCTGGGGCAAGGAAATGCAATTGCAATTGAGGCTCGAATCATCGAGATACAGGAGCAGGCAGCTGGTAGGTCAACTTATGCTGAGGGCATAGAGCGAATCGCCAAAGGCGCAGCGCAGCTTTCGGAAGCCTTGGAAGAAGTGGTAGTTGACGAAGAGATACCAACCAACCCGTACAGGGAACTGCAGTGATCACCTGGATACGCTGGCTTGCGTTGGCTACCACGGCTTGCGCCTTTGCCTTGCTGGTGCTCCGCGAACGCCCGCCAATCGCTGTTGTGCAGGCAGGTTCGCGGGTTGTCGCCGTGCAGGTGCCCGCCGCGGCCGCGGAAGTTCCCAGGTCGGGTATGTTGAATACGACTTTGGACTTCATAGATGTCGCTGCAACTATCGAATGCCTCGAGTCCAGGGGCGGTAGTCTGGTGGCGTTGCTGGATGATCAAACGCTGGTGCAGGTCCGTTCAGACGGAACCCTGGTGGCACCTGGACCTATCGAGGGGCACCAGCGGGACGGATTGCAGGAAGCACGCCAGCTTGCGGACAAGGGGTCAGCTCGCATTGTTGCAGCACGAACTGTGTGGCCGGACGACCTATGGGGGAGGCTGACCGCTAATCTTGGTGCTAAAGGTGCCGCATCGTTGAGCGTCCAGGTGCGTGCCAATGTCATGGAGTTTGTTGGAGACGCCGGCGCGCTTATCGAGCGCATTCCGTGTTCTGTAGGAGAGAACGTATGACTGTTATTGCTAACCTCTTTTTGGCTGCTTTGCTATTCGCAAGTGGCGTCTACTATGGCGCGAGCGATCCTGATCGTTGGGTAGATCTTGTTAGGGCGCCGGTGGTGCCGATTGTGGCTGCGTGTTCCTCCGTAGCAGAAACACGCCGATCAATCGCAGAGGGCCCGGTCACCGATCCGGAACCCACATTGCCTCCACCGAAGGCGCTGGACCAGCGAGTTCAGCATGGTGCTGCAGGTTTAGATCTGGTTGCCCGCGCTCGTGAGCAGATTGAACGCTATGCGTCTTCCAAGTAGATCATTCCGGATATTGCCGATCAATGCCCTGTTGCTGGGTGTGTTCTGCATCAAACCTGAATTGGCCGCAGCAGGAATCGCTGTGCTAACGGATTGGCTCAGCGCCTGGTGGCCCGCTTACCTCATTATCACGTTCTGGCTAATGTCCGGCTGTCTTGTCGGGCTGGAGGCACTGAGTCTCACGGCCTCCGAAATGCTTGCACAATCCATCTATTCGAGGGCTGAGCAAATTGCCGTTGCGGGAGAACTGGCAACAATTTGTGCACTCATTGGTGCTTTTCTCGACCGTGCGACAAGCCTGGAGAACTTTGGTATTGCGCTCGTCACGACAGCGCTTGGCTGGACGTCGCGGGAGATCATCTTGCTCAATCAGGGGTTCATTCAAAGAAGCCATGCAAACCCGCCGCCGATCAGATGAAATTGTACGCGTGCTGCTTTTCGCGTTGTTAATCAACGTGACTGCAACGTCTGTTCAAGGACCGCCGATTCAATTGGAAGCGTCGCCAGACCATAATTCGGCATCAACGCGTGCGACGCACGGGAAAAGCCAACTGGCGCTGCATCTGGATGCGGGTGGTACCTTGCGCGTTGGCGCATTGGAGATTGAGCCCGGTGAAGCGGGGCGATTGCTTGCCGCGCGGGAAGCGAACGAGATCCTGGTCATTGTCGATCCAGGCGTCAGTGCAGAACGATTGCTTCGTCTTTTCGACGCCTTGTCAACGAGCGGTTATCCGGTGTCAACCCGGTTGGGAGACTGAAATGGAAGTAGAAGTAGAAGTAGAAGCAGACAAGCTGGGCACTGTCATCGAGTTGGCAGAACTGACACTCTGCCTTTTGATGCTATCGGTATTGCTGATAGCACTGCTATTGGGCGATGTGCACTCGGATGCTCGTGCTGACCTGGGTTCGCGACCCTCAGATACCATGCAAGAACAGGTGACTTCAGTGCCTAAGACTCCAGGTCTGAATCCAACGTTACCGCCGATAGGGCACGAAAAATCAGAAGCTAAGGTGACAGCCGATGTTGATGAACTGGATGTTCCCGCCGCTGCTGCAAAGCAGTCAGCCCCCGACCTGCTTGATTTGTTCTAGCCGTGATGAAACCGACCATAACAGCCTCGGATACTAGGGAGGGCAGTCCAGGAAGGAAAACCTGATTGGTTCTCGTTCAATGAGCGCTCGCGGCAACTTGAAACCGACGTACTTGAGAGTCTCGTTCGGCCAATGGGCCGGGTCAATTAAGAGTGCCTTCGGCCCGAAGTTGTAGATAGCAGCGGCGAGCGCCACATTGCCTTCCGCCCGTCGCAACGCGTCGTGCAGGATAAAACAGCCTGTCGCGATATTGATCTCTGGATCAAACAGTGTGGGCGGGTGGATGCCAAGGCTCTTGGCGGTTGCCGGCAGCACCTGCATCAGGCCAATTGCGCCAGCAGAGGATACCGGGCAGACCCTGCCACCTGATTCGATGCGCATGATTGCTTCAATCAGCTGTCGGGAGAGTGCGTAACGTTCTTCGCAGTACCTGATAGAGCGTTCTATTCTATCCACCTGTGAATTGGCAGGTTGGGTTCGCTTTAGGAGTTCATACCAGGGTTCTTCCGCGGGGAAGGTGGGCTGGGGGAGAAGAAGAGTGATCAGTATCAGGTAGCGCATGCAGGTAGTGTCAGCTATTCGCGGCAGCATCGATCCGTGGCCGGTAGAGTTTTAGAAGTCCTTTGCTTGCGGATTAGGCGTCTCCTGCGGGCCATATTCTTACTGTCCAAACCTGTTGAACTAGGAGTGGCTACGATGCCGGAGCGTGGGTTGGCTTTCGTTTTTTCGTCGGTGGGAAGTGGCCTATTGTCACTGCTCAGCTTGCTCTACCTGAAAGAACTGCATTTGGGTGCTGTAGGCTATGTCACCATCGGCTTCGTTATTGTCCTGTTCCAGCTCTCAATTGTTGTTGCGCTGAGGATGCTGGATGAAGGCATATGCACATCGGGCCTGATGGCCATCTTTCCAACGGCGCTGTTGGTCCTTGGTGTTGCCGCATCGACGATTACCAATAACGTTAGCCTGCGCTCGAATCTGGGTCTTGATGAGCTCAGCCTGCAGGAAAAATACCAGAGGCAGTTGGGCCTGACGTTAAAGGCACTGGGAGCGAACGAGCGAGGGCTCAACATGGCGGCGGGACATGCCCAGGCTCTGGCCACGCGATCCGCGGCGTTAGCGCAGCAGGAAGCAACAGAGAGCGGTACTTGCCTGTCGCCAACGGGCCGCCGTGTTGTGTTGCCGGGGATTAGAGGGCCAAGATCGGAGTACCGGGATGAAGTGGCCAATGTCTACAAGCAAGCGCAGCAGGCGCTGAGCACAGAGGCAGATGGCTATCGTGCCCTGGTTCAGGCCGCCACTCGAGCCCGGCCGCAGGCGAGCCAGAACATTACGGCAGAGCAACTCGAGACTTTCGCTGCCATTGTTCGCAAGGCCAATGCCATAACCACGACCAGCTATCTGGAGAACTTCCGTGCGCATCTGCGTGAGACCTATGAGAGTAGTGGGGGCGTTAACTTTCGAGGTACGGATATTATCTGTCCACTCGAGAGCGTGCGGGATGCGCTGATGTCAATGCAACGGGTTCAATTGCGCGAGATTGAGGAGCCGCAATTGGTGTCAAGTGAATCTGGCTTGTCATCAGTTGAAGTGCTGCGCTCCGGCGCCAGTTTTTTTATGCTGCGCTGGCAGGGTTTAACGACCAGCGAAATTGGCAGCCTTTTGCTTTCATTGCTGCCTGATTTCGCGACCGTGCTGTTGTATTTTGTGCCGTTGGTACCGAGGATGGTCAGGGCCAACAGACGCATTGCCGGTGTTATGCGCCAACTGAAGCGCGCGCAGTTAACCCTGGCACTGCCAGACGTATTGGCTGTCAACCGTCGCGGTATTCGACAGAGCGGCCACTTCCATATTTTTGTGACAGATGCCGACATGGATAGCGGCATCGGTTATGCACTCAACACCTGGCGCCGAGCGGGTCTCGCAATGCATCTGGACCGCCTTTGGCTCGGCAGGCTTGCGCTGTTCAACAAGCTCTTGTTGAAGTACCGATTTCCAGGGTTGCTGCAAGCTTTTAGGGGGGAGATGGTGGTCTACCATTACTGCATGCCGGTCGATGAGTGGGATGACCTATTGATCCTCGCCCGCCTGCACAACCAGAAGAGTGTCTCGTAGTGGTTGGCTGCGCTTGCCCGGCGACGATGTAACTGAAGAATAGTCTGCAAGGCTCGCGTCTATTTCCGGGCAAAAAGTCACCAAGTTGCGGACCGAGGCACCCACTACACTTGGTTCAATACGACCTCAAGGGGAACCATGAGGTCGAGATGAACTGGAGTGAAGTCTATGAATGGCAGGCGCAGCGGCTGCGGCAGGTTCAGGTGGTTGTCGAGCGTTTCTCGGTTGGCGCCCATCCTCGTGTGCACGTCTTTCTCAGTCCCGAGCAGGAGGCGCAGACGCCAGTCAACGGTGAAATATTGCTGTTGGGCACGCTGGAAGAAGTGCTGAGCCAGGGCTGGGGGCGTGACTATGTCGTGGAAGTGTTGAAGCGGGCTTGTCTCCTGGTCGCGCAACAAATCAATGACCCACGTTTTCGGCTGGAACTGGGTGGCGGTTCACGGTCTGCCGTCGGAGAGCGCATGGCGGACCTATTGCGCGAAGTCCCGCGCTTTAGCTCGCATGGCGTCGTGCGCTTGCAGCGTGATTTCTTTAAGGAAGTTCTGTCGGAGATTGTGCCGCTCCAGATTCGGCCCGGCTCAAATGACTATTTGCTCGCCAAAGGACTGCTCAGATTTGCTGCCAACCAGGTTGCCGCCATGATCTATCATGACGTCTTGCGTCAGCCCTTTCCTGACCAATCCTGGATGCGGCGCTCAATTGCTGCGGACCTGGCGTACTGGGTTCGCTTTCAACTTGCCGGGAATCGAATTGCCAGCGCAGGAGCATCCCTGGCGGATAGCGCTGTGCGGTCGTCCGCTCTGATGGATGGAGTCGACGTCCCGCGACCACAAACGATGCATGAAATCCGTTTTGAATCACGCTATGGCGTACCAAGGCTGCATGTCGTCGCTGCGATAGTTGCGCTGTTGGTTAAGGTCGAGACAGGATTTGTGCAATACCAGAGAGACCTGACGAGACTGCGGTTTAAGTGGACTCTGCTGCAGCAGTGGATCAGTTTGGCAGCCACGCACCAGAACAAGCCATGGTTCTGTTCCCTGGCGCTGCAGCTTGGGATTTTGCCGATGGATGATGCCCTGTTTGGCGCAGCGCTGGGGCGGGTGATATCACGGGCAGGCGCCTGGGACAAACACAACCTCGATTTGTTATCCGGTGCTGCAAGTCACCCGCTTGCCTTTGAGTTCCTGGTGCATAAGTTTCGTAGACACCCGGTCAAGAGGCAGCGCGGCTACGCGCCCAGGCTGTCCAATGGCGACTTCCGACGTCTGCTGGGGCTGGTGCTTGCCCATCCAGCACCACAACTCTTGCCTTACCGTACGATAGAACGCGAAACCGTCTCGACTTTTGCGCGGGATTTTGGACAACCGGGCACTTCTGCCAATGAGATTGCATCACTCCACCTTTTGTCGGATAGTCCGGCAAGGGTATCACCGGGGTCAATTAGATGACCGAGTTCGCGTGCACGCAAGCGGATGGCTGCGACGGCATTGAGGCGGCGCTCTCGCGTGCCCGACCCGGTGATGTAGTGCGACTCGACCCTGGTCACTATTTCTCGTCGCGCGGTATCAGGGTTCCGGAAGGCGTCACGCTGGATGGATATGGCGCTGTTCTTGTGCACCGCGGTGAAGGCCCTGCGGTGATGGCTATGGGTGTGAATGATGTGACCCTTATCGGGCTCACGATCCAGAGCAGGGCCGTTAGCGTGCCAAAACGTTTGGAGCCAGACGGTCCCGTTTTGCCAGACGATGCTCCCATGGCGACCGAGTGGGGGTTACTTTTTGTTGATCGCGCCAGTAACGCGCGACTACGAGATGTAACTGTCGATGGGAACCCCACATTGCACTTCCAGAGGGGCATTGTCCTGCGCGCTACCACCGGGTCGGTAGTAAGTGACTGCAAGGTTCGCCGAACTGGTGGTAGTGGCATCAGCCTGATCTCGGGCGAAGGCGCCTTGATCCAGAATTGTAAGGTGTGGTCGGGCGGGGCTTCCGGAATATCAGTTTTTGCCGCGTCAACGGGTGAAATCTCAATGGGTGTATCGCTTGTTGACAACCGCTGCCATGACAACAGCGGTGCAGGCATGGTGTTGTTCTCGGCAGAGGTGGAGACGCTCAGCGGCAATGAATGCTGGGGGAATACAACTGGCATCGCCCTGCAGCGAGATTCGAAGAGTGCTGACTCGGCGAGCAGGGTGGTGGCGTTGGAAGGCAACCGCTGCCATGACAACAGCTATGCAGGCATGCTGTTGGCTTCGGCGGAGGTGGAGACGCTCAGCGGCAATGAATGCTGGGGCAATGAACACGGTATCGCCCTGCAGCGGGATCCGGACAGTGCTGACTCGGCGAGCAGGGTGGTGGCGTTGATTGACAACCGCTGCCATGACAACAGCGATGCAGGCATAGGGTTGGTGTCGGCAGAGGTGGAGACGCTCAGCGGCAATGAATGCTGGGGGAATACAACTGGCATCGCCCTGCAGCGAGATTCGAAGAGTGCTGACTCGGCGAGCAGGGTGGTGGCGTTGGAAGGCAACCGCTGCCATGACAACAGCTATGCAGGCATGCTGTTGGCTTCGGCGGAGGTGGAGACGCTCAGCGGCAATGAATGCTGGGGGAATACAACTGGCATCGCCCTGCAGCGGGATCCGGACAGTGCTGACTCGGCGAGCAGGGTGGTGGCGTTGGAAGGCAACCGCTGCCATGACAACAGCTATGCAGGCATGCTGTTGGCTTCGGCGGAGGTGGAGACGCTCAGCGGCAATGAATGCTGGGGCAATGAACACGGTATCGCCCTGCAGCGGGATCCGGACAGTGCTGACTCGGCGAGCAGGGTGGTGGCGTTGATCGACAACCGCTGCCATGACAACAGCGGTGCTGGCATGGTGTTGTTCTCGGCAGAGGTGGAGACGCTCAGCGGCAATGAGTGCTGGGGGAATACAACTGGCATCGCCCTGCAGCGAGATTCGAAGAGTGCTGACGCGGCGAGCAGGGTGGTGGCGTTGATTGACAACCGCTGCCATGACAACAGCGATGCAGGCATAGGGTTGGTGTCGGCAGAGGTGGAGACGCTCAGCGGCAATGAATGCTGGGGGAATACAACTGGCATCGCCCTGCAGCGAGATTCGAAGAGTGCTGACTCGGCGAGCAGGGTGGTGGCGTTGGAAGGCAACCGCTGCCATGACAACAGCGGTGCAGGCATTGTGTTGTTAATGGCAGAGGTGGAGACGCTCAGCGGCAATGAATGCTGGGGGAATACAACTGGCATCGCCCTGCAGCGAGATTCGAAGAGTGCTGACTCGGCGAGCAGGGTGGTGGCGTTGATCGACAACCGCTGCCATGACAACAGCGGTGCTGGCATGCTGTTGTTCTCGGCAGAGGTGGAGACGCTCAGCGGCAATGAGTGCTGGGGGAATACAACTGGCATCGCCCTGCAGCGAGATTCGAAGAGTGCTGACTCGGCGAGCAGGGTGGTGGCGTTGATCGACAACCGCTGCCATGACAACAGCGGTGCTGGCATGGTGTTGTTCTCGGCAGAGGTGGAGACGCTCAGCGGCAATGAGTGCTGGGGGAATACAACTGGCATCGCCCTGCAGCGAGATTCGAAGAGTGCTGACGCGGCGAGCACGGTGGTGGGCGCAATTTCCGCCAACGTGCTATTTCGAAACCAAATCGGTCTGTTGCTTCAACTTGGAATGGTGGTTGTTCGCGATCTTGGTGTTAATCACTGCTTCGGTAACCAAATCGATCCTTCATGGGTTGCCCAGGGCGAAGGTGGTGGCTTTTCACCCGTTCAAGACATCGCCGGGCAATCGTCCGACCCTCCACCGCAGTTTGGTAACCAGGATGAATGGATTCGTGCCCGGGCCCATGAGTCTCAGATGCGCTCTTTTGCTGGCGAGCTAGCGTCCCATCTGGATGCCAAACGGTTGGAAGAGCCAGAAAAACTGGCGCGGTTTTTGACGGGTGCGGGCTGCATTGACTGCCTGCGAGCCTGGTGTGCGGATGTTCCAGGGGATGAAAGCGTTGAACCAGCATCGGCAGATGTGTTGCACCATATTTGTAAGGTTGATGGACAGTCAAGGCGCCTCAGCTTTGAGCCTGTCGCTGAAGAGCAGCTTCGCCAGTATGTACTGCATGGGATTGCCAGGCTTGCCCGCAAGGGGGGCAGTGCGGCACATCGCCTTGGCCTGGTGGCTACAACATCGGAAGTGATCACCCGGTTGGCAGAGGATCTGGCGCTGGTGCGAGAGGCAAGCGCAAAATCACAAAGTGGTGAAATGCCGATACCCGCCGATTGTCAGGACCTGGTGGCGCTGCTGGATTCCCTTGGCAAGCAGCTGGCTCCACCCATTGTCATTGATTACACGCTCCGATCGGAGCTGGCCTTGCGCGATCAGTTGGCGAACTGGCCGTTGTTTGAGGAGGTTCTGATGTCTGGTCGGCGCCGCTGGCAAGAGGCGCTGGTGGAACTGGTATCAACAGCAAAAGCCTGGCGAGACCTTGTCGCAATGCTCGTGCTGTTGGCCTGTGTGTTTGCTGGTTTTGGCTGGCTCAGGGCTGAAGCTGATGGCAGCGAACTGACGCTGGCGCAGGCGTTGCTGCATGGCATAAAACTGCAGTTTGAGGCCGTTGATCCCCTGGACATTCTGAAACTGCCCCTGGGCGTACTTGCGCTGTTTCTTGGCGCTCGCTGGATACTGAACCGTTACCTGCCCAGCATCCTGTTGCCTTCTTCAGCGCCACGCTGGTTAGCCTTTTTGGGTCAGGACGAATCAGGCCGGCATCTTGCAAACAATGATGCCTGGCAGCACTGGTTCAAAAGGCGCGTGTTTGGCGCTGATGTTGCGGTCGTGATGATTCGGGGAGTGGGTGAATGGCTAGAGGATGATGCCCGCCGACTCAGGGAGGTGATTGCACTTGCAGGACAAACCGGTTTATTGGTGATTGTTGAAACGCACAGCCGAGACAGTGTAGACCGTTCTCTGCTGCTCCCGTTTACCGAAACCGATGAGACCGGCATCAATGTTGCGCAACTGGATGGCGTTGAGCTTGTCCTGGAGGAACAGGAGCCTACCGACCTGCCACTCTACTGGCGATTTAGCGGCCATCCCGCTGACATCGACCTGCTGCTCGGGTTAAGGGACAGGGGAGCGCAAACATTACGTCCTGCCAATCCAGGGCAGTGGAGTCTCACACATATCCTGCCCATGCTGGTAGTCGGCTCAACCGCTGAATTCAACTTTTCTCTCAGGCGCAATGTTGACCCCACCCTGGAAGTTTTCTGGCCGCCACTTGCGGAAGAGCTGCTGCCCTATGCGAGGTTGTTCAGCCGTGACCCGGCTCGCGAGTTGCCCAAACTCGCCAACGATAGCGCGCTAAACCAGATGCTGGCCGCGGCCGAGGAATCCCCGTCAATCCTGGTCAGCCGAATACCCGGTGACCAGGTGCAGTTATTGGGCCGCGGGGCCATGAAAGCTGAATTGGCGGCTTCGCTACAAGCTGCGCTGGCGATTGAAGAAATTGAATTGAACCGTTACCTGGCAACCTTAATGGCCTGTGGCGTTGTAAACGGTTATCGGGAGGCGACCAGGGTCCTGGCAAAGGGAACGCTGGGAGAGGTCGACATCGCCCGTTGCATCGCCGCGCTGGGCGCAGTTGCTCATCTAACCGGTGAAATTGCGCTGCATGCCCCATTGGACCAGGCGCAGCTTGAGATCGTGGATGACTGGCGCCGCCAGCTTGCGGCCCAGATTGAATGCGCACCGGCACCGCGGGGGGCAATGGCCAGGGCCGCGGCATCGCGGCTTTACGCTGCGGCCATACGCGTGGGGGCCGCGTCAGACCTGGTACTCTCTGCAGGGAGAACGTCGGTAACCCGGGAAGAACCACTAACGTTGCGTGATTGTTTTTTGCATCAACTGGATGTGGCGCGCCATTGGTTCCAGCGCGCCGACCTCAATATATCGCTGCAGTATGCAATGGATGCGTTGAGACCCGAGATGCGCCAACTTGGACCGCACCATAGTGGCCTGCTTCGCCAGCAGCTGGAGGAAGAAAGCAAGCAGGGCAAATTTCTGGTAGAGATGCTGGAAGAGGCGGCAGATGAGACTGCCTTGCTTGCGATACTGGAAGACAACCGCATAGCGGGCTACCACCTGGTCGAAGCGGTGTACCTGGTATTGGTGCGGGCAGCGGTAACGCTTGAACGACAGGTCAAGGCAGGTGAGATTATGGATGCCCACTGGCGTTGGAACGTCAGGCGTGGTGCGCCCGCCGGGAGTCGGGCGCAGAAGCTGGACATTGGCCAACCAACAGGTTCGCTTGCACTTGATTGGGAGACTTTTGTATCTACCCTGCTTGAACAACGGGTGATTGACCTGTTGTCGGATGTCTCACAGCATGGCGTTAACGCCGCGGTCAGCAGCCTGCCAGACATACAACTGGGTTACTTTGACAGGCTCTGCGGCCAGGCCGTTGACCTTGTCGAAATCAGCTTCAGGTTTGATGGTTAAAACTGCATCAGTGCTCCCGGTCGGTTGCGTCATCTAGATTGAGGAAGGGAGTGTGCGTTCTTATTGACTCCGCTTCGCGGCGCCAGTCTTCTCATCAAGAAGCAGAGCGGGGGGGGGTGGTCGGCAATATCTCTTTTTAGTTGAGGAAAGCAAGATGAAAAACGTTAAGGCACCGTGCCCCAAATGTAACAGCTTAATTTGGGTTGGCGTTCCCGAAGGGCGCGAACTTAACCAGATTACAAACAACAATGGTGTTGCCGAGATTAAGATGAAGGAAGGTAAAGAACTTCACGGAGCAGCGGACTGCCCCAAATGCGAAACGACCTTCTACGTGATTTTGGATTAGATCTTTGTTGCTTGCAGCAAGCTGTTCAGCTTGCTCATAAGTAACTGTTTTAGGTCGTCAGAATGGCAATCAGTACAAGCACTCGTGAATTGCTCGGAGTCGCGCGGAAGTATCAAGAGGACCCACGACACCAAACGTTGACGGCAGAGCATCTCCTTCCTGCTTCCACTGAGTGATAGGTCTCGCTGCGGGGAAATCTGAGCTGGCGACTGAGCGAAATGCGGCAAAATGCACATGCATTCTCAGGCCTTTATCCTTCAGGCATTTGGCGTTTCCTGAGTAGCCCAAAGTGCCAATCTGCTGGCCGCCTGAAACTCTTTCTCCTGCCTTTACTAAGACCTCGCTCAAGTGGCCATAGAGAGTGAAGTAACTGCCATCATCATGTTGTATAAACACGACGTTACCCAAATTCTTCCAATTCTTTTCAAGACCAACCAGCGCAACTTTCCCGGAAGCGGCGGCGAACACTTTTCCTTCTGGGTCTATGGTTTCAAGATCCAAGGCCAAATGCGGTCCTTTTTTCCTCTGAGCTTTGAATCCGCCGCCCTCCCAGGCGCAATCGTCTTTGCCGCGAATCATTGTCGATTCGAGTGGACAGTGGGTGATGAAGTCCGAAGGTCCAAAAAACTCGGGGACAAGGAAGCTGAAAGCATCCTCTTGGGAGACTGCCCCGCTAACGACCATGAGCAGCATTGAGAACAAAATGGAGCGTTTGGCCATGGGTTCACCTCTTTTTGCGGTTGCGTGACATTTGGCAGGCAATTAAGCCTTATGTTACCCCGACCTCTGTTGAACAGCATCACCCTAATCTACATCCAACGAAAACAGATTCCAAGCCGCCGTCCAGAGACTCTACCGTCAGGAGAGCATTGAATCGCCCCGCTAATCTTGGACGAGCTTGAAGCCGCTCTTGGTTAATGTCTTTTGGCCATGAGAGTGCTCAGGGTGAAATGGCGATCCTAAAGATCACTGAGTCGCGGTTACATTTTCGTTTGGGGCCTTTTGTGATCGGCTTTACTGGCGTCCTCGACGTTTTCTATCGGGCCCAGCTTGCCGGAGGCGCGCACTCCAGTCGACTGCGTGTTGACTTTGCTGTCCCCCTGTTGTGACGGCGGTTGTGCAATCCCTCTGGGCCTGCCTAGGGTACTGCGAGTTCACCAGTCGAGTTGCCGATACAGCCAGCACCCACCTGCGGAAACTGAACATGCACCTCGAGTTCGATGTTGGTTCCGCGTCTCACATGAATCGCTTGTTGCTCCGTCGGTGAACCCCGCTCTGTTGATGTCATCACACGGGGAAGCACAAGAATTCGGCTGCCATCCTCACTGATGGTAGCAAACCAGGGTTCCATGAGGTTCAGGCTCGTTTTGTCGCCCCTAGGTTTGGTGTAATAGATCTTCGCGCTAGATAGATGGGATTGGGGGTGTTTGGTGATCACTGAGATGTCTCTGATCGTCATGGTGTTGCCGCTTTTGTAACCGCGCGCATTGACGACGACTCTCCCAGAACCATGAATGCCCAGCCCTTCGCAGAGTACATAGTTCAGGTCGGTCCATTCCGCAGTCATGGTCTCATCGGCGAAAGCGGGTTGAACCAAAAGCGATTCCAGGATGAAGACAATGGCGATCAGTTTTTTCATTGCAAGGTTCTCCTTTTGCTTGATCGAAGCTGTTAATGACAGTGCGAATATTCCTCGGATCGCATCGCGTTCGTTACGAACGTGCCGGTATCCGTACCAGAAACCTGTGCGTCAAAATGCACATCCGTTGACCCTCCAAGGGCTACGCTGACCGATCGACTAAGTGGATTGTCATACTCGGATGAGTAAATTCGGATGTCAAGCGCAAGGTTATTCGAAATCGGCGTGAACCAACCTTGCTGACCGCTTCGGTTGACATAGTCCAGTTGCAGCGACCATTCTCGAACAGGGGTCATAATAGTACATAGTTGTCGGAAATTTTTCGGAACGTTCAACCAGCGGAAGCTGAGTGCAGTTCGCTAGGCATCGAGAGTAGTCTGACTCCGACACTGGATTTACCTCTCTTCGCACAGTGCTGCAGGGAGAGGTCCCTCTTGTTAGAGTTGAGAACGCGGATACTGAATTGGCTGCCAGGGCGTAAGTCTGTTTGTCACACTCAAATCGTGACGCTCAAGATTGCCTGCCAATACACTCCAGGACGATTTCTGGCCCGTTGGTTCGTTTCAATATCGAAGACACCAACCAGAGAACAGGCTTCTTTACCAACTGGTTAATGAACACTGGCCTCACTTCCAAAACATGTTGGCAGAGCGGGTCAGAGGCCTGCCAGGTTATGTTGTCAGAGAGTTTGAAGACTATCTGAAGTGCGGTCGGCTCGAGCATGGCTTTCTGCGTGTTCGATGTGAGACTTGCCATCATGAGAAGCTGGTGGCGTTCAGTTGCAAGAGACGTGGGTTCTTTCATTCGTGTGGTGCAAGGCTGATGGTTGATAGCGCTGCACATCTGGTGGATGAGGTCCTCCCGAAGAGACCGATCCGACGGTGATGAGCCGTGTTCCGACTATCGTGCATCGTGTGATCAGCACTTATCTGATCACACGATCTGGAAGAACCGTGAAGTCAAGGGCGCAAAGTGGCGCAGTCACGTTGATTCAGCGCTTCGGCTCAGCCTTTTACCTTAACTTACACTTTCACATGCTTTACCTGAATGGTGTCTACGACCCAAAAGGCTACTTCTGGCCGGTGAAGCCACCGACCGCGGAAGATCTGAACAAGATCACACATATGATCGCTAAACGGGTATCACGATACCTGGAACGAGCAGGGTACTTATACAGGGATGCAGAGTCAGCGTATCTGGATCTGATCCAGGAAGAAGACGATGCCCTGCAAGGTATCATCGGTGCTTCCATTGCTTACCGGCTGGCCTTTGGTCCGAATGCTGGCAGGAAAGCATTGACCCTGCAGGCTGTGCCTGTCGGCGACACCCGGCAGAAATCGAGTGACCTGGTGAGCAAGCAGAGTGGCTTTTCAAAGCACGCAGGCGTCGCCTGTAAATCACACCAGCGCAAGAAGCTTGAGCGCCTATGTCGTTATATCACGCGACCCGCGATTGCGGTGCAGCGTTTGTCTTAGCTGTCAACGGTAATGTGATCGTGGCGTTGAAGACCCGGTATGACGATGGCACTTCTCATGTTGTCCTGAGCCCGATGGAAGGGGACGCCCAGTCTTCATGGGGCGCCTGGCTGCACTTGTTCCAAAGCCGAGGGTGAACCTCACCCGATTTCATGGCGTATTCTCGCGGGGCGGCCTTCCGCCGAACAGCAAGTTACGTGAAGTTGTTGTTCCCACAAAGCCTGCAGATGAAGCAGAGACAAAGGGCCAGTCTGGGAATAAGGCTTATTCGATGACATGGGCGGATGGCCGCCCCGCACAACGACTAAAGCGAGTCTTCGCGGGGCGGCCTCCCGCCATAGACAGAAAAGACGTGTGCCAAGTGCGGAGGCAAGGTAAAGGTCATCGCTTGTATCGAGGAGAGGTCATCGAGAAGATCCTCAAACACCTGAGACTGGATGAGGCATCGCAGACCAGAAACCGTTCGCCGCCGACCGGTCTCTTCGAGAATTCAGGACAACTATTCTGACATTAACCCGCGTTGATGGGGGTGGCTCGGTCTGATCGGGAGAGAATTGCAGGTTCAGACCGAGATTCAGTGCCAAGGTCTTTATTGAAGGTTTTTATTGCTGAGATTTCCTTGAATTCTGTCCTCACCAGAACGCCTTTCGGAAACAGTACTTGGAAATCGGCAGGAAAACGTGGTTAATTCTTCTTATTCCCCTGCATGGGCTGTGACAAAAAGCTGAGCCTGGGTGACCGGCTTGAATCGCCTCATCCCACGCTCCCTCATCCTGGTCGCCTCATGCGATTGCTCGGCTCGATTATTGGCTTGCTGATCCGTTACATGGATTGCGTCTGGGACTACTTCTCGGCGCTCAACCGGATAACTGCGTAGTTTGTCTGTCACGATCTTCCTGGGCGCAGCACCATGAGAACGTAGCAACCGCCTGAAGAAGCGCTTGGCAGCCGCCCCATCCCGTGTGGCCTGCAGGAGCACATCGACCACTTCACCATCCTGATCCACAGCCCGCCATAGGTAATGCTGCTTGCCTTTGATCTTTACGAAGGCCTCATCGATAAAGAAGGTGTCGCCATGTCCACGGTGCCGCCGCTTCAATCTTCTGGCGTAGAGAGCGCCGAACTTTATGCACCAGAGGCGAATCGATTCCCGGGTGACGACAATCCCGCGTTCCGCAAGGAGGTCTTCAATGTTACGATGGCTCAGAATGAACCTGTAGTAGAGCCAGACGGCGTAGGAGATGATATCTGGTGGGAATCAGTGGCGCTTGTAGGTAATCATTCACCAGATTCTATCAATCTGGGGCAGTTAACTTGGCAATACCATGCTGGGGTACCGGGCGTACGGATCTGTTCGCGCAGGCTTGCATGCATGTCAGCAAGTTGGAAAACACCTCGGCCGTACGGTGCGGTTACCTCAAGGCGAAGTGAGCACACGGGGCACGGACCTTCGAGTTAGAGCAGCTGGATTCAAGGCAATCGACAGTTGACGAATCACCGGCATTGGCTACAATCAATGTGGCGCCTAACACGGATCGTAAGCCCTATGTCACGGATGACAATGTCCAGAATGGCTGTCACGGCAATCTGTTTAGATCCTGGCCTGTCTGGCTGCAACCTCTTCAATCCCTATGTGAGCCCTGACAGTCACACTATTGATGAGGGCCGCGATGCCAACCGAACCGCAATGGTCCGCCCCTGTGTGCACTTTCCTTCTGGTATGCAGGGAGCCGTTCATTGCGCCAGCACCCTCAAAGCCCAGTACGTGCTGAACATGGGCGATCAGGCGAAGCTCTCACCTGTGAGTGAGGTGGGACTCATCGCACTGACCGCCTATACCGCTGGCATAGCCACCAACTCGGGTCACAGGACAAACGTCACCGACTTTGCTCTGGGGACCGCCGCCCTGTACGGCATGTCGCAGTGGCCGTCTCAGCCCGAGTGCACAAAAATCTATGGACTCGGCCTCAAAGCGGCTCAGTGCGCCGTGGATGTATCAGTGCCCCTCCAGATCAATGCTGCGAATATGGTCCCGTTCCAGGCAGAGCTGACCAAACTCGACAAACAGATTGCGTTGACTTCAGACAAGCTCGCGATGGTACAGGCGTTACTGGCTAACGACCCAGGCTCCACGGCTGCGCCCACGATTCAGGCGCGCGCCCGCGTCGCTGTAGAGGTCAGTTCTGTTGAGCAAGCCCGTACCGAGTCGGCCTCGGGCTCCCAGATTGTCGCCGCGCACAATCGCGCACCCTTTGAGCTGGTTTCGGCAGTGGATGGCATCAATGCTTCGGCCAATGAAGGTCTCGGTTGGACCGAACAGAGCATGAGTGCACTACCGGGAGCGCTCAGCGGCATTATGGCTATGTACTCCGATCTCGTTTCCGGCTTCGTTTCGGCCCGGCACAGTCCTCCCGCGAGTGCGGAAACCGCGAACCAGACCCGGAGACTGTACTGATGATGCCTCCAAAGTGTGTGTTAGCCACGCTAGCCCTATTCCTGTCTGTTTGCATTGGCGCGGAGCCTACCAAGCCGCGATACCTTAACGACTGGGAATTCCAACTTTATCAACTTCAATACCAATTCGATAAAATTGAAAAACTGTCGTCAGGAAAAGTCGACGAAGAGAGCTTAGTTTTCATCAATCAAACACTCAGTGACCACGGCTTCGATACTCAGCTGTTCTCCGAATTCAGCCGCTTCTTAATGTCGTATTCTCAAGGCGATTTGAACTTAGTACCAGAGTCCTGTACCGAGCTCACCGACTTGGTCATTGATTCCTCCTCGGCTGCTACTCAAGCACGCCTCGCTGCGCTCGCTTCTGACGGAGGGCGAGTTTTTTATTCGTTCGTCGAAATGCAATTGCTCGCCCTAGCCGCACAAGCCTCTGAAGCTGAGCGGAATAACAACGCGTCTGCTTACGATAGTGCTTGCCATCGAGTACTGACTTTACAAACGGCGTTGCGCGTATTAGCTGAATCTCCGGCTAACTTTGATGCCGATGCGTTCAATGAGGCCGTTTCCTTAGCATTCCCTGAAGCGTCGCAGATGGTCTACTTTGACGCCAAGGGTGTCGCTCTTAAAGCGGCATTCTTCCGCTATCTACCCATTATTTTCCACCAGTTAGCTTTGCCATCGACCCCGCTACGCATCGAATTAGAGGCGGTGATCAATGGCCAAAGTGATCTAAAGCAAGTAGGCGAGCGACTTCAGCATGTTGTCCTTCTAGAAATTGAGGCTGAAGCCTACGCACGGCTATTTGACGCAATCAATTCGCTGCCCCTTGATGCGCTGGAGCATCTTGAAGGGAAGGCCGCAGAAGCGATTCGAGACGACGCAAAGACGGCTCGTAAACTACTCAAACAACAGAAGTTCACAATATCAAACGAGCAGATTCAGCAGGCAACTGTCGACATTGCCCAACTTATGGCAGCGCAGCAGAAAGTTATCCGTTATGTAGACTCAGTCGGAGTAAACATTCAAGTTCTTGCCGAGCAGCTCAGTGATTTGAAAGATGTTGGCCAAGTCGTCGATACGGTGACTGATGGGGCCGCAAAGTACATGGCGACGCAACTGTGTAGCGAACTTGATGAGTTAACAAGCGACGCCGAGATGGGGCCCTCGGCTTGGGGGCAGCTACCAACTGCTGAACAGCCCGTGGGCTATCGATTCTCGGTCATCGAAGATCAAAGCAAACGCCGCAGTCAGTTTGATAATCGCCAATTGTATCAAGCACGGTTGGAAATTTTGGTTCGCATGCCAGACGTTGAATACTTAGGCGAGTGTCCAAACGCAGCTAACCTAGCGTTCAAAGCCATTGATACCGGCATGGTTATTGATCATATTGTTCGGGCGGAGACTATCGATTCCGTGTCGAAAGGGTTCCGTCGTTTAGAGGTCGAAGCAAACACCATCATCTCGAATATTCAAGACTCACGCCGCGCGCTGAATAGCCTTGGCCTTATGGGGGATTGGATCAATAACGCCCCCTATTGGACGATCAGTGACGATTTAAGAACGGTGGACATGATTTTGCCATTACGGGAAGTGAATGCGACGGTCCCACTTATTGCCGACGGAAAGGTAGTGCTGGATCTGAAACAGACCGGGTTTGCGATGTGCGACACTATCACCTCGCAAGTCCTCCCGGGTGTATTAGAAGAGTGGGCCGCAGCCTACAAAATACCCATCTCCGAGGATTGGTCACTTACATTTGCGGGCCAAGGTAGCGCTGCTATTAGTGCCAATAGCTGCGGTGCGTTCTATGAAGCAGTAAATAATGATTCCAACGTCTTGCCTGCGCTTGGGACAGCAGAGCTCGCAGCTGAAATGGCGCTAGTGCTGTCGGGTTCAGTGAACGGCGCACGCTTTGATTGGGGCGTTGACGTGTACGCGAATGTGTTAAACGATGAAGTCACCGTTAAGGGCTTTCAGTTTGACACGCCGCCACAGATTTTACTCAATCAAGTCGAGGAGTATAAGCAGCAGCTGATGGGAGATGTCTTGAGCGGCCTGCCTGTCGACGTTGGCCTATTATTGGATGCGCCAGGGTACATTGAACAACTCGATGACTTCACCCTTCCCCTAGCGTTTCAGGTGTCGACACCGAATTGCGCGGCCGAGTCTGTTCAAGTCGGTCTTGATATCCCCAGTTTCAGATTGACAGTGTCAGACGATGCGCTGCGAACTCAAGTGGAGTCCCTAGCCAGATGTGAAGGCACTCGGATTATTGCTGATATGATCGATCAGGAACTCAGTTGCGATAGCTTGCAGCTCGATTTCTTTGGCATCAGTGTGGCCGCAGATGAAGCTGAAGCGACAACAACGCCCTCCGATGCGCTGATTCAGTGCAAAGTATCGGTGGATACCGAGGTGGCAGGGAAGTCGGTCAAGCTGCGGGATATTCAAGTTAAGGTGACGGAAGACGGCCCGGGTTATGACTTCTCTGAAGTGAAAGACGACGGCACCTTAGCGCCCTTTGTCGAAGCTGAGGTTAAGCGCGTGCTTGGCGATGTCGCTAAAGAGGGCTTGTTGCTCACCAATGCTCGCTTTTCCAAAAATGCCTTTCTGGTGGATGTCACCTTGGACCGCCCCGAACTTTTCGGAAAAGTCTCTTTCGGAACTCTCACCGTTCACGCCTCAGGCCACGTTTCAATTGATGCTGAACTCGACCGGATATTTAAAAACCGTGTCGCAAACATTCTGGAATCGAAACTGGAGACCTTGGCGCGAAGAACACTACCAAAGGAGGTTGAGCGCATTGATATCACTATCGAATTTCCAGGCGCAAGTGGCCAATTGGAGGCGGGGGCCGAAGTAGCGCTTCGGGTAAATAATGACTTACCGTTGATCACCGGCAACATTGATTTGCTACCCAACCCTGTCTTTGCGATTCAGTTCGATGAAGCTGCGATCAGAAACGCACTGCAAGGCGAAATGGCGAGCTTCCTGAAGGACTATGTGACGTTTAGTTCTGGCCCCGTTCAAGCCGGGGTCAAAGACATCACGATTGCGCCCAACTACGATGTCGTTCTGGGTGCCTTCGTCAATATCAAGCTCGATGCTTTGGGTGAGCTGAAAGCCGACCCAATTTATATTTCCCAAGCGGGAGTTAAATTCGGTGGCCGGTTAGAAGTGCGGGTAGCCTACGCCTTACCATTGATTCCCGCCCCTGTACCCGTGTTCCTTGTGCGCCCCGGCGTATTCTATGACTTTGAAAATGAAGAAGTGGGGGCGTTAGGGGCCCTAACAATCGTGGCGCCGCCATTGTCTGAGATCCTGCAGATCGATGCTTTATTGACGACGGATGACCCCGAACGCTTCCTGCAAAAGCTTATTCTTGAGGGCGACTTAATCGTCATCAACTCCGTGCCTTTCCTTCAGGCGAGAGGTGTGCTGGATTTCAAGAACGCCCAAGTTACCTTCGACGGCCAGACCGCACCAATTCTAGAGCGTATTTTCAGCGCCTCCATGCGTGGTGCGTTTAAGCCGAAGGATGAATTGGCAGAAATCGATACGCGGGTAAGCATCTTTGATGTTGAACTCAGCAAAACGGCATTGGCCATCTATGTAAATCAATGCCCTGACCGGTGTATCAAGGGTAGTGCCGCCGTTGACTTGGGAATCGGTAGTGGTCGCCTCTCAGCCGAATTCGGCCCCTTTATCGTCGATGGTCTCATCGAGATGGGCTTCGACCTAGATCTATTCGGCAAAGAAATAGGAAGTGCTGATTTTGAAGCCGAGATCAGCCGCGCTAAATTACGAGCAACCGTGTTCGATGCGTTAACGTTCAGAGTGACGACCCCGTCGAAGAAAGAGATGACCCCTGAATATATTGCGGCGGTCATTGCGTCTCTACTCAATGTTGATCTCAAAGATATCTTGAAGTGGCTCGAAAACCCACAGATCAAACTTGCCCCCGCGGGTGACCCAAGCTCAGGTGAAGATAGCGGCGACGACAGCGGTGGCGATGGCTCCGGCGGCGGCGATGGTGGCGACGGTGATGACCGAGGCGGAAGTAACCCCTGCTGCACTCTTCCGCCCACTGAAGAAGAGTTGAAAGATACGTCGCAAACTGAAGTGTTAGACGATGCACCTCCGTCTCGCAACCCTACCGTTGATGGCAATTCCGCGGCCGCGTGTGATTTCCGCAACAAAACATGGGGTTTCGTGACGAAATGGTCGAATCAATCCCGGCCTCACTACTATCCATACCAATGGCTCTCTGACGATGCCTTTGGCACTATTTGCGTGAAGCGGAATAAGCCCAGCAACCTGCAAACATGGGGCGATATTGACGTCTACTACGTTGATGACAACTATCGGTTGGTTGAAACGGTGGCCAGGTATAACTCCGATCGCGAGCCATTGGCGCTACAAAAGGAAGATGATGAACGTGCGTACTACGCATCACAGCGATTACCGGTATTCAATATTAGTTATACCCACCCAGAAGACGGTGAGGAGCCGTGGGCAAGGAGTGTCGTGTTTGAAGGGCGCCTTTTCGAAGAGGTCGTCGCATCGACACAAGTTCAGGAAACTTTAGAGATTGACATCTTCAAGGCCGATCTCGAACAGTTCGAGGACTATATTGCTGACGTCAATCAAGCGGGTGATTCCTGTGCGCTCGATCAGGCCTCGCTACTCACTCACCATGCCGACCGAGCCATCAAACGAATGGTCTTCAGCCAAACGGGCTACCGCCCCTCGTGCCTTGTCGAGTTCGATGAACCTTTCTTCTCAGGCTGGTTCTCAAATAGCACGACGCTTGAGGTCACCATCAACACCGTCACGCGCAGTGAGACGCACTACGGCAACGAAGCGTTCTATTTCTGGCTCAACAAGGACAACGACGCCGCCGTTTTCGAACGACGTTGCCGGTCGGGCTGGCGTTCAAGGCTGACTGGCGATTGCTTTGTTGCCGATGAATCAGCCACTTTTGATGAGCGGAATCAACGTGCGATGGAAAGCTTACGGGCGATTCGCAGCACTATCGAACCCAATAAAATCCTGCAACTAAATATGGATGAGACCGATCGGTTTATGAACGACGCCGTGCCTTACATAATGACGGGACGCATCCCTCCAGAGCGTGGGGTCAATATCCCCCTCGACTCTGAGATTGCAAGTTGTGGAGTGACGCATATCACGATGACGGAAGATGAAGACCGCCTGAAATTCAGAGCGCGGGTGAGCGATGAGCGTGAGAGCCGTTTCGAAAATGTCGCGGTTGATAAACACGGGCAACATGCCTACTGGGCGGATAGCGGTATCTCAATCCTGATCAATGCCATGGCCAACTTCTTGGTGTGTGAAGACCGGCCAGAGCAGTGGTTGCAAAATCATCGTCTGTGGCTGGAATATGCCGAGGTCGAGCGCAGTTCGCGCCCAATGTTGTTCTACAGCGTATGGGGTGACGGTGAGTATTACTCGGTAACCGATATTCAACGTGCTCAGCCTGTTGCGCACTATACCGTACCTAAATTTAACCCCTATTTAAAATCCAGCGGCATTGACTTGCTCGACGTCACCAAGGCGCAGTTGTATACCCGTATCGCTAAGCGTGATGGGGCCTGGATTGACATTTACGTCAACCGAAGCGAACGCATCGAACTGGTAGAGCTACAGCTTGAAGACGGCGTGAGCTTCGAATTACGCCCGTATGCTTGTGTTAATTACAGCAACGGTCTTGAAGACCTTAGCTGCGAAAATGTGCTGCCCCTGGAGGGTAGTAATCAATTCAACGCAGCGGCTAAGATCAGCCTACTTAATCTTCAGCGCTGCTTGGCTGAGCTTCCGAGTAACCCGCGCGTAGGCTCGGTGAAAGCGCTACTTGCGGTAGAGAATCCAACTCAACGTTACGGTATTGGCCCGGTGCGGCTTCTGCGCGCCTTGTCCGCCAACAAAAATCTGTCCTGCGGGATCAACTAATGAATTACATCATAGAAAAAATAAAAAATGTGTTTCAGAAGATCACTTCTGACTCAACGGCTGTGAGAAGTCGATTATTTCCAATCTACTTCGTGACCCACGCTCTGATCATCTATTTCTCAATCTTGATTGGCTACAGTGTGTATCAGAGCTTCTTAGTCGGGTCGCATGAAGACTTCCTCGAAGGCCTTCAATCGACTCAGGTCGTACCCGACGTGCTAAAAAACTATCCCACCAGTGGTATTTCCGTAGATGGCGTGACGGTCGATGACAAGACGCTGTCTAACCGTGAACTGTCAGAGCTACTGTTAGCCGCTGAGATCGTCGAAAGCCGTGATGTCGCAGACCCAGACGCCATTCTGGATATCGAGAGTGCAGGCGTCGGGGCGTGGTTGGCGACGACCTTACTCAGCACTGACCTGCAATCCGATAATCTCAACTTGGTTGATGCAATGGCGGGTTTGCCGCGGATGTCAGCAGAAAGCACACCAGAGGCCGTGCCGACGCTTGAAGTATTGATCCGGCTCTACCGAGAGACGGGCTTTGGCGGGGACGGTAAAGACAGCTCGGTTGATGATATCGGGCTGCACAGTGCAACCTTGGCCAGCAGCCTCGCTGGTATTGCTCCAGAGCTCTGCCCGCTGAGCGAACGCATGTGCAATATTCTAAATGCGATTACGTTTACGTCTGACCAGCGCGACAGTGTAAAAGATGTCGATATCGCCTCGGCAATCAAGAATGTGATGAAGGTGCCGTACCGCCATTATGACCCGGCGCTAACCACTAGGGGCGGCCAGCTTCAGCCCATGATCTATAACCCGTCGGGTGTGGGCGGCCTGTACTACTCTGTGGCGCCTGGTGTTGGTGCTGTCGATTTGGTGGATCTGAATTGGTTTACAGAGGAACCTTCGCAGCTCAGTGAAGCGGTTTTTCGTTTGTCCTACATGCTGGTCAATGAACTTTATCGCCATGACAACGTAAAAAACCCTCGTTTTGTGTACCAGGCGTTTCGCGGTGAGATTCAGCTAGCACTCTTTTTTCTGATTAGCTATCTTGCCCTGCGCTTGCTTTGGCGGATGGTTCAGGTTGTTGTAAACCAACCTACTCAAAAAGACTGGGTTCGCCGTGCATTCATTCCTTCTGCGGTACTTATGCAGGGTGAAATCGATGCTGACAATTACGAGCGCGAGTTAATTCGAAGCCGAGGCTCAATTGATCAACTCATTAATGTTCTGCCATTAATCGGTTTGTTCGGCACTGTGTACGGAATCTCAGGTGCGCTGCCCAATGCCGCTGCGGCGGTCAGCGGCACAGGACCTGCAGCGGCAGCGAGCGTGAATGCCCTGTTCGAGCAGTTAGGTTTAGCGTTTATCACCACGGCCATTGCGGTCGCCGGTGTGATCATTCTTGAGTACTGCTGGGAGAAGATTCAAACCCTTGAAGAAGTGTTGATTTGGAAGAGTATTCACGGCTAGGGCGACATCATGTCAATCAAACACCAATTCAAGAAGCAGAGAAACCCTGCCTTCGCAAACTCGTTCGCCGACTTAATGATGGGGGCAATGGGGATTATCATCGTTTTATTGACCTTCCTGAAAATTGTCGAGATCAACGGGCAGGGCAGCGTCACGGCAAATAGCGATCTCACTTTGCCGCCTGGGCTTCGTGACTTGAATGCACACCCCCTTGTTCGGCTACGTATTTCAAGTTGTGGGGCGGCGTTTGAGGCACTGCCGATTGATGAGGCGATGAAGATTGAAGCTATGCCGCTTAGGGTGGCCACTACCGCACTCCAAAACCCGTTGGTATCCACCGGTAGGGTGGGCGATTGCATTGTCCAAAACCTCGTTTTTCCGCAGGGCCTACAGGGAGCGCCGCTTCAACTCAATGCAACAAAGCGCTCAGAATACCCTATTAGTTTCAGTTTCAATATTGGTGGCTTTGCTCTTCAAGATCGGCTCGGGCCATTCCAAGGTGATGCGGGAATCGTGGCGATGATTAACCCGGAAAGCCCCAATGTTATTGAGATAAGGCAGGCGTTATGAACCTGTCAGAACTCAGTGCTTACAAGAAAAGACGAGCGAAGACTCGGTTGTCTTACTTATTGCTCGATATTTTTCTTGGCGGCTTCATCGTCGGTGTGGTTTTAATGACGACGTTGGGACGTCCCGCACGTACGGCCCCTGCAACTGGTTCGGGTGGGTACCCGTTTGTGCTGGTGGAATTTTACTGGGATCCAGGGCTCAACGTTTTCAGCCCCTCGGTCTCGCACAGCGCCCAAATAGATCAGCCAATTACCGCGGCGCATAGCCTTCATACACCGGGTTTTGCTTCCCCTGCAAACGCACCCAACTCGCGCCTATGGTTACCCTACGACTTGTTGTCGGGGTATTTTGAAGTCGGCCAAACTTTTCCCGCCCAAAGTATCAGCATGGATGGGTTCTATTTAGAGCCCACTGAGGGGCTTAAGATGGCTAAAGCAGATCGTGACCCGACCGTTGACGGTAAAGGCTTTGGCTATGTCTGGATAGAAAACCCCTGCTACGGGAAATGGAAGTTCGCCCTACGACATGTTGAAGAGACATTGTCTAGCTCGGGGCAAAATGTGATGGTGCGGGTCAGCTATTCCTATGGCGATTTAGACGCAGAATCAAACGTTGATGGGGATAATTCAGGGCCCATTAATGCCGTTCGTGATGTCGACAACGCACTGTACGAAACGATTGCCGGAATCAACGAGATCGAAGTCGTACTTGATGCAGAAGTATTAAGGCGGGCCGAATGCCCTGCAACCTAGCCGCCCGTGAATGGATGAATTCAAAGCCGCCAATATTTTGATGCAGGGCTGAGACGGTCAGTTACTGCTGATGATCCGTTCCGTATAATTCAACGGAAGCTCGAATGCGCCTCGGGCTGGAACATTCAACCCAAGCGGCTCGAGCTCTTCGGCAACTTCAATCATGAAGGTCATGCAGTCGTTCTCTGACAGCGCGTATGAGCGCAGTACCAAGTCACCATCGCCCGCGGTCTGGAAGAACCGTGAAGTCAAGGGTGCAAAGTGGCGCAGTCACGTTGATTCAGCGCTTCGGCTCAGCCTTTTACCTTAACTTACACTTTCACATGCTTTACCTGAATGGTGTCTACGACCCAAAAGGCTACTTCTGGCCGGTGAAGCCACCGACCGCGGAAGATCTGAACAAGATCTCACATACGATCGCTAAACGGGTATCACGATACCTGGAACGGGCAGGGTACTTATACAGGGATGCTGAGTCAGCGTATCTGGATCTGATCCAGGAAGAAGGCGATGCCCTGCAAGGTATCATTGGTGCTTCCATTGCTTACCGGCTGGTCTTTGGTCCGAATGCTGGCAGGAAAGCATTGACCCTGCAGGCTGTGCCTGTCGGCGACACCCGACCAGCGTTCGTCGGCTTTGGTGGGCAAGCTTATTGGCACCCTGGGTCTGGTCAGCTTTTTCCGCTTCTTGGTGCGTACCTGTAGACCTTCCTCTGCGTAGCTCAAGCTGAACCTGGCGTTGTCTTTGAAACTGGTCAAATTTCAGCGTTGAGATGATGCCGTAAGCACGTTGAAGAACTTCGTGGCATCGTAGTCCGTGATAATCCAAGTGTTGCTGTCTTCGGACAATCTGGCACCCCATCGGTCTCCCTCTCTGTACATTTCAACCTGTGCCCACTGTCCAATCCGGGGATCTATTGCACAACAGGCGGCTAGCGGGTCGTGAAACCGTTTGCCTTCACTTTTCTTCTGTAGATAACTGTCCATGCCTTGCCAGATTTTTTGAAGCGATAGGCTTCGATCCTTCAACGGTCGAATAGCTTCATGCATTGATTGGTCGTAGTAGACCCGATGGCAAACGTTTTTTGACACGAAGTGCCTCAATTCAATGCCGGGGTGCGCCAGGGCTGCCAGTGCAGACTTTGGGTCGCCGTTCAAGTTGAAGGTCGGACAGGTTGCTAGCCCACTGAATTTTGGAAGCTGTTTCGCGGCGGGTACAACTCCCTCTCCGGCGAAACCGCCCTGGGCTACCCAACGACCCAATGTGAAATTGGGTTTTTGGATTGCCTGCCCAAGATTCTTTAGAGGCGCGCCCGTCACTAGCGTGGTTTGCGGGCCACAAACTTCGTGTAGGAGGTCGCCCCCGCGCTCCGCGTCAAACGAAGGCGGGATATCGCCAAACACCTTGTAGTGCCAGGCGGAAACACATTCTTTCGGATGCTCCAGATTAAAGGCTCCAACGGGGATGTATTCTCTGGCGAACCACTTTAAGGCGTGGCGAACAACGCCGATTTGCTGAGGTGTCCCTGGCGTCACGGTGATGGCTTTGAGATCGACGTCCGGATGGCCCAGCAGCAGGAGCAACGTCAAAAAATCGTCCGGATCCTGCGTCTCCATATCAAAGACCATCGAAATAGGTTGCTTCTGTCGTTCGGCTGATGTGTGCAACTGTTTCTGTTCCATTGCGTTCGGCTTGGCGGTCAGAAAATGAACGGAAGTAGCCTGGCCATATTCCTCGCATCATCAATTCCCCGATGATGTTTGCCCTCCAGTGGAATGGAACAGTGCCGCAAGGCCTCTGTCATGCCCAGCTTCTTGCGGAGGTTCTGGCGTTCGGAGAAACGAACCTTGATGTTGACATGCGGCGCGCCGATGGGAAAGGGAAGACGGTGATAGCCACAGTCCTGCCTGAGCTGATGTTTATCGTAGTCGCCCCAGGAACAGAAGAGGAAATTTGGGTATTGGTACATCCAGCGTTTGAATGCATCAACCGCAGCAGGGAATTTGAGCGCTGCATCAACATCGGTCTGTTCGATGCTGGTCAGTTCGGTACAGAAGTTGGTGAGTATCGGATGCCTGACTGGTTTGATAAAAGTGCAGAACTCATCGACAGTATTGAGGGTGTCAGCGCGTACCATGACAGCGCCAATTTCAATGGTTTCCATTTCGCGCCGCGGGATGGATTCTTGATTGCAGCAGGTCGCTTCCAGATCGACAATCAGATAGTGCTCGATGTTATTCATTGAAGTTTGTCCCTGGTCCGGCCAAGTTCACTCGGCTGTTCTTTGGTTTGTTACATCCAATGCCAAGAGCGGATTATTTTGCTTTTGCTTACAGAGTGTTAGCAGTGCACACAAACCGTTGAAAATTATTCGTGCCTGGCATTTATAGTGGTTTGTTGGGAGTGTTGCCAGCCGCTTCGCCAGTGTCAGTTCTATTCTTGTACATGTAAATCCGCGTGTCATTCATCCAGCTGACAACTAGCTTGCGCATGGCATCTGATGCCCACGCGTTGTTTTTGCCGGCCAGTTGGAACTGACTATCTGTGCCCTGGTCCCTGATCGCCAGCGTGCCAATTTCCCGCTTGACGACGACTCGATAGAAGTAGATTTCTCCTGCAAGCGCTTCGTCTGCATATTGGGTAAAGACACAGTTTTCCTGCGCTTCGCCGTGTAGCTTCAGGTCCATCATGGTTTCGATAGGGGTAATGTGTTGGTTGCCGGGGCGCGGTGGTGTGGGTAGCACTTGCCCCAGGCGGATGCGCTTCGCCCATCTTGTGGCAAGCCTCTCCATCTGGACGGGTGTTCTGCAACGCAGGAGGAGACGCTGTTCAAATTTCAGGCTGCGGGCCAGTGCTTCAAGCTTGAGATAGGTGGCCTGCGCGTCAGAAAGCATCGTGACCATCTGGTCAAAGTCGGGTGCCATTGAGTCATCCCAGTGGCGAAAGCAGAGGGTATTCGCCAGCGCCGGCGCACGTGCTGCCATCCACAAGTGTCCCAACTGGATGGTGTCGAGTTGTGCCAGCCGTGCAATGGCCTGCGGCGAGCGCAGGGCCAGGCGAACCAGCTTCAGGAGCGTTGGCGTGATGGCGGTGTATTGAATTCGATGCAGTAACCTCGCTGCGGTTTCGGACTGTATCAGCCTGCATTGGTGGAGGATCTCGTGGCGAGGGCGTTGCACCATTGCAGGTAAGGACGCCATGCCGCTATTCTGGCTGACGACCGCGTCTGCGGCCAGCCAGGCCAGTATCGGCGAGTCCTTGATCAACTGACTTACCAGGGGCTCTGGGCTTGCCAGCAAAAGAAACAGCGAACTTGACTCGAACAACCCCAGGTTTTCTGCGGGTAGCATGTGAAAGTTTGCGAAAGCCCGTCCCGGCTCGGTGGCCAGGATTTCAGCCGTGGACAACGGGAAAGTGGCCGGGCAATCAATAAGGTGGCCATGCTTGCCCAGGGTCACGGCGCGAAAGCTGTGTTGGTCCGGCAGGAGCCAGACCAGCCAGGGCTTTTTTTGCCAGGGTTCAACGACCTCGAGCAGCAATTCCCCTGTTAGCGTGCAGAACTCGAGATTGACAATCCGGTGCGTCTGGCGGAAGGCCTGGGATGTGTCGTGCCGCCTCTGCATCAGAATTGTTGGGAGGGGTGCGCTGCATTCTCAAAGCGGGTGAGTTCATGCAGGAAGGTCAGCTTGATGGTGCCAATCGGGCCATTTCGATGTTTCAAAATGATGAGCTCCGCGTCGCCCCGTGGCGCCTGGTCGTTGTAGACCTCGTCCCGGTAGATCGCCAGGATCAGGTCGGCGTCCTGTTCGATTGAGCCGGATTCCCGCAGGTCAGATGCCATGGGGCGTCGGTTCACGCGATGTTCCGATTGGCGATTCAGCTGGGACAGGGCAAGTACCGGGCAATCAAACTCCTTGGCAATCTGTTTAAGTGAACGCGTAATCTCGGTGAGCTCTCCAACCCGGCTCTGGTGCTCCTTGTCGGCGTCCATGAGCTGGAGGTAGTCGATGATGACAATCCCTGGCAGCGCTCCCGTGGCATGGACGAAGCGGCGCAGGTTGGACCGAATCTGGTTGGGTGTCAGCTTGGCGGAATCGTCGATGTAGAGCGGCGCGCCGTCCAGTTTCGTGATGGCGGTGGTAATCTTGACCCAATCAACATCCTTGAGTTGCCCGGCGCGAATGATCCCCTGGTCGAGCCTGCCCACGGAGGCGAGGAGCCGGAGGGCGATATCGGTGGCCGACATTTCCATGCTGAACACCAGAGCCGGTTTGGCCTCTTCCAGTGCAACGTATTCAGCCATGTTCATGGCAAGTGAGGTCTTGCCCATGGAAGGGCGCGCCGCGAGGATAATCAGGCTGGCCTTGCCAAACCCGTTGGTAATGTTGTCGAGGTCGGTATAGCCGGATGGCAGGCCGGCGTAGCCACCCTGGCGACGCTGTATCTCGTCCAGCAGTGTCAGTGATGCGGGCAGAATGCTCGTGATGGACTGGAGTTCAGCTCGCATGGTCCTTTCAGCCGAGACTTCATAAACCTGGTTTTCCGCCTCGTTGATCACGTCGCTGATTGGCTTCTCTCCGGCGTCCATGGCCAGTGCCATCACCTGGGCTCCAACCATGACCAGCCGCCTGAGGGTGTGCTTGTTAGCCACAATGCGTGCGTAGGCCACAAGGTTGGCTGCGGTCGGGGTGCTGTCGTGGAGGGTAAGCAGGTATTCAAGGCCGCCCACATCATCCAGATGACCAACTGATTCGAGCTGTTGGGCCAGGGTCACAATGTCCAGCGGGGTCGATTGCGAACTGAGTTCGCTGATGGCACGGAAGATCAGCCGGTGGTTCGCCATGTAAAAATCTTCCGCCACCAGCAGTCCCATGATCTCGTCAAAGCGCTCCGGATCAATCAGAAGACCACCCAGCACGGCGCGCTCTGCTTCGATGGAGTGGGGTACCTGGCGCAGTCTGTCGGTCATGTCTTATCTGTTCGCGTTGGGTTGTTACCCTAATGCCACACCGGGATTTTTTTGCGGCAAAAATTCTCATCCGGGCATTGCCTGTGTCTTAGAAACTGACTTATTCCCATGTTTTGTATCCAGAGTGTTTTGCCCTACGAGGGCGACCGACGGCTCCGCTTGCGAGCAATAAGGCTGGAGAATCTCGCTACCCGAAGGGGGCGGCGGCGTACTGTGCAGTGCGTCCTCGCCTGCGCGTCAGATGGTGCTGTCGAGATCCACATGGATGGCCTGGATTACCCGCCTCATCTTGGGCCAGAGATGATGCTCAGGGCTCATTTCGCAGATCCGAACTTCCAGGCGTTTGCACGGGATGTTGGGATCAGACTTGCGGTTGTTGAGCCATTTTGGTTTCGACAGTTGCAAATGCTGCTATGGGCGGCCCATCCCGCGGCGCAGGCCATCATCAACGAGCGGCCAGCGTTGCTCTGGATGCTGCTTGATCAAGCCTATTCATCTAACTGGTCGCAGCAGGAAATTTCTCAACTGCTCGCCTGTCGGCAGAAAGAGATCCTGAGTCGTCTTGGCTATGTGGGTACCGGGAGTGCTGTCAGGTTGTTGTCGCGGCTTGCCATCAACCGGTTTGATGCGGATATCTGGGGAATGCTCAACACGCTGTTGCAGGATGAAACTCTGGTGACGGGGCTGCGGCATCACCCGGCGATTGATTGCGCCCGGCTGATGGTCATCGCGCAGCACCCCGACATGGTGCGGGCCCGCTGGCTCCTGGCCTTGCAGGTTCATACGGAGATTACGAAACCGCTTCGAGACAATGTTTTGACGCTGTCCCGGCATGTGAGCTATATACGGGACCTGCTGGATGTTCTGCGTGATGATCGATCACTGTTGTTGCGTTGCCGCTCGCCGCGCGAAGTCCGTCGGCTCAGGAACAGGCTGCTGCAAAGACAGGCGATGCTGTCTGAAAGCGCGGCTCGTCAGCCCGTGGATTACGATGACTATCTGCGGTTGTGTGACTTTCAACTGCGGCCACGACTCGCACATTCAGATCGTGTTCGACCCCTGCCCGTATATCGCTTACCCGTGCCCGTCGGGTTTAGCAGGCTCTCTTGCCTTGGGGACCTGGTTGACCTCGGTGCGGCGCAGGAAAACTGTATCGGCAGTTACTACCCTTCAATCAAGCAGGGAAAATGTGTTGTCCTCCGCGCCGAGCTTGCGGCTGAGGTCGCAACGGTGTGCCTGATTATTGCTGGCGGAAGATATGACCAGGTGGAGTTCTCGGGCTTCGAAAATGGCGATGTGTCAGATGCCATGGCGCGCATGATCAGGGCCTGGTGGTTACAGATTGCGGGCACTGAAGCGCTGCTGGACGCGGATCCGGCACCTGCGGGTGCGTTTGGCTTCATTCAATTGGAGCTACCCCTCTAAAAAGTCGCGTGCTGGCATAGCTTGCGCGCTGTCTTTTTATCTGGAGGGTTTTTAGATGTTGTTGCACGAAAATGAAGTGAGTGCGGTTAGCCTGATTGCCATCAAGGGCATCTCGGCGCTGGACGCGGGAAGCTCGTCCATTGATGCAATCGAGAAAGTCTTGAATGAGAGGCCGGGCCTGATTGAGACCCTTGGGCTGCCGACAGAGTTGGGGAATGTCCCCCTGGTGTCCTATGCGTTTCTTGAAGAATTATTGCTGGACGCTGAACAGAGATCGTTGAGCTTCTCTGGTGCGACCCACAAGCGCATCAATGCCATGGCTGAAGAGGTTGGATTGAACGCCTGTGAGACCGGTATCTTTCATCTGGCATACCTCTTCAGGTTCAACAGGGCGTTGTATTTCTGGATGAATGAGCTGCGCAAGCAGCATAGTTTTGATTCAGTCTGCGAGTTGGTGGCGATCCTGTTGGGGGTGGACACGGCAGAGGCTTACAAAGCAATGGCATCAAGAGGGGCGCTGCGGCAATACGGGATTTTGCAGGATATAAAGTCCTTCATGACAATTTATGATGATATCGAGGACTTCCTCAATCTTGAGTCCAAGATTGTTGAGCACTTCGCGACCGGTTCGGAAAGCGGTTCCCTCGTCGACTTATTCGTCTACCCCGCGGAACCCACCAGCCTGACGATGGCTGATTTTCGGCACATGGGGCCGATTCTGACCATGCTGCGGGACTACCTGGCGGCGCTGTACAAGGGTGCGCCAGGTACGCGTTGTATTCTCCTGGAGGGCGCGCCAGGTGTGGGCAAAACAGAGTTGTGTCGTGTGCTGGCAGATACCCTTGGCGTTGAGGCCTTCAAGATTGCTCATTCTGACAGGGACGGCCAATCGCGCGATCCGTCAGCGCGCGTGCGCGCATGGCGGGCGGCGGATGAGATCATGAAACGTCGCTACGAGTATTACCAAACCCTGCCGCTGCTGATCTTTGATGAGGTTGAGGAGGTCTTCAGCAGCGAAACGCGGGGCCAGTTCAATTTCACGCGGGCCTATGGGGGTAGCAAGGCTTTCCTCAACCACATGCTGGAAACGGTGGAAGTGCCAGTCATCCTCGTCACCAATACGATTGGTACCTATGACAAGGCGTTTCTTTCCAGGATGTGGCGGATCACCGTACCGGACCTGCCGGAGCGGCACAGGACGGAGTTGTTGCGTGCCCATGCCGAACTGAAGCTGTCACCGAAGTTTATTCGTTCGATCAGCCGCGATCCGGCGGTGCGTGACCCCCGGCGCCTGGTGTCTGTTATTGAGCGGGCAACGACTCTGGGCGCGACAGGGAAACGGGCTGAACTACTTATCGCCCAGCAGTTTGGGTTCGATCCAAAAACACTGCAACCCAAGCGAAAGCGTAAGACTAGCGCAGGAGAAATCCGCTTTGAGCCATCCTGGTTGCGTATACGTGAGCAGAGCAGGAGCGTCTCTCCTGAAGAGATCGCCACGTTTGTGACTAACAACCGGGGGGTGATTATCCTGTTTGAAGGTGAGCCGGGAACCGGCAAAACAGGCCTGGCGCGGTTTCTGGCAGCCCGCCGGAAATCCCGTTTGATTACGGTCAGACCCAGCGATGTGCTGGATCCGTTCCTGGGCGTCAGCGAGCAACAACTCAATAACCGTTTCAGGCAGGTGGATACCCAGGACGCGGTGATGCTGATTGATGAAGTGGATTCCGTTGCCTACAACCGCTCGGGTGCGACCCATTCCTGGGAACGCACCCTGGTGAACCAACTGCTGAGCAACATGGATGAATTCAGGGCGGGCAAGGGCGTGCTGTTAATGACGACCAATGTAATGGGAATTCTTGATCCAGCCTTCAAACGCAGGTGCGATCGCCGTTTATCATTCGACTATCTGGACGAGACCGCATTTCGATCGATATTGAATCGGGTATGCCGACGTCAGCAGATCACGCTCTCGGCATTGCGCGCCGAACAGCTTAAGCAGATATTTTCGCAGGGACGCTTTTCTGTCAGTGACTTCGTGACGATTGATCGGCAACTGCGGCTATCGAGTGTTGGTGACAGGTTTGACATGGCCGCGGCCATGATGGAGCAGATTGCGGCAGAACGCCCCGTTGGTCGAAAGGTCGGTTTTCACTGACGCTGGGTGTGCTTGGATCGCCCGCGCGATGGGCCATTTGTGCGATCATTGGCACTCCATCAAAACGGATGAGCAAGCGTGAATAAGAAGAGTGTGATCTGGGTAACCGTCATTGGTGCGGTGTTTGGCATAGCCTTGTCGGGTTGTGGAGGCGGAGAAACAACACCGGTTGTGGTGACGGAGGTGCCTTCAACAGCGACGGCAGCGTCCGGCCTGTTACCACTACCGGATGTCGACAAGACTGATCCCGAGTGGCGGCTAAAGCTCCCCATGCCAGCAATGATGGATTTTGCTGATGGCGGTGACTACTTCTGGGAACTGCAGACCAACCTGGGCACGATGAAATTTCGGCTACTGCAAAATGCGGCACCCATGCATGTCACCAGCACCATTTACCTGACGGAACTGGGGTTTTATGACGGGCTCATTTTTCACCGGGTGATTCCAGGGTTCATGGCGCAGGGCGGCGATCCAACGGGTACCGGGCGCGCCGGGCCGGGATACCAGTATGACGGTGAGTTTGAGGCAGGGCTGTCACATGACAAACCGGGATTGCTCAGTATGGCGAATGCGGGTCCAGGTACTGATGGTAGTCAGTTTTTTATCACCTTTGTTCCAACCCAGTACCTTGACGGCAAACATACGATCTTCGGGGAGATTGTGACGGGCGTGGCAGTGCTGGATGAACTCGCGGAGCGGGGCAGCCGCAGCGGCAGGACCAGCGAGCGGCTGGTCATCGAGAAAGCGCGGATACTGCGGGAATAGTCCTCTCAAAGAGCCTGGTGCTCTCCTGGGTCCATAACGCAAAAGCCCGCGGGTTGTGGCCTGCGGGCTTTTGTTAAGATTGCTTAAAGAGCTTGTTTGCGGGCAGTTGGCCTACTGTCGGGCGGCAAACCATTCCTGGATGTCACCCCGGTATTCCTTGGCGAAGCGAACAAGCGACAGGCCATTGCAGGTGATGTCTTTCATTTTTGTCCTGCTGACGCCCAGTTCTTTTGCCTTGGCCTCGAGGACATACTTGTTTTCCAGCGCGGCGAGACAAAGCTGGCCGTAAACATCGTTACCTTCTGCTGTAAACTTTTGATTTCCAACAATTTTTGTTGGTTCTGCAAACGCTGGTGCGGTAAATGCCAGCGTAAGAATGAGGGTGGTTGCTGCCCTTGCTATGGATTTCATCATGGGACTCCTCTTGTCACTTGTCACGTTAAGAAAGACTCTAGAATATTTAAAATGTTAATGCAATCTTAATCTAATCTTTACACTGAGAATGTTTCTTAATTTTCTGGCGCCGCGGCGTGCAGCGCCTTTGACAGGCTGGTGTTACCGACCTAGCATCCAGCCTCTGACAAAACGGGAAGATGTGAATGAGCGAGCTGGAAACAAACGAACTGGATGTGAGTCGACCGGAACTTTACCGGGACGACACCTGGGGTCCGGTGTTTGCCCGGCTGCGGCAGGAAGACCCGGTGCACTACCAGGCCCACAGCGCCAACGGTGCCTTTTGGTCAGTCACCAGCCACGCCCTGATCAAGGAAGTTGATGTCAATCACCAGGTGTTTTCCTCTGGTGCCGGTGGCATCTCCATTGTGGATCCGCCACCTGAGTCGGACGGTAGTGGTGGTATTGAGAACTTCATCGCCATGGACCCGCCGGAGCATGACGTCCAGCGCATGACCGTTGCGCCGTCGGTTGCGCCCACCAACCTTGCCAATCTTGAACCCCTGATCCGTGAGCGCGTGATCGACATCCTGGATAACCTGCCCATTGGTGAGACTTTCAACTGGGTTGACCGGGTCTCGATTGAACTGACGGCACGGATGCTGGCGACCCTGTTTGATTTCCCCTACGAGGACCGTCGCAAACTCGTCCACTGGTCCGACATCACAACCGCCATTCCCCAGACGACGGGTGAAGCCGGGGTCAGCCTGGAGCAGCGCCAGGCAGAGCTGATGGAGTGTGCCCAGGCGTTTTATGGCCTCTGGGCGGAGCGCGCTGCCCAGCCACCGGGACCGGATCTCATTTCCATGCTGGCTCACGGTGAGGCAACAAAAAACATGGCGGAGAATCCCCGTCTGTTCCTTGGCAATATCCTGCTGCTGATTGTTGGCGGGAACGACACCACGCGAAACAGCATCAGCGGTGGTGTCGTGGCGCTGAACCAGTTTCCCGATGAGTACCAGAAGCTGCGGGAAAATCCGGGCCTGATTCCCAACATGGTGGCTGAAATGGTGCGGTGGCAGACGCCGGTGCTCCACATGCGGCGCACGGCCCTGACTGATTATGAACTGGGCGGCAAAAAGATTGCAGCGGGGGACAAGGTCATCATGTGGTACATCTCCGGTAACCGGGATGAAAACGTATTTCCGGACGCTGACAAGCTGATCATCGACAGGAAAAATGCCCGCAGCCATGTGGCCTTCGGTTTCGGTATTCACCGCTGCATGGGTAACCGCCTGGCAGAGATGCAACTGCGCGTTCTGTGGGAAGAGATCATGCAGCGGTTTGATCGCGTAGAACTGGTGGGTGATGTGGTCCGTCTGCCCAACAATTTTATTCGGGGGATTGCGGAAGTCCCGGTGGTGCTGCATCGCAAATAGATTGAAACAACAACAGCCGTTGGCGGCAAGGTAAGACCATGCAGCGAGGAACAGTGTGGAAATCCATCCTGGCGCTGCTGGTGCTGCTGGCGTTGGTCGCCGCGCTGTCGCCGGTTGCGGCCAGGTTTTATGGCATCAGCTGGTTGCAGGCGCGGGGCAGCGCTGACGCTGATATTGAAGCGGTCAGCATGAATTTCCTGTCCGGCATCATTACCGTCCAGGGTGTTGTCGCCGGGGTCGGGCCGGGCCAGACGTTGCGCCTGGATGAGGTGTCGATTGACCCTGGCTGGCGTGATCTTGTAACCGGTCACCTGAAGGTCGATGAGGTTCTGCTGAAGGGCGCGGTGATTGACGTCCGGCGCGAACCCGACGGCCGCCTGACGGTGGGTGAACTGGTGGTTGTTGCGCCAGGCGAGTCGCCACCAGAGGAAGCGCCCGGGATTATGCCGTCATTTGCGATTGGCCGCGTTGCGCTGGCCTCGGTAACAGTGTCTTTTTCGGACGGGGTTTTCTCGAGGCAATTGCATATTGACGAACTTGCGCTGGGTGCAATCAGTACCGCGTCGCCCGATGCCAGCACCAGCGTCTCCCTGATCGCCCGGATGGGGGATACGGACGTGAACATCGCCGGTGACTTCCTGCCACTGGCCACGGCACGGGAACTGGACCTGAAGGTTGTCCTGGACAACCTGGTGCTGGCCGAGCACCAGGATGTGATTGGCGCGGTTGGCGTCCAGGACCTGGCGGGCCGGATATCATTGACAGCAGACCTGCGCCTGTTGCTGGCACCTGAAGGTATTGAAATAGATGTCGAGGGTGAGGCCACCGCGGCAGACCTGCAGGCATCCATGGCCGACGTTGAACTGGCAGTGGATGATTTCAGGCTTGAGCTCGCGGCCCGGTTTACAGAGCGCTCGGGGCTGACCTACAGTATTCAGGCCGGAGCTGAAGCAACGGGTCTCAGGGTGGGTATTCGGGGGCAGCCGCGACAGTTGTTGCGTGTTGGTCGACTGGTTGTTACTGACGCTGATTTAACCGAGGCAGGTGCCAGCCTCAGCACAATTGTCGGGACAGAAATTGTGCTGCTCGAGCAGTACCATGAACCGGGCAATCGAATTGACCGGTTTGTGCTGCGCGGGCTTGTGGCGACCCTGCCTACCGAGGCGGCACCCGCTCAGGTCGGGGTCGACGAGGTCACGCTGACGGGCGCCAGCGTCCACCTGTCACGGTCGGCAGATGACAAGCTCCTCTATGCTGAGCTGCCGGCTGATCTCGCTGCTGCTGCGCCGCCCGCAGCAGGACAGGCGGATGAACAAACGGTTGCCAGCCCTGCCATCATCAAAGTCAGGCACTTCGGGTTGGAATCCGGCAGCCTGACCATTCGCGATTCAATGGTCCAGCCGCCCCTGGTCCTCACGCTGGCGCCCGTGAACCTGGTGCTGCAGAACTATGACAGCAGCCAGCCGGATCTCCCCCTGCTGGCTGACCTCTCGATTTCCCTGGGCGACTTCACCCGCCTGACAGTCACGGGGCAACTGGTGCCGCTGGCGGAAAAACCAGGTGCAGACCTGGCCTTTGATGCTGCCGGGCTGGAGTTGCCACAGTTTGCAGCTTACCTGCCGGGTTACGACATCAAGCGCGGCAGGCTGAATGTGACTGGCGAAGCCAGGGTAGACCAGGGCAAGTTGAACGTGACCAACAACCTGGTGCTTGAAGACCTTCAGCTTACCAGCAAGGCGGGTCAGGAAGTGCCGGCGCTGTCGGATGCCCTGGCCATGCCATTGGATGTGGCGCTTGACCTGCTGCGCAATTCGAAAGACGAGATTCACCTGTCTATCCCGGTGACGGGAGATCTTGCTTCACCCCAATTCGATTTTGATGATGTGGTTTCCAGCGCCATTGGTGGTGCCATGCAGAAAGCTGCACTCTCTTATGCCAAGAGCCTGCTGCAGCCGCTTGGGACCATTCTTTTTGTGGCGGATATTGCTGGTAAGGCAGCACGGCCACGGTTTGAGCCTGTTGCCTTTGAGCCCGGCAGCGCCGAATTGAATGACAAGGGGCGGGAATACCTGGGCAAGATGGCAACACTGCTGGCAGGCAGGCCGGGCCTGCGGGTATCAGCCTGTGGCGTGGCCTCACCCGCCGACAGGGAGGCGCTTCAGGTGCAACTGCAGGCGTCAGCGGCAGTCGCTACCGACAGCCCGCAAACAGCAGAGACCAGCCAAGCCCAGCCGGATGTGGTGGTGAGCGATACAGCACTGGTGGAGCTTGCAAACCGTCGAGGTGAGCAGGTCAGGCGCTTTCTGATCACCGACCAGGGGCTTGCCCAGGCAAGAATCTTCAGCTGCGTCGCCTCTGTTGAAACGTCAGACGATCCTGGGCCCAGGGTGAAGCTGTTATTGTGAGGTTTCTCCGCTTCGCGGCTCACGCCGCTCCGGTCGAAACGACGCCGAAGGTGTCGTCTCGACTGCAGGCCCGGAGGGCCGGAATGGAGGGATCTCGGTTTTGGATGTACGAGGTTTCTCCGCTCCGCGGCCAACGCCGCTCCGGTCGAAACGACACTGCAGGCGTCGTCCCGACTGCAGGCCCGAAGGGCCGGAATGGAGAGACCTCCCGCAGCCAGAGGTTTCTCCGCTCCGGTCGAAACGACACCGCAGGCGTCATCCCGACCGAAGGCCCGCAGGGCCGTAGTGGAGGGATCTCGGTTTTATCTCCGCGAAACCCGAATTATTCCACTCTCGCTTTGAGCTCAATGCTGGCGTTTTTCTTTGGTGCCACCAGTGCGTTCAGCACGTCAAACTCCAGTGCAATGCGCTTCACCTTTTTTGGGGTCTTGACGCGGAGCTTGATGGACTCGTGCGCGGGGACTTCAACCAGGTCCGTGTCGGTGTAGAAGGAGTAGTCGGAGCGGTTCATCAGCTGGAAGTTGGCATCAGAATGGTTGTTCAAGGTCACGGTCATGATTTCACCCTCGCCATAGGTGGCGTCGCTGATGGTCAGGGACGCTTCAAGCAGCGGGTTCAGGTGGGCGGGGCGACCAATCAGCATGTTCTTGTACCAGACGACCGTGCGCAGATCGAACATGGCCTCGCGCATGGATGCCATGGTGCGCTCTTTGGCCAGCACCAGGGTGACCGGTCGATGGCCACCCTTGTGGGGTTCATAGTCCCAGTCGATCAGGTTGTGGACATCCGATACACCAATCAGCGCCAGGTTATGGTCGAGTGCAATCTGGAAAGTCTCTTCCGAATAGCTGTCACCATTCGCAATTTCAATACCGTGCAGGAGGCCCTTGTTGGCGTTGTTCCTGTGGAAATCCGGGATTACCGCAATGCCGTTCGGAAAGTCCGGGGTCCAGTAGGCATGGTTCCAGAATACAAAAGCGCCCTGTTCGTTGGCGGCTTCCACCGCATTCTGGGCGGGCCACTCGCCGGATTTCCGGTAGAACTGCCCCGGATCAACGGGCTTGTCGGGGATGGTGCTTGCAATCAGCTTGTTGGCATCAGTGATAAAAATTGCGTTCATGTGGCCCGCTGGTCCACGCCGCGTGATTTCTGATCCGGCCACGACAATCAGGTCCGTCCCCACGGCGGCAGCAGACGCCTCAGCAAATGCGCGGTTCCGGTCGGGGTGGGGAATATCCAGCAGGTGTGGCTGATACTCCAGGTGCTCGGTAATGGCGATGGCGTCAAGGCCGTCTTTCAGGGCCTCAGCGATTCTGATATTGGGCCAGACATGGCCGTCAGAGAACACCGAGTGGGTATGGGGATCAAACACGATGGTCTTGTATTTGGCGGTATCCGGAAACTCGATTCGGCGAGGGTCGCCGGGCTCACCGTCACCGGCTTTGCCGTGGCCAAACGCTAGAGTGCTGGCGAGCAGCATCGCTGCACCTGACAGGATGGCTGTTTTCATTGTTATGGCTCCTTGAAGACTGGTGGTGAGATTGTATGCGACGAGATCCCGGTTTTCGTGTGAAGATCTGGTTAAATGCAGGCACAGACCGGGAGGGTAACAGAAATGATAATGACCTTGTTCAAATGGCTTGGCATCCTGCTGGGTGTCATCCTGCTGCTGATTGTGATTTTTCTTGTTGGCATGCGATTCCACGACGGTCCGCTGGAAATTATCAGTGGCGGTCCTTTCAGCAGTGGTGAGCCGGCGCCAACGCCGGCAAGCTGGGATTTCCTGAAAGATCGTATGCAGATCGAGTTCCAGACCATGGACCCGGCGACCTCCCGTACTGTCTGGCTGGGTGTGCATGATGGCCGGCTGTTTTTTATCAGCGGTTACATGACAACCAATTACGGCAAACTCTGGAAACAGTGGCCGCACTACCTTGAGGCTGATGACCGTATCCTGGAGGGTTGACGGCAAGATTTATGCGCAGCGACTTGCCCGCATCATGGAAGGTGACATGGTTCAGCCGGTGCTGGACGAGTTCAAGCGCAAGTACGGCGTCGCGGGAACAGCCGATGTGGTGGCGCGGGGTGAGGTCTGGTTTTACGAGGTGCTGCCCCGCGAATAGCGGGTGTATCAGGGTGTGGGGATCTGTGGATAAGTCTCCGGCACAGTCTCCCGGTCCTCCCCGCCAGCTCAAGTCCTGTTGTTAGGGGCTCGGAGCAGGGACATGCTGGTCAAACAACACGGGGTTCCCGTCCGGGTCGACCACCACAAAACTGGCTGGCCCGGATGATGAGGGGTCAATGGGCTCGCCGGTGTCCAGACCCTTGTCACGGAACTGCCGTTGTAACTCGCGAATATCCGTAAAATCACCAAGTTCGCTGGCGTCACCCGCCCAACCGGGATTGAAGGTCAGGGTGTTGTCTTCAAACATGCCCTGGAAGAGCCCGAGGGTCGTGTCACCACAACGAAGGATCAGCCAGTTCTGGCTGGCGTCACCACCAATCGCGACAAAACCCAGTTTCTCGTAGAAGTCTCTGGACTGCTGCAGATCCTTGACAGACAGACTGAGTGAGAAGGCGCCGAGTGACATGAGGGGGCTCCTTTGCGTGTGTTCCGCTGAGTCTAGTCGAGCCAGCAGGCTATTGGCCAGCTTTTGCCATTGCCTTCAACTGGATCACGTTGCCCTCGGGGTCAATCGCATCCTGCAGGTCAAAACCCCTGAACGTCCAGCGCGCAGAACCTTCAGCCGGCCGCCCACCGTGATCCTGCAGGGTAGCCAGAGCAGCGTCGAGGTCAGCCACACGAAAAATCAGCTTGATGGGTGTTTCGTCGCGCGCCGCGGGCGGTGAACTGATGTTGATCCCCGCGGCATAAGCCGGTGGAATCTGCACCAGTGACAGTTCACTGTCCTGACTGCCAAGCGTGGCATAATCGTTTTCCGCTTCTTCCAGCAGCTGGTAGCCAAGCGCAAGATAGCAGCGTTTCATCTTCTCCAGATCGATTGCATAGATGGCGGCGCCGTCAATCACTTTTACCTCCCGGGTGCTGGCCGGCTGGCCGCAAGGCGGTCAGCGAGGATTCGGTAGACATCGGGTGAAAATCCCAGGCCAATATGGCTTGACCTGATTTCGATATGTTCAACGCAGTCCGATTTGTGGTCAATACAGGCTTCCCAGGCGACAACCCCATCGAGCCGGGAGTAGATGGCGGTCACGGGGACACGCAGCGGCACGCGTTCGCGATAGGCCACTGCCTGCTCAATCATGTCGAGATCTTCGCCGCGGTCCTGGAATGCCCTCGCCACCAGTGTGTACTTGGGACCTCCGATCACGGGGCTGCCCATGGTAATCACCTGGCTTACCGCATGGGGCAACTCGCGTGCGACTTCCCGGGCCAGGTAACCTCCCAGGCTCCAGCCGACCAGCGCCACTTTTTCTCCGCACTGGCGGGATTCTGCCTGTACCCGCCGGGTTAACGCCATTAGCAGACTTCTTACGTCGCCGTTGTTTGTGCCGAGCTGCCAACCGCTGGCACTGTGTCCCAGGTAGCTCAGGTAGCGTCGAAGCGGCGCTGTCGAGTAGTCGCCGGCACCAAAACCGGGGAATACCAGTACCCGTCCGCCGTTGCCACGGGGTCGCGACAACAGGTCGGGAGAGTTGAGCAGAAGCCTTGGGAATTCAACCCAACTGAATGCCTCGAACAGGGTGCGGGTGCGCGGTGGTGGGGCAAGTTTGTTCATGTGGCAGGCTTCAGATTAATAGACATGGGATTTACGCGGATTTGTCCTGGCCGGATGCCGAACGCTCCTTGAAAGAGAGGACAATCGGATGTCGGTGATACGCCAACCAGGGGTTGCGATATCTCCTGCCTCTTGTGCGTGCGTTGTTGGTGTGTGACCCCAGAACGTTTGTCCTGTGACGTTTCCAAAAACGCCAAAAAATGAATCTGCCAAACCAAAGAGCCCCGGTTGACGGGGCTCCAGTTGGGTCAGAATGGTCTGAATTCAGGCAGGCTGCCGTCTGCTACCAGCCGCAAATGCCAGTCCCAGCAGCCCCAATGCCAGGATAACCAGTACTGAAGGTTCAGGAACCTCTACACCAACCTCCTCAGCCTGAAACGAAAACAAGTGAGCCGAAAAGGTACTGAATGTGAAGCCCTGACCAAAACCTGCCTGCTGAATAACGGTTTGGGAACTGTTGAGGACAGGGTTTCCCCAGGTCAGGTTGGGGAATGCGGCCTGTACATCAGCCAGGCTCGCATTGTAGGTACCAAGGTCTACATTGTTGGGGTAGCCGGTCAGGTAGGAAGACAGGTCAGAACTCATTGAAACAACAACCGAGGGATTGGTCATGTTCACGCCGTTGACCTCACCGCTGATATTTTCCTCTACGCCACCGCCGCCCATGCCCAGGACGTAAAATCGATCATCACCCGCCGCGAGATTGAAGGTAAGAGAGGACAGGGCGTTGATCTGACTCGGCCAGTCCACGTTGTTCTGGTAGAGCAGGTGATTGATGCCGCTGCTGGTTCCGCTGAATATCGCAAAGTCGTTGTCAGCGACCATTGAGATGGTGAAAGTTGTCGCCGATGCAGGATTGATAGACAAAAATCCGATTAGAACGGCAAAGAGAGTGGTCCTTTTCATGGCTGCTCCAATAAATCCAAAGTGCCTGATGGGCATCAGGGTTGCTGACGAGGTGCCCCATCAGAGTTAATTTGAAACAATAGCAAACATCGCGCCAATCTGGATTTTTGTGGCTAACCTGTTGATTAATTGAATAAAAATTTTAATTCTTTGAACGCGGATTCTTCGGTCGGGTGCTTTGGTGTAAAAAAAACCGACGCCTACCTTTGGGTGTCAGGAGCAAAGTGGTCTTTTGTCGCGACAGCCGTCAGGCCCCAATGGGCCCAGGCTGAATCTGCTTGAGCAGCCTCGCCGGACTGGAACTGGATGTCGGTCAGCCTGGGCTGCCAGCTGTCACTTTCTGGCAGGGTGGACGCGGGCAGACCAGGGTCGCCTGGCTATTTCCAGGCAAACACGGGCTGGTCAAAATGGGCGACCCGGGTATGGCGCCCGAGCAGTGCAACCTCCCGAAACTGGTAGAGCATAGCCGCGGTGGGGGCGTAAATGCGATCGTCCAGGTAGTTCATCGACAACACCTCACGATCACTTTCCGGGATGCGTTCAAGGTTGGGTGAATCCGGGCGAAGCAGTTCCGTGAAGGTGAAGGCATGTATGGAGGCAACCTCCGCCGGATTGGGCCTGATGTCCACATCCTCGAGATCAGTCCAGACCACTACCGGCGTGATCACAAACCCCGAGCGGGTCGGGTAGTCATCCAGGGTGCCGAGCACGGCGGATTCCGGCAGTGCCAGGTTGATCTCCTCGTGGAGTTCGCGGAGCGCTGCTTGGATCAGCGTTTCGCCGGCATCAACCCGGCCACCCGGCATGGCCCACTGACCCCCGTGGTCCTTGAGGCGCGGGGTCCGCTTGGTCACGATGACGGCACCTTCACCCTCGTGTTCAAAGATAGTGACCGCCACGGCTGCACGGGTCAGGCCTGCTTCGCGATGGCGATCGTCCTGAAAGCCTGTGACGTTGCCAGTGATGGTGTTGCGGAGCTGTTGGTCAAAGTGGAATGAGGGGTTCATTCATCGAGCCTATCGGCTTCCCGGGCCCATGTAAATTTGAATCATGTAGAATGTTGCGCTGGTGAGTGACAGGTGACGGGATGATGTTTGATTACGTGATTGTGGGTGCGGGTTCAGCGGGCTGTGTGCTCGCTAACCGCCTGTCTGCGGACCCCGACGTTAAGGTGCTTCTGCTGGAAGCGGGGACCAGTGACAAGAGCCCGTTTATCCACATGCCGGCTGGCGTGGGACAGCTTATCAGTGGGCGGGCCTACAATTGGGGGTTTGATACGGCCCCGGAGCCCCATCTCAACAATCGCCGGCTGTACTGGCCACGGGGCAAGGGCCTTGGCGGGTCCAGTTCCATCAATGGCATGGTTTACATCCGTGGTCATGCCCAGGATTACGATCGCTGGCGTCAGCTGGGCAACGAGGGGTGGAGCTATGAAGAGGTACTGCCCTATTTCAAGCGTTCAATGAACCAGGAACGTGGTGAGGATGAGTTTCACGGTACAGGCGGGCCACTGAACGTCAAGGACGGTGGCGCGCCCATGCCAGCCCACAAGCTGTTTATCGAGGCCGGGCAGGAAGCCGGGTTTGATTACAACCCGGACTTTAATGGTGCGGACCAGGAAGGTGTTGGCCCCTACCAGCTCACCAAGATTGGTAATGAGCGCTGTAGTGCGGCGCGCGCTTACCTGACGCCAGTTCTCGATCGCCCCAACCTGGAGGTGGTTACCGAGGCCAGGCTGCTCAAGGTGAATCTTGATGGCAAGAAGGCACGGGGCGTGACCTACGAGCGCAAGGGTGTCTCGATTGAAGTCTCAGTGAACCGGGAGGTGTTGCTTTGTGCCGGCGCTGTGCAGTCACCCCAGCTGCTGATGTTGTCGGGTATCGGCGATGCTGACGCGCTGTCTTCGTTTGGCATCGATTGTGCGCACCATTTGCCGGGCGTTGGTAAGAACCTGCAGGATCACCTGGACGTGGTGGTGCAGTATCACGTTACCGATCCGAACATGTCGCTGGATGGTCGGATCAAACTCTACAAGCTCCCGTTTATATTCCTGCAGTACCTGCTGACAAAAAAAGGTATTGGTACCGAAAATCCGTTGGAAGCGGGCGCTTTCCTCAAGACCCGGCCGGAACTGGAAGTGCCGGATATTCAACTGCACTTTATCCCGGTGTTCATGATTGACCACGGTCGCAAGCGCGGACCGGGACCAGGCATGTGCATCCACATCTGCCAACTGCGACCCGAGAGCACAGGAGAGGTCACCCTCGCCTCAAAAGATCCGTTAGCAGATCCGGTGATCAAGGCAAATTACCTCTCGGCACCGGGTGATCTGGCAGTGCTGGTTGAAGGGGTGAAAATTGCCCGGCGAATTTTTGCCACGGAAAAGTTCAGGTCAGTTTTGGGTGAAGAATTTTCAGCGAGTCGGGACGCGCAGACTGACGAGGAAATTGCGGAGTTTATTCGTGAGACCGGCGAGACTATTTACCATCCGGTTGGCACCTGCAAGATGGGCCACGATGATATGGCGGTGGTAGATGCGAGACTCAGGGTGCGTGGCATTGAAAACCTGCGAGTAATCGACGCGTCAGTCATGCCAACCCTGGTGGGCGGCAATACCAATGCGCCAACAATCATGATCGCCGAGAAAGCGGCTGACATGCTGAAAGAGGATCACGCGCTATTGTAAGGGCGCGATTAGTAGCGGTCGTGGTGCCGGACCCAGGCCATGGGAAAGTCGAGATCCTGCTCATCCCGGCCCCGGGGTACCAGGTCCAGCATCTGGTAGGTCACGTTTAGCGGGTCGAGGCCACGTGAAAAGGTGGAGTAGGTGTGAAAAATCTCCCCGGCCTCATCCTTGTAGAAAACCGACAGGCCCGGCATTTCCTCGCCGACACCACCTTCCCGGAAATTGTAAAACCCGGTTTCCTGGTCTGGAAAAGAGACGTTGAAATCCCGGTTAAACGAATTGCCGGCGCTGGATACCCAGCGAAAGTGCCAGCCCATCCTGCGCCGGAACGGCTCAAACTCCCGCCAGTCGGCCCGCGAGACGGCCACCAGCGCAACATCCCGCTGACCGATGTGCATGTCAATCACGTCATACTGGTCAGCCCAGAATGAACAGCTTGGACAACCTTCTTCCCAGCCCGGGCCAAACATGAAGTGGTAGACAATAAGCTGGCTTCTGTCACCAAACAGTTCCGCCAGGGTTGAAGTACCGCGTGAGTCCTGGAAGGTATAGGACTCAGTGATACGGCGCCACGGCAACTGCTGCCGGGCGCGGGTAACCTCGTCCCGGAAGGCCGCCAGTTCCTTTTCTTTTGCAAGCAGTTCCTGGCGGGCGGCAATCCACTCGGATTCCGTGACGACCTTGTGTTTCATCATAAAGTCCTGTTCAGGCCGTTCGCAGATCGGGTAGCTGGTAGCGCTCTGCCTCGAGATCAGCCCGAATCTTTTTCTTGTCGATCTTGCCGGTGGAGGTCAGCGGAATGCTGTCGACAAATATCACGTCGTCGGGCAACTGCCACTTGGCGAAGGTTTTGGCACAGTGCGCCAGGATCAGGTCCCGGGTCACGTTCGAGCCCTCCACCAGTATCACCAGTGCAACCGGACGTTCATCCCATTTCGGGTGGGGCTGTGCAACCACCGCAGCCTGGGTGACACCTTGCAGTGAGACGATATGGTTTTCCAGGTCAACCGAGGAGATCCATTCCCCGCCTGACTTGATCAGGTCCTTGGAGCGATCGGCAATCATGAGGTACTCCTCGGCATCAATTTTCGCCACGTCACCGGTGACCAGCCAGCCATCGTGGAACTTTTCAGGCTGTGGGTCGTTGTAGTACTCGGCCGCGATCCAGGGGCCCCGGATCAACAACTCGCCCACCGACTCGCCATCGTGTGGCACCGGTTGCCAGTCTTCATCAAAAATCTCAATTTCCAGACCGGGCATCAGCAGGCCAGCCTTGGCGACGTTTTCGAACTGCTGGTCTTCGGTCAGTTTCAGGTGTGAGCGTTTCGCGACCTTGCGCGACAGGGTGCCGAGCGGGTTAGTCTCGGTCATACCCCAGCCCTGTACCATTTCGACACCGTAGGTATCCCAGTACCAGCGCATCATGGATACCGGTGGCGCAGACCCCCCGCAGGTCAGGCGCGTGAGTTTGCTGAGGTCAAACTTGTCGCCCGATTTCTCGAGAATCTGGCGAACACCCTGCCAGATGGTCGGCACGCCGGCAGAGATAGTGACTTCCTCGTCACACATCAGCTGGAGCAGCTTGTCCGGTGTCATGAACCGGTGCGGCATTACCTGTTTGCAGCCCAGCATGGAGGCGGAGAAAGGCAAACCCCAGCCCATGGCGTGAAACATGGGCACAATGCCGCAGACGGAATCCAGGGCTGTGAGTCCCATGGCATCTGTCATGGCCTGTGCCATGGTATGCAGGTAGGTAGATCGGTTGGTATACATCACACCCTTGGGTTTACCCGTGGTGCCGCTGGTGTAACACAGTCCCATGGGTGAATTTTCATCAATTTCCGGCCAGGCGTAGGTGGTTGGTTGGCCCTTGATAAAATCTTCGTAGTCAACGGTGTTGCCAAAACTGGAGTCTCCGCCATCACCGTGTCTGCAGATGACCAGCAGCTCCACACTTGGCATCTTGTCCAGCAGGGGCTCGAGATAGTGCAGCAGGTCCTCGTCGACAAAAATCACCCGGTCTTTCGCGTGGTTGATGATGTATTCAAGATCGGTCGGGGACAGGCGAATGTTCAATGTGTGCAGTACAGCACCCATGGAAGGTATGGCCTGGTATAACTCGAGATGGCGGTAGTTGTTCCACATGAAGCTGGCCACCCGGTCCCCAACCTGGATGCCGTGGGCGCTGAGCGCACCTGCGACCTGGTTGGCACGTTCCCAGGTGGCGCGCAGGGTCTGCCTGTGAGTGCCGTTTGCCTGGAGGGTGACAACTTCTTCATTTGGATCCAGTTTGGCACCACGACCCAGGATCCTGGACATCAGTAGTGGTGTTTGTTGCATTGTGGTCATGGCACAGACTCCCGGATTTGGCGGCCGCTAGGATATAGGATTTTTGGTTGATTATGAAACGGCGCGATATTCAGCACAGTGATAGTAGTTCTGGGAAAGATCAATGAAATCAAGGAGGTAACGCATTGGACGAACAATGCCCGGGCGGATTGTGTATATTGCTGCCTCGTATCGGGAACCAGATGGGGTTGGCCCCTTGTTGAAGTTTGGAAAATTGCTGGTGTTGTGCCAGGCGCTGACACTGGCCAGTCCGGTGCTGGCTGCTGTGGCGGTGCGCGATGAAGCAGCCAGCGCGTTACATGCCCTGTTTGACAGTCGCTGGGATGCGGATATGCGGGACAACCCGGTACGGGCTTCGTTGCTGGGAGATCGACGCTTTAACCGTGCCTGGCAGGATATCTCCAGTCAGGCTGAGGCCGGGCGACTGGAATCTGACCTCGCTACCCTGCAGGCACTGCGCGAGGTGGATCGGGAACAGCTGACGGAAACAGACCAGCTGAACTATGACCTGTTTGAACGCGTCATGCGTGACAGGATTGAGGCGCGCCAGTTTGAGATGCACCTGATGCCGATCAGCCAGCGCGGCGGCATCCAGACGCTGGACGAGACGGGCAATCGGCTGCGCATGACAACCCTGGCAGACTACGAAGACTGGCTGGCCCGGCTTGCCCAAGTTGGCCAGCAGGTGGACGCCACCATCGCGCTGATGACGGAAGGCATTGCCAAGGGCGTGGTGCCGCCACGGATTACCATGGAAAGGGTTCCCGACCAGATCAAGCGGCAACTGGTTGAAACGGCTGAGGACAGCCTGTTCTTCCAGCCATTTATGGATATTCCCGCCGCGATTGCGGCTGAGGACGCTGAGCGTCTGCGGGCCGATGCTCGCAGGATCATTACCCGGACCCTGGTGCCAGCCTACCAGCGGCTCCATGACTTCTTCACCCGGACCTACCTGCCAGCGAGCCGGGATACCGTGGCCGCATCCGACCTGCCCAATGGCCGGGCATGGTATGAGCATCGCGTCCGCCTGTTCACCACAACCAGCATGACACCCGATGAGGTCCATCAACTGGGGCTGCGTGAGGTTGCGGAAAACCGTCGGCAGATGCTGGCCGTTATGGAAGAGGTTGGTTTCGACGGTGACCTGCAGGCGTTCTTCAGGTTTCTCCGGGAAGATCCGCGGTTCTTCTACAGGACACCGGATGAGCTGTTTGAGGGTTATCTCGCCGTGTCCAAGCGTATTGACCCCGAACTGGTCCGGTTGTTTGGCAAACTGCCGCGTATGCCCTATGGCTTGAAGCCGATCCCTGAGGCCATTGCACCGGACACGACCACTGCCTATTACATGCGTCCGGCTGCCGACGGCAGTCGGCCCGGTTACTACTACGTCAATCTGTACAAGCCCGAGACCCGGCCAAAGTGGGAAATGGAGGTCCTGTCCGTGCATGAGGCCGTGCCCGGGCACCACCTGCAAATTGCCCTGCAGCAGGAACTGGAGGCCATGCCAAACTTTCGCCGCTATGGTGGCTTTACCGCGTTTACCGAGGGCTGGGGGCTTTACAGTGAACGGCTGGGTTTCGAACTTGGGTTATACAAGGACCCCTATTCCCGCTTTGGCCAACTCACCTACGACATGTGGCGCGCGGTGCGCCTGGTTGTGGACACGGGTATGCACTACAAGGGCTGGACGCGGCAGCAGGCAATTGACTATTTCCTCGAGAATGCACCAAAAACCGAGTTGGATATCATCAATGAGATCGACCGCTATATCTCCAATCCCGGGCAGGCGCTGGCCTACAAACTGGGTCAGCTCAAACTGATTGAAATGCGGGCGCGGGCGCGGCGAGCACTGGGCGACCGGTTTGATGTACGCACTTACCACGACATGGTGCTGTCAAATGGTGCCGTACCGCTCGACGTACTCGAGCGTATGGTCGACAACTGGATCAGGTCACAGCAGCCCTAGCCGGTATGGGGCGCGCCTACTCCCGCTCCTCGGCATAAAGCTCCCGCAGAACCCGGCGCCATGTCTGGTACTGGATCGAGAGTGGCCCGCTGAGATCCAGTACCTTCCCCTCAAATTCGGCAACCGTCGGTTCGACCTCCGTCCTGAATGAGTCCGAGAGTTCCCGGAGTTCGTCCTCGTTCAGTTTGTACTCGCGAAAGGCGCGATAGACATCTTCGGTTGCTGCCCAACTGCCCGGGCGACTGCGGCGCGGCTTTTCGCTGATCTGGTTGTTGTAGGCAAGCAGTTCGTAGCTGTACTGCAGCCAGAACGGATAGACTTTCTGCAGTCGGTCATAGTAGCGCCCGAACTGTTCGTCCATGGCGTCGGAGAAGCCGTATTCTGATTGGCGTATCCGGTTGACACGGGCATACATTCGATCAGTGACGGCGGGCAGCCCGGTGACGACCATAAGACCGTCAGCCCCGGTGGTGAGATAACGGCCAAACACCTCGGGCGAAAGGGCAAAAGCATAGCGCAGCATCGCGGCGCGAATGATTTCCTCGCCATCAGCCGGTGCCAGTAATTGCAGGGTGCGGAACAGGTCATTGGCAATCCTGTTGTAGAGATCCTGGAAAGGTTGCACACCGTAACTTTCCTGCTGGTACACGGCGGTGTTTGCAGCGCCAGCATAGACCTGGTCGATCCAGACATGGCCGCGGGCATCAGTTGCCCGGACATGCAGTTGCTGTTCGATGGCCGTGGAGACAAGCACTGTCGCCTCTACCTGCAGCTCAGAGGAATCGTTGGGGCCGGGTCCGATGCGCACTGCGCCCCAGAGCCCCGATGCCATCAGCGTATCGCGCAGCACAACAGGCAGGTAGATGGCTTCGGCCTCGCGGATCGGTTGGTATATCCGGCTGATTCGCCCTTTGCCCGATTCGGGCAGGTCAAATACGGCAATATTGACATTCAGGACGGGTAGCGACGCGACAGTGGTCAGAGGTGCGACGCCCCGGGTCAGCAGGGGCTCTACCAGGGTTTTGCTGGCAGGTGGTGCAATGGGGGTAACCGCACAGCCTGTAAGTAAAAGGTACACGACAACAAGCCAGCACTGCCTCACCCGGTTAATCCGTTTCATGCCCCATCCAGCAGGTCTTTTTCTTGCCAAGCGTGAACTCGCATTTGAACATGCCCTCACCTGGCGGAAACTGCATGTATACCCGATCGATGGTGAAAGCCCGGGCAAACCTGTCAGACATTAACGTCATTGAACCCAGCAATCGCCGGGTTTCCATGCGGCCGTCACCCTCGTACAGCGAATAGCGGTTAACGATGGTCAGCCCCTCCGGGAGACGAACGACAAAGACAAGGCGCCCCTCGGCATCCAGGTGACAGGACTCCTGTCCCAGTTGGAGTTCGTTGGAAGGCGCAAGGAAGTCGCAGGTCAGGGCAAAGTCATCACTGCGTTTTATCCTGATGTGCTCGTCGGACTGATCAATATTCAGTACGGTAGCTCTTGTCATGGCATCAGCCAGGGTGCCCAGCCTGATCACTCCCTGCAGATCCATCAGTGCGTTTGAGGGTGGCCGGCGCTGATCCCCGCTCATCTTTTGCTGCTGTTCAACCTGGCTGCGGGCAATGTCATACAGGTACTGCAGCTTCTGTTGCGGGTCTTCGGTTCGCTTGTAGTCTATTTCCCAGGCACCACTGAAATCCGGCAGGCGCTGGACGGGAATAACCTCGGCTCTGACCGGCGCTTTGCTGCTACAGGCGCCGATGAGCGTCAGTAACAGCAGTGTTAAGCAGGTCCTCAATGTTAATGATCCAGGCAAGAGTGCTCCCCAACCGGCGCCGGGCACGCCGGTGTTACGTCGCTGCAGGTAGGTCCAGGTCGCTTGCATCATGCCGTTCGGCAATGCCGCTGCCACCAGCGCGATTTACCTTGCGGCCTCTTTTAACAGCAGGTCGTTCATGGATTTCTGTCGCCCAGCGAACCACATTGGTGTAAGACGCCACATCCAGGAACTCTTTGGAATCATAGAGGCCAGTCAGCACCAGCTGGCCATACCAGGGGTAGGTTGCCATGTCAGCTATGTTGTACTCGTCGCCTGACAGGAACTGGCGGTCAGCGAGATTGCGATCAAGCACATCCAACTGGCGTTTGATCTCCATGGCGTAGCGGTCGATAGGGTACTGCCACTTTTCCGGTGCATAGGCATAGAAGTGGCCGAAACCTCCGCCAAGATAGGGTGCGCTGCCCATCAACCACATGAGCCAGGACAGGCATTCGGCCCGCTCAGCACCGCCTTTGGGGACAAAAGCATCAAATTTTTCAGCCAGGTACAGGAGTATGGCGCCCGACTCGAACACGCGTGTTGGCGGCGTCGTACTTCGATCAAGCAATGCCGGTATCTTGGAGTTGGGGTTAATCTCGACAAATCCGCTGCTGAACTGGTCTCCATTACCAATGTTGATCAGCCAGGCATCGTATTCGGCATCTGCCTTGCCGATGGCGAGCAGTTCTTCCAGCATGATGGTGACCTTGACACCGTTGGGCGTACCCAGGGAATAGAGCTGGAGGGGATGTTTGCCAACCGGGAGTGTTTTCTCGTGGGTGGGGCCGGCGATGGGCCTGTTGATACTGGCAAATCGTCCACCGCTGCCGGTCTCCCATTGCCAGACCTTGGGTGGAACGTATGAGTTTGAATCAGCCATGTGCCTTCCATTCGCAGTGGGTGTGAACCCGCCATCATAGACGGCTCTGCGCCGCCGTCAATCCACCTGGCAGGGGAGAAGGTGACCCCCCTGGGGCATCTGGCTACGCCCGCCGGCAGGTGATGGACTCATTTAACACAACGGTTTTCCCGTGTTGGGATAGAAAATAATTCGAGTTGTCCGTGCCAGTGGCAGCCCCTAACATCCGCTCCTGTTGATGGCTGCGTTGTGCGTAATGTGACGCTCTGCTGTCGGAAAAGCCAAAAAACCGAAAGAGACTGAACTATGAAATCATACCGATCCCTGCTGCTGGCTGCTGTTGCCGCAGCCTCATTTTCCGCGACTGCGGACAACCACGGTGACCTCTGTCTGGACGCTGGCCCCCAGACCCCACGTGACATTTCGAGCGGGTATGGCCTGAACCAGGTCAGCTTCCCGGTGGCGCCGCCAAGCACAGAAATGAACCTGTGTAACATTCACACCCATACCCAGGCGGAACACAGGGGACCGGGTTTCAATATTGCAGTCGCCAATGGTGATGAGGGTTTTGCGTGTAACGGAACGCCAGATTTGACCCCCGCTGAACTTGCGCCCGCACCGGGTGCCTACAAGGGCGTGAAGCCCGGTGACACCATTGAAGTTCACTGGGTACACACAACCTGTGACGCCACGCCGGGCGAAGGTCTGGGCGCCTGTGTCCCCGAGTCCTGCAAGAACCCCCTGCTGCGGGTAGAAACCCAGGTGTTCCTGGTGGTGAATGATGACAATGCGATGGATTTCATGACCATGGCCTACCAGGGTAACCAGGTTGCCGGTTTGCACCAGCCCAGGAGTCTGCCGGTTTCCACGGGTACGCCGGTACAATTCCCGGGTTCTACCACCGGCCCGAGTTACACCCAGGCTGTCTGTTCGCCTGCCCAGGTTACCTGGAGTGTCAGGCCCATGTGTGAAAAGCTGGATATCAAGTCCCTGCACCGCTGGGCGGAAAGCGGCAACGTGTTCAAGGAAACCAAGTCGCATGGCATCCGCAAACTGGTAACAGCGCCGGAGCTGCTCTCAACCATCAAGTAAAGTTTGGTGAAAGGAAAACGCCGCTCCAAGGCAAGCTGGAGCGGCGTTTTTTCTTTGCAAACCCGCCAGCGGCGTCAGCGTGTACGGAAGCCCTGGTAAAGCTCCCAGATACCTGGCAGCAGGTCTGTTCCCGGTTTAATCGTGTCACCCAACTCAATGTAGTGGCGCTTGCCGGCGGTGTAGGGGCGCCACCGCGCCAGTCCTTTGCCGTTGGGGTTGCCGGTTTTTGCGAAGTTGGTCCAGTAGTCGCTCATGGCCTCGGCCAGTTCCATATGCCGGCTGTCAGCCGCCGGGTTGACCAGCGAGACGTTGTTGAAGGCATAGACAATTTCCGCGGCGTGATAGGCACCCAGTTCCGGGCCGGCGGGTTCAAAGGTAAAGTAGTACAGATAGGCCGGTTGACCAGTCTGTTCCATGTTCATGGCCCAGGTCTGCATGCTTTCGGTCACAAAACCATCCCGGAAGGCATCCAGGGTCGACTTGCGAAGGTCGGTGGCGGGATATATTTGCAGGAACTGGTCTGCCAGGTCACCGTACTGCTTCCTCACCCTGGCAATATATTCCTCTGCCGACGCGGGAATGCGGTAAGTGACACCCAGTGTTGTGCCCTCATGCGCATTGAACCCCACCATGAGCGGCACAGCATTGAAGGTGCCCTGTGCAAACTGACGCCGAATTTCCTGCTCGAACACCATGCCATCAACGGCGGGTCTAAAGCGGGTGCCTTCCGCCAGCGACAGCAGCCTGGCGCCGTCGATATGCATCAGGTCGTGCAGGTTTGTTGCCCCTGCCTGTGACTGCAGTTTCAGCGCCATGGCATGTGCCGGGCTGGTCTTGTCGCGGAGGTTGTCCATCGGGCCAAGGGCACTGCCACTTTGCCCGATTGCGCGATGAAAAAGTCCCGCGGCCAGCGGGGTGGCCATCAGGTGATGTACGCTGAAAGCGCCGGCAGATTCGCCAAAGATGGTCACATTTCCGGGATCACCACCAAAGGCGCTGATGTTGTCCCTTACCCATTTCAGGGCCAGCACCTGGTCGGTGGTGCCGAAGTTGGCCAGCGGATTTCCTGCCTCGTCTTTCAGATCGGGATGATTGAAGTAGCCAAATAGATCAAGTCGGTAGTTGATGGTGACAACCACAACGCCTTTGTTCGCCAGTGCCGTACCATCATAAGCCTCGGTTGCGCCCGTGCCGCGCGTGAGACCGCCGCCGTGTATCCAGAACATGACAGGCAGCTTCTCGTTTGAATCTGCCGCCGTCCAGACGTTGAGGTAAAGACAGTCTTCGCTGCTGATCCTGCTGGGGCGGGCAAAAAAGGTGCCGGGCGCATAGGGATGCTGCAGGCAGACCGGGCTGAACTCCGTGGCCAGGCGCTCACCCTGCCAGCCAGCAGCCGGCGTGGCGTGATGCCAGCGCCCTGGTCCGACCGGTGGTGCGCCGTAGGGGATCCCCTTGAACACCCGGACTTTGTCACTGTCCGGTGCAGTGGCACCAACAAGCGTACCCTGGGGCGTGGTGAGCCTGACTTCAGCCGCGCCGCAGGTCACGGCGAGCAGCAGGCAGAGACAGGTTTGCAGAATTCTGGACAGCATGCACTTCCCCTCTTGTTGGTCATTGGTTACCCGATTGTACTAGGGTGGCGTGCACCGCGCGAAAACCGGTGCCGTCAGAATTTACCGGGCATTAACCTTCCCCGTGCGGGCCCGCTTCTTGCCGGTGCGTTTGTCCAGGTGATAGGTGAGTGCCATGCCGAGGCACCTGGCCAGTACCTCCTCCTCCAGGGGGGCGTCGAGAGGTATCCGAATGGCCCGGTTGCCATCGCAAAGTAACGCCGGGAACAGTGTCCGAAACGAGTCGACCAGGTTTGTTGTACAAATGAAGTACACATGACAGTAGTCAGGATCAGATGCCTTCCAGCCGAGCCTGATGGTGCTGCCCGATCCCGTTGTTGGCGTCAGGTAAGCGGGTTCCCCCCACTTCAGTGTTTCTTCGATCGGGCTGACGCCCGGGGTAGTGGCGGCCGATCTGTAGATCAGCCGGCGGATCTGCAGCAGTTTGTTGCGGGCTTTCCGCGGAAAGCGGTCAAATGTTTCCTTGACGTCAGCCCTTATGCTGTTTTTCATGCCGGCTACTCTGGTTGTTGTGGCCCTGCTGATCATGAGGTGCCTGAAGCACGGAGCCAGTTTTTGGCTTCCTCAAGGTCATGGAACACCCTTGCATCAACCCCGGCCTCTGCCGCGTAGGCGGCAAAAATTCTGGAGACGCCGTGTTGCAGGGCTGTGGCAACGACCATGGCGCAGCGCCTGGCCAATGGACTCTCGCCCGCGCCAACACTGCGTAACAGCGATTCAATCTTGTTTGCCGATGCCTGGGCCGGAGCATCGGTTGCATCCCACAGCAGGCTCGACCCCGGTGCCAGTGCGGGATCGGCAAATGCTTTTCCCAGTGCCACCAGGATTTCTGCCGGATCGGTGACATTACCCTGGCGAATAATCAAGATTTCGCCGTCAATTTCATGTGTCATTGTCATGTAACATGTCTCTCAATCGCGGCTATCAACCGGTCCAGTCAGACCGGTGCCTTGCGTTCCAGGCGGGGCTGGCGCGCTGGCGGCAGAGCGTCGTAAAGCGCGGCAACCAGGTCATCCTTCAGCCGGGTCAGGGAAGCGTCATGCCATCGGTTAACCCGCTGCTCCGGATCTTCCTTCATGTTGTAAAGTTCACCTTCACTGCCGTCGTATAGCGAACTCTTCTCGTAGGTTGTGCACAGCCATCCGTCGTGGTGGTAGATGGATTTGAGGTGCATATCGACGTGACCATGTTCCGAATCCCATTCGGTGAGCACAATTTCCCGTTGCTGCGCCGCGGCGTCGGCCTCTGAGCGAGGCAGGGGCACACCCTCCATCCAGTCGGGCACTTCAAGGCCTGCGACCTGGCAGAAGGTAGGTGCAAGGTCCAGGTGCCCAACGGGTCGTGTGACCTCCGCGCCGGCCTCGTGTTGGTCACCGGCGGGTTGCCAGATAAAAGGTAGTCGCATCAGGGCGTCAACGTGATATGGGCCCTTGAACAGCAATCCAAAATCCCCCTGCAGTTCACCGTGGTCAGTGGTGAAAAAAATATCGGTCGAGGCAAGTTTGCCGTTTGCGGTGAGCCAGTCGATGACCCGGCCGCAGGCCTCGTCTATCAGTTCATTCTCGATGTGATTCATGGCATTAATCTCACGAACCTGGTCTGGCGTGAGGTCTGCTGGCACAAACTCGCGCGGTGACTCGAGGTTTGTCCACAGGCTGCCATGATAGTAACCCAGCCAGTGTGCTGGTTTTTCCCGCAGCAGGGTTTCCCGTGCGGCCGGGTCACTACTGTAGAGTGAAGGCAAGTCAAGGTCACGCCAGTCGACTCTTGAAACCTCCGAGGCGGGTGGGTCCCAGGGATGATGCGGGTCCGGAAAACTCATCCAGCAGAAAAAGGGATCATCACCAATTTCACCCAGCCACTTGAGCGTCCGGTCGGCCACCCAGTTGGTGTGGTAAAGCTCGGCTGGCACATCCGTCGGCCAGACCTGTATTGCGCCAGTGTCACCCCGGCCAATGGTATTCTGGCCTTTGCTGGTGACCATGGGGTAAAAACGCTGTTTGAGTGCGGCATGCTGGGCTTCCATCCAGCGATCATAGTGGCTGTGCCCCTCAAAAAAATGGTTGGCAAGCTCCATTCGCTCAAAACCCCGGTGTGGGCCGTTGTTGCCCTCAAGTGCCATGCGGTTTTCGAAGAATGTTGCCGGATCACCCAGCCAGGGCTCAAAGTGGGCTTTGCCAAGCAGGGCAGTGCGATAGCCGTTTTCCGCCAGGTAGTGCGCAACCGTAGGCGTGTCCTCGGGTAGCGAGGTCCCGTTCATCCAGACGCCGTGGGTTGCCACATGCTGGCCTGTCATGATGGTTGCCCTGGCCGGCATACAGACCACGTTCTGGTTGTGGGCCCGACGGTAATTGATGCCCCTGGCAGCAAGGCCGTCAATCACCGGCGTGCGCGCTACCCTGCCGCCATTGCAGCCAAGCGCGTCATAACGCATCTGATCAGTGGTAATCAGCAGGATGCTGCGTTTCTGTGGCATGTCCGGCACCCCGCTAGTCAACGATTGCCGCATTTACGACGCTGGAGAAGTCCTGGCGGATATTGATATGGGTATAGGGTCTGACCTGGGTCATCATAATGCCAATCAGTTCCTCGGCAGGATCAATCCAGAAAATGGTACAGAAAGCACCACCCCAGCCGACAGAACCCTCGCTCTGGGAGGTGCTGGCAAGCCCCCGATCCAGTATTACGGAATACCCCAGGCCAAAACCCGCGCCCGGTCCGCGCAGCCAGACGGGCAGGTCGCCAATATGGTTGGCAAACATGGTTTCAACGGTTTTTCGCCCGAGAATCCTTACGCCATCAAGTGCGCCGCCATTCAGCATCATCTGCTGAAACCGGACGTAGTCCGCCGCCGTGGAGACCAGGCCGCCAGAACCCGAGAAGAATGTGTGGGGTTCTGCAACGTAACGGGAGTTGGCAGTGGGGGCTTCCTGCAGCACGATTTTTCCGTCCGGACCCGGCCTGTACTGGGCCGAAAACCGGTCCAGCTTGTCTTCTGGCAGGAAAAAGTAGGTGTCCGTCATCTCAAGCGGTGCAAAGATCCGCTGCTGCAGGAATTCGTCCAGTGTCATGCCTGACATGACCTCAACCAGGCGGCCAACCACGCTGGTTGCCTGGGAGTATTCCCAGCGTTCACCGGGCTGGTAGTTGAGGGGGAGTTGGGCCAGCAGTTTGGTCCACTGCTCAAGATCATCCCCCGGTTTGATGCGCGCCTGGTCCTGCCAGATGGTCATATGCCCGTTCCTGTAGGAACTCATCAGGCCCGCGGTATGTGTCAGCATGTGTTTGACGGTGATAGGCCGGCTGGCATCTTCCAGGCGGTAGGGGGTGCCACCGTCGGTCTCGCCGTTTGGTACCAGCACCTTCATGTTGCTGAATTCCGGCAGCCATTTTTCGATGGGATCATCCAGCTGAAAGTGACCTTCTTCATAGAGCATCATCAGGGCAACTGATGCAATGGGTTTGGTCATTGACGCAATGCGGAAGATGGTATCTGTGGTCATTGGCTTGCTGTTTTCCACATCGCGCATACCCTGGGCCTTAAAATGCACAACCTTGCCTTTGCGGGCAACAAGCGTGACCGTGCCGGGCACCAACTGATCGTCAATATATCGTTGCATGACGCGGTCGACCTGTTTCAATCGGTCACTCGACATGCCGACACTTTCCGGTTTTGCTGTGGGCAGACCACTTTTGGGAGCGGCAATGGTACCTGCTGCGCAGCAGAGTATGGCTGTTAGCATAATCAGTCTGGACATTTTTCCCTCGCTGGAAAATTCAATTGCTGAAACAAGTTAGTTGAAAGCATAAGCCGAATCCAGTGCTCGTGCTATTGGTAGTCTTGCCCGCCAAGACACGCTATATTGCGAGCGGCATCAAGAGGTTGACAATGACAGATTCGACAGCAGAAAAGCCGGCACCGGCAGAAGTGGTGGTGGCCCCGGACCGCCTCAAGTGGAGCGTAATTTCAGCCTATGGTGCGCCGGGGATTGGTGCTGGCTACATGTACCTGCTCATTAACCTTTACATCATGAAGTTCTCCACCGATGTGCTGCTGATAGCCCCGGCGATTATGGGGACAATTTTCGGCATATCCCGCGTCTGGGATGCGGTGTCTGATCCGCTGGTGGGTTACCTGAGCGACCGGACCCGGTCACGACTCGGTCGCAGGCGTACCTGGCTGCTGATCAGTATCCTGCCGCTTTCTGCCATGTTTGTCTGGGTCTTTTCACCCCCGGCATCGCTCACCGGTGGCTATCTGGTTGCCTGGATGGCGGTGGGTGTCATTGGCTTCTACTCGGCAGCAACCATTTTTATTGTGCCGCACATGTCGCTTGGTGCAGAACTGACCCCAAACTATCACGAGCGCAGTCGCCTTTACGGCCTGCGCCATGCGGCTTTTACCATTGGCAGCATTCTGGCGCTGGTCAGCATGCAGCTGCTGATTAATGCGGAGCAGGAAAGTGAGGCGGCGGTGCGTCTCACCGCTTTTCAGTTGAGCGCACTTGCCGCAGCCATCACCGGCGTGCTCATCGTCTACGCGGTCTTCAAACTCAAGGAACGCCGGGACTTCCAGGGGCGGGTCAATGACAGTCCCTTTGGTGCCTTCAGGGATGTGTGGCAGAACGTGCATGCACGTCTGGTGCTGATTGTGACTTTTGTCGAGAATATCGGTAGCGCCGTGATAGGGTTGCTGACGCTCTATATTGCCCAGTACGTGATCGGTCGGCCGGAACTGGCAGCGGTCATTATCCTCAGCTACATGATCCCGTCATCGTTTTCTGTCCCGCTTTGGATTCCCCTGTCACGCCGGTTTGGCAAACTGCGGCTCTGGATGTTTTCCATGATGCTGACGGGACTGTCGTTTGGTGGCATGTTCTGCTTGCCGTGGCTTGATGCGGATACCCGGGTCTACACCATTTTTGTGCTGGCGGTGTTTGCCGGGCTCGCAGCCGGTTGCGGGGGTACCATCGCGCCGTCCGTGCAGAGTGACATCATTGATTACGATGAGTACATGACCGGGGAGCGCAAGGAAGGTTCCTACTTTGCCGCCTTCAACTTTGTCCAGAAGAGCGCCACGGGGGTCATGATATTTATCACTGGCTATGTCCTGCAGTTTTCCGGGTTTGTACCCAACCAGGAGCAAACCATGACGGTGCAAGTGGCGATGGTCACGCTGTACGGGCTCTTCCCGCTGGTCTGCTACACCCTGGGCACATTCCTGTTTTCCCGGTTTACGCTGGATGAGGCTGCGCACAACCGGATGCGGGAAGAGCTTGAGAATCGGAATCGCAGCCAGGTTTAAATTGACTGCTGCGGGGAGATGCCTGGGCGGGCAGAAGCCGTCGGTCTGCGCTGTCAGCACCTGTTGGGTCAGAGGGCCTCTCCCCTGAGTCGCCGCCGAAGGCGTCGGTGAAAGACGACTGTCTCAAAGGTGAAAATCGCCAGAGCCAGCCAGATACAGCCAAATACCACCATTCGACTGGCATCAAAGGGTTCGCCGTAGACGAATACGGCGAGCAAAAGCGACAGGGTCGGTGACACATACTGGAACATGCCAGCAGCCGTCAGTGAAAGTCTTCGAACCGCCGCGGCGAAACAGAGGAGGGGGAAGGAGGTCACCAGACCCGCCGCCACCAGCAGCAGATCAGTGCGAAAATCCACATGAGCAAACTGCAACAGGTCTTGCGACCAGAGCCAGCCAAGCCAGGCAAGCGCAACCGGTAACATGATCAGGGTTTCCAGAGCGAGACCACCCACGGCGTGCAAGCCCAGGTTCTTGCGCATGAGTCCGTAGAAGCCAAAGCTGAAGGCCAGCGCCAGCGCAAGAAATGGGATGCGGCCAAAGTAGAGTAACTGGATCAGGATACCCGCGGCCGCAATTGTGATGGCAATCCACTGGAGTGGGCGCAGTCGCTCACCCAGGAACAGCATGCCGAGAAACACCGATACCAGCGGATTGATAAAGTAGCCCAGGCTCGATTCGGCAATGTTGTTGGTCGCGATGCTGTAAACGAATACCAGCCAGTTGAAGGTCAACAGGGCCGAGGTACAAACAATTTTCCACCACTGCTGGCGGGCCAGGCGGAGCGTATCCAGGCGGCCCATGACCAACAGGATACCGAGCAGCAGCACAGTGGACCAGATCACCCGCTGGGCAACAATCTCGAAAGGGCTGACATGCCCAAGCCACTTGAAATAGACCGGTGCAATACCCCAGAACAGGTAGGCGGAGAGCGCAAAGTAGGCACCCTGCAGGGTTTGACGGTCGAACAAGTCAGCGTTGCCCCGGGAATTCGTGCCGGCACTCTAATCCTGGCCCCGCCCCGTGGCAAGAGAGCCTGGACCGCAAATGTGGTTCAATGGGCAAACAGGGGCTGGGAGGCAGGGTGATGCGCTGGTGGAAATGGTTGTTGACTGGTTTGGCTGCGACGGGTCTCGCCTTCGGGGGCTACGTCTTCTTCACAATTTATCACCTGGGCGTTGAGCAGGTGGCGGACGACCTGTATGTGCTCTACGGCGCGGGCGGCAATGTGGCCGTGCTGGATACGGAAGAAGGTGCAGTTGTCGTGGACACCATGACGTTGGCCTACCAGGGAGACAGAATCCAGCAGGTGGCGCTGGAACTGACCGGCAAGCCTGTCATCATGATCATCAACACGCATTACCACCTGGACCATACGCATGGTAATCCGGCGTTTCCTGCGGGGACCCGGGTAGTCGCAACCGATCGGACACTGCACCATCTCATAACCACGGACATAGCAACTTTTGCCGGTGAAGCAGCCGCCCTGCTGCCAAATGAAACGTTTGTGGACCAAACAAGGTTAACGGTGGGAGAGTACCACCTGACCCTGGTGAAGCCCGGCCAGGGTCATACCGATGGTGACCTGGTTGTGCTGTTTGAAGAGCAGCGAATCCTGCATGCAGGAGACCTGTTCTTCAATGGGCATTACCCGAATATTGATCTTGAAGCGGGTGGTTCGGTCAGGGACTGGCCCGAAACCATTGATGTGGTCATGAACCTGCCGTTCGACGGCGTAATTCCCGGCCATGGTCGCTTCAGTGACCGTGCCGGTTTCCGGCAGTACCAGCAGTTTATCAGTCAGCTGGGTGAACTGGCCGCCGAGGCGGTAGCAGCGGGTGAGTCGCAGGACGAGTTTGTGGCGACCGCAGCGTTGACCGAAGACGCGGGCTATTCTGAAATCCGCATGCTAGTGCCGATTGGCCTGGACCGGCCGTTTGTGCTCGGTCGGGCTTATGAGGAAGCGGCCGGCCTGGTCAGTGCCAGGCCCTAGGGAGCCGGCTCGTACTGCCCCTGCTCCCAGGCCTCGCGAATCGCAAATTTCTGGATCTTGCCTGAACCGGTAAGTGGAAACGCGGCAACGCGGTACCAGCGGGTTGGGGTCTTGGTCGGGGCCAGGTGCGCACGCAGGTACTGCTTCAACTCGTCATCGGTAGCCGGGTTATCCGGGTCGGTGTCACGGATAAAAGCGCCGACTATTTCACCCCACTTCGGATCCGGCAGGCCCACAATGGCAACCTCGGTGACGGCTGGATGGGCAAACAGCACTTCCTCGATCTCCCTGGGGTAGATATTTTCACCTCCCCTGATAATCATGTCCTTGAGGCGGCCGGTGATGGTGGTATAGCCGCGTTCGTCCATGGTGACCAGGTCGCCTGTGTGCAACCAGCCGTCACTGTCAATCGCCTCAGCGGTTTTGTCGGGCATCTCAAAGTAGCCCAGCATGACATGGTAGCCCCGGGTGCACAGTTCGCCGGGTGTGCCGGTGGGTACTATGTCACCGGTTTCCGGGTCAATCACCTTGATTTCGGTCTGGGGCAGTACCGGCCCCAGGGTTGTCGCCTTGTCCTCTGGCGAGTCATCCGGGTTCATCAGCGTGATGGTGGGGGATGATTCTGTCTGGCCATAGATGATGGAGAACTTGACGCCCAGTTGGGATTCGATCTGCCGGACCAGCTCTGCTGGAACGGTTGAACCGCCGGAGCACACCAGTCGCAGGTGACTGAGGTCACGATGGGCGCGATCCGGATGTTCCATGGCCGCAATCAGCATCGTGGGGACCCCCAGCAGGTGGGTCGCCTTTTCCTCCTCAATGAGGGCAAGCATCACCGCGGGATCAAACTGGAGCAGGCAGACGTGGGTAGCCCCAAGTTGGACCGGCGCAAGCGTCGCCAGCACGCAACCGGCCGTGTGGAACAGGGGCATGGGATTGATGTACACATCACTCTCGCTGACACCCAGGCGTTCGCCAAACAGGCGCGCATTGTTGGTGATGCCGCGATGATGCAGGTAGGCCCCTTTGGGAAATCCGGTGGTCCCGGACGTGTACTGGATCTGGACCGGGTCTTCCGCCGAGACTTCGGGCAGGGGTGTTGTTTCCTCTGCGCTGGCAACAAAAACCTGCCAGTCGGCAAAAGATACCCGTTCCCGCAGGTCCGGCAGTTCTCCGGCCACGCTTTCCAGCATTTGCGCCATGGGATTGCCGCGAAATGAGGGCAGGTAAAAAATACCGGCAGATTTAGACTGGGACAGGACGTATTTGAGTTCCTGGGCCTGGTAAGCGGGGTTGACGGTGACCAGCACAACCCCCGCCAGCCCGGCACCAAATTCCAGCAGAATCCATTCCGGGATGTTGGGTGCCCAGACGGCCACGCGTTCCCCTTTTTTGAACCGGGCAGCCAGCGCGCGTCCCACCTGTTCCGCGTCGGCGAGCAGTTCCGCATAGGTCCAGCGCCGCCTTGATGTCTCGGGGATGCCTTCAATCAGTGCAACACGGGTGGGGTACCTGGCCGCTGCCTCCCTCAGGATTCCGCCAACGGTAGAGTCGCGAATGGTGATGCTGGTATCTGCCGGCACGTAACTCCATGCCGGTATCTGTTGTGCGCTCGCTTGTTGTTCTGTCATCTGCTTGGGCTCGAAGAGGGTTGCCTGCTGAATTAACCAGATAATCGCCGGGCGTGCAATGCAGTAGGAAACACGAAGTGTTTGCTGTAAAAAGGAAGGGACATGGAAATCGAAGAGGGAAATTCTGATGTCCAGAGTGCTACGCTGCGCGGTTATTTGTTTGCTCCTTTTACAGTCAACCTTTTCCTCTGCCGAACTGCCGGTTGAGGCATTTGCCGGCCTGCCCGTCGTCGATACTGCGCTGCTTTCACCCAACGGGGAGTACCTGGCAACGCAGATCAACGTCGAGGGAATCACCCATATCACAACACTCAAGCTGGGCGGTGATGCGAAGCCCACGTCGGTACTGACCACAGATAACCGGGAGTTCCGCGTCAACTGGTTCCAATGGGTTAACGACGAACAACTGTTTGTGTCCATCCGCTACCCGCGCACCATGTTCACTGGCACTGACGTCATGGAGCGGGAACTGTTTACCGTAAAGCGTGATGGCTCCGGGCTGAAGAAGCTGATTGATCTCCGGCGGGCGCGGTGGGTGCCACAGTTTCGTGACCAGGTCATCGACTTTATGCCGGATGATCCCGGGTATGTGCTGATGTCGCTGGACATGGAGCGCCCGGGTGCCTTTGAGGTGTTCCGGGTGAATGTTGAAACCGGATCACGCAAACGGGTGGAACGTGCCCGGCAGAATGTCCGCGGCTGGTTTACCGATCGCCAGCATCGGGTAAGGGGCCGGATTCGGATGGACGATGGCAAGACCGCCATTGAGATCAGTGACCCGGATGGCAACAACTGGCGCACACGCTGGGAGTTCGGCACCATCTCAGCGGACCGGATCTCACCCATGGGCTTCGATTATGACCCCAATATCCTGTACGTCCGTGCCTATCACCAGGGCCGGTTGGCGGTGTTTCGCGTTGACCTGCAGGACGAGACACTGGCCAAAGAGTTGATCTACGCTGACGAGCGGTACGATGTTGAAGGTGGTTTGCTCTATTCACGCCGCAGCAACAAGGTGCTGGGTTTGCGTAACAGCCGCGAGGGAAATGCCTATGTTATCTGGGATCCAGCGTTCAGGGCGGTTGTTGACAGTATCAATGCAGCCTTGCCTGACACGCAGAACGTATTGATTGATACTGACCAGGCGGAAAACCGCTACATCCTCTACGCTGGCAGCGCAACTGATGCTGGTACTTTCTATTTTGGTGACCTGCAGTCGAAACAGCTGTCACCTTTTGCCAGGCCTTATCCCCAGTTGGCTGAGGTTGCGTTGGTGGGCAAGGAGAAAGTCATTTATACCGCGTCGGACGGGGTTGCCATCGAGGGTTATCTGTCACTGCCGCAGAAGCGAAAACCCGGTGAAAAACTGCCCTCAATCGTGTTTCCGCATGGTGGACCTGCGGCGCGCACCTCACCCGGGTTTGATTACTGGACCGAGTTTTTAGTTGACCGGGGATATGCCGTACTAGAAATGGATTTTCGCGGCAGCAGTGGTCAGGGGTTTGCCTGGATGGCCCGTGCCTTCCGAAACTGGGACCAGGTGACGCAGCAGGATATAGCGGATGGGGCAAGGTATCTCATCAACGAGGGAATTGCCGACCCCGGCCGCATCTGTATTGTGGGTGCAAGCTTTGGCGGTTACGCGGCGATGATGGGTGCTGTGAGACCGGACAGCCCCTATCGGTGTGCCATCAGCATCGCCGGCGTGTCGGACCTGCTGGAACTGCGTAACACCTACCGGCGTTTCCTGAACGCCGAGTCCATGGAGCGCCAGATCGGCTCGGACGGTGACAGGCTTAAAGCGGCTTCGCCGATTACCTATGTTGAGTCCATGCAGAAGCCACTGCTGCTGATTCATGGCGTCACGGACCGGGTAGTGCCTGTGACCCACAGCCAGATCATGAACGAACGCCTGGTGGCGCTGGGTAAGCCGGTCACCTATGTTGAACTGCCATCGGGTGATCATTACCTCTCAAACCATTTTGATCGCGTTGAGACGTTCAAGGTGATGGACAGGTTCCTGAAAGAAAATCTTTAGTATTGAGGAGAGCGCAGGATGGCTGCAGGAGAACGATGGCAACTGGGTGACGTCATTATCTGGTTTGAGACAGGCGCCCGCCAGCATGCAAAAACTGATGCTGATGTTCTGCTGACATTTTATGCCCCGGATGGCCGGCCTCTCCGCTGGCTCAAGGCGTATGAGCGGAATGACCTGGGTGGCTTTGAAGAAGGGGAGGTTAACTGTGGTTACCTTGGGAACCTGCATCGCACGGGCTGGCTAAGGGATGTGCTGGAGCATGGCACGCGCCTCGGCATCAGGATCGAAAACGCGACCAACACCCATCCCAAGTGGTTTGTCACGGCGGTAAGTCTGGATTTCAGGGTGGGGCCAACACGCGATGTGTCCACCCTGCGCACCTGGTCGCTGGACGACTGGGTTTGCCCCGGCGAGCCTGAACGCCTCTTGGACGCGCAGGCTGAGCCAGCGGTTGGCACCGGACTATTTGCCGAGGTTGGGTTCGACAGGGAACTGGAGATAGAAACGGGTGCGCCGGATTAGATGTCCTCCAGCACAACCGCGGTGCCGGATATGCTCACCATCATCATCCCATTGGTCTGGCCAAAAGACTCATAGTCAATGTCGACGCCAACAATAGCGTTGGCACCCAGTTCGCTTGCCCAGTCTTCCATGTCTTCAAGGGCAATTTCCCTTGCCTTGCCCAGTTCCTGCTCATAGGCCGCAGAACGTCCGCCCACGATATCGCGAACAGCGGCAAACATGTCGCGAAAGATGTTTGCACCCAGGATGGCCTCACCGGTAACCAGACCCAGGTACCTGACAATCCGCTTGCCCTCTACATTATTGGTGGTTGTAATGATCATTGCCTTGTCTGTTTTGTCGGACCAGATTAGGGAGGATAATACGAATTTTCCGGAGATTACACGTTTGGGCAGGAGAATGATTGGCCGCGTGTTGTTTACCCTTGTCATCATGGCAACCGGGACAACAGCCGCGGGGGAACAAGGGGGACGGGACTGGCGAGCAATGCAAGACCGAATGATAAGTGAAATTGAGCGTGATACCCGGGTATCGAGTGCCGCGACAGGCATCAGACACCTGAGTGATGAGGTAATGACAGCGCTGCGCCGTGTGCAGCGACACCTGTTTGTGCCGGAGGACTACCAGGTGGCAGCTTACGACAACCGGCCGCTGCCCATCGGAGAAGGCCAGACGATTTCCCAGCCGTTTATCGTCGGGCTGATGACAGAAATGCTGCGGGTCGACAGTTCAGCCAGGGTGCTGGAACTCGGCACCGGGTCGGGATACCAGGCCGCTGTGCTGGCAGAGATTGTCGGTGAGGTGTACACCATCGAGATTGTCCCGGCACTGGCGGAGCGTGCTGCCGCGCGCCTGTCCCGGCTGGGTTATGTCAACGTTCATGTGAAGCAGGGCGACGGCACCAAAGGCTGGCCGGAAGCGGCACCGTTTGATGGCATTATTGTGACGGCCGCGGGCATTGAGATTCCGGCGCCGCTGCTGGCTCAGCTGGCGCCGGGTGCGCGCCTCGTTATGCCCGTTGGCGCACAGCACGAGACCCAGCAATTGATGGTTGTGACACGGCATGAAGACGGCACTTTTTCCGAACGACAGACTATTCCTGTGCGATTTGTGCCGATTACGGGTGACGCCCGCTAACGACTGACAATCAGGATCTCTCCGGAAGCGCGAACCGGTTGCTTGAGCCACCGCGGTTCCACCTGGGCCAGGTCACCGTATTTCTTCTGGCAGCGCCGAGCCAGTTCGGAGAAGGGCGGACGGCAGGGGTCGGCAATCATGATCTGCTGAACGCCTGCCTTCAGGGCGCGACCAATCAGATTGTAAAGGGCAACACTCATTTCGTCCCAGAAACAGATGTCAGCCCCCAGGATGATGTCAAACGACTTGAGTCGTGCGGTGGTCAATTGCTGGAATGTCATCTTGTGACCTTCAACCCGAACGCCGTTCAATTCGGCGTGAAGTTGCATATAGGGCAGCACGTTTTCATCAGCGTCAATGCCTGTGACCGCTGCATCAAACTGGCGGGCGCAGTAAATGCCAAGCAGTCCCCAGCCGCAGCCTATCTCAAGCACCCTGACGTTTTTCTTGAGGGGGTGTTTCTTGAGGTAGTCCATGATCAGGAAGGAGGAGTTCCAGAACTTGTTGCCATGAATTTCGGGTACATTGCCTGATCGTTTCAGGCGGCGAATATCCTTGTGATTCGAATTCAGGATTTTTACGCCAAAAGCGCGCCGCTGGTCAGCTTTGGTAGGCATTCACAACTTCTCTGGAAAAAATGAAGCGCCCAGTTTACCAGCTCAGGGCACGAATGCATCGCGCCCTTTGACGTAGTTGCCGAAACTTTGCGCTGCATTACGGTTGGTCAGGTTGCGGGCGTACATGGGGTGAAACAGGCTGCGCACCTCGTGTTCAAGCTCAAACAGTTTCTCGTTGGAATCCGGGTCCACCAGGTGCTGGAAACGATACTGATGCTGGTCCGATTCTTCGGATATAAGGCCGCGCTGCAGAAGCCGGCTGTGTGGGCCGGAGAAGTCAGCCACATAGATGGCGATGTGGTGGCCGTCATAGTCCGGGAGCTTCTTTCTGGTTTCTGCAAAACGCAGGGTCTGGTGACGCCCGACGCTGACCGTGCAGGTACCCCGGGTAACATGCGCCGGGGCACCCAGAATTTCGTTATAGAATCGCGCCAGGCCCGGGGTTGTACCCACCCCCACGTCGAGCTGTACGTAGGGGATGCCGAGATGCATGTCGCCGAACTGCCTGGCCGGCGCGAAGCAGCGAATCCTGTTACCAAAAGGACAGGTGACATCGACCCAGCCGCGGCGTTCCCTGTAGCTGAACCGGGTGCCTGCCAGACGGCGTTCAATCCGGCCGAGGCGCGCTGCCAGCGCGGGGAGATCAGGTACCACAACGCCGACATGACCCCGTAACACCTGGGCTGTATTGGTGGGCAGGTGGAACTGTTGTTCCCCCACATTGACCCAGACATTAAACGGGCCAAAGTCGACAAATGGATCACGGGTAAAACCGAGCCCCGAGACGTAAAAGAAGGTAGCCATGGACTGGTCAGGCACGGTGACATTCACATGCTCCATGGCGATGATATTGCCGACATCCTCCGCAGTTCGATCAAACTGTGTCTTGTTCATGTTCAGCTCTCCAGTGCGACCGAGCGCAGTCGGTCAGGGGTAAATGGAATCTCTCTTATGCGCAGACCAACGGCTGCATGAATAGCATTGGCAATAGCTGCCGGGGTAGGTCCCTGGGTGGCCTCGCCAGCCCCCAGGGAGGGCAAACCGGGGCGATCAAGAATCTTGATGTCAACCGGTGGCACTTCGGAAAACCGCAGGATCGGATAGCTCTCCCAGGACAGGGAGGCAGGTGCAAACTCATCGAAGGTTACTGCCTCCTTCAGGGTCCAGCTTGCGGACTGGATCAGCCCCCCCTCCAACTGGTTGGCGAGCCCGTCCCGGTCGATCACCTGGCCCGCATCTGCAGCAATCCCGGCCTGCAGCAGCCTGATGGCAAAAGTCTCCTCGTTGACGGCGAGCCTGATTGCAACGGCGGCCCAGGTTTGCCTGTTCTTGTAACGGGCAAACGCAAAACCGGTACCCACTTTCCAGGGCGCATCAGCGGTAGCCTGCCATGTGGCCGCCATAGCGCGGATTTGCACCAGCAGCTCCGCCGCGCGCGGGTCATCAAGGTGCGCCAGCCTGAAGTCAATGGGATCCGCGTCTGCCGCCCGGGCCAGTTCGTCCATGAAACTCTCGATGGCGAACAGGTTGCCAAACGCGCCCAGCCCACGTGTGGATGAGGTGCGGACCCGCTGATCGGGGACCAGGTGTTTGACAACCCGCCGGGCTGCAAAGGTATAGATTGGGTCAGCGTTGCGATGTATACCGCTGTGGTTGCCCATGCCCGGCCGGGCCAGGGCACGACGCATGGGTGTTGATTTTTGCCATGCTGCCAGCAGGTTGGAGACGCTGCGACCCGGGATTGGCCGGCCGGAGTGCGTCTGACTGTACACGTCGGCATTCCAGGCGGTCACCCGGCCCTGGTGCAGCGATGCCTGCATCTCCATGACCATGGCGGGTGAGAAGGGTTCGAGTGCATGTTCATCTTCCCGCTGCCATTTGAGCAGGATGGGTATGCCGGGCAGGTGGCAGGCCAGCAAGGCAGCATCCATAGCCGCGTCGTCAGCACCGTTGTGGCCATAACAGCCGGCGTTTTCGCAATGTTCGACCTCAATAGTGTCCGGTGCCCTGTTGAGGGCAGTTGCAAGGGCACCCTGCAGGATTGATGGGCCCTGGGTGTGGCTCCTGATCAGGAGCCTGCCTGCTTCCAGGTGTGCAAAAGCCGCTGACGGGCCTATGGAGCCGTGCAGGTGGTAGGGTTTGCAGTAGATGGCGGTATGCACCTCACCCATTCCCCGCAGTTTGTCTGGCACGGGTGCCTCGATGGGCGTGCCGGCGTCAAGGGGCAGACTGGTCCCGGGATTGGCCCGCAGGTAGTCATAAACCTGGCCGGGCAGTGCACGGGTTGGGTCTACCTGCCATTGGACCAGGCCCGCAAGCTTTGCTTTCGCCTGGACCGCGGCGTATTCGGTATCCGCCACTATGCCAATCACGCTGCCGTCAACAATGACATGCCTGACACCCGGCATCTCAAGGGCAGGGCCGGTTTCAACCTTGTTCAGTCGGTAGCTGTCGGCGGGGGGATGGATGATCCTGGCATGCAGCATGCCAGGCACGCGCAGGTCCTGGATAAACGCGGCACCGCCGCTGAATTTTGCGCCCAGGTCCACGCGGGTTACCGATGTGCCCACCAGTCGGTAGTCAGTGACGGCTTTGGGTGGAAACTCACCGGTCGCTGTTTGCGTCAGTGGGCTGGCCAACAGGAGTTCAACATAGGACACCGCGAGGTTGGTGCCGGGCACACGGATAATCCCTTCTTCCACCCGCAGCCTGTCGACATTTACACCAAACCGGTCAGCAGCGCGCGCCAGCAGATGGTGCCTGGCCTCAGCACAGGCCTGCCGGACAGCCGCACCCGAACTTTCGATTGACATGCTGCCCGCCGTGATGAATTCGTTGGGGCCGCGCAGGGTACTGCCGGTCTGCACGGTCAATGCGGTGACCGGTACGTCCAGTTCTTCAGCCGCAATCATTGCAATAGCGGTACTGATCCCCTGGCCCAGTTCCACCTTGCCGGTTCTCACCACCAGCCTGTCTTCCTCCGCACAAAGCCAGTCGGAGAGCTGAGGGTTTTGTAAAAGCGCCGCTGGCAGCGTCACGCGGACGAACCTCCAAGCCGTTGTGCGGCATGCAGAATGGCGCGGATGACGCGATTGTGTGCACCGCAGCGGCACAGGTGCGCGTCCAGGGCTGCCTGTATCTCAGCGCGTGTGGGTGCCGGGTTGGTTGCCAGCAGGTGGCTTGCGGACATCAGTATGCCGCTGGAACAGTAGCCGCACTGTGCGGCGTTAAACTCCAGGAATGCCTGCTGAAGCACATGGCGCTTGCCACCCTGGCTCAAACCCTCAACGGTCGTCACAGATCTGGACGCAACCGCGGCAATTGGCAGGGTGCAGCTGAATACCGGTTTGTCATCCAGCAGGACACAACAGGCACCGCAGGACTCCTCGCCACAGCCGTAGCGAGGGCTGTTGAGCTGCAGTGTGTCACGCAACACGTAGAGCAGGGGGGTGCTGTCATCAGCGTCGACATTTGTCAGCTGGCCGTTCACACTAAAAGAAAAGCTGTTCATAGTGGTGATCCTACTGGCAGAAATTTTGCTGATCAATGCACCCGGCACACCAGCCTGGCAGGCACCGGTTAGCATGGCACAGGAACAAGGGGGAAAACATGGCAACAGACTACGGTCAAATGGCGCCTGAAGAGGCCGCGCTCACTGGAATGGCAGTTGCGGTCTACGCCGCAACCCGGCCCCAGGAGGTCTGTGTGACTGACCGGTTCGGGCAACTGACCTGGCGTGAACTCAATGATCGCGCCAACCAGCTGGCGCATTATTTTCGCGGGCTGGGTATGGTCGAGGATGAGGGGGTGGCGCTGCTGTGCAGCAACCGGTTGGAATTTGTCATTGTATTGATGGCGGTATTTCGCACTGGCAACCGGCTGACGCCCATCAACTGGCACCTGACCGGAGAAGAAGTGGGCTACATTGTCGACAACTGTGATGCGCGCGTGTTTGTTGCCGAAACCCGGTTTGCCGATGTGGCGCGAGAAGCGGCAAGCCTGTCAGGCAAGCTGCGTGGGCAGTTGTCGGTTGGCGGTGACATCCCTGGTTTTACTGACCTGGCCACAACCTGTGAGCGTTATCCGGCTGAGGACATAGAAAACCCATTGATGGGTGGGGGTATGCTTTACACGTCGGGCACAACCGGTCGGCCCAAGGGCGTCTATCGCAAGGTGAAGCCGCCCGTCTTGCCGGATCACAGTGCCACCGGCTATCCGGGTAAGGGCAACGTCAATCTCTGCACCGGGCCGGCCTATCATGCCGCGCCGCTCCTGATTGATGTTATTACGCCCCTGGTGTCCGGTGTACCCGTTGTATTTATGGACCGCTGGGACCCGGAAGAAACCCTGCGCCTGATTGAACGGCATCGGGTGACACATTGCCATATGGTGGCAACCATGTTTCACCGGTTGCTCCAGTTGCCGGATTCCGTCAGGTCGAGTTACGACATCAGCAGCATCAGGCAGATAGTGCACGGCGCCGCACCCTGTCCCGTGCACGTCAAACACGCGATGATTGAGTGGTTTGGGCCTGTGCTGCTCGAATACTACGCCGCCACTGAAGGTGGCGGCGGGTTCCTGATTGACTCACACGAATGGTTACGCAAGCCCGGCAGCGTTGGCAAACCCGGGCCGGAGTTTGACAACCGCATCCTGGATGACGAGGGAAACCCGGTTGGACCGGGTGAGGTCGGGACCATCTATATGCGGGCACCGGCAGTGGGACGTTTCAACTACTACAAGGATGAGGCAAAAACCTCGTCATCCTATCGTGGTGACTATTTTACCCTGGGGGACATGGGTTACTTTGATGAGGACGGTTACCTGTTCCTGACTGGCCGGACCGCGGAACTCATCATCTCCGGCGGCGTCAACATTTACCCGCAGGAAGTGGACAGTGAAATCATGCAGCATCCCGCCGTAAGGGACGTGTGTACCATTGGTGTCCCCAACGAGGAGTGGGGTGAAGAAGTGAAATCTGTTGTTCAGTTGAATGAGGGATTTGTACCGGATGAGGTGCTGGCCGAGGATCTGATCACATTTACCCGTACGCGGTTACCCGCTTTCAAGTGCCCCCGTTCCATTACGTTTGCGGCCGACCTGCCCCGGCTGCCCACTGGCAAGATCCAGCGTCGCCTGGTGCGTGAACCCTTCTGGGCTGGCCGCGACAGGCAGATCTGAAATCCATGGCAACCTATTCTCATACAGCATTTGAAGACATCTGTGATGCAGCCCGCGAGGGCATGGCACTGGCGATTTATGCGCGCGATACGCCGGATCGTATGGCTGTGACCTCACACTTTGGCAGCCGTACCTTTGGTGAACTGAACGGCCGCGCCAATCAACTCGTGCGTGCCTGGCGACGTGCCGGGATTCGTCCCGGGGACGCCATCGCCATGCTCATGGGTAACCGACCAGAGTTTGTGGAGGTCTACAAGGCAAGCCTGCGCTGTGGTGTACGCCTGACGCCAATCAACTGGCACCTGTCCGGCGAGGAGGTGGCCTATATCGTCGATAACTGTGACGCACGGGTTTTCATTTCCGAACGGCGTTTTGAGCGGGCAGCGGCGCAGGCATGGGAGGCCTGTCCGGCACTGTTGCTGAATATGATGGTCGATGGAGACGGGATAGATGGCTTTACCGATTATGGTGACGCTCTTGCCGGCCTGGATGCCAGTGACATTGATGACCCGGTGTTTGGCCGCTATATGCTTTATACCTCGGGTACCACCGGGCGCCCCAAAGGTGTCTGGCGCGAACGACGTGAACCATTGCTGCCCATGTGGACCAGTGGTGTTGCGCCCATGGAGCCCCTGTCTGACTGTTGTCTGCTCACCGGGCCGGCGTATCACGCGGCACCACTGATGAGTGTCGTCCGGGCACTGGTCTCGGGTGTGCCGGTTGTCATGATGGACAAGTGGGATCCGGAACAAACGCTGCAGCTTATTGAGCGGCACCGGGTAACCCATTGCCACATGGTGGCGACCATGTTCCATCGTCTGCTGCAGCTGCCGGCTGAGGTGCGGCAACGCTATGACATCAGCAGCCTGCGCAATGTCAATCACGGTGCTGCCCCCTGCCCGGTACATGTCAAGCAGGCCATGATTGACTGGTTTGGACCGGTGATTAATGAGTACTATGCGGCAACGGAAGGGGGGGGAGGTTTTACGGTGACCTCGGCAGAATGGCTGCGGAAACCCGGCACCGTCGGCAAGCCGCCACAAGGATTCGACAATCGCATACTGGATGAAGACGGGCGTCTGCTTGGGCCCAATGAAGTTGGCACCATCTACATGAAAGCGGGTCCCGACCGTTTTGAGTATTACAAGGACCCGGACAAGACAACCTCATCCTACCGTGGCGACTACTTCACGCTGGGTGACATGGGCTATTTTGATGAAGACGGGTACCTGTTCCTCACAGGCCGGACGGCAGAGGTCATTATCTCGGGTGGGGTGAATATCTACCCCCAGGAAGTTGATAATGAAATCATGAAACATCCGGCGGTTCATGAGGTCTGTACCATAGGCATACCTAACGAAGAATGGGGTGAAGAGGTGCGAACGGTTGTCCAGGTGAAGCCTGGTGTGGTTGCCGGTGCTGACCTGGCGGCAGAGATTATTGCTTTTGCCCGGGCCCGGCTGGCCGGTTTCAAATGTCCGCGGGCCATCGATTTTGCCGAAGATCTGCCAAGGCTGCCCACGGGCAAGATCCAGCGCCGGCTGGTACGCGATCCTTATTGGGCAGGCAGGGAGAAACAGATTTGAAAAAAGCGTTTGTATTATTGTCGCTGCTGGTACTGCTGCCGGCCCACCCGGTACTGGCGAACAACCAGGTGTTGCGCCTCTCCCTGGCCGACCGCACCGCAATTGATCTGACCATCTACAGTAACTTTGCGGTTGTGCGTGATGTACGGGAGACGGTTTTGCCCTCGGGTACCTTTGACCTGGAATTTGAACATGTTGCGCATAGGGTTGACGGGGGCAGTGTCATGGTGCGCTCATTGACCGGTGGCAATGAGTTAAGTGTGCTCTCCCAGTCGTACCAGTTTGACCTGCTGAACAAACAGTCGCTGCTGGAGCGCTATATTGGCAGGAAACTCAAATACTCACGCAGCGTGCTGCAGGACAATAAGTATGAAAAGTACCTGCGTGAAGGCATCCTTCTCTCCATAGACCCGGAAATTGTCCAGTTTGGTGATGAAATTGAGATTGCCCCCGAGGGTGTGGTTTCGCTGCCCTACATACCGGAAGGATTAAAAACCATCCCAACCCTGGTGTGGAAAGTGAATAACAGGGTCAAGGGGGTGCAGAAGATTGAAACCAGCTACGTCAGTGATGCGTTTAACTGGCAGGCAGAACATCTGCTGACACTGAATGCGCGCGAGGATGCCTTTGATCTCTCCACCCGGGTATCGGTGGAGAACCAGAGCGGTATCAATTACGACCGGGCGAGAATCAACCTGGTGGCAGGCGACGTCAACCGGGAACAGAAAAGCACCCGGGTACTGCGCGATGCCCCCATGATGATGCGGGCTGAAGCAGTCTCTGCTACTGCTGATGTGGGACCGGAGGCGCTGGGTGACATCTACCTGTATCGCATTCCGGGTGAGGTGGATATCAAACACCATGAAACCAGGCAACTGCGGTTGTTTGATGCCCGCAATATCAAGGTGAAGCGAACCTACAAGCTGGTTACCCCGGTGATGACCCACCAGAACCCCCAACCCGAAACCCGCCGTTTTGACGTGACTTTTGCTTTTGAGAATACGCAGCGGAACGGACTGGGTGATCCTTTCCCGGCGGGGCGTGTGCGCGTGTTCAAGGATGATGCCGGTGCGCTTCGCCTGCTGGGTGAAGATCGTGTTCGGCACACCCCGGGCGGTGAAACCATCGAGTTCACAACCGGCAAGGCATTTGACCTGGTGGCGGAGCGTACGCAGAAAAGCTGGCGCCGGCTGGGTGACCGGGCGGCCGAGGTGACCTACGAAATTGCGCTGCGTAATGCCAAGCGTGAGGGCGCCACGCTGGTGCTGCAGGAAAAACTTTATGGTGACTGGTCAATAGTCAGCCAGACGGCGGATGGAGCAAAACTCGACAGTACAACCCAGCAGTACATCATTGACCTCAAGGCCGGTGAATCCCGCACCTTTACCTATACCGCGCGTACTGTTTTCTGACAGCGCCCCGATCAGCGCTCAGCGCCTTGCTCCTGCAGCAAGGCCCGGCGTTTGCCCCTTTGGCAGCAGCAGGTCATCCAGCCTTTCAGGTTTGCGCTCCGCCCGGACCTGCTGCCACAACACCTCTGCCTCGGGATGCACCTGGCGCAGGTGGTTAATCCACTGTTTCAGCCGGCCGGCACAGTGCCGGGGCGATAGCGAGGCCCGCACCTCCAGCCAGAAAGTCTGGATGAGCGACAGCACTTCACACCATGCGAGTGGTTCCCGCTGATTCTCGCGGATGCGCTGCGCCAGGTCGGGGTGACGCACGGCGCCGCGCCCCAGCATGACATCCGGGGTGCCGGCAAGGGTGGTACAGGTGCTGTAATCCAGCGGTGACCAGATATCACCGTTGGCAATCAGCGGAATGCGGATGTGATCACGAATCTGGCCCAACGCGGCCCAGTTGGCGGGTGGCGCATACCCCTGCAGACGTGTTCTGGCATGGACTGTCAGTTCAGTGGCGCCCGCGGCCTCGATGGCGGCAGCATTGTCCAGCATGAGCCCGGTGTCAGCATACCCAAGCCGCATCTTGGCAGAAACCACAACGTCCGCGGGCAGCGCCCGGCGCACGGCAGACACCACCTCAAACAGTGCATCAGGTGATTTTAGCAGGACAGCACCACCCTGGCTCCTGTTGACCGTCTTGCTGGGGCAGCCAAAGTTGATGTCGACACCATAGGCACCCAGGGCAATGGCTGCCCGGGCATTAGCCGCCATGGCGGCGGGGTGGTTGCCCAGCAGTTGGACCCGGACCGGGGTGCCAGCGCCGGTGGTTCCACCCCGGGCGAGTTCCGGACACATCTGCAGGAACACCCGGTCCGGCAGTCGCCTGTCGACCACCCGGACAAACTCCGACACCGCCCAGTCAAAACCGCCCTGGGCAGTGATCAGCCGTCGAAGGTAAACGTCGGCCAGTCCCTCCATGGGGGCAAGTACAATTCGCATGACTGGTACTCAGTTTTCGCCGGATTCCAGCTTGTGTTGCGCGGCAACCCTTGCCAGCAGGGTTTTCGCTTCCGGGGTCTGCATCAACTCACCAAAGAGCCTGGATTCCAGCGTCAGCATGTCTTTCGTGACAGGTGATACGGCACTTCGCACCAGGCGTTTGATGTGGGCCACGGCCAGGGGTGAACGCGACGCCATTTCAGCTGCCATGGCCTGGGCACGGTCAAGTGCGGTTTCTGTTGTATCAAGGGGTACCAGTTCTTCAATAATACCCAGCGCGTGTGCCTCAGCAGGCGTCAGCAGGCGCGGGCGCAGCATCAGTTCCAATGCCCTGCCGCGCCCCACAATTTCGGTCAGTCGCTGGGTACCGCCACCGCCGGGGAGGATCCCCACGGAAACCTCGGGCAAGCCGTAGCGAAAAGGGCCGTCCTTGGCAACACGGATGTCGGTGGCGAGGGCAAATTCCAGGCCGCCTCCACTGGCCGAGCCGTTCAGGGCGCTGATCACGGGTTTTGGCAGGTGTTCAATAGCGAGGAGGAGATCATCCATATTGACGTCCCAGGTTTCGCCGCCACCGCGCGTCCGGTTGTCGAGTTCCTCGACGGAAAAGTGGCGAATAAAAAAATGGGCATCGGTACCGGTAAAAACAATTGCCCGCACGTCCGGCGCTTCGAGTGCCGGCAACAGGGCGTTCAGCTCGTTCATGGTTGTTGGTGTCATGACCTGGAGCGGCGGGTTGCTGAACCTGATAGTGGCAACACCCTCGTGAATATCCATGGTTAACTGCGGCATCTGGCTTAATCTTCCCTTGTCTGGTTTCCGAAATGATGGGCTTCTGCCCCAATGGGTATGAGCAACTGAAAGCGGGTACCCTGTCCACCGGGCCCCTCGCGACAGCTGACGATCCCATTCATGGCTGTCATCAGCTGGCGCACGATACTGAGTCCAAGGCCCCTGCCTTCCCCTTTTGTTGTCATCCCGGCATTGTCGTCCGGGTTGGGATCAAACAACGCCAGCCGTACGGCGGCTGTCATACCGGGGCCATTGTCTGTCACCGTCACCTCGGTATAGGCATGGCCGCCCACGTTGATGGCACCCTGGGTCGAAATGATGACCTCGGCATCAATTGTGCCGGCCAGCGCCTCGGTGGCATTCCTGAGCAGATTCAGCACCACCTGGCGCAGCGCATCTGCGGCAAACTCCAGTGGCGGAAGCGTCAAATCGAATTCGCAGGTGAAGCGAATGGTGGACCCCTCAGCGACCACGGCAACCAGGTCACCAATCAGGTTGTTGAGATCAATCACCTCAAAAGTCAGTTCTTCCTCCCGGCCGACTCTCGCATATTTCTGGACAATTCGTCCCACGCGCGCAAGTTCTGACGAGATGGCGCGCAGCTCCTGCCCAACCGGTCCATCTGTACCCAGTTTCATCGACAGGCTCGCGACGTAGTTACGCACCGTGGTCAGGGGATTGTTGACCTCGTGGGTAATCTCGCGGAGTTGCCGGTCAATATCATCGAGGGAAACGGTTCCCGGTTGGCCAGTCTCCGCCTCGGGTTCAGTAAGGTAAAGGCTGGTAACCAGGTCTGTGAATGCTGCCAGTCTGCCGCCTGAGGCAAGCAGACTGTCCCTGACGCTGCGTGGGACACCACAGGCGATAAGGCCGGCGCCGGCCGCCAGCGGGATCACCAGCAGGCATTCACCGCCGAGGCGGTCGATGAGCTGCCGGTCAATAACGTCGATTGCCCCGGTTGCATCGCGGGTCACGGGCTGCCCCTGGGACGCTGCCAGGGCCACAGCACTGGTTGTTCGCGTCATGTCGATGCGCACGGAATAGTCATCAGCTTCACAGCAGAGTGTGCCGCTGCGTGCAACAAACAGGTAAACCCTGTCGCCAGCCAGCATCAGGCGGGTAATTTCACGGGTTGCTGCAGCCAATGGGCGGCTATCTCCGGCCCGGGCACGGTACAGGGCGTTACTCATGTTGGCATTCAGCAGCAGGTTTGCCAGGGGCTCATCTGCGGGTTTGCTGAGCCCCTGCAGCTGCCGGGTTGCACTTCCCAGCGCCGTGTACACCTGTTCCGAATCTATACCCAGCAGCGCAGTCACGCTTTCCAGGAGCCAGGCGGGCAGGTCACCACCCTGCTCCAGGCAGGGCAACAGGGCGCCAGCCGCTGCGGTCTCACGGATTGGCCTGGATAGTCCGGCCAGTTGTTCCAGGGGCACATTGCTGAAGCGGACGCCATCCCGGACGTCGGGCGGCAAGGGAAACTGTGCCAGGTAGTTGGCGAATGCATCAAGATCGATAGCCCAGTCCAGGGCGGCACCAGCAAACAGGCCGGCAAGGCGGGCGTTACCGTCTTCTCCCAGCGCGCCAGCCAGCAGGGCATAGCGGGCAGCCATGCCGCCGCCGGGGCCTGCATTACCGGACCCGGGCGGCAAATTTATCTCCGGGTGGACAAGTTGCCTGTTGCCCTGGATTACCGCCAGGGCTCGCAGTAGCGGGGCATCCAGCCCGGCGTGCCAGGGCTGGTTGGGCTTGCCTGCTGGCACCAGGGAAAGTGCCGCGAGCATGAGCCCGGGATCCAGTTCGACGATGGCAATCAGGTCTTCACGACAGGTATTGGGCTGTAGGGCCAGGGAGACAAAACGCTGGAGGGTTGTCGGCCATGTGGGCAGGGATCCCACCAGCGTTCCAGACAGATCCAGCGCCTTATCCGACATTCGGGGATAGTAAAGGGTTATGCCCCGTTAGACAATCAGCCGGGCGTCGCGATTACAACAGCCGGTAGTCGTTCAGGCCAACAAAAGTGCCGCCGTTGCGTTCACACAGAATTCGCATGAGATGGGCAAAGCGGAAACCTGAGGCCTGGAACTGGGCGGGTTGGGCGAATATCACCGGAAACCCGATGGCATGGATGCGTACCAGCCGTTGACCGGTCGCATCAGCCCTGTTGATGCGATCAACCGCATCAACCACGGTCTTGATGGAACGACCGTTAAAATCGTCACCGAATACATACAGGGAAATTTTCCGCCCCGGCTGGTAAAAGGTCGAGATGGCGCGAATGATACCGCGCTCGGGACTGGATCGGCTGAAGGCGTTCCAGCTTTCCATTCGGTCAAGGATGGCTGCGCGTCGCGCCGCGGTATCAGGTATCCACTCGTTGGCGTACTGGGAAAACATGTAGTCACCCTGGTCATTCATCACCTGGATACCCTTGAGTCTTGGGTAGACTGCGAGGGTCTCATTGACCTTCTGGATCACCAACGGCCAGGCGAACTCGCGCATGCTGCCACTGGTGTCGATAATAAAAATGACGTACTCGCTGTCCACCGGTATGCCGCCGATGGTGTTGTTGTCCAGGTCTTTCTGGAAATCCGCGAGCAGCCGCTCCATTTCCTCCGTCAGGCTTTGTTTTGCCTGTGCCAGCCGGCCTTCAATTACGTTGGCAACGCGGGAGTTGTCTTCCGTCGCTTCAAATTTTGCCCGCGCGGCCTCCAGCTCACGCTGCAGTTTTGCAACACGTTCAAGTTCTTCGGTTTTCCTGTCTTCCCGGCGAATGAGTTCGCGATCCAGTTGTGTTGTTTCACCCCGTATCTCAAACAGGTCCTCCTGCAGGGCCGCCAGGTAACCCTCAAGATTCCTGATGGTTTCTTCGAGAATGACCGGTTCAAACACTTTGGTCAGGACCAGCAGCAGGATAATCGCACCGAAGCCACAGCTGATCACGTCCAGAAATGACAGGCTGATGCCTTCTATTTCTCTACGCCGCGTTCTCATCAGGGCCAGTCCTTGGAGGGTGTCAGGAAGGCGCCACCGCTGGCCTGTGCCAGTATCCAGAAATAGGGGGTTGCCATGGGATCACCCTCCATGGGAAACAGGATGATGTTAACGGGGATGTTCTGGGGCAATTCGTTAAGCGCCCGGGTAAACAGTCTGACCCGCTCCTGAGAACTGATGGCAGTCCGGTTGGTTTCCCGTTCACCCTGGGTAGGCAGGCTGTCGATAATCAGGAAGATGTTGTCTGGCCTGGGCTCAAGTGCCGCGGCGGCACTGAATGCGTGGAACAGCGAGGTCCCGCCCCCGGGCACAAATTTTTTCAGGTCCAGGAGAGCTGCATCGGTATTGGTCCGTTCCGCACTTGCCTGCCAGTCACCCTGGGCAATCCTGTGCACATCGGTATTGAAGGTCATCAGTTGGAAACTGGAATCGGGTGGCATGTTGGCCATGATCCATTCAACGGTGCTTAACGCACGCTGCCACTTGGGTGACTCAAGCTTGTCCGCATCGGCCATCAGGTTCCTGCGGACTGCGTTCACAATGGTTTCATCCAGCATGCTGCCGGAACCATCCAGCAGAATGAGAATGTGGGTCCCGCCGACGTTGAGACCCGTCAGGTACTGTCGGTTGCCGTCCCCGACAAAAGAACGCAGGCTGGTACCACGGTCATCTGTGCCGCCGACGCTGCCCTCCAGGGAGGCAGCTTCCCGGGCCAGTTGCTGCAGTTCCTGCTTCAGTTCGTCAATGGTTTCGGTCTGGCTTGCACCGTCATTGGCCATGGCCGCAATGCGGGATTCAAGTGTACGAATCTGCTCAACAATTAGTGCCGCACGGCCTTCAGTTGTAATGATCTCGTCTTCGGTCTCGGCCAGCGTGTTCCTGACCTGTGCCAGTCGCTCGGTACCCTCCAGCACCTCTTCCTCCAGGCGCGTGACCTCCGCCATGAGTTCAAGGTTTACAGTCTGGGATGTCACCTCGGTCGAATGCTGGATCAGGATAAAAATCAGGATTACGGCGCCAAATCCACAGGACATGATATCGAGGAAAGACAGGCTGAAGACATTTAACTCGCGCCGTTTTGCCATGGTCAGCTGACTGAGATCAGGGTAAAAGTGGTGTTGTCTATGGTGACCTGGTCACCCGGTTCAAGGCGAGTGCTGCCTGATATCATCCGGCCGTTCAGTGTAATCCCCTCGCTGCTGACCACCTCGAGCCAGGTTTCCTGGCCTCGTTGGGAAAGAGTGCACCGGGCGTTACTCTCTGCGAGAACGGGTCTGCCATCGGCCACGCCGGCAATTGGCAGGGCAGTACCTATGGCAAACGCCTGGTGGCCCGCCAGCAGGTGGGTTGCCCGGGCTGTCTCTTCCCTGCTGGCGGCGGGTGCACCGGTGCGGCGGAGCGGCAGGCTGGTGGTGTAGGACACGGGACCTTCCCGGGTTGTGATGAATTCCAGATGCCGGTTGACGCCCTCAACCACACTGCTGTCTGCGAGGTAGACGAGGTCAGCACCGGTCACCAGGGAAAGTGAATCCTCCAGTCCCGGGAAACCACGAAAGCGGTCGCTGACAAACAGGCAAGCCTGTTCACCGGCAGGCACATGCTCACGGATCAGCTGGACAATCTGCGGATACACCGTGGCGCAGGCTGAAATCAGCTGGTCCTGGGATACCACAACCTCGTAGCTTTGTGTCCCTAGATCCAGTTCAAACGTCTGTGCCCTTGCCCGACCCAGGCCCGCAATCCAGTTCGGCAGGGTGTCATACAACCGCTGCTCGCTGACGGCCTGGTGCATGGGATCGTATCGGGATGCCTGGATAAACTGGCCGGCGATGGTATTTGCCCAGCGATCCCACAGGGTAAACAGGCCGGTGTCAGTTACGGTCAACGTTTCCAGGCGACGCAGTGATGTCCCGGCCTTGAGGACTGTCAGTGTGGTTCGGTGCAGGAAGATGTCCAGGTGCAAAAGCGTGGTGTTTTGTGCCTGGCCGGCAACCGCTGCGAGGGAAGAATCAGCCAGGCCGGCAACCGCAATACCACATTCTTTTGCCATCCCCAGAATCAGTCCCAACTGCTGCCTGGTGTAGAACCCGGGGACGGCAAAAACAGCCTGGTCGGCCCGCCCGTCCAGTTCGGTCCACACCTGCTCCAGATGCGCAAAAGCGAGATCCGCGTGGTGGCGAACCGTTTCAGTGGCGCCCTGGAGAGGATCCGTGTTCAGCTGGTTCCAGAAGCGGTTGTTGGTCCAGCGCGGCAGCAGGCGCGCGTTTTTCTGGCCCTGCTCACCAACCAGCAGCCTGTCACCATCCATTACCGCATATCCCGGGCTGGTGAGGCAGATATTGCCGTCTATTGCCGCCCGGAGGCCGGCGTCGTTGATTTCGATAATGGCCGTCGACACGCGTTAGTCTCCCGTCTAGTTTTGCAGGTTACGTATGAGGCGGGTGTCACAGTAGTCCTCTGCGTCCAGCACCAGGCGCTCCTGTGCCAATTGCAACTGGTGCAGCAGGAACATGACCAGGATACTGATCAAGAGAGCAACAAACGTCGAATTGAATGCCACCCCCAGGCTCTGGGTTACACCGGCAATATCACCCTGTACAGCTTTATGGGCCTGTGACAGCGCCTGACCAATACCACGTACCGTGCCCAAAAACCCGATGGACGGAATGGCCCAGGCAATATACCGGATCATGGACAACTCCGAATCCAGTCGTTCGGATTCCGATTCGCAGATCGCCTGGACCGCATTGGAGACGTCCTGGATATTGCGTGTGGAGCGAAAGCGGTGCAGGGCCGTGAGCAGCGCTCTCGGCAGGAGAAACCCCTGTTCCTCGGGCGACAGCGCCTGGATCGGCCGCGAAAATTCCCGCGCATCTTCCGGCAGGATACTTCTTCCCTCGGTGACCGGCACCAGGTCCAGCACCATGACCCGGCGTTCACGTGCGGTTTGCCAGGCCTTGTAGCCCATCAGGGAAATTGCCCAGAGCATCAGGATAAAACAGGCTTCCTGCTCGAAATCCCGGATGACCACGTAGGTTGATCGCTCCGGCACATAGTCGGGGTTGGCGTTGATCTGCATTGCCTGCTCTTCGAGTACGAGGCGCGCATTGGGCCGAATAATGCTGACGTATATGCCATGCACAATGATGATGGCGATAATCAGCGAAAAGAGCTGGTAAATGAATTCAACGGGGATCTGTTTTTTCAAGAGACTGTCCTGGCTCGTTAGATATTGGTAGGGAAGTCGACGGGTTTATCCACATCAATTTCTTCACTGGGGACAAACGTCTCCAGCGTCTGTCTCACCGTTTCCTGCAGGTTACCGGGCGGCGCACCCAGGCTGCTGTCCGGTTGTGGCGTGACATCTTCCTCAGATGTTGGGCCAGGCGGCGTTGTCACGGTGGCGGACGCCGGCTCGGGGTTTTCCTCCGGCGCTGATGCTGCCGGGGCGCTGAAACAGACAAGCAACAGCAGGGCCAGTAACTTCATTCCAGGTACCTCGCCACCCTGAAGCCGATTTCCGGTTTTGGTTCGTACCCGTAATCGCGGTAGGTCCAGCGCAGTTCGCTGAATCGGCCATGGGTAAAGTTTGAGCCTCTGACCACGTGGTATTGGCCCTCAGCGGGGCCAGCAGGATCTGTCAGTGGCTCGGGTTCAAGGGCAATGGAGTAGTAGTCGTGTATCCATTCCGACACGTTACCGGCGAGATCATGGATACCAAACGCGTTGGGCTTGAAAGAACCCACCGGCGAGGTGCCGCGATAGGTGTCGTTATATCCCTCGAGATGGTAGGGCACCATGTTGGCGGCTGAGATGTCTGCATAGTTGGCGTCCACCCCGGTGGGTGGCATGGCATTACCCCAGGGGAAGCGGCTGGGTGTGGGGCCATCGGCATACCTTGCCGCATAGGCCCATTCGGCCTCGGTGGGTAATCGATAGCCGGTATTCATTGGCATAACAGCCACGTAGCGAGAGTTGCGCAGTTCGTAGGCCGCGGGCAGCCCCTCCTGCTCGCTTAACCAGTTGCAGAAGCGGGCCGCGGCATCCCAGGAAATGTTGACCACTGGACGATCGTCGCCGGTGAGTACCGACCGCCACAGAATCCCGGAATCGTGGGACGGGTCAAACTGCCTGTACAGGGCATTGCTGACCTCAAAGGTGGACAGGTAATAGGGGCGCGTGAGTTTGACAGTTTTTTCGATTTCGTTTGAACGTCGGCCGGGTTCACGGCGTCCTGCACCCATGGTCAACGCATCGGGAATAATCAGGCGAAACGCCAGGCCCGAGGCCGTAATCGTTTCGGCAATGGCATCAACCCTGGCCTGCTCTTCAGTCTTGAGTTGGACAAAAAGCTGCTGGGCAAGCCCGGGTTGCGGCGTAACGCTGGTGGTAAACGGGGCATAACCCGGCTTGCGGATTTCCAGTTCATGGGAACGTGCCGGGAGTTCGAGTCGGGCGCCAGGCGTGCCCACTGACTGCCCGTCTATCAGCAGTTCTGTTCCATCCGGCTCCACCCGCAGGCGTATGACCCCAAGCACTGGTTCAAGGCGTGTATTCAGCACCACATCCTCTTCTGGCCTCACCTGGACCTGCTGAACAGACGTCACAAATCCGGCCCGGGACAGGACAACCTTGACAGGTGCACCCGGTGGCAGCTTGAGTTCAAGCGGTGTCTGGCCCCGGTACTGCCCCTCAATGGTCACGTTGGCACCGGAGGGTTCCGACTTGATCAAAGCGGTGCCGTCAGCACGTACCAGCGTGGCCGTGGGCAGCGTCTGGGACACGCCGGCAACAACGTCAACCAGGGTCTGCCAGGTCTTGTATCCCTGTTGCCTGACCTGCACCTGGCGGGTGCCTTCCAGCATTTCCACGGTGGCGGGTGTCACGCCCGCCGGTTCACCATCAACCTGTATTTGGGCACCCGCGGGCAGGCTGGTCAGGCTGACTTCAGCCCAGGCAGGTTCGAGGTCAACTTGCAGTGTCTGTTCCACGCGCCTGCCTTCAATGTCTATTTCCGTATCAAACGATCGATAACGGTCGGAGCGCAGGCTGATGTCATGCAGCCCCGGCGAAATGGCATCCAGCGTCAGCGGGGTTGTGCCAACCAGCGCCTGGTCCAGGTAAACGTCCGCCACGCCCGAGGGTGTACTGGTGATCGTCAGGATGCCGGGCAGTTTTTGCATGGCAAACGCAAACATCTGGTCAGCCTCTCGTGTCACTTCAACGGTTTCGTACAGTACTTCATAACCCTCAAGTGTTGCCTGTATGCGATAAACGCCGGGCAACATGAGATAGCGCCCGCCGAGCGGATAACTGAAGAAGCCTTCGGTCACCGAAAAGGCTGTTGGCTGGGGAGAAATGTCAAACCGGACGGCACTGGCCAGGAACATGAATGCCGCGGCCATGGCCAACAGGACAAAAGTCAATCCGATCAGGACGGGTACAGGGCCGGGGCGCAGGCGACGTCGGCGCCGGCCGGCCGTCGCACGCTGAAATGGCGTTGGTTCAATCGCCAGGTTGTCGTCAGGATTCTCACTCATCCCTGGATTTTCTCGGTACAACTGACCTGGATGGGGGGTGGCGGACGCCCCCCCAGCAGGGTCAGTTCAACTTCAACATCACGATAGCCACGCCGCTTGCCGACAATCGTGTAGCGACCGGGGATCAGTTCAAGGGTTGTGCGGTCGAGTGCCCCCAGGTTGCCCACGCGATAAACAGTAATATCGGTACGCTGGTCCGACTGAATCTCCACCGGGATCTTGATGCGGGCCAGCGAAATATGTACCGAGAGATCACTGATCTGCTGTTTTGTCCGTTCGGGGGGTGACGGGATTCGGGCCGCTGCTGCAAGTGCGCGCCGCGCAGCGCCAAGCTCCTCGTCTGAGGCAAGCAGGGTTGGCTGGTCCAGAAACCGCTGGAGTTCTTCTTCCAGCGCGGCGCGTGCGCGCGTGCGCTCCAGCCCTTCTGCAGCAAACACCAGGGTCGGGTCCAGATCGAGCAGTGTTTCATAGGTGGTTATGGCGGCTGACCAGTCGGCAGCTGTTTCCTGGGCCTCGGCTTGCGCACGAAGTTCCCGGATCTTGCGCTGGGCAATGGCCACCTCAACCTGTTGCAGTCCGTCGGATGGCTCGGCAGAGCCGGGCCTGATGGAACTGGCCCGGTTGAAGGCAGCGCGCGCGGCAGCAAAATCTTCGGTGGCCAGTGCCGCAAGGCCCTCTGACATGGCGGCATTAAATGCCTGCAAGGCAACTTTGTCAGCGAGTCGACGTTTGGCCGCAAGTGCCGGTTGCCAGCGCCCGTCCAGTGCGAGGGCTTCATTTATCTTGTCCTGAGCGGCCGCGAGTTTACCATCACCTTCCAGGAACTCGGTCTCGGCCAGCAGGGCCGACAATTGCTCAAGGTTTTCAGCCCGGGTGAGCTTTTGCCGTGCGTCTGTATCCGTTGGGTCTATGGCAGTGACGATGGTAAAAGCACGGATGGCTGCCGTGGCGTCACCCGCTTCAATCGCTGTATCACCCAGGCGCTCGTTCTCAGCCAGAATGTCCGGTATGTCCGCGACCAGCTGTTCCAACTGGCTTTTGGCCTCGCCATATTGCTGCAAGGCAAGGTCGAACTGGCTGTCCCGGTAGGCCTGGTCTGCACTTGCGGCCAGGTCGGTTGCTGTCCGATAGGGCTGCTGCCCCCAGATCTGTACGCCCGTGTCCTCCAGTTTCACCTGCAACCGGAGCAATTCCCGCGCAACCTGTTGACCTTCTGCCTCCAGTTGCTGCTGGCGTGCCTGCTCGAGTGGCGTCAGGGCGGGCGCCGGCGGCGTCGTGACTGGCGCAGTACCACCGGGGTTTGTACTGGCCGGCGCGGTGGCCGATGCAGATGTCGGTGGCGCTGATGTGGGCAGTTCAGGATCAGGCAACAGGAAAAAGACTGCCACGGCAACACCCATCAGCAGGGCAAACCCCGCGTAGGCGGCACCCGCTGACATGACCTGGCGTTCCCTGGCTGGTCGATGGGTTTGAGGCGTCACTCCAACAGATGTGCCAGCTGCTGCCGCGCGCCTGAATGAGCCGGCCGGTTCAATGGGCGCGTCTGCCTCGCCAAGTGCAAACGCCTGTACCAGTGCCTTGATTTCAGGCAGGTCGGTGGGGCGTTCCCAGTGATTTTCGCTCAGCATGTCGAGCACAAGTTGCTTCAGCTCTGCCGGTACCGGTCGGGTAGTTTCGAGGTTTTTGCTACCCGCGGCTGCAGTTTTGCCTGTCAGCGCTACAAACAGTAACTGGCCCAGCGAAAAAATGTCATCAGACGGATCGGGCCTGTTGCCCTTTTGGGCCTGGGGACTCAGAAAGGGCTGGTAATCTTCCTCGGCCCCGGACGCAGCGGGTAAAGCGAAGTCGGTAATATGGAGCACGCCACGGTCATCGACCAACAGATTGCCCGGATGCAGCCGGCCATGGGCCACACCAACACTGTGGGCATAGGCCAGGGCAGAAAAGAGCTGTTCGTACACTGGCCAGCCACGATCGAGTGGCTGGTGCTGGAGCGGACTGGCACTCCGCACCAGGCGGGATACAACAAAGTCGATGCCGTCATGGTTGTTGAGGGCAAGTACACGGGCGATATTGGGGTGCACCAGGCCCCGGGTGGCGTTGATGGCCTGTGTCATTTCGCCGCGCAGCCCGGTGGCGAGGGGCGCCTCGAAAATTTTCAGCAGTACCCGTTCGCCCAGTTGCGTGTCCAGCGCAATCCACTGCTGAACGCCATCACGCTGGCTCACCCGCTGCAGCAGGGAATAGTCGACAGAGAATTCCTGTCCTTCGACCAGTTGGAGCGTCATAGGCCAATCAGTATTCCGAAAAAGGGGGCTATTCTACCGGAAGACCTGTTTCTTCCGCGTAAATTTGCCGGAGAATTGCCCGCCACTGTTGGTACTGTGCATCTGCGGTACCGGTCAGTTCGATGGTCCTGCCCTCGATATCCAGCACAAAAGGCGTAATTTCCGCACCCAGTGACTGGGAAAGCTCGCGGAGTGACTCCTCGTGTATTTCTGCTTCCTTGAGGCGATCCATACCACTCTTGATTGCGCCGATACCGCCAGCAACGGCACCAACGGCCGCAGCGTCACCCGCCCATGTGGTGGATTCGCTGCCGGCATAAATGCCCGCTGCCACCAGCGCTGCACCGCCCAGCAGGCGGTTGCGGGCCTGTTTCTCCATCAGGCGCTGCCTGATGGCCTCATCGTAAGTGGCAAAACGCCACTCATCATAAGAGGGTTTCATGTCGCGATAGAACTTGCCGTAGTAGTCATCCAGCGTGTCAACAAAAAGGAATTCCCGTTCCTTGATCGTTTCGACACGCTGCAGCATGGCGTTATCTTCTGCCGGCAATTGCGTGACTTCAAGTCGGCCGCGTTTCTCGACCAGGTATTCGCGAAAGGCCTCGGGGGATAGCGAACTGGCGTAGCGCAGGGCCGCCACGCGTCGGACTGCAGCGATCTCGGGCTGGCTCAACTCGTCGCGCCGCTGCAACAGGTCATCAGCTATCTGATTGTAGAAGTCCTGGAAAGGATCTTCTTTGGGTCGTTCGTAGGAATACTTGCTGGCTGCATCCTCGTAAACCCCGCTGATCCAGGTTCTGCCGCTGGCGTCAACGGCAGTCATGCGCGCCTTCAGCCGTTCGCCGTCAGACTGCAGGATTTCGCCACTGATGGTGATGTCGACAGCCTCCGAGGCCTCAGGCGTCACTCTCACGGCACCCCAGTTGCCGGTTCGTTCCAGCGTGTCCTTCAACTGGTAGGCAATGTACTGTGATTCGGCGCGGCGAACGTCCGGTACAATCAGCTGTTTCTCAATTTCCTTCTCGGAATCGGGAATGCCAGGGGCGAGTGGCAGGATACCGATGTCCAGCAGCAGTTCCGGTGGCATGAATACCGTCGACTGCCGGGCTGGCGTCGAATTGGCGTTGACAATTTCCGTCGACGTACATGCCTGCAGCAGAAAGAGGACTGCGAGAACAGCGCCCTGGCTAACGGTGGTATACGGCTTTCTCTCTAACATAATTTTGCTGGTTCAAATGGATTTGAATGGGACGCTAGAGTCCAGACTTGTAGCGGCGATATTCCTGCCATAACTTTTCCCGCAGCTCGGGATCAGTCTCGGCAACCGCGGCCTCTCGCAACTGTTGTGCCACTATGTCATCGTTCTGACCCGTCCCGACGTCGTCGGGGATGAGCGCTACCTGGCTGTCAGCGTTTTCCGACGATGCCATCTCGGCGTTGCCGACCGAGTTGGCGCCTGAGCTCTCGCCGCTCGCAACGGTTTCCCCGGTGTCCTCAATGACGGGGGCATCAGACTCGCCGCCACCCACGCGTGGCACACCGTTGGTGGTGTTGGAGGGCATGCCGGTACCCGATCCCGGCAGGCCAGCCCCGCTTTCAGGGCCGGGCATCAGCACGGTCCGGGCCTCGAGGATCTGGCCGTCAAACACGATCAGGGACTGCTCAAGCTCGTCTTCCAACTCGCCGACGCGGCCGCCCTGCGCAGGTGCACCAGCTGGAATTCCGGCAGTCTGCAGATCCCCAAAGTCAGGCAAGCCCATGACAGCTTCTGTCGCGATGACAACCGCCACGGTGGCGTTATTCAAGGCGTCATCAGCAGCATCAAAAATCTCAGACTCGCCGTCGCCAGCGGCTTCCCTTGCGCTAATCAGGTCCTGGCCGGCAACAATGAGGATAACCCTCGCCTCTGCCAGGAGTTCCTGGGCGCGGGCCAGTTCAGCGTCAGTTTCTGCCGCTCCCACGGCCGCGCCGGCCTCCTGCAGTTTGATGCCGGCCTCGATCATGGCTGCCTGGGCAGCAGCAATAGCCTCGTTCTCGCTGCCCTCCAGCCAGGGATCTGTTGCCGGCTCGCCCATGCCATCTGCTGAGGCGGTATCAGCGCCTGCCCGGGAACTGGCCTCTACACCTTCGGTTGCCGCAGCATCGGCTGCCGCAGCATCGGCTGCCGCAGGTTCGCCTGCCGCAGGTTCGCCTGCCGCAGCATCACCTGCCGCGGCTGTACTGGCTGGTTCATCTTCCCAGGCGACCTGATCAGAGGATGAAACCGCATCACTATCAGGGGTTAATGTGTCCGGTTCACCCTGTCCTGCGGCCTGTGGGTCCACGGGGAATTCCGGCGGTTCATTTGATCCGGAGGCGCCGGCTTCACCGGCTTCGCCAATCTTCTCGCCAGCGCTGGCCACCTGCTGGCCGGCTTTCTCAAGGTCGCTACCCGCCTTTTCACGGGACTGCTGGGCCGTCTGTTCACCCTGTTTTCCTTGCTCACCCGGGCGGTCACCCTGTTGCCGGGAGGACCCCGGGTCGGGCATTGAGGGTGAAGGCATTGAGGGGGACGGCATGGACGGCGGTGCCGGGGTCGCCACGCTCGGGCTGCCAGAGGGACTTGGCATGGACGGAGACGGGGACGAGGGCGAAGACGAGGGTGACTGCGTCGGACTGGGCGGTCGCTGTGTCTGCTGCGGTGACGAGGGCTGTGTGGTCTTGCAACTACTCGCCAGCAGCAGACTGCTGATTACCAGCGGGAACAGAAATTGCCTGGCATTGCGTGTCATGGTAGCTCCCTGGTGATTCGCCTCTTGCCTATATTTGCACATGGTTCCTGAAGTCTAACTGAATGACAGCGTTTTTTTGTGTCTAATTGGACAAATGATGTGGGGTAAATGTTCAACCCGATTACTTTTGACGCACTGACCCCCTGTAATACGTCGGAAATGATGTTTCCGACGTACCAAGCGAGGGCGACTGGTACTATGATTGGAAGATGCGGGAGCAACAGGTGTGGCAAGAGGAATTCAAGAGTGCTGACAGGATGAGTGTTCAGGCGGTTTCCTGCTTTCGTGCCCTGTTATTGGGCGCGATTGTCGTTTTTGCATTGGGCGGGTGCACAACAAGCGTGACGGTGCAGGGCACTGTGCCCACGCCACTGGTGGCACAACTGCCGGCGAGGGTAGGGGTTTACTACTCACCGGACTTCAAGTCTTTCCGGCACGAGGAAGTAATTGAACAGCGTGGTACCTTCAAGGTTGATATAGGTGCCCAGAACCTCATCTTTTTTGAGAACCTGATGCAGGCCATGTTTGAGTCAGTCCGTGTACTTAACGCAGCGGTGCCCACACCCGCTGAGGCTGCAGGGCTGGATGGGGTCATAGTACCGGAGATATTGAAGTACGGTTTTCTCGCTCCAAGTATCTCTGGACTGAATTTCTACTCGGCGTCCATTCACTATCGTATTTCCCTGTTTGACATGTCAGGGAACAAACTGGGCGAGTGGACATTGGTGGGTTATGGCAAGGCGGAAGGTGGTGTCTTCAAGGGGGACGATGCCCTCGGGGAGGCTACGCTGCTGGCAATTCGTGATGGCGGGGCGCGAATTGCGATAGATTTACCTGCCGAGCCAGTAGTAGCACAATGGTTGCAGCAAATTTCCCGCAAGCGGGCGACAGGTTCGATGGAGGAAGATGATGAATAGAGCAATGATCCTGGGAATGGTGGTATTGGTCAGTGGTTGTGTTTCTTCGAGAATTGAGCAGTCCCGGACGGCGACAACGGGTATTGACGCCAGCGAGGCCATTGTGATCCTGGGCCGGGCGAGTTACAACGACCGGGAAACCGAGGCCAGTTTTACCAACTGTATTTCAAATGCACTGGAGGCCGGGGAGAACCCGATCCGCCTGATACCTGAAGACGAATTCAAGGATGATCTGTACCCCTGGTTTGAGCCACGCACCGCGCCGACCAGCGCGGACGAACTCGCAATGCTGTTCTCCCAGCCCGGTGTTGCCGACCGGATCGAGAAGGCCAACGTCCGTTATCTCGCCTGGATTGACGGTGATACCGTGACCATTGACCAGGGTGGCAGCTTCAGTTGCACCATTTCCTCGTTTGGTGGCGGCTGTTTTGGCATGAGTTACTGGGAAGAAGATGCGTCTTATGAAGCTTCTATCTGGGATCTGGCGAATCTTTCTTCTGCCGGTGAGATCAGCGCGGACGCGAATGGGACTTCGTACCTGGCCGGGCTTATCCTGCCGATACCCGTGCTGGCACGTCCCGGTAACGCGGCCTGCAAGGCCCTGGCCTCACAGTTACGGGACTTCCTGGTAGGCGAAGAGATGGCCGGAGACTTGCTCTAGCGCAACGAAGAATTGCTGTCGACGGAAAACTCGATGACAGGTTCGGGGCGGACGACAATGTAGTTCTGATGAATCATCAGTGAGTTGGTGGTTTCAAAGGCGCCATCGACAATGCGGGGGCGAAAGCGCCAGCCGCGGATGTGACGGCGTAACATGTTTTTCTGGTCGTTGGGTACATTGCCATCAAGGATACGGACGTCAGAAACGCGTCCGGAGCTGATAACGGTAAATTCTGCATCCACAAACAGGGGCGTATCAGCGTCAACGGCGGCAGGTTGCCGTTCCAGCACGATGGTGGGCAGGTCTTCGGGGTAAAGGCGCGTCGGGGCACCAAAAAGCTCGTACTGCAGGTCAGCAAGCTCCGGCGTATCGTCCAGCAGGCGCCAGGCTGCCAGATAAGTAGCCTCGGCGCGCGAGTCCGAGGTGATATTGTAGATGTCACCCAGCGAGACCAGCGCACGCGCATGGTCGGCGGTATCGGTCGCCGGGTTTCTGGCAACAATATCAACAGCACGTTCCATTGCCTCTTCAGCGAACTTCCGGGCAGTACGTTGGCGTAGTCGTGCCTGGGCCATGCCGTGAAGGGGTTCTATGAGGCGCAGGTCGTCGGGACCATAGGTATCCTCGATAATGGCTATGGCGCGCTCATAGAGTTCGATCGACTCCCTGAACAATGTGGCGCGATATTGCTCTGTATAGGCTTCGGCTTCAGACGCCACCGGTCTGACGACCTGGCTGGGACCGAGTGGAATGGTGTCGCCGCGCTGGGCAAAATATTCACCCAGCCGCTCCAGCACCGGAACCAGTGCCTCGCTGTTGCTGCCGTAGGTCTGTTCACTGATCTTCAGGTTGAATCGCTGTTCCCGATCCGCGGCCAGTACAAGACCCTGACGCAGGTGCAGGTCGGTCAGGAGATCCACAATACCCAACTGGCGTCGACTGTAGACACCATCCTGGCGATGGGTGATGTGCTGGGCCCGGCGCAGGGACTGTTCTGCCAGTTCCAGCTGGTCCTCATCGCGCAGCAACAGGCCCTGGGCCGAGAGCAGGTTCACCAGCAGCAGGTCAAAAGGCCCTGCCGCGGACTCGACCAGGACAATCGCCTCCTCAAGCATTGCCAGGGCCTCTGCCGGATTGCCGACCAGGGCCTTAAGCAACGCCTGATCCGCAACGAGACGGGCACGGGTTGCCGGTTCCTGCTGGCCGTTGGCGACAATGGTTTCAAGGAGCGGTAGCGCGGGCGCAAATTCCCCTTCACCAATCAGCTCAAGAGCACGATCAAAGGTGGCCTGTTCCGTGTCAGAAAGATTGCCGGGCTCGGTGAAAAAATAATCGAGGTAACGCGTGGATGCGCTGGCAGCGATGGCAAGCAGCCATAAGAGGCAGGCGGCGGTTAGCTGTACAGCCCGATGCATCATCTGTCGAAGGTTTGTGTCAACTGGTAGTTCTCCGTAACCACTGGTTCGCCATCAACAATCCTCGGTCGAAACCTCGTCTTGTATAACACTTCGCGCATCAGGCGGGCAACGCGATTTGGCGGGTCACCCAACACCTCAACATCCGAGACTGTGCCGTCGGCATTGACGGTAAAATCCAGTTGGACGGACAAACGGGCCAGGTCAGCATCATTCTGCCAGCTGAGCGGCAAGACGTTCATGAGCTGCTTGTAGTCGAACTGGAATGGGTGACCAATGACCCGCCTTTGCCGGTCGCTACCGGGCTTGTCGTTGTGGACATCAGCCAGGTGGAATGAGGGGCCGCTATCGTCCAGGGGGACAGAAAAGGACTGGGGTGGCCTGGATTCAATTCGGAGGATTTCCTCGGGCGACAGCTCACGCAACGAGGATGACCCGAACCTGTTGTTGTCAATTTCAAATACGCGTTTCCGGTTTCGATCGGCTTCGGCCAGTTCTTTGGCCATGGCAATCCGGGCCGGTTCGGCAAACTGCTCGCTGGCCCGGTCGTCGCCAACCAGCCGCCAGGCGGAATCGTAGGCTTCACGCGCATCATCGTCCTTGCCGCTCGCGAGATAAGCATCCCCAAGGGCCATCAGGACCTCAGCGCGTTCATCATCGGGCACATCAGCATTGTCGAGGACTATGGCCCGGGCCTGCTCCAGGAATTTATAGCTGCAGCAAACGCGCTGCAAACGGCGCACCTCTGCACTCCTGATCAGGGGTTGCACCAACCGCGGGTCCCTGTCACCACCATCTTGCTCGACTATCTCAATCGCGCGTTCCAGCGACTTGCGGGCCCGGTAAAATTGCCCTGTTTGGATATACCAGTCCGCAAGCTGATCGAGTGCGGGCAGCATTTCAGGACTGTCCTTGCCAAAATTTCTTTCACTTAGATAGACCAGCAATTGCTGGTCACGATCCGCATCAAACGGTTCGTCGCGCTTGAGATGAAGTTCGCTCAGCATGCTGACAATTTCCCGCTGTCGCAAGGCATGTACTCCCTCGTTGCGATGAATGACGTGCTGTGCGCGCCGCAGGTATTCCTCGGCCTGTTCCAGTTCATCCGCAAGCAGGGAAAGGCGCCCGAGGGTGATCAAGGGTTCTACCAGGCGGGTGCTGAAATCACCGTCCGTGGTGGTAATTGTATGGACGACTTCGGTGAGTTGTTCCTGCGCCGCTGCAATGTCACCGTCAGCCTCAAGTCGGGCAGCTTCATTTAGCCGCTCGTCAACAGACAGGTCCGCGGCCTGGACGTTGGCCAGGCAAAAGGCGAGCAGCGTACAAATGGCCAATCTCATGCTGTGGTTCCTGGCCCAACAACGCGTGGGAAAGTCATTATCAACCAGTAATCTGGTGCTGTAAATTTGCGTTTCACTATTACCCCCAAAGTCTGCAGGGAATTGTCGAACTGATGCGGGTCGCTGAAGCGGATAGAATCGATCGATACACTGTCTATTACGTTAGGATTACAGACCAGGTTTGGACTTTTTTGTTCTGGTCTGTTCAGGTGCGGTTACGTATTGATGCTGTAGGCTGGGCAAATGACCGGATGGAACACATGAATTCAGAACCAGGGGCAAAAAGAGTGATGGGCGTGACCAAGAGGCTGGCAAACCGGATAACCTGCCTGCTGCTGGCGCTGGTGCTGGCGCCAGCAGCCTTTGCCCTGTCCGAGAAGGAGGAGATAGAACTCGGCGCGCAGGAGCACCAGAAGATAATTGCCCAGTATGGTGTCTATCGGGATCCTGCATTGTCGGAATACGTTTCCATGGTGGGAAATCGTGTCGCCAGGGAAAGTTCGCGACCGGACCTGGAGTATCACTTCACCATCCTGAACGACGAAATGATCAACGCATTTGCGCTGCCCGGCGGTTATATCTATGTCACCCGCGGTATCCTGATGCACCTCAACTCGGAAGCAGAACTGGCCGCGGTGCTTGGGCATGAGATTGCACATGTCACCGAGAAACATGCCCTGCGCAACCAGGGGCGTGGCAAGGTGCTTGGCGTACTGACCACTGCTGCGGCGATTGTCACCGGCACACCCGGTGTCTATGAACTCGGCAACCTGTTTGGCGGTGTGCTGCTGTCAGGCTACAGCCGTGAATTTGAGCTCGAGGCTGACGCGGTGGGTGCGGCCTACATGGCCAAAGCGGGTTATGCGCCCGACGCAATGCTGCGCACCATTGAAATCCTGAAGAACAATGACCGTATCGAAATTGAACAGGCCCGCATTGAAGACCGCCAGCCACGGATCTACCACGGATTTCTGTCGACCCATCCTGACAATGACACCCGGTATAAGGAAGCAATACGGGAATCCGGTAAATTGCTCACCGACAGTGACCAGTTTCTCAAGGTGGATGAGTTCCTCGAAAAACTGAACGGACTGCCCTATGGTGATGCTCGCCAGACGGGTGTGGTAAGAAAAAACACGTTTTACCACCCGAAACTCGGTATCAAGTTGCGGTTCCCGACCGGCTGGCGCATAGAAACCACCCCCCAGGGGGTGCAGGCCGTTTCCACGGTTGCTGACGCTGTTTTTGCCATTTCAACCGGACGCCTCGCAAGTACCGACACCCCCGGTAGTTACGTCAAGGACAGGCTCGGCATGAACATCCGCGAGGGCCGGGAGATGACAATTGCCGGCCTGCCTGCCTATATCGGGATTGCGGACCGCGCCCAGTCACCTTTTGGGGTCCGGCCAGTCCGGTTGGCCGTTGTCTTTGACAAGCGCAAGCGTCTTGCCTACATCCTTACCGGGGCAGGCCAGTATGACCTGCGCAACATTGCGTCTGACCGGGATTTTATTGCAACCATCTTCTCGTTTGACCGCATGTCCAAAGAGGATTTCCGGGAGGCCCGTTCGCCCCGTATCCAGATTGTCAGGGCAGAATCCGATACCACCATGGAGGCCCTGGCCGCAGCCTCCCCCATCACCAACTATGCGCTGGACAAACTTCGGGTGATGAATGGACTTTACCCCAGCGGTCAGCCGGTGCCCGGGCAATTGATCAAGATCGTAGACTGACCGATAGATCGAGCTTTGCCAGGTGTTCCAGTGACCCGATGGCATCAGAATATTCAACCCCGGCAATCCGGCCGCGCGCGATGAGGTGTGTCATGCCAAGGCGCTCGGTGTATTCCTGGATCCGATCCCGGGCAAAAACCGGGTCGCCGATGATGGTCCAGGCGTCAATGCCAGCATCCGAATCGCGCATGGCGTGCCCGTTCTCCGCCGCCACGCGGGCACGCGCCGACCTGACCAGGGATGGGCGCTGACTGATCAGCAGGGTTCGCATAACGGGCACTGACTCTGGCAACGGCAGTCCTGCCTCGGCAACATGGTCCCGGTGCTGCGCATAGTTGGACACGAGTTTAGCCAGGGTTTCCACCGGTGATGCCAGGTAGGGTAAACCCAGCCGGCCTGCCTGTTTCAGGGCCAGGGGACCAAAGGCCGCGACCCAGACCGGCGGATGCGGTTGCTGGACGACAACTGGCGACAGGTACACCGGGGTGCCGTCCTCCTGGTGGGCAACGGGTTCACCCCGCCAGGCGGCAATCATCAGGCTCAGGTTTTCCCCGAATATCCTGCGTTTGTCTTTGGTGTTGATCTCAAACGCACGAAACAGGGTGTCCTGCACGCCGCGCCCGACGCCGAGGATCACCCTGCCGTCAGACATGCGATCGAGAACAGCCACTTCTTCGGCGGCGGCCAGGGGATTGCGGATGGGCAGCAGGTAAGAGGTGGAGCCGAGTTTCAACCTGGAAGTGCTGGCGGCCACGGCGGCCAGCAGCATCAGCGGTGCTGGTATGGACCGGTTATCACCAAAGTGATTTTCGGGCAGCCAGAAGGAATGAAAGCCAAGTTGCTCTGCAATTTTCCCCTGTTCGGCCAGGTCCCGGGCTTGTCCCTGCTCGGCCAGTCGCCACGCCGTTACGCCAATGTTCAATTTGTCCATCGGGCAAGACAACCACAATTTGAGGCGGGATGCGAGTGGTGGCGAGGGCAGGTGTATCTGTAGCATCATCCGGGTTTCAACATTTGCAAAGAGTTACCTATGGTCAGCGAAACAACCCCCGTCATCATCGGCGTCAGCCAACTGCTGCAGCGTGTGGCTGATCCGCTTTCGGGCAAGGAGCCTATCGACATGATGGTTGATGCCGTGCGCGCAGCCGCACAGGATACAACCAACCCGAATCTCCTCGCGGAGGTGGGTTCAGTCAGGGTGATTCGCGGTGTGTGGCGTTACAAGCAGCCTGCGGGTTACGTGGCTGCCAAAATTGGTGTGCCTGGCGCAGAAACCGTGGGCACGCCGTTTGGTGGCAACATGGTCCAGTCGGTAGTGAACCAGACCGCACTGGATATCAGTGCGGGCCGACAGAACCTGGTGGTGATTACCGGTGCCGAGAATGGAAACAGCCTGGCAAAGGCGCGCAAGGCTGGGATTGAACTGCCGGTTACCGAAACCAGCGGGCCCTATACGCGGATGATTGGCGAAGACAAATCAATGGCCAGTGAACCCGAACTGGCGCGCGGGATCCGGGCGCCCATCCAGATATACCCGATTTTTGAGAACGCGCTGCGCTACCAGGCCGGTGAAAGTATTGATGCCCACAATCGCAGGATTGCTGAACTCTGGGCAGATTTTTCCCGCGTTGCAGCAGGAAACCCGCATGCCTGGATCACCGAGGCGATGGATGCGAATACCATCATGACACCCTCTGCTACCAATCGCATGATCAGTTTTCCCTACCCCAAGCTGATGAATTCAAACAGTGCTGTGGACATGTCAGCCGCACTCATTCTCTGTTCTGTGGGGAAAGCCCGGGCGCTGGGTGTGCCCGAGGAAAAATGGATCTACCCGCTGGCGGGTACTGATGCTCACGACCATTTTATGGTGTCTGACCGGGACAACCTGTATTCGTCGCCGGCCATCCGGATTGCGGGCAAACGCGCGCTGGCGTTGCTTGACATGTCGGTTGGCGACCTGGACATGATTGACGTCTACAGTTGTTTCCCCTCAGCGGTGCAGGTCGCGCGGGCAGAGCTTGGCCTGCCGGATACCCTGCCGCTGACCGTGACGGGTGGGCTTACATTTGGTGGCGGCCCACTTAACAACTATGTCATGCACAGCATCGCCCGGATGGTGGAGCTGTTGCGGGAAGGAACGGGGCAGCGCGGGATGATTACGGCCAACGGTGGCTACCTCACCAAACATGCCTTTGGCATTTACGGCGCGGAGCCAGGTGCAAAACCTTTTCAATACGCCAACGTCCAGCCTGAGGTGGACGAGACACCCAGCCGACACAGCCTCATTGATTTTGAGGGGGAGGTGATGATCGAATCCTACACGGTAATGTACGGTGCCGAGGGGCCGGACCTGGCCCACGCTGCCTGCCTGAATTCGGACGGTGAACGTACCTGGGCAAATACCAATAACCCGGACGTGATGGATGCAATGACTACAGAGGAGTTCTGTGGTCGCCGGGCCTGGATTGATGGCAAGGGTCATCTGGACATTCGCTAGGAGGCAGGACACAAGATGAACGGTTTTCTGGCAAAAATGGACTTCAGCGCAACGGACAAGGTACTCATCACGCACATTGACGATATTGGCTTCAGCCACGCTGCCAACGTTGCCTCTTTTGAGTGCCTGGACCTGGGCGCCGCCACCTGTGGTTCCATCCTCGTGAATGCGCCCTGGTTTCCCGAGGCTGTCATGCGGGTGAAGCAAAATCCGGCTTATGACGTGGGTATCCACCTGACCCTGACCTGTGAGTACCCAACCTATCGCTGGCCGGCACTATCTACCCGGGACCCAAAAAGTGGGCTGCTGGACGCGGAAGGTTACCTCTGGCGAACCCGGGAGGACGCCGTTCGGCATGTAACCGCAGATGCTGCGGCAGCAGAAATGCGCGCCCAGATTGAGACAGCGCTCGCTACCGGGATTGCCTTTACGCATATCGATACCCACATGGGCAGCGTTGTGCATCCCAAATTCCTGCGAAGCTATCTGGCACTGGCGCAAGAGTATCGCCTGCCGGCGTTCCTGCCGGCCATCACCCGTGAGCGCCTGGACGGCCTGGCCCAGGTGGATAACACCGATGAGTACCTGGAAGTACTGGAGCAGATTGATGCTGATGCTGTGCCAACACTGGATGAAATCCTGATAGACACGCTGGTACCCCTTGACGACAAGGCGCGCTTCTACCGTGATCTGGTTGACAGCGTCAAGCCGGGGCTGACACACCTGCTGTTCCATCCCGCAAAGCTGGGTGAGGAGCTGCTGGCCATTGACCATGAGCGACCAAAGTCGCGTCATGCAGATTACCTGGCGTTTACGGATCCGGACATGAAGACGTACATTAAGGCAGCAGGCTGCAAGCTGATTGGGTATCGCGAGCTACAGGCCCATTTGCCTGCCGCATGACCTGTTGCTGACTGGCGGCTAACAGTCGCCGTGATCGTGGGTGCAATCATCCGACCGGCACAGCAGGAAATTGCGAATGTGGCTGGCCGCGAGTATCAGGCCGCCCAACGTGGTAACAATTCGCTCACCCGCAAAGCCAAACCAGGCGTGGCCAAAAATGGCCGTGAGCGCCAGTACGGTAAGACCAACGCCACCCATGACAATGGTGGCCGGGTCCCGGTGCTTGCGGCAGCCAATGGTTAGCGCAACCAGGCTGGTTGGCAGAATAAAAAACAGCATCAGGATATGGAAGTAAGCCTCGTCAATCAGGCTTCCCTGGATGATCGGAAATACGGTGACAAGCAGCGGCAACACCAGGCAGTGCACCATACAGGTCCCTGACAGTAAAACGGCGATACCATCAAGGCGGGCGCGCTGTGTGCTGGCTTCTTTCATGTATTGTCTCCGAGGGCCGCAATTTATACCACAAGCCGTTACAATATGCTCCAGTTGCGTGAGCTAACCGGGGTCAATCTGCAATGCAAACAAGAATCCTCAAGCTGAACCATGCGGCCTATCGGTGTCGTGACTCGGAGGAAACCCGCGCTTTTTACGAGGATTTCCTGGGTTTGCCGCTGGTGGATGCCTTTGAAATCAATACGACCATGACCGGTCGGGCAACCGGCGTGCTCCACAGCTTTTATGCCATGGCCGATGGTGCCTGCATGGCCTTCTTCGAGGCGCCGGATATGCCGTTTGAGTTTTCCGACCAGCACGACTTTGACCTGCACATTGCCCTGGAAGTTGACATGGCGACCCTGCACGAGATGTTTGAGCGTGGTCGGCAGGCGGGCATCGAGACGCGTGGGATTTCCGATCACGGCTTTATCCACTCCATCTATTTTCGCGACCCGAACGGCTATGTTGTTGAACTTGCAGCAAAAACTGGTATCGACAATGTAGACGGGGCAAAAGCGCGGCGTGCACTGGCAAACTGGCAGGAAGCCAAACGCGGATAGTAACCCCATGGCAGGCCATTTCAAAGGCTGTTCACCGGACCAGTCTTCTCTATAATGCGATCCAAACCCGACGGATAGTTCCATGCCGAATAGTCCCATTTTCCCGAAGCTGTTCGGACGTTCGCCCATTACTCCCATCCAGGAACATATGAAGCTGGCGGCGCGAGCGGCCAGTGAACTGCTGGGCTACATGGAACTGGTAATGGCCGGGGACTGGAGTGGCGCAGCCGGTAAGGGCAAGGTTGTGATTGAACTGGAGGAACAGGCTGATGCGATCAAGCGGGAGATTCGCCGCAACCTGCCCCGGAGCCTGTTTCTTCCCGTTTCCCGCTCGGACCTGCTCGAGTTGCTGCACATGCAGGACAAGATCCCCAACCTTGCCAAGGACATTGTAGGGCTGACGCTCGGCCGCCACATGGTGGTGCCAGAGGAGGTCCAGCCCGGACTTCGGGAGTATCTGGAGTATGCCCTGGGCGCAACCAACATGGCCCTGCAGGCATTAAACGAACTCGACGAGTTGATCGAAACCGGGTTCAGTGGTGCTGAGGTGGACATCATTGCCGGTATGGTCAAGCGCCTGGACCAGGCGGAGCACGAGACAGACCTGCAGCAGATTGAGGTCAGGAACATCCTGTTCCGGATTGAGAAAGACCTCAACCCGGTGGATGTCATGTTCCTGTATCGCATCATCGACTGGATTGGTGATATTGCTGACTACTCCCAAACGGTAGGCAATCGCCTGCTTTACGTGATCGCTAAATAAGCAGAGGCTGGAACTAGCTCCTATGGGTGTTATAGAAGATTACGGGTCGACATTACTGATCCTCGCCATCATTTTTGGCTTTTTTATGGCCTGGGGGGTTGGCGCAAACGATGTTGCCAATGCCATGGGGACCTCTGTCGGCTCCAAGGCCATCACCATCAAACAGGCCATTATTATTGCCATGGTGTTCGAGTTTGCCGGCGCTTATCTTGCCGGCGGTGAAGTGACCTCCACCATTCGGCGGGGAATCATTGATCCCACGGCGTTGACCGATACACCGGAGTTGCTGGTGTACGGGATGATGGCCTCGCTGCTTGCTGCGGGGCTCTGGTTGCTGATTGCCACAACCTTTGGTTGGCCGGTGTCAACAACACATACCATTGTGGGCGCAATTGTTGGTTTCGCCAGCGTGGGCATCTCGGTGGATGCCGTGCAGTGGAGCAAGGTTGGATCCATCGTTTCGAGCTGGGTCATCTCACCTGTGATGGCGGGTACCCTGTCATTTCTGCTGTACATGAGTGTCCGGCGATTTATCTTCGGGTCGGCTGACCCGTTTGTTGCCGCAAAGCGTTACGTGCCGGTGTACATTTTCCTGGTGGGTTACGTGGTCTCCATGGTGACCCTGGTAAAAGGCCTGTCCCATGTCGGGCTGGACATCTCGTTCCAGGACGCGCTGGTCTACGCCCTTGGGATTGCCCTCCTGATCAGCCTCATTGGCGTGGTGGCCCTGACCCGGATCAGGCGAGTGACCCGCTCCGAACAATCCGACCTGGTCAACGTTGAGCGCATGTTTGGCATTCTCATGATCTTTACCGCCTGTTCCATGGCATTTGCCCATGGCTCAAACGACGTGGCCAACGCCATTGGCCCTCTGGCCGCCATTAACTCGATTGTTGAAAGTGGTGGCGTGATCGCGAGCCAGTCCGCCATGCCCAACTGGATTCTGCTGCTGGGTGGCGGCGGTATCGTGGCGGGCCTTGCTCTTTATGGCTATCGCGTTATCAGGACCATAGGCACGCATATTACGGAGTTGACCCCAAGCAGCGGTTTTGCGGCTGAACTCGCAGCGGCAACCACGGTGGTGCTGGCTTCTGGTTACAGCCTGCCGGTCTCAACCACCCACACGCTGGTGGGAGGGGTACTGGGTGTGGGGCTGGCCCGGGGCATCTCGGCGCTTAACCTGCGTGTTGTGGGCACCATCTTTGTCTCATGGATGGTGACCCTGCCCGCCGGTGCGCTGCTTTCCATCATCTTCTTTTATATTTTCAAGGCAATATTTGGCACGGGTTAGGCCCGGGGAGGAGTTCCAGTGACAGCAGAACGCGGTGTTGTGGTAACAGGTGGCGCGGGAGCGCTGGGCCGTGCCGTGGTGGCTGCATTTGAGGCGCAGGGTGCCCGGGTTGCCGTGATCGACGTGAGTGACGAGGTCATGACTGCCGCCTTTGCCGAGCGCGCAGCTGCCAACCTGTACCTGGCGGCGGATCTGACCAGTCGTGAGAGCTGTGCGCAAGCCGTGGAGACAATCGGGCAGCAGTTTGGCCGAATTGACGTGCTCTGTAACGTTGCCGGGGGTTTTTTGATGGGTGAGCCGGTGCATGCAACCAGTGACAAGACCTGGGACTTCCTGTTCGACCTTAATGCTCGCAGCGTCCTCAATATGGTGTCCGCTGTTGTGCCGGTGATGCTGGCAGGGGGTGGCGGCAAGATTGTCAATGTGGCCGCACGTGCCGGCCTGGAAGGGCAGGCCAATATGGGTGCCTATACCGCGTCCAAAGCGGCGGTGCTGCGCATCACTGAAGCCATGGCAAAAGAACTGCGTGAACAGCGTATCAACGTCAACTGCGTTATGCCGAGCCTGATTGACACTCCTCGCAACCGGGCTGACATGCCCGATGCCGACTACAGCAAATGGGTTGCTCCGGCTGATATTGCCAGCGTCATCAGTTTTCTGGCGTCCGACGCTGCCAGAAGCGTTCATGGCGCCGCAATCCCCGTTGACGGGCTTTCCTAGGAGGACAGGATGGAAGACTGGATTCTCTACGAGGTTGCGGACGATATTGCGACCGTCACCATCAACCGGCCGGAAAAGCGTAACGCAATGACCTACCGGATGCTGGGCGACTTTATCGAAACCATGGCCCGCGCCGGAGCAGATGACAGTGCCCGTGTGGTTATCCTGACCGGTACCGCGGGCTCCTTCTGTGCCGGCACGGATCTCGCCGACCTGGCCACGGTGCCCGGGGAAACACGGGGTTTGCGGGGTACGTCAGAGGAAACGTCACACTGGTGGCCCATTGTTCAGTGTCCCAAGCCGGTGATCTGTGCCGTCGACGGTCCTGCCGTGGGGATGGGGGCAGAGTTTACTTCCCAGTGTGACATTCGACTGGCCTCCACGCGTGCCCGGTTTGCCTGGAATTTTGCACATCGCGGGCTTGTGCCCGACACGGGTGCCGGCAGTTGGCTGCTGCCACGACTGATTGGGGCCTCGCAGGCATTCTGGCTGCTGTATTCCGGTGAATTTATCTCGGCAAGGGAAGCGCACGAGCTCAAGTACGTGAGCGGGGTGTTTGAACCGGAAGACCTGATGGATGAGGCCTACAAGATGGCTGAAGTGATCCTGCAGGGTTCCCCCTTCTCCCATGCCAGGATCAAGCATCTGGTGTATGAAGGGCTGGGTAACGATGTAAGCCGGCACATGCAGAATCACACGGCCGCCCTGGCCGAGTGCTTCAAATCAGAGGACCACAAGGAGGGGGTCGCGTCCTTCCTGGAGCGGCGACCACCCAACTTTACCGGCCGATAATCAGCGTCTGCCTGGGTCAGGCCGCAGCTTCCTTAACCGCGGTGCGACCGCGCACGAGTTTGCCGGGCAGTTCGCCCGTGTGCTGGCCACGTTCAAAGGTCACCTGGCCGGACTTGATGGTGTACTCGTAACCATCGACCCGCTGGACCAGTCGCTTGCCACCCGTGGGCAGGTCAAAAATGGCTTCCGGCCGGAACAGGCGCAGCGCGTCAAAATCGATCACGTTGACATCCGCGAGCATACCTTCCTGCAGCAGGCCCCGGTCCAGCATGTCGTAAGCCTCTGCGGTCCTGCGTGTCATTGACCTGACGATAAACTCAAGGGGCAGGGTATCACCCTTGGTGCGGTCACGGCCCCAGTGGGTCATGATAAACGTTGGCATGCCGGCATCAGCGATTACGCCACAGTGAGCACCGCCGTCAGACAACCCCATGATCACGTTGGGGTGTTGCATGAGCATGCGCTGCGCGTCCAGGTTATAAGCCTGATAGCCACCCAGGGGCTGGTAGAACAGCTCTTTACCCTCGTTATCGATGAGCAGGTCGTACATGACCTCAAGCGGGGAAAGTCCTTTTGCCTTTGCGATACCGGCAACACTGTCTTCGAAATCCGGTTCATAGTTCGGGTTCTCACCAAGCGGGAATACCCGTGCCATGAGTTCGTCGATGGGGCCGACCGTCGCAGAGCGGATGCCGCTGGTTTCTGACAGGATCTGTGACCGGATCGCCGGCTGGGCCATCATGGCGACCTTGTCAGCCAGCGACAGGTGCGCAATTTTCTCGCGATAGGTGGGGTGACCCACAAACGCGTGGAAGTTGCTTTGCAGGCCGTGCAACACCCCGGTCGGGCGCCCAGCCATCTGGGGCAGGATTTCCATTCCTTCCTGCCGTGCGTCCTCCGCAACCCGGTAGATCTTGCCGTTGGCATAAGCCGCGGGTGAGGTGGCGATCAGCGTGACTTTCTTGCCCGTCTGGCGCGCAAACTCCTTAACCCATTGCCATTCGTCATCGTCACCCAGGTTGTCCGATACCAGCTCAAACACGCCGTGGTCCAGGCCTTTCATGGCAAGCCCCAGCGCCAGCATTTCGTCACTGCCGGCAAAGGTGCCCGGCACATACTCGCCGTAGACGTCCTTGTGAAGCAGGGTGCGTGAGCTGGAGAATCCCAGGGCGCCTGCGGCTATGCCCTCTCGTACCAGTTCAGCCATGGCCTCAATTTCTGCCGGCGTGGGATCCTCGTCGCTGTTACAGCGTTTTCCCATGACATAAGCCCTGACGGGTCCATGGGGTACCTGGGTGGCAATGTCCATGGTGCGGGGCATCTGCTCCAGGGCATCCAGATACTGGGGAAAACTCTCCCACTGCCAGTTGATACCTTCAGCCAGGGCACTGCCGGGAATGTCTTCTACACCCTCCATCAGCTCAATCAGGAATTGTTCATCACCTGGCCTGACCGGGGCGAAACCTACACCGCAGTTGCCCATGACAACCGTGGTTACGCCATGCCAGCTTGACGGGGCCATGATGGGGTCCCAGGTGGCCTGGCCGTCATAGTGCGTGTGAATATCCACCCAGCCGGGGGTGACCAGTTTGCCGGTGGCATCAATCTCGCGCCGGCCTGGCTCCGTCACAACTCCAACCGCGGTGATACGGCCGTTGTCGATGGCAACATCACCGGTAAACCGCTCATTGCCGGAACCGTCTATAATGGTGCCGTTCCTGATAACGATATCGTGCATGCTGTTTCTCACTCGGGTTAGGTGGAAGTGGCTTTCGAAATTATCTGATCAAACCCCAATTGTCCACTGATGAGCGAGTCGCCAATGACCATGGAAGTGAAACCCTGGGAGCGGAAGTCCAGCAGAATGCTGGCGGACTGCCGGATCTTCAGCCTGTTTGAATCTACAGCCGTCTCTCCTGTCACCAGCAAGGAGCACGACTTTTACTATATTGAAACCGGCGACTGGGTGAACGTGGTGCCGGTAACGCCCGCCAACGAACTGGTATGCATACGCCAGTTCCGCCATGGCAACGAGGAGATCACGATTGAAATCCCCGGGGGCATGGTGGATCTGGGGGAAGCGCCGTCGGCGGCGGCGGCGCGGGAGTGCCTGGAAGAAACGGGTTATGAAGCCGGTGAGCTGGTGTCACTGGGTGTGTTGTCCCCCAACCCGGCCCTGTTTCCGAACCGGCTGCATACCTTTCTTGCACCCAATGTGAAACGGGTGGGTGATGTCGCAAACACCTCAACCGAACACACCGAGGTCCAACTGATCCCCATGGCGCAATTGCCCGAGTTCCTGGTTTCCGGTGAGATTGACCACGCGCTGGTGGTCGCCACCCTCTGGCGGATGTTGTACTTCCTGAAATAGCTGGCCTGTTACCTGGCGTGCAGCTTCACCGGCATGGAGGCATAACCTTTCACAAAAGAAGAGCCGACGCGAACGGGGTCGCCGGTGACTTCAATATTGCGGAAGCGCTTGTGGGCCTCTTCCCAGAGGATGCGCAGCTGCATTTCACCCAGGCGGTTACCCATGCAGCGGTGGATGCCAAATCCAAACGATACGTGTCCCCGGGCATCCTTGCGATCGATGATGAATTGATTGGGGTCATCAGCAAAACCCATGGGGTCGCGGTTGCCCGAGACATACCACATCAGCACGCGATCACCCTTTTTGATTTTTTTTCCGCGCAGTTCGGTGTCAACAAGCGCGGTCCTGCGCATGTAGGCAAGCGGCGTCTGGTAACGGATGACCTCGGGTACCATACCCGGAATCAGGTCGGGGTTGTCGTTCAGCTTCCGGTACTGGTCCGGGTTCTGGTTGAGAAACAGCACGCTCCCGGTCATGGAATTGCGGGTGGTATCGTTACCGCCCACAATCAGCAGGATCAAATTGCCAAGGTATTCCATGGGCTGCATGTTGCGGGTGGATTCACCGTGGGCCAGCATGGAGATGAGGTCAGTGCGCGGTGGCTCATTGATGCGGGCATTCCATAGATTGGTGAAGTATTCAAGGCATTCGATCAGTTCTGCCCGGCGTTGCTCCTCACTCTCAATGACACCTTCAGCGGCCGTTGCCACGTCAGACCAGCGGGTCAGCTTGCGTCGGTCTTCAATCGGGAAATCGAAAAGTGTGGCCAGCATGAGTGTCGTCAGTTCAATTGAGACATTGTCGACCCAGTCAAACTCCTCACCGATGGGCAGGCCGTCCAGCACCTTCCGGGTACGCTCACGGATGATCGGTTCAAAGTTGGCCAGGTTGCGCGGTGCAACCGCGGGGGCCACGTCTCGGCGCTGCAGGTCATGTCGTGGCGGGTCCATGGCAATGAACATGGGCAGGGGGAAATCTTCATCCATGTCGTCCACCACAATACTGCCCTCGGACGAGAAAATCTGGTGATTGGTGTCGACATAGCGGATGTCGTCGTAGCGTGTCACGTTCCAGAATTCGTAGGGCTGGTCGAGTCCCTCGATGTTGAGTGACTCAAGATGGACGGGGTCTTCTGCTCGCAGCCGTTCGAAATAGCCGAGATGTGTGTCATTAAAAAAGAGATCGGGGCGGATCAGGTTGATCTCGTTCAGCGGAACGGATTTTGGGTCCCTGAAGGCCTGGCTGTCTCCGTCTGCCGGTCGAAAGGTACCGGCCCTGGGCGTTGTCGTTTCCGGTGTTGATTCACTCATGCCTGAAACCTCCATCCTGGCATTTTAAAGGGATCAGGATACCTGCCAGAGAGATGCTTCGCCAGTCAACGCCTCCGCCGGCCGCACCTCAGCCGGCCGCACCTCAGCCGGTCGCACCTTGCCGGCCGCACCTCAGCCGGCCGCACCTTGCCGGCCGCACCTCCGCCGGCCGCACTATGATCCGCCGCTGCGATGATAATGCGCCAGCAGGTTTTGTACCCGACGGAATCTGTCCGGCTGCACCAGGCCCTTGCGGGTCCGGACTTTGCGGAACAAGGAGTCTGCCAGCGCCATGTTGTCCAGGTGACAGGCCATGTCCGCGCCTATGAGCAGCGCCTGCCGGCTTTTCGGGTGCCCCGGGAAGTCGTCGTCAAAATGTTTCAGGGTATCGAGAATGATTCGCCGCTGGGCATCCGTACTGGCCGTTTCTGCCAGTCGCAGCACGGTTTCGCCGGAGGCCAGGCGATAGTTGCCTGCTTCGCAGGCCTGGATGTCTGCATAGATGCGCCAGGCCTGTTCGGTATTCGATTCGGTCAATCGCGCCAGGTAACCCTGGGCAAGCTTGTGCGCGAGGGTCCGGTCCGTCCAGCCACGGAGTTCATCGTAAAACAGGTGTTCAGTGGCGTACCTGTCCTTTTTCAGACGCGGCTCAAGGATTTCCCAGGCTTTGTTGTAGCGATTTGCCCGTGAATGTTCCAGCACTGGCACCAGGAATTCCTGGCGTTCAAGGTGTTCAGCGCGCCGGGTTGCAGCGTTTCTCTGTTCGTCACTGTCCATGGTCTTGAGTCCCAGTTCCAGGCGGCGGACATGGAGCAGGGCGCCCGTGCAGCGGCACAGCAACAGGGTCAGGTAGATGGCAGTGCTGCCCAGCAGGACAGTGCCAGGGATACTGGCCAGCAAGGGCAAATGGGTGCCAGCAGTGAGCAGGGTCAACAGCAGGGCGCTTAGCAGAAGGAGGCGCAATCCTGCCATGTTCAGTCCCATCTGCCGGATGAACTGCCACATAAAGAGTGGATTCAGCGTGGTTGCGAGCGAGTGGCGCATGGCAATGCTCGCCAGCAGGGCGGGAAAAATCAGCAGCGTGAGGAAGTCGGCAAGGATCACCAGGTCCGGCGGCGCCAGGGTTCTCGCAGCACTGAGGCCAATGCAGATACCCAGCAGGGCATAGACACGGCCATCTTTCATGCCACCCATGGTAAGCGGAGGTACCTTGTTCGCACCCAGCGCGGTCGATTCAACGACGTTGAGGCAGAACTGGAGGAACGGCAGGCCAAAAATGACCCACCAGATGCCCGAGATGAGCCAGACCGGAGTGAACCTGGCCACAATCAGAAGACCGGAAAGAATAATCGAGTAGAACAGCCAGATCAGCCAGACTTCAGTCTGGCGCACAAACATGAAGATCGGTGGTGACATGAAAGTTTCGCCTAGTCTTCAGGCAGCAGGGCAGCATAGTCGAGGGTGTACTCATGCAGTCTGTTCACCCGAATCATTGCCTGTATCTCGTCAACGTACTCGCCGCCACGCTCGGAGTAGCGGATCAGTCCTTCAGCCAGCGCGTTGCCACGAATGGTTTTGCCGGACAGGCGCAATGTCTCACGTGTTTGCCGCAGTTCCGTGTAGGCGCGATGGGTGTTGATGGTGTGCAGGTAGTAACCTACGCCGTCAGCAACCGTCGCAAACAGCCGCACCTCGTGGGTCAGATCATCATCCCGCAAGCGCGGCGTCAGACCGCAGCCAGGATCAAAACACCAGATGCCAAAAAAATTCCTGGCCGAGACTGCAAACCTGGAGGTGCCCCAGGCTGATTCGTTGGCTGCCTGGGCCAGAATAAGTGACGCCGGCACCACGTCAATTCTGCGTTTGAGCTCGGTCAGTGCTGCATCATCCCCGGCATCAGTCAGGTCGACACCATAGCGGTCGGCGAGGGTCTGGAGTTGTTCCCGCTGTATGACAGAGAGGGCGTTTTTGCGTGCCAGGTCAATCAGCGGCAGCAGGGCCAGCCGCTCTTCCATTACCGCAGCGTTGGCGTTTCTCACCATGGGAAGGAGATAGTCAAAAAATGCCCGTTTTTTGGTCTTGACGTCGCGAATGCTGCCAAAATCAGGTTGTTCTTCCGGTAGGGGCAGGCGGTCGATAACTACCGGCGGCCAGTCTGCCATCGGTTCGGGAGATTCGGATGAGGGCCGCCACAGGGCAACGATGACAATAATCGCAACCAGCACCCAGAGGGCCGCGCCCAACATAAGCCTGTTTCGATAGGTGATGTTAATGCCTCTCGGGTATTGGTAACGCGCCAGGCGAAAAGTATCTCATGGAAAACCAGGGGCCGCACCTGGGCCCGCCTGCTGTGCCGTTCCGATAACCTGTAGATTACCTTCTGGCGGCTATCGTCTCACCGGCGCTAAACCGATCAGAAACGGTATCATGGGCCCCTCCGGGAAAGGGCAATTCCGTTGTCTGCTGTTCAGGCCGCCGTGTGGCTGGTCCGCAACGCTAGTCCTTAGGCAGTCCGAGGATCCGCTCGCCAATAATGTTCTTCTGGATGTTGGGTGTCCCGCCACCGATCACCACGTTGGGCCAGTCCAGGGCATCCGCGGCCCACTTGCCGCCGTCAACCGCGCCCTCCTGGCCAGATTGCTGCAGTCCAGCCTGGCCCAGGACTTCCAGCGCAAAATCGCCCATTTCAACCTCAAGGTCCGCCCTGTGCAGCTTGTTCACGGACGTTTCACTGGAGAGGGGTTCACCCTTGATCTGGCGCGTCAGGTAACGTAACCCGTTAAGCCGCATGGCTTCTATCCTGGCCTCAAAGCGGGCAACTGTTCGCCTTACCCTGGGGTCTTCACTGGCGGGTTTGCCGTTGCGCAAGGTCTTTTTCATCAGTGCCTTGATGCCCTCCAGCTTTTCGTACATGGCAGTCACTTCGCCGATGCTGGAACGCTCGTTGGCCAGTGAAGAAATGGTGACCGCCCAGCCTTTGCCCTCATCACCCAGTCGGTTTTCGACCGGCACCCTGACGTTGTCAAAAAATATCTGGGCGAATACCTTGCCGCCTGCCATGTTTTCAATGGGGCGGATCTCGATGCCGGGACTCGAGAGGTCCACGAGCAGCGCGGTAATGCCATCGTGCTTGTTCCGGGTATCACCAAAATTGTCGGTTCTGACCAGCATGGAAATCCAGCTGGCAAAAGGTGCAAGACTGGTCCAGATTTTTGTCCCGTTGATCACATAGCTGTCGCCATCCCGCTCGGCTTTACACTGCAGGGCAGCCAGGTCGCTGCCAACGTTGGGCTCGGAATAGCCGGTGCACCAGTGGTACTTGCTGTCCAGGATGTCGGGAATGAAGCGCTTTTTCTGTTCCTCGGTACCATACTGGATAATGCCGGGGCCGACCCAGGCGAGACCCATCATGCAGGTGCCAAGCGGTGGTGCCTTGCGCCTGGCCATTTCCTCCTTGAGGATCACCTGCTGCATGATGTCGCCCCCGCCACCGCCAACTTCCCGCGGCCAGGAGAATCCAACCCAGCGTTTTTCCCTGACCTTGCGCAGCCACTCGTTCATGAAGTCGCCGCCGCGTTCATGCCGGGGCGGCAGGTTCTCGTCAAGGAACTGTCTTACCTCGGCGCGGAAAGCCTGTTCTTCGCTTGTGTATTCAAAATCCATGATCTGTCTCCGGGAAACTGTCTAGTAAGCGCCAATCAATGCCACGCGTTCATAGTGATAGTCGGCATCACCGAACATGGGCCGCGCCCACTTGGAGCGCTTGAGGTAGAGCTGCACGTCATATTCCGCCGTAAAGCCAATGGCACCATGGAGCTGAACCCCGTTGATTCCGATCCCCGCAAAAGCTTCCGAAGCGTAGGCTTTTGCCAACGAGGCCGAGCGGGGGAGGGAATCCGGTTGTTCGTCTACCGTCCAGGCGGCGTAATACAGCAGCGATTTGAACGACTCAACATCAACATACATTTCTGCCAGTCGGTGCTTGACGCCCTGGTACTTGCCGATGGGGTTGTCAAACTGAATCCGCTCGTTGGCGTAGGCTGTCGTCATGTTCAGCACCGCCTCGGCAGCACCAACCATCTCGGCCGTCACGGCGACGCAGGCCTTGTCAAAAATCCGCGCCAGCGCTGCCTCGGTCATCGGGATTAATTGAGAATCCTGCAGGCTGACATTCTCAAGCTGGAGCGAGCCGGTGCGCTTGGTCCGGTCCATGGTGGGCGAACTGGTGGCGCTGACACCCTCACTGGCTTTTTCCACCAGCGCCAGGAACAGTTCGCCGTCGATCCTGCAGCCCACCAAAAACAGGTCAGCGGCGCCCGCGTCCTGGACAAAAGGTTTAGTGCCGCTCAGCAGGATTGAGTTACCTTGCTTGCTGGCTGCCAGGGTCACGTTGCCCGCAACCGGGGCAGACACATCATCCAGCACCGCCAGGGTGCCGATGCGGGTACCTGTGGCGAGACCCGGCAGTAACTGTTTCTGCTGGGCCGGGCTTCCGAGTTCGCTGATGGTTGCTGCCGCCAGGGTGCTGGAGATAAAAGGTGACGGATAAAGCGAACGCCCCATTTCCTCCAGCAGGACGATCAGGTCCACCCAACCCATGCCGACCCCGCCATGCGCCGGTGGGACCACAAGCCCCAGCCAGCCGAGACTGGCCATGTGTTGCCAGTGTCCGGCATCATAGCCGGCCTCCGTGTGCATGATAGTGCGTACGGCCTCGCTTGATGCGTGCTCGTTCAGGAACCGGCGCACCTGGTCGCGCAGCAAGTCCTGTTCTTCTGTAAATCCAAAGTTCATTGTCTGCCTGCCCTTGTTTGTCCCGTGGTGCGAGTGTAACGGTATGGTTGCGCTAGTGCATCCCGGGCAGGCGTAGTGGCGACAGGAAATCGATGGCATGCCGGGTGCTACCCTCAAGGCTGAGGTCAGCCATAATTTCCCCCAGCACCGTGGCAAATTTGAAACCGTGACCGGACAACCCGGCCACAACATGGACGTTGTCAAACCCCGGGTAGGGACCAACAATAAAGTGGCCGTCAGGACTCATGGTATACATACAGGTCGTGTGGTGATTCAGCTGGTGTCCGGCCCGGGGCAGGTAGTTTTTCAGCGCAAGCGTGACGGCCTCAAGCTCATTGGTGTCAACATGGCGGTCGAGTGCTTCCGGTGCAGATAGCGGGCGTCCGCCGCTATGTTCGGCAATCTTGATGCCTTTACTATCCATGGCGGGAAAACCATAGAAGGTCCGGTGACCCTGTTCAAACAGGAATGCGGGGCAACCATTTTCCAATTGATAGCAGGCATCACCCGGTTCGAACCAGAACAGCGCCTTGCGCAACAGGTGCAGGTGCGGCGCCAGTTCGGGCAACGCCTGCCGGGCAAATGGCCCGGGGGTGATGACCAGGCGATCAGCGGTATAACGTCCCCGGTCTGTTTCCACGATCAACCGGCCCGTTGGCCCGGCATGCCAGTTGAGCATGCGCTCGGGAATCTGCACGCTTGCACCGGCCTTGACCGCTTCGGCCATTGCCGTGCGAACACAGTCTTCGACGAAGAGGATGCCACCCGATGGATCAAAGATGGCGGCATGGTCAACCGGCAGGGCAAAACCGTCAAAGCGTGTGCTGGCATCAGTACTGGAGAGTTGGTCCATGGGCAGTTGATGCTGTGCCGCGGCAGCCAGCATGCCGCTGATGACTTCCTCGCCGGCAGGGCCGGCCTGCAGGATGCCCGTGCGTGCCAGCAGGGTCTGGCCGGAGACCTTCTCAAGGTCAGCCCAGAGTTCAAACGCACGCTGTAAGAGGGGCACATAGTCCGGGTGTTCAAAATAGACCAGGCGTATGGCGCGCGTATCACCATGTGAGCTGCCCCGGTCATGGGCAATCTCATACTGGTCGATCCCCAGTACCCGTGCGCCCCTGGCCGCCAGGGCGTAGAGGGCCTGGCTGCCAATTCCCCCCGTGCCCACAACAATACAGTCGAAGTGGTCTGCCATCAGTTGGCCCGCAGGGGCCGCAGTCGCACCCAGCCCGTCTCAATGGTCTCGTCAGCTGTTTCATAACCAGGTTCGCCCGGCAGGATTATCTCCCGTGCCGCGTTCACCCTGGCGCGCTCGTCAGGCTGGTTGCTGGCTGCTGCCTCAATGACCTCGTCGGCGCTGGTGAATCGGGCAAGGCAGCGGATCATCCTGAGCGTGGGACTCATCAGCACCATTTCCTCGCGTTCCACCTTGTCGAGGATTGTCTGCGGTGCCAGCCAGCGCGAGTGGATCAGCTCGTTGTCATCATGAATGGGTACCTGCTGGCGCGGCATACGGGCAATAAAAAAGCGCGCGTCAAAACGCCTGGGTGGGCCAACCGGGGTAATCCAGCGTGCGATGTAGTGCATGATGCCAGCGTCGAGAATCAGGTTTTCTTCTTCCATGATTTCGATGAAGTTCCGGTTGCTGTCATTCACGTCGTCCCGGTGAGTCTGAAAGCGCTGTTTGGTGGCAGGGGCTTTCAGGTCAATCGGCAGATGGGTGTCGCGGTCGATGGCCAGCAGTACACCGGCTTCCTCAAACGCCTCCCGTATCGCGGCAATGTAGTAGGCGAGACCACCCCTCGGCAGGTCCAGCAGGCGGCTGGCTTCCGCGTCGGTTCGATGGATGCTCATGTGCTGGAAGACCTCGGGATCGTCAGCGTTGTCAACCGACCCGCCCGGGAAAACCCACATGCCCCCGGCAAAAACCGTGTTGGCATTGCGTTCCATCATGTAGACCTGCAGGTCGGGTCGATCGTCGACGAGCATCACTGTTGCCGCCGGGCGAATTGCAACGTCATCTGAACTGTCATCATTCATGGCCAGGTCGCCTTGTGCCGGGTGTCGTCAAGAGTACCTGCTTTGTCGAATAAGTGCATATGTGATTGAGCACTGCGGGACAGGCGGTTAAGCTGCCACCGAAATGACCGGCCGCGGGAGTGGCAAGTGAAGAAACATCTGAAACTGATAGCCTTGCTGCTGCCTTTTGTCCTCGTCAGTTATGTGACTGCCGACGAGAGAATTGTGCAGTTAAAGGACGGTAGCCAGATACGCGGTGAAGTTGTTGGCATGATGAATGGCGAGTATGTCATTCAATCACCAACGCTCGGCACCCTCCGGCTTGCATCGGACAAGATCGTGAGCATCACACTGCCTTCCGCCGCGCCGAACCCCAGTGCGGCGGCGGGTGCCGGGGCCAGCGCACTGGAATCCATTCAGTCCACCATCGCCAGCGATCCCGGTCTGATGGCCAGGATCATGAGCCTGCAGCAGGACCCGCAGATGCAGGCTGTGCTGGGTGATCCGGAAATTATGGGTGCGGTTCAGCGACTCGATTTTGAGGCGTTGCGCAACAATCCCCGGTTCAGGGCGCTGATGGAGAGTTCCAACGTCCGCGAGATTACCTCGAAGCTGCAGTAGCATCCTGCCACCTGGCCGGCTAGCCCCGTCTCGGGGCAGGCAGCGGCAATCCTGAAGCCGGACAAGGGCACCGAAAAACAATCAGTTCAGCAGAGGCCTGGGCATGTGCGTATGGACACGCCCGGGATGTTTACCTTTTTTGAGCATCGTGATGCGGAAGCAGACCCGGATCACGGTATACGATGTGCCTGGCTGGCTTGCCCGGGGAATGACAAACGAGGAGATCCTTGCTGAGTACCCCGGGTTGGCCACTCCACGGATCCAGGCCTGCAGATGTCCCTAAACCAACTGCCAACAGGTTTCGTATGCACGGTCAGACGGTGATTTGTAGCAGGTTGCAGGAAATGGCAGTGTTGAAGGGCAATATTCGCAGGGCGCTGGTTGAAGATCTCGCCACCATCAATACAGTGGTCGCCGGCGCCGTGATGGCCTGGCCCATGGCAGAACGGGTCAAACGCCTGGCGCTGACAACCTTGCTGTATGACAACATTGACATGGCCAATCTCGAATTCCTGGTGTTTGAAGAAGCCGGCAACCTGCTGGGCGTCGCCGCCTGGGACCCCGCGGGGTTCACACTCGCAGGGGATGAAGCCGCCCGGGGTGCTTTGTTCCACGGACTTTATGTCAGGCCTGATGCGCAGGGCCGGGGCATCGGCAGGGACCTGATTGCTGCGGTGGCGCAACGGGCCCGGCGGTGTCACAAGGATGGACTGCTCATCAAGGCGGAACGCGTTTCCGTATCCTACTTTGAAGGCCTGGGCATGCCTCGGATGGCGCCCGGTCAGGCATCAGGGTACCCGCATCAATTCTGGCTGCCACTGTCTGACCCGGCGGCCCTGTCCCTGCGGATCTGAAGCTCAGTCAAAATCTCCGAGTGGCGCGTGCGATCGATACGGTAGCCCATGTAAAGCAGCATGCCGAAGAAGGTAAACACCGAGGTGGCTGGCCCTGCAATAAAGCCAAGCTGCCAGACGGTGTCCGCCGGCACGCTGCCCATGCTTGCCCCGCGGGGAAAGGCAATCAGGTCAAGCAGGACACCGCCAAACACCAGCCCCAGTGAACTGGTGGCTTTTACGGCAAATGCCCGGGCTGCAAAAATGACACCTTCCCGGCGCTCGTCCACTTCCAGTTCATGTTCGTCGGTGATGTCTGCGAACATGGAATTCAGGGTTGCGAATATCACTGGCCCCAGCAGCGCGGTAATGAGCGCGTTCAGAATGAGGATAAACAGCAGGATGTCCGAGCCCCTGGCGGGAAACCAGCTCACGTCGAACAGGGCGAGCACAATGGGCACGTTGATGTTGAAGATCGTGAGTAGTGCACTGCCAATCAGGGTGGGCTTCTTGTCGAAACGGCTGGTTGCCCAGGGCGTGACGAACATCGACAACACCAGTCCGATCACGCTGCCCAGCGGCAGGAAGCTCAGCTGTTCGGTTGTCATGCCCCAGAAGTGAAAGCCCATGAAAGGATTGAAAACACCTTCAACCGCCAGGATAAAGGTCCCCAGCATCATGCCAAAAAAGATTGCGCGGAAAGACTTGTTGGCAAAAGCGGCGACCAGTTCAGACAGCAGGCGTCGCATGCCGAAGCGGCTGCGCACGACCAAGGCGTTTTCGGCGCGAAGGCGGGGAATTTCCCTGGCCGTTCCCAGCACGCAGACAACAATGGCAAAAATCATGATTGCACCGGCGAACAGCGACCAGGGTGAGTAGGCCGCCTGGTTCAGCAGGGCCGGGTTAAATTCTTCTGTCGTGGGGAAGAACAGCCGGTAGGATGCCGGTACAAACATGGCGCCGCCCAGGAAGCCGAAAAAGGTGTTGAAGGCGTACATGGTCGAGCGCTGGTTGTAGTCCCGCGCCATTTCAGCGCCCAGTGCCAGGTGCGGGATGCTGTAGAAGGTCATGGCCGCCCGCACCAGTACCGAAAAAACCAGCAGCCAGAGCAGGTAGCCCAGTTCACTCATGCCCGCCGGCGGGTTGAACAGCAGGTAAAACGCGATGGCGAGCGGAATGGCTGAGACGAGGATAAAAGGGTGGCGCCGGCCCCACCGGGTAGTGACCTTGTCCGATAGCCCGCCGGCGACAGGGTCGCTGACAGCGTCAAAAATCAGGGCAATTGCCAGCATGATGCTGATGCCGGTGGCGGATACCTGCATCACCTGGTTGTAGTAGAACAACAGGAAGACGCTAAAGCCGGCGTTCTTGACAGCCTCGGAAATCTGCCCGAAGCCATAGGTGACCATGGTGCCGAAACCAAGCCGGTGATGATTCAATGCACGCTCCCCCCGCGAGACGTACCGGATGATACCGTCAAAAGCCGCCGATTGCCTGAGGCTATCGTTCGGTTAAACCGAAGCAGTGCTATCGAAGTTCCTTGGCAACCAGTTCGTCGATCCACTTTCGCGAGCGGGGTACTTCAGCATGTTGCAGCAAATCCAACAGGCGTGCCGGTTCGGCATCCATGTGCATGATGCGCCGGTGCACGTCCCGTACGAACTGGTCTTCGACGAGTTGGTCCAGAAAACCGGTAAGGCGGTCATAGAACCCGTCAACGTTGAGCAGGCCAATTGGTTTGCTGTGGATGCCAAGCTGCGACCAGGTCCAGACCTCAAATGCTTCCTCCAGGGTGCCGATACCACCGGGCAGTGCAATAAAAGCGGCAGACAGGTCTGCCATGATTGCCTTGCGCTCGTGCATGGACTCTACAATCAGCAGCTCTGTCAGCCCGTTGTGGGTGATCTCAACCTCCGCGAGGGTCCTTGGCAGTACGCCGGTAACCGCGCCACCGGCGGCCAGTGCAGCGTCAGCCACGGCGCCCATCAGACCGACGCTGGCACCGCCGTAGACCAGGCCCAGGCCCCGGCTGGCAATTTCCTGCCCCAGGGCCGCTGCTGCCTCGCGAAAGACGGGCCGTCGCCCGGAACTGGAACCGGCAAAAACACAAATGTTCACGCGGCCGCTACCTTTCTTCTGCTGTTTCGCCCGCTTTTGCCCTTGATGCCGGGTGTGGCCGCCAGGTAGCGGCCCGTTTCGGAAGTCCTGACGCGCGCCACGGCCTCGGGGGTGCCTTCTGCGATGATACGACCACCGGCCGGACCACCATCCGGGCCCAGGTCAATTATCCAGTCAGCGGTCTTGATGACGTCGAGGTTGTGTTCGATAACAGTGACACTGTTGCCCGCATCCACCAGCCGGTTCAGCACGTCCAGCAGTTTGCGCACATCGTCAAAGTGCAGGCCGGTGGTGGGCTCGTCAAGAATGTAAAAGGTTTTGCCGGTGGCAACCTTGGAAAGCTCCCGGGCAAGCTTGATGCGCTGCGCCTCGCCGCCTGACAGGGTGTTTGAGGGTTGGCCCATGTGCAGGTAGTCGAGTCCGACATCAACCAGCAACTGCAGCTTGCTGACGATTTTCGGGTGTTCAGAAAAATGCTCCACGGCTTCGGCGATGGTCATCTCGAGCACATCGGCAATTGACTTGCCCTGGTATTTCACCTCCAGCGTGGCTTCATTAAATCGTTGGCCGTTACACTCTTCACAGCGCACAAACACGTCAGACAGGAAGTGCATCTCGATCTTGCGCACGCCGTCACCCTGGCAGGCTTCGCAGCGGCCACCCTTGACGTTGAATGAGAACCGGCCGGGTTTGTAACCGCGCATGCGGGAACCCGGCAGTTGTGAAAAGAAGATCCTGATCTCATCGAACACCTTGATATAGGTGACCGGATTGCTGCGCGGCGTCCGGCCGATCGGGCGCTGGTCTATGGCCACAACCTTGTCCAGTTGCTCGAGGCCGGTAATCCGTTCGTGTTTACCAATCCGCTGGGTTGACTGGTGGAAGGTACGGGCCAGGGCGGGGTAAAGGATGTCATTGACCAGGGTCGACTTGCCGGCGCCGGAAACGCCGGTGACGGCTGTCAGTACGCCCAGTGGGAAATCCACGTCGAGATTCTGGAGGTTGTTCTCCGCGGCGCCAAATACACTGATGTGGCCAGAGGGCTTGCGCCGCTCTGGCCTGATTTCAATTGCGGTCCGGCCCGACAGGTAAGCGCCGGTGACGGAGGCGCGGGATCTGGCGAGTTGGGTGGGGGAGCCGGCAAATACAATGTTGCCACCCCGGACTCCGGCACCCGGACCAAAATCGATCACGTAATCGGCAAGCCTGATGGTCTCTTCATCATGTTCAACCACCACCACCGTGTTGCCAATGTCACGCATGCGGCAGAGGGTGGCCAGCAGCTTTTCATTGTCACGCTGATGCAGGCCAATAGAAGGTTCGTCCAGTATGTAGATAACACCGCTTAACTCCGAGCCGACCTGGCTGGCAAGGCGGATCCGCTGTGACTCACCGCCCGAAAGGGTAGGGCCAAGCCGGTCCAGCGACAGGTATGACAGGCCAACCGAAACCAGGAAACCCAGTCGGTTGCAGATTTCCTTCAGGACCTCAGCGGCAATTTCACCCGCGGCCCCAGGCAGGCTCAGGGTGCGAAAGAAGTCATAGGCCCGATCGATTGTCCAGCCGGACACCTCAACAATCGTGTGGCCCGCAACCTGTACCGCAGCACTTTCCGCCCGCAGCCGGACCCCGTGGCAGCTGGTGCAGGGTGTGTTGGCCAGAAACTGGGAATACCAGCGCTTCATACCTTCAGATTTGGTGCTGCGGAAACGCCGCAACAGCCGGTTCAGTACACCTTCATAGCGCGAGTTGCTGGTTCCATGGCTGCCCCAGTTGATGGCGTAACGCTTCTCTCCCGTGCCATAAAGGATTTTTTGTCGTTGCGCCTCGGTCAACCTGTTCCAGGGTTTTGTCAGGGGGATCTTCAGCGCGTCAAAGACCTGGCGATGATAAATGACACCGGTTGAATTGCGGTCATCCTCAATGCGCCCGATGGTCTTGATGGCGCCTTCTTTCAGGGAGAGATTCCGGTCCGGAATAATCAGTTCCGGATCAAAGGCAACCTGGGTGCCAAGACCGTTACATTCATGGCACATGCCCTGGGGACTGTTAAACGAAAATGCCTGGGGGCTCAGCACCGGAAACGAGATGCCGCAGTGGCCGCAGGACAGGTGCTCGGAGAAAATTCTGTCCCGGTCATTTTCGGTTGCGGCGATCAGCATGCCATCACCCAGTCGCAGGGCCGCCTCAACCGATTCGGTCAGCCGCTCGGTGATGTCCGGTTGCACGACCAGGCGGTCAATCACGGCCTCAACCGTGTGTTTCTTGCGCTTGTCCAGCGCCTCAATTTCATCGGTGCGGACAAATTCACCATCAACCCGCAGGCGCACGAAACCCTGGGCCCGGGCATCATCCAGCATATCGCGGTGTTCACCCTTGCGGTTGACCAGCAGGGGAACCAGCAGATACAGGCGCGTACCCGCCTTCTGCTTAAGTAACTCCTGGCTGATCTGCTGGGCCGTCTGCCCCTCAACGGGACGGCCGCAACTATGGCAGTGCTGGGTACCCACGCGGGCGTACAACACCCGCAGGTAGTCGGCAATTTCTGTAATGGTGGCCACGGTGGAGCGCGGGTTGCGGCTGGTGGTCTTTTGCTCAATGGAAATGGTTGGCGACAGTCCGCGAATCGTGTCGTACTTTGGCTTTTCCATCTGGCCAAGGAATTGTCGTGCATAGGCCGACAGCGATTCCACGTAACGCCGTTGACCTTCAGCGTACAGGGTGTCAAACGCAAGTGAGGATTTACCGGAACCGGAAACGCCGGTCAATACCACCAGTTTGCGCTTTGGAATCCTGACTTCAACCGACTTCAGGTTGTGCTCGCGTGCACCACGGATCAGGATGTGGTCTAGCTCTTCGGATGCTGTTTTCATCTTGCGCCTTGTCTTTTTCTGGCCGGTTAAAAATATCTGTATATATATACAGCTTTCGGCGGCAGGTCAAACCGCAACGGCTGCCAGCGCCGCACGCTTCTGCCGGGATTTTGCAATGGCAAAGCGGTTCCAGTACCAGGCCAGGATACCCAGCAGAATGGTTGAAATTGAGGTTGCCAGGAAAATGCCGATGTAACCCAGCCAGAGGTTCAGCAGTATGGCCATGGGCACATAGACCACCACCATGCGCAATATAGAGATAATGAGGGGCGGGAGGGGCTGTCCCATGGCGTTAAAACACGAACTGGAAATGGCCGTCATGCCCATGAAACCAATACTGAGCGGGATGATCACCAGGTACCAGACGGCGGTTTCCACGACTTTTGGATCGTCGTTAATCAGCGACACCAGGGTTTCGGCAAACAGCAGCATGAACAGGAAAGCAAACAGGCCCCAGGCCAGCGCAAACCGGTTACAGAGGAAAAGCGCGGTATCAACCCGGTCAAACTTCTGTGCGCCCCAGTTCTGGCCGATAAATGGCCCGGCGCTGGACGCGATGGCAATGACAATCATGACCATCAGGGAGTCGATACGCGAACCCACGCCAAAACCGGCAACCACGGCCGGGCCGTGCCCGGCGAGCAGGCGGGTGATGATACCCATGGTCACGGGCATGATCAGGCTGGTTGCCATGGCCGGAAGGCCCACGTGCAGTATGGCGCGCCAGGAGGCCAGGATACCGTCAAGCGATCGGGTGATCAGGCCCTCGCGCACGATGAGCACGTAGTAACAGAGCAGAAAGCTGAGGGCGCGTGACAGCGCAAATCCCAGCGCCGCGCCTTCAATCCCCAGTTGCGGGCAGGGGCCCCAGCCAAAGATGAAAAAAGGTGAAATGATCACCTGCAGGATTGAGCCGACCGTCATCACAATACCGGGCACGGCGGCATTGCCCACTGCACGAATCAGGCTGGTGCCGATCATGGAAAGGGCAAAAAGGGGCAGCCCGATAAACCATATATCCATGTACAGGATAACCAGTTCGAGGATGTGGCCCTCGGCACCCAGCAGGCTGAAAATGGGGGCGCTGTACAGGCGGCCAAGGATTGCAAGCGAAAAGACGCAGGCAACCACCAGGATCAGGCAATGTGTCACCAGGCGTTTGACCTGCTCCCGGTCACCGGCGCCGGTGGTGCGTGCAATGATGGAGGAAGCGCCCACACCAAGACCCATCGCGACACTCTGCAGCACCATCACCACGGGAAAAGTGAAACTGACGGCAGCCAGTTCATCGGTTCCCAGTACACCCAGGTAAATTGTCTCGATGAGCTGCGAAATGGTCATGGCGGAAAAGCCCATGAACATAAAACCCGCCAGGCGAATCAGGTGCCTGTGAACGGGTCCCTCGGTAAAGTTGGCGCCCCGGGCAGCACCGGGCATGGGTCTGGCTGGGCCTGACATGGAGATCCTGGATCAGGGGAAAGGTCGATTATAGACTGCACGCATGACCACCGGCACCTGTTTGGGTATCATTCACGGCAAATTTAACAGCAGGAATGCGCATGGCTGCCAGGGTTGTCACGGCTTGTATGGTCATTATTGGAAACGAGATTCTCTCCGGGCGCACCCAGGACGTTAATCTGAATCACCTGGCAATTGAGCTGAATGAACTGGGGGTCCGCCTGGTTGAGGCGCGGGTGATTCCCGATGTGACCGAGACCATTGTCGATACCATCAACGAGGTCAGGGAAAAGTTTGACCATGTGTTCACGACCGGCGGCATAGGGCCAACCCACGATGACATAACAGCCGAGGCGATTGCCAGGGCATTTGGGGTCGGGATTATCTATCACCCGGAAATTGAGGAGCGGATCCGCCGCCGGGAAGCGCCCCCGGAAGTGATGGCCTCGCGCCTGCTCATGGCACGGGTGCCGGAAGGTGCCACGCTCATCGACAATCCCACCGGTGGACCCCAGGGCTTCCAGATGGGTAACGTTTTTGTCATGGCGGGGGTGCCCATGGTGATGCAGGCAATGTTGAGCTCGCTGACGAAAGAACGCCTGGGCGGCACAGACCCGGTGCGGTCGCGCTCAATTGGTGCCCACCTGGGGGAAAGCACCGTGGCCAATGCCTTGCGTGATATTCAGGCAAAGCACCCGGACGTTGACCTGGGCAGCTACCCCTTTTATCGCCAGGATGGCTATGGCACCAACCTCGTGATGCGCGGCACGGACGAAGCTGAACTTGACCTGATGAAAGAGGAAGTGCGGCAGATGATCCTGTCGTTTGGCGCAGAGCCGATCGAAGACAACGCGGACCCGCGCACCTGATCCCCGAACCTGAACCGCAGACCCCAAACCTGAACTCCAAATCTGAACCAAGGACAACAAGATGACGATGGCCCCTACCATGCAACTGGCTGGACCGGCGGAACAGCCGCTGACCAATGAACTTGCCGTGATTGCCGAACTTGTACCCATGCAGGGTGTGCGACTGCTGGAACTGGGCTGCGGTGGTGCGGAGAAAACACGCCAGATTGCCGAAACCATGGCTGTGACGGAGATTGTTGCAGCTGAAGTGGACCAGGTTGCCCACCGCAGGAATCTTGCGGTGACGGACCTGCCACAGGTCCGGTTTCGTTCTTTTGGTGCCGAGGCCATTGCTGAACCTGACAACAGTTTTGACGTGGTCATGATGTTCAAGTCCCTGCATCACGTACCACTGGCGCACCTTGATACCGCACTGGCTGAAATTGCGCGCGTGCTTCGTCCGGGTGGCCTCGCCTACATCTCTGAACCGGTGTTTGCCGGGGCCTTCAACGAGGTCATGCGTGTGTTCCATGATGAGGAAGTGGTGCGCCAGGCGGCGTTTGACGCGCTCGTCCGGGCAGTGTCCAGCGGGTTGTTTGTGCTGGAGCACCAGCGATTTTTCAGGAACCAGGTCAGGTTTGCCTCCTGGGACCAGTATGAGCGGGGCATCCTGAACGTCACGCATACCGAACACAACCTGTCACCCGCGCAACTGGCGGAGGTCAAGCGGCGCTTTTGTGAACATGAGAGTGACGCCGGCTATGTGTTCGAAATTCCCAACCGGGTTGACCTGCTCCGTAAGCCAGGAGATTAGGGCTGCACCAGTTCAGCAGGAATTGATGCAGGTCAGTAGAGCGTTGAACGCTGATGGGTTACCCTGAGCAACCTGGTTCACGCGGATTCACCCTGAAATCATGTTGACACTTCCAGGAAACGCCAGCCCGCTGGTGGCGTCCATTGTCAAGAAACAGGTGATGGCCCTGACGGGGCTGTTTATGTGCAGCTTCCTGGTGGTGCACCTGGTGGGCAATTGCCTGCTGTTTGTGGGGCCAGAGGCATTTAACCAGTATGCCCACTTCATGCTCAGTAACCCGCTGATTGCCCTGCTGGAATGGGGACTGGTGGCGCTTTTTCTGTTGCACGCGGCCCTCGGACTTCTGCTCATCCGGGAAAACCGGGCCGCTCGTCCGGAACGCTACGTGGTGCGCAAGACCCGCCTCAAGGGAAGTTCACTGTCGCTGGTTTCCATGTCGGTCACCGGGCCGCTTATCCTGTTGTTCCTGGTTCTGCACCTGCTGCATTTCCGGTTTGGACCGGTTTACACCACCGTGTCAGGTGGCCTTGAGGTACGCGACCTGTATCGCACGGTGGTGGAGTACTTTGCATCCCTGCCCAATGTGCTGCTTTATGTTGCTGCCATGGTGCTGATGGCCCTGCACGTTCAGCATGGTCTCTGGTCGGCGCTGCAGAGCCTGGGGATCAACCATCCACGTTATAACGCGCTGTTTGAGCTGGCGTCCAACACTTTTGCCCTGGTGATATTGCTGGGTTTTGGCATCATCCCGGTGTGGATTTGGGTGATGCTGACATGACAGCCATTGATGGCAAGGTACCAGCCGGCGATCTGGCGACCCTCTGGGACCAGCACCGTTTTGACATGAAACTGGTGAGCCCGGCCAACAAGCCGGCCTACAAGATCATAGTTGTGGGCACCGGTCTCGCCGGCGCCTCGGCCGCGGCGACCCTGTCGGAAGCGGGTTACGAGGTGGTGTCCTTCTGCATGCAGGATTCACCGCGCCGTGCCCATTCCATTGCCGCCCAGGGCGGCATCAACGCCGCCAAGAACTACCCCAATGATGGCGACACGGTGTTTCGCCTGTTTTATGACACGGTAAAAGGGGGTGATTACCGCTCCCGCGAGGCCAACGTTTACCGCCTCGCGCAGGTAGCCAACAACATTATTGACCAGTGTGTTGCCCAGGGTGTGCCATTTGCCAGGGATTACGGTGGCTACCTCGACAATCGCTCTTTTGGTGGTGCCCAGGTGTCACGAACCTTCTATGCGCGCAGCCAGACGGGCCAACAACTGCTCCTCGGCGCTTATTCGGCCCTGATGAAACAGGTGGGACGAGGGCGACTGACTATTCACGCCCGCAAGGAAATGGTTGACCTGGTGGTGGTCGACGGTGTCGCCCGGGGCATCGTGGTGCGGGATCTGGTAACCGGTGAATTCAGCCGGCACGCGGCCCACGCGGTGGTGCTTGCGACCGGCGGCTACTCCAACGTGTTTTATCTTTCGACCAATGCCATGGCATCCAATTGCTCCGCTGCCTGGCGTGCCTACAAGAAAGGTGCCTGGTTTGCCAATCCCTGTTTTACCCAGATTCACCCCACCTGCATTCCGCGCAGTGGCCACCACCAGGCCAAGCTGACGCTGATGAGCGAGTCGCTGCGAAACGATGGCCGGGTCTGGGTGCCAGCACGCGCCGGCGACACCCGGCCACCCGAACAGATTCCCGAGGCGGAGCGGGACTATTACCTTGAGCGCCTTTATCCCAGTTTCGGCAACCTGGTACCGCGGGACGTGGCATCGCGCAACGCCAAGAACCGGTGTGACGAGGGGCATGGGGTAGGTGCCACGGGGCAGGCTGTTTACCTGGATTTCCGGGATGCCATCAGCCGGTTGGGGCGCCAGGTGATTGATGAGAAGTACGGCAACATCTTCACCATGTACCAGCAGATCACCAGTGAAGACCCGTACAACACACCCATGAAAATCTACCCGGCGAGTCACTACACCATGGGAGGATTGTGGGTGGATTACAACCTGATGAGCAACCTGCCCGGACTCTTCGTGATTGGTGAAGCCAACTTCTCTGACCACGGCGCCAATCGGCTGGGTGCATCTGCACTGATGCAGGGACTGGCAGATGGCTACTTTATTGCGCCCTACACGATTACCAATTACCTGGCCCGCACCGGGCATGGACCACTGGATACCTCCTCGGCAGAATTCGAGCGTGATGAGTCGCGTGCGCGGGACTATTACGCCAGCCTGGTCGGCAAGAGTGAGTCAACCGTTGAGGCAGTACATCACGCCCTTGGCCAGGTGATGTGGGACAAGGTTGGCATGGTGCGGTCGTCGGCCAGCCTGAATGAGGCGCTGGAAGCAATGCCCGGGTTGCTCGCGGCAGCCAGTGACATACGCGTACCCGGCCGGGCCGAAGACCTGAACGAGCAGTTGGAGCGGGCAGCCCGGCTGCGTGACTATGTGGAACTGGGTGATCTCATGGCCCGGGACGCGCTGGCCCGGAATGAAAGTTGCGGTGCTCACTTTCGCACCGAGTACCAGACGCCGGAACACGAGGCGCGCCGGGATGATGCGGCATTTCAGCATGTTGCGGTCTGGGCGCATCGGGACGGGCAGGCACCGGCGCGTTTTGAGGAACCGCTGACTTTCAGCGCGGTGACGCCGGAAACCAGGAGTTACAGGTAGTGAAGCTGAAGCTGAAGGTGTGGCGCCAGTCACGGGATGAATCCCGGGGCCGACTTGTTGCGTATGAGGTTGATGAGATTTCTCCGGACATGTCATTCCTGGAGATGATGGACAGCCTGAACCGGCAGTTGCTGCTTGAAGGCAAGGAGCCGGTGGCGTTTGACCATGATTGCCGGGAAGGGATCTGTGGCATGTGTTCAATGGTGATCAATGGCATCCCGCATGGGCCGGCCAGGGAAACCACCACCTGCCAGTTGTACATGCGGCATTTTGCCGATGGTGACACGATTGTGGTGGAGCCGTTTCGGGCGCGGGCATTTCCGGTTATCAAGGACCTGGTGGTGGATCGCACGGCCTTTGATGCGATCATGGCGTCCGGTGGTTTTATCAGCGTCAACACGGGTAACGCGCCTGATGCCAATGACATCCCCATCGGCAAGCCGCAGGCTGATCTTGCCATGGACGCGGCAAGCTGTATCGGTTGTGGTGCCTGCGTCGCAGCATGTCGAAACGCATCGGCGATGCTGTTTGTCGCTGCCAAGGTGTCACACCTGGCGTTGTTGCCACAGGGTGAACTGGAAAAAGAACGCAGGGTGATAGCCATGGTGCAGAAAATGGATGAAGCGGGTTTTGGCAACTGCAGCAATGAAATGGAGTGTGAGGCTGCCTGCCCCAAGGGTATATCCATTGAAAATATTGCCCGCCTGAATCGCCATTACCTGTCGGCATCCATCAAGTCACGCGGCGATCACTAGGGAGACATGATGTCAGTGTCTTCGGCCGACACGGCGAGGGACCTTTCCCTGTCTGAAGTCCTGCTGGGCATGCCACGGCTGTCGCGGTCAGAGTGGGCACTGTTGTCCTGGACAGTCCGCTGGCTGGTGTTGGTACGGTTCGCCGTGTTGCTCATGACGGCAGTGTCAGCACTGGTGGGCGTGTTGCTGGCGGCGGCGGACGGCGCCTTTCACCTGGACCGGGCGCTTGCCCTGGTGCTGGGGCTCGGGACCGCCCACGCCAGCAACAACCTGATCAATGACTGGGTCGACTGGAGAAGTGGCCTCGACCGGGACAATTACTATCGACGCCAGTACGGTACCCATGCCCTGGAACAGGGATTTATCAGTCAGTGGGCCTACTTCCTGGTGATCCTGGCAACCGGCGGGGTTGCCCTGCTGGCGGGGGCTTACCTGGCACTGGTTGTGGGGCGGGGTGTGGTGTGGTTGATGCTGGCCGGAGCCTTTTTTGTCCTGTTCTATACCTGGCCGCTCAAACATTTTGCACTGGGTGAGGTTGCGGTATTGCTGGTCTGGGGGCCGCTGATGGTCATGGGCAGCTATTTTGTCATGACGGGCAGCACCACGCCGGCGGTTGTAATCCTGTCGTTGGTCTATGGCGTTGCGCCCACGCTGGTCATTTTCGGCAAGCATATCGATAAATCGGCGCAGGACCGTGAACGTGGGGTGCAGACCCTGCCGGTGGTGACAGGTGAGCTGTATGCCCGCTGGATCTGCAGGGCACTGTTGGCCGTGCAGTGGTTGTTACTGGCGGCCCTGCTGGTTGCCAGTGGGAGCTTCATCTGGCTACTCGCCTGCCTTGCCAGCGCGCCAGCGGCGATTGCCCTGCTCAGGATGCTGCGGTCCCCACGCCCCGAAAACTGCCCGGAATACTACCCGGCCAGGATCTGGCCGTTGTGGTTTTCGGCGGCTGCATTCCGTTACAGTCGCGACTTTGGCGCTTTGCTGTTGCTGGGGCTCCTGCTTCACCTGGTTGTCTAGGCGGCAATTTCAAGCATACTGTGCACCATGATGGATACAACCTGCCCAAAACCCCGGTTGTTGCAACCCGGTACCCTGCTCGCGCTGATGGTCCTGCTGGGTGGCTGCACCAGTTTTGAATATCGCTATTCCGAGGCAGAGGAAGCGAGCCTTCTGGCACAGGTAGTGCCGGAGAAACCTGTCGACCGGCTTGACCCGCTGTTCCTGAGTGACGAGGTCAGGGCAAGACTGGACACCCTGGTGCGTCCGGGCGAGAGCGACCAGAGCCGGCTGCGCGCTGTCCGGAAATTCCTCTTTGATGAGCCGGGTCTTGCGATCAGCTACGATGCGAACAGAACCCAGACGGCCATGGAACTCTGGGTATCCCGCGCCGGTAACTGCCTGTCGATGACAAACCTGTTTATTGCCGCCGCTCGTCACCTTGGCATAGATGCCAACTACGAAACTGTCGCGGTCAAGCCGACCTGGAACACGGATGGCACAACGATGATCCGCTATGAGCACATAGTTGCCACCGGCAGGCTCAGCAACGGTGAAGAATATGTGATCGACTTTCTGCCAGACTTTGTAATTGGTGGCCGCCGGTCCCGACAGATTGACGATGAGCATGCCCTTGCCCTCTTCTACAGCAACCTGGGGGCCGAGGCGTTTATTGACGGTCAACTGCCCCAGGCAATTGAACATCTGCGCGCTGCCATTGCACTGGAGCCGGATTTCTCTGATGCCTGGAACAACCTGGGCGCGGCTTACCGCCGCACCGGCCAGACACTGCTGGCAGAATTCTCTTATCAACGTGCGCTCTATCTGGACAAGGACAACTTCTCGGCGCTCAGTAACCTGGCGCAGTTCTATTCCCTTGAGGACCGGGAAGCCGAAGCCGACTTTTTTATCAAGCGGGTTGAACGTTACCGACGGCGTAATCCCTACTTCCATTATTTCCTGGCGGGCAAGCTGTTCCAGCAGCGTGAGTTTGAAGTGGTGATCCAGTTGCTTGAATACGCCATCAGGTTGAAGCGCGACGAACCGGACTTTTACGATGCCATGGCCAAAACCTATGAACAGTTGGAAGACAGGGCGAAAGAGGCACGTTATCTTGCGTTGGCTGACAAGTACCGGAACGAGGTAAACCGGCCGCCCCCCATGGAAGGCAACTCCCGGTTCTGGGTCAAGACTATTCGGGTTTACTGAAGGGGAGGAGAAGAGCGGAGCAGACATGGCTGCTCCGCCCCCTGAGGCTAGTTGAGAGAGTAGGTCAGTTCCAGGCCGTAAACGCGTGGTTCGGTGACCTGGGCCGTACGACGGAAGCCATCACCTGCCCCGTGCCGGAAGACCTGGCGAATGCCCACTTCGTTCAGCAGGTTGTTGACAAAACCCGAGACCTTCCACTGCTCGTCACTGCTGGTGTAGGTTGCCCGCAGGTCATAGCGCTCGTATGCAGGTGCGAGGTCCAGTTGCGACTCGTAGGGCGAGAAGAACACATCATCAATCCACGAGGCGGTACCGGTCAGCTCAACCCGGCCCGAGGCCAGTTCAATGAGGTAAGACGCAAACGCACTGCCCTTGAATTCAGGCACAGCCTGGAGCTGGCTACCCTGGATGTTGACTGCCCGCTGGGCTTCTTCCAGTGCACCGTCATACAGTGACCCGGGGATGGTGGGGTCATCACCGTCCACAATAAAGAAGGGCTCGTCATATTCACTGTTGGTGTAGCTGAAGTTGCCACCAATAGTGAGTGCATCGGTAGCAAGCCACAGGACTTCAAACTCGATACCGCTCATGGTTGCCCCGGGCGCAGCAATGACCGAACTGGTGGATTCAACCACAGCACAGGCACTGTTGAGACCGGCGGCGGCACTTGCCGGGCAGGCTTCCGTGGTGAAGGTGTGGATGCTTGAGTAGTTGTAGGTATAGGCAGAAGCGTTGACCTGGAGCGTATTGCTGAGCAGATTGCCCTTGTAACCAACTTCATAGGCGATCAGTTCTTCGGGCTCATACTGCGGCGTCTGGCTGATGAACGCCAGGTTGAACCCCCCCGAACGATAACCTGAAGTGATATTGCCATAGACCATCTGGGCATCGTCGATGTTGTAATCCAGGTTCACGCGGTAGGTGAACTTGCTGTCCTTGCGCGCCAGGTTACGGTAGAAGCCGATGCTGATAGGTGTACCCGAGAGCCAGAGGGGCACTGCGCCGGTGGGCTCAAGCGTTACGGGGTTCAGTGCACCACGCAGGATGTTCAGGGTACCCAGGTTGAGATCCGCACCCAGTGCTGGCCCGAGTGCATCAGCCACGGCCATGGTTTGGGCGTACTGGGCAACGGCCTCGTAGCCTTCAATGTCATCTTCTGCATACCGAAGCCCGGCGGTCAGGGTGAGCTGCTCGTTGATGTCCCACACGCCCTGGGTATAAACCGCAAAGGCCTTGCGATCAGTGCGGTTGTCCGCATGGGTATCGGTACCCGGTGTGACCGGGCCATGTTCAACGCTACCAAGGGTCGCGTCACCCAGCCAGGGACCAACCTGCAGATAGAGCTGATCGCTGGGCAGTCCGGCGCCACCGGCCTTGACCACATCCAGCGTTACGCCCACCGGGTTGGCCGGATTGGTTGCTGCGAGGAAGGTCAGGGGCACGTTGGGTACAGCCGCGGGCGGTACACCCAGGGTTGCCAGGATGTTGTCCTGGGCAAACGTCGGATCTGCCAGCTCCGTGGCGCTGGTTGAACTGTAGAAGTCATAACGCTGGTTGATGGTGGAATCGTAGAAGAAGATACCCGAGGTAAAGGTCAGGTTGTCACCGATGTCATAGAACAGCTGAAACTCGTTGGACAGGTATTCTGCTTCATGATTGACGTAGAACTGACGGTCGTCGACAGTACTGTAGCTGTTGTCGTCGTCGGTGGTGCGTTCGTACAGCAGGTCATTGTAGCCCAGGATGTACTTGAAGGTGACCGTATCGCTGATATCCCAGCTGAATTCAAGCTGGTTACCCTGTTGGTCAAACGTTTCGTTGTTCAGGCCATTGGTGTAGGCGCACAAATCGTCCCCATCAATGTTCTCACGATCAAGGAAAAGACAGTCGGTCACACCCGCCGTGCTGAACCGACCCTGGTTGACCAGGTCGGCACCCTCGTGGACGCCGGGAATAGGCTGTTGCGCCAGGATGGGCGCGCCGGTAGTGGGATTGGTGTAGTTCAGGATCGGCAGTGAAGTGGACAGGAAGTCATCCGCCAGCGGATTGGTCTGTGCCGGATCAACATTGCGCACGGCGTGGGTGGCTGAGGTAAAGTCCCGTTCGCCATTAACCGGGTTTTCACCCCGCAGCACAATCAGGCCAGCGCCAGCAGCGCCACCCATCACCCGGTCCACATTAGCCTGGTTGCTGCGCAGCCTGACGCTCATACTGTCGTTGATCAGCCACTCCAGTTGTACTGAAAAGTTGTCCTCGTTGCCGCTGTCCAGGTCCGGGCCAGTGCCGCGTTCTTCAACCCAGCCGTCATGGTTGCGGGACGAAAAAGTAAAGCGGCCCAGCAGTTTGCCTTCGACAAGCGGGCCAGAGACGTAACCGTAAAGGTCGCGGGTGTCGTAATTGCCGAGAATTGCCTTGACGGAGGCATCAAGCGTGTCGGTGGGTCCCTTGTAGATAAAGTTCATGGCACCACCAACGGCGTTGCGGCCGTACAGGGTACCCTGGGGACCACGGAGCACCTCGATACGCTCGATATCCCAGAAAGAACCGATGGTGGCCGTGTACAGGTCTTCGGAGTAAACGCCGTTCATGTAGGTTGCAACACCGGGATCACCACCCAGGTTGCGGAAGTTCCGGCCAACACCGCGAACTGCGGCGTCGTAAGGCTGGATGGTTGTGGCCGGCACAAAATTCTGCAGGTCCGACTGGTTACGGATGCCAAACTGTTCCATGGATTCAGAGGTAAAGGCCGTAATTGAAATTGATGTGTCCTGGACAGAGGCTTCCTGGCGCTCTGCCGTGACAATCACTTCTTCAATCTGACGCCGGTTTTCCTCTGCAATTGCAGAACAAGGTATAGCGGTTGCCAGCATCACTGCAGGCAAGAGATGGTGTTTCATTGAATTCCCCCCGGAATTTCACTAAGTGTCACAGGACCCGGTAAACCTATCCGGATGCTCGCCGAGCAACATAATGGGAAACGGGAAAAAATGCAAAGAGGTTGCACACAAAGTGACGAAAAACCCTGATTTCCCGTAAAAATGTATGGTTTTGGTGCGGGTGATGACTCTAAGATGAGCGCTTTCCAACCCCGCACGGGCACAACGTGACCCCTGAACTTCCGCTTGCCGCGCTCCTGTCATTTGCGCTGATTGGTTTACTGGCCATGCTTTCCCAGTGGTTTGCCTGGCGGGTCAGGCTGCCCGCGATACTGTTCCTGCTTATTGCGGGCGTTGTTGTCGGGCCGCTTGCAGGTCTGCTCGATCCGGACAGGCTGTTTGGTGATCTCCTGTTTCCCGTGGTGTCGCTGGCCGTGGCGGTGATCCTCTTTGAAGGTGCCATGACGCTCAAGTTCAGTGAACTGGTTGGCATAGGTTCAACCGTGCGTAACCTGGTAACCCTGGGTGCGCTCGTTACCTGGCTCATTACGGCAGCCGGCGCCTGGTTTTTTATTGGCATGGCGGCGGAACTTGCGCTCCTCTTTGGTGCGCTGGTGGTGGTCACGGGACCAACGGTTATTGTACCCATGTTGCGGACAGTCAGGCCCAACGCCAGGGTCTCCAATACCCTGCGCTGGGAGGGGATTGTTATTGACCCGCTGGGTGCCCTGCTGGCCGTGCTGGCCTATGATTTTTATATCTCCACCGAGAGTCACACCGTCTTGACCAGCATCGCCCTGCTGTTTGGCGAGATGCTTCTGATTGGCGTGCTGCTGGGACTGGTGGCGGGTTTTGTGCTGGGTGAGTTGCTGCGGCGCTACTTGATTCCCGACTACCTGCGCAGCGTTTTTACCCTGCTGCTGGTGTTTGTCGTGTTTGTCACTGCCGAGGTAATGCAACACGAATCAGGCCTGCTTGCCGTGACTGTCTTCGGGATTACGCTGGCAAACTTGCCGGACCTCGAGATTGAGGACATCCTCGACTTCAAGGAGACGCTGTCCGTGCTACTGATCAGCGGACTGTTTATCCTGCTGGCAGCGCGAATTGATCTCAATGCCATTATTGCCGTGGGAGGCGGGGCCCTGCTGCTGCTCATGACAGTGATGTTTGTGGCGCGTCCCCTGGCGGTGGCGGTGTCGACCCTGGGCAGTAACCTGAACTGGCGGGAACGGCTGCTGATTGCCTGGATTGGTCCCCGTGGCATTGTGTGTGCCGCCGTGGCCGCGCTCTTCTCACTGCGCCTGGAAGAACTGGGGATCCCCGAGGCCGCCCTGTTTGTGCCACTCGCCTTCCTCATTATCATCGGCACGGTGGTGATTCAGAGCCTGACTGCCAAGAGCCTTGCACACTGGCTGGGGGTGCGCGATCCGGCACCTACCGGGGTACTGATTGTTGGTGCGGGTAATGTCGGGCGGTCGCTGGGCAAGGTGCTGAAGGAGGATTGTGGGCTCAAGGTGATCCTGGTGGACAGCAATTACGAGCACATTCGCAGTGCCAGGATGGATGGTCTTGATACTTTTTACGGCAGCGCCGTGTCGGAGCATGCGGATCGAAACCTCGACCTGTCCGGTATTGGCAAGCTGATGGCAATGTCTGGCCGTGCGGACCTGGATGTGCTGGTGGAGATGAACTTTCGCCCGGTTTTTGGTACCCGCAACCTGTTTGAACTGCCCACCTCTGCGGAAGGCAATGTGGCGGACAAACATCGCATCTCCAGGCGATATCGAGGCAGCCGCCTGTTTGGTGACTCGGTCACCTACAACAAACTGGCCGGCTGGCTCCGGAATGGCGCTGAAGTACGGGTGACTACCCTGACCGACGAATTTGATTTTGAGGCTTACCAGGCGCAACACGGGGATCGTTTCATACTTTTGTTTGCGCTGGATGCATCTGGTAGATTGCGCATCTTCACGGCAGACGCCGAAATCAAGCCGCTTGAGGGCTGGAAGGTGATCAGCCTCATGCTGCCACGTGATCTGGCCGGTTCGGCAGCAGGCGCTGACAACCAGGGTGAATAATCAGGATTGTTGAATGGGCACAGGTAATTCGGGGTTGCATGGGTGAGTGAGGCTGATACATCACAGGAACTGGTGAACAGGAAAGCCCCGGCACGGCGTCAGCGGGCCTGGTTACGCTTTCTGTCGATCGCCCTGGCACTGCACCTGCCCCTCTTTGTTTACCCCATACTGCGGCTGTGTGACTGGCTGGACCTGTCCTGGTGGTTGACGAGCCTGATTTTTGTGCCCCTGGCCGGCAGCCAACTGATAACCCGGCTTTACCTGCGTGGACGGGAGAACTGGTGGGCGCGGGGTTACAGGATGCTGGCCGATTTTTGGCTGGGACTGTCACCGCTGCTCCTGATGGCGCTGCTGGTGGCTGAAGTGCTGGTGCTTGCAACACCCCTCGCCAAAGATACTGCGGCACTTGCAACGATTGCCACCGCACTTCTTTTGGGTGGGCTTGGTATGGTTGCCGCCGTCAGGCCCATGGTCAAACGTATTTCCCTTGACGCGCCGGCGCTGGCAGCGCCAGTTCGATTTGTCCAGATCACTGATGTCCACATTGGCTCACGGAGCGAACGCTTCCTCGCCGGCGTTGTCCATCGTGTTAATCAGCTTGAGCCTGACTTCCTGTGTATCACCGGGGACTTTATTGACCAGACAGGGGTCACTTCAGACAAGCTGAAGTCGCTGAAGAGCCTGACCTGTCCGGTCTACTTCACGATCGGCAATCACGAAAAATATGAAGATCTTGACCAGATACTTCGACGCCTCTCGGACCTGGGTGTACAGGTGCTGCGTGACCGGGCGGTGATGCACCGGGATGACCTGCAGGTGATTGGCATCGACGACATGGAAGATCCGGCCCAGGTCAAACGGCAGCTTTCGCGCATACCTGTAGCACCGGATTGTTTTAACCTGCTGCTGTATCATCGTCCGCAGGGACTCGAGGATGCTGCCGGCGCAGGCATTGACCTGATGCTGAGCGGCCATACCCATAACGGGCAGATATTCCCGTTTAACCTGGTGGTAGGTCGGGTGTTTGACAGGATCAAGGGGATGTACCGGCACGGTAACACGCGGCTTTACGTCTCGCAGGGGACGGGTACCTGGGGACCGGTGATGCGGGTTGGCACCCGGGCTGAGATCACCCTGTTTGAACTGGCGGCCGGGTAGGAAAACTTTCGGGCTTGCGCGCCCAAATGATAATAATTATCATTTGTGATTCACTCGACGGGACTGATATGAAAATACTGCTTCTTGGCCTGCTGCTGCTTGCGGAAACCACACTGGCCGCCAGCATCAACGTTTACTCTGGCCGCAATGAGTCACTGATCAAGCCATTGCTGGATGCCTTTGAACAGGATACGGGTATTGAGGTCAACCTGGTGACGGGGAGCGCCGACACGCTGATCAACCGTTTGCAGCTTGAAGGGCGCAATTCACCGGCTGACCTGTTGCTCACGGTGGATGTCGGGCGACTGCACCGCGCCCAGGAAGCGGACCTGCTGGCGCCGGTTGATTCAACGGTCCTTGCGCAGGTCATACCTGCCCAATACCGTGATCCGCACGGACACTGGTTTGGGTTATCACTGCGATCCCGGGTACTGGTGTATGCACCAGATCGCGTTGATGCCAGCCGACTGTCCACCTACGAGGCATTGGCTGACCCGGAATGGAAAGGGCGCATCTGTATCCGGTCTTCATCCAACATCTACAACCAGTCCCTGGTTGCCTCCATGATTGCGGCGGACGGGGTGCCGGCCACGGAAGCCTGGGCGCGTGGACTGGTTGCGAACATGGCCCGGCCACCGGGGGGTGGTGATCGCGACCAGATCAAGGCAGTAGCCGCCGGGCAATGTGACCTTGCCGTGGTTAACAACTATTACCTGGCGGGCATGCTGTCGTCCACGGATGCGAGCGAGCGTGCCATGGCGCAGCAGGTTGTGCTCTTCTGGCCCAACCAGGAAGGCCGTGGCGCACACGTTAACGTGAGTGGCGCCGGGGTTACCCGGGCTGCAAAGAACCGTGCAGAAGCCGTGGCATTGCTTGAGTACCTGGTCAGTGAATCTGCCCAGTCCTGGTATGCCAAAACCAACCATGAGTACCCCGTACGCGCTGACGTTGAGAACAGCGAACTGCAGAAACTGTGGGGTGCCTACAAGGCGGACAGCCAGTCGTTACCTGAGCTCGGCAAATTCAACGAGGCGGCCGTGCGTCTCATGGACAGGGCTGGGTGGAAATAGCGGTCAGTCCATTGTGACTTTTGTTCTCGGGCTGCTCTGCCTGTTACTGCTGGCGCCCCTCATCTCTGTCTTTTCTTTCCTGCTGCAGGGTGACACCGGGGTGCTTGGCCATCTCGTGGACACGGTGCTTGCCGATTACGTGAGCCATTCACTGTTGCTCATGGCGGGAGTCGGGTCGACGGTGCTGGTCATTGCCGTGTTGCCCGCCTGGCTGGTCACCATGTACCGGTTTCCACTCAGCCGACTGCTGGAATGGGCCCTGCTCCTGCCGCTGGCAATGCCAGCCTACATTATTGCCTATACCTACACTGGCGCACTGGATGTCGCTGGCCCGGTGCAGACGTTCATCCGTACAATCTTCGGGGTTGGCTTTGGTGAATACTATTTTCCCGAGATTCGCTCGATTGGCGGCGCAACCGTGATGCTGTCACTGGTGCTTTATCCCTATGTCTACCTGCTGGCGCGTACAGCCTTTGTTGAGCAGTCCGTGTGCGTGCTTGAGGTTTCCCGCACGCTGGGATGTTCGCCGCGGCAGGCCTTTTTCCGGGTTGCCCTGCCCCTGGCGCGCCCCGCGATTGTGGCGGGTATGGCGCTTGTGCTGATGGAAACACTGGCAGACTACGGCACGGTGCAATATTTTGGTGTGCCGGTGTTTACCACGGGCATTTTCCGAACCTGGTTTGGCCTGGGCAGCAGTGCCGGCGCGGCGCAGTTGTCCGCAATGCTGGTAACGTTTGTTGGCCTGCTGGCCGTGCTGGAAGGGCTATCCCGGCGCCAGGCACAGTATCACCATACCGGTCAACGCTATTCCCGGTTGCCGCGCCAGACGCTGGGGGGTGGGGCGGCAGTAGTGGCGTTCATCTACTGCAGCCTGCCCGTGCTGCTGGGTTTTGTTGTCCCGGTTGGGCTGCTCGGATATTGGGCATTGGGTCACTGGCAGTCTGTCGTTGATGACAGTTTCCTCGAGCTTGCCACCAATACCCTCCTGCTGGCCCTGACGGTAGCGCTGATTGCCCTGCTGCCTGCGCTGTTTGCCGCGTATGCCAGGAGACGGAGGCCCGGTCAGGTGACCAGTGCCCTGCATCGTTGCCTGGGGCTTGGCTATGCCATGCCCGGCACTGTCATTGCGGTAGGTGTGCTGATACCGTTCGCCTGGTTTGACAATACCCTTGACGAATTCATGCGTGATCATTTTGATGTCAGCACGGGGCTCCTCTTGTCCGGCACGGTGTTTGCCCTCATTTTTGCCTACGTGGTGCGGTTTGTTGCCGTGTCGCTTGGCTCGGTTGACGCTGGCCTCAGCCGGCTGAAACCCGCGGCGGACGACGTGGCAAGGACCCTTGGGCTCACCGGCGTTAGGATCCTCTACCGTGTTCATCTACCGGTGATGCGCGGCAGCCTGTTGACGGCCGCATTGCTGGTGTTTGTGGACGTGATGAAAGAACTGCCGGCAACCCTGGTACTGCGACCGTTCAACTTCAATACGCTTGCCGTCAAGACCTATGAACTGGCAAACGATGAACGCCTGATGGAAGCGGCAACACCCGCGCTGTTGATTGTCATTGTCGGCATCCTGCCGGTTGTGCTGCTGAGTCGGGCCATCTCTGGTTCAAGGGTTGGCGAATGAGCAGGATGCTGGAGGTGAGGCAGGCTGATGTTGCCATTGGTGGTCACCGAATTGTCGAGAACCTGAGTCTTGGCCTTGCGCCCGGGACTATTGCCTGCCTGCTGGGTCCCAGCGGCTGTGGCAAGACAACCTTGCTGCGTGCAATTGCGGGTTTTGTCGAGACGGTGGCCGGCGATATCCGAATTGACGGCGAGGTGGTAAGCGCACCAGGTGTCATGGTGCCGGTGGAGCGGCGCAACGTTGGCATGGTATTTCAGGACTTTGCCCTGTTTCCGCACCTGTCCGTAGCAGCCAATATCGGGTTTGGCATAGCGCGCGCCGGCCGGGAAGCCCGGGTGCTTGAGGTGGCGACCATGCTGGGTATCGCTGACCTGCTGGAAGCATTTCCGCACAGGCTTTCGGGTGGTCAACAACAGCGGGTTGCGGTAGCCCGGGCCATGGCACCACGACCGCAAATCCTGCTGCTGGATGAGCCGTTTTCGGGGCTGGATATTGAACTGCGCGAGCAGATAGCGAGGGACATTCGAGGGGTGCTGAAGAAAGAGGGTATTACGGCCATGCTGGTTACCCACAACCAGGCGGAAGCTTTTGCCATGGCGGATGAGGTTGGCATCATGCGTAGTGGACGACTGCTGCAATGGGGATCACCCAGGGACCTGTATTACCGGCCCGCCCTGAGGGAGGTTGCCAACTTTATTGGTGAGGGGCGGTTCCTGCCCGGCCATGTGCTCGCTGACGGTGTGATCACAACCGCACTGGGTCGCTTCAGCCGGCCGGAAATCGGCCCCGCAGACGCAGGCAGGGTAGTCGATGTGCTGATTCGGCCGGATATGGTGGAACTTGTTGAAGAAGGTGAGGTGCAGGCCAGGGTTAGGGAAGCGCTGTTCCGGGGTGCGCAAACCGCTGCGCTGCTTGAATTGCCCGGGGGTCTGGAAGTGCTTGCGCTGGTGCCGGGCGGCCTGCCTCTCACCGTCGGCGACAGGGCATTCGTCCGCGCGACGCTGACCGGGGCCGTTGTATTCCTGGACTAGGCAGCCAGCATGTCCGCCACAATCTCTTTCCAGCGCTGTATATCCGTGTCGTCAGACTCGAACAGCAGGAATCCCAGGCGGTAGGCGTCACTGGCAGCATCCGGGCGTTTCCACTTGACCTCACCCACCAGGAAAATGGGATCAGCGTTGTGCAGGTCGACACAGAGCCGCAGGATGCTGCCAGCGGCAATCTCCTCGTCGACCACCACCTGCAGGCCGTTGGCTGACAGGTCAAGTGAGTTACACATGATGACGTTGCCTGGCGAATTGCTGGCTGATGCAAGCACCTCAATAAACACGGTTTCCTCAAGTTCGAGCCGGGTTTCCACCCTGTGCTCATTCTCCGGTAAGGTCGTCATAACTCTTGTGCCTGTCGTTTCTTAGTCGAGATACCACTTCTGCCAACGTATCCTCAAATTCGACGCCCTCGTCCTGGATCTGTCCCTGTCCCGCTACCAGCAATTGTATCAATTGGTCGCTGGTGTACTCACCCACCCGCTGTCCCGTGCGATTGACAAATATCATCTTGTCAGTGGCCGAGATGCGCACGGCAAGTTTGCATTCTGTCAACTCGCCGTTAGCATCCGGCAATCGGAGCCAGGCACCGACAGCAAGTTCCGTGACCCGCTGGCTCGTCTCAGCAATGACGGCGGGATCAGCCGCAGCCATAATGGCACTGGCGGCTTCAAGCCGGGCTCGGCGCTCGGATTCTATCCGCCGCTGCTCCTCGTCCTCCCGGGCCCTGGCCAGGGCTGCAGCCTCGGCGAGTGCCTTCGCCCTGGCCGCCTCGCGCGCCGCTTCCTGCCGTTCTGCTTCAGCGCGCCTTTCCTCAAAGCGCCTGATTTGTTTTTCCCGCTCCTGGATCAGCCCTTCGTAATAGGTCCGGAAGGTGCTGGAGAAGATGAGTTCGCCGCCCACGGGGCGTGCAACCGCGGAAGACACAAGGTAGGCAAACTCGTCAAAAGAGAGTTGCATAACTTTCATACCGTTATGATTGGTGAACAGTAACTGCTGGACGTCATCGAGTTTTGCCACCAGTTTGATCCGCATGACCCCCCCATCACTTTCGTAGGTGAACCATTGTCCCGGCGCAAATGACTTCACACGCCGCAACAGCACCCGCGAAACCTTGGCACGACTCGCGTCCCGGGTGGCCCCGGCAATGGGATCAAACGGCTCAAACGCCAGTGGCTCGCCGCTCACCAGATTGACATGGTCAGTCTGGATGACTGCCACGGCTTCGCCGGCAGCCTCAGGATCGTGCTCAAGGGCAAGCAACAGTTCCTCCACCTCACCCGGCAGGTGTTCAACAATCCTGTAAAGCTTCTGGTTGTCTGCCGCAATCTGGTCGGGGTCAGCCCCCACAGGCGGCTGGTAGGTCCATACCAGCGTGTCGGTGATCTGTCGCGCCCGGGTCCATTGTTCACTCTCAACACCTTTTGTCAGGATGATCAACTGGACGGATTCGTACCAGGGGCCCTTCAGGAATTCAGCCGCGGATCGGGTAAGTTGTTTGTTCTCCATGGCACGGTTGATCATGTCCGCAGCAATGAAGCGCGACTGCTGGGTACGCAACTGGCCGGTTTCGGCGGCAATCAGGCGTTCTTCCAGTTTCTGCACACGGCCAAGTTCCCGTCCGAGGAAAGTCCGGGTTTCTTCAAGCAGGGGAGCCGGATCATCAACACCGGCCGCAAGTTTGTCCGCGGTTGTTGTCAGGAATGCCAGCAATTTGTCACCCTGGCGACCCAGCCCGGGGCACCAGCCCAGCATGGCTGCCACCAACAGATCCAGCAGGTTGAGGATGCCAGGCTCGGGGCGCAGCGGCAGGGTGGGGTGCCGCAACAGGTGGCAGGCGACTTCTGGCAGTGTTGTCCTCAGTGCCTGCTCCACTTCCGGCTCCAGCCGGGTCAGCGCGAAGATGATTTTTACGCAGTCGTCTACCGAGGCCAGCAGTGCCAGATCGCGGGGACCAGGACCATCGGTTTCGGTGGTGACCTGCTGACGCAGGGAAGAAGGCACGTCTCCGACCAGTGAGCGCAGTCTCGTCACCAGTTCCGCGGTCGCAATACCCTGGGTTCCCGGGCCCGAGAGCGGCGCGTCAGCAGGCAGATAACGGTGCGCCAGCGCCTTGGTGACCGTCTCTGACGTAATCGGTGCGAAGGTGGACATCTTTCCGTGAGATCCTCTTGAGGGCCTAATGTTAGCAATATGTCCCGGGCTGCAGTAGTCCGAACTGACAGACGACCGGGGGCCCGTTTGTCCTGCTATAATCGCGCACTTTCATTGCGGAGACAGCGACCCCATGTCCACTGGTAAGCCCAGTCCAACCTCGCATTCCTATTTTTCCCAGCGCCTTCGGTTGCACTATCTTGACTGGGGCAATGAAGGTGCGCCGACCCTGCTGTTGGTACACGGCAACCGTGACCATTGCCACAACTGGGACTGGGTAGCCTCAGACCTGGCGAGTGAATATCACGTGGTGGCACCGGATTTCCGTGGTCATGGTGACTCCCAGTGGGTCATTGGCAGCGCCTACAGCCACTCCGAGTACGTCTATGACCTTGCCCAGTTGATACATCAGCGCAATCTCGGGCCACTGCACGTCATTGCTCACTCACTGGGTGGTGGTGTGGCGCTGCGTTATGCCGGCATCTATCCTGAGATGATCCGGAAGATGATTGTGATAGAAGGCTGGGGTGGACCTCCTTCCATGTACAACCAGCAGCCCGTACATGAACGCATGAAGAACTGGATTGAGCAGACGCGCAAGGTGTCGGGACGCCTGCCCAAGCGGTATGCCTCGCTGGAGGAGGCCTATGAGCGTATGCAGGAAGCCAACAAGCACCTGAGCGCCGAGCAGGCCCGTCACCTGACGATCCACGGCAGTAACCAGAATGAAGACGGTACCTATAGTTGGAAGTTCGACAACTACACCCATGTGATGTCACCGTTTGACATGACCATGGACCAGTCGCGTGAGCTCTGGAAACGTATTGATGCACCCCTGCTGCTGGTTAGTGGCAAGGAAAGCTGGATGGGAATGGCGTCCCGGGAAGATCCCGCAACGCTGTTCCAGAACGCCCGTCATGTTGCCATGGAGAATGCAGGTCACTGGGTACACCATGACCGTCTGGCAGACTTCCTGACACTGACGCGGGAGTTTTTTGGGCAGTAGATGCAGCTACTGGGGTATACCCTTCAGCCGTATGTGGTCAATCAGGACGTCGCGTACCAGTTGACCCAGATCGCGAACCTGGACCTGGTCAGGGTATTTGCGTTTTGCCTGCGCCCCGACAAAGCTGTTGGTGCCGAAAGTGTAGGTGTCGTCCTCAATGATGGATTCCGTTCGGTAGTGTGATTCGCCGTCCATGTTTAGGATGGCCTTCAGCGTCACGCCATCGGTGGTAACGGTGACGAGCGTGTTGCCAAATGGTTCCAGGTTCCAGATGTTGCGGGCGGAGATTGGCCCCTTGCGGACGATGTCGCGAATGCCGCCCATATTGTAAAAGCCAAAGGGTGTGCCGGTTGCCTCGGCAAGGATTTTCTCCAGCCTGGGTTGCAACTCGGCTTTGGTGTAGTCGCGGGCTGAACTGGCGATACTGACATCAACCAGCTCCGAGACCCTGGATTCCCAACTGGTTACCAGAGCCGCAACGGCCGGATCACCTGCCGGCAGGTCGGCAGCCGGGATCAGTCGTCCGTTGAAGCGCTCGAGGCGATTGGTTTCGGTGTCCACCACCATATCGAGGTAGCCGACGTGTGAACCGTAGTAGGCGGCCTGGACTACCCAGGTATCACCCACCTGGACGGGTGGTTCCACCCTGGTGTGGGAGTGACCGCCAACAATAATATCGATGCCCGGCACCCGGGCGGCCAATTCCTTTTCTTCTTCATGACCGATATGGGTGAGCGCTACCACCAGGTCCACCCTGGGCCTTACGGCGCGAACCAGTGCGGAGAGCGTGTAGAGCGGTGGCGCAAAGGTGATGCCTTCGTTACCGGTGGGTGTAATCATGTTGGGGGTGTAATCGGTGATCAGCCCAATGATTGCTACTGAAATACCGCCGACTTCCTGGATGAGCATGGGGGCATCACCAATCAGGCTGCCATCGGGTGCAAAAGCATTTGCTGCCAGCAATGGATAGTCGGCAATTTCCCTGAATTTTTCGATGCGCTCATAACCGTGATCGAACTCGTGGTTGCCCAGCACCGCGGCGTCGTAGCCCACAAGGTTCAGCACTTCAAATATGGGTGAGCCACGAAACATGGTTGAAACCGGCGTGCCGGAGATGCTGTCCCCTGCATTCAGCACCAGTACGGCCGGGTTGGTCGCCCGGGTTGCCTTTACCAGGCTGGCAATCCGTGCGGCGCCGGCGTACTCGTTCTCCTCGGCAATGTGACCGTGGAAATCATTGGTGTGAATAATGACAAGCGGACGCAGGTCTGCGAGTGCCAGGATCGGCAGCAGCAGGAAGGCGAGGAGACAATAGCGGTGTTTCATGAGGGTATAGCCAGTTTGTTGTTGAACCAGTGAATCAATGCCGGGTTTTCGCTACGCGCATAGGTGTGAGACAAACCTTCAATTTCCCGGAATTTCAGGTTGGCCCCTGCCTGCTCGAGTTCAGCCCGTGCCATGTAGGCGCTTTCGATGGGAAACATCCAGTCCCGGGTTCCATGGACCAGGTAAATGTCCCGGCCACTGGCAAAACGCAGGTTGCCCGACATGACAATTTCAGGATGCAGTACACCGGAAAACGGGGCCAGGTGGGTGAAGGGCGAGTCGGGTCGCAATCCGGCCAGCAGGCTGTAGGTGCCACCATCCGACATCCCGGTCAGCAGGATATGGGATTCGTCGATCAGCCAGTGTGATCGCACCAGATCGAGGACCGACAGCAGGGCAGGCAGGTCATGTTCCTCACCCATCAGTGACCAGGTGTCCTGCTGCGAGGTGGGGGCGAGTACAATAAACCCCCGGGTCCTGGCTTCCCGCAGCCATGACCAGAGAAAGTCAGCACCATGGCCCGTGCCACCGTGCAGCGCAATCACCAGCGATGCCGGCCTGTCGAGGTCCAGGTTCTCCGGCACGTAGAGGCTGAAGCCGCCACGTTCGTCCAGGCTGTTGCTGGCGTGATGCAGGCCAACCTGCTCGCGCCTTGCACCTTCGCCCAGGGCTTTGATCAGGTTCGTGTTCGACCTGGCCGCGGGTTCCAGGAAAAACTGGCTGACCGGGGACATGAAAGGTGACAGCGGATAGATGCTGCTCTGGGCTTTTCGCATGGCACGCATGGCGCGCATGACCATACCAAAACCCTCGGCGTGCTTGCGGATATTTTCTGCGCCGCGTAGCGCGTAGGTGCAACTCTCGCTGATATAGCCACAGAGCTCGGCCAGGTCTTCCGGCACTGCAACCGCAGAAAATTCGAGGGCCGCGTTGGCAAGCTCACTGGCGTTTGGGGCCAGCAGTTCGGCAAAGGTCTGGTATTCACCCTGGGGCACCCGCTCCTGGAGCTGTTCGAATATCTCAAGCGTACCCAGCAGTTTTGGCACCACGTCGGTGATCGCGTCGAGAAGCGGATCCTTGTCGTCTGCCATTGTGATATCGTGATTTCGAAATGCAATTTTGACTATACGGAAATTTGTGGACAACTTCACCAGCCATGTCCCGCCACCCTGCACCGAGGAAATAGGGATCGTGTATGACGATGATCACCTTGTGGTGGTGGTTAAGCCCTCGGGCCTTCTGTCGGTTCCCGGACGGTATGTAAAGGACTGCGTGACCCGGCGGCTGGTGTTCGACTACGCTGACGTGGACATAGTGCACCGACTGGATCTGGATACCTCCGGCCTCATGGTGTTGGCACGCGGTAAACCGGCAGCGCGGGAGCTGTCACGACAGTTCCGTGAGCGACAGGTGGGCAAGGAATACACGGCCCTTGTCTGGGGACCGGTGCAGGAAGTTCACGGGACCATTAACCTGCCCCTGGGGCCTGATCCGGTAGCGCGACCCCGGCACCGGGTGGATCCGGCGGGTAAATCAGCGGTGACGCATTTTGAGGTAGAGGAGCGCTCAACGGCCTTCTCGCGGCTTCGCCTTGTGCCGGTCACGGGACGCAGCCACCAGTTGCGCGTTCATCTTGCGCATCTGGGGCATCCGATCCTGGGGTGTGACCTGTATGCTCATCCGGCGGCTTTTGCCGCAGCACCGCGCCTGATGTTGCATGCGAGCCGGCTTTCGTTCAGTCATCCGGTGACCGGGCGCCGCCTGTCGTTTGAGAATACTGCTCCCTTCTAGCCTGGCGTCGTGTCTACCTCAGGCGTTCAGGATCGGGGCAAAACATGACAGGCTGCCAGGCGGCCGCTAACGACCCAGTTTCTTGCGCCGGTTCTGGACGTAGTCAACCAGGATGTACTCACCCAGGTTGTGTGGTTCGGTGTAGAAGACGCGGCCACCGTTTATTTTGGTCATCTGTTCCACAAAAGCCTTCAGGTAGTAGCTCTGGTCCAGCATGAAGGTATTGATGGTAATACCCTTGGTGGTACAACTCCTGATGGCCCGCAGGGTCCTGGAGATGGTTGCCGGTGTGGGTGGATAGGCAAAAACCGGCCGGCCCTCCTCAAGGTGTGCCGTGGGCTCGCCATCGGTAATCATGATGATCTGTTTGGTACCCTGCTGGTGTTTGGCAAGCAGCTTTTCCGCGAGGATCAGGGCGTGCTGCATGTTGGTTCCCAGCAGGTAGTCGTCGTACTGCAGGTAGGGCAGGTCGTGTGCCTTGATCTCCTTGGCATAAGCCGAGAAGCCCAGCACATAGAGCGAATCCCGGGGATAGGCGCTGGAGATCAGGTTGTGCAGCGCCATGGCCACCTTTTTCGCTGACTGGAAAGAACCGCGCAAAGCCATGGACCAGGACAGATCAACCATCAGCACCGTTGCCGTCTGGGTAATCAGTTCGCTGCGGTAGATCTCGAAATCCTCCATGCGCAGGCGAACCGGTGCACCCGGGCCATCGCGATCAATGGCATTGCGCAGGGTGCGTGGCATGTGCAGGTGAAAGGGGTCACCAAACTCGTAGGGTTTCGACTCCTCGATACGTTCGCCGAACCGGCCTTCCTCTGGCACAGCGTGATTGCCGAGGGACTGCTTTTTCAGGCGCTGGTAGATTTCACCCAGTGCCTTCTGCCCCAGGGATCGCGTACCACGGGGTGTCAGCTCCCACTTGTTGCCGTCCTTGCGCACGTAGCCCGCTTTCTCCAGCACCTCAAGGAGCTTTTTCATTTCCTCCAGGTTCTCTGCTGCTTCTTTGCCCAGCAGTTCCTCCACCCGCTCGGCGTCGATGGAATCCACCTTGCCATCGTATTGGGCGCGCTGCATCTGCTGTTCCAGTTCATCAAGCTGCTGCATCTCCCGCATCAGTTCCATGGCAGCCTGCAGGTCAATTTCCTGGTCACCGGAGAAGTCGTAGCGTTTGCCCTGGGGGTTCAGGAAATCCATTTCCTTGGCCAGTTTGGCAAGCTCCGCGTTCAGTTCAGGATCGCCAAACTTGTCACTCATCATGTCCTGTAGCTGCTGCTGCTGTTCCGGCGACATGGAGTTGAACAGGGACTGGGTGGCGGCCATCTGCTGCTGCATCTGGGCAAGCAGTTCGTCAAGGGACCGGGGCGGATTGTCGCCAAACATGTCGCCATACTTCTGCATGAATTCATCAAACCCGGGATCTTCGCCGGCAATCTTCTTGACCAGCATCTCGTTGAGATCCCTGACCATGTCTTTCATGCGATCGATATCACCCTGGGACATGTTGTTGACCATGTTTTCGACATCGCGGAAGAAAGACTGGGTCATCGACTTGCGCAGTTGGTCAATCAGCTTGAGAAACTTCTTCTGGGCATCAGCGTTAAGGAATTCATAGTCCTGCAGCGAGCGCACCTTGCCCGCAGCATCATCGGGCAGGTTGTTGATGAAATCCCGGTTCTGCTTGCCAATATCGCCAAGGAGCTTGTCCGAGAAATTCTGTGGTGTGTCCGCGTCCGGGTCAGACCCGGGTTCCCGGTTCAGGTCTTTCATCAGGTCATCCATGAATTTCCTGGATTCACCCTCAGCCTGGTCCCTGTTCATCCATTCATCAATGGTCTGTCTTTCCATGTCGAGGATCTCATCAAGCTGCCGCTTGATGTCTTCCATCACACTGCCCATGTCGAACCGCTCAAGGCGCTGGTTTCGCTGGTCCTTGAGCTGCCGCAACATGTCGCGCAGCCCGCGAATGTAGTTGCCGTCGTTGCTGTCCATGCCACGCTGCATGAGGTAACGCATGGCCTGCTGCAGGTCACCAAACTCCATCAGGTCCTCGGAAAGTGCGCTCAGGATCTCATCGGGATCAAGTTCGGCCTTCTGGGAGCCGTCCCATTCCGAATAGCGGTTGAGCGACGTCGGTCGCCGCGCCTGTGGTTTTTTCTCGGGTTGGGATCGGTCTGATTCTGACATGGTCGTTATCTTTAGCCCCGGTAGGTTGATCTGCCGTTCACACGGTCCTTGTTCAACAGTTGATTCAGGTGCAGTCCTTCGAGTATCAGTTCCGCGGCAGAAGCGCGCAGCGCCTCATTTCCGGAACCGGCCAGTTTACTGACCGCAGCCTCCATGCCATCGATCTTCCGGATAATGGGCAGGTAGTCAGCAGAGGGGACTGACTCACCCGTGGTCACGTGAATGCCGTCAGCAAAAGCCAGGGCCAGCGTTTCCATTTCCTCAGCGTCGGTAAAGCGGGAGAACACCGACTTGACGGCGTCATTGACCAGCTTGTCGATGATCCGGTCTTCGCGCCCTTCCTCCATGGCCTCAAATTCCACCTTGCCCTGCAGCGAAGGCAGGATGAATGGCAAATCCGATATCCGCGGTACTATGTCCTGTTCGCCACAGCGGATCGCCCGGCGCAGGGCATTGGCAATCAGCGCCTCGTAGTTGGCGACTGAAGCCCGCACAGACACACCACTGCGCTGGTTGATATCCGGCGATTTTCGTGCGAGCTGGGTAATCTCCGCGATAATCTGCTGCATGAAAGAAGGCACGTTTTCGCGGTACTCGCCGAGCGCCATTCTGGCCTGCTCCTGCTCCATGATGGTAATTTCCTCGAGCACGGACTCAGGGTAGTGGGTCCTGATCTGGGAGCCGTAGCGGTCCTTGAGCGGCGTGATGATGCGTCCCCGGTTGGTATAGTCCTCGGGGTTTGCAGTGGCCACAATCAGGATGTCGAGATCAAGACGTACCTTGTGACCGCGAATCTGGATGTCCCTTTCTTCCATCACGTTCAAGAGGCCAACCTGTATGCGCTCGGCCAGGTCGGGCAATTCGTTGATGGCAAAGATGCCCCGGTTGGTGTGGGGCACCAGGCCAAAGTGCAGCGCTTCCTCATCCGAGAGATAGCGTCCCTCGGCAATCTTGATGGGGTCCACCTCACCAATCAGGTCTGCAATGGTGATGTCGGGCGTTGCCAGTTTTTCGCCGTAGCGGGCGTCGCGGTGCAGCCAGCGAATGGGTGTTGCATCACCTTTTTCCGCAACCAGTTTCTTGCCCTGGGCACTGATGGGATTAAACGGGTTCTCCGGGATTTCCACCGTGTCCAGGATAGGCGTCCATTCATCCAGCAATGATGTCAGGCTGCGGATAATGCGGGATTTCGCCTGGCCGCGTTCGCCCAGCAGAATGATGTCCTGGCCCGACAGCACCGCGTTTTCCAACTGGGGGATGACGCTGTCGTCATAACCAATAATGCCCGGGAATACGTCCTCACCCGCGCTAAGCTTTTTCATCAGGTTCTGACGCATCTCCTCCCGTACAGGCAGAACCTGGATTCCGCTGGCGCGCAGTTCGCCGAGGGTTTTCAGTTGGGTATTGGTCACAGCCTTCTCCTCACTTTGACATCAAGGTGCAATACCATATAAACAGGTTGCGAGGCGACCATGCAAGGGGTAATTGGGTGCCTTGTTTCGGTGCATTGCGACCTGCGCTGGTGCTCTGCAATAATGTTTTTTTCACCACCGGAAGAATGCCGTGATTACCAAGGGCGATGACTACCCGCTGCACCAGACACCTGAACCCGTGGCATTTACCGGTGCCAACCGCAACTTTTACGATCGGTTCTTTTTTAACGGCTACGACAGGTCGGGGGAGGTGTGTTTTGCGCTCGCCATGGGAATCTACCCTTATGTGAACGTGCTTGATGGTGCCTTCTCGGTGGTGCTGGATGGCGTCCAGCACAATGTCTATGGTTCAAGAATCATGCACATGGAGCGTCTGGACACCAGCGTTGGTCCGGTCGCGGTCTCCATTGAAAAACCGCTGGAAGTGTTAAGGGTAACCTGTGATGACCCCGCCAACGGTATCAGGGCTGACCTGACGTTTACCGCCCGCACGCTGCCGCACGAGGAGCCCAGGTTTACCCGCCGGACAGGCACCCAGATCATGATGGATGTCACGCGGATGACACAGTTTGGTACCTGGTCCGGCTGGCTCGAGGTCAAGGGGCGCCGGATCGACGTTACGCCGGCTGAATATCGTGGCTGTCGTGATCGCAGCTGGGGGATCAGGGGTATTGGCCAGGGAGACCAGCAGCCAAATCCCTACGCCATGAAACCGCAGTTCTACTGGCTCTGGGCGCCGCTGAATTTTGAGAATTTTGCGACCCATTTTTTTGTCAACGAGGATGAGCGGGGTGAGGCCTGGAACAGCAATGGCCTGGTGCTCCCTTTGCTTGGTGGTGACCCGGTGCCAACCGCCCGGGACTGGCAATGTGACATGACCTTCAGGTCCGGTACCCGGCATGCGGCGCGGGCAGAAGTGCGTTTTGCCATGGCAGAAGGGCCGGACTGGCACTTTGTGCTGACGCCGCGCTGGCACTTCTACATGCGGGGTATCGGCTATACCCATCCACACTGGAAACACGGCAGTTATCACGGTGAACTGGAAACCGGGTATGACGAGTTTGCGGTTCTGGACGTTGACCCCAAAGATATCCACATACAGGCCATGTGTGACGTTGAACTTAAGGTTGGCAAGACGAGCCACCGGGGGCAGGGTGTGCTGGAGCAGTTGATTATGGGGCCACACGCGCCCAGTGGTTTTGTCGATACGCTGGATATGGCACCTTGACTGATGCCCTCTCCATCGCAGAGGTTACGACCACCCTGGCAAGATTCCTGTCCGAGCGGTGGGGTGAACCGGTTAGCGTTGACGGTGTTGAGAAAATATTTGGTGGTGCCTCGCGCGAGACCTTCCGGCTCAATGCCCGCAGGCGTGGCGGTTCACAGGGCCTGATCCTGCGGCGGGACCCGCCGTCAAGCCTGATCGATACGGAGCGCAAGCTGGAATACGGTGCCTACTGTGCAATTTATCCCACCGGCATTCCTGTCCCCGAACCCCTTTTCCTGGAAGATGACCCGTCCTGGCTGGGCCAGCCTTTCAGCATCATGGCTGAAATTGCTGGCGCGAAAACTGACGTCAGCACGCTTGATAAAGCTGAACGGGAACAGCTTGGGCGTGAAAAATGGACGCTGCTGGGCAGGCTCGCAACCCTTGATCCGGTGGCCCTGGGATTTCCGGCCCTGACCAAACTGCCGTTGGCGGATGAATGTGCGCTGCGGGAACTGGACTACTGGGCCGGCGTTATCGAGAGTGACCAGATGGAGCCCCAGCCTATCGCCAGCGCGGCCATCCGTTGGCTCAGGCGCAACCTGCCGCCGCCCGCCCGGGCCGTGTGTGTGGTGCATGGTGATTACCGGACCGGCAACTTTTTGTACGTGCCGGGTGTGGGCATCAAGGGAATCCTGGACTGGGAAATGTGCCACCTGGGGGACCCGCTTGAAGACCTGGCCTGGTCACTGGATCCACTCTGGTGTTGGGGTGAACCCACCCTGGCAGGGCGGCTTCTGCCAGTGAATGAAGCCATTGCCGCCTGGTCTGCGGCAAGCGGTTTTGAGGTGGACGAGCAGGCGTTCCGCTGGTGGCGCATATTCGCTTCACTGAAAGCCCTGGCAATCTGGATTTCTTCCTGTGAGGATTTTCACCGGGGCGCGTCCAAAGATGCCATTCTCGCTTACGCGGGCTGGGTGATGAGTGCCCGCCAGAACCGGATCCTGCTGGACTACCTGAACCCGGAGCCGTCCTTATGATCCCGCGACCTGACGCCGCCCTGCGCATGCTTGCGCAGCGTGTCCTGAAGACGCTCCTGCCCGACCTGGGTTCGGCTTATGCAAGGTCCGATGGTGGCATGACAGCCATGCTGCTGGGCTACCTTGCCGGTGAGATGGAGTCGGGCATCAGCCGCCGCCTTGCGGATATCAGTGAGATGCGGCAGATTCTCGCGCTGGCCCGGGAAGCAGGTTTGGCGATGGTGGACCCGGACCCGGACGAGCCGGCGGCGCTGACCCTGTCCGCTGTTAATGCCTGCCATGGTGAGCTGACCGTTGCGCTGATTTCCCTGCAGGCTGCGCTTGAAACAGATCCCTGTCCTGCACCGGACATCCATGCCGCTATCTGGCGTTACCTTGACAGGCATAGCCGCCGTCACCAATTGGATCAGTAGCCAGATGTGAACCTGACCCTGTTTGCAGCAATAGAGTCAATGTTTGGTGTTGGGATATTGCTTGCAGGTGCAGATTCCTGCCGTCGACCATGAACGGGGTTGAAACTGTCCGATTTTCCATGCGCCTGATTCAGGCCCTGGCCAGCTGATTAATGAATTCCGGCCACGCAAGGTGCTCCAAAGGATTCCAGAGATCCGCGATAAATGCATCAGCCTCCTGCCGACTCCAGTACCCCTGCTGAACTGACCAGGCACCAACAAAAGCGCTCACACGGAAGTTCGCGGCGCAGTGCAGGTGTACTTTCTTCTCCCGGGCACTGTCCATGGCGGCCGAAAACGCCCGGAAGTCCGCCACGGATGGTGCGGAAAAATCGACCGGGATATAGACGTACTCGATACCCTGCCGCGTGACCAGGTCTGCCTCGCCAGGCACGGCGTAATCACTATCATGCGGCAACAGATTGATGACAACCTCAATCCCCTGCTCGCGCAGCTGTTCGAGAACCTCGCGGGGCACAACCCCCGATGTGGTAATTCGCTCGTCAATGCGACGGAAGTTATAACTCTGGTCAATCGACATCACTGCTCCTGCACGCGCAAGCCGGCCAGAATCCAAAGTATCACCAAACCGGGAACAGGCAAAACCCGATACCAGTCATGGTCCGGCGAGGATCACTGGTGTTTTGGTGCAATACAAGGGCGTCAGTCATCACGCAGCAATTGTGCCAGGCCTTTGGCAAGTTCAGGATAACGATCCTGGCTGACATCATCCGCTCTCCTCGCCGGGAGGTCTGCGACATCGGTATGTGGAAGCAGATAGAACCTGCCTTCCCGGATGCCGTTCAGGGCGACTTCGGCTACTTCCTCCGGGGACAACCCCCGTTCCAGGGAACGATCATAGACACGGGCCAGACGTTCACCGAATTCATTGCTGCCACCGGCCCGCTCATACGTCGCCGGTCGATTCCTGTCGGCTTTCATCACTTTTGTAGTCACTGCACCCGGGCAAAGTACTGAAACACGTATCGGTTTTTCGAGAAACCCGAGCTCCTGGGCTAGTCCCTCGGTCAGCGCCAGTACGGCATGCTTGCTCGCGTGATAGACACTCACAAAAGCTCTTGAGGCAAACGCCGCTTCTGATGCCGTGTTGATAATGTGCGCCGGGTCTGTCTGTTCGAGCATCCGGGGAACAAACGAGCGAATGCCGTTTGCGACTCCCAGTACATTGACACTGAAGACCCAGCGCCAGTCACTGTCTTCCTGTTGCCATATGGGTGCCATGGGCCCCATCACGCCGGCATTGTTAAAGAGCAGATGCACATTCCCATACTGTTCGAAGACATTGGCTGCCATCTGTTCAACAGCCTCTGCGTCCGACACATCAAGCACCTGGATAGAAACCGTATTCTTCAGATCGGCTGCCACGCGTTCGAGCGCGTCACGTTCGACGTCGACCAGGACGACATTTGAACCCTCGCGATCCAGCGCGCGCGCCAGTGCCTCACCGATACCGGATGCCGCGCCGGTAATGACTGCTACCTTGTTACTAAATGACTGCATGTGTTTCTCCGCCTGGCGTTGCTGTTTTGTGTGGTGACACAGGTACAAATGTCTGTTTCACTTCAGACTACCTTTGCAATCCTGGGGATTCCATATGAAGCTGGTGTATTTTGATGAATTCAGGCTGGGAGCGTTGCGCGACGAATCAATTGTGGTGGACGTCAGTGAGGTGGTCGCCGGCATACCTCACGCCGGCCCCCATGACCTGATAATTGGCCTCATCAGCGATTTCGAATCGTACCGGCCCGCACTGGAGCAGGCGATTGCCGACGGGGAAGGCATCGACATTGCTACGGTCAGGCTGCGTCCACCGCTGCCACGCCCTGGCTGTATCGACTGCATGGCAGTCAACTACATGGAAGACGGCACCCGGTCCGAGCCGGCACCAATCAATGCGTTTCACAAGTCTCCCACATGCGTTATTGGCGACGGCGATACCATGATTCTGCCCGACATGCCCGCAACCATCTTTGAGGGGGAGGCGGAACTGGCAGTCGTGATTGGCAGCGTTGCCGATAAGGTGTCACGCGAGACGGCACTTGATCATATCTTCGGCTACATCAACTTCATCGACGGCTCCGCTCGCGGCGTACCACCGTTTTACCAGATGAAGTCCCGCGCAACCTTCGCGCCAATTGGCCCCTGGCTTGTCACGCGTGATGAGATCAAAGATCCGCAGAATCTTTCAGTTCGATTGTGGAACAACGGCGAGATCAAACAATCGTTCAACACCAGCGACATGGCGCACGACATTGCCCGCTGCATCGAGTGGGTGAGTTCGATCCACACCCTGATGCCCGGCGACATCCTGGCGACGGGCACCAATCACCAGGGTCTGCATGCGTTCCAGGACGGCGATAAGATTGAACTTGAAGTCGAGGGCCTCGGTCGCCTCCACGTCAAGGTGCGCGACGAGCTGAAACGTACCTGGCCCCGGCATACGCGCAAGGAGCACCATGAGCAGGGCCTGAAGGGTGTCCCCGGGCAAACTGGCGGCAAATACACGGAATAGCGATCAATCGAAGCGACGCGGAAGGGGCCGCCAGCTAGAACAGGATGCTGAGATTCTGGGAATTGATCGTCACGAAGTCAGGAATGATGTGGCGTCGCACAATCAGCCAGTCACCCTCGCCGTTTGGTCGCAGCAGGTCTTCGCGGGCGCCGGTGAAGACATCCTCGTCGGAATCAAGCCCTTCGTTGCGGGATCGAAAGAGCAGGAAGCTGGACCGCACCAGCAGTTCGCCTTCGGCCCCGGCGGGCTCAACCTCGACGTTGCCGACAAGGTGCCGCGTGCGTGAAGGAGGATCCTCGGCCCATGCCATCCCGGTGTAAAGTCGGCGCACGCGTCGGGTCAGGGACGTTTTGTCATCATCAAAAAAACCCAGGCCATGTTCGTCCTCGACTTCATCGTCGACAAGCCATTCCTCTGCTGGGCCGGACCTGAGTCGATTGCGTCGCGTCGGCATCCAATAGCGACAATCATCGGCAAACAATTCGATCCATTCTTTGAAGCGCCTGGCGTCGAGCAGTCGGGCTTCGCGATACAGGAACTGCTCAACGGCGTGCTGGGTATTAACGTCTATCATCACCGGGCATTTCCAACCAGGCGTATGGGCTTACCATCGTCACGCATCATTTCCATGCGCCAGCGCCGGTAAAAGCCGCGCTGTACGACCTCGGAATTGCCGCGTCCGATAACGCCGGGCATGTCGTCTTCGGCCCATTCATGTCCAATACCCATGTGATAGTTGTAGGTAAGTGAGCCACTCACCGCGCCGACCCCGCCCTGCGCACAGCCAGTCCAGTTCTCGCCGTCGTCCTGCTCCAGCAATCCACTCGGCCCAAACCCGACCGTGTAGGCACGTTTCATTGCATCCTTCACTGCCTGCGGCGCCTCGGCGTCGACGAGGCAATAGGACCAGACCTCAATATGCTCGGGGCCACGGGGATGATACTGGCGAATCGTAAAGCTGCCCGGGATCCAGCCCAGGTTGGGGAAGACGTTGCCGGCAATGAAACGCATGGTGCGACGGCGCTCTCCGAGCCGCTTGCGCACTTCGTCCTCGATCTCGCGCCGGTATTCACCGATGATCCCGGCTGTTCCAGCCTCGGGCGGCTCCTGCTCTTCCATCATGACCAGCGTGTGGCCCGGTTCCGCACACACCTGTTTACGCAGTTCGTCACCCTCAAACTGGTTCGGGTTCTCATTAAGTCGTGCCATCGACCCATGCGACACAGGGACGTGATACCAGTCGCCGGCATTGTTGTCGCAGGACAGTTTCCAGTTCGTTTTCATCACCCACTTATGAATACCGGGAACAAGTTCGGTACCCCCTGCGCGTCGATCCAGGACCAGGTCCAGGTAAAAGCGCATATCTCCCAGGTAGTTCTCCAGCGACATGGCGTGTTCGTCGAAGCTGCCGAAGATGAGTCCCTTGTAGGTCTCAAGCCGGGGTACGGGAATCAGCGGGAACTGCGACTTGTCGAGATCATCGTAGTAACTGTTCTTCTCGCGCGGCACGCCAACCAGTCTGCCGGTGAGGTCATAGGTCCAGGCGTGATAGGGACACGAGAATCTCCTGGTGTTACCCCGATCGGCCCGGCACACGCGCATACCGCGATGACGACAGGTGTTGAGGAAAGCATGGATTCCGTCGTCCCCCCGGGTGACTATGACCGGGTCTTCACCCATGTAGTTGGTCAGGAAGTCACCTGCTTTCGGGATCTGTGATACATGACCCAGGAACAACCAGCAGCGCTTGAAGATCCGTTCGAGTTCGAGCTGGTAGATCTCGGGATCGCGGAACGCCTTGCGATCGACCCAGGCCAGATTCTCGTCAGACAGTGCTTCGATGTCGGTAGCCACATCGTACCTCTGGATTCTGAAAGTGCCGATGGAGTATACGACGGCATCTCCGCCAATGGGAACGCCGAATGCTTCATTATTCCGCTTCGGAACGTTATTCTGTTGACTCGCTTTTTTTTGAGGGAAGGATGATGGCGACAACCGGAGAGAACTTTGCCGTTGAGGGGTCGAAGGGGGTAGAGCGCCTCTGCTACGTTGGTGTTGGTGTGTCTGACCTTGCCGCCTGGGAAGATTTTGCGACCAACGTACTGGGCGTCGCCGTGTCCGAACGCGGCGAAGACGGTACCCTCTTCCTGCGACATGACAAGCATCACTATCGCGTTGCCGTACACCCTGATCCCAGCGATGACCTGATGTACATTGGCTGGCAGGTGGCTGACGACGATGCCCTTGATGCCATGCGTGCCCATCTCCAATCGTCCGACATTCCGTTTGAGGAAGGCAGCAGCGAACTGGCCGCCGCGCGCCGGGTTGCGGAAATCATCACCCTCACCGACCCCAGCGGGATCAGACTGGAGATATCCCATTCTCCACTCATCGACTATGCCAATCCGTTTGTTTCGCCCCGACCCATCGGCGGCTTTCTTACCGGTGACGGCGGGCTCGGCCACATGGTGATCAGTGTCGATGACTTCGACGAGTCGAAGCGCTTTTATCGCAAGGTGCTGGGAATGCGCGTTTCCGACTACATCGAAACCCAGCGCGGTGAACACAGGCTCCGTATCGTGTTTCTTCATTGCAACTCGCGCCATCACTCACTGGGGTTTGGCAGTGGCGTTGGGCGGGGTAAGCGCATGGGACACCTTATGCTGCAGGTCAACAGCCTGGATGATGTCGGCTCGACCTACGATATCTGTCTGCAGCGCGGGATTACCAACACGACTATTGGCCGCCACCCGAATGACAAGATGATATCTTTTTACCTGCACACACCGTCCGGTTGGTTGTATGAATACGGCTACGGCGCACGGGAAGTGAGCGATGATGAACCGGTAGAGCGCTTCACGGTGATCAGTGAATGGGGTCACCTGCGTGCCGATGGCGTGCGGTACGGTGGCGGCAAAACCAACCCACAGACACAGGAGAAGTAGATGCTGACGTTGTGTGACAGTCCCATTTCGCCTTGTTGCATGAAGGTTCGCCTTGCGCTTGCGGAAAAAGGCCTCGACTATGAAACCCGGGCTATGAACCTCGGGGTCAAGGAGAACCTGGAGCCCGAATACCTCGCGCTCAATCCGAAAGGTGTTGTACCAACACTGATCGATGATGGCATACCCATCATTGAGTCCACGCTGATCAACGAGTACCTGGATGATGCCTTCCCGGAACCGCCCTTGAAGCCGTCTGACCCCTATGCACGGGTGCAGATGCGACTGTGGACCAAGTTCCTGGATGAGGAATTGCACCCTGCCAACGGGGCAGTGATCTGGCCGATCCTGTCACTGTTCCGGCTGCGGCAGCAGGACCCCGATGAGGTTCGCGCTATGCTGGCAAAACATCCGGACCCGAAGCGGGTCCATCGTCAATTGCAGATTTTTGACCAGGGATTGTCTGCACCAGTAGTAGGTGAGGGCATCAAGGTGTTCGCGCGTGCGGTGGAAAAGCTCGAAAGCGCACTGGCAGATTCGAAGTATCTTGCCGGAAGCACCTATTCGCTTGCCGACATTGCGCTTACGCCTTACGTCAACGAGGTGATGCACTTCGGTCTCGATGACTTGGCGAAGGACGCACCGCGTCTGCACGACTGGTTTGACAGAATCAGGGAACGATCTTCTTTCTCCGCGGCGATTACCGACAAGGTGCCGGAGCGTCAACTTGCCAGTATTGCCGAGCGTGGAAAGGAAGCCTTTGCGGAGATGTCGGCACACCTCGCCTGAGTACTGACCCTGTCATTGCCAGGGTTCAGGAAAAGACAAACAGGGAGATAGCAGTATGGGAGAGCAGATCAAACTGACCGCCAGCGACGGATTCGAACTGGATGCCTACGTCGCCAGACCTGACGGACAGGCCAAAGGTGCAGTGATTGTCATCCAGGAAATCTTTGGCGTGAACAAGCATATCCGAGAGGTGACCGATGGCTTCGCCGCGGATGGTTATGTGGCGATTGCGCCGGCGCTCTTCGATCGCCTGGAAAAAAACGTGGAACTGGATTACACCGCCGAGAACGTTCAGAAAGGTGCAGGCATGGCGCGTGGCAAGCTTGACTGGGAAGACTCGCTCAAGGACCTGCAGGCAGCAATCGACCACGCCGGCCAATATGGCAAGGTTGGCGCTGTCGGGTACTGCTTCGGCGGACTGATGGCCTGGCTGTGTGCCGGGCGTGCCGCGGCACTCAACTGTGCGGTCGGCTATTATGGCGGCGGTATTCAGAATGCACTTGATGTGGAACCGCAGATTCCCATCCTGCTCCACTTCGGCAAGCGGGATAACCACATTCCCATGGCGGACGTTGAAAAGATCATGGCTGCATATCCCGATGTGCCGGCGTACATTTACGAGGCAGACCACGGTTTCAACTGCGATCATCGACGCAGCTATGACGAACGGGCCGCAGCGCTTGCACGCGAACGAACACTCGAATTCTTCGCGACTTACCTTTAGCCCGCACCTGCGCAGGGGTAATACACAGCGACCAGTACTGATGCCCACCACCATGAAACCGGATTCGGGCGCCGGGCGCGTCTGTCTATACCAGGAATAAACGCATTGCTATCGCTCCGCCAATACCAGCGCTCGAGTGGGGGCGGGGTAACCCTCAATCGTCAGAGCGGGATTGTCAGCAGCAAGAAAATCCGGCAGGGATTCAAATGTCATCCATTCAGTGGGTCGCTGTTCAGACGGCGTGGTGCGAGTGATATCAACCGTCCTGACCTGCCTGAAGCCAGCGCGCCTGAGCCAGTTCTCGAGCGCCAGGGCGCTGGGGATGAACCAGACGTTTGCCATCTTGGCGTAACGGTCCCGTGGCACCAGCACGGTGGTGGCATCACCCGCCACTACCAGGGTTTCCAGGACCAGTTCACCCCCGGGGCGGAGAAACGATGACAATTCTGCCAGATGATCAATGGGGGCACGCCGATGGTATAGCACACCCAAGGAAAACACGGTATCAAAAGCGCCAAATGCCGGCAGCTGCTCACCACGCAGCGGCAGTATGTGTGCTGGCAGCATCGGCACCAGTTTTTTTGCCGCGGCAAACTGGTAAAGGAACAGCCAGGTCGGGTCTACTCCCAGGGCAAGATTGGCACCTTCACCCAGCATACGCATCAGGTAATAGCCGTTGCCGCTGCCGACATCAAGCACCCGACGCCCGTTCAGGGGTGAAAGATGTGGTGCCAGTCGCGCCCACTTCTGGTCTGATCGCCATTCAGCATCAATGTCGACCCCGGCGATATGCCAGGGTCCCTTGCGCCAGGGGTTGAGCCCCCGAAGGAGCAAGCGGTTACGTTCAATTGCCGCGGCCTGCTGGCCATCCAGGCCAAGGCTGACACGTGGCTGATTCAGGCTGATGTGATCAGCGGGCAGGTCCGGCAGTGCGGCGATGAGGTTATCCCATTCGTCCGCTTTCCCATGGGTGGTGGTATGCCTTTCCAGCGCGCGCACGAGCGCGTCCATAATGGCCGGGGACTGGTGACCGGCAAGTGCCGCCAGGCACTCATCAAACCTGAGGGGCATCCGGTTCCTTTGGCTCACTGACCCTGACGTGCTCTACCAGCATGTCATAAGCGGCAAACGAGCGGATGACCAGCCGCTCCAGCCATACCTGGGCCAGCAGGTAGTTGAGGCGGTAGAGGGTCAATGACACGGTAAACAGGGTAAGGGGAATACCATATTCGCGTGGAATAATGCTGGCAAGCGACATGCCCAGAATTAATGCCACGGCGTCATGAATCCAGCTGCCGCGGTCGCCGGCCAGTCCGGCAACAATGACCCAGAAGGCACCCGCGAGCGGTATGCCAATGGCTGCCCCCCAGCCAAACAACACCAGTATAGCCGCAAGGGTTGCCAGCATCAGCGCAACCGGCACCAGGATGCCACCATAAATGATCAGCTTCCGGAGCCTGATGGATTCGCCAAGCGTGCCCCGGACCGACGCATTGCTGACGTGGGTGAAGAACTGCCGCGATACAGCCTTGGGAATGCTGATGCTCGATTGACCCGCGGCAATTTGCTCGCGCAGGGCAGCATGTTCCGGTTCTGTGAGGTATTTTGTCATGACAATTCAGGCTATGGCCAATAGGGAGGCAAAGTTCAGGCAGCGGCTGAGCTCTGCTGTTTGCGTGAAGCCCGCCTGCGCCAGGCGCCTGCGGTGGGTTGCGATACTATCTGGAATCATGACGTTTTCAAGCGCTGTGCGTTTCTGGGCAATCTCCAGATCGCTATATCCCTGGTAACGCTTGAAGTCCTCATGCAGGCTGGTAATGCTGGCGCCGGCTTCTTCTTCGCTGAGGCTGACTTTTTCCGCGAGTATCAGCGCGCCACCTGGAATCATGCCGGTGTGGATATCACACAACAGCTGTTGGCGTTCTGCGGGCGGTATAAACTGCAGGGTAAAATTCAGGACCACCACAGACGCGTTGCTGAACTGCGTCTCCTGGATTGACTCTTGCCGGATGTCTACCGAGGCTTCGCTGTGATCCCGGCTGACGTTCGCCCGGCAGCGCTCAACCATGGCGACAGAGTTGTCGATGCCGATCACATGGCAGCCAGCGGGCACGTGGTGGCGTATCATCAGTGTCGAGGCGCCGAGTGAGCAACCAAGGTCGTAACAGTTGGTGCCGGGGCGGGCGTAGCGCGTTGAAACCACCCCGATCAGGTCCAGCATGAAGGCATATCCGGGGACCGAACGGTTGATCATGTTCTCGAACACGTCGGCCACCCGGGCGTCAAAGCTGAAGTCCGAAACTTCCTGCAGGGGTGCCGCGTAGACATCGTCTTTTTTCATGCAAATGTGAACATCGTATAAAGCGCCCGTTGAATTCTACTGTAAAACAGCAGGGTCTACAGGGTCAGGACTTGATTAAATTGGCGCCGCGGCTATGATTGGCCATCGTCCCGTTGGTTCCCGACCCAATGCAGACACCAGTGAACAGACTTGAAAAAAGACCTGTAAAAAGACTTTTGAAAGGCCCGGCGAAAGGACCAGCCGGAAGATCAATCAGAAGATCAATCAGCAGATCAATCAGCAGATCAGCAAGACAGAGCGAGCATCAGTTCAGTAGCGTCGCCTGTCTTTTGCGACAAGAGGCCCCGACCGCCAGCGCGTTCGGGGCTTTTTTTTGGTCGTTGGTTTTGGTCACCGCCAGTCATTGCCAGAGAGTTGCGTTATGAGCGTCAGAATTCTTCGAATCAATACGGCCGGCAGGCCAATCGAGTGGCTTAGCTGGCAGGAGGCGGTCTGCCTGCATGCGCGGGAACTGGTGAGCTGGACCTATGGTGAGGAGGTAATGAGTGTGCATGGCGGGCATTCACGGCTCACCGGTGAACAAACGGTCGTTACACTGAACAGCATCATGGCCTGTAAAGGCAAGGTGTTTACCAGCATGCGCCGACAGCCTCCGCTTACCAATCGTGCGCTTTTCCGGCGTGACCAGAACGTTTGCCTTTATTGCGGTAGCCGATTCCAGGAAGCGCAGCTCAGTCGTGATCACGTTGTTCCCGTCTCCCGCGGTGGCGGCGATGTCTGGACCAATGTGGTGACTGCCTGCAAACGCTGCAATGCGCGCAAGGGCAGCCAGTTGCCGGGTGAATGCGGGATGGAACTGCTGGCGCTCCCGTACCAGCCGAATCACGCGGAATACCTGGCCCTGTCGCACAGCGGCCGTATCCTGGGTGACCAGATGTCATTCCTGCGCAAGCAGTTTTCTTCCAACAGCCGGTTATTGGTAGACGATCAACATCTGTTAGCATCCTGAAGTCCGGAATAGGGGCCTGAAACAAGGGAGGCAGAGATGGCTGACGGGATCACTTACAGGGTTGAAGCAGGCATTGCCCACATCAGGCTGAACCGGCCGGACAAACTGAATGCCCTTGATGAGGACACAGTTCTTGGTCTCAGGGCGGCTTTGCGGGCTTTTGACGCGGGTGAGGCCCGTGTTGCGATACTCAGCGCTGAAGGTGACCGGGCGTTTTCCGTCGGTGCTGATATCAAAAATCCACCGCGGGAAATGTGGCAGGGTGTGCCCGGTGTTGGTGTGGTGACAGATAAACCCGTGATTGCCTGTGTTCAGGGTTATTGTATAGGGGGTGCCTATATACTTGTGCAGATGTGTGACCTGGTCGTGGCAGCGGACAACACGGTTTTCCGCTATCCCGAGGCCCAGGTTGGCTTTACCGGGGGGCTGATCGCCGGGTGTGCGGTGCGCATCCCCCATAAGATAGCGATGGAGTTCATGTTGCTCGGCCAGGACCTGCCGGCAAGCCGGGCTTATGAGGTTGGCATGGTGAACAGGGTTGTACCGCTGGGCGAACAGATGACAGCGGCAATGGAATTTGCACAAATCCTGGCTGAAAGCGCACCCTTGGTGGTACAGACCATTAAAGGGTTTGTGGACCAGACCATTGCCAAGGGGCCAGCGGAACAAGCTGCTTTGGCAAGGGATGCGCTGCTCGGTGTTCGCGACAGTGAAGACGGTGCCGAGGGCAGGGCGGCTTTCCGCGAGAAACGCAAGCCTTTGTTCCAGGGCCGATGAAGCCGTGAAATCCCATATTCGCATGTTGCATACGTCTGATATCCACCTTGACAACACGGTTGGCGGGAAAGGGTCCGAGAGCGCTGGCCAGATTGGCCTGATGCGGGTGATCGACCGGGCGCTGGCGCTTGATGTCGACGGGTTCCTGCTTGCCGGAGACCTGTTTGATCACAACCGGGTCAACGATGCCTGTCTGGATTTTGCCAGCAGCCAGCTGGCGCGACTGCGCTGCCCGGTGATCATGGTGACCGGCAACCATGACTGTCTGGCGGATTACTCCGTTTATCATCGTTATGATCCGGGAGACGCGGGGGATCATATTCACTTCATTCGCGAAGAGCCCGGCGGCCTGCTGGATCACGCCCTGCCCGGTGTCCGTTTCTGGGGCCGCGGGATTGTGGACCATCACCCTGGCCACAAGCCGCTGGCGGGGGTACCGGCGCGCGAAGGTGACGAATGGTACGTTGGTATCACCCACGGTTATTACGTGAATCGTGGTGCTGAGATGTTTTCGTCCCTGATAACACCTGAGGAGGTGGAAGCCAGTGGTTTTGATTACCTGGCGCTGGGTCATGTGCATGTCTTCAGCACCATGCAGCACGGCGCGACAACGGCCGCCTATCCCGGCTCACCCAATCTTGCGCAGGGTTCAAGGGAGATGACGGCTGCCCTGGTTGAACTGCACCCAGCGCGAGGTGTGCTGGTGAACCGTGAGGCGCTGGATTAGTCCTTCGGGCAATCGCCACCTGCAATTCCGCGCGGCAAAGGTTTATACTTTTCGCGCCGGCCGACAGGCTGTGAACATTACTATTCCATGATTCAGAGATTACCTATGTCTAAAGCAAGGACTCTATATGCCCTGAGCCGTCCCCTTGCGCTTGCGCTGCTGGTGTACTGCCTGGTCCAGCCCGGACCCCTGCAGGCGGCAGCCGTTGGTGAAAAGGAGGCGATTTACCAACAGGCCCGGGAGTATCTCCGGCAGGGGGACGCAGAAGCGGCCTACCGGCTGCTTGAACCGAGGGAAATTGAGTGGGCGGGCGGTGACGGTTTTGACTACCTGCTGGGTGTGTCTGCCCTGGACAGCGCAAGGCCGGGCGAGGCTATTTTCAGCCTGCAACGCCTTGTGGCCCGCCGGCCTGCTTTTGCCGGCGCAAGACTTGAACTGGCACGCGCCTATTTTGACATTGGGGACAATGAACTGGCGCGCCTGGAATTCCAGCGCCTGCTCGACGAAAACCCGCCCCCGCAGGTTGAATCCGCAGTTAACAACTACCTTGCTGCCATTGACAATAAATCGAGAGCTTACAAGCCAACTTCACAGTATTACCTTGACATAGGGACCGGCTATGACAGCAACGCGCCGGCGGCGACCGACGAGGAGCGGTTCCTCAATTTTCGCCTGAGCCAGAATAACCTTGCGCAGTCATCAGCATTTGCCCAGATGATGTTTGGTGCACTCTGGTCGCGCCCGGTTACAGCCAGCACGCAGGTGCTCTTCGGGCTGCGGCTGGATCACCGCTCCAATCCTTCAACCCACTTTGTCGACTCGTCCAATGCTGACCTTTCGGCCGGCTGGAACTGGCGGGGCGAGAAGTCCAATGTTGGTGTTGCCGTCAACAGCCTGTTTGCTGCCCTGGACCAGGAATACAACAAGCAGGATCTGGGAGCAACGCTGTCGTTCGGCCGGCGCATCGGAGACGCCACCAATCTGAATACATTCGTACGCTATGGCGCAATTCGATTCCAGGAGCCTGCACTTGAAATTCGTGATGTGGACCAGGTGCTGGGAGGGATTGGCCTGTCGCGCAGTTTTTCCAGTGCCCAGGCTTCGCTGACGCTGACCGGCAGTCAGGATGACGCGATACAGGCCGGCTCACCCTTCTCCAACGATGGTGTTGGGGTGCAGGTTGCGGCAACCCTGTTCGGGGCCAGTGGCCGTTCCTATTTTGCTGAAGCCAGTGCCTCCCGCACCACTTACGATATGCAGTTCTTCGGGTTCGATCGGGAGGATGACCTGTATTCCGTTTCCCTGGGGGCAAGTTTCAGTGGTTTCCCTGTCTCGGGCTGGAATACCACATTCAAAGTCAACTACAGCGAAAAGGATTCAACCGTGAGTCTCTACCAGTTTGATCGGTACGAGGTTGGTTTCACCTTTCGCAAACTGTTTAACTAGGGGAGGCTGGCATGAGCATTAGCATCAAATGGGCCAGGGCCCTCGTACTGGTTCTTCTGACCACACTTGTCAGTTTCCCGGCGTTGGCCAACGTCGGACGCGTACTCTTCTCCATCGGCGTTGTTAACGTTGAAGCACCCGAGGCACGTGTGCTTTCCCGGGGGGCTACCGTGAATGAAGGTGATGTCATTGTCACGGGTCCAAGGGGTTATGCACAGATTGTGCTAGCAGACGGCACCAAAATTGCCATCCGCCCGGACTCCCGTTTTGTCATTGAAGGTGTGGAAGCACCGGCTGAGGCGGGCGCACCTGCCATTGGTGCCGGCAACGTCTACCGGGCCAGCTTCAACCTTGAGCGTGGCGGCTTTCGTACCATCACCGGGAGCATCGCAAGGCGCCAGCCGACTGCCTATCAGGTGAGAACACCGTCAGCGGTGATTTCTGTCCGGGGTACCAACTACTCCGCACGTCTGTGTGAGGCAAACTGCGCAACGGATGACGGCCTGTACGTTGGTGTGTCTGACGGCGGGGTGACTATGAGTAACAACGGTGGTGCCCTTAATCTGGTGAAGAGCCAGTACGGCTATGCCCCGGACTTCAACACGCCACCATCCCGGCTGGTGGCACCGCCGGCCAGCCTGACCGATGAACCGGTCATGGAACTGGAGGAGACCGAAGAAGAGGAGTCAAGCGACGAATCTTCGACGGAAACCGCGCAGGGGGCAACTGGTGATGAGTCCGGCGAGAGTGACTCAAACACCCAGGCAGTGGCAGCCGAACGTACGGAACAACCAGCGACCACGCCAGCAGACACCGGCACTACCCCGGTTGCCCGTGTGGCCACGGTACAGGAACCTGCCCAGGAGGTGCGTGGCACCAGTGCAACCGGTGGCAGCACCGACCTGACAGGGGGGGCCGACCCGGTTGTGCCCCGACCGCTTTCTTACAGCACTTCCGCAACGGCAGTCGCGATTATCAGTGATGACAACGCGAGACTGGCTGACGCAGACGATGTACCCACGGCTTTTGAAAACACGGCTGAAGGCGGTGCCGCGTTTGCCATAGGTACAGCAGACCTGCGAAATGTCGGCTTTGACAGCATCTCGTCGATTCGCTGGGGCCGCTGGAGCGAGGGTGTTGCGATCCGGACGGATGCAGGTGGTGATACCAGCCTGAACCTTGAGCAGAGCAGTCTGCACTTTGTCGAGGGACCGGTTGAGGAAGTCCCTGTCCAGGCTATTACCGGATCTGCCAGCTATGTGCTGGTGGGGAATACGGATCCGACTGACAACGCTGGGAACAGGGGTATTCTCGGCTCAGCAAGCTTGTCTGCCGATTTCACCAACGCCACGGTCAGCAGCAATATCCAACTGGGTGTCAACAACCAGAACTGGCAGGCCAGCGGCAGTGGCGCCATCAGTGCGAACCTGTTTTCGGGCAGTTACAGCGAGGTCAGAGTCAACGGTGCCTCGGGTGGCAGCGGTTCGTTCGGCGGGTTTTTCAGCGGGCTGGGGGCAGCACCGCCGACAGGTGCAGGTCTGAACTATCGACTGGTCAACGGTACAACAACAGTGAATGGTGCCGCAGTGTTTAACCAGGGCCCGGGCAATTCGACATCAATACAAGACTGATGTCTGTGGAAACAAATTTTGGGATTACGCATATGATTGATTGCAAACGTGCCGCAGGTCATCTGGTCAGCCTTGTTGCAGTGGGCCTGTTTCTGTCGGGTTGTGGTGGCGGGGGCGGCAGTAGCGACGCCAGTGGCGCTGGCACTGGTGCCGGGCTGCCGGCAACTGCGACGGTGGTGACCGGTTCTGCCGCCAAAGGTCCTATTGCCGGGGCATCTGTCTCGCTGTTTGAACTGGATGCTTTTGGCTACCCGGCAAGCGAGCCGACCCTGACGACCACTACCGACGCAGCTGGCAACTTTTCGGTTACGCTTCCTGGCGAAGTCAGCGGCAGTTTGCTGGTCGAGACCTCGGGGGGGTCTTTTGTTGACGAATCGGATCAGGAAGCCAATCCCGAGCTCAAGCGGCGAATCCAGTTGGGGCAGGGTGAAGGACTCTGGTCGGTGATTGCACCGGGCCAGACATCAGTCGCCATTACACCTTATACAGATGCGCTGGTTGAGCGGGCCAGACTTGAAGGTTCGGTCAGTGGTGACTTTGAGGCACGTCTCGACAGCTTGCGGGCCCTTTTGGCAGATGAGGTCGGGTTTGATGTATTTACCACCATCCCTGCTGATCCCCTGGCCCCCGCTGCCTCTGCGACGACCGCCCAGCGTCAGTATGCCCTCCTGCTTGGCGGTATCGCCAATGTCATTAACAACGTGTCCATTCAACTTGGACTGGCTGCACCGGATTTTGAGGTGATACGTGCAGTCATCCAGGATCTCACCGACGGCAGGATTGACGGTCGCCGCTTCAACGAGCGGGTTGAGGTCTACCTCGACGACAGTATCGCAGATCTGCCTGATAACGTTGACTTTGACCTGGAGCTTAATCGGTTCCGGAACAACAACTTTGCGAGTTTCGAAGGCACCGCGCTTCCCGTCATTGATCCGGCAGGGCTCAGCAACATAGCGCCATTTGCCCAGGCAGGTGAAGATGTATCAGTCCCGCAGAGTACGCCGGTGCAACTGAGTGGTGCTGAAAGTATTGATCTTGACGGCTCTATCGCAGCTTACCAGTGGACACAGACCAGCGGACCCGTGGTTGAACTTTCCGGTGCAGATACAAGCACGGTGAGTTTTGTCCTGCCCGCGGCCATGGTTGAGACATCAACCCTGACGTTTGAGCTGACGGTTACAGATACGATTGGCGCAACCGGGAAAGACAGCATCACTGTGATCGGGACACCAGCGCTGGCGGAGCGCGTCTTCCTTGTGGAGGAACTTGATCTGCCGTTCCAGTTTGGCCGCGACGTGGATCCTGGCGGCGGTCTGGTCAGTTTCAGTCCCGATGGGACGGGTCTTCTGGTTGATCAGGACGGCAGCACGGCATTTGACTGGACATCATCCGGCCTTGTGCTGACCCTGGATTTCGCGCGGGTTGGCGGCTATGTCGTCGATGAATACACCACTTTCTCGCAGCAGGACCAGCAGGGTCGTCAGGACGAACTGCGCGTTACGGAAACCATTAACAGCCTGGTGCTGACAATGGTTGAAGACAACCAGGTGCGTGACCAGCTGAGCTTGAGGGAAATTGGCAACCGGACCACGGTTAACGTGACCGCTGGCACACCGGCGTCAACCGAGACCATTGATGATACCGACCCGATTATTGCCTACGACCTGGCGCGGGCCCAGGAACTGTTCCCGGTGTCGGCCGGACAGGTGCGGGCGCTCTTGACCAATGTGTCCTCGGCTGTGCCGACCCTGACCGATGCGCCCGCGCTTGAACTGGATCGATTGACGTTTGTTGATGGCAGTACCGGCAGTGCGTTTGAAAAAGGCGAGACATTTTCCTGGTCCATCCAATCTGACGGACACCTGCGTATTGTCTTTGAAGGTGGGGATGTTGGCGATTATTACCTGCTGAATTCCCGCCCGAGCGGAGACGTTGTGGCAGCGGAATATACCTATACCGACGGGACCCGCCGCATTGGGGTTGAGTCATCCTACGTGAGAGATCCTGACGACAACTGGAATCCGGCAACGGTTCCTGGCATTTATCTTTCCAGGGGGTCAACCAGGCTCGACGATGACAGCCGGGTCGCTGACGATGTGAACTATCGGCTTAACCCCGACGGTACCGGCCTGGTCGAGTTTGACTTCATTGACCTGGCCACTGGCGCAAGGTCACCTACCGCGAGCCCGCTGGGTATCTGCTGGTCTGTCCAGGACGGTGAACTGGTGATTGACCGGAGCTGGACGGAGAACCAGTTCTTTGCTGGCAGTGTGCAACCAACGGCTGCCTATTGTGGTGATCTTGTCACCGATGACATCCGGTTCCGGCGTGAGCAGTTCCTGTATGACATCGAAGGGGATGGCAGTGTCTTCAAGACAGTGATTCGCCAGCGGGACAATAGCTGCAGTCTGCCGGGTGATGAAGAATGTAGCCTGCCCATCACGGGCTACACACCGCGAATTCTCGAGAAAACTGCAAGTTTCTCTGCGCAGCCACCATTGCTCTTTCCTGATGTTGCCTCAACCAAGGTTGGCACCCCGGTGCAGATTGAAGTGCTGGCCAACGACGAGGTCGTTTCCGACGTTGATCCTGCAACACTCGATATTGTGGGTACACCGGTCGCGGGCACTGTCAGCGTTGACAGTGTTACCGGTGTGGTTACCTTTACCCCGGATGGCTCCGGTAAGCCCGGGGTTTTCTACTATCGTGTCCGCGATGTCGAGGAAAACCTGAGTGCTTATGTGAAGGTTGATGTGGAAGTTGATCCACCGGTTGCGATAGCGCCGAACCAGGTAGCGGAACAGGGTGAGGTGGTGACCCTGGACGCCAGCGAGAGTACGGATAACAGCGCCATCGTCAGCTACCAGTGGACGCCGGTCAGCGGTATCGGTGTGGCCCTGAGTGATCCCGCGTCAGCAACCCCTTCGTTTACGGTACCAACGCTTGCCAGCCTGCTTGCTTCAGAGACGCTGGTATTCGAACTTGTGGTAACAGACGACGTCGGCCAGACAAGCGCCACCGAGGTGTTTGTCGAAATTAATCCCAGGCTGACGACCGAACTGGTGCTGGTGGACGATCTGCCGATCGAACAGCGTGATCCGCTGGCGTTTTTTGGCGACAGCCTCACTGATTCGGGTGATGTCATCTCGCTCGCCCCCGATGGAACCGGCACGCTTATTGCGCCGGACGGTAGCGGCAGTTTTGACTGGACGGTAAACGGAAACGAACTGACCCTGGACTTCACCCCATACGGCGGGTTTATTCCAGATGTGTTTTCCTCTTTCCGGGATCTGAATGGTGATGGCATCCAGGAGCAGATAGAGGAAACCAGGATCACCGATCAGGTGGTGGTGACGCTGGTTGAAAATGGTGCGGGTGTTGACCTGGTGGATATTACCGCGTCTGACACGGTGACTGTCTACAATGTCACGGCCAACGAACTGGTATCGACCGATGTGGAGACCGAGGTCTTCAGGTCCCGCCTGTTTGATGCAAGCCTTCAGATACCGTTTGTGATTACCGACGGAGAAACGCGTGTGCTGGTTTCCAACTCGTCAACAAACAACCCGTTGCTGCGGAACGCACCCGAGGCTGAGGTGGACGAATTGACCTTTGCCGGGGATGGCACCGGCTACGCGCGCTACAAGGATGAATCTTTTGACTGGATGATTGACGATGACGGCCACCTGCGTGTGCAGTTTGCCGACGGGGAAGTTGCGGACTTCTACCATCGCAAGGAAACCCGTGCCGGTTCTTTTGTCACGGCCCTGTATCACTACACGGACAATACCACGCGGGCGTTTGCCAACCTGATGTATCGCGATAACAGGGATTTTGCAGTGGGCACGGTGCCGGGGATTTACCTGCAATACAACCCGGTCCAGCTTGACGACGGATCTGTCTATTACGAGCGTGCCTGGCGCAGTGCTCGTCCGGACGGGACGGGCCAGGGCGAGTTTGAATCCATTGATCCGGCAACCGGGGAGGTCAGCATTGCGTCCAGCAGCCGTGGTATCTGCTGGTCGCTGGAAGCGGATGATTCACTTTACTTCAATCGTACGCCCTCGATTGGCCAGCGATATCCCGGCAGCCGAACGCCGGACCCGTCACACTGTGCCTCGCTGGTTAACAGTGACGTGGAGTTTGGCCGCATCTACACCCTGTTTGATGCGCTGCCTGAGACAGTCACCCGCTACGGTGCACAGGTGGAACAGCTTCAGGTGATCGGTCGCAACCTGGTCAATGAGTGTGATTGCGATGACCCGCTCGGGATCGATGGTAATTTTCCGGTCATTTTTGAGTTTATTCCCTTCGATGGAAACCCCGGGTTTGCAGTCGACGACAATGTTGATGTCACCCAGGGTGTCCCGACAGTGATTGATATCCTGTCCAACGACATCGACGGCGACTTTGCGATAGATCCCGCTTCCATTGTCATTGAGCTGGAACCGATTGACGGCACGGTTTCGGTTGACCCGGTGACTGGCGATTTGACCTATACCTCCGACCTGGGGGTTGAGGATGACGTCATTTATTACCGGTTCAGGGATGCCAACGGCAACCTCTCCAGCCTGGGCAGGGTGTCCATATCGGTTGATCCGGGTATCCCCGTTGCGTTTGTGGAGTCATCCGGCAGTGTGCAACAGGGCGCAATTGTGACGCTGGATGGATCTGGCAGCACGGATGACAGTGAAATTGTGTCCTACCTCTGGACCCAGGTCAGCGGCACGCCGGTTGAACTCAGTGATGCGACCTCATCTTCACCAACGTTTACTGCCCCCTCGTTTGTCAACGTGACTGATGCGGAAGAACTGGTTTTTGAACTGGCTGTGACCGACAACCTGGATCAAACGGGGATTACCGAAGCGTTTGTCACCATCGAGCCGAAACTGCCGTCGGAGTTTGTCCTGGTGGACGATCTCTTCCTGCAACAGCGAAGCCCGCTGGCCTTTTTCGGAGATATCATCGACACTGGTGAACTGGCGACGCTGAACGTGAACGGAACCGGCACAATCATTACCCTGGACGGTGTTGAGAGTTTTGACTGGACATCAACTGAAGACACACTTTCGTTTGATTTTGTTCCTTACGGGGGCTCTACCCCTTACATTGAGGAGAGTACGTTTGATGTTGATGATGACAATGTTGATGAGGTGGTCACCGAAACTTATGTGACCAATTTTGCCGACATCGTGTTGCTTGATGACGGCCCGGGAATTGACCTGATCGATATTACCGTCAACGAAACGAAAACGGTCTATAACGTCTCGGATGATGTGGAGGTTTCATCGGAGCCCTCTGTTGAGATGTACACATCGCGCCTGTTTGCCGCCGGTGTGCAGATTCCGTTTGGGATCAGCGACGGGGAGACGCGCCTTTTCAAGACCAATGTGTCAACCAACAATCCACGCCTCGACTTCCAGCCTGAGCCGGTGCTGGATGAATTGACGTTTGATGCGGGTGGTAGCGGCTTTGCCCGCTTCAAGAACCAGTCGTTCAACTGGACAGTTGCGAGTGACGGTCACCTGATGGTGGATTTTGCTGACGGTGAGTCCGCGGAATATTTCCATCTCGATGAGTCAGCTGCCGGTGACTTTGCGAGCACCGCCTACCACTACACCGACGGTTCCAGCCGTGCCTCTGCTTTCCTGATGTACCGTGACACACTTGATTTTGCAGACCTGGGTGTGCCGGGCATACACCTCTGGTATGAACCGATTGTCCTCGAGGATGACAGTGTCTATTACCAGCGGATCTGGCGTTACCTGCGACCGGATGGCACCGGGCAGCTTGAGAGGGAGCTTGTGGATCCTTCTACCGGGGTTGCCACCATCAATGTTATTGGTGCCGGCATCTGCTGGGATCTCGACCCTGGTCAGGATGATCTTACCGTGACACTGTCGGTGGATTTTGGACAGCGCTATCCGGGCAGCAGAACGCCGACCCCCGGCCACTGTGCATCACTGGTCAACAGCCAGGTGATTACAGGAACATCCGCAGGCGGGATCAATTCGCTCTACGGAATCCTGCCGGACACCGTGCTTCGTTATGGTGAGGAACGTGATCAACTGCAGTTGATGTCCCGTGTCCTGGTGAACGACTGTGCCTGTGATGACCCGCTGGGTGTGGCTGCTCATGTGCCCGGCGTTGTTGAGCTGATCCCATTTGATGGGAACCCGGGTTTTGCTGTTAACGACAGTGTTGATGCCACCCCCGCTGTGCCCATCGTCATTGACATTCTGGCGAACGATATTGCTGGCGACGCCAGCATTGATCCAACCTCGGTGATGATTGAATTGGAACCAAATGGCGGTACCTTCAGCGTGGATCCTGCGACAGGGGAGATCACCTACACACCCGAAAATGTCATTTACGATGATGTCATCTACTATCGCTTCAGGGATGCCAGCGGCAACCTGTCCACGTTGGGGACAGTGGATATCGCCGTTGGTACCAACGATGTTTGATGATTGACGAAGAATCCTGGGCAAGGTTTGAGGCCCAGGGTTTCCTGGAACTTGGCCAGGTGGCGGATGACGCAATGATCGCCGCGATGCAGCAGCGGATAGACGACATCATGCTGGGGCGCGCGGACGTGGACTATGCCAGGATGCTGATGCAACTGGATTCCACCGATGGTGCTTATGAGTCGGCTGGAGAACAGACCAAGGGATTCAAAGGCAGCACCCTGGCCTATCGCAAGATAGAGCAACTGGAGGATGACCCGCTGTTCCTCGCCTACATGCGGTTGCCGCTGTTCGAAGAGATTGCGCGCCGGGTCTACGGCAATATTGCCATTGCGGCGTTTCGCGCCATGTTTATGAACAAGCCGGCGCGCCAGGGAACGGTATTGCCATTACACCAGGACCGCTGGCGAGCCCTGGACCGCGACCCGCTGATTACCCTTTACACGGCACTGGACCGGGCCGACGAGCACAATGGCTGTGTCGAGATCATTCCAGGTACCCACCATGAGCTGCTGAATCCCAGTCATCCGAGTGGTTTCCTGACGCCAGAGATGGCAAACCGGTTTGTTGACGATCCAAGGCGCAGGTTGCTGCGACTTGAAGCAGGCGAAGTTGTGCTGATGCACAACTGGATGCTGCACGCGAGCGGTGTTAACCGCTCAGATAACAGTCGACGGGCATTCAGTGTCTGCCTCATGGACGCCGCCACCATGAGCCTGCGTTACAACAGGCTCGTGGCACGCGGCGTTATTTTTGATGCTGTTGCCGCCTAACCCAGGCGGTGTAGTGCGCAGATCTTGTTATTGGAAGGATCCCGCAGGTACGCGAGGTACATGACACCACCACGAACGCCAGGTGGATCCTCGCAGGTGGTACCACCGTTGGCGATGCCCGCGGCATGCCAGGCGTCTGCAGCCTCCGGGCTTTCAGCGGCGAAGCCAATGGTGCTGCCGTTGCCGTGAGTGGCCGGTTCACCGTTAATTGGCGGGGTCAGTGCAAACACACCGGTTGAGGTGCGATAAAAGACCCTGCCTTTGGGGTCCATAACGCCGGGTCCGTGACCAAGTGCGCCCAGCACGGCGTCGTAGAAGGCCTTGGAGGCGGCAATGTCATTTGCCCCAATCATGATATGGCTGAACATGGTGTTTGTACTCCTGGTGGTTGCGTTAGTTTTCGTCGATAACCTGTTTTGACTCATTGGCCGCGGCACCGTAAATGCCTTTGGCCATCAGTGACAGCTCCATGCTGCGCCGGTGCTGGTACACCTCCGCGCGGATAGCGTGCAGTGCCTTGTTGGCGGGTTCCGCCTGCACCGCCAGCTCAACCAGGTGGCAGGCCAGCCGCGGATCCTCGATCATCAGTGCCTGGCCCCGTTCAGCAAGACGCAGGGCGCCACCTGCAAGCGCGGCAAGCTCGGCGGCGAGGACGCTGTCACGGGCGGGCTTCAGTCGGGCCGGGTTGCCATCGTACCAGCCGCCGTACATGCGCCAGATATTGCGCACGACAAACTCCGGCTCGTCGTAGATGGGGCGCAGGTAAGGGCGTTCCAGCACCGCGGGATCAACCTGTACCTCGTGCACTATATCATCCAGGCGGGCACCCTCGTTCATCCTGGTGATGGTTTCCCTGACGAGGAATTCCAGCGCTTCTGCCACGTCGGTCAGCACCCGCTGGATGCGTGCCCGACCTTCAATGGGCAGGCCATGCGCCGGCAGGAAAAGTTCTGCACCCTGGTCTGCCATGTTGCGCATTGCGGCGGCCCACTCCACGGGATAACGCTGAACCTTCTGTGGGTTACCTGCATTCGGGAAACACCAGATAAAAAAGTCGCCGGCACAGATGGCCTTTTTCTCCGGTATCCATGCCCAGGTATGGTCATCGGTTTCACCCCTGGCATGTATCAGCTCAATATCGAGCCCTCCCACGCTGAAATTGTGCCTGTCGTGGTAGGTGATGTCCGGTCGGGCGGCTCCCGCCGGCAGAAAGCTGTCGCCGTCTGCAATGTCATATCCACGGCGGGAAAACTGTCCAAACTGGCGCTGGTTAATGACGGTGTTGTAGCCACTAGTGAAGTCATAGCGGTCAAATCGGTGGGGCACGTTTTCGTGACCAATGACGGCGGGACGCGGGTGGCCATTGCCTTCGGCATCTGCCATAAAAGCGCCACAGCCGCCCACGTGGTCCAGGTGGCCGTGGGTATAGACCAGGGTGTTGAAGCGATCCTTGCGCCAGCCGCGGATTGCGTCCACCACCCGGGCACCCCCATTGACGCCGCTGGTATCAAACGCAACCAGACCATCATCCGTTTCGAACAGGACACAGTGGGAGAAAGCCTCCACCATGGCCACGCCGTCCGCGATACCGGACAACTCAAAGTTTATGCGGTTCATGGGGCCCACATCTGCCATCGACCGGGTGCCGTCGATGACGCCTGATGACATGCCAAGCAGGTCGGCCATAGTTCCTCCACTGTGCTTTCTGCCTAAGTTACTGCAACCGCAGCGCCAGTGCCATGGCCCGCTTCAAAGTTGGCTTGAAATAGGGGGCATGACCCCCATCATTGGGGAAACCCTTGGAAGAGCAGTCCATGATTGATCAAGACGAAAACGGCGTCGGCGAGTACATTCCCGGTGATGGGCCCGGGCAGCGGCAGTTGGCGCGACCCGATGAAGTTCTGCCAGATACACTGCAGCTGATTCCCCTGAATGGCCGCCCTTATTTCCCGGTGCTGGTCCAACCAATTGTGGTGGACAAGGATCCCTGGGGACCGGGCATCAAGCGGGTCGCGGACAGTGCCCATAAACTGCTGGCGCTGGCGTACGCGCCGGTTGATGCAGACCGTACACCAAAACCCGGCGATGTCAGCCTGGTGGGATGTGTCGTTCGCGTACATCGCCTGCATGAGGTCAAGGGCAAGTACCAGTTTATTGCGCAGGGTATCAAGCGGTTCCGCATTCGCGAGTGGGTGCGGCGCGAGCCGCCCTATGTTGTGCGGGTTGAGTACCTGGACAAAATGCCGGCTGAAGACGAAAACCAGCTGCGTGCTTATGCCATGTCACTGATTGACGTCATCAAGGAGCTGATGACGCTGAACCCGCTCTACAACGAGGAACTGAAACAGTACCTGAACCACTTCAGTCCCCACGACCCTTCGCCACTGGCCGATTTTGCGGCAGCGATCACGTCGGCAGATGCGGCCGAGTTGCAGGACATCCTGGAAACCATTCCGCTGCTCGAGCGCATGGAGAAGGTGCTCCTGCTGATCAACAAGGAACTGGAAGTTGCACGCCTGCAGGCCCAGATCACCGAGCAGACCCAGTCCCAGGTCAGTGAGCAGCAGAAAGAATTTTTCCTGCGGCAACAGCTGAAAGCGATCCAGAAAGAGCTGGGTATTTCCAAGGATGACCGCCAGGCGGATGCCGAGAAGTTTGCCGAGCGCCTTGAAGGGAAAGTGGTGCCGGCCAATGTCCAGTCCCGCATTGACGAGGAAATGGACAAGCTGCAGGTGCTGGAGCCAGCGTCCGCGGAGTATGGGGTCACGCGCAATTACCTTGACTGGCTCACCTCTGTACCCTGGGGGGTAACGACCCAGGACAACCTGAACCTGAAACATGCCCGCAAGACGCTGGACGCGGATCACGACGGGCTGGACGACGTCAAGCAGCGCATCATCGAGTTTCTGGCGGTGGGCGCTTACCGGGGTGAGATTGCGGGTTCCATCCTGGTGCTCGTGGGGCCACCTGGCGTGGGCAAGACGTCAATTGGCCGGTCCATTGCCACCGCGCTGGGGCGGGAATTTTACCGGTTCAGCCTGGGTGGCATGCGTGACGAGGCGGAGATCAAGGGGCACAGGCGGACCTATATTGGTGCTATGCCCGGCAAGCTGATCCAGGCGCTTAAGACCGTGGGCACCAGTAACCCCGTCATCATGCTGGACGAGATCGACAAGATCGGGTCGTCCTACCAGGGTGACCCGGCATCAGCCCTGCTGGAGGTGCTGGACCCGGAGCAGAACAGCGAGTTTCTTGACCATTACCTGGATGTGCAGGTTGACCTGTCCAAGGTGGTTTTTGTGTGTACCGCCAACCAGTTGGATACCATTCCGGGTCCGTTGCTGGATCGTATGGAGGTCATCCGCCTTGCCGGTTACCTGACGGAAGAGAAGATCCAGATTGCCAAACACCATCTCTGGCCCAGGCTGCTGAAGAAGGCAGGCCTGGCAGCAGGCAAACTGCGGATTTCCGATGCGGCCCTGCGCAAGGTCATTGATGGTTATGCCCGGGAGGCGGGGGTGCGCACGCTGGAAAAGCAGCTTGGCCGTATTGTCCGCCGCTGTGTCATTGACCTGCTGGAAGGTGAAGAGAAAATCCGGGTGGGCGTGTCTGAGGTAGAAACCTACCTGGGGGCACCGGTGTTCAAGAAACAGCAGTCACAGCGTAGTGTGGGCGTTGTTGATGGACTGGCGTGGACCGCACTGGGCGGCACAACCCTGGCCGTTGAGGCATCAAGTCTTGAGACTGGCAGCCGTGGTTTCAAGCAGACGGGTCAGTTGGGGGACGTGATGAAAGAATCTGCCCAGATTGCCTACAGTTATGTCGCCTCGCACCTCAGCGCACTGGGTGGCAAGGCCGGTTTTTTTGATCAGGCGATGATTCACCTGCACGTGCCTGAGGGGGCAACACCCAAAGACGGGCCCAGTGCGGGCGTGACCATGGCTACAGCATTGCTCTCGTTGGCTCGCGGAGAACGAATTCGGCGGCCCATTGCCATGACAGGTGAACTGACCCTCACGGGGCGCGTGTTACCCGTTGGCGGCATCCGGGAAAAAGTCATTGCCGCCAAACGGGCTGGCGTAAAAGAAATTATCCTGCCAGCGGACAACCAGCGTGACTTCGATGAGATCCCCGATTACATCAGGAAGGGACTGAAAATCCACTTCGCCACCCGCTACGAGGATGTGGCGAAAATCTGTTTCTAGCCGCACTGTTTCAGGAGAGTGAAGAGTAGATGTTCCGACCTGATGCACGAATAGTGAGCGCTGGCCAGTTCCTGTCCGTGCCTGATTCGATGGTGGCGGATTACTGCTCGGGGACTGTTCAGCGGCCTGGATTGTGTCGACGATCAGTGTATTCCGAAGATGAGTGCGGAATATTGACGGTAAAGGTGACTTGAGCCTCGCCGCGAGGTATGGTCTATTGCCTTCGCGTCCAGCTCGTTGTTGCGGGTTAGTCGGTCTTGAGTTGTTGATGTTCATCACTTCTGGTCATCCGGAGCAATCGAAATGAAGCCAGCGACGGCAGCGGTATGGTTTATTGCGTTGCTGCCCACGCTCCTTGCAGTCTGGATGCTGAAAGATAATGATTGGACTAGCGCGACCGCGGTGCTCTATGCGCTCGGTCGCATCACAGGTATTTCCGGGCTTGGCTTCCTGCTGGTTTCCGCCTGCCTCAGCAGTCGGGTACCCGGTTTCGATCGTGGCTTCGGTGGTCTGACGAAACTCTGGCAAACCCATCATGTGTTTGGCGGCACCGCGTTGCTGCTGTTATTAGCGCACCCCCTGATGCTGGCGCTAGGACGGGCGCAATCACCTGGTGCCGCAGCTGAACTGTTGTTTCCACCTGTCTCTGCATGGGCCATTTGGGCAGGATGGGCCGGGCTGCTGCTGCTGATAATTTTCCTTGCGCCCAGTTTTTCGTTTTTTGGTGAGCCGAGATATCAGCGCTGGAAGCTTATTCACCTTCTCGCAGGTCCGGCAATTGGGCTTGCGTTGGTGCACGCTTTTGCGTTGGACCGGACGATTCCGCCACCCTGGGACTATATGGTGTGGGGTAGCCTCGCTCTGCTGGCGATTGCAGCGCTGTTGTATCGCTGGCTGTTTTCGAGGACATATTTGCCTGGCACAGGCGGTCGCTTTCCCTATCAGGTTGAGCGGGTGGAATCGGTTTGCCATGGTGTCGTGGAGCTAAGCCTTAAACCCCTGTCGCGAGCGCTCCGGTATGAGGCGGGTCAGTTTGTTTATCTGACGCCTTACGACAAGGCACTGAGATCAGGATACAGGGAAGAGCACCCCTATACCCTATCGTCATCACCCCACGAAACCGGGTTGCGCATTGCCATCAAGGACTTGGGGGATGCCAGCCATGCTATTCAGAAGATTCAGGAAGGCACGGAAGCCAGGGTAGAGGGCCCCTATGGGGCTTTTTTTGAACCGAACAACGGTGAGATCAATGAGTTGTGGGTTGCAGGGGGCATTGGCATTACGCCCTTTTTAGGTCGGGCGCGTGAAATGCGTGCGCAAGGTTCGAGCCTAAACGTGTGCCTGCTGTACTGTGTGCAGGACGAAGCCCGCGCACTGTTTCTGGACGAGTTTTCCGCGATCGCAGCAGAGCTCCCCTCCTTCCAGTTTCATATGCACTACTTCTATAAAGAGGGACCGCTCTCCACCGGGTACATTTCAGCACGATGTCAGGATTTGACATCGCGCAGGGTTTACATTTGTGGTCCGACGCCACTGCTTGGACTTGCGCGCAAAGTGGTATTGCACGGTGGCGTCAGCGGAAAAGCCATCCACACCGAGGAGTTTAACCTGTTATGAAAAAGCTCTGCTACTCTGCCGTTGTCGCATTCTTTTCAAGTGTCGCTACGATTATGGCACTCCATGTCCTCGCGGAATCCCATGATCAAGGCAATACCAGAACCGGAGCTGCTGAGCCGCGCACCTATACAGCTGAAGAAGTTGCGAAGCACAACAACCTGCAGGATTGCTGGATGGTAATAGAGGGCAAGGTCTACGATCTCTCAACCTATGTGCCAAAGCATCCCACACCGCCCGCAGTGTTGGTGCCTTGGTGTGGCAAGGAAGCAACCCTGGGCATGCGCACCAAAGGTTACGGTAGTGATCACAGTCCGTACGCGTGGAGCGAGCTGGCAGAATACCTGATTGGCGAATTATCTGATCAATGATGCTTGCAGCCTGACCGGGTCCAAATGGGAAGGTCGTGTCCTGCGCGGGAGGGCCATGGAGTCGGGATGCCTGTTTTTCAATCAGTTACCCTTAATTACAGATTTATGTCATCAGCCCCGCAGCCAGCTGCTTTTGAGCCGCGCTCAGGCTGCCACCAGGTCAAGCTGGCGGGCAGCCTCTGCCACTATCTCAAAACTGTGCACACGTTTGGTGTGTTCATAAATTGAGCAGACCAGCATGAGTTCATCCGCGCCCGTGTCCTCGATAAACTGGCCCATACCGCTCGCGATATCATCCAGGGTGCCGACCGCCGTGGGGCTGTTCATCTGTTCCAGGATGGCACGGTCCAGCGGCTCAAGCTGTTCTGCCAGGTTGCGAACGGGCGGCGGCAAACGGCGCGGCTGGCCCTTACGCAGGCTGAGGAACGACAGTACAGATGACGAACGCAGGAATTGTGCATCTTCTGCCGTGTCCGCGGCACAGACGTTGTAACCCAGCATGACATAAGGTTCTGCAAGTTCCTCCGAGGGTTTGAACCGGGACCGGTAGATCTCGAGCGCTTCCTGCATAAGGGCCGGGGCAAAGTGGGACGCGAAGGCAAAGGGTAAACCCAGCATCGCAGCAAGCTGGGCACCAAACAGGCTGGAACCCAGTATCCAGATGGGCACCTGGGTTCCCTCACCGGGTGTTGCTATCACGCGCTGGCCGGGCTGTGCGGGTTTCAGGTAGTGCTGCAGTTCCACCAGGTCCCGGGGGAAATCTTCCACGCTGCCATTCAGGTTGCGGCGCAAGGCCATGGAGGTCACCTGGTCGGTACCCGGTGCACGCCCAATGCCCAGATCAATGCGCCCCGGAAACAGCGAGGCGAGGGTGCCAAACTGCTCGGCGATAACCAGCGGCGCGTGGTTCGGCAACATGATGCCCCCGGCACCGACGCGGATGGTGCTGGTGCCGCCCGCAATGTGGCAGATCACAACCGAGGTGGCAGCACTGGCGATGCCGCGCATGTTGTGGTGTTCCGCGACCCAGTAGCGGTTAAAGCCAAGGCGCTCGGCATGCCTGGCGAGATCCAGCGAATTGTTCAGTGCCTGGCCCGGTGTGCTGCCTTCCACAATGGGAGACAGGTCGAGAATCGAAAATTTGGTCATGGCTGTATTCCTGCTTATCAGGGGCGGCGTGACGCCGCCCATTCACATAGGTCAATTTACCTGCTTATCAGGGGCGGCGTGACGCCGCCCAGTCACATAGGTCAATTTACCTGCTTACCAGGGGCGGCGTGACGCCGCCCAGTCACGTAGGTCAATTTACCTGCTTACCAGGGGCGGCGTGACGCCGCCCAGTCACGTAGGTCAATTTACCTGCTTACCAGGGGCGGCGTGACGCCGCCCAGTCAAAAGTGTCTGCTTGCCTGTTTACCAGGGGCGGCGTGACGCCGCCCAGTCAAATGGCTCAATGCCGTTTTCCGTGAGTTGGTGAATGGTAGCGATGGGGCGGTGCCCGGAAAGATCCAGAAAACCGATGGTGCCCAGTTGTGCATTAAGATTGTGGGGAAAGGTTGGCGAACCCGGGTTGACGCAAAGGACACCGTCGATCAGGTCAATCTGCTCCACGTGGGTATCACCGTAGATCAACACATCGGGTTTCTGCCCGGGGAACAACCGGTCAACCCACCGACTGACGGTCAGGTGGGGTGGCATTTCCGGCATGGGTACGTAGTGCGTCAAGCCAACCTGAAACCCGTTCAGCTCAAGCAGCCAGGTGTCTTTCAGGCGAGGGTCTTCGGGCTGGGCGCTGCGCCCACCAGAGCCGTCATCACCGTTGCCGCGAGCCGCATAGGTAGGGGCAATTTCATGCAACTGGTCGATCACCCCAATATCATGGATATCACCGGCATGGAGGATACAGGCAACGTCCGCAAACAGGTCAAACACCTGGGGCCAGAGCGCAGGCATGGCTTCGGGAATGTGCGTGTCGGAGATAAGGCCCACTTTCACGACACTATGCCCCTGTTGCGCAGCGTCGCGAGTTCATCAGCGGTCAGTCCGAGTTCCGCAAAAACGTCGTCGTTGTGCTCGCCGTGCCCGGGTGCCCCCTGGCGAAGTTCCGGAGTGGTTTTGCTGAAGCGGGCTGCCGGCCGGGTCTGCCTGATCCTGCCCGCCACCGGATGATCCAGTTCAACGATCAGGTCGCTGGCGAGCACCTGGGGATGGGTGATCATTTCCCTGCGCTTGAGTACCGGTGCGCAGGGCACACCCGCTGCATCAAGAATCTCCAGCCACTCGGCTGCAGTTCTTGCGTGGAGTGCATCCTGGGTCATCTGCAGGCGCTCATTTGCGTTTGTGTCTCTCAGCGCAGGTGTCCTGAAGCGATCATCGTCTTTCCATTCCGGATGCCCCAGCGCATCACAGAGCGCCTGCCACTGGGTGTTGGTCATGGCAGACACACTGATGTAACCGTCACGGGTCTCGTAAATGAGGTCGATGAAGGTTGCTGCACGCTGGACGCTGACTTCTTTACCGACAAAAGTCTGGCCGCCCATATCTGAAGACCAGAGGAAGGCAATGACCGCATCCAGCATGCTGACCCTGACGTGTTGGCCTTCACCGGTACGCTCCCGGGCAACCAGTGCCGAACTGATTGCCTGCGCCATGGTCATGCCGGTAAGTTTGTCTGGGAGGATGGTCCGGACCAGGCGGGGTCGCTCCTCGTCGGATCCGGCCTGAATGGTGGTGAGGCCACTGATCGCCTGTACGATGGGATCGTAAACCGGTTTGTGGGACCAGGGACCGGTTTCACCAAAGCCGCTGATCGAGGCATAGATGATGTTGGGGGCAGCCTGCCGCACCGCATCCTCGTCAATACCCAGGCGCTCAACCACACCCGGGCGGAAATTCTGGATAAACACGTCTGCCGTTGCTGCGAGTTTCAACAACAGTTCCCGGCCGGCATCGGACTTGAGATCAATTGTGACCGCGCGTTTGTTGCGGTTGTTGTTGAGAAACGTGGCAGTAAACTGGTTATCGCCGTGTCCGGCCCCGCGTGCGTGGTCGGGGCGGTCTATGGCTTCAACCTTGATGACATCCGCACCCTGGTCCGCCAGCAGCATGGTGGCAAAAGGGCCGGAAATTACCGTGGTGAGGTCGAGGACGCGATAACCGTTGAGTGGACCTGGCATACCAGACTCCCGAATCCTTAAATCAGACCCGGGAGTTTAGCGCAAAATCAGCTTTCCTTTGCGGCCTGTCCGGCGTGATATTCAACGTAGAGGTAAACCGGGATATCCAATTCGGCCAGTCGGTCTTCAATCACCGGTTTCACCTCATCCCAGTTGAGTCCGCCGACGCCGGTTGCCAGTTTTGGCAGGGCCAGAGAGGTAAAGCCTTCTTTTTGGGCAATCTTGACCAGTGCCTTGAGGCTGTCGCTGACATGCTTGACCGTGGCCTTGCCCGGTTTGCTGCCATGGTCGTAGCCGCCTTCCTGGGTAATCAGATTCACGATGCGCGGACCTTCGGCACTTCCCCACATCCAGGCATCACCGGGTTTGGGGTGGGATGCATTGCACCAGTGGTGGAAGTCCTTGTGCATGGCAGGAAAGCGCTCATGCAGTGCCAGGGCGAGGCCCTGGTTCATCGGATCTTTGGCGGCGATGCCGTGGGCGATGGCTTGTGCTTTGGATAGGAGAATGTCGCCAGTTACTTCATGAATCATGCGTGAATTCCAGTGGGATAAAGCATCATTCTGGCACTGGCGCCACAACCTGCCATTGATGTGGGTCAGGCGACCTGCGTGATTCTTCGGCGATGTGCAGTTTTCCCGCTATTCTCTGACCGGCGCTTAGTGTTCTGCAGCAAGTCCTCCAGTCTGGCAATCTCGGCTTCGAGTTCAGCAAGCAGGCCTTCAATAGTTTCCGCATCCGTGCGGGCCCTGTCCTTTTCCATGTCTTTTCCACCTTCAATCCTGAAGTCGGGCCTCTAACCTTACGACAAGCTGGCGGCAATGCTAACCTGAACCGACGAATGGTCAGGTTTTCCCCCGGATGCCCCCAAAGCGTGGATCGTCCACGTATAATCCCGGCCATGAACAATGCACTCGCTGTACTCCGCAACACTTTTGGTTTTGAAGACTTCCGATCACCCCAGAACGAGGTGATCAGCACGCTGGTTGAAGGTCGGGACGCACTGGTTCTTATGCCCACGGGCAGCGGCAAGTCGCTCTGTTACCAGATCCCGGCGTTGGTCCGGCAGGGTTGTGGTGTTGTCATCTCACCGCTCATCGCCCTGATGCAGAACCAGGTGGATGCCATGCGGGAGCTTGGTGTGCGCGCGAGTTTCCTGAACTCGACGCTGCAGGCAGAGGAGGTGGTCGAGATAGAGCGCGAACTGCGGCATGGCCGGCTTGACCTTCTGTACATCGCACCGGAGCGCCTTGTTCAGTCGCGGACCCTGGAGCTCCTGCGCCAGGTGGATATCAGCCTGTTTGCCATTGACGAGGCGCACTGTGTGTCCCAGTGGGGGCACGATTTTCGTTCGGACTACCTGCAACTGGACCTGCTGGCAGCCGAGTTTCCTGATGTGCCGCGTATTGCCCTGACGGCCACCGCGGATGCGCGGACGCGGGCAGACATCATTGAACGCCTGGCCCTGCAGGGTGCAGCCCAGTTTCTTGCCGGGTTTGACCGGCCCAATATCCGCTATCGTATTGCCCTGAAACAGAACCCGACCCAGCAACTCCTGCGTTTCCTGCGGGATGAGCATGCCGGTGATGCGGGCATTGTCTACTGCCTGTCACGCAAGAAGACCGAAGATACGGCAGCCTGGCTGCGCGAACAGGGATTTGAGGCGCTCGCCTATCACGCCGGGATGGATGCCAGGACCCGGGCAGCGCATCAGTCACGGTTCCTCAAGGGTGAAGGTGTGATTATCGTGGCGACTATTGCCTTCGGCATGGGCATCGACAAGCCTGATGTGCGGTTTGTCGCACACCTGGACCTGCCCAAAACCGTTGAATCCTACTACCAGGAGACCGGCCGTGCCGGGCGAGATGGTCTGCCGGCTGATGCCTGGATGGTTTATGGCCTGCAGGACGTAATGAAGCTTCGGCAGATGCTGCAGTCGTCCGAGGGCAGTGAGGAGTACAAGCGGATTGAGCAGCACCGGCTGAATGCCATGCTTGGCCTGTGTGAGATTACCACCTGCCGCCGCCATGCGTTGCTGGCCTATTTTGATGAGGTCTCACCGGTGCAGTGTGGTAACTGTGATACTTGCCTTGAACCCGTGGATACCTTTGATGGTACCGAGGCTGCGCAAAAGGCGCTGAGTGTGGTCTATCGCACGGGGCAGCGTTTTGGGGTCGGCCACCTGGTTGACGTCCTTGTCGGCAAGGAGACAGACAAGGTGCACCAGTTTGATCACCATCAGCTGCCAGTTTTTGGGGTTGGTCGTGACCGGGACCCGGATAGCTGGCGGTCGGTGTATCGCCAGCTGGTTGCCCGGGGCCTTCTGTCCGTGGATATGGACCGGTTTGGCGGTCTCAGGCTGGAAGAGAAATGCCGGCCTGTGCTGCGCGGGGAAGAAAGCGTGAGTTTGAGGCAAGACCCGAAGAAACGGCAAACTGCCGCAAGACAGACCAGATCGCCGCTGCCCGGGCATATCGACATCAACCTGTGGGAAGCACTGCGGGAATGCCGTCGCACCCTGGCGGAGGCACAGGGGGTACCACCCTATGTGATCTTCCATGACGCAACCCTGCGGGCGATGGCCGAGTTGATGCCCCGAACAATTGCCGAATTTGGTGGACTGAGTGGCGTGGGTGAACGCAAGCGGGACAAGTACGGACCTGATTTCCTGGCTGTACTCGGCGCTTTCCAGTCGCCCTGATGTCCACGGAACTTTCCTGGAGGAAAATTGAACATGACCGAAGCCGGTGAGATAACAGAAATTCGCAAGGCAGTGCGCCAGTTGTGCCTCAAGTATGGTGAGGATTACTGGCTGGCGCTGGATCGCACGCAGGGTTACCCAACGGATTTTGTGCGGGAACTGACCCGGTCCGGCTTCCTGACAGTGCTGATTCCCGAGGCTTACGGGGGGGCGGGGCTGGGTGTCCTGGAAGCCGCGGCAGTCATGGAGGAAGTCTGTCGCTCGGGCGCCCATGCCGGGGCCTGTCATGCACAGATGTACGTGATGGGGTCCGTACTGCGGCACGGGAGTGAAGCCCAGAAAAAACACTACCTGCCCAAAATTGCCGCGGGTGAACTTCGCCTGCAGAGTTTTGGCGTGACCGAGCCGACCACGGGCACGGATACCACCAGCCTGAAGACATTGGCCGTGCGTGATGGCGATGACTATGTCATTAACGGGCAGAAGGTGTGGATCAGCCGGATAGAGCACTCGGATCTGATGGTCCTGCTGGCACGGACCACTCCACGCGACCAGGTGGCCAAAAAGACCGAAGGGCTGTCCGCGTTTATCGTGGACGTGCAGGCCGCCAGGGGGAACGGGCTCGAAATCCGGCCCATTGAGTCGATGATCAACCACCATTCCTGCGAACTGTTTTTTGATGACCTGCGGATTCCGGCAGACAACCTGTTGGGTGAAGAGGGCAGGGGGTTCAAGGTGATTCTGGATGGCATGAATGCTGAACGCATTCTGATTGCCGCTGAGTGTGTGGGTGATGGCCGCTACTTTATAGACAAGGCAAGCGCCTATGCCAGGGACCGGGTAGTCTTCGGTCGGCCCATAGGCCAGAACCAGGGGGTCCAGTTTCCCATTGCACGATGTTATGCCGAGGTTGAGGCTGCCGGGCTGATGGTTGAGAAAGCCGCGCGCATGTTTGATGCCGGTGAAGCCTGCGGGGCTGAGGCCAATATGGCAAAAATGCTGGCATCCGAGGCCTCCTGGCGCGCCGGTGATGTCTGCATGCAGACCCATGGCGGTTTTGCGTTCGCCAAGGAGTACCATATCGAGCGAAAGTTTCGCGAAACGCGGCTTTACCAGATTGCGCCCATATCGACGAACCTGATCCTCAGTTATATTGGTGAACACGTTCTTGACATGCCGCGCTCGTTCTAGAGGAAAATCCCCTGGCTATTCTGACCTGTACCGATCTTACCGTTGCCTTTGGCGAAAGCCGCGTGCTGGAACATGCTGAACTGTCGATCAGCAAAGGTGAGCGGCTCTGTATCAGCGGGCGCAATGGCACGGGCAAAAGTACGTTGCTCAAGCTGATCGCCGGTGACCTGCAGCCGGATGGCGGCAGCGTCTGGCGGCAGCCCGGACTCAAGGTCAGCGTACTGGAACAGACCCTGCCAGAAGGTTCAGCACAGACCGTGTTTGATGTTGTTTCCCAGGCGTTTGCGGGCACGGGTGAAATCCTGCGTCGCTATCATCACCTGTTGCAGGAGATGGAGACCGGTAGCTTCACCGAGGCGAAACAGGCAGAGCTGGGCCGGGTGCAACAGAAGCTTGACCACGCCGATGCCTGGTCTTTCAGCCACCTGATTGAGCGGGTACTGGACCGTTTCAAGCTGGATGGCAACGCAACCCTCGACAGCCTCTCGGGCGGCTGGCGACGACGCGTGACCATGGCGAAGTCGCTGGTGACGGAACCCGATCTCTGGCTGTTGGACGAACCCACCAACCACCTGGATATTCCAACCATCGAATGGCTGGAGCGTGAGCTGAACGAATTTGATGGCACCCTGGTGTTTGTGACCCACGATCGCAGGCTGATGCAGCAGGTGGCAACGTCTATTGTAGATATCGATCGCGGGTTGCTGACACGCTGGGACTGTGACTATGAATCTTTCCTGACACGGCGCGCCCACCAGCTTGAGGTCGAGGCGGTACACAACCGTGAGTTCGACAAACGCCTCAGGAAAGAGGAAGCCTGGATCCGCCAGGGTATCCAGGCACGTCGGACGCGTAACGAGGGCAGAGTGCGGGCACTGGAAAAGATGCGGCTGGAACGGCAGGGACGGCGCGAGGCAAAGTCACTCAAGCTGGAAGCGGACAGTGGATCGCGCTCCGGCAAACTGGTGAAAGTGCTCGAAGGCGTGAGCAAATCTTATGGCGACAGGTGTGTCATCCGGGACCTTGATCTCATCATCCAGCGGGGTGACAGGCTGGGTATCCTTGGCCCCAATGGCGCTGGCAAAAGCACGCTGCTGCGCATCCTGCTCGGGGAAACGGCACCCGATGCAGGGTCAGTCAGCACGGGCACAAAACTCGACGTGGCCTATTTTGACCAGGTCAGGGCACAGATTGATCCTGAGCAGACGGTGGCAGATACGATTTCGGATGGCCGCGAGTACGTGGAGATTAATGGCCGAAACGTGCATGTGGTGACCTGGCTTGCCAACTTCATGTTTACCCCGGACCAGGCACGTGCGCCGGTTCGTGTGCTCTCGGGTGGTGAACAGAACCGGTTGTTGCTGGCCAAGCTGTTTTCCCTGCCCGCCAACCTGCTGGTGATGGATGAACCCACCAACGACCTGGATGTTGAAAGCCTGGAGTTGCTGGAAGAACTGCTGATTGACTACCAGGGCACGGTGCTGCTGGTCACCCACGACAGGTCTTTTCTCGACAACGTGGTTTCGAGCCTGTTGGTATTTGAAGGTGATGGGCGAATCACCGAGTATGTTGGTGGCTATACAGACTGGCGAAGCGGCGGAGGCAGCTTTGACGGCTGGCACGGCGGGCATGAGTCGGGTTTGGCGCGAGGCGCTGTGGTCAGCACGACGAGTTTTGCCGAAAAGAAACAGGAGAAGCGCGATCGACAGAAGCGCGAGCGTGAATTGGCGGCCCTGCCTGACCTGATTGATCGCAAAGAGCAGGCTCTGGCACAGTTGCACGGCCTGCTGGCAGCTGCCGACTTCCATGAAAAGCCGGCTGCCGAGCAGGCAAGGCTGACGCAGGCGCTACAGTCGGCAGAGAGCGAGCTCGCGACACTGTTCGCACGTTGGGAACAACTGGAATCAGAGGAGGGTTAGTGATGGCCGGCAGCTTCGATGAAAACCGGGCAATTGAATCCTGGCTCGCCAGTGAAACACCGGAGCCGGTGCTGGAGCCGGCGTTGCCTATTATTGACCCGCACCATCACCTGTGGGATCTACGAACCTTTACGACGCCACCTCATGCGGACTTCGAGCAGAAAGTCTACCTGTGTGAGGAGATGACACGGGACATAGCCACCTCAGGCCACAACATTACCCAGACAGTTTTTGCCCAGTGTAACGCCTTTTATCGGGCGGACGGTCCGGAGGAGTTTCGCTGTGTGGGTGAAACCGAGTTTGTGCAGGGTATTGCAGCCATGAGCCGTTCCGGCGTCTATGGTGATACGCGTTTGTGTACGGGTATTTTCAGTACGGCGGACCTAAGGCTGGGAGTAGCCGTCAGGCCGGTGCTGGAAGCACACCTGGCAGCTTCAGCCAATTTTCGTGGCATAAGAAGTGCTTTTCCCTCGGACCTGAACCCCGAGTTCCTCGCCGGTTATGCCGAGCTGGGCCGGCTGAATCTTTCTTACGACAACTATTCGCCGGACTTCCTGCGCTTGCCAACCCTGGCCAGGCTGGCACAGCAGGTGCCGGATGTGCCTGTTATCGTCAACCACCTGGGTGGCCGCATTGATCCCGCGGCAGATGCAGCCGAAGTGGCCGAGTGGCAGCGATGTATTGACGCCGTGGCTGCCTGCCCGAATGTTGTCATGAAGGTGGGTGGGGCGCAGCAGCGGGTTGGTCCCTGGGAGCCGCCGTTTCACATGCATAAGCGTCGCGCCCCAATTGGATCGTCGGAGCTGCTGGAATTGCTGTATCCACGCTACCACTACGCCATAGAGGCGTTTGGCCCTGATCGCTGCATGTTCGAGTCCAACTTCCCGGTTGACAAGGAGTGTGTCTCTTACCGGACGCTCTGGAATACTTTCAAACTGATTGCCCAGCGGATGGGGCTCAGCGAGTCGGAAAAGACAGCAATCTTCAGTGGGACCGCAGCGCGGGTGTACCGGCTGGACTAAGCGAGGAAGGGTGATGAACGTCAACAGGGTCAGGGAGGCGGAGGCGTTGTTCCTCCAGCAGTATCCGGACGGATTTGCCGATGCGGAATTGCAAACGGTGCGCAAGCGCCATAACGTGGATCAGCTTGCTGCCTACGCGCAGGAACACCTGACACCAACTCTCTTTGAGCAGCCTAACGCCTTTGCCGAGGTGCTGGTCAGGATAATCAGTCGTTCCAGTATGGTATCCCGCTTTGAGAAACCGGCATTCCGCCAGTTTATAGATTCGCTGAACTCATCGGACCGGGCATTGCTGGCGAGCGCATACCAGGCGCGCCTGACGGGCAGGCGGAAGAGACAGGGGTTTGAGCAGATTGTGGACATGCTGGCCCGGCACAGGATTGCGCGCTGGTCCATTGTCTCCGCCGTCCCCTTTTACTTTGCGCCGACGCGTGAGGTGTTTGTGAAGCCGACCACAGCAAAAGGCATTGTCCGTTACCTCGGCGCCTCGGAACTGGTTTATGCGCCAACCCCGACCTTTGAATTCTACGAGGGATACCGGCGGCTGATTACCGACGTGAAGCGTATGGTTGTACCTTCACTTGGCCCCAACAATGCCGCCATCACCGGGTTCCTGATGATGAGCTTATAAAGATGTTCACTCATTTATGCGCTGGCGGTGTGGTTTGCATCCATTCTCTGCATGGCGATTGTCAGCGGTGTTGCCATTTTTGATGTAGTCCAGATCAGTTTTCCCCGATTTACCCTGGATGCCTGGACCTACCAGTCATTGCAGTCCTTTGAGAACTTCCGCGCGGCCGGCATGTTGAGCGCGCCCGCGGCTTTTATTGTACCGGGTGGTCGACCCGGGTTTGTGCCAGAGCCCGCGCCTGCGCTGCCGCTGTCTGAAGCGGAAGTGACGGCGCGGCGGGAGGCCCGGCTTGCCCAGGTGATGGAAACCCACCGGCATGACGCTGCACGCAGCTTGATCCAGATGGCTATTTTCCTGCTGGTATCGGGGGCCCTGTTTGCCATTCACTGGCAATTGGCACGCCGGCTTGAAGTCGCCAGCGCGGAGCGCGGACCGCTTGATTAGCGTTCACCTCGGCTGTTCTGGACAATCGATTCCTGGTGGTCTGACGATAGGTCGCCGTGGGTCTGGCCGACTGTGCCAAAATCGACCAAAAACAAATGGTTGGCAATAGAGGCTCGGGTTAAATCTGAGATTGAAAATGTGCCAATTTGGGGCACAGAAACGGCATTTCTTCATAGTTCTGCGCCAAAAAATGGCAATAAAAACAGATAGATACATGCGGTCTTTCACTTTTTCTTAATTTTTTTGCGTTTTTTCTGGGGTTTTTGGGTTTTCTTCGGGTAGAATGCGCCCCGGGCCTCGGTTATGGCTGTGTGTCATATCCGTGTGAAACCGTTTACCACGGTTGCCCGGGGGCAGACTTTCAAAAGAAGTCTGATTTAAAGAAGTTATCCATCTTGTGGGGGTAATAATGTTCAAACCAAACCGAATGGCGCTAGCCATAGGTACCGCTGCGGCGCTCATGGCGAGCCTGCCCAGCGCTCCAGCCTTCGCTGAGGAAATGCTCGAAGAAGTGGTTGTTACCGGTACGCGTATTCGTGTTCCTGGTACCGTTTCTTCAAGCCCGATTTTCTCGGTTGATTCAGAAGAAATCTCAATGACGCAGGAAGTTGAAGTAGAAAAGATCCTGCGAAATCTGCCTGTTACCATTCCTGGTGACAACCAGAACGTGAACAATGGTACGGCAGGTGCTGCGTCCATTAACCTGCGTGGTCTTGGCACCCAGCGAAACCTGGTGATGACCAATGGTTTGCGCATGACGCCATATAACTACAACGGTATTGTTGATACTCAGGTTATCCCGACCGCGCTGATTGAACGCGTAGATATCATCACCGGTGGTGCTTCTGCGGTATACGGTTCAGACGCTATTGCTGGCGCCCTGAACTTCATCATGAAAGACGATTTTGAAGGTGTTGATTTCCGCACCCAGCAGTCTGAAACTGGTGAAGGTGATGGCATGGTGCGTAACATGTCCCTGACCCTGGGTTCAAACCTGGACGGTGGTCGCGGTAACGTGTCCATGAACATCACCTGGCAGGACCGTGAAGCTGTACTGCTGGGCCAGCGTCCACTGGGTAACATCGGTATTGATACAGCATCCGGTGCTAACCTGACGGAATTCCTGAACGGCGTTTCGGCTCCGACCACGGATAACTGTAGCCCCGGCACCGGTGCTGTTGTCTCGGGTGGTTCCACCACATCTATCCCGACCCGTATGCAGATTGTTGGCGCAACGGGTACCTTTGGCCAGTATCGCGATGACCGCACCCTGGGCAGTCAGTGTTCGGTGTTTAACTTCAACCCGTTCAACTACTACCAGACACCTCAGGAAAAGTACTCCGGTTATGTCAGCGCCAACTACGAGATTGACGATTCCGTTAATGTCTACTCGCGCTTCCAGTACAGCAACGTGACTGTCCGACAGCAGGTTGCCCCTTCCGGTACTTTTGGTCAGCCTTTCCGCGTACCGGTTGCCAACTTCTACATGAGCCAGAATGCCCAGGCCAAGCAGTTGATCCTGGATACGGCTAATGCAGCAGTGACTGCCGGCGACCTGGTTCCTGGTGCTTCTGCCGGCAGTGGTGTTTTTGAAGACCCCAATGGTAATGGCATCGTTGACGATGGCGACTACCTCTACATGGTCATGCGTCGTCGTACCCTGGAACTTGGAACCCGTTCGGAAAACTACGATTCCGACCACTTCCAGTTTGTAACCGGTGTTGAAGGTGATGTCTTTGATGACTTCCACTACAACGTGGTGTTCCAGTATGGCGAAACCAACCGTACAACCGTACGTGGTGGTTACACCAACCTGACCAACATCCAGAACGCGCTGGATTCCACCGATGGCGTAACCTGTGCCAACGGTGACCCGACCTGTGTACCCATCGACCTGTTTGGTGGTTTTGGTACCATCACACCGGCCATGGCGGGTTACGCCCAGGCGATTGCGCTGCAGCAGCAGACCTACGACCAGTTGGTGTTCAACGCCAGCTTTGGTGGTGTCCTGCAGGGTGCAAAACTGCCGACGGCTGACAACGCACTGGCCTTCGACATTGGTTTTGAAACCCGGGAAGAAAATGGTGCTCTCGAGCCTGATGAGTGCCTGAAGCTGGCACCGGCAAGCTGTCAGGGTGGTGCAGGTGGTAACATCCTGCCAATCGCGGGTGGTTACAAGGTTGACGAGTTTTTCGTAGAGGCCATCATGCCGCTGGTTGAAGGTTCTGACTTCGCACAGTCCCTTAATCTGGAACTGGGTTACCGCGCTTCTGACTACTCTTCTACCGGCTCTGCCGACACCTGGAAAGTAGGCCTGAACTGGCGTCCGATTGACTCCCTGCTCGTACGCGTGATGCAGCAGCAGGCAAACCGTGCACCTAACGTGGGTGAACTGTTCTCGCCGGTAACCACCGGTCTGGACAACGCCAACCAGGACCCCTGTTCGATTGCCAACGTTGCCAACATCGACGCAACGCTGACCGCACTGTGTATCTCTACCGGCATGACTGCTGGTCAGGTGGGTACAGTTCAGGACGTGATTTCTGGCCAGGTTACGCTGTTCAGTGGTTCTGACCCGCTGAATCCGCCGAATCCGGAAGAAGCTGACACGCTGACTGTTGGCCTGGTGTTTACACCGGAACTCGATTTCGTACAGAACACGGTGATTACCCTGGACTACTACGACATCGAAATTAAAGATGTAATCGGTGAGTTCTCAGCTCAGGAAATCCTGGACGGTTGTTACGTTGCCGGTATCGCGTCACAGTGCGCGAAAGTTAACCGTGTTGGTGGTGACCTCACCATCTCCGGTGCTGGTATCAACCTGTTTACCACCAACCTGGACTTCGCCCAGGCTGAAGGTATTGAGCTTGGTTTCAAGTTTGATATTGACCTCGGTGGCATGGGTAACCTGAACATTGGTGCCAACATCCACAAGTACCTGACCCAGGAAAGCCAGAGCAGCGCGGTTACTCCGGTAATTGACTGTAAAGGTTTCTTCTCTACTGACTGTGACCCGGTTTCTGATCTGCGCTGGACTTCACGTGCAACCTGGAGCTGGAACAAGCTGACTGTGTCTGGTATGTGGCGTCACATTGGTTCGGTTGACATTCGACCGACTCAGGTTGCGTCCGTGTTCCCGGCTTTCCGCACGATTGATGCCTACGACTACATTGACCTCTACGCCTCTTACGACGTACTGGAGAATGTCAGCGTAAACTTCGGTATCGACAACGCGTTTGACGAAGATCCGCCCGTTGTTGGTAACGAGGCAGGTGACACCAGCTCCAACTCTGGTAATACTTTCCCGGGTAACTACGATACCCTGGGTCGTATCTTCACTGTTGGTGTGAACGTAACCTTCTAAGTCTGAACTGACTGAAAGGGCAAGAAAATAAAAACGGCGGGTTTACCCGCCGTTTTTTTTGCCCGTCCCTCCTGCCCCCCTGGCCTTAAGTTTCTGCCAGGCCTATTCGAAGTCTTTCAGCCAGTGGTTAAATGCTGGCTGGCGCTTTTCCTGGAACGCCCGTACCCCTTCCCTTGCGTCGGGATGATGGTCGCTGATCGCTGTCTTGGCCGCGATCTCATCACAGGCCTGCTCAATGGTCATGTCCGCTGCCTGGTACACCGATCGCTTCAGGAGCCGCATTGACACCTGTGGTCCATTGGCCAGTTCAAGTGCCAGCGCCCGGGTTGCTTCAATCAGCTTTTCGTCGGGCACCACCTCGTTGACAAGCCCCAGTTCAAACGCCTCTGCCGCAGTGACAATCCGTTTACGCATCAGGAAGTCCATGGTCCGGGTTAATCCCATGTGTTGCAGCAGCAGGTATTGGCCGCCTTCATCAGGCAAGAGACCAAAACGCAGGGTTGCACTGCCGAGGCGCGCGGATTGCGCGGCCAGCTTGAAGTCACAGGACAGGGCGAGCGAGAGGCCGGTCTGAATAGCGATACCGTTGACTGCAGCAATGGTCAGTTTGTCGAGGCTGCGGATAGTCAGGTTCAGCGCCTGGGAAATGTGCCGGAGGCCATTGTAGGTGCCGATGGCAGAATCGTGACCCGGGTGGATGGGTGGCACCAGCGCATGTTCGTTGGACTGTGTATGGCTGTAGGCCTTGAGATCATCCCCGGCACAAAAAGCCCGCCCCTCCCCGGTAAACACAATGACCCTGACCGCGTTGTCCATCTGCGCCTGGGTTAACGCCTCGATCAGGTCGCGCTTTTTTGCGGAGCTCATGCCGTTCAGTTTCTCCGGCTCATTGAAGGTAAACCAGGTGATGCCCGGTGCCTCCATCTCGACGGTAAAACCGGTGAATTGTCCCTGGTCCATCTCTGTGTCTCCCTCTTCTTCTTTGGATTTCGCTTGTGGCCCGCTATTGGATGGTAAATTCCAGGCTGCCCAGCAGCCCGTAGTCGGCAATGTAATGACCCGGCGTGGCGGGCACAACCTTGCCGCAGGTGCCTGTCATCAGGTAAGCGTTGCTGAGGTTATGCCCGAGCATGTTTGCCTGCGGGATCATCCAGTCCAGTGCCGAGACCGGGCCATCAAGTGAGTCGCGCAGGGTTGCAGAGGCAACCAGTTCACCATCACGCGTCAGGTGAATGGCCACGGCATCATAGTCAGCGGGATTCTCCCACCAGGGTTGCTGGCGCCCCTTGATAAACTGGTTGGCTGCGAGATTACTCGCCACCAGGTTGCTGGCTGTTATGTCTTCCGGCCGCGAAAAATCCGGGCGCACCAGCTCAATAGCCGGTCCCGCGGCGACGGGTGTGCCGTCAGCACCCAGGGTAATCCCGATCTCACATTCGATGGCCAGCTTTGGCAGTGCCCGGATCACCGCTCCCGGCGCATGTTCACCCTGGGTATAAAGCTGGCCCAGCAGTGCATGATCCAGGCCCAGGCCCGCCTGTGCGCGCCGGTTGGTCACGCCGGCCTTGATACCCCCGGGCACATTCGTCGACACCAGTTTTACCACCTCCGCCTGTATCCCGTAGGCCTCCGTGAGCGTCAGGTCCTTTGGGAAAGGGGGCAGCGGCAGGTTATCCCTGATTGCGGCGGCGACTGCTGAAATGAGTTCTGTAGGTTCCATGGGCTAACTGAACGGCGTTTCCGGCAGGGCAATCTTGCACGGTTTGCCTGCACTGATCGAGTTGAAGTGAAGCAGGAAGCTGCCAATGCCTGCAGCACCCTGCATGTACCCGGTCTGTACTTCGGTAAACTCGGGTCGGTTACGGTGCTCAGCCTGGGACCAGGCCATACCGGCGCCGGTTTCACTGTGTTTGACCAGGTGTTCGGCAATCCGCCTGGCAAAATTCAGGTAAACCTTGTTGCCAGATTGTTTGTACAGAAAGAGCGCGTAGTCGCCAATACCCGCATCGCCGCAGCACTGGCCAAAATTCTGCCAGAGCCCCGGGCTGCGCACTTCCGGCGCCCCGGTGCTGGTCAGCCCCCGGAAGTTGGCCTCGAGCCAGGTCCAGTAGGTTTCGTCACCGGTAATCTGGTGTAGCAGCGCCATCAGGCGTCCCGTACCGGCCGGACCGTGACAGACGCCAAGGTAGAAGGTTTTCGGTGGCTGCTGTTCTTCCAGGTGGCAGACGAGAAAACCCTCGGATTGTTCAACAGTCCTCGACCTGATGTAGTCGGCGGCGGACCTGGCGGCGTCAAGGTAGCGCGGATCCGGTTGTTCGCGATACAGGTCAGCCAGGAAATAGCCCACACCGGCGCCCCCGTGGGCAAAATTGGGTGCGGTGAACGCAAACGGCATGTCCACCATCATGAACCAGCGCAGACCCTGGTCAGTGTGTTCGGCAACTTCCAGCAACCTGTCCGCCACTTTTATTGCCAGAGGGAGTGCTTCGTCGGTCAGCTTTTCCCGATGGGCGTACAGGTAAATAATGCCGGCGCCGGCGGCACCCACAGACAGGTCGACAACTTCCCGTTCGCCGGTAATGCCGGTAATGTCAGAGAAAGGCACCGGTTCAATCCAACCTATGCCAGCACCCATTTCTGTCGCCTGGGCGGTCATACACTCGAGTGCCAGTATGGCCGCCGTGCGAAACTTCTTCTCTCTTGATGCCTTGAAAAGTTCGTTCAGCACAAAAACGTAACCCGGCCAGCCACTGTAAAAGCCTATAGTGAGAAATGAGTTGCTGGCAGCTTTGTGCTCCACGTACGCCAGCAGGTCATCACCCGCCAGCACCGCCTTGCGCAGGTAGGTCTGGTTGCCGGTGGACCTGTGCAGCTCAAGGTAATAGAGCAGCACACCCGCACTGCCATGGTAAAGCGTTCGCACCGGTTTACCGTCGGGTGTACGGTTCCAGGCAATCCCGTGGTTGGTCGCGACGCGGCTGGTCTCCAGAAATTTTTCAACTTGCTGGGCTTGCTGCAGGTACATTGTCAAATCCTCGTCAATGTTTACCGGGTCCAGCTGTGCGCCTGTTGGTGCACAACATCAATCAGGTTGCCCATGGCCAGGTGCATGTCAATCAGGTGTAGCCCCCAGCCGGCTGATACCTCACCGTTTATCATGACATCGCCGGCAATGTCGTCAGTGCGTGGATCGTCCGGGTTACCGTGCAGCGTGACCGACAGGTAGGCGCCACGTTCATTATCCACACATTCGGCACTCAGCAAGCCCGGCACACTCACGAAAGGCGTAGCTATGGTCTTTCCCTGGACCCAGGCGCCCTGCGCGCCTGAACTCATGCCCACGCCAGCGGCAGCAAGGTAGGCATGCAGCGGGGCAGAACCACCGCCGAGCGCAGCCGGATTATTGCAGGCGGCCACCATTTCATCCCCGGGGACCCGGCCAAAGAGGCTATCCGCAGGGGGGGCAATGGTATCGCGGAAGGACGCATAGGAAATGACGCAGCCGGTTTCGGCAGCGCTGGTGCAGAGCGGCAGATGCTGGAAGCTGCCACCCACAAGTTTCCCGCGCGGCACCGACAGGCGTGTGCCGATCAACAGGGCAGACACAATCCTGTCCTGTATGGGTTTGCCTTCAATCTCGTTTGCGATCAACTGGGTCAACACGCCCGATCCCTGTGAGTGGCCAATCAGCACAACTCCGCGACCCTGGTTGTCATGCGTGAGGTAATCTTCCCAGGCGGCCTTGACGTCGTTGTAACCAAGCATCCGGTCAACCGCCATGGGAGTGCCTGCCATGCCTGCACGCAGCGCCGTGAGCGTCACCTGGCGGTAGAGTGGTGCAAAAGGGCGGCACACGGCGGCGAAGCGCGCAAACTGGGCGGCGATAACACTGATTTCTCCGGGGCCAGCGTTCATGTCGCTGTTCGGCGTCAGGTCATTGGAAACTGTTGGGTAGACATAAAAGCAGTCGACAGGAGCTGCCGGATCTGGCTGCCAGCTTTCCTGGGCAATTGTACCGTCCGCTTCAACCACGCTGGTTGTCAGGTCGATCGCGCAATAGTCCTGTCGGCCAGGCCGACAGAGCCAGGTGTTGCCATCGCGATAATTGTTGGCGGTTGTTATGCCCGCCCCCGTGGGCCCGGTGGTGGGCGCCGACTCGCCAGTCTGGCTGGCACAGCCTGCGAGCAAAACGAGCGCCATCAGGCCAGCGCCTGCACGAATCAGCAGCTTGGACATCGGTTATCTCCCTCATCAGTAGCCAGTTAATACTAGCACCGGTGTACCGGGGTGTCTTTGCCAGGGGTTTTGTGGCGTAATGGCCGCTTTTCGACCAGAAGGAATCCATTCTTGGCAAAAGTCTCTGCAAATGGCATTACACTCGAGTTTGATACGTTTGGTGATGAGTCCGGGCGACCCCTGCTGCTGGTGATGGGGCTCGGTGCCCAGATGACCCGCTGGCGTGTACCCTTCTGTGAAATGCTGGCCGACCAGGGCCATTATGTCATCCGGTTTGACAATCGGGATATTGGCCTGTCCCACAAACTGGAAAATGCCGGGGTGCCGGACATGATGCAGATTTTTGCCCAGGCCCAGGCGGGTGAGCCCGTGAGCGCGGCCTACACCCTGGACGACATGGCGGATGACGCCGTGGGACTGCTGGATGCGCTGGGTCTTGAAGCCGCACATATCTGTGGTGCTTCCATGGGCGGTATGATTGTCCAGGCCATGGCCGTGCGGCATGCACCCCGCATCAAATCCATGGTTTCGATCATGTCGAGTACCGGCAATCCGGCGTTACCGTCTTCCACCCCCGAGGCATCAGCTGCACTGACCAGTCCCTCTGGCACCACAGTCGAAGAGGTCATGGATCGGTCTGTTTATGTTGCCGGCGTGATCGGCAGCCCGGCCTATCCGGTGCCCGCGGAAGAAATCCGGCAGCGGGCAAAAGAAGATTTTGAGCGCAGTTTCTATCCCGTTGGCGTGGCGCGACAGATGGCGGCCATTGCCGCCTCAGGCAATCGGCGACCGGCACTGGCTGGTGTCACCACGCCAACCCTGGTCATTCACGGCAAGGACGATCCGCTGGTACCCCTGGCGGGTGGCATTGATACCCATGAAGCGATTGCCGGTTCAATGCTCAAGGTGATTGAAGGCATGGGGCACGATCTGCCGGAACCGCTGTGGGAAGAGATTGTGGGGTCAATCTCGGAGCACACCCGGCGTCACCACTAGCCCGGCGGGTCCCGTTGCTGCACATTGCCTTACATGGCCTGGTACCACTTGCTGTCAGTCTTGTGTTCTATCGAGCGACTTGGCGGCTGGCTTTTGGCCTGATGATGCTGGGTATGCTGATTGACATCGACCATCTGCTGGCAGATCCGGTCTACGACCCCAACCGGTGCAGCATCGGGTTTCACCCGCTGCATGAGATTTTCCCGATGGGTGTCTACGTTGCACTTTTCGCCCACGAAAAAACGCGGCTGTTTGGGCTGGGACTCTGTATCCACATAGCCCTGGATCTGGTGGATTGTCGTGTGACCAATGGTATCTGGATGAGTTGAGGAAAACAGGGCCGGTGATAACTCACCGGCCGCTGTCTTTGTTGTGCGAGGTCCGGCTTCAGAACTCGTGTGAAAGCCGCAGGGTCCAGCTGGTGCCAAGTGGGGTGTCAAGGTTGGTGTCGACACCACCGCTGTCTTCAATGGGATGGGGTCGCTTGTCAAAAGCGTTCTGTACACCCACGCTGACAACGGTTCGACCATCCCCCAGCAGACCATCAAAGCGATAGCTGTAGAACAGATCCCAGTAGGTTGAGGTGGGAATGTAGCCCAGCGTATTGGCGGCGCGAATGGCACCCGTTGGCGTGAGGTCCGAAACCCTGGAATGATATCGGCCGGAAATTCGCGCAAAATGTTTGCCCATGCTCCAGGACAGGGTGGTTGTGGCGCGCCACCTTGGTACCGGTGGAATCTGTGAGCCTGCGCCCGAGTCGTTCCGCTGGCCGGCGCCATTGATAATTGGATCAACGGGTCCGGTCTGGAACTCATACAGATCCATGTAGCTGCCCTTGAGGGTCATCACAAACTCGCCATATTCGCCGCCGATGAACGGGATATCCTGGGCGTCAAGTCGGTAGCGAACCTGGACATCACCCCCTTCAATTTTCTGGTAGAGCAGGTTCGTGAAGCTTGCACTCGCCCCGGCCAGGCGGCCTGTACCTCCTTCACGCACCAGTTTCGGATCCTCCTGATTGTTGATCCAGTCGAGGCGCAAAGCTTCGGCACAGGTCACGTCAGCACAGGTTGAACCCTGCAGGAATTCAGCAAACCTGATCTCGTCAAAACTGGCCAGGGTGACGGCGCGGAACTGGAAGATGACGTCTTCATAGTCCACTTCCAGCCAGTCTGCCTGCAGGGACAGGTCACCATCGAGCAGGGACAGGGTGAAGCCCACGTTGGTTGCGGTGGACGATTCAGGTTTCAGACTCGGGTCACCGGAAATCGTTTCAACCACACCGGTCTGGGTCAGCACTGCACCCGTGGTGTTGTAGTCACAGAAGGTATCGCTGATCTGCACACCCAGTTCGGTCGAGATGGCGCCACAGGTTGGATCCCGGACCGCACGCGCCGCATCCCTTGGTGCGGTAAACAGATCGCCGAATTCAGGAACCACAAACCCCTCACCGACACTGGCACGCAGAGACAGCCAGTCTGTGGGTTGCCAGAGGATGGCATACTTGGTGACCGTGTCATCAAACGAACTGGATGCGATCAGGCCTTTGGTGGCCTCAGCGTCGTTGGTGGTTCGGCGTGCCGCCAACTGCAGTTCCGCAACCCCCAGCAGGGAGTTGTTAACGAGCGGCAGGTTAAACTCCGCAAAGTAGTCCAGCGTGTCCATGGTTCCCCGGAGTGGCTGGATGGCCGTACCGAAGGTGTTGGTGGACGATGAATTGAGGGCATTGACGCGGACGTCCAGGTACTCCTGACGATAGTGAATCCCTGCCGCCACCTGTAGCGGACCAGCCCAGAGGTCAATAATCTCGCCGGTGGTCACAATGTCGAGCATGGTGAGTTCGTCAATCACCTCGTCATCGTTGGGCAGGAAAATGGCATTTGCCTGTGCCTGGCTGTTGTAGGCCAGGCTGGTCGGGGGTGTGGGTGTGCTGGTGGCAACGCGGTCAACCACCAGGAACTGGCTGGTTGAGAAGGGGTTCCACGACATACACCGTTCCGCTGCTATGTCTGCCGGATTCACGCAGTTGAAAGCGTCCTGCAACTGGGGCGTTGAGAAGTTTGCCACTGACCCGAATGCGAGCGGGTAAATCGACGAGCGTCGGCCCCATACACCGGTGATGTCAACACTCCAGGTGGTATCCGGAATCTGGATGTCCAGGGTGCCCGACAGGCGCAGGTTGTCAGTGTTGCGATTGCGCCCGATGGTGCCATCTGCATTCAGGCCGCTGGGGAAACCCTGGATGTTCTTGCCAAAGGGTGTCCAGCGTGCGAGCACAACGTCCTCGGAGAAGGAAACACCACCAGCATCATCGTCGCGGCGGTCCGGGATACCGTCACCATCGGTATCGGTGGTCGCGAGCAGCAGGTGAGGCACACCCCACTGCCCCTGGGCTGCAGGGTCTGCAATGCCGTCGCCATTGATATCTCGGTCGGGTATACCGTCGCCGCCCGAGCAATCAACAAAGTTGCAGTTGTCCTGGGCGCGCAGTTTTTCGTTGGCGTCGATGACACCATTGGCGTTGGTATCAATAAACGCGGTGAACGGGTTACCGGGCAGGTCGCCGGAAACGTTGAAGGGGTCGTTGGACACGATGGGGGAGGGTACAGCCCGCGTGTCGAATTCCTGCCGACCGACCATCATGTCGAACGCCAGGGCAATGTTGTCGGAGAACTGGTAGTCCATGCGGGCATAACCATGGATCTGGCTTAACTCCGACTGGTAGTCCAGCACGTAGCTGTAATCTGTCTGGCAGCGCTGCAGCGCCGTAGACGGGTTGTCAGCACCCCACCTGAGTTGGCCGGGCAGGGTAACGTCCGAGCCGGTATCCATGAAGCTGTTGCCGCAGCCCGGATCAATCTGCTCAAACGCATTGGTGAAGGTAAAGCCGTTGTTGGCGCGTGCGGCAGGGTGAATATCACCCGTGGCATTGCGGCGAGTGACCCACATCGAACCCGGGAACGAGATGCCGCCCAGGTTGATGCCGGCATCACTGGTCTTCTGCAGGTATTCGGGGAAGTCACTCTGCTTGATTCGTGCCCGTTCACGGAAAGACAGCGCAAACAGGGCACTGCCCTTGTCGAACGTCTGGCCGATCATAAAGGCAACAGAATCATCTGGACTGCTGGTGTCAACGAGATCCCGGCGTGACAGTTCTATTTTTACGCCGTCATAGTTCTTGACGGGAATATAGTTGACCGCACCGGCAATGGCCTCGGAGCCATAGAGTGCCGACGCCCCGTCCAGCAGGATTTCAATTCGCTGGGTGGCAATCTGCGGGTAGATGAAGTTGGCATCACCAAACAGCACGCGATGCCCGTCCATCAGGTCCATGGTGGCACGTTCACCCAGACCGCGAAGGTTGGCAAGTCCAATACCACCCTGTGCGGAACCGCCAGTGCGTTGGCTGGATGCGCTGGTACCCGTGCCAGACGGGTTAGCCATGACCTCAGTACCGAGGTTCTGGGGCTGGTTGAAAATGATGTCGGCCATGTTGACGGTTGCACTGGCCTCAATTTCCATCTGGTCGATGACTACAACAGGTGACGGTGAGTCAAAGTTATCCCGCTTGATGTACGAGCCGGTAACGGTGATTTCCTCGATTTTTTCTGTACTCTCCGCGGCTGTAGCCGGTATGGCGGTGGCGACGAGTCCGCCCAGTGCCATGGCGCGCACAAGTGATGTTGGTCTCATGGTGGCTGCTCCCTCCGAACAGGATCTGGTAACGCTAGAGGAACCCTTATTTTATGTTTCGGTTTCCCATTATTTTTTGCGCAGAAGGCAAAACTACGCCTGTTTCTGCAACCAACTAAATTTGGTTATATATGAGGATTTTGTAAACCAAAAATATTTTGCTGTTTTAACAAAAAATATTATTGATCGAAGTGACCTTTCAGCCGATGGCGCCTTCTGCGGCCAGGGCCTGCATTTGCGGCAGGGTCATACCCAGCGTTTCCAGAATTTCAACGGTATGTTCGCCGAGTTCAGGCGAGTGGTAGCGCAGGCAAAAGGGGGTATCGCCAAACCGGGCCGGTGGTCGTGGCTGCACCATGTCGCCACCGCGAGGGTGCCTGGTGCCATACAGTGTGCCAGAGGCCAGTACCTGGGGGTCACTCAACACCTCAGCGCGGCTGTTGGCTCGCGCCACGGGAATATCGTTTTCAGCCAGCAGGTCTGTCAACTCGTCCGTTGAATATTCGCTGGTATCCGCGCCCAGTCGGTGTGACACAATATGGCCGTCCCGTGTCGGGCTGAGCGCGTACATGTCAGCAAGGTCGCCGGCGTATTGCACGCCATCTCCCTTGAAGCTGTAGTTCCACATCAGGTCCGGCCAGTTGAAATAGATGCCGGCATCCAGCATCGATATCCTGATGTGCTGCCCGGTGCCGGAGCGTTCCCGTGCAAACAGTGCGGCAGTAATGGCCTGGGCGGCGGTTAGCGCGGTCACCTTGTCATAGATGATGCTCCTGACCATACCCATGGACTGGGCCTCGGTGATCCCGCTCATGCCCTGGATCACGTAGTCGTATACCTTCTGCTCTGCCTTTGGCCCCACTTCCCCCATACCACTGATGGACGCATAGATGAGTCCGGGATTCTGCTGTTGCAACATCTCAAACCCGAGCCCGAGCTTTTCCATCTTGCCGGGTCGGTAATTCTGGAGCAGCACATCAGCATCGGCTGCAAGCTGGCGAACAATGCCTGCTCCTGCCGGGTGTTTCAGGTTGATTGCAATAGAACGTTTGTTGCGATTGATGACCGAGAAAATGGCCGAGAGCCCGTTGCGTGACGCACCCAGGTTCCGGATGCCGTCTCCCCAACCCGGCGGTTCTACCTTGATGACATCGGCCCCCTGATCTGCAAGCACAACCGCCGTCATGGGGCCGGAGACGACCGAGGAGACGTCAAGAATGCGGACACCCTGCAGGGGGCCGTCGGGAGTGGTGTTGTCCATGTGGTTCTTTGCCGCGCTGGTATCGGTACCATAACAAAAACTGACCCGGCTGTCGGCGGGGATGCTATGCGAGTTCGTCCTGCGCGATTAACATCAAATCAATAACAGCGCTTGTCCAGCCACGCTCGTACTCGCTGACTGCGGTCAAAGCGCGGGGTTATTCGACTTATACCCGAAGCCCCACCACGTTCAAAGCGTCAGCTTTGAATGCCTGGTTCGAGGTTTCGGCCGATAGGCCCACCCAACACACGGCTTGGCGCAGCCAAACGTGTGCGGCCGTCGATAAGCAATCAAAAGACTGAATCGAGTTTTCGCCTGATTAGCCCACTACGTTCAAAGCGTCAGCTTTGAATGCTTGGTTCGAGGTTTCGCCCGATAGGCCCACCACGCGCACGGGGTCGGTTCGCTACCAGGAAGCCTGCTTCCGACCTCATGCGCCTGATCGATCAGGTCAAACGCCGAAGCACGCCTGTTGATTCGAAGCCCTCCATCACGAGGAATTTCCAAACAGTGCTTGGCTCGGTAAGTTCGTTTTCGATTATGATTGACTGATTGGACAGGGTAAGAGTGCAGAGGAAACCACGATGATTCAACGATGCCTTGCTGCGCTTGCCCTGATGTGCGTATCGCTGGCGGCGGCAGCCGATACGACGACGCATCAGATCAAAGTCGGTGAGCTTGACCGCAACTATCTTCTTTATCTTCCGGGGAGCCACGATCCCGGCTCAAAGTCAAAATATCCTGTTGTCATCAATCTGCACGGCGGTGGTGGCAACGCACGCTCGATCCTGGCGATGTCAGGTATGAATGAGCTGGCCGAACAGGAGGGGTTTATTGTCGTTTATCCCAACGGCACGGGACAGACGCCGAACCGAAACACATTCAACGGCGGGTTATGTTGCGCTTATGCCATGCAGAACAAGATCGATGATGTAGCATTTGTTGTGGCTATTCTCGATGAACTTGAAGCGAGGTACGCCGCCGATCCGGCACGGGTCTACGCAACCGGGCTTTCAAACGGCGGGATCATGTCGCACTATCTGGCGTCCAACCTAGCGAGCCGCATCACGGCTATCGCACCAGTAGCGGGGACCATCGGCATCAACCCGGTGACACCATCAAGACCGGTACCCGTCATGCATATGCATGGCACAGAAGACAAGGCGCTGCCGTGGATCGGTGGCTACAACCTCGCCACACGCAGGACAAACTTCATCTCCGTCGATGAGACAATCAAGGCCTGGGTTCTGTCCAACAACAGTGAAATCATCCCTGTCGTCGAACGGTTCCCGGATACGGCAGACGACAACTGCCGGGTGGAGAAATACACCTATGCTGCCAGGGCCGGGAACGGCGAAAACAGCGCTGAGGTCATTTTGATCAAGTTGATCGGCGGTGGCCACACCTGGCCTGATGCCGCCCGCTCCAGTGAAATGCTGGGCAATGTTTGCCGCGACATCAACGCCAACCGTGTCATGTGGGAATTCTTCAAACAGTACGCGATCCAGCCGTAGCAGTTAGGAGAAGGACCCGGCCGGGAGCACTGATGTTCACGTTATTGTCGGCTATAGCTCATGTGCCAGTGACCGCAACAATCCACCCCGGTTCGCAACCGCCTGCAATTCGAAAGACATCGCTTACACCAATATGTTCCGGGATTGGGGTGGTGCCGCATTTATCCTGACCACTGTCAATCGTGCAATCGACCATTGACACAAGCCGGTCAGGCCTTGCCCCTCTAGGTTGCTGTCAGGCCTCCGTCGACAAGAATTGATGTGCCTGTGATGAACCCGGCATCATCCGACAGGAGAAAAGCAATCGCTGAACCATAGTCGGAATAGGGATGTCCGCGCCTCGCGAGCGGCTGGTAGGCCTGCCCCCTGGGCAGTTTCGCGGGTGGTGTCGTGTGACCCTGCCTGTCCTCGCTGGCGTGTTTACCCAGATTGCTCTCGGCCACGCCCGACGGCTGTATTGCGTTCGCCCTTATTCCCTGTGGACCATAGTCGACGGCAATTTGCTTTGCCAGTTGAATGACTGCTGCTTTCGAAGCAGCGTACGAAGCCGCAAAGCCCCCGGGCCCGACTACCGATCCGGCAATAGACGACGTGACCACGTAGCTGCCGCCACCACCGGCGATCATATGTGGTATGGCATGCTTTGCACATAGAAAGGGGCCGTTCAGGTTGACTGCCAATACGGCCAGCCAGTCATCGAGTGTGGTTTCGTGGATCCACCCCTGGCCCGAGGTGCCCGCATTCGCAACCATCCCCTAGAGTGAACCGAAGTGGTCGACGGTCTTCGCGACGGCCGCCTCAACCTCATTTTCTTTCGTGACATTACAGGAAAGCGCGATGGCTTCCCCGCCTTTTGCCGTAATCTCATTGGCGACTTCTTCCGCCAGCGCCATCCGCATGTCCAGGACGCCGACCTTACCGCCCTCATCAGCTATTCGCAGGCACGCGCCTTTTCCAATACCGCTGCCGCCGCCGGTGACGATGACAACGCGATCTGACATTCGTGTGGTATCAACCATGCCTCTTCATCCCAATAGATCCTCAGTGTTTGATATTGCAGGATTTTTGCTCCGAAAGTCCATCGGCTGAAAAAGAAAGAGTCATCTAATGGTCTTTGGATGACAAAACCGTCAATTAGCCCAGCTTTCTGAGGTGTCTATTGCGACCTTAAGTGACTGCTGCGCCTGGAAAAACGGTAGAGAGGCGAGGGAAACGGGGCAAATGCCGGGGAAAGGCGACCAGAAAATTGATGCACCCGGATAACCCGTCACGCATCGCCTGCGTCGTCCTGCTGTATCCGGTCGATGATCTGCTGAAATCGGCTGGGTTCACCGGGCTGGCGTTCGCGGCGTGTACCCGCTGTCAGTCCGCCATCGACCACGAAACGTTGCCCCGTGATGAACGTCGACTCGTCACTGGCGAGAAACAACGCCATGTCAGCGATGTCCTTGCCGCGTCCCGGACGCTGTATAGGTGTTGATGCCACGTCGTTTTCTTCCAGCGCGGCGATGAACTGCATGCGCTGCTGCCAGTTCATGTTTGCGGCACCGGCGAAAATGGCGGTGGCGATGAATCCCGGGCAGATCGCGTTGACCCGGATGCCGTACTCACCGAGTTCAAGCGCCGCCGATTTGGAGAGGTTGATGACCGCTGCTTTCATTGCGCTGTACACATGGGGTCCCCAGCCGCCGCGCAGACCTGCCACCGAGGCCGTATTGATGATGCTGCCACCGCCGCTTTCTTTCATGGCAGCCGAACCGTGCTTGATGCCGGCCAGCACACCGGTGAACAGCACGTCGACCGTATGTCGATAGCGCTCGCCCAGTTCGAGTTGATCAAGCTCGCCGCCCACACCGCCGAATCCGGCATTGTTGAAGATACAGTCCAGCCTGCCGAACGACGCGGTGGCACAGGCCACCAGCGCGGCCACTTCCTCTTCGTGGCTCACGTCGCAACGCTGGTAGCGAACCCGGTCCCCGAGTTCCCTCGCGATGGCTTCACCACCTTCGTCCTGAATATCGCCAATGACGACATGCGCACCTTCGTCGACGAACCGCCTGACGGTCGCCAGCCCCATACCCGATGCACCGCCAGTGATGACGGCCACTTTACCTTCCAGTCGGCCAGGCATGATTTACCCCTCGCATCAACAACGCCGGTTATAGAACACCAGAATCCGGGTGGGGTCAATGTCAGGGCGGGAACCAGTTTGTGCCAGCAAGACGATGAGCAGTGCGCATCCTCCAGTAACCGAAAGCGAGTCGAAGTGTTGTCATTGCGAGCGTCCTTGAACCAGGCAGCATCGCGTAGAATTGCCGTCCTTTTCGATCCTCTCAGGTGGAAACTAGGTCTGCGCTCGTACGCTACTTGGGAAATTATGCAGTCATTGCTCTCGAAGAGTTCGATAGTGTAGTCTCCGGGAAAAATCTTCAAAAGTTGAGATCAGATAATGAAACGTCCGACTGCAATCGCTCTGATGCTGGTAGCGCTGTCACTCCCGGCGGGCAGTTTGGCCGAGGATAAGGACATCCCGACAGGCTGTTCCTTCGAAAGTTTTGCCTTCGGAGAAGGCGAGCGTGCTTACATTCTGTGCGTACCGGAACCGGTACCGCGAGGTGCATTGCCGGTAGTGATGGGCTTCCATGGCGGAGTAGGGGTGCCGGAAGCCTGGATGCTCAGATTCCCCTTCCATGAACTGGGAAATGAGGCCGGGTTCGTTACGCTGTACATGGCGCAGGCGTGCAGAAGTCCCGATGACATCAGGTGTGATCGCCGGGAACGCATCGGCTGGAACGTCGGCAAACCAGGCGCCGAGGCTCGTGCACAAGACCACGATTACATTCGCGCGGTTGCGACCCGGCTCTCGACGGTCCACGGTCTGGAGATCGACCGGGACAGAATATTCGGAACCGGACACTCACTGGGCGGCATCTACATTTATTCGGTCGCATGTGACATGCCGGGTTTTTTCGCCGCGATAGGCCCGATATCGGCACCACCGACTGACGCCACCTGCGAACCACGGCCAGGGACCAACATTTATCATGTGCACGGGACACTCGATCCCAATGTCCCGTTCGATACGGGTTGTTGCAGTGCGTCGCAGAAATTTCCCGGTAGTTCGGCGTATCTGGCGGGATGCGATCATCGCCCGCTGTGTGCCAACCCGGTCAATTGGTGGCCGCCGGTGCGGTCCGGTGACCATCCGTATGCACAGGTAACGGGCCTTGATGCTTTTGCGGCCCGCGGACTCAATTGCAAAGGCGACCCCCAGGTGTCCGGGCAGACTGAAGGCGTCACTTGTCTCGCCTGGGAGTGTCCGGCTGGGCGCGCTGTTGAGGCATGCCTCATCCATCGAGGCAATCACCGACTGGAAGAACTGGATAAGGTGCTCAATATCCGCAGGCATCTCTGGGACCGTTTCTCCGGGCGAACCCGGTGAAGGCGTGCGGGCTCCGGCAGTGCCAGGTTGCAGTGCCTCCAGGCGGCCCTCGTGGCACTCGAAGATTGTGGCCACGCACTACCGATTGAAGCGCCAAAGACAGTTAAGTATACGATTCGACGGTTGCTGGTGCGTGTAGCCCAGGTAAATGACTGGCCGACCGAGCCCGGACTCAATAGCAACGGAAGGAGAAGTACAGCATGTCAGGTCCACTGACGGGATTTCGTGTCGTTGATGCCGGTTTGCTGGTGGCGGGGCCGGGTGCTGCCGGTATTCTCTGCGACTGGGGGGCAGAGGTCATCAAGGTCGAACCGCTCGATGGCGACAACCTGCGTGCCTGGTTCCCCGAACCCAACCCCCCGTTCGCGCTGGACAACCGCGGCAAACGTAGCATCGCCATTGACCTGCGCCAACCCGAGGGCCGCGACATCCTGTTTCGCATCCTCGAGACTACGGATGCCTTCGTCACCAACACCCGGCGAGGCTCGCTCGCGCGCCTTGGTATCGACTACCCGCAAATCAAGGATCGGTTTCCTCGCCTTGTGTACTGCCATGCGACCGGGTTTGGCCGGGAAGGGCCTGCGGCAGACCGGCCTGCTTTCGACGCAACCGCGGTCTGGGCCCGGGCGGGTATCGGCGCGACGATCAAACGCGGCGATCAGGAAGTGCCGCAGTCGCGGGCAGCGTTTGGTGACCACATGACCGCAATGAATGCAGCAGGGGCAGTCTGTGCGGCGCTCCTTGCGCGCGAGAAAACGGGTGAGGGTCAACTGGTTTCTGTTTCGCTGCTTCGAACCGGTCTGTACATGCTGAGTTGGGACATCATGGTCAAGCTGTTTACTGGCCGTGGCGCGCAGTCGTTGTCTCGCAGAGACTTGCCGAATCCGTTGGTCGGAAATTTCCTCACCCGCGATGAACGCTGGTTTTGCTTCATGGGCAACCCGCGCCAACGGCACGACCGGGATGCGATCCTGAAGGCCGTCGGCCTCGACTCGTTGATCGGCGATCCGCGTATCGCAACCTCCGATGCCGTCCATCAGCACGCTGATGAGTTGCGAGACCTGCTGGACGAGGCGATTGCCAGACGGTCACTGGCAGAATGGACCGAAATCTTCGATGCGGCAGGCATCTGGTGGGAGCCGTACCAGCGGATCGATGACGTGGTAGAAGATCCGTTTGCATTGGCGAACGGTGCCTTTGTCGACTGCCCATCGGAGAACGGCCCTGTCACGATGGCAGCGACGCCGGCAGACTTCGCCGGAACGCCATGGGCGCCGCAAGGTCCGCCCCCTCGGCTCGGCCAGCATACGACCGAGATCCTGGGTGAACTTGGATACGAGCAATCTGCCGTACAGGCGCTGCTGAGCAGGGGCATCGTTGGCACAGATGCAGTGGCGGAGGAGGAAACAGGCAATGGGTGACTACACGGTCAATGGCAAGGTCGCTGTTATCGGCATGGGACAGACGACTTATTACAGGCACGGCCAGTCGCCTGAGCCTGAATTCAAGCTCGCGCTTCAGGCTATCCTGAATGCGGCAGAGGATGCCGGTCTCAATGTGCGTGACATCGATGGTTTCTGTTCATACTCCAACGATCGAAACGACCCCGTACGTCTTGGTACTGCCTTCAACTCGAAGGACATCGCCTTCTCGAATATGTTCTGGGGGGGCGGCGGCGGCGGGGTCTGCGGCGCCGTCGGCAATGCGGCGGCAGCGCTGAACGCGGGCTATTGCAAGTATGTAGTTGTCTACAGGGCACTTGCCCAGGGTGAGTTCGGCCGTTTCGGTGCCGGTCGCGCGCCGGGCCGCGCATCGGGTCGACTGGCTTTCACGCTGCCGTACGGTGTGATGAGTGCGGTGCATCAAATCGCGCTGCGTACGCGACGTTTCATGTACGAAAACGATGTCACCGACGAAGCGTTCTGTGCAGTCTCGCTTGCGAGTTACGCACACGCCCAGAACAACCCCGATGCGATCATGTATGGTCGTCCGCTGACCCGGGAACAGTACTACGCTTCACGCTGGATTGCCGAGCCATTCAGGCTGTTCGATTGCTGCCAGGAGAACGATGGCGCGGCCGCCATCATACTGACCACCACGGAACGCGCAATGGATCACCCTCACAAGCCCGTCCGGCTCATGGCCGCGTCCCAGGGTACGAGTGCGCGCTATGACCTCGTCGGGCATTTCAACGAAGACTATGGATCCGCCAACTTCAGGACGGTGGCGCCGCGCCTGTGGGAGCAGGCTGGTATCTCAGCGAAGGATGTCGACGTCGCCCAGATCTACGAGAATTTCACCGGCGCCGTTGTCATGTCCATGGTCGAGCACGGCTTCTGCGGTTATGACGAGGTCATGGATTTTTTCACCGAGGAGAACCTGACCGTTGGCGGGCGAATGCCCATCAATACCAGTGGCGGCAATCTGGCGGAATGTTATATGCACGGCCTTGGCCTCGTCATCGAAGCGGCAAGACAGATTCGCGGCACTTCGGTAAACCAAATCAAAGACGCGGAGATTTCGATGGTGGGGGGCGGACCTGCTTCATCGCCAGTCAGTAGTCTGGTGTTTTGTGCCTGAGAGGATGGAAGAGATGAGTGAGACGACACCAGAGCACTATCTGCCGGGGCTCGCACAACCGGCACCGACGGCCGATGGCCTTGATGCGCCATTCTGGGAGGGATCGCGTCGGCACAGGCTGGTGCTGCAGAACTGCAACACTTGCGGGAGATTCCAGATGCCGCCTGAATGGTTGTGCCACCACTGCCACAGCTTCGACTTGACGTGGAAGGAAGTAGCGGGCGAGGGTGTGATCTATTCCTGGATGAGAGTGCATCACACCAGTCTGCCGTCTATCCGGGACCGGGTACCCTACCTTGTCGTTGTCGTCGAGCTGCCGGCGGCTGACAAGGTGAAGCTGGTGGGAAACCTGCTGGGCGATCCGCATTGTCCGGTTGCGATTGGCGCATCGGTTGAGGTCGTGTTCGAGGATCATGAACAGGCCACACTGGTTCATTGGCGCCCAGCGAGATGAGGCGAGAATCGACGCCCCATGCCTGAGGAACAACCCAACTGTGACGACAATTTATCAACTGGAAAATCCCGATGATCAGAAGAATGTTCTGTATCACGCTGATATGGGCTGCTGCCGCCGTGAATGCCGAGCCATTGCTCTCGGAGCCCGAGGTTGTCTATCGGGAACGGCAGGGCCTGCTGGCGCTCGACCGTTACCTCGAAACGTGGAATACGCGTAGCCCTGAACGCTGGATTACGGCGATGCACTTTCCGCATATCAGACCTGGCGCCGGTGACTTTGGTATCTCACGTACTGCGGATGACTATCTTCGTGGAGTCGATTTCGACCGGACGCTGGCAAGCGGTTGGCGGTACACCCGCTGGGATGATCAGCGCGTCATTCATGTAGCGCCGCGCAAGGTCCATGTATCGGGGTGGTGGCACCGCTTTCTGGAAGATGGCAGTACCCAAATGAAGGGGCAAATGACCTATATCGTGACGGAGATTGATGGTATCTGGCGCATTCAGCTCAGGTTCGCGGCAGGTCCTCCCAATGTCGATGGGGTGGAGGCAAAGGAAAGCCGACAAGGTGCGCTCGCGGCAGTGTCGGGTTATTTCGAAGCGGTAAACAGCCATGACGCCGCCACGCTCGCCAACGCCGTCCACTATCCCCATGTTCGCCACGGTGATGACCAGGCGGAGTGGTGGATGGCCGAAGACGAGTTTCTGGCAGGTCCGGAGCCTGGCAGGGCACGCACCTGGCAGAGAACCAGGCTCCTGGACGCCGAGGTGATCCAGATATCGAGAAATGGCGCCAATGTCAGCGTTCGTTTCAGCCGCGAAGCCACCACCGGCAAGGGCCTTGGCGAGTACGATGCAGTGATGCTGGCGACACGCCGGGATGGCGTCTGGAAGATACAGGCACTTTCGACCACAGGTTTGTAGCAGGGGAACTGAAGCTGTTCGATGCGTAGCGGCCTCCTCGACGGAGTGCGGGGTGTCAGGCGCCGGGTTGCCGGGCCGGCCCGTTCAGTCTCACTACGACCTTCGTGGAGCGAGGCCCAGCAGTATTGTTGACATAATGGCATCGAACCCGCGATCTCTGCCCGGAAGTGTACGGAGATCTGCATAAAGGCGCGTCATTCGCATCAAGGTATAGAACAGGACTTGAACCACGTTTGAATCAATTTCCCGCATTAGCCCGCGTTCCGACGCGCGTTTCGCCCATGCCGCCATGGTTGCCCGATGCCGAGACTGTTCGTGTGAAATGACGCGCTGGTGCTGGATTGTAAGGTGCGGCAGGAACCCGCCATGGGTCAGTGGGCCTGAGTCTGACCGATCGATTACGCTTGAATACCAGGTCAGCAACAGGAGTGCTTCCAGCGGCTGGTCTGTCATTGCGGATATTGTGGTCGTAACGGCGAATAGCAGCCGACTGTTCCGCAACAGGCATAAATACAGCAGTTCCTCCTTGTCTTCGGCATAGCGGTAGATTGTCGTCTTGGTCATCCCGAGACTTGCCGCAACTTTGGGGATCGAGGTGGCCGGTACGCCGTAGCGGCTGACGGAGGTCACGATTTCTTTCAGGATGATTTCCAGGCGGTCGTCAGCGCTGAGTGCAAAGGAGAGATCCGGAAAACGCTTGAAATGATCAATCGAGGGAAGCCGCGTTTCGGCTTCCGGAAGTAAACCATCGCGGATGACCGCCACGACAGCTTCAGCAGTTTCTGACGTGGACTGATTGATCTCCGCGATATTTGGATCCAGGTGAGTCGACAGTCTTTCTGCGACATCATGAACAGTGCGAGCGGTGAGTCCGGAATCGCATGACCTTATGCTTCCATCCCGAATTCCGGCCTCGATGAGTTGTTGAAGTACATCAATATTGGCTTCGATAGCCTTTTCGACCCGGTTTCGCTGCCGCGCTGAAAGCAGTTCCACTCGCAGGAGGCGAATGAGGTCCCGGCAAGCGATATCTTTGTACAAATAGTCCAACAGGCGGTCGAGCGCGGTGGTACCCTGGGCAGCAGCAATCAGCTCCCGGCGAATCCTGCATGTGTCCAGCATGACCTCGGCACGCATCTTGTCGATGCTGCCGAAGTAGTGATAGATGGTGCTGGTGTGGATACCCAATTCCGCGGCCACGTCAGCAAAGGTCACGGCATCGATCATTCGTTCGCTGATAAGCGTCCGAGCTTCAGCGATAATTTGATCGCGCTTGTTGTTGTAGCGTTGTGTTGTCCTGCTCATTGCACATTGGCTGGCATGTCGAGACAAATTGAATAGTAGGTGTTTGGCGGCGCGGTCGAAAGGGGCAGTTTGTCGGTCCTCCGACGTTGTAGTGCCGACAAGTGCTTTCGGCGTGTCGACCGCTGCGGTGACAGGACTCAGTCAAGGTGGGCAAAATGGCAACAGCAGCCGAACCGCACTGGGGTCGGCACCATGTCAAAAACTAACCCGGCATTCGGCGCGGAGTCCTCGCGACTTCCTCGCGCAGGAGTGCCAGTTCTCTCGCCAGCGCCTGGCGCCCCGCTTCGGCCGCGGGGTCCTCCGGGTAATAGGCAAGTTCACTCTCGGGATCACCCGCGATCCGTGTGCCGATCAGCACCCGGGCCTTGCTGTAGTCATAAGGTCGTGCCCGGTGTAGCAGGGCACGGTTGTCCCAGATCAGGGTGTCGCCAACCTGCCACTTGTGACAGTAAACCCGGGATGGGTCGCTGACCACAAACTCGACCAGCGACCTCAGCAGGTTACGGCTCTCCTCGCGGGATAACCCCGGTATGCCAAATGCATGGCGCCCCACAAACAGGCTCCTGACGCCGGTTTCCGGGTGCGTCTTGACGAGTGGGCGCAGGTAGGCTTCACCGTGATAGATGGTCCCGGGTTTTGTCGGCGGGAAGTCGCCGACATCATTCGCCTGGGAATACTGGGTGGAATGATAGGCGCTGAGATGTTCAATCTGGTCGCGTATTGCCGGGTCCAGTGCTGCATAACCTGCACGCATGTCAGCAAGCTCGGTTTCGCCACCTTCTTCCGGCACGCTTACGGCGGAGAGCAAAGCGCACTTGCTGCTGATCGGCCAGTAGGTCGAGTCCGTGTGCCAGGCCTCGTTGCCCAGGTTGGTGCGCATGCGCTGGGTTACGAGCGAGTAGATTTCGCCGTAGCTGCCGTCCTCGCGTTTCTCCTGGTTTGCCAGCGGCAGCGCCCCGAATTCGAGTTTGCCAAAACGTTCACCGAAGGCGATATTTTCTGCATCCGTCAGGTGCTGCCCCGGGAAGACCAGGAATCCATACCGGAGAAATGCCGCATGTATTTCCGCAAACGCGGCATCACTCAGGTCGTTTAATCGAACGCCGGTAACCAGGGCGCCGAAGACCTTGTCCCGGATTGGCTCAAATGAGATCTGGCTCATGTGTCGCTCCCTCTGCAGGCACTGTAGCCAGAGAATACCGCAACTTTGGGGTTGTGCGGTATTGTCGCGCCTTCCCGCACTTTCCCGCACCTTCCCGCGCCATCCCGTCCAACAAGAAGAAGCGTAGTTGCTGCGCCTAACGAATGTGGAAATCGCTGCCGATCAGTGCCAGCCCCAGCCCGGCCGCAACCTGCTGTGATGCCTGGTTATCCCACGAAGTGCTGTAGAGTGGTACTTTGCCTGCCGCCACAACCGCATGCGCCCAGGCCCGGATGACGGCCGTGGCATAACCCCGCCGGCGACTGCCTGCAATTGTTTCGACACCGGCTTCGTCTGCCGCGCCGGAGATCCTGACGCTTGCACAGACTGCGACCGCGCGTCCGTCCTCGAGGCAAGCAAAAAAAGGCTGGCAGTGGGGTACATCTGGCAGCCAGTCCGCCATGTCCGCTGCCAGCAAGTGGGCATTGGACGGGGTAATCCGCGCAATGTTTCCTGCGTCCGGTTGCGTCGATGTCGGGAATGCATAGGCTGGTCCACCCCCAACTTCCTGAATGGGAGCGTGTCGCGAAACTATCTGTAAGCAGGCAGATTCGAAAGTATCATTGTTGATGTCGCCCTCTGGTGGTATGCCTAATCGCAGCAGCGAGTCGCAAACAGTGGTTGGCAAATCGTGACGAAAGAACCAGTAATGCGTGTCGGGCGTTCGCGCGAGGTAAGCCCTTGGGGCTTCGCCGCCATCCCACCGGTTGGCGGCCAGCAGTTTTCCTTCAGGCGTGAACCTGTAAAGCGCGTTGGTGTGCAGGCGCATAAGCCGGGTATCGGGCATGGTCAGGCCTGTAGCGGTTCTCCACCAGGCTCGTTGGCGTTGACTGTACCGTCGCCCGGCGTGATAAACAGCATACTGGTTGGTACATGGGGGTGGGCCGTGTGCCAGCAGCCTTTCGGCACAACCACATATTCACCGGGAGTGCTGACACGCAGGGTACCAATAACCTCCTTTCCGTCGTGCAGGGTAAAGTCGGTATCACCCGATAGCAGGTAGACAAACTCATCGCCGGCCGGGTGCATTTCCCACACTCCCCAGGGTTCATCAAAATCAAAGGTCGAGATGAGAGCGGAACCGCTGTGGGGATGATTGCTGGCAAGGTCCTGGAAAAAAGTGGGTGTCACCGGCAAAACCTGCATATCACCGGAGGTTGCCAACAGGGTTCGCGCCGCTTTGAGCTTGTGGGGGCCCGGGTTTACCATGGTCCATTTTCTCCCTGGCGTGGTGATTGACGGGCTGAATAATGCGCGTGTCAATCAGAACCTGCAAGTTGGGGACACTTGCCCCGGACCCGGAGGAGACGAGACATCGAAAGCAGAACCAAAGCCCCCGTGTCATTGAGTGATATCCAGCGTGCGGCGGATCACCTGTTGGGCGGCCTGCCGGTTTCAGCCGTCACTGAAATGAAAGATGGCTGGTTTAACCGAACTTTTCATCTGGTGCTTGATGGCGGCAAGCTGCACAGGGTACTCAAGGTGGGGCCGCCCGAGACCGCTGAGGTCATGCGCTATGAAGAAGGCATATTAAAGGCGGAAGTCGGGGCAATGCGACTGGTTGCCAGTAATCCGCACATTCCGGTGCCCGGTAATCTTGCCGAGGATTTTTCCCGGTCGGTTTTACCCTTCGACTATTACTTCATGGACTTCTTCGATGGCCCCACCTGGCAGAGCCGACGGGCAACACTTGGCGAGGCCGAGAACAACCGGCTGGCTTCGGAACTCGGGTTCATCACAGCACGGATCAACGGGTTCACAGGGGATTCGTTTGGCTACTTTTCGGGCAACCAAAACTGTGAGAACTGGTTCGAAGCGTTTTACGTCATGTGTGACAACCTGTTTCTTGATGCTGAACGCTACCGGGTTGGACTCGACATCGGGCGCAGGGTGCTGCTGGACAAGCTGACGGAATACCGGCAGATTTTTGCCGAGGTTGAAGTGCCACAACTTGTTCACTGGGATCTCTGGCAGGGAAATGTCTTCCTGAGTGCAACGGGTGAGCCTCACATCACAGGGGTTATCGATTTTGAACGGGCCCTGTGGGGTGACCCCCTGATGGAGGTGGCCCTGGTGTCACCAGCCGGCGCCCGGCACTTCCTTGCGGGCTACGGGCAGGACCTGTTTGCCAGCCGGGAAGCGCGACTAAGACGCGTTTTCTACAACATTTACCTTGATCTGGTGATGATCATTGAGGATGGCCCACGCCAGTACGACAACAAGACCAGCGTGTTGCAGGCAATAGCCCGACTGCCGCGTGACCTTGCGATGCTGATGGCCGGTGATTTCCAGGCCTGAAACATGTCTCAATCCGTCGGCATTGTGCCGGGGTCGATCCAGCGCCCCTCCAGCCCGGCGAAATAGCCACCGTCCACGGTGATCTCGACACCGTTCAGCCACTGGCTGTCGCCGACGGCCAGGAATTCAATGATGGGGGCAATGTCCGTCGGTGTGCCTGCCCGGCCCGATTGTGCAACGATCCAGTCGTAGCGCGCCGGACCTACCATCTCGCGAAAGTCGGGCGAGAGTTGTGTGTTCACAATACCCGGATTTACACAGTTAACGCTGATGTTGCGGGCTCGTGCAAGTCCCGCCGCACGGTAGGTATAAGCTGCCGCGCACTGTTTGGAAAACCGGTAGGGTTCTGCCTGCCAGGCGCCCGTATTTACCTGAAGCCATTCAAGGCCCCCTTTGAATCCGCGGGTAGCCAGCATGGAATCGATCAGTTCCCTGCGGCTGCGCCAGTCGCGGCCGGCACTGGAGGCAACCAGGACAATACGGCCACCTTCGATGACTCTGGCCATTGCCTGTTCGGTCAGGTGTCGCAGACCCAGGAAGTTGACCGCCATGACGGTTTCGCCCGGCAGTTTGCCCTGTGAGACACCAGCCACGTTCAGCAGTGCAAAAATGGTATCCGGCAACCGGGCCAGGGCCGCGTCAATGGAAGCTTCGCTGGCGAGATCGCAGTGTATGTGGATGATGTCCGGATTGGTGTTTGGCTGTAGATCCAGGTTGATAACCGGCCTGCCATGAGCCAGCAGCCGGTCAATGGCAGCAGCGCCGATGCCTGACGCTCCGCCGGTGATGACAATGGCGTTATCCATCCGGGCAGCATACGATAGTTGGGTCCCGAACGAGAAAAAAATCATGGACAGAAGTCTTGCAGCACTGACCGCCCTCGAGGGGCGTGACCTGATCGTTAGCGGTGAGATTTCACCCCGGATGTTGCTTGAAGCCTGTATTGAACAGGTCGCGGTGGCCAATCCGGTGGTGAATGCCCTGGTAACAGAAGCTTTTGAGCGGGCCCGCCAGGAAGCGGATGCCGCTGGATCAGCCATCCAGCGCGGAGAGGCGTTAGGGGCGCTTCACGGGCTTCCCGTTGCGATCAAGGACAACCAGCTGACGGAAGGCGTGCGCACGACGTTTGGCAGTCCATCCCACCGGGACATGGTACCTACGGTTGATGCAGGTATTGTGGCTCGCATTCGTGCAGCCGGGGGCATTGTGATAGGGAAAACCAACATTCCCGAGTTCAGCATTGGCGCCAACACGATCAACCCGCTATTTGGTGCCACCGGCAATCCATTTGATCCGAAACTTACCTGTGGCGGCAGTTCGGGTGGTTCTGCGGTGGCCGTGGCAACCAATATGGTGCCTCTCGCCACTGGCTCGGATCATGGTGGCAGCCTGCGAATCCCCGCTTCCTATTGTGGCGTGGTAGGCTACCGGGCAACGCCGGGTGTGGTCCCCAACGAGGAGCGTCTGATGACCTTGACCAACTACAGCGTGCAGGGGCCCGTTGCTCGCACAGTGACTGATGCTGCGCTGCTGTTGTCGGTGATTGCCGGGCGTTCCACCGGGACGCGGCGCGATCCTATGGCCTTTCCGCTGGACGCTGCACGGTTTGCCCAACTGGATACCGTTGACCTGAGCGCCCTGCGGGTTGCGGTGACAGCCGATCTCGGGGGTGTACTGGTCTCCCGCGAGAACAAGGAGATTTTTCGCCAGCGTGTCGACCGATTTGCCCACCACTTCAGGGTCTGCGACTGGCATGATATTGATCTGACATTGGCACCCGGGGTTGACTGGCATCTGCGGCAGGACATATTTGTGACCCAGTATCATGACCAGGCAAACAACTGGCCTGCTGACTTTAACCCCAATATCCGTGCAACCTATGAATCGGCAGTTCAGACTCCCATGGCAGATATTGCCCGGGCGCGACGAACCCAGGTGACACTGTTTCGCGAGATGAACGCCCTGTTTGATGACTATGACCTGCTGGTGTTGCCAGGCATGAGCATTCCTCCTTTCCCGTGGGCGGACCTGAATCCCCGGGAGATTGATGGCAAACCGGTGGAGAATTATATGGCCTGGCTTGCGCTCACCTCGTCACTGTCCGTGGTGGGTCATCCCGTAGTTGCTCTGCCCTGCGGCCTGGACGCGCGGGGAACCCCGTTCGGGATCCAGGTTGTTGGGCCCATGTACAGCGATCATGCGTTGCTGGGTGCAGCCCATGCGCTGGAGCAGGCTTTCAGCGGGGATATTCACCTGCGACGACCCGTGGCGCCGATGTCTCTTGCCTAGTACTCTGCATAAATCCGACAGGAACACCAAGGTAGCGACATGAGTATCGGTTTTCTCGACGAGTATCGCGCGACTGATGTCGACAGGGTTGGTGGCAAGGGCGCCAACCTGGGTGAACTCCTGGGCAACGGTTTCCCGATTCCACCGGGATTTGTTGTCTGTGCGGATGAATATGCGAGGGTGATTGCCGGGGTAGCAACGGATGGCGCCCATGGCGACTACCGGGACGCAATCATGAACTGGGTGCCCTCTGACGACTTTTTGCAGGCGATTGGCGAATGCAACGGGAGATTGCGGTCCGCCCGCGGTTCAGACCTGGTTTATGCCGTCCGCTCTTCAGCGACCGCGGAAGACCTGGGTGACGCCAGCTTCGCCGGTCAGCATGAAACCTACTATTACGTGACCTTCGAAGAACTTGTACCCATGATCAGGCTCTGCTGGGCCTCCCTGTGGAACGAAGAAGCGCTGGCCTACCGGGATACCCAGGGGATCTCCCATCAAAGCGTGTTTATGGCGGTAGTGGTGCAGGAGATGATTCCCTCAACGGTCTCCGGCATTACGTTTACGGCCAACCCCCTGACGGGCGCGCTTGATGAAGTGGTGACGGATGCCACCTGGGGAATGGGTGCGGCCATCGTGGATGGGCGTGTGACGCCGGATCACTTTGTTGTAGCCCGCGACAGCGGCGCAATCCTTAACCAGCGAATCGCCAACAAGACCATGATGGTGAGCACAACGCGACCACAGAATGCAGGGCGCATGGTTGACGTGCCGCAGCAACTGCAGCAGGCAGCCTGTCTTGATGATGAAATGGTTGCCGAGGTCACCCGTTGGGCGTTGAAGGCGGAAGCGCATTTTGGCAAACCCCAGGACCTGGAATGGGCAATAGTTGATGGCACTTATTACATGCTCCAGTCCCGGCCAATCACAACGCTCGGGTCAGAGGCTGGTGATCCGACCCCGACCGGCAAGCTGGTGCTGTTCAAGGCATTTGCAGAAAACTTCACCGACCCGCTGACGCCGCTCACAGCCGATGTCCTGGGTAGCGTCTTCGAGATGGCGGTGATGCACCGGGGCAGAATGTATATGCCGCTCGGCATGGGACGCGCGATTGTGCCACTGCGTATGACCGATGAAGAAGCCGCGGGGCTCATGTCGATTGAATCGCCGGAAGACTTTCGCGTGCGGGTCAACTGGTTCATGGTGCCATTCACCTGCCTGTTCTGGGTTGTCTATTACCTGTTGCTGGGTGTCAGCCAGGCGCGCAGCAGGCGCCAGCCTGATGAATTCATGGAGGTGTTCCGGGACCTGGAGCGGGAAGTCGACGCGGATGAATCCCTGTCGCCTGCAGAAGCCATGGCGAGGCTTTTCCTGGTTGGCAAACCGTTTCATCCGATTGGTATGCAGGTAATGCCGGTTAATGTGTCATCGGTGGTGCGTTATGTGTCCTTGATGGGGCTACTTAACCGCCTGCTGCAATACTGGCTGCCGGGCCTTCAGCGGGATGCCGGCTCCCTGCTTTGTTCCGGCAGCTACGGTGTCAAGTCGACGGAGATGGGCCGCAGTATTTTCCAACTGTCCGTGCTGGCGCGGCAGACACCCGCCGTGGTTGAGGTTTTGCAATCAGCCAAATCCGATGAAATCTACCCAGCGCTGCTTGCGCTGGAAGCGTCGGGTCCGTTCCTGGCGGCTTTCCACGAGTTTCTCCGGGTGCATGGCCATCGCGCACTGAAAGAATTTGAGCTTGGCGTTCCCCGTTTCAGGGAAAATCCTGCGCCGGTACTGGCAATGATCAGGAATTACCTGGTCTCGGATTCCAATCCGGAAGAGATGGAACAACATTCCACCGACGCGCGGGTAGCGCTCGCCGGGACCATCCAGGCAGGTCTGGGCAAACTCCCGTTGGAAAAGCGGCTGGGTTGGCGCTGGCGAGTCATTGAATACCTTGCTGACCGGACCCGCCACTTTACGAAACTCAGGGAGAATTCCCGCTTCTATCACATCATGGCGTGGCAGACAGCGCGCATGAAAATCCTGCGCGCGGAAGCCAGGCTGTTGGCCAGTGGCCAACTGAAGGTCAGGAACGACATCTTCTACCTGCACTGGCAGGAGGTGCGGGCAATGCTGGATGGCAAGCTCGGCTGGAGCGATGTCGAAGGACTCATCAGGGCGCGGCGGATGCAGAATGTGCGCTGGAGTCACCAGTCACCCGCCAAAATGCTGAATATTGCGTCAACCCGCATGAGAAAGGTTGTAGCGCAGGGGCAGCTCGGTGGGCAGGGTGCATCACCCGGGCAGTACGAGGGTATAGCCCGGGTTATCCTGGATCCAAGCGTCGACGCCGAAATCCATCCGGGTGAAATCCTGATTGCACCTTATACCGATCCGGCCTGGACGCCCCTCTTTCTGGTCGCCAGGGCCGCGGTTGTGGGAGTGGGCAGTTACCTTTCACATGCGGGCACCATTGCCCGGGAGTACGGTATGCCCTGTGTGGTTGACGTCACCGACTGTACCAGTCTCATTCGATCTGGCGACCGGATCCTGGTGGATGGCACCGAGGGCCTGGTGCACCTGTTGGCAACGGGGGAGCAAGCGGCATGAGCCTCGTACTTCACGCGTTGACCTGGTTATTGGGAATATTCCTGTCTGTCCAGGCTGTTGCGAGTTGTTATGCCCTGGTTGATTTTTGGGGTCACCTGGGACGCTATCGCTGGACTGTTACGGGGCGTATTGTGGGCTCGCTGGGTGTGCTTGGGCTGGTCTACTGGTGGCTGCCGGCCTCAATGGCAGAAACGCTTGTTGACGGTGTCCAGTTTCACCTGGCGGTCCATCTGTTGATGATATTTGCCCCAAACCTGCTGTTGGCACTGGGGCGGTTGAGAGCGACGCGTCGCTACCAGCAATTCCTGCGGGAACGGGAGCAGGGCGGCTAGTCCCGCGCCTGGTCCAGCAGTTCAAATACACCTTCTTCCTGCAGCACTCGCATTCCCAGGCGCTGGGATGATACACCGGTACGCAAGCGGTAATCAAAACGCAGCCGCCCCCCACTTTCGTCTGCCTCGAAGTGGCGGCAGGAGATCTGTTCACTGGTCCCGGCCTGTTCAGTCAATTCGATCAGGTGAGAGGAGAACATGAACAGGCAGTCTTTCCTGGTGGCAAATCGATGAAGTATGGCCAGTGACGCGTCCAGTGCGTCCTTGACGTTGGTCCCCTTGAACGGCTCGTCCATGATGGCAACAACGCGATAGCCATCGGCGATTGCCTGGGCGACGGCCTTCACGCGCAACGCCTCCGCACGAAAGTAGCTGACGCCACTGCGCAGGTTATCGCGAAGTGTGATGGCGCTGAACAGGCGTTCGGCGGGGACAAACCTGAATGAGCGTGCCGGCACCCCCATACCCAGGTGTGCAAGGTACAGTGCTGTCGCAAACGCGCGAAGGTAGGTGGTTTTGCCGGCCATGTTGGGTCCGGTGAGAAATAAAACCCGGTGTGACTGGTCCAGCGTCACCGGGTTGGCAACCGGCGAATTGACAAATGGATGCACCATGCCTTCCCCATGGACACCAAGCGGACCCTCTATGACGTCGGGTAGTGTAAATGTGTTGGTGCGGGTCACATCGGCCATGGCAACCAGCGCGTCTATCTCGGAAGCAAGCTGCAGCAGGCGCGCTATTGTCGAGGACTCGTGAAAACGAAAGACCTGGTCAAGTCGCAGCATTCGCCAGGCAAAGGCGCTTGCTTCTTGGTCGGGCACACTTCGAATGTATGGCCTGGCCAGCAGTTCCCGGAGTTCCGTGATCAGGGCGGCCAGTTCACCCTGCGGCGTGTCAAGTTCGGGTTGGTCTGCAAAACGCCGCAGCGAACGAATCATTGCACAGGCGAGCTTCACACCCCGCACAATACTGAGATAGTGCCGACCCTGATTGGCCCAGATAGAGAGGGCCTCCAGACCAAACTCAATGGTGTTCTGCCGGGTAATCAGAGGCAGGATTTCGCGGGCGTAGTATTCGACCCGGGTCAGGACAAACGCTGATGGCAGCAGTTCGAAAGCCGGCCGGGTTGCCATGATGAATGATATTGATGCCTGGGTATGACGAATCAGACCGGCGTCAGACCAGGGTGACGCCATGCGGCGCTGAAGGACCCTGGCGCCGCCGGGTGAACGGCACAAGTTGCAGAATTGGAACAGGCTGCTGCCGCCGGATGGCGATTCGAAAATCTCAAGGTCTTCCAGGGTCTGGGCGTCAAGGACCAGCCTGCCTGCCGCCTTGTCTGGCGTTTCTTGTCTGGTGATAGTGATAGGTTCCTGCCCGCCGGCAAGCCCTGATCTTGGCAGTATCAGCGGTTTCAGTCCAGCCGGCGCTTAGCTTGTTGAAACTTGCCATAAATCATCCTTGGAAGGCGCCTGTTGTGGTAACTTTCGAGGTCGAATATGACAGCGTTGCACTAGAGGACCAAGCATGAGCGAGACCGCACAGACCCAGGAGTACACCACACCGGAGCAGGAACAGGCAATGAAAGGGGCCAATGTACCCGAGGCCCATGAGTTGCCGATCGAGGAGATTAATCCGCTGAATGCACACCTCTTCAGCGAGAATCGCTGGGAAGCCTTTTTTGAACGGCTGCGTCGGGAAGACCCGGTGCATTTCAACGAGATTGAAACAGCCGGCCGCTACTGGTCGCTGACGAAGTACCAGGACATCAAGGCCGTGGATGCGGACTGGCAGCGGTTTTCCTCCGCAAAGGGCATCACGCTTGGCTTCAAGGCCGGCACTGTGGTGCCAAACGGGGCTTTTACCGGCTCCCAGTCGCCTTTTATTGCCCAGGATCCACCTGGTCACGACGCCCAGCGCAAGACGGTCACCGGCGTGGTTGCGCCGAACAACCTTGCCAAACTGGAGCCGTTGATCCGGGAACGTACCTGTAAGGTGCTCGACGCCCTGCCTGAAGATGAAACCTTCGACTGGGTGGATACGGTATCTATTGAGCTGACCACGCTCATGCTGGCGACCCTGTTTGATTTCCCGCTGGAAGACCGACGCAAGCTCACGCGCTGGTCAGATGTGGTGTTTGCAATCCCGGAACCGGGCGGCATTGTTGAAACCCAGGCGCAGAAGCGCGAGGAATTCATGGAGTGTGTCGGTTATTTCGCCCGGCTGTGGGAAGAACGCAAGGAAAAGCCGGGTGATGACCTGGTGTCCATGCTGGTGCATGGGGAGGCGACACGCGACATGGCACCACACGAGCATCTGGGGAACCTGCTGCTGCTGATTGTGGGTGGCAACGACACAACGCGTAATTCGATGAGTGGCAGCGTCTATGCCCTGAACAAGTTTCCCGCGCAGTATGACAAGCTGATTGCGCACCCGGAACTGATTCCAAAAATGGTGGCAGAACTGATCCGCTGGCAAACCCCGCTTTCCTATATGCGCCGGACAGCCAACCAGGACTGTGAGATCGGCGGTAAACAGATCAAGGCCGGCGACCAGATCCTGATGTGGTATGTCTCGGGCAACAGGGATGAAGAGGTGTTTGAAAATGCCAACGAACTCGACATAGAGCGGCCCAATTCCAGGCAGCACCTGTCGTTTGGTTTTGGCATCCACCGCTGTATGGGCAATCGCCTTGCTGAGCTGCAACTCCGCATCCTGTGGGAAGAAATCCTGCAGCGCTTTGATCGTATTGAAGTGCAGGAAGAACCCAGCCGTACCTTTTCCTCATTTGTGAAGGGATACACGCATCTACCGGTGAAGGTAAGGCGCAAGCGGGCCTGAAGGTGAGCTGAGCCCGGTTTCGGCAGCGTGACCGGGTCAGGGGCCAAGCGGGTTGAGCAATGCCAGCAGTCTGTCCTGGTCAAAAGACGCCGCTGCTGTTGCCGGGAAATTGGTGAGGCTGAGCACATGCCCCTGGTTTTGGAAATGGCTGTACCGGGTCAGTACCACCAGCACCAGGTCTGCTGCCGGCCAGACATAAATTTTCTGTCCATCGAGTCCCTGGGCGGCTGAAACCCGCGGATTCAGCACCCACCAGTGCAGGCCATAAAAGAGGCTGGTTTGCGCGCGCAGGCTTGCCTCGACAAAGTCGCGTGAGAGCACCTGGGTGCCCTCCCATTGGCCACCGCGGGCAAACAACAGCCCAAAGCGCGCAAAATCTGCCGGCTTCATATCGAGGCAACAATAGGTCAGTGGCTGGGTCCCGGTGGGGTCAAGCCAGAAGCCGACCCGGTTGGTGTCGATACCAATGGGCGCCAGGATACGCGTGGCGAGGTATTCATGGGCGGAAAGGCCGGTTGTTCGCCGCAACAGGGGTTCAAGCAACTGTGACGTGGGATTGGAGTAGATAAACTGGCTGCCGGGTGTCGCCACCGTGTCCCGGGACAAGGCATAGGCTGTCTGGTCATTCTGTACAAAGATGTTGGCATCGGGCAGACCTCCACGCATCTCCAGTAGCTGGCGGAGTGTGATTGTCGCCTTTTCCGTCCCTTGCCATTCCACCAGGTAATTGCTGGCAGGATCGTCGAGGCTGTTGATCAGGCCTTCGTCAAGGGCCACCCCGAGCGCAGCTGCATAAAAGCTCTTGGCGACTGACCAGCTGGTGCCGGACGTTTCCGCATCGACCCCGGCCGCGTATCGTTCACCCACAATCCTGCCGCTTTTGACCAGCATGACGGACTGGACCGCAGCATCTGTATCAAGATGGTTGAGCAGGCGATCGACATCAGCAGCTGCCAGTCCCACTGACTCGGGAGCCGCTCTGGCAAGATCCCAGCTTTGGGCCGGATCTGGCACGCTGGGCGCGGGAGAGTTGGTGCCAGGCGATGGCGGCGCCGCGCCCCCGCCACCCCCGGAACCGCTGCAGCCAACAATCAGCGTGAGAAGCAGCAGTTGCAGTGTCAGTGCCGGAATCTTCACTGGCCTGGCAGCTCCCGGTAGACATCAAAATTGATGCGTGTTGGCTGGTAGATGGAAAACCAGGCGCCCACGGCCAACAGCTGGCAGTAAAGCGACATGGCGAGCGGTTTGAACTCCCTGAGCTCAAAAGCCTGCAGCGTGATGGTGACCACGGCATAAGCTGTCAGCGCGACACAGACAAACACGGCCTGTCTCACCAGGTACCTGATTCGTCTGAGGTGATCCTGTTCTGCAATGTAAGGGTCGCGGCGACCACCGGACCATTGCCAGTACAGTAGCGCCGCCAGCATGCAGTAACCACCACCCAGCACTAACAGGTTTGCCAGGGCGCTGAACCAAGGCAGGTCAAGCTGGCTGATAAAGAGAGTAAACCCGGCAAACGAAAGGTAGCTTGCGCCGAGCAAGGCCAGTTGGGTCGGCGACACGATATCCAGCAACCTGCGCGGCTTCAGGATCGCGGTTCGGCGTGGCCGATCGTCTGCTTCACGCATCAGTTTCCAGGTTCGGAAGGCAAACACCTCCAGCAGAACAAAAGTCAGGCCCTGCAGCATAAACAGGCCCCAGGCGACCCCCGTGTAATCACTGCGGCTTTCATCCAGGTTAAACACCATCCAGGCAAACAGGCCCAAAGCGGCAATGGCCCAGTTGATCCACGAAAAGTGTACCAGCGCCCGCTCGTAGTACGCCGGTGACCTGGGATAAAGCCGCGGATAGTCTGCTGCAGGGTGAGTATCGAGCATTTCCCTGGCGTTGGCCCTGATGCGCGCCGGCAACCAGATGGAAACGATAATCACCTGGCAGAGGAGGGCGAGGCTGAAAATAAGGTCAGTGTGCATGTCTAGTTTCCTTGCGTATGTGGCTGTTTCATCACTTCCGCAAAAGCGATGCGTATCTCCGAGTCAGTTGCGCCGAGTTCCCGCAGTAGCCTGACGGTTTCTGCGAGTCGATTGGCCACCAGCACTTTCAGGTCACTGGCACAGTTGTCGGCTGCATTCGGATGGATGAAGGTGCCGCGGTATCCTTTGGTCTGAATCACCGTATCCCGCTCCAGCAGACGATAGGCTTTTGCGACTGTCTTGTTGTTCAGTCCCAGGTCACCTGCCAGTTGCCGGATTGACGGCAGGCTGTCACCCGGCGCCAGCTTGTGTTCCTTGACTGCCTGCTTGATCTGGTTGACCAGTTGTTCAAACAGCGGTTCATCAGAGTCGATATCAATTGTGACTTCCATCATGATCCTGTCGTGGCTTGTACCACTTGTTCCATATGTACCAGTTGAAGTAATGGTACATATGCATAAGCGGCCCTGCAAGGAAAAATTGGGAAGCAGTGTGAGATTGGGCACAAAAAGTGAGAAAAAGTGTAGGCAAGGCCGCAATTCTGCAGTAAGTTTGGGTTTCTGGCGCCAAAAGTGGATTTATCTCAATTTTCTTTGGCGGAAACAGGAACCGGCACAGGAGAGAAGTGCATGTCCAGATCATCACAAGCGGCCCTCAATGCACGCAAAAAGCCAACAACCCTGGATCTCAGGCCGCACTCGGCGGCGGTGACCCTGTTGGGTTCATCCAGCAGGAACCTGGATCTCGATTTCTGGGCCAAGGTCATCCTGTCGGAGAACCTGCACCTCCGCATGGGAATTGAAGAAATGCGTGAGCGCATTATTGCCAGGATTGAGGAGGCGATTATGAGCGGGGACCAGCCTCCCGAGTCGGCCTTCAAGGCACTGGGCGTACCCTCATTCTCAGACCTGGTAAAAGCCAACGCAGCGGAGTTCGCGGCGAGTGTCGTCGCCAGGGTGAGGGCTGAATCGCGCTAGCACGCCGGGTTAACCAGCCCGGCAAACACTACGCCAGACTGCGGTCTTTGGTATTGGGCACCTGGGTCGGGATCTCATGGCCGTGTATCTGGCCCTTGCGGATAGCATCAAAAATGCCATTCACAACTTCCCTGCCACCCTCACCTGCATGGTAGATATTGGAGAGCAGGTAGATGGTGCGTGTGGCGGCGCCGGTCAGGATGAACTTGCATTCAATATAGCGGTTATCGGAGAAAGTGGGTGGCCTGTCCCCGCTGAATACCAGTTCACAGTTGCTGAACTCGCAGTTGTGAAACATTTTGCCGTCAAGATTGATGCGTTGATCTTCAAAGCTTTCATTTTTGAATTGCATGTGAAGCTCCTTTGCAGGACATCAGTAGCCCGATGAAAGCACTTGAAGGAACTGATTGCAAACTGCGGCTAAAGTGCCGGGCCATCAACCTGGGTCCAGTTGGGCTATAAAATGGCCCGGCTTGCCGTCACTCCAGCTTGCGCGGCGGCAGACCAATATATTCGGCCCTGGGGCGCAGCAACCGGTTGTTCGGCCGAAATTCCATCAAATGCGCCAGCCAGCCCACCATGCGGGACATGGCAAACAGCGCCGTAAAATAGTGCATCGGAATGCCAAGGGCTTCCAGGATGGCGCCCTTGTAGAACTCCATGTTGGGTTTGATTGGCTTGTCACCCATACGGCTGGCAAACGCCGCGCCCATGGCTTCCAGCGTACGCAGGGTGTTCTCTGCCGGCGAGCCCGGGCAGATCTGTTCCGCAATTGGTTTGAGAATGATGGCCCTTGGGTCCATCACGCGGTATTCCCGGTGGCCCATCCCCATAAACTTGCCGCCACCTGCCAGCAGGCTGGCAACCCAGGCCTCTGCCTTCTCCGGACTGCCAACCTCGTAGGCTGCGCGGACGGCCGCTTCGTCGGCGCCGCCGTGCAGGGCCCCCGATAGTGCGCCAATCCCGGCTGAGAACACCGCCTCCACCGGTGCCAGAGTGCTGCCCACCACGAGTGAGGCAAAAGTGCCCGAGTTCAGCGAATGCTCCATCTGCAGAATCTGCACAATCTTGAGTATCCTGACCGCCTCCCGGCTGGGTTCCGTGCCGGTGAACATGGCAAGAAAGTTATCAAGGTAACCACGATAACTGTCAAACTTCGGCGGCGCCGCGCCCAGTTCCAGCTGGCGCAAAGTGGCAATAAGTGCAGGCATCTTGGCGATGACCTGCAGGCCGCGGCTGCCGGTTTCATCCAGCCCCTGGAAAATGAACTGTGGCGGCAGGTGCAGGGCCGGCACCAGGGCCTGCAGTGATTGCATGGGGTGGCGATCCTGCATGACCAGTTCAATCATTGCCACATCCCGGGCCGAGAGTGCACCGTGGGAACTGAGAAAAGCATCGAGGTCAGCGTACTCGGACTCATCCGGCAGGTCGCCAAACATGATCAACCACAACACCGACAGGTAGCGTTGTTCGACCAGGTCTTCGATGGCATACCCACGGTAGGTTAACTGGCCAAGATCACCGTCAACATTGCTGATAGCGGTTTGGGCCGCAACCACACCTTCCAGGCCCGGTTTGAAAGTCATTTTCCTGCTCCCCAGTTGAATCAATACACCAGGCTTATGACCGGGGGCCGCAAAACAAAAGCGATCCGGTCATCAAGACCCGTCAGGCCACAGGTTACCACGTGATATACAATGGTGAACTACAAACCTGTCCGGATGTGTTCCCATGCTCAAGCTTCACGGTTTTTCCTCCAGCAACTATTTTAATGTCCCGAAACTTGCACTGCTCGAGAAAGGCATCGCGTTTGAGGAGGTTGTCTCCTATACAGGTGTCGGCCCCAAGTACAAACCCGAGTACCTCGACAAAAGTCCGCTGGGTAAAGTCCCGGCGCTTGAAACAGAGGAGGGGTTTATCAGCGAGTCACGCTGCATTCTTGAATACATTGAACGTGCTTACCCAACGCCCGCGCTGATCCCGGCTTCACCTTTTGCTGTGGCGAAAGTGCAGGAACTGGCGCAGTTTATTGAACTCTATTTTGAGCTGGTCGCACGGCGTCTGATCCCGAACCTTTTGGGCAATACGGAACCCGCCCCCCAGGTGCTGGCCGAGTTTGAAGCCAGCATCAACAAGGCGGTACCGGCACTTGCGAAACTCTCTGACTTCAAACAGTTCGCTTATAGTGAGACGTTTACGCTGGCGGACATTGCGGCCATCCTGAACCTGCCAATTGTCCGCAGCGTCGGCACCCGCTTTTTGGGGCGCGACCCGCTGGACGAGGTGCCGGGATTTAATGACTACGCAGCCCGAATGGAGGAGCGACCCCATGTCAGGAAGGTTCGTGCTGACGCGGCGGCAGATTCGCCGCACTTCCGGGCGCATCTGAAAGCCTTGTACGGGATAGGCTGATAGCCGCCCGGTCCGACCGGGCGGCAGCAACACTGGAATCCGCTAATCCGCGTAGCGTTTGATGATCTGTTTACCCAGCGCCATCATGTGTACCTGGTCGGGTCCATCCGCCTGGCGGCACCAGCGGGCGTAGTTGAAAGCTTCCGCCATGGGATAGTCAGCCGTCAGGCCGCCCGCCCCGTGAATCTGCATACAGCGATCAATCACCGTTTGGGCCATCAGCGGCACGGTAATTTTTGCCGCGGCAATATAGTCGCGGGCATCCTTGGCCCCGAGTTCGTCGATCCGGCGCGCCGTCTTCAGCGTCAGGAGTCTGGCCTGCTCAATTTCGCTGAATGATTTGGCAATATCCTCCAACACCGACTGGTGATCAGCGAGTTTGCGGCCAAACGTCTCTCGACTCACCGCACGGCGGCAGGCGAACTCAAGGGCGCGCTGGGCACTGCCAATCAGGCGCATGCAGTGATGAATCCGGCCGGGTCCGAGTCGACCCTGGGCAATCTCGAATCCCCGGCCTTCACCCAGCAGGATATTCCCGGCGGGGACACGCACGTTGTCGAAAAGTACCTCGGCATGACCCAGCGGCGCGTCGTCATAACCCAGCGTTGTCAGCGGCCTGACGACCGTCACTCCAGGCGTATGTTTCGGTACCAGGATCTGGCTCTGCTGCAAATGCCGGTTGGGGTTGTCGGGGTCAGACTTGCCCATCACGATAAAAATCCGGGTCCGCTCATAGGGTGCATTGGTGATAAACCACTTGCGGCCATTGATGACATACTCATTGCCGTCCCGCGTAATGGACGTCCGCACGTTGGTGGCATCGCTTGAGGCAACATCCGGTTCGGTCATGCAGTAGGATGAACGAATCTCACCATTCAGCAGCGGTTCCAGCCACTCGGCCTTCTGGGCCTCCGTACCGTACTTGATAAACACTTCCATGTTGCCGGTATCGGGCGCGTTACAGTTGAAGACTTCCGGGGACCAGAGCACGCGGCCCATCATCTCTGCCAGCCCACAATAGTCCTCGTTGGAGAGCCCGCCGTGGTCTTTGGGCAGCCACAGGTTCCACAGGCCAAGCGCTTTTGCCTTGGCTTTCAGTTCCTCCATGAGCGGTACCGTCGAAAACCGGTCGGGAAGGCTGTTCAACTGCGTGTGGTAGTTGGCCTCATTCGGGTAGATGTGTTCATCCATAAACGACTGCAGCTGGTCCTTGAGTTGCTGGACCGGGGGTAACTCAACGCTATTCATCAGGTGATCTCGTGGCCGGGTTCTGGAGGCAGCAGTTTAGGCGATTTCCTGCCCGAGTGCCGTCCTCGTGCATTGAGGTCCCTCGGCTACGCTCGGGACGACATTGTCGTCTCGACCAGAGGCCCGCAGGGCCGGCGTGGAGAGACCTCGGTTTTGATGCTATGACTCGGTGCTGTCACGCAATGGAACGAGATCCCTCGGCTACGCTCGGGATGACAGGGTCCCTCGGCTGCGCTCGGGACGACAGTGGCGGCGACGCTCGGAATAACATTGTCGTCTCGACCAGAGGCCCGCAGGGCCGGCGTGGAGAGACCTCTGGTTTTGATGTCTTGACTCTGTGCGGACTCTCAAAAAACGAGATCCCTCGGCTACGCTCGGGATGACAGTGGCGGCTGCGCTCGGGATGACAGTGGCGGCGACGCTCGGAATAACATTGTCGTCTCGACCAGAGGCCCGCAGGGCCGGCGTGGAGAGACCTTTGGGTGGATCGTACGACTCGGTGCTGTCAGGCAATAAAACGAGATCCCTCGGCTACGCTCGGGATGACAGGGTCCCTCGGCTACGCTCGGGACGACGGTGGCGGCGACGCACGGAATAACATTGTCGTCTCGACCAGAGGCCCGCAGGGCCGGCGTGGAGAGACCTCGGTTTTGATGCTACGGCTCGGTGCTGTCAAGCAATAAAACGAGATCCCTCGGCTACGCTCGGGATGACAGGGTCCCTCGACTGCGCTCGGGACGACAGTGGCGGCGACGCACGGGATAACATTGTCGTCTCGACCAGAGGCCCGCAGGGCCGGCGTGGAGAGACCTCGGTTTTGATGTCTTGACTCTGTGCGGACTCTCAAAAAACGAGATCCCTCGGCTACGCTCGGGATGACAGGATCCCTCGGCTACGCTCGGGACGACTTGCTCCGCAAGTCGACTCAGGGATTCGAACCAAATTCTCCAGACCCACCAAACAAAAACGCCGGCACGAGGCCGGCGTTTTTGTTTGGCCCGCCCGGAGAGATTCGAACTCCCGACACCCAGGTTCGAAGCCTGGTGCTCTATCCAGCTGAGCTACGGGCGGAGGCGGTGGATATTACCAAAGTTTTGGTGGTGTGTCTCATTCGTCACGTCAGATTCCGTCAATCCTGTACTGGGCAAATTTGCTGAGGTAAGAGGCGTTGCCTCTTTCCAGGCGCTCGCGCTGGTGGGGTTTGACGGGGCCAACAACCCTGCCGGGGACGCCAAAGACCAGGGAGCCATCCGGAACCTGCATGCCGGGGCTCACCACGGCACCGGCGCCAATAATGCAGAAGCTGCCCACTACCGCGTCGTCGAGCAGGGTGGCGTTGTTGGCAATCAGGCTGTTGTTGCCGATTGACCGGCAGTGAATCACCGCACCGTGGCCCACAATGACGTTTTCGCCGATGCTGGTGTCGCTGCCGGTATGCACAACCACGTTGTCTTCAATAATGGTGCCGCTGCCGATGGTAATGCGGGCAAAGTCGCCCCGGATCACAGCCCCCGGCCAGACGCCACAATTCTCACCCAGTACCACATCACCCATAACGAGGCCCGTTTGGGAGACAAAACACGAATCCGGCACCACGGGCGTGATGTTGTTGTATGTTTTGATCATCGCCCAAGTATATTTGATATGGTTTGCAGCTTCACACAACCTGTTCACATGACCGATTCATACAACCGGGAGGAAAAATGAAAAACCTGTTTTCGATAGAGGGCAAAGTGGCGCTGGTGACCGGCGGTTCGCGCGGTATTGGCGAGATGATTGCGGCGGGCTTTCTGGCCAATGGGGCCAAGGTCTATATCAGCTCGCGCAAGGCGGATGTCTGTAATGAGACAGCAGCGCGTTTGATGAAAGAGTTTGGCGGTGAGTGCGTACCCTTGCCGGGCAACATGGCGGAACTGCCGGGCATTGAAGCCGTGGTGAAAGAGATCGAGAGCCGGGAGGATAAACTGGATATCCTCGTCAACAACGCCGGCGCCACCTGGGGAGCACCCCTGGATGAGTTTCCCGAGGCGGGCTGGGACAAGGTGATGGATACCAACGTCAAAGGGGTGTTTTTCCTGACGCAGAAACTGCTGCCCCTGTTGCGCAAGGCCGCAACCCATGAAGATCCCGCGCGCGTGATCAACGTGGGGTCGGTGGATGGGATCAAGACGCCGGCGTTCGACAATTTCTCCTATGGTCCATCCAAGGCGGCAGTCCATCACCTGACGCGGGTCCTCGCCTCTCACCTGGTGCGCCAGAACATTATTGTCAACGCCATTGCACCGGGACCTTTTCCCACCTGGATGCTGAGCGCCGGCGTTGGCTTTGGTGGTGAAACCGAAGGTGTCGATTGGGGGCAGGTGGGTAAGAACAATCCGCGTGGCCGGGTCGGAACGGCAGAAGACATTGCCGGGCTGGCGATTTTCCTGTGTTCACGGGCAGGCGCTTACACCGTGGGGGAAGTGATCACCTGCGACGGTGGTGCGGTGGCCGTGTCCTAGACGGTGAGCGTGCGCTGCAGCAGCCAGACAGTTGCTGTAGCGCCAATGAAGTAGGCCGGTATCAGGCGCAGGAAGCGGGTGTCTGGCCCCGGCGCCGCCGGCCTGGCCAGTGCGTAGGCTCGCCGCGCCAGGAACAGCAGGGCCACCACCGCGGCAATCACAATCAGCTGCCCAATCTCGATGCCAATGTTGAACAGCAGCAGGGCCATCAGTGTCTGGTCCTCGGGCAAGCCAATGTCACGCAGTACGCCGGCAAACCCAAGACCGTGCAACAGGCCAAAAATAAACGCCACCAGCCAGGGGCGGCGTGAGGTGATGGCGTCCTTGTGGCCGGGAACGGTAATCTCGTAGGCAACATAGATGATCGACAGGGCAATGGCCGCCTCCACCGGTGCCTGGGAAAGCTGAACCAGGTCCAGCGTGGAAAGGGCGAGTGTGATGGAATGCGCAATCGTGAAGCTGGTGATGGTCTGGATCAGGTTCAGGGTGCCAGGTACCAGCAGCATCAGCCCGATAATAAACAGGACGTGATCAATACCTTCCAGCAGGTGCTCAATACCAAGGGACAGGTAGACCGGTAAAAGTGGCGCCTCGCGTGGCCGAAGGTCAAGGTAAGGTGCGTCCGGTTTGACCAGGAAATTTTCCTGGCTGCCGTCAGCGCGGGTCAGGGTCACCAGCAGGTCAGTCAGCGTGCCCGCAAGGCCGGTAACGGCAAGGTGATCAAGCCCCCCTGACTCACACTGGGCTGTCCAGCGCTGGGTCAGGCTGGCATTGGTGGAGCTGGAGATCCGATCGCTGGCATCGGGACAGCTCAACTGCAGGCTGAGGTTCAGGAACTGGCCGGCGATAATGGGTTGGCGAAACTCGACGTCAACTTTGCCCGAGGTGTCAACCACCAGACCGGCATATGCCGGGCGCATTTCATGGGCCCCGGCCGTCATCACGGCGAGACCCAGCAGCAGGATTGCCCCGGTGGCTATTCTCCGGACAGGTGCCATTCGACCCGGTATCCTGACTTGATGCTGTTGAGGTAGTTGTTGCGTGCGTCCTGGCGCATGGCAAACAGGTAGTCGCTGAGTACGAGGTTACGCACTGTCTCGAAATCAGGTGATGCCGGATCTGCTACCTCGTCGAGACGCACCAGGTGATAGCCAAAGTCGCTTCTGATTGGACCCTGCCAGGTGCCGTCAGGTTTGAGGGTCACCAGGGCATCAGCAAACGCGTTGCCAAACGCCGAGATGACCTCACGCCGATCCCGGTCAGCGTAGCTGGGGTTCAGCAGGGTGGGTTCACCCAGCATGCGCCAGTTGTCGCTGGCCCCGGCAGCCGCAATGGCATTGGTGGCAGCGGCGGCGCTGCTGAACAGCAACTGCGAAAAGGTATACCTTGCGGGTATCTGGTAGCGCGCGGCGTTGGTCTCAAAGTATCCTTTCAGTATCGCGTCCGTGGGTTCTTCAAGACTGGATTCTTCGGCAATAAAACTGATTTTCTGCACGAGTCGCCGGCGGATGATCACATCGTCCGCGTCCAGTTCCAGGCGCAGTGCCTCCCGGTACAGGATCTCTTCCTCAATCCAGTTTTCCAGCAGGTTCGCCAGTTCCTCGGGGGTGGGTTCACGTTGCATCTGGCTCTGCCACAGGTTCGCGACACGCTGCGCAACGCCTTCATCCACCACAATGGTGTCAACAGGTTCACGGAAGCTGTCCGCGACAAATATGACAACGCCAATCAGGACAAACCAGAACAGGTGTGATTTAAAGGGGTTCGGTCTCACTAACGCGGTGGACTCCCGCCGACCCAGATTGGGCTGGTCCAGGCCAGGCCTTCATCATCCTGGCGTACCCGCAGAAAATAGTAGTCACCGTGCCGGGGCTGGGTCTCATCAACGTAGGACAGGTCCACCTCAAGGGGCATGGTGCCACCCCGTTCAAGCCTGATGCTGTCCTTGTAACCATCAAAAGGTACGGCTGCGGTCACCGCATTGTCTTTCATGTCGGCAACACGCAGTTCAAGAGATTGGCCGGGTATCATCTGGTGACGTCGCAGCAGGGGTGGCCCGGAACCGGTTTCTGCAGCGTCTGCCAGGGTGAGCCTGACCCGGGTTGTGTTGGAAAGCCCCTTCATTTTCAGCTTGATGGTGCTGTGGTCGCCGCGAGTGTTGGTCATAAACGTAAACTTGTTGGGGTTGTCGCTGTTGCGTTCCAGGTTCTGGGTTTCAAGGTTCTGCAGGTCCACCAGCACGGCTGATTCGACTGACCCGCCAACAACCTCCATGGTGCCACGCCAGTGGCGCCAGCCACGGGGGTTATCCTGGGGATTATACGGATAGGACTCGGAGTAGAACGAGAGGGCAAGTTCATCCTTGTTGGCGCTGATGTACTGCCATTCCTGCAGGATATTGTCATTCTTGAACAGGGTGACCGACCGCACAGGGCTGGTTCCGATCACCCTGCCTGTGATGGTGCGCATGTCGGCATAGGGTGCGCGCTGGCCAATTCCCGTGCCATTGATGTCCATGTTCACGATGATGCGCTGGCCGGTGGTGGCATAGGCGCGCAGCGACTTCATGGCGTCAAAGATGGCATCACTGGTGCGCTCTTTGGCAAAGACCCCACCGAGGCCATTTCGCTGGGCAAGCGAAAACGACTTGGGTGCGGCATATCCCGGCCGGCCGATGTGGTCATCGGAGGCGGCAACAAATCCGACCTCGTGGCCATGGTTCAGGTACATGCGGCCAAACCACTCGAAGGTTCCGTGCATGGACATGATTTCAATCAGGGTTTCCATCTCGGGGTCCGAGTAACGGTATTCACCACGCTGGTGGGCGTGCGGGATAATCAGCACGTCATCGACCTTATTGTTGGTGCGAAGTCCCTGGTACAGGCTGGACAGGGTGGGGTAGTGCTGGGACGGTGTCCGGTTACGGTTCTCAGGTGTGCGGTAAAGCACGTTGTGATGTCCACCCTGGGATTGGTTCACTGTCCACTCATAACCCAGGTAGGCGGCAAATCGACCCGGCTCGTTGTATTTCTGGACCAGGGAGCGCAGGGTTTCCCATTCACTGTCGTCCATCCAGATGTCGTGCTCGGAATGGGTCACAAAATCGAGCCGGGCCTCGTCCCGGGCAAAACGCATATAGGCATCAGCACTGCCGATCCCCTCGGAGAATCCGGAGTGGCCGTGGGTATCACCCCAGTAGACCCGGTCACCGGGATTATCCTCAACCAGCACCGGATTAAAATGACCCACCAGACTGCCGTCGTTGCTGCGTACCTGTAGCCTGTGCACACCGGGTCGGTCAAAGGTGAGTCGGGTGGTCACCACGGCGCTGCCATCAGCAGCAACGCTTGCGATTACCTTGTTGCCCTCAACGATTTGCCAGTCGGGCACGCCCCCCATTGCACGGTTGCCGTAGTGATCTTCTGCGCGAATTGACACCTCCACCGTCTCTCCGGTGGCGACAATTGACGGGGCGAAACCGGCCACACCGGCAGCACTGCTGCCAATCACCTGGATGGGCTGAATGGGCAGGGACAACCACAGGTCTTCCTTGTCGAGTGCCACATACACCGGGAAAGGCATCTGGTCAGAGGAGAAATCCGGCATCAGCAGCCCACGGCCGCCGCCACTGGTGTCGCCATAGGTAATGGTCACTGTGTCACCCTCGTTCAGTGTACCGCCGCGAACACGGAAGACGAGTTGCCCCTCGGCGCCCCGGAAGCCGCCGTGCATGCCTGGCACCATCACGGCGTCCACCGTGAATGTCACCGCCGGGTTGCTGGAGCTGATGGAAACATAGTTGGCTTTGGTCGGGTCTGTCGCCTGGAACAGTGGATGATTGGTCTGGAAGTGTTTTGAGACCAGGAAGCCGCCGCCGTCGGTGACCGGGAATTCACCCACGGTATAGGTCTGTGTGAAGGTTGCATATTCCCGGACGGTAAACGGGCCCAGGGGGTCTGCCGTAAACTCACCGAGCCCCCGGGGGTTCTCGTCGTTCATGGCGAGTTCTGTGATGAAAGCGTCAAGCGCTGGGCCAGAGGGTGCGTTGTAGGCATTGACGGAAGACACAACTGCCGTCACGTTGACGGGCACTACCTTGCCGGTCATGGCCCAGGCATTCACCCAGTCGAACAGGATGTTGGCCCGGTCACGCTGATTCTCCGGATTTGTAGGTGTGTCGGCCAGGTCGCGCTTCAGCCTTTCCACCCGGTCGCGTAGTTCAGCAGTCATGTAGTCATCGGCAGCAGGCGCCTGAACCTTGGGTGGCGGCGCCTGATCAGCGCAGCCAAAGAGGAACAGCAGCAGGGAAACCAGGAGGATATTACGCATTGTGAGAGATCTTCCGAAAAATGGGTGGGGCGATGATCTTATATTGAAGGATATATCGCAAGCCGGCATGAGAAGCACATGAGCTTCACTCCTGGCGTGGAAATCAACACTTCAGGATAACAGGGTCCGTTCAATGAGCCACCAGGTGCCGAGGCCAAGGATGCCGGCTGAGGCTGTTGTCGACAGGGCAGTCCACCAGCGCCTGTGGCGCAACCAGTACTGGATAATAACAAATGGCAGGACCACGGCGATGAGTTGGGCAGCCTCAACGCCAAGGTTGAACAGCAACAGTGCCGGCACAAACTCGTCGGTGGGCAGGCCAATTTCCCGCAGGATAAATGAGAAACCGAAACCGTGGATCAGTCCAAAGGTAAAGGTGGTAAGCCAGCGCCGATGCAGGCCGGGTGTCTTGTGACGCCGAATGAGGAACCAGAGGTTTTCCGCGCCAATGTAGAAGATGGTCATGGCAATGGCAATCTCTGTGAAGCGTATATTAATCGTCAGGATATCCAGTGCAGACACGGCCAGGGTAATTGAATGCGCCACCGTAAAGGCGGTGATCAGCCAGACAAGTGACCTGAGCTGCGTGACAACCACCAGCAATCCAAGCAGAAATGCCATGTGGTCGTAACCCGTCAGGACGTGCTGGAAACCCAGTACAAAATAGTCGCTCAGCTTCGGTGCCTTGCCGCGGAGTGGGGCGGGTTCTGCCGGCAGTGTCCAGCCCTGATCCCAGATCAGGAATTCGACCGGGATTTCCACCTCCCGCCTGCCCTGGCCCAGTTCGGTAAACGTAAACTGATCGCCCAGCGATATTTCCAGGTGGTTGATATGGTCAAACTTGCCTTCCATCAGGTGATACTGCAGGTACAGTTCACCCGGTACCTGGGCACAGGTCACTGTCATTTCGACCTGGAAGGCGTCTATGGCGGTATAGTCGTTGGCCTCAATCAGGCCAAGTTCACAGGCCTGGTCGAAATTCGAGATGGCAAAGGCATCCAGGGCAAAAGGTATAAGTTCCGATGGTGAACCGGCGCCCAGTTCAGCGGCCGCAAGCCGCGGCACCGTCAGCAGCAACGCACTGCGTTCACTACCAATCGATAGCGCAGTGTAAAAGACGCCGGCCTGGTGATCGTGCCGCTCCAGGCCGGAGACATGCGCGCTGGCGAGCGCCGGGAAGCCTGCCAACCCCAGGCCCAGCAGGGTGTACAGCAATACCCTCACTGGCTAGTTGGCAGACCAGTCAACAAAGGTGGGAGACGACCAGGCGGTTTCGTCATCCAGCTGGCGGACCCGGACATAAACGTGATTGCTGTCACCCTCCATGAGTCCATCCTGTTCCGTGAGCGCAAACCTGAACGCACGATACAGCGGCAGGTTTTCGCCAACAAGCGCAAGGTCGACACTGGCCCGCTCGTCGAAGTCAGTGGACCAGAGGTTGTCCTGCAGATCACCCAGCCGGACAGTTTCCTGCACCAAAACCTCGCGCCGGGGGACATCCGAATTGAAGTACTCACCGGGTAACTCGGGCACAGTCTGCATATTCCAGTGTTCCGTTTCCGCTATCGGAGAAGTCATGATCACCACTGTCACCAGATCGTCGGGTGAGACATTGTTCAGCGAAAGCAGGGCGCCGTCGTTGTCACCCCGGACACGAAAGGTAAAGGTTGCCTCATGGCGTCCGGTTTGCGCGATCCTGTCTGCATAGTGTTCGGTGCCAAGGGGTTCTACCTTCTCGATGACCGTCTGGCTGCTGCTGCCTTCGGTCAGCCCTGGAGCTTCGCCGGGGGCGTGTACAAAAATCCGGCCCCAGTAGCGCTTGTCCCCACGCGGTGTGCGCGGTGCGTTGGGGTTTTCGCCTGGGGTGGAGTCAAGGTGTAACCGAAACCTGAGCCTGGCGCTTTCCGCTGCCGGTTCATCAAAGCGGATCATCTGCGCATCTTCGCCATTGACTACCAGGGTGATGTCAGCAATCTCCGCGGTGCCCGCCACAAAACCCGACAGTTCAAGATTGCCCTGGGCAGTTACGGTTTCACCCATGGGTGAGCCGTTGACATTCGTTTCCAGATAAATGCGCGCAAACGAGGTGCCGTAGGTATGGCGCGCTTTCAGGTTGTCAAAAATCGCCTTTTTGTCGTTACTCATGGCAAAGACCGCGCCCAGTCCGCCGCGGCTGCGTCCCCGCGAGGGCGAATTGCCCGGGTGTCCCAGGTGGTCATCGGAGGCGGCATGTAATCCCACCTTGTGGCCTTTCATCAGGTACTCGCGTCCGAACCACTCAAACGAACCGTGTTGCGAGAAAATCTCCACCAGGTCGGCACCAGCAACATCCCAGTCACCTGGCTGGTGTGCATGCGGGATAATCAGCACCTTGTCTGGGTCGTTGTATTTGCGTTGCATGCTGACCATGTCCCTGAGTTCCGGTGCCTGCATGACGGTGACCGGCAACTGCCGGTCGTCCAGCAGGAACACATTGTGATGGCCACCAAAACGCCAGCTGTTGGTCCATTCGTAGGCACGGAAAGCGACAAAACCATCGTCGGGAACGTCAAAGGCATCAGAGACCAGGAAATTGTGCCTGAAGTGCACTTCCGACAGCATGATGTCGTGCCCGGTGAGTGAGGCAAAATCAAGAAACGCCACGTTCTTGGCAAAATTCAGGTACCACTCGGGGGTGCCGTTGGCATCGGTGTAACCTTCATGTCCATGCAGTTCCCCCCAATAGAGCCGTGGCCCCGTCGTTCGGGTGACAACAGGATTGCTGGTGCCACTATAGCTGCCTGTTGTATCCGTGACTCGCAGGTAGACCGGCGTGGCGGGATCGGAATTGATGACAACGTCCTCGAAGTGGAAGACGGCGCGGTCGCCGCGGATGGGGCCGCTTTGTTTGATAATGTCTGGCCCATTCCACAGCAGCAGGCGTTTGGGCACCCGGAGCGCAGCGCGGTTAAAGTACTCATCTTCAACACTGGCCCGCACCCTGAAGGCCTCACCGGGTCGAATCACGCTGGGTGCAACCACGCGGATATGGCTTGCGGTTTTTCCGTCAACCTGGAAACGTGGTTGTGCAACCGGTACAAACACACCATCGCCGTTAAAGTCGATCTCAAACCGCAGGTCCATGGCGTCGTTGGTGAAACTCTGCACCAGCCAGCCCGGGCTGCCCTCGCTGGTATCACCCAGCACAAAACGAATCCTGTCACCTGCTTCGAGTCGTCCCTGGTTGACAGTAATGGTTGGCCTGTTGCCGCCTGACAGCCCGGTAAAGGCGCCACCCAGCCAGACACGCGATCCGGTGACCAGCTTGACGTCGCGCCGATTTGTGGTTGCAGTGGCGTAATTCGCATCCATTGGGCGAGTGAACTGCAACCTCCCCAGGTCGGAATACCAGTTCTGGCCCATGCGGATCCTGGCACCGGGTTCGAGGGGCGTATCTACCTGGTAGTCAATTTCGACTGTGGTGTAGGTTTTTGCGTTCAGGACAGGTTTTGCCGGTTTGCGCAGGACCATCTTGCCGGTCCGACCGCGCGCTTCATGGGCCGCCCGGAGTTCAGTAAACCGTCGCTCCAGCAGGGGAAACAGGCTCTTGTCCTCGGCAAGCCGGCCTGCCGCTGCACGGGAGCGCAACTGGTTAATCTCGGAGCCGATGCGCCAGTTCAGCAGTACGCCGTCGTTCTGCAGCGCATCATAGTACTGGCCAAGCAGGGCGGCCCTGGCGGCGACGTTGTCGCCGTTGGTTGGTAATGACACAAGATCGGTAGCCAACTGGTCAATTGCGCGTTTGAAGGTGGGGTCAGAAAGCTCGGGTATGTCATTCAAGACCTTGAAGGGCAAGTTGGTGCGCGCCGGTTCGGTGGCTACCCACTCCGTGGCTGCGCCGGCGGGAGCCACAATCAGTAGCTGCAGCGTCAGGGCCAACAGTGTCATCAGGCAGGAAAATCGGTTTACTGAATCTCGGTTTGTCAATTGTGTTCCTGTAGAGCTTGGCTTGTTGTTAATGGCCCTACATTACCAGATCTTCGAATATAAAAAAGTGGTTAGCCTACAGAAAGATCCGAGTCTTGGTCAGCCCATCAATACCGCAGGACAGGTCAAATCAACCGCCGCGTTCGCGATAAAGACTGGCCTGTCGCGGCCCGGCCTGTCGCGGCCCGGCCTGTCGCGGCCCGGCCTGTCGCGGCCCGGCCTGTCGCGGCCCGGCCTGTCGCGGCCCGGCCTGTCGCGGCGCGGCCTGTCGCCGCCCGGCTTGTCGCGGCCCGGCCTGTCGCGGCCCGGCCGATCGCGGTCCGGCCTGTCGCGGCCCTGGGTTGTATCAGGGACCATCTCAGGGGAGCGCCTCAGAGGGCCGGAGTCAGAGACCCGGGCTATACAAAATATGTCTGGCCGGTGGTAGCCGCAACAAGGTTTTCGCGCAGGTGCTGCCAGACCTGCATGTCCGCATTGACCGCATCAAGCCCGTTGGCGAGCACATAAGCGTAACTGCGCTGGAATGCTGTCATTCCCGAGTTCATCACCCTGTCCGGGTAATACTGATCGTAGGCATCCGGGTTGCCCCAGCCAAAAAAACGGCGACCGGCAAGGTGGCGGCCGGCTTTCATGCCGATCAGGCCAATACCGGCCTTGCGCGCAGTCTCGAGCACTGGCTGCAGATCTGTCATGCTCCTGGAGCCGGCAACTATGTCTTTTTCGATCCAGTCGTACCAACCAGCAGGGGTAATGGCAATCTGCATCAGGTCATACCAGCCCGTTGCCGCAGCGGCCAGGGTAACCTGCTCCGCGTTCTCATGTGTGCTGATACCAAACCAGGTCACTTTGCCGGCCTGTCGGGCCCGATCAAACGCGCCGTAAATTTCCTCGTTCTGCACCACGGAAGTATTGTTGGTCGCCATAAGGTAATAGGCATCCACGTGGTCCTGTTGCAGTTCTCGCAGGCTCCCGTCGAGAAATTCTGACCAGTTTTTTGCCGCCTGGCGGGCGGTCGAGAGGTTAATGGTGTCATTCCGATCGACATTAACGCCAATCTGCGCCTTGGAGATCACAAACACCTTGTCCCGGTGCTGTTTGAGAAAAGGCGCGAGATTTTGCTCGGCGTCACCGTAATAATTGCGGTAGCCTACATCAAACACATTGATACCCGCCTCGAGTGCAGGTTCAAGTAACTGGTTGGCGCGTCCGCTCGAGAGGGCAGCGCCACAACCAAAGACAAGGCGACTACCAGAGAACCCCGTTCTGCCAAGTTGCCGGTAACCCATCTCGGGCCAGCCGCTCACGGACCGGTTGGCCTCGTCCATGGCCGCCTGCAGATTACCCGTCCGAAGCAGGGCATGGCCGCCGACCGCAAGGGCCGACAGGCTCTGTAGTAGTGATCTGCGTTGGACCATGGCTGTCTCCCTGCCGATATGAGTGATGTCCCAGTATACCCCGCAGATCCTGCCCTTCAATTGTGGCGTGACAGGTTTCGCGGTATAAGGGGCAAAACGTCAGGAGAGCAAGAATGCAGCTACCACGTGAGGATGCGGATTTTACGGTTGAATGGCTGAATGCAGCCTTCCAGGAAGGTGGACGCGCAGGTGCCTATCAGGTGACCGACGTGAAGGTGAGCCCGCTGGATGTGCCTGGCCAGACGGCAGAGGTTGTAAAGCTTGCTGTTACCTGGGACTCGGCCGAATGTCCACTGCCAAGCCGCTTTGTCGCCAAGTACACCAGCCGCAACCAGGCGATGATCGAGTCGGTCATCAAGGTGTATGACCAGTATCGCCGTGAAACCGCCTTTTACCAGCTGATGCCGGAACCCGGCATGGCAGTGCCCACCTGCTATTTTGCCCGGCATGAGCCCGAGACCCAGCAATTTGCGTTGCTGCTGAACGACCTGGCACCGGCTGTCTCACCCAGTTGGAACGCCACGCCCGAGCAGGTTGAGATTGCCGCGTCCTATCTGCCCGCGTTCCATGCGAAGTGGTGGATGAACCCCTATCTGCGTGAGCAGGACTGGCTGGTGCAGTATGACAACCATGATTTCTACATGGCCGCTGCAACCGCTGCGGCAGCTGCACACGACAAGATCACAGAGTATTTTGGTACTGATGCTGCCCATACCCAGGCAGCGCTGGCGCTGTGGCTTAAGAAGATCGACAGGATTGCGGAGCTGATAGCCAATCGTCCCTGGACGATGGTGCACGCCGACTATCATCCCAAGCAGATGTTTTTCCCGACTGCCGCGGGCGGCGAGTACTCGGTTATCGACTGGCAGTTCTGTTTTGTGGCCCAGGGTGCCTGGGACCTGGTGCGCATCATGATGCTGGGGCAGGATGTTGAATCCCGCCGCGCCAACCAGGATCAAATACTTACCGGTTACCTGGACGGGCTTGCCCGGCACGGTGTCAAGGGTTACGACCGGGCAGCACTGGATGAGGATATTCGTCTGGGCCTGGTGGTCAACCAGATGATTATGGCAGTGGCGCTGCTTGATACCGACCCGGCCATTATCGAGAAAGAGTGTGCGGAGCTGGGGGTTGATTTCAGGGACGTCTTGTTGCTGCGGGCCGAAGCCGGGCTGCGCGACTGGGGCGTGGTTGAAACCCTGGAGAAAATCTAGGGAGACTCTGAACAAATAGGCTCAACGCTGCGCCTATTTGTTCAGAGTCTCCCTAGGGCGCGAGTCTGCTGATTTTCCAACCGTCGCGACTGTCTCGCTCATAGACGAAACGATCATGCAGGCGATGTTCCCCACCCTGCCAGAACTCGAAGGCATCGGGCGTCACGGCGAAACCGCCCCAGTTTTCCGGCGCGGGGATGTCTTTGCCTTCAAACTCGCGCAGGGTCTGCTGGTAGGCCGCATCAAGCGTTTCCCGTGACGCAATGGTTGTGCTCTGGGTTGCGACCCGGGCGGCAACCTGGCTCTCCCTGGGCCTTCTGGCAAAGTACTGTTCCACAAGCGCACGGTCCAGTTGGGAGGCAATGCCTTTGACGATGACCTGGCGATCCATCTGCAACCAGGGGAAGTGCAGCGCAACCCTCGGGTTGGCGCGAATGTCCTGGCCCTTGTGACTGTCCAGGCCCGTAAAAAAACGAAACCCAGTCTCGTCAAACCCTTTCAGGAGCACAATCCGGCTTGCTGGCTGGCCGCTGGCGTTCACTGTACTGACCGTCATGGCGGTGGGATCCTGGATACCTGCATCGAGTGCTTCTTTCATCCAGTTCGAGAACTGGTCCAGCGGATTTTTCGCCAGGTGGGTCTCGTCCAGTTTGCTGAAACGATATTCCCTGCGTTCGTTTTCGAGTTCCTGCACGTTGTCTTGTCTCTTCCGATGACCTTGTCCAGTTTAAGTGATGGGCCAGGCAATCCCCACAATTTTTGCTTTTGGCCACTGCAATAGGGTGAAGTGTTGCTGCACTGGCCTTTTCACAGCCCGGTTGTGGCAGCCAGATATAGACACTGCAAGGCCAGACCGCTCGCATAAGACCCGTACCTGGAAAGGAATCAACCTGCTGGACAGTGAGTGCCCATCATTGGCAGAATCCCTTGTCTGCCGGTGGGCGATGCCGTTGGAAGCGTGGCAGTTTGACGCAATGCAGTTGCTTTTTTTACCGGCCGGGTGCCATCAGAGGGAAAATCATGCGGATATTGAGTGTTGTACTTGCCTGGGTGCTTAGCCTGCCGGTGTTCGGTGCGCCGGACTGGTCGCTGACGCTTGACGAGGCCGAGATGGCGCGAGCCGGGCAACTGTATCAACAGTATTGTTCCCTCTGTCACGGCGAAGATCGGGCCGGCTACAAGGCCGATCACGCGCCGTCACTGCGTACAGAGTCGCTGCTCTCAACCGGATACCCGAGCTTTCTGTTTGCAACAATTGGTTATGGCCGCGCCAACACCGCCATGGAGGGGTACAGCACAGAGCTGGGTGGCCCGCTGGAGCGAAGCGAGATACGCCTGATCACCCGCTGGTTGCTGCAGGTTGAGGGTATCGAGCCTCGTCAACTGGATGCCGGGGTCATCAGTGGTGATGCGGATCTTGGCAAGGCGATTTATGCAGATCGGTGTGCCGAATGCCATGGCGCTGACGGCCAGGGTATTACAGCACCGTCGCTGGGTGATCCAGCGCTGCTGGCAAACGCCAACGACTCCTTTCTGAAATATGCAATCGAACATGGCCGGGAAGGGACACCCATGGTCGCCTACAAGGGTATTCTTGCAGAACCTGAGATTGATGCGCTGGTGGCTTATCTGCGTAGCCAGGCGTCGGGCTGGCATCCGAACCCGCAACCCCTGCGTGCGCCGCCAACACCCGGGAATTACGTGTTGAATCCGGCAGGCCAGGATCCCGAGTTTACGCTGCGGGAAGACCGGTACGTGGCTGCAGCCCAGGTTGTCAAGGCACTGGAAGAGAAGCGCCGCTTTATCCTGCTGGATACGCGTCCGGCATCAGCCTGGCAGCGGAGCCATATTCCCGGTGCTGTACCCATGCCCTATTACCGTGATGCGGACAGGGCGGGGGAAAACCTGCCCAACGATGGCACATGGATCGTGGCCTACTGTGCTTGCCCGCATGCCGCGTCGGATTATGTTGTCAACAACCTCCGGAAGCTGGGTTACAGGAACCTGGCAGTAATCGACGAGGGGATCCTTGTCTGGACAGCAATGGGGCTGCCGCTTGTTGCCGGGGAAGACCTCAAGGCGCGCTGATTGCGGCAATGGCACGGCGCAACTGCAGAGGCCCATTTTACGACTGTGGTTGATCTGGCCAGAATAGCCTGCTGGCCAGCCAGCCCAGCGCCAAAACACGAGGTAACCGCTACTCCTCCCTGTTGGTCAACAGGTTCTTGATGAGGATTCAATCAGCATCAGGCGGCCATCGCTGAGCGAATAGATCATGCCGTGGATCTCGACCGGTATGCCCTTTGCCCAGGCACTGGTGAGGATTGGTGTCTCTGCAATACGGGCAACGCTGTTCAACACGTTGAGCTCAACGAGTCGGTTATGGCGCGCTTCTGCTGCCAGTGTGTCCAGTTCAGCCGTATGGGTTCGGTTCAATCGCCTTATCGGTTCGATCCAGTGGTCAACCAGGCCGTGTTCTTCTGCCGAATCATCACAGGCAGCGTGTACACCACCACAACCGTAGTGGCCGCAGACGATCACCTTCAGGATATTCAGCTCATCAATCGCAAACTGGAGTGCACTCAGAAAATTCAGGTCAGCCGAGTGAACAATGTTGGCAACGTTGCGATGCACAAACACCTCCCCGGGTTCCAGGCCGGTAATCACGTTGGCCGGCACACGGGCATCAGCGCAACCGATCCAGAAGTATTCCGGCTTCTGCAGGGCGGCCAGTTTCTGAAAGTATTCGGGAGATTGGGCATGGATTTTTTCCGCCCAGGCACGGTTGCGGCGAATCAGTTCTTGGGGCATGGCTGAATGAGGGGCACAGTCAAGGTGGCTGTCATTCTAACAGGCTCCGCGCCTGGCCTTGTAGTGGCAAAACCAATTGCCCCAAAACCACAAGAACCGATACCAGAGTGCGCAACTGTGCACAGGTTTTGCTGACAGGCGGGTGGGTGGTTTATCCTGAGGGTGAGGTATTCGAGCGGAACAAGGTCAATACAGGGGAAAACACGTGACCCCAGCCGTGTCACCCGATCTGGGAGAGGTCAGTCTGCATAATCTGCTGGAACGTCTTTACGACGCCGCAGTGGACGATAGCAGGGTGCCCGCCGTCATCGAAGCGCTTTCGACTTTTATGCGCGCCAATCCACCGCATGCCGAGGTCGAGATTGCATCGCGCCATTTCGAACGGGCTGGACAACTGGCGCGCAAACGGAATTTGCTCGATGGGATACCCATCCCCGCGTTGCACCTGGATGAATCTGGCGTTGTACTGGCTGCAAACCCGCTGGCGTGCCCGTTTGTCGAAGAGCTCGCGCCGGAAAGCCGCCTGGGCATATGCCGGGCGGACCAGGGTGCTATCTGTCGGGCACTGAAAGACCTGGCAAGGGGCAGGGGCAACGGCAGGACGCTGTTTCTGGCCGGCAGAAATGGTGAAACCCATCATGTGCACCTGTTGCAGGCGGATCCCCTTGAACTAAATGGATTTGTGGCACTGCTGGTCTCGGCCTGGCTGCCCCAGCGATATATGGCCGTGGTGCAGTCAACCTTTGGCCTGTCTGCGGCGGAAGCCCGTGTTGCCATTACCCTGGCAACGGGCAAGTCGGTCAATGATATCGCTGCGCTGCTCTGTGTGAGCAGGAACACGGTGCGCACGCACCTCGCCGCGGCTTTCAGCAAAACGGACACCCACGGCCAGCCTGAACTGGTTGCCCGGGTACTCCAGTGTGTGTTTGGGTTGGGCCGGGTCGAGGCATTGCCGGGGGTTGCAGCGATTCACCCGCTGGCCGCCGCTCCGCCTCAGTTTCTTGATGTCGGTGCCGGCCGCAAACTGGCCTGGCGCGAGTACGGTGATCCAAATGGCTGGCCGGTACTGGTGACTCACGGGTTCGGGGATTGTGGACTGCAGCGGGAAGCAGAAAGCCGTATCGCTGCCCGCTACGGCATTCGGCTGATCTGCCCCGACCGACCCGGGATTGGGCGTTCTGACCCGGCGTCGGGCAGCAGCCTGCAGGATTATGGCGTCGACCTGGGGCAACTGGTTGCGACCCTGGCATTGCCGAAGCTGGATGTCATGGGGCTTTCTTTTGGCGCACTGGATGCTGTGCTGACGGCCACACAACTTGGGCATAAGTGCAACCGGCTCCTGCTGGTTTCACCTGTTCTGCCGCGTTCCGATGCGGCAGGTGCCGGTCGTGGATTTGCTGTACTGATGCAGATCCTGTGGCGTTCTGACCTGCTGGTTGATGCCTACCTGCGGCTGGTCCACAAGCTGGTGGTATCCCGGGGATTTGTCTATTTCCATGAAAAGCTGGGCCGCACTGCACCCTGTGATTTTGAGGCCATGCGCGAAGACCCGGAAATAGTGGCGCGACTGGAGGCCGGGCTGCTGGAGTCAGTACGCCAGGGGGTAGCGCCCGCGCGCGAGTTTCTTCGTCTGCACGGGCAGGCAGACCCTGCCATCTGGGCAGATTACGCCGGCCCCACCGTTGTCTGGCAAGGTGCGCTGGACGAGGAGACGCCGCTGGCTCTGGTGCAGCAACAGCTTGCCGCCATGAAAGATGTCTGCTGGCACCTGGAACCTGACCTGGGACATCGCCTTTACTTCCTTGCGTTTGAGAAGATTATGCAGGACATCCACAAAAATCATCCGAATGGATGATGCCATGTCCGCCACGGGCGGCCGAAAATCAGGCATGGCGTATTGAGCGGGTGTCTGTTCCCATGAAAAAAATTGTTGTGTTGCTGTTGCTTGCCGGGTGGATTGTGCCCGCCTTTGGTTCGATGATTGTCAATGTGGATGCCACCCAGCATTATGTCTTTAATCCCCTGTATGTGACTGGCCTGAATCCCGGTGATACCCTCTACTTTGAGCCGATCAGCGAGGCAGAAGGGGGTGACTACACGGCTTACCAACTGGGCCCCGGTGGGCTCTGGTACAGCTATTTTTATGTCAAGGGGGGCATTTCACCCACCGGGGGTGAATATGGTGACTATGGTGGCTACAACAGCGCTGCTGAAGCATTTGCTGCAACGCGCGCGCTCTGGGATGCGGATCTTGCTGACAACGGCGTGATCGACCTGTTCCGCATGACCATCAGCTCGAGCCTGGCCTGGACCTATCCCGCCGGCGATAAATTTGTCAATGACAACAGCGGGGGCTTCAGCTTTAGGCTGCATATCAACGAGCTTGATCCCGTTGCCGCCCCCGCGCCCTTGTCGATCCTTTTGTTACTCTCCGCCCTTGCGGGTTTTGTGCTGGTGACCCCCGCGCGTAAGCTGCGAGGACTGCCAGCCTGAAGCTCAGGGTCGCTCGTTGTAGTGATCGGTGCCCTCAATTCTGGCCTTGAGCGGGTCCAGCATCCTGTCGACAGCTTCCATCCGGGGATTGGTGGGAAACGGCATGTAGGAGCGGAACAGGAACTTCAGCGCTTCTTCTGTTCTTGGCCCGAGGGATGGGCCCACATGATCACCGCCGCGCACCAGGTGATACTCGTGCTTGATGCGCTGGTTCCACAGGGTCTGGTGCAGGAACTCGGCACCTTCATAAAGCCAGAACTGGTCCTCGTCACCCGCTTCGACATAAATCTGCAGGCCGCTTGCAACAATCTTGTCCCGGTACTTGATGGCCATGCTGGCAGGATTGTTGTCTTCCCAGAAAGCGTGGTCAATGGGTTTGCCGTATGCCTGCTCCAGCAGGGCATCACTGCGCCAGAACCGATGTTTTGGCAACATATCGGAGAACTTCAGAATTGGCTCTATGCCGGGCTCGAGGGCGGCGACAGCACCAAATTTGTCCGGATGCCGAAACGCCATACGTAGCGACCCCATGCCGCCCATGGATGCACCTGTCAGGAATACTCGCTTGGGATCGCGGCTGATGGGATAGACCGAGCGCAGGTGTTCAATAAAAGGGCCGGTTACAAAATCTTCCCAGCGCTCGCTGCCATCCCTGAAGTTCATGTAGAAGCCACGCTCGGTAACCGATGGCATGGCAATAATGGCGGGAGGAATTTCACCGGCGTCCCACAGGCGATCAAACAGCGGTTGCTGGGTTACCAGTCGCTCCCGCGATCCACCGCCACCGTGCAGGTTCAGTACCAGTGGCAGGTCTTTCATGTCCTTGTAACCTTTGGGTGCTATGACGGCATATTCAACCGGGCTGGGTACAATGTCCGACTTGACTTCAGCCTTGATCACTTCACTTGCCATGGCGGAACTCCACACAAACATGGTTAATAGGGCCAGGAGGCTGGGCAGAAGATGCCGGATGCCATATTCTTGGAACTTCTTGGATGTGTTCACATTATCTCCCTCTCTGGTGACGGTGTTAGTGTAGACCATCGGATCGGGGGGAAGTAAACAGGCATGTTTTGTTTATGAGTATCGCACTGGTTCTTTCCGGCGGCGGCGCACGTGCAGCATACCAGGTGGGTGTGCTGAACGCGGTCTCCGAACTCCTTGGCACCCCCGATGCCAATCCTTTTCCCATTATCTGCGGCACCTCTGCTGGCGCCATTAATGCCTCGCTGCTGGCCTGCGAAAGCGACCACTTTGGCGATGCGGTTCACCTGCTGGACAGCCTCTGGCGTGGCCTGGATTCGGAAGACGTACATGAACTGGGCGTTTACGCGGTACTGGAGTCTGTCTTTACCCTGCTTGTCTCGTTTCTCCGCGGGGGATACCAAAAAGATGAGCCCTGGTCCCTGCTTGAAAACGACCCGTTGCGTGACCTGCTGGGCCGGGTGGTCCGATTTGAACGCCTGGCCGAACGGATCAACCAGGGTGATCTCGAGGCGCTGACGATCACCGCATTGGGGTACTCGAGCGGCGCGTCACTCAGCTTTTATGAGGCGAGCCCGGACCATCGCCCCTGGCGCCGACACCGTCGTATTGGTGTGCCGACCGCCCTTGGCCTGGATCACCTGATGGCCTCTGCGGCCATTCCCGGCATCTATCCTGCTGTGAAAATCCACAGGGAGTATTTTGGCGACGGTGCCATCAGGCAGTCAGCGCCGCTCAGCCCGGCCCTGCACCTCGGCGCGCGTAAGCTGTTTGTCGTGGGTGTCAGTCACAACCCGGATGAAAGTGTTGATGCGCGCTTCAGAGCAGAACACACACCCTCTGTTGCCCAGATGACATCACAGTTTTTCAATCGCTCCTTTATTGATGCGTTGGAAGATGACATGGAACGATTGCTGCGCATCAACCGTATTGTCAACAAATTGAATGACGCGGAACGTGCTGAGCTGAACCTGTACAAGGTTGATGTTATGTCCATCTCTCCGTCGCGACCTTTTGACGAGATTGCTGCGGCGCATATTGATGCGCTGCCGCGCTCCATGCGCCTGCTGTTTCGTACGCTTGGCGCAACACGTTCCGGTGGTGGCGCAAGCCTGGCCAGTTACCTCCTGTTTGAAGCCCCTTTCATTTCGGAGTTGATTGATTGTGGTTATGTGGATGCGATGATGCAGGGTGACGAGATCAGAACCTTTTTGGCGGCGGAGTCATGACAGTGGTAAAGAAGGTGTTGCTGGTGGACCTGTGCGGCACCCTGGTTGATGCCAATACAACGTTTGGTTTCCTTGAGGACTTCCTGGCTGAGGATCAGGCTTATGCCGGGTTCAGGGCACGTTACAGTTCCTACACCTCGCGCGTGCTGAACCGTCTGTTACCGGGGGACAAGCGCCGCCTGGCCGCAATCCGGCTGCTGGCAAATCGACGCGAGGCTGACTTGGATCAGGCTGCTGCCAGGTATCTGGCCTCGGTCAGGATTATTGATGACGTGGTCCGGCGTGTAGAGGACCTGGCGAAGTGTCATGACAACACCCTGCTGCTGTCTTCCTCGCTGGACTTTATTGTCAGGGCCGCCTGCAAGCAGTTTGGATTTGACGGCTGGCATGCCACCACGCTCGATTACGCTGATGGTTACTGTAGCGGCCAGGTGGTGACCGACCTGCTTGGCAGGAAAGACCGAGTGATCAGGGATGTCTACGGCTCAACCAGCTGTACGCTGGTCACGGATAATCGCTCCGACGCCAACTGCATCCGCTGTGTTGACCACTTTGTTGCAGTGGGTGATGCCAGTGATGCCCGGTCCCTGGGTTACTGGTCGGGCAAGGTGGACGATATTGTTGCCTGGCAACAGTAACCGGCGCCGGATTTTCCTGGTCCCCCTGGCGTACCTGTTTGCCACCCGGCTGCAGGGTTTGCCCGGCATTGTCTCCTGGCTGCTCATCTATCCCGTACCGGTGTTGCTGTCCGTGCTGCTGTTTGGCGGGGCCGCGGTCAACTTCCCCGGGCTACTGGCCGTGCTGCTTGCCATGCTGGCTTGTTATGGCATCTATGAACTGGGATACATGGAAAACGATGCCGTGACGGTGCAGCGGGAACAGGCACCGACCCTGCGGCTGTCGGCGTCGGAAATGGCTTTTTTTGAACAGCGGTATACGGCACTGGTCGGACTTCGGCTGGTGTTTGTGGGGGTGCTGTCCCTTTTTGTGGTCCTGCTGGTTCCGGGCAACAGCCTGGGTGAAAACCTGTTCCTGGGTGGTCTTGTTGCCATCACGCTGGCGTTTCTGTGTTACAACCGGACCAGGGGGCGAATCAATCTGCCGCTGCAACTGCTCCTGGTCAGCGCCCGGTTCTGCCTCCCCGGCGTTGTGGCCATTCATGTCGACCAGGGCAGCTACCTGCTGGTCATGCTGTTCTGCTTCCCCCTGGCCAACCTGTTGGAACGCAGCGGTGAACCTCGCTACGCATTACCGGCAATGGCGATGTTTTTTGATCACCGGCACACCTTCCGCGTTATCTATTACCTGGTGGTGATGTTGGGCTTGGGCGCACTGTGGCAGGCTGGTATGGTTGGGGCTGCAGGGCCGTTGCTGGCTGGCTATTTCCTGGTCTATCGTCTGGGAACTTTGCTTATCACACTTGCGGCCAGAACCTTGAGGAAAAACGATGGAACTCTATGACGCAATGAGTACGCTGCGGGCTGTGCGCCGGCTTAAACCTGATCCGGTGCCGGAAGCCGTGCTAGCGCGGGTGCTGCAGGCGGCCGCCTGGGCGCCCACGGGTGGCAATGTACAGCCATTCAGGATTGTTGTGGTGCAGGAGGCCGCTCTGAAACAGAAAATTGGCGCCTGGTATCATGACGAGTGGCACCGGTATTCAGAAGGCCACCGGGCCGCGCTTGCCACCCTGCCGGAAGCCGCCGCGGTGAGTACGGCAAAGATGCTGAAGGCGGGTGATTTCCTGGCCGACCACATGGGTGAGGCTCCCGCCCTGCTGGTTTTCTGCTTCAATCCAGCTGCCATGGCGATCACGGATGCAAACCTTGACCGGCCCTCGGTTGTTGGGGGCGGCTCGGTCTACACCGCAGTGCAGAACGTTCTTCTCGCCTGCCGGCAAGAGGGCCTGGGTTGTGTGCTGACGACGCTCCTGTGTTTGCGTGAACCAGAGGTCAAGTCCCTGCTGGATATTCCTGATGGCTGGGGTACCTGCGCGCATATTCCCATCGGTTATCCCCGTCTCAAAGGGCATGGCCCCATCTCGCGGCGCCCCATTGGCAAACTGGCCTACCGGGACCACTGGGGGGACGAGTGGCAGGCCGGTTAGGTTCTTGCAGGCCCGGTGGCTCAGGCAGGTAGGGTTGGCAATGGAAGCCATTGGCTACGCGGCGAAACCGGCGGAAAGCGTCGCTGTCACCTTTTACAAATGTGAAATCCCGGATCAGCCCAGGCAGATTCGGGAGTCTATATCCTGGTGAAAGATAACAAGCCGACACGCGTTTTCTCCTGAGGTCATGTGATGTACCCGATTGTTTCCCGATACCTGCTGCCGATCCTGTTGGGTCTTACGATGACGGCTACGGCGCAGGGTGCGGACACACCTGTCAGGCTGGTACTGGTGATAGTGGTGGACCAGTTGCGACCAGATCGCCTGTCGGCTGATCTGCCAGGTGGGCTGGGACGCCTGATGCGCGAGGGTCGTGTTTACGTGGACGCAGCGCTGGATCACGCCGTGACCAATACCTGTCCTGGCCATGCTGTGGTGTTGACCGGCAAAAACCCCGCTTCGATGGGCATTATCGGTAATGACGGCTTTGATCGTGCTGCCTGGGCGCCGGTCTATTGCGTGGCGGACGACCAGCCCGATGCCCGGGTTGCAGGCCATGATTACGGCCGGTCACCCCGCGCCATGCTGGCGACGACGCTGGGTGACTGGTTAAAGGCAGCGGACCCCACAAGCCGGGTCGTCAGCATTTCCATCAAGGACCGTGCGGCAATTACCCTGGGTGGGCAGCATCCTGACAAGGTTTACTGGTTTGACTCATCAACCGGGCAGATGACCACCAGTGACTATTATCGGTCGGCCGGGCGGGGCAGACCGGGCTGGGTCAACTGGTTTAACGGGACTTCACCGCTGGTTGACGGCTACCTGTCGACCCTGCCGGCGCAATGGGTACATCCGACCGGTACGGCACGACCGGACGACTTTGCCGCAGAGGATGACAAGTTTGGCCGGCAGAGCCCCCATCCACTGGGAGAGGGTGCGCTCGAAGATATTGCCGGGCAGTTTTACGCTTCTCCCTGGGCTGATCGGGCGGTGGGCGAAATGGCGCGCCTTGCACTGGTTGAAGAAAAACTGGGCCAGGGTGAGGGAACCGACCTCCTGGCAATCTCGTTTTCGGCCACCGACACTATCGGCCATCGCTACGGCCCCTTCAGTGCAGAAGCGGCTGACGCCCTGCAGGTCCTGGATGAGGTACTGGATGAACTGCTTGACGTGGTTTATGCGGGTTTTGATCCCGACGAGGTAGTGATTGCCCTGACTGCTGATCATGGTGTTGCCACCCTGCCGGAATGGGATGGTGATCCGCTGACGCCGCGCTGCGCGGCTGAACCGGGGCGAATCACCGCCTTGCCGCTGATATTCTCGATCTATGGTCGCCTGTACTGGCACTTTACGCTCCCCTTTGGCAATCCGTTTGACCTGGTAGCCGTGGCCGGACCGCAGGTTTATGTCAACGAGGTCTATGCCGCTGAACTGGGTGTCGACAGCAACCGGGTTGTGGCGTTTCTTGAGCAGTACCTGGAAAGCCTGCCCTACATTGAACGGGCATGGCGGGCTCTGGAGTTCCTGCAGGCTGATCCGCAGGATGAACTGGCCAGGCTGTACAGGAACAGCTGGTTCGAGGGCCGCAGTGGTGACCTGGTGATACAGAATGCGCCTGGCTGCCTGATCGCCGGGGAGTTTGGCACGACACACGGCACACCTTATGACTATGACAGGCGGGTGCCCCTGATATTCCAGGGCAAGGGGTTTGTCCCGGGCCCCGTGGCAGGCCAGGCGGCCAGCGTGGATATCGCACCCACCCTGGCACCGCTGCTTGGGGTGCCGGTTCCCGGTGACCTGCAGGGACGCAACCTGCTGGACCCTCGTCAGTAGGTCGCAAGCCGGGCGGGTCGGGTCAGTGCCGCCTGGCCACGTTTGCCGGCAATCTGCAGCGCGGCAACGCGGTAGGCCTCCGCAAGCGTGGGAAAGTTGAACACGTTGTCGATAAAGACATCAATGTCCTGGCCGGCAATGAGAGCCATCTGGCCTATGTGTACAAGCTCGGTCGCCCCCTGGCCAAATATCTGCACCCCCAGCAGTTTGCGACCGTCGGCATCAGCCACCATTTTGAGCAGGCCGTCCTGGCTGTCGCTGATATGCCCGCGCGCAATTTCCGCGAACTTCGCACAGCCGGTCACCGCGGCACCTTGTTGGCTGGTGACTTCGGCCTCGGTCAGGCCAATTGTCGACATCTCGGGCAGGGTGTAGATACCCGCGGGGATGGGTGCCTCACCTGATTCAACGTCGAGCCCAAGGGCATGCCGCGCGGCGCGGCGACCCTGTTCCATGGATGCCGAGGCGAGTGACGGTGGCCCAATGACATCCCCAACCGCATAAATGTGCGCCTGGGTTGTCTGCAGGTGCCGGTTGACGGGTACATGACCCTGTTCGGTGAGGACAATGCCTGCCCTGTCGAGCCCCAGTGTTGCCACGTTGGCAACCCGGCCAAGGGCGCAGAACACCTTGTCGCTGTGCAGTGTTGTGCCATCGTCGAGCCGGGTGACAACCTGGGAGAAGCCATCGAACTCAACACCTTTCACCCGGGTGTTGCCGATAAAGCGGCAGTTGATGCGATCCAGGTGCTCTTCGAACGCAGTGATGAGATCGGGGTCCAGGAAGCCGAGCGGGCGCGGGTAACGATCAACAATGGTTACCTCAACCCCGAGCGCGGCAAAGATGGTGGCATACTCGCAGGCAATCACGCCCCCGCCCAGCACCACCAGGGATCGGGGCAGGTAGATCATGGATAACACTGAGTCACTGTCGAGAATGTGTTCGTGGTCTATCTCAAAATTGTCGGGGCTGCGTGGCCGCGATCCGGTTGCGATGATTATCTTGCCCGCGACAATGTGCCGCTTCCTGCCTCGTGGCTGACTGAGTTCCAGGGTGTTCGGGTCCAGGAAACGGGCACGACCATGCAGCATTGCTATGCCGTTGCGGCCAAGTTGATCGGAGATAAATTTTTCATGCGCACGCAGGACATCTGCCAGCCTGCCCATCAATGACTGTACCTCCATGTCCTCACGGGAACTCACACCGAGGGCGGCAAGACGGGGCCGCAGGCAGGCGATTTCCAATGCGCTTTCGCGAAGGGTCTTGCTGGGAATGGTGCCGCGATAAACACATTCACCGCCAATTTCCCGCTCCCGCTCAATCAGGGCAACAGAACCGGCATGTTTGGCAAGCTGGATGGCGGCTTTCTGTCCTGCCGGCCCCGAGCCGATCACGACATGGTCATAGCTGTCCACGGGGTTCATAGCGCCATCACCTGGGCCATGGCACTGACCCGCGGCAGGGCCGCAAGCAGCGCCTCAATATCATCGTCGTAGAAGTTGAGGTGCTGGAGTACCTCGTTTCCGGTTGAGTCAGGCTCAGTGGCCAGTCGCCGCGCGGCGGCCACAATCATCGTTTCGTTGGGGAATTCGCTGGCCGTTTCATAACGGTTGTGACAGTTAATGGTTGTTACCACCATGGCGGGGAGGCCCCAGGCCCCGGCAAGCTGCGCTCCCGCCGGAACGTAGAATTCGCTGATGATGTCGCTCAGCATCGCCTGAGTTGGCGGTACTGGCGAAAGCTCGGTCACCAGTTGCAGCACCACGGGTTTGCCAATCTGGTGCAGCAACCCGCACATGAATGCAGCTTCGACATTGGTTCGTCTGATCCGCGCGATCTCTCTTGCCCAACCGGCCGACAGCACAGCATGGTGCCAGAGCGCCTGCATGTCACTTTCATAGCCGCGCGCCGAAAATACCCTGGCACCAATTGAGGCTGCCAGTGCCACTTCCCCCATGACTTTCATCCCAAGTCTGGCAATGGCCTGTTGCAGGCTTGCCATGGGCGTCACGCCCCGATAGGACGGCGAATTCGCAATTTTCATTACCCGGCTGGCCAGCGCCGGATCCTGTTGAATGAAACGGGCGAGACTTGCCATGTCCGCGGTTGGATCCTGGGTCAGTGCAATCACGGCGCCAGCGACCCTGGGCAGCATCGGGATATCAAGATCCCCGGCCGCCAGCCGGGCGCCAATCTTTTCCTGTAGCCCATCCGTCTGTGGAGAAACAGCCCCGGGTGTCGCCAACATCAGATTCTGCCTTTGTCTGGGAAATCCCGCTTGGGTCTGTTATCGGTCGCAGTGTTCGCTTACTTGACAAAAAAAGTCGGCAGGCTGCGGCTGCCGCCGGCGGTGCCTTTGGTCGACGGCTGAATAGGTCATGCGGTACTGTAGCGCTACAGCGTAGTTTGCAGGGAGACAAGCAGGATGGAGCGACCGGTTGCAGTGGTGGTAGGTGCCACTTCCAAGTGGCAGTCAGATGGCAGGAACACCCGCCTCATACACGGACAGGATGTTGATGACCAGTTGTTGCCCGTGGGCGTGCGTTGGGGGGTAGGCGGCGCCATCGCGCAGAAGTTTGCACGCGAAGGGTTTCACGTTGTGGTGACCACGCGCCGGGCCGCTAATGCCAGCGCGCTTGAATCTGCCATTGTAGAAGCCGGCGGTTCCTGCAGCACGGTTGAACTGGATCTTGTGTCTGCAGAATCGATTGCCAGTGCCTTCCAGACAATCCGGTCAAGCTGGGGGGATCCGCAGGTACTGGTGTACAACGCGGGTTACCTTGAGGGCAGGGACCTGCCCAAAGACAAGGAATTGCTGGAGCATGTGCCGCTGGAAATTTTTGAGACCGCCCAGCACATCGCCAGCCGCGGGCCTTTCCTTGTGGCAAAAGAGGTTCTGCCGGCCATGCGGCAGCGGGGTCAAGGCTCTTTTTTCTTTTCCAACAACGCGTCTTCACTCAGGGGAAGAAAGCGGTACACCGGGCAATCGCTATATTACCCGCGGGTAATGATGCGCACCCTGGCACAGGTGTTAACAGAAGAATACTCGGAGTTTGGCGTGCACGTTGCCAACATTGTGATAGATGGCCTGATTGATTCACCGGGAACGCGATTGCTGCCGCAGGCTCAGGCGAAACCGGAACTGATCATCAATCCGGAGAAGATTGCCGAGGCGTTTTATTACCTGCACACCCAGGACAAATCCTGCTGGACCCACGAACTGCAATTGACGCCTTATCCCGCGAAACCGAGTTACTAACGACCCCTACGGATTCCCCCGATGCCCGCACTTCGTTTACTATGGGTGCTCTAATCCGCGGATATAAAAACAGACAGAGGGAGTTTATGGGAGCCAACGGGAAAATTTTGCGCCTGCTGATAGCCAATCGGGGTGAAATTGCGATTCGTATTGCGCAGGCAGCGACCGAGATGTCGATAAAGCCCGTGACGGTACATTCAAAAGATGATGCCACAAGCCTGCATGTTCTTGCAGGAGATGAATCGGCCCTGCTCCCCGGGGTGGGTGCCGCGGCCTACCTCAATATTGATGCTGTCATTGAGGCGGCCCGGACACACAACTGTGATGCCATTCATCCCGGATACGGCTTCCTGTCTGAGAACGCGGAGTTTGCCAGCCGCTGCGCTGATGCCGGCATCACCTTTGTCGGCCCCAGGCCAGAAACGCTGGCACTGTTCGGCAACAAGGTAAATGCCCGTCAGGCGGCGTTGGATGCAGGTGTCCCGGTATTGCCGGCATCACCCGCACCTGTGGATGAGGCAGGCGCCAGCGCGTTTCTGGCTGGCTTGCCGGCGGGGCACGCGATGATGATCAAGGCTGTCGCTGGTGGTGGTGGTCGGGGGATGCGGGTCGTGCGGACGCCCGGGGAAATCGGGGATGCACTGGCGCGCTGCGCGTCGGAAGCGGGGGCGGCGTTTGGTGATCCGTCCCTCTACGCGGAAGTGCTGGTGGAACGTGCACTGCATATTGAAGTGCAGATTGTTGGCGATGGCAGTTCCGTCATTCACCTGGGTGAACGTGACTGCAGCCTGCAGCGGCGTCATCAGAAAGTAGTGGAAATAGCACCCTCGCCACAACTGCCGGCCGGATTGCGGCAAAAGATTCTGGCCGCAGCACAGGCAATTGCCGGGGCACATGATTACACGAGCCTGGGTACTTTCGAATTTCTGGTGGACGCCTCTGCACTCGCTGATGACTCGCCGTTTTACTTTATTGAAGCCAATCCGCGCCTGCAGGTGGAACATACGATCACCGAGGAGGTCACCGGTGTTGATCTGGTCCAGACCCAGCTTGCCATCGCAAGTGGTGCAACGCTTGCCTCACTGGCGCTGGAAACTGTACTGCCAAGGGGTTTTGCCATCCAGTTGCGGGTAAACATGGAACGCCTCGGGGCCGATGGTGTTGCTAGGCCGGGTGGCGGCCTGATCACGGTGTTTGAACCGCCGCATGGCCCCGGGGTCCGGATAGACACGTTCGGTTATGCCGGATACCGAACCAGTCCCCATTTTGACTCCCTGCTGGCCAAGGTGATCATTTCCACCAATGGCAACTTTGCGCGTGCGGTGGCGAGGGCCCAGCGCGCCCTGGGAGATTTCCGGGTTGAAGGCATTGATACCAACCTGGACGTGCTTGCCAACCTGCTCGACATGCCTGAATTTGAAAGTGGTGACCTGTACACGCGGTTCTTCGACGATCACCTGGAAACCCTGGTCAAGCCGGTAACACACAGGTTGCCACAACGGGAGACGCCGGCAGGCAGTACGGGCCGAACGGCGGGCGCGAAACTGGCCTCAAATGACCCGCTTGCCGTGCTGAGTTATGGCAAGGCAGAAAACCGGGTCCAGGTCGAGGCTGTTCCGGTAGAGGAAGGTGTCAGCAACATTGTGGCCTCCATGCAATCGACCATTGTGAGCATTGCCGTCGCACCCGGGGACAGGGTACAGCGCGGCCAGGAAGTCCTGGTGCTGAGTGCCATGAAGATGGAACACGTAATTGTGGCACCCGTGTCTGGCGAGATCCGTGACCTGCGTGTTGCCGTGGGTGATACCGTGCCCGAACACACTTTGCTTGCGACGGTTCAGGAGGAGGAGGGCGAGGCTGCTGCCGTCAGCGAAACCGAGGGGCCGGATCTTGCTGTTGAACGCGCTGACCTCAGGGAACTCAACCGTCGGCGGGCGCTGACGACAGACGAATCGAGAAAGGCGCAGGTCGATAAACGCCATGCGTCGGGGGGGCGTACCGCCAGGGAAAATATCCAGGATCTCTGTGATGAGGGCAGCTTCCTGCAATACGGATCGCTGGCAGTGGGTGCCGGGCTGCGCGGCACCCTGGATGAACTGCTCGATTATGCCCCCTCTGATGGACTGGTGATGGGCATCGGACATGTCAATGGTGACAGGTTTGATGAGTCGCGCTCGCGCATTGCCGCCGTCGCCTACGACTATACGGTACTGGCGGGCACCCAGGGTGGTATGAACCACAAGATGATGGACCGTATGTTCCAGGTGGCACAAAAAATGGTGCTGCCGCTTGTCCTGTTTTCCGAAGGCGGCGGTGGCCGTGCGGGCGGCGGCAGCAGGGCGGCGTCCGGGGGTGGTCCCGCTATCACCGGTGGTGGCGGACTGAATACCCCCTCGTGGATGCTGCTTGGCCAGTTGAGCGGCCGGGTACCACTTGTGGGAATCAATTCCGGATTGTGTTTTGCCGGCAACGCTGCCCTGCTGGGTATCTGTGATGTGATTATTGCAACCGAGAACTCCAGCATTGGCATGGGTGGGCCCGCCATGATTGAGGGTGGTGGGCTTGGCATCTATCGCCCGGACGAAGTGGGGCCCATGTCCGTGCAGGTCCCCAACGGCGTGGTGGATATTGCGGTCAAGGATGAAGCCGAGGCTGTAGCGGCCGCGAAAAAGTATCTCTCCTATTTCCAGGGCCCGGTGGATGAATGGGAATGTGCCGACCAGCGACGGCTACGTCATGCCATCCCCGAGAACCGGTTACGTGTCTACGATATCCGGCAATTGCTGCAGGATCTGGCGGATACCGATTCGGTCCTTGAACTGCGTCGGGGCTTTGGCAATGCCATGCTGACGGCGTTTATTCGCCTTGAAGGCCGACCGGTTGGTGTCATCGCCAACGATCCGTCATACCTGTCGGGTGCTATTGACAGCGACGCGGCGGACAAAGCCTCCCGTTTTATGGCGCTGTGTGATGCATTTGATATTCCGCTGCTGTTGCTTTGTGACACGCCGGGGATCATGGTTGGGCCGGAAGCCGAGAAAGAGGCCACGGTACGCCATGCCGCGCGTATGTTCGTCACCGGCGCCAGCGTGACCGTGCCGACGTTTATGGTGATCCTGCGCAAGGCTTACGGGCTGGGTGCCCAGGCCATGGCGGGTGGCTGCCATAAACTGCCGGGGTTTGTGGTTGCCTGGCCCACCAGTGAATTTGGCGGCATGGGACTGGAAGGCCAGGTGAAGTTGGGGCAAAGGGCAAGACTTGAGGCCATTTCCGACCCGGTTGAACGCCAGGCGGCATTTAACGCCATGGTGGAGGCAGCCTATGAACGTGGCAAAGGCCTTAATGCGGCGCATGTCTATGAGATAGAAGACGTGATTGATCCTGCGGATACCCGACGCTGGGTTGTTGGCGGATTAAAGGCATCACCACCGCCTGCTCCGCGGGGTGAACGAAAACGACCCTGTGTGGATACCTGGTGAGCGCCATGGCAAACAGTGCGCTGGCAGGCATTCGGGTGCTGGACGTCGCCGGTACCGTGGCGACGGGTTACTGCGGGAAACTTTTTGCTGATCATGGTGCAGATGTTATCAACCTTGAGCCGGCAGCGGGATTCGCAACACGTCAGCTGGCCCCCTTCCTGCCCGGGGTGGCACCTCCCGAAAACAGCGCCTTGCATGCTTACCTGTCGACCAACAAGAGAAGTGTGGTGCAGACCCAGGCGCTGCTGGAAAAACTGCTGGCAACCGCTGACGTACTGCTCACCAGTGAAGATGAACCTGCCTGTCAGGGTTACGAACGCTCCTTTCCCCAACTGGTGGTCAGTTCCATCACCTGGTTTGGCCAGACGGGTCCGTACGCGGATTTCCGCGGTTCGGATGCAATCTGCCAGTCCCTTGCGGGCCTGGTCAAGGGGCTTGGGAAACCTGACAGTGCGCCCCTTCTGCCATCCGGTTACCAGGCGCAGATTGTTGGTGGCCTGACGGCTTTTATTGCGACCATGACACAGGTGCTGGCCCGCGAACTTGGCAACCGCGCTGCGGGGACACATGTTGATACCAGCATCCTTGAAGCCAACCTGTGTTTTACCGAGGTGGGCGTGGTGGCCAACTTCCGCACCGGCTTGCGGGGTGCACGCTGGGGCATCAACCGGTTTCCGCCGACCTACCCACTTGGGATTTACCCCTGTCTTGATGGCTGGCTTGGCGTCACAGCGCTGACGCCCTCGCAGTGGCTGTCATTCTGCAAGCTGATTGGTCTTGTGGAAGCCGGTGCGGAAAAACGTTACCTCGCGGTGAGTGAACGGCTTGCCGATGCAGAGCTACTGGATCCGCAAATTGCAGCCAGGCTCAGTACCATGAGTGCGCGCCAGTTGTTTGAGGAAGGGCAGGCCGCACGCGTGCCACTGGCGCTGGTGCCCACCATGGCGGAACTGTTTGAGACTGACCAGTACCGGGAACGCCAGGCGTTCAGGGACATGTCATTGCCTGGTGGCAAAACCCTGGCCGCCCCGGTAGCGCCATTTCGACTGTTCCGCACGCCCGCGCTGGCTGATCTGCCAGTCTCAGGGCTGGGGGCTGATACATCTGCCGTTACCGGGGGTTTGCCATGAAACCAACGCTGCTCAAGGGGATTCGGCTGGTTGACCTGTCGATGGGTTGGGCGGGTCCGCTGGCCGGTCGGCATTTTGCTGATATGGGTGCCGAGGTGATCAAGGTGGAGTCATGCCAGCACGTGGACTGGTGGCGGGGCTGGGAAGCTACCCAGGCCTGGATTGATGATCATGGTGCAGAGAAGGCGGTTTCCTTCAATACGATGAATCGGCACAAGAAGGATGTGACACTGGATCTCAACACTGACCGTGGCCGGGACCTGTGTAAACAGTTGGTGGCCGTGTCCGATGCCGTCATTGCCAACTATTCGGGCAGTGTGCTGGGCAAGCTTGGCCTTGATTATGACGACCTGCGCCAGGTCAAACCGGATATTGTGATGATGTCCATGCCGGCTTTTGGTTCTACCGGGCCCTGGAAAAACTACCGGGCATACGGTTCAACCATTGAGCAGGCTTCCGGGTTGCCGCACATCAATGGTGAGGCCGACTGGCCGCCCACCATGCAGCACGTGGCGTTGGGAGACCCGATTGCGGGTCTGAATGCGGCCGCAGCGCTCCTGATTGCCCTGCGGCACCGGCATCGAACCGGTGAAGGACAATACCTGGATCTCTCCCAGTCGGAATGCCTGTTTCCGCTGGGGGTCCACGGCATTCTCTCCCAGGCGGCAACGGGTGCGCCACCTGCACGCATGGGGAACCGGTCCGCGACCCAGTGTCCACATGGCGTCTATCCCTGCATTGACCCGGATAGCTGGATCACAATCCAGGTTGATTCCGAGGATGCCTGGCTCAGCCTCAAGGCTTTGGCGGCACCACTGCTGGATGAGTTTGGTGATCTTGAGGCCCGAATTGAAAGGCGTGCGGCGCTTGATGCGCGACTGGGACAATGGACAGGTCAGTTTGAGGCAACCGGGCTGATGGAACGGCTCCAGGGTGAGGGCATTCTCGCCGCTGCCGTACTCGGGGCCGGTGAAGTGGCGATGAGTCCACACCTGGCGGCACGCCAGTGTTTTCCGCTGCTTTCCCGCGCTTATGTCGGGGAATTGCCCCATCCCGTCTCCGCCTGGCGGGAAGGTGGGGTGCCCTACGATATTGACGCACCGTCCCCCACCCTGGGCGAGCACAACACTGAGATACTCACATCCCTGCTGGGTCTTTCCGACGAGGAGCTGGCTGACCTCGCGGAGCAGCAGGTGATTGGTACCAGGCCAGTTTTACAGGAGTAACAATGAACAGTCGATTCAAGGACATGGGAAAGTATCCACCTGCCGTCAACGTGGAACGACGGGAGAATGGTGAAATCCTGCTGACCTGCCCCTATCCACCACGGGAGATGCCAGGGAGCATGCCCCACATTCTGCGTGAACGGGCCGGGTTGCACCCGGACCAGCCGTTACTGGCAACTCGCCGCACGGCCGCATCAGGGGAAGGGCACTGGGAATCCCTGACCTACGGCGAGGCCTGGCATCGCGTTGTCCAGGTGGCGGGCCAACTCCGTGCCCTCGGTCTCGGGCAGGACAACTCGGTGATGATTGCGTCGCCGCGCAGCTTTTCACATTTTTGCCTGGCTTTCGGTGCGCAGCTCGCCGGCGTCCCCATCTCTCCGGTCTCTGCACCTTACTCGTTGCTGTCAAAAGACCATGCAAAACTTAAATATATTGCCGGGCTGATTCGCCCCTCGGTGATCCTGGTGGACGACGTTGCCGCCTACGAGCCAGCACTGACCGCCCTGGACGGTGAGGGCCTGCTGGACAACACGCTTGTACTGGCAGAAACAGGGCCGGGTGACAACCGCTTTGGCGCTGTACACTTTGACGACTGGCTGCAAAGAGCGGTTGACGAAACAGAAACCCGGCGGTACCTGGATGAGCTGGATTTTGAAACGGTCGCCCGGTACATGTTCACCTCCGGTTCAACAGGCATGCCGAAGGGGGTGATTTATACCCAGGGCATGATGATGAGCAGTCTCGCCATGCAGGCGGGACTGAATCGTGATGCAGCCCCGGACGCACCCGGGGAGGCCAGCGGAGCGCGGGTGCTGGAGTGGATGCCCTGGAGCCATACGGGTGCCGGCGTCATGCGCCTTAACAGCGTGGTGGCCGGGGGTGGCACCATCTACTTTGATACGGGCCGGCCGGTCCCGGGCGAGTATGCCGATACGCTGCGCAACATCCGGGAGGTGGTGCCCACCATGCTCTCGGGTGCGCCGGTGGGTTTTGCCATGCTGGCTGACGCGCTGGAAGCGGATGATGACCTGAACCGGTTGGTATTCGGGAATGTCACCAGCCTGGGGTTTGGCAGTGCCGCCATGTCACCGGCGCTGTTTGAGCGCCTGCAGGCGCTGTCGATAAAAGCAACCGGAGAGCGTATTGGTATCACGTCCAGCCTGGCGTCCACCGAGGTGATTGGTGCAACCAGCGTCTACTGGCCGATGGAAAACACCGGCACCATCGGGTTACCCATACCCGGTATCACGGCAAAACTGGTCCCGAACGGCGACAAGCTCGAGTTTCGCGTCAAGGGCGGCACGGTGACCCAGGGTTACTTTCGCGACCCGGAGAAAACCCGGGACAGCTTTGATGAGGAAGGCTTTTTCAAGATGGGTGACGCGGTGCGGTTTGTGGATCCTGAACATCCGGAACGCGGGCTCGCCTTTGACGGGCGCGTGGCAGAGGAGTTCAAACTCATCACCGGGACCTGGGTCTCGGCCGGGACGCTCAGGACACAGCTGGTCAGCGCTACTTCACCACTGGTAAGGGATGCCATCATCTGCGGGCTTAACCAGCCTTACGTTGCAGTCATGCTCTGGCCCAACGTGAATGCCTGTCGCGAACTCCTCAAACTGCCTGACGCCTCAGTTGAGGCGGTGATCGAGGCGGCGATCACCAGCAGTGAAGTGAACCAGGCCGTAACAGCCGGCCTGGAATCCCACAACCGGCAAATGCCCGGATCTTCCACGCGCATCGAACGTTACCTGTGGCTGGCGGAGCCACCCAGTATGGACGGTAACGAGCTTACCGAGAAAGGTTACATCAACCAGCGCGCAACCCTCACACGGCGGGCATCCCTGGTGGACGCGCTCTACAGCGATCCGCCGTCCCGCGATGTCTGGTTGCTGGCCGCAAAATAAGTTGATGTGCAAGCGTCAGGGGCAGGGTGCTGCCAGTGCCCGACGCCGGGGTCCTTCGGACCCCGGGACGGTTAGCGGTATGACGCGCTCAGGCCGCCTTTGACTGCTCCTCATGGGAGAGGGTCCTGGACGGTTGGCCTTGTTCTGTCTCGATTTCAATGCGCCGTGGCATCAGCGCCTCCGGAATCTCCCGCTTGAGTTCTATGCTTAGCAGGCCATCGCGTAGCCTGGCATGTTCCACCTTGACGTGTTCTGCCAGTTGGAAAGTCCTGGTGAATGAATCCCGGCCGATACCGCGGTACAGGTACTGGTTGTGATTGGGATCAGGGTGGCGCTCTCCTTTGATTGTCAGCAGGCTCTGTCGCGCCTCAATTGAGATGTCGGAGAGTTGGTAGCCCGGTACGGCAATAGTGATGCGGTAAGTCTCCTCGTCCGTTTTCAGTACATCATACTGCGGCCAGCTACCCTCGTTAGACCAGGACTGGCCAAGCTGGTCAAACAGCCGGTCAAAGCCGACAGTTGATCGGAAGAAAGGAGAGATATCAAACGTGTTCATGTTAAAGACCTCCACTTGGATCTGATCATTGTGAGTGTTCCCGATGGAACAGGGTCAAAGTAGGTTCAACCACAAAATTTTCAAGACCTGCCTGCAGCCTGATAGCGGACAAACAAATTTGCTCATGATCCTCGCGCTTTTATGAATTCCATTCACGTAAAAAAGCTCTGTAAATCAGTTGGTTACTGGGCCATAGGCATTTTCTTGCGTTTATCCACAGCAGAAATCATGCCTGCAAATATTTAACCCAAGGTTATCCACAGGTTGTCCACGGCAGGTTGCAAACGTTTCACTGGTGCGTTTTGGAAGCCGGGCGTAAAGTTCTTTCAACGGTTGAGCCAGGCCGAAGGGGCCGGAAACGGAATCTGGAGCCAGGCCAAAAAACCGCAAGACCTGTGCCGGGTCGGGGTCGCCAGGGCAACGGCGGCTCAAGGGTGGTTCGGCAGCCTCGAAAGAGGCACCTGGTCAAGGTTCCTGCAGGGACAGTGACGAGGGACGGAACACCTGATTCATCAATCGACGGCGATCGACCCGATTGATGGTGACGTAGCAAGGCGTCATAAAATAACGACTTTAGAGTCAACGGTTGGAGATGGGCCAGAGACGTTTGGCATCAGACACGACCAGCGGAGCAAGGGGCCTCGGCCCTTCTGTGAAGCAACCGAGTCCTGGACTCGCCTGACCTCCGGGTCAGGTAAGCCCAGAGCTCACCAGGCCCTCGGGCCTGACAGGATAGACCTAGCAGCGGCGGATTCGTCCAATACTGTCCCGGCCAAAGTCCTAAAAATTGAAACCTCGCTCCTGGGCGGGGTTTCTTTTTTTGGGGATCTGAAAAATCGAGGTACTGTCATGAAACCAGCCATCATCGCCCTCGAACGGCTCTCTGCCGGCGACTGGGAAGGTGCCCATGAGCTTGTGCAGAACCTGACGGACAGGCATGCCTGTCTTGTCCATGCCCTTCTGCATCGTCATGAAGGTGATCTTGCGAACGCGGACTACTGGTACCGGCAGGCAGGAGAGGAACGTCCGGTCAATTCCCTTGACGAAGAATGGCATCGCCTGATGCGCTTGCCGGACTGACCTGACTGCTTGCATTGCGCAGTTAGACCGCATACCGTTTTCAGTCTCTGATTGCATGAGGGGGCCGAAATGCCGTGGATCGAGGTGCTGGGCCAGGATATCTACTACCTTGAGGCCGGCCAGGGGCAACCACTGGTCTTTCTGCATGGGATGAGTTCCTGCGGCGAAGCCTGGTGGCAACAGTTTGAGGCATTTGCCGCTGATTACCGGGTGATCGCCTTCGACAGTGTGAATCACGGCCATTCCAGCAATTCACCGCGGGATCAGGAAGAGCCTGATCGTACCGACGAACTTGAGGCGGTTCTCGCTGCCCTCGGTGTCGAGCGGCCGGTGTTACTGGGCAATTCGATGGGTGGTGCCACCATTCTGCGATGGGCAGCACGGCATCCCGGCACGGCACGTGCCCTGGTTGTTTCCGGGATGGGGGTTGCGGCCCGTGGCCCGGCCGATCGTGGCCCGGCCGAACGCGGCCCGGCCGATCGTGGCCCGGCCGATCGTGGCCCGGCACGCAACCGAAACATAGAACCGCTGGACCCGGAAGTCCTGTTCCTGCCCATTGGCGACTCCCTGACGCAGAAACTGCGCGATGAGCGACCGCGGATGTATGAGCGCTACCTTCGCATCCGCTCGACCGCAACCCGCCTGGAATACATGCGCCACCCGCGGCCGCGCAGTGAAAAAACTGTTGCGGAGACTGATACCCTGCTGGATCGGCTTCCCGCTGTCTCGTCACCCATGCTGGTGATTATTGGCTCACTGGATGGCCTCGTGCCTAACGCAAAACGGTTGCAGCAGGTGGTACCCGGGGCCCAATACGTGGAAATTGAAGGTGCGCCCCATAACGTATACTGGGAAGCGGCGGCTGCCTGGAACAGTGCGGTGCGCGCTTTTCTTGAAACGACTCTCGATTCGACTCTCGATTCGACCCTCGAAACGACGCTCGAATCGACACACTGAAGAGGCTAATCCATGATCCCTTATCCTAACGCCTGGTTGTTTGCCTCGCTGCTGCTGTTGACTGGCTGTGGCATCAACAACATCCCGACCTTTGATGAAAATGTGAAAGCTACCTGGGGGCAGGTGGAAAACCAGTACCAACGGCGCGCCGACCTGATTCCCAACCTGGTAGAGACGGTCAAGGGATTTGCCGCACAGGAACGGGAGACGCTCACCGCGGTGACGGAAGCACGCGCAAAAGTTGCTTCAATGCAGGTGACACCGGACCTGATTAATGATCCGGCGAAGCTGCAGCAGTTCGAGGCCGCACAGCAGCAGTTGAGTGGTGCGCTGTCACGGCTGATGGTTGTGGTGGAGCGATATCCTGATCTCAAGTCCAACCAGAACTTCCTGGCACTGCAGTCCCAGCTGGAAGGGACCGAAAACAGGATCAGTGTTGCCCGGCGAGACTATATAGCCGCGGTGCGCGAATACAATACTGAAATCAGGACTTTCCCTGGTCGCCTCTGGCATTCGATACTCTACAGCGACATGGCCATTCGCGAGACTTTTGAGGCGACCACCCCGAACGCGGAGCAGGCACCACAGGTATCCTTCTGATGCGACTCGGGATAACCCTGGCCCTGTTGGTCACCAGTTACGCTGCCCTCGCTACCATCCAGTTTCCACCGCTTAAGGGTCGCGTTGTCGACACGGCCAACATGATCAGCACAGGTGCCGAGCGTGAGATTGACCAGATGTCCGCCGGCCACGAGCAAGCCACAACCAATCAGGTGGTGGTGGTCACGGTGCCGGACCTGCAGGGTTATACCATCGAAGAGTTTGGCTACCAGTTGGGCCGCCACTGGGGTATTGGCCAGAAAGGTGCGAATAACGGGGTACTGCTGATTGCCGCCAGGGACGAACGCAAGATCCGGATTGAAGTGGGTTACGGCCTTGAGGGTGAACTGACTGACGCCATTGCGAGCAACATTATCAATGGCGTGATTACGCCGCGTTTCAAGGCTGCCCGGTTTGATGACGGGTTTGTTGAGGGCGCCTCTGCCATCATTGCTGCGCTGGGCGGGCAGTACCAGATGCGTGAAGTGAGCAGTCGCGGTGAGGAGCGGGTTCCCCCTTTCTGGAGCCTGCTCATTTTTGTGCTGGTATTTTTTGTTTTCCCCTCCCTGTTCGGGCGTCGCTTTCTGCCTGGCCTGCTGATTGGCGGTATGCAGGGTGGCGGACGGGGTCACGGGCGAAGGGGTGGCTTTGGTGGCGGGGGCTTTTCCGGCGGTGGTGGCAGCTTTGGTGGCGGTGGTGCAAGTGGAGGCTGGTAGGCAATGACATTGCTGACGCAAACGGAACTGGACCAGGTGGCGGCCGCGATTGCAGCGGTTGAGAAAAAGACCGATGCGGAACTGGTGACAGTTCTCGCCCGCCAGGCGGATGACTATCACTACATCCCAACGCTCTGGGCAGCACTGGTTGCCCTGGTTTCACCCGGGTTGGTGAGCCTGATGCCCTTCTGGCTTGACCTGACGGAAACGATGGTGGTCCAGATCAGCGTGTTTGTTGTGCTGGCACTCCTGCTGCGCGTTCCCCCGGTATTGCGGAGAATTATCCCGGCGCGTGTCCGGCAGTGGCGGGCATCAAACCTTGCCCGACGGCAGTTCCTGGAGAACAACCTGCATCACACGAGTGGCGAGACCGGTATCCTGATTTTTGTTGCTGAGACGGAGCGTTATGTGGAAATCATCGCGGACCGGGGCATCAGTGCCCATGTCAGTAACGAGGCCTGGCAGGACATAGTTGATGGTTTTACGGCCGAGGTGAAGGCTGGCAATACGCTTACGGGGTTTCTGGATGCCATTGCTGCCTGCGGCATTATCCTTGAACAGCATTGCCCGGCCACCCATGATCGGGACGAGTTGCCCAATCACCTTGTGGTGATTTAGCCGGCAGTTTCAGGGACTTGAGTTGGAGCGAAAGTCTTTAGCTGTCACCCTGGATGCGCGCGCGCAGGATACGCTCGGCGGCGTTGCGGCTGGCGCGCCGGCCCTGGCTGACCTGGCGGCGGGCGGCGGCATACTCATCGTGGGAAACTGCACGCTCGAGTTGCTGGCTGACCAGTTGGTCAAATGAAATCCCCCGTCGCTCGGCATAAGCCCGTGCCCGGTCAGCAAGAGACACATCCAGTTTGATGGTGATGTCTTTCTTGACGCTCGCGTCCACAGCCATGGTTCACCCCAGGTCCTTTTCGTTAGGGATGGCGATTATAGCCAAAATGCCAGAAAAAGCAGCGGCTCTTTGTCCACATTTTGTTGCTGGATTCGAATCACCCCGTTCAGTCAATGTCCTCCCTGGCCGTTTTTGCCAGGTCATCTTTCAGCGATCTTGCGGCCAGAAAGTAGTTCAGGAACGAGATCAGGTAAACAAAATTGCACAGCAGCAGGGCCCAGCGCAAAGCCTCGGATTCGCTCATCTGCCAGCCTGTATGCAGCAGGTCACTGATGATACCCACCGTGGTTGGACCAAATACGAGGCCAATGATGTTGATGATAAACAGCAGCAGGGCAGATGCTGCTGCCCGCATGGCGAGTGGTGCAAGCGATTGGGTCATGCCGAAGGTGGGGCCGGTATACAGGTTTACAAGGAATGCCGGCACACAGTAGAAAGCCAGGGACAGGTACAGGTTGCCCGTCAGGTAGACTGCCGCGCCAAAGGGTACAGCCAACAGGAACCCAAAGGCGGGTACCCACATATAGTATTTGATGTTGCGTTCACCCAGTTTGTCGCAGATGAAGCCACCCATAAAGGTACCCAATCCGCCTGCAATACCAATGATCAGGCCCAGTGCAGTACCCACCTGGCCCGAACTCATATCGTGCGTGCGCATAAGAAATGACGGCATCCAGGCGATGGCACCGTAGCCGACAAAAGCCTGGGTGCCCGCGCCAATTGACAACTGGCGAAACGAACCAAATCCCCACATGGTTTTCAGGACCTTCATGAATGGCACCTGGACCCCGGTGGGAGTTCGCCCCTCGGAGTAGCCCCGGGGGGGCTCCTTGACCGTCAGCTTGAGCACAATAGCGAGGATCACCCCTGGAATGCCGACGACCAGGAAGGCATTGCGCCAGCCAAAAAACTCGTTGATCCAGCCACCTGCAAGATTGCCGAACAGTATGCCGACAGGAATGCCGAGGGCGTAAATGCCCAGCGCGCTGGAACGTTTGTTGGGGGCAAAATAATCGGCGATCAGCGAGTGCGAAGGTGGACTGCCACCGGCTTCACCGATACCCACGCCAATGCGGGCAATCAACAATTGCCAGAAGTTCATGGCGAGGCCGGAGAGGGCAGTAAAACCGCTCCAGATGGCAAGGCAGACCGAGATGATGGTCACGCGGGAATGTCGATCCGCGAGGCGCGCGATGGGAATACCCAGGGTGGCGTAAAAGATACCAAACGCCACGCCGCTCAGGGCGCCAATCTGCGTATCTGAAAGCAACAGGTCCTCTTTGATGGATTGGGCGAGAATTGCCAGTATCTGGCGATCGATAAAGTTGAAGACATAGACGACAACCAGTACACCAAGGACATAGTTGGTGTAACCGGCCGAATAAAGGGCTTTGGGCTTTTCGCTGGAAGCGGGTGTGGTATCAGTCACGAAAGAAACCTCAGTAGGTGCGTTGGCGCACGTTATTATTGTTGGGGGCCTGTTGTTGAGAGCCTGTTGTTTTCAGCAGAGCGTCATTGTCAGTGGGTTTTGTCTGTGCCGCCAGTCTAGCGCAACGGAGGGGTTGGGGCGACATCCGCAACATCACCTGCCAGCGCCTCCTGGCGCAGTCGCTCGTACTCCTCATAGGTCATCTGGTATTTTTGCAGGCAGAGGTCACGCAGCGTTTCTTCCATGGGTATGCAATGATGCAGGCGATTGATCTGGATAGCCTCGTACATCTGCCTGTTGCTGCAACCGGTGAGGACCAGGAGACAGACCAACAGCCTTGTTGGGGTGCATCGCACGCGCGCTAGTCCGGCAGGCCAAGCACACGCTTGGCAATGATGTTCAACTGCACCTCGTTGGAACCACCGGCAATGGAACCTGCCTTGGAGCCAAGCCAGTTGCGGGTGAGTTCCCGCTCCTCGGAGGTGAACATGTCACCTTCCCAGCCCAGGGACTGTGTGCCGCGTACTTTTAACTGAAGCTCAAGCTGTTCCTTGCGGATTTCTGCGCCGTAGAGTTTGAAGATTGAAGTTGCAGCACCCGGTGTACCGCCCTCGGACTCCTGTACTGATCTGTTCTGCGTGAGCAAGAAAGCCCGCGAGTTCATGCGATGTTTGAGGATGTCGTCTCGCAGCTGGACGTCAGCCAGTTTGCCGTTCTCCATGCCAATGTAGTGTTGCGCAGCCTCGGGCAGCGTCATGCCCGCTTGCCTGGCGCTGGCACTGGTCGCAGCCGCAGCGAGGGTGTGAATACCCGAACGTTCATGCTGCAGCAAACGTTTGGCAACGGTCCAGCCACGATTCAGCTGGTGAACCAGGTCATTTTTCTGGGCCACCGCGTTGTCGAAGAAGGTTTCACAAAAGGGACTGCCACCACTGATCAGGCGGATGGGTCGCGTGGTCACACCGGGCTGATCCATGGTAAATAGCAAAAAGCTGATGCCCTCGTGTTTGGGTGCTGACGGATCAGTGCGGGTCAGGCAGAAAATCCAGTCGGCGTGATTTGCCCCGGAGGTCCAGATTTTCTGGCCATTAATCAGGAAATAGTCGCCCTTGTCTTCAGCGCGGGTTTGCAGACTGGCAAGGTCCGAGCCAGAACCGGGTTCACTGTAGCCCTGGCACCAGCGGATTTCTCCTGTTGCAATCCTGGGCAGGTGGCGCGCCTTCTGGTCATCAGTACCGTACTCAAGCAGGGTGGGGCCAATCATGGTGACACCCATACCCTGCAGCGGGGAGCGCGCGTTGATGCGGGCCATTTCCTCGAGCAGCACCACGTATTCGTCCTTGGAAAGTCCGGCGCCGCCGTATTCCCTGGGCCAGTTGGGCACCGTCCAGCCCTTTTCCACCATTTGTTCAAGCCACAGGTAGGAATCGGGATTGGTGCTGCGCAGCTTGGTGCCGCCGTTGACCATTTCCTGCTCAACCATGGGTGTCCGCATGCTGGCGGGACAGTTTTCCGAAAGCCATGCCCTGGCTTCAAGCCGAAAGTCATTCAGTTCACTCATGCTGGTGCCCTCGAGATGGTTCTATTGTTGTTCTGAATTCCTGTTGTCCTGGCTACATCTCCATACCACGGGGAACGCCGGGGGTCTTGATGGCCTGGATTTCCTGCATGAGCGCAGCCCCGCGCTCTCGCTGGGCGGGGGTGTCGCCGCGCATACCAAAGCTGGTCAGGCTGGCGTACTCGCGATGTTCACGGAGGAACTCAGGCATATTGTCGTAGGTTGAAACCTGGGCCAGTTCAAGCAGTTCGTCGTCGGTAATGACCTCCCGCATCTTCTGCCATTCACCATTGAGGGAAAGTGCGTGCAGCTTGTCGCCCAGGTACTTCAGGCCATGCAATTCGAGTACATCGTGATAGGTCCGGGTTGAACCGTAGAAAGAGAGTGCCTGGCGCAGGCCGTCCAGGCCTTTGGCAATCTCTGCGTCATCCTCGCCATAAACGGTGTAGCCGCTGGCAGCAATCTCGATATCCTTCCAGGTCCTGCCGGATCTCTCCAGGCCAATCTTGACGTTGGGCAGCAACACCTCGCGCATGTACTTGTCAGTCATGATGCCACCGTGCGGCAGGATCCCGTCCGCAACCTCTCCCGCCACCCGGGCCATGGCGTCCCCGACCACCGCAAGGTAGATTTTCGGGCGCGGGAATTCGATGGGACCCGGATTGAAGTTGGGGGTCATCAGGGTGAACTTGTAGTGTTTGCCCAGGAACTCGGGCCTGGTGCCGTCCTGCCAGCAGTCCCAGATGGCTTTCATCATCTGGATATACTCTTTCATGCGCGGGGCTGGCGGCGCCCAGGTGCCGCCAAACCGTCGTTCATTATGCCCTTTGACCTGGCTGCCCAGCCCGATGCTGAAGCGGCCCCTGGAGTAAGCCTGCAGGTCCCAGGCCTCCATGGCGAGGACCATCGGGCTGCGTGGAAATGCAATGGTGACGGACGTCTGCAGGTCGATTCGCTCGGTGGCGCCGGCTGCAACTGTCATGGTCAGTATCGAGTCGTGGGACAGTTCGCCACAGGAAATATAATCGTAGCCTGCTGCCTCCGCACGCTGTGCTGTAGCGGCCACGCCGCTCAACCAGCCCCCTACACCTGTGCCAAGTTTCATGGGTTCTCCCTCAAGACCGCCAGAAGCACTTATTAAGACAGCGGTATGGCTGGAAGTCCAGCCTCTCAGCATGTCAGACTAGGGAGTCTCTGAATAAACACTGGAATCAGAAAAGCGAGAACAGGAGAACCTGGATGGGCAAACTGGAAGGAAGGACGGCGCTGGTCACGGGTGGCAGCCGCGGGATTGGAAGGGCCATTGTGCTGCGGTTTGCTGCCGAGGGTGCTGATGTTGCCATCAACTATGCCTCCAGTCGGGATGCCGCTGAAGCGGTGGCCGACGAGGTGCGCGGCCTGGGTCGCAGGGCAGAAATCTACCAGGCGGATGTCGCGGACCAGGCTGCCTGCGAGGCCATGTGCACGCAGGCGATTAATGACTTTGGCCAGATTGACGCGCTCATCAACAATGCCGGTATTGGTTCGTCTGCAGTGAATCGTCCCACCGTCACCGATGCAACTATCGATCAATGGCAACTGTTGCTGGGTGCAAACCTGTGGGGCCCCATCTACATGTGCCGGGCCCTGGTGCCACACATGCGGGCGGCAAACCGCTCGGACGTGATTATGATTTCCTCCATTGCGGCCCAGAGCATGGGGGCCAAAATGGGCCTGTACAGTGTGGGCAAAGCCGGCATGGAAGCGCTGGCGCATACCCTGGCAAAAGAGGAAAAGGCTAACGGCATGCGGGTCAACATCATTGCGCCGGGGCTTGTGGATACCGATATGGGGCGAAAGCTGGTTTCACTGCTGCCGGGGCCGAACGACATGCGTGAACTTGATGCAGGATCGCCCTTCGGGTTTGTCTGTACACCCCAGGACATTGCGGCCACGGTGGCGCACCTGTGCTCCGAGGACGGCCGCTACATCACCGATCAACGCATCACAATCAGTGGTGGTTGACACCCATTTGTTCCAGCCTGAGGAGGCAGCTTATGAGTGAGGAAGTACCATCGATTCTCAACCATGTGTCGATCGCCGTCAGGGATCTCAAGCGTTCCGGCCAGTTTTATGATGCGGTGCTGGGCGTGATCGGGGCGCGGCGGATTGTCGAGCATCCCGGCGCCATTGCCTACGGCAAACTGTTCCCGGAGTTCTGGGTACATTCGCCGCCTTTTGATGGGGGTCCGGTTGAAACCGCCAACGGGGTCCACTTTGCGTTTTTCGCCCGCTCGCGTGACGAGGTGGACGCCTTCTACCGGGCAGCAATTGCAGCCGGTGCCAGTGACGACGGACCACCCGGACCAAGACCGGATTATGGTGAGCCCTACTACGGGGCTTTTGTACGTGACCCTGACGGGCACAAGATAGAGGCAAATTTCTGGGATGAGTGAAGCACCAGGGTGGTTTCGGCGCGCCGTAGAGACGCCGTTTGAAGACCGTGAGGTCATCGTCGACGGTACCCCGATCCATTACCTGAACTGGGGAGAGGGCAGTGATAAACCCGGGCTGGTGTTTGTTCACGGCAACGGCGCGCATGCCCACTGGTGGTCTTTTATTGCGCCCTTTTTCCTGGATGACTATCGTGCTGTGGCCATTGACCTCGCCGGCGCGGGCGACAGTGGCTACAGTGAAAACTACACGCCCGAGGCTTTTGCCGCGCAGATTGCCGGGGTTGCCAGTGATGCGGGTTTTGGCAATGACACCATCATTGTGGGGCACAGTTTTGGTGGCTACCTGACCCTCAAGGCCGGGCTGCTCTATCGGGACCAGTTGACAGGCATTGTGCTGGTCGACTCGGCGGTACGGCCGCCGGACTTCGCCTGGGAACGTGACCCCAAGCGGTCCCCCATCAAACCCAAGCGGATCTACCCGGATTTTGACAGTGCCCATGCACGTTTTCGCCTGATGCCACCCCAGGATTGCAACAACCAGTTTATCCTCGACTATATTGGTCGGCATTCGTTGAAGCAGGTTGATGATGGCTGGACCTGGAAGTTTGACGACACCATGTTCCGCAAGTTTGATTTTGGTGGCGCCATGCACGAGGATCTTGCGAACCTGAAGTGTCGGGTTGGCGTGATCTATGGTGAGGACAGCTACCTGTTCAGCCAGGACATTGCTGACTTCATGTTTAAGGTGCTGGACGAATCGGTGCCTTTTGTGGCAATCCCCGAGGCCCAGCACCACCTGTTCCTGGACCAGCCACTTGCGTTTGTCAGTGCACTGCGCACCCTGCTGGCCGAGTGGCGGCACTCCCGGCCGCACCGGCTGTACGCCTGAATCAATCGGGGCCGGCCGCCCGGGCAGAATCCGCGTTGGTGATATTCCCCGGCTGAACCTGTCGCAACCGGGCAAAGACGTTGGCGTGATCAACATTCACCAGGTCGGGCTGCCAGTCGATCATCTGCCGGAACACCGCGGGCTCGTTCTGCTGGTGCATGACCATGGACCTGACCCCCGCCTCGGCACAACTCAGTTTCATTGCATCAGTCATGGCGTCAACGCGGAGCTCAACAATACTCGCGTGGTATTGGTCGACCGCCGTGGCGACGTCTGCCGGTTGCCAGACATTAATTTTTAGTGGAATCTCCGGGAACTGCTGGCTGAATTCGCGCGCCAGCCGGTCCCGGCCGAACCAGAAAAAACACCGGTCTGCCAGGTTGTGTCTTTTCACCAGCTTCACCAGGGCGGGCAGGTCAGCCCACTTGACGTCAAAAAAGAGCTTGATGCGGCCGTCAACCCAGTTGAGGAACTCATCCAGCCGGGGCATGGGTTCTTTGCAGAATGACGCGTCAAACCAGCTTCCGCAGTCAAGCCGGTCCAGGTCTTTACTGTCCCACTCGTAGATTTTTCCCTTGCCATTGGTCGTGCGGGCAAGATCGGGTCCGTGGAACAGGTACATAACGCCATCACGACTGGTGTTGACGTCAATTTCCAGGTAGTCCATACCCCAGTTGATACACAGTTCAGCACTGGCATAGGTGTTTTCCGGGGCAAGCTGGTTGGCACCTCGGTGGCAGACGATTTCAATCATGCGGCAGCGGGCCGGTTACAACCTCAACTCAATTTCTTTTGCCAGGGATGCCGTGCGCGCCTCCCAGGCGGATTCCATCTCGGGGGTCCAAGCCTCACCCACTGCACTCCGTACCGTATCCTTGAGTGCAGCCAGCAGGTTGCTGTACATGTGTGGTTCCACGCTGTAGGCCAGCTTGTGGTTGTTCACCTCGAAGTTGAGGTAATTCGATTCATCAGCGTAACTTTCCAGCATGATCAGCCGGAATACTTCTTCCAGCATCTTGCCCCGGACAAGGTGGTCGATGTGTGCCATCAGCGCTTCTGACCCCGGACAGCGTTGGAAGTAATTCCGGTAGACGTCCTCGGCAATGTCACCGGCGTTCTCGGCTGCGATCACCAGGGATTCAGTCACGAGATCAGTCATGGGCTCAGTCATGAGTAGAGCGCCTTGAACAAAGGGTATTCCTTTTCGTCCCAGAACACCTTGCCCCGCGGTCCATCCGCCGGCAGCGTTGCCAACATTTTTGCTGTGGGGTAGGTGACCTCGGCAGTCTGCATATTCGGCATATCGCGGCCCCAGATGGCCGTGTTGGTCGGGCCCGGAATCAGCATGTTGATCAGGATGTCACCGGCCTGGTATTCAGCCGCCACTGATTTTGATGTGGCCCACATGGCGGCCTTGGCGGCCGCGTAAGCGGCGTTGCGGGCCCCGGCGACTTCTGCAGCCCGTGAGATGGTGTTGATGATGCGACCGAATCCCTGGGCTTCCATGTGGGGCAGGGCCGCGCGCATGCCGTAAACGGCACCGTACAGGTGAACCGCGACGTGCTGTTCGAATTCGCCGGCAGGAATATCCATAAACGGGCGATTCATGCCAATCCCCGCGTTGTTGAACAGCACATCTATCCTGCCGGTTTCCCTGACCGCAAAGTCGACCATGGCCTGGACCTCCGCCTCAACAGACACATCAGTCCTGATGGTCAATGCTCCCAGGGCCTCCAGTTCGGCAAACTTGCTGGTGTTCAGGTCAGCGGCAATCACCCGGGCACCGTCTGCCAGAAACCCGTGTGTCCAGGCTTCGCCGAGACCACTGCCGGCCCCGGTGATAACAATGGTTTTTCCTGTTGGCACTTCCCTCTCCTCGCGATTTTGCAGGCCCAAAGGTTACACCTTTACACTGAGTCCGGCATCTGTTGTGTGTTATTCTCGGTGCCTGTTCCAGCTTTCCTCGCAGTATGAAGATAGGCCTTATTGCAGATACGCATATGCCCGGCGCCATCCGTGAACTGTGGCCCCAGGTGTTTTCGGCTTTTGCGGATGTAGAACTCATCCTGCACGCCGGCGACCTGCATACGCTGGAGATTGTTGATCGACTGGAGGAAATAGCGCCAACCCGCGTGTCTGCCGGTAACGGGGACGTGGGCATCCGGGATGAACGTCTGCAGGACACCTGGCTGGTGCCGGCCGGTGACCTGACACTTGGCATGATTCACAGGTTTCCATCGCCCGAACGCAAGTCGCCGGAACACCTGAATGGTTATGTGACGCGTCATTTTGGCATGGCGCCACACGTGGTGATTTACGGGCATACACACCTTGAAGGAATCCACCAGGTGGGAGACCTCGTGTGTGTCAACCCGGGATCGCCGACGCTGCCACAGAACCAGTCGCTCCGGCTTGGTACAATTGGTACGCTTGAAGTTGAGACAAACAGTATGACCATCCGGATATTGCAGTTGACAGAGCAGGGTGTTGAGCCACATGCCCGGATTGCGCCGGTCCATCTAACCCTTTGATGTAAATTGAAAAACTTGCGCGGCGGCGGTGTCTGTGGCAGCGTTATCCAGCCAGTTACCAGGAGCATTTTGTGTTACTTGATCTTCACACACATTCAATCAAGTCCGATGACGGGCGTGCCAAGGTAGAAAACTACTGCCAGTGGATTCGCTCCAGGAATCTGCCGATCGATGGTTTCGTGCTGACTGAACACCGCCAGTTCGACTTTGAATCGGACTATTCCGGCCTGGCTGAGCAGTTTGACCTGTGTATTCTGAAGGGTGCGGAAGTTGAAACCGAGTACGGCCATGTGCTGGTCTTTGGCGTCACCCCGGCGCTTTATGAAGAATTCGATTTTGCCAATATCCAGTTACCGCTTGCCGACGTACTGGCCGCAGCAGAGCGCCACGGTGCGGTTGCCGCGCCCTGCCATCCGGGCCGGCCGCGGGTCGGGATGTTTGCCCATACCGAGGAACTGGGCATCCCTGACGGGGTTACCATTGTCGAGATTTACAATGGTGGCAGCCGGGAAAACGAGGACCAGATTGCCATCGACAACGCAGAACGGCTGGGCTACCGCGGCATTGGCGGCAGCGACTCCCACATTGTCAGCCATATTGGCCGGTGTGCAACCAGGTTTCCAAAGGCGATCACCAATGAAACCGAGCTGGTTGCGGCGCTGAAGGCAGGGGACTTTGAAGCCGTAAACCTCAAGCACGCAAGCTGACAGACAACCTGATTCAAACAAGAGACGAGGGCAAAGTGGCAGAAGAAGCGATTGATATTGATATCCAGGAGGCGAGGGACAAGTTCCTGAACCACGACTTCGACGAGGTGACTTTCGAGATAGACCCAAAGGTGACCACAGAGTATGCCCGTTACTGCGGTGAGACCGCAGAGCGGTTTCTCAATCCTGACCACCCGGACTTCCAGGCACCGCCAACTTACGTGGCCTGTCTCTCCGGGCGTCGCAGCTTGCCGGAAGGTTACCCGCGCTTTGGTATTGGCATGGATGCCGGTAAAGGCGTTGAGTGCCTGAAACCAATCAGGCCCCCGGTCAAGCTGGTAGGCAGGACCCATATTCACGACATCTATACCAAGACAGGACGCTCAGGGCGGATGGTGTTTACGGTTTCCCGGCTTGCGTTTTTTACCGAGGATGGTGAACACGTGGCCAATGCTGACAGCCGAATGGTCATGCGGGAGAAAAGCTGATGGCGGTAGAAACGGTAAAAGACGTGGCGTTTGGTGAAGACCTGCCGGCTTTTGAGCCGGATACGCGGCTGGAAACAGGGGCCGCATTTGCGCGCCTGATTGGTTGGGGCGCTGGCACCGGTGGGCGATTCGCCAGCCATGAGGATGCTCGCAAGGAAGGCCTGCAGGCCGCAATGATTCCAGGTGTGCTCAGCCAGGGTTACCTGGTTGCCATGATCCACAACTGGGCGCCTGCTGCTGACGTCAGGGCCATCGACACGGTGTTTCGGGCACCGGTCATTGCAGATGACAAACATACCATTACCGGTGTTGTCACCGATATCAATGAAGACGAGGGTATTGTCGAGATCGACCTCACGGTTGCCAACGAGAAAGGTGAGACTCGTGTTTTTGGTACCGCAACCGTAAGCCTGCCAACCGGCTAGTCGCGGTTGGCCGCCGCTGTTTTGACCTGCTCTCAGACAGGTCGAAACAGCGGTATATTCAACTCCTCATGTTCTTCCCACTCAACCTGCACGGGCATGCCAATCCTGATGTCGGTGAGCGGATCATCCACCCCTACAATGTTGGATAACAGGCGGGGACCTTCGTCCAGGTCTATCCAGGCGACCGCGTAGGGAATCCTGTTGCGAAAGAAAGGATGGTAGCTCTGGCGTACCACGCTGTAGGTATATACCTTGCCCCTGCCGCTGGCGGTCTTCCATTCAAGATTGCTGCTGGTGCAACCGGTGCAGTGGCGCCTGGGATAAAACACAATCGTATTGCAGTTGGCACACTGCTGGTACTTCAGTTGCCGGTCTTTGGTTGCCGCCCAGAACTCCCGCGTATCGAATTCATCTGCCCTGGGTAGTGGCCGCTTGGTGTCGTTCATGATCAGTCCCTCGCAAGAATGATGGTGCCAGCGGCGTGCCGGCTGCCAAGCATGCCGCCATTGCCGTGGGCCAGTGCCAGTTTTGCATCAGGCACCTGTGAAGTGGATTCGCCGCGAAGTTGCCGGGCAGCCTCAATCAGCAGGAAAATGCCGCGCATGCCCGGATGATTGGACGAGAGTCCGCCGCCATCGGTGTTGAGCGCGGGCCCGTCTGCCGGGCGGTCAAAGCGCAACCGGCCGCCTTCAACCCAGGCACCACCTTCTCCTTTCTTGCAGAAACCCAGGTCTTCCAGCAGGGTCAGCACGGTGATGCTGAATGAGTCATAGATCATGGCAATATCAATGTCAGCAGGTGTGATGCCTGCCTCACCAAAGGCAATGGGGCCACTCTGGGCGGCTGCGCTGGTGGTGATGTCGCCACCATTTTCGGGATAACGGGTCGCTTCCCCACTGCCGATGATCCAGACCGGCGGTTTGGCGCAATCTCTTGCAACTTCCGGCGAGGCAATGACAACGGCACCACCACCATCTGAAATCATGCAGCATTCCAGCAGGTGGAGGGGGTCAGCAATCATGCGCGAATTGATGACGTCCGCGATGGTTGTTTCCCGGATATCAAGAAACTCCAGGTCTTCCATAGCCCTGACGGCCTCCGGGTTACGCATGGCATGGAGGCGGGTGGCAACCGAAATTTCCGCCAGTTGCTCACTGGTGGTGCCATATTGAAACATGTGTCGCTGCGCAACCATGGCGTAGTTGGCAATGAGTGTCATGCCGGCAAACGCATCCATATTGTCGGCAGGGTGCATGGCGCCACCACCGCGACCACCTACGCCAATGGCCCTGGCGTTGCTGTGGGCTGTTGAGCCATAGGTCAGCAGGGCAACGCGGGCTTTGCCGGCGGCAATATCGCGTTTTGCATGCGCCGCGTGAAATTCGTAGGAACTGCCCCCGACATTGGTGGTGTCGATAACCCGGGGCTTCAGGCCAAAGTACTCGGCGATATTCAGGCCGCTCATGCCGCCGCCATCACCGGCATCGTAAATTGCGTCAACGTCGGAAAAATTCAGGCCGGCATCCGCCAGTGCCTTCGCGGCGGACTCTGCCTTGATCTGCAGCGGACTGACGCTGCCTTCTACATCCCGTAACGGGTATTCGTGAATGCCAACAATAGCGGCATCTCTTGCCTGGCTCATGACTGCTCCCTCAACGCCTGGTGGTTGGACTATCTATTTTGCCGACAGCATACCGAAGTGCCGCGGTGGGGTATACTGCCGGCATCACTGGCGCGGGATTGCGGAGCAACAATATGAAAACCATCTGCCTGACCGGCGGTCTTGCCTCGGGCAAATCCACGGCATCAAAATTCCTGGAAGAAAAGGGTGCTTATGTTATTGACGCTGACAAGCTCGGGCACCGCGTCTACGAGCCGGGTACCCAGGGTTACCTGAAGGTCATTGAGGCTTTTGGTGAAGATATTGTCGGTGCGGATAATCACATTGATCGCAAGAAGCTTGGTGGCATAGTGTTCGGTAACCCCGAACAACTGAAGCGCCTCACTGATATTGTCTGGCCGGAAATCAGGCGCATTGCCGAACTGGAGATCGACAGCTACGGTATGCTCGAGCCCGAGGGTACTGTGGTGCTTGAGGCTGCGGTACTGTTTGAGGCTGGCTGGGAAGACGTCGGAGATTCGGTCTGGGTGCTGGTTGTCGAGCGGGAAATTGCAATTGCCCGGGCCATGGCCCGTGACAATGTAGAGCGTGAAGCGGTTGAAGGCAGGCTGAACAGCCAGTTGTCCAATGAGGAGCGCGCCGCACGCGCGGATGTTGTCATCACCAACAACGGTACCCAGGCGGAACTGCTTGCGCAGCTTGAGGCTGCCTGGGCGGGTTAGAGCCGGAAGATCTGTTGGTCCATATCGTGGCGCCAGCCGCGCGCCAGGGCGAGGGTGATGAGTTCAATCACTTTCTGGTCCGGCAGTGAGGTAAACCTGGCATCGCTGGCATAGCGGTTATCCAGGCGCCAGTCCGCCGGTACCGGATCGTAAGTGAGTCCCTTGATGACCAGCAGTGTGCCACCAAGGTCCAGGAACTGAACGTGGATCTCGATGCCGCTGTCATCCGCCCAGATTGACCAGCGATAGCGCGTGCCATCCACTTCCAGTATCCAGATTGCATCAGTGCCAGCGTGAAGAGGGGTTGCCGTTGGCATGGGTTTTTACCTGCGCTCTTGCCTGTGTATTGGTAGCAGTCTGGCGCAGCAACGCGGGCTAATGCGAGGTCTCTGCTGACTTTATTGCAGATCTGTGGGGGCGGTCACAGGCGGCCTTTGACAGGGTTCCGCTGGTGCCATCAGTTTGTGATCCTGCCCGCAGAATTTAGCGTCAGGCTAAGTGAGAATGACACTTCAACAGTCATTCAAAAGGAACCTGGCATGTCAGAACTATGGACCCAACGGTTGGTGATGGGTGTCATCGTCGGCTTGTGCCTCACGCACATGGTATTGAACGGCCTGGGCTGACCCTGGTTTCGCAAAGCCACACTTAAGGCCGCGCGAGACCCGCTTCACGCTCAGCCTTGCGTTTGGCGCGGTTTTCTTCACCGAGACGCTTCAGCAGTTCTCGATTGCTGTCGTCAATGCGCATGTAGTTGTCTTTCCAACTGTCATCATCACTCCAGCGAAAACCTGTTTCGCGAACGACCGGCGCAGTGGCTTCAGCCACCAGGCCGAGCGCAAGCGCAACGGAATCCCGCTGCATGGTCCGATCTCCGGGCACCCCCAGCGGGTTCCCCAGGGGCAGGTCGCTGAACAGGAATCGGGGTACACCACACCACTCGACAATATCCCGGGCTGCACCAATCACCACGGTGGCGATACCATTTTCTTCAAGAAGCCTTGCCGTCAAACTGACGGACTGGTGACAGACGGGTCAGAGCGGCACCAGCAGCGCCACATCCACCTCGTCTTGCATACAGGCCGCCAGGATTGCCGGCGCATCTGAATTGATGGTGTGACGTTGGCTGTACTCGGTCGGGACAAAATGAAAGCGTGGCGCGAGGGATCCAATTGTTCCCTTTGCCGCCATCTCCTGCAATGGTTCCAGAGGAAAGTAGCTGCCGCGATCCCGCGTATGGGTAGTGACCTTGTCCCAGGACAGGTCGTCGGTAAAAAAATTGTCGGGCACCTCTGCAACGGCAATCGATCGCGCAGCGCGCCCCACCATGACCTGGCTGGCATCATCCGGATGAATGGCTGTGGTCACTATGGTGACCCGGGATTGCTCAAGCGGTTTGGTCGGTTGGTGGAAAGGGATGTCCTCATGGTGTGACCACTGGTAAGGGCGTTCAAAACCCTGGGCCTCGTAGTAGCGCCGTGTTCGTTCCATATAAGCAACAGGTTCATGCATTTTCGGCGGCCTCCAGTGCTTGCTGCAACAGGTTGATGGCGGCTGTGGTGAACGCCCACATGTTATCGGTGCGATCCGATATCCCGGTTGAAACTCTCGTGGTCAGGCTGACCGGTCCACTGACACCAATAACGCTGGTGCCGGCATCGTGGCCATATCGACTGCCCGATGGACCGGCTGCGCCCAGTTCGGCAAGTCCCCAGGTGGCATCCAGTTTTGTTCGTGCCGCGTCGGCGAACACTGCCACCATGTCCTCCGACAGTGGCGCAAGCCCCTCAACTTTGTCGCGTGGTATGTCAAGGAAAGCGCGCCTGGACGGCAGGGTATAGACAACGCTGCCACCCCGATAGAAACCTGATGCACCCGGCACCGCAAGCAGCGTGGCAGAGATCAGGCCACCGCTGGAAGATTCGGCCACCGACACAGATTCGCCGCGCCTGATCAGTTGTTCAGCGATCCAGGCCATCTTTTCATGGTTCAAATCATGGTTGATGTTCATGCTGCGGGCTCCTTTTGCCAGCAAATCTACCACGAGCGGCCAGTGGCTGTCCGCTTGTGGCTGTTGCGCCTGCCGGTTTAACATCCAGCGTTTCGCTACCTGTTCGAGTGCTTATGTATCCTGGCGTCTATGCTGCTACCACACCGGACCGGCCCGCTTACGTGATGGCCGGGTCCGGCAAGTCTGTTTCATGGGCTGAGCTCGAGTCGATGTCAAACCAGGGCGCACACCTGTTTCGTTCCCTTGGGCTCAACCGCGGTGATCATATTGCCATCTGCCTTGAGAACCATCCTGCATTCCTGGCGATTTGCTGGGCAGCGCACAGGTCGGGCCTCTACTTCACGGCGATCAGCTATCGACTGCAGGCTGAGGAAGTGCTCTACATTGTGAACGACTGCGGCGCACGGGTGCTGATTACATCCGCGATGCTGACCGAGACCTTCAACGGCTTCAAGGATCAGCTGATCAACCAGCCGCACTGTTTCATGCTGGACGGTACGGTTGATGGCACCAGTGCCTGGGAGACTGCCATCGCAGCCATGCCAACAACACCCATTGCTGACGAGTCTTATGGTCAGAGCCTGCTCTATTCGTCGGGTACCACCGGACGGCCCAAGGGGGTCAAAAAACCGTTGATTGAAGAACCTTTTGGTGCGCCCATGGCAGCGGGTGATGCCGCACGGGCCCGGTACGAATTTGATGAAAACACGCGCTACCTGTCTCCCGCGCCGCTTTATCACGCGGCGCCGCTGGGGTTCAACATGAACGTGCTGCGCTACGGTGGTACCTGCATTGTGATGGAGCACTTCGATGCGGAGGAGGCCCTGCGGCTGATCGGGGAATACCGGATTACGCACAGCCAGTGGGTACCGACCATGTTCGTGAGGATGCTGAAACTCCCTCTGGCCGTGCGGGAATCGTACGACGTGAGCTCGCTCAAGTACGCAATACACGCGGCTGCACCCTGTCCGGTTGCGATCAAGGAAGCCATGATCGAATGGTGGGGCCCGGTGATCTATGAGTATTACGCCGGCACTGAGGGCAACGGCTCTACCTTCATTACGTCCGAGGAATGGCTGCAACACAAAGGGTCCGTTGGGCGGGCAGCCGGCAATTGCAGTATCCATATACTTGATGATGATGGCGTGGAACTGCCAACGGGTGAGTCCGGGGGTGTGTATTTTGAGGGTGGCGGCAAGTTCGAATACCTGGGCGATGCCGAAAAGACGGCGCAGAGCCGGACCGAGGCCGGCTGGTCCACCCTGGGTGACATCGGCTACCTTGACCAGGAGGGGTACCTGTACCTGACGGATCGCAAGTCGTTCATGATTATTTCAGGTGGCGTCAACATCTATCCCCAGGAAGCCGAGAATGCACTGATTACGCATCCGAAAGTCACGGACGTGGCTGTCTTTGGCATCCCCAATGAAGAATTTGGTGAAGAGGTCAAGGCGGTTGTGCAACCGGCTGACATGGCTGATGCAGGCCCGGCGCTGGAAGCTGAACTGCTTGCCTGGGTGAGGGGCAAGATTGCTCACCTTAAGTGTCCGCGATCCATCGACTTTATGGCAGAACTGCCGCGCCATCCCACGGGCAAACTCTACAAGCGCCTGCTGAAAGACGAATACTGGAAAAACCTGCGCTAGGACGCGAGTCACTCGCATGTTGCAGGCACAGGGATTACCTATCGACGACGTCCTGCCGGCAGTGCAGGAAACCCTGCGCGAACGGGACGAACTTGTGCTGATGGCACCACCGGGTGCCGGCAAAACCACGGTGGTGCCACTCGCACTCTTGTCTGAACCCTGGCTTGGCGACCAGAAAATCCTCATGCTCGAACCGCGCCGGATTGCCGCGCGGGCCGCGGCACACCGCATGGCGACCCTGTTGGGTCAGGTCCCGGGTGAGACCGTGGGTTACCGGATGCGCCTTGAAACACGCGTCAGTCGCCAGACCAGGATCGAAGTGGTTACGGAGGGTGTGTTCACGCGCATGCTGGCGGACGATCCATCGCTGGAAGGTGTCGGTCTGGTTATTTTTGATGAATTCCACGAGCGCAGCCTGGACGCTGACCTGGCATTAACCCTGTGCCTGCATGGTCGCAGGCTGTTTCGCGATACCCAGCCACTGAAGTTGCTGGTGATGTCCGCAACCCTCGACATGGTACGTGTCGCAGACCTCTTACAGGCGCCCTCGGTTGTCAGCGAGGGCAGGCTTTTTCCGGTGTCAATCACCTACACTGGCGCCAGCGTGCCGGGGGACCGGATTGCCGCCCGGACGGCAGAGACAGTGCGCCGTGCGCTTGCCGAAAACCCGCACAGCAGCATCCTCGTGTTCCTGCCGGGGCAGGGGGAGATAGGCAGTGTTGCCGGGGCGCTCACCGGACTTCCCGTAGATGTCAGTGTTCACCCGCTGTATGGCAACCTCTCACTTGAAGCGCAGCAGGCGGCGATTGCACCCGCAGCACCGGGCCGTCGCAAGGTTGTGCTGGCCACGAATATTGCTGAAACCAGCCTGACCATTGACGGTGTTGATGTGGTGGTGGATAGCGGCCTGGTACGAGAGCCGGTGTTTGATCCGGTAAGCGCGATGACCCGGCTGCAAACCCGGCGAATCTCCCGGGCCTCCAGTGTGCAACGTGCCGGCCGTGCCGGGCGACTCAAACCCGGTTGCTGCTACCGGCTCTGGGCAAGCGGCCAGCAGGACCAGCTTGCCCCCCAGGGTGAACCGGAAATACTGAATGCAGACCTTGCCCCACTGGCGCTGCAACTCTACGCGTTTGGCGTTGCCAACCCGGCTGAGCTGGCCTGGCTGGATGCACCACCGGCCGGTGCCTGGCAGCAGGCGGTGGAACTGCTGGGGTTCCTGGGCGCCATCAGGGACCAGGGGTTGACGCCCCATGGCGAGGCACTGGCAAGCCTGCCGCTGCATCCCCGGCTTGGACACCTGTTGATTGCCGGTGCCTGGGCTGACCAGTTGCCGCTGGCGGCTGACCTGGCTGCAATACTCTCGGAACGCGATCCGCTGGGCCAGGACAATCCTGACATGGCAGCCCGACTGGACCTGCTGCAGGGTGGTACAGATCACCGGGGCTGGGTCAGGCGAACCCGGCAACTGGCGGCAGGTTATGTTGCTGATATCAGTCGCATAGCGTTGAGTGCCGGTGAACAGGTACCCGGCATAAGCCTGGGTGATGCAACCGGTTACCTGCTGGCCTGTGCATATCCGGATCGCATAGCCCGTAAACGCCATGGGGGTGGCTACCAGCTTGCCAATGGACGCAGTGCCAACCTGCCGGATATTGGCAGCCTGTCGAAACAGCGCTGGCTGGCTGTCGCGGAAGTTGGGGGTATTGCAAGGCGCAAGGGTGACATCATTCGATCGGCGGCACCCCTGAACCCGGCGCTGTTTGAGGGTGCACTTTCGCACCTCGCGGTGGCGCGCGACCGGGTGGAATGGGACCGGAAAGCAGACCGGTTTGTGGCTGAGCGACGGGTGCAGGTGGGTTCGCTGCTGCTCTCCCGGCAAACACTGCCTGATGTTCCTGCGGATGCAAGACGCAGGGCGCTGCTGGACGAATTGCGTAACCGGGGCCTCGACGCTTTACCCTGGACATTGAGTCTCCGGCAATGGCAGGCGCGGGTCCTGTTGCTGCGTAAGCTTGAACCCGGTGCCTGGCCGGACGTCAGCGACGAACACCTTTTCGCCGCGCTGGAAGACTGGCTTGGACCTTACCTTGAGCCTGTCCGCCGGTTTGCTGACTTGCGGCGGATTGACCTTGAGGGTGCCTTGCGCGCCATGCTCGACTGGTCAGCACAGCAGCAACTCGACGAGCTGGCGCCCGAGCGATACCGGTTGCCCAGTGGTTCAACCTGCCAGTTGGACTACCTGAAAGATCCCCCGGTGCTTGCCGTGAAGCTGCAGGAAATGTTTGGTGTCGAATCGTCGCCACGAATTGCGGGCGGCAGGATTGCGCTGTTGGTACACCTGCTGTCACCTGCTGGCCGGCCGCTGCAGGTGACCCAGGATCTTGCGGCCTTCTGGCGCAACGCCTATGGCGAAGTGAAAAAGGAAATGCGTGGCCGTTATCCCAAACATCCCTGGCCGGATGACCCCCTGGCGGCAACACCCACCGGACGCACCAAACCAAAGTGACACCGGATTGACCGGCAAGACTCAGGTCAACCGCCGGTGACGGTCCCCGACGACCGTGGTAGGATAGGTCCGGTTACCCTGGAGGAATGCCCATGTTGCTGACGTCACTCACTGTTCCTGTGCAGGAATTTGAAGCCGGTACCGGCTGGCAGGTGAAACCGGAAGGCGCCTGCAAGGGTGATGTCTGCATCCCCCTGCCATCGCGGGATGAAGAATTGCTGGACGTGCGTGAAGTCGCAGCGGCGATGAACCTGCCACTGGTGGAGGAACCCGCGGTGGGACTTTATGCGCTGGGTCCCGAGTCCATTGGCGGCCGTGCACTGGTCACCGCGGATGCACCGGAAATGGTGTTGCCTGATCTTGACGGCAAGCCGTTTCGGTTGTCGTCCCTGCTTGGGCAGAAGGTGCTTATTTATGCCTGGGCACCCTACTGAGGCTGCTCCGCTGACCTGCCCGTGTGGCAGGCACTACGGAACGAACTGAAACCCCTTGGATTTGAACTGGTTACGGTCGCGTTGGACACCCTCGGTGCAGAAGGTTGTCGCCTGTTTATCGAGGCGGCAAGACCCCAGCATCCATCGCTGATTGACCAGCACCACCTGGTGGCTGACCTGTTTGGTGTCGTCAACATACCGAGCAGCATCTGGATCAATGAGGCTGGTCGTATTGTACGTCCGGCGGAGGCAGCACCGGCTCCACCCAGGGACACACCACGGCCGCCGCGTGAGATGCCGGCAGAGATTCCGGAGAGATTTTTGGAGATGGGTGCCCTGGCGGCGAGAATCCCCAACGAATCAGACAAGTATCACGCTGCGCTGCGCGACTGGGTTCACAAGGGTGATGCCAGTGAATTTGCCATGGATCCTGACAAGGTGATTGCCCGGTCGCGTCCGCGCAATGAACAGGTGGCGCTGGGGCATGCCCATTTTGAACTCGCGTCGCGGCTCGAGATTGACGGCCATCATGAACTTGCCATCAAACACTTTCGTCACGCCCATCGCCTGGTGCCCGACAGCTGGACTTTCCGGCGCCAGGCCTGGTCACTCGAGAAGGTGGGAGAAGGCCCCATGGCCCGCTTCTGGCAGGGACCCTCACCAGAGAATCCGGAAGCCTGGCCTTATGAAGGCGGCTGGCTGGAAGATATCAGGCGGGAAGGGCCGGAAAATTACTACGAGGGTTGGCAGCCCTGACAGTGGCAAGTCATTGCGGCCCATTCGCGCCCGAGGCATCAATTCTGTGGCAAACATTGTCCACGTAATAGTGCTATACCGGATGGCCGGTCTAGCATATAAATGACGTTGATCTCTGCAGAGCATTTCGAATGAAAAAAACCGTCACGTTCCCCTGTAGGGTTTTTCCCGCAATTCTTCTTGCCACTTCTGTGTTGACGGGCTCTGCGGCCTTCGCCGCGGAACTCACCGTGGATACCCGGTTCAAGACCGAGGATCAGGGTATGTGGGGTTCCGGTACCGCAAACCAGGGCATCAGGTTCGACAAGCATAGTCCCAACTACCCGGCCGGGCTCCTGAATCACCTGGACATCTACGAGGAAGTCTCCGGTGTTGAGATTGATGCAAATATTGATGCCGGCCTTGATGTCAGCTTCTCGGCGGACCCGGGAACTGTTGACGCGGTACTCGACTACAGCAATGGCATTTCCTTCAACTTCCAGGATCTCGCACCAGGCGAATGGGTTGATATTGCACTCATAGAGAATCTCAACCAGGGGGCAATACAGACAGAATTCCCGGAACTCAGGCTGTACGCGGACCTCGTATTTGGTCTTGATGCCAGCGTCAACGGTGGGGTGGTCCTGCCCAGGTTCGACATATCAAGAGACCTGGCTTTCCTGGGTGTCAACAACCCCCAGCGCCTGATTGGTCTGAACGCCGCTGGTGATGGCAAGTTTGAGGTCCTGCCGATTCTTCAGGTTGCCAGCGGTCCTGGCGCTGCACGCAACGCGCTGGACGCCCTGGATAACCTGGGTGAACTCAGAAAGGCGCAACGCCAGGAGGAAGAGCGGCAGCGAGACCCGGACAATCTCGCCGATCTGGAGGACCAGCGTAGTGAGGCTGAAAAGGAACAGGCGAAGGCGGCAAAAAAGGAAGTGGCCATCCGGTTTTTGGGCGCTGTCTCTGACGCGGTGACTGCCAGCGCGAGATTGCCTGACGTGCAGACCGTGAACTTTTGTCGCGCAGCAGATTGCCAGGCTGGTATTCAGGCTGCGGGCAGTGACAATTTTTTTGAGCTCGAGTTTGACGTTGACTCATTCCTGACCAGCTTGAAGCTCATACCACCGCTCTCGTTTGAACAGGACATTGGTATTGGGTCTGTGTCGCTGGATTTGCTGGACATTGGTCTGAATGCCGGCTTCGGGATTGCACAGAATTTCAGCTTGCTGGCCCCGCGCCTCGCGAAACGGGTCCGCTTCGACCGTACCGTGATGGTTGACGTTGATGGTGTCATTCAGACAGTGCCGGCTGGTCAATCCGTCGATGTAGAGGGCCCGTCCTTCCGCCTGATGTGGACGGCCGAGCTGGCCAGTACAGGGTTGGCAATTACAACTGATCATCAGCCGCTGGCAACCCTGACCAACAGGACCGCACTTACCGGTTCGGTGGCACTCGGCATCGCTGCATTGTCAGGCAATGTTCGAATCTGGCCTGTGGATGAGTCTTTTGGTCCGGTACTCAATGAGTCGATTCCGCTGGTCAGCGGAGAGATAGCCACCATCTTTAACGAGAGTTTTGCGCTTGGGGGGTTCGGCTGCCTGTCCGGGTGTGCGCCGCAATTTCTTATAGACACCTCACCCATGGAAACCTGGGGAAACTCCGCGCCTGAGGCAATGGGGGCACGCACCTGGGGTGATGCCAATCTTTGGCAGGACGGTGAGGTTGGAGGAATCGGGGCAAACGTGGGTCGGGCGGTAAAGATCAACGGCCAGGTCAGTCTGTTCGGACAACTTTTTGTAGACGGTGAATTCGAAATCGGTAATGCGATTATAGACAGGGAGATAGAGATTTTTGGCACGCTCCGTCAGGCTGATGGCAATGCGGTCACCTCTTTTGTTAACAACAATCAGCTGTGGATCCATTCGGGCGGCGAACTCGAAGTCCATGCGCCCATTTCCGGAGGACGGGACGGTATCCGCCAGGTTACGCTGGGTGGCGGCACGCTGAGTGGTGAAATCGACATTGCGTCGCACGCGGTTGGTGGCTCCGGCACGATTGACAGTGACACCCTGAGGGTTCAGGCAGGCAGCGTGATCTCTGCCAGGACAACGCACTGTGCGCGTTCTCGTGGGCTGGACCAGAATGGTGATCAGCGTTGTATCGCTGACGGCGTGGTGACAATCAATCACAGTGGTGTGGACGCGTACAACGAAGGTCGGTTGTTCGCCAGCGCAGGTTCACGGATAAACATCAATTCAGCGACGGGGAAGTTTTCGTTTCTCGCCGAAGCAAGCAAGCGCGGCATACTTGAAGCCTATGCTGAAGACTCTGTGATTGACTTTGGTGCCGCTGACACCCGGCTCGCAAATCAGGATCTGTCTGGTGATGGACAATTCACTTTTGCGGAAATCCTGACGGCTCAAAACGTGAGAATTGATGAAACAGCCAGCGTAACAGTGTCGCGGCTTGCTGTGCTGGGAGAGACTGTCAATAACGGCTTGCTGAATGTCACGCTACGCACAGAACCTCACCGAATCGGTGATACATTTCAGCCACTGGGTGATGAAAAACTGCTGAACCGGGGTCAATTGGTGTTCAGCAGTGCAGCGGGTGAATCAAAAACCAATATTGTCAATGAAGGCAGGTTGCTGGTCAGTGCCGCCGACCCGGGGCAGCGAGCCGTCATCAACATGGAGAACCCTGGCAGTCTTGTAAACCGCGGGATTGTCCAGGTGGGTGATACTGCGGCAGGCACCACAGGCACGCTCATCTTCAAGCCGGGCGCTGCCATTCACTTTCAGGACGGCCAGGGACAGTACCGGGTCGCCGCTGATTCCCGGATTGAGTTTCAGGACGTCACAAATCAGGTGTCTGGCCAGGTCAGTTTCACTGAACTGACCAGTACCGATCTTACCCTCGAAGGTACAGGGACAGTGCTTTTTGATGGCGTTGACATCGAAGAGCAGGTCCGCGGGATCAATAACGGGGCGCGCCTGACCCTGAGTGATAAGACATGGAACAGCAGCGAAGGCTTCGGCGTGGGGGAATCCAGCAGCCTGATCCTGGACGGTGGCAGCCTGACTTCTGCAGGCCTAACCGTCGGCGGTTGTTTGTTTCCTGAAGTTGATCCTGACCTGGGTATCAGGGCCTGTACGTCAAGCACGCGCGGCGGCACGGTTCGCGGTGAAGGTACCCTTTCCATTGTGGGGGATGAGGCGAGTAACAGGATTTCGAATGGCGGATTGATACTGGCTGAAGGTGGTGAGCTTGTACTGGATGGCAGGGTCACAACAAACGGCTCGGGCGTCTACGGCGCTGGCACAGACGGTGTCCTGCGTCTTGGCGCGCAGAACTTTTTCCACGATGGTGGTGGCCGTGCGCCGGGTTCCCTGTACGAGAATATTGTCGCGTTCGATACAGGAAAAATCCTGCTGAATACGCCGGTGACGCGAGTGGCAGGTGACGCAACGGTACTCATTCGTGATGGCGCCGGCGGTGGTGGAATCTTTTACGACGACTGCATCAACTGTAGCGATGAACAATCCGGTGCAGACGGTTTCCTCAAGGGGCTGGAGGAACTGGGTTCGTTTCAGCAGTTTCTGGGTGGCAAGATCCACGTTGATTCAGTTGGGAGTCGAACAGTCCAGATTGCTGATCTCGATATTGGCCTCTTGTCTTCCTTGCAGTTGAGCACAACCACCTCCCCAATGAATGTCAATGCCGGCAATCTTCGGGTAACCAGTGAGGCAGCAGAAATTTACCTGGATGAAACTCGCGGCAAGCCATTGTTGGTGACTTTTGACTCCATCGAGAACCAGAACAGCTTCAACACGCCGTCGTTTGTTTTTGGTTCGGGTACGCTTCGTGGCAACAGCCCGGTTTCGCCGGTAAACAACAACGGAATCATCGAGGCATTGTGGGGCACACTCAACCTTGAAAACATGGCTGTGGTTCAGACTGCTGAAGGCAAGTTGAGCAGCCGCGACGGAAACCTCACCCTGAGAAATATGAGTTCAAGCGGTGGTGAAGCGTATATCACCGACCTTGGCATCATGTCCCTGGATCATGGTGCCCGCCTGGATAATTTGATGCTGTTCAACAGCGGTCTCGTCAGAACTATCGAGACTTCAGCTGTGCCAGGGGCGGAGCGTTCCATTTCGCAAAGCCAGGTTACCAACAGCGGGGAACTCCGATTTGCTGAAGGGACAACAAGGATTGTCGCCACCAACATCGATAATTTTGACCTCTATGGTGATTACGAACCTGATCCTGCGCTGCGCCGCGCCATCACTATTGGCAGCTTGCGCAGTGCCGCAACACCGGAAGTCATTTTTGAGTACGGCAGTGTTGTTGGCGGAGTCAACACGCTGCTTGAGATATCGCGAGGTCGACTTTCCGGATATGGCGGCATCTATGGTGAGGACCTGGTTGTGGGCCAGGCAGGCGAACTTGCGGCGGTGACAACAGAAGAAGGCCAGGAATTCTACGTGAACTCGGATGATTTGCGGAACTTTGGCCTGATGAGCGCGACCGGCCCCGGATCACTTGTGCTCAGCGAGTCCAGGGTGTCAGGTGGCGGTGAGATTAGTGCAGCGGCTGATTCCCGGGTTTATTTTCAGTCTGTCAACCTCCATAACGCTGTAATCAGTGGTGCTGGGCTGCATGAAAACAAGGCGGGAAGTACCCTGACCACGGACGGCACTGTCGCAGTTACGACAGACACAACCCTGACCAATACGGGCACCCTCAGCAACAAGGGCAGTTTCCTGCTGGAGGCTGGTGCCTGGCTCGCCAGTGCCGGTGACTGGCTCCAGACGGCCGGCAAGTCAGTCATCAACGGGATTGCGTCGGCTGTGGGATTTACTGCAACCGGCGGAGATCTTGCGGGAAGCGGCAGGTTGGAAGGCAATGTGAGCCTGCAGCAGGGTGCCACCCTGACACCGGGGACAGACCTCGATGGTGCCTTGCAGCAGACCGGCATGTTTTCGATTGTCGGCGACCTGGTAACAGGATTCGGTTCACGCGTTCGTATGGTCGTCAATTCCGTTGCCGAGTTTGCCAGTCTGCTCGTGACCGGTGCCATGGACTTGGGCGGCAAGGTCGTATTTGACCTGATGGAAAATACCCTGGAAGTCTTTACATCGACGTTCTCGATTGGAGACTTTTTCAAGAGCGGGACCCCGGAGAATCCGGCACCAATGGCTGCAGCCAGCTTTGCCAATGTGGACTTTGTTGCGAAAACTGCGGCTGGCAACGTCGGGTTGGCACTCGAGGGTGAGGCTTTTGTTGCAGCGCCGGCACCGGATACCACGCCCCCCGTTATCAGTGGCGGCGATACGGAGATCACAGTTGATTCAACGGGCCGGCTGACCCTGCCGCCCCCATCAGGCGCTGTTGCCATTGATGATGTGGATGGTGAACTGCCCGTTTACCCCTTTGATTTTCTGGTGACCAACGAGGTTGTGCGCGGTTTCCGACCGGGCCAGCATATTTTTCTATGGGTCTCGCAGGATTCATCGGGCAATGCCGCCTCAGATGGCATACCACGCTCCCTGACGGTGCGGCCGCTCGCAGACCTGCCGCGTGGCCAGGTCACGACAGAAGGAAACACCGTGACGATTCCTGTCCGGCTGAACGGTCTTGCAGCCAGCTATCCTGTGACCATCAGTTACCTGGTCTCGGGTACCAGTGATGCCCAGGACCATGACCTGGTGGCGGGTGATCTGGTCATTGAGTCTGGCACCTACGGTGAAATTCTCGTCAACATCACAACAGATGAAGAGGCAGAACCACCCGAGACCCTGGTGGTTGAACTGGATAGTTCCAATGAGGTTGCACTGAATGGAAACCGGCGCCACCTGGTTGTGATTCGCGAAGAAAACCTTGCGCCACGGGTGCGTCTGTCGGCAACCCAGAACGCTGAATTGACGCGGATTGTTACCCAGGACAATGGTCTTGTAACGGTCACTGCGCATGCGACAGACCCGAATAATGACAGCATGGCTTTTGACTGGTCCATGTCAGATACGGATCTGGGTGCAACAATTCAGGATAATACGCTGACCTTTGACCCCTCTTTTGTAACACCAGGCAGTTACGCGTTGCACCTGGGTGTTACCGATAACGGCGCACCAGCGCTGACGACCTACAAGTCGCTGCTGCTTCGGGTCGTCGAAACAGCTCCCCTATTGAGTGCTGACCAGGATACCGACAAAGACGGTGTGATTGACAGCCTGGAAGGCAGTGGTGATGCCGATGAAGATGGCGTGCCAGATTACCTGGATGCGTTTCCGGAAAGTAATATCCTGGCCGCGGACAGCGCCACTGATTCAACCAGCTTTATGCAGGCGGAAAGCGGCATTCGTTTGAAGCTTGGGCATGTTGCATTTGCCAGGGGATCGGCCGATGTGACGGTCGAAATCTCCGATCTGGTAGCCACGACGCCGGACACGGCGACAGATACCGAATTCGAATATCCCGATGGCGTATTTGATTTTGTTGTGGATGAAATGCCGACAGAAGGGGAGACCAGTAGTGTGGTCCTGCCCACTCGTGCTCCCATTCCTGCGGGCGCTGTGATGCGAAAGTTCAATCCGGAGTCGGGCTGGCAGGATTTTGTGATTGATGGCAATAACAGGGTTGCTTCTGCCCGATCACTGCTCGGCGCCTGCCCGGCGCCGGGTGATGACTCGTTCGAACCCGGACTGGTCGAAGGGTATAACTGTATCCAGTTGACCCTTGAAGACGGTGGTCCCAATGATCTCGATGGCGTGATTAATGGGACCATTGTTGATCCAAGTGCCGTTGGGGTTCAGATCCCCCCTCCCGACACCGATGGTGACGGGTTGAATGATGACCTGGACCTTGATGATGACAATGACAACGTGCCCGATAATGAGGATGCGTTTCCCCTGGACGCGAGCGAGTCTGTTGATACGGATGGCGACGGTATCGGCAACAACGCAGACCCGGATGACGACAACGATGGCGTGAATGACGCTGAAGACGCTTTCCCGCTGGACGCAGGCGAGTCTGTTGATACGGATGGTGACGGTATCGGCAACAACGCAGACCCGGATGACGACAACGATGGCGTGAATGACGCTGAAGACGCTTTCCCGCTGGACGCGAGCGAGTCTGTTGATACGGATGGTGACGGTATCGGCAACAACGCAGACCCGGATGACGACAACGATGATGTGGCAGATGGTGCAGATGCCTTCCCGCTGGACGCAAGCGAGTCCGTTGATACGGATGGTGACGGTATCGGCAACAACGCGGACCCGGATGACGACAATGACAGTGTGAATGACGCTGAAGATGCTTTCCCGCTGGACGCGAGTGAGGCTGTCGATACCGACGCTGATGGCACAGGAAACAATGCTGACACGGACGACGACAACGATGGTGTGGTAGACGGTGCAGATGCCTTCCCGCTAAACGCCGGCGAGTCTGTTGATACGGATGGTGACGGTATCGGCAACAACGCGGACCCGGATGACGACAATGACAGTGTGAATGACGCTGAAGATGCTTTCCCGCTGGACGCGAGTGAGGCTGTCGATACCGACGCTGATGGCACAGGAAACAATGCTGACACGGACGACGACAACGATGGTGTGGCAGACGGTGCAGATGCCTTCCCGCTAAACGCCGGCGAGTCTGTTGATACGGATGGTGACGGTATCGGCAACAACGCGGACCCGGATGACGACAATGACAGTGTGAATGACGCTGAAGATGCTTTCCCGCTGGACGCGAGTGAGGCTGTCGATACCGACGCTGATGGCACAGGAAACAATGCTGACACGGACGACGACAACGATGGTGTGGTAGACGGTGCAGATGCCTTCCCGCTAAACGCCGGCGAGTCTGTTGATACGGATGGTGACGGTATCGGCAACAACGCGGACCCGGACGACGACAACGATGGCGTGAATGACACTGAAGATGCTTTCCCGTTGGACCCTGCCAGGTCCGCGACTGGACCGGCGGCACGTCTGCAAAACCTGGCAACGCGTGGCCTGGTAGGTGCCGGTGACAACGTATTGATTGGCGGCTTTGTGATTACCGGCACGGAACCGAAGCTGGTTGTGCTGCGTGCGCGGGGGCCTTCCCTGGCCGAGTTTGGTGTTCCGGATGTATTGCAGAATCCAGAACTCCGGCTGTTTTCTGGCGGGACATCAATTGATTACAACGACAACTGGGAAACGCATGTTGGCGTAACGTTTATCCCCGAGGATCTGAAACCTGTCGGTTATGGTGATGAGGCTGTTATTGCGACGACGCTTCCACCCGGCGCTTATACAGCAATCCTTTCAGGTGTAGGCGAGACTGAAGGCGTTGGCATAGTCGAAGTTTTTGAAGTCGGGAATACGGGGGAGACCCGCCTGATCAATATTGCCACACGTGGTTATGTGGGTACCGGTGATAATGTGTTGATCGGCGGGCTGGTGATCTCTGGCTCGGAAACCAAGAAAGTGGTTATCAGGGCAAAAGGACCAAGCCTGACGGAGCAGGGTGTCACTGGCGTGCTTGCCAACCCCCAGGTGGCAATATTCTCTGGAGGGACAGTTATCGCCGAAAATGACAACTGGGCCGATGGACTTGACCAGCAGTTCATCCCGGAAGACCTGAAACCAACCAACAGCCTGGACGCAGCCATCTATATGGAGCTTGCCCCCGGCGCTTATACGGCCATCATGAGTGGAGTCGACAACGGCGTGGGAGTTGGTATCGTGGAGGTGTTTGAAATCCAGGAGTAGTGGCCATTGCAAATAAATATGCACTGGCTGGAGTGAAGAGTGCGGCTGACCCGGTCCGTTGACGCCTGACCGGGACGCCAGCCAAAACCGAACGAGGCAGTTTGATGGATACAGCCACCCTGAAGCAGCGGGTTTGTGATGTGATCGATGAGCAGGCGGAAGAACTGGTGCGTACGAGCCATGCCATCCATGCCAACCCGGAGCTTGCGTTCCATGAGTTTGAAGCCGCGAAGTTGCTGACGGCGAAAGTGGAGGCGGCCGGGCTTAGCGTTAAGCGTGGGGCCTACGGACTCCCGACCGCCTATGAAGCTGAGTTCGGCAGCGGTGACTCTTGCGTGGCCATACTGTCCGAATACGACGCCTTGCCAGGCATAGGCCACTCCTGTGGACACAACGTGATTGCCGTGATGGGCCTTGGCGCTTCTATCGCGCTGTCCGCACTCAAGGCAGATCTCCCTGGCAGGGTACGTTACCTGGGCACACCAGCGGAAGAGAAGGGTGGCGGCAAAGAAATTATGGCGCAGGCGGGTGCCTTTGACGGGGTTGATGCAGCGATGATGGTCCACCCTGCTGGCGTTGACCTTTCCACCATGCCCTGTATCTGTGTGTCCGAAGTTCGCGTGACTTATCACGGCAAGAGTGCCCATGCCTCGGCCATGCCGCAGGCAGGACTGAATGCCCTGGATGCGCTGGTGACTGCCTACCAGACCATTGCCCAACTCAGGCAACACATCCGCCCCACCGAGAGAATCCACGGGATATTTACCGAAACGGGCCTCGCACCCAACATCGTGCCGGACAAGGCAACCGGCGTGTTTTATGTTCGCGCGGCTGATGCGCATGAACTGGCCCATCTCAAGCAACGGGTACAGAACTGTTTTGAGGCCGGGGCCCTGTCGTCCGGGTGTTCGGTTGAGGTTGCCTGGGCAAAGGTTGATTACCTGGACATGAACACCAACTGGCCGTTGGCAGCAGCTTACCAGTCCAATGCGGAGTCACTGGGACGTGAGTTTTTCCCGCTGGAAAAGATGCCCTCTGGCTCCGCGGGTTCAACGGACATGGGCAACGTCAGCCACCGCGTTCCCTCCATCCACCCGATGATCGCCTGTGCGCCGCGGGGCGTGGTGATCCACAACCCGGAATTTGCCCGGTGGGCGGGTTCAGAGATGGGTGACAAGGCCTGCCTTGATGGGGCCAAAGCCATGGCCATGACCACCATTGATTACCTGGTTGACCGGGGCCTGCGTGAGGCAGCTGCGGCAGACTTCCAGAAGACCTCAGACATTTCCGCTGCGGCGGTGGCAGTTGCCTATCATCCAGAAGGTGATACGGATATCGGGGGATGTTGCTAGTTAATTCCCCGCCGCCGCCCCGTCGGCTCATTTGTCGTTTCGACCGAAGCGGCGTTAGCCGCGTAGTGGAGAAATCCCGGGTTTTTGGTGTGGGGTAGACAGAGGTCTCTCCGCGCCGGCCTGCGGCCTCTGGTCGAGACGACACGCTCGTGTCGCCTCTGGTCGAGACGACAGCTCTGCTGTCACCCCGTCGGCTCTGTTGTCGTTTCGACCGAAGCGGGGTTAGCCGCGTAGTGGAGAAATCTCGGGTTTTGGGTGTGGGGGGAGAGAGAGGTCTCTCCACGCCGGCCTGCGGCCTCTGGTCGAGACGACAGCTCTGCTGTCACCCCGTCGGCTCATTTGTCGTTTCGACCGAAGCGGCGTTAGCCGCGTAGTGGAGAAATCTCGGTTTTGGGGGTGCGGGGAGAGAGAGGTCTCTCCACGCCGGCCTTGCGGCCTCTGGTCGAGACGACAGCTTCGCCGTCGCCTCTGGTCGGCTCAGTTGTCGTTTCGACCGAAGCGGCGTTAGCCGCGTAGTGGAGAAATCTCGGGTTTGGGGTGGGGGAGAGAGAGGTCTCTCCACGCCGGCCTTGCGGCCTCTGGTCGAGACGACAGTTCGGCTGTCACCCCGTCGGCTCATTTGTCGTTTCGACCGAAGCGGCGTTAGCCGCGTAGTGGAGAAATCCCGGGTTTTGGGGTGGGGGAGAGAGAGGTCTCTCCACGCCGGCCTTGCGGCCTCTGGTCGAGACGACAGCTTCGCCGTCGCCTCTGGTCGAGACGACAGCTCGGCTGTCGCCTCTGGTCGAGACGACAGCTCGGCTGTCGCCCCGTCGGCTATGTTGTCGTTTCGACCGAAGCGGCGTTAGCCGCGTAGTGGAGAAATCTCGGGTTTTTGGTGTGGGGTAGACAGAGGTCTCTCCGCGCCGGCCTTGCGGCCTCTGGTCGAGACGACAGCTTCGGTGTCGCCTCTGGTCGAGACGACAGCTCTGCTGTCGCCCCGTCGGCTCTGTTGTCGTTTCGACCGAAGCGGCGTTAGCCGCGTAGTGGAGAAATCTCGGGTTTGGGGTGGGGGAGAGAGAGGTCTCTCCACGCCGGCCTGCGGCCTCTGGTCGAGACGACAGCTTCGCCGTCGCCTCTGGTCGAGACGACAGCTCGGCTGTCGCCCCGTCGGCTCTGTTGTCGTTTCGACCGAAGCGGCGTTAGCCGCGTAGTGGAGAAATCTCGGGTTTGGGGTGGGGGAGAGAGAGGTCTCTCCACGCCGGCCTGCGGCCTCTGGTCGAGACGACAGCTTCGGTGTCGCCTCTGGTCGAGACGACGGGTCAGTTACCTGGGCCCCAGAGTTCTTCCAGGCGCTGGTCGCGGCCGCAGGAATATCGGTAGTAGCGGTAACGCACCGGATTCTTGAGGTAATAATCCTGGTGGTAATCTTCAGCGGGGTAGAATCTCCCGGCGGCAGTGATTTCCGTCACTATGGGAGCGTCAAACCTGCCGGATGCCACCAGTGCCTGTTTTGACGCCTCTGCCTGGGCTTTCTGCTCCTCGTCCAGGTAAAAAATCCCGGTGCGGTACTGGCTGCCGCGATCACAAAACTGGCGGTTCTCCACCAGGGGGTCAATGTTGACCCAGAACACATCCAGCAGTTGCTGATAGCTGATTTTGTCTGGGTCATAGGTGATTTCGACGGCTTCAGTATGGCCGGTTCTGCCAGCGGAAACCTCCTGGTAAGTCGGGTTCATCTTGTGTCCGCCGACGTAACCCGAGGTGGTGGCCAGCACGCCATCGAGTTTGTCGTAGGGTGGTTCCATACACCAGAAGCAGCCACCGGCAAAAATGGCTTTGGCTTCAGCGGCAGCAGCCTGTGGTGCGGCACACAGCAGGGTCAGACAGACCAGGATCAGTTGGGCATAACGCGTGTTCATCGTGTCAGGTCCTCAAAGGTGGGAGGGGTTCTCCCTCGGGAACAAAAATCAGGGCCAGGCCATTGTTACACCAGCGCTCATTGCGTGGCGGGGGGCCATCCTTGAAGACATGACCCTGGTGACCACCACAGCGGGCACAGTGGTATTCGGTTCGCGGCAGTATCAGCTTGAAATCCGTCTTTTTGCCCATGCTCCCCGGGATGGGTTGCGTAAAACTCGGCCAGCCGGTTCCGCTGTTGTACTTGTGTGCCGACTCAAACAGGGGCAGGAAACAGGCAGCGCAGATGAAAGTGCCGGCGCGTTTTTCCTTGTCCAGGGGGCTCGAGAAGGCACGCTCGGTCGCCTCTTCAAACAGCACGAGATAACGGTCGCGGGGGAGGAGCGCCTGCCACTCATCAGCAGTCTTTTTGAGTGGTTCAAAAGACTGTGCCATCTCAGCAGCCATGATTCGGGTCGCTGGCAACAGGCCCAGCACCGGCAATGATGCGGCAAATCCCAGCAGTGATCGTCTGTTCATCGGTCAGGCTCCTCGTTGCTTCACTTCAGGTTTGACTCCTGAATGTCAAAAACGTTACATACGCGCATCTGTGCATCATCGGGTCACAATGGTAACCTGTGTTGTCAGTTCATTGATTGCGCTATCGAGGGAGTACCAGAAACCAATGAAGAAGTTGTTACTGTTATCTGTCAGTTTTGCCGTGTGCCTGCTGCCAACTACCAGCACCGCACACCACGCTTTTGGTGCCGAGTTCGACCCCAATCGTCCGCTGGTGCTTCGTGGTCCTGTGACCAAGGTGGAATGGGTAAACCCGCATGCCTGGATTCACCTTGAGGTGACCAATGAAGACGGCAGTAAAGAGAGTTGGATGGTTGAGGGTGGGACCCCCAACACGCTGTTACGGCGGGGCCTGAATCGTAATTCGCTGAAGCCGGGTACCGAAATTGTTGTGGATGGGTACCAGTCCAAGGATCGCTCCAATCGTGCCAATGGTCGTGACATTACCTTCACCGACGGGACCAAGATATTTATGGGTTCCTCGGGTACCGGTGCCCCTAAAGATGGTCGGGACCCGACGGAGCGATAGGCATGCGCCAACAGATGTTAGGGCCGGCACTGGTGGTGCTGGCACTGGCCGGTTGCGCCGAGTCGCCACCACCGCAACCGCCATTCAGTCCTGTTGGCGATATGAAACAGACCATGAACCTGGTGCTGGATCCTGCAGCTGACGTCATCTGGGGTTCAGCCGGATTCATCCTGACAGCAGAAGGCGAACAGGATCTTGCGCCGACAACTGATGAACAGTGGCTTGCGGTCAAGCACAGTGCGGCTGTGGTGGCAGAAAGCGGCAATCTCCTGATGTTGCCCGGCAGGGCGGTCGACGCTGCTGCCTGGATGGAAATTTCCGGGGGCCTGGTTGAAGCGGGCAAGCGGGCAATGGCCGCAGCGGACGCGAAAGATGCCGACGCCCTGTTTGAAGCTGGTGGTGATATCTACCGTGTGTGTGCCGGCTGCCATGAGATTTACATGGTGGATAACGAAGCGGCTCCAAAAGGTGAGCCTCCCGCCGCTGATTAGTGATTAGTTGTTGATGTCCCTCACATCAACAAAACCGTCCCGGTAGGCATAAACGCGGGAGTAAAAGCCGCTGGTTGTCAGCGTGATTGTGGCGTTGGTGAAAGTCCGGTTGGCAAAATACCAGCCGTGTTTGCCGGAGAAGGGCAGGGTTGCGGTACCGGCGTCACTGGCCCCCTTGCCGGTGGCGTAGGTCTCGGCAAACCCGGCCGGGCCAGCGTCCGGTTCACCGTGAAACTCATAGGCAACTCCAACATTGGCCTGCCAGTTGAAGCTCAGGCTGGAGTCGGCGCCCAGTTCAAACTTGTATTCAACCGATTCGTAGGGCGCAAGCTCAAAGGTAATCGTGTCATTCGCAAGGTATCCGCTTTCCGGGTGAACAATCGTTTTCTCCCGTTCAGCAAGGCCGGTCAGCCCCAGCAGTTTGCCCGTACCCAGCGGGTCCAGGCCATACTCTGCGGGCAACACCAGGGTTATCAGGCAGGCGCCGGCAATGAGCAGGGAGCCAGCCAGTGCCAGCAGGATCTGACGCGCAGAATAGTTCACAGGTAATAGCCCGCGAGCTGATAGCCTGCCAGGATGAAACCCGCAACCATCAGAAGGCTGTTGGCGGCATAAGCCTGCCCGGCAAAATGCCCTGACTGACGCCATGGCAACAACAGCAGCAGGATAAACGTCAGTGCCAGCATCTGGCCCAGTTCCACGCCCAGATTGAAGCTGATCATGTTGGTCAGAAGGCCATCGTCGGAGAGGGCAATCTCCTGCAGTTTGGTCGCGAGGCCCAGTCCGTGGCAGAGGCCAAACACAAACACAGCAACACGGGTGTCGGGCGAAATGCCAAACAGCCGCTGGAATCCGCCCAGGTTTTCAAAGGCCTTGTAAACAATGGAGAGGCCAATGATCGCATCCACCAGGTTGGCGTTGACGTTGAGGCCGGCAAGCACACCCAGCAGAAGGGTCACACTGTGACCGATGGCGAACAGCGTGACATACAACAGGATGTCGCGGGGCTGGCTCAGGAAGAAGACCACCCCCACCAGGTAGAGCAGGTGATCGTAGCCGGTGACCATGTGTTTGGCGCCCAGGTACAGGAAAGGCACAATGGCCGGGCCTACCAGTGCCTCAACAAACTGGGCATTGCTGTCAGAGATGTTGTGCGCCAGCACCGCAACAGGCAGGCAAAGTAAACCAGCGAGGGTTGTCCGCCACGTCAACCGCATGTTATTGGCTGCCAGGTTTCAGCGCGATGAGGACATTACCCGGGGCCTGGCCAAAACTGCCATAACCTGAACCCACAAAAACCATACCTGCGCCAGCAAACACGGAATGTGAGTCAATGGACCCGCCCCTGGCCGGATAGCCGTTCACCGTCGTGAAGTCGCGCAGCGTGTCAAATTCAAAGGTGACCTCGCCTGTCCTGCCATCAAAAACGTAGAGCCTGCCATCAATAGAACCCGCGACGACAGAATCATCAACAGCAAGCGGCGCTGCTGAAAGGCCAAACTTCTCGTCACAGTCGGCAAACATGGCCTTACGGGCCGGTGAGCAGTCCGGACGGGTTGCCGTCCGCCACAACACCTTGCCGGTGTCGATATCGATGGCGTTCATGCCGGGTTCTGGAGCAAATTCGCCACGGCGTCGGAAGGGATCGTTGATGGGTACAAACAGGCGTTGGCCGTCTGTCGCCATACCCCAGTGCACGCCGCCCAGCGGTGTGCCCTGTCCAAACCGGTGATTCCACAACAGTTTGCCATTGTCAGGGTCAAGTGCCCAGACGTCACCGGACTTCTGGCCTGCCAGCAGGATATCTTTGCCGTCAGGGCGTACGGCAAGGATTGCCGCTGCGCCAAAATCGAAGTCCTTGAGGACGCTGTCTTTGGGGTCCGGGCAGTTGGGTGTCGACAGTGCAGGCGTCTCCCGGCAGCCGATAATCCAGACGTCGTTGGCCAGCGCCTGGAAACCCCAGCGAAGCTCACCGGAACCAATATCAATGGCAAGCACGGCATCGGATGTCTCTGTTGCTGGCAGCGAGGTGTTCTGCCCGCTGGTGGCGTATACAAGGTTTCGACGGGCATCAATAGTCGGACTCGACCAGATTGGGGCACCGGAAGGGCCGCGGAGTTTGACGCCCAGCCGGTTGGTTTTGCCCGTATAAGTGGCCTCCCGCATGGTGTGCCAGGTCCAACGATGCTCGCCGGTGGCGGCGTCCAGGGCAACCACGGCACCATGCTCGACACAGCATTCATATTGCGGATTTGCTCCCCGGCCAACGCCTGAAGCAGAAACGGGCAGGATCACCAGGTCATTGTAAAGCACCGGTGCACCGGTGATGGTGGCAGCGGCACTGTGCCGACCCTCGGCCTTCCAGATCAGTGTACCCGTTACAGGGTCAAGCGCGTGAACCTGCCCGCGCCTGTCTGCAAACACCAGTGCATGCCTGCCCGACCTGCCCAGTTCTCCATAGGTAACCGAGGTGCGCAGTTCAATACCGGCGTTATAGACCCACTTGACGCAGGGCCGCTTGACATCAATGGCGAGCAGTCGCTCTGTTGGTGTCGGCGCATAAAACATGGTGTCGCCGATGATAACCGGTGCAGCGCGCAGGGCGGTTGTGTCCGGGAAGCCGATGGCCCAGGCAAACTCCAGGTTACCGAGGTCCCTGCTGGTCAGTCCTGCCTGTTCCGCGGATATGAATCGGGTGCTGTGAAGGTCTATGCCGACATAGGGCATGACCTCACCGGCGGCCAGGTCGACAGGTGCGCCCTTGGTATCACACATCCAGCCAGCCAACCAGGCATCACTGTCAGATTCCTTGGCGGCCAGATAGTCTATCAGTGTTGCGAGGGCCCGCCGTCCCAACGGTTTGGCCTGCTCCTGCATGACACCTTCGGTCATGGCAAATCGTAGCGCGCTGGCGTTCAGTTGCTTCAGGCTGGCAAGCGGTAATGCGCGGGTCTCTTCCGGATTGTCGTGACAGGTCGCGCAGTACTGCCGGTACACGGCAGCCCCGGGATGGCCGTCCCCCGGTTGGCCGGCCCCCGATTGGCCGGCCCCCGATTGGCCGGCCCCCGATTGGCCGGCCCCCGGTTGGTCGGCCCCGGCTTCGCTGGCCGCAACCGGTCCGGCAAGGATAAAGCTGAAGCAGGCGGCCAGCCAGGCAAGGCTACCTGCACGCAGGAACCTGGCTATTCTCCCGACTCCTGCATCTGCTTTCGCTTTTCTGCTTCAAGCAGGCGCGCACCCCGCATGATATTTCCCATGGCGTAGTTGCCCTCGTGGCAGGCGTATTCGAAGACCTTGTCAGTCGTGGCGGGCCAGGTGTATTCACCACTCCAGGGTGCCGTCCACACAGTTGGATCCTCAACCGTAAACTGGTAGAGCAGTGTATTGTCGTCCAGGCGGGTGAACCGTTCGATCACCTGCAGGTCTTCCGATGAGCCGCGGAAGCCGGCGTCCGGGTGGAAATTGCGGGTGTCGACAACCAGGGTATCACCTTCCCACCAGCCAATAGAGTCACCCAGCCAGCGCTTCATGTGTGAAGGCAGGTGCTCGCTGTTCAGCCGGATAATCCGCGCATCGTGCACCATCTCGACCAGGATCATCACGTAATCTTCCGTCTGCACAATCCGTTTCAGGTTGTTATAGAGCACAGGCAGCATGGGTGGTCCACCGGTTGAACCAAAACCCAGCAGGCAACGTTCACCCATACCGCGGGTTTCCATGTTGTCATAGGGTCCGCTGCCGTCGCCTACTTCCAGCCACCAGGCTTCACCGGAATTGCTCCGGCGAAAATTGGCAAAAGCCGCAATTCTGGCCTCGCGGGCAGCAGGTGTCATGGGCGGCATACGCCCGTTGGCCGGGTCAACTATAATTGAGGTTCTGAACTTGCCGTCCACCTCAACCACGCTGTCACCATTGTCGATCCAGAAAGTGTTGTAACCGCCCACGTTGCCAGCAGCGCCCGTTGAACCGTCGCCACCCTCAGGTGGTGCTACCCGGTTGGGGTCACTCGCCTCATTCCGAGCGGCCTTGGCGGCGGCATCACGGGCGGCAATCTGCTCCGCTTCCTCGTGCGACAGGAACAGCTTGTCACCATACATTTGTGGTCGCTCCAGCGGCGTCAGGGTTGCGATGTCGTAGGTGCCAGACAGGTCAGGTACAGATGTCGTTTGTGTCTTTGTGTCACCGCTGGTAGCACAACCGGCGGCAAAAAACGCGAGACAAACCAGTGTTACGGTATGTTTCATCTTCATTTTTTTCCTCCTCAGCAATCAGGGACGCTCGAGTGGGGTGCGACGCCATTCCCCGTAAAGCAGTTCCTCAACAAACTCTACACACTTGAATTCAAGCATTTTGAAGTTGGGCTCCATTCGGCGATAAAGCGGCATCTCAATCGTAAACGGACCGGTGAGTACCTCGGGATCAGTAATGGTTGCTTCGTACTGAATGTGGTTTGGACCCGTCATGGTATAGCGCTCGGTCACCTTCATCATTGCACTGTGATGGGTGCCGGTTCGATCAAGCCAGGTGCCGTCATGCAAGCCTTCCACGTCCACGACAAAGGTGTCCCCGTCCCAGTAGCCGTGGGACCAGCCCATCCAGGAATCAACGGGCGCCTCACCCGGGTCCTTCAGGTAAATATCGCGGACGGCTCCGGCAAACTGGTAGGCGATAAAAAACGAATTGGGTGACTGAAAAATCTGGAAAGGATGGGGCATGTAGGTGGCCCTTGGTACGCCGGGCATGTAACACTTGACCTCGGGATCCTGGTTGACCCAGTCCCGGCGCAGTTCAGCGCGCTTTGCGGCGGCCTCTTCGGTATAGGGAATTTTGCCACCACCCTTGATGACGCCGAGGCGTGGGGGCACGGCAATAATGGCGCCCAGTCTCACGACCTCAACCGCGGCAAGGGGGCCCGCAGGCCCGTCCCGCAGCATGGGGGCGTGCTCCGCGGCGTGCATCTCAAGTCCCCAGTTGGCCTCGTTCATGGTTTGCCAAACGCCGTTCATATCGGGTTTGCCATCCTTGAGCCGGGGTATGTCGGCGGCCTGTGTGCCGAGCGCAAAGCAAACCAGGGCCACGGTCGCGAGTGTCCTGCAATAGAACATATTGATCCCTCTTTTATGTTGGTGCTGCCAGTCTTAAGCGCTCAAGCTTACCAGAATTCGGCAGGGTGCAAACATGCTCTCAGGAATTGTCGTCGTTCCGTTCGCCCACACGTTTTCTGACGCGTGTCACCACGTCAAACATCACGCCGGAGATGGGTGAAAAACGCGTGACCCGAAAGATCAGCCCGTGATAGGTCATGTTACGCACACTGCGTACTTCCTCCAGATGAGGCAGGAAACTCGCGGCAACCACCAGGCGCAGCACGGCGGAAAAAACAAACACACCGTAGAACACCGACAGCCAGGAGAACGCGAAACTGCCCAACGTGATGCTGGTGGGCAGATGCAGGGCCAGGAATCCACCAAATGAAGCGCCCAGGAACACGGCAACACTGGAAAACAGATTGTGAATAGCCATAAGGCCACCGCGCCTCGACTGTGGCGTTAGGTCAAACAGGAAGTTTGACGCGGAGAGTGAGTAGCCGGACCAGAGCAGTCCGCTAATGGCCTGCACCAGCAGCAGGTAGAAAAAGTCTGGTGACAGTACCCAGAGAAAGGGTACCACCGGGATGGCAAAACCGGTCACCCGCAAAATGATGCGGTTGCCAAACAAATCACCCAGCCGCCCCCAGCGGGCAAGGATCAGGAACTGTACCAGGACAGACGCCGCGGTATTGGCCATGAGCTCAATGTAACTGTAGTGCAGGTCACGCAGCAGGTACACCACAACAAATGGCCCGGAGATGGCAACAGCAAACTGCATCGCGGCAAAAAACATGGAAAACCGCAGGAAGTTGGGATTTTCTTTCAGTACCCTGAATGAAGGGATACCGTCCCGTTCCTGGCGTGGCAGTACCGGTGAGCCGTGGCTCGGATCGTGAATCTGGTTCAGGTGCCAGGCTGACACCGAGCGTGCGACCATGCCGATCACGAAGATTGCGATGAAACCCAGGTAAGCCGCGACAAATGAGTCAAAAAATTGGAGCACCAGGCCGGCACCAATCAGTGACGAGAAAGATGCCATGCTTGAAAGACGGTTGCGGCGGGCAAAAAAGCGTCCCCGTACGGCCTCGGGAATCAGTGAGCCCATCAGGCTGCCCCAGAGAGGGGCGCCCAGGTTAGGGCCTATATAGTAAATAATGACCGCTCCCAGCAACATGGGAAATGCCCGGGTTTCAAATATCAAGGGCAGGGTGGCAATCCCCAGAAGGGCAATCACCTGGATGATTGCGCCAGTGACAATAATGCTTTTGCGCAGACCGGTCATCTGTCCGAGCCAAACTGAAAACATCTGGGCAAACGATGCAATCAGAGGGGGCAGAGATGCCAGCAGGCCAATTTGTGGCGCGGTTGCTTTCAGGAATACCGCGTAGGCTGAAAAGTAACTCTCGCTGACGCCACCCATGATGGCAAAGCTGACGCCATCCCTGATGGAGTGATCCAGGGACTTTTCGGTTTTCTCGTCTTTTGAGAAGGGGCGTTTCAATGCGGGGCCGGCGGGTACGGGGAAAGCGCGGATTATAGCCATGGGCGATCATGTCGCAATGGATTTCTGGTAATCTCGGGGTTTTATCTGACATATGTGAAAATCCAGGGGGGAAACGATGAGAACGGGTCTGATGTTGGGTGCGAGTGGTCCAGGGGGAACGCTGGATCAACTGGTCAGGACCGCGCAGGCCGCTGAAGCGAGTGGGTTCGATGATCTCTGGATGGCGAATATATTCAGTTTTGATGCCATCTCGACACTGGCCATTATTGGTCGGGAGACCAGTCGGATTGGGCTCGGAACTGCGGTGACACCCACCTATCCCCGACACCCGTCAGCCATTGCACAGCAGGCACTGACCACCGGTGCTGCCTCGGGCGGCAGGTTCAGCCTGGGCATTGGGCTGTCACACAAGGTTGTCATTGAGGACATGCTGGGCATGTCCTATGCAAAACCGGCGCGCCACATGAAAGAGTACCTGTCGATACTGGGGCCACTGCTGCGTGGTGAGCGGATTTCGCATGCGGGCGACGAGTACCGGGTCAACAACCTCCAGATCAGTATCCCGGATGCGGCACCGGTACCCCTGCTGGTGGCGGCCCTGGGCCCTGCCATGCTGAAGATTGCCGGTGCCTTGAGTGATGGCACAGTCACCTGGATGACAGGGCCGAGAACGCTGGAATCCCACATCATTCCATCGATCAGCACGGCGGCAGCGGCGGCCGGCAAGCCTCAACCCAAAATTGCCGCGGGATTTCCGGTGGTGCTCACCAATGATGTGACGGGCGCCAGGGAAATGATCGCCAAATCACTGCAGGTTTACGGCATGTTACCTTCCTATCGTGCCATGCTGGACCGGGAAGGGGTTGCCGGTCCGGCAGATCTGGCGCTGGCGGGTGACGAGGCTGAACTCCGCCAGCAGATGAACCGTTTGCGGGATATTGGTGTCACGCATTTCTGTGCGGCCGTGACCGCCGCTGATACCGAAACGGAGCAGCGTACGGTGGACTTCCTGGCGGCGGCCTGAGCGGGGCCGTGACTACATTTTCCGGAGCATCGACTCCTGCGCGGCAGTCAGGATAACCTTACCCGCCTCGGTATAGATCTCCCCCTCATTCAGGCCCCTGGCGTCGGCAGCAAGAATGCTGCGCTGGTCATACATAAGCCAGGCTGAGACATCACAGGGGTGGTGAAACCAGACGCTCTGGTCGAGGCTGGTTAGCCTATGGGTGCGAAAAGGTACACCGTAGGGCAGTACCGAGTTAAACATCAGCGTGCCATCTGCCAGGTAGGCGAGGGCACATTGTGACATGCGCTGGCTGGCGTTCTCGAGACCGGGAACGCGCATCCAGGACTGCAGCACTGGTTCCCGGTCGGGGCTGAATTGCTGGGGTACAAAATGGTCTGAAATCAGCTCCATCTGGACGCGGCCGCCCAGGGTCATAGGGAACCGGCCGGCTTCGCCACCATCAGCTTCACGCGCCGCAATCACGTCCTCAGGTGACGGCACGTGCGGCATCACCTTCTGGTGTTCCTCTGCCGCGTCCTCGGGCAATTTGAAACTTGCTGTCATATGAAAGACCGGTGCCTCTCCCTGGGTTGCTTTCACCACCCGGGTGTCGAAACCGCGACCGTCCCGGAGGCGCTCCACCTGATAGACGATGGGCAGTTCGGGATTCCCCGCTTTCAGGAAGTAGGCATGGAATGAATTGGCGACCTTGGGTTCGTCGACCGTTCCGAATGCGGCGGCCAGGGCCTGGCCGAGAAAGTGGCCTCCGTAGATGCCGATAGCGCCATAGGGTTCAGACTTGCCAACGAAGGTGTCCGCGCGTTCGCCCGGGACAAGCGTCAGCATGTCCGCCAGTGTTTCTGTCATAAACGTCAGTCCCTGGAATCAAATTCAGTTCTGGCAGGTTGGGTCGTGGCCCGATGCTGTTGGTGCGCCAGCCGGAGCAGCAAGAGCATCAGTGCCAGGGCAGCAAATCGGTCCGGATAGGCAACCAGATAAACTACCGGCGTTAGCAGCAACCGGGTCATGGCCATCAGGGGTTCCGACGCCCGAATCCGGTCTGCCAGGGGGGGCGAATAGGTGTAGTAGGCTGAAATTATGGCACGGCCAGGTGCATTGGTCGCCAGGTGCTGGTCCCGGAAGCTACGCAGGGTATCGACATGCGGGTCAAGATGGGAGCCGTAGGCGGCAGTTGCAATAAAACAGCCGGCACCCCGGTCACTCTGGGACCTGGGTACGGGCGGTGATGAAATCGTAACAGCCAGTGTACCGTTGGCAGTATTGCCGGCAGCATCGCTGCAGCTTAAGGTGATTGTTGTTGTGCCAAAGCCAAAGGTGGCTGGCGTGTCGTCCACAATCGGGCGTTCACCACTGACGGTGTCAGTGCAGGTAGTTGCCGCAAGTGCAGTGACGATGACAGCATCGGACCCGGCCACAACTTCCCGTGACTCAATGGAAATTGCCGGTGGTACCGAGAGTACCGGTGGTGTGGTATCCACCAGGGTAAGCTGGACCGTCGCCTCAACCCTGTTGTTGGCGGTGTCAACACAACTGAACAGGACGTCGGTAGTGCCGAGCAGCAGGGCATCCCCGGTAAAGCTGTTTGTGACAGGCAATACACCATCCTCAGCATCCTCGCAAATGCCACTTTCCAGGAATCCGGTGACACTGTCGTTGGGCAGGGGGAGGCCCGCGGCGCTGGTTGCCTCCAGGGTGAGGCTCGCCGCGGTTGACAGATCAGGCGGCAGATCCACGAGTGCCAGCCCACCCGGGTCCAGTACCCGCCGATTAAGTTCGCCGTCGGCATCATTGGGTCCACCGTCGGTCAGGGTCAGCAGGATACAGTAGTGCCCGGGTGTCAGGCCATCCTGGTAGGCAGTATCACCGGGCAGGGGGCAAAGGTTCCGGGTGGTAGCGGCCGACTTCAAAGCATTGTTGGCATCCACCACAAACGGTTGCCATCCGTCGGCAACTGAGAACTTGCGGTAGTCGGCCCCGGCAGGAATCGGTGCGTTAAGTGGAATGACAATCGAAGCCGCGTCACCGGCGGCCCCAAGGCCGCCAATTTCGAAATCCAGTAAACCTGTGGGATAACGATAACCCACATCCGGGGTGACAAAGCTGCGTGCATCTATGGCAGCACTGCCCGCGCCCAGGGCATTTTCACCCAGGCTCAGGCTGAGCCCTGCCCCTGTCTGCAACTGCAATCCTTCCCAGGCGGGCAGCAAGGAGGTGTCCGGGTTATTGTCGAGATAGTCGGGTATGCCGTCGGCATCACTGTCGCCAGTGCCCTCCAGGGTGTCAGCCAGGCCGTCGCCGTCTGAATCCTGCTGGCTGTCCAGCAGGGGTGCCGTGGCCTCGACCCGCAGGGTTCGGCTGGCGCGTGTTGTGTGCTCACCGTCAGAAACAGTGAGCCATACCATGTAGTTGCCGGGTGCTACGTCCTGTGGGTCAAAACTTGCCGTGGCGGCATTGCGATTGGCAAGCGGCAGGTTGGTGCTGCGCCAGTCATATTCCACCGCGTCCCCGTTCGGGTCAGTTGCTGTGGCGTCCAGGAAAACAGGGCCTCCATCAGCATAAACCGTCGTTCGAGGACCTCCTGACTGACGGGCACTGATGCCTGCGGTGGGCGGCAGGTTGGCCTCTGAAATGATAATGGTGTGGGTTGTCGCGGCATCAAACCAGGCCTGGTCAGCCGCGGTAACGGTCAGCAGCAGACTCTCCTCCGGTTCGGCCGTGATGTCACTGAGAATGTCCAGGGTCAGCAGTCCCGTTCTTCCCGCATTGATGACAAGTGTATCTGTGGGCAGGTTGTAGTCGGCAGCATCTGCGGTGCCAGACAGGGTAAAAGTCACGGTCACCGGATAGGCCGGGGCATCCCCGGAGAGGGTGACCTCAACACCCACGTTGCTGCCTTCCGGCACAACCTGGCGCGGTCGAATCCCGACTTTTGGCAACAGGTGCAGCGTCTGTTCAAACATGGCCGTGTTCCCGGCACCATCGCGGGCTGTCCAGTGAATCAGGTGTTCCCCGGCGGTAAAAGGTCCCGTCTGGTCAGGTACGGCCTGCACTGGGCCGTCCCGGTCGTCGGTTGCCGTAACGCCTGTCAGGTCTAACCGGGTGAATCGCCCGGTGGCGTTCACCACCAGCGGTGTGGTGCCCGTAATGACGGGGGCAACATCGTCATCGATGCTGTCCGGGATGCCATCGCCGTCATCGTCTTCATCAGCGTTGTTGCCGATGCCGTCGCCGTCGGTGTCCACACTCTCAGCCGGATCCAGTGGAAAGGCGTCAAGGTTGTCGGGCGTGCCATCGCCATCATCGTCTACATCAGCGTTGTTGCCGATACCGTCGTTGTCCGTGTCCGTGGTTTCCGCTTCATCAAAAGGAAAGGCATCAGACTCATCAGGCACGCCGTCGTTGTCATCATCAGGATCCAGGGCATCACTGATGCCGTCCCCGTCGTTGTCAGCAAAGGTATTCAGGCGCACACTGCCAGTGGCTTCAGCCAGGTTGGCGCTTTCATCCCTGCAGGTAATGGGAATGGCAGTGGTGACGCCAGGCAACAACTGCAGAGGCACGTTGATGTCCAGCACCGGTTGGCGGTCGCGGTCGTCAACGCAGTTGACACCGGCAAAGTGCTGTGTGATTCGCTCATCATTGCCAGGTATTGCCGTGTTGGAGGCAATGGTCAGAGTACCGGGGATAGCGCTGATGACGGGCGGGGTTGTGTCCGGTGTGAGCGTTATGCTCTGGCCGGCAAAGTTGGTGGGTGTTGCTGGTCGCATCAACTGGCTGCCATTCTCGATGTTGATCGAGTCAACGCCATTGGTCGGGATACTGGCCCAGACGATAATGGGCGGGTTGTACTGGAGTGCACCTGCTCCCGTGGCAATGTAGCCGTCAGGCATGATGTAGTCGGGAGCGAGTCCATAGGCGGCCTGGAATCCAGCGGTCGCGATAAGGACATAACGGTTGAGCGAATCTCCAGGCAACCGGGTAGGGACGCGGAAGCGTTGCAGAACGCCGGTTGCCGTGTCCTGGCTGGCAAAGTCACAGCAGTTAAGCCCGGTCTCGCCGCCTACCTTGGAGGCCAGTTCGATAAACTGCAGGGTACCGTCCAGGTTGGTGTAGATTTCGGTAATCTTCCAGCTGTGGTGGTCGGCCCTGGCCAGGGTGCCGGCCAGCAGGAGTGCGGCCACAACCAGCCCATGACGGAACAGCCTCATCAGAAGTTCCATATCACACCTAATTGCACCAGCCAGTCGGAGTAGGTTGCACCGTTCTCGCTCTTGCCTTCCAGGTAGCGTCCGCCCAGGTCGTAGTCGAGCCCGCTCAGCGAAAAGGCGACACCCAGATCGACGATGTGCAGGTCGGTTACGCTCCGGTAGGCATAGAAGGGCGTACAGATCAGTGCGCTACAGCTTTCAAACGCGGGGTCGATGGTTTCGGCGTCGTATTTGATACCCGCCGGCAGGTTGCCCGACGCCGAGCCTGTGAAGCCGCCATGCTGGAAGCTGTATTCCCCCACCAGGTAGACTCTGCCACCCAGATGCCAGTCTGCGCCAACAAATATCTCATGGCGCGCCACGTCGAAGGCCGCGTCGCGATTGGCGTCGACATCCGACTTGTCGAACACCAGGTCGTTGTATCCATATCCGATTCGCCCAACTACATTTGCGCCAATACGCCGGTGGATGCCGAGGCGAGCGTTGGCCAGGTAACCTTCACGGGCATCACTGTCCTTGTAGTCCAGACGCGTGATGTTGACGTCAAGCACATACCAGGGTGCCGAGTAACGGTTGACCGGTTGCCAGATCAGGTTGGCGCCAATTGCGCTGGCGAGGCTGGTCAGTGCCTCGTTGTCCTGCTGGTGGGCGTAGGTCAGGTAAGCTGCCACCACGTAGTCGAAGCGGTCGCCCACCTTGTCGGCATAACCAATGCCGAGGCTTGCCGAGGCCTGGCTGTCACCGCGTTTATCGTCGGACTGGGAGGCGCGGGACAGGTTGTCCTCATAGCCGACAGCAAATTGCAGTTCGCGATACCATCCGGAGCCATAGGGTGCTGCACTGGCAAATTGCGGCCAAAAGTGAGCTAATAAAAGGCCAAGGATTGTGATGTGTCGGGTTGTCACAACGTGCTGCCAAATAGAGTACTTGAACCACATGTATGAGTTGGATTTCTTATGAAGCCTAGGATACCTGATCAGGATGAATCACGCAGGCAATTTCTCCTCTACCTGCTGGGGGCGGGTGCTATTGCGAGTTTGCCGGGTTGTGCCAGTACCCCTGCGCCAGTCCAGCAATTAATGCCCGTACCGGAAAAGATGCCGGCAAACAGATCCATCTTCCAGATTATGGGGGACCTGAAGGTCAACGGGTCAGTCGCAACCCTGGATACGCCTATCCGCCCCGGCGACCTGGTGGAGACAGGAGCGGCAAGTGAGGCGATTTTTGTTGTCCAGGAGGACGCTTTCCTGTTGCGTGCTGACACGCGCATGTTGATTCCGCGACAAATGGTTGGCGACCGCTACGATCTGCAGCAGGGCAAGGCGCTGTCCGTCTTTGCCTCCCGCCAGATGGGTATCAGCACACCCAGTGCGGTAATTTCTATTCGCGGCACTGGCGTGTACATTGAGGCGGAACCGGTGCTGTCATACGTCTGCCTCTGTTACGGTGCAGCAAACCTGGCAACAGCCAGCGATCCCAACATTAATGAAGACCTGGTCACTGAACATCACGATGCGCCAAAGTACATTCTGTCGGACCGGAACGCGGCCAACCGCATTCAGCCGGCACCCTTCAAGAATCACAGCGACCAGGAGTTGCTGTTGATCGAAACACTGGTGGGCCGGTCCACACCCTACGTGGTGCCGCGCGGGGTGCGCCGGTCGCGCTCCCGCTATATCTGAGTGGCCCGCCACGCGACTGAAGTTAACAAACCCGAAGGATTACGCTAATGAGTGAATCGGAACGCCAGGGCTTGACTAACCTGGAACTTACCAGGAAATGGGCCATCGACGTGGATGTTGACCCGTACAGTATCCCCTTGCCAGCGCTGGACCCGGCACACCCCTCGTTGTTTGAGGCTGACCGGATGATGCCTTACTTTGAGCGCCTGCGCGCAGAAGATCCCGTGCACCTGACGGAAGAGAGCATGTGGGGCCCCTACTGGTCGATCACCAGTTACCGGGACATCATGTATGTTGATTCCCACCACGAGGAATTTTCCAGTGACATCATGAATGGGGGTATACGCCTCGGCGGGCGCCCCAACCGGGACATAGACACCTCCTCGCCATTTCACCTCCCCATGTTCATCATGGAAGACCCGCCCAAACATGACGAGCAACGCAAGGTGATTGCGCCCATGTTTACGCCGACGCACCTGCAGGAACTCAAGGAACTGATTCGCGAGCGTGCCGGCAACATCCTTGACGGATTGCCACGTAATGAGGAGTTCAACTGGGTCAGGTCCGTCTCGGTAGAACTGACGGGCCAGATGCTCGCAACCCTGTTTGATGTTCCCCAGGAAGACCGCCACAAGCTCATCCATTGGTCTGATACGGTAGAAAATCTGGGTAATCCGGATTACTTCGAAACAGCAGAAGAAGGTTTCCAGGAACTCTGGAAGTGCTGGGAATATTTTGACGCGGTCTGGAAAGAACGGGTTGAACGCAATCAGCCTGGTAACGACCTGATCTCCATGCTGGTGCAGGGTGAGTCCACCCGCAACATGCCGCCCAATGAATTCCTTGGCAACATCCTGTTGCTGATTGTTGGTGGTAATGACACAACGCGGAACTCAATCTCCGGGGGTGTGCTGGCGCTGAATCAGCACCCGGCTGAATACGCCAAGCTGATGGCCAATCCCGGGCTGATTCCCAAAATGGTGCCCGAGATCATCCGCTGGCAGTCACCGGTTGCACATATGGCAAGAACCGCGATGCGTGACGTTGAATTGGGCGGAAAGCTCATCCGGAAAGATGACAAGGTTGTCATGTGGTACATCTCCGGCAACCGGGATGAGAGCGAAATTGATCGCGCCAACGAGTTCATCATCGATCGTGACAACCCCCGCAAGCACCTGTCTTTTGGATTTGGTATTCATCGCTGCGTGGGTAACCGCCTGGCGGAAATGCAGTTGAATGTGCTCTGGGAAGAAATCACCAAACGCTTTCCGAAAATTGAAGTGGTTGGTGACCCGAAGTATCTTCGGTCAAGTTTTATCCATGGTATCAGGGAATTGCCCGTGAGAATCCCCGGGTAAAAGCGGGGAAGCCCATCGCCCGGTTATTCCTAAGCCACCCGGGCACTGCGGATGACATCGTGGACGAAGCGGAGCTTGTCGATGGCCGGGCCGGGCAGGACAAAAGGATAGAGGTCACTTTGGCCCGCACTCCGGTTAATGCTGTTGACGGCGTAGGTGAGCGGCAGCCACTGTTGCAGCATCTCGTCAAACGTGTAGGCCCGATAGCTGTCGGTGGTGGGGAACAGGTTCTGGGTATGATCCAGTGTTACCTCAACGCCAAATCCCTGCGCAGTCTCAAGTGCATCAACTATGGTCAGGTAGTGTGCCCAGCTTTCTGCCCAGTCCTCCCAGGGGTGTGAGCTTGAATAGGCGCTGACGTAATTGTTTTCCCAGTTTGTCGCGGGACCATTGGCATAGTAGCTGCGGATTGCCTGCTCGTAGTTGACTTGCTCATCCCCAAACAGGTGCTGGAACCTGGCATGACGGGGTGAATTCTGCACGAGATACCACCAGTAGAAGTGGCCGCTTTCGTGGCGAAAATGGCCCAGGACACTGCGATAGACCTCGTTCAGGTTCAACCGGATGCGTTCGCGCTCCAGGTCATCTGCCTCGGCAATATTGACGGTGATCTTGCCGTTGGCATGCCCGGTCATGACGCGGTCATTTTCGCTGCGGGGGCGTTCCGCTTCTTTCAGAAACTCAAATGCCAGTCCGCCGGTACCCACGTATTTCTTGTTGGGCAGGGGCAGGCCAAATCGCATCAGGCCATACACCAGCCGGCGCTTGCCCTGCTCGAGCGTCCGCCAGTATTCGAGATTGACGGGTGACGACAGGTTCGGAATGGTCTCATTCAGGTCGCAGGACACACAGTAGTCCGTTTGACTGTCGAAAGGCACCATCCAGTTGCAGTTTTGCCAGTCGATCCCATTCTTGCAACGCTTGTACAGGCCGCCGTCAACCGCGCGCCAGCAGCCTTCGCCCGTGGCCGTCAGGGCGGAAAGCGTAAAGGTTGCAGGCAGGTAGCCCAGGGCAGAACCACAGCGCAGGCACTGGGCATTCTCAAAAAAGATGATCTGGCTGCAATTCTGGCATCGAAATGATTTCATCGGTGCATTTTACGCCGGAAGGCACCTGGAGGTGTAATGCTTCAGTTACCTTTGCCGAAACGCGCGCTGCGGTCCAGCGGCTTGTCTTCCTGCGCCCGGGCCTTTGCTGCCGGAAAGGGTACAACCACGGCGCTCGGCCCGGTGTCCGCTTCTGGTCTGGCGAGTTTGCCAGGCTTCAAGGCACGCATGAGCATGGTATTGCGCATCTGTCGCAGGCGTAAAAACATCATCACTTTGTCCGTCCATGTCGTTGCCAGGTGGTTACAGCATCCATCCAAGCAGTGTGTCAGCAATTGTTATCAGCACAGCCGCCACAAAGGTTGTGCCCATATTGTCAATTTCAAAATTCTCGAAGAGCGCATCTGTCAACCACAACAGAAAGGTGTTGATCAGCAGCAGAAACAATCCCAGCGTCAGCAGGATCAGGGGTATGGCCAGTATCTTGAACACCGTACCCAGCGTGATGTTGATCAAACCGTAAACGATCGCGACACCCAGTGCAGTGCCGTAATTTTCCACATAGATGCCGGGCAACGACTCAGCGATCATGAAGATCACGAGACCAAGCAGCAGAAAGTGGAGAATTACTTCGATCATATTGGTTTTCCTTGTACGTTCTGGAGTCTGTTATTCACATACCGTGCCAATGTCCAATCCATTGTTTTATATACACTAATTGGTGATTGCTGGTGTTGGTATTGGCGAAATTCGCCAGATCGGGTGGTCTTTTCTGCCAGGGATCAGTGATTCCCCCATCGCGCTGGTAGTGGCACACTAGCCACCCATCGCAAAGTCCGGAGAAACCTGATGCTTGACCTGTACTACTGGCCTACACCCAATGGCAAGAAGGTGACCATCCAATTGGAAGAATGTGGGGTCGATTACAACGTCATCGAATGTAACATCGGCAAGGGTGACCAGTTTACCGAGGAATTCCTGCGTATCAATCCGAATAACCGAATGCCCGCACTGGTGGACCGCGCCCCGCTGGATGGCGGTGAGCCCCTGTCGGTGTTTGAGTCCGGGGCAATCATGCTCTATATCGCCGAGAAGACCGGCAAGTTCATGCCAGGCGACCTGCGGGGTCGTTATAACGTGATCCAATGGGTCATGTGGCAGATGGCCAACCAGGGTCCCAAGACCGGTGAGTGCGGCCACTTCCGGCGCCTGGGCGATGCCCAGGGGGATCAGAGTTACGCCATCCGGCGCTTTACCGATGAGGTCAACCGGTTCTATGGCGTGCTCAACAACCAACTCTACAACCAGCGCTACCTGTGTGGTTCGGAGTACACGATTGCAGACATGATCTGCTATCCCTGGACCGTCAACATTGCTGGCCAGGGCCAGGACATCAATGAGTTCAAGTACTTCAAACGCTGGTTTGACGAGCTTTCCGCGCGACCAGCCGTCCAGCGTGGAATGGCAGTTGGCAGTGACATGCAGAACGACTACTCCAAAGCCAGTCCCGAGGAACTGGCCGCGCTTCGTAAACTGCTCTACAACCAGCGTGCCCGCCCCGCGCCGGCAACCGGCGGTATTGAGGCCTAGTGGAGACTGCATGGATAGTCATTCCCTGTTTTAATGAGGCAGACAGGCTGGACGAGGCTTCCGTTGTTACCCTGCTGAACGACAGCCGGGTAAGCCTCGTATTTGTCGACGATGGTTCTACGGATGCCACACTTGATTACCTGCGCGATTTGCAGGCCACCCACAAGGGTCGGATCGAAGTGCTTGTGCAGCCTGAAAACCTCGGCAAGGCCGCGGCTGTACAACGCGGCATGAATCACGCCTGGGCGTTGGGGGCCACGGTTACCGGGTATCTGGATGCTGACTTCGCTACACCGGCAGCCGAGATGTTACGGCTGTTGTCGACCCTCACCGACCACCCTGATGTTGAAGTGCTGATTGGATCACGCTGGCTGCATCTTGGTGCCAACATTCAGCGGTCGAACCTGCGCCACTATTTTGGGCGCATCTTTGCAACCCTTGCCTCACTGACATTACGCATGGGCGTCTATGACACGCAATGTGGAGCAAAACTGTTTCGAGTGACGGATGCCTTTGTGGCGGCAATCAAAGATCCGTTTGTGTCTCGCTGGGCATTTGACGTTGAATTGCTGGGACGCCTGGACCGTGGTCTTGCGGGCCAGCCTGGGTTGCCGCGGGAGGCCTTTCTCGAGGAACCCTTGCTGGCCTGGCATGATGTGCGCGGCTCCAAGATTCGCCTTGTCGACATGATCATGGCAACGCTTGAACTGATTTTGATCCATGGCAGGCTGAGGGGTTAGACGGTATGTGGTTACGCACGAGTTGCAGGCTGGCTTTTGAGATTGAGATACCCACGCCTTTTGTCTTGATGCTGAGGCCCAGGAGCGGCGCCCAGCAGTGGATCACGCGCGAGGAGTACAGACTGCAGCCCAGTGTCCGCGCCTTTGAGATGACAGACGGCTATGGCAACCTGTGCCAACGATTGCTGGCGCCACCCGGGCGTTTTGAAATCAGGACGGCAGCGGACGTGATGACAGCCAACGAGACTGATGTGGAACCTGGTGCCCCCTTTGTGGAGATCCAGTACCTGCCTGACCCAGTGCTGATTTACCTGTTGCCTTCGCGGTACTGTGAATCGGATCGGTTCGGCATGATGGCGGCGGAGATCACGACCGGTGTAACACCAGGTTATGACCAGGTCAGCGCTATTGTCCATTGGTTACGTGAACGGGTCCACTATCGCCCGGGCAGCAGTGACCTGCCGGTTTCAGCCATTGAAGTGAACCAGCGCCAGTTGGGTGTCTGTCGGGACCTGTCCCACCTCGGTATTGCACTCTGTCGCAGTCTCAGTATCCCGGCGCGGATGGTGGTAGGTTTCCTCTATGGTCTTGTGCCCATGGACCTGCACGCCTGGTTTGAAGTCTATGTGGGTGGTCGATGGTATACCTTTGATCCCACCCAGCCGGAACTGCGTGGTGGTTATGTGGCCATCGGCTACGGGCGTGATGCGGCGGATGTGGCTATCTACAACCAGTTTGGCCCGCCGGTTTACCCGGTGGAGCAAGAAGTGGACGTTGCCTATCTCGGTGCGAGTTGAACGGACATTGTTAAAATCAGGTTATTGACGGAAAAGGAGAGGATTCATGAGCACTGCAGCGCGCGTTTGTGTTGTACCGGAGCAGCCCGGTCCCATTGAGGTGCTTGACGTGATGTTGCCGGACCCCGGTCCTTACCAGGTTCTGGTAAAACAGTATGCAAGCGGCGTCTGTCACAGCCAGTTGCACCAGATGCACAATCCACGTGCCAACGCGATTGTGCTGGGGCACGAGTCCACGGGTATTGTTCTTGCCACAGGCAGCGAGGTAACGCATGTGGCTGCCGGCGACACGGTATTGGTGACCTGGGTGCCGAGAAACGCCAGCCAGGCAGCGAGAGCCCCGGCGCCTGCCACTGTGTCGTTGCCGGACGGTCGTACCGCAACCAGCCAGAACGTGTTTACCTGGGCTGATCACACCCTTGCTGACGAGCAGTATGTGGTGAAGGTGGCCCCTGATATTGATCGGGAGGTCACGGCCATCATTGGCTGCGCGGTGATGACCGGTGCCGGGGCCGTCGAGAACACGGCTGGTGTAAAGGCTGGTGACAGTGTCGCAATTTTTGGTGTGGGTGGTGTTGGGCTATCGGCCGTGGTGGCGGCAAAAAGCCTGGGCGCAAACCCGATTATTGCGGTGGACCTTGACGAGGAGAAACTGGCATTTGCCCGGCAGTTTGGCGCAACCCACACCGTTAACGCCGGTGAGGTTGATCCCGTTGCTGCCATTCGCGAACTCACCCTGGACAGTTCGCGGCGTGGCATGCGTGGGCAGCCAGTTGCCGGCGCGGATTTTGTCTTTGACTGTATTGGCCTCAAGAAAACCATGGAGCAGATTGTGCCAGCGGCGCGGACCGGCTTTTTTGGTGCGGAACCGGGCGGTACGGCAGTGCTGGTTGGGGTGCCCCAGACCCCGGTGGAACTCAATGCCGTCGACATCCTGATCAACGAGAAAAAGTTCATCGGCAGTATTGGCGGCTCCTGTTCGCCGGACCGGGACTTTCCCAAGTACCTGCAGTGGTTTGATGAAGGCAAGCTGGACCTTAACCAGATGGTGACAGCGCGCTACTCAATTGATGAGATCAATGCCGCCACCAGCGCACTGGAAGCCGGTGAGATCAGCGGTCGCGCGATCCTGGTATTCTGAACCCCTGCCGTCTGTAGCGGCGTAGCCGTAAAACCACCGTCGTTTCGACCGTAGCGGCGTTGCCGCAGAGCGGAGAAATCCCGGTTTTTGGTGGGGTGGGGGGGGGTGAGGTCTCTCCACTACGGCCTGCGGCCTTCGGTCGAGACGACGGCTTTGCCGTCGCCTTTGGCTGCGCTGTCATTTCGACTGGAGCCGCGTTAGCGGCGGAATGGAGAAATCCCGGTTTTTGGTGTGGTGGGGGTGAGGTCTCTCCGCTGCGGCCTGCGGCCTTCGGTCGAGACGACGGCTTTGCCGTCGCCTTCGGCTGCACTGTCATTTCGACTGGAGCCGCGTTAGCGGCGGAATGGAGAAATCCCGGTTTTTGGTGGGGTGGGGGGGTGAGGTCTCTCCACTACGGCCTGCGGCCTTCGGTCGAGACGACACCTGCGGCGTCGCCTTTGGCTGCACTGTCATTTCGACTGGAGCCGCGTTAGCGGCGGAATGGAGAAATCCCGGTTTTTGGTGGGGTGGGGTGAGGTCTCTCCGCTACGGCCTGCGGCCTTCGGTCGAGACGACGGCTTTGCCGTCGCCTTTGGCTGCGCTGTCATTTCGACTGGAGCCGCGTTAGCGGCGGAATGGAGAAATCCCGGTTTTTGGTGGGGTGGGGGGGTGAGGTCTCTCCGCTACGGCCTGCGGCCTTCGGTCGAGACGACACCTGCGGCGTCGCCTTTGGCTGCGCTGTCATTTCGACTGGAGCCGCGTTAGCGGCGGAATGGAGAAATCCCGGTTTTTGGTGGGGTGGGGCGGGTGAGGTCGCTCCGCTGCGGCCTGCGGCCTTCGGTCGAGACGACGGCTTTGCCGTCGCCTTTGGCTGCGCTGTCATTTCGACTGGAGCCGCGTTAGCGGCGGAATGGAGAAATCCCGGTTTTTGGTGGGGTGGGGGTGAGGTCTCTCCGCTACGGCCTGCGGCCTTCGGTCGAGACGACGGCTTTGCCGTCGCCTTTGGCTGCGCTGTCATTTCGACTGGAGCCGCGTTAGCGGCGGAATGGAGAAATCCCGGTTTTTGGTGGGGTGGGGGGGTGAGGTCTCTCCACTACGGCCGGCGGCCTTCGGTCGAGACGACGGCTTTGCCGTCGCCTTTGGCTGCGCTGTCATTTCGACTGGAGCCGCGTTAGCGGCGGAATGGAGAAATCCCGGTTTTTGGTGGGGTGGGGGGGTGAGGTCTCTCCACTACGGCCGGCGGCCTTCGGTCGAGACGACACCTGCGGCGTCGCATGTGGCGGGGGGGACTCAATTCGCCTATCATTCACGGGTTGTATCCAGCTGCGGTAACCCGATGCGCGCAATAATCTGTAGTGAGTTTGATTCGCCAGCAAAACTGAAAGTGTCGGAGGTCCCGGACCCTGTCCCCGCCGCAAACGAGGTAGTGCTGAGTATCAAGGCAACGGGGCTGGGGTACGTTGATGCCCTGACCGTGGCGGGGCTTTACCAGATCAAGCCCAGGCTGCCATTTATCCCGGGAAATGAAATCAGTGGGGTTGTGGAGAAGACGGGGGATGAAGTCCGTCACCTGCGGGTGGGCCAGCGTGTACTGGCCATGCCTGGCCGTGGTGGACTGGCAGAGAAAATTGCCCTGCCAGAGAATGCCTGCGTGTCAATTCCGGACCTGCTGAGCGCCGAGGCGGCAGCCAGTTTCCTCACCAACTACTGCACGGGATACCACGGCCTTGTCGAATGTGGTGACCTCAAACAGGGTGAAACGGTGCTCATCCTGGGCGCCAGCGGTGGTGTGGGCGTGGCGGCGATTGACATTGCCCGCGCCATGGGCGCCACGGTGATCGCCGCCGCGTCCAGCAAGAAAAAGCGCGATGCCTGCCTGGAACTGGGCGCTGATCACGTTCTCGATTACACCCGTGCGAACTGGCGCGATGCGCTCAAGACACTGCTTGGTGAGCGGCCGCTGGATGTGGTTTATGACCCGGTAGGAGGAGAGTTCGCAGAGCCGGCTTTCAGGTCCCTGGGTGCGGGGGGGCGATATCTTGTTGTGGGTTTTGCCGGTGGTGAGATTCCACGGATCCCGCTTAACCTGCCGCTGCTGAAGCGCTCGTCAATTATTGGCGTCAACTGGGGTGGCCATATTGCCGCAAATCCGGGTGAGTCCCGGCCGGTGATCAACACGCTGCTGGAGTGGATTGCTGAGGGCAGGCTGCATCCTGCTGCCGGTGAGTGTTATCCGCTGGAGAAAGCCGGCAAGGCGATGACAAACATGCTGAACCGCAAGGCAATTGGCAAGACTGTCATCACCATGGGCGAGTAGGATACCCGACTACTCGAACTTTCGCGGTTCCCACCAGGGGAAAAACGGCGGCATGTTTTCGCTCACCCTGTCCGGAAACGAAGGTGGCCGTTTCTCCAGGAAAGACTGAACACCCTCCCGCGCATCTGCGGACTTGCCCGTAAAGTAGACGCCACGTGTATCAATCTTGTGCGCCTCAATCGGGTGATCCGCGGTCAGCATTTTCCACATCATCTGGCGAATCATGGCAATGGAGACGGCGGAAGTCTGGGCCGCAAACTCTGCCGCCAGGGCACGGGCAGCGGGCATCAGATCGTCACCGGCGTGGACGCTGCGGACAAAACGCCGATCCAGTGCCTCAGCAGCGTCGAACACCCTGCCGGAATAACACCACTCGAGCGCCTGGTTAATGCCAACGATACGCGGCAGGAACCAGCTCGAGCAGGCCTCGGGCACAATGCCGCGTTTCGCGAACACAAAACCATAACGGGCCGATTCCGACGCCAGGCGTATGTCCATGGCACACTGCATGGTTGCACCCACACCAACGGCTGGTCCGTTGCAGGCAGCAATAACCGGTTTCAGGCACTCAAACAGCCGGAGTGTAAGCACGCCGCCACCATCAGGGCGTATGCTGTCCTCCCGTTCACCCTGGTCAAAGGTACCCTGGCCACTCGAGAGATCAGCCCCCGCACAAAAGCCGCGACCGGCACCGGTAAAGATGATCGCCTTAACGTTGTCGTCAGCATCAGCCCGGTCAAGGGCGTCGACTATCTCCGTCAGCATCTGGCCGGTAAACGCATTGAGCTTTTCGGGTCGGTTCAGGGTAATCGTCAGGATGTGATCTTCGATGTCGTAAAGGATTTGTTCGTAATCCATGTGCAGTTCCTTGTGTCAGAGTGTTGAGGCATGCAGGAGATTAAACAGGTCACGCTGGGCATGGCTGCCGCCAATAAGGTAAACCTGGTCCCGCGCGTGCATGAAGAGGTCGCGTGCCTGCTGTGTATCCCCCCTGCCGAGACAGGCAATGGCCTGACCCAGTGAGAGGCCAACCTGCCGGCACACCCTGCCCTGGGTGGTGTTGGTTTCCGCCCAGGCCGCAAGATGACCGAGCGCTGCCTGCACGGCCTCCTCGTCACCAAGCCGGACCGGACCCATCAGGTAATGCAGAGAGGAGAAAATCAGTTCGTCATCCCGAACCCGTGCGCGGGACAGGTCGCGTAGCGTTTCCCAGCGCTCACCTGTTGCAACCCCCAGCAGGTCGAGACGCCAGAGCAGTGATGCGGCATTGCAGACATCCAGGTAAAAGTCGTCAGCCAGCGCGGCTTCAAGGTGTTCATCAAATATCCCGAGTGCGGTATCAGCATCACCGAGGCCAATGTGGCACAGTGCCTTGTGCCAGTGCAGGTGGTAGCGGAAGTTGTTTGTTTCGACCCAGGCGGGTAGCAACGCGGCCAGCCAGTCGACACCCTCGTCAAACCGCTGCTGCATCTGGAAAACATGCGTGACGGCATGGCCGGCCCAGATGTCGCCCCGGTTGATGTCAATGGCAGTACGCCCGCGCGCCTCCGCTGCCTCGTAGTCGCCGGCTTCTTCCAGCCCAAAGGCGTACATACCGAGCAGGTAACCGTAAAACCGCTCGTCGGGTCGCCACAGGCTGACAGATCGCGCAACCGATGCCTGCATGGCGCCGCTGTCGCCGGCGTAGAAGTGAAGATAGTGCGCCACGCGGAGTGCAAGCATGTCTTTAGGGTGTGTCAGCAGCAGCGTTTCAAGGATTTCTGTTGCGCCGATCATGTCACCGTCTGCCCAGCGGTTGAACGCGGCAATATGCATCTGCTCACGCGGATTCACCTCGCGGAGCTGCGTCAGGCGCGCGTGAATCTGCGTTATGGCCCCTGCCAGGCGGGGATCTGCCGCCAGTTTCAGCAGGTAACCGCGCAGCACGAGGGCGAGTGGCATTTCCGGGTCTGACGCCAGCAGGTTGTCCAGCAGGGGCACGACCCTGGGTGAAGAGCCAAGGTAAGCGTCTATCACGTCGTTGAACAGAGCGGGACTAGCCGCGCTGGTAGTGGTGCATGAAAGCCCCAGTTCATCCACAACTTCTGTCATCTGCCACCCCTCTCTCGCCTGACTGTTACCTGATGCTGCCCTGTCTACTGGCCGTAGCGACGTGCACCGGCGGCAAGGTAAGCGATCTCCCCGGGTGTGCTGTCCCGACCCAATACTGCGTTGCGGTGTGGAAATCGGCCAAACTGCCGAACGACCTCCCGATGTTCCAGCGCGTAGTCCAGGAAACCCTGCAGCTGTTCATGCCAGGCGGGTTCCGCTGCCGCCAGCAACGCCTCATAAAGTGCAACACAGGCATCCTGGTCGGCTATTTCCTCGGAATGATGGAACGGGTGATAGAGGAATATTCTGCCAATATAAGAGAGCGTGAGGTGCTGTCCGTTGGCAATGGCGGCGCGGGTTACCTCCCGTGCGTGCGCGTCGCTGGCAAATGCATCTGCGGTCCCGCGGTACAGATTCCGGGAAAACTGATCCAGCAGGATCACCAGAGCCAGTGACCCGGATGCGCTGTCCTGCCAGTCATCCAGTTCACCGGCCGCGGCGCGCTGATGGGCACTGCCAAAGCGGGCGCGGAGCGCTTCATCATCTGCCGGTGTTGACTGGTACCAGAGTTTGGTGCGAGACCTGGCGGCCACCGGGTCAATTGCAGCCTCCCCGATCCAGAAGTCATTGATCGCTTCGATTGTGGTCGGTTGGTCCTCGCTACTGTTCATGGCTGGCTAGTGCGCGTGGGCGCGAATCTCCTCGTCCGACAATTGCAGGTAGCGCTGCAGGTAGTGGACACCCGCATAGAAAAATGGCGTATCGGCAAGGGCGCAGCAGAGCTTGAACAGATAGTTGCTCCCCATCAGTACCAGCATGGCGCCCATGCTGATGGCGCCCGCAAGAAACTGTGCACCAAAGGTGACAACAATCACCATAAATGAATCAACGCCCTGGCTGATCACCGTGCTGCCGTTGTTGCGCAGCCACAGGTGTTTGCCATTGGTCAGCCGCTTCCAGAAGTGGAACATGAAAACGTCGCAGTACTGGGCCGCAATATACGCCATCATGGATGCAAACACCGCACCGCTGGTGGTGGCATACAACAGGGTAAACAGTTCAACCGAACCGGTAACGCTGCTGCCGTTGGGGAGGGCCACATCTTCTGCCAACTGGATGAGTTGCCAGGGTGGCTGGGCCTCAGCCGAGGGGATCATGCTCGCGACCCACATGGTACCGATGATAAACAGGTTCAGCATCAGGCCCACGGTGACCAGGAAATTGGCGCGTGCCCGGCCGTAAAGTTCACTGATTAAATCGGTACACAGAAAGGTGAGTGGGTAGGGCAGCACACCAACTGCCAGGGCCATGGGCCCAAGCTGGATGAAGCGCGTAATGCCAATGATATTCAGCATGGTCATGGCACACAGGAAAAAGCCTGCCAGTACCAGGAAAACGCGTTCCCGTCTTTCGCGTATTTCGTCGGTGATCTCCGTTGTTTGCAATTTACCGCTCCACTTGTCCAAGGTTGGCATGAATAACCGAACCGTTTATCACCGGATTGTTGGCCGCAAACCAGATGGCATTGGCAATTTCTGCCGGTGTAACCAGGCGTCCGAAGGTGCAGGCATTGCCGATTCCCTCGAGTATCCGTGCGTCGTCACCAACATGTATGCGCAGCATCTCGGTATCTGTGAATCCCGGGCAGATACAGGTGGTATGAATGCCACGGCCGGCCAGGTCCTGGCAGGTTGCCCGCATCATGCCAATAAGCCCGTGTTTGCTGACAACATAACTGTAGGTGCCCGGTACTGCTTTCTCTGACAGCGTCGAGCCAATGTAGATGACGCTTGAACCCGGCGCCATCCTCGGCAGGATAATCTGGTTGATGATATGAGGCGCTACCAGATTGACATTCAGAACCTGGGTGAAGGAGGTCGTATCGGTATCGAGCGCCGTATCGTTGGTCATTCGGCCGGCATTGTGAACAAGGCAGATCTCCCCCTGGTCCAGCACAAGCGCCATGAGTTCGGCCAGTTGCTGTTCAAAGTCGGAGTAAGCAAGGTCGATGCCGTGATTCTCTATCCTGCTGTCCGGTGCGGGGGTGCGTGACAGGTTGATAACGCGATAGCCTGCGTCGGCAAACTGTTTTGCCGTGGCAAGCCCGATTCCCTTGCTTGCGCCGGTAATCACCAGTGTCTTCATGCCTGGCTCCATGTGGCGACCCCAAACTGGCCGGGGCTTGATGAAACTTTTACCATCAGATCGATGATGCCTTTGTCCTTGAGCCCTGGGTGCTCAAGTATCCTGTTCAGGAAATAGTAGGAGAACTCCTCTACCGTGGTGTTGGCAATGGGCAGTGTCATGACATCCCGGGGCAGAAAGGGAATGCGCTCACCGTTAAAAACCGCAACCACGTAGCCAGCTTCCTCGAGGATATGCAGATGTGGTGACAATGCAGGCAGGATCATCTTTTCATCGATGTCGTCACACAGCTGGCGTAACAGTTTTTTCAGGATGCCGTAATCGAACATCAGCCCATCGTCGCCAAGCGGTGCGGTCACCGCGCAGGTCAGCTGGAAGTTGTGGCCATGCAGGTCTTCGCGTTCAGTTGCCGAAAAAATGGTGAAGTGCGCAATTGAAAAGTTCAGGGCTTCCTTGGAAACTTCAATTCGGCTGTATCGAGGCGTGTCGCTCAATGTTACGCTCAGGTCGGAAAAAGGGCATATTAGCGCATTTGGCGATGCGGCGGGAGCCATCACTACCTGCCTGGGGGAGAAGTCTTGTGTTGTCTGAATTGAGCAGATCAGTAGAAGGTCATGTGGTGATTGTAACGGGTGCTGGCAGTGGCATGGGGCGCGCCACAGCACACCTGTTTGCTGATGTGGGTGCACGCGTGGCGGCAATTGATATCAACCAGGCCGCGCTTGATACTGTGGTTGAAGAAATGCGCGGCGCCGGCTATGAGGCGCAGGGCTGGGCGCTTGACCTCGCAGACCGGCCGGCGATTGCACGGGTTATTGCCGAGATTGGCCAGCATTTTGGTGCAATTGATGTGCTGGTGAATAACGCCGGGATATCCATACCGGCCCCTATCGACAGTGAAGATTACGATCTCGCCTGGGACAGGAGTCTTGCCATACTGCTCACGGCACATACAGCAACCATTCGGGCAGCCTTGCCCTGGCTGCGACAATCAAGGCATCCACGGATCATCAACATTGCCTCGACCGAGGCGCTGGGTGCAACCCGGTACGGTAGCCCCTACACGGCTGCCAAATCCGGCGTGACTGGATTGACCCGCTCTCTGGCGCTCGAACTGGGTGGTGAAGGGATTACGGTGAACTGCGTCTGTCCCGGCCCTATTCGCACAGGTATGACCGCGGGCATTCCGGAAGAACAGAAGGAGATTTTTGCACGCCGCAGAACCGCCCTTAAACGCTATGCGGAGCCGGAGGAGGTTGCACATGCCACCTTGTCACTGGCGCTGCCGGCATCACAATACATCACGGGTGTTACCCTGCCGGTAGATGGAGGCCTCACGATTCGCAATGCCTGAGCCGGCATTGGCCGTGCCTGTTACGCCGTCAGAAATCCCAACCAAGGTGAGCCGGGGCCAGCTTCAATGAATTATCCAGTTGCCTGAGCAACCCGGGATCTGCGCTCAGGCTGTCTGTGATGGCCAGGCTTGAGGCGGGCCTGATGCCAAACCATAGCCGGGTAAATGCGCCCACGCTGGCGGACAGGGTGGGCAGCCTCGGATCAGTGCCCACAACCGCCTCGGAAGACTCACCCAGGGTGACGATGTAATTGCCACTGATGCCACGCCAGTTATGACTGTCGTCGAGATATGCCTCCACGGGATCGGTCAGCGCGAGGTTGAACCGGACGGTGGGGGTATTGAGGTGGGTCCTTTCGATACAGGCGGGCAGATCCAGGATACGCATCTGCCAGTAGGCAAACGAGTTGCTGCGATTGGCGAAGTCGCCGCCCCGCGTCAGGCGTCGATGGCGGAAGGGTTGCTTGAGCAGATCCTGCAGCTGGATTTCGGCCATTTCGAGCATGGAAACCTGGGTAACCTGGTCTCCCAGGGACCTGATGAGGGCCAGCAGTTCCAGCAATTGTTCAGCCGATTGCCAGGCACGCCAGGTGATGGTGTAGGGTCCATGTTCCCCTTTTGCACTGCCCCAGATGAAGTGTGACAGCGTGCCGTCGGGACCATCAAAATAGCCGAGTCCGAAAGGCTCGTCTGTCCACGCCAGCTCCGCTTTAATCAGTTCGGGTGGCACAATTGTCACACTGCCGTGAGCGGGTAACCGATTGCACATGGCCTGGTGTATGGCCGGATAATCGTCGATCCCCAGGCGTCTGGGTGGGCGAAACGGGTGACTGACGGTGAGTGTTGCCGGGTCGAACCTGATCCACTGTTCATAAGCCCCGGTGCCAAATCCCAGCTTGTCGTAAAAGCCCTGTTCAAACATGCCCAGTGCCGCCAGCTCTTTCCCGGCGGTGGCCTGTCGCGCCAGCAGACGAGCGGTCAGGTCGCCGGCGAACCCCAGTTTGCGGGCGACGCGGCTGGTGGTAACGGCCGTGACGGCACCAAGTTGGAGTGTTTCCTGCTGGTACTTGATGGTCCCGTCGGTGGCAACAACCGCACACTCGGCCACATCATCAATCGTGGCAACAAGCGCATCAGCGGCAGTCCGGAAGAAGATATCAACCCGGTCTGCGTCTTTCGCCTCATCCTGTATCCAGCCCACCTCTTTCCAGATTCGGGTGACTGCCTTGAGGTCTCTTGCGCTATCGTAGTCCCGGTAGGTCAAGGTAAAGCTCCACTGGCTCACGACAGCAGCATACTAGCAGATGAGGCCCGTGCTGCCGAACGGTTCAGTCGAGCAGCATCTGGCGCAGTTGCGCCGCGCGTTCGGGCCCGCCCGAGCGGTCGGTGACGTACCTGACGTGCTCTCCTGGCCCCGCGGCAGGATCAAGCAGGATACCCCAGAGCGGCTGGATTTCATTCGGAATCATCGAGTAACGAATATCAATCACATAGTTCGGCCGGGTTGGATCCAGCGCCAGGTAGCGATTGGAGAACCAGTCAAAGCGTGCCAGGTCGTTGGCCTGCTGGCTGCCAGGATCGAGCCAGGGCAGGTCATTTGCCACCACCAGTTTTCTGACGGATTGGCCAGGAAAATGTTTTGGGGTCAGGAACAGCCTGACGGCACTGACATGAAAGTCTGTTTCTGTCTCGTAGACGATCTTCCAGAGAAACAGGTTGGCAAAACCCGGCTTGGCTTCCAGCCTGAGGGGTGCGTGTCCCAGTTCCATCGCAAGTTCGGTACCAAAAGCCTCTGCGCGATCGCGCTGGATAACGCCAAAACCCAGGTAAACCAGCGCCCAGAGGAGGCCCGCCCGGGCAAACCCGGGCCGACGCAGGTATACCGAGGTAATCACCAGCCCCAGCAGGGGCAGGGTAAACAGCGGGTCCACCACGGAAACATTGTTCCAGGCGATGCGGGCATCAGAGAACGGCCACAGCAGCATGGTGCCATAGGTGGTACAGGCATCCAGCAGGGCGTGGGTGCCATAGCCGAGTGCGCAGGCGAGGAATGTCTCGCGGAAGCGCAAGGTGCGTCGGGCGAACCAGTAGAACGCGAGGGTGCAGATCAGCGCGCCAACGGGGATAAACACCAGCGCATGGGTGAACTGGCGGTGGTATTCCAGGAAAAGAATCGGGTCCGTGGCCGAGCGGATAAACACATCCAGGTCTGGCGCCAGGCCGGACAGGCAACCCAGCCAGGCGAAGGTACGGAGTTTTTCTGTTGTGCTGACTGACTGCGGCAGGGCTGCACCAAGTGCACCCTGGCTGATGGGGTCCATCGACTGCGTGTTTCCAATTGACGTCAGGGGAGGTGGAAGTTAGCGTAGCCTGCAGGTAAAGCCAAGCAAAAGCCTTTTTCGCAGGCAAATAATGAGGGAGTGACGAACATGGGTAAACTGGATGGCAAGACGGCAATAGTCACCGGTGCAAGCCGGGGTATTGGCGAGGCAATCGCGCGGCTTTTTGCCGCCGAGGGAGCCAGTGTGGTGTGCGCTGCCCGCACGGTGAACGAGGGTGATCACATGCTGGAGGGTTCACTCTCCCACACCGTGCAGCAGATTGTAGACGCAGGTGGCCAGGCAATTGCGGTAGCTGCCAATGTGTCATCGGAAGACGACTGCCAGCGCCTTGTTGACCAGGCCGGCTTGACCTATGGCGGTGTGGATATCCTGGTCAATAACGCCGCGCTCAACTATTACGTGCCCATTGTGGACTACGATATAAATCGCTGGATGCGGGCTTTTTCGGTGAATGTTCACGGCCCTTTCATGCTGTCCAAATTTGTCCTGCCTGGCATGATCGAACGTGGTTCCGGCGCAATTGTTAATGTTTCCTCGGGTGCGGCCATTGGTCCCGGTCGCGGTCCCTATGATCAGCCCGGCCGGGGTGGCACCATGTACGGAGCCTCCAAGGCGGCGCTGGAACGTTTTACCCAGGGTCTCGCGCAGGAGGTGGCAGAGTTCAATATTGCGGTGACCTGTTATTCGCCGTCCCAGGTGGTGCCCACGCCCGGCACTGTCTATCACAAGCTGGTCAATGGCATGGATGACCCACGTGGCGAACCGCCGGAGATCATGGCCCAAGCCGCGTTGCTGCTGGCGTCCGAACCGGCAGAAAAGGTGAATGGCCGGGTCACCTACAGCCAGCAGATCCTGAAAGAATTTGGCTGGATCGATAATGCAAAAGGGCGGGGTGTTGATTCTGTCGGCTCCGGTTACTCACAGATCTGAGGGAGGCGGCCATGGACCCGCTACAGGTCTACATTGATTTCAAGAGCCCTTATGCGTTTGTTGCACTGGCTCCTACCTTGCAGCTTGAGCAGGCGTTCGGTATCACCATCGACTGGTACCCGCTGACACTTAACATCGGCAGTTACCTGGGCACGGCAAGGAAAAATGACAGTGGCAAGGTTGTTGAAAACAACCGCTCGCCAAAACAGTGGGCTGCGGTCAAATACGCCTACATGGACGCGCGTCGTTACGCGGCGGCCCAGGGGCTCACCTTACGCGGCACCCAGAAAATCTGGGACTCATCACTGGCGGCCATCGGACTGCTGTGGGTCAAACAGCAGTCCCACGACATTTGCCGGCGTTATATCAACCTGGTTTACGAGCGCTTCTGGCGGCGCGAACTGGATATTGAAGACCCGGCGGTGATTGTTGCCTGCCTGGCTGAGGCCGGTGCGGAAACGGCGGGCTTCCTGGATTTTCTCGCCGGGCCGGGGCGCGACCGCCACGATACCCTGCAGGATGAGATTCTGGATCTTGGCTACTTTGGTGTTCCAACCTACGTGATTGATGGCGAAATGTATTTTGGCCGCGAACACCTGCCGCGCGTACGTTGGCACCTTGCCGGCAAGCCGGGTGTACTGCCGGACGTCGCCAACGACACGGTACTTGTCCGATGAAGCTGGTTATCGGGATCGATCTCGGCGGGCTGGCCAGCTATCTGGCACTTGGGTCGGTTATCACCCTGCTGGATGAGACAGGTGTCGAGGCAGTGTGGCAGCCACTGGTACGTGAATCCGCGGCCAGTGAAGCTGCATCGATTGACGGGGAAGACCCGCTTGCCGCCTACAAGGCCAGGCGACAGCGGGCGCGAGACCAGTGGGCGGCTCGGGAACTGGCCAGGAATTGTGAACGCCTGGGTATTGGTATAGCTCGGGGTGGCAGGCGGTTTGATGCGACTTTGCTGAATCTCGGGCTGCTTCTTGTCAGGGCCACGGGAGGAGATTGTCAGGCATACCTGCAACGCGCTTTCAGGGCCGCGTTTGTCGACGGGGATGATGTTGAAAACCTCGCGCGAGTTGCTGAGTTGGTGGCGGCGGCCGGTTTTGCTGACTTCTGCGAGGATCATGGTAAACGGCAGTTAAGGGATGAAAGCGCCGCGCTGAACGAACAGGGCCTGGTTGTTGCCCCGGGGTTTGTCTGCGATGGTGAGGTTTTCCAGGGCAGGCAACACCTGCCAATGATTCGCTGGATCATTCAGGGCCGGCAGGGCACCCCCCCGGTTTAACCTTAAAACCACTGTCGTTTCGACTGAAGCCGCGATAGCGGCGGAACCGTTGTCATTTCGACTGGAGCCGCGATAGCGGCGGAACCACTGTCGTTTCGACTGGAGCCGCGATAGCGGCGGAATGGAGAAATCTCGTATTTTGGTGAGGGTGGATTGAGGTCTCTCCGCTTCGGGGTCTAGGGCTCTCCACTTCGGCCTGAAGGTCTCTCCGCTTCGGCCTGAAGGTCTCTCCGCTTCGGCCTGAAGGTCTCTCCGTTTCGGCCTGCGGCCTCCGGTCGAGACGACAGCTACCCTGTCGTCCGGAGCCGCGTCAGCGGCGGAACCACTGTCATTTCGACTGGAGCCGCGTCAGCGGCAGAATCATTGTCATTTCGACTGGAGCCGCGTCAGCGGCGGAATGGAGAAATCTCGGTTTTTATTGGCGCGGGGGTTTAGGTCTCTCCACTTCGGGGTCTAGGTCTCTCCGCTTCGGGGTTTAGGTCTCTCCGCTTCGGCCTGCGGCCTCCGGTCGAGACGACACCTGCGCCGTCGCCTCCGGTCGAGACGACAGCTACCCTGTCGTCCGGAGCCGCGTCAGCGGCGGAACCACTGTCATTTCGACTGGAGCCGCGTGAGCGGCGGAAGCACTGTCATTTCGACTGGAGCCGCGTCAGCGGCGGAATGGAGAAATCTCGGTTTTTATTGGCGCGGGGGTTTAGGTCTCTCCACTTCGGGGTCTAGGTCTCTCCGCTTCGGCCTGAAGGTCTCTCCGCTTCGGGGTTTAGGTCTCTCCGCTTCGGCCTGCGGCCTCCGGTCGAGACGACACCTGCGGCGTCGCCTCCGGTCGAGACGACAGCTTTGCCGTCGCCTCCGGTCGAGACGACACCTTCGGCGTCAGACACCCAGGGGCCAGACCAGCATCAGCAGCGGTACACCGATCAGGATCACCAGGATCTCAAGCGGCAGGCCCACGCGCCAGTAGTCGCCAAAACGAAAACCACCCGGGCCCAGAATCAGCGTGTTGTTCTGGTGGCCAATGGGCGTCAGCATGGCGCAGGAAGCCCCAATTGCAACTGCCATCAGGAATGAGTCAGGACTTGCGCCGAGTTGATTGGCAATGCCTATGGCTATGGGGCACATGACGGCAGCCGTTGCGGCGTTGTTCATGAAGTCCGAGAGTGTCATGGTGATCACCAGCACCAGCGTCAGAGCGATGACGGCGTTGTCTCCCGCAAACAGGTTCAGCAGTCCGTTGGCAATCTGGTCGGCGGTCCCGGTTGTGCTCATGGCGTCGGCAACGGGCAACAGGGCCGCGAGCAGGACAATCACCGGCCAGTCAATGGCGGCGTAGAGGTTCTGGGGTCGAACAATATGGCTCACCCCATAGACAAGTACCCCGGCGGCAAAAGCGATAGCTGCCGGAAACAGGCCAAAAGCGGCAGCACCAATTGCAGCCAGCAGAGTGATGGTTGCCAGAGAAGCCCGCCGCTGATCCGGGATTGTTACCTCACGTTCGGCCAGCGGAATAGCGCCAAAAGTTGCGGAGAAGGCGCCAATGGCATCAGGGCTACCCTGCAGCAACATCACGTCTCCGGCAAGAATGGGTGTTGAGCGGATGCGCTTGATGGATTGACGCCCCTGCCGCGAGATGGCGAGCAGATTCAATCCATGGGACTGGCCAAACAGTAACCCGGCGGCGCTGCGGCCAATCAGGCTGGAATTCGGCGTGACGGCAAATTCTGCGATGATGGCTTCGCCGCTGTTGTCTTTTGCGTCCGCGGAAGATTTTTCCCCGGCCTCCGGTTCGTTACCTTCGGGTTTTGGTGCAAGGGTGAGATCAAGCAGCGTGACTATGGACGACAGTGATTCGGGTTCCGCCTCGACAATCAGCACGTCCTGCTCGCGAACCTTACGGTTGGGGGTGGGGGCCAACACGCGAAACTTGTTGCGTACCATGCCCACAATCTGGGCATCAGCATCGTCCAACTGGCGCTGAATGGAGGCAATGGCGCGGTCGACGGCACTGCTGCCTGCCTGCACGTGGAGTTCGGTGAGATAGGTACCGGTATCAAAACCGGGTGTGTCACTCCGGGACCGGGTTGGCACAAGTCTCCAGCCAGCCAGCGCAAGAAACAGGATACAACTGACGGCCAGCGCCACACCAACAGGTGCAAAGTCGAACATTGAAAAGCTGTCTCCCAGGTCGGCACGGAAGCCCGATACGATCAGGTTGGGTGGCGTACCGATCAGGGTTGTCATGCCGCCCAGGATGGTGGCAAAAGACAGTGGCATCAGCATTTTGCCCGGTGCTATGTCATGCCGGCTGGCGAACTTGATGGCAATGGGCATCAGCAGTGCCATGGCCCCCACGTTGTTCATGAAAGCCGAAAGCACCGCACCAATGGTCATCAGGGTTGCCAGGGTCACCGTTGGGCTGTCCGAGTGACCAAGCAGGCGCCGCGCCAGAACGTCAACGGTACCCGTATTGCGAAGCCCCTGGCTCAGGACAAGCACGCAGGCAACGGTGATGACCGCGGGGTGACCAAATCCGGAGAAGGCGGCTGTGGCCGGCACCAGCCCAACCACAACACACGCAAGCAGGCAGCCAAGCGCAACCAGGTCATGCCGCCAGCGACCCCACAGGAACAACAGCACCATGAGGCCGACAATCGATACCAGGATTATCTGATTCCCTTGCAACATGGTCATCCTCCGGTTTCAATGGCGACAGCATAACAAATCGAATCTGGAGGCTGGATCATGGCGATTCACCACGCCCGACCCGGGGAACTCATTGACCTGGCCAGGTGGCCGCGAGATGTGGAAGCCGGCAAGTCCCACACGCTGATTGTTGCAGACGGGTTGACGGTGGCGCGCCTGGTGCTAGAAAAAGACCGGGAGATCCCGGAGCACCGGATTGCAGCACCCATTACCATCCATTGCGTATCAGGCAAGATCGAACTTGTTACCACACGTGCCCAACAGATGCTGACCTCCGGCCAACTTGTCTACCTGCCGGCGGATGATCCCCACACCCTGCGAGCGTACGCGGATGCTGTCATCCTGTTGACGATTGCCGAGACAAGGACCGGCAACCCGCCCGAGTAACACCGGATTGATGCAGTCAGGCCGCGGTGGAAATGCCCGCCAGCGCCTTGCCCAGGGCGTGTGCCATCAGGTCCATTTCCTCGTCACCAATCTGGTAGGGTGCACCGATACAGATAATGTCACGGACGACACCGGTACCACCGGGATAAAAGAACACACCTGCCTGCATGGCGCCGGCAACCAGTTTGTTGGCAATGCCGGCCTCCACCGGGAAAGGCGTCAGCGTGTCCCTGTCCCTGACGACCTCAATGCCAATCAGCAGTCCCTCTCCGCGGATCTCGGCAACCAGTGGGTGTTGCCCGAATTCTGCAATCAGTCGGTCTTTCAGCACCGCGCCGGTTGTCTTGCAGCGCGCAATCAGGTCTTCCTCCCGCAGGATCTGCAGTACCTTGGTTGCCGCCGCGCAGGACTGGGGGAGTGCACCAAACGTGTGGAACATGATGTCGAGGCCACCCTCGGCGATGCTGCTGGCAACCTCGTCGGTACCAAACACACCGGCGATGGCAGCGTAACCACCAGCCAGGCCCTTGCCGGCAACCAGCAGGTCAGGCTTGATGTCGTAGAGGTCGGCACCAAACTTTTCGCCGGTACGTCCGAACCCCGTCATGACCTCATCCATGATGAGCAGGATGCCGTGGCGTTTCAGGATGTCCTGCACGCGGTTCCAGTAGTTATCGGGTGGCGTAATGGCGCCGCCGCTTGAGCCATTCATTGGCTCAGCAATCAATGCCGCAATGTTTTCAGCGCCGACCCGTTGAATGGTGTCCTCGAGACTCTGAACGTAGTAGTCAGCAGCGCCGGGGTGGTGCGCGCCAAGGGGACAGCGTAACGGATAGGGCGTTTCAATCCTGGGATAATCCTGCAACATGGTTTCCAGGCCACGCTTGCGTGACTGGTGGCCAGAGACAGCGGCTGTACTGATGGTCGTGCCGTGATAGGACAGGCTGCGCGCGAGGATCACATTACGGTCTGGCTGGCCCCGGCTGGCGTGATAGAGCGCGGCAATTTTCATGGCAGCCTCGTTGCCTTCCGAACCTCCGCAGGTGAAGTGCATTCGGCCAAGGTGTGGTGGCAGCCAGTGTGTCTTTAGTTCCTCGACGAGCGCTTCACGTTCAGGCGTCAGCCAACTGGGAACCACATAACTTGCGTTCATGACTGCCGCCCTGATCACCTCGGCAACTTCTGCGCGCCCGTGGCCAATACTCGTCACAATGGCGCCGCCAGCAGCATCCAGGATCTTGTTGCCATTTTTCAGATAAAGGTAAGAACCTTTGGCATGAGAAAGTTCGGTTGGGGACCGGCCGGGTAAAAATGGCCACAGGGCGTCGTTCATTCGTGTACCAGTGTCTCGTAGGCCGCCAGGCGTGATTGCAGGGTGGTAGGCACCTCATAGTTTGCCGGGTTGTACCAGGGCATAAAAGTGTTCAGGTAGCGCCAGCCACCAGCGAGGATAAAAAACGGGATATAGGGGTAAACGCGCATACCCTTTGCTTTCAGCATGACGCGGTAAAAGCGGTGGATATAGTAAAGATAGTGCACCTGGGCCTTGAGGCCGGTGAACACGCGGTAGAGGTAGCCACCTGCCAGGTGCTCATAGGTATCAAACGCCACGGTGCGATGCTCCACCTCCTCCAGTGCATGCCAGTCCAGTAACTCATCCCAGCCACGACTGAGTCCCATTGGTCCCTCCCGCCGGGCAGCAGGCAGGGCAGCAGCGCAGGTCATGGCCTCAAAACCCTCAGCGTAGGCAAGGTTGAATTTCAGCGGGCGATTTTTCAGGAAGTTCTCGTAGTCAGCTTTCAGGTCGGCCTCAATGGCCAGCAGTTCTGCCTGGGTTGCCTCGTCAAAATGGCTCCGCACAATCTTGTTGATACGTGCGTGGTTGCGGTAGTGATTGCCTTCCTGCTGGGAGAAGCGCTTGATGTCCTCTGCGAGCCCGGGGTCGGTCACTTCCTTGCCGGCCACTAACATCATGCGAATGAGGTAAGGCTCAAGGTAGGGCATGGTGAGTGAAAAGGCGGCAATAAATAATGAAACCCGGGGCATTGACGGGATCGCATAGAGACCGGCATCCTCCGGGAAGTCGAAATCTACTTTCCTGACAGTAATTGTGTTCATGGCAACGCATTATGTGGGGTTTGGCGGGTGAGGTAAACAAATGTCTGGCTTGCGGCCAGGTGCCATCGCTTCGACCGGTTTGGATTTGCCTGGCAATAGGCCGGGCACAGGCCGGTGATATGATCGCAGGCAGAACTGGACCCTGCCGGGCGCAGGCCCAGGCATACATACAGAATTCAAAACAGAGAGGGAGTACAGATGGACTTTGACATTCCACAGGACATGCAGGCCTACCTGGCGGTACTTGATGACTTTATCGAGAAAGAGATCAAGCCCCTGGAACAGGAAAATGACAACATCAGGTTCTTTGATCACCGGCGTGAAGATGCCCGCACCGACTGGGAACGTGGTGGCTTGCCCAACGAGGAATGGGAAGCCTTGCTGGCGGAGGCGAGGCGTCGGGCAGATGCGGCCGGGCACTACCGTTACCCTATTCCCGCTGAATACGGCGGCCAGAACGGTACTAACCTTGGCATGGCCATTATCCGTGAACATTTTGCATCAATGGGCCTGGGCCTGCACAACGATCTGCAGAACGAACACTCGATTGTTGCCAATAACGTTGGCCTGCTGCTGATGCTGGCCTACGGCACCGAATCACAGAAAGAGGAATGGATACCCCTGTTGCTGGAAGGCAAGCGTGGTTTTGCCTTTGGTATCACCGAACCGGATCACGGTTCTGATGCGACCTGGATGGAAACCCGCGCGGAGCGGGATGGGGACGGCTGGCGCATCAACGGCGAAAAAACCTGGAACACCGGTATTCACCGGGCGGCTTACGACATGATCCTGGCGCGGACCAGTGGTAACCCGGGTGACGGCGAGGGCATTACGGCTTTCCTGGTGCCCACGGTGTCCGACGGGTTCAAGGTTGAGGAAATGCTCTGGACCTTCAATATGCCAACTGACCACGGCCGGGTCTCGTTGAAGGACGTGTACGTCACTGATGAGGCCATCTTTGGCGGCGAAGGACGCGGGCTCCAGGTGGTCCAGCACTTTTTTAACGAGAACCGCATTCGCCAGGCGGCCTCCAGCCTGGGTGCGGCCCAGTTCTGCATCAACGAATCGGTTGAATATGCCAAACATCGCAAGCCTTTTGGCAAGGCCCTTGCCACCAACCAGGGTATCCAGTTTCCGCTGGCTGAGTTGCAGACCCAGTGTGAGATGCTGCGTGCACTGATTCACAAGACGGCCTGGCAGATGGACAAGTACGGCAACTTTAAGGTCTCTGACAAGGTGTCCATGTGTAACTACTATGCCAATCGCCTTTGCTGTGAAGCAGCAGACCGTGCCATGCAGGTGCACGGTGGCCTGGGGTATTCGCGCCACAAGCCGTTTGAGCACATTTACCGGCACCATCGCCGCTACCGGATTACGGAAGGTGCGGAGGAAATCCAGATCAGGCGGATTGCGGGCTACATGTTCGGGTTCATGAAACAGCAGGCGCCCAAGGGAGTACGTGAAGACTGATGGCGGACACAAGCTTTCACGACAAACTGGATGCTGTGGTTCGGGCCGCGCTGCCGGATTGCCGCCGCCTGGTGACGGTGGAACGCCTTTCCGGTGGGGCGAGCCAGGAAACCTACCGCCTGGTCATTGAAACAGCGAGCGGTGAAGTGCCGCTTGCCATGCGCCGCACCCCGGGTGGCGTTCAGGTTGAACCCACACCGGCTCATCCGGGGCTGGCGGCGGAAGCGCTGCTGATGCAGAGCGCGCGTGCCGCCGGCGTGCCGGAACCGGAAGTGCACTACCTGCTGCAACCCGGGGATGGACTGGGTGACGGCTTTATCATGGAGTGGCTGGACGGGGAGGCCCTGGGTGCACGGATCGTCAGATCCGAACGATTCGCTGGTATCCGGCCAAACCTTGCAAGGGAATGTGGTCGCATCATGGCGCGGATTCACGCGATTGATGTCAGTGCGACCGGGCTGGACAGATACCTGGCCCGTGTGTCCCCGCGTGACTTCGTCGAGCAGACCTACAACAACTACAAGAGCCTGGGCACACCCCAGCCGATGATTGATTACACGGCTTGCTGGTTGCTGGACAACCTGCCAGAACAGTACACGCCCGCGCTGGTCCACAACGACTTCCGCAACGGCAATTTCCTGTTGAATGAAAACGGCATTGTGGCCGTGCTGGACTGGGAACTTGCTCATATCGGGGATCCCATGCGTGACCTGGGCTGGATCTGCGTGAATTCCTGGCGATTTGGCGGCGACCAGCCTGTTGGCGGGTTCGGCAGTTATGACGACCTTTTTGCCGGATACGAGGAAGAGTCCGGCCGGGCTGTTGATCCGGCCATCGTTAAGTTCTGGGAGGTGTTCGGGTCCTTCTGGTGGTCTGTGGGCTGCCTTTCCATGGCACAGCACTACCGGCACGGGCCTGACAAGACCGTTGAGCGGCCGGCAATCGCCCGGCGCTCGTCAGAGTGCCAGGTTGACTGTGTCAACCTGCTGATTCCCGGGCCGGTTGAGGTCCTGCCCCTGCAGCCGCGCGAGGACAATATCGACATGCCGCGATTGGACGAACTCGTGACCAGCGTACGGGATTTTCTGCGCCACGATGTCATGGCCGCCACCCAGGGGCGCAACAATTTCCTGGCGCGGGTTGCGTCCAACTCGCTCGACATTGTGCTGCGTGAGTTGGATCTTGGCATGCGCCACAAGGCAGCAGAGCTGGCTCGCCTGCAGGCGTTTTTTGACTCGACGGAAGATCTGGAAACGCTGCGCTGGCGCCTGATCGAAAATCTGCGGGCTGGCAGACAGGCACTGGAAGATCCGACCCTGACAGACCATTTGCGCCACACGGTGGTGAACCAGATTGCCATTGACCAGCCGCGTTACCCCGGTTATATCACAGCGACAGGGCAGGGCAGTTAACCCGCGGCCGGGTTTCAGTTGTTGAAGCCCAGCAGGCCGGGCAGCGAGGTCAGGGTGTGAATGGTGAGACCAGCCAGGCCTCCAACCACTGTGCCGTTAATGCGAATGAACTGCAGGTCTTTGCCAATCTGCACTTCAATACGTTCGGAGGTTGCGTGAGGGTCCCAGTTTTCAATGGTCTCGCTGATGAGGCCAGCGACCTCGTGGCCATAGGTGCGAATCAGGTAACGTGCGCTGTCCTCAGCCCAGCCATCTATCTTGGCCGCGAGTGCGGGATCTTCGGTAATTGACTCGCCGAACCTGACCACCGAGTCTTCGATTGCCTGCTTGAGTTCAGCATCAGGGTTTTCGCTCTGGTGCAGCAGTGCCTGCTTGATGTCACGCCACAGGGAACCGGTAAAATCGCGCAGCGCTGGCTCTTTCAGGATGTCTTCCTTGATGGCCACTTCCTTCTCGCGAATGTCCTCGGAGTGTTTCAGATCCTCCATAAAGTCTTTCATCATCTGGACCAGGCGAACCCGCATGGGATGGTAGATATCCACCTGCATCTCGTACAGCATCTTGCTGACACTGCGCACTATCCGGTGATAGATGGCCCGGTCAACCGAGTCGGGAAACCACCAGGGCGTTTCGTCGCGTACGGTACTGCGGATATCGTCGTCGCTGTCTTCCAGCAGGAACATACCCGCGCGAACAGCCCCGTCAAACAGTTCCTGCTGCCGGCGCCCGGACGTGACAAACGACAGCAGGTCGCCCATTATGGGCGCAAACGAGGTCTCGCGGATGCGCTGCTCAACCTTGCGCTCAATCAGGACCCGCACGTCATCATCGTTCATGACCTTAACCACGCCGGCCAGTCCCGCGGTTACCTGTTCAGCGATGGCCCGGGCATTCTCCCGCTGGCTGATCCAACTGGCGACGCGACGCGATAGCTGCATGGCGCGGATTTTCTGCGAGATGACAGCCTCGGAAAGAAAGTTCTGCTGCACAAATATCCCGAACTGCTCGGCAATCTCGTTCTTGCGCCGGGGAATAATCGCGGTGTGCGGAATCTTGAGCCCAAGGGGATGACGGAACAGTGCGGTAACGGCAAACCAGTCAGCGATAGCCCCGACCATGGCTGCCTCAGCGGTTGCCTCAACAAATCCAAGCCAGACGAACTGCCCCTCGAACAGGCGGCAAAGTATGTAGATGAGCGTCATGAGCAGTAACAGGCCAGAGGCCAACCGCTTCATTTTTGCCAGTTCATCCTGCTTGTGCAGTTCCAGCGCGGTAAATTTGTCCTGTTGCATTGTCTCCTGCCGGGATACCTTCTGCTGCTTCACCGCGCTGTCACTGGCGCCATCATATCAGAGGGTTGGACGCCAACGCCGGGCAATGGTTTACATGACTTGGGCGGATGTGGTCCCATCAAGTAAAACAGCTGGGAGGTAAAGCGGTGGAATTGTTTTCTATGCAGGGCAAAAACGTGGTGATCACCGGTGCTTCGTCCGGATTTGGACACCACTTCGCCGGTGTACTTTCGGCGGCGGGTGCCAACGTGGTGCTGGGCGCGCGTAGGGTGGACAAGATCCAGGCACGGGTTGATCAGCTCAACGCGGCCTCGGCCGGTCGGGCCGCGGGTTTCCCGCTGGATGTCAAGGACGCGGGCAGCATGGAAGCATTCCTGGAAAGTGCGGAAGAGGCGTTTGGGCCGATTCACGTCATTGTCAACAACGCGGGTGTCGAGGCCGGTGCCAAGACCTATGCGATGATCGACGAGGATGACTGGGACCACGTGCTGGACACCAACCTGAAAGCAGTCTGGCGCATGTCCAAGATGTATACCGAACGAGTTGCCGGTCGTGGCTGGGGGGGTGGCAACATCGTTAATATTGCCTCGATCACCGCCTACCGGACCATCAAGGGCCAGTTTCCCTATGCGGTCAGCAAGGCGGCGCTGGTCAAGGCGACCGAAATCATGGCGCTGGAAGGTGCCAAGTTTGGTATCCGCGTCAATGCCCTGGCACCGGGCTACATTCTGACGGATGTCAGCCGGGTGCTGCTTGAAAGCGACCGGTCCGACACTTTCAGAAAAGGTATCCCCATGCGCCGGTACGGTGAGTTTGAGGACCTGGACGGGCCGCTGCTGCTGCTCGCCTCGGATGCATCCAGCTACATGACCGGGTCTACCATCGTGGTTGACGGTGGGCATATCTGCGCGGAGCTGGCGTGATGAATTGGCGGTCCCCCTGTTTTTCCAGATGCAAACGATTATAATTCTCATCTTTGCGTCTCACATCCATGACTCTTGACAAGCTGTTGCCGCCCTCGCGGTGCCGGGTGCTGGCGGCATCAGAGGACAATCCGGAACTCCGCTCCAGGCTGTATGCGCTGGGCCTCTATCCCGGTGTTGAACTGGAAGTGCTGCGCCGCGCGCCTGCCGGGGACCCAACCCAGATCAGGATTGGCAGTACCCTGCTCAGCATTCGGGCGCGTGATGCCCGGCTGATTGCAGTTGAGGCATTGCCGTGATTGTTGCATTGATCGGCAATCCGAACAGCGGCAAGACCACGCTGTTCAACAACCTGACCGGCGCCCACCAGCGTGTGGGGAACTGGCCCGGTGTCACCGTGGAAAAAAAGACCGGCTTTTTCAGCCTCGACGGGCAGGAGATAGAGCTGGTTGACCTGCCTGGTATCTATTCGCTGGAGCAGGAGTATCCGGGCCTCGACGAAAAGATTGCTCATGGTTTCCTGCTGTCTGGCGACATTGACCTGGTGGTGAATATTGTTGATGCGAGCAACCTTGAGCGGAACCTGGTGTTGACCCAGCAGTTGCAGGATCATGGGGTCCCCATGGTGATTGCGCTGAATATGCTCGACGTGGCGGAACAGCAGGGTGTTCGCGTTGATGCGGCAGCGCTCGAGGGCCGACTGGGAGTAGTGGTTGTCCCGATTGTCGCGTCGCGGGGGACGGGGATTGATGCCCTCATGAGAGCCATTGGGGGTGCCCTGGTGACGGGGCGTGAGCGGGCTCTACTTGTCACACGGCCCAACCCGCTGGCACAGGGCGAGACTGCCAGTGAACTGATTGTTCGACGCTACCATCGGTCAAGGGCGCTGCTGGACGGTGTGATGGAAGTTGTGCCGGTCTCGCACACGCTCACCGAGCGTATCGACAACTGGGTACTTAACCGCTGGCTGGGTGTCCCGGTATTCCTGCTGATGATCTACCTGATGTTTACGGTTTCGGTAAACGTCGGCGCGGTCTTTATTGACTTCTTTGACATCTTGTTTGGCGCACTGTTTGTCGACGGCCTGCGCTGGGCGTTTGAACTTTCGGGTGCACCCGAATGGTTGGTGGTGCTGGCCGCAGACGGATTGGGTGGCGGTGTGCAGCTGGTGGCGACATTTATCCCGGTGATTGGTGTCCTGTTCCTGTGCTTGTCGTTGTTGGAAGATTCGGGCTACCTGTCCCGGGCGGCTTTTGTGGTAGACAGGTTGATGGCCAGTATCGGCTTGCCGGGCACCGCGTTTGTGCCGCTGATTGTGGGTTTTGGTTGCAACGTACCGGCTGTCATGGCCTCGCGCAGCCTGGGGCGCGACAGTGATCGCCTGATGACAATCGCCATGGCGCCTTTCATGTCCTGCGGTGCCCGTCTGACCGTCTACGCGTTGTTTGCAGCGGCTTTTTTTGCCGGCAACGGTGCCAACATCGTGTTCCTGTTGTACCTGCTGGGCATCAGCATGGCAGTGCTGACCGGCTGGATGTTCCGCCGCCAGATTTTTGGTGAAGAGGTGTCGCCTTCGTTCCAGGAAATGCCAGCCTATCACGTGCCGGTCCTGCGAAACGTGCTGCTGACGACCTGGTTCCGTCTGAGGAGTTTTGTATTTCGGGCGGGCAAGACCATTGTGCTGGTGGTGATGGCGCTCAGTTTCCTGAACAGCCTGAGTTTTGACGGAACGTTTGGCCACGAGAATTCGGAGAAATCAGCGCTTGCCACCATTGGCAAACAGATTACGCCGGTCTTCTCGCCCATGGGTATTACCACGGACAACTGGGCAGCAACGGTTGGCCTGTTCACCGGCCTGTTTGCCAAAGAGGCTGTGGTGGGGACACTGGATGCCCTCTACAGCAGCGGTGGCACCGAAGTTCAACAGGAGGGGCCGCCCGATGTGGTGGCCGCGTTTGGCGAGGCCCTCGGATCCATCCTCGATAACGCCAGCGGGCTGGGCGATCTGCTGCTTGACCCGCTGGGCATAGGTTCTGCCACCCTGGCGAGCGAACTTGCTGATGCGGCTGAGTCGCAGGGGGTTCAGGCAGATACCCTCACCAACATGGCAGGCGCATTTGGCAGCCAGTTCGCAGCATTCTGTTACCTGGTGTTTGTGTTGCTCTACGCACCCTGTGTGGCGGTGCTGGGTGCAATCACCAAAGAGGCAGGCTGGCGCTGGATGGTGCTGGTCTTCTGCTGGGCCACGGGGCTGGCCTACATGACGGCAACCGGGATTTACCAGGTGGGCACCTTCACGCTGCACCCCGGGTTCTCCTCGGTCTGGCTGGCTGGCAGCCTGGGTGTTCTGGTACTGTTTTTCCTGCAGCTGAAGCGCATTGGAACAAGAGTGCTGCCATCAAACCTGATTCCAGTGGTACCGATAAACTGAGTTTGCGGGCTAGTTGACGACTTTCCTTGTTGGCTTCGGAATCAGCAGGATCATGATTGCGCTCAGCACGTTGGAGCAGCCGACCGCGATGATTGCACCGTCATAGTTGCCGACGACGTCGAAGTAGTAAGAGGTTGCGAGCGGGGAGCCGGCGGTAAACAGCAGCGACAGGGGCAAGGCCGCACTGCGCACGGAGCCCAGGTAGCGCCTGCCAAAAAAGGTAGCCCAGATGACCTCCTGCAATGGGATCATGCCGCCCCATCCCAGGCCCATCAGCGCAAAACCCGTATAAGCCCCGATGATCGATTCGTGTTGCACAGCGTACACGATGACAAACAGCGAGCAGCCAGTAATGGCAGCGGAGCAGGCCGCCAGCGGTTTGGCATCCAGGCCGTCAATCAGCCATCCCCACACGGGTTTTGAGAGCAGCGCAGGTATGGATGCCACGGTGATCATCAGGGCTGCAGTGGTCCTGTCGTAGCCGGCATCCGTCATGAAAGGCACGGTCTGCAGCAGCATCACCTGGATGGTGATAACAAACATACCAAACGCCAGTACCAGGATGTAGAAGGAACTGGTGCGTATCGCCTCCCGTCGCGTCATGGAATTGGCAAAGTCAAGCCGGGCTTTTTCACCTTTGCCGGACTGGATGTCAGCTTCGGTCCTGCCGTCCGGGAGCAGGCCAAAGTCTTCCGGTGCCCGGCGCATTGCCAAAGCGACCGGGACAATCAACATGACGGTGCCGATGGCAAGCCATTGCCAGGCATCACGCCAGCCATCGTGGTCGATAATCCAGGTTGCCAGCGGGGTCAACAGCACCCCGGCAAATGAAACCCCCATGGCGGCGAAGGCTACAGCCCGACCGCGAAAGTCGACAAACCACTTTGACAGGGTAACGTTGACCACCAGGTTGCCAATCATGGCTGAGCCCAGCGTCAGGATTACACCGTTCAGCAATATCCAGTGCCAGAGCACTTCCACCAGGCTGAGGCTCCAGAGCGCCACCCCCAGGATCAGGGTCCCGACCAGCATGAAGCGCCTTGCTCCCAGCCTGTCAACGTGACTGCCAATCAGAAAGCCGGTGAGTGCCATGACCACCTGACCCAGGGTGCGGGGCAAGGTAAACTCTGCCCGGGTCCAGCCAAGTTCCTCGGTCATCGGGATCATGAAGGGGCCAATGACATAGTTCTGTACGCCAACGGCGACAAATTGGGCAATAAAAGCGGCAACAATCAGCCAGTAGCCATAGTACAGAGGATCCTTTTTTTGCATGGGCTAACGCTGGCCTGGTGTCGCAAAAGATGGGGCATGGTATCAGTTGCCCGCGGAATCCACTATGATGTGGCGCGTCTACCGGGCTTTCATTTTTCTCCTGTCCTGTGCAAAGATGTTTCCATGAATGAGCTGAAGATTTAAATGGATATCCGAACCCGCCTGGCGCTTTGGCTCGTCTTCGTGTCCCTTGCCAGCATGGCCATCCTCGGTGCATTTGCCTATAAAACTGCGGCTGATCTGCTGCAGGAAATTTCAATTCGTCAACTGGATGCGCTTGCTGAAAGCAAAGCCAAGGACCTGGAGAAGGTCCAGGAAGGCTGGCGCGACCAGCTTCGCCTGATCAAGAGTCGCACCGAACTCCGGCAGCACCTGAAGCGGTACGTTGAAACCGGAGACCCGGCAGCTCTGGGCCTGGTGGTGCAGATTATTGAAGATGCCGCAACAGCGGTTGACGATGTGGACCAGATCCGGATTCTCGGTATGGATGGCACAGAGCTGGCGGCTTATGGCCGGATTGTCTCCAAGTACGAGCAGGCGCGTCCGGAAATCGCCGACGAAGTAGTTTACAGCGATTCCTTTCCCAACAGTACTGGAGGGGCGCGGGTCGTGTTCTCCTCATTGCTGGTGCAGGATGGCGCCAATGTGGGTTATCTCGAAATTGTCTTTGATGCGTTTGGCATTGTTTCTGTAACAGATAACTTTACCGGTCTGGGTGAGACCGGCGAAGTGATGGTGGTAATGAAAGAAGACGAGAACTCAGTGCTCGTTCTAAACCCGCCACGGCACCTGGGGCGAGAGGAGTTGACCAGCATGCCGCTTGCCTCTGCCTCCAATGCAATTCGCCAGTCACTGGACAGCAGTGCCAAACAGGGCTGGATCCAGTCTGTCGACTACCGTGGGGTTGACGTCTGGGCCGCCACCCGCAACATGCCGGATCTCGGCTGGGGTGTCATCGTCAAGGTGGATGCAGAAGAGGAGGCAGCGAGAGCCTACCGACTGCGGGATGCCATGTTTGACATTGCCCTGGCGCTGTCTGCTTTTGCGATCGTGGGCGGTACCATGCTGGGGTTTTACCTGGCACGCCCGATTCATGACCTGGCATTGCTGGTGGAGCGCGTTCGCCATGGCGAGATGCACCTGCGAGCGGATGCGTCGGGAGACGATGAAATTGCCTACCTGGCTGAATCGCTGAACGAACTGATGGACCATATGCAGTCAGAAGATAAGACAAAGGATGGCTGAGGTCATTGATTTCCTCAAGCTGTTCGGCGGTTTTGTCTACCTGCTGATGGGTGGCGATCTGCTGGTGCGAGGCTCGCTCGGCCTGGCCCGCGAAAGCAATATACCGCCCATGATTGTTGGTCTGACCGTGGTTGCCATGGGTACCTCGGCACCGGAGCTGATGGTGTCGTCCTTCTCTGCCCTGTCGGGTTACCCGGGCATTGCAATTGGCAACGTGGTCGGCAGTAACATTGCCAACATTCTCCTGGTGATTGGTGTACCCGTGCTGATCCATCCCATCGTGTGTGATCAGGAGGGGCTGGGCAAACAGACTGGACTCATGATTGCAGTCTCGCTCCTGTTTATCGTGATGTGTATCTACCAGCCGATTACCTTCATGGAAGGTGTGCTGCTGTTCGCCATCCTGGTGGTGTTTCTTGTTCTCGCCACGCGGGGCATTGGCCTGATGCCCGGCATTGACGAGTCGGAAACCGAAGAAGAACTGGAGCGTGTGTTGGGTATGCCGGGCACACGCGGCAAGATTACCCTGTTTATCCTCCTGGGCGTTATTGCTTTACCCCTGGGTGCAGACCTGGTTGTTGAAGGTGCCGCCGGGCTTGCCGCCAGTTGGGGAGTATCAGAAGCCGTCATCGGGCTCAGCCTGATTGCCCTGGCAACGTCTTTGCCGGAACTGAGTACCACGGTTATTGCCGCGTTTCACAAGAGTTCTGACGTTGCCATTGGCAATGTTGTTGGCAGCAACCTCTTTAACATTCTTGCCATCCTGGGCATCACGGCAATGCTGACCCCCATTCCCGTGGAAGCCAGCTTCCTGCAGTTTGACCTCTGGGTCATGTTTGGCGTTGCCGTGTTGCTGTGGGTCTACGTTCTGGCCAAGCGTACCATAGGCAAGCTGTCAGGCATTGCGTTCCTGACAGCTTACGCGGCCTATATGTACGCCATTTACTAGGCCATCACTTTTTCTTGTAGTCGTCTGTGCCCTTGTAGGGGCCATCGCGCCATTGCAGGGCTTCTTTCAGGCCATGCTCCCGCATCTGGTCCTGGTACTGGTAAGAAAATGCGGTGAACTGGCCGGCAGCGTCCAGGTCAGTGCTGCTGCGTACGGACGAGTAGATGCCCATGTTTTCGTAAAAGCGGTTCATATTGACCTTGAGAATGGCCAGGTGATCCGCAGACATGTTGGCGATCCGGTCAGCAAACGCTATGGTTCGATCATCCAGCTCCGCGAGTGGCCAGGCGTAGTTGATCATGCCAATTTCCTCCGCCTCTGTTCCGGTGACGTTTTCCCCGGTGTAATAGAGCTCCTTGGCCTTGCGCATGCCAATCACCAGTGGCCAGATGACCCCGGTGCGGCTTGTCCCGAGACCGCGCAGCCCCGGATGGCCAAGCTGTGCGTCTTCCGCGGCAACCACCAGGTCAGCCATCATGGCGAGTTCACAGCCACCCGCAACGGCATAACCATGCACCTGGGCAATGGTAATCTTTGCCATGTTCCAGAAGTACATGTGAATGTCTGTTATCTGCTGCATCCCGGTCCTTATGCCCATCAGCAGGCGCCTGCCTTTTTCGTCCGCACCCTTGTGCCGTCGAACCACGGCATCAGCACCACCTCGCGCCGGCGTAAGATCGTAACCCGCACTGAAGGTACGACCCTCACCGCGAACGATGATGACACGGACATCGTCATCCGCTTCAAAATCGTGTAGCGCCTCGTTGAACTCGAACATCAGCTCCTGGGACAGGGCATTCATTTTTTCCGGCCTGTTCAGCGTGATGCGCCCAACGCGACCGTCAGTACCAACCCGGTCAACATAAATATTCTCAAAATCACTCATGGGTAGTCCCTCTCTTCAGGTGGGTGGATGAAGGCGTGCCGCCAGCAGGACCATGCGGTCATTGCCAAAGTACATGTCCTCGCCATTCAGGAAAAACGTGGGTGAACCAAAACCGCCCCGGTTGACCAGTTCGGTGGTATTGTCCCTGAGCGCAGCCTTGCAGGCTGGCGCTTCGATGTAGGTAAAAAACGCCGTCGGGTCCAGGTCACTGGCAACAACAATCTCGTGCAGCACATCAAGTTGGGAAATGTCCTGCAGGTCACTCCAGTAGCGGGTAAAAACCTGCCGGGCGTAATGTACCAGCCGCCCATGGGCATCAGCAAACAGTGCCCCGCGCATGGCCCTGACGCTGTTGACTGGAAACACGGGAGGCTGGCCAATAACCACACCCACCTGGCGTGCCCAGTCCTGCAGGTCTTTCTGGTAATACTTCTGTTTTGCCGGGACGGGGTTTGCGCGGTTCTCATACACGGACGGATTGACGGTGTTGAAAACGCCACCGACGAGGATCGGCTTGTAACTGACCTCAAGGTCGGGACGCTTGCTGATGAGTTGCTGGAGCGACTCGAAGCCAAGAAATGTCCAGGGGCTGGAACAGTCAAAATAAAAATCGACGGTATTCATGGCTGGCTGCTTTCACCTTCATCTGGCATCTCCGTTGATGATAACAGTCAGGGGATCTAATGTTTCAACCCCGGGACTTTCTCGTGTATGTTCTTTCCCTGTGACGCTAACCCTGGTGCAAGCCCTATGAGCAATGACCGCCTGGTCCCGTTTTCCAGCAAGTTCGCCTTTGGTGTGGGCCAGTTTGGCGAGGGCCTGAAAAACACAGGTTTCGGCCTGTTTATCCTGTTCTACTACAATCAGGTGCTGGGCCTGTCGGGCACAATGGCAGGGGCAGCCTTGTTTGTGGCGCTCCTGTTTGATGCCGTCACGGATCCCCTGGCAGGCTCCCTGTCGGATAACTGGAAAGGCAAACTCGGTCGTCGGCACCCGTTCATGTACGCCTCGGCCATACCCCTGGCGTTGGCGTTTCTTGGCCTGTTTTCTCCCCCGGAAGGGTTGTCAGAGTTTCAGCTTTTCCTTTGGCTGGCGGTGTTTGCCATCCTGACGCGCGGTGCCATGACCCTGTACCACGTACCGCACCTTGCCCTGGGTGCAGAAATGACGGAAAACTTCCAGGAGCGGACGCGTATCGTGGCCTACCGGCAGTTTTTTGGCACCTTTGGTGGTGCCGCGGCATCAGTGATTGGCCTGGGTTACTTCTTTTCCGATGCCAACGGCGGTCGCCTGGCGGTTGAAAACTACACGCCCTATGCACTAACCCTCGCGGTACTGATGGTCGTGACCATCTGGTATTCAGCCTGGGGCACCCAAAAAGAGATTCCGTTTCTGGTGCAACCCGTTCCCAAACCCAAGCGGGGCGTTTTGCGGCAGATGGTGGGAGAGTTTGGTGAGGCTTTCCAGAACGCGTCCTTCCGCTGGCTGTTTTTTGGGGTACTGATCGTATTCATCATGGCCGGTGTCAATGGTGCGCTGGATCTGTACATGCTGCAGTACTTCTGGGAACTGACCGGCCAGCAGATGCTGTTTCTGCAGATCGCTTTTGTGGGTGGTCTGATGCTGGGTTCCTTTTTTACGGCCCTGCTGCACAGGTATACCACCAAGCGATTCGGGGTTGTACTCGGTACCTCAGCCTGGGCGATATTTCAGTTGCTGCCGGTAGTGTTGCGTCTGCTTGATATTTTCCCCGCCAACATGACAACAGACCTGGTGATTACCCTTCTGCTGATGAAATTTGCCCAGGGGATTCTACTGCAGCAGGCGTACATCTCCTTTGGTTCGATGATGGCTGACGTGGCTGATGAACATGAATACCAGTTTGGCGCGCGCCAGGAGGGTATCTTTTTTGGTGCCATCTCCTTCTCGGGCAAGGCAACGTCCGGCTTTGGCAACTTCATTGGTGGTATTGGCCTGGATGTGATCCAGTGGCCGCGAGGCGCCGATATTTCCTCTGCGGCGGACATCCCGGCAGAGACGCTGGTCAACCTTGGTCTGTTGTACGGGCCTGTGGTTGCTGCTTTTGCCGTAGTGTCGGTCTGGTGTTATTCCCACTACCACCTGACGCAGGAACGCCACGCGGAAATTCTTGAAGCGCTGCGTAAACGGCGCGCCGCCACGCCAACCTGACTCAGGCGAGCAGGCGTGCCTGCTCGCGCCTGAGGGTCCGGCGGTTCCAGAAAACCGCCACAATTCCCACGACTACATTGGTCACGGCGGTGGAGACAAAAACGCCCAGGTAACCATAGTAATGACTGGCAACAAGTGCCATCGGGATATAGACCACCAGCAGGCGGGCAAGTGATAGCGACAGTGCCGGCAGCGGTTTGCGAAGGGCGTTGAAGCCGTGGGTGGCAACGTTGATCAACCCCATGAAGCCAATGGACAGCGGGATGATGTGCAGGAAGGTGACTGCGGTTTCGAGCAGGTTCGGATCGTCATTGATGGCGGCCACAAAAGTTTCTGCGCCCAGCCACATGATGGACGCGGCTATCAGGCCCCAGATCAGGCAGGCGGCATAACAGATGTTGAGTGACTCGTAGGCCCGCTCAAACTTGCGTGCGCCCCAGTTCTGGCCAACCAGCGGCACCACGCTGGTAGAAATGCCAATCACGACCATGCTGACAACTGACTCGATGCGCGAAGCCACGCCAAAACCGGCAATGACGGTAGTGCCAAAGCCTGCCAGCAGCCAGGTGACCACGCCCATGGAGAGTGGCTGGATCAGGTTGGTTGCTGCCGCAGGAATGCCCACGTGCAGAATCTGTTTGCTGGAATCAAAAAACGCGGGCAGGGCAGGGTTAAACAGTTTCTCACGCAGGTACCAGTAGCCTGCCAGTGCCACCTGGGCGACCGCGCCCGCAACAAAGGCCCAGGCGGCGCCGGCAAGCCCCAGGGCGGGCAAACCAAGCCAGCCAAAAATCAGGAAAGGGCCAACAATCACCTGGATGACCGGGGCGGTTGTCATGATAAAACCGGGGTAGGTGGCATTGCCAAATGCCCGTATCAGGCCGTTGGAAACCATCGCAATGCCCATCATGGGAAACCCGATGAGCCAGATGTGGGCGTAAGTCTCCGCCAGTTCAAGCACCCGACCCTCAGCGCCAAGCAGGTCAAACAGGTAGCCTGCACAAAACTGCCCGAGCACTGCCAGGCTGACGGTGAAGCCGAGCACCAGCAGGTAGCAGTGAGTGACGGTCAGTGCTGTTTTCTCCCGGTCACCTTCGCCCATGGCCTGCGCTACCAGGGTGGAAGCACCAATCCCGATGCCGCGTGTCAGCGCGTTGAGTGACATGCTGATGGGGAACATGAATGTGATGGCGGCCAGTTCGAGTTTGCCGACCATGCCGACATAAACGATCTCAATCAGCGAACCCACCGTCATGGCCAGAAAGCCAACAATCATGACGCCTGACAGGTGCATCACGTGGCGGCGGATCGAGCCTTCAGTGTAGGCAGCGCCGCCTGGCTTGCGGATTGGGGGCTGGTTCAAGGGGGCGTGTTACGCCTGTCAGTTTAGGCTGGGTGCAAGTGTGGCTACCAGGTCAGCAACCGTGGACTCGCGGACAGATTTGCTGGCGTTCCGATAAAAAAATACGCGGTGACCGGTATCCGCAAACACCTCCCGCTGGGCGTGCTTTTGCAGCGCAACATCAACATTGTCGCTTTCGCCCACCAGCAGGGTATTGCCGTCTGCTGCGCTGATGACGTAGACGCCCGGTATGAAGTCGTTAAAGCGCATATCGCCAGGATAGGCGTTCATGACGTACTCACGGCCGGATTTGCCGGTAAATGCCTGTAATCCAAGTTTTCGCATCTTTGATAGTCTCCCGGTTGCGACTTTTATTTCCGGTTGCAAGCCTATGCTTCATGGGCGCTCCATGTAAAGCACGACAAGCAGGTCAGCAGACCGGAATGCATAATTAGGTTTGTGCTGATGCGGCTTGTTCATTATCCTTGAGCGAGTGGGTGCAGATTAGATTGGGGGAAACATGGCAATCGAAGCCTTTCGGCAGGAAGTACGTGACTGGTTAAATGACAATTGTCCGGCTGCGGCACGTGGACCAGGGGAAGCAATTACGATTGGGACCAAGCGGCCCATGTCCAATCCGGAATTGCTGGAATGGCGTCACAAGCTGGGAGAGAAAGGCTGGACTGTGCCCATGTGGCCCCGGGAGTACGGTGGCGGTGGCCTGACACGTGAGGAGGCCATTGTTCTTGCTGAGGAGATGCGGGCGATCAAGGCGCGCACGCCCATGGGCGGCATGGGGGTGTCAATGATCGGCCCAACGCTGCTGGAGTATGGTACCGAAGAGCAGAAGCAGCGCCACATACCCCCTATCGTGATGGGTGATATTGCCTGGTGCCAGGGATATTCAGAACCGGGTGCAGGGTCAGACCTTGCCAGCCTGCGTACGCGAGCGGAAGACAAGGGGGATTATTTTGAGGTAAATGGCCAGAAAATCTGGACGTCGGGTGCACAGTTCGCGGACTGGATTTTTGCGCTGGTACGCACCGATCCGGATGTGCCTAAACACGAGGGCATTAGTTTTGTCCTCATGGACATGCACCAGCCAGGCATTACCGTGAAGCCAATCAGGCTGATTTCCGGCAGTTCACCTTTCTGCGAGACGTTTTTTGACAACGCCGTCGCGCAGAAGAACGACCTTGTTGGGCAACTGAACCGTGGCTGGACTGTTGGCAAACGCCTGCTGCAACATGAGCGTTCTGGCCAGGGAGGCCTGGGAGAAGGCGGGCCAAGACGCCAGGCACCACGTAACGTGCTTGCCGAGACGGCAAAGCAGTATATAGGTACCGATGCCAGCGGCAAGATAGCGGATAGCGCAACGCGAGATACGGTGGTGCAGTTTGCCATGAACCAGCGCAGTTTCCAGATCACCCAGAAGCGGGCCAGGGAAGAAAACACTTCCGGCCAGACCGTGGCTGAGGCAACGTCTATTTTCAAGCTGTACGGCTCGACCCTGGCACGGGATACCGCTGATATGCGGGTTGCCTTGATGGGCTCACAAGGGTACGGTTGGGAAGGTGACAGTTTTAATGAGACGGAACTGGAGTCGACCCGAAACTGGTTGAGCAGTCGCGCCATCACCATTTATGGTGGCACCAATGAGGTTCAGATGAATATCATTGCAAAGCGCGTGCTGGCGCTGCCGGATTAGGGCGGGTCAAAATGCCCGGCAAAAGCTGAAAGTAAGGGTGAGTAGGGAATACGCTCCAGCAAGAAAGCTCGAATACAGAGCGAGTAAGAGCGAATAAAAAAAGGAATGTAGAGGGAGACCGCGCGAGCGTCACAGCCGCGCGTAAAAAGAAGGGCCATTACACGCTTGCGTGTAATGGCCCAATTTTTTTCTGCCTGTGCCGCGAGTGGTGTCTTGATGTCGTGATGCCGGCCGTGTATTGGTATGCTGTCAGGCCAACTGTTCTGGCGCTAAAAGCAGGTAAAACCCGATGGAACAAGAAGACGCAGTCGTTCTGCCAAAAAAGCCGTCCTCTCCGGGATCAATATTTTTGAAACAGGTATTACCCTGGGTCATCACCCTGGCCTGTTTTGCCTTTCTCTACACCAGGATTGCAGGCCCGGCCGGTGCAGCAGGTATGTCCGTATTCGGCTATCTTGGTGCTGTATTTGCGGACGTAAACTGGCTGGCCTGGCTGGCCCTGATGATTCCCTATTCAATCTTCTTTTTCCTGGTGGATTCACTGATCGTGTGGAAGGTCATTGGCTGGTTCAATGCACCTGTGGCCTATCGCGACATACTCCCCGTTCGCGCCAGTACCTATATCCTGTCGATCATCAATGAACAGGTTGGCAAAGGCGCAATGGCGCTGTACCTGTATCGCAGGGAAGGTGTTCCGGGCTGGAAACTTGGCTCATCCATGCTGTTCATTATGGTGTGTGAACTGATCTACCTCTGTATCTGGGCGAATATTGGCCTTTCGTTGCAGTGGGATACATTGCCAGCGGTGTTTCACCTTCTGCCTTTTGTCGGGTTGGGGATTGCGGTGCTGTTTTGCCTGGCTTACCTCTATTTCAGGGGTATTATCCTGCCCAATGTTCACCTGAGAGACAGGGATATCCTGTACGCGTTTCGCGAGGCCCGACTGGGCAATTATGCGCTGATTCTGCTGTTGCGTTCCCCGGCGCTGCTTGCCGCGGTGTTTGTTTACGCTGAGGCCATAGCCTTGTTTGGTGTGCAGATTTCTTACCTCCAGATGCTGGGGTTGCTGCCCGTTATTTTTTTTGGTGCCTCAATTCCCGGACCCTTCCGGGCTGTCGCTATCTCCATGTGGGTAATACTGGTGCCGGAGTACCCGGCAGAGATGTCAGCGTTTGGCCTGGTCCAGCACAACTTTTTTATCCTGTTTAATGCACTGATTGGCCTGGTTTTTGTCAGGCGTGCACAGAAGGAGATTTTCAGCAGCTAGCTGAAAAATGGATTGTTCCCGGGAAACGACGAACCCGCGTTGACCGGCAGCAAATTGATTCAGCAAGGAGACCCGGGTTATGCGGATTGCAATCGCAGGCATTGTGCATGAAACCAATACCTACTGCCGCGACGAGACGCCAGCCTCGGCTTTTGCCCAGGTAAGGGGGGAGCGTATGCTTCGGGCGCGGGGCACCGAAACCAGCCTGGGGGGTGCCCTGGCAGCCTGTGAGGCGTTGGCAATTGAGGTTGTTCCACTGCTTTCTGCCTCAGCCCAGCCCTCTGGCACCATCGAACGTGAAGCCTACGATCAGTTCAAAAACGAGATTCTGGCTGGTATCGCCAATGCCATGCCAATTGATGGTGTTTTTCTGGACCTGCACGGCGCCGGCGTGGTGCGGGGAATCAGTGACCTGGAAGGGGATCTTGCTGTCGCCATAAGAAACCTGGTGGGAGAGGCGGTACCCGTCACCGCATCGTTTGACCTGCATGGCAATGTCACCCAGGTGATGGCAGATGCCCTGGATGGTACTTTTGCCTGTCACCAGTACCCCCACGTGGACCTGCACGACCGGGCCGCGGAAGCGGTGGCCCTGATCAAGCGGATGCGTGAAGAAAATTTCCGCCCTGTCAGCCATGTTGAAACCATCCCCATGCTGATGCCAACCACCACAACTTTTGAGGGAATCGGCAAGGAAACCCTGGCAATCATGCTGGAGGAAGAAGCAGCGTCTGACGAGATCATAGACGTGAGTTGGTTCCATGGTTTTCCCTATACCGATACCGAACATGTTGGGGTCCACGTGGTCGTTACCACAACGGGCAACCGGGATCTGGCTGAGCTGACAGCAAAACGGCTGGCATCAAGGCTCTGGGCCGGGCGTGAGGCTTTCCGGCCAAAAAGCCTTGGGGCTGACGAGGCTGTTGCCCAGGCGATGGCGGCTGAGGTCCGGCCCGTGGTCATTAATGAAACCTCAGATAACTGTGGTGGTGGCACGCCGGGTGATGGTACCCACCTGCTAGGTGCCATGCTGGCGGCCAAACCCGAGCGTGCCTGTTTCGGCTTTATTGTAGATCCGGTGGTGGCCGAAGAAGCGCATGCGGCGGGGGTCGGCGCAACCATTTCTGTGCTGCTTGGCGGCCGGTACGATGAGTTACATGGTGCGCCGCTGGCACTAACAGCTTATGTGAAGGCGCTGCACGACGGTCGACTGGTGATGCGTGCCATGTTCAGGGGTGCACCTCTCAACCTGGGTCGAATGGCTCGCCTGGTAGTCGACGGCATTGATATTGTGGTGGCTTCCCGGCGATCCCAGACATTTGATATTGCGCCGTTTCTGGCGGTTGGTATTGATGTTGAGGAATATGCGATTGTGGCACTCAAGTCATCAAACCATTTTCGTGCCGGTTTTACCGATCTGGCAGGCACGATCATTACCGCGGATCCACCCGGTCTAACCACCCACCAGGTGGAAATTTTCCCTCGCCTGCATGCCACGCGAAAGTTGTGGCCGCTGGATGCGTCAGCCAGTTACGGGTGACTGGGAGGTGGATGAAGGTGGGGTTGCCTGGGCGTTGGCTTCAATCCTGTTGCGGCCCTTTTCTTTGGCACGATAGAGCGCCTTGTCAGCTTCAGAGAAGAATGTAGCCAGATCCGTATGCCGGTCGGGCACGCCGGACATGATCCCCATGCTGATGGAGAGCACGCCAATGGGACTGCCTTCATGGGAGATTTTGGCATCAGCCAGCGCTGCCTTGATTTCACCGGCAACGCGAAGGGTACCCTCGGCATCTGTGCTGGGCAGGATGATGGCAAATTCCTCACCACCAATACGCGCACAAAGGTCAGTCCCCCGGCTGGCCACCCGGCGCAGGACACCCGCAACCTGGGTCAGCGCAGAATCTCCCCGGGGATGCCCGTAGGTATCGTTGTAGCGTTTGAAAAAATCGATGTCAGCGAGAATCAGGCCAATCGACTGGCCCCCGCGCATGGCATTCTGCCAGGAATCATTCAGGTACTCGTCAAAGCCGCGCCGGTTGGCAAGACCTGTCAGGGAGTCGGTCCGTGATAGCGCCTGCATCTGCAAACGGAGAATCATCCCCTCCAGAAAGCTGTTACCCAGCCGGCTTACGGCAACAATCAGCAGGATGCTGTAGAGAACAACCAGTGCGCCAAGCAGCCACTCTATTCGCCCGCCGGAAAACAGGAGCTGTGCTGTGGCCGGGATGGCAATTGGCAGGCAATAGATCACAAATGACAGCCGGTGTACTGACAGGATAACGCCGCCTGCGGCGATCACGCCGGCAAGAGTGGCAACCAGCACGGCGCGGTACTCTACGCTGTCTGGCCAGATGATAAACACCGCCAGACCCCAGTTCAGTGTTTGCAGGAATGCAAACAAATTCAGCGGGAGGGTCCAGTTGGTCAGGTGACGCTCGCTGATGGGCTGCGCGCGGATATAGAGAATCGTCAAGGTTGCGCGAATGGCCCCGATCACCGCCAGTGTCAGCCACCAGAAAACCAGGTTGGCCAGGGGAACCACGGGGGAGAGGGCAAAAAACAGGAACCCTCCTGCGATCAGGTGACCGGCAACAGCCATGGGGGTTTGCCTGTAGAGAATCATCAGGCACTCACGATAAGCTTCCTGTTCGAAGTGTTCCGCGGGCAGCAGCTCGGATGACTCTTTGACGTTTATTGTTCTTCTCCACCAGAACCGTAATAGTAACGGTTATTGGCCGCTTTTCGGAATCCGTTGACCGCAATCAGGGAAAGAATTCGCTCTCGAATTGCGTAGATGGCGGGGATTTGCCCGGACAAGCCCGGATAATCCCGTTCACGGTGCTGCCCTGCGGGGCGTTTGCGTCGAGCTACCTACCCGAACAGGGGGGGTTGTGCGGCGACAAACCGGGCTTTCATCGCAACTGCCCCTTTGCTGTCGGCAACACGCTCTGCCAGGGCCATCGCAGTGGGCAATACCTCGGCGTCATCGACAACCTGGCTGACGAATCCATGCTGGAGTGCCATGGCGCTGCCGAGGGGTTCACCTGTCAGGCAGACCTCCCTGGCAACCGACTCCGGCAGTACATGGCGCATCAGGTCGTAAGCCGCGGGTATACCCATTTTCACCTGGGGTTGTGCGAAACGTGCGGAAGTACCTGCAATCCTGACATCACACATGGCGGCGAGGTCAAATCCGCCAGCGTAGGCTGGACCATTGACGGCTGCGATCAGCGGGATCGGCGTGGTGAAAACAGCGTGATGGTAAGCTGTGGCGTGGGCAAAAACGGCCTGCATGTCACCGCTGGCAAACTCGGCCAGGTCGAAACCCGCGCAGAACACGGTGCCGCTGCCGGTCAATACCACGGCACCGGTTTCCTCCGGCCGTAGTGATTGCAGGCATGCGACCAGTTCATCCCGCAGTTCGCGGGACAGCGCGTTTTTCTTGTTTTCGCGGTTGAGTGTCAGGAGGGTGACGCGACCCCGACGCTCGCAGATCAGACTGCTCATATCGTAACGCTCAATAGCCCAGGGAATAACGCGCCGGTTGCCCGGACTGGACCACCGGCGGATCAATGACGTTAGAGCGGTGCCGGTTTTTTGTCAACGTCGCGCTGGCGGCGACAGCGGTCGGAGCAGTAGCGCACGTCCTTCCAGCAACCGGCCCATTTCTTGCGCCACGAAAAGGGTTTTTGGCAGTGGACACAGATGCGGGTTGGCAGGTGAGGTTTCTGGTGAGCCATCAGTTGGGCGTCTTGATGGAAGAGAATGCCTGCAGTGCACTTTCCCGGGAGGCCTTCAGGTCGACCATCGGAAGGGGATAGGTATCGCCCAGTTTGATACCAGCCGCAGCCAGTTCCGTCTCCGGCGCATCCCAGGGGCAGTGCAGGTATTTCTGGGACAGTGCGCTGAGTTCAGGTACAAAGCGGCGGGTGTAATCCCCGGTTGGATCAAACTTCTGACCCTGGGTGACGGGATTAAAGACCCGGAAGTAGGGAGCCGCATCAGCACCACAGCCGGCGATCCACTGCCAGCTTGCGCTGTTGCTGGCGTGATCGGCGTCAACCAGGCAGTCCCAGAACCAGGCTTCGCCAAAGCGCCAGTGCAGCAGCAGGTTTTTCACCAGGAAGGACCCGACAATCATGCGAACCCGGTTGTGCATGTAGCCGGTTTGCCAGAGTTCACGCATACCAGCATCTACAATCGGGTACCCGGTTGATCCCTGCTGCCAGCGCGCCAGCGCTTCCTTGTCTGCGCGCCAGGGAAACCGGTTGAACTTGTCCTGCAGGTTCTCCCTCCGCAGCGCTGGAAAATGGTACAGCAGGCTGTAGGAAAACTCCCGCCAGCCAAGCTCCGACAGGAAGTGCTCGCGGTTCTGGTCCTGCTTCCCCTGTTTTGCCGCGTACCAGGCCTGGTTCGGTGAAATCTCGCCAAAATGCAGGTGAGGGGAGAGGCGTGATACATTGGCCTGGGCGGGAAAATTCCGCCCCTCACGGTAATTGTCGATCCCTTCTGCCAGAAACTGTGCCAGCCTTGCGCTGGCATGCGACTCTCCGACGAGCCACTGTGCTGCAAGCGGTTTGTCCCAGCGTATTTTGGGCAGCAGTCCCATTTCTGACAGCTTGAGGCTCTGTGCCGTCTGTTCACAGGTGAGGTTGGCAGGCGCAGCTATGGGCACCCGTGGTGGTGTTGCCCCGAGGCAGCCGCGTTTGTAAAAAGGTGTGAACACACGATAGGGCGTGCCATCAGCTTTGAGTGTCTCCCAGGGTTCCCACAGCAGGGAGGCATTAAAACTGGCTGCGGTAATGTTGCGGGACTTGAGTGCCTGTTTGATCCGGTTGTCGCGAGCGATGCGCCAGGGTTCATAGCAGCGGTTCCAGTAGACACCGGTGATAGGGTGTTCGTCACACAGACGGGCAATGACGGACTCTGCATTCCCCGAAAAAAAGTTAAGTTTGCCGTCCAGGGACGCGTTGAGTGAAGTCAGGGATTCATGTAACCACCAGCGCGAAGCGGCCCCCGGGGCATCATCCCCGGCGCTTTCGTCATCGAGGATATAGATGGCCATCACCTTGCCAGCCCTGGCGGCAGCGGTCAGGGCCGGGTTGTCAGCCAGGCGCAAATCCTGTCGAAACCAGTGGATCACCAGTGGTTGGGTCATGTGTAGGTCCGTCTCCTGTTCCAGTGAGCGTTTACGCCCGGAAAGCAGGCGTAGTTCATCTGGGCATGGCATGGCTGGACATTTATTTGGGTCAGGCTGGGCCCAAAGATTGTTGAAAAAGCGTCCGGCCTGCAATAATGCAGGCCGGAGGGTGTGGATGTCGAATCTGAAGCTGGAGCAGCTGCTACCGCTACTGGGCTGGGCAAGAAGCTATACACAGAAAGACCTCGGCAGTGATGTCATTGCCGGTGTCATTGTGCTGTTTATTACCATACCCCAGGTCATTGCGTACGCTTTCCTGGCAGGTGTGCCCGCCGCCAACGGTCTTTATGCCGCCATTCTGGCTCTGCTCTGTTATGCCGCATTTGGCAGCAGTCGGACCCTGGCAGTGGGACCCACGGCGATTATCTCCATGATGACCCTGGAGGTGGTCTCCCGCTTCGCCGAGCCACATACGGCGGCTTATGGCCTGGTCACAATCAAGCTGGCGCTGGTTACAGGTGGCCTGCTGGTTGTGCTGCGTGTTCTGAACTTTGGTGCGGTCATCAGCTTTCTCAGCCACGCCGTGGTGACGGGTTTTATCACCGCGGCTGCCATACTGATTATTGCCAACCAGGTACCCTCGCTGCTGGGTATTGCCCCACCCCCCGATACGGCCATGATGCCGCTGCTGGAGCATATTGCGGTGTCCATGCCCGACCTGAACCTTGCCGCCGTGTGGATCTCGGTGGGTGCCCTGGTGCTGTTGCTGTTCTGCAAACTCGCGTTGGGTGACCTGCTTGCCTGGTTCGGGCTGCCGGCGGGCTGGATCAACAGCCTGGTGCGTTCTGCACCCATGTATGCGGTGGTGACGGGTATTCTGGTTGTTGCCGGCTTTGGCCTCGCCGAAACCTGGGAGGTTGCCGTGGTGGGCGCAATACCGACCCAACTGCCAGATCTCTCCATGGTACGTCTGTCGCTGGACGAAGTGAGTGACCTGCTGCCGTCAGCTCTGCTGATATCAATGGTGGTGTTTATGGAGAGCACCTCGGTAGGGACCGCCGTCGCCAGCAAGCGTCGGCAGAAAATTGACCCGAACCAGGAATTGCTGGGTCTTGGGGTTGCCAACCTGGGTTCGTCTTTTGCGGGCGGTTTTCCGGTTGCCGGCAGTTTTGCCCGTACCGTGGTGAATTTCAGTTCTGGCGCGGTGACGCCGGTGGCGTCGATTGTAACGGCCCTGCTCGTGATCCTGACCCTGGCGCTGTTTGCCTCCCTGTTCTTCTACCTGCCGAAAGCGGTGCTTTCCGCCATTATTGTCCTGTCGGCATCCCAGCTTGTTGACCTGCATGCCATCAGGAAAATCTTTTCCTTTAACGCGATTGATGCCGTGACCTTCAGCTTTACGTTTCTGGCCGTGCTGGCCATGGGCGTGGAAATGGGTATCCTGGCTGGGATTGTGATTTCTTTTGTGCTGCTGATTCGTGCCAGCAGTCGCCCCCATATCGCCGTGGTTGGGCGCTGGGGAAACACCGAGCATTTCCGCAGCGTGGCGCGTCACGAGGTACAAACCTCACCGCGTGTCCTGGCTGTACGAATTGACGAAAGCCTGTATTTTGTCAACACCCGCTACATCGAGACCTTCCTGCTGAACAGGGTCGCCGAGTCGGAGGAGATTGAGCACGTGCTGCTGATCTGTACCGCCACCAACTTTATCGATTCCAGCGGACTCGAGATGCTCGAACTGCTCTCCGACAACCTTGCAGAGGTGGGTGTGACCCTGCACCTGTCCGAAATCAAGGGTCCGGTTATGGATCGCCTCAAAAAGACCGAGTTTTACGAGCGCATGACGGGCAAGGTCTTCTTCACAACCGACATTGCCATGCGGGAACTCGGCGACATATAACCGGTTGGACCACCGTGACCCCCTGAAGAACCAGATTTCTCCATTCCGCCGCTATCGCGGCTCCAGTCGAAACGACACATTAGGTGTCGTCCCGACCGTAGGCCCGCAGGGCCCCCACCGTCATCCCGACCGGAGGCCGGCAGGGCCCCCACCGTCATCCCGACCGGAGGCCCGGAGGGCCGAAGCGGAGGGATCTCGCTTTTCAGACCCCGAGGTTTCTGCATTCCGCCGCTATCGCGGCTCCAGTCGAAACGACACGACAAGCTGGTTCAAAAGCTGTCTTTTCGGCGGCGGGTTTCGGCAAACACCTCCACCGGGTCGGCGCCGCTGAGGCCAAGCGTCGATTGCAGGTCCGGGCTCGTGGGGCGGAGGAAGGGGTTGGTCGCTTTTTCGAGGCCAATGGTGGAGGGCACTGTGGGTTTGTTGGCTGCCCTGAGTGCGTCTATTTCCTGGGCGCGCTGCCGCAGCGCCTGGTTCTGCGGCTCCACGGTGACGGCAAAACGGGCGTTGGACTGGGTGTACTCGTGTGCGCAGTAAACCCGTGTGTCATCAGGCAGGTCTCGCAGTTTAGACAGGCTGGTCCACATCTGTGCCGGCGTGCCCTCGAACAGCCTGCCGCAGCCAAGTGCAAACAGGGCGTCACCACAGAACAGCAGGGCGTCGTCAGCAAAATAGTAGGCGATATGGCCAATGGTGTGCCCGGACACGTCAAACACCTTTGCGTTGTGGCTACCAAACCGGTAGGTATCACCGTCGGCAACCCTGACATCAATCCCCGGAATGCGTTCTGCATCACTGGCAGAGCCAACAATGGTGCATCCCCATTCCTCCTTGAGTGCAAGGTTGCCGCCAGCATGATCAAAATGGTGGTGCGTGTTCAGGATATGGGTCAGCTTCCAGCCTTTTTCTGCCAGCGCCCGGTTGATTGGCGCAACTTCAGGGGTGTCGATGGTGGCCGTGACGTTGTGTTCGGGGTCGTGAACAAGATAGCCGTAGTTGTCAGAGAGACAGGGAAACTGGTGAATTTCAAGCTTGGCCATGATGGAGTTGTCCGTGGTTTGGATTGATCTTCAGGATTGCCGGTCTGTTTTGGGGCAGGGCGCTGGCCGTGCCAACCGAAACTCCCGGCTTTCATCGCGGCCCCAAATGTAACGCCGTGGCGCGGTGACTACAACAGGGTATAACATCGGCCCAGGCCGTGGAACCGACAGCCGTCAGGTGTCTGGGGCTGTTGGTGATTGGTGCAGGCATTAATCGACAGCCCACCTAGGCTTAGGCAGGAGGAAAGCATGAACGTGGATTTTATTGGCCTGGATCACGTGGTGCTCCGGGTCAGGGACCTGGACGCGATGCTGGCGTTTTATTCCGGTCTGCTCGGCTGCCCGGTTGAGCGGGAGTTGTCCGAACTGGGACTGGTTCAGCTCCGTGCGGGTGCTGCGCTGATTGACCTGGTGCCTGTCGACAGCAAACTTGGCGCCCTGGGAGGTCCCGCGCCTGCGGCCGAGGGCCACAACATGGACCATTTCTGCCTGCGTGTGAACGCGGCTGACCTGGCCGGTATAGCGGAGGCATTGAGCGCACAGGGTGTGAACCTGGGTGACATATCCCGGCGCTACGGTGCTGATGGATTTGGCCCCTCGATATACCTCAAGGACCCCGAGGGAAACACGGTGGAACTGAAGGGCCATCCCGAAACGCCCTGATACCTACCTTGTCGTCACGGGCAGTACAGTCTGAGACCTGGCAGGAAACGGCCAGGTGCATTTTCAGGAGAGTTACTCGATGAGGTCAACCAGATGAAAACCATTGGCCTGCTGGGCGGGATGAGCTGGGAATCGACCGCAATCTATTACCGCGTGATCAATGAACTGGTGCAGGAACGACTGGGCGGGCTGCATTCCGCGGATCTCCTGCTGCGCAGCATCGACTTTGCCGGTATGGCGCAGTTGCAGGCAGAAGGCGACTGGGAAGAGGCCGCCGCGCGCCTGTGTGAGGATGCCCGGCGCCTGGAGGCCGCCGGGGCTGAACTGGTGCTGCTCTGTACCAACACCATGCACCGGGTTGCCCCGCAGGTGGAAGCTGCGCTGGGCGTGCCGTTTATTCACATTGGTGATGCAACAGCCCAGGTGGCAGTGCGCAGCGGGTTCAGCCGGCTTGGTTTGCTGGGCACGAGTTTCACCATGACGGAAACATTTTACCGGGAGCGATTTCTGGCCCGCGGCCTGACGGTGATGGTGCCGCCAGAAGCAGACCGCATTCCCATCCACAACATCATTTTTGACGAATTGTGTCGGGGGGTGGTGAGTCCCCTGTCACGCGTGATTTTCCGCGACGCCATCCATGACCTGGCGGCCCGGGGTGCTGAGGCCGTGATCCTGGGGTGTACGGAAATTGGCCTGCTGATCAGCGAAAGTGATGTTGAACTCCCACTGCTGGATACCACGCGGATCCACGCCACAGCCGGCGTTGATGCGGCACTTGGCCAGTCCTGAACCTCAGTTGGCGTTGACGTAAACGATCTGGTCGCGGTTGACGATAATCCGTTTGCCCTGCCGGTAGATGGAGATAAAACTGTAGCGATCGTTAAGCAGGTCCGACACGCGGGATTCTTCTGCCAGCATGGGGTAGATCAGGCCGTACACGGTGGTTTCGTTAATGAAGTGCAGCACCAGCGAGCGTGGTTCAAGCAGCGTCTGCGAGCGGATTTCCGCGTCATCCTGCTGGGTTTCGATATAGACAACCTGGCGCTTGTTGATCAGCCGATAGGCACCGGCGTCGCTCTGGAAGGAGAAGAACAGGTCCGGGTCGTCATTCAGGAACATGCTGACGTCGGGCATGCCGGCTGCTGAAACCAGGTCCTCGGTAATGAACATCTTGCCGGGAATGGTCTCCTCGCTGACAAGGCTGAGGACCACGGGAACCTGTATCTTGGGTATTTCGTACATGCGACAAGTGCCTGTCTGATTCAGGCTCCATGAAACCGCATAAACGCCCCGCTTTCAATCACCGCCTGAACTATCCGGCATGGGGTCGGGCAGACACGTCAACGCGGTGATCGAGCATGCGTTCACCCTCAAAGGTAAACCAGCCCATGATATGTTTGCCGGCCAACACGTGCGGCAACCAGAGTTTGTCGTCTTCCCACATCTCTTCAAACGGCAGCGCACCGATGGGCAGCCAGATTGGAATGGCCTCATCAGTTTCAGTTGGCTCACCGTCAAACCCCCGGGCGACGAAGACATGGCCATGGATTTTTGGCATGTCATCCTCGGCATGAAAGAACAGCTCACCTGCCGGGGCCACGTCCCGCGGCGTGATCAGCAGTTCCTCCTGGGTTTCCCGGATGGCACAGTCCATTGGTGTTTCACCCGGCTCAATGCGGCCCCCGGGACCATTGATCTTACCGGCGCCCAGGCCGCGTTTCTTGCGGATCAGCAGCACCTCACTTTCCTGCTGGACAAACATCAGGGTGGCAGTTTGCTCAGGCTCCCAATTCGGCCAGTCGATATCACTTACGCGCATGTGGTTTCCCGCTGGGTCATGGCTGTTGGGTTACTCCGGCGGCTGGTCATCGGCAAAAACGCAGCGTTCGCTGGCCCAGGCCCGCAGCCCGGTAATTTTCTCGGCCATAACCACCGACAGGGGATTGGTCTCAAAGATGGCCTGTTCAAGGTGTTCCTGCGACAGGGGTTGCTCCAGTGCCGCGGCGGTATAAAGTGCCGCGACGATACACTGCTCAATTTCTGCCCCGGAGAAACCCGCGCTGACGCGGGCCAGTTCGACGAGGTCAAAGTTGGCCGGCACCTCACCGCGCTTCTGCAGATGAATCCTGAATATTTCCTGACGCACGGGTGCCCCGGGCAGGTCCACAAAAAAGATTTCGTCCAGCCTGCCCTTGCGCACCAGTTCGGGTGGCAGCTTCGAGATGTCGTTGGACGTGGCAACAATAAAAGCGCGGCTTTCGCGCTCTGACATCCAGGTGAGCAGGGTGCCCAGGATGCGCTGGGAAATACCCTGGTCGCCCGTGTCTGTCGAAATGCCCTTTTCAATTTCGTCCAACCAGAGTACGCAGGGTGACATCAGGTCAGCCAGCTTCAGGGCTTCACGCAGGTTACGCTCCGTTTCACCAAAAAACTTGTTGTAGAGCGCCCCAAAGTCGAGCCGCAGCAGGGGCAGGGACCACATGCCGGCAACAGCCTTGGCGGCGAGGCTCTTGCCGCCACCCTGGACCCCCAGCAGCATGATGCCCTTGGGCGCGTCCAGCTGGCGTTCGGCGGTGCCGACAAAAAAGTCCCGGCGCTGGTCCAGCCATGCTTTCAGACGACCCAGTCCGCCCACCTCACTGAAGTTGGCCGTGTCATATTCGAAGCTGAGGATGCCCTCCATATCCATGAGGGCGAACTTTGCCTTGTTGAGGGTGTGCAGGTCCGACTCGGCAATAGCGCCGTCATCATAGATGGCCCCGCGCACCAGTTGGCGGGCGTCCTGCATTGTTACGCCCTTCAGGTTACTGACAAGTTGTTTGAAGGCGCGTGTGTTGCTCCGCACGGCTTTGCCGCCCTGGTTGCGTGACCAGTTGCTGGCTTCCTCGCGGACCATGCTCATCAGCTGCTCCTCACTGGGCATGGAGAGTTCAAACCTGGCGCTGTAGCGCCTGAGTTCCTCGGGCAGGGTAATGCGATGGCTGAGGAGCACCACCGTGTGGCCCAGGCGCTGGTGCTGCATGGCAATCTCGCGCAGCAGGCGGATGTTAAGTGGCTCGTCTTTCAAATAGGGATGGAAGTCGCACAGGACAAAAATGGCGGGCTGGTGTTCTGCCTTGATGTGCCGCAGCACATTGGTGGCGTCGGTGCTGCTCTCTTCCTCCACCCCCGCGCCAAACCCCAGGCGGTGCAGACCTTCGGTCACGGACCAGGTGTAAATGGGTAGCGTACGTTTGATCGCCAGGCGGGTGATCATTTCCAGCACCCGGGGCTCTTCAATTGATTCGATGACAAGCAGCGGGACTTTCGAGTCCAGCAACAGGCCCAGGTCTTTGATGTCAGCTTTCATCCCGTGGAGGTTACTGGTTTTGGCAGGCGACTAACAGGTGCCAGTGGTACAGCAAACGGCATTTGGTTCATCTGGTATTTCCGATTCCTGCGGCAGTTTAAACCAAGTTGTTTCGTAGTGGCTGGCCCATAGAATAGCGGCTTCTTAAATTGTAACGGCAAGGCACCCAGGAGCGCAGTATGACCGGAAATCAATCCAACGAAACCAAAGATGCAGTAGCGGCCGTACTGGAGCCGACAACCCTTGACCAGCGCATCGCGCAGATCATTGAAGACCCATGGGCGTCAGCATTTGCAGCAACAATCTCCTGCGCGGTGGCGCTGGGTGTTGTGCTGGGCAGCATGGCGCTGATCAGCTCGATCGTTTACTAGTCGAGATCTTCCAGGCGCCTGGGCCAGTCCTTTTTCAGCAGGCGTGACAGGGCGCGGTCTGCCAGCAGGTTTCCCTGGTTCTGGCAGACCGCGCAGTAGTTGCATTCATTGGTGGCATACCGGATGCGTTGCACCGGTTTGCCGCAGTCCGGGCAGGGTGAGCGGTATCTGCCGTGCACGGCCATCTCAGCATGGAAGGCGGTGACTTTCTCTGGAAACGCGTCTCCCGCCTCCCGCCGCAGACGCGCGGTCCACTCTGCCAGCACTTCGCCACAAGCCAGATAAAGGGCTTGCCACTGGGCTTCGCTCAGCTGGCGCACCTGGCGCATGGGACTTAGCCTGGCCCGGTGCAGGATTTCATCCGAATAGGCGTTGCCGATGCCCGCGATAAACCGCTGGTCAGTCAGGGCGCGCTTCAGCGTGTGGTTTTCCTGCGAAAGCGCTGCCACAAAACCTTCCAGGGACAGCCCGGCAAATTCCTTGCCGCCGGGGTCAAAACTGCGCAGTGTCGCCCGGCCGCGCACCAGGTGAACAGACGCGCGGTGCTTCTGGCTGGCTTCGGTCAGAACCAGTGTACCCGGGTCGAAGTCGAACCCTGCAAGGCCCAGCCGGCCCGGCAGTTTGGCACCGGGGTCGCGCCACCGCAGGCGCCCGGCAATCATCAGGTGAATCACAATAAAGCAGTCATCTTCAAGGTTGATCACCAGCCGTTTGCCCAGGCGCTGAAACCCGGTGACACCCAAACCAACGAGTTGTTCGGGGGTGGGGTCAACGCTGCGCAAGACAAACGGGTTGGCAATGCGAATACCGCGCAGCGGTTCGCCGCTGATGCGACTGGCCAGGGCATCCAGGTAGACGGTCAGGTCAGGTAGTTCCGGCATACGGCGGTTTCCGGGACGGCGTGGCCAATATTTTATCTTGACCTCCCGCTGGAAATCATTAACGCTGTAGGCACTTCACCCTGGAGAAAAACAATGGCTGTATTTGATAACGAAGATCAGGCAACGGTCAGATCGCTGGGCTACACCATGGCGGGTTTCGCCGGCCTTACCGTGTTCCTGATTGTCCTGGCGGTGATTGTCACCTCTATCTGATCCGTATCGGCCCGTCGCGGCATTCCGGCTTTCAGGCCGGGACTGGCGGGTTCTGTCGCGCCGACTCGCAGGTTGCTGTCTGCAGCGTTAAAGTCAGTTTTTGGCACCATGATGCGAAGTGCGCATGGACGGATTAAAGGAATCAAGGCTTCACACTTTTGCGGCGCGCCGAAGCGGTGGTCTGGTGTTGTTGCGCGACCTGGGTTTTACCGTGCTCATCTGCACTGCCATCGCGCTGCTGCTCTGGGCCATCGCCCGCCAGACTTTTCTTGATTCCCTGATTTTTTCCCTGTGTATTGGTATCAGCACCCATTTACTGACGGTGACGGCCATGGCACGCCTGCCATCAGCGCCCATCTGGCAGGTCTGGATGGTCACCGTGCCCGCTGGTGTCTTCCTAGGGATGACACTGGGCGCCTTCATCAACAATGTGCCGCTGGCCGAGATGATCGACCAGCGGGCTGCACTGATGAGCCTGGTGATAGCCCTGATTGCCACCTACATTTTCTACAGCTACTACTCCATGAACGAGATGCGCGAGACCTTGCACCAGCAGGCGTTTGATCGCGTGATGTCGGAAAAGCGGCTGCTGGAGACCGAACTGAAACTGCTGCAGTCACAAATTGAACCCCACTTCCTGTTCAACACCCTGTCGCACGTACTTTCCTTGATCAACACCGATGCCGAACGCGCTGAACTCATGCTGCGAAAATTGAGCCAGTTTCTGCGTGCCTCGCTGCAGCGCAGCCGGAGTGAGCACACCACGCTGCAGGATGAACTCGACCTGATCAACGATTACCTGTCGATCCTGCAGATCAGGATGGGGGACCGACTTCGTTTTGAAATCCACAACACCACGGATGCCGCCGCCATCGCTTTGCCTCCCCTGATCCTGCAACCGCTGGTGGAAAATGCCGTGGTGCACGGGATAGAACCGCTGGAAGAGGGCGGCACCATTCGGCTTGAGGTCAGGCCTTTTGAGACCCAGATGGCCATTGTGGTTGCAGACGACGGACCCGGCCTGGGGCTGAGTGCACAGGGCACGGGGTTTGGTCTGGCCAATGTGCGGGAACGCCTGTACCTGATGTTCGGCAATACCGCAAAACTGGAGCTGGCGGATGAATCACCCCGTGGCCTCAGGGTAACCGTGACCGTACCTTACCGGCGGCTCCGATGAACACCCGGACCAAAGCCATGCGAGCCGTCGTGGCCGACGATGAACCAACATTGTTGGCCTACCTTTCTACCCGCCTGGCCAGCCTCTGGCCGGAACTCGACATAGTCGCGCGCGCCGCTAACGGCCGGGAGGCGCTCGCCGCCATCGATGAGCACCAGCCTGATGTTGCTTTCCTGGACATTCGCATGCCGGGATTGTCCGGCATGGAGGTTGCCGCGCGTATCACCGGCAATACGCGCGTGGTGTTTGTCACGGCATTTGACCAGTACGCGGTAGACGCCTTTGAACACGCGGCAGTGGACTACCTGCTTAAACCCGTCGACGACGAGCGCCTGCAGCGCACCATCGACCGGCTGCAAACGGACCACGAGGTGCCAGACGTGAGCAAACTGGAAACACTGCTCGCCAGGCTGGCCACACCCAAACCCACCTGGCTGAACTGGATCAGGGTGGGGCACCTGGGTGAAACCCGGATAATCTCCGTGGACGACGTGCTCTACTTCCGCGCTGATCACAAGTACACCTCGGTACGCACGTCAGACGCCGAGCACCTGGTTCGCAAATCCATCAAGGAACTGGAAGCGGAACTGGACCCCGAGCGTTTCTGGCGTGTGCACCGCAGTACCCTGGTTAACCTCGCGCACATAGAAGTGGCACGGCGTGATTTTCGCGGTCGGTTTACGCTGACCCTGAAAGGCTGTACCGACACCCTGCGGGTGAGCGACACCTATGCCCATTTGTTCCGGCAGATGTAGATAGTCCCGGGCACCCCGGCTTTTGAGTGTTATTGGTGGAACATACCAGCGTATGGCATTTTGGCCATATCAGAGTAGAAGCGGGTACATGGCAAGCTCTGATTGGGTCCCGAAGAAAGATGCCGGGAACCAGGGAAAGCACGGTCTCAGCTTTTTGAAGTCTCAATACGCTTTCGCGGATCCACGACGAGTCATTGCCGGGGATATCATTTACAGGACGGCGCGAGAAGAAAGGTATTTTTGTTTCGGGGATTTGGGCGACGGGATAGTCACCGTTCGCTTCACCTGGCGGAAGCACATCATTCGAATCCTCGGCCCAGCCTTCTGGACAACTGGGTCGGCGAAGGCGTAAAAGTAGTTCCTGAATTGCCTGCCGCGACTCGGATTGGATTCGGATGATGGAATCCGGCTTGGCGAGTGGGCGGCAACATCTATTGGGAGGACGCGGGCAGTGCGCTTTGTACCAGAGATTATTTTCTCTGTATTCGATGTGCCCCTGGGCCGCGTTTTCTGCGGTCTTGTTTTGCACCGATAGGTGCTTGAGGAACGTTGTGGTGAACGTGCGCTACCGGGGTTCATGTATCTGTGGGCAGGTTCAGTTCTCCTGGACCGGCACGCCAAGGTTCGTTGCGGAATGTGTCTGTGAATCCTGCCGGAGGGCGCATGGTGCCTCGGTGGTTGGCTGGCTTGGTGGGCCCGCGGCACAGTTCAGCCTGGACCAGGGAGAGCCATTGCTGAAGTGGTTTCAATCGAGTCCGGAAGCAGAAAGGGCTTTCTGCACCGCCTGTGGAACCAGAATCTTCTTTCGGTCCAGCAAATGGGCAGGGGAGATTCACCTGGCCCTCGCCTGCATGCACGAGCCACATGACCTTATTGCAACCGGCATCAGTTTCAAGGAAGAACTGCCTCGGTGGTCCTTCCTGTCGGCAAATCACCTGGGGCGGACCGAGCAGGTAACAACGTCAAGTTGAAACCAACAAGGGAAATCACCCCGTGTCGTGCGTCCGGCCGACGCTGCGCCAGCGTGGCCTGTCACTCAATTCGTCATTAACCGGACTCGAAAGGCAACATGTACATACCTGAGCATTTTGAAGAAACAAGCGTTGGCGTGATGCACGATCTCATCCGTGCCAGCCCCCTGGCGACCCTGGTTACTTTGTCTTCGAGCGGGTTGAACGCTAATCACATTCCAGTCCACCTGGTTGAATCGCCGGCCCCCTTTGGCACCTTGCAGGGGCACGTTGCGCGTGCCAACCCGATCCTGGATGATTTCGAGAGGAACACTGAAGTGCTGGCCGTGTTTCATGGTCCGGATTGCTATATCACCCCGTCCTGGTATGCCACCAAACCGGAGACGGGGAAAGTTGTACCCACATGGAACTATGCAGTGGTCCATGCCTATGGATATGTACGCGTTGTTGATGACGTCTCTTGGTTACGGGCACAACTCGAAGCCCTGACGAACCACAATGAATCAGTTTTCCCGGAACCCTGGGCAGTTTCTGATGCGCCCCACGAGTTCACTGAAAAACTGGTCGCTAGTATAGTTGGCTTCGAAATCGTCATTACCAGGCTTTTGGGCAAGTGGAAGGTCAGTCAGAACCAGCCACAAAAGAACAGGGTCAGTGTCTTGGAAGGTTTGAAATCGAGCGGGGCAGCAGCATCTGCGATGGCCGCGCTTGTCGATACGGCAACGAAAGCTGATGGCGGGTAGCGCCATCAGAATTGGCCCGGCGTACATGGCAGCTGACTATCTACCCGGCGAAGTTAACCCATTGCCGAGCCGAACGAGACGATAACGTAATTCACAATGGTTGCTGTACACCTCAACCAACAGATTCGGGTAATACAAATGAAAATGAACTATTTTGTTTTTGGAACTAACGACAAGGAAAAGGCTGTCGCGTTCTATGATGAGTTGTTTGATGGGTGTGGTTTGAACAAACTCCACGGGCAGGGTCGTATGACGCTTTGGGGAAATGCAGACTTTATGTTTGCGATTGCTGAGCCGTATGATGGGCGCCCAGCATCGAATGGAAATGGCACCATGCTTGGTTTCCATGTTGAGTCAATTGAAGAGGTGAATCGCTTGCATCAAAAAGCCCTTGATTTGGGTGGTGCGAGTGAAGGTGAACCTGGAATACGCTCCAACATGCATTCGGCTTACATCAGAGACCTGGACAGAAACAAAATTTGTTTCTATACAAGCAATGCCTGACAAATGCGGGCAAGTTCACCTTGCGGGCTGGACCTTCGCTGCGTCGCAGCCTGGCCCCTGCTACAGGACGCAAGTCCCCTGTGAGGCAAAGGGGCCAACTGGCTGGTGTGATGCCAAATTGACGGGAAAAACGAAATCATCACCTGATGAAACACAACTTTGCCGGTGCCTGCGGCTGAAATCGGGAGTTTTGTCTGCAACCCCGCCATGGACAGGTTGTTAGCGTCATGATATTTGCAATTCTGAAATTCCTGTTGGCACTGCTTGGTTTCAGCCTGTTTTTCTACATCAACTCAGTGTTTGGCTGGTCTGTCGCGCTCCTCGTATTCCCGGCATTCTCGATCCTCGTTCTCCTATCCATGTTCTACAAGTCACTTTCAACGGCGGCGACTATCTTGTGCAGGGTTGCCGGCGTAATTGCAACGCTGGTCTTTCTCCTGCTGATGCTTGCGGGTACGACTGGCGGCTCCTTTCACCTGTCGCCTTCGAACGAGGTGGTTGCTGCATTGTTGGCAGGCACGGCACTGCTGGGTCTGGCGTTTTTTCTGTCACCGAGTAGTGGCAATACAGGGCAAAAGGATGGTTGAGCAGACTCGTAATTGGTCAAAGAAAAAGGGGCATTGGCAGCTATCAATCCCGGGGACCAGGGTTCATAAGAGTCTGGCAAGGAGGCTGGGGCGCGAAATGAAACTGACTCAAAAGAATAAGGCGCTGTCGAAACCGGTGCGCAATAGCGCTGTGCCCGCAGGGCAGGGTCATCTGACTGGATGCCAACTGTGGGTGAACCGATGAAAGTGCCGGTCCGCGAGTCCGATATTCCATGGGAAGTCTGGTACCCGGGCACAGAGCGGGAGATCCGTGGCAAGGCGCTCTGTGATGTAGGCGGCAGTGCCGGGATCGGTGTGGGTATCCTGGAGTTGTCGCCGGGTTGTACAACCCGGCCATCTCACTACCATACCCGTGAGGAGGAACACCTGTACGTACTCTCCGGGTCTGTCACGCTGCATCTCGGTTCCGCGCAGTATGCGTTGGAGCCTGGATCCTACGTACATTTTCCGGCTGGCCAGGCTGTATTCCATCACCTGGAAAATCATACCAGTGAGCCTGTACGCTACCTGATGATTGGTGAGCGAATAGATGATGATGAGGTAATCTACCCTGTAGACGCATAATCCGGGGTGGGGTGCTGCGCCCGGGTTGGGATCGACCAGAGCTTGGATTCCAGAGACAGACAGGCGAATTTCTGATAGTCAGAAAGGATCAGACCAATTCGTGCAAGCAACGAGTCGCATCGCGCGCCAGGATTTGGCCGGTGATGCGGACTCCAGCGTAGCCTGTCTGCCCTTTCAACTCGCCCTGTGCCGCATCCCGCCGGTGAGCTGTATCAGTACCAGGCCCGACAGAACCAACAAAGCGGCAGGCGGTACCGGGACGCTTTGTGAACTACTGGCTGGACCAATCCACGCGCCCTGAATTTCTGCGCCGCTGTTGCCATCAGAAATCGAGAAGGCGCCACCGTAGGACACGAACCGCCACCCCATCGCGGTGGCGATACTGCCATAAGAGTTTATGCCCGCGAGAAAGCTGGACTCTGGACTGCCGCCGTTGTAAAAGTTCCCTGTACCATAGGCGGTGCCGCTGAATTCAACACTTCCTGGGGCGCCAAAGGAGAGGAAATCAATCTCGGTTGGCTGGTTGTAGTCAAGTACATAGGTGGTATAGCTGAGGGTGGGCTCCCCGTCTCTGAAGTAGGAGCCGCTAATTGTCACTTGATCATTTATACCAACGCCCCAGGGGTTGCTTCCGATCACCGAGGTAATTTCTCCCAGCGTTGAATATGGTGTTGGTGTGGCTAGAGCCGTGGCCGGTAACAAGCACGTCAACACGATAAGTAGTGATTTCAGGATGATTGCGTTCATTTTGTCTGGGGCGCTTTTCCATAAGATTCATTTGCACACGCAAATACCATACCCAGGTTCAAAAAGGCGTATTGTTTCAAGCGGTTATGGCGATATGCCAAATATTATGATGCCGATCTGTAAAGTTATTCGACGTTAATTCGTTGCTGAAATGCTCCCTGCTCACGTGATAGTGGACAGCAGCTTTTGCTCGGCTTTCATTAGCTTCAGGCGAATCTGGCCCCGAAGGTCCGCCGCTTCTGCACTCAGACTCGACGCACTGTTAGTGAGAGGGCTTAAGATGAGGATGCCGCAGACAGATCGCAGGCATTAAGGTAAATCTGCACCAGTGTCGATCTTGATTTGGTGAGTCCTGGTCAATCTGGAGGATAATGGTCACGCTTGTGCATCGCTGGCAGTAATTGTTGTAAATTTTGAGGCTATGCAACACGGCTACCGGCGGGCATGCCCTGTGCAATTCAAATCTTGTCGTTTATGTCATGTCAGGTGGTTGATCTGCAGTTAGGTTCACCTGATCTGGAGGGAGATTGAGCGTGGGTTGGACCAGACGGAGATTCCTGTCGACGGCTGGCGCTGGCGCAGCGACGATTTTTGCTGGTGCGCCGCTCTCCCTGGCAATCGCTAACGGAGGTGGCTCAGTGAACAAAATAGAAAAGTTGGCACCCTGGATAGACGCACACGTTCATCTTCAGTCACGTGAATGGTTCAAAGGCGCAATATTTGAGCGCAAGGCGAAGACCAACAGGCGGCGACAGGCGCCCAGGAAGCCCTTGTCGGACACGGAATACCGCATCGCAGCGTTGCGCCAGCAGCGCGGAGAGGGCAGGGGTGAATATGGCCCTGGCATCATGGAGCAGGGGCGCCGGTTTGTGGACCAGATGGATGAAGCCGGCATTGATACGGCAGTCCTGTATGCCATGGACTTTGATTACACCGGCGAAAAGCTTCGGGTTGATCATTGGCATCAGCTTGTACAACTGAAAGGCGTCGTGGACGCATACCCTGGCCGCTTTCTGTTGTGTGCAGCGATCGACCCGCGGCGTGGCAAAGAAGGTATTGCACTGCTGCGGCGGTCAGTTGAAGAACTCGGTGTTATTGGTATGGGCGAATTTGCGCCCCATTTTTTTGGTTTTGCACCAAACGACAGGGAACATTGTTATCCAATCTATGAAACCTGCTCTGAACTCGGCATACCGATAGGGCCGAATTGTTCGATTATTGGCAGTTCGCACAACTCCCGTTTTTGCCATCCGTTGTATTTTGAGGATGTGGCAAACGATTTTCCGAATCTTAACATTGCGCTGACCAGCGGTGGCGCACCCCATTGGACAGAGGAAGCCATCTGTCTTTGCGGTGCAAAACACAACATGTTCATGGATATTGGCGACTGGCAATCGGACATGTTTGTTGATCCAACGGCTAACGTGCTGGCGGTGGTGCGTCGAATGCTCGATACGCCCGCAAGACACAAGATCATGTTTGGCAGTGACTTTCCCGTGTATGCAAGTGACTGGTCAGAGCGTGCCTGGGTCGAGGTTTTTACTACCAAAGGCGCAGAGTATGGCATCTCCTTTACTGAAGAAGAGCTCAACCTGTTTTTCTCTGATAATGCCCAGGAATTCCTCGACATGGACATTGTGTTTCCAGTATGAATCTATCGCGCAGGCAGGTACTTCGGTTGGCGTTGCTGGGCGGCGCAGCAGGCTACGTGGTGAAAGGAGTGGGGCAAAACGGGAAGGACGCAATGGACGGCCATCAGCTTTATAACAGTGTTGTGCAGTATGCCAACTTCGGGTTTCACCAGACCGCCACGCCAGCAGATCTTGCTACGGCAAACTGGCTTGCTACCCGCCTGAGTGCAGCAGGTTTCGACACGCGCAAGGTGCCTTTTTCGCTCCAGCAATTTTTTCTCGAGCAGCACCGGCTGACCGTAAACGGCGAATCGATGGTCGCTTATCCACTCTGGTGGCCGCGCACGGGTGAATGCAGGGGTGACCTGGTGAGGGTGCAGGGTACCGGTAGCCCGCGCAACCTCGCCGGCAAGGTTGCGTTGGTTGAGGTCAATACCCGGGGTGCGAGTGTCCTGCGAAGTGGCGGCCAGCGCGGCCTCATTACATCGCTGCTGGAGCAAGGTGCGGTTGGCGTGCTGGCCCTGACGCCTCATCCTTCCGGTGAACTGGTTGCGCTCAATGCAATGGATGGACTCGAGCCCAGGCCAGCACCGGTAATGCTTGTTGGCAGCAGGGTTGCGGACCAACTGAAAGATGGCGATCGGGTGTCGATGCAGATAGCAGGTCAACTTGAACCTGCTGCGCGGGCTTATGAAGTTGTTGGTCACTACGAGGGTGCGCCTGGGAAACCCGAGTGGGTGATTTCAACACCTGCAAGTGGCTGGTTTCAATGTGCCGGTGAACGGGGACCGGGTATTGCGCTCTGGCTGGCGATGGCCGAGTGGATCGGTGCGACAAGACCGCCCGTCAATGTCACCATGGTCGCATCAAGTGCGCATGAACTTAACGGCGTCGGCATTCGCCATTTTGTCGATCATGATGCGCCTGCCCCCGAGCGGGTCGGGCAATGGCTGCACCTGGGCGCGGGCATCGCCACCTGGCACTACGAGACCAATCCCTGGAAGAGAACAGACAAGGTTTCCAGGCTTCGCGCGGTCATGACCAATCAGGCAGCCATGATGCCCAGGCTAGAGGCGGCACTGGCACCGCTCGCAATAGCGCCGCGGCTTACCTCAACTCCCGGTGGTGAGATGGTGCTTATGGCCGAGCGTGGCTATCCGGTCTGGGGTTTTGCCGGTGGCTCAGCCCACCACCATTTGATGACCGATACACCGGCGCAAATCACGGGGCCGGAGATGCTGGCAGAGGCGGGCCATGCGGTACTGGAGATCGCTGCTGGCGGTATCTGATTGCCTGGTAGTTGTTTGGAAAGGGTGCCCGCTTTCATATGCTCGATATAAACGGCGTGTACGACGCAAAAGGCGACGTCTGGCCGGGAAATCCACCGACCCGAGAGGAACTCGACGTCATCACCCTCACCATCGCATCCCGGATTGCACGCTGTTTGGAGAGAGCCGGCCTCCTCCGCCGCATTGCCAACCACAACAGCATGTGGTTTATTCTTCCTGAACTCATGTCGTGTGGCATAGGATGCAGGCTCTGGCCAGCTGGAGCGATGTGTGGGAGTGATCGAGGAGTTTCGGGCCGACACCCGGTCCTGGACAGTAAACATCGTGGCCATGAAGGCGGGATACCTGGGCCAGTAGAACCCAGCTTTCATTTCCGAATAGCGGATTGGCAGCTTTGGGGCATGGGGTTTGTTCTTCCCATACTTCGGTATGGCGCATACCTCTCTTTTGGATCAGCAACTATGGATACCCATGCACCGGAGCACTCATGAGCGAGCTTTTTGAGCCGACGCGTCACGTCAGAATTGAAGCCGAATGGGATCAATCCCGATCCGAGGCATTTATTTCCACGCTGTTCGAGGCGACTGAAGAGAGACATGCATCAACGGGTTACTGGCCCGCGCATCCAAACGATGGCAGGCCGCCGAACGACAAGTTCTACATGCCGTTCTACCTCGGTATCGCTGGCATTGCCTGGGCGCAGAAGGAACTCGAACGCCTAGGCCACGGAACGCTTCGAAACCACTACGAAGAGCAGTTAGCCGATTGTCGAGAGCTGCAAACCAGCGTAATGATGAAAGGCATACCTCATCCCAACAAAGCGGAGTATCTGAAGGGCCTGCTGATCGCGGAACTCGGGTGCGTGGTGGCCCAGATCAAGTTTGACCAGGCATCTGAATCGTTGAAGGCAGATGCGCTGAATTTGATTGAAGACAACCTGGAAAACAGCGTGCTGGAACTGTTGTGGGGTTCACCCGGCTCCCTGCTGGTGCTGGCCAGCTTTTTGAAACAAGGTCTGGTGGGTCGAGAAAATGCCGGGTTATTCGACAGGGGCCTCAAGTACCTCGAGTCCCAACTGGTGACCTCGCCATCGACACAAGCGAAGCTATGGGATCAATTTCTCTATGGGGAGCATGCGCATATCCTCGGTGCTGGGCACGGCTTTGCTGGTAACTCGCTCGCCATCATTAAGGCCTTTCCCTTTCTGACTGAAACAGAAAGGGAGCAATGGCGGCAATTGATCATCTCGACAACGAAGCTGACCTGCGTGCAGGCAGGTGGCTACGTGAACTGGCGCCAGTCAATCGACAACAACAGGGAGGGGCGAAATGCCTATCTGGTACAGTTCTGCCATGGTGCGCCTGGGGTGGTGATTTGCCTGGCGCCACTGATGGGTGCTGACCCGGAGTTTGATGAGGTCTTGCTGAAAGCCGGTGAGCTTACCTGGGATGCCGGGCCTCTGCAGAAAGGACCGGGCTTCTGCCACGGCACCGCAGGTAATGGTTGGGCATTTCTCAAGCTGTTCGAGGCAACCCGCGAGGAGAAATGGCTCGATCGAGCGAAACAGTTTGCCGCGGTTTCGATCAAGCAAGCGGAAGCGACGCGGGAAGCAACAGGCGATTACCGGTATTCATTGTGGACAGGGGATGTGGGTGTGTCGTTGTTTCTGAATGCGATCCTCACCGAAGATTTTGAGGTGCCAGGTTTTGAGCGGTTTTGATGGCTGGTAGTCTGACTCGCCGCCGTCGACGGCAACCCTTGGCTTGTCGACCGGTCTGGATGGTCGCGGTGTAAAGCATTGTTGTTGTCGCGGCACCGCAGACCAGAAAAGCCAAAGCTGCCGCCAGCAAAAAAAAGCAGATTTCGCCTTGCCAGAGTCTTTTCCGAGTGCGCCGGGACCCAGGTATGGGTGGGTGCCGTCAAATGGTTTTACGAGTTCGTGATGCTGGGTCCTCGCGTAGTCCTCTCCAACTTCCTTTATTGCCATTTTCTTCTCTGTATTACGCGCGCTCCCACTCCTCAAGGTCAATCTCACCGTCGCCGTTCCTGTCTAACTTCTTCATGATCTGGGGTTCTGCTTCCACTCATTGAGTGGGGCAAACTGCCGCGTGCCACAAAGCGCTGACGAGAGGGGAAATGCCCTGGCGACTGTTGGGGCTGGAACGTCATAGGGTGCAATGGCCAAGTGGTGGGATATCCACAAGCAGGCTCTGGGACAGGATCTGTTCAGGCTGTTGATTCCCGGAAAGGTGCCGGCCGTGAATCCTGGGTTTCGCGTGCCAAAGCTGGCGGGCAGATAAGGATGCCCTGAAATGTTATCCTCGCGGCTCATGCCTGAAAACGCCTCCCGATGAGCAAAAGGACTCCAATCCAGATCCTGCGCGTCATCATGGCCATGGTTGCCGTGGTCTGTGCCCTGGTGTTTGTGCCCCGGGATATTGTCTGGGCATGGCTTGCGCCCATGCCCGAGACGATTGCAGCGCAGGTGGACGAGGCGCCGCAGCATGGGCTGGATGGCATTATCGTGTATGTGGACCAGGCGGGGCAGCCGCCGCAAGGTTATGCGGCGGGCTGGAAAGACCGGGATGCGCGCCTGTCGGCTGATCCACAGGCGTTGTTCAAGATTGCGAGTATCAGCAAGTTATATATTGCTGCAGCCACGGCCAAACTGGTGGCCGCACAACAGTTGTCCCTGGACAGGACCCTGGCGGAATACCTGCCCGACATGGCCGGCAAGATTGTCAACGCCGATCGGGTGACCCTGCGACAGATGGTCCAGCATCGCAGCGGCCTGCCCAACTACAGTGATCATCCTGACTATCCCTGGGGTGAGCCCTACAAGGACAACAGGGGCCCGCTCGAACTGGTGGTCCAGATGCCTGCAGACTTTGAGCCGGGTACGGATTATCGCTATTCGAATACCAACTACTGGTTGCTGGGGCAAATACTCGACGCGACCCTGGGCTACAGTCATCACCGCTATATCAAAGAGCAGATCCTGGACCCGCTGGGCCTGGCACACACCTACAGTCTGCTCAGCGAAGTCGACCTGGATAAGATGATGAGCGGCTACTTTGTGGGTTATGGCCCGGCGATCACCACCAACGACTTTATTCACCCGGGTGGTTCGATGGTTGCAACGGCTGAAGATGTGGCGGTGTTCCTGCGCGCACTGAACGATGGCACGCTGCTGAATGAGGAGGAACAAGCGATCTATTCGTCCCTGTACGAATACGAACATACGGGTCTGTTACCGGGGTATTCAAGTATCGCGCGCTACCACAGGGACATTGATGCGGTAGTGGTCCAGTTTGTTAATACCAACGGGGGCCATACCTGGACGATTACAGAAATTATCTACAGCCGTATCCTCAAATTGTTGCGCAGGCAGGCCGGGGGGTGAAGCCGGGGATGTGGGGGCCGGGCTAACATGACACCTGGAAAAGTGCTCATTCTTTTTGCGTCACGCGAGGGTCAAACGGCCAGAATAGCCAACAGGCTCTCCGAGCACCTGCTTGAGGCGGGTGTTGATGTGGACCTGGTAGACGCTGCTGATTCAGCCCGGACCAGTGAGATCAACCCGGGCGCCTATGACCTGCTGGTATTTGGCGCTTCCATGCACCTGGGTGGGCTTGAGCGCGAACTGGTGCATTTCGTCAATAGTCAGGCGGACCAGATTTCCCGGCAGCCCAGGAGCTTTTTCCTGGTATTGCTGAGTGCAGCAACGAAAGACCCTTTGATCAGGGCGGAGTGGCTGGCGGACGCCCGGGGCAAGATGCAGCAGGCACTGTCGGTTGATTTCCCCGACACCGAAATGGTGGCGGGTGCGCTCAGCTATTCAAAGTATTCGCTGCCGGTCAGGTGGCTGATGAGAAAAATTGCCGGTCAGGTGGGTGCGGATACGGATACCGCCAGGGACTATGAATACACTGACTGGGCACAGGTCCGGCACTACGCCGGGCGTCTCAGGGATAGACTCAGGGAAAAGTAGGCCGCTGTGCGGACTCTCTGGCTGGCCGGATCAGGGGTACGCGACGGTGTCCGGTCCGCTGGTGAAAGGTCTCTGGCGCACTGTTGGGGTGGCGGCGAATGTCGCATTGGCGAAACTGGCAGCCTGCCAACTTTTTCCGCTTTCTGTGGTCAAAATGCTCGTGAAAACAATTGGTTAGGGCGGCGGGCGGATTCTGTTGACCCAGGTCATGAATCCTCTTGAAACCTGCGGGAGTGCCCCAACATAGGGAACAATTGTGTGCGTGAGAACTCTAATTGGTCGGGAAAAGCGATCTTCAGTCGCGCACTTTTTAACAGGAGAGGTAACTTAGATGACTGCCATTACAACCCAGCAATTCCTGCCGGCGCTTGGTACCGGTAGCCTGAATGGGTACCTGGATGCCATTGCCCAGATTCCGATATTGACGCCGGAGGAAGAGACCAACCTGTTCCGCAAGTTTCATGAAGAGAATGACCTGGACGCGGCGCGCCAGATTGTCATGTCGCACCTGCGCTACGTGGCTTATGTGGCGCGCAGTTATTCGGGTTACGGCCTGCCACTGGAAGACCTGATCCAGCAGGGTAACGTGGGGCTGATGAAGTCAGTCAAGAAATTTGATCGTAGCCACGGTGTACGCCTGGTGTCATTTGCCGTGCACTGGATCAAGGCAGAGATACACGAGTACATCCTGAAAAACTGGAAGATTGTCAAAGTGGCAACCACCAAAGCCCAGCGCAAGCTTTTCTTTAACCTGCGCAGCCAGAAGAACCGGCTTGGGTGGTTCAACAACGCAGAAGTGGAGGCCGTGGCGGAAGATCTTGGTGTCAAGCCCGAGGAAGTCATGGAAATGGAAGCCCGGCTTTCCAACTTTGACCAGAGTTTTGAAGTCAGCGGCAGTGACGATGACGAGGAAGGCGCATCGTTTGGTCCCTCGGCCTATCTGACGCGGGGCGAGGAAGAAGACCCTGCGCTGGTTGTCGCTGAAGAAGAACTCAGCCTGATGCAATCTGCTGGTCTTACTGAAGCACTGTCGTCGCTGGACCCGAGGTCCCGTGACATTGTGGAAAGCCGATGGTTGACCGATCAAAAGGCAGGTTTGAAAGAACTCTCGGAGCGGTATGGCGTCTCCATGGAGCGCATCCGGCAGATTGAAGCCAAGGCGTTCGAAAAGATGATGCCGTACCTGCAGGCTGCCGCGTAACGTAAATTACGCCTGTCCCGTGCAGGTTCGGGCAGCACCACTCACACAGACTTGACGGGCGAGGAAAAGGGCAGAAACTCTGCCCTTTTTTTTGCTATCTTTAACCCCGGAAGAAAAACTTGGACACCGGGGGGGAGAGATGTCTGAAGTTACGGGCGTTGCGCGCGCGGGCAGCACAGCTAGGCCAGGTCGGATCGAGTTGCCGACCGTCACACGGCCCATGGCCTGGATTTACGGGTCAATCAGCCTGCCGCTGGCGATTATGTCCTACCCGCTGGGCGTCTGGATTCCCCGCCTTTATTCCACGGAAATTGGTATCAGCCTTGGCCTGATTGGCGCGGTCATTTTTGCGGCGGCTATTTTTGATGCCGTGAGCGACCCGGTGATGGGTTTTCTGAGTGACCGCGTGAAAACCCGCTGGGGACGCAGGAAACCCTGGATTGTGGTGGGTGTGCCTGTCTATGCATTTGCGGTATGGATGCTCCTGAACCCGGAAACCGGCGCCACCATCTATTACCTGGCATTCTTTTTTATCCTGCTGCGGGCTTCAACCACGCTGATTGGCCTACCGTACTCTGCCTGGGGCGCAGAATTGTCGTCCGAGTACCATACCCGCACCATGATCCAGTCGGCCCGGGAAAAGTACGTGCTGATTGGCCTCATGATGGCCTCTGGCATTGTCCTCATCTCGGAAGAAATTTTTCACCGCACCGAAGCGAGTTTTGTCCTGGGTAATTTTGGCTGGGTGGTGGTCAGCCTGCTGCCGGTAACAGCCATGCTGGTGATCTGGCGGGTGCCGGAGGTGCCCGACTTCAATGCGCCCAGGGTGTCCCTGAAAGATGGCCTGGTGAAGATGTACCACAACAAGCTGTTTATGCGGTTGCTCGTTATTGAACTGCTGATTGCCGGTGGTGAGAACTTCAGGAACACGCTGTCACTGTTTTTTGTGCAGGACTACATTGGGGCCGGGCGAGTGGGCAGGCTTTACGTGATCTATTTTGGGGTTGGCCTGGCGGCCATTCCGGTCTGGGACTGGATTGCGCACAAGTGGGGGAAACACCAGTCGCTGGCCTGTGCCATGGTGTTCGTGAGTATTGTCTCGGTCAGTGTTTTCTTCCTTGAATATGGGCAGGTCACCGAGTTTTATGTGCTGTTTGCGCTGAAAGGCTTTTGTTTTGGGGCATTTGCGTACCTGCCGCGGGCGATGCTGGCAGATGTGGTAGATGTTGATACCATCCGTTCCGGCAGCTCCCGACCGGCAAGCTACTTCGCCATTCTGGGCTTCATGACCAAGTGTGCGGCCTCCTTTGGTGGGCTCTCGTTGCCGATCCTGGCCATGGTGGGGTATTCCACTGCACCGGATGTGACCAATGGGCCAACCGAGCTTCTCTGGCTGGGAATTCTCTATGCCATAGTGCCGACCAGCGTCTTTGTTGTGGCCCTGTACCTGTCTGTGACCTGGCCGCTGAATGCCAACGTTCACGCCAAGGTGCAGCGAATTATCGAAAAACGTTATGCCAGGCAGGTTGCCAGGGGAGGAAACACATGAGTGAAACCATTGCTACAGACATGACCACTTTTAATGGTGCGGAGATTGTCGCCGGGCTGAACCAGTACCTGCGGCTGCGCACCACACCCATTGGCATGAAGATGTTTGCCACGCGGGAAGATATGGAGGCCATTCCCAAAATCCGTCGGCCCACCCAGGTACACACCACGGACCAGATTGTGGGGCAGGCGTCCCGCAATGGCTGGACGGTCGGCATCACCATGGACGACCTGGTGGGCGCGCAGTGTGGCACTGTGATCGGGCTGCACCCACGGGATGACAAGTGGTTGTCGGGTGATCGTATGCATGGCGTCTGGTATGGCACAGCAGAAGATGCCGCGGCTCACCAGGCTGCCATGGACGTGCTGGAGCATGGCCGATACCAGGCAATGGCTGTCAGCCCGCTAGCGGCCGGTCGGTTGAATCCACCGGACATCTGCCTGATCTACGCGACGCCGGCGCAGATGATCCTGCTGATCAACGGCCTGCAATGGACAGGATACAAAAAGCTGGAATGGGGTTGCGTGGGGGAATCCTCCTGCGCCGATTCCTGGGGCAGGGCGCTCAAGACGGGTGAACCCAGCCTGTCGATTCCCTGTTTTGCTGAACGGCGTTACGGTGGCGTGATGGAGGACGAACTCTTGATGGCAATTCCGCCGCAGTTTCTGCCCAAAACCATTGCGGGACTGGCTGCTCTGTCAAAAAACGGCCTGCGGTATCCAATACCACCTTATGGGGTAAACAACGATGTGCGTGCCGGCATGGGCGTGAGTTACGAGTAGCGGGGTTACTTTTTTTCCTTGCGCTTTTTCTTCCTGTGCCGCTTGGCCTTGGGGTCAAGGATGGTCTTGGGATAGCGGGGTAGTTTGCCTTCTGTCAGGTAGCGGTGAATAGATTCCTGCGAGCGAATGCGAATGTTCCTGCGGCCAATCACAAAATTGTTCGAGAGCCCCTCGTCCAGGACGCGTGCCTTGACGTTGTCGTACCACTGCTGGTCCAGGATGTCCTGTAGCATGGTCTGGTGTGCCTTGTCATAGATCGGGCACAACACTTCAACGCGATAGTCCAGGTTGCGCACCATCAGGTCAGCAGAACCAATAAAGTATTTGGGTTCACCGCGATTCAGAAAGACATAGACTCGCGGGTGTTCCAGGTACCGGTCGACAATGCTGATTGCGCGGATGTTGTCCGAGACTCCCTTGATGCCTGGTACCAGGCAGCACATACCACGAACGATCAGGTCCACCTTAACACCGGCCTGGCTTGCCTCGTACAGTTTGCTGGTAATGCGGTAGTCAACCAGATTGTTGCATTTCAGCAGGATGCGGGCGGGGTAGCCGTCCCTGGCGTTTTCGATTTCCTGTTCAATCAAGCCTTCAATGCCAGATCGCGTTGTGTGAGGTGAAACCAGCAGGTGTTTGTAGTTGTGCCGACGGTAGTTGAAGCGCAGGAAATCAAAGACGTTGGCAATATCCTCGCCGACCTCCTGGTCGACGGTCAGCAGGCTGAAATCGGTGTAGATCCTGGCGGTTTTCTCGTTGAAGTTCCCCGTTCCTATGTGGCTGTAATAGACCGTACGGCCACCTTCGTTGCGTTCGATGAGAAACAGTTTGCTGTGCACTTTGAGGCCAGGCACGCCAAACATGACCTCTACACCATTTTCGCTCAGGCGCTCGGCCCAGCTGATGTTGGCGTGTTCGTCGAAGCGGGCCTGCAGTTCAACCACAGCCAGTACCCGCTTGCCGTTCTGGACGGCATTAATCAGTGCTTCACACAACTGTGAGTTTTTGGCGACCCGGTACAGGCAAATCTTGATGTGCGTTACTTCCGGGTCGAGGGCGGCCGTTTTCATCAAGTCGGTGATGTAGTCAAAACTGTGGTAGGGAAAGTACAGCAGTACGTCGCCGTGACGGATCTTGTCAAAGAAACTGACACCTTCCTGATCCAGCTTGGGTATGGCCACCGGCACCAGCGGGCGGAACTCCAGGTACTTTGGGCCCACGTTGGGGAAGTCCATGAAGTCTTTCGAGTTGTGGTAGCGCCCGCCCGGAATCTTGCTGTCGTAGCGGCCGAGGTTAAAGTGTTTGGCCAGGAACGCCAGCAGGTGATCAGGCATCGCGGCATCGTAGACAAAACGGACGGCCTCGGCGGTGCGACGCTGTTTCAGGCCGGATTCAACCTTCTCGATCAGGCTTTCTGTCATGTCCGTATCGAGTTCCAGTTCAGCATCGCGAGAGAACTTGATGGTATAGGCTGCGGAACTGTCCACCGCAAATACGCCGCGGAAGACCTGGGGCATACAGAAGCGAATGATGTTGTCCAGCACGATAAACACCTTGCCTTTGCGGCCGCGCGGGCGGGGAATCTGGACAAACCTGGGCAGGCGATCGGTGGGCACCTCCACCAGGGCATAGTGGCTGTTCTCGCCGGACCGGATGTCCACTGCCAGGTAAATTGATTCATCCGTCAGGTTGTGTACGGCGCGCAGGTCCTTGAGCAGGATAGGCTCAAGTTCCGGTAGCACGCGGTCGTGGAAATATTGCCGGACAAACTCTGCCTGCCCCTCGTCAAGCTGGGTTTCATTGATAAGGTACATGCCACGGGTGCGAAGTTCGCGCAGGAGCATGTCATAGGTCTTGTCGAACTGCTTTTGAATCTGCAGTACGCGGTCGTTGATGGCCTCCAGCAACTGGGTGTACTGCTGTTTGGTGTCCGAGGCGGAAATTGATGCCAGACGTCGTACCTCCGCAACCCGCACCCGGAAAAACTCGTCCAGGTTATTGGAAAAGATGCCAAGGTAGCGCAGACGTTCAATGACGGGTACGTCCGGATCCTGCGCTTCCTGCAGCACCCGCGCGTTGAAGGAGAGCCAGCTTATCTCGCGGGAAATAAAGAGGCTGTCATCCAGGTCCCCCATACGCGGGTCTACTGGATTAGGCATGGTACCTCCGATAAGGAATCACGAAACTGTCACGCAGGGCAGTTTACGGCCTATTGCCGCCGAAATACCAGCAGCGACGGGGTTTTTGACCCCGGTGTGCGCTGGCCGGGGCCTTAGTCTTCTTCTGTCTCGGCCGGGTCCAGCAGGGACCATGCCTGGATGCCCAGGTGCCCATTGTCGTCCGACAGATTGATCACGGCCTGGTAGGCTTTGCCGTCCAGGCTAAAGTCCATGGCGGCGTTCATGCTGCGTTTGCCAGTTTGCAGTGCAACCAGCGCATCGATGGTGATCCCGCCGGCAGGCAGGCTGAAGTCCGCGGCGGAGGGGGTTGCCGTAACCAGCCCAGGGTCGATGGCGTAGTGGGGATAGTTGATGAGTTCAGCGCTGGCTTCCCGGTTTCTGGCGTTAACGGTGCTGACGAACGATTCGATATGCTTGAAGCAGCGGCTCTCCATACCAGAAGTGTCCTCATCGCCGGCAAAGTCTGCCGAAAAGCGGGACTGGATCCCCCATTTGTCCGCCATGCGGGTCACGATATAAACCACCGGGTTTGTCAGGATATTCTCACCAGCCTTGTTGTAGCGGCACCACTGACCAACCACGTGGATCTTGCGGGGTGAGGTATGCAGAACCTGGCGGTAGTCCCACTCACTGTGGTCCCAGCCGGTGGCGATCACACGGTTATAGTCAACCCGCGCAATATAGTCCTCTGCGGTCTCGGCAATCTGCACGGGTCCCCGGGGCGCAGGCCGGACGTGCGGGAAGTTCAGGGAACTGGCCCAGAGCACCGGGTCACGGCTGTTCCAGGTGGTAATAAACTTGTCAACGGCGTCAAGGCCAGTCTGTTTCAGGTCTGTCATGGTTTCCTCTGGGCTTATGGTGTCACACACTTTAATGCAACTGCATTGTATGTGGGAGATTACCGTATTTTCGGCGCTGCAGGATCGCACGGTGTGAGGGACTGGATTTGGTGTGTGTCCTCTCCGGGAGGAGATTGGCTTAGTTTCCTCAGGGCAGGATCTTACGGCGTTTAGGCCAGCTTTTAGTGTGTGGCCTTTTCACTGAGTGTGTGGCCATTTCACTGATTAGGTGGTTTGGCCTTGCTCAATGGCGATGAGCGCTTCTGCGAGGCACCGCGCAACGGGCTCCAGCAGTGCTGGTGCGCTCTGTTCCGGACCATCAGCAACAGTGTGGCCGTAGTGGTTGTAGCCCCAGAAACCAAAGGCCGGGTAGCCCGCGCGAACATACGCTCGCAGTTCACCCGCCATCCGTTCGGATTGTGGTATCAGCCCCGGAACTGGCTCGAAGGCGCGGGTCAGTAAAGGGATAAATTTCGGCACTGACCCGAAGTTACGCACACCGCTTTGTTTCGATGCCCGCTCGAATGTGCCATCTTCGCGTTTGTGCCAATCCCAGGTTGCGACACCCGATCCCAGATGAAGCCATGCCGTGACTTCATCCGGTGCCGGCACAACGTGTTCGACGAGATATTCTGCACCACTACCGTCCTGTTCGTGTCCGGTGTTTGTCGCAAACAGGTAGCGAACCGCAGGATTGCGTTGGCAGACCCATTCGGCAAGTCCGAGCAGTATTGCAATCCCACCACCACGTTCGCCACCACAGCGAAACAGTCCACTGTGCGGTGTTGTGACCACGATGAGTTTTTCACCCTGCCCGATTGTGCCCGTTACGTTCATCGCATGATGCCCGAGCTGTTCTCGACCCTGCACAACGAGGCGGGCTGTAGCGCCGCCACGGGCAGCGTCGAGTACCTCAGCATGTTTGCCAGCGACGCCTACCAATGGCACAGGGCACCAGGGTTTTTGTCCCCACTGCCCGTGGGCACCCCGACCGGTCAGCTCGTCGGACCGGAAGGTCAAAAGCATGACGACGCCCACAGCGCCAGCCTTTGCTGCCTCGAGTGCCTGCTCTTTAATCTCACGAGGTACAACCGGTCGCTCCATCTGAACTGGTACAACCCAGATTTTCCCGCGCAAAACAGAAAAAGCCTCATCCTCCCGCTTGACACGCATTGGCGCGCGGACTCCTTCATGCGGCGTGGCTGTCGGGTACCACTCTGGGTCGGCACGGAAGCGCTGGTGATTGATTTCAAGAAACCCGGCGGTCACTTCAAACAGGTTCATCCTGACCGGGTGGAGATCGGCTTTCAGACCGTAACTGCTGAATTCATCGTGTATCCACTGGGCTGTCAGCAGGTCTCCCGTGGTGCCGGTTCGATGTTCACCCAGTTGCGTGTATCTGACCAGGTGATCGTACAGACGGTCACCGTCAAGTGTTGAAATCCCGACTTGGGCTGCGCTGGCGGTGGCCGTTCTCATTGCTGGCAGCAGGGTGGTGGCTCCGATGCCTGCGATCCATTTGAATATCTCACGTCTGTTCACAACACACTCCCCAAAAACGTCAGGGCATTGGAGGAGAAATAGCGGGTGATCTCCTCGTCACTGAAGTTGTAGCCGTAGTCTCCAGCCTGATTAATCAGGACATCGACCCAGTCCCTGGTCGAATACATTGATGTAAGAACCGGAAAGTCGGACGCGTACATGACCTTGCTGCCCGCGTTGGAGTCAAAGCAGCGTCGCAGGAAGGCCATGTAGAGTTCGATGCCTTCCCGGTCCCGGCGCATCCAGTCAGCCGTGTCGAGATAGACGTTTTCGTACTCGTTGGCGAGCCTGACGGCATCCCAGACGGGTTCCCGGGACTGAGAGGGATTGCGTGGACGCCCTGCGCCCGCAAGGAGAATACGCAGTTCGGGGAGGTCTTTCGCAACCTGCTCGTATTCCCGGGGCAGGGTATATCGTGAGGGACCCTCGCAGTTGCCGGAAAACGGCAGGTTGAATTCAATACATTTCTCGTACAGGGCATACATCACAGGATCGTGCGGGTAGGTCTCGAACTGTTGCAAGACAACCTCGCCGAGTCCGCTGCAGCCATAGTCCCGGACAGCAGTCTCGAATTGTCGCACCGCATTGGCGCGGCCGGAACGTGGGTCTATCCCAACCATGGTAATCAGGCGGCCCGGGTAGTTTTGCCGAATGCGAGCCGCATCCTCAAGCATACGTTCAAAACCCGCGCGGTAGTGACGGCCAATAGTCGATGCTTTGAAAGAGTGGTCAACAACCTGGTGGACTGCCGAGTGAATGCCAGCACCATCAAGATCGTCGAACAGGAATTCGGCCTTGAGTTCCATCGACGTGCGCGACAGGTAGTCCCTGTAGCGAACCAGGTTGTCAGCGTAGCCCGTAGCACCCGGTTCGCCGAACATTTTCATGCCCCGGTCAATTCGTTCAGGGGATGGGTCGATCAGGTCAGGCAGTTCAGTACCGGTATAGAGTTCCGTATCGTTGAGGTGGACTTCGACGTCAAAGGTTCGCCGGTTCCCGACAATATCGCGTAGCGTTCGACGGCCAGTGCGACCAGAAAGACCGGTACAACCGGTCAGTGAGGCGGCCGCGAGACCGGTTCCGATTGTGAGGAATCGACGGCGTGAAAGCATGGAGTTCTCCCTTCTTGTACAGCGTGGTTTGCAATCGGTTTCTGCGTCCGATTCCAGAATGTCTAATGGCCACACACTCTAATATAACCGCATGGCCCGTGGGAGTTCGACGGATTTCAGCTTCAGTCAAAAGCGCACATTCTGCCGCCTGCGGGTCACCTACCGCCGGGGTCCGGCGGGGGGTCCGGCGGGGCCACACATTTTGAGCCGTCTGCCGGGTGGGTCCGGCGGGGCCACGCATTTTGTTGGGTCCGGCGGGGCCACGCATTTTGAGCCGTCTGCCGGGTGAGTAAGAGATTACCGTATTTGGGTCGGGGCAAGGTCGTACGATGTGTAGGTGTGAGATTGGTGTGTGTCTTTTCTGAGAGGGGTGTGTGTCTTTTCTGAGAGGAGATCGTCGTAGTTTCGTTGGGGCAGGATCGCACAGCGTGTAGGTCTGGATATGGTGTGTGTCCTTTTGGTCAGGGTGTGGCTAGACTTTGTGGTGGTTTGCGCTAGCGAGGGAAGCGTGCAAGGTGCCTGAGAGAATGCCCGGATCGCGAGGCCTGCAGGATTTTCGGATGCAGGAGGTGTTTTATGAGCTTCGCGAGATTGCCGTCGGAGAAGAGATCGAGCGACCCGCTTATGTCGCTGGCTATTTCTATCACGTGCTGTCCGGCCAGATTGCCGCCAGGGGAAACGGTAAGCCGGTGATCACCGCGGGTCCACGCGATACGGTGTCTGCCAGCGGGTTTGTTGAGCATGTCATTGCCAATGTGGGCACTGCCCCGGCGCGATTGCTGGTGGGCGCAGAACCCTATGAATATCTCTCCTGGCTGCCGGGCACTTTTGCGCTTGGCTATTATCCTGCCCGCAGCGAAAATCCACTCATACGCAGGCTCTTGCTCGCGATGGAACTGGTCATAGAGGAAATCTCCCATCCCGAACTGCCGCCGGACCAATTGACCCTGGAGCGCACAGCCGAACTCATCATCTTCTACTTCTTTCGCATGGAAAATCCTGCCAACGGCCAGCTGGATCCCTTTCCATGGAGCGACAAAAGACTCATGGCTGCAGTGGCGGCCATGCAACAGGACCCCGCTCACAACTGGACCATTGATCAACTGGCACGTATTGCTAACATGTCCAGATCCGCGTTTGCGGAAAGGTTCAAACAGGTGTTGAATGTCTCTCCCATAAAAATGCTTACCGAGATTCGGATGAGCATTGCGGCCCGCTTGATGCTGCAGGGCAACAGGATTGCCGATATTGCCGCGAAAGCGGGCTACGGTTCGGAGGAGGCCTTGATACGCGCATTCAAACGATATTATGGTGAGACGCCGCTACGATGGCGGCACTTACAGTCCAGGAGGCTGGACGCATGATCAATTCTTCAGGTTTCCTGAACATAGTCAGATCAGCCCTGACAGCCTACTCTAGGGCAGTGATTTACCGGGCATTTTGTGCCCAAAGGGGGAAGGGGTGGACAAGACAAGCGTAGCAAACCTGGGGTACCTTGAGATTGGTGCAACCGATCTGGGTCACTGGAAGTCCTATGCGGAAGAAGTGCTGGGCGTCGAAACGATACAGGACGCTGACGTGCTGCACCTGCGCTACGACGAAGATCCCTGGAGAATTCGGATCTCGCCTACCGGTGAAGACGACATTACCTGTGCGGGGTTTGAGGTTGACTCGGTCGCAGCGCTTCACGCCATTCGCGACCAACTTGCGGCGCAGGGTGTGGAGGTTGTTGAGGCTGATGAACATGCCAGGCAGACGCGGGGTGTTGATGTGCTGCTCAGGTGCCAGGATCCCGCCGGACTGACCGTCGAACTCTATGTTGGGGCGCGCCCAGCGCCGCCTGGCGCATTTTCGTCTCCGGTTGGAGGGCAGGGGTTTCTGACGGGTAAACAGGGACTTGGTCACATGGTGCTCTCGGCACCGGATTCGGCGGCTACTGAACGGTTTTATATGGATGGTCTCGGCTTCCGCTTGTCTGACCACATCTTTATGGGGCCACCCGGTCGGCAGGTCCAGTTGACCTTCCTGCACTGTAATCCCAGGCATCACACCCTGGCGCTGGTTCCGCTGGCCGTGCCCAAACGGCTCAATCACATCATGCTTCAGGTCAACGATCTTGACGATGTTGGCCGGGCGCTTGATCGCGCCAGGGCTGGTGGTGTTGAAATTACCTCGTCACTCGGCAAGCACACAAACGATCATATGATCAGTTTCTATATGAAGACGCCCTCTGGGTTTGAGATCGAATATGGTTTCGGTGGTCGCGAGATTGATGATGCAACATGGGAAACGACAAGTTATAACGCAACCAGTATCTGGGGTCACAAGCCCTAGCCTGGAGGATATCCGAATGGCAGAAACGATTATCACATCAGACCGAACCGTTGACGTGAGCCGGTGTTTCGATCCAGAGACCGGCACCCTGCAACGCCATATTTTCACCGACGAGGATATTTACCAGCAGGAACTGACGCGTATCTTTGGTCGTGCCTGGAACTTCATGTGTCACGAGAGCCAGATTCCCGAGGTTGGTGACTTCTTCATGAACTGGATTGGTGAGGACGAAGTGATTGTCGTGCGCGGGCGCGACCGGAAAATTAATGTCCTACTGAATAGCTGCCCACACCGGGGCAATACGGTTTGCCGGGCGGAACTGGGCCGGACTAACAGTTTCTTCTGCTCCTACCATGGCTGGAACTTTGATCTCGATGGCCGGCTGGTTGGCATGCCGGGTGAGCAGGATTTCTATCGAAGCAATATCGACAAGCAGCGCTGGGGACTGACACCTGCGGCCCAGGTCGAAAGTTACCGTGGTTTCGTTTTTGCCACACTCGACAGGACGGCGCCACCGCTAACGGATTACCTGGGGTGGGTCGGTCGGCTGGGCATTGACTTCATGGCGTCCAAGGGAGACATCAGCTTTCTTGATGGTGTGCAGAAGAATCGTATCCAGTGTAACTGGAAGCTGGCTGTCGACAACCTGTACGACTGGTACCACGTCAAGGTTTCCCATGGCACGGCACTGAAGCTTCGCCTGGTGCGGGAAGACAGCATGTCCCCCATGGAGCAGATGGTGCTGCTGGGTGAATACGGCCATGGTATTGGCGGGCCTGGAATCAGTGAGGAGCGTTTCGAGGAAGCGGTGCAGCGAATCAGCGGTGATCAGGCAGGTGAAGTCTGGTTTGACCGTACAGTGGCAGAAAGGATGAACCCCGACGTAGCGAAACAGTTGGGGCCGGTCGGCAAGCGCTCATTTGGCCACCCCAATATTTTCCCCAATTTGTGGGTGAGCCTGACCCCTCAGGTCTGCCTGCGTATTCCCCGCGGGCCACACGAGACTGAACTCTGGTGGTTCAGCTACGAGGTCAAGGACAGGCCGGAAGCCGAGCGTAAATTTTCCCGCTTTATGGCCAACCATGTGTTTGGGCCGGCCGGTATCCTGGAACAGGACGATGGTGAGAACTGGAGCCATTCCACGCGGGGCGCCCGGGGTACCTTTGGTAAACACCTGCCGCTGAATTTTGCGATGGGCCTTGGTGCAGATGAGGTGCAGGATGATCCATCCGGACAGTCCCGTATTGAAACCGTGGTGAATGAACATGGTCAGCGGTGGACTTACCAGTCCTGGCAGGAATGGATGAGCGCGGCCAGCTGGCAGGAACTGATGGCCAGTCACTCGCTCCCGCCCGAGGGCAAGGTGTGATGGGCGATTATGCGAAGCTGGGCGTTCAGGAACGCATGTTGCTGAAACACGAGGTGGAGGAATTTTTGTTCCATGAGGCCGACCTGCTTGATGCCCGCCGCTTTGATGAGTGGTTGAAACTGCTCGCCGACGATATTCACTACTGGATGCCAATCCGGCGAACAACAACGGCAAAAGAGGTGGACCGTGAATTCACTCAACCCGGTGGTATCGCTTTTTTTGATGACGACAAGCGGATACTGGAGATGCGCGTCAACAGGTTGTCCGTGGGCAGGGCCTGGGCAGAAGATCCACCGTCGAGGACCAGGCGACTGATCACGAATATCAGGGTACTGAACCTGGAGGAGGATGAGGTCACAGTTGCCTGTAACTTCAAACTCTACCGGACACGCCTGAACAGCGAAGAAGACACCTGGATCGGCCGACGGGAGGATAAGCTCAGGCGGCACCAACAGAGTTTTCAACTGGTGCGGCGCCACATCTTCCTGGAGCAGACGGTGATTCTCTCGCAGAACATGAGCAGCCTGTTCTGACAGGCGGGCTGGGAGACGAAGTTGTACTTGCCACGCGGATGCCTTCGGGCTGGGGCAGGCGGTTGTTGAGCGGTTCATGACAAAAGGGTGCCTTCACCGGGCACACTCCTCAATCACGATGGCGGGTTCGGGATTCTCGGCCCCGGCGCGGCGCCACGAGGCTGGGATAACCTGCTTGATGCCCTGAAAGACTGAGCCTGGCCCAACCCCGTCCACAAAAATGTTATGCTCCCGGTCATGTTGTACCTGAAGCCTGTTGCCTGCCGAACTGTTGTTTGCCTGGTCTGCCTGTCGCTTCACCTGACCCTCCTGGCAGCCCCGACAACCCGCGAAGAACTGCTGGCGGAGGGGACCCGGCTCGGGTTGCTGGGTGATTACGCAGCGGCTTACCAGGTTGCGGACGAGTTGCGCAGGCTTGATCCAAACGGTACCACGGGCCTGGCTTTTAACCTGAATACCCTGCTGACCCAATTGTCCTGGGATGAAAGCGCCACAGAATACGACGAGCCCCTGCGCACCACTGCCGAGAACATCCTGTCCGTTTGTGAAGCCCGGCTGCAGGCAGCTGACGACGCCATGGCACACTACCACTGCGGTCTTGCCAATTTCTCGCTGGCGTTTCTAAATGCCCTGCGTGGGCACCAGTACAGGGCCGGCGTGAATGGAACCCGCGCAATCCGGCACTTTGAATCAGCGCTGGCGCTGCAGCCGGATATGATTGAACCCAGGTTGCAACTCGGTATGGCCTATTTCTACGCGGACAACCTGCCGCCCTATATCAAGCTGTTCAGCCGTTTGTTGTGGTTTATCCCCTCGGGTCATTCTGAAAAGAGTCTGCCTTATGTCAGGTCGGTCATGGAAAGCGACTCCTACCTGCGGGATGTGGCCCGGTTTGTCTACAGTGACCTTGCCAGCGAAGGGGACGCGGCGGAGAGAGCAGAGGCCCGAATGTTGCTTGAGGAACTGGTGCAGCGATATCCGCAAAATCCGCGCCTGCAGCTTGCCCTGGTGACGCTGCTTGTTCAGCAGCGGGCGTTTGAAGCCGCCATCGACGCGGTCAACGAAGCGGTTATGACACAGCAGTTCTCCGCGGACGATCGTATGATGCTGCAACTCTGGCAGGTACGCGCGCTGCTGGGGGCCGGGGAGCAGGCACGGGCGATCCAGGTGGTGGATAACATGCCGACGGTCTCACCGGCATTTCCCAATTGGGCCCGGGCCTGGTTGCTGCTGACAGAGGCCCAGCTGTTTGACCTGAAACAGGAGCGTGATGAGGCTGTTGCCCGCTACCAGGAAGCGCTGAACATGAAACTGGTAAGCGAAGCGGTTGTGCAGACCGCAAAACGAGGTCTGCGGGAACCCTTTTCCCTGCCTTGAGTTGCGCACCACAATCTGCGTTATCATGGGGTTTGCCGCGTCAAACCCAAATGGAACAGCCCCATGATGCAAACTGAATATTCCGCCGACCAGGACCAGTTTCGTGATGTCGTCAGGCGGTTCATGCAGGACAAGTCGCCACCCGCTGCCGTACGCGCCGCCATGGAAACCGAAACCGGTTTTGACGCGCAGGTCTGGCACCAGCTATGTAACGAGGTTGGACTGGCGGGCACGCACATACCTGCAGCCTGGGGTGGCTTTGGTTTTGGCGCCGTTGAACTGGGTATTGTCACCGAGGAGATGGGCCGACGGTTATATTGCGGCCCCTTCTTTGCTTCTTCGGTGATGGCGGGTTATGCACTCATGGAAGCGGCATCGGAAGCGGCCAGGGAACAGCTTTTGCCAGCGCTTGCCACGGGCACAACCCTGGCCACCCTGGTGCTGGATAATCTGAACGACCCGCTCGGTCTCGGCCAACACCTGCACGCAGGGGACAACGGGGTGCTGAACGGCACTGCCGGCATTGTGCTGGATGCACATGTTGCCGACCAACTGGTCATTGTCGCGGGTGACAGCCAGGGACTTGGTCTTTACCTGGCGCCCGCAGACGCGGACGGCATCCGGATAAAACGGCGCGAGTCGCTGGACCCGACCCGTAAGCTCAGCGAGGTCAGTTTTGGTGAAGTCCCTGTCGAGCGACTGGGCAACCTGTCAGGTGAAGCCATGGGCCACATCTGGGACAAGATCTGCGTGGCCCTGGCCCACGAAATGGTAGGTGGTGCGCAATACCTGCTCGAGTCCACTGTCGACTACACCAAGGTACGCGTCCAGTTCGGCCGACCCATTGGGTCTTTCCAGGCACTAAAACATCGATGTGCGGACCTGCTGATGGAGGTCGAGTTTGCCAGGGCGGCCACCTATCACGCGGCGCGCTGCCTTGATGCCGGCGAAGGGGAGCCCTATGCACCCAGCATGGCAAAAGCTTTGGCCAGCGAGGTTTACATGAACGCGGCCCGGGCAGGAATACAGCTGCGGGGTGGTATTGGTTTCACCTGGGAAAACGATACCCATCTCTGGTTCAAACGGGCCAAGAGTTCTGAAGTGTTTATGGGCAGCCCACATTTTCATCGAGAGCGCATGATCAGCATACTGGAGGCAGAGGCATGAACATGACCGACATCAGGCAGGCAGTCAGCGAGTGGCTGGATGCAAACTGGTCTCCGGACTTTTCACTGCGTGAGTGGCGCAACCTGCTGGTAGACGGTGGCTGGGCCGCGCCTCACTGGCCAACAGAATGGTACGGCCGCGGCTTTACGGCAGAAGAAGCCGGGGTGGTGCGTGACGTCTTTAACGAAAAGGGTGCACTGGGTGCTGCGCAAACCGGTCCACGCCTGCTCGCCGCCGAGACTATTCTGGCACACGGTACGGATGACCAAAAATCCCGTTACCTGCGCCCCATCCTAACCGGTGAACATGCCTGGTGCCAGTTGTTCAGCGAGCCGGGCAGCGGTTCAGACCTCGCCGGGGCGAGCACGCGTGCGGAACTGATCGACGGCAATTGGATCATCAATGGGCAGAAGGTATGGAATACCAGTGCCCATCATGCCGACTTTGGCATCCTGCTGGCGCGGACTGACTGGGACCTGCCAAAACACCAGGGTCTTAGTTATTTCCTGATCAACATGCGCCAGCCTGGTGTGGAAGTCCGTCCACTCAAACAGATGAATGGTCACGCGTCGTTCAACGAGGTTTTCATGACAGACGCGGTGGTGCCTGCAGCTGACCTGATCGGTGGCGAAGGCAATGGCTGGGCGGTGGCCGCAACAACCCTGTCGTTTGAACGAAGGGGTTTCAGCCGCAACAGGACCGGCAAGGGTATGCAGGGGCCACAGGTGGGGCGCATTTATGACGAATTTGAGCGGGAACTGGCTATCGATAATGAACCCTATACCTGGTATCCGCAGCGCGAGGGACGGGTAGACCTGGTGCTGCCCCGCGCTAGGTCTACCGGCGCCATCAAGGACCCGGTTGTGCGGCAGGAGATTGCACGGCTTCTCTGCCTGTCCAAAGCGGCCCAGCTTGCCTCTGCCAGTGCTGAAGCCAAACGTCGCGCGGGTACCAACGAGGTCATTCCGGCCGGTTCCATTGGCAAACTTGCCGCCAGTGTCATTGCGCGGCAGGCGGCGCAGGTCCACACCATGATATCCGGGGCAGATGCCATGCTGAGTGGGCCAGACTCCGCGGAGGCGGGCATGGTGGCAGAAACCCTGATCTCGGTGCCGGCAATCTCGATTGCCGGTGGTACGGATGAAATCCAGCGCAATATTATCGCGGAAAGGGTGTTGGGTATGCCCAAGGAATTGCGCTCGGACACCGGGCCCTTCCGGGACATCAAGCGGAACTGATCAGGTTTTCCTGAACCTGCCTGTCCTTATGCCGGTGTCAGCCTGGCCGGGTTCGTGACTAGCCTTGCCGGATCAGCTTGATACTGTCGAGATCCCTGCACATCTGTGCGCTGCGGGTTCCCATGGCCATGAACATGTCGTTGCCACGCTCGGTTTCGCCCACAATCATCGATGCAATCACGGCCATGATAAGCCCGGCCGGTGCATAGTTTCGATACCAGGTCAGGCACTCTTCCTCCCTGACCTGAACGCCATAGGATTTGAGCCGGTCCAGGTAATGCCGCAGCAGGTGACGCTCTTCCTTCTGCCGGAGTTCCGGGGCCAGTGAAGTGCCAAGGAAATAGCTCACATCGGCAATGGGACACCCTGTTGACAGGGACTGCCAGTCAACAACAGCCAGTGGATAGGGACCACCAAACATCATGTTGTCGAGCCGGAAGTCGATGTGGATGAGTCCTGGCGCCGCCTGGTAAATGTTGTTGTAGCGTTCCAGTACCTCACCTACCTGGTGAACCATCCTGTGCTCGTCTTCGGTCAGGCGACTGGCGTAGCGTTCAGCAAACCCGGGCTCCAGCATCTGGTAGATCATCTTGAGATCATTAGGGCTTGAAGCGGCGCTCACCAGCAACGGGTAGTCCAGCAACGCGGGATCACCCCACCTGGGCCCCTGCAGTTTTGCCAGTTCCTCCAGCGCCAGCGCGGCCTCGTCAGCACTACAGCCTGCCAGCTGATCTCCCTGCACACCGGGCGCCAGGTCTTCCATCATGATGACAAAGTTGTGTGTCTCTTCATCAACCTCGGCGAACAGCACCTTTGGTGTCTGGATGTCGACCGTGCCCTGGATCTGGTTGTAGAAAAAGACCTCGCGAAGGTAGTTCTTCTGGGCAATACCCGTTTGGCGGCTGACTTCATCCGCAGAGGGAAACTTGCCCACCAGGCTTGCCGGCACGTCGGTGCCTTCAAGCGCAAAGCGCACGTTTTCGCCGACCTGCCCGGTACCAATCGAGTTTGCCGTGAAGTCGTCAACGCGTCCGGTTGAGCCCGCATGCATCAGAACCTGGTTCAACCAGTCGGTGGTGACATCGGCGGGATTACTGATCAGGCGAGGGGGCATTGGCACCTTGCTCCATGGTTAATGTCAGGCCGGGCGGCTCAGGAAAAGTGGAGCCCGGGCACTTTGATCCAGGGGAATGCCTCGTGACCGAGGTCCAGTATTTCCGTTGAGACGCCATTGATACTGCTCAGCATTTTCGCCATGTTCCCCGAGACCATGGTTTCGGCCAGCGCACCACCACGATGACCGCCCTCAATGCGAAAGCTGTTCTTGATCACGCCCGAGAAATCGCCGTTGGGACCGGGTGAACCCATGGAGAACCGATTGATGATGGCGCCTTTGTCGATGCTGCCAACCAGTGCCTGCAGCCCGGAGCCACCCGGGGCAACAGTCCAGCCTGAGCCGGTAGGCACCTGGGCAATGCCTGTCTTGCGGCTGCCATAGAGTGATGGCAATAGCTGGTTCAGCTTGCCTGCCGTCAGCACTTCCAGTGGTGGTGCCAGGCAACCATCACCAGTGTAGGGTGCTGATCCCGGTCCGTCGAAACGACTCGCCAGCGTAAGCAGGGGTGAGGCGATCTGCTCACCCACCCTGTCGCGATACACCGAGGCATTGGCAATCAGCGCGCCATCGCCGAGTTGTCCAAGCAGCCAGTGCAGCAGGTCCGCCACCGCACCTGGCGCCAGGATGGCATCTCCGACAAACTTGCTGCCAAACGAGGAGGTTTCGATCTGTTGTTCGGTCTCGCGCAGCATGGCCTCAATGCCAAATTGCCGAACAGCGTGTGCCTTCGACAAGTCGTTGGTCACCCCGCCAGCATAGTTTAGCGAACTTGATTTTTCACCTTCTGCAGCAGTGCCCATGGCCATGAGTTGATAGCAGCCAATTGACGACGTGAGTTCTGTGCCGCGGGAGGTCAGCAGTATGTCCTCGCGCCGTTGATGTGCAGCACCGCCTTCCTCCAGATGCATGCGGGGTGTATTGGCAGCGCGCCAGTCCAGCAGTTCCCGGGTCTTTTCTGTCAACAGTTTAAGATCACTCTGCTGTGGACCCTGAACAAAGTCACCGCGCTGGTCCTCCGAGACTGTATTGGCTTCATCCCTGGGCGCCAGGGCGGCGCGTTCGGCGAGGAGCCGAACAGCCTCCGCCACAGCGCCGGTTTCCAGGTCCGTTATGGACGTGGCGGCCTTGCGGCTGTCCTTGATGCCGGTGAGTGCAAGCTGGTAGTCCTCGGTACTGCGCAGCAGGCTTGCTTCATCGTGTGCGATATTCAGCTCATCCTCTGACTGAACAGATACACGAACCTGCGCGTCGTCAAATCCGGCCTCAAGCATTTGTGAAAGTGCTGCTGATGCAATTTTCCTGATATCCATCTCTGATCCCAATGTTTACTCGCCGCCAAGGTGTGCGCGGGCACGGATCGCCGGCCCGCCCAGCGAGACCACCATGGGCTGTTTTTTGCCGCAGTAGCCGTTACATTCCCAGTACATGTCGTCGGAAACGGCGTCCACTGTCTTCAGCATGTCAATGGCCGTACCCGAGACGGTGGTGTTGGTGATGGCCTTGCCCAGTTTGCCATTCCTGATCTCGTAGGCCAGTTCAATTCCAAACATGAACTCGGAGGTTGAATCGGCCTGGCCGTTGCCGGTTTTCATCAGGTAGTAGCCGTCCTCGACTCCCGCAATCATGTCCTCGAGCTTGCTGGTGCCAGGCAAGATGGCAGTGTTCCGCATCCGCACCAACGGCTCATCGTTGTAGTTGTAGGCCCGTGCGTTACCAGTAGCCGGGATGCCCAGTTTGGCAGCGGTTTCACGGCTGGTCATGAAGTTTTTAAGGATACCGTTTTCGATCAGCACGGCGTCCGTCGCCTCTGTGCCCTCGTCATCCATGTAAACCGGAATCATGAGTTCCTCACCCCTGAAGCTGTGTGCGAAGTCGACCATGGTGATGAGATCACTGGCGACGGGTTTGCCGACCAGGTGACTGGTCACTGCGCCACCCAATACGATATCTGCCTCACAGGGGTGACCCATGGCCTCGTGGGCCAGCATGCCGGCGAGTTCCGGTGAGAGCACAATGGTCTGCTCGCCGCCCCGTGGTGCAACAGCAAAACGTTTTGCCTGGATGTGTTCGTGGAGTTCATCCAGGGCTGCCTCCAACTTTGGCAGGGTGAGCTGAAGGTCAGAGAGGCCACCTTTGCCTGAGATTGACTGGTAGAGCTCTATTGGCTGGCCGTGCTGGTCTTCTGCCGTCAGGATCAGGTAGACGGCCGCCCGGTTTATTTGTACCAGGCCCCGACTGCCGTTGCTGGTCACCAGGCGCTTGGCGTGATTTTCTTCCTGGAACATGAAGCGGGACGAGCGCAGGTCAGGATATTTGCGTTTGCAGAGCGCCGAGAGAGATTCCAGCAGCTCAACGCGCTCGGACTGTCCCATGGGAGGGCGGCCATTAAACCCATATTCGCCCACATGGGCTGCGTCTGGGAGGTCAAGCTTGCCCCGCCCGCCAAAGCTGGTCATGGCAGCCGCATTTTCTGCGGCCTTCCTGGCAACCCGGCTGGCGGTTGCGTCATCCATGCCCGGGGCCGAGGCAAAACCCCAATAACCCTGTTTCAGGACGCGGGCACTGCTGCCGGCTTCGGTGGTTTCAGTGTTTGCGGTCAGGCTGCCATCAACCATCATCATGCGCGCTTTGCGCACTTCGTGTTGGCGGGATTCGGCATAGTCGCTGCCGGTGGGCGCGGTCATTGTCATGGGGTCTTACCAGGGATTTCTGCGAGCCCCTGATTATTCATGTATTGGCGGGTGTTGCAACCAAAGGGGCTTGTCAACCACGGGTTCGGGCAGGGCTACCGGGAGGGTGGCTGTTCGCTTTTGATGGTGACGCGCTCGCCGCGCCGGGATTCCGGATAGTAGTCCCACACCGCATGGTGGTGGACAGCACGGTTGTCCCACAGCACCAGGGTACCCGGCTGCCAGCTGATCCGGCAGTGGAACCGCGTGCCTGCCTCAATGTGGCGATACAGCATGTTCAGGATTGCCTCGCTCTCGCGCGGGTTGACCTCGTTGATCTTTTCGACAAACGATTCGTTGACAAACAGCAGTTTGCGACCGGTTTCCGGATGCCTCGCCACCACTGGGTGGTTGGCAGAGGGATAAGTCTGGCCAGGCCTCAATTTGACGCCATAGGCGCGCAGGTCCTTTTCACCACTGTGAAACGCTGTCAGTTCTTCCAGCATGTTGCGCACGGGGGCAGAGAGGGTATCAAACGCATCAATCATGTTGGCGAACAGCGTATCACCGCCACCGGAGGGCGGAACCTCCGTGATGTAGAGCGCGGAAGCCTTGGGCGGTAGGGGATCACAGGACAGGTCCGTGTGCCAGGCTTCACCATTGGCAACTTTGGTTTCAGCCGTAATCCTGATGTCGAAAATCTCGGGGTCCCCTGGCAGGCCGAGGTTGGTTTTGGCGGGGTGCAGATGCAGTTCCCCAAACAGTCGTCCAAATGCCTTGTGTGCCTCGCGGGTCAGCGTCTGGTCGCGAAACACCAGCACAAGATGATCCCGGAATGCATCCTGGATTTCCTGAACGTCAGTGTCTGCCAGTCTGCCAAGGTCCACATTGGTGACCTCTGCACCAATCGACGGTGTAATGGGCTGAACTCTGATTGACACTTTTGGTACTCTCCTGACTCTGACGGCGTAACCAGTTGGCACAGCCAACCCGATGCCGACAATGTACCAGCAGAAGGGGATTGGCGTGAACCAGATGAACGAAATCGGCTTTTATACACTGGCAGGGGCCCCCCGGTCGCCGCGGGACCTGATTGATGAAGTCAGGACTGCTGAGTCGATGGGAATTGGCGCCTGTTTTATCTCGGAGCGGTTTAATATCAAGGAGGCCGCGACCCTGTCCGGTGCGGTGGGGGCCGTATCGGAAAACATCGGTATTGCCACGGCAGCGACAAACCACAACACGCGCCACCCGATTGTGACCTGTGCCTACGCTACCACCATGCACTTCCTGACCGGCGGACGATTCTCGCTGGGACTCGGGCGCGGCATTGACCCCCTGTTCGATGCTTTTGGCCTGCCCCGGATCAAAACGGCGCAGCTGGAGGACTTTGTGGGAATTGCGCGCCGCCTGTTTCGCGGCGAGACCATCGTCAGGCATGACGGGCCGGCGGGGCGTTATCCGGTGCTCCGGCTTGATCCCGCCTTTGATGAATATATTCCGCTTAGTTTCACGGCGTTTGGCCCCAATTCACTGGCCCTGGGCGGGCGGGCATTTGATGCGGTCATCCTGCATACGTTTTTTACCGATGAAACCACCGCCCGCTGTGTGAAAACGGTCAAGGAAGCTGCCGCGGCAGCGGGCAGAAACCCTGATGACGTGCGGGTCTGGGCATGCCTTGCAACCATTGGTGATCATCTGCCAGCAGCATTGCAGCTCAAGAAAACAGTGGGACGCATGGCGACCTACCTGCAGGCTTATGGCGATTTGATGGTAAAGACCAATAACTGGGATCCTCGTATTTTGCAGGCTTTCCGGTCTGCCCCCATTGTCAGCAATTTCCAGGGTGCCCTGGACCAGAAGGCGACAACGGCAGAACTGGAGCAAGTCGCCGGGTTGATTCCCGAGGCCTGGCTGGCGCCATCCGCCACGGGTTCTCCGGCCGCCTGCGTGGCGGCAATTCAGAATCAGTTTGACCTGGGTTGTGATGGTGTGATCCTGCACGGTGCCTCACCCTCGGAACTTGAGCCAATAGTGAAAGCCTGGCGCGCCCACCGTAATGCTGCCCGTTTTGCGCACCTGCCCGCCAATCCCGCGTTGCCCCCTTCGGTGTCGTTTCGGCCCTAGCGGCGCTAGCCGCAATACCACCGTCATTTCGACCGGAGCGGCGTCAGCCGCGGAGCGGAGAAATCTCGATGTTGGATGAGGTCTCTCCATTCCGGCCCCTTGGGCCTCCAGTCGAGACGACGGAAGTGAGGGCCCCTTGGGCCTGCAGTCGAGACGACACCTTTGGTGTCATTTCGACCGGAGCGGCGTTAGGCGCAATACCACCGTCATTTCGACCGGAGCGGCGTTAGCCGCGGAGCGGAGAAATCTCGATGTTGGATGAGGTCTCTCCATTCCGGCCCCTTGGGCCTCCAGTCGAGACGACGGAAGTGAGGGCCCTTTGGGCCTGTAGTCGAGACGACGGAAGTGAGGGCCCTTTGGGCCTCCAGTCGAGACGACACCTTTGGTGTCGTTTCGACCGGAGCGGCGCCAGCCGCGGAGCGGAGAAACCCCGGTGTGGGTGAGGTCTCTCCATTCCGGCCCCTTGGGCCTGCAGTCGAGACGACGGGTCAGATGACGCCGGCGTTGCGCCAGGCATTGCGTTGGGGCTCATCAAAACCCAACGATGCGAGCACCTCGTCCGTGTGGGCGCCCAGCAGAGGCGGGCCGCTTCTGATGAGAGGGCCATCCTCATTGGTCACATATCCTGCTTTGACAACCGTGATGGTTTCCCCCGACGCCCTGGGTGACGGGATTTCCTCCAGCGCGCCGCGCTGGCGCAGGTCCGGGTCCTGGGTAACTTCCGGCAGGGTACGAATTTCTGCGACCGGGACGCCGGCATCCTGCAACACGCTCATCCAGTGGGCGGTACCTCCGGAACTAAGTGCATCGGTGACAAAAGCCTTGACCTCAACACTGTGGGCCACGCGTGCTTCTGATGTGGCAAATTCTGCCCGCGCCATGTCAGCAGATCGCCCAAGCGCAGCAAAAAGTTTGACGACCTGGGGCTGACGGATGGCCGTTATCTGGATGTAGCCGTCTGCGGTTGGAAAAACATCGGCAGTAGGTTGTCCGGTTGGGGAGGCATTGCCGCGCAGCCCTACCAGGTTCCCCGCATTCAGGTAGTTGCTGTACTGCGCCGCCTGGACCACGATGGCGGTATCCAGCATTGCCAGGTCAATATACTGGCCAAACCCGGTACGTTCACGCCGCAGCAGCGCGGCTGACACGGCAAAGGCACTGTTCAGTGCGGTGGACATATCAACCGGCATGTAGCCCGTGCGCGTCGGCCCGGTTTCCATGTGGCCAGTCTGGGACATCATGCCGGAGGAGGCCTGAATGGCACCATCATAGGCCGCGGCGCCGGCCTTGGGGCCATGCTGGCCATAGCCGGAGATGCTGCAGTAGACAATTTTCGGATTGATACTGGACAGGGCCTCATAGCCGAACCCGAGCCGCGCCATGGTGCCTGCCTTGAAGTTTTCCACAACCACGTCCGCAGATGCCACCAGCCTCTCGACAATCTCCTTCGCGGTCGGGGCCTTGAGGTCAAGCGTCAGGCTCTTCTTGTTGAGGTTGCAGGTCATGAACGAGGGCGACATGCCGTCGTCGTTATCATCGTTCATCAGTCCACGTGTCTGGTCCCCGGTAACGGGTTGCTCGATCTTGATGACCTCAGCCCCGAGCAGCGCCATCTGCATGACACCAAAAGGCCCTGCGAGCACCTGGGTAAAGTCTATGATCCTGATGCCGTCGAATGCCTGGGTCATGGGTTTTCTCCGCGCTTCTTAACTATTATAGGTTGCGTTCAGGTGGTGGGCTGCCGACAGAACAATACCGTCAGAACACGGCGTAGCCACCATCAATCAGGAATGAGTCAGCTGTATGGTAATTGCTGGCTGTACTCATCAGGTAGAGCGCAATACCGGCAAAATCTGCCGGTTCACCCCAGCGGCGAACCGGAATTCGGCGCATCACCGCATCAGCAAACCTGGGATTACCCATCGATCCCTCGGTCATCGCGGTCTCAATCCAGCCCGGCAGGATCACGTTTGCCGTGACGCTGTAGCGGGCATACTCAACTGCAAGTGCGCGGATCATCGAGATGAGGCCGCCTTTTGTTGCAGCGTAATGTTCGCCGCGTGGCTGCCCGGAAATGGCCGCGAGACTTGCTGTACCTACCAGCCGACCGAAACTGTCACCGTCTTTGGCCCGCTCGCGCATGTGTTTTGCTGCCCACTTGAAGGTATGGAAGACGCCGTGCAGGTTTACGCCAATGACACGGTGCCATTCCTCGTCACTGAACTCATCAAAGGTCACGCCACCACCACCGACACCGGCGTTTGCAAAACAACCGTCAACCCGGCCAAAGTCTTTCAGCGTTTGCGCGAACGCCTGTTCAACTTCTCTCGCGTCCGCCACGTTGCAGACTTGCGACCTAACCCGGGTGCCATACTGTTGAAGGGTTTCGAGGGCAGCTTCATTCTTGCTGGCGTTGGTACCCCAGATACAAATGTCGCAACCGTGTTCCGCAAGGCCCTCGGCCATACCGAGGCCTATGCCGCTGTTGCCGCCCGTGATCAGTGCCACGCGCCCGCTCAGGTCAAACAGCTTACTCGCCATATGATTATCTCCCCCTGGTTGTTATCTCCGATGCCACAGAATACCACGACACCTGCGCTTGTTTTTGACGACAACATCCGGCTAGGATCAACAGTCAACTACAGGAAAGTCTGCTGATGAGCGAAAATTCCGAAGCATCGAAAGAAGTCAGCCCACTATTTTCCAGGGAGCCACCACCCATCCCCGAGGATGCATGGTCCATTCCCCTGGAGGACATCAACATGATTGATGGCCGCCTGTTCGAGCAGGACAAACACTGGGACTTTTTCAAACGGCTGCGACTGGAGGACCCCGTTCACCTGAACGAGTTGCCCGAGACAGGGCGTTACTGGTCGGTAACCAAGTTCGACGACATCATGTACGTTGACAAGAACCACCAGCTGTTCTCATCAGCGCAGGGGATTGGCATAGGTCCACCCGTTGATCGTGAGAAGAATCCGGAAGAACTGAACCTGTCCATGTTTATTGCCATGGACCCGCCCAAACATGACCTCCAGCGTGCAACCGTCAGCGGCGTGGTTGCGCCCACCAACCTGGCGAAACTGGAAAGCACCATTCGTGAACGCGCCGGGAATATCCTTGATTCGCTGCCGCGTGGTGAGACTTTTAACTGGGTGGATCTGGTGTCTATCGAACTCACAACCCAGATGCTGGCTACCCTGTTTGATTTTCCGTTTGAAGAGCGACGCAAGCTCACACGCTGGTCGGACGTGGCAACAGCACCTCCGGGTACGGGAATTGTTGATTCGGAGGATCAACGGCGGGCTGAACTGCTGGAGTGTCTTGCTTACTTCACCGAACTCTGGAACGAGCGTGCCAAAAAAGCGCCAGGCAGTGATCTGATTTCCATGCTGGCCCATGGTGAAGCGACGCGGGACATGCAGCCATTTGAATTTCTGGGCAACCTCATCCTGCTGATAGTGGGCGGCAACGATACAACCCGCAATTCTATCACGGGTGGTGTGCTGGCACTGAACCAGAACCCAGAGGAGTACAACAAGCTGCGCAATGACGTCTCGCTGATCCCCAACATGGTGCCCGAGATCATCAGGTGGCAGACGCCGCTACCCTACATGCGTCGCACGGCCAACGAGGATACGGAGCTGCGCGGCAGACGAATCAGGGCTGGCGAGCAGGTGCTGATGTGGTATGTATCTGGCAATCGGGATGAAGAATTTATCCCGAACGCCGACCAGTTCATCATCGATCGGCCACGCGCCCGCCATCACCTGTCGTTCGGGTTTGGCATTCACCGTTGCATGGGCAATCGCCTGGCCGAGATGCAGCTTCGCATTGTCTGGGAAGAAATCATGCAGCGTTTCGCCCGGGTTGAAGTGATGGGTGACCCAACGCGGATTCGGTCCAGCTTTATCAAGGGTTACACCGATCTGCCAGTCAGGGTCCACGACAAGTAAGGTGGTTGCAGCATGAAACAAACCGGCGTCACTTTTGGTAGCCTCGCCGCACTGGGGCCAGCGGCAGCTGTCCCCATTGCACGCCTTGCTGAGTCCCTGGGTTACAACTCCTTCTGGACCGTGGAAGCGACCGGTACAGATGCCTTTTCCCTGCTGGGTGGTGTGGCTGCGGCGGTGCCGGGCATGGACCTCGCGACCGGCATTGTGCCGATCCAGTTGCGCTCACCGACGTTGACGGCGATGACAGCAGCCACGCTGCAGGCGCTGCATCCGGATGGCAACATCTACCTTGGCATTGGCGTCTCTGCGCCGGCCATCCTTGCCCAGCACGGCGAAACTGCCACCAGCCGGCCAATTGGTATGATGCGGGAGTACGTCGCGCTGCTGCGTGAGTGCCTGTCCGGGGAATCGGTGACCTTCGAGGGCGACTTCTGGCAGGTAAAGCGTTTCCGCCTTGGCGTGCGGCTGGGTGAGCGCAAACCCAGGATTGTCATGGCGGCACTGAATCCGCAGATGCTCAGGCTGGCCGGTGAAATTGCGGATGGTGTGCTGCTCAATTACCTGCCGGCCGCCCATGTCGGCGCGTCAGTGGCCCGGGTAAGAGAGGGTGGTAATGCCACTATTTTTGGTTATGTTCACGCGGCAGTTGGTGATCTGGCTGAATCAGCAGACCTCGCCCGTCGTGACCTGTTCAACTACGCCATGGCGGACAGTTACGCCAACATGTTTCGCGCAGCAGGATTTGCAGATGAAATTGACGAGTTGCGAGCGCGGTACGCGGCCAGGGATCGTGAGGGGGCACTTGCCGCTATTTCGGAGCGGATGATTCAGGCGATTGATTTTATCGGGCAACCCGCGGAGGTGCAGGCGTTTGTGGAATCCTACCGAACCGCAGGCATCGAGTACCCCGTGCTGATGCCACTGCCCTGGGGACCCGACCGGCGCGTCGCCGCCGAGCAAACGATGCGCGCGGGGATCATGGGCGCAGCGTAAAACTGGCGGCGTTTCCGGCTTTCACAGATTTCACCGCAGCGCGGTTTACAACTTTGGCAGGTCGGCAAACACGGCATCCCGCTTTTCTGCGCGTGCAGCAATGGCCTCTACCATTTCCTCCGGCTGCAGCATGCTGGCATTCCAGATACCAATATAATCCAGGGCGTCGGCCGTATCATGGTCGCGGGAATAGTTGATCATGCGTTTGCACCCGGCAATGGCGAGGGGCGCCTTGGCGGCAATTTCGGCGGCGATGGCCATGACACCCTCCAGCATGGCAGCCTGGTCATCAAAAACCGCGTTTACCAGGCCGCAGGCTTTAGCTTCATCAGCGGGCATACGCCGGCCAGTGTAGGCAAGCTCACGCACAATACCCTCCGGGATGAGTTTGACAAGGCGCGGGAAGGTCCCGACATCTGCGGTCATGCCGATGTTTATCTCGAAGACAGTCAGGAATGCATCACGGGTCATGTAGCGCATGTCACAGGCGGTAATCAGGTCAACGCCACCCCCAATGGCTCCGCCCTGGATCGCGGCAATGACGGGTATTCGGCAGTTCTCCAGAACTGAAAACGACTGTTGCATGCGTGCAACGTTGCTGTAGAAGGCGGCGCCACGCTGTCGCCGGGCCAATTTTGCAGCCTCGGGGTCCGTGACCGCGGGCCGCTCGGCCATCACAAAAGAATTGATGTCGAGACCTGACGTAAAATGGGGTCCGGTTGACGAGATGACAATAACCCTGGCCTTAACGTTCTCGTCGATATCACGAACGATTGCTGGCAATTCGTCCCAGAATGCCGGGATCATGCTGTTGCGCTTCTCGGGCCTTTTCATCACGATGTGGGCAATGTTGTTGGCGATACTGACGTCAAAACATTCAAAGGTCACCTTGATTCTCCCTGCAGGTTTGTCTGCCATCCTAACCGATTCAGCGGGGTGGGGAACACCGGCGCTTATGCAGTCTCTAAGAGTCCATGTCCCACGTCGTCGAAACCTGGCCTGATACCTCCCTGCTTCGGGAAAGCAGACCGTCGGATACAGGCTTAATGCTTGTCTGTCTGGCGATTGCGGCTCTTGCCCATCTCTTGCTCCTGGCTTTCCTGCATCCCGGTGCACCACAGTCCACGGTCCAGCGCTCATTGAAGCTGACGATCAACCAGGCGCCCCGGGAAGTTGCTGCGCCTGCACCCGTCCCGGAAGTGCATGCGTTGCGCGAGCCATTGCCCGCGACAACATCAATGCCAGTATCACCGCCTGCTACCCCCGTGTTCCCGGTCACACCGGATGTACCGGAACAGCCCTCAGCATCAATTCCCCTGGATGAGCCCGTCAGCGGTTTTCGCCTGTACCGGCAGGCCCTGGACGCGGCAAGGCAGCGGGAAGCAGAAGAGTCTGCGGGGAAATCGCACAGCTTCAGTACCAGCGACTTTCCACGGACCGAAGCGGAGCCCGACCCTTACGCGAAACCTGCCTATATTCGAAAGTTCACCACCCGCGCGCGGAAGACTGTTGAACGAGACCGGCAGGGGAACGTCATGGTGCGGCAGGTTGACGAGTTTGGCAACGTGACCTGTATGCAGAGACGCGGTTTTGAAGGTGACGGCAACCCACCACTCTGGTACCCGATTATCGGGAAAGCCTGTTTTATACCCGGTGGTAACTGAGCACCAGGGTCTCGGTAATGCTGCCGTCAGCATTGAGCTGGTTGTGACTGAAGGCGAATCCGGATTTTTCCAGCACGCGACGGGAAGCGCTGTTTTCAGGATCGATGGTGGCAACGAAGTGCCTGATCCTTAGGCTGTCATGGAGGTACGCTACCATCCCGCAAACAGCTTCGGTTGCATAACCAAGACCCCAGCAGTCCCGCCTGAACGCGTACTTGATCTCGCAGTCAATTTGACCGTTCGGATGTACGCCGCCGATGAAACCGATCACGGGTCCGTTGTCCGCCAGTTCAACCGCCGACATGCCGTAACCATACCGGGCATAGTTCTGTAACGATTTGGCGACCCATGCCTCACACTCGTCCAGCGTGAGGATATCCCCATCATCAACGTATCTCATGGCATCCGCGTCACCATAAACGCTTGCCATTTCACTGGCGTCCCCGTCGCGCAGGTGACGCACCTGCAGGCGTCTGGTTTTGTACATGATCGGCGATTCGGTCATGTGAGGGGGTCTCCCGCTGCTTTCATAAACCTGGCAAAAGGTGGGAATCGACCCGGCACTTCCGGGTGCAGCTTCGGTCCACCTGTTAAAAAGCTATTGTGTCTCAAGTTCGGTGATGGATCTCGATGCTTCGGACAACCGGCGGGAGAGTGAGCCGGCAATGTTTCGAAGGATCGTGACGGCTGCGCCCGGCGAGTCGTTACAGAGTCTCTCAAATGTTTCTTTTGACATGAAATAGAGCACCGCGGATTCCCTGACGATGACATCAGCGGTTCGCTTGCCGGCGCCCAACAATGCCATTTCTCCGACGTTGACCCCTGGTCCGAAGTTGACAAGCGAGACAGCCTTGCGGGAGCGCGTTTCGGATCGCACGATACTGAGTCTGCCCTTGACCAGGACGTAAAGCCCGTCCGCCGGTTCCCCCTCGCGCATCACGTAGTCTCCCTTCTCGAAGCACCGTTTCTCAAGGTCCAACGATGCCAGTTCATCAGCGGACAACCCCGTGAAGGGTACTGTTGCGGCCAGGGGGAATTCGGTGTCGGTCAGCGCCTCGTAACCGTTTTCCTGCAGCAGCAGATTTTCCGCTGCCGCCAGGGCAGAATTCAGGTCGCCAAAAACCCGGCCCTCTCGCTGGGGAGCAACCAGCCCATACTCCTCGATGAGGATGCCGAGGTCCTCTTCACTCGACAGGTGGGCAAAAAACAGACGTTTGCCAACCTGCCTGAATCGGTCGTCGATTCGCGCCAGCACCCTGACCCCGGATGTATCAATATCCGAGATGCCCTTGACGTTCAGGATAACTGTATCCACTTTTTCGAGAATGTTTTCCAGGTAGCTGGCCAGGTAATCGGTGTTACCGAAAAACAGGGTTCCCTGCATGGAAATGATACGAATTGCATGGCCTTTCTGCTGCAGGATTCTGATGGCCTTCTCATCCCGGACCACGTTGGAATGCAACGAACTGCCACTATAGACGCGCCTGACCAGCGATTCGCCAGAACGCAGCAGGAAGTGGAGCAGTTCGAGTACCAGGCCAATGACCACGGCGACCACCAGGTCAGAGACGACGGTCATCACCATGACGATAACAATCAGCGCAAGATTAAAGACGATGTTGGTGCGCAGCTCCGACGGGCGCATGGTAATCGCCCGCCTGGCAAGGTTAATGGGCCAGCGGTCAAAAAACTCGATGGACATGATGATCAGTACGCCGGCGATCACTGACAGGGGAATGGCGCCTATGACACCACCAAGTCCCAGCAGGCACCCCAACAGGATGATGGTGGTGAGCAGGTGTGACATCCGGGTCCGGCCACCATTGCGGAAATTCAGCAGGACATTGGTTGGTGAACCACCGCTGGGAACACCGGAGAAAATTGCAGCAACCATATTGCCCGCGCCGAGCCCTGTCAGTTCCCCAACGGGGTTGTGGCGCGTGTTGGAAACTGCGTCAGCGGAGGCCGCTGTGACAAGTGCACCGATGGCCGTCACCATGGTAATGGCGAGTGCGGACATCAGAAGATCAGGCAAGAGCGCAAGTAGCATATGGCTCTGTGCAAAGGCAACAATATCGAGTGCCCGGGCAGGTGAGGGCAGACCCGAGGGCAGGCGGCCGATGGTATCCCCCAGGGTTGCACTGGTGAGGCTGTTCGCGAGCCAATAAAGCGCAGTGCCCACCACCATGCCGCTCAGCAGCGGCGGAAATCGTGGCATTACTGCACGCGAAACATAGACTGCAGCGATGGTGGCAATGCCGATGCCGGGATCTGACCAGCGTATGTCGCGCAGCAGACTGGAGGGGTCAGCAAACGCTGACAGGTCGGCAACACCAAACAGCCAGGGTAACTGGTAGATGGCAACAACAACCAGAATTCCGTTTAGTACCCCTGTGATCACGGTCTGAGGAATCAGCTTGATGAGATTGCCCAGGTGTAGCTGGCCGATCACCACGTGGAAAACACCAACAAACAGTGCACACAGGAACATGGCTCCGAGGGCAAGTTCTGCCGCGTTTGGAGCATCGCCCAACTGCGCCACAATGTTGCCGCCCAGTGCACCGAGGATGCCAGCAGCAGCGGGGCCTGGCACATTAAAGTGAAATCTTGATGAACCTGCGAAGGGTGGGATCAGCGTTGCTGCAATCAGGCCTGTCAATCCCGCCATGGCACCGATGGCGGAATAAGTGCTGCCAAGTGCCAGGGTCATAATGAGTCCAACGCCAATGGCATTTGGCAGCGAGACGACAACAACGTTAATGGCACCCGCAGCATCCCCGCGCAGGTTGCTGAAGAGTCCTTCGCCTTGGTGCGGCTGTTTGGTTGTCTTAGACAGAGTCTGCCCCGGGGCCGGCATACAAAAGAAAGCGGAGTATAAGCCGGGTGCAGGCGGTAAACGAGTGCGTTATGGTTCCTGGCCGTGGAGCCAGGCGACAGCCTCTTCCAGGTTCATGAATACCCTGATAGCACCACGTTCCTGGTTGGCCATGAGTTCGAACATTCGCACCATGCCAAAGGCGAATTTGGAGCCCACTACAATGGCACGTCTGGATTCGGTGTCGAAAAGCGGTGGACGTTCGAGAAAAGCGCGTATTTTCTGTGCGCTGAAGCCTTCCAGCCGGGCACCCGCAAGGTCAAGCAACTGGTCATGACTGGGCTCAAAACCCGGCAGTGCCCTGAGTTGTTCCATGGCGACATCCAGATCCTCGAACCGCAGGCTGCCGGTCACCGTGACGATGATAAGGCAACTTATGGGGTTGAGTTCAAACCGGATATCCATCTGTTTTGTACGACAGATTGGCAAGGTGGATGTATTACTGTGCCCAATTGACAATTATTGTCACCCGGCGTCAGATCGACATTCACTGCTAACCGATTGAAAAGATTTAACAAATTCCAATCTCATCAAGTTGGCACAAACATTGATATCTCTATTTCAGCCGCGTTGGCCTGAGCCGGGTTTCCCCCACCCGTTTTGCTGATGCTGATCGCGGTGATGGTGTTGCAGGTTGCGACCATGCCGGTTTCCTCCCTCGAACCCGCGCGGTTGCATCATGTAGCGAAGGCAGGACTGGCGAGTTGTTGGTTGCCTGACACCCGTTCCCCCGGGTTCAGGTAACCATCGCCGGTTTGTCCCTTGACGTTAACCGACAAACTTTGAGAACAACCCACCCCAGAACCGGGAAGGCCGGCCACTGGCGAATTCAGCGCTGTCGGCCCGGTCCCCGAAAAATTCTATTGCACTGACGCCGAGGTAGCGTAGTGGCTCGGGTTCCCAGTTGGGTGGCACGTCATCAATCCAGGCGAGGCCTGTCAGTGGATGGACTTCACCACGCACCAGGCGGGTCAGAATTCGCGCCGCCAGATTTGTTGCGGCAACGCCTTCCCCCGTGTAACCACCGGCTGCTCCCAGGCCGGTGCGGGCATCAAATGTGACAAAAGGCCGCCAGTGGCGCGGCACACCCATGCAGCCGCCCCAGCGGTGGGTTATTTTCACCTGCTCAAGCTGGGGCAGCAGCGTTTTGAGTGCTGACTCAACCTTGGCAAAGTGTGGGTCCGCCGGGTCGATGACCGACCGGATACGTGAGCCAAAGTAATAGCCGGCACGGCCCCCGAAGGCCAGGCGATTGTCCGCTGTACGCTGGCCATAAATGACAATTCTGCGGGTATCGCCAAACGTCTCCCGGTCGCCGAGCCCAATTTCCTCCCAGAGCGCAGGTGCCAACGGTTCGGTAGCAATCATCATGGAGTAGAGTGGTAGCAGGCTGCGGGCGTGTCCGCGCAGGGTTGGTGTGTATCCTTCGGTTGCACGCAGGATAATCCTGGCGCGTACCTTGCCCCGCGCTGTTTCCAGTTGCCCCGGCTGGTAGGCCAGTACCGGCGTCTGCTCCAGTATCTGTACGCCCTGCCCGAGCAGCTTGTCGGCCAGCCCATGTACAAGCCGCGCCGGATGAATAGCCGCGCAATGGGGGGTAAATATTGCGCCGTGATTTTGTGCCGTATTGATTCGTTGGCGGGCTTCTGCGGGTGACAACCACTGAAAGTCATCAGGCCGGAATCCGAGTGATGGCGCGGCCTCCACCGCGGCCTGCAGGTTTTCTGCCTGAAATGCGCTTGTTGCTACTGTCAGTGTGCCGCCCTTGTGGAAATCACAGTTGATACCCTCGGTGCGGCAGACTTCGCCAATCTCGTCCACAGTCGCTTGCATGGCCTGTGCAAGCTGAAGTCCAGCCGATTGTGTGGATGGCTGGGCCAGCAGCTGGTCAATACCCATGGCGGTACCCATGCACCAGCCGCCATTTCTGCCGCTGGCACCAAAACCAATGGCATTGGCCTCAAACACGGCGATGGAAAGCTCAGGCGATGCTTTGTGCAGGTAAAAAGCGGTCCAGAGTCCCGTATAGCCTGCGCCGATGATGGCCACATCAACATCTGTTGGCAGGGCGTTGGCCCTGGAAGTTGTCACCTGTTCCAGGGAGTCGAACCAGAAGCTGCCGTTATCCATCAAGGATTGCCTTTCAGTGTCCTCGCCGGATCATAGCCGTGCCGGCCAGTCTTGGCCAGACAGCGTGGCATGCGGCGCCCTTATGGCATACTCTATGGCACTGATCCATCAAACGGGGCTGTCGAATGGACGTGGTTTCGATCGTGGTAGGGCTGGTAGGCGGCGTTGTCATTGGCTATGGCCTCGCGCTGGTGAACAGGGCCAAGGCAACCAGTGGACCGGCAGTAGCTGAGACTGACTGGTGGGAACTTCGCAAGACGCTAACCGGCACACAACTCCAGATCCTTCAGTACATGGAGGAAAAGCGCCAGTCGAAGATCGCAGCGCTGCAGGAGAAGTTCTCGTTTATCCCCGACCGGGAACTGTTTTATCGGCTTGAACAGATTGTGCTGCTTGGTTTTATCGAGCGTGAACGCAAGGACGGTGATGTGCTGTATGTCCTGAACCCGGCCTATTCAGGCAAGGTAGAGGACGACAAAACAGTGATGCTGTCGAGCGAATAGCAGCCCGATCATCAATCATTTGGGGCGTCAGTAGACGCCCTCAAGTCAGCACGTCAGCCAGGCTACCACTGCTTGCCGATACCACCGCGACGGCCAAAAAACCCGGCTGGCCAGTTGCGACCTGTGATCATGGCCTTGTCTACATCCTCCTCGGTGGCAATGCCATCGTCGACAATCTTGCGTGCCTCGCGGGCCGCAGCGGCAAAAACGCGGTTAAGGATGAAACCGCGGGTCCCTGGTGTGTCCTTGACCATACAGACCGCGCGTTTGGCGGCAGTGGCGACGCCTACCACGGCATCAATGGTTTCCTGGTTCGCCTGGGGTGTCGTGATGACCTCACACATGCTCATGACGGGTACCGGATTGGAAAAGTGCATGCCGACAAAACGGGTCTTGCGGTCGGCTGATACCCGTTCAGCAATTTCCTGGATGACAATGCCCGAGGTGTTGGACGTGAAAATGGCCTCGGGTTTAACGATCCTGTCCAGTTCCTCAAAAACTTTCTGTTTCAGTTCCAGGTTCTCTGGCACCGCTTCAATGATCAGGTCGCAGTCTGCCAGATCGGCAACGTCGGTGGTAAAGCCCACAAGCTCCATGACCTGGGTTGCAGTATCAAACCCCATTTTGCCCCTTTCCACCGCTCGTTTGACGCCCCACTTGCCCTCAAAGATAGACTCCCGGGTGTCGTCAATAATCTGTGCGGAAATGTCACGAATGGTGACGCGGTATCCGGCTGCCGCATGAACCTGGGCGATACCGCCACCCATGACGCCGCCGCCAACAACACCAATATGTTTCACATCTTCGAGTCTCATCCTGTTCCTCCCTGTTGCTCACCGGGTTCGTCGCTGAGCTGTGGTTGCTGTGGTGCCTCATTGAGGCAGGCTCCGACTGTAAATGAGTTGCGGGGGCGTTACAACGTGATACCAAGGCGGGTGGCAAGCGTGTGGACGGGGGTGTCAGACAGTGGTTGTTCCCCGTTTCGCAGCAGCCACCAGAGCAGGCTCACCAGCGCATACCGGGGCCGCATCAGCTCAAGTTGCTGGCGGAACGCCGGGCTCGCATCACCATAAGCCTGCAGCAGCAGGTCAGTCTGGCCATTAGACAGGTTTTCGTTCTCGACCAGCACGGCCAGGTCAAAAGCCGGATCACCCAGGCGTGCATACTCCCAGTCCAGCGCCACCAGGCCGGAATCTGTCCGAATCACATTTGCTGGCAGCAGGTCATGGTGGCACAGGGTCAGCCGGGCGGGTGAGTGCCCGGGTATCGTCAGCCTGCGGATGCAGTTGTTGAGGGACTTGTTCCTGCTCCCAAGCGCCTGTGCGTATTTCTGAATGTGGTTGTTGATATCAAGTTTCACGGCAATGTTGGCGGTGGTGCTGTGTATCCGGCAAAACAGGTTGCCCATTGCCACCAGGTTTGGGTCAGTTAATGTCAGGGGCTGGCCAGCTACAAATTCAGTGATGAGACAGGCGTCGTCGGCATATACCAGTGGTGGCAAAAAGTTCGTCGCGCCGAGCGTAGCGAGAATCTTACGCTCGAGTTTTCGATCAACACCCGCCGGCGTTGGTATCCGGTTCAGCCGAATGACATAACGGTGGCTGTTCGCCCGCACGCAGTAAACGTCATTGCTGAAAGAGGGCAGGCGGGTCTCAACGCGCGGCATCTCCGGCGGGACTGCTCGCCAGTGCCGCCAGGTGGTGAGCGCCCGTGTCAGGCGCGGGTCGTCTGCGCCCGGTATCGCCTCAGCCATGCCGCAAATCCAAAAAAGATGATCACGATGTATATACAGAAAAGTCCGGCGGTGAAATAGAGCCCGCGATCCAGGTACAGATAAATGGAGACGGCATCAATCACCAGCCAGTAGACCCAGTTTTCCAGTATCTTGCGTGCCACCATGAAGGTGGTGATGACGGCGCCCCAGGTTGTCAGCGAGTCCAGCAGGGGCAGGACCGCGTTGGTGTAACGATCAAGCAGCCAGGCAGACAGCAACGACAGCAGAACAATAGCCCCAAGCACCTGCAGGTGCCTGGCACCGGTCAGGGTGGTAATGCGCAGTTCCGCGCCAGACGAATCCTTTTTGCGCCACAGGAACCAGCCGTACACTGCCATGCCCAGGTAATACACCTGCAGGGCCGCTTCCATGTACAGGTGAACATCAACAAAAATGAACAGGAAGATGAGCGTCGAGACAAAAGCAGCGTACCAGCAGGCAATGTTTTCCCGCACCGCCAGCAGCAGGTAGGTGATGGCAAGCAGCACTGCCGCCAGTTCCATTGGCGAGCTTTGCTGGAGCTGGCTGAAAAATGTTTCAACCAACAGGGTGGTCCGCCAGGCCGCGCAGGTCGTCCAGCAGGAATTTGACCACAAACACGCTTTTGCCGAAGGTCTGGAAGCTGTGCTGTATCTCCTGCTTCAGAAGGTCCATCACCGCGTCATAGTCACCATGAAGCTGGGTTGATAAATCGTTCCTGACGACTGCGACGTTTGGCGCAGCTTCCAGCCGGTGGATAAACTGGCTGATGGCCGGGATATAGTCTTCGGCCAACGGATACAGACTGATGTCGAGCGAAACCTGCACGGGCTAATGTCCTCCCTGGAATGTCACATCAAGTGTTACCCCGATGACGCGTGGCTCGCCGAACTGACGGTAGGGTTCGGTCTGGTAACCCTTGCGCGGATCGTTGCCAAAACTGCCGAAACCACGGACAAATGTGTCCTTGTCGGTCAGGTTGCGACCCCACAGCGAGAGAGTGAAGTGGTCGGTGCGGTAGCCCAGGCGTGCGTTCAGCAGGAGGTACCGGTCACTCTTTACGTCATGCCTGTCAGAAAAGAAAAACGCGTCCCGGGCGTCGGCATTCAACTCGCCAAACCAGTGGCCCTGCCTGAAATTCATACCGGCACTCGCGCTCCAGCGTGGTGCCTGGGCCTGGTCGCGTCCGGAGAGGTCTTCGCCAAACTCGTTGACAAAACTGTCGAACCGGGCTCGCAGCAATCCGAGGCCCAGTCTGAGTCCCATCATGTCAGTGGCCTGGAAAGTGGTTTCCAACTCTGCACCGGTGTTGGTGCCTTCCGCGGCGTTACCCAGGAAGTCGATGAACTCGGTGCTGCCGTCGGGTCGAGATCGGACCAGGGAACTCTTGACCTGCTGGTCCCGCCGGATGCTGTAAAAGGCCGCGGCACGCAGACCCAGTCGTTGCTGCAGGAACAGGCCCTTGATACCGCTTTCAAACTCCCACAGGAACTCTGAGTCAAACTGGCGCAGGTCGGCATCCAGCGCACCATCGGTGTTGAAGCCGCCGGCCTTGTAGCCACGGGAGAGGCTGGCATAGAGCAGGGTGTTGCCAGGCGTGAAGTACTTCAGGGAGACGCTGCCGCCCCAGAGGGTTTCTGTGGGTTCAAACTGAACCTGGGCGTCGTCCAGGTAGTTGCTTTGCCGGTTTTCAACGCGCAGGCCGTAGTCCAACTGCAGGCTTTCAGTCAGGTCTGTTTGCAGTGAGACAAAAGCGGCAATGTTGGTGAAGCTGAAATCAGCCAGGAAAGGTGCCGGCAGAAAGGTGTAAGTGCGGGTCATCGACTCGGCTGCGTCGATGACATAGAGCCCAAGCAGCCAGTCAGTGCTGTCGCTCAGCATGCGGCTGTTGTCGTTGGACAGCAGGCGTAGTTCCAGGCTGCGCATCTGCTTGCTGCGCTGGTACAGGTCGGTTGCAGAATAAGCGTCCGGGTGAATGCCAACAAAACTCCAGTCCTCGTCATAACCGTATGACATGCCGGAGTTGGCCGCAGCGCCGATCACCTGCAGGTCCAGCCGATCCATGCGCCAGAGCCCCTGCAGGCTGATGGCATTGGACCGCTGTTGATCATGGCCGGGTTCGTCGGACAGGGTGATGCGCGTATTGTCCAGGGAAAAGGTGTCGTAGCCGTTGTCAACGTCAACATGCAGCAGGGTGAGGCCAAGATCTATGTTGTCGCCACCATAGGTCAGTTTGCCGCGCAGGGTGGTTTCGTCGCGATAATTGACATCGTCCCGCCCCAGGTAGGCATTATAGGTGTAGCCATCACTGCGGTGTTGCTGCCCGGCAACGCGAATCCCAACACCTTTGAAAAGGGGCGTGGAGAAAAAGCCGGAGACGGTGCTGGTAGCAAATTCAGCGGCCGATACGGACAGGGATGCCTCGGCCTGGTCTCCCGGGTCCATGGTCTTGATATTAATGAGCCCGGCCAGGGCGCCGGCACCGTAGCGCGTTCCCTGGGGACCGCGCAATACTTCAACCTGGTCCACATCCAGCAAGGTAGCGCCTGACCCGGTGCCGGAAAAATCGACATTGTCGATCAGGATGCCGACAGAGGGATTGATCGGGTCGGCAAACTGGCTACGTTCGCCAATCCCGCGTATCTGGAAAAACCGGGCTCGCCCGGTGCCGCCGGCGAATGTCAGGTTGGGGACCATGCCAACAACATCTTCAAGGTGCGAGGCCGCGCGTGCTTCTATGGCGTTGGCATCAAGCACCGCAATGCTGTGCGCGGTGAGCAGCTCGGTGGTCTTGCGAAATTCTGCCGTGACAACAACTTCTTCGGTGGGGCCGGCACAGAGCCAGGCCGGGTACAGGGTGCCTGCAAGCAGCAGGGTAAATACATATCGCATGAGTCTCTCCAGCAATCAGATGATGTGAAAGAGACCCGGCTGTCAGACGTGGTAAGAGTGGGGCAACCCTCCTTTTCCTACGCCGGTATTAACCGGATCAGGTTCTAGGGTTCACCGCAAACGCGGTATCTCAGGCCAGAGGCCACCCCTAAGGAACGCGGCCATTATAGCGGAACCGGTTACAGGTTCGCCATGGTCAGGCGCAAGCCGTTCAGCGCAATCTGCACGGCGCTCTGCCTGACGGCGTCCCGGTCACCGGGCAGTTGATGGGCGCTGGCCTGGATGCAGACGGGGTCAGGGTCCCGCAGGGCCCAGGCAAACCAGACAGTACCAACCGGCGTGACCATGTCCCCGCCGCCCGGTCCGGCAATTCCCGTGATGGCAACGCTGATATCCGCGTCGGATTGCCGGAGTGCGCCTGTCGCCATTTCCCGCGCCACGGGTTCACTGACCGCGGTGTAGCGCGCCAGGGCACTGGCGCTGACGCCAAGCAGTTTCATTTTGGCGCTTTCACGATAAGTGACAAAAGCACACTCAAACCAGTCGGAACTGCCGGGAATTGCGGTGAGGTGGGCTGCAACCAGCCCGCCGGTGCAGGATTCAGCCGTGGCCAGGCGCCAGTGACGTCGACTGAGCAGTGCAATGACCTCCTGTGTCACCCTGTCTTCCATCTATTGCGCCTGCAGGATGCCGGGCAACTGTTGCCAGTGTCCGGTGGCCTGCTGAAAAGCGTAGGCAAGCCTGAGTACCTCCAGGTCAGCCTGGTGGCGGCCGACAATCTGCAGACCCACAGGTAACCCGTCCGGCGTAAAACCGCAGGGTACGGAGATGGCGGGCAGGCCCAGAACGGAGATGAAGTAACAGGACTTCATCCAGTCGATATAAGTGTGCATCTGCTCGCCTTCGATCTCCCTGACCCATTCCGTGTGGATATCGAAGGGAGTTACCTGGGCGACCGGCAGCACGAGGAATTCATGCACCTGCATAAATGCCTGAACCTCGAGGAACAGGCGGGTTCGTGCCTGCTCAGCCAAGGCCAGGTCCATACCGGACAGTTTCAGGCCCTCCCCGACGTTCCAGTGAATTGAGTCCTTGTACATAGCGGGTTGTGCCTGCAGTGCCTCGGCATGGGCTGCCGCAAATGACCAGGCCCGCAGTACCTTGAAAATACTGTCAGCACTGCCGAAGTCGGGGCAGGCATCAGCCAGCGTGATGCCAATCGATTCAAGCACAGGGACGGCCGTTTCGATGACGGTACGGACTGACCTGGCCACGGGCACCTGATCACCAAAACTGCTACTGAACGCAATGCGGGTACCTGTGAAGTCGCGTTCAAGGTGACCGGCGAACTTCCCCGGGTCCTCGGGAATGGAAATTGGGCAGCGGCCGTCCGGGCCAGCAATGGCGGACAGCATGAGTGCGCAGTCTTCTACCGTTCGGGCCATGGGGCCGGTCACCCCCAGCGTGAACCAGCCCATGGGGGCGGGCAGGGTAGGCACGCGGCCGGGGGACACACGCAGGCCAACCACGTTGCAGAAACTGGCGGGGTTACGTAGTGATCCTCCCATGTCAGAACCGTCTGCCAATGGCACCATCCTGGCCGCCAGCGCGGTTGCCGCGCCACCTGAGCTGCCACCACAGGTTCGGGTCAGATCATACGGATTTGCGGTGGCGCCAAACAGGGTGTTGAAGGTCTGTGAGCCTGCGCCCCACTCGGGCGTGTTGGTCTTGCCAATGGTGACGGCGCCGGCGTTTTTTAGTCTTGTGACCACCAGGGCGTCTTCCGTCGGCACATGATCGGCAAACCGGGGCGAGCCGAATGTTGTGCGAATACCGGCAGTCGGCGTCAGGTCCTTGTGGGCCACGGGTATCCCGGCGAGTGAACCCGGCCAGTCGCCTGCCGCGATGCGCCGATCGAGTTGCCGAGCGGCGGCGAGGGCTTTGTCAGGCACCAGCGTGACAATGGCGTTGAGTGCCGGGTTGAACTGTTCAACCTGGGCCAGGTGGGCGTTCAGCACCTCCACACAGGAGACCTCACCGGCGTGAATCAGGCGGGTGAGATTGGTTGCAGTTTCCAGGCAGAGTGGATCAGTTGGCATGGCCGGCCCCGGTGATTGGAGTGGCATTCTCGCCACTCCGTGGTCAAATTGACCTGATGATCATGTGGTCTTTACTAAAAAACCTATAAAAAACAATGGCCTGTAAAGCTGGCATACATTGTGAATAAATAGCGGCAACATACAACAAGCGAACTCAAAACGCGAGCAGGACAACATCCAGTGCAGGGAATTATAGATTTGTTCACGCGCCACCCGGTGGCTGCCAACCTGGCGATGATCATGATGGTACTGTCCGGTCTCTGGGCTGCAGACCGGATCAACACCCAGCTTGACCCCACCGTTGAGTGGCCGATTGTATTTGTCTATGCCAACTGGCGCGGTGCATCAGCGGAAGATGTCGAACAACTGGTCATTGTGCCTATCGAGCAGAAACTGGGCAGCCTGGCGCACCTGCAGGAAATCTCCTCCACCAGTTATACCGGCGGTGGCCGAATCCGAATCCAGTTCACTTTTGATGCTGACATGACACTTGCCCTGGACACGGTCAAGGACCGGGTTGCGCAGGTGCGAAATTTCCCCGCCGACATGGAGCCTATCCGGATCAGTCGCGCCACTGACTACGAGGACATTGCGGTGGTGCTGGTAACCAGTGAAGGGGATCTTGCGGAACTGATCCCGGAAGTTCGTCGGATGGAGCGCGAGTTGCTGGCGGCCGGCATTGACCTGGTCGAGTTTGACGGCCTGCCCGAGGAGGAGATAGCGATCCAGGTGAGCAGCGCTCGCCTGGTTGAGTTGGGTTCCAGCCTTGACCAGATTGCTGCCCAGGTGCGCAACAGCAGCAGCAATACGCCAGCGGGCACGGTTGGGCAGGGGCAGGGGGCCCGGCAGTTGCGCAGCCTTGACCAGCAACGTGATCCCGCCGGATTTGAACAGCTTGAGGTTGCCCTGCAGCCGGATGGCCGCCTCACGCGCCTGGGTGACGTTGCAGTGATTGAGCGCCGCGCCAAACCCGGCCAGCCGCGCCTCACCCAGGATGGCAAGACAGCCATTGAACTTGAACTCTACCGGCTCAGCGATTCTGATGCGATAGAGTCCGCTGAGCGGTTGCACCAGTGGCTCGAACAGGAGCGCAGGACCCTGCCCAGGGGGATGGAGATCACGGTGTCCCAGGAGGTCTGGGTGCTGTTAAAACAGCAGCTGAACCTGATTTTCGAAAATGGCCTGTCCGGCCTGATCCTGGTGATTATCACGCTCTTTTTGTTTCTGTCGGGCAGGGTTGGTTTCTGGGTCATGCTGGGGATACCGGTCAGTTTCCTGTTTGCAACCCTGCTCTATTACGGCCTGTTTGCCGGCAGTATCAACCTGTTGGCACTGATTACCTTCATCATGGCCCTCGGTATTGTGGTGGATGACGCCATAGTGGTGGGGGAAGACGCAACCTCGCTGTTTGAGCAGGGACTGTCGCCGGCCGACGCGGCCGCGGGGGGGGCAAAGCGCATGTTCCTGCCGGTCATGACTTCGTCACTCACAACCCTGGCCGCGTTTGTGCCCCTGCTGATTACCGGTGGTGAACTGGGACAGTTTATTGTCACCCTGCCGACGGTGTTGCTTTGTGTCATCGTCGCCTCGCTGGTTGAATGTTTCCTGGTGCTGCCCGGACACCTGCGCCACAGCTTTGAACAGATGGATCGCACCCGACCAAGCCGGTTCCGGTCCTGGTTTGACGCACGGTTTGTTTTTTTCAGGGAACACTACTATCGACCGATGCTGGAAGCTGCCCTCCGCAATCCAGGCGCAACGCTATGTGCGGCGCTGGCTTGCGTCATACTGGCCCTGAGTCTTGCTGCATCCGGTCGGGTTGGCATGAACTTCGTCACCGGCATGAGCCTGGAAATGCTGGAGGCCAATGTGGAATTTGGCGCGAGCGCCTCTGCCGCGGAGCGGGAACAGTTCCTGCGCCACCTGGAGCAGAAACTGGATGAAACCAACGTCGAATTTGGTGGCGTCAACATCAACAGCTATGTGTCGAAATTCAACAGTGCCCGTCTGAACCAGGAACGCAAACATGGCACTCAGTACGGTTCCCTGCGGATCGAATACGCCTGGGAGGAAGAGCGGACGGTCTCGCCCCAGGCTTTTGTCGATAGCTGGCGATCGCGCATTACGCGTCCGGCGAATGTTGAAGAACTCCAGGTTGAGGTGGTTGGGGGTGCCAACAACGGCATGCCGGATATCTCGCTGGTGCTGCGGGGGCAGGATATCCCGACCCTGAAGCGAGCCTCGGAAGAATTGCAGGAGGCACTGGCCGGCTACGAGGGAGTTTCCAACATATTTGATGACCTGCCTTATGGCCAGGAACAGATTATTTTCAGCCTGACCCCCGCGGCCAAATCCCTTGGCGTGACCAGTGAGGCAATTGGCCGGCAGCTGCGCGCCGCCTACAACGGTACCCGAGTGCAGATATTCAATAGCAACGATGTAGAGGTGGAAGTGCTGGTGACGCTGCCGGCGGCAGAACGGGATTCACTGGCATCGCTAAAACAGTTTCCGGTCCAGACGCCCGGCGGCACCCTGGTCTCACTGGGCATGCTGGCCGACCTCTCGAACCGGCGTGGCATTGATGTTATCAATCACAATAACGGTTTCATGTCAGTGATTGTGAGTGCCTCGGTTGATTCCGAGGTCAACAATACCCAGGCCGTGTTGTCCCACGTGTCGGCGCATGCGCTGAAAGACATCAAGCAGAAATATGGGCTAACGTCCGGACTGGGGGGTGTAACCCAGCGTAACCAGGAAATTGTTGACACCATGTCCAAGGGTGCAGTGCTGACCCTCATCTTCATTTACCTGATACTTGCCTGGTCTTTTGCGTCATACACCTGGCCACTGGCGGTGATGTTTGCCATTCCGCTGGGACTGACGGGTGCAATTTTCGGGCATTGGGTCATGGGCATGGATATTGGTGCCATGTCTCTGCTGGCTTTTTTCTCGCTGACCGGTATTGTGGTCAACGACTCAATTGTCCTGATCAGCTTTTTCCGCCGGAATCTTGCCGCGGGTATGTCGATGCTGGAGGCCATTCGTGATGCCGCGCTGTCGCGCTTCCGTGCCGTGCTGCTGACCTCGCTGACCACCATTGCCGGCCTGTCGCCACTCATGTTCGAGACGTTCAGCCTCGCCATCTACATGGTTCCCATTGCCATCACCATCTGTTTTGGCCTGCTCTTTGCGACCTTGCTGGTGCTGGTCGTGGTGCCGGCCCAGATCATTATCATTGAAAATCTCCGTGACCGTTATGGCAAGCTGAGCCGGCAATTGCTGGCGCGCCTGCGGCGCTTACCTTTTGTATCGGGAGCACACTCATGAATCCTGCTGGCGCATTAACCTGGCTGAAAAAGTGGCACCTCATCGGCCCTGCAATTCTGTTGGGCGCCCTGGTGCTGGCCATGCTGATTGTGGTTACGGGGCCGTCGTCAGTGCCCGAGGTCCGGGAGGAAAAAGCCTGGCCAGTATCGGTGATCACGGCGTCCCCTGCGACCCTGTCCCCGACACTCGTTGCCTTTGGGCGAGTTGAATCCCAGCAGGTGGCGAACCTTAAAACATCCGTGTCAGCACCTGTGGATGCCGTGCTTACGCCCGAAGGCACCTGGGTCGAGGAAGGTGAACTCCTGATCCGGCTTGAAGCCCGTGAACTCAATCTGGCAGTAAAACGCGCCGAATCGGAGTACCAGCGCCGCCTCGCCGTATTGACGGCGGTCAGGAACGATTTTAAGGCAGCGCAGGGGATGACTGCACATCACCGGGAACTGGCAAGGATAGCCGCAGCAAAACTGGCGCGGCACGAAGAGTTGTATGCAACCCGGATGATCTCCAGTGCAATTGTTGACGAGGCCAGGCAACAGGCGAGTGAACGAGCCATTGTCCTGCAGAATCATGAAGCACAACTTGCCAATTTCCCGAGCCTGGTGGCGCAGCACGAGGCTTTGGTCGCCGAAGCCGAGGCAGTACTGGAGACAGCGCGCCTTGACCTTCTGCAGACAGAGGTTCGGGCGCCTTTTGCCGGCCGGGTCATTGCGGTTCAGGTGTCACCGGGTGACCGGGTACTGCCTGGGTCGCCGCTGATTGAGGTTGCGGACTTCAGCCGTCTTGAGGTGCGTACTGCGATACCTTCAGCCCTGGGAGAAAAGCTGCGGTCCCGGATTGCCGGTGGTGCGCAGGTGACTGCGCTGGGCGGGTTTGATGGCCAAGCGGTTGAACTTTCGCTGGTGCGCTTCGCGGGCAACATCAAGGCAGGGCAGAGTGGCCTTGATGTACTGTTTGCTCCCGAGGAAGGGCAACAACTGGAACTGGGGCGCGTTCTGAACCTTGAGATTCACCTGCCGCCAGAGCCTGACGTCATTGAATTGCCCATCCAGGCGATCTATGACAACACGCGCATTTACAAGGTTGTGGATGACCGGTTGGTCGGTGTGCCGATTGAGCGCGTGGGTGACCATCTTGGTCATGACGGCGAGTTCAACGTACTCGTGCGATCACCCGCGGTTGCGCCAGGGGATACGCTGGTGACAACCCAGTTGCCCCGTGCCATCACCGGCCTGCTCGTCAGGCCGCTTGATGCGAACCCGTTTGATGGTGTCCTGGCGGCTGACACCCCCACATGGAAAGAACCCAAAATCCCACAATCCTAGGCAGTTCGCGTCAACCGTCTGGGAACTGCCGCGACCTTCCCAAAGTCACACGATCAGGTACAGGATCGCCAGGTCGAAGAAAGTAGCAGTGGCAAGACTGTGAGAGTCAGGGTTCTTCCATAGTCGCAAGGACCGCTGTCCGCGCCTGGCCAACAACGTGACCACCGTAGATACCAATCACACCATAAGCCTCGGACGCGCGAGCCAACACGTCGACGCTTTCTGCTGGTTCTACAGTCATCAATTCGATCAGTGCCATCGACTCCTTCTCGTTCAGATTTGAGTGGGTCACCGGCCTGACTGATTTTGTCAGTTCGGAAGTAATGACTTGCAAAAATAAAGTTATTACTTTAAATATACAAGTCATGTTCACAGCAGGCATCAGCCCGGACAGGAATCATGGATGACTCGACCAGAATACTGGTGACTGCACCGCCACTGCCGCTACTGGTCAGGATGGCGACACCCAACAGCATTGCGTTTTTTGTCCAGGCGGGCGTCAGCCTCACCGAAGTCTGGTTTATCGGGCGACTGGGAAGCGTTTCCCTGGCGGCCATCGCGCTGGTCTTTCCCCTGCTGATGCTGACCCAGACCTTATCTGGTGGGGCCTTAGGTGGCGCCGTGGCGTCCGCGATTGCAAGGGCCATGGGCGCGGGCAACGTCTTGCGAGCAGAGCAACTGATCTGGCACGCACTCATCACTGCTGCCGTCGGCGCCTTCCTGCTATTGATACTCTTTCTCAGCGTCGGCATATCGTTCCTTGAATTTCTCGGGGGTGAAGGGGACGTGCTCTCCCAGGCCGTGGACTACTGTCTCGTACTGTTCCCAGGGGGTGTGTTCCTGTGGCTGGTGGGTACGGTCAGTGCGATCTACCGTGGCACGGGCAACATGCGATTTCCGGCGACGCTATTGGTGCTTGGCGCATTTTTGCAGGTCCCCGTGTCAGGCGGTCTGGTGCTCGGCCTGTTTGGCCTGCCACAGCTGGGCGTTCAGGGCGCCGCCGTGGCCGCGGTGATCTCTGGATTTGTGGTGAGCACAGGGATGCTGGCAAGACTGGCTTTCTGGGCAGGGCCAATCCGGCTGCGGCGCAGCGCGCTGAAGCCTTCTGCAGAGCTATTCCGCGATATCCTGAGGGTGGCCATGCCAGCCGCTTTATCGCCGGTGCTCACGGTGGCGACAATCATTGTCCTGACGGCAATTGTCGGCCGCTTTGGCGCCAGCGCCCTCGCCGGCTATGGCGTAGGGTCACGAATCGAGTTCCTGTTGATTCCGCTTGTGTTTGGACTGGGTGCTGCCATGACCTCGCTGGTCGGCATGAGTATCGGTGCCAGCAATGAAGCCCGGGCGGAGCGGGTGGGCTGGATTGGCGGCAGCGCGGCCGCCCTTGTTGCCGGCACCATTGGCATTGCGCTTGCGCTTACAGCGGACTACTGGATTCCGGTCTTTACCAACGATCCAATCGCAATCGCAACTGCGCGGGATTATATCCACATTGTGGGCCCCTGTTTCGCCTTCCATGGCCTCGGGCTATCGCTCTATTTTGCCTCCCAGGGAGCCGGCAGGATGCTGTGGCCCGTCGTCGCCACTATCGTGAGGATTGTGCTGGCAGTTGGCGGTGCACTTGTGCTGGTGGTGGGGCTGGGCACGGGGCCGGGCGGTGTTTTTGCGGCGGCCGCTTTTGGGATGACCGTCTACGGAGTTATTATTGCCGGATCAGTCAGACTTGGCGCATGGCGCCGTGGAGCTATCTGATATGGCTACCGGTAATCAGCCCCGACATCGTTCTCCCTGTCCGATTGCCAGGTCGCTGGACCTGCTGGGCGACAAGTGGACGTTGATCATCATGCGGGATGCGCTCTACTTCGATCGCCGAACGTTTGCAGATTTCTGCGGCTCAAGCGAACACATCCCCACCAATCTTCTGTCCGACCGACTCAAACGGCTGGTGGAGATGGAACTGCTTGAAAAGGTGCCGTACCAGCACAATCCCACTCGCTACGAGTACGTACCGACAAAAAAAGGCCAGAGCATCAGGCCCATCCTCAAATCCCTGAGTACGTTTGGCCAGGAACACCTGGGTGGAAGAAAGCCCAGTTTGGGCTAAACCACAGCCACTTCTGCATTTCCCCCCGTCGCGGGGAGGATCGAGCTCAACGGCACTTTGAGCATGCTGACGTTCATCAGCTGACGGTAAGCCTGGCGATCGCCCGTCATCGCGCGTTCACGAAGTGCGCCAAGTGCTGCCAAGGCTTCCATCTCCTCCTGGGGAAAATCACCAGTGCACTCTGGATGCATAAAATCTGCAGTGGCAGCAAACAGCCAGGGCGCCCGCGTAACCTGGTACATCGCGGCAAAAGCCTCGTGCCAGAGGCCATCGGGCCAACCGCCGTGTTTGGACAACACCTGTGCCAGTGCCATGGCCTGCAGGCTGGCTGAGGTCATACCCTGGCCGTAGGCCGGATTGAAATGGCACACCGAATCGCCGACAGGCAACAGGCCCTCTGGAAATTCGGTCAGCAGGTCAAAGCGACGGCGGACGCCCCTGGGGAAGCGGAAATGTGCCGGCTGCCCAATTGGCGTCGCCCTGCTGACAAGGTCAAAAAACCTTGGCTCTGACAACGTCTTTGCCCAGTCGAGAAAACCACTAAAGTCCCTGGGCGGGTAGTCACCATAGCGCCCTCCTACCAGGGCCAGCCAACTTCCGTCTTCCATACGTACAAGGGCTCCGCCGCGAAACTGCGCCGAGCCCGCTGCCGGCGCGACAAAAAATCCGACATCGGTGAACAGGGAAGGGTCGTCCGGCGCCAGGAACACGCTGGTGTAGGCGAAGTCACAATTGATAACGTTTGCTGATGGCGGCGCGAATCCGATGGCCCTCAGCCAGGCCGAAGTCCGTCCTGTCTTACCCATCGCATCAATGACCACGTCGGCGGGAATCGCCTCGTCGGTTTTGTCGACCCTTACGCCAGTGACGCGACCGGCGTCGACCAACGGTTCCCTGACAGCGGTTCCATAACGAAAGACGACATTCTCGAGCCCCATAACGCGCTTTCTGACCGTAAATTCGAGCAGCCCTCGCGTCTGGACATAAGCCGGCTCAAACAGATCTTCACCGGGTGGTTCCGGCTGAAACATGGCCTGACTGTAGGATTTGCCCTCAGGCAGATAGAAATAGAACTGATCTCGCTTTGGCAGTATTGACCCTGCTTCAACGAGGTCTGCCTTGAGACCAGGCATCAACCTGTTCATCACTTCAAGCCCGCCGGGGATAAGTGCGTGAAAGTGGTGACCCTGAGGGACGCCAGGCCGAAATCCGGCCTCGCGCGGTTCGCTGTCCTTCTCGATCACGATGACTTCATCGAAGTGCGCGGATAATACGCGTGCAGTCACCAGCCCTGCTATACCACTACCCAAAACAATCGCCCGGTTCGCCTGGCCCATAACGCAAATTCCTTTTTCTCCACGGAGTCCATTCACACTTGGTGGCAGCGCTGGGTGAGGCAATGGAGAAGGTCTGCCACATCATTCACCGTGGCCGGGAGTGCTGGTTTGCTGGCATCGCCAGCGGAAGGGGAGAGGCACATGTTCAGCGGTGGGTCCGCGACTGCAATCAACACCGCACCGGGCTCGAAGAATCGGATCCAGCCTGATGAAATCGCCTGGCAGCGGGGTTTTACTGGCGGTCTCGTGCCCCAACCAAACTTGCTGCTGTCGGGCCGTTCCGAGGACACTCACGATGTTCTGAACCAGGGTACTGCAGGCAGATGATGCTTCCCGAATCCCGGTCATTGAGTTGCGTCAATGACCGGGGATCCCAGCCTGCCAGGATGTTCCTGCATTCCTTTGCGAGTTGACGCAAATGAACAAGGCAGGCTCTGCAAGACAAGCCAGGTAGCGGGTGGATGGCAGCAGAGCCATTGACAAACTACAGCCTGGGGCAGGAGGGTTGTCGACCGAAGAGGCAGAACTGAGGCTTCAGCAATACGGGTTGGACCGACTGCCGGAGGGCAAACGGCGGTCGCTGCTTGCGCGCGCCGTCGCTCAAATCAACAACCTGCTGATCTATGTCCTGTTGGGCGCGACGGAGCCAGGCGATGCAGGCTAGTCCGGCGCCGTCGTCCAGAAGGAGCCGATCTCTCCGTGATCGACATGGCCGAGCGCCGTGTTGTTTCGATCCAGACCATCGATCAACCGGGCATTGATGCCCATCCGTTCACGAAAATTCTTGTCAACCGCAATCCAGTGCGTCGTGCAGCCGCAAGTCGCACAGCTGTGAAACTCGATTATCTTGTGGTTCCAGAGGTAGACCTTAGTCTTGCCTGAACCTTTCTCAAACAGCACATGGTCGCAGGGATAATACGCCCACAGCACGCCCAACCGGCGGCAGATGGAACAATTACACTCGAAAACCTCAGTGGGTTTGTGCGCCAGCACCATGACAACCGTGCCGCAATGGCAGGTGGCCCTGTTAAGTTCGGAAGCATTTGCCATGACAGGTCAGACCGGTTCGTGGAAGTAGTAGCAGAGCCCATCCGGCGCGACTATGAAGAACACCTGCAGCTTCTGGTCATCGCGCTCATCTATTCGCCAGTTGTCGATTGTAAGGCCGCGCGACGCCAGCTCTTCCCTCATGTCGTGAATGTTCTCCACCAGGATGGCCGCGCCATCCATCCCTGGATCCCCGCCGTTGCTTGCGAAACCGATTTGTGTGCCATCCCGTGCGAGGATGACAGTCGGCACCGGATCGTTGTGCCGCACAACTTCCGCCATTCCGAAGTGTGCCGAGTACCAGGCTGAAGCGGCATCGATATCGCTCACCGGCAGCGCGAGGATGTCTTGCTGGTAGGGGTGGGCGGCTTTGAACCTGGGGGATTGTTTCAAGGCATTGCTCGCATGATGATTGGATGGATTGGTGCTCGCTATGGGAAGGAAATGGACGAGTGCCATGAAAGTGAACTTCCTGTCAGCCCGAAACCCGGGGACCGGTGGAAGTTGTTGGTCGATTCTCGATTCGATCCCGCTCGCAGTGTCACCTTATAACATCCTTGAACTCAAACAAAACCCGCAAACTGTGAGTGCTTTCTGCAGGGTGAGCAATACAGTGAACTCATCGTACCTTTGGCGGTTACATACTTTCAGTTCCTGGCGATGCACCCCGTTACAGATGGCTACCGCCGGTGGCGAGGTCGTATTCGCTCAACCCTGTTCTTGTATTCAGAACCTCGTGGGAGTCAATATCTTCAAGAGACAGACGTCCGAGTACTTGAAGAAGCTCTGCGCAATCCGCGTGCTGTAGGAAGAAAAAAGTGGCCACGCCAGACTGTTTGTTCAGCCGAAACTACTGAGACTGCCGGCACAGGACAGCAATGAATATTCACCTTACGAATTGCGAGCAAAGCGGTAACCATCGCGGGTTGCCGTGTGTAGATGGGCCTGCTGCCAGTTCGGTCAGGCAAAAAGTGCTTCAGAGATCCAGCAGTGACATGTCTTCCTCGACCTCAAGCAATTCCTGCTGGCTCAGGATGCGCGTGACATTTTCCAGGTGGCCACCGAGTACCTGGAGTTGTTTGTGTACCTTCTCGAATACCTGGAACTCGGAGTAGTAGATTTCTTTGGCACGATCGGCCAGTTTGGCAATTTCTTCATGGGATACCGGACCGCCACCCTGTTTCATCACCAGCAGGCGCTTCAGGATATCGGTCATGGAAGAGACAATCTGGGCACCCGCAATCTGGATCTCTTTCTGGGCGAAACCCAGGTTGCCTGACGTGGAAATTTCCTCGATCAGACCGCTTGCCATTTTCATGGATTTGGCAATTTCGCCACCAATTTTCTGGTTGGTCGTCCGCAGGCGCTCTGCAACAAGCAGTGCGCTGCCATGATAGAAGCCAGCAGCCAGCAGTTGATCCTCCGCCAGGGCTGCCATCAGGGCATTGCGGGGACAAAACCCCAGGGTTGCAGATGTTGTGGCCACGGTCACGGTAGCGGAGGCGAGGTCTGTCGCGTTAAAGAGGGAAAGTTCACCAAACGACTTGCCTGTTCCGAGGGTCGCCAGCACGCCGGGGAATCCGGGGATTGATACCGCAACTTCCCCCTGTTCCAGAACGTAGAGGCCGTCTACCGCCTCGCCATACCGAATAATGGCGGTGCCCTGTTCAAACTCGCGGGACGTGAACAGTTTGCGAATCGTTTCCATCCGGCTAGGGTCGATCCGGGAGAAAATTTCGATTTCGTTGATGTCTGCCATGATCCATCATGTTCCGATGCCAAGGTTGCAGTAAAGTGCCAACTTCTGGCGTGATAGTAAAGAGAAGTTCGGTAATCCGGTGACAGGAACAGGTGCTTATGGTCACTGACCAGAGGCGATTTCCAGGATTGGTTCAAATCGGGGCATCGACACCACGCCAAACAGGTCCGGTAATTGCGATGGGCTTCATGCCTCCAGCTGCAGCCTTTGTGTTGTTACTGTCGGCCATTGAATAGGGTGAGGCCAGTTTTTGTTCAAGGGAAGAGGCTGTTCTGATTGTCATCATAGGGCACCGCCTGGACGCGGTTGCAGTATTTCTGCTGGCTCGAGCGCGTTCACCCGGGCAAAAGCGGCCGGGTGAATTTGTCGCGGGCGGTCAACCCGACTGCGCCAATCCACGCCTGGGCAAACCCACCGCGTCATAACAGCTGTCGATGGCCTGCATCTGGCGGATTGCATCAGTTGGTCCGGTCAGCGGTGGCACGCCCTCATTAACGGCCGCGAGGAATGCATCCAACTGGTAGCCATAACTCGGTCGCCGGTCACGGGTTTCGTATTCGGTCTTGCCGCCCAGGGTCAATTCGATCAGGTGCCCGTTTTGTGGCACCAGTGGATTGCGCACCACCAAAGTACCCTGGTGACCACGCACGGTCAGTTCAGCGCGAAAAGGCTGATTGTCACGCATGTCGCCGGAGGTGTGGGCAATGACGCCGCCCGGAAACGACCAGTCAGCAGCAAGCATCAGGTCAACGTTGGGCGGACCGACTTCAACCCTGGCACTTTCAATCCTGGGTTCCTGGCCGGTGATGTGACGAATCCAGGAGATGGGATAACAGCCGATATCCATCGTCACCCCGCCCCCCTGATCGTACCGCTTCCTGATGTCGTCAGGTCCAATGCCATTGCCCGGCACGTGGAAACAGGCATCTATCTCCCGCAGGTCACCCAGCATGCCGCTCGTAACAATCTCACGTGCCCGCAGGAATATGGGGTGGTAGCGATAGTGGAAAGCATCCATCAGAACTTTGCCCTGGGCCTCTGCCACGCTGGCCATCTCTGCCGCCTCGTCAGCATTGGCGGCAAAAGACTTCTCACACAGTACGTGTTTGCCCGCGTTCAGCGCGGCTATAGTCCATTGGTGATGGGCAGTAATCGGCAGCGGGATATACACGGCATCAACCTGATCGCTGGAAATCACGGCTTCATAAGAGTCCAGCACACTGGGGATCCCGGCAAATGCAGCAAAGTGACGGGCCCGATCAGGGTCACGCGCGGCAATTGTGGTAATGCGCGCTTCCGGTTCATCCATGCAAGGGTAAACCAGCGCCCTTGGGGTGATCTTCGCGGCTCCGAGTGTACCGAAACGAATCATTAGGGTTACCTTGTGTCACCTGGGTCGGATGCAAGTATATCGTGTTGTAGCCGGGCTGGCAGATCATGGCCAGGCACGTTTCGGAAGGCCTGCAGCCAGGCCCCGGCGGTCCAGTCCTTTCAGCCAGTGGCCGAATCCGGCCAGGCGGCAACCAGCCGTGTTTACCAGCCAGGCTTGTTGACTCCGCCTCTGTGCCTTGTTGTAGTGCGTACCTTCTGCAGTTCCAGCGGGTACACCAGAAAACGATGATCGATCCTGCAATGATTTCGCTGTTCGGCTACTTCGTCCTGATGATGGCGATTGGCCTCTACGCCTATCGCAAGTCCACCAGTGACGTGTCGGAATACATGCTGGGTGGCCGGAAGCTGCATCCGGCCGTGGGAGCCCTGTCTGCCGGTGCCTCTGATATGAGTGGCTGGATGCTGATGGGTTTGCCGGGCGCCATCTACGTGGCAGGATTCAGTGCCGGCTGGATTGCTGTCGGGTTGCTGATTGGTGCCTACTTCAATTACCGGTTGGTTGCACCGCGCCTGCGTGTGTACACCGAACTGGCTGATGATGCGATTACCATCCCGGATTTTTTTGAGAAACGGTTTGATGACAGATCCCGTGCGCTGCGCGTTATCTCGTCGGTTGTCATCGTCATTTTTTTCACGCTTTACACCTCGTCGGGTGTGGTAGCGGGTGGCAAGCTGTTTGAAGCCTCTTTCGGGCTCAGTTATGAGCTTGGGCTCTTCCTGACAGCTGGCGTTGTTGTTGCATACACGCTGTTTGGCGGGTTCCTTGCCGTGAGCCTCACGGATTTTGTCCAGGGTTGTATCATGTTTATTGCACTGGTGATGGTGCCGGCGGTGGCGCTTTATACCCTGGGTGGTACCGCGGCCATGTCGTCTGCGGTGGCCCAGGTTGACGTGAGTCTGCTCAGTTGGACCACAGGCGTGACTGCCCTCGGCCTGGTCTCCAGCCTGTCCTGGGGGCTGGGATATTTTGGTCAGCCGCACATTATTGTGAGATTCATGGCGATTCGGTCGCTGGCAGATATGGCCACCGCCAGGCGCATCGGCATGAGCTGGATGCTGGTCACGGTGGTTGGCGCTGTGTCTACGGGCAGCGTGGGGCTTGCCTACGTGGTGTCTACCAATGCCACCCTGGACGATCCCGAGACCATTTTCATTTTCCTTTCCCAGGTCCTGTTTCATCCGCTGGTTGCCGGTTTTTTGCTCGCCGCTATCCTGGCTGCCATCATGAGCACCATTTCGTCGCAGTTACTGGTTTCGTCGAGTTCGCTGACTGAAGACTTCTACAAGACGTTTGTGCGCAGGGCGGCGAGTCAACGGGAGCTGGTCCTGGTGGGTAGGCTGTCCGTGCTTGCGGTATCGGTTGTCGCCATGGTGCTGGCGCTAGATCGGTCTGCCTCAATTCTCTCGTTGGTGAGTAATGCCTGGGCAGGTTTTGGCGCAGCCTTTGGCCCTGTCATTCTGCTGGGATTGTTCTGGCGCAGGTTCAACCGCCAGGGTGCACTAGCCGGGATGATCACCGGTGCGGTTGCGGTGCTGGTCTGGATCTATGCACCCGTTGAGATAGCCGGCAAATCTTTGCCCCAGCACCTCTACGAGATTGTTCCCGGTTTCCTTCTTGCTGCCATTGCCGCGGTTGTTGTGACCCTGCTGACTGCTGCCCCGGGACAGGCGATTACCGGTCGCCACGACACTTTGTCCGGGCTGATGAAAGGGGCTGTCCCGGCAGCTGCGCAGCGGTCCTGAACGGGCTGGCTGGCGCATCCTTCCCGGACAGGACCACCCGGGTCTGCTGGTGGCGCGGTGCAGGGTTGGCATAGGTGCGAGCTGATGTGGATAAAAGCGTCAGAGCGCCATCAAGGATCGCAGGTGGACACAGGCACAGCGTGCCAGGGCGTCAAGGTCATACCCACCTTCCAGGGTGGAGACAATCCGCCCGTCACAGTGATCTGCTGCGAAGTCCACCAGCACCTGGGTCATTTGCTGGAAGTCCTGTTCACCGAGCAGCATATCGGCGAGCGGGTCCCGCTGGTGGGCATCAAAGCCGGCGGAGATAAACAGCATTTGCGGTTTGAACCCAAGCATTGCGGGTAGCCATGTTGCTTCCAGGGCGTGCCGGTAGGCAAGCCCGTCGCTGCCTGCCGGCAATGGGCAGCGAATGATGTTTGCTGCCGGTTTACCAGGTCCGACGTGGGGATAGAAAGGGTGCTGGTAGATTGAACAGTAGAGCACCTGGCTATTGCCTGCAAAGATGTCTTCAGTGCCGTTGCCGTGATGGACATCAAAATCCAGGATAGCGACACGCGCAAGGCCACCCTCAGTGAGTGCATGCATGGCACCAACGGCAACATTGTTGAACAGGCAGAAACCCATGGCACGGGCACGCTCGGCGTGGTGACCTGGCGGGCGCACCGCGCAGAACGCATTGTCGACGCTGCCGCCCAGCACCAGCTCAACCGCACCAACACAGGCGCCAGCAGCGTGCAGGGCTGCATCAAGGCTGTGCGGGTTCATCAATGTGTCACCATCCAGTTCCACCAGGCCCGTCGCCGGAGAGGCAGCAAAAAGAGCCCGAACGTACCCCGGATCGTGGGCGCGCTCGAGTTGCTGGACCGTTGCAGGTCGGGCTTCAACCGGCAGCAGGAAATCGGCGATACCCTGGGAGAGCAATTGATCGTCAATCGCCTGCAACCTTGCCGGGCGCTCAGGATGACCGGCACCCATATCGTGCAGCAGGAAGGTGGGATGTGTAACATAAGCTGTTTGTCGCATTGGCCCTTTATACAATGGAAAATGCGTTGGAAACCATGGGGACGCGATCATTTTGCGCCTTGCACGGTATCGTTCAAGTCTGACCCCCCACTGGCTTCAAACGGGGGTTAATGCCTGGAAGCATATGGATCAGCACTACCTGAAATCCCTGTTTGAACCGGGCTCCGTTGCCCTGGTGGGGGCAAGTGAACGTGAAAACGCGGTGGGTACCCTGGTGCTGCGGAACATGCTGGAGGGCGGTTTCAAGGGCGCCATTTATCCGGTGAATCCGAAACATGACCTGGTGCAGGGACAGCGCTGTTTTCCCTCGGTGGCGGATATCGGGCAAGCGGTTGACCTGGCCGTTATCACCGCGCCGGCAGCAGAGGTGCCCGGTATTATCGAGGCCTGTGGTCAGCAGGGTGTTCGCTACGCCGTTGTGCTCTCGGCGGGGTTTCGCGAGGTTGGCAATTCTGGCCGTCGCCTGGAGGACAGGGTACTCGCGAGTGCCCGGCGGCACGGGATCCGTTTTGTCGGACCCAACTGCCTGGGTGTGATGCGTCCCGGGACCGGCTTTAACGCCACCTTCAACAAGGGTGGCGCACATCCCGGAAAACTTGCGCTGGTGTCGCAGTCTGGCGCCCTGTGTACCGCAATCCTCGACTGGGCCTACAGTCAGCAGATCGGTTTTTCGTCGGTGATCTCCATGGGAATCTCGGCGGACGTTGGCTTTGGTGAGGTGCTGGATTATCTCGTGCACGACCCCCAGACTGAAAGCATCCTGCTTTATATTGAAGGTATCGAGGACGCCCGTACATTTATGAGCGGCCTGCGGGCGGCTGCGCGCGTCAAACCGGTGATGGTCATGAAGGTGGGGCGGCATGAAAGCGGTGCACAGGCGGCTCTGTCCCATACGGGGGCCATGGTAGGCAGTGACGATGTGTTTGACGCCGCGCTGCGCAGGGCAGGCGTGGTGCGTGGTGCGCGAATCAGTGACCTGTTTAACGTGGCCACGGTGCTGGAGTCCGGCCAGCGGGCAAGGGGAGAGGCGCTCACCATTGTGACCAATGGGGGAGGGCCGGCCGCGGTGGCCTGCGACCGCGCCAGTGATCTTGGCATCCCCCTGGTGAAACTGTCAGCAGAAACTGTAAGCCGGCTCTCTGCGGTGCTGCCGCCAACCTGGTCGCATGGCAATCCGGTTGACATCATTGGGGATGCCAGCCCCGAGCGCTATGAGGCAGCCATCCGTATTTGTCAGCAGGATCCGGACTGCTCGGGTCTGCTTGTCATATTGTCACCGCAGGCGATGACCGAGCCGCTTGAAGTGGCCAGGCGGGTGGCTGATCTCGCAAAGTTGTCCCACAAGCCCCTGTTGACCTGCTGGATGGGTGGCACCCAGGTGCAGGCTGGCCGCGACTACCTGTCACAGGCAGGTGTGCCAGGTTTCAGGACACCCGAGGCTGCGGTTGAGGGGTTCTCTTACCTCACCAGTTTCCATCGAAACCAGCAGCTGCTGCTCCAGACCCCCGGGCCGATGCGTGTTGAACAGCAGCCGGATGTGGAAGGCGCCCGCCTGATCATCGACAGCGTTCTGTCGGAACAGCGAACGGTGCTCACAGAACTCGAGTCCATGGCGCTGCTGGCCTCGTTTCGAATTCCCTCGGTGCACGCGGGCCTGGCGCGAACTCCAACAGAGGCCATGGTCCTCGCACAATCAATCGGGTTTCCGGTGGTGATGAAAGTTTACGCACCGGACGTCTCGCACAAGTCTGATGTAGGAGGGGTACGACTGGGCATAAACAGCGCAGCGGAGGTGCAAAAGACTTACAGGGAAATTGTCGAAGCGGTCAGGTCCCGGAAGCCGGAAGCCAATATTGTCGGGATTGTGATTGAGGCGATGTACAGCAACGCCAACGGACGGGAATTGCTGGTGGGGCTGAATCGTGACCCGGTGTTTGGTCCGGTGGTCGTTTTTGGTGGTGGTGGCACCATGGCTGAGATTCAGCATGATCGCGCCGTGGCCCTGCCACCTCTCAACCGTTTGCTGGCAAAAGACATGATCGCGCGGACGCGCGTCGCGGCCACCCTGGGTGAGTTTCGGCGTATGGCACCCGCCGCCGTGGAGGAAGTGGTGCAGGTGCTGCTGCGCGTGTCCGAGATGGCCTGTGAACTGCCGGAGATCAGGGAATTGGACATCAACCCCCTCATGGTCAGTGATGCAGGGGTTATTGCGGTAGATGCAAGGGTGGTTGTTGAGCGCGAACCGGTCGGGCGCCCTGCGTACCACCACATGGCAATTCGCCCTTATCCCAGTCAACTCGTCAGCAGGGAACACCTGCCTGACGGCACCACGCTGGTGGTTCGCCCCATCCGCCCGGAGGATGCCGGGATTGAGCACGATTTTGTTCGTAAACTCTCGCCGGAGTCGCGTTACCTGCGATTCATGTACAACCTGAAAGAGCTGTCGCCGGAAATGCTCGCACGCTTCACGCAAATAGATTACGACCGCGAGATGGCGCTCATTGCCGTACTTGAAACAGCCGGACAGGAAACAGAAATTGGTGTGGCGCGTTATATCATCAATGCGGACAGGGTCAGTTGCGAGTTTGCCATTGTTGTTGATGACAACTGGCGCCGGCGCGGGATTGCAGGCCGCCTCATGGACAGGTTGATTGAGTGCGCACGTGAGCGCGGTCTTGAGGTGATGGAGGGTTTCGTGCTGCGGGAGAACCGCGAGATGCTTGATTTCTGCAGGTCCATGGCGTTTACCCTGGAGAGTGATCCCGATGATGCTGGTGTGACACGCGTCAGGAAATTCCTGTAAAGCCCTTTTTTGCTCGCATCAGTCGGCAGTTTTTGGTCCACCGGGTGCCCACGCGGGTGAAAGAGCCTGCTCGACTGTCGATATTTTTTACAGCCCAAACTCCATGGGTTCATAAGCGATTGTTTTCATTGCTGTTTTTTTGCGGCGTGGATATTGCTTTCTGTTTCTTCAGAATTGTTGTTTTCCCTGGGAGCAAAAATAATGAAATCAGGATTGAAGGGTATTTTATTCGGCCTCTGCGCTACTTTTGCCGTAGGCCAGCAGGCAATTGCGGGGGTTGTAGGTCCACAGTGGCCAGCGCCCGGTGGCACCAGCTACGTTTCCAACGGTGTCAATCCCGGTAGCGGCATAAGGGTCGAGACCTTCAGTGGATTTGACGTGACGGGTCTGAGCGGGCTCTATTATGGGCTGGACCAGTTGAACTATGGCCCTGCGGGTGCCGGGCTTAACGGATCGCCAGATCCTTTCAGCCTGTTTGTCGTTTCCGGTCAGACAGCGGTATGGACGGGTACAACATCCTACCTGGACCAGAATGACGGCTGGATTACCGCGGATACCCGCATGACCTGGACCGTCGCCGGGCTGGGCGCAACACCCTGGATTACAAATTTGGCAAGCGTGGGTCTCGACACCGGGTTTGGTGATCTTGGTGCCGTCATCGACAACTCATTGGGTCAGGACTTTACCCTAAGCTGGACCATTCAGGCTGACGTCGGCAACGGCTTTCAGTTCATTAACGCCATCCCGCAACAGCAAAGCCAGGACGGCAAGACCAGTACCAGTGTAGCCCGCGGATTCTACTCGGTGTCCGTACCGGAACCCGCTACCCTGGTTCTGCTGATGCTCGGGCTCGCCGCTGTGCTAGCCGGGGAATCCCGCAAAGCCCGCAGCGAGCAGGCGTAAGCGCCACCCGGGATGGCCTGGCCAACCCCATTCAGGGGGTTTGCTCCAATTCCCGGGTGACCCGGCAAGCAACTGCCGAGTCGGATATTCACTCTCCTGCTCAGGCTTGTGACGTCGGAATCCGCAGGGTTGCCGTAACCCGGACGAACATGGCCAGTGCCACCAGTGTCAGCAGGGCGGCAAGGGCAAAAGCGGCACCCGGAAAATACACCGGTGCATCCGCCGCGGTGAACCAGGCAAACGTCTGGGCCATGACCAGCGGGCTGATAATTGAGGTAAGGCCCATCATGCTGGCAATTCCGCCCTGCAGTTCGCCCTGCTGGTCTGCACCGATGTTGCCTGACGCAATTCCCTGCATGGCTGGACTGGCAAAGGCACCCAGTGCGCCTGGAACCATGGCAAGGTACACCATCCAGGGTGCGCTGGCCGCGGCATAACCGCAGAACGCCAGGATAGTAAACGACATACCGATGACACCGGCGAGGCGCAAGCCGGTACGCGGGACTACCCAGCGAATCAGGAACCCCTGTACAAACACCATCAGCATGCCGACAAAACCCAGCGAATAGCCAATCTCCCTCGGCGACCAGTCGAAACGCTCAATGGCAAAAAAACTCCAGGTGGCCGGTAGCACATGGTGGCCCATGTTGTAAAAGAACATCACCGCTATGATGCCCATCACCACCGGGAAACTGGCAAGGGCACGCATGGCGCCCAGGGGGTTGGCGCGGGCAAGCACAAACCTGCGCCGTTTTTGTGGCGCGAGGGATTCGCGCAGCACAAAGAAGCCGAACGCCATATTGGCAAGTGACAGTACGGCAGCGGCAAAAAAAGGCATTCTCGGGCCAAATTCGCCCAGGAAACCGCCAATGACCGGACCAACAACAAAGCCAAGCCCGAATGCGGCGCCCATCAGCCCAAAACTCTGGGCCCGTTTTTCCTCGGGTGTGGTATCCGCGATATAGGCGTAACAGGTACTCATGGTGGCAGCACCGATGCCTGAAACAAGTCGGCCCACAAACAGCAGGACCAGTGTGTCGGCAATACCCATCAGGATGTAGTTAAGGCCAACCGCCAGGAGTGAGAACAGCAGCACCGGTCGACGTCCAAAAGCGTCAGACAAGTTACCCAGCAGCGGCGCAAACAGGAACTGCATAACCGCATACGAGAACATCAGCCAGCCGCCGTAGCGGGCAGCGGCAGAGAGATCTTCGCCAGTGACGGCCACAATCAGGTCGGGAAGGACCGGCATGATGATCCCGAAGCCGATGGAGTCCAGCAGCAGGGTGACAAAAACAAAAACCAGCGCAAAGCGGTTGCCGGGTGCGTGTTCCATGGAAGGCTCCACCCCGACGTCGTGCTCTGGCGATGTCGGCGTTTCTGGATGATCAGGTTGGCCCTGGGGCCCGGCTGATTGTACTCGAAGCATTGGCTGTTTTCGCGTAGCATTGCAGGCCTTTCATTCGAGACAAAAGGACCCGAGGGACGACATGACTGAAAGAATCAGGCAGGGTGAACTGGAAATCGACCGCGTACTCTACGAGCTTGTCAATCAGGAAATAGCCCCTGGCACGGGTGTTGACCCTGCTGACTTCTGGCAGGGTCTGGAGGCGATTCTTGCTGACTTCATTCCCCGCAACCGTGCACTGCTGGCCCGCCGAGACGAGTTGCAACAGCAGATTGATGACTGGCATCGAGCGCATGCGACGCGGCCCCTGGACGAGGCGGGCTACCGGGCTTTTCTCAAGGACATCGGTTACCTGCAGGATGAGGGGCCGGATTTCCAGATTGAAACTGAAAACGTGGATGATGAGATTGCCCTGCTGGCCGGCCCGCAGCTGGTTGTGCCGGTGATGAATGCACGTTATGCGCTGAATGCCGCTAACGCGCGCTGGGGCAGCCTTTACGACGCGCTCTATGGTACAGACGTGATCCCGGAATCGCCGGGTGCCGAAAAAGGGCGTGGGTACAATCCTGGCCGGGGTGACCTGGTAATTGCCTACGCCGCAGGATTCCTGAACGAAACATTCCCGCTGGCAGGCGCCATGCATGAGGAGGTGGCTGCCTACCGGATTGAGGACGGTGCGCTGGTTGCGGACCTGGATGGCGGAACAACGGGTCTGCAAGACCCGGCGAAACTGGCGGGCTACCTCGGAGAGCCAGGGGCCCCAAGTGGCATACTGTTACGACATAACGGGCTGCATGCTGAAATCCAGATTGACCGGACCGATAATGTGGGCAAAGACCACAAGGCGGGCGTAAAAGACATCCTGATGGAAGCGGCGGTCTCTACAATTCAGGATTGTGAAGACTCGGTGGCGGCCGTTGATGCAGAAGACAAGGCTGTTGTCTACCGCAACTGGCTTGGCCTCATGAAAGGAGACCTGGCAGAAGAGTTTGAAAAGGGCGGTGAAACCATTCGGCGCCAACTCCAGCCGGACCGCACCTATCGTTCACCCGAAGGGGGTGAAATTACCCTGCACGGGCGCAGCCTGCTGCTGGTGCGCAATGTTGGCCATCTGATGACGAATGATGCTGTGCTCTACCAGGGGGAGGAGGTGCCCGAGGGAATCCTCGACGGCATGGTGACCAGCCTTGCCGCTGTACATGATATCAAGGGTACAGGTCCTCTGCGGAACTCGCGCAAGGGCAGTGTCTACATCGTGAAACCCAAGATGCACGGTCCAGAGGAAGTCCAGTTTACTGTTGACCTGTTTGATCGCATTGAGGCGGTGCTGGGGCTTGCCAGGAATACGCTCAAGGTTGGGATCATGGATGAGGAGCGGCGGACGACGCTAAACCTCAAGGCGTGTATCCGGGTTGCCCGCGAGCGCATCATCTTTATCAACACGGGTTTTCTTGACCGCACGGGTGACGAGATTCACACCAGCATGGAAGCAGGTGCTGTGGTGCGCAAGACCTTGATGAAGCAGGAGGCCTGGATCAAGGCGTATGAAGACTGGAACGTGGATATTGGGCTTGCCACGGGAATGCGCGGTCGTGCGCAGATAGGCAAGGGCATGTGGGCCATGCCGGATGAGATGGCGCAGATGATGGTCCAGAAAATTGGCCATCCCGAAGCTGGTGCCAATACGGCCTGGGTGCCTTCACCCACCGCAGCGACCCTGCACGCTTTGCACTATCACAAGGTAAACGTGATGCAGCGCCAGCAGGAAATTGAAGCAAGACCCAGGGCAAAGCTGGAGGACTTGTTGTCTATTCCCATGCTGGGTGGAACCAACCTGTCGACCGAGGAAGTCCAGCAGGAACTCGACAATAACGCACAGGGTATCCTGGGCTACGTGGTGCGCTGGATTGACCAGGGGATTGGTTGTTCCAAGGTACCCGACATCAATAACGTTGGCCTGATGGAAGACCGCGCCACATTGCGCATCTCCAGTCAGCATATTGCAAACTGGCTGCGGCATGGTATCTGTAGCGAAACCCAGGTCATGGAAACGCTAAAGCGAATGGCACGCGTTGTCGATAAGCAGAACGAAGGTGATGCCGAGTATCGCGCCATGGCCCCGGACTACGACAAGAGCGTTGCATTCCAGGCAGCCTGTGATCTGGTGTTCCAGGGTCGGGAACAGCCCAACGGCTACACCGAACCGATTCTTCACCGGCGCCGTCGGGAAGCCAAGCGACTGTTCGGCGCCTGAAACACCGGTAAACCACCAAGCAGATTGCGCGACGAGCGCCGTTGGCCATGACCGTATACAAGATCCTGATCATTGAGGACGAGGCCCTGGTCGCCCGGGAGTTGAAGTCCCGCTTGACCAACATGGGTTACGAAGTTGTTGGCATAGCCCACGGCTTTGACGGGATCGAGCTTGCGCGCAAGACCAAACCCGACCTGCTGCTGACGGACATCCACCTGAAGCATGGCGAGGATGGGATTCAACTGGCGCAGCAGGTCCAGGCCGAAAGCAATCTGCCGGTTGTCTTTCTGACAGCCTATTCCGACGATGACACGGTAGCGCGTGCCAAGGCGGTTACGCCCTATGGCTACATCATTAAACCGGTGGAGAACCGCGAACTCCAGATTGTCATCGAAATGGCGATTTACAAGTTCAATATCGAGAATGAACTGCGGGAAACCCAGCAACTGCTACAGACCGCTTTGACCTGTATTGGTAGCGCGCTGGTGTTTGTCGGGAATGACGGTCGGGTGACGGATATCAATCCTGAAGCGGAAGCGTTGCTCAACCTGGGCCGGAATGAGGCCATCGGGCAATCCTGGTCCATGCTGTTTGCGCTGGATCCGGAATCATCCGTTGGCACCCGAATTGCCCGTGCAGTTGCCGCCAAGGAAGTGACCCAACTTTCCCCGTTTGTTATCAGCCCGGACCAGCAAACGCGACTGGTGGACGGAATAGTAGGTCCCATGGAGGGCGGCGCTGTGCTGATTGTTCGGGCTCTGTCGGAAATCCATGACCCGATTGAAAGTCTGGCCGGTGAAACTTTGGCGGGTACCGAAGGCGCTTCCATGTGCCAGCTGATGATTGCTGTTGATGTGGATGAAGGTGACTCGCTGGATGCCGTTGAACAGGCCAGCGCGCTCGTTAATCAGTCGTTGCGCTCAACCGATCTCGTCAGCAGCTTTGGCAGCAATCAGCTTTCCGTCAGCATGCCCTATACCTCGCTGGAAGAGGGTAGGCAGATTGCCGGCTCGCTGCTTAAATCCCTGCGTGACGCACTGTCCTCGCAGACGCGATTCAGCCTGGGCCTGGCGTCAGCTTCTCCCAATGACCAGCAGCCATTTGAGATCTTTCGTCGCGCCAACTGGGCACTCAACGTCTCTCGTGAAAGTGGCGGCAACCGGGTGATACTGTGGCGGGATGAAGCTGAACATGCGCCTGCCGAGGCAAGGCCGGGCAGCGGGGAGCGGGACTATCTCAACGTGGTGCTGCTCTGGAATGTCATGAACGTGGTGGCGAAGGCATCAGACATTGAAGAACTGGCCATGCGACTTTGCCATCACCTGCAGGCATCATTCGAGTTTGCAAAAGTGGCCGTTATCGAGCGGCAGGATGATTCGATTGTTTCGCTTGCTGGTCACCTCATGGACAGTCGTGCTTTTGGTGGGGTGGGGGATCTTGGACTCACTCAGGCTGAATTTGACGAAATTCAGCGCATGGTGACCCAGGGAGCGGAACTCAGCGTGACTGACCGTCGCCTGCTGTTCCGTATCAACCAGGGCATAATCCTGTATATCGAGGCGCACCAACCAGTACCAGCTGCGGACCTTGAGTTCCTGCAAACACTCGTGCACTACGCATCAACGGGTTTTGTTCGCGAGACAGAAGCGCTGGCTGTCCCTGAAGGGCAGAACAACGAACTCCTGTTCCAGTCGCCGCGGATGCAGAGCATCATGGAGAGTGTGAAGCTTGTTGGGCCAACCGATGCCACGGTACTGATCATTGGCGAGTCCGGGACTGGCAAGGAGCGGCTTGCCCGAGCGATCCACAATGCCAGCCCGCGGGCCGGTCGACCTTTTACCATCGTCGACTGCGGTGCTGTGGTTGGCAGCCTGATTGAGAGTGAACTGTTTGGGCATGTAAAGGGGGCTTTTACCGGCGCTGACCGCCACACCTCCGGTCGCCTGAAAGAATCCGATGGCGGCACGGTGCTGCTCGATGAAGTGGGTGAACTGCCGCTGGATGTGCAGGTTAAACTGCTCCGGTTTGTACAGGAACACCAGATAGCTGCCGTGGGCAGTAATCGTTATGAAACTGTTGATACCCGGGTTATCGCCGCCACCAATCGTGATCTGCAAACATTGGTGAAACAGGGCAGGTTCCGTGAGGACCTGTTCTACCGGCTCAACGTCTTTACGATCGAGACTCCACCCCTGCGGGAACGTGAAGGTGATGTACTGCTGCTGGCGCGCCATTACCTTGACCACTATGCCCACCAGTATGGCAAGCGTATCCTTGGTTTTACTGCGGACGCAGAGCAGGCACTGATGGAGCAGGCATGGCCTGGAAACATCCGGGAGTTGATGAACATCATCAATCGTGCGGTGATCCTCTGCAAGGACTCAACTGTCAGCAACATCCACCTGGGTCTTTTTACAGATTCACGCCCGGTCGAAACCGGACGGTTGCGGGGACCCCGCGCTTCGCTGCAGGAATGGCTGGCCGGGCTGGTTGATGCCAGCCTGGCCACCGGTGAACTGCCGCCGCTGGCGCAATGGCTGGAAGAAGACCTGATACTGGCAACCCTGGCGATAAACGCCGATGTGCTGAATCGCGCTGCCCAGGCCCTGGGTATTCCGGAAAGCACGCTACGGCGCAAGGTGTCGAGAATTCGTGACGACCTGGCACTGATTGACCGGCCCCGGCACAGCGACAGCATCGAGCCCCTGATGGCCGAACTGGCGGCCCAGGCGGATGCCAATCGTCAGACGCTACTGGAGGCCATCTCCACAACCCTGCTGCGTGAACTCGAGTCACGTCGCCTCAATCGGCAGGATGCTGCCGCGCTCATGGGTGTATCCCTGCCCACCTATCGGAAAATGATCAACGATTCGCAGTAATTTTCTGAAACTGCAAAAAATGGCGCAAAAAAATGAGCGATTCGCCATGTTTTTCTTCGCCATATTTTTCTCTCCAGATGGCTGTTCAACACCAGCCTAAATAAAAACAAAGAGTTACAGCAACTTTCTCAACTGGCACGCCTTCTGCATTAAGACAAGTGGAAGCGGAGAACAGGTGCGTGTCAGAATCGGTTCCCCTGATCACAAAGTAACCATTGCCCTGGAGAGAGCATATGCAATTCAAGAATACGGCTGCCCTGGTTCTGGTACTGGCAACAGCATCCGCGTCGACGGCGGCCAGTACAAGTACCCCGCAGTCAATGACACGCACTGACGGTCAGCAGACGGAACTGCTGGCGCGGTTTCTGTGGGATGACGAGGCCGGTGCACCATCGTCCAGCGTCCGATCCCAGGTTCACGGTATGGAAGGGAATGACAGGGACGTCACTTTCCAGCCTGACGAAAGCGAATCACCATCAAAGTTCATGGAAGGGAATGACAGGGACGTCACTTCCAGGATTTCACGGTACCTGTGGGACGGGGAAGCAGGGACGGCTTCCGGTGTGGGTACATCAGTTCTGAAAGGGAACGACAGGGACGTCACTTTCAACCTTGCCCGATATTTGTGGGACAAGGAGAGTGGAGGAAAAGACAGTAATGGCGTGCAGTTTGCGCGCTACCTGTGGGACACGGAAACCGGCGCAGGGATTGCGCCCGTTGTCGATGAGGGTTTGGAAGGGAATGACAGGGACGTCACTTTCCAGCCTGACGAAAGCGAATCACCATCAAAGTTCATGGAAGGGAATGACAGGGACGTCACTTCTGACCTGGTGCGATACCTCTGGGACGAGGAAAGTGAACGCAAGGACGGCAATAGCATTACGCTGGCACGTTATCTGTGGGACAGGGAAGCCGCGGCAGGCGTTCTGCCAATAATCAATGAGGGTTTGGAAGGGAATGACAGGGACGTCACTTTCCATCCGGCGCCGGTTGAATCAGGCAATGAAACCTTGCCTGTGCTCGGCGGCAAGGGCCTTGTGCAACCGGAAAAAACACAAGGCGTGACACTCGCACGCTATCTCTGGGACCAGGAAAGCGATCCAAAAACAGGTAACGGGATCAGTGAAACGGTGCTTGGCTGGGAGGCGCCGGTCTTGCCTGGCACAGCCATGGTGGCGAGTCCAAGCAAGATAAACCTGCAGGCGCGTCAGCAACAGGACTACATTCTGGTGGCCCGGGACCTGCAGCGCTTGCGTACCACGCTGAACCTCGTGGGAGCCACAATCAACGCGGAACTGGAACTGATTGGCGGCATCAGCGCCAAGCTGGATATTTACCAGGCACAGCGCCTCCGCCGCGATCATAACCTCCTGTCAATGACGGCGGATCGTACCCTGCAGACTGCCGGTCGCTTCCGGGAAGACAGGAAGCAGAAACAACTGGATCCCCGCAACCGCTTCGTGTTTGGCCGTGACAGGGTTGAGAAACTGGACAAGATCAAGCGTTCGCTTGGTGAATGGCGCCGGAAAACCCATTTCCCTGAACTCATTGAAGCTGATGTGCTGCACCGTGAAGGCATTACCGGCAAAGGTGTGGGGGTAGCGATTATAGATACCGGCATGTGGGATATCCGACCGCTCGCACGTGACACGCGGGGCCGGCAACGGGTTGTTGCCTACTACGATGCCATTGAAAACCGTACCTCAGTGCCGATGACAGACCAGAACGGTCACGGTTCACACATAGCGAGTGTGGTGGCTAGTTCCAATGATTCCTACGAGGAGAGTTCAGCCGAGGCTCCCTTCAAGCCAGGTCGCAAGAATGGGGCCTATCATGGTGTAGCACCGGACGCGGACCTTGTGATCATCAAGGCATTTGATGAGGAAGGCCGGGGTACCTACCTGAATGTAATCAGGGCAATTGCATTCGCCATCGCGCACCGGGAAGAGTACAACATTCGCGTCCTGAACCTGTCGTTCAGCGGTACCCCCATGTCGCACTACTGGCAGGATCCCCTCAACATGGCGGTGATGGCTGCCTGGCGGGCGGGTATTGTTGTGGTTGTATCCTCTGGCAACAACGGGCCGGATCCAATGACGGTTGGTGTGCCTGGCAATGTGCCCTATGTAGTGACGGTTGGCGCGCTGACCGATCATTACACACCCGACGACCCAACCGACGACTACCTCACCACCTTCTCGTCGTCAGGACCCACCCTTGAGGGATTCGTCAAGCCCGAAGTCATTGCGCCCGGTGGTCATATTCGGGGCCTGATTGCGCCTGGTACCACCATCGCCCGGGAACATCCCGAGTTTCACGATGGCTCGCTCTATTTCCTGATGTCCGGGACGTCCCAGGCTGCGGCGGTTGCAACGGGCGTTGTGGCTTTAATGCTCGAACTTGAGCCTGACCTTTCCCCAGACGATGTGAAATGCCGCCTGATGTCTTCCGCGCGGGCAGCGACCAAAGCGGATGGCAGCCTTGCCTACAGTCTTTTCCAGCAGGGTTCAGGTCTGATCAATGCTGTGGATGCCGTCATCAGCGACGCCGGCAATTGTGCGAACCTGGGCCTTGATATCGAGCAGGACCTTGCGGGCGAACAGCACTTTGGTGGTCCCGCTCGACGTGATGATGCGGGCAATTTCTACATGGCTACCTCGGATGGCTATATCTGGAACATGAGTGAAACGGCAGACAGCCAGGGGTATATCTGGAACATGGCCGGGCTTTCCAATGAAGGCTACATCTGGAACATGGGGTATGTCTGGGATACCAGCGCCCTCGAGCAGAATGGCTACATCTGGAACATGAGCAGTTTCGAGAGCAATGGTTATATCTGGAACATGTCAGAGCTGGAACAGAACGGCTATATCTGGAACATGGCGAACGCCCAGAACTCGGGCAGCATGAGCAGCACCGAGAGCGTTGCCGACAACAGCGGGTATATCTGGAACATGACCAGCGCTGAATCGGAAGGTTACATCTGGAACATGGGTGCACCCGAGACAGAAGGGTACATCTGGAACATGGGCAATCCTGAAAACGCCGGATTTATCTGGAACATGGCCTTTACTGAGAGCGAAGGTTATATCTGGAACATGGGCTATATCTGGAACATGAATGATACCGAAAACGCCGGCTACATCTGGAACATGGGTTCATCTGACAGTGCCGGTTACATCTGGAACATGAGTTCAGCCGATTCAGCCGGCTATATCTGGAACATGGCCTCCATGGAAAATGCAGGTTATATCTGGAACATGGCGAATGCCGAAAACGCCGGTTATATCTGGAACATGAACAGCGCCGAAAACGCCGGTTATATCTGGAACATGAACAGTGCCGAGAACACCGGCTATATCTGGAACATGGCGTTTAATGAGAGTGCCGGTTACATCTGGAACATGAACAGTGCCGAGAACGCGGGTTACATCTGGAATATGAACGCGGCTGAAAATGCGGGTTATATCTGGAACATGTACAGCGTGTCGACCAACAAGTGGGTTTCCCAGGAGTAAGGCACTGTGTTCGATCACCTACTCCGATTCTACTGGCCGGCGGCACGCCCGACCCGGTTGCAAGCGCAGCCAGGGCAGCGTGGTGTTGGTCTGGTTTGCACAATTGGACTGGTGATAACCCTCGTGCTGGTTGCGGTTGCGAGCGCAAACGCTGAGTCAAAGCTTATCGATCGGCGCAACGTGATATTTGACCGGTTGGGCTCCCAGGATGGCCTGTCCCAGGCGGGTGTCTCAGCGATTGTCCAGGACCACCAGGGGTTTGTCTGGGTGGGTACCCAGGAGGGTCTCTACCGTTACGACGGCTATACCTTCAAGACCTACTATCATATGGACGAGGATGAGGGCAGCCTTTCCCACGATACCATCTGGGATCTCCTGGCGGATTCCCAGGGAAACATCTGGGTGGGTACTGATGCCGGACTCAACCGGTATAACAGTATTACGGGCAAGTTTGTTGTTGTGCCGCTTGCGAATGGCGCCAGCAATGAGGTGATCCATACCCTGTTTGAGGACCGTCGAGGGGTCATCTGGATTGGTACCAACCTGGGATTGACCCGTATGTCCCGGGACGGCAGCCTTGCCCACTATCGCCACGACCCGGCAAACAGCCAGTCGATTGGTCGCGGTAGCGTGCGGGCGCTGTTTGAAGACCGCGAGGGTCGACTCTGGGTGGGCACAGAGAAAGGCGGCCTGGGTCGTATGGCGCAGGAAGGTGACGAGTTTGAGCGCTTTACCCGTGCCACTGGCCATCTTTCAGATGACTACGTACGGTTCATCATCGAGGATGAGACGGCGCTTTGGGTGGCAACCTTCAACGGTGGTATCACGCGACTTGACCCCCGAACGGGCGTGTCAGAGTTCCTGCGCGCCGGTGATGCGGCGTCTGAGCTTGCGTCTGACCGGGTGCGGGCGCTGCTGAAAGATCAACGTGGTGACATCTGGGTTGGCTCTGATGGCGGACTGATGCTCTGGCGTCCTTCCCAGGGGGACTTCCTGCGTTATACCCACAATCCTGCAGATATTCACAGCATCAGTGAAAACACGGTGTTTGAACTCTTCCAGGATGCCGGCGGCGTCATCTGGGTAGGCACGTTTAATGGCATCAGCAAGTGGAACGCCAACATCGAAACTTTTCCTCATTTCAGCAGCGTTGAGGGTGGTGATGGTGGTCTTGTGAGCAATTCGGTGACGTCATTTACCGAGGCGGGTGATGACATCTGGATAGGGACCTTTAACGGACTCAGTCGCTGGAGTGCAGAAACAGGACGTTTTGATGCCGTGGTTAATCGGGAGCAGGGTCTTTCTGACGACATGGTGATGTCGCTGGCGACCCGGGGTAGTGAGATCTGGGCGGGGACCATGTCTCGCGGTGTCAATCTCCTGGTTGATGGTCAGGTAATCGAGCGCTTCCAGCATGACGAAAAAGACCCCACCAGCATCAGTTCCAATGCTGTCAGCGCAATCCTGGTCGACTCCAGCGACAGCGTCTGGCTGACGACCTATGGCGGTGGCGTGAATCGTTATCTTGGCGACGGCCGATTTGAGCGTTTTCCGAAGGGTGCGGGTGCTTTCAGTGACCTGCGAACCGTGGATATCGAAGAAGCGCCGGATGGTCGACTCTGGATTGCCACCGATGGGGGTGGTGTTGTAATCCTCAATCCGGAGGATGGCAGTACTGAGATTTTCCGTTTTGATCCCGCCGACAGTCGAAGCCTTTCCAGTGACAACGTGATCTCCGTGCAGTTTGCCCAGGGCGCCATGTGGGTTGGCACCAGGGACGGTGGCTTGAACAGGTTTCTGCCAGCGACCAGCAGTTTTACGCGCTATACCAAAAGTAACGGCCTGGCCAGTGACGCGGTTTATGGCATTTTGCCTGATAACCTGGGCAGGCTCTGGATTAGCGGCAGCAAGGGGTTATCCGTGCTCGATCCTGCCAGTGGGCGTGTCACCCGCTATGATTCAACCCATGGACTGCAGAGTGATGACTTCAACAGTGGCGCACATCTTCGGCTGAGTGATGGCAGCCTGCTGTTCGGCGGCAATAACGGGTTTAACGCGTTTGATCCAGCGGTGATTCGGGGCAACGACTATGTCCCGCCGATTGTTGTCACCGAGTTTTCCAAGTTCAACGAACCATTTGCGCTGCCTACGCCGGTTTACCGCAGTGATGCCATTACCCTCAATCATGATGACTTTGTCATTGGGTTTGAATTTGCCGCCATGGACTTTACTGCGCCAGAGAAAAACCGTTATCAGTACCGGCTTGAAGGGTTTGATCGCGACTGGGTGGATGCCAGGCCGGGCACCCGTCAGGTTACCTACACCAACCTGGATTCCGGTGAGTACCGTTTCCGAGTTCGCGGTTCGAATAACGATGGCGTGTGGAATGAAGCGGGCACGTCGCTGGGTGTGGTGGTCAAGCCACCCGTCTGGGCAACCTGGTGGGCCTACATTGTATATCTAGCGATTGGTCTTGCGCTGCTGTACCAGGTGCAGAAGGCCAACGAAATGCGCTTGCGACGCGAGGCCGAAAAGCGCTACAGCGAGCGCCTGCAGCTTTATATCGAATCACTGGAAGAAGCGACGGACTGTGTCCTGATCGCGGATGCCAACAAAAACCTGATGTACACAAATAACGCCATTTCAGCCATTCTTGGCCAGTCGCCTGCCGAGGCGGTGGGGCGCAGTGTCCTGTCGTTGTTGTTTACGGATCCTTCGGATGCCATCGCCGCAAGGAATGGTCTGCAGGATGAAGGGCGCTGGCACGGTGAGGTAACCAGCCGCAGGGGAACAGAACTGGTGACAACAGAAGTTACCATTGCTTCGGTGCGCGACAACAGCGACAACGAAACCGCTTTTGTCAGCATTGCGCGGGATGTGACCGACCGAAAGCGGACACAGGCAGAACTGGAAAACCATCGCCGTAACCTGGAATTCCTGGTTGCCGAGCGCACCAAGGCGCTGGAGCGGGAGATTGCCGAAAACAAAGCCGTACAGCGTGAGCTTGCCAACTCGCTGAAGGAGAAGGAACTGCTGCTGAAAGAAGTCCACCACCGCGTCAAGAACAACATGCAGGTCATCTCCAGTCTCCTGAACATTCAGGCTGAGACGATTGAGAACAAAGAATTCTCAAGCCTGCTGGGAGAAAGCCAGCAGCGCATCAAGTCCATGTCGCTGATCCATGAAAACCTGTACCAGTCGGACAACCTGCTGGAAATTGATTTTGACGATTACATCAACATGCTGGCAAACAGCCTCTGTCGCTTCTACACCATTCCGGGCGTTTCTATCCGGCTTGATATCAAGGTTGATGATGTGAGTCTCGACATTGAGACCGCGGTCCCCTGTGGGCTGATTATCAACGAGTTGATATCCAACTCACTGAAACATGCGTTCCGGGGTCGCGAAGGCTGCGGCACCATCCGGGTTGCGTTTCGCAAGTCGGGATGCCGCTACCTGTTGGAAATCAGTGACGACGGTATCGGCTTGCCGGCTGATTTTGAGCCGTCCAGTTCTACATCCATGGGTATGGAGATCGTATCGATACTCACCCAGCAGTTGGACGGTCGACTGCGTATTGACGGAAGTGAGGGAGCGAAGTTCGAAATCTCCTTCCCACGCCAGGAGAAAGTAAATGTCTAGAAAATCACTGTTGGTTGTCGAAGACGAGGTGCTGGTCGCCCGGGATATCAAAGCCAGGCTGGTGAAGATGGGTTACGAGGTGCTTGGCCTGGCTTCGCGCGGCATGGAAGCCGTGGACAAGGCCCTGACACTCAGGCCGGACCTGATCCTGATGGACATTAACCTGAAGGATGAAATGGATGGCGTCGAAGCCGCCATCAAGATTCGGGCCCAGTATGATGTGCCGGTGATTTTCTGTACCGCATACTCGAACGAGGATACGCTGGAGCGCGCCAAGATTTCCGAGCCATATGGTTACGTGCTGAAGCCTTTTGATAACCGTGAACTCGAGATCAACATCGAGATTGCGCTCTACAAGCATCGGGTGGAGAAAGACCTGTCCGATACCCGGCGGCGACTGGATGCCACGCTGACCAGTGTCAACGATGGTGTAATCGCGACCGACAAAGCGGGTAACATTTTCCTGATCAACCCCATGGCGGAACAGATTACGGGCTGGTCCCGACAGCGGGCGAAGGCGGTGCAGTTGGAAAACCTGTTTCAGCTTGCCCCTTTTGAAGCCGGTGGAGACACCTTTGATGTGAGCGGCCCGGCCCTCTGCCAGCACCAGGAAGTTCGCTACATGCGTCAGTATCTCCGGCAGCCTGGCGGCCAGCTGGTACCGATCGAACTCAGTGCAAGCACCATTGAAAATTCCGAGACGGACCTGATTGTCATCACGTTCAGGGATATCAGCACACAACTCAGCTATGAAGAACAGATCCGGCACAATGCATTTTTCGATGACCTGACGGGCCTGCCCAACCGTGCGCTGTTTTTTGACCGCCTGGAGTCGTCATTGAATCGGCGTAAGCGGGACGGTGGCAAGCCATTTGCCGTTGCCTTTATTGACCTGGATCGGTTTGCCGTGATCAATGAAGGGCTGGGACATGAAGCGGGTGACCTGGTCATCAACGAGGTGGCCAAACGCCTGGAGCGAACTGTCCGGCCGGATGACACCCTGTCCCGTTTCAGTGGCGACATTTTTGCCATTCTGCTGGACCCCGTCGATTCGGTCACAGGGGCGCTCACGGCGGTAAGCCGAATCCAGCGGGCAATCAGCGAGCCCATTCTGGTGGGTGGTACAGACGCCCATGTCACGGCTAGTGCCGGCATACTGCTGCATCAGGACAGCTATCACAGCCCCGAGGAAATGATTCGGGACGCGGACACGGCGTTACACCGGGCCAAGGCTGCTGCCAAGGGTTCTTCGGTCGTGTTTGATGCCAAGATGTACGAAAGTGCACTGCGCTTTATCGAGTACCGCAGCGGGATGCAGAGCGGTATCAGTGAAGGCGCCTTTGAAGTGCATTACCAGCCCATTGTGGATATGAGCGGGCGTCTGTCCAGTATGGAAGCGCTGGTGCGCTGGCGTCATCCCGAACGAGGTTATGTTTCGCCGGCAGAATTTATTCCGATTGCGGAAGAAACCGGCCTGATCCTGCCGTTGGGAGAGTGGGTGCTGGAGTCAGTCTGTCGCCAACTGGACCAGTGGAACAGCGAAGGCTTCCGGGGTTTCCGGGTTGCGGTAAACCTCTCGGCCAGGCAGTTTGAGACAGACGTGCCTCGCATGGTATCCAGCGTACTCGAGCGAACCGGTGTATCCCCCGAATCCCTGACACTGGAGATCACCGAAGGCGTGGCGATGAAAAATGTTGACCGCAATATCCAGATGTTGAACCAGCTACGTTTCCTTGGCCTCAATATCAGTATTGATGATTTTGGCACGGGCTATTCCTCCCTCGCTTACCTGAAGCGTTTCCCGCTCAACACGCTGAAAATCGACCGGTCATTTATTGACGACATAGTGTCGAACGATGAAGACCGCGAAATCACCCGGGCAATTATTGCCATGGGGCAGAACCTTCATCTCAAGGTGCTTGCTGAAGGGGTCGAGAATGATGGCCAGCTTGAGATACTGCGCGCCGGCGGCTGCGATTTGATCCAGGGCTACTATTTCAGCAAGCCGCTGTCCGTGCCTGACATGAATCGCTGGCTGGCGTGTCAGCAGACCAGGGTACCCGGGCGGCGTGAGCTGCCCGCTGTGGCCAGGGTTGTGCCAGCCTAGTGGCGGCAGCAACGCCCCATATGGCAAGTTGACAGCCCCTGGCTGTTGAGGCGACAGGCTCTCTGGCGCACAATGGCGCCCCCGTCTTCTGATCAGAGATAGTCCTTGGCTGGCGAGTCAACCCTGTCCCCACTGGGTATTGCAACTTTCCGTAACCTGTGGATTGCGAGCATTGCCTCCAACTTCGGTGGACTTATCCAGTCCGTTGGCGCCGGCTGGATGATGACTTCAATTTCTGACTCGGCGCAGATGGTGGCACTGGTGCAGGCTTCCACGGCATTGCCCATTATGGCGCTGTCATTGATGTCAGGTGCCATTGCTGATGGTTTTGATCGACGCCGGGTTATGCTGTACGCGCAGTTGTTCATGTTGCTGGTGTCACTTAGCCTGGCGCTGTCGACCTGGTATGGGCTCATCACACCCTGGCTGCTGCTGACCTTTACGTTCCTGATTGGTTGCGGCGGTGCTTTTTTTGGCCCTGCATGGCAGGCTTCAGTCGGGGATATAGTCCCACGGCAGGACGTGCCGTCCGCTGTGCTGCTGAATAGCGTGTCATTTAATGTCACGCGCAGTGTTGCTCCGGCCCTGGGCGGCGCCATCGTTGCCGCCTTTGGTGCAGCCGCCGCTTTTGCGGTGAACACGCTGAGCTATATTGGTTTGATTGCCGTGCTGTGGCGCTGGAATCCGGCGACCAACACATCAAACCTGCCCAGGGAATCACTCCGCGCGGCCATGACCACGGGCATCCGCTATGTTGCCATGTCACCCAATATCGTGACGGTGCTGGTTCGTGGTTTTGTCTTCGGCCTGACGACTGTGGTTATCCTCGCCCTGTTGCCCCTGGTCGCACGCGATATCCTGGGTGGCAATGCCCTGGTGTACGGCATACTGCTTGGCGCCTTTGGTGTGGGTGCTGTCGCTGGTGCCATGGGCTCAAGGCAACTGCGTGAACACCTCAGTAACGAATCCGTGATTCGCCTCGCTTTTGTCGGTTTTGCGGTGTGCAGCGGCCTGGCCGCCTTTTCTCCGTTCGTCTGGCTCACTGCCCTGGCGCTGCTGGTTGGCGGCAGTACCTGGGTGATTGCACTTTCACTGTTCAACACCACGGTCCAGATGTCGACACCCAGGTGGGTTGTTGGACGCGCCCTGTCGCTATACCAGATGGCAACCTTTGCCGGTATGGCAATGGGGAGCTGGTGGTGGGGCCAGGCCGCCGAGACGCTGTCACCCGGTTATGCCCTGCAATTTGCGGCGGTTGCCATGTTGTTGGGCGCAGCGCTGGGTTTCTGGTTGCCGCTGCCCAGCAGGGAAGTTCTCAACCTGGACCCGCTCAACCGGTGGCAGGCACCCGACACTGCTGTCCGGCTGGAATCCCGTAGCGGTCCTATTGCCATCGCCATTGAGTACCAGATTGACAGGACTGACCTGCGGAAATTCCTGGTCATCATGGCAGAGCGGCGGCGGATTCGGCGGCGGGATGGCGCCCTGGACTGGTCGCTCAGCCAGGACCTGGCTGACCCGGAAACATGGATCGAACGGTTTGAGGTGCCAACCTGGGTTGACTACGTCCGGTTCCATTCGCGGACAACAGTTGCTGACGGCAAGGTCAGTGAACTGATCCAGGCACTGCACAAGGGGGACTGGCCGCCAAAGATCCGTCGAATGATCGAATGGAAAGCGGCGCCGGGGGCGCCAAGACCCACGCTGCCGCCACCCGACCTCACATAATGGGGGGTCTGCTGCTTATGGCAGCAGTGAACCCCCGTCAACATCCAGGGTTGCACCGGTCATGTAGGTATTGGTCATGGTGTGCAGGATTGCACCGGCCACTTCATCTGACTGGCCAACCCGACCCAGCGGCACGTTTTTGCCCATCTGGGCCAGCGCGGCCGGCTTGTTATCCCCCAGGCGCTCAAACATCCCGGTGTCGATAATACCCGGTGCGACCACGTTCACGCGTCGTGGCGCGAGTTCCAGTGCCAGCGCCCTGGTAAGTCCCTCCACGGCGCTGCCAACACAGGAGAGCGACGACATGCCAACATTGCACTTGCGAGCCGGGATACCGCTCACCAGTGTCACTGACCCGGTTTCCGTCAGGTAGGGTGCGCCGGCCCGAATGACGTTGCAGTAGCCCCAGAACTTGTTGAAAGCCTCGCGAAACTGTTCGTCGGTCTGTTCCAGGAAAGGTTTCAAGGTCCGGTCCGCCCCGGTTGCTGCGGCGACCAGGTGATCAATCTGGCCGACCTGGCTGCAGAGCCGGATCAGCCCCTCATTGTCGTGGGTATCGAGTTCACTGAACCTGACCTGAGGGAGGCTGGCCGCTGCGGCAGCAACTTTCTCAGGGGACCTGCTGACGCCCCAGACTTCAGCGCCTGCTTCTGCCGCCAGTCTTGCTGTGGCGAGCCCAATACCGGAGGTGGCCCCGATGATGACAACCTTGCGCCCGTTCAGTGAATTCATGACCTTCTCCTATGGCAAATTGTAATGGTGACCGGATACTACACGTCGACTGGGTAAGTCGGCCACTGGCGAGTTGGGGGGCGGGTTGATAAAGTCCAGCGTTTGCCAGACAGAAGTGGAGTAGCAGGTGGAGCTTGAAGATACCAGACAGAATTTGCCGGCGTGGTTTACCCGTGCAATCGCAACAGACTCAGTGCGCCAACAGCTGACCCTGGACGGCTGTTTGATCAACTATGAAACCTGGGGCGAACGGGGATTGCCGGGCATTGTGCTGGTGCATGGCAGCAACGCCAATCTCGAATGGTGGCGTTTTGTTGCCCCTTTCCTGGCAGACCAGTTCAGGGTGGCCGCAATTGACCTGTCGGGCAATGGCGACAGTGGCTGGCGCGAGCGGTACAGCGGGGAAGTTTTTGCCAGGGAAGTCAAAGCCGTGTGTGAGGCCGCGGAACTGGGTGAGAAGCCTTTTGTGGTTGCCCACAGCTTTGGCGGTTTTGTGGCGTTGGAAACGGGGCACTATTTTGGCCAGGAACTCGGCGGAATCATTTTTGGTGATTTTACCGTTGCGCCACCCGAGCAGTACGTGGAGTGGGGCAAAGAATACGAGAAGCGCGGTGGCCAGCCGGCACGCCCGACCCGCGTGTACGAAGACAAGGCGACCGCCATGGGGCGCTTTCGCCTGGTACCGGCCCAGCCCTGCCAGCATCCTTACATTATTGATTACCTGGCAGACAAGGCCCTGCGCCAGGTTGACGGCGGCTGGACCTGGAAGTTTGACCCTTCACTGTTTGATCACCTGGAAATGGGGATAGACCAGGCGCAGAAGTTTATCGACCTGTCGTGTCGAGCGGCCATAGTGCTGGGCGAACACAGCACTGATGGCGGAGCCCTGACGGCTGACTACTGCCGGGAGATTACGGGTGGCACCATGCCCATTTTTACCATTCCCGAGACTTTCCATCACTTCATGTTTGATGAGCCCATGGCGACGGTGACCACTATCAAGGGAATTCTGCTGACCTGGCTGCAGGCGGATGCAGCGGCCTAGGGAGCCCCTGTTTTTCTGCAGAACAGTTGCCTTTGGCCTGACTTCTGTAATGTACTGTAGTTCAGGTGCGCCAGGAGGGCAGGTGAGTGAGAATCGGAATTAACGGAACCGGATTGGTCCAGAAAGCCTCCATTGAGGCGATTCGGGAAGATGCCATTGCCGCAAGCAACGAGGGATTTTCCAGCTACTGGATTGCTGAACACCCCACCGGGGGGTTTGACGCGCTCACGGTGCTGGCCGTCATAGCCGACTCCGTTGACGAAATTGAACTTGGCACGGCGATTGTGCCCACTTTTCCCCGTCATCCCATGGTCCTTGCCGGGCAGGCCCTCACGGCCAATGCCGCGACCGGTGGTCGTTTGACGCTGGGCATTGGCCTGTCCCACGAGGTCATGATGGCCCAGTTGGGAATCCCCTTCGACAGACCCATCCGCCACCTGCGGGAGTATCTATCTATTCTCATGCCGTTGCTGGAGGACGGCAAGGTCAACTTCCGTGGTGAGACGCTCTCCTGTGACGCCACCGTGTTCCAGGCCGGACGGCCGGGTCCTTCGGTGGTTGTTGCGGCGCTTGGCCCCCAGGCACTGCGTGTAGCGGGCACGCGAACAGACGGCACAACCCTGGCCTGGGTTGGCCCAAAGACCATTCGGAATCATATTGTGCCGCGCCTGTCGGAGGCCGCGGCAAAAGCCGGCAGGAGATCCCCCAGGGTGATTGCCACGCTGCCCGTGTGTGTCACGGCAGAACCTGACCGGATTCGGGCGACCATTTCAAAAAACCTGGCACTGTATGGCGAGTTGCCGTCCTACCGGGCGATGTTTGAACGCGAGGGTGTTTCGGCACCGGGTGAACTGGCGCTGGCAGGGAGCAGGCAGGCGGTGGCAGAGCAGATTGCCGCACTGGCCGAAGCCGGTGTTACCGACTTTGCGGCCTCGGTGTTTGCCAGTTCGCGTGAGGAGTACGAGGCAACCCGGCAACTACTGGTTGGACTGACGGAGAAAACAGTATGAAGTACACCAATCTGGGTAACACGGGGTTGGTCGTCTCCCGTATCTGTCTTGGCATGATGACCTATGGCAGCAAAGCCTGGCGTGACTGGGTGCTGGATTACGATGAGGCGCTGCCAATCCTGACCCGGGCCTGGGAAGCTGGCATCAACTTTTACGACACGGCGGATGTCTACTCGAACGGCGCCAGTGAAGAAGTCACCGGGCGCATGCTGCGGGACCTCTCGATTGACCGGGAGGACATAGTCATTGCCACCAAGTGTTTCAACGGGACCCATGGACGCCAACGCAACCGCTGGGGACTGTCGCGCAAACACGTCATGGCAGCCTGTGATGCTTCTCTCAAACGGCTGGGCACTGACTATATTGATCTCTACCAGATTCATCGTTTTGATCCGAGAACCCCGGTTGCGGAAACGGTTGATGCCCTTTCTGAACTCGTCAGGTCCGGCAAGGTTCGCTACATTGGGGCCTCAAGCATGTTCGCCTGGCAGATGTCGAAATATCTCTATACGGCAGAACTGCGGGACGCGGTGAAATTTGTCTCCATGCAGAATCATTACAACCTGCTCTATCGGGAAGAAGAGCGGGAAATGATACCGCTGTGTATCGACCAGGATATTGCCCTGATACCCTGGAGTCCGCTTGCCCGGGGGTACCTGACCAGAACAGCAGAAACCCTGAAAGACACGGTGCGTGCCAACACGGATGACTTCAGCAAAATGCTCTACTCGAATCCGGCTGACATGGAAATCATCAGTCGGAATGCCGAGGTAGCAAATCGCCTGGGGGTCAAGCCGGCGCAGACCGCGCTTTCGTGGGTGATGAACCGGCCCGGTATCACCGCCCCGATTATTGGCGCATCAAAACTGCCTCAGTTGGAAGACGCCCTTTCGGCCATTGAACTTGTGCTCACCGACGAGGACCGCAAGTACCTTGAATCTGCCTATTTGCCGCATCCGGTGCTGGGCCATGGATAGTTGCGTCTGTGGAAATTGAATGTCCGGTCAGTCAGTCTGGGCCGCGGCCCAGGTAACAAATTCACCGGCATCAAAAAACTTGCCGTGGGCGGGACATTCTTCCCACTGGATGTGGCTCTTGTCGATATCAAAACAGATCTCCATCTGCTTGCCACACACCGGACAATTGATATCCTCAACCTGATCCATCTTCTCGCCGACTATCGGATCACCGGTGTCGAGAAACTCACTGACCAGGCGGCCACTCAACGCTTCAGCCTCGTCCCGGTCAAACCAGATACCACCACAGGATTCGCACTGGTCGACCGTAATGCGCTTCACGGTGACCTCTTGCATAAGGCTTTGACACTTGGGGCATTGCATGGGTTGGCTCCTTCCGAGCTGAATGGCTGACATAGGGTGGACTTTGCCGGACTATACCTTGCCAGCGATGAATAAACAGGCCCCGTGCTGTGTCAGGTGTCGGTAGGGGGGTTGGTTGAAACCTCTCCGGGCGCGTCAGCCGGACAGACCTGGCCGGTCACTTCGAACAACAGGTTTGCGAGAATCAGCAGGGCGGCGGTAAAAGCCAGGGCCCACCAGGTGCCGAGGTACAGGCCAAGGGTAATGCCACCTATGATGATGATCTGAAACCATACGCCCCGCCGGACCGCAAGCATCCGCTCACGCCGCTGGACGGCAAGCCGGGTGCCACAGGCCGTGCAGTTCAGGGTGTCCCTGGCCAGAAGCCAGGCCAGGCGCGCTCGCAGGCTGATGGCAGGGCTGCTGCAAACGGGGCAGACGGTGGGTGTCATCAGTCCCGGTTGGCCGGTTTCCGGGGACCAGGGTTTGCCGGTCGTTTTCGTGGTGCCTTGGCTGAGCCACTATTCGCTTTGCGTTTGCCTGCCTTGTTTTTCTTCGGTTTGGCGGCGAGCGCCTCTTCCTGATGTGGCGGCGCATCACCTTTCTCCTGCGCCCGCGCCAGGCGGCGTTCTTTCTTGAAGGTCTCGTAGCGCGTAATGTTGAGCGGGCGTTCGGCCACAATCACCCGCTTCAGGCCCTGGAAAATGTCTTTGGGCATGCCAGAGGGCAGGTCAATCAGGCAGTGGTCGTCATAAATTTCGATATGACCGATGTGCTCACCATCGAGCCCCGCCTCGTTGGCAATGGCACCAACAATGTTGCCGGGTTTGACGTCGTGAACCCGGCCCACTTCAATACGAAACCGCTCCATCCCCTCGGGTGGCTTTTCCAGCCCTTTGCGGCCAGCGCCACGGTCGGCCCGCTTATCGCGGCGCGGCCGCTGATCCGCATCGCTGGCTGTCTCGTGGGTTGACTCGCGGCGTTTCAAAGGCCTGTCGGTAGCGCCCTGTCGGTTTGCCGGTGGCTGCTGCGTCTGTCTGGGCTGGCGATCCTGGCGCTCCGGTTGGCTTTCCGTTCGGGCAGGTTTGTCCTCCAGCAGGAGCAGTTTGTCACCCAGGGCGAGTTTGGCCAGTGCAGCTGCTATCTCGATGGAGGGCAGGTCATGGTCCTGACGATACTGTTCAAGAATACCCTGCATGAACTCCAGACCGCCCGCCGCCAGGGTGTCACTGATGGTTTGTTTGAAGTCGGCAATACGCTTGTTGTTGACCATCTCCGTGGTGGGTAACACCAGCTTTTCAATTTTCTGACGCGTGGCCCGCTCAATCGCCGCCAGCATGCGCTGTTCACGGGGTGAGACAAACAGTATGGCATCACCGAGGCGCCCGGCCCGGCCGGTGCGGCCGATCCGGTGGATATAGGCCTCGGTATCGTAGGGGATGTCGTAATTGACAACGTGGCTGATCCGGTCAACGTCCAGGCCGCGTGCCGCCACATCGGTCGCAACCAGTATGTCCAGGCTGCCACGGGTGAGTCGTTGAATCATCTGCTCACGTTGTTTCTGGACCATGTCGCCGTTGATGGCGGCCGCCGAGTAACCTCTTGCGGCCAGCCGGTCTGCCAGTTCCGTGGTGGCGATTTTGGTACGGACAAAAATCAGCATGGCCTCAAATGGTTCCACTTCCAGGATGCGCGTCAGCGCGTCCAGCTTGTGCGTCTGGGTCACGGACCAGTAGCGTTGTCGAATAGTGGCGGCAGTTGCCGTCTTGGAGGTGATGGCAACTTCCTCGGGGTTGTTGAGGTGCTGGCGGGCAATCCGCTGGACTTCTTTTGGCATGGTGGCGGAAAACAGCGCCATCTGCCGTTTTGCCGGCATCTGTTGCAGGATCCATTCGACATCATCAAGGAAACCCATGCGGAGCATTTCATCAGCCTCATCCAGCACCAGCGCCTGGAGATGGTCAAGCTGCAAAGTACCCTTACGCATGTGGTCCATGACCCGCCCGGGCGTGCCAACAACGGCGTGAACACCCCGTCTCAACTGCTTGATCTGGCCGCCGTATTCCTGGCCACCATAAATCGGCAGCACGTGAAAACCGGGGATAAAGGCTGCATACTTCTGCAGGGCCTCGGCGACCTGGATGGCAAGTTCGCGGGTGGGGGTCAGCACCATCACCTGGACCTGGTTTGACCGGACGTCGACGCGGGCCAGCAGTGGCAGGGCAAAAGCCGCGGTTTTGCCGGTTCCTGTGGGCGCGTGGCCGAGCAGATCACGGCCTTCAAGCAGCAGGGGAATGGTCCTGGCCTGGATCGGCGTGGGTGTTTCATAGCCGACCGCATCAAGCGCCTTGAGCAGGGGCGCGGTCAGCCCCAGGTCACCAAAAGTGGGTTCATGGGCGGTTTGATGGGGCGAAGGTTCCGGCACTGGCTGAGTCCTGGGGTGGGGGCGGGCGCGAGTATAGCCGTTAACGCTTGAATTTGTTGGAATATTTCATGCTGTCTTCGTTGATCAATATTTCCGGGCAGGCAGCAAACCCGGTCCACCACTGCCGCTGAAAAAGGATTACCAAAACGCTCATGACACGCTGTCCCTGCGATTCCGGTCTGCCTGCTGGAGAATGCTGCGAGCCTATTCTTCAGGGTGATGAGGCGCTCACCGCTGTTGCCCTGATGCGGTCGCGCTACACCGCCTATGTGCGTGAGGATGCAGAATACCTGTTGTACAGCTGGCATCCGCGGACCCGGCCCAGGGAGGTCCGGTTTCCCGAGAACCAGAAGTGGCTTGGGCTCGCCATCAAGCGCCAGGAAGCTGGCGGGGAGCAGGACGAGGAGGGACTCGTTGAATTTGTTGCCCGCTTCAAGATTGCCGGGCGTGGCCACCGCATGCATGAAATCAGCCGCTTTACCCGGTTTGAGGGTCGCTGGGTGTACCTGGACGCCGAATAGCGCCCCTGCTTTCAATCGCGGGTTAACAGCATGTTATGCTGCGTCCTCGCTCCCCAGGTTCCTTTGTATGACAACTTCCAGTGATGATCTCAACCTTGCCATCTTCTGCGATTTCGAGAATGTTGCGCTCGGTGTGCGTGATGCCAAGATGGCCAAATTTGATATCAAGCTGGTGCTCGAGCGACTGCTGGTCAAGGGAACCATTGTGACCAAGAAAGCCTACTGTGACTGGGAGCGTTACAAGGAATTCAAGGCGGTGATGCATGATGCCGCTTTTGAGCTGATTGAGATTCCGCATACACGGCAGTCGGGCAAGAATTCGGCGGACATCAGGATGGTTGTTGATGCCCTGGACCTCTGTTATACCAAAGCCCATATCGACAGTTTTGTGATTGTCAGCGGCGACTCGGATTTCTCCCCGCTTGTCAGCAAACTGCGGGAAAACAACAAGGTGGTGATTGGCGTTGGTGTCAAAAGCTCAACCTCAGACCTGCTGATGAGCAACTGTGACGAGTTCATCTTCTACGACGACCTGGTGCGTGACCAGGAATCCAGCCAGAAGCGGAAACGCAAGCCCCAGCCGAAAAAGAAAGCCAGCGCCAGCAAAAAGGCAGATGACAGGGAAGACGAGTCGGCTGGTGATGAAGACAAGCTGGAAGAAGCCGTGGGGCTTATCCTTGAGACAGCGGAAGCCCTGCAGGCAGAAAGGGGTGACAGCGACAAGCTGTGGGGGTCCATGGTGAAACAGGCACTGAAACGTCGTCGCCCCGGATTCAACGAACGCTACTATGGTGTCAGGTCTTTCAGTGACCTGCTGGAAGAAGCCGAACGGCGGGGTCTTATTACATTGTCGCTGGATGAACGTTCGGGCGGATATGTCATCCAGACCACCTCGGACGCCTGATTCACCCCTCAACATCGAATTTTGGTATCTTTGCGTACCAAAATTCTAACCCACATTGAGCAACAGCACGGAGAAGACCACATGGCAGACGGCAACGCCGCACTGGAATCGTTTCGCGAGGAGGCTCGCGCCTGGCTTGAAGAAAACTTCCCGCCCTCACTGCGCGGCAAGGGGATGGAGATCTACGGCGGCATGGAAGGCAAGGTTGATATTGCGGGTGATGCCCTGACCTGGCGCCAGCGCCTGGGCGAACGGGGTTGGGGCACGCCAACCTGGCCAAAAGAGTATGGTGGCGGCGGTCTCAGTCACCTGGAAGCCCGGGTGCTGAACGAGGAAATGAACCGTGCGGGTGCGATTAACCCCATTCCCCTGCTGGCGGGTATGGGGGTGACCATGGTTGGCCCAACGATTCTGGAATACGGTACCGAAGATCAGAAACAGCGTCACCTGCCCGGTATCTGCAGTGGTGAGATACGCTGGTGCCTGGGCTATTCCGAGCCCAACGCCGGCTCGGACCTTGCCTCCCTGTCCACCCGGGCGGAAGACAATGGCGATTGCTGGATTATCAACGGCCAGAAAGTCTGGACCTCGGGGGCCGACATTTCCCAGTGGTGTGGCGCCCTGGTGCGTACCGACCCAACGGTGGGCAAGCGTGATGGTATCAGCTTCCTGATGCTGAAGATGGATCAACCGGGCGTTGAAACCCGGCCTATCCGGTTGATTGCAGGTGCCTCACCTTTCTGCGAGACCTTTTTTAATGATGCGCGCGCTGAAAAGAACGACCTGCTGGGCAAGCTCAACGATGGCTGGAGTGTGGGCAAGCGTCTGCTGCAGCACGAGCGGGCCAGCCAGACCGGGACGCGTTCGTCGGGGGGTGAGACCGAATCGCTGCAGTCCATTGCCAAACGTTATGTGGGCCTGGACTCAACCGGCGCTCTGGCGGATGCTGACCTGCGTTCACGCCTGGCCAGCCACCTGATGGATGCCAAAGCACACAGCCTGACCATCTCCCGGATTGCTGCTGAGGCCCGTGGCAACGTGGAAGTCAGTGCCGCTGCCTCCATTCTGAAGAACTCCGCCACCGCCGTTTCCCAGACGCGCGCCGAGCTTACCCTGGAACTGATGGGCACCCAGGGACATGGCTGGGAAGGCTACGGATTTAACGACGAGGAGATAGCCACGGTACGAGGGTGGCTGTCGGGGAAAGCCATGTCGATTTATGGCGGCTCGTTTGAAATCCAGAACAACATCATTGCCAAGAACATTCTTGGTCTGCCAGAAACGACACAGAAAGGTTAAGGGGCGAGACAACATGGCAGCGTTAAGCGAAGAACAGAGCATGATCAGGGACCAGGCGCAGGCCTGGGTATCCGAGCAGTCACCGGTTAAGCGATTCCGTGAAATGCGGGACAGCAATATTGAAACCGCGTTTTTCCCCGAGACCTGGAATGCCATGGTGGAAATGGGCTGGACCGGGATTATTGTGCCAGAACAGTACGGTGGTTCGGGACTGGGTTACCTGACTTTTGGAGTTGTGCTGGAGCAGGTGGGGCGTAACCTGACCGCATCACCGCTGTTTGCCTCCGGGCTGGTTGGTGCCTCGGCACTGCTGCTGGGCGGGACAGAAGCGCAGAAGCAGGCCTGGCTGCCAAAAGTTGCTGATGGCAGTGCAATCCTGACCCTGGCTGCGGATGAAGGTCCCCGGCATGCACCTGCGGCGACGGTCCTTGCTGCAACCCTTAGTGGTGATACCTATGCCTTGAGTGGTACCAAGACCTTTGTGCACGAAGGTATGGCAGCCACCGCATTTGTTGTGGCGGCCCGAACCAGTGGAGCGCCGGGTGATCAGTCGGGTATCACCTTGTTCCTGGTGCCCGCGGATGCACCTGGCCTGACGCGGCATCGTCTTAAGACCGTTGACAGCCGTGGATACGCCAACCTCGAATTCGACAAGGTTGAAGTGGAGGCAACAGCGGTACTGGGTAACCTGGACGCGGGTTTTGAACTGCTCGATGGCATCCTTGATCGTGCCCGGGCCGGTATTGGCGCGGAAATGCTGGGTACTGCAGCCCAGGCGTTTGACATGACACTGGATTACCTGAAGAACCGCAAGCAGTTTGGCCAGGTGATCGGTTCTTTCCAGGCCCTGGGTCACCGTGCTGCAGGATTGTTTTCAGCGATGGAACTGACACGTTCCTGTGTTGAAGCTGCGCTGCAGACGATTGATGCTGACGCCGACAACATCGCTGAGATGTGTTCGCTGGCGAAGTGCAAGGCCGGTGATTTCCTGCACAAGATGTCGAATGAGCTGATCCAGATCCACGGTGGTATCGGCATGACCGATGAGTTTGATGCCGGTTTTTACCTGAAGCGGGCCCGCGTGCTTGAGTCAGCGTTTGGCAACCAGGCGTTTCATCGCGATCGATACGCACGGTTACTGTCATTCTGACCAGGGGCTGACATGCAAATAGAGGCTGGCCAATCTGCCATTGTCACGGGTGCGTCGCGCGGGCTGGGTGTTTATATCGCCCGGACGCTCGCCGCGCGCGGCGTCAACCTGGTGCTGGCTGCACGTACCACCGAGGCGCTGGATGAGCTTGCTGCAGAGTTGATGGCCAACGGTTGTGAAGCGATTGCGGTTCGCGCGGATATGGCGCTGGAGGCTGATATCCAGGAACTGTATCGCACCGCGACAGAGCGATTTGGTCCACCCGACTACGTCATCAACAACGCCGGGATTGAACTGGTCAGCTACTATGAGTCACTCAGCAGCGCCGACATCCACCGCGCGGTTGCCGTGAACCTGCTTGGCCCCATGATCCTGTCACACCTGGCATTACCGGACATGATCAGCCGGGACAGCGGACACATTGTCAACATCGCCTCAGCCGCGGGCATGTTCCCACCGCCTTACTCGGAAACCTACTCAGCAACCAAGGCCGGGCTGATTGCATTTACCCAGTCGCTGCGTGTCAGTGCGGCGCTGTCCAGCCAGAATATTGGCTTTTCGGTAGTGGCACCGGGCTACATGGACGACGCCGGCATGTACGAGGACATGAAAGCCAATGCCCCGCTGGCGCCCTGGTTTATCGGCAGCCTGCCGGCCCAGAAGCTGGCTGATGAGGTTGTTCGCATGATTGAGGCAAACAGGCCCGTCAGGATACTGATGCCCGGTGTCCCGACTTTCCTTAAGGTGCTGCATATCATCATGCCGCAGACATTTCAGTGGATCAGTACCAAAATCGGTATCTTTGACCCGCTGGTGGGGACTGCCCATCACCGGGCCGGAACAACGGGTCACAAGGACAAGAGCGGCGGAGCGCCAGAAAAAGCTCAGTAACAAGGTGCCTTCTCGCGGAAACTGATGAAGCGGTCAAGGGGACAGGGTCCGCGATGACATGCCCGAACCGGCGCCAGGCGCGCTGCTTCAACTAGACTCATGGCGGTGGCGGACGCGCCAAGCGCAGTTGCCGCGGCTGTCGCATCGAGGCCGATCGTTGTAGGATCGATCACTGGCTAATTGGTAAAACACAGGATCAGACAATGGCTGACTACATTCCACCAACCCTCGACTGGGTGCGTAAACAGGTAGAACTTTATGAGTCCAGTGGCGGCACCCAGGGTGTCACCCTGCTTGATACGGGCCTGCCCTGCATTATTGTGACCCACACGGGAAACAAGACGGGTGGAATCCGCAAGATTCCCCTGATGCGCGTGAAGGTCGGTGACAGTTACGTGTTGATTGGCTCCATGGGTGGCCAGCCCAAAAATCCGGTCTGGGTCTACAATCTGCGTTCAAACCCCCGGGTTCAGATCAGGGACGCGACCGAGGTGTTTGACATGGTGGTGCGTGAAGTGACAGATGAGGCTGAGCGTGGCAGGCTCTGGGCCGCCAGTGTGGCAGCCTACCCACCCTACGAGGATTACCAGAAGAAAACGACGCGCAAGATCCCGGTTTTTCTTGCCGAACCCGCCTGACAGCCCATCGGTCAAAAGCCGCTGATCGAGTGCATCGTCCAGCACCCGCCCTGCCAAACCCCTGCTCAAGGCAGGGGTTTTTTCTTCTGTAAATTGAAGTCTGATCCGGAACTGGAGCCGTAAAAACCTGACTAAATCAGTAAGTTAAATACTTGACTAATTTAGTCGGATTTGAGACAGTGCGCGACCACCCGCGCCGCAGCAACAGGTACCCCTATTTATGTCTGGACAACAGCATGTCTGAACAAATCGACAACCTCATCCGCAGGGAATACGCCGCGGGTTTTGTGACCGATATTGAATCGGATACCTTGCCCCCGGGACTTAATGAAGACGTCATCCGGTTTATCTCGGCCAGGAAAAATGAACCCGGGTGGATGCTGGACTGGCGCCTGAAGGCCTATCACGCCTGGCTTGAAATGGTGGAACCCAAGTGGGCGCAGGTGTCTTACCCGGAGATTGATTTTAACGAGATCTCTTACTTTTCTGCGCCAAAGAGCCAGGACGACCGGCCCAAGAGCCTGGATGAGATAGACCCCCAACTGCGTGAAACCTATGAGAAGCTGGGTATTCCGCTGCATGAACAGGAAATGCTTGCGGGCGTGGCCGTGGATGCCGTGTTTGACTCGGTTTCCGTTGGCACCACCTTTCGCAAAAAGCTGAGGGAAGCCGGTGTCATCTTCTGTTCGATCAGCGAAGCCCTGCAGGAATGTCCGGAAATTGTCAGGGCTCACATCGGCACCGTGGTTCCGCAGAAAGATAACTACTACGCGGCCCTGAACAGTGCCGTCTTTTCCGATGGCTCGTTTGTGTATATCCCCAAAGGGGTCAAGTGCCCGATGGAACTGTCGACCTATTTCCGTATCAACGAGGCCAAGACCGGCCAGTTTGAGCGGACGCTGATTGTGGCGGACGAGGGCAGCCAGGTCAGTTACCTTGAAGGGTGTACTGCACCCATGCGGGACGAAAACCAGTTACATGCCGCGGTGGTGGAACTGGTGGCGCTCGACAACGCCAAAATCAAGTATTCCACGGTGCAGAACTGGTACCCGGGCGACAGTGAAGGGAAAGGTGGCATCTACAACTTTGTGACCAAGCGTGGGGTCGCCCACACCAATGCCCACATTTCCTGGACCCAGGTGGAAACCGGTTCCTCAATCACCATGAAGTACCCCAGCTGTGTGCTGAAAGGTGACAACAGCGTGGGTGAATTCTATTCAGTGGCACTTTCGAACAACCGGCAGCAGGCGGACACCGGCACCAAGATGATCCACATCGGGAAAAACACCCGGTCTACCATCATCAGCAAAGGCATTTCCGCGGGACAGGGGTCCAATACCTACCGTGGGCTGGTTCGTATGAATCCCGGCGCAACCAACGCGCGTAATTACACCCAGTGTGATTCGTTGCTGATAGGTGACAGGTGTGGTGCACACACCTTCCCCTATATTGAAAGCAGAAACCCGTCCGCGGTGGTCGAGCACGAGGCAACCACGTCCAAGGTCAGTGATGAACAGTTGTTTCTGTGCCAGCAGCGCGGCATCGATGCGGAAAAGGCCGTATCCATGATTGTTAACGGGTTCTGTAAAGAGGTCTTCCGCGAACTCCCGATGGAATTTGCCGTGGAGGCAGGCAAGTTACTGGAAGTGAGTCTTGAAGGCTCGGTAGGCTAAGGTGGAGCAAATCATGTTATCAATCAAGGACCTGCACGCGCAGGTCGACAACACCGAAATCCTGAAAGGCATTAACCTGGAGATTGGTCCGGGTGAAGTGCATGCGATTATGGGCACCAACGGTTCGGGCAAGAGCACCCTTGGACATGTGTTGGCCGGGCGTGCCGGTTACGAGGTGACCCGGGGTTCGGTGCGCTTTGAAGGGAAAGACCTGCTTGCCATGGACCCTGAAGACCGGGCACGTGAGGGGCTGTTCCTGGCCTTCCAGTATCCTGTTGAGATACCTGGGGTGAGCAACATGGAGTTCCTCAAGGCTGCCGTTGACTCCCTGGCGGAATACCGGGGTGAAACGCCACCTGATTCGGTTTCTTTTATGAAACAGGCAAGGGAAGTCTGCAAGGCAGTAGACCTGGACCAGAATTTCCTGAAACGGGGTGTTAACGAGGGTTTTTCCGGTGGTGAAAAGAAACGCAACGAACTGATGCAGATGATGTTGCTGCAACCAAAGTTTGCAATTCTTGACGAAACCGATTCCGGCCTGGACATAGATGCGTTGAAGGTCGTGGCAAACGGCGTCAACTCGCAGCGCAGCCCCGACCGTTCGTTTGTCCTGATTACGCATTACCAGCGGCTGCTTGACTTCATTGAACCCGACTTTGTCCATGTCCTGTCAAAAGGTCGAATCATCAAGTCCGGAGACAAGGGTCTGGCGCTGGAACTCGAAGAGAAAGGGTACGGCTGGATTGATCAAGAGGTTGCATGATGCCCGGATTTCCTGAAGCAGCCCTGACGCTGCCAAGACAGTCCGCACCCGCCTGGCTGAACGACCTTCACACTGCGGGCAAGGTAGCCTGGCAAGCACAGCCTTTTCCAACGCGCAAGACGGAAGCCTGGAAGTATACGAGCCTGGCCCCGCTGGAGCGGGGTGGTTATATCGGGGCGCCGGCAGCAGCTCTCGATCAGGATCTGGATCGACTGGTTGCACTTTACGAAGTGCCGGGTCTTGAGGCCTGCACCCAGGTGTTTGTCAATGGTCAGTACAGCCAGGAGTTGTCGACCTCAAAACTTCCTGACGGTATTGCGCTGGTGCGATTTGCGGATGCCAGCGAAACGGACATCGAGGCGATCAGAAGCTGGCTTGGCAAGGTGGTGGACCGGGACCGTCACCTGTTTGCCGCGTTGAATGATAGTTGGGTCAGCGACGGGGTGTTTGTCCGGATCGACGCAAACACGCGGGTAACAACACCAATCCATGTGGTAAACCTGACGCTTGGGCAGGACGCCGGATTCAGCATTTCTGCCCGCCTGCTGGTAGTGGCTGAAAGCGGCAGCGAGGCAAGCATTGTCGAGCATTTCGCGAGTGACGCACAGCCGCAGCAGAGTTTCACCAACAGCATCACCGAACTGGTGCTGGCACCCAATGCCCGTCTGAATCACTATCGCCTGCACCTTGAGGAAGAACATGCCGTCCACATTGGTGGTGTGCATGTTGATCTGGCGCGAGACGCCAGCCTGGACAGTTTCCATATGGGCCTCGGCGGCCGCCTGAAACGGATTGACGTGGTTGTTAACCACCAGGGCGAAGGCGCCCACTGTGAGCTGAATGGTGTCTACCTGCCGCGCCATGACCAGCACATTGATTATCACACCTGCATTGAGCACAGGGTGCCGCGTTGTACCACCAACGAGTCATTTCGCGGCATCATCGCGGACAGGGCGAAAGCCGTCTTCAACGGCCGTATCCATATCCATCCGGATGCGCAAAAGTCCGACGCACAATTGAGCAACCGCAACCTGCTGACCAGCAATACAGCACAAATTGATACCAAGCCCGAACTCGAGATTTATGCAGATGACGTCAAGTGTGCCCATGGCGCGACGGTAGCCCAGCTTGAAGAGATGTCCCTGTATTATCTTGTGAGCCGTGGCATCAGTCGGCCGGAAGCAGAGGTAATGCTGAGTTTCGGGTTCATCAATGAACTGGTGAATCGGGTAAAACATCCGCCGCTGGCCGATTTCCTGCGGCCAAAGCTGGCGCTTTTGTTTGCAGAGCAGGAAAAGCTGGCGAGGCACATAGTCGATGAATAATCCCAACCCGGCCCAGGCTCCGGCGTTTGACGTCGAGGAAATTCGTGCCCAGTTCCCGATTCTGCACCAGCAGGTCAACGGGCATCCGCTCGTCTACCTGGATAACGCGGCCACCTCCCAGAAACCACTGATGGTGATTGACGCCATTACGGATTATTACCGGCACTACAACTCCAATGTGCACCGCGCCGCGCACACGCTGGCGGAGCGGGCGACAGAGGCATTTGAACAGGCGCGCACGGACCTGGCGCGCTTCATTAACAGCCCGAAGCGGGAACAGGTTATCTGGACGCGTGGTACCACAGAGGCGATCAACCTGGTGGCCAATACCTGGGGCCGGGTGAATCTCGGTGAAGGTGATCGAGTGCTGGTGCCATCCCAGGAACATCACTCCAATATTGTGCCCTGGCAGATGATTGCCAGGCGCAGTGGGGCTGAAGTGGTGCCTATCCCGGCGACCCAATCGGGTGAGGTTGATCTTGAACTGCTGCAGCAACTGCTGGACGAGCGGGTCAAACTGGTTGTCATGGGGCATGTGTCCAACGCACTGGGGACGGTTAACCCCGTGACAGAGGTCACCAGGCTCGCGCATGCAGTTGGCGCCCGGGTACTGATTGATGGTGCCCAGGCCGTGGCGCATGCGGTGGTCGATGTTCAGGCCATTGGTTGTGATTTTTATGCATTTTCCGGCCACAAGATGTTTGGGCCAACGGGTATCGGTGTACTCTGGGGGCGGGAAGACGTGCTTACGGCCATGCCGCCATGGCAGGGTGGTGGTGAGATGATTGAGGTGGTGGACTTTTCCGGTACCACCTACCAGGGGTTACCCTACAAGTTTGAAGCGGGCACGCCGGATATAGCGGGCGCAATCGGGCTGGGGGCGGCGGTGGCTTTTCTGGATGGTATTGATCGAGAGGCCATGGCGCAGCATGAACACAGCCTGCTGGCCCATGCTTTTGCACGGGGCGACGCCTTTCCGGGGCTGGTGCGTTATGGCAGGGCCCAGGCTAGCGCAGGCGTGTTCAGTTTCCTGCTGGAAGGCGCACATTCGGGTGATATTGGCACCCTGCTGGATCAGCAGGGGATTGCGGTGAGAGCAGGACACCATTGTGCACAGCCGCTGATGACCCAATATAATATTCATGGCACGGTCCGGGCCTCTTTTGCCCTCTACAACACCATGGCAGAGGTGGACCGGCTGTTTGAAGGTCTTGAAAAAGTCAGGAGCATGTTGCTCCCGGGGTAGTATGTTATGAGTGTTGAAACGTTTAGCCTGGCAGACACTATCAGCGTGACGCCTGCGGCACAGAAACATTTTCGCGACCAACTGGCGCGAAGTGGCGCCCGGGGCGTGCGCATTTCACTCAAGGAAAGCGGCTGTTCCGGGTTCAAGTACGAGATTGAAGAGGTGGACGCACCGGCTCCCAGCGATATTGCGATCAAGCTGCCAAACGATGTTGTGGTCTGCTTCCGGCCGGCGGATGCGGTTGCCTTGCGCGGCACCGAAATTGATTACACCATCGAAGGACTGAACCGGAATCTGAAGATCCAGAACCCCAATGCGGTGGATGCCTGTGGTTGTGGCGAGAGTTTCAACATTGACCTGACGCAGAACGCCGGGCACTGATTATGGCCAATTCGATGAAAGCCGAGCGCGTGATGCGCGTCACCCAACGCGACACGCCGGGCCGGCTCGTGCCGGTCGGGGACAAGGTCACAATTCCCAGGGATTCGTTTGTCACGATTACCCAGTCTGCCGGGGGTAATTATACCGTTGTCCACAACGGCAACATGGTCAGGGTGGATGGTGCCGACGCGGACGCGCTGGGGTATGAAAAACTGGTGCTGGATTTTGCTGATCCCGGTGACGGCCTCATACACGAGGAGCAGGTCTGGGCCGCACTTGATACCGTATTTGACCCTGAAATCCCCGTAAGCCTGCCCAGCCTTGGGCTCATCTACAGTCTCGACATCAACCAGGAAAGCCATGCGGTAAGGATTACCATGACCCTCACTGCGCCGGGTTGCGGCATGGGACCGGTACTTGTTGGTGATGTAGAGCAGCGGGTTTCCATGGTGCCCAACGTCGAGACGGTGGAGGTGGAACTGGTGTTTGACCCGCCCTGGAGCCGGGAGATGATGTCCGAGGAAGCTCAGCTCGAAACCGGCCTGTTCTTCTGACGCATGACAGACTCCCCGGCAAAATCCGCAGCGCAGACCTCCCCGTTTGGCACGACCATTACGGCTGCGGACATCACCGACACGCTGGGATTCTTTGACAGCTGGGACGATCGCTACAAGTACATCATTGATCTTGGGCGCGAACTGCCGCCCATGGACCCATCAAAAAAAGACGAGGCGCACCTGGTGCGGGGCTGCCAGAGCCAGGTCTGGATAGATACCCACCGGGAAGGGGATCGGCTCTGGTTCGACGTTGACAGTGATGCTTTTATTGTCAAAGGCCTGCTGGGTGTCGTCCTGGCGGCCTACAACGGCAGGACCAGAACCGAGATTGAGGCTTTTGATATCGATGCCTATTTTGAATCCCTTGACCTGATCAAACATCTCAGTACAACGCGCGGCAACGGCCTGCGTGCAATGGTTGATCGCATCAGGCAGGAAGCGGCAGGTGTCAGCAACGGTTAGGCAGGGGGGCTCATGAAAGTTTTTATCAGCGTGGATATGGAAGGGATTTCGGGCCTGGTTCGCTGGGCTGACGTGGGGTCTTCCGGCATTGATTTTGCCCGCAACCGGCGCCTGATGACCCTGGATGCCAACGCCGCTGTTGAGGGGGCTTTTCGCGCAGGTGCCACCGAGGTGATCGTTGAAGAAAACCATGGGGTTGAGGATCTGTGTGTCCTGCTGATGGACGAAATAGATCCGCGCTGTCGGGTGATTCGCGGCGCGGGGCGGCCGGGCGCTACCACCATGGCGGGCCTGGATGAGAACACAGATGTGGTGTTGCTGGTAGGCCATCACGGTCGGGCGGGCAGTTTCCCCGGCATTATGGCGCACACGATTTCCTATGGTGGCTTCAAGCTGGTTACCCTGGGCGGCGAACCTGTCGGGGAACCGGATTTTTTTGCCATTCGGGCTGGTGAACTGGGTGTGCCCATTGGACTTGTCACGGGTGACCAGGTGGTCGCTGAACAGGTGCACGCACGTTGTCCCTGGGCGGAAGCGGTGATTGTCAAACACGCATTCAGCAACCAGTCTGCAGACTGTATTCCGCCGGCGCGCGCCAGGGAGATGATCCAGCAGGGTGCAGAGGTTGCGGTCACACGTGCCGCCAACGGTGACTTGCCGCCCTATCTCGAACTGGAAGGACCCTACGAGTTTGTTGTATCCCTGCGTGCGCCGGCCAACGAGGCCATGCAGGAAAACCTTGCTTCCCTGCACGAGTTTGAGCTTCTGGATGAGCAGACGGTCCGGGTAAGTGCGCCGGATATGGACCTCGGGTTCCGGCGTGTTGCTTACCTGGGTTATGCCGGACGTCCGGGAGTTACCCGCTACTGAGCCTGCACCGGGCAATGCCCGCAGCCTCAGTCCGCGGGCCGGTTTTGCGGGCGCATGGGAACACGCTGCAGATCAGGGTTCCTGCCGGCAATAACATTACCAAGACGATCCTCGACATAGGGCGTAAGTTGGGGATGGGTCAGTATGTAGAGCTGATCCTGCCGAATGGCATCAAAGACAACTGCTGCACATTCCGCCCGGGTCATGCCGTTGCGGAACGAATCCCGCAGCGCCTGTATACGTTTGCCCTGGTTCGGGTCCGGTACCGTCCGGGTTGCCGCGTCGTTACGCAGGTGCACAGGCCGGTTGCGCCAGGAGTCAATAATGTTTGTATCGACGGCACCGGGGCAAAGTACCGAAACACCAATTTTGGCGTTTGCAAACTGCAGGTCCTGCCATAAGACTTCAGACAGGTTAACCACGCCATGTTTTGACACCTGGTAGGGTGCATGGCCGGGTCTTGCCCAGAGACCTTCAATGGAAGCGGTATTGACGATATGGCACTCGGTTGCCTGGGCAAGCATGATGGGGACAAATTTGTGTACGGCATAGATGACGCCCCAGAGGTTGACGCCAAGGGTCCATTCCCAGTCCTTGATTGAGCACTCCCAGATTACGCCGCCCGCACCGACCCCGGCGTTGTTGAAGAGCAGGTGAACACCGCCAAAATGGCGCAGTGTCTCGTCAGCCAGCCGCTCAATATCACTCTGTTGCGAGACGTCAGTGGCAAGAGCCAGCACTTCGCCGCCCCGGTCAATCAGGGAACATCTTGCCGCCTCCAGCGCATCAGCCTCGACATCCGCGATGACCACCTTCATGCCCTCGTCAACACACCGTTCCGCAAGACCCAGGCCAATACCGCTGGCTGCGCCGGTGACCACTGCCACCTTACCCTCAAAATTTTTCATGCCTGCTTCCGGATGCCGTTCAGGAAAAGGTCCGAGTGATTGTCCGCGACCTCCGTGGGGGTGGCCCTGCCGTTTGGGGAATACCAGATCGGGAACCAGTTAATCAGTCCTGCCCTGACTTTCTCGGCAATAAACGGGTCCACCTGGCGCAGTTCGCCCGCTTCAATCGCAGCACGAATCCGGGCCTGGTCACTTGACTGGGTAGCTTCAAGTTCGCGCATCACCTGTTTCTGGCGTACTCCTTCCAGGGCCTTGACGTTGGTGTAGACAGGAAATGGGCCAAGTTCGCTGACGTGCCGTTCGAACAGGGACCGTCTGGTGAGCACCTCGCGCTGGTTGTAGTCCTCGGTTTCCTGCAGAAGTGCGCTGTTGTTGAATTCGATGGCCCGCTCGTAACAGCGATACAGCAGTTCTTCCTTGCTGTCGAAGTAGTGGTAGAAAGCGCCTTTGGTGACATTAAGCTGCCTTGCCAGCTTGTCGATGCTGGTGGCCTTGACACCATCGCGATTGAAAGCATGCATTGCGGCCCGGAGAAAATGCTGCAGTTTCAGCTTCGCCATTGCATCCTTGTCGAAAGGGTCCGGGACTTCAAGCGCGGGGAAAGGCTGCGCCATTTTGGGCAGGTTGACATCATAAGGTCGGTGGGCTGTCACACCGGACGTGACAATGTCGAGCATGGCGACGGTGACCTCGTCACGCGTATAGGGCAGCCTGTTGGTGTACCAGTATGAGATCCACTCAACAATACCCAGTATCCCGATACCGGTAAGAAACGGATTTGAGGGGCGGATGCTGCCATCTTCGATGCCGCTGGCAATGATATTTTGTGCGGCGGCGGTATTGTCACGTTGCAGCCGCCTGATGCGATTTGCCCATTCAGGTTTTAGCACGCCTATTTCACCCAACACGGCGGTCCGGCTCTGCCCCTCAACCAGGAGCTGGCGGAAAAAGGCCTCTATCTTCTGCAGACCCGTCGTGCCAGGTTCGTCTGCAATCTGCAGCTGCGATCGCCTGACCTCACAACTTCGCAGGTAGCAGCGGTAGGCCAGTTCCTCTTTGCTCTTGACGTAGTGGTACAGATTGCCAGGTGTTGTGCCAAGGGATTCGGCAATTTCCTCCATCCGGGTTGCCAGGACGCCGTTCCGGTTAAACAACCGGGTTGCAACAATGATGAGTTCATGGAGACGTGTGCTGTGCCGGTCCGAGATGCGACCTTGACTGCGACTGTGGGCGGGTTTGTGTTCCGGCATGTGACCAGCTTTTTCGCCCGATATTAGCATCGCAAGCCCGGTAGTTGAACGCTGAATTTTGCCCTCCGACGTTCTCTCTCCGACGGCCCCGGCTCAATATAGGCTGTTTGAACTTTTTTGACAATGGACAATATGAACATACCCAATATTTACTTTTAGTGATCAAACAGATATAACTGGCTTTCGCTGTAGTTCCATTGTCTTGACTTCGTCTTGCGCTACAGGGCAAAGAATAGGGGGATTATCCATGCGATCCAATAAGAATTGGACATCTCTTGCTATACCCGAGATTTCTGTAATAGTCAGATCGATAGTCCTTCCCTGGAGCCTTGCGCTGCTGGTCAAGAATGCCACCGACAGGGAACACTGGTGGTACGAGTTCGAGGCACCGTCCCAGCCAGGCACCCGCATTGGCTTCCTGGCGCCACCAAGAACAGTCACCCTGCGTATTGCATGGGACATGTAAACAAGGTTTGATCCCCCTTGCCCGTCGGTCCCCCCGGGGACCGTCGGGGTTTTTTTTGTCTGTTTGTGCAAGACTGTTGACAAGGGAGACAGTTGGATTGACGACAATGCGACCCTGGTTACATTTCCTGATTGTGTGCGGCCTGATTTGCCTCATGGTGTTGCCAAAACTCGCAACCGCATCCGATGGCGAATCGGGTATCGACTACGAACACGGCTTTTCGCACCTTGATCCCCTGAAGTATCCCCCGGGTTTTGCGCACTTTGAGTACTTCAATCCTGACGCACCACGCGGCGGGACCATCCGGATTCCGGTACTGGGTACCTGGGACAGTTTCAACTCTTTTGTCGACAGGGGCCGGCAGGCGGCGGGGATGAGTTTTCTCGGGCCGGCTGATCAGTTGTACTACGATCGACTCCTGTCAGGGGCCGCGGATGAGCCCACCGGCCAGTACGGGCGGCTTGCCGAAGGCGTAAAGGTGGCGGACGACTTTTCCTGGGTGGCCTTCAAGCTCCGGGAAGGTGCCTATTGGCACGATGGTGAACCCATCACGGTTGATGACGTGATCTTCACGTTCGAGAGCTTCAGGAAAGATGCTTTTGCCTGGACGCGCGTCATGATTGCCGATATTGATCGCATCGAGAAAATTGGCCCACGTGAGGTGCGTTATGTGATGAAGGCGGGGGTTACGCCCAATCCGAGTATTGCTCGCAGTATTGGTGTAATGCCTGTTATCCCCAAACACTACTGGATCTCCCGCGATTTTTCCAAACCCACCACCGAGCCACCCCTGGGGAGTGGCCCCTACAAGATCAAGGAGTTTCGGCTCGGACGATACGTGGTTTATGAGCGTTATGATGATTACTGGGGAAACGATATCCCGGTAAACCGGGGCCGGTTCAACTTCCAGACGATCAAGTTCGACTACTTTCGCGATGACCAGGTGAGACTGGAGGCGATGCGCGGCAACCTCGTGGATATCCAGGGTGACGGGACCCCGAAGAACTGGTACGTGGAGTATGACTTTCCCGCTGCCCGGGCCGGCTTTTTCAAGATGGAGATGTTTGAACTGTCCCGCCCGGTAGGTCTCAGTTGGCCCGTGTTCTGGAACATGCGCAAGGAACGGTTTCAGGATATCCGGGTGCGTGAGGCGTTATGGCTGCTGTTTGATTTTGAGTTTATCAATCGTGCTATCTACTACGATTTTTTTGAGCGTGGCAAAAGCCTCTTTCATGGTGCACCGGATATGGCGGCAACGGGTCTGCCTTCAGCGGGCGAATTGGCCTTGCTGGAACCCTATCGCGATCAGCTCCCGGAACGCGTGTTCACCGAAGCCTATGAACCACCAAAAAACAGTGGATTTGGGCTCAAGCGGGAACATCTTGAGCGTGCCATAGCGCTGTTTGCCGAAGCGGGCTGGCACCTGTCAGATGGCAAACTCCTGAGTGCAGCCACCGGGGAGCAGTTCTCCATTGACTTCATCCTCGTTTCCAACGAGCTTGCAAGGTCGCTGTTGCCATACGTGGACAACCTGCATCGCGTTGGCATTACAACAACCATGCGTGTGCCGGAAGTATCCAACTGGACCTACCGGATGCAGACCAGTAACTTTGATGCAAGTCGCAATCACATGTACCCATACCGTATCCCCGGTGCGGCACTCCGCAACCATTTTGGCAGCGCCAGTGCGGACATGGGGTTTGGTGTGAACTGGGGTTATGTCAAGAATCCGGTTGTCGACATGCTGGCTGAAGTGGTTATTGGCGCAACCGACAAGGACAGGTTTTATTCGGCGATCAGGGCTGCGGACAGGGTGCTCCTGTGGAACTTCTACTTCATTCCGGTGAGTGCCCTGCGCGGTGAACCCGTGGTGTACTGGGACAAGTTTGACCGTGTGGATGCCGGTCCGCTGGAGCGCACGCCCTGGCTTGATGGCTGGTGGTTCAACCCTGACAAGGCGGAACGGATCCGGCAGGGCCTGTCATCTGAGGAGCAGACAGACTGATGGCGCACTATATCCTGCAGCGTTTGTTGCTGATTGTGCCGACTTTGCTCGGCATCATGATTATCAACTTTGCGATAGTCCAGTTTGCACCAGGAGGCCCTATTGAGCAGATTGTCGCGCAGATGCGGGTGGGTGACGTTTCCTCAACCGGGCGGGTCAGCGGCGGTGAAGCTGGCGGAGGGGCAGCGGGCGGTATTTCTGAAAGCGGTGGTTATGCTGGTGCGGAAGGTTTGCCGCCGGAATTGATTGCGCAACTGGAAAAACAGTTTGGCTTTGACAAGCCGGCACATGAACGATTCCTGAAAATGCTGGGCGATTATGTCCGATTCGATTTTGGCACCAGTTATTTTCAGGGGCGGCCAGTGCTTGACCTTATCCTGCAGGCTTTACCTGTCTCGATTTCCCTCGGACTCTGGTCCCTGCTTTTTGTCTACACGCTCTCCATACCTATGGGTATTGCCAAAGCCGTGCGTGACGGGACACGTTTTGACGCCTGGACAAGTGCGGTGATTTTTACCGCCTACGCCATCCCGGGGTTCCTGTTTGCAATCCTGCTGATTGTGCTGTTTGCCGGCGGTAGTTACTGGGAAATTTTCCCCATGCGAGGACTGGTGTCTGAAAACTGGAGCGACCTTCCCTGGTACGAGAAAGTGACTGACTACCTGTGGCACCTGGCGCTGCCCCTGACGGCCCTGACCCTGGGGGGCTTTGCGACGCTGACGATGCTGACCAAAAACTCTTTTATGGAGGAGATCAACAAACAGTTTGTGCTGACCGCGCGGGCCAAGGGGTTGCGGGAAAACCAGATCATGTACGGCCACGTTTTCCGTAATGCCATGCTGATTGTAATCGCAGGTTTCCCCGGCGCATTTATTGGCATCCTGTTTACCGGCGCACTGCTGATTGAGGTGATCTTCTCACTGGATGGAATGGGGTTGCTGGGATTTGATGCGATCATCAAGCGGGATTACCCCATTATTTTTGGCACGGTGTTCATCTTTACCCTGGTGGGATTGGTGACCCAGTTGATTGGTGATATCTGTTATGTGTTGGTGGATCCGAGAATTGATTTTGGTTCACATGAAACCTGACCGGGGTAGCAGCAGACGATGAGCGGATCATGAATATAGTTACGCGCCGTCGCTGGCAAAATTTTCGGGCAAACCGTCGTGGTTTTTATTCGCTGTGCATTTTCCTCGCGCTGTTTGGCGCTTCCCTGTTTGCTGAATTTATTGCCAACGACAAACCGATTGTGATGCGGGCACAGGGCCAGCTTTTTTTCCCGGTAATGTTCAGTTACACCGAACAGGAACTGGGAGGCACCTATGAGATGATTGCCGACTTCAATGATCCGTTTGTCCGGGAACTGATCTCTGGTCCGGGTAGCTGGCAGGTCTGGCCACCCATACCCTGGCGCTACGACACCATTGACTACCAGATCGAAGAGCCGGTACCGGCGCCACCTTCCTCACGTCACCTGTTGGGCACTGATGACGGCGCAAAAGATGCGCTGGCCCGACTGATTTATGGTTTTCGGCTCTCGGTAGCCTTCGGATTGGCGTTGACCGTGCTGGCTTCCTGTATCGGCATCCTGGTGGGAGCAATCCAGGGATTCTATGGCGGCAGGGTGGATCTGGTGGGGCAACGCCTGGTGGAGATCTGGCAGGGGCTGCCGGTACTGTTTGTGTTGATCATTCTGGCAAGTATTGTCGAGCCAAACGTCATGTGGTTGCTGTTGATCCTGTTGCTGTTCAGCTGGACAGGGCTGGTGGGAGTGGTCCGCGCCGAGTTTTTGCGGGTGCGCAATTTTGAGTTTGTCCGGGCGGCACGGGCGATGGGTGTTTCCAATGCCGTCATCATGTGGCGCCATGTCCTGCCCAATGCCATGGTTGCAACACTGACGTTCCTGCCGTTTATCCTGAACGGGTCAATTACGACCCTGACCGCCCTCGACTTCCTGGGGTTTGGCCTGCCGCCCGGTTCAGCGTCACTGGGTGAGTTGCTTGCGCAGGGGCAGAAAAATGTTCGGGCACCCTGGCTTGGTCTCACCGGCTTTTTTACCCTGGCGACAACGCTGGTACTGCTGATTTTTGTCGGAGAAGCCGTCCGGGACGCTTTTGATCCGCGTAAGCTGGTGCAGCGCCAGGCGCGGGAGACCGGCGAGTACAGCGCCGCTTGAGGTGAGCACGAGACATACCGGGTGAGCTGACAGTCACGGGCGTTTCCGCGTTAAGATCGACAGCTTGAAGAGTCCTGAGGGAGGGTAACCATGTACGTTTCACACTGCGATGCGCTGGCCTGCAGATTCGAGCAGGGCATCCTGCACCTCACGTTGAACCGCCCCGACTGCGGCAATCTTCTCAACTATGCCGTGCTCATCGAACTGCGCGACATCCTTCGGCAGGTACCGGGCGACGATGAGGTCAGGGCCGTGGTGTTGGATGGGGCCGGTGAACACTTCTGTTGTGGTGATGCCTGGCCGGACATGGGTGACTGGCCCGAGGAATATGCCTCGCGTCGGCCCGGTGGGCCGCACGGTGCGGCACCTTTGCCGGAACAGGACGCAATCTGCGCCCTGCGCGACCTGATGAAACCAACAATCGCGTTGATGCGGGGAGAAACGATGGGACTGGGGCTCGATCTTGCCGCGGTCTGTGATCTGCGCATTGCAACGCCTGATGCCCGGATCGGGGACCCACGAATCCTGCAGGGCCGCGCGGCCGCCACCGGCATCACTTACCTGATGCCGCGCCTGATAGGGTTGTCCCAGGCAAACCGGATTCTCCTCACGGGTGAAGTCCTGTCAGGTGAGGAGGCGCATCGGATCCAGCTTGTCCACAAACTGCTGTCGTCCGCCGACTTTGAGGCGGAGGCAACAGCAGTGGTGAAGGCGATTGCACGGTTGCCCACGCGTGCCTGGGAAGTTCATAAGCTGCAGGTGATTCCACAACTGGATATGAGCTTTGATGCTTCGCTGACGCATTGTCTCGGGGTTCGCCAGACTCATGTGATTGAGGACCGACGCGAAGGGATGCAGGCCTGGCTGGAGCGCCGCCAACCAGAGTTCAAGGGGCGTTAGTGATGAGTACAGATGAAGATCTGCTGGTGCTGGATGAAGGCCCGGTTCGTCACCTGAGGTTCAATCGTCCGGAACGCCTGAATGCAATTGACCTGGCACAGCACGAACGGATTATGGCGCAGCTTGACGAAGCGGCTCGTGACCCCGCTGTGCGCGTTGTGGTTTTTTCGGGCGAAGGTCGTGCCTTCTGTGCCGGTGATGACATGAAGGGAGCCGGTGCCTTACCACCACGCTGGCAGCACCGGGATGTTGATCTTGACATCGGGATTGGACCCTTGCTCCTGCTTGAGGCCGGTGCAGCCATTCGGCGCATGGACAAGGCGACGGTTGCACTCATGCATGGCCACGCCCTGGGGGCAGGGTTTGATTACAGTCTTTCCTGTGATTTTCGCCTGGCTGCGGACGACCTCAACTACGGTGACCCGCGCATTCATCGTGCGATGTGGGCGGCAGAAGGCTGGTCCTACAAGCTGGTGCGACTACTTAACCAGTCCATGGTCACGCCGATCTGCTACCTCGGGGAAACCATGACTGCCAGGCGCGCCCTGGAAATTGGTCTGGTCCACAGGATTTATCCGGCTGGAGAAGACCTGCGCCGGAGCGCGGCGCCATTTCTCGAGGCGTTGGCCTCGCTTGATCCGGAGGTTTACCGCCAGACCAAAAGGCGGATGCTGGACGGCCTGGATACGGGCTACCGCCAGGCTTTGCATTACTCTCCCTGATTGCCCCCTGATTGCCCCCTGATTGCCGAAAGCGGCTTATTGCAGTGCGTCCAGCACATCCCGCACCAGGTTCCAGACCGGGCTTGGCCCGCGTGATGTCAGCCCCATGCGAACCACAATCAGTTCATGTTCGGGTATCACAACAACATTCTGGCCCTCAAATCCGGAGAGGTAATAAGTTGATGGCGGCAGTGTTTCGTCGGGTAGGTCAGCCGGGTCTGCCGCGGTGCCGGCATTCAGCCAGATCTGGGCGCCATAACGGCCCCGTGGAGCGGCATTCGCTGGCGTCAGGGTGTAGTCCACCCAACCTGCTGGCAGCAGTCGCTGGCCATTCCATACGCCGTCCTGCAGGAGTAGTAGGCCAATTTTGGCCCAGTCCCGCGGTGTGGCATACATGTAGGAAGAACCGACAAATACCCCGGCAGCGTCAGGTTCAATGACGGCTGAAGCCATACCGAGCGGGTTAAAGAGGCGCTCCCTGGGAAAATTGAAGTAGCTCTGCTGACTGGCAAAGCGGCTGCGCAGAATCATGGAAATGATGTTGGTTGTGCCAGAACTGTAAGACCAGTGTGAATCGGGCGCATGTTCGAGTGGCTTTGCGGCGGCGAAGCTCCCAGTGGCCCCGGTGTCGTACAACATCAGGATGACATCGGACATCGAGCCTGCCGTATAAACCTCAGAGAAGGCCAGGCCGGAGGACATCTGGAGCAGGTTGTGGAGGGTAATGCTGCCCCGCGGGTCTCCTTTTGCCTGCCACAAGGGCACAGGTGCCGGTGCGTTTACGGCCAGTACGCCGTCTCCGACCAGCATACCTGTCAGCAGGTTGGTCACGGTTTTGGTCATGGACCAGCCAAGCTGCGGCATGGTGGCGTCAAAACCCTCCCCATATTTTTCTGCAATGATCTGGCCGCGGAAGACAACCAGCGCTGCGCGGGTCTGAATGTCCTGGCCTTCCTCTATGTCGTCAAAAGCAGAATTAATGGCGCGCTTGACCGCGTCCTGATCAATACCATCAACCGAGGTGGGCAGGGTAACTTCCGAACCCAGTGGCCAGGGCAACGCAGGCGCACTGACAGCAGGATAGCGGGTCCGGTCATACTGCAGGCGCAGGGTCTCGACGGGAATGTCCTTGATGAGGGTACAGCCAAGGCCCTCACGGTGCAGTGCGGTTGCTGTTGCCTCTCCCAGGCTGGCTTTAACCACGTCCCCGCTGACCAGAAAGTTGATTTCTGCTGCCGATGCGCTGTTGAGCTCATGTGCGAGCACGTGGTCCCGGCTCCGGCCTGACACAAACACTGATGAGCAGAGTCGTTTGGCCGCGGCCCCAAGCAGAATGCCAACCTGGCGCGCGTCGGCGGCATCCGTGTTCCCTGCGCCGGTGGGACTTTCGGGGGTAACACACCCCGACAGCACAGCCAGGCCACATACGCCTGCCAGGCAAATCAACCGTTTGAGTTCCTGCATGAGAAAGCCTCCTGTGCCAGGTTGTACGACCCGTCAGGTACGGTCGCGTGCTTCCATTTCAAGATCATGGAGTTGTTCAAGCAGCGACATCAGCGCCCCGATGGTTTCGCTGTATTTTGCATCTTCTTCAGGGTTCAGGCCGGTCTTGTAGCCAGGCGGCAGGTCGGCATAGGGGCTGCGCTTCAGCTGATCAATCTCAGCGACCAGTTCGCGCTGCCGGCGACGTTGTTTGAGTGTCATTTTCCACATAGTATGGCCATGGTACTCGTCCCGTCCCCGGCTGCCAATTGTCAATCACGCAGGGCCCGGGCGGCGAATCAAACGGTCAGCCACTGACAACAAGGAGTTTCAGATGATCACGATTCATGGCAGCCCCGTGTCGCCTTTTGTTCGCAAGACCCTGGTTTGCCTGATTGAAAAGGGTGTGGCGCATGAGCGTAACCCGATCAGCCCGTTCCCACCCCCTGAATCCCACCTGAAGATTTCTCCTCTCGGCAAAATTCCAGCCCTGACCGATGGTGATCTTGCGATTCCGGATTCGTCCGCCATTTGTGGGTACCTTGAAAAGCGTTTCCCTGAGCCTGCACTCTATCCTGCTGATGCTGGTGAGTACGGTCGGGCGCTCTGGTATGAGGACTGGGCGGATAATGAACTGCCGAAGGCAACGGCATCGCTGTTTTTCAACCGGATTGCGGTCAGGATGATGAAGCGGGAGCCTGACGAGGCCGTGATCCAGAACATCCTCAACAAGGTGCAGCCCCCCATTTTTGACTATCTCGAGGCAGAGATCGGGGACAAAACCTACCTTGCGGGTGGTACCTTTGGTATTGCAGATATTGCGGTGACCTGCCAGTTTATTCAGATGATGTACGCGGGTGAAAAGCTGCCGGAGTCCCATCCGAATATCCTGCGCTACGTGACGGCGCACATGCACAGGCCCTCGTTCAAGCAACTTGTCAACGATGATCCATTTATCAGGATTGATTAGCCGCTGGCGCAAGAATTCAGCAGACCGCTCGCGCCAAATCAGTTAATCTGCGGCTTTTCCGGCCGGTGCTCTGCCCTTGTGGCGTTCTGCCTGCTTCCCTGTATCACTACGGATTCCTCGTCAATGGCGTTATCAGAAGCACCAGCTTCGCTCGCGGCGCGTGCGTTTGCTGCTCCCTCCTATAAGAAGGCACTGTTCCAGTTTGGCCACACGATTCTGCTCTACGGTGTTGCAATTTTCCTGATGTTCCAGCTCCTGCCGACGTCCTGGTGGCTCAGCCTTGCCGTGGCACCGGTGGCGGTGGCTGCCTATCTGCGGCTTTTCATGATTGGACATGACTGTGCCCACAGGTCTTACCTGCCGAAACGCTGGCAGAATAACCTGCTCGGCAATCTGGTTGGGGTGTTGACCAATACGCCGCTACTGTACTGGGGGAGCCAACATGCGATGCACCACCGGACCACCGGCAATCTGGATCGCCGTGGTGCCGGAGACGTGAATACCATGACGGTTGAGGAATATCGCCTGGCCTCGTTGCCGGCCCGTATCTGGTACCGCATCTACCGAAATCCTTTTATGCTCATGGTGGTGTTTGCGCCCATCTACTTCATTTTCATGTTGCGCCTGCCGCTGGAACAGAAGAAACCCTCTAGGGCAATCTGGTACAGCGTTGTTGGCACAAATCTGGGGATTTCCCTGTATTACGGCACCCTTATCTGGCTGGTTGGCGTCGAGTCGTTCCTGCTGGTATTTGGACCGGTGGTGTTTCTCTCTTCCGTGGGTGCTGTCTGGCTGTTCTACATCCAGCACCAGTTTGAAGATGCCTACTGGCAGCGTGACGCGGACTGGAATTACCATGATGCAACGCTCTACGGCAGCTCATTTTATGACCTGCCACGCTGGGCACACTGGGCAACGGGAAATATCGGCTACCACCATATCCATCACCTGAATCCGCGCGTGCCAAACTATTCTCTTGCAGCCTGCTACGCTTCGGACCCGGCGGTCAGGGATGCCAAAAGTATTTCGTTTCTGCAAAGCCTGTCACTGGGGAGGCTGGCGCTCTGGGACGAGGCCGCCGGCCGCATGATCCGGTTCGACGAACTGGATCAGGCTGGCTCGCAGGTTCCCCTGTCAAGCTGACGCCGGCAGATCCCGTTTGGGATGGCTAATCCGGCCAGATGCGGGTTGATGGGTGGGGGATGCGATCAACAAGCGGCAGTACCTTCGGAACATAAAGTGTCCTGAAGGCATCTGCTTCCCGGTGTCGATCCAGATCTGCCTGGGAAGCCCAGGTCTCCACCAGGATAAACAGCTTTGGGTCCGCGCTTGAGTGAAATACCTCGAATCGGAGGCAACCGGGTTCCTGCCCGGACAGTCGTGCCTGTTCTTTCAGCAGTCCGGCAACGATGTCGATGTCAGCCCGCTTGTTGACCTGCAGCAACACGTTGGTATGAATCAAGATTTGCTCCTGTTGAATGATAGCCGGGCAGGGCGCCAGGCAGATCATGACCTTTACTAGAGTTCTACAACTTCAACCTGGTCCTGTGAGACTTTTGCCCTTAACGGTTTCAGGTCCGCATAGGCTGGCCGATAGACATAGACAAATGATTTGTCGGGATGGGCCTCGATCAGCACTGCGCCGCGTTCGTTGTAATTCTGGTTACCATAGCCGACATAAATAGGTCCGCCACCAGGCGCTTTTACGTCGGTTCCCAGGCGCGTAAGCCAGGCAACATTGGATTGTGGTGCGGTTGCCGGCAGCCCCATGGTAATCCTCATCTGGCTCTTGCCGAACTCCTGCCGTGCAACCCGAATGGCATTTTCGTAAGCGGCGTTGACCTTGGACATGTTGGCGGTTGCGACGTAATTCTGGTAGGCAGGCAGGGCTACGGCCGAGACAATGCCGATGATTGCCAGTGTAATCAGCAATTCAAGGAGTGAAAATGCCGCTTCCCGCCTGACCTTCACTGGTGTGTTACCCTCCCGACTCGCGTTCTTTCAGGAGTGGCCCAAGCTCGTTCAGTCCGTCCATAATCTCATTCAGTTCATCCCGCGGACGCAGCTTGCGCCGGTATTCATAGTTGCCCCTTTTCAGTTCGTCGATAAATGCCACGATAGCGACCACAGGCCCGGCAATCCGGTGGCTCACAATCAGCGCAAACACGGAAGTGAAGATGATATAGAGGACAAACCCGGCCAGTGTCGTCTGAATCACGCTGAACATGGCATCATTGACCTGCATTTGTACCTGGAAGTCCATTTCCGGATTGTTATTCATCAGGTTACGCACTTCTGCCAGTTTGACAAAAGCAAATCCCATGACGACGGCAAAAAACGCGAGGCCGCTGATAGCGAAATAGCTGCAAAGCCGTAGCTGGAACTTTGGAAATACCACCAGATTCTTGACTTTTCGTTTTGACGATTTCACGTGTCACTCCCACTGCATTTCCCCAGAGTTTAGCCGAGCGCCGGGGCCGAGGCATAGTGCCGGCTGGGTAAATCCTGTTGAAGAGGGGCGGACCTGCCCAAGGGAGGCTGGCTTTGCTGGTTCAACACACAGGCTACCCGATTCAGGTTATCATCGCTGGCATCCAACCGCCGTCAGAAGAAACCAGGCGGTATTCAGACCAGATACCAATCACAAGCGAGAGGAAAGCATGAAAGGAGAAGTCCATTACGAGGTGCGTGGCGACATTGCGCTCATGACCATCGACAACCCGCCGGTTAATCCCCTGTCGTCTGGCGTGCGCCAGGGACTGGCGGACGGCCTGGACAAGGCGCTGGCAGATGAGGCCGTGAAGGCAATTGTCCTGACCGGTGCCGGGCGTGCGTTTATTGCCGGGGCAGACATTTCAGAGTTTGGTGGCACGGCAGAGGGGCCGAGCCTGCATGCCTGCCTGACTGCTATGGACAACAGCCCCAAACCCATTGTGGCCGCAATTAATGGGACAGCGTTTGGTGGTGGCCTCGAAGTGGCCCTCTGCTGCCACTACCGGGTTATTGCACCCACGGCGCCGGTGGGTTTGCCGGAAGTCAAATTGGGGCTTCTGCCCGGTGCTGGTGGTACTCAACGGCTGCCACGACTTATTGGCGCACAGAAAGCACTCGACTTTATTCTGAGTGGTGACCCGATCCCGGGGCCGGCCGCAACCGAAATGGGTATTGCAGACCAGCTTGCTGACGGGGATGTGGTAGAAGCGGCGATTGCCTTTGCCAGGGATATTGTGAGCAAAGGTAGCCCAATCCGACGAATCCGTGATGAGTCGGCTTTGGTCGAGAAAGACCGTGGCAACCAGGCGATTTTTGATGATGCCCGGAAACAGGCTGCGCGGCGCATGCGCAAGCGTTTTGCCCCGGAGATGATTATCCAGTGTGTTGAAGCGGCGGTAAATGTCGGTGATTTTGACAAGGGGATGGAGGTGGAACAGGCATGTTTTGCCAGGTGTCTCAGCCATCCTCAGCGCGAGGCACTGATCCACATCTTTTTCTCGGAGCGAGAAGTTGCCAAGATCCCCGACGTGCCGCGCGATACACCGGTTCGCGACATCAAACAGGCCGGTGTGGTGGGGTGCGGCACCATGGGCGGTGGAATTTCCATGTGTTTTCTGAATGTTGGGATTCCCGTGACCGTACTGGAAATGAACCAGGAGGCATTGGATCGCGGTATTGGTGTGATCCGCCGCAACTATGACATTCAGGTGCAGCGCGGCCGCATGACGGCAGCAGAGGTGGACCAGCGAATGGCGCTCCTGACCGGTACAACCGAATACCAGGGACTGGGCCAGGCTGACGTTATCATCGAGGCGATCTACGAGAATATTGATGTCAAGGTGGAAACCTTCAAACAACTGGACGCCGTGGCCAAACCTGGTGCCATCATTGCGAGTAACACGTCGGGCCTCGATATCGACAAGATGGCGAACGCTACCAGTCGGCCCGCGGACGTTATCGGACTGCACTTCTTCAGCCCGGCGAATGTGATGCGCCTCCTTGAGGTTGTTCGCGGTGCTGCAACCGGTAAAGATGTGATTGCGACATCAATGAAACTTGGCCGCACGCTCAACAAGATTGGGGTGCTCTCGGGCAATGCGCCCGGCTTTATTGGCAATCGCATGCTGGGCGGTTACACCCGCCAGGCTGGTGAGATTATCCTGCAGGGCGCAACGCCCTACCAGGTTGACAACGTACTGCTTGATTTTGGTATGCCCATGGGGCCGTTCCAGATGAACGACCTGGTTGGCCTGGACCTGGGCTGGCGGGCGCGCAAACTGTCGGGCATGAAGCCGGAAGATGTGCCAATCACAGCACGGGTGGCTGACAAACTCTGTGAAATGGAGCGTTTTGGCCAGAAGACCAACCGTGGCTATTACATCTACCCCGAGGGCAGTCGCGCGGGCCAGGCTGATCCGGAGGTTGTGGCCCTGGTGGAGGAAACTTCCGCAGAACTGGGCATTACCCGCCGGGAGATTTCGGACGAGGAAGTCCTGAAGCGCTGCCTCTACCCGCTGATCAACGAGGGCGCACGCATTCTCGAAGCGGGTATTGCCATCCGTCCCTGTGACATCGACATTGTGTACATCAACGGGTATGGCTTCCCGGAAGTGACCGGCGGCCCCATGTTCTGGGCGGACAAGCAGGGCCTGGATAACATCCTTGCGGACATCAAGCGGTTCAAGGAAGAGTATGGTGGTGATATCTGGGAGCCAGCCCCTCTGCTTGAACGGCTTGTTGCGGAAGGCAAGAACTTCAGCAGCCTGCAGGGTTAGGCTGCCTGCTGCACCGGCTGCCTGATCGCCGGCGCCATCCGGTCGCTGTCTGACCAAGGTGGCCTGGTTATCCCGGAAACGGGAAACCAGGCCGACCTCCCGTCTTATCCCCGTTTGACCGCAAGTTCACTCTGGATTTCGGACAGTCGTTTACGGGTTATCGTGACCCGGGATATCAGGTAAATCGGAATAAAAAACAGCAGCGGAATAGCAACCCCGTCGGTGAAGGCGAGGCGGAACAGCGTCTCATACTCGATGGTCCCCGGCGCCGCCTGTTTGGGCAGGCTGATGACATAGTCGAGCAGAAAACCGCCCATGATAATCCCAACGCTGCTAGTTGCCTTGCTGGAGAAACTCAGCGCAGCGGAAAACACACCTTCCTGACGTTTGCCGGTAAACAGTTCCTGTTCATCCAGCATGTCAGCCACCAGCGACGCCACCATAATGCCGCAGATGGTGAGGAGGTACGTCTGGGCGATGCCGTGCAGGACAAGAAACCACAGCAGTAGCGGATCACCGTTTTCCGGCAGTACGTCGGCAAAGCGTAGCGTCACCTTCATAATGGCAAACACCATGACAATCGACAGGCACCATTGCAGCAGTGTTTGCTTGTCAAACCGGATCTGCAGGAGGGGCACTGACAGAAACGCGGCCATTGCGCCCACGCCAGCGAACGCAAACCACCGGAGTTCAGGCGGCGTCAATTCCCAGAAATAGGTGTTCATGTAAATATCAAACACACCCCCAACACCGGCAATGCCCGAGAACAGCAGGGAAAGGATAAACAACCGGCGGAAGTTGGCATTGGTGAGCGCCAGCAGTACCTCCTCCAGCACGCGGGTGAAACTTACCCTCGGGGTCGGCTGGGTCGGTTGGAGAATATACGGAATTTCCTTGCGGGTGCCGAGGGTCGAAATGAGTGCCCAGACGGTGACAAGCACGCCCACGATAATGCCAAAGTTCTGGTAGTGATCGGGGTTCAGTTGGCCTGCCGGGTAGGCTTCGGTGTTGTAGAAAATGTACTGCCAGGTGAACAGGTAGAAGGTGATGCCACCAATCCAGCCCACCAGGTAACGGAAGGTAATGATTGAGGTACGCTCAACGTAATCTTCCGAGAACTCGGCGGCCAGCGCATTCCACGGCACAATAAAAAAGGTAAAGGCCAGCCGGGCCAGTACTGTAAAAACCAGGAGCCAGGCCAGCAGCAGGTTGTCGCTGATGCCATCCGGCGGGACAAACAGAAGGTACATGGTGATGCCAAACGGAATTGCCGACGCGAGCATAAAGGGGTGACGCCGGCCGAGCTTCGACTTGAAGCTGTCGGAGATCGAGCCCACAACCGGATCGGAAACGGCGTCAACAATCAGCGAGATGCCAATGACAACGGAAACGAGAGAGGCAGAGAGACCAAGTACCTGGCTGTAGTACAGCAGGATAAAGGTGCCAAAGGCAAAATCCTTGTGGCTGTTGACCAGTCCGCCAAAGCCCTGGAATATTTTGCTGGAAAGCGGGACCTTGCCAACCCGCTTGATCTCACGGGAATAAGCTGCGTCGGTCATCTGTTGTTACCTCAGGCCGGTCGGCCTTCCATCTTTTCTGCTGAAATACTGTACCCCGCATCGGGCGGAATGCAGAGATACATACCGTCGTCCCGCTTTTCCATCCAGGGTAACACCGAGACAATATTGCGAGCCCTGGCGTCGCTGATTGCTGCGGCAACGGAATGACTTGTGCCCAACATCTCGACGTTGAGGCGGGTTGGGAAGATGATGGTATATTTCCCGCTTGTTGCGCCGGCCAGGGCATCTTCGGGCGAGATCCATACCGAATCAACGGACTCTTTGCCATCGTGTACGGCAAGGTGATCGTCAGGTGCCACAGCCAGGTAGAACAGGGTATCGAACCGCTTGGGCATCATCTCCGGCGTGATCCAGTGGGCAAACTTCACCAGCGTGTCGCAGGCGAGTACCAGGTTTTCCTGGTCCAGAAAAGCCCTGATGGAAATCTCGCCATTGTTGAGTGGTTCACGGTAGTGTTCCAGTTCCAGCAGGCGCGCCGCGCTGACCAGGTTGGTACTGCCACGCTCTCGCGCCAGCAGGATGCCACATTCCTCGAAGGCCTCACGGATGGCGCCAACCATCATGGACAGGGTAGTGTCGTCGGCATCACCGGCGCCATCGCAATAGTCCCGCACCTCAAAATCACCGTCATCAACCTTGCCGCCCGGAAAGACCAGGGCCCCGGACGCAAAGTCAATCTGGTGATGTCGAACGACCATAAAGACCTCAAGGCCCTTGTCACCGTCGCGCAACATGAGAATGGTTGCTGCTGGTACCGTGGGTGCTGGTTCTGCCAAAACGTATCCCTCTCCGCTGTCCTTGCGCCCTGATAATACACGATGGTTGATCGTTGGCCAGCAAGCTTGCTTTACGGCGCCTTTGGTCCGTGATAGAAGATTGGCTCGAGGATTGAGCAATTGATCGTCTTTTGGTGGTGTCGAGGGAAACAGGATGAAAGATTTCAAGGGAAAGGTTGCGGTAGTCACGGGCGCAGCGAGCGGTATTGGTCGCGCGATTGCAGAGCACTGCCTGAAAGAAGGTATGCAGGTTGTGATGGCGGATATCCAGCAGGACGCGCTCACTGAAGCCGCGCGGTCATTGCAGGCCACCGGATCCAACAGCATTGTGCCAGTGACAACCGATGTTGCTGTCCTTGAGCAGATCGAGCAACTCGCAGATCGGGCTTATGCCGAGTTTGGTGCGGTACACCTGCTATTTAACAATGCCGGCGTGGGCGGTGGCGGCAACGCCTGGCAGGCAACCCAGAAAGACTGGGACTGGGTGATGGGTGTGAATCTCTGGAGCGTTATTCATGGCCTGCGTACTTTTGTGCCGCGCATGATCGCGCAGGACACCGAGTGCCATATTGTCAACACGGCATCGGTGGCGGGATTGCTGGGCGGCAGTACCAACGCCTGTTACTCGGTGACCAAACATGGTGTGGTCGCGCTGACCGAAAACCTCTACCGTGACCTGGAGCAGGAGGGGACAAAAATCCGCTGTTCCGTGTTGTGCCCGGGATTTGTCAACACCAACATTTTTGACAGTGCCCGCAACCGACCCGATCACCTGGCCAATGAATCTGCCCCGGCCGCCATCACACCGGAAATGCAGGCCCGCATAGACATGTTCCGCGCGGTACTCAGGGAAGGCATGCAACCATCACAACTGGCGGAAATTGTGTTTGAGGGTATCCGCAGCGAGCGCCTGTATGTCCTGACCCACGAACATTTTGGTGACATGATCCGGCAGCGTGCAGACAACATAGCGTCTGGCGTGAACCCGGTGTTCCAGGGTCTGGGTGGTACGCGATAATGCTGTCGGGGCATAGCAGCACACGGGCAAACAATCCTGGCCAGCAGCAGGCCAGTCCCTGGAAGGCAGAGTCCCTGGCAGCGGGTGTGGGGAACCCGTGAGCCAGTTGAAGCGGGAATCAGGCGGCTCAACCCACAGCATGCCGCTGTTTCGGATCTTTGGCATCGAGGTTCGGCTTGACCTGTCGGTAGTTATCATTTTTGCGCTGATTGTTTACAGCCTGGGTAGCGGTATCTTCAAGGTCTGGCACCCGGACTGGAGCAGTATGCTGGTGTGGAGTACTGCGCTGACTGCAGGCATCCTGTTTTTTGTGTCGTTGTTGGCGCATGAACTGGCCCACTCGGTGGTTGCGCAACACTATGGGATCCCGGTGCCGCGCATTACCCTTTTCCTGTTTGGTGGTATGGCAGAAACTTCCCGTGAACCTGACTCGGCGAAGGTAGAGTTCCTTGTGGCGCTGGCCGGGCCTATGATGAGCCTCGTCATTAGTATCGCCTGCTCGACCCTGGCGGTTGTGAATATTGAGGATGGCGAGCTGTTGGCGCGTCTCGGTGCCGGAGAGGCCGAGGCGCTGGCCACCCTTGGTCCCATGGCAACAGCCCTGGTGTGGTTGGGCTCAATCAACATGATCCTCGCAATCTTCAACCTGATCCCCGGGTTTCCCATGGATGGTGGACGGGTGTTCCGCGCCTTTATCTGGGCAGTGACCGGGGACCACCTGATGGCGACCCGCTGGGCCAGCAACCTGGGCAGGTTGTTTGGCTGGTCACTGATGGCACTGGGCGTGATGAGCCTGTTTGGCGGGCACGGCTTCTCGGGTGTCTGGTACATCCTGATAGGGTGGTTCATCGCCAACCTGGCCCAGCTCAGCTATTCACAGTTGGTGACCGAAAAGGCACTGGCAGGGTTTCGGGTGGTTGACCTGATGGAGGACAGGTTCGAGACGGTTGATGCAGGCATGCCGCTGACGAGGTTCGTCGATGATTGCCTCCTGCGAAGTATACAGCCGGTCTGGCCGGTGGCAGATGCCGGACAGCTGGTCGGGTTTGTGTCTTTGCCCGACGTTATCGATATTCCCGGCGAAAATCGTGAAAGGATTCTCGTCCGTGAAGCCATGAAGCGAGTGGCCGATGTGCCCATGCTCGATGCAGACACCAGTGCCCAGGCGGCAATTGACCTCCTTGCCGGTGCAACCTCCTTGCCGGTACCGGTAATGCGTGCGGGACAACTGGTTGGATTTATCCAGCGAGGAGATATTGTCCGATGGCTGGCGCTGCATGAATTTGGCAGGCACTGAAGCGGGTGGATACCGCCATGTATGACGTCCTGGTCATTGGTGGTGGCATTGCGGGCATGTCGGCCGCAGCGGCGCTTGCACTGGACGCCCGTGTCCTGCTGCTGGAAATGGAATCAGCACCTGGCTACCACGCGACAGGCCGGTCCGCGGCGTATTTTGCGCCGGCTTATGGCAATGCCACAGTCCGAAACCTGACCGCGGTAAGCGAACCGTTTTTCCGTGACCCGCCCCCGGAGTTTGCCGGTGTACCGCTGCTGCGTGACCGGGCTTCGCTGTTTATTGGCAATGCCGACCAGCAGGCGTCGGTTGCCGCTCTGCAGGCTGAGAACCCGTCGCTGGTCAGCCTGGACATGCAGGCTGCACGCGGATTGGTGCCAATCCTGCGACCCGGGCTGGCCGGCGCGGCCCTGCTGGACGAAAGGGGTGGTGACCTGGATGTCGACGCGATATTGCAGGGCTTCAGGAAGTTGCTGCGTATTCGCGGCGGGACCATCCTGACATCCAGCCGGGTTGATCAACTGGGCTCACGGGATGGCACCTGGACGGTCCAGTGTGGCGAGCAGCAGTTCGCGGCCGGTGCTGTGGTCAACGCAGCAGGGGCCTGGGCCGACAGGATTGCTGTAATGGCTGGACTGACCCCCCTGGGGCTTTCGCCCATGCGCCGTACCGCGCTGCTGGTTGATGTGCCGGTCGATTCTTCTGTCAACGATTGGCCGCTTGTGATTGATGTTGATGAGAATTTCTATTTCAAACCCGATGCGGGTTCGTTGCTCATTTCGCCGGCTGACGAAACGCCTGTGTCACCCTGTGATGCGCAGCCCGAGGAACTGGATATTGCGCTGGCTATCAGCCGGGTTAGTGAGGTCACCTCTCTGGCAGTTCAACGGGTCAAGCACAGTTGGGCGGGGCTGCGGACATTTGCCCCGGACCGGACATTTGTTGTGGGTTTTGATGCCAGGGCACCCGGTTTCTTCTGGCTGGCGGGTCAGGGTGGATACGGTGTGCAGAGTTCCCCCGGTATGGCGCAACTCACGCGATTTCTGGTGACCGGAGCCAGCATTCCGTCGGGCTATGAGGGTATCAGGGACAGTGTCGCCGCCGTGTCGCCAGACCGCTTTATGGGATGACGTCCTGATTGGCAAAACCGGTTCCTGCAGAACAGGATTTTCGGAGCGCTTTCGTGATCATCAACATCAGTTGGAACCAGCTGTTTATCGCTTTTCTGCCCGTGCTGCCGGTGGTGTGGATACTGTTCCACTGGCAGCTCAACTGGCGCCAGGCGGTTTATGCCCTGGCGCGTATGCTGGCGCAGTTGATGTTGATTGGCTACGTGCTGGTGTTTGTGTTTGCCGCGGATGATGCGCTGCTGATCATGGGCATACTGGGCGTTATGGTGGTGATTGCGAGCTGGATCAGCACGGGCTCGGTTCCGGGTCTGCGAAGGCGGCTTTATCCCTATGTGCTGGTTGCACTGGTGGTGAGCTGCGGCATCATGATTGTGCTCATCACCCAGGGTGTGCTGGGGATCAGGCCCTGGTACGAGCCTCACGTGTTGTTGCCCCTCGCCGGGATGATCTTTGCCAATTCGATGAACAGCGTCAGTATTGCGGCGGAGCGACTGGTGGCTGAACTCGACAACGGCCAGGATTACCAGCAAGCACGGGGCAAGGCGTTGCAGGCAGCACTGATACCCGTTATCAATGGCCTGTTTGCCGTGGGCCTGGTCTCATTGCCGGGCATGATGACAGGCCAGATACTTTCGGGTGTCTCGCCGCTCATCGCCGCGAAGTACCAGATTGTGGTGATGTGCATGATGTTCGCGGCAACCGGGTTGTCCTCCGCCGGTTTCCTGGTTCTGGCGCGCGGCAGCTTTGAGAAACCCGGGCTGCCTCCCTGAAGCGTTCAGTCAGCGGCAACCGGGTCTGGCCGGTTTCGCTCCGCGAGGATTTCCCGCACCTCACTGTGCTCTTTCTCGTTAAAGGCAAATCGCATGAACAGTATGGCACCGATGACATAACAGGCAGAGGGTAAGAGCGCAAAGAGTGCCCGCATGGTGAACTGCACCGTTTCACTTTGCGCAACGTTGGGTTCAAAGCCTGATGCCTGCAGGGCAAAGCCTGTTACCACGGCAGTGACCGATCCGGCACTTTTCCGGACAAAATTCCACACGGCATAGTAGGTACCTTCTTTCCGCTCTCCCGTGAGGTATTCATCGTAGTCGATGACATCAGCCTTGATGGAAGGTGCAACCACGGCACCACAGCCGCTGGCAAATCCCAGCATAAATGCCAGGGTCCAGATCAGGGCCGGGCTGTTGAGCGCAAAGAAGAAACCAAAAAACGTCAGCGCATTGAGCCAGAGTGCAAACGCCCACAACTTCTTCTTCCCGAAGATCCGGGCCAGGCGGATCCAGATGGGTGTAAACACAAACTGCGGAATGGTATAGACAAGCAGGATAAACACCATCATGCCATCCATGCCCACAACCACATACTCAAGCAGGTAGGGCACCAGCAGGCCCACGCTGGCAGCGCCAAAAGTCTCGATGGCAAAGACAAACAGCAGCAGTCGGGCATGGGGGTTGCGGAATACGTCCCAGAAGGACCGGAACACATTGCTGCCACCCCGCCCCTGGTAGTCAATCCGCTCAGGCAACATTTTGGTAGACCAGATGACAACCCCAATGACACAGGTGCCGGCGATGAGGGAGAGGTAGAAGGCAAAAGTGCGCTTGTCCTCAGCGATGTCCATGAAATAGAGGGACAGAAGTCCGAGTATTGATCCAATAGCGCCTATGACATGGCTCCAGCCATATAGCCGGGTGCGTTCGTGGTAATTTGGCGTCAATTCAACGCTGATGGCGCCATGGGGCACAAAAAATGCGGTGCTGGCTGTCTCATAGACCAAAAGCGCCATGGCCATCCAGGCGACCAGCATAACGCCTTCCAGCAGCGTGGGCGGTGACCAGATCATCATAAGCGCGAGTCCCATCGGTACGGCCGCGCAGAACATCCATGAACGCCTTCGTCCCCAGCGAGAGGAAGTACGGTCTGACAGGTAACCGGCAAGTGGGTCGGAAACCGCATCCCACAGGCGGGAGCCCGCGATGATTGCGCCAATGGCTGCTGGCGCTATCAGGAGCACATCTGTTGCGAACTTCATGAAGTAGGTGCCGAACAGCAGCCCCATGATGCCAAAAGCGATTCTTGGCAGGGAGTAGGCCCAGATCACGGGCATTGACAGTTTTTCGGCGCCGGCTACGCCTATGGCTTCCGGCGAAACGCTGGTTACGCCGCCTGCAGGGTCTGGATGCGATGGTTCAGTCACTAAAGCTCAGTCATGTGTACAGCAAAACCTGATACAGCATCTCAAAAGAGGAGTTGGCAAGGATAGCCCAACAGGGTGCCGAAGCCCATCAAATCAGCCGTCAGGCGCCAAAATCGAATGTCCGCAATGCACCCAGCATCATCTCAATGGACATCATGACCAGTAGCATGCCCATCAGTCGTTCAATGGCGGTCAGACCGCGCCGGCCCAGGACGCGGTGGAGCGGTGTCGCCGCTAGCAGGATGCAGGCGGTAGCGACCCAGGCCAGGGTCAGGGCGACCAGCAGGGGGAGGAGTGGCTGGGTGACTGTCATCAGCATCAGGACAGCCATGATGGATGGGCCTGCAACCGCGGGGATGGCCAGGGGAACAATGAGCGGCTCGCCGCTGGGCTGTTCACCGAAGATGCCCTGGGCAGTCGGGAATATCATGCGAATGGCAATAAGGAACAGGATAATGCCACCGGATATCGAGATCGACTCCTGGGAAAGACCAAGGAAATCAAGGATATACTGGCCAGCAAACAGGTAGACCAGGAGGGCCACGTAAGCAATACAGACTTCCCGCAGCGTAATCTGCAGGTGGCGGGCGGGTGGAATGTCCTTCAGCACTGACATGAAGAGCGGGACGTTGCCCAACGGGTCCATGATCAGGAAAAAAACCAGCGTCATGCTGACAATGTCCATCACCATCGATTCCGTCATGGGGCACCCGGTCCATCGCAAGGGGCGCGTATGTTAACCCAAAGTGCTTCCGGTATGTCGCGGGCAGGCGGCGTTTGTCGCGATATGCACCACATTGTCCTTTGGCGTTGGCAATCCGGGCTTGAATTCTGCAGGCTTGGGCCGATATAGAGGTATCGGGGTTTTCGCGTCGCAAGGGAGTGTCCGCTTGAAAAGTGGGATGAATCCGCCTAAGCTCCGCCGCCGTAGAATACCCCCATAAAGCTCACGGAAAACAATAACAATAATTGAACCAGCCATTTAAGTGGTGCCAATGCTATTGGCGCCGGGAGAAAGTAATTGAGTGACAAGACTCTCATCGCCAGCCTCATTGCCATTGGCATTGCTGTCTGGTTGCTGTCCGGTTCAATTGGCGGGGGTACGGTGGGGGCCACCGAGGGCGGTCCGGCCCCGGTGTCCAGCGAGATACCCCTGGTAAGGGCTGTGCAAAGCACCGCGGACACCCGCGAGATGTTCCTTGAAGTTCGCGCCCAGACGCGTGCGAACCGGATGGTCTCAGTCCGTTCGGAAGTTGCGGGGCGGGTGGAGGCGCTTCCCGGTATCAAGGGCTCCGTGGTACGCCAGGGTGATCTGCTGTGCCGCATTGCCGTGGATACGCGCCAGGCTGACCTGGACGAAGCACGGGCAGAACTGAAAAGTGCGCAACTGGAATATGACGGCATGCTTGACCTGCAGCGTCGCGGCCTGCAGTCAGAAATCAACGTGGCCCGGGCATCAGCCGCGCTTGAAGGGGCCAAAGCACGTGCCAACCGGGCAGAGCTGGCGCTGGAAAAAACCCGGATTGTGGCGCCCTTCGACGGCGTTGTGGACGAACAGCCTGTGGAGATAGGTGACTACCTTGGTGCTGGTCAGGTGTGTGTAGTCCTGATGGAAGTGGATCCAATGCTGGTTGTTGGCCAGGTGGCGGAAAAGAACATTGCCAGCGTGAAACTCGGGGACGAGGTAGACGTTAGACTGCTGACCGGGGCACATATGCAAGGCCAGGTAACATTTATTGGGCGCGCCCCCGACATGACCACCCGGACCTATCCGGTAGAAGTGACGGTCAGTAAACCAGGGTCGACGCTTCGGGCTGGTCTCACCGCTGTAATGAAGCTGCCGCTCGGCAAGGAACTCGCGCACCTGATTTCGCCGGCCTCGCTGGTGTTGAACGACGCCGGCCAGGTGGGCGTGCGCATTGTTGATGACGCGGACACGGTAAGGTTCATGCCGGTCAGCATTGTGAGCGAGAGCACAGCGGGCGTCTGGATCAACGGACTGCCGGGCCGTGTCCGCCTGATTACCGTGGGGCAGGAGGATGTGTTTGACGGTCAGGTCGTCAAGGTTGACCTGACCCCGCTGACGTCAGTTGTCAGTTCCTGATACCTGCCATGTCGCTCACAGCCCGCTATATCGCAACGGCCATTGATCGTTCCAGAACGGTTCTTTCTATCCTGGTTGTAATCCTGCTGGTAGGGCTTATCTCCTACGCCAGCATACCGGTTGAATCCAATCCGGACGTCTCGGTACCCATCCTGATTGTGACTGTGCCCCACGAGGGGATTTCCCCGGAAGATGCGGAACGGTTGCTGGCGCGACCGATGGAACTTGAGCTCAAGACGATTGAGGGGGTTGAGGAAATCAACTCCTATTCGGGCGAAGGTTCGGCAACCATTGTGGTTGAGTTCGACTACGACCTGGACCCGGACGATGTGCTGCTGGATGTGCGTGAAGCGGTGGACCGCGCCAAGGTCAAGATTCCCGCCTCGGCGGAGGAACCTTTTGTACGCGAGGTGTCTGCGGCCGAATTCCCAGTCATTACCATCAGCCTGGGTGGTGACTCGGTACCGGAGCGAGTGCTTTACAGGCTGGCGCGAGAACTGAAAGACGATCTGGAGGGAATCCCGGAGGTACTCGAAGCCAATGTGCGAGGCCAGCGCGAAGAGTTGCTGGAGGCGGTCATTGACCCGGTGCTGCTTGAATCTTATGGCATTACCAATGATGAATTACTGAGCGCGGTATCCCGCAACAATCGCCTGATTGCCGCGGGCGCCGTAGACACGGGTAAAGGCAGTTTTTCTGTCAAGATCCAGAGCGTCATCGAGACAGCCGAAGACGTGCTCTCAATCCCCATCAAGGCGACCAGCGAAGGTGTCATTACGCTGGATGACGTCACCAGAATCCGCCGAACGTTCAAAGATGCACAGAGTTATACGCGGGCCAATGGTGCACCAGCCGTCGCTATTGAGGTATCCAAGCGCAAGGGCGTCAGCCTTGTATCAGCCGTTGAGAAAGTCAAGACGGTAGTTGAAGCGAGGAAGCTCACATACCCTGCAAATGTTGAGGTTGGCTACATCGCTGACCAGGCCCCGGATACGATTGAACAAATCGACACACTGCAGGGGAACATATCAACGGCCATGTTCCTGGTGCTGACAGTGGTTGTTGCGGCCGTGGGAATCCGTTCGGGGTTGCTGGTGGCGCTGGGTATTCCTTTTTCGTTCCTGTTTGCCTTCATCATCGTCAACTATCTGGGCTATACCTACAATTTTATGGTCATGTTCGGCATGCTGCTGGGGCTCGGTATGCTCATTGACGGTGCCATAGTGGTGGTGGAACTGGCTGACCGCAGGATGGCGGAAGGCGTGACGCCGCGCGAGGCTTACATTTACTCGATCCGGCGAATGTTCTGGCCCGTGGTAGCGTCCACCGGGACAACCCTCGCGGCATTTCTGCCGCTGATGTTCTGGCCGGGGGTCACCGGCGGCTTCATGAAATACCTGCCGGTCACGGTGTTTGCAGTGCTTGCCGGGTCGCTGCTGTATGCACTGCTGTTTGCGCCCGTGCTCGGTGCCCTGATCAGCCGCCAACGTGAACGTGCTGACACCGGTTCAATACGGCTGGTGGACGAGGGCCGTTTTGAGGAGCTGAGTGGTGTCATCGGGATTTATGCCAGGATACTCAAGTTCACCACCGCGCACCCGCTGATTGTTGTTAGCGTGGCACTGGTGATCCTCTACAGCATTGTCCGGCTCTATTCGGTTGCGGGCAATGGCATGCAGTTTTTCACGGACGTTGACCCGATGTTCACCCAGGTCACCGTTGCGGCCAAGGGGAACTATTCAACGGCTGAGGTGCGCGACATCGTGACCGACGTGGAGCAGAGGATCCTTGCTGTGGGTGACACCAAAAGCGTTTACACGCGTGCCGGCGAAACGGGTACGCGGACCGGCAGCAGTGGTTCAACGGCGGACGAAGTCGGCGGTATGTTTATTGAACTCTCGGATCGGCGAACGCGGGACCTGGACGGGTACGAACTGCAGGAAGCCTATCGTCGGGCAACTGAAAATGTGCCAGGCGTACGGGTGGAGGTTCGAGAGCAGGAACAGGGACCGCCAGTGGGCAAGGATATCCAGATCCAGCTGATTGGCACCGACCTGGGAATTCTGGCCCGGGAAACGGTTCGCATCCGCGACCAGTTGAAGTCCATGGAAGGTCTGACGGGCATTGATGACACGGCGCCCGTGCCGGGGATCGAGTGGGAAGTGAAGGTGGACCGGGCCAAGGCAGCCATGCTGGGCGCGGATGTCGCGAGTGTTGGTGCAGCCATCCAACTGGTCACCAACGGTGTGCTGGTAGGACGATACCGGCCGGATGACGTTGATGACGAGGTGGATATCCGGGTGCGTTTCCCCGAACAGTACAGGGCGATCACGGAGCTTGATAACCTGCGGGTCACTACACGCGAGGGGCAGGTACCGATCAGCAGTTTTGTTGAACGTGAAGCCAAACCCAAGATCAGCACAATTTTCCGTCAGGATGGTAATCGCATCATGTATGTGCGCGCGAATACCATGCCGGGGGTGCTGGCGGACGACAAGGTAAAAGAGATTCAGGCATGGATGGCGGAGAGTGCCAACATTGATCCATCGATCCAGGTCAAGTTCAGGGGCGCCAACGAGGAACAGAACGATTCGATGGCGTTTATTGGTACCGCGTTTGCACTGGCGCTGGCGCTGATGGGCATTCTGCTCATCACCCAGTTCAACAGCTTTTATCAGGCACTGCTCATCCTGTCCGCCGTGATCATGTCGACGGTGGGCGTACTGCTTGGCCTCGTGATCCTGGGGCAGCCGTTTAGCGCCATCATGACCGGGGTTGGTATCGTGGCGCTGGCCGGGATTATCGTAAACAACAACATTGTGTTGATTGATACCTTCAACTACCTGAAAGATGAAAATCCGGGTTGGGATCTATCACGTGTCATTATCCAAACCGGGTGCCAACGACTTAGGCCGGTTTTCCTTACCACCTTTACCACGGGTTTTGGTCTTCTGCCGATGGCCTGTGGTGTATCCGTTGACCTGATCGGAAGGGAGATTGAAGTGGGTGGTCCGGTTGCATCCTTCTGGGTGCAGCTGGCGTCGGCCATTGTTTCCGGTCTGACCTTCGCCACGGTTCTGACCCTGATTGTTACACCTGCGATGCTGATTGTGCCCCAGGCGTTACGTAACCTTTTCTCGGGTATTGGACCCGGGCTCAGGCAACTTCTGCGCCGAGGTGGTACTGCCAGCTAGGGAGACTCTGAACAAATAGGCTCAACGCTGCGTGGCCTGAGGCGTGCCGGGGCAAGGCGCGCAACGCCGCAACGGTGCGCCTCAGGCCGCGCCCGTAGGGGCTTACAGAGAAGCCCAGGCTCTTTGTCGGCATCCCTTGACGTGTTCTCGACACGCCTGCGGAATGCCTTCGCGATCCTGAACTTCTCTGTAAGCCAGCGCTGCGCCTATTTGTTCAGAGTCTCCCTGGCGTTCACCCGGGTCCCATTCCGCTGCGGATTCCATCGTCGGGTAAAATTGGCCACACTAGGGCTTGCCCAACAGGAATGGACCCGCTGTATGAACTACCAGAATATCCGGCTTGAAATCGACAACAATCTGGCGATTGTGACGCTGAATGCGCCCCAGGTGCTGAATGCGCTTTCGCCAACCATGGTCAACGAGCTTTCCCTGGCAATCGACGAGGCTGTCGCCGGCAGCCGGTGCCTGCTCTTGACCGGGGAAGGCCGGGCGTTCTGTGCCGGGGCAAACCTGCAGCCGGACAGCGGGGAGGTGCCCGCGCCTTTGCCACCACCCGGCCACGTGCTGGAAACGCACTATTTTCCCGTCATGAGCAAACTCCGCCAGATGCCCATACCTCTGGTCACTGCCATCAATGGGCCTGCGGTTGGCGTCGGCATGAGTTTTGCCATCATGTCCGATTATGCCATTGCGGCACGTGAAGCCTACTTCCTGCAGGCATTCGCCAATATCGGCCTGGTGCCGGACGGCGGCGCAACCTGGGTGCTGCCAAGAATCATTGGCTGGCGCCGGGCCGTTGAGCTGTCGATGTTGGCCGACCGCCTGCCAGCTCAAACGGCGCTGGAGTGGGGGCTTGTCAACAGTGTCGTCGAAAGTGACGAGCTGATGCCGGAGGCCATGCGGATTGCCACCAGGCTTGCCGAGGGTCCCATGTCTCTCGGGTTGATCCGCAAAGCCTACTGGGCGTCACTTGAAAACAGCTACGACCAGCAGTTTCAACTGGAAACCAGCCTGCAGCGGGAAGCAGGCCGGAGCGAGGATAATCGCGAGGGCGTCCGTGCTTTCCTGGAGAAGCGCAAACCAAAATTTGTCGGGCGCTGATTGCCGCGCTGGCGGTTCCCTTGCGGCAACGAGCCGCGTTATGCTTGGTGCTCCAATCGGCTGAGGGCTTCACAGGTGGAATATCGCAAACTTGGCAAACATGGCCTGGAGGTGCCGGCGCTGTGCCTTGGCACCATGACCTTCGGCTTGCAGGTGGATGAAAAAACCTCGTTTGAGATATTGGACAAAGCCTGTGACTCGGGCCTTACCTTTCTGGATACGGCGGATGCCTATCCACTCGGCGGAACGCGGGAAACCATTGGTGAAACCGAGGCCATCATCGGTCGATGGATGACCCGGCATAACAACCGTGACCGTTTGATTATCGCAACCAAGTGTTTTGCGCCAACCCGGTCCGGCCCTAACAACATGGGCTTGTCGCGCCAGCATATTGTGGAATCCATTGAGAAGAGCCTGCAGCGCCTGCAGACAGATTATGTGGATATTTACCAGTCTCACGGCTTTGATCCACGTACCCCAATCGAAGAATCCCTGCGCGCCTTTGAAGACCTGGTGAAAGCGGGCAAGGTCCGATACCTGGGCTGCTCAAACTACCCGGCGTGGCGACTGGGCGAGGCGCTTCGCGCTGCAGAAAGGCTTGGTGTGGAGGGGTATGTGTCAGTGCAGCCCCGCTACAACCTGCTGTATCGGGAAATTGAAACAGAGTTGCTACCGCTGGTGAACGACCAGGGGCTGGGAGTTCTGGTGTACAACCCCCTGGCAGGCGGGTTCCTGTCCGGCAAATACGAGAAAGGGCAGGAGCCCGTTGAAGGTACCCGCTTTACGCTCGGTACTGCCGCGGGCCGCTACCAGGAACGTTACTGGCAGGAAGCACAGTTTGAGGCAGTCGCTTTTCTCAAGCGGTTTCTGGAGGGCAGGGGACTCAACATCGTCTCGGTTGCGGTCGCCTGGGTGCTGAGGCAGAAAGGGATTACTTCAGCCATTATCGGCGCGAGCCGGCCGGATCAGTTGGATGCCAACCTCGAGGCGCTCAACGTGGTGTTTGATGATGAGCTGGTCGAGGCGTGCGAATCACTCTGGTGGTCGCTGCCGAGACGCCCGGTAGCGGAGGGATATCGTTAGGGCGCCAGCATGCAGCGCACGAAAGCCCTGGGTTAGTCAGGCAGTCCCAGGACCCGCTTCGCGATGATGTTCCGCTGGATTTCACTGGTGCCACCGTAAATTGAAACGGCGCGTGTGGTGAGCCAGTTGGTGTTCGCTTCCAGTTCTTCTTTGGTAAAACCCGGGGCTTCCCAGCCGAAGCCCTGGTTGCCCATGGCGGCCTGCATGACTTCCGCCTGTTCCTTGGTAAATTCAGCGCCCTTGACCTTCAGGATGGAGGTTGCGGTGGTGGGTGCACTGGCCTGGGTTTCAGCGATGACCCGCTGCTGCGTCAGTTTGTAGGCGCGATTATTCATCTCAAGATCTGTCAGTCGACGACGAAAGGCGGGATCAGCTATTTTGCCCGCTGCTTCGCCAATATACGTTTTTGCCAGTTCCGGCAGCGGGGTAACTTTCTGCTCCACCTGCTGGCCGCTGGTGTTGACGCCCCCGTGCACCGAGCGTTCGTACTGGAGCAGGCGTTTGCCTACGCCCCAGCCACCGTTTACCGGGCCAATCAGGTCGTCCTTGGCGGCAATGGCATCCTCAAAAAACGTCTCGCAGAAAGGTGAGGCGCCACTGATAAGCTGAATGGGCCGGACCCTGACGCCAGGTTGATCCATATTAACCAGCACAAGGCTGATACCCTCATGTTTGGGTTTGTCCGGTGCGGTCCTCACCAGGCAAAAAATCCAGTCACCATAGATACCATCCGAGGTCCAGATTTTCATGCCGTTCAGCCGATAGACATCACCCTCGTCTACACAGCGCATCTGCAGGTTTGCCAGGTCGCTGCCTGCAGCGGGCTCACTGTAGCCCATGCACCAGCCACCCTCGCCACGCGCAAATCGCGGCAGCCACTTGGCCTTCTGCTGGTCCGTACCAAACTCGAGCACGGTAGGTCCAATATAGTTGATGCCGCGCCCGGTAAGCGGTGCCCGGGCACCAATGCGTCTGATTTCTTCGCCGAGAATCATGTATTCGGCCCGGGAAAGGCCAGCACCACCATATTCCACCGGCCAGGTTGGCACCGTCCAGCCTTTGTCCGCCATCAACTTCAGCCAGGTTGCAGAATCTTCGTCCAGTGGAATCTTGCTGCTGCCCCAGGGCACTGGACCTGGACCGCGTATCCCCGGTGGACAGTGCGCCTCGAGCCATGCCCTTGTCTCTTCCCTGAATTTGCTGTGAGTGGCTGTCATGTGGGTACGGCTCCGGTTGATTCCATGCCCTGACTGTATCCTGTCAGCGTGCACCTTTAAAGTCCGGGGCAACTCGCCTAAGCTTGCCCGTGCCAAAACGAAACGAGGGAAACGGTATGGACGACATTGCATTTGCTGATGCAACAACACTGGTTGGCAAGATCAAGTCCCGGGAGATATCCAGCAGCGAACTGCTTGAACATTACGTGGCGCGGATGGAGAAGTTCAATCCGGATGTCAACGCCATTATCGTGACCCAACTGGACAAGGCGCGGGCGCGTGCCAAAGCCGCTGACGAGGCCCTGGCCAGGGGTGAAGACTGGGGACCGCTGCACGGCCTGCCGATGACCGTAAAAGAGTCATATAACATTGAGGGTTTACCCACCACCTGGGGCAACCCGGATTTAAGGAACAACATAGCCCCTTCAGATGCGGTGGCCTGTGAGCGTTTGCAGAATGCTGGTGCAGTGATTTTCGGAAAGACCAATGTCCCGATTTCCCTGGCTGATTTCCAGAGTTACAACGCGGTTTACGGTACAACCAACAACCCCCATGACCTGACGCGCACACCCGGTGGATCATCCGGTGGCTCTGCTGCCGCGCTCGCCGCAGGTCTGACCGGACTTGAGATGGGTAGTGACATTGGCGGCTCAATCAGGAATCCCGCGCACTACTGTGGTGTGTTTGGGCACAAGCCAACCTGGGGCATCCTGCCGATGCGCGGTCATGCGTTGCCAGGCACACTGACGCCGTCGGACATCTCGGTCATCGGGCCGCTGGCGCGAAGTGCCGAAGACCTTCGCCTTGTGATTGATATTGTGGGTGGCGCTGATGAACTGCATCTCCCGGGCTGGCAACTGGCCCTGCCTGAACCCACCCAGAATTCACTCAAGGATTACCGGATTGCGGTCTGGTCTGATGACACCCTCGCGCCGGTTGACCAGCGCGTCAAGGATCGGGTGTTGAAAGTTGCCCAATTGGTTGAGGAAGCCGGTGGCGAGGTTGACTATGGGGCGCGGCCGGACTTTGCGGCCGATTACTCACATGAGCAGTACCAGAACCTGTTGAACTCAGCCATGTCAGCCCGCGCCCCGGAGGAAGTGTTCCAGGCCACGCTGGCGCGCCGGCTTGCGCTGGACCCGGCAGATCGCAGTCCGCTGGCAAAAGTCACGATTGCTTCCAGCCTCTATTACCGGGAATGGCACCAGCACAATGAAAATCGAACGCACCTGCGCTGGGCCTGGCACGATTTCTTCAAGCGCTATGACCTGCTGCTGACCCCCATGTGCGTGACCCCGGCGTTTCCACACGACCAGAATCCTCAAATGGGTGCGCGTCAGGTCACCGTCAACAACGAGAAAAGGCCGTATTTTGAGCAGTTGTTCTGGGCCGGCCTCACTGGCGTCGCCTACCTGCCCTCGACGGTTGTGCCGACCGGCCTGGATGAACAGGGATTGCCAATTGGTGTGCAGATAGTCGGGCGCGAAATGGGTGACCTCTACACCATCGAGTTTGCGCGTAAGGTGGCCGAGGTGATGGGCGGGTTTGTCGCGCCGGCAAGTTACCGGGACTAGTCCTGTCGACATGAAAGCATGGATTTTCCTCGGGGCTGCGATGCTGTGGGCGGGTAACGCTTACGCCGAGCAGACCCGTGTCCTGCTGACGACCACCATGGGTGATATTGTCATTGAACTGGACCCGGTCAGGGCGCCCCTGACCGTTGCCAATTTTCTGCGCTATGTGGACGCAGGCGCTTATGACAACACCCTGTTCCACCGTGTGATACCCGGCTTTATGATCCAGGGCGGTGGGCGCAACCTTGCCCTGGAAGAACTGCCCGACCAGGGGCAGGTGCAGAGCGAGGCGGACAACGGGCTGAAAAATCTGACCGGCACCGTTGCCATGGCGCGAACCGATGATATTGACAGTGCCTCCCGCGATTTTTTCATCAACGTCAAGGACAACCCGCACCTCGACCATTCCCCGTCGAGTTGTACGCGAGCAGAGATGGCGGCTTACCTTGAGGCGCGTGAGCGGGGCCTGCGTAAACCGCTCACCTGTGACAATTTTGGCTACGCTGTATTTGGACGTGTCGTCGAAGGGATGGATGTGGTCTATGACATTGAGATAGTCGAGACAACCTATACCGATGTTCTGGAAGACCTGCCGGCTGAGCCCGTTGTCATTACCCGCGCCGTCCGGGTGCCCTCAGGTCAGGGCGAATAGCGACTCAACCCCTATGACGATCAGCCCAAGGCCAGTCGTCCACAACAGGCAGGCCCCAAGATCCACCAGCAGGAACTGCCGGGGTGCCAGTCCGGAGATACCGGTAAGTGCCGGTACCAGGCTCCTGATGGCAGGAATGAAGCGCCCAATCAGTATCGCACCCCAGCCGAATTGTCGTATCAGGGACTCGGCCCGGTCGAGTTTCAGACGATGCCTTTTGGCAAAAGTGCTCTGGTGCAGGTGGGGGCCGGCGACGCGACCCAGGTGAAAGCCGCTCTGGTCTGCGGCAAAAGCGCCGGCAAACGCAAGCATCAGCATGTGTGAGAAGGTTGCAAGCTGCTCTGTGTAAAGGAAGCTGCAGAGGACCACCAGGAATATGCTTGAGACGAACAGGCCAACACCAACGCAGGCTTCTGCGAAAGCAACAACAGGCACCAGCAGGATGGCGTATTGCTGGTGTGCAGTGAGCCAGGACTGAAAAGCACTTTCTATGTTCAGTACTCCATGGTCAGCCAGATCGGCCGCACCGCAGCGACGCTGCTTTACAACCTCAGGAATTGTTCCAGCTCTGCACGCCCCAGTGTGCCGCTGTGGGTGTTGACTACCGTTTCCCCATCAATCAAAACGAGCGTCGGGATGGCGCGCACGCCATGCGCCTGAACAAGCGCCATGTTGGCAGGATCATCAACATCGATAGTCTGCAGATTGACGTTGTCTTTATGCATTTCAACAACATCCCGGACAATGGGTTTGATTTGCTGGCACGGACCACACCAGTCTGCTTCGAACTTCAGTAGTGTTTTCATCGGTTGCTCCTCAACTGTGCCGTCCAGTATTGATGATGTCGTTTTTAGTTTAAGCGGATGAATCAGATAAGATTAATTCTCATCTGGGATGGGATACGCCGGGAATCCGTTATTGGATGAATGGGATTCGCTAGCAGACCCGGCGGGGCAATAATGGCGGTAATGATCGTCAGGATAGTCGTGATGCCTCTCCGCAAACAAGCTGTCAGCCTACATTGATCACCTGACTGTCTTATTGGACAGGAGAAAACTTTCCAATGCTGTAGCATCGACCGGGAACATCAGATCCTGCAGGGCCGTGCGGGCAGTGTAAATCCGCCTGCTTGCGAGCCGACTGCCCCGGGCGTATTCTCCGTTATTGGTAAACCAGAGGGATTCTTATGGAAATCAGACCGTTAACACCGCACATTGGCGCCGAAATCCTCGGCGTTGATCTCGCCAACCTCTCCAACGAGGAATTTTCTGCCATCCACCAGGCGCATCTCGACTGGATGGTGCTGGTGTTCCGCGACCAGCATATCGACCGTGAACAGCACAAGGCGTTTGGCCGCCGGTTTGGCAAACTCCATGTCCATCCCATGAACCGGCATGCCTCGGGTGACCCGGAAATCCTGGTCGTGAAGACGACAGCCAAATCAAACTACACGGCGGGCGACGGCTGGCATACCGATGTCACCTGTGATGAATACCCGCCCATGGGCTCAATGCTCTACATCACGGAAACGCCTGAAGTAGGCGGCGGTGACACCATGTACGCCGACATGTATCTCGCTTACGAGATGTTGTCGGACACCATGAAAGGCATGCTGGAAGGCCTGGTCGCAGTGCATGACGGCGCATTGCCCTACATCGGGTCCTACAAATCCACCCTGCCGGAAGGGGAGAGTTATCCTCGCAACGAACACCCGGTTGTGGTCACACACCCTGAAACGGGCAAGAAACTGCTGTACGTCAACTCGGGCTTTACCACGCATATCAAGGGTCTGAGCCGGAACGAGAGCAGGGCGATGCTGGACATGCTGTTCAAGCATATTGCCACAACCCCACGCCTGACCTGTCGCGTACAGTGGGAGCCCAACACGCTGGCCTTCTGGGACAATCGCTGCACCCAGCATCACGCGGTCTGGGATTACTATCCCCATTCCCGTTACGGTGAACGTGTGTCCATTGTCGCCGATTCGAGGCCCGCTGCCTGAGCACACGGTCGCCTTGATCGGAAGTTGCTGACGCGATCGCGTTGCTGCAGCCCGGCCCGCTCATGGCTGCAGCAACGTTTGTTACCCCCAGCCTGTTGCTGATTTCGTTCAACCAGATGAAGCGGGAAGGGCTTGCCCCATGATTAATGACAATCATTAGGCGCTGCGATAACATGCCAGCCAACGACGGAGGGCAAATCTGCGCGAAGGACCAGCCACCGCAACCGAACCACCGAATTTCATTCTGATTCTTACCAACCACATGGATTTCAACGACATTAACTGGCCGAATTAGCAGGGAGTAACCACCATGGAAGTATTGCAGACCCCGGAAGCACGATTTGAAAACCTGGAGGGGTATCCTTTTGCCCCTCACTACCAGTCCGTTGACGATGGTGAGGGCGGCAGCCTGCGCTTCCACTACCTGGATGAAGGTGATCCCGCCGGAGAGGTGATCCTCTGCCTGCATGGTCAACCGACCTGGTCCTATCTCTATCGCAAGATGATCTCGTTACTCACCGGGGCCGGCTACCGGGTGATTGCGCCCGACCTGATTGGTTTCGGCAAGAGTGACAAACCCACCCAGCGGGCTAACTACACTTATGTGGCCCATGTGGGCTGGTTGTCGCGCTTTGTGCTGGCCCTGGACCTGAACAACATCACACTGGTGTGCCAGGATTGGGGCGGCCTGCTGGGACTGCGGGTAGTGGCTGCCTATCCGGAGCGGTTTGCCCGCGTGGTGACGGCCAATACGGGCCTGCCCGACGCCAAAGGGATGCCGCCGGAGATGGCGGCACCCATGCGCCAGCTGTTTGCCACGGTCCCGGCGCTGCCGCCGGCAGAAATGGGCAGGAAGCTGCGTGAGAATGAGCATGGCGCGGGTTTCATGTACTGGATCAAGTATTGTGACGGGTATGAAGACTTCACCATCAGTGATGTGGTCAGCCTGTCCAGCACTGGCGAGTTAACCGAGGCACAAAAGCGTGCCTATGACGCACCTTTTCCCTCCGAAGCCTACAAACAGGGTGCGCGCCAGTTTCCGTCACTGGTCCCCATTTTCCCTGATGATCCGGCCATCCCTGACAACCGCGCCGCCTGGGAAGTGCTGGCGCAGTTTGACAAACCTTTCCTGACCGCTTTCTCTGACAATGACCCGGTAACCGCAGGGGGCTTCAAACGTTTCCAGGAGACGGTGCCCGGTGCGCAGGGCCAGCGGCACGTTACCATTGAAGGTGCGGGACATTTCCTGCAGGAAGACGCGCCCGGGCCGCTGTCGGACGCAATTATCCAGTTCTGTCGGGCAAACCCGATTTAAGCCAGCAAGGAGCAGCAAACGATGGAAGTGAAGAACAGTGTCATGCCCAACGCGGAGCAGATGGCAGGTTTCCAGGCCAAAGGGCCCGAGCCGATTTACATGGTCAACCTGCTGAAGTTCAGGGAAAAAGCCGAGTACGCGGACGGTCGCCAGACCAGCCTGACGGGGCGGGAGGCTTACGATATTTATGCGGCCGAGGTCTCGGAACTGTTACAGGAATTTGGGGGTGCCGCCATTTTTGCAGCCGAGGTTGAGCGCCTGATGCTGGGTGAAGTGGAAGAGCTCTGGGATGAGGTGGCCATTGCAATGTATCCGTCGCGCCAGGCTATGATGCAGATGATGATGTCGCCAAAAATGCAGGAGATAGGCGTGCATCGGGCCGCGGGCCTGGCAGGTCAGCTCAATATCGAAACCGGCGATGCACGCGGCGCCCTGATCCTGGGAAGCTGAAAGGGTGCTGTGGATAATCCATCCAGGAGTGACTCAATGATGCAGGACTACCCGGCCCTTGTTCCCCTGTGGCCCGACGGTGCACCCGGTGCCCTTGGCAATGGCCCCCTTGATACACCCGCGATTTCGGTGCACCTGCCGCTGCACGCCAGAAATACGGGTTGCGGTGTACTGGTCTGCCCCGGTGGCGGCTACCGTATCCTCGCGTCCGACCACGAGGGGCTCCAGGTTGCCAATTGGCTGAATGCCCGTGGCATAGCGGCGTTTGTCTTGCGCTATCGACTCGGGCCGACCTACGACACCGGGATATCCCATCTTGATGGCCAAAGAGCCATGCGCTGGATACGGAGCCAGGCCGCGGCATTCGGCGTGGATAAACGCCGACTTGGCATGCTGGGGTTTTCGGCCGGCGGTCACCTGACTGCGGCTGTTGGGACCAATTACGACCCGGGTGATCCCGGGGCGAGCGATGTTGTGGAGCGGGAAAGTTCCCGGCCGGACTTCCTGGTACCGGTTTATGCTGTCATCAACGGCCTGGCACGCGGCCGCAAGGCAGACGAATATACGCCAACCGACACGCGCGTGACGGCCGACACACCACCTTCGTTTATCATGCATACGCATGAGGATATGACCGTGCCTTCCAACCAGTCGCTGCTGTTTTACCAGGCGCTGAGGGCCGCTGGCGTACAGGCGGAACTGCACGTATTTGGCTACGGTGACCACGGCCTGGGACTGGGTGTGGGCGACCCTGACCTGAACAACTGGCCCGACCTGTTGCTGAACTGGCTGCGCCGATCCCGATTCCTGACGGACAGAACCGGTGTGGCGATCCGGGGGCGCGTCCTGATTGACGGCAGGGCGCCGGGGATGGCCTGGATCAGTCTTTTGCCAGCCGATCCTGACGCGCCTCTGGCGCGAACAAAAATCAACCGGTCTGCCGCGGGCTTTTTTGAGATTCCGGCGGAGCGAGGGCCGGTGCCTGGTCCCCATACCCTGCAGGTACACCATATTTCAGAGGGTTACCCACACACCGGGGACGGGATCTACACGCTGAGTGAGGTTGCCTGCTATGAGCGGCCTGTAGATATCCAGCCAGAAATCACCCTGGAATGGGATATCGCTGCTGATGAATGGGCAACCTGACCGGGTACAGTTGTTCCGGTTATTCCCGGCTCACTTGGGCTGCTGATCATTCAGCTCGCGAGTAAGCTGGCCGAGTTCAGCGCAGAGTTCACCCATCCGCAGCTCTCCCTCCCGGGTCTGGGCACCCAGCGCCAGGGCACGCTGCATGTTGCGAAAGGCACCCGGTGCACGCAGTGTCTGCTGGAACAGGTAGGCCTCTTCAACGAGACCCGCTTCCAGCTCAAGTTCTGCGTTGTTGACCGATTGTTTGCACAGCGCCACGGCTTCCGGCGGGAACGATGCAATACGTCGGGCAAGCTGATCGACGTGGGTATCCAGGGCCAGCTGGTTATCGAAGACCCGGTTCAGGTAGCCCCAGTCGCACAGCGTCTGGGCGTCAATGTCATCGCTGCCCAGCACAATTTCCATTGCCCGGCCACGGCCGACCAGGCGCGGTAACATCTGGGTGCCGCTGCCCCCGGGCAGTATGCCGAGGGCAACCTCCATCTGGTTGACTTTTGTCCTGTTCCTGAGACCAAAGCGCATATCCGCACAGGCGGCAAACTCGTTGCCACCACCTCCGGCCCGGCCCGCCATCTTCACGATGGAAACTTTTGGCATGGTGGCCAGTCGATGGCACATGGCGTGGAATCCATTCAGTTCCGTGCGTTTTACTGCGGGCACGTTGATGTCGGTTTGCAACAGCAACTCAATGTCGAAGTGGGCAATAAAAAAGTCCGGGTCAGCGCTTTCCAGGACAATGACGCGAACCTCGTTATCGTCAGCAACGTCTTTCGTGAAGTTGACGAGGTCCCGGTAGAGGGCAACAGTCATGACGTTGCAGGGTGGGTTGTTGATCGTTACTGTCAGTACGCCTTCTGCGAGCGCACACTGAAGGGTATCGTAGACATACATGTTTTCTGGTCCGGTCGTAGATTGGGATCCAATGCTACTGGAGAAGTTTGCAGATACCTTGATCTTTCTCAATTACCCCGTGGATGGAACAGAATCATTCTGTTGCCCGTTCAGAATTGCGCCTTGAGTGAAATTGATACCCACAGGTGATCACCCAGTGTGTCGCGCGGCCGTGCCCCAAGGGCAATTGTCTGGCTGATCTGCCAGTTGATGGCCAGTGAGTTGCCAACAATCTGGCGTGAGCTGGTCAGACCAAGGTCAAGGTTGTTGGGACCGCGGCTCTCACCCTGAACGTAACCGGCATTGTTGCCCAGCCTGACAAAAGCGCGTGTTGTCGGGTGTACCTCAACCGATTGCGCGAGGGTGAAGTAAGCCCCGTTAAATTGACGGGAGTAGACAGCTTCGATGAGCGACTCGAATTTGCCTCGGGTAAAGGTAACAGCGGCACTTAACTCGATATCGGCGTCAGCCAGGGTCCGGTCCACGGCATCTACCGTGTTGATTCCCGCGGACAGGTTGAGGGATTCGGTCCAGGCATGTGTGTAGCCGAGAGCGAACTGTGTCTCCTGATAGTCAGCCCCGGTACCCTCGGCGTACCAGATGCCGAAGTTGATGCCTGCGGCGCTGACGTCGTAGCTGATCCAGCCGAGCCCACCCGAAACGAGGTTGTTCCGCCCCTCGCTGACATAGAGGCTGTCTACACCCAGCTGGAGTTGCTGTGTAGCCAGGGACGGGCTGGTCGCCATGAGACCAGGCAGCAGGAGCAGGAGCTTGAGCGGAATCCCGTAAAGGCCAGTGGAAACAGGCCGGCATTGGATCTGGCAATTATTCTGGACGATAACTGGGCCTCGGCAAGGTTTATTGTGATTGGCACAGCGGACACCAGTATAGCCGCCGACTGCCGGCGGGTGTGTTCTGAATCTCCGCGCCACAGCGAAAACAGGCCTGGCCTTCACGGTCGAATACAGCAAAGCGATAGTCGCTTCTGCGTTTCCCCTGGCGCTTGAGTCGCGCTGCCCGACCGGGTGGGTTTGTGATGCCCGCCGTTTCGTAGCTGCGCTGGCTGATGGCCAGTGTGCTGCGGGCCAGCCTGCGCTGCTGGGCAGGCGTCAAGTCCACTGGCCTGGCCCAGGGATGAACGGCTGCATCAAACAGGATTTCCGACCGGAGGTAATTGCCAATGCCGGCGACAAACGACTGGTCCAGGTACAGTGCAGCCAGCGAACGCCGGCAGAAATCCCCGGAAGCCAGGCGTTCGGCGATGAGTGCGGGCGTAAGGTCAGGCGCCAGTATGTCCGGCCCCACCCTGGCCAGGAACGGATGAAGCGCCAGGTCCTCGGTCCGCCAGACGCTGATATCAGAGGCGCTGTACAGCAATGCCGCCCGGGTGCCGGTGTCCAGCAACAGGCGCAGCACACGATTGGTGGCCGGTAACTGACCGCTCCGGGCAACCCGCCAGAGCCCATAAAGCTGGTTGTGCGAGTAGATGGTGATGCCATGCTCAAAGTGCGTGAGGAGTGCCTTGCCGCGGGTCTCCAGCCGGACAACACGTTTGCCCCGGAGTTGCCCCGCGTGGGGTTCGAGTTCAGCCAGGCCAAAATAAACCTGCTGGATGATCTGTCCTTCCAGCACCCCGGCAAGCTGGTCTGCAGCGCGTCTGATTTCGGGTCCCTCGGGCATCCCAGTCTGTCCTTGTCGGCGGGAAACCGCAGTTTAGCTATTTGATACAGCTGGTTCTTACGGGGCGCTGGTCCGTTTGGACCTCGGGACAGACAGCCAAAATTGCCATTTACCCTCAGGCGCGAGTGGCGATAGCGGGCTCAATTTGTGATGCGCGGTATGCCGGCAACAGTACAGCGGCCTGGCCCATGAGCAGCACAAAAAAAACACCTGCCCCGGTGACCAGCAGGTCCGCACGCCCAAGACCCAACTGTGTCATCACCATGTTGAGTGCAATGGCAAGCAGGCTGCCCAGGATAACCCCGCTGCCGGTTGTCAGCAGGTTTTCGAGGAAAAAGTATTGCATGATCTCTCCGCGGGTTGCCCCCAGGGCCCGGCGCACGCCGATCTGGCGTGTGCGGCGGGTTACGGAAAAGTAGGCAACGCCAAAAATGCCCAGCGCCGTGGTAAACACGAGCAGGCCGCTGATAACCATCAGTACCAGTCCGCCATAGGCAAAGAGGCCATTGCTGACGGCAATCCCCTCGCTTGCCAGGGTAATCTTCTCGATGTCACGACCATCGTTCAGCTCTAGCAATTCCTCTTCGATGTCGTTCATCAGTGCCTGTGCCGTGCCGGGCTCGACGCGAACCAGGAAACTGGAGACCTGGCGGGCATTAGTCAGGTAGCCGGGAATAAAAACATTCAAATTGGGATTACCAAGCAGTGGATTGCGGCCCCGAAAGGTTCCCGTAATACCAATAATCGTGCGGGTTGTGCCATCAATGCGCACCAGCTGGCCCAGGGCATTGCCGTCCGGGAAAATCTCACGCGCGGTCGCTTCCGTGATAATAATGAGCTGCGGCAGCGACTTGTCTGCCGGGGGCCAGTTGGAGTCGAAAACTTCCGTCGCAGTAAAGTTTCGACCTGCCACCAGTTCAACACCGAGCGTGTCCAGCAGGTGTTCATCAGCAACAAACACACCGGCAGAAATCCCGGCGTTTTCATCACCCGCGGCCGGGCTGATACCGCTGTTGCTACCCAGGTCACCGGGAAATGAGTTCGAGACGGAAGCGTTGATGACCCCGGGATAGCCGCGCAGGGTCGCAAGGTCCAGGGTGCGCTGGGTCCTGATGCGGGAAGTGTCGTTGAATTCCTGGGCAAATGGCACAACCCTGATGGTGACGATGCTCCCGGTATCCATACCCGTGGGCTCATTGACAATCTCCTGGGAACGCTTGACCAGTGCCAGCGCGTTGATCAGCACGGCAAGCGTGACGGCAACCTGCAGGCTCATGAGCACCCAACTGGTCCGGTTCCGCAGCAGTGTCTTGAGTATCACAATCACCATGGTCAGAGGCTCTTGAGGTAGGTCACAGGTGGCGTGCTGCAGGCGCGCCAGGCCGGCACAAGCCCCGCGGCGGTGCCTGACAGCAGGGCCAGCATCAATGCGCTGAACAGCAGGTACCCGTCCAGCGTAAACAGGTTGTCAGCCAGCTCAAACCGGTGCGCAATGGTCTGCAGTACCAGTTGGCTCAACCCAAGTCCAAGCAGGCCGCCACCGATTCCCAGCAGCGCAACCTCGGCAATATGTTGCCTGAACACCGCCTGGCGGGTGGCCCCCAGGGCGCGGCGCAGGGCAATCTCCTGCATGCGCCCCATGAACTTGCCAAGCAGCATGCTGACCAGGTTCACGAGGCAGACGGTGAGGTAGAGAAACCCCAGCACCAGGAAAGCGAGGGAGGGGCCGCGAAGGGGCACCGTAAATGCGGTAATCCATTCCCTGACGTTGTAAACGCGGTTATTCAGCGGCCGTTCAAACCGCCCGAGTTCGCGTTGCGACAGTGCGTACTGGTCCAGGAAGTCGAGGTAGCGCTGTTTCTGTGCCGCGGTATCCAACTGGGCCCAATACTGCAGCCACACGGACTCGGATTGCAGCCAGTTGTCGAAGCCGGGTTCAGCTGACTTCCAGTTCATATCTGCACCGTAGTTTTGCAGCTGGTACTGCTCGAGAAAGTGAAAGGGAATAAAAACGTCTTCCGGTGGCGAGACGCCCACGCCAAGGGTCAGGAAATTGTAGAACAGGGGCATGGGTGCCCAGGTATCCAGTACGCCAACCACCCTGAACAGGTTCCCGTCCAGTGCCACGGTTTCGCCTATGCTGTTGGCACCGCCAAAAATCTTTTCATTGGTTTCCCGGCTCAGTACCACCACGGGTTCTGGGCCTGTATCAGCCGCCTGGTCCCAGTGGTTGCCATACAGGAAAGGCGTGTCGAACATGGGGAAGAAGCCGCGAAAGGTCGCCCGTACCCGCACCTGAAAGGGTCGCTGGACGGGGTGTGACGGGTCAGTTGGCGCAAGGTACATGGTGGTAGCAAACATCGCCGCCTGGTGGGTCGGGATGTCTGACGCCATCAGGTTCATGGCATCGGTATAGGTCATCATATGCGGTGGTGTGTCGCTGCCCCAGAAGCCACCACCGTAGGTGTCATTGGGCCCCCAGGAATCGACCATAACGCGAAAGACCCGTTCGGACTTCTGGGGCAGGGGATCCCGCTCCAGGACGTGGTAGGCCGTCAGCAGGATCATAAATACGCCAATGCCGAGCCCTATGGCGCCGACAATCATTGAGGACAGCAGGGGCGTCTTCCGGATGCCCTGCCAGGCGAGGCTGATTTCGTACACGATGGCCCGTTGGTTTCCGTTCTTGTATTTACGACTAGTTATGACGCAAAAATCCGCCAGAGGGTTGCTAACATGGCAAGTGTACTGTATCTGACTGGGCTGGTACCGGCTCTTGTCCATCCTGCTGCATTTGTGGATCGACAAGCGGGACGAGTACAATCGTTGACCTCAATCGCACATAAGAGAGCATGGAAATGACCGAAGCATGGATAATTGACGGCGTACGCTCACCCCGGGGGCGCGGCAAGCCGGGTGTTGGCAGTCTGAGTGAAATTCACCCGCAGCGCGTGATGGCACAGGTCCTGAACGGCCTGCAGGCAAAGGTTGGATTTGACCCGGCGGATGTTGAAGACGTCGTTGCAGGCTGCGGTGCCGGTAGTGGTGACCACGCACACGACATAGCCAGGCTCTCGGTGCTGGATGCAGGCTGGCCGATTACCGCGCCAGGGGTCACCCTGCACCGGTTCTGTGGCTCCGGGCAGCAGGCGGTCACCTTCGCCGCCATGGGCATTATGAGTGGGCACCAGGACCTGGTGGTCGGCGGTGGTGTTGAATCCATGTCGCGCTACGCGCCGACCCATACCGACGGCTTTACGGCCAACAATCCACACCTGTTTGCGCAGTACCCCCTGATCCCACAGGGCATCTCGGCTGACCTGATTGCCACCCTGGAAGGTTTTTCCCGGGAAGACTGTGATGCCTACGCGGTCCGTAGCCAGAATCGGGCAGAAGCCGCCATAGCCGACGGACGATTCAAGAGTGCGCTGGTGCCCATTTACCGGGATTCTGGGGAACTGGCTCTGGACAGGGATGAACACCCGCGACCCGGCACCACGCTTGAAAGCCTTGCAGGGCTGAACCCGTCATTTGAGAAAATGGGCAAGACCCTGTTTGAAGGCCAGGTGAAGACGCTGGATGAGATCTGTGCGGATGTGTACCCCGGCATTGACGGCGTGAACCATGTGCATCACGCGGGCAATTCCTCCGGTGTTGTGGACGGGGCCAGCGCCATCCTGCTCTCATCACCCGCTTACGCCCGTGCGCACGGTCTTAAACCCCGTGCCCGGATTGTCATGACGGCAACCGCTGGTACTGAACCTGTGATTATGCTGACAGCACCCGGCCCGGCAGCAGAAATCTGCCTGCGCAAGGCTGGCATGAAGAAAAGTGACATTGACCTGTTTGAAGTTAACGAGGCTTTTGCCGCGGTGGTGCTGAAGTTCCAGAAGGACCTCGGCGTGGAAGACGACATTATCAACGTCAATGGCGGTGCCATTGCGCTTGGCCATCCCATTGGGGCAACCGGACCCATGCTGATCCAGACAGTGCTGGATGAACTGGAGCGACGCGATCTCTCGACGGCGCTGATTGCAATGTGCACCGGTGGCGGCATGGGGACCGCAACAATTATCGAGCGCATCTGATGCTGAAGATACGGGTCAACGGCGAGCTGGTAGAGGTTGACGTTGACCCGGCAACCCCATTGCTGTGGGTACTGCGCGATAACCTGAACCTCACCGGTACCAAGTATGGTTGCGGCATTGCCAGCTGCGGCGCCTGCACCGTGCTGATGAACGGTGCACCGGTGCGCTCCTGTGTGACGCCGGTGGGTACGCTGGAACAATTCAGTATTACAACCATTGAAGGCGTATCTGCCGATCGCAGCCACCCGGTCCAGCAGGCATGGATTGAAGAAGATGTGCCGCAGTGTGGCTACTGCCAGTCCGGTCAGATCATGGCAGCCATTGCACTGCTGGACGACAAGGCACATCCCACCGATGAAGACATCAATCGCGCCATGACCAACATCTGCCGGTGTGGCACCTATCAGCGGATTCGCCGTGCCATTCACAAGGTGGCCGAGAAGCGGGGCGCATGATTTGAAGCAAGATTTGAAGCATGGTTTGGAGAAAGCGCCGAACGACGACCGGAAGCAGCAGGCCAGGAAGCTGACGCGCCGCGACTTCATCAAAGCGTCAGCCGCCTCGGCAGCAGGCGGCCTGATGATTGCCTTTCACCTGCCTGTGCTTGGTAAAGCCGTACCCCATGAACCTTATCCTGATGCTGGCGCTGAACTGAACGCCTGGTTGACCATTGCCCCGGATGACACCATTACCCTGCGGGTTGCCAGGAGTGAGATGGGGCAGGGTGTGATGACATCCCTGCCAATGATTCTGGCAGAGGAACTGGAAGCCGACTGGCGCCAGGTGCGCGTTGAGTATGCAGACGTCAATCGCAGCATCCGGCAGAACGCTGTTTACGGCAGGATGCTGACCGGCAGCAGCAGTGCGGTGAAGAATTCCTTGCCCTCCCTGTCGCTGGCCGGGGCAGAGGCCCGGGAGAGGCTGATCAAGGCAGCGGCGGAACAGTGGAACGTTGCGCCTGACACCTGCTATGCCGATTATGGCCGGGTGTATCACCGGCCGACGCGGCGCTCGATCAACTTTGGTGCCGTTGCTGCCGCGGCCGCAGAGGTCTCGGTGGCCGGCGTCACGCGCAAGCAACCTGAAGACTATGACCTGTTGGGACTGCCCACGCCGAGGCTGGATGTCCCGGCCAAGGTTGATGGTTCAGCGCAGTTTGGCATTGATGTCCGCTTGCCGGGCATGCTCTATGCGGCGGTGGTCCATTGCCCGGTAACGGGTGGCACGCTGCGCGGGTTTCGCTTCAACGTGGTCCGCAACAATGCTGGTGTACGACAGGCCGTGCGCCTGGCCGACGGCGTTGCCATTATTGCTGACACTTTCTGGCAAGCCAGGACGGCGGTGGAAGCCATGCCCATCGAGTGGAACATCGGCGCGGAAGGCAAGACATTTTCCGACACCATGAAACGCGAGTTTGTGTCCGAACTGGATACCCCTGGCACGATCGTGGTCAACGAGGGCCAGGCGGAGCGGGTGATGGATGAGGCCGAGACCTCCATAGAATCGGACTACACCGTGCCCTACCTGGCCCACGCGTGCCTCGAACCCATGAACTGCACGGTCCAGGTACAGGAACATCGCGTGGATGTCTGGGCGGGCCTGCAAGACCCCGAAGCCGCGCTGGCGGTGACTGCCCGGTTAACCGGCAAGGCACCGGAACAGGTTTATATTCACAACTGCTTCCTGGGTGGCGGATTTGGGCGCCGCAGCCAGGTGGATTATGTCCGTGAAGCCGTACTGATTGCGATGGAAGCAGGGGCCCCGGTCCAGATGATCTGGACCCGTGAAGAAGACAGCCGTGCCGGTCAGTACCGACCCATGGCCGCCATCCGCTTCAAGGCAGGTTTTGACCTGGAAAAGAACCTGATTGCCTATACCAACCACTCGGTTACGCATTCGATTCGCGCCGGCATGGACGGTGCAAAGCCTGACGGTGGGGTTGACCCTGACTCGATTGCGGGCCTGAAGGACATGCCTTACCAGGTCCCCAACAAGCTGATTACCCACACGATGAAGTCAACTCACCTGACAACCTGGTACTGGCGCTCAGCGGGGCATTCGCAGAACGCTTTTGCCATGGAGTGTTTTGTTGATGAAATGGCAACCGCGGCCCGGACGGACCCACTGAAGTTCCGGTTACGCTACCTGTCACATCGACCGGATATGGTGGCCGTGCTGCAGGAACTGGCGCAGCGTGCCGCCTGGGGCAAAGTCATGCCACGGGGTTCGGCCCAGGGCCTGGCGATCCATGAATGTTTTGGCACCATCTGCGCCCAGGTAGCGGAAGTCTCTGTGTCGGAATCGGGTGAGGCGCGCGTCAACCGGGTCGTCTCCGTGGTTGATTGCGGCAACCTGGTCAATCCGCTGACCGCGGAAGAACAGATTGAAAGCGGAATTGTGTTCGGGCTGTCCGCGGCCATCTACGGCAAGCTGACGATCGAAAATGGCCGCATCCTGGAAGATAACTTTGATACCTACCGGGTGCTCTCCATGGCGGAAACGCCGGAGATGGAAACACATTTCCTGCAAAACCGGGGTGATAACTGGGGTGGCATTGGGGAACCGGGCACACCACCCATAGCACCTGCGGTGGTCAATGCCCTGTACCGGATCACGCGGCGCCGCATTCGCTCTTTGCCCATCAAGGATTATTTCCTGCAGATTGCTTGAGCCTGTCAACAAGCCTGACAATGAGCCTGAGAACGGGAGGTACTTTATCTTATGAACGGCCTCAACTGCTTTCTTGAAGGTCTGCAACTGATCTTCAAGCCTGGTCTCTGGCCTTACGTGATTGTGCCGATCATCATCAACGCACTGGTCCTGTCTGCTGTGATTGTCTGGGGTATATCGCAGTACGATGCCTGGAGCGCCGGCATTGCCGGACTGTTACCCGACTGGCTGGCGTTCATGTCGGGGTTCCTGAGCTTTCTTGCAGCCCTGCTGGTTTTTGTTGCCATGCTGTACCTGTTCACGATTGTTGCCAATCTCATTGCATCGCCATTCAACGCGGTGCTTTCGGTAAAAGTGGAGGAGCGTCTGACCGGCAGGGCACCCCAGGGTACCACCAACCTGGCTGTCATCCTGTTTCGCAGCCTAGGCCGGGAACTGGCCAAACTGCTGTATTACCTGCCAAGACTGGTCGGCCTTGTGATCATCACCTTTATCCCGGGCATCAATGCTGCCGCGCCATTCCTGTGGGTGCTTTTTGGGGCCTGGATGATGACGGTGCAATATGCCGACTACGCGGCAGACAACAACGAAGTGGCGTTCAGAGACCTGAAAGACCGCATGGGGCAGGTACGCTCCCAGGCAGTAATGTTTGGCCTGCCTGTCTACTTTGCGCTGGCGATACCGCTACTCAACATTGTGCTCATGCCTGCCGCTGTTGCCGGTGGCACGGTGTTCTGGGTTGGCCACCTGATGGACCGTCACACAATCCGATAGCAGGGATGATATTCACTGCCGGGCAGCTTCATGCGGTGCTGCCGGACCATCCCCTGCAGCAGGGCATCCATTTTTGCCATGATCTCGCGTTCGCCCGAGATCTCGAACAGCCCATGCTGTTCAACCTCGCGAATGCCTTCCTCCTTGACGTTGCCGGCAACCACACCGGAAAACGCCCGGCGAAGGTTTGCTGCAAGTTTATCGACGGGTTGATCGCGATGTAGCTGCAGGCTCGCCATGTTGGCGTGGGTGGGTGCAAACGGCCGCTGGAATTCCTCGTCGACCTCGAGCACCCAGTTGAAGTAGTAAGCGTCATTCCTTGCTTTTCGGAACTTGCGCACCCGTCGCATGCCCTCCAGCATATGTTTGGCAACAGCGGGCGGGTCGTTGATGATAATTTCGTACCTGTCCTGGGCGGCTTTGCCCAGGGTTGCACCAATAAATTCATCCACCTGCTCAAAGTAGGCTTTGGCGCTCGCCGGCCCGGTGAATACCAGGGGAAATGGCAGGCTGTCGTTGGCCGGGTTAAGCAGGATGCCGAGTACGTAAAGAATTTCTTCCAGGGTACCCACACCACCGGGGAACACGACAATACCGTGGCCAGCACGGATAAAAGCCTCAAGCCGTTTTTCGATATCCGGCAGGATCACCAGTTCATTGACAATCGGGTTGGGTGGCTCAGCGGCAATGATGCCGGGTTCGGAAAATCCCACGTAGCGCCCCGGTGTAATACGTTGCTTGGAGTGGCCTATGGTTGCACCTTTCATGGGACCTTTCATTGCCCCGGGCCCGCAGCCCGTGCAGATATCCAGGCCCCGCAGGCCCATCTGGTAGCCAACCTCCTTGCTGTACTCGTATTCTTCCCGGCTGATTGAGTGGCCACCCCAGCACACAACCAGATTGGGTGGGCGCGCCTGGCGCAGGACCTCGGCATTGCGCAGGATGTGGAAAATGGCATTGGTTATGCCGCCGCTGCTCTCGGTATCGAACAGGGGGTTTTCGGTGATCTCGCTGTTGACGTAGAGAATGTCGCGGAGCACGGCGAACAGCAGTTCGCGTATGCCCTGGATCATTTTTCCCTCAACCAGCGCCTTTGCCGGCGCGTTGGTGAGTTCAATGCGTATGCCGCGCTCAATCGGGATCAGTTTCAGTTCGAAATTGGCGTACTGCTCCAGCAGGGTTTTTGCATCGTCAACATCGCTGCCGCAATTGAGCACGGCGAGCGAACACTTGCGGTAACTGTGATAAAGACCACCCTGGCTCTTGTCGAGCAGTTTGCTGACCTCCCAGCGGGACAGTACGTCCATTTCTCCACTGGGTGTGACTTTGACGTTAACTACATCTGACATATCAATTCTCATCAAGGTGACGCTTCACCGCGTCACAAAATTGTGTTGTGGTGGCACTGCCGCCCTGGTCGGGTGTCAGCGCCACACCTTCGCGGTAGACCGCGTGAACAGCCTGGGTGAGGCGCTCGGCAGCCCCGCTGAGTTCCAGGTGTTCCAGCATCATGGCGGCCGAGAGCAGGGTGGCCGTCGGGTTGATAATATTCTGGCCGGCGATGTCCGGTGCCGTGCCGTGGGCAGACTCGAAGTAGGCATAGCTATCCCCGAAGCAGCCCGAGGGCGCAAGCCCAAGGCCACCCAGCATTCCGGCGGCACCGTCTGACATGATATCGCCATACAGGTTGGGCATAACGACCACGTCAAAATCGCCGGGCCTGGCAATCATCCGGCACAGGAAATCATCAACGATGTAGGTATCGTAGGTGATGTCCGGATACTCCTTTGCAATCTCGTTCCCAATCTCGCGAAAGTAGCCGTCTGACACGCGCAGCATGTTGTACTTGGAGGTCACCGTGACTTTCTTCTTGCCGCCGCGTTTCCTGGCCAGTTCAAACGCAAACCGGATCACCCGCTCTGAGCCCTTGCGGGTAATCGCCTTGATGGCAAATTTGCCCGGCGCCATGTCGCTGAGTGAAGCCCGGGCATTGCGTGAAGTCAGGTTAAGCCCCGCGAGTTCCTCGATATCCCCTTCAATGCCAAGGTACATGTCCTCCAGGTTCTCGCGCACTATGACAAAATCCAGCAGTTCGGGCGCTGCCATGGGACTGCGATACCCGGGCACCCAGCGGCAGGGCCTGACATTGGCGTAGGTTTGTTTGCCCCAGCGCAGGTAGAACAGGGCAGCGGTGCTGGCACCACTGGTTGAACCAAACAGGGTGGCTTCAGATTGATCAATTGCGTCCCGCGTCTCGTCAGGAAAATAGCTTCCCGTTTCCTTGTGTGCCGCGGCACCAATCAGTGGTCGTTCAAAGCTGATGGGCAGGTCCATGGACTCGAGCAAGGCCACAGCGGGGATCATGGCCTCCGGGGAGGCATCGTCACCATCAACTACAATTACACGCCTGGCTGGCATTTCCTTATCTCCTGCATTGGCCGTCGGCAAGCATGCCACAGGCCGTCAGCATAGGCACTATTGATATGGACCTTGGTGCGCGCTTAGACTGGACGCAGGAGGGTCATAGCCATGGAATATCAACACCTTGCACTGGATACGTCCGTTGGTCCTACCGGGGCACGCGTTACCGGCGTGGACCTGTCGAAGCCGCTCACCCCGGAGGTGCTGGAAGAAATCAGGCAGGCCTGGTTTGCGCACTCGGTACTGTTTTTTGAAGGCCAGTCGCTGACACCCGCCGAGCAGGCGCAGTTCGCCGCCAATTTTGGTGAACTGGATGTCTATCCTTTCATGAAGGCCGTGGACTCGCATCCCAATGTCATTCCCATCATCAAGGAACCGGATGCCCGCATCAACTTCGGGGGTGGCTGGCATACCGATACCTCCTACCTGGAAAAACCGCCCGCGGCGACCTTGCTCTATGCCGTTGAAGTCCCGGAGCAGGGCGGGGACACCATGTACGCCAATTCCTGTGATGCATACGATGACCTGTCGCCCGGCTTCAAGCGCCTGCTGGATGGTGTAATGGGCGTTTATTCCCCCAAGGTGGTTCACGGCAAAGGTGGCGCTTATGCCAAACTGGCGGCGAACTCATCTGACCTGGGGGCAGCCTATGGCGGCAATGATGATTTTGCAGAGAGTGAAGTGCTGCATCCGCTGATTCGCACCCATCCTGTAACCGGGCGCAAGAGCATTTATTGCAGCCGGGCGCATACCCACCGGATCCAGGACATGACGCGGGAAGAAAGCCTGCCGATTATTGAATACCTGCAGGATCACCTGACCCAGGAAAAGTATGTGACCCGCTTTCACTGGACGCCTGGCACCCTGGCCATGTGGGATAACCGTTGCCTGTTCCACTATGCCATCAATGACTACCACGGCAAGAAACGCCATATGCACAGGGTGATTGTGCAGGGAGAGCGGCCGGTCTGACGCCCGTGAACCGGTTTACCTTCTCGCTGCTGCTGGTCTTGCTTGGCAGCGCCATGGCCGCCTACGTGCAAACGGATGCGGGTTCGGTGACCGTCAAGGATATCCGTTTCACGGGGGAATCGGGCAACCGCCTGAGTGCGCTCCTTTACCTGCCTGACACTGTCACCCCAGCATCACCGGCGCCCGGTATCCTGGCCGTGCACGGCTACATCAATTCTCGCGAAACCCAGTCCGGCTTCGCCATTGAACTGGCAAAACGCGGATTTGTGGTGCTGGCGCTGGACCAGATGGGACACGGCTACTCCGACCCACCGGCTTTTGCAGCGGGTTTTGGCGGCCCGGACGGACTCGCTTACCTGCGCAGCCTCGATGCGGTTGACCCGGAGCGAATTGGCCTTACCGGTCACTCCATGGGGGGCTGGACGGTCCAGGTCGCAGCGGCCAGTGCGCCTGACGACTACCAGTCCATGGTGTTGCTGGGTTCATCAACCGGCACCTTCGGCGCGCCTGAAGGAACACCCACATCACCGCGTAACCTGCTGCTGGTTTTCAGCCTGTTTGATGAGTTTTCCAACCTGATGTGGGGAGCCGCGATACCGCGTGATATTGTCTGGACGCCCAAGCTCATGAAACTGTTTGATACCGAAGCGGCCGTTGAGCCTGGCAGGTTGTACGGTGACCTGGACTCAGGCACTGCCCGCGTGCTGCTGATGCCGCCGGTGACCCATCCGGGTGATCACCTGTCGCGCGAGGCGATTGCGGCAACCGTGAACTGGTTCGAGCGGACACTGGGTGCACCGGTACCACCTTCTGGCCAGACCTGGTTTTTCAAGGAACTGGCAACCGGTGCCGCGCTGGTTGGACTCGCCTGCCTGCTGTTCCCGCTGATTGACTGGTTGCTTGGGCTTGCCATGTTCTGCAGTGTCATTCGTGAGGTACCACGGCCCCGACCTGTTACCAGCCTGCGCTGGTGGTCCGGTGCAACGCTGGCCGCACTTGTTCCCGTGTTCCTGTTTTTCCCCCTGCAGACGCTGGCCAACCTGGTGCTTCCCCCTAACCCGTTACTGCCCCAGACCATTACCAACGGCGTACTGCTCTGGGCCTGGGGCCTGGGCTTGGTCAACCTTGCCCTGTTCGGCCTGTGGCTGCGCGGCAGCGGAATGGATCGCACGCAACTGGGCCTGCCCGCCAATACCGGGGTGATTGTGCGAACCATGTGCCTTGCACTGATTGTAATGCTGGTCACTTACGTGATTCTGGTTGCCTGCGCCTGGCTGTTTACCGTGGATTTCCGCTTCTGGGTGGTGGCACTGAAGCCCATGTCGTTCATGCAGTTTGGTGCCTTTGTCGTTTACCTGCCCCTGTTTGCGCTGTTCTTTCTTGTGCTTTCGCTGATGCTTCACAACCCGCTGCGCCGCGTAGGCAGCAGTGGCTGGACCAACGCGGGCATCCTTAGCCTGGGGTTTGTTGCATTGCTGGCGCTGCAATACCTGCCGCTGCTCTCTGGCGGCACCATGACCATTGCATCACAACCGCTCCTGACCATTGTTGCGTTCCAGTTTGTGCCGCTGCTGGTGCTGGTTGCGATGGTTTCAACCTTCTGTTTTGAACGCACCGGCGCCATTTACCTGGGCGCCTGGATCAATGCCCTGGTTGTGACCTGGTACATGGTCGCCGGTACAGCAACACAGGCTGTGCCCTTCTGGTTTTGATAGACTGAGTTCCTGTTTACTCCTGACGGCGACTTCCATTGACGACACTCCTGCAAGACATCACCGTGCTGGACCTGAGCCGGGTACTGGCCGGTCCATGGGCCAGCCAGACACTGGCTGACCTTGGCGCAAACGTGATCAAGGTGGAGCGCCCCGGTGTCGGCGACGATACGCGCGCCTGGGGACCACCCTATTTTGAGCGGGCGGACGGCACCTCACTTTCAGCCTATTACCTGTCGGCAAACCGGGGCAAACAGTCGGTGTGTATTGACATGAGTACAGAGGCGGGCGCGGCGCTGGTGCGGGAACTCGCGGCCCAGGCGGATATCCTGATTGAAAACTTCAAGTTTGGCGACACCGCACGGCGCGGCCTCGATTACGCCTCGCTGGCCGAAATTAATCCGCGCCTGATTTATTGCTCGGTCACCGGGTTTGGCCAGACGGGACCCTACCGGGAAAGACCGGGTTACGACTTCATGATCCAGGGGATGGGTGGGCTGATGAGCATCACCGGTGAGCCGGATGAAAAGTCGCCTGACGGCCCCCAGAAGGTGGGTGTGGCCCTGGCTGACGTAATGACGGGTCTCTACAGCACCATTGCCATTCTGGGGGCACTGGAAGAACGGCATCGCAGCGGCAAAGGCCAGCACATTGATATGGCGTTGCTGGATGTGCTGACTGCTTGCCTGGCGAACCAGGCAACCAACTACCTGGTGTCCGGCACGGCGCCGGGCCGGCTTGGCAATGCCCATCCCAACGTGGTGCCCTACCAGACATTTGCCACGGCGGATGGCTACATTATTGTTGCGGTTGGCAACGACAACCAGTTCAGGAAACTGTGCGCCACGCTTGGCCTGCCGGCACTTGCCGACGATGAGCGCTTCCTGAGCAATTCAACCCGCGTGCAAAACCGCGCGGCGCTTGCTGAAGTGTTGCAGAACGCCATGCTTACGCGTGGCTCTGACGAATGGCTCAGGCTTTTGGAGCAAGGCGGGGTACCGGTTGGACCCATCAACACGATCGACAAGGTATTCGCTGACCCGCAGGTGAAGGCGCGCGCCATGCAGATTGACCTTGAGGGTATGCCGCTGGTGGCAAACCCGATTCGTTATTCCCGCTCGGAGATTACCTACAGCGAGGCGCCACCGGCGCTGGGTGAAGATACAGATGCAGTGCTGCGCGAATGCCTGGGCATGACTGCCCAGGAGATTGCCGACCTGAAGGAGAAGGGCGTTGTTGAGTAGTCCTGCCGACCAACTCATTGAACTCCTTCGGCAGCAGGCCCATGCCGCGTACATTGGCGAGCCGGTCAACCAGCTTGAACACGCGCTGCAGTGTGCAGCGCTTGCGCAGGAGGCCGGTGCTGATGAACCATTGATCCTGGCCGCGCTGCTGCATGACATTGGCCATATTTGTGATCCGCGTGCGGAACCCATGGGCAAGGTTGGCGTTCTTCACCACGAACATATTGGCGCGGAGTACGTGCGCAGCATGGGACTCACGGCAGAAATCGCAACGTTGATTGAGAACCACGTGAATGCCAAGCGCTATCTTGTGCAGCGCTCAAACGAGTACGCGGCGAAACTCTCCAGTGCCAGCATTGAAACCCTGGGTTACCAGGGCGGCCCGATGTCTGTGGCAGAAGCGGCCGAATTTGAACAGGTGCCGCTATTCCAGGACTTCCTGCGACTGCGGGCCTGGGACGAGGCGGCCAAGGTACCGGCCACGTCAGTTCTTGATGTTGAGCGCGTTCGCGCCATGCTGAGGCGTAACCTGGCAAGACCCCTGTCGGAGGGCCAACTGCGTTCATGGCGCGAACAGGGTTACCTGCGGATCAGCGACTGGTTCAGCACAACCGAAGTTGCCGCCCTGCAAGGCTGTGTAGAAGGCCTGCAAGCCCTGCCAGAAACCCCCGGAAAGTGGATGAAGTATTACGAACCGGGCAAGGCGGGCAAACAGCTTTGCCGAATTGAAAACTTCCTGGCGTACAACAGCCAGATGCGGCAGGTGCTGACCAGCAAACCAACGCTTGCGCTTCTGGCCGCACTGTTTGGTGAACCTGCCTGCCTGTACAAGGAGAAGGTGAACTTCAAACTGCCGGGCGGCAACGGCTTCAAAGCCCACCAGGACGCGCCGGCATTTACGACCTTTGGGCAGGACTACCACATCACAATGATGCTGAGTTTTGACGCAACCACACCCGAGAACGGCTGCCTGGAGGTGGTGCCCGGCGCCCACCAACGGGGTTTGCTGGCCATGGAACCTGACCTGACCCTCAGCCCGGCTGAAGTTGAACAACTGACCTGGGTACCGGTACCGACAGCACCCGGGGATATCCTGCTGTTTGATTCGTTCCTGCCCCATCGCAGTCACTCAAATACAACCAACAGGGCGCGGCGAGCCTTGTATGCAACCTATAACAGACTGCGTGATGGTGATGTGCGGCACCTTTACTTCGAGCAGAAACGCGCGGCATTTCCGCCCGACGTTGAACGCGTGCCCGGGCGCACCTATGACGCCGGCGTCTTTAATATTGGCAACCCGGTAACCACCGACTGACAGGAAACAGCAAATGACTGAAGACACCACAAAGACCGTACCGGCCGCGGCTGAGCCCAGCGACAACATTGTCACCACGCGCCACACCATCACCCTGAAGGGTAAGGCGCTCAAATACACGGCGACGGTGGGCACGGTGGTGCTGAAAGAGGAAGTAGACAAGGAAGGCCACAAGGCAAAGGCCGAGATCTTTTTCATGGCGTTCACCCGGGACGGCGTGCGCAATCCTGCAAAACGCCCCTTGACCTTCTCGTTTAATGGCGGACCCGGTTCTTCTTCTGTCTGGATGCTGCTGGGCCTGCTGGGGCCAAGACGGGTCCCGCTGGCCAAGAACGAGAACGAGCGACTCGCGCCGCCGTTCGAGTTGACTGATAACGAATTCACGCTGCTGGAGGAAAGCGACCTTGTGTTCATTGACCCGGTCGGCACCGGATACAGTCGGCCGGTTTCGGGGGAAAACACCGATCCGAATGAGTTCTATTCGTTCCAGCGGGACCTGGACTCTGTGGGAGAATTCATTCGCCTTTATACCTCACGGCACCAACGCTGGGCTTCGCCGAAGTTCCTGATCGGCGAGAGCTACGGCACGACGCGAGCCGCAGGGCTTTCGGGACTTCTCCAGGAACGTCATGGACTTTACCTTAACGGCATTATGCTGGTGAGCGTGGTGCTGAATTTCCAGACCATACTCTTCAATGAAGGCAATGACCTGCCCTTTATTGTGTATCTGCCGAGCTATGCACTGACGGCCTGGTACCATCGAAAGCTCCCGGAAAAGTACCTCAAGATGGACATAGACGCATTTATTGCGGAAGTGAGCGCGTTTGCCGAGGGCGACTACAACCTGGCACTGATGAAAGGTTCCCGCCTCGGCGGCGCGGAGCGAGCGGCAGTGGTCAAGCAATTGGCAGTTTACACAGGGCTTTCCGAGGATTACATCAACGGCTCTAACCTGCGCATTCCGATTATGCGCTTCGTCAAGGAACTGCTCCGCAAAGAGAGCAAACACGTGGGCCGATTTGACAGCCGAATTACCGGCACCGACAAGGACGACACCGGCGAGAACTTCGAGCGCGATCCCAGCTTCGACATTGTGCAGGGTGTGTACTCCGGCTGCCTTAATGATTTTGTCAGGCGAGAACTGAACTATGCCTCTGACTTGCCCTACGAAATTCTGAGTTTCAAGGTCATGCCAAAGTGGAAATACGATTCGTTTCAGAACAGCTACGTAAACACGGCAGAGACCTTGCGCACTGCCATGATGAAGAACCCTCACCTCAAAGTGTTTGTAGCCAATGGCCTCTATGACCTGGCAACGCCATTCTTCGCAACGCAATACACCATTGAGCACCTTGGGCTACGGGATGGGAGGGAAGCCAACATCGAAATGGGGTACTACGCTGCCGGCCATATGATGTACGTGAACACCAAGGCACTGACCGAACTATCGGCCGACCTGAAGCGGTTTGTGAAGCGAAGTGCGTAGTGACGACCCCTTTTCGGTGAAGAGAAGGGGAGCAACCTGGCCGCTTTGGCGTTGTAGGTTATCTTGGATGTAGGCAACCGTCAGGTAATAACTGCTGAGTGCAGGCTGCGGTCGGCTTAGGCAGCCAATTTACATCTTTGCCGGAATTAGATGTAATCGGGAAACGTGTCCACAGGGTGCATTTGCGGGGTTTGCTGTATGGATAATGTCCAGGGTGTCGTAGGTCTTTGTTTCCATTCATTAGAATGGAAGCTGACCAAGGAACCTGTCACATCGATTGCTTGCGCAATCGCTGCGCCAGAACCGCTTGGCAGCTTAACTTGGTGGTATGTGCCTTTGTGCCGCAGTACCGGCACCGGGTCAAATCGGTGCAATGGATCATGAAACAGCACGGTTCGATAAATCACATAGCAATCACCGTTACAGATCTTGATGCGTCCCTCGAATTCTTCAAACCGTTCTTGGGACGCCTCGGATTCACTGTCGGCACACCATCCCCCTATGCGGGAACAAGGCTTGCAGTGAACGTGAACGAAGGTAATGGCATCGCATTTAACGTTTGGGAAGCTAAGCAACAACACCCATTTGAAGTCTACGAGCCTGGACTACATCACGTCGCCTTCAATGCAGGCTCGAAAGAGTTGGTCGACGAACTCTTTGAGATTGTTAAGCAAGCCGAATGTGAAGTGCTAGAAGTGCCGGCTGAGTTCGGCTTCGCTCTAGGTGGCTATTATGCTTTCTACTTCCTGGGTCCGGATCGACTCAAATTCGAGGTAGTTTACATGCCAGAACTAGATTGAAGCAGCCTTGAAACCGGCACATAACATAAAGTTGAAGTGTACGCCTGAGCTCAGGCGTTAGACGGAAGAACATGCCTCGCGAGCGACCCTACTATTCAGTAAGAACGGGCAAGAATCCACAAGGTGGTGGCTTCGGGCTGGCGAGTGCTTTGCGGCTTTTTCTTAGCGTGTATGAACAGCTGGATCGAGATGGCTACTTTCAAGAGTACCTAGGATTTGGATGCGTCGACGCAGGATTCATTCCTGGAAAATTGGGAGAAGATATCGAAGCAGCGATTCTGCTTGACCTAAGAAAGGAAGGACTTTGGCCGATTCGGGAGAAGCTTGAGCATTATTCCGAAGATGACTTTTTCGATATGGAGGAATATCTCTATGATCACGCCACTGAAGGGGATAAAGGCTACTTCCACGGGTTCGTTGATTGCGGATGGCACTATGAAACGTTCAAAACCGACGACTCAGGAAAGCGCGAGTACCGCTCAAGAATAAACAGAGTTCTTAGAGCCTATGGAAAAGGGTACGAACTGGATGAACGTGGCGAGATCTTTAGCTTGCCCGAACCGGGTTACGAGAACATCCTCAGTGCTAATTTGCCCAGCAATGATCCAGAAAATATCGAGGCGAAGGTTCAGGCTGCCGTCTACAAATTCACTCGTGCACGTTCGACTTTGGATGAACGGCGGGACGCAATTCGAGACCTGGCGGACGTGCTAGAGTTTCTACGACCTCAACTGAAGACTGTTCTGGACTCTGAAGACGAAAGCGATCTATTTAATATCGCCAACAATTTCGGGATTCGACACCACAATCAAAATCAAAAGACCAACTACGACCGCAACATTTGGTACTCGTGGCTCTTCTACTACTACCTTTCGACCATTCACGCTTCCCTCAGGCTTATTGAGAAACGATCTTGAGGTATCCGCCTAACATTAAGTCTATGGACTCCTCCGTCAACGTGTGATCACCCCAACACAATCCCGGTGGCGCACGTGGTTTCAGAAAACACACGGTACCTAGGACAAAGAGCCCCGGTTGCAAACGTCTATGCGACCTCTTCAGTGGAACATCATGGTTCCGGGTCAAACTAGGTTCCGCGCCTGGCCGGACCATCGTTGAAGCGAGCAGGTTGCTCGAACATGTTATCGGCCTCGGGCCAGTCCCGGAGTTCGGTTGACTAATTGTCACAGGTACACCGTTGTTGGTGGGTTCATTCGATCAATGGTTACTGTGCTTCCTTTGTTGATTTATCGATTTATCGGCGCTGCTATTCCTCATTGCGGGTCCATAGGCACCAGATGATGCGTGCCATCTTGTTGGCGAGAGCCACTGCGGCGACGTTGTGACAACTGTGTTGTTTGAGTTGCAGTGCCCAGCGCTGCAGTTCGGTGCGTTTTCCGTCGACTATCCTGGCAGCAGCAATCAGCGCGGATCGAGCCCCGTGGACGAGCAGGATGCGCAGGCAAGGACTCCTTTCTTGGTGATGCTCCCCACCCTGCGCGTATTGCCCGATGAAAATTCTCGTGGCGTGATGCCGAGCCATGCGCTGAACTAGCGTGCATGGGCAAGAGTATGGATGTCTGGCACTGACGCGACCATGGTGGTTGCGGTAATCAGGCCAACGCCGGGTAATCCCCCCATTTTTGATGGAGCTTCAAACCTTGGGCGGATTATCTCACATGGATAGTTTGCCATCGTTCAAAAACAAAGAATCGCGTGAGATAAATTCGCAGACCAGAACACTACACTAACAAAACGAGGATTTTCCTATGAGATCTACAATTTTGTTCGTGTTCTTAGCGTTTCCCCTCAGCGCTCTTTCATACGATGTACACGTCCTTGCCGGGCAGGAGATGATTTGGCCTGCAGATGCGCCCAGTGGAATTGATCGAATCATTCTGGAAGATAATTCGACTCTGGTTCTGAACTCGAGTGTAAATGCGTTGGTCGGCGAATTCATAGTTGGCCACAACACCAGGATCGTCGGCTGGGGGATAGATGGAGCGGATGGGGCTACATACAAAGGCCAGCGACAATCTAGACGTAAACACGGAGTAGGAAGTGGCAGCAATGGCAGATCCGGCGGCAACGGGAAAACAGGACAGGCAGGTTTTGATTTCGAAGTTAGCACAGGAAAACTTACGTTTGGCAGTTTACTCATCGACACCAGTGGTGGTCCTGGTGGCAATGGTGGATTTGGAGAAGGTGGCGGAAAGGGGTCGAATGCGGGTTGTAACGGTGATGGGGGTGGCGCAGGAGGTAAAGGCGGTAACGGCGGTAATGGCGGTGACGGCGGAGCGGCTGGAAAAGTTTCGATAAGGTTCAGTGAACTCGAATATCGAGATGACCGCTCCACGCTCAAGAATCTTGTCTGGAACGCCAACGGTGGAGAGCCCGGAAAAGGTGGAGGCGCAGGAAAAGGTGGCAAAGGAGGCAACTCGGCTAAGAAGTGCGGGCCTTGGCCGCACTTTAAGGTGAGTGGCGGTAGCGGAGGTAGGTCGGGCGATAGCGGCAAAAAGGGGAGATCAGGTGTAGGGTACGACCCTGGGAGCGTTGACTGGCTAGGGTACCAATAGTTGGCGTTTAGTGGCCGCTACATATCATAGTGTTGAAGTCGCACCCATATAGTTGCTCGGACGAAGAAGCTCCGGGCAACATGTGAGGAACATTTTGATCCTCAGCGTTTTCGCCGCCTAACTGGGTGTTGAGGCTGTAGAAGAACCCCTGATCAGAATTTTGGAGATAAAGTTTCGGGCGTACAGTGCCCTCAGATTATTTTCGAAATGCAAGCCGATTCAGAATTCGCTTGAGCGCACGCAACAGCGTCTGTGAATTCAGCAAGTTTTGCTCTGTTCTGCATACCTCTGTTTCTCTACAGTCTCTTTATATGGCTTCGGGAGCTGCATGAGTCCGACCATGCACAGGGAAAAGGGATACCGTTTTTATTGCTTTATGCGGGAAGAGAGTAGAATGCATGTACATGCCATCTGTGGAGATGGTGAGGTGAAGATCTGGTTGGAGCCGGAATTTGCCTTGGCAAAGAATCAACGCTTGTCTTAGAAGCATCTTTCTGCGCTCGGGCAAAGTGTGGAGACACGTCGAGATGAGTGCATCGCGGCTTGGTAGCGAGTCTTTGGGAGCTGAAGTTACAAATATCTCTGAGTACGGGCTCTGGATCCTCGTCGGAGACGAAGAGCTATTCCTATCTCACGAAGACTTTCCTTGGTTCAAATCCTCCTCGGTTCAAGACGTGCTTAACGTAGAACTCCTTTCACCGGCACATCTCTATTGGCCTGGCTTGGATGCAGATATAAGTACAGACAGCATCAAGGAGCCGGATGGATACCCTCTCAAAGCAGGCGCCACATGACATGGGTTTGAAGCTGACAGGGCAACTTTTCGAACAAGCCGCGTTCGCAATCTGTCCGCCAGAACGTCCAGGCACTTCCCCAAACTGATGGCTATCCCCACTCTCAAGTCTGAATACGTCACGTTACGTCCCTTCACAGTATCAGATGCTCCGGTAGTCCAAAAACTTGCTGGGGCATTTGAAGTTGCCGACACCACGCTCACTATCCCGCATCCCTACGCGGACGGCGCCGCGGAAACCTGGATCGCGATGCATGAGCCAGCATTTGATGCTGGAAAAGGCGCTACATTCGCCATCGTTCAGGAAGACGAAGTTAAAGGTGCCATTAGTCTGATGAGTATTGAGCCAGACCATCAGGCCGAGCTCGGCTATTGGGTTGGTGTTCCTTACTGGGGTAGAGGACTGTGCACCGCTGCCGGAACCCTGGTTGTGGCCTTCGCTTTTTCTTCGCTTTCATTGCAGCGGCTCCATGCGCGTCATTTGTCGCGGAATCCAGCTTCCGGTCGTGTGCTCCGGAAGTTAGGATTTACCCATGAAGGTTCTCGACGAGGCCATGTCATGAAATGGGGCAAACTGGAGGACGTCGAAGAATATGGCCTTATGGCTGAAAAGGCCGGCAGCTAACAGCACGCCCTGTGGTGGACGGTCAGAAAAACACCGTATCGCGAGATCATTTGCCAGCGGTGATCCACTGTCTTTATTGAGAGGGGTAGTTGAGCGGGCATGATACTTCAGGCAAATAGCAGGTTGAATTTGGAGGTGATGCAATTGAAGGCACCTGTCGCACCGGTTGAATTGACAACCTGCTGGCCTGAACGGGTCTGCCGCCTGCCAGGGGGGCGTGGGTTCGGAACCTGCGTGTGAGGCGAGCACTTGCAGTGTCCTTTGTAGTCTGGGGAGCGGGTGTGCTGGTGTGGTCTATCGTGAGTACATTATGGCTGGCGATCACGGGTGAAGTCACCGGCAAGCACTTGTTTGGCGTGCCCTTGATGAGTTTCCATGGCGGCCTCATCCTGTTCCCGGTGATTTATCCTGTTACTGTGGTCTGTGTGCTCATTTATTTCAGGCTGAATCAGCCCGGTAATCTGCAACGTTCAAAAGGAGGTTCGGAATAATGGCGCATCTCGCTCGGTCTCCGCGCTGTTTTTTGCTCACCAACAAAAGCAGGGAGCCTGACGTGCGTTGCTTGAACTCCCACGATAACGTGCCGCATCCATGGCACGGGGAGCGCAGATGACTACAAGGCTGCCCGTTGGAGAGGCGTACGACAAGATTGTCGATCTGTGGCGGGAGGACCGCTTCAATAACGAGAACGGTGTTACGCAGCATGTGCGCGCGTTGGCGTTTCTGTCGGCGACGGGCACTGCGCTGAATGTGGGTTGTGGCGGCAATACGCGCTTCAACGCCCTGCTGCGTGGCGCGGGTTTGACGATTCATGGCATTGATGTTTCTGCGGGGATGCTCGCAATGGCCAGGGAGAATGACCCGGAGGTCACGCTGCTTCAGGCTGATATTGTTGACTGGGCGTTGCCGCAATCGTATGAATTCATTACCGCCTGGGATAGTCTTTGGCACGTTTCACTCGATTCACAAACGGCCGTCATGAGCAAGCTGATGGCAAACCTGCCAGTGGGTGGCGTGTTCATCTTCTCCGCCGGCGGGCTGGACAGCGCAAGTGAACATACCGACGCTGCGATGGGGCCGGAAGTCTACTACAGCACCCTCGGGATACCGGAAACCCTGCGCCTTGTTGGGGCCTGTGACTGCGTGTGCAGGCACATGGAGTTTGATCAATATCCGGAGAAGCACGTTTACTATATCGTGCAGAAAATCGCGAAGAGCGAGTCCTGATGGTAATTGTGATGCCAAGGGCGCCATCGATGAACTTCCCGTTCTTCAGATGTAGGCACAGCACGTGCAGGCTGTACCGTGAAAGCGGTTTGGCTGTGTATAATTGCGGGATTCAGGCAGGAAGGAAGTGACAGATGGCGCGATGGCTGGTTCTAATGACAGTGGCAATACTCCTCACCGGGTGTGTCAACGCAGATCGCATCAAGGCGATACCCGCTGACGAGGCGCGCTATGCTGAGCTCAGTTGTGTGCAGCTTGCAAACGAACAACTGCGCCTGACAGATGAAGTACTCCGGCTGACGGGGCGCAAGACAGACGATGAAGTTGCGGTGATCTACCTGGCGCGGCGGGTGCTCTTTCTGCCAATCTTGTTCGTGATGGAAGACTCTGACACGAACAAGGAAAAGGTCGCAATGCTGAAAGGGGAGTACGAGGCCGTGGAGAATTTGATGATCAACAAGCGGTGCAGCGCCACCTGAACCCCTGCGCGTTCGATCAAATGGCGTTGGAAAGGCGCTTCTGCAGTTGCTGCACCAGGTCAGCAGGAGACGCAAAGTCCCTGCTCTCCAGACGAATGTTCAGGTCCGGTGATGAAATGACCACGGCGTCAGTGTAGATCCACACGCGAATATTGTTAACACCAACGTCGGTCATGTAGTACTTCTCATCGCTGCCGCACTCTTCAAACACCAGGCGAGGGAGAAAGTTTTTGAGCGCCCTGCAACACAGGTTCTGGAATCCGGATGTGCCAAACGCATCCTTTTCTACAATCTGATCCCATGACATTTTTTGTTCCTGCACACGTGTCCGGCTGCCACCCCTGTATCTTGTTTGCTGATCGCGGCAGCGGGCCGGGATATTGACACACTACCCGAACTGTTGTCACCTCTGCAGGTGGCGTGGCCGGTTCATGCACCGTCATGGCAGCAACACCGTTTAACCCGGTGCGGAAGCCGGAAGCGCCTTGATGGCCCGGTTGGGAAGAGATCCTATGAAAACTGTCTATTACCTTGCATCGAGTCTTGATGGATACATCGCTGACAGCAGCGGCGGTGTGGGCTGGCTGGATGAAGCGTCTATTGATCACCAGAACACCGGTTACGAAACCTTCTATGCGGGTGTTGATGCGCTGCTTATGGGCCGGTCGACCTGGGACTTTGTCGAGAACTACGGGCAGTGGCCCTACGACAGCAAACCGGCCTGGGTGTGTACCAGCCGCGCAATAACCGGTCTTGAAGGCTGCAACCTGCAGGCGGGCCGCGATCCGGCGACAGCGCTGGCAGAGGCCAGGGCGATGGGTGTCGGGACACTCTGGGTTGTGGGTGGCGGCCTGTTGGCGAGTTCACTGCTCCAGATGGAAGCATTGACGCACATCAGCGTTTCCGTCATGCCGGTTGTCCTGGGCAATGGTATCAAGTTATTCGCCACCTTGCCAGGCCACGTCCACCTGCGGCAGGAATCTGCGGTGGCCGGAGCGGGTTTTACCCAGATTGAGTACAGCGTCGCCCAGGGGCGGCCCGGGCAAGTTGCACCGTGAAGGTGGTCCTGATTGGCGGTACGTCTCACGTGGGCAAGTCAACGTTTGCCAAAGCACTCGCTGCCAGGCTGGGCTGGCAGAGTCTCTCCACCGACAGCCTGGCACGTCATCCGGGGCGGCCGTGGCGGGCCGAGGGCGAACTGCCAGGGTTGGTACGGGACTATTTTGCAGGCCCTTACTCAAGCAGGCTGCTGGATGAGGTGACAGCACATTACCAACAAATTGTGTGGCCCATCGTTGAGGCGCTGGTCAGGTCACGCATCGCCAATGCCTATGATGGACCGCTGGTTGTTGAGGGGTCAGCGATCCTCCCCGGGCGAGTAGCGCAGGCCGCGCTGCCCGGGGACCAGGCAATAGCGTTGTGGTTGACGGCGCCGCACGCGTTACTTACCTCGCGGATGCGGGAAAACAGTCGCTATACAGAGCAAAGTCGTCAGGACCAGGCGCTGGTTGATACGTTCCTGGCGAGGACGCTGGCGTTTGATCACTATGTTCGCGAGAGCGCAGCCGCGCTGGAACTTGCCGTCGCTGACCTGGGCAGCCCGGCAGCCTGGGAGGAAAGGCTGGCGTTGACTGTGGCCAATGTGAAGGGTTAACCCGCGGTTATGATGGCCTGGCGGGTAGCCACATGGGGCCAACGGCGATGACAAGTACCAGCAGGTTGAAAATGACGTTGGGTGCATTGCCGGACGCAACCGAGCCCGCACTATCAAGTACAAACCAGGCCAGCAGGCCAGCAAGAACGCTTCGCCGCACGGCCTCCGGCGCCAGGTCATGGACATTTGTCGACAGGTTCCAGATCAGAACGCCCCAGCCCAGCAGGAAACCACCCGACAGTGCAGAGAGGAAACGGGTGGTAGGCGCGTCGTAGGACTGGAGGCCGTCAAGCGGCCAGCTCAGTATGTCCAGCGTAAGGCGGGCGGGTTCTGCGGTTGCGTCCATGGTGCCCAGGAAGAAAATGGGTGCTGCAACGCCAACGACAACTGCGGTAACCTTCAACCAGAATTTATGGAATGCCTGTGACATCACTGCTTCTCCTTGATCTTGTGATGCCCAGTTTGCAAAGCCGGACTGCTGAAAACAATTACCAGCAAGGTAATGAATGTCACTCCAGTCCAAAAAACAAAAAGCAAGAGGACGTGAGCGGAGTGACCCAATGGCGTTGACAATAAGACCCGAAAAACAGGCAGACGCACCAGCCATTCATGGGCTGACTGCACTGGCTTTCCGGGACATGCCTTTTGCAGACGGGGACGAACAGGACGTGATTGATCGCCTGCGTTCAACAGGTGCCCTGACGCTGTCCCTGGTTGCCGTTGATGATGGCGAGATTGTCGGGCAGGTGACCTTCTCGCCGGCCGTCAATGGCGATGGCAGTGGTCCCTGGTTTGCGCTGGGGCCGGTTGCCGTGTTGCCAGCCCGCCAGAGCCAGGGTATTGGTTCACAACTGATCCGGGAGGGACTGGCCCGTATCACAGCGCTTGGTGCGCTGGGCTGTATCCTGACGGGCAACCCCGATTACTACCAGCGGTTCGGCTTTGTCGCTGCGCCAGGGAACGCACCCCTGGTTGAACCGGCAGAGTACTTCATGCTGAATCTTTTCCGGGGCAGGCCCCCCGAAGGACGGTTTTCTTTCCACCCGGCGTTTTATGGCGATACCGCGGGATAAAAAGTTTGCGAATGACCAAACCCGTTTTTGAAGGGCGTAAGTGGCGATGAGCGAGACACCCCGAATCCGCACGCTTGAAGCTGCAGACTGGCGTGATTACAAGCAAATCCGCTTGTCGGCGCTGCAGGATTCACCGGATGCTTTTGGCAGCACATACGAGCGTTCGGCACGCATTCCAGACAGTGACTGGCAGGCGCGTGTCGGGTCGCTGGATGCCAGGTTTGACCTGCCGCTTGTGGCCTGCCTGGGCAATCGGTTTGTCGGGCTTGCCTGGGGCAGGATCGAGCCAGAAGCGCCGCAGCATGCACACCTCTACCAGATGTGGGTGGACCCGGCCGTGCGCGGGCGTGGTATTGGTCAGCAGTTGGTAGAGCAGGTCATTGGGTGGGCCCGGCAGGCTGGCTGCAAAACCATGGTGCTGCAGGTCACGGAAGGGGATCGGCCGGCACGTCGGCTCTATGAACGGCTGGGGTTCATCGCGACCGGGGCCCTGGTACCGCTCAGGGAAGGGTCAGCGCTGATGGAGCAAACGATGGAGCTGAGTCTCATCCCTGGATAGTGCTTGCAGGTTCCTGATTCGCATGACCGGGTGGTCAGATTTCGTCAATCTCCCTTAGCCTGTCGATCATGCTCGAATGGTCAATGTAGTCGTCGGGATCAACCAGTTGTTCAAGCCGGTCAATTTCCAGGTCCTGTGCCAGGATGATTTCCCTGGACTCGAGCAGCAGGCGCAATTGTTCAGTAAGAATGGGGTTGTCACCGGCAATGGCGAACAGTATCTCGACCTGCTGGTCGATGTCCTCAATCAGCTTGTCGAGATTAATGTTCTGCGAAACCACTTCCTAGCCTGCCGCAGCAGCGTAGACAAGCCGTTTGAAGTCGTGGCTGAACGGGTGCCAGAAGCCTGGCAGGCGCTGGGTAAAGATCAGGCCGGCAAGGTCACCGCCGGGTGATATCCAGGAATGTGTGCCGGCCATGCCGCCCCAGTGAAATTCGCCGATAGCAGCTTCTGGTTCGCCCTCGCGGGGCGCAGTCTTGATCGCCAGACCCAGGCCAAACACCGTGTCCGGCATGACCCAGTTGGGGAGTTGTACACCAAGCCCTGCTGGTAGCTGGTTGGTGTGCATGAGCGCAACGGTTTCGGGTTGCAGGACGGTGACGCCATCAAAGGTGCCTTCACCAACCAGCATCCGGATAAAGCGCGTGTAGTCGGGCAGGGTGGAGACAAGTCCACCGCCTCCTGACATGAACCCACCTTGCTGTAACGCCCTGCCCTGGTGCATGTCAGGGGCAACGTTCAACCCGCCCTGCATCGGGTCAAGCGGATTTACCGGCGCATAGTTGGTTGCGACGCGGGCCTTGTTGGCGTCAGGAACAAAAAAGTCGGTGTCGGGCATGCCGAGTGGGCCAAAAATACGCGCCTTCAGAAACTCGTCGAAACGCTGGCCGGACCAGACTTCAACCAGCCTGGCCAGCACGTCGGTTGACACGCTGTATTGCCAGCGGCGGCCGGGCTGATAGGCAAGCGGAATGCCCTCGAGTTTGTCGATCATGTCAGAGAGGGAGGAGTCTGGCGCCATGATGTTGGTCGCATTGTAGAGCGCGTCCACCTTTGATTCCTGGAGAAAGCCGTACGAGAAGCCGGCGTTGTGGCACATGACCTGGCGTACAGTCGGGCTTGAGGCTGCGGGCTCAACATCGTCCACAGATTCGGCGTTTTCCCGCAGCACAACGCGATTCGCCAACTGCGGCAAGTAGGTTTCAATCGGGTCATCCAGTTGAAAGCGGCCGTCCTCGTACAGGCACATGGCGGCCACCGAGGTCACGATCTTGGTATTGGAATAGATTCGGAAAATGGTGTCTTCCGCGATCGGTTGCTTGTGTTCAATGTCCGCGTGGCCCCAGGTATGAAAATCCACGATGTGGTTGCTCTTGAGCACCACCGAGGAAGCCCCGGCAAGAATATTGTCATCAACATAACGCTGGATGGCGGCATGCATGGCGGAGAAATCGTAGGGACTGTTGGTAACGGCTAAAGTGCTTATTGTGGGCTCCTTGATGTTCCTGTCAGGCGGTATCGCCCGTGAGTTCGTCATAGCTCTTGTTGCGGTCTTCCCGCAACCCGGAAACGATGGAGGCTAGCACATTCTGGAATTCTGCGCCGGTGTCGAGGATCTCGCTGTTCTCGGTCACAATCATGTTTGAAAGTTGACTCCCCGAGTATTCGGCAACCTTGATGCCAGCGCGGTTCGCGAAGATGTACTTGTCCGATGCCGGGATGTGGGCGACCAGGCGGCAGGCCATCAGGGTGTTTTCGACCACGGGCAGTTTCACCCAGGCGTCCACGTTCAGCCCTTTCACCGCAGCCTGGGCGGCAGCCAGTTTCTTTTCGGCCTTTTCACGCAGCACCCGGGCGCGCTTTTCTTTTGCCAGTGCCAGTTTCTGGTGCTGTTCCAGCGCCCTCAGCAAAGCCGCCTTGCGTTTGGTCAGGTATTCCTGGGATATCTGTTTGCGTTCAGCAACCTCAACAACCTCAACTTCTTTCTTCTTCTGGGCCTGGATACCCTGGATGGCAATCAGCAGGTGAGTGCGTGCAATCTCATGGGCACCGGCGCGGGGGTTCAGCAGTTTGATGGTCTCCGCGGCCTGGTGGCCGGAAAACTCCACGTAACTCATCTGCAGGACCTTGCGCCGGTTGTGGTTGGTGAACAGCATGCGCTGTGTGTCACGCCAGTTCAGGATGAGTTTGATCCTTGCCACCTTTTCTTCAGATTCACGCTTGTCGTCATAGATGAACCACTGACCTTCTTTCATCCGCTCTATCTGCTTGAGGGCGGTTCTTTCCATCACCGTGCTGCCCTCGGCAACCGTGGTATCAACCGGTAGCAGGTCAAAATCACAGGGCTCGGAGGGTTCACCGGCCAGGATTTTCTCGTGTTCTGCCTCCACGTCGGCAATACAGGATTCCGCCTGTTCCGTGTCCATGGACAACTTGCTGCAAAATTCCCGAATCTGGCCCGGCAGGGCCTTGATGATGGCCGCCTGCTTGTCGCGGTTCTTCTGCGGTTGCAGCGACCAGATGAGCGCCTCGGTGAGTTTGGTGACGTTTTGCCACTCCTCCGAGCGCATACCGTAGTTCACGAAAATATCGCAGAGGAACTCATACCAGGAGCCCTGCAGCATAAATATGATGAACAGGGACAAGGGTTTGCCATTCATGTACTGGTTCAGCATCTCTGCCGCGTAGTACTTGCCTTTTTCGCCGATGAGCGTACCCAGTTCCTGGTCGCAGAGGCGTTTCTCCATCTTTTCAAACAGCGGTCGCTCTTTCTCGAACAGCGTATCCAACTGTTGCTGACATTCTTCCAGTGTCGATCGCCGGGTCACAAAATCCCGCACTATCTGCTCGACTTTCTCCATGTACTGATCACCCAGGATGCCCAGGTCTTCACTCCAGCCAACACACTCGGTCATGAGGGTATCGAGCAGTGTCCAGATGGGCTGGCGCCGCGTGATGGCGCGAGCGTCTTCCTGTAGCGCAATAACGGCAACGTGGGGCGCGAGGTCGCGAATGAACGATTCAATCTTGTAGTCGAGGTCAGTCTGACGCAGGACCTGGGTAATACAGTCGTCCACAAACGCCACCAGGGCATGGTCGGCGGCATTCAGGCTGACGCCCGGATGGTGTTTGGGAATCTGTACCAGAATAGGGTCAACATGCGCGTTGACCGACAGCGCCGGCAGGGCCTGGAGCAGGGTGATAAGGGCATCACCCTCCACCACTGCGTTGCCTGGTTTGGGTGGCGTATAGAAGCCTTTCAGGGCAGCGGTGATGTTTTCCGGTTTGATATTGGCTAGTGGATCAGCCATGCGGCGTTCTCGACCCTTCGGAGACGCCATAGTACCAAATCCGTACCTGCGAAACGTGAACTGGTTCACATTGGCCCCACCTGCAGGAGGCAGTGGTGAAAGTCGCCACATGTTCGCCAGGTTCACCGGGGGAATCGGTTTGTCTTCTAAACAAATGCCTATAAAACAGTGGGTTACAGGTTGGCACGGATGCTGCTTCGATAGCAGGAGATGATCCTGCCCTACCGGGCGGGCACGCGAGGAGGAACCTGTCCATGAAGATACTGAAGTCACCCAGACATATGATCTACGCCCTGCTGGGTGTTGCGCTGCTCCTGCTGGGCCTTATCGGGCTGGTCATACCGGTCATTCCCGGGCTGCTGTTCCTTTTTGTGGCGGTCTACCTGCTTGGCAAGGTGTCCACGCGGGTGAAGCGGTGGAGTGATGGCAATACGACTTTGGCGGGGATGCACCGGCAGTTTGACCGGATGGGGCAGGTCAGCGTGCTCGACCGCGTTCGGGTAGGTTCGCTGATGCTGTTGGGCGCTGTGGTGGGACTGGTGGACAAGGCGGCCGATGGACTGGCGAAGGTGGTTTCCCGGCGCCAATAGTCTGCTTGTCGAGTGAAACGGAACCAACGGGAACTGGTGGGTTCCCGCGGCACGCCAACTGTCGGCAGCCACTTTTTGTTATGCTCGCGCAATCATCACAGGGAGCATGACTTTGCCAGTTCATCCGTTTGCCCAACCCGCGGGACGAGTCGAATACATCCAGATTGAATCCACTGCCCTGACGAACAACCTGCTGGGTGATCCCACAACCCGCACCGTCGCCGTGTACCTGCCGCCGGGCTACGACCAGGGGTCCGACGAATTCCCGCTGTTTGTTGATATTGTTGGTTTTACGGGCAGTGGTCTTGCCCACGTGGGCTGGAAAGCCTTTGCGGAAAGTGTTCCGCAGCGCGTCGATCGGCTGGTTGCCGAGGGAAAGATGGGGCCGGTGATTGTCGCGCTGCCAGACTGTTTTACCGCGCTGGGCGGAAACCAGTACATTAATTCTGCGGCCATGGGTAACTGGGCGGACTTCCTGACGGCTGAAATGGTCCCCGCGATTGAGGCGCGTTTCCGGGTCAGGAAAGGTGCGGCTTCACGAGCCCTGTTCGGGAAGTCGAGTGGGGGTTATGGCGCAATCGTGCACGGGCTGAAACATGCTGAGCACTGGGGTGCTGTTGCCTGCCATTCCGGCGACATGGCGTTTGAGTGGTGTTATCTCGGCGACCTTCCCAAAACCGTGATGCATCTGGCGGGTGCGGGCGGCAGCGCACAGGCTTTCCTGGAACGTATCAGGAGGGGTCGCAAGATGTCGGGCAGCGATTTCCACCACCTGATGATGCTGGCCATGGCTGCAACTTATGATCCTGATCCATCACAGCCCTATGGCGTGCGCCTGCCCGTGACGAGTGATACCTGCGAGATTATTGAGGATCGCTGGGCCAACTGGCTGGCCTGGGACCCCGTGCGTCTCGCCCGACAGGAACAATGCCTGGATAACCTGAGGTCTCTCCGTGGCATCTACATCGACTGCGGGAGCAATGATCAATATAACCTGGTGTTTGGCGCCCGGCAGCTAAGCCGATGCCTGGTTGAACAGGGGGTCAGGCACCGCTTCGAGGAGTTTGATGACAACCATTCGAGCGTGGACTACCGGATGGATGAATCACTGCCATTCCTTTACGACGCGGTTACAGGATAGCCGGCTACCGGGACTCGCACGCAAGTCCCGGGTAACGCCTTGAGTGGTCCGTCAGCATCACAGCTGTTGGCAGGGGGTTGTCAGGCGATACTCTCCAGTTGTTCGAGTTCGGGCCTGCCGCCCATGACCCCACCCAGTTTCGCACCAATGGTTTTCATGTGTTCTGAAGTTCGATGTGCATCCAGGGCGGCTTGGTCGACGTACTGTTCCAGCACCACATACACGGTTTCATCACTGGTCCGGTGGCAAGCGTAGAAGTTGTTACCGGGCTCGTTTTCACGAACGGCTGCCTGCAGCTCGGCGAATATTTCCTCAAACTCCTTGCTCTTGCCGGGCTGTACTTTCAGACGTGCGATAAGACCTATTGCCATGATGTTTTCCTGTGTGTTCGGTTATGGATGTTATGGATGGAGAGCATGGATTCTTGCTGTCCCTTCTCCCCGAGTCAACCGCACCAGTGGCCATGATCTCCGGTTGCTGGCGTTCGTGCGGCAAACCACGCGCCATAGCCCGGATGACCTGTAGCCGAACCGCATTCTGCCGGCTTTACTGGCATGAGGTGAGAATTGCAGTATCCTTCGGGATTGCGCTGGCGTAGTAACCAAAAGCTGATGACTCCCCGATACAAGGATTTTGAACTTTCCACAGAGTCCGTCAGCGTGCTGATCCAGGCCCTGTCTGACAGGAATTTGCTGCCGCCGGAGGCGGGCGACGGCGCAGGAAAGTTCATCCGCTGGTCAACGCTTTGCCAGTTGCTGGACATTGCGGTGCGAGAATTGGGCGAGGCAACACTGAAGTCCCTGGCCGCCTCGGCACTGGATTTTCCCCGTTATCGCGCGCGTACCCGCGTTGCCAAACACCTGCTGACGATTGACGATGCGTACCGGTTCATGTTGCAGGCCCGGCCGCGCCGCGATTTTCCCCATATCTCTGCCATCATCAGCACCAGCAATGACCTGATCGATGTACACGCATTCCTCGACGAGGATGCGATGCCATCGCGCAACTTTTTTCTTGCCATGGAAGGGGCTTTTGACCGATTGCGGGAACTTTACGGTGTTGAAGGCAGGCTCTTTGCGGAGGTGTCGCCCACCCACGGGCACTATCGACTTGTGCTGGCCCCTTCATACGCTGGGACCTCAAGGTTTACCCGCTGGCGCAGTGAACTCCTGCTGAGCCTGCTCTCGCTGCCGAATCTGGGCAGAATCCGTGAAGTGCTCGACGCCCGTACGCTGCGTCTGCAGGAGGAGCTTGCGGCCCGCCGCGAGGCGGAAGCGCGCCTTGAGAAAAGTGAAGAAGTGTTGTTGCGCCGGATCGAAAACATTCGTGACCTGGTGTTTGAGTTTGACGCCGGGGGTGGGCTTGAGTACGTCAGCCCTAACGTGGCGGCCCGGCTGGGTTATTTGCCCACGGAACTGCGTACCGATCCCGGCGTTATTTTTCCAGCGGAGCACAAGCTGAACGTCCAGGACCTGGTGGCGCGACCAGCCGGTTCGAGTGGTGTGTACCAGCTAAACCTGGTACACAGGAATGGCCAGTTGATATGGCATGAGATCTCCAGCTCTGTATTTGAGGCGGATGGGGCCCGCCACGTGCTGCTGGTTGCCCGGGATATCAGTGAACGACGTCAGCTGGATGCGGATCGGTTGAATGCCCAGAAGCTGGAAAGCCTGGGGGTGCTGGCAGGCACAATCGCACACGACTTCAACAATCTGCTGGTGCCGATTCTTGGCAACGTGGAAATGATGATGGAAGAGATGTCGGCAGGGTCGATGCAATATGAGGTCGCGCAGCGCATTCAGGCATCAGCCCTTAAGGCGTCAGAGTTGTCGAGGCAACTGCTGGTGTATGCGGGCGACAAGGCGGAGCAAACCCGGTTTGATCTCTCCGCCGAAATGAGATCAATGCTGAAACTGATCCGGGCGTCAATTCCGCGCAAGATCCGCTTCCATTCGACGCTGGAAGAAGGCCTGTATGTGTATGGAGATGTTGTCCAACTGCGCCAGGCCGTCATGAACCTGCTGGCCAACGCCACCGAGTCGCTGGGGATGGCGGAAGGTGACGTCACGCTGACCCTGGGGCGGGCGGGTGAACGGGTGCAGATTATAGTCAGCGACACCGGCCCAGGACTGAATGAGGACGAACTGCGTCAGGCATTTGTGCCGCTCTATTCGACCAAAATTGCCGGGCGTGGGCTTGGACTGCCAGCGGTGCAGGCGATTGTGAAAGCCCATAACGGAGAGGTTGTCATTGAAAGCCGCCCGGGTGAGGGCACCAGGGTAAAAATCTGGCTGCCACTGGCTGGTGAGCAGCACAGGGATACTGCCAGGCAAAGTGAGGACTACCAGGTCGGGAATCTCAAGCGGGTATTGTTGCTGGATGATGAAGAAGACGTTCGCCGGGTGGCGGAGCTGTACCTGGCGCGGTTTGGCATGGCAGTCACTTCTTTTGGTGATCCGGAGGAAGCAATCGCCTGGTACGGGGAGAACTGTAACGAGATTGACCTGGTGATGCTGGACCTGATGATGCCCAAGCGCAACGGCCTTGAGGTGCTGCGTGACATGCGGCGCGACCGGCCGGAGTTACCGGCCTTGCTTGTCACCGGCTTTGGTGCCGATATTGAGCTGGACCAGGTCCACGATACCGCGAGGACTACCGTACTGCGCAAACCTTACCGGCGGGAAGACCTGGTCCAGGCGCTGGACAGACTGTTCCAGTATTCGCGCAACACCTAAAAACGCCTAAAGACGCCTAAAAAGGGGGCAGGTTCCATGATTGTTCGAATATTGCTGCTGTGGGGACTGGTCCTGGTCCAGGGATGTGTCAGTACCCGGTATGACGTGTTGATTACCAATGGGACAGTCTATGACGGCTCAGGCGGCTCGCCCTTCGTTGCCGACATTGGCATCCAGGGTGACAGGATTGTTGCCATGGGTGAGCTGGAAGGAGAGGCGCGCGAGGTCATTGACGCACGTGGGCTCGCCGTTGCACCGGGTTTTATCAACATGTTGAGCTGGGCCACCGAGACCCTGCTGGCTGATGGGCGCAGCCAGGGAGATATCCGCCAGGGCGTAACGCTGGAGGTGTTTGGGGAAGGCAATTCAATGGGTCCGGCCAATGAGGCAATGAAGGCGATGATGGCGGCGCGGCAGGGTGACCTCCAGTTTGACGTGAGCTGGACCACGCTGGATGAGTACCTTGAACATCTGGTGGAACGGGGCGTATCGCCCAATGTCGCGTCTTTTATTGGCGCGACAACGGTGCGGGTGCATGAACTGGGTTTTGAGGATCGTGCCCCAACCGCTGAAGAACTGGGCCGCATGCAACAGCTTGTGCGGGCAGCCATGGAAGATGGGGCCCTGGGCCTGGGGTCTTCACTCATTTATGCGCCGGCGTTCTACGCCGACACCGAAGAGTTGATTGCGCTCGCCAGCGTTGTGGGTGAATACAACGGCATGTATATCTCCCATATGCGCAGTGAAGGCAATCGCCTGCTTGAATCGCTGGATGAACTGATCAGGATTGCCAGGGAGGCGAATGTCTCGGCAGAGATCTACCATCTGAAGATGAGCGGGCAGGAAAACTGGGACAAGTTTGATGACGTGGTCAAGCGCGTCAACGCCGCGCGTGCCGAGGGGCTCGCAATATCTGCCAACATGTATACCTACACCGCGGGTTCGACCGGTCTGGACGCCGCCATGCCGCCCTGGGTGCAGGAAGGTGGCTATGATGCCTGGGCCGAGCGCTTGAAACAGCCGGCAATACGCGAAAAAGTGCTGGCCGAGATGACCCGACCCACCAATGACTGGGAAAACCTGGCGCTGGTGGCAGGCCCTGCGGGCACCCTGCTGGTGGGTTTCAGGAATCCGGCGCTGCGCCATTACCAGGGCCGCACATTGGCTGAAGTCGCGGCGGAGCGCGGCAAGTCAGCGGCGGAAACCGCCATTGACCTGGTTATTGAAGACGGCAGCCGGGTACAGGTTGTTTATTTCCTGATGTCGGAGGAGAACGTCCGGCGAGTCATGGCACTGCCCTGGGTCAGTTTTGGCTCGGATGCGCGGTCCATGGCGACCGAGGGCGTATTCCTGAATCACAGCACCCATCCGCGCGCCTACGGCAACTTTGCCCGGGTGCTGGGCAAATACACCCGTGAGGAAGCTGTACTGTCATTGCCAGAGGCCATCTACAAACTGACGCGACTGCCGGCGACTAACCTGAAACTCCGCGACCGGGGTGAGTTGAAGGCGGGTTACCATGCGGATATTGTGGTGTTTGATCCGGCCACCATCCAGGATCATGCAACTTACGAGGCGCCCCATCAGTACGCAACAGGCATGCAGTATGTGCTGGTCAATGGCGTTACTGTGCTGGCCAGGGGTGAACACACCGGCGCCTTGCCCGGGCAGGTGGTACGTGGCCCGGGCTGGCGTGGCTGGAGGACCGCGGAATAATCCGACAGGCAACAGGTAACGTAGAGCCTGTATTGTCAAAGGACCTGCCATGACAGACATAGCGCTATTCCCCATCCCCAACCTGGTCGCATTTCCGGGTACCTCGGTACCACTGCACGTTTTTGAACCGCGGTACCGGGACATGGTGCATGACGCTGTCCGGCTGCAGCGGATGATAGGGGTTTGCCACACCCGCAAGCAGATTCACCCCGGCAAGAAGTTCAAGACGGTTGAACAGGCTATTTCCAGCAACCAGGCAACCTACCAGCCGCATGAAGTGTTCTCGGCCGGCCTCTGCGAGATTGTGGAAACCACACCCGATGGACGTATTCACGCCAACATCAAAATTGAGGGTCGTTACCGCATAGTTGCGGAGGTCCAGACGTTACCCTACCGGATTGTACAGGCGGAAGAACTGCCGGATGAGGACGAGCCGTTGGATGACGCGCGGTCACTGCAGGTGCAGATCAACGACCGGCTGATTGAGATGACGCGACGGGATAGCCCGGTGCTGACACGGCTGCTGGCGGAAGACGCGTGGCTTGCCCAGACCCCGGCGCAGTTTTCCTTCAAGCTGTTCCAGTTCCTGCGATTCGAACCTGATGTGATGCAGTCCATCCTGGAAACCACCCAGGTCAGTGAACGGCTGCGGCGCATAGATGAGGTGTTACGCTACGCTTCCTGATGTCGTCAGGCGCCCTACCGGTCGCGAAGGGGATCAAGCAACGACTCCAGGCCGTTGATTTTGATCTCGAGGGTGAGTTGCATCAGTTCGCCAAGTTTGCCGGCGGGAAATCCACGATCAACAAACCAGAGCAGGTACTCTTCCGGTAGATCCGCAAGGATACGTCCCTTGAAGCGGCCAAAAGGCATGGAGGTGTTCGCAATGTGCACCAGGTCTTCCCGCTCGATCATTTTGTCGGCCATTCGCGCTAGAATTGTCCATCCCAGTTTAGCGAGGCCCCCATGCCAAGAGCCAGTGATCTGAAGAAAGGTGATGTCATCGATCTTGAAGGTGTTCCCCACATTGTGAGCCACATCGAGTCCCGCAGCCCATCGGCACGGGGTGCATCTACCCTGTACAAGGTGAGGTTCAACAACCTTGTAACGGGGCAGAAACTCGACGAGTCTTTTAAGGGTGACCTGATGCTGAATGAAGCGGACTGTCAGCGCATCCAGGTACAGTTCTCCTATATTGACGGCAACCAGTACGTCTTCATGAACCTTGAAGACTTTGCGCAGTACCAGTTGGATGAAGATTCGCTTGAGGGACAAAAAGAGTACCTCATGGAAGGTCTTGAGGGCATCACCGCGCTGCTGGTTGAAGACCGCCTCGTGGCCATTGACCTGCCGCAGTCGGTTGTTATGGAGATTGTTGAAACCTCACCCTCAATCAAGGGGGCAACAGCCAGTGCCCGCAGCAAACCCGCGGTCATGACGTCCGGGCTCACCGTGCAGGTGCCCGAGTATGTTGAACAGGGTGAACGAATCAAGATCAATACAACAAACGGCAAGTTCATGTCGCGGGCATAAGATGGCAATTTCGGTGACGGACATTCCAGAGCGCGAGATTGACATTTCTGCCATGCGGTCGAGTGGACCGGGTGGGCAGAACGTCAACAAGGTATCAACGGCTATACACCTGCGGTTTGATATTGATGCCTCCTCATTGCCCGACGAATTAAAGTCGCGCCTGAAACGCCTGCGGGACTCCCGCCTGACGGGTGAGGGCGTGATTGTTATCAAGGCGCAACAGTTTCGCAGCCAGGAAAAGAACCGTGAAGATGCCCTGGCGCGACTGGATGAACTGCTGCAGCGTGCGCAGGTGGTCAGGAAGGTGCGGCGCCAGACCAAACCCTCAAAATCAGCGGTGGCCAGGCGTCTTGATGAGAAAAAGCTGCGTGGCAAGGCGAAGGCGCTGCGGCGGGACCCCGACCTTTAGGCTTGGCCTGCGCCTGCCTACAGGGGTGCGGCTCGCTGGTAACTAACCGCTGTACGTCCGGTACAGGTTGTTGATTTCGCTGATGGCGTCACTGTCCAGTGGGCCCAAAGCTGCCGCTTCTATGGCCTCGGTCAGATGCGCGGGTTCCGCCAGGCCAAAGACAATACATGCCAGGCGTGGCTGTGCCAGGGCAAACCTGATGGCAGTCTGTGCCCGGGTGCCGTATTTGTCCCCGATTGCGGCAAACAGGGCCGCTGCCTTTTTGGTTTCGCTTTCTACCGTGTCGCCCGGCGTCAGGGGACGTTCGCGGCCATGTCGCGCGTCAGTGGCAATCACGCCAGCTGAAAACACGCGGATGTTCATGGCGGCAACACCGTGTTCTGCGCAGGTATCGACAATCCCCGTGAAGTTGTAACAGGGCCAGGCCGGCGGTGGTGTCTGCACGGCAGACGGATTAAGCAGGTTGAAGTAGACCTGGGCAGAATCAACGCGATTGCTTTTTAGCACCTTGATGATAGATGGCGTATCACCCAGCGCGGTGATGCCAACAAAATCACAGAGGTTTGCGTCGCGTACCTGGTGCAGGGCATCCAGAACACCGTGTGGCTTGAGCAGATCTGCAATACCAATTGCCCGTTCCCCCGTGGTTGCCGCGATGGGATTGTGAAGCTGTAACAGGGTCACCTTGGGCTGGTTCAGGCGCTGCAGCGAAGCGGTGAGGGACGACTCGACCTGGCCGGCAATGTCAAACAGGTTGCTGGTATTAATGCTCACCTTGGTTGAAACGTGCGGGACCGGATCAACTTCCCTCAGAATCCAGCCCAACGCTTCTTCTGACTTTCCCTTGCCGTAGGAGGGGGCCGTATCAATCCAGTTGATACCGGCAGCCAGGGCTCGCCTCACCGTGTCCAGTTTAATGTCGTCAGGCTGGTTGATGAGCAGGCCGCCAACGGCGCCGCCACCAAACACCAGTTCCGAGACCTGCAGGCCGGTGGTGCCAAAAGGGTTATATCTCATCAGGACCTCAGGAATATCTGGCTTCGGTAACGCTGTCCGTGTCGCCGCCCCTGACCGCTGCCAGTGACGCTGCGAGGTCACTCAGGTAGACATCGACAACGCTGGCATGGAAGGGTGACAACATCAGGTGCAATGCTCTAGGTTCCGTTGTCAGGCTGGTAAACCAGCCACGCTTGTACATGTTCTTGTAGACCGCAAACACGTCAACCTCCGGGTGTGAAAAGGCCACAATGCCAAGCTGCGGCCTGCCCAGCACGTCAAAACCCAGTTCCCTGACACCGGCCTCGATGGCCTCGCGTGCGTCGGTCACCTGCCTGTGTTTGGCACAATAGCCTTCAACGCCAAGGAAGTTCATGACAGCCCAGGCCGCGGATATGGCACCACCAGGCCGCGTGCCGGCCAGGGTTGGTGTGATCATGCGCCCGCCGGGCCAGTCCTTGCAGTCGAAGATCATGAATTGTCGCAGGGCGTCGCTGCGAAACAGCACGGTCGATGCGCCCTTGGCGCAGTAACCGTACTTGTGCAGGTCTGCTGACATGGAATGTACCGCGGGTACCGCAAAATCAAACGGGGCAATTGCTGCGCCGTTCATCCGGACAAAAGGTGCAATGTAGCCGCCGACGCAGGCATCAACGTGGAGCCAGACCCGGTGTTTTGTTGCGACCTCGCCGAGTTCTGCAATGGGGTCTATCAGGCCATAAGGGAAGCTGGGAGCTGATCCCACCAGCATAATGGTGCTGTCATCAATGGCATCGGCCATAGCACCGGCGTCAGCAAGCAGGTCCTTGCCGACAGGTATCCGGCGCATCTCGAGCCCCATCATCATGGCTGCCTTGTCAAAGGCGGGGTGTGCAGACCAGGGCGCAACGATATTGCCCTGGCCGGTCAGATTTTTTTCCGCCACGGCAAAATCACGGGCAGCCTTGACGGCCATGGTGATGGAATCGGTGCCACCCGAGGTGATATTGCCCGCGGCTTCCTCGGGTGCATGCAGCAGGTACAGTCCCATGCCAACCACCTCGTCCTCCATCTGCTTCAGGCTGGGAAAGGCAGCCGGCCCCAGGCCGTTTTCGGACATGTACAGGGTATAGGCCTCTTTCTGGACCTGGGCCACGTCTTCACCCGCGTTGAAGACATAAACCGCGGTCTTGCCATCACGCCACTTGGCGTCCGCCGCGCCCCTGTCAACCATCTCCTCCCTGAGTTCCTGCCATTGTCTGCCGTGGTCCGGCATTACCTTGATCATGATGGTGCCCTGTCCGTTGGTTGTGCGTTAAGCGGTCGAAACCATGATACTTATTCAGCGCCCTAATCGACAGTCTTGTGAGCCTGTGACTGGTGAAGGAGGCAGTCCCCGTTCATACTGCCCGGACCCGCATGGAATCTGCATGGAGAGAGTATCCTGGCCACAGAGACAATCGCGACCACGCTGACCAGTCTTGGTGTGCTGATGCTGCTGGGGCTTGCAGCCCAGGCGATTGGCAGTCGCACTCACGTGCCGCGCGTTACCATGCTGATCCTGCTGGGAATTGGCATTGGTCCCGTGGGGCTGGACCTGCTGCCTGATCTCAGTAACGCCTGGTTTGACTACATCACCACTGTGGCACTGACCATGATCGGTTTCCTGCTGGGTGGCAAACTCGACCGCGACCTGATCGGCCGTTATGGCAGTGCCTCAATCCTGCTCTCCCTGGTGATTACCCTGGGTACTTTCGCAACGGTGCTGGCCGGGCTCCTGTTGATTGGCGTGAGTGTCCCCCTTGCCCTGATTCTTGCGGGGGTGAGCCTGGCCACTGATCCCATCGCCACCCTGGACGTGGTGAACAGCACACCGGGAGACTCCCGGTTGAAACGTTTTCTGCCGGGAATCGTTGCGCTTGATGACGTCTGGGGCTTGCTTTTGTTCAGTGTGGTCATGACGTTTGTTCATTTGTTCGCAAGTGAGACGTTTAGCGTTGATTTCGTTCATGATGCCCTGCTGGAGTTGGGTGGATCGATTGCCCTTGGCGCCGGCCTGGGATTGCCCATGGCCCTGCTGTCCGGCCGCATCAAAGAGGGTGAGCCAACTTTGCTTGAAGCAGTTGGCATGGTGATGTTGTGTGCCGGGCTGTCATTGTTGCTCGGCGCTTCCTACCTGCTGGCCAGCATTGTCATGGGCATGATGGTCTCCTGGTACGGCAGACATCACAAATTTGCGTTTCACGAGATTGAACATATCGAATGGCCGTTCCTGCTGCTCTTCCTGATTCTGGTGGGTGCTTCTTTTGAACCGTCAGGTCTGGCGGTACTGTCGGTAGCTGGTCTCGGCTACATCGTTTTCAGGGTGCTGGGGCGGGTCCTGGGGTGTCACCTGTACCTGCCGCACATACTGAGTGGACGGGAGAAAACCTATCTTGGCTTCAGCCTCCTGCCGCAGGCGGGTGTTGCGCTCGGTACAGCCATTTACGCGAAACAATTGTTCCCTGACCTGGCCAGTGAGGTGGTGATGGTGACCATTGGGGCTACCATCTTCTTTGAACTCGTTGGGCCTGTCTTCACTGCCCTCGGCCTGCGGCGAACTGCTCCTTTAGATAGCAGGTAACCGCCTGATACATTCAGGTCCTGTTACTTGCGAGAGGCAAGCACGGTCAATACTGAACCTGACAGTTTCACTGGCGAAGCTGGTAAGGAACTCGCCGCTGGTTACGGTAAAGCTGACAAGTGCCTCGGTGTCGGTGAACTGCAAGGCGGCAAAGCCGTTCTTGACTGCAAGGAAGGGTGCCTGGCTGTCAGCCAACATGCCCCTGGGTGATTTGCCACCACCACCGGAGACAACGTAAAGCGGTTCCCCCGGGTAAGCCAACAGCTGGAGATTGTGGGAGTGGCCACTCAGGTAAAAGTGAACGCCAAGCGCTTTCAGGTCTTCCAGGATTGCCTGCTGCAGTCGCACATCGTCGTGGTACTTCGCAGACAGGGTTCTCACATTGTGGTGACCGGCGACGATACGCCAGCTGGAGGTATCGCCGGTAAACGCCTCGTGCAGGAATTGCCGCTGCGCCTCAATTGACTGGTTGGTATCCAGCACGGCAATGGTGAACAGGCCGTGCCGATGCACATACCAGGCCCCGGGCATTTTCCAGCGATTCGGGTGGGCCAGCGCGTATTCGAGTTGGGCATCGGGTTTGCCACCATAATCGTGGTTGCCGAAGGCAGCATAGAAGGGTAGCTGGGCCAGGCAGGTGGAATCGTAGATGGCCTCAAAGTGGGTTTGCCAGAAGGGATCTTCGGGCGACTGCACGCCATCGGGATAGAAGTTGTCACCCACGGATTGGATGAAGTCGACACCGCCAGCGCGACAGGCATGCTCCATCAGCGCCGCAACGCGTCGTTGTCGATAGTCTCCTTCGCCCCAGTCGCCAAGCACAATAAAACCCGGCGCTGTTGCCTCAGGGGGCGCCAATGGACTCATGTCCTTGAAGGGTAGCAGCCACATGACGGCGGCAAGCAGTAATACGCCGGTCAGTGAAATGAGAACGCTTATTGTTCCGTATCGAAGGGCTTTGGACAACATTGGGGTACCTCGTGTAAGCCCATGATTGTAAACGATGTTTCGCCGCACTTCAGAAAGGGAAAAAAAGCAAACATAGCGCGAATGATTTTTCGCCTGCCGCCATCAAACGGGACAATAAAACAACTGATGGTGTGGTAGGGCAAGATGTTGGACGGATTCAGGTTTGAAGTAGTTGATGCCGGTTCAGCCGGGTTTGACGCGGCGCAGACGCTGGTCGCCTCCCAATACGAACGGCATTTTGGTACCTGCCACCATCATGTGCTGCCCAACAGTTTCAATATGTACAGTGGAGATCAACTGGTTGGCTGTGCTGGTTTTGCCGGTGCTGCCGAGACCCCACTGTTTCTTGAGCAGTATCTGGATTTACCGATAGAACAATCGCTGGCGTCCGGGGCAACACTCGAACGCGCGGCGATTGTAGAGATTGGTGGCCTTGCAGTTCGCCATAAACGCTATGTCCTGCCCCTGATGATGCAGTTGGCCCCCGAACTGCTTCAGCGACGGTTCAGCATGGCGGTCTGCACGGTCACCGCCCCCGTTCGGGGTTGCCTTGATAAACTGGGTATCGCGGCTACCGTGTTGGGTGCGGCGGATCCGGCAAGGCTTACCACTGCAGGCAACTGGGGACGCTACTACGAACTTGAGCCACAGGTCATGGCCGGTAGCATCGAGGCGGGTGTGGTGGCAATTTCCCAACTGTTGGCGCTGTTTGGTGCGAGGGCTGCCTGATGGAAAATTTGCTGACCGCCATTGAACAACATGCCCGCCAACAGCCGAGTGCATCCGCGCTGGTTACTGACCAGGGAATGCTGGGTTACGCCGAACTCTGGCGCGACATCAATCAGCTTGCTGAATGGCTGACCGCACAACACGCAAGGACAGTCGCCTTCCAGGTGGATAATGGTATCGAGTGGGCGGTGCTTGACCTTGCCCTGGCCAGGGCGGGCATCAACAGTATTCCGGTTCCCCGGTTTTTCTCTGACGGGCAGCGTGATCATGTCCTGAAAGATGCGGGTGTGGACCTTTTCCTCACCGATGAAGTCACTGATGGACTGGCCAGGGCTGTTGTCAGCTCGGGTGCACTGGTTCGCGTGCCGGGCACAAACCTGGTAGCGATGCCGTTGAGCCCTGTCCCCGGCGGAATCATTAGCGGGCAGCAGGGCCCGTGCAAGATCACCTATACCTCGGGCAGCACAGGTGCACCCAAAGGTGTCTGCCTTGCTGCCGGGAGTATCGACAAAGTAACAGCCTCCATCGTGAGTGCGCTTGCAGAGGTGCCAATCAGGAATCACCTGTGTGTGCTCCCGTTGGCGACGCTGCTGGAAAACATCGCTGGCCTCTATGCGCCGCTGATGCGGGGCGTGACGGTTTGTGTACCCTCGCTGGACCTTGTTGGTGTAGGTGCCAGCAGCCTGGATGTTGAAAAATTCTCCAGGGTGATTGGCCGGTTCGAACCGGACAGCCTGATTCTGGTGCCTCAACTGCTGACTGCCCTTACCACCCTGTGCCAGTTTGGCATGGTCAGCGCGAAGAGCTTCAAGCTGATTGCGGTGGGTGGTGGCAGGGTAAGCCAGGGCCTGCTGGAACGCGCTATGGAGGCCGGGTTACCGGTTTATGAAGGTTACGGACTTTCTGAGTGCGGTTCGGTTGTGACGCTGAACTTGCCCGGTGCGAGCCGTAGCGGTTCTGTTGGACGTGCATTACCCCATGCCAGGTTACGCGTTAACGCCTCCGGGGAAATTGAAGTTTCCGGTACGGTGATGACAGGGTACCTGGGGCAACCGGCCCAAACGGACGCCTGGTACGCCACGGGTGACCTGGGTCACATTGATGAGGACGGTTACGTCTACATTGACGGTCGACGCCGCAACGTTTTCATCACCGCGTTTGGCCGCAACGTTAATCCTGAATGGGTGGAAGCATCGCTGACGCAGCATGCGGCCATCGGGCAGGCACTGGTTGTTGGCGAGGCGAGGAATCACAACCTGGCGCTGCTCTGGCTGCGCTTTCCCCAGACAGATGCCGAAGTGGCCAGCATCGTTGCTACTGCCAATGCCGAGTTGCCGGATTATGCCCGCACCCATGCCTACATCATCATGAATGAGCCGCTGGCCGCCAACTTTGTAACCGACAACGGCCGGCTCAAGCGCGAAGACGTGACGAGGGCCTGCGAGGAGGTGATTGAAGCGCATTATCAGCAGGCTGACGTGGCGCACCAGGAAACCCCGATTGAAACAAAATTGCAGAAGGAGAACACAGTGCAGTTTTTTGACCGAGTCCAGAAGGAAACAGAAGAGGGCCAGCAATACCTGCTTTCCGCGCCCATTATTCACCAGGTATTTGAAGGCAACTTCACCCTGGAAACCTATGTCGCTTTTCTCGACCAGGCCTTTCATCACGTGCGGCATACGGTGCCTTTGCTGATGTCGGCCGGTAGCAGGCTTCGCCCCCACCAGGCGTGGTTGCAGAAGACGATTCACGATTACATTGGTGAAGAATTTGGCCACGAACAGTGGATTCTTGATGACATAGCGGCTTGCGGTTATGACCGGGCGGCTTACGAATCAGGAGAGCCACCTTTTGCAACCGAGGTTATGGTTTCGTTCCTTTACGACTATATTTCCCGCATTAATCCTGTGGGTGTGTTTGGCATGGTACTTGTACTGGAAGGGACAAGTGCATCCATGGCCCCGGCGGTCGCCCGCATTGTGCAGGACAAGCTGGGATTGCCGGACAGTGCCATGACCTACCTGACAACTCACGGTGAGCTGGATCAGGACCACATCGGTTACTTTGAACGCGCGATGAACAAAATCACAGCGCCGGAAGACCAGGCCGCGATCATACATGTGGCCAACATGATGTACCGCCTCTATGGCGATGTTTATCGTGCCATTCCGGCTTGCGCGGAAGCCGTTGCCAGGCGCGCTGCCTGATGACGCGGCTTGCCATGAAAGAGATGCGTGTCCTTCTGACCGGAGCCACGGGTGGTATTGGTGCGGCACTGGCTGTAGAACTGACAGACGCCGGTGCGTTTGTACTGCTTCACGGCAGGAATCGCGAACGCCTTGACGAGATTGCGCGCCTTTGTGGTGGTCGTGCACAGACGGTACAGGGTGACCTGAACTGCGCGGAAGACCGTGAACGGGTACGCCTGGCCGCAGAAGCACAGCGTTGCAACGTGTTGCTCAACAATGCGGGTGTCAACGAATTCGGTATTTTTGAACAGACCGATATTGAGCGGGTGATTGCCACCAACGTGACGTCACCCATGCTGTTGACGCAGTCACTGCTGCCATACCTGACGGGACGACCAGCGGCCATGATTGTGAACCTGGGCTCAACCTTTGGGGCGATAGGTTATCCCGGTTATGTGGCCTATTGCGCATCGAAACATGCAATCAGGGGTTTTTCCGAGTCCCTGAAGCGCGAGTTGAGTGACAGTCGTGTTGAGGTCATCTACGTGTCGCCGAGGGCGACGATAACTGACATGAACGCCGGCGCTGCGAACGACGCCAATGTTGCCCTTGGCGTGACCCAGGATTCTGCGGAGCGAGTGGCAGAGGTGATCATCGCCGCCATGCAGCGAAGCCAGTCCCGTGTACAACTGGGTGCTGTTGAGCGTGCCCAGGTCAAGATGAATGCGCTGTTTCCCGGCGTTGTCGACAGGGCAATCGGCAAACAGCTCAAGACCATCAAACGTTTTGCAAACCATGAGGAGGGTTCACTATGAAAATCTGGATAACGGCCGCTTTGCTGCTGGCTTTTGGCCAATCTGTTCTTGCGGGTGATGTTGAGGCACTCCAGTCCGGCTGGGCGAGGGCCAATTACCAACTGACCGGTGATGAGCAGGTAGCGGCGTTTGAGGCATTGATTAACCAGGCAGAATCGGCTGTCGCGGCCCATCCCGATGATGCAGCAGTGCTTATCTGGCAGGGCATCATCCAGAGTACCTACGCCGGCAAAGCGGGCGGGCTTGGCGCGCTGAAGTGGGTGAAAGCCGCACGGGCGTCCCTCGAACAGGCAATGAAAATTGATGACAAGGCACTCGATGGCTCTGCCTACACCAGCCTCGGCGCACTTTATTACCAGGTACCCGGCTGGCCGGTTGCTTTTGGCAGTGACAAGAAGGCGCGTGAGTTGCTTGAGCAGGCCGTCAACATGAACCCGGACGGGATTGATTCGAATTACTTTTATGGCGATTTCCTGGTTGATCAGGCTGAGTACGCCAAGGCACGGGATGTCCTGACCAGGGCGCTGAACGCAGCCCCCAGGCCCGGACGCGAGCTTGCGGATATGGGGCGCCGGAAAGAAATTCAGGCGCTACTGGATACCGTGCAGCAAAAACTGAGTTAGCCTGCGTCGTTTCGACCGCAGCGGCCTGAGCCATCTACCCCAGTGTCGTTTCGACCGCAGCGGCGTGAGCCATCTACCCCAGTGTCGTTTCGACCGCAGCGGCCTGAGCCATCTACCCCAGTGTCGTTTCGACCGTAGCGGCGTTAGCCGCGGAGTGGAGAAACCTCGGGTTTAAAGCGAGATCCCTCCGCTCCGGCCCTTGCGGGCCTCCGGTCGGGACGACGTACAGTGTCGTTTCGACCGTAGCGGCGCTAGCCGCGGAGTGGAGAAACCCCGGGGTTTAAAAGCGAGATCCCTCCGCTCCGGCCCTGACGGCCTCCGGTCGGGATGACAAGGAGTGTGCCCTCCGGGCCTCCGGTCGGGACGACATCCAGTGTCGTTTCGACCGTAGCGGCGCTAGCCGCGGAGTGGAGAAACCCCGGGGTAAAAGCGAGATCCCTCCGCTCCGGCCCTTGCGGGCCTCCGGTCGGGATGACAAGGTGTGTGCCCTCCGGGCCTCCGGTCGGGACGACATCCAGTGTCGTTTCGACCGTAGCGGCGTTAGCCGCGGAGTGGAGAAACCTCGGGGTAAAAGCGAGATCCCTCCCCTCCGGCCCTTGCGGGCCTCCGGTCGGGATGACAAGGTGTGTGCCCTCCGGGCCTCCGGTCGGGACGACATCCAGTGTCGTTTCGACCGTAGCGGCGTTAGCCGCGGAGTGGAGAAACCTCGGGGTAAAAACGAGATCCCTCCGCTACGGCCTGACGGCCTCCGGTCGGGATGACAGTGGTGTGTCCTCCGGGCCTCCGGTCGGGATGACGGGGTGTGTGTCCTCCGGGCCTCCGGTCGGGACGACGGGGTGTGTGCCCTACGGGCCTCCGGGGGGATGGTGGCTAGAAACGCCAGTAGAGGTCCACAAAGGGTAGCAGGGGCAGGCCCTTTCTGGTGATTGAGGTCAGTTGGCCGCTGTCCAGTTGGTATTCGATGCCGCCGATGTTCTCGCGGCCGAGCAGGTTGGTGATCCCGATCTCGAGTCGCAGTTGACTCCTGTTCAAGTGCCATTGTTGGCTGGTCTTGATGTCGAGGCTGGTAAAACTGCCGTAGCTGGCACTGTTCCTTGCCGCTGCCCTGACCTGGTTGCCATCAAAGGTGAGCGGGGTGGTTTGCCAACCATCATGCCAGGCGAGCGTGGCTGCGGTTTGCCAGCCACCGAAGGCATGGCCCAGCCCGACGTTCATGGCGCGGTTCTGGTCCCAGCTACGTCGAACATAGTCTGAACCAACCAGGTCCTTGACCGTCGAGTAACTGTAGTTCGCCCAATAGCTGTATCCCCGGTGGTTGCCTGCCACCGAGAGTTCAATACCCTGTGCCAATGACCCCATGGTCTCAATTCTTACCCGATCAGCCTGAAGTTCTGGCAGTAGGCTCAGCGGATCGGTGAGGTTGTCGAAGTAGATATCGGGTTCCCGTGAGCGTTTCTGGTAGGCCTCCAGCTTTATGTCAATACCATTTCCAAAGCTGTGGCTGATGCCGAGGACAGTGTGTTCCGCCTGCTGGGTCGCCTGAAAGTCGAGCAGGCCATCACTGACATTCAGTTCCTGCAGTCCTTCAGCCTGGCTGAAACGTCCCCAACCCAGTCGTAGCTGGGTTGATGGCACCGGTTCGAACAGCAGGTTTACCCTGGGACTGAACTGGTAATCGTGAATGCCGTGTTCATAGTGCTGAAAATCGTAACGTACGCCTATCTCCATGGTGAGCTTACGCAGCAGGCGTTGCCGTAGGCTGGAATAAAGTGCAAGCTGGTGGCCGGTTTCGCTGACTTCCTCCTCCAGCATTGCGGGCCTGGGAAAGTTTGAGAGACTGGCAAACGCGGGTGCAATGTCGAGTTCGCTTTCTATTTCGTATTCTGCTTCGATAAAACGATAGTCCCAGCCAAACTCCACCAGGCGGTTTTTCCAGGGTGTGTACTCGAACGCCTGCTTGAGACCGTAAGCACGGAATTCACGCTTGTCCTCAATCTCGCCGCTGGAACGGGTCAGGTTGCTGATGACGCCATCACGGTCACTTTTCTGGATGACAAGCGTCGCCCAACTCTCAGCAAACAGCCTGTCGCTGAACGTTCTCGCCCACTTGAGCCAAAGGTTCGTATTGCTCTCAACTGATGTGGAAACCTCGGACTCAGAGGTGGTATTAATCAGGGTGTCGTCACCAAACCAGAGCAGGCTGGCAGAAAATTCGTCACTTGCGTTGGGTTGCCAGCGATAGCTCGCAAACAGGTCCGCAAAAACCGGTGTGCCCGGGTCATTCTCCAGCAACTCGGTCGCTATCTCGAGGCTACTGCGTCTTGCGGCGATCAGCCATTGTCGGTCTGCCCGGGCCGCCGACTGCAGGTAAGAAGCCGTCACGAGCCCCAGCCCCAGTTCCCGGACATCAGCGTCGGGTATCACTGGCTCAATCACCATTGCCGCGCTGAGGCGGTCGCCGTATTTCGCGGGAAAGCCGCCGGTATAGAACTCCAGGCTGTCAATGATACGGTTATCAAAACTGCTGAACAGGCTGTTGTAGCTTCCGAAGTGAAACGGTTTGCCAAGCCTGACGCCGTCAAACAGCACCAGGGTCTCATCCTCGTGACCACCGCGAACGCGAGGGCGGCCCGAGACCCCGTTGGTTGCACTGCCTGGCAACTGGTTAACAATGCGCACGGCGTCATTGCCGGCCACCGGGCGGGCATGCAATTCTTCATGATCGAGCAATTCAGCGCGGGTCCTGTCACGCATCAGCAACTTGTAGTGGCTGCTGGTGACAACCATTTCCTCAATCGCAGGTAGCGGAATAGCGGGCGGCGGCACCTCAGGGGCTTCCGTTTGCGCCTCGATGCCGGTCCGTTGGACGAGCCAGATGTCGCCCTGTGCCACCAGGCCCAGGTCAAAGGCTGCGAGAGCCTGCCTGACCTGCTGGAGAGTAACGGGCTGGCCCGGGTCAAAGGTCACGGTATAGCGGGGTGAAATCAGATCCGAACTGAACAGGATCTTCAGGCCAGCATCATTGGCCCTGACGAGAAATGCTTCCAGGCTGTCGGTAGAACTACCTGCTGCGGTACTCGTATGGAACAGAAGGACAGTGGCCAGAAAAAGGGCGCGGAGGGAAAAAACTGACAATCCAACCTCTCGGCATGGGACGGCGCGCTACTGGCTCCTGGCTCGCTGATTGATCGGCTATTCACTTGGCCTTTCAATCATCAGAACGCCTGCCGTGACTGAACTGGCCTGGAAGTTGGTTGTTGCCAGTACAGCCGTCAGGGAATCCTGTGGCGACAGTCCATTAATAGACCCGTGGAGTATAGTACGTTTTGCCTGCGCCTCGACACTGTCACTGGCAAAGTTGAGTCTGGCGCCGGTTTCGTGGGCAACCCAGCCCAGATAGTCGTGCAGGCTCGCACCCTCAATCCTGAAGGGGACAGCCGCAACGGCCGCCCACTGCCAACTGGGGTCATCACTGCTCACAGTTTCTTTCGCAACCAGGTTGGTCCTGGAGATAGTCAGGCGATCACCGGCACCGGTGTGTTCCAGGATGCCATCATCTTTCACTTCAACCACACCGTCGCGAACCTGTACGTGCCAGCTATCATCGCTCAGCCTTACTTCAAAACGGGTGCCTATATCACGTGCCTGGCCAAAGGGTGTATTGACCGTAATCTCGTTGCCCTTGCGATTGGCCGTGTCGGCATAAAGGGCACCTTTCACCAAGCTTACGCAATTGTCACTGGCAAGCTGCACTTCGCTATTGTCGGCAATACGCAGGGACAGGCCTCCCTCGGTTGCCAGCGCCACAAACGAATCGGCACCGGTTCTGAGTGACTGGGTGCCCAGACGGGTGCCAGGGACAAGTAACTGCCAGTTGCCATCAGCGTCCTGGACTTCTGCATTCCCCACAATATGGGCAACTTCGGCAATGGGCACCATCTCCTGTCCGGTGGGTACCACCATCCAGGTCAGGGTCAGTGCCATGACCACAGATGCCGCCAGCGCGTAGCGGGTCCAGGTTCGCTGTTGCCGGCGTTTGACTTCCTCCCGCCAGGCAGCGGCCACCTTCTCCTTGATGCGCGCCTCAACGTCCGCAGGTGGCGCAGGTCTGGCACCCACTTTCTGGAGTAATTCGCGAATATTGTCTTCATCCATTGCAGGCTTACCCTGTCTGGACATGGTCATTCCCCCCGCATCGCCAATTGTGGCGACAGCTTCAATATGGCGTCTCGAAACGCGTTGCGTGCCCGGGACAACAGGGATTGGGCAGCAAGTTCAGTCACCTCAAGACGCGCGGCAATTTCCGTGACCGAAAATCCCTCGATATATTTCCATTCGAGTGCATTGCCGTAGTTGGCCGGCAGGTAATCCAGCACGTCCTGGATCAGCTGAGTGATTTCGCTGCCCTGGAAGGCACTCTCCGGGTTGTCACGACTTTCAGCTTCGAGCGACTCCAGAATGGGCCGGATGGCGTCATCGTCCTGGGCAACCACGGGCACCGAACGCTGAAGCCGGCGAAAGTGGGCGTTGATCTCGTTCCGGCAGATCTGGCAGAGCCATGTGAACATTGACGCTTCTCCTCGGTAACTGTCCATGGATCGAACAGCGTTCATCAGCGTGGTTTGCACGACGTCCTGCGCAGCCGACTCGTCGGTGTCCATGCGTGTCATGGCAAACCGGTAAAGCCTGGGAAAGTAATCCGCAAAAAAGCGGTCAAACTCCCTTGCATCACCTTTCAGCAGGTTGCGGGCCAGGAAGAGGTCGCTTTCGTGTTTCAAACCAGGTCCTGTCTGCTGTTTTCAGTGAGTGAGAGTCGTTTCAGGGAAAAATCATTCGGAGAATTGACAAAAAGTTCCGTATGCCAGGCGATGTGCTGGGCCGCCTTGCGGGCGTTTAGCCTTCCAGCAGGGCCAGCGCGGCCGCGGCTCGTTTCTGCACGCCGGCTTTCTGGCGATCCAGGTCTACCCCATGGCCGTCACCCATGGCACCGACCAGGTAGCGCTTGTAGACACCCTGGCCAATGGCAGCCAGGCGCCAGTGGGAAAACGCCCGGTAGTAGTTGATTTTTGCCAGGTCGCGGCCCGTTCTTGCCTCGTAGATTTCGCAAAGTGCATCGCGCGAGGGGTAGCCACCCACGGCGGTTGGTGCCTGGTCATTGGCACCATTTTCCATTTCATTTGGTGCCACCCAGTTGTTCAGCAGATAACCGACGTCAGCCAGCGGGTCGCCCAGGGTGCAGAGCTCCCAGTCGAGGATGGCACTCACCCTGGGGCCATTGACAATCATGTTGCCGAGCCGGTAGTCGCCGTGAACGATGGTCGCCCCAATCTGCACCGGCATGGTCTCAGTAAGGATACGACAGGACTCTTCCATTTCCGGGATTTCGTGTGTTTTCGTTTCTTCCCACTGGCGTGTCCAGCGCTTCAGCTGACGAGCCAGGTAGGCTTCCTTGCGCCCCAGATCGCCAAGCCCAACTGCATCCGGGTCCACGGCGTGAAGCTCGCACAGGATATTCATGACATCAATGCCGAGGGCATGGCGATCACTGGCCAGAACCTGTTCCCCGACCACGGAATCGTTCAGCACCAGCCCGTCGATATAAGACATGACATAAAAATTGGCGTCGTTTACAGCATGGTCCTGGCACAGGCCATAACTCGTGGGTACGGGTACCCTTGACCCCTGCAATGCGGAAATGATCCTGTACTCCCTGCCCATATCGTGGGCACTCTCGAGGACGTGGCCCAGGGGTGGACGGCGCAACACGTAGCTGGCCCCCGTACTGTCGGTGCACCTGTAGGTCAGGTTGGAATGACCACCGGCAATCAGTGAAAACGTAAAGGGCCCCCGGGCGCCCGGTACATTTTCCTCAAGCCATGCCGTAACTGCTGCTTCATTAATACCTTGTACCATCATGCATGCCTTTGCCGGTGAGAGTTGGCTATTTTGCCACAATCCGGTCCGTCTGCGCTTGACCCGGTGGGGACCGCAAATGCATTCTGCCTGCAGCCGCCAAACCGAAGAGGAACCTGCCGTGCTGAAGCCAGCATCTATAGCCACCAACCTGCCGCCCTTGCCAGCCCAACCCGACGGTCTGCCATGGCCCACCGAAACCTGGCCCCGCGGCACAGTCACAACAGCAGATGATCAGGAATTCAACTTGTGTGCGGATCGGATTTTCGAGTTGTCGGAAGCCCAGGGTGTGACCTATGCACTGCTGGTGGTCCAGCGTGGGCAACTGGTCTTTGAGCGTTACAGTGCTGGCGCGAATGCCTTTTACCTGCAGTATTCCTGGTCGATGGCCAAAAGCATTACCCAGGCGCTGGTGGGAATCCTGGTGAAACAGGGCAGGCTGGATATATATGCGCCGGCACCTGTGCCGGAGTGGGCAGACGACGAGCGCGCCGCGATTACCCTGGACCAGTTGCTGCGCATGTCCAGCGGACTCGAGTTTGCCGAGGATTATGTGGACGGGCAGGTCTCGGATGTGATCCCGATGCTGCAGTTTGAAGGTCGTCACGATACGGGAACCTTTGCGGCGGCCAAACCGCTGGCACACCCGCCAGGGTCAACCTGGTCTTACAGCAGCGGCACAACCAATATTATCTGCCGCATCCTCAAAGAAGCCGTGGGTGGCGGTGCTTCCGGGATGCTCCGCTTCATGAATGATGAGTTGTTTGAGCCTGTCGGCATCCGGTCGGCAACACCAAAATTTGATACCTCCGGTACTTTTATCGGCTCTTCCTATCTGCTGGCAACGCCACAGGATTTTGCCCGGTTTGGCCTCCTTTACCTGCGCGGTGGCCACTGGGACGGGCATGAAATTCTGCCGCGGGACTGGGTCGACTATGCACGTACGCCCACTTACCGGGACAGTGAAAGCTGTTATGGTGCCCACTGGTGGATGAAACCTTCCAACCCCGATCTGTTCTACTGTAGCGGATACGATGGCCAGCGGATCCTGTGTATTCCCGAGAAAGACGCGGTTATTGTCCGGCTCGGTCGTACCCCGGTGACGGAAGTTACCCCGGTCTGGGACAATATCTACGCGATGGGCGATCTGCTGAAATGATGTTGCAGCAGCCCCGGGAGAATTCGTTTGAACAGGGAGCGCAGGATTGATGAGATTTGTTGTTGAGACACTGGCCATTGGGCTTCTGCTGCTGGCGCAGCCATTGGTGCTGGCCGCGGATACATCAGTGGAAAGTGCGGCGAGTCCAGGTCCGGGGATGGATGAATCGGCACTGTACCAACAGGCGCTGGGCCTGGTACAGCAATATGCCGGGCAACTGAAGCCTGCACTGCTTGGTGCCCTGGCGGATGGCGGGCCGGAACACGCGGTGCGCATATGCGCAGAGAAAGCGCCGGAGATTGGTGCAACCCTGACAACACAGAGTGGCTGGCAGATCAGCCGGGTCAGCAGCAGGCCGCGCAACGCCGAAAAGGCAATGCCGGGTGAGTGGGAGGCCGCCGTGTTGGCCGACTTTGAGGCGCGCCAGCAGCAGGGTGAACCCGTTGGGCAACTTGAGTACGCTGCGCTTGTTGGTAATGAATATCGGTTCATGAAAGCCCAGGGTGTCGAGGGTGTCTGTGTTGTCTGCCACGGCAAGATGATTGCGCCGTCTTTGCAGAGCGTCATCCAGCAACGCTATCCGGACGATCAGGCAACGGGTTATTCATTGGGCGAGGTGCGTGGTGCATTTCGGCTGGTCCGGAGCATCCAACCAGGAGGTTAGGAATATGCAGTCTTTTCCCCATCATTATCAGGTGACCGCAACCGGTCATGCGGCCGGCATTCTAGCCGTGTCGTCGCCAGGTTTGCCGGGCATTGAGGCAGCCCCGCCGGCCGAATTCGACGGGCCCGGTGACGCCTGGTCTCCGGAGACACTCATGATGTCTGCTGTTGCTTCCTGCTTTGTTCTGTCTTTCCGGGCAGTTGCGGCAGCGTCGAAGTTTGACTGGGTTTCCATCAGCTGCCGCTCGGAAGGCACGCTGGACCGGGTGGAACGGGTAACGCGATTCACCGAGGTGATCAACCATATAGCGCTTGTTGTACCGGCGGGAACTGACCAGGAGCGAGCGCAGAAAATGCTGGAAAAGTCGGAAAGCGTCTGCCTGGTCAGTAACTCACTGTCCGCAACAGTGCACCTGGTAGCGGAAATCGTTGAGGGTTGATTGACCGTCAGGTCCTGCACCAACTCCCAGGTGGCTAGCCTGGTGATGCGTACACCTGTTCACCGGCAACCCAGGTTTCCAGTACTTCAATCTGGCTGATAGTGTCTGTTGGCACCTCGCGCGGGTCAGCGGACAGGATCACAAAGTCGGCCAGCTTGCCCTGGGTCAGGCTGCCAATCTCGTGATCCGAGTGACATTGCCAGGCGGCATCGATGGTCATCGCGCGCAGGGCGGCGTCAACGGATACACGCTCAGCCGGTGCCAGCAACTCGTCAGATTTCCACATTGAGCGGGTCACGGCATTCTCAATGCAGCGCAGTGGCCCCATTTCCGTCACCGGGTCATCAGAATGAATAGTCCAGCGAATGCCCCGGGCCTCACAGGCCCCGGTGCGATCCAGTTTTTCCGCTTTAGACAAACCAAACACATCGTTGACAAACGCTTTCCCCCAGTAGTACACGTGGCCAATCAGGAAGCTGGGCGAGATACCAAGTTCAGCCATGCGGTCGAGTTGTTCGTCGTGCAGGATGCTGCAGTGTTCGATACGGCAGCGACGAGGGGCGGGATCGAAGCCTGCCTTCCTGGCCGCCTCGAAGGCATCCAGCGCCCGGTCGATGGCCAGGTCACCATTGGCATGAACACACACAGCCCAGCCTTTCGCCAGGCGTCTGGTGACGTCATGGACAAGGGCTTCCGGCTCAATGTAGGCAATACCGCGTTCGTCTGAACCAAGAAAGGGGTCCCGTTGCAGGCCCGTGCGGCCCTGGTTGGAACCGTCGCTGACAATCTTCCAGCCGGTTCGCCGCACCCATTCGTCGCCTTCACCCCACTGGATGCCAAGCTGATCCCAGCGTTCCGCCTGGGGATTGGCCACACAATAGCGAAACCGTGTTGCCATTCGATTGCTGTCTCGCAGCGTACGATAAAGCTCAAGCTCACCGGGCCCCTGGAACAGGCCTGTGCCCTGATCGCACATCATGGTGATACCCAGGCTGGCCGCGTGTTCAAACACACCCAGGCACTCTTCCGCCAGGTTCTGGTTTTTTACGCTGGGATTATGCCTGCCGACCAGTGCCATAGCAGGGCCCGCCTTGAGCACACCGTTAGGTGAGCCGTCAGGGGTTCGGCCAAGTTCGGCACCGGGTGGGTCGGGCGTGTCTTTAGTCAGGCCGGCGAGCTTCAGGGCAACTGAGTTGCAGTAAGCCAGGTGCAGCGAGGCGTTGTAGACAAAAACCGGATGGCTGACCGAGGCGCGGTCCAGCATCTCAGCGGTCAGGTACTGTGGCCCCGTCTGCAGGGAAGGATCAAACTGGCGCCCAATGACCCATTCCCCGGGCGGTGTCCTTGCAGCAACAGTTGCGAGATGTTCGATGGCTTCCCCGGTCGTGGGAAAGCGGAAGGGGCCGACATTCTCAAAACTGCGCAACATGGCAAGGGGTGCCAGGTGCATGTGGGGCTCAACAAACCCCGGCATGACAAACCGTCCACCGGCATCAATACGGCGCGTCATGGCGCTGGTATCAGGTGGTGATTCAGTAGCCTGGCCGACCCAGACGATGCGACCGTCCGAAACCAGCATGCTGTCAGCCACTGGCACTGCCGGGTCCATGGTGAGGATGCGGGCGTTGGTCAGGAGCAGATCACTCGATTGCGCAGGTCGGACTGGTTCGAGGTGACAATTGCCGAGGTTGATCCCTGCAAGGCGGAGCATTTCGGCAAAAACATTGGCGCAGCACGGACAGGCAAACGGGTCGCTCGTGTGTCCCCGTGGAATACGGGTCTCTGCAAACACGTCTGGAACCTCAATCTGACCCCGGTCATCATCGAACATGATTGCTGCTCCCCATTGTTTGTTGCTCCTGATGGTAACAAGATCAACAGGCCCCGTCAGTGGCCTTCGTGCTAGGCTAGGCGCTCTTTAAGCGGCCAATTTAAGCGGCCAATGGGAGGCGTATATGGAATTTGAGTTGCCGGACCTCGAGACCCTGCCGACGGACATCCGCGAGAGGATTCTGAAGGTGCAGGAGAAAAGTGGGTTTGTGCCCAATGTGTTTCTCATGCTGGCTCGCCGGCCGGACGAATTCCGGGCCTTTTTTGCCTATCACGATGCGCTCATGGAAAAACCTGGTGGTCTTTCCAAGGGTGAGCGGGAGATGATTGTGGTGGCGACTTCTGCGTTGAACCGTTGCCTTTATTGTGTGGTGGCACATGGCGCCATATTGCGCATCCGGGAAAAGTCCCCGCTGCTGGCGGACCAGGTTGCCACCAACTTTCGCAAGGCTGACATCACCGCGCGGCAGCAGGCCATGCTGGCGTTTGCCGTCAAGGTTGCAGAGCGGGCGGCAGAAGTTGACGCAGAAGATTTTGCAGCCCTGCATGACCATGGCTTCAGTGACGAGGACATCTGGGATATTGGGGCCATTACGGCGTTTTTTGCCCTGTCCAACCGGATGGCCAACATGACGGGCATGATGCCCAACGCCGAGTTCTACAGCATGGGTCGTTAGCCCCGGTGATGCGTGGTCATGTCCATGCCAAGGCGATATAGTTCTGCCAGTCCAAGAGAGAGGGCCTGATATGAGTGACGAGTTCTTTTACCACAATCACTGGCGCGAAATAGAAGAAGAGCGCCTGGCGCGATACGAGGAGATGTTCGTGTACCGGCCTGGCCATGACCCCATGTTGGCTCCGCTTGATGTTGGCGAAGGTATGGTTGTGGTCGACCATGGGAGTGGCCCCGGTTTTATGGCCATGGAATTTGCGCGGCGCGTGGGGATTCACGGCAAGGTTTATGGCCTTGATATCAATACCCAGTTCCTGGCACGAGCCAGTGAGCGTGCCGCTGATGAAGGCCTGACAAATATTGAATTCCTGCCCATCAAGGACGAGAAAATCCCGCTGCCCGATCATACTGCCAACCGGTTGTTCTGCAAGAACGTACTGGAATACGTACCTGATGCGGCGGCAACCCTGGCAGAACAGCACCGCGTCCTGAAGCCGGGTGGTCGCATTGAGCTGGTGGACAGTGACTGGGGGTTTGTTGTTGTGGAGCCCTGGGGCAAAGCACGTACCGATGCCTTTTTTGAGGCCGCCAGGCCCGCGTTCAACGAGTTGTACATCGGCCGCAAGTTGCCGGCCCTGCTGGTTCGGGGTGGATTTTCAGATGTCGAGGTAAAACTCATGGCAACGCCCGATATGGTAGGGGGAGGGCTAAATGTCCTTACCAACATGGCGACCTACGTCAAGCGGTTCGGCGCCATGGAACCCGCAGCTGTAGACGCCATGATGGCAGAACTGAAAGCGGCAATTGATACCAGCGAATACCTGTTTGTGTTACCGCAGTTTGTGGTGACTGCCAACCGGGGCTGACTCCTGGTGGCAGAGCGAAATGCGGTCATCACTGGCGGTGGCATAGGGGGGTTGACCGCTGCGCTTTGCCTGGCCAAAGACAATTGGAATGTGCTGGTGCTCGAGCAGGCAGCAACCCTGGGAGAAGCCGGCGCCGGCATCCAGTTAAGCCCAAACTGTGTGAGTGTCCTCTGCCACCTCGGTCTGGGGGAAGCGCTTGCTGAATCCGGATTTATGCCCAGTGGCATGGAAATGCGTGATGCCTTTTCTGGCAGGGTGCTGGTGCAGAGCAAGTTTGGCGCACGTTATCCCTGGCCTTACTACCACCTGCACCGCGCTGACCTGCTGGATATCCTGCTTGCCGCCGCCAATGCCAGCAACCGGATTACCGTTCAGACAGGTGTCCAGGTGGCGGAGTTTGAACTCCGGCCAGGCGGTGTGGACATTACGCTGGGTGCTGCCAGGCTTCAGGCAGATCTGCTTGTTGGCGCTGACGGCATACACTCCACCGTGAGAGAACGGTTGTTTGGTTCATCACCAGCGCAGTTTACCGGGCATGTTGCCTGGCGTGGTCTGGTGTCAACAGACGCCCTGCCAGAGGGGCACATCCGGCCGGTTGCGACCGCCTGGTGGGGGCCGGGCAAACACCTGGTGCACTACTACGTGCGGCAGGGTGATCTTGTTAACTGTGTCTGTGTTGTGGAGAAAGCTGGTTGGGAGATTGAGTCCTGGGTAGAGCAGGGTGACGTGGCTGAACTGCGGGAGGCATACAGAGGCTGGCACGATGATGTGCTCCGCTTGCTCGACGCAGTGCAGCCGGATGAACTCTTCAAATGGGCGCTGTTTGACCGGTCACCCATGCCACGGTGGAGTGAAGGCCATGCGACCCTGCTTGGGGATGCCTGTCATGCCACACTGCCGTTTTTGGCGCAGGGTGCGGCCATGGCAATTGAAGACGCGGCCGTGCTGGCACGCAGTCTTGCCATGGAACCGGTTGTACCGCTTGCTCTGCGCCACTATGAGTCAGTCAGGAAGCCGCGCACCACCTGGGTCCAGCGGGCATCGCGCCGCAATGCCAGGGTTTATCATATGCGCGGACCTGGCGCCCAACTACGCAACATCGTCGCCGGCTTCGCCGGAGAACGCGTAACAGAAAAGTTGTACCGTTACGATGCACTGGCAACAACCTGATGCCAGACAAATCCATTTGTTGGTAGCACCGGAGGAAAGATTATGGAATTTTTTGATGTCGTAAAAAAACGCAGGATGGTGCGCCACTTTACTGATGAAAGTGTCTCCCGTGACACTGTGATGAGAATACTGGAGGCCGGTAGTCGTGGTCCCAGTGCAGGGAACAGCCAGGGCCAGGATTTTGTTGTTGTGATGGACGCGGCGCGGCGTGCCCGTATTGCAGCGCTGTGTGGTGAGGCCTCTTACGTCAGCCAGGGTTTTGACCCGTTTCTCTCGGAAGCCCCGGTGCATATCGTGCCCTGTTATCGTGAAGCGACTTATCACGAACGTTACCAACAACCTGACAAGGTACAGAAGGACGGTACCGAGATCGAGTGGCCGGTACCATTCTGGGTCATGGACGCTGGCTGTGCGGCTATGCTGGTACTGTTGGCAGCGGTTAACGAAGGACTGGGTGCAGCATTTGTGGGTACCTGGGAACTCGACGCGTTGCGTACGGAACTGGGTATTCCGGCTGACGTGACCCCGCTTGGCGTGATTGCGCTGGGGCATCCTGCTCCGGACAAGCGGTCCGGCTCACTCGATCGTGGCAGACGTCGTGCCGACAGCACTGCTCATTTTGAACACTGGTAGGTCAGCGCCCTGCCAGACGCGCCGGGGTAGGGCGTCCTCACAGCCAAAATTCCGGGAGCTTCAGGCGCTTTGCGTGTGCAATTGGCCTGTCAGCTTGCGCAGCTCCCCTGTCTCGGTGCTAACCTTCTGCAGCCAAACCTATTTCCAGTATCCGCTGGTGTAGAATTATTAATTCTTCCGCTGTTGATCTGATTCGAATCCTCATCAAAGAGTGCCTTTTGGCACTGTTTTACGGCGTTCAACTGCACAATCAAAATTAATTTGTCTTAAATGATAAATATCTTTGTTTGACTGGTTGTAATCTGCGTGTATCAATTAGCGCGCCTCAAAAAGGGGCGAATTCATACTCGTTGGGGGACAACATGTTTACAGGAAATCGAACCGGATTCCGCTTGAGGAATCTGATTACCGTATCACCACTTTTGCTCGCGCTGCCGTCTGCACCGGTATTCAGCGCAGAGCCCGGCGCCAATCTGGAGGAGATTGTCGTCACCGCGCGTAAGCGCGAAGAACGGCTGCAGGACCTGCCGGGCTCGGCAGCAGCCATTACTGAATCAATGATTGAGGACACGGGTGGTATCTTCAACCTGCGGGATGTGACGGACCTGATTCCCGGTATCACGATTGTTGAAGCAGCAAGTTCGGACCTGATGGAACCGAGCCTGCGTGGTGCGGGACAGTCCCGTAACCGGTCTTCAGTGTCAGCAACCGGCTTCTACCGCAACGGTGCCTATTTTGCGAGTCAGAGCCTGGGCGGCCGCAGTTTCGCCCGGATGGACACCTACGATGTGGAGCAGGTTGAAGTGCTGCGCGGTCCCCAGGGGTCTCTCTATGGCCGTAACGCGCTGGGTGGTGCCATGAACATTATCTCCCGTCGACCGGGTGACGAAATGGATTTCAAACTTGGACTGATGGGGGGTGAAAACCAGTACAAGGGCATTGAGGCAATTGCCAATCTGCCGATTAACGACATGTTCAGCGCGCGGGTGAGTTACCTGCATGATGAGAACGATGGTGGTTTCTACAAGGACCAGGCGGGCCGGGCGATTGACGTGGGTGAGTTTGACCACGGCCGAATCGGACTGGTGGCCACGCCCACTGATGAGCTGAAAATTTACTACTCATTCGATCGGTCATCGGAAAATTATGTCCCGGGTATCCGTCAGCGATTCAGGACACCGGCCCAGCAGCCGGACCCTTTCCAGACGACAATCAACACACCACATCGTGCCAATGCGAACATCAACAACCACGCCCTGACGGTGGATTACATTATGGACCAGGGCGTGTTCACCTCTGTGACCAACAAGCGGGTACGTGATGTTTATCGTCTGGAGGATTCGGATTACTCGGTTGCCAACCTCACGACAGCAACCAACTCTACCCGCATGACCGAGACCTGGGTTGACGCGGATGTCCTGTTCCAGGAGTTCCGCTTTGTGTCAACAACAGGTGGTGCTTTCGAGTATCTGGTTGGCATGGACTACTACTCCATGACAACCCGGGAGCAGATTGACGCCTTCTCCGCCGGTGGACAGACAATTGCGACCTCGGGCATCCGTGACTGGCAGACTGACAATGACTCATGGGCGGTGTATGGCTCGGTTGACTACGACTTCAGCAATATGCCGTTGTCCTTGTCGGCTGAAGTGCGGTACGCAAAGGACAAGGTTGATGGTTATGTCATCAGCTTCACGCCAAACGTGGGTCCAAATCCCATCCTTGATGTGAAGGCCAAGAACGACTACTCGAATGTCCCCTGGGGATTCTCCGCAGCCTGGCGTTTTGATGTGTCCTCGGCTGTGCTGGATGAGGCCATGGCCTACTTCAAGTTTGGTTCATCCTATCGTCATGGCGGCCTGAACCTGGGTGCTGGTCGTGTCTCCGATGCCTACCCGACTGTGCCGATTTACAACGAGGAAGACTCGCTCAGCTACGAAATTGGAGCCAAGACCGCCTGGTTTGACGGCATGCTCAAGCTGAACGCCTCGACCTTCATTGTTTACTACCAGGACTTCCTGGATACCACAACCAACGGGTGTCCGCAGGACTGCCCCTACCTTGATCCGGTAACCGGTGATTCCCTGGGCTTTGATGCCACGGGTGCCCCGATCCTGGTCAATGGTGCCGGTCAGGCTGGTGTACAGTCACCCGAGGCCTTCTTCATCGATAACGTTGGTGAAATTCGCGCCTGGGGTGTTGAACTGGAGTCATCCTTCAACGTGCCCGTGGGCAACAAGGGTGGCCGCTTCCTGGGTGGACTTGGCTGGTCGCGGCAGATGGGTAAAGTGACCGAAATCTCACCCACGGTTTCGCCTGCGCAGGCTGCCCTGTTGGGCGCCAACCTCAACTTCGTCCGTCCCGTCCAGGTGAAAGGTAACCTGACGTGGCGTCAGCCGCTGCCCCTGCCTGGTTTTACCAACCCGATGTTCCGGGCAACACTGACCTATACCCATGAACATGGTGGCTGGGGATCCCTCAGTGCCAATCCACTTGGGCTGGACGGTGTGGATCGACTTGATGCCAGGATGGGTTTCGACTCCGAGCACTGGAGCCTGACGCTGAACGGCCGGAACGTGCTGGATGCAGAATATTATCCCGACCGTACTGGAGCCGTCTTCAGGCTCAACGACCCGGCTTACTACTTCATTGAACTCTCCTGGCGTTATCGCTAGGTCAACAGAGGGCCGCAGTGATGCGGCCCTTTCTTTTTGTGATTATCGCCGGGAGATACGATCACAGGTCTCCTGTCCGGGCAGTTGCCCCAGCGGCATTGTGATAGCGCAATATCCCGCCTTCGACTGACAATGCTTGCAGAACATCCCTGCCTGTTCCCTTAAGGTTTTCATTCCCGCGTTGGTTCAAATAGGGCTTCTGACAGGCGACTACCTGGAAGATGCCTGGCGTGAGTCCTTTACTGCCCCACGAAAACCATGCTTATGGAGCTTATCCGGTTGAACCAGTTATGGCTTGGCTTTGAAAACCATATGATATAACTTTAGATCGAAACGTAATATGTCGAGGTTTGATTGTCGCCAGCTTTTCTTAGTCGTGAACCCGGCATCCTTGTTGCGCTGATTGCTATTCCTGGACTTGTCTATTACGGGAATCCGGCAATTGCGCTGATGGTGGCCACTGTGGCTGCTGTTGTGCTCAACAGGTCACTGCTGCCGGGCGCATCAACTTACGGCAAGTACGCGTTGCAAACCGCCATTGTGTTACTGGGGCTTCGTCTTGATGCGGGTTTCCTGCTCGAGCTGAGCGAAGGGTTTGCGCTGGTAATCGGTGTTTATGTCGTGTTGACGCTGGCGCTTGGACTGGTGCTGGGCAAGCTGATCCGGAGTGAACCTGCATCCAGCAAACTGATCTCGGCGGGCACAGCCATTTGTGGCGGTACCGCTATTGCCTCGCTGTCACCCATTGTGCATGCGCGTTCCGAGCAAACAGGCATGGCCATGGCCCTGGTGTTTCTCCTGAACGCGGTGGCACTGCTCACATTTCCACTGATTGGCGAATACCTGGGGCTCACCCAATCCCAGTTTGGTATCTGGGTATCAATGGCCATTCACGACACCTCATCGGTGGTGGCAACGGCGGCCCTTTATGGTGATGAGGCGGCCAGCGTAGCGACCACGCTCAAATTGGGCCGAACGCTGTGGCTGATACCCCTGATGCTGCTTTTCTCTCTGTATGAGAAGGCACCCCAGGCAAAACTGCGTATTCCCGGGTTCATCCTGCTGTTTGTTGCGGCATCACTGGTCAGTTCGACGCTGACTTTGCCGACCCTGGTTCCGGAGGTTGCTGGCGTGGTGAGCAAGGCACTGCTGGTGGTTGCCCTGTTTTTTATCGGCAGTGATATAACGCGTGAGACATTAAAGCGGTTGCGAGGCACAGTGCTGTTGCAGGGCTTGGCGCTCTGGGCGCTGGTTGTGCCCCTGACGCTCTTCGTGAGCCTGCAGTTTGCCTGAAGTCTGCGGGGCGTTTATCTCGATTTGTTATATCTATATCAAAAATAGGTACTTCACGATCTAACAGTGCCGCCCTAGTATTGGCGGCATGAGCATTCGAAACACCCGCTTTGATACTGTGAGTCTTTTGGCACTGGCCGCCTTTGGCGGATACCTGCTGCTTCCACTGGTCTACTGATCCCGCCGTCGTTCTTCCGGGGCTGGCTTTTGGTCCAGGCTGCCGTCAAAAACCAACCGATATCAGTTCACGTTTGTAACTGCCAGAAAAACGTTACCCGTGCAGATGCCTGGCATCTGCACGGGTAAGTGTGCAAAAAGTTAGGGGGAAGTGCTTAGCTGCGGATGCTGCGTCGACGGATGCCGGACAACATAAGGCCAAAACCCAGGATCAACAAACCGCCCGGCGCTGGCACGCTGGTGACTTCGCGGAAAAGTTTGTCTTCCAGTGCAGTTTCGAAGGCGCCGAAGTTGGAGGCGACCACCTTGAAGCCGCCACCTGCACCCGTGAGGGCGTCGAGGTAAGACTGGCTGATGCCTGACCCCACGCCGATGGCGTTGGTCACAATACCGTAAGTGCTATTGAGCGAGCCCGCCGTGTTGATGGAAAGGGCATCGCTCTCGGGGTTTGGATCGCCGTCAGTAGACACGTCAATAATCAGCCGGTCACCATCATAACCATTGCTCAGCAGCCAGCTTCCGGCTGCGTTGAGGGCGGCGTTGGTGGGGGTGATACCAGACTGGGTACCGAACACTGCAGTTGTAAACTGGTTACCAAAGGTCGCGGCACTGGCGTCGTCCGTGATCAGCGTTGTACCAATTTTCTGTTCAACGACACCGACGTTGCCTGGGCCGCCGTAAAACTTGAACGCGCTGATGACCAGGGTATCGCCACCAACAATAGCGTTGCTATAGAAGGCATTGGTGAAGATGTTTTTGTACGCACTCAGTTGCAGTTGCCAGCCTGTATTACCCTGGCTGCCTGACCCGTCGAGCAGCAGTGCCAGCTCAATCACGTCGGCTTTCGCAGGTGCCGCGGCCATGCCTGCTGCAAGCAGGAATGTTGCTACCAGTGTTCTTGTGCGTCGGAAAATACTCATAGTCCTTGTTTCTCCAGCTTCCTGTGGGTTTGCAGGCCATTTAAAAGCAAGATTCACGCCGAAATTACAATTCTTTTACAATTCAATAACTTGGTGGTGGCCCATGCGTGCGGATCGGAAAAAGTGTAAAAGGCTTCGACGGTTTTCAGGCTGGGCTTGCCATTGGCGTAGCGACCTGGACGCCAGATCCGGCCTGCACGGATACTTCCAATGATGACAATTGCGAACCTGTTGATCCCTAACTGGGGCTGGGCGCGCTCAACCACTGGTACAATTCAGGCTGGATTCGACTCAGGTGCAAGGAAACGTGGCTGTGGATGCTCAGGCTGAAGGCAGGTTGCGACAGGCACTGGTTGAGCAGTACCAGTACGTTGAAAGTATTGGCCTGAACGAGCTTGCCTCGGGGAATCTTAGTTGCCGGTTTGGTGATGGCATGTTGATCTCGCCTGCAGGTGCGACCTCGGCCAACATATCCGCTGACGCTATCGTACTTGTCTCCCGGCACGGCAGCTGGAACGAAAGCCAGCAACCCTCCAATGAATGGCCTATGCATGCGGCGATCTATGCCAGCGTGGCAAGCGCGAATGCCCTGGTGCACACTCATTCTGACTACTGTGTTGCGCTGGCATGCCAACGCCGTGAACTGCCCGGGTTTCACTACCTGGTGGGTACCTTTGGCGGCACCAATGTGCCCTGTATTCCCTACTCAACGTTTGGCAGCAGCCAACTGGCAGAGGATGCCGCGCTTGCGCTGATGAGTCGGACTGCCTGCCTGCTGGGAAGCCACGGCATGATCGCCCGGGGGAGTGATCTTGTGGAAGCCGTCACCCTGGCACATCGGCTCGAAATCCTGTGTCGTCAATACCTGTTGGCCTGCCAACTGGGTGAACCAGCCCTGTTGACGGCAAGTGAATGGCAGGACTTTTTTGAGCGCGCCGGTGCCCTGGGCTACGGCAGGCGTCTTTGACCTGGCAGGATTTGAGGTACTATTCCGCCACAATTTAGCAAAAGCCAATTTGAGGCCGCACGACAATGACGAGCACCTTTGTTCAGGCGCCACGAGTAACCACACAACCCGTGTCAGTCACGCGCAAGATGGCAGCTTCACTTCCCGGGTTGCGCGAGATTGCTGCCCGCAAGGGACTGAAGATGCATCACCTGGGGGCAGGCTACCCGCACCCGGAGGTGACTGACCCCAGGGCATTTCTGGATCACAAGGCGCGCTACTTCGCCCACCTGGGGGAGCGCGAGGGGTTGAATGACCCGACCCAGTTACCCGAATACCTGCGTGAGGCCTATTCCTATACGGACACCCTGGGGCCACTCAGCGTGCGCCAGAGTTTTGCCGCCGTCTACAGTGCCGACTGGGGTATGGCAATGAAACCCGAACTGCTTGTGCCAACTGTGGGCGCCACCGGCGGGATCAGTTTGCTGTGCTCGCTGTTTGAGCGCTCTGGTGAACCGCTGGCGTACATTACCGATGCGCCCACCTATGCGGGTTTCCTCGCGCGCGCAAAATTGTCGCGGCAAACCGAGATCTACAGCGTGGAGATGGATGACGAGGGGCCGGTAATTGCTGTCCTGCGAGAGCGCATCGAACAGGCGCGTGCAGACGGCAGGTTTGTACCGTTTTATTACACGGTGCCAGACGGGCATAACCCGGCCGGTTTCTCCTTCAGCAGTGCGCGTCGTCAACAGATCCTCGCGGTCATGCAGGAATACGGCATGCTGGTGGTTGAGGACGCGCCTTACCTGTATATCAATTATGCGAATGAAGCTGATAGGGCATTGCCCTTGATTGCCATGGACCCCAGGCACACGGTACACCTGTTTACGGGCTCCAAGATTGGCTTCCCCGGTCCCAGGGTGGGTTTCTTTTATTCCGAGGCCGAACTGCAGGTAGCCGGTGGCAAGGTGGTGCCGCTGAAGGAACTGGTCCTGACTGAAGCCAGTGCCGATATCCTGTTCCAGAACCCGGAGGCGCTCTACGGGATGGAAGCCCTGCTGCATGACGAATCAATGCAGCAGCGCACCTCACTCTGGCCGGTGGCAGAAGGCAAGCTCGAAGTCTACCGGGAAAACCGGTCAATTATGCTGGAGACGTTTGAGCGTGAACTGGGTCAATATCCGGACCTGTTTGGCTGGACCCGGCCGGGTGCCGGGTTCTTTTCCGTGTTCCGTTTCAAGGGCGGCAATGTAACGACAGATGATGCTTTTATCAGCGCCCTGGTGGCGGATTTTGGCATTGTGGTTATTCCCATGTACGCCTTCTATCCGGATGATGCGCGTGCCCGGAACCCGCGCGCCGGGCTTGATGAACTCAGGCTGTCCTTCTGTTTCTCCGAGAGCCAGGGCGAGGCGCGCCGCCGCGACATGCGCGAAGCCTGCCAGGCGTTCTGTGATGCTGCCCGACGGCTCGCCAATGTCGCGTCTTAGGGAGCGTGACGGACCGGTGCCTGGCACACTGAAAGCAGTCAGCCTGGTTATCCTCGTGCTGTTGGCCGGATGCCAGTCGATAACGGATGGCAGCACACCCGGCAACGGGACAATTGCCGAAGATTCTGGAGGAAACACCATGGCAACAGTTGAGGTCGACTCAGGTTTACTGCGGGGCGATGTGTCTCCGTTTGACCCCCGTATTCGCGTATGGCGCGGCGTTCCCTATGCGAAGCCCCCGGTGGGTGAGTTGCGCTGGCGACCGCCAGCGCCCATGTCTCCCTGGTCCGGTGTTCGCGATGCAACCCAATTTGGTGCCTCCTGCTTCCAGGCAACCAACAGCAGCGGTTTTGTCTGGCGGCGTGGTGACTTCCCCGTCAGTGAAGACTGCCTTTACCTGAACGTCTGGGCGCCGGAGGCTGCCGAGGGATTGCCGGTGATGGTCTGGTTTCATGGCGGCGCCCATACCAGCGGGCAGGGGCACGCGGCAATTTTTGACGGCACCAGTCTGGCGGGGCAGGGTGTTGTCCTTGTTACAGTCAACTATCGTCTGGGTGCGTTTGGGTTTCTCGCGCACCCCTGGCTGGCAGACGAGTCGGAACATGGCAGCGCCGGTAACTACGGACTGCTGGACAAGATTGCTGCGCTCAACTGGGTGCAATCGAATATCGCGGCTTTTGGTGGTGACGCCGGCAATGTCACGGTGTTCGGCCAATCCGCGGGTTCGCAGAGTGTCTGTTCCCTGATGGCATCAAAGCTGGCCCGGGGTTTGTTCCACAGGGCAATTGGCCAGTCGGCATCCTGCGTGGGCGCGGCACCCGGCCGTGATGCAGACGGACGAGAACGTGGCGCCCGGCTGGCAGAGGCCCTGGCCGCGTCGGATCTGAAGACCCTGCGCAGCAAAGATCCGGCGGAAGTGCTTGAGGCATCAACAACCAGTGGCTGGGCGAACGCCAGCCGTATTGTCATCGATGGTTGGGTGCTGACCGAACCCCAGGTGGACACCTTCAGGCGTCAGGAACAGGCGCAGGTGCCCTTGCTGGCGGGATCACTCAGTGATGAAGGGGTCATGCTGTTTCCAAGGAACGACGCACTGACTGATGCGGAACTTGATACCTACCTGGTGCGCACGGTGGGTGACCACGCCGCAGCGCTGAAAGCCGTGTATGCGGCGGATCACAGCAGTCCCGGGGCCATCCAGCATGCCATTGCGACCGACCTGTTCATGGCGTTTGGGATGCGGCGCTGGGCCGAATACAGTGCGGATGCGGGTAATCCCACCTGGCTCTATTTCATGGATCACGTGCCACCCGCCTTCCACCTGTACATGCCGGAGGACCCGGTTCTGATGCTCCCTGACGGGCCGCGTAGTGTCGGCGCCTATCACTCGGGTGACCTGGCTTTTGTCTTTGGCAATACCCGTCGCGTTGGTGTTGGCTGGACCGAGCAGGATCACACGCTTGCTGACATGATGGTGCGCTACTGGACCAATTTTGCACGCAGCGGAAACCCGAATGGCGAAGGTTTACCGGCCTGGCCAGCATTTACTTCAGAGCAACTGGAGACGTTTCGATTGAACGTCGAACCTGCTGCAACCCGGGGCGTTCGTCGGCAGGCGCTGGATATCATGGCTGAGGTCCTGCCGAAATGACGCGGGACCGGCACCGGATCTAATCCAGTGCCGAGGTGCCTGCCGGGACATCACGTGTTGTTGCTTCGGCCTCAAGCCACTCCTTTTCCAGCAACCGGGCTCCGCGCAGGATATTGCCCATGGCGTAGTTGCCCTCGTGGCAGGCGTATTCATAAAGCTTGCTCTCGGGCTCTGACTTCCAGATATAACGGCCGCTCCAGGGGGCAGTCCATACCGTATCGTTGTTGACAGTAAAGTCATACAGCAGGTTACCGTCCTCCTGCAGCGTGAACCGCTCAACAACATGCAGATTCTCGTCCGAACCAGGCAGGCTGTTGACGTGGGTGAAGTTCCGCGCTTCTACCACCAGCGTGTCGCCGTCCCAGTAGGCGATGGAGTCGCCCAGCCACTGACCGCCGGGCACCAGCGTATGTTCAGCGTCGAAGGGAATAACACGTACATCGTGCACCATCTCGTGCATGATCATGACATGCGTTTCAGTCTGAACAATGCGTTTGTAGTTGTTGTAAAGACTGGGCAGGACCGGTACCACCGAAGCAAAGGAGAGCAGGCAACGTTCTGAGGGAGCAAGGGATTCCGGGCCGTCAAAAGGGCCAGGTCCGTCATGGGCAAGCCAACTGGCAGTGCCACTGTTCTCATGCGCGAAGCTCTGGTAACGCTGCCCCATTCTTTTACCGACGCTGGGCAGGGTAGGTGGGTAGCGTCCGTTCGGCGGGTCATACAGGATTGACGTTGGTACGTTCCCAGCAATTGTTCCGAGCGAACTGCCCGGATCTACCCAGAAGGCGTTGTAGCCACCCACGCCGCCAGCACCAGCAGTATTGTTGCCATCGCCACCGACGGGTGGAGCCTCCCGGTCCGGGTCACTGTCGCGGGCAATAGCCCATTCTGAGACCAGGGCAAAAACCCAGTTGAGAGATCTTGCGACAAACGGCCACAGGTACTCGGTTTCGCCCAGCCACCCCGGTCGCTGTGTCGGTGTGAGTGTCCCCGTATCGTAAACGCCGCTGAAGTCGGGTTTACCCTCAGTCGTGCGGGGAATTTCCGCGTTAACAGTCGTGCTGATCACCAGCAGCACAAGCAGCGTGCGGCAACTGGATTTGAGATGATGGGTTCGAATCATTTTTACGGCGCCAGGAGAGCATGTTGGGCTATTCTAAGCGAAGCGGCCGTCGAGCGGGAATTGATGCTCTTATGCTCGTGGGTCAATTATCCGCATGGACGCACCAGCATCAATCTGCGCTCAAACGGAAGTTGCTGCCATCATCAATCTGCCGTCATGCCGGGTGAACGCACCCGGGATCCCTGACTCTTATCAAAAGGCCGGCCCCTGAACAGCAATCGATACCTTGTTTTGTTATTGGCCGCATCTGCGCTGGTCGGCGCCTGGGAACTGGTTGTCACGAGGGTGGCGTCGGCCCTGTACTTTTATGATGTGGCTTTCCTGGTGTTGTCTGTCTGCCTGTTTGCCCTGGGCATTGGCGCAATGCTGGCGGGGCGTCTACAGGCCGGCAACCCGGTCTACCCACTCTGCGGGATGCTCGTCCTTTCCCCACCCGTGATCTACCCGCTGCTCAACCTGTCTGATCTGGCCTGGATGACCGGCCTGTTTGCATTGCCGTTTTTGTTATTCGGTATGCTGGCTACCCTCGTGTGGCGTGGCACCCCATCCATTCGGGGAAGACGTTGGCTCTATACCGCGGAGTTATCCGGTGCGATCCTGGGGCTGCTGTTGATTGGCCCCGTGCTGCTGTCGTTACTGCCTGTCAGCATGCTGGGTGATGTGGGGGTAAGCACCCACCTCAAAGTGACTGCGGCTGAGCAGGGTGTCGTTGATCATTTCAGTGAGACAAGCACCTATGCCAGGACCGATTTTCTGGTCACCCGTCAGGCGTCGGTCCGGTATGCGTTCACCGACGGGATGTTTGTGACCAGGAGTGTGGCCTGGGATGGTGTCTCGCAAACATTTTCGGACCCGGCCACGGAAGCAATGGCAGCCATGAAGCGACTGGCCCTGCGAGTGGGTAACACAGACCGGATTGTGTTGTTGGGGGCTGGCGCAGGTTTTGATATTGCACTCGCGCTGCAGGAAGGTGCGGGCCGGATAGATGCTGTGGAAGTGAATCCCGCCACCATTGCTTTTGCGCGCAGGCACGATGACTGGGCGGGAGGCATTTTGCGCAACCCACGCGTTCATGTGCACCTGGCGGAAGCACGCCGTTTCATGGCGAGCGCAGCAGAAGCGTCATTTGATCACATCGGCCTGACATTACTTCAGACGTCACCGGCCGGGTTGCGCGGCGTCCATCATGTTGATGCCAGGGTGCTGACGGTGGAGGCCGTCCAGGATTACCTGTTGCGTCTTCGGGAAGGGGGGATTGTAGCTGTGATACAGAACAGTGTTGCCTTTGCCGCAAATACCGAGGCCGTGCTGCGCCGGGCGGTTCACTTTGATGACTCGCGGCTGCTTTGCTTCAGGCTGGCAAGGGCGCCCGGGGACTCGGGCGTAGAGGGCGACAATCCATTTACATTCCTGGTGCTGGCCGGCAGGGAACCTTTCTCCGCAACGCGGCGCCATGCCGCAGAGGCAGCCGCGGCCGAACTGGGTGCGGTGCTGGTGTCTCGCTTTCCCGGCGTGCCGTCGCCTGCCCCCGCGACCGATGATCGGCCCTTTTTCTTTGAACCGGCTTCTCGGCTGCTTGGCCAGACATTGCTGATTGTGGCGTTTGTCCTGCTGGCGAGTGGTTTTCTGATGTTTCGACGCAGGTCGCAACAGGGCTCGGTTGCACTTGCACTGTCGGCAATGCTGATCGGGTTTGCGACCATGGGGGTTCAGGTGATTGCGCTTTACTGGTGCCAGGCCGCTATTGGCAACCCGGTACAGGCCATGGCCGTGGCATTGGCCGCGGTACTGGGAGGCAGCGCGGCAGGGGCCCTGGGGTTTGGACAGCAGCAGTTGCGGATTGCCCGGTGGGTGCCAGGTGGCATTGCGGCTGTGGTAACCGCCCTTGCCCTGGGGCTGGGTCCACTGGTGACAAACCTGGCGCAGCAGCACTCGCACCAGGTTGCAGTTGTTGGCATTGGACTGTTCCTGTTTATCTGGGCACTGCCACTCGGCTGGCCCTATCTTGCGGCCATGGAACTTGCCCGGGAAAACCCACAGGGGGAGGGTACCGTTATTGCGTTTGATGGATTCGGTGGTGTGGTGGGTGCTGTGGGTGTGGCGGCGATTGCGGTTGCCCTGGGGTTTACGATGGCTGGCTGGGCGATTGTGCTTGCGTTTGTTCTGCTCGGGTTGCTGGTGGCACATTCCAGTTAGCACAGGCATGATCTTGCTTCAGTGTGTTATCAGGCCGCGGGGTGTGATGGCCCTGGCAAACCGGAAAAGGACGAGGATCATGAATTTTGAAATACGTGCTGCAACCCAGGCAGAAATGGGTCAGTTGGGCCAGATAGGCGCTTATGTGTATGCCGGTGCTTTTGGTGACGGAGAAGATAACCAGGTCGCCGCTGCCAACCGGCCCGAGTGGACACTCTGTGCGTTTGACGGTCCCATCATGGCGGCCTCGTTCTGCACCATCCCGTTTACCATGCGTGCGCTGGGCAAGCCAATGCCTTTGGGTGGCATCACCGCGGTGGGCACCCTGCCAGAATACCGTCGTCAGGGGCTGCTTCGCAGTCTGATGACCCGGAGTCTCTCCGACATGCGTGAGGCCGGTCGACCCGTGGCTGCACTCTGGGCTTCCCAGGCGGCGATCTACCAGCGTTATGGCTGTGCCATGACAAGTGTGATGCGCCGTTATGAGGTGGATACGGTGGATATTGGCTTTTATGACGGTGACTGGGGGGACCTGGCAGTTCGGCGGGTGTCGCTGGACGCCTGTTTTGACAGACTGAAGCAGTGTTACGCCACTTTTGTGCAGGATCGTCTCCAGTATATACATCGCGCAACGGCGCTCTGGCGCGCAGGCATATTGCGGGAAGATGCGGACACGGGACCGATACATATCGCGCTGGCGCAAAGCGCCAGTGGCGATGTGCTGGGATACACCATCTACACCATGCGCGACCGGCGAGTGGCGCACCCCGCGCGGGGCCAGGATTTTGTCATTCGTGACCTGGTCTGGCTGACGCCCGGTGCCTACCGGAGTCTCTGGCGGTTTGTGGCCTCCCACGATCTGGTGGGACGCGTGGTCTGGGCGAATGCGCCGGCAGATGATCCGGCGCCGGACCTGTTTGCGGAACCCCGGATGCTGATGCAGAAGGACAACGAGGGTGTCTGGACCCGGGTGGTGGACGCGCCGGCAGCGCTGGCGGGGCGGGGTTATCTGGGGGAGGGTGAACTGGTGATTGAGATCACAACCGACAGCCTCTGTCCCTGGAATACCGGACGCTGGCAGTTGACCGTGTCTGGTGGTGATGCCAGCGTTCAGACCTCGAACCGACCAGCCGATATCACATTGGATATTCGCGCGCTGGCTTTGCTGTTCAGCGGGTTTCGGTCGGCCACCGCTCTCGCGGCTGCGGGTCTGCTGGAGGCGAAAAGGCCTGCACAGGTGCTGGCTGACCGTGTGTTCGCGACGCCGTTTGCGCCACATTGCCCGGATCACTTCTGAGGGCGCTTCCACGCGAACAGCTTACGGGGCATTTTTTGATCTGGCTCAAGGACGGCCGGGCCTGTGTGGCACAACCTATAGGCTCGACATCCTGAATGAGAGACAAGCATGGCTGCGGTCACGATTGACGGCAACGAGGCGGCTGCGACCATTGCCCACCTGTGTAGTGAGGTTGTGGCGATTTACCCGATTACCCCCGCGTCCCCCATGGGGGAGCTTGCAGATGCCTGGTCCGCGACAGGCAGGCAGAATTTTCTGGGCAGCGTACCAACGGTCATAGAAATGCAAAGTGAGGGCGGGGCTGCGGGTGCTATTCACGGCGCTCTTCAGGCCGGGGCCCTGACGACAACTTTCACGGCGTCGCAGGGCCTGCTGCTCATGCTGCCCAATATGTACAAGATAGCCGGTGAGTTGACCCCGGCAGTGTTCCACGTCGCCGCACGCACACTGGCAACCCACGCCCTCTCGATCTTCTGTGATCACAGCGACGTCATGGCTGCCCGCAGCACGGGGTTTGCCATGTTGTGCGCGGGCAGCGTCCAGGAAACCATGGACATGGCGTTGATCTCCCATGCAGCGACACTGGCTGGTCAGATTCCGATACTGCACTTCTTTGATGGTTTCCGAACTTCACACGAGATTGCAAAAATTGACCCGGTCACACCAGAGATGGTGGCCGCGATGCTGTCCCGCAGCGACATCGCACGCTTTCGGTCCCGGGCCCTGTCTCCTGAACATCCGGTGTTACGCGGCAGTGCTCAAAATCCCGACGTTTTCTTCCAGTCGCGCGAGGCCGTCACCCCTTACTACCGCGCCATGCCAGGTGTCGTCCAGCAGGCCATGGATGACTTTGCAGGATTGACAGGTCGGTTTTATCACCTGTTTGACTATGAAGGTGCAGCTGACGCTGAACGCGTGCTGGTGATGATGGGTTCTGGCGCAGAGACGGCTGGTGAAACCATTGCTGCCCTGGCACGGGATACGGGTGAAAAAGTTGGGCTGGTGAAGGTGCGGCTGTATCGTCCTTTTGATGCGGCGGCCCTCGTCCGTGTGCTGCCTGCAACAACAAAGCAGGTCGCTGTGCTGGATCGTACCCGTGAGCCGGGTGCTGATGGCGAACCGCTCTACAAGGATGTGATGACTGCGCTGGCAGCGGCCTACAGCAACGGGGAGATTCCGTTGTTACCCCGCGTTGTCGGTGGCCGGTATGGTCTGTCCTCAAAGGAATTCACACCGGCCATGGTGAAAGGTGTGCTTGATGCGATGAAAACCGGCCTGCACAACGGCTTCACGGTCGGGATTGTTGATGACGTCTCAGGCAGCCACGTGGCATACGAGCCGTTCCTCCTCCGCCGCAAAGCAGGCGCCCGTGCGGCACTGTTCTATGGACTTGGTAGCGATGGCACGGTCAGCGCCAACAAACATTCCATCAAGATTATCGGCGACTCAACAGACCTGTTTGCGCAGGGCTTCTTTGAGTACGACTCGAAAAAGTCCGGTGCCATGACCATTTCCCACCTCCGTTTTGGTCCCGAACCCATTCGAGCCAGTTATCTGTTACAGGACGGGGAGGCTGACTTTATCGCCTGTCACCAGACACAGTTCCTGGCCCGTTTTGACATCCTGGCGCGTGCTGCAAAAGGTGGTGTGTTCCTGCTGAACACGAGCGTTCCACCGGCCAATGCCTGGGATTCGCTGCCGCAGCAGGCCAAGCGTCATATTGCTGAGCAGCAGTTGTCGTTTTACGTCATTGATGCTTATCGCGTGGCGGCAGAGGTCGGTATGGGTAAACGCATCAACACCATCATGCAGACCTGTTTTTTTGCCATCGCTGGCGTATTGCCGAGGGAACAGGCAATTGCGGCCATCAAGGACTCGGTAGCGAAGTCCTACGGCAAAAAAGGGCGGCGCGTTATCGAGTTCAACTTTTCTGCCATTGACATGACACTGCAGAATCTGTCACGCGTCGAACCGGGACCCGTGGATAGCGACGTTACGCCTGCGGTCACGGCCATTGGCAAGGCTGACGACACATTTGTCCAGCAGGTCACAGCGCGCATGATCCGGGGTGAGGGTAACCTCATACCGGTCAGTCAGTTACCCGCAGACGGTACTTTTCCCACCGGAACAGCGGCGCTTGAAAAGCGTAACCTGGCGTTAGCCATTCCGGTGCTGGAGACTGATCTTTGTACCCAGTGCGGCAAGTGTGTATTTGTCTGTCCTCACAGTGCCATTCGCAGCAAGGTATTTACCGAAGCTGACCTTGCGGGCGCTCCAGCCACCTTCAAGTCAATGCCGGTCAAGTCGAAGGATTTTGAACCGGGGCTCATGATCACCTACCAGGTTGCGCCAGAAGACTGTACGGGTTGTACGCTCTGCGCGGATGCGTGCCCGATACGGGACAAGTCCCGTGCGAATCGCAAGGCACTGAACATGGCACCACAGCCACCTTTGCTTGAGGCTGAACGGGAGAACTGGACGTTTTTTGAGTCGCTGCCGGATTACGACCGCACCCGTCTCAAGCCGGGAACCATTCCCGGGGCCATGTTGATGCAGCCACTGTTTGAGTTTTCCGGCGCCTGCGCGGGATGTGGCGAAACGCCTTACCTGCGACTTGCAAGCCAGTTGTTCGGTGACCGGATGCTGATCGCCAACGCAACCGGCTGCTCTTCCATCTATGGCGGCAACCTGCCAACCACGCCCTGGTCCCGCAATGCTGATGGGCGGGGGCCGGCCTGGTCCAACTCCCTGTTTGAAGACAATGCTGAATTTGGCCTGGGGATGCGCGCGGCACTTGACCAGAGAATTGCCTACGCAACCGACCTGCTCGGTAGCCTGGCAGCACACATTGACCCGACGCTGGTGCAGGCGCTGCTGGGTGCAAGCCAGGCCTCTGAAGCGGAGATCGCTGCACAACGACTTCGCGTCACGCAGTTGCGTGAGGCGCTTGATGCCATTGATCTGCCGGCAGCCCAGATCTTGTCCAGTATTGCTGACCTTTTTGTCCGTCGCAGCGTGTGGATTGTCGGCGGTGACGGCTGGGCCTACGACATTGGTTTTGGTGGTGTTGACCACGTGCTGGCCTCAGGAAAGGACGTCAACATCCTGGTGCTGGACACAGAAGTTTATTCCAATACGGGGGGGCAGATGTCCAAGGCCACGCCGCGCGGGGCCGTGGCGAAATTCTCCGCGGCGGGAAAAGCTATTGCCAAGAAGAATCTCGCGCGGATTGCCATGGACTATGAACATGTCTATGTGGCCCAGGTTGCTTACGGTGCCAAAGATACGCAAACCCTGCACGCGTTCCAGGAGGCAGAGGCCTATCCTGGCACTTCGCTGATCATTGCCTACAGTCCCTGTATCGCTCACGGTGTTGACCTCGAGCAAAACCTGAAGCAGCAGGACCTGGCAGTCAGGAGCGGGCACTGGAACCTGCTGCGCTTTGATCCTGCCCGCGCGGCAGATGGCAAAAACCCCCTGTTGCTTGACTCAAAGACACCTTCGATCCGCTATGAGGACTTCGCCTATACCGAGGCACGCTTCAAAGTGCTGGAGAGTACTCATCCGGACGTGGCGGCACGCCTGCTTGACGAAGCGCAGCACGAAGCCCTCTCGCGCCATCATCACTATGAGCAGCTTGCGGGGCTCTCCATGGACGAGGTGACAACACCGGAGGCGAAATCATGACAGATCTCAGTACGGACTGGCTTGGGCTGCACCTGTCCAGCCCACTGGTACCTTCAGCCTCACCATTGTCGCGTCACCTCGATTACGCGCGCCAACTGGAGGATGAAGGGGCGGGCGCTCTAGTAATGTACTCCCTGTTTGAAGAGGACCTCGCGAATGAAGAGGAGCAGATGCTCCGGTTTGGCGTGGAGCAGGGGATCGGTCACCACGAGGCTGATCACTTTCTGCCAACCCATCATGAGGTGACCACGCTGCTTGAACAATACCTGGAACAATTGACCCGACTGAAGGCCGCGCTCTCTATTCCGGTGGTGGCCAGTCTGAACGGGGCATCCATGAGTCACTGGCTTGAACACGGCCTGGATTTGCAGGAAGCCGGGGCCGACGCACTTGAGCTCAACATTTACTACGTTGCTGCGAACATCGATGAGACCGCAGAGGATATTGAATCTCGCTATGAAGCAATTGTCAGGGCCCTGACGACAGCGCTTTCGATTCCGGTGACCATCAAGCTGTCATCCCAGTTCACGGCTTTGCCCAACCTGGTGCGGCGGCTGCAATTGGCCGGTGCACGGGGTGTGACCCTGTTCAACCGGTTCTATCAGCCGAGCATCAACCTGGAAGAGCCAGGCGTGGATTACCGGCTGGTATTGTCCAGTCCGGTTGAGGCGCTTTTGGCCATGCGCTGGATCGCACTCTTGTATGGTCGTGTTGAGCTTTCGCTCGCGGCAACAGGTGGCGTTCATACCGCAAACGAGGCGCTTAAGGTCATGGCTGCGGGCGCGGACGTGGCGCAACTCTGCAGTGTGCTGCTGATGCGCGGGCCGAGACAGCTTGGCGTAATCCGGGCGGGTATGCAGGCCTGGCTTGAAGAACACGAGTACACTTCAGTCACGCAGCTCAAAGGCAGCCTGAGTCAACAGCATGCCCCGGATCCTGTGGCTTTTGAACGTGCCAATTACAGCAGGACGCTGAACACTTACCGCCTGACGACTTCTCGCTGGCTGTAGACAGATGAGAGCTTGCCTGTTTTAGGTCAGAGGTTTCTCCACTCCGCGGCTGACGCCGCTGCGGTCGAAACGACGGCGTAGCCGTCGTCCCGACCGAAGGCCCGGAGGGCGCCACACTGTCATCCCGACCGAAGGCCCAAAGGGCCGCAGCGGAGGGATCTCGCTTTTCCCCCTCCGGGATTTCTCCACTCCGCGGCTAACGCGGCTGCGGTCGAAACGACGGCGCGGCCGTCGTCCCGACCGAAGGCCCGGAGGGCGCCACACTGTCGTCCCGACCGAAGGCCCAAAGGGCCGCAGCGGAGGGACCCCATTCTTTGGAGGTTTCAAATCTCTAACTTTCCGCCAGTTTTTTGCGCATGTCCCACAGCAAACCGCTCAACACAGGTCGTCGGGACTCTCCCGTAGCAGTCATCAGCAGCTTGGTGATCTTCAGATCCTCAACATCAGTACACAGCAGTATCATCATTTCGCGAATAAAGTCGGTGTTGAGCGTGACATAGTTGTCTGTGCCCACACCCAGGGTGACCCCCTTCTTTTCCCACCAGGAAAACGGGTGGTCGCGGTAGGTTGGAAAGTTGCCTGTCAGCTTGATATTGGAAGAGGGCAAGGCGACCAGCGACACGCCCTTGTCGATCATCCGGTTCAGCACATCGTGCTGGTAGTGTTCCAGTTCCCGGGCGGCGTGAAACTTGATCTTGATGAAACGCTGGATGTCATCGTTGTTGAGCTTCTCGCCGGTTAGCAGCTTGTCCAGAACCCCAGGCCTTTTCTGCCAGTCCATGTTTTCGATTTCGTTGCGCTCCCGGCTACCAATGGCGAGCGCCTCTCCAAGCATGTTTGCTGCCATCACACTTTCGAAAATACTGTGAAAATAGTAGTTGGGATTAACACCCAGACTGGCGCAGTGTTCCACGGTGCTGACATGCCAGAGGTTCATGGCATTGTCCACGGCCTGTACGCCACGTTGCAGCGTTGTCCAGGTTTCACCGTGGTGACTCCTCACCTGGATGCCGCGGAACTGCAGCTTGCGCATGCCAACGCGCATGGTTTCAAAATGTGCCTTGCGATAGTGGTGACGTTCGTCGCCTACCGTGTCAACGTCGGTAATCCGACCCGCGAGGAATGGGTAACGGTCGATGAGTGCGAGTATTTCCTCAACCTGGTGTTCAAACTCTTCTGTCTTGCTGGCAAACCGCGTGGCGTCAAAAAAGTCACTCTCTTTGCGGAAGCTTGGCGCCAATACGTAGCTGAATGTTGGCACTTCACGCCTGAACGCCTCGAAGCCGTCGTAAAGACCAAGCACCACGTCTGTTGGGTCAACAGAGTCACCCGGCAGGGCATCCACCGGGTTGGTCGTGGCACGGGAGTAGGAAAACTTCAGGTGGATGTGACCAACATTAAAGCGATCAAACAGGGTTTTTGCCATATGGTAGGCTGCATCCCGGTGTGCTTCGCGGTCGACCAGTACCAGCTTCGCGAGCGTCAACACCTGCAGGTAGTGTTGAAAGGAGATATTGCCCTGCATCCTGATCAGGTTATCGACCTGTGCCGCACTTTCGATAGGTAGCGCATCATCACCGTATACCGCGCGGATTTTCTGCTCGTACTGTTTTGCGTTGGGTCCATCCAGCAGGGCTGCGAGGCGCGGGTAGATAAAGTCTGCCGTCAGCGAGCCGGTCAGGTGGATGTGTTCTTCTCGATAGCTCTGGGGAAAATTCAGCAAAAACCGGCGAAGAGACAGGGCAACAGGGTGTGACAGGAGCGGCTCAATATGTACGGCATCGCGATGGTAGTCGAAAAGCTGCCGGCGAAAATCAGCCAGCGAATCCCTGACCGCCGGACGTTCCTGCGCCATCATGGACCTGGTGGCCAGGTCCAGGGTGTCACCCAGTGACAGGCCATTGGTTTCGCTGATGAGGCGGACCAGCAGGGTATCAATATCAGTGTCAGGAGAATGCATGGCGCGGATTCTACTCCAAACGACACCGTAGGTGTCGTCTCGACTGCAGGCCTGAAGGGCCGGAATGGAGAGATCCCGGTGATTGAGGTTTCTCCGCTACGCGGCTAGCGCCACTCCGGTCGAAACGACGGCGTAGCCGTCGTCTCGACTGCAGGCCCGCAGGGCCGGAATGGAGAGATCTCGGTGTTGAGGTTTCTCCGCTACGCGGCTAGCGCCGCTTCGGTCGAAACGACGGCGTAGCCGTCGTCTCGACTGCAGGCCCAAAGGGCCGGAATGGAGAGACCCCGGTGATTGAGGTTTCTCCGCTACGCGGCTAGCGCCACTCCGGTCGAAACGACGGCGTAGCCGTCGTCTCGACTGCAGGCCCAAAGGGCCGGAATGGAGAGATCCCCATCGTTAGAGGTTTCTCCGCTACGCGGCTAGCGCCACTCCGGTCGAAACGACGGCGTAGCCGTCGTCTCGACTGCAGGCCTGAAGGGCCGGAATGGAGAGATCCCGGTGTTGAGGTTTCTCCACTGCGTGGCTGCGCCGCTTCGGTCGAAACGACGGCGAAGCCGTCGTCTCGACTGCAGGCCCGAAGGGCCGGAATGGAGAGATCCCGGTGTTGAGGTTTTTCCGCTGCGTGGCTAGCGCCACTTCGGTCGAAACGACGGCGTAGCCGTCGTCTCGACTGCAGGCCTGAAGGGCCGGAATGGAGAGACCCCGGTGATTGAGGTTTCTCCGCTTCGTGGCTAACGCCACTCCGGTCGAAACGACGGCGAAGCCGTCGTCTCGACTGCAGGCCCGAAGGGCCGGAATGGAGAGATCCCGGTGTTGAGGTTTTTCCGCTGCGTGGCTAGCGCCACTTCGGTCGAAACGACGGCGTAGCCGTCGTCTCGACTGCAGGCCTGAAGGGCCGGAATGGAGAGACCCCGGTGATTGAGGTTTCTCCGCTGCGTGGCTGCGCCACTCCGGTCGAAACGACAAAGTTAGGGAGGCTAACGCCACTCCGGTCGAAACGACTAATCTGGGCGGGGCTTAAGCTGCTCTTGGGTCAGCCTGCTGGCCGCGTACCAGTTTGCCGGGCAGTGCACCGGTGGGCTGGCCCTGTTCGAAAATGACCTGACCCGCAACAATGGTGGCAGTGATGCCGTCAGCGTTCTGCAGGAAACGTTTCCCGCCGGCCGGCAGGTCGTGCACGATGTGTGGTGTGCGCAACTGCAACCGATCAAAGTCAATGACGTTGATGTCAGCTTTCATCCCCTCGGCAAGCAGACCGCGATCATACATGGAGTAGAGTTCTGCGGGCTGCCGCGTGAGCAGGTTGATGGCCGTCGGTAGATCAAACACCTTCTGGTCTTTCACCCAGCGCGTCAGGATATAGACGTTGGCACTGGTGTCACAGATGGAGCCGACGTGGGCGCCACCATCGCCGAGCGCGGCCACGGTGTAGGGATGGCCCAGCAGGGTTGGAATGTTCTCGGAAAAATTGGCAGCTGGGATGTAGATCAGGTTATTGCCGTTGTTGCCAAGCAGGTAGTCGTATAACCATTCTTCCGGGTCCCGGTGCTCCTGCTCCGCCCTTGCCTGGACCGACGTGTCCCGGTCGGGCAGGTAGTTGATCGGGTTTTCCAGCGGGTACATGTGGCGGAATTTCTTGTCGAAGATTTTCACGAAAATGTGTGGCTGCTGATTGGTTTCGCCCAGGATACTGGCCTTGACCGCCGGGTCGCGCAGCCGTTCCAGTTTCTCCTCAAACGGCAGGTCATCCAGCGCAAGAAAAGTGGGGCGCCTGTAGAAGGGGCTCATGGAAGACGCATGACCCATCATCATGCCAACCGGGCGTGAGAGTACCTGGCCACGAATATCGAGTCCCTCTGATTGCGCCTGCTCAATACGGGCAAGCTGCTCTTTCCAGAGGTCGGGCTGGTTGCCCAGGTCCAGCAGGGTAAAGGTTCCGCGGGCACCGGTTTTTTTGCTGGTTTCGCGCAGGATGTCAAACTCATCGTCAGCGTCCTCCCAATCAGAGATGAGCTGGAACACCTGGCCCCTGGCGCCGGACAGCGCTTCTCCCAGGGCCTTGAGTTCGCGGGTGGCGGCTTTGTAGGTTGGCACCGGTTCGCCGGTGCTGCTTCGGTGTACGAGTGTCCGGGAGGTCGAAAACCCGACTGCCCCGGCTTCCACACCCTCGGCGAGCAGGGTGCGCATCTGTTCGATATCCTGTTCGGTGGCAGGTTCGCGGTTGACAGCCCGTTCGCCCATGACATAAACCCGCAGGGGACCGTGCGGCAGGAGCGCCGCCACATCAATATCCCGGGGTTTGGCGTCCAGTGCACGCAGATAGTCAGGAAACGACTCCCAGTTCCACGCCAGGCCCTCGGCCATGGCGGTACCCGGAATTTCCTCTACACCCTCCATGAGGGCAATCAGCACCTCATGGTCCTCCGGGCGGCAGGGAGCAAACCCTACGCCACAGTTGCCCATGACCACCGTGGTAGTGCCCAGGTTGGAAGAGGGGTTCAGGTGACTGTCCCAGGTGGCCTGGCCATCATAGTGGGTATGTACGTCCACAAACCCAGGGGTGACAATCTGATTGCTGGCATCAATCTCGCGTTCTGCCGTAGCACTGCCAAGGTCACCCATGGCAGCTATCTTGCCAGCGCTGATCCCCAGGTCAGCCTGTCGCGCGGGTGCGCCGCTGCCATCTATAACGGTGCCGTGGCGGATAATAAGGTCGAAGTGTGTCATTTTTTTGTTCCCTCTGTTCTGGCAAGCAGACCTAAAGTCCGGTCTTCAGTTTCTCTGCAACCTCTCCCATGTGATTGGCGAGTTTGCTGGTGCGGTTGGCAAGTATGCTGTTTTGTAGCGTTGAAGCGGTGGATTGGGCCGTGTAGTCAGCCAGATGGGATTCCAGGGTCTGCCAGGTCTGGGCCATGTCCTCTATGTGTTCGCGAATCTCTTTAGGGTAATCAGCAGTCAGGCGGCGAAGCTCGTCGAATGTGGCCGGGATGTCGATTTTTGGTGTTGCATTGAGGTCCAGGCGCTTGCGATTGGCCTCGCAGTCTATGGCAGCAACAGCTTCAAGAATCCATGCCCTGTGCTGTTCACGGGACAGGTTGCGATTCTGCTGGCGTCGTATGGACCAGTAGATGGCAACGACGGCCAGAATCGCGGCAACAAGTAGAACAAGCTCTAGCATATGCCGATAATAAACCATGCCGAGAGGAAATGCGGCTGCTTTAGTTTCAGGCTGGTATTTTTCGCCTGCCTCCGCTGGTCACTTTCCTTTGAAGTTGCCGGGGCGCCGCTCCGCTACCGCCTTGACACCTTCCCGGTGATCTTCGGTTTGCTGGAGCCAGAACTGCTCACGACCCTCAATGTCAGTGGTTGCCTTGACCGCATCAGCCAGACCGGGACGCATCTGCTCGCGGACCGAGACGACGGCCAGTGGCGCATTTTCGGCTATCTCAGCGGCAAGTGTTATGGCAGCCTGGCGGACATTGTCGGTGTCTGTGAAGACATCACCCAGCCCCCACTCAAATGCAGTCTGACCGTCAATCCGGCGACCGGTGAAAAACAGCAGGTTGGCCTTCTGGACGCCAATGATGCGGGGCAGGGTATGGGTCAGGCCAAAGCCCGGTGTGAAGCCGAGCTTCACAAAATTGGCTGTCATACGGGTTGCAGGGCAGAGGACACGAAAGTCTGCCATGACCGCGAGGCCAAAGCCGCCGCCCACAGCGGCCCCCTGGACAGCGGCTATTACGGGCGTTTTGGTCCGGAACAGTCGCACTGCCTCGGTGTAGAGCGGGTTGGGTTTGTCCGCAGACCGCTCTTCCTGTTCCGACCCGCGCGAGGCAGAACCAAAGTTGGCACCTGCGCAGAAATGTTTCCCTTCAGAACAAAGCACTATGGCACGGCAATCAGGATCTGCATCTATGTCCTCGAATGCGTCAGCCATGTCCTTGATCAGCTGCTGGTCAAAAAAGTTGTTTGGTGCTCGCTTGATTTCACACTGCACGACATAACCCGGGAGTTTTGTCACGACCAGGTCGCCATATTGTTCTTTCATCTGAGTTCCCTCTGGTTACAGTCAAATGTCTGTTGGCAAGCTGCGCCTGCCCTGATTGTCGAATACCGGTCACGATTCCGGGCCGTTGTTCTGTCAGGCTGCTTCACTGTGTGCTGATGCGTCCCTTACCATGGCCAGCATGTCAGCGCGGGACGGACCATTCTGCATCCTGGCCTTCGCATTGTATTCCCGTCCGTAGAACATATAGCGCAGAATGGTCAGGCGAATGCGCCAGTCTTTCAGAAACTCGCCGGGTTTTTCCAGCAGGTTAAAGGTACGCATGGCGCCGCGCAGAACGTGCAGTTGCTCCCTGGACGCCCGGCCCAGTGCATCACCAAATGCCAGACGCAGCCATTTCCTGAAAGAGTCTGCGGTATCCAGGGATAGCCCGTCCTTCACGGCAATGGCCCGCTTGATGCCGTTTTTGTCCTCGCTAAGGCTGGTTTTGAAGATGGGGCGCAGTTCCTCTTCAGTCCACCGGTCGAAGGTGAGTGCCCGTTCCATCGGATCAGCAACCTCACGAATCAGCCGTGCCAACAGGTGGGCGTGGATGATGCCAGTGCTGCAGCCCCGGCCATAGAGCGGGTTGGTTCGCACCGCCGCGTCGCCGACGGCAAAATAGTTGAGCGCTGCTGGTTTGCCGTCCAGCACATAGTGGTTCCACACGGCGTGAATGTCACCAAAACCGAATGACGGCGTCGTCGCCTCACTCTTGTCAGCCGCAACCCAGGGTTTCAGGCCGGGGATCTGTTCGCAGATGCGATCAAATAATTTGCCATCCTTGACCGCCTCGCGCAGCTCTGTCTCGTGGTTTGGCAGGCACACGATTACCGCAAAATGCCCGCCATCACCGGGGAAAACCCCGTACTTGATATAACCCAGATCACCGGCGGAGCGCTCCTTGCCCCGGCGGGGTGGCTCTTCCACACCAGGCAGGAGTTTGTAGTGGCGGGTGTAGTAGACGATCTCGGCATCGTCGTCCTCAATCTCGAAGGATGCGCCGTGCTTGCCCAGCCAGTCCTTGAATTTGCTGCCACGGCCGCCCGCGTCTATCACGATGTCGGCAGGAAAGTCAGTCACATCACCCTCACGCGTCCTGATCTGAAGCCCGGCAAGAGTCAGGTGGCTTGCCCCTGGCTCGGTCATTATGTCAACAACCAGCGTCTCGCTGAGGATGGTGAGGTTTGCGGCACGTTCGGCATATCGGCGCAGTACGGTTTCCATGGTTGCACGCCGACACATCAGCAACCAGAGCTTCTCGTCACCAGGCGCCGGAACGTAGGTGTCCTGCAACTCCGGTGGCAACATTTCCTCGAAGGTGATCTTGCGTGCACCCGCGGCCCAGAAGTCATCCATCATGTCAGGGAAGCTTTCCTGCAGCAGGTTGCTCATGACTGCCAGGAAAGCATGTGGATGGCGGAACTGTGCGGCACCACGCCGGTTCCACTCGAAAAACGCCTCGTCGGGCCCACCCTCGGGTGGCGGCGCGTCACGTTCAATCAGAGTGACCTCATGTCCGTCTTTCGCCAGTTGCAGCCCGGCACAGAGGCCGCAGATCCCCGCGCCAACGATGGCAACACGCTGCTTCATCGGGTCTTCTCCAGGAATTCAAGCATCAGTTTGTTCACAGCTTCCGGTGCTTCCTGCTGGGTCCAGTGACCAATGCCGGGAATGAGTTCGTTGATGAGCAGATTGGGCACGCGGTCTGGCAATGCCTTGAGTGCTTCAGCCGCCATCAGGATAACGCCGTCTCGTTTTCCGGCGGCAAACATGGCTGGCTGCTTGATGGTGGTTGGCGCACCCTCGGTCAGTTGCCATGTCAGGTTGTGGTTCCGGTAGTAGTTCAGGGGACCGCGGAAACCGCTGCGTTCAAACTCTGCCGCGTAGAAGTCCAGGTCCGCCTCTGAACACCAGCTACCCAGTTTGCCTGGGTCCGGAATGCCTGACAGCAGGTCAGAATCCGGGCCCTTCTGCATGAAGCTGGAGACATCAGCCTCTCCCGACGCCATATAGTAAAACTTGCGGAGCGACTGCCGGACGTCAGATTCGAGCTCGGCTTCTGCCACACCCGGCTCCTGAAAATAAAGCTGGTAGAAGAACTGCCCCTTGAAGATCTCTTTCATCATGTCGAGGGGTGGCTGGTTGCCTCGCGGGCTGAAGGGCACCGACAGGGCGCCAACGGCCGTGACCTTGTCCGGGTGATGCAGGGCGCAACTCCAGGCCGTGGGGGCTCCCCAGTCATGGCCAATGACCACCGCGGTGCTATAACCGAGCGCGGGAATCAGCCCGATGATGTCGTTGACAATTTCGACCTGGTTATAGGCGCTGATGTCGTTCGGCCGGTCGCTCTTGCCGTAACCCCGCATATCCGGCGCTACCGCGTGGAAACCGGCCGCCGCCAAGGGTGCAAACTGGTGGCGCCAGGAATACCAGGATTCAGGGAAGCCGTGCAGCATGAGGACAAGCGGGCCCTCGCCGGCCTCGGCAATGTTCAGTTGAATGCCGTTGGTTGCGATCCGTCGTTCGGTGACCGTCATATCCTGCCCCCGATAATCGCGCCTCGATGGCTGCTGGTATATCCCGCCGCACGAGAGTAGGCGAGAGCACCACCGACAATCACGCTGTCCACGCCAACCGCATCCCGCACGTACCTGTGGCCCTCGCCGGGCACGTCCTGCACGTAATACTCCGGGCCACGGTCTATCGTTTCAGCATCAAAAATGGTGATGTCAGCAATGTAGCCTGGCTTTAGCAGCCCCCTGTCCGGGATGTCCCAGATGGCGGCAGTATCGGCGGTAATTTTCTTGACTGCCTGCTCCAGCCCCAGGGCATGGGTTTCACGCACAAAACGACTGAACAGGTAGCCGGTGTCGCCGTAGGTGGAAAATGAAAGGATGTGCGCACCACCGTCGCTGGCACCAATCATCACGTTGGGGTGGCCAAGGAGCTCTCCTACCTTGGCATCGTTGTTATGACCCATGTTGGCGGAGAGGAAATGAGCATCGAGTGATTCCTCAAGCGACAGGTCGATCATCGCGTTGAGCGCGTCTGTGCCACGCTGTTGTGCAATTTCCTTCAGCGTTTTACCGAGGTATTGCTGATTGGCTGCGGAATTGACCTGGCGCAGAATCAAGGTGTCCCAGAGGGGCATCATTGGGGTTGCTTCTTTTACCAGGGTCTCGCGCCTGGATGGATCCTGGAAACTCGCCATGATGGAATCCGGTGTACCAAAGCGCATCACGGCGTACCAGCTCGGCAGGCGGATAAACAGGAGACTCGGAACAGCAAAACTGAAGCTGATATCAATGGGCCGGGTCTGCACTTGCGGCCAGACTCGTGCCCCGCGCGACGCCTGGTATTCGATACGTTCCATCACGCGGTCCACGCCCGAGAAGTTATCGGCGTTAACAAACAAGGGTGAAAGTGTTGTGGTGATGTGGTGTCGCAAACTGATGCCGGCCAGTTGGTCGATCCGGGCTATGGTGAGATCGGTATCATAAAACTCATGCACTACCTGCAGGATGCGACCGTACTCCGCGAGCACCTCACAGAGCGCGTCCAGCTCAACAGTATCCGCATATCGGCTGGGTACCGGCTGGAGGCGCTCATCCATATCGACAAAACTGGTGGACAGGCCAATGGCACCGGCGTCCAGGCATTCGCGCAGCAACCACTGCATGGCAGTAATCTCGTCGGTATCCGCGGTGCGGTGCATTGACGCCTCCCCCATCACCCAGAGACGCAGCACGCTATGACCTACCAGCGGGGCGACGTTGATAGAAAGCCCCTGGCGAATGCGGGTGACAAACTCCTCGAACGTCTCCCAGTTCCATTCCACGCCTTCTTCAAAAGCCTTGTGCGGCATCTCCTCAATCTGGTTGAACATACCCACAAGTTTCATTCGGTGTTCTGCCTTGAGAGGGGCGAGTGAGAGCGAGCAGTTCCCGGGTACGATGGTTGTCACGCCGTGTTCCAGTGCGGGTTTGGCGGCACCATCCCACAGGAGTTGGGCGTCAAAGTGTGTATGTGGATCGATAAATCCCGGGGAAACGATCTTGCCGCTGGCATCGACCTCGGTCCCGGACGATTCGCTGACATGACCAACGCGGACAATCCTGCCGTCCCTGATACCGATGTCGCCAACAAACGCCGGCAACCCGGTTCCATCAACAATCTTGCCGTTCCTGATGACCAGATCAAGCATCAGCGTTCTCCTTTTTAGAAGCGGTTAAATGAAGCAGACAGGGCATCACGGACATGGGTCCAACTGTGCCCGACAAGTTCGTCTGCCGTTCTGGCACGGCAGGCGGTCATGAGGGCATTACTTGAATGCGCATCCAGCGCGACCTCCGAGACGCCACCGTTTTCAAACCTGATATCGACAATCAGTTCTGCCACGCCTTCATGGGCTGCAGCAAGCCTGACCCGACTGATATGAGGTGCACACATCAGCCGTGAGGGGCCTCAACAAAAATGATGTCGCTGGGCAAAATCGGGTTGCCCTCGCGCGGGGTTCCCGCGGGTGCTGCACGCCTCGCGAATACGTGCAGGTTCCAGCTTTGCAGGCTGCTGATGGCCTGGGTTTCATCCAGGTCCGGCAACTCCCGCCTTGCGATGGTTTCCCAGGTGTCGGTTGCCGTTGGGAAAATTGACTTTCTGACCCTATCCATTGCTCGTCACCAGATTGTTCAGGCCAAAAGTTAGCAAAAAAGTCTCCTGGTGTCGCGGTGTACAACCACTGTTGCGCCGGCAAAGTTGTCGTTTCGACCGGAGCCGCGTGGCCCACGGCACAATTTGTCGTTTCGACCGGAGCGGCGTTAGCCGCGGAGTGGAGAAACCTCGGAGGCCCGGAAAACGAGATCCCTCCACTACGGCCCTACGGGCCTCCGGTCAATGTATGGACTCCCCCCACTCTCTTTTCAGAGAATGGAGGTAACCAAACCAAAGAGGAGTCCATACATGGCCAAGCGTAATCTAATTGCTCTCGATCTTGCAAAGTCTTCTATCCACGTTGAAGTAGAAGATCTCGCCAAACACAAAATCATCAGCTCCAGAAAGATGAACGTGGCGGCACTAAAGAAGTTTATCACTCGGCAACCACCGTCTACCGTCGCGATGGAAGCCTGTGGCAGTGCTCATCACTGGTGCTGGCTGGCCGAAGCCTGTGGCCACGAGGTCATTCTGTTGCCACCTCAACACGTTACGCCCTATCGCCAGGGACACAAGACGGACGCGACCGATACCCGGGCGATCCGGGAGGCAGCCAAGCGACCGGACCGCAAAGAAGCGGTGAAGAAGTCGCCTGAACTGCTGGCACTGCAGACACTGCTGCGGGTACGGGGTCAATACGTGGATCTCAAGCGCCAACGGTCGAATGAGATCCGCATGCATCTACTCGAATTTGGCATTCGCATCCCGAAGAGCTATGCAGCCCTGCAGCGCGAGCTGATGCCGATCCTCGCGGACGCTGAGAATGACCTGCCGGATCTGGTCAGGTCATTGCTGCATCGGCTCTACGTGTCGTTCCTCGAGACTGCCAGGGAAGTGAAGGAGCTGGATCAAGAACTCCAGCAGGTCGCCAAACAGTGCGAACCCTGCCGGCGCCTGCTGCAGCTTGAGGGCGTTGGCCCGGTGTGTGCCATCCTGCTTTACACCCGCATCGGCGATGGCTCCGCGTTCAAAAATGGTAAGCAAGCCGCGGCTCTGGTTGGCGTGACACCACAGCAATACAGTACCGGCGGCGTGGTGAATCTTGGTCACATCCGTAAACGAGGTGTCGACAAAGAGGCGAGAGCCACGCTCTTACAGGGCGCAAAGTCAGTCGTCCATAAGAAGATGCCGCCCACCAACGACAAAGCGATCTGGTTACGCGATCTCATCGCCCGGCGCGGCGAAAATATTGCGGCGGTAGCCCTGGTCAACAAGACGGTCAGAACTGCCTGGGCCATGTTATCACGCGGCGAAGAGTACGCCGCCGCTTAACCGAATAACGCAACCAATCAGCAACCTTTTACCTGCAAGAAGAGCCTTGTCATCAATGGAACGAAGCCCAACCTCCTGGCAACCTGATCATCTCGACGGAAGCAACATCCGCCCGGTCGCTGAGGACAGGAGGTGCGCGATATACAACCGGGTCAGGGGGATAGCTTCCCTCACTCAAGAGACCGCATATACGTTCGCGTTCTTCATCTTCCTTATGATGGCAAAAACCTGCTTGCAGACAGGGGGGAGTCCATATACGGGATGACGGGAGAAGGTTTGCGGTCCTCTCGTGTGGATGACGGCGTGAGCCACGGCACGTTTTGTCGTTTCGACCGGAGCGGCGTGGCCCACGGCACAATTTGTCGTTTCGACCGGAGCGGCGTGGCCCTGGCACATTTTGTCGTTTCGACCGGAGCGGCGTTAGCCGCGGAGTGGAGAAACCTCGGAGGCCCGGAAAACGAGATCCCTCCACTACGGCCCTACGGGCCTCCGGTCGGGATGACGGGGGAAGGTTTGCGGTCCTCTCGTGTGGATGACGGCGTGAGCCACGGCACGTTTTGTCGTTTCGATCGGAGCGGCGTGGCCCTGGCACATTTTGTCGTTTCGACCGGAGCGGCGTTAGCCGCGGAGTGGAGAAACCTCGGAGCCCCGGAAAACGAGATCCCTCCACTACGGCCCTACGGGCCTGCGGTCGGGATGACGGGGGAAGGTTTGCGGTCCTCTCGTGTGGATGACGGCGTGAGCCACGGCACGTTTTGTCGTTTCGATCGGAGCGGCGTGGCCCTGGCACATTTTGTCGTTTCGACCGGAGCGGCGTTAGCCGCGGAGTGGAGAAACCTCGGAGCCCCGGAAAACGAGATCCCTCCACTACGGCCCTACGGGCCTGCGGTCAATGTATGGACTCCCCCCACTCTCTTTTCAGAGAATGGAGGTAACCAAACCAAAGAGGAGTCCATACATGGCCAAGCGTAATCTAATTGCTCTCGATCTTGCAAAGTCTTCTATCCACGTTGAAGTAGAAGATCTCGCCAAACACAAAATCATCAGCTCCAGAAAGATGAACGTGGCGGCACTAAAGAAGTTTATCACTCGGCAACCACCGTCTACCGTCGCGATGGAAGCCTGTGGCAGTGCTCATCACTGGTGCTGGCTGGCCGAAGCCTGTGGCCACGAGGTCATTCTGTTGCCACCTCAACACGTTACGCCCTATCGCCAGGGACACAAGACGGACGCGACCGATACCCGGGCGATCCGGGAGGCAGCCAAGCGACCGGACCGCAAAGAAGCGGTGAAGAAGTCGCCTGAACTGCTGGCACTGCAGACACTGCTGCGGGTACGGGGTCAATACGTGGATCTCAAGCGCCAACGGTCGAATGAGATCCGCATGCATCTACTCGAATTTGGCATTCGCATCCCGAAGAGCTATGCAGCCCTGCAGCGCGAGCTGATGCCGATCCTCGCGGACGCTGAGAATGACCTGCCGGATCTGGTCAGGTCATTGCTGCATCGGCTCTACGTGTCGTTCCTCGAGACTGCCAGGGAAGTGAAGGAGCTGGATCAAGAACTCCAGCAGGTCGCCAAACAGTGCGAACCCTGCCGGCGCCTGCTGCAGCTTGAGGGCGTTGGCCCGGTGTGTGCCATCCTGCTTTACACCCGCATCGGCGATGGCTCCGCGTTCAAAAATGGTAAGCAAGCCGCGGCTCTGGTTGGCGTGACACCACAGCAATACAGTACCGGCGGCGTGGTGAATCTTGGTCACATCCGTAAACGAGGTGTCGACAAAGAGGCGAGAGCCACGCTCTTACAGGGCGCAAAGTCAGTCGTCCATAAGAAGATGCCGCCCACCAACGACAAAGCGATCTGGTTACGCGATCTCATCGCCCGGCGCGGCGAAAATATTGCGGCGGTAGCCCTGGTCAACAAGACGGTCAGAACTGCCTGGGCCATGTTATCACGCGGCGAAGAGTACGCCGCCGCTTAACCGAATAACGCAACCAATCAGCAACCTTTTACCTGCAAGAAGAGCCTTGTCATCAATGGAACGAAGCCCAACCTCCTGGCAACCTGATCATCTCGACGGAAGCAACATCCGCCCGGTCGCTGAGGACAGGAGGTGCGCGATATACAACCGGGTCAGGGGGATAGCTTCCCTCACTCAAGAGACCGCATATACGTTCGCGTTCTTCATCTTCCTTATGATGGCAAAAACCTGCTTGCAGACAGGGGGGAGTCCATATACGGGATGACGGGGGGAAGGCTTGTGGGCCTCCGGTCGGGATGACGGGGGGAAGGCTTGTGGGCCTGCGGTCGGGATGACGGGGGAAGGTTTGCGGTCCCCTCGTGTGGATGACGGCGTGAGCCACGGCACGTTTTGTCGTTTCGATCGGAGCGGCGTGGCCCTGGCACATTTTTGTCGTTTCGACCGGAGCGGCGTTAGCCGCGGAGTGGAGAAACCTCGGAGCCCCGGAAAACGAGATCCCTCCACTACGGCCCTACGGGCCTGCGGTCGGGATGACGGGGGGAAGGCTTGTGGGCCTGCGGTCGGGATGACGGGGGAAGGCCTCCGGTCGGGATGACGGGGGAAGGCCCCCGGTCAGAATGACGGGGGAAGGTTTGCGGTCCTCTCGTGTGGATGACGGCGTGAGCCACGGCACGTTTTGTCGTTTCGATCGGAGCGGCGTGGCCCTGGCACATTTTTGTCGTTTCGACCGGAGCGGCGTTGGCCGCGGAGTGGAGAAACCTCGGAGGCCCGGGAAACGAGATCCCTCCACTACGGCCCTACGGGCCTCCGGTCGGGATGACGGGGGAAGGCCTCCGGGCGGGATGACGGGGGAATGCCGGGCAAAAAAAAGCGGCCGGGTGGCCGCTTTTTGGTCCCTAAAGCGGGGCTGGATCAGTCAAACGTACGATGGGTAGGCTGTGGGCCCTTGGGCCACTTTTCGAAGTTCTCCATCACTGATTTGCCGATTTCTGCCACGTCCCATGCTTCTTCCTTGTTGTCCTTGACTGCAAGCGTATGGGCCTGCCAGGACAGCAGCGTGACATTGTTGCCCTGTACGAGGAAGGTTCTGCCGGTGACATTCTTGGCTTCATCTGACCCCAGCCATACCACCAGCGGTGATACCTTGTTCGGCGCCAGTTGTTCCTCGATCCCGTCGGTCTGGGGAAATATGTCTTCGGTCATGCGAGAGTAGGCGGCGGGCGCCAGGATGTTGACCCGGACACCGTACTTCAGTCCTTCCTGGAAGAGGCAGCGCGCAAAACCAGCGATGCCGGCCTTGGCCGCACCGTAGTTGGTCTGGCCAAAGTTACCGATAAGCCCTGACGTGGAACTGGTTACGACAATGCTGCCGCCGGTTTCCTGGGCAAGCATCTGGTCGTAAGCGGCCTTGACGGTGAGATAGGTACCGCGCAGGTGTACCTCAACAACAATGTCCCACATGTCGTTGGTCATGTTCTTGAAAGATTTGTCCCGCAAAATACCAGCATTGGCGATAAAGAAGTCGAGCTTGCCAAACTCATCCACAGCCTTCTGGATCATGGCCTTTGCGTCTTCTTCCTTGGCCACGTTGCCATAATCAGCCACGGCCTTGCCGCCTGCTGCCTTGATCTTGTCAACAACCTGGTCAGCCATATTGGTGCCAGCGCCTGAACCATCACGCGAGCCGCCAAGATCATTGACGACAACGGATGCACCTTCTTTTGCCAGCAGCAGTGCATGGGCTTCACCCAGGCCACCACCAGCTCCCGTGACGACCGCGACTTTACCGTCCAATAGACCCATAGTATTGCTCCTCTCGAATGAATTTGGGGCTAAAAAAAGAGGCGCAAGTAAACCATATTGAGGGTGTTGATGCCAGTCAGCGGAACTTCAGCCCTGGGCAACCGCGCGTTCGCTGAACCGGTAGATGTGGCCCTGTCGCGCCCAGGAGTGAAAGCCCTGGCGCTGGGCCTGGGCTTCAAAATCGCGGTAATTGTCTCCGTAGTGCATCAGCACCATGCGGGACTTCAGTGCCCCTGGCAATGTCGCCAGTTCATTAATGGACGCGTGCACGCCGCCGGTAAACAACTGGCAATCGTGGAAAATAATGTCGAAATTGTATATGTCGTCGAATGTCTGGAGCAGTTCCTGATCGAAACGCGTATCGGACGTGAACAGGATTCTTTCATCAATAATGACGCCGCAACTCCACTGCGAGTCTTTCCAGGATTCGGCGTCGTCGGGGAAATGTTTTGTCCTGGGCATCTTGATGTCGATGCTGCCTAGCTGGGTGGCCCAGGTCTCACGAGGAGCGTCCGGCAAGAGGTCGGGGCGCTGCACGTCCCAGAGGTCACCAAAGCCGAGCGGGGTACTCTCGGACATCTCTGAGCCACCGCGCAGGGACTGCTCCCAGAGTATGGTTTCGTACTCCTCGTTGATAACCATGCGCGGCCTGATCTGCGAGACATAGCGGCCATAAAGCTGCACTTCCTCCAGCCCGCCAATGTGATCAGCATGGCTGTGGGTAATCAGGAAATTGCGGATTTCCGAAACGGGCAAACCAACATCAAAAAGTGCCTGTGAGCATTTGGTACCGCAATCAACCAGCAGGTGGTCATTACCTTTGATAATGAGCAGGTTGTTCTGGTTCAGGGTCTTGGCGAAGGCAGAACCGGCGCCAATAAAGTACAGCTCAAGTTGACCGTCATTGGTGAGCTTGAGACCCGACAGCGGTCCTTCTGCAACCTGCATGTCTTCGGTCATCCTGCTGGCGATTTCAGTCATAGGCCTGTTGCCCATCGTTGCTGTATCAGTGATGTCGGGTGGGATTTTGAGGCTTTTTCCCGATGCCTGGTGTGATCACTCTCACAGTTTACCCAACCATGGCGCTTTTCGGGTATTTTCTTGCCTCGATTGACATTCCGTGAGGGCTACACTGACAATGGGTTGACCAAAGCACACCATCGGAGAACGGATGTCACTGTTCGGAGAGAAATGTAATCGCTGTGGTGCGCGTACGCGCCACGAGGAGCAGGGTGCACCGACCTGTGAAGCCTGTGCCAGGGAAATGCAGCTGCTGGTAGAAGCCAAGCAGGAGCAGACGCGGCCCTGTCCCGTTGACGGCACCACCATGAAAAAGGAGGTTGCCGCCATGATTGTGATTGATCGATGCCCAAGCTGCCAGGGGGTGTGGCTGGACGGGGGCGAACTGGAACGGCTCAAGGGCAACGCAGAAGCAGGCGCCGTGATGGCCATGGCCAATGGCTTCACCGTGCCGTTCAGTTGAGGCTGCACCGACTTGGCTTTGACGGGCTTTGCACCGGGATTGCAATTGAAGTCGGTTGTGCCGCCCGGAAGGGAAGTACAGCCAACAGGTCCTGCGAATGAAACTCTATGACTACAGGGGCGCACCCAATCCTCGCCGGGTGAAGATTTTCCTGGCTGAAAAGGGTGTTGAAGTTGAGCTTGTGAACTGTGATATGTCGAAGGGCGAACACAAGACGGACGCCTTTCTGCGGAAAAATCCGAGTGGCAAGATTCCGGTGCTGGAACTCGACGACGGTCGCTGTATCCCTGAATCGATTGCTATCTGCCGGTTCCTCGAGGCCATCTATCCTGAACCCAACCTGTTCGGCGCAAACCCCTTTGAACTGGGTTATATCGAGGCCAGGAACCGCGTGGTCGAGTTGGAGCTATCCACCCAAATCAGCATTTCCTGGGTAAACGGACCCATTGTTGGTCGCATGGGTCGCTTCAAACAGATCCCCGAGGCCAAGGAAGCCAGTGATCGCAATGTACATCGCTTTTACGAGCGCCTCGACAATGAATTCGAGGCAATTGAATACATGGCGGGAGACAGGTTCAGCGTGGCTGATATTTCCCTGCTGGTGGCAATTGACTTTGCCACGGACCTGGTCGATTTAAAGCCGGATGAATCACTGAAGCACCTGTGGCGCTGGCACGCCCTGGTGTCGGCTCGACCCAGCGCAACTGCCTAGGCCGGCCAGGCGCGGCCGGCCAGGCGCGGCCGGCCAGGCGCGGCCGGCCAGGCGTGGCCGGCTCAGGCGCGGCCGGCTCAGGCGCTTTGGCGGGTGTCTGTTCGGGTCGCAAGAAAGTCATTAATCAACTCAACAACCGCTGGTGCCTGCTCCTGCATATGCAGGTGATGGTGTCCCGGCAGATCAACCAGGGTCAGGTTGTCTGGTGCACAGGTGTCAATCACGTCCAGTGATCGCTTGAGCCAGCGATTTTCCCTGTCTGCGACAATAAACAGGGTCTCCGCCTGGATATTCCTGACTAACTGCTGCAGCTGTTCGGGAGTCAGTTCCAGGGGGCCGGAACCACGTATGCGGGAATCCGTGCGCCAGGTGAAGCCGCCCTCAACTGCCCTGTGACCGCGGGCCAGCAGACAACCTGCAGACTGGCGATTCTGCCCGGTTGCTTCAATCAGGCGGTCGGTCATACGCTCCAGCGTTGGGAAAACTTTCAGGTTGGTACCTGCTTTGAACGAGGAACTGATGGACGACCTGAGGTTGCCGAGGGTTTCACTGACTGAATTGGTACCGCAGAACCCGTCGATGCAGACCAGCCGATCGACTCTCTCGGGAAACAACCCAGCCAGCTGCGAGCCGATTTCAGCACCCATTGAATGGCCGATGATGTTGAAACTTTGCCAGCCGAGCGCATCCGCGACGGCAAGGACATCACGAATATCATTGAGACCTGAATAGAGGGCGCCTGGAGCGCGGTGATCCGAAAAGCCATGCCCCGCAAAGTCCATGGCAAAAATGCGTAGCCCATGGAGTTGGGGGGCAATCATGTCGAAGCTGTTGGCGTTGTCCAGGTACCCATGCAGCGCCAGCGTGGGCAGACCAGCTTCAGTCCCCCATAACTTGCCGGCAATCTTCAGGTAACCCAGGTCAATCTCGTGGTCTGTTGCAGTCTGCATGGTATCCGCACTGGTAAAAAGCCGCGGATGATAGCAGTTGTGCGCCAGAGGGTCAGCACAGACACATGCGCCATTACAGGGTGGCTGATGTGAACAGACCCTGACGGGTCAGATTCCGCCAACTGACAGTACAATCGGCCAGCGCATCTACCGGGAACCTGACTGAAAATACCTGCCGGGTGACACGCTGAAGTGGCGCCTGAAACTGACAATAAAGGCACTGGCTGACGCGTAACCGAGTTCAGCCGCGACCCGCGAAACGGGCAAACCATCTGCAAGCATTCTGACGCCGAGGTAGATCCTGACCTGTTCCCGCCAACGACCGAAGGAAATGCCCATCTCGGCACGTGCCACTCTATTGAGCGTGCGGCGGGACGTACCCACCCTGTCTGCCAGGACGTCAAGCGCAGCGGCGACAGCAGGGTTTGCCTCCATTATTGCTAGTGCCTTGATCAGCCTTGGGTCAGTGGGAAGCTGCAGGGCAAGCGGCTCGACTTCGATGGTTTGCAACAGGTCGCAGAGCAACTCTGCCAGACGTCTTTCGTCGGGTTTGCTGGCATGAAGGACACCCCGGTTCGTCATATGCAGTATGAGTTCCCGCAAAAGGGGCGTAACGCCAACCACCTGGCAGCGCGCTGGCCAATCAGCGAATGTCGCAGCAATATAAAGGCTACGCATTTTCACCTGCCGGTGGAGTTGTATCTCAACCGGCGCGCCGGCCGGTACCAATACTGCCCGTTGTGGTGGTACAGCCCAGATGCCGTCGGATGTCCTGATGGTAATGGTGCCTTCCCGTGCATAGACCAGCTGATGCCAGTCGGACCAGGTACGTTTGGGATATAGGTGGCCATGGTAAAAGCCGACGCTGTTGCTGCGCAGGATAATGTCCCCCGGCTGGCCCAAAATCGACATTTTTTGTCCCATTAGTGAAAGCGGGAAGATGACCAGTGTCCCATACTGGGACATTCTGTCACAGCAGGAGATGACGCTGATGAATCACCTGGCACACTTTGCCATTCATGCAGATAACGTCGAACGCGCCCGTCGGTTTTATGAGGCGGTGTTTGGCTGGACCTTCAACGCATATGGGCAACCCGGCTTTTACCAGGTCAGCACCGGGACGCATACAGAAGCCCCGATGGGTGCCATTCAGGAAAGATATCCATTGCCACAGGGTGAGGTGATGCGGGGATTCGAATGCACCATCAGTGTCCCCGACGTCGACGAAACCCTTGCAAAGGTTGTCGCCCAGGGTGGCACCCTGGTGCTGGAAAAATGTGTGATACCGGGCGTTGGCTGGTTGTTCAAGTTCACCGACACAGAGGGCAACCTGGTTGTGGCCATGGAGTACAACCCGCGTGCGGAGTAGGGTCTAAAGGTCACCCTGTAGCGCGCGATCGGCGATTTGCTGATATTGCTCTGCGTCAAAGGTCACGGGATTGGAGGCTGACGAAGGGTCGGCGACCGCCATGCCGCCAATTGATGCGTAGCGAGCGTCTGCGACAAGTACGTCCGCCAGTGCGTGCGGAATCTGGAGTTCCCCTCGGATCTCCAGGACAAAAGAAAGAAATGCGTCAAAGGACCGGGGCAGGTTCAGGTACCCGGCCAGGCGTGCAATCCTGTCCTGGATGGCCTTGCGGTTGGCGACCAGGACGTAGGGCATTAACACGGCGTTCAGCAGGCCATGATGGACATCGTAGACTGCACCCAGGGGGTGGGCGAGGGCGTGCATGGCGCCCAGTCCACGCTGGAAAGCCGTGGCACCCATGGTAGATGCCACCAGCATCTGTTCGCGGGCCTCAAGATTGTTGCCGTCCCTCACGGCGATTGGCAGGTATTCCTTGACCAGCCGCGTACCTTCCAGCGCAATACCCTCCGCCATGGGATGAAACATCGGGGAGCAGAAGGCTTCAAGACTGTGTGACAGGGCGTCCATACCGGTTGCTGCTGTCAGGTGAGCGGGCAGGGAGCGGGTCAGCTCCGCGTCAAGCACCACGTTGCCGGGCATCATGCGCGGGTGAAAGATAATGACCTTCCGTTGTTCCTGTTCATTGACAATCAGTGCGGCACGGCCCACCTCGGAACCCGTGCCTGCGGTGGTGGGTATAGCAACCACTGGTAGCATCAGAGCCGGGTCAGCGCGTTTGTAGTAGTCACCAATATCTTCAAGGTCCCACAGGCTGCAGGACTGGTTGGCGACCAGTGCAATGGTTTTGGCTGCGTCAATGGCGCTGCCGCCGCCCAGCGCAATCACGCCATCATGCTTTCCTGACTGCAGTGCTATCACGCCCCTGTCGACATCTGAGCCGGTGGGATTGGCGCGAACATCAGCAAACAGGCCGGTGTCGATTCCGGCCGTATCCAGCATCGCCAGTAAATCTCGGGTCATGGGCAGTCCAGCCAGTCCGGGATCCGTGACCACCAGCGGCCTGTTTATGCCGGCAGTGCGGCAGAGTTCCGGTAACTCGTTGATCCTGCCGGCGCCGACTCTGATTTGTGTGGGGTAATTCCAGTTGCTCGCCATGAAGTCGGGTCCGTAGAATGCAGGGGCGCTATTCTCTATGGAATAGTGCCCCCAGCCAATGCCAACCGGAGCAAATTTTGAACAAACTTGAGCAGCTTAAACAGATGACGGATGTCGTGGCCGATACCGGCGATATTGAAGAGATCAAACGTTATGCCCCGCTGGACGCCACCACCAATCCGTCGCTGTTGCTGAAGGCAGCGGCGCTGCCACAGTACCAGCACCTGATTACTGCCAGCCGGGAACATGCCGCCAGGGTTGGGGGCAGCAACCGCGAACAGATGGACGCGTGTTGTGATCGACTGGCTGTACTGGTCGGCAATGAAATTCTGAAGACAGTTCCTGGGCGTGTTTCCACCGAGGTGGATGCGAGGCTGTCATTTGATACGCCGGCAACCATCGCCCGGGCGAAGCACCTGATTGGCGAATACGAGTCGCTGGGCATTGGCCGGGAACGTATCCTGATCAAGATTGCCTCGACCTGGGAAGGCATCCAGGCGGCGGGCGCGCTGGAGAAAGCTGGTATCAACTGTAACCTGACCCTTCTGTTTTCTTTTGAACAGGCGCTTGCCTGTGCGGATGCGGGTGTGTTCCTGATCTCACCGTTTGTTGGCAGGATCCTCGACTGGTGGAAAAAGGCCAGTGGGGAATCCTATACCGCTGAAACCGACCCCGGCGTATTGTCGGTCCGGCGGATCTACAATTACTACAAACAGTACAACTATCCCACGGTGGTGATGGGTGCCAGCTTCCGCAATACTGATGAAATTGAGGCCCTGGCGGGTTGTGACCGCCTTACCATCAGCCCGGCCCTGATGCAGGCGCTGTCGGAGGACGAGGGAACCCTGGCGCGCCGCCTGGACCCTGCTAACCCCGAACGCTCGGCGGCCATGCCGGTGGCTGATGAAAAGGCCTTTCGGTGGGCATTGAATGAAAACGCGATGGCCACCGAAAAGCTGGCAGAGGGCATCCGTAACTTTGCCGCAGATACACGCAAGCTGGAGCAACAACTCGGCTGAAGTGCACATGTCACGGTAACAGGCAGAAACCGATCCCGTCTGAATCACGTAATTACGACGTGAATCGTTTTTTACTATTGCTTGTCGTCTGCTGGTCTATAGCTGCCAGTTGCCGTGGAGAATCCCAGATGTTGACCAGCTTTGATAACGCAACGCCCGATCTGGGCTGGCGGGTGGTTAACGACAATGTGATGGGTGGTCGGTCCGAGGGTAGCTTCAGCATCAAGGACGGGATACTCAGCTTTGCCGGGCGAACCAATACCGATGGTGGTGGTTTCTCGTCCATTCGCGCGCTTCCCTCACGTCTAGACATGGGTGGTTCCCTGGGAATTGCCTTGCGAGTACGAGGGGATGGCCGAACCTATACCTTTCGGCTGGAAACGACACGTAGCGTTGCCTACTGGGCGGAGTTTCGGACGAGCGGCGGTGATTGGGAAACTGTCAATATTCCCTATGACAGGTTCATTCCGCGCTGGCGTGGCAGGGTGCTGGCTGCCCCGCTGGTGGATCCTGCCGAAGTGGTCAGCCTGGGCATTATGATCTACGACGGGAAAGACGGGGAGTTTCGGCTGGATGTGGACTGGATCGGTACGGTTATGGCGCAGGGCTGATACTGATTTTGGAATCCAGGGGATTGTGCCTGATGGCGAGGTCGCGCCTCTGCCCCGCGGCTTGCGGCCGTCCCGGCTGCCACGGCTCCCCCACGAGCCCCTGCGGGTCTCGTTCCGCCGCCGCGGCGCTGCGCTTTGATGCGGGGCAAAACGTATACCCGCCATCGGTTGGTTATCGAGGGTAGTCTGGATTTGGTTCATGGGGATGGTGCCTGATGGCGGGAACACGCCTTGCCCCGCGGCTTGCGGCCGTCCCGGCTGCCACGGCTCCCCCACGAGCCCCTGCGGGTCTTGCTCCGCCGCCGCGGCGCTGCGCTTTGATGCGGGGCAAAACGTATACCCGCCATCTGGCTGGTATCGGGTGCATCTGATATTGGGTTCTTATGGATAGTGCCTGATGGCGGGCACACGTCTTGCCCCGCGGCTTGCGGCCGTCCCGGCTGCCCTTGCTCCCCCACGAGCCCCTGCGGGTCTCGTTCCGCCGCCGCGGCGCTGCGCTTTGATGCGGGGCAAAACGTATACCCGCCATCTGGCTGGTATCGGGTGCATCTGATATTGGGTTCTTATGGATAGTGCCTGATGGCGGGGTCGCGCCTTTGCCCTGCGGCTTGCGGCCGTCCCGGCTACCCTTGCTCCCCCGCAAGCCCCCTTGGGTCTTGTTCCGCCGCCGCGGCGCTGCGCTTTTATGCGGGGCAAAACGTATACCCGCCATCTGTCTGGTGTCGGCCACAGCGGGATTTCACACTGGGACAGCGCCCGGGAGGTGCCTTTCTAACTACTGATGTCGCTTGTAATGCTCAGAGAGGCCCTGGCCGCACTTCAACTCCAGAGTTTCGGCTTGACGACCCATTAGCAGCGGAGTAGCGTCAAAATAGATGTAAAAACAACAACATAAACATCTGAAGCGAGTCGGCAATGTTTGTTCAAAAGTTGGTGTTCGCGTTAGCAATTCTCGCAATCACTTATCATGTAAATGCCTCCCCAGAGGCACGCCTCATTACCAGCAACCTGCCCCAGGATCGCATTATCGATCTTGAGCTTTCTAACCCCGAGACGCGGGACTCGCTTGAAGAAGCGTATGCAAGGTTTCGGTACGTCGATGTCGACAGCGAGACCATTTCGCAGATTATCTCAGGAGAGAACCCAATTTTCCTCGTCGAGTTCTTCGACGGGGTTTTCGCGAAAGTACAAATCGAAAGCGTGAAAAGTTTCGACTTTGCCGCGTTCAAGGCCTGGACCTTTGAGGCGAGATTGCTGGACTTTCCAGGAAAGGTGGGGGAAGTGTTGTTAGGCTCAGTACTTGCGAACCACAAAACACCCACACTGAACTTTGAGATTTGGACCGAAGACGGCACCTACTTGTTGTCCAATGATGTTCATAGTGGAACGCAGATCGTCGCGAAGAGAGGAAATATCGTAAATGATAAACCAGAGGACGTCATCGACGACTCGGCCGCTCTGTTTACAGAGGAGCAGAAGCGTCAGGCGATTTTGGATGCGCGGATCGAAGAACAAGAGTACCTGCGACTGCTCTACGACGCCGATAATCCTTCGCCTGAAAGGATCGCCTGGATCAAGAGCGTTCAAAAAATGTGGCGTGAGCAACCCGAGGTAAGAGAGCTTGCCGAAGATGAACTTAAGCGTCTGGGAGTGGGTTTGCCCGACGCGGAGGGCAAAGAGTGAAGAAGCCCGGTCGAATCCCCACTACTGCAAGGTTGTTTGCGTCCTGCCCCACTGTGGCGCGTATCGAGAGTTGGTCTGTCTTGGTTTAGTCGTGAGTGTGCCTGATGGCGGTATCGCGTGCATCAGGGTTTGGGTTCCCTGTGATGGTGCCTGATGGCGGGGTCGCGCCTTTGCACTGTGGCTTGCAGCGTCCCGGTTGCCACGGTTCCCGCAGATGGTGCCAATGGATACTTCTGGTACCGGTGATATGTTGCTGAAAGTGGGAAAAGGGCGATTGTACTTCCTGGCCGCCATTTATGGATTGGATTATGCGCTGCTACGAAAGTACGCGCTACTTCATATCGCCTACACCAGTTTTATGCTGGCGCTGATTTTTGGTGTCGCCTCATCCATCTCTGTCTACCTGAAGGTGGTGTGAGACTTTCGCCTTGGAGGCGAGGAGAGAGGGCGAACCAGGTTCACCCTCGCTACCACATTGCTACTGAGCGCGTTTCCTGGAAACACCCAGACCAACCAGTGCAAGCGCAAACACAACGATGGTTGCCGGCGCTGGTACACCCTGAATTTCCCTGAACAACTTGGTTTCCAGCGACGTCTGGAACGAATTGAAATCCGGTGCAGTTGTGTAGAAACCGCCACCGGCAGCCGCAAGAGTCTGGAGGTTTGCCACCGAGATATTACTACCCACACCAATAAAGTTTGTTGTGACGCCAGCGTTGCTAGCGGCAAGCAGCGCCGCCACTGTCTCAGCCATGCGATCACCACCAGGGCTGCCACCTGGGATGCCATCTGTGGATACGTCAATGATCTGACGATCCGATGTTATGCCATTGGTCAGGATGGAATTTGTCGCTTCCGCCAGGGCAAGGTCAGTGTAGGTCCAACCCTGGGTATAGCTGACACCTGCAAACAAACTGCCAAACGCTGCTGCTGAAGCATTGTCAGTAATCTCAACCCAACCTGTAAACGCGGTAACTGGATTAGTGCCATAGCTGCCGCCGGAAAATTTGTAAGCCTTGACCCAGAGCGTATCGCCACCCACAACAAAGTCATCGTAAAACGTGCCGCTGCCAAATATGTTGCCATAGGCTGCTGTCTGGAGATTCCAGTTCGTCGTCCCAACGCTACCTGATGCATCAAGTAGCAGGGCCAGTTCAACCACCTGTGCCTGTACCGCGCTGGTAGCGAGCAGAACAAAACCCGCGATCATGATTCTGATTTTCTTTAACATTTAGGTGTCACCTGTCACTGTTTATGGCTTTATGGGTCAAAGGAATTCTGGGTTTACAAACCCGTAACATCTGTAAGCAATTTACGAGCCAGACGAAAATTCACTTTATTTTTCAACAGGTTAGAAAATACCAAAAACTGGTGATGTAAAATATCTCGACGTTTTGTTGCGTCAGTCCAGGGGACGTGGCAGTCTAGTCAATCCCCAGCCTATATAGGGCATGGCGGTTGCCATCACCGTCATGAACTGTACATTGGCATCAAGCGGCAGGCTCGCCATCTACGCAATAGTCAGCACCTTGTCGACATCCACCACCCGGCGCCGTTGCTCCATCGACAGGTCTTCCTGCAGAGTCAGCCCCAACTACATTTCTTTTGTCTGGTCAGGCCGCTACCATGGTCGCAAACAATATGGGCTCATGGCATGGGACGACTTGACGACAAGGTGACAATCATTACGGGTGCTGCCGGCGGTATTGGCAGGGCGGCTGCACAACGCTTTCTCGCGGAAGGCTCAAAAGTCATGCTGGTTGACCTGGACGCATCTGCGCTGAAGGCAACGGCAGACGAGTTGGGTAGCAATGCGGTGGCCTGGCATGTGGCGGACGTGACCCAGCCAGACGACAATAACGCCATGGTGGCGTCAACGCTGGACCGGTTTGGCGGTGTGGATGTATTTCTTGCCAACGCCGGTATTGAGGGGAAGGTGGCGCCCTTGCTGGAGCAGGACATCGATACGTTTGATCGCGTGATGGCCGTTAATGTGCGTGGTGTCTGGCTGGGGCTGCAATCAGTGATCCCTGCCATGCGGGCACGCGGTGGCGGCAGTATCGTGATTACCTCGTCCGTTGCCGGGCTGAAAGGCGCGGGCAGCCTTGCTCCCTATGTGACCAGTAAACATGCTGTCATCGGTCTTATGAAAAGCGCCGCGCTGGATTGTGCGCCCCATAATATTCGTGTTAACACAGTGAACCCGTCCCCGGTCAATACACGCATGATGCGGAGTATCGAGGAAGGTATTGCGCCCGGTGCGGGGGAGAGTGCGCGGGAAATGATGGCGGCGCGGATTCCTCTCGGGCGTTATGGGGAGCCGGATGACGTTGCCAGGGTCATGTTGTTCCTGGCCAGTGATGACGCCAGTTTTGTGACCGGTTCGGTCTACATGGCAGACGGTGGCAATATCGCCTGAGTAATCTCGTTATGGGTCAGTGGCGCTCCAGTTGCAGACTCGCGTGCTCGAGTTCCTCTTTGAGTCGCTGGGCCTCATGGGCGCGGGCACTGGAGAATCGGGCCAGGATGTAATAGAGCGCGGGTGTCAGGTATAGCGTAAAGACGGCCGCCATACCCAGGCCGCCAAACACGATCCAGCCGATGGACTCGCGCGCCTCGGCACCGGCCCCACTACCCAGAATGAGCGGCAGACCTCCCAGCACCGTGGACATCAGGGTCATGGCAACCGGCCGCAGGCGGACGCTTGCCCCGGTCTTGATGGCATCTTCCAGTTCGAAACCCTGATCCCTCAGTTGGTCAGCAAACTCAACCAGCAGAATACCGTTTTTGGCCATCAGGCCAATTAGCATCACCAGCCCGATCTGGGAGTAAATGTTGACTGACGTCCCGCTCAGGTAGAGCGCAAAGATCGCGGCTGCGATACCAAATGGGACAATCAGTGTGACCACAACCGCACTGGTAAAACCTTCAAACTGGGCACACAGCACCAGGAACACCACTACAAGCGCAATCAGGTAGGTGAGTGCAACTTCACGCGATGTCTCGTTGAGTGTTGCTGCCTCCCCCTGCAATATCATGTCAACGTTGGATGGTAGTGTGTCTTCGGCAATCTGCGTGATCTCGTCAACGGCGGACTGAAGCGGGTAGCCCGGGGCAATGTCAACATCGACCTCAATGGAGCGTCGCTGGGCAACACGGTCAAGTTCTGCCGCTACACCTTCTTCCCGCAGGGTGACGACGCTGGAGAGGGGCAGCAGGTTACCATTGCGTGCGGTAATGTAGAGGTTGACGAGGTCGGTGGGATCATTGATTTCCCCCGTCGATGCTTCAAGAACAATGGGTATCGCTTCATCACCCACGTTCAGGTCGATGATTTCATCACCATCAATCATTGCGCGCAGGGTTGTCGCAAGGTTATCGAGGTCAACACCAAGATCTGCGGCCCGGCGCCGGTCAACCTCCACGGAAAGCTGGGGTTGGGTCGGTTCGTAGGAAATTTCCGGTCGCGTCAGGTTTTCAGATCGATTTTCGATGGCACGGGTGAACACCTGGGCTGCCTCGAATATTTCCTGGTAGTCATTACCGACCAGCGCAACCTCAAGCCCGGTGCTGTTGGCCCCGCGGAGGTTCAGACTGTTGCTGCCTCCAACGTGAACCCGTGCGCCGGCCACGTCGCGCATGGGTCCCCGCAGGGCGTCAATGATTTCCTGCTGACTGCGTTCACGCAGGCTCCAGTCCGAGAGCGGCGCCGTAATCCGGGTACGGTTCGGGTCCCAGGCACCTACCACGGTAAACAGTGACTTGATTTCGCCACTATCGACCAGCGGTTTCAGGATGTCCTCCACCAGGTCGGTCTGGCGTTCCATGTAGGTGATACCCACGCCGTCGGGGCCGGAGGCCATTACCATGATCATGCCGCGGTCTTCCGGCGGCAGCAGTTCCTTGTCCAGCAGCGTGTACAGGGAGCCTGCCGCAGCGGCCGAGAGGGCACCTGCGGCCAACACCAGCAGGGGGGCGCGCAGCACATAACCGAGGGAAAAACTGTAAAAGTCGCGCAGTTGGCCGCCGAATTGGGCAAGCGTTGCGGTAACCCGGTTGGGTGTTGCAGTACCTGGCAGGCGTGAGGCCATGGCCGGAACCAGGGAAAGCGCAACAAAACTCGAGATGGCGACGGCAGATGCCAGGACAAAGCCAAATTCACGGAACATCCGACCCGCGGTGCTCGGCAGGAAGGCAATTGGGACAAACACCGAGATAAGCACAACACTGGTGGTAATCACCGCAAAGAAAACCTGGCGCGTCCCCAGTACCGCGGCAGCGCGGGCACCGAGTCCCTGGGCACGGCGGCGCTGGATGTTTTCCAGCACCACAATGGCATCGTCAACCACCAGCCCGGTCGCAAGTACCAGCGCCAGCAGGGTGAGAATATTGATGGAGAAGCCAAGTGCCCAGATGGCGGCAACGGTGCCGATCAGGGCAACAGGTATGGCAACACTGGGGATCAGGGTGGCACGGAGTGAGCCCATGAACAGCCAGATGGTGGAGACAACAATCAGCACGGTAAGGCCCAGTGTGGTGAGTACCTCCCTGACAGAATTGCGGATGAAAATTGCGTTGTCGTCAGTGACCACCAGTTCCACGTCAGTAAACCGCCGGTTCAGATTGTCTACCGCCTTGTGAACACCGTCGGAGATGTCAATGGTATTTGATCGGGCCTGCCGAACCACGCCGAGGCCAATGACGTTGCGGCCATCCAGGCGAGTGAATGAGGTTGCATCCTCGGGACCAAAAAAGACATTGGCCACATCACCAATTCGACGGGTGTCCTTGATGATGATATTGCTGACCTGTTCTGCGGTAACCACGGATGCATCAGCGCGAACAATCAGTTCCTGGTCTTCAGATCTGAAGCTGCCCGCCGGTACATCAAACGCCGCCTGGCGCAGAACCGCAGCTACATCGGTAACAGAAAGCCCAAAACTTGTCAGGCGCAGTGGGTCAACCACCACCCGCAGGATACGTTTGCGGTCGCCAAACATCTGGACGTCAGCCACGCCCTCAATGGAAATCAGTTGGGGGATGATGTCCTTGTCGACGATGCGGGTGAGTTCTTCCTCGAGCAGCGTATCGCTGAGCACAGCAATGTTGACGATGGCGTCAGAATTATCATCTGCCTTGACCACCAGCACCTGCTCCACCCGGTCGGGCAGTTCGCGGGAAACGCGGCTGACGGCTTCCCTCACATCTGCTGCGGCACCATTCAGGTCAACGCCGGGGTTGAATTCGATGCGAATCCGGCCGTTGTTTTCTTCTGACGACGAATCAATTTCCTTGATCCCGGATACGCGCGCCACGGCGCCTTCGATAATGGACACAACCTCCGAGTCCATGGTCTCAGGGGAGGCGCCCGGATAGTGGGCGCGTACCGTCACAATGGGTCTGTCGATGTCGGGCAGTTCACGGACTTCAACAGCCATGATCGCAGCAAGGCCAGCGAGCGCAATCAACAGGTTGACGACCAGTACCAACACCGGGCGCCGGATACTCAGGCTGGGCAGGTCATCCGCGTCCAGCTTCTCGTTCCCGGAGGGCGTCAGGGTGTCGGTCATCAGCCTGGACCAGCCACACCGGGGTCTTTGGCGTGGGCCGCTGTGATCATCTCCGCGTTGACACTGGTACCGGACCGCAGGCTCTGGATGCCCTCCACAACTACCAGGTCACCAGGCGCGAGATCGCCGCGGACCAGTACCTTGCCGCGCTGCCGCTGGATGATATTGACCGGGACACGCGTTGCCCGGCCATCAACAACAGACCAGATGAAAGACCCGTCGGCGCCCCACTGCAGGGAGATTTCTGCCAGCACGGGGTAGGGGTCCCCTTTCATATTGAGCGCGACACGAAAGCTCATGCCCGGTCTCAGGCTGTCGGCGGGGTTTTCGACACGCGCCCGGACTACAAAAGTGCGGGTATCCGGGTTGATGCGGCTGTCTATCTCGATCACTTCACCCGTCGCCTGGGGACCGGTTGCGTTCCAGGTGGCCACGTCAACCTGGTCGCCGACCCGGATCTTGTCGATGAGCACTTCGGGTACGGCAAACGAAACCAGGAGGGAATTGCGGTCATCCAACGTGGTGATGGCGGTGGACGGTTGTAACCGGTCACCCACATCCACATCGGTGATACCAACGTAGCCGGCAAAGGGTGCCTCGATGGTGCGGTCTTCCAGGTTGATACGGGCCCGGTCGAGTTCGATACGGGCGGCTTCCAGTTCAGTTCTGGCGGCGTCCAGGGTTGTGGGCAGGGTTGCGCCGACTGCAGCGCTGCTCTGGTAGCGTTCAAACAGGCGCTGCGCGTCGGTCAAACGAACGGCGGCCAGGTCTACTGCCAGCCTGGCGTCGCGCTGGTCCAGTTCAACCAGCACCTGACCCTTCTCGACAAACTGACCGGGTTTGAATCTCACGGCGACCACTTCGCCGGAAGTTGCAGGGTAGAGCGTGATGGATTTCAGGGCGCGGGAAGTGCCCACGGCCTCAACGCGGGTCATCGCGCTACTGAGCGCAACGGGTTCGACGACCACCCGCGTTTCGGTGGTGCGGCGTAGGGTGGTTTCGGGCTCTTCAGCGCAGCCGGCAAGGAAAACAAGGCAGGCCAGCGTCGGCATGACAAGGGTAGGCCTAAAAGATTTGATCATGTACAGCGCAGTCCGACCTGATGCTCAAAAAGCTTACGTGCGATATGAATTTTCAGACCAGTCATGAGCTGGATTTTCCTGACCTGATCAAAGCAGCCGCGGGAACAGGGATCTTAGTCGATCAGAACTGCTTTATCACCTGTAAAAATGTCTCCGCCGGAAACAACCTCCGCATAAATACCCAGTTCGTGGCGGCATTCCCGTACCAGGGTGCGCATGATGGATGTGTCCCGCGGCAGATCATCAAAACCGATGGTGGTCATCACACAACGCGGACAGGGCATGGTCAGCCTTAATGTCACGGGTCCAATCTCAAGCGTCTTGCCGCGCCAGGATTGCTCAATAAATCCGCTGTCGTCAGCGTCAAGCAGCAGGTTGGGGCGGAACCTGCGAACGTCAATGACGGAATCTCCGGCCACAGCCTCCAGTGCGGCCAGCGAGGCTGTTGTCATGATCAGGATGGGAAAACAGTCGAAGTAGGTCCCAGGCGGCGTTGCAAATTCTGCGATGCTGGGGGGAAACCCGGTCACATCCGGAAAAGGCTCGCCATCCACCAGGCCGAAGATGGCTCTCGATTCTTCCAGGGTACGTCGTTCACGGCGACGATAAAAATCGAGGTCGGTGGGTGGGGCAAGTGGCGTCAGTGTGACCGAGGCGTTCAGGGTTGCGGCGAGTGTCTTTGACAGGGATGGGTCATCAGCCGCCAGAATGAGATCGGTATCGATCTGGACCCTTGGCGCTGCGCTATCCGGCGAGGACTCATACCAGGCTTTCATGCCCATGAGGGCCGGAAACTTTTTCGCTCCCCGCGTGTGCTGGCCTTCCCGCAGTGCCCAGGTCCGGTCCCCCAGCACACCCAGTTCGCCGATCCTGGCGCAATCGAGTTGTTCGCCGCCCATTGACTTGACGGGGTAACGCCACAGCTGCGCAACTTTCATTCTGAATCACTCTCCTGACTTGCGGGCGCTTCAACTGCAGGCGCAGGACCGAGGCCGGCTGCCGTCAGGAACGCCACGACATCGGCGGCTGAGCGGGCGGGATCCTCTTCCATCGGGATGTGCCCCAGATCCTCGTAAATGACCACCGTAGAGCCCGGAATTGCTGCCTGGAAGCGCTCCGCGGTCTGTACCGGAATGAGCGCATCCTGGGCGCCCCACATGATCAGCGTTGGTTGCGTGATGCGGGAAAGGTCGTAATTCTGGCCAGTGCCGCGATTGAAGCCTCCGAAGCGTTTCATGGTGGCGTCGCGGGTACCCTCACGCAGTGACAGTTCGTAGTAGCGGGTCACCAGGGCCTCGTTGACCACCGGTGAATTGTTGTAGGCAGACCGCAATCCCTGTTCGACCAGCATAAACGGATCAAGGTAACGGGCTATGCTGCGGAACCAGGGCTGTCCGAGCAGTTGGAATGCCAGTGGTGCTTCACGCGCCTCGCCATCTTCAGGCTCAGCCGCGGCCTCGCGATCCTGCCACCAGGCGGGCAAGCCCGAGGCATCAATTAATAACAGGGCCTGCACCCGGTCGGGATGTGCGAGCGCATACTGCCAGGTAACGCCACCGCCCATTGAGTTGCCGCCCAGGACAAAAGCCTCGACGCCAAGTTTATCGACCACGGCGCTGACCGTGTTGATAAACGCCGCGCTGGAATAGTCATCATCCGGCACCCGACCGGTCAAACCGTGTCCAGGCAGGTCCAGGCTGATCAGGCGATACTGTTTTCCGATCAGGGTGACCCAGGGTTCCCAGGTATGTAGCGAAGCGTTGGAACCATGGATGAGCACCACGGGTTGGCCGTTCGGATTGCCTTCATCACGATAGTGAACGCGAGCGCCGTTTGGCATGACAAGGAATCGCGAGGCTTCATTTGTGTATTTTGCATCCACCATTTCTTTGGGCAGGTCACCCTTGTAGAGAAAACCGACCAGGGCAGCAACAACAACGAGTAAAACGACGGCAACAGTCTGTACGATACGCATAAAGTCCTCCAGGGTCTGCCAAGCATCCCTGATGTATCGTCAACATTCAACAAAGGGCTTTGTTTTGGCAAGGGGCCGGGGTAACATCGGTTCCCCCCAGGATTCATGAGGTTATTACCGTGGCACCGGCGCTCCCCAGACAGGACGACGACTATGACGGTGTCCGTCACCTCATCATCAGGGCGCTCAACATTATCGGCTCGGATAATTTTGACGAGTACTTTGACCTGTTTGCTGATGACGCCGTCTGGATGATGCCGTCGAGCTTCAGGGATGTTGGCAAGGCTGAAGCCCAATCTTTCTACGGCTTTACCGCCAAGTTCCGCTTTGATCAGCAGACCAGTATCGATGAACTGGTTGTCGATAACGACTGGGCGTTTGTGCGCCTCAGTTTTGACGGCTACCTGCGCCCAAGGTTCGACACCACCGCACCGCCGCTGCGCTCGGTCAGCCGGCACATCTGGATACTCAGGAAACAGCTGGATGGTACCTGGAAAATAGCACGGGACATCTGGAACAACCCCAAATCGGGAAAATAGTGAGGCCCAATTCACCATGCCGGTATTCGATTTTGCAGTAGGCCAGACCAATCCCGAGACTTTCCCGGTCGAGGCGTTCAAGGCGGCTGCCATTCGCGCCATTGAAAACGAACATGACATGTTCAATCGCTATCCTGGTTCGCTGGGTCATCTACGCCTGCGCCAGTTGATGGCCGCCCGGGAATCGGAGCGCGAGGGTGTCAGCGTGGCACCGGAAAATATAGCAATCACCAACGGCTCCATGCAGGCGGTGACCATTGCCGGTCAGGCCCTGATGCAGGGTGGCAGCAATATTGTCATTACTGAAGAATTTACCTACTCGGGCACCATCAGTGCGTACAAGGGCATTGGCCTCGAAATGCTGGGTGTTGGCATGGATGAGCAGGGCATGCGCATGGACCTGCTGGTTGCACGCCTGGAGGCGCTGGCCGCTGCCGGTAAACGGCCGGCCTTTATCTATACCCTGACAACCTACCAGAACCCGACTGGTACCGTGATGCCGCTGGCGCGCAAGCATGAGCTGATTGAGATTGCATCCCGGTTTGATGTGCCAGTCGTCGAAGATAACTGTTATGGCGACGTGCATTTTGATGGTGCCAAGGTCCCGTCCCTGTTTGCGCTGGACGACAATCCTCGCCACATCTATATAGGCTCTCTCTCCAAAATCCTGGCGCCCGGCATCCGGCTGGGTTACCTCTACGCGAAAGAACCGATGTTTTCCCGCATTGTTGCGCATCGGCACGATGCAGGCAGCAATTACTTTGCCGCGGCGGTGGCGGCCGAGTTCTACCACAATGGCATCTGGTCACACTGCGAAGAGACAAATCCGGTGCTGAAGCACAAGCGTGATCTGCTGGTCACAGGGTTGGAGCGGGAACTGGGTGACCTCTGCGTCTTCTCCAACCCGGCGGGCGGCCTGTTCGTCTGGGTCCGCCTGCCGATTGATGTCGACATGGCGAGGCTGCAGGAAATAGCGACCGCGCAACAGTTCTACTACGCGCCGGGTAAGTCTTTTCACGTTGACGCCAAAGAAGTGCCTTACATTCGTTTGGCATTTGGCCATGTACCCGACGACCTTATTGAGGCAGGCATGCCGGTGCTGGCGCGGTGTATTCGGGAGGCCAGGACAAGTAATGAGGCGCCAGGGCTGAACAGCCTGTTTTGAACGCCTGTTGATCGAATCCGACTGGCGCCGGGGTCTGTTACTGCGGGGTTCAGTTGCCGCTCAGTTGGCGGACCTGGTGCTGCGTGACGACAAGGAGCCCAAGAATCAAAAGGTAGACGCTGATGCCGATGGCAACCGCCATGGGCGCTGACATCAGTGTCGCCAGGGCGCCAGCGGCGAGCCCACCCAGGGGCATCAGGCTGTAGGTGATGCCGTGGAAACCCATGACCCGGCCGCGCAGTTCGTCTGGTACCTGGAGTTGCAGGGCTGTCATTGAGCAGATCATGAACACGGAGCTGAATACCGCGGCGGCAAAAACGCTGGTCATGGCAAGTGCGTAGGCAAGAGGCAGGGTCGCCGCCAGGTGGGTGGCGAGACAGAATCCGTAGATACAGACGCCCGCCAGTGCTGCCGAGGCGAAGATGATGTTGCCGAGCTGGCGTGAAGACTGGAAAGACCCAACCAGGACTGTGCCGACAACGCTGCCGACACCGGTGGCGGATATCAGGTAACCATAACCGGTTTCACCAGCACCCAGCAGGCCAGAAAAGGCCGGCATGAGCTGCATATGGGTGTTCGCAAAAAACATGCTGGCATAACTCATGGAGATCAGCACCAGGAACAGCCGATTGTGAAAAATGTAGCCCAGTCCCTCGCCAATCTGCTGCAGGGTGGATGCCGTGATGACGGGTTTTGGCAGGTCCAGTTTCAGACCGGCGACAACAAAGAACATGGTCAGGAAACCGGCGGCGCAGAGGACAAAGACCACCCATGTGTCAGTAACGGCAATCAGCAGGCCACCCAGTGCCGGCATTATCATGCGCGAACTCTGCCAGATGATGGAATTCAGGGCGACAGCGCTCATCATGTCATCCCGTTCAATCAAGGTGGGAAAGATGGACTGCCGAGTGGGCCAGTCAAAGCCGGACGTAAAGGAAACAACCCCGGCAATCAGGATCACGTGCCAGGCAGTGACCTGTTCAGTGGCATCAAGACCGGCGAGTCCCAGAATCAGGACTGCCACCACGAGGGAGGTTGTCATCAGCACATGCTGCTTGTTCAGGCGGTCTGCCAGTGCGCCGCCAAACAGTGTCATCACGATGGCGGGTATGGATGCGGCCGCGCCAAGGTAACCCAGCATCAGGGCCGAACCGGTCAACTCGTAAACCAGCCAACCCTGTCCCATGATCTGAAGCTGGGTTGCGCCCACCGAGGCAAATGAACCCAGCCAGTAGCGCAGGTATCCCGGGTGGCGAAGTGCAGAAAGGCGCCCTTCAAATCTTGGCAAAGTCGATGTCCAGGAAAAAAGCGAACTATAACAAAGCATGGTGCCAGGGCGATTGCACCGGCATGTTTTGTCGGAAGTTGTCAGTCCGGCCGTGCCTGGCGGAAATACTCGGGCAGCAGCACCCGGCTGGGGGGTGCCCGTCAGGGTGACAGAGTGTCTCCGGCCTGCCATATTTGCCACTGAACATGATTGTCTGGTCATAACGCCCGAGGAATCACCCGTGAGCGACAAACTGAAAGCCTTCTGGTCAGCGCGACCCTGGTGGATGAATGTACTGCTTGCCTTCTGTGCCTATATGACGTTCGTCTATATGCCGTTTGACCTCTTCTACAAACCGGTAGCGCAGGACCAGGAAGTCTGGTTTGGGCTGATGCTGACGGGTTGGTGGGCCAAGGCGACAGCACCATTGCACTGGCTCATCTATGGTTTTGGGTTCTACGGCTTCCTGCGGATGAAAAACTGGATGTTCCCATGGGCGTCACTCTACGTGGTGCAGGTTGCCATCGGTTTTTTTGTCTTCTCGGCGATGCGGGGAAACTGGGTTGCCGGGCTTGTCTCCGGGCTGCTGTTTGGCCTGCTGGCGTTTTATCTCTGGCGTGCCCGGCCGTTGTTTCAGGCTTCAGGAGCCATCACCTCCGCTGCGGTGGGCGATGAATCTGACCGACTGTCCTGACCGCAGATTCGTTTGACCGCAGCCCCTGTTGCGTCAGGAATGTGACGTAATTCTACTGTTTTCGAGTTGAGGCGAGCGTGAACCTGGGAAAATACCTGCAAAATCAATGGCCTGTATTTTGGCATGGGGATTGCTGGATATTTGGGCCAAACCCATGGAGGAAACGTTGTGGCGGCACAAGGCACCAACAAAGGTGGTGTTGTCTTTGTTGACCCAAGTCACCGGAAGTACCAGCACGTAAACAAGGCGCTGGCCGGGGCGGGTGTGTCTGTCACCTGGGTACGCGATACCGAGGCGGCCCTGTTTCTTGTCCAGACAAGCCGGGTGGCCCTGGTGATGTGTGATGCTGCGACGGTCAACCACAACTGGCGGCGGTTCCTGGCCAGCGTGAGGCGGGTGTCACCTTTCACCGAGCGTCTTGTGCTGTCAGTGTTCAGTGGGTCGCCCGACAGCCTTTCAGAGTTGATTGACAGGAGGGAAGGTTGGTCCGATGGCGTGGGTACAGACGTGACGCGGCTCGCGTCAGGCTGAAACTTCCATCGCAAGCTGCAGAAACGCCTCGCAGGCTCGAATTGAGGCTGACTCGTCGACAGTGTGATAGCCGGTTGTTGGCACCTGCAAGGTGGTGCCATGGACCAGACCGCCACTGGCGCTGACAATCCTGCCCATTTCCGTGCTGCCCAGTGACTGGACGCTTTCCCCCCGCGCCCGGGCTTCCTGGTTTTTCTTTTCAACGTACTCGTCCTTGAACAGGTAGGGAATCCCCAGCCTGGTTGCAGCATCACGCAGGCTCGCAGTGATCGCCGCGTCAAATTCAGCATTGGCATCCCGGTTGCGCAGCACCACAAGTTGTTCATCCGCTGCCGCCACGTCGGGGAACGGGCTGGTATCAACAACAAACAGACGATTGGTGTGGTGACCGAAGCGTCGAAACCATTCCAGCAGATAGCGCCAGCTGCGCCCGGCTTCTTCGCTCGCCGTAAAGAAGGCAGTGCCCTCAAAACCGAGGTCAAACAGGTGAACCAGGGCTGAGGCCGTCAGGACATTGTCCAGTTGGCCGAGGAATCGGTCGTCCGCTACCCGCAATCGGTCGGCAAAAGCCACGGGTGTACCGGCAACAAGGTGTTCCAGTCCCGCGACCTCAAAAATCAGGTTGTTACGGTACTCACAGATATAGGAACTGACAATCTCACCCTTGCCACGATAGGCCCCGGACCAGGGTTCATAAGCCATCAGTTCAACACCGTTAAAGCGGTCGGCAACCCGGTTCATCATCGACTCGGAGACCGAGTTGCCAAGCAGGTCAGAACGGCTGCCAGCGACAAAGGCGGCATACTGAAACTCGTTTGGCCCTGTACAGATGAGGCCGTGCCGGTCTATGTGTGCGGAAAACATACAGGAATAGGGGCGTGCCCCCTGGGCGACCAGCAATCCTTCATACCAGTCGACCCGCGCGCCGCGTTCCTCCAGTGCACGTTGCAACACACGGAAAAACGCATGTTCTGCACCCACCACGCTGGGTTGCCGAATCAGTTCTTTTAATGTGTCGACAAAACGCTCAAATTGCATGCAGGTGCCCGCCGGAAAATGCCTGTCAATCAGACCGCAGAATCCCATTTTCGGCAAGCGAATTTGTTCAGAGGCTCCCAGGGTGTTGCGATGTGATGAAGCGGAGGTGCGTTGAGTTGCGCCCGAAGCACGGGGGATATCCTCTATACTGCTGCCTTTGGATCAGTCTGGAGTCAACATGGGGTCATTGTTCGCACACCCGTTGTCCGGCAGAGCAGGTGTAAGGTGCTGCTAGATCTTGTTGCGCGGCTGTCGCGTGATCGAAATCTCCAGTTCTGGTTCCTGCAGGTGCTCGGCTGGAGCGGCTGGCTGGTACTCTTTACGATTCGGGATGCCTACTGGGGGCTGCCGTTCGAGCGCACCGTGCTCCTGTTGGTCAACGCCCTGGCCGGGCTTCTGCTGACAACCTGTTTGCGCTATCTCTACCAGGCGATCTGGGACAGGCCTGTGATTGTACGGGTCATTGTCGTGGTGGTTGCTTCCTACCTGATGGCGGCCATTTGGCAGCCGGTGAAGAACTATGCGCAGTTTGTCTATTACGATGAATTCAAGGACATTGCGGAATACGGATACAGGGCCTATTTCAACGGCATCATTGGCTATTCCTACTTCCTGATGATGGGCTGGAGCGGTCTGTATTTTGGTATCAAGTACTACAACCTGCTGCAGGACGAACAGCAGCGGGCAGTGCGGGCGGAATCGCTGGCCCACGAGGCCCAGCTCAGGATGTTGCGTTACCAGCTTAATCCCCACTTCCTGTTCAACACCCTGAATGCCATTTCCACGCTGATCCTGGACAAGCAGACGGAGGCGGCAAACCAGATGGTGGGGCGTCTCTCCAATTTCCTGCGCTACTCGCTGGACAATGACCCCATGCAGAAGGTCGACCTGGAGCACGAGGTCAATACCATGAAGCTTTACCTCGAGATTGAGCAGGTCCGGTTTGAGGAGCGGCTGCAGGTCAGGTTCGAGATTGCGGACGACACCCGGTCTGCACTGGTCCCGAGCATGTTGCTGCAGCCTCTGGTTGAGAATGCCATCAAATATGCAGTTGCCGCCTCCGAGTCGGGTGGGGAGATCTGTATCTCGTCGGAACGCGTCGGGCGGGACCTGTTGCTACAGGTTGTGGATAACGGGCCAGGTGTTGAGTTTATCAACGGCCGCATGCCAACCTTCACAGGGGTTGGCATTGTCAATACGCGGGAGCGCCTTGCCCAGCTCTATGGCAGTGGGCAGTCGATTCGGTTTGCACCGGCGCTACCGCATGGTTTGCAGGTTGAAATCAGGATTCCATTCGAAACGGAGGCGTAATGAAAACGCTGATTGTTGACGACGAGCCGCTGGCGCGAAAGGGCCTGCGGCTTCGCCTTGAACAGATCAACGGTATCGAAATTCTGCGTGAATGCAGCAACGGGCGCGAGGCACTGGCTGCCATTGCGGAACTCCAGCCCGATCTCGTGTTTCTTGATATCCAGATGCCCGGCATGGATGGCTTTGAGGTGGTTCGACGGCTGCAGCAGGACAACATGCCACTGGTGGTTTTTGTCACTGCCTACGACCAGTTTGCCGTGCAGGCCTTTGAGGTGCATGCGGTTGACTACCTGCTGAAACCTGTGGACGATGACCGACTGCGGGATGCCATCACCCGTGCGTCTGCTCACTTTGAGCAGCGTGATGCTGTGTCGGACAAGCAGCGTCTGCTTGAACTGGTCATCAGTATCACCGGCAAGACCGAGTCCAGTGTCTCTGAATTGCTGGACGATTCCACGGGCCTGCGCAGCTACCCTGACCGGCTGGCGATCAAGGATGCAGGAGAAGTTCACCTGGTGCCAGTCAAGGACATTGACTGGATTGACGCCGCGGGTGACTACATGTGTGTGCATGCCAACGACGAGACGCACATCATGCGAATCACCATGAAGGAACTGGAGCAGCAGTTGGATCCCGGGATTTTCCAGCGGGTGCACCGCAGCACCATCGTTAACCTGGAAAGGGTCGTGAAGGTGTGTTCCCACATGAACGGGGAGTTTTTCCTGGTGCTGGCAAACGGCAGTTCAATAAAAATGAGCCGATCCTACAAGGACAAGGTCAGGCATTTTTTCTAAGGCAATTTTCCCTGGTTGTGCAGCTGTCGATGCCTTTTGGACTGAACTGTGGTTTAGTAGGGGGCAGACAGTGTCAATGCCGATGCTGTGTGCGTTTGAGAAGGAACCCTGCTGTATGCTGAAATGCCCTGCGCTGTTCACCCTGATAGGTATCTGCCTGATGAGTACCTCAACTGCCACTGCCGCTGGTGGCGAATCAATTTCCGGTCCCGTTGCCATAGTGATACACGGGGGTGCAGGCACAATCACGCGGGACCGCATGACCCCCGAGCTTGAGGCCGCTTATACGGAAATGCTGACACTTGCCGTGACGCGTGGCCATGAACGCCTCAAAGCCGGTGGTTCAGCGCGAGAGGCGGTGATTGCTGCAATTACGGTCATGGAAGATTCTGACCTGTTCAACGCCGGCCGGGGCGCGGTCTTTACCCACGAGGGTCGGGTCGAACTGGATGCTTCAATCATGGATGGGCGTGACCTCAATGCTGGCGCAATCGCCGGGGTCACCCGGATCAAGAATCCGATAACCCTGGCAAATGCGGTCTTGGAAGGTTCGCCCCATGTGATGCTCGTTGGGGAAGGGGCTGAGGCATTTGCGGCTGAAGCCGGTTTTGAGTTTGTCCCCAACACATATTTTCAGACGGAGCGGCGGCGACTTCAGCTGGAGCGGGTCAAGGCGGAGAACCAGCCCCGGGCTGAACTGTCGGAAGACGGTGACATGCGAAGCGCCCTCCTGGACAAGAAACTGGGAACCGTGGGGGCAGTGGCGATGGATGCGCAGGGGACCATTGCGGCCGGTACTTCAACCGGTGGCATGACCAACAAAAGGTTCGGCCGGGTTGGTGATTCACCCATTATCGGTGCAGGGACCTATGCCGAGAATGGGGTTTGCGGCATATCGGCGACCGGGCACGGTGAATATTTCATTCGCGCCGCGGTTGCCCATGACATTTGTGCCCGTGTTGCCTATCAGAAGGTTTCACTACAGCAGGCGGCGGACGCCGTGGTCCAGGGAAAACTTGTCGAGATGGGTGCCGATGGCGGCATTATCGGGCTTGATGGCAAGGGTGAGGTGGTGTATTCCTTCAATTCAGCGGGTATGTATCGCGCGTCGGTTGATGTCAAAGGTGTACTCAGGGTGGGGATCTATAAAGATTGAAGGCATGTCAGTCACAACAGGCAATTCGCCGTCAACGGGCAGCGAACGCCAGGTGTGCGGACTAAAAGCAACAAGAAAAGGAACTCGACATGGTTGAGGTGGTTGAACATACGGGACAGATTTCGGCGCCATGGCTTGAGGCCGCCTTGAAACAGCAGGGGCTGTTAAAGTCGGGCGTGGCCGCTGTCCGGCACGAACCCGTGGGCGCTGGGGTTGGGCTCATGGCGGAACTGGCACGCCTTACAGTCGATTATGAGTCGCCAGAACTGTTGCCGAATACCTTCATTGCCAAGTGCGCAGCAAGAAACGAAAATCGTGGTGTTGCGCAGGTGCTGGATTTTTACAATCGTGAAACCAATTTTTACAACAGGATTGGCGCAACCTGCCCGTTCCGTGTACCAAAAACCTACTATGGTGATGTCAATCAGGAAACCTATGATTTTGTGCTGCTAATGGAAGACCTGGGTGACGTTGCCCCCAATGACCAGATTGTTGGGTCTTCGGAAGCAGAAGCCTTCGACAAGGTGAAAAAAATTGCGGCACTCCATGCCCGTTTCTGGAACCGTGTCCACGAGCCTGAAAACGCCTGGATGTACGACATGATGTCTGCAGCCGAAACAGCAAAACTGCGCGACATGATTTATGTACCAGCGGTTGAACCCACCCTTGTCAAGTTTGCTGACCACTTCTCACCTGCCGCGCGTGCGCTGGTACAAAAGGTGGGCGAACGCTATGTCGAGACGTCGCGGCAGGTGTCGCCCGCCTATTCATTTATTCACGGTGACTTTCGCCAGGACAATTTCATCTACCAGGGCAATGATGATGAGGTTGTTGTTATGGACTGGCAGATTTCGGGCAAGGGATTTCCGATCTTCGATCTGACCTACTTTGTTTGTCAGAGCCTGCAGATTCCGTTGCGTCGCCGCATCGAACGGGACCTGCTCAGGACTTATGTAGATACCCTGGCCGAATACGGGATTGACTACGGGTTGGAAACGGCCTGGCATGACTACAGGGTGCTGACGCTTTTTTGCCTGATCTATCCTGTTACGGTTTGTGGCACCCTCGACACAGCCAATGAGAGAGGTCGGCAACTGGCGGAATGTATGCTCGATCGTAACCTTGCTGTGATTGAAGACCTGAACTGCGCTGAACTGGTGTTGTGATGGCAGCGCTGGCAAGCTGCGATCAGGCAGTTGCAGACGTGGTGATAGCGGTGATGAGCAGGACAATGTTGTAACCCACGTAGCCGATCAACAGCAGCGCACCTTCAAAACGATTGATCCGCCCGGTATTGGGTCCGCGGAACCAGAAGCCCATTACAAACAGGAGCAGTGTCAGCACAATCATGACCGGGAAGTCGCGAACGACAACCCCAGGTTCAAGTACCGTGGGTGCAATCAGACCGGTGATGCCAATCACGATGGACGTGTTGAACATGTTCGAGCCAATGATGTTGCCCAGTGCCAGTTCGTGTTCATTCTTTCTGACTGCAGCAATTGAAGACGCGAGTTCAGGCAATGAGGTCCCGACCGCCACCACGGTCAGACCAATCAGGAGGTCGCTGATGCCCAGTGTGTGGGCGATCTCAACACCACCCCAGACCATTATTCGTGAACTCAGCACCAGCAGGACAAGGCCACCAACAAGGTAGATCAGTGCCCGTGACAAACTGAGGGGTTCACTTAGCTGCTCATCGAGGGCGACGGCCAGTTCGTCGCCCGGCGTGTTCATGCCGGCGTAGATTGACCAGCCCATGACGGCCGCAAACACGCCAATCAGGATCCAACCGTCCATCAGGTCCAGGCGCCGGTCCCAGATCAGAAGGAACGCAGCGATCAGGGTAATGGCTGCCAGCATGGGCAGTTCACGCTTCAGCACGTTTGAATTGACGGCAATCGGGCTGATGACAGCGGTCAAACCCAGAATCAGTGCAATATTGCTTATATTGGAGCCAAGTGCGTTACCGATGGCAAGGCCGGGGTTGCCGTCCCAGGCGGAAAGCCCGGAGATCACCATCTCGGGCATTGAACTGCCAAAGCCGATAACAACCATACCAATAAGCAATGGCGGGAGGCCGGCGCGTCTTGCCGTTGCCGCTGCACCCTCAACAAACTTGTCTGCGCTGAGGATCAGCAGCAGTATGCCGCCCACCAGGGCGGCTACCGGTAATAGCATGGTTTCCCTCCAGTGCGGGCGATTATACCAAAGGGACGGGCGCGTGATGATTCCTGATCCGCTTTTCCTTTTCCAGCCATCTCTGCCGGAGCCAATCGTTGACATCCCCCACGTCCTGGGCTCTGAAAGTGGCGAGGTCTACTTCAATCGTCCGAATGTCGCCGCTCAGGCACCGCCAGAAACTGATGTCCTCATCCGGGTAGACGAGGGTAGCATCAAGTATGTCAGCTTCCGGAAGCGTCTCGAGCATGATCCTGAGTCCACCCGACCTGGGGTTCAGAGTATATTGGTAGTCAGCCCCACTCCTGTCCCGCTTCTCCGGAGAAAAGCGGGTTCCCTCGGCAAAGTTCATCAGCGCGGCGGGTGCCCGTTTCAGGTCTGCGCTTGCGGTAGCCACGGCTTCATAGTCTGCCAGGCGTCCGTCAACCGACTTGCCCCGGACGAGGCGTGGGAACGACAGGGCGAGGCAAATCCAGCCAACGATCGGTACCCACACAAGTTCCCGCTTGATCAGGAACTTGAGCATGGGGCCTCTCGACACAATCACACCCTGCAGGACCAGGATGTCAAACCACGAGCGATGATTGCTGACCACAATGAGACTGCGGTCCCGGCGGTCGGGAGCATCACCGTACACTCGAACGTCAATACCAAGCACACGCCCCAGCCAGAAATTGTCAAAACCGGCAGCGGACCGGTAGATCCACTCGGCCATCTGGTGGCAAAAGCGGTGCACCCTGTCTGTTCTTGCCAGGAACTGCACCACCGCAGTGGCCAGCAGCGGTACAAACCAGAACAGCAGGTTGAGCGAAATTGCGGTAATGGACACCGTACTGACGGCGTGACGCATGAGCATTTTGACGGTTTCCATTGCCACTATGGATGTCTTTACGAACTCTAAAGGAGATCAGGGCAATAGAACCTGTGAATTTATTAACAGTCAATTACGGAAATGCCGGTGACCGCATCTGCTTTTTGGCAACCGTGCTGTTTTGCCAGTACAATAGCGCCCCCGACAGGTATCAGGCGTTATGGCGGTCAGCTTTATCACAAGGTTTCGGCGACACATTGCGGTCATTCCGTTTGTGATCGTGCTGCTTGTGCCGGTTGCCCTGGTTGTCCTGTTGATGTTGCATCGGGACCATTCATCAGGAGGTGTCGATCCCAGCGCCCGGTTGATGTGCACCCCCGAGATTGCCATCGAGACCGCGCCTGAGTGTTCGATTACCCCTGAAGACTAGGGAGACTCTGAACAAATAGGCTCAACGCTGGCTTACAGAGAAGTTCAGGATCGCGAAGGCATTCCGCAGGCGTGTCGAGAACACGTCAAGGGATGCCGACAAAGAGCCTGGGCTTCTCTGTAAGCCCCTACGGGCGCGGCCTGAGGCGCACCGTTGCGGCGTTGCGCCCCTTGCCAAGGGCTACGGCCATTAGCGGCGGAGCGCGCCTTGCCCCGGCACGCCTCAGGCCACGCAGCGTTGCGCCTATTTGTTCAGAGTCTCCCTAGGCCAGGCTGGATTCCAGGCCGGCTATGCTGGCAGCACCCACCTTGCCGGGCACAGGGCAGGCTTCACAAGCCTCATTCCCCCGCTTCACTCCGCACCGTCTTCATCTCGACGCCTTTACTGACAAAAACCTGGCAAACACCGGGCAGGCCCTTGCGTTCGGTGACCCGGCCGATGCCTGTACTGCAGGTCTCATCGAAGGTAAAGACGGTTTCACCGCTACAGGGAAATGAACTCCAGCGCGTCGTCAGCGCCGGGGCCTCAAAACTGCCGACTCCATTCACATTGGTGACAAGTCCCATGGCACCACAGACACCGTACCTCATCGTATAGGATCCATCGGAGGTACGGGTGAGAGTCATCTGGTCCGGACAGCCGTCAGTTTCGCTGGTTGTGATGGTCCATGTACCTGCCAGGCTACTGCAGCCCCTGGGTGTTCTGAGACGTTCCGCCCGACGTGTGGCAAGCCCGGCAAAGGTGCCATCGGGGAAGCGGGCCAGGTAGTCGTCAAAAGCGGCGGGATCATCACTGTTCTCGATGCTCGCCCAGAGCATGGCTTCGCGATCGGCAGCCGGCTCAGCGGCCGTTTGCAGGGGCGTACCCGGATCAGCGCCTACCGACTGATTAAACACGAAGTCGCCGGTGAGCGAAGAAGACTCCCAGGGAATCTGTTGATTGTTGGAGGCCCTGGCTACCCGGGTACGAACGCGCTTGAACACTTCCTCGGCCTTGAGCCCTGGGACATCCAGGGCTTCAAGCAACGCGCTGGTATAGAGACCGTTGGTGCCATCACCGTCGGAAGCGACCTGGCCTGGGGCCGTGGCATACGCAATCAGTGTGCCGGCAGCTGCATCAACCACCGCCAGGCCACGGCTGCCGCCGCGAAATTTGCGTTCGAACGGATTGTTGCGGCAGGCATCGAGTACCACCATATTAATGCGGGCCTGGGTACGTCCCAGTTCTTCCAGAATGTCAGTGAGTTCCATGGCGTCAAAACGCAGGGCAGTTTCCGAATCCAGGGAGGCGTCCACGGGCATCAGGTAATTACGGCCATTGGCCTGCACGCCGTGACCGGCATAGAACACCAGCGCAGTGGCGCCGGGTTCAACCCTCGAGACAAACTCAACCAGACCCTGCTGCATGTCTTTCAGATTGCCGTCGATCACCTGAACCACGGTGAAGCCCAGTGAGTCGAGTTTGGCAGAAACGGCAACAGCATCCCTGACCGGATTGTCGAGCGGACTCTCGGCGTAGGTTGCGTTACCAATGACCAACGCAATGCGCTGGTTACTGGCCGTGGCGGGACAATGCGCGGCCAGGGTGAGAAGTACAAACAGCAAACGGAAGAACTGCATAACATACCTGGGACAGGTTGCTCCGGGGTGGGAAGCATACCGAGCCGGGCAGGTGACTGGCAATCCTGATGGACTTCAGACGTGAAAGCGCTGGGCCAGGCCGCTGTGACGGACAACGGGATTCTGGACACAGCGGCGAAGGGCGTCACCATCAAAATAGAGCTGAACCTGGTGGCGCGCCCGGGTCACTGCCGTGTATAACATTTCCCGTGACTGTAGGTCGCGCTGACTCTCACTGGCTGCCTCGGGCAGTACCAGGGCAACCCGGTCGAACTCCGAGCCCTGGGATTTGTGGACTGTCATGACAAAACAGGTTTCATGGCCGGGCAGGCCCGAGGTGAGAAATTCCCGGCCATCGGCAAATACCACACGCGTCTCCCCATCGGCTTGACGGATACAGATGCCCACATCACCGTTGAATAACCGAAGCCTGTAGTCGTTGTTTGTCACCAGCAATGGTCGGCCGTGGTAGTAGGGGGATTGCCTCGGGTGCTGTGCCGTCACGGTTTCTTCCAGGATCCTGTTAAGGTTAACCACCCCATAATCGCCGTCCCGCACCGGGGTCAGTACACGCTGTTGTTCAAAAGCAGCAATCAATGTTGGCGCATCGGCACCCGTTGCAACCAGCGCCAGGTAGTCCGCATAGAAGGTCGCCAGCGTTGCCGCGTTCATGCTGGCAAGGGGGGCACTGGACACCTCGTCGTCATCTGTCGACGGCGGCACTTCACCACGCTGAACCGCAGCCGACACCCTGCCGATACCCCGGTCAGGCGAGAACCGGAAGCTGGTACCCAAAGGACAAATGGCATCTGTCAGCAGGTGCTCCGGGGTTGTCGCCCCGGTTGTGCCCGTTCCCCGGCAGATATCAGCCAGAATGCTGCCGGTATCCACCGAAGGTAACTGGTCAGGATCACCGAGCAGTATGAGTCGGGCGTCGTCGGGCAGGGCCGCAAGCAATCGATCCATCATGGCCAGGTCAATCATGGAGACCTCGTCAACAATCAACAGTTTGACAGGCAATGGCAGGTCCGGGCCGTAGCGGAAGGAACGCCCGCCGTCGCGCTGCCCCAGCAGACGATGCAGGGTCACGACTTCCGTGTACTCAGGCAGGCCGGCACTGGCAAGCGCATTAGCCAGGCGCATGGCAGCTTTGCCCGTGGGGGCAGCCAGGCGGATATCAGCATAAGCAATACCCGTGAATTCCGCGACCAGACTGAGAATACTGGCCACGGTTGACGTCTTGCCTGTGCCGGGACCACCGGTAATGATGGCAAGGCCGCGCGTCAGGGCTGTTTGCACCGCTTGCTGCTGACCGATTGAAGCCGTCGGAAAAACTGTCGCGAGGCGCTGCCTGACCAGTGCGCCATCTGCTGCCAGCGGTCGATTGAACCCGACCAGTCGACGCGCAATCCTCACCTCTGCGGCAAAATATCGCTGCAGGAACAGGCGGTTACCCTCAAGCACCAGTGGTTCCCGGCCGGTGCCAGGGCCCACGACCGGCAAGGCGCGCAAGGTCTCGCGATCAATGTCCCGGCCGGCAAGTTCAAGGCAACTGTGCTGGTTCCGCAGTGCCCGGCTCAGATCCAGGCACAACTGCAGGAATGGAACACCCGGGTCAGGTGTGGCCATTCGATACATCAGGTCAGCAAAGTGCGCATCAATGTAACTGTAGTCGCCGGAACTGACGCGGCCCCGGAGGAATTCGCTGATCATTGATTGCCACCCAGGGTCGTGTCGAGCGCCTGAATGAATGCGGCGTCCGGCTTGTCGGTGAATACACCCTGTTGGCCAGAGGGTGACATGCCACGCAGGAACAGGTAGCAGACTCCACCAAAATGTTTGTCGTAGGAATAGTCCGGCATGCTCGATGCCAGGTAACGATTCAGTGCAACAGTGTATATAAGGTACTGCAGGTCGTAACGATGGTGGGTCATGGCCATCTGCAATGCTGCAGCGTGGTAGTCTTCCGGCTGGTCGCCCAGGTGATTGGATTTGTAGTCAACCAGGTAATACCGGTTGTCATGCAGGAATACCAGGTCAATCAGGCCGGTCATCAAGCCCTGCAGCACCCCGGTTGGCAGCGTCACGCGGCTATCCAGGTAACCTGCGGACTTGAGCAGGTCCACAAAAGACCTGTCCGCTGCCAGGGGGAAATGGAATTCCAGTTCGTCCAGCCGACGATTTGCGGGTATTTGCCCGAGTGTGATGGTACCTGCAAGGGGGGTAGCCACAATATCTGTCAACCATTGGCCCAGGATCAACTGCCAGGCCGCACGGTCCAGCGTGATGCCCGTGCGGTCCAGGCATTGATCCAGCAAGGCAACCTGTTGGCTTGCCGGCACGGTAAAATCCAGCTGTTCCAGCAGTGTATGCAGCGCAACGCCTGCCCTGGGGCCGCGTGGGTAGGTAAACCTGCTGGGGCCCTGTGCGTGCACCCTGGGTGCGGTCTGGTCATCGTCGCCGAAACCGGGGACAACAACTGTGCCGGGTATATCCTCACTGCCGGACTCCAGCAGGCGATTGACACCGGTGTAGCTGTGAACGCGCCATCCTCTTGCGATCAACGGGCGCGTGCGGGGAGGCTGCAGGGAATCGAAAGTGGCTGGCGGCTGCCAGTGGGTCAGTGCAGGCGGCTGCTGGACCCGAATATCGAACAGTGTCTCCGGTAGCCAGTCATGCAGTGCACCAGGGAGGTTTTCCCTGGACGCCGGCAGGCGCAGCAGCTTCGCCAGGGCAGAGCGATCCAGTGCTTTTGCGGCAGGAATGCCAAGATAAACGCAGTGTTTGGCCCGGGTGATGGCCACATACAGCAGCCGCATGTCCTCCGCGGCCTGTTCGAGAGCAGCAGTGTTGTGCTGGACCTCATCGTCGCCCAGTTGCAGCAGGGTGACAAACTGGCCGCTCTGCTCCTGGTGCAGCAGGCTCGGATCATGCGCCTGGCGTTTGCTCGTGGAAAATCCCGGCAGGGGTATCATGACAATTTCATACTCGAGACCTTTGGCCGAGTGCATGGTGACTATCTGGACAAGGTCCTGGTCACTCTCAAGTCGCAGTTGGCGTATCGGGGCTGAAACACGTTCGTCAGCTCTTTTTTCTCGTGTGAACCACTTCAACAGACGGTGCATGCCCGGCGCCACCGCGGCCCTGCTCTGCAACAGTTCGCCCAGATGGCGCAGGTTGGTGAGCTGGCGTTCGCCGTCGGCCAGCCGCAGCCATTTTGCGCTCAGCCTGCGCTGCAGAATCAGGCTCTCCAGCATGGTCGCGATGTCACTCTCGGCCCAGAGGCGATGGTATTCGGCGAATTCCAGAGCGACCTGCTGTTGCTGGACCGGGTCCGTTCGCAGCGCCTCTATCTCTGCCGCCGTTGCCAGCATCAGCGGTGTGGCCAGCGCGGCGCGGATGGCCCCCTCGTCAGCAGGCTCAAGCACCGCGGCCAGGACAAGCAGCAGGTCTGCAGCGGTATCCGAGAGGAATACGCTTTCCTGGGTGACATAAACACTGCGCACACCGCGTGCGCCAAGGGCGTCTCGTGCGGCCCTGGCGTCATGGCGGTCACGCACGAGAAAGGCAATCTGGCCCGCGTGCAGGGGTTCACCGTTAATGAGCGCAGTACCGGCCGCACCCTGCTGCAACAGACTCACCGTTTCTTCCGCCGCCCAGGCCATCGACCGTTGACGTACGGCATCCTGGGTGCCGGTTTCCTCCGCGTCATCAACCATCAAGGTTACGGGCAGCACTGGTAGGCCCTCGCGGGTGAAACTGAGAGCCGCAGCGCTGTCGGCGGCTTTGACGGGTGCAAAAGGGATGTCCCTGTCGTTACCAAACAGGTCTGGCTGGTCGAACAGGTGATTGATTGCGGCCACCAGATGTACGGTTGAGCGCCAGTTGGTTGCCAGTGAAAAAACATCGGTGCCTGGATCAACAAGTCGCTTGGCGTTGATGTAGGTAAAAACGTCTGCGCCGCGGAACTGGTAAATGGCCTGTTTGGGATCACCAATCAAAAAAAGTCCGAGGGCTGCCGGGGCGCGGTAGATTCGCTGGAAGATATCATTCTGCACATCGTCGGTGTCCTGGAATTCGTCAATCAGGGCAACCGGCCACCGCGCGGCCAGTGTTGCTGCCAGTCCGTCACCTGTGGGGGAGTGCAGGGCAGCCTGCACACCGGTTAACAGGTCATCGAGCGTAAACTGTCCAAGGTCCTGCCGGTAGTGGTCAAGGTATGCCCGGACCCGCCGGGTCACCTGGTGCCACAGGTTAATCGGCAGTTGATCCAGTGCTGCGCAGATCTCGTCAATCAGGGATATCACGGCGTGTTCAGGCCTTGTGCCTGTTTTCTTCAGCCGCGCTTTTGCCACGGCTGCGGAACTCCAGTGCGGCCAGAGATCGGTGGACAACTCTTCTGACCTGCAAAATGCCGTCATGGGATCCAATCGGGTGACTACCCGGTCATTGGCGTAAAACCCGGCAGCCCGGATAACGCTGGCAAAATCTTCTGCCAGCCAGCGCCGTTTTGCTTCTCTGACGAGATTCTCCAGGTGCGAGGAATCCAGCGGTTTTGCCGGTGGCAATATCGTGAGGTCCTGGCGAAACAGGAAAGGCTTCAGCTTTTTCAGGAGCGCTGCCGGGGTATTCCAGAGGCCGAGGCCGACGCTTCGCTCAAGGTCGGGTAGCGTGAGAAGGTCAGCGCGAAAACAATCCTGGACGGCCTGTTCAAGCAGGAGGTTGCGGTCTGCATCAAGGCTCTGGCTGAAGAGCATACCGGTCTCAAATGCATTGTCACCCAGCACCCGGGCGCAGAAGCTGTGAATGGTATAGATTGACGCCTCATCCATGAGTTGCTGTGCAGCCGTCAGCAGTTTAAGGTCCCGCGCCTGGTCGGCACTGGTCTCTTTGAGATGCGCGATAAAATCATCAGCAGTTTCACCCCCGGCAAAAACCCGGGCCGCGTCGCGGATGCGGCGACGGATGCGATCTTTGAGTTCTTCCGTTGCCGCAATGGTGAAGGTAAGCACCAGAATCTGGTTGACGCCAAGTGGCCTGGCGGCAGGCTCGTATCGTCCCAGTAGCAACCGCAGGTAAAGACTGGTGATCGTGTAGGTTTTGCCAGTGCCTGCACTTGCTTCGATCAGTCTCAGGCCAGAGAGCGGAAATGTTGCTGGATCAAGGGCGTTCACCGGGTACTCCAGTGTGTCAGCAGGGGGCTGTAGACTTCCCTGGCGAGTTGGTCAAAGACCTCATCAAAATCGTCGGGGAAACTAAAAACCCGGGTGTAGTTACGATCTGTGCCTTCAGCGCCACCATGAGTATTGGACCAGGCCGTGAGCGCTGCATCCCTCGCCACTGCCTGTGTCTTGCCGGCGTCCAGGGCCTTGAAATAGGCAAAGCTGGTCTCGGGTAGAAATGGCAGCGGGCGGCACCAGGCGGAACGCGCATGGACAGTCAGCTGCTGCAGTATCGTACTGGCCAGTTCGCTGTCCATTGGCTCAAATTCACCCGTTGCAAGTTGCGGATCCGTGCTTGCGCTGATGAAGAACATGGTTGTGGTTGTGGGTGAGCCGATCGCATTGAAAAAAACATGGCGGAGCCAGGCTTCAATCCACTGGCGTCGCTGGAGTTTGCCCGGCCGGTAATCGATGAGTCTGCCTGGATAGGCCATCGCCGAGCCGACGAGTCGCGATCCGTCAGGGAGCAGGAGCTCTCCCTGTACCATTGCCGGCGTGGGCAAACTGATGGTTGTTTCCTCTACCGCCCGGGCAATCAGGCCTGCGCGCACCAAAGCGCGTTGCAGCTGCTTCTCTCCGACATCCCCTGTCATGACTGCACCGCTGGCCAGCGTTGCCCGGTGCCACTCATCCATGTCCTGCTTGCCAAGCAGGTGAGTGAGTGCGCTACTGGTGAGCTGGTGATTTTCAAGCCCGTCGAGCTCAAAAGGTTCTGTTTCCAGCAGTTCCGCATCCTCGTCCGGGAAATAGACACCCAGTCGCTCGCGCAGGAAAAAGCGGGCTGGATGGCGCCAGATGCGTAGCAGTGTATCCAGATTGTCAATGACCGTCTCATCATCGGCCGCGAGCGGCAGGGCGCTGAACGACGGGATCTGCGCTGCCTCGTCCGTTCCGGCGCCGGCAAACCAGTTATGCCGGTAGGTTACATAAGGACCCGGGCTGCCCTGAAAATAGACAGGGTTAAAAGGTTGCAGCGGATGGATCACCCTGACGTCATGGGCGAACAACTGGTCCAGGTAGTCGGTTAACTCGCTGACCAGCACGGAAGGTGGTCGATCCTTGTTGTCCCTGATACTTCTACCCTGATAGCTGATGTAGAAGGTGTCTTCGGCGGCCAGCAGTGCCTCAAGAAACAGGTATCTGTCATCAATCCGTTTTGACCGGTCACCTTTTTTATAGCCGGTTGCATGCATCAGATCGAACGTCATTGGCCTGTCTTCACGCGGGTAGGCGCCGTCATTCATGCCCAGCAGGCAGACGACCCGGTGTGGAATACTGCGCATGGGCACCAGGGTCGCAAAGGTGATTCCGCCCGAAATGAACCCCCGGGTCTGCTGTGAGACGCCAAGCTGGGTGCCAAGCCAGTAGCTGAACATACGACCCGAGAGTGGCTCTGTGAAGCCACTTCCCGCGGTTTCAGTCTCCAGCCGGATCAGTAGTTCGCGGACCCTGGCAAGCTCCATGTCTTCGTCCGGTGTGGGCGCAAAGAAGTCGTCCATCATTTTGAGGACCAGTTGACGCCATTCATCAGCCGGGCGTGCCGCCTGTACAGCTTCCCGGTAGTGCGCCAACAGGTCAACGATGTGGCAGAGCAGGCCAAGCAGTTCCGCATCAGCACTGTCGATATCAAGTGGCAATATGCCGCCGGAAACGCCAACACCACTTTCCAGGGCGTATCCGAGAACCATGCGGTCCAGGCCGAAACGCCATGTATTGGTGGCGTCAGCGGGCATCTGCCACCTGGCTGATTTGGCTGTGCCGTCCAGTTCCCAGCGAATGTTCGCCTCCTGGACCCAGGCAGCAATCCGTAGCAGTTCAGCTTCACCCAGATCATATTTTGCTGCGATGGCAGGAACTTCCAGCAGGTCCATGACCTCAACGGAGGTGAAACGGAGATCGCCCAGAGACAGGAGTGTGGTCAGTGCCGTCAGCACGGCTGAATCACCGCCCAGGGCCCTGTCTGCAATTGCAAACGGCAAGGTCCGGTGATCAAACACGGCCTCGATAAAAGGTGCATATTCAGCCACGTCCGGCATCATCACGATGATGTCAGCAGGTACAAGGTCGGTCGAAGTCTCCATCAGTCGGAGTAACTGGTCGTACAGCACTTCAACCTCTCGCAGCGCACTGTGGCAGATATGTAGCTGGATGCTCTGGTCATCCGCCAGTACCTGTCGCTTGACTGGCAGCCGCCCCTCACCAAACTCGCCGCCAAACGTCAGCTCCAGGATATCGGTCTTGACCTGCTGCAGCATGGTCTGTTCGCCGGGCTGGTCAAAGCCGTCAAAAATCTCCAGGGTGTCAATCTCGAGCAACAGCTCAAGAAACTCCCGGCCCTGGCGACCCATTGAAGCCAGCAGGGGGTTGCCGACTGTCAGGTAATCCTCCTCCAGCAGCGGTTCTGCCTTGTTCAGCAACTGCCTGACGGAGCGCTTTGCAAGGTCTCTCGCGGAAACGACATCCCCCCAATAGTGCTGGCAGGGGTTCTGGAAGTAGAGGTCAACCTCAATGTGCCGACCGAGCGCGCGCAGCGTATCAAGGTACATGGCGGGTAATCCCGATAGCCCAAACACCGCAAGCGATTCGGGCAGGGGCGCGGGCAATTGTTCGATGGTGTTGAGACGGTCCAGCAGCTCTGCATGCATCTCGGCACGGTGCTGCTGGCTGCTCAGTACGGGTGTCTGTCGGACACGTTGCCAGAGCAGGCGTTGCCAGGCGGCCACCGGGTGCTGCTCAAGCAACGGTGGCTGATTGTCGTTATCCCAGGCGAGGATCCAAGCCGGTCGATAGATCAGGTACTGGTCAAACAGGGTGGCAATTTTCTCACCCAGTTGGTATCGGCGTACCTGGGAATCACCTGGCCCGGCCAGAAACTGTTTTATCTCGGAGATGCCGCTTGCAGCAGCCGTGGTTGATTGGTCATCCGTTGGCACCGGGTCGGTGGTACCGTTCGCGTCGGGTAGATCATTCAGGCAGGACATGAGCAGCCAGGTCAACTGCTCAATGGCGTAAGGAGAGTGATCGGGTAGCTCGCGATCGGCAAGCAGCACCTGGTAAAGACGCCAGATCAGGTTTGCCGGCAGGATGCAGTTGATGTTGGCAGCAATACCGGTGAGTTCTGCCTGCCGGATCTTGAGCCACTGTCCCATGCCAAAACTTTGCACCAGCACTGTCCGGGCTTGCATGGGGCTCTGTGTCTGCCGCGCCGTGCGCTCAACATACATCTCCAGCAGTTGCTGCATGTTATTGGACTGAAACAGGTTAAACATGTTCGGGTGCTATCATGGATTGGCCTCTCCAGGAATTGTAACAGTGTCAGACCCCAGACCCTCGCGACGATTTGTGCTGCGCGAAACCAAGATGCTCGCGCCGCTCGGTGTCCACAACTTTCGCCTCCTGTGGCTTGGCTCAATGCTTTCCTATCTGGGTGGCCAGTTGACCCTGATTGCCTTTCCCTGGCTGATCCTCAAAGTGACCGGTGATCCGCTGGCCATGGGCTCGGTGCTTGCCGTGGCCAGTGTGCCGCGGGCACTTTTTATGGTGTTTGGTGGCGCGGTCACCGACCGGTTTTCTCCCCGCCTGGTTATGCTCTGGGTCAACTGGTTACGTGGATTCCTGATGTTTGGCCTGGCCCCAGTCATTTATTTTGAGCTGATGGACGTCTGGATGGTATTTGTGGTGGCCGGAATTTTTGGGGTTATTGATGCCTTCTATTGGCCCGCCTCATCGGCAATTTTGCCCCGCCTGTTACCCCCTGCACTGCTTCCGGCAGGTAACTCGCTGGTGCAGGGCATGGGCCAGATCAGCATGATGCTGGGACCGGTGATTGCAGGGTTTGTGATTACCCTGTTTGCCACAGAAGCTGGCGACAATGGCCCGGGCAATGACATGCCGGGGATCGCCGTGGTGTTCCTGGTAGATGGCGTTGGGTTTGTCGTGGCTGCAGTTGCGCTGGCAATGATCCGCCTGCCCCCGCAGTCGGCGGCCGGCAGTACCTCGGGTTTTGCACGATCCATCCTGGAGGGTTTTGGCGTGACCTGGCGGGATATGCCAGTGCGACTGATCACTGTCGCGTTTACGCTCTTCTCCTTATTTTTCCGTGGCCCCTACATTGTTGGAATCCCCATCCTGTGTGACCAGCGATTTGACGATGGCGCCCTGGCCTTTGGCTTGATCGGTTCAGCATTTGGCGCGGGCTCGCTGCTTGGCCTGGTGTTGGCAGGTTCCTTGCCACGACTCCCGGATCGTTTCCTCGGTACACTCATTTTGCTGGACTTCATCGTGCTGGGTGGCAGTTTTGTGGTATTTGCGCTGGCGCCGGATCTGCCCTGGCTGATGCTCGCCTCTGCGCTGGGTGGCATCGCGGATGGTTACATGATTATCCTGCTGGTTTCCTGGTTGCAGATCCGCGTCCCAACAGAATTCCTGGGGCGCGTCATGGGCGTCATCATGGTGTTCAACCAGGGCGTGGCACCTGTTTCCGCGGCGGCGGCCGGTGCATTGATGCGCGTCTCGGTAGAAGGGGTTTTCCTGGGGGCGGCGGCGGTGCTGATTACGCTGTCAGTGGCTGGTATGGCCCTACCCGACATACGTAGGATGGGATTTGCGGAAAGCTCACAGGCGCCACGCTGAAGACCATTTTATTGGTCACTCAGGTGGTGTTGCGGTTGGCGACTCAACCACCGCCTGGATCAGTGCCATCTTGGCCAGAATGCTGTTGGCCTGCTCCTGGGTCAAGCCATGCCTGGCACTGTCTTTCAACTTGCCAAAATCTTTTACAAGCTGGGCCTTATAGCGTTCGATACATTTTTCCCAGCGTTTCTGCTGGCGCTGGTAGCGGGCAAGCTTGGCGGAATCCACATCATAGCGGTATCGGGCACCACTGCCCGTTGGGTCTTCGACGTCACGCTCGGCTCCCGAGAGTTTGGGTGCTTCACAATGATTGGCCGGCAGTTGCCAGTTGAGCGCTGCACTCACCTCCCGGTGTGGCTCACCTGTCACGCCCATAGAGAGCAGCAGGGCGCTGCCCAAAAAGATCAATTTTTGCATGTTCTCTCCCTTCTGGCCGTCAGGCCGGGGCCGCGGCTGGCTTGTCCATACCATGACAACCTAGCGGAAGCCCGGGGCTCGAGTAAAGTGCCCGCGCCTGTGCGGCTGTTGCGCTGGGCCGGATTCAGCCTTGCGTCACACCGAAACGGCTCCAAACTTTTTGTTTACATTGACCATTTCAGCGCCTATCTTTGGTATTGACTTCGCCAGAAGCAGTAAAAAAAGGCGGGGCAATAGAACCATAACAAGTGCCATTCCTTTGGGGGGAAACATGAGAAACCGCATTAGCCAGCTCAAGCTGGCCTGTCTGCCGTTGCTGGCAGTTACTGCTCCAACCGTGCTGCAGGCGGCTGACCGACAGATTGAGGAAGTTGTCGTCACCGCAGAAAGAAAAGAATCGTCCGTGCAGGACACGTCAATTTCGATCACAGCCTTCACCTCCGAAATGATGGATGACTTCGGTATCCGGAACCAGTCTGACCTACAGAACATGGTGCCTGCAACCACCATCCAGCCTTACGACTCGGCGGTGCGCGGTGTGGGTCGGAACTTCCGTAACCTGGGCGGTGACCCGGGTGTGGCCACCTACATGAACGGGATTTACTCGGAAGACCTGTATACGGCAACCATTGGCTCATTCTGGGACGTTGATCGGATTGAGGTGCTGCGTGGGCCACAGGGAACCCTGTATGGTCGCAACGCCGTGGGTGGTGCCATGAACTTTATCTACAAGCGGCCTTCAGATGAATTCGAAGCGTCGGTCAAGGGTATTGTAGGTGACTACGGCACCGCAGATGCTTATGCCATGGTGTCCGGCCCGCTGCTGAAAGACCGGTTGAACTATCGTATTGCCGGGTCCATGCGCAACCATGATGGCTGGGTCAAGGAAATGAGCGGCCTGGGGCCGGATCTCGACAGCGGAAATGAAGATAACGTGGCCGTCCAGCTGCAGTGGTTTATCAGCGACAACATGAACGTCAACATTCGCCAGAATGTGGCCCGTGTCGACCGTGTCATGGGTTCCGCTGCAGGTGCCGGCCTGGTAAACCTCAGCGGACATTTCCCGAACAGCAACGGTACGTCTCACGACACCAATGCCCTGACACTGGGTCTGCGGCGTATTGACCCGACCCAGGCTGATCCAACCCAGTCAGACTTTGACATGCGCAACCTGGATCCCACAACGCCAACCTACACCTACACCAACCCGACAACCGGTGCGACAATTCTCGCGCAGCAGGACCGGGTTGGTGTGGACAGTTCGTCCACGCGTATCAATACAGCACGCTCCATTACCTACGATCCCGCGAGCTGCCTGTTTGTGGATCGGGAAAACATCAAGGGCAAAGACCTGTGCGCCTATACCAACGGACTGAACAGGGAGCAGTTTGACCAGCAGGGTACCCAGCTTGAGTTTACCTGGGACATCAGCGATGCAATGACCTTCAAGTACCTGTTTGGTTACAACGACCTGCTGTACGAACGCACAACGGATGATGACAACTTTGGCAGTACCCTGGATGATCGCCAGTATTATGTCAACCATGAGGCAGAGTATGTTTCACACGAGTTGCAGCTATTCTGGGATGTTGGCAGCAACCTGACCTTTACCTCCGGGATCTTCTTCTACGACTCGGTGATTGACCAGCGTTATGATTTTTATTCAGCGACGGGTCAGAACGACATTACAAACCCGGCACATTCGCTGGACAATATTCTGGCAACACTGGGTATACCCGCATCAGTTGTACCCACCGTTCCACTGACCTTTCTGATTGCGCCCCAGCCAATCCATGTCTTGAGTGCACGTGAGGTTGCGGAAGCCAACGGGACGCTGCAGGGGGTTGCCGCAGGTGCCTGGATTGGTGGGGACTCCCTGGGTGACATCGACCATGGTCCGGTGACCCCCAGTTCCGATCAGCTCAGCCTGAACAAGACCGAACGTAAGGCAATGGCAGCCTATACCCAGGGCGTATGGAACATGACCGACGCCTTGACGCTGACTTTTGGCCTGCGCTGGGCGGAGGATGACATCAAGGGTTCTGAGGACACGGCCTTTTTTGCCGAAATCAACGAGACCGGTCCGCTGGGCGCATTGGGGCTTAACCTGCTGACGGCAAATATCCTGCGTGGTGCGATTGACCAGAACACGTTGCTGCCCACCGGTCTGGTTGAACCCTGGAAGGCCGGCGTACCTTTTTCCCTTGGGCTGCATCGTCAGGTTGCCCGGGTGGACAATGACCTCACCTACCGCATCAATCTTGACTACGATATCAATGACAGCATGATGGTGTATGGCAACGTTACAACCGGCTATCGATCGGGTGGCTTTAACCTTGCTTTCTTCAGTGAAACCCTGCAGTACGAACCTGAGGAGATTACAGCATACGAACTTGGACTCAAGGGCCAGTTCCTGAATAACACCCTGCAGCTCAATGGCTCTGTATACATGTATGATTACAAGAGTATTCATACCTTTACAGTAGAAGCCTGCCCTACCACTGCGCCCGCGGGCGGCTTCCAGAGTGCCTGTGCCGTGGCCGACTCAACAAGTTCTGTACAGGCGGCGCCGGGTGCAGAGGTGACCGGGTTTGAGGTTGAAGGCTTGTGGCTGGTGACCGACAACCTGACGCTGGGTGGAAACTTCTCCCTGACCAACAGTGAGTACACCAAGTCTTTCCTGGTGACTGACGGTGCTGATCCGACCATCCCCGGTGATATCTACTCCGGTGCGGCTGAGGAACAGGAACGCAAGAGAGACGTGAAAGGTCACCGTCTGCCACAGGTGCCGGATACGAAACTGAGCCTGTTTGGCGGTTATGAAATTCCGATCAATTCGGGTCGCATCAACCTGCTGGCCAACTACAGCTGGATTGACGATGTCTATTTTTCGGCTTTCGAATCTGAACTGGACAAGGCGCCAGCTTATGGTCGAATTGACCTGCGTGCCACCTGGACCAACACCAACGATACGCTGGTTATCAGCGGCTTTGTCAATAATGTCGCGGATGAGATTGGCATTCGGGATCTGGAACGGTTTGGCGGCAGTGAGGGTTACCGTCGGTCTGCCCAGGTCACAGAGCCCCGGGTTTATGGTGTGGAAGTTACCTACAACCTGAGATAAGCCAGGCTGCGCGTTATTGTGATACAACCAAAGGGGCCATCAGGCCCCTTTTTTATTGGATATCTCCGAACTTGAAAACAGCACCGTTTACTGGCTTGATGGTCTCCACTCTTGTCAGATTTCCGGCCGCCATATTGTGAACAGAAGTTTTTGGATTTTCCTGTCAACTGCCGTCGGGTTGATCTTGTGGACTGCGATAGCGGTGTTTGGTGCGCTCTCCGGCTGGTGGATGACTGCACTTGCGCCCAGAGATGATGCAGACGGCTTCTTTGAGGCGGTGACCGGACTTGTGGAGAAACAGGGGGTGGGCAATTTCGCTGTGGTTGCACTGGAAGAGGGTGACCTGGCGTTCGAGTGGTATTCCAATACACGGGAGCCGGTCAACAGGGACACGCTGTTTCCAACCGCGTCATTCAGCAAGTTTGTGACGACAATTGCCATACTGCAACTGGTGGAACGGGGTCAGTTGGACCTGGATGCACCGGTAGCAGCCTACCTGTCTCGTTGGGTGCTACCAACAGGGGCTTTTGACCCCGACACACTAACCTTGCGCCGTCTGCTCAGCCACCAGGGCGGGTTGACCGATGGGTTGGGTTTTGGCGACTACGCAGCCGACGAAACGCTGCCGGCGTTGGAAGCTGAACTGGGCGCACCCAGGGCATCGTCCGGTAAACCCGTCCGTATTGCCGTGACCGTTGAACCTGGCACCGAGTTTATCTACTCGGGTGGTGGCTATCTGGTCCTTGAACTTGTCGTGGAAGAAGTCACAGGGCAATCATTTGAAAACCATGTGGCAGCCAACATTTTCAGGCCGCTTGGTATGGACCGGTCGAGCTACCGGTTTATTGGTGCGCTGGAGAATATTGCCCTGAACTACGATGCCAACGGCAAGGCCGCACCCCTGTTCCAGTATGCGTCGAGTGCTGCAACGGGTCTCAACAGTTCTGCAGCAGACCTGGTGAAGCTGGCGCAAGCCCTGCTGGGTCAGCGCGACCCTGCCGGCGCGCGCCTGCTGCTGCCAGAGACCCTTGCGCTCCTGCAGGAACCCGAGGCGCGGATGTTCGGCCTCGATATCTGGGGGCCAGGCAGTATCCTCTACGCACCCACCGGAAATGGAGGCTTTGTGTTTGGTCATGACGGTGCCAACGATCCCGCCATTAACAGCACCCTGCGAATCAATCCAGAAACCGGTGATGCAATTATTGCACTCTCCAATGGTCACTCATCCCTGGCGACAACCATCGGCCTTCACTGGGTCTTGTGGCAAACCGGTTATCCTGATCCGCTTAACATGAACCGGGTTGTCCAGAGCTTGTGGCTGCCCCTGGGTATCGGCTGTGGTGTCATTTTTGCGCTGGGTCTGCTGCTGTGGCTCCGGTGGCTTCCGCGGAGCGCCGAGGCAGATTGACGTCGCTCTATTGGTCGCCAACGGGCCAAATCCGGCCAGGGACCCAACAGCATGGAGACGACTTTTGCAGCGACGGGCAGCAATGGGTATGCTCGGGCGTGGACGACGCCAGGGGCTGGCGATGCCGGGAGAGAGGGAGGAATTATGGGTCAATATCTGTTTTCAGGGTTAAAGGTGCTGGATGTCGGCACCTGGATTGCGGGTCCTGTCGCCGCAACCATTCTTGCAGACTTTGGTGCGGATGTGATCAAGGTGGAAATGCCTGGCACCGGGGACCAGTACCGTGCCCTATCGGGCACACCGGCCACGCCGGATGCAGACAGCAACTACATGTGGCAGATGGACGCACGTAACAAGCGGAGTCTCACGCTTAACCTCAAGACAGCGGACGGCATGAAGATCCTGCATCAGCTCATTCGTGAGTGTGATGTCTACGTGACAAACCATCCGTTTCCCATGCGCCGCCAGCTTGGCCTGATGTACGAGGATCTGAAGCCGTTAAACGAACGCATGATTTATGCGTCGCTTTCCGCCTATGGTGAAGAAGGCCCTGACGCGGACAAGGAGGGGTTTGACCTTGTTGCTTACTGGGGGCGTACCGGCCTGATGGATCTGGTGCGGGACACAGACGCACCACCCGCACAGGGATTGCCCGGGATGGGTGATCATCCTTCCGCCGTTTCACTTTATGCCTCCATTGTCACGGCGCTGTTACATCGCGAGCGCACCGGGGAGGGCAGCAAGGTTCATACCTCGCTGCTGGCCAATGGCCTCTGGTCCATGTCTTGTATCGCGCAGGCCGGTTTTGCCGGTGGCAGTTTTGACCGCTACCGCACCGTCAAAGCCACCCGGCGCTTTGCCAGCACGCTCTATCGAACCCATGACAATCGCTGGTTACAGTTTACGATGGTGCGCACGCAGGATGAGTTTGCCCGTTTGCTGATTGCCCTGGGACTGGAGGGTCTGCTGAAAGATGCCAAGTTTGCGTCACCCGAGGGCCGGCTGGAGCACGGGGAAGAACTGGCCCACCTGGTGCAGGACATGTTGATCACTGACTCTGCCGCCTACTGGATGCAGAAGTTCCACGATGTTGGCATTAATGTTGGCATGGTGGGTGTGGTGGAAGAGACTATTGACGATGAGCAGATCCACGCCAATCGCATGGTGGTGCCGCCGGTCGACGAGAGCATGAAGGTCCCTCACATCATCAACCATCCACTCAGGGTTGATGCGCTTTCGCAGGTTGGACCAAAACGAGCACCCGAGGTAGGAGAGCACGCGAGCGAAATCCTGCAGGAAATGGGATATACACCCGACCAAATTGAGACCCTGCGCCGCGACGGGGTTATCTAAGCGAGGCCGGGCCTGACCGGTTTACGGTGTCACGGTCAGCAAGCTGGTTCCCAGCCAGCAATACGGGTTCGGGCGCAAAACGAATATGCCATCAGGATAATGTCAGTCGATAGAGCACCCGGTTGGCCGGAAACAGCCACCCAGCTATTGAGCTTCCGGCTAGTGCAGGACTTCCACGTCTGATTTGACATGGTGGAGGATTTTCTCCGAGGTATTGCCAAGGACAATACCTTTTGCGCCGCTGCGATGGTGGGTCCCCATGACAAGGACTTCAGCGCCCGTTTCGGCAACGATTTGCTGGATCACTGTTGCCGGGTCACCTTCCAGCGCATGAATGGTTGCCCCGGCAATGCCGAGTTTGTGCAGGACTTCATTAACCCGATTGGTAACGTTTTTGCTGACCGAACGCCGGACCGCGTCAAAATCAACAATGACGGTAAGGGGGCCGACCCATTGCTCAACGGAAGGGTAGGTTGTCACCACGTGAATCTTGCCGTTCAGGGCAGTGGCCAGGTCTTTGGTACGCGTCAGAATACGATCGTTCAGCGCGTCTTCACCCTGATCAACAGTCATGTTGAGTGCTGCCATGATGACCGGTGTTTCGACCCAGTTGATGGGCTTGACGAGCATCACTGGTACATCAGAATGCCGCAGCAGGTTCCAGTCGGTGGGCGTTCGGATGACCTCTGTCACCGGGAACTCGGTTGCCTTGATAATCAGGTCAGCACCACAATCGTGGGCAACATCCAGAATGCCCTCATACTCGCGTTTGTGCCAGATGGTAGCGGACTCGATGGAAACACCGCGATTCATGAGGGGTTCGAGCAGTTCTTCGACAACGGATTCTTCTGCCTGCAGGATAAACGTTTTCAGTTCCTGGCTGGTCTCAATTGTATGCACGGGAAGCTCCGCATAGGCGCTATGTACGACGTGGACCACATGCAGCGACGCCCTGGCGTGTTGCGCCAGTGTAAACGCCTTGTCGAGGACAATTTCACCGTCGTCCCTGTTGTTGACGACGGCCAGGATGGTGCTGATGGAAGAGTCAGTCATGTCAGGTTCCCGCATCTGTTGGTGCGGGAAGTCTACCAAAGGGGGGGTGGAAATGCGGATAAAATTTGTGAGACAGTGCCTGCTCTCGTACCGACGAACAGGCACCGCTGCTCTCACACACAACGTGCCAACCGAAGCACGTGTATTAGTTAATCCAAGGATTGTGCCAACTTTTTGGATCGGGAAAAAAATGTTAAAAAACAGCGGCCTATGAAAACATTCAGGAATTTTCGGGTGAGCCCGAATGAACAAATAGGGTGCGTTGACCACACCGGTGCACCACCCTGTTGCAAGCGAGCAGGTGCGGGTGGATAAGATTTCATCAAGAAACCGTGAAGCCGCTATAGCGCAACGCGCGACGGTGCTGGAAACACCCTGTGCCGATGGCACCATGCCCTTTAGACAATGGAATACAGGGGCGCCGGTGACGCTCGTTCTGTTGCACGGTGGTTCTGGTTCCTGGACCCACTGGCTTGCCAATATTCCCAGGCTGGCGGAGCAGTTTCATCTGGTTGTGCCTGACCTCCCGGGGCTGGGTGACGCTGCCCGGCTGGCACCGGGGTACTCTGCGCAGGATGCTGCTGACTGGACGGCACGGGGTATTGGGCAGATAGTTGGTGAGAAGCCTTTTCACCTGGTTGGCTTTTCGTGGGGTGCGACGCTTGCCAGCCTGGTAGCGGCACAGGTGCCTGTCGACCGGCTTCTGTCGCTGGTACTGGTGGGTCCCGCTGCCCTGGGTGAATTGCCGGGGCGGCTTGGGATGTTGCCACTGGTGTCACGCAAGCCGGACATGAGCGAGGCAGAGCTATGGGAGGTGAATCGCGAGAACCTGGCCCGGCTGATGATTTTTGACCGTGCCAGGATTGATGACCTCGCGGTATACCTACAAACTGAAAACACTCGCCGGGCGCGTTTCAACAGTCCACAGTTCGCCAGGACCCGACTGATTCTGGAGGCTCTCGCGATTGTGACTGCTCCCCTTCGCGTGGTCTATGGCGAGTATGATGCAGCGACCTATCCGTATCTCGGGTTTGCCAAACAACAACTCGCCAGTGTTCGTGGTGACCTGGCGTTTGAGGTTCTACCAGGGGCGGGGCACTGGGTGCAGTATGAGCTGCCAGAACAATTCAACGAAGGACTTATCCGATGGATAGTGTCAAACACGGTTCTTGCCGACTGACCCTGGCACTGCTGCTGGGCTTGACGATGGCTGGTTCCGCAGCGGCGGATTCTGTGACCGTGCATACGGCACCGGCTGGTCGGTTTTTTGTCAAGCTGGTCTGTGAAGTGGGGGGCTGCGAGGCGATTGGTTACCGGGCCACCCGGGAAGACACCAATCACGAGCTCTGGCGGGTGGCTACACCGGGCCCTGGCCGGATTGTGCTTTCGGATGATGGTGAAGCATTTGTCAGCGAATTCGGGACAGAACTGACCGTCTATGTCAGTGGGCAGTTTGTTGGGACTTTGCCAGCGGCCCCACAGACCGCCAGCATCCGTCGCACGCGCACCGGGGTGGAACTGTTGGCCACGGATGGCACCACGCGACGGTTTGAACCGGCGCAACCCGTGGAAGTTACCCCGCCTGAAACGCCTGCTGCGTCGCCTGCGCCAGCGGAGCCAGACCAGGTCGGGCCGCGCCAGGTCGGGCCGCGCGAGGTCGGGCCGCGCGAGGTCGGGCCGCGCCAGGTCGGGCCGCGCCAGGTCGGGCCGCGCCAGGCCCAACCACAACAGACTGAATCTGTCCCGATTCGGGTCGAGTCGACCTCGACAATCGATCCCGGCCCCCCTAAACAGGGGTCTGTTTCCCCGGTCCAGGTGATTCAAACTGGCCCCCAGCCGGTTTTGCCCGCTGTTGTTCATGAGTGTGAGGTCACTGCCGTCCTGCGTTCCGGCCGCCGGGTCAGCCTGGTCCAGCAGGGGCCGTCACCGGAGGTTGCGATGGATCGTGCGCAAGCCATGTGTGAAGGGATGGTTGGTGCAGGGTCGCGGTCACCCGCGGGGACCTGTGAACAACAGGGGTGTCAGGAACTGGAAACTCAACCCGTGGACTAGACAAAGGACGAGGCATTGGTGCAGGTAGCAGCGGTGATTCCCTGTTTCCGTGAGCGGGAGCACATTCTGGCTGTTCTCGAAGCCATGCCCGTGCTCGTCAACCATATTTTTTGTGTGGATGATGGCTGTCCGGACGAAACTGGACGACTTGTGGAGGAGGCATGTCAGGACCCCCGGGTGCAGGTCATACGCAATCCCGAGAATGGCGGGGTTGGCAGCGCGGTGATCCTGGGCTACCAGCATGCCCTGGTCGCCGGTGCTGAAATTGTGGTGAAGATTGATGGTGATGGCCAGATGAACCCAAGGGACATCCCGCGCCTGGTCCAGCCAATCATCGAAGGGGAAGCAGACTATGTCAAAGGCAACCGCTTTATCGTGATGTCCCATTCGCGGCAGATGCCGGGCTTTCGTCTGGTGGGGAATCTCTGTCTGTCGTTCCTGAACAAGCTGTCGTCCGGATACTGGCGGATTTTTGACCCCACCAACGGCTTTACCGCAATTCATGCCAACGTGTTGCGGGTCCTGCCACTCGAGAAGATTGCCAGGGACTATTTTTTTGAGTCCGACATGCTGTATCACCTGGCAACCATTCGCGCGGTGGTGCGGGATGTGCCCCAGGAAGCGGCTTATGGCGGAGAAACGAGTCATCTCAACGTCGCCCGGGCAGCGCCCAGGTTCTGCCTCAAACTTTGCCAGAACTTCTGCAAACGCCTGCTGCTCTGTTACTTTCTGCGTGATTTCCACCTGGCCTCCATCGAGTGGCTGTTGGGGCCCACGCTACTGGTTTTTGGTGTTGTTTTTGGCACCGTACAATGGTCTGCTCACGTATCCGCCGGCGTTGAAGCCTCGGCTGGCACGGTGATGTTATCGGCCCTGCCGGTGTTGATCGGATTACAACTGACACTTTCGGCCATCGGATTTGATATCCAGAACCAGCCACAGGAGCCTGTTCACCGTCAGCTCTATGACTTTTCCTGAGGATTCCCGTAAGGCTGCCCTGCCGCTGTGCCTGTTGCTTGGTCTGCTGGTTTATGCCCTGGCTGATACCACGCACCGGCCCGTGCATGATGAAGTCCGTTATGCTGATTACGCCGTGGGTCTGCAAAGTGGCGTGTTCGGGGTTTCGTTCGGTGCCGAACATACGCCCGGCTATGCCAATGTGCCGCTCTATCCCCTGTTTGTCGCTTTCCATATGCTGTTGTCCGATGCTCTGGCGGCATCGCTTGACTGTGTTGTAAAACGGTCACCCAGGTTTGACTGCCCGGTGTTTGGGTCGGTTTGCGGGCCACCTGAACGATCTGACTGTGACACGCAACTTGGCGTCCTGGTGGCAGGCCAGGCCCTGCTGTTCAGCATCGCGCTCTACCTGTGTTACCACTTGACGCTTGCCATGACGGATAATCAGGGACTTGCCCTGCTGTCGATCCCCAGCCTGTTCCTGGCCATGCATTTTGTGAGTTTCGTTGAGCAGATCATGACCGAAAATCTGGTTCTTCCGCTGGTGACGGGATTGCTGCTCTCGCTCGTGAACTGGCTGAAAGCGGGTGCCAACCGATGGCTGGCTTCGGCTGGTGTACTGCTTGGATTGTTGATGCTGACCCGGCCGGAATACCTGTACCTTGTTGTGGCCTTGCTCCCTTTTGTGTTCTGGCGCGCCCCTGGGCGCAGGTTGCGCTCGGCCCTGGTGTTACTGTTGTGCGCGGCCCTGGTGGTGTCTCCCTGGATTTACCGCAACCAGAAGTTGTCGGGCACCCCTGCGCTGGTTGATGACAGTTACAGCGGTATAGTCCTGTCCGAGAGAGTGGCGTTCAACACCATGACCCCTGCGGAATGGTTTGGCGGGCTTATCTACTGGCTACCCGACTTTGGTGATGAACTGGCGCCGCTGGTGCTGCCAGCCTCAGCCTATCAGCGTTACCAGGAGTTCAGGCCGGAGTCTTTTTCGACACTGGCGGCAACCCGCATTTATCCGCGCGCCCTGGCGGCAGGGGGTGATGGTATGACCGGCTGGCTGATTCGCCAGGAGGTATTGCCGAACCTGCACCGACATGTGATGACAACCCTGCCCTTGCTGTGGCGTGGGCTGTTTATTGGCAAATACTGGGGCATTGTCGGTTTCATTGGCCTTGCTCTGCTGCTCTGTAGCCGCTTTGGTTCGGCGCCCGCGCTCTGGCTGGGCCTTCTTCTGATACCCGTATTCCTGCTCTGCCTTCGGGCGGGCGTCTCGGTGAACATGCCGCGCTATAGCGTTCCCCTGATGCCGCTTTACGCCATGGGATGGGCCCATCTCCTTGCCAGCGTCCCGGGGAGGAAGGCAACAAATGCCGGGCCCTAGCGTGTGGCGCAGTGCCACCCTGGTGTCCGCTGCAGTGCTGCTAGTGGTTCTGTCCCAGGTGGAATGGGCGGGACTGGCGCCATTGTTGCGTCAGCTTGACTGGGCCCTGTTGGCGTCTGCCGTCTGTTTGCTGGTGCTGGAGGCGCTGGCATCGTCGATCCGAATCTGGTGGCTCTCGGATCGGCGCCTGCGACCCGGTGTCGCCATCGCGGTTAATGCCTGGTACATGCTGTATCTCATCATACTGCCCGCCAGACTCGGAGAGATTGCCGCAATTGGACTGCTGCAGCAAAAGCTGGGACAGACCGCTGGCGCTGCAACGGGCAGTATTGTTTTCCAGCGAATGTTTGACCTGCTGGTGCTGGCAACAGGGGTACTGGTGGTCACCGTGATGGTGGCAACAGTACAGGACTGGCTGGTGATTGCATTTGGGGTGCTGCTGCTGACACTGATGCTGGCGCGCCTCAGCGCTCTTTTGACACTCTGTGGGCGCTGTTTGCAGCGCTGGTCTGGTGTGGGGGGTATCCGGCAAAAACTGTTGCGACTGGTATTACAGGCCAAATCCTGGAGTCGAAGATACCAGCGGCGGGGGACGCTTGGCCTGCTGCTTGCACTCACGCTGGTCAAGTGGCTGGCGAGCCTGGTTGGCCTGGCACTGATTCTCCGATCTGTGGGCATTGGTCTCGAGCCAGAGGTTCTGCTGGCATTGGCAATACTTTATGTGTTCCTGTCCATTGTGCCCCTGCAGGGACTCGCGGGGGTGGGCGTCAGCGATGTTGGTCTGTTGGCGCTGCTTGTCAGCCTGGGAATTGACAGCGGAGCCGCGGCGGCCGCCACGCTCTTTTGTCGTCTGGTACTTATCCTGTTCACTATCGGCTATGCGGGCCTTGTCCTGCTGCCGGGCGGGATTGCCCGTGGCTGACCTCAGGACAGATGCACTTTACGGTTCGCTGCGGCAGCGGGGGAGCAGGGATGCACGCAGTAATGGTTACATCAGCGCGGGCTTTTTCAGAAGGGAGCAGTCATTCCTGCTATCGCGACTCAGACTGGGACCCGGAGACCGGGTGCTGGACCTGGCCTGTGGCTCGGGGTTGATGCTGGGACCGGTTGCAGGCGCCATTGACCTGGTTGGCGTGGACTACAACCAGGATGCAGTCGCCCAGGCCCGGAGCAACGGCGTGGTTGTCGTCAGGGGAGATGCTTTCTGCCTGCCATTTGACGCGCGGAGTTTTGATGCCATCTGTTGCTGCCAGTTCCTGAATCAGCAGGCCCCTGAACACCAGCAAGTCTTTCTGGCCGAGGCCGCCCGGGTGCTGCGCCCGGGCGGATCACTGCACCTTCTGTGGCGCAACGGCCACAGTCTGCTGCATCGCGGCGTCCATGCCACCTTCCGCCTGCTTCGCCGTCTGTCCGGCCAGGCAGAATTTCCCCAGTTCTTCCATGCCCCCAGGACGCTGGTGGCGCAGGCCGGATCTGTCGGGTTTTCGGTTGCTGAACTGAAGGTCACACTGCCTGCCGGGCCGGCCGCGGTGGCGGTGGATTCACCACTGGCCGGCCTGGTTGGTGCGTCCTTCTACCTGGAGTTGCTCCGTGGTCAGGATTGAACGGCTGAGTGCCGGGATAAACGCTGCATGGGATGAATTCGTCCGGCAGCATCCGGCATCTACATTCTGTCACCTGAGTGGCTGGTCACAGGTGGCGGCAGCGGCATTTGAAGTTGTCTGCTGTAACCTGATCGCGTACCGGGGCGGGGAGGTTGCCGGCGTACTTCCCCTGACGCTGGTGAAACGGCCGCTGCTTGGCGCGGCGCTGATATCTTCTCCCTTCTGTGTCTATGGCGGGCCACTTGCAGAAGACGCGGAAACCCTTGATGCCCTGACCAGGGAGGCGCTGGATCTGGCCGGCCGCCTTGATGTGAACCTGCTGGAGGTGCGTGGTCTGGCGCTGGACGGCAGCTGGCACCAGCGTGACGTCTTCTCAACTTTCTCGCTGCCGCTGGTGGATGACCCCGCCGCCAATCTCCTGCGTATCCGGGTACGCCAGCGTGCAGTTGTTCGCAAGGCGATCGAACTGGGGCTACCGGCGACCCTTGACCAGGATCTTGCGGCCTTCTACCGAATCTACTGCCGCAGCCTGCAAGCCCTGGGCACACCGGTGTACCCCCGTCGTTGGCTCACCGCGCTGGAACAGGTGTTTGGGCAGACGATGTCTGTGACCTCGGTATGGCATGACGGACAGCGCATTTGCAGTGTGCTCAGCTTCTTTTTCAGGAACGAGGTATTGCCCTACTATGCCGCGGGGCTGCCAGCCGCCAGGACACTGGGTGCATTTCCTTTCCTCTACTACACGCTGATGAATGATGCGGCGAGCCGTGGTTGCCAGACATTTGACTTTGGTCGCAGTGCGGTCGGGTCCGGCGCCTGGCATTTCAAGAAAAATTTTGGTGCAGTGGAGCGCAGACTGGCTTACAGCTTCCATTGCCGGAATGGCGCAGGGGTGCCGGCACTTGATCCTGGCAATGCGCGACTGGCTGCCCTCGGCAAAGTGTGGTCCCGGCTGCCCGCGGCGGTGGTGGACCGGTTGGGTCCAGCCCTGTCAATCTACGCGGTCTGAGCCGGTGAAAAAGTTGGCAGTGCTGTCCCGGTTTTAATCGCTGGCAGCAGGCTGCGAAATCCTGGGTGCCAGTCAAGCGCTGGTTGTTGGATGAGGCGCTCGAGTTTCCCGAGTGTGCCGGCACGATTCCACATGAGCAGGCGATTGGCCCACAGGCTGACGCCTGCCATTCTGAAGGATTTGTCGCCCAGGCTGATGTCGTAGGGGTGGCAATAGCTCCATTTCACTGTCGATGTGTGATCGATTCGAAGCAACGGGCTGATGAGCACAGCGGGGAGATAGCGCAGGTAGATACCCCCGAGGTAAGGCAGTCGAAGCCATGGTAAAACCGGTGCGGGGAATTCCACCAGTCCGCTTGGCCACAAGTACGGCGTACGCGGCGCCCCGGGAAAACTGAACAGGGGAGAGCGACCGGGTAACACGCTGGAGGAATATGTAAAGCCCAGTTCCTGTAGTACCTGCGCGGCCCAGACGGTCTCTGGGGTCAGTGAGAACACGGGGGCACGGTAACCAATCACGCTGGCGCCGCAGATGTCCTCAACCAGCGCTTTTGCCCGGCAGGTTGCCGCCCTGAAAGTTTCGGGCGTTTGTTCGGTGATCACCTGGTGGTCCAGGGAGTGGAGCGCAATCTCGTGGCCGGCAGCCTGACAGGCACGAACCAGCGCCGGCGCGGCCACCGCTGTTTCTGCCACAAAAAAGATTGTGGCGGTTATCCCGTGCTGGTCGAGCAGGTCCAGTACCCGGTGGGTCGCACTCACGTGGGCGAGCGGGTCACCCGGGTGTGGATTCTCGACGTCCAGCGTAAAGATCGCAGGCATGGTCAGATGGCCCGATACTTACGCTGGAAGTAGTGCTGGAACACGCGCTCAGGTAACCAGCGCATGGCATTGTCGCGCAGCTGCTGACGAAACCAGGTACCCGGTACATACAGTTTGACAGCGCGCCGGGTTGCAGCCTGTATCTGGTGGATGCGTTTGCGGTTGTCCGCTTCAAACTGGTGGATGCCGTTGTGCAGGCCTGCATCGCAAATGGCACGGGTCAGCAGGTGGGCGGATGTAACGGCCGCTGCAGCGCCGCGGCCGGAAAACAGGGTAAGACAGTTTGCTGCATCGCCGATGGCAACAAACATACCCCGGGTCCAGGTCGGCAATGTCACCTGGAACAGCGTGTCCATATAGATGTTTTCCGGGTCCGGAAGGGTTTCAAGCAGTGCGCGCGTTAAGGGGTCGCTTGTGTTATCAAAGGCTGCCCTGAGGACGGTCGCGCGCAGATCACGGGGTTGCTTTTCCCTTGCAGGTGATGACCAGACGAACACAGCACCCAGGTCAGTGCCACGCGTATTGAAACAGGCCATGTAACGGTTGCGTTCCATATGAGTTTCGAACTTGCCCGTGATGGCTGCAACATTGGGTACCCGGACGGCCGCGCAGCAAAGATCCAGGTAATCCAGTGAGGTGGCGTCTTCACCAAAAACCTGGCCTCGCGTGGGCGAATTCTGGCCCTCGGCAATAATTGCAAGGTCTGCCTGGAGTTCGGTGCCAGAGGCGAGTGTGACAGCCGCGCAGGGTGAAGTGGTATTGACGGTGGTAATGTGATCACCAAAACGAACCTCAGCGAGTTGCCGGACCTGATCAAACAGCACCTGTACCAGGTCGTCGCGCATAACCTGGATGATATCGAGATCAGCCATGAGCCTGGCGTAATCCAGGCCCAGGAGCTGTCGGCCGCTGGCATCATGGTAGCTCGACCGGGTGATGCCCAGGTTAAACGCCTGCAGGGGTTCAATCAGGCCAAGCTGGTTTGCTGTCTGGTAGGCCGTGTGTGACAGGGAAACCAGGAAACCCCCGGCACGAATTGACGGCGCGCGTTCCACGACCGTGACCTGGTAGCCCGCCCGGGCCAGGCCCAGCGCTGCGGTCAACCCGGCAACGCCAGCGCCGCTGACCAGTATCCTGCCCTGGACCGGCACTAGTATCGTGCAGCCGGCCGGGCGACCACACCATCATCGGTCAGCGCCAGGTGCGTTAATGTCTGCTCATCGTGATTCATGCGCCAACTGATCATCTTCTGCGCATAGTGCAGCACGGCGGGCAGATAGGCGGGGTCATTGGCCCGGTTAACCAGTTCAGCCGGGTCCTGTTCCAGGTCAAAAAACAGTGGTGGCAGGTTGGTGAAGTGAACGTATTTGGCTGTCTTGCCACGAATGACATTCAGGGTGCACTGATGTTGGGTCAGGCCCAGTGCTTCCTCCATGGGCGCGCCGTTGGGCACACTGCGGAAGTCGTACTCCCAATGTGCCTCGGTACGCCAGCCAGCGGGGAACTGACCCGTGCGGACAGCCGGCAGCAGTGACTTGCCATCACATTGCACGGGCATTTCGATGCCCATCCAGTCCAGCAGCGTTGGCATGATGTCGATGTTTTCAGTGAACTCGTCAAGCTGGACACCGCGGGTTGGCTTGGCTTTCGGGTCGCGGATAATCAGGGGGATATGGTAGGACTGGTCAAAATAACCCATTTTGCCGAGTAACCAGTGGTCCCCCATCTGCTCGCCGTGGTCGGATGTGAAGACAATCAGGGTGTCATCCCAGAGGCCGTTTAGCTTGAGATAGTCAAAGAGCCGTCCCAGGTTGGCGTCGACTTCTGACATCAGGCCAAAATAGCTGGCTTTCATGCGGGTGAGTTTCTTCAGATCCTCAGGCGCCCCATTCCTTGGACGGCCTAGCGTCCATGCGAGATAAGGATGCTGGAGGCCCTCGGCGTCGAGGTGTTCCGCGCGGACAAAGTCGTTCAGTGTCTCTGGTGGATACAGGGTGTTGTAGGGCTCAGGCGCAATCCAGGGCGGGTGTGGCCGCAGCAGGGACAGGTGGACACAGAAGCTTTCCTTGCTGGCCGCGATGTGATCCATGACCTGGTCGACCATAAACCAGGTGTCGTGATGTTCAGCCGGCATTGTCAGAGGGGCCGGTACGGGTCCACCGTCTTCGTACTCATGGAAGCTGTCTTTCTTGTTGGTGTAGAAGCGAAAGTTGGGTTCCGGTACCTCATAACCTTTCTCAGCCAGCCAGTTGGCCCAGGCGTCCGGGAAGGTACCCATCTGGACAATGGGTCTTATGCCGGGCAGGGGGCCCTCGTAGGATTTCAGAATGGGGTCATCTGCACTGAATTCGCGGGGATCATTGGCGGTATCCGTGTAACCAAACAGTACCGGGTCATGCCCATGTTGACGCATTTCCAGTGCCCAGTTGGTGTGGCGCGCATCCAGCGGCGTACCGTTGGTACCGGATCGATGGTTCTGGAGATACATACCGGTATGCAGGGACGCCCGGGATGGACCACAGGGTACGGCATTGGCGTAATGTCGGCGGAACAGGACCCCCTCGCTTGCCAACTGATCGAGGTTCGGGGTGCTGACCCGGTGGCCCAGGCTGGAGAGGCATTCTCCGCGCCACTGGTCTGCGGTGATGAACAGGATGTTTCTGGCCATGGACTTCGCCTCAAGCTTCGATATCGTTTCTGCAGGGAGTGCTGCAGTATTGCTGTGGGCAGATGCTAACAAAATACCCTGCTGCCGTTACAACAGCCCGGCTTTGTTTTGTCCGGGGCCGGGTGTGGATGACAGGTTCTGATCTGTTTGCGTAGGACAGAAGGAGCCTCGTTCTGGTCAGTTCCGCGTGAACACCTCCCTCAGGATCTGGGCGGATTCGCTGTCTGATTCCGTCAGGCGCTCTATCAGCTCTGCCTGGAAGTCAGGATAACCCAGCCTGCCGGCTGCGATGGCCAGAACAAAGTAGTCAGAGTCTGTGAGGTCTCTGTCCGCCCTGATGCCTGATCGGAGTGTTGAAAATGCCTGTTGTGCTTGTCCCTGTGCAGCATAGAGCGTTGCGAGCGTGTGATAGTGGGCATATCGGAGATCAGGCTGGTAATCCCGATTCGACAGTAGTCGGAGTGCAACATCGAGTTCGACATTACGAACTGCCAGATTCCACGCAATGTCGTTAGCTTGCGTCAGACTGAATTTCTGGCCTGTTCTGTCAGGTTCCAGGAGTTTTGCCAGTTCGTCATGCTCACCTTGCAGAATCCTTAATTTAGCTTGCAGAAACCTTGTCGTATTGCTTTCAGGACCGAATGCAGTAGTAAACTGCGCCAACCGATCAGCATACGGCTGAACCATCCCGGATTCGAAGTAGAACTCGAATATCGGCAGCCAGTCCTGCTGGAACTGATCAGAATCCTCAAACAGGGCAAGATAGAGGTCCTCGATTTCATCGCGGGAAGTGAGCGGAAGCGCGTCGATTAAAAAATCTCTCAGGGCCTTTTGATGGCGAGCACTGTCAAATGGTGCTGGTGGCGCAGAGAGCTGAGTCGCAGCGCTGCTTGAACGCAGTTTCGCTGTCGCGTGCAACATCGCCTGAAAAAAAGCAGGATGATTCTCAATCTGGGTGTGGGTTGGTCGAAACAGTGCCAATCTGGCGTTGCTGGCTGAGTGCCCCTGAACTGCGTCAACATACGAATCAAACAAGTGGTGGGCTTCAGCCACGGAACCGGCATCAACGAGATGATCGAAGACCCTCGACGTAGTCCGGGGAGCTAGAATGGATCCAACAAAGTGGTAGTTGTCAGCATCCCTCAGCCAAATCTGATTGTGAGGCGCCAATACGATCATCAGATTCCCCAGTTCGCGGGTGCGCGGATGGGACATACAGTGAATAAATTCCTTTTTTGCCACGGCAATACCAGCCTCTGCCATGCGTCGAACTGCTGGATCCTTGCGGACAAACGCCTGCAATTCGGCTGGATAGGAAGTCCCGTAAAGCGGGTCTGGCGATGCTGGCTCGCTCGGCACACTGGCTCTTGCACTGTAGCAGCCTGTGACCTTGGCTGCCTGGTCCAGAGACTCAAGGATCTGGCGCGACCTGGCTGGATTGGGAAGCGTTGTCAGGAGGGCTTTGGCAGCATCGAATTCATTTAGTCCAGCCAATTCTGCGACCGCCAGACCGATGATCCTGATCGTGTTGACCGATGGGAAATTACGGGCGAGGGCCCCTGCTGCGAGGGGGCCTTCAGAGACTGATTCGATCACAACCTCCCATACCCTGGCGGACTCATCGTCCCCGCCCCAGGTACCAATCAATCGCTTGGCATCGGCCGGTCGCTTGGCAATCAAATAACCTTCCGCACCATACCTGGCGAGAGTCTTGATTGTAGATGCCGCGTCCGAAAAGGCGAACTCGCCAGGCGCACTCTTCATCCTTGTCATCACGCCCTTGACCGTGTCCTCAATCAGCAGGGCCAGCGAGAGGGCTTGTTCTGGCGTGGGATATTGCATTGGCCTGGGTTTTAGCACGGCTATGCTTAAACCCACCAGGGAATAGATATCATGAGGATCAAGTGCCAGGGCCTGACGCAGATGGATCTCTGCCGCCACTGGATTTGAGCCCGGTTTCCCCAATTCACCGAAGTCGCCCTGTAGATAGTTGACGCCCAGTTCGTTCTGATAGAGGGCATGTTGTGAGAACTGGTCGGCTGCGGCGAGTAATAACCGATTGGCAACCCGGCGAAGTCCGACTGATTCAAGGTCGTCGGTGTAGCGTATGAGAGGCATCAGTCTGTCTGGATGTTTGGCGACCAGGCTGCGATGGAGTTCGAAAGCCTCAATGTCACGACCTTCCTCTATCATCATGGCGGGAACCGATCGAAACTCGAGGCGTTGAAGTTTGGCGTTCTGGATAGCGCGAAAGTTCAATCGCTCGGCTTCCAGTTCCTGCTTGTCAAAGCTGTTCTTGTTGATAGCCGTGGTTACCCTGACTTCGAGCGTATTTTCAGGTGCATGCACAGTACGCTCAAATGACATGACCGGGCCATTGATAGCAAGGTCCTGAGGAAACCTGGTCCATTTCATGTAGGGCGGAATGGTATGTCGCTCAATGTAGACATACTCGCTCAAGAGATTGATGAAATAGGTCTCCGGCTCGACCGTTTCCCCGGCATTATAGCCGCTTGCTGTCGCCAGATTTGATCGGAGCGTTGGGTAGCCGCTCTGGAACTGGATGGGTACAAACTCCAGCGCCTGGGAAGCATCTGTGGCTGGCGCGAAGCCGAAACGAAATATTTGATATCTCTGGGCGTCATTGACCACAATGCGAATCTTGAGGAGAGAATTTTCCGGGTCATCTTCTACGGAGAAATCTTCCAGTTCACCCGCGAGCTGGGTCTGGACATAATTCTGGATGTCACTTCGGGTTGCTTCGAGCGCAGCACCTTCCAGTGGCGCTGCAGCTTCGTAGAGTGCTCCCGTAAAAATGCGGGTATCGATCACCTTTGCACCACCCATGTCAGAGTATTCGACCTCGACGGTGCGTGTAAAAGTGTTGTCTTTTGCGGTTGACGTTTTGGTTCTCACCAACGACCGGGATTTGTTGTCTACGATGAGTGCGAGTCGTCCTTGGATCGCGAGCGGGATTCTGCTGAGGTCCACCTTGCCAGCTGAAGGGTCTATCCATGTGTCGTCATCGGGCAGATACACCACCGCATGATTGAAAACTGATATGCCAGGATAATCAGGTGTAACTGCCTGGTTAATGTCAGAAGACACCAACGCAACATTGGCATTGATGCCAAGGTGCCTGAACATCGAAACCATCAAGGTCGACTGATCCTTGCAGTCGCCATATTGACGCGCAAGCACATCCAGGGGCGAATCGGGTTCCAGCGTGCTTTGTCCCAGATCGTTGGAGGTGTAGCGTACGCTGCGATCGACGAAGTCAACCACGGCTTTGATTTGGGCCGACCGGTTGCGCTGCAAACCGATTCGTTCAATCACGTCTTTTTTCTGCCAGAGATTGTGTTTTTCATCCACCCATGCCTCGTAGGCGCGGGCAACATGGTTCCATGACTTCGCAGTTGAGACGACAATCGAGGCGTGAGTGATGGTGTCAGGACTTTGCTGGTCGATAGCCAGTGGTGCCCTGGTGACATTTTCTCCCCAGAAGGTGAAGACTGACCTGTCGCGCTGCTGCTCTGTCTCGGTTTGCAGTCCTTCCAATTCGGCACCTTCAAGCCCAACCTTGAAGCCTGATCCCGATGGCACGCTCACAATCACCTCTAGCGCTTCGACAGTAGAATTTCGCTGTATGGGGTGGATGAGATTGACGCCTGCCGGAAACGCAGATCGTCGTTGTCGTTGATTGATTTCGAGTTCAATAACAGAGCCAATCTGGACCCCTTCGAGCTGAAGGTGGACAACTCTGAGATCGCCATAAATCAGTCCTTGTTGTGCGATTGAGGATTCGACGGTTTGGTCAAAGTTCGAAATTTTGCCGCCTGTGTACACGCGTACCCGGATTTCGGGAGGCTCTTCAAACCATGGGCGATACGCGAACCCCAGGCGTCCGATTTGCTGCAGGCCCTGGTCTGACGCGATTACCATCAATGAGTAGTTCAGCGAATCATAGGCACCATCCTCCCGAAACAAATATCGGGTCGATGATCTGACAATATGCAGATCTGTGCCCTGGGCACCCACATATCTTTGCTGCACGAGGGCGAATTCCCCGGAATCCATAGAGAATGGCGGGGCAGTATCAGCGTGTGCGGCAAGCGTGAGGAAAGCAAGCCCCAGGAGCAAGGTTGCAGTTCCAATTGAGGAATGACTGGACATTGGTGATCTCCGATAGCAGAAGTAACCGGAAGTGGTCAGGGTGTTGGTGCGTGAATAGATCAATTTCTCTCGTTTGAAATTGTGCTAGATGTCCTGGTCGGGCCAGACAGACTGAGCCAACCTGAAGCCTATGAGGATTGTGGCAGTTCCTATTCCATCGTTCCCGGAGCCGGCGGGGTCGCGAAACTGGACCTGGATAGCTGACGGGTCAGGTACCGGTCCATTCTGAGGACTGGGTACTGGTCTGAAATCCGATGCAGCAGTGATGCTCTCGGCATCGATTTCCCGCTGGCATTTCCTGCTGTGGTTGCCTACCAAAGCGCGTCCTTAATCTCGTCTGGGATCGGAATTCGCGATCCTGACTGCCTGTCGAAGTAGGTGAGCACGTAGCGAGCAGTGATGGCGGGTGCTTCCTGGTCGCCTGCCGTGAAGATGTCGTGCTGGTATCGCAGGCTGCTTTCACTGTGTCCGATGGCGGTTGTTGTCACCCGTAGCGCCTCCCGCCCCGATATGCTTGTCCGGTGCTGTAACTCAAACACAGAGGCGCCGCCGCTGATGCCGTTTGCCTCAAGATACTCGCGGTGTGCACCCAGTTCCGTCTGCACCGCCCAGAGCGCTTCAGTCATGACGTACCAGAGCCCACGCGCGTTCAGCTTTTCTCCATCGGACAACAACGGAATCGGTACGGTGCCAACATAACTCGTAAAGACCCGATCAGACGGGGTGTCGACGGGCACCGGGCGCAGATCGAATTCCTGCCCATCGGTGTCCAGCCCATCAAGAGGCGCGACGGAAGTGAAGACCTGGTTGCAGTGCGTCACCACACGACCATCGCGGGTACGCCGGATAAGCACCGCGCAACCGGTGTGAGTTGGCATGGCATAAAACTGGAGTTGTGCAGCAGCCTCATCTCCTGGGTGTAACTCGCCGCTGAACCGGACCCTCTCGGACTGGAGTTGGAGCAGATCCGTTGCTAAACCCCGAGCCGACAGCCAGGCGAGGCGGGCGTCTTCGATCAATTGGGCGTAGTGCTGAATATTGATATGACCAGCGCGGCCTTTGTGCGAATCGTCGAACACGCGTTGGAGCAGGATCTGGTTTTGCATGATTAGAAATGGTTCCTCCGACTCAGCCAAAGCGCTTGTACGCAACATACATCAAACACCGCGAACAAACACCGGGTCCAAACACCGGGTCACACACGAATTGGGCTCCCACAGCAGGTGCGAGAAGTCTGCCATTAAAAAGGGCAGCGATCTGACGCGTTGATAATCCAGCGATTGGTGTGTGACCCACAACCAGGGTCACACACGAATTGAGCTCCCACAGCAGGTGCGAGAAGTCTGCCATGGAAAAGGGCAGCGATCTGACGCGTTGATAATCCAGCGAATGGTGTGTGACCCGAAACCAGAATCCTGCGACCCGAAACCGGCGGCGGCAAGACTTTCAAAATTGCGGCTGGGTGGCATATAGTGCAGGTCGGTTAAACAAAGGTACGCATCATGTCCTGTCCAAAATGCGGCAACTGGTTCGAGCGGCTGCAGTTCAATGATGTTGAGGTGGAGCGCTGCACCAATTGCAAGGGCCTCTGGTTTGACATGCTCGAGAAAGAAGACCTGCTGCGGATGGAAGGTTCGGAATCAATTGACATTGGAAATGAAGTTGTCGGTCAGAAATATAACCGGGTAACGGATGTCAGGTGTCCAAAGTGCGAGTGTCGTATGGTGGCCATGGTGGACAAGGACCAGTTCCATATCCATTACGAGTGTTGTCCGGAATGTTACGGGACTTTTTTTGATGCCGGCGAATTCCGGGATCTGAAAGAGCACACCGTCGCCGAGCGATTTGTGCAGATGCTGAAGACGCTGCGTACGAACCTGTAGATGCCAAAAACTGAAGATACACATATCACGCGGATCCGGCCGCTGATTTCACCCGCTGTGCTGGCGGAAGAATTGCCGGCAAGCGACGCGGTGACGGACCGCGTTGCGACGTCACGCCGGGAGATTGAGGCTATCCTGGATGGTGATGACCCCCGCCAGATTGTGATTGTCGGCCCCTGTTCCGTCCATGACCCTGCTGCGGCCCTGGACTATGCCGGGCAGCTTGCGGAGCGAACCCGTGACCTGGCGGACCGGCTGTGTATTGTCATGCGTGTCTATTTCGAGAAACCACGTACGGTGGTTGGCTGGAAAGGGTTGATCAATGATCCGGACCTGGATGGAAGTTACAGGATCAATACGGGGCTGCGGCTGGCGCGCAAGCTGTTGCTGGACGTGGCTGATATTGGTTTGCCGACTGGCACCGAGTTCCTCGACACTACCCTGGGCCAGTTCTACGCTGACCTGATCAGCTGGGGCGCCATCGGTGCCAGAACTGCCGAAAGCCAGGTACATCGTGAACTGGCGTCCGGGCTTTCGATGCCCGTTGGCATCAAGAATCGTACTGATGGTGACGTTCAGGTTGCGGTTGATGCCATTCGCGCGGCCGCGCACCGCCACCTGTTCCCCACCATTACCAAAGAAGGTGCGCCCGCCATTTACGAAACCGCGGGCAACCAGTATGCCCACTTGATACTGCGCGGTGGTGACAAATCGGGCCCGAATTTTGATGCAGCGTCGGTTGCGGCAGCCTCGGCACTGCTGGCACGGTATGAGCTCAGGCAGAGAATTATTGTCGACTGCAGCCATGGCAACAGTGCAAAAGACCCCACGAGGCAGGGGCAGGTGCTCGGCGCTGTCTGCGCCCAGGTTGCCGCCGGGGGTTCGCCCATCAAGGGTGTGATGCTGGAGAGCCACCTGAAGTCGGGTCGGCAGGACAGCGCCCTGGAATACGGCAAGTCCATTACCGACGCTTGCCTTTCGCTGGAGGAGACGCTGCCGTTATTGGCGCGACTCCACCGCGCGGTTGGGCCGGTGTGACCCGGCGCAACCGGTGGACCAAACTGCTCGCCTGCGCCAGGGCGACTCTCAACAAACAGGCGCCCTGGTCACTAGGCTACCGCAGCGGTGCGGTAGGCACCCAGGGTGGCTGCTGCAGCAACGGCCACTTCGGTACCTTTGGTGACAAAATGTTCACCAAAAAAGGTTGCTCGCCCCTCGGAGAGAAAGTCATGCGGGGTCAGAACGCCGGAGAAAACAGGCACGCCAGTGTCCATTTGGGCTCGCATGAGGCCATCAATCACCGCCGATGCCACAAATTCGTGACGGTAGGTACCACCGTCAACCACCAGCCCTGCCGCAACAACACCCGCGTAGCGGCCACTGGCTGCAAGGAGTTTTGCCTTCAGGGGTATCTCAAAAGCACCGGGCACCTCGTAAAGGTCGACCTGGCGGCCGTCGATACGGGCGAATTCAGCCAGAAAAGCGTCGCGGAGCGCATCCACGATGTCCCGGTGCCAACAGGACTGGATAAAAGCGACCCGGTCACGGCTGGCGACGGTGTTGATGTTGGGATCAAAAGAGTCATTCATCTGTTGTTTGCCTCAGGTTCAAAGGTTAAAAACAACAGGGCAAACAAGGAAAGTCTTTTGCCGGCGCCGTTTGGAGCGTCGAAAAGAGAAACATACCTTATTCTCATAACCAGACTTTAACTGTCGGCCCCGGAATCACACCGGGTCTGCTTGTCCTCCTGCAGCGTTGGCAGGAGCGCCCGCGGGCTACGCTTGCGCGATTACCGCCGGTGGGGACTTTCACCCCGCCCTGAGAATTGCCGCACCACCGCGGCGGCATTGAGTATACTGGTGCGCTTCAGGACTGTATAGCCGCCCGTTGCGGCAGCGTCTCCGGGAGCGTGAGCCCGGGGAGCCTTAGCGCGGCGAGCATCAACGTCGGGAGATAGACCAGTTGGGGAACAGGTGATGGCCGAAAGGATGGAAGAGCGGCAATGGGACAAGTGGTCCTGAACTTCTGCAACCGGTTAAGCCGGGTGATGTTACTGCTGCTAGTCAGCGTTGCTGCCCGGGGTGAGTATCCGCTGCAGGCGGGTGACCAGGTTGAATCCCTGTCGGTCCTGCCCGGCACCGTGATCCGGCTTTTTTCCCACGTTCCGGCCACTGCAACGCCTGAGTCGCCGGTGCTGTTTGTCATGCATGGTACGGGTCGGGATGCAGACCGCTACCTCGCGGAATGGCGTGACCTGTCAGATCAGTATGGTTTCTACCTGCTTGTACCCGAATTCTCCAAAGCGGAGTTTCGTGGCAGCGCCCGCTACAACCTGGGTAACGTGATCACTGACAACAGAATTAACCCGCGAGAACAGTGGAGCTTCAACGCAATCCCGTTGCTCTTTGATGCGTTCCGCCGCGACCTCGGCATCCGGACGACGGAATACAGCATCTACGGCCATTCTGCCGGCGCCCAGTTTGTGCACCGTTTTCTGTACCATGTACCGGGTGCGCGGGTCAGGACCTATATCTCGGCCAATGCCGGCTGGTATACCTTGCCCAGTTTCTCTGAATCCTGGCCTTATGGTCTCAAACAATCCGCGCTCAGGCCGGCATCCCTGAAACTGGTGCTGACCCGTCCCATGATTGTCATGTTGGGCGACCAGGACACAGATGCCAATGATGCTTCCCTGCGCCAAACCAGCGAGGCAAAACGGCAGGGACCCCACCGTTTTGCCCGTGGCCAGTTTTTCATGCGCCGGGCCGAACGTGCGGCCAGGCAGGTTGGCGTCGAGCTCGCCTGGCGCAAGGTTGAGGTGGCCGGCGTGGCACACAGCAACCGTGGTATGGCAGTTGCAGCAGCCAGGCTCCTGTATGGCGAAACCCACTGAGAGCGGCGCCGGGCAGCGCAGGCCAGATGCCTGGATAACCGGCGGCCTGGTTTACTTTGCGGCGGCGCTGCTGCTGGGTTTTCTGCTGGGTACCTTGCGTACCCTGGTGATGATCCCCCTGGTTGGCGAGGTAGTGGCAGTGTTGCTGGAGCTTCCGATAATCCTGGCCCTGACCTGGTTGTGCTGCAGACAGATTATTGGGCGGTTTGGGATAGCGCCTCGCTGGCAGGACCGATTTCAGATGGGTGCGCTGGCCCTGGTGATTCTGCTCACCGTGGAGTTCCTGATGTTTGTCTACCTCTTTGATAACGCGCCGGGTTCATTCCTGACGCGACCCGGTGACCTCCTGGGGCTTGCTGGCCAGGGCATCTACGCCCTGTTCCCAACTCTCCAGTTATTTATTAAGAAAAGGTTATAACATATTGAAAATATTAAATTCTTTATGCCTGCTTGTGTGTCTGCTTTGTGTATTCCCGGATGTGTATTCAGCGCCTGCCGTGCCGGAATTGACCCCGGCCTATGACGTCCTGATTCGAGGAGCACGGGTGCTGGACGGCAGTGGCAATCCCTGGTTTCGCGCTGATATCGGAGTGCGGGGTGACCGGATTGTCGCATTGGGGCAACTATCCACCGCGGTGGGACGGCGACAGATTGATGGCCGGGAACTTATTGCCATGCCGGGATTTATCGACACACACAGTCATACCTCGGATGCGCTTATTTCCGAAGATCGCAGCGGGGTACCGGCGCTGCTCGCACAGGGAATTACCACCGTGCTGGTTAACCCGGATGGCGGCGGTGCGGTTGATCTGCCTGCCCAGGCACGCAGCCTTGCCGCCCATGGACTTGGTGTGAACACGGGCCAGATGGTCCCCCATGGCAGCATCCGGCAACAGGTGATGGGTCACCAGGATCGCCACGCCGAACCTGCTGAACTTGCCAGGATGGCGGAATTGGTCCGGGCCGGTATGGAATGGGGCGCATTTGGCCTCTCCAGCGGGCCGTTTTATGCCCCCGGGAGTTTTGCACCCAATGCCGAGTTTGTTGCCCTGGCGCGCATTGCCGGTGAATATGGGGGCGTCTACGCCAGCCACATTCGGGATGAATCCAATTACTCGATTGGCCTGCTTGCAGCCATTGATGAGGTGATTGAAGTTGCCCGCGAGGCCCGCGTGACGGGTGTTGTCACCCACATCAAGGCGCTCGGGCCACCGGTCTGGGGGCTTTCCAGGGCGGCCACTGCGCGCATCGAATCTGCCCGGGCCGCCGGGATTTCCGTTTATACCGACCAGTATCCCTATGCGGCATCCTCAACGTCGCTGGGCGCAGCACTACTGCCACGCTGGGCCATGGCTGATTCGTTTGTCGGTGCCCTGTCCGATCCGGGGCAGGGAGAACTGTATCGCGCCGTGCAGGAAAACCTCGCCCGGCGGGGTGGCGCAGACCGGATTTCATTCAGCCGGTCAAGCGAGAATCCCGAGGTGGTGGGCAAGACGCTGTCGACCATAGCCCAGGAAAAGGAGATTGCGCCGGTTGATGCGGCCCTGGCGCTGCTGGACAGGGGTAACCCGGGCATCATCTCATTCAATATGCAGGACGAGGATATCGAGCATTTCATGCGGCAGGAATGGAACATGACAGCGTCCGACGGGGCTTATCCTGTTTGGGAAAGTGGTGCACCGCACCCGCGGGGATTTGGTACATTTCCTCGCAAGTTTAGGTTGTATGTCTATGATAAAAAAGTAATTTCATTGCCTTTTGCCGTTCGTTCGATGACGTCGTTGCCGGCCCAGGTCTATGGTATCAAGGGCCGGGGCCAGCTGGCAGTGGGCGCCTACGCGGATATTGTGCTGATCGATCCCCACACCATCAGCGACAGGGCAACCTTTGCCAAACCCTACCAGCTGGCCGAGGGGGTCACCTACGTGCTGGTGAACGGTCAGCTGGCCTGGGGACCGGATGGCGTGGGTGAGGGCCGTTATGGGCGCCTTCTGCGACGTGAGCAGGGGGAGCCCCGGGAGTAGGTCAATTGATGCAATTCGGTTAGGCTAGTGGCAGTCATCAGGTCCCGATCCCATGTCCAAGCTTCACCTGAATTGCCTTGTGTTCCTCCTGTTGGGCGCCTGTCAGTTGATGGCTGCACCAGACTGGGAGTTGAAACGTGACCGGGATGGCATCAGGGTCTACACGCGCAGTGTGGAAGGCTCAAAACACAAGGCTGTGCGGGCGACCGTGACGCTCCCGACCAGCCTGACCGCGGCGGTGGCCCTGGTCCGGGATGCCAGCTCCTGTTCTGCCTGGGCCGCCTTCTGCGTCCTGTCATATGAGTATGAGGTCCTGTCGCCGACCGAGTCCTACATCTACAGCTACAACGACGTACCCTGGCCACTGGCGGACCGGGATGCACTGGCACGGGTGACCTGGTCTCAGGACCCGGAGACCCTGGCCGTGACCATGGTTGCAGAGGCAACTGAAGGTATCATGCCGGTGACTGATGCGGTGCGGATCACCGACGGATCAACCACCTGGCAGTTCGTGCCCAGGGACGATGGCAAGCTGGATATCATCACGGAGGCGCATATAGACCCGGCGGGGCCAACACCTGCCTGGATCACCAACCTGCTGCTGGTTGATTCCCCATTTGATACCCTGAAAAACATGCGCAGTCTGCTGGCGACCGGCCGCTACAACGATCGCCACTTTTCATTTATCACCGAACCGGAAGCCCCCTGAGACATGCATATCTGGGTTGATGCGGATGCCTGCCCCCTGGTCATACGGGAGATCCTGTATCGCGCCGCAGACCGGCGCGAGATTGCCCTGACCCTGGTTGCCAACCAGTTGATCAGGGTTCCACCCTCGCGCTTCATCAGGTCAATCCAGGTGGTCCCGGGGTTTGATGTGGCAGACGATGAAATTGTACGGCGGACGGCAGCGGGTGATCTGGTTATCACCAGTGATATACCGCTTGCGGCGGAGGTGATCCAGAAGGGAGCCCATGTCCTGAGCCCCCGGGGTGAGCGCTACACGGCGGACAATATCAAGCCCCGACTGAACATGCGGGACTTTCTTGACACCATGCGGGCAAGCGGTGCCAACACGGGTGGGCCGCCGCCGCTCAGTCAGGCGGACCGCAAGGCATTTGCGGATCATCTGGACCGATTGCTGACCAGACTGCTGAGCTGACCGGCAGTTGGGCCCTGTCAGGCGGTGCGGGCCAGAGGCTCGGGTTCCGTCAGCGCCTTTTGCTCGTTCCGGTTTTCTGGACCGGCAGAACCGGGTCCGCTGAATTGCATTACCCCGTCATCAACGCCCGACAGGCCGAGGGTAAGCTTGTCCATCATATAATTCTGGTACACCTTCCAGGGTTTCTCGCGGCCCTGTTTTGGAAACTGGTCCATGGCCCGCTTAACGTAGCCCGATGAGAAGTCGATAAAAGGCGCTGTCGCCACTTCTGCCGCGGGGCGTGCAGGCAAGCATTGTGTAAATCCATGCTTTTTCATGTAATTCAGCAACTTGCAGACATATTCGCAAGTAAGATCACACTTGAGTGTCCAGGACGCGTTGGTGTAGCCGAATGACGCGGCCAGGTTAGGAATGTCGGAAAACATCATACCCTTGTAGCTGAGTGAATCAGCGGCTTTCACCGGCCTCGCGTCGACCAGAATCTCAAGATTACTCATCAGCTGCATATTGAGCCCGGTGGCGGACACGATAATGTCAGCGGCGAGGGTCTCGCCGCTCTTGAGGCGAATACCCTCCGCAGTGAAGTGATCAATCTCGTCCGTGACAATGGTAGCGCGGTTCTCCCTGACGGCTTCAAACAGGTCGCCGTCACGAACAAGGCAAAGCCGCTGGTCCCAGGGCTTGTAGGGCGGTGTGAAGTGTTTGTTGATGTCAACGTCCGGTAACTGTTCCCGGACACCGTTCAACAACATTGTCTTGACCTTCTCCGGCTGTTTCCGGCACAGGCGGAAAAAATACATCCCAAACAGGATATTGCGCCAGCGAATCAGGGTTGAGGCAAACCTGGGCCGAAACCACTGGCGCAGTTTCTCTGCCATGGGATCGCCGCCAGGTCGCCAGACCATATAGGTGGGTGTGCGTTGCAACATGGTGACCTTTGCCGCTTCCCGGGCCATCTCCGGCACTATGGTCACTGCAGTGGCACCACTGCCAATGACCACAACCTGCTTGCCGCGGTAGTTGAGGTCCGCGGGCCAGTGCTGGGGATGGATCAACTGCCCCTTGAAGTCCGCCGCGCCTTCGAACTCGGGCATAAACCCCTGACTGTAATCATAGTAGCCGGAGCACATGAACAGGAAATTGCAGGTGAACTGAAGTTTGCCGCCCCCTGTTTTCTGTTCCACGTCGACCGTCCAGAGTCCGTCAGCCGTGGACCAGGCGGCGCGCTTTACATAGTGCCCAAAACGGATATGGCGGCGAAGGTCAAACTCGTCAGCGGTTTCGTTCAGGTAGCTGAGGATGGCGGGACCATCTGCAATTGACTGGGGGTCGGTCCAGGGCTTGAATGAATAACCCAGCGTATACATGTCCGAATCGGAGCGAATACCCGGATAGCGAAACAGGTCCCAGGTCCCGCCAATGTCATCGCGGCCTTCAAGAATGACACAAGTCCGGTCCGGGCATTTATCCTTGAGGTGATACCCGGCACCGATGCCGGAAATGCCTGCGCCCACCACAACCACGTCGAAATGTTCCATCTAAGCCCCTGATTTCTATATTATTTCAATCGAGCGAGAGTCTAGGCGCAAACCTCCTGAAACTCAAATATGGATGCTGCGACCTGCCAGTGGAAGCTTCAGGCAGGGGCGCGTTCCCGGGTCAGAACAGGGTGGTGCACTGAAACGCGAGCCGACGTCCGGCGCCGCGCTCGGCGCTGTTGACCCGGTTGACGGCTCGCTGACGCCCCTGTTTTGCGTTCGCTGGATCCCGATACAGCGCCAGGATGCTGTTGGTATAGGTGGGCATGGAAAACAGCAGTGCAGACCCGAACTGATGCGCCAGCAGGGCCCGGTGTTGCTGGACAACGGCCCTGGCAAGCGCTGGTGAAAGGTGGTTCTGCAGCAGTACACCATGGCGGCTGGTGCGGGCAGCCAGCTTTGCCAGCCATTCGGCATCCACGGTGACAGGACGCGTCGGGTCACCTGGCGCGTCCAGGAATAGATCATCGATCACAAGGTCAAACTGCCTGCGTGTCCGTCCAACCCAACGGATTGCGTCAGCTTCTACCAGGGTTACATTGGCCAGGTCCGAATGGAAATGCTGCCGTGCGACCAGCAGGTGTACCGGATCAAGTTCAATTCCCGTAATGCTGCGGGGCGAGAGCAGGCGGTTCAGGGCATGAATCGAGGCACCACCCCCCACTCCCAGCATGAGCACACGCGGCAAGGGGGCAGACCCGAACAGGGCAGGTAGCACCAGCATGTCCCAGATGCCACCGGTCAACAATCGGTTGGGGTTGTACTGCGAGTGAAACGCCCCATTGGTGTAGAGCCGCAGGGTTGCGCCGGCGGTGCGCACCTCGTACAGGCGATTGTTCTGGCGGGTCTGCCAAATGACGGCCATGGAGCGTGGTTTTCCACTTTCAGGAATCGCGGGATGTTAACATGAGGTCTGTTTCCTGGCCGTAACGTCCATGCAATTTCTCTGTATCAATCTGCCGGGCTCCAGGCTTCGCCGCGAGAGCATGGAGGCGCAGCTGCAAGCCCTAAACATCGCGGTTGAGTGGGTCCCCGGCGTCACCGCCAGCGAAATCCCTGAAGCTGAATTGCAAGGGATGTGTGACATGGGTTTTCAGCGGAACGTTAATGATCGCCTGTTTATGCCGGGCGAAATTGGTTGCTCGCTGGCCCACCTCAATGCTTATCGGTTTATGCTTTCCCGAAATCTGGCCTGGGCCGTCATTCTCGAGGATGACGTGGTGCTGGATGCCAACCTGGTGGCCGCCGTGGATGCCGCGGCCCTGCTGTTGGATGACACCAGGCCCGAGGTGTTGTTGTTGAACCAGGCAAGACGGGTGTTTGCGGATACGCGGCAGGCGGTCTTGCCGGGCTACAGCATTGCGGAAGTGAGTTCTGCGCGACTGGCCTGGGGATACCTTCTGAATGCCGCGGCGGCCCAGGCAATCCTGGCAGGTAATTGCCCCGTTCGGTTCCTCGCTGATGACTGGAAACGGATTCGCTATTATTGCAACTGCCGTATCAGCGCGGTTATTCCACCGCTGGTGGGTGAGCGGGTTGACCTGGTTTCCGATATCAGGGGGCCGGATTTTCGCAAGTTGCGGCGTCGACCCAGCCTGGGTTCCCGATTGAGGCGGCTGCCCCTTAAGCTCAGTCGGCTCCTCCAAAAGGCCAATCGCCGGGTGGTGCGAACCACAGAGGCAGAGCGAACCCTCAGCAACCCGGTTGACATCCCACGCCAACAATAGTTGTTGACTGGCTTGCCGTGTGGCCTGGCGCTGGTATCTGGCCAGCGCCGCGGCGTTTAGACTGGTGGCATGAATACCTGTTACGTCTTTGTGCTCAGTTCCAGGCGTCAGCAACACCTGGTTGTCAGATCAACGCCGGACCTTAAACATGGCATTCGGCTGGAACGCCGTCGCCTGGCCAGGCGCCTTGCCCGCAAGCGCGTCTACCAGAAACTGGTTTACCTGGAGGCTTATGCCGGCCTGAGTGCTGCAGTCGAACGCGAGATTGAACTTCGAAACTGGTCTGTGGCCCGGATCAGGCGCCTGGTTCAACGTGTGAACCCACTCTGGAAGCCCGTCTCGATCAGTGGTTACCTGGCGCGGTCGGGAGGGGTCAGGGCAGTGGAATCTCGTTGACCTTGTGGGGTACCTGGTAGCCGCGTTGCACGGCAGGCCGTTCGGCCAGTTCAAGATACCAGCGCATGACAGCGGGGTAGTCCCTGAGGTCAATGGACTGCCACTCAAATCGTGAAACCCAGGGCCAGGTAGCGATGTCCGCGATCGAATAGTCGCCCGCAATGTAGCGGTTCCTGGCAAGCCGCTTGTCCAGCACGCCATAAAGGCGTTTTGCCTCGGTGAAATATCGCTCCTCAGCATATTCACTTTTGCCGCGGTTGTACTTCAGAAAGTGGTGTGCCTGCCCCAGCATCGGGCCAACGCCGCCCATCTGCCACATCAGCCACTCAATGACACGCCAGTAGGCAGTGGTGCCATGGTGCGGCAGGAGCATTCCCGTCTTGTTGGCCAGGTACATAAGAATGGCACCGGATTCCATCAGCGTCATACCATTGCTGTTGTCTACAATTGCCGGAATCCGGTTGTTGGGAGCAATCCGCAGGAATCTTTCGCTGAACTGCTCGTTGCGGGTGATATCCACGGGGTGCACCTCGTAGCTTTGCCCGGTTTCTTCCAGCATGATGCTGACTTTGCGCCCGTTGGGTGTGTTCCAGGTAAAGAGATCAATCATCATGTTGGTTTCCCGCTTGAGATGACTAGAATACACCAAGTCATTCTTCGGTCAGAGCCTTACTCCAATGGAAAAACCTGAGCACCTGCAGGGTAATGTTGAGGCCTGGCAGATCGCGGCGGCAGAAGATGTGGTACTGGCCGAACGCAACTGGGCCACGGATGAGCCCGGTTGGGGAATATGGCATATACCCGAGCGTGAGCTTGGCCTGCTGCCACCGGATATGTCAGGCATGCGTTGTATCGAGCTTGGTTGTGGCACAGGTTACGTATCGGCATGGATGGCGCGGCGTGGGGCAGCCTGCGTTGGCATCGATCCCACACCCAACCAACTCGCGACGGCAAACAGGCTAAACCGGTTGTACGCGTTGGACATCGTTTTTGAAGAAGGATTTGGCGAGCGGGTGAATTACCCGGACGCCGCCTTTGACTTTGCGATTTCCGAATATGGTGCCGCCCTTTGGGCTGATCCTTACCAGTGGATCCCCGAGGCAGCCCGTATCCTCAAGCCCGGTGGTACCCTGGTGTTCCTCACCAATTCTGCGTTTATCCCCATGTGTGCGCCCGACACAGAGGCCGAGGGACCGGTTACAGACCGCCTGCTTCGGCCCTATTTTGGGCTCTACAAGGTTCAGTGGCCCGATGCTCCAGGACAAACGGAATTTCACCTGACGCACGGCGACTGGATTGCCCTGTTTCGTGCCAATAACCTGGCAGTTGAACGCCTGGTTGAGCTTCGGCCAGCGCCTGGGGCGACAACCCGCTATCCCTGGGCAGATCCTGTCTGGGCGCAGAAGTGGCCAACTGAGGATGTGTGGGTACTTAATAAAGCGTCTTTCTAGACTTCACGGGCGCGGAATGAGCGGCCCTTGATCTTGCCGTCTCCCAGCGCCTGCAGGGCGTCTTCTGCCTGCTGGCGACGTACGGCAACATAAGTGCAGTTTGTCATTATCTGGATCTTGCCAATGCGTTCAGCCGCAATGCCCGCATCACCTGTCAGGGCACCAAGAATATCGCCTGGGCGAAGTTTCTGTCTGCGTCCCCCGTCAACCTGCAGCAGTACCATGGGCGGTTTGTAGGCCGGTCCTGCGGGTGTGGGTACAGGCAACCGTGGAAAGGCAGTACCCAGGGTCTGCTCCATCCGTTCAATCCTGTAGGTTTCCCCGTTACTGTAGAGCGTCAGCGCATAACCCGGGTTGCCCGCGCGCGCCGTACGGCCAATGCGGTGCAGGTGAGTGTCGCTGTCCCGGGCAGGCTGGTAGTTGATGACGGCATCGATGTTGTCAATATCCAGTCCACGGGCGGCGACGTCAGTGGCAATGAGAATGGAGATTGCTCTGCCGGTAAATTTCGCCAGAATTTCATCACGCTCACGCTGTTCGAGTTCGCCGTGGAGGGCAAGCGCGGCAAATCCCTGGTTGCCAAGCATTCTGGCGACAAACTGTGTGTCACGCCGTGTATTGCAGAAGACAAGTGCGGTATCCGGCCGCCGTTCCAGCAGGATCGCGGCCAGCGCTTCTGCCCGATCAGGCCCGTCCGGGACCAGGCAGGCTGCCTGCTCAATACTGCTCCCGTCGTGCTGTTCTTCGAGTTGTACCAGTGTTGGCGCCTGCATAACACGCCGGGACAGGTTGTTGATATCGGGCGGAAAGGTTGCACTGAACAGCAGGGTCTGGCGCTCTGACGGCAGTCTGGACACTATTCCGTCGATGACCGGCGCAAAACCCATATCAAGCATACGGTCAGCCTCATCAAGCACCAGGGTCCTGAGATGTTGGAATGACAGGTTGCCTTTGTTCAGGTGGTCATCAATCCGGCCAGGTGTGCCGACAATAATGTGGGCACCATGGCGGAGTGAGTCAACCTGGGGGCCAAGTGGTCTACCACCGCAGAGCGAAAGCACCTTAATGTTGTGTATTCCACGCGCCAGGCGACGGATTTCCAGCGCCACCTGATCGCTGAGTTCCCGGGTCGGGCAGAGTACCAGTGCCTGGATACAAAATTTCTTGCTGTCCAGGGACTGCAACAGCCCCAGGCCAAAAGCAGCAGTCTTGCCGGAACCGGTCTTGCCCTGTCCAATCACATCCCTGGCCGCAAGAATTGGTGGCAGGGCTGCGGCCTGGATGGGCGTCATGCGGGTGTAACCAAGCGTGGCCAGGTTGGCATATAGCGCCTGCTTGAGCCCGAGGTCCGAAAAGTCTGACAATTCCACGTGGGGTTCCCCTGGATTATGTTTGGCTGGTGGTCTGTTGTTGCGGTCGGCACTTTACCCTGCGACCGTCAACGATGCGATGACTTTACTTTGGTGTAATGACTTCCGCGGGGCTCAGGCGTCGCCGCCGTCAACTTTCCGGTAGTAAAGCGGTAAATGCGGTCACAATCGACCAGCCAGCCAGGCAAAGCACCGTGAGGGTGATCACGGCGGTCACGGCATGGACGGTCTTGCTGAGCCTTTGGTCGAAGCGCGCCTCGGCGACCGCCAGGTACTTCTCCAGCGCAGCTTCCAGGGCACCGGCGTGCTCGCCGGCACTCACCAGCTGCACAAAATCGGGTGGGAAGTGTCCGGATTCCCGGACCACGCTGGCGAGTGTGGCACCCTGGCGTAGCAGTGTTGCACCCGGTTTGAGCAGGAGGGAAAACGCCTCATTGCTGCAGGTTGCCGCTGCGGTTGCAAAAGCGTCAGCCATGGGAATGCCGGCCCGATACAGGGTATGGAACGCCCGTGCAAAGCTGTTGACCTGGGAAGTCATCACCAGGAAAAGGCTGAGACCGGCTTTGCCCTTCACAAGGCTGCGGAGCAGGCCAGGTATCAGCAACCAGAGCGCAGCCAGCACCAACAGGGGTGGCAGGATGGCCAGGGCGTAGGCGCCTGGGCCGTTCGCGACGAGCCGGGGCAAGGGCAGGACAAACACTGCGGCGAGGAGGGTAAGTGCCGGCTGGCGCAACAGTTTCTTGGTCCGGGCCCGGGTCTGCAGCGACTGGTGCAGCAGGCCCGAGAGGGCCAGAAATGCACCGGGCAGGTCGCCTGCCTGCTCACCCGCCCGGACCAGTGCCACCTGGTCCAGCGGGAAAAAGCCCGGTGAAGCCGCCATACCCTCGCTGAAAGTACGGCCCTTGGTCAGTGCCTGCGTGATGTGCTGGTAGGGGGACTCATCAGTGACCACCCTGCCATCCCGCAGGAAACTGGCGTGTGCGGCAACCGGGGCGAGGCCCGCACGGACCAGTTGGTGCATGCTCTCATAATAGGTCAGCAGTTCCGCCTCATGCTGTTGCCCGCCGTGGCGTCTGGTGCCCGACTTGGACCCTTTGCGGCCAGGTTTTACCCGGCCCGGCTGATAGCGCGCGATAATGATCCCACAACCGCGGCACTCGTCAGCCGGGTCCTGGGTCAAACCACATTTTGGACAATCCATGCGCCTTACTTGCGCGCGATGCCGAGTTTTTCCTCAATACCCAGCAGGTGACGGGTTGTTTCCAGTACCACATCCGGGTTCAGGCTGATTGAATCGATGCCCAGTTCAACAAGGTAAGCGGCCATCTCGGGATAGTCTGAGGGTGCCTGGCCACAGAAACCGCAGTACCGGTTATTGCGATGTGCACCGGTGACAGCAAGCCTGATCATCTCCTTGACCCCCGGGTCCCGTTCGTCGAAATCGAAAGTTAGAATCTCGGAATCCCGGTCAACCCCGAGGGTTAACTGGGTCAGGTCGTTGGAGCCGATCGAGAAACCGTCAAACAACTCGGCAAAAGCATCAACCAGGATGACATTGTTGGGGATCTCACACATGACATACACCTGAAGCCCGTTTTTGCCGCGAACCAGCCCCTGCTCAGCCATCTTTTCGAGCACCCGTCTGGCTTCATCAATTCGCCGGCAGAACGGAATCATCGGAATCACGTTGGTCAACCCCATGTCTTCCCGGACATACCGCAGCGCTTCACATTCCAGGGCAAAACCCTCGGCATAAGCGGGATGGGTATAGCGCGATGCGCCCCGGAACCCGATCATGGGGTTGGCTTCCTGCATCTCGAACCAGCGGCCACCCAGCAGTGCCGCGTACTCGTTGGTCTTGAAGTCAGACATACGAACCACAACGGGTTTGGGATAAAAGGCGGCGGCAATGGTTGCAACCCCCTCGGCCAGCGACTGGACAAAATAATCGCCGGGCTTGTCGAAGCCCGTCGCCAGGGCAAGCACCTGGGCCCGTTCCTGGTGGTCAGAGATCTTGTCAGGATGTAACAGGGCCATCGGATGGACCTTGATGTGCTCCGCGACAATAAACTCGGTGCGCGCCAGGCCAACCCCGTCGTTGGGCAGCAGGCTGGTCTGGAAGGCGAGTTCCGGATTGCCAAGATTTACCATGATGTGCGTGTGTGGTCGGGGCATGTTGGTGAGATCGGTTTCCGTGACAGTCACGGGAATCTCACCCTCGTAAATGCGGCCAACGTCACCTTCAGCACAGGACACCGTGACCAGGTCCCCCGTCTTTATCCTTGTGGTTGCGTCGTCGCAGCCTACAATCGCCGGTATCCCCAGTTCCCGCGCGACTATGGCCGCGTGGCAGGTCCTGCCACCGTGGTCGGTCACTATGGCTGAAGCGATGTTCATGACCGTGCCCCAGTCTGGGGTGGTGATTTCTGCAACCAGCACCTCACCGGGTTGAAACTGCTCAAGCTGGGAAACCTGCGTAATCACGCGGGCCCTGCCGCTGGCAACGCTGGCACCCACGGCGTGGCCCCGGGTCAGCACCCCACCGGTGTGTGCCAACGTATATTCCTTCAGCATGCCGGTAGTGCGTTTCCCTGCAATCGTTTCCGGGCGGGCCTGCACAATATAGAGCAGGCCGTCGGTGCCATCTTTGGCCCACTCGATGTCCATGGGTGTGAGGGGGCTGCCTGGCTCCGAATAGTGGTTTTCAATGGTGACGGCGGCGTCGCTGAGTTCCATGACCTCCGCGTCTGAAACACAAAAACGGGCGCGCTCGGCCCGGTGGACAGGTTCGCTCCGAGTGCGCATGCCGCCCTCATCGGCATAAACCATCCTGATGGCTTTTTTGCCGAGGTGCCGGCGCAGCACCTTGCGAAATCCCTGGGCAAGGGTAGGCTTGAACACGTAGAACTCGTCCGGGTCCACGGCACCCTGGACAACATTCTCACCGAGGCCGTAGGCGCCAGTCATAAAGACAACATCCGGGAAGCCCGTGTCGGTATCCAGGGTAAACATGACGCCGCTGGCCGCGATGTCCGAGCGCACCATCTTCATGACGCCCACCGACAGGTAAACCCTGAAATGGTCAAACCCGTTATTGACCCGGTAACGTATGGCGCGGTCGGTGAACAGACTCGCGAAACAGTGGCGAACGGATTCCAGCAGGCGGATTTCGCCGCTGATGTTCAGGTATGACTCGTGCTGGCCAGCAAAACTGGCTGTTGGCAGGTCTTCCGCGGTGGCAGAACTGCGGACTGCCACGCTGAGCTCCGGCCCATATTGCGCAACCAGTTCCCGATAGGCGCCGATAATTTCAGCGACAAGATCGGCAGGTAAGGTAAGGCCTTCGATAATTTCCCGGGCGCGCCTTGCCCGCCGGGCGAGGTCCTGGACGTCATTCACGTCAACTTCGTCAAGTGCCTCGTGAAGTGCCGGCCAGGCGCCGCCCTGGTCCAGCAGGTATCGGTAGGCGGCCGCGGTGATGGCGAAGCCATTGGGAATGCGGACGCCTTTTGGCATGAGATTTCCATACATTTCACCCAGGGATGCATTCTTGCCACCGACCAGGTCAACGTCGTCCCTGGTGATTTCGGCGAAACGCATGATAAAAGGAGAAGCGTTTTTCATGTTCAGGTCCGTGTTGTGGGGATCAGTCGCGGTTGTTCAGCATTGTCACTGGTCATCTGGCGCGCTCCAATGACACCCATCAATATCATAGACCTGATGGTGGTGAGCCAGTGAGGGCTTTGTCAACCGCACGTTTGAGACCAGGCAAGACGGTCGCCTCAAACCAGGGATTCCGCTTGAGCCAGATATTGTTCCTTGGGCTGGGGTGTGGCAGGGCGATGATGCCAGCATGCTCATCGAAGGCCCTGACCGTTTCTGTGAGGTTCCCGGCGACACCCGGCAGGTGCCACCTTTGTGCATACTGGCCGATCACCAGCGTCAGTGCCAACCGATTGAGTTGATCCAGCAGGGGCTTGCGCCATCGGGGGGCACATTCCGGCCTGGGTGGCAGATCTCCGGACCGGCCGGTACCCGGGTAACAGAAGCCCATGGGAATGATGGCAATACGCGAAGCATCGTAGAAAAGGTCACGGGAAATGCCCATCCAATCGCGTAGCCGGTCGCCGCTTGGATCATCAAACGGCAGACCGGACGCATGTACACGCCGCCCCGGTGCCTGTCCGGCGACCAGGATGGTTGCACCCGGGTCAATCTGCAGGACTGGCCTCGGCCCCGCGGGCAGGAAAGACTCGCAGATGCGGCAGCCTCGAACCGCGTCCAGGAGTTCAACAAAAGGAAGGTTGGTATTGTGGTGTGCCATGCCGGTTCCCGGCGCGCCTGCCTCGGTTCTCGGGGTTGTCTGGGGATTGTCCGCTGCCTGAAAGCATACCGGATTGTGGTGCTCGATCATAAGTCCCTGGCGGCGGGTCGGCCCTGACCCTGCACGACTGAGAGCACCAGGCAAGAATCCCGGGGCCCGTGGTTAACCGCCCTCCAACCATGCCCCCGAGATAATCTCCAGGCCCACGGGCCGCTCGCGAAATCCAAGCCGGGTGTAGAATTCCACCGCGTCGTCAGTAAAAAGGTAAATGTGCTGGCCAGGACAGGCGTTGATGATGAGATTCATCATTTCAGTTGCGATGCCCTGATCGCGGTACCCTGAGTGTGTCCAGACATCAACCACGTAGGCGTTACAGACACCATCTGTGAGGGCCCGGGCCGTGCCGATGCAGCGTGGTCCATCCATCGCAAACACGCAGATTGGCGTATTCTCGAAGGAGCGCCTTAGCTGGTCCGTTGAGCGTCCATTGTGGAAATTGTCCTCGATGAGGTCGGTCCGCAGCCATTCCCAGGAGATGGCTGAAAAGTCCTGGTGGATTGAGACGCTCATGGTAGGGGGTTCATGCCGTCAACATGACCTTGGCGGTGCTCTCTGCCGGCATGCAGGTCGGCGAACAGGGTGTCACCACCCACCGGTGGAATCTTGTGCAACTGCAGAATGCTTGCCTGGGGCGGGAATTCATCACAGGAAACATCGCTGTGCCACCGGTTGCCAGCGGCAACCCGTGACTCCTTGTTGGTTCGCATGCGCATGAGTCCTGGATATTCGGCGGGTTTGCCGCGAGCGGCCGGGTGCACATGCACTTCACCAAACCGTGCTGCAAATGCCAGGTGCTGCTCCGGGGACAGCGCGGGCTGGTCGCGCAGGAAAATCACGCCTTTTTGGGTAAATACATCAAACAGGGCGTCGAAAGCCGCATCATCCATGTTCAGGATATCAGCGCCTTCAATTTCTGCACCGAACCCGGGGGTCAAAGGTTTTACGGTGAGTGACATGGTATCTCCTCTCATCCAGTGTTGGTTTGATCGGCCAGGGCCTGGGCACGCAGGCAGAGTTCAGCGGCCTTGAAACAGTGTGCCTGGGACATGGCGAGCTCCGTCCGATTCAGGCAATCCAGCACAAACTGGCCAAAAAACGGAAAGCCGACCTTGCCGGTCACATTATGGTATTCCTCTCCCTCACCCGTCACAATGTACACATTGTTTTCCCGTCGTTCGGCTGCGGCCACATCAATGTACTTGCGCAGCTCAATGTACCCGTCAGTGCCAAGTATGGTTGTGCGACCATCACCCCAGGTGCGCAGCCCGTCCGGGGTAAACCAGTCCATCCGGCAGTAGCCGCTTGCACCATTGTCCCCCAGCACGGCACACTCGCCAAAGTCCTCAAGCTCGGGGAAGTCTGGATGGTGGTAGTTGGTCACCCGGGCCATGGTTATCTCGGCGTCGCTTGCGCCGGTGTAGGTGAGAAACTGTTCCATCTGGTGGCTGCCAATGTCGCAGATGATGCCACCGTATTTTGCCTTGTCAAAAAACCATGCGGGGCGTGCTTTGGCATTGAGCCGGTGGGGACCCAACCCGATCACCTGCAGGACGCGCCCGATGGCGCCGCCGCTGATCAGTTGCGTCGCGTACTCTGCAGCCTCGTTCTGCAGCCGTTCGCTGTAGCAGCAGGCATACTTCTGGCCTGATGCCCGGACAGCAAGCCTGGCGGCCTCAAGTTGTGCAAGTGTCGTAAATGGCGTCTTGTCGGTGAAGTAGTCCTTGTTGTGCTGCATGACGACCAGACCCAGTTCAGCCCGCAGGTTGGGTACAGCCGCGGCGGCAACAAGTTTCACATCCGGGTCCTGCAGGATCTGTGAAAGCTCCCGGGCGACCTTAACCCCGGGATTCAACCTGAGAAATGTTTCAACCTTCGCCGGGTCAGGGTCATGCACCCATAGGCAGGTCGCCCCGGCCTGCTTGAGGTTCTGCGCCATACCAAAAATGTGGCCATGATCCAGCGCGGTGACGGCAAAGCCGAACTCTCCGGGTTCACAGACCGGCTTCTGCGCTTGCGCGACCGGTGCGTAGTGCATGCCGTCACTCATGGCTTTTCCTCCTCCCTAGCTGAATGAATCTTCCATGGATGTAACCACTTCCCCTTGTACCTCCGGTTTCCGGAAGTTTGAATCCCGGATGAGGCGACGCAACCGGTTGGCATAAGTGCGGGCGTTCAACGGCAGGTCGACCCACTTGTCGGTCAGCGAGGACAACAGCATGGCGTTGGCAAGTTCTACGGAGTTGATACCTTCCTCAGCGCGAGCGATGAGCGGCGTGTCAAAGCGTATTGCATCAGCAAAATTTTCCAGCACTTCCTCGTGCTGACGGCCGGTGTCGGGGACATCGATGTCGATCACCTCAACCGCCGGTTTGCGAAACCCGGGATTCTCCTGGATGGCGCGGGATACCGGTTTGTCATTCTTCAGGAAGCGGAACGTCTTTGTGGCCGCATCGTGGATAAGCAGGCCGTTGTCGGCCGCTATTTCCAGCCGGTTGACGCCGGGTGCCTCGCCGGTGGTGGTTGTGAAGACACCGGTTGCACCATTGCGGTACTCCAGGTAGCAGGTCACCTGGTCCTCAACCTCAATCTGATGGTGTTTGCCCAACTGGCAGAATGCCCGCAGGCGTGTTGGCATCCCGAACAACCACTGCAGGAGGTCCAGTTGATGTGGGCACTGGTTCATCAGCACGCCGCCACCTTCACCGCGCCAGGTCGCTCGCCAGCCGCCACTGTCGTAGTACTGCTGGCTGCGGAACCAGTCGGTAATGGTCCACTGGATACGCCGGATCTGCCCCAGTTCACCGCTTGTAATCAACCGCCGGATTTCCTGGTACTGGCTGTTGGTGCGTTGATTGAACATGGCGGCAAACTTGCGCGATGGATCCCGGTGGGCCCGGATCAGTTTTTCACAGTCTGCCTTGTGGACGGATATGGGTTTCTCCACCAGCAGGTGATAACCCTGTTTGAGCGCACTGATGCCGAGGGTCGTGTGGTCATAGTGTGGCGTTGCGATGAGCACCGCATCCAGCTTGCCGCGCTGCCCGGTAAGAAAAGCTTTTGGATCCACATAACCCGGACAGTGATATTCATCGGTGATGCGCTGCAGTCGTCCCGGATCGATATCACAAACGGCGCCGAGTTCCAGGCCGTCGATGCGCATAAGCGAGCGGCAGTGTGCCTGGCCCATGTTGCCCAGTCCGATGATGCCAAGTCTGACGCTGTTCATCAGGCCAGCCCAAAACCGTGCAGAAAATCGTAACTCTGCTTCAGGCAATCAAATTCATCCGCCCCGTAACAACTGTCCTGTTCCACAAAGTAGTAATTGATGGGTTCGGCGCTTGCGGCCGCGAGAATGGCCGGCCAGTTCATATTGCCCTGGCCGACGGCTGCAAACATCCGCTGGCCCTCTGAATTCAGCGCAAAGTCCTTGAGATGCAATAGCGGCATGCGTTTGCCGCAGCTTTCAATCCAGGCAACCGGGTCGCCACCGCCGGCAACAATCCAGTGAGTGTCGAGTTCCGCCTTCAGCGTACCGGGTGCTGCAGTCTCGTAGAGGTGCGCCAGCCAGGGTTTGCCCTCGAAGTGGACAAACTCGTGGGCATGGTTGTGATAGGAAAAATCAATGCCGTGTTCGCCAAGCTTTTCTGCAACCGGTGCAAGTTCGTCAAGGAAGCGCTGCAGGCCTTCCATGGACAGGTAGGTGCGGGGTGCAATCATACCGATGGCCGCATGCTGACACTCCCAGAGCAGGTGTTCTTCGATAACCTTTTCGAGGTCAAAGCGAAACCGGTCCCAGGCGACATGAGTACCACCAATTGTCATCCCCTCAGCACGGCAGGCTGCCTTGATATCAGCGGCAGAAATGTCCCCAAACGCGGACACCTGGATGCTGCTGTAACCGATTGCACGTACTTTCTGCAGCGCCAGTTTCAGGTCATCCAGTGACTGAGTGTACTTGCGCAGTGTAAACATCTGGACGCCCAGTGTTGGCATGTTGTTCCCCGACCATGTTGTTGGACGGAGTATACGTAAAAGCCCGGGGCATGTGGCAAGATAGATCTTTTGCGTGGTCAACGCACGGCCGCTGTAACTTCCTGCACTTCTGTGCATCTCTTATGCGGTAGCAATGAGTAACCCGGGGTATTTATGAGCAAGGCAAGACTTTTCCTGCTGCTGGCTGTTGTTGCGCTGGTTGGTGCGTTTTTCATATTGGATATTGGTGCCTACTTCACGCTGGACTATGTCAAGTCCCAGCAGGCTTCGTTGAATCAGCTGATAGAAACCAGGCCGCTCCTCGTTGCGGCCGGCTTTTTCGGGATTTATGTGCTGGTCACGTCTTTGTCCCTGCCGGGTGCCGCTATCATGACGCTGGCTGCGGGTGCTGTTTTTGGACTGCTCTGGGGACTCGTTATTGTCTCGTTTGCCTCGACGATTGGCGCAACCATTGCGATGTTGTTGGCCCGGTTTATTTTTCGTGACCAGGTGAAGCAGCGCTTTGCGAGGCAGCTTGAGCGGATAGATGCCGGGATTGAGAAAGAAGGGGGCTTTTATCTCTTTACGCTTCGCCTGGTGCCGTTGTTCCCGTTTTTCGCCATTAACCTGGCCATGGGCCTGACCAAAATTTCGGTGCCGGTGTTTTTTGTTGTCAGCCAGGTGGGCATGCTGGCCGGGACGCTCGTGTATGTGAACGCGGGTACACAGCTTGCAGCACTTGAATCTCCCGGTGATATTGCCTCGGTGGGACTGATTGCCTCGTTTGTGCTGCTGGGTATATTTCCCCTGGTTGCCAAACGCCTTGTTGACGTTGTTCGCGCCAACAAGGTCTATGAGGGGTACCGTCGGCCAAAATCATTTGATCGCGATGTGATTGTCATAGGCGCGGGTAGTGGTGGTCTGGTTGCTGCCCTGATTGTGGCAACGGTCAAGGGTCGAGTGACGCTGATCGAAAAACACAGGATGGGTGGAGACTGTCTCAACACGGGCTGTGTACCCAGCAAGTCCCTGATCCGCTCGGCCAAGCTGGCGTTTGACATGCAGCGCGGCCCCTCCCTGGGATTCAGGAAAATGACCCCTGACTTTGATTTTGCCGAGGTGATGGCGCGGGTTCACCGTATCATCAAGGCCATTGAACCGCATGACTCGGTAGAGCGTTACGAGGGGCTTGGCGTCAATGTTGAAATGGGTGAAGCGCGCATTGTTTCGCCATTTGAGGTTGAAGTGAATGGCAAGCGGTTAACGACCCGGAACATCATCGTCGCAACCGGGGCCGCGCCTTTTGTCCCGCCGATCAAGGGGATCGACCAGGTCGACTACCTGACCTCGGATAATTTGTGGGACATCCGTGAGCAGCCCCGGCGCCTGATTGTGCTCGGCGGCGGACCCATTGGCACTGAGTTGTCGCAGACCTTTAATCGGCTCGGTAGTCAGGTGACCCAGGTTGAGGCACTGCCGCGCATCCTGCCGCGGGAAGACCCGGAAATTGCCGCGCTGGTGACCGACCAGATGCGTGCTGAGGGCGTCAGGATCCTGACGGGAGCCATGGCTGAGGAAGTCATTGTGGATGGGGATGACCGGCTGCTGGTGGTTCGGCACCAGGACAGCGGGGCAACCGAGTCGCTGGCGTTTGATCAGTTACTGGTCGCGGTGGGACGCAAGGCCAACGTGACTGGTTTTGGACTCGAGGAGCTGGGCGTAGAAGTTACCGGGCGTGGTACCGTCAAGGTAGATGAATACCTGCGGACCAGTTTTCCCAATATCTATGCCGTGGGTGACGTTGCCGGGCCTTACCAGTTCACCCACACTGCCTCCCACATGGCCTGGTTCGCGGCGGTTAATGCCCTGTTCGGCACTTTCTGGAAGTTCCGCGTGGACTACTCGGTGATTCCCTGGTCAACCTTCTGTTCACCCGAGGTGGCGCGGGTGGGTATCAACGAGACAGAGGCCAGGGAGGCTGGCATCGACTTTGAAGTCACCACTTTTGATGTGGCGGAGCTGGATCGTGCGCTGGCTGACGAGGAGGGGCACGGTGTTGTCAAGGTGATCACGCCGCGCGGCAAAGACAAGATACTGGGTGTGACCATTGCTGCTGATCATGCTGGCGACCTCATTGCCGAGTTTGTCCTGGCCATGAAACACGGACTTGGCCTTCGCAAGATCATGGGGACTATCCATATTTACCCGACCCTGGCCGAAATGAACAAGTTTGCCGCCAGCGAATGGCGCAAGGCCCACAAGCCTGATGCCCTGCTCGAATGGGTGGGACGTTTCCATAGCTGGCGTCGCGGTGACGGGTTTGTGCCTGTACCGGCAGTTGTCCGGGAGGCCGAAAAATAGTCAGCTCTGGCGCAGGCGCGCAATCAGCAAATCGATTTCTGCTTCGGTAGGTTGACCGGGCTCGGGCAGGCTGGCGACTGCGCTGGTGGCGACTCTTAACTGGCGCAGAAAGCGCCGGCAGTGTTTGCAGATCAAAAGATGGAGGCCTAGGCCAAGGCGGCGGGAAAATCCGGGTTTTTCCTCAATCGCGTCACTGGCGTTCTCGCATACCTCTTTGCAGGTCAACATGGTGTGTCTGCCTGACACTCGCCGGTGTCCTGGAAATGGTTGATGGCCCCAAACAATCGGGTTCGTGCCCGGTGCAGAAGCACTCGCACGTTAGACTCACTGACATCAAGGATGTTACAGATTTCGGCCGGTGAGAATCCGTGCTGCTCGCGAAGTCGGAGGGTGGCTTCCTGCAGGTCAGGCAGATTGCCGATCACGCGCTGCATGCAGTCGGCAAGTTCTTCACTGGCGAGCAGGTCTTCGGGTGAATGGGCGCCCCAGTCTGCCGGTACCCGCCCGGTGAGCCAGTGGCCGTTGCCGTCGAAGCGAGCGCCAAACTCCGGATCCTGGTGGGCCAGCGCCTCAAGCGATTCGCTGCGATTCTCCTTGCGCAAGCGGGTCTTGGCCTCATTGGCGACAATGCGCAGTACCCAGGTCTTCAGGCTGCTCCGCCCGGCAAAACCGGGCAGCGCACGCATGATGGAGAACCAGCTCTCCTGCACCACCTCATCCGCGATAGCAGTACCGGCAATACCGCGTGCTACCTGGAACATTGCCGGTTGAAATGCCCTGATGGCCGTGCGGAAGGCGGCATCTTCCCTGTTGATGAGACCTTGTATCAGACCAGCCTCATCCACGTTCATCGGGTCAGCGGGCACCGGCACCCGTGATGACCTGCATGGCAAAGTCGAGTTGTTCGTTGCGCAGCGCCGACCGCGCCTCAATCACATCGTTTCCAATGTAAAGTGTTGTATCGTTCTGTTGGCTGTAGGCCGGCCAACTGGGCAGGGACGCGCCGTTCGGAGAGCCGGTTTTGGCGAAGCTGACCCAGTAGCGGTGTATGGTGTCTGCAACCCTGCGATCTGCCGCGGTAAACATGACGCGTGACATGGGCATGGCGTCCAGCGTATTAAAAACCAGGATCACATCTGCGCCGTGGTTAGCGCCCTTGACTTCACCACGGGCGCGTTCGCGGACAAAATCCAGGTGATAGAGGAAGACCGGCTTGCGCGGCGATTGGGTACGAGCAACAAACCTTGCCGGGGCCACAAATGACGCATCGCCAAACAGGAATTCCGCCATCAGTGTCTCGTCATTGCCTGCCTGTTCGGCGTAGACCTCCCGGGCACGTTGCCGCAGCGGTCCAAGCTGGTCCAGGAATGCCGTGGCCGGTGTCTGGAAAGCGGCGAGGACACTCGCTTCGTAGCTGTTGGCACCAATGATCATGGGGACAGCATTAACCGCGCCCGTCAGGAATGCCGTGGTCGTGGGTTGGGTGATCAGCTTGCCATCAATTACCGGGCCGAAACCAATTGACCCCACCTCAAACGCGTTGGCGTCCGTGACTATCCGGTCGGCCGGCAGGGCGCGCAGTGCCGCAATGGGATCTGCTGCCTGGTCAACACCCAGCTGTTTTGCCACCAGCAGGCCAACCGATTCCAGGGAGGGGGCGCCGGGTGCATCCTGCGCGAGATACCTGGCACGGCCGGTACCACCACCACTCTGGACAATCGCCTGCTGGTAGAGACCACGGGTTTCGTTGATCATCAGCAGGTTCAGGACGCTGGCGCCGCCCGCCGATTCCCCAAAAATGGTGACTCTTCCAGGGTCTCCGCCAAAGGCGCTGATGTTTGCCTGTATCCAGCGCAGCGCGGCAATCTGGTCCATCAGCCCATAGTTGCCAAGGGGCTCATCACCCTGCTGCTCGCTCAGTTGCGGATGGGCAAAAAAGCCCAGGTGACCCAGCCGGTAATTGATGGAAACCAGCACAACCCCATTGTTTGCAAAGTGTTCCCCGGAATAGAAGTCAGTGCCGCCTTTCCCTATTCGAAAGGCTCCTCCGTGAATCCATACCATCACGGGGGCTCCGCTGGCGTCAGCGTGTGCCCAGATGTTAAGGCTCAGGCAGTCTTCGTCCTGCTCACCAAAACCGCGGGCGCGATCGGGTCTGCCTGGCTGAGGGCAGGCCGGACCGAAGCTGGTAGCGTCCAGGGGCTGCGCGCGCCTGGGTGCCGGGGCAGGTGGCGCCCAGCGTAGCGACCCGGTGGGCGGAGCGGCATAGGGAATACCCTTAAAGACATTGATTGCTCCTTCTGCCGCGCCCTTGACAACACCCTCGGCCACCCGGACCTCGGGCGCAGCAAAGGTGACATTGGCCAGCAGACATGCCAGCACCAGCATCATTGGTTTCAGGTATCGCATTATTGGTAACCCTCATCGTCCAGGTTGAGCAGGGGAAAGGCGCTGACCGCGCCGGGTTCATAAACAGGCGGGGCCTCGGTAACAAATGTTGGATTCAGGGTAGCAAAGTCACTCACGCCGCAGAGTGCAAGCGCCCGGCTGATCTCATCGCGCAGGATTGCAAGGCAGTTGACCAGGGCCGGGACGCCACCCGCCGCCAGTGCCCAGGCTTCGAGCCTGCCCAGACCCACAACATTGGCGCCCAGGGCCATGGCTTTTACGATGTCGGTACCCCGATAGAAGCCGCCGTCCACCGCAATCTCAGCCCGGCCATCAACTTCGGCCACTATCTCACGGAGCAGGTCCATGGTCCCGCGTCCCTGGTCAAGCTGGCGCCCGCCATGGTTGGAAACGTAAATAACGTCAACGTCGTGCGCCAGCGCCATCGCGGCATCCTCCGCGGTGTTGATTCCCTTCAGGACCAGGGGAATATCAAACTTCTCCTTGATCCGGGCAACATCCCGCCAGTTGAGGCGCGCCTGCCAGGTAAAGTCGCCGGGGCCGGCCTGTGATGTTGGAACAACACCCTTGGCCATATCGCGTTCCCGCCGGGAGACAACAGCGGTGTCGACCGTCAGGCAAAACGCCTTGTAGCCGCTGTCGATAACACGCCGGATGATGTCGTCAACCCAGTTGTCGTCACCGCGGACGTAAAGCTGGTAAATCTTGGGGCAGGTGCCAGCCGCCGCAACTTCCTCCAGTTCAGGTGTACAGACGGAACTCTTCATGGACATGATGCCAAAGGACGATGCGGCTTCTGCGGCGGCAGCGCCGCCGTCTGGATGAAATACCTGCAGCGACCCGATAGGTGCAAGCAGGCAGGGTATTGCCAGGCGTTCACCCAGGAATGTGCTGGAGGTATCAACCTCAGCAACGTCGTTCAGCACCCGTGGCCGCAGCGCGAGTGAATCAATAGACAGCCGGTTACGGCGCAGCGTGGTTTCTGTTTCCGTGGCGCCAACCAGGTAGTCCCAATAGGTCTGGTTGAGATTCCGGCGTGCCGTTTTGACGATCTGGTGAATGGTTCGAAATGTCTGCTGCGCCATATGCCTCTATGTGCCTCCGCCTCTGCAACCCTCGCGTGATGGTAATCGTTTGCCGGAAATTAATCATCCGTTGGCACGACCGGTATAATGGGCCTTCCGTTTGACTGCTGGAGTGGCCCCTTGTCCCGGAATTTTGCTCTTTTCTTGCTTGTGTTGTTTGCGACCCTGCCCGTGCAGGCAGATTTTGTCCTGGTGGCAGAAGAAGCGCCCATTCACCGGGGATCGCCGTTGACTGAAACCTACTGGGAGGCTGTGGTTGCGCCCAACGGGAAATACGATCGCATCGGGCTGCACCGGTATCACAATCCCCACATGGTGGCGGCGGCCTCGGTGCTCTACCTGCCCGGCACCAACATGAATGGTGAATTGTCCATCAGGACCGAAGATCACAACCTGTGGCTGTACCTGGCGGCTCGTGGCATTGCGGTCTATACCGTCGACTATCGAACGCATTTTGTACCGAACGAACCGGTGCCTGACCTGTCGTTCATGCAGGGCTGGACCCTGGGTGCTTTTGTGGACGATCTGACGCTGGCTGTGGACTTCGTTCGCAACCGGGGTGACAAGCCGTTGTTTGTTGCTGGTTTCAGTCGGGGTGTCAGCTACGCTTATGCCCTGGCCGGACAGCGTGAGTTTGACGGCCTGATTGCCCTCGACGGTAGCTTCAAACAGTTCCGACCGGCTGGTTTTGATCGGGCCGCTGCCATGGCAAAACTGGCTGAGACAGGGCAATGGGGCACTGTGCTGTCGCGCAGTCGGGGTTGGGCGAGCCGTGACGAGATGATGCGGCGAACCTGGGAAAATCCGGCCGGACCGGCGATGGGAAATTTCCCGACCATTGGTGATCAACTGACTTCAACGCTCTATAACGCCTGGGGCAGGGGTGGGCTGGCCAACCCGGTTGATGGTGTTTCGTCGATTGCCGTATTGGCGCAGGCGATGCAGGGTTACGACCGGACTTTCCCTGCGGTCCAGAACATCGAAGGACAGTCGATTGCGACCCAGGCTGACGACCCGGCGACGAATCTCGATGACCACTTTGGCAAGATGACCCTGCCGATCCTCTATTTTGGGGCCACCAACCTCGGTGCCGACAACCTGATGAACGGGATCTACTCGGCGAACTACAGTGGCTCGAGGAATGTCACCATCAACGTGCTGGAAAACTATGGTCACGTTGACGTGCTGTACGCTGACGGGGCGATCGACCAGGTGTATGAGGTGACCCGGCGCTGGATTGATGAACTCCTGGGGGAAGACCAATGAGAATAATGCTTCCGTTGTTGGTAACCCTGCTGGCGTTCAGCCTCTCCGGCTTTTGCCAGGCAGAAGAACCTGACATCCTGGGTCTCGCCCGCGAGACCATGGCCCGGGTTCCCTATCCTGCACTGATTACCCTGGATGAGCAGGGCCAGCCGCGGGCCCGCACCGTTGAGGCTTTTTCGCCTGATGAGAACTTTGTGGTCTGGATCGCGACCCGGCCCAACACGCGGAAAGTGGCGCAAATCCGTCAGCACAATCGCGTCACCCTCTACTATTTTGATGCAGAGCGAAGAAACTATGTGACCATCATGGGGCAGGCGCGCCTGGTGGACGATGACCAGGTAAAAGCGCGAATGCGGCGCTCCACGGATACTGACCGACTCTACCCGGCCTTTCCCGAGGACTATCTCTTGATAGAAGTGACGCCTCACCGACTGGAGGGCATCCTGCCCGGCTATCGCGGAGACCCGGATAACTGGGCGCCGGCGGGCTTCAACTTCAGGCCGGACTGACTGGCGCGGGAATACGAAGAGTAAGAGTACATGGGTGAGCATCGCACCCCAGTGAACCTGTCGGCCAGAGGTGCTTTTTTTTGTCTTCGATTCCAGGACAGAACAACTCCGGAGACCACAACAAACCGAAAGCCTCTGCATCCGTAAAAAATCGTTGCCACCGTGGGAAGGAGTCCTCGATGTGACCCGAGGTCCAGCATTCGCCGTCCCACGCTCCATCCAGCATGACGCCGTGCGTGGCCGCAGTGATCTGAACACTCGCATGCATGATGCCAAACGGAACAAACACTACTCCACCCACAATGTGCGCACTAAACTGTATTCGAGGGTCCTGTGGCTCCTGACAGTTCTCGACAAATGGCGTTGTGTTGATGGCGTTTAGAAGCCGCTAGACGCTCACCGCCAGACAGGTATTCACACGAAAAAAGCCTTCAGTATGAACTGCTTCGAAGCCATCGATCTGCTGCGCCATAACCACAGTCGAAGGATGAAACATGGAGTAATCCCAGGACGGCACAATGATCTGTGCATAGACATATAGATCCCACTGCGACTCATCTTAGAAGCACACTGAAATGGCGCACCGCGATGGCGCTACCACATCACCATAGGGATCTTCGGTATCGTCTATATATTGCCCGTAGCCTTTGCTCGCAGGTTCATGCACACTGTCTACCGCGTCGCGTCAGCTGGTCCTGGCCTCCATCGTCAGGTAGATTACCGTCTGCGGAATTCATCAGCCATCGTTTTCAGCTCGGCTGCCTTCCCTTCAAGCGCCGTAAAGGCATAGGGATTCAGGAACTGACGGCCCCAAAAAAAGTTACGATCGGTTTCGCTGAGAGAGGCCTCTTCGCAGACCTCGTTCCAATGATCGCCGATACAGCGCAGCTGTCCCTCCACGATGGCAAGGGCCTTTTTCTCCGTCAGCAGGAAATGACGAGCGGCTTCAAGGCATGACGCGATGCGGCTCATGCGGTTCTGCCCGTTGATCAGCATGGCCTGCGATGCTTCCTGGCCTGTTCGGCCCTGCGGGCAGATGTCATAGGCGGGTGTCAACGTCAACCATTCGCCATCCCAGAAGGCGGCATGGTTGCGGGCATGATCGTCGGTATTGCCGCACAGGATGTTGAACACGATGCGCGAGAACAACTCATGCAAAGTGTCTGCCGGATTTGTAAAGCGGTGACGGATGATGGTGGCAAGGTCCTCATAGCTGGCGTAACGCGCCATCATTTCATCAAGGCCGAGCATCGTCAGGGCAGAGACCATCAGCCTGCGTTGCCAGTTGCCCCCCTCATGGACACGATCGAACCGTTCGATAAGGAGCACGTCCTTTCCTGAGGCGCGCACTAGCGAGACAGGCGCCGCGTTGATCCCACACAGCCCGGCCAGCCGCATGGCGATGAATTCGGCTTTCACGACATTATAGGTGTCGGAGGACGATGAGAACTTGGCGACACGCTTGACCAGGCCGTCTTCTGACATTGCTTTCGGTCGCGCCCCACCGATGGAACTGCCGTGATGCAGGGCTTCGTCAAGCGCGGGTGATAATGGAATGCCTTGCTCGACGCGCTGCGCTGATTCGATCAGTTCTTCAAGGCTTGCCTCTAAGGGCGCGCGCGGCTCGTAGGTGCTGGGTGAGCGCTGAAAGTCTAGCGCCCCGATCCGGTCCGAACCCGATTCGAGCAGGAAGGTGAGCTCGGACAAGTCCAGTTTGTCGAGCTGTTGGCCCTTAATGCCGAACTTGCGGTTCAGGATAACCCGCCTCCCCCACGCGTCGGGCGCGGCATCTCGCATACAGCCGGGCATGGTCAGGCCTGTAAGTAAAGGCAGTTCGCCCGATTCCAAAGGCAACTCCGGCAGATAGAGCGGAATTGCTTCGGGGCGGTCGAGATAACTCTTGCCATAGTTGAAGCTCACAAGGCCGCCGTCTGCGTGAAGGCGACCAGCAACAACCGGGTCTGTCGCACGGGGCAACCAGGCCCAGACGAAAGCCTCATCATATGACGGGACCCTAGAATTCATCTTCGACACGCTTCCTGGCCTTGTAGACATGTTTGGGTAGCAGGGCGATCCGATCGTCCGTTCGGCTCGACAAACCTGTGAGCCCCTTCTCATCGGCGTCGAAGAGCTTCACGCCGATAATGGCAGCCGCCTCGAACATCAGCCCGACTTCAACTTTGGGATCACCCTTTTCCATGCGCTGCAATGTGCTTCTGGCAATACCAAGGCGCTCTGCCAGTTCATGCTCGGTCATCTTCCGCTGCTTGCGACCGAGCCTGATCATCTTGCCCAGCAAGGTAATGCCTTCGAGGGTATAGCGCGCATAGGTTCTTTTTCTGCTCCCGGGCATGACATATCTCAGTTGACCGACAAGGACAGCAAATTAACCTAATTTGCCTTACATGAAAGGCATTCTGTGCAGATGGTTCGCCGTTGTCAACGATTGGCCTAAATATCGGTCAAGTTATGCCAAATCACCTCATATAACGGTCAAAGTCTGAGCTGTGCACTCGAGAACCTCGCTAGGATACTGCTTGTCGAGAGTTGACATCACGGCAACGTCCAGGAATCATGAGGATTGCGCTTGAAGGGCGCATCCTCGCCTGCGGACAGGACTCGAAGTCCACCTTCACCTGCAAGATGCTAAATTCCCTAACCTTCTTTCAGTCCGATTCAGCAGGCGGCGGATAATGAAAGGAGGTCCTATGACCAGATTATTGCCCGATCACCCCAATCTCGGGTTTCTCAAGCGAGAAGCAAAACAAATCCTGAAGACAAAGAAGTCCGAAGGTGACCACCGTGCGACATTGCATGACGTGCAACTGGCACTGGCACGCGATTATGGATTTTCCGGCTGGGCGGAACTCAAGGCGTTCGTCGAATCGCAAACCCCGGTGTTGTCGAATCCACGCGTCGTACTGAAGGTCACCAACTATGAAAAAGCCGTCGCACACTACGTCGAATGGCTTGGATTCAATCTCGACTGGGATTGGCGAGAGGCGCCAGGACAACCCGCCATCGTTGCATTGAGCCGCGACGGCGTTCAGTTTTTCCTCAGTGAAGCGCCCGAAACGCGCGGACCGACATCTTTGCACATAAACGTCGACAACTTCGAAGCGCTGATTGACGAGTGGAACCATAAGCGACCGAATTCGGTCAAGGCGCGTATAGAGCCCCCCTATGAGTTTCCGGACGTATCGATTGAAGATCCGTTCGGCAACATCCTTGTGTTCGAAGGCCAGAACCAGAAAAAGGAACAGCAACGCTATGAGGCGATTCGCCCGAAGATGCGAGCGTATGTCGAAGAGGCACTTGCAGCCGGGCTCGACTTTCCAACGCCGGAAGAGATACGGGAAGTGGTTGGTCCACCGCTTGGTGTTGCGATCGAAGTTTTGAATGAGTTCGAAGGCTACGGAGCGGCTTTCAACGCCCGTCAGTCGGAAGAAGGGGACCAGTCTTAAAAACGCTGAATCCCCGGAGGAAGCACGACGCATCTCAAGGCAATCTCATTGAGATGCGTCCCCCATCCTGGCGTGCGGAGAGTACATGGCCCGCCAGCTGTTAACTGTTGATTTATAGAGTACCAGTGCCTTGCGCTGATCGCCCGACAATCAGAACAAGAGGGGCAAAGCATGTTCGCGGCCCTGACCCTTCGTCAAGAGTTCCAGTATTGTGATGTTCTGCCCAGGGCTGACGGCCCCGGTGAGCGCCAACCTCGGCAGCCATACTGCCGTCTACCTGTACGACGAGCTAACGCGTGCTTGTGTTGCGCCTTCCGGCATGGCGCATTTGGAGAATCCAACGCCCGCCAACAATCTGACGCTGGCCGTGGACTTCGTTCGCAACCGGGGTGACAAGCCGTTGTGTTGCTGGTTTCAGTCGGGGTATCAGCTACGCTTATGCCCTGGCCGGACAGCGTGAGTTTGACGGCCTGATTGCCCTCGACGGCAGCTTCAAACAGTTCCGGCCCGCTGGTTTTGATCGGCCGCTGCCATGGCAAAACTGGCCGAGACCGGGCAGTGGGTAGCGTGCTGTCGCGCAGTCGGGGTTGGGCGAGCCGTGACGAGATGATGCGGCGAACCTGGGAAAATCCGGCCGGACCGGCGATGGGAAATTTCCCGACCATCGGTGATCAGCTGACTTCAATGGTCTATAACGCCTGGGGCTGGCCAACCCGGTTGATGGTGTTTCGTCGATTGCGGCCCAGGCTGACGACCCGGCGCTGGATTGATGCGCTCCTGGGTGAAGACCAATGAAGAGTAAGAGTACATGGGTGAACATCGCAGCCCAGTGAACATGTCGGCCTTAGGTGGAGCCGAGCCACCGACGGTGGGATCAGACTGGGTTTGATCGTTCCAAACTGCGAAGAAAGCGGGTTGGGCAGCGTCGCCGGACGGTTCAACAACCAAACGAATCTCATCGTATGCTGAGCCTTAAGGTTGTATCTGGGCGAAACCTGTATCTGGCTGCGTAAGCAAAAATGTGGTTGATTCTTCTTATACCCGGGCTCGCGTGTTTGAGCCACGCGAACCCATTGTCATCTGATCAGCGACGAGACAGGCGAAGTAGCGCCAGTCCAAGTCCCAACAACCAGAAGCTTGCTGGAGCCGGAACGGTGCCGAATGTCTGGCTCCCGAAAGTGCTCGAGATCGCGGTCAGCTCGTAAGCTTCCGTCAGGATCGCGTTGGGGTTCGTCGTGTTGTACGCCAGCGGTGTCAGGAACTGGCCATTGGCCTGCAGGCCCGCCGGGGCGAATCCGGTGGTGGTATTGCTGTAGATCATGCAATTCCCACTGATGACAACAGAACAGGGTACGCCGTCGGCGAGCGGCGACTCTGTATCTAGAATCGCATATTGTGCGCTGTAGAAACCGGTGAAGTTGCCGATGTCAATCAGGTCGTTGATGTAGTTGATGCCCGAACACCACTGTGGGCAGTGATCTGTGCCCAGGAACAGGCCGCCACCCGCGTCATTCATGTTGTTATAGAAGCTTTGAATCAGCCCGACCTCGTTTGCACCGGCCGCTGACGAAAGGATACGGCCGTCGAGAATCAGGTTATCGCCAACACCTGAGGTTACGCGTGCGTTGTACCACGCGGCAACATTCTCCGAGTTGGCGAGGACATTTGCGTTCGCGTTGTAGCCCCCATTATTCAGGTCATAGACCCAGATCTGGTCGAACGTAGCGAGGTCGTTGTACTCCGCGTTTGCCATGGCCCGCACGGTAACGTTGGCATCGGGCACCTGGTCAATGAATGACGCAATTTTATTGCCATAAACGGCGTAGTTGTCTACGGAAGGCCCGAAGTGAAAGAAAAGGACCTCGCCAGCGTTTGCTGAGCCGGCCATTGCCACGAAAGCACCAAAACAGAATGCGCGTATTACGTTCATCGCTTCGGAATCCCTCACAGAGTTGTTATTGTCTAAGTTAAAGCAAGAACCGTGCCTTTATTTGAGTTCCCCCTAACTCGCTGTTTTAGTTTATTTTTTTGGTGGCAGTCGGAGGGCTGTTGGCAGAGTTGTAAAATCTATCGACACTCGCAGACAGGCACGGTAAGGCGCGACTTCGCCTGAAAATCTTCACGCAACTTTCTCGAGGCGAGATAGTAGTGCAGCGCGGACCAAAGATTACCTGCCACTGCCAGACTGAACAACGAGTACTGTATGGATTCATCGCCGTAGCTGGGGCGCAGCGTGTCGCTGAGAACGCTGGCAATTGCCCGCCCCATGCCGAGCCTGCACAGTTGAGGCTTCTTCGCCTGATGAGAACCTTGTGGTCTGGATCGCGATTCGGCCCAACACGCGGAAAGTGGCGCAGATCCGTCAGCACAATCGCGTCACCCGCTACTATGTTGATGCAAAGCGAAGGAACTACGTGACCATCATGGGCAGGCGCGCCTGGTGGGTTACAACCAGGTAAAGGCGCGAATGAGGATGTTGTGGTGCCGGGACTGTACCTTGCAAATTTAATGGGCAATCAGCCCGGTTCGCGGATCATGGGCCAGACTTTGAGGCCATTGGCCAGGGTGACCTCGTCAACCAGGGAGAATCCGCGGGACAGGTAAAAGGGCACATTGTCCCGATTGAGGCAATCAAGAAACACAGGCAACTGCTGTTGGCTGGCCAACGCCAGCATGGGCGCCAGCAGTGCATCGGCGACACCCCGGCCGCGATGCCCGGGATCGGTGGCGAGGCAGGAAAGATACCAGTGATCGCGCCTTGGCCGGTACTTGCGAGTGACTCGCTGGATAGCCAGGGCGTTGCCGAAATTATTGCCGTAGATATGGGCCAGGCGGCAGAACTGCCAAAACTGGCCAAGCAGGGAGGCGCGTGTCCCCGGGGATTCCCACAGGGCAACACCACGACGTAAGCGATCTGTGAACGCCAGGCCCTGGTGGTGAGCGGACCGCAGTGCCAGCTCAAAATACCGGCCGGCAAACCGAACCCAGGCGGCGGAATCACTGACCATGAACCGAAACGCCGGGTCACCCTCAAAAGCTCGCACCAGCAGGCACTTGAGCGGTTCTATGTCACCTGGATGAAGTTCACGGATTTGCACGCGGGCAAGTTACAACTGGAAATGACCCCACCAGTTTGCCCGGATCAGCGTCCGGGAGCAATTTCAACTTGCTTCCCGGGACTGGCAACTGTAGTTTTCTCGATTTCGCCAATCGAAGGTCGCGCATGAGAAGCCGAAAAGGACAGGGACTGTGATCAGCCTGCTGGGAATTGTGTTCCTGCTGTTGGTGGCCTGGGGGTTATCCAGCAATCGTATGGCGGTGAACCCACGAACCGTGTTTGGTGCCCTTGCAATACAGATGGCGGTCGCCGCGTTTGTACTCTACGTCCCGCTGGGGAAAGACGTACTTGAGGTACTTGCGAGCGGGGTTGCCAAGGTGCTCACCTACAGCCAGCAGGGTATCGACTTCCTGTTTGGTCCACTGGGCAATCAGTCGCTGGGTTTCGTTTTTGTCATTAACGTGCTGCCGGTGATCGTGTTTTTCTCGTCGCTGATTACCGTGCTTTATCACCTGGGCATCATGACCTGGATAGTACGCCTGATCGGGGGTTTCCTGCAGCGCGTGCTGCAGACCAGTCGACCCGAATCCCTATCTGCAGCGGCAAACATTTTTGTCGGCCAGGCTGAGGCTCCCCTGGTTGTTAAACCTTTTGTACCGCAGATGACCCGGTCAGAGCTGTTTGCCATTATGGTCGGCGGGCTTGCCTCCATTGCGGGTTCGGTCATGGCAGGTTACGCCAGTCTTGGCGTGAACCTGGAATACCTGCTGGCTGCCTGTTTCATGGCCGCCCCGGGCGGGCTTATGATGGCCAAGATCATGCTGCCGGAGACCGACGAGCCGAAGAATGACCTGCACCAGTTGGATGAAGAGGACCACGTCTACGTCAACGTGTTTGACGCGGCAGCCACGGGCGCCCTGACCGGGCTGCAGATTGCCCTGGCGGTTGGGGCCATGCTGCTGGCGTTTATTGCCTTTATTGCAATGCTGAATGGAATACTGGGTTGGGTTGGCAGCCTGTTTGGGTTTGATGACCTGACGTTCCAGCTGGTACTGGGGTACCTGTTTCAGCCGCTGGCCTGGATTCTTGGCGTGCCCTGGCAGGAGGCCAACCTGGCGGGCAGCCTGATCGGGCAAAAACTGGTGCTGAATGAATTTGTGGCTTACGTCGAGTTCATTGGTGCACGCGACGGCATGTCCACCTTGACCCAGGGTATAATCACCTTTGCGCTCTGCGGCTTTGCTAATTTTTCGTCAATCGCGATCCTGCTGGGGGGAATCGGTGCCATGGCGCCAAGCCGCAGGTCAGAGATTGCTGAACTTGGGCTGCGGGCGCTGGTCGCGGCAACCCTGGCAAACCTGATGAGCGCGGCGATTGCCGGATTCTTTTTGTCTATCTGAAGTGAGTGCTGCCTTGAGCCTATCCGCCGTCGACTACACCGCCCCGGACGCAGCCCGGCAGTTTGTTGAATCGCTGCGGACAACCGGCTTTGGGGTGCTGAAGAATCACCCCATTGACCAGGCGCTGGTTGATTCCATCTACCAGCACTGGCAGGAATTCTTTGCCACGGATGACAAATTCAACTATGCCTACGATCGGGAGAAACAGGATGGATTTTTCTCCATGTCCCAGGCGGAAACGGCAAAAAACTTTGCTGCTCGCGACATCAAGGAATATTTCCACTTCTATCCCTGGGGACGGTGCCCGCCATCGCTGCGGGCAGAATTGCAAACCTATTTCGACGCAGCCCATCGCTTTGCTGCAGAACTGCTGTCCTGGATAGAGCAACTGTCGCCACCGGCCGTTGCGGCCGGTTACAGTGAACCCCTGTCCGGCATGATTGATGACAGTGACCAGACCCTGCTGCGTATCCTGCATTACCCGCCGCTGACCGGGTCGGAAGCGCCAGACGCCGTGCGTGCCGCGGCCCATGAGGACATTAACCTCATCACCATTCTGCCCGCGGCATCGGTCACGGGTCTGCAGGTGCTGGGCAGTGACGGTCGGTGGATCGATGTACCCTGCGAGTTCGAGAACATCATTATCAACACGGGTGACATGTTGCAGGAAGCATCCGGCGGCTACTTCGTTTCGACCAAACACCGGGTCATCAATCCGCCCGGTCCTGACAGCAGGAAAGGGCGTATGTCGCTGCCGCTGTTCCTGCATCCGCGGTCTGACGTGGTGCTGTCAGAACGGCACACGGCGGGCACTTACCTCGAAGAAAGGCTCAGGGAATTGCGCGTGGTCTGAAAGCCCCGGAAGCCCGGGCCGGGGAGGTCGGGGCAGGGCTCAGTTGATGACAGCTCCGCGAAGAACTATCCGATTTCGCTGACCGACCTCACGATCTTGCCAACAATCCCGTATTCCACTGCCTCGTCCACAGTCATCCAGTAATCGCGATCCGTGTCTTTTTCCACCCGTTCAAATGGCTGACCGGTTTCCTCGGCAATAAGCCGGTTGATCCTTTCCTTGGTCTTCTTGATCTGTTCGGCCTGGATGCTGATATCGGTGGCGTCACCCTGGGAGCCGCCCGATGGCTGATGAACCAGGTAGCGGGTATTGGGCAGGGAATAACGATTTTCTTTCTTCGCCGCCAGGTAAATGCTGGTTGCGGCACTGGCCACCCAACCGGTGCCAACAACACGTACTTCAGGCTTGATGAACTTGATCATGTCGTAAATCACATCACCGGACTCAACGTGACCGCCGGGCGAACTGATGTAGATGGTGATCGGATCATCACTTTCCGCCGCCATGGCCAGCAGCTGCTCGGTAACGCTACGCGCAATCTTGTCGTTGATCTGGCCAAAGATGGAGATGGACCTGGATTTAAACAGCTTCTCGTCGTAAACATTCAGCATCGGCGACTTCTGCTCGGGAGATTCATCGTTCATCGTCATGAGGGGCAGTATCCTGTATTTCGTGAGCCGCGAAGCATAGCGAATAGGGGCGCCTGTGAACAGTGGCGCGGCGACGCTGGTGCTGCAAAATTGCAGGCCATTCGCGTAACCTGCAGGCATTGTGTCAGGGGCTTGGGACCATAAAACATGAATACACTGGAATCAGTGGCCATTCGACGTGGCGAGCCCGGCGATGCAGAGGCGATCAGGCTGTTGTCGCAGGATCTGGGACTGCCCTTGCCATTCAGGACTGACTGGCCCGCGCTGCTGGCCAGCCCGGCACATTTTGTTTACGTTGCCGAAGACAACAGTATTTTTGGATTCGTCGCGGCAGGTGCGCCGCTGGATCCGCTGCCGGGATCCGAGGGAACGGGTGAGATTATTGGGCTATGTGTAAAACCGGGCTATCAGCGGCAGGGTATGGGTACCAAGTTGCTCGTCAGGGGTATCTCAGTGCTCAAGCGGCGCACCTTCGGCAGGGCCCATGTCTGGTTGCCGGACGCAAGGCCGCAGGTAGTGCGGGTCTTCACGGCCGTGGGGTTTGAGGCGACCGGCGTGACCCGGATCACAAACCTTGAGTCTAGACCCTGGCGGGAATCCGGCTTTGAAATGGGCCTGGACGCCTTTTTCTGATCAGCTCGCCAGTGACCGCGACACGAACAGGAATAGACCAAGGCCGCAGAGCGCCGAAGCGATGGTCTCAGTTGTATAGGCGGGCAGGCGTATTCGGCGAACCAGCAGCATACCGGCCGCAAGAACGCTGCAGAGCACAACCAGCTGGCCAGCTTCCACGCCCAGATTAAACCCGATCAGGGCTGGCAGCAGGTATTCCCGGGGCAGGCCAATGTCAGTCAGAAGTCCGGCGAACCCGAAACCGTGGATGAGGCCAAACAGGAAGGTGAGGATAGGCCCCACGACATCCTGCAGCCGGGAAGTGGTCGAAAGCTTCAGATAGCAGATACAAAACAGGCCGAGTCCTGCCAGGGTGAGGGCACCGGGTCCGGCGTCCAGCCGGCCGGCCAGGCTGGCAAGTAGAAATATCAGCAGCAGAAGGCTCGTCACCATCATGAGAGGCGGCTGTAGACTGTGTCGCAGGGCGACAACCTCTGCCGCCACCAGCGCAATCGTGAACCCGATCAGCGCCTCAACAGCGCTGCTGTCAACGCGGGCGTAACCCAGTACTGCCAGGGCCAGCGTCAGGCTATGGCCGATGGCAAATCCCGTCACCATCAGGAGGAGAGACACCAGTCTCGGGGTAAGCAGCATGACGGCACACAGGAAGGCAAGGTGGTCATACCCTGTGACAATGTGGATAACCCCCAGGTGAAAATAACCAGCCAGCGTATCCAGCATGCCGGTGGATTGGTCCAGGTCCCAGCGTCGATCAGCTGCGGTAAACAGGTGTTCTCGAATCTCACCGTCCGAGCGGACGACCTGGCTGATGTGCAGGTGATTGGGGAGCTGGTCGAACAGGGCATTGTTGATAATCGACATGGCTTTGCCAGGTGGACACCTGGCCTGCCAGCGCACATCTATCTGCGTGGCACCCTGCCTGACGTCCGGTTTGCCCGCGACACATTGCGCACCGCCTGTCCTTATGGTGAAGCCCCGGGTAACGGCGTCAGTCAGTTGTTCAGACAGATTACCGGAAAAGGCAAGGGCCGGCAGGTAGCGTGCCAGGTCTGCCGCTGGCAGGGAATAGACAATCGACACCTGCTGGCCGTTGACCTGCAGGCTTGACCAGGTTTCGCCGCGTGAATGCGCCAGCGAATCAGGTACCAGCGTGAGGCACAGACAGGCGAGCAAAACGGTGGACGCAGCTGTTCTCACGGTGGACTGATGTCTATGTCGGCGCGCTCCCGCAGCCAGGTCAGGTATTGCCGGAACGCCTGTGCGTCCTGCTCCTGAGTGAGATTGGCGGCAACCAGCGCCCGGATCTGTTCAAAGGGCGGGGCGACACCACCTTCTACCCTGATCAGGCGCACCGCCGTGTTGTCACCCGCCAGGGTCTGAGTACCCGGTGTCAGGCGGGCGATGGCAGCAGCCACGTCGGGCCCAAACCTTGCCAACAGTGACGGATAGGTCAGGGGCGTGGTACTCGGCTGCGCAGGCGCGGCCGGCACAACCTCCACAACGTAAACAGTTGGTGGCAAAAACCGGTCAATATTCTGCTCGTAGTAGGCTCTCAGTTCTGCCTCTGATACCTCCGTACCAGCGGTGCTGCCACTGAAACGCCGGGTAACGGCCTCAATGATGGCATTTCTGACGGGTGTGCTCTGGAGCACCAGCCCCAGTTCCAGCCCGCGTTGCACCAGCAGCTCTTCATCGATCATCTGTTTAAGTAGGTAATTCCGGTCGCGTGGCACCGGGGTGTCAGCGTTCATCTGGCTGACATAGTCCTCCAATTGGGTGCTGGAAATAACCGTATCATTGATGCGCGCAACCTGGTCCGGGGTCCTGCCAGGTTCGCTTTCAAGCAGTCCGGCTGCAGCCAGCAGGACGCCCACCAGTGCGCCGGTGACCAGCAGCAGAACGGCCGCGTGGCTGTTGTGCCTGGGTGACGCTTGTGCCTGGGTGTCCTGGTCTGTCGGTTCCATGCCGCGGACTATAGCCAGCCTGGCGCACGTCGGAAAGGCTATTGGCGGGCAAATTTCGCGACAACCGCCTGGTGGAAGTCACCCGGCGCTCCATGTGGGTGGGAGAATTGGGTCTTAAAGCTCACTCCTGTGTTTGAAACAGCATTTCCCGGGAGGGCGCGGATACCATGACCAGGACAACCAGGACGAGGTCCAGTGAGACACTTTCCGGGGAAGCGTCGTACCGGGAAATGCACCGGTTGATTAAAAGTTGCGCCCTGGTTCGGGAACCTGGCGATCACCCCGGGGCAGGGCCCCTGCCGCCATCTTCACCGCTGTGCCAGGCACTGCTCAGGGCGTTGGCAGACGAACTCCAGTCGAACGATATACCCTGACATCGTTGAACTCCGCCATCTCATCCAGGTCAGGCACAGTTGTTGCCGTGTTGCGCTGGACAATCTCGTAGCCGTCGACGCCCAGGTGCCTGATGCGCGAATCGGCAACCAGCACGGTTTCGGCCAGCCCTGGCAGCTTTGCCAGCAGGGGCATGTTGTCCCTGTCATAGAGCACGTCCGCCGCAATGGCCAGGTCAACGCGCTGGTCCAGTTCGTCCAGGTTGGCCAGCAGATCGAGCGTCACACCGGCCAGTTGCGCGTTGGCCAGCGTCGCAGCAAGCGCAAACGGATCGTTGTCGCAGGCAATCACTCGTTCGGCACCTGCCAGGCTGGCGGCAATGCCCACAACACCAGAACCACACCCAAGGTCGAGCACGCTTTTGCCCGCAACCAACCCGGGATTGTCCAGCAGGTAACGGGCCAGTACCTGTCCGCTTGCCCAGCAAAATGCCCAGTAGGCAGGGGCGTTCATGACGCGGAGCATCTCATCATTGTCCAGCCGACCGCGGGGATAGTCGGCGCTGATCAGGTACAGGACAATCTCGGGGACAAGTGGCAGGGGCGTGGGCTCGATCCGGGCAGTCGTGATGGTGCTACGCAGGTTTTTCTGGATCTGTTCAGGGGTCATGGCGCGAGATGATGGACTTTGCGGGCACACCTTGCAATCTGTAGGATTGACGGGTCAGCAAGCATTCGGGAGACAGAGAATGACAATTGATTTTACCTTCAGCCAGGAAGTGGAAGATGCCCGCCAGATGATGCGGGATTTTCTACACAACACGGTCAAAAAAGAATTCGAAGCCATGCGTCATAACAGGAATGCAACGCGCGAGGACTGGTCCAGGCTGGTGAAAGACCTGCGCGCCAAGGCGCGTGCTGAAGGCTTCTGGCTACCGCACATGCCCCAGGAGGTGGGTGGCATGGGACTCGGTGTCACGGCGCTGGCTGCGGTATCGGCGGAGGCGGCGAAAGTTCCCATGGGGCCCTATATCATCAATTGTCAGGCGCCCGATGAGGGCAACATGCATACGATGCATCATTTTGCGACCGAATATCAGCGGGAAAAGTTCCTGAAGCCCCTGCTTGAAGGCACCGCGCGGTCCTGTTTCTCGATGACGGAACCAGAGGTGGCCGGTTCGGACCCGACCTTAATCCAGACAACGGCGGTTTTGGACGGTGATGACTGGGTGATTAATGGCCACAAGTGGTTTACGTCCGGGGCTGAAGGTGCCGACTTTGCGATAGTGATCGCGCGAACGGATCCCGACGCGTCCGTTCCCCAGGCACGAAATTCAGCGTTTATTGTACCAACGGACACACCCGGGTTTGAAATCGTGCGGGACGTGGAGACCATGGGTGGGCGGCACAATCACCCGGAGATCAAGTACACCAACGTGCGGGTGCCGAAGGAAAACCTGCTGGGTGAGCGGGGTGGTGGTCACAAGCTGGGTCAGGTTCGGCTGGGACCAGCCCGGCTGGCGCACTGTATGCGTTGGCTTGGCCAGATTGAGATGGCGCTCGAGATGCTGATTGATCGCGCACAGAAGCGTTTCTCCCACGGATCATACCTGTCAGAAAAACAGAGTATCCAATGGATGATGGCAGACAGTGCCATGGAGCTGTATGCGTCCAAACTGATGGTGTTGCATGCGGCTTACAAGATCGAGAACGGCATGGAATTCAAACAGGAAGTCTCCATGGCCAAACACCATGTTGCCAATACCCTGTGGCGGGTGATTGATCGTGCCATGCAGGTTCATGGTGCCCTGGGCTATTCGACGGATACACCACTTGCCGGCATGATGCAGCAGGCGCGCTGGGCACGGCTTGCCGACGGTGCGGATGAGGTGCACCAGATGCGCATTGCAGAACTTCTGATGAAAGCCTACAACGATGACGGGTCTGTCAACCAGGGTGTGGGCGGGTTACCACTTTGAGGCTGGTCATTGTTGTGCTGCTGGCTTGCCTGGGATTCCCCGCGCTGGCCACCGAGGCTCGCCTGCATGATATTGCCAGCGCGCCCGGCGCGGCCCGGATCGAGGCAGACATCCGAAAACTGGCAGGTTTTGGGACCCGGCACACCCTGTCGGAAACGGAAAGTGAAACCCGCGGTATTGGTGCGGCACGACGCTGGATCAAGGCTGAATTTGACGAAATTTCACGGGCCTGCGAGGGTTGTCTCAAGGTCTATTTCCAGCGGGAAGTTGTGCCAACCCAGCGTCGCGTTCCAGCGCCCACCGAAATTGTTAACGTCATTGCCGTGCTGCCGGGAACCAGTGATCCCAATCGCTACGTCATCATGTCGGGTGATATTGATTCCCGGGTCAGCGATCCACTCAACGGTGTCGACGATTCGCCGGGCGCCAATGACAATGCCTCGGGCATGGCGGGTGTCATTGAGGCTGCCAGGGTGCTGACAAAATACCGTTTTCCCGCGTCGATCGTGTTTGTCGGCCTGTCCGGTGAGGAACAGGGCCTGATCGGCGGCGGCATCATGGCGCGCCAGGCGAAAGCTGATGGCTGGCAGATTCAGGCGGTACTCAACAATGACATGATTGGTAACATCAGCGGCATCAATGGTGTGATTGATAACAGCACGGCGCGGGTGTTTTCCGAGGCGACACGACCCACCGAAACGCCCGAGGAGGCGCGCATCCGGCGTTTCAGCGGGGGTGAGGTAGATTCCCCGTCGCGCAACCTGGCCCGTTATATCGATCGGATGGCTGACCTGTACATCACCAACCTGGATGTCATGATGATCTACCGGCTGGACCGGTTTGGTCGCGGCGGACATCACCGTCCATTTAATGAAGTGGGCTTTCCGGCGGTCAGGATCATGGAAACCAATGAACACTACGATCGCCAACACCAGGACCTGCGGACTGAAGATGGCAGGGTTTATGGTGACGTCATTGACGGGGTGGATTTCGACTATGCAGCAAAACTGACGGCGCTGAATGCGGTTTCCCTGGGCTCCATGGCCTGGGCGCCCGCACCACCCACCGGGGTAACAATTGAGGGTATGGTATCGCCGGACACAATCCTCAAATGGACAAAAGTACCAGGTGCCGTGGGCTACAAGGTGTACTGGCGACTGACGACGGACGCCCAGTGGCGCTGGTCGCGGGATGCGGGTGACGTCTCGGCCTATACCCTCCGGAATCTGGTGATAGACAACTACATCTTTGGTGTTGCCAGTGTCAACGCTGACGGGCTCGAAAGCCCGGTTGTTTTTCCTGGCCCCATCGGCAGTTTCTTCCAGTCTCCCTAGACCATACCCGGGGCATCATCCGGTGCCTCGTGCTGGCCCGGCCTTGCCCGGTCAGGCAGGGTAGGATCAATGGATCTGTAGCGGAAAACCTCGCCGTCCAGGAATCGTTCGATGCGCCGGCGGGTCATGAGACAGTGCAGGTGGGCAATACATTCTCCAAGGGCCATAAATCGTGAGTGGCCATCAAGCTCCCGTGCAAACAGGTAGGGCAGCAGGTCCACCGCAACCTGGGGTTCCACGCAGTTTTCCTCCAGTACCAGCATCCTGTCCTCATGGTGATCTATCAATTGTTGCAAGCGTGTCTGCACGCCATAGAAAGGCAGGTTGTGTGCCGGCAGCACCAGAATATCGTGCGGCAGCAGTCGCTTGAAGCGCTCGTGCGACGCAAGCCAGCTCACCAGCGGATTAGCAAAAGGTTCAGTGGGCTGTACACTGACATTGGAGGTGATCACCGGCAGGATCTGGTCACCTGAAATCAGGATGCGCCGCTCCCGGCTGTACAGACAGACGTGTTCCGGTGAATGGCCGCTGCCGACAACAACCTCCCACTCGGATTCACCGATGGTCAGGCGGTCCCCTTCGGTGAGCCGGATAAACGAGGGAGGCAAGGGGCGATCTTCAGGCATGGGCGTAAAATTGCTGCGCGATTCGCGCATTTGCAGAAGAAAGTCCTGATCGATGCCGGCGCGAACAAAATACTCCGACATCTGCCAACTGCCACCACCATCCCGCATCATGTTGCCCATGGACCGTGCCAGGTAATACTCGCCAAAACTCATATACAGCGGTGCCTGCCAGTGTTCGCAGATGAATCCTGACTGACCGGTGTGGTCCGGATGCATGTGGGTGCAGATCACGCGCGTGACGGGCTTGCCGTCCAATGCTGATTCAAAAATCTGATGCCAGAGGTCACGGGTTTCATCACCTCGAATGCCGGTGTCAACCAGGGTCCAGCCATCCTTGTCCTCCAGCATGTACAGGTTGATGTATTTCAGGGACATTGGCAGCGGCATTTGCAACCAGAACACACCGGGCGCAACTTCAAGCGTGCGGCCGAAGTCTGGTGGAGCCTGATAGGGGTATTCCAGGGCAGCGTCACTCATGGCGGTCACAAATTCAAAAAATCCATCATACACGATATCGACAAACGGCTCTGTCACTGGTGCGGAAGGTATCGGAGTTGGCAGGTTTCTTCCTGGAATGTGAACTGGTCCACGAAATTGGAAACTGGTGGGATGAGGTGATAGGAAATTCCCTCTGGTGGTGGTTATATGGATTCCCGGAATCAATTTTTGAGTTTGTGGGCCAAACGCAAAATGACGTCAAAAAACACAGCGGAAGTTGTTCAGTTACCTTCAGCAACGGTCAGCAGGCGGGTTGAGACAGTCAGGAAGGTCAAGTCAGCGGTTGAGGTCAGGCTGCGACTCCTGATGACATCGCTATCGGCGAACGTAGCCGATGCGCTGTTTGAAGAAATGCGTCATCTGGATGAATCCGCCGCCATGGAAATTCACTTTGACATCATGCGGTCCCTGCGCACCGAACAGGACGTCCTCTGGACGCATTTTGCCTCACAGTTGAACCGCTCATGGCTTGCCCTGGTCAACCGCCGGGACAAACAGCCGGTTCCTGATGCACCTCATGATATTGCCGTTATTCTGCGCGGTTACAGTGACAGGAACCTCTCTCATTACAAGATACTGCTGGAGGAACTGCGGTTGCGCTTTTCAAGTCTCTCCGGCCGATCCGTATCTTTCCATCCGCTCCTGCCTGGCAATTTTTATGTGTGTTTCTGGCACGCAACCGAAGCGCTCGACCTGACCTACGCGGAACGCAAGTTACTGCTGCCCCTGTTTAACCGGTTTGTGATGGATCGTTTTGGCCAGATGGCTGCTATCGCGAACCAGACCCTGGCCGAAGCCCGTGTGCCTGCCGTGTTTGAACAGGGACCGTGACTGAGCAGGCCGTCTCGGCCTGACCACCAGGTTATTCGTCCCGATCCACCTCAACAACGCTGAAGCTGCGATTGCCAATCTTTAGTCGGTAACGTTTCCAGTTATCTGTGCCGAGCACGCCGCTTTCCTCAATGGTCACGGTAGTACCGGGTTTGTACACTGAGCGGCTGGTACGGGTTTCCCGCCAGATACTGCCATCATCAAGGTAGAACACCTGGCGGTTATCAATGGTCCTGCTGATCCGCTCAATGGTGGCGGTCCGGGGAAAGGGTGGTGGCGGAGCTGTGGTCGCGACAGTGACCGCTGGCGTTGTTGCCACGGCCGGAGTGCGCCCTTCCGCGCTGGCCTGGACCGGTGTAGCCGGCTTAGTAGGTGCAGTGACAGTGGACTGCGGCGAGGTTACAGCCAGCCGGGGCAAAGCGTCAAAACAGGCCAGCCGGGTCGAAGCCATCGCTATGGCCTGACAGCGCGCTACCTGGGACGGCAGGTCATCGTCGGCCTGCACGCCTGTGCCCAGGGCCAGCGAAACCAGCAATATACCTATCCTTGTGTGAAACACTGCAAGTCTCCTTGTGTTTGCCGCTGGTGCAGCTTAACGCAAGCGCCGGTCACTCTGCACGATTGTTGTTGACCAGGGGGCTACGCTGCTCATACAGTCAGCTCTCACATAGAGGGGGCGTGTTCATGCGGACAGTAATTTTACTGCTGGTCATGGTGTTGAGTGGTTGTGCTGCGCTGAAGGAAGGCCGGACCACAGACAGCACTGCAACTGCGAATAACAGGTCTGATGTTGTCTGTGTCAAGGAAGCCTCGGTCGGTAGCCGAATCGGGACACGGGTGTGTCGGACCGCCCGCCAGATTGAACAGGAAGAGGAAGCAGCCAGGCGCACACTGGACCAGATGCGCAGCGGTGCCAACGCACCGGGCGATAGTCCCTGATGTCTCCCCCGGGGCGGACTGCTGTCGGAAACCGGACTTTTCAGGGCTGCGGCAGTGCCTCGAACATGAACCCATCCGCGGTTCGCTTGATATGCCCGGCTGTTGGTGTGGCAAAGTGGGTACCGATAACCAGAATGTCCCTGTCACCGTAGGCTGCCAGCATGTCGTTGCGGGTTCTGGTTGATGCCTGCTCGTCAAAGTCCGCGGTACTGGCCCAGTCCGTGTGAGCGATCTGGCAGGAGTGGTGGAAGGCGTCACCGGTAATGATGGCCTCGGCGCCCCGGGACTTGATGTGAATGCTGACGTGGCCCGGCGTATGGCCGTGTGTCGGCACCAGGGAGACTTCATCACAAACCTTGTGGCGCGTGTCAACGAGGTCGACGAGTCCAGCCTCAAAGACGGGCCGAACCGAATCATCCATGACGTTAAGGTTTATACCTTCGCCCTCCTGGCTGTCCCAGTATCGATACTCGGATTCGGCAATCAGGTAACGCGCATTCGGAAAGGTGGGCTGCCATTGACCGTCGATCAGCATGGTGTTCCAGCCAACGTGATCCACGTGCAGGTGGGTGCATAATACCGTGTCGATAGCCTGTCTTTCATAACCGGCTGCGGCCAGGTCACTCAGAAAAGGCAACTGCAGGTTGGTCCAGGTGGGAATGCTGCGCTGCTTGTCATTGCCGATACAGGTATCAACAATAATCTTGCGAGTTGGTGTCTCAATTACCAGTGCATGAATCGAGAGGATCAGTTTGCCGTCCTCGGTCACAAAATGTGGTGCCAGCCACTTGATCGGCAGCACTGTCTCGGGCGTAGCCTAGGGCAAGAGAAACCGGGTTCCGCCCGGGATCTCCAGTTCAACAACGCGGGTGATCAAGACGTCACCTATCTGCCACTGGTTCATCAGCCTGTCCTCGGATTTTTTCGGGAAGGACATTAACACAATTGGCAGAACGGGTTTTAAGGGCGTGCAACCGGCGAGCACGGGGTGGCGGCCATCAGGTGACGGCAGCATAATGCCGGTGTTAACAGTTAATAAAGAGGTAAACGCTGTGTCTGTAGGGTCTCGATGTTCAGCGGGAGGTACCTGTGAAGGTTAAGCCTAGCCTGATATTTTCAGCCAGCGTGAGTAGCCTGGTTGCCACCCTGGTGACAACATTTGTCACAGTCTGGGAATGGTTGGAGAACCCTGGAGGTATTTTTCACGATGCTGCCGGAACGCGCTGGCACTTTGTCTTTGATACGGCGATCAGTTGGTTTGTGCCGGTCCTGCTGCAGACATTTATGATTGCGCTGCTGGGCCACCTGGCTTTTGCCTGGTGGGTTTCACGTTCAAAACGGGAATAAGTTCCGGCTTCTCGTGGAGGCAGGGTACGGGCATGTGTCCAGGTGACATCTCGCGGCTCTGCAGTCCTGTTGGTTCTACCCTGACACAAGACCCATGGCGCGGTACTGCATCAGCAGGATAGTCAAGTGCAACACCCGGGGCGAGCAGGCACCCGGCGTGGACGGGATTGGGGCCATAAGCTGAAATCTCACCGCACTTCAACCAACGGACAGCGCGGTAGCCAGGGCAGGCGCGCTTATCCTGATCCGAAGGATATCGATCACCGTAAGAGTCATTGGTGTTCGATCAATCGGAGAAAACAAACCATGAATGCACTGGCCAAATCTGTTTCGGAGGCACTGGCGTTCTCTACTCATCATTCTGTCGAAGCGGAAGCGGTTCGACGGGCTCTGGTCGAAAAAGGACTGGAGACACCGATGGTCGAGAATCACCTTTCCCGCGACGAAAAGTACAACAGGATCAAAGCGGCGATGACCGAGGTAGCGGAAGTCCTGGGGCTCGACCTCAGCGATGACAGCCTGGTGGAGACCCCGCATCGCATCGCCAAGATGTATGTCGACGAGGTCTTCAGCGGGCTGGACTACAGCACCTTTCCCAAAATCTCTGTCATCGACAACAAGATGGGTGCTGATGAAATGGTCAAGATCAGCGAGATTGGTGTGATCAGCACCTGCGAGCACCACTTCGTGACGATAGATGGTAAGGCCAGCGTGGCTTATGTCCCCAGGGGCAAGATAATCGGGCTATCAAAGATTAACCGTATTGTCAGGTTTTTTGCCCAGCGTCCCCAGGTGCAGGAACGTATGACCCAGCAGATTCTGGTGGCATTGCAGACACTGCTGGGAACGGACGATGTTGCCGTACACATTGACGCCATGCACTACTGCGTCAAGGCCAGAGGCGTGATGGACGCCGGTTCCCACACTGAGACAACGGCCCTCGGTGGTGTGTTCAGACAGGACCGGGGTATGCGCAGCGAGTTTCTGGCGCACTGAGCCTTCTGGCCCCGGCCAACTCCCGGGGCCATGCAACATATCCCAAAACGCGGCATTATCTGCCCTCGCTTCCCGTGAGGACTGAATATGCGTGCGTTGGATGAACTGTTGCAGTTGAGGTCGGGCCCCGTGCCCACTGAAGAGATTGTCCGCACGGGCAGTGACCCCGTGCTTCCCACCAGATTTGCGCTGGGTGAAACGGCAGCGGATGTGCATACGGCCATTGGTATCGCTGTCAATGATCTCTGGGAAATGGCTACTGGCCGACGACAGGCACTTGCGATTGATGTTGGCCATGCAGCCGCAACCCTGCGCAGTTACCAGTACCTCGACGTTGGTTCAGACAACACCGCCCGGAGCTGGGCGCGCCAGCGTGGGCGGCAAAAGATGTCAACACCTCATCCCACCCGGGACGGCAGGTATTTCCTGCCGCACATGGGGCTTGCGCATCTCGCCGAGCGGATACGTCGGGTGCTTGACTGCGCTGATGATCCCGATGCGCTGATTGCCGCTGTGGCCCGCTGGGATGCGTTGGCACTGGAGGAGGCCATTGCGGCAGTCAACGGCTGCGGCGCCATGGTGCGGAGCGAGGAAGAATGGCTTGCGCACCCGCAGGGACAATGGCTGGCGTCCCGGCCCGTGCTGGAAATTACCCGGGTGGCAGACAGTCCGCCGGAACCCTTGCCGGTGAGTGCCCGCCCTCTGGGGCGTCTGCGTGTCCTGGATCTGACGCGTATCCTGGCTGGACCCACCTGTGCCAGGACCCTGGCAGAACATGGCGCTGAGGTCCTGATGGTGACCGCGCAGCACCTGCCTCAGAGCGATATGTTTGTGGTTGATACCAGTCACGGCAAACGCTCGTGTTTTCTGGATCTTGACAAGCCTGATGAGGCAGACCGGTTGCTTGCACTGGTACGCGGGGCAGATGTGTTCTCCCAGGGGTACAGACCGGGCGTGATGGCCAGGCGCGGTCTTTCCCCGGAACGCCTGGCGGCACTGCGTCCAGGCATCGTTTACACATCCATGAACTGTTACGGGTTTGGTGGGCCTTTTGGTGAGCGGGCGGGCTGGGAGCAACTCGCCCAGACTGTCACGGGCATTGCAGACGAGCACGGCAGGGACCGGCCAACCCTGCTGCCGGCCGCGGCCTGTGATTACCTCACCGGTTACCTGGCAGCTTATGGCACGCTGTTGGCCCTGGGGTTGCGGGCCCGCGTTGGTGGTTCCTATCACGTGCAGGCGTCCCTGTGCCAGTCGGGTATGCTGCTGCAGCGCCAGCGGCGTATGGACGACGTGCCAATGGATATTGATATCCCTCAAGCCCTGATTGGGCAAATTTCGCTTGAAACTGACACGGCAAACGGCCATTTGCGGCACCTCGGACCTGTGCTGGGCATGGCAGAGACCAAACCCCGCTGGGAATTGCCGTCTCCACGCCTTGGCAGTCATACCGCGGACTGGACATAGCGCGGGCTTAGTGGGCAAAACTGCCGTGCCACCAGACGAACTGGCCCTTTGAACTTGCGCCACCCCCGGCAAGGTGGTTTTATGCGCTCTTCCAAGTGCATCTGGTGCATCCTATGCCTGACAACCTGTCTCCCTCCCTGCAAGCCACCCGGGCGTCGATGATCGACTTTCTGGACAACAGGGTTCGGCCGCTGGAAGCGGAACTGGCACCGGATGAGCCTGTACCAGCGGCCGTCAGGGCTGCTGTTCGCGAGGCCTCCCGGACCGCGGGGTTCTTCTACAAGACCCAACCGGCGGAGTTTGGCGGCCAGCCTGCGGACACGCTGGAACTGACGATGTTACGGGAGACCCTCGCAGCAGCCAACCTCAGGTTGGGGGCCTACGTTTTTGGACCGGGACCAGGCGTTCTCCATGCCGCGACCGGGGCACTCCGTGAAAATTACTTGCTGCCGCTCATGCGCGGAGAAAAGCAGGGGGCTTTTGGCTTCACTGAACCGGACACGGCAAGCCGACCCACCTGGGCGGGCCTCGCGGGTGAAGAACTGGTTGTTACGGGGCAAAAGTCTTATGTGACAGGGGGTGCGACGGCAGACTATGTGGCGGCCCTGGTGAATGTTGAGCATGAAGACGGCACCCGCGCCGGTACCGCCATGGTTGTGATTGACCGGGATGCGCCGGGGGTATCCATCGAACGGGAATTCAGCTCAATGGAAGGCGGTGGCCATGTGTCTATGAAATTTGACGGCGTGCGCGTGCCGGTTGCCAATGTGATTGGCAAGATTGGAGAAGGCATGCCGCGGGCGCTTGGCAATATCGGCAATGTTCGCTTGATGATCTCAGCGCAGGCAACAGGCATGTGCCTGTGGGCCCTGGAGTTTGTGGAAGCGCATCTGCAGGCACCTCATCGCAGTGGACAGCCACTGGGGCAGAAGGAAGGGGTGCGGTTGCGCTATGCCGACATGCGCATTGAGACATTTGTTGCAAGGAGTGCGCTTTACCGGACGGCGCGGCTGGCGCTGACTGGTGAGAACATTGTCAACGAAACCATTGCCACCAAGGTGTTCTGCACTGAAACGGCCGGCCGGGTTATCGATATGGCTGTCCAGTTGGTGGGTGGTCAGGCCCTGGTCACCGGTCATCCCCTTGAACTGCTGTATCGCCAGGTCCGATCGCTTCGGCTGGTTGAGGGCGCCAACGACCTGCTACGCATCAACCTTGTCAAGGGCAAGCTGGAACTGGGCAAAGGCAAGGTCTGACCGCCGCGTCGTATGCCGCAGGTGACAAGGCCAGTAAAGGTTACTCCGGATTCTCGTCAGTCCTTTCGCACTGCCAGCCAAAACTGCCAAGCCGGGTGGCGAGATAGTCGGCTTTGGCAGCACAGTAGCCAGGCTCCGTTCTCGCGTTCCAGGGAAATTCGGTTTTGCCCTCGGCGGGCTTGTCATAGCGTACAACGCAGGGGACTTCCTGGCCCTCAATTTCGTGCTGGACGGCAATTGTTCTTGTCATACCACCGTTCCTGCAGAGGTATTCATGGGCTGATGCGGGCGGGACCAGGCTCGCCCCGATCAGCAGACTGATACCAACCAGGCAATTTTTCCTGTGCATCTGGGCACTCCTGCGTTTGCGAAAATCGTCATCTTAACAGGCGGGGCCACCGGACATTGACAGGAATCTGCACCAGATTCCTGTCCCCGTCCCTGACCCGCTGGTCAGTTCGACGTACGTTCCCTGAGCAGGGCAGAGCGCCGCGTTTTACCGGCATCGTCCCGCAGGGGTTCGTCGACAAACTCAAAGCTGCGCGGAATCTTGTAGCGGGCGAGCCGTTCAGCCAGGAAGGCCAGGATTTCCGCTTCAACCTCCCCGGTTGCCTCGGACCCTGCTGGCATGTCAATAATGGCATGGACAGACTGCCCCATGTCTTCGTCGGGTAACCCGATCACCGCACTCGAGCGGACACCCGGAAAAGCGTCAAGGGCTGCTTCCACCTCAGCGGGGTAGATATTGGCACCGCCCGACAGGATCATGTCCGTCTTGCGATCAGACAGGTAGATGTAGCCTTCTTCATCAACGTATCCCATGTCGCCGAGGGTCTCCCAGCCACCGGGCAGCGCCTTGGGCTCAGCACCAATATAGTGGTAGGTACTGCCCTGGCCGCCAGGCGGCAACATGAATATCTCGCCGACCTGGCCGGGCGGAAGTTCGTTGCCGTCCTCGTCAACCACCTTGATTTTTGTGTCACCCATCAGCCTGCCCACTGAACCCCGGTGTGCGAGCCACTCGGTGCCGGTAATCCAGGTTGCGCCGGTTGACTCGGTGCCGGCAAAAAGTTCGTGGACGCGATCACCACCCAGCCAGTGAATCCATTCCTCCTTCAGCCAGGCAGGGCAGGGTGCAGCGAGGTGAAGCATGATCCGCAGTGACGACAGGTCATATTGGTTGCGCGTTGCCTCGGGCAGTTTCCAGATCCGCAACATCATGGTCGGTACCATCATCATCCAGTCAATCTGGTGCCGTTCAATCAACCGCAGGGTTTCTTCAGCGTCAAAACGTGTCATCACAATAATGTGATTGCCCAGGAAAAGCCCCTGCATGGAAAATGCAAAAGGGGCGTTGTGGTACAGGGGGCCCGGTACCAGTTGGGCGCGATCCCGCTCCTGCTGAAGTGGCAGGCGCTCGCTGAAGTCAAACTCCCCGGGTGACTCGGCAACAATAATCTTGGGGCGGCCCGTGGAACCACCCGAGGTCGGTGCTTTCCAGTAGCGTGCGACCCTGTCAGGCAGTTCGGTATCCGGTGTGGCCGGGTCCGGCTCATAGCCCGCTGGAATGACGGTACGGTCGCCGAGCGAACCCGGTTCTGCGCCAATGACCAGGGCCGGATTGGCGAGATCGACAATCTGTTCCTGCTCCAGCCGCGGCAATCGTGCCGAGATGGGTTGGGGGGTTGCACCCAGCTTCCAGACCGCGACGCAGGCCTCATAAAATTCAATCGAATTGGGTAGTGCAACGGTTACCAGGTCGTCCCTGGAAACGCCGAGCCCCTCGTAAGCCCTGGCCAGCCGGTTCGTATGACGGTCAAACTCGGCGCGCGTCACGGTACGGCCTTCATGGGTGATAGCCGGATGATCCGGATTGCGTCTGGCGTTTTCTGATATCAGCCGACTGATGGATACTGCGCTCATTCATTCCCTCCTGGTTGTTCAGGCAAAGGATAACATGGCCTGACGGGGTCCTATTGTTTAGTATGGGCCATTGATCCGGTGGAGTTTCCATGGCCAGCTACAGCGCGCTGCAGGCGCACTTCGAGAAAATTTATGACCTGAAACACCTGTCGGCAATTGCCAGTTGGGATGAGGCTGCCATGATGCCAAAAGGTGGTGGCGAAGCGCGCGGAAGGGCGCTGTCGACACTGGGTGTTGTCATACACGAACTGCTGTCGGATGCCTCTCTACCGGATCTGATCGCGGCAGCCGCGGAGGAGCCGGGCCTGTCCGAATGGCAGTCTGCCAACGTCCGAGAGATGGGGCGAATGGTGCGTGAGGCCACCGCGCTGCCCGCTGAACTGGTACGCGCGCTCTCGCTGGCCACTTCGAGGTCTGAACAGGCGTGGCGGGTGTGTCGTGCAGCCAACGACTGGGCGACCATGCAACCCTTGCTGGCGGAAGTGGTTCGGCTTACCCGGGAGAAGGGGGAGGCGCTTGCGGCGCAATCGGGTCTTTCCTGTTACAACGCGTTGCTTGACACCTTTGAGCCGGGTGCAACCACTGAAATGATTGATCCGGTTTTTGCGGACCTCAAAAGCTTCTTGCCGGACTTTGCGCGCCAGGTGATCGAAAAGCAGGCCCTCGAACCCGTGCTTGAAATTAAGGCTGACTTCAGCGTTGACAAGCAGCGGGCACTCGGTGTGGAGGTCATGGCGCTGCTTGGGTTCGATTTTGAGCACGGTCGACTGGACATCAGCCATCATCCCTTCTGTGGTGGGGTGCCGCAGGATGTCAGGATTACCACCCGCTACAACACCGGCAATTTTATTGAGTCCCTGATGGCAGTTATTCACGAGACGGGTCACGCCATGTACGAGCGGGGACTGCCCGGCGACTATAGTGACCAGCCCGTGGGGGAAGCGCTGTCGGCGGGAATGCATGAAAGCCAGTCTCTGCTGATGGAAATGCAGGCATGCAGAACCCGTCAGTTCATCAGCTTTCTTACCCCCACAATCCAGCGCAGCTTTCTGGGGGGAGAGTCCAATTCACCCGAGTGGTCTGCAGAGAACCTGTATCGACTGTACACCCGTGTTCGGCAGAGTCTTATCCGGGTGGATGCAGATGAGGTGACCTATCCGCTGCATGTCATATTACGCTACGAGATTGAACAGGCATTGATCGCAGGAGACCTGGCCGTGGCCGACCTGCCGGGCGCCTGGAATGACAGCATGGAGGCGTTTCTGGATCTCTCTACCGGCAGTAACCACGCTGATGGCTGTCTGCAGGACGTACACTGGCCCGCGGGACTGTTTGGCTACTTCCCAACCTATACAATTGGTGCGCTGACCGCTGCCCAGCTCTTTGCGGCGGCAAATCACGACATACCCGGTATCCGGGATGAGATTGGCCGTGGCAATTTTCGTCCCCTGTTGGGATGGCTGCGCGAACACGTCCATTCGAAAGGTAAACTGCTGTCTTTCCAGGAACTGTTGACCCGTGCAACAGGCAGCAACCTTGACGTGGCCCGCTACAAGGCGCACGTGCAGGCGCGTTATCTTTGACCTGGGTTACAGGAAAACCGCTGGTCGATCCGGGAAACTAGTCCCGCTTGGGGAAAGGATTATTGGTCAGGTCCCTGGCTTCAAAGACTGCTGGCCCTTTGACGGGTTTTTCTTCGGCTTCGGCCTTTTTTGCCGGCTCACGGCGACGCGGCGGGTCCGATGGGACCACAGGTTCAATATCCCGCGATGAAAACACGGCTTTGCCGGTGCGGGGTGGTTCCGGCGCTGGCGCGGGTTCTGCCGGTGGTAGTGTTCTCCGTCGGGGCGGTTCGGACTGGAATTCCGGTTCAATGTCACGGGCGGCAAAACTGGCTTTGCCAGCGCCTGCCGCACGCTGGCGTGCTTCCAGCTTGCGGCGGATTTCCTCGGGTGTTTGGGCGATATCGCCCTTGTCCCGGGGTGGTTCGCGAACAATCGGCTTTACCGGTGTGCGCGGTGTGAGAGTGTTGCTCAACTCGCGGGACTCGAAGCTGGCTTTGCCGCGTGGGGGCTGATCCCCTCGGGCCTCAGGGGGACGGTCCAGGGTGCCGCCGCGCAGCAGGCTGGCTACCATAGCAAGTTCCCGTGAGGCTGAATAAACCCCGACATCCAGATATACCTGGGTTGGCGCATGGGCCAGTTCTTCTTCCGGGGTAACCTGCAGGCGGTTGCGTGCCTGGGCTTGTGGTGTGGGTCCCTGGTGAAAAGCGTGGCCTACCTCTATGGTGTTCTGGGATGTACCTGTCCCCTGGCGTGGGGCAGACTTGCTCCGCTGCTGGATAACGCGGAGTTCAAGGGTGCGACGCCGTGCTCGAATGCCCTCATGGGCTGACTCCAGGCAGACCAGGGGCACCTTCGTCTTGAGTAGTTGGCGCAGGACAGCAATTCTGGCGTACAGGATCTCATGGCGCTCGGACAACAGCTGCAGGTTGTGGACGTCGCCGCTGTGTTCGAGGCGATTGTACAGGTCTTCGACAACGTCAGTGAGGGCTGTCCTTATGCCCGCATCAATGGCGTTTTCCGAATCCGGGTCAGCCGTATCGCGAATCCGGGCAAATTCATCAAGCAGTTGCTCCTCGACCTCTGCGAGAGAAGCATCAATCTGGTCAAGCAGGTCGGTCATACTGCGCTGTCATCAGTGGAAAAGGGAAGTTTACCGCTTTTCGCCAAATTCGCGAATTGCGCGCAATATCTGCCGGCAGGTCAACTGGCCGATCAACTTCCCGTTTTCGACAATGGGCCGCCGCCGTTGCTTGAAGTCGAGCATCGAGGCCGCCACGTCTATGATCATGTCATCCGGTCCATTGGTACGAACCTCCCGTGTCATGACGTCGCCAACCAGTGTGCTGCCAGGATCACCGTCGTTATAGACCGTCGAGACGATGGCGCGCAGACAGTCCAGTTCTGACAGCATGCCAACCAGGTTGTTGTCATTGTCAACGACTGCCACGCCGGATATCCGGTTATCGAGGATATGTCTTGAAGCTTCTGAAATGGTCATGGCCGCGTTCACCGTAACGGGCTTTTTCAGCATGTATTCCCTGACCTTAACTGATTTGAGCACCTTCGTTTCCCTCATGATTGACCGACCCTGTTGGCGGGCCTTGTTCTGTCCATGGTAAAGAGATTTGACCGTTTGTAGAAGTGGAGCAAACCGGGGAACCCTGTGCAGGGTATAATCCGCGCATGTATCCGCACGTTCCTCGCTGTTGCCCTGCTGCCACCATGCGCTTTGCCCTGTGGACCCTGCGCCTTGTGTGGCTTGTGCCCGGGACTTTCGGGATGCTGCAAGCGGCGGCCAGCGACAGGGAAGACCTGCTATTGCACCTGTCCGGCTACGAATGGCGGATTGAGGACGTGCCCCGGCTGGAAGCAACAGCGGACCAGCTATTGCTTGGCATAGTGCAGGACCCATTGCTGCCTGCTGTGACCCGGGCAAGGGCGGAAGCTTTGCTGGTACGAGTGCCAACCAACGCGGTCTGGCGCTACCTGGTAGCGCAGGTTGCTGATTCGCAATCGACGTCCGAAGATCAGCTGGCGGCGGTGGCGAGAAGGCGGCACATTGAGGTCTTTTGCGCTGCGTTTGGCGAGACGCGGCCTGCCGAGGTGGCAGAACAGCTGGCTCCGTTGCTGCTTGAGCAGAACCAGCACCTGCGCATCAGCACGGCACGCTGCCTTGGCAGGCTTGACGCGTCGCTTGCCAGGGAGGCGCTCAGGACCTTTGGGCAATCGACAACTGACCCCTGGACGCGCCGCGCTGCAGGACTTCCGCGGCAGGGCGAGGAGGAGCCATGAGTATAAACGGAGAGGTATTGTCCGGAAGCGAGACTGAGGCTTTCCACCGCGATGGCTACCTGATTGTCCGGGGACTGGCAAAGGAAGCTGTCTGTGCTGCCATGGAAGCCACAGCCAACCTGCACCTGGACCAGTTCCTGGCACCCATTGAGTACGAGGTGGATGTCCAGTATCCGGGCGCCCCCCGTGATGCGGCGGCCGAAGGCGGAAGAACACCCAGACGCCTGTTGCACGCTTATGCACGTCACAGCGTCTTTCGTGACTGGGCAACGTCCACGGCGGTGGCAAGCCGACTCAAAACCCTGTTTGGCAGTGAGGGGGTCACCCTCTCTCAATGTCACCACAACTGCATCATGACCAAACATCCCGGCTTCAGCAGCGCGACGCTCTGGCATCAGGACAATCGCTACTGGGCCTTTGATCAACAGGACCTGATCAGCGTCTGGTTGGCGCTTGGCCCCGAGACCAAAGCGAATGGTTGCCTGCGGGTCATCCCGGGCTCACACCTGCTGCAAATTGAGCCGGGCCGCTTTGATGCAGCCCTGTTCCTGCGCACTGACCTGGCCGAGAACAAGGTGTTGCTGTCGAGTGCCATACCGGTTGAACTGGGGCGGGGTGACGTGTTGTTCTTCCACAGCCGCCTGTTTCACGCTGCGGGTCGCAATCGATCGGAGCAGACGAAGCTCTCGGTTGTCTTCACCTATCACCAGAACAGCAACCGGCCAATCGAAAACACGCGTTCTGCACAGTTTCCCGGGGTTATCCTGTAGCCGACAGTGTAGCTCTGAAACCGGGTGTAATGCGGGTCACTTTCTCGGCAGGAGCAGGGCCATTAACTCGTTGAACAGGGGTTCCCGTGATGTGCCTTTTCGCCAGGCAAAGCCGATATCGCGATAGTAACGGTTTTCCGGCAGGCGGGTCGTGTGGATGTTGGTGCCCTTGAGCACCCCGGCTTCAACGGCCATATCGGGTACCACGGTGACCCCGAGGTCTTCGTCCACCATCTGGAGCAGCATATCCAGGCTGTTGGCACCAAAGGTGTGGATTTTTTTGGCGCTCTTCAGCCTGCAACCGGCCAGCGCATGGTCCCGCAGACAGTGCCCGTCATCCAGCAACAGCAGGCTCTCGTCCGGCAGCGAGTCGAAGTCAACCTTCTTGCCCTGCAACAGGGTCGATTTCTTGTGGTAGGCAAGGTGCATACCCTCGCGATAGACGATTCGCGTTTCAACCTGGCCTGCGTCAAACGGCAGCGCAAGAATGACCAGGTCAAGCTCATTGGCAACAAGTTCCTCAATCAGGTTGCCGGTGGTGTTTTCCCGAATATAGAGTTTAAGGCCACCAAAACGCTTGCGGATTGATTTCACGAAGTGGCTGACGAGGTAAGGCGCAATTGTGGGAATTGCACCGAGCCGCACTGGCAGGGACAGCGGGTCAGAATGTGATCTGGCATCCTGGACCAGGTCTTCGGTCTGCATGAGGATATAGCGCGCCTTGGCCGCAATCTGATTCCCCAGTTGGGTAAACACAACTGACTTGTTGGTGCGTTCAACCAGGGTCACATCAAGGAAGTTTTCCAGTTCCTTGATGCCGGTGGAGAGGGTGGATTGTGTCACGTTGACTTCTTTCGCCGCACGGCCAAAATGGCCGGCGTCTTTCAGGGCAACGAGATATTGGAGCTGGCGAATGGGCGGCAGGTGCAAAACAGGATATCCCGGGACTGACTTGACAGATTTTGATCGAAAAACGATATCGCTTCTGGGTTGATAATTCAAATTCTAGATTGCAGGATTACCGGGTGACCGGGGCAACCTCAGCAATCAGCCTGTCCAGGATGTCTCGTTTCTGGGTGGTGTCACCGGGTCCCATGGTCCAGTCCGGTACAATCAGCTCGTCCACACCGGCAGCGGCATAAGCGGCAACAATTTCCTGGACCTGGCTGACGTTGCCGGCGATGGTTGGCCTGGCGGGGTCAGCGGACATCTTTTTCACAAACTCAGGGTCGTCAGACAGGAACATCATGGCAACGGCAGAACGCTGGATCAGGGCCGGGTCGCGTTGTGCCTGGTCACAGTGCTGGTCAAGGATCGCCATCTTGTGTTTCAGCGTTGCGACATTACCCCAGACGTTCCATTCGTCAGCATAGCGTGCTGTGATGCGAAGGGTGACTTTTTCCCCGCCGCCACCAATCAGGAGTGGCAGTGGCTGCTGAACAGGTTTCGGCTCCAGGGGGGCATCATCGAGCTGGTAATATTTGCCCGCAAAGCTGAATGCCGGTTCAGTAAACAAGCCCTTGATGACCTGGCAGGCCTCCTCGAGCCGGGCCAGCCGGCCAGCAACCGTCGAAAACGGTATGCCGTACTTCTGGTGTTCGTTTTCCTGCCAGCCCGACCCCAGCCCCAGCACGACCCGGCCACCGCTGATGTGGTCCACGGTGGCGGCCATCTTGGCAAGCACGGCGGGATGTCGGTAGGTATTTCCCGTGACCAGGGTGCCGACCCTGATCCTGGGTACCAGGGCAGCCACTGCCGACAGGGTGGTCCAGGCTTCGGGCCAGGGTGCACTGGTGTCGGGTGCGTTGGGCATGAAGTGGTCAGCCAGCCAGAGTCCATCCCAGCCGGTTGCTTCGGCATGAGCTGCAAGTGAAGTGACTTCAGCGAAGGGTGCTGAAGGGCTGGGCCAGAGACTGAAGCGCATGATGAATACCTTGTGTAGGAGTAAGCCTGGGTGTGCAGTCTAGCGCGGATTGAACCCACGGCTCAATTCTAGACCTGCCCCCCTGTTCCCCGTGACACAACAATCTTTTGAACTTGCCTGCCTGCAGGCTGATTTGTCGTGATAAGTGATTGAGATTTAACCATTTTGGAGTATATTGGGTCGTCTTCTTCTGCCTCGTGCCCACACTCTGTCCATGTTTTTCGAGCGCCTGCTTTTATTTGTTCTGGTCACAGTACCCCTGTGCACAGCAGCGGCAGTCAGCACGCCGGATCCTGGTCGGGGCATTGTGACACTCCATGCCTACGTGGGCACTGACCGGGTCCGGACAGGTACAGGTTTTGTGGTTCAGACAAGGGGACGGGATGCTTATGTGATGACCAGTGCCACCCTGTTGGCCGGAGAACCGACCATCACCGCTGTCACGCCAGCAGGGGACGAACAGGCGGCGAAGGTCCTGCGCCTCGACGCACCCATCGATTTTGCGCTGCTGCGGGTAGACAACACGGATGCCGAGCAACTTGTATTCAGCCTGGCAGCACCTGCACCAGGTGACCCCATATGGGCGGTAACTTTAAGCGCCGGTGCCCCCGTGCTTGCCCGGGGGCTGCTGGTCAATGCTTATACCATGCCGGGACAATCAGTGGGCATACTGAGCCACAGTGCAAGTGTCAGCAGCGATTCCCTGGGCTCCATCCTGGTGAATGAATGCAACGAAGTCGTGGGCATCAACCTGGGCTTTGGCACATCTGACGGCAATACCCGGGCGCTCGATGGCAGCGCAATTCGTACGCTGCTGGCGCGGGAAGGAGTGACTGTGTCCGAGTCGGACCGGCCCTGTGTGTCGGCCATGGACCAGGCTCGACAGCAGGCGCAGGCGGCAACCGAGGCAGCCCGGCTTGCGAGTGAGCGGGCGACCCGGGCGCAACAGGTGGCCCGGGATTTGGAGCAACGACTCACGGCATCGAGTGAAGCTAACATCGTTGAAGCCAGGGCCAGGGAAGCCAGGGAGAGGGCCGATGCGGCGCTGCAGGCGGCAGCCCGGGCGCAGGATGAGGCTGAAGCGACTCGCCAGGAAATGGCGGAGCAGACAGCGACAATCAAGGCAGAAACTGAAGCTGTCATGCGTTACCTCGAGCGGGACCGGCAGGCGGCTGAGGCCCGCTTCAGGGAAGCGCTGGCAGAACAGGGACGGGTTGCTGATGCGACGCGGAACCAGCTCTGGCTGGCGCTTCTTGTGATCGTGATACTGGTGGTGCTTTTCGCCGTGCTGGTGTTTCGCAGGCCTGCCCCGGTGCAGGCTGATACCCCACCCCTGGAGGAGAGCCCCGCTGTTCCTCCGGTTGTCGGCGCGACTGTCCCGCACAACGAGCAACTTGCTGAATATGTCCTGGACGGCCGTGACGAAGACGGCATCCGCTATCTGCTCCGTATCTCTGGTGACCAGTTGATCAATCCTGAGGGTATAGTGATCGGCCGAAATCCGCAGGACTCGCCCTTCGCGATCAACCACGTGGATGTCTCACGCAAGCATGCCCGCATGAAGGTCATGAAGAACCGCGTTTTCCTTGAGGACCTGGGTTCTACCAATGGCACCTCGGTGAATGGCCAGTCAATTGATGATAAAGGGCCGGTTGCGGTCAACAATGGTGACCAGATTATCATCGGTTCGGTGGTCATGAAATTGCGCGTCCTGGGGGCCTGATGTTTCGTCCTGCCGGCGCGCTACAAATGCCTGATTTATCTGTTAAAATCCGGGCCCGAGAGAGGGAAGGGCACCGCGTGTGCATGTTGGCGCTCAAATATGCTGACGGCAACATCCCAGCCACTATGCCACGCGTCCTTTGTCGTGGATCAAAGGACGTGTGGGCGCAAAGAATCTACTTGCAGGGTTGATAATTTATGTCAGTTGTTGAACAGGTCAATCAGGATACGGAAACCAACGTGGTATCGTCGGTTGTGGTACGTTTTGCCGGGGATTCCGGTGATGGCATGCAACTTACCGGTACAAATTTTACCGAGGCGACAGCCATCTTCGGCAATGACCTCGCAACTTTCCCCGATTTTCCCGCAGAGATACGGGCGCCTGCCGGTGCAACCTTTGGCGTGTCTGCATTCCAGATTTATTTTGGCAATGATGAAGTAACCACGGCGGGTGACGACGTCGATGTCCTTGTCGCCATGAATCCTGCGGCGCTGATTACCAACCTGAAAGACCTGGTTGAAGGTGGCCTGGTAATTGTCGACAGTGATGCCTTTACTGACAAGAACATGGCCAGGGCGGGTTACAAGGAAAATCCACTGGAAGATGGCTCGCTTGATGGTTATCGGCTCATTTCCATCGATATAACAAAGCAGGTGCTGGAAGCCGTAAAACCTTATGGGTTGACCCACAAGTTTGCGGTTCGCTGCAAGAACATGTGGACCCTGGGTCTTGTGATGTGGCTGTTTGAGCGCAGTCGGGATGCTGCAATTGCTGGTCTGACGGCCAAGTTCAGCAAAGCGCCTGAAATCAGGGATGCCAATATTGCGGCGCTGAATGCAGGCCACGCGTTCGGCGAAACAGCAGAACTGCCTACTGGGGTTGAGGTCTATCACGTGCCGAGGGCGGAGGTACCACCCGGGCTGTATCGCAATACCACCGGCACCGAGGCCCTTGCCTTTGGGTTGATTGCGGGTGGCCAACTGGCCGACATTCCAATTGTGTTTGCCTCTTATCCGATTACCCCGGCCTCTGCCTTGCTGCATGCACTCTCGGGCCAGAAACAGTTTGATGTACTTACCTTTCAGGCAGAGGACGAGATTGCCGCAGTCTGTGCAGCCATAGGCGCCTCTTTTGCAGGTTCGCTCGGGGTCACATCCAGCTCCGGGCCGGGGATATCGCTGAAGGGTGAGGCCATTTCGCTGGCGGCAGGTACTGAACTACCGCTGGTTATTGTCAACACCCAGCGTGGTGGCCCATCAACCGGACTCCCTACCAAGACGGAACAATCCGACCTGAACCAGGCGCTGTTTGGCCGCCATGCTGACACCAGTTTGCCGGTGATTGCGGCCTGCACCTCGGCGGACTGTTTTGATGTCGCTATCGAAGCCGTGCGCATCGCCACAAAATACCGAACGCCGGTCATTCTGTTGAGTGATGGTTACCTGGCCAATGCGTCTGAGCCCTGGGCGGTACCGGACATGGCGTCCTATGCACCGTTTCCCGTGCAGTTTGCGACAGAGCCGGAAGGATTTTCGCCGGCCAACCGGGACGCTGATACCCTGGCCCGGGTCTGGGCAAAACCGGGCACACCGGGGCTTGAGCACCGGATTGGTGGCATTGAGAAAGATTTTGAGACGGGCGATATTTCCTACGAGCCTGCTAACCACCAGAAAATGACTGATACCCGCAAGGCCAAGGTAGACGGTATTGCACGCGACATTCCCGCCCAGACGGTGGCCCTGGGTAACACATCGGGCAAACTCGTGGTTGTCGGTTGGGGCTCCACCTATGGTGCAATCCACCAGGCTGTCAAGCGTGCCCGGCAGGACAGGCAGGACGTGTCCCATATTCATATCCGCCATCTCTGGCCCTTGCCGCCAAACCTGGGTGAGTTGCTGGCAGGCTTCGAATCAGTGCTTGTGCCCGAAATGAACACCGGTCAGCTTGTGTACGTCCTGCGCAGCCATTACCTCGTGGATGCCAGGCCGCTTAACAAGGTGTCTGGCCAGCCTTTCAAAATCCGCGAAATTTCTGATGCCATCAAGGCATCCCTGGAGTCATAGATGAACGCCCCTGTACAAAACCTTACCATCAAGGATTTCGAAACTGACCAGGAAGTACGCTGGTGCCCGGGATGTGGTGATTATGCCATCCTGAAAACCGTGCAAAAGCTGATGCCAACCCTGGGCGTTCCGAAGGAAAACATCGTGTTCATCTCGGGTATCGGCTGTTCGTCACGATTTCCCTATTACATGGAAACCTATGGCTTCCACACGATTCACGGACGTGCGCCCGCCATTGCTACTGGCGTCAAGCTGGCGAATCCGGAACTGGATGTCTGGGTTATCACCGGTGACGGCGATGGTCTGTCGATTGGCGGAAACCACATGATTCACGTGCTGCGCCGGAACGTTGACCTCAACATCCTGCTTTTCAACAACGAAATTTATGGCCTGACCAAAGGCCAGTATTCGCCGACATCAAAACCCGGCACCCGTTCACCCTCAACCCCGGACGGGTCCCTTGATAACCCCTTGTCCCCGATCCAGTTTGCGCTGGGCTCAGGCGCACGGTTTGTCGCGCGATCCATTGATACCGAGATGAAACACCTGACAGAGGTGCTGACCCGGGCCCATGATCACCGTGGCGCCTCTTTTGTTGAAATTTACCAGAACTGTCCGGTCTACAACGACGGCATCTTTGAGCAGGTGAAGGACAAGAAGACTGCAGACGACATGCGCCTTGTACTTGCCCATGGCGAGCCAATGCTGTTCGGGAAGGAACGGAACAAGGGCATTCGGCTGAATACCCGAAACCTCAAGCTTGAGGTGGTTGTCATTGGTGAGGAGGGTGTCACAGAGGCTGATATCCTGGTGCACGATGAAACCAACAAGGTTCTCGCGCAGATGCTGGCAGATATCCATGCACCTGAGTTCCCCGAACCTGTCGGCGTCATCTACTGTGCCCCTGCCCATGCCTATGTTGACGACGTCTACGACCAGCGTATTGCCGTGCGTCAGAGGGCGGGTGAGGCGGACATGAACAAACTGCTTCGCAGCGGCCAGACCTGGACTGTTGAATAGATCATTCCGGGCAGGCCAGAAGCAAACAGTGCACAGGAATGGGAGGGTTACCTCCCATTTTTTTGCCTGTCATTCCGTGCCCCTGCCTGGGGCATAATTGTGATTCGACAGCGTAGCCAGACAGGAGCGAAGCTGGTAAGTTCTTGCATGTCTCACGCGACGAGGATCTGTAGATGACACTTCCGAAGACAGGAAACCTGGCACCAAAATTTACGCTGAAAAACCAGGACGGTGTTGACGTCAGCCTGAAAGATTTTATTGGGCAGAAACATGTGGTGCTGTACTTTTATCCCAAGGCCATGACACCGGGTTGTACGACCCAGGCCTGTGGCCTGCGGGACAGCAAATCGAAGCTCGGCAGCAGAAACGCGGTGGTACTCGGTGTAAGTCCTGACCCGGTATCTCGGCTTCAGAAGTTTCGCGAGAAAGAAAATCTGAACTTTGACCTGCTGGCAGACGAGGATCACAAGGTGGCAGAGAAGTATGGTGTCTGGGGGCTGAAGAAATTTATGGGCCGCGAATACATGGGCATCAACCGTTCCACGTTTATCATCGGGATGGACGGAAGGTTGAAACAGGTCATCGCGAAGGTGAACACCAAAACACACCATGATGATGTGCTGGCAATATTGAAGGCGCTGGATTAACCGGAAAATGGACGCGCAGGTTAGGTGCCTGGTTTACCATGCCGGGCACCTCCATGCCGGGCACCTCCATGCCGGGCACCTCCATGCCGGGCAAAAGGCGGCAGCACCGCCCGGGACTGCACCAACATATAAACAGGGGGGAATTGCATGACGGACTTTCGAGCCCAGGAAAACACCGGGACAATTCCGGTTCAGGAGCGCCATCAGTTTGATGTTGGTGCGCTGCAGCGCTACATGGCGGAACATGTTGAGGGATTCAAGGGAGAGCTGACGGTGGAGGAATTTGCCGGCGGCCAGTCAAACCCGACCTACCTCCTGACCGCAGGGGACCAGCAATACGTGATGCGCCGCAAACCACCTGGCCAGTTGCTGAAGTCCGCGCACGCTGTGGATCGCGAATACAAGGTACTGTCTGCGCTGCAGAACACCGATGTGCCCACGGCGAGAACCTACGCCCTGTGCGAAGACGAATCGGTTATCGGTACCATGTTCTACATCATGGAGTACCTTCAGGGACGAGTGATCTGGGACAGCACCGCCGGACCCTATTCACAGGCAGAGCGTGGAGAGATCTGGGATGCGGCCAATGTGGCGGTCGCCAAACTCCACATGGTGGATTTCAATGAAGTGGGTCTCGCCGATTTTGGCAAGCACAGTGAATACATTGCCCGGCAGATCACCCGTTGGTCGGGCCAGTACGAGTACACCAAAACGGTTGAAAATCCCTATATGGATAACCTGATTGAGTACCTGCCGAAGAACATACCCGAGGATGACAGTTGTACCATTGTCCACGGTGACCTGCAGATTGCCAACATGATGATGCACAGGGACCGGAACGAGGTCATCGGTATCCTGGACTGGGAGCTTTCCACGCTCGGAAGTCCGCTGTCTGACTTTGCCTACCTGTGCAGGCCCTATCGCGATGCACTCAGGAACGCTGACCTGAAGGCGCTGGGGATTCCCCCGGAAGAAGAATATGTTGAGGCTTACTGTCGCCGGACGGGGCGATCGGGAATAGACAACTGGGATTACTACATCGCCTTCAACATGTTCAGGCTGGCGGGTATTCTCCAGGGAATCGCGCGCCGGGTACTGGACGGAACCGCCGCGAGTAAACATGCCGAGGCGGCGGGCGCCGGTGCCTTTAATATGGCAAAACTGGCCTGGGCCCAAATTGACAGCAGCGTCCGACTGGACGAGGAGTAGACCATGCTTGTTCTGGCCACAACAGAACGTGAGTATCCCTGGGGAACACTGCGTTCTACCAATGCCAGCAAGGTGAAAGTGATACTGGAAGAAAAAGAGCTGGATTACAGGGTGGATCGCCTGCGGCCGGGTGACCTCTGGAAGAAGCCGCCGGGGCTGCTGGCGAAACATCCCTTGGGCAAAGTGCCTTATCTCGAAACTGAACACGACGGCGTGATTTTTGACTCGACCGTCATTAACGAATACATCGAAGACCGGTACCCCCACAATGCGCTCAAACCCGCGGACGCGCTGGGCCTGGCCAGAATGCGTATGCTTGAGAACATGGGTGACGAGGCCTTTCTGGTGGGAGACCTGCCAAAAATCTGGATGCCGCTCTGGTCGGCCCCGGAAGATCGCAATGCCGAGGCTATGGAAGCGGGGCGCAGCGGGCTCCGCAGCCGGGGTCTGCCTTACCTTGAGCAGGAGCTTGACGGGCGCGAATACCTGTGTGGTGACTTTTCCCTGGCAGATGCGCCTTTTATGGCGGTCGCGATGGTGTTGCAGGTCGATGGCATGGATCTGGGCGCTTTCCCCCGGGTTGCAGCCTATCTGGATCGTCTGCGGGCGCGCCCCTCCTATCGCGCTATCGACCCCCGCACTTCACTCGCCGATTCCGCAGGACATTTCGCCTAGCCTGTCGGGTTTTCCTCAAGAAATGCCTCTATCGTCTGATTAAAAGCCTGCGGCATCTCAAAGTAGCTGCTGTGCCCGGCATCACCCAGGTTGACAAAACGTGCACCGGGAAGCGTCGCCGCCAGCGCTTTGATATAGCTGGCGGGGAAGAGGTTGTCCTGGTCAGCACTGACAAACAGGGTGGGTATTCGATAGTCAGAGAGAGTGTCGGTATCAACGGCGAGTTGTGCGGCGGTAATGGCTTTTGGCACCACCGCAGGGTTGATCCCGTTGAATGCGCTAATCTGGTTGTAGAGCACTGCACCCGCCGGATTTCTGGCAGGAAAGTCGGCTGCCAGTGCCGCACTCCCGAATGCCGGGGCGGGCGCACTGACTTTTGCAGCAACCTGTCGTGCGTCGTTGACCGCGGCCCGGTTGACGAAAACCCCGGGGGTATGACTCATCACCAGTTTGCCTACCCGGTCCGGGTGCATTAGCGCCAACTGGCTACCGGTCCAGCCACCCATTGACTGGCAGATGAAGTGTGCCTGTGACACCTCGCAGGCATCCATGATGCAGAGTATGTCCGAGGGAAAAAGTGCCGGCAGGAACTGGTCTTCTGTGCAGCTTGAACGCGCAAAGTGGCGATGGTCGAAGGTGATGATCCGGTACTTTTCCATGAAGTACGCAACCTGGTTGAACCAGATGGCGGCGTTGCCCCCCATGCCGTGTGCAAACACCAGTGTCTGTGGGCCACTGCCATGGGTTTCGTAGTAGAGCTCTACTCCCTGACTTTGGATCCTGGGCATATCTGCTGTCTCCGCTTCTTCTGCTTGCCGGGAAATTGTGGGACTTTGCCAGCGCGTCAGGGCAAATCGCCGGGCGCTGCATCGACCCTGTTGCGGTCATGGTACACTCCCGGGCCTGGGCTGTAGAGTGCCCCGGTCAACAGGACTTTTGCCAGGACTTGCAGCATGCACGACGTCATTTTGCACCATTACCCGGAATCACCTTTCTCGGAAAAAATCCGCCGCATTCTTGCCTTCAAGGCTGTGCCCTGGAACAGCGTTGTGATTCCCGTGATCATGCCAAAGCCGGATCTTATGCCGTTGACGGGTGGCTACCGGAAGACACCAGTGATGCAAATTGGCGCCAACATCTATTGCGATTCAGCAGCGATTGCCCGTGAACTTGATCGGCGCTATCCCGATCACCCCCTGTACCCGACGGTTTCGGTTGCCGCTGCATCTGCCATGGCAGCCTGGACGGATTCATTTTTTTCAGGGTGGCGGTTGCAGTGGCGTTTCAGCCCCGGGCACTGGCCGCGTCCAGACTGATGTCGGATCCCGTGCAGGCCGCGGCGTTTGCCGCCGATCGGGCAGCACTGACCAAAGGGTCGAATGCACTTTCCATGTCCCTTGCCGAGGCAAACCCCTATTTTCTTGCGCACCTCGCCCGTCTCGACAGGCAGTTTCAGGAGACGCCATACCTGTTTGGTGCAGCGCCGGTGATTGCGGATTTTTCAACCTACCACTGCCTCTGGTTTGTGTATAACAATCCCACGCTGCAGGACCTGTTTGCTCCTTTCAGCGCGCTGGCTAGTTGGATGGGGCGCATGCGGGCATTTGGTCCTGGGGAATTCTCCGATATGACAGGGAGCGAGGCGCTGGCGATTGCGCGGGCGGCGTCACCCCGGGTGGAGGAGGCGGTTGATCCCGGTCTGGATGGTATTGAAGCGGGGGAACAGGTCTCGGTAACGCCCATCGACTACGGATTTGATCCCGTGGTGGGCCGGCTGGTTGTGGCCAGCACAGAAGACATTGTTGTGCTGCGCGATGATGCAGAGGCAGGGGAGCTTGCGGTCCATTTTCCCAGGCTGGGTTTTTCCCTGGCGCGCACCTGATACCTCCCGTCAGCCCAGTAGACTTCGGGCTGCTTCGGCTTCGCTGTTGAGTTCCTCCTGAAGACCCACTTCTTCAACATCCATGCCGAGGCGTTCAAAGGCGGTAACCCCGGCAAGATCAATCCGGCCGAGCGGATGATCCGTGTCGCGGTGGGTAATCAGATTGGCCACACAGACCAGATCCACATAGTCCGGCGCGTCAGTGTCTCGTTCAAAGTCGAGATAATGTGACGGCACCAGCTGCAGCTGTTCCGGAAACTGCCATCTGGCCAGGATCTCCTGGCCGAGTACACCGTGGAGCGCGTCAGTTGTCTGATCAATCTGCGCCTCATCCCAGTCATTGTCGTCCGCCCAGGTGAGTAAAGGTAGCTTGCCGATACCATGGACAAGCCCGGCCAGCGTCGCCTGACCGGGGTCAAGGCGGGTAAAATGGGTGCAGTACACCTGGCACAGCGAGGCAACGCTGACCGAGTGTGACCAGGAAGCTCGCATGCGTGAGTCAACAGCGTCTGATGTGGCCTGGAAAAGCTGTTCCATGGCGATGCCCACGGCAAAACTACAACTGTATTTGATACCCATCCGGGCGATTGCGTTGGGTAAGGTTTCGATGGGCTTGATCGCACGAAACAGTGGTGAGTTGGCAATCTGGATGATGCGGGCGGCAATGGCCGGGTCGCCCGCGACCAGGTCACAAATTGCATTAATGGAAATCTCCGGGTCTTCTGCAGCCTGCCGGATTGAAAAGGCTGTTTCCGGCATGCTGGGCAGCAACAGCTCGTCCTTGGCCAGCGCCGTCAGAATCTCTTCCTGTAGTGATGTGATTGAATCTGCAACCTGCACACTCATGATGGTATCCCCATTGGTTTATACCCTTTATCGACCATCGGGCGCGGGTCTTTAATGCTCCCGGTGGATGGCGTCGGATAAGGGTGGATTTGTCAGCCGCTAAAGGTTTTGCGCGGGACGACGAAACATGTCACAGGGACCTCGTGATGTCCCGGGTTGCACTACGACCTGAATGTCCTGATACCCTGTGCAGCGCCCGGGACCCCGGATAGGGCAAGCGCACCGGGATGCCGGTGGACGCTGGCTGGTTGCACCTGTTGCAGTCGAGGTACAATGCGGACCGAACAGCAGGATAAATTTCATGGACGAGATCACGCTTCATCGGTTGGGCCTGGCAGGCAGGCTGGCGCGAGAGAGCCAACACGAGCTGAACAACATCATGGCGGCCGCTTTTGGTTATACAAACCTGATGGTTGCCCGGGGCGGAGAGGCTGATATCGGGGAGCACCTGCGTGGCACGCTGATCCGGACCCGCAACCTGATGGAGCGATTTTTCCTGCTGTTGCGCGAGGTACCCGACGAAACCCGGCCCGTGATGGTTCGAAAACTGATGCAGGATATTGCTGAACTGCTGAAAGTCTTCGCCAGCCACCACCTGATTGTTGTCGAGTCACCGGCACTTGAGGGTGAAGTGGAGGTACACCGGCAGAAGATGCTGCAATCCCTGCTCGAGATTACGCTTGCGATCCGTGAGGCGTGCCAGGGTGATGTCTCGGCCACCGTACGCAGGTACGCGGGAAACATCGAGATCAGTCTCACGTCAGTGGGCGGCAGTATTGATCCGGCAAAGCCGGCGTTACAACTGGCGATCGCGTTGCTTGAATCCATGGGGGCAAGTGTTGAATTGGTTGGTCCGGCCCAGGTTCAGGTTGCGCTGCCTGAACATCAGGCTGTTGACCCGGGCAATCTGCCAGTGACGCAGGGCCCGGTGTTTCTGACCTCTTCCTGATTTCCCGCAAGAGCCGCAGCCGGCACCCGTATATCCCTGCCTAAAGTTTTTTTGTCTCCCGCCGTAAACCATTCCTGAGTACCGACTGATTGCACCGGCCCCAGGAGATGACATATGGATTACCCGACAGCCACGGATGAGACGTTCCGGATTGCGGTCGTTGACGACGACAAGGACATCTGCCGGCTGCTCGCGGGATACCTCGAACGAGCCTGTTTTGAGGTGTTCACCGCCCACAGTCGCGCCGAGATGGACAGCCTGCTTGCGCGATTTAATGTTGATCTGGTCCTGCTTGACCTGAATCTTCCGGATTCCCGGGGGCTCGAAACGGCCCGCCACTTGCGTTCGCTGAAATCCCACACCGGCATCATCATCGTAAGCGGTTCCGAGGATGCCGTTGACAAGGTCCTGGGCCTGGAGATTGGGGCAGACGATTTTATCAGCAAACCTTTCGACCAGCGCGAGCTGCTTGCCCGGGTGCGAGCCGTGTTGCGGCGCGTTGCTGAATCAAGTCGGGGCAGGGGAGAAGGTCGAATCCGGTTTGGCGGTTTTGAACTGGACCTGGATGCGAGGGAGTTGACCGACGAGGCAGGAAACCTGGTCACACTCACAAGTCGGGAATTTGCCCTGCTCAAGATTATGGTGTGCAGCGCCAACCGGGTGCTGCATCGGGAGCATATTCTGCAAAGTGTCGCGGGGCGGGACTGGATCTACTCGGATCGAAGTGTTGATGTGATGGTTACCAAGCTGCGACGAAAAATCGAAGAAGATCCGGCGCATCCACGTTTTATCAAGACGGTGCGCGGCGCCGGGTACAAGTTCACCGTGGCAGCCTGAGTTGATCCGCTCAAAATTTCTAAAGTTCTTGCACCCTGGGGTCGATATCAAGAGAAGGATCAAAAGGAGTTGGCACTTGGAACTGATGGCATTCAAGGAAACCCTGCCTTTATTTGCTGGCAGACGCGTTGAGATAGTGATTCGTGCGCTGCAGATTCTGTTTGTCCGGGTGCCGGAGGTCAGGATTATGTTCAGTACGTCCAACAACCAGCCGGAAAAACTGGCAGCAGCTATTGAGGCGTTTGCAAATTTTGCCGACCGGCCAGACCGTTTGGGGCAGATGCTGGAACGCATTGCGGCTGCGCACGTTCGGGCCAGGGTGAGTCGGGCTCATCTCGACATTTTTGCCGGTGCTTTCATGCAGGCAATGGAAGAAATCTTGCCAGCTGCTATCGCGGACGGACAGTCGCGGCGTGAGTGGGAACTGTTAATGCAGCGGGTAACCGCGTGCCTTGCTGACCGGGCAGACCAGAAATACAACGCCGAGCGTTTGCTTGAGCGTCAGTCACAGCTTGGTTACCTGGCATCCTGAAAAGCAACAACGGGTACAAGATCTCCGATGAAGAATGAGCAATACGAACGGTTTCAACCGGCCACGCTCAAACCAGGTGGCCAGGCACCACCATCATCAAGGCTGGGGATTACACCCCGGCCGACGGTGCAGCGGGATGAGAACATGTTTCTCGCCAACATGTCGCACGAGATTCGTACACCGATGAATACCATTCTGGGTTACGCACAGATACTCTCCCGAGAAGCAGACCTCAGCAGTACACATCAACAGAATCTGCAATCCATTATCCTGAGCGCCCGGCATTTGCTGTCGCTGATCAACGATGTGCTGGAAATTTCCAAGATTGACTCCGGCCGGGTTGAGGTGGTGCCATCGGTTTTTGACATTCGGATGCTGTTCCAGACGGTAGATGCAGTGGCGCGTAAACGGCTGGAAGAAAACCGCCTGGCCTTCAGCATCAATATTGATGACAGCGTACCGAAGAACCTCTTCGCTGATGAGTCGAAGTTTCGGCAGATTGTCGTCAATCTCGTATCGAATGCTGTCAAATACACGCAGGAAGGTGCGGTGTCGGTGTGTGTCCGGTATCTGAAGGATCAGTCTTCCCTGCTTGTCTCAATCAAGGACAGTGGCCCGGGTATTCCGAAAGCAGACATGGACAAAATTTTCCTGCCGTTTGAACGGAGTTCAAGCAACGCCGAAACCGAAGAAGGAACCGGGCTTGGGCTTGCCATCTCCCAGCAGTTTGCAAGATTGCTGAATGGCGAAATTACGGTGCAAAGTGAGATGGGTGTCGGCAGTGAATTCCGCCTCACCCTGCCCGTTGTCATTCCCGGGGAGGACGAGACACAAACTGACGAGTCCACTCGCCAACGCGTGGTTGGTCTTGCCGGCCCGGCGCTGAGAATCCTGATTGTTGATGACAACCGGGAGAATGCGCTGCTCTCTGGCCAGTTTCTTCGTTCGGTTGGATTTGATGTTGAAGTTGTCTTTGGCGGTGCTGACGGAATCTGCAAGGCGGCCAGCTGGAATCCTGAGCTGGTGCTGATGGACAAGCGTATGCCGGAAATTGATGGATTGGCTGCGATGAAGCAGATCAAGCGTCAGTCAGCCGAAACCAGGGTAATAGTCGTGAGTGCCAGCCCTTTCCAGGAAGAAGGTGAGGAGTGTCTTGATGAAGGTGCGGATGGCTATATCCGCAAGCCCTACCTTGAGGACGAACTGCTGAAAGAAATCAGCCGGGTGAAAGGCGTTCGGTATCGCTATGAGACGCTGCAGGTGGAGCGGGTCAGCGATGGCAGCGACCTGCATCTCGAGCTCAGCGATGCGATGGCGGCAGAGTTCGAATCAGCCTTGCTGGCCGGTGACATTGACGAACTCCTTAACCTGATCGACGCACTGGACGGCGGTGGTGCTACCCGTGGCCACCTGCGGCGCCTTGCACTGCAATTCAGGTATGAAGAATTGCTTCTGCTGGTTAACGGAGCACGAACTGATTCGCAACAAATTGCCATGTCAGGAGACGACTGATGATAGACGACGCGCCGGCCTCAGTGTTGGTGGTTGATGACACGCCAGCCAATCTCGAAATCCTGACCCATATGCTGAAAGGACTGGGACATCGCCCCCGTCCTGTGCCAACAGGCGCCATGGCGTTACGGGCAGCAGAACACGAAACGCCGGACCTGGTGCTGATGGACATCAATATGCCAGAAATGGATGGCTTTGAAACCTGCCAGCGCCTGAAAGCGGAAGCCAGGACCAGAGAAGTCCCGGTCCTGTTTATCAGCGCGAGGTCTGATACCTATGACAAGATCCAGGCCTTCCAGTCAGGTGGTGTGGATTACATCACCAAACCTTTTGACCTGGATGAGGTGACCGCGCGAATCAAGACCCATCTGGAGTTGTCGCGGCTGCAAAAGGCCCTCTCGCGCCAGTACAAGGAACTCAAACAACTGGAGGAAATGCGCGACAACCTTGTCCATATGGTTGTCCATGATATGCGCAGCCCGCTCTCCGTTATCAAAATGGCTTTGGCCATGCTCTCGGAAAATGCGGAGGTTCTTGACGAGGAAAGTCAACTGGACCTTGAGGCTGCGTCGAACTGCAGCCAGAAGCTGATGGTGATGGTCAACAATCTGCTGGACCTCAGCCGGCTGGAATCGGGCAATATGCCGCTCAAGCTGGCAGAAACCCGCGTTTGTGCGCTGGTCGATGATGCGGTGGCCTCGCTGCGTACTTTTGCAGCGGAGCACAACCTCGTGGTTGAACACCGTTGCGGTGATGAGGCAACGGTCACCTGTGACGCCGGGCTGGTCCAGCGCGTTGTCGTCAATCTGGCCAGCAACGCGATCAAGTTCACGCCGGAAGGCAGGTCCATCAAGGTCTCGACCGAAACCCTCGCAGATGGCAGTTGCTGGATCTGCGTTGATGATGAGGGTCCTGGCATAGCGCCGGAGTATCACGCCCATGTCTTTGAGAAGTTTGGCCAGTGCAGCGAGACGGAACAGAAGCAGCCTTCTACCGGACTGGGTCTTACCTTCTGCAGGCTTGCCATCGAGGCGCATGGTGGCGAAATGGGATTGGACAGTACGCCAGGGGAGGGGTCCAGCTTCTGGTTTTCACTGCCCGGCAATCAACAACACATCGAGTCGGAGGTTCACTAATGTCTGCCATCGCGGAACAGGACAACAATATTGAGGCGGGTCTGGTATCAGGCATCAAACGTGTATTGATCGTTGATGACGACAAGGACGTGGCGCGGATGGTCGCGCGCATTCTGACCCGCGGTAACGAGTTTGAAGCAACCGTGGTTGCCGAGCCGGGGATTGGTCTCGCGCGAGCCTGTCAACAGCAATTTGATGTCATTGTCAGTGACATCCAGATGCCGGGCATGACGGGTCTGGAACTGATCCGGGGCATACGCAGTGTTGATCTTGATACGCCCATCATCCTGCTGACCGGAACGCCGTCGATTGAGACAGCGCAGGAAGCAATTGCCCTGGGGGCTTTTCGTTATCTGACCAAACCCTTCAATCCGACCGAGTTGATGGACGTGGCACGAAAGGCGGCATTGAATACGCGCATGGCCCGGCTCCGGCGCAAGGCGCTTGAACTGTCCGGCGCAGAACACCTCCGCCCCGGTGATATGGCCGGGATGGAGGATGCCTTCGAGGCCACGCTGGAAACGCTCTGGATGGCCTATCAGCCCATTGTCCATGCGGCGACTGGCAAGTTGTTTGGTTATGAGGCACTGATGCGCAGCCAGGATCCCCGCTTGCCTTACCCGGGGTCTGTGTGTCGCGCTGCAGAGCAACTGGACCGCATCTTTGACCTGGGGAGGACGGTACGCAGTCGCACAGTCGCACCACTGCTTGGCATCAGCCCTGAAACCCGGCTGTTCGTCAACCTGCATCCTCGTGACCTGATGGATGATGACCTGGCAAACCCTGCATCTCCGATTGGTGCAATGGCCAACCGGGTCGTGCTGGAAATTACCGAACGCGAGGACCTGGGCAAGGTGACCCAGGTAGAGGAACGTATAGAGCGCCTGCGGGACATGGGCTTCTGCATAGCGGTAGATGACCTGGGTGCAGGTTATGCTGGCCTCAGCAGTTTTGCCGCGCTACAGCCCAGCATCGTGAAACTTGATATGAGCCTGATCTTTGATATCAACACATCCCAGATCAAGCGCCGGGTTGTCCAGTCCATGGTAGAAACCTGCCATGACCTGAATGCCCTGGTGGTTGCCGAGGGTGTGGAGACGGAGGCTGAACTCAGAACCTGCCAGGATGTGGGCTGTGACCTGCTACAGGGTTATTTTATTGCCAAACCCGGCAAGGCTTTCCCTGATATCAATTGGCCATAAGAAGCGGCCCTGCCGACAGGGCGCCGGGCAAAGTTTTCCATGCAACTTGCCTCCGGGCGTTCGCTGCAGGTGGTTTGTCCGGCTGCGGCTGGCAAGGGCCGGTCACAACGGTTGATCAAAGGGTCAATCCTTGACAATTCTGGGGCTGTCCCTTAGTTTGCGAACTGTTGGCAAGGGTTGGCCGAACAAAGTTGGCAAGCGAAAAGCAGCACCACATACTTGTCGTCGATGATGACAGAAGCGTCAGTCATTTTCTCGAGCGTTATCTGGGCCTGGAAGGCTTCAAGGTATCGACCGCGTCGGATTGGAAGACAACGCGCACGGCATTTGACAGGGAGCCGCCCGATCTCGTCCTGTTGGACATTGGCCTGCCGGGTACCAGTGGATTTGAGATAGCCGCCCGCCTGACCGAAATCAGTGACGTGGGCATCATCATGGTGACTGGCAGCCAGGACAAGGTTGACAGGATTGTGGGTCTTGAGTCAGGTGCCGACGATTATGTTCAAAAACCCTTTGACGAGCGCGAATTGCTGGCCAGGATCCGGAGTGTGCTCCGTCGTCGTTTGGGTAAGAAAGAACAGACCCGCGGTACTGTGGCACACTTTGCCGGATTCAGTCTCGATATGGTTATGGGGGAGCTCCGTGATGGTGCGAACAACCTTGTTCACCTGACCCAGGGTGAGTACCAGATGCTCGCGCTGCTCATTGAGCGCGTCAACACAACGCTGACCCGCGACATGATTTCTGAACGCCTTTCTTCCCGCGACTGGATCCCGACTGATCGCAGTATTGATGTCATGGTGAGCAAGCTCCGGCGCAAGCTTGAAGGGGCAAGTGCGTACCCGCGTCTCATCAAGACAATACGCGGCAAAGGCTATATGTTGACGGTAGAGATCAGTTTCCAGGGCCCGACCAGCTAGGAACGGTTGTCCGGGTGCCTGCCGATCAGTCGCGGTTGCGGAGACGTTGTCGCTCGAACTTGAAGATCCAGTCGCGCAGCAGACGGCGTTCCTGGGGTTGCAGCGTCATAAACTGAAGGCCAATCTCGGATATTTGGCGCCGCGCATCCGTGCGCAGGTGACAGATGCGTGCGTTGGTTGTCAGCACGCTGCTTTCATCCAGTAACAGCTCACATTCGCTCGTCTCTTCACCGAGGGCCAGGGGATGTTCTCCTTTCAGCAGTACCTTGGCACCACCTTCTGATATGTCACGTACAGTGGCTTCAAGCTCTTCCTCTCCCACGCGAAAAAAAAGCTGGGGGCGCAGTGACGAGGGTAACGACAGGCGATAGCTCGTGCGCTTCTGGGCATAACGCAGGTACTCGGGCAAGGAACATTCAAGAAACTTGCCGGCACGATTGGCCCCAATGCGCATAACCCGGCTTGAGAAGCTGACGGGAATGCCCTTGACCCGGCTACGTGCGGAAAACACACTGCCAGCCTGCACTTCAGCGTCAGTGCCACGGTGGACAACATCATCGAGGATCATGCGATCCGCTGTGACATCCAGCACAATAGAGTTGAGCCACTGGTCGCTGTCATTAAGCGCGAGGGTAAGCGCGGTACGGGAACTGGCCAGACCCCGGATGATCTGGTTGATTCGGGTTTCCTCAACGACAATCTCTTCTGAATTGGTACTGGCCATCCTGAATCAGGCGCTCCCGAGCGGACGTTGACCAAAGTTCGACTGGCTGCTGCCTGTGGCTGTGTAAATCCCGGGAAGTCCCTGGATTGCGCCTGAGAGCACCTGCAGAGATCGCTGTACCAGATAGTGGCGGCGATTGACGTGCAGACCATTTTCAAGGTTCGACTGCTGGCAGGCTCGCGCAATCATCAGGTTTTCTTCGAACCGGATGCGCAGTTGGCCACTCGGGTCGATGCCAGACAGGGTCGCGGCAATATCGCCCGATTCGGTCTGGGGCAGAAGCTGGTGCCAGCTACGACTGATATCTTCCAGTGATCGCACCAGTCGCCGCTTGCGAACGGCCTGGGTGGTCAGTTCGTCTATGGCATCCATGTCCAGCGCACTGGCTTCTGCCTCCAGCACAGTCTTCAGTGCTGACAGCTGTTCGGATTCCTCAATCAGTTTGGCCTGGATAGCTGACGTATCATGTTGCATGGCGTCACCCCAGGTCTTTCTGGGACTGCAGAAGCCGCTCGGCAATCTTCTGCGCGTCAACTTCAAAGGTCCCGGCGCTAATGGCTGCTTTCACCGCTTCGACACGGGCCTGGTCCACGTCAGGCAGGGTCTCGAGCCTGGCAGCCGTCTGGCGTACATTTTCGGCAGCCGGCGTCAGCGTCACCCGGTCGGCTGAATCTGCAGATTTTCCTTCAGGAACAATACCGCTGGCGGCGCTCTGCCGGAGTTTGTCACTGGCAGGCTCAATCCGGGCACCGGTCGTCTGCCCCGTATCAGTGGGCTTCATGTGAATAACCATTGTTCAGATCCTGTTATGGTGATTTGTTTATCGTCCTTTCTCAATTGGTCTTTAGCACAAAATCCGTAAATTTTTGCCCAGCCGGAGCGGGTTCAGTTGATGACCCTGACGGAACCGTCTTCCATGACGTTTCCTTCAACCCGCCGGCTTGAAAAGGCATTTTTGACAAGCACCTTGTCGCCAAAAGCACCATCTGATTCTGCCGTTCCGCTGCTGGTTACCCTGAGACCACCACGTTCGACGACCAGGGTAACCCGTTCACCGCGACGCACCAGTTGTCTGTTGCTCACCATGGCCGTGGTCAGCAGGGTGCCAGCACCCAGCGAGCGGGTCAGTGCCTTGCCAACAGCGTCATCCAACTGTTCAAGATGGGGTACGTAACTGGCCTGTACTTCCCGTCGGATGATCTTCAGGTCATCTTCAGCAAGAATTGCGCCACGTGCTTTGGCGGCTTTCAGCGCCACAACACTGGTTTGCCAGGTCAGGGTCACCGGTACATAAATTGTCCAGGCGACAGGTGACTTACACCTGACACCCACAGAGAAGTTCCGCTGAGGCTGGGTTGGCTGATTGCTGAATGTCTCCAGGGCGCTGTCGCACGCAGCAAGGCGCAGGCGGGCATCCAGCCTGCCGGTTGTGACGGTTGCGTCAGCTCTACCCTGTTTTGCAGCAACGGTCAGACTGTAGGACCTTGCGGCGTCAATGATGCTCTCGAGCGACTGGCGTTTGTCGCTGGCCACGGCCATCTGCGCAATGCCAATCATGAGGAGGATGGGCAGCGCGTCAAGTTTCCTGCGTCGGCATTGCCGTTCCGGTGTCAAGTATTTGGCGAATGTCTGCATGCTGGTCTCCCTGATGCGTGGGTTCCGGCGCCCCTGTGCCGAATCCGTTTGCTGTTTCACCAGAGTGCTTGCAGCCTTCGTGCCAGATTCACGCGACCCGCTGCAGTGCCGGGTGGCCGGTAGTTGCCGCCGACCGGCAAGTGCCTGCCGGTCAATGCCGGCAGGCGGCCTGCGCTATGCCGAAAAGCAGGGGCTCCGAAGTGTTGGCATGTGGATTGCTAAATCATCGGTGACAGGATTTGGAATCGTAGTCCCATGAACTGGATCGACAATGCCATCAGTGTTGAAAGCAGGATGCTGTCACTCCGTGCCCAGCGGGCTGAAGTTATTGCAACAAATATCGCCAATGCAGATACCCCCGGCTACAAGGCGAGAGACGTCAGGTTCTCGGACGTCATGGGCCAGGTGGCGAGCGAATCCCTGCAGGCGTCGGCCCCCGGTCATTTTTCGCCAGGTATTGCAGAGGCCGGATCCACTGTTCTGCGTGAAGGCAGCAAGGAGAACGCCAACGGCAATACGGTGTCGCGGGAATTTGAGCAGGCGGCCTATACACAGAATGCCATCCAGTACATGGCGACACTCAGGTTCCTGAACGGGAGTGTCCAGGGACTGATGAAAGCGCTTCGAGGAGACTAGTCATGAGCCTAAGCAACGTATTTAACCTGTCAGGATCTGCGCTGCATGCACAGAATGTCCGGCTTAACACCATTGCGCTCAATATTGCCAACGCAGACTCTATTGCAGGCTCGCCGGAAACAACATTCCGGGCCCAGATACCCGTGTTCCGAGCGGTATTTGACGAGCAGCAGGGCTCCCAGGGAGTTGGCGTCCGCGTTGTCGGAATTGTTGAAGATACCACTGCCCCCCGCAAGCAGTACATGCCGGAAAACCCCATGGCTGATGACGATGGGTTTATCTACATGCCAAACATCAACGCGGTTGAGCAGATGTCAAACATGATGAGCGCCTCGCGTTCGTTCCAGGTGAACATCGAGATGATGAATACGGCCAAGGAACTCATGATGCGAACACTGACAATCGGACAGTAGGGAGAGCTCCATGGACAAAATCAGCTCGGTCGAGACACTTTTCCCGGCACAGGTGCCAGGCGCTGGTCGGGGCAAGTCGGACCTGGGACAGGAAGACTTTATGGCATTACTGGTGGCACAGCTTGAAAACCAGGATCCGGGTAAACCCATGGACAATTTTGATTTTCTGTCTCAGATCGCCCAGTTCGGCATGGTTGATGGTATCCAGAATCTGCAGGGATCATTTACGGACGTGGCGGACTCCTTTCGTACCGGCCAGCTCATCTCAGCCACCGGTCTGCTTGGCCGGCAAGTGATGGCTGACTCCCCCGTCGCCCTGTTGGACCAAAACAGTTTCATTGAGGGGACAATTGACGTGCCGCCGGGTTCCGCCAACATTTCGGTAGAAGTCAGGACAGCAGGTGGAGAGCGCGTATGGTCAGAGACAATGCCTGCGGGCCAGCCTGGACTGCAGCCTTTCCTTTTTGAAGGGAAACGAAGTGATGGCGAGGCTCTGCCTGCGGGATTGTATTCGTTCAGCGCAACGACCCAGGTAGCCGGCCAGACCCAGGTACTGAAGGTTAGCACCTTGAGCCGCGTAGACAGTGTCAGCGTGGACGCAGCCGGCGAACTTACCCTGGCGCTTTCCAATGGTGAAGCTGTCACCCTCGACAGCATTGAAGAATTCAAGTAGACGATTTTCGTAAAGGAGCACTGGTATGGCATTCGAAACTGCAGTTTCCGGCATTAAGGCAGCATCTGCTGACCTGAGTATTATTGGCAATAACGTGGCGAACAGTTCAACCACGGCTTTCAAGGCATCAAGTGCCCATTTCGCAGATGTTTTTACCTCGAGTCTGCTTGGCACGGGCAGCAACCAGGTGGGTAAAGGGGTTTCTCTTGCCAGCGTTGGGCAGGATTTCGGCCAGGGCAATATTACCTTCACCAGTAACTCCCTGGACATGGCAATCAATGGCAGCGGTTTTTTTGTGCTGAGCGACGAGGGTGCGGCGCTCTACACCCGGTCCGGTAATTTTCACGTGGATAAAGAGGGATTTATCGTTGGGAACGGTGGGCATCGCCTGCAGGGAATTCAGGCAACACCGGGGGGTGACCTGGTCGGGCAGGTAACGGACCTCAGGATAGACTCATCGCTGATCGATCCGCGTCCAACTCAGCGAGTGGATCTTGGAGTAAACCTTGACTCAAGGGAAGCAGCGGCGTTAGTGCCCTGGGGTGGGCCTTACGACGCGTTTGCCTCGCCCCCAACCACACCTTCCCCCGATATGTTCAATTCTTCTACTTCGGTTACCGTGTATGACGGCCAGGGTGTACCCCATGCCATGAGCCTCTATTTTGTCAAGTCGGCAACTCCCAATGAATGGAACATCCACTCGATGATAGACGGGGTCAGCGTGGGTGGCCCGGATACGGTGACCTTCCAGTCAAATGGGCAGTTTGATCCCGCCACTCTCCCGATTGCCATCAATATTACGGGTTGGGCTCCGCTCAACCCGAATGGATTGCCTTCCGGTGCGGGTGTGCAGGCCATTACCCTTGACCTGTCTGCAACCTCCCAACTTGGCAGCGATTTTGCGGTTTCAACCATTGAACAGGATGGATACAGCTCTGGGCAGTTGCGAGGCCTGGAAATCGACAATGCAGGTGTGATGTTTGCGCGATACACCAATGGCCAGTCGCGTCAATTCGCCCAGGTGCTGCTGGCAAACTTTACCAACCCCAACGGACTGCAGGCCAACGGTGACACCGGTTGGTCGGAGACAGCGGCAAGCGGGGTGCCGGTCATTGGAACGGCAGGTACCTCGGGTATGGGCGTGATCCAGTCAGGTGCACTGGAAGATTCAAATGTTGAACTGACGGAACAACTGGTTCGCATGATTGTTGCGCAGCGTAACTTCCAGGCGAACGCACAGATGATCCAGACGGAAGACGCCGTGACCCAGACCATCATTAATCTTCGCTAGTCGGGCCTGAAGGAAACAAGCTGATGGACATCATGGTTCGGCTCGCAATGTCAGGTGCCAAAGACACCATGCTCGCGCAGGCTGTCAACGCCCAGAATCTGGCGAATGCAAGTACACCCGGCTTTCGTGCGGATCTGGTGAAGTTTCTGAGCGAACAGACTGCCGAGGGTGAAATCTCAAGGGTCGTCAACAGTGTGGACCTGCGCCACGGCGAATTGCGCACAACCAATCGTACCCTGGATGTGGCTGTCAACGGCGATGGCTGGATGACGGTGCAGGCTGATGATGGCAGTCAGGCGTTTACGCGACGGGGTGATCTGCAGGTGAATGGTCAGGGCCAACTCACCAATGGCGCGGGCCTGCCAATCGTGGGGAACAACGGGCCCATTGCCCTGCCGCCGTTTGCTGAAATTGAGATTGGCTCTGACGGTACCATCTCCATCCTGCCGCTGGGGCAGGGCCCCAATTCGCTCGCAGTCATCGACCGAATCCGGCTGGTGCAGGCTGATGCCAACGGTCTTGAGAAGGGGTTGGACGGACTGTTACGACTGAAAGCCGGTTTTGAAGCGGTGCCTGACCAGGAAGTGGAGCTGGTGTCAGGCACCCTGGAAGGCAGTAACGTCAATCCTATCGAATCGCTGGTGCGCATGATTGATCTCGCGCGGCAGTTTGAATCCCAGGTCAAGATCATGGATACCGCCGAGACCAACGATCAGTCCCTGGCGTCAGTCATGCGACTGACATAACCGCGGACTTACCAGGTTTACAAGGAATCACAGGAGTACACAGATGAACCAGGCGCTATGGATTGCGAAGACGGGGCTCGAGGCCCAGCAGAACAAGATGTCGACGATCGCCAACAACCTGTCGAATGCCTCAACCGCGGGTTTCAAGCGGTCGCGAGCCGTGTTTGAGGACCTTTTGTACCAGAACGTCAGGCAGGTGGGGGCACAGTCCTCGCAGGATACCCAACTGGCGTCCGGCTTCATGCTGGGTATGGGTGTCAGGACAGTCGCTACAGAAAAGATTTTCAGCCAGGGTGCGCTTGTGCAGTCAGAAAACCCACTGGATGTGGCCATACAGGGGCGTGGTTTCCTGCAGGTGCTTCGGCCGGACGGCACGCTGTCCTACTCCCGCGACGGTGCCTTCCAGGTTAACAGCCAGGGCCAGATGGTGACCTCCAGCGGTTACGTTGTGCAACCGGTAATCAATATTCCGCAAAACGCCGTGGCCGTAAATATTGGCAGTGATGGCACGGTCAGCGTGAGTGTACCAGGGCAGGCCCAGTTGCAGCAGGTTGGTACCATCCAGCTGGCCGACTTTGTCAATCCGTCCGGGCTACAGCCCATTGGCGAAAACCTGTTCCTTGAGTCGGGTGCCAGCGGGGCCCCCCAACTGGGGACACCGGGACTCGGTGGGCTGGGCTCACTCCAGCAGGGGTTCACAGAATCGTCAAACGTGAATGTGGTGGAAGAACTTGTGAACATGATCGAAACCCAGCGGGTGTATGAAATGAACTCCAAGGCCATTTCAACAACCGACCAGATGCTCCAGTTCGTCACCAATAACCTGTAGGCAAATCTCATGAAACTGCTGACCTTGTGTAGTCTGATTGCCATCCTGGCAGGGTGCTCATCGACGCCTCCGCTGGCCGGCCCGGTACCCTATCCACACTACGTGGATGCGCCGGTTACGCCGGCACCGGTTACCGGTGGTATTCAGGTCGGAACCCAGGAGCTGTTTGCTGATATTCGGGCCCGTCAGGTGGGTGACATACTCATTATTGAGCTGGAAGAGTATACCGACGCGGAAAAAAGCAGCAGCACCAGTATCGCCAGGAACAGCAGCAACAGCATCACCAACCCGATCCTGGCTGGCCGCACGCGGGTCATAGGCAATGCGTCCAACCTGGAATTCCAGCTCGATTCCGACCATGAGTTCCAGGGGGGCAGCGACAGCAACCAGAGCAATCGACTGAAGGGCACCATTGCCGTGACGGTCGCGCGGGTACTGCCGGGTGGTAACCTGCTGGTCTCCGGCGAAAAGTGGGTCAGCATCAATCGCGGCCGGGAGTTTATCCAGTTGTCGGGGATTGTGCGTCCGGTGGACGTGAGCCTTGAAAACACCGTACCGTCCTGGCGCATCGCCAATGCCGAGATTCATTATGGTGGTGAGGGCGAAACTGCCAACGCCAACACCGCGGGCTGGCTCTCCCGATTTTTCATGGGGGCAATATGGCCATTCTAGTCAGGGTAGTGGTTTTGCTGGCGCTGCTTTCTGCCGGTAGTGCCAACGCCATGCGGATCAAGGATCTGACCAGCATTGCGGGCGTGCGCGAGAACCAGCTGCTGGGCTATGGGCTGGTGATTGGGCTAGATGGCACGGGCGATCAGACCGCACAGACTTTTTTTACCGAACAGAGCATGAAGAATATGCTGAACCGTCTGGGCGTTGTTGTGCCGGACGGAATCAGCCTGCAGTTGAAAAATGTGGCAGCGGTGATGGTCCAGGCCAGGCTGCCAGCTTTTGCCAAGACCGGGCAGACCCTGGACGTTACCGTGTTATCAATTGGCAACGCCAAGAGTTTGCGAGGGGGCGCCCTCGTGATGACACCGCTCAAGGGCAACGATGGCCAGACTTATGCGATTGCCCAGGGTAACCTGATTGTTGGCGGTTTTGGCGCAGAAGGTGCGAGCGGTTCCAGTGTCACTGTAAACAGCACCAGTTCCGGCCGGATTCCCAATGGCGCCATGATTGAACGGGTGGTGCCGAGTCCTTTTGCTGCAGCCAGTCTCTTGCAACTCAATCTGCATGATCCGGACTTCACCACTGCGCGGCGACTTGCCGAGACGATCAACCAGTTTATTGGCTCAAACATTGCCCGTGCCCTGGACAGTGTGTCGGTTGAGGTCAGCGTGCCCGAGGACTACTCGCAGAAAGTTGCGTTTGTCTCGGAACTGGAGAATCTGACCTTTAACCCGGGGGAAGCGGCAGCCCGAATTATCGTCAACTCTCGTACCGGCACCGTGGTCATAGGCAGTCACGTCAGGGTGCTACCAGCCGCGGTGTCCCACGGCAGCCTGACCGTCTCGGTCAGCGAACGGCCCGCGGTGAGTCAGCCGGCACCTTTTGCGCGTCGGGGTGATACGGTGGTGGTGCCGGAATCCAATGTCAAAATTACCCAGGATGAAAACCCGATGTTTGTGTTTGAATCGGGTGTATCCCTTGAAGACCTGGTCAAGGCGGTCAACGACGTCGGTGCGCCACCCGGTGACCTGGTGTCGATTCTTGAAGCATTGAAGGAAGTTGGGGCGTTGCAGGCCCAACTGATTGTGATATGAGCGGGGTTGGCGCAGTTTCGCCCACAGCCTGGCATGACCTGAATGGGCTGAACCAGATTACGTCAAAACTGGATGAAGGCGCCGCCACCCGTGAGGTTGCCGAGCAGTTTGAATCCATTTTTCTCAATATGATGCTGAAGTCCGCGAGGGAGGCAACCCTGGATGGCGGCCTGTTCTCTGATTCATCACTGGGCACCTACCAGCAAATGTTTGATCAGCAGGTTGCGGTTGCAGTCTCGGGACAGGGGTTTGGTCTTGCTGACCTGATTGTCGCGCAGATTGAACGCGCAGCCGGCACGAGTGACAACTGATGGCGGACCTCCTCAACATTGGTACCACGGGGCTTCTGTCACTGCAGCGTGCGCTGTCGACGACGTCCAATAACGTCGTGAATGCCAATACCGAGGGGTACAGTCGCCAGTTGATCAATTTTGAAGCCCTGCCCGGTCAGCGGCTTGGCAACGGCTATGTGGGCAGCGGTGTGACAACTTCGACGATCCAGCGTGCCTATGATGCCCATCTGACGGCCGCCTCCCGCGAACTGTCATCATCTTTTGGCGCCAACGATACCCTGGCTGCCATGCTGGGCAGACTTGAGGACATGCTGGCAGACGCAGAGTCGGGAGTGGGACAACACATCCAGCAGTTTTTCGACTCATTGAATGGCCTGGCCCAGAATCCAACCGGGTCAGCAGAACGCCAGGTTGTGCTGGCTGAAGCCGGTGCGCTGACCCGCAGGGTGGGTGATACCAGCCAGAACATGGTGACCCTGCAGCGTGAGACCGCAGATCGTATTCGTGCCAGCGTTGTTGAGGTAAACGATATCGCGGCTCGACTGGCAGAGGTGAATGACACGCTGCTCGGCCAACAGGGTGGCGCTGGCGCATCAATGGTCATGCTGGACGAGCGTGACCTGCTGCTGGACCGGCTTGCTGCGCTGGTGGACATTGACAGCAAACAGGGTGCGGGCGGTAGTGTGGATGTGTTTATCGGTAAAGGCCAGTCCCTGGTGATCGGCAGCCAGGCGACTCTGCTTGCAACTGGTGCAAATGCGTATGATCCGGAGAAGGTCAACCTGCTGGCTTCCCCGGGTGCCGGTGTTGCCGTTGATATCAGCAGGCAACTTGAAGGCGGGGAAATTGGTGGACTGCTGGATTTCCAGAACCGCCAGCTGGGCCAGGCACTTGACCAGCTTGGACTGGTCACCCTGGGGCTTGCGACCAGCGTTAACGCCCAACACCGGCTGGGACTGGACGCATCCGGCAGACCAGGCGCGGACTTCTTTGCCATAGCGCCGCCAGCGGCCATCAGCAGTAACCGTAACGCGGGTTCAGCGGTGCTGGCTGTCAACATTGACTCGGTTGCAGATCTCAGGGCAACGGGTTACACGGCGCAGTTTGATGGCGCGGCCTGGCAGGTTACGCGTGACAGTGATGGCAGTCTGGTCAGTGGGCCCGGCGGTATGGCGTTTGATGGCCTGTCGCTCACTGTCACCGGCACCCCGGCCGTCGGTGACAGTTTCAGGATTGAAGCCACAAGGACGGCACCGTCAACATTCAGGTTGTTACTTGGTGAAGGCACGGGCATTGCGGCCAGCGGTCCGGTACGCCAGACGGTCAGTAAAACCAACCTGGGTACTCTCGCTGTGAAAGACCAGGGTGTGACTTCGGCTGCCGGCCTGCCGCTGGCGGCTGCGATCACACTCACGTTTGACCTGGATGCGCTTGGCCCAGGTCAACCGGGCTTCCTGGTCGCTGGCAGCGCGGCCCAGGCAACTATTGCCTTTGATCCGAGCCTCGACAGCAACGGCAAGCGCGTCACGATCGAGGACGCAGGTGGCCTCACCCTGGAACTCAGCGGTGAGCCACGCCCCGGTGATCAATTGACCATCAACAATAATACCCAGGCATCAGCAGACAACAGGAATGCCACAGCGCTGTCCATGATCGCCGGCGAGCGGTTTCTCGCAGGGACGAGCACCCTGGGCCAGGCGTTCGGTAACCTGATCGCGCGGGTTGGTACCCAGACCCAGCAGGCCAGCGTTCGGGCTGCAACAGATGAGCGGCTGCTGATTCAGGCCCGGGCGGCACGCGACAGTGTGGCTGGGGTGAACCTCGATGAAGAAGCAGCCAACCTGATGCGATTCCAGCAGGCTTACCAGGCTGCGGCGCAACTGGTCGCGGCGGCGGACGACATGTTCCAGGTGTTGCTTGGGGCGACACGCCGATGACCGTTCGTATGTCTTCCGGTGAGATCCTGGCGCAGGGTATTCGTGCCATCATGGATCAGCAGTCACGTCTGGCGGAGACGGAGCTGAAGCTTGCGACAGGCAAGCGAATCGGCAAGCCGTCAGATGATCCATCGGATGCAGTTCGCATCCATGACCTGACCCGGGAAATCAATGGCGTTCAACAGCGCCAGGCCAATATTGGCGCGGCACGGGGCCAGCTCGAGTATGCAGAGACCGTTGTGAAACAGGCGGGTGAATCCCTGCAGCGGGTCCGGGAGTTGATGGTCCAGGCCAATAATGCCACCTTGAACAGTGATGGCAGGCAGGCCATCGCAGGCGAGCTTGCTGCCTTGAACGAACATCTCCTGTCAATCGCCAATACCCGGGATGCTTCCGGCCGCTACCTGTTTGGGGGATACCAGTCGAGTTCTGTGCCTTTTTCACGGGTCGCCGGCGAAGTGGTGTACCAGGGTGACCAGGGAACCCGATCGCTGGCAATTGGCCCGGGTCTACAGATTGAGACTGCCGACTCCGGTTATACGGTGTTCCAGGATATCAGGGTCGGCAATGGTGTTTTTGACGTGGTTGCGGGCGCTGCCAACAGTGGCACTGGAGTGGTCAGTGCCGAGAGTGCCGGTCCGTTTGAATTTGGCCAATACACCCTCACAGTCTCGCAGCCGGACCCGGCCATACCCCCGCAATACGTGGTTAGCGAAGGCTCCGGAGTAACCGTTCAGGCGGGAGTGTTCACGCCGGGTGAGCCAGTGACATTTGCTGGCGTCGCCCTTGTCATAAAGGGCCAGCCCGTGGATGGCGACAGTTTTGAAATAGGACCCGCACCCAGGCAGGATGTGTTTTCGACAATTCAGCAGGCTGTGGAACTGCTGTCGGATAGTGGTTCCTCAACAGCACGAAACAATGGACTCAATCGCGCCCTGGACGGTGTTGATCAGGCCATTGGTCATTTTCTGGATGTACGGGCCAGTATTGGTGCGCGCATGAATACCCTTGACGCGGAGGAGTCCATCAATAGCGCAACCCTGCTTGGGTTCGAAAAGTCACTTTCAACCATTGCTGATATTGACGTCGTGGAGGCGATAAATGAGCTGAATGTGCGGCGCACTGCCCTTGAGGCAGCGCAGCTTGCATACGTGCAGATCAGGGATCTGTCACTCTTCAAATACCTGTAATCATAGCGTTTTGGAGGCGCAAATTGCCTGTTGACCCGGGAGGGTGAAGAAAATTTCCCGGCAGGCAATTTAAAGGTTTGACCAGGACAACCGATAAGTGCTTATCGACGGGACTGAGTTTCCGTTGGTAAGTCCGATATCGGGAGTATTGCCTACCCGGTATTAGACCAAAAATTTGAGTCTAAATATGAGGATAGGAAAACCATGGCGCAAACGATCAATACGAACATTGCTTCCATGACTGCTCAGCGAAACCTGAACAGTTCCCAATCGAGTCTGACGACATCTTTGCAGCGTCTATCTTCCGGGTTGCGGATCAATAGCGCCAAAGACGATGCCGCAGGGCTCGCGATTTCGGAACGGTTTACTTCACAGGTTCGTGGACTGATGCAGGCTGCCCGAAATGCCAACGATGGTATTTCACTGGCGCAGACCGCAGAAGGGGCACTCAAGGAAGTTTCCAATAACCTGCAGCGAATTCGAGAGCTGTCTGTACAGTCCGCCAACGGCACCAACAGTGCCTCGGACCGTGCCGCCCTGCAAACGGAAGTTTCCCAACTGGTGGCAGAAATCGACCGCGTTGCGAGTCAGACGACCTTCAATGATATCAAACTGCTTGATGGTACTTTCTCCAACAAGGCGTTCCAGATTGGCGCCAATGCAGGTGAAACCATCAACGTGTCGAACATCGCCAGTTCACGTACCGGTGACCTGGGTGCTGCACTGACATCCACAGTGACCGGTGGTGCGGTAACCGGTGGTCTGTCAGCTGGTGACCTTCTGATCAATGGTGTGGATGTGGGTACTGTCGCCGGTGATGCGAAAACCATTGCGGCGCAGATCAACAGCCTGTCCGGTGCCAACGTGACGGCAGCGGCCAACTCCCTGACGGTTTCGGGCAGCAGCATGACGGGTGCCGCGCTGACCGGTACAATCACAATCAATGGCGTGAGCACAGCAAGCGTCACAA